>NZ_JAPEQG010000005.1 GCF_026339735.1 Streptomyces sp. NBC_01669
TCCGCGCTGCGGCTCGCACGTAACGGCCGGGTTCTCGTGCTGCTGCCGACCCTGGATCTACTGACCCAAACGGTGCGCGAGTGGCGCTCGGCGGGGCACACCGGGCCCGCGGTGGCGGTGTGTTCGCTGGATGACGACCCGCACCTGTGGGACCTGGATGTGCGGTCCACGACCAGCCCGCCACAACTGGCACTGTGGCACGGCCGCGGACCCGTGACCGTCTACGCCACCTACGCTTCTCTGCCGGTGCTGGCCGAGGCACACGAGGGTGCGTACGGGCTTCCCATGGACGTCTTCGACCTCGTGATCGTCGACGAGGCGCACCGGACCAGCGGATCCGCAGGCAAGGCGTGGGCCGCGATCCACGACCAGGACGTCATCCCCGCCATGCGCCGGCTCTACATGACCGCCACACCCCGCATCTGGAAGGAACGCCCACCCCGGGCCCGGTGGGCGGAACGCCAGGAGGGCTTCGAGAACGCGCGGGACCCCCTGCCGCAGGAACTGGCCTGCTCCATGGACGACCCCAAAATCTACGGCCCTGTCGTGTACGAGCTCTCACTCGCGTCCGCGGTATCCCGGGGTCTTCTGGCGCGCTATCAAATTGTGGTCGTCGAATTGACCGACCCCGTCGTCACCCCCGCCCGCCTCGCCAGCGACGAAAAACGCGAGGAGCAGCTGCGGGGTGAACGGATGGGAGCATTGCAGGCCGCACTGCTCGAGACGATGAGGGCGCATCAACTGCAGACCACCATCACGTTCCATCACCGGACGATAGAGGCGTCCGCGTTCGCGAAGGGGCTGCCGCGGGTGGCGCAGCGGCTGCATGCGTCGGATCCGGAGCGGTACCCGGAACGCGTATGGGCGAACTGGCTGTGCGGGGAGCACGAGGCGGACCACCGGCGCCAGGTACTGGGGGACTTCGGGCGCCGGGCGGGGCGGGCGGTGCTGTCGAACTGCCGTGTGCTGGGAGAGGGCGTCGATATCCGGGCGGTGGATTCCGTGGCCCTTTTGGACCCGAAGGGGTCGGCCGTTGATATTGTGCAGGCTATCGGCCGGGCGCTGCGCCAGAAACCCGGGCAGGGCAAGATTGCCACGCTGATCGTGCCCGTATTCTTGGCACGGGGTGAACAGCCGGAAGACATGTTCACCTCCTCCTCGTACCGCCCCTTGGTAAAGGTTCTTGAAGGGCTCCGGGCGCACGATGAACGTGCCATTGAGATGCTCGCTATTCCGCAGGAGAACCAGAAGAAGGTCGTTGATCCGTCGCAGAGCATCGGTCCGGAGCCGGAGGAGGGTGAGGAGGAGTCGCGGCTGCTGCTCCGGTTCGCGGCCCCCAGGGATCCCGTGATGATCGCGAAGTGGGTCAAGTTCCAGATCCTCGACACCGAACGCCAGGACTGGACCCGCGGCTACGACACCGCCCGGCAGTACTTCGAACGGGAGGGCGCCCTGGACGTGCCCTACGAACACCAGGAAGGCGCCTACCCACTGGGCAGGTGGCTGTCCGACCAGAGGCGCTCCTACCGGGCCGGGACCATGTCCAGCACC
>NZ_JAPEQG010000004.1 GCF_026339735.1 Streptomyces sp. NBC_01669
CAAACTCGGACTGGAATGGGCCCAGTGACAAGCGGGGCAGTGAAGCCGGACACGTCAAACCGACCGGCGAGCCGGCGCTACGTCCGCAGATCGCCGTCTGGCGGCCTTTCGCGGGCTCGGGGCGGGGCTCTTGGGGTGCCGTTGGAGGGCGTCTGAAAAGCCTGTCAGCGGGGCACTTTCGAGCTGGGCGGGACGGGACGGGCCGGAGCTGGCGGGATGGTGTTCAGAAGAGCCTGAGAGGTTCCTGTGCCAGGCTGGCGCGCCCGAACACGCGGACGCACGAGGGCTCCCCCGAACACCCGATCCGGGTTCGCGTCCCACCCACAGCTGCCCCTGGAGGAGCGCCTGATGAGTTTGATCAACGGCCTGCCCGCGCACGTGTTGCTGGTCCATGCCGTCGTTGTCCTGGTCCCGCTCAGCGCGCTGATGCTCGTGATATGCGCGCTGTGGCCGCAGGCCGCCCGGCGGCTCGGACTGGCACTGCCGCTGCTCGCCCTGGTCACGCTGGCGACCGTACCGCTGGCCACCCAGGCCGGAGAGTGGCTGGAGCGACACGTGGACAGCGACCCGCTGGTGCGGCGGCACGCCGAGCTGGGCGACGGAATGCTGCCCTGGGCGCTGGGCCTGTTCGTGCTGGCGGCCGGCGTGTGGTGGATCTCCCGCCGTACGGGTGCGCCGCAGTCGCGGGAGCTTTCCGGGGCTCGGTCGGGAGCGCGGTCGTGGTCGGTCCTCCACGTCGCCGCGGCCGTCCTGTCCGTGGTGGTGGCCGCGGGTGCGATCGTCGACGTGTACCGGATCGGCGACTCGGGCGCGAAGGCAGCCTGGCACGACGCATACTCCAAGACCGCCACGAAGCCGAGCGACGGAGACTGACCGACGAAACCGGCCGGCCCGCACCGACCAGCCAACCCACCGCGGCCCGCCCGGAAACCCTCCGGCCGGGCCGCACCCGCATGTGAGGCGGGTGACTGCACGAGGCGCTGTGACTGATGATGCAACCCTGGCCAGCGTCGGCGCCGCTACGGCCAGGAAAGCGGCTGTAGGGGTCCGAGGAACATCGGTGTCAGATCGTAAGTACCTGTCCTACCTTTCAAGCGCGGGTGGCCGAGTGCGGCGCAGGCGGGCCAGGATCCCGTTGGTCTCGGCGGCCTCCGCGGCCGTGACCGTCCGTTCCGTCGTGGGCGGCTGCTGGCTGTCCGTGATCCTGCGGCAGACCGTGCACGGGCCGCCTGTGGCCACTGGCTCGCCCCAGGCATCGCCGGGGTAGACGGGGCTACCGCAGGACGGGCACTCCCACTTTCCCGCCTCCCGGAGGCGCAGCTCCTCCTCGCGTTCCTGGCGGCGGCGCTCTTCCTGGGCTTCGCGCTCCAGGCTGCGCTGTTCTTCGCGGGCGCGGTACTCGTCTTTGGTGCCGGTGTTGGTGAGGGCGTCGGTGATCGGCTGCCAGTCGCTGTGGCCGAAGCGCCACCAGACGGGACCGTGCGGGCCGTGGGTGCGGAGCTGGTCGAGGTGGGTGGCGATGACCGGGACCGTGCCGGCGTGGTCCCACCAGCCGTCTTCCTCGGTGTCCCTTGGGGACCAGCCGTGCGGGTTCTGCCAGCGGGGCTGCCAGCAGGCGCGGGACAGGTCGCGGACGGCCTTGATGCGGTTCATCCGCGCCTGTGTGCCAACATCCTTCGTGAAGACCAGTGCAACGGGCGGGAAGCCGCCTCTGCCGGAGTCGTCCCACAACGTCGACCACAACGGGACATCACGGCCCCGGTCGCTCTTCACCTGACGGCCGAAGAACCGGCCGTAGCGCTCGATCTTCGCTGCCACGACCGCTGCGGGTTCGGTGTGGTTGTCGACCTCCACGAACAACACCGGCACCTGGTCCTCCGGCGCGGTCAGCACCGCATCCGCACGCAGACTGCCCCTCGCGGGGGTCGTGAACGTCCCCGTGACCGGGAGGGCGACTTCGGTCTCCCAGCCCCGCAGATGCCCGAGCCCCCTCGGCCGGACCGGCAGCACCCGCTCTGGGGCGGGGCGGGTGGTGCGGCGGGCAAACGACTCCTGCCCGGTGACGGGTACGGGACGTGGGCCGACTCCCTCCAGCCGGCCTGGGACGCGGCCGCCGCCTGGATCCTCGCCCACCGGATCGAGCACGTGATCGTCACCCGCACCGACCGCCTCACCCACCGGCGCTGGGCGCAGCTATCCAGCCTGCAGACACGCACCGGAATCCGATTGACGATGGTGTGGCACGCACCACCCACAAACGCGCTGACCGCACTGCTGGCAGGACTCCCCCACCAGGTGATCGAGGACCTCGAACAGGCCCGCTGCATCCTGACCGAACCCGCAGGAGACACCGGATCGGCACAGGCACGCCGGGTGCCGCAGCGGGCCGCTTGGGCGGTGCGGGAAAGCGACGCGCGGATCGCTGTTCTGGCCCCTGACCGAGGCGTTGTCGTAACCCGGGCCCGGCGCGCCCCCTGCGCGGGAGCCGATGCGGCGCTGCCCGCCGGCCACACACCCGCCGCTGGGGCCGTGCCCGTGCAAGAGGCCGATGCGGAGCCCGGCCACCCGCTGGCCGAGGAACTGTTCACGCGGCTCCACCGGGTCGCGCACCCGGTGTACGCGGGAGCGCTGGCCGCTGCTGTGATCACCGGACTGGACATCGACCGCCTCGCGCAGATCCGCGGTGTCGATCTCGACGAACACGCCTGCGTACTGAAAACCCACGGCCGCACCTCCCACCACGCCTGCCGGATCCACCCCGTACCCGGCTGGGCCCGGCCTCTGCTCCTGGCCGTGGCAGCCCACCACCAACTCAGTGCCCGCCCCGTCAGCGCAGCACTGTTCCCCATGATCACTATGCGCGGCGGTAACGAACTCACCACCCACGCCGACGCCTGTGGAGTGAACCTGGCCCGCCGGGCCGACACCCCGCGCACACGGCAGCCAAGCCGCTGAGCCCCCACCGGTAGCCACCGGGCCCACCCACCAGAAGACCAGACAGCCCTCTCCCCGCCCCGGCCCCTCTATCGACCTGCCGTGTCACCGGCCCCTCCGTTGCAGTCTCCACCAAACCGACATGACACTCCGTCAAAAACAAGAGTCCGGAATCGTCAACATATGAGAGCCCCATCTACGGAAGACCCACAGCTCAAACCCCCGACATTCCACTCCCAACACGATGACGATCCACCACTCCCAAACACCCTCAGATCATCACGCGGGCGACCGCGGATGGTTCCAACGTTCCCTACGCCTCGATCGGCCAAGTAGACGTCCAGCTTTACCCCGGCAGCCTCACCATGCCTACGCCGCAGACCTTCGACATGGCCTCCCCACCGACCTCGCTCCTCGGCTTCGGAGTTGGCCGACGCCCCACGGCGTCGGTCACGCACTGCTGACCGGCCCAGATCCGCCAGGTTCGAGCCGGCACTTCGCTTACGGGGCTTCAACCACTGATTCGCTTCCGCTACACCTCTTGGCCTCGCTCGCCGAACCCGGACCGTCTGGCAGTGCCGGTCCGTCCCGGCTTTGTCAGGGCTGCTTCCCGCCCTCCCCGGCGATCCCCGAGTCAGACTGCCCTCAGCTTCGATCAGGCCGCTGCGACGGCCTAACGGCACGGGCCTTTCACCCCCGCTCGAACACGTAGAACCTCGTTGCGCACTGCGAGGACGAAGTAGACCACCACCCGCGACGGCAGCAGCCGCAGTCGGCGCTCCCGCGTCCCGGTCTCCTCCAGCACCGCGTCCACCAGCGCGAAGTCCACGACCTGCGTCAGCTCGCCCACGTGGCCGGGCGCGTACACACCCCCGGCCACCTCGATCGTTCGCGTGATGACAGACTTCTCCCGCAACGGGACTCCCGATGATCGCCTTGCCTCAGCAACAAGTTGATCTATCAGGACGTCCCGTTGCGTCATTCACCAGGGCTTGACCTGCCGCTCAAGACTCAAACGCAACGGTGTTGGAGTTGATGTCCTCGGTCGATCACCGTTCCCACAAGGGCCTGAACAACCGTGCGGAGAACTCCCATCAGCCGACGAGGCAGCGCGAACGCGCGATGAAGGGCTTCCCCACAGTCGCAGAACCCAGAGGTTCCTGTCCGCGTTCAGCCAGATCTCACCGCACTTCCGGCCCCACCGCCACCGGCTACCGCACCGAGATGCGCCACCGCTTCGGAACCTGGAACGAGATCACCGGCACTACCGCCATGCCCACCGAGGCCTGAACCAGAGGCAGAAACCAAGCCCAGCACACCCCCGCACACCCTCAAGTAACCGCACACCAACAAGTTGACAATGCCCACCCAGCAGTTCGGTAACGGACGTATAGTTCGCGCCATGCCCGACCCCAGTCGCCCCTCCCCGCTGAGCTCACTCATCGGGGTCGATGTCGACGCGACGGCCGAGCGGGTCTATCGGGCGTTGGTCTCCGGCGGACCGGCGCTCGGGCCGGATCTCGCCGGCCTGCTGGGGATCTCGGTCGAGGACATCGAAACGGCGATCGGTGGGTTGCGGCAGGTGGGCCTGGTTGACATGGCCGACGGCGGAGGAATCTCGGCGGTGTCGCCGTCGCTGGCGCTCAAGGGGATGGTCGCGCAGCGCGAGCAGCAGGTCAGGGCCGCCCGAACGGCACTCGACGAGCTCGCGGAGGAGTACCGGAGGGCGCGCGAGGTGCAGCTGTCGAACGGCATCGAGATCGTTCGGGGTCGCAGCGAGATCGGCGGCTGGCTCAATGGCCTGTTGCTGTCCGCCAAGGAGCAGTTCCGGATGTTCGCGAAACCACCGTTCGCGGTTTTCGGGATCTCCGAAACTGACACCGAACGCGAGGTCGCCGGCCGTGGTCTGCGTGAGCGGATCATCATCGAACGGACCGTGCTGGATGAGCCCGCCGCGGAGAAGGACCTGGTCGCCTCCCTGGATCGGGGACAGGAGATCCGCATGGTGCAGTCGTTACCGGCGAAGCTGCTGATCGTCGACGATTCGATTGCGATCGTGCAGCTCGACGAGGGTGGGCACGCGCACTCGGAGATCGCGGTGGTGCGCGCCGGGGGGCTGCTGGACTGTCTGGTGTTCAGCTTCGAGAGCCTGTGGCGGTCGGCCATGCAACTGCGGGAGGCCCACGGCCGTAGGGTCGATCCGAACTTGGCATCGCCGAAGGATCTCGCCGACCCGGCGGACCGGGAGGTCCTGATGCTGTTGCTGGCTGGGTACACCGATGCCGCGGTCGCTGCCCGACTGGGGATCAGCCTGCGGACCATGCAGCGCAGGGTTCGCAGGCTGATGGATCTGGCCGGCACCGATTCCCGGGTGTTGCTTGGCTGGCACGCGCGGGACCGGGGCTGGCTTTGAACGCCTTCGTCCCGTCGAGCCACCGACTGCGGTGGCTCGACGGGACGAGGTGGCGCCGGGGCCTAGTTGCCCAGACCTGCCGGGATCCTCAGCATCACCGAGCTGGACCAGGCGGCGTTCGGGCCGCCCTCGCCGTAGACCATTAGCTGGTGGTGATCGTTGATGTCGAAGCTGTAGGTCGGCGTGAATCGATCACCGGCAGAGAGCGGCACCATGCCGGACAGATCCCAGAGCCGTCCCTGCGGGTCCCACATCGCCGACACCGCGACGTCCGGGAAAAGTTCGACAGTTCCGAGGATCCACCCGTCGTCGGTGACTTTCTCGCCGGTCGCGTTGTATCCGTAGTCGGCAAGGCGCTGCATTCCGCCGGCCTTGGTCCACACGAACGCGTCGTCACCGCTGGTCCCCGCGATAGTCCCGGAGGCGTTCACATCGTTCGCCTGGGCCGAATACTGTCCCGGAAGCGTGCCGAGATCCTGAATAACACCTGACGTCGCATCCCAGACGACCGCGTGCGGCACATGGCCATCGGTGCGCGAGGCACCGACGATCATTCCGGCATTATTGATGGCGCGCGGCTGGGTTTCCGTCAGATCCGAGGACAGGTGGGCCAGCTTGCTGAACGTCCCATCCGGCGTCCGCACGAACCCGTCACTGTAGCTGTGGTTCTTGCCGTCGGACTCCTTGACGACTGCTTCGGAGAATCCGGTGACCACCCCCTTGTTGTTCACGGCGGTCGCATAGCCGCTGGAATAGGGCCGCCAATCCGGGACGCCGAGCACGGTGAGCGAACCATCCTTGGCCCATTGGGCGGGAAGATAATGCAATGCACTGTCCGTCGCGATACCGACGGCGATCTGGCCGTCATTCAGGTCCAGAGCCGATCCGTACCTGCCCCCGGCAAGATCCAGGTTGGTGAACCCGTCGGCGGCCGTCCAGACGGTCGGCGTCATCCTGGAGTTGTACTGGCGATCCCCCGCGACTACGCCGCTCTCATTGAGAGCCGCGCCGACGAATGGCGGGGCCCACGCGACCAGATCGAGTTTGGGGACATCGACAGTGGCGATCGTGACGTCCGCCGCCCCGATGATCGTGCCGTACTCGTTGGCCACTCGGACCCGGCCGACCATGGGATCCTTGGTCAACTGCCGAGCGCTGACGATCATTGCCCCGCCGACCGGCATCGACTGGCCCGTGGCAACCGTGTACTTCCCGTCGGATTTCGGCGTGATCGTGCCGAGGCCCTTCGAGTACATCTCTTGGTGGTAGTCGAACGTGACGTTGTCTCCGGGCACGGCGACTCCCGCGACCACGATGAAGTACGTACCCGGCTGTGGATCATCGATGACGATGTGCTCGGGCGAGTCCCCGGTCGTGGTGCTCTGGCCTATCGGCCTGCCGTTGAAATACACATAGAAGTCCAGATCGGCAGCGTCTCTGGGCGTCAGCGTCACGTCGAGCCGGGTCGTCTGACGCGGAACATAGAGCATGTTGGACGTGATTTCGCCTTGCGAGACCGTCGAGAACAAATTGCGGACATCGCCGATCTCACCAGTTGCGACGTGGGCGATCGCGGGGCCAAAGGTGTTCGTCCCCGTCGAGCCGACCTTCGTCGGCGAGTTCATCGTCACCTTGTCGACTGTGACGGTCCCCGGATCGAACGACATGCCCTGCAGCGAAACCGTCGCTGTGTACGGGTTCTGTTCGACCGGAGACGTCCTGCGAGACTCGATCACGAACTCCCAGATGCCGGGTTTGGGTCGGTACACCGGTCGTGCGGTGGCGTTGCAGTTCGCCGGGTCGGTGTAGTTGGTGTAGCAGTGGTAACTGGCGTTGGAGTCTGCGGGCATGCCGTCGGGGTCGATGGGCAATGCGCGGACCTGGCTGCCGTCGGCGAGCCCGCCCAGGGTCATCTGCAGTGCTTCGACGCCCTTGGGAACGGGCACCAGCAGCGAGGTGGTTCCGGTTCGGCCGAGCGTGCCGGAACTGGTGACCGCGTAGTCGGGTTTGGCCAGCGGCTTGGTCGCCAGCACGGTGACGGCGACGAACTGGTCGATGCCGCCCGTCGCCGGGTCATCAATGGTCAGGATCGCGCTGTGCACGCCGGAGGTCGTCGCGGTCGCGGTGACCGTGATATCGGCCGCTTTTCCGAGCTGCAGGGGCGTTGCCGTGCGGGCGCTGAACGTGCCGTCGTTGCCGATCCAACCGATCCGGTGCACGACGTTCCCGGCGGCACCGCTGGTCCGGGTGACGCTGACCTTGTAGGTCTTCTGCGCACCGGTCACCTGGCCGCCTTCCGTTGGCAGACAACGGTTGTAGATGCCGACGCCGGTGTTCGGAGTCGCGAGCAGGCCGGACAGCGAACTGCAAACGGGAGCCGACACAGTGAGCTCATTGGTGTTGATGCCGGCGCTGAGCTGCTTCCAGGCCGCGACGGTGTCGATGATGCCGGCGCCCTGCGCGACGGTTGGGACGCCGGGGATCGGGTCGGCGGTGCCGGTCAGGGCGGTCTTCAGCGCCGCCGAGCTGACCGTCAGCGAACTGGCCTTGGCGGCCGACAGCAGCAGCGCCGCCGCTCCGGTGACCTGCGGGGCCGCCATGGAGGTGCCGTTGGCCATGCCGTACCCGGCCGGCAGCGAATACCCGGCCTCGGGGACGGCTTCACCGGACAGCCACATCGGGATCGAGGAGATGGCGGCGCCGGGCGCGGACACCTGCGGCGCCAGCGCCCCGTTCTCAGCGGGGCCGCGGGAGGAGAAGCCGAAGATGCCCTGCTTGGTGGCGACCTTCGACCCGTAGCCGGCCCACCAGGTGTCGGAGCTGACGGACGCGGAGACCGAAATGGCCTTGCCCGCCACGGACGGCGAGCTGACGGTGTTGGTGCCGAGGCCGTCGTTGCCGGCGGCGATGATGATCTGGACGCCGTAGTGGCCTATCAGCTTGTCGTAGAGCGCGGCGATCACGTCGGAGCCGTCGTTCAATGCGGGAAGCCCACCGATGGACAGGTTGACGACGTCGACATGGCGATTGGCGACCAGGTCGATCATGCCCTCGGTCAGTGCCGCCTGGGTGCAGCCACCGCCCCAAGTGCAGGCGCGGGCGGACACGATCTGCGCGCCCGGTGCGGCACCGTGCATCTGGCCGCCGAACATCGACGTGCCGGCGGTGATCCCCGCCACATGGGTGCCGTGCGAGGCGACCGGCAACCCGATAGACACGTAGTTCGCGGTCTTGCCGACGTTGCTGCCGCCGAGCGGGGAGAGATCGACGTTGTCGCGGTACTCGACGACGAACGGTATGCGCTCGTTCTGCGGTGTTGCGGGGTCGTCGCTCCCGAAGTGGCCGACCTGGCGGTCGACCGCGAACGGGGCCATCGGTGTCTCGTCGGTGAGGTCCTGGTTGTTGTTGCCGTCGACCCAGATCCTGTGTGTGGTCGGGTCGTACAGAACCCCGTAGAAGTCCCGGGTGTCGCCGTCCCGGTTGAGGTCGCCCTCGAAGTCGCTCCCGGCCGTCGCGCTCTCGTAGAACACGCCGAATTGGAACGTGCCCTGCGGGATCGTCCAGGTCTTGCCCAGGTAGCTGAACGTCGGACCCGTCTTGGTGGTGGACATCCGCACCCAGCTGCCGTCGCGGTCGGTGACCGGATCGGTCTCGGTTACCCAATCGACAATCTTGGGCTTGCCGTCGCTGGTCGTCTGTAGCGCGGGATGCTCGACGTCGACGCCGGTGTCCAGCACGCCGACGACCGTGCCGCGCCCGTCCCAGGCCGGGTTGTCCTTGACGAAGGCCTCGGCGCCGGTCTCGTTGATCGGTAGGTACGGGTTGTCGGCGGGCGTGTTCGCGCCGGGCGCGGTCGGCCCCGCGGCCTTCGTTGCCGCCGTCCTCGCACCCGCGGCGCCCAGATCCGGGCCCGGGATCTTGTACGTCCGGTTCAGGTCGATCGCCGCGACCGACCGAAGGCCGGCCAAAGTGGTCACGCTGTCGGTCGGGACGGTCGCCCGGACGTAGCCGACCTTTCCGGTCACCGACCCGACGGTCCCGCCGGCCTTCTCCACCGCGGCAACGACGTCCTCGGTCGCGCCCTTCCGGGCCAGCATCAACACCGTGACAGACTTCTTCTTCGACGCCTGCGCCTGCTGCAGCAGCCTGGTGTCGGCGTTGCCCAGCTTCTCGGCCGCAGTATCCGACAGCGAATCGTCGGTCAGCGGCTGGAACCCGTCGGTCTTCCCCGCCCTGTAGATCGAATCCGGGTTGTCGCGCCCGGCCCGGTCGTCGAGCCCAGCAACGGGCGACCGACCCGGCCCCTGTGGCCCGTCGGGATCAGCGGGTTCGACCTTGCTCGAGCCAGCACTCTCGGAGCCAGTCGGGCTGGTCGGGTCGGCGGCTGCGGCCGCAGGCGCAATCAGCGCCGCGGCGATCAACACGGCCGACGCCGCGGCAATCACACCTGTTCGTCTTCCTCGCGCCATCGTGCTCCTAACCAAGGAGTGAAACATCACCGTGCGGCCAAGCCCGCAGACACGAGAACACCTGAGCCGCCTGGCCAATCTCGCAGTTGGGTCCGGGCAGGATCAACGGACCGAGTGGGGCGGATGTCGGCCATGGCGGAATGCCGCCACACTCGGCGCAGACCCACCGTTCGCTGTACAGACCCACGCAGGAAGATCACTACTCTGTATGAGTGCTTTCCTACGACGAGTTGACTTCCCCCGAGCGGGAACTGTGGGACGCATTCCCCGAGGGACGGCGGGTCGACCTGCGTACGGGTACGCCGGAGGAGGACCTGGTCGCCGACGGAGGACGGTGGGGATCCGAGCGGACGGTGCGCGCGGCGGTGGTCACCGCATTGTTGCTGGGCGCGAACGTCGGGCAAGCAGGCACAGTGGCGCGTCTGAGGCTCACTGGGGCACGTATCTCCGGACGCCTCGACCTGGCCGGCGCGCAGATCGATCACGCCCTGTGGCTGGAGGAGTGCTGGTTCGAGGAGGCGGTGAATCTGCTCGGCGCGTCGACGCAGGCTCTCGTGTTCACGGACAGTCGGATACCCGGCATCGAGGCCGATTCGGCCCGCATCGAGGGCAACTTCTCCCTGCGGCGTGCCGTGGTGGAGGGAGGCGCCCCTACACCCTTCAATCGCGTGAACACCGCCTTGTCGCTCACCGACGCCCGGGTGAACGGTGGACTGCTCCTCAACGGCGCCAAGCTGATCGCGCCCGACGGATGGGCCCTATCGGCCGGTGGCCTGGCCGTGGAAGGGGGCGTCTTCTGCCGTAACGGATTCGTCGCGCACGGAGAAGTCCGGCTCATGGGGGCACAGTTGCCGGGCACTCTGGCTATGCAGGGCGCCCGACTGGAAGGGCCCGGCCCACGCGGCGTGGCCCTCACCCTCGACAACGCCAGGGCCTCGTCGCTCAAGTTCTCCGAGGGATTCACCGTGAACGGCACTGTACGACTGCGCGGTACCCAGGTCACAGACAACGTGACCTTCGACAGAGCAGTCCTGAATGGCCCGCCCACCGACGGCGGGAACGTTCCAGCCCTGATCGCCACGCATCTCCAAGCCGTCGACCTCGAACTTACCCTCGCCCGACCTCCGTCCGGCACCTTCGACCTGCGGGGCGCCCAGGTGTCGTACCTCCACGAGAACGAGCACAGTTGGCCAAGGAAGGTGGAGCTGAACGGCTTTGTCTACGGCTCCATCAATACGGCAGGCGCGAACAATGAGCGCCACGAGGCCGTGGGCGACCGGGAGTCCGTAGCCCGGCGCGTGGCATGGATACGCAGCAGCCCGGGCTACAATCCACAACCGTACGAGCAGTTGGCCGCCTGGTACCGCAAGGCAGGGCACGACGACGACGCCCGCCGCGTCCTCCTCGCCAAGCAACGTCACCGGCGCCGCGCCCTATCACCGGCAGCCCGCGCATGGGGCCATCTCCTCGACGTGACCGTCGGCTACGGCTACCGCCCCTGGCTGGCCGGCGTCTGGCTTCTCGCGCTGACCTTGCTGGGCGCACTGTCCTTCGGCACTCACTCCCCCAACCCAGTCAAACAAGGCGAAGGAGCCCCATTCCAGCCCTTTGTCTACACACTCGACCTCTTGATCCCCATCGGTGGTCTGGGTCAGCGCGCGGCTTGGTACTGGTCGAACGACAGCCTCCAGTGGCTGGCCTACCTACTGATCGCCTTCGGCTGGGTGTTGACGACCGCCCTCATCGCGGGTGTCACCCGCGTCCTGCAGAAGAATTAGCGGGCGCCAGCTGAGTTGAGGCGTCGCCAGCAGATGAGTGCGCATCCGAGGGTGAGGAAGGCTTCGTGGATGTCGTCGCGGATCTCCCACCGGATCCGCAGGCGGCGGAACCAGTGGAGGTGGGCGAAGGCTCGCTCGACGACCCACCTTTGGGTACCGAGGCCGGAGCCGTGTTCGGTGCCTCGTCGGGCGATCTGAGGCTTCACACCCAGGGCCCGCACCATGCGGCGGTACTTGTCGTGGTCGTAGCCGCGGTCGCCCAGTACTACGTCTGGGCGTCGCCGGGGCCGGCCGCGTTTGCCCCGCACGGGTGGCACGGCCTGGAGCAACGGGATCAGCTGCGTGACATCATTCCGGTTTCCGCCAGTCAGCGTGACGGCGAGCGGAATACCGGTGGCATCGGTGATCAGGTGGTGCTTGCTGCCCGCTCTGCCCCGATCGACGGGACTTCGTCCCGTCTTGGAGCCCCCTTTAACGCGCGGATGTGGGAGCCGTCGACGGCCGCCCTGGAGAAGTCCAAAGCGTCCGCACGCCGAAGCTTCGCGAGAAGAACCTCGTGCAGTCGGGGCCACACCCCGACCTCCGTCCACTCCGCCAGACGGCGCCAGCAGGTCATGCCAGAGCCGAAGCCGAGCTCCTGCGGCAGAAGTTCCCAGGCGATCCCGGTATGCAGTACGAACAGGATCCCCTGGAACACCAGCCGGTCCGAATGCCGCTTCCGCCCCGGATGACGGGCCCGGCGTTCCAACTTCGGCAACAGCGGCTCGACCACCGCCCACAACTCGTCATCGACATCCCACGGCTTCGTGCGATCTCTCGTTTTCGTGTCAGTACGCGACCTGCACGTATACCGCCCGGTGACAGTACCGACACCCCCGATCTCTCATCTCATGACAGTGGCAGCACGTACGGCGAGCCCGACGTATGACTCACTGACCAGCATGTCCCGGCAACACACGAGGAACCCGCCACTGTCACACCATTCACTGACACGAAAGCGAGAGATCGCACGTACGACTCGGCGTATTTCTGAGCAACCAGAAGAGCCGCCGCGACCGCCTCACCGAGCAGCAGCTCGCCGCCCTCGCCGAACTCGGATACGACTGGGCGATGTAGACACCTGGGTGTAGACGGCCACCATCGGCCGCCTACACCCAGCTCCTGTACTACTGAGGAAGGAAGTCCTGCAAGTTCAGCCCTGTCAGGTGCAACAACAGGTAGGTGGCCGAGGCCGCGCCGGCCTTCGCCCCGAAGCCCCTTGCGCCGGGTCTCGTCGCTGAGATCGAACCGCTCCTGGCCCATGCTGGGCGCGATCCACACGGACTTGTTCTCCTCGCCCATCCGCTCGTGCAGCAGGACAGGAGGCGGGTCGGGAACTGGCCGAGGAGAAGGTGACGGATCTGTCGCGTCTGACGTTGCCGGACCTGATCCTGCTGTCCGCCCGGGCCCGCGGACGCCTCCGCACCGCTCAACTTTGAAGACCCCCTTACGGGCCTTCCTGGCCACGACCAACGGCTGGCGGCATGCCGGCTGCTTGTCAGGTCTTCGCCGACCGCCCGGTGACAGCGGGACCTGGCCCACCGGCGGCGCAGCCGTCGTGCAGCGGTCAATGAGTGCGCCTTGATGCGTGATCTGATGCGCAGTCATGACTTAAAAGCGACTGTATCAAACATGTTCACGCACATTTTGCTTCATGGTCTCTCTTCCTGGACAAGCTCCGCGGGGCGCGCACGCGCCACCAGCCCTACGACTAGGGCTTTCCCACCCCCAGCGGAGAAACCTTGAAAACGATCAAATCCCTCCTCGCGGCGATAGGCTGCGCTGTGCTCGCACTGACCGGTGTGTTGATCGCGCCGTCGTCCGCGAGCGCCGACACCGTGACACGGGTGACGGCGCCGCAGTTGCGGTTCACCAGCTACAACATCTGCGGCAACATGTGCGGCAACCCGAACCACTACGACAACCAGCGCCGCATCGACCAGGTGGTCGCCGAGACGTCGGCGGATGTGTGGGGCGCGGACCAGATCTTCCTGTCGGAGGTGTGCCGCTCGCAGTACGACGCGATCCTGGCCAAGCTCGCTCCCAAGGGGTTCAGCGGCCTGTACACCGCGACGCTGTCGGGCTATCCGACGATCTGCCACGGCAGCGACTACGGAATGGCGGTCTTCGTCAAGGGGCCGGCGCTGGAGACCACCGTCCTGGACCTGACCCAGGGCGGCGAGTCGGAGCCGATCAAGAACCCCTGCATCAAGTCCCGGCTGCAGGGCCGGATCACCTGGTCCTGCTCGATCCACCTGTACTGGTCGGCCTCGCCGACGCTGCGCGACGCCGAGGCGCGTGAGCTCGCCGCGCAGGCCAAGGCATGGGAAGACGCGGGCATCCCGGTGGTGCTGGGCGGGGACTTCAACGCCCCGCCCGCCAGCACCATGGCCTCGTATTTCTACGAGCCCGCCCTGGGTGGCGGCGCCAAGGGAACCATGATCGAGGTCGACGAGACCGACCGCGACTACTTCACCCCCGCCTGCCTCTCGGCGGAGGTGTCTCAGTGCCGCTCGGGTCAGGACAGCAAGGACGGCGGCAAGATCGACTACGTCTTCCTCAGCGCCAAGTACTTCGCCAACCCCAAGGCCGACGTGCTGCCGATGGACACCAAGGTCTCCGACCACAAGCTGCTGCGCGGTGCAGCAACCTGGAAGCACAGCGGCCAGACCACCGGCAGCCTGTCCAGCTAGGCAGTCGGCGATGCCCTGGATCAGCACGCAGGCAGCGGATACGCCTCAGGCGAGCTGATCTTCTAGACACGCGGTCACGACGAGATTGTCACACCGCTCGAACCCCAGTCGCACTAACAAGGAAGCACCAGCATGCGCATTCCGCGCCCAAGCATCCGTGGCCTGATGGCCTCGGCCCTGCTGGCATGTATCGCCCTTCCGGGTACGGTCGCCGCGGCCGCGGCGACCCCGGACGCCGGGTCTTCGGACGCCAAGTCTTCGGTTGTCGTGGGATCCACCGCGGTTCCCAAGCCTGACCACGTGGTCATGGTGATGATGGAGAACAAGGGCTACGACGACATCCTCCGGAACCCGTCAACCAAGCCTGAGGACCAGGTGCCGTACATCAAGTCCCTGGAGGCCCAGGGCGCGTCGTTCACCAATTCGTACGGTGTCACACACCCGAGCCTGCCCAACTACTACGCGCTGCTGTCCGCCTCGGACATCGTGAAGTCCAGCGCCTGGCCGGAGCCGCAGTCCGTCGACACCGACAATCTGCCCAACCAGCTGACCACCCACGGGTACAGCTTCGCGGACTACGCCAACCAGGGCCTGCCCACCCAGTGGCTCCGCTACAAGAACATCCCGGGGGTGCCGGGCAACCTGAATCCGATGGACAAGCGGCAGGAGGAGTTCCCGACCACGCCGGACGGGTTCGCCAAGCTGCCCACCGTCTCCTTCTATGTGGGCAACGGCCAGCAGAGCATGCACGACGGCTCCCTCGCGCAGGGTGACGCCTTCGTCAAGAACACCTTCGACTCGTACATCCAGTGGGCCAAGACGCACAACAGCCTGTTCGTGCTGACCTGGGACGAGGACGACTTCACCCCGGCCAACCACATCCCGACGATCATGGTCGGGCCGATGGCCAGGGCCGGCGAGTACGACCAGAAGATCAACCACTACAACGTGCTGCGCACGCTGCTGGACATGTACGGCCTGGACCACATCAACCACACGGCCGACGCGGACATCTCCACGATCACCGACGTGTGGGACACGTCGAAGACCGAGCGCCTGCGCGGCATGGCCGGGCGATGCCTGGAGAACCACCAGACCGACCCGGCCAAGGCGGGCGCGCTCGGCCTGTGGCCCTGCGAAGCCGCCACCAACCAGCAGTTGATCAGGCACGCGGACGGCACGATCCGCCAGTCCGACAAGTGCCTGACGGCCACCGCGAACGGGACCGGGACCGGACTCGCCGACTGCGACGGCACCCCCGCGCAGACCTGGCAGCCCAAGGCCAACGGTTCCCTGCTCAACCCGGCATCCGACCACTGCCTGACCGTCCCCGGCTCCGACATCGCCAACGGAACCCCCGCGGAACTCCGGAACTGCGACGGCAAGCTCCACCAAAGGTGGGAGGTGCCCGGCTTCATGGGGGTGCACCACTCGCTCACGGTCGACACGCCCTCGGTCTTCAAGCCCGGCTCCGCCGTCACCGTGACGACCACCTACACCAACGACAGCAGCCCGACAGCGCTTTCGGACGCCTCCGTCAGCCTCACCGTGCCCAGCGGCTGGACAGCCGAGGCCACCTCGCCCACCACGTTCACCACGGTCAAGCCCGACCAGTCGGTGAAGACCACCTGGGCGGTCACCGCCCCCGCGGACGCAAAGCCCAGCGCCTACACACTGTCCGCACAGGCCACCTACAAGAACGCCACGACCACCGACAAGGGCACCGGCACCACGTTCCACCCCGCGATAGTCCCCCAAAAGCAGATGCGGGTGGTCGAGGTCGACAGCGAGGAGACCGTCGGAGAGGACGGCCGCGCAACGAATGTCCTGGACGGTGACCCGGCCACCTTCTGGCACACCCGCTGGTCGGGAGCAGCCGACCCGCTGCCTCACCACATCGTGCTCGACCTCGGTGAAGAGCTCGAGGCCACCGGCCTGCATTACCTGCCCCGCCAGAACAGCGCCAACGGCCGGATAGCCGGATACGAGGTCTGGGTGAGCACGGACCGCACCGCGTGGACCAAGGCCGCCACCGGGACCTTCGCGAACACCACGGCCGAGCAGACCGTCACTCTGAACGGCACGCCGGCCCGCTACCTCAAGCTCGTCGCCACGTCCTCTCACGCCGGACCGTACACTACGGCCGCCGAGCTGAACGTCACCCGAGCAGTGCACTGACCACCCGGAGGGGCCGCCCCGCCGCACGCGGCGGGGCGGCCCCTCCGACGATCATGCGGTCATCACAAGGACGGCTGCGCCGGGTCCGGGACAGACGAGGACCCCAGCTCCACCCCTGCCAAATTCGAGGCCAACGAGGGGGAATGCCAGGAATCCAAGCATCTGCGCTGGCACGTGGTCCACCGCGGGGAGTCCCAGAAACCGGGTTGGTGCGGCCTGACGAACGCACCAGCGGCCGGCCACGCAAGCCGCTCGGCTGGGGGGTTCCCCAGCCGAGCGGCTGCTCAACCTGCTCGCGGTCCGGTCAAACCAACCAGGTGCGGCGACGGGCCTTCAAGGGCGGTGTCACGACATACACACCATCTCGAGGTACACACGTACCATGTTGCCCCGCGCCGTCTGCACATCCACATAGACGGTGCTGTCGCAGGTCGCGGTTGTGATGTTGTACCGTCCCGAATCGACCGTGACGCCCTTGGGGATGGTCTGCCACCGCCCCTTGTCGCCGGAGGATTCGATCGGAACCAGTTCCACTTCGCCCCCGCTGGAGGACTCGAGGAACGGCGCCAGGTCGGCCCTGTCGATCTCGAACTGCATCTCTCCGGCAGAACCCGACCAGTCGTCCTGATCGCAGAACTTCACATTCTCGGCCCGCGCGGGAAGGACCAGCCGGTAGGTGTTCAGGGTGTCCTTCAGGGACTTGCCCCGCGCACACCTGGTGAACATCCGTGAGTCATCGGCTGCTTGTGCGCTGGTCACAGTCACTGCCTCGAACATCGCGTACGCGATACCCGACATCGCGAGCAGGCCCAGCAGCAGTATCGTTACTACGGTCATTCCTCGCCCTCTGCGACTACCCATGTCCTCCCCCGCAGCTAGAAGTAGTGCATGGTACTGGTTCCGACCATGTCATATTCCTGTGCCCATCCATGCTCATGCAGGTCGACGAACTGCCCGAGGTCGATCTCCTTGCCCGTCGCGTCCGTCAGGAACGGGACAGGCGCGGTCTTCCCCCGGTCGAAGTTCCAGTTCTTGAAGAGGTCCACCTGGTACCGCGTCCGCGCTTCGCCTCCGGCACCCATGGTGACGGAACCGGTGACCCGGAACTTCACACTGCCGATGGCGTTCTTGGCGTCAAGACGCTGAAACTTCGTCTTCAGCCACCCACTGTCACCGGAGAACGAACACGTACCGCCGCCTGCGCACTGGCTTGTCGCGTACGACTCCCAGCGCTCCAGCTCCTTCTTGAGGCCGCGGCTCAGGCCCTCGTCCTCAAGAAGGTTGTCCACCGTCTTGCTCTGCAGCGTGTAGGTGTCGCCGCTCTGCTCCCGGTAGCGATTCCAGAGGTCGCACGACAACTGCAGACCGGCCCAGCACGCTCCCTCGGTGATGCTGTTGTACAGGCTCATTGTCTGGGTAAGCCCGTAGTTGAACCAGTCCTTCCAGCTGGACTTGGAGTCGAACGGCGCGACGTCGTGCGGAGTGTTCGGCGAAGAGCCAGCTTTGTCGCCCTTCGGGATCGGCGAGGACTTACGGCGTGGTGTACGACAGCGGTTTCGGCTGGTCGGGAACGTGAGGAGAGCCGTACGGGTTGGGATGGTTGTGAAGCGATCCTTGGCCCGTACGGCTCTCTCGCATCGTATCTGCACGGGCATCTCGAGGCGTCGACTCGGGGCGCTCATCGCCGAGTTGACCGGACCGTGGATGGCGCGGGAAGAGTCCCGGCTGGGCGAACGCCGAGGCCATGAGCGTCTGCGCGCCGAGGGCGGCGGACCCAGCCATCAACTGGTCTTCACCGACCGAGTGATCGCGACCCTGGTGATCCTGCGCTTCCAGCTTCCGCACGCCGCTCTCGCCGTCTTCTACGGCGTGGACCGCTCCACCGTCACGCGGGCCGTCCATGAGATCCGTCCTCTGCTGGCGGCGCGGGGCTTCGCGGTCCCCGGCGAGGCGGGACTGCGTCTGCACACGCTGACCGATGTCTTCGCCTACGCCACCGCGAAGGGTGTTGAGCTGCGCCTGGACGGCACCGAGGTACGGGTCCGGCGTCCGAAGGCGGGCCGCCCCGGCCGGCGTGCGTTCGTGTCCGGCAAGATGCGGCAGAACACCAAAAAGGCCACCGTCATCACCGACGGACAGGGCCGCACTCTGTGGACCGGCGCCATCCGGCCCGGCCGTATGCATGATCAGACGGCGGTCAAGACCGAGGGGATCGAGGCCCTCCTCGAGCAGTACCCGCAGGTCAAGGCCAAGGTTGATGCCGGATACCGGGGCCTGGCCAAACGGTTTCCCGGCCAGGTCCACGCCCCGCCGAAGAAGCCCGCCAAGGACGCGTCGGCCGAGGAGATCACCGCCTGGGAGGAGGCCCGCAAGAAGCAATCCTCGGAGCGGATATGCGTCGAGCACGCCAACGCCGAGCACAAGCAGTGGAGGCCCCTCCAGCGGTACCTCGGCCGCCGTGAGTACTACACCGAGACCCATCTGGCCATCGCCGGCCTCGTCTCCGACCGCACCGCAGAGCGGTAATCACCCATCAGCCAACCCCTCAGGCCAACACGCCCCAACCTCAGTCGCGCACGACACCGTTAACCTCCCAGCCGGTCGACGTCATACGGCAGCCCACACCCGGATCGTCACAGTAGTCGGGACGGTGTCCGTCCAGTTCGACCCTGCTGATGGGGTTGCCGCCCGTGAAGGCGTACCGGTTGCCGGTCATGGGGTCGTTGCCAAGGTTCATGTCGGCGAGGGCGCCGGTATACATATCCCGAGTGGTGAAGCGGTTGAGGCCCGGGGTGTAGTCGCGGAAGCCCATGTCGTACGTACCGGACTGGGCGTCCCAGCGCTTGGCGTTGAAGCGGTACGGGTTGTACTCCTCCTTGTCCGGCTGGCCGGCCTCGGGCTTGTCGATGCCGGTGAACTGCGAGTCGTCGTCCTTGCCGTAGGCGGTGTATCCGTAGGTGGCCTTGGTGTCGCCGTTCTTGTCGGTCAGGGTCTCCACGTCGGTGTGGCTGTTGTAGCCGTAGTAGCCGTCCTCGGTCGAGCCGTCGGCGTTGTGCTTGCTCTGCGACAGGCGCTCGCCCCACGGGCTGTACTGGAACGACTTGGTCAACTCGCCGGAGACCTTCTCGTCCAGTACCTCATTGGAGAGGCCCAGGTACTCGAAGTCCGTCGTCTTGCCGTCCGTCGTCTTCGATGCGGTGCGGTCGAGCGGGTCGAAGGTGTACTTCGTCGACTTCAGTACGCCCGTGTCATCCGCCTTCTGGGACTCCACGGTGTGGTCGAAGCCGTCGTACACGCTCCGCTCGATGACCTTGCCGCCCGAGGTGACCGACTCCTGGCGGCCGAACGGGTCGTAGTTGTAGTTCGCCGTCGTACCGCCGGTGGTGGCCGTCAGGAGGCGGTTGCGGTCGTAGTTGTAGGTCGTGGACGTGCCCTTGACGGTCTGGCTGATGACGTTGGCGTTGTCGTCATGGACGTAGGTTTCCGTGCCGGCGCCCGTGCCGGTCTTGACCGACTTGGCGAGCCGCTCGACGGGGTCGTAGGTGTAGTCCGTCGTCGACGACAGATACGCGGCGTGGTCGTCGGCGTTCATCTTCTTCGCCACGTCCTGCTGCCCTTGCGGGCACGAGGGTCGGGCACTGCCGCCAACTCGGCGACCAGCGAGCGCACTTGCGCGGCATCGCGGGTATCCACGCGAGTCGGCGGGGCGGGGATCCAGGAGGGAGAGGGTATGGGGGATGATGGAGGAACGAACACGGCACCCTTACAGATCGTGAAGTCTAGACACCTCCATGATCCGCAAGGGGCCGTGTTCTCTTGCGTCCAAAACCCCCGCTGTCACCGATCACGACGAACTCGGACTATCGGGATACACGCCGGGGCCCTTCGGTCAGGGGGAGCGATAAAGGACTCGCTCCCCCTGACCGAAGGGCCAGCTTTCGTAAGCCTTGCAGCTTACGATGCGCAGACCATGTCGACGTACGTTCGTACGCTATCCCCTGACAGGGACACCACGTCGACGGTTATGTCGTTGTCGCAACCATCCACCCTATTCACGTAGCTGCCGCTCTCTATCGGTGTGCCTTCGGCGATGGATTGCCACTTTCCATCCAGTTGGGGAGAAGTGATTTTCGTCAGTTCTACCGTCGACTTACTGGATTCGGAAAGGAACTTATCCATGACTTCCCTGGATGAATCGAACCGCATTTCTCCGGACGCTCCGGACCAATGCTTCTGCTCGCAGAATCGTAGTCCCTGGACCCCTGCTGGAATCACGAGACCGTAAACCTTCTTCACCTCTTCCAGGCTCCGCCCAGAAGCACACCCGGCGTACATCCTCGGGTCGGAAGCGGATGTGGAAGATCCAGCATTTCCTGCATGCAGGGTTCCACATCCCGAGACGACGGCAAGGAGTCCGAACATGAAACTCCCAATCGTCAGTCGAACCGCATATCGCGACGGAACGCTCATTTCATCCGTCCTCTTACCCTAGAACGATTGCAGAGTGCCGGTGCCACTCGCAGCCACTCCTTGTGTTCGTCGGCGAACTCCTTCACCCAAAGGTCACTTACAACATCAAGACCTCCAGTCTGCTGGGCGCGCGAAAGATCGAGGCTAAGCCACAGGCCATGCCGTTACCACCGCGCCCGTGTTTCGGGAACGCTGCCTGGTCACGTACCCCCAGATTCCCAACCCGATCCCGACCAGCGTCAGCAGGGCTCCGAAGACCCGCAGTGCCGGCAGCACCAGCGGCACGGCCCGATCGGCCTGGACACGGCCGCGCACGTCGGAGGCCGCAACGCTGCCCGACTGTTCGCTGAGGAAGTAGCGCGAGTCGTTTGCGCTAGCCCGGTGGTCGCCGAGCAGGAACAGCCGTCCTTCCGGGACGGTCACGTCATATTGCACTCCCGCCGGGCCGAACGTGTCGCGCCTTACGTACGGTTCGTCGATCTGCTTGCCATTCACGGCGACCCGCGTACCGTCGGTGGACTCCACGCGGTCTCCGCCCAGGCCGATCACCCGCTGCAGGGCCGGTGCACCCCCGTACCGGCCTGGCACGCTGACGAGGACGACGTCGCCTCGGCGTATTTTGTCCTGGTCGATGTGCTCGATGACCAACCGCTCGCCCGGACGATAGGTGGGCTGCATCGCATCGCCTGAGACGGTGATCTGCTCATGGGCCGCGCCGCCGCTGTACCCCATCCCTCCCAGCAACAGCAGCACCAGTCCCAGCGGTACAAGTATCCAGCCGGCGACTCTCAGTCCGCGACCCACGCTTTGCTGTCGCATCAGCTCACGTCCCTTCGACCGAGCGGGCCGGCAGGAATGTCGGATCAAGGCCGTACTGCGCGATCCCGAAAGGTTTGAAATTCTCATCCGAAAGAACCCGGTAGAGGAATTCGGACGTCGACATTTCGAACTTGCACCACTCGCCGCCGTCATCTCGCGCAAGAATGGGATATTCACCGGGTCGCCGCGCGTCAATAAGCCAGCAGTATTCATCGGCCCATTCCGTCGATGCCCACGTGACAACACCAATGCCGCCCGGCGTATATACCGGGTACGAGCCACCGGCTCCTTCTACCGGCATAGTCACCCGCCATCGTCCGAGAAAGTCGAATGAGAACCCCTCCGTGTCCCCGAGAAAGGATACGGAGTCACAGAACGTACCTCCACCGAAAACTTCACACAGCTCTTTGAAGTCCGCCGGCAGAGGGGCCTGCAACTCCCCCTCGACCCTCGCCCAATCGACGGAGTGAACCGACGACTCCCAGCCAGTGAACTCGACTAGGCGCTGCACCCACATAGAGAAACCTTCCAAGAGGAAGGGTGCGGGCAAATCTCGCAAGTGAAATTTGCCCGCACCCTATGACAACCTACTAGCTACACCGGGTCACGGCTCGAGACCAGACGGGGTGTTCCAGATCGTAATGGGGTCGGCTGGAATTTCCCCAGTATCCAGGTTCAGCCAATTGATGGTCAGATAATCGGGAACGGCATTTTCGCCGCTGTAAGAGCGGTGACCTCGTAGTACACCGTCTGCCCCTTCTGCACCATCTCGGCAACCTTGTTCTCCTCCGCATTTGATGTTCGGCATCAACATGACGTGCTGTCTGTGCAGATCTGGAAGTGCGGTATCGCCGCTGGTTGAGGGTTCCCCAACAGCAGTCCTCACAGGCCGGGCTGAGGTTCCCCCGAGATGCGGAAAGAAGTGACAGCGGGTCAGATGGGACTCATGAGAGGAACATCGACCATGGCTGCCCCCAGGAAATACTCGCTCGAGTTGCGTGACCGCGCAGTGCGTATGTATCGCACCGCGGACCCCAAGCCGCAGATCAAGAAGCTCGCCATCGACCTCGGTGTCCATCCCGAGGCCCTGCGCGGCTGGATCCGGCAGGCCGAGGCGGACGCCGGCGAGCGCGACGACCGGCTGACCACCGACGAGCGAGCGGAACTCGCGGCGCTGCGCAAGGAAAACGCCCAGCTCAAGCGGGCGAACGAGGTTCTGCGGACGGCCTCGGCGTTTTTCGCGGCGCAACTCGACCCGACCCGGCCCAGGTGATCGAGCTCCTTACCGAGCATCGAGACCTGGGAGTCGAGTGCGTACTTCGGGAACTGCAATCGCCTCCTCCACCTACTACCGCTGGCGCCGCGCGGAGCGCGAGCCGTGCGAACGCGTGCGCCGGGACGCCGAGCTGACCGAACAGATCAAGCAGATCCACACCGATTCCGGCGGGATCTACGGCTCGCCGCGCGTCCATGCGACCCTCAAGCGCGAAGGCGTGCACGTGGGCCGCAAACGGATCGAGCGCCTGATGCGCGAGGCCGACATCGCGGGCATCAGCCCGCGACGCAAGGGTTTCACGCGCCGTGATCCGGGGGCCACGCTCGCCCCGGACCTGGTCGAGCGCGACTTCACGGCGCCCGCGCCGAACCGGCTGTGGGTCACCGACCTCACGATGATCCCCACCAGCGAGGGGCCCCTGTGGCTGTCCGCGATCCGGGACGCGTTCTCCCGCCGGGTGGTGGCCTGGGAGACCTCCGCCCGCGCGGACGCCGACCTGGTGCTGTCCACGCTCGAGTACGCCCTCGCTTCCCGCGAGGTCGAGCCCGGACAGCTCATTCATCACGCGGATCACGGCTGTCAATATACGTCGATCAAGCTCACAACTCGCCTACTACGAGCGGGGGTTCAGGCGTCCATGGGCTCGGTCGGGGACTCGTACGATAACGCCCTCGCGGAGAACCTGTGGATGATCACCAAGACGGAGTGCATCCGCGGCCGCGTCTTCGCCACCCGGGCCGAGGCGAACCTGGCGCTGTTCGAGTACATCGATGGGTTCTATAACTCCCGGCGCATCCAGAAGCGGCTCGGCTACCTCAGTCCGATCGAGTTCGAGGAGAAGTACTACGCCGACCAGGCAACGGCCGAACGAACGAACCTGAAACCCCGTCAACCCCTCCTGACCAGCTGATCAGTATCTCCCGCAGGCCGGGGGAACCTCAGATCCACCCCGTACCCGGCTGGGCCCGGCCTCTGCTCCTGGCCGTGGCAGCCCACCACCAACTCAGTGCCCGCCCCGTCAGCGCAGCACTGTTCCCCATGATCACTATGCGCGGCGGTAACGAACTCACCACCCACGCCGACGCCTGTGGAGTGAACCTGGCCCGCCGGGCCGACACCCCGCGCACACGGCAGCCAAGCCGCTGAGCCCCCACCGGTAGCCACCGGGCCCACCCACCAGAAGACCAGACAGCCCTCTCCCCGCCCCGGCCCCTCTATCGACCTGCCGTGTCACCGGCCCCTCCGTTGCAGTCTCCACCAAACCGACATGACACTCCGTCAAAAACAAGAGTCCGGAATCGTCAACATATGAGAGCCCCATCTACGGAAGACCCACAGCTCAAACCCCCGACATTCCACTCCCAACACGATGACGATCCACCACTCCCAAACACCCTCAGATCATCAAGCTGGACGACACCGAGCCGGGGGTACCCGGTGAGCTGGTCGCGTCGATGGAGGATGATCCGGACGGGCCGTTCGGCAGCAGGTGCTACACCCTGACGCTGTCCGAGGCGATCAACTGGGGGATCTGCGCGCCGTACCAGGTGGTGTGCGTGGACATCACCGACACCCAGCTGAAGGCTGCCCAGCTCCTGGGGGCTGAGGGCCGGTCGGACGAGGTGCGCGGGGCACGGCTCGCGGCTCTCCAGACGGCACTGCTGAAGGCGTCCGCCGAGGAGGACTTCCGCAGGACGCTGGTCTTCCACCACCTGGTCAAGGAAGCCGAGGCCTTCGCAGCCGGCCTTCCCGACGTCGCCGCACAACTGCACGCGGACGACCCCCAGCTGTACCCGGGCGCGGTCTGGGCCGACTGGCTCTGCGGCGATCACCCACCGGCCCACCGGCGCCGCGTGCTGGACGAGTTCGCCGGCGGCGCGCACGGCGCGGAGATGGCCAGGCGCTTTTTGGGGTCGGCGAAGGTCCTGGGTGAGGGCGTCGACATCCACAACTGCGACAGCGTGTACTTCGCCGACGTCCGCGGCTCCATGCCCGACCTCGTCCAGGCCGTCGGCCGCGCCCTGCGCATCCAGCCCGGCGAGGGCAAGGTGGCCTCACTCGTGGTGCCGATCCTGCTCGGGCCCGGGGAAAGTGCGGACACCATGCTCACAAGCAAGGCCTACGGCGGGCTCGCCAAGCTCCTGGAAGCCCTCAGGGCGCACGACACCCGCATCGTGGAG
The DNA here is from genome assembly GCF_026339735.1 of Streptomyces sp. NBC_01669. Classification (GTDB taxonomy): domain Bacteria; phylum Actinomycetota; class Actinomycetes; order Streptomycetales; family Streptomycetaceae; genus Streptomyces; species Streptomyces yanii. The sequence continues at coordinate 25,250 of NZ_JAPEQG010000004.1, forward strand.
GCACTTGGCCGCGCCACAGGCGCCCAGCCACTCCACGGGCGTCCAGAGCCGTGAGGGAGGCCAGGACACAGAGAGCACCGAGGGCGAAGACGGCGTCCTCATCTCGGTGCCGGCACGGGCGCTGCTGAAGTTCAGCACCCCGCGCGATGCGGCCGCCCTCGCCGCGTTCATCAACCTGCGCGTCCTCAACCCCGAGAAAGAGCACTGGCGGCGCGGCGTGGAAGCCGCCGTCCTCTACACCCGGCTCCACGGCCACCTGAAGATCCCGTTCACCTACCGCGTGCCCGACAGCCGGGAGCAGGAGACCGAGGGCCGGAGCGAAGAGCAGAGCGAGGGTGTGCGTGAGAGATGGCCGGTCTCGCTCGCAGGCTTCCCCCTCGGGCAGTGGATCGCCGACGCCCGCCACCTTCACGCCCGCGGCCGCCTGGAAGCCGAACGCGCCTGGCAGCTGGAGCAGTTGGGCATGGTCTGGTCGCACCGTGACGTCGCGTGGGAGGAAGGGCTCACCGCGGCGCGTGGGTGGGCGAAGGGGAACGGACACCTCCTGGCGCCGCTGGACGCCGTCCACCAGGGCCACAAGACCGGCATCTGGCTGAAGAACGCGCGCGCCGACGCCCGCGCCCAGACGCTGGCCCCCCAGCGGCGCGAGCAACTGGAGGACATCGACCCATCATGGTGCCCCGCCTGGCCCGTGGAATGGCAGCGCGCCTTCCACCTCGTCCGCCAGCACCTGGAAGCCCACCGCGTGCTGCCCACCGCGCCGGGCGAGACCCTGCACCAGGGCGAGGACCTCGGACGCTGGGTCACAGCGCAGCGTCTTGGATGGGACCGGCTCACCGGCGGACAGCAGTGGATGTGCGAGCAGGTCCTCGGGATCGAGCCCGCGGCTGAGGACGAGAAGCCGAAGCCACGCCGCACGCAGAGCGACAAGTGGGCACTGAACTACGCCGCCGCCCGCCAGTACTACGAACGAGAGGGGCACCTTCGGGTGCCCAGGGGACACGTCGAACGGATCGTCACCGGCGACGGCCGCGAGAACCAGGAGGAACGAGACCTCAAGCTGGGATCGTGGATCAGCAACCAGCGCAGCAGGGCCGCCACGCTGCCGCCGGAGCGGGTGCAGCAACTGTCCGAGATCGAAATGCGCTGGCCGTAAGCGGCGCCGGACGGGCAGCGGGGCAGGGCAGGGCCAGGGAGGCTCAAACCGACCCGCCGCGTCCAGCCGAAGGCCATCACCCTCGTACCCAAACTGGTTTAGCCATTCAAGCAACGGCATTGCCCGCGCCCTTCGCTCTTCTCGTCATCGCTGTCGGGGAGAGGTACGGATGTGTCACCTCTCAGCCGCACGCCCGGGGCCATTTGTCCCGCAGCCACGCCAGGTCGGTCTCGGCGCGGGTACGGGTCGCCTGTTCACGGGTGAAGACGGCGTCCGTCTTGGTCAGGACCAGAACGTAGGGGCGTCCCTGGCGCCGGGTGGTGTGGGAGACGGGCAGGCCGGCCTGGTCGATGCGGCTGTGGAGGTGGCGGCGTCCGTCCTTCGCGAGCGGCCACTCCATGACGTGGCGGGTACGGGAGGTGAGGAAGGCGTCCAAGTCGGGGCAGAGTCCGCAGCCAGTCCGGCATGTCCCGGCCGGGGTGAGGGACCAGTCGTCGGCCGCGCGTACGGGGCGGGTGAGGGCCGCGGCGAGCCGGTCCTCGCAGTGGTCGGCGAGGGTCTGGAAGGCGCGGGCGGCGGGTGCGCCGTCGCGTATGGTCGTCGGCTGGCGGGCCGCGGTGCGCAGGGCGGGGAGCAGGCATTCCAGGGCGGTGTCCGGCAGGCCGCGCAGCGTGGCGGCGATGGTGTCGGCGGTCTCGGGCCCTGCCGCCTGCAGGACGCGGGCCAGTGATGCGCCGAGCCCCTCCATGCCTGTGCGGCGCTCCGTCTCGCGGCCTACGCCGAGCCAGCTGGTGAGCTGCTGCTCGACTGCTTGCCAGGCACCCTCGGCCAGCGGCGAGGCCATCGCGTCCCCATCGCCGTCGACGGCCCGCAGCGCGGTGCACAGGCCGGGCAGCGATTCGAGCCACGCCGCGCGGCCGGCCCCGGTGTACGCGCCAACCGTGCCGAACCAGCTGCTGACGGCCCCGCGGGCCCACGTCCGTCCGTACCGCGCGGCCGCTGCCGCGAGACCCGGGGCGTGCCGCTCACCCAAGGCCTCCACCCCAAAAGGCGCGAGGAGCATCGTGGCAGTGTCCGCTTCCCGCAGTCCCACCGCGACGGGCAGGGCGGCGGCGAAGAGCGCCGCGGCCGCCTCGCCCGAACCGTGGTGCTTCCAGAACGGGGCGAGCGACTGGGCGAGCGTGCGCGCCCGGTCGAGGTCCCCGGCATCCAGGTGGCCCTGAAGTTCCCGCAGTGCGCCCTCGGAGCCGGCCTCGGCGCGGGCCGTGAACGAGCGCTGCCGGGGCCACAGGACCACGGCGGCCCGCCGGTACCAGCGGTCGAGGGTGTTGCCGTAGTTGCCCATGTAGCCCTCGTACTCGGACTGGTAGGGCGTCAGGTCCTTGTTCTCGGTGGTGGCGCACACCTCGGCGTACGCGACGGGCAGGTTGATCTGCTCGCCGCCGGTGCCGTCCGGGCGGGTCCACCAGCTTAGCGTGATCTCGTCGTCGATCAGCTCGTTCAGTTCGTAGCTGGAGAAGTCGCCGCTGCGGCGGCGCTCGGCACCGGGTTCCCCGTCGGGGTCCAGGAGACATTCACCCTCGCACTCCTCGTCCTCGCAGTCGTCGTAGTGCTCGACCTCGCCGTAGTAGTCGTAGCGGTCGTACGGCGCATGCGCGTCCCAGGTCTCCTTCACCTCGGCCAACGCGAGGACCGCTTCGCAGTCCGTCTCTGCGGCGGCCTGGCGGAGCAGGGCGGTGCGGGTGGCGTCGGCTCCCTTGAGGCGGTCCCAGTCCAGGCCGCGCTGGGTGTACTCGTGGTCGAGGAGGTACACGAGGCGGTTCGGGGGCGCGGCCTTCTGGCGGCCGTAGGCGTAGCGCTCTTCGGCCGGCTCGGTGAAGTGTTCGGTCAAGCAGTGGGCCAGGTCGGCGACCGGGTCCCCGTCGTCCTCGCCAGCCGGGCGGATGCGTTCGGCGAGGAGGTTCATGGTGAGGGTGACGCGGTAGCCGGACTTGACAGGCTTGACCTCGTGCAGGCAGTCCGCGTAGAAGGCGGCGAAGGTCAGCTTCTCCCGGGACGCCTGATGGACGACGCTGCGGCCGGCGTGCGAGACGACGAGTTCGCCGCCGGTGTGGTGCGAGGGCAGCGAGACGACCAGGGTGCCCACCATGGAGTCGTCCTTCTCGGAGTCCTGGTGCGGCAGGAAGAACTGGCCCTTGCCGTAGACGAGCAGTGCGTGCGGCTCGGCACGTAGGACGACGGTGGGCGGCAGACCGAGCGCGGTGCGGACACCGTCGAGGACGCCGTCCAGGGTGCGGTCCCAGTCGGTGCCGCCGAGCGTGATGCGGTCCGGGGTGATCTCCCAGGTGTCGCGGACGCTGGTGTCGGACAGGGTCTGCTCGCCGCGGCCGAAGGATGCCTGCCGGGCCTGCGCGATCAGTTTCTTGGTGACCGGGGCACGCAGCGGCAGCGGCAGTTCCCCCACCCCGTCGACCTCGATGCTCAGCGCGCGGGCCGACATCTCGATACGGGTGCTGAAGTCCCCGCGCCGCTGTGCGTCGCCGAGCAGCTCCGCCAGCTGCTTCCGCGCTCCGTGTCCCATACTGTTTCGTCCCCAGGGGTGCAGCGTGCCGTATGGCCTGTCCCGGAAACCCTAACGCCGCGGGCAGTCCTTGTTCCCGGGCTGTTGGTCATGCGGCGAGGGTGAGTATGTCGCGGTAGCGGATGGTGTGAACCGTAGGTGATCGCGTTGCTGGTGGTAGCGCCAGTAGGCGTCGAAGTCGCTGTCCACGGACAGTGGGACGTCCGGGTGAGCGGAGAGTTGATCTCCTTGTGTGCGGACAGCTCATCTCCTTGTCCGGTATGACTTTTCATCCCTCGGACGGCGGTCAGTTGGACGGGGTGAGAGGCTGGACGCCCTGACCGCGGCCACCACAGACATCAACAGCCTCACCACCCGACGCCACCGCACCCGCCGCTCCCCCGCACGTACCCACACATGACCACGTGCCCATAGACGTGCCTGCACCCGGCCGAACCGTCCGAGCAGCACGCCCCGTACCTGGGTCAGTGACACCGGATACGCACCCCGGCCACAAGACGCGGGCGTCGGCGCCCGTGCAGAGCACCAGATCAACCATGCTGGGCGCCACGTGGAGGCACATCTGTACCGGATGACCATGGCTGCTGTCAGTCTTATGCCGATTCACGTCAGTAGGGTGCCGAAGGGCTGCGATACCTGGGGCCTGGAGGGCAGTTCATGCCGTCCGGTTCTCGTGGGAAGGGCCATGATGCAGGGAAGGCGTGATGGTGATCGCGAAAGCGGTCCGGTGGCCGTGTTCCCGCCAGCGTCGGGCCGGGCGGCGGCAATGCCCCGGCTGCTGGACCTCGACAGCCGCGGTGAGCTGAGCGCCGCGCATGTGCGCCTGGTGGCAAAGGCGTTGGGGAAGTCGGAGCGGACAGTGTGGCGGTGGCTGGCCGCTGCCCGCGAGGATCACCGCCTCGCACGGGTGGAGGCGCCCCATTTCACGGTCACCACGGAAGTCCGGCGGCTGCTGGCGCTGTGGGGCGGTAACGCCTCCCGAGTCCACGCCGAGCTGGTACAGCGGGCGGCCGACGATCCGAACGCTCCCGCGGTGCCCTCGCTCTCCACGTTGCACCGGGCGATCCGCCGGGACCTGACCCGCGGCGAGCGGGCCGGGCTGAAGAGCGGGGAAGCCGCCCGCCGTGCTCACGACGTGTTCGGGCAGCGCCCGCCGACGCATCGCAACGCGGCGTGGGAGGGCGACCACAAGCACGTGCCCGTCGAAGTCGATGTAGAAGGCGAGCTGGCCACACCGTGGGTGACCTGGTTCATCGACTGCGCCACCAAGGCGATCACCGGGGCCGCGGTCACCGCGCACGCTCCGAGCCGGGACGCGGTGCTGGCGTCCCTGAGGATCGCGATCACCCGCAGCGAGCCGTTCGGGCCGGTGGGCGGGCTGCCGGGTCAGATCCGGGTGGATCGCGGCAAGGAGTTCTTGTGCGCGACGGTCACCGCGGCGATGGGCGCGCTCGCCGTCCCCGTCACCGATCTGCCCGCCTACACCCCGCACTTGAAGGGCTCGATCGAGGCGTTGAACGACGCGGTGGAGGAGATGTTCCTCGTCTCACTCCCCCGCTACACCGGCCGCCAGAAACTCACCGGTGGCCGGCTCGCCGACCCCGACGCCCCGCCCCTGACCTACGAGGCGTTCGTGGGGCTGCTGCTGGACTGGGTGACCTGGTGGAACACCCTCCATCGTCCCGCCGCGCTGAACGGGGAAACCCCCCTCCAGGCGTGGCAGGCCGACGCGACACCGCTCACGGATGTGTCCGCCGGGCAGCTGGCGACGTTCGCCCTGGAGGACGACGGCCGCACGTACACGATCAGCACGAGCGGGGTGCGGTGGCGCCGCCGGGACTACCTCGCCCCGTGGATGAACGGCCGTACCGGCACCAAAGTCTCGGTACGGCACCTGCCCCACCACGACGACACCATCGAGGTCTTCGACGCCGCCACCGGCCACCACCTCGGATCGGCGTTCCTGGCCGCCGCCGCGAGCCAGGAGCAGATCCGCTCCGTCCAGGCCGCACGGACCGCGGCCGCCCGGCGGCTCAGGGCCGATCTGAAAGCCGCGGAGAAGCTGCGCCGCCGGCGCTTCGAAGCCTCCACCACCGCAGCCCCACCCCGGCCACTCACCTCCCCGACCTCAGCGCAGGCCGAAGAGGAACTGGGCGCGGCGGCGCAGACGGACCGCCGCGCGCTAGCCCGCCCCGATCTCGTTCCGCACGGCCCCGCGCCCGATACCTGGGCCCGCCCCAGGACGGCGCGCACACCTACTGCTGATGAGGACCAAGCTGATGATCGCTGATCTGGACTACGGGCTGCTGCCCGATGAGCGCGAAGACCACTTCCTGGGCCTGGAGCAGGCCCAGTTGGTCGGTACCGACACGCTGCTAACCACCAGGGACAACATCGAGGCCGTCATCGAGGCCAAGGCCATGATGTGCGTCTACGGGCCGGCCGGATCCGGCAAGACGATGTCAGTGAACTCCGCGCTGCGCCACCTCGCCCCGGACATCACCCACCGCCTGGAATTACGGGCCGGACCGACCCCACGCGACATTCGCCACGGCCTGTTCCAGGCACTGGGGCTGCCGGGCGAGCCGCCCGCCCGCCCGATCGAGTTCGACACCCTCCTCAAGGAGCCGCTCTCCGAGGAGTTCCGGGTCCTGGTCTGCGACGAGGCGCAGTGGATGAAGAAGACCGGGTTCGAGTTCTGGCGCCACCTGTGGGACGACAAACGCACTGACATCGCGGTGATCTTCGCCGGAGGCGACGGCTGCTACAAGGTCCTGCGCCGCGAACCGATGCTGGCCTCCAGGATCTTCATCTGGCAGGAATTCACCCGCATGTCCAAGGACGAGGTACGGGCCACGATCCCCGCCTTCCACCCCGTCTGGGCGGACGTGGACACCGCGTTGATCGACGCAATCGACAAACAGGCCGCCCACGGCAGCTTCCGCAACTGGGCGAACATCACCACTCACGTCCTCGCCGGCATGAAGAAACTCAACCTCGGGCAGGTCGACGAAGACCTCGTGCGCTGGGTCTACAGCAAAATTGGCGGCATGTGATGACGGCCGGCGGTCCTCCACCGGTCACCGTCATCAACGACAAGGACGACCACCCCGACTGGACTGCCGCCGCACACAACGCACACGACCCAGCCATGGGATGTCTGACCGTCGACCCCAGCCCCGCCAACGGCGCACCCGCCGCCCTCGCCCACGACATCCTTTACGCCCTGGGCAAACGCCTCCCTCAAGGCGGAGAAACCTACGGAACCTGGGCCGACTCCCAGCGCCCCGCCTGGGACGCGGCCTGCGCCTGGCTACTCGCCCACCACATCGGACACCTGATCGTCTGCCGCACCGACCGCCTCACACACACCCGCTTCAGACAACTACTCACCCTGCGGGAGCGCAGCGGCATCCGCCTCACCCTCCTCTGGCACCGCCCGGTCAGCCCCGCACTGACCACGCTCCTCGACGAAACCCCGCACCACATCATCGGCACCCTCCCCCACGCACGCGTCGCCCTGGAGCAGACAGAACACCCACCGGCCGACATCCCGAGCCCTGAGCAGCACCGGCACTCCGGCCCCGCACCCTGCCAAGACGACGGGCAATGGATCACCCCTCGAGCACCGTTGGACGGCGTAGTGGTGGACCGTCTCGCGCGGACCCCGTGCCAGGGCGCCCCCGCGGGTACCCCTGGCAGCGCCCCACCGTCCCTGCACGGAGACGACTTCACGGCGCGAGACGTCCTCGCCACCCGGCTGACCACAGTGGCCCACCCGCTGCACGCCGCAGCCCTGACCATCCACGCCATCACCGCAGCCGACATCGATCGGCTCGCACTCATCCGCGCCATCGACATCGACGAGAACGCAGCCACCGTCAAAGTCCACGACAGCACCACCCACCGCCGATGCCGGCTCTACCCCCTGCCCACCTGGACACGCCCCCTCATACGCGCCGCCCTCATCCACAGTCAGCTGAAGGACCGCGCCCCGGACAGCCCGCTCTTCCCCCTCATCACCGCCCAAGACGGAGAACAACTCACCCTCACCGCAACAGGAATCCGCTACGCGATCGGCCCCATACGGCAAGAGGATGCTGTTCGCCTTCACCAGGCAGCGCTCACCGGAGCACTCCCACGGCCCTGACCAGCAACAATGCGCTCCACGCTGTACCGACCGGCAACCAACTGACCTACTCAGACGCCAAAAACGTCAGCCCCAGATCGGCATCCATGTCACCACCCGAAACCCACACGGCAACGAACTGACCTGCAGAATCCCCGCATCTCCCACACTGACATCACAATGCCGAACCACCACCGACAAAACCCCGCAGATCATCAGCTCGGCCGCCTGCGCCCCTGGCAGGGGATAGGTGACTGGGCGGTCAACCAGATCCGGTTCACCGGGCCGTGGGTACGAGGCCGGCCTCGACCGCCAGACCAACGGCACAGCGCGGTATCGCTGGACCCCGTCAACGCTGTCGCGCTCCACCTGCGGGTCTGCTTGTTCGTCAGGGCGGTAGGTACCCGCTCGCCGGCCTACAGGCGCCAGAACCGCAAATGGCGACGGATCCTGGACAGCCGCCACCTTGGCCCGGGATTCCTGGTATCTCGGGCCAGCAGGCGATGATCCCGGTCCCGGTTCTGATCGATCTCCGCCGCCGAGTACAGGCGACTCCAGCGGACGCGGCCGTCACGGATCCAGTAGTGCGACTGACACGGAAGTGACCAGTTACCGATCGAGGGGGCGAGGGACACGTTCTCGCCGTCGTAGGTGAAGGACCACTGAGCCGGAGAGAGCGGTGTGACGACTTCGTGGCCGCACCCGCAGCAGCACAGATGGCCACAGGTGCGGTAAGGGATCGAGATGTACAGCACCCCTTCCTCCATCGTCCGGGGGAAGGTCTCGGCGAAGACCGGGCGCAGGGTGTCTTGTGCGGTCACGGCAGGTCCTCGTTGGCAATCTCGTTGGTGATCAGCGAGTACGTGGTGTGGCTCTCGTCGGTGGCGTCGGCGTAGATGCCGATGGCGCGTTTCCATCGGATGACGGCCAGGACGGCGTTGAGCGCGTTCAGGTCGGCGGTCTGGATGTTGCGTGCGTAGGCGTCGCGTTCGGGTGCCGGCTGGGGGATGCGGTGGCGGGCCGTGTCACGGCGGTCCGGGAGGCTGGTGGTGACGCGCAGCAGGCCGCTGAGGCGGCCGTCGATCTCTTCGATGCCCATGCCGACGTCGATGAACGGCACGTCGTGGGCTTCGAGCCATTCCATGACGGGCGGCTTACTCGCCGCGTCGTCGGATGCAAGGAACACGAACGTCGCTCCGCTGAGGAGGTCGAGGTTCTCCTCGTCGAGGTACTGCTCGCAGGCGGTCACTCCCCGGTGCATGTTCGCGTAGATCGACGCGAGGTAGGTGGCCTTGGGCGGGCGGCCGCGCAGTATGTCGATGGTGGGGGCGCCAGGCGCTCGGAAAGCGTTGTGGTTCTCGAACGTGTCGCCATCGATGAGGAGGATCGAGTCGACCTCGGTCTTGGCAACCTGGTCGAGGATGTAGCTTCCGCTTCCTCCGAGGCCGACGATCACGATGCGGTGGCCTCGGAACCGGCGGTTGACGGCCGCGATGCCGGCGCGGGATGTGGCGGTGTCCCGGTAGACGAAGGGGCTCTCGTCCTCGATCTCCTGCCATGCCGCCCCGGGGGTGGGTGTGGCCGAGGGGTCGAGTGCGTGTGCCTGGTCGGCGATGATCCGCGCGTACGCGGTGATCTTCGTGTACTCGTCGGGATAGCCATTGGGGCTGGGTTTGCTGGAGAGCATGAAGTGCGCCTGCATGCCCTCGGCGATCACCCGGGTCTCCGGATTGGCGAGGGCCAGAGGGCGACCGTGCTCGTTGCACGGGGTGGAGCCGCTGAACCAGATGCGGTGGTCGGTGCCGGAGACCAGGCGGTCTCCGCTGACGGTCACGGGGTAGGCGAGGAAGCCGTGCTCGACGATGTGATTCTCGGTGACGTAGGGGATGTGCCGTACGACGATGTGGCCGGCGTGGACGACGATGTCGTAGCCGTCGTCGAGGAGACGGGACAGGTCGGGGTCACGAGCGAGAAGTGCGGTAGACATCGAAGACCATCCCCTTCTTCACTCTGACGCTGTGGCCGGCCGTCAGGCTGCCCGTTCCGTGTCCGTCGTGTCCGCGGCTGTAGCGGACGGTGTAGGTGTCCTGGTCGTTCGGCGGCTGGCCGGGGTAGGCGAGGTCGACGACCTGCTCGTAGGTAATCTCCTTCGCCTCCCAGGTGTGCGGGCGGGCGTTGACGATGATCGTGACGGGCTTGGGCCCGTGGCTGTCCTGGGACATGGGGTCCTCCTGAAGTGGGAAGCGCGTGTTCGGACTGGTGAGTGCCGGGACCGTTTAACGCGCCGCCGCAGGGGGCGGCACGTCTGACGGCGGTTTCGCGATGGCGGTTCAGCGCCGGGGAAGGGCGAGGAGGTTGTTCGTCCACACGCCGTCGGCGCGGGTCCGCAGGTACTTCTCGCCTCGGGTAGGCGTCACCACGGCGACTTCCGTGCGGTGCCCGGCCCGGTCGCTGGTGTAGGCCTTGCCAGCCTGGTCCTCGATCCAAGCGACAATCTGCGCCCGAGTGCTGTCGCCGACGTTTCCAAACGCCTGGTTGGTCCACCAGAGGTGGGTGATGTGCTCGTGCGTGGCGCCGTCGGCCGACAGGCGCACCGCGGTGATCTGAATAGCCATCCTGCTGTTCCTGCGTTCCTGCCGGCAACGTTCCGACGAGTTCCCGCGGCCGGCGCCCGGGTTCCGTGATCACCCTTGGGGTGGGGTGCTTCGCCTGGGACGGACGACGTAACTCGCGAGTAGGGGTGAGCAGGGTGCTGATGGGGTGGCGGGTGGTGGAGTGTCAGGAGCAGTCGAGGCAGCGGTCGCTGTCTGGGGGGAACATCGCGGGCGGGTGCAGGGTGAAGCAGCCCGGACAGTGGCGTTCGGTGACGCGGGGCGGACAGGCGCAGCGGCCGCAGTCGGGGCACTGGGGGGTGCGGCAGCGCTGGCAGGCTGGTTCGAAGGAGCGGTACTCCTCGTCGCAGTTGGCGCAAATGTAGTCGCGGGCCTGGGGGCCGGTGTCGCGGGTGGGCGGGGTGAAGGTGCGCCAGGGGGCAGAGTCGGTGACGAGGACGGCGACGAGGTAGCCGTTCATGGGTGCGGTGTCGGTGTGCAGTTCGCGCCCGAGGATGCCGTCGCGGTAGCGGACCTGGGTCACTCCTTGCACGTGGCCGGAGCCGGTCAGAGCCCGGTCGATGACGGGGATGTCGCCTTGGAAGCTGCCGCGTCGCAGGGGCGGCAGGCCGTGGGAGGCGGCGAAGGCGAGGTGTCCGGTCGTGTCGAGGAGGAGGATGTGGCCGGGGGCGGGGAGGTGCTGGGCGGCTCGTACGCAGACGGCCATGCGGGAGGCGTTGCTCGCGCGCCACAGGTGGGTGATCGCCGAGGCGGTGGGTCCCTTGGGGGCGAGGTACAGGTTGACGGTGGGTGCGGGGAGCAGGATCTCGGCGGCGAACGCATCGCAGGCGGCATCTTCGAGGAGGAGGCCGGCGTCGGGTTCCCTGCTGAAGGGCTCCATGAGGGCGAAGCTGTTCTTCTGCAGGTGGTGGCCCAGTTCGTGCAGGGCGGTGAAGTCCCGCCGTGCGTGGCTGGCGGACGTTGCGACGGACAGGTGGGGTGGCGGGCCGTAGTCGTACGCTCCGGCGACGCTGCATCCCTTTTCCGTCTCGCCCTCGGCGACATCTTTGACGGTGAGCTCGGGCCAGGTCCTCAGTTCCGTGAGGGCGCCTTGTGTGAGGCGTTCGAGGGCGCCGGAGTGGGCCGCTTCGAGTTCCTTGATCATGGCTGCGGCCTGGGTCCGGGCGGCGGCGGCGAGTACGTAGTTGACCACGCGAGGTGCCCCTCTTTTTCTCTATTCGCCCAAACGCAGTTCGAAGTAGCGGTCGGTGCGTGCTGTCCAGTTCGGCTGAGTGCGGTCGTCGTCGCGTGCTGCGAGCGTGTAGATGCCGTAGGCGGCGCGCAGCCGGGCGTTGCGTTCGGTCTCGTTGTACTGAGCGGCGAGCTCTTTGACCTGCGTGCGGCGCAGGGGGCGGTTGAGTTCGTGTACGACGGCTGGCGGCAGGGCGGGGTTGGCCGCGAGGAGGTAGCCGGCGGGCTGGTCGAGGCGCTCGGCAAGTGTGGCGGCCTGGTGGGCGGTGAGGGGCTGCTGTCCCCTCCAGACGGCGAGCGCCTGGGGCGCCGGGAGTTTCAGTTCGGCCGCAAGCTGGGGGGCGGTGATGGCGTGGTCACGAAAGAGCTGGGAGAGGCCTCCCGATCCCTGGGGGGCCCACTGTGCCGAGGCGAGGACCTCAAGGCCTTCGGCGAGGACGGCGCGGTATTCGTTGGCCGCCGCGGACGGGATGGCGTCGCTCCCCCACCGTGTGTCGGTCACGGTGTCGGCGAGCGTGCGGGAGGTGAGGATGTCAGGGCGGGGGGTCAGCTCGCTAACCTGCCGGTCCAGCACACACCACGGAAGCCTTGCCTCCAGGCCCCACCACAGTGCCAGCGGCTGTTCCAAGGTGGTCGCCTGAGCGGGCAGGAACAGGGTGCCGGTGTCGGCGTACCGCTCGAAGGAGGCTGGCACGGCGCGCATGGTGTCATCGTCACTGGCGGCTGTGATCAGCAGCAGTTGGATAGTGTCTTCCCATACGGCACGCCAGATCTGGCCGGGCTTGGGATCCTGGGGTGGTGCGGTGGCCACCTGGTGGACGGCGTGGGGGACCTTCAGTCCCGCCGCGGCGGCCACCAGCCTCTGGTAGGCAGTGGTGTGAACAGAGCTCATGCTGTCTCCCCCGTCTCCTCGGCTGTGGTCCATCAGCGCATTCTCTTCTCACTGGGTCCAGACGACGTAACTGGGGCCGTTCACGAAGGAGCGTCGCTGCGGCGCCGCAGTAGGGCTGACATGACCGCCTGCGGATCACTGTCCGCGGACAGGGCGTCATGAAGCAGTGTCTTGAGGTTCGACAGGACCACAGCTGCGTGGCCCTGCCGGACCTCCAGCCGCTGCGCCGCGTGATGGGCATCCTCGTCCAGGTAGGGAAGCAGCAGGCGCTCATTGGGCGAGAGACGCTGCCAGATGCCCTCGGCCACTTCGTCGCCCCCGGTCGGGTCCGGTGCGACAGTGACCGCGTGCTGATCGACGAGTTCGGCGACGGCCCCATCATCGGCGTATAGCTGAGTGAAGCGGGCCGGTGCCAGGAGCTCGAACCGGGACTCGAGGACCTTGGCGAGGTCCTCCTCTCGTACCGCTCCCTGTGCGTGCTGCAGCACGCACAGCAGGATGGTCTTCAGGGCATGGACCGTCTGCCTGGGGGTTGGGCCGGAATGGTTCCAGCGGGTGACACCAACTCCCGTCACCCGCGCAGCCTGGGCTATGAGAGCGTCGAGGTCCCCCTGCCATACAGCTTCTTCGGCATGCTCGGCCAGTGCCCAGCGCGGCGGGGAGCCCTTGCTCTTGCGGTAGGCCGAGTCCTCGTTCATCAGCCGGGCGATGCGGCGCCGGAGCTTGCCCCGCGGTGTCTTCTTCGCCTCATCGATGAGGTAGTACTTAATCGACGTGAGGAACAAACGTTCCAGCGAAGCATCATCCGTGGCGAGCGCAAAGCAGCCGGTGACGAACTTCTGTCCTTTCCCCTCGCGGGTCAGCATCGCCACGACCACCTCGTAGGCGGCGTCATCGCTCCACTGCGTATGCCCGTCGGGCGGTGGGAAACCGTAGGCACGGCGTACCTGGTGGACCAGCCGCCGTAGCAGGTCGAACGAGACCGGCCCCAGCTGACGCAACCGCGTCAGCTCCTCGAAAGCTCCGTTTGTCACGAGCCACCCCCCGATCCCCTGCCCCGCTCGGCGCGTGCAGCTGCGGGGCCTCGAGACTGCATACAACAACAATCACGTCCCAGGCACGCGACACGCCCACCACTGGAAGAAGGGCCGTGCCTTCAGAAAGCCACGGTCAGCGCCCGCCAAACGACGGCTTCGGGACCGGGGCGTGTCAGCGACGCTTGGACCTGACATGGTCGACTGATGCGAACTCCTCGGGTGCCTTGCCCATGAGAAGAGCGTTGGGGTCGATCAGCTGGACGACGGCCGCGTGCAAGTCTTCCCCTGCCGGATCCTCCTCGCCGTCGTGTCGCCTGGCTACCGCCCTACCTGCCCCCGCAACAAGGTCCGCAAGCTGCAAGGACGGGTGCTCTATCGAGCGGCCGCGCACCAGGTCGCCGAGGTGGTTGGCCTCGATGATGCTGTAGATCAGTCCCATGGCTGCCGCGGCGCGTTCCAGGACATCGAGTTTGTCGTCGGTCAGCAAGCGCTGTTCGTCGGCGAGGACCCGTAGTTTGCCGCCATGGCGGCCGGCAGCGCTGAGGATGACAGCGGGTAGTGCGGGGACGAGCGGGTCCAGGCTGTCGTCCAGGAGGCCGTGCGGTCCCGTAGGTGTCTGCTCTGCCGGACGCTCCCTCGCGAACGCTTCTGCTTCAGGGCGGGTGGCGCGCAGGAGTTCCAGAACATCTGCTGCCTTCTTGGCCTGTGGGGCCTTGCGGCGTCGAGCGCATGCGCAGGATTCACGGATGACCGTGAAGAGGTCATCAACGGTGACCTGGTGGCCTCCGCGGTTCTTCTTGGCGAAGAAGCCGACGGCGGTGGCCATGAGGCGGTCGAAGCCATCGCGCCCGAGGGCTCGCGTTCCTTCGGTGGCCAGGTCCAACGCCATCCGATGGGCCACGCCGTTGCTGACGATGTCGATTCCCCGGCTGTGGCACTGCTCCTCGATCAGGAGGTCTACAAGTTTCGCCGAGACGAAATGATGCTTGTCGATGACGTAGACAGATGCCTGGCGGTGCAACGGGCCGCCAGGAGCGAGTATTTCCGCCAGCAGATGTCGGCGTCGACCGGCTCGCGCGCCGGTGAACATCGACTGGAACTTCACCTCTGGCGCAGCTTTCTGGATCCCCGCCTCGTTCCGCAGCTCGTCAACGATCTCGGCCGCCTCGGTGTCGTCGACAGCCACCGAGCCCAGGGTCATGTAGCGGTCGCCCCCAAAGAGCTGATCACCGCTGTATCCAGATTCGTCGACAGCGATCCAGCGGCCTTCTCCAAGGCCGTCGTCAGTCGGATTCTGGCGGTTGCGGCGGGCGAAGTTCGCGCCCAGCAGGCCCGTGCCAGGGTTCTTCGTATGGTCCCGTTTGATCATTGGGTCATCCTCGCCAGTTCGGGAACCATCGACAACTCGCTTCCCAGAAACCGCTCCGCTCAGCAGCTGCTCCCTCCGCTCAGGGTGCGAGCGAGCGTGATCATTCAGGAGCAGGAAACGGCTCTGACGTGCAGAAACCATGCACCGACCCGAACGAGTGGCGATATGCTTTGGCTGGGCCGAGGCCGAACGTGGCAGGTGGAGCCCCCACCCCGAACGCAGCACGGGGACCGGCAGGTTGAAACCCGCGAACCCTACCCACGGGGCTGGGAAACCTTTGCAGGCGGTGCGGGGTACCGGCTCCCAGCTCAGGCAGTTGGAGGGATTTGTCTGGCTGGGCGGCCGAAGAACTGCGAGGACATCAAGCGCGAGGCGTGAGTGCATACAGCGCCGTGCGGCGATGCTACAGCGCGCGGCCTGGTGTTTCCCAGGGCAGCGGTTTGTCGTGGGGGGCGCTCAGGTGAAGCTGGATCGCGGTGTTGTTCCGGGCCGGTAGTGGGCGACTCCTGCGTACGACATACCCAGCGAGGCGGTGAGTACCTTGATGTCGAGTTCGTCTGCGAGGGTGACCAGGCGGGTGGAGCGCAGGAGGCGTGGCAGCAGGCCGAGGGGGCGATGCTGCCGCGGATGTGAGCGGCGCCAGCGGGGCCGTGGTGTGTCCGGGTGAGGCGCGTGACGAGCACGTGAGGATTGTCCGAGCCCAGCCCGCGTCGGTGTTCTCGGCAGCGCTCAAGTGCTGTCCAGGTCGCTTTGTCCAGTGGGAGGGCTGCTGATCTGCCGGGGAACTGCACGCTCTGGCGGTGGGGGTTGATGCCGCTGTCAGTGAGCAGGCGCAGCTCTGTGATGGTCGCTGCGTGGAGCAGGGCAGCGAGTCCGATGAAGGCCTCGTGCGGGTGGATGTCCCGGCTGGTCGCCCACCGCCGGTACAGGGTTCGCTGCTGGGTTAGCGTGAGGGTGGTGCCGTGAAATCCCCTCTGCTGTACCGCTTTTACCGGGTCGGTGGGGTTGTGGAGGACTGCCTTGGCGCGGTGGGCGTAGGCGAAGAACTGAAGCTCCCCCTTTGACCTGGACAGCCTGATACTGGGACGGAAGGTCCCGGAGGAAGCAGTTACAGGCAGTGAGCAAGAAGAGCAATATGAGCAAGCGGTATACGGCGGAGTTCAAGCGGGATGCCGTTGCGCTGGCGTTGTCGTCGGACAAGACGGTCACCGAGGTCGCCCGGGACCTGGGGGTGAGCCCGGAGGGTCTGCGAGGCTGGGTGAAGCAGGCCAAGGTCGACCGGGGCGAGGGGTCTGCCGGGGCTCTGACCAGCGCCGAGCGCGAAGAACTCGCCCAGTTGCGGCGCAAGGTCCGCGAGCTCGAGAAGACGGTCGACATCCTGGGAAAAGCGACCGCCTTCTTCGCGCAGGACAAGATGAGGTAGACACCGCCACGCGGTGCCGCTTCATCGACGCGGAGAAGGCATCGGGCGGCAATCCCGCCGGTCACAGCGTTGCGCTGCTGTGCCGTGCGCTGGGAGTGCCGCGCTCGACTTACTACGCGCACCGGGCGACGGCGTCGGCGCGTCGAGCCGCGTGGCGCGAGGAGGAGCGCCTCGTGAACGAGATCCGAGTACTCCATGCCGGGTCACGCGGCGCCTACGGGGTCCCGCGGATCCACGCCGCCCTGCGGCGGGCCGGGCGGATCATGAACCTGAAGAAGGTCGAGCGGCTGATGCGCAAGCACCGGATCGTCGGGATCACCCGCCGCCGGCGTCGGGGGCTGACCCGGCAGGCGAAGCGGGCGGTGTTCGCCGCCGATCTGATCGTTCGGGACTTCACCGCAACCCGCCCCGGGATGCGGCTGGTCGGTGACATGACCGAACTCGTCACGCTGGAAGGGAAGTTGTATCTGGCGACCTGCATCGATCTCGCGACGCGGGAGGTGATCGGCTGGGCGATGGCCGACCACCACCGCGCCGAGCTGCCGGTCGCAGCCCTGCGGATGGCGGCCGGACGCGGCACTCTGGAGGACGGCTGCATCATGCATACCGACCGCGGCAGCGAATACACGAGTGACGAATTCCGCACGGAGATACGGAAGTTGCGCATGAGGCAGTCGATGGGGCGTGTCGGTTCTTGTTACGATAACGCTGCCGCGGAAAGCTGGTTCGCCGTTCTCAAAGCGGAGATCGGAACCACCGTCTGGGAGACCCGCGAGGCCGCTCGGGCCGATGTCTTCCGTTACATCGAGATCGAGTACAACCGCAGCCGACTCCGCAGGCACCCCGAGTACGGGTACGTCACCCCGCTCGAAACGAGGATCTTGCTCAGGCAGGACCTCACCCCCGCAGCCTAAAAACCCGCTGTCCAGGCCCCAGGGGGAACTTCAAACTGACGCAGTCCCGCGAGGCGGGAGGCGCGGCGGGCGGGGTTGAGGGCCAGAAAGGATTCCAGGTGTGTGGTGGTGACGCCCGCCCAGCTCGCATGGCCCACGGTGTGAAGGCCGATGGCCAGGTCACGGACGGCGTCCACGCGGATCTCGATGGTTTTCAGCTGGTTCGGCCGTAGTCCCAGCTGCTGGGCCTGCTCACGCTGCTGCAGCAGGAAGTCGGCGAATCCGGCGACCTGGGGGCGCAGGGCGGCGGGGGTGGCCTCGATGCGGCGTGCGCGGCGGGCTGCTGCCCGTTGGTCGACGAGGCCCGGCGGCAGGTCGAGGTAGCCGTGGGTTCGGAAGAAGTCGGTGAGTGCTCCGACAAGTTCGGGGGCGTCGTTTCGAGCGTGGGCAAGCAGGGTGCGGGGCTCGGAGGTTGTTGCCGAGAGGACAAGGCGCGCGGTGGTGGCGACGACGTCGGCCGCATAGATCGGGTGGCGGTGCTCCGCCAGGTGAGCGGCGAGGTCGCTCCACCAGAAGGGCGGGGTGGGCATGCGCTCTGCCCAGCCGGCCGCACGGGTCAAGACGGTGCGCGGTGAATGCTCGTAGCAGCGCTTGCACAGCTCTTTGGCCCACTGGCCGCTGGTGCCGCACCGCTCACAGCGTGCCGGGGGCTCAGCGGTGATGGGGGTGCTGCAGGGTCGGCAGCGCTGGGTCCCCGCGTCGAGGACGCGTCGGCGTCCGCAGTGCTGGCACTTCCCTCGTCCGGGTTGTCCGGCGGTGCGGCGTCGGCACGCCGCGCACTGCACTTGTGCTGATCGGCGAGGGGCGCCGCAGGTGGCGCAGGTACGCGAGCACCAGGCGCAGCGGCCGGTGTCGGGGCGCAGCCAGCGCAGTCGGTGGCAGGCCGGGCAGGTGTCCTTGACGGTCCGGGATGCGGCACCGGCGGTCGCGGGCGGGTTCGTTTCGGGGTGGGGTGCGGTCACAGCGGTGGTAGGGATCGGTGGCGGGGTACGGACTGCTGCGGGGGCGGTGGGACCGGGTCAGGGACAGTGCGTGGCGGCGAAGCTGAAGACGCGACGGGCTCGCTCAGGGTCAAGACGTCGCCCGGAGTGCAGTCGAGGGCAGCGCACAGCGCGGCCAGCGTGGACAGCTTCACCTGGGAGGGCTGCTTGGTGAACAGCACGGACACCGATGCCGCGGACAGTTCGAGGCCGGCCCTCTCGGCCAGCAGACGGCGCAGTTCGGTGCCTGTCCAGATGCCGCGCTGTGCCGCGGCCATCCGTAGCTTCCACTCCACCTGGGGTGGCGGGGCGGCAGAGGCGATGGCGTGCAGTTCGGGTGTGGTCATCGGTGCTCCTGCCCGTGGGTCAGCCGGCCAGGCCGGTGATGGCGGTGGCAGTAGCGCGGCGCCAGGCGTCCTCGACGAAGTTGAGGGAGGGGCGTACGTAGGCCATGGTCGCGGCGATGTGCCGGTGTCCCAGGAGCTGCTGGACGGTGAGCAGGTCCATGCCCTGTTCGTAGTGGTGGGTCGCGCAGGCGCGGCGCAGGTCGTGGGGAGCGAACCGGTCGCCTTCGGGCCGGGCTTCCATATCCAGGAGGAGGGCCAGGCGATCTCGTACGGTTTCCGGCTTCAGCGGTTGTCCGTGGACATCGCAGAACAGCGGGGCTGTATCCGGGAACAAGGGGCGGACGTCACTCTGGTACCAGGCAAGGATCCGGTCCAGGCTGTCGAGCATGGGAGCCCATCTCGGGCGCGGTCCCGAGGCATTGGCCGCCTTGCCGAACCGTACGTGGAGCTTGCCTGATGGGCCGAGTTCGGGGTGAACGTCGCACTGGTCGAGGCGGACCGCTTCGCTCACCCGAGGCGCGCAGTGGTAGAGAGTGCGCAGCAGCGCATAGTCCCGTGCCGCGGCCGGATAGTCAGACGTGGTGGTCAGGCGGGCACGCGCGAAGGCGAAGAACGCTGTCAGGCGCTCGGCCGTGGGCGGCAGCCGAAGAGGGGATGTGTCGTCGTAGACGTGACGCAACCGGTTGAACCGGTCCAGCGGATCACCCATGGGAACGCCGTACAGAGCGCGGATCTCTGTGGCGTAGCGGTCCTGGACGAAGCCGTGGAACGTGCGCAGCATCTGCAGGTACTGGCGCCTGGTCCCCGCGGCCCTGCCCGCACGCAGCAAATCCCTGAGCATCGCATCCACGTCCGCCGGCTCGAGCTGCCATACCGGCCGTTCGAAATGGTTCAACACCCGTTCCAGCAGCGACGTGTAGCAGCCGATCGTCGTGGCGGCAAAGCCCCGTACCACCCACGTCGAGGCGAACGCCTGCGTGCAGCGGGCCTGGAAAGCCCACGCATCCGGCGCCTGACTGGCATCGGGCGCCGGATCGGCAAGCCCGCCCTCGATCAGCCGGAGAAACCGCTCCCCCATACCCCACCGCCATCTCGCAACAACCCTTACTTTTAAGGCGGCACCTGAACCATGCGCGTGCCACCGAAGCCATCAACGAGACACCTGAAGAAAAGCAACCCCTGCCTTACGCACAACCCCGTAACCCACACGCCTCCCCGTTCAGCCACTGCGCCTCGTCCACGAGGAAAGTACGGGGCCGCTCGGCCAGGGCTGTTTTCAGGAGGCGATCGAACTCACTGGGGTGCCGGGGCGGCTCGCCGGCCAGGTTGAGAGCGTCGAAAAGTTCGTAGCGAACCGCACGGGCGGTAGGACGGGCACGGAAGGTGACCCTGCAGACCTCCTCACCCCGGGAGCCCTCGAGTTCGCGCAGACAGGTATTGACGGCGAGAGTCTTACCGAACCCCGCACCGCCATGGATACACATCATCGCCCGCGCAGCGACCGTGTCCATGATGTTCTCCCGCGCCGTCAACAGCGCCCGGGTCGTCACCACCTGCGCGTCAGGCAGGCCGACGTACTGGTAGGACGGGGCGGTCATCGCTCTGCTCCGTTCGGCTCGCCGACGCCGCCGGCCGCCTCGTCGGCGGGCGAGGCTCCCGGGCCCTGGCGGGTACGGGCCGCCAACGACGGCGGGGTCCGCCAGTCGGCCGGAGCCGCGGCCGGCGGAATCAGGTCCGGCAACGCCAGCCGCGACAGGTCCGACCGCTCGACTGCCGCCAACTCTGCGCTGGCCTCCACCGCGGTCACCGCCCCCAACCGCTGGGGCTTCCCTGGACGGGTGGATGCGGCGTAGCGCTCACGCTGCGCCGCCTTCAGATCCTGCCGCAATCGGCGGGTACGGGCCGCCCGCGCCGTTCGCACCGCGCTGATCTGCTCCGGCGTGGCAGCGTCCGCCAGCTCGGCGGGCCCCAGGTACCGGCCGGTGACGTCGTCGAAGACCTCGATGCGGTGCTCGTGATGCGGCATGAACCGCACCCGGACCCTCAGGCCGCTCTGGCCCGTCATCCACGCACCCACGTAGTCACGGCTCCTGAACCGGACACCGCGCGTGGAGATCACCCGGGGCCGGCCGGTCTCTTCCAGCGTGAACGTCCACAACTCATCCGCGCTGATCTCGCGCAGCGGGGACGGATCCGCCTCCCAGGCTTCCAGCGGGGTCTTCCCGCCCAACGGATCCGGGTGGTGAACGGTGTTCCACCACGACACCCAGGCCAGCAGCCGGGCGGTGAAGTCCTCGAAGTCGAGGAGCATCTCTTCCTTCGGCCGTGCACGGCGCCGACCCGGGCGCGGCTGACGGACGTACCCGGGCAGAGCGGCCAGGAACATCGACTCCACCGCCCGGTTCAGACCCTCCACCGTGCCCTTGAGGTGCGGGGTGTAGGCGGGCAGATCCTCCACTGTCACGTTAAGGACATCGAACGCGGCCGTCACCGTCCTCGACAGGAAGTCCTTGCCCCGGTCCACGCGTACCTTCTCCGGCAGCCCGCCCTGCGGCCCGTAAGGCTCCTCGCGCAGCACAGCCGCCCGCAACGCGGCCAGCACCGACTCCCGCGACGGATGCCCCGGAGTCACCGCGACACCCATGATCGCGTTCGACGCGCAGTCCACAAACCAGGTGATCCACGGCCGGCGTGCGCGGCCATCCACATCAACCAGGACCGGCGCCTGGACGTGATCGGTCTCCCACACCTGATTCCGCCATCCCCGCGGCCGCGACAAGAACACGTCATGAGCCCGCGCCGCCCGCTCCCCTCCCGTGAGACCAGCCCGCTCCCCCGGCAACAGATCACGCCGGATCGCGCGATGCAGCGTCGGGACCGACGGCGGAGGGGCACCCTCGCCCCTGGCCGCGCGAGCGGTCAGCTCACGGTGAACGGCCGCCACGTTCCCCTTCCACAACCCGAGCAGAGCCCGAACCTCCGGGGTGACCGTGAACCGGTCACGGGACTGCGCCCGCTCGCCAGGACATTCAGCCGCACTCTCGTCGCGCTCGGCAGCGGCCAGCCACCGCCACACCGTCCGCTCCTTCACCTGAAGGGCCTCGGCCATCAACCGCACATGCCGGGACGCGAGCGCCCCGTCCCGCCGCAACGCGAGCAGCCGGCGCACAGCCGGCCCCCGAAGAACCACAGCCGAGACCGCCGGCAGCCCCGCGGTCTCCCCCAACACCCGATCTTCGGACTCCACCCCTCGATCAGACCGCGCCCACCGGCCTCACCCCCATAAGAACTCTCGAACCTGAGACAGCGTCACCCCCCATGAGATAACGCCTCATGACAGCAAAATCTCTCACCCCATGACAGTGAAACCAGACGACCAACACCGCTCTGACCAGCAACAAGAACCCACAACAACAATCCCCGCCACTGACCCTCACCACCACTGACACCAACCCGAGAGATCGCATCCAGTACTCGGGCGAATGAACTGGAAGAGCTCGGCATGGTGTGGGACACCGCCGACGCACAGTTCGCCGAGAACCTCGCCGCCGCCCGCGCCTACTACTCAGAGGCCCGCACCCTGGCCGCACCCCGCCACGCCACCGCCCTCGACAAACCCGTCGGGCAATGGCTCACCAACCTCCGGCGGCCCGGCGGACTTGGCAAGGACCCCGAGCGAGCTGCTCGGCGCGCCAAGCAGTTGGCCGCCATCGACCCCGACTGGAATCCGGGAGGGTTGGGGTGGACCGTCGACTGGCAACGCCACTACACCGGCCTGAACGCCCTCCTCGCGGCCGGCGGAACACTGGACGAGATCCTGCCCGGCGTCACGTACCGCGGCGACGACATCGGTCGCTGGCTCGCACGGCAGGCACGGGACTGGACGCAACTCAACACCGAACAGCAACACCGCCTGAGCGAGATGGGCATGAAACCGGCTGCACGGCCCCAGAAGACCGCAACGCAAACCAACACGAAGGCTGGGGCAACGAAGGGCTCCGACGCGTTCCAGCGGGGCGTAGCAGCCCTCACGCAATACATTGCGCGAGAGGGGAAACACGTGGTCGGAAGGCAGCACGTCGAAGAACTCCCCGACGGCACGATGGTGCGGTTGGGTGTGTTTCTAAGCAACCAGAAAACCCGACGCCACCGACTCACCGACCAGCAGCTCGCAGCCCTCGC
>NZ_JAPEQG010000001.1:4800000-6262500 GCF_026339735.1 Streptomyces sp. NBC_01669
GACGCCTACTGGATGATGCAGCAGGCCGTCCAGAGCGACGACCCGATCATCTTCTTCGAGCCGAAGCGGCGTTACTGGGACAAGGGCGAGGTCGAGACCGACCTCATTCCCGGCCCGCTGCACAAGGCCGCGACGGTACGGGAGGGCTCGGACCTCACCCTCGCCGCGTACGGCCCGATGGTGAAGGTCTGCCTGGAGGCCGCCGCGGCCGCCCAGGAGGAGGGCAAGTCGATCGAGGTCCTGGACCTGCGGTCGATGTCCCCGATCGACTTCGACTCCGTCCAGGCCTCGGTCGAGAAGACCGGCCGGCTGGTCGTCGTCCACGAGGCGCCGGTGTTCTACGGCTCCGGTGCCGAGATCGCCGCCCGCATCACCGAGCGCTGCTTCTACCATCTGGAGGCACCGGTGCTCAGGGTCGGCGGCTACCACGTCCCGTATCCGCCGGCGCGTCTCGAGGACGAGTATCTGCCGGGCCTGGACCGGGTGCTCGACGCCGTCGACCGCTCGCTGGCGTACTGAGGAGAGGGGTCGTGACGACGATGACCGAAGCGTCTGCTCGCTTCCGTGAGTTCAAGATGCCCGACGTGGGCGAGGGACTGACCGAGGCCGAGATCCTCAAGTGGTACGTACAGCCGGGCGACACCGTCACCGACGGCCAGGTCGTCTGCGAGGTCGAGACCGCGAAGGCGGCCGTGGAGCTGCCGATCCCGTTCGACGGCGTGGTGCACGAGCTGCGCTTCGCCGAGGGCACGACCGTCGACGTCGGCCAGGTGATCATCGCGGTGGACGTGGCGCCGGGCAGCGGTGACGCGGCTGCACAGGCGGCTCCGGCTCCGGCCGAACCGGAACCGGCCGCGGAACCGGAGGCGCCGAAGGGCCGCCAGCCGGTGCTGGTGGGCTACGGCGTGGCCGAGTCCTCCACCAAGCGCCGCGCCCGTAAGGGCGCCGAGCAGCCGGCGGCCGCGACTGCCGCGATCCAGGGCGAGCTGAACGGCCGCGGACCGGCCGTCCCGGAGAGCCGCCCGCTCGCCAAGCCGCCGGTGCGCAAGCTGGCCAAGGACCTGGGCATCGACCTGGCCACGGTCGTCCCGACCGGTGAGGGCGGGATCATCACGCGCGAGGACGTGCACGCGGCGGCCATGCCCGCACCGGTGCAGGCGCCCGCACCCGCCCCGGTTTCGGCCACGGTCCCGGAACCGGCGGTCACCGCCACCGTGCCCGCCCCGGTGCCGGGTGCCCGGGAGACCCGAATCCCGGTCAAGGGTGTGCGGAAGGCCATTGCGCAGGCCATGGTCGGCAGTGCGTTCACCGCACCGCATGTCACCGAGTTCGTGACGGTCGACGTCACGCGCACGATGAAGCTCGTGGCGGAGCTCAAGGACGACAAGGACATGGCAGGGGTCCGGGTCAACCCGCTCCTGATCATTGCCAAGGCGCTCCTGGTCGCGATCAAGCGGAACCCGGAGATCAACGCTGCCTGGGACGAGGCCAACCAGGAGATCGTGCAGAAGCACTATGTGAACCTGGGCATCGCGGCCGCAACGCCGCGCGGTCTGATCGTGCCGAACATCAAGGACGCGCAGGACAAGACCCTGCCGCAGCTCGCCGCCGCACTGGGCGAGCTGGTCGCCACGGCCCGGGACGGCAGGACGTCTCCCGCCGCCATGGCGGGCGGCACGGTGACGATCACCAACGTCGGCGTCTTCGGCGTCGACACGGGTACGCCGATCCTGAACCCGGGCGAGTCCGCGATCCTCGCCGTCGGTGCGATCAAGCTGCAGCCGTGGGTCCACAAGGGCAAGGTGAAGCCCCGTCAGGTCACCACGCTGGCGCTGTCGTTCGACCACCGTCTGGTCGACGGCGAGCTCGGTTCCAAGGTCCTGGCGGATGTCGCCGCGATCCTGGAACAGCCCAAGAGGCTGATCACCTGGGCCTGATGGCCGTGTGAGACGGAAGAAGCGGGCCTGCGCGGAAGGAATCTTCGCGCAGGCCCGCTTCTTTCTGCCGGGTCAGGTCACTCGGCGGGGGCCAGGATCACCCAGTCCCCGGCGGGCGCCGACCGGGTGTCGTCGGCGTACACGGCGGTCACCCGGTAGAAGTGGGTGGTGCCGGTCGGAGCGGTGGCGTCCGTGTACGACACGTCCGTGACAGGGTCGGCGGTCAGCTTCTCGTACGCGCCCGCGGTCGGGTTCCACCGTTCGACCAGGTAGCCCCTCGCATCGGCGACCGTGTTCCAGGACAGGTCCACCGAGGTGCCGGTGGTGCCCCGGGTCGCGGTGAGCGTGAGCGGGGAGCCCGCCGGTGTCTCGACGGACGGGGTCAGGTCCAGCTCGGTGACGACGGCGACCTCGGCGCTGTGCGTCATCCGGAAGCTGGAGTTGCCGGAGGTGTCCTCGACGTCGATGAAGTAGCACCGCTCCTCACCGTCGGGCAGCCGCTCGTCGGTGTAGGACGTGGTGGCCGCGTCGAGGTACTCGGACGAGGTGCCGTAGCAGACCCGCTCGTCCTCGCCGTCGATCAGCTCTCCGCGGTACACCACGTACCGCTTGAGATCGGGCTCGGTGTTGGCGTTCCAGTGCAGCTCGATGCCGTACTCGGTGGCCTTGGCGGTGAGCCCGGTGACCGGCGCGGGCGGGGTCACGTCCCTGGCGAGCGTGGTGACCTCGACCGTGGCCGAAGGAACCGACTCCCTGCCCGAGTTGTCGTAGGCCTTGATCACGTAGTGGTAGGTGAGGCCGCCGGCCGGGGAGGTGTCGGTGCAGGTGTACTGGAGCCGCCCGTCGCCGAGCGTCTTCCAGGTGGTGCTGCAGCGGACCGGCGCGGCCGAGGTGTCCACGGGGAGCGTCTCGGAACGGTAGACGTGGAAGTCGTACACATCGCCGTCGACGGAGTGATCGGTCGTCCAGGTGAAGGTCGCACTGCTGATCCCCGGCGTTGCGACGATGTCCCGCGGCGCCGCGACCGGACGGTAGGCCGCGACGGCGGGGCCGTACGCGGAGGCGCGCCCGGCGCCGTCCACGGCGGCCACCTGGTAGGTCCACTTCTCGGAGCGCTTCACCGTGGTGTCGGTGAAGGCCGTGGCGGTGACGGAGCGGACCGACACGTGACCGTGCTGGTCGTCGCGCTTCAGGTGGTAGCGGACCGCGCCCGGGACCGGTTTCCAGGTCAGCGCGATCCCGGCGTCGATGCCCTTCGCGGCGAAGTCCGCCGGGGGGGTGACGGCGACGGTGGTCAGCGGTATGTCCGTACTGCCGGTGGAGACGTTTCCGGCCTTGTCATAGGCGCGGACCTCGAAGTAGTACGTCTTCCCGCCCTCGGGCGGGACCCCCGCGTACGAGGTTGCGGTGGTCGTCTTCACGAGGGCGAAGGTGCTGGATCCCTTGAGCCGGCGGTAGACGCGGTAGCCGGCGAGGTCCATCTCCTTGTTCGCGGACCAGGTCACCTTGGCGTTCGCCGTGGCGTTGTCGAGGACCGCCTTCACCCCGACCGGGCTGAGCGGCTTGACCTTGTCGACGGTGGCCGACGTCCTCGGTGCGTAACCGAACGTGACGTTGGCCGAGCCCGTCCAGTTGACGAAGTCGATGCGCAGGGAGTGCTTCCCGGCAGGGACGGTGACGTTGACCGTCTTCTTCTGGGTGGTGGAGACGTTCTTCCAGATGTCGATCTTGCGCACCCCGTCGACGTACACGCGAATGCCGTCACGGGTTGCCGCGGTGAAGGCGAAGGGGCCGCCGGAGCCGAAGTCCCGGGTCAGGGACCAGCGGACACCGAAGTTGTCCTTCGGCAGGCCGGAGGCGGGGGCGCCGGTGCCCCAGTTCTGGTCGATGACCGAGTCGCAGTCGGTCTTCTTCGGCGTACCGGAGAACGACGTGTTCGCGAAGAACTGCCGCTTGAAGACCGGCGAGGTGCAACTGGTCGCCGCAGCAGCGGGCGTCGCACTCACGGCGGTGAGCAGACTGCAGGAGGTCGCGGCGACCGACAGCGCGGCGACGCTGCGGAGCCTCCCACGAGGAATGGTGGTCAATGTGTGCATTGCCCTTTCAGGCCGAATGACGGTGGGGAGCCCGCGGCCGGGTGCAGGAAAGGGCCCGCCGTACTGTGCGGCGGACCCCTCCTCGTGGCCCCGGGAGCGGGGCGGGGAACTACTTCGAGAAGCCGTAGTCCATGAGCTTCTTCGCGTCCGCCGTCCGGGTCGTCTCGGAGGTGGACGCCAGGACGGTGCCGATGACCGTCTTGCCGTCACGGGTCGCGGCGAACACCAGGCAGTACCCGGCCGTCGGACCGGAACCGGTCTTCACGCCGATCGCACCGGTGTAGCTGCCGAGCAGCTTGTTGGTGTTGGTCCACGACATGTAGCGGTAGCCACCGCTGCTCGTGGTGACCTTCTGCGTGGTCGACTTGGTCTTCACGACCGTGCGGAACGTGGAGTTCTTCATCGCACTGCTGGCGATCTTCGTCAGGTCGCGCGGCGTCGAGTAGTTCGAGCCATTGCTTATGCCGTCGAACGAGTCGAAGTGGGTGTTCGTCAGACCGAGGGACTTGGCGGAGGCGTTCATCTTCCCGATGAACGACTTCACACGGGCCGCGCGGGTGGTGCCGGTGCCGAACTTGTCGGCGAGCGCGTACGCGGCGTCGCAGCCGGACGGCAGCATCAGACCGTAGAGGAGCTGGCGGACGGTGACCTTGTCGCCGACGATCAGGCGTGCCGACGAGGCGCCCTTGGCGACGATGTAGTCGCTGTACGCCTTCTGGATCGTGACCTTGGAATCCAGGTTGAGGTTCGTCTGAGCCAGTACCACCTTGGCCGTCATGATCTTGGTGGTCGAGCCGGTGGCGCGACGGGTGTCCGCAGCCTTCGAGTAGAGGGTCTTCGCGGTTCCGTTGTTCATCACGTAGCCGCCCTTGGCGGCAATCGTGGGGGTGGGCAGCGTGGCAGCCTGCGCCGCGGAGGCGAAGACGCTGCCCGCGATGACGGCACCCGCAGTGAGGGCCACGGTGGCAGTGGCGGAAACGCGGTGTATGCCCTTAATGCCGATTTTCAACTTGAACGCTCCAAATGCCCCTGGAATGCGGCCGCATGACGGTGCCGCTCGGTGGTGAGACTCACGAGGTGCGTGAATGGATGTGCTGAATCCCGGGGTAATTTCCGGGGTTTTACCGTCCAGATTCCGGACGGTGCCACGCATGCGTTCATGTTGTATCTATGCTGTGTGCATGCCTGCCGCACCCCCTGTCGTGACGCACCCGCCCGCCAAGCAGCCGCCCGCCGCCGAACGCGTCTACACCCACATCAAGCAGGCGGTCCTCGACCGCCGTTACGAGGGGGGCACGCTCCTCACCGAGGGCGACCTCGCGGAGGCCGTCGGCGTCTCCCGTACGCCCGTGCGCGAGGCGCTGCTGCGGCTGGAGGTCGAAGGGCTGATCAAGCTCTATCCGAAGAAGGGGGCCCTGGTGCTTGCCGTCTCCGCGCAGGAGATCGCGGACGTGGTGGAGACCCGGCTGCTCGTGGAGGAGTTCGCCGCCCGCAAGGCAGTGCCCGCCTCGGCGAAGCTGATCGCCCGCCTGGAGGAACTGCTCGACGAGCAGCGGCGGCAGGTGGCGGCCGGGGACCTGGCCGCCGTGTCGGTCGCGGACCGCTGCTTCCACGCCGAGATCGTCCGCAACGCGGGCAACGAGATCCTGTCGCGCCTCTACGACCAGCTGCGCGACCGGCAGTTGCGGATGGGCGTCGCCGTGATGGAGGCGCATCCCGGCAGGATCGCCGCCAACATCACCGAGCACACCGAGCTGCTGGAGGCCATCAGGGCCGGGGACGCGGACGGTGCCGCGCAGGTCGTACGACGCCATGTCAGCCGGGTCAAGGTGCTGGTCCGGGGTGAGGACCGGTGAGTTCTGCTGCCGCTCCCACCCTGTCCCTGCCCGGTGATCCGCCCGGCGGCCGGCGGGCCGCCCGGGTCTGGGGCATCGGCGTCGCCGTCTACTTCGTCGCCATCATCTTCCGTACGAGCCTCGGGGTCGCCGGTCTCGACGCCGCCGACCGGTTCGACGTCAACGCCTCCGCGCTGTCGACGTTCTCCATCCTTCAGCTGCTCGTCTACGCGGGCATGCAGATACCTGTCGGCCTGATGGTCGACCGGCTCGGCACCAAGAAGGTCCTCACTCTCGGGGCCGTCCTGTTCACCGTCGGGCAGCTCGGCTTCGCGCTCTCCCCGTCGTACGGCATGGCGCTGGCCTCCCGGGCGCTGCTCGGCTGCGGCGACGCGATGACGTTCATCAGCGTGCTGCGGCTCGGCGCCCGCTGGTTCCCGGCCCGGCGCGGACCGCTGATCGGCCAGATCGCCGCGCTCTTCGGCATGGCGGGCAACCTCGTCTCCACACTCTTCATCGCCCGCGCCCTGCACGGCTTCGGCTGGACCGCCACGTTCGCGGGCAGCGCGGCCGCCGGGGTCGTGGTCCTCGTCCTGCTCCTCCTCTTCCTGAAGGACCACCCCGAGGGGCACGAGCCGCCGCCCGTCGAACACGCGGGCGCCGCCTACGTACGCAAGCAGATCGCCGCCTCGTGGCGGGAGCCCGGCACCCGCCTCGGGATGTGGGTGCACTTCACCACGCAGTTCCCGGCGATGGTGTTCCTGCTGCTGTGGGGGATGCCGTTCCTGGTGGAGGCGCAGGGGCTGAGCCAGTCCACCGCCGGGGAGCTGCTCACCCTGGTGGTGCTCTCCAACATGGCCGTCGGCCTCGTCTACGGACAGGTCATCGCCCGCCACCATGCCGCGCGCGCCCCGCTGGCCCTCGGCACGGTCGCGGTGACGGCCGTCATGTGGGCGTCGACGATCCTGTACCCGGGCGACCATGCGCCGATGTGGCTGCTGATCACGCTCTGCGCGGTGCTCGGCGCCTGCGGACCCGCTTCGATGATCGGCTTCGACTTCGCACGCCCGGCCAACCCGCCGCAGCGCCAGGGCACCGCATCGGGGATCGTCAACATGGGTGGTTTCATCGCCTCGATGACGACCTTGTTCGCCGTCGGTGTGCTGCTCGATGCGACGGGGGACAACTACCGCATCGCGTTCGCCTCGGTCTTCGTCCTGGAGGCTCTCGGGGTCGTACAGATCCTGCGGCTGCATGCCCGCGCCACGCTTCGCGAGCGGAACCACCATGTGGTCAGCCGCGTGGAGGCCGTGCACGTGCCCGCGTGACACCTGCAGCGGCCGGTCCGGCGGCGCGCCCGTCTCTTCGCCTCACGAGGACGGGCGCCGCCGACCGTGCCGTTACGGCGTGACGGCGAAGTTCTGCAGGATCGCCGTCGCCAGCTCCTGGTCGCCCTCGACCTTGATCCGGTCCTCGACCGCCGTCGCCCGGACCCGCCCACAGGCCAGCCGGACGTACGTCTCCCAGTCCATCGCCAGCGTCACCGCGGGCCCCAGCGACGGCGAACCGTCCACCGAACCACGGCCGTCCGCGTCGACCCTGACCGTGCGCAGGAACTCCATCGGTCCGTGCACATCGAGCACGACCG
This sequence comes from Streptomyces sp. NBC_01669, assembly GCF_026339735.1. Taxonomy (GTDB): domain Bacteria; phylum Actinomycetota; class Actinomycetes; order Streptomycetales; family Streptomycetaceae; genus Streptomyces; species Streptomyces yanii. Next base: position 4,807,517 of record NZ_JAPEQG010000001.1, read on the forward strand.
CCGAATTCGGCGGTGCGCCCGCGTCCTTGGCGACCACCTTCGGCAGCGCGGCGAGGAGCGTGTCCCGGGTGATGGTGGCGCCGGGGGAGTCGAGATTGCCGGGCCTGCCCAGCGCCGTACGCAGATCCTGCTCGTGGACCCAGACGTCGACGGCCCGCATCCGCAGTGCCAGTTCGAGGGTCTGCTCGGCGCCGAGTGGCGCGCGGGTCATGGTCTCCGGGGCACGCGACTCGTTCCGCAGCTGACGCGAGCGGCGGATGATCGTGTACTCCAGCTCGGAGGTCATCTCGGGTGCGGTGTGGTGGCGCCGCACATCGACCTGCATCTCCATGTAACGGGTGAAGTCGTTCTGTACGTGGTAGAGATCGCGCGGCAGCGTGTGGATCGGCCGCGGATCGCCGAGCTGCTCGCACTCCATGCCGATGATGTGCGAGACGATGTCGCGCACCGACCAACCGGGGCACGGTGTACGGCGATTCCACTCCCCCTCGGCGAGCGGCGTCACCAGCTCGGCTATCGACTCGATGGAGTGGGTCCAGGCATCGGCGTAGGTCTGGAGGCTGGGATGGACGGTCACGGGACCCCTCGTGCGGTTCTGCGGTGCATGGGCTGGACTGCTGGCGCGGTCGGCGGGCGGCGGCTGTGGGCTGCGTGGGAGGTTCGGTCGCTAAGTTACGCTGCGAGCAGGCACCCCGGCAGTGCTTTCGTGTGACGATCGTAGGCCCGTGTTGACGGCTCGAATGCCAGGACGGTGGTAGTGTGCGCGCCTCCCTCATCCAGATCGCAGTAGAACCGGACGAATCCGTCAATTCCCGTAGGGATCGAGCCGCTTCCCTGGTCGCGGGCCAGCGCGGTGCCGATCTGGTGGTCCTTCCCGAGCTCTGGCCGGTCGGCGCGTTCGCGTACACCGCCTTCGCCGACGAGGCGGAACCGCTCCAGGGGCCCACCCACGACCTGATGGCGAAGGCCGCGGCCGACGCCGGCGTCTGGCTGCACGCGGGCTCCTTCGTGGAGCGCGCCGACGACGGCACGCTCTACAACACCTCGCTGGTCTTCACGCCCGAGGGCGAGCGCGCTGCCGCGTACCGCAAGATCCACCGCTTCGGCTTCGACAAGGGCGAGGCGGTGATGATGGGCGCCGGCGAGGACCTGGTCACGGTCGCCCTGCCACAGACCACGCTCGGCCTCGCCACCTGCTACGACCTGCGCTTCCCCGAACTGTTCCGCGGCCTTGTCGACGCCGGTGCGCAGACGCTCGTCGTCCCGGCGGGCTGGCCGGAGCGGCGCCGCGCCCACTGGACGCTGCTCGCCCAGGCGCGTGCCGTGGAGAACCAGGCGTATGTCCTGGCCGTCGGCACCGCCGGCACCCACGCCGGGGTCCAGCAGGCCGGGCACAGCATCGCCGTCGACCCGTGGGGCGAGGTGCTCGCCGAGGCGGGCGCGGACGAGGAGGTGCTCACCGTGGAGTTCGACCCGGCGAAGGTCGTTGCCACCCGCGAGCAGTTCCCGGCGCTCAAGGATCGGCGGCTCGGTCTCGCCCCGCCGTCGAGCGGCTGCTGACGCATCGGTCGGACCGGACTTCGCACCACCGTCGGGCGGGGCCCGGTTTCACGTGAAACGTCCCGGTCAGCTGTCGTGCTCCTTGTCCGCGAGCACGATGACGCACACCGAGACGGCGATGAGCAGTGCCGCGTCGGCGTCCTCCCGTACGACATCGATGCCGTACGTGTCCCGCACGGTCAGCCACCGCCGTGAGATCTGGGCCAGGAGTTCGCCGTCGTAGTCGATGGCGAACTCGCGGTCCAGGATCTTGCCGCTGACATCGAGCTCGGTGCCGTCGACCAGCGTCACCCGGTAATGGTTGCGCAGCAGCGAGAGCCGCTTCCGCTTGACCTTGGCGAGCTGCTCGCCGTCGCGCTCGATGAGCATCGTGTCGCGCAGGCTGAGCAGCTTCTGCCGGATCTCGACCAGGGTCCGGCCCTGCGTGTCCTTCAGCTCGAAGGTGTCGCGCACCCGCATCGCCTTGCCGTCGACGAGGAAGACCTTGCGCCCGTCCACGTCCTCGATCCAGTAGTCGTCGCCGACGGCGAACAGTCGCTCACGCACCAGGAATCTCATGGCTCACAGATTCCCCCACGACCCTCCGGAATGCGGACGCACCACGGTGATGTTGACTGTTCACATGGCAACACGTGCGCGCGTCAGGGCCCCCGAGCTGGTCGGCAAGGGCGGCTGGCTCAATACCGGCGACCAGCAGTACACCCTCGCTGACCTGCGAGGGCGCATCGTCATTCTGGACTTTTGGACGTTCTGCTGTGTGAACTGTCTGCATGTCCTCGATGAGCTGCGCGAGCTGGAGGAGAAGCACCGCGACACCGTGGTGATCATCGGCGTGCACTCGCCGAAGTTCGTCCACGAGGCCGAGCACCAGGCCGTCGTCGACGCCGTCGAGCGGTACGAGGTCCATCACCCCGTCCTCGACGACCCCGAGCTCGCCACCTGGAAGCAGTACGCCGTACGGGCCTGGCCGACGCTCGTCGTCATCGACCCCGAGGGCTATGTCGTCGCCCAGCACGCCGGCGAGGGCCATGCGCACGCCATCGAGAAGCTCGTCGAGGAGCTGGAGGCCGAGCACGCCGCGAAGGGCACGCTGCGCCGCGGCGACGGCCCGTACGTGGCGCCCGAGCCCGTCGCCACGCATCTGCGCTTCCCCGGCAAGGCCCTGCTGCTGGCCGACGGCGGCTTCCTGGTCTCCGACACCACCCGGCACCGCCTCGTCGAGCTCGACCCCGACGGCGAAACGGTGCGCCGTCACTTCGGCACCGGGGACCGCGGGTTCGCGGACGGCGGGCCCGACGAGGTCAGGTTCAGCGAGCCGCAGGGGCTGGCCGTGCTGCCCGACGGCCGGATCGCGGTCGCCGACACCGTCAACCACGCCCTCCGCGCCCTCGACCTCACGACCGGGGTGACGACGACCCTCGCCGGCACCGGCCGCCAGTGGTGGCAGGGCTCTCCGACGACCGGCCCGGCCCGCGAGGTCGACCTCTCCTCCCCGTGGGACGTCGCCTGGTTCGCGGACCGGCTGTGGATCGCCATGGCGGGCGTGCACCAGCTGTGGTCGTACGACCCCGAGTCCGCAGCCGTGCAGGTCGCCGCGGGCACGACCAACGAAGGACTGGTCGACGGTCCGGCCGACGAGGCCTGGTTCGCCCAGCCGTCCGGACTTGCCGCCTCGGCCGACGGCGACCGGCTCTGGGTTGCCGACTCGGAGACGTCCGCGCTGCGGTACGTGGACCGGGACGGGACCGTGCACACCGCCGTCGGCACCGGACTCTTCGACTTCGGCCACCGCGACGGTGCCGCCGGCCAGGCGCTCTTCCAGCACCCGCTGGGCGTCACCGCGCTGCCGGACGGGTCCGTCGCCGTCAGCGACACGTACAACCACGCCCTGCGCCGTTACGACCCTGCCCGTGGCGAGGTCACCACGCTGGCCACGGATCTGCGCGAGCCGAGTGACGCGGTGCTGGTCGACGGCGATCTTGTCGTCGTCGAATCCGCCCGGCACCGGCTGACCCGGCTGCGGCTGCCCGAGGAAGCCGTGCGCGTCGCCGACCAGGCGCACCGCACCCAGCGCGCGGCCACCGAGATCTCCCCCGGCACGCTCCGGCTCGACGTGGTCTTCCAGGCGCCCGCCGGGCAGAAGCTGGACACCCGGTACGGCCCTTCGACCCGGCTGCTGGTCTCGTCGACCCCGCCCGAGCTGCTGGCGGAGGGTGCGGGGCCCGGCACCGACCTCTTCCGCGACCTGGTCCTGGCCGACGGCGTCACCGAAGGTGTCCTGCATGTGTCCGCCATGGCGGCGTCCTGCGACGACGACCCGGAGAACGAGTACCCGGCCTGCCATGTCCACCAGCAGGACTGGGGCGTCCCCGTCCGCGTGAGTGCGCAGGGAACGCCGCGGCTGCCGCTGGTGCTCGCCGGAATGGACGAGCAGGCCTGAGAGTCTGTCGGGCTCAGAAGTCGTCCGCGCCGTTGCGCAGCTCGTACGTCCAGTAGCCGGTCGCCGACTTCGCCGGGTCGACGGCGATGCCCTCGCTGCCGGGCGCCTTCACGGTGGCCATGCCGCCGCCTCCCGTGAGCGTGACGGAGAACGCGGTCACGGGCTCGTTGTCCTCGTCGACGCCGCCGTCCGACAGCTTCACCAGCGCATAGGCGGGGGCGCCGGAGGTGAGCACGACGGGCGCGGCCGGCTTGCTCTTGGCGACCGCCGGCACGTTCTCCTTGTGGCTCTCCAGGAACTGGATCTCCGGGAAGCCGTTCAGCCGGCAGCTGTGACCCGAGGTGTTCTTCGCGGTCAGGACGATGTGCGTGTAGGGCGGGCCGCCCCGGTAGGCGGCGCTGATGGTCACGTCCTTGGTGGTGCAGGTGGCGGCGGACGAGGAGGCCGTGCCGGTGGATCCCTTCGCGGTACTTCCCTTCGCGCTGCCGGTTCCCTTCGCGGCGGCGGTGTCCTTCACGGCACCACTGGTCCTCGCGGTGCCGGTGGACTGCGAGGACCCAGCCGATTCCGCGGTCGGTGCGGAGCTGTTCGCCGGGTCGGCGGACTTCGTGCCGGTGTCCTCCCCGCCGCAGGCGGTGAGTGCCAGGGCGAGCACGGCGGTGGCGGCGGCGCTGAGGACCGTGGTGCGGCTGTGGAACGTACGCATGGAGATTCCCCCGAATATGACAGTGATGCGAAGACCAGGGTTCCTACGGCGAACTGCCCCTGACCTGCTGACATCCCTCAGTCTTCCGCCTGGCGCTCACGTTCCGCTGCCGCGCCGCTAACGTCCCGCTGACGTCCGCGCCCGGCCCTCGGCGCGGGGTGCGCCGCCCGCCTCGGGAACGCGCTGCCGTGCCCCTGTGGCGCGCGGCTCACCCGTCGTCGCTGAGCCGTTGTGCCGCCCGCTCGTACCGTTCGCGGTACTCGGTCTCCGCCGTCACCCGCAGCAGCGCTTCGAGGGCCCGTACCGCGCCCTCGTCGTAACCGGCGCGCTCCGCCTCGCCGGCCGCCCGGTCGAGCAGCCGGATGCCGTCGCTCTCCTCGCCGAGGGCCAGGCGCGCCCGGCCGCTGACGGTCAGCAGCAGTACCCGGCGTGCGGCCTCCTCGTGCTCGGGCCCCAGGTCGAGCGCCGTCCGTGCGGAGTCGAGGGCGTCCTGCGGGCGGTTCGCTTCGAGCTGCATCCGGGCGAGGTGTTGCAGGGCGAGCATCTCGGTGTGCGCGTCGCGCTCCTCACGGGCCAGGCCGACGGCACGCTCGCAGTCCTCCAACGCTGCTTCGAGTCCGCCTTGTTCGGCCTGGACGACGGCCAGGTTGATCAGCGCGGTCGCCTCACCGAGCCGGTCACCTGCCTGCCGGGCGAGGCCGGGAGAGCGTTCCAGCAGGGCGAGGGCCTCGGCGGTCCTGCCCTCCTCGGTCAGCACCCAGCCCAGCAGGTTGATCACCCGTGACTCGGCGTACGGATCGCTGCGGGCACGAGCGGCGTCCAGCGCGAGCTCCAGGAGCGGCGTCCAACTGTCCCGGACCCGCCAGACCACTTGGGGCCACTGGAGCAGGATGATCCGCCAGGCCCGGTCGTCGAGCCCGGCGGTCCGGGCCGCGACGGCCGCCTGCGCCAGGTCGTCGCGTTCGGTGGCCAGCCAGTGCATCGCCGCCGCCCGGTCGGTGAAATCCTTTACGGCGGCGGGGTGGTGGTAGTCGTCCGGCAGGACGAAGCAGGGCTCACCGCCGGGTTCGGCCGTATCGGCGGCGGCGAGCGCGGTGGCGATGTAGTGGTCGAGAACACCGACGAGGGCCTCGGTTCCGGACGCGGGATCGAGACCGCGGGCGTAGAGGCGTACCAGGTCGTGCAACACCCAGCGCCCGGGCGCCGTTTCGGTGACGAGATGGGCGGCGGCGAGCCGTTCCAGCGCGGCGGCGGCCGTGACCGGGTCCGTACCGGCGAGAGCAGCCGCGGAGTACGGGTCGAAGTGGCTGCCGGGATGGTGGCCGAGCCGGGTGAACTGGTGGACCGCGTCGGGCGGCAGCTGCTGCACGGTCAGCCGCAGCGCCGCCGAGACCCCGGTGTCCTCCACATCGAGGTAGCTCAGCCTGCTGCGCTCGTCGGCCAGTTCGGTGGCCATCCGGGCGAGCGTCCACTGCGGACGCCCCGCCAGCCGGGCCGCCGTGACCCGCAGGGCGAGCGGCAGCCCGCCGCAGAGTTCGGCGAGCCGCATGGCCGCCACGGGTTCCGCGAGGACCCGCTCCTCCCCGAGAACACCGGCGAGCAGGGCCGTGCTGTCCGGGGACCCGAGAACGTTCAGCGGGACGGGACGGGCCGCGTCCGAGGCGATGAGGCCCTCCAGCCTGTTCCGGCTGGTGACGACCGTGACGCAGTCGGTGCCGCCCGGCAGCAGCGGCCGGATCTGGGCGGATTCACGGACGTTGTCGAGGATGACGAGCAGACGGCGCCGGTCGGTCAGGGAACGGAAGAGCGCGGCGGCGGCCGCGACGGACTCGGGGATGCGGCGTGGTGCGACGCCGAGCGTGAGCAGGAACTCACGGAGGACTTCGATGGGGGTGGGCTCGCCGGTGTCGCTGAACCCGCGCAGGTCGGCGAAGAGCCGTCCGTCCGTGAAGGCCCCGGGGCTGCGGTGCGCCCACTGCAGGGCCAGCGCGGTCTTTCCCACCCCGGCGGGTCCGGTGATCAGGCAGACCGGTGCCTCGCCCGCCGTGGCCCGGGAGAGCGCGGCCAGTTCGGCGACGCGCCCGTGGAAGCCGCGGGGCGCGCGGGGCAGCAGGTCCGTGTGGTGCGTCACGGTCATGGGGTGCCTGCCGGTCCGGCCGGTGCCCTGCAGGGTCTCGGCCACCGCAGGGACGGGGCCGGACCCGCCACTGGGGGCGGCACGGTCCAGGTCCCGGGCCGGGGCGGGGGCCTGATCACCGTTCCGGGCCGGCCGCCCGGCCGTGCCGACTGCCGGCGGCCTGTCACGACCGGTCGCTCGATCCGTCCCGACATCCTCCGCAGGCATCTCGCCCTGCAGGATCAGCGTGTACGCGTCGGCCAGTTCCCGCCCCGGGTCGACCCCCAGCTCGTCGGCGAGCAGCCGACGTGTGCGGTGGAACCAGTCCAGTGCCTCCGACTGCCGTCCCGCCCGGTACAGCGCCGTCATCAGGGCCGCAGCCAACGATTCCCGCATCGGATGCATGACGGCCTGGGCCTTCAGCACGGCGGCGGCCCGGTGGTGTTCGCCCAGCGTGGCGTACACGCGCGCCATGTGCTCGACCGCCGCCAGCCGCGACTCCTCCATCGCCTGCGCGGCCGCCTGCAGCGGTGGACTGGGGAACGCGCCGGTGAGCGCGGGCCCCTGCCACAGCGACAGGGCCTCCTTCAGCATCACTATGGCGTCGGCGGGGCTGCGCTGCTCCCGCGCCAGCATGAGCAGTTCCTCGAACCGGTGGGCGTCCAGCAGACTTTCCGGCATCCGCAGGACGTACGAGGACCCGTGGGTGTCCAGGACGACCCCGTACTCGTCCGCACGGTTGCCGGTGAGCAGGGCGCGCAGCCGTGAGACATGCCCCTGTACGACCGTGCGGGCATGTGCCGGTGGTTCGTCCTCCCACAGGGCGTCCATCAAGTGGCTCATGGGGACGGGAGCGTTGGGTTGCAGGAGCAGCGTGGCGAGCAGACTGCGGCGCTTGGCGGGGCCGAGCGGCAGATCACCGGTTTCGGTGGCTACGGACACCGCACCGAGCAGGCGGAACTCCACTGGTACTCCTCCCCGGGCAAAGAACTGAGATTACCGCCCGGGGTTACGAGGAACCGCCGTGAGCTGCGCCGCAACAGAAAAGAGGCCGGAATCGGTTCAGAGGCCGCGGCGGTCGTCGTCGGACACGACCGTGGTGCTGGGCGGTACGACCAGTCGGCGGCGCCGCGCGATGCTCGCGTAGACGAAAACGCCGATGACGCCGACGATCATCATGATCCAGCCGACCAGGTCGACATTGACGGTGTCCATCTTCCAGTCGGTGGCGAAGGTGAGTACCGCCCCGACGGCGATGAGGATGATGCATCCTCCGAGTCCCATGGGTCACGCCTCCTCGGCGGCCCGGAGGCTCCGGGCCGGTGTACGGATCGCGTACCCGGCCCGGCAACAACCATGTGTGGAAGGCCGATCAGCCCGCCAGGAACGATGCCAGCGCGTTCGCCAGCAGATACGGGTCGTCCGCGCCGCACAGCTCACGCGCACTGTGCATCGACAGGATCGCGACGCCGATGTCCACGGTCTGGATGCCGTGCCGGGCCGCGGTGATCGGGCCGATCGTCGTGCCGCACGGCATCGAGTTGTTGGAGACGAACGTCTGCCACGGCACGCCCGCCTTCTCGCACGCCGCCGCGAACACGGCACGGCCGCTGCCGTCCGTCGCGTACCGCATATTGACGTTGACCTTGAGGATCGGCCCGCCGTTCGCCACCGGGTGGTGCGTCGGGTCGTGGCGCTCCCCGTAGTTGGGGTGGATCGCGTGACCGGTGTCGGAGGAGAGGCAGACGGTCCCCGCGAACGCCCGGGCGCGGTCCTCGTACGTACCGCCGCGGGCGAAGACGGAGCGCTCCAGCACTGTGCCGAGCAGCGGGCCGTCGGCGCCGGTGTCGGACTGCGAACCGTTCTCCTCGTGGTCGAACGCGGCCAGCACCGGGATGTACGGAATCTGGTCGTCCGGCTGTCCGGCGACGGCGGCGAGCGCGGCCGTCGCCGCGTGCACGGAGAGCAGGTTGTCCATTCGCGGCCCGGCCAGCAGCTCGCGGTCGCGGCCCAGGTAGGCCGGCGGCTCCACGGCGTGCGGCATCAGGTCCCAGCCGGTCACGTCGTCGGCGGCGACGCCGGCCTCCTCGGCGACGAACCGGATCAGGTCGCCCTCCTCGACGTCCCCGAGCCCCCAGATCGGCTGCATGTGCTTCTGCCGGTCGAGCTTGAGGCCGTCGGTGTTGGCCGACCGGTCCAGATGCACGGCCAGCTGAGGCACGCGCAGCAGCGGCCGGTCGATGTTGACCAGCCGGTGCGTGCCGTCGCGCAGGCTGATCCGGCCCGCGAGACCGAGGTCCCGGTCCAGCCAGGTGTTGAGCAGCGTGCCGCCGTACACCTCGACGGCGATCTGCCGCCAGCCGTACGAGCCCGTGTCGGGCAGTGGCTTCACCCGCAGATTCGGCGAGTCGGTGTGCGCCCCGGCGATCCGGAACGGGGTGTGCGCCCCGGTGCCCTCCGGCACGTACCAGGCGATGATCGCCCCGCCGCGCAGCACGTACTTCCCACCGGTGGAAGCGTCCCAGGCCGCGGTCTCCTCGACCTGCCGGAAGCCGGCCTTCTCCAGCCGCGCCGCGGCGGTGGCCACGGCATGGTACGGGGAGGGGCTGGCCATCAGGAAGGCCATCAGGTCGTCGGTGTGACCGCGGTCGAAGCGGAGGGAAGAACTCATGTTCTTCACTGTAACGACGATGGTGCGGTAGAAATCCGGGGTACCGCCGCCCTGGCGTGTGGCTGTCCCGCGGGCGGTACGGACGCCCACACAGCGGTCGGCTCCTCGCCGTCCTGCGCCTGCCGCGCACGCTGGGCGAACACGGTGGCCAGAGCGGTGAGCCGCTTGTCGGTCGGAGCGGTCCGGCTGTGCGTGGTCCGGATCCCCAGCACGGTCGATCCGACGCGGATCACCGTCATGGTGGTCGGGCCAGGACGGAACTGTTACCGCGCTGGGCGAAGCGTGCGTTGCCGAGGATTCTCGGCCGTGCGCTCAGCGTGCCCAGCTGATACGACAGCGCCGCCACCCGAACGAATTCGAGTGGCGGCGCCTCGTTGACCAGTGCTGCGGGCCGAAGGCCGGTGCCTCTCCCGGCAAGCTTTGCCCTGTCGGGCAAACATTGCCGGTCACGACACTAGAACGCGGCCTCGTCCAGCTCCATCAGCGAACCGTCGACCGCCTCGGCGAGCGCGCGCTCGGCCGAGACGCCCGGCAGGACGTTCGCGGCGAAGAACTTCGCGGCGGCGATCTTGCCCTGGTAGAAGGCGACGTCCTTCGCGGAGGCGGTCGGCAGCTTCTCGGCCGCCACGGCCGCGCCCTTCAGCAGCAGGTAGCCGACGACGACATCGCCGGAGGCCAGCAGCAGGCGGGTGGTGTTGAGGCCCACCTTGTAGATGTTCTTGACGTCCTCGCCGGTCGCGGTGAGGTCGGTGATCATCGTGCCGACTATCGCCTCCAGGTCCACGGCCGCCTTGGCGAGCGAGTCCAGCGCGCCGGACAGCTCCTCGTTGCCCTGGGCGCCCGCGAGGAACTTCTTGATCTCCTCGGACAGGGCGTTGAGCGAGGCACCCTGGTCACGGACGATCTTCCGGAAGAAGAAGTCCTGGCCCTGGATGGCCGTCGTGCCCTCGTAGAGGGTGTCGATCTTGGCGTCCCGGATGTACTGCTCGATCGGGTACTCCTGGAGGTACCCGGAGCCGCCGAACGTCTGGAGCGACTGCGCCAGCTGCTCGTACGACTTCTCCGAGCCGTAGCCCTTCACGATCGGGAGCAGCAGGTCGTTGAGGCCGTGCAGCGCCTTCGCGTCCTCGCCCGCGGCCTCCTTCTCCTGGATCGCGTCCTGGACGGAGGCGGTGTACAGCACGAGGGAGCGCATGCCCTCCGCGTACGCCTTCTGCGTCATCAGCGAACGGCGCACGTCGGGGTGGTGCGTGATGGTGACCTTGGGCGCGGTCTTGTCCATGAAGTTCGCAAGGTCGGTGCCCTGGACGCGCTCCTTGGCGTACTCCAGCGCGTTCAGGTAACCCGTCGAGAGGGTGGCGATGGCCTTCGTGCCGACCATCATCCGGGCGAACTCGATGATGCGGAACATCTGGCGGATGCCGTCGTGCTTGTCACCGATCAGCCAGCCCTTGGCGGGGTGCTGGTCGCCGAACGTCATCTCGCACGTGTTGGACGCCTTGAGGCCCATCTTGTGCTCGACGTTCGTCGCGTACACGCCGTTGCGCTCGCCCAACTCGCCGGTGGTCCAGTCGAAGTGGAACTTCGGGACCATGAAGAGCGACAGGCCCTTCGTGCCGGGGCCTGCACCCTCGGGGCGGGCCAGCACGTAGTGAATGATGTTCTCGGACATGTCGTGCTCGCCCGAGGTGATGAAGCGCTTCACACCCTCGATGTGCCAGGAGCCGTCCTCCTGCTCGACAGCCTTCGTGCGGCCGGCGCCGACGTCCGAACCGGCGTCCGGCTCGGTCAGCACCATCGTCGAGCCCCACTGCTTCTCGACGGCGATCTCGGCGATCTTCTTCTGCGCCTCGTTGCCCTCGTCGAAGAGGATTCCGGCGAACGCCGGGCCGGAGGAGTACATCCACACGGCCGGGTTCGAGCCGAGGAGCAGCTCCGCGTAGGACCAGATCAGGGAGCGCGGCGAGGTGGTGCCGCCGATCTCCTCGGGCAGACCCAGGCGCCAGTACTCGGAGTCCATGAAGGCCTGGTAGGACTTCTTGAAGGAGGCCGGGACCGGTGCGGTGTTGGTCTCCGGGTCGAAGACCGGCGGGTTGCGGTCGGCGTCGGCGAACGAGTCGGCGAGCTCGTTCTCCGCGAGGCGGTTGACCTCGTCGAGGATGCTCTTCGCGGTCTCGACGTCCATCTCCGCGAACGGTCCGGTGCCGTACAGCTTGTCGCGCCCGAGGACCTCGAAGAGGTTGAACTCGATGTCGCGGAGATTCGACTTGTAGTGCCCCATGGGAAGGCTCCGTAATCAATAGCAGTGGCGCACAGCGCCCCGGGGAGGGGTGAGGGCCGGGCGGGCGACGAGCTGGCGATGCGTATATCAGCTGACCTCTCCGATGATGCTACCCGTCAGTAATAAGACGCAACCCCTCAAGGGCCTGATGTGTCCGATTACTCTTTGCGGTATGTACGGCTACGACCAGAACCAGGGCGCACAGCAGCAGATGGGTGGCGGCTACGGCGAGCAGCCGCTGTATCCCGAGCCCTCGCCGCCCTCCCTCGGTGATGCGGTACGGGCCTTCACCACGGGTTCTCTGTCCGCCGAGGACTTCCAGCAGATCTTCGCCTCGTCGAAGGTCTACTGCCCGCGCGGCGACAACCCCGGCTTCCTCGCCCTGCACAACACCCAGCAGCCGGTGATCCCCATGTTCACCACGCTCAAGGAGCTGCGGCTTTACGCGGGCAAGGAGTCCAAGTACTTCGTGATCACCGGTGCCGAGGTGATCGATCTGCTGCCGACCGGCTACGGCTTCGTCCTCGACATGGAGGGCGAGCACCGCATGGTCTTCGACGCCAAGGCCGTGGAGCAGATGGTCGACTTTGCGATGCGTCGCATGTACGGCTAGACGCCGTTGCTTCGCAGATGTCTGATTCCTGACCTTCGAGAAGGGGTCCGTACCTGTCGGGTGCGGACCCCTTCCCGTTGTCCGGGGAGAGCCTGTGGCGGTGCGGGAATACCGCGGCCCTTGCAAGATGTTCACTGTTCAACTAAATTGAGATCAGAACAATCCCGGAGGTGGCTCCCATGCCCGCAGTGACCGTCGAAAACCCACTGACCCTGCCCAAGGTCGCCGTCTCGGGCGACGCCACGGCCCGTCCCGTGCTCGCCGTCACCACGGCGCCGAGCGGATTCGAGGGCGAAGGCTTCCCGGTTCGCCGCGCGTTCGCCGGGATCAACTACAAATACCTCGACCCGTTCATCATGATGGACCAGATGGGCGAGGTGGAGTACGCGCCGGGCGAGCCCAAGGGCACTCCCTGGCACCCCCACCGCGGCTTCGAGACCGTCACGTACATCATCGACGGCACCTTCATCCACCAGGACAGCAACGGTGGTGGCGGCACCATCCGCAACGGCGACACCCAGTGGATGACGGCCGGATCCGGCCTCCTCCACATCGAGGCCCCGCCGGAGTCCCTCGTCATGTCGGGCGGCCTCTTCCACGGCCTCCAGCTCTGGGTGAACCTGCCCAAGGCCGACAAGATGATGGCCCCCCGCTACCAGGACATCCGCGGCGGCCAGGTCCAGCTCCTCGCCTCCCCGGACGGCGGCGCGCTGCTCCGCGTCATCGCCGGTGAGCTCGACGGTCACGAGGGCCCGGGCGTCACCCACACCCCGATCACGATGGTCCACGCCACCGTGCGCCCCGGCGCCGAGGTGACCCTGCCGTGGCGCGAGGACTTCAACGGACTCGCGTACGTGCTCGCCGGTCGCGGCACGGTCGGTCAGGAGCGCCGTCCCATCCACATGGGGCAGACCGCCGTCTTCGGCACCGGCTCCTCGCTGACCGTCCGTGCGGACGAGAAGCAGGACGGTCACACCCCGGACCTGGAGGTCGTCCTGCTCGGCGGCCGCCCGATCCGGGAGCCGATGGCGCACTACGGGCCGTTCGTCATGAACAGCCAGGCCGAACTGAAGCAGGCCTTCGAGGACTTCCAGGCCGGCCGCCTCGGCACCGTGCCCGCAGTCCACGGCATGGGTGAGTGATCTGCGTGACGGGCCGTCCTGACGGCCCGTCACCCGTTCGGTCGTACAAGCGGGACATGGCTCCCGCACCGTGATCGGGTGGGAGGGTGGATACCCGGAAACCCCTCCTGCCCGACACCGCCCGGCGCACAGCTGCCTGGTGCGCAGTGCTTCTGCTGGTCACCGGCGTTGCCGCGGTCGCCATCTGGCTGTGCATCATCTTCAAGACGGCCGTCACCCCGGTGCTGCTCGCACTGCTCGGTACAGCGCTGCTCGGTCCCGTCCACCGCTGGCTGGCCGCCCGAGGGGTGAACCGGTCGGTGGCCGCCGGGCTCACCTGCGCGCTGCTCGTCGCGATCGGCGGCGGCGCCGGGTACATCGTCGTCACCGCATTCATCGACACCGGCGACCAGATCATCCATTCACTGAAGGACGCCGGGCAGTGGGTCATCGACCACTTCGGGATCGCCCGGAACACCAATGTGAACGACCTCGTCGACAATGCCCGGAAGCTCGTCGAGAAATTCGGCGCGAGCGCCGCGGGCGGAGTGCTCACCGGGATCAGCCTGATCGGCTCACTCATCGCGACCGGCGTTCTCGCCCTGTTGCTGACCTTCTTCTTCCTGCGCGACTCGGACCGGGCCGCGAACCTCGCGCACTCCGTCGCCCCGCGCGGCACCGGTGATCTGGTCGAGGCGATGGGCCGGCGGGCGTTCGAAGCGGTCGAGGGATTCATGCGCGGCACGACGTTCATCGCGCTGATCGATGCCATCTGCATCACCGTGGGTCTGCTGATCCTGCGGGTGCCCGGGGCGGTGGGGCTGGGGGCGCTGGTCTTCGTCGGCGCGTACATCCCGTACCTCGGGGCGTTCATCTCGGGTGCCGTCGCCGTTCTGGTGGCGCTCGCCGACCGGGGGGTCGTGATCGCGCTCTGGGCGCTCGGGGTGGTGCTCGCGGTCCAGGTGCTGGAGGGGCACGTGCTGCAGCCGTTGATCCAGAGCCGTACGGTCCAGATGCACCCGGCCATGATCATGATCGCGCTGACCGCGGGCGCGAGTGTGGCGGGCGTGCTGGGCATGTTGCTGGCGGTACCGGTGTGCGCGGCGGCGTTCGGCGTCCTCGGCGAACTCCGCACGCGCCACACCCCGGACGAACCGCCATCCACCCCACCGAGCCCCTCCGCCCCGCCGAACCCACCCGACAGGCTCTGAGGACGGAACGGCACCCGGCCGCACCCGGAACCCCTATGCCCCGGCCGTCTCCACCGGCTCGGCCTCGTACAACTCGAACCAGATCGACTTCCCGGCGCCCTGCGGATCCACCCCCCACGCGTCGGCCAGCATCTCCATCAGCACCAGCCCCCGTCCACTGGAGGCCATCTCGCCGGGCCGCCGCTTGTGCGGCAGCTCGTCGCTGCCGTCCGCCACATCCACGCGCAGCCGCCGTTTCCCCCGCTCTCCGGTCGCCTCGGCGACCATCAGCGCGTCCCCGTCCGTGTGGAGGAGCACGTTGGTCGCCATCTCGGAGATCATCAGCACCGCCGCATCGACCTGCTCCGGGTCCACCCAGTCGTGCAGCAGCTCCCGCAGCTGCTGCCGGGCCGCCGCGATCCGCTCGGGCTCGGCCTGCGCGATGGTCAGTGCGGTGCGGCGCGGCGCCGCCTGCCGCGGGGCACCCGACTCGCGCCGCAGCAGCAGCACCGCGATGTCGTCCTCGCGGCGGTCGACGAGCGGACCGGTCGTGTAGTGCGAGCCCGGCCCGTGTACCGCCTGCACCAGCGCGTCGGCGAGCTTCTCCAGGTCGCCGGTCTGCTCCTCCAGGACCGGCCGGAGCCGCACCCAGCCGGTCGCCATGTCGTGGCCACCGGTCTCGATCAGCCCGTCCGTGCACAACATGATCGTCTCGCCGGTCTCCAGGACGATCTGGGTCGTCGGATAGTCGGCGTCCGTCTCGACGCCGAGCGGCAGCCCGCCGCCGGTCTGCCGGATCACCGCGGTCCCGTCGGCGCTGATCACCACCGGGTCGGGGTGTCCGGCCCGGGCGATGTCGAGCGTGCCGGTCTCGGGGTCGGCCTCCGCATACAGACACGTCGCGAAGCGTGGCCCGGTCTCCTCCCCGTCGTCGTACGCGTCGGTGAGCCCGGAAAGGAACCGGGAGGCGCGGGAGAGCACCGCGTCCGGGCGGTGCCCTTCGGAGGCGTACGCGCGCAGAGCGATCCGCAACTGCCCCATCAGCCCGGCCGCCCGCACGTCATGGCCCTGGACGTCGCCGATGACCAGGGCGATACGGCCGTTGGGGAGCGGGATCATGTCGTACCAGTCGCCGCCCACCTGGAGCCCGCCGCCGGTCGGTACGTACCGGGCGGCGACCGTCATGCCGGGGATGTCGGGGCCCAGAGACGGCATCATCGACCGCTGGAGCCCCTGCGAGAGCTCCCGCTCGGTCTCGGCCACCTCGGCCCGCGCCAGGGCCTGGGCGAGCATCCTGGCGACGGTCGTCAGCACCGACCGCTCGTCCGGGGAGAACGACACCGGGTGCCGGAACCCCGCCATCCAGGCGCCCATCGTGCGGCCCGACACGATCAGCGGGAGAAAGGCCCAGGAGTGGCGCCCGAAGCGGCTGGCGAGCGGCCAGGTGGCCGGGAAGCGGCGGTTGTACTCCTCCGGTGAGGGGAGATAGATCGCCCGCCCCGTCCGTACGACCTCCGCGGCCGGATAGTCCGTCTCCAGGGTCATGTCGGTGAACGGGTCCTCGTCGCCCATGGTGTGCCCGTGGTGCCCGATGATCGTCAGGCGGTCGCCCGCGACACCGAAGACGGCGAGCCCGTCCGGCGAGAACCCGGGCATGGAGAGCGACGCGGCGACCCGCAGCACCTCGGCGGTCGACCGGGCCTCGGCCAGCGCCCGCCCCGCGTCCAGGAGGAATGCCTCCCGGGAGCGGCGCCAGTCCCCGGTGATGGGGGTGTGCGCGCCGGTGGTGCCCGGCTGCGGCTCGGCGACCTCCTGGAGCGTGCCGACCAGCAGGTAGTCCTCGCTGCCCGCCGGCAGTGGTTTGGAACGGCTGCGTACCGTACGGAGCACCCGCCCGCGGTCGTCCACGATCCGCAGCCGAGCCTCGGCCAGGGTGCCCTCGAGGACCGCGAGGTTCACCACCCCGTAGATCTCGTTCCAGTCGACCGGATGGAAACGCGCGCGCACCGCCGCCTCCCGGAAGACACCGGCTTCGGCGGGCAGCTCCAGCAGCCGGGCCGCCTCCGCATCGAGCGTGACGGTCCCGGCTCCGCTGTCCCAGCGCCACAGGCCGGTCGCCGTCGCGGCCAGGACGTCCTCGGTGCGCATTGCCCTACTTTAGGAAGATGTGCTCGGCTGACGCCACCGAGGACGGCCGCCGGCGGGCTCCCGCGCAGCGCCCGACCACGCCGGATGATCTTGCCTGGGGTTATGGCAATGAAGTGGTGCGGGCTTGGGCGGTAGCCTGGGGAGGCTGAATCCACCCCAACCGCGAAGACTGGATGAACGACGATGCATCGGTACAGGTCCCACACCTGCGGCGAGCTCCGCGCCTCTGACGTCGGCACCGACGTCCGGCTGAGCGGCTGGCTGCACAATCGCCGAGACCTGGGCGGCATCCTCTTCATCGATCTGCGCGACCACTACGGTCTGGTGCAGCTCGTCGCCCGCCCCGGCACGCCCGGCAACGAAGCCCTGTCGAAGCTCACCAAGGAGACCGTCGTCCGGATCGACGGCAAGGTCTCCGCGCGCGGCGCCGACAACGTCAACCCGGAGCTCCCGACCGGCGAGATCGAGATCGAGGTCGCCGAGGTCGAGGTGCTCGGCGAGGCTGCCCCGCTGCCCTTCACGATCAACACCGAGGACGGGGTCAACGAGGAGCGGCGCCTGGAGTACCGCTTCCTCGACCTGCGCCGCGAGCGCATGCACCGCAACATCATGCTGCGCTCCGCCGTCATCGCCTCGATCCGCTCGAAGATGGTGGCCCTCGGCTTCAACGAGATGGCGACCCCGATCCTCACCGCGACCTCCCCCGAGGGCGCCCGTGACTTCGTCGTCCCGTCCCGGCTGAACCCCGGCAAGTTCTACGCGCTGCCGCAGGCCCCGCAGCAGTTCAAGCAGCTGCTGATGATCTCCGGCTTCGACCGCTACTTCCAGATCGCGCCGTGCTTCCGCGACGAGGACGCCCGCGCCGACCGCTCCCCCGGCGAGTTCTACCAGCTCGACGTCGAGATGTCGTTCGTCGAGCAGGAGGACGTCTTCCAGCCGATCGAGAAGCTGATGACCGAGCTCTTCGAGGAGTTCGGCAACGGCCGCCACGTCACGTCGCCGTTCCCGCGGATCCCGTTCCGCGAGTCGATGCTGAAGTACGGCAACGACAAGCCGGACCTGCGCGCCAAGCTGGAGCTCGTCGACATCTCCGACGTCTTCGCGGACTCGGAGTTCAAGGCGTTCGCCGGCAAGCACGTCCGCGCCCTTCCGGTGCCGGACACCGCGGGCCAGTCCCGCAAGTTCTTCGACGGTCTGGGTGAGTACGCCGTCGAGCACGGTGCCAAGGGTCTCGCCTGGGTCCGCGTCGGCGAGGACGGCACCCTCGCCGGTCCGATCGCCAAGTTCCTCACCGAGGCGGACATCAAGACCCTCACCGAGCGCCTGTCGCTCGTTCCGGGCCACGCCGTCTTCTTCGGCGCCGGTGAGTTCGACGAGGTTTCCAAGATCATGTCGGCCGTCCGCGTCGAGGCCGCCAAGCGCGCCGGCCACTTCGAGGAGGGCGTCTTCCGGTTCTGCTGGATCGTCGACTTCCCGATGTACGAGAAGGACGAGGAGACCGGCAAGATCGACTTCTCGCACAACCCGTTCTCCATGCCCCAGGGCGGCCTGGAGGACCTGGAGGCGAAGGACCCGCTGGACATCCTCGCCTGGCAGTACGACATCGTCTGCAACGGCATCGAGCTGTCCTCCGGCGCCATCCGTAACCACGAGCCCGAGCTGATGCTCAAGGCGTTCGAGATCGCCGGTTACGACCGCGAGACCGTCGAGCACGAGTTCGCGGGCATGCTCCGCGCGTTCCGTCTCGGCGCCCCGCCGCACGGTGGCATCGCCCCCGGCGTCGACCGCATCGTGATGCTGCTGGCCGACGAGCCGAACATCCGCGAGACGATCGCCTTCCCGCTCAACGGCAACGCGCAGGACCTGATGATGGGCGCGCCCACCGAGCTGGACGAGGGTCGTCTGCGTGAGCTGAACATCCAGCTGCGCAAGCCGGTCGCGGCGGCGAAGGACAAGACCGAGAAGTAGACCGGTCCCGGACCACCGAGGACCGCTTCCGTTCCACGTGAAACAGCCCCCGGCCACCGGCCGGGGGCTGTTTCACGTTCTGCCCCTGGTGGACCGTCCTGCACAGCAACGCACAGCTCACACACACGCCCCTGCCAGCTCCCCTGCCTAGCCTCACTCTCCATGACAGAGACTCAGGGACCTGCACACAAGAAGGACATGACGCGTCGCCGGGCGGTCCTCGCCGGTGGTGCGGCCATCATCGCCGCCGGTGTCGGGGCGGGCGTCGTCGCCAGCGCCTCGGCCGACGAGACCACGAGCAGCGGCACCGGGAAGAAGTCCGCCGGCGGGCAGGGCGAGGAGTGCTACCGCCTGACCTCGGAGACCACCGAGGGGCCGTACTACATCGACGCCGACAAGATCAGGAAGGACATCACCGAGGACAAGGAGGGCATCCCGATGACCCTCCGTCTCAAGGTGATCGACTCGGACACCTGTAAGCCGCTGAAGCACGCGGCCGTCGACATCTGGCACTGCGATGCGCTGGGCCTCTACTCCGGTTACGAGTCCATGAGCTCGGGCGGCCCCGGCGGGGGCGGCACCCCGCCGAGCGGCGCTCCGACGGATGCCCCGACCGGCGTTCCCACTGACGCCCCGACCGGCACGCCCCCGTCCGGAGGTCCCGGTGGCGGTGGCGGCGGGCACTCGGAGCCCACCGACGACAAGCGCTACCTGCGGGGCACCCAGCTCACCGACAAGCACGGGTACGTGGAGTTCAAGACGATCTTCCCGGGCTGGTACCAGGGCCGCTGTGTGCACATCCACACCAAGGTCCACGTCGGCGGCAAGATGACCGACGCCGGGTACGAGGGCGGGCGCACCTGTCACACCGGTCAGTTCTTCTTCGCGGAGTCCGCGGTGCTCGACTCGGCGAAGGTCGCGCCGTACTCGACCAGCACGACCACGCGTACGACCCTCACCGAGGACACGATCTACGACCAGAGCGGTGTCACGGGCGGGCTGATGAAGCTCTCGTACCGCAAGAACCACATGGCGCGTGGCGTTGTCGGCTCGATCACGATGGGTGTGGACCCGGACGAGACGCACGACGGCACAGACCTCTGACTCTCCGTTCCTCCGCGGAGTGGAAGGACCCGGAACCGGCTCGACAGGGCACGGTTCCGGACCCTTCCGTGCCTGTGCGGCGGCATCTCAACAGCGGGACACGCCCGCGGCGACAGAGACAACCTGATCGGGTGCGGCCGGATGGCCGCTTTGTCTGATTAATCGGGATCGGAGTCGGCAAAGACTGGCTCGGGGACTTTGGCGCGGGGACTCGCCTCCGCCGCCTTCGATACCGCCCCCTAGGAGAGCCCCCGTGCCCGAACGTGTGTCACGTCCACGCAGGTGCAGACGTCCGCCGTACGCCGTCTGCGCCGCACTGTTCCTCGTGTTGACCGGGTGCGGTGCCTCAGGCACCGCACCCGCCGCTGTCTCCAGCGACGGCTCCCGCGCCCCCGCATCCCCCAGTACCTCCGGTGCGGCGGGCCCGGTTGCCGCCGCCCGTGGACCGGCCGCCCCCACGCGTCCTCGCGAGATCCAGTTGCTGGGGCCGGGGATCAGGTCGGCGATTCCGGCCGATTCCCTGCAGGCGCTGGTCGTCACCGGGGACTCACCCGACTCCAGCCTGGCCACCGCCGTCCTCTACACCCGCGAGGACTCCATGGCGGGCTGGCAGCCGGCCCTGGGCCCGTGGCCCGCCCACAACGCCCTGAAGGGCTGGACCGACGAGCACCGGGCGGGTGACCTCCGGACCCCCATCGGGGTCTACGGGCTGACGGCCGCGGGCGGTCTGCTCGCCGCCCCGGGCACCGCGTTCCCGTACGAGCGGAACCCGCTCTTCAACGTCAGCGGAGAAGGGTTCCAGGGGGACTCCCTGGAGGGGTCCTTCGACTACGTCATCGCCATCGACTACAACCGCATTCCCGGCGCCTCCCCGCTGGACCCGACCCGCCCGCTCGGCGAGGAGCGGGGCGGCGGCATCTGGCTCCATGTCGACCACGGCGGACCGACCCAGGGCTGCATCTCGCTCCCCGCTGACCGGATGAGGGAACTGCTGCGCGCCCTCGACCCGGCCAAGGTGCCGGTGGTCGTGATGGGCGACGCTGCGGCCCTGGCCCGCTGATGACCTCAGGCACCCGAGGAGCCCGCATGCGCGAGGGGCCCGCACCGTCACCGGTCCGGGCCCCTCTGCTGCGTCGCGAGACCTACGCGGGCTTCTCCTCCAGGCGCGGGAACAGCACCGCACCCTTCGTCACCGTCGCGCCCGCCGGCAGCCGGCCCCAGTCGCCCGCGTCCTGCACGAGCTGGTCGGGCAGAGCGCCCAGGGACGCCTCGGCGCCGAGGGACTCCCACAGCTTCTGCGAGGTCTCCGGCATCACCGGGTTCAGCAGGACCGCGACACCGCGCAGTGCCTCGGCGGCCGTGTACAGGATCGTCGCGAGGCGGGCCCGGCCCTCGGGGGACTCGTCCTTGGCGACCTTCCACGGCTCCTGCTCCGTGATGTAGCCGTTGACCTGCTTCACGAAGTCGAAGATCGCCAGGATGCCGGCCTGGAAGTCCAGCTCCTCGCCGATCTTCCGGTCGGCCGTGGCGGCGGCCTTCGCGAGGCCCTCCTGGACGGCCTTCTCGGCCTCACCGGCGGCCGTGGCCTCCGGCAGCGCCCCGCCGAAGTACTTGCCGACCATGGCGGCGACGCGCGAGGCGAGGTTGCCGTAGTCGTTGGCGAGCTCGGAGGTGTAGCGGGCGGTGAAGTCCTCCCAGGAGAACGAGCCGTCGCTGCCGAACGCGATCGCCCGCAGGAAGTACCAGCGGTACGCGTCCACACCGAAGTGCGAGGTCAGGTCCTGCGGCTTGATGCCGGTCAGGTTCGACTTCGACATCTTCTCGCCGCCGACCATCAGCCAGCCGTTTGCCGCGACCCTGCCGGGCAGCGGCAGACCCTGCGCCATCAGCATCGCGGGCCAGATGACGGCGTGGAAGCGGAGGATGTCCTTGCCGACCAGGTGCACATTGGCCGGGAACGTCTCGTCGAACTTCTCCTGGTTGGCGCCGTAGCCGACCGCCGTCGCGTAGTTGAGCAGCGCGTCGACCCACACGTAGATGACGTGCTTCTCGTCCCACGGCACCGGGACGCCCCAGTCGAAGGTCGAGCGCGAGATCGACAGGTCCTGCAGGCCCTGCCTGACGAAGTTCACGACCTCGTTGCGGGCGGACTCGGGCTGGATGAAGCCGGGGTTGTTCGCGTAGAACTCCAGCAGCCTCGGACCGTACTCGCTCAGCTTGAAGAAGTAGTTCTCCTCCTTGAGGATCTCCACCGGCTTCTTGTGGACCGCGCACAGTTTCGTGCCGTCCTCCGCCTCGATGAGGTCGCCGGGGAGCTTGTACTCCTCGCAGCCCACGCAGTACGGGCCTTCGTACCCGCCCTTGTAGATCTCGTCCTTGTCGTACAGGTCCTGCACGAACTCCTGCACCCGGTCGGTGTGCCGCTTCTCCGTCGTCCGGATGAAGTCGTCGTTCGCGATGTTCAGGTGCTCCCAGAGGGGCTTCCAGGCCTCCTCGACGAGCTTGTCGCACCATTCCTGCGGGGTGACGTTGTTCGCCTCGGCAGTGCGCATGATCTTCTGACCGTGCTCGTCCGTGCCGGTGAGGTACCACACCTTCTCGCCGCGCTGGCGGTGCCAGCGGGAGAGCACGTCGCCTGCGACGGTCGTGTAGGCGTGGCCCAGGTGAGGAGCGTCGTTGACGTAGTAAATGGGGGTCGAGACGTAGTACGCCGTCGCCCCCTGCTTCTCGGATCCAGTGGCCGCCATGGTCGAAATCCTAACGGCCCGAGGGTGATCCACTCACACCGATAACGGGCGCCCGGTCGGTGGAGACCTTTGCGAAACATGCCTTCCGGTAGCAATGTCCCATCCTGGGAGGGAGTGGACACGCATGTACGAGGCAGGGGACATCACGATGCGGGTACTGGTCGCCGAGGACGAGGAGATCCTTGCGGAACTCGTCGCCACCGGTCTGCGGCGGGCGGGGTTCGCCGTCGACACCGTCTACAGCGGGGACGCGGCCGTCGCCTACCTGGGGCTCCACGACTACGACGTCGTCGTGCTCGACCGTGATCTGCCCCGGGTGCACGGTGACGACGTGGCGCGCGGACTCGTCGCCTCCGGCTCGCGCACCCGGATCCTGATGCTCACCGCTGCCGGTTCCATGGAGGACCGCGTCTCGGGTCTCGACCTCGGCGCGGACGACTATCTGGGCAAGCCCTTCGAGTTCCCGGAGCTGGTGTCGCGGGTACGGGCGCTGCGGCGGCGCAGTGCCCGGTCCGTGCCGCCGCAGCTGCAGCGGCACGGCGTGCGGCTCGATTCCGTACGGCGCACCGCGTCCCGCGACGGCCGGGACCTGGACCTCTCGCCGAAGGAGTTCACCGTGCTGCAGCTGCTGCTGGAGGCGGACGGCGGGACGGTCAGCGCGGAGGAGCTCCTGGAGCGCGCCTGGGACGCCAACGCCGACCCGTTCACCGGCGCCGTCCGCGTCTGCATGAGCAAGCTGCGCGGGAAGCTCGGGGAGCCCGCCCTGATCCGTACGGTGCAGGGCGTGGGGTACGCCCTGTGAAGCGACCGTGGGCCGTCCGGCACGCCACGATCCGGACGCGGATCGCGCTCGTGTACGGCGGGGTGTTCCTGGTCCTCGGGACCGCGCTGCTCGCCACCGTCAACCTTGCCTCCCGCGCCGGTACGGACTCTCAGGCCCGCGCGATCGCCGCCACCGCCGCCGTCATTCAGCCGGGTTACGCGGTGAACGGTCCGCTCATCACCCGGCGGAGCCTCGGCCCGCCCACCGTCTACGACCTCACCGACCATGTCAGCGACGCGGCCGGCCACCAGCTGCTGATCTGGTCCGCGGCCGCGCTGCTCGTGATGACGGCGTGCGCGGTCGGGGTGGGCTGGTGGACCGCGGGGCGGGTGCTGCGGCCCGTCCACGCGATGACCGCGAAGGCGCGCCGCCTCTCCGAGCACACGCTGCACGAACGGATCGCGTCGAGCGGACCCGACGACGAGCTGAAGGAGCTCGGCGACACGCTGGACGCGCTGCTGGCCCGGCTGCAGAAGGCCTTCGACAGCCAGCGGCGGTTCATCGCCAACGCCTCGCACGAGCTGCGGACACCGCTGGCCACCCAGCGGGCCGCGATCCAGATCGGACTGGACGACCCGACCCCTGAGGATCTTGTACGGACCCGGGAGACGCTCCTCGACAACAACCGGCGCAGCGAGCGGCTCATCGAGGGTCTGCTGGTGCTGGCGCGCAGCGAGCGGGGGCTCGCGGCGGGCGAGCGGGACACGGTCGATCTCGCGCAGGTGGTGGCGGAGGAGGCGGCCCGGTATCCGGGTGTGCGGGTCTCCGCGCAGCCGTGCGGGGTACGGGGGAACCGGCTGCTGCTGGCCCAGCTGGTGGCCAACCTGCTGGCCAACGCGGTGACGTACAACGTGCCGGACGGGACGGTGGAGGTGTCCCTCGCGCGGGGCGGGGCCGGTGAGGGGGTCCTGGAGGTGAGCAACACCGGGCCGGTGGTGGCGGAGGCGGACATCCCGGGGTTCTTCGAGCCGTTCCGGCGGGGCGAGGGCCGCGACCGGATGGGGCCGGGCTCCGGACTCGGTCTTTCGATCGTGCGTTCCATAGCGATGGCGCACGACGGTACGGTCACGGCGGCGCCGCGCCCCGGGGGCGGGCTCGCCGTGACCGTACGTCTGCCGGTCGAACTGCCTGGTCAGCCCTTGTCGGCGGCGGTCTCGCGGGCGGCGAGCCAGGCGGGGAGCGCGGCGATCAGCTCCTGGTAGAGCGTGGCGTCCGGCACCTCGCGCGGGGCGGGGCCCGCGTGGAAGAACGCGGCGTTCGGGGCGTCCAGCTTCCGCAGGAAGTCGAAGCCCTTCGCGTCCTCCTCGCCGAACGCGACGAACTGGAAGAAC
This sequence comes from Streptomyces sp. NBC_01669, assembly GCF_026339735.1. GTDB lineage: Bacteria > Actinomycetota > Actinomycetes > Streptomycetales > Streptomycetaceae > Streptomyces > Streptomyces yanii. The sequence goes on from NZ_JAPEQG010000001.1 coordinate 4,832,336, forward strand.
AGCGGCAGCCGCGCGGCCTCGACGAGCGCCTGCTTGGCGGGCTGCTTGGTGTCCGGCGGGCCGTCCGTCTGGAAGATCACCAGGGCGGGGCCGGTGGCCTCCGACTTCTCGTAGTGCGCGACGACCTCCTCGACGGCGCGGTGGTAGCTGGTACGGCCCAGGCGGCCGAGCCCCGCGTGCAGCTCGTCGATCCGGCCCTCGTGAGCGGTGAGATCGACCGTGCCGGTGCCGTCGATGTCGGTCGAGAAGAAGACGACGGGCACGGTCGCGTTCTCGTCCAGGTGCGCGGCGAGTGCGAGCGTGCGGTCGCCCAGGTGCTGGGCGCTGCCGTCCTTGTAGAACGGCCGCATGGAGCCGGAACGGTCGAGCACCAGATAGACGGTGGCGCGGAGGCCGGTCAGCCCGTGCGCCTCCAGCGCGGCCTGGGCAGCCTTGTACGGCTCGGCGAGCGCGGGCGCACTGGACGAGACCCGGGCGAGGGGGAGGGCGGGGGTGGGCTCGTCGGTGGCGGGTGCGGGGGCCTCGGCGGGCGCGTCGGTGACGGGGGCCTCTGCGACCGGTTCCGGTGCGGGCTCGGGGTCGACCGCGGCGGCAACCGGTGCGGGCTCGGGTACGGAGGCGGGAGCGGTCGGCTCGCTCTCGACCGGCGTCTCCGGCTCGGCCACGGCCGCCACGACGACCGTCTCCGGCTCGGCCGAGGTCTCCGGCGCGGTCGGCTCGGGCTCGGCCGAGGTCTCCGGCGCAGCGGCCACGGCGACCGGCTCGGCCTCGGGCTCAGCCTCGGCTGCGGCAGGCTCGGGCTCAACCTGGGCCTCGGGGGCGACCGGCTCGGCCTCGGCGGCGGCCTGGGTGGCCTCGTCCTCGCCCTTGGCAGCGACCGGCTCAGCCTCGGCGGCGACCTGTGCGGCCTCGTCCTCGACTGCGGCAGGCTCGGCCTCAACCTGGGCCTCGACTGCGGCAGGCTCGGCCTCAACCTGGGCCTCGGCGGCGACCGGCTCGACCTTGGCGGCGACCGGCTCGGCCTCGGGCACCGTAGTGACCGCCTCCGCTTCCGGCTCCACCGCAGCCTCGGCAGCAGCCTCCGGCTCAACTTCGGCGGCGACCGGCTCGACCTCTGCGGCGTCCCCCGGCTCGGCCTCGGCGGCGACCGGCTCGGTCACGGTGGCGACCGGCTCGATTTCGACTTCGACCTCGGCGGCGACCGGCTCGGTCACGGTGGCGACCGGCTCGACTTCGGCCTCGGCCTCGGCGGCGACCGGTTCCGCCTCGGCCTCGGGCACCGCAGTGACCGGCTCCGCTTCCGGCTCCGCAGCGATCGCCTCCGCGACCGGCGCCACCGGGGCCGCGGCCGGCTCAGGGGCCGAGCCCTGGGCCGGGACGGTGGGGGTGGACTTCGGGGTGGGGGCCGATGCCTTATCGAAGGCCTCCGCCACCAGGTCCGCCGCCAGTCCGCTCTCGGTCGAGGTGTGCCGGCGCGAGGCGGGAGCGGGCACCGAGGCCTTGGCGGGCGGGGTGGATGCCGCCACCGTCTCGTCCGCCGTCACCGTCACCGCGACGGGCTCCGACTCCGTCGGCCCGGTGCGCTCCGTCTGGGGCGGGACCGTGGCCGTCGTCGGTTCGTCCTGCTCCGCACGGTCGCGGCCGAACACCTTGCGCAGCAAGCTCCGAATGCCCATGGGCGAGGCCTTTCGCATGAGTTGGGTGCGATGAATGTCCGTACTGCGGGAATTTATCCCTGGCCAGGGCGGATACGTAAGGTTAGCGGCCGGATCCGGCCGTTCGTTGGTGCGGCCCGCGCCCGTGTCAAACGGGCAGCGGTGGCCCTGACTTCACTCCCCGTTCATGCGGAGTCCCTCGTACCGCGTGACTGCGTACCTACCGTCACGCGAGACACGCATTTGGAGGGAAATCACGTGGGCAACCTGCTGCCGCTCATCAGCTCGCACCCGGGCGGGCGCTCTGCGCTGACCTGCCGCTACCGCTGTGGCGACGCCTGCTTCCAGGAGATTCCGAACACCAGCGACAACGAATACGTCGGCGATGTCATCGCCGGTGCCCTTTCGCGCCGTTCGATGATGCGTGCCGCAGCCGTGGTGACCGTTGCCGCGGCCGCCGGGACGACCGTTCTGGCCGGCCCGGCCGCGCCGCAGGCCGAGGCAGCCGCGCTCGCGGGCCACGGGCACACGCCGGACAGGCCGACGACTCCCGCCGCCTCAGGCGCCCGTGGCCTGCGCTTCGCGCCCGTCGCGCCGAACAAGGACGACAAGGTCACCGTCCCGGACGGCTACGGCCAGAACGTCGTGATCCGCTGGGGCGATCCGATTCTGCGCGGTGCGCCCGCCTTCGACCCGGACAAGCAGTCCGCGAAGGCGCAGGCGGGCCAGTTCGGTTATAACAACGACTTCCTCTCCCTGCTCCCGCTCCGCGGTGAGCACGGCCGCCAGGTCCTGGTCGCCAACCATGAGTACACGGACGAGAACCTCATGTTCCATGGCTACGATCCGGCCAACCCGACCCGCGAGCAGGTCGAGATCGCCTGGGCCGCGCACGGACTGTCCGTAGTCGTCGTCCAGGACGAGAGCCGCACCGGCAAGCTGGCGCCGGTCAGCCGCCACCCGCTGAACCGCCGCCTCACCGCGACCAGTGAGTTCAAGGTCACCGGCCCGGCCGCGGGCAGCCCCCTGCTCCGTACGTCCGCCGACAGCACCGGCCGCAAGGTGCTCGGCACGCTCAACAACTGTGCGGGCGGCACGACCCCGTGGGGCACCACGCTGCACGGCGAGGAGAACTTCAACCAGTACTTCGCCAACGGCTCCAGCGACACCGACAAGCGGTACGGCATCGCGGCCGGTGCCACCGAGCGCAAGTGGGAGCGTTTCGACAAGCGGTTCGACCTGGCGCAGGAGCCGAACGAGGCGCACCGCTTCGGCTGGGTCGTCGAGCTCGACCCGTACGACCCGGACGCGACGCCGCGCAAGCGCACCGCGCTCGGCCGCTTCAAGCACGAGGCCGCACAGCCCCGCCTGACCGCCGACGGCCGGCCGGTCGTCTACATGGGCGACGACGAACGCTTCGACTACTTCTACAAGTTCGTATCGTCGAAGAAGATGAAGAAGGGGAACTCGCGGGCCGCCCGCGAGCACAACCTCACCCTCCTGGACGAGGGGACTCTGTACGTCGCCAGGCTGACCGGCGACTCCCCGGCCGCCGAGTTCGACGGCACCGGGAAGCTTCCCTCCGACGGTGAGTTCGACGGCAGTGGCGTCTGGATCCCACTGGCGACGGGCAACACCTCCCACGTGCCCGGGATGACCGCCGAGGAGGTGTACGTCTTCACGCGGCTGGCCGGTGACAAGGTCGGCGCCACGAAGATGGACCGCCCCGAGGACGTCGAGCCGTCGCCGCGCACCGGCCGGGTCTATGTCGTGCTGACGAACAACACCGACCGCGGCAAGCCGGGCAAGGCGGGCGCCGACGAGGCGAACCCGCGCAACCTGAACAAGCACGGCCAGATCCTGGAGCTCGCGGAGTACGGGGACGATCCGGCGGGCGACGGGTTCGCCTGGCGGCTGTTCCTCGTCGCGGGTGACCCGAACGACCCGGCGACGTACTTCTCCGGCTTCCCCAAGGAGAAGGTCAGCCCCATCTCCTGCCCGGACAACGTGGCGTTCGACCCGCACGGCAACCTGTGGATCTCCACGGACGGCAATCAGCTCGGCTCGCACGACGGCCTGTTCGGGGTCGCCACCCAGGGCGAGCGGCGTGGTGAGCTCAAGCAGTTCCTGACCGTGCCGAGCGGCGCCGAGACCTGCGGTCCGGTGGTCCAGGACCGCCGCGTGCTCGTCGCGGTGCAGCACCCGGGCGAGATCGACGGCGCGTCCGTCGAGAAGCCGGCGAGCAGCTGGCCGGACGGTCCGGGCAGGATCGTGCGCCCGTCGGTCGTCGCCGTCTGGCGCAAGGACGGCCGCGACATCGGCGTCTGAGCCCCACCGGCGCAAGCGTTCACGCGGTGGCGACCTGGCGGCGCCACCGCGTGAACTGCGCCTCCGCGTCCCCGGTGTAGGACCACGGCACCCGCACCGCCCGGCCGTCCAGCAGCCGGAACGCGTCCGCGGCCTCCGCGGGCCGCCCCGCGTAACAGGCCGCGTGCGCGAGGTAGTTCAGCTCGCCGACCTCCTCCGGGGGCACCGGCCCCGCCGCGCGCGTCCCGAGCCACCGCTCCCAGGTGCGGCGCACCTCGGTCACCGCAAGCTCGTGGTCCCAGTGCTGCTGCCCGGTGCGCGGCGCCACGACGGGCCGCCCGTGCGTGGCATCGGAGACGTACCGGTACTCCTCGACCCTGGCGATCTGTACCAGCACCGGTAGCGACGAACCGGGCGGCGCCGCGCCCGCCGCGTCGCGCGCGAAGTCGTACATGGTGCCGTGGGTGCCGTGCCAGCGCGCCGAGTAGTAGCGCAGCAGCTGTGTGTGCCCCTCCATGTGGTGGGGGTCGCGGCGCAGCAGTTCGTCCCACCACTGCGTGATCCGGCACCGGGCCCCGTCCTCGTACAGCCGCGCCACGGTCAGCAGTGACGCCCACGGCATCGGGTCGGACGGGCAGGCCTCGGCGGCCCGCAGGCAGCACCGGACGACCCGGTCCACCCGGTCCTGGTCGACGGTGATGCCGCGGCCCGCCATGACGGCCCGCCCGAAGAGCCGGACGACGTCGGTCGCCGCCTTCAGCACGTGCGCGTCGGCGTTCTTCGGTTCGGCGGCGAGCCAGGTCTCCACGGTGGAGCTGCCCGCGGCGGCGTGGGCGAGCAGCCGGGTCCGGTGGGTGCGCAGGGCCCACGCGTTGCCGGTGGCCTGCAGCAGATCGCGTACGCCCTGCCAGCGGCCGATGACGATGTCCTGGCGGGCCGCGGTGAGCGACCGGTCGCCGAAATCCGGGTCGAAGCGCACGGGTGGGGGGGTGCGGCGTCGGCGTACAGCCATGTTCGGAGGGTCGTCTCCTCTCGGGGCTGGTGGGGGGAGGGGCCGGGGGTCAGAAGTCGGTGACGATCGTGGCGGAATCGGTGTAACCGGACGAATCCTCGGCCTGCACGGTCCGTGAGGCATCGAGTTTCGCCGGACGGTAGTACGAGCTGCCGCGCCGCCGGTACCAGAGCATCGGGACGACACCCACGGCGAGACCGCCGAGGCCGAGCGCGAGCGCCGTTCTGCTGAAGTCGCCGAGCGCCTCGAAGAAGATCCAGAACATGAAGAGCGAGCCGGTCAGCGGCCAGAGCCCGCCGAGGACGAAGTCCGGGACCGAGCGGAGGAGCAGTTTGCGGTACGCGACGACGGCGGCCAGCCCCGCGAGCCCGTAGTACACGGCGATCTGCAGCCCGATGGCCTGCACGGCCACCCCCAGGATCCGTTGCACGCGGCCGAGGGCGAGCGAGGCGAGGATCAGGACGAGGGCGACCCCGCCCACGGCTGCGACAGCCACCCACGGCGTGTTCCAGCGGCGGTGCACCCGGCCGAACGCGGCGGGCATCGTGCGGTCGCGGCCCATCGCGAACAGGGAGCGCGTGACCTGGATGAGCGTGGTCTGCAGGGTCGCGACGGTGGACAGCATCACCGCCACCACCAGAAGTTTTCCGCCGACGCCGGGCCACACCTTCTCCCCGAGCACGGTCAGTACGTTGGCGCTGTGCCGCTGGATGTCGTCGACGGAGAGGATCACGTTCACCGCGATCGCGAACACTTCGACGAGCGCGAAGACGGTGAGCACGCCGATGATCCCGGCCAGCCCCGCGGTGCGGCGGCTGTCGCGGGTCTCCTCGCTGAGGTTGCCGGTGACGTCCCAGCCCCAGTAGTAGAACGCGGCGATCAGCGCGCCGGAGGCGAAGCCGGAGACCCCGTCGAAGTGCCCGAAGCCGAGCCAGGACCATTCGAAGGCATGTGCGGCACCGGCCCCGGTGCCCGAGGAGCCGCGGACCAGCGCGACGACCGCGAAGAGCAGCAGGATCGCCAGCTCGACCCCGGAGATGAGCAGCTGCGTTCGGGCACTGAGCCGGGCACCGCCGAGCACGACGAGCAGCATCAGCAGGAACCAGCCCGCCCCGATGAGGGTGGCGAGTGTCGTGTTGTCGGCGAAGCGCGAGTCGATGACGGTCAGCGTCATCGTTCCCGCGGGCAGCGATCCGGCGACCATGAACAGGGTCGCCGCGACGACCAGCGCCCAGCCGCTGAGGAAACCGAGGAACGGGTGCAGGGTCCTGCCGACCCAGGAGTAGCCGGCGCCCGCGTTGACGTCGATCCGGCCGAGCTGCCGGTAGGCGAGGGCGATGCCGAGCATCGGTATCGCGCAGTACAGCAGGGCGGCGGGCGCGCCGAGACCGACCGTACCGACGAGCACGGCACTGGTGGCGGCCAGCGAATAGGCGGGGGCGCTGCCCGCGACCGCCATCACGATCGTGTTGAACGTACCGAGGACATTGGGCTGGAGTCCACGGCCGGGCCGGGCGGGCGTGCTGCGCATCGCTGTTCTCAACTGCTTCCGGAGGTATGGCGTGCCCGGCGGAGTCCCCGTACATCCCTCAGCGGCACGACATGTGGCGGCATGTCAGAAACAGATCTCCGAAACTCCGAACGGATGTGGTCGGTCCGTTCGGGAAGATCGTCCGCATCGTAGTCCCGTGGTTACAGCTGTGTCGGCTTGGGCGGTAGGAGTGTTACGTGGCTCCCGTACGAGGTTCACGGCTCGGGCGGAAGGCCTACAGTCGGAGACATGGTTTCGGGTGAGGCACCGCAGGCGGAGGGAAGCGTCCGCGTCGACAGCTGGATCTGGTCGGTACGGCTGACCAAGACCCGCTCGCAGGCCGCTGCCGCCTGCCGCGCGGGGCACGTCAAGGTCAACGGGGACCGTGCCAAGCCGGCGCAGACCCTGCATGTGGGGGACGAGGTACGGCTCCGGCACGCCGGCCGCGACCGGATCGTCGTCGTGTCCAGGATCGTGAAGAAGCGGGTCGGCCCGCCGGTGGCGGCGGAGTGCTTCGTCGACAACAGCCCACCCCCGCCGCCGCGCGAAGCGGTCATCCAGGTGCCGGTCCGCGACCGGGGCACGGGCCGCCCGACCAAGCGCGACCGCCGCGAGATGGAACGCCTGCAGAGCCGCGGCCACGGGGACCGGTCGGCGTGACGCGTTCATCCGAGCCCGCGTCCGCCTGCGTCTACGGCTGCGGTGAGGCGATCGCCCGCGCCGCCGCGACCTCCTGGCGCAGCGGCGCCAGTACCCCCTCCTCGTCGCCCGGCAGCTCGGTCCGTACGCTCACCAGGTCCTCGCTCGCCCGCAGCCCCTCCGCCAATTCGCGGAGCTGCTGCTGGATCTCGGCCACTTCCTCCGGCGCCGGTTCCGGTGCACCGTGGTCGACCCGGACCCGTGCCGCCGTCGCCGCGTCCACGATCCGCTCGACCGCGACGACCAGGGGCCACCAGGCGGCGGCCCGGGTGCCGACCGGGGGCGGTTCCGTCAGGGCGCGCTGGAACTCGGACCGTACGGAGGACAGATCGCGGTAGATGCGGCGCCGTGCCCGTACCCGTTCCGCCTGGTCGACGGGGGAGATCCGCTCGCCCCCGCGACCATCACTGCCCGGGTCGAAGGCGTACGCCACATAGTCGGCGATGTCCGTGACCGCGTTCGCGAGCCGGTGTCCGATCCGGGTGTGCCAGCTCTCCGGCCACAGCAGATAGCCCGCCACGAGCACGATCGCGCAGCCGAGGAGACTGTCCACCAGGCGCGGCTCGACCAGGGCGACGCCCTGGTGGTTCAGCACGTCGGACAGCAGCAGGATGACCGGCGTGATGGCCGCGGTCTGGAATGCGTACCCCTTGGCCGTGAACGCCGGGATCAGCGCGGCCAGCACCACCATCACGAGTACGTCCCACCACCCGATCGGCACCGCGGTGAGGATCGGTGTGGCGATGACGAGACCGGCCGCCGTGCCCACGGCGCGCAGCACCGCACGCGAGAAGACCGAGCCGAAGTCCGGCTTCAGCACGAACGTGACGGTCAGCGCCACCCAGTAGGAGCGGTCCACGGCGACCAGCGAGGTCAGCGCCTGGGCCAGGCCGATGCAGAGGGCCAGTCGCAGTCCGTACCGCCAGGACGTCCCGGAGAACAGCACGGCCCGGGTCGCCCGCCGCATCCGTACCCCCAGCGCGGCGGGGCGTCCGAGCCGGTCGTCGACGTTGTACGGATCGACGTCGGCGTTGTGCACGACGGCCGCCGCGTGGCGCAGCGCGCTGTCCACGGCCCGGGTGGCGGGCGAGTCGGGCGCGGGCAGCTCCGGTTCGGCGCCGCCGGTGCGGCTCTCCTCGACGGCCGCTGCCAGTTCCCGGACCGCCGCCGGGATCGCGTCGGGCAGCCGGGACCGCCGCACATGCACCGCGGGCGCCGCCTCGACGAGCGGGATGACCACATTGAGCTGGGCGAGCAGCCGCACCATCGCGCCGCTGCGCCCGTGGTAGCGGGCCCGGCGGGCGAGGATCAGGTCGTACGAGGTGTCCAGCGCCTGGGTGACCGCCTGCCGCCGCTTCTCGTACGCGTCGGTGCCCGCGGCGGCCAGCAGATCGGCGACGGCGAGGTACGTGTCCGCGACCGCGACCCGCTCCGGCAGTTTCCGCCGCATCGGCCAGGCCAGCAGTGTCAGGGCGAGCACGAACAGTCCGCCGAGCGTCAGCAGCAGCGGCGCCACCCACCAGGGGGCCGGCAGGGGCAGTCCGGCTCCGACGACCGAGTTGAGCAGGAGCAGCAGCCCGGACACGGAGGCGACCGCGCCGATCGTCGACATCATCCCGGAGAGCAGCCCGACGGCGGTCAGCACGGCGACGGCCGCCCAGCCGGTCCCGTACACCAGCGTGCCGAGCATGATGCCGACCGCGCCGAACAGTTGTGGCACGGCGATGTTCAGGACCCGCATCCGGTACGCGTCGGCGGTGTCGCCGATGACACCGGAGAGCGCGCCCATGGAGACGAGCGCGCCGTAGGCCGGCCGGTCGAGCGCGAAGCCGACGGCCAGCGGTCCGGCCATGGCGATGGAGGCGCGCACGGCGGCGGCCCACGGGATGGGAGCGGAAACCGGACGGAGCCCGCTCAGCAGCCAGCTCGGTGGTGCGGCACGCTTCCGTTCCGCCTCGGCCTCTGCCAACGGGCTCCCCCTACGACGACGTGCGGTCAGCTCTGGTAGCCCTCTGCTTCGTCGGCGGGACGGACCCTCGCCGCGTTCGGGTCGTCACCGAACTCGCTGAGGGCGCGACGCTGCCGCAGCAGGTCCCAGCACTGATCGAGTTGGACCTCCACCGTACGCAGGCACGACTTCTCGTCGGCCCGGAGGCCCATGTTCCGGGTGGAGCGGTCGCGAAGGGTCCGCTCCTCGGAGATCGGCCCGCCGATGTTGTCGATGATCTCCTGCTCGTCCATGTCGTCTCCCCCGGAATTTCTGAACGCGGGTCAGAGCGCGAACAGGGTCTTGCCACGGGCGCCGCCCGTGCGGTTCCGGTCGAGCGCCTGCGGGGCCTTCTCCAGCGGGAGTTCGATGTCGATGGGCACCTTGAGTACGCCCTCCAGGGCCCCCGTCGCCAGGACGTCGAGCAGTACGGGTGTCGGCTCCAGGCGGAAGTCGATACCGCTGACACCGGCGGGAAGGGCGGCCCGCCAGGCGACGCCCCGCGTGGAGACGGCCACACCCCCGGCCCGTACCAGTGCCGCATGCGCCACGAAGCCGTCCGGGGTGGTGGACACCAGGTCGACGAGCGCATCGATGCCTTCCGGGCACGCCTCCCGTACCGCCGCTTCGAGCGGAAGGGCCGTCGTGTCGATCGTGACCGCGGCGCCGAGCGCCCTCATCCGCCCGCGCTCGTCGCCGCGCACGGCGGCGAGGACGCGCAGGTCCCGGGCGGACGCGAGCTGGGTCAGATAGCTGCCGACGCCGCCCGCCGCCCCGATGACGAGCAGACTCTCGTGGCCACGGAGCACCACGGTCTCCAGGAGCTGCGCCGCGGCCATCCCGGCGGACGGCAGCGCCGCGGCGGTCCGGAGCGGGAGACCGTCCGGGACCAGGGTGATCGTGGAGTCCTGCGGGACGGACACGTAGTCGCAGTACGTGCCCGCGCCGGCCGACGATCCGCTCACCCGGCCGAAGACCTGGTCGCCGACCCGGAAGCGGTTCTCGCCGCCGCCGATCATGTCCACCCGGCCCGCGTAGTCCACGCCGACGACCAGCGGGAACACCGGCTCCGCAGCCCCTTCCGGGGCGTTGTCCGCGATCTGCCAGTCGCACGGGTTGAGCGCGGCGTACACGATCTTCACCCGCACCTCGCCGGCCCGGGGATCCGGCTTGGGAAGCTCGATCAGTGAAGGATCGGCCCGGAACGCGCTGACGGCTATGGCTCGCATACGGAAGACCTCTCAGTCGACCCCGACGGTCACGCAGTCCTGCACTCCACTCTTGCCCGGCCCGCTCGCCGCCGCACGTCGAACCGGGCGCGGCGCCCGGCGCTCAGCCGGCGTGCAGGTCGAGCCCGACGAGGAGCGCCCGGTGGTCGGTGCCGTCGAGGCGCAGGAAGCGGGCCGACCGTACCGAGAAGTCGTCGCTGACCAGCACATGGTCGATCTGGGTGCGCAATGGACTGGAGCGGTCCGCGGGCCAGGAGTACGTACGGGAGGCGCCGGCGATTCGGGCGCTGTCGTGGAGACCGCCCGCGTCGAGGACGGCGCGGAACGCGGCATGGTCCTGGGAGGCGTTGAAGTCACCCGCCACGATGGTGCGGCTCCCCTTCGAGCCTGCCGCGAAGTCCCGGACCCGGCCGAGCTCCGTGCGCCACTTGCCGACCATGCCGGGGATCGGCGGCATCGGATGTGCGAGCTGCAGCCGGACGTCCTTGCCCGCCACGACGGCCACCGAACCCGGCATCGCCATCGCCCCGTCGATCCCGCCCGTCGGGCGCAGCGGATGACGGCTGAGGATCGCCGAACCGAGCGAGCCGTCGAGCCGGACGACGTTGCGGTACGGGTACGCGGTGTGCGGGACCCGGGCGGCGAGGGCGTCCGCACAGCGGAAGTCGCACTCCTCGACGAAGACGATGTCGGGCCGCGCACGGCGGACCGCGGTGATCAGTGCGTCGGTGGCGCCACCGAACTCCACATTGGAGGTGAGCACGCTCAGCCGGGCGAGGACCGGACCGTGCGCGCCCGTGGAACCGGGCCCGTACGGGCGCAGGAACCACACGGTCAGGGCGAGCACGACGGCCGCCCACACCATTCCCGTACGCCACCGGGCCAGTGCGGCGAGCCCCAGGCCGACCCCGCCCGGCACCAGCAGCCAGGGCAGGAAGGCGAGGGCCTGCGGCACGGGCGTCATACCGTCGGTGCCGACTGCCCGGAACCCGACGACGACGCTCGCCACCACCAGCGTGAGAGCCGCAACCCAGAGCGCGGGTCGCCTGCGCGTACCCGTACAGGCGGGCTCGGTGCTGTTCACAGGGGGACCTTTCGCAAGGACCGGGCAGAGGGCCGCCCGCATCCTCTCCCGGGCGGGGCGGGCCGGATCAAGCCCGTGCGGCGGATCCCCGCCCCGCCCACACCCGCGCGACCACCGCACACAGCGCCACCGCCAGCCCCGCACCGAGGACGATCCACACCGTCGTACGGAGCGAAGCCGTCAGCGCGTCGTAGACCGCCGCCGCCGCGTCGTGGTCGCTGCCCGGCACCCCGGCCAGCACCCGGTTCCGGGCGATCGCGATCAGTGCGCGCAGCACCAGCGCACCGAGGGCGAATCCGAGCCCGACGAGCGCCGTGGCCGTCAGTGCGGAAAGGGCGGCGCCCCGGCGTCCCGGCAGGCCACGCACCGCCGCGACGGCCACGGCCGCGAGAGCGAACAGCACGGTCCCGACCGCGGGCCAGATGCTGCCGGTCCGGAGCAGGCGGAAGGTGTGGCGCAGCTGGTCGGCGCGGTCGGCGGAGATCAGCGTGATCTCGGTGTGCTGGACCGGGATCCGGTCGGCGAGCGGCACCCCGCTGTCCAGCAGATTATGTTTGACCTGCTCCGACACCGGCGCAAGATCGATGGTCACTGCCTCGCCGGTGTTTCCGTTCAGCGCGGCGGTGACCGCCTGGTGGGCGGTGCGGTTGGCGGCGTCCCAAGCGGTACGGAAGGCATCGGTGGTGGTGAACGACTGCACCGCCTCGTACAGGAAGCCCCGCACGGTGTCCTGGAGCGGCCCGGCGTCGATCTGCTTCATCGCCTCGTCGGTGATCAGACCGGCCACGATGGCCTGCACATCGGGGTCGGAGGCGAGCGGTTCCACCGCGGCGACGTACCGGTCCGTGTTGTCGATCTCCAGATCGACCCAGGCGGCCAGCGCACTCAGCGGGACGAGGACGGCGAGCAGCACAAGCAGCACCGTCGACAACGCCACCGAGAGAGAGGTCCGCACCCCTCAAGGGAATCCCGGACGGCAGCGGTGCGCTCCGGGCGGTGCGCCATTCGAGTTGCCGGGCCCCACGACGGGGTGTGCCCTGGAGTGAACGGGGTGATGGAAGGAGCTTTCGGCCATGACGACACACGCTTCGATGCCGACGCGGCGGCGCACGCGGGCGCGCCCCCACCGCCCCAGCACACTCAGCTGGGCCATGCCCGTCGCTCTCGGCGTGATCGGGGGCTGGTGGGCGACGTCCATCGTGCGCGGCGGCGGTGTGCTCACCGGCACGCAGCTCGCGCTCGGTCTGATCACCGGCGCCGTGCTGGCGGCGCTCTGCTACGGCCTCGGCCGGGTACAGAAGGGACTGCCGACGGGAACCAAGGCCACCGCGTACGGCGTGCTGTTCGGCGGTACGGTCGGCTTCCTGTACAGCCTGTCCGACAAGAGCGTGCTCGCGTCCTCCGTCCTGGCCCTGGTGACCGGAGCCGCGATGTGGGTGTGCGCCTTCTACGCGTTCCACGTGACGGAGGACTGACTCCGCGCCCCGTCTCGTCCTTCATCCTTGACTTTCTCCGCGGGGGAAGCCCCAGCATCGGCGGGGCCGGGCGGGACCGTCCGGTACGAGGAGGTCTGCGGTGGAACGCGAGGCGCGCACGAATGACGCCGCGGGTCTGGTGACGATCGGGGAGTTCGCCCGGTCGTCCCGGCTGTCCGCGAAGGCTCTGCGCCGCTACGACGAACTGGGACTGCTCAGGCCGGCCCTGGTCGACCCGGCGAACGGCTACCGGTACTACGACGGTTCGCAGCTCCGGACGGCCAGGCTGGTGGCGTGGCTTCGCCGGGTCGGCATGCCACTGGCCGGGATCAAGGAGGTGGTCGCGCTCGATGAGGGCGCGGCCGCCGCGGCGATCCGGGCGTACTGGGCACGGGTGGAGGCCGAGACGGCGGCCCGGCGGGACCTGGTGACCTTCCTCGTCGACCAGCTGTCAGCGGAGGAAGTCACCATGACGCAGGAGTACACAGCCCAGGAAGTCCTGGGGACGCTCGGAATCCGGTATGCGGCCCTGTCCGACCGGGGTGCGGTGCGCGGGACCAACCAGGACGCGGCGTTCGCCGGGGCCCGGCTGCTCGCGGTCGCCGACGGGTTCGGGGAACGCGGCGCCGGGGCGAGCACGGCAGCGATCGACGCGCTGAAGGGGGCGACACGGGATGCGGGATCGGCCGGGGAGCTCCTGAACGCCCTGGGGGACGCGGCGGACCTGGCCGCACAGGCGGTACGGGACGCGGTCGGAACGGGCGGTGCGCCGGAAGAGTCGGGGACGACGCTGACCGCGATGGTCTGGACGGGTTCGCAGCTGGGCCTGGTGCACATCGGGGACTCGCGGGCGTATCTGCTGCGCGGTGGCGAACTGTTCCGGATCACGCACGACCACAGCCTGGTCCAGTCGATGATCGACGACGGTTCGCTCACCGAGGAGGAGGCCGCCTCGCATCCGCAGCGCGCCCTGCTGCTGGGCGCCCTGATGGGCGGCGCCGCGCAGGACCATGCCCCGGTGCGCCCGGATGTACACCTGCGGGAAGTCCGGTCCGGCGACCGCTATCTGCTCTGCTCGGACGGTCTGTCGGCGGTGGTCGACGGTGCGGAACTGGCCGGGGCACTCGGTGCGGCGGACGGCCCCGACACGGCCGTACGGGAGCTGGTCGCCCTGGCGGGTGTGGCGGGCGCCCCGGACAACGTGACGTGTGTCGTCGCGGACGTGGTGGAGCTGTAGGAAGGATTCAAGGAGGGGCGGCCCCGAACGGGACCGCCCCTTCCTTTTCGTTCTTCGAGTTCACCCGGTCAGTCGCGGACGACCGTCACCGGGCACGGCGCGTGCTGGGTGACATGGAGGCTGACCGACCCGAGCAGGGTCGCCTTGAAGCCGCTGTATCCGCGTGCCCCGACGACCAGCAGGTTCGCGCCCTTCGCGCGGTCCAGCAGGGCCTGTGCCGGGTTGCCGATCAGCACGATCTTGCTGACCGCGGCCGCGCCCTCAGCGCCGAGGGCCTCCTCCAGCGCCTCGGTGAGCGAGACGATCGCCAGAGCCTGCGGATCGAAGTCCTCCGGCATACCCGGCATCATGGACGCCCAGCTGGTCGCGGGGTACTCCCAGCTGTTGACGGCCTCCACCGAGTCACCGGTCAGCTCGGCCTGGCGTACGGCCCAGTGCAGCGCCTTGATCGACGACTCGGAGCCGTCCACGCCCACCACGATCCTGCCCATCTCTGCCTCCAGCTCGGTTCAGCTCACATCTGCGTGATACACCTCACGGTGCACCTTTACGGGTAACTGTAATCAAACCGGACAGAGGCTCTCCGGGTGGGTCCACCTCGCTCGGGCGGCGGCAGGTCAGTCCAGCCTCAGGTCGGCGAGTTGCTGCTCGAACGGCACCACCTCGTCGTCGAGCCCCGGTGCCCTGGACGCCCCGGAGACCGCCCGGCCGCCCGCGATCATCCCCGCGAGTTCGCCGCCCGCGCGCCGGATCCGGGACGGCAGCCCCTCGGTGTACTCGTCGCCGGACGAGCCCCAGTCCTCCGACGCCGCGTACACGGACGTCGGTACGACGGTGGCTCGCAGGTAGGCGAAGAGCGGCCGCATCGCGTGCTCCAGGACGAGCGAGTGCCGGCCGGTGCCGCCGGTCGCCGCGATGAGGACGGGCTTGCCGGTCAGCGCCGTGTTGTCGATCAGGTCGAAGAACGACTTGAACAGCCCGCTGTACGAGGCGGTGAAGACCGGCGACACGGCTATCAGGCCGTCCGCCGCCGTCACCGCGTCGATCGCCTCGCTCAGCGCCCGCGGCGGGAACCCCGTCACCAGGTGGTTCGCGATGTCGACGGCCAGATCGCGCAGGTCGATCACCCGGACCTCCACCGGCCGGTCCTGCTCGGCGGCCAGCCGCTCCCGGGCGGCGGCCGCCAGCCGGTCGGCCAGCAGCCGGGTCGACGACGGCTGGCTCAGCCCTGCGGACACCGCGACGATCTTCAGAGCCTCGTTCTGCATGGTGGGTCAGATCTCCTTCGTGCGGGCGGCGACGGCCGGGTGGACGGGGGCGGATTCCGGCACTCCGGCCGGCCGCATGTTGGCGAACTCCTTGCGCAGCACCGGGACGACCTCCTCGCCGAGGATGTCGAGCTGCTCCAGGACCGTCTTCAGGGGGAGTCCCGCGTGGTCCATCAGGAACAGCTGGCGCTGATAGTCGCCGACGGCGTCACGGAACGACAGGGTCCGTTCGATGACCTCCTGCGGGGAGCCGACGGTCAGCGGCGTCTGCTGCGAGAAGTCCTCCAGGGAGGGCCCGTGCCCGTAGACCGGCGCGTTGTCGAAGTACGGGCGGAACTCCCGTACCGCGTCCTGCGAGTTCTTCCGCATGAACACCTGGCCGCCGAGGCCGACGATGGCCTGCTCGGCGGTGCCGTGCCCGTAGTGCGCGTACCGCTGCCGGTAGAGGTCCACCATCTTCTTGGTGTGCTCGATGGGCCAGAAGATGTTGTTGTGGAAGAACCCGTCGCCGTAGTACGCGGCCTGCTCCGCGATCTCCGGGGAGCGGATGGAACCGTGCCAGACGAACGGCGGGACGCCGTCCAGCGGGCGCGGGGTCGCGGTGAAGGACTGCAGGGGTGTGCGGAACTTGCCCTCCCAGTCGACGACGTCCTCCCGCCACAGCTTGTGCAGCAGGGCGTAGTTCTCGATGGCGAGCGGGATGCCCTGGCGGATGTCCTTGCCGAACCACGGGTAGACGGGTCCGGTGTTGCCGCGCCCCATCATCAGGTCGACCCGGCCGTCCGCGAGGTGCTGCAGCGTCGCGTAGTCCTCGGCGATCTTCACCGGGTCATTGGTGGTGATCAGCGTCGTGGACGTCGAGAGGATCAGGTTCTCGGTGCGGGCGGCGATGTAGCCGAGCGTGGTCGTCGGCGAGGACGGGACGAACGGCGGGTTGTGGTGCTCGCCGGTCGCGAAGACGTCCAGGCCCACTTCCTCGGCCTTCAGGGCTATCGCGAGGGTCGCCTTGATCCGCTCGTGCTCGGTCGGTGTCCTGCCGGTGGTGGGGTCGGTGGTGACGTCTCCGACGGTGAAGATCCCGAACTCCATGGCGCCCGCCTCCGTGGGTGATGGTTGAACCTTGAACTACTTCGTCACACCCTACAACGGGACGCCCCTTCTCCCTATTCCGCCGCCCGGAGCGGGGATCCCGGCGGTGCGTACTCTGGACGGGGAGACAGGCCAGGAACGCGCCGGCACGAAGGAGGCAGGGCCCGTGAGCGAGAGCGAGAGCTGGAAGGAGCGCGGTGTCGCGCTGCGCGTCTTCGTCTACGTCTTCGCCACGCATCTCTTCGCGGGCTTCGTCTACCTGCTGTTCTACGTGGGCGAGCACGCCCACAAGTGAGCCGCCCGCCGGGCGGAACGCCGACGGCCGCGAGGGCCCTCGCCGTGATGGCGGCAGGAACCCCCGCCGCGCCCGCCAAGGCCGGGTGGGTGGAGCCTGACCGCGTTACACTCGGCGCATGACCTCCGTACCGTGCCGAAACTGGTGGCGCTCCACTTAGGAGCGGCCGCCTCATCTGCACGGAACCAGGGCCGTTCGATATGGACGGCCCTCTTCTCTGCCCTCGTACGGGTACGGATGCCGCTCCCGGCGGGCCGTCCTCCACGCAACCAGCACCCGCGAGGAGAGACCATGACCACCGTCGCCGCCACCGCCGCCGCACCCGTCACCGCCCCTGCCCAGCGCCGCAGTGCCGAGCTGGAGCAGCAGATCCAGCAGGATCCCGGGCGGTTCCGGGTGATGACCGGGGACCGGCCCACCGGGGCCCTGCACCTCGGGCACTACTTCGGGACCCTCCACAACCGTGTCCGGCTCCAGGACCTCGGCGTGGACGTCTTCGTGATCATCGCCGACTACCAGGTGCTCACCGACCGGGACGTCGCCGACCGGCTCACCGAGCACATGGAGGGGATGCTGCTGGACTACCTGGCCATCGGCATCGACCCGGCCCGCACCACGATCTTCAACCACAGCGCCGTGCCCGCGCTGAACCAGCTGATGCTGCCGTTCCTCAGCCTCGTCTCCGTTGCCGAGCTGAACCGCAATCCCACGGTCAAGGACGAGATCGCGCACTCCCGGCAGTCCGCCGTCAGCGGGCTGATGTTCACGTATCCCGTGCATCAGGCCGCCGACATCCTGTTCTGCAAGGGCAACCTCGTCCCCGTCGGACAGGACCAGCTGCCGCACCTCGAAGTGACCCGGAGCGTCGCCCGCCGCTTCAACGAGCGGTACGGGACGGTCTTCCCGGAGCCGGACGCCCTGCTCTCCGCCGCGCCCCTCCTGCTCGGCACCGACGGCGGCAAGATGAGCAAGAGCCGGGGCAATTCCATCGCGCTCGGCGCCACCGCCGACGAGACCGCGCGGCTGATCCGCGGGGCGAAGACGGACACCGACCGGCACATCACGTACGAACCGGAGACCCGGCCCGAAGTGTCAGGGCTCGTACTCCTCGCCGCGCTCTGCCTCGACCGCGACCCGTACGAGGTCGCCGAGGAGATCGGAGACGGCGGTGGCGCCGTGCTCAAGCGGACCGTGACGGACGCCGTCAACGAGCGGCTGGCGCCGGTGCGTGCGCGGCGGGTGGAGTACGCGCAGGACATGGCGTACGTACGGTCGGTCCTGCGGGCCGGCAACGAGCGAGCCAATACCGTCGCCGAGGCCACGCTGGCGGAGGTGCGGGGGGTGATGGGGGGCCTGCTGTAGCGGATTCCGGCCAGGTCGGGGCAGCCAGGTCGGGCCGGACCGGGTCGGCTTCGGGCCAGGCGCGGTGCGGGCGCTGGGCTGGGTGGTGCTCATCGACGCCATCCTCCCGCTCGGTGACGCGCTCGCCGTCCTCACCCACGGCGGCTCGCTCACCACGGCGCTGAGCGTGCACATATCCGCGGCCTCGGTCGTCCTGCTGACGGCGGTCATGCTGCTCACCGAGCGCCCCGCCGAGAGCCCGGCGGATGCGGCCCAGGTTCTGGCGTCCGACAGCCGCCCCTCACTTCCGTCACCCGCGAGCGGAGGCCGGCTGCGTCGACCTCCGCCGCATGAAGGGCGTCCACGCTCCCGGTGGAAGGCATCACACCAGCAGGAGACCGCCGCACCGCTCGGCGCCGTCCTTCATCGCGATCAGATTGGCCTGCACGTAAGAGATGTTGTTCCTGGAGTGCCAGTCAGTAGGGACGTAGGTGACCAACCGTGAACGCTGGAACCGGGCCCCGGATCGAGGAAAACCTCGCGCCGATGGTTCGACATCCGGGCATACCGTTGTCTGCGGCGATATGGCTCCGAGGATTGTTCCGGGCAGCACCGTGTTGGCACATACTCCGCGCGGCCCGAGTTCGTGGGCGAGGCCCCGACAGCCTCTCAGGCCCAGAACCGTCCACCCCGGTCCGGGACGAGCTTGCCGTCCCGCTCACGTCGGAGGCCGGCGCGATCTGATGCCGGGCCCCGTCGGCCGCGCTTTCGTTACGTCACTCGGTTCGCTTCACCACGCAACGCGGCGAACCTCACGATTCACGCGTCAGGCATCAGACCGGCGTCCCGGGCGGCCAGTGCCGCCTGGACGCGATTTCCGACTTCCAGTGTCGTCAGGATGCGGCTGACATGGGCTTTCACCGTGCTCTCGCTCATCCGCAGCCCCCCGGCGATCTCCGAGTTGGTTGCCCCCTCCGCGAGCAATGCCAGGACATCGCGCTCGCGTGGTGTCAGCCGGCCCACCCGTCCGCGCACAGCTGAGGCCCCCGGCCGGGCGCCGCGATGGTAGCGGTCGATCAGCCGACGTGCGGCGGACGGATGCAGCATCGCCGAACCGGCGGCCACGACATGTACGGCCCGCAGGATCTCCGCAGGGTCCGAGTCCTTGAGCAGAAACCCGTCGGCGCCCGCTGCCAAGGCCTCGTACACATACTCGTCCAGGTCGAAGGTGGTCAGAGTGATGATGCGAGGGGCATGCGGCAGTGTCCGCAGTCGCGCGATGGCCGCGATGCCGTCCAGCCTCGGCATCCGCACATCCATCAGGGCGACGTCCACCCGATGGGCGGCAGCCTCCTCCACGGCCTGGAGGCCGTCCGACGCCTGGGCGACGACCTCGATGCCGGCGTCGGTCGCCAGTAGGTCGGTCAGGGCCAATCGGACCAACGCGTCGTCGTCCACCACCATCGTGCTGATGATCCGAGCCTCGCTCATGTCTGCCCGATCCGATTCACGGACCGCTTCCCGATCCTCTTCACCACACCCTTGCACGTGGCCTTGGCCAGGCCTTTGCCGACGGTTCTGCCCGCTCGTCCGCCGACAGGTCCGGCCGTGCGGGGCGCGCCGTTTTCCTCGAAGGCTCTTCGGGTCGGCTCACCGTCCGGGGCACTCATTGGCAGACGGGCCGCGAGCCGCCATCCCCCATCCGGCTCCGGACCGTGGGCGAGAGAGCCGTGCAGCCCGGCCACCCGTTCGGCGAGCCCGATCAGGCCGAAGCCCCGGCCGACGACTCCATCGGCCCGTGAAGCGGTCACTGCGGGAGGCGAGTTGACCAACTCCACCTCCGTGGCCGGTGCGCCGTAGTGCACCCGCAGTCGCACCGCCGTGCCCGGTGCGTGTTTACGGGCGTTGGTGAGGCCTTCCTGAACGAGCCGGTGCACCGCGAGGAGGTGAGTCGCGGGTGCGGCACCGGGTTCCCCCGTCAGGTCGGCCGCGACATTCTGACCGATGGTCCTTACCTCGTCGAGCAGTTCGGACAGGTTCCGTAACGCAGGTGCAGGCACCTTTCTCTGCACGGGATCCCTCCCGTCCTCCCGCGCCGCATCGTCCTCCGCGCGCAAGGCGCCCAGCACGTCCCGCAGATCGTCCAACGCCTGGGCAGAGGTGGTGCGCAGCAGTGCGATCCGCTCGCCGATCTGCGGCGGCAGCGATTCCGCACGCAGTGCGAGTACCCCGGTGTGCAGCGCCAACAGGCTCAGCCGATGGGCCAGCACATCGTGCATCTCGGCCGAGATCCGGGCCCGCTCCGCCAACCTGGCCTGCTCTGCACGAAGTTCGACCTGTTCGCTCAGTGAATCGATGAGCCGCCGACGGCTGTGCCACCACAACCCGGCCGTCAACGCCAAAGCGAACAGCAGCCCGGCGCCGTACGACGGCGTCACGCCTCCGCTGAGCGGCGGCGCGCACACCCAGGGCAGCGCACCGGCGATCACACCCGCCGCCACCGCCACCCGCACCCGGCCCTGTGCCGCCAGGTGGAAAACCATCACCGTCATGGGTTCGTACGCGCCCTGCGCGCCCAGCGCCGCCCCGGCGAGAAGGACCACAGCGAGCGGACTGCGCCAGCGAAGCGGCAGCGCCAGTGCGGCGGCGACAGCCACGATCGGTCCTACGGAAAGCAGTTGCATCTCGAATCGGGCTTTGGTCAGCCCCTGCGCGACGAGGAGCAGCACTCCGCCGGCCAGCAACCACTCCGTCCACACCGGACCCCTGTGGGGGTATTTGTGTTCCACCGACCGATTGTAGGTAGTTGTGGGGGTCGGGGCCCATCGGTCTTGGGTCGCTGCCACCCCCTACTTTCGTCGGGGTCGCGTACGCCTCGGTGATGACGTCCGTACCGGTTCACCCGAACACAACGGCCGATTCCCGAAGAGCGCCCGCTACCTAGCGTCACTGGCATGACTTCATGGCCCCGTTTCACCGACACCCGGCTCTTCGTCGCCGAAGCCGCGCGTGGCTTCCGTATCACCGGCGCGGTCGCACCCAGCAGCCGCCGACTCGCCGCCGCCCTTGCCGCACCGGTCACCGAGCGGGCCGGACAACCCCTGGATGTACTGGAGGTGGGCGCAGGAACCGGCCCCGTCACCCGCTGTCTGCTGTCGCTGCTCGCCCCGGGAAGCACTCTGGACGTGGTCGAGGCGAACCCGCGCTTCGCCGCCGTCCTGCGGAACGTCGTCCGTGAATACCGACCGGGCCGGGACGGACACGCGGCGCACGCACAGATGCGGGACTGCCGCACGACGCATACGAAGGTGCGGGACGATCGCCCCGGCGAGGCGTTCGTGCCAGTGCCGAGCGAGGACGGTGTCCGGGTCAGGATCCACGAAACGCGGATCGAGTACCTGAACACAGGGCAGTCCTACGACGTCATCGTCTCCGGCCTGCCCTTCACCAATTTCGTCCCGGACACGGTGACTTCACTGATGGACAGATACATCGAACTGCTGCGTCCTGGCGGGGCGTTGACGTACTTCGCGTACGTGGGTACCGCCCCGGCCCGCAGACTCGTCGCCTCTGCGGGCGAAGCGGCCCGTCACCGAGCCGTCGAGACCGTGCTCGCCGGGTACCGGCAGCGCGGCAGGGCGGTCGGACGCACCGTCTGGGCCAATGTCCCCCCGGCCCGCGTCTGGCGGGTTCACCCGACGCCTTCTCCTGGTGGCGAAGCAGGTCAGGCGCACTCCTCTCTCTTCCGGTCACGCCTCGGACAACGCACCTCGTGAAAGTGCGGGGCTCACCAGGCCCCGCCCGCTTCCCGGTCGAAGGTGGACCGACAGCCTCTAACGCGGTGTCACTGCCCGTCGTCTGCGGAGCAGTTCCGCGAGTCCGCGCCGGGTCGCCGCGATCACCACACGGTCCTCGGCGCGCAGCACATACCCCGGGTGCAGGTTCCAGATCAGGCCCGACGGACGGTCCGGGGAGGCGGGTGCGACGGTCGTCAGGTCGGGCCGGCGGTCCTCGTGCGGCGTCGCGTCCAGGGCCAGCACCCTCCATGCCCCCGCCCGGAAGGCCTGCTCGACCGTCCGGCCCTCCAGCTGCGGGTGGCCCGCCACCTCGATCGCGGCGAACAGCATCACCTTCCGCTCGACCGGGATCGCGCCCAGGATCTGCCGTCCCATCATCGCGACGGCGAAGGACGGGGCGGCCAGATGGGAGACGGACCGGGAGCGGGTCAGGGCCTGCGGGTGGGCGGTGCGCAGGGTGCGGTAGACGGCGGTGGCGAACTCGTCGTCGAAGAGGCGCAGCGCCACCCGCAGATCGGGCTTGACCGAGCGGGCGTAGAGCGCCGCCTCCAGGTTGGTGGTGTCGATACTGGTCAGGGCGAGAAGGGCGCGGGACCGCTGGATCTTCGCGGCTTCCAGGACGCCCTCCTGGGTGACATCCCCGAGGACGACGGGTACGTGCAGCCGCCGGGCCACCGGGATACCGCGCGCGTCCGGGTCGTCCTCCACGCACACCACTGGGATGTCGAGCTCGCGGAGCCGGACCAGCACCCTCGTACCGATCTTGCCGAGCCCCAGCAGCACCACATGGCCGGAGAGTCCGCGCGGTGGGCGGCGCAGGGACGACGCCGTACGCAGGGAGCCGAACGCTTCGAGGACGCCCGCCACCAGCAGCGGCAGCAGCATCAGGCCGGCGATTCCGGACAGCAGTTGGATGATCTGCCGCGCGGTGGGGTCGCCGATCGCCGGGTCACCCATCCCGAAGAGGTCGAGCAGGGTCAGGTACGCGGCGTGCAGGGGGTGGTCGCCTGTGGTGAGGGTGGAGGCGACGGCGAGGGCCAGGACCGCCGAGCCGACCCCCAGCGCCGACCAGCGCAGACGGCGCGAGAAGATCTGGCTCAGCGGGGCGCTGCGGCCCCCCATGCGCAGTTTCGGACCATCCGGTGCGGCCTCGCGGATGGCTTCCAGGACCACCGTGCCGCGCCCGGTCGCCGCAGCCACCTGTTCGTGATCGGGCAGGAGTCGGGGTCCTTCGGCGCCGCTGCTGTCGGATCCTTCGGCGCCCGCCGGGTCGTGGGTGGTGGAGGAGAGCAGGGCGAGCGTGCAGAGTCCGGGGTCGGCGACCTCGCCCTGCCGGGGCGGGGTGCGTTCGACGGCCCGCAGGAGCAGGCCCTCCGCCTGGACGACCTTGCTGGAACCGGTGAGCGCGGTCGCGGCGAGTGCCGGGGCGGCGGTGTCGGCGTCGGAGAGGACGGTGGTGGACGCGTCCAGCGCCGTCGGGTCGAGTCCGGGGACGGCGACCGCGGCGGCCTGGTCGAGAAGGGTCTCCAGGTACTGCCCGAGCTTGCGGTTGTAGAGCCGGATGACCAGCCGGACGCGGGGGTTGAGGCGGCGGGCGGTCAGCGCGGCGCGGATGTTGCGCTCGTCGTCGTCGTAGACGAGTGCGAGTGCGGCGGCGGTGTCCACACCCGCTTCCTCGAAGGCCTCGTCGGACGGCTCCGCAGCCTCCAGGATGCGGACCGCCTCGACGCCGCCGTTGGTGTCGTTGTCGGAGTTTCCGGTGGTCCCGTTGCCGCCGTTGCCGCCGTTGACCAGGTTGCGGTTCATCGCTGCCGACATCCGGCCGAACAGCGTTGCCGCGCGGCCGCGTTGGGTCAGCGGCAGCTCAGGTCTGCGCGGATCGCGCCCCGGCGGGAGCAGCAGTGTGACCCGCTCCCCGTAGACGTACCGCAGCTCCACCGCCAGCCGCCGGGCCAGTGCGTCGTCGCCACAGATGACCATGTGGCCGCTGAGGGGGGAGCGTTGGGGCTGCTGGGGAAGTGTGGACACGAATCCCAGCATGCCTTGCCCACCTCCCGGTGTTCGACTCATTCCGGCCGGTCAGTGATCTTTGTGTGTCGTCGGGGTGCGTGGAGCCGCGTGCCGGGCGGACTGCTCCGGGCCCGCGAGCAGGTGACGTGGGTCCGATGCGCGGACGATCGCGGCCTCGACCGCCGCGATCCGGTCGGAGAGCAGGCCCAGTGCCGCGACCGCCCGCGAGGCGGTGTCTGCGCTGCTCGGGTGGGGTCGAGGGTTCGGGGAAGCGGTGCCGTCCGGGCCGCCGAGTGCCTGGGTGCGTACGTACGAGGCGGTGATCGCCGCCCATCGGTCCGCCTGTTCGGCGGTGAGGGTGCCGCGCAGAGCCGCCAATTTCAGCAGGTTGGACTCGGCGCCGGTGGTGAGCGTCTGGGCCTCGCCCGCGTAGTGGTCGTCGATGACGGCGGCCAGTTCGGCGTCGTTCATCACGGGCACGATCCGCTCGGCGATCTTGTTCATGTTGCGGTACGAGCCCTGCAGCCGGAAGGGCGGCTCGGTACGCGTCGCGTCGGTCTGCGCGGCCGAGGCGATGTACGCGGCGTTCACGGCGAGAACGGTCTCGCGGGCGGTCACGAGGTGGCGCAGGACCGCGGTGATCCTGTCCAGCTCGGCGGGGGTGTACGGGTGGTCGAGACGGTCCGCATGGGCGAGGGGGCCTCCCTCGCTCGGACGGAGTCGGGAGCTTGGGGAAGGGTCCGTTCCGGAGGCCAGGCGGACGAGCAGCGCGAGGTCCTCGCGGGAGCGGCCGGCGAGGGGGGCCAGCACCGGGTTGGCGGTCAACGCGTTCTCGATGAAGCTCAGCGCGAAGACGTCGTCGCGGCCGCTCAGCACCTCGCCCAGGTTCCACACGTCGGCGCGGTTCGCGAGCATGTCCGGGATCCGGAACTGTTCGCCGGACTCGGTGTACGGGTTGCCCGCCATGCACACCGCGAACCGCTTGCCCCGCAGGTCGTAGCTGCGCGGCTCGCCGTCCCGGACGCCCTCGATACGGCGGGTGGCGTCACAGAGGGGGATGAACTTCTGGAGCAGTTCGGGTGACGTGTGCTGGATGTCGTCCAGGTAGAGGAGTGTGTTGTTGCCCGCCTCCAGTGCGAAGTTGATCTTTTCGATCTCCCGGCGGGCGGTCGCGCTGCGTGCCTGCGCGGGGTCGAGGGAGGTCACGTCGCGGCCGAGCGACGGGCCGCTGATCTTGACGAGTACCAGGCCGAGCCGGTCGGCGACGTACTCCATGAGTGTCGTCTTGCCGTAGCCGGGCGGCGAGACGAGCAGCAGGAGGCCCTGCGAGTCGGTGCGCCGGTCGGCGTCGGCCGTGCCGAGCTGCTTGGCGAGGCTGTCGCCGATCAGCGGCAGGTACACCTCGTCGAGGAGCTGATTGCGGACGAACGCGGACATCACGCGCGGCCGGTGGTCGTCGAGCCGCAGCCGGGCGCGTTCGGCGGTGATGAGGGCGGTGCGGGTTCGCTGGTAGGCACGGAAGCCCGGGACGGTATCCGCACGGAACTGCTGCGTGCGGGCGAGGAGTTCATCGAGGCGGACGGTCAGGCGGCCACGGTCGATGCGCGGATGGGTGCCCAGCAGGCCGTCCACGGTCGCCGAGAGCGGTGCCTCGCAGTCGTAGCGGGTGAGCTCCGGCTCCGGACAGAGCTCGACGGCGACCGCCTCGGCGAGATCACCGCTCGGGAGGTCCGTTCCGCTCGCGGATGCGTACGAGGTCAGCCAGCCCTCGACGAGCTGGCGGCGCGCGGGGAGGTCGTCGCGGAGGACCTCCAGATCCTCGTCGTACGCCGAAGTGCCGGTGGTGCGGCGGAACTTGT
Source organism: Streptomyces sp. NBC_01669 (assembly GCF_026339735.1). Classification (GTDB taxonomy): domain Bacteria; phylum Actinomycetota; class Actinomycetes; order Streptomycetales; family Streptomycetaceae; genus Streptomyces; species Streptomyces yanii. The sequence continues at coordinate 4,858,211 of NZ_JAPEQG010000001.1, forward strand.
CCAGGAAGGTGCGGGCGGTCGCGCTCGTGACGAACCCGGCGGGGCCCGAGGTCAGCTCCTCGAAGAGGTACGCGGCGACGGCATGCGCGTCATCGGTCCCGATCCTGGTTGCCCACTCCTCCTGGAGTGCGGTGATCGCGGGCGCCAGGCCGAACGTCTCGCGGGCCCGGGCCAGGGAGGCGGCCCGGCGCGTCCAGGAGGCGCGGAGGGTGTCGTCCGTGTCGTACGTCCAGAAGAGCTGCGCCGTCGCCCGTACCGAGGGCGGGACACGCAGCAGGCCGGCATCGGCCCGCAGTCGCAGCAGCGTGGTCAGGATGGCGGCGGCGTCCTCGTCGTGGACGCCCCGCTGATATCCCTCGTCGTACGCGGCCGCAGCCGACTCCCTTACGAGCAGGGTGAGGTCGGCCGGTTCGCGGGCGGCCAGTGCATCCGCGCCGTGCTCGTCCAGGAGGCGGGCTGCGAGGTGTTCGGCGCGGTAGACGGACGGGGATTCCGAAGGCAGCAGTTGGTCCCAGTACGGGCGGGTCGCCTCGAACGCCGGGTCGGTGACCGGAGCCCGGTAGTCGGTTCCGGTGACGGCGAACGCGAGCCGGTCCCCGGAGGGAACGAGCGTCAGGTCGAACGGCTGGGTGTTCACGGCGAACCGGTGCCGGCCGAGCCGGATCGTCGCCCCGCCGTCCGCGTACAGCTCGCTGCGATCGCGCAGGGCCCGCCCCGCCTCCTGGCGGGCCGCCTTCAGCCGTCCGTCGAGCTCCTCGGCCCGCACGGGGTCGCCGAGCCCGCGCAGTTCGTCCGCCGTGCGCCGGACCTTGGCGACCATCGGGTCGGAGGCGAAGTACGTGTGGACGGCGTCCAGGTCCGGGAGGGCGGACAGGCGCCGGGAGACGGTCTCCAGGACCCGGGCCGCCGAGTCCGCCAGGCGTTCGGCGCGGCGGGCGCGGTCATCCTGCAACGTCTGCTTACGGGCCGAGAACGCCTCGTACACCTCGGTCCGCCGCTCGGCCAGCTCGGCGAGGAATCCGTCGTACTCGGCGAACCGGGACTCCAGGTTCTCCAGCTGAAGCAGGAGCCGGGCCAGTTGTTCGTCGCACGCGTCGGGGGAGTCCGTGACGGCCAGCGCACCCGTGACCGCCTGGCCGAGCAGGGCGAACTCGGCGGCGAACTCTGCCCGCCCCTCGTGATCGAGGAGCTCACGGCGGCGCGCGTCGAGCGTGGCCCGGGTCCGGTTCACACCGCCGAGGACCTCGGCGATCCGTTCCAGGATCGATGTGCGGACGGTCGCGTCCCCGATGTCGAGCCCGGCGACGACATCGGTGACCGTCGCGAGCCCGTCCGTCATCTCGGTCAGCCGGTCGCCGAGCGCGGTCGAGTCGGCGACGGTGGCGAGTGCGGACGCGTCGGCGGTGAGCTGCTCGATGTCGTGGTGGTAGCCCGTGAACGCGTCGTCCCGGCTCAGGAACGCGACCGCGCGCTGGGCGGCGGAGGTGAGATCGGTGGCGGTGGCCGCCGTCAGCTCGGCGATCCGGTCGGTGTCCGCGTACCGCATCTCGCCGAGCGTCGCCAAGTGGCCGTGCGCGCTGCGCAGTTCGGTGAGCTGGGAGACCCAGGCGGCGGCCGAGCGCGGGGCTTCGCCGCGGATGCGGCGGACGAGCGCGGTCAGGTGGTCCGCCGCGCCGTTGAGTGCCTCGGCGGCCTGCCGCGTCAGCTCCTGCACCGTCTCGAACTCGGCGAGGACCTGCTGCGCGGTGTCGTGAAGGGCGGTCAACGGGCCGCTGAGCGAGCCGAGTTCCGGGTCGGTGAGCCAGTGGTAGCGGTCGGTGGTGCGGATGCAGTCGGCGACCAGCCGGGCGTACATGGCCGTCGTCGGCGTGGTCCGCGTCGCGCTGTTCGCCAGCGCGAGACAGTCGGAGATGCCGCGTACCAGATCGGCGTTGCCGACCCGGGCGAGCGGACCCGTCCCGGCCGGGCGGGAGGCGGCATGGGTGTCGGAGACGTACGGGGTCTGCCAGCGCTGCACCGCGTGCACACGGGCAGGTTCGGTCGACGCGGTGTCCTTGAGGAGGACGAGGGTGCCGTCGTCGAGCAGCGCGTGGCCGCGGCAGAGCAGCGGGGTGGCGACCTCCTGGCGGATCAGGTTGTAGGGGAGAAGAAGGCCGCGGCCGTCGTCCCGGGAGCGGAAGAGGTAGAGGACGTCCTCGCCGTTGGGGGAGCGGACGGCCCCCTCGAAGACCGGGTCGGCGAGCGGCTCGGCGAGGTCGAAGGTCTTGGCGGCGCCGGTGGTGAGATACGTGCCGCCGGGGAAGATGATCCCCTGGTCCTCCGGCAGCCGGTGGCAGGCGGGCCCGATGGCGTCGAGGCGCTGCACGGTGGAGAGCAGCGTGTTGAAGACCAGGTGGCGCCAGGCGTCCTCGTTGTACGGGCGGATCCGCAGCAGGATCAGGGGGCCGACCTCGGCGTACTCGACGTCGGCGTCGGCGAGGGATTGGAGGGGTTCGGTGACCGGCTCCTCGTAGATCCCGTGCGGTGTGTCGGTGTCGTCGGCCGTCTTGACGGTCAGGGTGCCGCCGAGGGTGTCGACGAAGAGCGCGCCGTTGCCGCCGATCGCGATGTGCGGGTGACGGCCGGGGATGTGCGACTCGCGGCCCGCCACGGTCCAGGTGAAGTCGTGCGAGGGCGGGAAGACGTGGTCGCGGTCGCCGCGCGCGTCGAGGAACGCGCCGGGGGAACCGTCCGGGGCGAGTGCCCAGCGCAGGACGCGGATGTCGTCGGCGGTCTCGCCGGTACGGAACACGGCGAGGAGCCGCCCGTCGACGCGGCGGAGACGGAGCAGGCGGGCGTCGCGGTAGTAGCGGTGCAGGGTGGTGAATTCACGTACGAAGGCTTCGTCGGCGAGGAGAGCGTCCCGGCCCGGTGACAGATCGGGCCCGTGGAGGGTGAGTACGTCCCCGACCTCGGCGTCGCCGCGTGCGCCCGGTCCTCGCTCGAAGCCGAACAGCAACTGCCCGCCCACGGAGACGAGATCGCGGGGCACGGAGGGGCGCTCCGTACGGATCCGCTCGGTGGCCAGGAGACGGAGGCGCGTCGAACCGAACTCCTCGGTTCGGCGGGTGTTGAGTGCTTCGGCGCGGTGGGTGAGCTCGGTGGCCTGTGCGGTGAGGCGGCGCCGCAGTACGTCGTAGGTGCCGGCGTCCACGGTGGAGGTGGGGTCGGTGTCCATGCGTACGGCTCCCTGCGAGATGTGGGTCGGGTGGCGCGGCCGCCGGCCGCGCTTTGTCCTCGAACGCCGGACGGGCTCGAAGTGGCCGCCCTTTCGGGCCCGTCCGGCGTTCGAGGGCGGAACCTCACCGGTCGGGCCCGAGGCGCGGGTGGGCGCTCGGGAGGTGGCCGTCCCATCAAGCCCGTCCGGCCTCCGAGGTCAGAGCGGCCACCCCGGCGCCCGGGCTCGACGTGCCGCGCCTACGCCACCGGCGTCCCATTGCGCGACACGGGTACATCAGGGGCATCCGCCAGCGCCCCGACCGGCAGGTCCGCCAGACCGAGCCTTCGCGCCGAGTCCAGCAGTTGGCGGATCTGTCCGGCATCCGCACCCACTCCCGGCGCCGCCAGCATCCGCATCAGCAGCGCCGACACCGTCAGGTTCTGCACATCGCCCGTAGAGACCGACCCGAGCACCCGCGTCAGGTCGTCCGTGAACGACGACGACCCGTTCAGCCACGGGCCTGCGAGTGCCTTCGCGGTGTCCGAGTTCTCCACGAACCCGTCCACGCTCTTGCCGAGCGAGATCGACGAGACGAGCCGGTCGAAGAAGACCGAATCCCCGCCGACGATGTCGATGTCCGCGTTCTCCAGACCGGTGGCCAGGACCGTCGCCTGCGCCTGCGCGACCTGCCGCTGCACATCGAGCCCGGCCAGCCGGATCTCCTTCTCGGCGGCGAGCCGCAGCCGGTACTCCTCGTGCCCGCGCGACGCGTCGTCCAGCGCCGCCATCGCGGCCGCCTTCTCCGTGAGCCCGGCCGCCTCCGCCTTCAGCTTCTCGCCGATCATCGCCGCGTCCGCCGTGGCCTGCGCCTGCGTGCCCTCGGCCGTGGCGAGAGCCTTCAGCCGCGCACCCTCGGCCTCGGCCTTGAGCCGGGCGGACGTGGCCCCGGCCTCGGCGAGACCGGTCTTCTCGATGACATCGGCCGCCGCCTCCCGTACCTGCACCTCGGCAAGTCCGGGCGCCGCGGACTCCGCCTGGACGCCTTCGGCGAGCCGCAGCTTGGCCCGGGCGTCGAGGTCCGCGCTCTTCAGCCGGGCCTCGGCGAGTGTCAACTGCTCCGCCGCCCGGTGCGTGGCCGCCGCCTCGGCCGCCTCCGCCGCCTTGATGTCCTTGACCAGCTTCTCCTGGGCCTCCGCCTCGGCCGCGATGATCACCGACTTGCGGGTGCGCTCCGACTCCTCGACCGCCCGCAGCGTCTTGATGGACTCCTCCTGCTCGGCGACCGTACGGTCCACCGCGATCCGCTCCCGGATCACATCGGCGACCTCGCGGCGCTCGGCCTCGACCTCCTTCGTCGCGGCGATCCGGTTCAGCTCGGTCTGCCGTTCGCGACCGATGACCTCGATCAGCCGGTCCTTCTCGATGCGCTCGTTCTCCACGGCGATGACCCGCTCGCGGTTCTTCTGCGCAACGGCGATCTCCCGCGCCTGGTTCTCGCGCTGGATGCCGAGCTGCTCCTCGGTACGGATGAACGCGGCCTGCGCGCCGAGCCGTTCCTCCTCCTGGACCCGGGCTGTCGCCGCCTCCTCGCGCGCCCGTAGCGTCTCGACCTCGCGCCGCTGCTTGATCTCGGCCTCGGCCTGCCGGCGCTCCAGCTCCAGGATGGTCTCGCGGGCGTCGACGTTCTGCCGGGTGATCTCCTTCTGCTCGGTGCGCTGGTACTCGTTGGTGCGCACGTGCTCGATCGCCGTCAGCTCGGTGATCTTACGAATGCCTTGCGCGTCGAGGATGTTGGCGCCGTCGAGCTGCGCCATCGGCGTCTGCTCCAGGTGGTCGATCGCCGCGTCGTCGAGGTGGTAGCCGTTCAGGTCGGTGCCGATGACCCGGATGATGCGGTCCCGGAACTCCTCGCGCTTGGTGTAGAGATCGACGAAGTCCAGCTGCTTGCCGACCGTCTTGAGTGCCTCGGCGAACTTCGCGGCGAAGAACTCCTGGATGGCGGCCTTGTCGCTGGCCCGCTCGGTGCCGATGGACTGGGCGACCTTGATGACGTCCTCGACGGTCTTGTTCACCCGTACGAAGAAGTTGATGTGGATGTCGGCGCGGATGTTGTCCTGGCAGATCAGGCCTTCGCGCCCGGTGCGGCGCAGCTCGATCGTCTTCACCGAGATGTCCATGTACTCGGCCTTGTGCAGGACGGGCAGGACGACGGCTCCGGTGAAGGTCACGTCGACCTTCTTGGTCTTGGAGATGATCAGGGCCTTGCCCTGTTCGACCTTGCGGAAGAGCCGGCCGATGACGAGGAGCAGGGCGATCGCGATGAGCAGGACCACGGCGACGAGCACACCGAAGCCCAGGGAGATGGCATCCATGACAGTCCTTGGCGGCTGGTGAGGAAGGTGAGAAGTGCGGGGCGCCCGGCGGAGCGGGCGGTCGTGTGCCGTGCGCCCGGCGGAGCGGGCGGCTCAGCGGGTACGGCGTCGGGAGCGCGGCAGCGGCCGTGGGGGCTTCGGCGGGCCCGGGTCGAGCGTCACGTCGTACGGCGAGACCCAGAAGAACTCACCCTCGTCGTCGTACGCGTACAGGAGCCCCGCACTGCCCGCGGTGAACGCCGCCTCATCGGTCTGCCGCAACAGCCTGACCTGCACGATCGCGGTCGAACCGTCGGCTGCCGCGACCTCGGCCTGGCCGAAGTCGGAGCTGACGGAGCCGGTACGGACGGTGCAGACCCGGCCGAGGAAGTCCTTCCGGGACGGCGGGAGTTCGGCCGGGAAATGGCGCCGGTAGCGGTGGACGAGGATCCGGACCACGGCCCAGGAGATCAGCAGCGCCCCGGCGAGCACGGCGCAGGCGAGTGCGGCCCGGGCGGTGCCGGTGACCGCGCTGCGGTGCAGCAGGACGGACCCGGCCAGGCCGGTGAACCAGGCGACGACGACCATCACGGACACCGAGACGGCGACCGGCACACCGCCGATCCCGGCCAGGTCGGTGTCGAGGTCGGTGTCGAAGGAGTGATGGTCGGCCGCGCCCGTCAGGACCAGCAGCCAGAAGCAGATGACGACGATCAGAGCGGCGCCGAAGAGGACGGCGGGAAAGGAGGATGCGGCTCTCAGGAACTCCTGCATCGGTCCACTCCCCCTGCCTGTCGGAGGGGGTGCGGTGGATGGGGCGTCCGGCGGTGACTCCGGTGGCCGCGGCGCCGCCGATATGCGGCGTCGCGGCTGCCGGGTCGTCCCCCCGTCCCCGTATCCCCCGTATTCCCCCGTGTTCCCCCGGTTGGGGCTGGGCCTGATCATGACAGCCGACGTCGTCGTCTCGCACTGCCGGAATCCGGCAATCTTTGTACGTTTTTGATGCCGGGCACCGACACCTGCTCATACGCGTTGAGTGGGTGTCAGTGACGCATCAAAACTGGAGGCATGGGCGTGCCGGAGCCGGAGATTCCCGACGAGTATCTGGGGGAGTACGCCCACATCCTGGAGGAGGTCGCGGAGACCGGCCGCCGACTGACCCGTGATGAGCTGGACGCCCGCCGCGCCCTGGGCCGCCAGGCGGCCGAGGCGGGATTCCAGCTGCGCGCCCTGGTCGGTCTCCATCTGGCGGCGACCCGCACCGCCTGGCCGCGCGCCACAGCCGCGCACCCCGCGTCCACCGACTGCGTGCTGGCCGCGGTCGAACAGGCCGTCGATGCGATCGCCGAGGGGTTCGAGCGCGCCCAGCGGCTCACCGTGCGGCGGGAAGAGGCGGCGCGCCGCGAGTTCATCGACGATCTGCTGTACGGGCGCAGCGATTTGGGCCGGCTCGCCGAGCGGGCCACCCGCTTCGGGCTGCGGCTGTCGCGCGCCCACGCGGTCGCGGTGGCGACGGGCCCGGCGGCGTACACCGAGTCGGATGCGGTGCCCCGCATGGTGGAGGCGGCGCTGCTCGCCCGCTTCGACGGCCGGAAGATCCTCCTCACGACCAAGGACGGGCGTCTGGTCTGCATTGCCCCGAGCGCCCAGCCGGACGTCCTGCGCTATTTCGCCAAGCAGGCGCATGCGGCGACGGAGGGCGGCACGGTCGCGGTCGGCCGCCCGCACCGGGGCCCGGGCGGCGTCGTCCAGTCGTACGACGAGGCGCTCGACGCGCTCGACCTGGCGGACCGGATGGACCTGGAGGATCCGGTGCTGTACGCCGCCGACCTGCTGGTCTATCCGGTGCTGACCCGGGACCGGCAGGCGATGGCCGATCTGGTACGCAGTGAACTCGGCCCGCTCCAGAAGGCGCGAGGCGGCGCGGAGCCTTTGCTGAAGACGCTCGCCGCGTACTTCGACGCGGGCTGTGTCGCCGCAGAGACGGCCCGCCGGCTGGCGTTGAGCGTGCGGGCGCTCACCTACCGGCTGGAGCGCATCCATCAGCTGACCGGCTCCGACCCGTCCGATCCGATGCACCGCTACACGTTGCAGACCGCGGTGATCGGTGCCCGGCTGCTGGACTGGCCCGCCAAGGAACTCTGACGGCCCAGCCGGGACCAGGCGGCTTCTCAGAGCCTGTCGGGTGACCTCTGATCGGGCGGCCACGCCCTGGCACGCACGCTTCCCGCGTTGCCGAAATATCCTCGTAGCTCCTTCCCCAAGCTCTCAGCTTCGTTCGAGCAGGGGAGACCCCATCCGAGGACATCCCGCCGCCTTGGAATCGCACGCACCAGACCGCGTCCGCTATCCGATCGAAGGTCACCCGACAGGCTCTCAGAGCTTTTCCTGCCATCCCTGGCGGGCGCACGACGACAGTTGCGGCACCTCGCCGCGTTGTCGGAGCGCCCGGATACGCCCCGTATGAGGGCGCCCCTCCGCCCTGCGATGCACCGATCCGACGCCGCGCGCTGATCCACCAGGGATGACGGGACAGCCCCTGGCCCCGGCAACCCTCCCCACATGCGGGGATGCGGACCTGCCTTTAGCGTGGGTGCGGGGGATTTCGGGGGTGCGCACCGAGGGAGACCCGGACCATGGCTCGTCACTCACGTCATGCGCGGGAGCCTGTCGAGGGGGAGCCCTCCGTGAGTGGCACGAGAGAGACCGCCACCTCCCCGCCGTCCCGCCCCGCATTCGACCGTGAGCGCGGTCCGTCGCGCCGGTGGTGGGTGCTGGCGGTGATCGGTCTGGCCCAGCTGATGGTGGTGCTGGACGCCACCATCGTGAACATCGCCCTGCCGTCCGCCCAGCAGGACCTCGGCTTCTCCGACGGCAACCGCCAGTGGATCGTGACCGCGTATGCCCTGGCCTTCGGCTCACTGCTGCTGCTCGGCGGCCGGATGGCCGACCTGGTGGGCCGCAAGATCGCCTTCCTGACCGGTCTGGTCGGCTTCGCGGTCGCGTCGTCGATCGGTGGCGCCGCCCCGAGTTTCGAGGTCCTGGTCTTCGCCCGGGCACTCCAGGGCATGTTCGGCGCCCTCCTCGCCCCGGCTGCGCTCTCCCTCCTCACCACGACGTTCACCGTCCCGAAGGAGCGCGCCAAGGCGTTCGGGATCTACGGCGCGATCGCGGGGACGGGCGGCGCGGTGGGGCTGCTGCTCGGCGGGATCCTCACCCAGTACCTGAACTGGCGCTGGTGCCTGTACGTGAATCTGCTGTTCGCCCTGGTCGCCTTCCTCGGCGGCATCCGGCTGCTCGCCGCCGGTGCCCCCGCCGACCGCCGCAAGCTCGACGTCCCGGGCACCGTCCTGGTCTCGGCGGGGCTCTTCTGCATCGTGTACGGCTTCTCCAACGCCGAGTCGCACCCCTGGGGTTCACCGGAGACCTGGGGCTTCCTGCTGGCGGGCGGTGTGCTCCTGGTGGCGTTCGCCTGGTGGCTGAAGCGGGCCGCGCATCCACTGCTGCCACTGCGGGTGGTGCTGAACAGGAACCGCGGGGCGTCGTACCTGGCGATGTTCATCGCCGGCGGCGGCATGTTCGGCGTCTTCCTGTTCCTCACGTACTACCTGCAGAGGACTCTGCACTACTCGCCGGTGACCACCGGTCTCGCTTTCATCCCGATGGTCTGCTTGATGATTGTGACGTCGATGACGACGACCAATGTGCTGGTGCCGCGCTTCGGCGCGAAACCGATCGTGCCGCTCGGCATGGGCATCGCTGCGGCCGCCCTGGTGTGGATGACCAGCCTGGACCTGACGAGCAGATACCTCACCCATGTGCTGCCCGCCCTGCTCGTCCTCGGCCTGGGCCTCGGCGCGATCTTCGCCACGGTGATGAACCTGGCCACGTACGGGGTGGCCGCCCGCGACGCGGGTGTGGCCTCGGCGATGGTCAGCACCAGCCAGCAGGTGGGCGGTTCGATCGGCACGGCGCTGCTGAACACCCTCGCCACCAGCGCCGCCATGAACTATCTGTCCGACCGCATGGTGACCCCCGCCAGTGTCGCCCGGGCCCAGCTGCAGAGCTACTCCACGGCGTACTGGTGGTCGGCGGGCTTCTTCCTCATCGGGCTGGTGGTGACGGCGGTCCTGTACCCCAGGGGCGCACCCCGGACCCAGGTGGTGGAGGAGTCGGCACCGGTCCGCGTCTGACGACCGGGCCGGCTCCCCCCGGACCTCGCCCTGCATCCCGACGTCCCGCCGCGGCATGTCGTCCGGTCACACTCCGCCGACGGTCACAACGTCTCTCCTTCCCGTGCTCGTCAACACGGGCGCGCGAGCACGGCAGTTGGACCGGTCGGTGGATACGCGTCGTGCCGGCACAGCTCACGGGAACCGGGCAGGGACGGCTGGGCGGTCAGCTGTGGATCGATGGTGAGGGCGGTAATGCCGAGCGGAGCCCCCAGGGCGCGCAGGGCCGGTTCGGAGAGCCTGATCCAGGACTGACCGGCGCCGAGAGTGGCGGTGAGCTGTCGCACGGAGGTGAAGCCGACGGCGGTGCGGCCGCCGAGCGGCGTACGGAAGAACCGTGCCGTACATCGGGCGGCAACGCCGGTGGGACCCGGCCGGACGGGGACGAAGAGCAGTCCGGCCGGGACGGGTTCAAGAGGTTCGGGGTCGTCCGTTTCGGCGCAGTCGGACATGGTTGTTCCTCCTCGATGTGCCTGCGTGCTGTGGCACTGATGACGTTATGCCCGCAGTTGAGGGGAACGGATACGCCCCTGACGTCGGCTTGACGCAAGACCCCGCCTCCGTGACGCGATGCATACGCGGCATGGAGGCGGGGTCCTGGGGGTGGGCGGCCGGGGATTCGCTCGGGGGAGTCGCGAGTCCCCGGCCTGGCCGGGCGCTGTCCGATGGTCAGTCGGACCGCGGTGTGTTCCCGGCGGTTCGGGGGGCCGTCCGGCCGGCCCGGAGAGGGCGTTCGAAGCTGGTGTCCAGTGCCCCTCCCGGCAAGCTTTGCCCCGTGGCACCGTCCGGCACGCCCTCCCCCAAGGCCTTGAGGGCCAGGGGGGACCCCCTTCCGCGCCGGCCAAAAGCCCTGGTGGCTCCTTCCCCCAAGCTCTCGACTTCGTTCGAGCAGGGGGGACCCCATCCAAGGACGTCCGGCCGCCTTGCGATCGCACGCACCGGACGACGCTCCTCATGGGGCAAACATGGCCGGTCACGGTACTGGTGCCGGGAGGGGTACTAGAGGTCGAACTCGTGCGGCGGGAGGTCGAGTGCGAAGCACGCCTCCCGGACGACGGCCTGCTCCGACTTGTCGAAGTCGCCGTCGGCGCCGCCGATGACGATGCCGATCTGGATGACGGCACGTGCCTCGGCCGGCTTCTTCTTCGCCTTGCCGATCTCCTGGAGCACGCTGACCTTGCCGAAGGCGAAGTCGGCGGTGAGCTTGTTCACATACTCGTTGAAGCGCCGCTGCAGATCGTCCGCCGGGAAGTTCTGCAGCACCTCGTTGGACGCGATGAGCGAGGCGACGCGCTGGCGCTCGGACGGGTCGATGGAACCGTCTGCGGCGGCGACCAGGGCGCACATGGCCATGCTCGCGTCGCGGAACGCACCGCTCTTCAGGTCGTTCTTCTTCGCCTCGAGCTGCGACTGCATCGTCGTCGCGGATTCCTTGATCCGATCCCACAGTGCCATGACGTCTCCATACGTTGCGTTGCGTTGCCGGAACGAGATCCAACTCTACAGACGTGTAGAAGTTAGCAGGATGATCGCCCGCTGTGTCCGGGAGCCGGCCTTCAGTACGATGCTGCGACGCCGTGGCCGACGCGGCATCGCACGAAGGGCAGTCACCACGATGGACACGGCCGGGGCCAGCCACCACCCGCTCAACGAACTGCCCGACGACAACGTGCCCCCGGCGGGCCCCGCCTCCGACGGCCGGCGCCCCCGCAAACGCGGACAGGGCGAGCTGGAGGCCCAGGTCCTGGCCGTTCTGCGCTCGGCGAACGGCCCCGCGACGGCGGGCTGGGTGCAGGAACACCTCGACGGCGACCTCGCGTACACCACCGTCATCACGATCCTGTCCCGTCTGTACGCGAAGAAGTGCGTGACCCGTGCCCGCCAGGGACGCTCCTACACCTGGACGTCCGCCTCCGACGAGGCCGGTCTCGCCGCGCTGCGGATGCGTCGGGTCCTGGACGGCGAACGGGACCGCGAGGCCGTACTCGCCCGGTTCGTCTCGGCGCTGTCCCCGGGTGACGAGGAACGCCTGCGCGCGCTGCTGGCGCAGACGACGGAGAAGGACGAGGACTGACCGATGGGCGTTTTTGTCTACCTGCCCCTCGTACTGCCGCTGACCGCGCTGCCGATCGCGCGCCTCGCCGAACAGCATCTGCATCCACGCAGCGCCACCCGCCTGCTCGCGGCCGTCGGCACGACGCTCGCCCTGTGCAGCACGGTGTGCCTGGCGCTGCTGATGGTGGTGGGTACGGCCCAACTGCCGGGCAATCCGCTGCCGGACGGCTGGGCGGACCCGGAGGTGCGGGCGGCGGTGCCGTACGAGGAACGGGCGGGCGTCGTCGCCATCGGAGTGCTGGTCGCGGTCTTCGTGGCATGCGGGGCGACGGTCCACCGACATGTACGCCAACGCATCCGGGCGACCCGGGCCCTGCAGTCCCTCCCGTCGCAGCCGTCCCCGGTCGCCGTGTTCCCGGACCCGGAGCCGTACGCGTACGCACTGCCCGGCGCCCCCGGCCGGGTGGTCGTGTCGACGGCGATGATGGAGTGCCTGACAGCGCGTGAACGCCGGGCGCTTGTCGCCCACGAGCAGGCCCACCTGACCGCCCGCCACCACCGCTACCTCCTGGCCACCCAACTGGCCGCGCGGGCCAACCCGTTCCTGCTGCCGCTGCGTACGGCGGTGGCGTACAGCACGGAACGGTGGGCGGACGAGGAGGCGGCGCAGGCGATCGGTGACCGGCGGGCGGTGGCGGGCGCGGTCGGCAAGGCCGCGCTCTTCGCTCACCGTTCGCCGATCGCAGCGCCCGCGTTCGCCGCGTTCGCGGCGGTGGGCCCGATCCCGCGCCGGGTCGCAGCGCTCCTGGAGCCGGTCCCGCCGACCCGGCTGTGGCCCCCGTCGTCCGCGCATGTCGCCTTCGCGGGACTGGTGGCCACCGTCGGAACCACGGTGTCCGCGCTGTCGTCGCTGAACGCGACGGTGACGCTGGTGCGGATCCTGCACGAGGCGACCCCGCTCTGAGCTTTTTGTTTAACCTCGCCGGGTCACCTGACCTGCTGATCTTGCCTTGTTTCTGAGACAGCAGGACGGCCGTTCTTCACGCTTCGAGGTGTCGAGCAACGTCGCGTGAAGGAACGGCCGCTGTGAAGAGTCTGGCCCCTGCAGGTCCCGCTGACGCAGCACTGAGCGTGCTGTCCCACTTTCGTGTCGAGTTCTACGACTGCCTCTACTCCCGTGCGGATGCGCTCTTCGAGCTGACCGACGCAGTGCTGTGCGCGGACGGTCCGGTGACGTCGCTGGCCGAGCTGACGCTGACGGCCGAGCACCGGCGCGGGCACGGGGCGATGTACGACGCGGTCAACCACGGCTGGCTGGAACCACGCCGCCTGCGCAGGCTCCTCGCCTCCACACCGCTGCCGCGTGCCGCCGACGGGCGGATCGTCCTCGCGGTCGATGTGAGCAACTGGCTGCGTCCCGACGCCCCGACCAGCCCGGACCTGCTGTTCTGCCATGTCTACGGGCGAGGCCGCAGCGCCGACCAGTTCATCCCCGGCTGGCCCTACTCCTTCGTCGCCGCCCTGGAAACAGGACGCACATCGTGGACCGCTGTGCTGGACGCGATCCGCCTGGGCCCTGCCGACGACGCCACGGCGGTGACTGCCGCCCAACTCCGCGACGTCTTCACCCGGCTCCTGCGAGCCGGCCAGTGGAAGCCCGGTGACCAGGACATTCTCATCGTCATGGACTCCGGCTACGACGTCACCCGCCTCGCCTACGTCCTGGCGGACCTGCCCGTCGAGCTGGTCGGCCGGCTGCGCTCGGACCGGGTGATGCTCCGTGACGCCGGACCGCGCCGTTCCACTCCGCGCGGCGGGCAGCCCCGCAAGCACGGCGGTGTCCTCACCTTCTCCAAGCCGGACTCCTGGCACACCCCCGACCAGGCCACCACCTGCACCACCACCCGCTACGGCACGGCCGAAACCCTCGCCTGGGACCGGATGCATCCCCGCCTGACCACCCGCGGCCCCTGGCTCGACCACTGCGGTGAACTCCCCCTGATCCACGGCACGTTGATCCGGCTGAAGGTCGAGCACCTGCCCGGCGACCGCGACCCGAAACCGGTCTGGCTGTGGTCCTCACGCACCGCGATGACCAGCACGGACGTCGACCTGCGCTGGCAGGCATTCCTGCGGCGCTTCGACCTGGAGCACACCTTCCGGCTGTTCAAGCAGACCCTCGGCTGGACCGTCCCCAAGGTCCGCGACCCACACACCGCCGACCTGTGGACCTGGCTGATCATCGCCGCCCACACCCAACTCCGCCTCGCCCGACCGCTCGCCGAGGACCTCCGCCGCCCCTGGGAACGGCCAGCCGAACCCCGCCGTCTCACCCCCGCCCGCGTCCGCCGGGGGTTCCGCCACCTCCGCGCGAAGACCGCCCGTCCCGCAGGAGTGCCCAAACCCTCCCGGCCCGGCCCCGGACGCCCACCCGGCTCCAAGAACCGCAGGCCAGCCCCACGGCACGAACCCGGGAAGACCGTGAAACGAGCCGAAACCCTCACCGAACACGTCCGCCTGAAACAGCAGCGAGGTTAAAGATCAAGCTGAGAGCGGTTCGGAGGAACTCTCAGTCGGCGGCCGAGGCGCGCTCGACGACAGGCATCTCCTCGCGGGCGACAGGCACACCGCCCCCGGAGGCGCCGCCCCCGCCGTCCCGCCACGCCTGGATCCTGGCCACGACGGGCTGCGTCCAACGGGCGGTGAGCGGACCGATGATGACGAGAATCAGGACGTACGCGGTGGCGATGGGTCCGATACGGGGCTCGGTCGCCACGGCCAGACCGGCGATGACGATGGAGAACTCGCCGCGCGCGACCAGCGTCCCACCCGCCCGCCACCGTCCACGTGAGCCGATCCCGGCGCGCCGGGCGGCATACCACCCGGTGCCGATCTTGGTGAAGACGGTGACGACGGCCAGCAGCAGCGCGGGCAGCAGCACGGGCGGAATGTCGGACGGATCGGTGGAGAGACCGAAGAAGACGAAGAAGACGGCGGCGAACAGATCGCGCAACGGCGTCAGCAGCTTACGGGCCCCTTCCGCGACCTCCCCCGAGAGGGCGATCCCGACGAGAAACGCCCCTACCGCCGCGGACACCTGCAGCTGCTGTGCCACACCGGCCACCAGGACGGTCAGCCCGAGCACGACGAGGAGCAGCATCTCCGGATTGTCGGAGGACACGGCCCGGCTGATGAGCCGGCCGTGCCGCAGCGCCACGTACAGAACCAGGCCGACGGTGCCGAGGGCGACCAGCAGGGCGATGCTGCCCCCGGCCAGACCGGCACCGGCGACCATCGCGGTGAGCAGCGGCAGATAGACGGCCATCGACAGGTCCTCGATGACGAGAACCCCGAGAACGACAGGCGTCTCCCGGTTCCCGAGCCGCCCCAGATCGGTGAGCACCTTCGCGATGACCCCCGACGAGGAGATCCAGGTGACCCCGGCCAGCGCGACGGCCCCCACGGGCCCCCACCCGAGCAGCAGCGCGGCCACCGCGCCGGGCGTCGCGTTGAGTACGAAGTCGACGGCCCCGGACGGGTATTGCGTCTTCAGGCTGGTCACCAGCTCGGACGCGCTGTACTCCAGCCCCAGCAGGAGCAGCAGCAGAATGACGCCGATCTCGGCGCCGACGGCGGTGAACTCCTCACTGGCACCGAGGGGCAGCAGCCCCCCGTCCCCGAACGCCAGCCCGGCCAGCAGATAGAGCGGAATCGGCGAAAGCCCTATCCGCCCGGCGAACCGTCCGATGATCCCGAGCCCCAATATGACGGAGCCGAGCTCCACCAGCAGTGCGGTCGTGTCGTGCACGGTCAGCCCTCCGCAATGATCTCGGAGAGCGCGTCGACGCCCTCACGCGTACCGACGACGACCAGCGTGTCCCCGATGGCCAGCCGGAAGTCCGGCCCGGGCGACGGATGCGCGCTGTGCGTCCGCAGCACGGCCACGATCGACGCCCCGGTCCGCGTCCGGGCCCGGGTGTCCCCGAGCAGCCGGCCCCCGTACGGGGAGCGCGACCCGAGCGGTATGTGTTCGGTGACGAGATCGATGCCCTCGGTCCGTACGGCGTCGATGGGCGCGGAGTCGATGAGGTGGGCAAGTCCGGTCGCCTCCTGTGGAGTCAGGGCCACGGAGAGCTGACATGAATCGGGATCGTCGCGCTCGTAGAACCCGATGAACCGGCGCCCGTCGTGGTGGACGACGACGGAGATGTGCTGTCCCGACTCGGTGATGTAGTCGTACCGCACACCGACTCCGGGCAGCGTGGTCCGGTGGGTTCCCATGGCTTCCTCCCGAGGCGCGCGGCGACATGGCGACGCACTTGGTGATCTCTTTAACCTTCCATTACCTTAACCGGAGGCTTCCGCCGCCTGGCGATCGCGCGCACGGAGACCCTGCTCACCTGCGGATACGGCGTGATCGGTGCGCGGCCGCCGGGACGCGGCCGAGGTCCGGACGCAGCCGTGCCCGGCGGTCCGCTGCTCACCGCCGGGCACGTGGGGTCGGGAACGGCGTCAGTCGGTGATCTCGATCTTGCCGTTGGCCGATGCCGATGCCGATGCCGTGGCCGGTGCCTGCGCCGGGATCTCCGCTGCGGTGTCCGAAGTCGACCCGCCCTTCAGGTTCTTCAGCAGTGCCGCCAGGTCGACGCCCGTCGTGGCGGTGAGGAGTTCCATGCCCTGCGCGACGTTGTCCGCGACCGTGCGTGACAGCTGGCTCGCGCCGTCGGTCGAGATGACCGTCATCTTGTCGATGGCGCTGAGCGGTTCCGCGGCCTTGGCGACGACGTGCGGGAGCACCTCGACCAGCATCTGGAGCACCGCCGCGTCGCCGTACTGGGCGAACGCGTCCGCCTTCTTCCGCATGGCCTCGGCCTCGGCCGCGCCCTTCGCGGCGATGGCGGCGGCTTCCGCCTCGCCCTCGATGCGGACGGCGTCGGCGAGCGCCGAGCGGTGGAGCTTCTCGCCCTGACCGGTGAGGCGGGAGCGCTCCGCGTCCGCCTCGGCTTCCTTGACCTGGGCGATGCGGCGGGCCTCGGCCTCCTGCTCGGCCTGGTAGCGGGCCGCGTCGGCGGGCTTGCGGACCTTGGTGTCGAGTTCGCGGTCGGTCAGGGCTGCCTGGCGCTGGGCGACCTTCTCCTGCTCCTCCAGGACTTCCTGCTGGCGGGCGGCCTCGGCGAGCGGGCCGGCGGCGTTGGCCTTGGCCGCCGCCGCTTCCGTCTCGGCCTTGATCTCGGCCTGCTTGAGGTAGAACGTCCGCTCGGCGATGGCGATTTCCTCGGCGGCCTTCAGACGGGCCTGCTCGGACGCGCGCTTGGCGATCGCCTCGGCGATGTCCGCCTCCTGCTTGGCGCGGGCGGCTTCGGGGCGGCCGAGGTCTTCGAGGTAGGAGCCCTCGGTGGTGATGTCCTGGATCTGGAAGGCGTCCAGGATCAGGCCCTGGCCGGAGAGGCTGGCCTCGGCCTCCTCCGCGACCTGGCCGGCGAACGCGGCGCGGTCGCGGATGATGTCCTCGACCGACATCCGGCCGACGATGGCGCGCAGGGCGCCCGAGAGCACCTCCTGGGTGAAGCCGACGATGCCGTCCTGCTGCTGCAGGAACCGCTGGGCGGCGGCCCGGATCGCGTCCTCGTTGCCCCCGACCTTGACGATCGCGACGCCTTCGAGGTGGGACTTCACACCGCGCAGGGTGACGGCCCCGCGCACGGCGACCGGGATGTGCCGGCTGGAGAGGTCCAGGGTGAACTTCTGCTGCACGAACGGGACGACGAAGACGCCGCCGCCGACGACGACCTTCTGCCCGCTGTTGTCGATGCTGGTGCGTCCGGTCACCGGGTCGGTCGACTTCTTGCCGCGCCGTCCCGTGATGATGAAGGCCTCGCTGGGCCCGGCGACCTTGTAGCGGGTGATCACCACGAGGCCGAGGAGTACGAGGAGTACGACGACTCCGACGACGGCGGTCACAACTGGGCTCATAAGGGGTCCCCCCTGCCTCCCGATCGGGGACGGCAGCTTGGTTCAGTAGGTGGTCAGCGCTCGACGGGGCGGACCGCGACCGAGGTGGTCGAGAGTGCGGCCTCCACCCAGATCTCGGTGCCGCGCTCGACCGGCACCGGGCTCTTCGCCGCGAGTTTCACGGGCTGGCCCGCGAGCCGCAGCAGGACCTCGCCGTACCCGTCGGCCGGGATGGCCGTGACGACGGACCCGGACGTGCCGACGAGATCGTCGCCCCGTGGCGTTGCGGCGGTCTGGTCGCGCATCAGGGCGCGGCTGAACTTCCAGGTCAGCCATGCCGCGACCAGTCCGGCGAACAGTCCGGCCGCGGTCGCCGCGACCGTACCGGCACCCGTGGTGCCGAGCACGATCGCGCCGCCGAAGCCGAGCATCGAGAGGAACCCGGCAATGACGGGGAGGGACAGGAGGCCGTCGAAGAGCCCGTCGAGTACGCCCCCGAAGAGCCCTTCGAGGATTCCGTCGAAGATCAGGGAGAGGGCGAGGAGTGCGACCCCCGCAATGCCCAGACCGAGAAACAAGGTCATGTGATCCCCTTTCCCGATCTGGGAAATCCCCCGGATATGTCCGTCGAGCTGGCTGGATGATGCCATACACGCTCGGGCCGTGACATTGCCGGGGTCCGGCAATCTTTTACTCGTTCTTGATGCCGGAGATGTGGTCGGCGAGCGTGTCCAGCGACTGGAAGGTGGCCCCGAGGACCGCGACGTGCTTCCACCGCAGCACGCCGTCCGGCCCGATCAGGAACACGGCTCGGCGCACCCCGATCCCGGGCGCCGTGATCCCGTATGCCCGGGCGATCTCCCGCCCGGTGTCCGCGAGCAGCGGCATCCGCAGGCCGTAGGTGCGGGCGAACGACTCGTGACTGTCCACACCCTGTGGACTGATTCCCCAGACCTCCGCGTCGAGACCGGTGAAGGTCTCCATGCCGGAGGAGTACGAGCAGAGCTGCTTGGTGCAGACGGCCGTGTTGTCGCCGGGGTAGAAGGCGAGGACGACGGTACGGCCGCGGGCGTCCGAGAGCGTGTAGTCGCGGCGTTCGAACGTGTCTCCGGCGAGCGCTCCGCCCGGCAGTGTGAAGTCCTGGACGGGCTGGCCGACTTGTGGTGACGATCCCATGGCGGTCCCCTTGTGTGCGACGGATGTGCGGCGTTCGGCGATGTTCCGGTACAGCATGCTCGGTACGGTGGTGGCTTCCGCGACCAGGAGGTGGGTATGGCGGATCGGCGACCACCTGTGGCGGCTGCGGTACTCCTCCTGCACGGCGGGCGCGAGACGGGTCTGGGGCCGCCCCCGCCCGGGCCGTTGAACCTCCCGGCCCTGCGCATGCGGCCGTTCGCACGGGCCGTGATCCGGGCGACCCGGGACGGGCCCGTCGATGTGGTGGTACGGGACGTGCGGTACGGACACCTCGGGTGGAACGGGTCCCGGGAGGACGCCCTGCACGATGCCGTACGGGCGCTGGACGGCGTGCGGCGCGAGTTCGGCGAGGTGCCGGTCGTGCTCGTCGGGCACTCGATGGGCGCCCGAGCCGCCCTTCGCGCGGCCGGGCATCCCCTGGTACGAGGAGTGGTCGGCCTCGCGCCGTGGTGTCCGCCCGGTGATCCGGTCACCCAACTCGCCGACCGGGACGTCGTGCTGCTGCACAGCACCCGCGACCGCGTGACGAGCCCCCAGGCCTCCCAGTCCCTCGCCACCCGCGCCCGCCGGGCCGGCGCCCGCTCCTGTCTGGTGACGATCCGCGCCAGCGACCATGCGATGCTCCGCCGGGCATCGGCATGGCACACGATGACGGCCGGCCTGGTGAGGGGACTGCTGGGGCTGTCCGCGCTCCCGGCGCCGGTCGACACCGCCCTCCATCTCCCGCTGGGCGCACCGGCGTCGGACGGCACGCTGGACTACGACGGGCTGCTCGGCAGGGGTGACGCCACGGCCGGGCGCCGGTCGTGACGTACTGCGTGGACCGCACCCCGTACACGTACGGCCGCGGGCCCGGGCTGCTGGAGCCCGGCAGGTGGGAGGGGCTGCCCGAGGTCGACGTGGGCCGGGTGGAAGGAGGATGGGACCACCCCTCGTACGGAGCGGACCATCCGCCGGACGCACTTGGAGGAGCTCACCACATGGGCGCCCGGCTCGCGGCGTCCGGTACGCACGCTCGCTGCGTCGCGCGGCCGGCGAACGGGGTCGCGCCGCGTGTCCACGTGGAAGTGCGGAGATTCAGCCGGTGGGCCCCGCCGGGGCGTAGTGGCCCAGGAACATGTCGACGCCGCTGGTGATGAGGCGGTCAGTGACCTGGTCGTCGATGGCCGTGCCGTACGAGCTGAAGACCAGGTGCGGGAAGACCAGCAGCGCGTACAGCTGGATGATCGCCGTCTCCAGGTCCGGGATGGTCAGGCGGCCCCGGTCGGCGAGGGCGCGCAGGGCGTCGGCCACAGCGGGGTGGTGGCCCTCGGGACCGTGGCCCTGCCAGGCGTCCGCCAGCTCCGGGAAGCGGTGCAGTTCGGCGGCGACGAGGTTGCGCAGGGCGATGACGTCGGTGTTGTCGCGGACGGCGGCCACCCAGGTGCGGGCCGCCTCGACGAAGGCGGTGCGCAGGTCGTCGGCATCGGCGAGTCCGGCCAGTGCGGCGGCTGAAGGGCCGCCCAGAGGCTCGTCCAGCGCGCCCGCGATGACGGCCGTGAACAGCGCTTCCTTGCTGCCGAAGTGGTTGTAGACGGTCACCTTCGACACGCCCGCCTCGGCGGCGATGGCGTCCATCCCGACGCCGAACCCCTCCCGCAGGAACGCCTCACGGGCGGCCTCGACGATGGCCCGCCGCTTGGCCTCGGCGCGCGGCCCGCCGGGGGGCTGCTTCGCGTTCCCCCGGCGGCTGCTCTGCATGGTCATGGGGCAAGACTAACAGTCAGCTGAACTGAACAGTTGAGTTCATGTGAACTGATCCGTACAGTTCAGTTCATGAGTCCGCATGAGACGCACGTACAGCAACCTGCCGAACATCAGACCGGGCATCCGCCCGCCCACCCGCGTCGCTGGGCGACGCTCGCCCTCGTCTGCGTCGCGCAGTTCATGCTCGTCCTCGACGTCACCGTGGTGAACGTCGCACTGCCCGACATGGCCGCCGACCTGCACTTGGGCCGCACCGCCCTGACCTGGGTCGTCACCGCCTACACCCTGTGCTTCGGCGGGCTGATGCTGCTCGGCGGCCGGCTCGCCGACGTCCTCGGCGCGCGCCGTACCCTCCTTGCGGGGCTGGCCCTCTTCACCGTCGCCTCGCTGGGCACCGGGCTCGCCGACGGCGCCCCGGTGCTGATCGGGGGCCGGATCGCCCAAGGAGTGGGGGCGGCGCTGCTGTCGCCCGCCGCCCTGTCCCTCGTCACCACCTCGTTCCACGGCGCGGAGCGCAACAAGGCGCTCGGGGTATGGGCGGCGATCGGCGGGACCGGGTCGGCGATCGGGGTGCTGCTCGGCGGTGCGCTGACCGGCGGTCCCGGGTGGCAGTGGGTCTTCTACATCAATGTGCCCGTCGGGATGGCCCTGCTCGCCGCCGTGCCCGCCCTCGTCCCGTCGCGCGCCCCCCAGCCCTCCGCCCGGCTCGATCTGCCCGGCGCGCTCCTGGTCACGGCCGGTACCGGAGCGCTCGTCTACGGACTGGTCGAGGCGGGGGACGCCGGGTGGGGATCGGCTGCCGTCCTTGTGCCGGTTGCGGGGGCCGTGCTCCTGTACGCGGCGTTCGCGGGCGTCGAGCGGGCGGCGAAGCAGCCGCTGATGGATCTGCGGATGTTCACCCGGCGGCCGGTGCTCGCGGGCGCGTTCCTGATGCTGGTCGCGACGGCGCTGCTGATCGCCTTCTTCTTCCTCGGGTCGGTCTATCTGCAGCATGCGCGCGGGTTCACCCCGATGCGGACCGGGCTGGTGTTCCTGCCGGTGGCCGTCGCGGTCGGGCTCGGCGCACATCTGGGGTCGCGGCTGGTCGGGACGGCCGGAAGCCGCGGGACAGCGGTCGCCGGGATGGTGATCGCCGCCGCCGGTTCCGTACCGCTGACCCGGCTGGGAGCGGACAGCAGCGTGTACGGGGCGCTGCTGCCCGGTCTCTCCGTCGCCGCGCTCGGCCTCGGCGCGGTCTTCGTCACCGCGACCACGACGGCGCTGGGCATGATCGGGCACCACGAGGCGGGGCTCGCGTCCGGAGTGGTCAACACGTTCCACGAGGTGGGCGGCGCGATCGGGGTGGCGGTCGTCTCCACGGTCGCGGCAGCCGGGATCGAAAGGGGTGCGGTGGGCGGGTTCGCCGACGCTTTCACGGTCTGCGCGGCGGCGGCCGGTGCCGGCGCGGTCGTCGCGGTGGGACTGGTGCCGCGGGGGAAGCCGGAGACGGCGGGCGGGCCGCACGTGCACTGAAGCCTGCTGTGCGGATGCGGGGCGGGGCGGGGCGGCCGACGATGAAGACCGGGTAATCGGGTGGTCCGGGCCCCGCCCCAGGAGGTTCCCTTGCAGGCCGATGCGCACGCCGACAGCCCGCCACCGCTCGACCTCGCAGTCCTGGCGGCGCTTCTCGACAGCACCATGGCAGGGGTGGGCGTCCTCGACACCCGGCTGCGCTACCTGTACGTGAACCCGGCCCTCGCACGGCTCAACGGCATCCCCGCCGCCGAACACCTCGGCCGCACCGTCTCCGACGTCCTGCCCTACGTCGACGCCCGGGAGGACATGATGCGGGCGGTCCTCGCCGACGGGAAACCTCGCGAGATCACGTCCAGCGGCTTCACGCCCGCGGCGTCCGGCACAGCCCGGCGGTACTGGCACGGCGCGTACCACCGGCTGGAGGTCGAAGGGCAGGTGGTGGGCGTCGCCGGGATCGTGCTGGAGGTGATGGCGCCGGACAAGGAGCAGCGCGAACTGGAACAGGTGCGACGCCACCTCAACCTTCTCGACTCCGCGGTCACCCGGATCGGTACCACGCTCGACATGGACACCACCTGCGCGGAGCTCGTCGACCTTGTCGTCCCCGCGCTGGCCGACGTCGCGGCGGCCGAGGTCTTCCCGCCCGACGTGGCACCTCCCGTACGCCCCGCGCCTCCCGGCATGCTGCGGCTGCGCCGGGCCGCACTGGCGGCGGTCCCCGGGCTGCGGGAGGGGATGGCGGAGTTCGGGCTGTCCGGCGAGTACATCGACTACCAGGACGGCGCGGCCGTACAGCGCTGCCTGGCGACCAACCAGCCCGTCGTCCGGAACCTCACCGGCGACGATCTGCTCGGCCGCTCGGCAGCCGGTCCGGGACGGGTCGCCGCCTACCGCGCCCTCGGCATGCATTCGTCGGTCATCGTGCCGGTCGCCGTACGCAGCCGGCCGCTCGGCGTCCTCAGCCTGGTCCGGGCGGGGGACTCGCCTGCGTTCTCGGACGAGGACGTCGTCGTCGCCAGGGAACTCGCCGGACGGGCCGCGGTCGGTCTGGACCATGCCCGCAGTTACGCCCACGAGCACACCATCGCCCTGGAGCTCCAGCGCTCCCTGCTGTCCGAGCCGCGCCCGCCGCACCCGCACATCGAGATCGCCACCCGCTATCTGCCGGCCGACCGGAGCGTGATGGTCGGCGGCGACTGGTTCGACGTCATCCCGCTGCGGGACGGGCGTCATCTGAAGGCCATCGGCGACGTG
This sequence comes from Streptomyces sp. NBC_01669, assembly GCF_026339735.1. Lineage (GTDB taxonomy): Bacteria > Actinomycetota > Actinomycetes > Streptomycetales > Streptomycetaceae > Streptomyces > Streptomyces yanii. Next base: position 4,881,712 of record NZ_JAPEQG010000001.1, read on the forward strand.
ATGGGGCACGGGGTGGAGGCGGCGGTCGCGATGAGCCACTACCGCTCCCTGCTGCGGCTGCTCGCCGACGACGACCTCCCGCCGCACCGCATCCTGGAACAGCTCGACCGGATGGTGGAGCGGTCGGGCCCGGACCGGGCGGCGACATGTCTGCTGGCGGTCGTCGACCACTTCGGCGGGATGTGCGAGGTGGCGAGCGCGGGGCATCTGCCGCCGGTGTTCATCGACCCGGGCGAGGCGGGGACCCGGGTGGGCGACGTACCGGCGGGGCCGCCGCTCGGCACCGGGTTCGGCGGGTATGCGACGACGGCCGTGGAGGTCGGTCCGGACACGGTGCTGTTCATGTACACCGACGGTCTCGTGGAGCGGCGGGACGAGGACATCGACGTATCGGTGCGCCGGCTGGAGCAACTGACCCTGCCGGCGAGCGGAAGCCTCGACGATCTGCTGGACGAGGTGCTGGAGAGGTTCGGTCCGGGCGCGGAGGACGACATCGCGGTGCTTGCCTCGCGGAAACGGACACGGATCGGGAAGGAGAGCGGGTAGCAGCCGCGTTGTCGGTGGGCCCTGCGAGGATCGGTGTCATGGAGACCTCGGAGCCGTTGCTGCTCGTCGATATCGAAGCGGCTGTCCGCGCCGGTTGGGGGGCCGACACGGCCACGCCCGATCACCGGCCGCACTGGACGCCGGACAACCCGGCCCGGGACCAGTGCGGGGTCACCGCCCTGGTGCCGGGCGATCTGCTGGGCGGTGAGCTGATCCGCGGCGAGGTCCGGGTCGACGGTGAGCGCACCGACTTCCACTGGTGGAACCGGCTGGGCATGGGCGTGGAGATCGACCTCACGCGGGAGCAGTTCGGGCCGGAGGAGATCGTCACCGGTGGCACGGTGATACCCCGGCCGGCGGAGATCGTACGGCTGCGCGAGGAGTACGAGCTGCTCCGCGGCCGGGTGCTGGACCGGCTCGGGCGGTAGCGGGACGGGCAGAGGCCGACGGCGGCGGTGGGGGCGCCCGTCGGTCAGCCGAGTTCCAGGCTGGTGATGCCGAACAGCCCGGTGTGGTCGACGTCCGGCGTCGGACCCGTGTACATGCGGGCTGTCTCGAACGACGGGGTGAGACCCAGCTGCTCGGCGAGTCGGACCGCCGCCGGATTGATGTCGGGTACGTCGACGGCGATCTCCGTCTCCGGGTCAGTGGCCGAGAGGGCGCTCACCAGGGCGGCGGCCACCTCGGGCGACGTGGCGTGCAGCGGGCCGATGCGTGACGACGTACGGCACGGGCGCAGCACGGCGAAGCCCTGCACCTCCCCGTCGGCCACGGCGGCGAGAGCGGTGCGCATGGGGGTGGCGATCCACAGGGCCAGAAAACTGTCGCGCTCGGCGGGGAAGTAGCGGCGGTCGAAGGCGGCCAGCCGGCCGAAGGGGAGCGACCGGGCGTCGACGAGGGAGACACCGGGCGGTGCGGTGATGTCCGTCGGCGGCAGTCCGACCCGGCGCATGTTCGTCCACGCCGGACGGAAGCCGGATTTACGGTAGTTGGACTGCTGGGCGACGACGCCGTCGAGCCCGACGTTGCGCCCGGCGAGCCGGTTCATTCCGGCGCGCCAGACCTGGGTCCCGTAACCCTGGCCGCGCAGTTCCGGGCGGGTGAGATAGAAGCCCAGGAAGCCGAAGCCGGAGCCGTAACGGATCACGGAGACGGAGGAGACGGGCTCGCCGTCGAGTCTGCCGATCAGAAAGCCGCGAGGGTCGGTGGCGAAGAAGGCGTGGCTGTCGGTGCGGCCCGGATTCCAGCCCTCGGCGTGGGCCCACTCGCCCAGCATGTCGATGTCGGCGGCGCTTGCGGTGGTGATCTCGAATGTCGGCACGGGGCAACCTGTACCCCGTGCGTGATGGGTTCAATGTGCTCCCCGAACTCACCACCCGGTCCAGAGCAGGTGGTTGACGAGCAGGGCGACGACCGCCTGCGCGGCCAGCCAGCCGCGGCGGGCGGACGGGGGGAGCAGGGCGGCGGCAGGCAGCAGCCAGAGGACGAACGGCTGCCAGATGCGTTCCGTCTCGGCCTTGCTCATTCCGGACAGATCGGCGACGAGGAGGGCGAGGAGCGCGGCCAGGGCGAGGAGGCTCAGCCGCTGCGGTGCGGAGGTGGTGCCGGTGCGGACGGCGCGGACGGCGGAGGGGGCACCGGCCGCGGCCCGGCGGAGACCGGCGACGGTGGCGAGCCCGGCGGCGATCGTGGTGGCCGCGAGGTTCCCCCAGACCCAGTAGGCGTACGGACGGATCCCGCCCGCGCCCTGGTAGTAGCGCTGGACCAGCAGCCGGTACGCCTCCCACCAGTTGAAGCCCGCCAGGGTGAAGGCGACCGGGACGACGAGCGCCCCGAGCAGGAGAAGCGGAAGGGGGCGCGCGGTGCGGGCGAGGAGAAGGACGGCGAGGAGCAGGAGCGCGATGAGCGTCAGGCCGTACGAGAGATAGCAGGTCAGGCCGTAGAGGAGTCCGGAGGCGAGGGCGGCCGCGACGGCACGGCCCGGCCGGGTGGTCCGGCGGGTTGCCGCCAGGGCGAGGAGGGCGACCGACCACGCGGCGACCGCGGCGAACCAGGCGTCCGCCGAGGCGCCGGTCCAGACCGCCATCGGCGCGAGGACGAGGAACGGGGCGGCGCGGCGGGCGAGGTGTTCGTCGGCGAGGGCGCGCACCGTGATCAGGGCGGCGACGACCGCGGAGCCGCCGAGCACGATGCACCAGACGCCGGCCCAGCCGCCGCCGCCCAGTCCGATCCGGTCCAGCAGCACGAAGGTGAGCGTGGCGCCCGGCGGATGACCGGCGACATGGGCGGGCCAGTTGCCCGGGGGGCCGATCAGGATGTGCGAGTCGAATCCGCGCAGCGCTGCGCCGATATCGTCGAAGCGACTGATGACCTGCAGGTATTCATGCTTCGTGGTGAGCCGCTCGGCGATGCCTCGCCTCCAGCCGTCGATCATCGCCAGGGAGAAGATCCAGCCGAGGGAGGCGGCCCACGCGGTCGCGAGCAGACCGCGCCAGGGCAGCCGGTCGGCGAGGACCGGCCCGTACGCGACGACGGCCGCGGCGACGACCACGGCGGCCGGGGTGCCGGGGCCGGTGTGCGGGTACCAGGACGCCAGCAGGGGCGGCCAGTGGACGACGAGGCTGCCGTCGGCGTCCTGGATGGCCCGGCCGATCAGCACGGCGGCGGTGACCAGCAGGACACCTGCGGCGGCGGCGATCAGGTCGAGGCGTCGGCCCATGGCGCGGTGGTTGCGGCCGGCGGTGCGCTGCTCACGTTTCACGTGCTCCTCGGTCTTCACACCGGCACGCTATGCAGGGCGGGGCGCTGACGGGCGGTGCCACCGGGGCGCGTCATCGAACTGTCAGTTCTTGGCCCGGTTGGCGGTCATCGGGAGTGACGTCAGAGTTTCGTCAGGAGTCGTACGCGCTCCGGCCCGAGACGCCGGGCTTAGCGTCGGACCATGGGCGACAGGCGTCACAACAGAGCGTTTCGGTTCCCGTTCCGCTTCGACGGGAAGGGCCGTGCCGGGCCATCAGGTGACGGACCGTCCGCGGGGCGGGTCCCGGCCGTTCTCGAACGGCTCCGGACCACGGACCGGCTGCCCTCCTCCCCCGGGTTCTGGCGCAGCTCCGTGCGCGGCGTCCGGTTCACGGCGGTGCTCGGGCTCGTCCTCCTCGTTGGGCTGACGCTGGTGTTCGTGACGGGGCTGCTGTCGTACGCCGCGTACAACCCGGATCTTGCGCCGGTCAACGACAAGACGCCGGGCAAGGGGGTGCTGGGGTTCTACCTGTTCGCCTGGCCGACCGGACCGCACTGGCTGTACCGGCTGACACAGGGGCTGCACGTCACGGGCGGCATCGTGCTCGTACCGGTGCTGCTGGCGAAGCTGTGGTCGGTGATCCCGAAGCTTTTCGCGCTGCCGCCGGCCCGGTCGGTGGGGCACGCCCTGGAACGGGTGTCGTTGCTGCTGCTCGTCGGCGGGGCGCTGTTCGAGTTCATCACCGGGCTGCTCAACATCCAGCTGGAGTACGTGTTCCCGGGGTCGTTCTATCCGCTGCACTTCTACGGTGCGTGGGTGTTCTTCGCCGGGTTCGTCGCCCACGTCGGGCTGAAGCTCCCGAGGGCCGTACGGGTGCTGCGCAGCGGTGAACTGCGGGGTGAGACCGATGAGCTGGCGTCCCCCGCCCCCCATACGCCGACCATCTCCCGGCGCGGCGCCTTCGCCATGGTGGGCGCCGGGTCGCTCCTCCTGCTGGTCACCTCGGTGGGCCGGAGCTTCGACGCGCTGCGCAGCACCGCACTCCTCACCCCGCGCGGGGTCGCCGACCCCGGGACGGGGCCCAACGGCTTCCAGATCAACAAGACGGCCGCGTCCGTCCGGATCACCCCGGCCGACACGGGTGAACGGTGGCGGCTGACCGTCAGCGGACCCGCCGGGGATCTTGCGTTCACGCGGGAACAGCTCCTGGCCATGGACCAGTACAGCGCGGCGTTGCCGATCGCGTGCGTGGAGGGCTGGTCGACCGCGAACCAGTGGTGGCGCGGGGTGCGGTTGCGGGATCTGGCAGCGCTCGCCGGGTATCCGGACCGGCCGCCGGGGGTGTTCGTGGAGTCCGTGCAGCGCAGCGGGCCGTTCCGGAAGGCCGCGCTCCGCGACAACCAGGTGCGCGACCCGCGCTCGCTGCTGGCGCTGGAGGTCAACGGCGAGACGCTGTCGCCGGACCACGGGTACCCGGCGCGGATCATCGTGCCGGCCGCACCCGGCGTGCTCAACACCAAATGGGTGACCCGGCTGACGTTCGGAGAGCTGTGATGCGGAAGGCGAATGGCCCGCGGTCCGCGGCGGTCTTCAGGCGCTGGTACGGGGAAGGGCCGCTGCATCTCCTGCTCCTGGCCGCCACCTTCGCCCTCGCGGGCTACGCGGGTGTGCGGCTGCTGGAGGGGGACACGTTCGGTGTCGCGGTGTGGTTCGTCGGCTCGGCGCTGGTACACGACCTTGTGCTGCTGCCGGTGTACGCGACGGCGGACCGGGCCGTGCGCGCGGTGCTGGGACCGGGCTCCGGGCTGGTCAACTTCGTCCGCGTGCCCGCCTTTCTCTCAGGATTGCTCCTGCTGATGTGGTTCCCGCTGATCAGCAGGCACGCGACCCATTACAAGCCGGCGAGCGGGCTCTCCCCCGATGTGTTCCTCGGGAACTGGCTGCTGATCACGGCGGCGTTGTTCGCGGTGTCGGCGTTCTGGCTGGGCGTCCGGACCCTCCGGGTGCGGCGCAGGGCGATGAAGGGGCGGCCGTCCGCCACCCACTGATCGACGGCCCGCCAGGCATTCGGCTGCGCGTACCGGAGCAGGGCCGGGGTGCCGAGCCGGGCCCAGGGGAAGAGCGCGCCCTTGGTGGCGGCCCGGTCCTCCTCGCCGGTCCCTTCCGGTGCGAGGCGACCGTCGTACAACCGGACCTGGACCCGTTCGTCGATGTCCAGCGGCGACGTCTCCGCGATGAGGAGCCCGCCGGGGGCGAGGAGGTCCGCGGTGCGCTGCAGGAGACCGTGCGGGTCGCCGCCGATGCCGATGTTGCCGTCGATCAGCAGCACGGTGCCCCAGCGGCCCTCGCCGGGAAGCGGGTCGAAGACGGAGCGGTGCAGCGCCGAGCCGCCGACCCGGAGCGTGTGGGCGACGGCGGCGGCGCTGACGTCGATGCCGAGTGCGCGGTGGCCGCGGGAGGCCAGTTCCGCGACGAGGCGGCCGGGGCCGCACCCGATGTCGAGGACCGGCCCTTCGCAGCGGCGCAGCGCCGACAGGTCGGCGGCGTCGGCCTCCGCGCACCAGCGCTCGACGTCCAGGGGCAGCAGCCAGCCGTCCGTACGGCGGAGGAAGAGCGGGCCGTGGCCGTTGCGCAGCGCATCGGTGTAGGGGTCGGTGGACCACGGGGCGAGGTTTTCTCGTTCGGAACCTGCCGTGCTCGTGGCGTCGCGGTCCGCAGCCGTACCGCTCATCGGGCCGCCGCCGCGGTCAGCCGGGCCAGCGCGGCGGCGAACTCCCCCCGCGGTGCGGCGGCGGCGACGTGCGCGGCGTCCGCCGCGGTGTCCACGTCCCGCAGCCGTGGCAGATCACGCACGGTCAGTCCGGCGTCGACGAGACGCCGCCGCTGGACCGCACCGGTCTGCGGGACGGACATGGGCACGCCGCGCACCAGGGCCGGGTCGGGGGCGGCCAGGCCGAGTGCCCAGAAGCCGCCGTCGTCGGCGGGGCCGAACCAGGCGTCGCAGTTGTCCCAGGCGTCCGGGGAGAGCGCGGGTGCCAGATGGGCGGCGGTGATCTGCGGGGTGTCCATGCCGATGAGCAGGGCCGGACCGGTACAGCCGGCGAACGCCGCCGCGAGTCGCTCGTCGAGTCCGCCGGAGCTCTGCGCCACCACGTCGACGCCGGCCGGCAGCCAGGGCCCCGGCCGCCCGTCGAGCACGAGTACGCGCCGCCGGGCGGGCAGCGAGAGCATCGTACGCAGCGTGTCCCGGAGCGCCGCTTCGGCGAGCTGCGCCGCCTCGGCGGGGGTGAACGGCGGGGTGAGCCGGGTTTTGACGAGTCCCGGCAGCGGTTCCTTGGCGATGACGAGGAGGGCGGTCGGTCCGGGCATGCTCACCGGGACGCCTCCCGTCGGGCCGTCCCCGCGGTTGTCCGTTCCGGCGGCCTGTGCAGGACCGCGCGCATGTCCCGTACCGCATGCCAGGTCCCCCGCCAGGTGCCGGTCACCTTGGACCTGCCCGTACGCGGCAGGTACGGGACATCGGTCTCGGTGACCCGCAGCCCGGCGTCCGACGCGCGCACCACCATCTCCAGCGGGTAGCCGCTGCGCCGGTCGGTGAGCTCGAGAGCCAGCAGGTCCGCCCGGCGCCCCGCCCGCATCGGGCCGAGGTCGTGCAGGCGCAGTCCCGTCCGGCGGCGCACCATCCGGGCCAGGGCCAGATTCCCGGCGCGGGCGTGCAGCGGCCACGCGCCACGGCCCTGGGGGCGGCGGCGCCCCAGCAGCAGATCGGTCTCGCCGTCGGCGATCCGGCGTACGAAGCCGGGCAGCAGACCCGGGTCGAGGGAACCGTCGCAGTCGCAGAAGCAGACGAAATCCGCCTCGGCGGCGAGCAGTCCGGCTTGGCACGCGGCGCCGAAGCCGCGTCGCGGCTCATGTACGACGGTCGCCCCGAGCGAGCGGGCGAGCTCCGCCGATCCGTCGGTGGAGCCGTTGTCGACGACGACGGCGCGCCAGCCGTGCGGGATTCGGCCCAGCACCCGGGGCAGCGCGGCGGCCTCGTCCAGACAGGGGAGGACCACGTCGGCGTGGGGGGAGCGGGCGGAGTAGGAGTCGGTCACCCCGCTCACACTACGGAGCGAAAACCGGCATTTCGGGCTTCAGGTTCTTACGGAAGACGGACGTCGACCCTTCGGCGGACCGCCGAGTGCCCGACCCGGTGGCCGGGATGCCAAGGTGACCGTATGGAGAACATCCCGGACCCCCCGGGTCCCGGACCCGCCCCCGGCGGGCCGCGCGGCCATGTCCTCGTCGTCGACGACGATCCGACGGTCGCCGAGGTGGTCGTCGGCTATCTGGACCGGGCGGGTTACGACGTCCGGCGGGCCGGTGACGGTCCGTCGGCGCTGGAGTGCTTCGCCGGGCGCCGGCCCGACCTGGTCGTCCTCGATCTGATGCTGCCCGGCATGGACGGTTTCGAGGTCTGCCGCCGGATGCGGGCGTACGGGCCCGTGCCGGTCATCATGCTGACGGCGCGTGGGGACGAGGACGACCGCATTCTGGGCCTGGAGACGGGCGCGGACGACTACGTCACCAAGCCGTTCAGTCCGCGTGAGCTCGTGCTGCGCGTCGACTCCGTGCTGCGCCGGTCCGCGCCGCCCGCCGCGGGCTCCGCCCGTTCCCCGCTGGAGGGCGCCGGACTCCGTCTCGACCCGGCGGCCCGCCGCGCGACCCGTGACGGTCATGAACTGTCCCTGACCTTGCGGGAGTTCGACCTTCTCGCGTTCTTTCTGCGCCACCCCGGGCAGGTGTTCACCCGGGAGGAGCTGATGCGGGAGGTCTGGGGCTGGGACTTCGGTGACCTGTCGACGGTGACGGTCCATGTGCGGCGGCTGCGGGGCAAGGCCGAGGCGGATCCGGGCCGTCCGAGGCTCATCCAGACGGTGTGGGGTGTGGGCTACCGCCTGGACCTGACCGGGGGGACGGCGGCCGAAGGGACGACGGCCTGGGGCGGGGCGGACGGCTCATGACCGACCTCCTCCTCATCGCCCTCTTCGCGTTCCTGGGCGCCGCGGCAGCCGGACTGCTCGGCGCGCTGGTCCTGCGGCTGTTCCGGCACCGTTCGCTCGTGGTGTCGCTGACCGTCGTCGCCGCCGTCGCAGTGACCGCGATGCTCGCCGGGACCCTCGCGGTCGCCTGGGCGATGTTCCTGTCGCCGCACGACCTGGCCGTCGTCACGACCGTCGTCGCGATGGCCGCCGTGGTGTCCCTCGGCACCGCGATGCTGCTGGGACGCTGGGTGGCGGCCAGAAGCAGGGATCTGACGCTCGCGGCCCGTTCGTTCGGCGACGGCGGTACGTTCGCCGCCCCCGAGGAACGGGCGACCGCCGAACTCGCCTCCCTGGCCAGGGAACTGGCGGCCACCAGCGCCAAGCTCGACAGCTCCCGGGAGCGCGAACGCGCACTGGAGACCTCGCGTCGCGAACTCGTCGCCTGGATCTCGCACGATCTGCGGACACCGCTCGCCGGGCTGCGGGCCATGTCCGAGGCGCTGGAGGACGGCATGGCCGCCGACTCCGGCCGCTACCTGCGGCAGATACGGACCGAGGTGGAGCGGATGAACGACATGGTCGGCGACCTCTTCGAACTCTCCCGGATCCACGCCGGATCGCTCACCCTGACCCCGGCCCGCATCTCCGTGTACGACCTGGTCGGCGACGCCCTCGCAGGGGCGGACCCGCTGGCGCGGGAGCACGGGGTGCGGCTGGTCGGCGACCGGATCGACCCGGTGCCGGTGGAGGTCGACAGCAAGGAGATGAGCCGGGTCCTGGGCAACCTCCTGATCAACGCGATCCGCCGCACCCCGGCCGACGGCACGGTCGCGGTGGCCGCGCAGCGCGCCGACGGCGCGGTGGTGCTGTCGGTGACGGACGGCTGCGGGGGCATCCCCGAGGAGGATCTGCCGCGGGTCTTCGACACGGGCTGGCGCGGCAGCCACGCGCGCACGCCTCCGGCGGGGGCGGGGCTGGGGCTGGCCATCGTGCGGGGGATCGTGGAGGCGCACGAGGGCCGGGCGGAGGTCCGTAATGTGAGGGGCGGCTGCTGCTTCGAGGTCACGCTTCCGGTGGCACGCCGGCCGGGCCGTCCGGAGACGGAGCGGCCGCCGGTCAACCCGTAGCGACCGCCCCTCTCAACGCCGCCCCGGCGAACTCCTCCATCCCCTCCGCGAACCCCACCTCCGGGCGCCAGCCGAGTTCCTCCCTCAGCCGTCGCGAGTCCGCCGTCACATGGCGTACGTCTCCGAGCCGGTACCCGCCGGTGATCTCCGGTGCCGGACCACCGTGCGCGGACGCCAGCGCCGCCGCCATCTCGCCGATCGTGTGCGGATCCCCGCTCCCCGTGTTGTACGCGGCGAAACTCCCAGCCCCGCGTCCCCCCACGGCCTCCAGCGCCACCGCGTTCGCGGCCGCCACATCCCGTACATGGACGAAGTCCCGCCGCTGACCGCCGTCCTCGAAGACCTGCGGCGCCTCGCCCCGCTCCAGCGAGGAGCGGAAGAAGGAGGCGACCCCCGCGTACGGGGTGTCGCGCGGCATCCCCGGCCCGTACACGTTGTGGTAGCGCAGGGCCACCGCCCGGCCGCCCGTCGCCCGCGCCCACGCGGCGGCCAGATGTTCCTGGGCGAGCTTCGTCGCCGCGTACACATTGCGCGGGTCGGTGGGCGCGTCCTCGCCCACCAGCCCCGGCGTCAGCTCCGCCCCGCAGTCCGGGCAGCGCGGCTCGAACCGGCCCGCCGCCAGATCGTCCACGGCCCGCGGCCCGGGCCGGATCCGCCCGTGCCGGGGGCAGTCGTACCGCCCCTCGCCGTAGACGACCATCGACCCGGCGAGCACCAGATTCCGCACACCGGCCGCGGCCATCTCCGCCAGCAGGACGGCGGTCCCGAGGTCGTTGCAGCCGACGTACTCCGGGGCGTCCGCGAAGTCCTTGCCCAGACCGACCATCGCGGCCTGATGGCAGACCGCGTCGACGCCCCGCAGCGCATCGGCCACCGCCGCCCGGTCCCGGACATCGGCAAGGATCAGCCCGTCCCGGCCGCCTGCGGCGCCCACGCCGTGCGCCGACTGCAGCAGCGCGTCGAACACCACCACCTCGTGCCTCCGCGCCGCCAGTGCCCCGGCGATGTGTCCCCCGATGAAACCGGCTCCGCCGGTGAGCAGTACACGCATGTCCGTCACGCTAGGTCGCGCCACCGGCTCGGGCCCGGCGCCGTGCGGGCACGTCACGGAATCGTCAGACCGAACGGGCGGCGGCGGGCCGGGACATCACGGTGGCGACGTCCGGGGCGTCGGTGTCCAGGACCGGCGCCGGGGTCCGGAACGCGAGACGGCGTCGTGCAGGCGCAGTACGCGGCGGCGGAACCTGGTGGCCGTCAGACGAGCAGGAACGCGGCCGCCGTCCCCGCACCCAGCGCCGAGCCCGCCACCGTCTGGGCGACGCTGTGGTAGCCGAGCGCCACCCGTGACCAGCACACGGCGGCCGTCATCGCGTACGCGAGCAGCCACCACGGTGAGTGGACCGCGGCCAGCAGCGCGACGACCGCCGAGGCGACCGACGCGTCCACCGAGATCTTCCAGACGGTGTTGACGGCCAGCAGCACGACCGTCATCGCCCACAGTGCCAGCATCGCCACCAGGATCCCGGTGGGCGCGTGCCCGAGGACCATGACGACCGAGCCCGCGCCGATCGAGCCGAGGATGACGAGGAAGATCGGTGCGCGCTTCGTACGGTCGACGACATGCCGGTCGCCCCAGGTGCCGCGCCCCCGCTCCCACTCGATGTATCCGGCCGGGACGGTCCCGGCGCACAGGGCGCCGAGCAGGCCCCACAGCAGACCGGTCCAGTGGCCGGCGGCGGCCAGCCCGATGGCGAGCATGCCGGCCAGCAGGAGGTTGCGGGGCTGCAGCGCGTCCGTGACCGCGCGGGCGGTCGAGGTCGTCGTGTCGGAGCCGGTGGCCGAACCGGTGGTCGTCATGCCGTCCTCTCCATGGCCGCCGAAGCCGCGAGTATGTCCCGGGCCCGGTCCTCGGTGACGGTCCGGTAGGCCGTCGCCACCTGCACCAGCCACGCCACCTCGCCGTCCTGGTCGGTGGCGTGCTGGGTGCCGACCGCCGCGGCGCTCCCGGCGGGAGCGCCGGTGTTCATCGCGGTGAGGGCGGTCTTGATCCAGTACGCGTCGGCGAGCGGACCGGCCTTCTCGGGGGCAGGGCTGTCCGCCGCGGCAGCTGCCGTGGCGGCCGGGAGCAGGCTGTCCGGTACGTAGTGGCGCAACTTCTCGACCGCGTCCGCGATATCGGCGGCCCACCGGTCGATCCGGAGATCCGCGGGAGTGTCGAACCGGGTCAGTTCGCGGCGCAGCGAGGCCGGGGGCTCGAACGGCTGGTCGGGGAACGCCGTCATCAACTCGTACCAGAGCGCGTGCAGTCGGGTCTGGGCCCGCCACAGCTTCGCCCGGCGCCGCCCCTTGCTGAGGGCGGGGACGGAAGCGCCGACCGCGAAGAACGCGAACAGCACGACCTGCGCGGCCTCGGTGACCTCGTCGAACTCCAGTGCGAAGGCGGCGCTCGGCTGGTCGACGACGCTGACCCACAGGAACAGGGTGCGGCTGACCGTGTAGGCGACCCCGATGAACATCGCGAACGTCATCATCGCGAGCCCCACCCGCAGATGGCGCAGCCCGGCACCGGCGGTGGCCAGCGCCCACTGGTAGGCGCAGACCGCGGACGCGGCGCCGAGGTAGAGGTAGAACACGCTCATGTACAGCGTGGCGCCCCACTGGCCCGCATGGTCGGCGACGAAGCGGTCCGACGGCACGGAACGGTCGACGACGGTGAAGAAGAGCACCGTCAGCAGGATCAGCGTGGCGACGGACGCCTTGGCCGCCACCTGCTGGACCGCCCGGGCGAACCGGACGTGCCGCGGGATGTCACCGGCGTCGGGGTACTGGCCGTAGATGGCGACGATGTAGCTGAGGATCGCCAGGATCGCGATCGTCGCCGTGTAGTGCTTGATCAGAACCGAGAGGTCGGTGACCGGGCTGTCGTTGAGCCCGATCCGCACCACCTGGGTCTTGGTCCACAGGGCGGCGGCGAATCCGGCGTAGCAGCCCCACAGGGCGCGGCGACGCTTGTCCTCCTCGTCGCCCCACAGGGCGGCCGGCATGCGCCACACGGCGACAGCCGTCATCAGGACGGCTATGAGATAGCCGGCGAGGTCGAGCGGGGTCACGGCGGGATTCCTCTGGATGGGGGGAAGGGGACGGGGTCACGTACGGCGGAACAGTCCGCGGCGGCGGTGCGCGACCGGGCGCGACAGCGAATTGGCGAGGCGTCCCACCATGTCGTCGCTGGTCACGTCCCTGGCCATGCGGGGGATGAGCGAGGCGCCGAACTCGGCGATCCGCTCGTCGTGCGTGTCGTACTGGGCGCGGGCCTGGACGGTGGAGTCGCCCGCGCGCAGTGCGTCGGCGACGCCGGAGTCCACGACCCGGGAGATCAGGGACGTGTCGAAGACGGGCAGCAGCCGCTGGAGCTGGTCCGCGTCGAGCGAGGTGCCGTGGTCGAACCACTCGTGGCACAGCTCGTGCAGGATGACGTGCTGGGTCTGGTACGCGGTCGGGCGCCGCCGGTAGAGCACGAGGCTGGTCGAGCCGGAGGCGAGGCGCAGACCGCAGGCGGCATTGACGCGCGCCAGCCGGTCGGGCATTTCGTGCAGCACGATGGTGCGGCCGCGGGCCGCCTCCATGTTGGCCACCAGGCCAGCGATCGAGAACGGTGCGGGGATGGGGAGGTCGGCGAGTCCGGCCTCGCACTCCTTCCGCAGCTTGCGCAGGGACACGGCGGCCTACTGCGCCGAAGGGCCGTCGGTGGCGGAACCGCTGCCCTCGCCGTCGGCGGGGGCGCCGGACCGGTTCTTCGAGTCCTCCAGGAGCGAGATCGCGAACTGCAGCAGTTCCGGCGGCAGACCGTCGTCGGCCAGGCCGCGTCCGGCGAGCCCGCTGATCTCCCCGGTACGCCGCTTGGCGAGGAACCGCAGTCCGGCGACGACGTCGTCGACGACCTCGGACTCCTCCTTGAAGAAGCGCCAGTCGACGCCGAAGCCCAGTCCGAGGGCCTTGAGGATGTCCTCGGACGGCTGGGTGACCTTCCCGGCGAGGATGTTGGAAAAGTAGCTGTGCGACAGCGAGCCGCCGCGTTCCCTGACCAGGTCCGCGAAGACCCGCCCGGAGATCTTCTGGCCGGGGAAGGTCTCCTCCACCATGTATTCGACCTTCTGCTGCAGCGTCCGCAGCTCCGGCGCGCTCTCTTCTCCGTTGTCCATCGGGGCCCCCACGTTCACGTCCGCCGGCCTGCGCGCCCCTGAGACGCTGCGCCTGCCTGGATCCGGTCAACGGGCTCGTACTGTAACCAACCCGGATGAGGGGGTCGCAGCGTGGGGAGGCGGCCGAGACATAGCGGAACATCCTGCTCCGCTGTCAGGAGTGGGCTTGCGTAAACACTCTACGTCACTGTTAACTCGAAAAAACATGGGCAAGGGACCACGAGGGGAGTCCCTTGCCCGTGAAGTCGTCGTGCGCCCGCGCGCCCGTTCAGGCCCGCAACGAGTCGTAGCCCTTCACGACGGGGGATGCGTGAAGGGCTACTCGTACATTATGACCATTGATCACGCCGTCATCAACTGACCGGCTGGTCAGTGTGTCCACCACGCGCGCCAAGATCGCACTCATGTTCGGGTGCGACGCGTCATCTCCCCTGTCCGGTCCGGGAAATCTCTCGCGGCTACCATAGAGATGATGGCTCGCACCATGAGAGTTTCTTTTTCGGTCAACGACGTCAGAGAAACCTTCAGTCGCTTCTCGCCGCGGGCCCGGAAGAGGTGCAAATGCCCCAAGGAACCCCTCCGCATGCTGCCGACCGGCTCGATGACGACGACTACCCCGCCTACACCATGGGCCGAGCTGCGGAGATGATCGGCGCCACGCCCGGTTTCCTCCGGGCGATCGGCGAAGCGCGCCTGATCACGCCCCTGCGGTCCGAGGGCGGCCACCGCCGCTACTCCCGCTACCAGTTGCGCATTGCCGCCCGTGCCCGCGAACTCGTCGACGGCGGCACGCCGATCGAGGCCGCCTGTCGCATCGTCATCCTGGAGGACCAGCTCGAAGAGGCCCTGCGCCTCAACGCGGAGCTGCGCCGGCCGGTGGCGGGTTCGGGGTCCTGAGGCCGGGCCCCGGCGCCGGGGCTCCGCGCCGGGGCGCATATCTGTTGTCGCAAGCACAGAATTTTATGCAATGCGCGATGAGGGTTTATGACGTGCCGGACGGAGTGTAATTACGCGCCGCGCGCGGTCGCATCCACCGTGCTACGGTGGATGTCAGTTGCAGTTGTGGTTCCCAAAACTCCAAGTGCTCTTGTCACCACAATTGGCTGATGAGCGCGCTTATGTATTTCCGGCATCATCATTCCGGACGGGGTAATCATTGCGGCGACGCGGGACCGGCACAGTGCGGGTCCCCGGGCACTGCCCCAGAAGGAGATAAAACATGGCTACTGGCACCGTCAAGTGGTTCAACGCGGAAAAGGGCTTCGGCTTCATCGAGCAGGACGGTGGCGGCGCTGACGTCTTCGCCCACTACTCGAACATCGCCGCGAGTGGCTTCCGTGAGCTGCAGGAGGGCCAGAAGGTGAACTTCGACGTCACGCAGGGCCAGAAGGGCCCGCAGGCGGAGAACATCACCCCCGCGTGATCCTGCAGATGCTCCGGCGCCTGACGCGCTGAGACGCACTTGCGCAGCTGGGGCCCGCACCTTCGGGTGCGGGCCCCAGCTCGTTTCTTTTTCCGGGCCCGCATCCGTGCGCCGGCCCCCAGCTCGTTGCTTGTCCGGGCCCGCACCCGTGTGCCGGCCCCGTCCCTGTGACGGACACGGTTCACCATCCACCGTGTCGGACACGGCTCACTTTTCGCAGCCGGGCTTCGTCCACGCATTTCATCGGCCCGTTCTTGCGATTCCTGCGCCGCTTCGCTGCCGCGCGGAATTCCTCGATACGCGCCATATCGAGGAAGGGTTCTCCTTGAACCGCTCAACTCGCACGAACGACCGCTACTCCGGCAACCGCGGCGGAGCCCCGAGCCGTTCCGGTTCCGGCTACCGTTCCGGTTCCGGTTCCGGTTCCCGATATCGCTCCGGTTCCGGTGGCTACGGCCGCCGGCCCGCCGCCAAGCAGGGCGAGTTCGCCCTGCCGAAGACCATCACTCCGGCGCTGCCCGCCGTCGAGGCCTTCGCCGACCTGGACCTGCCCGCGCCCCTGCTGGCGGCGCTCGCCGCCGAGGGCGTGACCGAGCCGTTCCCGATCCAGGCCGCCACCCTGCCGAACTCGCTCGCCGGGCGCGACGTGCTCGGCCGCGGCCGCACCGGCTCCGGCAAGACGCTCGCCTTCGGCCTCGCCCTGCTGGCCCGTACCGCGGGACGGCGCGCCGAGGCCCGGCACCCGCTGGCCCTGGTCCTCGTCCCGACCCGGGAGCTGGCCCAGCAGGTCACCGACGCGCTCACCCCGTACGCCAAGTCGCTGAGGCTGCGCCTTGCGACCGTCGTCGGCGGCATGTCGATCGGCCGGCAGGCCGGCGCGCTGCGTGGCGGCGCCGAAGTCGTCGTCGCCACGCCGGGCCGGCTCAAGGACCTCATCGAGCGCGGCGACTGCCGACTGGACCAGGTCTCCATCACCGTCCTCGACGAGGCCGACCAGATGGCCGACATGGGGTTCATGCCGCAGGTCACCGAGCTGCTCGACCAGGTGCAGCCGGAGGGGCAGCGGATGCTCTTCTCGGCCACCCTCGACCGCAACGTCGACCTGCTGGTCCGCCGCTATCTGCACGACCCGGTGGTCCACTCCGTCGACCCGGCGGCCGGTGCGGTGACGACGATGGAACACCACGTGCTGTACGTCCACGGCGCGGACAAGTACGCCACCACGACGGAGATCGCGGCCCGCGACGGCCGGGTGATCATGTTCCTGGACACCAAGCATGCCGTGGACAAGCTCACCGACCACCTCCTGAACAGCGGCGTACGGGCCGCAGCCCTGCACGGCGGCAAGTCGCAGCCGCAGCGCACCCGCACCCTCAGCCGGTTCAAGACCGGACATGTCACGGTGCTGGTCGCCACGAACGTGGCGGCGCGCGGCATCCACGTCGACAACCTCGACCTCGTCGTCAACGTCGACCCGCCGAGCGACCACAAGGACTACCTGCACCGCGGCGGCCGCACCGCCCGCGCCGGTGAGTCCGGCTCCGTCGTCACGCTGGTGCTGCCGGGCCAGCGCCGCGAGATGACGCGTCTGATGGCCGACGCCGGCATCATCCCGAAGATCGCCCAGGTCCGCTCCGGCGAGGCCGAGCTGAGCCGGATCACCGGCGCGCAGGCGCCCTCGGGTGTGCCCGTCACCATCACGGCGCCGGCGACGGAGCGTCCCAGGAGCGGCGGTTCGTCGTCCCGCGGCCGCCGCAACCGCCGCCCGGCACCGGCGCGCCGCACCACCTGACCGGAGACGGGCGGGCCGGGTCGAAGGAATCACGAAGTCCCTCACCCGCAGCGCTCGTTCGACGATCCGCGTGTCGCCGGTCCCGTCGTGCATCGGCGGATCGCGCCGACCGCCCGTACGCGTATCCGCCGAGCGGCCACGGCAGTCCTGCCGTGGCCGCTCGGCGGTGCGGGTGGCGGAGTCGCGGGTGACGCCACACCCGTTGACGTACGCGGGAAGAGTGAGGGGGTGTCACTGCCAGAGTGCCTCCGCGACCGCGACCCCGGCGAACACCGCACCCAGCGCCGCCACCACGCTCGCCACGACATTGGTCGCCGCGTAGAACTTCGCCCCGTCCTCGGCCAGCCGCAGCGTCTCGTAACCGAACGTCGAATACGTCGTCAGCGCCCCGCACAGCCCCGTACCGACGAACAGCTGCACCTGCGACGAGGCGGCACCGGCCGCCACCGCGCCGGTCAGCAGCCCCAGCAGCAGGGATCCCGCCACGTTCACCACGAACGTCCCCCACGGGAAGACCGTGTCGTGCCGGACCTGGACCGCACGGTCGGTCAGATAGCGGAGCGGGGCGCCGATCGCAGCGCCGACGATCACGAGCAGCCAGGGCACCGGCCCTCCTCCCGTCCGCCGCGGCGGACGATCTCGCAGGCGTCGAGGACGACGACGCCGTCCCCGGTCAGTTCGTCGATGAGCGGCAGGAACGCGCGGATCCGGTCCTCGGTGTCCACGATCACGACCGCCACCGGCAGGTCCTCGCTCAGCGACAGCAGTCGCTGGGTGTGGATCCGTGACGAGGCGCCGAACCCCTCGATGCCACGGAACGCACTCGCACCCGCCAGCCCGGCACGGTGCGCCCGGTGCACGATCTCCGCATAGACGGGGCGGTGGTGCCAGACGTCGGACTCCCCGACCAGGATCGTCAGCCGCAGCCCCTGCTCGGCCGCCCCGGCCGGCTCCGTCTCCCTCGTCATGGCTGCCTCCACGCCAGCACGCGGCGGGTCACCCACACCGCACTCCACACCGCGGCGAGGGCCGCCAGCAGCGTCAGCCCGAGATACGCGATGCCGGTACGGGCCCGGCCGCTGTCCACCAGCCGTTCGATGTCCGCGGCGTACGTGGAGAACGTGGTGAACCCGCCCAGCACCCCCGTACCGAAGAACGGGCGCACCAGCCGGTGTGCCGCCCATACGTCGCTGATCAGGACCATGAACACGCCGATCACCGCGCACCCGAGGACGTTCACGACCAGCGTCGTCCAGGGGAAGCCGCCCGGCGGGGTGACCCAGATCAGCGACGCCCCGTATCGGGCGGTCGCTCCGGCGGCGCCGCCGAGGGCGATGACGCCGAGGACGGGCCCCTGCCCCTTCGACCGCCGGGTGCGCTGCCCGGGTACGGGCGCGACGCGCCCGTTGCGGTCGGAACCCTCCGTCACGGGTGTCGCTCGGGGCTGCTGGGCTCCCATGGGCACATGTCTCCTACCTGCTGGGTGCCCGGACACGAGCACGTTCCACCGCAAGTAGGGACCGTTGGCGGCATTGCTGCCGCGGTTCGGGTACGGCGGGCCCCACCGCCGCGCAGCAACCGTCACCAGTCCCTGCTCGCACCAGACTATCGCCCGGCCGAACGCTTCGCCCGCGGCGGGTCAGCAGCTGCCGGGCCGCGCATACAGCGTGACCTGACCCCCCTTGTCCTGCACCCGGCGGCATACGACGAACTCCGTCCGCAGCACGTCCCGCTTGACCGCCTCCTCCGGCAGCGCGTCCTCCGGCTGCCCCGGTGGATCGCTGAGCGCCACGACCCGGTCGAAGCCGCGCAGGCGAGCCCGGATCCGGCCGGCCGAATCCTCGGTGCCCTCGAGGGTGTTGTCGGCGCCGGGGCTCCGCAGAAGTGCCAGATCGCTCAGGCCCCGGAAGTCGTCCGGGTAGGAGAGGGCCCATTCCCTTCGCCGGGACGGCATGAAGAGCACGCCGGCGCCGTCCGGCGCCAGGGCCCGTGCATGGGCGGCGAGGGCGGTGACGTTGTCCTTGCGGCTGTCGGGGGTGCGCATCTGAAGCGTCACGGGGAGGAGGGCGACGGCCACGCCGGCGGCCGCGATGCCGAACACCACGGCACGCGGCCGGGGCGCGGCCAGCCGGGGGGTCCGTCCGGCTGCGGCCCACAGCCGGTCCACGGCGAATCCGATGAGCAGGCCCAGGGCGAGCTGGGAGTAGAGGACGTAGCGGTCCACGTACATGGGCTCGTGGAGGGACGCGAGGAGCAGCGCGGCCGTGGGCAGGATCAGCAACGGGAGGGCCAGCCGCACCAGTCGGACAGCGCGCGGCCGGCCTGCCGCGCCCGCCTGCCGCGTCCCGTACACCGCGCAGAGCAGACCGAGGAGGGTGACGGCCGCGATCACGAGCCACTCCTCGGGATGCGGCCACCCGATCCAGGACACCTGTCCCGACTGCCTCAGGGAGAACAGGGTCAGTGGAGCCACCGCGGTCACGGGAAGCACGGCCGCCACCGCCCAGGACCGCAGCACCCGGCGGGGCGGACGCCAGAGATACAGCGTCAGGCCGTGCGCCACCAGGGCCAGGATCGCGAACTCGTGGAGCCATCCGGCGAGGGCGAGAGTGACCCCGTACGCACTCAGGCGCCGACGCGAGGGATTGTCGACGGCGCCGACGAGCAGCCAGGTGGCGAGGGCGACCAGCGCACACACCATGGCGTACGAGCGGCCCTCCTGCGCATACATCTGGACGACGGGGATCAGGGCGAAGGAGAGACCGGCGAGAAGTCCGGCACGCGGGCCCGCCAGACGGGTCCCGGTCGACGTCACGAGCAGGGTGGCCACGGACGTCGCGACCACCGAGGGCAGCCGGAGCAGCAGCAGCCCGTTGCCGCCCAGGGCGAACAGCCCATGCATGAAGAAGTAGTAGAGGCCGTGCACGGCGTCGGCGGTGCCGAGCAGGTGCCAGATCTCGGAGAGGCTCCGGTGCGAGACCTGGTACGTCACCGACTCGTCGCGCCACATGGTGTTCTCGCGACGAATCCCCCAGAGACCCATCGCCAGTGCCAGCAGCGCGGGCCATAACCCGTAGCGGTATGAAATGCGTTGTCCGGCGCCGCCTTCCGGATCCGGTGCGGAACGGTCCCCGGGATCTGCCGCCGCGCTCAAAGTGACCGGACTCTGCGGATGGTTGATGGCGCGACTCCGATTCGGTGACGGAAGAGGTCCATAGAGCTCCGGGGCTCCGCTCGTCAGCGTACCCAAGGTGCCGCGAAGGAGGGAGGGAAATCCGGAGAATTCTGTTTCGCGCATTTAGGGGCACGGGGTGGGTGCTAGGCTCGCGCGGATCGGGCGCGGAACACCGGAGAACCCCCGAGAACGTCTGAGAACGTCTGGGAACCCCCGAGAACACGAGAGAGCGCAAGGGAATGGCCGTGGAGAAGACCTCCCCGAGGATTGTGGTGGTCGTCCCCACCTACAACGAACGGACGAATCTGCCGATCCTCGTCGATCTGCTCATGGATCTGCACCTGCCGAACCTGCACATTCTGGTGGTGGACGACAATTCGCCCGACGGTACGGGGGATGTTGCGGACCGGCTCGCGGCCGAGACCTCGGGCCTGGTCGGGGTATTGCACCGCACCGAAAAGAACGGGCTCGGGCGCGCCTACGTGGCCGGGATGACGCGTGCGCTCGCAGAGAAAGCGGAAGTTGTCATTCAGATGGATGCGGACCTCTCCCATCCGGCGTCGGTGGTTCCGGTCATGGTCGAGAAACTGTTCGCCGAGAATGCCGCTGTCGTCATTGGGTCCCGCTATGTGGAAGGCGGTTCGCTCGCCACCGAGTGGCCATGGCACCGCAAGGCGCTCTCCGCCTGGGCCAATTTCTATGTCAATGCGATTCTGCGGCTGCACGTGAAGGACGCCACCGCCGGGTTCAAGGCATGGCGGGCGGACACCCTGAAATCGATCGATCTGCCGACCGTCCGCAGCAATGGATATTCCTTTCAGGTGGAGATGAACTACCGCACGGTCAGGCGCGGATTGCGGATGGTCGAGGTCCCGATCCGGTTCGAGGAGCGGGTGAACGGCGAGTCGAAGCTCGGGCTGCGCGTGCAGATCGAGTCGGCGGTGGCGCCGTGGAAGCTGCGGTTCGGCAAGCAGGGCTGAGCAACTGCGGCAGTGCCCCGGGTCCGGTCCGTCTGACCCCCGTTAATCCTTCAACAGGGCGAGAACTTCCTCGTCGGGCGTCTGGGAGAAGTCCCGGTACCACTCGCCGACGGCCGAGAAGAGCGCAGGCGTGGAGAGACAGACCACCTCGTCCACCTGCATACGCAGCCAGGCGACCGTGTCCGCGGGCGCCACCGGGATCGCCAGCACCACCCGGGCCGCGCCCTGCGCCCGTACGACCTCGCAGGCGGCCGAGGCCGTGGCGCCGGTCGCCACCCCGTCGTCGACCACGATCGCGGTACGGCCGGCCAGCTCCAACCGTGGCCGGTCGCCCCGGAACTGCCGTGCCTGCCGGGTGAGCTCCGCCTTCTCGGCCCGCTCCACGGACGCGATGTCCCCGCGGCTGATCCCTCCGCGGCGTACGACGTCGTCATTGATCACCCGCACCCCGCCCTCCCCGATGGCACCGAAGGCCAGCTCACGGTGGTACGGAACACCGAGCTTGCGGACCACGATCACATCGAGAGGTGCGCCGAGCGCCGTCGCCACCGCCGCGGCGACCGGCACCCCGCCCCGGGGCAGCCCCAGAACGACGGGGCTCTCCCCCGCTTCCTCCCCCTGCAGATGCCGGAGCGCTTCGGCGAGCTGCTTGCCCGCATCCGTGCGATCGGTGAACAACACGGTGGTTCACCTCCGACCCAGGGGAGACAGAGGCACGTACGCACCTACTTCGAAGCAACCCCATTTGCGGCATCTGCGCAAGTCGGCGACGGTCGATCCATGGAACGGATCGGAGCGGTACTGATCGACATCGACGGCGTGCTCACCGTCGACTGGGAGCCGCTGCCCGGCGCGGTGGCGGCCCTGGAGCGGCTGCGTACCGCCGGACTCCCGTTTGCCCTGGTCACCAATACCACCTCACGCACCCGCGCCCGGATCGCCACGAAGCTGGCCGCGGCGGGCTTCCCCGTCGGCGAGGACGACATCCTCACCGCGCCCGCCGTCACCGCCGCGTACCTGCGCGCCCACTGCCCGGGTGCCCGGTGCGCACTGCTCAACAGCGGCGACGTGAGCGAGGACCTGACGGGCGTGACCCTCGTCGACGTGGGGGAGAGCGCCCCCGCGGACGTGGTCGTCCTGGGAGGCGCGGGCGACGCGTTCGACTACGCGTCGCTCAACGCGGCGTTCCGCCACCTCCAGCACGGCGCCCGGCTGATCGCCATGCACCGCAACCTGTACTGGCGTACGGCGGAAGGTCTCGCCCTCGACACCGGGGCCTTCCTCCCGGGGCTGGAACGGGCCGCCCGGATCGAGGCGGACATCACCGGCAAACCCGCCGAGGCGTTCTACGCCACCGCCCTGGCCCACCTCGGCGCCACCGCGTCCGCCGCGCTGATGGTGGGCGACGACATCGAGACCGACGTACTCGCGGCCCAGCGATGCGGCATCACGGGCGTCCTCGTCAGAACAGGCAAATACCTGCCCGAGACACACCGCTCCGCCAGTGGTACCCCGGACCACGTCCTCGACTCCATCGCCGACCTCCCGGCCCTCCTGGACCGATGAGCCCCGTGGCAGCCCGCAGTCGCTGCCGCGCATGCGATGCGGGCTGCCACTCCCGCCGGTGGTCGGCGTGGTGGGCGTAGGGCAGCGCCAGGTCCAGCAGGTCGTCACAGGGCCAGAGCTCGCCGTCGTACTGACAGTCGTCCCGGTCGTCCCACGGCAGCTCGGGATCGCCGCCGGCAGGACTGAACGCATTGCGGGCGAGGACGCTCCGCTTGGCTTCGATCTCCCGCAGGACGCGGGCCGGGTCGTGCACGGCGATGTGCCGGGCGATGACGGGCGGGCACCCGGAGAGATCCATCTGGCAGAAGTCGACGGTGCCGCCGAGCGCGGTCCACTCGCCGCAGCCGTCACCACCGCAGCGGCGGGCCAGGTCCGCCTCCTCGTCGAGGCGGACGCGCAGGAACTCCACCGGATCGTTGGTCCTGCACCCATCATCTCGCCGTGACGGTACGGACACGCTCCGTGCCGCGACCGTCCGGACATACCCACTCCACCGCCTCCCGCCACCGTCCGAGGGATGTGCCCGCCGCGCCGCGCCTCTCCACCCGCCTGCGCCGCCCGCGAGTCATAACCTCAAAACGCCCCTTTCCCGGTCCCCGTGCACCACACACACCGGTGGAGTCCGCATGTCATCAGCCGTTACCGGAAACCGACGCCGGAACCAGAGGCATCGTCGCGTCTTCACACTCCTCGGCCTCCTGCTGGTCGCCACTGTCGCCGCGTTCGGCATGGACTGGGTGATGCCGTCGAAGGACCCGGACGAGCTCGACCCGCGCATCTCCTCGATCATGCGCAAGCCCGACTACCCGCACGCCCAGTGGGGTCTGTTCGAGCAGAACCCGGAGACCGGCAAGGTGGTGCAGTCGCGCTACGCGGACCAGTTCTTCATCCCCGGTTCCGTGGCCAAACTGTTCGGCGTCAGCGGCGCCTGGCACGCACTCGGCAGCGATCACCGCTTCGTCACGCCGGTCCATGCCGTCGGAGAGCGCCGGGGCGCGACCCTCACCGGGGACCTGGACCTCGTCGCGCAGGGCGACCTGACCCTCGGCGGCCGTACGCGTGCGGACGGCACCGTCGCCTTCACCGCCATCGACCACACCTACGCCGACGACATCCCCGGAGCGACCCTCACCCCGCAGAACCCGCTGGCCGGCATCGACCAACTGGCCCGGCAGGTACGCGCGTCGGGGATCACCAAGGTGCACGGCGACGTGGTCGTGGACGCCCGGCTGTTCCGTCCCGACCCGGAACTCGACCCGACGCCGACGCCGTTGATCATCAACGACAACCTCATCGACCTGCTCACCACCCCCGGCGAAGGGCCGGGCGCGCCGGCCAAGCTGGACTGGCGCCCGAAGGTGGCGCCGTACCGCGTCACGTCCTCCGTCCGAACCGTCGAGGCGGGCAAGCCCGCCGACATCACGGTGACGCCCTCCGCCGACGGCACCCGCATCCGGCTCTCCGGCACCATCGCCGCCGGTTCCGCCCCGGTCCTGCGGGTGTCGGACATCCGGGACCCGAACGCCTTCGGCCGCACCGCCTTGATCGAGGCACTGAAGCGGGCCGGGGTCGAGGTCTCCGCGGCCGCGGTCGGAGCCAATCCGGCCGGTAAGCTGCCCGACTCCTACCGGGGCGCGCCCGAGGTGGCCCGGTTCACGTCCCCGCCGTTCGAGCAGTACGCCCGCCTCATCTTCAAGGTGAGCCACAACCTCGGGGCGAACCTCGGTATCTGCCTGATGGCCGTCAGTACGGGAAGCCATCAGTGCCCGGACGGATTCCCGGCACTGGCGAAGTTCCTGGACGAGGCGAAGGTGGACCGCAAGGCGGTGCAGCTGGCCGACGGCCGTGGCGGCAACCCGGCCGACCGCACCACGCCCCGCGCCGTCGCCCGGATCCTGACGTACTGGCAGGGCACCCCCGATGCGGACCGCTTCCGGGAGGCTCTGCCGACCCTGGGCGTCGACGGCAGCCTCGCGGGCAACTGCCGCGACTGCCCGGCCCGGGGCAAGGTCTCCGCGAAGACAGGCACCGTCGCCGGTGGCGACCTCCTCAACGACCGGCTGGCGGTGGGCGCGGAGACGACGGCCGGATATCTGGAGACGAGCAAGGGGCACTACGACGTGTTCTTCATCGGGGTGAACGGCGCCTCGACGCCCGACATCAGCGGGGTGCTGACCATCGCGAACGACGTGGCCGACATCGCCGCGATCCTTCAGGAGAACGCGAGCGGCAGTTCCTGAGCCGCGCACACCCTGCGGGAAGGGTGGCGCACCGATGTGCTCACCATCAACGCCATCTCCTCGCCACATTGCACGCGGTGGGCATCCTGATCACGGTCCTGACGCCACGGGGCCCTGGCGCTGTGTGACGAACGGACCGCACTCGGAGCGGAATTGAGGACCGTTCAGCTGAAGTCGGCCGACGTGTACCGGCACCGGTTCACCGAGGGCGCCGGTTATTCGCGAAACTCGACGTCAGCGACCGCACGTGCGCGGTGGTCGTGGCGATGGACAGCGGGCTGCTCCAGCGGAGTTAGCCGACGTGGATGCCCCGGGGAACGACGCGCGGACACCCCGTCCAGCAGGAACAGCAGCTTGGCCCGGCGTGCGGGAGAGTCCGCACGTCGGGCCAGGCTGCTGTTCCCTTGGCCGCTCCGCCTCACCTGCGGGTGCGCACCGCCTCCGCGGACGTGAGATCCGGGGCGCGGAGTGGCCGGATTTCCTGGTCCGCTATCGGGCCGTTCCGAAATCCTGCGTCCAGTAGTGGCCGGGCTGCGCGAGTCCGATGCCGATTTCCTTGTACGTGCAGTCGAGGATGTTGCGCTTATGGCCCGGGCTGGTCATCCAGGCCTCCATCACCGACTCGGGTGTGGAGTAGCCGTAGGCGACGTTCTCGCCATAGGCACTCCAGTTGTAACCGGCTCGCGTGATCCGGTCGGCGGGGGACGATCCGTCGGAGCCCGTGTGGGACATGTTCCGGTGGTCGGCCATGTCCTTGCTGTGGTCCTGCGCGGCCTTGGTCAGCTTGGCATTGACGGTGAGGGGGGAGCATCCGACCTTGCCGCGCTCGCTGTTGACGAGCGCCAGCACGCGGGCCGTGTCCGCGGATGCGGGGGTGGCGGTCGGGGCAGGTGCCGCCGGTGTGCTCGCAGACGCCGCAGGCTTCGTGGGCGCACTCGCAGTCGGCTTCTGCCCCCAGGGGCCGGCCGTCCAGTGGTGCGCGGAGCTCGGGGTCTTCCAGTGGTGCGCGGAGCTCACGGTCGTCCATTGGGCGGAGGGCCGGCTGCCCGCGTCCTCCGGAGAGCCCAGACAGGCCATGGCCGCAGAGGGGATACCCACGGCTCCCGCTGCGACGACAGCGATGGCTATCGGCCGGTAGTACGTCTTCCTGCGGTGCTTCCTCATGCGTGACCTCGCTCGGTAATCGCGGAGTGCCCCCGGTAGGGCAGGCTCGGCGCAGTCCTGGGCTTGAGCTGTGGAGATGCTGTGCGGCCGTCATTCTTGGAACTGCCGAGAGGCGGGGCAACACGCCCAAGTACTATCGAGCTTCGTAGTGACGGCCGGCCCTTGCCACGGTCGCCCGGCCGTGCTTGTCCGGCTCCTGGGGCCGTAGGAAGTCCTGTTGCGTCGTCAGGGTTCCCTGCACGCCGAATGAGCGGGCGGGAGCACCCGGTCGTTCGGATTTCGGCCCACCCTGTGGGGGGCATGTGACGCCAAGTCGGACATATCTCATTAAGTCGGCGCCGTGATCGCTACTATTCGGAGACCCTATTGCCGCACATCGATGTGGCAGATGTCACCGGCGAATGAATGCGCCATCTCTTTGTATTTCACGCTGCGCAACTTTGCCGTTCATGAGGGCACACGGAATGGAAAGGTGTCCGAAAGGCAATAAAGAAGATCACCTGGGTCGGGCGGCAAAAAGGGGTGTTCTCCTGCGGCGCCCGGTTTCGTACGCCTCCCGCGATCATCCGGAAACCCCTGCCCGAGCCGTTCGGAGAGCACCCGCAGCCGTGGGCCCGCCAGGAGGATCAATGCCGGCGCGGGCCTTCAGGTGCGGCCGTAGCGGATGGTGTGGTCGGCGAACTCCAGGGCCATGTCGGTGGTGACGGTGGGACGGGTGTGTCTGATCGTGTGGAGAAAGTCCTCGGTGGTGGGCTGGGCCCTCTCTCCGGTGTCGAGGGTGCGTTCGAAGACGGCCTGGGCGACCGTACGGGCGGCCTGCTTGATGTCGGCGGGGGTGAATCCCTCGCTGGCCTCGGCCAGCACGGCCGTGTCGGCATCGGCTCCGGTCTTGGCGATATAGCTGGTCCACAGGGCCTTACGGGCCTCGTGGTCGGGCGGCCCGACGGGCAGGACGTAATCGAATCGGCCATGGCGCAGGAAGGCCGGATCCAGGGCGGCGACCGTATTGGTGGCGCAGATGAGGAGTCTGCCGTCGCGGTCGCGGAACCGCACGATCGATTTGAGGAGCTCATTGACCACGCCGACAGACGTGGGGTCGGCGAGGTTGCGGGTGCCGGCGACTTCCTCCACCTCGTCGATGAAGACCAGCGCGTGGTCGAGTTGTGCGATCTCCTCGAAGCGGCGGCTGAGTCCGTGCGCGAGCCCGTCCTCCAGCGCGAGCCGGGAGGGGAAGAGCTCGATGAACGGCCAGCCGAGCCGACTTGCCACAGCCTTGGCGAACGTGCTCTTGCCCGTACCCGGGGGCCCGAACAGCACGACGGCCTGGGGTGGTTCGACGCCGTGCGCGTCAGCAAGTTCGGGGTTGGCGAGGGGAAGCACCAGTCGACGTTCGACGAGCCGTTTCTCGTCCGCCATACCCGAGAGCTTCTCCCAGAGCCCGACAGCGGGCACCTTCGCCCCGAGCGAGGACAGGATCGCGGAGTCCTGGGCGGTCACCGACTGCACCTTCTCGAAGTACGTCAGCCCCCGATGCTGTCGGAACCCGGAATGGCCGAGCGCAGCGGCGCCCGTCTCCTCCTCGGGCAGAACCGCGGCGACGATCTTGGCTCCGGCACTCTGCAGGCGCTGCTCCAGGGCGGAGAGCAGCGCCGTGCCCAGCCCCAGGTTCCGCCAGGCCGGGTGCAGGGCGATACGCAGCACCCAGGCCCGGTCGCCGTCCACCCGCCCCACCGCCGCGCCCACGAGATGTCCGTCGGCCACCGCGACGACACCGGGATTCTGCGCCTGCACCGCGGCGACGACCTCGGACAGGCGGAACACCGCGGGCTGGTCGGTCGTGGCGCTCTCAGCGTCGAGCCGCACCACCGATTCGAGATCGTCCGGCGTGAAGTCCCGCACATGCCACACCGCCATGGCCCAGCCTTCGGACGTCGCTCCTTGAACTTCCATCATCAGCCAGGTCCCGCACGGTCGCCAATCAACGGCATGCGGTCGAGCCGGGGCGCCGGGCGAAGGGCCCACCGGTGCGGGCCGCCTCATGGTGACGGGCGAGGTGCATGCTGCTTCAAGCCACTCCCCGCGTACGGGAATTCGCGACCCGCACCCGGAACCACCGCAGCCCGGCAGGAAAACCCTCAGGACGTGGACTGCTCCGGCAGGGCTCCGGGAGGCGTGCGGCTCACCGTCCGGCCCAACGCGGCCGCTGCGCGGGCGAATTTCACGGCGTCCACGACGGCCGCACCACCCAGGTCGTTGTTGAAGTACACATACACATCGTCCTCGTCGGGCCAGGCGTCGACGATGCGACGGGCCCAGGACGTCAACGCCTGGCGACCGTAGCGCGGCGGCGGCTCCGCGATGCCGCCGTGAAACCGTACGTACCCCCATGGCGCGGTACGCCACAGCGGCGTCACCGGGCGGGATCCACGATCTGCCCAGCACAGCGCGCTGCCATGCCGCTCCAGCACCGCCCTGAGCTCCCGCTCCGCCTCCCACCACGAGGTGTGCCGCAGTTCGACGGCCACCCGAACCCTGTCGGGAAAGCAGCTCAGGCAGGCGTCCAGAGCCCCGATGTCCTCACGGAAGTTCGAAGGCAACTGGAGCAGTACGGGTCCCAGGCGGTCGCCGAGACCCTCGGCATGATCCATCAGCCGGAGCACCGGCTCCTCGGGATCGTGCAGCCGCTTCAGATGGGTCAGGTAGCGGCTGGCCTTGACCGCCATGACGAAGCCCTCCGGCGTCCGCTCCCGCCAGGAGGCGAAGATCTCCGCCGTGGGAAGCCGGTAGAAGGCGTTGTTGTTCTCCACGGTGGCGAAGTGCCGGGCGTACTCCTCCAGCCACAGCCGCTGCGGGTGCCCGGGGGGATAGAGAACGCCGCGCCAGTCCTTGTACTGCCACCCTGAGGTTCCGACGAGCATGGGCATGGTCCGATCCCTGCCCCTGAGGCCGAGGGCCGTAACGCCTCACCCGGCGAGTGCGCCGTGGTGGAGGCACGGACGGGCAGGGCCGGCGTCAGCGGCGCGGCGTATCCGGCAGCGCGTCGCCGATTCTGCGGGGCGATCTCGTCGCGCACCGCTCCGGACGGTCCGAGGACGCTCCTGGTGACAGCTGTCCACCGTCCTGAGTGGCGCACAGGGGCACGGGCGGCGCGAAGGGTACGGGTGGCACGCCGTCGCTCATCGGTGCGTGCGCCACGCGGCGAGCAGTTCTTCGGGGCCGTAGACGGCCTGCAGCCCCGAACAGCTGACTCCGCAGCGCGAGACCGCGACGAGCGGGACAGGAGCATCGGTTACGGCTGCCCGGTGTCTGTGCAGTGCGGTGAGATCGTGCCCGTCGAACGGTGAGGTCTCCAGCCATTTGATCGAGCCGAGGAACAGCAGCCGTTTGGCGACGGGCTGCCGGTCGGCACCCACCAGGTCGATCTCGACGTCGTTGCTGCGTGTCCAGTAGCCGCCGATGGCCGGTGCGGCGGGCAGCCGGTCATCGGGCAGGGCGCGTGCGAGCGACTCGCGGATCAGCGGCTCGACCGCGCGCCCGCGCCAGGTGGTCCAACGGTCCCTGATCCGGGCGAGCGTGAGGTCCCCGCGCAGGCGCTCGATCTCCGCCATGTGGGGTTCGACGAAGGCCAGCCAGAACCGCATGTAGGGGTCCGCCACCCGATAGCGGCGTTCCTTGGACGGGCGCAGGGAGAGCGGGAGCTCGGCAGCCACCGCACGCTTGTCGATGAGCAGTTCCGCGGCCCGGCTGAGGGTGCTGTGCGCGATGCCTCCGGCGGCCCGCGCGATGTTGCTGAAGGTCCGCTCCCCGGTGCCGATGGCGCGCAGGACTTCCCGGCCCATCGCCTGGGGCGGGAACTCCGCGGCCAGTGAGCGTTCCGCGGAGACCAGGAGGGCGGAGGTCGGGTTCTCCAGCGAGGTGGTCAGGAACTCCCACATGGAGGCCCCAGGGCGCCACTCCCGGCAGAGCAGCGGGAGCCCGCCGGTGATCAGCGTGGCGTCGAAGGCGGTGGCGGCGTCCAGGTCGAGCATCTCGGCGATGTCGGCCGGGGTGAGCGGCCCCAGAACCATGTCGCGCCCTCGCTGATGGAAGGGGCGGTCGTAGCTGCCGAGCGCCTCCATCATCGACAGATCGGAACCGATCAGGAGCAGGAACACCGGCTTGCGGCTGAGCAGCCGGTCCCAGGTTCGCTGCAGCATGCCTTCGAAGGCGTCGACGCGGTCCATGAGGTACGGAACCTCGTCGATGACGACCACGCTCGGAGTGTCCTCGGGCAGGATCTCCGCAAGCAGTCTGAAGGCCGCGTTCCACTGGGTCGGTGCTTCTTCGGAGTACAGGCCGCGCTCCGGCAGGGTGGAGGTCGCCACCGCATCGGCGAGCTCGGCGAGCTCGTCCTCGGCCGACCCGCCGGCCGCGGTGAAGAACAGATACGGCACCCCGGCACGCTGCAGGAACTCTTCGACCAGGCTGGACTTCCCGACCCGTCGCCGACCACGCAGAAGCGTGCATTGTCCAGGCTTCGCAGACCCTGCGGCGGCCCGGACCTCGTCGAGCGTCCGCCCCAGAATGCGCAGCTCCTGGGCCCGGCCGATGAAGCGGTGCACAGCGGTCCCTCCTGACTATCCAGTCGAAAAGATAGTAGCGCGGAAGATACTATCTCGTCCGCTAGTAAAGTCTGGCGCCGCGAAGGCGTGGTCCGGTGCGGCGCGGTCGAATGCGCGACAGCCTCCCGGGCGGGGCTGCGCCGGGTTCGTACGGACGGGTCGGAGGCCGACGTCGACGGACGATCGGGGCCGCATGGGGCCGCGCCCCGTACCCCTGTGCCCTCGCTGTCCCCTGGTCGGCGAGATCCGGGCAGCCATGAGGGCGTCCGCATGCCCACGGCGCCACAATGGAGATGCGGGACGCGCCTGCCATTGCGGAGAGCGGGGCCTTCGATGCCGTACATAGCCGTCACTGCATTGAGTCACACCGGGCTCATTCGCGATCACAACGAGGACAGCCTCGTTGTCGGACCGTGGACGCTGTGCGGCACCGTGACCGAGAATCCGCAGACGCTGTTGTTCCCTCTCGGCACCCCGATCGTCGTCGCGGTCGCCGACGGGATCGGCGGGCAGCCCGCCGGCGAAGTGGCCAGTGCGCTGGTCGTCCGCCAACTCGCTTCGTTCGGGCCTTCATTGGACAGCGAGGAAGCCGTTCGTGACGCTCTGAACGCCTGCAATGATGCGGTGTACGCAGCCGCCGACGGCAATCCGGAACTGGTCGCCATGGGGACCACGGTCGCGGGCGCCGTCGTGCTGGCGGAGTCGCTGCTTGCCTTCAACGTCGGCGACAGCAGGGTGCTCGACGCGACCGGGGACGGACTCCGCCAGGTGAGCGTGGACGACAGCCCGCCGTTGGCACCGGGCCGGCGCACCACATCACTTGTCACACAGGCACTCGGCGGCGCCCGCCGGTTCAGCGCCATCACGCCCCACGTGACGACGGCGCCACTGTCCGCAGGTGATCGCTACCTGGTCTGCACCGACGGGCTGACCGACCCGGTGACGGAGGA
Source organism: Streptomyces sp. NBC_01669 (assembly GCF_026339735.1). Taxonomy (GTDB): domain Bacteria; phylum Actinomycetota; class Actinomycetes; order Streptomycetales; family Streptomycetaceae; genus Streptomyces; species Streptomyces yanii. Next base: position 4,913,245 of record NZ_JAPEQG010000001.1, read on the forward strand.
CGCACTCGACAGTCTGCTGCGCGTGCACAACGACGGCAGGGCCGCTTTCGAGCTGTGGAAGGCCGCTATCGAGGCGGGAGGCCCCGACAACATCACGCTCGCGATGGTACGTATCGGCGAGTAGTGGCGAGCGGGCCGTTGCGGAGCGGGCGACGAGAGGCGAACGCGTCACCCGCTCCGAGCTCGGGAATCAATGACACCCGCAGCGATCGGGGGCAAGAACCTGAGCACGGCGCTCACGGCACCCGCCACCACCAGGGCATTCGGGTCGCCGAGCGTCAGGCTTCGCCGCGCAACCGCTCTGCCTCCTCGATGAGCCAGGCCGGACGGACCATCTCGACATTGCCTCCGACGCCGTCGGCGGCCCGGGCCAGCGCGTCGGCGGCCGCCTGCGGATCCGGCACCGTCCGGGCGCGGGCCGCCTCGGCGAGCGCCTTCGCCGCGGCGGCTTCCGTGGCCCCGGCGAGCTGCAGGGAGGCGGCTGCTCGCTCGGCTGTCTCGGCGGCCTGTCCGTATCCGCCGTCGGTCCAGTGGGCCCACGCCATGTTGTAGAGGCAGACACCCTCGGTGCGCGGATTCTCCATCGCTGACGCCGCTTGGAGCGCAGCCTCCAGCGATGCCAGAGCTTCCTCCACCCGCCCCAGCGCGAGCATGGCCACGCCCTTGGCGTTCAGCGCGTAGTCCGTGGCTTCCTGGATGCCCACGTCCTGGTAGGCGCGCACGGCCCTGTCGCCCGCTGCGATGGTCTCCTCCCAACGGCCCATGGTCAGCAGGGCGGTGAAGCGGGCGTTCCATGAACGGGCCTCGGTAAGCAGGTCCCCTGATGTCTGTGCGAGTTCGCGCAGCCGGTCGGCACCGGCAAGGGCCGCCGCCCCGTCGCCCAGGGTGCTGTGGGCGAGGCTGAGGCTCAGGATGGCATGCACCTCGGCTTCGGCGTCGCTGTTCTCATGCGCCAGATCGCCGGCCCGGGCCAGCGGGCCGATGGCGGCGTCGAGGCGTCCCAGCTGACGGTAGGCATCGCCCAGGCCGAACATGGCGTTCTGCAGCGCATGGCGGTCATCGAGGCGCTCGGCCAGGTCGGCCGCCTCGGTGAAGAGGTCCGCCGCGTGTGTCAACGGGCCGCCGCCCAACCGGACGTGCCCGAAGCTGATGAGATGGGCGAGACGCGCCCGGTCGTCGGTCAACTGTTCCTCCAGTGTCAGGTGCATCGAGTTCGCCGTAAGCACCGAGCCGTGCCAGACCATCCATTCGCTGATCGTGCCGAGGACCAGTGCGGCCTCGTTCATGTCCCCGGCGCGCACCCGGTGGTCGAATTCGCGTCGGTACGGCTGTATGTCGTCCAGACCGCGCCAGTCCTGGCGGGGCGGGGCGATACTCGCGTACCAGTCGGCCGCCCGCCGCTCCATGGACTGCCGTCCCAGAGCGCCGTCCCGTGGCATGGCGCCGTGCGCGAGGTCGGCGTCCATCGGGTGCAGTGCGAAGGTGCGGCTGGCCCGGTCCACCGACAGCATGCGCATCCGGAGCAGGTGGGACAGGACAGACATGACGTCGAGGCCGGGATCGAGGCCGCGCACGATCCACTCGATCGCCTCCCGCGGCACGGGCGTGCGCAGCACCGCGAGGACGTTCAACACCGTGCGGCCTTCAGGGCCGAGCCGCTGGTACCGGTCCTCGGCGAGGCCGGCGACCACGTTGCCGCGCAGGGTGAAGTCCTCCAGCACGTCCTGCAGCGTCGGCAGCATCAGCGTGTCGTCGGCCATGGCGCCCACCAACAGCTCCAGTGCGCGCGGAACCCCGTGGACACGGACCGCCGCCTGCAGCAGCTGATCGTCGGACAGCTGCGCCACGCCGAGGCTGCCGTCGTGGTCGAGTTCGCGCAGCAGCGCGACGGACTCGGTGGGCGGCAACCCGTCGGACAGCTCGACTTCCGCGGCGAAACGGCGCAACTCGGGTGCGAGCCGCAACGGTATCTGCGACGTGACCAGCAGCCGTGGCGTGGACCGTGCCCGGAAGAGGCAGTCGAGGAAGATCGCGAGTTCGTCGTCGTCGAGTCGGCCGTCGTCCTGAAGCCGGTCCTCGAGATTGTCCATCAGGATGATGAAGAGCTGGTCCCCCATCGCGGCGAACAGCTCACCGATCTTGTCCTGTACAGGGCGGTTCGTGGCCCAGATGTCCAGCAGACGCGTCTCGCGATCGGAGCCGAGCGCGCGGGCGCAGTCGAGGTAGAGGCGTTCCAGGGAGACACCGGAGGTGCGGGTGCTCAGATGGACGAGTCCCGACGGAAGCGGCGCCTGGGCGTGGCCCGGCCACTCGCCCTGCTCCAGCATCGCCATGACCTTGGCGGCGACCGCACTCTTGCCCATGCCCCGTCGGCCCGTGACGGTCACCATGCGGACGGCTGGATCCGCGAGGTGACGGCCGATCATCTCGCGTATCTCGGTGCGGTCCTTGAACAACTCGAGCCCATGCGTGACGGGCAGCCCGATGACCTTCGCGCCCGCCTGCGGGGGCGGAGAATCCGAGACGGGCGGCTCGGCACCCACGTCAGGCAGCGCCTGCGGGTCGGTGATCACCAGCAGCTCGGCCAGCTCACTCCGACGTGGCTCACCGACCCGGCGCAGGGTGTGGTCGATGCGGGCTGCTGCCAGCCGGCCCAGCCCTTCCCACCGGTGGTGTTCGGCGACCACACCGACTATGCGGCTCCCGGCCCATACGGCGGCGCCCGACATCCCCGACCATGGCGACACCTTGGGGTCGGGGTCGGCAGCCGCCACCGGAACGGTGATCTCCAAGGTGCCGGTCCTCAGGTTGGACAGGGCCGCCACGGTCCCGTCCGCCTGGTGCAGTTCCCGGAACTGCCGCCCATCGGGGCTGCGTCGCCGCTTCCACAGCGGGAATCCCGCTGCATGCACACCGATGACGGCATGACGGTCGTCGCCGATACGCCCGAACCGTGCGGGCGTGACGGGAGTGGCACCCGGCTGGGGCGCGAAGGTCAGCACAGCCACATCGGTGCCGGTGTCCGACCAGGCCACCACCGCGGTTGCGACCCACTGCCCCGGTCGGTCGGCGTCGAAACGCACCTGCACGTCTGCGGCCTCGGCCACCACATGGAACGCGGTCAGCACTGCCGTGTCGCCGACCCGGTACCCCGACCCGCGCCGCCCGCTGCCGCCGGTGGTGGTGACGATGACCTCCGCGATGCGGTGCGGGTCCAGGCCGCCGCTCACGGCCGCCCCCTCAGTCCTCACCGAGCAGCTCGTCCCCGGAGATCAACGCCATCTGGTCCGGCGTGTCCGTGCGCACCGGCTGCAACGTCAACGTGAGCTTCTGAGTGACCGTGGCGGACCGCTTCGCCGTCGCACTCGCGTCGAACACCCAGAACCTCACCTTCACCCCCGGCTCGTGGGTCCGTTCCACCCCCACCGTCAGCTCCAGCTCCACCCGCTCCGCCTTGAACCGCAGGTCGGCGTCCTCACCGGCTGACATCGCCCGGCTCAGCTCCTGGCGCAGTTGCGCAATCATGTCCGCCAACTCGACCGCATCATTCACAAGCAGGACCCCCAACCGGCTCTTCTGACCAACTACCCACTGAGCTGGGCAACATCATCACGCATCAGCCCCCCGCCCCGTCCACCCCGACAGGCTCTCAGGGGCCTTCCGGTGCAGCATCCGTGCACAGAACCACGGTGCGGGAGCGGGCGACGCCGACCTGAGCTCACTCGGCCTGCGTATGCCGGAAGCCGCGGATCCGCAGCACCGGCCCGTTCGAGTCAGGTCAGCTGAGCTGACACCCGTTCAGGAGCCGGGCGGCGGAGAGACGCGCTGCCGTGACCGCTGCCGAGCGCGGTTCTGTACCCGTTCCGGCCGCGGCGCCGGGTGCGCGTCCGGGAGACCCACGCGCAGCGGCCGGGGTGCCGCGCGCCACCGCGGAGGGAGACGGAAAGCTGCCCCGGGGACGGGGCGGCTGCGCTACAGCGCGCCCGGGCCCCGCTCGCCCGTGCGGACCCGTACCACCGTGTCCACGGGCAGCGCCCATACCTTGCCGTCGCCGATCTTGCCGGTCCGGGCGGCGCGGACCACCGCGTCGATGACCAGGTCCGCTTCCGCGTCCTCGACGACGACCTCCATGCGGACCTTGGGCACCAGATCGACCCGGTACTCGGCGCCCCGGTACACCTCGGTGTGGCCGCGCTGACGCCCGTAACCGCCGGCCTCCGTGACGGTCAGTCCGTGCACGCCGAGCTCCTGCAGAGCGGTCTTCACCTCGTCGAGGCGGTACGGCTTGACGATCGCGGTGATGAGCTTCATGGGGGCAGGGTTCCTGTCCTTGGGAAGAGGTGTCCAGTGCCCCTCACGGCACTACTGGTGGGCCGGGGTCTGCGAGGCGGCATGCCCCAGGACGCCGTGATCGTAGGCGCTTTCCGCGTGCACCGTCTGGTCCAGGCCCGTGAGCTCCTCCTCCGCGGAGGCCCGCACCCCCATCAGCTTGTCGATCGCCTTCCCGATCCCGTAGGTCACGAGGAACGTGTACGCGGCCACGGCAACCACGGCGACGGCCTGCCGGGCGAGCTGACCCGGTCCGCCGTCGTAGAGGAGACCCTCCGTGCCGCCGGTCATCGTGGCCGTCGCGAACAGGCCGATGAGCAGCGTGCCGACGACGCCTCCGATGAAGTGCACGCCGACCACGTCCAGCGAGTCGTCGTAGCCGAACCGGAACTTCCACGCGACCGCGTACGAGCAGACGGTGCCCGCCGCGAGTCCGACCACGGCGCCGCCCAGGATGCTGACCGTGCCGCATGCGGGCGTGATCGCCACCAGGCCGGCGACCGCGCCCGACGCCGCGCCGAAGGTGGTCGGATGGCCGTCCCGCTTCTGCTCGACGAAGAGCCAGCCGAGCAGGCCGGTGGATCCGGCGACGAGGGTGTTGAGGAGCGAGGCCGCCGCCAGACCGTTGGCTCCGAGGGCCGAGCCGCCGTTGAAGCCGAGCCAGCCGAACCAGAGCAGGCCGGCGCCGAGCATCACCATCGGCAGGTTGTGCGGACGCATCGCGTCCTTCTTGAAGCCGATGCGCGGGCCCAGCACGAGGGCGAGTGCCAGGCCCGACGCTCCGCACGTGATCTCCACCACGAGGCCTCCGGCGAAGTCCAGGGCGCCGAGGGAGTGCGCGATCCAGCCGCCGGGGCCCCACACCCAGTGTGCGACGGGGACGTATACGAGCAGGGTCCACACCGGCACGAAGACCAGCCAGGCCGCGAACTTCATGCGGTCCGCGATCGCGCCGCTGATCAGTGCCGCCGTGATGATCGCGAAGGTGAGCTGGAACGTGGTGAACAGCAGGGTGGGGACGCTGCCGGTGAGGGTGCCGGGGCCGATGCCCGCCATGCCCGCATGGTGGAGGTTGCCGATGAGGCCGGCGAACCCGTCGTCGCCGAAGACCAGTGAATAGCCTGCGACCAGCCAGACGACGGTGACCAGCGCGATGGACACGAAGCTCATCATCAGCATGTTGAGGACGCTCTTCGTGCGGACCATGCCGCCGTAGAACAGGGCCAGTCCGGGGGTCATCAGCAGGACGAGCGCGGTGGCGGCGAGCAGCCAGGCGGTGTCGCCTGTGTCGAGGCCTGCCGCGGCCAGGGTCACGGGGTTCAAGAGGGAGTCCCTCCTCGGGGCGGCGTGCGGGTCGGCCGACAGAGAGGGTGACCGGCGCGCGTTTCGTAATGAACACCCGCGCGTTTCCGGCGTATTTCGTTGCGCGGGGGTGACCGAGTTCTCGCCGCGGCCGTGGCGGGGGCGGGGTCCTGCGACAACCGCCGCAGGACCCGCCACGCGGCTCGCGCCGTGTGTGCCGAGCCCGGGCGCGCTCCGGGGCGTACCCGGTGTGGGTTTCACCGTGGCAGCCGTCGTGATGCCGGAATGACAGGTGGCGGTTCACCTGGGAACGAAGGCGACCCGGAACATCTTGGGCCACCACTTGCCGGTGAGCAGGAACTGATCGGTTCCGGGAACAGCCGCAATACCGTTCAGGACGTTTGCGTGCCGCCTCTCGGCTGCGCTGAGCAGGGCCGGAACCCGGATGTCTCCGGTCACCCTGCCGGTGGTGGCGTCGATACGCACGATCCGGTCCTCGGGCCAGACGTTGGCGTACACGATGTCGCCGACGCATTCCAGCTCGTTCAGCTGCCCCACAGGCCGCGCATCGGCGGTGACGGTGATCTCCCCTGTCCTGAGGAGTGTTCGGGGGTCCCGGAAGGTGAGCCGGGCGGAGCCGTTGCTCGTCACCAGCCGCCCGCGCTGCCGCTGGTAGCAGACCCCCCAGCCTTCGTCCCGGTAGGGGACCCGGCGCAACTCGGCCAGCGTCCTTGCGTCCCGTTCGACCGCGATGCCGTTCTGCCAGGTGAGCTGCAACAGCGTCGGCCCCATGACGGTGATTCCTTCACCGAAGAGCGGCGGGGGCAACTCGGCGCGGGCCACAGGGGACTTGCCCGGCCGTCCCATCCGGGCCGAGGACTGTCCGGTCAGGCCCGTGCTCTCGTAGAGCATGCCCTCGGTCATCTCCAGGCCCTGGGTGAAGGCCTTCGGGTCGTGGGGCAGGATCTCGGCGACCTCGACGGTCAATTGCTCGATCCCTGCCGCCGCCCGCCCCTGCATGCCGGGGCGGCCGGGGTCCTCGGCTCCGCTGCCCGCCCCACACGAACGGACGAGCATGACACCGGCCAGGGCCGCGACCGCGAAGGGGGCGGCCAGCGCACGACGCATGACCTCACCCTGGCACAGATGCCGACCGGAGCAGCTTTGCCCCGCCCGGCTCGGAGGCGTTTGCTCGCAGGGCGTTGTTGCCCCGGGGCCGGCGGCGCCCGGGACCGGGCCCGCTGGGGGACGAGGTCGCCGATCGGTGCAGTCCGTGCACGCACACGGGCCGGTGCCACCTGATTCCACGGTCGTGTCCCGGCCGGGACCGGCTTCCCGTCCCGCACCGCTGCCATCGGCCGCCTCCATCGCTTTTTGCGGCCTTCTCGGCTTCCTGAACGGATGGGGGCCGGTAGCTGCCGGCCCCGGTGGAACCGCGATCCGGGGCGGCCCATGTGCACGGCCGCCCCTCTATGCGGTCATCGGCACGGGAGTTTCGCCGGCACGGTCGACTGCGGCCTTGGTGAGGACCGCGGAGGTGCCGACAACTGTCCCGGCCGGGCCGGCGTCGCCGGCTTCGGTGAGGACCGTGCGTTCACCGAGGAATGCGTACGTGGTCCGGTCGAAGACCCACTGCGTCTGCTGCCCGTGCGCCGTACGGGCGACGGCAACGCCCTCGCGTCCCGTGGCGTCGGTGGCCGCATGGATCACCGTGACCCCGGGGATCCTCGCGGCGGCCTTGTAGAGCGCGGCGCTGACCTGTGGTGGTGCCCAGGTCTCGGCCAGCAGTTCGCCGATCGCGGTGAATGCTCGCTGGTCCGGGTCCTGACCCTGTCCGCGGGTCTCGTCCCGGATCAGTTTCAGCAGGGCGTCAGGGTCGGTGGGCAGCGACGCGACGTACTGGTGGGTCGGGTTGCTGATCGACGGGCCCCTCTTGCCCGCGGTGCTCGGCCGGGGTGTCGCTCCTGGGCCGTCGAGGGTGTGGACCGGTGCGTCGGCGTCGAGCGGGGTGTCGGGCCCGCCCCCCTCGCGCAGCAGGCCGGGGCGGCTGCCGTCGGCGGGCGACCACACCTGCCGCGTGTGTACGGGAGCCATGGTCACGGGGCCTCCTCCGGCGCTCTGCGCGGCGTAGGCGACCTTGCTCTCGATGTACACGAACTGGTCGGCACGGACCGTCGGTTGCTTCCTTCCGGCGGCGGCGAGTGCGATGCGGTCGAGGAGCTGTGTCACCTCGGGTGCGCGGGGGGCGCCGCCACGCGTGACCGCGGTGGTGCCACGCCCGGGCTTGTCCGCGAGGTTCACGGCCACGACGCCGCAGACCGCCACGGTGCAGGCGACGGCCGGCGCCAGGACCCGGACCAGGCGCCGGCGCGGGCGCGAGGCCCCGGTGGTGAGGACGCCGGGCGGTTCGGCGAGGGCGGCCTTGCGCAGCAGTGCTTCCTTCAACAGCAGTTCACGGTCGGGATCCAGGCCGGGGACCGGCGGCGGGGGCAGCAGGCCGGTGAGTCCGAGGCGTTCGGTGTCCTCGGACCGGTGATGCGTACGGCGCCGCGGGGAGGTGTTCATCCGTGGTTCTCCTGGGTCAACGGCCGGGCCACGGGGATGCGGTCCGGTACTGGCTTGGCGGGGCTGGCGGAGTGGTCCCTGCTTTCCGCCGCGGCCGGCCGATCGGCTCCGGCGGGCGTGGTCTGCGAACGTGCGGCGCGGGCTTCGGCGCCGGCGAGCTCGCGCAGTCGGGTACGGGCGCGGGACAGGCGAGACCGGACGGTGCCGACCGGCACACCGAGTGCGTCGGCCGCGGCCGCGTAGTCCAGGCCGGCCCACACCACGAGGGTGAAGACCTCTCGGTCGCGGCGCCGCAGGCGGGCGAGTGCGGTGTGCGCGGCGCGCAGTTGCTCGGCATCCGCGAGGTGCGTGACGAGATCGTCGACGAAGTCCGGAATCGAACCACGCTCCGGCACGCGGGCGAGCGCGATCTCGCGGCGTCGGCGTGCGCGTGTGTTGCGGCGCATGATGTTGGTGGCGATTCCCAGCAGCCACGGGCGCAGACTGTCCCCGTCGGGGCGCAGCTTCTCCCGGCTGCGCCATGCTTCCAGGAAGGTCGCCGAGACGACGTCTTCGGCCTCCGCCCAGTTGCCCGTCACCCGCAGGGCATAGCGGTACAGCACCTGGGCGTGCTCGTCGTACAGCTCTCCCAAGGCGTCGCGGTCTCCGCGGCGGAAGCGATTCCTCATGAGTGATTCCACACTCTGCTCTGCCGCGTCCGTTGCGCCGGTTCCGGTGACGTGCGCCACACGTGCCGCCCTGGGCCGCGCCGTTGCACCCGGCGTGACGCAGCTCACGGGAACGCCGGCGCCCGGAAGCGCAGAGCAGATCATGAACAGTTCTTCCGTACCCCGCCGGAGTGTCCTGCGCACTCTGGCTCTCGCCGTGGCCCTGGTCGGCAGCGCGACGCCCGCATGGGACACCACCGCCTTCGCCGCGGAGCCGGCGACATACGCCCTCACGATCACTCACCTCGACCGCACCGGCCACAGGACGGGGGACTTCGCCACCAACGTCACCGGAATCTCCGGCCCGGGTGCCGACGAGGCCGTCCATCCGTACGACGCCTCCGGCACGACCACCGTGCGCCTGCCCCGGGGCCGGTATCTCCTGGACAGTTCCCTGACCACCGGTAACGAAGCGGACGGGACGGACTGGATCGTCCAACCGCGCCTCGACCTCGACCGCGACACCACCATCACCGTCGACGCGCGGACCACCCTCCCCGTCGACGTACGGCCGCCCGACCGCTCCGCAGGCTTCCTGCACAGCGCGATGTTCGTCCAGGTCACGCACGACGGCGCCACCCGGGACGCCAACCTGATCAACTCCAGCCCGAACCTGCGCGTCGCGCACCTGGGCCCCGACAGCGAACCCGGATCGGTGAAGCAGTGGTTCGACGCGTACTGGACGACCGAGACCGTCGGCTACGCGCTCGGCTACACCTTCACCGGCCCCCGCGCCCTGACAGGGCTCACCCGGCACCCCTCCCCGGAGGACCTGGCCACCGTGCAGATCCGCGGCGCGGCCCGACCGGGCACCGCAGGGACCGCGTCCGTCGACCTGCAACCGAGTGCCGGACCGACCGTCGGCGTCGCCCAGATGCTGGCGACCCCCGGCACCGCGACCTACCTCGTGACACCTGAACGCGGCACCTGGGACATCGCCTACACAGCCCCCGGTACGCCCGGCGCGGCATCGAACCGCTACAGCGCCAATGGTGTCGCCGTGCGGGCCGGGGGCACGACCACGCACACCTTCGACAACGCCGTCTTCGGTCCCGACCTCACCGGCCGCCCCGGCGTCGTACGCGACGGCGACCGCGTCGCCGTCGATGTCCCGCTGCTCGCCGACGGCGATGGCCACGTGCCGTCGTCACCGCAGTACGACAAGGCCTCGACCACTCTTCACCGCAACGGCGTGCGCGTCGGGACCCAGGCGGGCGCCCCCGGACGAGCCGCGTTCACCGTGCCGCCGGGGAGCGCGGAGTACCGGCTCACCAGCATGGTGAATCGCAAGGGTGCGCCCGGCACCACCACGCGTGTGACCGCGTCGTGGACCTTCACCTCGCTCACCACGACCGGCCCGACCCCGGTGCCGGTGAGCGTCGTGCGGTTCTCGCCCGCGCTCAGCCCGACCGGCACCGCGGCGGCGAACGCGACACTCCGTATCCCCGTCACGGTGCTGGGCGCCGCCGCGGACGGACGTGTGCGCTCGCTTGCCGTCTCGGTATCCGTGGACAGCGGCGCCTCGTGGACCCCGGTTCCGGTCGAGGGCGGCGCCGTCACGATCCACAACCCGCGCGCGGGGGCCGGCGTCTCCTTGCGCGCGGAGCTGACCGACACCGGCGGGAACACCCTCACCCAAACCGTCATCGACGCCTACCGGACACGATGACCCCGTAGTCCGATCAGAGGTCACCCGACAGGCTCTGAGACCTTCGGCTTCCGGCACCTTGGGCGAGGAGGAGCTCCAGGGCAGCCGGCTGGACCTCTTCGATTGTGGGCAAGAGGTGGGGCATCTCTTCCTTGTGGTGTCTTCCGGCCGGCGGAAAGAGCTCAGGTGACGCGTGCAGAACTCCTGGGCGAAGGAACGGAGTTGATCGGCCCGTTCCTGCCGGTCGGAGGGTTCGGCCGTCTTCATGCGGCTGCGGCGGCGGTTCCAAGGAGTGATCCGGCGGCCGCGAACCGCATGAAGACGGGCAGCCCCCTGCCCGCCGTCCCGCCCCGACGGGGTGCCCGACGAATCAGGGTCGGTCGTGCCAGGCGACTGCCGTGATCCGCCAGCCGTCCGCGGTGCGGACGAACTGGATGGTCTTGGTCCCGGCACCCTCGAACGGCTCACCGTCCAGGATTCCGGACTTGCGGTATTCGCCGAACCGCGACGCGATATCGCCCGCGACCTCGGTCCGTTCGGAGGTCTCCCACTCGGAGAACTCGACCAGTCGGCCGTCGGACAGCAGCCGCCGACGGGGCTCGATGAACTCGTCCACGGTGTAGACCGTGAACCTGGGGGCGGTCGTGACGATCACGCCGCTTGGAAGGACCAGCCGCCGGATCCGGTCCACGTCGGCAGCCTTGCCGCCCCGGTTGTCAAAGGCGCCGAAGAACTCGGCGGTCAGTGCGTCGATCTCGGTCTTGGACATGGACGCGACGCTAACACCGAAGGAGCGAGGGCTCAGCCGCCGAGACCAGCCGGCCGACCGGGGGTGGACGCAGCCATCCTGACCTGCGGCGGAGCTGCCCGTGATCCGAGGCCCGGACAGCCTCGGACAGGGCTGAACGCTGTCAGTCCCGCAACGACGGCCGGGCAGCGGTCTCCTGGTCAGGGTGACTGGTCGGAGCCCCTGAGCCGGCTCTCCCAGGCCCAAGCGGCGGTCTCGACCCGGTTGCGGACCTGGAGCTCGGCCGCGAGGGACGCCAGGTGGCTCCTGACTGCCGCTGCTGACTCCCGTCGCCGCCCTGAATCACCTTCAGGTCGTCAGTGGGCGAGCCGCACCACGGGACGCACTCGCGAGGTGAGGTCGGCCAGCAGTCGGTCGGCCTGCGGCAGTACGCGGGGTCCGAGGGCGGCGGCGCCGATGGCTACGGCCACGCCGGCCCACGCCAGTGGGCCCAGCGGCGTGCACCCGAAGAAGTGGCTGACGACGGGCGTCTGGACGAGGGCGATGAGCACGGCAGCAGTGCCGAGGACGGTGGCCAGGACCAGTGGGCTGTGGCGGCGTCCGACGACGGTCTGGGTGAGCTGGGCGCCGACCACACCGCACAGGGCCATCGTGCTGGTGCGCCGCGCCGAGCCCGGAGTGAGGCTGCCGATCAGCCATGCGATGGCGGCGCCGATTCCGGTGATCAGGCCACGATGGCGGATCTGGCGGGTCAGGGGCTGGCCGAGGACGGCGAGGCCTACCGGTGCGTCGTCGGCTGCGGTGGGCTCACCGGTGGGCTCCGGATCGTGGGGGGTGACCGCGACCGCCATCGCCGGGAACATGTCGGTGAGCAGGTTGACCAGCAGCAGTTGACGCGTCGTCAGTGGCGACGTACCGGACAGCAAGGTGCCCAGTACGGAGAAGCCGACCTCGCCGGCGTTCCCTCCGAGCAGAATGCTGATCGCGTCGGCCACGCTTCGCCACAGGGCACGGCCCTCGCCGATGGCGTCGATAAGAACCGACAGTTCGTCGTTGGTGATCACGAGGTCCGCGGCGTTGCGTGCGGCGGCCGATCCGCGCGCCGCGATGCCGACCCCGACATCGGCGGCGCGGATGGCGGCGGCGTCGTTGGCGCCGTCCCCGACCATGCCCACGACGCGTCCCGCCTCCCGGAGCGCCTCGACCACCTGCAGCTTCTGCTCGGGTGCGACGCGAGCCACCACGCCGCAGTCCCGGAGCAGGCGCGCCCGCCCCGCCCGGTCGAGTGCGGCCAGCTCGTCACCGGTGACGACCGTGACATCCGAAGGCCAGCCCAGAGCGACCGCCACGGAACGGGCGGTCTGAGGGTGGTCGCCGGTGAGCATGACGGGTCGTACGCCGATCTCGCCGAGACCGGACACGAGCGGAGCCGAACTGGCGCGAGGGGTGTCGGCCAGTGCCACGAATCCGATGAGTTCCAGCAGTTCAAGGGGCTTGTCCAGTGCCTCCGCCGCATCTTCCGCCGCGAGGCGGCGCTGGGCGACGGCCAGCAGCCGCAGGCCCTGGGCGGCAAGGGCATGCACCGTGTCGACGGCTGTCGGATCCGCATCGGGGCAGCAGGGCAGCATGACTTCAGGCGCCCCCTTGACGACCAGCATGTCCTCGCCGTCGTCGTCTCTTCCGACGGCGGCCGCGTAGCCCCGGCTCGCCTCGAAGGGCTGGGCCCGCACGGTGGTCCACCCGATCTCGCGCGGGGCGGCTGCCAGGACGGCCTCGTCGGTGGCGTGGGCGTGGACACCCGGCTGCTCGGCGACGCGCGGGCAGGCCCGGGCGGCGATGCGAAGGATCAGTTCCGCTTCGGGGTCCGACGCCGGGTGCTCGGCGCCGGCGGCAGTGACCAGGTGGACGACCCGCAACCGGTTCTCGGTGAGGGTCCCGGTCTTGTCGAAGCACATGGTGTCCACGCGTCCCAGGGCCTCCAGGCTGCGCGGCGTGCGGACCAGGACACCCAGTCTGCTGAGCCGCCGCGCCGCGGACATCTGCGCCACCGTCGCCACCAAGGGCATGCCTTCGGGGACGGCGGCCACCGCGACAGCCAGCCCGCCCTGGAGCGCGGTGCGCACGGGGCTGCCGCGCAGCAGGGACAGACCGGCCACCGCGGCGCCGCCGGCGAGGGTGAGGGGCAGGACCCGGCGGGTCAGCCGGTGCAGTCGTGCCTGGACCCCTGCCGAGGTGGGGACCCGGGCGGCGAGGGACGCCGCGCGGCCGGCTTCGGTCTGGTCGCCGGTGCCCACCACCACGGCGCGGGCGTGGCCGGCCACCACCGTGGTGCCCTCGAACACCATGCAACTGCGGTCGGCGACGGGCGCCTGTGGTACGGCGTCCACCTGTTTGCGGGTGGGCAGTGACTCGCCGGTCAACGAGGACTCGTCGACCTCGAAGCCGCTGACTTCCAGCAGGCGCGCGTCGGCCGGCACGACGTCATTGGTGCGCAGCTCGATCACCTCGCCGGGCGCCAGTCGTTCGGCCTCCACGAGGGATGCCTCATCTGCTGACACGTCGGGGAGGCGCCGGGCTGTTCGCCGTTGCCCGGTGACGAGCTCGGACAGTGCCTGCTCCGCGCGCAGCCTCTGCACTCCGCCGACCAAGGCGTTCCCCGCGACGGCGCCGATGACGAGGAATGCGTCCACAGCGGACCCCAGCAGCGCCGACGCGGTGGCACCGACCAGCAGGATCGGGGTGAAGGGGTCGTCGAGTTCGGCCCACACGGCGCCTGCCAGATGTGCGCCGACCCGCGTCGGCGCGAAGGCCGGGTGAGTGGCTGCGGCGCCCACGACGCGGCCGGCCCGGGTCCGCACCACCGCCCATGCGGTGGGCGCGGCCCGCGGCGCCCTCGCCAGCCGGGCCATGACCTCCTCCGGATGCAGAGCGTGCCAGGGCACCCGCGGCCCGGGGTGCGGGGTCGTACGGGCGGCGACACCCAGCGCGGTGAACCAGCCCGACACCAGAGCCGCGGCGGTGGCGATGTTGACAGGGCTGATCCGCAGTTCGAGGGGGAAGGGGACCCGTTGCGTCCGGGCTCCGCGGGTGAGTACCAGGAGCTCGGAGAGCGTGGCGCCCGCCTCGGCAAGGAACTTGGCCCGTCGGGCGGCCGCCCGTGCAGCGGGCACGGCGGACAGCAACCGCCACGTGCCCTCCAGCCCGCGCAGCGGCAGAATGTCCGCGCCCCAGACGACAGCGCTGCGCTCGTCGGCGACGGCGACGGCGATGTCACTGCGGAGCAGCCCGTCGAGTACGTCGCGGGCGGCCGCGGTCGACGCCTGTTCCGCTGCAGCTCGGCCGTCCGGCACGCGCGCCACCGTGAGGACCGTCCGCCCGTCGCTCTGCAGGCCGGCCACCACATCGGCCAACGGCATCCCGGCAGGGACGAGTTGGTCGGCCAGCGTCCCGAACTCGCCGAGCGAGTGGTCGTCCAGCACAACAACGTGCAGGCCGGCCCGGCGCGCCGCGTCCAACGCGGCCTCGGCCATCGGGTCGACCTCCCAGCCGACCAGGACGGTACCGACGTCTTCGCCGCGCACCGACGCGATCATCAGTTCCGTGTCCGACCGTCCCGTGTGCGACGCCAACTCGTCGGGCACCGGTCGCAGGCCGAGTCCCGCCTCCCCGGAGGGCACTGCCCCGTCCCCGGGCGCACTCAGGGCTGCGGTGGACTCCCGCCACAGCCGACGGTGATCCCAGCCGGCCGTGCTGGGGTGGACCTCGAGCACCGCGCGCCGAGTGCCGCGCAGCGCTTCAGGATGAAGGACCACGGTGTCCACAAGCTCCAGTCGGCGCAGCCGATCGGGGCTGCGGACCAGCACGTCCTCGCGCGCCAGGGCACTGCCGAGCGCCGCGGTGAAGGCCGCCGGGCCGTAGCGCGCAGCCTTGGGCGAACCGGCCAGTACGGTCTCGGCCGCCTCATCGAGGTTGCGGGTGAACAGGAGCGTGGTGAGGGCGCCGCCCAGCATCCCGTTGATCGCGGCGTCGGCATACTTGTCGCCGGGGCACGAACGCAGCGGTGGACGTACGACGTCGTCTCCGGCCACGGTCAGCCTGTCCGGAGCGCACAGTGTGTCGTGCAGGGCGTCGAACGTCGCGAGCTGGGCAACGGACTCCACCAACTGTGCGGTCCGCAATGCCGCGTCGAGCAGCAGCGGACTCGGCGACTGCCCGACCCCACAGACAGCCGCATGGGCCGCGGCGAGCACCAGATCGGCCATGTCCGGGCCCAGCGCGCGGCTCAGCACCGTCCGTACCCGGGAGTCCTCACGCATCACGACGACCGCGGCCACGACGACCTCCGGCACCGGCTTCAGAAAGACTGTCCGTGCCACGAGGGAGGTGGCGATGCCCGCCGCGTCGCACGCCACGGCGACAGCATTGGCGCGCACGCCCCCGGCTGCACCCGGGTGCGCGTGTTCCAGCGTCTGGTCACCGACGTGCACCAGCCCGTGTTCGGCGGCCAGTTCGGACACCCAGTCCACCACATGCTCGCCGATCGCATCCTCGGTGGTCTGCATGACCAGCCGCCCCAGGCCGCCGTCCCAGTAAGCGATCAGCACGTCAGGGTGCTCGGCCAGCTCGACCGCCACTTTCTCGGCGGCTGCCTCGAGCTGCTCCGCGGTGGGTTCCTGCGAGTCCGGATGGTGCCGCAGTGCGACGTGCATGCGGGAGCCGGCGCGCCAGTAACCGACGTGAGGGGTCACGGCGTTGCGGGCGACCCTGCCGACCCGCAGTGCGGTCGCCGACACCGCCGCCGCGCCGCTCACGGCGCCACGCGCACCGGCGCTCACCAGCTCAGCGACCATCCGGGCCGTGTCGGTGGCCGGCGGGGCGATCCTGCGCGTGGCCTCGACGGGGGCAGCCAGGGCGTTCTGGAGGACCACGGCGGGCAGCCCGGTCAGCAAGCGGAGCAGCATGTCTCACCTTCGCGGGCTTGCCGCACGGGTCGGCGGCGGAACGGTGGTCGGAGCGGGTGGAAGGCAGGCGTCAAGGCTTCTTCCGCCCACCTGCCTTGGTGCGTGAGGTGTTCGCGGCAGCGCGCTTGGACGAGCGGGCCTTCGCAGTGCCCGAGGTGCTCGTCGACTTGGGCGCGCGGGTTTTCGCCGTCCCCGACGTGGCCTTGCCCGGACGGGACTTCGCCTTCCCGGTGGCGGTCGACGCCTTGGCCGACCCGGCGGCGTGCTTCGCCTGCAATGCTTCGGCGCGGGCCTCGCCGGCTGTCTGGGCCGCCGCGACATCCTTGGGACGCGGCTGCGTGAGCCATACCACGGCGGCGCCCGCCGCGACCACTGGCCACTCGACCACACCGGCCACGCCGAGCAGCCCGGCACCGGTGTAAGCCGCGACACGCCGTGTATGGGGCGAGACGATCCCGACGGAGTCCAGAACACCGTCGACGAATCCCTTGACCCTCTCGGCGCCAGGGACCTTCTCCATGGCCGTCGTCACCGTCTGCATGGGGTGCGCCAGCGTCTCCTGGACGGGATGCTGCACCTTCGTGTCCCCTGAGCCATGCGCATGGGAACTGTCAGTCATGGTCGCTCTCCCTCCGTAGTGAAGGTGAGGCATGCACGTCGACGCCGTGGCGCTTCTCACCTTTCCGGCAACCTTGACCAGATCGGGCTACTTCGGCAACTCTGGACATATCCAACTGCGCCGTTCGGCGTAGTCGGCGGTGAAGTGCGCTGCGCTGTGAATTCCCTGCTGAGACAAGTCCGAGAAGATCGGCGTCCCGGTCCCGGCAGAGGCCGCTGCGGATCGCTGACCGACACCCCGCGCGAGTCCTGGGCCGTTGAGGAGGCGACGGCAGAGTGCCCGGCTCGGCCCCGAGCCGTCATCCCGAACGCCCACCGCAGTCAACGGGCCCAACCTCCTGTGGAGGCCGCTTCATGCGCATCGAACTCACCTGGCCGCGCCCCGACGCCGACGACCGGACCCTGACCCTTGCGCTTCCCGACCTGCCCGCCCTGCGGCACGCGAGCCGACTGTGGACTCCTGCCGTCCTTCTGCGCGCCGTCGCATACGCAGAGCCCGTAGTCGCAGCCACAGCCATCGCCGCCGGCGCCGGCCCGCTCACCCGGGCCGCACTGCCGTACGCCCTCCGGTTCGCCCGGCAGGCACTCGATATCGGCACACCCGCCGCCACCGCGAGCCGGACAGCGCGGGCACTGCCCCATGGATCGTCCTCGCCGGCTCCTCGACCGCCTGCGTCCTGAGCGACGTACCGACGTACCGGAGAACGGCCGTAGGGGCCAGGGCCAGGTCGAGCTCCCCGGCGCGAGCGCCTCTCACCTGCGCCCCGACGACCGCTCGCTGCGGCGGCGCAGCGTAGACCTAGGCTGGCCCACACGGGACCGGGCGGTGGAGAAGGGCGTCAGCATGTCGGAGCACGAGCGGGAGCTCGCCGGGGCTCAGCGGGAGCACTGGCAGCGGACATACGGCGAGCACCCCGGCATGTACGGCGAGGAGCCGTCCGAGCCGGCCGTCCACGCCGCCCGGGTGTTCCGGGCGGCCGGGGCACGCCAGGTTCTGGAGCTGGGGGCCGGGCACGGCCGCGACGCCGTCTACTTCGCCCGTGAGGGCTTCACCGTCCAGGCGACCGACTTCAGCCCGGTCGGCCTGGAGCAGTTGCACGAGGCGGCCGGCGCCCAGGGCATGGCCGAGCGAGTCGCGACCGCGGTGCACGACGTACGCGAGCCGCTGCCGCTGGCGGACGGCTCGGTGGACGCGGTGTTCGCGCACATGCTGCTGTGCATGGCCCTGTCCACGAAGGAGATCCACGCCCTGGTCGGCGAGGTGCGCCGGGTGCTGAGGCCGGGCGGCGTCTTCGTCTACACCGTCCGTCATACCGGGGACGCCCACTACGGGGCCGGTACGGGGCACGGCGATGACATCTGGGAGCACGGCGGATTCGCAGTGCACTTCTTCCCCCGCGACCTGGTCGATGCTCTCGCCGACGGCTGGCAGTCGCAGGAGGTCCACCCCTTCGAGGAGGGCGACCTGCCCCGCCGGCTGTGGCGCGTCACCCAGACCCTCCCCCGGTGAGCGCCTCCCCGGTACCGGCCGCCGACATCACCGTCGACGGCACCGGTCTGCTGTGCGTCACTCTCCTGCTCCGCCTGCGGTCCCGCATCGCCGACGCCGAGCCGGGCACGGTCGTCCACGTCATCGCCACCGACCCGGCCGCCCCGCTCGACCTGCCGGCCTGGTGCCACATGGTCGGGCACGACTACCTCGGCCCCCTGTCCGGCGCCGACCGGGCGACGTACGCGCTCAGGCTCGCCCCGGACGCCCGCCCCACCCGGCCCGGCGCCCCCTGGCACCCGGCCGAGCCGGTCCGCTGACCGGCTCGGCGAGCACCGCGCCCCTCGGTATCGTCCGGCGCGCGCAGCGGCCGGAGCTTCTTCTTCCCAACTCGGGGAGTTGGGACGCCGTGCCGATCCTGGGTCTTCGTCCACGAGCGGGTGACGAGAATCGAACTCGCGCTCCGAGCTCGGGAATCAACGCCGCCGCCTGCGGTCGACATGGGGCTTACCAGGCCAGTTGCCGACGGAGCGCCCGTACACGGGTGCACGGGGCCGTTGTTGACCGCTGTTTGCCGCGGCGCTGAGCGCACGGACGGGCCACGAGGGCCGCACTGCCGTCGTACGCCCTCGCGAAGCGTGAGGCCAATCCCTATCGGTGGGGGCGCCTCACCGTTCCCGTTCCACCAACTCCTTGAAGTGCTCGAGGTCGTCCCGTACAAGCCGTTCGATCGCGGTTGCCTGGGCGAATCCCTTCGGCCCGCCGAACGCCTCCTTGAGGGTGCCCGGGTCGTACTCGATCCGGGCCTGGACTCGGGTGTGCTCCCGGTCGATGGGCAGCAGTGAGAAGGTTCCCGACAGGTCGGGACCGCTCGTGGTCTGCCACTCCATCATGTGTTCCTTGCCGCGGTCGGTGATCTCGGCTTCGAACTCCTGAGCTCGGCCGCCTGCGTCGATGTCCAGGCGCGCCCGGTGCCCGTCCTGCGAACGAGCCTCGCGTACTCCTTCGACGAATCTCGGATAGGTCTCCACCTGGTGGAGACTTTCCCAGGCCACAGCGATCGGAACATCAACGTCGATCTGTTCTTCGAGAGTGCTCATCGGCCACCTCAAAACTCGGTTCACCGTTTATGGGGCCATGACTCCATTGTCGCCCCGGAGGATCGATGGGGGTCGGTGTCGGTGTCCGCGGGGCCGGCGGGCCGGTGCTGTCCGTCCTCGCCCGGCGTTCCGGAACGCGGGCACAAGGACCGCGGCGGCTTCAGGCGTGCCCGACTCCGAGTTCGCGGCCGCGGTAGAAGCCTTCCCGCTCCTCGACGATGTAAGGGGCCATGGCCTCACGCCGCTGTGTCTCCGCCGCGGAGGCCCGCCAGGAGTCGCACGCCTCCTTGGTGTCCCAGAACGACACCCCGGTGATCTCTTGCCCGTCCTCGGACCAGTACGCGTAGGCGCGGCGCAGCGCCTGTGGGTACGGGTCCGGGCGCCAGGCCCTCTCGAACTCCTCCAACGCGCCCGGCTTGATGCGGCGCGTCGTCACCCAGACAAAGTGCTCCACCATCGCGGCCTCCTCTGGAATGCCGGTTCGACTTGATGGCGCCTTCTCGAGCCATCGTAGGTTTGTGGCACCGCTTCCGCCCCTGCTGCGGGGGAGCGCGGTAGCCCCAGGCCGCTGAGCGGGCCCCGGGCGACGGGGCAGGAACTGACGAGCAGGCGTCGGTGTCGTGCCCCACCATCAAGGGAAGTCGACTGTTCCGATGGGCCACCTTCCAGATAGCCGCCGGCGAGTTGTTGAGGTCGCGCCTGGGGTCGATCGTGTAGTGCCTCGTGCACACGGAACTCGTGCCGTCGGCCACACACGTCGGCGCCTTCTCGCTGCTCTTGAGGACAGCGTCGGCCTTGGCCAGGCTGCGCGCGCCTGCACCGCCTCGCACTCCGATCGACCGTGGTTCACTGCTCGATCCGGCAGGACCGCCGGGCGGACCAGAACAACACCCCGGGCCCCCGCGAGGGGCGCCCGGGGTGTGATGCCCCAGCCGCGGGGGCACCGGCAGTCCGTGGCCAGGCACTCCTGGTTACGCGAACTGGCCGGGCTGGTAGTCGCCGGCGGGCTGCTGGATGATGACGTTCGCCCGGTTGAAGGCGTTGATGAGGGCGATCCCGCACACCAGCGCGGCCAGCTGCTCCTCGTCGTAGTGCTTGGCAGCGTTCGCCCACGCCTCGTCCGTGACCCCGCCGGCCGCATCCGCGATGCGGGTGCCCTGCTCCGTCAGCTCCAGCGCGGCCCGCTCGGCCTCGGTGAAGACCGTGGCCTCCCGCCACGCCGCGACCAGGTTGAGACGTACCGAGGTCTCACCGGCGGCGGCGTCCTTGCTGTGCATGTCGGTGCAGAAGCCGCACCCGTTGATCTGACTGGCGCGGAGCTTCACCAGCTCCTGCGTCGCGGTCGGCAGCGTCGAGTCCGCGAGCACCTTTCCTGCCGCAATGATGTGCTTGAAGACCTTGCCGAAGGCCGGACTGCTGAAGGCGTCCAAGCGGGCACTCATGGTGATCTCCTCTGCCGTTGTCGGTGCTTACACACTTACGACGGCACAGCTCGGCAGGATGTGACATGAACGTCTGTGACCTGCGTCTCCCCTCCCGCACCGCAGCAGGGGCCACCACGACGACGTTCAGGTCCGCCGCCGAGACGTCGCCCCTGGCCCCGAGCGTCCCCAGTCACTCAACGTTCGGTGGCACGGACCGGGTGGTCACCGACCCTCAGTGACAACGATCAAACTCTGATGACACGGGACAGAGGTTTCCCGATCTGTAGTCACGGCAGGGTGGATGTCCCGTCTCCTTCGATCCGGCCTCTGTCTCAAGTGGTCCGGTCCGATTCGCTCGTCGCGTCAGATGATGTGGTTCGCCGGGAGCTGTGGACAAAGCTCGCGCGACAAGATCGCGCGAGCGGCAGACTGGCCCCATGACCGCATCGGATCCCAAGACTGACCTGCACTTTTACCTGCAGTCCGCCCGCGATGCCCTGCTGTGGAAGCTCGAGGGGCTCTCGGAGTACGACATCCGCCGCCCGCTGACGCCGACCGGCACGAACCTCCTGGGCCTGGTGAAACACGTGGTCGGCGTGGAACTGGGCTACCTCGGCGACACCTTCGGACGGCCGTCCGGCGAACCGCTGCCCTGGGTCGAAGACGGTGCTGAGCCCAACGCGGATATGTGGGCCACCGCCGACGAGTCACGTGAGCACATCGTGGAGCTTTACCGCCGGGCGTGGGCGCACGCGGACGCGACGATCGACGCGCTGGCGCTGGACACGATCGGCCGGGTGCCGTGGTGGCCCAGCGGTAGGGACGAGGTGACGTTGCATCATGCAGTAGTGCGCGTGATTGCCGATACGCACCGCCACGCCGGGCACGCCGACATCATCCGGGAACTCATAGACGGTGCCGTGGGGATGAACAAGGGCAACGACAGCATGGGGCTGGGCAGCGACCCGGCGTGGTGGGAGAAGTATCGAAGCCGACTGGAGCATGCAGCTCAGGAAGCCGACCGAGACGCGTAACTTCGGATGGACCGAGTCAGAGGCGATCGGCACTCACCCGTACAGGGCCGGATCAGCTGAGACCACATCCGGTATCCAGTCGCCCGGAATCAGATCAACCGGGGCCTTTGTCCGCTGGCCACGTCGAGCAGCAGCTTCGCGGCCACCGCCGCCCCGTCGGCGCGGATCGTGCCGGCCACGGCCTTCGCTCGCGCGCTGGTCTCGGGGGTGAGGGCCGTCCTGAGCGCGGCCGACAGGGACTCGAAGGTCGGAGTCGGACCGTCGTGTGCCGCGCCGATGCCCAGGTCGGCCACCATCTCTACCGGGCCTTCCCCAAGCTTGGCATCACCTCCCGTACCGAACTCCCGCTGCTCCTGGGCCAGGACCGATGACCCGGCCGGGCCAGGCGGCACGGACTGCCCTGGGCGAAGCTGCCAACAGAAAGGCCCCGGGCTGTTGGCCTGGGGCTTTTTCATGGAGCGGGTGACGAGAATCGAACTCGCGCTCTGAGCTTGGGAATTACGGGTTGCTTCGCTCTGTAAGGCCTGTTGAACTGCCGAAACAGTCGGGATCGAGGGGGGGGGAAGGGGCGTACTGCCGTGACCGTGGTTGACCGCTGATCCCTGGCCCACCCGGTGCGCATCTGGTGCGGCCGCCACTGTTCACGGCGGTCCGGATGATCGGCGTATGGCAGCGGGGCCAGGTCCAGGAGGTCGGGACATCCAGGTCGACAACTCAGGATCCGTGTTCGCCTCGCGAGCCGGGGCGAACGATCGGGCGACGCGTCCCATGCCGCACCATGAACGAGGCGGAACCCGGAGTGTGATCTTTCCGTCTTCCCCCGTCGGGCGGGCTGCTTTTGGTGAGGGAGAAAGCAGCCCCGACCGGAAGGTGGCGAGCGAACGCACCCTGACTTTTAACCAAAATAGAGAAAATCGGCTGAAAATTGAGACATATACCGTCGCGGGCTTTTTCGCGAATAAACAGGAGAACCATGTTCTCCGTGTGGCGTCAGCCACGAATAAGACTCTGGGCCGTGGCGGGTGTCGCGGCCCTTGGATTCCTCATCGCGCTGGAGATCGCCGCACGTCGCTACGGCCTGCCGGGGCCGATCACCAGCCAGGCGCGAGAGGTGATATTCGCCCCCAAATCAGGCTTCCTGTTGTACGCCGGTATGGCGTTGATGATGGTGGTGCTCACCTGGCGGCAACGGTTCATCGCGGCTGCTGCCGCGATCGGTATCGACGTCGCCTTCTTGGTGGTCCGGTGGGCGGTCGGCGCCAAGGTGACCGGCGGCCACCCCTTCGGCAACGGTGCGTTGTGGGTCCTTCTGGGCTATGCGGTCATCGCTGTCACTCGCCGTACCGGCCGGGAACGTGTCCTGCTGCTGAAGGGCGTCGGGCTGGGCCTGCTGCTGGTGGCCGGTCGCAAGACCGGCGACACCTGGCTACTCATCACCTCAAAGACCCGCCCAGCGGTGCTCGACCAGTACGTGGCAACCGCCGATCACGCGCTGGGCAACCCGTCGTGGCTGATGGGCCGGATTGTCACGGCCACCGGCCCGATCGGCTTCAATTTTCTCGACATCGTCTACGGTCAGCTCGCGGTGGCCGCAGTCATCGTCGCGCTGTATCAACTGCGTAACGTGGCGGTCGAGCGCCGCTTCCCGGGCCATCATCTGGTGCGCACCTTTCTGGTGATCGGCCTCCTCGGGCCCAGCATCTACATGATCTTCCCGGTGGTCGGACCGATCTTCGCCTACGGCACCGGCGCCGAGCACTGGGCGACGGTCAGCCTGTGGTCGGAAACGCCGCCCAGCGAGCAATGGGCGGTGGCCAACCTGTGGCCGGAAACGCCGCCGCCGATCAATACCCCGCACCACATGCCATTCGACGAGATCACCCCACGGAACTGCATGCCCAGCCTGCACACAGCGTGGGCCACCGCGATCTTCATTCATTCCCGGACGGGCCCACGGCTTCTGCGATTCGCAGGCACGTTCTGGCTGATAGCTACGCTCTGCGCAACGCTGGGATTTGGCTACCACTACGGCGCGGATCTCATCGCCGGCGTGGTGTTCACGCTCACGATCGAGGCAGCGCTGCGCTCGTTCGACCGCGGCTGGGATCGATCAGGGATCCAGCTGGTCGCTTGCGGCGCAACCGTCTTCGCTGCGCTCTTGGTGTCTTATCGCTATCTACCGCTGGAGATGGCAAAGCATCCGTGGGTGTCCGGACCACTTCTCATGCTGGCGATGACCTCAGTGGTCTACGGCTACGTAAGGACCGTCGGACTGTGGAAACCGAGGACCGCACCAGCGCGGCAACCGGAACCGCAAACCGGACTGGTTTGAACCGAGTTGCACCAGGTTGTGGGCTGAGCGCTGCCCGAGTGAGGCCGGGATGCTGAGGTGTGGCGGAGGCGGCACGTCAGCCCATGACTGGCAGCCGTCCCCTCGCTCGAGGGGGCAAGCCGTTCCGGCGCTCCACGCTCGGGCGGAAGTGGCGGAAGGCGCGAGCCAAGGTCGGGCTGCCGGAGAGCTTCCGCTACGACCTTCGTCACACCGGACACACGCTCTCGACGCAGTCGGGCGCCACGCTCAAGGACACGATGGTCCGTGCCGGGCAGTCCTCCGAGCGTGCTGCGCTGATCTATCAGCACTCGAACCCGGAGCGTCAGCGGGAGGTGGCCGATGCCGGTGCGGGTCCAGTAGCCGCCGATCGCATGGGTGCCTGCAGGCAGCTGTCCTTCGTCAGGGCCCAGCCGCCACAAGGCTTCGCGGATAACGGGCTCCATGGTCCTGCCCCGCCAGGACGTCCAGCCGGCGCGGATGGTGTCGAAGTCGCGGTTACCACGGCCGCGTTCGACCGCCGGGATGCCGGGGCCGATGAGGGAGAGCCAGAAGCGCAGGTACGGGTCATCGACGCGAAAACGGTCTCATGGCCGGTCACCGCGTCGGGCCCGACACCGCTGCTCGGTGTCGGGCCCGTTGGGTGGCCGGCGCGTGGGGCGGGGTGCCTGGTCGGCACCCCTCCTCGTGCGTCAGGCGTGGGAGCCGGCCTTGCGACGGCGTACGAGGTACACCGCGCCCCCGCCGATCGCTACGGCCGCGCCGCTTGCGAGGGCGCCGCCCGCCCTGCAGCCCTCGTTGCCGTTGCGAGCCCTCACCTGTCGCGGAGCTTCTACGTTTGTTGCCGGTTCTCTGCGGATTCTTCTGCGATCGGTAACAGAGGGATCTTGTACGGGCGTTCGTATGTCTTCATGGGTGCACGGCATCGGCGGAGACAGCAAAGGGGCGGGCGGACATGGCAAGGCACAAGGGAAGGGGATGGCACGTCCGGCTTCTCGCGGCGGCGCTCGGGGTGACGGCGGTGGCCGCGGCCACCTCGGTGTGGACCGCACAGGCCGACACCGCCGGAGGGCGGCAGCCGCAAGCGCGTGTCTCGGCACCGGGCGCCCAGGGCCAGGTGGCCAAGGTGGCGGCGGATATAGCGCACGCCTCGGACCGCGGCGCCCGGGGCGTCAACATCACTATCGACGACGGACCGGACCCGGTCTGGACGCCGCAGGTGCTGCAACTGCTGAAGGACAACGGTGTGAAGGCTACGTTCTGCATGGTGGGCACGCAGGCCCAGGCACACCCGGACCTGGTCAAGGAGGTCGTGGCGGCGGGGCACCGGCTGTGCAACCACACTGTCTCGCACGACACCACCATGGACACCCGGTCCGAGGCCTACCAGTCCCAGCAGATCCTGGATGCCGAACGGATGATCACCAAGGCGTCCGGGGGCGTCCGGCCGCAGTATTACCGGGCCCCGGGCGGTGCTTTCACCCCGTACAGTCGGCAGCTCGCCGCGTCCCGGGGGATGCGACCGTTGGGCTGGAACGTCGACACCAAAGACTTCGAGCGTCCCGGCGTGGACACCATGGTCGCCACCGTCAAGAGCGAGATCTCCGACGGACCGACCATCCTCTTCCACGACGCGGGAGGGGATCGCTCCCAGACCCTGGCCGCTCTGCGCGAGGTCCTGCCCTGGCTGAAGCAGCAGGGGTACTCCTTCGGCTACCCCGTGCGGTGAGCGAGGCTCGCTCGCACTGACATCAAGACCCGCCCCCCCCGGCACCGGCAGACAGGCATGAACAAGTTGGTTGTCGCAACTTCCGACCAGTCTCAGGTGATCAAGAACGGTAGGACGGCCACGTTCTGCACACCGCAGGCCGGCGGTAAGCAAGCCCCCACTCCGGGCGAGTGCACCGATTTCATCAAAGGCCAGATCCCTGTGCCCGTTCCGGCAATCTCGACGACGGGCACAGCAAGACCGTCAAGCTGAAGTAGCCTCCTCTCTGCTTAGGCTCCTCACATGGACATTCGCGCCATCGATCCCCGGGACACTGCCTGGGAGCAGGAACATGACCGCTACCGCGTCTGCTTCCGGGACAGGTCGGCCGTCATCCGGCTTGCCGACGTACAGGGTGATCCATTCGCCGACGCGTAGCGCCTTCGTGGAGGGGATCTCAATCTGGCGTGCTGTGAGACCACTTATGGCACGCG
Organism: Streptomyces sp. NBC_01669; assembly: GCF_026339735.1. Classification (GTDB taxonomy): domain Bacteria; phylum Actinomycetota; class Actinomycetes; order Streptomycetales; family Streptomycetaceae; genus Streptomyces; species Streptomyces yanii. Next base: position 4,939,701 of record NZ_JAPEQG010000001.1, read on the forward strand.
GATCATAAGAGGTCCAGACAGCAAAGAAGCCCCCGGCCGCTGGCCTGGGGCTTTTTCATGGAGCGGAGACCTCCGCCCGCATCACCGCCGGGAACGACGAGCACAACCGCCGACGCCGCTGCTGACTGCACCTGGCGCAGCGCTATTGCCTGTTCCGGTCGCATTCCGGCTGGCCTCCTTCCCCGCGGTCGCGGTGGTCTTCGGTATTCGGTGTTGCTGCTGTTGCTGTCACGAGAACGAGTGATTTTGAGCGGCGCTGTCTAACCGACGGGCTCTCGCACTCACGTCCGCGCAATCATGCGAGTACGGGTCGTTATTGGACTGTTCGGGACAGTATGAGCGGATCCGGGGTGGCGTGAGGCTCCGGGACGGCGTGATCTGACCTGGGCGGTGAGAGGAGAAGCGAATGGCACGCAGATGGGCAGCGCTTCTGGCCGTCGTGGGGCTGGTTGCCGCGGCACTGGGCCTGGCCGCGCCGGCTCAGGCCGGTACGCGGCAGCTCAAAGTCGCCACGTACAACATCTATCTGGGCGCCGACCTCGCGCCTCTGGCCCTTGCACAGACTCCGCAGGAGCTCGTCGCGCGAGCCGGGATCGCCTACGACCAGGTGGTCGCCACCGACTTCCCGTCCCGCGCCCGCGCCATCTCGCGCCTGGTCAGGAACGAGCGCCCCGAGGTCATCGGCCTGCAGGAGGTGGCCCTGTGGAAGAAGGGCCCGCTGGGCGGTCCCCTCCACACCACTTACGACTTCCTGGACATCCTGCTCCGCGAGCTGCGCAGGGCCGGTCTCCACTACCGGGCCGCCGCGGTCGACACCACCGGCACCACCACCCTGCCGATCAGCGCCACCGAACAGGCGAGTTTCACGAACCGGGATGCGATCCTGGTACAAGACGGACTCCCGGTGACGAACGCGCAGTCGCACCTCTATGCCGCGAAGCTCGTCATCACCACCCCGTTCGGAGTCACCTTCACCTTCCCGAGAGGCTGGTCCGCGGTGGACGTCGCCCTCAAGGGCAAGCCGGCACGGGTGCGGGTGGCCACCACACACCTGCAGCCAGGGGTTCCGGCCATTCGAAACGCCCAGGGGCAGGAGCTGTACGCCGCGCTGGCACAGTCGCCGTATCCCGTCACCGCTCTTGGCGACTTCAACGCCCTGCCCACCGAAGCGACCGGACCGTACGGCACGTTCACCACCGGCGGCTACGACGACGCCTGGCGGACCATCCACGGCCCCGGGGACGGATTCACCGCCATTCAGGACCCCGATCTGCGCAACCTGCCGTCCAAACTCAGCTCGCGCATCGACTACGTCTTCTACCAGCCCGCACACCTTTCGGCTGTCTCCGCCCGCCTGATCGGAGACAAGGTGAGGGACCGGACTCCCACGGGCCTGTGGCCGTCCGATCACGCCGGCCTGGTGGTACGGCTGCGCCTCCAATAGCCGATCGGCGGCGCAAAATGAGCCATGGCCGCCACACGGGCCCCGGTCGCGAAACCCAGAGGCAGGTGCACCAGTCGTCGTTGGCCTCTGGCCGAAGCCACGTCGATCGGGCGAACGGACTCGTTCTGTCGCACAAGGAGGCGTAGGCGCCAGGTCGCGAGCATCTCTGGAAGTACTGCGGCGGAGCCGTCCAACAACGTGTCTGCAGTAGCCACCGGATGCTGGAGTACCCGTGTGGTGGAAGGTCTTCACACCTGTCATTTTGTTGATCAACCATCAGACCACAGGGTCCAGTTGTCCAATCGGGTGCCTCAACTCGCCACTTCCCCAGCTCCCATCCCGTCTGCCGTCGACCCACACACCGTGGAGCGGGGGTGGCCCCTGGCGTCCAGGTGGAGCGCGCCACTGTGCGAACGACCTGGACGCCAGGGGGCGCGTCTGCTCGGCTCTGCCTGGGGCGATGGCAGACGGGATGGGAGCCGCCGCGCACGCCACTCACCGGGCCGGCACTCGCGAACGGCGCCCCTCCATCTCGGAGCCTGAGCGCCCCGCCGGAGGCATCGTTCTGACCGTGGCCTTGCCCGTCCAGGTCTCGGCTCAGGGTCGTAGCTCGCTGCGGCCCCAGGGCCCGGCCCCGGCGCCGAAGGCGCAGAGGGGCCGAGCCCAAGGGGCCAGCCCGCGCTTGCGCGGGATCTTGATGAAGTAGGGAAACTTCTACCGCGCTTGGATCAGGTGCTTGCCATCGTGGCTCCGGACATGAGGTCCGTTGCCGTCCAGGGCATCGAGTAGCCGGACCCCACACCTCTGCCATCCGCTCGGCGACCTCTTCGGGGGTGAGCCAGTCAACTGCCGTCGACTCTGCCGAAGTTTGCTCGGTGCCGCCTGATGGCTTGCAGCGCAAGTCTTCGTAGGCGAGCAGGGAGCGCCGTTCCGCCGCTCATCCTTCGGGCGGAAGTGGCGCAAGGCGCCGGACGGTCGGCATGCCAGACAGCTTTCGTTTCTACCGGTCTAGACAACAAGAAAGCCCCGGGCCGATGGCCTGGGGCTTTTGTATGGAGCGGGTGACGAGAATCGAACTCGCGCTCTGAGCTTGGGAATCCTGAGAAGACGTCCCGCTGTGGGCGCGCTGGCCTGCACGGATACCGTACGTCTCTGACTTCTTCGTTACTGCTCCGAATGGAATACCTCGCGCGTCTATTGGCATCTATTGGACTGGAATCGGCTTGGGCGACCACCCTTTCGACGAGTGGCGCACTGTCCTTCCTCAATCCGAGTGCCTGAAGGGAGCTCGCGGGTAGCTTGACGGCGGCAGTGAGAGCCTCCGAACTACGACGTTTCCTTTGGCGCCTGCGCGGCCGCTGGCGTCGGGCTGCCGGGCCGGGCACCGAGCCCGAGTACCTGCTCTCCACCTTCGGCATGGACAGCGACGCTGGCACGGATGTCATCTATCTGACGGCAACCACCCAGGTGTCCGAGTCGATGACGGTCACGGCCGAGGTCGTGACGCCAACCGAGGAGTCCCCGGACGCGCAGTGCTCGTGATCATCGCCCGGCCGTACACCTGGTGGCGAATCTGCCTCGTCGCCGCGATGGGCGTGGCGTTCCTGCTGGTGCTCGCCGCGCCCTGGCTTCAGGACTTCTTCGCGCTGAAGCTGGTCGGGGTGACGATGCCGTGGGTCGCGGTGGGTATCGCCGTGGTGGCGGCGGCCACCCTGGAGCTCGTGTGGAGGTGGGTCGACCGCCGCTTTCCCGCGTAAATCCGTTAATCCGTTACGGTGCCCGCGTCTACGGGGCTATGGGCTACTTCACGTCGGCTTACCTCACGTCGGCCTACCTGACGCCGACTTACTTCACGTCGACGTAGTCACCCGCGGCGCTGACCGTCGCGGTGGACGCGATACCCACGTAGGTGAAGCGGTAATAGCCGTCGGTGGACGCCGTGACCGTGGTCCTCAGCGCGCCGCCCGTGGTCGACTTGATGCCCTTGACGTTGGTGTAGTTGGTGGTGCCCGCCTTGCGGAACTGCAGCACCACCGACTGGCCGCTGAGGCCCACGTACTTGTTCGACTCCCAGTCGGCACGGGTCAGCGCGCCGGTGACCGTGATGGTCTTGCCCTTCACCACCGGCTCCGGGGACGCGTTGACCGTCAGCTTCGACATGCGCTGCAGGCTGAAGCCCTTGGCGTTGTCCTTCTGGACGTAGTCAGCGTCCGTGCCCTGAGCGATCGCCCAGACCTTCCAGCCGCCGGCCAGCTTGTTCAGCAGGTCGTAGTTGGCGTCGACAGTGAAGGTGTGCTTGCAGGTGGAGGTCGTGTCGTTGACCTTGGTGCAGACGGCCTCGTCCTCGTTGGGCACCACGCCGCCGTCGAGGTTGTCGAAGGTCGAACCGTGCCACAGCACCGCGGTCGCCCACTCGATGCCCGAGTCGTCCGTGGCGGTGAAGCTGACCGTGAAGGTCTTCTTCGTGGTCGCACCCATGACGACGGCCTTGCCGCCGTTTACGACCACGTTCGAGATCGTGGTGTCTCCGCTGACGTCGTCGGCCGGGTCGACCGCCGCGTCGGTCTCGACGCTCTGCGTGAACGAGGAGACGGTGTTGGTGTCATCCGCCTGCGCCGCCGGGACGGCGAGGGCGGAGAGGGCCAGGGCGCCTGTCACTGCGGCGACAGAGGCACGAATGCGCATGTGTTTCCCCACGTCTGAAAAAGGGGCGCACGGGACAGCTCTGTTGCATGCTTCCGCGGCGCCCGATCCAGTCATTCTCTGGAGTCTGCTGACTCCACTGATCAGACATGGGGCACCAGTGAATGGTTGTGCGACTCCATGAAATTTTTTCGAGTACGCGTTTATATGGGTTATTGCGGAGTCCGTTACCCATAGCCATTAACCGACTATGGGTAACGAATCGGAAATTACAGATTATGGATTACGGAATACTGCACGTCGACTTGATGAACGTCGAGTTACTGCACGTCGACGTAGTCACCCGAGCGTGGTCGCCGTAACGCTCACGGACCCGGCTACGGACGAAGTGATCGCCGCCTCGGAGCCGGTCGTAGTGGACAGCCCACAAGACGTGTCTCAGGCCGCCATCGGCGAGATCGTGGATACCGGCGTGGACGCTGCGGAGAACAGCGGCTCCTCGGCCAGTGATGCGATCCCCAGCGAGGACGGGGCGATCGTCGAAGAGGCCCAGAAGGGAGCCCCGACCGAGTCCGAGACCGCGCTCGTCGTCCCCGACCCAGCGGTCCGCGAAGACCAGTCAGCGCTGGCGCCGGTGGGCTAGTAGTTCCGCCATCATTGCGGGACGACCTTTGGACAGCAGGAAGCCCCGGGCCGATGGCCTGGGGCTTTTGCATGGAGCGGGTGACGAGAATCGAACTCGCGCTCTGAGCTTGGGAATCACTGGCGCTCAGCCCCCATAAACCGCTCTGAACTGTAGGAATGTCCTTGAGGGGGCGCCATCCGGGGGCGCCTCAGTACCGTTATTGACCGGTGCTGACCGCTCTGAAGGGCACGGATGGGGCATGAGTACCGAAGGTGGCTGTTGGCCCGGGGATTTCTTCCGGCGCGGGACGGGAATCGACGCCGCGCTCTCGAAGGTTTCCACGATACTCAGATACCTTCCACCGCATCTGGTACCTGAGCAACGATTGCCTGGGCGGGGGAACGCGATGTCGGCAGGCTTGCTCCATGGCCGCCTTCGGAGTCCCAGACCGAAACCAGGGACAGCTCCATCTCCTCCGCGATCCGGCGTTGCTCCGCTTCCTCCATCAGGGCGCTCGCGGTGAGGGTGCCCAGCGGATAGGCGGCCTCCGTCATGAGCCGGGCGGCTGTGGCGGGGATGGTCTCCGGTGGAATCACCAGCAGGTCCCAACGGCCGGTGTTGTAGGAGAGCAGCAGCAGCTTGTGGGGATCTTGCTCGGCCTTGAACCAGCCGACACCCACCACATGCCCGTCGACGGGCACCTTCCGTGGGATGACCGGCCAGAACGTGGGGTTTACCGTGACGTGGGTGATCCGCCCCCACAGCGGGTCGAGGACGGCCGTCAGTGCGGGAAGTTCTGCCGTGAGGTCACGGGAGCGGGGCCACCACGCACCGTCGAGCAGAGCCGGAGCGGTACCGGCCGGCGCCAGCATGAGTCGGAGGGGCGGCGAAGAGGTCCGGCCTTCGACTGCATGCGTATACCGAATGGTCGTGATCATGACGCGGACCCTGCCCCGGGCCGATCGCAACACGCCCGGTGTCGTGAATCGCCGAAAACGACACGAGCACGGAGACTGGTGTACGAAGTGCCCTCGGTAGTTCCAGCTTACTCGTGGTAAGGCCTGCCGGACCGATACGGAGCCTCCCGTGCGGGCAACTGGACGGTCTCGTACGGCACCGGCTGCCAGCAGGGGGCTGTCAGCCGCAGGGCCACGTGGGTCGTGTGGTCAGCTGAGGAAAGACAGCCGGACTTGGCGTTCGGGGCTGTCCCGGTCGGTGTTCACCAGTACGACGGACTGCGAGGTCCCCAGCTCCAGCTCACCGTCGACTACGGGCAATGTGGCGTGTGGTGGGACCAGAGCCGGGAGCATGTGGGCCCTGCCGTGGCCAGGACTGCCGTGGCGGTCTTGCCAGCGGTCGTCCGCGGGGAGAATGTCGCGGAGGGCCGCCAACAGGTCATCGTCACTGCCCGCGCCGGTCTCGATGATGGCCAGGCCGGACGTCGCGTGGAGGGTGAAGATGTTCAGCAGTCCGTTTCGCCCGTGAGCGGCCTCTCGGAGGAACGCGGAGCATGCATTCGTGAGGTCATGCAGGGTCTCCGTGGAGCCGGTTGTGATGTTGATCATGCGGGTGGTGAAGGTGCCAGCCATGGTTCACTGATACCCATTGCGGAGCCCGAGCACTGACGGCCGGATGGGTTGTTCCTCCGGGACTCCGCCAGTAAGGGCACGCGCTCCCGTACCTGGACAGGTCCCTCATGCCGTCTCATCCGAGTCCCGCAAGCGAGACCTGGACCGCGACTTCCTCGCCTGCCCGGCCCCAGACGCATCCCTTTGCGTCCAGCCCCCGGCCAACGGCACCTGGAGTACCTGGCACCGCGTAGTCCGGGCAGCTCGGACGTCGCCCGGGCTCCGCGTCAACCGTGCTCTTCCTCTTCAGACTCCATACGTCGAATGCCTTGGTGCGTCAGCGTGATCGTGAGCGGCGTATTGCCCGCGGCCCAGTCGACCGTGATCAGGCCCTCGCCGACCAGATAGGTGCAGGCGGCCGCCAGATCCTCTTGCGGGATCGCGAGTTCCTGGAGCAGCTTCGCCCCGGTGATCCGCAGAAGGCGGTTGCCTTCAGTGGCCTCGTACAGAGCCCGCATGATCCTCTCGCGGTACGCCTTCCGGTCGGCTAGCGATGCCATGACTGCCACCTCTGGGGGAAAAGGCGCCGTGCTTATCGCGGCGGAGGGGTGCCGGGATGCCCGGCGAGGAGCCGACTCTGTCGCAGCTGCTTATCTGAGGCCCGGCTCCCTCAGACCTCGTCCGGATGCGGGCGGTCACGCGCGGCTGACTTGCTGGTCACCAGCCACGGCGGGGCCCCCTCATTCCAACCCTGGCGAACGGAGCAGCAATGTCCCTGCCCCTGCTTGAAAGCCCTCTCCAGGCCCGGCCCCTGCAGGGCCGCATCGCCCTCGTCACCGGCGGCGCCACCGGCATCGGCGCCGAAATCGGACGGGCACTCGCCACCGCCGGAGCCACCGTCGCCGTCAACCACCTCGAAGGAGGTGACACACACGGCTGACCGCCTCCTCACCGTGGAGGAGGCCGCCGAGCGACTTGGCACAGGCGTCCGCTTCATCCGGCGCCTCATCCAGGAACGCCGCATCCGCTACGTGAAGCTCGGCAAGCCCGTCCGCATCCGCAGCAGCGCGATCGACAGGTACGTTGCCGAGCGCACCGTGCCCACCCTCCGCGAGGCGCAGTCCCGCTTCGGGAAGGCGGCCTGATGGCAGGCCGCAAGCCGCAGCAGCGGCGCGAATTCGGCACTGTCCGCCAGCTCCCGTCGGGCCGGTGGCAGGCGCGCTACTGGGCCCCTGATGGCAGTCGCCGGAAGGCCCCGGAGACCTTTGCGACGCGCACCGATGCCCAGACCTGGCTTACGCTCACCCAGGCCGATATCGAGCGCAAGCACTGGGTGGACCCCGATGCCGGCGCGGTGAACTTCGATGCGTACGCCACGAAATGGGTCGAGGAACGTGGGCTCTCCGCGACCACAGAGGAGCTGTACCGCAGGCTTCTGCGGCTGCATCTCCTGCCCGCGTTCGGCTTCATGAACCTGGACGACATCACGCCGCCTGGGGTGCGCACGTGGCGGGCCGAGCGGCTGGAGGCGACTGGCGCCACGACCGTCGCGAAGTCGTACCGCTTGCTCAAGGCCATCATGGAGACGGCGACCGACGACGAGCTGATCCGCCGTAATCCCTGCCGGATCAGGGGCGCCGGCAGCGAGAAGGCCAAGGAACGCCCGACGGCCACCGTCGAACAGGTCGACGCTCTCGCTGATGCCATGGGGCCGAGGTGGCGGCTGATGGTGTACTTCGGTGCCTACGGGCCGATGCGCCCGGAGGAACAGGCGGCTCTGCGACGGCCCGATGTCACGCTCGAACCCCTCACGGTGAAGATCAGTGACGCAGCACCGGAGCTGACCACCGGCCGCCGCGTCGAAGGCGACACGAAGCCGACCGCCGGTAGGCGCACGGTCTTCCTCCCGGCCTTCCTGCACATCGAGGTGAAGCGCCACCTGGACTGGTACGTCGAGAAGGAGCCCAACGGGCTCCTGTTCGTCGGCGAGAAGGGTGCGCCCTTCCGGCGGTCCACGTTCGGCCGCAAGTGGCGCAGGGCGCGGGCCAAGGCCGGCCTGCCGGAGGACTTCCGCTTCTACGACCTCCGCCACACCGGACACACCTTGTCCACCCAGTCCGGCGCCACGCTCAAGGACACGATGGTCCGCGCCGGCCAGTCCTCGGAGAGGGCCGCGATGATCTACCAGCACTCCGACGACGAACGTCAGCAGGAGGTCGCCGGAGGCATCGACGCGAAGGTTCGCGACGCTCGCCAGAAGGCGGCGGCCAAGCCGTCGATGGCGCGCGAAGCCTGAGAAGACCGACGGGGCGGTGCGGCAGCAAGTCGCACCGCCCCCGCGCTGACCTATGCGGGGCTCAGACGAGGCCGCTGCTTCTGCGGCTCCTGACGGTGGTGAACAGCCGGAAGGTTCCGGTCAGGAGGAAGAGCTGACGCAGTTCGTGTGGGATGGGGCCGGCCAGAACGAGCGGTGGTGGCTGTAGTGGGCGGCGAGTAGTTCGTGCAGGAACGAGGAGTCCCCGAAGCAGACTTGGGAGATGTCCAGGATGGTCTGCCGACTGCCCTCATGCCGGGCATCGGCGAGTGCCTGACGCAGACGGGGCACCGTCTCCAGGTCGAATCGCTGGCCGGCTGTGAGGAGGAGGGGCGGTGTACGTCCCCGCATCCATTATCCGCCGAGGGTGGCGTCCTGGCTTTATGCGCGAGAGTGGGCTCTGGCTCAACTTCTGCGAAGTAGGCACGCTAAGTCATGAATGTCCGCCTGGGGTGAGTCCACAGCGCAGACAAGCAAAAGTGGCGTCCGGAGGTTCAACAGTTCCGGCGGTGACGGCTGCCTTCGCCCTCCGGGCCGAGGGCGCCTTGGCGAACGGCGGATGGGCCGCGGGGGCTTCGGCTCCGTCGGCTCCGTAGCGGCGATGGCTGTCGGCTCAATCGAGGGTGGCGAGATGATCGGCGTCGCCGCCGCGCCACTCGATGAGGAAGATGGTCGCGTCGTCGCTGGTGATGTCGCCTCGTTCCTGTTTCAGAGCGTGGGAGAGCGCGCGCACCACCGGCCTCACCTCGGTGTGGTCACGGAGGATCCGGTTGGTGGACTCGATGAGTTGTTCCTCACCGAACTGTTCCCCGCCGGCTTGGTGTTCCTCGATCAGGCCGTCGGTGAAGCACAGCAACCGGTCCCCGGGTTGCAGAATCCGCTCGCTGACTTCCGGCTGGTCACCGCCGAAGCCGACCGGCAATGTGGTTGGGCTCTCCAGCCTGTCCACCACGGCGCGGTCACGGATCAGCAGCGGTGCCGGGTGGCCGGCGTTGACCCATTGCAGCCGGCCCGTGGTGATGTTCAGACACATCATCTGTGCGGTGACAAAGTGGTCGGGGCCGAACTGCTCATTGATGGCCTTGTCCATGAACGCGTACACGTGGGACAGATCGGTGTTGGCCCTTCGCGTGTGGCGATAGGCGCCGATGGCTACCGTCGCCATGGTCGCCGCGTCCAGGCCGTGGCCCATCGCGTCGATCATGGCCACATGAAGGATGTCGCCGTTGAGGGCGTAGTCGAAACTGTCGCCGGCCACGTCGTACGCGGGCTCCAGGATTCCGGCCACCTCAACCTGCGGAACAGTCATCGACAGCGGGGGCAGCAACGACCACTGGATCTCCGCGGCCACGCTCATCGGGGCGCTGCGTCGGGCCTGGAAGAACAGGTCGGTGTAGGCGTCCTTGGTGACGATCATGTCGGCGACCAAACCGGCGAGCCTGCGCAGCAACCGTCGGTCGTCGTCATCGACGCTGTCCAGGGTGACGGCCATCGCCCCGACCTGGTCACTGCCGTCCAGCAGTGGCAGATACATCCGCACGGTGCCGTCCTGCGGTACCTCTACCGTTTTGCGGCTCAGGAACGCCTTGCCGGCGGGTGAGCCCTCGACCGGTTCGGGGTCACCGACCGTCAGCCGACGGCCCGGCAGCGGCACCAGCAGCATTTGTTCGTAGTCCTGCAAGAGGATCGAGACGTCCCGGCCACCGACCCTTGCCACCTCTTCCGCAACGAGCGGGGCGATCAACTGCGGCGGCATCTCGTGAGTCCGGTCCAGCAGCACACCCAGCAACCGCTCACCAAACCCCTCCGACCGGTCCACCCCGAACTTGCTCGGCTTTCGCCTGCCTTCGGACATCGGTGCTTGCATCCCTTCGTGTCGCGGCATGGGAATTCAGTGGGCGGTCGGTTGTGTGGAGCCGGTACGAAGCGGTGCCACCCCGGATGGGGGGCAGTTTCTCCGTCCCTCTAGGCGCCGACGCCTTCAGCACCCAGCCACATATTCCGGCTCACGGTGTCCCCGACCCGACGCACACCCCGACATACTCGGATTCAGCGGGCAGTCAACGGCGATCCGCTCGAAAGAACGTTCACACGCCCCATACGCACAGGGCTCCTCGCACGACAGTGATCAACCCATACAGCCTGACACCGCCAACCGGCCCAACGAGCCGATTACGCCAGAGGCGGCATGTCCCACCCGGTCAGAACAGTTGGCATGCATAGTCCCCTGCTCAAACGGGGCCTCCTCCCGCGACCTGGCTGCGGTCGGCCGGTACAGGGGTTCGCGGTGTCGGCGCCGAATAGCTGCGGTGCCGACGGTGGCGCCCCCGGCCCGAAGGGCGCCGGTGTCCGCGGTGTGGCCGATGAGCATGATGGCCTCCGACCAGGGGAGTCATGAGCATGCATCTGGCATGGGCAGGGGTCGGTGTCCCCAGATACCGCCTCCGGCAAGTCTCCGCCCAGACGCGGCAGGTGTCTCGTGCAGGCCACCCGCCGTCGCTGACTGCGCGGGGCACCCGCAGTTTCTCAGCCTCCCAGGGCGTGGTCGAGCATGTTGCCGTTGCCGCAGTTGTTGGTGTGGTCACCGACCCAATCACCGATAACAGGCACGGCGGCTTCCCGCAGGCACGCCACGGACTCGGTGAAGTTCCAGTTGTTGGCGGCGTTGACGCCGCTGCCGAAGTTGCTGTCGTTGTCGGCGTGCGCCGGGGCCGCCATGCCGACGATCGCGAGCGGCAGGGCAGCGAGCATGATGATCTTCTTCATGTCCCGGAGCGACGAGCGCCACCACCACAGGATGCGCCGCTTCTCGCGGACTCACTCGCCGAGCGGTCGATTGTGGGCCGTGCCCGGCGAGGCCCACAATCGACGGCGGTTTGTAGGAGCGAATTCGCGCGACGTGACTGGCGTGTGTCGCAGGTCACGTGAAATGGGTCTCGTGATTTGAGAAGGTCCGGCGGGCAGGTGGTGCGAGTGGTGCGTCGCGCCCCCTCCGAGCAGGGAATTCCGGCGAGTTGGGGCACGCGGAGGGCGCGGAGAGGTCGAAGAGGTCTAGACAACAAACAAGGCCCAGGTCACTGACCTGGGCCTTCGTCATGGAGCGGGTGACGAGAATCGAACTCGCGCTCTGAGCTTGGGAAGCTCATGTTCTACCATTAAACTACACCCGCGAAGCGCACTGAATGATCAGCTGCATCGTCGCACACTCTACCCCATGGCAGGCCCCCGGTGTACGAACCGGGGGCCTGTGTGTCATGCGTCAAGGGTGGATACGGTTGCTGTGGGCGGGAGTTGGGGGCGTAGCGTACGTAGTCGGAGTGCCGCCTGGAGTGGCGTCCTGTTCATCCCCTAATGTGGCTTTCTCGTCCAAGGCTTGTTGGGGAAGGGACTTGATGGACTCCATGGAGCGCACCGTCGTCCGCTGTGCCGAAGGGCACATTTTCGCTACCGCTTCGTTCCCGATGCAGCAGCTCGGGGCCGGTCGGATCGGTCCCGGGCGGCTTATCCGCTGTCCGCGATGTGCCCGGTTGCGGCAGGCCGTTCCGGTGGAGTTCGAGCGGCGGTAGAAGCAGGGGGCAGGAGCGGCGGCAGACGGTCGTCGCAGAACGCGCGGGGCGGTCCGGTTGGGGCGGGCCCGCGCGTTCTGCGTATCCTCGGGGCGTGCTTCTCTCAGATAAGGACATCCGGGCCGAGATCGACGCCGGGCGGGTCCGCATTGATCCGTACGACCCGTCGATGGTGCAGCCATCGAGCATCGACGTGCGGCTCGACCGCTACTTCCGGGTGTTCGAGAACCACCGTTATCCGCATATTGACCCAGCCGTCGAGCAGGCGGATCTGACGCGCACGGTCGAGCCGGACGGGGATGAGGCGTTCATCCTCCACCCCGGCGAGTTCGTGCTTGCCTCGACATACGAGGTTATTTCGCTGCCCGACGATCTTGCGTCGCGGCTGGAGGGCAAGAGTTCGCTCGGGCGGCTCGGGCTCGTGACGCATTCGACGGCCGGGTTCATCGATCCCGGGTTCTCCGGGCATGTGACGCTGGAGCTGTCGAATCTTGCGACGCTGCCGATAAAGCTGTGGCCGGGCATGAAGATCGGCCAGCTGTGCATGTTCCGGCTGAGTTCGCCGTCGGAGTTCCCGTACGGCTCCGAGCGGTACGGGTCGCGCTACCAGGGGCAGCGCGGGCCGACAGCTTCGCGTTCGTTCATGAATTTCCACCGGACCCAGGTGTGATGCCGGACCATGACTGACGTACGAGAGAATCTGACGTACGACGGATTCGGTCATGCCGTGCGTGAGCTGGCGCAGGCCGTGGCCGACGACGGCTACGAGCCGGATGTGGTGCTGAGCATCGCGCGGGGCGGGGTCTTTGTCGCCGGCGGGCTGGCGTACGCACTGGACTGCAAGAACATTCATCTGGTGAATGTCGAGTTCTATACCGGCGTGGGCACCACCTTGGAAATGCCGGTGATGCTGGCGCCCGTTCCCGACGCCATTGATTTCTCGGACAAGAAGGTCCTGATCGCCGATGACGTGGCGGACACCGGGAAGACGCTGAAGCTGGTGCGCGATTTCTGTATCGGGCACGTTGCCGAGGTGCGCAGCGCGGTCATCTACGAGAAGCCGCACTCGCTCGTGAAGTGCGAGTACGTGTGGAAGAAGACCGATCGCTGGATCAATTTCCCGTGGAGCGTGGACAAGCCTGTCGTGCGGCGCAGCGGGCAGGTTCTCGACGCCTGAGTCAGGTCCGGTCCCGTCCGTGACAGCAAAGAACCCCCGGCGTTTTGTACCGGGGGTTTCTTCATGGTCGTGGGACGCGGTCGTCAGATCGTGCCCAGCTTGATGATCGACAGCAGTGCGATGAGCTGGATCGCGGATGCACCCAGTGCCTTGGGCCACGGCAGGTCGTGCGACTTGCTCACCATGGACGTGAACAGTGCGGCCGACGCCAGCCAGGTCATCCAGCCGAGGACCTGGACCAGGGAGTTCTCGCCGCCGAGGAAGAGCGCGAAGATCAGCCGTGGGGTGTCCGTGATCGACATGATCAGCATGGAGAGGCCCACGGTCGGCTGCCAGGCGCCGTCGCCGCCGAGCTGGCGGGCGAGGGTGTGGGTGACCGCGCCGAGGACCAGACCGCCGATGACGAAGCCGAGGCCCGTCAGCAGGACGTACGGGACGGCGGTCGAGATCGTTGCGTGGATGGCGTCGTCGCGGGCCTGGTCGAAGCCGAAGAGCGCCAGCAGCCCGTAGAGGAACGTGACGATGAGCGCCGGGCCCCAGACGGGGTGGTCGCGCGTCTGCCAGAACGTCGGCCCGGGGCGCAGCACGATGCCGCTCAGCAGCTGCTTCCAGTGCAGGCGGGGGCCTGCGGGCTGGGCGGGTGCCTGGCCGGCGCGGTAGGTGTTGCCGTCGCCGTACGGGTCCTCGTTGATGCTGAACGCCTGGGTGTGACCCGGGTTGTTGGCGTACGGGTCGCCCTGGTGGGGCTGGTGCGGCTGGTGGTACGGGTCGCCGAAGTATTCGGGTTCGCCGTGTGCGCCGCTGTAGCCCTGGTGCCCGCCGGGGTGCCGGGCTCCGTACGGGGCGCCGTTGCCTCCCGCCGGGGGCCATGGCTGCTGTCCGTACGGCGGCGGTGGTGCCTGCGTGCCGTACGGCTGCTGCTGCGGTTGTTGTTGCCCCTGTCGAGGGGTGCGGTTGTCCCGGCCGCGTCCGATCCTGAATCCAGCCACGTAATCGAACGTACCTGGTCCGCGTGTGTGCGGTGGGAGAGCCGGGGGAACCCGGCCCCCTTTGCGGCCGAGCTGTGACATCCCCTAGGGGGACCCTGGGGGGCCGGCCGGTGGGCGCGAAACCCGGGCCTGTTGTACGGGAAACGGGCCTGTTGTACGGGAAACAGGCCCGGGTTCAGTGGCAGGTGTCAGCCCGCCATGTTGCCGACGGGGCCGCTTGCCGTGCCGTGGACGACCGTGACGACACCGCCCTTCTGCGAGCCGGGGACATCGGCGTCCCACCGGGCGCCGATGACGATGTCCCCGTACGTGTCCCCGTCGACGTCACCGGTGTCGGAGATGATGCCCGCGGGGAGCTTCCGGATGCCGGAGGTCGTCACGCCGGACGTGCTGCCCGGCAGGTAGCAGTTGGCGTTCCCGCCCTCGGCGCTGTCGTTCTCGTAACCGTCGACGAGCAGGTCGGTGTGGCCGTCGTGCGCCTGTCGCCGTCGACGTCACCACAGACCGGTGGGCAGGTCACTTGTCGCCGAACCGCGCCCGGTCCGGGATCCGGCGCGTGCGAGCCGTGCGCGTCGGCGAGGGCCTCAGGGGCGTGTCGCCGTTCTTGGCGGAGGAGGACGAAGGGGAGGGGACGCCCGCGGAGTGCCTGCGCAGGCCGCCGCCGTCAGCAGGAGCGTGGGCGCGCCGGCCACTGCCGCCGCCGTCCTCGCCGGTGCGCTGCCTCTGCGCACGGGGCACACCATCCGTCTCGTACGGCTCCGTGGTTCGCGGTCGCCAGTACATGGTCCCTCGCGCCCGCCCAACAGCAGAAGCGGCCGATCCTGCCCCCGAGGCAGGTCCGACCGCTTCTGTACCGCTGATACCGGCTACTTCACCGGCTCGGGCTCCGGAGCATCCGCCGTCTCCGGCTCGCCCGCCGGGTCCGCCGGGGTCTTCACCGAGTCCAGCAGCAGCTGCGAGACGTCGACCACCTGGATCGACTCCTTGGCCTGGCCGTCGTTCTTCTTGCCGTTGACCGAGTCGGTCAGCATGACGAGGCAGAACGGGCAGGCGGTGGAGACGATGTCCGGGTTGAGGGAGAGGGCTTCCTCGACGCGCTCGTTGTTGATGCGCTTGCCGATCCGCTCCTCCATCCACATCCGGGCACCACCGGCGCCGCAGCAGAAGCCGCGCTCCTTGTGGCGGTGCATCTCCTCGTTCCGTAGACCCGGCACCTTCGCGATGATCTCGCGCGGGGGCGTGTAGATCTTGTTGTGACGGCCCAGGTAGCAGGGGTCGTGGTAGGTGATCAGGCCCTCGACCGGTGTCACCGGGATCAGCTTGCCCTCGTCGATGAGGTGCTGGAGCAGCTGCGTGTGGTGGATGACCTCGTACTCGCCGCCGAGCTGCGGGTACTCGTTCGCGATGGTGTTGAAGCAGTGCGGGCAGGTCGCGACGATCTTCTTCGACGACTTCGGCTTCTTCGTCTCCGGCTCGTCGTCGTCCTCGCCGAACGCCATGTTCAGCATCGCGACGTTCTCCTGGCCGAGCTGCTGGAACAGCGGCTCGTTGCCGAGGCGGCGGGCCGAGTCACCGGTGCACTTCTCGTCGCCGCCCATGATCGCGAACTTGACGCCCGCGATGTGGAGCAGCTCGGCGAAGGCCTTGGTGGTCTTCTTGGCACGGTCCTCGAGAGCGCCCGCGCAGCCGACCCAGTAGAGGTAGTCGATCTCCGACAGGTCCTCGACGTCCTTGCCGACGATCGGGACCTCGAAGTCGACTTCCTTCGTCCACTCGACGCGCTGCTTCTTGGCGAGCCCCCAGGGGTTGCCCTTCTTCTCCAGGTTCTTGAGCATCGTGCCCGCCTCGGACGGGAACGCGGACTCGATCATCACCTGGTAGCGGCGCATGTCGACGATGTGGTCGATGTGCTCGATGTCGACCGGGCACTGCTCCACGCACGCACCGCAGGTGGTGCAGGACCAGAGCACGTCCGGGTCGATGACGCCGTTCTCCTCGACGGTGCCGATCAGCGGGCGCTCGGCCTCCGCGAGAGCGGCCGCCGGTACGTCCTTCAGCTGCTCCTCGGTCGCCTTCTCGTTGCCCTCCATGTCCTTGCCGCCACCGGCGAGCAGGTACGGGGCCTTGGCGTGCGCGTGGTCGCGCAGCGACATGATCAGGAGCTTCGGGGAGAGCGGCTTGCCCGTGTTCCAGGCGGGGCACTGCGACTGGCAGCGACCGCACTCGGTGCACGTGGAGAAGTCGAGGATGCCCTTCCAGGAGAACTGCTCGACCTGGGAGACACCGAAGACGTCGTCCTCGCCCGGGTCCTCGAAGTCGATCTCCTTGCCGCCGGACGTCATGGGCTGGAGCGCACCGAGCGCGACCGCGCCGTCCGCGTTCCGCTTGAACCAGATGTTCGGGAAGCCGAGGAAGCGGTGCCAGGCGACACCCATGTTGGTGTTCAGCGAGACCGTGATCATCCAGATCAGCGAGATGCCGATCTTGACCATCGCGGTGAAGTAGATGAGGTTCTGCAGTGTGCCGAGCGCGAGGCCCTTGAAGGCGAGGACCAGGGGGTACGAGATGAAGTACGAGGCCTCGTAGCCCTCCACGTGGTGGATCGCGCCCTCAAGGCCGCGCAGGGTCAGGATCGCCAGACCGATGCCGAGGATGACGTACTCGACGAAGTACGCCTGCCACGCCTTGGAGCCCGCGAACCGGGACTTGCGGCCGGCCCGGGAGGGGAGGTTCAGCAGCCGGATGGCGATCAGCACGAGGATGCCGACCGTCGTCATCAGACCGATGAACTCGGTGTACATCTCGAACGGCGGCCAGTTGCCGATGATCGGCAGGACCCAGTCGGCCTTGAAGAGCTGCCCGTATGCCTGGAGCAGCGTCGGCGGCAGTGTCAGGAAGCCGATGGCGACGAACCAGTGCGCGAAGCCGACGATCCCCCACTGGTTCATCCGGGTGTGGCCGAGGAACTCCTTGACCAGGGTGATCGTGCGCTGTTTCGGGTTGTCGGTGCGGCTGCCTGCCGGGACCGGCTGTCCGAGCTTGACGAACCGGTAGATCTGCGCGACGGCTCGGGCGATGAGCGCAACGCCGACCACAGTCAGCACCAGCGACACGATGATCGCGGCGAGTTGCATTTGGGGGCTCCTCGGGCCTGCGAGGGTGGGATCCAGCACGTACTAAGCAGTAACTTAATCAGTCTGTGCTGACACTATCCACTTATTCCGCCGCGCTGTAGCCGCGCAGCCGGTGATCTGTGTCGCTCAGGGGTGCCTTCCCGCGGTGGATGAGCCCGCGGAGGGTGGCGCGGAGTGCGGCGTGTACGGCTTCCGCGAGGATGGCCAGGTCGAGTCCCAGCCAGTGCTGCTCGGCGTAGTGCTGGTCGAGCAGGGCGGGTTCGTCCCACGGCATTCCGGAGCGGGAGCGGACCTGGGCCAGGCCGGTGAGGCCGGGTCTCAGTTCCTGCCGCCAGTGTCGCGCACCGGCCTCGTTCGGGGTGCCCGCCCGCTCGTGGTCAGGGGTGAGCGGTTCCGGTCCGACGAGCGAGAGATCTCCCCGCAGGACGTGGGGCAGCTGGGACAGTACGTCCAGGTGCAGCCGGCGGGTGCCCAGGGAACGCAGTACGAAGGGGTGGCCGGCCAGTCCGATCCGGGTGGAGCGGGTCAGTACGCAGCCCGGGGGGCGCTGCGCGGCGAGGGTGAGAGCTCCAGCGGCGAACAGGGGGGCGGCCAGGGTCAGCAGGGCCGAGCCGAGGACGAGATCCAGTGCGCGCTTGGCTGTCATGTGCGACCTCGGTCTGGTCCACGCGTGTGTCTGCATCCGCATCCGAATGCGCATCCGCATCGTTCACACCTGCCTGGTTCGGACGGGTCGAGTGCCAGTTTTGTGCGGCTCTCGCCATTTTGTGACAGAACGATCCCACGCGACGATGATGGACCGGGTGTGTGGCCCGCCGGGCGGTCGGGTGTCGTCCGTTGGTGCGCAGGTGGGGCGGGGTGTGTGCACGATAGTTGAGTCGACTCGACTCAGCTCTGTTGACTCTGGGGCGGCTGTCATGCATCCTTGAGTCAGATCCACTCAAGTAGTCAGTTGGAGGAATTGAAATGGCACGTGCGGTCGGCATCGACCTGGGCACGACTAACTCCGTCGTCAGCGTTCTCGAAGGCGGCGAGCCCACCGTCATCACCAACGCCGAAGGCGCCAGGACCACGCCGTCCGTCGTCGCCTTCGCGAAGAACGGCGAGGTTCTGGTGGGCGAGGTCGCCAAGCGCCAGGCGGTGACCAACGTCGACAGGACCATCCGGTCGGTCAAGCGTCACATGGGCACCGACTGGAAGATCGACCTCGACGGCAAGAGCTTCAACCCGCAGCAGATGAGCGCCTTCATCCTGCAGAAGCTGAAGCGCGACGCCGAGGCGTACCTGGGCGAGAAGGTCACCGACGCGGTGATCACCGTTCCCGCGTACTTCAACGACTCCGAGCGTCAGGCGACGAAGGAGGCCGGCGAGATCGCGGGCCTGAACGTCCTGCGTATCGTCAACGAGCCGACCGCCGCCGCGCTGGCGTACGGGCTCGACAAGGACGACCAGACGATCCTCGTCTTCGACCTCGGTGGCGGCACCTTCGACGTGTCCCTCCTGGAGATCGGCGACGGCGTCGTCGAGGTGAAGGCCACCAACGGTGACAACCACCTCGGTGGTGACGACTGGGACCAGCGCGTCGTCGACTACCTGGTGAAGCAGTTCGCCAACGGTCACGGTGTGGACCTGTCCAAGGACAAGATGGCTCTCCAGCGTCTCCGCGAAGCCGCGGAGAAGGCGAAGATCGAGCTGTCCTCCTCGACGGAGACCACGATCAACCTGCCGTACATCACGGCGTCCGCCGAGGGCCCGCTGCACCTGGACGAGAAGCTCACGCGCGCCCAGTTCCAGCAGCTCACCGCGGACCTCCTGGACCGCTGCAAGAACCCGTTCCACAACGTCATCAAGGACGCGGGCATCCAGCTCTCCGAGATCGACCACGTCGTTCTCGTCGGTGGCTCGACCCGTATGCCGGCCGTCGCCGAGCTCGTCAAGGAGCTCACCGGTGGCCAGGAGGCCAACAAGGGCGTGAACCCGGACGAGGTCGTCGCCATCGGCGCCTCGCTCCAGGCCGGTGTCCTCAAGGGCGAGGTCAAGGACGTCCTGCTGCTCGATGTCACCCCGCTGTCTCTCGGTATCGAGACCAAGGGCGGCATCATGACGAAGCTCATCGAGCGCAACACGACGATCCCGACCAAGCGGTCCGAGATCTTCACGACGGCCGAGGACAACCAGCCGTCCGTCCAGATCCAGGTCTACCAGGGCGAGCGCGAGATCGCGGCGTACAACAAGAAGCTCGGCATGTTCGAGCTGACCGGTCTGCCGCCGGCCCCGCGTGGTGTCCCGCAGATCGAGGTCGCGTTCGACATCGACGCCAACGGCATCATGCACGTCGCCGCCAAGGACCTCGGCACCGGCAAGGAGCAGAAGATGACCGTCACCGGCGGCTCCTCGCTGCCGAAGGACGAGGTCAACCGGATGCGTGAGGAGGCCGAGCAGTACGCGGAGGAGGACCACCGCCGCCGCGAGGCCGCCGAGTCCCGCAACCAGGGCGAGCAGCTCGTCTACCAGACGGAGAAGTTCCTCAAGGACAACGAGGACAAGGTTCCCGGCGACGTGAAGACGGAGGTGGAGACCGCGCTCACCGAGCTGAAGGAGAAGCTCAAGGGCGAGGACACCGCCGAGATCCGTACCGCCACCGAGAAGGTCGCGGCCGTCTCCCAGAAGCTGGGTCAGGCGATGTACGCCAACGCGCAGGCCGAGGGTGGCCCGCAGGCCGACGGCCAGCCGGGTGCCGAGCAGGCCAGGGCCGATGACGACGTCGTCGACGCCGAGATCGTGGACGACGAGAAGGACGCCAAGGGCGGTGCGGCGTGACCGAGGAGACTCCGGGCTTCGAGGAGAAGCCCGACGCTCCCTCCGGCGCCACCCCTGACGACGCCGATCCGAAGGCTGCCTCCCCCTCTACGGAGGAGGGGGCGGCCCCGGCCGGGGACGTGAACCAGACCGCCGGTCTGACGGCACAGCTGGACCAGGCACGCAGCGCGCTCACCGAGCGCACCGGCGACCTCCAGCGGCTCCAGGCCGAGTACCAGAACTACCGCCGCCGCGTGGAGCGGGACCGGGTCACGGTCAAGGAGATCGCCGTTGCGGGTCTCCTGACCGAGCTCCTGCCCGTGCTCGACGACGTCGGCCGCGCCAGGGAACACGGCGAGCTCGTGGGCGGGTTCAAGTCGGTGGCCGAATCGCTGGAGACGGTCGTCGCCAAGCTGGGCCTGCAGCAGTTCGGCAAGGAGGGCGAGCCCTTCGACCCGACGATCCACGAAGCCCTGATGCACTCGTACGCGCCGGACGTCACCGAGACGACCTGCGTGGCGATCCTGCAGCCGGGGTATCGCATCGGCGAGCGCACCATCCGCCCCGCGCGGGTGGCAGTGGCCGAGCCGCAGCCGGGCGCGAGCCCCGCGGCGGCCAAAGAGGAGACGACAGACGACGAGGAGAGCGGTGGCACCGAGGAGGTCTGACATTTCGTCCGACCACCGCGGGGCCCACCGCCCGGTTCGGCGACCGGCCTGCGGGCCGGTCGCCCGGCCGATCGTCCGGAAGGAGGGACGTCGATGAGCACGAAGGACTTCGTCGAGAAGGACTACTACAAGGTCCTCGGCGTCCCCAAGGACGCCACCGAAGCCGAGATCAAGAAGTCGTACCGGAAGCTCGCCCGCGAGTTCCACCCGGACGCGAACAAGGGCGACAACAAGGCGGAGGAGCGCTTCAAGGAGATCTCCGAGGCCAATGACATCCTCGGCGACGCCAAGAAGCGCAAGGAGTACGACGAGGCACGCGCCCTCTTCGGCAACGGCGGCTTCCGGGCCGGTCCCGGAGGCGCGGGAGGCAACTTCAACTTCGACCTGGGCGACCTCTTCGGAGGCACGCAGGGCGGAGGTCCCGGCGGCCCCGGCGGCTTCGGCGGCGGCGGCGGTCTGGGCGATGTCTTCGGCGGGCTGTTCAACCGGGGCGGCGGTACGGGGACACGCGTGCAGCCGCGCCGCGGGCAGGACATCGAGTCCGAGGTGACGCTCAGCTTCACCGAGGCGGTCGACGGGGCCACGGTCCCGCTGAGGATGTCCAGCCAGGCGCCCTGCAAGGCGTGTTCGGGCACCGGCGACAAGAACGGCACCCCGAGGGTCTGCCCGACCTGTGTCGGCACCGGACAGGTGTCGCGTGGCAGCGGCGGCGGATTTTCGCTCACCGATCCCTGCGTGGACTGCAAGGGCCGGGGCCTCATCGCCCAGGACCCGTGCGATGTGTGCAAGGGCAGCGGGCGGGCGCGTTCGTCGCGCACCATGCAGGTCAGGATCCCGGCGGGCGTCTCCGACAGCCAGCGGATCCGGCTGCGCGGCAAGGGCGCACCGGGCGAGCGCGGCGGACCGGCCGGCGACCTGTACGTCGTCGTGCATGTCGACGCCCACCCGGTCTTCGGCCGCAAGGGCGACAACCTCACGGTCACCGTGCCCGTCACCTTCGCGGAGGCGGCGCTCGGCGGCGAGGTGAAGGTCCCGACGCTCGGCGGACCGCCCGTCACCCTGAAACTTCCGGCCGGCACCCCCAACGGGCGTACGATGCGCGCCCGCGGCAAGGGTGCCGTACGCAAGGACGGCACCCGGGGCGACCTCCTGGTCACCGTCGAGGTGGCGGTCCCTACGGACCTCACCCCCGACGCCCAGGACGCGCTGGAGGCCTACCGGAAGGCGACCGCGGGGGAGGACCCGCGGGCGGAGCTGTTCCAGGCGGCGAAGGGAGCTTGAGGTGGACGGCCGACGACGTAATCCGTACGAACTGACCGATGACTCCCCGGTGTACGTGATCTCGATCGCGGCCCAGCTCTCGGGCCTGCATCCGCAGACACTGCGCCAGTACGACCGCCTCGGCCTGGTCTCCCCCGACCGCACGGCCGGCCGCGGCAGGCGTTACTCGGCCCGCGACATCGAGCTGCTGCGCACGGTGCAGCAACTGTCGCAGGACGAGGGCATCAACCTGGCGGGCATCAAGCGCATCATCGAACTGGAGAACCAGGTGGCCGCGCTCCAGCAGCGCGTCGCCGAACTCTCCGCGGCGGTGGACGGTGCTGCGGCGGCGATGCAGCAGCGCGAGGCGCAGGTGCGCGCGTCGTACCGGCGCGATCTGGTGCCGTACACGGATGTGCAGCAGGCGAGCGCGCTGGTGGTGTGGCGGCCGAAGCGCGACGGCTGACGCCGTAGCACGTACGAAGGGGCCGGGAGGTGCGAACCTCCCGGCCCCTTTCGTGTGCGTCGAGGTCAGCTGACGGGCGGCACGATCGCCCAGGCGGCTCCCGGAGCGGACTCGCTGCCGTCCGCGTGCACCGAGGTCACCCAGTAGTAGTGGGTGGTGCCGGTGGCGGCGGTGGTGTCCTGGTACGAGGTCATCGTGACGGGGTCCGTCGTGAGCTTCTCGTACTGCTGGGTGCCGGGGTTCCAGCGGCTGACGAAGTAGCCGGTGGCCTCGTCGTCCGCGCTCCAGGACAGCTCGACCGCGGAGCCGGCCGCGGTGGCGGTCGGCGTGAGCGGTGCGCCCGGCGGCGCCTCCACGGAGGGCGTGGTGTCGAGCTCGGTGACGGTGACATGCGCGACGTTCGCCGGCACGGAGAGCGTGTAGATGGAGTTGTTGGACGTGTCCAGCACGTCCACGAAGTAGACCCAGGTCTCGCCGTCAGGCCGGTCGGTGTCGACGAACCGGGTGGTTCCGGGTGCGACGGAGGCGACGAGCTCGTGGTCGGCGGAGTCGTCGACGGAGGTCCCGCGGAAGATGCGGTACCTGGCGACGTCGGGTGCGGGACTCTCGTCCCACTTCAGCTCGGTTCCGTACTCCCTCGGCGTGGCGGTCAGCCCGGTGGCGGCCGGGGGGCTGGTCCTGTCACGGCGGCCCACGCTGGTCACCCGTGAGGGCTCGGACTCGCGGCCCGTGCTGTCGACGGTGGTGACGAAGTAGCTGTACGTCGTGCCCGCCACCACGGAAGTGTCGGTGCACGCGTACTCCGGGAAGTAGTCCGCGGAGTTTCCGATGCGGTACGGCCTGCAGGTGATTCGTTCCGGGGTGGCGCCCTCGGCGGAGGCGTCCCTGCGGTAGACCCGGAAGTCCTGCGGCGCGTACTTGGACACCTTCCAGCTGATCTCGATGCCGCCGTTGTCCGCCTCGTTGTTCTTCGAGCTCACCTCGGAGGGGATGGCCAGCGGGCGGCTGAACGCCAGAACCTTCGACTGGGAGGTGTTCCCGGCCGCGTCCGTGGCGGTCACCTTGTAGTAGGACGTCTTGCCGTAGGGAGACGTCTCGTCCGCCGAGCCGTTCCCGGCATTGAACCCGAGATCGGTGAACGGCCCGGTGGGGGAGGAGGCGCGGAGGATCCGATACTTCACCATGCCCTCGCTCCCGCTCCAGAACAGGGAGACACCGAACAGAGGGTCATTGCCGGCGGTGAGTCCGGTGGGCGCGGGAGGCGGGGTCTTGTCGACGCTGACGACCTGGATGTCGGTGCTGCCGGTGGAGGCGTTGCCGGCCTTGTCGACGGCGCGGACCTCGTAGTAGTACGTCTGGCCGGTCGCGAACGGGGTGTCGGTGAAAGTGGTGCCGGTCACCGGGGTGCTGGTGACCCGGATCCAGCTGCTGCTGCCCGAGGTGCGGCGGTAGACGTGGTATCCGGCAAGGTCCATCTCGTAGTTCTTGGACCAGCGGATGGTGGCCTTGAGGGTTGCCGGGTTGTAGGCCGCGGTGACCCCGGTGGGCGCGAGGGGCTTGACCTTGTCGACGCCGGCGGTGGTGCGGGGGGCGTACGCGAACTTGACGTTGGCGGAGCCGGTGAAGGCGACGAAGTCGACGCGGATGGTGTGGCGGCCCTTGGGGACGGTGAGGTTGAGCGGCTTGGTCTGGGTGGTGGAGACGTTCTTCCACACGTCGATCTTGCGGACGCCGTCCAGGTACACACGGATGCCGTCGCGGACGGCGGCGGTGAAGGTGAAGGGGCCGCCGGAGCCGAAGTCGCGGGTGGTCTGCCAGCGGACGGTGAAGTTGTCCTTGGGCAGGGTGACGCCCGCTGGGTCACCCGTGCCGTAGTTCTCGTTGATCGAGGTGTCGCACGTCGTCAGCTTCGGTGTGCCGTAGAAGCTGGTGTTGGGGTAGTACGTGGCCTTCCACACGCCGTCCGCGCAGGTGGTGGCGGCATGCGCGGTGGAGGGCAGGGCAAGTCCGGCGACGGCCGCGCCCACGGCGGCGGCCGTCGCGCAGGCAGCGCGGAAACGCTGAGGCATGTGTATTCGGGATCGCTCTCGGTCCGGTGGGGCGTGGGGGAGCACCAGGGATGTGGGGGGAGCGCCGGGCCTGATGATCGCACGCTTGAGCGTTTGCTGTCAGCCCTGTTTCACCGGTGACCTGCCCCAGGTCACCGGTGGAACACCACAGCTCACCGGCCGGTCGCCTGCCACAGGGCGAGGGGCACCGGCTGCGACGGGCGGTCACCGGGATGCCGCGCGGCGTCGAGCGTCGCAGTGATGCGGCGTGAGGTGCCGCCCGGAAATTCGGAGCCCCAGGGCAACGGCCGCAGCTCGTGCCACCATGGCCAGGTGGACACTCTTGGCTGGGTCATCATCTGTCTGGTCTTATTTCCGCTGCCGTTCATCGCATGGTTCGGTGTGGTCCCGCTGCTGGTCGACCGCCGTCTGAGGCGTATTGGTGTCGAGGTGACGGGTCGGTGCCGGAGTATTTCCGAATCCGAAAGCCGATATTCCACGAGCTTTGAATTCCGTACGGAGTCCGGAGACCGGGTCATCTACATCTCCCCGCTGAGCGGAACCCGATGGGGGACACCCGGCGAAGAGGCACTGATGGTCTATGACCCCAGCAATCCCTGGCGGCGGGTCCGCAGCCGTCGAGAGCTCGAGGCGCGGTCGGAGGCATGGTCCGCACTGTGGGGGCTTCTTGCCTGCGAGGTGATCATCCTGGCCGTCCTCCTGGCCTATCTGCTCTATACCGGAGTGGTGCCGTGCCGCTCTTCGCTGTGCGAGGGAATCGGCGGCGAGGCAGGCTGAGCCGGCGACCCGGCCCGCCGCGCGGCTGAGAGCCTGTCGGGTGACCTCTGATCGGGCGGCCACGCCCTGGCGCGCACGCTTCCCGCGTTGCCGAAATGTCCTGGTAGCTCCTTCCCCAAGCTCTCAGCTTCGTTCGAGCGGGGGAGACCCCATCCGAGGACATCCCGCTGCCTTGGAATCGCACGCACCAGGCCGCTCCGCTATCCGATCGAAGGTCACCCGACAGGCTCTGAGTGGGGCGGGAATGCGTGGCCTGGGAGGCCCGGCGTGTCCTTCAGGTGTCCTGGTCGGGCGTCTCGGAAGACGTCATGTCGAGATCCTGGGTTCCGTCGTCCGGGGTGTCCAGTATCCCGGACTGGGCTATCAGGTAGCCGAGTTGGGCGCGGCTGTTGCTGCCGAGGGTGGAGGAGAGCTTGGCGACATGCGCACGGCAGGTACGGACATTCATGCCGAGACGGCGGGCTATGGCCTCGTCGACGTACCCCTCGACCAACAGCGTGGCTATGGCGCGCTGGACGCCGGTGATGCCGTCGCGTGCCGGGTCGTACGGGGCTGCTTCGTTCAACGGAACCGCCCGGCGCCAGAATTGCTCGAACACCTTCGTCAGGTACGCGACCAGCCCGGGGTGCCGCAGTTCGAGGGCGATAGGGGGGCTGTCCCGGACCGGGATGAAGGCGACGGTGTCGTCGCAGATGATGAGACGCTCGATGAGCTCTTCGAGCGTACGGATCTCCATTCTGGCGCCGGCCATCAGTTCCACGTAGGCGAAAGTGCGTTGGCTGTGCCTGACCGTGTGCTGGTAGAGGGTGCGGACGCTGATACCGGAATCTATTAGAGGCTTGCTGCGGGTCAGGGCTTCGCTGAGGACTTCCTCGCTGCGTCCGCCTCCGGGCTGGATGGTCAGCACTTCGGTCCGGCTCTCGGCGATGGCCAGGTCGAGCGCCGCGTTGATCCGGTCGATGCCTTCCAGCACGGTGATCGCATGCGTGGGTGCCGGACTCTGGGCGCTGATGGCCATGAATGGTTCAAAGGCGTCAGTCAGTTCCACGGACGTCCGTCTGCGGTCCTGGATCTCACGTTCCAGCGGGTGGAGCCGCTGCGCCAGGGCGGCCGAGGGCGGAACCGGGCGGAGCCACGAGGCGTCGTCCGGGTCGGGAAGCAGGAGCCCGAACTCGATGAGGCAGGGTGCGGGTTCCATTTCGGCGCGAGCGATGCGTCCGACACTCAGTGCGCTGGCGTACAGCCGTGCCCCCTCCGTGCACAGGTCCGTGACCGCGTGAGTATGTGTCGGTTCGGTGTTGTTTGTAGGCAAATCTCCACCCCCCAGGGTCCTGAACATGCAGGAACATGATGCATCGCTCCTGTGGCATTGACGTGCCTGAATGAGCCATCGTCTTGTTGGGCGGGGGAGAGGAAACCATCAAGTGAGGACGAAGCCGACTATGTACAAGCGAATGCTTCGCTCAGTGCTTGTCACTGTGTTTGGCGCTGCTGCGCTGCTGCTCGTGGCGAATGTCTCTCCCCCGGACGTCGGATGGGGCAGTGTGCAGGCAGGCGCTGTCGTCGACCTCCGCCAAGCCGATGTCGGCTGGGGCAGTGTGCCGACAGGTGCCGCCGTCGACCTCCACCAAGACGATGTCGGCTGGGGCAGCTCTCCGGTGAATCTGGCGGAGGCGTGACCATCCCGCCGGACGACAGGGTCTTCCGGCGGGAGATGGCCTCGGCCTACCGCTCAGGGTGGCACTTCATCGATCTGCTCACGGCACTCCCCCGCCATGGCGATTCGTTGATGGTCACCCTGCTCGGAGAGCCTGTCGTCGTCGTCCTCGAGGACGACGACGAGGTCCGCGCCTACCGGTGCCTGCGTCGCCCCCGCGGGGCGCCGCAGCCTGTCCGGTGTGCGATCCGGTACGGAATGATCTTCGTCAATCTTGATCAGCGTGACCACCAGCTGATCGAACCAGAAACCATCTCCGCCACCCCCCGCAGTGCCTGAGCGATCCCCCGTCGTTCCATGTCGCTCGGACACTCCCCCACACAGCGGCGCCATCGTGACCTGAACACGGTGGCGCCGCTGTGCTGCCCGGAGGCGGCCGTCAGGCCGTGCGGACCGGTGCGCCCCGGCCCAGTGCCCGGTCGAGGGCGATCTCGATGACGACCCGGTTCGGGTTGGGTGTCGGCGTGCGCCCGTAGCGTTCCGCGTAGCGGAGTACCGCGTCGTCGACCACGTCCTGCTCCGTACGGACCGTCGCGCGGCCCTCCAGCGTCGCCCAGCGCCCCCGGTCCACCTGGCAGACCGCCACCCGTGCCCCGTCCGGACCGGCGGCCAGGACGTTGGCGACCTTTCTGCTGCTCTTGTTGGTGATGATGCGGGCGAGCCCGGCCTCGGGGTCGTACGTCACGCCGACCGGCACCACGTGCGGGCTGCCGTCGGGGCGGTGGGTGGTCAGGGTGCACACGTGGTACTCGCGCCAGAAGGCGAGGTACTCGGGGCTGGGGTTGCGTACGTCTACGGCCATGGGGAAAGGGTAGGCATCCGCAGACCCGTGCCCCGATGCGGTGCGGTGGCGGAGGAGCGGTCCGGCCGGTTCACTCGACCGGGAGCCCTGTTTCCTCTCCGGGTTCCGGCCCTGGTTCAAGTGGCGTGGGACCGCAGGATGCGCCTTGAGTGGAATAGACTCAACTTTGTGGACGTTGATCTGGTCAGAGTTATGGACAGGCCAGTCACCGCAAGGAGGAGAGAGCGCACGTGGACGCCGAGCTGACCAACAAGAGCCGGGATGCCATCAATGCGGCCACCAGCAGGGCCGTGAAGGACGGACACCCCGATCTGACCCCTGGGCATCTTGTCCTCGCCCTGCTCCAGGGCGAGGACAACGAGAACATCATCGACCTGCTGGCCGCCGTCGAGGCCGACCAGGCCGCCGTGCGCAGCGAGACCGAGCGGCTGCTCGCGTCGCTGCCCAGCGTCACCGGGTCGACCGTCGCTCCGCCGCAGCCCAACCGTGAGCTGCTCGCCGTCATCTCCGACGCCGCGCAGCGCGCGAAGGAGCTCGGCGACGACTACCTCTCCACCGAGCATCTGCTGATCGGTATCGCGGCCGAGGGCGGCCGCGCCGGTGAGATCCTCACCGGGCAGGGCGCCGGCGCGAATAAGCTGCTGGACGCATTCGAGAAGAGCAGGGGAGGGCGCCGGGTGACCACACCCGACCCGGAGGGCCAGTACAAGGCCCTGGAGAAGTTCGGCACCGACTTCACGGCCGCCGCGCGCGAGGGCAAGCTCGACCCCGTCATCGGACGTGACCAGGAGATCCGGCGCGTCGTGCAGGTCCTGTCGCGGCGTACGAAGAACAACCCCGTGCTCATCGGCGAGCCCGGCGTCGGCAAGACCGCCGTCGTCGAGGGGCTCGCCCAGCGCATCGTCAAGGGCGATGTGCCGGAGAGCCTGCGGAACAAGCGGCTCGTCTCGCTGGACCTGGGAGCCATGGTCGCGGGCGCCAAGTACCGCGGGGAGTTCGAGGAGCGCCTGAAGACCGTCCTCTCCGAGATCAAGGAGAGCGACGGCCAGATCATCACGTTCATCGACGAGCTCCACACCGTCGTGGGCGCGGGCGCCGGTGGGGACTCCGCCATGGACGCGGGCAACATGCTCAAGCCGATGCTGGCCCGCGGCGAGCTGCGGATGGTGGGTGCGACGACGCTCGACGAGTACCGCGAGCGGATCGAGAAGGACCCCGCCCTGGAGCGCCGCTTCCAGCAGGTCCTGGTCGCCGAGCCGTCCGTGGAGGACACCATCGCGATCCTCCGCGGCCTCAAGGGCCGTTACGAGGCGCACCACAAGGTGCAGATCGCGGACTCCGCGCTGGTCGCCGCCGCGACCCTGTCCGACCGTTACATCACCTCCCGCTTCCTCCCCGACAAGGCCATCGACCTGGTCGACGAGGCGGCGTCCCGGCTGCGTATGGAGATCGACTCCTCGCCCGTCGAGATCGACGAACTGCAGCGCGCCGTCGACCGCCTGCGGATGGAGGAGCTGGCGCTGAAGAGCGAGACCGATGCCGCTTCCGTCCAGCGTCTGGAGAAGCTCCGCCGCGACCTCGCCGACAAGGAGGAGGAGCTGCGCGGCCTCACCGCCCGCTGGGAGAAGGAGAAGCAGAGCCTCAACCGCGTCGGTGAGCTGAAGGAGCGCCTCGACGATCTGCGTGGACAGGCCGAGCGTGCCCAGCGCGACGGCGACTTCGACACCGCCTCCAAGCTGCTGTACGGGGAGATCCCGGGCCTGGAGCGGGAGCTCGCCGAGGCCGACGAGGCCGAGCAGGAGGCCGCCAAGGACACCATGGTCAAGGACGAGGTCGGCCCCGACGACATCGCCGATGTCGTCGGCGCCTGGACGGGCATTCCGGCCGGACGCCTGCTGGAGGGCGAGACCCAGAAGCTCCTGCGCATGGAGGAGGAGCTGGGCAGGCGGCTGATCGGCCAGACCGAGGCCGTGCAGGCGGTGTCGGACGCGGTACGCCGCACCAGGGCCGGTATCGCCGACCCGGACCGGCCCACCGGATCGTTCCTCTTCCTCGGCCCGACCGGTGTCGGCAAGACCGAGCTGGCGAAGGCGCTCGCCGACTTCCTGTTCGACGACGAGCGGGCCATGGTCCGCATCGACATGAGCGAGTACGGCGAGAAGCACAGCGTCGCCCGGCTGGTCGGTGCCCCGCCCGGCTATGTGGGGTACGAGGAGGGCGGCCAGCTCACGGAGGCGGTCCGTCGCCGCCCGTACAGCGTCATCCTGCTGGACGAGGTGGAGAAGGCCCACCCCGAGGTCTTCGACATCCTGCTCCAGGTGCTCGACGACGGGCGGCTCACCGACGGCCAGGGCCGGACGGTGGACTTCCGCAACACCATCCTGGTCCTGACGTCGAACCTGGGCAGCCAGTTCCTGGTCGACCCGCTGACCAAGCCGGAGGAGAAGAGGGAGCGGGTCCTGGAGCTCGTACGCGCCTCGTTCAAGCCGGAGTTCCTCAACCGGCTCGACGACCTGGTGGTCTTCTCCGCCCTCTCCGGCGACGAGCTCGCGCACATCGCCGCGCTCCAGATCGACCGGCTCGCCAAGCGGCTGGTCGACCGGCGGCTCACCCTGGACGTCACCCCGGCCGCGCTGGCCTGGCTGGCCAAGGAGGGCAACGACCCGGCGTACGGGGCACGGCCGCTGCGTCGCCTCATCCAGACCGCGATCGGTGACCGGCTCGCGAAGGAGATCCTCGCGGGCGAGGTCAGGGACGGGGACACCGTGCGGGTGGACACGTTCGGGGACGGCGAGGGGAGCGGTCTGATCGTAGGGCCCGCGCGGTAACGGACCGGGTGGTTCTCAGACGTCGAACGGCTCGAAGTGTACGAGGGCGGTGCCGCCGCCCTCGTACACGACCGACACATCGGCCGCGACCGCCTGGCTCGGCCGCTGGTCGCCGAACTCGATGTGCGCGCAGGTGTCGACCTCGCCGGCGCAGAACTTCGGGTCGAGCTCGGTGCCGGGGAACTCCGATTCCAGCCAGGCGTCCAACTCCTTACGGGTGATCCGGAAGCGGACGTCGTACTCCGTGTCCAGCCAGACGCGCGTCACGCACCGCCGGTCGCGCGCTCCGGCCGGCAACGGGACCCCGGTGAATTCCATCGCCTCGTCGCAGGGGACCTTCGACGCGCTGTCGAGGGGATTGTCGCTCGTCAGGAAGCCGATGACGGACCACCCGATCCAGGCGACGACGAGCACGGGCAGTGCCAGGAGCACCAAGGGGGAGCGGAAACGGGCGGCCCTGCCGCGTGTTCCGTCCATGACATCCCCTCCCGCGGGCCCTCCCGGAGCCCCTCCCCGACAGGCGGGATCATGTCAGCCGGTAGCTGATCGGACCAGTCGGGGGTTGCCATTCCCCGCCCACGATGGGAGAGGATGGCGCCAACCGTACGAAGGGAAATTCACGGTGAGCATCGACCCGTCCTCGATTCCGAATTTCGGGGGCCAGCCCGAACCGCAGGCGGCAGGACCGGAGGGCCCCGTCGTCCCTGACCAGGACCTCGTCAAGCAGCTTCTCGATCAGATGGAGCTGAAGTACGTCGTCGACGACGAGGGTGACCTCGCGGCGCCGTGGGAGGACTTCCGCACGTACTTCATGTTCCGTGGCGAGGACGAGCAGCAGGTCTTCTCGGTCCGTACGTTCTACGACCGCCCGCACCCCGCCGACCAGCGCCCGGTCCTCCTCGACGCGATCGACGACTGGAACCGCCGCACCCTGTGGCCCAAGGTCTACACCCACACCCACGAGGCCGAGGAGGGCGCCGAGGACACCGAGACCTCGGTCCGCCTGATCGGTGAGGCGCAGATGCTCATCGGTACGGGCGTCAGCCTGGAGCACTTCGTCTCGTCGACGGTCAGCTGGGTGCGGGCCTCGATCGAGTTCGACAAGTGGCTGCGGGAGCGTCTGGGGCTGGAGCCGGCCGACAAGGAGCCGGGCGACGGCTCGGACGCGCCGAGCGCCTGAGCGCACAGCCGTTCACAGCGCCGGCGGGACGGCGTCAGCAGATACGTCCCGTAGGCGCACGACAGCCCGGCCGGGGCGACGGTCACCACGACCGCCGTCCTCGGCCGGGTTTTTGTCGGGGTGTGCGCCGACGGCAGTGGCAGCGGGAACGCGGGCAGCAGGAAGCGCGGCTCGGACCCGAGGAAGCCGGAGCCGGACGGACGGCGCAGGACGGGCCGTCGCTCAGAGCCCCTTGAGTCGCGCGACGGCCTCGCGCAGCACGTCCTCCCGCTTGCAGAAGGCGAACCGGACCTTGCTGCGGCCTGCCTCCTGATGGTCGTAGAACACCGCGTTGGGGATGGCGACGACCCCGCACCGCTCGGGCAGCGCGCGGCAGAACGCGAATCCGTCGGTCTCGCCGCCGAGCGGACGGATGTCGGTGGTGACGAAGTACGTCCCGGCGGGCCGGTAGACCTCGAATCCGGCCTCGGCCAGCCCGGCGCTCAGCAGGTCCCGCTTGGCCCGCAGATCCGCGCGCAGCCCGTCGAAGTAGCTGTCGGGCAGACGCAGTGCCTCGGCGACCGCGTACTGGAACGGGCCCGCGGAGACGTAGGTCAGGAACTGCTTCGCCGAGCGGACCGCCGCCACCAGCTCCGGGGCCGCGGTCACCCAGCCGACCTTCCACCCGGTGAAGGAGAAGGTCTTGCCCGCGGAGCCGATGGTCACGGTCCGCTCCCGCATGCCCGGGAAGCCCGCGACCGGCAGGTGGGTGCCCTCGAAGACCAGATGCTCGTACACCTCGTCGGTGACGACGAGGAGGTCCCGCTCGCAGGCGAGTGCGGCGATCGCCGCCAGCTCCTCCCGGGTCAGGACGGTGCCGGTCGGATTGTGCGGGGTGTTGAGGAGGATCAGCCGGGTGCGGGAGGTGACGGCGGCGCGCAGCTCGTCGAGGTCGAGCCGGTACGTACCGCTGTCCGCGTCCGGGTGCAGGGTGACCGGGACGCGGGTGCCGCCGGCCATGGCGATGCACGCGGCGTAGGAGTCGTAGTACGGCTCCAGGGCGATGACCTCGTCGCCGGGTTCCACCAGGGCGAGCAGGGCGGCGGCGATGGCCTCGGTGGCGCCCGCCGTGACGAGGACCTCGGAGTCGGGGTCGTACGCGAGTCCGTACCTCCGCTGCTGGTGGTCGGCGATCGCGGTGCGCAGTTCCGGGACGCCGGGGCCCGGCGGGTACTGGTTGCCGTGGCCGGCGCGCAGCGCGCGGACCGCGGCCTCCCGGATCTCTTCGGGGCCGTCGGTGTCGGGGAAGCCCTGGCCGAGGTTGATGGAGCCGGTCCGTACGGCCAGCGCCGACATCTCCGCGAAGATCGTCGTGCCGAATTCGGCGAGGCGGCGGTTGAGCAGCGGTCGTCCCTGTGTCATGCCCGCCATCCTGGGCCGAAGCTCTGGAGTTGCTCAAGTCTGCTTTGGCTCCGGGGGGCCGAGGGCATCCCCCACTCACGCGAGAAGCGGTGTGAAGCGGGGGACCTCGCTTCGGGGGACGGAAGGACGTGAGGTCGATGGAGAACTTTCCTGGTGTGCTGATCGGGGTCGTGCTCGTCGGGTTCGTCGTGGTGCTGCTGCTGGCGGCGGCGGCCAACCGGAGGTCGGGGCGGGTGCGCAGCGGGCGGCGCCGCGCGGGCAGTGGCTCGGGCGGTGGCGCGGCCGCCGGTGGCGGCTGGTGGGCCGGCGACGGCGGCGGCTCGTCCTGCGGAAGCGGCGGCCACTCCGGTGGTCACTCGTGCGGCGGGGGCTCCTCGTGCGGCGGCGGTTCTTCGTGCGGCGGCGGGGGCGGATGCGGCGGAGGCAGCTGACACGGGGCAGCTGGTCCGCGTGGTGAAGGTGCTCGGCGGGTGAACTCCCGCCGGGCACCTTTCTGTTGGGCCGTGCGGCGCGTTGGCGGTGAACAGTTGAACCGTCGGGCCCCCGAGGGGATGGAAACCACGGCAAGTTGGGCAAAAACGCTGTGGACGCGGCGTACTTCATGATTCCCTCGTTGGAGAGAACATTCAGCCCTCGGACCCCAGTTGGACCTGATCGGGCGTTCCCCACCCCCCGCGTGCGTCGTTACGGGGGCGTCCCCTGTCCATGTGTCCATGCGTGTTTTGCGGAGCCGACCCATGCTCACGACCCTCCAGACGGCCTATTCCGATACCTGTGCTGCCGACCTGGCCTGGGCGCTGGGGCGTGAGCCGCTCCCAGCCCTGGCCGTGCTCGACCTCGAGCTCGGCGGGGCCCAATTGCAGCTGCGTCTGCTCGGCGCCTCCCACCAGGTGCTTCTCGAGGAGGACGGCGGTACCTGTTCCGAAACGGTCGCCTGCATCCCCGGCAGCTCCACGCCGCTGCCGCTCGGCGTCGCCAAACGCCTCGGTGACTGGGAGTACGAGTTCGCGGCGCGCGTCGAGACGCTCTCCGCGGGCTCCTTCGCCGGGCGTGCGCAGGAGCTCCTCGCGCTGGTGACCGACCATCCGCACGGCCTCGCGGGTACGTTCCCCGGCAGCCCGCACGCCTTCACCGCCATGCTCGCGCAGCGGTCGGAGGACCAGGTCGGATGGCGCACCTGGCACGCGTACCCGCAGGAGGGGCAGTTGGTGGTGACCCGCACCAGGGTGGGAGTGCGGACGCCGGTGGTGGCGCCCTGAATCGCCTCGACTCGGTTGCGTGCACGGCACTTGCA
Organism: Streptomyces sp. NBC_01669; assembly: GCF_026339735.1. Lineage (GTDB taxonomy): Bacteria > Actinomycetota > Actinomycetes > Streptomycetales > Streptomycetaceae > Streptomyces > Streptomyces yanii. The sequence continues at coordinate 4,974,422 of NZ_JAPEQG010000001.1, forward strand.
CCCTTGGGGGTGACAAGCAGCGACGTCATCGTGACGTAGCGTTCGCATCATGATCGACCAGCAGATGCAGGTGTCGTTGCGAGGGGGTGCGCCGCGTCTTCCCGTGCGACCGCGGACCGGTCGGTTCCTCGTGCTGGCCGTAGTTTTCGTCTGCGCCGCCTGCGGACTGGTCTACGAGCTCGAACTGGTCGCTCTCGCCTCCTACTTGACCGGCGATTCCGTCACCCAGGCATCCGTCGTGCTCTCCGTGATGGTCTTCGCGATGGGGATCGGCTCGCTGCTCGCGAAACGTCTGCGCAGCCATGCCGCCGTGGGTTTCGGGCTGATCGAGGCGGCTCTCGCACTGATCGGCGGCTGCTCGGCGCTCGTGCTCTACGCGTCGTTCGCGTGGATGGGGGAGTCACGCTTCGCGCTGGTCGGGTTCTCGCTCGCCATAGGCATCCTGATCGGCGCGGAGATCCCGCTGCTGATGACGCTGATCCAGCGCGTCGACCGGCAGGACGCGGGCGGGGCGGTCGCGGATCTGTTCGCCGCCGACTACGTGGGTGCGCTGGTCGGCGGACTGGCCTTCCCCTTCCTCCTGCTGCCGGCCCTCGGCCAGCTCACCGGGGCGCTGCTCACCGGCACGGTCAACGCGGCGGCAGGCGGGGCGCTGGTGCTGTGGGTGTTCCGGCGGGACCTGACCCGGCGGTCCCGGTGGCTGCTGATCGTCGCCAACGTGACGGTGATCGCCCTGCTGGCCGCCGCCACGGTGCTGGTCGACGACTTCGAGCGGGTGGCACGGCGTGCGGTGTACGGGGACCAGGTGCGGGTCACCGTACAGACCGACGTGCAGGAGGTCGTCCTCACCGGGGCCGGTCGCAGCTCCCTGGACCTCTTCCTGGACGGGCGGCTGCGGGTCAGCGCCCGCGACGAGTACCGGTACCACGAGGCACTGGTCCATCCGGCGATGAACGGGCGCCATGCCCGGGTGCTGATCCTGGGTGGGGGCGACGGCCTGGCCGCCCGCGAGGTGCTGCGCTACCCGGACGTACGGAGCGTCACGGTCGTCGAGCTCGACCGCGGCGTCACCCGACTGGCCCGTACCGACCCCGCACTCTCCGCGCTGAACGCGCACGCGTACCGCGATCCGCGGCTGACCGCCGTCACCGCGGACGCGTTCAACTGGCTGCGGGAGGCGTCGCACGGTGGCTACGACGTGGTGATCTCCGACCTGCCGGACCCCGGGATCACGGCGAGCACGAAGCTGTACTCGGCGGAGTTCTACGGCCTGGCCACCGAAGCCCTCGCGCCGGGCGGACGGCTGGTGGTGCACGCGGGCCCGCCCGTCGTCCGGCCCCGGACGTTCTGGACGGTCGAGGCGTCCATGAGCGCGGCGGGCCTGCGGACCCGCCCGTACCGCATCTGCGGCCGTCCGTCCGGCTTCGCGGCGGGCCCGGACCGCACGACGGACGCTGCGCAGGGCCGCCCCGACTGGGGCTTCGTCCTCGCCCGCCCGGGCGTGAGACCTCCGGCCCTTCACCTGCCTCCACGTCCGCCGAAACTTCGGTTCCTCTCGGAAGGGGAGCTGGCGCGGGCGGCCCGGTACGCGGAGGGCCGACGGCTGCGGGGCCAGGTGCCGTCGACGCTCGTGCATCCGCGGTACTGGGAGGAGCCGTGAGGGCGCGAGGGGGCTCGCCTGGTCCGGGGGATCGGAGGTGTGTCGCTCCGGGGGAGATCCCGTCTCTTCCGGGTGCGGAAGCGCTGACGGGGCGGCCGTGCCTGAGTAGGCTCGGTTTCCATGGAGCATGAGGTGTTCGTTCCGGTTCCGGTCCCGTCCCTGCTGCGGACGCTGGGCGACTCCGCCCGTGTCGCCCGCTGCGTGCCGGGCCTCCAGCAGGATGCCGACGTGTCCGCGGGCCCCCTGGCCGGCCGGCTCAAGGTCCGGATCGGCGGCCACACGATCACGTACCGCGGCACGCTGACACCGACCGCGCTGCCGGACGGGGCAGGGTTTTCCGTCACCGGTGAGGGTGTGGAGGCGCGGGGCACCGGCTCGGCGAAGCTCGGCCTGACGATCCGCCTGACGGAGACGGACGGCGGTACGACGATCGCGTTCACGGGCACGGCGGGCGGCGAGGGCCGCATCGTGGAGCTGGAACCGGAGACGGCGCTGACGGCGGCGTACCGACTGCTGGACCGCTTCACGCAGCAGCTGGTGACCGAGACATTGGCGACGCACGGCGCGGGCGACCAGCCCGAAGGGGCGACCACGGACGACGTGAGCGCCGACCGCGTGCGGTCCGAGGAGGCACCCTCCGCCGAGGCGCCGTCCGACGGCACGCCCCCTGCCGAGGCACCCTCCGACCGGACACCCCCCGGCACCGGCTCGGTCTTCGAGGCGCCGGTGCCGCCGCCCTCGCTCGACCCCAACGCGGACACGGGGTTCCCCGCCCCCGAGGGGCCGCCCGCCGAGGCCGCGCACGCGCGCCGGACCATGATCGGGCGCAGCGCGGAGGAGGTCGACCACGCGCCGCCGCGCGGCCGGTACGCCCCCGTGCCGTCGCCCGAGTCGACCACCGCGGGCGCCACGCTGCGCTGGGTGGCCCCGGCGGCCGCCCTCGCGCTCGCCTCCGCGGTCGTCATCGGCCGGGCGCTGCGGCGGCGGAGGTAGCGGCGCCAGTAGTGTCGTCGTGTGAGCAGTAGCGAGAAGAACGTCCGGCTGTCCGTCGGCGACGCCGAGTTGACCGTGGACCCCGCCAATGGCTGCCGCATCAGCAGCCTCCGGATCGGGGGCACCGAACTGCTGCGGCAGGGGGAGCGGTACGGCTGTTTCCCCATGGTGCCGTGGTGCGGGCGGACCGAGGACGGCCGGTTCCACAACGGCGATGTGCTCCACCAGCTGCCGCTGAACTCCCCGCCGCACGCCATCCACGGCACCGGCCGTGACACCGCGTGGCTCACGGCGAAGGAGGGCGGGACCGACGCCGCGTTCTACTACGACCTGGCCGAGCCGTGGCCGTATCCGGGCCGCGTCACCCAGACCTTCGAACTGGCCGAGGACTCGATCACGCTCGCGTTCGGCATCGAGACGTACGGGGACTCGTTCCCCGCACAGGCCGGCTGGCACCCCTGGTTCCTGCGCAACCTCGGAACCGGCGGTGACGACGTGCAGATCGGCTTCGACGCCGCCTGGCAGGAGGAGCGGGGCGAGAACCATCTGCCGACCGGCCGCCGGATCCCGCCGCTGCCCGGCCCGTGGGACGACTGCTTCGGGATGCCCGACGGGGTTGACGTGACGCTCACCTGGCCGCAGCAACTGGAACTGAAGGTGAAGAGCCGGACCGAGTGGGTCGTCGTCTACGACGAGCAGGACGAGGCGGTCTGCGTGGAGCCGCAATCGGGTCCGCCGAACGGACTGAACACCGCGCCGCACTATGTCACCCCGATCGACCCGCTGGAGATCGTGACGACCTGGAGCTGGCGCAGGCTGTGAGGCGGGCGGCCTTAAGCTCGTAGCCATGACTGACGTACGTGCTGAGCTGCTCCAGCAGATCAAGGACAAGGCCGTGGTACACGGCAAGGTGACCCTCTCCTCGGGTCTTGAGGCCGACTGGTACATCGACCTGCGCCGCATCACGCTGGACGGCGAGGCTGCTCCGATGGTCGGTCAGGTCATGCTGGACGCGACCGCCGAGCTCGACTACGACTGCGTGGGCGGGCTGACGCTGGGCGCCGACCCGGTCGCCACGTCGATGCTGCACGCTGCCGCAGCGCGTGGGGAGCGGATGGACGCGTTCGTCGTCCGCAAGGCGCAGAAGGCGCACGGGATGCAGCGCCGGATCGAGGGCACGGACGTGAAGGGCCGCCGCTGCCTGGTGGTCGAGGACACCTCGACGACCGGCGGTTCGCCGCTGACGGCTGTGGAGGCGGTGCGCGAGGCCGGTGGCGAGGTCGTCGCTGTCGCCACGATCGTGGAGCGGGGTGCGGCTCCGGCCATTGCCGAGGCGGGTCTCCCGTACATCCACGCCTACACGGTGTCGGACCTCGACCTGGCCTGATCGCTGGCCTGACCTGCGTTTTTCTTCGAGGGCGGACGGTTTCACGTGAAACCGTCCGCCCTCGTCGTATGCCTCCAGCGGCCCGGCCCGACCGCCCAGGGAGTCCGCCGGGTGGAGCCGGAGCGAGAGTCTGGGAAGATGGGGGCGACGATGACGTCGCCCCCAGGTCAGGGAACCAGCAACGCACACCCGCACATCCCAAGGAGCGGACAGATGCCCATCGCAACCCCCGAGGTCTACGCCGAGATGCTCGACCGGGCGAAGGCAGGCAAGTTCGCCTACCCGGCCATCAATGTGACGTCGACCCAGACCCTGCACGCTGCACTGCGCGGCTTCGCGGAGGCGGAGAGCGACGGCATCGTCCAGATCTCCACCGGTGGGGCGGAGTTCCTGGGCGGCCAGCACAACAAGGACATGGTCACGGGCGCCGTTGCCCTCGCCGAGTTCGCGCACATCGTCGCCGCCAAGTACGACATCACGGTCGCGCTGCACACCGACCACTGCCCCAAGGACAAGCTGGACGGCTATGTACGTCCGCTGCTCGACATCTCCGCCGAGCGCGTCGCCAAGGGCCTGAACCCGCTGTTCCAGTCCCACATGTGGGACGGTTCGGCCGAGACCCTCGCCGACAACCTGGCCATCGGCCAGGAGCTGCTGGCCAAGGCCGCCGCCGCCAAGATCATTCTTGAGGTCGAGATCACCCCGACCGGTGGCGAGGAGGACGGTGTCACGCACGAGATCAACGACGAGCTGTACACCACCGTCGACGACGCGCTGCGTACCGCCGAGGCGCTCGGTCTGGGCGAGAAGGGCCGCTACCTGCTGGCCGCGTCCTTCGGCAACGTGCACGGCGTCTACAAGCCGGGCAACGTCGTGCTCCGTCCCGAGCTGCTGAAGGACCTCCAGGAGGGCGTCGGCGCCAAGTACGGCAAGTCGTCGCCCTTCGATTTTGTCTTCCACGGCGGCTCCGGCTCCACCGAGCAGGAGATTGCCACCGCGCTGGAGAACGGCGTCGTGAAGATGAACCTCGACACCGACACCCAGTACGCCTTCACCCGCCCGATCGTGGACCACGTGTTCCGCAACTACGACGGCGTGCTGAAGGTCGACGGCGAGGTCGGCAACAAGAAGGTCTACGACCCGCGCAGCTGGGGCAAGTCCGCCGAGGCGGGCATGGCCAAGCGCGTCACGGAGGCCTGCGCCAACCTGCGGTCCACCGGCACGAAGCTGAAGTAGCAGTAGGTACGAACGGCGGCCGTGGGCCCGGTACTCCCTGGGGGTGCCGGGCCCACGGCACGTCCGCGAACGAGCAGAAGGAGCACTGGTGCAGGCGAGCGCACGCTATGACTTCGACACCGTCGTCGACCGCAGGGGCACCTGGTGCGTCCAGTGGGACGGAGTCGCCGACCGGTTCGGGGTCGACGGGCTCCTCCCGTTCACCATTTCCGACATGGACTTCGAGACCGCCCCGGAGGTGCTGACCGCGCTGCGGACCCGCCTCGACCACGGCGTCCTCGGCTACACCAGTTGGCAGCACGACGACTTCCGGTCGGCGATAGCGCACTGGTACGGGACCCGGTACGGCACCGAGCTGGACACCGGCCGGCTGGTCTACGCCCCGTCGGTGCTCAGCCAGCTCTCGCAGCTCCTCCAGATGTGGACGGCGCAGGGCGACGGCGTCGTCGTCCACACCCCCACGTACGACGGCTTCCGCAAGGCGATCACCGGTCTCGGCCGGGAGCTGCGGGGCGTGCCGGTGGGCGACACGGAGGCGCTGGAGCGGGAGCTGGCGCGCCCCGACGCGAAGGTGCTGGTGCTGTGTTCGCCGCACAACCCGACCGGCCGGGTGTGGACGGAGCCGGAGCTCGTCGAGACGGCGGCGCTGGCGGCGCGCCACGGGGTCGCGGTGATCAGCGACGAGATCCACGCGGACTTCGTGCACGAGGGCCATAGGCATGTGCCGTGGGTGCGCGTGGCAGGTGCGGGCGGGGGCCGCTGGGCGGTGATCTCGTCCGCCTCGAAGTCCTTCAACTTTCCGGCGCTGACCGGCTCGTACGGCATCATCGGCGACCCGGTGGACCGGACGGAGTTCCTGCGGCGCATGGAGACGGCCGAGGGGCTCGCCTCCCCGGCGGTCCTGTCGCTGACCGCGCACATAGCCGCGTACCGGGAGGGCGGGGAGTGGCTGGACGCGGTCCGGGAGTACGTCTCCGACAACCTGGCACTGGTCGCGGAACGCCTGAACACGGCCTTTCCCGAGCTGTCCTGGGAACCGCCGCAGGCCGGCTACCTGGCGTGGATCGACCTGCGCCCGCTGGGTGTGGACGACGAGGCGCTGCAGCGGGTGCTGATCGAACGCGAGAAGGTCGCGATCATGCCGGGGGCGGTGTACGGCGCGGAGGGCTTCCTGCGTCTGAACGTCGGGTGCCCGCGCAGCAAGGTGGAGGCGGGCGTCGAGGCGCTGATCCGGGCGCTGGGGGCGGTGCGGGCGTCGAGGGGCTGATCCGGGCGCTGGGGGCGGTGCGGGCGTCGAGGGGCTGATCCGGGCGCTGGGGGCGGTGCGGGCGTCGAGGGGCTGATCCGGGACCGGCAGGTGTCCGCGCCGGACTGGCCGCCTCCCGCCGGACCGGGGATGCTGCTCGCATGGTCGAGACACCCGCCGGTCAGATCCGTGCCGCCTCCGCACCCGGGCGCTGGGTCGTTCTGACCACCGTCCTCGGGTCCGCCATGGCCATGCTCGACTCCACCGTCGTCAACGTCGCCCTGCCCCGTATCGGCAAGGACCTCGGCACCGATCTGGCCGCTCTCCAGTGGACCGTCAACGCCTACATGCTGACTCTTGCCGGGCTGATCCTGCTCGGTGGGGCGCTCGGGGACCGGTACGGGCGGCGGCGGGTGTTCGTCGTGGGGGTGGTGTGGTTCGCTGCCGCCTCGCTGCTGTGCGGCGTCGCGCCGAATGCCGGCGTGCTGATTGCGGCCCGGGCCCTTCAGGGGGTGGGCGGGGCGCTCCTCACGCCCGGGTCGCTGGCGTTGATCCAGGCCAGTTTTCACCCGGACGACCGGGCGCGCGCGGTCGGGCTGTGGTCCGGCTTCGGTGGGGTGGGGGCGGCGATCGGGCCGTTCGTCGGGGGGTGGCTCGTCGACGGGCCGGGGTGGCGGTGGGTGTTCCTGATCAATGTGCCGGTCGCCGTGATCTGTGTGCCGGTCGCACTGCGGCACGTACCGGAGTCGCGGGACCCGCACGCGCACGGGCGCTTCGATGTCCTGGGGGCCGTGCTCGGCGCGCTGGCTCTGGCTCTCGTGACGTACGCGTTGATCGAGGCTCCCGGGCAGGGGGCGTCCGCTGCGGTGATCGGGGCGGCCGTGGGCGGAGTGCTGCTCGGGGTGGCGTTCGTGCAGGTGGAGCGGCGGCGGGCGAACCCCATGCTGCCGCCATCGGTGTTCGAGTCCCGCCTGTTCACCGCCGTCAATGTCGTCACACTCTGCGTGTACGCGGCGCTCGGCGGCTATTTCTTCCTCTCCGCCATTCAGCTCCAGGTCGTGGCCGGGTACTCCGCGCTCGGTGCCGGGACCGCCCTCCTTCCGAGCACCGTGCTGATGCTGCTCTTCTCCGCCTCGTCGGGCGAGCTGGGGCAGCGCATCGGCCCCCGTATCCCGCTCACCGTCGGGCCGCTGCTGGCCGCCGCCGGGATGCTGCTCATGCTGCGGGTGGGGCCCGGCGACGCCTCCGTCTCCGCGTACGTCCAGCACGTGCTGCCCGCCGTCGCCGTGCTCGGCCTCGGCCTGGTCACCCTGGTGGCGCCGCTCACCGCGACCGTCCTCGCCTCCGTCGACACCGCGCGCGCCGGGCTGGCCAGCGGGATCAACAACGCCGCCGCCCGCGCCGCCGGCCTGATCGCCGTGGCCGCGCTGCCGCTGCTCGCCGGGATGGGGCCCGAGGCGTACCGCGACGCCGGTGAGTTCGCCGCGACCTTCCGGCGGGCCATGCCGATGTGTGCCGGGCTGATGGTGCTGGGCTCGGCGATCGCCTGGGCGACCGTACGGACACCGCCCGCGGACCGGAAGGGCAAGGCGCGTCCGGAATGCACCGTGCACTGCGGTGTCGTGGCACCTCCCCTGGAGCCCGCGCGGGACGAGAACGGGGAGCCGGGCCGGGCCTGACCGTTCGGGGCGCCCGGCTACCCCCGACACGCATGTGCCAGGCACACTTGAACCCATGTCCATCCACGAGAACCTGCTCGGGGGGCCTCCCCCGACCCACCTGCCCGACGACCCGGAGCCGCGCGAGCTGCTCGCGAACGGCACCGCCCCCGCCGACGTCGCCGCGAAGTACCCGACCTCCTCGCTGGCCTGGGCGCAGCTCGCCGACGAGGCGTTCGAGGGCGGCCGCGTCATCGAGTCGTACGCCTATGCCCGCACCGGTTACCACCGCGGCCTCGACGCGCTCCGCAGGGCCGGCTGGAAGGGCCACGGGCCCGTACCGTTCGAGCACGAGCCGAACCGCGGTTTCCTGCGCGCCCTGCACGCCCTGGCGCGCGCCGCGCAGTCGATCGGTGAGCAGGAGGAGTACGAGCGCTGCTCGACGTTCCTCCGCGACTCGTCGCCGACCGCCGCCGAGATCCTGGGATAGCGGGCGCATACGCCCTGTTCACGGCCCCGCAGACGTATCGCCGTCTGCGGGGCCTGCGTCTTTCGCGGGGCTCCGCTTAGGATGCGGACAGGGGACCGGAGCTCCATCACCTCACGGAAGGGGCGGACCGCTACCCGGAAGCTCGTGTCGAGGAGACAGCAATGTCGACGATCCACCCCGACCCCGAAGCCACCGGTGCGGACACCCCGCACCTGGACTTCGCGGGAACGACTCCGTACGAGGACTATGTCCAGGCGGATGTCCTGACCCACCTCCAGCACCTCCGCTCCGACGACCCGGGCGAGATGGTCTTCCTGGTCACCACTCAGGTCATGGAGCTGTGGTTCACGGTCATCGTCCATGAGTGGGAGACCGCGGCGCTCGCCCTCCGCGAGGACCGGCTGCCGGTCGCACGCGATGCGCTGAAGCGGTCGGTGCGGGAACTCGAGGCGCTCAACGCGTCCTGGACGCCGCTCGCCCAGCTCACCCCTGCCCAGTTCAACTCCTACCGTGGCGCACTCGGTGAGGGCTCCGGCTTCCAGTCGGCGATGTACCGGCGGATGGAGTTCCTGCTCGGCGACAAGTCCGCGTCCATGCTCGTACCGCACCGGGGTGCACCCCGCGTCCACGCCGAACTGGAGAAGGCGCTCGCCGAACCGGGTCTGTACGACGAGGTGCTCGCTCTGCTCGCCCGGCGCGGGCACGCCGTACCGCAGGCCGTGCTCGGCCGTGACCTGACGCAGAAGTACGAGCCGTCCCCCGAGGTCGAGGCCGTCTGGGCGGAGATCTACGCCGATCCCGAGCGGCACGACGAGCTCGTCCGGCTCGGCGAGGCGCTCACCGACGTCGGTGAACTGGTGTGGCGCTGGCGCAACGACCACCTCGTCGCCACCCGGCGCGCGATGGGCTCGAAGACCGGCACCGGCGGCTCCGCCGGGGTCGCGTGGCTGGAGAAACGTGCCACGAAGAACGTGTTCCCGGAGCTGTGGACGGCGCGCAGCCATGTCTGAGACCTTCGCCGCGCGGGCCGCGGCACTCGACGCCGCCGACGAACTCGCCGATCTGCGGAAGCTGTTCACCCTCGACGACACCATGTATCTCGACGGCAACTCGCTGGGGGCGCTGCCCCGGCACGTACCCGCCCGGATGCAGGAGGTCCTCACCCGCGAGTGGGGCGAGCTGCGTATCCGGTCCTGGGACGAGAGCGGCTGGTGGACCGCGCCCGAGCGGATCGGCGACCGGATCGCCCCGCTCGTCGGGGCCGCCGCCGGGCAGATCGTGGTGGGCGATTCGACGAGCGTGAACGTCTTCAAGGCCGTCGTCGCCGCGAGCAGGCTGGCGCCCGAAGGACGCGACGAGATCCTGGTCGACGCGACGACGTTTCCCACGGACGGCTACATCGCCGAGTCCGCCGCCCGGATGACCGGGCACCGGCTCGTCCCCGTCGCCCCGGCGGACGTGCCGGGTGCGGTCGGCCCCCGTACCGCGGTCGTCCTGCTCAACCACGTCGACTTCCGCACCGGCCGGCTGCACGACCTGCCCGGTCTCACCGCTGCCGTGCACGCGGCGGGCGGGCTCGCGGTCTGGGACCTGTGCCACAGCGCGGGCGCGCTGCCGGTCGGGCTCGACGCGCACGGGGTTGACCTGGCGGTCGGCTGCACGTACAAGTACCTCAACGGCGGGCCCGGTTCGCCCGCCTATCTGTACGTCGCCGAGCGGCACCAGGCGGCCTTCGACTCGCCGCTGCCGGGGTGGACCTCGCACGCCGACCCGTTCGCGATGGCGCCGGGCTACGCTCCGGCCGACGGTTCCGTCCGCGGCCGGGTCGGAACCCCCGACATCCTGTCCATGCTGGCGCTCGAAGCGGCGCTGGACGTGTGGGACGGGGTGCCGGTCGAGGCGGTACGGGCCAAGTCGCTGGCGCTGACGGACTTCTTCCTGGAGTGCGTCGGGGCGTATGTGCCGGAGGGCGTGGTCGTCTCGGTCACCCCGGGGGCGCACGGGGAGCGCGGCAGCCAGGTGTCGTTGCGGTGTGTGGACGCGGCGGTCGCCGAGCCGACGATGCGTGCGCTCATCGCCCGGGGCGTGGTCGGGGATCTGCGGCGGCCGGATGTGCTGCGGTTCGGGTTCACGCCGTTGTACGTGGGGTTCGCGGATGTGGAGCGGGCTGCGCGGGTGCTGGGTGAGGTGGTGAACGGGCCGCTCGGCGGGGTGTGACGCCTGCCGCGTCCCCATGGTCAATCCCCGTGGGGACGCGGTGCCCTGTGCTGATACCGTCCCCGCTGGTCAGGCCAGTTGGGCACCTCTGTCGGATGGTTGGAGCAGCATGTCGGATTCCGCCGCGCGTGATCGGGACGCAGTCGAGACCGAGTCGGCGTTCTCGCATCCGGCTGTCGCCCCTGACGCCACCGCCGCCTACGGCACCCACCCCGACCAAGTGATCGACTTCTACGCCCCGCGCGACGGGCGGGCCGGGGCGCCCGTCGTGGTCGTCCTGCACGGCGGTGCGTGGCGGGCGCCGTACGACCGGCAGCATGTGTCGCCGCTCGCGGACTTCCTGGCCCGGCGCGGGTTCGCCGTCGCCAATGTCGAGTACCGGCGCGGCAGCGAGATCCCGCAGCAGCGCGGTTCCGGTCCGGTGGCGGGCCGTTGGCCCGAGACGTTCGACGATGTCGCCGCGGCGATGGACGCGCTGCCCGCACTGCTGGCCCGCGAACTGCCGGAGGCCGATGCGCGGCGGATCGTCGTCACCGGTCACTCCGCGGGCGGTCACCTGGCGTTGTGGGCAGCGGCCCGGCATGTACTCCCGGAAGGGTCGCCGTGGCGGCTTTCCGCGGCGCCGCCGCTGCGAGGCGTTGTCGCCCTGGCGCCGATCGCCGACTTCACCACGGCGGTGGAGCTGGATGTCTGCTCCGGTGCGGTGGGTCAACTGCTCGGCAGGGAAGAGGACTTCGCGGCCAGGAGCCCGTACGCCGACCCGGCTGCGCTGCTGCCGACGGGAATCGCCACGGCGCTGGTGCAAGGACGCACCGACCTCACGGTGCCGCAGGCGGTCGCGGAGGCGTTCGTCGATGCGGCGGCGAAGGCCGGGGAGACGGTGGGGCTGACGCTGCTGGAGGAGGTCGGGCACTTTCCGTTGATCGATCCGGCGGCGGATGCGTGTGCGGTGGTGGCGGAGGAGATTGCGCAGCTGGCGTGGTGACAGGCGGTCCCGGAGCCGTCCGGTGGCGGCGGTCCCGGCCGTGACCGGTCCGCCCGGGCGGGTCCGAGTAGTCCTTGCGACGGATGCCGCAGGATCCGTATCACTGCTGACGACGTCGCGCGGCGCGCCGCCTACCGTGAGAGCGTGACCACCAAGACCAGAAGTCCCGAGTTCCGGCTGGCCGCAGGGGCGATAGGCGGCCTGCGGCAGGACCTCTTCCATGACGCGTTCGCCTACCGTCCGCTGGCCCCGATGCGGACCGGCCGGGCGCTGACCCGGCTGCTGCCCGAGCGGATGCGTGCGCGGGCCGGCTGGGCGCCGCACGCGCTGGTCGGGCTGGCCGCGCTGATCACGATCCTCATCGGCCTCACCGTGGCGGACGGCTCCGGGGCCTGGTCCGGGATCGAGATCATCGTGACCGGGCTGCTCCCGGCGCTGACCGTCGCGATGACGCTGTTCCGGCCGGTCGGCGCGTTCTGGATGTCGATGGCGCTCACTCCGGTGACAGCCGTGATCACCGGCGGCGACTGGCCGTGGGTGCCGAGCATGTTCCTCTCGCACCTGGTGGTGCTCGTCGTGGTCGCGGCCCGGACCCGGCCGCGTACCGCCGCCTGGATGTGGGTCCTGACCGTGGTGCTCGGCACCTTCCTGGAGAACTTCGGCTGGCACTACTCGTCGACCACCGGGCCCATGGCCGTGGGCTCCGCGTTCGCCCTGCTCGTGGTGAGCGTCGTGCAGATCCGCCGGGAGGCGGAGCGCGAGGTGACCGTGCAGCGCACCGTCACCGCCGTGGAACGCGACCGGCGCACGCTGCTGGAGGAGCGCACCACCATCGCCCGCGAGCTGCACGACGTGGTCGCCCACCACATGTCGGTCGTCGCGATCCAGGCCGAGGCCGCCCCGTACCGGGTGGAGAACCCGCCGCCCGAGCTGGAGCAGGCCTTCGTCACCATCCGGGAGAACGCCGTTGCCGCCCTCACCGAACTGCGCCGGGTCCTCGGCGTCGTGCGGGCCGAGGACTACGAGGCGCCGGACGCCCCGCAGCCCACCCTCGCCGAGCTGGACGGACTGCTCGCCAATGTGGCGGACGCGGGGCTGGTGGCGGAGAAGACGGTCACCGGTGCGGTACGCGAACTTCCGCAGGGCGTCGAGCTGTCGGCGTACCGGATCATCCAGGAAGCCCTCAGCAACACGTTGCGGCACGCGCCCGGCGCCACCGCCAAGGTCGAGATCGGCTACGTGCTCGGCGGGCTCGGGCTGCGGGTCGTCAACGGGCCGCCGACCGGTCCGGTGAAGCCCTCGCCGGGCGCCGGGCACGGTATTACGGGGATGCGGGAGCGGGTCGCCATGCTGGACGGCGAGATGACCGCCGAGGTGACGGCGGAGGGCGGGTACGAGATCGCCGTATTCATCCCCGTACCCCCGGCCCAGGAACCGACGCAGAGCGAGACCTCATGAACGACATCCGTGTCCTGATCGTCGACGACCAGATGATGGTCCGCGAGGGCTTCTCGGTACTCCTGGGGGCGATGCCGGGCATCGAGGTCGTCGGCGAGGCCGTCGACGGCCGGCAGGCCATCGCCCAGGCCGCCGCGCTGCGGCCCGACGTGGTGCTGATGGACATCCGGATGCCGGAACTCAACGGCATCGAGGCGACCCGTGAGATCGTCGCCAACGACGCGGCCGCCAAGGTGCTGGTGCTGACGACGTTCGACCTCGACGAGTACGTGTACCAGGCGCTGCGTGCCGGGGCGTCCGGGTTCCTGCTGAAGGACGCCTCCGCACGTCAACTCGCCGATGGTGTACGGGTGGTGGCGGCCGGGGAAGCGCTGCTGGCGCCGACCGTCACCAAGCGGCTGATCACCGAGTTCTCGCGGCTCGCCGGAGCCCCGCGGCCACCCGCGCTGGCTCAGATCGGCGATCTGACGGAGCGCGAGACGGAGGTGCTCGTCCTCATCGCGCAGGGGCTGTCGAACGCGGAGATCGCCTCGCATCTGGTGGTCGCCGAGTCCACCATCAAGACGCATGTGAGCCGGATCCTGGTGAAGCTCGGGCTGCGGGACCGCACGCAGGCCGCGGTGTTCGCGTACGAGGCCCGCCTGGTCACCCCCTCCTGACCTCCTGCTCCCCTTGAGGGCCGCCCGTGACTAAACCGGCCGGTCCGGTTAGCGTCGGTTTATGCACCCGTCTCCGCAGCCCGCCACCACCGCTACGTTCGACCCCTGGTCACCGGCGTTCGTCGCCGACCCGTACCCCGCGTACACCGCGCTGCGGGCCGCCGGCCGGGTGCACCGGTTCGAGCCCACGAACCAGTGGCTCGTTCCGCACTACGCCGATGTGTCCGCGCTGCTGCGGGACCGGCGCCTGGGCCGGACGTATCTGCACCGCTTCACGCACGAGGAGTTCGGCCGTACACCCCCGCCTGCCGCGCACGAGCCCTTCACCACCCTCAACGGGCAGGGAATTCTCGACCTGGAGGCCCCCGACCACACCCGGATCCGGCGCCTGGTCTCGAAGGCGTTCACGCCGCGCACGGTCGAACAGCTCGTCCCGACGGTGCAGCGGCTCGCCGCCGAGCTGGTCGACAGCTTTGTGGGGGCGGGCGGCGGCGACCTGCTCGCCGCGGTCGCCGAACCGCTGCCCGTCGCCGTCATCGCCGAGATGCTCGGCATCCCCGAGTCCGACCGCGGGCTGCTGCGGCCCTGGTCGGCGGCGATCTGCGGAATGTTTGAACTGAACCCGTCCGAGGAGACCGCGAGCGCCGCCGTCCGCGCCTCGGTGGAGTTCTCCGCGTATCTGCGGGAGCTGATCGCGGAGCGCCGCAAGAACCCCGGTACGGATCTGATCTCCGCGCTCATCGCCGCGCACGACGAAGGGGAGCGGCTCAGCGAGCAGGAGATGATCTCCACGTGTGTGCTGCTGCTGAACGCGGGCCACGAGGCGACGGTCAACACCACCGTGAACGGCTGGTGGACGCTGCTGCGTCACCCCGAGCAGCTGGCGGCCCTCCGCGCCGACCGCGGGCTGCTGCCCACGGCCGTGGAGGAGTTGATGCGGTACGACACTCCGTTGCAGATGTTCGAGCGCTGGGTCCTCGACGACATCGAGATCGACGGCACGGTCATTCCGCGCGGTTCCGAGGTGGCCCTGCTCTTCGGCTCCGCCAACCGCGACCCGGCGCGCTTCGCGGACCCGGACACGCTGGACCTGTCCCGGCAGGAGAACCCGCACATCACCTTCGGTGCGGGCATCCACTTCTGCCTGGGCGCTCCACTCGCCCGGGTCGAACTCGCCTCGTCCTTCGGTGAGTTGCTGCGCCGGGCGCCCCGGATGCGACTGGCGTCCGAGCCGGAGTGGAACCCGGGCTATGTGATCAGGGGCCTGAAGGAGTTGCGCGTGGAGCTGTGACCGGAAGCGTTCCTCCCGGCATCCCGGTCCGCAGGGCGGTGGCGGTCCGGTGGTGTCCTCGACCTCCTCCATGGCCCGAGGGTGTGGGGACATCCTCGACGGGCTTGAACATCAAGTCCGTCCGGCGATCGAGGACAGGAACGGTCACCCGCTCACCCCTGCTGCACGTCACGCCGCCGGAGCGCTCCCAGTCCCGCCGCCACCAGGACCACCGCGCCCGCCGTGAGCCACAGCGCCGGCGGCCACTGCATCTCCGTGCCCGGCAGCTTCGGCAGGTGGCTGAACGGTGACAGGTTCATCACCGGCTGCGGCATGTTCACCGCCGGCCCGATCCACCCCAGGGCCAGGCAGATCCCGACGACTCCCCACGAGGCCACTGCCGCCTTCGGGAGAGCGCCGTACAGCAGGACGGTGAGACCTCCGAGCAGCCAGACGGCGGGCAGCTGCGCCAGCGACGCGCCCAGTACGGCCGGGAGTTCGTGGCCGTACCCGGCGGCCAGGCCGAGGCCTCCGACCGCCATGATCAGTGCCGCGCCGCCGAAGGCGATGACCAGGTGTCCGGCGGCCCAGCCGATCCGGCTCACCCCGCCTGCCAGCACGGGTTCGGCTCGCCCCGCGGTTTCCTCGCCGTGCAGCCGCAGCACCGACGCGACGATGTACAGCGCGGCCACCATCCCCAGCATCCCGACCATCGCGGCGAGGAACGCGTCGGTCAGACCGGCCTGTCCGCCCATCCGTTCGAAGATTTCCTTCGTCTTCTCGTTGGTGCCGACGAGGTCCGCCGCCCCGCCGGTGAGCCCGCCGAAGACGGCGCCGACCGCGGCGAACGACAGCGTCCACCCGATCAGAGCACCGCGCTGCAGCCGCAGTGCCAGCCCGAACGCCGTGGAGATCCGCCCTGTCGCGGGTCCGGGACGCGTCGGCAGGAAGCTCATGCCGACATCACGCCGCCCGGCCAGGGCGTACGCGATCCCGCCCTGGATCAGCACCGCGGCCCCGACCACCAGCAGCACCCACCACCGTTCGTCTGCGTAGGCCCGGACGTTCTCCGCCCAGCCGATCGGCGAGAGCCAGTTCAGTACGGACGAGGCGTCATCCGTCGACGAGTCGCCCGCCGCCTTCAGGACGAACGCGGCGCCGATCACCGCCGCCGTCAGCCCCTTCGCGAGCCGTGCGCTCTCCGTGAGCTGGGCGGCGATCGCTGCGGTGCAGGCGAACAGCGCCCCGATTCCGGCGACCGTCAGCGCGAGCGCCACCGCCCCGGCCCCGCCCGCCCCGGACCCGGCCATCCCGGCGACGATCATCAGGGCGAGCGCGGCATCGGCGATCAGTGCGGCGAGGAGGGCGGAGGTCAGTGGGGCGCGGCGCCCCACCATGGCGGCGGAGAGCATTTCCTGGCGGCCGGTCTCCTCCTCCTCGCGGGTGTGCCGGATGACGATGATCAGGCTCATCACGGCTGCCATCGCGGCGCCGAAGCCGACCATGCGCCAGGTGACGAGACCGCCGACGGAGTCATTGAAGACGGGTCCGTACACCGCGCGCAGCGAACTGTTGCCGTTCATCGAGGCGGCGAGTTCGGCGCGCTGGGCCGCGGTGTCGTACAGCGAGGAGAAGGACTTCCCGACGGAGGAGAACGACCCGCCGAGCACGATCACCCAGATCGGCATCATGATCCGGTCGCGTCGCAGCGCGAGCCTGAGCAGGGTTCCGGTGCCGGTGAGCTGCCCGCCCCGGGCGGAGCGTCCGGCACGGGTCGCGGACACGGTTACGGCAGTCATCGCGCCGTCACCCCCGCGCGTTCGCCGGTGTCCGCGGCGTAGTGCCGCAGGAAGAGTTCCTCCAGCGTGGGCGGGGTGCTGGTCAGCGACCGCACACCGGACGCGGTGAGCGACCTGAGGACGGCGTCGAGCTTGTCCGTGTCGACCTGGAGCGTGACCCGCATGCCCTGGATGTCGATGTCGTGCACGCCGGGCAGGTGCGCGAGCCCGTTGGGCGCGCCGGCCAGTTCGGCGGTGATGCTCGTACGGGTCAGATGCCGCATGTCCGCCAGCGAACCGCTCTCCACCGTGCGCCCCTGCCGGATGATGCTCACCCGGTCGCAGAGCGCCTCGACCTCGCTGAGGATGTGGCTGGAGAGCAGGATCGTCCGTCCGCGCTCGCGCTCCTCGGCGACGCAGCTCTGGAAGACCTCCTCCATGAGCGGGTCGAGCCCGCTGGTCGGCTCGTCGAGGATCAGCAGATCCACGTCGGAGGCGAACGCGGCGACGAGGGCGACCTTCTGCCGGTTGCCCTTGGAGTACGTACGCCCCTTCTTGGTGGGGTCGAGTTCGTACCGCTCGATGAGGTCGGCACGGCGGGCCGGGTCGAGGCCTCCGCGCAGCCGGCCGTACAGGTCGATCACCTCGCCGCCGGAGAGGTTGCGCCACAGAGTGACGTCACCGGGGACGTAGGCCACCCGCCGGTGCAGCTCGACCGCGTCGTTCCAGGGGTCCCGGCCGAGCAGCTGGGCAGCGCCGGAGTCGGCCCGCAGCAGGCCCAGCAGGACCCGGATGGTGGTGGACTTCCCGGAACCGTTGGGCCCGAGAAAGCCGTGAACCTCACCGGTCTCGACCGCGAGGTCGAGGCCGTCCAGCGCGTGTGTCCGCCCGAACGACTTGTGCAGTCCGGCCACGGTGATTGCCTTCGTCATGTTTCTGAACGTACGCTACTTTCACAAACTTGTGAAGTTAAGGAAGCGTATAAAGTCGGAGTATGGCCCGGGGCCGGGGAACCCGCAGGAAATTCAGGGGAGACGATGGGGCGATGAGCAGCGAAACCGGCGCGGACGGGCGTGAGCGCGAGCCGGAGCCCGAGCACGCGCGCGACGAGGAGGCCGTGTCGCGGTTCGTGGAGCGCTTCGCGGCCGAGATGACCGAGGCGGGCATGCAGCGGATGGCGTCCCGCGTCTTCGCGGCGCTGCTCGCGGACGACGACGGCTCCATGACCTCGGCGGAGCTCAGCGAGCAGCTTCGGATCAGCCCGGCCGCGGTCTCCGGCGCGATCAACTACCTCACGCAGGTCAGCATGGTCGGCCGCGAACGCGACCCGGGCTCGCGCAGGGACCGCTACCGCCTGCACAACGAGATCTGGTACGCCACCTTCGCCGGCCGCGACCGGGTCCTGACCCGCTGGGAGCACACCCTCAAGGAGGGCGCACAGACCCTCGGCCCGGACACGCCTGCCGGTACGCGGCTCGCGGAGACCGCGGAGTTCTTCGAGTTCCTGCAGACGGAACTGGTCGGCATGATGGACCGCTGGCGCGACTACCGCAAGAAGTTCGACCTCCCGGAGGGGAAGAGTTAGGCAAAGCGGAAGAGCCTGGCAAGAGGCCCGGGACACTGGGCCCTGGGCCTCGGCTCGGAACGGCTCAGGTCAGCGGGTGCGACGTCCGGCCGGACGCCTCGTCGATCTCGTCGTGCGCCTTGATCAGCAGGTTCATGGCGAGTTCGTTCAGTGCTCTGGCACCCGCGATCTCCTCGCCGACCCTCGGCTGCTGGGAGTCGGAGGGGTGGCGGCTGGCATATCCGTGCGCACGTACCTCGTTCCCGTCGGGAAGCCGTACGAGGGCGGCGGCGCGGGTGCGGTGGTTGTCTTCCTCGAATTCCAGCTCGATGTGCCATCCGACAGCGGTTTTCATCATGGCGAACACCTCCAGGACCTGCTACCAGGGTGCGCCTCTTTCCGCGCCCGCGCTCGGTGTGTCAGGGGCCGGTCGCCCGCAGGCCGCGGCAGGTGCGACACGCCCCTGAACCCTCACGTGCGCGCCCCCGGCGCTGGGATCATCCACTCTCCGCCGCCACCGGCAGCATCAGCCCCCACGCACCCGCCCGCACCGTCCACGTCCTCGTCCGGACCGGGCCGCCGACCTGTATGTCCGCCCGGTAGCGGAAGTCCGCGCCGGAGACAGTGACCGCCTTCGCCTCCGCGGTCACCGGTTCGCCGGTCGTCGTCCGGACCACCACGTCGGCCAGGCCCCCGTCACCGCCCTGCGCGCTCACCGTCACCGATTCGACCGGGCGGTCCAGATCGTTCAGCAGCACCCCGTCCACCTCGACCCGCAGCCGATGGGTGCGGGGCGGGACGGGCGGGGCCGGCGACGGGGCGGGGCGGACCAGGGTCCGTACGAGGGAGCGGCAGGTGTCCCAGACCGCCGTGACACCCGTGTGCGCCGCCGCCGTGCCCCGTGCCGCGGACAGGGCGGGGATGCGCAGGGCGCCCAGGACGACACCGTCGCTGTCGTCGACCAGCAGGTCGAGCCGGCGCACCGCCCCGTCCAGTGCCGCGCGCGCCGCGGCGACCGCGCTCAGGGGCACGCCGAGCGAATGCGCGAGTTCCAGCGCGGCCGCGGCACCCACCGGGACCAGCGAGAGCGCTGCACCGGCCAGCTCCCGCTCCCGGTGCAGGAGGGTCACGGCGCGCAGCAGCGACCGGTCGTCGCCGACGACCACCGGCCGCCTGCTGCCCCGGCGGGACAAGGCCCGCGCGAACTCCTCCGGACTGTCCGGGAGGCAGATCTTGGCATGCGAACCGGCGCTCAGCACGTCCTTCGCGATCCGGACGGACTCGCCGTCGGTCCGGCGGGCGACCGGGTCGATGACCACCAGCAATTGGTCCGTACCGTTGCCGGGGGGCTGGGCAGCCGACACCTCGGTCCTTCCTCGGGTAGCATCTTGGTGCAAGAGCCCCTTGCGCTATTGCGCCAGGGGCTTCGTCTATTCCGGGGCACCCGGTTCGACGGTTCAGGCTTCGTCGTACATCGTCGTACGGCATGTACGGCGTTTTCGTACGCCCCCTGACCTTGGACATGCCCCGCCCGGAAGGGGTGTACGCCTGTGCCCGCACTTGTGCTGCTCGGTGCTCAGTGGGGTGACGAGGGCAAGGGAAAGGCCACCGACCTCCTCGGTGGATCCGTGGACTATGTGGTGCGTTACCAGGGCGGCAACAATGCCGGCCACACGGTGGTCGTCGGCGACCAGAAGTACGCACTTCATCTCCTCCCCTCCGGAATCCTTTCGCCGGGGTGCACCCCGGTCATCGGTAACGGTGTCGTCGTCGACCCGGCGGTCCTGCTCTCCGAGCTGAGTGGGCTCAACGAGCGCGGCGTGGACACGTCCAAGCTGCTGATCAGCGGCAACGCTCATTTGATCACTCCGTACAACGTCACCGTCGACAAGGTGACGGAACGGTTCCTCGGGAAGCGGAAGATCGGCACGACCGGCCGCGGTATCGGCCCGACGTACGCCGACAAGATCAACCGTGTGGGCATCCGCGTCCAGGACCTGTACGACGAGTCGATCCTGGAGCAGAAGGTCGAGGCGGCCCTGGAGCAGAAGAACCAGCTCCTCGCCAAGGTCTTCAACCGCCGCGCCATCGAGTCCGGCAAGATCGTCGAGGAGATGCTCCAGTACGCGGAGCAGATCAAGCCGTACGTCGCGGACACGACGCTGATCCTCAACGACGCCATCGACGCGGGCAAGGTCGTCCTCTTCGAGGGTGGTCAGGGCACGCTGCTCGACGTCGACCACGGCACGTACCCCTTCGTCACCTCGTCGAACCCGACCGCGGGCGGCGCCTGCACCGGTTCGGGTGTGGGCCCGACGAAGATCAGCCGGGTCATCGGCATCCTCAAGGCGTACACCACGCGCGTCGGCGCCGGTCCGTTCCCGACGGAGCTGCTCGACGAGGACGGCGAGGCGCTGCGCCGGATCGGTGGCGAGCGCGGTGTCACCACCGGCCGCGACCGCCGCTGCGGCTGGTTCGACGCGGTGATCGCACGGTACGCGACCCGGGTCAACGGTCTCACCGACTTCTTCCTCACCAAGCTGGACGTGCTGACCGGCTGGGAGCAGATCCCGGTGTGTGTCGCGTACGAGATCGACGGCAAGCGCGTCGACGAGCTCCCGTACAGCCAGACCGACTTCCACCACGCGAAGCCGGTCTACGAGATGCTGCCGGGCTGGTCCGAGGACATCACGAAGGCCAAGACCTTCGCCGACCTGCCGAAGAACGCGCAGGCGTACGTGAAGGCGCTGGAGGACATGTCCGGTGCCCCGATCTCCGCGATCGGTGTCGGCCCCGGCCGGACCGAGACCATCGAGATCAACTCCTTCCTGTAGGACGGCACGACGCGGAAGGGCCGGGACGCAGGCGTCCCGGCCCTTCCGCGCGTTTAGACCGACCGGCAAATGGAGGGCGGGAGAAGGAGCGGGGGGAGGCCGTCAGACCAGCGGCTTCACGGACATCAGAAGATGCCGGTGCGTGGGGCCACCCTCGGGTTCGTCCCCGGCCGTCCGGCCGGTGATCATGGCGCGCTGGCCGGGACCCATCATGCGGAACTGCACGACCGGCGCGTCGAACGAGGCCAGGGCGTCCATCAGGTACGAGGGGTTGAAGGCGACCGTCAGCTCGTCGGCGCCCTCCAGGACCGCGGGCAGCCGCTGGGACGCGACATCGTCCTCATACCCCGCCTGAAGCAGTACCGAGCCGTCGGAGAAGGTCAGATGGAGCGGGCTGTCGCCGTCCGCGACCACCGCGACGCGCTTGACGGCCTCGACCAGGGGCGCCCGGTCCGTGACCGCGGTCGTCGGGTCCACCATCGTGAACAGCTTGTCGTGGCGGGGGAGTCGGCCGTCCAGGAGGCGAACCGTGGTCCGCATCCCGGCGAGTTCGAAGCCGGCCGATCCGACGTCCAGTGCGACGCGGACCATGCCGGAGCGGCCGAAGGAGCGGGCGATCTCGGTCAGCCGCCGGGCCGACACCACCACATCGGCCGTGACGCCCGCCGCCTCCGGCTTCCATCCGAGCGTGCGCACCGCGAAGCGGTACCGGTCCGTGGCGGCCAGCGTCATCGTGTCGCCGTCGAGCCCCAGCCGGATCCCGGTGAGGGTCGGCAGCGTGTCGTCCCGGCCCGCGGCCACGGTCACATGGGCGACGGCCGCGGCGAACTCCTCGGAGTCCACCGCTCCCAGCACCTCGGGCAGCGGCGGCAGCGCCGGATAGTCGTCGAGCGGCAGCACGGACAGCCCGAACCGGGCGCCGCCGCCGGTCACGGAGAACCGTGAACCCTCCACCGCGCACACCACCGGACTCTCGGGCAGCACCCGGCACACATCGAGCAGCCGTCGGCCCATGACCAGGACCTTCCCGGCCCGTACGGTCTCCGCCCCCACCTCGATGCGGGCGGACGCCTCGTAATCCAGGCCGGAGATCCGCAACACCTCGCCGTCGGCCTCCAGCAGCAGCCCGCCGAGCACGGGTACGGGCGACCGGGTGGGCAGCACCCGGGCCGCCCAGGCCACGGCATCGGTCAGTGCGTTGCGATCAATGCGGAACTCCATGCGCGGGGCCTCTCTCCGTCGGACCAACGAGGTCCGACGCTAGAGGGCGCCACTGACAATCGACCGCGGACCGGCGTCGCGCTGCCGACGGCAGCGACCACCCCCGTGGGTCGCTGCCGTCGTTCACCCCGCCGTCCCCCGACGCTCCTGTGCCCACGGACGGCACCCGACATCCCCCGACATCCATGCCGTCCGCGGAACACGTTCGGACTGTAGGTCGGCGGGTACCCGACAGGAAGATTCAATTCGCACGGTGTGGGCACCTCGGGGGTAACAGTCCGCACAGCCAAACCGGTACTCTGCACTCCGGTTATCTCCACTGCCGGGGACAGAAGCAGGGGGCAGAAGCAGGGACAGACGGGCACGAGTACGGAGCGGAGGGCCTGTGCGAGCGCGGGAACGGGCCGACGACGTACTGCGGATGAACCGCCTGGCCCTCGTCGGTGGCGTGCAGGAACTGCTGCGCTGGCTGTCGGGGCGCGCCGACGGCTGGGCCGGACTGCTCCACGACGACGGAACCGTCCTGCACGCCGTGGCACGGACCCCGGACCGTACGAGCGCCGCGGCCGTCACGCTCGCCTCCGACGGCGCAAGGGAACTGACGGCCCTCGGCGCACGCTCCTTCACCCTCGACCGTGGCCAGGACACCGCTCTGCTGCTTCCCCTCGACGGCCCGCCCGATGCCCGTGACGCCCGCGTCCCGGTCCTCGCCGTCGTCACGTGCCGTCCGCTGCCGGACGGGCTGGCCGCGCTCCTCGCCGACGCGGTGATGCCCCTGGCCATGTGCTGGGCAGCCGAATCGGTCGAACGCAAACGCCGCCGCGTCGACCTCGCGGAGTCCCGCGGCCGGGAAGCGGTGCTGCATCTGCTGATGACCGGCCAGCTCTCCATTGCCCACCAGGTCGCGGGCGCTCTGAAGCCCAGGCTGCCGGACCCCGTCCAGGTGTGCGTGGTGGAGTGCCCGGGCGGGCGGCGGGACGAGGTGGCGAAGGTCTGCACGGATCTCTCCGGCGGACGGTCCTGGATCGTGCGGTGTCCGGTGTACGCACGCCACTTGATCCTCGTCGTGCCCGCCGGCCCGGGCGGGACCGAGCCGCGACTCGGCCGTGAAGTCGCCGTCGTGGTGGACGACTGCGTGGTCGGCGTGAGCGAGGAGGTTCCGCTCAGCGACACGGCGACCGGATACCGGCAGGCGTTCCATGCCCTGGCGGTCGCCCGCGGACTGCCCGTCCGCCACGCCCGGTTCGGCTCGGCACCGGAACCGGCGCTGCTCGTCGGCGCCGAGGGCGCACAGTGGGCCGACGATCTGCTGGCGCCCCTCCTCACCTACCTGCCCCGGCGCAGCCAGGACCCCGGCAGTCAGGAACTGGCGGCGACGCTGGGTTCCTGGCTCGCGTTCTCGTCCCATGCGACCAAGCATCTGAAGATCCACCGCAACACCCTGTCCGCACGGTTGCGGTTGATCGGCGAGTTGCTCGGACGCGACCTCAACCGGCTCGCCGACCAGGCCGCACTCGACCTGGCGCTGCGGATCCGCGCCACACCCGCCCGCGCACCCCGTCCTGCCGAGCCCGGGAAGGGGGCCCGCTCCCTGGACGAGATCCTGCGCCGCCCCGATGTTCGGGAGTGGGCGGCCCAGCAACTGCATCCGCTCCGCCGGAACGGCGGGGCGGCCGAGGCGACGGTCCGGTGCTGGCTGGACTGCGAGGCTCAACTGGCCCCGACCGCAGAGGCGTTGGGGATCTCCGTGCCGGGCGCCCGCAAGCGCCTCACCCGGATCGAAGCGGTACTCCAGCGCTCACTGCTCCAAACACCCAGTGCGCGTTACGAGTTGTGGCTGGCTTTCCGGGCGCTGGCTGTTGCGGGTGTCACCGACGCGGTGTGAGTTTCACTGCAGGGCAGGGCCCATGGCCGTCGGCCCGAAGCAGGAGGACAGATCCAGGGGGCGTTGCGGGGGCCGGCGAACCCGGCGCTCCCGCGACGCCTGCGCTCACCGCTGCCAGTCGCCGCCCAGCAGCGTTCCAGCGACGGCCGGCAGTCCCAGCGAGCCCGTGCCGAAGGAGACCGCCGACGTGTACACCGGCCGGGTCTTCCCGCCCGGCAGCACCCAGACCGCGCCGCGCCCGTCCTCCTCGCACGCTCCCACGGCGATCTCGGGCCTGCCGTCACGGGTGAGGTCCCCTGCCGCCACCGTGCAGCCGAAGGAGTCGCTCTCCTCCGGGGTGCCCGGCACGCCCGGGGTGTCCTGCTTGAAGGTGTACGAGCCGGCGCCCAGCTGCCCCGTACGGCGACCGGGCACGACCGTGACCGTGCCCGCACCGCCCTTGGTGCCGATCCCCTCGCCGGGTGCGCCCACGACGATGTCGGCGAGCCCGTCCTTGTTCAGGTCGGCCACGGCCACCGCGGCGCCGAATTCGTCGTGGCGCTCGCTCGAACCGGGCACCCCGGCCGTGTTCTGATGGAACGTCATGGGCGCTTTGTCCAGCGGGACTCCGTTCGCCGACCCGAACCACACGGAGACGGACCCGCCCACGTGACCGATCGGCCCCACGTCGCTCGGTTCGTCCGGGTCGCCGGCGACGACGTCCCCGTAACCGTCCCCGTTCACGTCCCCCACCGCGACGTTGAGCCCCTCGCCCTCCAGGAGCGGAGGCGGGTACGTCCCGGGCACCGGATTCACCAGCACCCGGCCCCCACTGCTTCCGTTCGCCCGGCCGGTGACCTGGAGCTGTTCGGCCACCTTGTCGCCGTTGACATCGCCGTACGCGACGGCGCGCATCCAGCCGATGTCCTCGTTCGGCACGGACGAACCGACCCCGCCGCTCCGGGTGAACGGTCCGGTCAGTTCGGTGGTGAAGTTCCAGTTGGCGATCAGGACCCGCGCCTCGCCCGGACCGGACACCGCCGCCACGTCCTTGCCCGCGCCCCAGCGCCTCAGCACCTGCGTCGGCAGTGCGGCACCGGAGACCAGGCCCTTCGTGCTGCCCCACAGGACGTACACCGCCCCTGAGTCCAGTGTGGTGCCGACATCCTCGCCCGGCGCCCCGACCACCAGGTCCGCATAGCCGTCGTGGTCGAGGTCCGCGAGGGCGCTGGAGGCGCCGAACAGGTCGCCCGCCTCGGCCGTACCCGGCACCCCGGCCGAATTCTGCGTGATCACCGCACGCCTGGAGGCGGACACACCCTTGGCGGACCCGTACAGCACGACGAGGCTCCCGGCCCGTTCGTGGCCCGCGACCGAGGCTCCCGGCGCGGGGACCACGAGGTCCCGGTAGCCGTCGCCGTTGATGTCCTGCGGAACCGGCATCGGTGCGGCGGAGGCTGTCCCCCCGGACAGCGTCGCGGCAACGGCGGCGATGGCGGCCACCAGGGCCGCCCGTCTGTATCCGGCTGTGCGTCGTCCACTCATGCTTCTGTCCCCACCCCATGCCCGCGCCCGACGGGGCGGGACAACCGACTGTTGCCGCATTCACCCACAGTCGGACAAGCTGCGCAATGAGGCGGGGGCGGGAAGTGCGAACCCGCGCAGAGAGACTTCAGTCCGCCCGGGTGAGGAACGTCGACCAGGTGTCGGGGGCGACCGCGGAAGACGGGACCGTCGGGGATCTTGGAGTTGGCCGGACGCGGTGACGCAGCTGAACGCGCGTGCCGGGCGTGTGAGTGACGTGCCGGCCGTAACGCGGACCGGGCGGGTCCGGCCGCCGGTGTGGCACCTTCCGCCGACGGCGCCCGGCAGGTTCGTCCATACGCTGCCGCTGCTCGACGCGGCCGGAGCGCTGCTCGGCTGAACCCTTCAGCCGGTCTTCGTGTACGTGATCTTCTCGCCGGTGTCCGGGTTCTCGCGACGCAGCGTGCCGTCCGGCAACAGGGTCAGCGTGGTGGCCTTGCCAGGGGTGCAGGACGTCATGGGTTCGCCGAGCGTGATCGTGGAGGGTCCGATGTGGATCGGTCCGTCGGGGGACGGCTCATCGGTCAGATCCGCCTGGAAGACGCAGCGGTAGGTGCCACCGGTGTCGATCGGACCCTCCGCGGTGAGCGTGAGGATTGTCTGGCCGACCTTGCCCTGCTGGACGACGAGTTCGCGGGTGGAGTGACCGGCGGAGTTGTCGATGCTGCCGGACCAGGTGCCGAGGTAGCCCTCGGGGATGGAGCCGTCGCCGTTCTTCTCCGCCTCGGAGGGGGACGGGGAAGTGTCGGAGGGGGCGTCCGGCGGCTCCTCGGACGGGGCGTCGGACGCGGACGGGCCGGGCGAACTGCTGTGGGACACGCCGGACGTCTTGCCGTCGTCGCTCATGAGCGCGTACACCGAACCGCCCGCGCCGATGGCGACGAGCACGGCGACCACGATGAGAGCGACGGTCGAACCCGCCGTGCGGCGTGCGGGTTCGGGCTGTGGGGCGGAGGCGGAATAGAGGGGGCCGTACGGAGGCGTGGAGCCGAAGCCGGGGTGCTGCGGTGGCTGCTGCTGCGGATATCCGTAGCCGTACGGCTGTCCCTGACCCGGGTGCGGCTGGGCGGGCAACTGCGGGTAGCCATATGCGGGAGCAGGGCCCGGTACGGGGGTTGAGGTGCCGATCACCGTGGGCATCGCATGGACCCCGCCGGGAGCTTGCGGGGCCGGAGGCTGCGGGGCGGGAGGTTCCGCCGCCGCGGGCACCAGGTCCTCGGGACCGGACGGGGCAACCGGTTCCGACGGCCGTTCCGGCTCCTCCTGCTCCTCCGGGTCCTCCGAGTCCAGCAACTCCACCGCGTGACGGCCCAGCTGGGCGAGGAGCGCGCCCGGCAGCCACGGTTCGGCGGGCTCGTCCTCCGCCAGCCGTTCCAGGATCGCGTCCGTCGTCGGCCTGGCGGCCGGGTCCTTGAGGAGGCAGTCCCGGACGAGGTCGACCAGATCCACCGGGATGCCGCTCAGGTCCGGGTCCTCCTGCGCGATCCGGAACATCAGCGCATGGACCTCGTTGTCCGCCCCGCCGAACGGAAGCCTGCCCGTCGCCGCGTACGCCAGCACCGAGCCGAGGCAGAACACATCGCACGCCGCGGTCACCCGCTCGCCCCGCACCTGCTCCGGCGCCATGAAGCCGGGCGAACCGACCAGCGCCCCGGTGCGGGTGAGACCACCGTCGGTGACGGTGTCCAGTGCCCGGGCTATGCCGAAGTCGATGACCCGCGGACCGTCGATCGTCAGCAGAATGTTGGACGGCTTGAGGTCGCGGTGGATGAGCCCGGCGGAGTGGATGGCCTGGAGCGCGCGGGTCAGCCCGGCACCCAGGATGTGGACCGAGCGCTCGGGCAGCGGACCGAAGGGCCGTGAGGCCGGTCCCACCGGTGCGCCCGCGCGCCCGGAGACGGTGACCTGGAGGGACGGCCCGGCGACGTATCCGGTCGCGACCCACGGCACGGCGGCCTCGGTGTCGGCGTCCAGCACGGGGGCCGTCCATGCCGAGCCGACCTGGCGTGCGGCCTGCACCTCCTGGCGGAACCGGTCGCGGAACTCCTGCTGCTCGGCGAGCTCCTGGCGTACGAGCTTGATCGCGACGGTACGGCCCCGATCGGACCGGGCCAGATAGACCTGCCCCATGCCACCCGCGCCGAGCCGCCCCAACAGGCGGTACGCGCCGATGCGTTGCGGGTCGGTGGACCCGAGCTTTTCCATGGTGTGCGACCTCCCCCGTACGGCGACACGCCGGACGGGTCGAGAATAGCGGCGCACGTCCCGCCCCAGCAGTCCGGCCGGGCGTCGGTCCCGTCCGCTGCCGGCTCCGTCCTGGGGCGCCGGACGGGACGGGTTCATCCGCTGGACAGGACGGGGTTCACGCGCTGGGCGAGGTGGGTTGCGCGCCGGTCACCGCGTCGACTGCGACCGACAGCCGTTCCAGCACCCGCACCGTCTCCGCGAAGCCCTCCGCTCCCAGCTCCTGGGCCAGTCGCGCGGCGAACTCCGCGTGGCCGGGGCCGATCCGGGAGACCGCCGCCCGCCCTTCCTCGGTGGGACGCAGCAGCTTCGCGCGCCGGTGGGCCGGATTCGGTACGTACTCCGCAAGGCCCTTGCCCACCAGCAGATCCGCGATCCGCTGCACGCTCTGCCGGGTGATCCCCATGGCCCGGGCGATCCCGGACACGGGCAACGGCTCGGCCAGCACCGCTCCGAGCACCTGCCACCATGCCGCGGTCAGCCCGGCAGGTGCGGCCAGCTCCTCCGAAACGGCGAGGAACTGGCCGTTCAGTCGGAAGACGCCGAGCGCCGTGCGGCTGAGCGCGTCCTGCTGCTCGCGGCTCATCCCGCCAGCACCTCGTACGCGCTCGCGTCCGAGTCGTGGAAGAGCCGGTACCAGGCGTCGAGTTTCCTGCCCTCGTACACCCCGAGGCGCGCGAAGACCTCGCGGGCGAACGCGACCGGCTCGGTCGGTCCCGCCGTGATGAGGTCTCCGTCGGTCACCGCGTCCGCCTCGACGTACCGGGCGCCGCCCGCGTACCCCGTGGCTGCGAGATAGAAGGAGACGGCACTCGTGTGCGCGCGGTCGTCGAGCAGTCCCTCGCGGGCCAGTCCGGCCGTCGCCCCGCAGATCGCGGCGACCGGCACACCCGCGTCCAGGAAGGTGCGGGCGGTACGGGCGAAGGGGGCCAGCTCGTCGCCGCTGTCCCACAGGTCGGCACCGGTGAGGATCAGCAGTGCGCTGTCCTCGGGGCGTACGTCGGCGAGGGCGAGGTCCGGCTGGATGCGGAGGCCGCCGAGGGTGGTGACGGGGCCGGCGGTGGGGCCGACCGTCCGCACGGTGAAGCCGTTGCGGGCGAGATACGCGGTGGTGTGGCCGGTCTCCCAGTCGGCGTAGGAGTCGTAGACGGCCAGGTGCACGGTCTTGCGGGTCATGACGACCTCCCGGGCGAGAACCTCATGGATGAAACCTCATGGACGGAGCGTCATGAGCGGAACTCTGATGACAGCATGCTGTCAGTACGGCAGGATGCTGTCAATCAAGTACCCCCGTGCCGACCCGACACCCTGCCCACCAAACCGCCCCACGCCATACAAGATGGCCATGTCGAGCCGCTCACCGCACGGCCTACGCTCGCCGCATGACCCCTCATGCCTCCCATGCCTCCCACGCTCCGCAGGTCGACTCCGCGGCCGGTGCGGCCGTGAAGGCCGCCGACCGTGCGCACGTGTTCCACTCCTGGTCCGCCCAGGGCCTGATCGACCCGCTCGCCGTCGCCGGCGCCGAGGGGGCGTACTTCTGGGACTACGACGGCAACCGCTACCTGGACTTCACCAGCGGCCTCGTCTACACCAACATCGGCTACCAGCACCCCACCGTCGTCGCCGCGATCCAGGAGCAGGCGGGCAAGCTCGCCACCTTCGCTCCCGCGTTCGCGATCGAGGCCCGCTCCGAGGCCGCACGCCTCATCGCCGAGCGGACCCCCGGCGACCTGGACAAGATCTTCTTCACCAACGGCGGCGCCGAGGCCGTCGAGAACGCCGTCCGGATGGCCCGGCTGCACACCGGCCGTACGAAGGTGCTCTCCGCCTACCGCTCCTACCACGGCGCCACCTCCACCGCGATCAACCTGACCGGGGACCCGCGCCGCTGGCCGTCCGACAACGGCTCCGCGGGTGTCGTACGGTTCTGGGCGCCGTTCCTCTACCGCTCGCCGTTCCACGCCGAGACCGAGGCCGAGGAGTGCGCCCGCGCCCTTCAGCACCTGGAGGACACCCTCGCCTTCGAGGGACCCGCCACCATCGCCGCGATCATCCTGGAGACGATCCCCGGCACGGCGGGCATCATGACGCCTCCGCCCGGCTACCTCGCGGGTGTCCGCGAGATCTGTGACCGGTACGGCATCGTCTTCATCCTCGACGAGGTGATGGCCGGCTTCGGGCGCACCGGCACGTGGTTCGCCGCCGAGCACTTCGACGTCACACCCGACCTGATGACCTTCGCCAAGGGCGTCAACTCCGGTTACGTACCCCTCGGCGGTGTCGCCATCTCCGCGGAGATCGCCGCCACCTTCGAGACCCGCCCCTACCCGGGCGGACTCACGTACTCCGGTCACCCGCTGGCCTGCGCCGCGGCCGTCGCCACCATCGGCGTCATGGAGGACGAGAAGGTCGTCGAGAACGCCGCTCACATCGGCGAGACCGTCCTCGGCCCCGGCCTGCGTGAGCTCGCCGAGCGCCACCCGTCGGTCGGCGAGGTGCGCGGTCTCGGCGCGTTCTGGGCGCTGGACCTGGTCCGCAACAAGGAGACCCGGGAGCCGCTCGTCCCGTACAACGCCGCCGGCGAGGCCAATGCGCCGATGGCGGCGTTCGGCGCGGCCTGCAAGAAGAACGGCCTGTGGCCCTTCATCAACATGAACCGCACCCACGCCGTTCCGGCCTGCAACGTCACGGAGGCCGAGGCCAAGGAGGGTCTGGCGGCTCTGGACGTGGCCCTGTCCGTCGCGGACGAGCACACCGTCTGACGCGCTCCACCCGCATTCCGCGGGCCCATCCGCATGGCGTCCCTCCCCCGTGCCCGGATCCGGGCACACCGGCCCGGCCCTGGCTTAAGGTGGCCCGAAGCCGAAAAGGGAGGGCCGCCATGTGCCCGAGCGGAACTGTGACCCGCAGTACGCTGCGGCAGCAGATCGCGGACGCGCTGCGTGACGAGGTGCTTGCCGGGCGTTTGCAGCAGGGACGGGAGTTCACCGTCAAGCAGATCGCCGAGCAGTACGGGGTCTCCGCGACGCCCGTCCGCGAGGCGCTCTTCGATCTCTCCGCGCAGGGCCTGCTCGAATCCGACCAGCACCGTGGGTTCCGGGTGCACGAGTTCACCGTGGACGACTACCGGGCGATCGTCGAGGCCCGCACCCTGGTCATCGACGGAGTCATCCGCAGCATCTTCGACGGGCCGGTCCGCCCGAGGGGCGCGCAGGCGGCGAAGTACCGCGACGCACTGGTCTCCGTGCGCCGTCGCGCCGAGGAGGCCGCACGGGCGGCGCGGGGCGGAGACCTCGACATCCTCATCGGGTACGACCTGCGCTTCTGGCGTGAGCTGGGCGCGTTCGTCGGCAACACGTACATCACCGACTTCCTGCACCGGCTGCGCATCCAGGCCTGGGTGTTCGCCGTGCCGTACCTCCGCAGCGACGTGGATGTGCGCGACTGGCTCTGGAGCGGCCACCCGGACCTGGTCGCGGCGATCACACTCGGGGACCGCGACGCGGTGCGCGCGGTGATCGACGGCCACAACGCCCACGCGCTCAGCTGGGCGGAGCGGCTCGCGGCCGGCAACCCGCCGCACCCGGGGCACGGCGGCTGACGGTCCGGCGGCGAGGTGTTCCACAGCCGGACATGAAGGACCACTGTGCGCGACGGCCCCCTCGCATTACGCTGTCCCGACCGTCGCGCGAACCGCGCGAGAACCCGTGGGAGAGCGAGACTTCGTGGCCTGTGACCTGTGGCTGGTCCCCCTCGTCGATGTGCTGTGCCACAGCCCCGACAACCCGTTCGCCGAAGAGATAGCCGTCTACGACAACGCGCTGGGCGAGGCCGGACTCCCGTCCGTGCCCGTCTACGCGTACATGCCGGGTCTGACCGGCGATGTGGCCCCGGTCGCGGGCTTCGACTACGACGCGCTGCACTTCCTGCGCCGCGCCTATCTGCTGCAGCTGAGCGGTCTCGCCGTCACACCGGTCGACGAACTGGGCGGCGACTACGAGCAGCTGCTGGAAATGTTCGAGTCGACCGCGAAGCAATCCCACATGGTCTGGCACTACGACCATGCGGGGGCGTACGTCCCCGTGGACTTCCCCTCCCCGCTCTCCAACGACCAGCTGCTGGAGGGGGGCGGCCCGCTCGGCTCCGCGCACGGGCTGCTGCGGGAGCTGGAGTACGTCGCTCCGTCCATCGGCATCGACCCGGCGAACCCGCCGGCCGCCCCCCTGCCGCCTGTCGCGCCGACCTCGCTGGAGGAGCCGGCGAGCCCGATTCCGTACGACGACAGCCCGTTCGCCCGGGAGCGGCACGTCTGGCTGGGCCTGCACGCGGCGGCGACCCGCAGCCTCGCCCAAGGCTCCATGATCATCTTCAGCTGACGCGGCGGCCCGGACCGCCGAGGTCACCGCCCACCGGAGTCACCGCCCACCGGGGCCACCGTCACCGGGGTGACTCCGGTGGGCGCTGCCGCGGCATGTTCGGCCGGGTCACCGACTGCATCGGGAACCGCCCCGGCGCCGCCCCCGGCTCCGCACGCCCGCCGATCCCGCTCCCCGAGACCAGTGCCTGCATCCCCATCGGCGCAGGCCCGGCCCGGAATTCCACCATCCAGTCCGCGGTCTCGAACCGTACGAGATCCGTGATGTCCTCCGAGAACCGCCGCAGCACCCCCAGGCACCGCTCGGCCGCCTCGCTCGCGGTCCCCTCGGTCGGTCCGAGCACCTCCCGCACGCACTCCGACGCCCAGTCGAACTGCAGCACCTGAAGCCGTCGCTGCACGGCCTGCGCCGTGGCGAGGTTCCTTATCCAGCCGGAGGTCAGGCCGAAGTACCGGTCGCAGGCCATGCAGGCGGCACCCAGCAGCAGCAAGAGATAGCCCCAGCCCGCCGCCCCGTGCAGCGCGCCCGTCAGATCGAGCAGCGGCAGCGCCGCGCCCGCGACCGCCCCGGCCGCCGTGCCGATCCGCAGCACCCTGGCGCCGCGCCGCTTCCATACCCGGTCGTTCAGATACCAGCCGGCGGTGCGCAGCGCCTCGGCCTCGACCCAGCGGTACAGCTCGTCGAGGCGTTCCGCGGGTTCGCCCCAGTCGCCGAGCGGGAACGGCTGGCCGGTCAGATCCCGGCCCCGCGTACGGAAGCCGGCGCGCGGCTCCGAGCCCGACCCGGAGCCCGGGTCCGAGCCCGGCGGAACGGCCGAACCGGGCGCGCCGGACTCGTTGCGGGGCGCCCTCTCGGGCTGCATCTCCGGCTGACTCACCGGGGCACTCCTCTGCACTCTGCGTTTTCGACGTTGCGGACGCGCGTATTGGGACACGTGCACGTGACGACGGGCGGACCTTCGACGCGGCCGTCCGTCCGACTTGCGTAACCCTGCGTGACGGACGGCGCACGTGTGCGTATTGATATGCATGCCCTTCCTACCGCCGAATGGTGGGCCATGGGGCCGAAATCGCGGTATTCCCGGGTGTGCATGGCCTGTGATCAGGTATAGGAGTCTTGCCGCAGTTGACCGGATCTCACCCGAAAGAGTTGCTCGCCAGTGGGTGGGGCGCGGTTCCCGGTGACCACGTAGGCTCGGCATACCGAAACATTTGTCGTCGAAATGCCAGGAGTGACCGTGATTCCCGGTGGTGGCCAGCCCAATATGCAGCAGCTGCTGCAGCAGGCCCAGAAGATGCAGCAGGACCTCGCCCAGGCCCAGGAGGAGCTGGCCGGGACCGAGGTCGATGGTCAGGCGGGTGGCGGTCTCGTGAAGGCGACCGTCACCGGCTCCGGCGAGCTCCGCAGCCTCGTGATCGACCCCAGGGCGGTCGACCCCGAGGACACCGAGACGCTCGCCGACCTCGTCGTCGCCGCAGTCCAGGCGGCGAACGAGAACGCGCAGGCGCTTCAGCAGCAGAAGCTGGGCCCGCTGGCCCAGGGGCTGGGCGGCATGCCCGGTCTTCCCTTCTGATCCGCCGGCACAGCAACTACCGTACGTACCACGACAACAACAGCAGTAGCAGTCGAGGCACTCAGCTCAGGAAGGCGTTCCGTTGTACGAAGGCGTGGTTCAGGACCTCATCGACGAACTGGGCAG
Source organism: Streptomyces sp. NBC_01669 (assembly GCF_026339735.1). Lineage (GTDB taxonomy): Bacteria > Actinomycetota > Actinomycetes > Streptomycetales > Streptomycetaceae > Streptomyces > Streptomyces yanii. The sequence continues at coordinate 5,008,848 of NZ_JAPEQG010000001.1, forward strand.
GCTGCCCGGCGTCGGTCCCAAGAGCGCGCAGCGGATCGCTTTCCACATCCTGCAGGCCGAGCCCACCGACGTGCGCCGTCTCGCCCATGCCCTCCTGGAGGTCAAGGACAAGGTCCGGTTCTGCTCGGTGTGCGGCAATGTCGCGCAGGAGGAGCAGTGCGGGATCTGCCGCGACGCACGCCGCGACCAGACGGTGATCTGTGTGGTCGAGGAACCGAAGGACGTCGTGGCGATCGAGCGGACCCGTGAGTTCCGGGGCCGCTACCACGTGCTCGGCGGGGCGATCAGCCCGATCGAGGGCGTCGGCCCGGACGATCTGCGCATCCGCGAGCTGTTGGCGAGGCTCGCTGACGGCTCGATCACGGAGCTGATCCTGGCCACCGACCCCAACCTGGAGGGCGAGGCCACCGCGACGTACCTGGCGCGGATGATCAAGCCCATGGGGCTGCGGGTGACGCGGCTGGCCAGCGGGCTGCCGGTGGGCGGCGACCTGGAGTACGCGGACGAGGTCACCCTGGGCCGCGCCTTCGAGGGGAGGCGCTTGCTGGATGTCTGACTCCGCCCCGCACGACACCTGCACCACGGCTGGGATCCTCGCAGACGAAACCTTGACGTCTCACGGCGGCTTTACGTTCAGCGGCGCTATGTTCTACTCACCGTTCGCGACCATGCCCACGGGAGGTCCCCTCGATGTCTGACGCCACGCTGAATTCCGTCACGCAGGACCCGGACGACTTCGCCGTCCAGATCGCGGACCAGATCAAGACGTTCATCGTCGCGGTCGCCGAGGTTTCCAAGGTCGACGAGCCGGAGCAGGCTGTCCCGACCCTGCTCCTCCAGGTCTCCCAGCTGCTCCTCGCGGGCGGCCGGCTCGGTGCGTACGAGGACGTCCTCCCGGACGAGCGCTACGAGCCGGACCTGGGTGCCGAGCCGGACGCCGACGGCCTGCGCGATCGGTTCGCGGCCCTTCTCGAACCGATCGACGTCTACTCCGAGGTCTTCGACCCCTACGAGCCCCGCAAGGCCCCGGTCCCGGCCCGCATCTCCGACGACCTGGCCGACCTGGTCACGGACCTGCGTCACGGCCTGGCCCACTACGAAGAGGGCCGCACCACCGAGGCGCTGTGGTGGTGGCAGTTCTCCTACTTCTCCAACTGGGGCTCCACCGCCTCCGCCACCCTGCGCGCCCTCCAGTCCCTGGTCGCCCACATCCGTCTGAACCAGCCCCTCCAGGAACTGGACGGGCTGGACACGGACTCGGAGACCATCGACGACGACCTGGCCGAGGAGGCGGGCCGGGTGATGGCCGAGGAGATCGCGGGACCGCTGGGACTGCGCCCGGTGAAGTAGCCGTCCGGCCCGGCCCGTCCGGCCGGGTTCGGGCCGCGGTCCCTGGGCGCCCTCATCCGCGTGCGGCGCTGCGAGTCGTGATCAAGAACTACGACGGGAATCCCCCGGGAATTTCCGGGTGTCGGTGCCGCATCGGATTCGATCGCACGCGACGCACTGCGCATCGCGTCGGAGGGTGTGCGGATCCGGTCCGGTCGGAGATTCCGGGCAGCTGCCAGAGGAGCGGTCGGCACCCGCGCCTGACCGGTCCCTGCTGAAGCCTTCACGGTCTTCGACGGGGCGGGGGCTCCGGGGAGCGGTCCGGGCGGTTCCGGTTCACGCTGGAGGGGACGGACCCGGAGATCGTGGAACCTGCCGGTGTGGGCTGAGCCACATGCGGGCGTGGTACCGGGATCACCGGGCAGCAGACCCGTACGAGCAGTCCGGGCGACACGCCGATGATCACTTGGTGAGCGGGACATCTCACGATGTGATATCGACGGGGCGATTCCGGACTGCTCGTTAAACTGAGCCGACCGCAGTAACGGATTGAGCGAGGAGCGCACGTGGGCCTTGTCGTGCAGAAGTACGGAGGCTCCTCCGTAGCCGATGCCGAAGGCATCAAGCGTGTCGCCAAGCGAGTCGTCGATGCCAAGAAGAACGGCAACCAGGTGGTTGTCGTGGTGTCAGCGATGGGCGACACGACGGACGAGTTGATCGATCTCGCCGAGCAGGTATCACCGATGCCTGCCGGGCGTGAGTTCGACATGCTGCTGACCGCCGGAGAGCGGATCTCCATGGCCCTGCTGGCGATGGCGATCAAAAACCTGGGCCACGAGGCCCAGTCGTTCACGGGCAGCCAGGCCGGCGTCATCACCGACTCGGTCCACAACAAAGCGCGCATCATCGATGTCACGCCGGGCCGTATCCGGACCTCGATCGACGAGGGCAACATCGCCATCGTCGCCGGGTTCCAGGGGGTGAGCCAGGAGGGCAAGAACATCACCACCCTCGGCCGCGGCGGGTCCGACACGACTGCGGTCGCACTCGCGGCCGCGCTGGACGCCGAGGTCTGTGAGATCTACACCGATGTGGACGGTGTCTTCACCGCCGACCCGCGGGTCGTGAAGAAGGCCCGGAAGATCGACTGGATCTCCTTCGAGGACATGCTGGAGCTGGCCGCGTCCGGCTCCAAGGTGCTGCTGCACCGGTGCGTGGAGTACGCACGCCGCTACAACATCCCGATCCACGTCCGTTCGTCCTTCTCCGGACTGCGCGGCACCTGGGTCAGCAACGAGCCGCAAGGGGACCAGAAGGTGGAGCACGCGATCATCTCCGGAGTCGCCCATGACGTCTCCGAGGCCAAGATCACGGTCGTCGGCGTGCCCGACAAGCCGGGCGAGGCCGCAGCGATCTTCCGCACCATCGCGAACGCGGAAATCAACATCGACATGGTGGTGCAGAACGTCTCCGCCGCGTCGACCGGTCTGACCGACATCTCGTTCACGCTGCCGAAGGCCGAGGGCCGCAAGGCCATCGACGCCCTGGAGCGCAACCGTGGCACGATCGGCTTCGAGTCGCTGCGCTACGACGACCAGATCGCGAAGATCTCCCTGGTCGGTGCGGGTATGAAGACGAACCCCGGGGTCACCGCGGCCTTCTTCGAGGCGCTGTCCGACGCCGGGGTGAACATCGAGCTGATCTCGACATCCGAGATCCGCATCTCGGTGGTCACCCGCGCCGACGACGTCATCGAGGCCGTGCGCGCCGTGCACACCGCCTTCGGCCTCGACAGCGACTCCGACGAGGCCGTCGTCTACGGGGGCACCGGCCGATGACACCTCGCCGCCCTTCGCTCGCGGTCGTCGGAGCGACCGGGGCGATCGGCGGCGTCATGCTCCAGATCCTTTCGCAGCACGCGGACGTCTGGGGCGATGTGACGCTGATCGCCTCGCCGCGCTCGGCCGGCCGCAAGCTGGTCGTGCGCGGCGAGGAGACCGAAGTCCTCGAACTCACCGAGGACGTGTTCGACGGCGTGGACGTGGCCCTCTTCCTGGTGCCCGACGACGTGTCCGCACGGTGGGCGCCGATCGCCGCGTCCAAGGGCGCCGTCGTCATCGACGACTCGGCGGCGTACCGGCTGGACACGGACGTGCCGCTGGTCGTGCCCGAGATCAACCCCCATGCCGTACGGATCAGGCCGCGCGGCATCATCGCGAGCCCCAACTGCACCACGTTGTCGCTGATCGTCGCCGTCGGCGCGCTGCACGCCGAGTTCGGGCTGCGGGAGCTCGTCGTCTCCTCGTACCAGGCAGTGAGCGGCGCGGGCCGCGACGGGGTCGCGGCGCTGCGCGAGCAGCTGTCGACGGTCGCCGGCACGGAACTGGGCACCAGGCCCGGGGACGTACGCCGCGCCCTCGGGGACGCCGAGGACTCGCCGTTCGCCGCGCCGGTGGCGCTCAACGTCGTGCCGTGGGCCGGGGTCGACGCCGGGGACGGCTGGTCGTCCGAGGAACTGGCGATCCGCGACGAGTGCCGCAAGATCCTGGACCTCCTGAGCCTGCGGGTCTCGGCGACCTGTGTGTACGTACCCGTGATCGCGACACACTCCATGTCCGTGCACGCCCGCTTCGAGAACGAGGTCGCGGTCGACCGGGCGCACGAGATCCTGGCGACCGCGCCGGGCGTCGTCCTCTTCGACAACCCGGCATCCGGCGACTTCCCGACGCCGTCCGACGTCGTGGGCACCGACCCGACCTGGGTGGGGCGCGTGCGGCGGTCGCTGGACGATCCGCGCGCCCTGGAGCTGTTCGTCTGTGGCGACAACCTCCGCAAGGGAGCTGCGCTGAACGTGGCGCAGATCGCCGAAGCGGTGGCCGCAGAATTTCCCCGGACCTGATCCGATCGTTTCTGTACGCTCTGTGGACCACCTGTGAGCAAGTTGCTGGTCTGAACCTCTTGAGCTGGGACGTTGGGGTGTCCGACGATGACCTTCGGCTTGCTGGAACCGGTGGCCGGGGAGCGCGCGTCTATGCGGTCACTTCTTGCGCGGCGGGGCGCAAAATCGTGGCATTTGGGGAAGAGCAGGTACGTATGAGGGCATGTCGCACAGCGCCAAACGCGGTGCCGTACGCGTACAACCCTGACGGGGGGAAACGTGTCCAACTGGCGTGGCAGAGGTTCTCGATATCACAGTGGTGGGCCCATTGCGGGGCGCTTCAGTGCGTCCGCTCCGGAGGCCCCGCGCACCCGGCGGTATGCCGGTGATTGCGCCCATGCCCGCTGCGCGCCCCGCCCAGCTCCCGTCGCAGCGCGAGGGCGCTGAGCACAGCGTGGCCGCAGGAACCACCGTTGACCACCTCACCGAGACCTACCGCGCCCACTACCGTTCACTGCTCGGCCTCGCGGCCCTGTTGCTGGACGACACCGCGTCGTGTGAGGACGTGGTGCAGGAGGCGTTCATCCGCGTGCACTCGGCGCGCAACCGGGTACGTGAGCCCGAGAAGACACTCGCGTACCTGCGCCAGACGGTCGTCAACCTGTCGCGCTCCGCACTGCGCCGCCGCATCCTCGGGCTGAAGCTGCTTTCCAAGCCGATGCCCGACATGGCGAGCGCCGAGGAGGGCGCGTACGACCAACTGGAGCGGGACGCGCTGATCAAAGCGATGCGGGGGCTGCAACGGCGCCAGCGAGAGGTACTGGTGCTGCGCTACTTCGCGGACATGACCGAGGCCCAGGTGGCCGAGACGCTGGGCATCTCGCTGGGTTCGGTCAAGGCGTACGGCTCGCGCGGTATCGCGGCGCTTCGCGTCGTGATGGAGGCCCAGGCATGAACTGGCGCAAGCGCAGGCAGGGACGCACGCATGAGCGTGGGATTGACCGGACTGGAAACGGAATTGTGAACCACGGGCCGGAGAACACCTCGAACGCGCAGCCGAACGGGTCTCGGAACCCGCAGTCGGATGCGGACGCCGCCACGGAGGCTGCCGCATCCATGACGGGTGCGGCAGGCGCGCAGGAGGCGCAGGGCGGGGGCGACGACCCCGCCGAAACGGCCCGGCTCGGAGGTCTGCCGGAGCTCTTCGGCGCGGACTCCGACGACGGTTCCGGCGCAGCCGGCGGCTCCGGCCCTGAACTGGACGAGCTCGCACTGCGCCGTATGTTCCACGGCGCCGTCCAGAACCTCGCACCCACTGACGGCACTCTCGACCACCTGCGGCGTGCCGTTCCCGCCCGGCGCGCCCGGCGGCGGCAGGCCATCGTCGGCATGGCGGCCGCGGCGCTGCTCATCGGCACCGCGGTCCCCGCGTTCGTCCATGTCGCCGGTTCCACCGGCTCGGACCTCGCCAACCCGGCCATCGCCGGACACGGCGAGCAGGCCCAGGGCGGCAACGGCGCCGATTCCGGTTCGGAGGCCGACGAGAAGAGCCACGGCGGCAGCACCGACGGACACAACAGCGGATCCAACGGCCACCCCAACAGCACCAGCAGTCCCTCGGGCAGCGGCGGCACGGGCACTGACGGCAATGCGTCGGGCGGAGGTGCCGACCCTGCCGACACCGCGGCGGCTTCGATGCCGGTCTGCGACCCGGGGCAGCTCGGCGTCGCCTCCGCCCAGGCGGGCGCGGCCGGTGCCGACGGCACGGTGTACGGCACGTTCCGTATCTCCAACATCTCCGGCACGGACTGCTCCGTGACCAGCAGCGGCACCGTGGGCTTCGAGACGGCGGGCGCGGCTGACCCGGCCAGGATCGATGTCGTCCAGCACACCGCGGGCGACCCGGCGGCCGGACTGCCCGACCCGTCGCAGGAGGCGGGCGCGGTGCTGCTGAAGCCGTCCATGACGTACGAGGTCCAGTTCGCCTGGGTACCGAAGGACACCTGCCCCACCGCAGGCAGCTCGCCGACCCCGACGCCGACCGACGGCGCCGCGGGTACCAGCGGCGGCACCAGTGACGGGACGTCGCAGACGGCGCCGCAGCTCGGTGGCGAGGACGGTGGCGGAACGCTGGAGGGCAGCGTCGCCGTGACGCACACCCCGGAGCCCGGGGCGCCGGTCGCGGAGGCGAGGATCCCCAACGCCTGCGCGGGCACGATCTACCGGACGGGCGTAATCGTCCCGTCGGCGTAGCAACGACGGCACATACGTGAGGGGCCCGCCGGTGGAAACCGGCGGGCCCCTCACGTATGTGCCGTCACGTCAGCACGCCTCAGGCGCTGTCCGCGTCCGCATCGGCCGCGAGGCCGAGCCGCACGTCCCGCGCGGCCTCCGCCTCGCGCCGGACCAGCCGGAACCACATGAAGAGCACGAAGGCCGCGAAGACGAACCACTCGCCGGTGTAGCCGAGGTTCTGGAACGCCTTCAGGTCGAGCCCACTGCCCTGCGGCGCGACGGCGGGTACGGGGCGCAGGGCAGTGGCCCCGCTGTTCTTGGCGTCCGTGCTCTTGCTGTCGGTGTCCTGGAGCGTCACCCAGGCGTCGTACACGTCGTACGGGACGAGGTTGACCAGCGACGCGGCGCTGATCATGCCGAGCTGGCCGTCCGGGAGCCCGCCCGCCGGGTCGACGCCCGCAGTCCCCGCGTTCTCGGACGCCTGGAGGTCGCCGGTCACGGTGACTTCACCGGTCGGAGCGGCGGGAACCGCGGTCTGCCCGGCCTTGCCGGGCAGCCAGCCGCGCACCACCGGAAGGGCCTTGCCGCCGTCGGTGCGCAGCAGGTTCAGGACGTAGAAGCCGCTCTTGTCGTCCAGTTCCCGGCCGGGCACGAGGAACTGGTCGGCGTACCGGCCGGTCGCGGTGGCGGGGCGCCCGGACGTCACCTTGTCGACCGGCAGGAGATCGTCGAGCGGTTCGGCGGCCCTGCTGCCCGGGGCGGGCTGCTCCTGGGCCTGTTCGTGTGTCTGCACGCGGTCCTCGAAGCGCCCGAGCTGCCAGGTGCCCATGAAGACGCAGAACGGGATGGCCAGGACGGCGAAGAGGTTGATCCCCCACCATCGCGGGGTCAGCAGGAACCGATACACCCCTCCACGGTACGGTCCCCGATCCGGCATCCCGGACCGGGGTGCCGCAAGCACCCCCATCCGCCCGGGCCAGGACGCCGGTCACCCGGGATGTCGCCGGGCGGGGCGGAGGTCGGCGCGGGACGCCGCGCCGGAGCGTGGCGTGGGCCCCGCCTGGCCCGGGCGCCACCAGGGCCTGGCGCGGGCCCACGCCGTCGCCGGCCACGGCGCGGGCCGGGACGCCGACTACCCGAGGTGCCGTCGGGCGAAGTCGAGTTCCAGCCGCACCTGCTTGATCCGCTCCTCGACGACGAGCGAGCCGTGCCCCGCGTCGTACCGGTACACCTCGTGCAGGGCGCCCCGGTCCTTCAGGCGGTCCACATAGTTCTCGACCTGGCGGATCGGGCAGCGCGGGTCGTTGACTCCCGCCGAGATGTAGACCGGTGCCTTCACGGCGTCGACGTACGTCAGCGGGGACGAGGCCTCGAACCGCTCGGGCACCTCCTCCGGCGTGCCGCCCAACAGCGTGCGGTCCATCGCCTTCAGGGCCTCCATCTCGTCGTGGTACGCCGTGACATAGTCGCCGACCGGGACCGCCGCCAGGCCCAGCGCCCAGTCGTCCGGCTGCGTACCCAGGCCGAGCAGGGTCAGATAGCCGCCCCACGAGCCCCCGGCCAGCACCAGCTTCTCCGGGTCCGCGAGCCCGGACTCCACCGCCCACTGCCGTACCGCCGCGATGTCCTCCAGCTCGATCAGGCCGACCCGGTGCTTGAGCGCGTCCGTCCACGCCCGCCCGTAGCCCGTGGAGCCGCGGTAGTTGACCCGGACCACCGCGTAGCCGTGGTCCACCCAGGCGGCGGGCCCGGACGCGAACTCGTCACTGTCGTGCCAGGTGGGGCCGCCGTGGATCTCGAAGACGGTCGGGAACGGTCCTTCCGCGGGGGTGGCGGGCCGCTGCACGAGTGCGTGGATCCGGCCGCCCGGACCGTCCACCCACACGTCCTCCACCGGAACGGACTCCGGAGCCTTCGCACCTGGCGGATCGAGCACCACCGCGCCGGTCGTGGACCTGACGACCGGCGGCTGCGCGGCCGACGACCACAGATACTCCACCGTGCCGTCCGGCCGGGCCGTGGCACCCGACACCGATCCGGCCGGCGTCTCCACCCGGACCGGAGCGGTATCGGTGCCCGGCTCGAACCGCCACAGGTCGCTGCGGGCCTCGAAGCCGTGCGCGATCAGCAGCGCGGAGCCGTCCGGATACCACTCGGCGCCCACGTCGCCGGGCAGATCGATCGCGAGGTCCGTCTCCGTCCCTGCCACCGGGTCCCAGATCATCGGCTCCCAGCGTCCCCGCCGCTGATGCCCGATCAGCAGCCGGGTGTCTCCGGCCACCGGCGCGAAGCCCAGCACGGTCAGCCCCAGCTCCTCCGTACCGCCCTTGGTGTCGTCGAGCTCGGCGACCGTCGTCCCGTCCGGTCGCACCACGCGGAGCGCCGAGTGCATCGCGTCGCCGTGCTCGGTGTGCTCCAGGGCGATCAACGTCCCGTCGTGCGACAGGTCCCCGACGCCCGCCGACTCGCGGTGCCGGTAGATCTCGACGGGCGCGGACCCCGGCCGTACGACATGGATCGTCGTCCCGTCCTCGTCGGTGGAGCGGCCGATCACCGCCGTCCCGTCCCGCCCGATCGCGAGCCCCGCCGGGTAGGAGGGGGCGAGACCGGGAGCCGCCGGCACGTCCGCCGCCCCTTCACCGCCACCGCCGTGGAACGGCTGGCGCATCCACACCCCGAACTCGTCCCCGTCGGTGTCGTCGAACCACCAGATCGCCTCGCCGTCCGGGGTCAGCACCCCGTCCGTCGTCCCGTTGGGCCGGTCGGTGACCTGTCGCTGATCCCCGCTCGCCCGGTCCCATGCGTACAGCTCGTACGTCCCCGTCGCGTTGGAGACGAACAGCGCACGGTCCGGCGCGTCCTCCGCCCAGTCGGGCAGCGACACCCGGGGCGCCCGGAAGCGCTGCTCCCACACCGGAACGGAATCGGTCGTCTGTGCCGGAACGGAGCCGTTCGCCCGCGCCGGAGCGGAGTCGGTCGTCGAGCCAGTGATCTCAGTCATGCCCCCCATTCTGCGTCGGGCCCGGAAAATCCGTTCACATCGTCCTCAGCCTGTGGATAACCTCCCCGATATGTACTCCCCGACTCCGGACGACTGGCGCGAGGCCAACCGCGCGCGCTGGGATGAGCGCGTGGCGATCCATACGGCGAGCAACTTCTACGACCTCGACGCCTTCCGGGCGGGCAAGGACGCACTGCGTGCGTTCGAGCTCGCGGAGGTCGGGGACGTCACGGGAAAGTCGCTGCTGCATCTGCAGTGCCACATCGGGCTCGACACTCTTTCCTGGGCCCGGCACGGCGCCGCGCACGTCGTCGGGCTCGACTTCTCCGAGCCGGCCGTCGAGACCGCCCGTGGTCTGGCCCGCGAGCTCGGGTTCACCCCGGACCGGGCGGCGTTCGTCGCCGCCGATGTCCATGATGCGGCGGAGGCCGTCCCCGACTCCTCGTACGACATCGTCTACACCGGCGTCGGTGCGCTGAACTGGCTGCCGGACACCCGCCGCTGGGCCGAGATCGCCGCCGCGCTCGTCGCGCCCGGCGGATTCCTCTATCTCGCGGAGTTCCATCCGCTGACCGACTGCCTCGACGACGCGACCGGCTCGACGATCACGTACGACTACTTCAGCCGCGACGCATGGGTCGACGAGACACCGGGTACGTACGCGGACCTCGACGCACCGACCGTCCACAACCGGAGCGTCGAGTGGCAGCACCCCGTCGGTGACGTGGTGTCTGCGCTGGCCGCCGCCGGACTGCGGATCGAGTTCCTGCACGAGCACGACGCCTCGCTCTTCCGGCGGTTCGCGGCACTGGAGCGGCACGCCGACGGGTTCCATCGCTTCCCGTCCGACCGGCCCCGCATTCCACTGATGTACTCGATCAAGGCGTCGAAGCCGGCCGCGGGTTGAGCGAAGGCCGGTTGTCAGTGGTGGGGTTCAGACTCGGACCATGACTGCCGATCTGCGCGCCACGGTGGAGACGTACTGGACCGCGGCCGAGACACGTGACTGGGACACCTTCGCGACGACGCTCGCCGAGGAGGTGCTCTACGACCTGCCGCAGACCCGCGAGCGCATCCGCGGCAAGGAGCGGTATCTCCGATTCAACCGGGAGTATCCAGGGGACTGGCATGTCCGTGTTGAACGGATCGTGGCCGACCGGGCCGGCGAACAGGTGGCCGTACGGACGCTGTTCACCGCAGGCCTGGAAGAGATGCACGCCATCCACTTCTTCACGGGGGACGACCAGGGCCGGATCGTGGAGATCACGGACTTCTGGCCGGAGCCGTACGAGCCTCCGGCAGGGCGGGAGCACGTCGCCGAGCGTTACTGAGGCGCGACTTCAGGGGCGGCCTCTACGGGGGTGGGGCCGGCCCGGTCCCAGCCGGGGGCGCGGACGTCCACGGTGAGGGTGTTCATCACGACCTCCTCGCCGCAGGTGCGGCAGACCCACGCGGCGTCGAGGTCGTGCCCGTGCCCGTCCTCGACACGGGTATCCGTGCTGCCCGGCCGGGGGACGCTGCCCGGCTCATGGACCATGACGACGGGCGGCTCGTCGAGCACCCAGCGGTCGCCCCAGTCCAGCAGGGCCCGGATCACCGGAGCGAGGTCCCGGCCCGCCTCGGTCAGGTGGTACTCGTAACGCGGCGGCCGTTCGTTGTACGGGCGTCGCTCGACCACCCCGGCCTGCTCCAGCGAGCGCAGCCGGGCCGCGAGGCGGTCCCGCGGCGCCCCGGTGTTACGGGCGATCGCCTCGAACCGATGGTTGCCGAAGAAGATCTCGCGCACCGCGAGCAGAGCCCACTTCTCGCCCACCACATGCAGCGTGGCGGCGGCGGAACAGGGCCGCCCGGGCAGGGCACCTGTGTCGATCCGGCTCACGGAACGGTTCATTGCACTCACCCCTACAAGGTTGCCATCTCAAACTCACTGGCGCTACCTTGCCGCCATGACAGTTGGAGAATCAAACTCACTAACGGATGCGGCTGACCCCGCGCCGCCCACGGCGAAGGGCTCGGCCGCGCGCTCCCGCGCCACCGCCTGGATCATTTCGGCCGGTGTCTTCGTCGTGAACCTCGACCTGTTCATCGTCAACGTCGCCGTCCCCGCCCTCGGCGACTCCTTCCACGGCAGCTCCCTCGCCTCGCTGTCCTGGGTGCTCAACGCGTACGCGATCGTCTTCGCCGCCCTGCTCGTCGTCGCCGGCCGGCTGGCCGACCGGTACGGGCACCGGCGCGGCTTCCTCCTCGGGCTGGCGGTCTTCACCGTCGCCTCCGCACTCTGTGCCGTCGCCCCGGGCGTCGGCTGGCTGGTCGCCGCCCGCGCCCTGCAGGCCGCCGGAGCCGCCGCACTGATGCCGACCTCGCTGGCGCTCCTGCTCGTCAACACCCCGCCGGAGCGCCGACCGCAGGCCATCCGCAGCTGGGCGGCGATCGGGGGGATCGCCGCCGGTCTCGGTCCCGTCATCGGTGGGCTGCTGGTGGAGGCCGACTGGCGCTGGGTGTTCCTTGTCAACGTGCCGGTCGGTGCGGTCGGACTGGTGGCCGGGGCCCGACTGCTGCCCGACGCCCGCCCGGACCGCGACGGCCGCTTCCCGGATCTGGTCGGCGCCGCCGTGCTCACGCTCGCCATCGGTGCGCTCGCGCTCGGACTGGTCAAGGCCGATGCCTGGGGCTGGGGTTCGCCGGAGGTGATCGGCTCGCTCGTCGCCGCGGTCGCGCTCGGTGGGGCGTTCTGGCTGCGCTCCGCCCGGCACAGCGCCCCGATCGTCGAGCTGCCGATGCTGCGCACCCCGGCCTTCGCGGCCGCCACCCTTGCCGCCCTTCTCTTCACCGTCGCGTTCGCGGCGATGCTGCTGACCTCGGTGCTCTGGTGCCAGCAGGTGTGGGGGTACTCGGCGATCCGTACCGGACTGGCCATCGCGCCCGGCCCGTTGGTCGTTCCGGCGCTCGCCGTCACCTCCGGCCCGGTGGTCCGCCGCCTCGGCGCGGGCCGCACGGCGGCGCTCGGCTGCCTGCTGTTCGCTGTCGGCCTCGGCTGGTGGGCGATCGCGCTCGACACGGTCCCGCACTACGCGACGGGGTTCGTGCCCGGCATGCTGATCACTGGCATCGGCGTCGGTTTCGCCCTGCCCACTCTGGTCGGTGCGGCTGCGACGGCCCTTCCGCCGACCCGGTTCGCGACCGGATCGGCTGTCACCACGATGGCGCGCCAGACCGGTTCGGTCCTCGGCGTCGCCCTGATGGTCACTCTGCTCGCCACCCCACAGACCCCGGCCGCGGCACTCGAGGCGTTCCGACACGGCTGGTGGGCAGCGGCAGTCACCGCCGTACTCGCCGCAGCGACGGCCCTCGCCCTGCCCCGGTCGGGCACTGCGGGCCGCGCCTGAGAGCCTGTCGGGTGACCTCTGACCGGGCGGCCACGCCCTGGCACCCACGCTTCCCGCGTTGCCGAAATATCCTAGTAGCTCCGCTACGAGGACATCCCGCCGCCTTGGAATCGCACGCACCAGACCGCGTCCGCTATCCGATCGAAGGTCACCCGACAGGCTCTGAGCGGGACGGCAGACATGTGGCGGCCCACCGGAGACCTCCCGGCGGACCGCCACCTTTCCGTACCGCACGAACGCGTTACCCGTTGCGTATTACGCGACCGAGCGGAAGGCGGGCAGATAACCGCCCGACTGCCCCGCGGCCTTGGGGTGGTACGAGTTGTAGACCGGCAGCGTCACACTGTTGAGCCAGGCGTCGCCGGAGCACAGCTCATGCTCGGTGAACTCGTCGACCACGCCGGAGAACGTGAATCCGGCATTGGCCGCCTGCTTGGCGATGACACCGTTCAGCACGTCGGACGCATTGTTGATGGCCGAGCGCTCGGTCTCGGTGAGCCCGGCGATGCAGGTCCCGTTCAGCTGGTAGAACCGCGGATATCCCAGCACCACCACATGGGCCTGCGGGGCACGGGAACGGATGGCGCTGTACAGCGAACCCAGGCCGGACGGAAGCGAGTTCTGCATCTGCGACACAGCCACGTTCACGCTGCTCACGCAGGTGGACTCGCTGTACAGGACGCAGTCCTGCATGACATCGGCGAAACCGACGTCGTTGCCGCCCGCGGTGACGCTCACCAGGGTCGTCGACGAACTCAGCACACCCAGCTGACTGCCGGCGACGGAGCCGGTCGTGGCACCCGAGCATGCGACGAAGGCGAACGAGGCCGGCGAATTCGCCGCCGCCCAGAGGTAGGGGTAGGCCTTGGTGCTCCGGCGGCAGTCGCCGGAGTCGGAGAGATAGCTTCCCGAACCGACGCCGGACGAGTAGGAGTCGCCGAGGGCGACATACCCGCCGGCGGCGGCCGAGGAGGTTGCCGAGGCCGGCTGGGCCATGCCCAGCGCGGCCACGACGGCGAGGACCAGAGTGGATGCGGACGCCCAGAATCTCCGTACTGACATGCCTGTCAGCCCTCCGAAGTGTGGGGGGTGGGTGGGGGGTTGAGTGAGCGAGGACGTTTCTAGCAGCTGTTGGTACTCGCCGGTAATGGCTGCTTCAGAACTCGTCTGAAATGTCCGAATGATCGTTCGTTCGGGCATGCTGATCCGCCCGTCCACCGTCGGTCGCCGGGAGAAGGGATGCGTTGACCGGGAGGGCTTCGTCGCGCATGCGGCGCGAGGAGTCACGGAACCTTCTGCACAGTCGACGCGCCTCGCTGAAACCGGGGTCGCGACATCAAGGTGTCCCCCGAGGCCCCGGAAGACGTGTGCCGGACTCTGCGCCTCGACACGCGGGAACGGGCCCGCCCCGTCCGTCCGGCAGGCCCAACTCGCCGTCCTTGTGCGGCGCGACCAGGAGTCCGGCCGACCCAGGGCTACGACGTGACATCGACCGGAGGGCGCTGCTCCCGGCCAAGTCGCTCAACGATACGGGGACATGCCAAGGCCCGACTTCGAGGGCGCCGAAGTGATCGATGCGGAGGGGCTGTTCGCCCTGGCCTGACGCGCCGGAGCGCGCGGCACGCCCGGCCGGCGGCACCCAGGCAGTCCCACGGCGAGCTGCCGCTCGGGGGCATCCCTGAGATCCTGCGGAGAGCCGGCGGCGCAGTGCGCCCGGAGGGCGTCTGTGCCGCGACGCTGCTGAGCGCCGTGTCGGCGCAGGACGCGGACATCATCACGCCCCCTCGACGTGGACACGCGTCATGAACACGACCGGCCGAGCCGATGTCGGCTCGTCGGGCGCTCGCCGGCGCCGGACTGCGAGCGGTGTTCGGGCGCGGCGGACCGGGGGCAAGCCGGACTTCGGCGCCCCGCCTCCAGGAGCTGCGCCGCGTGCGCAGGAAACTGCTCCGTTCGGACGACGGACCGGTCACTCCGACCGTGGCCACGACGGGCCCCGGCGTCTGCGGCGTCGACAACGCGCACAGTCGCGGGCTGCCCGGCGACCGAGATGACGTTGCCGGTACTCGGGGTGCAGGCTGCAGTACGACGGATCCTGACGGCCGGGATCATCACCGGCCTCGGTATCGACATCGAAACTCGCCGCAGCGGGCGCGGTCTGTTCACCGTGATGCGCTTCGCGGTCGCAACCGACCGGGCGAACGCGCCGGACGAGGAGTCCGCACTCGGCGCGCGGGAGGTGCTACGAAATCATCGAAGGGGCGCGCGGCATCGGGGCCGGTGGCCGGGCAGAGCGGCGGATCCGGTCCCGCTCACGCCCGGCGCCCTGATCCCGGCGCCGATGCCGATGGCTGCGGAGTGTTCGCGCCGACCGCGCACCCGGGCACAGGGGACACGGTCCTCGTCGGCGGGTGGCTCATGGAACAGGGCAGGCGATTGTCGCGCGACTCCGTGACCCGGCCGCGGCACGCCTGCGGCGCGCCGCCGCTAGATGGCGCCCGGGGCCGCGCGGATTCAGGCCGACGCGCAGACGCACTCTGTGGTGGCCCCCATGCGGGGTGCCACCACAGCGCCTTGGTCATGGTCGGCCGCCGAAGATCAGTTGTGCCCGAACCTACGCTGCTTCCGGTGGGAGACCTGCTCCGATATCGCACGCACCGGCCCAGGCGCATCCGGAATGTGCGTCTGCGTCTGTTCCTTCGTCTCCGCGGGCGCGCTGCGTTCGTGGCCACCTGTGCGGGCGCCGCGATTCTGTCGGCTCTGCTTCTTGCTCACGATGACGCCTCCTGTAGCCGATCTCGGACGAGGGGCCACTTTCAGATTCGCATGTGAGTACGAAGCGCGCATTCCGGGCGCCCGGGACTGGGGGAGTGCGGCGGGTCCCGCGCATCGCTCCCGGCCGATGTCCCGCCGCCTCGCCGAGGGCGAGCGCGGCCTGCCCGCCGTCGCGGAGTTCTTCGCCGGGCTGATCAAGGCTCGCTGCACCGGCGAGTACGCCCGTTGGGGCTGCATGGTCACCCGTGCCCATGCCGGGGCGGAGGACGGCGAACCCGACGTCCGTGCCGTACTCGACCAGCACCACCAGGGATTGCGGGACGCCTTGCGCGCGGCGCTGCGCACGGCGGAGGAGCAGGGCCGGCCTTCCCCCACGCCGGCTGACCCGCCCGGGCCATCACCACGACGCGCGAAGACGCGGTCCGGAGGAAACTGGTCCCGACCGTCCGACTGTCCGACCGGCCGTGGTGAGAGGTCCCGATGGCGTATGGCCTGGCAGTCGCGAGCTGGAACCACGTGTTCCGTTACGTCCGGGTGAGGGCGAGAAGCACCATCTCACGAGCCTGGAGGGGTTGGCGGCGCTGTCGCTGGACGCGCTCAGCTCGGTCGCCTACGGCCCCGAGGCAATCGTGCTGGCTCTCGTCGCCGCTGGGACCGGGGCGCTCACGAGCACGCTGCCCATCACCCTGGCGATCGTCTTCCTGCTTGCCGCACTGGTGGTGTCGTACGGCCAGGTCATCGCCGTACACCCGGACGGCGGAGGCGCCTATGCCGTGGCCAAGAAGGACCTGGGCGCCACGTCGAGCCTGCTCGCCGCGGCCAGCCTGGTCGTCGACTATGTGCTGACCGTCGCCGTCAGCTTGACCGCGGGCGCCGACGCGCTGGCGTCAGCCTTTCCCGCCCTCGCCCACGACAAGCTGCTGGTCTGCCTGGTCGGCCTGGCCCTGCTGACGGCGGTGAATCTGCGCGGCGTCACCGAGAGCGCCCGTGTGCTGATGCTACCGACCGTGCTGTTCATCATGGCCATTCTGGGCGTCATCGTGCTCGGCTTGTTCCGCTCCCACCCGGCGGCCGTGGTCGGCACCCCGCAGTCCTTCCCGGCGCACGAGTCGCTCGGTCTCCTGCTGGTGCTCAAGGCGTTTTCGTCCGGGTGCTCCGCGCTGACCGGAGTGGAGGCCATCGCCAACGCCGTGCCGACCTTCCGCACGCCCCGCGTCAAACGCGCCCAGCGCACCGAACTCATGCTCGGCGCACTGCTCGGCCTGATGCTCATCGGGCTCGCCGTACTGATCCGCCGCGACCACGTGGCCCCCCGCGGCCACGTCACCGTCCTCGCCCAGCTCACTGCCGGCGCCTACGGCGACGGGTGGGCCTACTACGCAACCAACCTCATCGTCACCCTCGTCCTGCTCCTCGCCGCGAACACCAGCTTCGGCGGCCTGCCGGTGCTCATGAGCCTGCTCGCCCGCGACCATCGTCTGCCCCACCTGTTCGGGCTGCGCGCCGAACGGCCGGTGTACCGCTACGGCGTCGTGGCGCTGGCCCTGCTGGCCGCCCTGCTGCTGGTCGCGACCGGCGCCGACACCCACCGGCTGATCCCTCTCTTCGCCATCGGCGTGTTCATCGGCTTCACCATCAGCCAGCTCGGTCTCGTCCGGCACTGGGCGACCGGGAAACCCGACGGCTGGCGGCGCCGCGCGCTGATCAACGGCACCGGAGCGCTGCTGACCACGCTGGCCGGGGTCATCCTCCTCACGACCAAGTTCCTGGAGGGCGCCTGGGTGGTCGTGGTCGCCGTACCGCTGATGATGCTGCTGTTCGCCCGCATCCAGTGCTACTACACGGCCGTCGGCGAGGAACTGGAGCTGGGCCGGATCCCGCGGCCGCCGGACCGGCGCGCCGCGAGTCTGGTCATCGTCCCGCTCGGCGAGGTCAGCAAGCTCGCCCGGCACGCCATCGGCGCCGCCCTCGCCCTGGGCGACGAGGTGGTCGCCGTCGCCGTGCACGCCGACCCGGACAGGTCACAGGCGCTGCGGGACTCCTGGGACCGCTGGAACCCGGGAGTTCGGCTCGACATCATCGACAGCCCGCACCACTCCCTGGTCCAGCCGATCGTGGACTACGTGCAGCGCGCCGCCGAGGACGGACGCCAGGTCGCCGTCCTCATCCCCGAGGTCGAACCCAGACACCGCCGTTACGAGATCCTCCAGAACCAGCGCGGCCTCCTCCTCGCCACCGTCCTGCGGGCCCGCACCGACGTGGTGGTGTGCTTGCTGCCCTATCGGCTCCGGGTCTGAGCTTGATCTTTAAGGCTGCTGCTCGGCCCCGCCGCGTCTAGGCATATCCGTTTTGCGCTGTTTCTTGCCGACTGGGTGGCGGGGTGCGGGGGTGGAGGTGCGGCCCTTGGGGCGGCCTGGGCCGGGGTGGGAGGCTTTCGGCGCGCGGGCCGGGGTGCCCAGGATCCGCCGGATGCGGGGATAGCCGCGCCGGACCCGGCCGGGGTGAGCCGATCCGGTGTCAGGGGCTTTTCCCAGGGGCGCCGGAGGTCCTCGGTCAGGGGGCGGGCGAGACGGAGTTGCGCGTAGGCGGCGAGGATCAGCCACACCCACCGGTCGGCCTGTTCGGGGGTGCGCAGGCGGGGTCGGGTCAGGCCGAGGGTCTGCTTGAAGAAGCGGAAAGTGTGCTCGATATCGAACCGTCGAAGGAAGATCCGCCAGAGGCGGTCGACGTCGTGCGCGGTGGCGTCGGGGTCGCTGTGCCACAGCCATAGCGGCTTGGGGGCGCGGTTGCCGGGCAGGTGCTCGACCGCCAGATGGACCAACGTTCCCTCGACGAGGGGGAGTTCGCCTTCGTGGTGGGCCCAGGAGCCGCGCCGGTCCAGCTTGGGGTGCAGGCGGCCCCAGCAGCGGGCGAGGACCTGGCCGAAGCGGTCGTGGACGCCGGCCGACTCCTGGACCGGGGCCGGGTGGGCGGCGGGGTCGGCGAGGCGGAACTCCGCTCCATGTCGGGGCGGGCGCCCGGGGTTCGTTCCGCGGCGCTTGCCGGCCGGGGCGCGCATCACCCGGTCGGCGCGGATGCGGCCCAGCAGCCGCACCGGCTCCTCGCGCAGCAGCCAGGTCAGGCGCACGAGGTCGTAGCCGGAGTCCAGGACGAACAGCACCGGCAAGTCGCCCGGTCGCCACTGCCCGGCCCGCTCCAGGCGGGCGACAAGGTCGCGGATCTGGGCGGCGGTGACCTCGGTGGGATCGTCCTCGGGCCCCAATCGCACCGCGTCCAGCGGCCCGGTCCACGAGGAGCGGCCGCCGCCGAGGGCCGCCGCGACCTGGTAGGGCCAGCCCGGGATGGTCTGACGCACCCCGTCGCACCGGCACGGACGGTGGCAGTGCAGCCGCTGGGGCGAACACTCGGCATCCGGACGCGGCCACGGAGTGACGTCCAGCGCGATGGACAGCTGCCCGTCCGCCCCGCGCGGCAGTACGAGCCCCGCCAGGGCCATCCGAAGCCGGGACACGTTGATGTGCCCCTGGGCCAGCGCGTCGTACATCGCTCCGTGCCCGCGCCGATGCACCCCCGACAGCGAGAGTTCCGGCAGGGACGTCACCGGCCCGTCGGCGCACAGCACCGCGTCCATGAGCTCGAACAGAGCATCCGCCCGCAACGTCAGGCACTCGTACAGCTCACGGCGAAACCGGGACAACCCGGCCAGGGCCTCGACGCGCACGGCGCCGTCTTGCAGACTGTCCATCACGGCCTTTGGTTGATCAACGTGTCTCTTGGCGGAAACACATGATCAAGCAGAGGCCGCCCAGCTGTCAGGCGAACGACAAACCCCACCAAGAAATGATCTTGGTGGGGTTTAAAGCCAAGCTGAGCCGTCGCGTCGTTCTCTCGTCGGTGGCTGGTTGCGGAGCGAAGATGGAGGTGTGACGGGAGGCGCCCGTGTGAATCCTGCTTCCCCCTCACCACGGCGAGCACGCGGCGGCTTTCATGCCGCCGGTATGGACGAAGCTCCCGGCCGCCGGCCGCGTCGGCCTGGCCGCTGCCGCGCCGGCCATTGCCTTTGGACCGGATCGTTCCGAGTGTGTTCCCTCAGGCGGGGGCCGGTGCCCTGGGGTGCGGCCGGCATCACGGGGTGCACCATGGAAGGCGCGAGCATGACATCGGGGGAGATGAGTCAGCAGGAGTCCGCCGGTGCCACGTGGACGGTTGCGGATCTACCTCGGGGCCGCCCCCGGGGTCGGTAAGACGTATGCCATGCTCGCGGAGGGGCAGCGGCTGCGCTCGCTGGGAGCGGACGTGGTCCTGGGCCTCGTCGAGCCGCACGGCAGGCGGCCGACCGCTGCCATGGCCGAGGGGCTGGAGACCATCCCGCGGTGCGCCCTGAGCCATCGCGGGAGGCTGTTCACCGAGATGGATCTCGACGCCGTACTGGCCCGGCGTCCCCAGGTCGCGCTGGTGGACGAGCTGGCCCACTCCAATGTTCCCGGGGCACGCAACGCCAAGCGGTGGCAGGACGTGGAGGAACTCCTGGCCGCCGGCATCGATGTCGTCAGCACTCTCAATGTCCAGCACCTGGAATCGCTGAATGACGTGGTCCGGCAGATCACGGGCGTACGGCAGCGCGAGACGCTGCCCGACGAGGTGGCCCGCCAGGCCGACCAGATCGAACTGGTCGACCTACCGCCGGAGGTTCTCCGCCGGCGGATGGTGCACGGCGACATCTATCCTCCGGACCGCATCGAGTCCGCCCTCACCCACTACTTCCGGGTCGGCAACCTCACCGCACTGCGAGAGATCGCCCTGTTGTGGCTCGCCGACCGTGTGGAGGAGGGTTTGCAGCGGTATCGCGCCGAACACGGAATCGTCGCTCCCTGGGAGACCCGGGAGCGCATCCTGGTGGCCCTGAGCGGTGGTACCGAGGGCGAGACCCTCATCCGCCGCGCCGCGCGGATCAGCACCCGTACTCCCGGGACAGAACTGCTGGCCCTGCACGTGGTGCCGGAGGACGGGCTCACCCGAGTCGACCCGGTGGTGCTTGCGGCCCAGCGCACCCTCGTGGAATCGCTCGGCGGCAGCTATCACCAGGCCAGTGGCCAGGACGTGGTCGAGCTGCTGCTCCAGTTCGCCGAGGCGGAGAGCGTTACCCAGATCGTGCTGGGCGCGAGCCGGCACGGCCGACTGGCCTCGCTGCTGAGAGCGGGCGTGGGGGAGCGGACGATCAGGGGCTCCGGGCCCGTCGACGTGCACATCGTCACTCATGAAGAGGCTGCGGGGGCGGCAGGGCTGAGGCTTCCGCACGCGAGCCGTGGCATGGGCGCACGACGGTACTGGGGCGCGCTGGTCGGCGCCGTGGTCCTGCTCCCCGTACTGACGCTCGTGCTGACCGCTTTGCGTGGCCGTCTCGGTCTCTCCAGCGACCTGGTGATCTATCTGCTGGCGGTCGTGGTGGTGGCCCTTGTCGGCGGCGTCTGGCCCGCACTGCTCGCGGCGGTCGCCACAGCACTCATGGCGGACTACTACTTCACCTCGCCCGTGCACTCGTTCGGCGTGGAGCGCCCCGACGAGATCACCGCGCTCGTCGTCTTCGTCGCCACAGCGGCCCTCGTCGGTACGGCGGCGGCCGCGGCAGCGCAGCGCGCGCACCAGGCCGCGCGTGCGACATCGGAGGCCCGCGCGCTGAGCAGACTGTCCGCGGCCATGATGCGCGGTCAGGATCTCACGGCACTGGTGGAGTTGATCCGGGAGAACTTCGGGCTCGGCGCCGTAAGCCTGCTCGAACGAGATCCCGAAGCAACGCCCGCGCCCGGCTGGTACGTGGTGGCCAGCGCGGGCGAGCTGCCGCCGGAGAAGCCGTACGAGTCCGATGTGGAGAGCCCGGTCGACGACGATCTCACCCTGGCCGCGCGAGGTCCCGGGCTGAGTCCGGAGGACCGCCGTATCTTCGCCGCCTGCGCCGCCGAGTTGGGGCTGGCGCACGCCCGGGGCCGGATCACCGGAGGCAACGGCGGCGTGAACACGCTCGCCGATGCCGAGCGCACCCGGGCGTCCCTGCTGCTTGCAGCCGGCCGTGATCTGGGCGCCACGCTGCGTACCGGCGAGGAGTCGCTCGCGCGCCTGCGGCGTCATCGTGCGGGCGAGCGCGGGCCGGATCAGGCGCGACTGCTGGACACCGCTCACGCGGCGATCCACCGCGCCGTGCAGCTCGTCACCGATCTCGACGACCTGAGCCGGCTGCACGCCGGGGCGCTCGACCTCTACCTCCGCCCGGTCGACCTCAACGAGGTGCTGGGCGTGGCTCTGGACGACCTGGGGCCCGGCGGCCACTCGATCGTGCTGCGTCTGCCGGAGTACATGCCCGATGTGATCGCCGACGCCGCCCTCCTCACCCGGGCCCTGACTGCCCTGGGGGCCGACGCACTGCGCAACAGCCCGCCGGACCGGCCCCCGGCCGTCACCGCCGAGGTCCGGGACACGTGCGTGACGATCCGAGTGGTGGACGGGGCGCCCGGCGGCACCGCGGAGTCGATGACCACCGGCGCGTCCGGGTGGTCACCGGTCGGCCGTGCCGACAGTCTGGCGCTGCGGCTGTCGCGCGACATGGTCGAGGCCATGGACGGGAGCCTGGAGACAGCCACCGACGAGTCCGCCTTCTCGGCGACGCTCACCCTCCCGAGTTCTGCGCCGGGAGGCCCCGCCTCGGTCGGCCGCTGAGAGCAACGGCGCTTGCCTGCGGCGTTCACTCCATCGGACCGCAGGGTGACAGAGCGGTCTCGACGCTGACTGATATAGCGTCAGAAATAGTTATGAATCTACCTCGATCGGGCTGGACCGACATCCGCGCCCCTGACCGCTCTGCGGGGGTGCCTCGCGCATGCCGGACGTCGCCTACGTCGGTCTGACCGCTCTGCTGTTCGTCCTCATCGGCCTGGTCGCCAAGGGAGCCGGACGCCTGTGAGCGTGGACAACATCGTCGGCCTGGTGGTCGCCGTGTGCCTGGTGATCTATCTGGTCCTCTGCCTGATCTTTCCTGAGAAGTTCTAGGGGAGACCGCATGGACGACACTCTCGCCGGATGGCTCCAGGTGATTGCCCTGGTGGTGGCGCTCGCGCTGTCGTTTCGCCCCTTGGGCGACTACATGGCTCGCGCTCTGACCGGCGAGCGCCACTGGCGGGCGGAACGCCTGATCTACCGGGCAGGCGGCGTGAACGGCGACGTCGACCAGCGGTGGTCCGTCTACCTGCGCAGTGCGCTGGCCTTCGCCGCGGTGTCGGTGCTCTTCCTGTACGGGTTCCTGCGCCTGCAGAGCCATTTCCCTCTCTCCCTCGGCATGAAGCCGGTCAGCGCGGACCTGTCGTTCAACACGGCCGCGTCCTTCGTCACGAACACCAACTGGCAGGCGTATTCGGGTGAGTCGGCGATGGGGTATTTGGTGCAGATGGCGGGCCTGGCGGTGCAGAATTTCGTCTCCGCTGCCGTGGGCATCGCCGTCGTGGCCGCGCTGATCCGTGGCTTCACCAGAAAGCAGACGGATCGCGTCGGAAACTTCTGGGTGGACGTGACCCGCATCGTGCTACGCGTTCTGCTCCCCATGTCCGTCGTCTTCGCGATCGTCCTGGTGGCCGCCGGCGTCATGCAGAATTTCCACGGTGCCTACGACATCGCCACCATCGCGGGCGGCCACCAGACGCTGACCGGTGGTCCGGTCGCCTCACAGGAGGCCATCAAGGAGCTGGGCACCAACGGCGGCGGCTTCTACAACGCGAATTCCGCGCACCCCTTCGAGAACCCCAGCGCCCTGACGAACCTGATCGAGATCTATCTGCTGCTGGTGATCTCCTTCTCGCTGCCGCGGACCTTCGGGGCGATGGTCGGCGATCACCGACAGGGTTACGCGATCGTCGCCGTGATGGCGGTGATCTGGACCGCCTCGGTCGCCATCGTGACCGCCAATGAGCTGCACAGTGTCAGCAGCACTGTGGGCCATACGGCCGGAGCGATGGCAGAGGGCAAGGAGACGCGGTTCGGGATCTGGGCCTCGGCGCTGTTCGCGGTGTCCACCACCCTCACGTCCTGCGGGGCGGTCAACTCCGCCCACGACTCCTACACGCCGGGCGGCGGCGGAATGACGATCTTCGACATGATGCTGGGCGAGATCGCTCCGGGCGGTACGGGTTCCGGCCTCTACGGGATCCTGATCCTGGCGGTCGTCGCCGTCTTTGTCGCCGGGCTGATGGTCGGCCGTACGCCCGAGTACCTGGGCAAGAAGCTGCGCGGCCGGGAGATGAAGTTCGCCTCGCTCTACATCCTGACCACGCCTGCCCTGGTGCTCGTGGGTGCGGGACTGGCCATGGCGTTCCCCGGCGAGCGGGCGGCCATGCTCAACTCCGGGGCCCATGGCTTCTCGGAGGTCCTGTACGCGCTCACGTCGGTGGCGAACAACAACGGCTCGGCGTTCGCCGGCCTGAGCGCCAACACGGTCTGGTACAACACGGTTCTCGGAGTGATCATGATCCTCGGCCGGTTCCTGCCGATGGTGTTCGTCCTGGCGCTGGCGGGCTCGCTCGCCGGACAGCGGCCCGTTCCGGTCACCGCGGGCACCCTGCCCACCCATCGCCCGCAGTTCGTCGGGTTGCTGACCGGCGTGATCCTCATCGTCGTCGGTCTGACGTATTTCCCGGCGCTCGCCCTGGGCCCCCTCGCGGAGGGTCTGCACTGATGCCCACCACCGCCGTTTCCACTCCCGCGCCGCAGGGCGCCGGCCGTCAGCCGCAGCGGGTCTCGGGCGGACTGCTCGATCCGAAGCAACTGCTGCGGTCCCTCCCCGACGCGTTCCGCAAGCTGGATCCGCGCCTCATGGTTCGCAACCCGGTGATGTTCGTGGTGGAGGTCGGCGCGGTCCTGACCACACTGTCGGCGGTCAGGACGCCCAGCGTCTTCGCCTGGGTGATCACGGCATGGCTGTGGCTGACGTCCGTCTTCGCCAATCTGGCGGAAGCCGTGGCGGAGGGCCGCGGCAAGGCGCAGGCGGAGACCCTGCGCCGTACCCGGACCACCGTGACGGCGCGGCGGCTGGTCGGCTGGCGGCCCGGCGCGACCGACACCGTGGAGGAGGAGGTTCCGGGTGTAGACCTCCGGCTCGGGGACCAGGTGGTCGTCGAGGCCGGGCAGGTCATCCCGGGCGACGGTGATGTGGTCGAGGGCATCGCGAGTGTCGACGAATCGGCCATCACGGGCGAGTCCGCTCCGGTGATCCGTGAGTCCGGCGGCGACCGGTCGGCGGTCACGGGCGGCACGAAAGTGCTCTCGGACCGGATCGTCGTGAAGATCACCTCGAAGCCGGGAGAGACCTTCATCGACCGGATGATCGCCCTGGTGGAGGGGGCGTCCCGGCAGAAGACCCCGAACGAGATCGCACTCAACATCCTGCTCGCGTCCCTCACGATCATCTTCCTGATCGCCGTGGTGACCCTGCAGCCCTTCGCCGCCTTCGCGGGTGCCGAGCAGCCCATCGTCATCCTCGTCGCCCTGGTCGTGGCCCTCATCCCGACGACGATCGGCGCGCTGCTCTCGGCCATCGGCATCGCCGGCATGGACCGGCTCGTCCAGCGCAATGTCCTGGCGATGTCCGGGCATGCCGTGGAGGCCGCCGGCGACGTCAACACGTTGCTGCTCGACAAGACCGGCACCATCACCCTGGGCAACCGCCAGGCGGCGGAATTCCTGCCGGTGCACGGGGTGAGCGTGGAGGAACTCGCCGACGCCGCCCAGCTGTCCTCGATCGCGGACGAGACGCCCGAGGGCCGGTCGATCGTCGTCCTCGCCAAGCAGCGCTATGCACTGCGCGGCCGCGGCACGGGGGAACTGGACCGGGCCGAGTTCGTCCCGTTCACCGCCCAGAGCCGTATGAGCGGCGTCGACCTCGACGACTCGGGGGAGATCCGCTCGCTGCGCAAGGGGGCGGCGACCGCCGTCATGCGCTGGGTCCGCGAGAACGGCGGGCACCCCACCGCCGACGTGGGGCAGCTCGTCGACGGCATCTCCGCGAGCGGAGGAACCCCGCTGGTCGTGGGCCAGGTGTCGCGGCACGGCGCCGTGCGGACCGCCCGTGTGCTGGGCGTCATCCACCTCAAGGACATCCTCAAGGAGGGCATGCGGGAACGCTTCGACGAACTGCGCCGCATGGGCATCAGGACCGTCATGATCACGGGCGACAACCCGCTCACCGCGTACGCCATCGCCCAGGAAGCCGGCGTGGACGACTTCCTTGCCGAGGCCACACCCGAGGACAAGATGGCCCTGATCAGACGCGAACAGGAGGGCGGCAAGCTGGTCGCGATGACGGGGGACGGCACGAACGACGCCCCGGCGCTCGCCCAGGCGGACGTGGGCGTGGCCATGAACACCGGTACCTCGGCCGCCAAGGAGGCCGGGAACATGGTGGACCTGGACTCCAACCCGACCAAGCTCATCGAGATCGTGGAGATCGGCAAGCAGCTGCTGATCACCCGTGGCGCGCTGACGACGTTCTCGATCGCCAACGACGTCGCGAAGTACTTCGCGATCATCCCCGCGATGTTCGCCGGCGTTTATCCGGGCCTCGACAGGCTCAACATCATGCGCCTGCACAGTCCGACGTCGGCGATCGCCTCCGCGATCGTCTTCAACGCACTGATCATCATCGCGTTGATCCCGCTCGCGCTGCGTGGTGTGCGCTACCGCCCGTCCTCCGCGGCCGAGCTGCTCGGCCGAAACATCTGGATGTACGGGCTCGGCGGGCTCGTTCTGCCCTTCATCGGCATCAAACTGCTCGACCTCGGCATCCAGTTCATCCCCGGCCTGCGCTGACAGCCGGCCAACGACAGGAGAAGGCCCTCCATGGCGCCGCCCGTCCTCCCCGCCGTGCTCCGCCACCATCTGGCGGCCTTGCGGATGCTGCTCGTGTTCACCGTGGTCACGGGCGTGGCGTACCCGCTGCTCGTCACCGCGATCGCCCAGACCGGCTTCTCCCACCAGGCCAACGGCTCCCCGCTGGCCACCAACGGCGAAGCGGTGGCCTCCAGCCTGATCGGCCAGAACTTCACCCTGCCGAAGAAGAACCCCGACGATCCGAACGAGGTGCCGCGACCCGACCCCGCCTGGTTCCAGCCACGCCCCTCCGCCGGCGGCTACGATCCGACGAACTCCGGAGCCTCCAACCTCGGTCCGAACAGCACGAAACTGATCGCGGACATCCGGGCACGCCGGGCCGCCGTGGCCGCCTTCGACGGTGTCTCCCCCGCGTCCGTCCCGGCGGACGCTGTCACGGCCAGTGGCTCGGGCCTCGATCCGGCGATCTCCCCGGCCTACGCGTACGAACAGGTCGACCGCGTCGCGAAGGCACGCCACCTCGCCCCCGCCCAGGTCAGGAGCGTGGTCACCCAGCACGTCCAGGGACGGGAACTGGGCTTCCTGGGGCAGCCACGCGTCAACGTCGTCGAGCTCAACCATGCTCTGACCCGGCTCGGCCACCCAAGTGCCCTCCGGGCAGGTCGCTGACGGCGTCGAAGGCCACCCCGACCTGGGTGGCGAGGGTCACCGCGACCAGGCGAGCTGCGAGCGACGGGGCGGCGCCCGGTGCGGCCCGAAGCATGAACCGGCCGTGGAAGTGCCCATTGTGGACGACCCGCAACTCCAGCTCCTCGTCCGGCAGACCGTCCCGGTCGGCGTCCCAACGCCGACGGCCCCAGCTGATGGTCCCGTTGTCCAGCAGACGGGGCGGGTGCCCGATGAGGGTGCCGTATTCGAAGCGGCAGCCGCGCAGGCCGAGAAGTCCCACCAGTTGCCGGCTCACGTGATCGACCACGATCTGCGGGCTGGTGGCGGTCTCGACGAGCCGCGCCGTGTGGTGGATCTGCGCCAGGTAGTCGTCATCCGTGATGGCGATCACCTTCAGCTCCCGGGCTCGGGCCGCGAGCTGGGAGACAGTGACACCCACGAGCAGCAGCAGCACGGCGGTGGCGATGTCGCCGGACTTGGTGATGGCGAATCGCCCGTAGGGCTCGGTGAGGAAGAAGTCGAGCCACACCGCCGCGGACACGGCTGCCAGCGCGCCGGCGACACGGTGACCGAGAACGGCCACCGCCACCACCACGGCAACGAGCACCAGTGCCGAGTTGGCAGCGGACAACGAGGTCCGGAAGGGCACCAGCAACGCGCATACCGCCGGCGGTGCCGCGAGTGCGGCCACGACCGCGATCCGGTTCCGGGTGAGGTGCCAGAGCATCACACTCACCTCCACCTCAGGTATAGCCGCAGGTGAGCGCCCTCGCGCTCCCTTCCGCGCCGCTTTGACGCGAACTTGATGTCGCCGCACGGCACCTTCCGTGCGAGGCGAGTTCGTGGCTGCTGACCAGCCCGGTGTGGACCCCACGGCGTTCTTTCCCTCACGAGGCCGCCGACTGCAGGCTCACTGGTCTGCGGTCCTGCTGAGGTCGAGGCTCCGGCTCCGCGCCGCCTCGGATTCGCGGACGCGTAGGACGCGAGCCGGCCCATGGCGCGTCTCAGGACGGGGCGCCGGGCCGCCGCCCGGGAGACACCGACCAAGATCTTCTCCCGGATTTCTCCCAAACGATCAGCGGAGACGCAGGAAGGACCTGACCCTCAGAGAGGATCAGGCCCTTGACCTGGTGTTTCAGCTGTCGGGGTGGCGGGATTTGAACCCACGACCTCTTCGTCCCGAACGAAGCGCGCTGCCAAGCTGCGCTACACCCCGATCGCCGCCAGTCTCCCGGCGACATCGATTACTTTAGCCCACTGGCGCCCGGAGACGAAATCCGGTTTCTGCCCCGGTGGGCGAGCCACCCCCGGGTTTCAGTCGCGGGGGGTCAGCGTCAGCAGGGTCGCCTCGGGCGGGCAGGCGAAGCGGACCGGGGTGTAGCGGTTGGTACCGCAGCCTGCGGAGACGTGGAGGTAGGCGCGCCGGTCGCCGACCGTGTGGCTGGAGAGCCCCTTGACCCGGTCCGTGTCCAGGTCGCAGTTGGTGACCAGGGCCCCGTAGAAGGGGATGCAGAGCTGGCCGCCATGGGTGTGCCCCGCCAGGATCAGCGGGTAGCCGTCCGCGGTGAAGGCGTCGAGGGTGCGCAGGTACGGGGCGTGGACCACGCCGATGGACAGATCGGCGCCCGTCTCGGGGCCGCCCGAGACCTCCGCGTACCTGTCGCGCTTGATGTGCGGGTCGTCGAGGCCGGTGAAGGCGAGCTCGAGGCCGTCGAGCTTGAGGCGACCCCGGGTGTTGCTCAGGTCCAGCCAGCCCGCATCGTCGAACGCATCGCGCATCGGCTCCCACGGGTTGTGGACGACGCCGACCGCGGGGGCGTTGCCGTTGAGGCCGTGCTTGCCCTGGGCCTTCTCGAAGAGGTAGCGGGCCGGGTTACGGAGCTTGGGGCCGTAGTAGTCGTTGGAGCCGAAGACGTACACACCGGGGAACTCCATCAGCGGACCGAGCGCGTCCAGCAGCTCCGGTACGGCCTCCGGATCGGAGAGGTTGTCGCCGGTGTTGACGACGAAGTCCGGGCGCAGGCCGGCCAGCGACTGCAGCCAGCTGCGCTTCTTGCGCTGGCCGCTCACCATGTGGATGTCGGAGACCTGCAGCACGCGCAACGGGCGTGCTCCGTGCGGGAGTACGGGGATGGCGACCCGTCGGAGCCGGAACGAGCGGGCTTCGAAACCTGCTGCGTAAGCGAGCCCGGCGGCGCCGAGCGCTGCGCCGACTGCCGTGACTTTCAGGGGTACTCCGTAGCGTGCGCGCATGTGCCCATCGTCGCAGACACGATGCGGTGACAGGGAAACCGGCAGGCGGTGGCCACCCCGCACCTGCCACAATCAGCACATGACCACGCTCAAGTCCAAGCTCAAGGAAGACCTCACCACGGCCATGAAGGCGCGCGACGAGCTGACCTCGTCGACGCTCCGGCTGACCCTCACCGCGATCACCAAGGAGGAGGTCAGTGGCAAGACGTCGCGTGAGCTCTCCGACGACGAGGTGCAGAAGGTCATCGCCAAGGAGGCGAAGAAGCGCCGCGAGGCGGCCGAGGCCTTCGCCCAGGGCGGCCGGACGGAGCAGGCCGAGCGCGAGAAGGCGGAGGGCGAGCTGCTCGACGCGTACCTGCCGAAGCAGCTCAGTGACGACGAGCTGGGTGCGATCGTCGCGTCGGCGGTCGACGAGGCGAAGGCCGCCGGCGCCGAGGGGCCGCGGGCGATGGGCGCCGTCATGAAGATCGTGAACCCGAAGGTCGCGGGGCGCGCGGACGGCGGCCGGGTGGCCGCCGCGGTGAAGAAGCTCCTCGCGGGCTGAGCGGACCGTACATACGAGGAGGTGGGGTGACCCGGAACATTCCGGGTCACCCCACCTCCTCGTTCATGGACCGAGCGGCCGGTCAGGGACCCTTTGTGCCGCCGTTACCCGGGCGCTGGGGTCCGTTGTTCCCGCCGAGGAAGTCCGGCGGGATGCTGACGCCGGGGAACGGGTCGTTGCCGTCGCCCCTGTCCCGCCTCCTGTCCCGGCCCCTGCCCGGGCCCTCGTCCGTGTTGTCCGGCGGGTCCGGGATGTCGATGGTGTTGAACGACGGGGCGGGCAGTCCGTTGAGGGCGTTCGTCATGGCGTCACGCCAGATCGGTCCGGGGACCTGGCCGCCGTACACCTTGTCCTGGTACACGCCACCGATGGTGACGCCCTCCATCTCGACGCTCTGGGACGGGCTGCCGACCCAGACCGCGCCGGACATGTTCGGCGTGTAGCCGACGAACCAGGCGTTCAAACGGCGGTCGGTCGTACCCGTCTTGCCCGCGTTGTCGCGGTTCTGCAGGCCGGCCTGCTGACCGGTACCGGAGTCGATCACACCGCGCAGCAGGGTGTTGACGGTGTCGGCCGTCGTCTGCGACATCGCCTGCGAGCAGGTGGTCTTCGGTACCGGGAGCGACTTGCCGTCCGCCGTCCTGACCGCCTCGATGGCGATCGGCGTGCAGTACGTGCCCCGGTTGGCGAAGGCGGCGTACGCGCTGGCCATCGTGAGCGGTGAGAGGCCGTTGGAGCCGAGGGTCAGCGTGGAGGGGTTCTGCGGCAGCTTGGTGCCGTCGCCCTGCACCACACCGAGCTTGTCGGTCATCTGGGAGACCGGGCACATGCCGATGTCCTGGAGCATCTGGACGAAGTAGGTGTTGACCGACTTCGCCATCGCTTCCTTCAGGGCGTACGGCCCCTCCTCGGACTCGCTCTCGTTCTCCAGGTGATACTGCCTGTCGTTGACCCACGGCTTTCCGCAGGTCTGAACCGTGTCCGGGTAGTCCATCTCGTACGGCGACGAGTACATCTGCGTCGCAGGCCTGCCACCCTCTATGGCCGCCGCCGCGAGGAACGGCTTGAACGTCGACCCGGTCGGGAAGCCGAAGTTCGAGCCGCCCATGTCCTTGTTGACCGAGTAGTTGTACTGGGTCTCGTTCGCCCCGAAACCGTACGGCTTGGACTGGCCCATGCCCATGATCTTGCCGGTGCCGGGCTGGACCAGCGTCACGGCAGTGGCGACCTTGTCCGTCTTGTAGACGTGACTCTTGATCGAGTCCTGCACGCCCGCCTGCGCCTGCGGGTCGAGCGTCGTGCGGATCGTGAGTCCGCCCTGGTTCCAGACCTTGGCCCGCTCCTCCTGCGTCTTGCCGTAGACCGGGTCGGTGAGGAAGACCTTGCGGACGTAGTCACAGAAGAAGGAGGCCCCGCTGACGGCCGTGATGCAGCCGTTCTTCGGCTTGCTGACCCTCAGCTTGATCGGAGTCGCCTGCGCCTTCTCCGCCGCCGTGCGAGTGATGTCCCCGACATCCGCCATCCGCTGGAGCACGGTGTTGCGACGCTTGGTCGCCTCCTCCGCGTCGTTGACCGGGTCGTAGCGGCTCGGCGACTGGACGATGCCGGCCAGCAGGGCGGCCTCCTCCAGCTTCAGGTCCTTCGCCGACTTGGAGAAGTAGCGCTGGGAGGCCGCTTCGATGCCGTACGCCTGCTGCCCGAAGAACGTGATGTTGAGGTAGTTCTCCAGGATCTTCTTCTTGCCGAGCTCCTCCTCGACCTGGATCGCGTACTTCAGTTCCTGGACCTTGCGGCCCATCGTCTGCTGGGTGGCCTGCGCGACCTTGTCCGGGTCGTCGCCCGCCTCCTCGACGAAGACGTTCTTCACGTACTGCTGGGTGAGGGTCGACGCGCCCTGCGCGGTGCCGCCCGCCTGCACGTTGCGGTTCATCGCGCGCAGGATGCCCTTGAGGTCGACCGCCCCGTGCTGGTAGAAGCGGGCATCCTCGATCGCGATGATCGCCTTCTGCATGTACGGGGAGATGTCCTTCAGCGGCACGACGGTGCGGTCACGCGAGTAGACCATCGCAAGCATGCCGCCCTTGCTGTCCAGGATCTTGGTGCGCTGGCTCAGCGGCGGAGTCTTGAGGTTGGCCGGGATCTCGTCGAATCCCTCGACCGTACCCTTCGCGGCGAGCCCCAGTGCTCCGGCGGCCGGCAGCGCGATGCCTGCGAGCACGACTCCGGAGAGTGCGGCGACACCGAGGAACTTGGCGGCCTGCTGGGTCGCGGTGAGACCCCCGCCCGAGCGGTTCTTTGGCATGGGGGCAGCCTACGTTCTCATTCGCCGGACACGCGTATATGCCTTGGCCTAAGCTGCTCACAACTGTCACAGCAGTCCGGTTCCGTATCAACCCCCATGCAGCACTCGGCCGTGACCCAGCCTCGGGTCGGCCGGCACATCGGGCGCCCCGAATTCGCCCCATGTGTCATCGAACGCCCATTGTGACTCGGGTAAATTGTCCCTATTTTGACGGGATATTCTTGTATGTCCTCACCTCACTCCCCTGGGTGATCTGCCGCGTACGCATAGTCCGTTCGGGCCATTCAAGATTGGGCCCGAAGGGGGTGTTGTGCTGTCGCCACCTTCCGTAACGTCCTCAACTGGCAGCGGTGAATATGCCGCTACCGCCGTGGGGGAGCCTCGATTCGGGAGAGGACGGCGCCGGGATGGGCTGGGTAACCGACTGGAGTGCGCAGGCAGCCTGCCGCACTACCGATCCGGATGAACTGTTCGTACAAGGGGCAGCGCAGAACAGGGCCAAGGCGGTGTGCACCGGTTGCCCGGTGCGGACCGAGTGCCTGGCCGATGCGCTGGACAATCGCGTCGAATTCGGCGTGTGGGGCGGAATGACGGAACGGGAGCGTCGCGCACTGCTGCGCAGGCGACCTACCGTCACGTCCTGGCGCCGGCTGCTGGAGACCGCTCGCAGTGAGTACGAGCGGTCCACGGGCATTCTGCCGGTGGCCATCGGCCTGGACGACGAACTGCACGAGACGTACGCCGCCGTGGGGTAGACCGCCGGAGGTTCACCCGGCCGTCCGGGTGAGTTACGCAGCTCCGGCCGGAGCGGAATCGGTCGCGAGCCGGTCCCCGACGGCCCGCAGTCCTGCGAGGTCGTGCACATCTCCGGGCAGCGCCGCGACTTCGGTCACGGCGACTTCGGGGTGCAGTGCGGTGAAGCTGTCGCGGGTGCGCTGTTCGCGCGCGACCACCTGCATGCGTTCAGCGTGCAGCCGCAACAGGCCTGCGGTCAGCTGCTCGACGGAGACGGCATCAGCCTCTGGTTCGGTGTCAGCATCCTGGGTGTCCTCGGAACGGGCGGGGGAGGGCGGCGACTCGGGGTCTTCGGGGGAGGTGACTGCCGAGTCGGCCGGGTCACGAAGTCCAGCCTTCCCGGTGGTCTGATCCACAATGCCGATGTCGTCAAGATTTTCTGCGGCTGCCAGGGCGCGCTCGGCGGAGAGCCGGGCGGCGTCACTGCCGTGGACCCGGTTGAGGACCAAGCCGGCCAGGGGCATGTCCTCCGCGGCCAGCCGTTCCACGAAGTAGGCGGCCTCGCGCAGCGCGTCCCGCTCCGGTGTCGCGACGACGAGGAACGCCGTGCCGGGCGCCTGCAGCAGTCTGTACGTGGCATCCGCCCGGGTCCGGAAGCCACCGAACATGGTGTCCATCGCCGCGACGAACGTCTGTACGTCACGCAGGAACTGGCCACCCAGCAGCTTGCCCAGCGTCCCGGTCATCATCGACATGCCGACGTTGAGGAACTTCATCCCGGCCCGGCCGCCCATCTTCGCCGGAGCCATCAGCAGCTTGATGAACTTCCCGTCCAGGAACGAGCCGAGCCGCTTGGGTGCGTCCAGGAAGTCCAGCGCGGAACGCGACGGCGGGGTGTCGACGACGATCAGGTCCCACTCGTTGCGCGCCCGCAGCTGCCCCAGCTTCTCCATCGCCATGTACTCCTGCGTGCCTGCGAAACCGGCCGACAGGGACTGGTAGAAGGGGTTCTCCAGGATCGCGCGCGCCCGCTCGCCCTCCGCGTGCGCCTCGACGATCTCGTCGAAGGTCCGCTTCATGTCGAGCATCATGGCGTGCAGTTCACCGCCGCCCTCACCGGCGCTCTCGATGCCCGGCACCCGGCGCGGGACGTTGTCCAGCGAGAGGATGCCCATCGACTGGGCGAGCCTGCGGGCCGGGTCGATGGTGAGGACGACGACCTTCCGGCCGCGCTCGGCGGCCCGTACGCCCAGCGCCGCCGCGGTCGTGGTCTTGCCGACACCGCCCGAGCCGCAGCACACGATGATCCGGATGTCCGGATCGTCGAGCAGCGCGTCGGTGTCCAGCACGGGCGCGGTGCCCGTGGCTGTGCCCGTACCGGCGTCCGTACGCGCATCGGTGCCCGGTTCCGTACCCGCTCTCATGCACCCACCCCTTGGCCCGCCTCGTCGCCCATGCCCTGCTTGCGGAGTTCGACCGCCAGGTCGTACAGACCGGGCAGGTCCACGCCTTCGCCGATCAGCGGGAGTTCGTTGGTCGGCAGGTCCAGATCCGCGAGGACCGCGCGCTGCTCGCGCTCCAGCTCGACCCGCTGGGCATGCTCGGAGGCCTGCTCGATCAGCGGACGTACCAGCGCCGCGGACCCGGTCACGCCCGCCCGGGTGAGCGTCTTGGCGATCTCCTTGCGGCGGCCCCCCGAGGCGGTACGCAGCGCGTCCTCGTCCAGCAGATGCGGCCGCACCATGTTCACGATGACCCGGCCCACCGGCAGTTCGGCCGCCCGCAGCTCTGCGACGCCGTCCGCGGTCTCCTGGACCGGCATCTCCTCCAGCAGCGTCACCAGGTGGACCGCTGTCTCCGGGGACTTCAGCACCCGCATCACGGCCTGTGCCTGATTGTGTATCGGGCCGATCCGGGCCAGTCCCGCCACCTCGTCGTTCACATTGAGGAAGCGCGTGATACGGCCGGTGGGCGGCGCATCCATGATCACGTAGTCGTAGCTGTACCGGCCCTGCTTGTCCTTGCGGCGTACGGCTTCGCAGGCCTTGCCCGTCAGCAGCACGTCCCGTACACCGGGTGCGATCGTCGTGGCGAAGTCGATCGCACCGAGCTTCTTGAGCGCCCGGCCCGCGCTGCCGAGCTTGTAGAACATCTGGAGGTAGTCGAGGAGCGCACGCTCCGCGTCGATCGCGAGGGCGTACACCTCGCCGCCGCCCGGCGCGACGGCGATCTTGCGCTCCTCGTACGGAAGGGAATCCGCCTCGAAGAGCTGGGCGATGCCCTGCCTGCCCTCGACCTCGACGAGGAGGATGCGCTTGCCCTCGGTCGCGAGGGCGAGCGCGAGGGCGGCGGCGACCGTGGTCTTACCGGTACCGCCCTTGCCGCTGACGACCTGGAACCTGCTCACGTATTCGAGCCTAACCAGTACGGCCCCGGGCTACGCACGAGCCCGTACGTGCCAGGCATTACAGTCGGCCTATGACCAAGTGGGAATACGCGACCGTGCCCCTTCTCGTGCACGCGACGAAGCAGATTCTGGACACCTGGGGCGAGGACGGCTGGGAGCTGGTCCAGGTCGTTCCCGGCCCGAACAACCCCGAGCAGCTCGTGGCCTACCTGAAGCGGGAGAAGCCGTAGTGGCGGGCGCCGTCGAGGCGAAGCTCGCCGAACTCGGGCTGACGCTGCCGGACGTCGTACCGCCGCTCGCCTCGTATCAGCCGGCGGTCCAGTCCGGGGTGTATGTGTACACATCGGGCCAGCTGCCCATGGTGGAGGGCAAGCTTCCGGTCACCGGCAAGGTCGGTGCGGAGGTCACGCCGGACGAGGCCAAGGAGCTGGCCAGGACCTGCGCGCTCAACGCTCTGGCCGCCGTGAAGTCGGTCGCGGGCGACCTGGACCGGATCAAGCGGGTCGTGAAGGTCGTGGGCTTCGTCGCCTCGGCCTCCGACTTCACCGGGCAGCCCGCCGTGATCAACGGTGCGAGCGAGCTGCTGGGCGCGGCGCTCGGCGACAAGGGCGTGCACGCGCGCAGCGCCGTGGGCGTCGCGGTGCTGCCGCTGGACGCGCCGGTCGAGGTCGAGGTGCAGGTCGAGCTGGACGGGGCCTGAGCCGCTGCCGCAGTGAGGCGGGTACCTCCGTGATCCATGATCCCGTCCGGTTCGTGCGACCGGGCGGGATCACGCGTTTCACGGCCCAGGGTCCACGCCTGAAGCGCGTCGCGCCCCGTGCGCCCCTTGCTGCCTCTCGAACATCGTCGCGGTTCCGGATAGCCTCCGGCCATGTCCAATGGTCAGTGGTACCCACCGGAATGGCCCGACCGGATCCGGGCACTCGCCGCGGGTGAGCTCACGGCCGCGACGCCCCGGCGCGCGGCCACCGTGATGCTGCTCCGGGACCCCGCTGACACCGAGGGCGGGCCCACCGTCCACATGCTGCGCCGCCGCACCTCCATGGCTTTTGCCGGGGGTGCGTACGCCTATCCGGGTGGCGGCGTCGACCCGCGCGACGACGACCGCCTCGTCGGCTGGACCGGACCCGCGCTGGAGCTCTGGGCCGAGCGGCTCGGCGTCGGTACGGTCACCGAGGCGCAGGCCATCGTCTGTGCGGCGGTCCGCGAGACGTACGAGGAGTCGGGTGTCCTCCTCGCCGGGCCGACCGCCGACACCGTCGTCAGCGACACCACGGGCGCCGACTGGGAGGTGGACCGCGAGGCCCTCGTCGCCCGCGAGCTGTCCTTCGCCGAGTTCCTGGACCGGCGCGGGCTCGTGCTCCGCTCCGATCTGCTCGGGGCGTGGGCGCGCTGGATCACGCCCGAGTTCGAACCCCGGCGCTACGACACATGGTTCTTCGTCGCCGCGCTCCCCGAGGGTCAGCGCACCCTCTCCCATGGCCCTGAAGGCATGAAAGGTGCCCCCTCCGCCTCCACCGAGGCCGACCTCGCGCTATGGATCTCCCCGGCGGAAGCCACCGACGGATACGACCGGGGCGAGCTGCTCATGATGCCGCCGACCGTGTCGACGCTGCGTCAGCTGCGCCCGTACGGCACCGCTGCCGAGGCGCTGAAGGCCGCGTCCTCCCAGGACCTCACCCCCGTACTCGCACAGGCGCGGCTGGAGGCCGGTGAACTGGTGCTGAGCTGGCCGGGGCACGACGAATTCACCAAGCACATCCCGACCGGAGATGGTTCCGCATGAGCGACGCAGCAGCGCTGCCCGGGCAGCCGCGCGGTGGGGTCCTCTCCGGCCCAGCGACCGCCCGTACGGTCAACGTTCTCGCCCCCAACGCCTCGGCGATGACGCTCGACGGCACCAACACCTGGATCGTCGCCGAGCCCGACTCCGACCTCGCGGTCGTCATCGACCCGGGCCCTCTGGACGACAGCCACCTGCAGGCCGTCATCGACACCGCCGAGCGCGCCGGCCGGCGGATCGGCCTCACGCTCCTCACCCACGGTCACCCCGACCACGCGGAGGGCGCGGCGCGCTTCGCCGAGCTGACCCGTACGACGGTGCGGGCGCTGGACCCGGCGCTGCGGCTCGGCGAGGAGGGGCTGACGACGGGCGACGTGATCACCACCGGAGGGCTCGAACTGCGGGTGGTCCCGACCCCGGGGCACACCTCCGACTCGCTCTCCTTCCATCTGCCCGCCGACCGGGCGGTGCTGACCGGCGACACGATCCTCGGGCGTGGCACCACGCTCGTCGCGCACCCGGACGGGCGGCTCGGCGACTACCTCGACTCGCTGCGGCGGCTGCGCTCGCTGACGGTCGACGACGGGGTGCACACGGTGCTGCCGGGGCACGGTCCGGTCCTGGACGACGCACAGGGCGCGGTCGAGTTCTATCTCGCCCACCGCGCGCACCGGCTCGCCCAGGTGGAGACGGCGGTGGAGGCCGGGCACCGCTCGGCCACGGAGGTGGTGGCGTACGTGTACGCGGACGTGGACCGGTCGCTGTGGCCCGCGGCGGAGCTGTCGGTGCGGGCGCAGCTGGAGTATCTGGGCGAGCACGGGCTGATCTGAGCCGCTGTTACGCCCATGGCGCTGATATCGGGGCTGCGAGGCACGGTGACGCGCGAGAGGCCCCGCCGTCCGGCGGGGCCTCTCGCGTCGTGAGGGGGGTCCGGCTAGCGCGAACGCTTCGCCAGGCGCTCCACATCCAGCAGGATCACGGCGCGTGCCTCCAGGCGGAGCCAGCCGCGGCCCGCGAAGTCGGCAAGCGCCTTGTTGACCGTCTCGCGGGAGGCGCCGACCAGCTGGGCCAGCTCTTCCTGGGTCAGGTCGTGGACGACGTGGATGCCTTCCTCCGACTGGACGCCGAACCGGCGCGACAGGTCGAGGAGGGCGCGGGCGACACGGCCCGGTACGTCGGAGAAGACCAGGTCGGACATCTGGTCGTTGGTCTTGCGCAGTCGGCGGGCGACAGCGCGCAGCAGGGCCGTAGCCACCTCGGGGCGGGCGTTCAGCCAGGGCTGCAGGTCGCCGTGGCCGAGGCCGAGGAGCTTGACCTCGGTCAGCGCGGTGGCGGTGGCGGTGCGCGGACCGGGGTCGAAGAGCGACAGCTCACCGATCAGCTCGCCGGGGCCGAGGACGGCCAGCATGTTCTCGCGCCCGTCGGGGGACGTGCGGTGGAGCTTCACCTTGCCCTCGGTGACCACGTACAGGCGGTCACCCTGGTCGCCCTCGTGGAAGAGAGCGTCGCCGCGTGCGAGGGTCACCTCACTCATCGAGGCGCGGAGCTCCGCGGCCTGCTCATCATCGAGCGCCGCGAAAAGCGGGGCGCGCCGCAGAACGTCGTCCACGAGTTCTCTCCTTGTCGGCCTGTTCAGGGAACCGTGGTCCCCATCATGCCGGACGGTAAAACAGTGCGATCAATCACAAACCAGTTTGACGCACGGGCGCGCCCCATCGTGCGGCAGGGGCCCGATTGGGGGCGGATCCGTAGTGACCGGGGCGGATGTCAGTGCCTGGCTCTAGGCTGGCCGGGTGTCCAACAAGCCGGTGAGAGCGCAGGCCAAGGGGGCTGATGGGGTGTCGGAAGACCGTAATTCCGCTGTGGGCGAACAGTCTACGAGCCAACCGACAAAAGCCGCAAAACGCCCGCCCCGGGAGTCGGTGAAGTCGGTGACGTCCGGCAGGTCCGCGAAGGCGTCCAAGGGGTCCGCAAAGAAGACCGGGGCATCGGTGAAGACGTCCGGGGCGTCCGGGCGGACGGTCGGGGCAGCGGTGGGGCCGGGAAAGTCCGGGAAGCCGGAGTCGCACCTCGCGATGGTGCGCCGCGCCCGCCGGATCAACCGCGAGCTCGCCGAGGTCTATCCGTACGCCCATCCGGAGCTGGACTTCCGGAACCCCTTCGAGCTCCTGGTCGCCACGGTCCTCTCCGCCCAGACCACCGATCTGAGAGTCAACCAGACCACCCCCGCGCTGTTCGCCGCCTACCCGACCCCCGAGGACATGGCGGCGGCCGTCCCCGAGGAGCTGGAGGAGGTCATCCGGCCGACCGGCTTCTTCCGGGCCAAGGCCAGGTCGCTGATAGGGCTCTCCGCCGCCCTCAGGGACAACTTCGGCGGTGAGGTCCCGGGGCGGCTCGCGGACCTGGTCACGCTGCCCGGCGTCGGCCGCAAGACCGCCAATGTCGTCCTCGGCAATGCCTTCGGCGTCCCCGGCATCACGGTCGACACCCACTTCGGCCGGCTGGTCCGCCGCTGGAAGTGGACGGAGCAGGAGGACCCGGAGAAGGTCGAGGCGGAGATCGCCGCGATCTTCCCCAAGAGCGAGTGGACGATGCTCTCGCACCGCGTCGTCTTCCACGGCCGCCGCATCTGCCACGCCCGCAGGCCCGCCTGCGGCGCCTGTCCGATCGCCCCGCTCTGCCCCTCGTACGGCGAGGGCGAGACGGATCCGGAGAAGGCCCGGAAGCTCCTGAAGTACGAGATGGGCGGACAGCCCGGCCAGCGGCTGAGCCCGCCGCCCGACTACCCGGGCAAGCCCGCGCCGGCACTGGGCGCCGGGTGACGGAGCGCCCTTCCGGAACGAAATGCGCGACCGCAGGCGTTGTGAGACGAGGGGTGCCTATGAAGACGCACGAACAGAGCCACGTGGAGGGTCACTCCGCGGGCGTGGGCCGGGACGACGCGATCACTGTCTCGACGGACGGGCTGCCCGAGTGGCTCGAGCCCGTCGCCCGCGCCGCACGGACCATCGAGCCCCAGCAGCTCAGCCGCTTTCTGCCGCCCGAGAGCGGCGCCGGGCGTCAGTCCGCCGTCCTGGTCCTGTTCGGTGAAGGCGAGCGCGGGCCCGAGCTGCTCCTGATGGAGCGCGCGGGCTCACTGCGTTCCCACCCCGGGCAGCCCTCCTTCCCCGGGGGAGCCCTGGACCCCGAGGACGGCGACCAGGCGACCGCAGGACCGCTGAGGGCGGCTCTGCGGGAGGCCGAGGAGGAGACCGGACTCGATCCGCGCGGCGTCCAGCTCTTTGCTGTGCTGCCCCGGCTCTACATCCCGGTGAGCAGTTTCGTCGTCACGCCCGTACTTGGCTGGTGGCGGGCGCCGAGCCCGGTCGGGGTCGTCGATCCGGCCGAGACTGCCCGGGTCTTCACGGTTCCCGTGGCGGATCTCACTGATCCGGCCAATCGGGTGACGACGGTGCACCCCAGCGGTCACCGAGGCCCGGCATTCCTGGTCGAATCGGCACTGGTCTGGGGTTTCACCGCCGGGGTGATCGACCGCATTCTGCACTTCGCGGGCTGGGAGCGCCCCTGGGACGGGACCAGGCAGGTGCCGCTCGACTGGCGCGCATGACAGGCTGACTTCCGTGCTGGGCCGTTCGGGCCTGCCCGGTCCCAGCCGAACGAACGGGTCCGGTGACGAATCTGCGAGGCAATAGACGGTGAACGTGCTGGACATCCTGCTGCTGGCCGGCGCCGTGTGGTTCGCAGTGATCGGCTACCGCCAGGGCTTCGTCGTCGGCATCCTGTCGGTCATCGGCTTCCTGGGCGGCGGCCTGGTCGCCGTCTATCTGCTGCCGGTCCTGTGGGACCAGCTGACGGACGGCTCCGAGGTCTCCTCCACGGCCGCCGTGGTCGCGGTCATCATCGTGATCGTGTGCGCCTCCGTCGGCCAGGCCTTCACCACCCACCTCGGCAACAAACTCCGGCGGTACATCACGTGGTCGCCCGCCCGTGCCCTCGATGCCACCGGCGGCGCACTCGTCAATGTGGTCGCGATGCTGCTGGTGGCGTGGCTGATCGGTTCCGCGCTGGCGGGTACGTCGCTGCCGACGCTGGGCAAGGAGGTGCGTAACTCCTCGGTGCTGCTCGGCATCTCCCGGGTGATGCCTGCCCAGGCCTCCACCTGGTTCACGGACTTCTCCTCCGTCCTTGCGCAGAACGGCTTTCCGCAGGTCTTCAGCCCCTTCGCCAACGAGCCGATCACCGAGGTCAAGGCCCCGGATCCGGCCCTGGCCGGCAGCCCCGTCGCGGCTCGCGCCAAGCAGTCCATCGTCAAGGTCGTCGGTACGGCCCCGGGCTGCGGCAAGGTCCTCGAAGGCACCGGCTTCGTCTTCTCCGACCGTCGGGTGATGACCAACGCCCATGTCGTCGGCGGCGTTGACGAGCCGACCGTCCAGATCGGCGGCCAGGGGCGGCTGTACGACGCGAAGGTCGTCCTCTACAACTGGCAGCGCGACATCGCCGTACTCGACGTCCCGGATCTCGACGCGAAGCCGCTGAAGTTCACCGCTACGGACCACGACGCCGCGACGGGGAACGACGCCATCGTCGCGGGCTTCCCGGAGAACGGCTCGTACGACGTACGCTCCGCGCGTGTCCGCGGCCGCATCGACGCCGACGGCCCGGACATCTACCACCGGGGCACCGTCCGCCGCGATGTGTACTCGCTCTTCGCGACGGTCCGCCAGGGCAACTCCGGCGGACCGTTGCTGACCCCCGACGGCAAGGTGTACGGGGTCGTCTTCGCCAAGTCGCTGGACGACCCCGACACGGGCTACGCCCTGACCGCAGACGAGATCCGCCAGGACATCGCCGACGGCCGCACCGCCAACCAGCAGGTCGACAGTCAGGCGTGTGCGCTGTAGGGAACGGACAGAGGTCGGCCCGGGTCCGATCCGTGTGATCAGGTCAGGACTGCGTCATCCGCGGGGATGGCGCAGCCGCGCCGAGACCCAGCGGGCCCGGCGGCGGAGAATGTGCGGAATGCCCAGCTGGGGATCATGCAGGTCATGCACACCGAGCACCCGGCCCCGAGGGCCGTCCCCCTCATGAATGCTCGGATCCGCCGTAGCGGTCGAGCGACGATTGCGTGCTGCGTCACCGAAGTCGTGCGTCCAGCCCATACCCCGACGTCTGCCCGTGCCTCATGGTCGGTAATCGTGAGGGCGCCAGCCAATTGGCCTATGCGCCGGGCAATTGGCTGTTCGTCGGACAACTGTGCTCTTCCGGCCACCGGTTGGTCGCGACCGGTTACCTGTTCGGCCACCCCCAGGGCCCGTCCCGGGGCTACCGGTCGGGCTCGGGATCCTTGAGCCAGTTGATGAGTTCGGTCGAGAAACCGGCCGGATCCTCCTCGTGCGGGAAGTGCCCCAGACCATCGAAAAGTCGCCAACGGTACGGCGCTTCGACGTACTCGCCGGACCCCGCCGCACTCCGCGTACGGGCCACCGGATCGAGCGAACCGTGCAGATGCAGGGTCGGCACCCGTACCGGTCGTTTCATCCGGCGGTTGAACTGGATGCCGTCCGGGCGCGCCATGGAGCGCACCATCCAGCGGTACGGCTCGATCGAGCAGTGAGCCGTCGACGGGATGCACATCGCACGCCGGTAGACGTCCACTGCCGCGTCGTCGGGGAACTCGGACGTCCGCGGCCCCGACCAGTCGCGGATCAGCCGGCCCACCAAGGCCCCGTCGTCCGCGACGAGCTGACGCTCCGGCACCCAGGGGCGCTGGAAGCCCCAGATGTACGAGCCTGCCCGGGACTGCGCGAAGTCGGAGAGCATCGAGGACCGCCAGCGGCGCGGATGCGGCATCGAGGAGACCACCAGCCGGCGCACCAGCTTGGGCCGCATCACCGCGGCCGTCCAGGCGAGGTATCCGCCCATGTCGTGACCGACCAGCGCCGCGTCCGGCTCACCGAGCGACCGGATCACGCCGGTGACGTCGAGGGCCAGGTTGGCGGGGTCGTACCCCCGTGGCGTACGGTCGCTGCCGCCCACCCCGCGCAGATCCATCGCGACGGCACGGAACCCGGCGTCGGCGAGCGCGGTCAGCTGATGGCGCCAGGTCCACCAGAACTGCGGGAAACCGTGCAGCAGCAGTACCAGAGGGCCGTCGCCCAGCTCGGCGATGTGGAAGCGTGCCCCGTTGGCTGCCACATCTCGGTGGATCCAGGGACCGTCGATCCGTACGGGACTGCCGGAGCCGGAGGCCGGGCCGGGGCCTGTGGGGCCGAATGCGCTGGAATCGGGGACGGTCATGTGGACGAGCGTGCCACAGCGGACGCATTGTCCTTGACCGCGGACTTCGCTCCGGCCTTCTCCGTCCGCGTGCTTCCCGAGGCGGTGACGGCCGGGAGACCGACACTCGCGGTGATCGCCGGACGCGGGTGCGGCTTGGCGCCCTGCAGCACGGCCGCCGACAGCTTGGCCGACGCGATCGACTTCTCCGGCGGCTTGACCTTCTTGAACTTGGCCATGGCGATCAGCGCGAGCACGATCGCCAGCAGAATGAACGCACCGCCCACGATCAGGAACGACCAGGCGAGCCCGAGACCCAGGTTGTGGATTCCGTACGCCGCCGCGAAGCTCAGCACCGGCAACGAGAACAGGATCAGCACTCCCGCGACGATGAACGCCACACTGCCGGTCACACCCCGCTTGACGTCCTGCCGCACCTCGGCCTTGGCCAGGGCGATCTCGTCGTGCACCAGCGCGGACATCTCGGCCGTCGCCGAGGCGACCAGCTGCCCGAGACTGCGGTCGGCGCTGCCCGCGTAGTTGCCGGGGTCGCTCATCCCTGACTCCCTCTTCTGCTCTCCTGCTCAACACATCTGGTGTCAGATCATGCCGGACTGTCCGGCTTGTTGCTCGCCACCCCCGCCACTTGGGCAAGGCGCCGGTGCTCTGCGGCCTTCTTCTCGTAGATCGCGGCCATCCGGAGGTGGTACGCCGGATCGTCCTGTTCGTAGATGTCGGGCACCCCGTCCTCGTCCTCGTCGCGCTCCTCCGCCTCGTACAGCGCCCGGTAGGTACGTACCCGGAGTTTGAGCAGCGCACCGGAGAACATGGCCGCTATCAGCGACCCCAGCAGCACGGCTGCCTTGATCTCGTTCTCGATGAACGCGTCGCCCTCGAACGCCAGCTCACCGATGAGCAGCGAGACGGTGAAGCCGATCCCGGCGAGTGAGGCGATCGCGAAGACGTCCGCCCAGGCCAGGT
The DNA here is from genome assembly GCF_026339735.1 of Streptomyces sp. NBC_01669. Classification (GTDB taxonomy): domain Bacteria; phylum Actinomycetota; class Actinomycetes; order Streptomycetales; family Streptomycetaceae; genus Streptomyces; species Streptomyces yanii. The sequence continues at coordinate 5,053,268 of NZ_JAPEQG010000001.1, forward strand.
CCTTGTTCAGCTCCGCCTTGGTGAAACGGGCGGCCAGCCACGTACCGCCGAAGATGCCGACCGTCTTGCCGACGACGAGCCCCAGCACGACACCGAGCGTCTCGGGTCGTGTGAAGACACCCGCCACCGCGTCGCCGGAGAGCGGCACCCCGGCCGAGAACAGCGCGAACAGCGGCACGGCGAGACCGGCCGACAGTGGGCGTATCAGGTGCTCGATGTGCTCGCCGGGGGAGTGCTCCTCGCCCTCGCGCCGGGTGCAGCGCAGCATCAGCCCCATGGCGACACCGGCGATGGTGGCGTGGATGCCGCTGTTGTACATCAGTCCCCAGATGACCAGGGCGAGCGGGATGTAGACGTACCAGCCGCGCACGTTCTTGCGCAGCAGGAGGTAGAAGACGGCGAGGCCGACGAACGCGCCGGCGAGCGCGGCGAGGTCGATGTCGTCGGTGAAGAAGACCGCGATGATCAGGATCGCGAGGAGGTCGTCGACGACGGCGAGCGTGAGCAGGAAGGCGCGGAGTGCGGACGGCAGCGAGGTGCCGATGACCGCGAGCACAGCGAGTGCGAAGGCGATATCGGTGGCCGTGGGGACGGCCCATCCGGCGGTCGAACCGCCGCCGGTCACTGTCACCAGTGTGTAGACGACGGCCGGCGCGGCCATTCCGCACACGGCGGCGATGACCGGCAGCGCGGCCGCCTTGGGATCGCGCAGCTCACCCGCGACCAGTTCGCGCTTGAGCTCGACGCCCGCGACGAAGAAGAAGACCGCGAGCAGCCCGTCGGCCGCCCAGTGCTGCACGGAGAGATTCAGTCCCAGGGACTCCGGCCCGAAGTGGAAGTCGCTGAGGGCCCGGTAACTCGAGCCGAGGGTGTTCGCCCAGACCAGCGCCGCGATGGCGGCGCCCAGCAGGATGACTCCGCCGACGGTCTCGGTGCGCAGGGCGTCCGCGAGGTAGTTCCGCTCGGGGAGGGAGAGGCGCCCGAGGAAGGTCCGGTGCGACGGCGGGGGTGTGGGGGTGGGCGCGGCCACGAGTGGAGACCTCCGGGTCGGTACGGCAGCGATGGCATGGCTGATGCACTTGCCGACCAGACTTCCCGGCACACCCTGTGGAGATTTCTTGATGTGTTGTTGACGTTGCTGCCACTGTACCCGGGGTGTGCGGGGGCGTATCCAGTGATCTTCACCTTAAATGCCCGAGGGGCACCCGGCGCGTTGCCGGATGCCCCTCGGGTTCGTACACCTACGTCGGCCGGTGCTCCGGCCTTCTGCCTGTGCCTCTGTCAGTCCTCGGACGAAGACGTCGGCAGCTGAGTCTGGATGAGGTCCATCACCGAGGAGTCGGTGAGCGTGGTGACGTCGCCCAGCTCGCGGTTCTCCGCGACGTCACGCAGCAGACGCCGCATGATCTTGCCGGAGCGGGTCTTCGGCAGCTCGGCCACCGGCAGGATCCGCTTCGGCTTGGCGATCGGGCCGAGCGTGGCACCGACGTGGTTGCGCAGGTCCGCGACGAGTTCGTCGGAGGCGGACGCCGTGCCACGCAGTATCACGAACGCGACGATGGCCTGACCCGTCGTCTCGTCGGCCGCGCCGACCACGGCTGCCTCGGCGACGGACGGGTGCGACACGAGCGCCGACTCGACCTCGGTCGTCGAGATGTTGTGCCCGGACACGAGCATCACGTCGTCGACCCGGCCGAGCAGCCAGATGTCGCCGTCCTCGTCCTTCTTGGCGCCGTCGCCCGCGAAGTACTTGCCCTCGAAGCGCGACCAGTACGTGTCGATGAAGCGCTGGTCGTCACCCCAGATGGTGCGGAGCATCGCCGGCCACGGCTCGGTGAGGACGAGGTAGCCGCCCCCGCCGTTCTCCACCTCGTGGGCCTCGTCGTCGACGACGGTGGCGGAGATGCCGGGCAGGGCGCGCTGCGCCGAACCGGGCTTGGTGGCCGTGACACCGGGAAGCGGCGAGATCATCATCGCGCCGGTCTCGGTCTGCCACCAGGTGTCCACGATCGGGCACCTGTCGGCGCCGATGTGCTTGCGGTACCACATCCATGCCTCGGGGTTGATCGGCTCACCGACCGAACCGAGGACGCGCAGCGAGGACAGGTCGAACTTGGCGGGGATGTCGTCGCCCCACTTCATGAACGTACGGATGGCGGTCGGCGCGGTGTACAGGATCGTGACGCCGTACTTCTGCACGATCTCCCAGAAACGCCCCTGGTGGGGGGTGTCGGGCGTGCCCTCGTACATGACCTGCGTCGCGCCGTTGGCCAGCGGTCCGTACACGATGTACGAGTGCCCGGTCACCCAGCCGATGTCGGCCGTGCACCAGTAGACATCGGTCTCCGGCTTGAGGTCGAAGACCGCGTTGTGGGTGTACGCGGCCTGCGTGAGGTAGCCGCCGGAGGTGTGCAGGATGCCCTTCGGCTTACCCGTCGTACCCGAGGTGTAGAGGATGAAGAGCGGCTGCTCCGCCTCGAAGGCCTCGGGGGTGTGCTCGGCGGACTGGCGGCCGGTGATCTCGTGCCACCAGACGTCGCGGCCCTCGGTCCACGCGGTGTCCTGACCGGTGCGCCGCACCACGAGGACATGTTCGACGCTGTCGATACGGGATACGGCGTCGTCGACCGCGGGCTTCAGCGCCGACGGCTTGCCGCGGCGGTAGCCGCCGTCGGCGGTGATGACGACCTTGGCGTCCGCGTCCTGGATGCGGGCGGCGATGGCGTCGGCGGAGAAGCCGCCGAAGACCACCGAGTGCGCGGCGCCGATGCGGGCGCAGGCCAGCATCGCGATGGCGGCCTCGGGGATCATCGGCAGGTAGACGGCGACCCGGTCGCCCTTGCTGACACCGAGCTCGGTGAGGGCGTTGGCGGCGCGGGAGACCTCGTCCTTCAGTTCCGCGTAGGTGATCGCGCGGCTGTCGCCGGGCTCACCCTCGAAGTGGATGGCGACCCGGTCGCCATTGCCCGCCTCGACGTGGCGGTCCACACAGTTGTACGCGACGTTCAGCTTGCCGTCCGCGAACCACTTCGCGAAGGGCGGATTGCTCCAGTCGAGCGTCTCGGTCGGCTCCGTGGCCCAGGTCAGGCGCCGGGCCTGCTCGGCCCAGAAGCCCAGCCGGTCCGCCTCGGCCTGCTCGTACGCCTCGGCTGTGACGTTGGCGTTCGCGGCCAGATCGGCGGGCGGTGCGAACCGCCGCTCCTCCTTGAGCAGATTGGCCAGGCTTTCGTTGCTCACGACATCTCCCATTCCCAGGGTGTCCGTTGTGTCCCGGGGCATAGCTCATCAGGCCAGGGGCCGGGTGACAAGTGTCTGCCAGGAATTGGTTTAGACCTGTGTTTTCGTGTATGGGGCACGATCCCGCCCCCCACCTGCGATGCGGTGCAGCACAGTGCAATGCGGAAGCGGGACCACAAGGTCTCACGGACCCGAGGTGCGTGCGGTTCAGGCGCTTGTACGTTCCAACTGGCCGGAACCGGAAGGATCGCCGGGGCCCACGTGGTCGAAGACCTCGTCGACACATGTACCGGCGCTCGCGCCCTCGGTCAGGAGGTATGCCTGCGCCTCACCGACATGGAAGTACATCCCGTGGAGCTGCAGCGTGCCTTCGGTGAGTCGCCGCGATACCGATTCGTGGGCGCGCAGATGGTCCAGCTGCTGGACCACGTTGGTGAGGCAGAGCTGCTCCAGGGCATCGGCGGGCAGCCGGCCGGAGATCCGCGCCCAGGCGCGATGCCGGGACGCCATCCGTTCCAGGCTCGGCAGACCATGCCGCAGCCACCGCCACAGGGACGTCCGCGGGTTGTCCGGCTTGGCGCCCAGCAGTGCCTGCATCGCGCCGCAGCCGGAGTGGCCGCAGACGGTGATGGACTCCACCTGCAGCACGTCCACCGCGTACTCGATCGCGGCGCCCACCGAGTCGTCGCCGGCTTCCGCGCCCGGTGGGGGGACCAGATTGCCGACGTTCCGCACGGTGAACAGGTCTCCCGGACCGCTGGCCGTGATCATGCTGGTGACCAGTCGGGAGTCCGCGCAGGTGATGAAGAGCTGGGAGGGGCGCTGCCCCTCCCGGGCCAGCCGGGCCAGCTCCTCGCGCACCAGCGGAGCCGTGTTGCGCTGGAACGAACTCAGACCGCTGACCAGTCGGTGCGCACCGGTCCGACGGGGGGTGGCGGGGAGGGCGGTGGATGACGGAGCGCCGGGAATGGGTTCGGCGGCTGGGGCCGCGGCGCTTGGGGTGGGCGTTGAGTTGCTCGTGACGTCGGTCATGGTGTCGGCCGCCGTGGTGTCGGTTGTTCCGGGACTGGGGCTGGTGGTGGTGGCGTGGTGCTCTCTGCCGGCGTCGGCTCGCGTGCCGCGGTCGCGGTGGACGCTTTCCGGTTCGGGCCGGTCGTGGCAGTGGTGATTGCGCCACGGCGTCCAGGGGCGGCAGCAGGAGTGCGCCGCCGAGGCAGGCTCGGCGATCCGGCCCCCGGATCTGCCGGTGAAGACGACACGGCCGCCCTGGGCGGTCTGCGCGTCGCTCCAGTCCTGGATCGTCTCGTATGCCGCATGGTCCATGAAGAAGCCGTCCAACTCGACAACTGCATCCCCGCCTTGGGGAAGCCGGCCGAGCGTTCGGCTGAGCCGTGGAACCGCGAGGAACGTCAACTGCCCACGTACGACCACGAGATGCTGTCCACCCTGATCCGTCACCGTGATCCGTGTCCGGGCCAGTCGGTGCAGAGCGATGACGACGGCCACCGCGATGCCGATCACCACACCTTTCAGCACACCGAAGAGCACCACGCCGGTGATCGTCGCCCCGTAGACCGGGAATTCGCGGTGCTTGTGAACATTGCGGATATGGGCGTAGCTCACCATCTGGATGCCGACCATCATCACCAGTGCGCCGAGCGCGGCCAGCGGGATCCACTCCAGCGCCGTGACCAGCAAACCGGCGGCGAGCAGGACCCAGACACCGTGCAGAACGGTGGAGGCGCGGCCGGTGGCCCCGGCCCGTACATTCGCCGAACTGCGCACCGCGCCCCCTGACACCGGCAGCCCGCCCAACAGGCCGGCCAGGACATTGGAGATGCCCTGGCCGCGCAATTCGCGGTCGAGGTCGGAGCGCCTGACCGGCGGGGCGGTCGGGACTGCCGGGGCGGGAGGCTCGGTGCTCTGCCGCCCGGCGCGGTCGGTGGTCAGCTTGTCCACCGCGACCGCCGCGAGCAGTGATTCGAGGCTGGCCACCAGCGTCACGGTGAACACGGCGGTGGCGAGGGCCAGTACGGGGCCCTGCGGAAGTTCGGGCAGGGCGTGCGACCGCCAGGAGGGCAGATCCACCCGGGCGATGCCGGGAGCCGCCACCGCCGCCGCCGCTGTGGCGATCGCCACCGAGGCGAGGGCCGCCGGAATTCGCCGGACAGCCCGCCCGATCCGCCCGGGGAGCCGTGGCCAGACCATCAGGACGGCGATGGTCAGCCCGCCGACGAGAGGAGCGGCCGGGCTGAGCCGGTCCAACTGGGCAGGCAGTGCGAGGGCGTTGTCGACGGCTGAGCTCTGGGGCGAGCCGCCGAGCACGATATGCAGCTGGGCCAGTGCGATGGCCACGCCGATACCTGCCAGGGTGCCGTGCACGATGGCGGGACTGACGGCGAGAGCGCTGCGCGCCGCACGCACCGCGCCCAGCAGGATCTGCAGCAACCCGGCGCCGATGGTGATCGCGCAGGTGGTGCGCCAGCCGTAGATCTGGATCAACTCGGCTGTGACCACGGTCAGTCCGGCGGACGGGCCACTGACCTGAAGGGGGGTGCCACCGAGCAGTCCGGCGACGATGCCGCCGACGGCCGCGGAGACGAGTCCGGCCTCCAGCGGGGCGTCCATGGCCACGGCGAGGCCGAGCGACATGGGGACGGCAATGAGAAAGACAGTGATCGATGCGGACAGGTCGGCGCCCGCGACACGGAATCGTCCGCCGCGACGCGGCGGTGGCGGGCTGTGAGGTCGCTTGATTCCCGGGCCGTTGGACTGGCGCCAACTGCGGGACGTGTGGTCATCACGAGTGGGGACGCAGGCAGACATGTTCCCGTCTCCTCCGGGGCGGCGCGGTCGCGGAACGTGGGGGACGCGGCCGTGGGTCACGGCGTGCAGCGGCGGGATTTCTCAACTCTCAGTAAATAGATCGTAATGGAGAGTAAAGAATCGTGTCCATGATTGAGGGCAAGTGGCCCATTCGGTCACCTATTTGCGTGAATAAGAAGCTTTTCCTACGGCTTGTCGTACCGATTCGCTCAGGTCTGCGTGCGAACGTGGCCGCACCGTGTCGGCGCATTCCACGCAAATTATCCGAAAAGGAAGAGGGTGGGCGGATGATGGCCGCCACGAACAGGGTCGCCCTGGGTGTCATGGCCGTCGCGCTCGTTGCGGGAGTCGCCGGCTGTTCCGGTTCGGGCTCCGGTTCGGGTTCGGGTTCGGCTTTCGGGGCTGCGGGGCCGGGTGCGGAGAAGGGGGCTGCCGGACCTAAGGGGAACGCCCCCGAGAAGGTCTTCCGGCTCATCGGCGACGGCTCGACCTCCTTCACCGGCAGCCAGCCGAAGCAGCCCGTGCCGCTGCGTCTGGCGCCTGGTCAGACGCCTCCGCAGTTCGTGGTGTTCTCCTGGGACGGCGTGGGTGGGGACAGCCAGGAGCTGTTCTCCCACTTTCGCGAGGTCGGCAGGAAGTACCACGCGAACATGACGTACTTCCTCAGCGGCGTGTACATGCTGCCGGAGGAGAAGCGGGAGCTCTACGACCCGCCGAAGCACAACGCGGGCAGCTCCGACATCGGCTTCAGCGACATCAAGGGGATCCGGGACACCATCACCCAGATCCGGGGCGCCTGGCAGGACGGCGACGAGATCGGCACCCACTTCAACGGACACTTCTGCGGCCCGGACGGCGGCGTCGGCACCTGGTCGGTCGCCGAGTGGAAGCGCGAGATCAGCCAAGCCAAGTCCTTCGTGAAGAAGTGGAGGACGAACGTCCCGGACCTCGCGGACGAGAAGCCGCTGCCCTTCGACTACGACACGGAGCTGGTCGGCGGCCGCACCCCCTGTCTGGAGGGGCGGAAGAACATGGTGGCCGCAGCGCGGTCGATGGGCTTCCGCTACGACTCCAGCGGCTTCGGCAAGCAGGTCTGGCCGAAGAAGAGGGGCGGCGTCTGGGACCTGTCCCTGCAACGCGTTCCGGTGCCGGGGCAGGGGTTCGAGACGCTGTCGATGGACTACAACTTCATGTCCAACCAGTCCGGGACGGCCATGCAGGGCGACCCGGACCAGTACGAGTACTGGGGCGACCAGATGCGCGACGGCCTGATCCAGGCCTTCGACCGGGCGTACGAGGGGAACCGGGCGCCGCTGATCATCGGCAACCACTTCGAGTCCTGGAACGGTGGCACGTACATGCGCGCCGTCGAGGAGACCATCGAGACGGTCTGCACCAAGGAGGGCGTGCGCTGTGTGTCCTTCAGGCAGCTCGCCGACTGGCTGGACGCCCAGGACCCGGCGACGCTGGCGAAACTCCGCACACTCGACGTCGGCCAGGCGCCGAAGGAGGGCTGGGCAGCCCATCTCGCCGCCCAGGCCTCCGGAACGGCCGGCACTCCGGGAACCGTCAAGGCTCCCGGTAAATCCGACACGGAGCCGGTGGAGCACTGAAGCCCGTCGATCCGCCGCCCACCGGGTGGTCGGTGGACGGGGCTTCGAACGACCGGCTCACGCGGGCTGTACTGCGGCTGCCTGTGCGCTCCGCTCGTCGAGCACGAAGGCGGGGTCGACCTGGGCGGCCAGGTCGGCGCCCGTCTTCTCGTTCCCCCAGCTCTCCGCATTCTTCAAGTGGAAGTGCACCATCTGCCGCGTGTAGCGCTCCCAGTCGCGCTGCTCGTACGAGTCCTCCGCGGCGTTCTGCAGAGCCTGCAGGGCCATCCGGTTGTCCGCCTCCAGAAGCTCGAAGCGGGCCGGACGCCCCTTCTCCATCGCCCGGACCCAGTCGGAGTGGCCGACCGTGACCAGCAGGTCGTCGCTGACCTCGGCCCGCAGGAAGTCCAGGTCGTCCTGGCCCTGCACCTTGTTGCCCACGACCTTCAGGGCGACCCCGAAGTCCCGTGCGTACTCCTTGTACTGGCGGTAGACCGAGACGCCCTTACGGGTCGGCTCGGCGACCAGGAACGTCATGTCGAAGCGGGTGAACATGCCGGACGCGAACGAATCCGAACCCGCGGTCATGTCGACGACCACATAGTCGTCGGGGCCGTCGACAAGGTGGTTGAGGCAGAGCTCGACCGCGCCGACCTTGGAGTGGTAGCACGCCACCCCGAGATCCGACTCGGTGAACGGTCCGGTGGCCATCAGCCGGATGTCCCCGTCGTCGAGCCCGACCGTGCGGGCGCACGCGTCGTAGACCGGGTTGTCCTCGCGGACCCGCAACAGCCGCGAGCCCTCGCCGGGTGGAGTCGTCTTGATCATTGTCTCCACCGAGGCGATGCGGGGGTTGCTGCCTCGCAGATACTCCTTGATCAGGGGTAGGTGTGCACCCATGGCGGGCAGCGCTGCGGCCTCCTCCTCGTCGAGGCCGAGCGCGGCCCCGAGGTGCTGGTTGATGTCGGCGTCCACCGCGACGACATGGGCTTCGTTGGCGGCAAGGTGGCGAATGAAGAGCGAGGACAGCGTGGTCTTGCCGCTGCCGCCCTTCCCCACGAAAGCGATCTTCATGTTCACCTAGGGTAGCGGTGCAAATGCGCTGCGCAGTCACACTTCGTGAAGAAGGCCACTCCGGGGTGGTAAGGGCGCAGGGGGCGCGTAGCCTCGCTACTTATGAGTACGACTGCCTCAGATCCGCTCGCCGCCCTGGGCGCCCTGCCGGGTGTCTCCGATGCGGTGGACTCCGTACGCAAGGCCGTCGACCGGGTCTACGGCCATCGCGTCATGCGGCGCCGCAGCAACGAGATCACCGCGGAGGCGGCGCTCCGCGGCGCCCGCGGCTCCGCCGCACTCTCCGGCGCCGACTGGAACCTGGAGGAGGTCCGCCGGCGCACCGACTTCAGCGGCGACGAGGAGTCGCAGGTGATCGGCGCCGCCCTGCGGCTGACCGCGGAGGCGGGCCAACTGCTCTCGATCTGGCGGCAGTCGCCGCTGCGGGTCCTTGCCCGGCTGCACCTCGTGGCGGCAGGCGGGGCCGCGCCCGACGACACTGTCGGCCGCCCGCGGCTGGCCGGTGAACCGGTGGACGAGCCGCTCATCGAAGCGCCACTGCCCGATGCCGACGAGGTCGCCGGCCGGCTGGAGGGGCTCTCCGGATTGATCCTTTCGGGGAGTGCGGCGCCCGCGCTGGTGACGGCCGCGGTCGTGCACGGCGAACTGCTGGCGCTGCGTCCCTTCGGCTCGTACAACGGCCTTGTCGCGCGGACCGCCGAGCGGATCGTCCTGATCGGGAGCGGGCTCGACCCGAAAGCGATCTGCCCCGCCGAGGTCGGTCACGCCGAGCAGGGCAGGGCGGCGTACGTCGCGGCGTTCGAGGGGTATCGGTCGGGAACGCCGGATGGGATGTCCGCCTGGATCGCACACTGCGGGCGCGCGGTGGAGCTGGGAGTCAGGGAGTCGACGGCGGTCTGCGAAGCGCTTCAGCGCGGAGCTGCGTGACGGTCCACGACGGGATTGTCGGCACGCACCTCAACTGACGGGTCCGGCAGCCCTGTTGCGCTTCGTCAGCTTCACTTCCCGATAAAAGGGTTGCGGCGGTACCGTCCTCGGTACCGCCGCTGGCACGTCCACCCAGTTACCATGCGTCCTCGAAAATTGCCCATCAGGTCGGGAACTCAGCCCGTTCCCTGGTGCGGCTGGCCCGTAATCGACGGGTCGACGTCGCGTGGGTGCTGGGTATTCATGCTCGGTCCGTGGGGCCTTCTCTGCGTTATCAGGTAATCCTTTCGGATGTCCTTGGTCTCGCGGGCCGTTGAGTCCTTTGTACTCCAGAGCCAGGGCAAGCGGTAGTGCTGGCCGTACTTCTTTACTTTTGCGTTCAAATACGGGCGAGCCGGGCGGGTGGTTGGGGGCGGAATCCGGACGCCGGCGGAGGGTGTCGGACGTGAGTGGCCGACACCCCGGCCCACGTCCCGGAACGGCGGCCGAGGGCGCGTTCGGGTGTGGGCCGGGCTCGGGGCCCGGGCCGGGTGCAGGAGGTCAGCCGGATGCTGTGGTCGTGCGCCGACGCGAGGTGTACCAGACCAGCCCCGCTGTGACGGCCGCCGCGCCCACCGCCGCCGCGGCGACGAGTGCCGGGCGCGTCGGCATGGAGAAGGCGGGGAGCCGCTGCTTGAGTCGGACCGGGCGGTTGAAGACGAGAATCGGCCACTCCCGGAGCGTCGCCTCACGCCGCAGCGCGCGGTCCGGATTGACCGCGTGCGGGTGGCCCACGGACTCCAGCATCGGTACATCGGTCGCGGAATCGCTGTATGCGTAGCACCGCGAGAGGTCGTACCCCTCGGACACGGCGAGCGCCTTGACCGCCTCGGCCTTCGTCGGCCCGTATGCGTAGTACTCCACCTCTCCGGTGAAACAGCCGTCGTCGCCGACGACCATCCGGGTGGCGACGACCCGGTCGGCGCCCAGCAACTCACCGATCGGCTCGACCACCTCGGCGCCCGAGGTGGAAACGATGACCACATCGCGTCCGGCGGTGTGATGCTCCTCGATGAGGGTCGCCGCCTCGTCGTAGATGATCGGGTCGATCAGATCGTGCAGGGTCTCGGCGACGATTTCCTTCACCTGCTGGACGTTCCAGCCCTTGCAGAGCGCGGAGAGATATTCGCGCATCCGCTCCATCTGGTCGTGATCTGCGCCCCCGGCGAGGAACACGAACTGTGCGTACGCGGTGCGCAGTACGGCACGGCGGTTGATCAGTCCGCCTTGGTAGAAGGACTTGCTGAAGGTCAGAGTCGATGACTTCGCAATGACCGTCTTGTCCAGGTCGAAGAAGGCTGCTGTGCGCGGCAAGGAGTGGTTTTCCACAAGGCAGAGCATAGGGGCCCACCATTCGGCGTAAACTCTGGTGCACGGGTTTGCCTGAGAAGGCTCTCGGGTACACCATGGAAGTCACGGATCGTTCGCGACCGTGCTAACCCGGTCCGACTCCTCCCCCCCCGAGTCGGCCGTGGGGACGACCCCCGCTCTCCCCCCCGGCGGGGGTCGTCGCATGTCCGGACGCGTTTCTGCCGCTCGGAATCAAGCATTCTGTCTCCTTCCCGGCCGCGACGGCCTGTCTTTTCGGCCCTCCTGCACGACTCCCTGTCGTCACAGTGTGTAACGGAAGTGCTGCTCTCCGGAAGTCGCCGGTTTGGGTGACCGAGATATTCACAACGGTGGAGTTGTCCACAGTTTTAGAGCAAGATCCACACGATTTTCCGAAGCGCTGCACGGTGATTCCACCCGTGAAGTCCGCGGGTTCCGGATATCGCCGATCTCGGAACGCTCCGAGATCGCTGCGAAACCGCGGTGAAGGTGCAGTGAGAAGGGGGCGGAGATCGTGGCTGAATCCATCGCACGGGATCGTCTGCAGCTCGTCGGAGAACGCCGGGGCGGACCGTTGATCGTGACCGAGGATGTGGAACTGCTCGACGATCTGCTGCGGCTGTGCGCGGCCGCCGGCGCGGAGCCCGAGGTGCACCACACGGTGCCCGAAGGCAGGGGCGGCTGGGAGCAGGCTCCGATGGTCCTGGTGGGCGACGATGCGGCTCCGCGATGCCGCGGAGCGCTGCGCAGACAGGGCGTGATGCTCGTCGGGCACGACCAGGACGCGCCGGATGTCTGGCGGCAGGCCGTCGAGATCGGGGCCGAATATGTCCTGCGGCTGCCCGATGCCGAGAACTGGCTCGTCGATCAGATCGCCAATGCGGCGGAGGGGGTGGGGCGGCCCGCTCTCACTGTCGGGGTGATCGGCGGGCGGGGCGGCGCCGGCGCGTCCACGCTGGCTTGTGCTCTCGCCGTGACCGCGGCCAGGGCCGGGCGGCGGACGATGCTGATCGACGGCGATCCGCTGGGCGGTGGCATCGATGTGCTGCTCGGCGGCGAGCGGGCCCAGGGAATGAGGTGGCCGGATTTCGCCCATTCCAAAGGGCGGGTTGGCGGTGGTGCCCTGGAGGAGTCGCTGCCCGCACTGCACGGCCTGCGGGTGCTCAGCTGGGGGCGTGACGACTGGGTGGTCATCCCACCGCAGGCCATGGAGGCGGTGCTGGCGGCCGCCCGCAGGCTCGGCGGGGTGGTGGTCGTCGATCTGCCGCGCCGGATCGACGAGTCGGTGGCGAAGGCGCTGGCACAGCTGGACCTCGGGCTGCTCGTGGTCCCCGGTGAACTGCGGGCGGTCGCGGCGGCAAAACGCGTGGCGTCGATGGCCGGGATGGTCCTGGGCGACTTGCGGGTGGTGGCACGCGGCCCCTACGCGGCGGGGCTGGACGAGCGCTGGGTGGCGCAGGCGCTCGACTTGCCGCTCGCCGGTGAACTCCCACTGGAATCAGGCTTGCTGGCTGCTCAGGACGACGGAGCGCCGCCCGGCTCCAGTGCCCGCGGGCCGCTCGCCAGATTCTGTACGGCGTTCTGGGAGCGGGCGCTTGCTGGTGGAGTCGGCGCGGGCCCCGATGGGGAAGGTGCGTCATGACCGACGAGCTCCTCGATGCCGTGCGGCAGCGGCTTGCGCAGAGCGGCGCCGCACCGACCCCGGCCGGAGTGGCGGCCGCGCTGCGCGCCCAGGGAAGGCTTCTCGGTGATGCCGAAGTCCTCGGCGCGGCAGAGGAGTTGCGCGGTGAACTTGTCGGTACGGGAGTTCTGGAACCGCTGCTTGCCGATCCGGCGGTGACGGATGTGCTGGTCTCCGCACCGGACCGGGTGTGGGTGGACCGGGGCAGTGGGCTCGAACTCACCGGGGTGACCTTCCGCGACGCTCCGGCGGTGCGCAGGCTGGCGCAGCGGCTCGCGGCGGTGGCGGGACGGCGGCTGGACGATGCGCGGCCCTGGGTGGACGCGCGGCTTCCGGACGGGACCCGGATGCATGCGGTCCTGCCGCCGGTGGCCGTGGGTTCCACCTGTCTGTCGCTGAGGGTGGTGCGCCCCCGGGCCTTCTCGCTCGCGGAGTTGGTCGCGGCGGGCACCGTACCGCCGGGTGGTGACCGGGTGCTGCGGGCGCTGGTCGAGGCCCGGGTCTCGTACCTGATCAGTGGCGGGACGGGGGCGGGGAAGACCACGTTGCTGTCGAGTTTGCTGGGTGCCGTCGGGGAGCGGGAGCGGATCGTGCTCGCCGAGGACTCGGCGGAGCTGCGGCCGGACCATCCGCATGTGGTGCGGCTGGAGTCACGCCCTGCCAACCAGGAGGGTGCCGGACGGGTGACTCTGCGGGACCTGGTGCGGCAGGCGCTTCGGATGCGGCCCGACCGCCTGGTGGTCGGGAAGGTGCGGGGCGCCGAGGTCACCGAACTGCTCGCTGCGCTGAACACCGGCCATGAGGGTGGCTGCGGGACGGTTCACGCCAACGCTGCCGAGCATGTCCCGGCGCGGCTGGAGGCGTTGGGAACAGCAGCCGGTCTTGACCGCGTGGCGCTGCACAGTCAGCTGGCGGCGGCGCTGTCGGTGGTGGTCCATCTCGTACGGGACCGGGCCGCGGTACGCCGGATCGCCGAGGTGCATGTGCTGGAGCGGGATGCGGCCGGGCTGGTGGTGACCGTCCCGGCGCTGCGGTGGGGCGCCGACGGCTTTGTCCACGAGCGGGGCCGGGAGCGGCTGCGGTCTCTGATCGGGGGCGCGCTGTGACCGGCGGCACGGCGGCGGGGGCGCCGGAGTGCGCGACGTATGCGTCGGCCGTGTGTGCGGGGGCCGCGGCCTGGCTGATGGTGGGGCGGGGCCGAGGAACGCGGCGGGCGCAGGTGTTGTTCCTCGGCTCGGTGCTGGAGCCGGAGCCGTTGATCGGCCGGGACCGGGTCCGGCTGTGGTGCGCGGGGATGTTCCGGGAGCGGCGGGAGTGGCTGTGTCTTCCGGTGGCGTTGCTTCTCGCTGTGTTGGGCGAGTCCGTGCTGCCGGTGGTCGCGGGGGCGCTGGCGGTACCGCTGGTGCGGCGATGGCTTCGGAAGCGGGCCGGGCGGCAGGAGCGGGAGCGCCGGGCGGATGCCGTGGTGGCGCTGTGCGGTGCGGTGGTGGGCGAACTGCGGGCCGGGCACGAGCCGGGGCAGGCATTGCTGGTGGCGGTGCGTGGCATGGGGGCGATGGGTGCGGCGGAGGCCGCGGTGTCGGCCGCGGCGCGGTTCGGTGGCGATGTGCCGGGGGCGCTCGGACAGGCGGCGCGCGAACCCGGGCTGGAGGGGCTTGCCGGGGTGGCGGCCTGCTGGAGGGTGGCGGTCGACGGCGGGGCGGGGCTGGCAGCCGGTCTGGACCGCCTGGAGGGCGCGCTGCGGGCCGAGCGGCGTCGGCGGGAGGAGTTGCGGGCGCAGCTGGCGGGGGCCTGGTCGACGGTGGCCGTGCTGGCTCTGCTGCCGGTGCTCGGTCTGGGGCTGGGGGCGGCGCTCGGGGCCGACCCGTTGGGGGTGCTCCTGCACAGTCCGGCCGGGCTGGTCTGCCTGTTGGCGGGCGGGCTGCTGGAGACGGCCGGTCTCTGCTGGGCCGGCCGGATCGTACGGGCGGGGGAGGGGCCATGAGCGAAGGGGCCGGCGCGGTGGTGCACATCGTCCGCGGGCCGGTTCCGGTGGCGGTCGCCCTGGGCGCGGTCGGATACCTGGCCGTCTGCCTGGCCGGGCGGAGGCGGTGTCGGGTGGTGCGCCGCCGGGGCGCGGTGCTGCTGGCGGTCGACGCCGGGAGGCGACGGCGCAAGCGACCGGTGTCCGGGGCCCGGGTGAAGAACTGGGCCGTGCTGCTGGGTGCCGCGGTGACGGGCTGGTTCCTCGTCGGTGGTCCGTGGGGGTGCGCGGTCGGACTGGTGGCGGCGTACGGCACATGGCGGTGGCAGCAGACGCGGCATCGGCGCAGACCCGCCGTTTCCGCTGCGGAAGCGGCGGAGACCGAATGCCGGCTCCCATTGGCGGCCGACCTGTTGGCGGCGTGCATCTCCGCCGGAGCCGGCCCGAGGGAAGCGGCCGAGGCGGTGGGGGAGTCGCTGGGCGGTCCGGTCGGGGAACGACTGGCACGGACGGCGGCGGAGATCCGGCTGGGCGGCGAACCTGCCGTGTCCTGGGGGAGGTTCGGCGAGATACCGGGAGCCGGCGCGCTGGCCCGCTGTCTGGACCGGGCGGGTTCGACCGGGGCTCCGGCAGCGGAACCGGTCGCCCGGCTGGCCGAGGCGATGCGGGCGCAACGGTCGAGCGAGGCCGTGGCGCGCGCCCAGCGGGCCGGCGTACTGATCACAGCTCCGGTGGGGCTCTGCTTTCTGCCCGCCTTCCTGGCAGTCGGTGTGGCACCGGTGGTCATCGGCCTGGCGAACGGACTCCTGCAAAGCCGATGAACAAAACCATTGAATGAGTAACCAAGCGGTCGAAAAGAACACTTCTGGGGGATGACATGGCAGGGCAAATCAAGCGCATCAGGGGCTGGGTACGGGGTGTGGCGCGCCGAGTCCGGACGGACCGCGGGATGACGACATCCGAGTACGCGGTGGGGACGATCGCCGCCTGCGCGCTGGCGGCGGTGCTCTACAAGGTGGTCACGAGTCCGCCGGTCATGGCGGCACTGCAGTCGATTCTCACGGACGCCCTCGATGTCAAGGTCTGAGAGGCGTTCGGGGAGCGGGGTCGGGGACCGCGAAGGGGGAGGAGGAGACCGGGGTGCGGTGACGGCGGAGGCGGCCATGGTGATCCCGGTGCTGGTGTTGTTCGCCCTGGCTCTCCTCTGGGCGCTGATGGCCGCCTCTGCCCAGATCCGGTGTGTGGACGCGGCAAGGGCCGGGGCGCGGGCGGCGGCCCGGTCCGAGCCCGAGGCACAGGTGCTGGCCGTCGCCCGTTCGGTGGCACCCGACCGGGCGCGTGTGGAGGTGGAACGGGCCGGGGAGCTGTGGCGGGTACGGGTGGCATCGCCGACGCCCGGACCGGGTGCGCTGGCCCTGACGCTGAGAGCGGACGCGGCAGCGATGGCCGAGGACACGCTGGGGGCGCAGCCGTGACGGGGGCGATCGGGGCGGTGCCCCTGCGACGGAAGCGACGGGTGCGACTGATCTCGTGGGTGAGGCGGGTCCGACGGGCGTTGCGGGTGGTGGGTTCGCGCGGGTGTGGGGAGGGGCGTGATCGGGGGGTGGCGACGGTGTGGGTGGCGGTGACCACGGCAGCGCTGGGCGCGGTGTTCGCGGCCGTGCTTGCGCTCGGCCAGGTGGTGGTCGCTCGGCACCGGGCCGGCGGGGCGGCGGACCTGGCGGCCCTGGCAGCCGCCGACCGGGCCCTGCACGGGGCCGAGGCGGCGTGCAGGGCGGCCGCGGAGGTGGCCGAGGCGCAGGGTGCGGCGGTGGTGCGGTGCGCCGTGCGGGGGGAGATCGCCGATGTGACGGCCCGGGTGCGGGTCGGGCCGTACGCACCCGAGGTCAGGTCCCGGGCGGGCCCTCCGACGGGCGGTCCCGGTCCGCTTCCGGGCTCGGCGGCTCCCCCGCCTGCTCCCGGTCCGCCGGGGCGGAACGGAGGAGTTCGGTGAGGAGGCGTACGGCCCCCCGCTTGTGCAGCGGGTCGTTGCCGTTGCCGCACTTGGGGGACTGGATGCACGACGGGCAGCCCGCTTCGCACTCGCAGGACGCGATGGCCTGGCGGGTGGCGGTGAGCCAGCTGCGGGCGGTGTGGAAGGCGCGCTCGGCGAATCCGGCGCCGCCCGGATGACCGTCGTACACGAAGACCGTCGGCAGCAGGGTGTCCGGATGGAGGGGTACGGAGACGCCGCCGATGTCCCAGCGGTCGCAGGTGGCGAACAGGGGCAGCAGCCCGATCGACGCGTGTTCGGCTGCATGCAGGGCGCCACCGAGGATCTCCGGGTTGATGCGGGCGGCGTCCAGCTGGTCCTGGGTGACCGTCCACCACACCGCGCGGGTGCGCAGCGTGCGGGGCGGCAGGTCGAGCTTGGTCTCGCCGAGGACCTCGCCGGTGATCAGTTTGCGACGCAGGAAGGAGACGACCTGGTTGGTGACCTCCACGGAGCCGTAGCAGAGCCTTCCTTCACCCCAGGGGATCTCCGTATCGGTCTCCAGGACGGTGATGGAGGTGGTGTCACGGGCGGTCGTCGAGTACGGCGGACCGGCCTCCTCGACCAGCGCCACCGAGTCCTCCAGATCCAGTTTCCGGACCAGATAGGTGCGGCCCTGGTGGAGGTGGACAGCCCCTTCGTGGACGGCGGTGTGCGCGGCCGACTCGTCGACGGTGCCCAGCAGCCGGCCGGTGCCCTCCTCGACGATCTGGACCGGGCGGCCGCCCTCGCCACGGATGTCGGTGAGATCGGCGGCCCGCTCGCGCCGGGTCCAGTGCCAGCCCGACGCCCGCTTGCGCAGCAGCTTCGCGGCCTCCAACTGCGGCAGCAGCTCGGCCACGGCCGGCCCGAACAGCTCCAGGTCGCTCTCGGTGAGCGGAAGCTCCGCGGCTGCAGCGCACAGATGGGGGGCGAGGACGTACGGGTTGTCCGGGTCCAGAACGGTCGATTCCACGGGCTGCTGGAACAGAGCCTCGGGATGGTGGACGAGGAAGGTGTCCAGCGGGTCGTCGCGGGCCACCAGGATGGCCAGTGCGCCCTGGCCGGAGCGCCCGGCGCGGCCCGCCTGCTGCCACAGCGACGCCCTGGTGCCGGGGTAACCGGCGATGACGACGGCATCGAGGCCCGAGACGTCGATACCGAGTTCGAGGGCGGTGGTGGCGGCGAGACCGAGCAGCCGGCCGGAGTGCAGGGCGTGCTCGAGGGCGCGGCGTTCCTCGGGGAGGTAGCCCCCGCGGTAGGCGGCGACCCGGGCGGGCAGCGAGCGGTCCACCTCGGCGAGGCGTTCCTTGGCGATGACGGAGATGAGCTCGGCGCCGCGCCGGGAGCGCACGAAGGCGACCGAGCGGACGCCCTGGACGGTCAGGTCGGTGAGGAGGTCGGCGGTCTCGGCGGTGGCCGTACGGCGTACGGGGGCGCCCTTCTCGCCGTGCAGCTCGGTCAGCGGTGGCTCCCACAGGGCGAAGACCATCTCGCCGCGGGGCGAGGCGTCGTCGGCGACCTCTATGACCGGGAGGCCAGTGAGGCGCCCCGCGGCGACCGAGGGCTGCGCGGCGGTCGCCGAGGCGAGCAGGAAGACCGGATCGGCTCCGTATCGGGCGCACAGGCGGCGGAGTCGGCGCACCACCTGGGCGACATGGGAGCCGAAGACGCCGCGATAGGTGTGGCACTCGTCGATGACGACATAGCGCAGGGCGCGCAGGAAGGAGGACCAGCGCGGATGGGACGGGAGGATCCCGCGGTGCAGCATGTCGGGGTTGGTCAGGACGTAGTTGGCGTACTGACGTACCCATTCGCGTTCCTCGACCGGAGTGTCGCCGTCGTAGACCGCGGGCCTGACCGCGTTGCCGAGCGGAGCCGCGAGGTCCTTGACCGAACGCCGCTGATCGGCGGCGAGCGCCTTGGTGGGAGCCAGGTACAGGGCGGTCGCGCCACGGCCGTTGGGGGCCTCCGAGCCGTCGAGCAGGGCGCTGAGGACCGGAGCCAGATAGGCGAGCGACTTGCCGGAGGCGGTTCCGGTGGCGATCACGACGGATTCGCCGTCCAGGGCGTGCTCCGCGGCGGCCGCCTGGTGTGCCCACGGGTGGTCGATACCGGCCTTCTGGACAGCGGCGATCACTTCCGGCCGGATGCGATCGGGCCAGATGGCATGGGCACCCGTCCGCGGGGGCAAGTGCTCCGTATGAGTGATGCGCGCGGACCGGCCCGCCGCTGTGGCGAGCCGGTCGAGGACCATGGCGGGAGAGGGGCGGGAGTCCCTGCTCTCGGGTGGTCGACTGGGGCGGTGATTCTTGGCCATCGGCACCGAGTGTGTCACCGCCGTGACGGACAATGGTCCCAAGGCGTCGTGCATGGCTGCTGGTAAGTGATTGAATGCCATCGCGGCTGGCGATCCGTCCCCTGGCTCCGTCGGGGAGACCGAGGGGCGACCGCTCGATAGCAAGGTGCTGGAGGATCCGTGGACCTGTCCTTGTCGACTCGCAATGTGTCCGGCCCTGGTGGCGACCGTACGGTCGTCGAGGTCGGTGGCGAGATTGATGTGTATACCGCGCCCAAGCTGCGCGAGCAGTTGGTCGAGTTGGTGAATGACGGCAGCTACCACCTGGTTGTCGACATGGAAGGTGTCGACTTCCTCGACTCCACCGGCCTCGGCGTGCTCGTGGGCGGCCTGAAGCGTGTCCGGGCCCATGAGGGCTCACTGCGCCTGGTCTGCAACCAGGAGCGCATTCTCAAGATCTTCCGGATTACTGGTCTGACCAAGGTGTTCCCGATCCACACCACGGTCGACGAGGCTGTCGCGGCCACCGACTGACGGTAGACCGCCTGCTTTCGGATCGGCCGGCAGCCGCCGGTCGGTCCGGCAGTCGGTCGGTCCGGCAGTCGGCCGGTCCGGGGCACAGCCGGGCCGGACTGCGGCCCGTTCGGCGGACGGCTGGTTCGGTGGAAGTCGTGGTGCCGGGTCATCGGCATTCCGGCAGCCGGGCCGGGCCGTCGGCTGCGACACGCCCGGCAGCGGGCTGTCGGCCATCGGCGCGGACGGCTTCCGGGCGTCGACGGGGTGACCCGTCGGCGGGTCGGTGAGCCGACTGCCGTCGGTCGCACGCCGGCTGTCGGGGGCCGGTGGCTCTTCCGGCTTCCGGAGGAAGAGAGAGCGGGGGTACCGGGCACTGCGCCCGGGCCCCTGAGATGCACGCCCGTACGTCTGAGGGGGATCGCATGGCCACCGTTGAACTCCGCTTCAGCGCCCAGCCCGAACACGTCAGGACGGCCCGCCTCGTGGCGGCCGCTGTGGCGCGCCGGGCCGGGGTCGACGAGGCAGTGCTCGACGAGGTCCGACTCGCCGTCGGCGAGGCCTGCAGCCGCGCCGTAGGGCTGCACCGCAACCACGGCATCACCGCTCCGGTCAAGGTCGTCCTGACCGAGGAGGAGAAGTCCTTCTCCATCGAGGTCGGCGACGAGGTGCCCGGCCCCGGCGGTGAGGCCGGAGCAGCCGAGGCGCCCGGCGCGGGGCCCGGCCAACCGGATACCGAGACCGACGCCGACAGCGAGGACGAGATGGGGCTCGCGGTCATCAGTGGCCTCGTCGACGATGTGGAAGTCAGATCGGGAACCGACGGCGGAGTGATCCGCATGAGCTGGCCGAAGACGCCCGCAACACTGCATCCCTGAGGCGCCGGAGGCGTCACAGCGGGCCGGCCCGTCGCGGCGCCGCCCCGATCCGTAACTCCTGATCCACTCTCCGAGGCCCTGCCGAGCAGGGCCTTTTTTCATTCCTGCTTGATCAGTGATCTACGGACAATGCTTCTGCCCCATTACTGCATTCGGAGCAATCCGAGGGTGCGATCATTTACCGATCGGCGGGTAAAGGCGATTTACATTTACCGCGGACTGTTTTGATCAGGTTCTGCTCCCTACAATCCGTCCACGTCTTGAGCGCTGAGCGTCAAGGAGGACGTATGGCGGGCTTCATCAACACACCACTGGCAGAACTGCCCGAAGTTTCCGCACTTTCCGACCGACCCACCTCTCTCGCGGCCGCGGTACTCACCGATGACAACCGCGTCATCGTGATCGTCATCGCGATCGTCGCCATCGCCGCACTGATCGTCGCCCGACTGCTGGTCCGCCAGGTGCTGGCGGCCGGCGAGGGCACCGACCGCATGAAGGAGATCGCGGCAGCCGTCCAGGAAGGCGCGAACGCCTATCTGGCCCGGCAGCTGCGCACTGTCGGCGTCTTTGCCGTCGTGGTCTTCTTCCTGCTTCTGCTGCTTCCGGCCGACAACTGGTCGCAGCGCGCCGGCCGGTCGCTGTTCTTCCTGGTGGGTGCGCTTTTCTCGGCGACCACCGGATACATCGGCATGCGTCTGGCCGTCCGCAGCAATGTGCGGGTGGCCGCCGCCGCGCGTGAGGCGACTCCGGCGGAAGGCGAACCGGAAAAAGATCTCACCGACGTATCGCACCGGGCGATGAAGATTGCTTTCCGCACGGGTGGCGTGGTCGGCATGATCACGGTGGGACTCGGGCTGTTCGGCGCCTCGTGCGTGGTTCTCGTCTATGCCGCCGACGCGCCCAAGGTGCTCGAGGGCTTCGGGCTCGGTGCCGCGCTCATCGCCATGTTCATGAGGGTCGGTGGCGGCATCTTCACCAAGGCCGCCGATGTGGGTGCCGACCTCGTGGGCAAGGTCGAGCAGGGCATCCCGGAGGACGACCCGCGCAACGCAGCCACCATTGCCGACAACGTGGGCGACAACGTCGGCGACTGCGCGGGCATGGCGGCCGACCTGTTCGAGTCGTACGCCGTGACGCTCGTCGCCGCGCTCATCCTCGGCAAGGCCGCTTTCGGCGACTCCGGACTGGCCTTTCCCCTGATCGTGCCGGCGATCGGCGTGGTCACCGCGATGATCGGCATCTTCGCGGTCGCCCCGCGGCGCGCCGACCGCAGCGGGATGACGGCCATCAACCGAGGCTTCTTCATCTCCGCGGTGATCTCGCTCGTCCTGGTGGGGGTGGCCGTCTTCGTCTACCTCCCGTCCTCGTACGCCGACCTGGACGGCGTCACCGACAGCGCGATCACAACGCACAGTGGTGACCCCCGGGTCTTCGCCCTGGTCGCCGTCGCCATCGGTATCGTGCTGGCCGCGCTGATCCAGCAGCTCACCGGCTACTTCACCGAGACCGGCCGGCGCCCCGTCCAGGACATCGGCAAGTCCTCCCTGACCGGCCCGGCCACCGTCGTGCTCGCCGGGATCTCCATCGGTCTGGAGTCCGCCGTCTACACCGCGCTGCTGATCGGCCTCGGCGTCTACGGGGCGTTTCTGCTCGGCGGTACGTCGATCATGCTGGCGCTCTTCGCGGTGGCCCTTGCCGGGACCGGGCTGCTCACCACCGTTGGGGTCATCGTCGCCATGGACACCTTCGGACCGGTCTCCGACAACGCGCAGGGCATCGCCGAGATGTCCGGCGACGTCACGGGCGCCGGTGCCCAGGTCCTCACCGATCTGGACGCCGTCGGCAACACCACCAAGGCCATCACCAAGGGCATCGCCATCGCCACCGCCGTGCTGGCGGCGTCGGCGCTCTTCGGCTCCTACCGCGACGCGATCGCCACGGCGGTCGACGACGTGGGTGCCAAGGCCGGGGAAATGACTCTCAGCCTCGACATCTCGCAGCCCAACAACCTGGTGGGGCTGATCCTCGGGGCCGCGGTCGTCTTCCTGTTCTCCGGTCTGGCCATCAACGCGGTGTCCCGGTCCGCCGGATCCGTGGTCTACGAGGTGCGACGGCAGTTCCGCGAGCACCCCGGGATCATGGACTACACCGAGAAGCCGGAGTACGGGCGCGTCGTCGACATCTGCACCAAGGACGCCCTGCGTGAGCTCGCCACGCCCGGGCTGCTCGCGGTGCTGGCGCCGATCGCGGTGGGCTTCACCCTCGGTGTCGGGGCGCTCGGTTCGTACCTCGCGGGCGCGATCGGCACCGGGACGCTGATGGCCGTCTTCCTCGCCAACTCCGGAGGCGCGTGGGACAACGCCAAGAAGCTCGTCGAGGACGGTCATCACGGCGGCAAGGGCAGCGAGGCCCACGCCGCCACCGTGATCGGCGACACAGTCGGCGATCCGTTCAAGGACACGGCGGGACCGGCGATCAACCCGCTGCTCAAGGTGATGAACCTGGTGGCGCTGCTCATCGCGCCGGCGGTGGTGCAGTTCAGCTACGGGGCGGACGCGAGCGCGGGCGTGCGGGCGGTGGTGGCGGTGCTCGCCCTCGCCGTCATCGTCGGCGCGGTCTATGTCTCCAAGCGTCGCGGGATCGCCGTGGGCGACGAGGACGACTCCGACGACGACGGCGGCGCGACTGCCAAGTCGACCGATCCGGCTGCCGTTTCATGAGGCGGGTACAGGGTAGGGGGTGGCAGCTCGCGGGCTGTTCGCGATCAACCCGGGGCAGCGCCTGATCAAGCAAGGGCATGACCTGGTCAAAGAACGGGTGGACGGTGCATCCTGTTGCGCTGTCCACCCGTTTGCCGTTCGGCTGCCGCGCGCGTTCACCCGTTCGCGCGTGAGTTGTATCTCCCTCATTTCCCTTGGTGCAAATGGCTACAAAAGGTCATCCATCGGATGCCCGGCACCCGGATGGAGGTCATTTGGCGTGTAAGTTCCGGGGCCGAGAGCCTTGGAAGGGACCGATCCGGTGAACAAGAAGCTTGCAGCCGCACTGTCCGGCGGTGCGGTACTGGTACTTACGCTGTCGGGCTGCAGCGACGACAGCGGCAGCGACAACAAGGTCAACGACTGGGCCAAGAAGGTCTGTGACCAGGTCAAGCCCCAGCTGCAGAAGATCGCGAACGCCAACGCCGCCATCCAGCAGCAGACCGCCGACAACAGCAAGCCCGCCGCTGTCCAGAAGACGGACTCGGCCGCCTTCCAGCAGATCTCGCAGGCGTACAAGGCGCTGGGTACAGCTGTGGACTCGGCGGGTGCACCGCCGGTCGACAACGGCGCGACCACGCACAAGGAGGCCGTGAAGGAGCTCATCGCCTCCTCGGCCGCTTACGCGGAACTGCAGAAGAAGGTCGACGCGCTCGACATCAAGGACCAGGCGAAGTTCGCCGACGGCCTGAAGGGCATCGCCGACGAGCTGAACAAGATCAGCACCAATGGTGACCAGGCGCTGAAGAAGCTCCAGTCCGGCAAGGTCGGCATCGCGATGGCCAAGCAGCCGGGCTGCCAGAAGCCGACGGCTTCGGTCCCGCCGGCCGCCACGCCGTCGAAGACCCCCGAGAAGTCGGTTTCCGCGTCGCCCAGCAAGAAGCCCTGACAACGGCGGTACGACCGGCCCGGCAGCTCCGATGCTGCCGGGCCGCTGCCGTTGTCGGTGGGAGCGGCCACAATGGGCGGGTGAGTACGACCAGTCTCCCCGCGCCCGACCGTTCGCCCCGGCTCCGCGAAGCCCTGCTTGCCGCCGCCTTCACCGCCGACGGGCTTCTCGACCTGCTCGGCGCGCCCGCCTATGCCGCGCTCGCCCGCAGCGAGACGGTTCCGGCACTGCGGGCCACCCGTGGCGACTCCCCGCTCGACACGCTGGTGCGGCTCTTCCTGCTTCAGCGCCCCGTCCCGTACGAGCGGGCCCGCGCCGCGCTCCCGCTGGACGAGTGTGTCGAGGACGGCTGGGTGATCCGCGCGGGCGAGGAGGTGCGGGCCGTCGTCGATGTGCGGCCGTACGGCGGGCCCGAGGGGCAGGACTGGTTCATCGTCTCCGACCTGGGCTGTGCGGTCGGCGGCGCTGGTGGCATCGGTTCGCACGAGGAGGGGGTGGTCCTCGGCGTCGGTGGGGCGTCGTCCACACTCGCCGGGATCACCGTCCGTACGCCGGTCGCCTCCGCGCTCGATCTCGGTACGGGCTCCGGCATCCAGGCGCTGCACGCCGCGCAGCACGCCATCCGGGTCACGGCCACGGACCTCAACCCCCGCGCCCTCGCCTTTGCCCGGCTGACCCTTGCCCTATCCGGTGCCGCCCCGGCCGATCTGCGCGAGGGTTCGCTCTTCGAGCCGGTCGGCACCGAGACGTACGACCTCATCGTGTCGAATCCGCCGTTCGTCATCTCGCCGGGCGCCCGTCTCACGTACCGCGACGGCGGCATGGGCGGCGACGACCTGTGCCGGACGCTGGTGCAGCAGGCCGGCGACCGGCTGAACGAGGGGGGATACGCGCAATTCCTCGCCAACTGGCAGCACGTCGAGGGCGAGGAGTGGCAGGACCGGCTGCGCTCCTGGGTGCCGCGCGACTGCGATGCCTGGGTCGTCCAGCGCGAAGTGCAGGACGTCACGCAGTACGCCGAGCTGTGGCTGCGCGACAGCGGCGACCACCGTACGGACCCCGCGGAGTACGCCGCACGGTACGACGCCTGGCTGGACGAGTTCGAGGTCCGCAAGACGAAGGGCGTCGGCTTCGGCTGGATCACGCTCCGGAAGTCCGCAGCCGCGGCCGACGGGAATCCGTCGATCGTGATCGAGGAGTGGCCGCATCCGGTGGAACAGCCGCTCGGTGCGGCCGTGGAGGCCCACTTCGCGCGCCAGGACTATCTGCGGACGCACGATGACGCGGCGCTGCTCGCGGACCACTTCACGCTCGCTCCGGAAGTGATGCAGGAGCAGGTCGGACTGCCGGGCGCGGAGGACCCCGAGCATGTGGTGCTGCGTCAGAACCGCGGCATGCGGCGCGCGACGAAGGTCGACGCGGTCGGTGCCGGTTTCGCGGGCGTCTGTGACGGGACGCTGCCCGCGGGCCGGATCCTGGACGCGATCGCCCAGTTGATGAACGAGGACCCGGTACTGCTGCGCGACCGTACCCCGCAGGCGATCCGGCTCCTGGTGGAGGAAGGGTTCCTGGATCCGGTGGGGGAGGCCTGATGAGCGCGGAGCGGACGGTGACCGCCGGGTGATCCGGATCGAGCTGGACGAGGCGGCGCTCGGCGCGACCCGGATCGCCATCAGCCCACTGTGGGACGCTTTCTGCAGCCTGCATCTGGCCAAGCCGCACCGCAAGCCCTCCTGGCCGTACGAGAAGTGGGTCGGACGGGCCCGTGAAGTGCTGCGCGAGGACGACCGGACCGCGGCGCTGCGGCTGCTGACCGACGGCCCGCTGAGCTTCCCGGACTTCCTGCTCCCCCGGCCGGTCGGCGCCTCGTCCGTCGAGACGGAGCTGGACATCATCAGGGCCACGCCGCCCGAGGTCGTACGGGCCGGGGTCGAGGAGCACTATCCGGGACTCGAGGACCATCCGCGCATCCGGCCCTACCTGGCGGATCCGGAGGCGGCCTGCGCCGCGCTCGCGGATTCCTACGCCGCGTACTGGGAAGGGGCGATGGAGCCGCACTGGTCGACCGTGCGGCGCCTCGTCGAGGACGAAGTCCTCATCCGCGCCCGGACGTTCGCCACCGAAGGCATCGATGCGCTCTTCACCGGGCTGGAGGCGCGGGCCCGG
Source organism: Streptomyces sp. NBC_01669 (assembly GCF_026339735.1). Lineage (GTDB taxonomy): Bacteria > Actinomycetota > Actinomycetes > Streptomycetales > Streptomycetaceae > Streptomyces > Streptomyces yanii. The sequence goes on from NZ_JAPEQG010000001.1 coordinate 5,079,451, forward strand.
TGGACGCCGCCGGTCCTTGAGCTGACCAAGCACATCGACGCCGAGTACCGGGCGGGCGAGCGGCGGCTCCTGCTGGTACCGCTCGTCTTCGCCGAGGGCTGCCGGCTCTACTCCACCGACGATCCCGAGGTCATCGCCGTCTCCTTCCAGGCCCGCGGCGCGGGCGCGCTCCGCGAACCCGCCGGGGCCGGACCGGAGGCAACCGACCGGCTCGGTGTGCTGCTCGGGCGGGGCCGGGCATCGGTGCTGCGCCAGCTCGGAGGGCCGCTCACCACGGCCGGGATAGCCGACCGGCTCGGGCTCGCGCCGAGCACGGTCTCGGAGCACCTGTCCGTCCTCGCCGAGGCGGACGTCGTCACCCGCCACCGGGTCGGGCGCAGCGTCTACTACCAGCTCACGGACACCGGCCGGGCGCTGCTCGCGCTGCTCTCGGGCGAGGACGTGCTGCGCGCCGTGTCCTGACCGGACCGGGGCGTGAGCGACGATTCGGCCGCCCCCGAATCGATGGCCGGTGCGGTACGGGCAGGCCTAGCGTCCCCGCCATGCTTGCGATCGAGGCGAAGAATCTCCGCCGCACCTACAGCAGCCGCACCGGCTTTCTGCGCCCCCGCCGTACCGTGACCGAAGCCGTGCGCGGCGTCAGCTTCGAGGTGGCGCGCGGCGAGCTGTTCGGACTGCTCGGCCCCAACGGAGCGGGCAAGAGCACCACCATCAAGATGCTCAACACCCTGCTCCTGCCCACCTCCGGCACGGCCCGGGTCCTCGGCCACGACGTGGCGTCGGACCCCGTCGCCGTACGCCGCAGGATCGGTTACGTCTTCGGCGGCGACCGGGGCCTGTACGACCGGCTCTCCGCCCTCGACAACCTGCGCTACTTCGCCGAGCTGTACGGGGTCGAACCGCGCGACCAGAGGCGCAGGATCGCCGAACTCCTCGATCTGGTCGGTCTGACCGGCCGGGAGAAGGAACGCGTCGAGGGCTACTCGCGCGGGATGCGGCAACGCCTGCACATCGCCCGTGGCCTGCTGCACAAGCCCGATGTCCTCTTCCTCGACGAGCCGTCCATCGGCGTCGACCCGGTGGCGGCGCGCGATCTGCGCCGCACCGTCGCCGATCTGCGGACCGGTGGCACCACCGTCCTGCTCACCACCCATTACATGGCCGAGGCCGATGAGTTGTGCGACCGGATCGCGGTGATCGCGGGTGGCACGATCCAGGCGCTCGGCACCCCGGACCGGCTCAAGTCCCGGGTCCAGGAGCGCGACATCCTGGAAATCGAGGCATACGGAGCGGCCGACGAGCACCTCGACCGCATCCGGGAACTCCCCGGGGTGCGCGGAGTGGCTGCCGAGGAGCGCGGCAGCCGGCAGGCCGTCATGGTGCAGACGGAGCGGGGCGCCGATCTGCACTCACGGGTCCTGGCCGCGCTCGACGGGATCCGGATCGGACGCGTCGTCACGCGCGAACCCACCCTGGAGGACGCGTACATCGCGATCGTCGAGGAGTCGGAGAGTGGTGCGGACCGTGGGCCCGGGGCCGCGGCCGCCGACCGGTCCGAGGAGGTCGTGGCATGACCACGATGACGACCGTGCCCCGGATTCTGCGCCTGACCGTCGTCGGCGTACGTACCCATGTCTCGTACATGAGCCGCTCACCGCTCGAAATCACCTTCGCCGTTCTCGTTCCCCTCGTGTACGCGACCCTCGCCGTCTACCTCTTCCGTGCCGCTGACGACCCCGACCGGCTGCTGACGGCTGCCGTCGGAGCGGGGCTGATGGGCATCTGGTCCTCGGTGCTCTTCGGATCGGGCGGAGCCGTGCAGAACCAGCGCTGGCTCGGCACCCTGGAGACGCTGGTCAGCTCGCCCACGCCGCTCCCTCTCGTCCTTCTGCCCATCACGCTCGCCACGGCCGTCATCGGCACGTACGCCATGGGTGCGACCGTCATCTGGGGCACTGTGCTCTTCGACGTGCCCCTCGACTTCGCCCACCCGGTGCTGTTCCTGGTGGCCGTACCGGTGTGCGTCCTGTCGCTCGGGATGATGGGACTGCTCCTCGCCGCCACGTTCGTGCTGCTGCGCAACGCCAACGCCCTCGCCAACCCGCTGGACGCGCCCGTGTGGCTGCTGTCCGGGATGCTCGTGCCCATCACCGTGCTGCCTGACTGGACGCGTCCGGTCTCCTGGGCGCTGCCCACCACCTGGGGCTCTCGGGCCGTGCACGCGGCGACCTCCGGTGGCCCGTCCGCCGGTGAGGTGCTGGCCCCGATGGCCGTGGCCCTCGCCCTCGGCCTGTTCTACGCGCTGATCGCCGTGCTGGTCCTGGGGCGGGTCGAACGCCGGGCGCGGGCCGCGGCGACGCTCTCCCTCGCCTGAAGCCGGACGGCCGGTCAGCCCCACAGCCCCGAAGCCCTGGAGTTCCCGCATGTCCTTCCTCTCCCTCTCCCGCGCCCTCACCCGGAGGGTCGTCCGTACGCTGCGCCTCGTCGTGGTCGGCGGCGCCATCTCCTACCGGGCACTCTTCAACTGGACGACGCCGCCCATGTTCATCGGCACCCTGCTGGTCAGCCCGCTGCTGCAACTGCTGTTCTTCGTCTTCCTCGGACGGCAACTGAGGGTCGCCGACGACCGCTTCTACCTGCTGGGCAACGCCGTTGTCTCCGCCTCCACCGCCTGCGTCTACGGAGGCACCATGGCCGTCGCCAACGAGCGTCGTTACGGCACGCTCGGCGCGGTGCTGCTGAGCCCTCGGCACCGGGCTCCGCTCTGGTTCGGGCGCGCCCTGCCGTACGTACTGAACGGCCTCCTCATCAGTGTCTTCACGCTCACCGTCGCCACTCTCCTGCTGGGCCTGCGGATTCCGGTTGGTGCGCTGCCCGGTCTTGCCGCAGTGCTGCTCGCCGCCTCGGCCGGGTGTTCCGTCTTCGGCCTCGCCCTCGGGGCGCTGGGTCTGCGTTTCCGCGATGTGTTCCTGGTGTCCAATGTGGCCGCTTCGGTACTCCTGCTGCTGACCGGCGCGAATGTGCCGCGCGAGACCCTGCCGGAGTGGATGCGGGCCGTCGGGGACGTTCTCCCGCTGACCCATGCCGCCGAGGCCGCGCGGGAGTTGTCCGCAGGTGGCGGCCTCGACCGGGGACGGCTCGGCGCCGAGCTGGCGACGGGGGCCGGATACGCGGTGCTCGCCGTGGTCCTGTTGGCCGTGTTCGAACGCGGCAGTCGGCGTCGCGCGACCCTCGACCTGATGTGATCCGGCCAACGAGCGCGGCCCGGGCGGAGCGCGACCCCGTGGACCGTGGCACTGGAGTTCACCCGGGGTTCGCACCGGTGTCGCCCCCGAGTGACAGCCTCCCCCTGACTCGACGCGGGCAGCGGCCCCGGGCCGGGCGGTCACGGAGAGGCGTACGGGCATGGAGAGCGGACCTGCGGTATTCGCCGGAACGACGTTCGCGCTGTTCGGGACCGCGCTGCTGGTCTGGACGGGGGCGCGCGTCGTGCACCGCGCGCCGGTGGCGTACAGGGTGCGCCCCGTTGTCTCCGCCACACTCGCCACTCTGTTCGGCGTACTTTTCCTCGTCCTCGGTGTGGGGTGCTTCACCCGCATCTGATCCACGGCTGCCGCCTCGCCACCCGCGTCGCCGCCGTGTGATCACCCGGCCCGGGACGTGAACACGCCCGGTTGTCCCGCCCCTCTCCTCGGGCGGCCGCAGTACCGCCACCGCGCTGCGAAACCCGCAGGCAGCGACCGTGCACGCCGCGTATCGGGCACTCCGGGCGGCAGGAATGGCGGAAGTCGGGTTACCGTTCGAGTGGCCGTTGCGGGCTTTTGCCGTTTGACACGGGGGCGGGTTGTACCGTCACACTCCGCAGCGACAGCACCGTCGGCAGCGTCATCGCGCTGCCCGGATGCCCATCGAGTGTCGACCGGAGAGAAGAGCGAAGTTGTCCCCGACCAGCGAGACCGCACAGGGCGGCCGCCGACTCGTCATCGTCGAGTCGCCTGCCAAGGCGAAGACGATCAAGGGCTACCTCGGCCCCGGATACGTCGTCGAGGCAAGCGTCGGGCACATCCGCGACCTGCCGAACGGCGCCGCAGAGGTTCCCGACGAGTACACCGGCGAGGTCCGTCGGCTCGGCGTCGACGTCGAGCATGACTTCCAGCCCATCTATGTCGTCAACGCGGACAAGAAGGCGCAGGTCAGAAAGCTCAAGCAGCTGCTGGCCGAGTCCGACGAACTCTTCCTCGCCACCGATGAGGACCGCGAGGGCGAAGCCATCGCGTGGCACCTGCAGGAAGTGCTCAAGCCCAAGGTCCCGGTCCACCGGATGGTCTTCCACGAGATCACCAAGGACGCGATCCAGGCCGCCGTCGCCAACCCGCGCGAACTGAACCAGCGCATGGTCGACGCCCAGGAGACCCGCCGTATCCTCGACCGCCTCTACGGCTACGAGGTCTCGCCGGTCCTGTGGAAGAAGGTCATGCCGCGACTCTCGGCGGGCCGGGTCCAGTCCGTCGCCACCCGCCTCGTCGTCGAGCGGGAGCGCGAGCGCATCGCCTTCCGTTCCGCCGAGTACTGGGACCTGACCGGCGCCTTTGCCACCGGCCGTACCGGTGACGCCTCCGACCCGTCGACGCTGACCGCCCGCCTCAGCGCGGTCGACGGCCGCCGGATCGCCCAGGGCCGCGACTTCGGTCCGGACGGACAGCTGAAATCCGGCTCCGGCCAGGTGCTGCACCTGGACGAGACGAACGCCCGGGCCCTGGCCGCCGCGCTCGCCGACTCCGCGTTCGCCGTGCGGTCCGTCGAGTCGAAGCCGTACCGGCGTTCCCCGTACGCCCCGTTCCGTACGACGACCCTCCAGCAGGAGGCGAGCCGGAAGCTGGGCTTCGGGGCGAAGGCCACCATGCAGGTCGCGCAGAAGCTGTACGAGAACGGCTTCATCACCTACATGCGTACCGACTCCACGACGCTCTCCGACACCGCGGTCTCCGCGGCGAGGGCGCAGGTCACGCAGTTGTACGGCGCCGACTACCTGCCGGAGAAGCCGCGTACGTACGCCGGGAAGGTCAAGAACGCGCAGGAGGCGCACGAGGCGATCCGCCCCTCCGGCGACCGCTTCCGCACGCCCGCCGAGACCGGTCTGGCCGGCGACCAGTTCCGGCTCTACGAGCTGATCTGGAAGCGGACCGTCGCCTCCCAGATGAAGGACGCGGTCGGTAACTCGGTCACCGTGAAGATCGGCGGCCGGGCGAGCGACGGACGCGACGCCGAGTTCTCCGCGTCCGGCAAGACGATCACCTTCCACGGCTTCATGAAGGCGTACGTCGAAGGCGCCGACGACCCGAACGCCGAGCTCGACGACCGTGAGCGTCGGCTGCCGCAGGTCGCCGAGGGCGACGCGCTGTCCGCCGACGAGATCTCGGTCGACGGCCACGCCACCAAGCCCCCGGCCCGCTACACCGAGGCCTCGCTGGTCAAGGAGCTGGAAGAGCGCGAGATCGGCCGCCCGTCGACGTACGCCTCGATCATCGGCACGATCCTCGACCGCGGCTACGTCTTCAAGAAGGGCACGGCGCTCGTCCCGTCCTTCCTCTCCTTCGCCGTGGTCAACCTGCTGGAGAAGCACTTCGGCCGGCTCGTCGACTACGACTTCACCGCGCGGATGGAGGACGACCTCGACCGCATCGCGCGGGGTGAGGCCCAGTCCGTGCCGTGGCTGAGGCGTTTCTACTTCGGCGAGGGCGACGACACCGTCAGTGGCGCGGCCTCCGCCGCGGGCAACGGCGACGGCGACCACCTCGGCGGTCTCAAGGAGCTCGTCACCGACCTCGGCGCGATCGACGCCCGGGAGATCTCCTCCTTCCCCGTCGGCAACGACATCAAGCTCCGCGTCGGGCGGTACGGCCCGTACATCGAGCGCGGGGAGAAGGACGCCGAGGGTCACCAGCGCGCGGACGTGCCGGAGGACCTGGCGCCCGACGAGCTGTCGGTCGAGTACGCGGAGGAGCTGCTCGCCAAGCCGAGCGGTGACTACGAACTCGGTGCGGACCCGGTCACCGGGCACCAGATCATCGCCAAGGACGGGCGCTACGGCCCGTACGTCACCGAGGTGCTGCCCGAGGGCACCCCGAAGACCGGCAAGAACGCGGTGAAGCCGCGGACCGCGTCGCTCTTCAAGTCGATGTCGCTGGACACGGTGACGCTGGCGGACGCGCTCAAGCTGATGTCGCTGCCGAGGGTCGTCGGCGAGGACGCCGAGGGTGTCGAGATCACCGCGCAGAACGGGCGCTACGGTCCGTACCTGAAGAAGGGCACGGACTCACGTTCGCTGACGTCCGAGGACCAGCTCTTCGACATCACACTCGAAGAGGCCCTCGCGATCTACGCCCAGCCCAAGCAGCGCGGCCGCGCCGCCGCCAAGCCGCCGCTGAAGGAACTGGGCACGGACCCGGTGAGCGGTGCTCCGGTCGTCGTCAAGGACGGGCGCTTCGGCGCGTACGTAACCGACGGTGAGACGAACGCGACGCTGCGGACCGACGACAGCGTCGAGGACATCACGCCGGAACGCGGCTACGAGCTCCTTGCGGAGAAGCGCGCCAAGGGACCCGCCAAGAAGAAGACGGCGAAGAAGGCCCCGGCGAAGAAGGCGCCCGCGAAGAAGGCGACGACGGCCAAGAAGACGGCAGCCAAGAAGACGACCGCGGCAGCCAAGAAGACGACCGCCGCGAAGAAGACGACGGCCGCGAAGAAGACGACAGCGGCGGCGAAGAAGACGACAGCGGCGGCGAAGAAGACGACCGCGTCGCCCGTGGAGGACTGACCGCACCGGCGGTCAGCGCCTTCCCGAACACCCGAGGGGCTGGACATTCCAGCCCCTCCGGCGTGCGGGGGGAGCACCTCCTCACCCCACTCGGGCGCCCATATGTTCGGATGGGGCCGTCGCTGACCGCACCGCTCCGGATAGGCTGGGCGGATGACGCGAGCCGAGCAGCCAACGGTCGTGAGCCCCACCTCCGACACACTTGCCGCAGACTCACGCGAGCGCGCCGTACGAGCCCTGTTGCGTGTTCCCCCGCTGAAGCGGTTGTGGAGCGCGCAGCTCGTCGGCGGTATCGGCGATGCACTCGCCCTTCTCGTGATGGTGCTGCTGTCGCTGCAAGCGGCGGTCCTTGAGGGCTCATTCGGATCCGGATACCGCGGGGCGGCCTTTGCCGTCGCCGCCGTGTTCGGTGCCCGAATCCTTGCCACGCTCCTCTTCGGAGCCGTACTCCTCGGGCCGCTGACGACGCTCACCGCGCCCGGTGGACCGCTGGACCGACGATGGCTGATGATCGGGGCGGACGGCCTGCGGCTCGCGCTGCTCGTCGTCGCGCCGCTGTGGATCGACTGGATGCCCGACAGGGCGCTCATGATGATCCTCATCACCGTCTTCGTCACCGGCGTCGGCGAACGGCTGTGGACGGTCGCGAAGGAGAGCGCCGCGCCCGCGCTGCTGCCCTCCCCGCCCCCCGAGGGCGCCGCGGTACGCCCGCTGCCGGACCACCTCGACGCCCTGCGCAGGCTCTCCCTCCGTACGGACTTCGCCGCCGTCCCCGCCGCCGCGGCCGTTCTGCTGATCGCCACGCTGATCGGCAATCTGCTGGGCTCGGGTCTTGAGTGGTTCTCCTTCCACCAGGCGGCTCTCGGCTCGTACGTCGCGGCCGGACTGTTCTCCGCTTCGATCTCGACCCTCTACTTCCTCGAACTCCCCGGTTCGCCGACGCCCCGCCCGCGCTCGCCCCTGGAGGGTCTGCGACGGCCGTCCACCGACAGCGGCCCGGACAAGGGCCGCACCGGCGCCGTCCCGCTGATCGTCGGCGCGTGCGCGGCCGTCGCCGGAGCGATCGCCGCCGCAGCAGCCGTCGCCGCACTGCACGCCTACGACCTCGGTGGCGGACCGGCCACGTTCGCCCTGCTGATCGTCACCCTGACGGGCGCCACAGCCGCCGGTATCCGTACTGCGGAGAAGGTGCTGCCCACCCTGTCGCGGCGCCGGCTGCTCGTCTTCGCCACCGCCGTCACCGGGGTCGCGCTCCTCGCGATGGGTCTGGTGCCGGACACGGCGACCGTCGTGTTCCTCGCGGTCCTCGCCGGTTACGCGGCGGGTGTCGCGGCCAACACCGGCCACACACTCGTCGACCAGGAGACCGAGGAGTCCCGCCGGGCCAGGACGACCGAGCACCTCCAGGCAGTCGTCCGGGTCCTGGTCGCGCTCGGCGCGGTCGCGGGACCGCTGCTGGCCGCAGCGATCGGCACCCACCGGCTGACGGTCGGCGACTTCGTCTTCGCGCACGGCGGCGCCGCGTTCGCCCTCATGCTCATCGGCGCCCTGCTGCTGCCGGTCGCCGCGATCGTCCTCGCGAAGACGGACGACCGTTCCGGAGTGCCGCTGCGCCGTGACCTGCGCGAGGCCCTGCGCGGTGGCGAACCGGCTGTCGCCCCCGCCGCCACCGGCTTCTTCCTCGCTCTGGAGGGCGGCGACGGGGCCGGCAAGTCCACCCAGGTCGAGGCGCTCGCCGAGTGGATCCGGGCCAAGGGCCACGAGGTGGTCGTCACCCGAGAGCCCGGCGCCACGCCGGTCGGCAAGCGGCTGCGCTCGATCCTGCTCGACGTGTCGTCGGCCGGGCTCTCGAACCGGGCCGAGGCACTGCTCTACGCAGCCGACCGCGCCGAGCACATCGACTCGGTGGTCCGTCCGGCGCTGGAGCGCGGCGCGATCGTCATCTCCGACCGCTACATCGACTCGTCCGTCGCCTACCAGGGCGCGGGCCGCGACCTCTCCCCGACCGAGATCGCCCGGATCTCGCGGTGGGCGACGAGCGGACTCGTACCGCATCTGACGGTGCTGCTCGACGTCGACCCGGAGACCGCGCGGGAACGGTTCACCGAGGCGCCCGACCGGCTGGAGTCCGAGCCGCCCGAGTTCCACGCCCGGGTACGGTCCGGTTTCCTCACACTGGCCGCCGCAGACCCGACCCGCTACCTGGTGGTGGACGCCGGCCAGGAACCGGAATCGATCACCACCGTCGTGCGCCACCGGCTCGACCAGCTCCTGCCGCTCTCCGAGGCCGAGATCAAGGCCCAGGAGGAGGCGCGCAAGGCGGCTGAGGAAGAGGCCAGGCGCAAGGCCGAGGAAGAGGCGGCGCGCAAGGCGGAGGAGGAGCGGCTGGAGCGCGAGCGCCAGGAGCAGCTCGCCAAGCTCCGCGCCGAGGAGGAGGAACGCAAGCGCCGCGAGCTGGAGGAGGCGCGGCAGCGCGAGGCCGAGCGGCAGGCGGAGGAGGCCCGTCTGCGGGCCGAGGAGGCCCGTCGGGTCGCCGAGGAGGAGCGGGTCCGGCGCGAGGCCGAGGAGCAGGCGCGCGAGGCCGAGCAGGAGCGGCTGCGCAGGCAGGCCCAGGAGGAGGCCCGGCTGCGCAAGGAGGCCGAGGCGCGGCGGCTGGAGAAGCAGCGCAAGGCGGAGGAGGCGCTGCTGCGGGCCGAGGCTGCCCGGCGGCAGGCCGAGGCCGAGGCGGCCGCGGCGGCGGAGGCCGCCCGCGCGGAGGCGGCGGCGGCCGCTTCCGTCCCGGACAACGAGCTGACGGTGCCGACGCCGGTCGTCAGCCCGAACGAGGTGACGCAGCCGGTGCCGTCACCGGTCGACACGCCTTCGGACCAGGCCGAGACGGCGATGATCCCGAGGATCACCGATCCGTCCGAGCGGCCTGCGGTACGGGACGCCACGGGCCCCGCGGACGAGACCGCGGTACTCCCGCCGGTACGGGACGTAGGTGACGAGCAGCCGGCGGACCGCGTTCCGCGGGGTATTTTCCGCGACGAGCGCCCGGCGGACGCCGTACCGGAGGGCGAGAACGAGCGCACCCGGGAGCTGCCGCAGATCAGCGATCCGCACACCGTCCCGGAGGCAGCCGAGGACCGGCGTCCGGGCCGGGGCCGCCGCCGTCGCCCGGAGTGGGCCGAGGAGACTCCGCTGGACGATCTGCCGACCCTGGCCGACGAGCTGCTCGGCGACCACGACCGGGACGACGAGGGCCGTGGCACCTCCGGACGGGGCCGTCGCCCGCGCCGTTGAGAGCGGCCGCGGCGGGTGGCCCGGGGGTGAGGGGTGGACCGGATCGCCGGGAATGTCAGACCCTTCCCCCACAATGGGAAGCCGGAGCCGTAGACCACCACCGGAAGGGCGGTGACCGATGACCGTATGGGACGACCTGGTCGGCCAGGGCCGGGTGCAGGAGCAGCTCGGTGCGGCCGCCCGGGACGCCGATGCGCTGGTCACCGCCATTTCCGCGGGGGATCAGGTGCCTGTGGGGTCGAAGATGACCCACGCCTGGCTGTTCACCGGACCGCCGGGTTCCGGGCGGTCCACCGCTGCCCGCGCCTTCGCCGCCGCCCTCCAGTGCACCAGCCCGGACCGCGCGCTGGGCGGCGCGCCGGGGTGCGGATTCTGCGACGGCTGCCACACCAGCCTCATCGGGACGCATGCCGACGTCGAGGTGGTCCGTACGGACCTGCTCTCCATCGGCGTGAAGGAGACCCGTGAGCTGGTCCGCCGCGCCCAGCTGTCCCCGGCCGTGGGCCGCTGGCAGGTGATCATCCTGGAGGATGCCGACCGTCTCACCGAGGGCGCGGGAAACGTGCTCCTGAAGGCGGTCGAGGAGCCCGCGCCCCGTACGGTGTGGCTGCTCTGCGCACCCTCGCTCGAAGATGTGCTGCCCACGATCCGGTCCCGCTGCCGTCACCTCACCCTGCGTACGCCCCCCGTCGACGCCGTTGCCGATGTGCTGATCCGGCGTGACGGAATCGAACCGGAGCGGGCCGCGGCAGCTGCTCGTGCCACTCAGGGGCACATCGGCCGGGCCCGCCGCCTGGCCACCGACGAGAAGGCCCGTGCGCGCCGCGCGGCCGTGCTCAAGCTTCCGCTCCGGGTGGAGGACATCGGCGGTTGTCTCAAGGCCGCCCAGGAGCTGATCGACACCGCCGCGGAGGACGCGAAGCAGGTTTCAGAGGAGGTGGACGTCAAGGAGACGGAGGACATGAGGGCCGCACTCGGCGCGGCTGCCGGAGGCCGGATGCCGCGCGGCACGGCCGGGGTGATGAAGGAGCTGGAGGACAAGCAGAAGCGCCGCAAGACCCGTACCCAGCGCGACAGCCTCGACCTCGCCCTCACCGATCTGACCGGCTTCTACCGCGACGTACTGGCGCTGCAGCTGGGCTCGCAGATCGCCCTCGCCAATGTCGATGTACGGGACGCACTCGACCGCATCGCCGGGGCCTCGACGCCCGAGCGCACCCTGCGCCGGATAGAGGCGGTGATCGCCTGCCGCCGGGCGCTGGACCGCAATGTGGCGCCGCTGCTCGCGGTGGAGGCGATGACGATGGCTCTGCGCGCCGGCTGATCCGTCCGCGCCTTGTTGCGCACCACCGATTCATCCGAATGGGTATCGAAACGGGCCGGTCGCCCGTTGAAGGCTACGCTCCGGGGATGGATACCAGGCGTCTGCTCCGTACCTTCGCCACCGTGCTCGGCACGACCGGCCTCCTCATCTCCGGCTGCAGCAACGGCAGTTCGACGACGAGCGCGTCGGGCTCGACGACCGCCGCACCAGCGGCGCTCCAGCCGTACTACGCGCAGCATCTGAACTGGCGGGACTGCGGCGTCTCCGGTTTCCAGTGCGCCACGATGAAGGCGCCCCGCGACTACCGGAAGCCGGACGGCGGCGACATCAAGCTGGCCGTCTCCCGGAAGAAGGCCACCGGTCCGGGCAAGCGGATCGGCTCCTTGCTGGTGAATCCGGGCGGCCCCGGCGGCTCGGCCATCGGCTACCTCCAGAACTATGCGGCCCTCGGCTACCCAGCCCCGGTCCGCGCCCGCTACGACATGGTCGCCATCGACCCGCGCGGCGTCGCCCGCAGCGAGCCCGTCGAATGCCTCACCGGCCCGCAGATGGACGCGTACACCCAGGTCGACCAGACCCCCGACGACAGCGCCGAGGTCTCGGAGCTGGGCACGGCCTTCGGGAAGTTCGCAGACGGCTGTGAGCAGCGCTCCGGCACGATCCTCCCGCATGTCTCCACCGTCGAGACGGCCCGCGACATGGACATCCTGCGGGCCCTGCTCGGCGACGAGAAGTTGACGTACCTCGGGGCGTCGTACGGCACCTTCCTCGGTGCGACGTACGCCGAACTCTTCCCCGGCCGGACCGGCCGCCTCATCCTCGACGGTGCGATGGACCCGTCGCTTCCGTCGCTGGAGATGAACCGCGACCAGACGGCGGGCTTCGAGACCGCGTTCCAGGCCTTCGCCGCGGACTGCGTGAAGAAGTCGGACTGCCCGCTCGGCACCACCTCCACCGCCGACGCCGCGACCCGTCTGAAGCAGCTCTTCACCGACCTCGACACCAAGCCCATCCCCGCCGGCGACTCCCGCAAGCTCGGCGAGTCCCTCGCCACCACCGGCGTCATCGCCGCCATGTACGACGAGGGGACCTGGCCCCAGCTCCGCAGCGCCCTCGCCGGCGCCCGGGCGGGCGACGGGTCCGGTCTGCTCGCCCTGTCCGACAGCTACTACGAGCGCAAGCCGAACGGCACGTACGCGAACCTGATGTTCGCCAACGCCGCGGTGAACTGCCTGGACACGCCCCCGGCCTTCACCGGCCCGGACGCCGTCGAGCAGGCCCTCCCCAGCTTCGAGAAGGCCTCCCCGGTCTTCGGCAAGGCCTTCGCCTGGGCTGCCCTGAACTGCGCCCACTGGCCCGTTACGCCCACCGGCACCGTGCACCGCATCACGGCGAAGGGCGCGTCCCCGATCGTCGTGGTCGGCACCACCCGTGACCCGGCGACCCCGTACAAGTGGGCCCAGTCCCTCGCCGCCCAGCTCTCCTCGGGCAGGCTCCTCACGTACGAGGGCGACGGTCACACCGCGTACGGCCGCGGCAGCCACTGCATCGACACGGTGATCAACACGTACCTCCTGGACGGCACCCCGCCGGCCGAGGGCACGAAGTGCTCCTGACCTGCCGCGGCTCCCTCCCACCCACCTGACCTGCGCATTCGGCTCCGGGGGCGGGTGGTGCGGAGCACCCTCCGAAACTGTGTAAACTTAGCGACGCTGCTGCTCGCACCATAGTGCGACAGGGCGTGCCGCCTTAGCTCAGTTGGCCAGAGCAACGCACTCGTAATGCGTAGGTCTCGGGTTCGAATCCCGAAGGCGGCTCTGTGGAAGCCCCAGAACTCACTCGCCGTGATCTGGGGCTTTTGCTTTTTCCGGAGTGCGTCGGCGCATGCGGCGGCCGGGGGGGCGAGACGGCGTGTGCGATGCGAGCCCGCTGCCGTGCGGATTCGGGTGCCCGGGGCCCGGATCGTGAGCAGCGATGACTGCGCTTCGCTCTGGCCCCGGCTCCTGCATGGTGCACGCCCCGGGGCCGCTCCCTGACGGCGGTGCCGCCCTGCCCTTCATCGATTCAGCGAGCCCTACGGGCCACCACCCGCCATGCAGTGTCTTGGCCGCTCCACCTGGGTGAAACTTTTCCCGCTTCTTCTCTTGACTATGGGCAAATAAGGAGGAAGCTAACTAATACACCAGGCGACCGGTGAGAGCCACACCGCCGATGGAGACGTCCATCGACCCGAGTGACACCCATCTCGGCAACTGGCTAGGCTCCCGGCAGAGCAACGTATCGACATCGGAGTCGTCAGCGACGACTGACGCTTACGGGTTGATATGGGGCACCGGGAGCCACCGTATGTGTGGTCCAGTTCTGTATGAGCCGATGAAGCGCTGCGTGACGTCCTGAACTGGCTGGTCAGTGGGGCGGCGCTGCCTGAGTGTGCGCGAGACGCCCCCGGCGCGAGACGCCCCGGTGAGATGCCGCGACGGTCCGCGGCGGAACTGTGCACTTGGCGCGAGCGCGTCGCTTCGGAACGCATTCGGTGTGACTGATGGTCAATCTCGTATGCCAAGGCGACTACTTGAGGTAGACCAATAGCGCGGGCACCCGAGGGGATGAGCGGTGAGGACGTCCGCAGTCTGATCACCGCGGTCTTCGCGGACCGTACCGGCCGGGCAGGTCGATCCGAACGACTGCGTCCACTGGTACGGCGCTCCGCGCGAAGGCGCCCTGTTCGCGATCGGTCACTGGCGCGGGCGGCTTCGGAAATCCGGGGCGCTCAGCAGTGAGCCGGCGCGTGAGGTGGACCGGTGCGCGGCTGCCTGCCTCGGCGTCGATGGTGAGTGGACGGAAGACATGCGCGTACGACTCGACGCATGTGCCGCGGAGTTGGAGCGGGGTACGTCTGCGGAGGCGTTCCAGGGCGACCCGATGGGGTACTTCGGCCGCCGGGATCTGCTCCGGGTCGTCCGGCACATCGAGACCGCCGTCGCCACTCAGCGACAGGTCGCCGGATCGATCCTCATCCGGCCCATTCGCTGATCAGGTCCGCGGCTTCGTCGATGAACTCCCGTTCGTCCTGCGTCAGGTTCGAGTCCGCCGCGCGGCGGCAGACCGCCTGGGCCAGCTGGGTGTCCGGGATGCCGCCCTGGTCGGCGAGGCGGGGGAGCAGAGCGGTGAGCAGGGCGCGGGCGCCCGTTGCCAGCGGGGAGGTGCGGTCGACCGCCACCTGGGCCAGGATCAGCGACGACATGGCCCGGTCGAGGGCGGGCGGCCCCTCTGCGGCGGTCCGCCAGTCGATCACCACCGGGCCGTCGGACGTCAGCATCACGTTGTCCGGGTGCAGGTCCAGGTGGAGGATCCGGTCCGCGGGCTCCGGGGAGAGCCTGGCCGGGATCGTGTGCAAGTCGGTGAGGAGACCGGCGAGGATCGCGGCTCCCTCGTCCCCGGTGAGTGCGCCGGAGAGCAGGGACTCGAGCATGGTCGGGCCGGTCAGGCGTTGCAGTACGAGGTCGGAGGGGGTGGCGGCGGCCGGGCTCGGGCCGAGGCGGGGGACCGGGTAGCCGAAGGCCGAGAGGTAGGACATCACGGCCAACTCCGGTCTGGCGTCACTGCTGTCGCGGTAGCGGCGCAGGACCCACGCCTCGTCCATCGCGTACACATCGGCAGATCGTCCCGTGCCCAGCAGGTGGCCTATTCGCATGAGGGGAACCTACTGCTGTGGCCGGATGCCGGGGAGATCACCAGCGCATATGGACGTCCTCCGCCCAGCCGAGGAGCTGCTCGACGACGATGTCCTGGCCCCGGTCGTCCCTGATCCCACCGTTGTAGTGGCCGAAGCACTGATCGGTGCGGTTGGCGAGCAGGCCGACGTCGGTGCGGGTGGAGCGGTTGTGGAACGGGGTGAAGGTCAGGTCGACCTGGGAGCTCCCGGGGGTACGGATCGTCCAGGGGGCCAGGTGGTCCGTGGGGGTCCAGCGCCATTCCAGCTCCTCGCCGATCTTGCTGAGCCGGCCGTCCACGCAGAGCGCGTTCTCGGTGGAGCCGGTGCCCTGCGTCCAGCGTCCGCCGAACTGGAGGCCGACGGTCCGGCCGTCCGTACGGCCCGAGGCGGCGCCCCAGTTCCAGTCGACCGAGCGCGGCCAGCGGCCCCGGCCGTGGTCGAGGGTGGCCCAGGCGTCGCCGTCGGCGCCGAACTCCAGGACCCGCGTGCCGATCCGGACCGTGCCGGAGGCGGGGCGTGCGGTGTGCTTGGACGTGTACTGGAAGCGGCGCTCGCTCCAGGGCACGACGACAGAGAGCGTTTCGTGGCCGGTGGGCAGGGCGGCGAAGAGGTCGACCTCGACGGGTTCCTTCTGCGGCGTCAGGCAGCGCGCCCGGAGGCGGGTACCGCCGGGTTCCTCACGGATCTCGATCCTGACCGCGGCGCCAGTGGGGCGTTCCGGGCCGACCACGGTGTCCGTGGGCCCTCCGCCGGTGGGTGCGGGAGCTCCGGAGACCGTTTGCGGGAGGTGGATGCCGCGGCCTCCGGGGACGATCGCGGTGCGTTCGGTCTCTCGGCCGCCCGCCCCGTACTCGAGCACGTACACCGTGTTCAGCGCCAGGAAGTCGAGATCGCTCACGGTCAGCGCGACGAGATGGCTGGGCGTGGTCACGCACCAGTACTCCCACCGCTTGGTCCGGCCCCAGCCGCGCAGATTCGCCCGGTGCAGGGGGCGCCTGGACCATCCGACGGCCGCCGGGTTCAGCCTCCCGTCGGGGCGGCAGAGGTCGACGGGCTCGGTGATCTCGCGCTCGGTCGTGGCCATGCGCGGAGCCTATCGCCGCCGGTCGCAGGGGCCCATGACGCGAAGTGAAGGGGTGGACGGGATCTCCTGAAGGTGACATGTGCGCGGCCACGGTTTCGGCAATTGCCCCACAGCCAAGGAGAGTTCCGTGGAGAGATCCGTCGGGCGAGCGAGAAGACGCGGACGTTCACCGATCCGCGGGGCGGTGACGCGTACTGCATGAGCGGCTCCGGCCGCTGCTCCATCGGCTTCCCCGTCAGGCGCGGCAGCAGCCAGTCCGGGGTCGTCGGCGCCGGCCACTGCGGAACCCCCGGGGTCGGCACCAGCGGCTACGACCGGAGCATCAGTCGCCCACCACCGCTGCGCGGGCATGCCCCCAGGCGCCCGGGCGCCGCACCAGGGCGCGGGGCGCGCCCAGGTCCGGGCCGGAACGGAAACGTTCCTGGTCCGGGCCGCTTTCCCCGTTCGGCCGGCGACCTGTGCGGACGGCTCGCGGAGTAGCCTGAAGAAGTCTCGGCCTGCGCGCGCGAAGGGGGCCGTCTCTCATGGACACCTTGATCACCGTGGCAGTCGTCCTGGCGATGATCGCGCTGACGGCGTACGTCATCCATCTGCTCAATGCCCGGCACCGGCATCAGCATCTGCGGGCCGTGCATTACGACCACGGGCTGGCCGGGTTCGGCGGGTTCGGAGGGCCGGGTGCGGGTACAGGGCGCGTCGTTCCGCCCGTGGAGACAGTGCAGCCCACGCAGCCGACGCGGCCCACGCAACCCTTGCGGAAGGACGAGCCCGGGACGGAGGAGGCTGAGCACCCCGACGGGTGAGTTCTGCTACTTGGCGTCGGAGTAGCGTTCCACGATCGCCGTCGTAAAAGGGAAGCGCACCGGCGTCCTGCCGAAGGCGGTCCGCCCCGCCAGGTCACCGGCGGCCCGGATCGCCTTCACGACTGCCTCGGCCTCCTCCTCGGGGCAGTGCACCATCACCTCGTCGTGCTGGAAGAAGACCAGTTCGGCCCGGAGACCGGCGGCGGCCAGGGACCGGCGCAGTGCGGCCAGGAACAGCAGCGCCCAGTCGGCGGCGCTGCCCTGCACCACGAAGTTCCGGGTGAAGCGGCCGCGCGCCCGGGCATTCGACGAGGCGTAGCCCGGCGTGAACTCGCCCTCCACGGAAGGCTGCTCGTCGCTCTCCTGCGGGATGCCGGCCTCGTCGTCGTCGCCGCTCCCGGCCGCCGGCGGACTGGTCCGGCCCAGCCAGGTCCGTACGAGACGGCCCTCCTCGCCCGCCTTCGCCGCGTCGTCGACATACGCCACGGCGAGCGGGAAGCGTCGTCGCAGCGCCGCGAGGTTCTTCAGGCCGTCGCCCGAGGTCTGGCCGTAGATCGCTCCCAGCAGCGCCAGCTTGGCGTGGTCGCGGTCCCCGTGGAAGGCGCGGTCCGAAAGCGCCGTGTAGAGGTCGCCGTCATGGCCCGCGACCTCCATCAGGCCGGGGTCGCGGGAGATCGCGGCCAGAACCCTCGGCTCCATCTGGTCGGCGTCGGCAACGACCAGCCGCCAGCCCTCGTCGGCGACGACCGCCTGCCGTATCACCTTGGGAATCTGCAGCGCCCCGCCGCCGTTGGTGGTCCAGCGGCCGCTGACGGTGCCGCCCGGCTGGTACTCGGGGCGGAACCTGCCGTCCCGCACCCAGTCCTGGAGCCAGCTCCAGCCGTGCGCCGTCCAGATCCGGTACAGCTTCTTGTACTCGATCAGCGGCTCCACCGCCGGATGGTCCAGTTCCTGCAGCTCCCAGCGGCGGGTCGACTTCACCTTGATCCCGGCCTGCGCGAACGCCCTGACCACATCGGCGGGAAGGTCCGGGCGGACCCGACGGCCGAACGCCGTGGACACCTCTTCGGCCAGCTCGGCCAGTCGGCGGGGTTCGCCGCCGCCGGCGTACCGCTCGCCCAGCAGCTCGTGCAGGAGATCCCGGTGCGCGTCGGCCCGCCAGGGCAGGCCGGCCCGGTTCATCTCGGCGGCGACCAGCATGCCGGCCGACTCGGAGGCCGTCAGCAGACGCATGCGGCCGGGGTGGGCGGTGGCGTCGTGGCGGCGGAGCTGCTCCGCGTACACCTGGAGGAGTGCCTCGAAGGGGATGTCCGTGCCGGACTGCGGCTCGAAGAGCGAGGACTGCGAGCCGGGCTCCGCGGCGCGGGAGGGGGGATCGGGGGGTACGGGGGCGTTGCGGAGGCGGGCGTGGGCGGCCGCGGCGGAGCGGGGTTCGCCGAGCCGGCCCTCGTGTGCGAGGAGGAGGGACTCGGCGGCCTCGATGTCGTAGCAGCGGTCGATCCGTACGCCCGCGTCGAGCAGGCGGGGATAGATCTCGGCGGTCGACCGCCAGACCCAGCGGATGACGTCCGGGCGGGAACGGACTGCCTCCACGAGGTCGGGTTCGGTCAGGACCGGGGCGGCGGGGAGGCCGCCGGCAGTCAGAGGGGTGAGGCGGGCGCCGCCGGTCTCTGTGGCGGCCAGAGCCCAGCGTTCGGTCATGTGCGTGAGTCTGGCAGGTGGGACTGACAGTGGGGCGGGGCCGGCTGGAGGGCGGGTTCCGATGGCCGGGTTCGTTCGCGGCGCCGCCGGGGTCAACCCGGTCGACTGCAGGATCCGGTACGGCTGGATGGGGCAGGTCTTCCGGGCCCACGAGGTGAGCGAGGCGGGTCACGTACGGGGGGAATCTCGTGCTTCTGCCCTGAGCTGCCCGCGAACTCGCCCGGATACAGAGGCGGTTCGCGGGCCGGGGCGCTTCGGCAACGCTGTTGATCAGGAGCCATGACAGCCATGACAGGGATGCCGATCGCGATTGCGGGCCCGTCTCCGTCCACAACAGGCGGTGCACCAGCAGGCGGGGCACCAACCGCTGTGTACGGACACCGCAACCCGGTCGGACCGGTGCTCACCGTGATCGTGCCGATCGTCGTGGTCATCGCGATGGTCGTGATGTTCAGCAGCCACAGCCCGCGCCGACCCGCGCTCCGGTTCACCGGCGCCGTACGGCCCGCGGGAGCATCGCCGCCGCCACCGCCACCACCGCGCACACCCCGGCCGCGGCCCCCACCACCGGCCACTCCACCGACACCGTCACCGGTGCGGGCAGTGAGGCGAGTGCGGCGCCGAGTCCTGCCAGGTTGACCGCGGTCACGGCCATGCCGAGCGCCGCTCCCAGCGCTACCGCGAGCAGCGTCTCCCCGGCGACGGTCCCGAGGACCCGCGTCCGGGTCGCCCCGGCCAGCCGCAGTGCGCCCAGCTCCGCGGACCGTACCGATCCCGCCATCAGCAGCGTGTTGGCGAGCGCGATCGCCGTGTAGACGAGGGCGATGCCCAGCACCACCAGCAGGCCGAGCCGCGTCTGCGGGCTCGAGCGCGGATGCGTGGCGGCCAGCCACTGCTGCGTCGACCGCACTGTGCCACCGGTGCCGTGCAGTGCGGCGGCGACCGCCGTCCTGTCCGCGCCGGGGGTGAGGCGTACGTCGATGCGGTCCACCGGAGCCGTCGGTGCGTTCGCCGCCGTGACGTACGCGCCGTTGTTGCCCGTACCGATGGCCAGCACCGCCGCGATCCGCAGCGACACCGGGCGGCCGTCGCCGAGCCATACCCGTACCGTCGCGCCCACCGTGTGCTGTTCCCATTCCTCGTTCACGACGATCGAACGGTCGTCGAGGTCACGGACATCGCCCGCCACCACCGGCAGCCGCTCGACGGCCGCGAGCGTCTTCGCGTCGTCGACGGCCCGCGCCTCCGTCTCGATGAGCGCGGTGCCCTCCTCCCGCACGAAGACCGCGGTCGACGCGGACGCGGACAGCATCGCCCCGGGGATCCGCCGTACCTCGAGGTCCGCGCCCGTCACGACCAGATCGGCCCGGGTGTGCTCGCGCGCCTCGGCGCCCTTCGCCCGCGCCACCGTCATCGCGGAACCCGGCACCGAGCCGGCCAGCGCCACTGCGATCAGTACGGGAGCGGCCACGGCGGCCGTACGGCGCAGGGACGCCGCCGCATTGGCCCGTACGAGCATTCCGGTCGCCCCAGGAAGTCGGAGCAGCCGGGTCAACGGGCGTACGAGCAGCGGCGCGAGCAGGGCGACACCGGTGATCAGCACCATCGGCTGTGTCATGTACGTCTTCCGCTTCAGCAGCCCGGACGGGTCTGTGACCAGCGACTTCGTCATCAGGAACCCGGCCCCTGCGAGCAGCGCGAAGCCCAGCAGCCGACGCACGGGCGGCAGCACGCCCGCATCGATGTCGGCCTCGCGCAGCGCCTCGGCAGGACCGGTCCTGCCTGCCCGTCGCGACGCCGCCCAGACGCCGGTCAGTGCCACGGTCAGGCCGGTCCAGAACGCCGTGTGGAGCGGCCAGGCCGTGGAGCGGATGGTGAACCAGGAGGGCGCCATCTCGCCGTCGACCAGCAGCCGGGCGAGGTGCGGTGCGCCCCAGTCGCCCAGTGCGCATCCTGCCGCCGAGGTGAGGGCGCCGACCACGGCCGCCTCCACCAGCAGCAGTCGCCGCAGCTGGCCGGGGGTGGCGCCCGCCGTGCGCAGCAGACCGAACTCCCGTCGGCGCAGTGCCACCGCGAAGGCGAACGTCGACGCGACGACGAAGACCGAGACGAACGCGGTGACGGAGCCCGCCGTGCCGAGCAGGGCGTTCACGGCCGACAGGGCCTCGGTGTCCCGCGCGGTCACCGGGTCGGCGCGGCGGCGTTCGTCGCCGGTGAGGACCTCCGCCCGGTCGCCCACGACGCGGCGGACCTCGGCGACGGGGGCGTCCACGCCCACGGCGTCCGGGCCGCCGCCGATGTCCTGTCCGTCGCGGGCCACCGGCCCGAGCGCCGCCAGGTCACGCAGCAGTTTGATATCCACAGGGTGTGGATGAGCGAGCCTCCTGGTGACATGAGCGGTGGACGGTCCGCGCCGGACCCGCACGGTCAGCGTGTCGATGCCCTTCACCACCACCGGCGACGCGGCGAATCGCTG
This sequence comes from Streptomyces sp. NBC_01669, assembly GCF_026339735.1. Taxonomy (GTDB): domain Bacteria; phylum Actinomycetota; class Actinomycetes; order Streptomycetales; family Streptomycetaceae; genus Streptomyces; species Streptomyces yanii. The sequence goes on from NZ_JAPEQG010000001.1 coordinate 5,100,656, forward strand.
CGGCTTCCGGTCCGGGGCGTCGAAAGTCGAGGCGAGTCCCAGCCCCATGGTCGCGATCAGCCCCACGCCGAGCGCAAGCGCGACGAAGGTGCCGATGAGAGTGGTCCAGCGGGTCCACAGCGCGGCCAGGGCGACGGTCAGCACGATGCCACCCCCGCGCGATCCCTGATCGCAGTGTCCGTACGGGCCGCGCTCGGGCGCGCTGCGGTCGTCCAGGCCGCGATCCGTTCCACGGAGAGTCCGGTCAGGTCGTCCGCGATGTGTCCGTCGACCAGGAAGACCACCCGGTCCGCGTACGCCGCCGCCACCGGATCATGCGTGACCATCACGATCGTCTGTCCCTCCCGGTCCACCAGTTCCCGCAGCATCACCAGCACCTCCTGGCCCGTCGCGGTGTCCAGTGCGCCGGTCGGTTCGTCTCCGAAGAGCACCGCGGGCCGGGTGATCAGGGCCCGAGCCAGTGCCACCCGTTGCTGCTGGCCGCCGGAGAGTTCGGTGGGCCGGTGGCCCGCCCGGTCGGCGAGTCCGACCCGCGCGAGTGAGGCGCGCACCTCGGTACGGGACGGCCGACGGCCCGCGAGCCGCAGCGGCAGCGCCACGTTCTGGGCGGCGGTCAGCGAGGGGACCAGGTTGAACGACTGGAAGACGAAACCGATCCGGTCCCGGCGCAGCAGTGTCAGCCGGCGCTCGCTGAGCCCGGTCAGAGCCGTCCCGCCGACCTCGACCGTGCCGGACGTCGGTCGGTCGAGCCCGGCCGCGCAGTGCAGGAGCGTCGACTTGCCGGAGCCGGAGGGCCCCATGACGGCGGTGAAGGTGCCGGGGCGGACGGTGAGGTCGACGCCGCTGAGGGCGTCGAGGTTCCCGTACGAGCGTCGTACGGAGCGGAGCCGTACCGCGTCGGCGGCAGCAGTGGAGGTCATGTCGTCGATCGAACCGCGCGCGGAACCTCCGGACACGACCATCAGAACCCGTATCCGGGGTAGGGCCAGGCCTACCCCGCCGCGCTGCCCTGCCTACCCTGACCTCATGGAACCGGTGATCGACCAGGCATTCGCGGCAGCCCTCTACTCGGACGGCGACGCCGGTCTCGACGCCGGTGCCTCCCTCCTCGCCGCCGATCCGGCGGCCGACGCGGAACTGGTCCGGCGCGGAGAGGAGTTCCTCCGCCGGGCCTGGGAGCGTGGCTGGCAGCCCGCCGATGTCGTACGGATCGTCCGCCGCGAACTCGACGAGACCGGGGCGGGGCTCGCCGCCGGGCTGATCACCTCGGAGACCGGCCGGTACGAGCAGCTGCCGCCCCGCTGGCGGTCCCAGCTGGCCGAGCTGCCCGCGCCGCCGCCGCGGAACCGGCCCGACCGGTTCTCGTACACCTCCGCCCTCCTCGGTCTCTACCGGCTGCTGCTCCGGCTCCCCTCGATCGAGCCGGTCGGCCCGCCGCCCGGAGCCCCCGGCCGCCTGCTCGATCTGCCGCCCGAGCACGACGAACCCCGCATGCTGACCCGGATCCGCGCGCTGCTCGCGAAGGCGGAGGCGACCGGGTTCCCGGAGGAGGCGGAGGCCCTCACCACCAAGGCACAGGAGCTGATGGCCCGGCACTCCATCGACGAGGCCCTCCTCGCCGCCCGTACGCACAGCAAGGAGGCGCCGGGCGCATGCCGGATCGGGGTCGATGCCCCGTACGAGACGGCGAAGGCGATCCTGCTCGACGCCGTCGCCTCCGCGAACCGCTGCCGTGCCGTGTGGAACAGCGAGCTCGGCTTCTCGACGGTCGTCGGCTTCGAGCCGGACCTGGAGGCGGTGGAGCTGCTGTACACCTCCCTGCTGGTCCAGGGCACGGCGGCGATGGCGAAGGCGGAGGCGGGCCAGCGGGCCGGCGGACGCAAGCGGACCAAGACGTTCCGTCAGTCCTTCCTGATGGCGTACGTCCAGCGGCTGGGTGCGCGCCTGGCGTCCGACACCGCCCGGGTGACCGCGGCCTCGGTCTCGGAGGGAGTTGCCGCCGACGGTGATCTGCTGCCGGTCCTGGCGGCGCGGGACGTGGCGGTCACGCACGCCGCGGACCGGATGTTCCCTCGGACGACCAGCACCCGGGTGCGCGGAGTGACGGACGGCGAGGGCTGGGCGCGCGGCACGGCCGCCGCCGACCGTGCCCGGATGGGCGAGCGGCGGCCGGGCATCGACGGTCCCCGGTAGCGAGGCGTACGCGAGCGGTCGGCGCCCCTCTGTCGACCAGATGACCGGAAAGTCACCATAAGGGGCATTCCGGATAGGCTCGGCCCATGAGCTGGCTCCGGGCGCTGAGAGAGACCGCCCGTCGGGGCTGACGATCGAGCGGCGGCGCCTCGAACCGCTCATCGCGGTCCGTGGTGCGGCCGGACTCGCCCTGGTCATCGGGGTCGGTCTCGCCTTCTTCGGGCCGGTGGTCGCCGCCAGTTCGGCGTTCGGCGCGTTCCAGGCGGCCATCGCCACCTTCCAGCGCAGCTGGCGCCCCCAGCCCGTCCTGGCCCTGGTCTCCGGTGCGAGTCTCGCGGTCTCGATGTTCCTCGGTTATCTCACCGGCGCGCATCTTCCGCTGTTCATGGCCCTGCTGGTCCTCTGGACGTTCCTGGCCGGGCTGGCCTGGGCGGCCGGGCCGACGGGCGGCATCATCGCCGCGTCCAATGTCGGCATCATGCTGGTCACGATCACCCTCCCCACCTCCGTTGCCCAGGCGGCCGTACACGCCGTGATGATCGCGTTCGGCGGGGTCGTCCAGGCGGCGCTGATCGTCCTGTTTCCGGTACGCAGATGGGGCGCCCAGCGCGACGCCCTCGCCGACGCACTGGCGGCGGAGGCCGACTACGCCCGCAGGCTGCGCCACGACCCGGTCGCGGAGTTCGACCCGGTCCCGCTGATGACCGCCCGCAGCGCGGCTGCCGTCACTCCGCGCCAGGCCCGCCACCGTCCTGCCGAACTGCACGGCTCCCGCGGCGTCGCCGAACGGATCAGGCCGGTGCTCGCCTCGCTCGCGGACTCGGCGGTGGGCGCCCCCGTCGAAGGTCCGGAACGCGGCCGGGTCTGCGAACTCCTCGCCGCCGCAGCCTCCGTACTGGACGCCGCGGCCCGCACCATCCGGCACGGCACCCCGGTGCGCCTCCCCGCCCCCGCCGCAGCGCCGCTCGCCGACGCGCTGCGCCGGGCCACCGGGCAGGGCGCGAAGGACGTGCGGGAGCGCCGCGCACCGCGCTGGGAGGCGGTCCGTGAGGCGCTGGAGCGGTGGGACGAGGAGGACGAGAGGCGCGGGCGAACATCCGATCCGGTCGTACGGAACGGGGCCGATCTGCTGCTGGAGTCCCTGGGGGAGTTCTCCCGGGCGCTGGACGCCGGCGCGGGCGACCGGCCCGGGACGAGCGGTGCCGGACGGAGCTGAACGGCCCGGCACCGCTCCCGCGTCACGGGGTGGGCAGGCCCGGCAGTCCCGTCGGCAGCGCACCCGGCTCCGTCTTGGCCAGCGTGTCCTTGCCGCCGGCGTCCCACTCCACGACGATCGTCCTGCCGTCGTTGGATGCGATGGCTCCCATGGTGCGGGCGGTGTCGCCGTCGGTGCACTTCAGCGCCAGCATCACCTTGCCCATGTCCTTCACCTCGCCCGAGCAGACGTGGGCGTCGGCGACGAGCGCGGCCTTGCCGGCGGTGACGGACAGGGCGACGGCCTTGCCGTCGGTCATCCCGGCCCACGTCCCGTCGAGCGCCGCGGCGTCTCCCGCGGAACCGCTGTCGCCGCCGTCGGCGGGTGCCGAGGTGGGCCCGTCGGCAGCGCCGGTGTCCGACTCGCTCTTCCCGCTGTCACTGCCGCAACCCGTCAGTGCGACCGCGGCGGCCAGACCCGCGACGACGACGGCGCCGGTTCGTACGAGTGGGTGCACCTGAAATTCCCCCTTGTTGACGAAAGACCGCCCAAAGTTACCAGGGCGTGCGGATCGATTTTCGGGGCAACTCCTGCTGCCGGGAGCCAAATAGACGCTCCGATCGTCTATCTCTCCGGAGAGCGGGCAGGCGGGCGAAGGTAAAGCTGTAATCAAGAGAACACCGCGCGTGCACGTGCATCTGCTCATGCAGCGGCATATGAACACAGCTATGATCCGAACCAGTTGACACTTGCACCTTGCAACTCGGGGAGCGTCCTGTGCACCACGTGTACAACGGCATGGCCGCCACAGAGCTTCGCGGAGTCGTCTGGCAGAAGAGCAGGCACAGCAACTCCCAGGGATCCTGCGTGGAGTTCGCCAAGTTGCCCGACGGGGATGTGGCGATGCGGAATTCACGCCACCCCGACGGGCCCGCCCTGGTCTATACGCCGGCCGAGATAGAAGCGCTGCTGCTCGGCGTGAAGGACGGGGAGTTCGATCACCTGATAGCGGGCGGCTGACCGCCGTACGGGCGGAAAACGCGGGCCGTGCGTGCGGAACGCCGCGCCGGGCCTCGTGTGTCAGGCGGTGTCGGAGAGCCGGAACAGCGCCCAGACCACCTTGCCGCGCAGGGCCTGCGAGCCCGCGGGCGGATTCTCCGGACCCAGTGCGGGGGACGGGTGCCAGCCCCAGCCGTCACTGAACGACTCGACCAGGAACAGGCCGCGGCCCGACTCCGCCGAGTCCGGCGCCTCGGACGCCACCGGACTCGCCTGACTGGGGTCGCGCACCGCGCACACCAGGCGTGAGGACCAGCGCATCAAGTGCAGCTTCACCGGAGCCCCCTGAGGGTCCCTCGGGGCTTCCTCGGGCAGCGCATGCCGCAGCGCGTTGGTGACGAGTTCGGAGACGACCAGGGCGACGTCGTCGAAACGGTCGCTCAGCTCCCACCGGGCCAGCGTCGCCTTGGTGAACTGGCGGGCCCCACCGACGGCTTCGTACCGGGCCGGCAGGGTGCAGGTGGCTGATCCGGCGGCGGCTGAGGGATCGATGGGGGGAAGCCCCTGCCGTAACGGCCCGAGCATCGTCGATCCATTCGTCCCCATGCGAGGCACTCCCGGGATTCGCGGCTGTAGCGGTACTGCGGCACAACACGAACGAGCACGCAGGTGCGCGGGGCCCATGGTTCCGAATGCGCTGAGCAGATGCAAGGGCAGATGCACGTGCACGCGCCGGACCTGTCCGATCCCGTGCCGGTTCTTGCTCATTTCTTCCTACAGATAGTTTCATGGCTTTCTGTAAGTCTTCTCATTTCCGTAATCGAATGAGTACGGGCTGAAGCGTTTTGATGGCAGAATCCGGCTCTTGGGGTTCAGGGGGTGCCCCGATGCCCAGGAAGCGATGGGGAGGGTTGGACCAGTGGCGGCAGGCGAGTCGAGTGGATCCGTGGTGCGGCGCATCCTGCTGGGCTCTCAGCTCAGGCGGCTGCGCGACTCGCGCGGCATCACCCGCGAGGCGGCCGGCTACTCCATCCGTGCTTCCGAATCGAAGATCAGCCGCATGGAGTTGGGACGGGTGAGCTTCAAGGCCAGGGACGTCGAGGACCTGCTCACGCTTTACGGGGTCACGGACGAGGCGGAGCGCGACTCGCTCCTCGGCCTGGCCCGCGAGGCCAACGTGGCGGGCTGGTGGCACAGTTATGGAGACGTGCTGCCCGGCTGGTTCCAGACGTACATCGGGCTGGAGGGGGCGGCCTCGCTCATCCGGATCTACGAAGTCCAGTTCGTCCACGGTCTGTTGCAGACCGAAGCGTATGCGCACGCCGTGGTCTCCCGCGGCATGTCCGGTGCCCCCGCCGCCGAGATCGACCGCCGGGTCGCGCTCCGGCTCGAGCGGCAGAAGGTCCTCGTCTCCGAACGCGCCCCGAGCTTCCATGCCGTGCTGGACGAAGCGGCACTGCGCCGCCCGTACGGCGAACGCGAGGTGATGCGCGCGCAATTGCGGCATCTGATCGAAATGTCGGAACAGCCGAACATCACGCTTCAGGTGATGCCCTTCAGTTTTGGCGGGCATGCCGGAGAGAGCGGCTCCTTTACGATGCTGCGATTCCCGGAATCCGACCTGTCGGACATTGTCTATTTGGAACAGCTGACAAGTGCGCTCTATCTGGACAAGGCCGAGGAAGTCGCCCAGTACGAAAAGGCGATGACGCGGCTCCACCACGACAGTCCGGGTCCCGAGGAGAGTCGTGATCTGCTCCGCGGCCTTCTCCAACTCTCCTGATTCATCAGTACGATGACGTATCAACGGGAGTCTGCACCTGCAGTAAGGGATCGCATGTCCTTCTTCAACGAGCTGGCCAACCAGTACATCGACGGTGAGTGGCGGACCGGCACGGGCTCGTGGGACATCATCGATTTCAATCCGTACAACGGGGAAAAGCTCGCCGCCATCACCGTCGCCACCGCGCAGGAGGTCGACGAGGCCTACCGTGCCGCCGAACGCGCCCAGCGGGTCTGGGCCACCACCAACCCGTACGAACGCCGCCTCGTCCTCGAACGCGCCCTGCGTATCACCGAGGAGCGCACCGAGGACATCATCGGGGCGATCAACGACGAACTGGGCGGCACCCGGCTCAAGGCGGAGTTCGAGATCCGCTGCGCCAAGGACTTCCTGCGCGAGGCGATCCAGCAGGCGGTGCGCCCCGAGGGGCGGATCCTGCCGTCCCCGGTGGACGGCAAGGAGAATCGCGTCTACCGGCTGCCCGTCGGCGTCATAGGCGTGATCAGCCCGTTCAACTTCCCCTTCCTGGTGACGATGAAGTCGGTCGCACCGGCCCTGGCGCTCGGCAACGCGGTCGTCATCAAGCCCAACCAGAACGCTCCCGTCGTCGGCGGCGGACTGATCGCCAAGATCTTCGAGGATGCCGGGCTGCCCGCCGGACTGCTCAACGTCCTGGTCACCGACATCGCCGAGATCGGCGACGCGCTGATAGCGCACCCCGTGCCCAAGGTGATCTCCTTCGCCGGCTCGGACCGGGTCGGCCGCCATGTCGGTGCGACCGCGGGCGGACTCTTCAAGCGGACCATCCTCGAACTCAGCGGCAACAGCGCTCTGGTGGTGCTGGACGACGCGGACATCGACTACGCGGTCGACGCGGCCGTCTTCAGCCGCTTCGTCTACCAGGGGCAGGTCTGCATGGCCGCCAACCGCATCCTGGTGGACCGCTCCCTCGCACCCGAGTTCACCGAGAAGTTCACCGCCAAGGTGGCGGCGCTCAGGACCGGCGACCCGCGCGACCCCGAAACCCAGATCGGCCCGGTCATCAACACCTTCCAGGCCGACGCGCTGACCGCGCTGGTCGACCAGGCGGTCGCCGAAGGTGCCACGGCGCTCGTTCGGGGCGGCACCCGCGGCAATCTCGTCGAGCCGACCGTCCTCGCGGGGCTCCCGGACGACTCGCCGCTGCTCGCCCAGGAGATCTTCGGTCCGGTGGCGCTGCTGATGACGTTCGACGGCGAGGAGGAGGCCGTACGGATCGCCAATGACACCCCGTACGGGCTGAGCGGCGCCGTGCACACCGGGAACGCCGAGCGCGGGGTGCGGTTCGCGCAGCGCATCGTCACCGGAATGTTCCACGTCAACGACTCCACGATCGCGGACGACCCGCTGGTGGCGTTCGGCGGCGAGAAGTCCTCCGGGACCGGGCGGCTGAACGGCGACGCCACCGTGGAGGCGTTCACCACCCAGAAGTGGATCTCGATCCAGCACGGCCGGACCGAATTCTCGCTCTGATGCCCGCCCGTTGAGGACGGAAGCTGTCCGCAAGGGTCCGTAGCTTGGTCGGTGTCAGGAAGACACCGAGCCCAGGCTCGAACGGTTCCGAAGGGCGGACATCATGGTCACTCACGTTCCCGCAGAGGCCCACGGCGACGAGCGCGGCGCGCTCCTCTCCTTCGTCGAGGCCCAGCGCGGCGCGATCCGGCGCTCGCTGCTCGGACTCACCGAGGAGCAGGCGGCGAGCCGGCCCAGCGCCGGCGAACTCTCCCTCTCCGGGCTGCTCAAGCATGTCGCGGAGACCGAGCTGAACTGGCTGCGCCTCGCCCAGCAGCGCCCCAACGAGAAGGCCCGCACCGAGGAGACCTGGGCAGACAGCTTCCGGCTGGTCGGGGACGAGACGGTCCCGCAGATGCTGGAGTTCTGGGCGAAGGTCGCGGCGGAGACCGAGGAGTTCATCCACTCGGTGGAGAGCATGAACGACACGTTCCCGCTGCCCGAGGCGCCCTGGTTCCCGAAGGACCAGCGCTGCTCGATGCGCTGGCTGCTGATCCATCTCGTCGAGGAGATCGCCCGGCACGCCGGGCACGCGGACATCATCCGGGAGTCCCTGGACGGCCGGACCGCGTTCGAACTGGTCGCCGAGGAGGCGGGCTACCCTAGTCAAAGTTGAATAGGAAGGGTGGGTGGGATGTCCGCGATCCGGCTGCTGGTCCTCGGTGCCGTGCGTCAGCACGGCCGGGCGCACGGCTATCAGGTCCGCAACGACCTGGAGTACTGGGGCGCCCACGAGTGGTCCAACGCCAAGCCGGGCTCGGTCTACCACGCCCTGAAGCAGATGGCGAAGCAAGGGCTGCTGATCGCCCATGAGGTCGCCCCGAGCACCGCGGGCGGTCCGCCCCGTACCGAGTACGAGATCACCGAGAAGGGCACCGAGGAGTACCTCGCCCTGCTGCGTGCGGCGCTCACCTCGTACGACCAGAAGATGGACGTGCTGTCGGCGGGCATCGGCTTCATCGTCGACCTGGAGCGGTCCGAAGCGGTCGCGCTGCTCAAGGAGCGGGTGGCGGGGCTGGCGGCCTGGCGGGCCTCGGTCACCGAGTACTACACGCCGGAGGACGGGCCCGAGTCGCTCGGTCACATCGGCGAGATCATGAACATGTGGGTCCACTCGGCGGACGCGGGAGCCGAGTGGACGCGGGGGCTGATCGAGCGGATCGAGGGCGGCGCGTACACCTTCGCGGGGGAGGGCGATCCGTTCGTCGGGGTGCTCGCCGAGGGTGAGGAGAACCCGTTTGCGACCGGTGTCCCGGATCCCGGGGATCTCGACTAATCAAGTTTGACGAATGGGTTGGATCCGGTTACCTTTCCCCATCTAGTCAAGTTTGACTAGCTGGTCTGCGGTGGCGACGAGAGGGTGTGGCGAGGGTGGCGGACGCGATCGTTCTCGACGATGTGCACAAGAGGTACAGGGGCAGGCGCGCCCTGGACGGCCTCGATCTCACGGTCGGCCGAGGCACGGTGCACGCCGTGCTCGGGCCCAACGGTGCGGGCAAGACCACGGCCGTACGCATCCTGTCCACGCTGCTCCGCCCCGACGGGGGCCGGGCCGAGGTGGTGGGGTTCGACGTACGGAGCGAAGCCGGTGAGGTCCGGCGGCGGATCGGACTGCTCGGGCAGCACGCCGCCCTCGACGAGCAGCTCGGCGGACGGCAGAACCTGGAGATGTTCGGCCGGCTGCACCACCTGGGCGCACGCCGGGCGGGCGTACGGGCCGACGGACTGCTGGCCCGCTTCGGGCTCGCGGACACCGGCCGCAAGCCGGTCAAGGAGTACAGCGGTGGTATGCGCCGGCGGCTCGATCTGGCCGCGTCCCTCATCACCGACCCCGAGGTGCTCTTCCTGGACGAGCCGACGACCGGACTCGACCCGCGCGGCCGTGCCGAGGTGTGGTCGTCGGTGCGCTCCCTGGTCGGAGGAGGCACGACCGTCCTGTTGACGACGCAGTACCTGGAGGAGGCCGACCAGCTGGCGGACCGGATCTCGCTGATCGACGGCGGCCGGGTGGTCGCGGACGGCACCGCCGACACATTGAAGGCGCGGGTGGGCGGGGACCGTATCGACGTCGTCGTCCGTGACGCATCCCAACTGGAGTCCGCTGCGGCGCTCCTGACGGACGGCGCGGTTCTCGACGCCGACCGGCGGCTGATCGGGGCGCCCGCCGGGGACCGGATGGCGACACTCACCCGGGCGGTGCGGGCGCTGCAGGAGGCGGGGATCGAGGCGGACGACATCGCGGTGCGCCGGCCCACCCTCGACGAGGTCTTCATGGCGCTCACGGGCATGGACGCGGAGGTTGCCGCATGAGTGCCATCGGTACGCGCGCCGGCACGGGCGCGGCCGGCTGGGTGCTGGCCGATTCGTGGACGATGACCCGGCGCGAACTCGCCCACTGGGCGCGGCAGCCGGTGCGGATCGTCGTCGGTCTGGCCTTTCCCGTGATGCTGCTGCTGATGTTCACGTATCTGGTCGGCGGCGGCCGAGGCGTCGACGGTGACCACGCCGAGTTCCTGGTGCCCGGCATGCTCGCGCTGACCATGGCGTTCGGCCTGGAAGCGACCATGCTCGCGGTCACCCAGGACCTCACCAAGGGCGTCATCGACCGGTTCCGCGCCATGCCGATGTTCTCCGGCTCGGTGCTGGTCGGCAGGAGCGTCGCGGACATGCTCCAGTCGGTGGCGGCGCTCGCGGTGATGACCGGCGTCGGGTACGCGGTCGGCTGGCGCTGGCACAACGGGCTCACCGCGGCGTTGGGCGCGGTCGGGCTGCTCCTGCTGCTGCGGTTCGCGATGCTGTGGACCGGCATCCAGCTGGCGATGGTGGCGGGGAGGCCCGAGATGGTGCAGGCGGTGCAGATCCTGGTCTGGCCGGTCGGCTTCCTCTCCAACGTCTTCGCGGCACCGGAGTCGATGCCGGGCCGGCTGGGCGCAGTCGTCGAGTGGAACCCGATGTCGGCGACGGTCACGGCGGTCCGCGGGCTGTTCGGCAACCCCGGCGGCTCCGGCGGTTCATGGGCGGCCGCCCATGCCGAACTTCTCGCGGTGGCCTGGCCGGTGGCGCTGATCGCGGTGTTCTTCCCGCTGGCGGTGCGGAGGTTCGCCCGGATCGGCGGGTAGAACCTCCGGGCTCTCAGTGGTGGAACGCCGTCGGCACGTTCCGGTCGTGGCTCAGCGGATGCCGCTGGGCGCGCAGGTCGGGCAGCAGCAGGCGCAGGTCCTCCATGAGCAGTTCCGCGAGGTCCGAGGAGAAACCGTTGCGGCACACCACCCGGAGCACCGACAGGTCCTGTCGGTTGGCGGGGAAGGTGTACGCGGGTACCAGCCAGCCGTGCTCGCGCAGTCGGCGTGACACGTCGAAGACGTCGTACGCCCGCACATCGGGCGCGGTCGTCAGCGCGAAGACGGGCAACTCGTCGCCCCGAGTGAGGAGGTGGAAGTCGCCCAGCTTCTCGATCTGGGCGGCGAGTGCGCTCGCCACATCGCGGGACGCCTGCTGAACGGCCCGGTAGCCCTCCCGCCCCAGCCGCAGGAAGGTGTAGTACTGAGCCACCACCTGGGCGCCGGGCCGGGAGAAGTTCAGCGCGAAGGTCGGCATGTCGCCGCCCAGGTAGTTGACCCGGAAGACGAGCTCCTCGGGGAGTTGGGCGGGCGAGCGCCACAGCGCCCAGCCGACGCCCGGATAGACCAGGCCGTACTTGTGCCCGGAGGTGTTGATGGACGACACCCGGGGAAGCCGGAAGTCCCACACCAGCTCCTCGTCCAGGAACGGCGCCACCATCGCCCCGGACGCACCGTCGACATGGACGGGGATGTCGAGACCGGTGCGCTCCTGCAGCGCGTCCAGGGCGGCGCAGAGATCAGCGATGGGCTCGTACGAACCGTCGAAGGTGGAGCCCAGGATCCCGACGACACCGATGGTGTTCTCGTCGCAGAGCTCGGCGGCGGCCTGCGGGTCGAGATGGAAGCGGCCACCCTCCATCGGGACCTGCCGGGCCTCGACCTCCCAGAAGTTGCAGAACTTGTCCCAGCAGACCTGCACATTGATGCCCATGACCAGATTGGGCCGGGCGGTCGCCGGGTAGCGGTCGGCGTTCCTGGCCGCCCAGCGTCGTTTGAGCGCCAGGCCGGCGAGCATGCAGGCCTCGCTGGATCCAGTGGTCGAACAGCCCACGGCCGTCGACGGGTCGGGGGCGTTCCACAGGTCGGCGAGCATCGCCACACAGCGCCGCTCCAGCTCGGCGGTGCGCGGGTACTCGTCCTTGTCGATCATGTTCTTGTCCCGGCACTCGCCCATCAGCACCCCGGCCTCGGGCTCCATCCAGGTGGTGACGAAAGTGGCGAGATTGAGCCGGGAGTTGCCGTCGAGCATCAGCTCGTCATGGACGAGTCCGTACGCGGTGGAGGGCGGCAGCGGACCGTCGGGCAGCTGGTGCCTGGGCGGCGCGGACGTCATACCCGCGGTCGGGTCCGCCTCCCCGAAGAAGGGGTTGAGGGCGAGCCTGCGGCGCTCCGCGGACGGTTCCTTGCCGTGGTTCGAACCCTGATGGAGAGGCATCGGCGGACAGCCCTTCTCAGCTGGCGGTGGTTCTGGCGGGTGGTCTGCTCGGTGCCCGGGGTCAGTACCCGGCCGCGAGGCCGTCGTCCGTGGGGCAAGCGAGGCATGACCATACGAATGCGACGATACGGACAACTGTCGTGACCGGCGCGTCGGACGGGACCGGGAGGGGCCCCGGCTCACCGCAGCGGTGTGCCGTCCGCGTGCAGCTGCATCTGCGGCCGTCCGGTCACCAGCAGCCAGGTCGGCAGTGAGGCGAAGGCGAGCAGCGGCAGTACGGCCGAGTCACTGACCAGCACCGCCGCCGTGAACAGACTCAGCCAGCCCTGCCGGGTGACGGCCAGCAGGACCCCCAGCACCGCGCTCGGCACCGCGAGGGCCAGCGGCACCACGTCGATCAGCGCATGGGCGCACATGCCGAGCGCGACGCCCACGAAGACGGCCGGGAAGATCCGCCCGCCCCGGAAGCCGCAGGTCGCGGCGATCACCAGGGCGGCCGTCTTCACCACGGCCATGGTGGCGAACTGCCCGGCCGACCAGCCGCTCGGATCGGCGCTGAGCTCCTTCACCTCGTCCAGCCCCTTGAAGAGGGTGAGATGGCCGCCGAGTGCGCCGAGCAGCCCGAGCAGCAGACCGCCGGCGGTCAGCATCAGGACCGGATGCCGCAGCGCGCGGAACGCCCGGTGCGTGTACGGCACCGCGTACACCGCCGCCAGACCGAGCGCCGCCCCCGCCGAGGCGATCACGGTCGACGAGAGCAGATCGGCCCAGTGCGCTCCCGGGTACGGCGGCAGCGACAGGTCGAAGCTGGGATGGGCCAGCAGTGTCATGGTGAGCGCCCCCGCGACGCCCGCCGCGAGCGGGGCGAAGAGCCGGTCCCAGAGCGCGCCCGGTTCGCCGCCGCCCGCGGTGAGCGACTCGGTGAGGATCAGGGCCGCGGCGACCGGGGTGCCGAAGAGGGCGCCGATCGTCCCGGCCGAGGCGAGCGCGATCCAGAGGTCGGCCGTACTGTCCGGGGCGGCCCGGCGGCCCAGCCAGAAGGCGAGCGCGATGTTGGCGGCGGTGATCGGGTTCTCGGGCCCCAGGCTGACCCCGCCCGCCAGCGCCAGCACCGTCACGACCAGCAGTCCGGGGATGACGTCCGGAGGCAGAGGCGGATCGACCAGCCCGGTGGTGGCCGGATCGGGGCCCGCGTGGCCGTGCACCGTGCGGATGACCAGCCCGACGGCGAGGCCGGTCGCGGTGAGCATCACGATCATCCACAGCGAGGAGTACCGGCCGATGGAGAGCGCGTCGGGAAGCGTCTTCCAGAGCACGTCCTGGAGTTGCTCGGCGAACAGGCTGACGGCGAGCAGGATCAGGGCCGAGGCTGTCCCGACGACCAGGGCGGGCACGATGAGGAGCAGCAGTCGGCGCGCCGGGGTGGGCTGGGCGAGAGCGACGGAGTCGGAGACCATCGGGTCACCATAACGACGCAAAAGTCGCATAACTCACCCATTGCATCGGGGTATGAGGGCCGTTGCGGGCTTGCACCTCACGTCACGTCAGGGCTCAGGCTCGGGTCCGTACCGAAGCACCGGCGTACAGAGCGAAAGCAGAAGGGAGTGGAGAGCCGTGGACTTTTCCGTGGGACAGGTCGCCGGGTTCGCCGGAGTCACGGTGCGCACCCTGCACCACTACGACGGGATCGGACTGCTCTCGCCCGGCGGGCGCAGCCACGCGGGCCACCGGCGTTACAGCGATGCCGACCTCGACAGGCTGCAGCAGATCCTGTTCTACCGGGAACTCGGCTTCCCGCTCGAAGAGATCGCGGTGCTGCTCGACGACCCGGACGTGGATCCGCAGGACCACCTGCGCCGCCAGCACGCGTTGCTGTCCGGCCGGATCGCCGAACTCCAGAAGATGGCCGCCGCCGTCGAAACAGCCATGGAGGCACGGAAGATGGGTATCAATCTCACGCCCGAGGAGAAGTTCGAGGTCTTCGGGGCCAAGGACCCGGAGGAGCACGCGGAGGAGGCGGAGCGCCGTTGGGGCTCCACCGCCACGTACGCGGAGTCGCAGCGCCGGGCGGCCGGCTACACCAAGGACGACTGGAAGCGGATGCAGGCCGAGGTCGCCGAGTGGAGCGAGGCGTACACCGCGGTGATGGAGGCGGGCGAACCCGCAACCGGGGAGCGGGCGACCGAGCTCGCCGAGGCGCACCGGCTCCACATCTCCACGTGGTTCTACGAGTGCACCCACGAGATCCACCGTGGGCTCGGCGAGATGTACGTCAGCGATCCGCAGTTCCGCGCCTACTACGAGTCGATCGGGCCCGGCCTGGCCGAACACCTGCGGGATGCGATCAACGCCAACGCGGAGCGCCGGGCGTAACGCCGGGTACGGGGGTCGAGGGCGCCTCGGCCCCCCGTCGGTGCCCGTCGGGACGTCAGGCCTTCTCGACAACGGCCGCCGTGCCGTACGCGCAGACCTCCGTGCCCACGTCGGCCGCCTCCGTCACATCGAACCGCATCATCAGTACCGCGTTGGCGCCGCGCGCCTTCGCCTGCTCGACAAGCCGCTCCATGGCCTGATTGCGGGTCTGGACGAGGGTCTTGGTCAGCCCCTTCAGCTCGCCGCCGATCATCGACTTCAGCCCGGCGCCGATCTGGCTGCCGAGGTGACGCGAGCGCACCGTCAGGCCGAACACCTCACCGATCACCCGGGTCACCCGGTACCCGGGGACGTCGTTCGTGGTGACGACCAGGACATCGGACTGTGCCGTCTGCCCGCCGCCGTAATCCTCAATGCCCATCGTGTGGCACCTCCTGGGGACAGCTTTGTCCCGGTTCACCCTGTGTGCATCCCCGCGCGGTCCACTGGAACCCGGAGCTGTCTTCCGGCGTTGATAGCTTTGGGCGGCCACGCAGCTGCCATCGACCGATCCTGGAGCCCGGACCCTTGAATACGCTTGCGCTCGGACCGAGCTGGCTGGACCCGGACTATCTCATCGGGCAGTTCGGACTGCTCGGTGTGCTGGTCATCGTCTTCGCCGAGTCCGGGCTGTTGATCGGCTTCTTCCTGCCCGGCGACTCCCTGCTGTTCACCACGGGTCTGCTGGTGACGACGGACAAGCTGCACACCCCGCTGTGGCTGGTCTGCGTCCTGGTGGCGCTGGCGGCGATCATCGGCGACCAGGTGGGCTATCTCTTCGGCCGCAAGGTCGGACCTTCGCTCTTCAAGCGCCCCGACTCCCGCCTCTTCAAGCAGGAGAACGTCGAGAAGGCCCACGAGTTCTTCGAGAAGTACGGGCCGAAGTCGCTGATCCTGGCCCGCTTCGTGCCCGTCGTGCGGACGTTCACGCCGATCATCGCCGGTGTGAGCCGGATGAACTACCGCTCGTTCATCACGTTCAACATCATCGGCGGCGTGCTCTGGGGCGTCGGGGTCACACTGCTCGGCGCCGGGCTCGGGCAGATCGAGCTCGTCCGCAAGAACATCGAGGCGATGCTCATCCTGATCGTGCTGATCTCGGTGGTGCCGATCGCGATCGAGTTCCTGCGCGCCCGCAGCAAGTCGAAGAAGGAAGCGGCCGCCGGGGGCGGCGAGGACCGGGGCCCGATCGCCGGAGGTGGCGCCCCGTCCACAGGCCAGCGCGGCCGCCACGCCAAGCGCTGACCGCTGCTCGATACGGGGCCCGTACCCGGGTCAGAAGCCGCGCGTCCGCTTGGCCGCGCGGCGGTTCGCTCCGCCGACCGCCCCGGGCACCCGCATGAACAGCCGGGAGATCTCGCTTCCCAGATTCACCCCGATCGCGATGGCCAGCGCCGTCGCCGCCGCGGACGACAGCGAGGCGAGCCCGGCGTTCACATTGCCCTGTGCCATGCCCAGCAGACCGAAGTACGTGGCCGAGCCGGGCAGAAGCGGGCCGATCGCCGCCGTGATGAACGGCAGCGACGACGTGTACCGGTAGCGCGAGAGCAGCTGCCCGAACAGGCCCACCAGACCGGCCGCCGTCGCTGTCGCCGCCACCGGCGAGATGTTGCCGGTCCTGGCCATGGCGCCGTAGATCACCCAGGCCACGGCGCCGTTGAGGGTCACCGCCAGCACGGTGGACCGGTCCTGCTGGAGCAGGATCGCGAAGGCGAAACAGAGTGCCATCGATGCCAGGATCTGCACCACCGGACGGTCGTGGGCGACGAACCTGGCTTCGGGGTTCAGCTGGGCGCCCAGCTGAAGTCCCAGATACAGGACCAGCAGCACACCGACGACGATGCCGATGAACAAGTACATGACTTCGAGCAGACGGGCGGCGGCGGTGATGTAGAAACCGGTCAGCCCGTCCTGCACACCCGCCACCAGGGCCCGCCCCGGCAGCAGCGCGAACAGCCCACCGGTGATGACGGCGGACGGCCGGATGTCCGTCGAGTGGGTCAGCGTCAGCGCGACCCCCATCGCGGCGGGGGGCATCGCCGCCACCACGAACTGGTAGAACTCCGGCAGCCCGCGCCCGGCGCAGAGCCAGGCGAGCCGGTCGCCGAGCATCGCGCCGACCGCCGCCACCACGAAGACCAGTGCGTTGCCGCCGACCAGCACCGATGCCGCACCCGCCAGCCCGCCACCGGCCAGGGTCAGCACCCAGCCGGGGTACGGATGCCGGTTGCGGCGGATCTCGGCGAGCCGCCGGTACGCCTCCTCCAGGGAGACCTCGACGTCCTCGTGGGTGATGTCGTCGATGAGCCGGAAGACGGCGGCCAGCCGGGTGTAGTCGGTGCCGCGGCGGCGTACGGTACGGCTCGCCGTCACCGGGTCGTCGACCAGTGACGGCTGGTGCGAGATGGACAGCAGGGTGAAGGTGACCGTCGGCTCGCACCGGTCGAGACCGTACGAGCGGGTCACCGCGAACATCGCGGCCTCGACGTCCTCCGCGCCCTCCCCACCTGCGAGCAGCAACTCCCCGATACGCAGTGTCAGGTCGAGCACGCGAGGCACCGCCGGGCCCGCCTCGTCGGGCTTCTGCACCGGCTCGGGCGCCGGCCGCTCGGCGACCGGCATCCGCAGCATCGTGCGCATCCGGTCCTGCCAAGGAGCTTCCTTGGTCAGCCGGATCATCGGGATGCCGTGCGCGGGAGTGAAGGCGGGTGGCGACTGGCTGGCGTTGTACGTGCGCGGTGGGGCGAAGGCCGAACCGATCGTGTCCGAGCCCGAGCCGGAACCCGGTCCGGAAGCGGAACCCGATCCCGGGCCGGATCCGGACCCCTGCGGTTCGGTCGTCAGACCGGCCGGGAGGGCGAACTCCGAGGTGGGGTGGTCGTCCTCGGACGGCGCAGCGGGGCGCCCCACACCGGCCGGCGGGACAAAGGCGCTGCGCGCCTCGTCGGACTGGGGCTTCTGGTCCTCGGGACCGCCCGGTTCCGCCACCACTGGACCTCGCTCCTTCTTGGCTGCGCGTCTTGGGTTGCGCTCCTGCCCAGTATGGGCACGGACATGGGCACACATGCCAAACGGGCGGCACACCGCTGAGGGATGTGCCGCCCGTTCCTTGCGCCGAACTCCTTACGGAACCGCAGAGGGAACCGTAAGCGGAACCGGGATCACGCCTGTGCGGCGGTCACGGACACCGCTGTGTCAGTGCTTGCCGCCCTGCGCCTCGAGGCGCTTGTAGGAGGCCTCGATCTCGGCCTCGGCCTCGGCGCGGCCGACCCAGTCGGCACCCTCGACGGACTTGCCGGGCTCCAGGTCCTTGTAGACCTCGAAGAAGTGCTGGATCTCCAGACGGTCGAACTCCGACACGTGGTGGATGTCGCGCAGGTGCTCCACCCGCGGGTCGGAGGCCGGGACGCACAGCAGCTTGTCGTCGCCGCCGGCCTCGTCCGTCATGCGGAACATGCCGATGGCGCGGCACTTGATGAGGCAGCCGGGGAAGGTCGGCTCGTCCAGGATGACCAGCGCGTCCAGCGGGTCGCCGTCCTCGCCGAGGGTGTTCTCGACGAAACCGTAGTCCGCCGGGTAGCTGGTCGAGGTGAAGAGTCGACGGTCCAGGCGGATCCGACCGGTCTCGTGGTCCACCTCGTACTTGTTCCGCGAACCCTTCGGGATCTCGATGGTGACGTCGAACTCCACGGGTGGCTCCTCCATGATCAACACATACGACTGGTGATTAAGTGTCCCCCACGGAGATGTGTGCTCGCGAAAGGGGCTGGTCAACGGTGGCCGAGCCGGTGAAAAGACCGTCGATCAACCCGTTGAACGCGTTGCGCAGGCCGGCCGTCGCGGGTTGCCTGAACAAGGTGAACGGATGGAGCAACTGGCAGTTCACGGCAGGCTCCGCCGTCCTCGGCCTGGCGCTCGCAGCCGGCGCCGTCCTCGCCGCCGGTCCCTGGGACTCGGGTCAGCGTAAGGCCGAGCAGCAGTGGGCCGCCGCCAGGGACCGTACAGGTGGCGCACATCACGAACCCGCCGCGCCCGCCGCGCCGGCCCCCGCCCCCAGTGCCCCGGCCGTCCTCGCGGCCCTCGGCACCCGGGTCGACAAGGCCGCCCCGGACGAGCCGGACACTCCGGACGGAGCAGCAGCCGCTCTCCGCACCACCCTCGACAAGCTGCTGGACTCCTCCGCGCTCGGCACCGTCCGTACCGCTGTCGTCATCGACACGGCCACCGGCAAGCGGCTGTACGGGAAGGGCGCCGACACCGCGATGACGCCCGCCTCCACCGTCAAGATCGCCACTGCCGTCGCCGCACTCTCCGCCCTCGGCCCCGACCACCGCATCGCCACGACCGTCCAGGCATCCCCGGACTCCCGCACGCTCACCCTCGTGGGCGGCGGCGACCCCACCCTCGACAAGGCGGCGCTGCGCGAACTGGCCGCCGGCACCGTACGAGCCCTGCGCGACCGCGGCGTCGACACCGTCCGGCTCCGGTACGACACCTCCCGGTACTCCGGCCCCGCCCTGCACCCGATCGGCCCCAACGAGAACATCGCCCCGGTCAGCGCCCTGATGCTGGACGAGGGGCGGCTCGACCGGACGGACAGCGGACCCGCCCCGCGCAGCGGGGACCCGGCCCGTGACGCCGCCCGCACCTTCGCCGGACTCCTGAAGGACGCCGGTATCGGCGCCGGGTCCGCACCCGCGCCGGGCCGCGCCGCCGCCACGTCCCGGCCGGTCGCCAAGCATCTCTCCGCCCCGCTGTCCGCCCTGGTCGAACGGGCCCTGACCAACAGCGACAACGACATCGCCGAGGCGCTGGCCCGGCAGACCGCCCTGGCCGCCGGCGAACCGGCCGACTTCGACGGCGGCCGACGGGCCGTCACCGCCCGGCTGAAGAAGCTGCACCTGCCGCTGGCCGGCGCGAACTTCGCCGACGGCAGCGGACTGAACCGCAAGGACAAGGTCACCGCCGGGCTGCTGGCGGGCCTCCTCGCCCGCGCCGCGGAACCCGGCCGCCCCGAGCTGCGCCCCGTCCTGACCGGCCTCCCGGTGGCCGGATTCACCGGCACGCTCAGCAACCGGTACACCTCGACCTCGCGCGGCACCGGACTGATCCGCGCCAAGACCGGCACCCTCACCGGGGTGAACACCCTCGCCGGGACGGTCGTGGACGCACAGGGCCGGCTGCTCGCCTTCGCCTTCCTGGCGTCCGGCACGACGTCACCGGCCGAGGCCCAGTCCGCCCTCGACGCCCTCGCCACGAGCCTCGCCGTCCGTACCCGATGAGCCGGTCAACAGCACACCGCGGACGGACCCGAGCACGTACGGTTGACGCATGACGAGCATCGGTGGTGCCGAGATGGTCGACTGGAATCTCGCGGTCGCGACCGCGACCCGGCTCGTGCGGCCGGGACCCGACATCAGCCGCGAGGAGGCCCGCGAGGTCGTCGCGGAGCTCCGCAGGCATGCCAAGGCGTCGGAGGAGCACGTCCGTTCCTTCACCCGGATGATCCCGGAGGGAGCCGAACCCGAGGACACCCCGGTCCTGGTCGTCGACCGGGCCGGCTGGATCAGGGCGAACGTCGCGGGCTTCCGCGAACTGCTCCGTCCACTCCTGGAAAAAATGGAGAACCGGCGCTCCAGCAGCCCCGGCGGAGCCGTGCTCGGTGCGGTCGGCTCCAAGGTGACCGGCGTCGAGCTGGGCATGCTGCTGTCGTTCCTGGCCTCGCGGGTCCTCGGACAGTACGAGACGTTCGCCCCCGCGAGCCGTGAGCTCCCGGCCCCCCTCAGCGGCGGCGGCAGACTGCTGCTCGTCGCCCCGAACGTCGTCCACGTCGAGCGCGAACTCGACGTCGACCCGCACGACTTCCGGCTCTGGGTCGCGCTCCACGAGGAGACCCACCGCACCCAGTTCACCGGAGTCCCCTGGCTCCGCGACCATCTGCAGGGCGAAATCCAGTCGTTCCTCGACGAGACCGACGTCGACCCGATGACCGTGCTGGAACGGCTCCGCGAGGCCGCCCAGTCGCTCGCCGGCAGCACGCCCGAGGGCGAGGAGGGCGAGGACGGCGGCCGCAGCCTCGTCGAGATCGTCCAGACCCCCGCCCAGCGCGAGATCCTCGGTCGGCTCACCGCCGTGATGTCCCTGCTCGAAGGACACGCCGACTACGTGATGGACGGTGTCGGCCCCGAGGTCGTCTCCTCCGTCGGAGAGATCCGGGAGAAGTTCCAGCAGCGCCGGGCGCGCGGCGCCAGCCGCCTCGACCAGGCGTTGCGCAAGCTCCTCGGCCTCGATGCCAAACTGCGCCAGTACCGGGACGGCGAGCGGTTCGTGCGTGCCGTCGTCGACGAGGTCGGCATGGACGGCTTCAACCGGGTCTGGACGTCCCCGAACACGCTGCCCACCAAGGCCGAGATCGCCAAACCGGCGGACTGGATCGCGAGGGTGCACCGTAAGGCAGAGTCGTGATCATGGGGCGGCCGACGGGGGAAGCCGGAAGAAGTACGCCCCGGTAATCACCCATCCGAGGGACCGTAGGGGCACGGGAGGGCGTGCAATGCTCGATGAACGGCTTGGCTCTGTCACCATCGACGCACTCTGGGTGACGGCACTCTTCCCGTCCCGACGCTCCGAGGCACCCCCAAAACTTCACGAAGGGCACCGGACATGGGTCCCCATCCTGCGGTCGCGGCGATACGCCTGGCGGTCCGCCGCGTACTCCACGACGTACTGAACGAATTCGCCGAACGCACCGAACGCGCCCCGCGCCCCGAGCTCGCCGAAGCCGGCCCGGGCAGGCGGCGCCCCGCGCTCCACGAACGCCCCGACGCCCCGCTGGTGCTGGTGGCCTGCTCCGGCGGCGCCGACTCCATGGCGCTCGCCTCCGCCCTCGCCTTCGAGGCCCGCAAACTCGCCGTCCGGGCCGGCGGCATCACCGTCGACCACAACCTCCAGGACGGGTCCGACGTCCGCGCCGCCGAGGTCGTCGCCCGCCTCGCCGCCATGGACCTCGACCCGGTGGAGGCCGTCGCCGTGCACGTCGGCCGCGACGGCGGACCCGAGGCTGCCGCCCGTGACGCCCGCTACGCCGCCCTGGACGCCGCAGCCGAGCGCCACGGCGCCGCCGCCGTCCTGCTCGGCCACACCCGTGACGACCAGGCGGAGACCGTCCTGCTCGGCCTCGCCCGCGGCTCCGGTATCCGCTCGCTCTCCGGCATGGCCGCCGCCTCCGGCCCGGCCGGCCGCTACCGACGCCCCTTCCTGCAGCTCGACCGGCAGACCGCCCGCAAGGCGTGCCTGGTCCAGTCCCTGCCCGTCTGGGACGACCCGCACAACGTCGACCCCGCCTACACCCGCTCCCGGCTGCGCCACGAGGGCCTGCCCGCCCTGGAGAAGGCCCTCGGCAAAGGCGTGGTCGAGGCCCTGGCCCGTACCGCGCAGCTCTCCCGCGACGACGCGGACGCCCTGGACACCTGGGCCGCCGAGGCCGACACCGCCGTACGGGACGACGCCGGGCAGCTGGACTGCGCCAAGCTGTACGCACTGCCCCCCGCCGTGCGCCGTCGGGTGCTGCGCCGGGCGGCCATGGAGGCAGGTGCTCCGGCCGGTTCCCTCTTCGCCCGCCACATCGAGGAAGTCGACCGTCTGATCACCGGCTGGCGCGGCCAGCAGGCCATCAACCTGCCCGGCCGCGTCGAAGCCCGGCGCCAGGGTGGCAGACTGGTGATTCGGCAGAGCTGAAGCACGAGCGGCTGACATGCAGGCGAGCGGCCGCGCACGGCCGGGGCACCACCCCGGACCGGGCAGGCAAAGAAAGAGACGCGGGTGAACGAGAAGGACATGGGCACCGACCTTCAGTCGGTGCTCCTCACCAAGGAAGAGATCGACGCGAAGCTCGTCGAGCTGGCCGCGAAGATCGACGCGGAGTACGCGGGCAAGGACCTGCTCATCGTCGGCGTCCTCAAGGGCGCCGTGATGGTGATGGCGGACCTGGCGCGCGCGCTGTCCACCCCCGTCACGATGGACTGGATGGCCGTCTCCTCGTACGGCGCGGGCACCCAGTCCTCCGGTGTCGTCCGGATCCTCAAGGACCTGGACACCGACATCAAGGGAAAGCACGTCCTGATCGTCGAGGACATCATCGACTCGGGCCTGACCCTGTCCTGGCTGATGTCGAACCTGGGCTCGCGCGAACCCGCCAGCCTGGAGATCTGCACCCTGCTGCGCAAGCCGGATGCGGCGAAGGTCGCGCTCGACTGCAAGTGGGTCGGGTTCGACATCCCCAACGAGTTCGTCGTCGGCTACGGGCTGGACTACGCGGAGAAGTACCGCAACCTGCCCTTCGTCGGCACGCTCGCCCCGCACGTCTACGGCGGCTGAAGGCCCTCGCAGCCCTCCTCCGGCCCGCGCACCCGACCCGGGTGCACCCTCGGGAACCCCTGACGGGTTCCCGGCGTTGGAGCCTTTGAAGGCGGGTTTGACAGACGGCCCAGGCGGTCGCAGGTGACAATGCTGGGGTACCGTCCGAAGAACAGTCTTTTCTCACAGCAGCATTTACCTACGGGCAGGAGGGACGGGGCGACTTCGCTCCGTATGGATGGACGTGAAGCGATACTTCCGTGGGCCGGTCATGTGGATCGTGCTGGCCGTCCTCGCCGTGGTCGTGTTGATGCAGGTCGTCGGCTCGTCGGGCGGCTACAAGACGGTGGACACCGGCAAGGTGATCCAGGCGATCAGCAAGAACCAGGTGGAGCAGGCCAAGCTGACCACCGGCGACGAACAAATCCTCAAGATCGAGCTGAAGGACGGCCAGAAACTCTCGGGCGAGTCCGGCAGCAAGTTCCAGGCGAGCTACATCGGTGACCAGGGTGTCCAGCTCGCCGACACGCTGCAGAAGAAGTTCGAGAGCGGTGACATCGAGAAGGGTTACACCGTCTCGCCGTCGAAGCAGTCCCCGTTCCTCTCGATCCTTCTCTCGCTGCTGCCCTTCGTCCTGATCGTGGTCGTCTTCCTGTTCCTGATGAATCAGATGCAGGGCGGCGGCTCCAAGGTCATGCAGTTCGGCAAGTCCAAGGCCAAGCTGATCACCAAGGACACCCCGAAGACGACCTTCGCCGATGTGGCGGGGTCCGACGAGGCCGTCGAGGAACTCCACGAGATCAAGGAGTTCCTCCAGGAACCGGCGAAGTTCCAGGCCGTCGGCGCGAAGATCCCCAAGGGCGTCCTGCTGTACGGGCCTCCCGGTACGGGCAAGACGCTGCTCGCACGCGCCGTCGCGGGCGAGGCCGGCGTCCCGTTCTACTCGATCTCCGGTTCCGACTTCGTCGAGATGTTCGTCGGTGTCGGTGCCTCCCGGGTCCGTGACCTGTTCGAGCAGGCCAAGGCGAATGCCCCGGCGATCGTCTTCGTCGACGAGATCGACGCCGTCGGCCGGCACCGTGGTGCGGGTCTCGGCGGTGGTCACGACGAGCGTGAGCAGACCCTGAACCAGCTGCTCGTCGAGATGGACGGCTTCGACGTGAAGGGCGGCGTCATCCTGATCGCCGCTACGAACCGGCCGGACATCCTCGACCCGGCGCTGCTGCGCCCGGGCCGTTTCGACCGGCAGATCGCGGTCGACCGGCCGGACATGCAGGGCCGTCTCGAAATCCTCAAGGTGCACCAGAAGGGCAAGCCGGTCGCCCCGGACGTCGATCTCGGCGCCGTGGCCCGTCGTACGCCCGGTTTCACCGGTGCCGACCTGTCGAACGTGCTGAACGAAGCGGCGCTCCTCACGGCGCGCAGCAACAAGAAGCTGATCGACAACGAGATGCTGGACGAGGCGATCGACCGCGTCGTGGCGGGCCCGCAGAAGCGGACCCGGATCATGTCCGACAAGGAGAAGAAGATCACCGCGTACCACGAGGGCGGACACGCCCTGGTCGCGGCGGCTTCCCCCAACTCGGACCCGGTGCACAAGATCACGATCCTCTCCCGCGGCCGCGCCCTCGGTTACACGATGGTGCTGCCGGAGGAGGACAAGTACTCCACGACGCGCAACGAGATGCTCGACCAGCTGGCCTACATGCTGGGCGGGCGCGCGGCCGAGGAGCTGGTCTTCCACGACCCGACCACCGGCGCTGCGAACGACATCGAGAAGGCCAGTGCCACGGCCCGCGCGATGGTCACGCAGTACGGCATGACGGAGCGGCTCGGCGCGATCAAGTTCGGCGGCGACAACACCGAGCCCTTCCTGGGCCGGGAGATGGGCCACCAGCGCGACTACTCGGAAGAGGTCGCGGCGCTCGTCGACGAAGAGGTCAAGAAGCTCATCGAGACCGCGCACAACGAGGCGTGGGAGATCCTTGTCGAGAACCGCGACGTTCTCGACAACCTGGTTCTCCAGCTGCTGGAGAAGGAGACCCTCGGCAAGGAGCAGATCGCCGAGATCTTCGCCGGAATCGTGAAGCGTCCGGCCCGCCCGGCGTGGACCGGCTCCGCACGGCGTACGCCGTCGACGCGGCCGCCGGTGCTGTCGCCGAAGGAGCTCGCCCTCACCAACGGGGTCACCACGGCCAACGGGTCGACCCCGACGGACACCGCCCCGGCCACCGAGGCGATCTCTGAGGACCGTCCCGAGAGCTAGTGCGGACCCCGGTGTGGCCCCTGTCACGGGGCTCCACCGACCCGGAATGGATGCCGCGCCCCCCAGGTTTTAGCCTGTGGGGGCGCGGCTTTTTGTATGTCTGCGCGATGTCCGCGCAGGTGACAGCTGAAGGAACGAGGCACAGATGACCGACCCGGTGACGCTGGACGGCCAGGGTTCGATCGGTGAGTTCGACGAGAAGCGGGCCGAGGCCGCAGTGCGCGAGCTTCTCCTCGCCGTCGGGGAGGACCCGGACCGGGAGGGGCTGCGTGAGACGCCGGGACGGGTGGCGCGGGCGTACAAGGAGATATTCGCGGGTCTGAGCCAGCAGCCCGAGGACGTCCTGACGACCACGTTCGACCTCGGCCACGACGAGATGGTGCTGGTCAAGGACATCGAGGTGTTCTCGACCTGTGAGCACCACCTGGTGCCGTTCCGTGGAGTCGCGCATGTCGGGTACATCCCGGCGACCACCGGCAAGATCACCGGCCTGTCGAAGCTGGCCCGGCTGGTCGACGTCTACGCGCGGCGCCCGCAGGTTCAGGAGCGGCTGACCACGCAGATCGCCGACTCACTGATGAGGATCCTGGAGCCGCGCGGAGCCATCGTCGTCGTCGAGTGCGAGCACATGTGCATGTCGATGCGCGGCATCCGCAAGCCCGGCGCGAAGACGCTGACCTCGGCGGTACGCGGCCAGCTCCGCGACCCCGCGACGCGCGCCGAGGCGATGAGCCTGATCATGGCCCGCTGAGAGCCGGAGGCGGTGCCGGTGGGCCGGGCGGGGTCGGAGCGTCAGGTGGAGGCGGCGCTCTTGTCGTCGTCCTTGTCCTCCGGGAGCTTGCAGACGCGCTCCAGGAACAAGGCGGCGGCGACCACCCCGATCCCGGCCAGCACTGCGAAACCGGCGTAGATCGCCTGGTCGCGGCGGGCCGGGATGTCGAGCGAGCCGAGCAGGAAGACCCCGGTACCGCCGTACAGGCCGGCGACCAGCGACACGACCAGGGCGCTGGCCTGGCCGAAGACCACGGCGCGGGCGGCCATCAGCGGCTCGACACCCTTCGCGCCCGGGCGGCGCTCGCGTTGCGCGCGCAGCCGGGAGCGGATGGAGAGCGCCGTCGCGAGCAGGATGACGGCGATCACCGCGAGCACGATGGGCGCGGCGAGGGGCACGCTCGGCAGGGTCCCGAGGGAGTCCCAGAGGCGGGCACCGCCCCAGGACAGCACGCCGGCCGCGGCGAAGAGTCCGGCCAGTACCCCGAGCCGTAGTTGCTTCACCGAGAAAGCCGCCCTTCGCCGTCGGCCGACCGGGCTGTCCGCCCGTCTGTCCGGCTGTCTGTTCTGTGTCCTGTGCTGACCTGCCCTGAGCCTAACGACTACTCGGGCAGGCGGAGTTCCAGATCGGTCCGGGGGTGTACGCCGCCGCGGCCGATCGTGCCGAGCAGCTCCGCCACCGGGCCGTGGCCGGGCAGCTGCGCCTCGGGGTCGACGTCGTGCCACGGGGCGAGCACGAAGGCCCGCTCGTGGGCCCGGGGGTGGGGAAGGGTCAGCGCCGGGTCGTCGGAGACCACATCCGCGTACGCCACGATGTCCACGTCGATGGTGCGCGGGCCCCAGCGCTCCTCGCGGACGCGGTCGAAGGCCTCCTCGATGGCCTGGCCGCGTTCCAGGAGGGAGGACGGGGGCAGCGTCGTCTTCACGACGATCACCGCGTTGAAGTACGACGGCTGGGAGCCGGGGGCGACACCCCACGGCTCCGTCTCGTACACCGGGGACACCGCCTTGACCCGGAGTCCGGGGGTGTCCTCCAGGGCGTCGATGGCGCCCTGGAGGGTCTCCAGGCGGTTGCCGAGGTTGGAGCCGAGCGAGATCACGGCGGGTTTGGGGTTGGAGAGGGTGACGTCCGCCGCGTCGACCTGCTCGACCACGGAGGCGGGCACCGGCTGTACGGTCGGGTCGCTCTGCCCCTCGGTAGAAAATGCAGTCATGCTCGGCTCCGGGTGATGGTGATGGTCACATCGTCGAACGGGACGGTGATCGGCGCATCCGGCTTGTGCACGACGACCTCGACCTCCTCGACGCCTTCGTGTCCCAGGCACTTCTGGGCGATGCGCTCCGCGAGTGTCTCGATCAGATCGACCGGCTCTCCCTGCACGATGTCGACGACCTCCTCGGCGACCACGCCGTAGTGCACCGTCTTGGTCAGGTCGTCGGCGGCTGCCGCGGGGCGGGTGTCGAGGCCGAGAACCAGGTCGACGATGAAGGTCTGGCCCTCTTCCCGCTCCCGGGGAAAGACGCCATGGTTCCCACGGGCCTTGAGGCCGCGCAGCGCGACACGATCCACGCGAATCACTCCTGCTGTTGTTGGTCGTAGAGACACGGGGCCGCGTGCGGACGGCAAGGTGCCCTCTTTCGAATCTACCTGCGAGTGCGGACAGTGCTCGCCCGCGGGGGCTATGGACGGGACCGTGCGGGGCTGGTAGGCGCGTCCCCTACCCCGCAGCCCGGAGTCCAATCCCCTCGGGGGTGTATCCGCCCGGGAGCGCGCCCCCGCAAGGGGGTCAGGAGGGCGACTCGTCCTCGTCCTCGTCCTCGGACTCGGTCAGCACCGGGGACCCGTGATGGGACCAGAGCTTCCAGCCGTCCTCGGTGCGGCGGAACACATTGGTGGCGACGACGAGTTGGCCGACCAGCGGTCCGAGCTCGCCGCCGTCCTCCGCGGGGCCGCCGCTGAGGATGTTCTCGGTGCAGGTGACCAGGGCCGTGTCCCTGGTCATCGAGACCCCGACATCGGTCAGGAAGAACTGGATGTACTCGGTGTTCGCCATGATCAGGGCGTAACTGCGCAGTACCTCGCCGCGTCCGCTGAGCACCGGCCAGCCGGGGTGGACGCAGGAGATCGTGAGGTTCTCGCCGGGCAGCCAGAGCCCGGAGAGCGCGTCCAGGTCGCCGTGTTCCATCGCCTCGTAGAAGGCGGTGTTGGCCTGTTCGACCGCCGCGATGTCGGCGGCCACCTGCTCCTGGTCGTCGCTCACGCGGCTCCCTCGACGGCGCGGGCGACCCGGACGGCGTCGGCGGTCGCCCGGACCTCGTGGACCCGGACGGCCCAGGCGCCCGCCCGGGCGGAGAGGGCGGAGATTGCGGCGGTGGCCGCGTCGCGTTCCCGGGCGGGCGGTGGTGCGGCGCCCTCACCGGCCAGCACATGGCCGAGGAACCGCTTGCGGGAGGCGGCGACCAGCAGGGGGCGGCCCAGCGCGCGCAGCTCGTCGAGGTGGGCGACGAGGGAGAGATCGTGGGCGGCATCCTTGGCGAAGCCCAGGCCGGGGTCGACCACGATCCGTTCGGGGGCGACCCCGCCCGCGACCACCGCGTCCATCCGCGTCCGCAGCTCCGCGACGACCTCGGCGACGACGTCCTCGTACACCGCACGGCTGTTCATCGACTCGCTGAAGCCACGCCAGTGCATGACCACGAACGGCGCTCCGGCGGCGGCGACGACCGGGATCATGTCCGGGTCGGCGAGCCCGCCACTCACATCGTTGACCAGGGCCGCACCTGCGGCGACGGACTGTTCGGCGACCCGGGCCCGCATGGTGTCCACGGAGACCGTGACGCCTTCCTGGGCCAGCTCCCGGACGACCGGGATCACGCGCCGCAGCTCCTCGGCCTCGTCCACCCGGCTGGCGCCGGGACGGGTCGACTCGCCGCCGACATCGACCAGGTCGGCGCCTGCGGCGACCAGGTCGAGGCCGTGCTTGATCGCAGCCGTGGTGTCGAACCAGCGGCCTCCGTCGGAGAAGGAGTCGGGGGTCACATTGACCACACCCATGACCGCACAGCGGTCCCACTCCGGCAGGCCCTGGACCGTGCCTCGTCCACGCAACGTACTCATGCGACCAGCGTAGGCCCGTACGGAGCGGTGTTACGCCGCGCTGGGACCGTGCTCCGGTCCGGGACCCGTTGCGTGGGCGCAGGGACGGGGCCGGGAGGCCGGGAATCGGCGGCCGAAAGGACGGGGAAGCCCGACGTTGACGAAGCCCTCGGCCTGCATCGCGGCGAACGAGATGCGGGGCAGGTCGCGGCTGTTGCGATAGACGACGAAGCGGGGCTCCCAGCGGGGCCGGAACTTGGCGTTGAACTTGTACAGCGACTCGATCTGGAACCAGCGCGACAGGAAGATCAGCAGCCCGCGCCAGCCCCGCAGCACCGGGCCCGCGCCCAGTTTCTCGCCGCGGGCGAGCGCCGAGCGGAACATCGCGAAGTTCAGCGAGACACGTTTGATGCCGAGCCGGGGCGCGTCGTGCAGGGAGGCGACGATCAGCAGCTCGTTCATCCCGGGGTCGGCGGCGCGGTCGCGGCGCATGAGTTCCAGGGACATGCCGTCCGTGCCCCACGGAACGAAGTGGAGCACGGCCTTGAGATCGCCGTACGGGGAGTCGGCGGTGTGCTCGTCGGCCTTGTGGGCGGTGGCGATGATGCAGTCGCCGTCGGCCGGGTCGCCGATCCGGCCGAGCGCCATGGAGAAGCCGCGCTCGGTATCGGTGCCGCGCCAGTCGGCGGCGGCCCGCCGGATGCGGGCCAGTTCGGTCTCGCCCATGTCGCGGACGCGCCGCACGCGGGTCTCGTAACCGCTGCGCTCAATGCGCTTCACCATCTGGCGCACGTTGCGCATGGCGCGCCCGGCGAGCGAGAAATCCGCGACATCCACCACCGCCTCGTCGCCGAGCTCCAGCGCGTCGAGCCCGGTCTCGCGGGTCCAGACCTCGCCACCCGTCTCACTGCAGCCCATCACCGCGGGGGTCCAGGAGTGCGCCTTGGCCTCGTCCATGAAGCGTTCGATGGCGCCCGGCCAGGCCTCCACGTCGCCGATCGGGTCGCCGCTGGCCAGCATCACCCCGGACACCACGCGGTAGCAGACGGCGGCCTTGCCGCTGGGTGAGAAGACGACGCCCTTGTCGCGGCGGAGCGCGAAGTGGCCGAGCGAGTCGCGGCCGCCGTGCTTGTCGAGGAGGGCCCGCAGCCGGACCTCGTCCTCCTCGGTGAGCCTGGCGGCCGGATGTTCGGGGCGGAACGCGAGGTAGATGGTGGTGACGGCGGTCAGCAGACCGAGTGCGCCGAGCGAGTACGCCACGGTCCAGGAGGTGACTCCGGCGTACTCGACGGGTCCCTCGAAGCCGAAGAGCCCGTACAGGACGTGCTGGAGACGGTCGGCGATGGAGGGGTTGCCGACGACGTGGCCGGGGTGAACGGAGACGATGATCAGTCCCAGGCCGAGCGAACCCGCCCCGAGAAGAACGAAGTTGGCCAGCGCCCTCCACCGGCTGCGCGGGTCGGGGAGCGCAGCGAATTCACTCCGGTGACGGACCAGCAGGTAGCAGAGCGTGAGGGAGACGAGGGCGCCGAGGATCGAGTGCCGGTAGACGAACTGCGCTGCCGCGCCTGCCGGCAGCAGGACCACGGCGGCGCGCCAGGCCCGCCGCTTGTGCCGCTTGAGGCCGTGGGCGAGGAGCAGCAGCAGGACGCCCACGCTCAGCGACAGCGCGGCGGCGAAGGGGCCGAGGGCTCCTGGAAGGACTTCGGCGAGCGTGTGCATCCGGCTGTGCCGGAAGCGCGGGAACACCCCCGCGGCGACGTCGATCAGACCGACGAGGGTGCAGGAGGCGCCGACGAGCGCCGGTACGGATTCGGGGCGCGGTCCGCGTACGAACTTGCGTACAGCATTCGGAACCGATCCCGATTTATCCCCATCTAGCGTGATAGACATCGCTTCCCGTGGCTCCGCGAGAGATTCTTGAGTCCGTCGGCCGAAGCGGTCCGGACGATGTGCGACCTCTAGGACGAGGCTTCCGGGCGGTGGGTTCACCCGCATCCCGGAAAATTCCTGACAAGAAAGCTCACTCAACCATGGGGCTCACCAGCAAGGCAGTTCTGACCCTGTCCACTGTGCCGGCCGTCGTTCTGTTCGCTGCCACGGTCTTGATCTGGCCGAGACTGGCGCGCCGCAGTGTGCCCGCGGTGTTCGGCCGCGTCGGCCTGCTGCTGGCGACCCAGGTGATGGTCTTCGCCTCGGTCGGCCTGATGGCCAACAACTCCTTTCTGTTCTACGGCTCCTGGGCCGATCTCTTCGGTGCACAGCAGGAACTGGGCGTCGTCACGGACGGGGCGGCGGGAACCCTGGCATCGAAGAGCATCGTCCGGGTCGGGATACAGCAGCCGGACGTTCCCGGTGGTTCGCGCCCCACGGCGGGCGGCCGGATCGACAAGGTCGTCATCGCGGGGCGGCGGTCGAAGATCGAGAGTTCGGCGTACGTGTATCTTCCGCCGGAGTACTTCCAGCCGGAGTACGCCCACCGGAAGTTCCCCGCGGTCGTCGTCCTCACCGGCTATCCGGGCACCGCGGAGAATCTCCTGAAGGGTCTTGAGTATCCACGCACCGCACTCGATCGGGTGAAAGCCGGACGGGCACAGCCGATGATCCTGGTGCTGCTGAGGCCCACGGTCGCCCCGCCGCGGGACACCGAGTGCGTGGACATAGCGGGCGGGCCGCAGACCGAGACGTTCTTCGCGAAGGACCTGCCCCAGGCGGTCTCGGACTCGTACCGGATCGGGAAGCGGGCACGGAACTGGGGCATCATCGGCAACTCGACCGGTGGGTACTGCGCACTGAAGATCGGCCTGCACCACCCGGACAGGTTCGCGGCGAGTGCCGGTCTGTCCGCGTACTACAAGGCGGCCGAGGACCCGACGACCGGTGATCTCTTCCACGGGAACCGTGCGGAGCGCGAGCGCGCGAACCTGCTGTGGAGCCTGGACCATCTGCCCCAGCCCGACTCGTCGTTCCTGGTGACGACGTCACGGCAGGGCGAGGGGAATTACAGGAGTACGCGGAGGTTCATGGCGAAGGTGAAGGCGCCCGCCCAGGTCTCCTCGATCGTGCTGGACAGCGGCGGGCACAACTTCAACACCTGGCGGCGGGAGATCCCTTCGGCGCTGGAGTGGATGAGCAGCCGGCTGAGCGAGAACTGACCGGGTGCGGCAGGCCCGTGGAGATGCCGGGCGCGTGCCCCCGGTTCAGAGCGAGCCCGCCCGGGCCACCGTCTCCACGTTCACGTCGGCGCGCGGCAGGTCCTGGGCGTCCGCGTCGATCGAGCGGCGCAGCGCCTCATGGAGGCGGGCAGGGGTGAGCACCCCGAGGAACCGGCCGGTGCTCTCCTTGTCGATGACCGCGATCCAGCCCGCGTCGTGCTGCAGCATCGTGGCGAACGCCTGCTTGAGCGGGGCGCCGACGGGGAGCCATGCCTCCATGCGGCGGGCGTGTTCGCGGACCGTGCCCTTGGCCTCGGTGGGGGCGGTGCCGGCAGGGATCCAGCCGTGCAGATGGTCGTCGGCGTCCAGGACGACGGCCCAGCGTGCACCCTGGGCGCGCAGCCGCTCGGTCGCCCGGGAGAGCGGGTCGTCCAGATGGACGACGGGCGGCTGGTCGAGGTCGCTCTCCTCGATGGGGGTCACGGAGAGCCGCTTGAGGCCGCGGTCGGCGCCGACGAAGTCCGCGACGTACGGGGTGGCGGGGGCACCGAGCACGGTCGCGGGGGAGTCGAACTGCTCGATGGAGCCCTGCCCGTAGACGGCGATGCGGTCGCCGAGCCGGACGGCTTCCTCGATGTCGTGCGTGACGAACAACACGGTTTTCCGGACCTGGGCCTGGAGTTTGAGGAATTCGTTCTGCAGCCGTTCGCGGACCACCGGGTCGACCGCGCCGAAAGGCTCGTCCATCAGCAGTACCGGCGGATCAGCGGCCAGCGCCCTTGCCACTCCCACGCGTTGGCGTTGACCACCGGAGAGCTGGTCCGGATATCGGTCGCCATAAACGGAAGGGTCAAGTCCGACGAGATCCAGGAGTTCGGCGGCGCGCTCGCGGCCCTTTCCCCGCTTCCAGCGCAGGAGATGAGGAACCGTCGCGGTGTTCTCCAGCACCGTCTTGTGCGGGAACAGTCCGACCTGCTGGATCACATAGCCGATACGGCGGCGGAGCTGGACGGGGTCGATGGCGGATACGTCGTCCCCGTCGAGGAATATCCGCCCCTCGGTCGGTTCGATCAGCCGGTTCACCATCTTCATGGTGGTGGTCTTGCCGCAGCCGGACGGCCCTACGAGCGTGACCAGTTCACCCTCGTCCACTTCGAAGGAAAGGTCGTCGACTGCGGTCGTGCCGTCGGCGTACCGCTTGGTGACGTGCTCGAAACGGATCATGGTTCCCCATTGTGGCGCGTGTTCTGTGAAGGACATGTTGCTGGAATACAACGGCCTCGGCGATTGTCAGTGGTCGGGGATAGGGTCGCCAGACATCGGTACGGACCGGCGAACGGAGGGTGGGGGACGGATGGCCGGACAGAACTGCCTGGTGACGAACGACTGGATCTGCGGTGAGTATCTCCGTTCCCGTAGCCAGGAGTTGACCGATGCGACCGTTCAGCACATCTGGATCACCGCTGTCTCGGTGGTGATCGGGCTCCTGGTGGCATTTCCGCTGGCGCTGCTCGCGCGCCGCAGCCGGCGTATCGCGGGACCGGTGCTCGGACTGACGACGGTGCTCTACACCGTGCCGTCGCTGGCGATGTTCTCGCTGCTGCTGCCGCTGTTCGGGCTCTCGGCCGCGCTGGTCGTCACCGGTCTGGTGCTGTACTCGCTGACCATTCTCGTACGGAACATCCTGGCCGGGCTCGAAGCCGTGCCGCAGGAGGCGAAGGACGCCGCGAAGGGCATGGGATACGGGCCGGGCCGACTCCTGTGGGAGGTCGAACTCCCGCTCGCCCTGCCCGCGGTGATGGCCGGGTTCCGGATCGCCACCGTCTCCACCATCGCGCTGACCACGGTCGGCTCGATTGTCGGCAGAGGCGGCCTCGGCAACCTCATCGAGGACGCGCTGCCGAGCTTCTTCAAGGCGCAGGTGCTCACCGCTTCGGTGCTCTGCGTGCTGCTCGCGGTGGTCGCGGACCTGCTGCTGCTCGGGGTGCAACGGCTGCTGACGCCCTGGACCCGCATACGCACGACGCGCGACGCCGTGGGTGCGGTCGCCAAGGTGAAGGCGGTCTGACCCATGGGAGTACTCGGCGAGGCCTGGACCTGGCTGACCACCGGCGCCAACTGGTCGGGGGAGAGCGGGGCGGGGCACCGGCTCGGCGAGCATCTGTACGTCAGCGGGGTGTCGCTCGTGCTGGCCTGCGCGATCGCGCTGCCGGTCGCCCTGTACCTGGGGCACATCGGGAAGGGCGGCGCACTGGCCGTGAACCTCTCCAATGTGGGGCGGGCGATCCCGGTCTTCGCGGTGCTGGCCCTGTTCATGGTGTCGCCGCTGCGCAACGCCGGTTATGTGCCGACGATCATTGCGCTGGTCCTGTTCGCCGTGCCGCCGCTGCTGACCAACGCCTATGTCGGGATGACGGAGGTGGACCGGTCGGTGGCCGAGGCGGCGCGCGGCATGGGGATGTCGGGCGGCCAGCTCTTCGTGCGGGTCGAGCTCCCGCTCGCCTATCCGATGATCATGACCGGTCTGCGCTCGGCGGCGGTCCAGGTGATCGCCACGGCGACGATCGCCGCCATGGTCGGTCAGGGCGGGCTCGGCCGCATCATCACCGCCGGCTTCAACACCTACAACACACCGCAGGTGGTCGCCGGCGCGCTGCTCGTCGCCGTGCTCGCCCTGGCGGTGGAGGCCGTGCTGGTGGGGCTGGACCGGGCTCTGTCGCCGCTCCGCCGCCGCCGGACCGCCTGACCCATCCGATTTGCCCGACACGACTCGTAATCAGCCCTGTTGCTGTGGACGGAGAACATCATGAGCAAGACTTCGCGCATAGCGGGCGCGGTCATCGGCATGGTCGCACTGGCCGGCTCGCTCGCCGCCTGCGGCGGCGACAGCCTCGAGAAGGACAAGGGTGGCTCCGCCGCGTCCGGTGACTCGGGGAAGAAGGGCTCGCTCGTCGTCGGCGCCGCGGCCTTCACCGAGTCCAAGGTGCTCGCCGAGCTGTACGCACAGATCCTCGGCGACGCCGGATACAGCACCTCGGTCACCACGGTGAAGAACCGGGAACTGTACGAGCCGTCCCTGGAGAAGGGCGAGATCGACGTCGTACCGGAATACGCCGCGACGATCGCCGAATTCCTCAATGCCAAGGCGAACGGCGCGAAGACGGCCGAGAAGAACCCGGTCGCCTCCGGTGACGTGGCGGCCACCACCGCCGCGCTGGAGAAGCTCGCCACCCCGCGCGGACTGAAGGTGCTCCCGTACGGCGAAGCGGTCGACCAGAACGCGTTCGCGGTGACCAAGGAATTCGCCGACAAGAACAAGCTCAAGACCCTTTCGGATCTGGGTGCCTCCAAGCTGAAGGTGAAGATCGCGGCGGGTGACGAGTGCGAGGTGCGGCCCTTCTGCGCACCGGGTCTGAAGAAGACGTACGGCATTGATGTCACCGGTATCGACCCGAAGGGGGTCGGCACCCCGCAGTCCAAGCAGGCCGTCAAGGACGGCAAGGACCAGCTGGTCCTCACGACCACCACGGACGCGGTGCTGGACAGCTTCAACCTGGTGTTCCTGGAGGACGACAAGAAGCTTCAGAATGCGGACAACGTCGTTCCGGTTCTCAATGCCAAGGACGCCGGAGCGCAGGACATTGCCGATGCGCTCGGCAAGCTCACCAAGACGCTCACCACCGAGGACCTCGCGGAACTGAACCGCAAGGTCGACGCCGAGCGTGCCAAGCCGGCCGATGTGGCCAAGGACTATCTGCAGTCGAAAGGTCTGATCAAGAAGTAGGAAGGGACCACTTCGGGGGCCGCCGGGTAACCCGTCAGGTAACCGGCGGGGAACAGATTGCCGGGCGGCCTCCCAAGCGACCCGTACGCACGGTAAATTTCAGGCCATGCCACGTGGACGTCATCGCCATTCGCCACCTCTGCACAGAATCCTTCCGCCCTCGGTCGTCGCCGGAGCGTCGGTCGTCTGTGCTGCGGGCGCCTGGCTCCTCGCCGAGCCCCTGGTCCTGCGCGGACTGGTCGCCGCCGCTGCGGCCGCCGCCGTCACCGGTGCGTATCTGATGCGCTCCTGGGACCGGGAAGCCGGCCGTCGCGTCGCGGAGCTGATGCGTGCCCGCGCAAGCGACGAATGGAAGACCGAGGAGCGCATCGCGGAGCTCGAGGCCGACCTGGAGGAGTCGCGGGCCCTGCGCGTCCGGCTGGAGACGAAGCTGCGCCGCAAGCGTGTGGAGCTCGCCGGTCTGCGCGGCGAGCACGCCGCACTGCTGCGCCGTTACGCCAACGCCGAGACCGAGCGCGCCAGCGCGCTGGAGGGACGCAGGCAGCTCGCGCTCGAAGCGGCCACCTCGCCCCGGGAGCTGCCCGCCGCCCGCTCCACGCCGACACCGGCCGCGTATGCGCGCGCCGCCCAGGCCCTGCAGGACCTCACCCGCAACGCCGCGCTCCAGGAGGCCCGCCGCACCGCCGAGCAGGCCAGGAAGCGCGATCTCGCGGAGCGCGCCCAGGAGGCGGAGGAGCGCAAGGGGAAGCACGCGGCGGCCGATGCCGAACAGCACCGCCGCCCGTCGGCCGCCCTGCCCCCGGCCCGCCCGTCCACCGCACTTCCCGCGCCGCGCGCAGTCCCGGCCGCCAGCGCGGTCGTTCCGTACGCCGCGTCCCGCCGTCATCCGGTTCCGCAGGGCAGCTTCGACTTCTTCGGTACGCAGAAGGCGCACGCCGCGATCGAGTCCGTGCAGAACGAGGACCTCGCGGACGTGGTCGGCGAGGAGGCGCTGGCAGCGCACCACACGGGGGCGGCGCAGAACCGGGTCGTCGGCAAGGTCATCGACCTGACCGCGCACGACGAGACGGAGCAACTGGACGTCGTGGAGCTGCGCAGCGCGATCTCGTAGGGCCCGTCGCGGGGCGTCGGCGGCGGAGCTACTTGTCGATGTCGCCGACGACGAAGAACAGCGAGCCCAGGATCGCGACCATGTCGGCCACCAGCGTGCCCGGCAGCAGCTCGGTGAGTGCCTGGATGTTGTTGTACGAGGCGGAGCGGAGCTTCAGCCGGTACGGGGTCTTCTCGCCCTTGGACACCAGGTAGTAGCCGTTGATCCCGAGCGGGTTCTCGGTCCAGGCGTAGGTGTGGCCCTCGGGGGCCTTCAGCACCTTGGGCAGCCGCTGGTTGATCGGACCGGGCGCCAGCCCCGCCATCCGGTCCAGGCAGGCGTCCGCCAGGTCCAGCGCGTTGTGGGTCTGTTCCAGCAGGCACTCGAACCGGGCCAGGCAGTCGCCCTCGGTGCGGGTGACGACCTTGAGGGTGTCCTGCAGCTCCCCGTACGCCAGATACGGCTCGTCGCGCCGCAGATCGAAGTCGACCCCGGAGGCGCGGGCGATCGGCCCGGACACCCCGTACGCGTGCACGGTCTCGGCGGACAGCACACCGACACCGCGGGTACGGCCCCGGAAGATCTCGTTGCCGAGCACCAGCCGGTCGTACACGTCCATCCGTGAGCGGACCGAGGCGACGGCGTCCCGGGCGCGGCCGAGCCAGCCCGCGGGGAGGTCCTCCTTGAGACCGCCGACCCGGTTGAACATGTAGTGCATCCGGCCGCCGGAGACCTCCTCCATCACGGCCTGCAGCTCCTCGCGTTCCCGGAAGGCGTAGAACACCGGGGTGATGCCGCCCAGTTCGAGCGGGTACGAGCCGAGGAACATCAGGTGGTTCAGCACCCGGTTCAGCTCGGCGAGGAGCGTCCGCGTCCAGACCGCGCGCTCAGGGACCTCCATGCCGAGCATCCGCTCGACAGCCATCACGACACCCAGCTCGTTGGAGAAGGCCGACAGCCAGTCGTGACGGTTGGCGAGCATCACGATCTGCCGGTAGTCGCGCGCCTCGAAAAGCTTTTCCGCGCCGCGGTGCATATAGCCGATGACCGGCTCGGCGTGCTGGATCCGCTCGCCGTTGAGGACGATCCGCAGACGGAGCACACCATGTGTCGAGGGGTGCTGCGGCCCGATGTTGAGCACCATGTCGGTGCTCTCCGCCGCGCCACCGATGCCGACCGTCGTCTCCGTCATACGGCCAGTATTCCCTGCGCGCCGCACAGCGTGCTCCGGGCCCCGGGCTTTCCGGCCCGTCCGCACGGCACCCCGGACCGCGTTGCCTCCGGGGCGCTGCCGCGGAGCCCGCTCGTCAAACGCCGGAGGGACTCGACGGGCTCGCCCCCACCCGTTGCATCAGCCATCCGAAATCGCCCAGTCCGCCCCGTGCGGTCAGCTCGGCCGCCTCACCCGCCGACGCCAGCGCCCGCACATATGCCGCCGGGTCGGTCGAGGCAAGTGCGAGCGACGGCCGCTCCCCGCTGACCCCGAGCCCGCGCAGCGCCTCCCGCTGATCCACCACCTCCGGCTCCGTCCCGCATCCCGCACCCGCCGCCGCGCACGCGTCCAGCGCCACATGCGAGGTCAGGTCGCAGCTGCCGTCCGGCACCGGCCGCACCTCGCGCCCGGCCCGGAAACCGGTCAGTGTGCCGAACGGCGGCCGCGCCTCCCGTACGTGGGCGTAGTCGACCGCCACCGCGAGCCCCTCGGACAAGGTGGCGACCACCCGCGCCCACGCCTCGTCGCGCGGCCGCCCGATCTCCGCGCGGCTGCCAGGACCGGCCGACGGCCACCAGCGGCGCAGCCACTCGGCGTCCGCCCCGGTCACCGGTGCGCCCAGCCGTTCCGTGCCGTCCGCCGTCCGGACAAGCACATACCGGTCGACGCCGTCCGCGTCGGTCTCCGCGACCGGCGTCGGCACGTTGTCCAGCCACTCGTTGGCGAACAGCAGCCCCCGCACCCCCTGCGGCGGTTCGGCGCACCACTCGATCCGGGGGTCCAGACCCGGCGGCCGGGCGGCGATCTCCACCGCGTACGCCCGTACCACGAGCCCCGCCGGGGCGTTGCCCGGCAGCGCCGCCAGTACCCCCGTCAGCAGCTCGCCCCGCCCGGCCCCCAGGTCGACCAGATCGACCCGGTCCGTTCCCAGCTCCCGCGCCGTCCCGGCCAGCAGCCTGGCCACGGCGGCGGCGAACAGCGGCGAGGCATGCACGGAGGTGCGGAAGTGCCCGGCAGGCCCCTCGGGGCTCCGGTAGAACCCCCCGTCCCCGTACAAAGCGGTCTCCGCCGCCTCCTGCCACCCACGCCACTCATCCGTCACGGAGCCAAGTCTCCACCTTGGGGAGTACGGTCCCAGGAACCGGATCGGCCCTTCGGCTGACCCGGTCACCTGTCGGCCTTCCCTACGCTGGGTTACGTGCAGCGCCTCTACGACTTCATCCGCAGACACCCGACGGGCGTCGACACCTTCTGGGCTGTCGTCCTCCTCGGTCTCTCCGGCGTTTCCGTGGTGGCCGACCCGAGCCGCGGATCGGAGCGGCTCCCCGCCGTGCCGATCATCATCGGTCTCTGCCTGGTCGTTGCGCTGCGCCGCCGGGCACCGGAGAAGATGCTGCTGCTCGCCGTCGCGATGGGCGTCGCGCAGCTGGTGTTCGGTGTCGGACCGAGCGTCGCGAACTTCGCCATGCTGGTGATCACCTTCACCGTGGCCACGGTCGGTGAGCGCTGGGCGTCCCGGCTCGCGCTGGTCTGCAGTCTCTGCGCGGCCGGTCTCTCACAGCTGCGCTGGCCGAACGAGCCGCACGGCAACTGGGCGCAGGAGGTCTTCGTCGTCATCGTCATGACGGTGCCGTTCGTGCTCGCCTGGGTGCTCGGCGACTCGATGCGGACCCGGCGGGCGTACTTCGACCAGTTGGAGGAGCGCGCCGCCCGTCTTGAGCGGGAGCGCGAGGCGCAGTCGAAGGTCGCGGTGGCCGCCGAGCGGGCCCGTATCGCCCGCGAACTGCACGATGTCGTCGCACACAACGTCTCCGTCATGGTGGTGCAGGCCGACGGCGCGGCGTACGTGATGGACGCGGCGCCCGACCAGGCCCGGCAGGCCCTGGAGACGATCTCCAGCACCGGCAGGCAGGCACTCGCCGAGATGCGTCGGCTGCTCGGCGTGCTGCGGACCGGCGACGCCCGGGAGAGCGGGGAGTACGTCCCGCAGCCCGACGTCGAGCAGATCGAGGACCTGATCGACCAGGTCAGGCAGACCGGCCTGGCAGTGGACTTCAAGATCGAGGGCACCCCGCGCCCGCTCCCCAGTGGGGTCGAGCTGACCGCGTACCGCATCGTGCAGGAGGCCCTGACCAACACCCGCAAGCACGGTGGCCCGGACGCCGGTGCGAGTGTGCGGCTGGTCTACTTCGACGACGGGCTCGGGCTATTGGTCGAGGACGACGGCCGGGGCGCCGCGCACGAACTGTACGAGGACGGCGGCGCCGACGGCGCGGGCCACGGGATGATCGGCATGCGGGAACGGGTCGGCATGGTCGGCGGCACACTCGACGCCGGGCCGCGCCCCGGCGGCGGTTTCCGGATCAGCGCGCTGCTGCCGCTCAAGCCCGCCCACTAGCCCACTGACCCTTGCTGGACAGGAACAGGAGACAAGAACCCTCATGGCGATCCGCGTGATGCTCGTCGACGACCAGGTGCTGCTGCGCACCGGTTTCCGGATGGTGCTCGCAGCCCAGCCGGACATGGAGGTCGTCGCCGAGGCCGGCGACGGCGCGGAGGCGATCGAGAACCTTCGTTCCACCGCCGTGGATGTGGTGCTGATGGACGTCCGCATGCCGAGGCTGGACGGCGTCGAGGCGACCCGGCGCATCTGTGACGGGCCCGATGCGCCCAAGGTGCTCATCCTGACCACGTTCGACCTCGACGAGTACGCCTTCTCCGGACTGAAGGCGGGGGCCAGCGGCTTCATGCTCAAGGACGTGCCGCCGGGCGAGCTGCTCGCCGCGATCCGTTCGGTGCACAGCGGAGACGCGGTCGTCGCCCCGTCCACCACGCGACGACTGCTCGACCGCTTCTCGCCCTTGCTGCCGAGCAGCGGCGACGAACCGCAGCACAAGGACATCGGCAAGCTCACCGAACGCGAACGCGAGGTGATGCTGCTGGTGGCGCAGGGCATGTCGAACGGCGAGATCGCGGCACGCCTGGTGCTGTCCGAGGCGACGGTGAAGACGCACGTCGGCCGCATCCTCACCAAGCTGAACCTGCGTGACCGGGTGCAGGTCGTCGTCCTCGCGTACGAGACGGGGCTGGTGCGGGCCGGCGGGGGCGGGGCGGGCTGACCGCATCGCGGTCCCTCCGCGGGACCCGACAGGCTCTCAGGCACAGGCGGCTGGACCGAGCCCACGGCGCCTGGTGCCGCTCACCGCAGCACACCCTCCAGGAAGTCGCTGCCGAGCCGGGCCACCACCGTCAGGTCCAGCTGGTGCAGTACGTAGCGGCCGCGGCGTCGCGTGGTCACCAGGCCGGCCTTCTTCAGTACCGAAAGATGCCGGGAGACCTCGGGCGCCGTGATGCTGTGCGAGTCGGCGAGTTCACCGGTGGTGTACGGGGAACGGGCGAGGTTGCGGCACAGGCGCATCCGCATGGGGTGGGCCAGCGCCTCCATCCGCAGCTGCAGGATCTCGACCGAGGCGGGGGACGGCAGTTCCGGGCGGTGCACCGGGTAGTGGATCACCGGGCGCCAGCCGGGTGCGTGCAGCACCATCAGATGCGGCCAGCCGAAGCTGGACGGGATGAGCGTCAGCCCGGCGCCGATGGACGGGTCGGTCGCGGTGGTCGAGCCCTCGGTCATCTTGTCGACGCTGATCCTGCTGCCGCTCTGGTCGAGCGAGAGCGCCGCGGACACCGCGCCCAGCGCCTCGCCGGTGCCCTTGCGGCGCAGCAGATCCGTCTTGTGCCGGGCGTCGGCGACCAGCTGCACCTGGACCCGGCGCCAGGTGTCCGCGAAGAACGCCTCGTCGCAGTCCTCGAGGAGGCGCCGGACCCAGCGGCGTACGGGGGCGGGGTCGGCCAGCAGCTGCTGGGTGAACTCCACCTGCCGCGGACCGCGCGCCGCCGCCATGTCCAGGGCGCGGGCGCGCATGCCCGGGTCGCTGAGCGGGGAGGGGGCGCCGATCCCGTACAGGCTGGCGCAGGTGAACTCCAGGGCGGAGGCGACGAACCGCTCGTCGTCCAGCCGGTCGAGGATGTCGAGGTCCTCGGCGAGCGTCGCCCCGGTCCTGCCGTCACCGCCGCGGACCCCGGCGAACGCCATGAAGACGTCCGAGAACGTGTTCCGCCACAGGAACTCGGCCTCGTGCAGCCGGTCGGCCAGGTCCGGCTCCAGCGCACTGCCGGTCGCCGTCGCCCAGCCGTGCAGGCCGGGGTGGTGCCCCGGCTCGGAGAGCGCATGCAGCGCGAGCCCCAGCTCGGCGAGGGGCGAGGTCTCGAAGACGATGCGTTCGGACGGCAGTCCCGCGATGTCGATGTTCACGCTCACCCCTCCATAGTGCGGGGTGCGGCGAGAGCGTCACGCGCCATTTGACGGTGGTCGTCAATCGACGGGCCGGACCCGCCGGAGCGGCCCACGCTGAGGTCATGGACGCGATGCAGCAGCACATGATCGACAGCTACCGCGCAGCTCAGCACGGGGAAGCGCCGCCGCCGCTGCCTGGCCGGCACGACTGGGAGGTCGTGCGGGAGGCCCGCGACGCCCGCCGCTTCGAAGCGGTGATCGAAGGCCGCCCGGCGAACCGCCGCTGGAGAACGGCCCTACGAGAACGCCTCACCCGCCGCCCGCCGGGCACCGTCGGCCGGTCCGGCAGCCCCGCCCGGCCCGGCAGTTCCGGCCCGTCCGGCGGGTGAGGACGGAACGGGTGCTCGGACGACCGGGGCGCCCGCCGGCCGGGGCGGTGGCCCCGGCGCCACCAGCCGGCCCGTCCGGTGCTTGAGGACGGAACGGCCCCGGACGCCCCGGCACCCGACAGGCCCTAAGCCAGCCGCCGCACGAATTCCCCCACCGCTTCGCGCACATCCCGTTTCGTCCACTCCAGTCCCGCCTCCGCCACCGTGACCTCCGTGTACGACATCCCGGGCGGCCCCGCGGCGGCCGGGTGCCACCTGCGGAAGAGTGCCACGCCCGTCTCCTCCGCCTGCCGCACTCCCGCCTCCGTCAGGACATCCGCCGGGTACGGCAGCCACACCTGGAACTGATGCGTGTGAGGCGGCTCCGGATGTACCTGGAACCACGGCACCGCGGACTCGGCGAACCCCTCGGCCAGCGCACCGGCCACCACCTTCGCCTGCGCCACGTACGAAGCCAGTTTCGGCAGCTCCCGTTCCAGACCGATCAGCGCGGCCAGCGCCGCCGGGAACTGCTGGAAGAGCTGCCCGCCGTACCGGTGACGCCAGGTGCGCGCCTCCTCGATCAGGGACTCGGGACCGGCGAGCGCCGCCCCCGACAGCCCGCCGAGGGTCTTGTAGAACGACACGTACACGCTGTCCGCCAGCGCCGCGATCTCCGGCAGCCCGCGTCCGAACCGGGGGGCGCACTCCCACAGCCTCGCGCCGTCCATGTGCACCACTGCATCACGTTCGCGCGCGGCCGCCACCACGCCCTCCAGCTCCTCCCACTCCGGCAGGACGAAACCGGCGTCGCGCAGCGGAAGCTCCAGCATCAGCGTGCCGAACGGTTCGGCGAAGTCGCGGATCTCCTCCGCGGTGGGCAGCCGCGGCGCGGACGTCGGGTGGACGGTACGCAGCCCGCTCACCACCCCCAGCGCGCCGCGCTCGTGCACCTCGGGGTGGGCGAGCGGGTGCAGCGCCACGGTCGGATTGCCGGTGCGCCCCGCCCAGCAGCGCAGGGCGACCTGCTGCGCCATCGTCCCGGTCGGGAAGAACGCAGCCGCCTCCATGCCCAGCAGCCCGGCGATC
This sequence comes from Streptomyces sp. NBC_01669, assembly GCF_026339735.1. Classification (GTDB taxonomy): domain Bacteria; phylum Actinomycetota; class Actinomycetes; order Streptomycetales; family Streptomycetaceae; genus Streptomyces; species Streptomyces yanii. Next base: position 5,144,828 of record NZ_JAPEQG010000001.1, read on the forward strand.
CGCGTCTCCAGTTGGGCGACGACGCCGTCCCCGTAGATGTCCGCGGGCTGGTCCGGGTCGGCGACGGACGCGGCGTGCGCGGCGAGGTCGGCCAGCTGCTCCCCGAGGGTGCGGTCGACCTGCGGCCGCGCAAGGACCCGCTCGGCCCGCCGCCAGGCGCCGAGCCGGCGAAGGCGCTCCGCCTGTTCGTCGTCCGGGGAGCCACCCCGTACCTCGTCCCGCACCTGCACCTGCTCATCCGTGTCTGCCATGGGACGATCATCACGCAGAACGCCGCCACCGCCCACACCGCTGCGCGGCCCCTGCCCCGTCGGCGATCCACGCGTTCGTCCACAGCCTGTGGACGGCCGGGGACCCGGACGAAACGCTGGCGTAGCATGCAGAGAAATCGTCCGGTACCCCCCGCGGACTGGAACGGAAGGCCATCGCCCGCGTGAACGCAACAACACCCAGGGAGCCCCTCGACGCGAGGGACCGCCCCGCCCGCCTCACCGTCGGCGTCGTGGGCGCGGGTCGCGTCGGCCCCGCCCTCGCCGCATCCCTGCAGCTCGCCGGACACCGCCCGGTCGCCGTCTCGGGTGTCTCCGACGCGTCCGTGCGCCGCGCCGCCACGCTTCTGCCCGACGTCCCCCTCGTGCAGCCCGCAGAGGTGCTCGCCCGCGCCGAGCTGGTGCTGCTGACCGTCCCCGACGACGCCCTGCCCGGCCTGGTCGAGGGCCTCGCCGAGACGGGCGCGGTCCGCCCGGGACAGCTGATCGTCCACACGTCGGGGCGCTACGGGACCCGGGTCCTGGACCCCGCACTGCGGGCCGGCGCCCTGCCGCTCGCCCTGCACCCGGCGATGACGTTCACCGGCACCGCTGTCGACGTACAGCGGCTGGCCGGCTGCTCCTTCGGAGTCACCGCCCCCGAGGAGCTGCGGCTCGCCGCCGAGGCGCTCGTCATCGAGATGGGCGGCGAGCCCGAATGGATCGCGGAGGAGTCCCGTCCGCTCTACCACGCGGCGCTCGCCCTCGGCGCGAACCACCTGGTCACCCTGGTCGCCCAGTCGATGGAGCTGCTGCGTACGGCAGGGGTTGCGGCCCCCGACCGGATGCTCGGCCCGCTCCTCGGCGCCGCACTCGACAACGCGCTGCGCTCCGGTGACAACGCGCTGACCGGCCCGGTGGCCCGCGGCGACGCAGGCACGGTCGCCGCGCACATCGGCGAGCTGCGCAGGCACGCCCCGCAGACCGTGGCCGGTTACCTCGCCATGGCCCGTGCGACCGCCGACCGGGCGCTCGCGCACGGCCTGCTCAAGCCGGAACTGGCGGAGGACCTGCTCGGCGTTCTGTCCGACGGTGCGACCGGTGCGGGCGGCGCGGGCAGCACCGGACCGGGAGGGAACCGATGAACACGACCGGAGCAACCGCGCTGCTGCGTACCGCGGCCGAACTCGACACGTTCGGCGCACGCAAGGGGCCGCGGGCCGTCGTCATGACGATGGGAGCCCTGCACGAGGGCCACGCCACCCTGATCCGTGCCGCACGCACCGCCGCGGGCCCGGACGGTCAGGTCGTCGTCACCGTCTTCGTCAACCCGCTGCAGTTCGGTGAGGCGGCGGACCTCGACCGCTACCCCCGTACCCTCGACGCCGATCTCGCCGTCGCGGGCGCGGCCGGCGCCGACGCCGTCTTCGCCCCGTCCGTCGACGAGGTCTACCCCGGCGGCGAACCGCAGGTCAGGATCGACGCGGGCCCGATGGGCGAGCGTCTGGAAGGTGCGTCCCGCCCGGGACACTTCGACGGGATGCTGACCGTCGTCGCCAAGATGCTGCACCTCACCCGCCCCGATGCCGCGTTCTTCGGACAGAAGGACGCCCAGCAGCTGGCGCTGGTCCGCCGCATGGTGCGCGATCTGAACTTCCCGGTGGAGATCGTCGGCGTGGAGACGGTCCGCGAGCCCGACGGACTCGCGCTCTCCAGCCGCAACCGTTTCCTCGACGCCGAGGAGCGCCGCACCGCCCTCGCTCTCTCCCGGGCCCTGTTCGCCGCCCGGGACCGGCTCGCCGCCCAGCAGGCGCTGCACGCCCGCGCGCAGACCACTACGGCGACGACGGGCCGGGCCGCCGCGCTCACCCGCCTCGGTGAGGTCCGCGCGGCCGCCGACACCCAGGCGGTGGCCTGGGCCCGGCCGGACGACGGACCCGCGGCGGTACGCGCCGCCGCGCGCACGATCCTCGACGACGCGGCCGCCGGGCAGCCCCCGCTCGCACTGGACTATCTGGCGCTCGTGGACCCGGCCGACTTCACCGAGATCCCCGATGACCGGACCACCGGTGACGCGATTCTCGCCGTTGCCGCGCGGGTGGGTATCACCCGACTCATCGACAACATCCCGCTGACCTTCGGAGCCGACACGTGACCGGAATACGGCTGACCGCCCCCGCCCCCGGCTGGGCCATCGACGCGGATGTCGTGGTGGTCGGCTCCGGCGTCGCCGGCCTCACCACCGCGCTGCGCTGTGCGGCCGCGGGCCTCGCCACCGTCGTCGTCACCAAGGCCCGCCTCGACGACGGCTCCACCCGCTGGGCGCAGGGCGGCATCGCGGCGGCGCTCGGCGAGGGCGACACCCCCGAACAGCACCTGGCCGACACCCTGGTCGCGGGCGCGGGGCTGTGCGACGAGTCCGCGGTGCGGGCCCTGGTCACCGAGGGCCCCGACGCCGTACGCCGCCTGATCGAGACCGGCGCGCACTTCGACACCACCGACACCGGCGACATCGCGCTCACCCGCGAGGGCGGCCACCACCGCCGCCGTATCGCCCACGCGGGCGGGGACGCGACGGGCGCCGAGATCTCCCGCGCCCTGGTCGAGGCGGTCCGCTCGGCCGCCCTCCACACCGTGGAGAACGCCCTGGTGCTGGACCTGCTGACGGACGCCGAAGGGCGTACCGCGGGCGTCACCCTGCACGTCATGGGCGAGGGCCAGCACGACGGCGTCGGCGCGGTCCACGCCCCCGCGGTGGTCCTTGCCACCGGCGGCATGGGCCAGGTCTTCTCCGCCACCACCAACCCGCCGGTCTCCACCGGCGACGGTGTCGCGCTCGCCCTGCGGGCCGGTGCGGAGGTCTCCGACCTCGAGTTCGTCCAGTTCCACCCGACGGTCCTCTTCCTCGGCGCGGACTCCGAGGGCCAGCAGCCCCTCGTATCGGAAGCGGTACGGGGTGAGGGCGCCCACCTCGTCGACGCGTCCGGTACGCGGTTCATGGTCGGACAGCACGAACTGGCGGAGCTGGCGCCCCGCGACATCGTCGCCAAGGCCGTCACCCGTCAGATGCAGCTGCACGGCACCGAGCACATGTATCTCGACGCCCGTCACTTCGGCGCCGAGATGTGGGAGCAGCGGTTCCCCACGATCCTGGCGGCCTGCCGCGCCCACGGCATCGACCCGATCACCGAACCCGTCCCGGTGGCGCCCGCCGCGCACTACGCCTCCGGCGGCATCCGCACCGACCTGCGCGGCCGGACGACGGTCCCGGGTCTGTACGCGTGCGGAGAGGTCGCCTGCACGGGTGTGCACGGCGCGAACCGGCTGGCGTCCAACTCGCTCCTGGAGGGGCTGGTCTTCGCCGAACGCATCGCTGCGGACATCGTCGCGAACGGTCCGCGCACCGTGCAGGCACCGGCCTCCGAAATCCCGGCCGCGGGACTCCCCGCCCCCTCCCCGCTCCTTGCCCCCGAGGTGCGGCCGCAGATCCAGCGGATCATGACCCAGGGCGCCGGAGTCCTCCGTTCCGCCGCAAGCCTCGCCACCGCCGCCGACGAGCTGGAGGCCCTGCACCGCAGCGCCGCCGTCGACGCCGAGGCGGCCGAGCCCAAGGTCGCGGTGCCCGGCGTCGAGGCATGGGAGGCCACCAACCTCCTCCTCGTCTCGCGCGTCCTGGTCGCTGCCGCCCGGGAGCGCGAGGAGACCCGCGGCTGCCACTGGCGCGAGGACCGGCCCGAGCACGACGACGAGACCTGGCGCCGCCACCTCGTCGTCCGGCTCACCCCCGACCGGCAGCTGGTCCTGGCCCGTACGGAGTCCGAGGCATTCCCGCCCGTACGCGCGACGGGGGCACCAGACTGCGCAGCAGCACCCACGAACCACCCCACTCCCGAGGAGCCGTAACCGTGAGCACGCCCGAAGAGAATCCGCGCCCCACACCCGTGGACGTACCGCTGATCCAGATCGGCGCGCCCGTACCGGCCGCGGGCGGCTGCGGGGACGCCTGCGGCTGCGGCGGGGAGGAAGGCTACGAGCTGGACCCCCTGGAGTGCGGTCTCGACCCCGACCTCGCCCAGCTGCTCGCCGACGCGGGCCTCGACCCGGTCCAGGTCGAGGACATCGCGCACGTCGCCATCGAGGAGGACCTCGACGGCGGTGTGGACGTCACGACCGTCGCCACGGTCTCCGAGGAGGCCATGGCCACCGGTGACTTCACCGCCCGCGAGGCCGGTGTCGTCGCAGGTCTGCGCGTCGCCGAGGCCGTCCTCTCCATCGTCTGCACGGCCGAGTTCGAGGTCGAGCGCCATGTCGAGGACGGCGACCGTGTCGCTCCCGGTCAGAAGCTGCTGACCGTCACCACCCGCACCCGTGACCTGCTCACCGGCGAGCGCAGCGCGCTCAACCTGCTCTGCAGGCTCTCCGGCATCGCGACCGCCACCCGCGCCTGGGCCGACGTGCTCGAAGGCACGAAGACGAAGGTCCGCGACACCCGCAAGACCACCCCGGGCCTGCGCGCCCTGGAGAAGTACGCGGTGCGCTGCGGCGGCGGCGTCAACCACCGGATGTCTCTCTCCGACGCCGCACTGGTCAAGGACAACCACGTCATCGCGGCGGGCGGCGTCGCCGAGGCGTTCAAGCGGGTGCGGGACGAGTTCCCGGACGTACCGATCGAGGTCGAGGTCGACACCCTGGACCAGGTCCGCGAGGTCCTGGAGGCGGGCGCCGACCTGATCCTGCTGGACAACTTCACCCCGTCCCGGACCGAGGAGGCCGTCGCGCTCGTCGGCGGCCGCGCGGTCCTGGAGTCCTCCGGCCGGCTCACCCTCGACACCGCCGGTGCCTACGCCGCCGCAGGCGTCGACTACCTGGCCGTCGGCGCGCTCACCCACTCCTCGCCGATCCTCGACATCGGCCTGGACTTCCGCGACACCGACGGGGCCGGCGTCTGATGCTGCTCACCATCGACGTCGGCAACACCCACACCGTCCTGGGCCTGTTCGACGGTGAGGAGATCGTCGAGCACTGGCGGATCTCCACCGACGCCCGCCGCACCGCAGACGAGCTCGCGGTGCTGCTCAACGGCCTGATGGGCATGCACCCGCTGCTCGGCGAGGAGCTGGGCGACGGCATCGAGGGCATCGCGATCTGCTCCACGGTCCCGGCCGTCCTGCACGAGCTGCGCGAGGTCACCCGCCGCTACTACGGCGACGTGCCCGCCGTGCTCGTCGAGCCGGGCATCAAGACGGGCGTCCCGATCCTGATGGACAACCCGAAGGAGGTCGGCGCGGACCGCATCATCAATGCGGTCGCGGCCGTCGATCTCTACGGCGGCCCGGCGATCGTCGTCGACTTCGGCACGGCCACCACCTTCGACGCGGTCTCCGCCCGGGGCGAGTACGCGGGCGGGGTCATCGCCCCCGGCATCGAGATCTCGGTCGAGGCGCTCGGCGTGAAGGGCGCCCAGCTGCGCAAGATCGAGCTGGCCCGGCCGCGCAGCGTGATCGGCAAGAACACGGTCGAGGCCATGCAGGCGGGGATCGTGTACGGCTTCGCGGGCCAGGTCGACGGCGTCGTCGAGCGCATGAAGAAGGAGCTGGCGGCAGACCCGGACGACGTCACCGTCATCGCGACCGGCGGCCTTGCTCCGATGGTGTTGGGGGAGTCCTCCGTCATCGATGAGCACGAGCCCTGGCTCACGCTCATCGGGCTGCGACTGGTGTACGAGCGCAACATCGCCCGGATGTAGGTCACGCGCCGGGTACCTGCGGGAACGGCGCGGCGGTGCGAAGACTGCCGCCGCGCCGCCGTCGCCCAGCTAAACGGATTTTGTCCATTTAGCACGTATTGTCGCGTTATGCCCACGCCTTACGGATCACGCGGCGGTATGGCGTTCAGCGCGGACGAGCTGCGTGTGCTCCGACGCGCCCTCGCCAACGCCCTCCGCCCCGCGCCCCTGCCCGACGAGGACGTCCAGGACTGCCTGCGGCTCGCGAGCTCCCTGGACGAGGCGGTCGGGGAGGCGGGACGGCTGCGCGCGTTCCTCCTCGCCGACCTCGTCCGCTACCGCGACGCCCTGCCAGGCTCGGTCACCCGCTATCTGGAGCTGCTCCAGGATGCCCTGGCCGCCGGATACGACCCTCGCCCGGAGGATCTGGCGGCCCTGCGCACCCAACGGGGCAGACCGGTTGCCGCAGCGCTCCTGGAACGCTGCCACGTGCTCGCCGAGCGGTCGGTGCGGGCCCGTCTCGCCGGACGCGCCGTCCCCACGACAGCGCCGGCGCCGCGCAGCCGCCTGCTCGCCCTGCCCGGCGGCCGGGCCGCGGCCGCGGAGCCCGAAAAGCCGAAGGCCCCGGCAGCACCGGCCCGTCCGGTGCCGCCGTCCGAGCGCCCAGCCCCGAAGCCCTCGGAAGTCTTCCCGCCCCGCCGTCGGCCCGTCCCGCCCCCGCAACAGCGCGCCGCGGGGTAGCCACGCCGGACGACGGAGGGGTCGCGCGGAAGTCCGTACCGGGATCGCTACTCTGGATCCCATGGACTACGTATCCGCGCTCGTGCCCCCCGTGGTGATGGCCGCCTTCTTCATCGGCCTCGTCGTGACGATCGTCAAGAGCCAGGGCGGCCCGAACAAGGCCAAGGAGGACGCGGCCGTGGACTCGGCGCTCAGCCGCGCCGAGGCGGGGCAGCAGGCACCGCGGACCGAGGGCGTCTGACCGGTACGGCGCGTACCGCACCTCGCGTACCGCATGAAGGGCGTGCGGCTCATCAGGAGCCGCACGCCCTTTTGTTGCGTAAATAACCGCCCATTCCAGACATCTAGCACTAAGGTGACGCTGTGCCTCGCCAATTGGGAGAGCTGGAAGACGCCGTGATGACACGGGTCTGGCAATGGAACCGTCCGGTCACCGTGCGGGAAGTCCTTGAGGACCTTCAGAAGGAACGGTCCATCGCGTACACGACCGTCATGACGGTAATGGACAATCTCCATCAGAAGGGCTGGGTGCGCAGGGAAGTCGAAGGCCGCGCATATCGATATACGGCGGTCTCCACCCGCGCCGCCTACTCGGCCGCACTGATGAACGAAGCCTGGTCCCACAGCGACAACCCCGCCGCCGCGCTTGTCGCCTTCTTCGGCATGATGTCCGCCGAGCAGCGGGAAGCTCTCAGTGACGCGATGCGGATCGTATCGCCGGAGCTGCCGGAGGCCGGCGATCGCCCGTCCGATGACGCGGACACGGAGTCCGGGCGATAGCGTCTGGGCATGTCCTCAGAGCTTCCGCATACCGATTTCCGTACCGAACCGTCGGTTATAAACGCAGCCATCACCGTCCGGCGTGCCCGGACGAGCGATGTGCCCTCGGTCCGCCGTCTCCTCGACGGGTACGTACGCGAAGGCATCCTGCTCGACAAAGCAACGGTGACGCTTTACGAGGACATCCAGGAGTTCTGGATCGCGGAACGCGACGAGGACGCCCGGGTCATCGGCTGCGGCGCACTCCATGTGATGTGGGAAGACCTCGCCGAAGTCCGTACTCTCGCGGTCGATCACAGCATCAAGGGCGCCGGAGTGGGGCATCAAGTGCTGGACAAGCTGTTGCAGACCGCCCGCTGGCTGGGTGTGCGCCGGGTTTTCTGTCTCACCTTCGAAGTCGACTTCTTCGCCAAGCACGGCTTCGTGGAGATCGGAGAGACGCCGGTCGACACAGATGTCTACAGCGAGCTGCTGCGTTCCTATGACGAGGGCGTAGCAGAGTTCCTCGGTCTCGAACGAGTGAAGCCGAACACCTTGGGCAACAGCCGGATGCTTCTGCACCTGTGACCGTCGGAAGACGCCGGAACCCTATGTCCGAATCGCGCATGTTTCCCGTGTTCTTGCGCTCCTGAACCTCTCCCAGGGGTTTGTGTTTTCCGGGGAAAAGCGGTTTCCTTTCCGCGTACTGCATTTTCGATGAAAGGAAATCCGGTGGCACAGAAGGTTCAGGTCCTTCTTGTCGATGACCTCGACGGTGGCGAGGCGGACGAGACGGTGACGTTCGCTCTGGATGGCAAGACGTACGAGATTGACCTCACCACGACCAACGCGGACAAGCTCCGTGGTCTTCTTGAGCCGTACACCAAGGGTGGCCGGCGTACCGGCGGCCGTGCCGGGGCGGGTCGTGGCAAGGGCCGCGCCGTTACCGGTGGCAACAAGGACACTGCTGAGATCCGTAAGTGGGCGCGCGAGAACGGTCACAATGTGAATGACCGTGGTCGTGTTCCGGCAGACATCCGCGAGGCTTACGAGAAGGCCAACGGCTGAACTGCCGACCGACCCGTCGGCACTCCCTTTGCCGACAGCTCCGCTGTCGGCTGCACCGTTGTCGTTCGCCCCGTCCGGGCATGCATCAACCGGGCCCGGTGGCATTCCGTCGCCACCGCGTCCACGAGCCGTACGAGATCGGGAGCATCCCCACCCCTGCTCCCGAGGCCGGCGAGGGCCGGGAGCTCCGGCTTCCCCTCGTGCCGCAGCTCGGGGGGCCGCAGCCATGCGGCGGCCCCCGGCGAGCCAGGAGCCCAGCCGGGCGGCGTCGGCGCGATGATCCGCCCGCCCGTACCGACGGCGGTCAGTGCGAGGGAGACCCCGCCCCACTCCAGCCAGTCGAGCAGCCCCGGCAGCTCGTCGGCGCTCCCCGCGGCCACCAGCAGCCCCATGGTCCGCCCCGTCAGCGCCACGGGTCCGGTGCGCCCCACTCGCCGCAGCGCCGCGTACCCCGCGGCCGCAGGCAGCTCCAGGACGTCGAACCGCAGCCCGGTCGGCAACCGCACCGGAGCGGTCCCTTCCGTCGGCCAGCCGAGTTCGTGCTCGTACCACCACGCACAGTCACTCTTGCGCTCGTCGGCGAGCGCTGCGCGTGGGGGCGGGACGGTAAGGGTCATGTCCGGAGAACTGTCGGACCGCCCCAAGAGTTACGCAGAGTCGGCGACCGTGTGCGCAACGTGTCCATGGTGGGGGCGTACGAGCGCATTTCCGCGCGCAAGGATGTTCGCCCATAGCGGAGGGAACCGGCGCGCGCCGCATGGACTGTCTGTAATTGCGGGTAAGAACATCCCTAGTGGGGAGGGGCGACACGCAGCTCGGCACGTCTCACGTTCGCCATCGGCGTACTGGCGATAGGGGTATCTGCCTGGCCTGCGGGAACATCGTCTCGCACCATCGGGTTGGAGCAGTTGTCGGCGTTCGGGGCAGGAGGCCAAGGACGAGTGTCGGCAGTTGGAATGAGCGGTCCCCGCTTGCGGGACTAAGCTGCGGAAGGACAGGGAGGGGACCGACCCCTTACTGCCTGACCGCTCTGAGGAGCGATTAACGATGTTCGAGAGGTTCACCGACCGCGCGCGGCGGGTTGTCGTCCTGGCTCAGGAAGAAGCCCGGATGCTCAACCACAACTACATCGGCACCGAGCACATCCTCCTGGGCCTTATCCATGAGGGTGAGGGTGTCGCCGCTAAGGCCCTGGAGAGCCTCGGGATTTCGCTCGAGGCGGTCCGCCAGCAGGTGGAGGAGATCATCGGTCAGGGCCAGCAGGCCCCGTCCGGGCACATCCCCTTCACCCCCCGAGCCAAGAAGGTCCTGGAGCTGTCGCTCCGCGAGGCTCTTCAGCTTGGCCACAACTACATCGGCACCGAGCACATCCTGCTCGGCCTGATCCGCGAGGGCGAGGGCGTCGCCGCCCAGGTCCTCGTGAAGCTGGGCGCCGACCTGAACCGGGTGCGGCAGCAGGTCATCCAGCTGCTCTCCGGGTACTCGGGAGGCAAGGAGGCGGCCACCGCAGGCGGTCCCGCGGAGGGCACGCCCTCCACGTCCCTGGTGCTCGACCAGTTCGGCCGGAACCTCACCCAGGCCGCTCGCGAATCCAAGCTCGACCCGGTCATCGGGCGCGAGAAGGAGATCGAGCGGGTCATGCAGGTGCTGTCCCGTCGTACCAAGAACAACCCGGTCCTCATCGGCGAGCCCGGCGTCGGCAAGACGGCGGTCGTCGAGGGCCTGGCGCAGGCCATCGTCAAGGGCGAGGTGCCCGAGACCCTCAAGGACAAGCACCTCTACACCCTCGACCTCGGTGCGCTGGTCGCCGGTTCCCGCTACCGCGGTGACTTCGAGGAGCGCCTGAAGAAGGTCCTCAAGGAGATCCGCACCCGCGGCGACATCATCCTGTTCATCGACGAGCTCCACACCCTCGTGGGTGCGGGCGCCGCCGAGGGCGCGATCGACGCAGCGAGCATCCTCAAGCCCATGCTGGCGCGAGGTGAGCTCCAGACGATCGGTGCGACGACGCTCGACGAGTACCGCAAGCACCTGGAGAAGGACGCCGCTCTTGAGCGCCGCTTCCAGCCCATCCAGGTCGCGGAGCCGTCGCTGCCGCACACCATCGAGATCCTCAAGGGTCTGCGCGACCGCTACGAGGCCCACCACCGCGTCTCCATCACGGACGAGGCGCTGGTCCAGGCCGCGACGCTGGCCGACCGCTACATCTCGGACCGCTTCCTGCCGGACAAGGCGATCGACCTGATCGACGAGGCCGGTTCCCGGATGCGTATCCGCCGGATGACCGCGCCGCCGGACCTCCGCGAGTTCGACGAGAAGATCGCGGGTGTCCGCCGCGACAAGGAGTCGGCCATCGACTCCCAGGACTTCGAGAAGGCGGCTTCCCTCCGCGACAAGGAGAAGCAGCTGCTGGCGGCGAAGGCCAAGCGGGAGAAGGAGTGGAAGGCCGGCGACATGGACGTCGTCGCCGAGGTCGACGGCGAGCTCATCGCCGAAGTCCTGGCCACCGCCACCGGCATCCCGGTCTTCAAGCTGACGGAGGAGGAGTCCTCCCGACTGCTGCGCATGGAGGACGAGCTCCACAAGCGCGTCATCGGCCAGAAGGACGCCATCAAGGCCCTCTCGCAGGCGATCCGCCGTACGCGAGCCGGTCTGAAGGACCCGAAGCGCCCCGGTGGCTCGTTCATCTTCGCCGGTCCGTCCGGTGTCGGTAAGACCGAGCTCTCCAAGACGCTCGCCGAATTCCTCTTCGGTGACGAGGACGCGCTGATCTCCCTCGACATGTCGGAGTTCAGCGAGAAGCACACGGTTTCCCGTCTCTTCGGTTCTCCCCCCGGTTACGTGGGTTACGAAGAGGGTGGCCAGCTCACCGAGAAGGTGCGCCGCAAGCCGTTCTCCGTCGTCCTCTTCGACGAGGTCGAGAAGGCCCACCCCGATATCTTCAATTCCCTGCTCCAGATTCTGGAAGACGGTCGCCTGACCGACTCCCAGGGCCGGGTCGTGGACTTCAAGAACACGGTCATCATCATGACGACCAACCTCGGGACCCGGGACATCTCCAAGGGCTTCAACCTGGGCTTCGCCGCCCAGGGCGACGTCAAGACCGGCTACGAGCGGATGAAGAACAAGGTCAACGAAGAGCTCAAGCAGCACTTCCGGCCGGAGTTCCTCAACCGTGTCGACGACACGGTCGTCTTCCACCAGCTCACCGAGGAAGACATCATCCAGATCGTCGACCTCATGATCGCCAAGGTGGACGAGCGCCTGAAGGACCGCGACATGGGCATCGAGCTCAGCGCGGAAGCCAAGTCGCTCCTGGCCAAGAAGGGCTACGACCCCGTGATGGGCGCCCGGCCGCTGCGCCGGACGATCCAGCGCGAGATCGAGGACATCCTCTCCGAGAAGATCCTCTTCGGTGAGCTGCGCCCCGGTCACATCGTGGTCGTCGGCACCGAGGGCGAGGGTGAGGAGAAGAAGTTCACCTTCCGCGGCGAGGAGAAGTCGGCGCTGCCCGACGTCCCGCCGATCGAGCAGGCGGCAGGCGGCGCCGGCCCGAACCTGACGAAGGACGTGTAAGGGCGCGCTGAGCGTCTGAGCATTCGAAGGGGCTGCCCCGGACCGTTTCGTACGGTTCCGGGGCAGCCCCTTCGCTGTGCCGTCACCTGTGCACGATGAGCCCTTCGCCGTCGATGATCTGCGAACCGCCGATGACGTCCACCCGGAGGCCGGGCAGGGCTTCGAGCGGGGACAGATCGATGAGCCCCTCGCGTGCGGCCCGGGCGAGCAGGAGCGACTCCAATGCGGGAAAGGTATGGGGGATCTGCTCCAGTGCGTCCTCGCCCGTGGTGAAGCGGAGCACCAGGTCCCACTCGGAGCGCTGGATGTGTGGGAAGCCGGTGATCTCGCAGGCGGAGAGTGCCTGGTCGCTGGAGAGGACGCCGATCCGTACGGGTTCGACCGGGATAACCGGGGCTGTGGTCAGGAGCAGGGGGCGTCGAGGTCGTGGTCGATCCAGGCGACCTGCGCGGTGCGGAGATTCGGCAGATCGGGGTGGGCGACGACGGCCCGGTTGCCGCCCTTGATCACGTGGACGCAGGGTCAGCACCAGCCGGTCGGTGAGCAGGGCTCGCCGGTCGTGGTGTCGCGCGGTTTCAGGTGAGGGAGACCTTGTGGGTGCGGCCCGTCGCACGGGACGCGTCGGCGCTCGTCTCCGCCGCCCAGGCCTTCACCTTGCCGCCGCCCTTGACCTCCTTGCGGAGTTCGAGGGTGAACTCCATCTGGATGTCGCTGAGTTCGAAGGCCACGGGGCGGCCGGTGGCGCGGCTCGCGGCGTCGATGAGCTGGTTGCGGATGGACTCGACTGCGTCTGCGAGCTCGATGCCGTCCATGGCGCCCGTGTCAGTGCTGTCGCTGGTCATGGCTGTGCCCCGGGAGCTGAGCGGCTGCCGTGACAGCGTAGTCAGGTTGCATGCCGAAGGTCCCGAATCGGACGGTCTTCGGTCCCGTCGCCGGTGACAAGCAGCACACCCCCATTCGGCCTTACTACGAGGCATAGGAGACGGGACGTGATCGCGGACGGGTTCCTCGCCCCGCAGCGGAACGGGACCTTCGGCGCGACGGAAGGGGAGGCCCGAAACGCGGAAACTTGTCCGTTTCAGGCGGTTTGGAGCTGGGGTTAAACCTGTCCGGCCGAGGAGATTCGGCCGAGTTGTGTGTCGAGGGTCCGGGACCCGTGACAGCGGGTTCCCTGGGCCCCGAATACGGCTTTTCTTCGTAGATGGGGTATTTGAGCACAGGCGGGGTGGCGGGTTACCAAGGGATGGCCAGCCCGGCGGACAAGCCGGGTTCACTCACATCCGGAGGGCCTCCGCATATGTCGAAGCGCGTTACGTTCCAGCACTCCCGCCGCCCGTCCATGTCCCGTGTCCGTGGCGCCGTGGTGGCAGCCGGCCTGGGGACGTCGATGGTTCTCGGCGCGGGCGCTGCGTTCGCGGCCGCCCCGGCGAGCGCCCCCGGCACCGCGACCCTGATCAGCACCACCGCGGCCGACTCGGTCGCCGAGCAGGCGGCCGCGCAGGGCAAGGCGGCCGCTGCGGCGAAGCAGGCCGAGCGCAGCTCCGCCAAGGAAGCCGCCGCCAAGGCCGCCTCCTGGGTGACGCCGGTCCGCCAGTACACGCTGAGCGCCTGCTTCGGCACCGACGGCAGCCGCTGGGCTCACAAGCACTCCGGCCAGGACTTCGCCGTGCCGATCGGGACCACGGTCAAGGCCGCGCACTCCGGCACCGTCGTGAAGGCCGGCCCGAACGGTGGCGGCGACGGTCCCGCGTACGGCAACGCCATCGTGATCAAGCACGGCAACGGCACGTACTCGCAGTACGCGCACCTGTCGCGCATCGATGTGCGCATAGGCCAGACCGTGAGCACGGGCGAGAAGATCGCCCTGTCCGGCAACACCGGTAACTCCAGCGGCCCGCACCTGCACTTCGAGATCCGTCACACCGCCAACTACGGTTCGGCGATCAACCCGGTCTCGTTCCTGCACCAGCAGGGCGTCGCGGTCTGACCCGACCTGACGACCGCACCGCGGCCCGGATCCCGCTCGTGCCCCTCCCGGCACTAACTCGCGGGGCCCGGGCCGTGGGCTTGGGTGATCAGATCGAAGGCGACTTCGAGGACGGCTTTGCGCTTGTCCTCGGGGTCACCGTCGAAGTCCTTGAGGGCGAACATGCCCGCGTGCAGTGCGAAGAGTGCGGTGAAGCAGCGCACCTGGTCGGTCAGCGGCGCGTCAGGTTCCTTGATCAGATCGACGAGGGCCACGACGCGGCCCTTGATGGTCTCCCCGATGCTGAGATCCCGTATGGTCGCCTGGTTCTCCTGCATGAACCGGAAGAGCGGTGCCGCCGCGGCCAGTGCCTCGCTGTAGCGGACCAGGAGCTCCTTCTTCGTCTCCAGGGTGCGCGGCTGTTCCTTGCCCCAGGCGATCAGCTCCTCGACGGGCCGGTTGAGGTCCTCGAAGATGCTGATGAGAATGTCTTCCTTGGTCTTGAAGTGGTAGTACAGCGCCGCCTTGGTGACGTCCAGCTTCTCGGAGATCTCGCGCAGCGAGGTCTTCTCGTAGCCCTGCCCGGCGAAGAGCTCCAGGGCAACGTCCTGGATCCGCTGGCGCGTATTGCCCCGCCGCGGCTGCGGTGTGCTGCCCATGGTGCGCTCCCCAAAAACTTACTTGACGCCCGGCTAGTTACGGGTCTACTTTCCCCAGTGTAGTCAACTAGCCGGGCGGCAAGTAAGGGCCCGGCTAACAGGGGATCAGGGGAGTTGGGAACCATGTCGGACCTGAAGAAGGCGGCGGACGGGAAGCCGGGCGGCAGAGCAGTCGAGAAGACTGCCGACGAGCCGCCCGCCGCACCCGAACCGCAGCAGCGCAGCGTCCGGGTGGTGATGCTCGCTCTGATGATCACCATGCTGCTGGCCATGCTCGACAACCTGATCGTCGGCACCGCCATGCCGACCATCGTCGGTGATCTCGGAGGCCTGGAGCATCTGTCCTGGGTCGTCACCGCGTACACCCTGGCCACTGCGGCCTCGACCCCGATCTGGGGCAAGCTCGGCGACATGTACGGACGCAAGGGCATCTTCCTCACGTCCATCGTGCTCTTCCTGATCGGCTCCGTACTGAGCGGCATGGCCCAGGACATGGGCCAGCTGATCGGCTTCCGCGCGATCCAGGGGCTCGGCGCGGGCGGCCTGATGGTCGGCGTCATGGCCATCATCGGCGACCTGGTGCCGCCCCGCGAGCGTGGCAAGTACCAGGGGCTGATGGCCGGTGTGATGGCGATCGCCATGATCGGCGGACCGCTGGTCGGCGGCACCATCACGGACCACCTCGGCTGGCGCTGGAGCTTCTACATCAACCTGCCGCTGGGCGCCGTCGCCCTCGCCATGGTCACCGCCGTGCTGCACCTGCCGAACAAGAAGCGCACCAAGGCGAAGGTCGACTACCTCGGCGCCGGACTGCTGACCGTCGGCATCACCGCGATCGTGCTGGTCACCACCTGGGGCGGTTCGGAGTACGCCTGGGACTCCGCCGTGATCATGGAGCTCATCGCGATCGGTGTCGTCTCGCTCGTCGGCTTCCTCTTCGTCGAGACGAAGGCTGCAGAACCGATCATTCCGCTGCACATCTTCCGCAACCTCAACTTCACACTGATGTCGGTCGTCGGCTTCATGTCCGGCTTCGTGATGTTCGGAGCGGTACTCTTCCTGCCGCTGTTCCAGCAGTCCGTCCAGGGTGCGTCCGCGACCAACTCCGGTCTGCTGCTCCTGCCGATGCTGCTGTCGATGATGGTCGTCTCGCTGATCGCCGGACGGGTCACGACCAGCAGCGGCAAGTACAAGATCTTCCCCATCATCGGCTCCATCCTGATGGTGGCCGGCCTGTTCCTGCTCTCGCAGATGGACACCGGCACCACCCGCCTCACCTCCGGCATCTACATGGCGGTCCTCGGCGCGGGCATGGGCTTCCTGATGCAGATCACGATGCTCGTCGCGCAGAACAGCGTCGAGCTGAAGGACATGGGCGTCGCCTCCTCCGCGACCACCCTCTTCCGTACGCTCGGCAGCTCCTTCGGCGTCGCGATCATGGGTGCGCTGTTCACCGGACGGGTACAGGACGAAATGGCGGCCCGCGGCGGCGGAGCAGCCACCTCGAAGTCCGCGCAGCTGGACGCGGCGAGCCTGGCGAAGCTGCCGGACGCGGTGCGTGAGGCGTACCAGTTCGCGGTGTCGTCCGGCACGCACATCGCCTTCCTGGTCGGCGCGTCGGTCGGTGTGATCGCGCTGGTGGCGGCGGTGTTCGTCAAGGAGGTACCGCTGCGGGGGGCGGGCCCGGAGGCCAAGGCCGAGCCCCGCTGAGAGCGGCGTGGAGGCACCGGAGTCGGTGGCCGACGCCAAGCAGAGCGAGAACGTCTGACCCGACAGTGACCAGGGGCCCTGGGGCGTGCGGACAGCGCGCCCCAGGGCCCCTTCGTCGCTGCCCGGCCGGATCAGCTGCCGAACGGTGCGCCGTCCGACGGCGCGACCGCCCGCGAGCTCCCGGGCCGGCGCTGTTCGGCGAGGTGCAGGATCGGGAAGCTGCCGGTGTTCGTCGGGGCGTGCTCCGGCAGCCACAGCACGGCGATCGCCCCGCCGGTTCCCTCCGCCGCGCCCTGCGGCGCCGCGTTGCGGAACGTCAGCCGGGCGCCGAGCACCCGGGCCTGACCGGCCGCGATCGTCAGCCCCAGGCCGTGACCGCGCCCGGAGCGGTCGCTGCTTCCGGTACGGAACCGGCTCGGGCCCTCGCGCAGCAGCGCCTCCGGGAAACCGGGCCCGTGGTCGCGGATGCGCACCACCCGGCCCTCGACCGTGACCTCCACCGGAGTGGAGCCGTGCTTCGCGGCGTTCCCCAGCAGATTGCCGAGGATGCGCTCCAGCCGGCGCGGATCGGTGTTGGCCCATGACTCGTGCACCACCTGGACCCGCACATCGGGGTCCAGCAGCGCGATCCGGCGGCTGACGAACTCACCGAGCGCGATCTCCTGGAGCTCGGCACGCTCCGACGCACTGTCCAGCCTGGCCACCTCCAGCACGTCCTCGACGAGCGTGCGCATGGCCTGCGCCCTGTCCCGTACGAGCTCGGTGGGGCGGCCCGGCGGCAGCAGCTCGGCGGCGGTCAGCAGCCCGGTCACGGGGGTGCGCAGCTCGTGCGCGATGTCCGCGGTGACCCGGCGCTCCGCCTCGATCCGTTCGTTCAGCGCGTCCGTCAGGGCATCTACCGCGCGGGCCAGCTCGTCGGTCTCGTCCCGTATGACCCCGCCGATGGCCTCCCGGACCCGTACCTCCGTATGGCCCTGCGCAACCTTGCCGGCCGCGGCCGCCGCCTTGCGCAGCCTGCGCGACAGCTGTCCGCCGATCAGCACGCCCAGCGCGCAGCCACCGAAGACCACCGAGACGGAGCCGATGATCAACGCCCGGTCGAGATCGCCCATGATCGTGGCGGAACGGTCCGCGAAGCGGGTGTGGAGGGACAGCACGTCGCCATTGGCCAGCGGCACTGCGGCCCACACATCGGGCACCCCGTTCCCGTACTCGTCGACATGCGTGGCGCGCCGGTTCTTACGGGTCTCCTCCCGCAGGCTCCGTGGCATCGTCGGGTCGTTGAGCTTGGCGCCGAACTTGGGATCGGCCTTCTTCGTCTTCGTCGCCTCGTACAGCAGCTGCGCGTACGTCAGCCGCTCCAGCTGCACCTCACGGGCGTTCTCCAGCATCGAGACGCGGGCGGCGTTGTGGACGACGAGGCTCAACGCCACGGCGATGAGCGCGCCCACTGCGGCGATCGCGATACTGATCTTCCAGCGGACCCCCGTCCGCAGTGCCATCCGCTTCATGGCTTGAGTTTGTAGCCGAAACCGCGGACCGTCTCGATCCGGTCCTGCCCGATCTTGGTACGCAGCCGCTGTACATGGACATCCACGACCCGGGTGTCTCCTCCCCAGCCGTAGTCCCAGACCCGTTCGAGCAGTTTGTCGCGCGAGAGCACCGTGCCGGGCGCGGACGAGAACTCCAGCAGCAGCCGCATCTCGGTCGGGGTCAGCGCCACCTGCGCGCCGCCCTTGCGTACTTCCATGCCCTCGGTGTCGACCTCCAGGTCGCCGAAGACCAGCACCCCGCCGACGGGCTCGGACTCCGCCTCCGCACTGCCCGGCTGTCCGCCCGACGCATGGCCGAAGCGGCGCAGTACGGCTCGGATCCTGGCGACGAGAACAGCCCCGTCGAACGGCTTGGTGACGTAGTCGTCGGCGCCGGCCTCCAGGCCGAGCACCACATCGATGGAATCGGCGCGGGCGGACAACATGATCACGGGCACGGTCGACTCGTCGCGAATGCGACGGCACAGACTGACCCCGTCCAGGCCCGGCACCATCACGTCGAGCAGGGCGATGTCCGGCCGGTCGGCCCGGAACGCCTCCAGACCGGAGAGGCCGTCGGGCATCGCGGTGACCGCGAAGCCATCACGCTCCAGCGCCAGCTGGGTGGCCTCGCGGATGACATCGTCGTCCTCGACGAACAGGACGTGGGTCTCGGCCATCGACTGCTCTCAGTTCTTCGTCGGTTCCGTGGGCTCCGGGAATTCCCCTTCCCCGTTGCCGACGGCTCTGTTGAAGTCGTTGTGCACCCGGTCGTGCTCGGCGAACCGGTTATCGGCCCAGCGGTACGTGACCACTTCCTCGCCCGACGGGTACGCGACCGAGTCCTTCTTCTCGTACACCTGGGTCGTCACGACCAGATCGCCCCGGTCGATGGTGCCGTAGACCGCGGGCTGCTCGGTGGTGAAGATGTTCTTGTACGTGCCGTTGCTCTGCCGGTGGTACACGTAGGTGCCGACGCCCACCGCGTCGCCGCAGGTCATCACGTTCACCACGACGTCCGGCGCGGAGCCGCCCGTCAGCCTGCCGTACGAGGAGTCGACCGGGTACTCGCTGCCCGTGCAGGGCTTCAGGTCCGTCCTGACCCGCTCGCTCACCCGGGAGTCCCGCTTGACCAGCTGGACGGGATCGACCCGCGGGGTGGGCTTCGCCCTGGACGGCGCGGTGGCCGACGGCGTGACCTGGGCGACCGGCTGGGTGCCTGCCGGGCCCTCGTCACGGGTGCCCGTACCACCGGTGGAACAGCTGACGGTGAGCAGTGCCAGAGCGGCGAGCCCCACCAGTGTCGTACCGCTCGCCGCCCACCCGGTCAGCCGGCGACCATCGCTGCGGGTCGCCCCGCATCGGCCGGTCGCCGTGTCCCCGGCGGTGGTACCACTACTGCCGGTCGCCGTGTCCCCGTGTTCACCGCTGCCTGTCAGGCCGCGCACCGCTCCCGCCCCCGTTCGTCATGACGCCGGTCCGCCTGTCCGCGGAGCTGCGCCCCTGCCCGTGCACGCTGCGCGGCACCGGTGGCCGGAGCCCGGTCGCCCGCCGTGTGGCCCTGGGCCTCACGGATCCTGGCTTCCCTGCTCATGGCCTCGCGGCTCTCCAGTTCCTGGCGCAGCCGAGCCAGCGCACGGTGCAGCGTGCTCTTCACCGTACCGGCCGACATACCGAGCGCCGCGGCTGTCTCCTCCGTGCTCATCTGCTCCCAGTGTCGCAGCACGACGACGCTGCGCTGCTTGGGAGCCAGCACACCCAGGACGTCCATCAGAAGAGCACGGTCGGCGCGCTGCTCGGTGCCGTCCTCGATGCAGGCGTCGGGCAGCTGCTCGGTGGGCACCTCCTCCAGCTTGCGGGCCCGCCACCACTCCGTACGGGTGTTGATCATGACGCGGCGCAGGTAGGCATCGGCCAGGGACTTGTCGGCGATGCCGTCCCAGCGGCCGAAGGTACGGGCCAGGGCTGTCTGCAGCAGGTCCTGCGCGTCCACCGGGTCGGGGACCAGGCGGCGCGCACTGCGCAGCAGAGCGTCCTGCCGGGTGCGTACGTACTCTTCGAATTCGAGCACCTCGCCCTGCGCCATTCCAACCGCCTCCGTCCCCGTCGATCCCCGTTTGACCTCTGCCGGCCCACTGGTGCGTGGGCTGACGGTCGGAGACGTTACGGAGCGGTTGTCACGGCGCTGTGCGGAGCAGCCATACGCCGACGCACGGCTGTCCATCGGTTGTGTAACAGCGGTGGAAGAGCCTTCCTGCTCTGTTCCCAGGGGGTTGTCCCGTCATCCCTGACGGGCGCGCCAGGGATGACGGGACAACCCTCAGCTCTGCGGAAGCCGGTACTGGCCGCCCGGGAGCGGTTCGACCAGGCCGTCGGCGACCAGACCGTCCAGCGCCCGTGCCCGTTGCACCGGCTCGTCCCACACGGTGTCCAGTGCCGCCTGCGACACCGGGGTCACCGCCTCACGCAGAACGGCGAGCAACCGTCCACGCACCTGCCGGTCCGTACCGGCGTAGGTCTGACCGCGGCGCGGAGGCCCCTCGTGCGCGGGCTTCCCGGCCAGCCGCCAGGCGCACTGTGTCGCGATCGGGCATTGCGTGCAGTCCTCGTTCTTGGCGGTGCAGACGAGCGCACCGAGTTCCATCGTGGCTGCCGCCCAGCGGGCCGCTCGTTCGTCCTCGTCGGGGAGGAGCGCGCGGGCGAGTTTCCGCTCGGCGGCGGTGGTCGCGTTCGGCGGGTACTGAATGCCGGTCGCGGCCCGGGCGAACACCCGGCGGACGTTCGTATCGAGTACGGGATGCCGCTGCCCGTACGCGAACGAGGCCACGGCCGCCGCTGTGTACTCACCGATCCCGGGCAGTGCGAGCAGCTGGCCGTGCTCGCTCGGCACGTCGCCGCCGTGCCGTTCCGTTATTGCCTGCGCGGCGCCGTGCAACCGCAGCGCACGCCGCGGGTAACCGAGCCGGCCCCATGCCCGGACCGCTTCACCGGGCGGCTCGGCGG
Organism: Streptomyces sp. NBC_01669; assembly: GCF_026339735.1. GTDB lineage: Bacteria > Actinomycetota > Actinomycetes > Streptomycetales > Streptomycetaceae > Streptomyces > Streptomyces yanii. Next base: position 5,165,815 of record NZ_JAPEQG010000001.1, read on the forward strand.
CCAGGTCGGCTGGGCGCGGCCAGCGGGCCAGCCACTGTTCGTACACCGGGATGACCCGGCTGACGGGGGTCTGCTGCAGCATGAACTCGCTCACCATCACACCCCAGGCGCCCGCCTCGGGGCGGCGCCAGGGAAGATCGCGGGCGTGCTGGTCGAACCACCCGATCACGGGAGCGTGGAGGGATGTGGGGGGCGTCTGTGTCGCAGTCATGGCAGTCATCGCATGTCGATCCTGACACGGAAGGGCAGGCGATGGTCATGGTCACGGTGGTGTCGCCCCGCTTGGGGGCTCTTGGGGTGATAACGCCACCCGTCTGTCCCCACGATGAGACCCGGTCAGCGTCTTCGCCCGGACTGCCGCCCATGCTTTCGCCGAGGCCCCGGCCCGATCAGCGACCTGTGCTGTGGCCCCGGTCCGGGCCGCCCGCCCCCGAGCCGGATATCCAGACCGCGAGGGGTGCCCGGCTGTCCCGTACCGTCCGGGCGAGCGAGCGCGTCGGACGGGACAGCAGGACGGTCACCAGCGCCGCCGCGGATCCGCCCACCAGCAGCCCCACCGCGACATCGTGCGGATAGTGCACCCCGACAAAGACCCGGGAGAGCGCCATCAGCAGCGCCATCGGCACCGTGAACCAGGCCGTGCGCGGCCGGGCGCACGCCAGTGCGGCGGCGGCGGCGCCGACTATGGCCGCGTGATTGCTCGGGAACGACCAGTCACCCGTCGACGGGCAGGGCGCCAACGAGGCTGCCGCGCCGACGACCGCACGACACGGGCGCTCCTCGTCCACGACCGTCTTGAGCACCTCACTGACGACATAGCCGACCGCCGTCGCGAGGGGCGCAAGCACCGACAGGGCGAGGGCTCCCGCATGCTCTCCGCGCGCCCGCCACCAGCCCACGACGAACAGGACGCCGAAGACCAGCAGCCCGAGTTCCGTCCATATTTCGGCGAGATGCTGCACCCATGGCGACGCGCCGTGCGCGAAGTCGGTGATGTCCCTGTACACAGCCTCAGTGGTCGAACTCTTCATGTGACTGACCGTAGGCAACGGTGCGCGATCGTCACATTGCGCGATCGTCAGGGGCCGCACCTGACGAAAGTAGGGATCGGAATCCAGTCACCCCATGATGATGATCCGCAAAACTTGGGGCTCGGAGCGGCGGGTGGGGCGGGAGTTGGCGCCGACTTCTCGTACAGTTTGCGCCGTGGGATCTCTGCGCAATCCGATCGGGCCGCTTCCCTCCACCATCTACTGGCGACGGAGGGCCGTAGCGGCGACGCTGGTTGCGCTGCTCGCGCTGCTGATCGTATGGGCCGTCACCTCCGGTGGGAGCAAGGGGAACAAGGACGATTCCCGGCCCAGCGGGTCCGGTCCCGCACACTCCATCGGTCCTGGGCCTGCCAGTTCGGGGCCGGCCATAAGCCAACAGCCGGGCGGGCGCGACGAGTCGGGCAGCGGTGACGGCAGCGGTGGTACCGACGCGGGCTCCGAGGGCACCACGGGCGGGACAGGCGACGGCAGCAACGGCGACCCCGGCACCGGATCGGATTCCGGCGGCGGAACCGAGGGCCGGCAGGTGCCGGCCGGCTCCTCGATCCCCGACTGCACCCCTTCTGCACTGCAGTTGACCCTGCGCACCGAGCTCAGCTACGGCCCCGGCGAGAAGCCGAAGTTCCGGTTGATCGCCAAGAACACCTTGTCCACCGCCTGCAAGGCCGACTTCGGACCGAAGAGCGCGGTGCTCACCATCACCGAGGCCGGTGGCGACGACGCCGAGGTGTGGTCCTCGAAGGACTGCCCGCGCAACGCGGGCAGTGTGCTGCTGGAGGTCCCGGCGGGCGCGACCATCGTTCACACCGTGGAGTGGGACCGGAAGAAGAGCGCTCCGCAGTGCGCGACGCCACCCGCGGGATCAGTGGGGCCGGGTACGTACCTCGTCGAGGCGAAAACCTCCGGCGAGCCCGTGCAGCGCGCATCGTTCGTCCTCGCGAAGGAATGAAGCGAAAGGCCGGCTTGCGAAGTACCGGCGTGCGAAGGGCCGGTTCGAGATGGACGAGTCCGCGAGGAGCCGACGCGAAAGACTGGCTCGCGCAGTACCGGCCCGCCAATGACCGGCCCGCCAATGACCGGTCCGCGAAGTACCGGCGTGCTGAGCGGAACGTGAACACGGCCCCAAACGCACGTCGGGGCCCGGTCCACCGACCGGGCCCCGAGCCGACGTGAGACCCGCGCCTACACGTACCGCTCAAGAATCGACGACTCGGCCAGCCGCGAGAGCCCCTCGCGCACGCTCCGCGCCCGCGCCTCGCCGACCCCGTCCACCGTCTGGAGATCGTCCACGCTCGCCGCGAGCAGCTTCTGCAGGCCTCCGAAGTGCTCCACGAGCCGGTCGATGATCGCTCCGGGCAGTCGTGGCACCTTCGCCAGCAGCCGGAAGCCGCGCGGCGAGACCGCCGAGTCCAGGGTCTCGGGCGAGCCGCTGTACCCCAGGGCCCGTGCCACGACGGGGAGTTCGAGCAACTCGGTGTGAGAGAGCGCGTCCAGCTCGGTCAGCGCCTCCGCGACCGTACGGGACCGCTTCGCGGTCGGCTCCGGCACATAGTCGCGCACGACCAGCTCGCGCTCCGGCTCGACGCCCGCGATCAACTCGTCGAGCTGGAGCGAGAGAAGCCGGCCGTCGGTGCCCAGCTCCACCACGTACTCGGCGATCTCGGTCGCGATCCGGCGCACCATCTCCAGCCGCTGTGCGACAGCCGTCACATCGCGGACCGTCACCAGGTCCTCGATCTCCAGCGCGGAGAGCGTGCCCGCCACCTCGTCGAGCCGGAGCTTGTACCGCTCCAGGGTGGCGAGGGCCTGATTGGCGCGCGACAGGATCGCGGCGGACTCCTCCAGGACCCGGCGCTCCCCGTCCACGTACAGCGCGATCAGACGCATCGACTGCGAGACCGAGACGACAGGGAAGTTGCACTGCTTGGAGACCCGGTCCGCCGTGCGGTGGCGGGTGCCGGTCTCCTCGGTGGGGATGGAGGCGTCCGGGACCAGCTGCACGCCGGCCCGGAGGATCTTGCTCATGTCCTTGTCGAGGATCAGCGCCCCGTCGAGCTTGGCCAGCTCGCGCAGTCGCGTCGCGGTGAACTCGACATCCAGCACGAAGCCGCCGGTGCACATGGACTCGACGGTCTTGTCCATGCCCAGCACGATCAGCCCGCCGGTGTTGCCGCGGAGAATGCGCTCCAGGCCGTCCCGCAAGGCCGTTCCGGGCGCGACGGCGCTCAGCGAGGCGCGCATCAGCGCCTCGTTACCGGTGCCTTGGCCGGACTTTCCGGGCGATGCTGCCCGGTCGTTGGCTGCCACTGCACTCCTCCGGTCACAGGTTTGCGGTGCCCTTACGTCCCTCGTACCGTTCGTACGGACGGGCGAGACCAGGGCAAAGTCTACCGGCGCGCGTTGTCCTCCCGTGGGGCCTCCGTATGAGACCGGCGCGGGAGTACTCTCAGCGCGTCGCCCATGTTGGCGACTTCCGTGACCTTCATACCGGCCGGGACCTTCCCCGGGTCGGTCGGGACCAGTGCGTGGGTGAAGCCCAGCCGGTGTGCCTCGGCCAGTCTGCGCTGCACCCCGGTCACCCGTCTGACCTCGCCCGCGAGGCCCACTTCGCCGATCGCCACCAGGTTCTTGGGCAGTGGTGTGTCGCTTGCCGCACTGGCCAGCGCCAGTGCGACCGCGAGGTCGGCGGCGGGCTCGGAGAGCTTCACCCCGCCGACCGTCGCGCTGTAGATGTCCCGTTTTCCGAGCGAGCTGATCCGGCCGCGCTGCTCCAGAACGGCCAGCATCATCGAGACCCGGGACGTCTCGAGCCCGGAGGTGGTGCGCCGGGGCGACGGGATCTGCGAATCGACCGTCAGCGCCTGCACTTCGGCGACGAGCGGGCGCCGTCCCTCCAGGGTGACTGTCAGACAGGTGCCGGGTACGGGTTCGTCGCGCCGGGTGAGGAAGAGCCCGGACGGGTCGGCGAGGCCGGTGATGCCCTCGTCGTGCAGTTCGAAACAGCCGACCTCGTCCGTCGCTCCGTACCGGTTCTTCACGCCGCGGACCAGGCGGAGGCGGGCATGACGGTCGCCCTCGAAGGACAGCACCACGTCGACGAGATGTTCCAGCAGCCGCGGCCCGGCGATCGCGCCGTCCTTGGTGACGTGGCCGACCAGCAGCGTGGACATGCCACGATCCTTCGAGGCGCGGATGAGCGCTCCGGCGACCTCGCGGACCTGCGCCATACCGCCGGGCGCACCGTCGATCTCGGGCGAGGCGACGGTCTGTACGGAGTCGAGGATGAGCAGGGACGGCTTGACCGCGTCCAGATGGCCGAGGACCGCGGAGAGGTCGGTCTCGGCCGCGAGGTAGAGGTGGTCGTTGATCGCGCGGATACGGTCGGCACGCAGCCGCACCTGGCTCGCGGACTCCTCCGCGGTGACATAGAGAGTGCGGTGCTCGTCACTGGCGGCCTTGGCTGCCACGTCCAGCAGGAGCGTCGACTTGCCCACGCCCGGCTCGCCCGCGACCAGCACCACGGCGCCGGGGACCAGCCCGCCGCCGAGCACCCGGTCCAGCTCGTCGACACCGGTCGACCGGGCGGTGGCCTGCCGGCTGTCGACCTGGCCGATGGGGAGAGCGGCCGTGCTCACGCGGCCGGCCGCCGTGGTCCGTACGGCAGGGACGCCGCCGAATTCCTCGACCGTCCCCCACGCCTGGCATTCGGGGCAACGACCGAGCCACTTGGCGGTGGTCCAGCCGCATTCGGTGCAGCGATAGGACGGCCGGTCCTTCGCGGATTTCGTACGGGCAGCCATGGCGCCACCGTATAGGTGAGGACTGACAACACCGCCCGGCGCGGGTGCGCGGGCGGTCGCGGTGACAGGGAACAGAGAGGAGGCTTCGGCGGAATCAGGGGTTCCTGTCCCCTTTTGAGCGATACGTTCACCCGTAAGGGTTAATAGTGGGCAAGAGTCGCCAAGAACATGCCTTGCCCTGTCTACGGTCGCCGGGTGACGAGCAGCAGGCTGGAGACCCCCACACCCACCACCGGCGCACACCGGATGCAGCGCCGTGCGCCCCACTCGTCGTCGCAGCGACCGCCCGCTCATTACGAGCCGCATCTCGACGGCCTGTTCACCTACTGCCTCTCCGCGCTCTGCGACCACGACGGCGCCGTCGAGGCGCTCGGGAGTGTGCTCGCCATCGCGGAACGGCAGGACGGGCGGTGTCCCGCAGGTGAGGAGGAACGTAAAACCTGGCTCTACGCGCTGGCCAGGTGGACGTGCCTGCGAAAGCTCGCCGAGCAGAAACGGGGTCGTCAGGCGCATCGCCGGCAGCAGGGGAAGCAGCCGGGCGGGAAGACCCCCAGGGGGGCGCGTTCAGGAAACCGTGCGCTCCCGGCCGTCACCCCACCCCCCGACACCACCAGTGAGGCGGGCCTCACGAACGCCCACGCCCCGACCCCCGATTCCGCCGCGGCCGCCGAAGCGCACCGCCGCGAACTCGCACAGCTCGCCTGGCCCGAAGCGGCCGGCACCACGCCCGAACAACGCGAAGCGCTCGAACTGGCCGTACGCCACCGCCTCGCCCCGGGCGCCGTGGCCGCCGTCCTCGGCCTCGAACCCGCGGCCGCCCGCGAGATCCTCGCCGCCGCGGCCTGCGAGGTGGAACGCACCCGCGCCGCCCTCGCCGTCGTCGAGACCGGCAACTGTCCCACCGTCGCCCGCCTCACCGGCGACCACCGCGTCCTGCTCTCAGCCGCCCTGCGCCGCGAACTCGTCCGCCACGTCGACGACTGCCCCCGCTGCCGTCGCGCCGCCGAACGGGCGGGCGCCGGGGGCCCCTGGCCGGGCGGTGCCTTGACCCCTGCGGCCGCGCTGCCGGTCGTCGAGGCGCCGCGGCCGTCCGCATACGTCGCGATGATCCACGCCCAGAGGAGTCGGTCCGGCAGTCCGCGCTTCGACCGGGCGGGCTTCCCGATGGACCCCAAGGACCACGCCGCGCGCCGGGACCGGCTCCGGGCGAGAGTCGTGACGACGACGGTGGTGGCGACGGTTGTCGCCGCCCCCGTGATTGCCCTGTGGTCCGCCTACAGGGGGGCGCCGCTGACCGGCGAGGGGCACGACGGAGCGTCGGTCACCGCGACCGGGACGGACGACCGGCGCGGTCTCGACGGCGACCCGCACGACCGCTACGAGAATGCGGGCAACGCCAGCCCCGAGCCAGGCGCCCGCTTCAAGGACGGCAGCCGTACGCCGGATGTCTCTGCCGAGGTCATCGGCGCGGGGACGGGACAGCACGGCCCTGGCAGGATCCTGGTCACGGCCCGTTCCTCCGGCGGCACGACGCTGATCACGCTGACCGCCTCGGGCAGCGCGCCCGTGGCCTGGTCGGCGCGGGCGGATGCGCCCTGGCTGCGCCTCAGCAGGTCCTCCGGCACCCTTGCCGCAGGTGAGAGCGTCACGATCCGCGTCCTCGTCGACCATGCGAGAGAACCGGCGGGTGCCTGGGGCGCCCGTGTCGGCCTCGCCCCGTCGGGCTCGGCGGTGACGATCAGCGGGTACGGAGCGATGTCGTCCGGCGGCCCGTCGGTGCCGTCCGACCCGCCGCCGTCCTCACCGGGTCCCACGGGTCCGTCGCCGGATCCGACGGACCCCACGCCTTCGCCGACCGACCCGTCGCCGGATCCGACGGATCCCACACCCTCGCCGACCGACCCGTCGCCGACCGACCCGACTCAGCCGCCGTCACCGGACCCGTCGAACTCGTCCAGCCCATCCGACCCGGGGACAAGCCCGTCCGGCCCGGCGCCGACGGGGTGAATGCCGAACTCGGCCCGTCGGCCCTCTGCCCGTCGGTCCTCAGCCCCGCGGGCGACGGGGCCCCTGGGCCTCCGCGGGTTCTACCGGATCCGCCGGATGCGGCGCCATCGGCAGCAGCGAGGACAACCGCTCCTCGCACAGTTCGACCAGCCGCTCGTACGCCTCCTTGCCCATCAGCTCGGTGAGCTCGGGCTTGTACGAGACATACACCGGCTCCCCGGCCCCGTGCGCCGAGGTCGCCGACGTGCACCACCAGTGCAGATCGTGACCGCCCGGACCCCAGCCCCGGCGGTCGTACTCGCCGATCGAGACCTGGAGCACGCGTGTGTCGTCGGGGCGGTCGATCCAGTCGTACGTACGCCGGATCGGCAGCTGCCAGCACACGTCCGGCTTGGTCTCCAGGGGCTCCTTGCCCTCGCGCAGCGCCAGGATGTGCAGCGAACACCCGGCTCCGGCCGCAAATCCGGGCCGGTTCTGGAAGATGCAGGACCCCTTCCAGCGGCGCGTCTGGCGTTCGCCGTCGTCGTCGACCTCGACCCAGCCCGTCTCCGTGCCGACGTCGTGGAACTGCCACAGCTCCGGGGTCAGCCGGGAGACGTGGTCCGCCACCCGCTTCTCGTCGTCCTCGTCGGAGAAGTGCGCACCCAGCGTGCAGCATCCGTCGCCCGCACGGCCCGCCTGGATGCCCTGGCAGCCACTGCCGAAGATGCAGGTCCACCTGGAGGTCAGCCAGGTCAGGTCGCAGCGGAAGATCTGCTCGTCGTCCGCGGGGTCGGGGAACTCGACCCATGCGCGTGCGAAGTCGATCCCCTTCTCGTCTTCGGACCGGTCAGGCCCGTTCATTTCCGGCTGCTGCATCTCCTGCTTCGTTCTCTGCTTATTCGTGACTTTGCCCGGCTTCGCCTTTTTCGTCTTTGGCACGGGCCAAGAGTAAGTCCGCGGGGGCAGTAGCGTTCCGCGTATGAGACTCGGAGTCCTCGACGTGGGGTCGAACACGGTTCATCTGCTGGTGGTGGACGCGCATCCCGGCGCCCGCCCGCTGCCCGCGCACTCGCACAAGGCGGAACTGCGCCTGGCCGAACTTCTCGATGCGGACGGAGCGATCGGCCCCGAGGGCGTGGACCGGCTCGTGTCGACGATCAACGGTGCGCTGCAGGCCGCCGAGGACAAGGGCTGCGAGGACGTGCTGCCGTTCGCCACGTCCGCGGTGCGGGAAGCGAGCAACGCCGACCAGGTGCTGACCCGGGTACGGGAGGCGACGGGCGTCGATCTCGCCGTCCTCAGCGGCGAGGAGGAGGCCCGGCTCACCTTCCTCGCGGCCCGCCGCTGGTTCGGCTGGTCGGCGGGGAAGCTGCTGGTCCTCGACATCGGCGGCGGCTCGCTGGAGATCGCGTACGGCATCGACGAGGAGCCCGACGCCGCCGTGTCGCTGCCGCTCGGGGCCGGGCGCCTCACCGCCGGCTGGCTGCTGCACGACCCGCCGGACCCGGCGGAGGTGAAGGTGCTGCGCCGCCACGTGCGGGCCAGCATCGCCCGTACGGTCGGCGAGTTCAGCCGCTTCGGCCGCCCCGACCACGTCGTGGCGACCTCCAAGACGTTCAAGCAGCTCGCCAGGATCGCAGGCGCCGCGCGCTCCGCCGAGGGCCTCTACGTGCAGCGCGCCCTCACCCGGAAGGCGCTGGAGGAATGGGTGCCCAAGCTGGCGGCCATGACAGTCGACCAGCGCGGACGGCTGTCCGGCGTCTCCGAGGGGCGGGCCGCGCAGCTGCTCGCCGGGGCGATGGTCGCCGAGGGGGCGATGGATCTGTTCGGCGTGGAGGAGCTGGAGATCTGCCCGTGGGCGCTGCGTGAGGGAGTGATCCTGCGCCGCCTGGACCACCTCCCGACGGGGGCGGCCGCCGCACTGAACTGACCGTGCGTTCCGCCGGAGGACCGGGGCGACGGGGAGCGCGGAACGTCGGGAGCGGAGTCATGGCCCTTCTCACTTTCCACCCCGACGCCTCGGTGGGGCGCACACCTGCCCCGTACGCTGTCTGCGTGGCAGAACCAGTGGTGCGCATCCCGGATGCGAAGGTCGCCCTGTCGACGGCTTCCGTCTATCCGGAGTCGACGGCGACGGCCTTCGAGATTGCCGCGCGTCTGGGCTACGACGGTGTCGAGATCATGGTCTGGACCGATCCCGTCAGCCAGGACATCGAGGCGTTGCGACGGCTCTCGGACTACCACCAGGTGCCGATCCTCGCGGTTCACGCGCCCTGTCTGCTGATCACCCAGCGAGTCTGGTCCACCGATCCATGGGTGAAGCTCCAGCGGGCCCGCGCGGCCGCGGAGAAGCTCGGAGCGACGACCGTCGTCGTCCATCCGCCGTTCCGCTGGCAGCGTCAGTACGCGCGCGACTTCGTCACCGGCATCTGGCGGATGGCGGACGAGACGGATGTGCGCTTCGCCGTCGAGAACATGTACCCGTGGCGGTACCGGGACCGCGAGATGCTCGCGTACGCCCCCGACTGGGACGTCACCAACAACGACTACCGCCACTTCACCGTGGACCTCTCGCACACCGCGACCGCCCGCACCGACGGCATGGCCATGGTCGACCGGATGGGCGACCGGCTCGCCCACATCCACCTCGCCGACGGCAAGGGCTCCAACAAGGACGAGCACCTGGTGCCCGGCCGCGGTGACCAGCCCTGCGCGGAACTGCTGGAGCGCCTGGCGCGTACGGGCTTCGACGGCCATGTCGTCATCGAGGTCAACACCCGCCGCGCCATGTCCGCAGCCGAACGTGAAGCCGACCTGGCGGAGGCGCTCGCCTTCACCCGGCTCCACCTGGCTTCCTCGTCGGCGCAGGTCCCGCGCTCATGACCCCCGGCAGGGCGGGCGGGAACACCGGCGGGGAGGGCACGGCGCACACACCCCCCGAGCGCCCGAAGCGCCGAGGCCGCCCCGCCCGTACGACGGCAGGCACCGGCCCCGGCGCCCGCGAACGCATCCTGGAAGCGGCCCGTACCGAATTCGCCGAACGCGGCTACGACAAGACGTCGATCCGGGGCATCGCCAAGGCGGCAGGCGTCGACGCCGCACTCGTCCATCACTACTTCGGTACGAAGGACGAGGTCTTCGCGGCGGCGATCGAGGTCTCCTTCGAACCCGCCCTCGTGATCCCGTCCGTCCTGGGCATGGGCACGGACGGCCTGGGGGAGCGGCTGGCCCGCTACTTCATCGGGGTGTGGGAGAACCCGGCGTCCAGGGCTCCCCTGCTGGCGATCACGCGCTCCGCCCTGACGCACGAAGGGGCGGCGAAGGTGCTGCGCGGCTTCGTCCTGCGACGGGTGCTGGAGCGGATCGCGGAGGCGCTCGACGTACCGGACGCGACGTTCCGTGCGGAACTGGCCGCGTCGCACATGCTCGGGATCGCGATGCTGCGGTACGTGATCCAGGCGGAGCCGATGGCTTCTGCGGACCCCGAGAAGATCATCGCCATGGTCGCACCGACGCTCCAGCGTTACTTGACGGAGACCTGACCGCCCCCGGGTGACCTTTCGGTCCGTACGGTGCTCGAGGCCCTGGGTCCGGGGTGGAGCCCCGGTTCCAGGAAGGGAGCGGGCGGGAGGAACGGCCGCGCAGCGACCCCCACCCACCGAACCGCACCCCGCCCATCCACTGAGCACCCCGTCCCGCATTTCGGACACGGTGTCCAGATCTTGGAGCCGAGGCGTAGGCTCGAAGACAGTCTTTTCTGTCGAAGGAGCGAGAGACGATGCCCCAGCTGAGGTCCCGCACTGTCACCCACGGCCGCAACATGGCGGGCGCCCGCGCCCTTATGCGGGCCTCGGGCGTAGCCGGCGAGGACATCGGCAAGCCGATCATCGCGGTCGCCAACTCGTTCACCGAGTTCGTCCCCGGCCACACCCACCTCGCCCCCGTGGGCAGGATCGTCTCCGACGCCGTCAAGGCCGCAGGCGCCGTCCCCCGTGAGTTCAACACGATCGCCGTCGACGACGGCATCGCGATGGGCCACGCCGGGATGCTCTACAGCCTCCCGTCCCGCGACCTGATCGCCGACTCCGTCGAGTACATGGTCGAGGCGCACTGCGCGGACGCGCTGATCTGCATCTCCAACTGCGACAAGATCACCCCTGGCATGCTGATGGCCGCGATGCGCCTCAACATCCCGACGGTCTTCGTCTCCGGCGGTCCGATGGAGGCAGGCAGGGCCACCCTCGTCGACGGCACGGTCCGCAAGCTCGACCTGATCAACGCGATCAGTGACGCCGTCAACGAGAACGTCTCGGACGAGGACATCCTCCGTATCGAGGAGAACGCCTGCCCCACCTGCGGCAGCTGTTCCGGCATGTTCACCGCCAACTCGATGAACTGTCTGACCGAGGTCCTCGGCCTCTCCCTCCCCGGCAACGGCTCCGTCCTCGCCACGCACACCGCCCGCAAGGCGCTGTACGAGGAGGCCGGCCGCACGGTCGTCGAGATCACCAAGCGCTACTACGAGCAGGACGATGCGACGGTCCTGCCGCGCTCCATCGGCACCCGCGCCGCGTTCGACAACGCCATGGCGCTGGACATCGCCATGGGCGGCTCCACCAACACGATCCTGCACCTGCTCGCCGCCGCACAGGAGGCCGAGCTGGACTACGACCTCGACGACATCAACGAGGTCTCGCGCCGTGTCCCCTGCCTCTCGAAGGTCGCCCCCAACGTGGCCCCCGGCGGCACGTACTACATGGAGGACGTCCACCGGGCCGGCGGCATCCCCGCCATCCTCGGTGAGCTGCACCGCGGCGGCCTGCTCAACGAGGACGTGCATTCGGTGCACTCGGCCACCCTCGGCGAGTGGCTGAAGAACTGGGACGTCCGCGGCGGCTCCCCGTCCCCCGAGGCCGTCGAGCTGTGGCACGCGGCCCCGGGATGCGTGCGTTCCGCGACGGCCTTCTCGCAGTCCGAGCGCTGGGACACCCTCGACCTGGACGCGGCGGGTGGCTGCATCCGTGACCTGGAGCACGCGTACTCCAAGGACGGCGGCCTCGCGGTCCTGAAGGGAAACCTCGCCGAGGACGGCTGCGTCGTGAAGACGGCGGGCGTCGACGAGTCGATCTGGACCTTCGAGGGCCCGGCGGTCGTCTGCGAGTCGCAGGACGAGGCCGTCGACAAGATCCTCCGCAAGGAGATCAAGGAGGGCGACGTCGTCGTCATCCGTTACGAGGGTCCGCGCGGCGGCCCCGGCATGCAGGAGATGCTCTACCCCACCTCCTTCCTGAAGGGCCGCGGCCTCGGCAAGAGCTGTGCGCTCGTCACCGACGGCCGCTTCTCCGGCGGCACGTCGGGCCTGTCGATCGGCCACGCATCGCCGGAGGCGGCGTCGGGCGGCACGATCGCCCTGGTCGAGGACGGCGACCGGATCCGGATCGACATCCCGAACCGCTCGATCGAGCTCCTCGTCCCCGAGGCCGAGCTGACCACCCGCCGTGAGGCGCTGAACGGCGTGTACGCGCCGAAGAACCGCGAGCGCAAGGTCTCGGCGGCGCTGCGCGCGTATGCGGCGATGGCGACGAGCGCGGACCGTGGCGCGGTGCGCGACGTCTCGAAGCTCGGCTGACACGACACCAGATCCCGCACACGCAGTGGCCCCCGGCGTTCGCATACGCCGGGGGCCACTGCGTGTGCCCGACGAGACGGACGGGTAGTCACTCCACGTATTCGGGCAGATGCCCAGAATCACGCCCATCATGCGTTCTCACGATTGGGGGAGCATGCACATCCCTGTCCGTACCGACGTCCGCATCCACCGCTGGGCGGTCATCGCCTCGACGATCGCCGCACTGGCGGCCCTCGGCGCCGTCCCGGCCCACGCGGCGTCCACAGAAGCCGCCACCACTGCCGCCACCCCGGCCGGTATCTGCGGATCCGGCTACACCCAGATCGACTCGCACGCCTTCCGCAACTCCACCACCGAACTCGGCCGCGTCTATCTGCTCTACAACGCGAGCACCAAGTCCAACTGCGTGGTCACTCTCCATTCCTCCTCCACCAGCGGTTACGCGCTGCCGACCGGCGCCTGGCTCGATGTGGACGGCGACGGCAAGAATCAGGCGAAGGACCAGGGCACGTACTCCTCGTACGCCGGGCCGGTACGCCTCGCCGCAGGCAGCCGCTGCGTGAAGTGGGGCGGAATGATCGAGGCGGGCGTCGGTACGTACACGTACACGAGCCCGTGGGAGCACTGCGGCTGATGCCGGACGGCGCTGCTCCGTCCCGCGTAGGGGCAGCGCCGCCGCCGGTACCGCCGCCGCCCCGGGGATAATCGACCTCGTGAGCGAGAAAAGCGAAGCCTCCGACGGCACCGAGCCCAGCACCGCGAGCACCGGCACCGGCACCGCCCCCGGCCCGCAGCCCGAGCCCATCCGCTTCTTCGGTACGACCTGGGTCGAGCACGACGGCCGGTACGCGCTCCGCCGCGTCGGCGTCGCCCTCGGCTCCCTCGCCGCGGCCGTCGCCTCCTGCTTCGTGCTCCGCTTCGCCTACCAGGGCCTGGAGATCGCCGACGTCGGCAGCTTCGTCGGAATCCTGATCGTCCTGATGTTCGGCATCTGCAGCGCCATCGCCTTCCGCAAGACCTGGGAAGGGTTCAGCCGCCGCCCCGCCGAGCCGGCCGGCGAGGACAACCTGCGCAGTCTGAAGACGATCGGTTTCATCGGCTCGCTGCTCGCGTACTTCTTCCGCTCGTTCCTGGAGGCGCCGGGCGAGAAGCTGCGGCGCACGGAGTACGAGGCCGCCGTCGCCCAGTACGCCAAGCGCCGCTCGGCCCGAACCGGAAACCCGGCAGGCCGCAAGACGCCCAAGGGCAGGAAACCTCGCCGCAAGTAACCCCACCCGGGCCAGGATGACCTCCATGCCCCACGGAGACCCCACCACGCCTCGCTCCCGCGCCCTCTCCTTCGACCGCGCCGCCGCCCAGTACGCCGCGGCCCGCCCCGGCTACCCGCCAGCCCTCTTCGCCGCGGTCGAAGAGCTCACCGGCCACCCCCTGCGCGGTGCCCGCACCCTCGACGTCGGCGCGGGCACCGGCATCTCCACCCGGCTCCTGTCCGAGCGCGGGGCCCACGTCACTGCCGTCGAACCGGGCCCCGGGATGGCGGCGGAACTGCACCGCACACTCCCGCACGTACCGATCGTGCGCGGCGACGGCAACCGCCTTCCCTTCGCCACCGCCTCGGCCGACCTGATCACGTACGCCCAGTCCTGGCACTGGACCGATCAGAGCCGATCCACCTCCGAGGCCCTTCGTGTCCTGCGCCCGGGCGGCGCGCTCGCGCTCTGGTGGAACGTCTCCGATCACGCCGTCCCCTGGATCGCCGGGCAGGACGCCCGACTCCGCCGCTTCCTCGGCGCGGACGACAGCGCCCACGGTTCGCCCGTCCGCTCCCGCGACCTGCCGGCCGAACTCGGCTTCGTGCACCGCCTGGTGCCCTGGACCCGCCAGGTCTCCGTCGACACCCACCTCGCCAACCTCGGCAGCCACTCCGCCTTCCTCGTCCTCGGCGAGGAACCCACGCGCCGGTTCCTCGCCGAGGAACGCGACTGCCTGGCGGAGCTCTTTCCGGACGGCGCGGTCGAGGAGAGTTACGTGGTCGACCTCGGCGTGGCAAGGCGCTGACCCTCAGGCCGACCCTCACGCCGACCCAGCCCCACCCACCTCCACAACTCCCCACCGCTCTCGTGCCTCCCGCACCGCGGCCCGCGCCTCCAGGGCCGCTGCCGATGCGCGGTCGGCGTGGTGCAGCCCGCTCCACGCCCCGCACCGAGGGCGCCTCCGCGCCTTCGAAGGCTGCGCCGCCCCGATCCCTTGACGAGCGACCGTGCCGAGGATCAAAATTCATCGCATGATGAATAATTCGGGTGCCGCCATCGAGGCCCGCGGCCTCACGGTCGTACGAGGCGGCCGCACCGTCCTGCGCGGTCTCGACTTCACCGTCGAACCCGGCAGGATCACCGGCCTTCTGGGCCCCTCCGGCTGCGGCAAATCCACCCTGATGCGAGCTGTCGTGGGCACCCAGGCCAAGGTCACGGGCACCCTCGACGTCCTCGGCAACCCCGCGGGCCACCCCACCCTTCGCCCACGTATCGGGTACGTCACCCAGGCGCCGTCGGTCTACACCGACCTCAGCGTCCGGCAGAACCTCGACTACTTCGCGGCGATCCTTCAGCCGGGCCGCAGACACCGGGACGCCCGCCGCGCCGCCGTCGCCCGCGCCCTCACCGATGTCGACCTGACCAGCCACGCGGACGCGCTCGCCGGCACTCTCTCCGGCGGCCAGCTGACCCGTGTCTCCCTCGGCGCAGCCCTGCTCGGCACGCCCGAACTCCTCGTCCTCGACGAACCGACCGTCGGCCTCGACCCGGTGCTCCGCCGCGACCTGTGGAGCCTCTTCCATACCCTCGCCGCCGACCACGGCACCACGCTCCTCGTCTCCTCCCACGTCATGGACGAGGCCGAGCGCTGCCACCGCCTGCTCCTCATGCGCGAGGGCGCGATCCTTGCCGACGGCACCCCCGAGGCACTGCGCACCCACGCCCGGACCGCCACCGTCGAAGAAGCCTTCCTCCACCTGGTCGACGAGGCCGCCACTTCTCAGGAGAACGCCCGATGAGCACGGCCAACACGCCACAGCAGGCCACCGCCACCCCGCAGGCCCCCACCGGCGGCCGCGACCGGCCCGGACCCCAGGCCCTCAGCCCCGCCCGCACCCTCGCCACCGCCGCCCGCGTCCTGCGCCAGCTGACCCATGACCCGCGCACCGTCGCGTTGCTGCTCCTCATCCCGGTCGTGTTGATCACGCTGCTCCGGTACGTCTTCGACGGCAGCCCACAGACCTTCGACGCCATCGGCGCCTCGCTCCTCGGTATCTTCCCGCTGATCACGATGTTCCTGGTGACCTCGATCGCCACCCTCCGCGAACGCACCTCGGGCACCCTGGAACGCCTCCTCGCCATGCCGCTCGGCAAGGGTGACCTGATCGCCGGCTACGCCCTCGCGTTCGGCGCCGTCGCGATCCTCCAGTCCCTCCTGGCCACCGCGCTCTCGGTCTGGGTGCTCGGTCTCGACGTGGTCGGCTCCCCTTGGCTGCTGCTCCTCGTCGCCCTGCTCGACGCCCTGCTCGGCACGGCCCTCGGCCTCTTCGTCTCGGCCTTCGCCGCGTCCGAGTTCCAGGCCGTCCAGTTCATGCCGGCCGTGATCTTCCCGCAACTCCTGCTCTGCGGACTGTTCATCGCGCGCGACCGGATGGCACCCGCTCTCGAAGCGGTCTCGAACGTCCTGCCCATGTCGTACGCGGTCGACGGCATGAACGAAGTTCTCCACCACACCGAGGTCACCGGCAACTTCGTCCGCGACGTCCTGATCGTCTCGGGCTGCGCCCTTCTCGTCCTCGCCCTCGGCGCAGCCACCCTCCGCCGCCGCACCACCTGACGTGCCGGTGCGAGGATGGCGGCGACGACGCACCACCAGAACCGCGTACCACCGCACCGTCCGGAGGGTGAACCGCATGACCCAGACAGTCGCAGTCCTCGGCACCGGCAAGATCGGCGAGGCACTGCTCAGCGGCATGATCCGGGCGGGCTGGCGCCCGGCCGACCTGCTGGTCACCGCCCGCCGATCCGAGCGTGCCGAGGAACTCCGTACCCGTTACGGCGTCGAGTCCGTCACCAACGCCGAAGCCGCCAAGCGCGCCGACGTCCTCATCCTCGCGGTCAAGCCCCAGGACATGGGCCGGCTCCTCGACGAACTCACCTCCCATCTCACGGCCGACCGGCTGGTCATCAGCGCCGCCGCCGGTATCACAACCGCCTTCATCGAGGATCGCCTCGCCGCGAGGACTCCGGTCGTACGGGTCATGCCGAACACCCCTGTCCTCGTCGACGAGGGCATGTCCGTCATCTCGGCGGGCAGCCACGCCACCACCGAACATCTCGCCACCGCCGAGGCGATCTTCGGCGGGGTGGGCAAGACCCTCCGCGTCCCCGAGTCCCAGCAGGACGCCGCGACCGCACTGTCCGGCTCGGGACCCGCGTACTTCTACTTTCTCGTCGAGGCGATGACCGACGCGGGCATCCTGCTCGGTCTGCCCCGCGCCCAGGCCCACGACCTGATCGTGCAGGCCGCCATCGGCGCGGCGGTGATGCTCCGGGACAGCGGCGAACACCCGGTCAAGCTCCGCGAAGCCGTCACCAGCCCGGCCGGCACCACCATCAGTGCCATCCGGGAGCTGGAGAACCACGGCGTACGCGCCGCCCTGATCGCCGCCCTCGAAGCAGCCCGCGACCGCAGCCGCGAGCTGGCCTCGGGCAACGGCTGACCCTCACTTCCCGGCGGCAGCCACCAGCTCCGCACTGGTCACGACCTTCGCGAACCCACCGCTGTGCAGCGACACAGCGGTGGCCCGCGCCAGCTCGTCCGCGCTCAGCACCCACCCCCACGGCCCGACCCCGTCGAACGTGTACGTGGCATCGAACGCGAAGAACACCTCGTACCCGAGATTCCCGCCCATCCGCGCCGTCGTCTCCGCGCACATATTCGTCTGGATCCCGGCCACCACGATCTGCCGCACCCCGCCCTCACTGAGCCACGTCCCGAGATCGGGCGTGCCGTAGAAGGCGGAATTCACGGTCTTCGTCAGGAACAGCTCGGGCCCGCTGCCCTTCCCACGCCGCTCCTCCACATACCCCTTGAACGCGTTCCCCGAGTAGCCGGGCCGCAGCGGCGAATCCGGCTTCGTCGAGTCATGCCGCACGAACACGACGGGCCGTCCGCTCGTCTGCCAGGCGTCGATGAGCTCCGCAATGTTCCGATCCGCCTCAGGATTGTTCCGCGGCCCCCAGTGAGCCTCCTCCTCAAAGCCTTCCTGCACGTCCACCACGACCAGCGCTGCGTTCTCTGCGATCTCCATACGAACGATGCTGCCGCCCCGGACCGGTATCACCCAGAGGTCAAAAAGCCATCGATCGATGCTTTACTGCCAGCATGCCGCCCCGCCCCTCCTTCACCCCCACGCGCATCGCGCTGGTCGCGTTCCCCGGCATCCGCGCCTTCGACGTCTCGGTCATCACCGAGGTCTGGGGCGTGGACCGCACCGACCGCGGCGTCCCGCTCTTCGACCTGCGCCGCACCGCCGCCGACCCGGCCCCCATCCCGCTGCGCGGCGGCCTCTCCCTCAGCCCGGACCGCACCCTCGCCTGGCTGGCCGGCGCCGAGCTGATCGTCGTCCCCGGCCTCGACGACCACCTGACCCCCGCTCCCGAGCCGGTTCTCGACGCCCTCCGCCGCGCCCACACCCGAGGTACCCCGATAGCCGCACTCTGCGGCGGCGCCTTCACTCTCGCCCAGGCAGGACTCCTCAACGGCCGCCAAGCCGTCACCCACTGGAACCTCACCGACCTCCTCCGCACCCACCACCCTCAGGTGACGGTCGTCCCGGACGCCCTCTTCCTCCAGGACGACAACGTCTGGACGTCAGCCGGCACCGCGGCAGGTATCGACCTCTGCCTCCATCTCGTCCGGACGGCCCATGGCGCCGAAGCCGCAGCGGCGATCGCCCGTTCGATGGTCACGGCCCCGTTCCGCACCGGCACCCAGGCCCAGTTCATCGAGCACCCCACCCCGCACACGGACCGGGACGCCGACACCCTTGCCGCGGTACGGGCCTTCGCTCTGACCCACCTGGCCGAACCCCACACGGTGGCCGACCTTGCCGCCCGCGCCGGCATGTCCCCCCGCTCCTTCGCCCGCCACTTCCAGGCGACCACGGGCACCACGCCGCTGCGCTGGCTGATCACTCAACGCATCGCCGCAGCCCAGAAGCTCCTGGAGCGGACCGACCTCCCGCTCCCCGAGGTGGCCCGCCGTACGGGTTTCGGCAGCGAGATCACCATGCGCCAGCACTTCGCGACCCACCTGGCCACCAGCCCCCGGGACTACCGCCTGGCCTTCCACCACATCCCGGGTCAGCCGGAGGTTGACACGGGCCGCCTGCATCCGTAATGTTCTCCGAGTTGTCCGACGTGAGCGCCGACTCCGGTCGGTCCCCGGACAGCCATTCCGCAGGAACCGCATCGAGCAAGCGACATCTGTCGCCCAGCTTTCTGTGCACATTTGCGAAATGAGGAATCCGCGTTCGAAGGAGCGCGACCCCGATTAGCGTCGGGGCCCAGGATTCCGCTAAAGTCTCACTCGTCGGAACGGCCCAACGGCCGGGAAGACAAACCCCACTGACTGGGAATCAGGCCCGAAAGGATCTGATAGAGTCGGACTCGCCGGAAAGGGAAACGCGAAAGCGAAGAACTGGAAAGCGGAACCCGCTTCGACCGGGAATCGGACACGAAAGAGTCTGATAGAGTCGGAAACGCAAGACCGAAGGGAAAGCCCGGAGGAAAGCCCGAGAGGGTGAGTACAAAGGAAGCGTCCGTTCCTTGAGAACTCAACAGCGTGCCAAAAGTCAACGCCAGATATGTTGATACCCCGGCCTGCTTCGGCAGGTTCGAGGTTCCTTTGAAAGTCCTGCCGGGCCTCACGGTTCCGGTAGGCAATTACACAGCGAGGACGCTGTGAACGATCGGTCCTATTCCGACCGGTCGTTCCGCTCTCGTGTGTGTCATCCCGATCACGGGAGAACATTCACGGAGAGTTTGATCCTGGCTCAGGACGAACGCTGGCGGCGTGCTTAACACATGCAAGTCGAACGATGAAGCCCTTCGGGGTGGATTAGTGGCGAACGGGTGAGTAACACGTGGGCAATCTGCCCTTCACTCTGGGACAAGCCCTGGAAACGGGGTCTAATACCGGATAACACTCTGTCCCGCATGGGACGAGGTTAAAAGCTCCGGCGGTGAAGGATGAGCCCGCGGCCTATCAGCTTGTTGGTGGGGTGATGGCCTACCAAGGCGACGACGGGTAGCCGGCCTGAGAGGGCGACCGGCCACACTGGGACTGAGACACGGCCCAGACTCCTACGGGAGGCAGCAGTGGGGAATATTGCACAATGGGCGAAAGCCTGATGCAGCGACGCCGCGTGAGGGATGACGGCCTTCGGGTTGTAAACCTCTTTCAGCAGGGAAGAAGCGAAAGTGACGGTACCTGCAGAAGAAGCGCCGGCTAACTACGTGCCAGCAGCCGCGGTAATACGTAGGGCGCAAGCGTTGTCCGGAATTATTGGGCGTAAAGAGCTCGTAGGCGGCTTGTTGCGTCGGTTGTGAAAGCCCGGGGCTTAACCCCGGGTCTGCAGTCGATACGGGCAGGCTAGAGTGTGGTAGGGGAGATCGGAATTCCTGGTGTAGCGGTGAAATGCGCAGATATCAGGAGGAACACCGGTGGCGAAGGCGGATCTCTGGGCCATTACTGACGCTGAGGAGCGAAAGCGTGGGGAGCGAACAGGATTAGATACCCTGGTAGTCCACGCCGTAAACGTTGGGAACTAGGTGTTGGCGACATTCCACGTCGTCGGTGCCGCAGCTAACGCATTAAGTTCCCCGCCTGGGGAGTACGGCCGCAAGGCTAAAACTCAAAGGAATTGACGGGGGCCCGCACAAGCAGCGGAGCATGTGGCTTAATTCGACGCAACGCGAAGAACCTTACCAAGGCTTGACATATACCGGAAAGCATCAGAGATGGTGCCCCCCTTGTGGTCGGTATACAGGTGGTGCATGGCTGTCGTCAGCTCGTGTCGTGAGATGTTGGGTTAAGTCCCGCAACGAGCGCAACCCTTGTTCTGTGTTGCCAGCATGCCCTTCGGGGTGATGGGGACTCACAGGAGACTGCCGGGGTCAACTCGGAGGAAGGTGGGGACGACGTCAAGTCATCATGCCCCTTATGTCTTGGGCTGCACACGTGCTACAATGGCCGGTACAATGAGCTGCGATGCCGCGAGGCGGAGCGAATCTCAAAAAGCCGGTCTCAGTTCGGATTGGGGTCTGCAACTCGACCCCATGAAGTCGGAGTTGCTAGTAATCGCAGATCAGCATTGCTGCGGTGAATACGTTCCCGGGCCTTGTACACACCGCCCGTCACGTCACGAAAGTCGGTAACACCCGAAGCCGGTGGCCCAACCCCTTGTGGGAGGGAGCTGTCGAAGGTGGGACTGGCGATTGGGACGAAGTCGTAACAAGGTAGCCGTACCGGAAGGTGCGGCTGGATCACCTCCTTTCTAAGGAGCACTTCTTACCAAGCCTGCTTGGTCAG
This sequence comes from Streptomyces sp. NBC_01669, assembly GCF_026339735.1. GTDB lineage: Bacteria > Actinomycetota > Actinomycetes > Streptomycetales > Streptomycetaceae > Streptomyces > Streptomyces yanii. The sequence continues at coordinate 5,186,916 of NZ_JAPEQG010000001.1, forward strand.
AGGCCACTACGTCGGCAAATGTTCGACGGTGGTAGCTCATGGGTGGAACGTTGACTATTCGGCACGACAGGTTGTTTTTCACTAGTACTGCTTCGGCGTGGAACGTGGGAAGGGATCGGTTGTGTCGGGCACGTTGTTGGGTATCTGAGGGTACGGCCGTGTGGTCGCCTTCAGTTGCCGGCCCCAGTGAACTCGCCCTTTTCGGGTGGGGTGATGGGTGGCTGGTCGTTGTTTGAGAACTGCACAGTGGACGCGAGCATCTGTGGCCAAGTTTTTAAGGGCGCACGGTGGATGCCTTGGCACCAGGAACCGATGAAGGACGTGGGAGGCCACGATAGGCCCCGGGGAGCTGTCAACCGAGCTTTGATCCGGGGGTGTCCGAATGGGGAAACCCGGCAGTCGTCATGGGCTGTCACCCGCTGCTGAACACATAGGCAGTGTGGAGGGAACGAGGGGAAGTGAAACATCTCAGTACCCTCAGGAAGAGAAAACAACCGTGATTCCGGGAGTAGTGGCGAGCGAAACTGGATGAGGCCAAACCGTATGCGTGTGATACCCGGCAGGGGTTGCGCATGCGGGGTTGTGGGATCTCTTTTTCACGGTCTGCCGGCTGTGAGACGAGTCAGAAACCGTTGATGTAGGCGAAGGACATGCGAAAGGTCCGGCGTAGAGGGTAAGACCCCCGTAGCTGAAACATTGACGGCTCGTTTAAGAGACACCCAAGTAGCACGGGGCCCGAGAAATCCCGTGTGAATCTGGCGGGACCACCCGCTAAGCCTAAATATTCCCTGGTGACCGATAGCGGATAGTACCGTGAGGGAATGGTGAAAAGTACCGCGGGAGCGGAGTGAAATAGTACCTGAAACCGTGTGCCTACAAGCCGTGGGAGCGTCGCTGTTGTTCTTCGGAGCAACAGTCGTGACTGCGTGCCTTTTGAAGAATGAGCCTGCGAGTTTGCGGTGTGTTGCGAGGTTAACCCGTGTGGGGAAGCCGTAGCGAAAGCGAGTCCGAATAGGGCGATTCAGTAGCACGCTCAAGACCCGAAGCGGAGTGATCTAGCCATGGGCAGGTTGAAGCGGAGGTAAGACTTCGTGGAGGACCGAACCCACCAGGGTTGAAAACCTGGGGGATGACCTGTGGTTAGGGGTGAAAGGCCAATCAAACTCCGTGATAGCTGGTTCTCCCCGAAATGCATTTAGGTGCAGCGTCGTGTGTTTCTTGCCGGAGGTAGAGCACTGGATAGGCGATGGGCCCTACCGGGTTACTGACCTTAGCCAAACTCCGAATGCCGGTAAGTGAGAGCACGGCAGTGAGACTGTGGGGGATAAGCTCCATGGTCGAGAGGGAAACAGCCCAGAGCATCGACTAAGGCCCCTAAGCGTACGCTAAGTGGGAAAGGATGTGGAGTCGCAGAGACAACCAGGAGGTTGGCTTAGAAGCAGCCACCCTTGAAAGAGTGCGTAATAGCTCACTGGTCAAGTGATTCCGCGCCGACAATGTAGCGGGGCTCAAGCGTACCGCCGAAGTCGTGTCATTCCAGCATATAGGGCCAACGCCTGCTGGGATGGGTAGGGGAGCGTCGTGTGCCGGGTGAAGCAGCCGCGGAAGCGAGTTGTGGACGGTTCACGAGTGAGAATGCAGGCATGAGTAGCGATACACACGTGAGAAACGTGTGCGCCGATTGACTAAGGGTTCCTGGGTCAAGCTGATCTGCCCAGGGTAAGTCGGGACCTAAGGCGAGGCCGACAGGCGTAGTCGATGGACAACCGGTTGATATTCCGGTACCCGCTTTGAAACGCCCAATACTGAATCAGGCGATGCTAAGTCCGTGAAGCCGGCCCGATCTCTTCGGAGTTGAGGGTAGTGGTGGAGCCGACGAACCAGACTTGTACTAGGTAAGCGATGGGGTGACGCAGGAAGGTAGTCCAGCCCGGGCGGTGGTAGTCCCGGGGTAAGGGTGTAGGGCGTGTGATAGGCAAATCCGTCACACATTGAGCCTGAGACCTGATGCCGAGCCGATTGTGGTGAAGTGGATGATCCTATGCTGTCGAGAAAAGCCTCTAGCGAGTTTCATGGCGGCCCGTACCCTAAACCGACTCAGGTGGTCAGGTAGAGAATACCGAGGCGTTCGGGTGAACTATGGTTAAGGAACTCGGCAAAATGCCCCCGTAACTTCGGGAGAAGGGGGCCATCACTGGTGATCCGATTTACTCGGTGAGCTGGGGGTGGCCGCAGAGACCAGCGAGAAGCGACTGTTTACTAAAAACACAGGTCCGTGCGAAGCCGTAAGGCGATGTATACGGACTGACGCCTGCCCGGTGCTGGAACGTTAAGGGGACCGGTTAGCTGACTTTCGGGTCGGCGAAGCTGAGAACTTAAGCGCCAGTAAACGGCGGTGGTAACTATAACCATCCTAAGGTAGCGAAATTCCTTGTCGGGTAAGTTCCGACCTGCACGAATGGCGTAACGACTTCTCGACTGTCTCAACCATAGGCCCGGTGAAATTGCACTACGAGTAAAGATGCTCGTTTCGCGCAGCAGGACGGAAAGACCCCGGGACCTTTACTACAGTTTGATATTGGTGTTCGGTTCGGCTTGTGTAGGATAGGTGGGAGACTTTGAAGCAGCCACGCCAGTGGTTGTGGAGTCGCCGTTGAAATACCACTCTGGTCGTGCTGGATGTCTAACCTGGGTCCGTGATCCGGATCAGGGACAGTGTCTGATGGGTAGTTTAACTGGGGCGGTTGCCTCCTAAAGAGTAACGGAGGCGCCCAAAGGTTCCCTCAGCCTGGTTGGCAATCAGGTGTTGAGTGTAAGTGCACAAGGGAGCTTGACTGTGAGACCGACGGGTCGAGCAGGGACGAAAGTCGGGACTAGTGATCCGGCAGTGGCTTGTGGAAGCGCTGTCGCTCAACGGATAAAAGGTACCCCGGGGATAACAGGCTGATCTTCCCCAAGAGTCCATATCGACGGGATGGTTTGGCACCTCGATGTCGGCTCGTCGCATCCTGGGGCTGGAGTCGGTCCCAAGGGTTGGGCTGTTCGCCCATTAAAGCGGTACGCGAGCTGGGTTTAGAACGTCGTGAGACAGTTCGGTCCCTATCCGCTGCGCGCGTAGGAATATTGAGAAGGGCTGTCCCTAGTACGAGAGGACCGGGACGGACGAACCTCTGGTGTGCCAGTTGTCCTGCCAAGGGCATGGCTGGTTGGCTACGTTCGGAAAGGATAACCGCTGAAAGCATCTAAGCGGGAAGCCTGCTTCGAGATGAGTATTCCCACCCCCTTTGAGGGGTTAAGGCTCCCAGTAGACGACTGGGTTGATAGGCCAGATGTGGAAGCCCGGCAACGGGTGGAGCTGACTGGTACTAATAGGCCGAGGGCTTGTCCTCAGTTGCTCGCGTCCACTGTGTTAGTTCTGAAATAACGAACGGCCGTGTTGTTGCCCGGTGTTGGTTAATTTCATAGTGTTTCGGTGGTCATTGCGTTAGGGAAACGCCCGGTTACATTCCGAACCCGGAAGCTAAGCCTTTCAGCGCCGATGGTACTGCAGGGGGGACCCTGTGGGAGAGTAGGACGCCGCCGAACAATTATTCCGGGAAAGCCCCGTGCCCTTGTGGCACGGGGCTTTTCTGCGTTCTGAGCGTCTAGGCTCGAACCATGCGCTACGAACTGGTCATCTTCGACAACGATGGTGTGCTCGTCGACAGTGAGCCGATCTCCAACACCGTCCTCTCCGGCTACCTGACCGAGCTCGGTCACCCCACCTCGTACGAGGAATCGCTCCGTGACTACATGGGGTCCGCCGTGCACCGGGTGCACGACCTCGTCGAGGAAAGGACGGGGGAGAAGCTGCCCGCGGACTTCGACGAGACGCTCCACTCCCGGATCTTCGCCGCGTTCCAGGAGGAGCTGGAACCGGTCGAAGGAGTCGACGACGTGCTGGGAAAGCTCGTCGCCGACGGCGTGCCGTACTGCGTCGCCTCCTCCGGGAGCCACGAACGGATCCGGGTCGGGCACCGCAAGACCGGGCTCGACCAGTGGTTCGAGGAGGAGTGGATCTTCAGCGCGGAGGACGTCGGGCACGGGAAGCCGGCACCCGATCTGTTCCTCCTGGCCGCTGAGCGGATGGGCGTTCCGCCCGAGAGGTGTGTCGTCATCGAGGACAGCCCGCTCGGGGTGGAGGCGGCGCGGGCCGCGGGGATGGATGTGTACGGGTTCACGTCGATGATGCCCGCCGACCAGCTCGCCGGGGTGACCGGGCACTTCTCCGACATGGCCCAACTGCGGGAACTGCTCGCCTGATCCATCTACCCATGGGTAGGCCAGGGCCCTACGCTGCGGCCATGACGGATGCGCGGTTGCGGCACGGTAGGGCCTCCTTGGCGTTGAGCTTCTTCGTGCAAGGGGTCACCTTTGCCCTGCTCGTGACACGTATTCCTGCCATTCAGGACCGGTACGGGATATCCGACGGGCTGCTGCCCGTGTTCCTTGCCGCCGTACCGATCCTGGCCGGTGTGGGCAGCGTGGTCACCGAGAAGGTGGTCGCGCGGGTACGGCCCCGGGTCGTACTGAGGTGGGCGCAGCCCGTCGTGCTGCTGGCGCTGCTCGGTGTCGGGGCCGGCAGCGAGCTGTGGCAGGCGGCCGTCGCGCTCGGGGTGTTCGGACTGTCCGTCGGGGCGCTCGACGCCTCCATGAACATGATGGGAGTCAGCCTTCAGCGGGCGTACGGGCGCAGCATCATGCTGGGGTTCCATGCCGCGTACAGCCTGGGCGGGATCGCCGGGGCGTCGATGGCGTGGGCCGGGGCGCACTGGGATCTCACGCTGTTGGCGTCCTACCTTCCCGCGGTCGTCCTGCTGCTGCCTGCCGCGTTCATCGGAAGCCGGTGGTACGTCGAGGGGAAGGCTGAGGGCGAGGGGCAGGAGGCAGAGCGTCAGGGCGGCTCGGTCTCGTTCAAGCTGCTGATGCCGCTCTGTCTGGTGATGAGCTTCGCGTACATCGGGGACTCGACGGTCTCCAACTGGAGTGCGAAGTATCTGCAGGACGTGCTGGGGAGTTCCGAGCAGCTGTCGACCGTTCCGTACAACGTCTACATGGTGACGACGCTGCTCGGGCGGGCCGTGGGGGACTTCGGGGTGCGGCGGTTCGGGGCTGTGGCTGTCGTGCGGTTCGGGAGCGTGCTGGCTGCGGCGGGTTTCGCGGTGGTGGCGGTGGCTTCCGGGGCGTGGATCGGGATGCTCGGGTTCACCATGCTGGGACTCGGGCTCTGTGTGATCGTGCCGCAGACGTTCGCGGCCGCCGGGCGGATGTTCCCGGGGGCCAGCGATACGGCGATCGCCCGGCTGAATGTCTTCAACTATGTGGGGTTCCTGGTGGGGTCGCCTCTGGTGGGTGCGCTCGGGGACGCGTGGAGCTACCGGGGCGCGATGCTGGTCCCGATGGTGCTGGTGCTCGCGACGCTCGTGTACGCGAAGTCGTTCGGTTCGGAGCCTGCCCGATACGGTGGCGGGCATGAGCGGCCGCGCACAGTTGATGTGGGATGACGCAGTAACGGGATATGACTTCGGGGACGGTCATCCGATGGACCCCGTCAGGCTGGCCCTGACGATGGGTCTGGTGCGGGCGTTCGGTCTCGACAGCGCGGTGGATGTGGTGGCCGCCAAGCCGGCCGGGGAATCCACGCTGCGACTCGTGCACCGTGAGGACTACGTGGCGGCCGTGCGCGCGGCCTCCGCGAATCCCAGGGCGGCTGATCAGAACTACGGGCTCGGGACGATGGACGATCCGGCGTTCGTGGGGATGCACGAGGTGTCGGCGCTGATCGCCGGGCAGTCGGTGGCCGCCGCCGAGGCGGTGTGGCGCGGGGACACCACGCATGCGGTGAACTTCGCGGGCGGGCTGCACCATGCGATGCCGGGCGCTGCGGCGGGGTTCTGCATCTACAACGACCCGGCGCTCGCCATTGCCCGGCTGCTGGAACTGGGTGCGGAGCGGGTCGCGTACATCGATGTGGACGTCCACCACGGTGACGGGGTGCAGGCCGCGTTCTGGGAGGACCCGCGGGTTCTGACCGTGTCACTGCACGAACATCCACGGACGCTGTTCCCGCAGACCGGCTGGCCGGAGGAGACCGGTTCCGGTGCGGGGGAGGGGGCCGCGGTGAATGTGGCACTGCCCGCCGGTACGGGGGACGCGGGGTGGCTTCGGGCGTTCCACGCGGTGGTGCCGGAGCTGATCGCGGACTTCAGGCCGCAGGTGCTGGTGACCCAGCACGGGGCCGATACGCACTTCGAGGATCCGCTCGCGCATCTGGCGGTGTCGCTGGACGCGCAGCGGGCGGTCATGGAGTCGTGCCATGAGCTCGCCCACGCGCATGCGGAGGGCGGGCGATGGGTGGCGCTCGGCGGGGGCGGGTATGCGGTCGTCGATGTGGTGCCGAGGTCCTGGACGCATCTGGTGGGGATCGCCGCGCATGCTCCGGTGGACCCCGAGGCGGTGATTCCTGCCTCGTGGCGGGACGAGGTCTATGCCCGGACCCGGCAGCTGGGGCCGGCTCGGATGACCGACGGGCGTACGCCTTCGTGGCAGTCGTGGGAGGCGGGGTACGACCCGGCGGACCGGCTGGACCAGGCGGTGCGGGCGACCAGGCGGGCGGCGTTCCCGTTGCGGGGGCTGCTGGCCTGAGGCGGGTGGGAGCGGTCCGGTTCGGCCGTTTCTGCACAGCGGTGGGGACGAGTTACGCCAACTGTGGGGACCAACCTCTCTTTTGGCCCTCCGTCCGGGTGATTGAGGCAGCATCGGCAGGGTGTTGAGCACCGGAGCGTTGCGCGCGCATCTGCTGGCGGCCCGGCTGGCCGGGCCCGTGGCCACCTCGCGGGAGGTGAGTCTGCGGAGCTATCGGCTGTTCGCGGCCAGGGATCCGCGGGTGATGCTCGGGCTCGACCCCGCATGGGGGTGGAAGGAGCCCGATGTGCTTCGGCTGATGGCCCGCAAGTGCGGGGTTTCGAACGATCCCGCTCACGTTGCGGGTCCTGATGTGATCGATCCGGAGCGGACGTTGGCCGGTCTGGATGCGTTTGCCCAGCGGTTGTCGAGCGCGGCGGTCCGAAGGGCGCCGGTGCTGTTCGGGACCGGCCATCCGCACCGGCTGCTCGGGTTCTACGTCGCGCTGGCAGACGCCATGTCGGCGGCGGGGTGCGCCGTACTCACCCCCGCGCAGGGGAGATGTATCGACATAACGACCCGGTTCGGCGTACGCACGTACAAGCTCGACTACGTACGAGGAGTCGCCATGGTGCGCGAACCGGGCGTGTGGCCCCACGGTAGTGAGCCGGGCGCACATACCCACTCGCCACTGCCGGTCCGGGTCGCGCTGGAGGCGGCGGTGATGGTTCACGGGCGGCTTCCGGAGTTGGTCGTCGGGGACCACGGCTGGGTCTGCGGCGCAGGTCAGTTGGGCATTGAGGCAATCGGCCTGGCGGATACGGACGATCCCGCACTGTTCGTCGGGGAGGCCGAGGGGCGGGTGTCGGTCGCCGTTCCGCTCGACGACGCCGTGCGGTCCGCTTACTACCGGCCGCTTACTCGCTATGTGCTCAATCGGGCGTGTCTGTCACAGTAGGCGGCCGATGGTCCCTCCTCTTCCCCACTCGCACCACCCGCCCCTAATCTGGGGAGTGAGCGCACAACGACGAAGAGTCACCGGAGGGGAAGCCGGTGCGCGTCTCGTGCGGAAGGTACAGGTGGGTCATGGCTGGTGCTGGCAGCGAGAGGCCTCTCAACGAGGTCAAGTTTCTGACCGTGGCGGAAGTCGCCTCGGTCATGCGCGTGTCGAAGATGACCGTGTACCGCTTGGTGCACAGTGGTCATCTGCCGGCGATCCGGGTGGGCAGGTCCTTCCGGGTCCCGGAGCAAGCGGTTCACGAGTATCTCCGCGAGTCCTTTGTGGGGGTGGAGTCCGCCTGACGGTCGCCTCGGATTACGTCCCTCACCCGGTGGCGGGTAGGCTAGGCCGACGTAGGTCGTGTGGGCCCAGACGCCCCGCACCAGTGAAGAGAAGTGAGCGAGGGTAGTCGTGGGCTCTGTTATCAAGAAGCGGCGCAAGCGGATGGCCAAGAAGAAGCACCGCAAGCTGCTCAAGCGCACGCGCGTTCAGCGTCGCAACAAGAAGTAAGCGAACGCAGTTCGTGAATCCGCAGCCCTCCCGCCGATACGGCGGGAGGGCTGCGGTGCGTTTGCGGGAGGGGCCTCTGCGGGCGTGTGTGGGCCGTGTGACGCACATTTGGGCCAAAGACTCGGCAGAAGGCCGCCGCGCAGTCATCACAGGGCAACATCCACCCGCTACGGTGACGGCCAGGGGAAACCTCTTCGACGGAAGGCGCTGATCTTGGGGAAGGTCGTGCTCGTCACGGGAGCGGCCCGGCAACTGGGAGGCCGATTCGTGCGGCGCATCCAGCGTGATCCGGACGTGGACCGGGTGATCGCCGTCGACGCGGTCGCGCCCGCACACCAGTTGGGTGACGCCGACTTCGTACGTGTGGACATCCGCCAGCCCGCGATCGCCAGAGTCCTTGCCGCGCACGCCGTCGACACGGTCGTGCATCTGGACGTCAGCGGCAAGGCGCTCGGCGCGGGCGGCCGGACCACCGTCAAGGAGACCAACGTCATCGGCACCATGCAATTGCTCGGTGTCTGCCAGAAGTCGCCGACGGTCCGGCGGCTGGTGGTCAAGTCCAGTACGAGTGTGTATGGCTCCGCGCCGCGCGATCCGGCGGTCTTCACCGAGACCACCCCGCCCAAGTCCCTGCCGAGTGGGGGCTTCGCGAAGGACGCGGTGGAGGTCGAGGGATATGTACGGGGCTTCGCTCGCCGCAGGCCTGACGTGGCGGTGTGCGTGCTGCGGTTCGCGAACATCCTCGGGCCGGACGCGGACTCGCCGCTCGCCGACTACCTGGCACTGCCCGTGCTGCCGACGGTGTTCGGGTACGACCCACGGCTCCAGTTCGTGCATGAGGACGATGTCATCGATGTACTGAGGATCGCCTCGTACGAGCCGCGGCGGGGGACGCTGAACAGTGGCACGTTCAATATCGCCGGCGACGGGGTGCTGCTGCTCTCGCAGTGCGCGCGACGGCTCGGGCGGCCGACGATGCCGGTGCTGCTGCCCGCCGTCACCTGGGTGGGGCAGGCGCTGCGTACGGTCGGCATGACGGACTTCTCGCCGGAGCAGATCCGGCTGCTCACGCATGGCAGGGTGGTCTCCACCGTCCAGATGCGCGAGACGCTGGGCTTCCACCCGGGATTCACCACCTCGGAGACGTTCGCCGCGTTCGCGCGCAGCCTGGGCCCCGGACTGCTGCCGCCCGCGACGGTGGGCAGGGCCGTCGACCGGCTGGCGGCGATGCCGTTCGCCGGCGGGACCGGCGAGGATCCGGTGATCACCGGGGCAGGCGACACACAACCGACCCCCGGCGTCAGGTAGAGGAGCGCACCGACGATGGCGGATGCCAAGGTCATTCCGTTCGATGACGACCGTTCACGGTCGGGTGGCGCGCAGCGTTCCGCCCGCCGGCGGGCGGCGGCGGGGCCCGCGGTGGGCACCGCAGCCCTCAGTGCCCTGCCGGGGCAGCAGGACGCCGTGCAGGCGCAGGAAGTGGTGCAGGGGGGCGGGGAACCCGTGGAGGGTGCGCAGGCTCAGGAAGGGGCTCGGCGCGGCAGCTGGGACCGGCGGATCGCGAGTGGGCTCGCGTTTCTGCGGCGGCGGGTCACCGGTGAGTACGAGGTCGACGAGTTCGGGTACGACAAGGAGCTCACCGATCAGGTTCTGATGTCGGTGCTGAGACCGATGTACGAGAAGTACTTCCGGGTCGAGGTGAAGGGCATCGAGAACATCCCGTCGGACGGCGGGGCACTGATCGTGGCCAACCACTCGGGGACGTTGCCGCTGGACGGGCTGATGCTTCAGGTCGCCGTGCACGACACCCACCCGGCCGACCGGCATCTGCGGCTGCTCGCCGCGGACCTGGTGTTCGTGATGCCGGTGGTGAACGAACTGGCCAGGAAGGCCGGGCACACGCTGGCCTGCGCGGAGGACGCGGAGCGGCTGCTGAGGCAGGGTGAGGTCGTCGGGGTGATGCCGGAGGGCTTCAAGGGCATCGGCAAGCCGTTCGGCGATCGGTACAAGCTGCAGAGGTTCGGGCGGGGCGGCTTCGTGTCGACGGCGCTGCGGGCCGGGGTGCCGATCGTGCCGTGCTCGATCGTGGGGGCGGAGGAGATCTACCCGATGATCGGCAACGCGAAGACGCTGGCGCGGGTGCTGGGGATTCCGTACTTCCCGATCACGCCCACGTTTCCCTGGCTGGGACCGTTGGGTGCGGTTCCGCTGCCGACCAAGTGGACGATTCAGTTCGGTGAGCCGATTTCTACGGACGGGTATCCGGTGGAGGCGGCGGAGGATCCGATGCTGATGTTCAACTTGACGGATCAGGTGCGGGAGCAGATTCAGCACACGCTGTACAAGTTGTTGGTTCAGCGGCGGTCGGTGTTCTTCTGACGGTGCGTGTGCCCGGGGGCCGGTTTGTCCTCAATCGCCGGACAGGCTTGATGTGCCGGCGATTGAGGACGGTTGGGGCCACGGGTGTCCCCTAGTCGTCTGCGATCTCGTTGTTGATTCCCAGGCCTGGGAGCAGCCCGGGGAGCAGCGGGGGCAGTGTGACGTCCGGAGTGGGTGTGGTGGATCCCCTGCCCGTTGTGGACGGGGTGGCGCCCGGTGACGGGGGGTCCAGGAGGCCGTCCGCGCCACCCGCGATCAGGCCGTCGGCCGGGGCGGAGGCCGAACCGGACGGGTCCGGGGTGCCGGTGTCGCCCCGCCGGCCCTGTGAGGCTTCGGGGGGCGAGGGCGCCGGGCTGTCCATGAGGGACGGGTCGTCGGATTGCTGCGACGCGCCGGACTGTTGCGAGTCGGTGCTCCGGTCCGGGGTGAGGGGCAGCAGGGACTGCAGCGGTGCGACCTCTTGGTCTATGGCCTCGAAGACCGAGCTGACCTCGTCCCCGACGTCCGTCAGCTGGACCGGCAGCCGGTCGCGCAGGCTGCTCCAGCTTCCGCGGTGATTGCGGGAGAAGGAGTCCAGGGTCTGGATCGGGCCGAGAGTTCCGTCGCGCTGGTACGCGGCGTGGAGCAGGCGGTGGCCCTCGGTGGCGTCGTGCGTCATGCCGTTCAGCGTGCGCCTGATCTCGCCCAGTGATTCGTGGTCCAGATCGCCCGCGCGGTCGCGTTCCATGAGCCTGCGGGCCTCGCTCAGCCGCGTCGATGCCTGGTCGAGGTAGACCTCGCCGCGGTCGATATCGCCGTTGGCCATACCGAGGTGGATGTCCTCCATGCCGCGCTTCAGCCCGTACAGCGAATCACCCGGAAGGGCGTCGGAACTGGCAGCGGCTACTCCGCCGAAGGCTCCCGCGGCCACGCCGACGGTGAGCCCGCCGGCGGCGAGACCCTTCGTCCAGCGGGAGCGGGGGCGCAATTTTCGGAGCGGGGAGGCCCGGTGGGCCCCCCCGCTCCGTTGTTCGGGCACCGAAGGGCCCGTGGACGCGCCACTCTCGGCAAACATGGCCTCCATGGCGGCCACGAGCTGCGCTCGCTGCACCATTTTGACCTCGGGATCCAACTCCGGTCTCGGCAGTTCACCGAGGCCGTTCGCCAGGGCCAACAGCGTTCCGTGGTCGGCCGGTTCGGCCGGTTCCTCGGGCTGTACGGCCGCCGCACCCTGGAGCTCCTGCTCCTCCAGGGCCTGGGCGAAGGCGTTCGCCCGCCGGTGTGTCGAAACGTTTGCGATCACTGGCGGCACCTCCTCTCGTCATGACGGTCGACTCCCCTGGGGGTCCGGAAGGTTGCACACCTTGAGCGCTTCCACACGAAAGAGTGAGTGTCGGCGGACATGGAGTGACGACAGGGGGCCTGCAACCGGCACAACGAGTGGCGCGGCACTTGGGTTACGCACGAAAGATGATCGGACCAGTGCGTGATCGGGGAGTCACCGAGGGTGTTCTCAGCGGGCATCGTCCGGCAGCAGCCGGGCAAGGGTGCGGACGGCGCGGTACTGCAAGGTCTTGATCGCGCCCTCGTTCTTGCCCATCACGCGGGCCGTCTCGGCGACCGAGAGGCCCTGCAGGAAGCGCAGCGTCACGCATTCCTGCTGCTGGGGGTTGAGTCGGCGCACGGCTTGCAGCAGTGCGGCGTTGGAGAGGGACTCCAGGACGGAGTCCTCGGGGCTGCGCTCGACCTCGTTGGCGTCGAGCATTTCGCCGGTGGTCACTTCCAGCCGGAACCGACTGGACTTGAAGTGGTCGGCGACCAGGTTGCGGGCGATCGTGACCAGCCAGGCGCCGAAGTCGCGGCCCTGCCAGGTGAAGGTGGAGATGCGGCGCAGGGCGCGCAGGAAGGTCTCACTGGTGAGGTCCTCCGCCGTCGCCTTGCCGCCCACCCGGTAGTAGATGTACCGGTAGACGGTGTCGCTGTACTGGTCGTAGAGGCGGCCGAAGGCGTCAGCCTCACCGGCCTGTGCGCGCTCGACGAGATCCATCATGCGCGCGCTGTCGCTGTCGGCGGTCGGCCGACGAACGGTGGACGTAGTTGTTGCGCCGCGGTTGCTGCGTCTTCCGACCGCCGCACCGCGTTCGGCCAGGGCGTAGCAAGGGCCGACAGGTGCAGGGGTGGCAAAGGCGGGTACGGCGTACGCGGTGGGGACGAAGCCGCGCAAGCGGTCGGCGACCGTTGCGCGCAGCGTAGCCAGGCCCGAGGCGTCAACCCCGACGTGTGGGTACACGGGACTCCCAGAGGCAGAGCTTCCATCACGTGCAGTGCGAAACCGTCACTCGTCGTAGTGAGCGGGGGTTCCGGAATGCGTCTGAGGAGAATAACGCTTCGTACAGGCAGCGCTACACCCAGTTGCTCAAATCATCGATTCCGTCGCTTCTGTAGCGACTATGCGACGCATCAAGTAGCACATCGTGACCGGTTATTGATCGGATTACTTCGTGATCTGGCTGCGGCCGCGACGGGTTGTGGTCGGGTGCGCGCAATCCGACTGGCGGGAGCGGTCGGTGGGTAAGGGGTCCCGATTGGCGGCGCGGCCGGGCGTGGCCCGGCCCCCCCGAGGCGGGGGGGCCGGGCCACATGGTCGGTGCGTCGGTGCGTCGGTGCGTCGGTGCGTCCGCGGGGCAGCGGGTCAGCGGCGGCGGCGGTGCAGGGCGACGGCGGCCGCGGTGCCGCCCGCGAGGGCGCCGACACCGGCGGCGGCCGGGATGCCGACCTTGGCCGCCTTGCGGCCCGTGCGGTAGTCGCGCAGCCGCCAGTCCAGGGCCCGGGCGTGCTTGCGGAGCTTGGTGTCCGGGTTGATCGCGTACGGGTGTCCGACCAGGGACAGCATCGGGATGTCGTTGTGCGAGTCGCTGTACGCCGCGCAGCGCGCCAGGTCGAGGCCCTCGGCAGCGGCCAGGGCGCGGACCGCCTCGGCCTTCGCGGGCCCGTGCAGCGGTTCGCCGACCAGGCGGCCGGTGTAGACACCGTCGACGGACTCGGCGACCGTGCCGAGCGCGCCGGTCAGGCCGAGGCGGCGGGCGATGATCGTGGCCGTCTCCACCGGGGCGGCGGTGACCAGCCAGACCCTCTGTCCGGCGTCGAGGTGGGCCTGGGCGAGGGCGCGGGTGCCGGGCCAGATGCGGTCGGCCATGTACTCGTCGTAGATCTCCTCGCCGATGGACATCAGCTCGGAGACGCGGTGGCCCTTGACGATGGACAGGGCGCTGTCGCGGGCGTCCTGCATGTGTTCCGGGTCCTCGACGCCGGCCAGTCTGAACCAGGCCTGCTGCCAGGCGAACCGGGTCAGCTCGCGGCGCTGGAAGAACTTGCGTTTGTACAGGCCGCGGCCGAAGTGGAAGATCGCCGCGCCCTGCATGACGGTGTTGTCCAGGTCGAAGAAGGCGGCGGCCCGTTCGTCGCCGACAACCGGGAAGGCCGGTTCCGGTTCCTCGGTCGTGGCGGGGGCCGTGCCGGTGGATCGTCCGGCGGGCTGTTCGGCGGGGAGTGACGACTTCCGCGCTGCCTCGGCTGCTGCCTCGCCTGCCAGCACGCTCCGTGCTGTCGCGGAACGCCTACGGGGTGTGAGCCATCCAAGAGCGGCCATGTCGTGAGCATAGCCAGTCCGTTCGGCCTTTCCCGACGTGCCGGGATGCGGTGGCGTGAACTCTCGGGGACCGAATTGTTAAACGGGCGATTCCGGGCGTAACGGATCGGCGCCCGACAGGCTCCGGAAACGGCGGGCGGGCGGCGCAGAATAAAGACATGAGTGCCTTGTTGCGTCGCACGAAGAAGAAGCCCGCGGACCGTGTCGTGACCCTGGTCGGGAAGCCCGGTTGTCACCTCTGTGACGACGCGCGGCTGGTGGTGAGTGAGGTCTGCGAGGAGACCGGCGCGTCCTGGGAGGAGAAGGACATCACCCAGGACGAGGAGCTGCACCGGGAGTACTGGGAGCAGATTCCGGTCGTCCTCATTGATAACGAACAGCACACGTTCTGGCGGGTGGACCCGGCGAGGCTGCGCAGCGCACTGCTTTCCTGAGTGAAATCCGGTTACCATCGTGGGCGTTTTGAGTGGTCTCGGGGGTGTAGTTGTGAGGAGTGTGTACCGCCTTGCCCCCTTCGGGCCTGCAACGGGCTGATGCGATCCATGGTTCCGGGATCGCGCGACGGATGTGCGTGACCCCGGTCACTTTGACCGGACAAAACGGACACCATCTTTGTGCACGCGTTCACAAAGACATAGCCTGCATTCGACGGGGCGGTCTTGGAACATATGGCCGCCTGCAGCCCCGCTCATCCCGCAGGAGCACCGTGGCAACTGGCCGAACTCACCGACCGGCGACCCGTAGCCGAGGAATTCCCGAGGCCACCGTCGCCCGGCTTCCGCTGTATCTCCGCGCACTGACCGCGCTCTCCGAGCGCTCGGTCCCCACGGTCTCGTCCGAGGAACTCGCCGCGGCGGCGGGGGTCAACTCCGCCAAGCTGCGCAAGGACTTCAGCTACCTCGGGTCGTACGGGACGCGCGGCGTCGGGTACGACGTCGAGTATCTCGTCTACCAGATCTCCCGCGAGCTCGGGCTCACCCAGGACTGGCCGGTCGTCATCGTCGGTATCGGTAACCTCGGCGCCGCGCTCGCCAACTACGGCGGCTTCGCCTCCCGTGGCTTCCGGGTCGCCGCGCTGATCGACGCCGACCCCGCGATGGCCGGTACGCCCGTCGCCGGGATCCCCGTCCAGCACGCCGACGAGCTGGAGAAGATCGTCAGCGACAACGGCGTGTCGATCGGTGTCATCTCGACCCCGGCCGGTGCCGCGCAGCAGGTCTGCGACCGGCTCGTCGCCGCGGGCGTGACCTCCATCCTGAACTTCGCGCCGACGGTGCTCTCCGTGCCCGACGGCGTCGACGTCCGCAAGGTCGACCTGTCGATCGAGCTCCAGATCCTTGCCTTCCACGAGCAGCGGAAGGCGGGCGAGGAAGCCGTCGGCGGGAGCAGCGTCGACCCGGCCGCGCCGCCCGTGCGCGCCGCCACGGACAGCAGCCGGAAGGGACCCGACGGGGACGTTCCCGCCGTGATGCCGGCATGAGTCTTCTTGTCGTAGGGCTGAGCCACCGCAGCGCCCCCGTCTCCGTACTGGAGAGGGCCTCGCTGGCTGCCGGGACGCAGGCCAAGCTGCTGCAGGACGTCCTTGCCGCGGAGCCCGCGGCCGAGGCCGCCGTCCTGGCCACATGCAACCGCATCGAGCTGTACGCCGACGTGGACAAGTTCCACGCGGGTGTCGCCGAGCTGTCCACTCTCCTCGCCCAGCACAGCGGGGTGGGGCTGGACGAGCTCACTCCGTATCTCTATGTGCACTACGAGGACCGGGCCGTCCACCACCTCTTCTCGGTGGCGTGCGGGCTGGACTCGATGGTTGTCGGCGAGGGCCAGATCCTCGGCCAGATCAAGGACGCGCTGGCGCTGGGGCAGGAGCTCCACACCGCCGGCCGGCTGCTGAACGACCTGTTCCAGCAGGCCCTGCGGGTCGGCAAGCGTGCCCACAGCGAGACCGGGATCGACCGGGCCGGGCAGTCGCTCGTCACCTTCGGTCTGCAGCAGCTCGCCGACGGCGTCGATGTCGCCGTCTGGGCGAAGGGCAAGCGTGCCCTGGTGATCGGCGCCGGTTCGATGTCCTCGCTGGCCGCCGCCACGCTGGCTCGTACCGGTGTCGCCGAGATCGTCGTCGCCAACCGGACCCGGGCCCGCGCCGACCGACTCGTCGAGATCCTGCATCAGCCCGGCGGTACGGGAGTGACTGCCCGCGCCGTGGAGATGGCCGCGGTCTCCGACGAACTGACACGTGCCGATGTCGTCGTCTCCTGCACCGGTGCGACCGGTCTCGTGCTGACCGCCGAAGCCGTCGCCGGAGCGCTCGGGCTGCCCTTCGACGGGGCCGTCACCGCGCCCCCGGCGCCCGCCGCGCCCGCCGCCGACCTGGATCAGCACGCCGCGTGGGTGGAGAACGGCTCCGCCACCACGACCGTGCAGGTACAGGCCGTCCGCCGGGCCACCGTGCCCGCGCAGTCCCAGTCCGCCGGACCGGTCAGGCTCGCCCTGCTCGACCTCGCGATGCCGCGCGACATCGACGGCGCCTCGACGCGCCTCGACGGTGTACGCCTCGTCGACATCGAGTCGCTCGCCGAGGCGTCCGCGGACGCCCCGATGGCCGCTGATGTGGACCAGGTGCGCACCATCGTCGCCGACGAGGTCGCCGCGTTCGGTGCCGCCCAGCGCGCCGCCCACATCACGCCGACCGTCGTCGCCCTGCGCACGATGGCCGCCGATGTGGTGGCCGGCGAGATCGCACGGCTCGACGGACGCCTCCCCGACCTGGACGAGAAGCAGCGCGCCGAGATCACGCAGACCGTGCGCCGCGTCGTCGACAAGCTCCTGCACGCGCCCACCGTGCGGGTCAAGCAGCTCGCCAGTGAGCCCGGCGGCGCCGGGTACGCCGATGCGCTGCGGGAACTCTTCGACCTCGACCCGCAGACGGTCGCCGCCGTCTCCCGGGCAGACCTGAACGACCCGAATAGAGGGCGGTCATGACCGACAACTCATCCCAGCGCGCGCAGACCGACGCGCCGCTCCGGCTGGGCACCCGGCGCAGCAAACTCGCCATGGCGCAGTCCGGCCTCGTCGCCGACGCGGTCAGCGAGGTGACCGGGCGCGCCGTCGAGCTCGTCGAGATCACCACGTACGGAGATGTCTCCCGCGAGCACCTCGCGCAGATCGGCGGCACCGGCGTGTTCGTCGCGGCGCTGCGCGAGGCGCTGCTGCGCGGCGAGGTGGACTTCGCCGTCCACTCGCTGAAGGACCTGCCGACCGCGCAGCCCGAGGGTCTCGTCCTCGCCGCTGTGCCGGCGCGCGAGGACCCGCGCGACGCGCTGGTGGCGAGGGACGGGCTGACCTTCGAGCAGCTGCCGCCCGGTGCCCGCATCGGCACCGGTTCGCCCCGCCGCATGGCGCAGCTCAACGCGTACGCCCGCAGCCATGGCCTCGACATCGAGACCGTGCCGATCCGCGGCAACGTCGATACGCGTATCGGATTTGTACGAAGCGGTGAACTGGACGCGGTGGTTCTCGCCGCGGCCGGGCTCAGCCGCCTCGGCCGGACCGGTGAGGTGACCGACTTCCTGTCGGTCGACACCGTTCTGCCCGCTCCCGGCCAGGGAGCACTGGCGATCGAATGCGCTGCAACCAGCGCGGACCTCGCCGCAGCGCTCGCCGAGCTCGACGACCCGTACACCCGGGCCGCCGTGACCGCCGAGCGTGCCCTGCTCGCCGCCCTGGAGGCCGGCTGCTCCGCACCTGTGGGTGCGCTGGCCGACCTCCTGGTCGACGGACAGGTTGTCAACGAACTGCGCCTGCGCGGTGTCGTCGGTTCCACCGACGGTTCCTCGCTGGTACAGATGTCCACCACCGGTCCCGTCCCCACGTCGCCCGACGACGCGGCGGCCCTCGGTCGCGAGCTCGCGACCGAGATGCTTGCCAAGGGTGCGGCCGGTCTTATGGGGGAGCGAGCACTTTGAGCCCCACCGGCCCCGCCGCATCCGACTTTCCGGTCCTGTCCGCAGGGCACGTCACCTTCCTCGGCGCCGGTCCCGGCGATCCGGGACTGCTGACTCTGCGCGCTGTCGAGGCGCTCGCGAGCGCGGACGTCCTTGTCGCCGAGCCGGACGTTCTCGGCGTCGTCCGCGGCCATGCGCGGGCAGGCGTAAGCACGCCCGAGCTGGCGGTTGTTGACGTGACGTCAACAGCCGCCGGGGTGCCCGTTCTCAGGGACGCGGCCAATCTTGTCATGGAGGCCGCGAAGGGCGGCAGGCGGGTCGTCCGTGCCGTCTCCGGGGACCCGGGACTGGACGGGAACACGGGTGCGGAGATGCTCGCCTGTGCCGCGGCCGGCGTGCCCTTCGAGGTCGTGCCGGGTGTCGCGAACGCCGTCGGCGTGCCCGCGTACGCCGGTGTGCCGCTGCGTGATGCGCAGGGCGCCGACGTCCGGTTCGTCGATGCGCGGACCGCGTCGGCCCGCTGCTGGGCCGAGGTCGGCGCGAGCGATGCCACGGCGGTCGTCTCGACGACGCTGGACTCGGTCGCGGCCGCCGCGGGCGAGCTGGTCTCGGCGGGCCGCAAGCCCGACACCCCGCTGACCGTGACGGTCGCGGGTACGACGACGCGCCAGCGCACCTGGACGGCGACCCTCGGGACGATCGCCCAGGTCCTGAAGCAGGCGAAGGTCCTGCCGTCGCCGGACGGGCACCAGCCGGTCATAGCCGTGGTCGGTGAGCGCAGCTCCGCCGCCCAGCGCGACCAGCTCTCGTGGTTCGAGTCCAAGCCGCTCTTCGGCTGGAAGGTGCTCGTGCCGCGGACGAAGGAGCAGGCGGCGTCGCTCTCCGACCAGCTGCGTTCGTACGGCGCCGTGCCGCACGAGGTCCCGACGATCGCCGTCGAGCCGCCGCGTACGCCCCAGCAGATGGAGCGTGCGGTCAAGGGCCTCGTCACGGGCCGCTATGAGTGGATCGCCTTCACCAGCGTCAACGCGGTCAAGGCGGTCCGGGAGAAGTTCGAGGAGTACGGGCTCGACGCCCGTGCCTTCGCCGGGATCAAGGTTGCCGCGGTCGGCGAACAGACCGCCGCCGCACTGATCGATTTCGGTGTGAAGCCGGACCTGGTGCCGTCCGGTGAGCAGTCCGCCGCCGGTCTGCTGGAGGACTGGCCGCCGTACGACCCGGTCTTCGACCCGATCGACCGCGTCTTCCTGCCGCGCGCCGACATCGCCACGGAGACGCTCGTCGCCGGCCTCATCGAGCTGGGCTGGGAGGTCGACGACGTCACCGCGTACCGCACGGTCCGCGCCTCGCCGCCGCCGTCCGACACCCGTGAGGCCATCAAGGGCGGCGGTTTCGACGCGGTGCTCTTCACCTCGTCGTCGACCGTCCGGAACCTGGTCGGTATCGCGGGCAAGCCGCACAACGTGACCGTCATCGCGTGCATCGGCCCCGCCACGGCGAAGACCGCGGAGGAGCACGGCCTGCGGGTCGACGTGCTCTCCCCGGAGCCGTCGGTGCACAAGCTGGCCGAGGCGCTCGCCGAGTTCGGCGCGCAGCGCCGGGAGGCGGCGAAGGAGGCCGGTGACCCGGTGACGCGGCCGAGCGAGCGGCGTCCGGGTGCGCGCAGGCGTCGTACGACGACCTGACCGGCCCGTTCGGGAGTGTTCAGGGGCTCGGTTGCTTCGGCGGCCGGGCCCCTGCCCGTTCTCCGGTCCGTTTTTCCGGCACGGGTGTCGGTAAGACGGTGATGTGTACGGGTCTATCGTCGAAGGATGACTGTGTACGGAAACTTCCCCGGCTCCCGCCCCCGGCGGCTGCGGACGACCCCGGCGATGCGACGGATGGTCGCCGAGACACGGCTCGACCCGGCGGACCTGATCCTGCCCGCGTTCGTACGCGAGGGCATCACGGCGCCCGTCGCGATCTCGGCCATGCCCGGTGTCCAGCAGCACACCCTGGACACCCTGCGGAAGGCCGCGGTCGAC
This sequence comes from Streptomyces sp. NBC_01669, assembly GCF_026339735.1. Lineage (GTDB taxonomy): Bacteria > Actinomycetota > Actinomycetes > Streptomycetales > Streptomycetaceae > Streptomyces > Streptomyces yanii. Next base: position 5,207,061 of record NZ_JAPEQG010000001.1, read on the forward strand.
GCGGTCTCGGCCGGGGTCTCCGGGATCATGCTCTTCGGTGTTCCGGCGGACGAGAAGAAGGACGCCCGGGGGACGGCGGGCACCGACCCGGACGGCATCCTCCAGGTCGGTCTGCGTGCGGTGCGCGAAGAGGTCGGTGACGACCTCGTCGTCATGTCGGACCTGTGCCTCGACGAGTACACGGACCACGGTCACTGCGGCGTCCTGACCGCCGACGGCCGCGTCGACAACGACGCCACCCTTGAGCGGTACGCCGAGATGGCCCAGGTCCAGGCGGACGCGGGCGCCCATGTGGTCGGCCCCAGCGGCATGATGGACGGCCAGGTCGGCGTCATCCGTGACGCGCTCGACCAGACGGGCCACGAGGACGTCTCGATCCTCGCTTACACGGCGAAGTACTCGTCGGCGTTCTACGGGCCGTTCCGTGAGGCGGTCGGCTCCTCGCTCAAGGGCGACCGCAAGACGTACCAGCAGGACCCGGCGAACACCCGCGAGTCCCTGCGCGAGCTGGCGCTCGACCTCGAAGAGGGCGCCGACATGGTCATGGTCAAGCCGGCCGGCCCGTACCTGGACATCCTGGCGAAGGTCGCCGACTCGGTGGACGTGCCGGTTGCCGCGTACCAGATCAGCGGCGAGTACGCGATGATCGAGGCCGCCGCCGAGAAGGGCTGGATCGACCGCGACGCGGCGATCATGGAGAGCCTGACCGGGATCCGGCGCGCGGGTGCGCAGATGATCCTGACGTACTGGGCGACGGAGGTCGCGCAGCGGCTCGGGGGGCGCTGAGCGGACGCGTTCTCGAAGCGGCCCGGCCCACGGAATCCCCGTGGGCCGGGCCTTCGTGTGTTCGGGCGGAGCTCTTCCGGAGGCTCTGTTGCGATCCGGGGCGTCCCAACCTCTTGACGGTCATCCGATGTATTTATAGCTTTCGGCGCGGTAATCCCTGTACAACTCGCAGAAGTTGGGCGCAGACATTGGATGCCTGACTTCCCTGGAAAGCCGACCCGACGTGACCGTCGATGAGGAGTGCCCATGCGCACCGTCCCAGGCCTGTGTCCCGGCCGCCGAACCCCGGCCTCAGCGCTGACTTCCGTCGTGGCCGTCGCCGCGATGGGCATCGGGCTGGTTGTACTGCCCGTCGCCCCTGCCGCCGCCCGGAGCGGGGCGCCGATCGTCTTTCACGTCTCACCCACCGGCAGTGACAAGGCCAACGGGTCGGCGGCCAAGCCGTTCCGGACGCTGGAGCGGGTTCAGAAGGCCGTCCGCACATCGCTTCGTACGGCGGTGCGTCAGGGGAGACCGGTCGATGTCGTGGTGCACGGCGGTACGTACCGAGTGCAGTCCACGCTGAGATTCGGCGCCGCCGACTCGGGTACTGCGAAAGCCCCGGTCCGCTATGTCGCGGCGCCCGGCGAGCGCGTCGTCATCAGCGGCGGCCGCTCTCTCGCACCCCAGTGGCGCTCCTACTCGGGCGCCGTCGAGGTCGCCGACATCGGAGCCGGCCTCGACTTCGACGGGCTCTTCCTCGACGGGGAGCGGCAGACGCTTGCCCGGTACCCGAACCACGACCCGGACACGGCGATCCTCGGTGGGTACGCATCCGACGCCATCTCCGCGCAACGCGTGGCCCGTTGGAAGAATCCGACGACGGCTCTCGTGCGTGGTCTGCACAACGGCATGTGGGGCGGGAACTCCTTCAAGGTCACGGGCGTGAAGGCGGACGGCACGCCGGACCTTGACTGGGTCGGTGACAACAACCGGGGCAGCGGTCTGCACGGTACGTACCGCATGGTCGAGAACGTCTTCGAGGAGCTCGACGCGCCCGGCGAGTGGTTCTACGACAAGCCCGCCGGGAAGCTCTACTTCTATCCCCCCGAGGGCGTCGATCCCGCGAAGGCGCGTGTCGAGACGGCAGAGCAGAACGAGTTGATCCGAGTGGAGGGCAACGGTCCGGGCGATGCCGTCCACCATCTGACCTTCTCCGGCTTCACCTTCACCCAGACCCATCGCACGCTGTTCAACCAGCCGTACGAGAAGCTCCAGCTCGGCGACTGGGCATTCGCGCGAGCGGCTGCGGTTCATCTGAAGAACACCGAGAACGTCGTGGTGAGCGACTCGCACTTCGACCAGGTGGGCGGCAACGCGGTCCTCGTCGACGGGTACAACAGCCGTGACGCCGTCTCGGGCAATGAGTTCAGCCACTCCGGAGCCTCCGATGTCGCTGTCATCGGCAGCCCTGACGCGGTCCGTGAGCCGTCCACCTGGGACAGCATGCGCAGGACCATCAGCGACACCCGGCCGGGACCGAAGACGGAGAACTACCCCCGCGACGTCAGCATCCGCGACAACTACATGCACGACAACGGTCAGTTCGAGAAGCAGACCTCCGGCGTCCAGATATCGATGAGCCGTCACGTCACCGTCGACGGCAACACCATCCACGACGGTCCCCGGGCATGTGTCGACATCAACGACGGCACGTGGGGCGGGCACCTCATCGAGAACAACGACATCTTCAACTGCGTGAAGGAGACGTCCGACCACGGGCCGTTCAACTCCTGGGGCCGCGACCGCTTCTGGCCGCTGACCGCCGACGACGCGACGAAGAAGTCGTACGCAGGACTCGACGCCATGGAGACCACCGTCATCCGCCACAACCGGATCCGGCACTCCTCGCACTGGGACATCGACCTCGACGACGGCAGCTCCAACTACCTCATCGAGGACAATCTGCTGCTCAATGGCGGGGTCAAGCTTCGTGAAGGCTTCCACCGGACCGTACGCAACAACGTGTTCGTCAACGGCGGCGCGCACTTCCATGTCTGGTTCGCGGACAGTGGCGATGTCGTCGAGAAGAACGTCTTCGTCACCGACACCCCCTACAGCCTGATCCAGGTCGACATGGCCCGGAGCAAGCCCGTCATCAACGACAACCTGTTCTGGAACAACGGGAAGACCGTCCAGGGGCTCGGCGACGCCTGGCGCGCCCAGGGGCTGGACACCCGGTCGGTGATCGCCGACCCGAAGTTCACGGGCGCCTCCCCCTTCGACGACCCGAAGAAGCTCGACTACACCGTCGGGTCCGATTCGCCCGCGCTGGCGCTCGGCTTCCGCAACATCGCGATGGACGGCTTCGGTAAGGCCGGTTCCCCGACGCCGCCGCCGCTCGCCTGGCCCACCGTGCCTCCCGCCACCGACACCCTCGACGCCTTCCCGGAACCGCTGCTGGGCGCCCCGGTGACGCGGATCCACTCCGACGCGATCAAGTCCGCCACGGGCCTGACCGACACCAACGGTCTGCACCTGGCCTCCGTGCCGAACACCTCGGAGGCCTACCGGCAAGGGCTGCGCGCCAATGACGTCATCAGAGAGATCGGAGGCCGCCAGGTCACCGACCGCAACAGTTTCTGGCTCGTGTACAACCAGGCGGCTCCCGGCACCGACGTTCCGCTGAAGGTCTGGCGCAACCAGGCAACGGCCGACGTGACCCTGCGCAAGCCCGTCGGCGGCGAGCAGATCAACAACACCTCGGGGGTTGTGTACACGGGCACCGGATGGGACTGGAAGAACAGCTCCCGGGGCGGGGCCGGTGGATGGGCCGACGACGTGCATGCCACGCAGGCCGCGGGCGACTCCTTCGAGCTCGCCTTCAACGGCACCGCGATCGACCTCATCACCCAGGTCAACACCGACGAGGGCGAGGTCGAGCTCTTCCTCGACGGCCGGTCCGTCGGCACGGTCGACAACTACAACGCCACTCGCGTGCACCAGAAGACCGTCTTCAGCAGGACCGGGCTGACACCCGGAATCCACACCCTCAAGGGCGTCATGAAGACGGGCGACTACATGATCGTCGACAGTTTCAGGATCCACTAGCGGGAGAGGGGGCCGGGACCTCGCCCCAGGTCCCGGCCCCGGCTCTCAGTCCCACCAGAACGACCAGGACTCCTTGCCCAGCACGTACTGGTCCGCGTAGGCGCGCAGGGTGTCCGGGGTGTTGTGGGCGATGTTGTCCGGGCAGAACGCGAAGTGCTCGGCGGCGACCGCCACCGCCTCGTCGACGGTGGTGGGCGGTGTGGCCACCGAGACGGTCAGGTGGTCGAAGCCGAGCGCCACGACCCGTATGCCGAAGCGGTCCTCCCAGGACCGGAGCACCGCGCAGAGCCGCGCCACGTCGTTCTCGTAATTGAGCGGGCCCGTCCAGCCGATCGCCGCCGGTATGTCCGCGCTGCGACGGGTGGGCACCAGGGCTGCGCGGGCTCCCGGCATCCTGCTGTCCTCGGCGGTGAGCCGGGCGGCGATCACGGCGGCCCGTTCCTCCGCGTCGACGGGGTCGCTCACGGGCGGGTGGGATGCGAGGCCCGGCCAGTCCGGGCCGAACGGGTCGATCGCGGCGCCTTCGAGCTCGTCCTCCGCGTACTCCTCCCAGAGTTCGCCCAGCACCTCTTCGGCGTCGTGGTCGCCCGGGTACGACGTCATACCGGGGCTGAGCTCCCACTTCTCGGGCCACTCACCGCGTGTCCCGCCGTCAAGGAGGACGGGGAGCAGCCCGACCGCCCTGCCTTCGGCGAGCAGCCGCGGCCAGGTGTCCGGGGCCGCGGGCCCGTCCGCGTACCAGAGCAGCGGTTCGTGCCACGGGCCGTCGTGCGTCTCGTCGACCAGTGTGCCGGGCGGGAGTTGGAGCCCGGAGGTGGCCAGGGACGGAAGCGGGTTCGGGAGCGTCGCCATGACCGCGACTCTAGACGCGGTCACTGACAGCGGTGGGGCGCGGGCCTTGGACTACGGGTGTGCGTGAACGACGGCGAACGCGGTGCGAGCCGTGGTGCCGTCGGGCATCGGCGCGTCCGCGGTGACGTGGCCGAGTACCTGCCCCTCGGTGTCCTGACCGGGCTGGAGAACGCGGTTGATGTGGATGGTCAGGCGGCGTCCGTCGGATGCTGTCTCCACGAGGATGTCCGTACCGTCCGGGTCGTCGCTCACGGTCGTGGAGGCGATCGGCGTCGTGACGCCGGACTCCGCGAACCAACCGCTGACGGAAGGGTCGGGGGTGTCGCTCGTGCTCTGCATCTGCGGCTCTGCCTCGCCTACGATCAGCGCGAACAGCTGGGCGACGAGGACCGGGTCACGCGTTCCGTCGTACACCCACCGCTGTCCCAGCACCCCGTGCTGGGTGGTGCCGATGAGCGCCGCGTCGGCGCCCGCGATCGGTGCGCCGCGATAGCTGAACGGCACCTGGTACGTGACCGGCTGGTCCCCCGACGTGTCGGTGACCGCCATGAACTCGATCCCCACCTCGCCCTTCGGGTCGTCCAGTCGGAATCCGCCGGCCTTCACCAGCTCGGGTTGTCCCTTGCCGCGGTACCAGGGCTGCGCGGGCAGCCAGCCGGCGAGGAGTTCCAGCTTGGTGGGCGTCAGCGTGGTGTGGTGGATGAAAGCCATGGCGGTGGTATCCCTCCCGTGGGCTCAGACGAGTCGCCGGCCGGCGGCGAAGCCGGCGAAGGCCGACCAGGCGGCGGGGGCGATGGTGAAGATGGGGCCGTCAGGGTTCTTGGAGTCGCGGACGTGGACGGCGGTGGGGTGGGTGGCTACCTCGGTGCACTCGCCGCCCTCGCTACCGCTGTAGCTGGACTTGAACCACTCACGTGCGGTGCTCATTGCTCTCCTAGCAGCAGGTTCAACAGGCCCTTTGTGTCCTCGGTGTTGAGGGCCTGCGTCCGCAGCATCGCATATTTCTGCGCGAGGATGCTGACCTCATTCGGATCAGAGATGAGCTGGCTGCCGCGCTGTGTTTCCGTGTAGGCGATGCGCTGATAGTCCGGTGTTTCCACCAGGATGAAAGGTCCGTCGAGCGCCGCGTGATTCGTCCGGGCCAGCGGCATGACCTGGAGCGTGAAGCCGGGGAGATCGGCGCATGCCCGCAGGTGGCGGAGCGTCTCCTCGTACACGACTGCACCACCCAGGGGAGCCAGCACGACCCCTTCGGAGATGATGAAGCTGGTGGTCGGAGGGAGTTTGCGACGCAAAATCTCCTGACGTTCCAGCCGGTTGCCGACGTGGAAGGGGGTCCCCCCTGGCCCTTAAGGCCTTGGGGGAGGGCGTGCCGGGAGGGGCACCAGTGCTGTGGCCGTATGGCTCGACCGGGTCCGTCCGGTTCCGTTGTGTCCTCGATCGCCGGACGGGCTTGAAATTCAAGGCCGTCCGGCGATGGAGGACACGGTGTGGCCGCAGGTCCTACGAGGCGGCCTGTACCGCCTGCCGGGCCGGGTCCGGCGTACGGTCGTCGGACGATGGCGTGCCGAGCCGGTGCAGGCGCGACGTGCAGACGATGCCGATCGCCGAGATCACCATCAACATGACGGCCGGCGGCCAGTAGTGGCCGCCCGCGGCCGCCGCGAGGGAGACCGCGGCCAGCGGTGCGAGGCCGCCGAAGATCATGTTGCAGATCTGGTAGGAGAGGGAGATGCCGGTGTAGCGGACGTGCGCGGCGAAGCCCTCGACGAGGATCGATGCGATGGGCCCGTACAGCGCGGACATCACCAGGCGCATGGCCAGCATCATCAGCCAGATGAGGAAGACGCTGCCGGTGCCCAGCACCATGAACTGCGGCACGGCGAGGACGATGACGCCCGCGAGGCCGGCGATCACGACCTTGTGCGGTCCGACCCGGTCGGCGAGCCAGGACAGCCAGGGCGTGACGAGGAGTTCCAGGAAGGCGGCCAGGGTGAGGCCGTTCAGCAGCATGGACTCCGACAGGTGAAGGTCCCCGGTTCCGTACGAGAGCAGGAAGCTGGTGACGACGTAGTAGCCGCCGGTCGCGGTGGCCAGTGCGAAGACGCCGATGAGGACCGTCCGCCAGGCCTTCTGGAAGACCTCCACGACGGGCAGCTTGGCCGCCCCGTCCTCCTTCGCCTCCTGTTCCTTGCGCACCTCCTCCATGACCGGGGACTCCTCCAGCTTGACCCGGACGATCAGGCCCACGACCACCAGCACGGCGGAGGCCAGGAAGGGCACGCGCCAGCCCCAGCTCATGAACGCGTCGTCGCCGAAGAGGTTCATCAGGCTGAAGGCGCCCGTGGAGAGCAGTGCGCCGACGGATGATCCGAGTTGGGCGAACGATCCGAAGAAGGCGGCCTTGCCGCGCGGGGCGTTCTCCACGGCGATCAGTACCGCGCCGCCCCACTCCCCGCCGATGGCGATGCCCTGGACCAGGCGCAGCACGATCAGCAGGATCGGGGCGAGCGCGCCGACCTGGGCGTACGTGGGCAGCAGGCCGATGGCGAAGGACGCGACGCCCATCATCACCAGCGTGATGACCAGGGTCTTCTTGCGCCCGACGCGGTCACCGATGTGTCCGAAGACGATGCCGCCGAGCGGGCGCAGCAGGAAGCCGATGGCGAAGGTCGCGAAGGCGGACAGGGTCCTGAGGTAGGGCGACATGTCCGGCGGGAAGAACACGTCGTTGAAGACGATCGCCGCTGCGGTGGCGAACGCGTAGAAGTCGTACCACTCGATGGAGGTCCCGGCCAGTGCCGCGACGGCGGCTCTGTACGGGCTCTTATCGGTGCTGGGCTGCGGGGACATGGGGCCTCCGGGGGCGGGAGGGGCGGCGGGGAAGGGGTGGGGCGAGCGGAGAGAGGAGCGGAAGGGGTGGGTCAGCGGCCGGGGGCGGACCAGGCGCGGGTGCCGCCGATCCAGGTCTCGCGTACACCGATGGAGGCGAGTTCGGCCGGGTCCGCGGTGAGCGGGTCGCTGTCCAGGACGACGAAGTCGGCGAGCATGCCCGGGGCCAGGGCGCCCACGGCGTGTTCGCGGTGCAGGGCGCGGGCGGCCGACTCGGTGTGCGCGCGCAGCCCGTCCGCCACGGGCATCTGCAGCGAGGCGTCGCCGAGGACGGTGCCGAGGACGGTGCGCCGGGTCGCGGCGGCGGAGACGGCTTCCAGCGGGGCGGGCGGCGCGACGGGGGCGTCCGAACTGAAGACGACGGGGACGCCCGCGGTGAGGCAGGGGCCTGCCGGGTTGTAGCGGTGGCCGAGGTCGCCGACGGCGGTCAGTGTGCCGTCGCCGGTGCGCAGGTGGTGCTGGGGCTGCATGACCGGGATGACGCCCAGCCGGCCCATGCGGGCGATCTGTTCGTCGGTGGGCAGGCCCGAGTGCTCGATCCGGTGGCGCATGTCGGGGCGCTCCCGGTCGGCCTGTGCCTTCTCGATGGCGTCGAGGACCATGCCGATGGCGTACGGGGACTGGGCGTGCGTCGCGGTCTGGAGGCCGGCGCGGTGGGCGCGGGCGACGATCTCGGCGTACTCCTCCGCCGAGTGGTACAGCTGCCCGTGGTGGCAGCAGTCGGCGGCGTATCCCTCGGGGAAGTACGCGGTCCAGCCGCCGAGTGTCCCGTCGGCGTAGAACTTGACGCCCTGGACACGGAACAGGTCGTCGCCGAAGCCGTTCACCACGCCCAGGTCGAGCGCGGTGTCGAGGAGGGCGGAGGTGAGGTAGGCGGAGACGCGCATGCGCAGGGAGCCGTCGGCGCGGGCGCGCAGATACGTCTCCATCTCGCGGCGGGACGCCTGGGCGTCGCCGACGGTGGTGACTCCGGCGGCGAGGAAGACGTCCTGGGCGCGCTGGAGGTGGTCGGCCATGATGGCGTCGGGCTCGGAGAGGTGGAAGTTCGGGCCGTGGTTGCCGATCTTCACGCCGCCGGGGCCGGTGAGCAGGTCGCAGGCGGCGTCCCAGAGTTGGCCGTCGGGCTCGCCGGAGGTGAAGCGGCCGATGCTGCCGCCCTCGGGGTCGGGGGTGCCCGCGGTGACACCGCAGGTGCGCAGAGTGTGGGAGTTGACGACGCCGCCGTGGCCGGAGGCGTTCATCACGTACACCTCGCGGTCGGTGGCGACGCGGTCCAGGTCGTGGCAGGTGGGGTGGCGGCGCTCGGCGAGCCGGCGGTGCTCGTAGCCGAAGCCGCGCACGGGGACTCCGGCGGGCAGTTCGCGGGCGGCGTCGGTGAGAACGGCGACGAGCGTCTCGATGTCGGGTACGCGTTCGGGGCGGCAGTCGACCCAGGCGAGCGCCTGCCCGTACATGACCGGGTGGCAGTGGGCGTCGACGAATCCGGGGTGGACGAGGCCGCCGTCGAGGTCGAGGACGTCGTCGGCGCGGCCGCCGAGCGCGGCGCGGGCGTCTTCGGCGGTGCCGACGTGGGCGATCCGGCCGCCGCGGACGGCCAGCGCCTCGGCGCGTACGGAGGTGCCGGGCGCGGCGACGGCCGCGCCGGTCACCAGGAGCGTGCGGTCGGCGTCGTCGAGGGGGTGGTGCATGAGGGGCCTGCTTTCGACCGGGGGACGTCCATGAGGAGCCGTACGTGCGGAGAGTCCGCAACGGCTGATTCGTTCGCATGGACGATATGCAGCAGACGATGCCTTGCCTAGACCCTTCACTCACAAATTTTTCGGAATGTGATGGCGGGTTTTACTTACGTATCGTCCGGCGGGCGATCGCAGGGAAGGGTTTCTCGTCAGGACGGGTGGTTGGTGAGGTCGTAGCGCTCCTTGATCAACTCCAGGTGGATCCAGCTCTCCACTGCGCGCACGCCCGCGCAGGCCCGCATGTCCTCCAGCGTGTCGCGCACCGCCGCGAGGGACTCCGCGCTGATCGTTCCGACGAGCTCCGCGCGCCCCATGCAGGCGGAGAGGAACGAGACCCGGTCCCAGGCCGCCAGGCGTCGGGCGACCGCATCCCGTTCGCCGTCCAGCCGTACGGCGAACCCGCACAGGAAGCCCAGCCCCAGCAGCTCCGGGCGCACCAGTGCGAGCACCTTGGCGACACCGCCGTCGAGGAGGCGCAGCGTGCGGGCGCGGGCGGCGCCGGGTGAGAGACCCACGCGCTCGGCGAGTTCCGCGAAGGGCAGCCGCCCGTCGCGCTCCAGCTCGTCCAGGATCAGCCGGTCCGTCTCGTCCAGCTCCGGCACCTCGGGCCGGCTCGCCAGCAGATACGGATCCTTGAGGTGCTCCAGGGAGATCAGTGGATCCACCACGTCCACACCCTTCAGGGAGCGGATGGACTCCACGGCCCGGTCCAGTTCGGCCAGTCCCTTGGTGCGCAGTTCCGCCATGATGGCGCGGCTGCCCGCGGTGAGTGTGACGAACGGTGCCTGCGGCATGGCGGCGATCGTGCGGGCCACCGGCTCGGCCGGGCCGGTCGCGCCGATCGACAGGTGGGCCGATGCGGTCAGCTCCCGTACGGCGGGATGCACGACGGCCACCACCCGCACACCGCCCCCCGCGAGCAGCCGCTGCACCCGGGCGCGGGTGGCGGGACGGGAGAGGCCGACGCGCTGCGCCAGCGTCTCGTACGTCAGGCGGCCGTCCGTCTGCAGTTCGCGGACGACGGCCAGATCGGTGTGGTCCAGATCCACCTGAGCGGTTCCCCTCGGCTCGACAGCCCGGGGCGGGTGCGCCCGGGGCGGGGTCCATTCTCGAACACCGGGGTTCGGGGTCCGGACCCGGACGGCGTGCATCGCTGACGATCGCATCACCATCACTGGACAATTCTCTCGGATGAAACGTAGGTTCTGCGCGAGTGTGGCGAACGAATCATCATCGCGTGACGCTCTGAGCAACTTGAGGAGGATGGGATGAGCCGGCCCCTGGTGGTGTTCACGGACCCCGAGGAACTCGACGTCGGTCCGGGTGTACGACTGCTGACCGACGCGGGATTCGACACGCGCGTCGTCGGCAGCCGCGACCCGGACGCGATCGCCGCCGCCGCGCGTGACGCCGTCGCGCTGATCGTCGGCTACGCGCCCGTGGACGCCGCGCTGCTCGACCGGCTCCCCGGTGTCGGGATGCTGGCCACCATGTCCGCCGGGTACGACATGATCGACACGGCGCAGGCGCGGGGTCGCGGGCTGTGGGTGAGCAACCTTCCGTACGCCGCGACCGAGGACGTCGCGGTGCATGCGCTCGCCAGTGCGCTCAGCCTGGTGCGCGCACTGCCCCAGGCGGACGCCACCGTGCGCGGTGGCGGCTGGAACACCGAATTCGCCGCACTGCCGCGCAGGGCGGGGGAGTTGACGCTCGGACTGTGGGGATTCGGACGCATCGCGCGGGTCCTGGCCCGGATCGCGGCCCCCGTCTTCGGCCGCGTCGCCGCGTACGACCCGCACGCCGACGCGGCCGGGTGGCCCGACGGTGTCGAGCGGCTCGGCCTGGACGAACTGGTCGCCGGCTCCGACGTACTCTCCCTGCACACACCGCTGACTCCGCAGACCCGCGGCATGGTCGACACGGCGCTGCTCGCCCGGATGCGGCCCGGCGCCTTCCTCGTGAACGTCGCCCGCGGCGAACTCGTCGACACAGCGGCCCTGCTGGCCGCCCTGGACAGCGGACGGCTCGGGGCGGCAGCACTGGACGTGTTCCCGGTCGAACCCCCGCCGCTCGACGACCCGTTGCGCAGCCACCCGCGCATCCAGCTGTCCCCGCACAGCGCCTATCTGTCCGACGCGTCGCAGCGGGCTTACGTGTGCGCACCCGCCGAGAACGTCATCGCCTGGCACCGCACCGGGCGACCCCTCACCCCCGTGGTCGACCCGACCCTCGAAGGAGCCCCCTCATGACCGACGTGCAGACCGCCGACGCAACTGTCGATGAGGAGACGCGACTGCGGCGCGAACTCGCCGCCGTGTACCGGCTCGTGGCGCACTTCCGGATGACCGACCTGATCTTCACGCACATCTCGCTGCGGCTTCCGGGGCCCGATCACCACTTCCTCATCAACCCCTACGGTCTCCTCTTCGAGGAGATCACCGCCTCCAACCTGGTCAAGATCGATGTGGCGGGCAACCCGGTCGAGCCCACCCCCTATCCGGTCAACCCCGCAGGCTTCGTCATCCACAGCGCGATCCACGCCGCGCGCGAGGACGCCCACTGCGTGCTGCACACCCACACCAGGGCCGGCTGCGCCGTGGCCGCACAGCGCGACGGGCTGCTGCCGCTCAACCAGATGTCGATGGAGTTCTACAACCGCGTCGGCTACCACGACTACGAGGGCGTCGCCCTCAACCTCGACGAGCAGAAGCGCCTGGTCGACGACATCGGCACCCACCCGGCGCTGATCCTGCGCAACCACGGTCTGCTGACGGTGGGAGAGAGCGCCGCCCAGGCCTTCCTGCGTATGTACTACCTGGAGAGGGCCTGCGAGATCCAGGTCACTGCCCAGGCCGGCGGCGGACCGCTGATCGTCCCCTCTCCCGAGACCTGCGAGTACACCGCCCGTCAGCTCGCGGGCGAGGCGGACGCGGACTTCCAGGACGACGGGGCGTACGACCTGGCCTGGGCGGCGATGCTGCGTCTGCTGGACCGGGTGGCGCCGGACTACCGGGACTGATCCGGAGGATGTGGGGGGCCGGGGGAGGGGGAGCAGGGGCCGGGGCCGGTGGCGGGGCTGCTCCCCGGTCGTGTGGGTCAGAGCTTCTTGCCGCACAGGACGCGGTCGTTCCTGGCCGGGTCGGAGTCGAAGATCGGGTTCTCGGTGAACACGGCGTCGGCTTTGTAGTCGCACGGGTCATTGAAGCCGCCCACGAACCCGTCCTCAACGATCTTTATGATCTTGTGGGTCGCTCCGTCCTTCTTGCCCTTGGTCCGGCAGGCGGCCTCCGTGATCACGTCCCCGTCCTTCGACCCGCCGCTCACGCAGTCGCCGACCTCGATCCCCGGGCCGCCGGGCTCGCCGGGGTGCGGAGGCTTCAGGTTGCGCATGCAGGCGTAGCCCTCACCCGTCGCCTGTGTGCCCTCCAGGACGGCGAGACTGACCGGCACATCGATCGCGAAGTCCGTGTAATCCAAGCAGCTGGTGCCCGATAACGGCTCGGCGTGGCCGGTGTTCATCCGGTTGGTCACCCGTGCGACGGCCTCGGGGTCGTCGCACGGGACCTCGCGGTAGACATCCGTCCGGCCGGGTTCGGGGGCGGCGCACTCGTTGATGGCAAGGAACTTCGCGCCGTAGGACGGGTTCACGCTCGGGGTCGGCGAGGAGGTGCTGGACGCATTGTCCGACGCGCGGTATCCCGACGCCTGGCCGCAGCTGGTGATCAGCACCAGCGATGCGACTGCGGCTGCGATGGCTGCCGCTGTCCGTATGTTCGACGTTGTTGGTCTGCCGCCGCCTTTGGCCCGCACGCTGCCTCCTTCAGGTTTCGATCTTCGATCCTACGAGCTACTCCCCTTGGCAGGAGGCGAGTTGAAGGTTCAGCGGGTGCGGACTCAGTAGGTGAGGGCGTCGGCCATGTCGCTCTGCCAGTAGGTGACGAAGCCCTTCTCGTCCCGGTAGGTGCCGGCCGGGAGCGCCAGCTCGTCCGGAACGGTTCCCGTGGAGCCCGACGGGTCCTTCGCGGAGAAGTGCACCGTGAGACGGATGCCCTTGTGCTGGTCCTTCACCTCGGTGTCGCCGGTCCTGCCGGTGAGCCTGCCGCGGCGTGAGGCGGCCTGTTCGACGCGGAGCGCCTGCGGAGAGCCCGGCGCCAGTTCGCGCGGCCGGCTCGGGGCCGCGCCTTTACCGGGCGGGGCGGTCGAACGGGCTGCTGTTCAGGCAGAGTTGCGCATAGGCGGCGAGCAGGTCGAGGTCGTCGGGGAACGCGGCGAGCCCTCTGCGGTGGACCCGTTCGGCGAGATCGTCCTCGTCGTCCGCGTCTTCCGCCGCATGGGACCGCCCCCAGAACGGCGTAGAGCCCGGCGCCCGGCCCGCCCGCGTCCTGTGCCGTGCACCGGGCTTCGAAGAGCCGTCCCGCCCGCAACAGTGCTTCCGCTTCCGCGCGCGCCGGTCTGTCCTCTTCGCCGTCGACCTGCATGGGTCCGTCCCCCACCCTGTGACTGTTGTGTACGCGGCCGAACAGGTCGGCCGCGTCACTGTCGCCCGGTGGCCGACATCGGGTCAATAGGCGATTTCAGCAGGTCACAGGGGGAGACGGGGAGTCAGAGACGCTCGGGGGTGCGGATGCCGAGCAGCGCCATGCCCTGGTGCAGGGTGCGGGCGGTCAGGTCGCAGAGGAAGAGCCGGTTCTCGACCACCTCGGCGGGGTTGTCGTCGCTCAGCACATGGCACTGGTCGTAGAACGTCGTGTAGAGCGAGGCCAGCTGGTAGAGGTACGCGGCCAGCTTGTGGGGCTCGTACGTCGACGCCACCTCGGCCAGGTTCTCGCCGAACTGGTCCAGGTGCAGACCCAGCGCCCGCTCGGCCGGAGCCAGCTGCAGCTCCGGGTGCGCGACTGGCCGGGTCTCGCCCGCCTTGCGGAGGATGGACTTGATACGGGCGTACGCGTACTGGAGGTACACGGACGTGTCGCCGTTCAGCGACACCATCTGGTCCAGGTCGAACTTGTAGTCCCGGACGGCGGACGTGGAGAGGTCGGCGTACTTCACCGCGCCGATACCGACGTACTCGCCGTTCTCGACGATCTCCTGCTCGGTCAGGCCGACCTTCTCGGCCTTCTCGCGCACGACGGCCGTCGCCCGCTCGATCGCCTCGTCGAGCAGGTCGACCAGCCGGACCGTCTCGCCCTCACGGGTCTTGAACGGCTTGCCGTCCTTGCCGAGGACCGTGCCGAACGCCAACTGGTGCGCCTTCACGTCCTCGTTCAGCCAGCCTGCCCGGCGGGCCGTCTCGAAGACCATCTTGAAGTGGAGCGACTGCCGCGCGTCCACGACGTACAGCAGGGTGCTCGCCTTGAGGTTCTGGACCCGGTCACGGATCGCGGAGAGGTCGGTCGCCGCGTAGCCGTAGCCGCCGTTCGTCTTCTTGACGATCAGCGGGACCGGGTTGCCGTCCGGGCCCTTCACGTCGTCGAAGAAGACGCACAGCGCACCTTCGGAGCGGACGGCGACGCCCGTCTCCTCCAGGATCCGGCAGGTCTCTTCGAGCATGTCGTTGTAGCCGGACTCGCCGACGATGTCGGGGTCGCGGATCTCCATGTCGAGCTTGTTGAAGACCGAGTAGAAGTAGATCTTCGACTCGTCGACGAACCGCTGCCAGAGCGTGACCGTCTCCTCGTCACCGGCCTGGAGCGCCACCACCCGGTCCCGGGAGCGGGCCTTGAACCCCTCGTCGGAGTCGAAGAGCGCCCGCGACGCCTTGTAGAGCCGGTTCAGCGAAGACATGGCGGCCTCGCCGTCCTGCTCCTCGCCGCCCCGGTGGTCGAGCTCCTGCGGGTGCTCGATCAGGTACTGGATGAGCATGCCGAACTGGGTGCCCCAGTCGCCGATGTGGTGGCGCCGGACCACGCTCTCGCCCGTGAACTCCAGGACCTCCACCATCGCGGCACCGATCACCGCGGAGCGGAGGTGCCCGACGTGCATCTCCTTGGCCACGTTCGGCTGCGCGTAGTCGACCACCGTCGTGCCCGCGTTCTGCGCGTACGGCACGCCGAGCCGGCCCGCGTCGTCCGCGGCGCGCGCGGCGAGGGTCTCGATGATGGCCTTGTCGCTGAGCGTGATGTTCAGGAAGCCGGGGCCGGAGACCTCGATCTCCTTGATCAGGTCGCCGGCCGGGATCGCGGCCGTCACCTGGGACGCCAGCTCGCGCGGGTTGCCCTTCAGCTTCTTGGCGAGGGCCAGGATTCCGTTGGCCTGGAAGTCGGCCCGGTCGCTTCGGCGCAGCAGCGGGTCCGCGGTGCCGGCATCCGGCAGTGCTGCCGTCAGGGCGTCCGCGAGCTGCTGCTGGAGCGTGGAAGCGAGGGAATTGACCGAGGCCATGGGACGGCTGCCGTTTCCGTAGGGGTACAAGGGATCACGCCCAGTATCCCACGCACTGTAAAGCCGTTTTCGCGCTGCCGGTGGGACCTGGGAGAATGGACGGTGCCCCTACGAGCCCTACCAGAGAGAAGGACGTGCCGACCGTGGCTCAGAGTCAGAGCAGCACCGAGACCGACTGGGTCTCCCGTTTCGCGGACGATGTCATCGCCGAATCGGAGCGTCGTGCGCCTGGCAAACCGGTCGTCGTCGCGTCCGGTCTTTCGCCGTCGGGCCCGATCCACCTCGGCAACCTCCGCGAGGTCATGACCCCGCACCTGGTCGCGGACGAGATCCGCCGCCGCGGGCACCAGGTCCGGCACCTCATCTCGTGGGACGACTACGACCGCTACCGGAAGGTCCCGGCGGGCGTCCCCGGTGTCGACGAGTCGTGGGCCGAGCACATCGGCAAGCCGCTGACGTCCGTGCCCGCCCCGGCCGGGTCCGCGTACCCGAACTGGGCGGAGCACTTCAAGGCCGCCATGACGGCCGCGCTGGACGAACTGGGTGTCGAGTACGACGGCATCAGCCAGACCGAGCAGTACACGATGGGGGCCTATCGCGAGCAGATCCTGCACGCCATGAGGCACCGCGCCGACATCGACGGCGTCCTCGATCGATACCGCACGAAGAAGGACCCGGCGGCCGCGGGCAAGGGCAAGAAGCCGCAGCAGCAGAAGAAGGTCGACGAGGCCGAGCTGGAGGCCGAGGCGGGCTCCGGCGCGGCGAGCGAGGACGACGGCAGCGGTGGCTCCGCCGGCTACTTCCCGTACAAGCCCTACTGCGGCAACTGCGAGAAGGACCTCACGACCGTCACGTCGTACGACGACGAGACGACCGAGCTGAACTACACGTGCACCGCCTGCGGCTTCGCCGAGACCGTCCGGCTCAACGAGTTCAACCGCGGCAAGCTGGTCTGGAAGGTCGACTGGCCGATGCGCTGGGCATACGAAGGAGTGATCTTCGAGCCCAGCGGCGTGGACCACTCCTCGCCCGGTTCGTCGTTCGTCGTCGGCGGCCAGATCGTCCGCGAGGTCTTCGACGGTGTGCAGCCGATCGGCCCGATGTACGCCTTCGTCGGCATCTCCGGCATGGCGAAGATGTCCTCCAGCAAGGGTGGCGTACCGACCCCGGCCGACGCGCTGAAGATCATGGAGGCACCGCTGCTGCGCTGGCTGTACGCGCGCCGCAAGCCCAACCAGTCCTTCAAGATCGCCTTCGACCAGGAGATCCAGCGGCTGTACGACGAGTGGGACTCGCTGGCGCGCAAGGTCGCCGACGGCTCCGTGCTGCCCGCCGACGCCGCCGCGTACGCACGGGCCATCGGCACGGCCGCCGGTGAGCTGCCGAGCACGCCGCGCCCGCTGCCGTACCGCACCCTCGCGTCCGTCGTCGACATCACCGCCGGCCACGACGAGCAGACGCTGCGCATCCTGAGCGAGCTGGACCCGGAGAACCCGATCGGCTCGCTCGACGAGGCGCGGCCGCGGCTCGACCGCGCGGAGAACTGGATCACCAACCAGGTCCCCGCCGACGCCCGCACCATCGTCCGCGACGAGCCGGACAAGGAACTGCTCGGCTCGCTGGACGACCAGGGGCGCCGGTCGCTGCGACTGCTCCTGGACGGGCTGGAAACGCACTGGTCGCTGGACGGCCTCACGACGCTCGTCTACGGGGTGCCGAAGACCCTGGCGGGGCTGGAGCCGGACGCCAAGCCGACGCCCGAGCTGAAGGCCGCGCAGCGGTCGTTCTTCGTGTTGCTGTACCAGCTCCTGGTCGGCCGTGACACCGGTCCGCGGCTGCCCACGCTGCTGCTGGCCGTCGGCGCGGACCGGGTGCGGAAGCTGCTGGGCGCGTAGGAGTCGGTCGTACGGAGGGCCGTCACCCGGTGATGCGGGTGACGGCCCTCCGTTCTGTCGGTTCCGGTCCGTTCTCGTGCGGCGGACGGACTCGGGGGCGGCTACGCGATGTGGTTCTCGGCCATCTCGTTGTCGAAGCGCTGCTTGAAGCCTGGGAGCAGGCGCCGGAGCAGGGCCGTGCTGCGCGGGTGACTGACGCCGTGGACGTCCGAGAGCGTTATGTCGAGGACCTCGGCGCTCGGGTGGACCTGGTGCTGGTGCGTGAGGTCGGAGAACACCTCGTACGCGATGTTGCCGAACTCGATCTCCGCCTCGGCCCACTCCGCCGGATCAGCTTCCTGCTGGGGCTGCGGCTCCTCCTGGGGCAGACCCTGCGGCTGCTCCAGCTGCTCCGGCAGGGGTTCCTCGCTGCGGGGGTGAGGGACCGCGCCGATCGTGCCCACGTTGCCCAGGGGACGGGTGCGGCCGCCCGGGCCCGACGGGATCATGACCGGGGTGGGCTCCAGGCCCTCGACGTACGTGGGGTTGTACGCGCCCTCGTACGCGCCCTCCGGGACCTGCGGCGCCGCGAACCAGGGGCTCTCGTGGGCGCCGGGGCCCTCCGGGGGCCACTCCTCGGCGGCCGGGTCGGAGGGGTGGGCGTACTGCCGTGTCTGCTGCGGGTGCTGCCGGGGCTCGGCGTACTGCTGCTGTTGTTGGGCGGCGTACGGCAGCTCGGGCTGAGGGTGCACCGATTCGGCGGCTGCCGGAGCCGGCGGCAGCAGGGCCGGCTCGATGCCGGCTGCGGCCAGCCCGGCCGGACCGGTGTCGGCCAGCGGGACGCCGAACTTCGCCAGCCGCAGCGGCATCAGGGACTCGACCGGCGCCTTGCGGCGCCAGTTGCGGCCGAAGCGGGCCTGGAGCCGCGCCTGGTAGATCAGCCGGTCCTGTTCGAGCTTGATGACCTGCTCGTACGAACGCAGCTCCCACAGCTTCATCCGGCGCCACAGCTTGAAGGTCGGGACCGGGGAGAGCAGCCAGCGGGTGAGACGGACACCCTCCATGTGCTTGTCGGCCGTGAGGTCGGCGATCCGGCCGACCGCGTGCCGGGCGGCCTCGACGGCGACCACGAACAGCACCGGGATCACCGCGTGCATGCCGACGCCCAGCGGATCCGGCCAGGCCGCGGCGCCGTTGAAGGCGATCGTCGCGGCGGTCAGCAGCCAGGCCGTCTGGCGCAGCAGCGGGAACGGGATCCGCATCCAGGTCAGCAGCAGGTCCAGCGCCAGCAGCACACAGATGCCCGCGTCGATGCCGATCGGGAAGACCAGGGAGAAGTTCCCGAAGCCCTTCTGTTCTGCGAGCGCGCGCACCGCGGCGTACGAGCCCGCGAAGCCGATCGCGGCAATGACTGCCGCGCCGGCGACGACGATCCCGATGAGTATCCGGTGCGTGCGTGTCAGCTGCATCGCGGCCACCCGCGATCCCCTCCCTGCGTTCCCGACTTCGACTTCTGGCGGGCACAGCCTGGCACATGCGCGTGGGGTGCGGTGCTCGGGGAGGGGCGAAGCCCGGCTCTCGGGGGAGGGCCGGGCTTCGTAAGACTGCTTCTGCGCAGGGTTGTTCGGGTACCTGCCGTGGGCCTTGCGGGAATGCCCGGCGGGCGGTGGTGCGGTCTTACGACGTGGACGCCGCGGACTTCGTCGACTTGGGGGAGCCCGCCGACTGTGTCGACTTCGGGGACGAGCCGGACTTCGCGGACGCCGCGGACTTCGTCGCCGTCGGAGACTTCGATGTGCCCGCGGACGGGCTCGACTTCTTCCCGTTGGCATCGGCGACCGCCGCGACGGCCTCCTTGGCGGCCTTCTCGGCGCCCTTCAGGATGTCGTCGCCGGACGGCGTCTTCGCGCCCGCGTAACCCGCGCCGTTGTAGGTCAGGGTGACGACGACGTTCCCCGTACGGGCCACGACCGTCGCGTACTTGAAGTCCTCTTTCGTCTTGGTGAGGTCGTACGTGACCGTGGTGGCCTGGTCGCCGATACCGCTGACGGGGGCTTCGACGACCTTCTTGGCGCCCTCGGTCGCCTTGCTCTTGGCGACCTGGTTCGCGAGGTCCTCCTGGGCGCGCTTGGCGCCGCTGCCGAGCGCCTGGTCCGATTCGAAGCGGGTGAAGCCGACGTCGAGCCAGCGGTACTGCGAGCCCTTGACGCCGTTGTCGTCGAGGCCGTTCCAGGAACAGCCGGCGCGCGCCCCGGTGTCGCTGGACCGGGCCGGCGTACCGGCCTTGCTCTTGGCCTTGGGCACCAGCGAGGTGATCGTCTTTGCGGAGATCGCGTCGCACGGGTCGGGCAGCTCGGCGAACTTCGCCGGCTCTACCGTCGCCTCCGTCTTCTGCGCGCTCGGAGCGGAGGCCGAGGACGAGCCCGACTCCTTCTTGCTGTCGGAGTCCGACGAGCAGCCGGCGACGACGAGCATCACCGGGACGGCGGCGCAGGCGAGTATGCGGGTGAGTCGCGGGGCTGATCGGTGCATGGTTCCTTCACTCGGGTGGCGCGACGGGCGGGTGGCATGGTGCTCGGGCGGGTGTTCCGGAGGGCCACGGTACGACGGACGGCGGACGGATGCCGCCTCCGCCGACCGGCGCGGGTGCGGTTCGGTGGCGCCCCGCGGCGGGCTATTCGCTGAACTTGTCGACCAGCTTCCGGGCCAGCGCCTGGGCCTTCTCCTGCAGTTCCTTGCTGTCCGGGACCTGGCTCGCGAGGGCGGGCTGCTCGGAGTACCGGACGGTCACGATGACGTTCGATGTGCGGAATACCACGCTCACCGCGCGGTGTTGTGCGCTGGATCCTGCCCGAGTGAGCAGATCGTCCAGAAATGCGGCATCTCCCAGGCCGTCGAGCGTGCGCGGACGGAGGTCCTCGGAGCCCGCGCCCGCGTCGCCGTCGGTGCCCTGTGCAGAGCCGGAGGGGGAGTCCGACGGCGAGTCCGACGGGAAGTCCGACGGCGAGGCCGTCACCTTCTCCGCGTCGTCGGGGGTGAAGGTGCCGGACGGCAGGTGGGCCGCGGTCTCCTTCTTCCCGTACACCTCGCGGGCACGGTCCTCGTCGCTCACCGAGGTGTCGTACGAGACGACGCGCTCGAAGTCGAGCACGACGGAGCGGGACGAGGCCGCGGCCTCCGACTTCCACTGGCAGCCGACCCTGCGGTCGGTGTCATAGGTGACGGCGGCCGTGCCCCTGTACGCCTTCTCCTGCTGGTTCTCCGGCAGTTCGGCGATGCCCGGGAGCAGGTCCTCCAGCGTGGATCGCGCGATGGAGCGACAGGGCTCGGGAAGCGTGCGGTACTTGCCCGACGGGGCGGCGGCGATGCTCGGGCTGCCGGGTTTGTTGTCGGCGGCGGGGCCTTCGGTACCGGTGCCACCGGTGCAGCCGGCCGTCAGCACTGCGAGGAGTGCGACGCCGGGTACGTACGCCATTCGTCGCACGGTCCGGGCTCCCTTCGAGCGAAAAGAAGTTGCCGCTCGATGGCGGCCGGTGGACACAATGTGTATCGCACGCGCCGCTGTGATTGCCGGTCGGCCGACTCTTTTGCCGACCTTGGCACCGGTTTTGCGCTTTCAGACTTTTCGGGGGAATCGAGGAGCTATGTCGTACGTAGAGGTGCCGGGGGCGAAGGTTCCCATCCGCATGTGGGCCGACCCGGCTTCGGTCGAGGACGGCGCGATGCAGCAGCTGCAGAACGTTGCCACGCTGCCCTGGATCAAGGGGCTGGCCGTCATGCCCGACGTGCATTACGGCAAGGGTGCGACCGTCGGTTCGGTGATCGCGATGAGTGGTGCGGTCTGTCCGGCGGCGGTGGGAGTGGACATCGGGTGCGGCATGTCCGCGGTGAAGACCTCCCTGACGGCCAATGACCTTCCGGGCGACCTGTCGCGGCTTCGGTCGAAGATCGAGCAGGCCATTCCGGTGGGCCGGGGCATGCATGACGACGTCGTGGACCCCGGCCGGCTGCACGGCTTCCCGACCGCGGGCTGGGACGACTTCTGGGGACGGTTCGACGGGATTGCGGATGCGGTCAAATTCCGTCATGAGCGTGCCACCAAGCAGATGGGAACGCTTGGATCCGGAAACCACTTCATCGAGTTCTGCCTCGACGAGTCGGGTTCGGTGTGGCTGATGCTGCACTCCGGGTCCCGGAACATCGGCAAGGAACTCGCCGAGTACCACATCGGGGTGGCGCAGAAGCTGACGCACAACCAGGGTCTGATCGACCGTGACCTGGCGGTCTTCATCGCGGACACCCCGCAGATGGCGGCTTACCGGAACGACCTGTTCTGGGCCCAGGAGTACGCGAAGCGCAACCGCGCGATCATGATGGGGCTCTTCCAGGACGTCGTCCGCAAGGAGTTCAAGAAGGCCCGGGTCACCTTCGAACCGGTCATCTCCTGCCACCACAACTATGTGTCGGAGGAGCGGTACGAGGGCATGGACCTGCTGGTCACCCGCAAGGGGGCGATCCGTGCCGGCTCGGGTGACTTCGGCATCATCCCGGGGTCGATGGGCACCGGCTCGTACATCGTGAAGGGGCTCGGGAACGCGAAGTCGTTCAACTCGGCCTCGCACGGTGCCGGCCGGAAGATGAGCCGCAACGCGGCCAAGCGGCGCTTCTCGACGCGGGACCTGGAGGAGCAGACGCGGGGCGTGGAGTGCCGGAAGGACTCCGGCGTCGTGGACGAGATCCCGGGTGCCTACAAGCCGATCGAGCAGGTCATCGAGCGGCAGCGGGACCTGGTGGAGGTCGTCGCGAAGCTGAAGCAGGTGGTGTGTGTGAAGGGCTGAGTGCCCTTGGCGCCGCTACGAAGACGAGCCCCGGACCCTGTGGTGGTGGTCCGGGGCTCTTCCGTGCGGGCCGATGGCTTCAGAGCGTGCGGTGGACCTTGGAGTTGGACGCCTGAGCGCGGGGGCGGACCACCAGGAGGTCGATGTTGACGTGGCTGGGGCGGGTGACGGCCCAGGTGATCGTGTCGGCCACGTCGTCGGCGGTGAGGGGGGCATCGACGCCGGCGTAGACCTTGGCGGCCTTCTCGGTGTCGCCGCGGAAGCGGGTGGTGGCGAATTCCTCCGTCTTGACCATGCCGGGGGCGACCTCGATGACGCGGACCGGGGTGCCGACGATCTCCAGGCGGAGGGTCTCGGCGAGGACGTGTTCGCCGTGCTTGGCGGCTACGTAGCCACCGCCGCCCTCGTACGTGGACAGGCCCGCCGTCGAGGAGAGGATCACGATCGTGCCGTCGCCGCCCGCAGTGAGGGCGGGGAGGAGGGCCTGGGTGACGTTGAGCGTGCCGATGACGTTCGTCTCGTACATCTGGCGCCAGTCGGCCGGGTCGCCGGTGGCGACGGGGTCCGCGCCGAGCGCGCCGCCCGCGTTGTTGACGAGGACGGCGAGGGAGCGGAAGGCGGTGGCGAAAGCGTCGACCGCCTCGCGGTCCGTGACGTCCAGGGCGTATGCCGTGGCCTCGTGGCCCGCCTCGTTGATCTCGGCGGTGAGCGCCTCGATGCGGTCTTTGCGGCGGGCGGTCAGGACGACGCGGTAGCCGGCGGCGGCCAGCTGCCGGGCGGTCGCGGCACCGATGCCGCTGCTCGCTCCGGTGATGACGGCGATGGGGGTGGCGGCCATGCGGACTCGACTCCTCGGACAGCTGATCGGTACGGGGCCAGGATAGGCAGGCGGCGCGAGGTTCCGTTCGGCGGCCGCGTTTCCCGAGGCGGCCGGGGCGGGGAGAGCGGCGCCGCCGCAGTCCGGCGGGTGTCGGCGTGGCCGGCGGTCGGTCGGTGGTGGGTGTCGGCGACGTGGCCGGTGGGGTGTTGATTCTCAGTGGTTGCGGGGGGCGTACATGATCACGGCCATGCCGGCCAGGCAGATCAGCGCGCCGATGACGTCCCAGCGGTCGGGGCGGTAGCCGTCGGCGACCATGCCCCAGGCGAGTGAGCCCGCGACGAAGACGCCGCCGTACGCGGCGAGGATGCGGCCGAACTCACCGTCCGGCTGCAGCGTGGCGACGAAGCCGTACGCCCCCAGGGCGATGACTCCGGCGCCGATCCAGATCCAGCCCCGGTGTTCCCGCACGCCCTGCCAGACGAGCCAGGCACCGCCGATCTCGAAGAGTGCGGCAACGGCGAAGAGTGCGACAGAGCGGGCGACGACCATGGGTGCAGCGTTTCATGGGGGTCGGGTGGGTTCGGATGGGTGGGGCAAGCGGGTGGAGTGGAGCGGGGAATCGGTGTGTAAATACGGATAATTCGGGGTGATCGGTATCTTCGGGGCATGGTAGTCACGCGTAAGGCTCGGCTGGCGGTTTCCGCCGCGGCGGCGATGGCGGCAACGGTGTCGACAGGGGCATGGGGGGCTGGACAGGCGGTCGCGACGGGGCCCGTGCCCGTGCCGGCGGACCGGCGGGTGGCGCGGGAGGCGGACGTCTCGCACCACGGGCATGTCTCGCTGTGGGGCAGGGGGCTCGGGGTCTGGCTGCACAGCGAGAACCACGGTCCGTCGAGTCCGGCGAGCGTGACCGTACGGTTCCGTTTCTCGGTGCCCCTCAGCGGTCGGCAGGAGATGCCGGTCGAGTGTCTGCAGGCGAGCGCCCGAACCGTGCTGTGCCGGACGGGTCCGCTACGGGCGGACGAGTGGGCGGGCCGCCAGCTCGCGCTCGAGCTGCAGCTGGCGAGGCGGCCGAACGAGGTGGTCGTACGGATCGACACCGTCTGGAACGGTGGTGCGACCGACCGGAACCCCGACAACAACCGGCATGAGGTGCTGGTGCCCGCCACCGGTGACGAGTACGTCTTCTGACCACTGGTGGTGCGAGCGGCCGGTGCGGTGGTGGCCGCGGGCGCGGCGGGCGCCGTGGACGCGCGAGGTGCACGGTGCCCGGGTCGATCGGTGGTCATCGGGTGAGAGCGGCCTGCAGCGCCGCCGGGTCGGACCGGTCGCTCGCCCAGGCGACATAGCCGTCGGGGCGGACGAGCAGCGTGGTCGCGCGGTTGCTCGTCCAGTGGGCGTGGACCAGCGGCGTCCGGGACGTCGGTGTGGGGGCGTCGGCGGGAGTCACGAGGACGAACGCGCCGTCGCGCAGCAGCTCCTGGAGGCGGCCCTCCGCCAGTCCCAGGTCCGGGGCCCGCTTGCCGGTGAGGGGATGGGAGCCACGCGGCGCCGGGTACGCGATGCCTATGCCGGAGATCAGGCCCATGGCCTTGTCCCCGGCCGGCCGGACCCTGGCCAGGAGGCCGGCGACGGTCGCGCGAACCGCTCGCTGCGGCAGGGTGCGGGCCATGGCGAGACGGACCATCGCACCGCTGCTGTGCAGCACCTTGGTGCCGACCGGGTGCCGCTCGGCGTGGTAGCTGTCGAGGAGCGCCTCCGGGGCCCGCGACTCTCCCCGCAGGACGGCGGCGAGCTTCCAGGAGAGGTTGGCGGCGTCCTGCAGCCCGGTGTTCATGCCCTGCCCGCCCGCGGGGGAATGGACGTGGGCGGCGTCTCCGGCGAGGAAGACCCGGCCCACGCGGTAGGTGGGCACCTGGCGCTCATCGCTGTGGAATCGCGAGATCCAGCGGGCGTCGTGCATGCCGTGGTCGCTGCCGAGGGCCAGCCGGGCGATCTCGCGCAGTTCGTCCAGCTCCACGGGGTCGCTGTCGGCGGCCTGGTGCTTGCGGTCCCAGCCCATGACCCGGTACCAGCCGTCGCCGAAGGGGGCGATGAACGCGAAGGCATCCCCCACGCCGTTGACCGTGAGGAGGCCGGTGGGCGCTTCGGTGAGCCGGACATCGGCGAGGACGATGGAGCGGATCACGGACTTGCCGGGGAACGGGAGCCCGAGCGCCTCGCGCACGGCGCTGCGCACCCCGTCGGTGCCCACGGCGTAGCGGGCCGAGAGCGTGCTCCGCGTCCCGTCGGCACTCTCCACCTCGGCAGTGACCGCGTCGGCGGACTGGTGCAGGTCCGTCAGCCTCGTGCCGTACCGGAAGTCCACGCCCGCGGACAGTGCGCGGCGCTTCAGCAGGCTTTCGACCTCGTACTGCGGGGTGATCAGCAGGAAGGGAAAGCGGGACGTGAGCCGGGACAGGTCGAGCGAGAGGCGGCCGAAGAGCCGCATCCCGGTGAGGACGGAGCCTGTCTTGACCAGCTCGTCGGCAAGGCCGCGGGTGTCGAGCGCTTCGAGAGTGCGGGCGTGGACGGCGAAGGCGCGCGTCATGTTGCTGGTGCTCTGCGGGCGGCGCTCGACGACGGTGACCGACAGGCCGCGTGCGGCGAGGTCGCCTGCGAGCAGCATGCCGGTGGGTCCCGCACCCACGACGAGTACATCGACGGTGTCGGGGGTGGAGTCGGTGTTCGTGCGGGTGCTGGGCTTGCTGGTCATGGCGGCCTCCTGAAGCCGTTTGCCAACGGTCATCCGATACCAACAATTGTTGGCCAACGGATGTGGGTCAACGCTTGTTGGTAAATGTAGAACCGGCGCCGCTGGCGTGTCAACACCTGTTGGCCTACGATTGTTGGTATGACGACGAAAGCCCCCGGAGCCCCCCGCCGCTCCGACGCGACGAAGGCCGCGATCCTCGAAGCCGCCCGTGAGCGGTTCGCCGCGGATGGCTATGAGCGCGCCACCATCCGGGCCATCGCGCGCGACGCGAACATCGACCCGTCGATGGTGATGCGCTACTACGGCAACAAGGAAGGGCTGTTCGCGGCCGCGTCCGTGATCGACCTGCGGGTGCCGGAGCTCGGGGCGCTGCCCGGAAAGCACATCGGGGCCGTGCTGGTCGCGCACTTCCTGGACCGCTGGGAGCAGGACGACGTGCTGACGGGTCTGCTCAGGGTCGGCGTCACCAATGACGCGGGGGCCGAGCGCATGCGGGCCGTCTTTGCGGAGCAGCTCGGTCCGATAGCTGCCGGTGTCTGCCCGGTCCCCGCCGAGGCCCCGCGCCGCGCGGCGCTCGTCGCGTCCCAGATCCTCGGGATGGCGCTCGCCCGCTATGTCCTGCGCGTCGCGCCCGCTGTCTCGATGCCTCGTGACGAGGTGATCGCCTGGCTCGCGCCCACCGTCCAGCGCTATCTGACCGCCGAGCAGCCGTAGTGAGTGCGGTGGTCCGGGCCCGTGAGGATGACGCAGGGGCAGTGTCTGCTTCGTACACTCTCTGCATGCCGCAGAAGCCCCCGGTCCGGCGCAGTGCTCTGCTGGCCGAGCTGTCCACCGAGTCGCGCCGCTACATGGCCGCGTACGCCCTCTTCAATCAGGCCGTCGCCGACCATCTGCGGATCCACCCCACCGATCTGCAGTGCCTCAACCTGCTCAGCCTCGAAGCGGAACCCGTCACCACGGGACGTATCGCGGAGCTGACGGGGCTCACCACCGGGTCGGCGACCCGGCTCGTCGACCGGCTGGAACGGGCCGGCTATGTGACGCGCGAGCGCGACACGGCGGACCGGCGGCGGGTGCTCGTCGCGACCGTGCCGGAGCGGATGGCGGAGTTCGGCGCTGTCTGGGAGAGGCTGAGTCGGGACTGGGCGGCGATGTTCGAGGCGTACGACGACGACGAGGTGGCACTCCTCATCGCTCATATGCGGCGGACGGTCGAGCTCGGTGCGGGCCAGATCGCGCGGCTGCGGAGCGGGGAGTTCGATGCGGCGCAGGGCGGGGCGTAGGGCGATTCGTCAGGTGTGTCGTGCGGATCGTGTCCGGCCGCGCCCCGCCGGACGGCCCTACCGGACCGGGCCGGTCTGATCCCGGGCGCCGAACTCGTGCACCGCGTCGGCGACGATCGTCTCCAGGTGGGAGTGGTGGGCGCCGCGCCAGTACACCCGACCGCACTCCGTGCACTGCGCGAAGACGTCGTACGACTGCTGTGTGCCGTGCTCCAGCTGCTCCCGGACGGATTCCTTGTCCGCGTCGGTCAGCGGTCCGTTGCAGGCCGTGCACCGGGTCCACGGGGCCAGCTCCGGTGTGAACCGCTCCAGCACGTCCCGCAGCTGGTCGTCCGGACGATCGCTGTAGATGTACGCCCCCGCCCAGATCTCCCGCCGCCTCAGCAGTCCCCGGTCCCGGGAGAGAAGGACCCGCTGCTCCTTCGCCGACAGGGCGGCCAGCGCCGGGTCGCCGAGGTCCTCGCTCTCGTACGCGGCGTCGACGCCCAGCAGCCGCAGCCGCCGGGCGAGCGTGCCGAGGTGGACGTCGAGCAGGAAGCGCAGCGGCGCGCCCTCGACGCGCTGGGGTCGCGCCACCGCGCGCACCTCCACCAGTTCGCCCGCGCCCGGGATGTGCGAGACGGGGACGGGGCGGCCGTCCACGAGCAGTTGGCCGGCCTCGGTGAGCGGGACGCCGAGCGATTCCACGACATGGCCGAGCGTCGAGGCTCCGTCGGTGGTCACTGACGTGCGGCCGTTGCGGCGTTCATGGGCAACGAAGAGCCACAGTTCAGGGGCGACTTCGAGGTGGATCTCCGGTCCGTTCACGTCGTCAGCATGCCACCGGGCGGTTTGTGTGAGCCAGGGAATTCATGGGCGTGGCGCAGCAGCAGGGGGTGGGCCGGCTCAGGCGCGGAACGCGTCCGCGTGCTCCTCGGCCCAGGCGGCGAACGTACGGGCCGGGTGGCCGGTCAGCTTCTCGGTCTCGCCGGTCACCTCGGCCGGTGAACCGTCCGTGGATGCCCAGTAACTGAGCAGTCCCTCGGCGACCTCCTCGGGGACGTGCGGGACCACGGATTCCTTCCAGGCCGCCCGGCTCACGGTGTTGACCCTGACGGGGCGCCCCGAGGCCGCCGCCAGCAGGCCGATCTGTTCGGCGGCCGTGAGTGATTCGGGACCGGTCAGGTGGTACGCCGCGCCCTGCAGCCGGTGCTCGGTGAGGACCGCGAGGGCGGCCTCGGCGATGTCCGCCTCATGGATCGGGCTGGTGTGGCTGCACGGGTAGGGCAGGTCCACGGCGCCGTGACTCCGTACCGCCGCGGACCACTGGTACGCGTTGGTCGCGAAAGCGCCCGGGCGCAGGAAAGTCGTGGTGAGCGGCGAGGCGGCGAGCGCCTGCTCGACCGCGTGGTGGGAGCGGGCGATCGGGTTCTCCTGCGCGTCCGGGCCGAGTACCGAGCTGGAGGAGAGCAGCACGATGTGCCGGACTCCGGCTGCCTCCGCCCGGGTGAGGAACGAGTCGATCCCGGCCGGTTCGGCGTACAGGAAGACGGAGCCGACGCCGTCCAGCGCGGGGGCGAAGGTGGCGGGATCGGTGAGATCGCACGCCACGGCCGGTACTCCGGCTGGCGGGTCGAGCCGGGCGGGGTCACGGGAGGCGGCGCGCACGGCGTGGCCGCCGCGGTGCAGGAGCGAAACGAGTGCGGAACCGACACGGCCGCGACTTCCGGTGACGAGAGTGAGCATGACGGGTGAGCTCCTTCCGTTATTTTGTGCGTAACACATAAGCTGCGCAGCGCAGATAAATATCCATGAAGGGGGCCCGCCCGTCAAACGTTTTGGGCGGGCCCGCGGGTGACGCCGGGCTGAGCGCTGCCGGTTACGGCACGACGCGGTAGTGCGTGGTGATGCGGCCACCCGCGCCCGGGTCGCCCTCGTCCAGGACATGGAAGGCGACCCCGGGCGGCGCCTCCGGATCGATCAGCCCCTCGCCGCTCTCCCACGGCAGCCGCAGCGTCGACACGACTCCGGGTGCCACGAGCAGAGGCCGCCCGGCGAAGGTCGATGCCATCGGGGTGTGGGCGTGGCCGGTCAGGATCGCCGGGACGTTGTCGACGGGGCGCTCGGCGAGGAGTTGGGCGAACCGTGCCGCGTTGGTCAGGTTCGTCGAGTCCAGGTACGGGTGGTGGACGGCGGCCGGGGGGTGGTGGAACGCCGGAATGGCCGGGGTGTCGCCCAGCTCGTCGAGCGTGCGCGCGAGCCACTCCAGGGTCTCGTCGTCGAACCGGCCCGGGTCCTCGCCGGGGATCGTGGAGTCGCAGAGCAGCAGGGCGTAACCGGCCACGTGGTGCAGCCGGTTGATGGGCGCGGTGCCGTCGCCCGCCCCCTCTCCCTCTTCGTCGGCCAGCAGGACCTTGCGGTACGTGGACCGGTCGTCATGATTGCCGGGGCACGGGAGGGCGGGCGCGGTCAGCGCGGCCAGCAGGCGGGCCGCCTCGGCGTACTCCTCGGGTGCGCCGTGGTCCGCGATGTCGCCGGTGACCAGGACCGCGTCCGGCTGCCGGGCCAGGGAGTTGAGGTAGTTCACCACCCTGCTCGCGCGGTCCGTGGCACGGGCCGTTCCGTCGAGATGCAGATCGCTGATGTGTGCCAGCAGCATCGGGTCCCCCGTCGCTCGGTGAAGCGGTTCTCGTGGTTGATGGGCCATCGACCATGAGAATGGTTGCCGGATCCCCCTCGCAAGCCCCCCGGGGCTGCGCCTACAGTTCCCGCATGAAGATCACCGACCTCGAACCCGGCGACCCCCGGCTGGCCACGGACCTTCTTCCCGTGCTGCGCGAACTCCGTCCGCATCTGACGGAGGACCTCTTCCGCGAGGTGTACGACAAGGGGTACCCGCAGGGGCTCCGCTTCACGGCCGTACACGACGGCGACGGCGCATGCGTGGGCGCGGCCGGATGGCGGATCGTCGACAACACCAGCCAGATCCGCAAGCTGTACGTCGACGATCTGGTCACCGCCGAGCACGCCCGGTCCACCGGTGTCGGCCGCCGGCTGCTGGGGTATCTGGAGCAGCGCGCCCGGGAGGCCGGCTGCCTGGACCTGAGTCTGGACTCGGGCACCCATCGCACCGATGCCCACCGCTTCTATCTGCGGGAGCGGCTGGACATCGTCGCGTTCAGCTTCAGCAAGCCTCTGGCCCTGAATTCGGACTGAGCCCGGGGCCGGGCCCGGAACCGAGCTCCGGAGTGAGGTCCAGTCGCCAGTCGTTCGTCAGCAGCGCATGGCCGGGCGGGTACTCGAAGTTGCACTCGCCGACCAGGATGAAGCCCGCCCTGCGGCACACCGCGTTCGACGCGCCGTTGTCGACGGACGGGTAGGCGTGCAGATAGCGGTGCTTGCGTTCGGCCCGCGCCTGCTCGACGACGGCCCTGGTCGCGGCCGTGGCGATGCCCCGCCCCTGGTGGCCGGCGAGGACGGCCCATCCCGTCTCGTACACCTCCTGGCCCTGCCAGGTGCGCTCCCAGAACCCGATCGTCCCCACGGCCTCGCCCCCGCTTCCGTCGGCCAGGGTGATCCGGAACATCCTGCCCCTGCCCGTGCGGTCCGCGCTCAGCTCCACATAGCGGCCGTGGCGCACCATGAGCTGCTCCTCCGACTCGGGGCCACCCAGATGATCCATCAGTTCCGGCGCGTTGACACGGCGCAGGAGCTCCAGGTCGCCGTCCGACCAGGGCTCGATCCGTACGGGAGACGCGGATGACGGGGGAGTGTGCTCCATCCGCCAACAGTAGGGCGCGGCACTGACAATCAGCGCCCGGCGAGTGTCGCCGGCGGCACTCCGAGCGTCGTCGTGAAGTCCCTGACCAGGTGCGCCTGGTCGCTGTAACCGAGTTCCGCCGCGAGCGTGGCCCAGTCCACCTCGGGGTCGGTCTCGGCGCGTTCCAGCGCCTCGTGGATGCGGTAGCGCAGGATGACCCACTTGGGGCCGACGCCCACATAGGTGGCGAAGAGCCGCTGCAGCGACCTCGCCGACAGCCCTTCAGCGCGGGCGAGTTCGTCGACGCGGCGGATCGTGCGGTCGGTGCGGACGCGCTCGACCAGCGCCATCACGCGCTCGGCCTGCGGGTCGGGTTCCGGGACGAGCGCCCGCAGGTACGCGTCCAGTGCCGCGACCCGTGCGTCTTCCTCGGCCGGGTCCAGCACGGCCGCCACGGGCGCGGGTACGGCGAGGACCTCGTCCGCCATGAGCCGGCGGCCCGACCACCGCGACACCGGGTGGTCCGGTGCGAACGGCCGGAAGCCGCCCGGTCGGAACTTCACCCCGCAGACCCGTCCCCGGCCCTCCAGTTTCTGGCTGAAGAGCTGGAGCCCGATGCCCGCGACCTCCGCGAAGGCGGGCTCGCCGGTGCTCTCGTAGTGCTGGAAGACCAGGTTCACCGAAGGGTGCGGCACCACGTGCGAGATGTACGGCTCCGGCAGGTCCCAGTCGATCAGCCAGTAGTTCGCCACCTGCGTCCGCAGCCTGGGGGCGGGCTCGCGTCGGCGGAAGTGCACGTGCGAGAAGAGTTCGTGGGCGTCGACGATGCCCCGGTAGTCGCGTCGAGGACCTGACATGGCGGCGATCCTATGCCGCACAAAAGTTCGAGTCATCCGTGCCGCGTTTCTTCGGGAAGCGGGCGATTGCGGGATGCACGGTTGAAGTATGAAGAAGATCAGTGAATTGCTGGACGTGGCCGCGGAGCGGGCGATTCCTGTGGTGCGCGGGATCGACGACGGCCAGCTGGGCGACCCCACGCCATGCACGGAGTACGACGTGCGGGCCCTGGTCGACCACCTCTTCCAGGTGGTCGTCAACTTCCAGGCCCTGGCGGCCAGGGAGGAGCCGGACTTCGGCGCGAAGCCGACCGCGGTCACCGGCGACTGGCGCAGCCGTTTCGGCGACGAGACGGCCGAGCTGGTGGCGGCGTGGGGTGCGCCGGGTGCGGACGAGGGGACCGCGGGTTCCATGGGGTTCCCCGCCAGAACCGTCGCGCAGATGGTGCTTGGCGATCTGACCGTGCACGCGTGGGACCTGGCGCGCGCCACCGGGCAGGAATTCGTTCCGGACGAGGCCGTGGTGCGCGAACTGGGGCCCGGTGTCGCCGACATGGCGCCGAACGCGCGGAAGGCGAAGGTGTACGGCGAACCCTTTCCCGTGCCGGACAGTGCTAGCCCCTTTGAGCGGATGCTGGGTATGACCGGCCGCGACCCGGGCTGGCAGCCGCCCCGGGCGTGACCCCGGGGACGCCCGGGGCGCTCGCGGCGCCGACGGTTTCCGCCGGCGTCGGCCTCTGCTCGGCCGGTTCCGGCGCTCCCGCGGCGCCGTAGAACGCACCGAGCGTCGCGTACGCCTCGTCGACGATCTCCTTCGCCGCCTCGGCCGTCTCGCGCTCGGCGAGGCGGGCCGCCTGATGGGTGTACGGCGACGGCGGCGCCGGGTGCCGGCGCCGCCACCAGTTCTCGCACCCTGCGTAGATCCCCCCGGCGAAGACCAGCAGAGGGATGGACAGGGCCAGCAGCGTGTCACCCATGGCAGGTCTCCTCGATGTCGATGCCCCGTACACGACCACGTGGGTCATATGGGCTGCATCGGCATGTCCGGCAGGCGGGCTGAAGATCATTCTTCGGCCAATGAATGGCCTGATGTGGGCGTCAACCGGACACCCTCCGGTTGTCCGGAGTCCATACGTGCAGGGCATCCCCGTCCCTGGACACCGTGTACCAGGTGCCGTCGCCGAGCGCCGTGGGCGTGCCGCAGACCCGGAAGGGGTACGCGATCTGCCCAACCGGCCGCATTCCCGCCGTCTCCAGCAGCCAGTGCCGGACCGGGCCGAACTCCCCCTCCTGGTCCGTACTGGTGATCGCGGTCTCCCGGTCCAGGAAGCCGCACTCGTAGTCCCACATCACCTCGTCGGCCTCACAGTCGTCCGGATCCGCGTCGGGATGACGGGGCACGGCGTCCTCCGTATGCAGTTCGGCCACCACCTCGCCGTCCGCGACCCGGTGCAGGGCGAGCGAGTCCAGGTCGTGGGCCACGGTCAGGAAGTACTCACCGGTGGGGCTCACCGACGTCAGGATCCGCTCCTGCTCGCCGAACTGCTCCACGGAGAGCTCCACCCCGTCCCACCGCCCCCACAGCAGCGGTGCCCCGTCCTGGCCCTCGCCGACGCTCAGCCCCATCTGTGCCGGATCCGGGTGCGGTACGTGCTCCGAGCCCGCGGCCACGGTCTCCGCGTCCGCCCGGCCCAGCACCCGCCCGTCGGCGGCATCGATGACCAGCCACTCGTCGAGCGCCTCCGGATCCGGGCCGGCCGAGGCGACGGGGCCGCGGACATGGGCCCACACGAGCGACCCGTCCGCCGAGAACACTGCCGAGCCGCTGTCCGCGTACAGGTGCGCCTTGTCGTCCGCATACTCCTCGTACGACTCGTGCAGGACGCGGCAGCCGCCCTCCCAGCAGCCGTGCCGCACCTCCCAGCGCACCACGCCCGCCGGATCGACGGCGCGCACCGCATGCACCCCCGAGAAGACCGCGAGATCCCCGCCCGGCGCCACCGTGAACGTACCGAAACGGCGCGGCCACGGCGCCGGGAAGCGGGTCCGCGGGACGGACCCGGCGTCCAGCCCGACGGCGACCGCCTCGGCATCGCCCCGCTGTATCAGCAGACGCCGGTCCGGCCACCGCAGAACGGACGGGGCGTACGCGGCGTCGCGCTCCCGGTCCAGGGGCGCGGTGAAGGTGGCGACAAGACGCGCGGTTACGGCGCTGGTGATCATGGTTCCCCTCCCGAACGTGCAGCCTGCGGCGTGCACCAGAACAGGGGAGAACCGTAGAGCCCATGGGTGACGGCCGGGCTACGGGGTGGGGTCGGGACCGGCTCGGGGCGGTCGGGATGTGCGGGAACGCCGGCTCAGGGCCAGACCAGGCAGTACGCCTGATGCCCCGCGTCATGCAGACGATGGCTGAAATCCTGCCACTCGTGCAGCAGTTGGTAGACGTTGAACGCGTCGCGCGGGCCGCCGCGGTCCGGGACCGTGGACCAGATGAAGGCTGCGGCGCCGACCGACTCCTCGCCGACGCCGCGCAGCGGGTCGACGACCGTCATGGGGAGTTTGACCACGGCGTA
The DNA here is from genome assembly GCF_026339735.1 of Streptomyces sp. NBC_01669. Classification (GTDB taxonomy): domain Bacteria; phylum Actinomycetota; class Actinomycetes; order Streptomycetales; family Streptomycetaceae; genus Streptomyces; species Streptomyces yanii. The sequence continues at coordinate 5,241,513 of NZ_JAPEQG010000001.1, forward strand.
GTCCGGGTGCAGGACGACCAGTTCCAGCGGGGGGACCTTGTGCAGGGGTATGCCCTGGATGCCGGTGAGGACCATGGCCGCCACCGTCTCCGGTTTGATCTTGGTGAACATGCCGCCCATGCCCAGCTCGTCGCCACCGAGCTCCTCGGGGCGCATGGAAATGGGCACCCGCGCGGCCGTGGCCCCGTCGGGGGCCCCGAAATATTTGTAGGTCACCCCCACCCGGCCACCACTCCCGCTTCCGGACTGCGCACTGCCGGCCTGAATGCCCTGCCGACGCTCGGCCTCACGCCGGTGCCGACCTCGGCGGGCAGGCTCGGGCCCCAGGTCGTCGGTCCCTTCGCCCACTTCGCCACCGCGATGCATATCTCATCCATCCGACTACTACTTAGGAGACACAGCCTCCGCCGCGCAAACCGATCATCGTGCCAGTGACCTCCCCCACGGGCGTGGTGTGAAACACCTGTCCGCAAGACCGCCGGAGGCTCTGACACCATGGCTTGTGTGAGCTTTCCCTTTGACGCCCCAGTTTTGCAGACGAGAGAGGGCTGACGTCCTTTCGTCATACGAGGAGATCACGCTTCCTGCTCATTGGCGGCCGGATTTCCGGCCCGGCCCCCCGACCTTCCGAATCGCAGATCAGGACCAAAGTGCCGTATTCATACGAAGCCCCAGTTTCGCAGACGCTTTTCGACCGCGCGTCCCTCGTGACGCCCGGTGGCGTGAACTCTCCCGTACGTGCCTTCCGGGCCGTGGGCGGTACGCCCCGCTTCATGGTGTCCGGTACCGGTCCGTACCTCACCGATGCCGACGGCCGTGAGTACGTCGACCTCGTGTGCTCGTGGGGGCCGATGATCCTCGGCCACTCCCACCCCGAGGTCATCGCCGCAGTCCAGGAGGCTGTCGCCCGCGGCACCTCGTTCGGTACGCCCGGTGAGGGCGAGGTCGCGCTCGCCGAGGAGATCGTGGCCCGGATCGAGCCCGTGGAGCAGGTGCGGCTGGTGTCCTCCGGCACCGAGGCGACCATGTCCGCGATCCGGCTGGCCCGCGGGTTCACCGGCCGGGCGAAGGTCGTGAAGTTCGCCGGCTGCTACCACGGGCACGTCGACGCGCTGCTTGCCGCCGCCGGGTCCGGGGTCGCGACCTTCGGTCTGCCGGACACCCCGGGCGTCACCGGCGCGCAGGCCGGCGACACGATCGTGCTGCCGTACAACGACCTGGAGGCCGTGCGGGCCGCGTTCGCCGCGCACCCCGGTGAGATCGCCTGTGTGATCACCGAGGCCTCGCCCGGCAACATGGGCGTGGTGCCGCCGCTGGACGGTTTCAACGCCGGACTCAAGGAGCTCTGCGCCGAGGGCGGTGCGCTGTACATCTCCGACGAGGTCATGACCGGATTCCGTACCTCGCGGGCCGGCTGGTTCGGCATCGACGGCGTGCGGCCCGACCTGATGACCTTCGGCAAGGTCATGGGCGGGGGCTTCCCGGCCGCGGCCTTCGGCGGGCGCGCCGATGTGATGGCGCACCTCGCCCCGGTCGGCCCCGTCTACCAGGCGGGCACCCTCTCCGGAAACCCGATCGCCACCGCCGCCGGTCTCGCCCAGCTGCGGCTGCTCGACGACGCGGCGTACGCGAAGGTCGACGCGGTCTCCGCGGAGATCCGGTCCCTGGTGAGCGAGGCGTTCACCAAGGAGGGCGTCGCGCACACGGTGTCCGCGGCGAGCAACATGTTCTCCGTGTTCTTCACGGACCAGCCGGTGCGTAACTACGAGGACGCCAAGAAGCAGGAAGCTTTCCGCTTCACCGCCTTCTTCCACTCGATGCTGTCGCAGGGTGTCTATCTGCCCCCGTCCGCGTTCGAGTCCTGGTTCGTCTCCACGGCCCACGACACGCAGGCCGTCGAGCGGATCGCCGCCGCCCTGCCCGCCGCTGCCCGCGCAGCCTCGGAGGCCACCGCATGAGCGAGACCAGCAGTAGCAGCTCCGCAGACACTGCGCGCAAGGACATCACGGTCGTCCATCTGATGCGGCACGGGGAGGTGCACAACCCCGAGGGCGTGCTCTACGGACGCCGTCCCGGCTACCACCTCTCCGAGCTCGGCCGGCAGATGGCCGACCGGGTGGCCGAGCACCTGGGGAAGCGCGACATCACCCATGTCGTCGCCTCCCCGCTGGAGCGCGCCCAGGAGACGGCGACGCCGATCGCCAAGTCGCACGGCGTGGACCTGGCCACCGACGAGCGGCTGATCGAGGCGGCCAATGTCTTCGAGGGCAAGACCTTCGGGGTCGGCGACGGTGCGCTGCGCAAGCCGGACAACTGGAAGCACCTCACCAACCCCTTCCGCCCGTCCTGGGGTGAGCCGTACATCGAGCAGGTCGTACGGATGATGGGCGCCCTCGACGCCGCGCGCGACGCGGCCCGCGGGCACGAGGCGGTCTGCGTCAGCCACCAGCTGCCGATCTGGATCGTCCGGAGCTTCGTCGAGCGACGGCGGCTCTGGCACGACCCGCGCAAGCGGCAGTGCACGCTGGCCTCGCTGACCAGCTTCACGTACCAGGGCGACAAGATCGTCTCGGTCGGCTACACCGAGCCGGCCCGCGATCTGGTTCCTGCGCACCTGCTGGCCGGTGCGAAGCCGGTGAAGGGGAAGTCCAAGGCGTTCGGCGCGTAGCCGGGACTTCTCGACCCGCACGGGCCCCTGCCGATGTGTCGGCCGGGGCCCGTGGTGCGTTCGGGTCAGGAGCAAGGTCAGGTCAAGAGCGGGGTCTGGTCACGTAAAGAAACTTGTGATAATCGGCGGAACCGTCGCGTCGTTTCGTCCATCTAAGCCTTCGCCAGTTTGTATGGACTTGAGTCGAAACGACCGCAGATGGGGACGCCATGCGCGACATCAGCCGAAGAAGTTTGCTCGGAGCGGGACTTGGGGCTGCGGCTGCAATCGGGATGGCGGGCTGCAGCTCGTCGGACCGCTCCACAACGGGGCGGCCAGGCCCTGGCAGGGGGGACGCGGGGGCGGACGGGAAAGCCAAGGGCGGCGAGGAGAAGGACGCCGGGGAGATCGGTGACGGTTCCACCGCGGACACCGGGAAGCAGCCGCACCAGCCTTCCGCGCCGGTCCCGCTCGAACCCGGACAGACCCCGCCGCAGTTCGTGATCTTTTCCTGGGACGGGGCGGGCGAGCTCGGCACAGGGCTCTTTCCGCGTTTTCTCGAACTCGCCAAGGAGCACGACGCGGCGATGACCTTCTTCCTCTCCGGGCTCTATCTGCTGCCCGAGTCGAAGAAATTCCGGTACCGGCCGCCGAACAACGAAATCGGCGCCTCCGACATCGGCTATCTCACCGACGGTCACATAAGGGAGACGCTGAAGAACGTCCGTCGTGCCTGGCTCGAAGGCCATGAGATCGGCACGCACTTCAACGGGCACTTCTGTGCCGGGTCCGGATCGGTCGCCAACTGGACGGCCGATCAGTGGCGGAGCGAAATCGATCAGGCCGTCTCCTTCGTCACCGAATGGCGCACCAACACCGGCTGGACCGATCTCGACCCGCTGCCCTTCGACTACCGCAAGGAACTCGTCGGCGGCCGCACCCCCTGTCTGCTCGGCCAGGACAATCTGCTGCCCACCGCGCGCCGACTGGGCTGGCGCTACGACGCGAGCTCGCCCGGCGGCACCCAGATCTGGCCCGCGAAGCGCCAGGGCATATGGGATCTTCCGCTGCAGGGCATGCCGTTCCCCGGGCACACCTTCGAAGTGCTGTCGATGGACTACAACATCCTCGCGAACCAGTCACAGAACACCACCCGGGGAATGCCGTCGCGCTATCCGGAATGGCGCACCCAGGCCACTCAGTCCTACCTCGGCGCATTCAACCGTGCGTACGGGTCGAATCGCGCACCCTTCTACATCGGCAACCACTTCGAGGAGTGGAACGGCGGCATCTATATGGATGCGGCCGAGGAGACCCTCAAAAGGATCGCGGGGAAGCCGGATGTGCGGCTCGTCTCCTTCCGGCAGTTCGTCGACTGGCTCGACGTCCAGGATCCGGCCGTGCTCGCGAAGCTCCGTACGCTGGAGGTCGGCCAGTCGCCCGACGGTGGCTGGAACTCCTTCTTTAAACGGGCCTGACAACGGGCTTTACGGGCACCGAGGGGGGTGCGCAAGATCCCCGAAACAGCCATGCGAAACTTTTCACATGAGCTCTGGCCGCGCACCCCGACGCCGCTTCACCCTGCTCGCCGCCCCCGCAGCGGCCGCCGCACTGGCGCTGACCCTGACCGCCTGCGGCGGCGACGGCAACAAGGCCGGTGGTGGCGGCAATTCGCACTTCGTCACGGGCAGTGGCGGAATCTCCACCGTGGCCAGGGCGGACCGCCAGGAAGCGCCGAAGCTCGACGGAACGACACTGGACGGCAAGCCCCTCGACGTCGCCGACTACAAGGGCAAGGTCGTCGTGCTGAACGTATGGGGCTCGTGGTGCGGCCCCTGTCGGCTGGAGGCCAAGCACTTCGCGAAGGTGTCGAAGGAGACCGCGAGCCAGGGTGTCCAGTTCATCGGGATCAACACCCGGGACGCGGAGAAGGGCCCGGCGGTGAACTTCGAGAAGGACAACAGCATCACCTACCCGAGCTTCTTCGACCCGATCGGGAAGCTCATCCTGCGCTTCCCCAAGGGCACGCTGAACCCGCAGGCCATTCCTTCGACCGTGGTCATCGACCGGGACGGGAAGATCGCGGCCCGCACCCTCGTCGCCCTCGACGACGTCAAGCTCCACAAGATGATCGACCCGCTGATCGCGGAGAAGTGATTCCGTGCTCACCCTTGCCGCACTTCCGGGGCAGAACGAGACCGTGATGAACGGGGCGCTGTTCGTCGCCCTGCCCATTGCCGTACTCGGCGGGCTCGTCTCGTTCTTCTCGCCGTGCGTCCTGCCTCTCGTGCCCGGCTATCTCTCGTACGTCACCGGCGTCAGCGGCACCGATCTGGCGCAGGCCAGGCGGGGGCGCATGGTCGCGGGAGCCTCGCTCTTCGTGCTCGGCTTCACCGCCGTGTTCGTCTCCGGCGGCGCGCTCTTCGGCTTCTTCGGCCAGACGCTCCAGGAGCACAGCACCACGCTCTCCAAGGTCCTCGGTGTGCTGATGATCCTGATGGGGATCTTCTTCATGGGCCTGATGCCGTGGATGACCCAGCGCGAATTCCGTATCCACAGGAGGCCGGTGACCGGGCTGGCGGGGGCACCGCTGCTGGGCGCCCTCTTCGGGATCGGCTGGACCCCGTGCCTCGGCCCGACGCTCAGCTCGGTGAGCATCCTCGCGATGGACCAGGGCACCGCCGGACGCGGGGCGATACTGACCATCGCCTACTGCCTCGGGCTCGGTGTGCCCTTCGTGCTCGCCGCGGTCGCCTTCCGTAAGGCGCTCGGCGCGTTCGGCTGGGTCAAGCGCCACTACGCATGGGTCATGCGGATCGGCGGCGTCATGATGATCGCGACCGGACTGCTCCTGCTGACCGGTGTGTGGAGCAGCATGATGCAGGAATTGCAGGGCTGGTCCAACGGCTTCACGGTGGGGATCTGAGTTCCATGAGCAACACCAAGACCAACGCGGCCGAAGAGCGCGCGAACGAGCGTGAGCGCGAGGGCCGGCAGGAGCGGGAGAACGCGGCCGAACTCGGCGCGGCCGGCTCGCAGCTCTCCACCGCCCCGCGCGAAGAGGCCCTCGCCACGCTGCCCGCCATGGGCGTCATCGGCTGGGTGCGCTGGTTCTGGCGCCAGCTCACCTCGATGCGGGTCGCGCTGATCCTGCTCTTCCTGCTCTCGCTCGGGGCCATCCCCGGCTCGCTGATCCCGCAGAACAGCGTGGACGAGCTGAAGGTGCAGACCTTCAAGGAAGCCCACACCACGGTCACGCCGATCTACGAGAAGCTCCAGTTCTTCGACGTCTACAGCTCGGTGTGGTTCTCCGCGATCTACATCCTGCTGTTCATCTCCCTCATCGGCTGCATCGTGCCGCGCACCGGCCAGTTCGTCGGCCAGTTGCGCAGCCGGCCGCCGGGCGCCCCCAAGAGGCTGACCCGACTGCCCGCCTACACGACGTGGCGCACCGACGCCGAACCCGAGCAGGTCCGCGAGGTCGCGCTCGCGATGATGCGCAAGCGGCGCTTCCGGGCGCACGTGGACGGCGATGCGGTCGCTGCGGAGAAGGGCTATCTGCGCGAGGCCGGGAACCTGGTGTTCCACATCGCGCTGATCGTCATGCTGGTGGCCTTCGCCACCGGGCAGCTCTTCAAGTCCGAGGGCGGCAAGCTGATCGTCCAGGGCGACGGCTTCTCCAACACGCTGACGCAGTACGACGACTTCAAGTCCGGTTCGCTGTACGACACCGACTCGCTCGCCCCGTTCAGCTTCACCCTCGACAAGTTCGTCGGCACGTACGAGCGCAAGGGCCCGCAGATCGGCACGCCCCGCAAGTACGAGGCCCACATCACGTACTCCGAGGGTGCGTACGGCAAGCCGAAGAAGGCGGTCATCAAGGTCAACGAGCCGCTGGTGGTCGACGGCTCCAAGGTCTATCTGATCGGGCACGGCTACGCCCCGGTCGTCTCCGTCAAGGACGGCAGGGGCAAGGAGGTCTACAAGGCCGCCGTGCCGCTGCTGCCGATCGACTCGAATGTCACCTCGACCGGTGCGATCAAGGTGATGGACGGTTACAAGGACGGGACCGGCAAGAGGGACCAGCTGGGTTTCCAGGCGTTCTTCGTGCCGACGTTCGCGGGCAACGGCAAGGGGACGATGTTCTCCCAGTTCCCGGCCGCGGACTTCCCGGTACTGGCCCTCAACGGGTACCACGGCAGCCTCGGTGTCGACTCCGGACTGCCGCAGAACGTGTACCAGCTGAACACCTCGAAGATGGAGGCGTTCAAGGACAGCAAGGGCGACAAGCTGAAGCAGCGGCTGCTGCCCGGCGAGACGATGAAGCTGCCGGACGGCGCCGGATCGATCACCTTCGAAGGCATCGAGCAGTGGGCCAGCTTCCAGATCTCGCAGCAGCCCGCCAGCGGCTGGGCGCTCACCGGAGCCATCGGGGCCATCGCCGGTCTGGCCGGTTCGCTGTTCATCCAGCGGCGCCGGGTCTGGGTCCGGGCTGTACGGGGAGCGGACGGTGTCACCGTCGTGGAGATGGCGGGGCTGGGCCGCAGCGAGTCCGCGAAGCTTCCCGAGGAGCTGGCCGATCTCGCGGTCACACTCCATGACATGGCGCCCACCGCGCCCGACGACGCATCTGCCGAAGCACTTTCCGAAGAACCTGCCGAAGGGGCTGAGAAGTGAATCTCGCCGCCGCAACCAACGAGAATCTGGCACACACCAGCAATGTGCTGATCTATTCGTCGATGGCCGTCTACACCCTGGCCTTCTTCGCGCACATCGCGGAGTGGGTGTTCGGCAGTCGCAGCAAGGTCGGCCGCACCGCCGCAGCGCTGACCGGGGACGGGGCCGCCGCCTCCTCGGCAAAGATCCGGGTCCAGGTCGCGCAGAAGGGCGGCGCCACCGCCGTACTGGACCGGCCGAAGATCATCACGAGGTCCGCCGCCGGCTCGCGGGACGTCCCGGACGGCCCCGGCGCCGCCGGTGGCACGTTCAAGGGCGACCTGTACGGGCGGATCGCGGTCTCCATGACCGTCGTCGCCTTCCTCGTCCAGGCCAGCGGTGTCATCGCCCGTGCGATGTCCGTGCAGCGTGCCCCCTGGGGCAACATGTACGAGTTCTCGATCACCTTCTCCACGGTGGCCGTCGCCGCGTACCTGATCCTGATGGCGCTGAAGAAGAACGTCCGCTGGATGGGCCTGCTGCTGGTCACCACCGTCCTGCTGGATCTCGGCATCGCGACCACCGTGCTCTACACCTCCAGCGACCAGCTGGTGCCCGCACTGCACTCGTACTGGCTGTGGATCCACGTCTCCACCGCCATCATCTGCGGCGCCGTCTTCTACATCGGCGCGGTCGCTACGCTGCTCTACCTGTTCCGCGACAGCTACGAGAGCAAGCTGGCGAACGGCACCGAGCCCGGCTCCTTCGCCCAGTCCGTGCTGTCCCGGCTGCCCGCCGCGGCGACCCTCGACAAGTTCTCGTACCGCATCAACGCCGCCGTTTTCCCGCTCTGGACGTTCACGATCATCGCCGGCGCGATCTGGGCGGGCGACGCCTGGGGCCGCTACTGGGGCTGGGACCCCAAGGAGGTCTGGTCCTTCATCACCTGGGTCGCGTACGCCTGCTACCTGCACGCCCGCGCCACCGCAGGCTGGAAGGGCCGCAAGGCCGCCTACCTGGCGCTGATCGCGTTCGGCTGCTGGCTCTTCAACTACTACGGCGTGAACATCTTCGTCACCGGCAAGCACTCGTACGCCGGCGTCTGAACCGTTCCTGCGTACGGGTGCGGAACGCGCCCCACCGGGCCACGCTGGAACCATGACCGATGCACTCCCCGTTATCGAACGTGGTACCGCCGAGACCCACGGTGACCACCACCTCCTGCGGTTCACGCTCCGGCTGCCCCACCCCGTCCCACGGGTGTGGGCAGCCGTTGCCAGTTCCGAGGGGCTGCGGGGCTGGCTCGCCGCCGCCGACCCGTTCGAGCCGCGCATCGGCGGGGCGATCACATTGCGCTGGCTCAATACCGACCCGGACGGGAACGCCACGGTCGCTTCCGGCACCGTCACCGCCTGGGACGTCGAGCGCGTCGCCGAATACACCCTCGAAGGGGTGCACGGCCGGATCCGCTTCCACCTGGAGCCGCCGCGCGGCGACCACGTGCTCCTGCGCTTCAGCAACGAGTTCCACGGCGACGACGCGCTGCGGCTGGACTGCCTCGCGGGCTGGCACAACCACTTCGAGTACCTGGTGGACGCCCTGGACGGGCACCCCGTCGACTGGTCACGGTGGACCCTGACCCGATGGCGGGAACTGCGCGAGAGCTACGGTGCGGAGGACGGTGGCAAGCAGTTCTGAGCCGGGGGCTTCCCCTCCGGCCAGGCGATCGCCACGAACCGCTGGGAGACGGACCCGGGCGCCAGTTCCACCACCGGCACCGCCTTGTTGTACGGGTTGCCGTGGTTGTCCAGACAGATCCAGCCGCCGGCCCCCGACACCCGCAGCGACGCCTTCACCCGCGGGAACTGCACCGAGGGCGCGGCCCGCACCCGGGCCGCGAACTGGGCGACGAGATCGGGCAGCGCACCGATGACGGGCGTCCAGCCGGGACCGGGATCCTCGGGCGGGGTGACGGCCTCGCAGTCGGCCAGGGCGACCGGGGTGATCTCCCGGTACACATGCCGTAACTGCTTGAGCACCGCGGTCTTGCCCATGCCGCGCCCGCCGGTCAGCACGACGACGGGTGGATCGTCGCGGTGCTCGTACGCGGCCCTGGCGGAGCCGTAGGGGGTGAGACCTGTTTCAGACGCGCCGCAAGTCCGTCGTTGCCGAAGATCGCCTCGCGTCCGTACAGTTCTCTGTCCACAGCACCCCCCAGTGCCGACGCCTGCCCGAACCGCCACACCGTCAACATCAGGATATCGGGCGGGCGTTGGAGGGGAGTGAGGATTTTCGAACGCTATTCGGTGCCGATGTCCTCGTTCCAGAGGTCGGGGTGGTCGCGGATGAACTCCCGCATCAGGGCGATGCATTCGGGGTCGTCGAGCAGCGCGACCTGGACGCCGTGCTCGGCCAGCCAGTCGTGGCCGCCGTGGAAGGTGGCGGCCTCGCCGATGACCACCCGGGAGATGCCGAACTGGCGGACCAGGCCGCTGCAGTACCAGCAGGGCGAGAGCGTGGTGACCATGGTCGTGCCGCGGTACGAACGCTGCCGGCCGGCCGCGCGGAAGGCGGCGGTCTCCGCGTGCGTGGACGGATCTCCGTCCTGCACGCGGCGGTTGTGGCCCCGGCCGAGGAGCGTGCCGTCCGCGGCGTAGAGGGCCGCGCCGATGGGGATGCCGCCCTCGGCGAGGCCGGCGCGGGCCTCCGCGAGGGCGGTGGCGAGCATGGCCCTGTCGTTCATGCGCGTCCTGTCCTGGTGGTCGGTGCGCGGGGGCGGCGCCCCGGGTGGTCGCTGTTCCCGGACCGCCGCTCATGCGCGTGGTGCACGCGGCCCTCGAAGCGCCCGGCCCCGCAGGAGCGGACAGCACGCCTGCCCCTGCTCGAACGGCCGGGCAGCTGCTGTATCCGTGAGCCTTTGCGCTACGAGGCGGGTGGAGCGGACTCCTCGGGACCGGCCCCGCTCTCCCGGCGCTTGAGCTCCTCCTCGCGGCGGCGCAGATCGGCCTCCCAGTCCTTGAGGAGCGACTCGTCCTTCTTGTTCTCTTCCTTGAGGGCCTTCAGGAAATCCGGATTGTCGTCCGGCGCCACCCACTCGTGGCGGTGATTGCGGTGCCATTCGGAGGGTGTACGGCCTCCGGCGGGCACCTGGCGCAGCTTGCCGGCGGCCAGCCACACGATCGGGCCGACGATCCAGAAGAGCAGGATGATGAAGACCCAGGCGATCTTCGGCAGGTGCTTGGCCTCGTCCTCCGGGGTGTTCAGACAGTCGATGAACGCGTAGATCGTCAGCGCCAGCGGCAGGAGATAGATCAAGGCCCGGAACATGGTGGAAGGGTCCCCCCACGGAGAGATGGCGGGGCACTGTCCCGCCCCGGTGACGGGCCCAGGGTAGCCCGTGGCCGATACTGGACCGCATGGCTTACGACGATCTTCGTTCCCTCCTCCGGGCGCTGGAGCGCGAGGGCGAGCTCAAGCGCATCAAGGCCGAGGTCGACCCCTACCTGGAGGTCGGCGAGATCGTCGACCGGGTGAACAAGGCGGGCGGGCCCGCACTGCTCTTCGAGAACGTCAAGGGCTCATCGATGCCCCTGGCCATGAATGTCTTCGGGACCGACCGGCGGCTGCTGAAGGCGCTCGGGCTGAAGTCGTACGCCGATATCAGCGACAAGATCGGCGGCCTGCTGAAGCCGGAGCTGCCGCACGGCTTCGTCGGAGTGCGCGAGGCGTTCGGCAAGCTCGGCTCGATGGTGCACGTGCCGCCGAAGAAGGTGAAGTCGGACAGCGCCCCCGTGCAGGAGGTCGTCCTCACCGGCGACGACGTGGACCTGGACCGGCTGCCCGCGCTCTTCACCTGGCCCGAGGACGGCGGCTCCTTCTTCAACCTGGGGCTCACCCACACCAAGCACCCGGAGACCGGCGTACGGAACCTGGGGCTTTACCGGCTCCAGCGCCACGACCGGCGCACCATCGGGATGCACTGGCAGATCCACAAGGACAGCCGCAACCACTACCAGGTGGCCGCCAAGCGCGGGGAGCGGCTGCCCGTCGCGATCGCGTTCGGGGCGCCGCCCGCGGTGACGTACGCGTCCACCGCCCCGCTGCCCGGGGACATCGACGAGTACCTGTTCGCCGGGTTCATCCAGGGCAAGCGGATCGAGATGGTCGACTGCAAGACCGTGCCGTTGCAGGTCCCGGCGCAGGCGGAGGTCGTCATCGAGGGGTGGCTGGAGCCCGGGAAGATGCTTCCCGAGGGGCCGTTCGGCGACCACACCGGGTTCTACACGCCGCAGGAACCGTTCCCCGCGCTGACCATCGACTGCGTGACCATGCGGAGGCGTCCGCTGCTCCAGTCGATCGTGGTGGGCCGGCCGCCGACCGAGGACGGGCCGCTGGGGCGGGCCACCGAGCGGTTCTTCCTGCCCCTGCTCAAGATCATCGTGCCGGACATCGTGGACTACCACCTGCCGGAGGCGGGCGGCTTCCACAACTGTGCGATCGTCTCGATCGACAAGAAGTATCCGAAGCACGCCCAGAAGGTGATGAGTGCCATCTGGGGCGCGCACATGATGTCGCTGACCAAACTGATCGTCGTCGTGGACTCCGACTGCGACGTCCACGATCTGCACGAGGTCGCCTGGCGGGCGCTCGGCAACACCGACTACGCCCGGGACCTCACCGTCACCGAAGGCCCGGTCGATCATCTCGACCACGCCTCCTACCAGCAGTTCTGGGGCGGCAAGGCGGGCATCGACGCGACGAAGAAGTGGCCCGAGGAGGGCTACACCCGGGACGGGGGCTGGCCGGACATGGTCGAGTCCGACCCGGAGACGGCGGCGAAGGTCGACCGCCGGTGGAAGGAGTACGGGCTGTGAGTGCGGCCGAAGCGACGCTGGGCCCCGGGCCCGCGCAACCGACCGGCAGGGTCAAGGCGTTCTTGCGGCTCGTGATGATCGAGCACTCGGTCTTCGCGCTGCCCTTCGCCTACATCGCCTCGCTGACCGCGATGTTCCACCTCGACGAGAACATCCACTGGGTGCGCCTGCTGCTCGTCACCGTCGCGATGGTCGGGCTGCGGACATTCGCCATGGCCGCGAACCGGATCATCGACCGCGAGATCGACGCCCGTAATCCGCGTACCGCCGGCCGTGAGCTGGTCACCGGTGCCGTCTCCGTGAAGTCGGCGTGGACGGGCGCGCTCGTCGCGGTCGTCGTCTTCCTCGGCGCCGCCGCGCTGCTGAACCCGCTGTGTCTGGCGCTCGCGCCGATCGCCGTCGTGCCGATGGTCGTCTATCCGTACGGCAAGCGGTTCACCCACTACCCGCACGCCATCCTCGGCATCGCGCAGGCCATAGGGCCCATCGGTGCCTGGCTGGCGGTCACCGGCAGCTGGTCGTGGGACGCGGTGATACTCGGTCTCGCGGTCGGCGTCTGGATCGGCGGCTTCGACCTGATCTTCGCCTGCCAGGATGTCCAGGCGGACCGCGCGCACGGTGTGTTCTCGGTCCCGGCCCGCTTCGGGATCCCGGCCGCGCTGTGGGGGGCACGGGTCTGCCATGCAGTGACGACCGGTCTGCTGGTCTGGTTCGGTCTGGCGACGGGTGCGGAGCTGTTCTACTGGATCGGCATGGTGATCGTCGCCGTGGCGTTCGTGTACGAGCATCGCGTGGTGCGGCCGCACGATCTGTCCCGGCTGAACCGGGCGTTCTTCTCCGTCAACGGATTCATCGGGATCGCGCTGTTCGCATGTGCCCTGCTGGACCTGCTGGTGCGCGGCCTCACACCGTAAAGGCGGGGGGTACGGGGCGGGTGGTACGGCGCGGGCGGCGGAATGCGAACGCCGCGCCCACCCCTCCGGCCAGCCCGAACAGATGCCCCTGCCAGCTGATCCCGGAGTCGGTCGGCAGGATTCCCCACAGCAGTGAGCCGTAGACCGCGGCGATCACGACGCCCACCACGACGTCGAGCGGCCTCCGGTCGACGAAGCCGCGGACCAGCAGATAGCCGAAGAGGCCGAAGACCACGCCGGACGCGCCGAGTGTGACGGTGTGCGAGGGCGCGGTCAGCCAGACGCCGAGGCCGCTGACGACGATGACGGTCAGGACGACGGCGGCGAACCGGCGTATCCCGCCGAGGGCCGCGATGAAGCCGAGGACCAGCAGCGGGACGGTGTTGGAGGCGACATGCTCCCACCCGCTGTGCAGGAACGCGGCGGGCACGATGTCGAGGAGTTCGGCCGGCTCGCGCGGAGTGATGCCGTAGGTGTCGAGTGCTTGACCGGTCGCCGTGTCGATGCCTTCGAGCACCCACAGCAGTGTGATCCAGCCCAGCATCAGCGCGCCGGCCGTCATCGCCCGCGCGGAGGTGCCTGTACGGGTACCGGTCATGGCCGCCCCCTGTCCTTGGCCTGTCCATGGCCGTCGACGGCCTGTCCTTCATCTGTCGGAACGCACGGAGCCCCTCGCTCGGTTCCGCAACTTCTGCGCCGGATAGGCTCGGGGGTGTGGAATCCGGGACTTCAGTGAGTCAGCAGCAGCGGCAGCCTTGGATTGTCGGGGTTTCGGGCGCTTCAGGTACACCCTTCGCTGCCGCCGTGCTGCGTGGTCTGCTGGCCGCGGGCGAGAGCGTCGACCTGGTGGTGAGCCGGGCCTCGCGGCTGACGCTGCTGGACGAGACCGGGATCGCCTTCCGCGACGCACGCTGGCAGGAGGACCTGCGGAGCTGGCTGGCGCGCGGTGCGGACGGGAAACCGCACACCTTCGAGGTGGGCGATGCGGAGCTCGACGGCGTACAGCACTGGGCGGCCGGTGATCTCGCGGCCGGGCCGTCCTCGGGGTCGTACCCGGCGAAGGGGATGCTGATCGTTCCCGCCTCGACGGCCTGTGTGGCCGGAGTGGCGCTCGGGCTCTCGAAGGATCTGCTGCAGCGGGCCGCGAGCGTGACGCTCAAGGAGCGGCGGAAGCTGGTCGTCGCGGTGCGCGAGACTCCGCTGAACGCATCGACGCTGAAGCATCTGGTGACCCTGGACGAGGCGGGCGCCGTGGTGCTGCCCGCCTCTCCGGCGTTCTATGCGGGTGCGACGCACATCCAGGATCTGGTGGACTTCGTCGCGGGGCGGGTGCTGGACGCGGCAGGGGTGCCGCACCAGCTCTACCGCCGGTGGGAGGGGAAGCTCGGTGGCTCCCGTGACTGAGGCCGGGTTCGTCCCGGCGGGACTCAGCGCTTCTTCGGGGCGCGCGGGGTGCGGGTCTTGTCGATCCGGTGCGCGGCGGCGGGCTGGTGGGCACGCGAGCGGTTGGCCAGGTCCTGCAGCTCGCGCATCCGGGCGTAGGCCATCTCGATCGTGTACACGGTGTTGTCACTCCTGAGGATTCGAAAGCACTTCTTGGGATATCTGAAAGATTTACAGGGCGTGGGCTCTGTATGCCTTAGATTCTACACGTAGACTCGCGGTACTGCTGAACAATGGAAGGTTTCAGTCATATGGACGCGGTGGACAGGCAGCTCATCCAGGCCCTGAGGGAGAACGGCAGGGCTTCGTACGCCGAGCTGGGACGGCTCGTCGGGCTCTCCGGGCCCAGCGTCACCGACCGCATCAATCGGCTGGAAACCGCCGGTGTCATCACCGGGTACCGCGCCACCGTCGACGCCGCCTCGCTCGGGCTCGGGGTCACGGCCCTGATCGGCATCTCGCTCTCCGACGCTGCCGATCACGAGGACGTCGCGCGCCGGCTCAAGGACCTCGCGGAGATCGAGGACTGCTGGTTCATCGCGGGCGACGACTCGTTCATGCTCAAGGTGCGGGTCGGTGACGTCGACGGCCTGGAGAAGACCATCCGCCGGCTCAGCGGCACGAAGGGCGTCTCCCGGACCCGTACGACGATCGTGCTCTCCACCAAGTGGGAGAACCGGGTCGGGGAACTCCCCGAGGAGTCGTAGGCGTAACGTGGTGGAGCCCCCGGGTGACCGGGGGTTTCTGCCGGTTTCACGGTGGAATCCGGTGGAACGCACAGCACGTCAGAGACATCTGGGAGGCAGCCGCATGGACGTTGGGCTCAAGCGCGAGCTGGAGGAGAAGGTCCGCGCGGGGGAGCGGCTGACCCGTGAGGACGGCATCGCCCTCTACGCGTCGGACGACCTGGCCTGGCTCGGCGGCCTTGCCCATGAGGTGCGCACGCGCAAGAACGGTGACGTCGTGCACTTCAACGTCAACCGGCACCTCAACATGACGAACGTGTGCACCGCCTCGTGCGCGTACTGCTCGTTCCAGCGCAAGCCGGGCGAGAAGGACGCGTACACGATGCGCATCGAGGAGGCCGTCCGCCTCGCGAAGGCGATGGAGGGCGAGAATCTCACCGAGCTGCACATCGTCAACGGGCTGCACCCCACCCTCCCGTGGCGCTACTACCCGCGCTCCCTCAGCGCGCTGAAGGAAGCCCTGCCGCAGGTCTCCCTCAAGGCGTTCACCGCCACCGAGATCCACCACTTCGAGACCATCTCCGGGCTCTCCGCCTCCGAGATCCTCGACGAGCTGATCGAGGCCGGTCTGGAGTCGCTGACCGGTGGCGGCGCGGAGATCTTCGACTGGGAGGTCCGCCAGCACATCGTGGACCACGACACCCACTGGGAAGACTGGTCGCGCATCCACCGCCTCGCGCACGAGAAGGGTCTGAAGACCCCGGCGACGATGCTGTACGGGCACATCGAGGAGCCGCGTCACCGCGTCGACCATGTGCTGCGACTGCGCGAGCTGCAGGACGAGACCGGTGGCTTCCAGGTCTTCATCCCCCTCCGCTACCAGCACGACTTCGTGGACATGAAGGACGGCAAGGTCCGCAACAAGCTCCAGGCGCGGACGACGATGGCGACCGGCGCCGAGGCGCTGAAGACCTTCGCGGTCTCGCGTCTGCTCTTCGACAACGTCCCGCACGTCAAGGTCTTCTGGGTGATGCACGGCGTGCAGACCGCCCAGCTCGCGCTGCAGCACGGCGCGGACGACATGGACGGCTCGGTCGTCGAGTACAAGATCACGCACGACGCGGACAACTACGGCACGCCGAACAAGCTCGGCCGTGACGACCTGCTGGACCTGATCCGGGACGCGGGCTTCCGCCCTGTCGAGCGCAACACCCGGTACGAGATCATCCGCGAGTACCCGGGGCCGGACGCGGACCGTCGCGAGGCGCCGCAGCCGATGCGCGTCTGACGTCCGGCACGTCCCTGCGTACCGCTCCGTACGAAAGCCCCGGCCGCCGTCCCCGGCCGGGGCTTTCTCGCGTACTGGACGGTTCTTGAGCCACTCATTCGGTAATAGTTAATCTGCCCTTATGGCGCTTACTTTTGAGCTCGACCCCAAGTTCGACGGCACGCTGCGCGACGGCATCATCGCGCTCTGGGTCGATGTCTCCAACGCGGGCGGAGCCGTCGGCTTCATACCGTCCGTCACCACCGAGGAGATCCGGCCCGAGCTGGTCAAGCATCTCGTCTCGATGGCCGAGGGACGCACCCGGCTGCTGGTCGGGTACGACGAGGGGGGCGCCGTGGCCGCCACCGCCTTCCTCACCCACAACACGCACCGGCTGATGACCCACTGGCTCTGGATCTACACGGTGATGGTCCACCCCCGGCACCAGGGCAAGGGCTACGGCCGCGGTCTGATGTCCGCCGTGGCGGAGGCGGCCCGCGGGTTCGAGGGCATCGAGGCGATCCGGCTGACCTGCCGGGGCGGCACCGGCGCCGACCGTTTCTACCTGTCGTGCGGTTACAAGGAGGTCGGGCGGGTGCCGGGCGCGATCCGGGTCGCCGACGGGGACGACCGCGACGACATCATCATGCTGCTCCCGCTGGACTGACCGCAGGGGTCCTCGGGCTGTTCCTGCCCGCCGAAGCGATCGATATCGGGGCATGCTTCACTGGTCGGGCAGGATTGTCGTACGTAGAGAGAAGGCCAGCCGTGTCCGCTGCCAAGCCGAGCGCAACGATCCGGTACACCCTGATGCGCCTCAGCATCTTCGTCGGCTGCCTCGCCGTCGTCGCCGTGGCTGTCACCTACGGTCTGCTGCCCTCCGGGCTCGGCGGGTCCAACGTCATCTGGATCATCCTGCTGGCCCTGCTTCTCTCCGCGCCACTCAGCTACGTCCTGCTGCGCAAGCAGCGCGACGAGATGTCCGCGCAGATCGCCCCCAGGATCGACCGCGCCAAGGCGCGACTGGCGGCGAACCAGGGCCAGGAGGACGGCGTCGCGTAGCGAGGCGCGTGGGGCCCGTGAGGGCCGCGTGAGGGTCGGGTAAGGGATACGTAAGGTTCCTCACACCCGTAGAGATTTTCTTCGGAACCCCAGTACCGAGCTTCCCGCTCATGTGCTGGGGTTTCGCCGTTCCCCGGGGCCGGGCGGGTCATGGTTTCCCAAAGAAGACCTTTGAGGTTCTCAAAGTTCAAGTGTTAACGTGTTCGACATGAAGACAGCTGTGCGCCCCCGCCGTTCGGCGAGCATTCCGCTCGTGGCGCGCCTGCATGTCGATCTCTGCCGCTGTATGTCCGCGGTCTGTTAGCCGCTACGTCGAACCGGCACCATGCAGCGGCGCCGCCCCTGACGCGGGCGCCGCACCCCCGTCCCCCCGTTTCGTTCCCGTGCGCCCCCATGCGTCACATCAGGAGTGTGTCCGTGTCCGCGAATCCCGCGTCCGCCACCGCCGGCACCGCCAAGCCGTCCGGCTCCGGTTCCGGTTTCCGTATACCCAAGGTCCCGTTCTGGGCCCAGATCGTCGCCGGTCTCGTCCTCGGTGTGCTGCTCGGGTGGCTCGCCCGCAGCCAGGACATCAACTGGCTCTACACCACGCTCGACAAGGTCGGCCACATCTTCGTCCAGCTGCTGAAGCTGGCCGTCGCGCCCCTCGTCTTCTTCGCGATCCTGGTGTCGATCACCAACCTGCGCAAGGTCAACAACGCCGCCCGGCTGGCCACCCGCACGCTGCTCTGGTTCATGATCACCTCGCTGATCGCGGTCGCCATCGGCCTCGCGATCGGTCTGATCACCAACCCGGGTTCGGGCACCGGTCTGACCCCGAAGGACGGCAAGCTGCCGGAGGGTGCGGGCTCCTGGCTCGACTTCCTGACCGGCATCATCCCGGAGAACGTGATCACCCCGTTCACCGAGCTGAACGTCCTGCAGATCGTCTTCATGGCCGCCGTCGCCGGTATCGCCGCGCTCCAGCTCGGCGAGAAGGCCCAGCCCATCCTCACTCTCAGCGAGTCGATCCTGGAGCTCCTCCAGAAGGCCCTGTGGTGGGTCATCCGCCTGGCCCCCATCGGCACCATCGGCCTCATCGGCTATGCGATCGCCGACTACGGCTGGGACCTGATCGGCAAGTACGCGACGTTCACCGCTGACGTCTACATCGGCTGCGCCCTGGTGCTGTTCGGTGTGTACCCGCTGCTGCTCGTCACCGTCGCCAAGGTCAACCCGGTCCAGTTCTTCAAGGGCGCCTGGCCCGCGATCCAGCTGGCCTTCGTCTCCCGCTCCTCCGTCGGCACGATGCCCGTCACCCAGAAGGTCACCGAGCGTCTCGGCGTCCCGAAGGAGTACGCGAGCTTCAGCGTCCCGTTCGGGGCGACCACGAAGATGGACGGCTGCGCCGCGATCTACCCGGCGCTGGCGGCGATCTTCATCGCCCAGATCTTCGATGTGCAGCTGGGTGTCGGTGACTACATCCTGATCGCGTTCGTCTCGGTGATCGGCTCGGCGGCCACCGCCGGTCTCACCGGCGCGACGGTCATGCTGACTCTCACGCTGTCGACGCTGGGTCTGCCGCTGGAGGGTGTGGGTCTGCTGATGGCCATCGACCCGATCCTGGACATGATGCGTACGGCCACCAACGTGGCCGGCCAGGCACTGGTCCCGGTGATCGTCTCGGCCCGCGAGAAGATCCTCGACCTCGACGCGTACCACTCGGCCTCGTCCTCCCCGATCGACGACATCGAGGTGCGCGACGCGGAGCAGCGGGTGAGCGTGCCGGTCGCCGCATAACGACCACAGCTTCCGCCGAGCGCCCCCGGTCCGTCCGTCGACGGACCGGGGGCGCTCGCCGTTGTGCGGGCGCAGGCCGGCACCTCAGGGAGCGGTGCCCGCGGCGACGAAGAGGGGGAGGGCGAGGAACAGCCGCCCGGTTCGGGCGCGTGCACGCTGGTCCGCGGTCCAGGCCGAGGCCTCCGCGGCGGTGAGGGCGCTTGTGTCCCTGGCCGCCTCTGCCAGTCCGGTGAGCATCGGCAGCGCCGCGGCGTCGGTGAGGACTGCCGTACGCACCTCCGCCACGACGTCCTTGAAGCCTGCGTCCAGCAGCAGATTCCGGTGGCGGCGGGCGGCCCGGGGGCTCGGTACGGTGTCGGCCCGCGCGTGCACGACGGCACGGGTGACTGAGGGGTCGTCGGAGTCGATGACGAAGGTGTCCCAGTCCTGTCCGATGAGGACGGCCCGCCCGCCGGGGAGTAGTACGCGCAGCGCCTCGCGCAGTGCGGCAGCGGGGTCGGTGAGGGCGTGGAGCACCTTGTCGGCGCGGTAGCCGTGCAGGGAGTGATCGGGGAAGGGGAGGGCGTACGCGTCCGCCCTCCGGATGTCCGCGCCTGGGAGCCGCTCCCGGGCGACGGCGACCATCCGCGCGTCGAGGTCCGCGCCGATGGCCCGGGCGCCGCGCGCGGACAGCTCGGCGACCGCGGTTCCGGTCCCGCAGCCGATGTCGACGACGGTGGTGTCCGCTCCTGCCCGGAGCAGTTCGTAGCTGTGCTGTCGGAGCGCGGCGGCGCCCGGGATCCGCTCGGCCGCATCGAGGAGCGCGGCGAGAGGCATGGCGGATGCGGTGGTGGGAGCTGTGGCCAGGGGTGCCGGCCGGGGTGCGGCCGGGGGTGTGGTCCGGGGCTTGTCCATGGCCGCCAGGCTGCGACTTAATGTCGGCATGAAGTCAAGCGAGGCGGGGACTCTGCTGAGCATCGGGGACGCGGCGGCGCGCTTCGGGCTGCCCACGCATGTGCTGCGGCACTGGGAAGCGGTGGGGCTCGTGACGCCCGCGCGGGACGGTGCGGGAAGACGGCGTTACGGTACGGACGACCTCACCCGGGTAGCGGTCGTCGTCCGGGCCAAGCGGGCGGGTCTCGGCCTGGATGCGATCCGGGTTCTGGTCTCCGCCGCGGACCCCGCCGAGCGTCGCGCGGTGCTCGTCGGCGAGGCGGCGCGGCTGCGCACCCGTATCGCTGCCGTGCAGGCCTCGTTGGACCTGGTCGAGTGCGCGCTGGACTGCGAGCACGACGACTTCACCCGGTGCCCCCACTACCTCACGCACATGGCACTCGGGCTCTGAGCGCCATGTGCGCATGCGACGCGACGTGCCCCGTCCCGTCCGGGGCGGGTCAGGGCTGCTGGAACCCGACCTCGGGGTTGTCCGGTGTCGGGCCGTCCAGGAGCGGTTGGGGCGTGCCCCGCAGATGGAGATCGAAGAAGGCCCCGACATAGTCCCGGGTGATCCGCATCGAGCGTTCGCCGGAGAGCGGTGCTTCTGGGTCGACTATGCCCAACTGGCCTCCCAACGCGGGGACATCGGTGAAGGTGAAGTGGCCGGAGTCGGTGACGGTCAGCCAGCGCTTCCAGCCGTCCAGCTGCGCCCAGCCCTCGTCCCAGCTCTCGTCCTCACCGCCGGGATGGTGGTCGGAGGCGGTGCCGAGCATCAGGAACGGTCTGCCGTCGAGTCCGCCCGCAGGAACCGGGTCGAAGAAGGTGCCGTCCATGTCGACCCCGGCGCGCACGCGGTGGTCGGCGGCCATGGTCGAGGCGGTCGCGTTGCCGCCGATGGAATGACCGGCCATGCCGATCCGGTGCGGGTCGATCATGTGTGCGTGACGCCAGGCCGGGTGACGGCCGGTCAGCCGGTTCAACACGAAGGAGAGGTCCTCGGCCCGCCCCGTGGCCACGGCTGCCATGCCCGTCGTCGCGGTCTGTTCGCAGGCGGCGCAGGTGAGCAGGCGCCCGCCGGGGAAGGTGGTGCCGGTCGACTCGTAGGCGTGGTCGACCGTCGCGACGACGTATCCACGGCCGGCCAGGTCCTCGGCCAGACCGGTGAGTGTTGTCCGCGGGGTGCCGAAGCCGGGGGAGAGCACCACCAGCGGGAACCGGCCGTGTGCCGGGCGATCGCCGTGGCCGTGGCCCGGCTGCGAGGACTGATCATGGTGAAGACGCTACGGATCCGGCCGTGCGGGAACATCGCGCGCAGGGGGGAACCGCTGTCCCACCACAGGGTGATCCCGGGCTCCGGAAGACCCGACTTTCGTCGGGGGTATAACCGGCCACGCGGCGGCCGCGGAAGTCTTCTCCGCAGGACGGGCCAGGGGCCCGCGCCGTACTCTTACCGAGGAGTAGGACAGTGGGGGCGGGAGGAAGTCGGACGTGGGTGCTGTGAAGAGCAAACGGATGCCGCGTGCCGTGCGCGAGCAGCAGATGATGGACGCCGCGGTACAGACGTTCGGGCAGCGCGGATACCGGGCCGCGTCGATGGACGAGATCGCGGAGCTGGCCGGGGTGTCCAAGCCGCTGGTCTATCTGTATCTGAATTCCAAGGAGGAGCTCTTCACCGCCTGCATCAAGCGCGAGGCGAAAGCGCTGGTCGCAGCGGTGCGATCGGGGGTGGAGCCGGGGCTTCCGGCGGATCGGCAACTGTGGGCCGGGCTGCGGGCATTCTTCACGCACACCGCGGAGAACCCGGACGGCTGGGCGGTGCTGCACCGGCAGGCGCGTACGCACGGGGAACCGTTCGCCACCGAGGTCATGGTGATGCGCGACGAGATCGTTGCGTTCGTGACGGGTCTGATCGGTGCCGCGGCCCGTGAGGCCCACCATGATCCGGCACTTCCGGACCGCGATGTGGCGGGTCTGGCGCAGGCCCTCGTGGGGGCCGCCGAGTCGCTCGCCGGCTGGGCGAACGACACCCCGGGCGTCTCGGCGAAGGAGGCCGCGGCCACGCTGATGAACTTCGCCTGGGCGGGTCTGGAGAACCTCATGCACGGCCGCCCGTGGCTGCCACCGAACAAGTCCGCCGGTCAGAGGTAGCGGCGGCCGGTCACGAATCCGGTCCCCCGCCGTCCCGCGTCGTCGACCCCGTGAGGTGGATCCGGCTGCCGCTGCGGAGCTGGAAAGCGGAGCCTGAGCCGTCCGCCGCGTACGTCACCGTCGCCGGAAGCAGGACCGGTGCCTTGAAGTCGGCGCGTACGGACCGGATCCGGCCCGGATCGTCGGCTTCGGCCAGACAGCGGGCGACCGTCCACATGCCGTGCGCGATGGCCCTCGGGAAGCCGAACAGCCGGGCGGTCAGCGGGTACAGATGGATGGGGTTCCGGTCACCGGACGCCGCCCCGTAGCGACGTCCCAGATCGCCCCGGAGCCGCCACTCGGCGACGGCGGGGAGCTCGGCGGCAGGGGCCGCGCCGACAGCCGCGGGGGCGGCAGCGGTTGTGGTCCGGTGGCGGGACAGATAGCCGCTGCGCGATTCCCAGACCAGCTCATCGTGCGAGCGCGCCTCCGTCACCATCGTGACTTCGGTGCCACGGCGGTGCGGCGTCAACCCGCCTGCGTAGACGGTCAGTTCGAGCAAGTCCGTGGCGGGCGACGCCCGGTGCCGGGTGATCTCGATCCAGGTGTGGACCAGCCCGACGACCGGCAGCGGGAACCTGTGCCCGGTCATCAGCCGCATCGCGAGGGGGAAGCCCAGCACATGGGGGTACGTCAGCGGCAGCGGGCCCGACTCGCGGAAGCCGCAGATCCTGCTGTACGAGGCGAGGGCGCCGGGGGTGATGCGGACGTTTCCGGCCGTCAGCCGGTCGGCGGTGAGCGTGGCGCCGGACCGGCCGGCGCGCTTGAACGGGGACGTGACCGCGCCCCGCACGAGTGAGGCCGTCAGGGTCCGGGAAGGGGCAGCAGCCGTCATCGGACGTCACGCCCCCAGCAGGCTCTGGCCGCAGACCCGCACGACCTGGCCGTTGACGGCCGTCGACGCGGGCTGGGCGAACCATGCGGTCGTCTCGGCGACATCCACCGGAAGACCGCCCTGCGAGAGCGAGTTCATGCGACGGCCCACCTCCCGGATGAAGAGGGGAACCGCGGCGGTCATCTTCGTCTCGATGAAGCCGGGGGCGACCGCGTTGACCGTGACGCCGTGGTCGGCGGCGGCGCGCGGCGCCAGGGAGCGGACCAGGCCGATGATGCCCGCCTTGCTCGCCGCGTAGTTCGTCTGCCCGTTGTTGCCCGCGATACCGGCGATGGACGCGGTGGCGACGATCCGGCCGCCCCGGTTGACGGTGCCCGATGTGAGCAGGGCGTCCGTGGTGCGCAGCACGCTGTCGAGGTTGACCTCGATGACCGGGGCCCAGCGGTCGGCGGGCATGTTCGCGAGCCGCCGGTCGCGGGTGATGCCCGCGTTGTGGACGAGGATGTCCAGGCCGGCGGGCGCCGCGGCGGCGATCCGCTCGGCGGCGTCGTCCGCGGTGATGTCCAGGGGCAGGGCGGTCGCGCCGAGCCGCTCGGCGGTGCGCTTCAACTCGTCGGCGGACTGCGGGATGTCCAGGCAGATGACCTGCGCGCCGTCCCGTGCCAGGACCGAGGCGACGGAGGCGCCGATACCGCGCGCCGCACCGGTGACCAGGGCGGTGCGCCCGGTGAGCGGCGCGGCCCAGTCGGTGACCGGGTCGGGCGCGGCGCCGGTGAGTTCGACGACCTGGCCGCTGACGTACGCGGACCGGGGTGAGAGCAGGAAGCGGAGCGTGGATTCGGCCGGGGCGACCGCGCCCGGTGTGATCCGGAGCAGCTGGACGGTGGTGCCCCTGCCGATCTCCTTGCCGAGCGAGCGTACGAAGCCTTCGAGGGCCTGCTGCGCTGCCGCCTGGTGATGGTCGTCGGCCGACGGCCGCACCCCGAGGACCACGATCCGTCCGCCCGGCGCCGACGAGCGTATGACGGGGTGCAGCGCCGCGTGCACGTCCCCCAGCCCGGCGGCGGTGGCAACTGCCGTGGCGTCCAGGACGATTCCCGCCGGGCGGGCGGCCGTCCCGGCGCGGTCCGTCACCGGGAGGCCGGTCGCGGCGAGGAGTGCGGCGAGCTCGTCCGTGACCGAGGAGTCCCCGGCGGTGAGGTGCAGGAGCGGGCCGTCCAGCGACTGGGTCTCCAGCGTCCAGCGGCGCAGCCGCGCGGGCTGCGGCAGCCCGAGCTTCCGGGTCAGAAATCGGCCGGGCGCTGTGCCGGTGACGTGCAGATACCGGTCGGCCATTGTCCGGACTCCCTGCTCGGTCGTAGATTTACTCCAGAGTAAGGTTACTCAACAGTCAGGAGCTGGTCGAGATGAGTTGGTCGAGTTGATCCCCCTCGCTCTCCCGCAGCCGCGCCGGGTCGCGGTCATCGGTGGCAGCCGCATCCCGTTCGCGCGCTCCGACGGACCGTACGCACAGGCCTCCAACCAGGACATGCTCACCGCCGCGCTGAACGGACTCGTCGAGCGGTTCGGGCTGCAGGGGCAGCAGGTCGGCGAGTTCGTCGCGGGCGCCGTGCTCAAGCACAGCCGGGACTTCGATCTGGCCCGTGAGACCGTCCTCGGCTCGGCGCTCGACCCGCGCACCCCCGCGTACGACATCCAGCAGGCCTGCGGCACCGGTCTCCAGGCCGTCATCGCCGCCGCCGGCAAGATCACGCTCGGTGCGGTCGACTCCGCGATCGCGGGTGGCACCGACACCACGAGCGACGCGCCACTCGGCGTCAACGACCACCTGCGCAGGCTGCTGCTGGCGGCCCGACGGGCGAAGTCGACCGGCGGACGGGCTCGCGCACTGGCGGCAGATGCGCAAGAAGCAGGGGGTGCCGATCAGTGAACTGGTGGCGGACGAGGAGCTTCACGCCGGGCTTCAGCGGGCGGTCGACGAGGCCAACCGTCTGGTCTCACGCGCCGAGTCGATCCGTAAGTTCGCCGTGCTGCCGGTGGATTTCACGGAGGAGCGCGGGCATCTGACGCCGTCGCTGAAGCTGAAGCGGGACGCCATCGCACGGGACTTCGCGGCGGAGATCGAGGCGCTGTACCGGAAGTAGGCCACCACTGACGCCCGTTCGCGACTTTGGGCCCCACACATACGTCCTCCGGGCCCAGTGGGTCTATGGGGGAGGCTGAATCTCCGGCACTCTTGAGCCCGTTCAACCCGGATTGATGCCCCGCACCGCACTCCACGCCCGGATTGACTCGGAGGACGTATGCGCTCCTTACGTATCGCCCTGCTGGCCCTCGTGGCTCTGCTCGCAGGACTGCTCACCGCGACTCCCGCCGCAGCGGCGCCGAACTTCAAGGCACCGTTCCCCTGCGGCCAGACCTGGACCTACAGCCACCATTCGGCGGAGGTCAGATCGGCGCTCGACTTCGTCCGTACGGACGGCGGGGCGACCGCCGGGACCCCGGTCCTCGCCTCGTCCGGCGGGACCGCACACCGCTACTCCCAGCCCAGCGGCGCGGGCAACTACATCGTGATCGACCACGGCGGCGGCTGGCAGACCTACTACTTCCACCTCTCCTCGTACTCCGTCGCCGACGGCGCCTCGGTCTCCCAGGGCCGGCAGATCGGTGTGACGGGCACGACCGGCAACAGCTCCGGCGCCCACATCCACTACGAGCAGCTGTACAACGGTGTCGGCCAGACCATCGCGATCAACGGCCAGTCGCTGGCCCCGTACCCCGGCTCGTACTACAGCAAGTACCTGACCAGCGACAACGGTTGTGGCGGTGGGAAGTACTGGGTGGACACGTTCGCCAACGCGACGGGCTACGCCGCGGCCAACACCGTTGACGCACAGGGCGTACTGAACGCGGGCACGAACTACGTCTACTGCAAGGTGTGGGGTGCCCAGGTCGGCTCGGGCAGCGCCTACAACCACTGGTGGCTGAAGACCGACCTGGACACGGTCTACGCGGGCAAGAACGGTCGCGGCGCGTACGTCTCCGCGTACTACCTCTCGCGCTGGGGCAACGACGAGGCGCGCGACAACAATGGCACGGTCATTCCGAACTGCTGACGCCGGTCCGGTGGGTGGTCCCGCCCGTTCCCCGGGAGGGGGCGGGCAGGACCATCGGGGCAAGGGTGTGCGCGGGGCGGGACAGCACACGGAGTCCGCGCGCAATTCCGCGCAGAAACGTGCGCGAGCGGCATCGGGAATACCGCCTCGACGGCGTCCGGCGGGGGTGTGGGCAACGCTGTGGCCATGGCCGCAGGGGAGATGGTGCGGCAGCCCCGCGCAGCCTCTCGGGCGGCCGTCCGCGACTCCGCGCAATCGCCTCTGAGCTGGGCTTTTACGTCGCGCAGCCCTACCGTTTCCCCATCGTGAAAGGGGATCCGATGGACCGGAACATACGCACGGTCGACGACGTGCTGAAGCTGCTGGACGGCCTGTTCGCGCCGGAGGCCGATCGCTGGACGGCGGACGGGGCCGGCTGGTGGGACGGTTTCTACACCGACCGCTCGAAGCCCGTGCCGTTCTTCGTGGCGAAGCCGGACGAGAACCTGGTCTCGTGCCTCGACCGATCCCTGATCACGCCGGGCCGCGCGCTCGACCTCGGGTGCGGCCCGGGGCGTAACGCCCTTCATCTCGCTTCCCTGGGCTTCCAGGTGGACGCCGTCGACCTCTCCCCGGCAGCCATCTCCTGGGCAGAGGAGCGCGCCCGCGAAGCCGGTGCCGACATCCGGTTCCGCTGCGGTGACGCCTTCGCCCTCAGCGAGGCCGAGTTGGGCGGCCCGTACGACCTGATCCACGACTCCGGCTGCTTCCATCACCTGCCGCCGCACCGCCGTGTCAGCTACCTCGCCCTGCTCGACCGCGCCCTCGCCCCGGGCGGCCATCTCGCCCTTACCTGCTTCGCAGCCGGAGGGATGGGCTCCGAGCTCCCCGACGCGGAGTTCTACCGCCAGTCCGGCCTCCACGGCGGGCTCGCCTACACGCCGGATTCCCTGCGCCGGATCTTCTCCGGTCTGACGGAGGTCGAACTGCGCCGCATGCGCGACGAACCGCCCGAGTCCCGGTACTTCGGTGAACCGTTCCTGTGGACGGCCCTGTTCCGCCGCGATGTGCAGACGTCGCCCGGTGGATCACGCACGGAGTGACGGAGCGGGAGTCAGAGCACGCAGAACTCGTTGCCTTCCGGGTCGGCCATCTCCACGTGATCGGGCCTGCCGTCCATGTCGTGCTCGCGCACCACCGTCGCACCCGCCGAGGTCAGGCGCTCGACCGCCTCGACGACGCGCGGCCACCGCTCCTCCCACGGCGTGTCCCGGCCGCCGCCGGCCTGTACGTCCAGGTGAACCCGGTTCTTCGCCATCTTCGGCTCCGGCACCTTGAGGAAGGACAGCGTCGGCCCCACGCCGTCCGGGTCGCACAGGTATGCGCCGTCGTCCCACTCCTCCTCCGGGACGCCGTGGTGGGCGAACCACTCCTCCCAGCTGCCGAAACCGGCGGGCGGCGGCTTCGGCACGTAGCCGAGGGCGAGGGCCCAGAACTTCGCGAGCCTGGTCGGCTGCGCGCAGTCGAGCGTCACGGTCCACCTGGTCGACACGGCTTCTCCTCGGTCCGGGGCGGGCGGCGCGGACGACCGTACCGCGCGCCGCCGACATTCGTGCGGTCCCGGACCTACCAGTCCGCTTCGTTCTCGGGTACCTGGGATTCCCACTGCCAGTGGAGCACCGCTGCCATGAGGGCGAAGACTGCGAGCGGCACCCACAGCAGGAGCAGCTGCGTGCTCCACCGGATGTCCGTGAACCGCAGCACGGCCCAGAGTGCGAACATGCCGCACCACACGACCAGGGCCGTGAGCAGGGATCTGTCCCGGGCCTTGGCGAGGCCCACGCGCCGGCGGATTGCTTGCGTCATCTCCGGGCGCGTGTGCCACGTCAGGCCCGCGTACCGGGTGCCGGCCGCGCGGATCGCCGCGACCTGGGCGCCCACGTCCTCCATCTGCCAGTTGTCGACGTGCGGGAGAGTGATGGCCCGGCCGTTCACGGTGCGCACATAGGCGTACCTGTCGATGGCGACTTGCGGGCGGCCGGCCAGATTCTTGACGGCCACGCTGTAGACGGAACTCCAGGCCAGCCGACGTGTGAACACGGCCGTGCGCACGGTGATGCCGTCAGGGCCCACGAGAGTGTGTCCGCGGTGCGTGTGGAGCGCCCACCGCGCGGCGAGGAGAAGGATCACCGGAAGGACGATGTGCCAGGGCTGGACAGCCATATGCACGGGGTGGGTGGCCTGCAGGGCAAGGAACGCGAACGGGAGAAGCAGTCGCGGGTAGAACGCGTTCGGAGGGTTCCTCCGTCTGCGGTATTCGAGCACCTGTCCGACACCCCTCATCGGCCCCACCAGGGCGTGATCAATCGTCCGAGAGTAGTGCCGGTTTCAACAGTCGTCCACGGGAGTCCGGCGGCCGGCGGGGGCGGCGGATCCGATGTTCCCCTCTCCCTCTTGTCTGATGCATCGTCAGGTACGACGATGGCACCCGCCCCGAAAAATGACGCAGCGTCAGATCCGGTCGGGGCGGACACGGAGGAAGGGAGGTGACCCGGTGCCGATACTGCCCGCCGGGCCGCTGTCCTACGGGATGCAGCTCCCGGTCCAGTCGCAGAGCGCCATCTACGCGGAAGCGTGGGAGGCCTCGGCCGGGCCCGGTGATCTCGCCGAGATCGCCCGCACCGCCGACCGCACGGGCTTCGCCTATCTGGCGAGCTGTGACCACATCGCGATTCCCCGGCGGCTCGCCGATGCCATGAGCACCGTCTGGTACGACCCGGTGGCCACCCTCGCCTTTCTCGCCGGGATCACCGAGCGCGTCCTGCTGATGAGCCATGTCGCCGTCGTCGGGCTGCGCCATCCGCTCGCCACGGCCAAGCAGTACGCCACGCTCGACCATCTGTCCGGCGGCCGGCTGATCCTCGGGGTCGGGGCCGGGCACGTGCGGGAGGAGTTCGAGGCGCTCGGGGCGGACTTCGACGGGCGCGGGGCCGTGCTCGACGAGACCATCGACGCGCTGAAGGCGGCGCTCGGGCCGGAGGAGTACCCGGAGTTCGCCGGGGAACGGTTCTCGTTCAGCGGACTCGGGCAGCGGCCCCGGCCCGCGCAGAAGCGGGTTCCGGTCTGGGTGGGCGGTTCCTCGCCCGCCGCCGTGCGCCGGGCCGCGCTGCGGGGTGACGGGTGGCTGCCGCAGGGGGATCCCAGGGACCGGCTGCCGCAGCAGATCGCCAGGGTGCGGGCGCTGCGCGAGGGGGCCGGTATCGAGGAGCCGCTGGTCGTCGGAGCCATTACCGAGCCGCTGTACGTGGGGGAGCCGGCCTGGACCGTGGGGCGGCGCACGCTCAGCGGGAAGCCGGAGGCCGTCGCCGAGTCGCTGCGCGCGTACGGGGCGATGGGGGTGCACCAGATCCAGGTGCGGTTCCGCAGTCGGAGCCGCGGTGAACTGACCGATCAGATGGCGGCGTTCGCCGCCGATGTCGCTCCATACCTCGACCAGCAGTAAGGAGTACCGGCATGGGCAAGCTGGATGGGCGTGTCGTCCTCATCAGCGGCGCCGCACGCGGGCAGGGCGAGCAGGAGGCGCGGCTCTTCGTCGCGGAGGGTGCGCAGGTGGTGATCGCCGATGTGCTCGACGACCAGGGAGAGGCGCTGGCGAAGGAGCTGGGGGAGGGGGTCGCCCGGTTCGTGCATCTCGATGTGAGCCGGGAGGAGGAGTGGCAGGGCGCGGTCGCCGCCGCCAAGGACGCCTTCGGGAAGATCGACGGCCTGGTCAACAACGCGGGGATCCTCCGGTTCAACGAGCTGGTGACCACCCCTCTGGAGGAGTTCCAGCAGGTGGTGCAGGTCAATCAGGTGGGTGCCTTCCTGGGGATCAAGAACGTGGCGCCGGAGATCGAGGCCGCGGGCGGCGGGACGATCGTCAACACCTCCTCGTACACCGGGCTCACCGGCATGGCGTTCGTCGGCGCCTACGCCGCGACGAAGCATGCCGTGCTCGGGCTGACCAGGGTCGCCGCGGTGGAGCTCGCGGGGAAGGGGATACGGGTCAACGCGGTGTGCCCGGGGGCCGTGGACACGGCGATGACGAACCCGGCCGCGCTCGATCCGGCCGCGGACCCGGAGGAGTCCCGGGCGGCGGTGGCGGAGCTCTACAGGAAGCTCGTGCCGCTGGGGCGGATCGGGCAGCCGGAGGAGGTCGCGGCACTGGCGCTCTTCCTGACCTCGGAGGACTCCTCGTACATCACCGGGCAGCCGTTCGTCATCGACGGCGGGTGGCTGGCCGGGGTCAGTCTGTTCTGAGGACAGAAGAGCTGACGATGCGTCAGGTATTGACGGGTCGGGCGGCCGGTGGAAAAGTCGGTCGCATCACAATCTGACGGTGTGTCAGAAATGATTGAGGACGGTGAACCTCCTTGGAATTCGGGCTGTTTGTACAGGGGTACGTGCCCGCCGCGCGCGCCGAGGCCGACCCCGAGGCAGAGCACAAGGCGCTGATCGAGGAGACCGAGTACGTCATCCAGGCGGACAGGTCCGGTTTCAAGTACGCCTGGGCCTCCGAGCACCACTTCCTGGAGGAGTACTCGCATCTCTCGGCCAACGACGTGTACCTGGGGTACCTCGCGCACGCCACGGAACGGATCCACCTCGGATCCGGCATCTTCAATCCCCTCGCCCCCGTCAACCACCCCGTGAAGGTGGCCGAGAAGGTCGCCATGCTCGACCATCTGTCGGAAGGCCGCTTCGAGTTCGGCTCCGGGCGCGGGGCCGGCAGCCACGAGATCCTCGGGTTCATGCCGGGCATCACCGACATGAACCACACCAAGGAACTCTGGGAAGAGACCATCGCCGAGTTCCCCAAGATGTGGCTCCAGGACGAGTACGTCGGCTTCCAGGGCAAGCACTGGTCGCTGCCGCCCCGCAAGATCCTTCCGAAGCCGTACGGGACGTCCCACCCGGCGATGTGGTACGCGGCGGGATCGCCGTCCTCGTACGCCATGGCGGGCCGGAAGGGCCTCGGCGTGCTGGGCTTCAGCGTGCAGAAAGTCTCCGACATGGAGTGGGTCGTCGAGTCGTACAAGACGGCCGTCAAGGACGCGGAGCCGGTCGGTGGCTTCGTCAACGACAACGTCATGGTGACGTCCACGGCCATCTGTGCCGAGACGCACGCCAAGGCGGTCGAGATCGCCGTCGGCGGCGGGCTGAACTACCTCCAGTCGCTGCTGTTCCGGTACCACGACACTTTCCCGCGGCCCGAGGGCATTCCGGAGTGGCCGGAGCTGCTGCCCGAGTACAGCGAGGAGATCATCGAGCTGCTGATCGCCGAGGAGCTGATGATCTGCGGGGATCCGGACGAGGTGCTGAGGCAGTGCAAGCGGTGGGAGCAGGCGGGGGCGGATCAGCTGAGCTTCGGGCTGCCGATCGGGATCAGTCCCGAGGACACGATGAAC
Source organism: Streptomyces sp. NBC_01669 (assembly GCF_026339735.1). Lineage (GTDB taxonomy): Bacteria > Actinomycetota > Actinomycetes > Streptomycetales > Streptomycetaceae > Streptomyces > Streptomyces yanii. The sequence goes on from NZ_JAPEQG010000001.1 coordinate 5,273,320, forward strand.
TCGATCCGGCTGATCGGTGAGCACGTGATTCCGAAGATCGATACGGATCCGGTGCACCGGACGACGCGGTTCCGCGAAGCGGCGTAGGCCAGGGCGCCTGCGGCGGGCCCGTGGGGGACAGCCCCGCAGGGCCATCCCCGCCCCCACACGAGCGGCGTCTTCCCGGACCGTCGCTCCGCGAGCCGGGGTGCGTACCGCGGTCGTACGTACCCCGGCTGCACACCCACGGCAGAAGGGACCCGTCATGCTCGACCACCTCATCCGCGGAGCGACCGTCGTGGACGGCACCGGCGCTCCCTCGTACACCGCCGACCTCGGCATCCGCGACGGCCGCATCGCCGTCATCACCGAGCCCGGCACCCTCACCGAGGAGGCCGTGACCTCGGAGGACGCCGCCGGACTCGTGCTCGCCCCCGGCTTCGTCGACCCTCACACCCACTACGACGCCCAGCTCTTCTGGGACCCGTACGCCACCCCCTCCATGAACCACGGCGTCACCACCGTCGCCGGCGGCAACTGCGGCTTCACCCTCGCCCCGCTCCACCCCGACCGGCCCGAGGACGCCGACTACACGCGCCGCATGATGTCCAAGGTCGAGGGCATGGCCCTCAAGGCGTTGGAGGAAGGCGTCGACTGGTCCTGGTCCAGCTTCCGCGAGTACCTCGACGCCCTCGAAGGGCGCATCGCAGTCAACGCCGGGTTCATGGTGGGTCACTGCGCCCTGCGACGGCACGTCATGGGCGCCGACGCGGTCGGCGGACAGCCCACCCCCGCCCAGCTCGACGCGATGCTGCGCCTCGTCCACGACGCCATGGACGCCGGGGCGTGGGGGCTCTCCACCACCCAGTCCGCCACCCACTCCGACGGCGACGGCAGGCCCGTCGCCTCCCGGTACGCCCTCCCCGAGGAACTCCTCGCGCTCTCCCGCGCCGTCGGCGAACACGAAGGCACCCAGCTCGAAGCGATCGTCGCGGGCTGCCTCGACCAGTTCTCCGACGACGAGGTCGACCTCCTCGTCGACATGACCGCGGCCGCCGGACGCCCCCTGAACTGGAACGTCCTCACCATCGACGCCGCCGTCCCCGAACGGGTCCCGCGCCAGCTCGTTCCGAGCGAACGGGCCCGCCGCGCGGGCGGCCGGATCGTCGCCCTCACCATGCCGATCCTCACCCCCATGAACATGTCGCTCGGCACCTTCTGCGCCCTCAACCTCATCCCCGGCTGGGGCGAGATCCTCTCCCTCCCCGTCCCCGAGCGGATCGAACGGCTCCGCGACGCCGGCACCCGCGCCGAGATGCTCCGCCGCGCGGACAGCAAGGAGGCAGGAGTCTTCCGCCGCCTCGCCGACTTCGGCCGGTACGTCATCGGCGACACGTACAGTGCGGCGAACGAGGGGCTCAGCGGGCGCGTCGTCCGCGACGTCGCTGCCGAGCGCGGCCAGGACCCCTTCCACTGCCTCGTCGAGATCTGCGCCGCCGACCAGCTCCGTACGGTGCTGTGGCCCATGCCCACCGACAACGACCCGGACTCCTGGGCGCTGCGGCAGCAGACCTGGGAACACGAGGACGTCATGCTCGGCGGCTCCGACGCGGGCGCCCATCTGGACCGGATGTGCGGAGCCCCGTACACCACCCGCTTCCTCGGCGACTGCCTGCGCGGCCGGAAACTCGTCTCCCTGCCCGCCGCCGTCAAAATGCTCACCGACGACCCCGCCCGGCTCTTCGGGCTGCGTGACCGCGGCCGGATCCAGGAGGGCTTCCACGCCGACCTCGTCCTCTTCGACCCCGAACGCATCGACGCCGGGCCCGCCACCCTCGTACACGATCTGCCCGGCGACAGCCCGCGCCTCGACTCCAAGGCCATCGGCATCGTGTCGGTCCGCGTCAACGGCGTCGAGACGCTGCGCGACGACAAGGTGACCGGTGCGGTCCCCGGCACGGTGCTCCGCTCCGGCCGCGACACCCGGACGGTGAGCACCCAGTGACCACACCCCAGCGGCTCTTCATCGGCGGCGAGTGGACCGAACCCGACGACGGTCACTACGAGGTGATCAACCCGGCCACGGAGGACGTCGTCGGTCTCGCACCCGAGGCGAGCCGCGCGCAGGTGTACGCGGCGGCCGCCGCGGCCCGCGAAGCCTTCCCCGCCTGGTCCCGCACCCGCCCCGAGGAGCGCGCGGCGATCCTCGACCGCGCCGCCGATCTGATGCAGCGCGACTTCGCCGCCAACGCCGCACTCGCGCGGGCGGAGAGCGGCGCGACGACGGGAACGGCCCGGTCCATGCAGGTCGCCGTCGGCGCCGCCCGCTTCCGGCGGTACGCGAGGGGCGCCCTGGAACCGGTGGAGGAGGCGATCCCCCCACAGATCAACGAGGCCGGACCGATGGGCAGGGCAGGCATCTTCGGCGCACTCGCCGTACGCCAGCCGGTCGGCGTCGTCACCTGCATCACCTCGTACAACAACCCCTGGGCCAATCCGGCCGGCAAGGTCGCCCCCGCGCTCGCCATGGGCAACACGGTCGTCGTGAAGCCCGCCCCGCAGGACCCCCTCTCCGTCTACCGGATGGCCGAGGCACTTGCGGAGGCGGGCGTGCCGGCGGGCGTCGTCAACGTCGTCACCGGTTCGGGCCCCGTGGCGGGCGAGGCGGCCGTCGACTCCCCGGACGTCGACATGGTCAGCTTCACCGGCTCCACGGCCGTCGGACAGCGCATCGCCGAGGTGTGCGGGCGCGGGATGAAGCGGCAGTTGATGGAGCTGGGCGGCAAGGGCGCCGCGCTCGTCCTCGACGACGCCGACCTGGACGCGGCGGTGGCGGGCATCGGCACGACGTTCTCCTTCTACAGCGGCCAGATCTGCACGGCTCCGACGCGCGTCCTCGTCCAGCGGGGCGTCCACGGCGCGCTGATCGAGAGGCTCACCGCGTACGCAGGTCATCTGCCGGTCGGCGACCCGGCGGCGAAGGGGACGGTCGTCGGACCGGTCATCTCCGCCGCCCACCGCGACCGCATCGAGTCGTACGTCGAACTGGGCAGGAAGGAGGGCGCCCGGGTCGTCGCGGGCGGCGAGAGACCGGCAGGACACGACCGCGGCTTCTATGTCGCACCGACACTCCTCGCCGACTGCACCAACGACATGCGGGTCGTCCGGGAGGAGATCTTCGGCCCGGTCGTCGTGGTCGTCCCCTTCGACGACGAGGAGGAGGGCATCGCACTCGCCAACGACAGCGACTACGGACTGATCGACTACGTCTGGTCCGGGGACGTGGCGCGGGCCTTCGGGGTGGCGCGGCGGCTGCGCGCGGGCGGGGTCGGGGTGAACACGATCGGCCGGAACATGGAGGCCCCGTTCGGCGGGTTCAAGAGGAGCGGGGTGGGGCGCGACGTGGGTTCGTACGCGCTGCATGCGTACAGCGAACTCCAGGCGATCGTCTGGCCGGGCTGAGCATCGGGGCGGGGCGGCTGTCCGGATAACGGACAACCGTGGGAAATTTTCGAATCAACATAAACCGGACAGTGCTGCGGTTCTCGCACGATGATCCGATCGAGCCTCGACCATTGATTGAGTGGCGATCTGCTGTATTCATGTTTAATTCATCTTCGCTTGGCGGTAATTGACCACTCAATCCAAGGTTGAGACGCCGGAGTCTCGCACTCCGGATGTGGATATCGCAGCGCATACCGTCCTTTTCATGAGTCAGCTGGACGTGCGGCCGCAGGCCGGAGACACGGGACGGGGCACCGCCCCGGCCGACGGCGGTGTTCGCGGCAAGGGCCTGGGCGGCAATTCCGTCGGCCTGATGGGCAGCGCCGTCATCGGCATCTCGACCGTCGCCCCCGTCTACTGCCTCACGTCCACCCTCGGCTCCACCGCGGGCGAGGTCGGCGTCCAGATGCCCGCCGTCTTCCTGGCCGGCTTCCTGCCCATGCTGCTGGTCGCCTTTGCCTACCGCGAACTCAACAAGGTCATGCCGGACTGCGGCACCTCCTTCACCTGGACGGTGAAGGCATTCGGCCCGCGCGTCGGCTGGATGTGCGGCTGGGGCCTGGTCATCGCCACGATCATCGTCCTGTCGAACCTGGCGGGCGTGGCGACCTCGTACTTCTGGCTGCTCGCGGGCGAGATCACCGGCAGCGACTCGATCGCCACCCTGGACGACAACAAGCCCGTCCACATCCTCACCTGCCTCATCCTGATCGCGGTCGCCACGGCGATCAGCTATCGGGGGATGACAGCCACGAAGGGCATCCAGTACGCGCTGGTGGGGCTCCAACTCGTGGTCCTCGCCCTGTTCGTGACGATGGCGGTGCAGAAGGGGGCGAGCGGAGACTTCGCGTCGTCGGTCCACTTCTCGTGGTCGTGGCTGAACCCGTTCGCGGTGCAGTCCTTCGCCGCCTTCACCGCGGGCCTGTCGCTGTCGATCTTCATGTTCTGGGGCTGGGACACCTGCCTCACCGCCAACGAGGAGACGACCGGCAGCGAGAAGACCCCCGGCCGCGCCGCACTCATCGCGATGGTCGTCCTGGTCGGCTCCTACCTGGCGACCGGCGTCGCCGCCCAGATGGCCGTCGGCTCCGGCACCACCGGTCTCGGCCTGGCCAACCCGGACACCTCCGACAACGTCTTCGCCGCGCTGGCCGGTCCGATCATGGGTCCTGGCCTCGGCATCCTGCTGTTCGTCGCCGTCCTCGCCTCGGCCGCGGCGAGCCTCCAGACCACGTTCATCCCCGTGGCGCGCACGGTGCTGGCCATGTCCACGTACGAGGCCCTGCCCGCCTCGTACGCCCGGGTCCACCCGCGCTTCAAGACGCCCGGGAGGGCAACCGTCACGGCGGGCGTCGCGACCGGTGTCTTCTACACGGTCATGACCCTGGTCAGCGAGCACGTCCTGGTCGACACGATCTACGCGCTCGGCCTCATGATCTGCTTCTACTACGCGCTGACGGCGTTCGCCTGTGCCTGGTACTTCCGCGCCGAACTCACCCGCTCCGCCCGCGACCTGGTCTTCAAGGGTCTCTTCCCGGTCGTCGGCGGCATCCTGCTCACCGCCGTCTTCGGCAAGACCCTCTACGACATGTGGGACCCGGCGTACGGCTCCGGCTCGTCGGTCCTCGGGGTCGGCTCGGTGTTCGTGATCGGCGTGGGGCTGCTGCTGCTCGGCGTGGTGCTGATGGTGGCGATGCAGCGCAGGAGCCCCGCATTCTTCCGCGGCGAGGTGCTGACGAAGGAGACCCCGGCGCTCGTCGTCGAGGACTGAGCGGTCACCCCGCCACCCGCTCCTCCAGCCGTCCCAGCACCCGTCGCCCCGCCCGCCCCACGGCCACCGGCAGCAGAGCCGCGTGACCCGGGACGCGTACGCCGCCGGTGAACGCCACCAGGGTGTGATCCGGGGCGGTGGCGGACGGGGTGGCCGCCATGCCGATCAGGAGGAAGCGGCTCTGCAGCCATACCCAGCCGGGGCGGCGGATGCCGTCGAAACGGGCCCGCAGGCCGAGGCGGCCCACGGCCACGGCCTCGATGCGGTCACCGTCCGCACGGGTCAGGCGCAGGCCGCGCATGTCCGGGACCAGGCGGGCCAGTTCGCCGTCCAGGTCCGCGAGGAGCGGGGCGATCGTGTCGTACGGGGCGGCGATCTCGCGGGTGGTGACGCGGGCACCGCGGACACCCGCCGCGAGGGCGTGCAGGCGGCGGACCGGGTCGAGGCCGGCTGCGTCGGGCCGTGCGGCGGAGCCCGGGGCGGGGTGGTTGTCGGTCATGACGACCAAGCCTTCCTGAAGGAGTCCCGGGCCCGGTGCAGCCGTGACTTCACGGTGCCTACGCGCAGGCCGAGCAGTGCGGCGGCGGACTGTTCGTCGAAGCCCTCGATGTCGCGCAGGACCAGGACCGCGCGGTGTTCGGGGGAGAGCCGGGCGAGGGTGTCGTCGATGTCGGCGGCCAGCTGCGGGTCGCCGCGGCCGGGCAGCGAGGTGAGGTCGGCGGGGACGGCGCGGGCGGTGCGGCGGGCGACACGGACCGCTTCGCGGCAGGCGATCGCGCGCACCCAGCCGTACAGCGCGGCCGGTTCCTTCAGCGTCCGCAGACCGCGGAAGACGGCGACCAGGGTCTCCTGCACGGCGTCCGGTCCGTCGGCGAGCGCGATGGGCGTGCAGATGCGGCCCGCGTACGGGATGAGGAGGTCGAGGAGTTCGTTCATGGCGATCGTGTCGCCGCGCTGGGCGGCGCGCACCAGCAGCACCGCGCGGTCGTGGTCATCGGACACGGGCGGGAGCTTCCTCCGTCACGGTCTCGTTCTTCGTGGAGCCGTCCGTTGCCGCCAGGCGGAACGCGGCCAGGGACATGGCCAGGCACAGGGGCGTGTACAGGGCCAGGTTGAGCCAGTAGAACGTGTCTCCCGCCCCGTCGTCGAGACCCGCCCGTACGCCGAACGCCCAGGCGACGCCCGCCAGTCCGCGGACCGCCGTACCGCAGCCGACGGCCAGTGTCGTGGCCTGCAGGAGTCGGCCGAGGCGGTGGCGGCGGCCGAGCCGGGCGCGGGCCACGACCAGTGCGGATCCGGTCAGCAGCATGGTGGCCAGGGGGAGCAGGACCGGCGGGGTGAACGGCACGTCGGAGCCCAGTACCGCGTACGAGAGCGTCGTGACGTCCTGCGCGGGCCAGGTGGCACCGGTGGACCAGAAGAGGTGCAGCAGGGCGTCCGTGGTCAGGACCGTGGCGATGGCGATGGCGGCGGCGAGCGCGGTGGGGGTGGCGGTGGGGCGGGTCGGGCGCATGACGGCTCCTCTGCGAAGAACGGGTGACGGGATGCGTCACCCCACAGAGGAGCCGGACCGTGGATTCGTTCCCCGGTCAGAGCGATGCGTGGCGATTCATGGCGCGGGGGCCTGTGACAGCGGCCCGGCGTGACGGTCAGCCGCGCGCCAGTAGCCCGGCGCGTTCACGCGCTCCTTGGCGACGCCCAGTTCCTTGCGTACGTACGCGGCCAGGGGCCGGGTCGTCGCCGTGTCGCGGTCGATCCAGATGTACGCATCCGCGGGGTCGCCCAGCAGCGCGGGCAGCGCGGACCTCACCTCGTCGACCAGGGGGCGCCCGCGTCGCGGCGCGGAACCCGGTAATTTAGGTTAGGCTAACCTAAATTCTGGGGGCGGGGGAGTCGAGCAAGGGCGGGAACGGCATGCGCAACGAGGTCTACCGGGACGACTGGGGCATACCCCACCTGCGTGCGCCGGGAATCCGTCAACTCGCCCATGCCCAGGGCCGCAACGCCGCTCTGGACCGCGCCTGGCAGATCGAGGTCGAACGGCACCGGGTGCAGGGCACCACGGCCGCGTTCCTCGGTGCGGACGCCCTCGAATGGGACCGGTTCGCCCGCCGGGTGCGGCTGGACGACACCGCCCGACGCTGCTTCGAGCGTCTGGAGCGCGTCGCACCGCGGACCGCCGACTGGGTGCTGTCGTACGTCGACGGCGTCAACGCGGGACTGACGGAAGGGGCGGGCAGGGCACCCGAGTTCGCCGCTGCCGGGCTCGCCCCGGGATCCTGGCGGCCCTGGACCCCGCTCGGCGTCTGGCTCTCCACCCACATCCTGTTCGCGGGCTTCCCCACCAAGCTCTGGCGCGAGGAGGTCGCCCGCCGGCTGGGCGACGACGCCATCGAGCTCTTCGCCACCGACGGCCCCGGTACCTCCGGCAGCAACGGCTGGCTCGTCACCCCTGAGCGGACCGCCACCGGGGCACCGATCATCGCGGGCGACCCGCACCGGTTCATCGAGGACCCGGGCGTCTACCAGCAGATCCGTCTCGCCTGCCCCGAGTTCGACGTGCTGGGCCTCGCGGTCCCCGGCGTACCCGGTCTGGCCCACTTCGGCCACACCGGGCACGTCGCCTGGGCGATCACCAACGCCATGGCCGACTACCAGGACCTCTACCGGGAACGGCTGCGGCGCACACCGGCCGGTGACGTCGAGGCGCTCGGCCCCGACGGCTGGGAACCGGCCGCCGCCCACACCGAGACCATCGACGTGGCGGGCGCCGACGCGGTGACCGTCGAGGTCGTGGAGACCGGCCGCGGGCCCGTGATCATCGGCGGCCCGGACACCGGCGAGGAAGCCGTCAGCCTCCGCCACCCGCCCCGCGTCACCGGCGAACTCGGCTTCGACACCCTGCTCGCGATGCTCCGCTCCCGCACGGTCGCCGAGCTCGACACCGCGCTCGACCGCTGGGTGGAGCCGGTCAATGTGGTCCTGGCGGCGGACACGGCGGGCGCGACCCTGCACCGGGTCGCCGGACACGTACCCGTGCGCCCGCACGAGAACCGGCTGCGTACGGTGCCCGCCTGGGACGCCGCATACACCTGGCGGGACCGCCGCGCGCCGATGCCGCGCGCGGACGTCCGCGGCGCGGCGGTGATGGCCAACCAGCGGGGGATCGCCGCCCCGCTCGGCATCGAGTTCGCACCCCCGCACCGGGCCGACCGGATACGCGAACTGCTCGACGAATCGGCCCACTGGACCGCCAAGGACATGGCGAACCTCCACATGGACACCCATCTCGCTTCCGCCCGCCCCCTGTTGGGGATGCTGGAAGAGGTGGCGGTGCCCGGCCCGCAGGCCGTACGGCTGCGCGAACGGCTGCTGCGCTGGGACCGGCGGATGGACGCCGACAGCACGGACGCCACGCTGTACGCGGCGCTGCGCGCGGAGGTCGTGCACCGTCTGGCCGCCCACCCGGCGTTCGCTCCGCTGAACGGGTCGGCGCACTCGGATCCGTACCCGGATCTGTTCCGCCCCTGGCTCGCGACGGTGCCGAGGATCGCGTACGCGCTGGAGGGACTGCTGACAGGGACCGGCGGCGGACCGCTGACGCACGCGGAACGGCTGGCAGTGGTCGCGGGTGCCGTGGAGCGGATCGCGGGTGAGGACGTCCCCCGTCCCTGGGGCGAGGTGCACCGGCTCGCGCCCTGGCAGGCGCTGCCCGGTACGCACCCCGGAGAGAACTGGCCCGGGCTCGCGGGCGACCACGACTGCGTCCTGTCCACGTCCAGCGTCCCCGGCGTCACCGACCACAGCGCCCGCGGCCCGGCCGCCCGCTACGTATGGGACCTGGCGCGGCGCGAGGACAGCTTGTGGGTGGTCCCGCTCGGGGCGTCGGGGGTCCCGGGGGACGCCCACCACCGCGATCAACTCCCGCTGTGGGCACGGGGAGAACTCGTCCCCGTCGTCACGGACTGGAACCTGCTGCACCGAGAAGAGGAGAACCCGAGATGAGCGCCGAGACCAGCGCCGAGTCCCATGCGTACGAGCGAGAGGTCGACGGCTTCGGCTCCGTCCGCCTCGTCCCCGTCGACCCGGCAGGCGACCTCGACCTGCTCCACGCCTGGGTCACCGAGGAACGCGCCCGTTTCTGGGGCATGGGCGGATACAGCCGCGAACAGGTCCGGGAAACCTACGGGTTCCTGGACTCGCTCACCACCCACCACGCCTATCTGGTCCACCGCGACGGCGAACCCGTCGCCCTCTTCCAGACGTACGAACCGGACGCCGACCCGCTCGGCGAGTGCTACGACGTGCAGCCCGGTGACCACGGAATCCACCTGCTGGTCGGCCCCACCGGCACCGCCGAACCGGGCTTCACCGGTGCGCTGCTCTCCGTACTCATCGGCTACGTCTTCGGCGATCCCGCCCACCGGCGGATCGTCGTCGAGCCCGACGCCCGCAACGAGAAGGCGGTCGCCCGGGTGGTCCGGGCCGGCTTCGAGCTCGGCCCGGAGATCGATAAGCCGGAGAAGCGGGCCCGGCTCGCCTTTCTGAGCCGGGCCGCCGCACACCGCTAGAAGATGTCCAGGAACACCGGATTGGTGAGCGCCGCCAGTGCCCCCGGCAGCCCCGGCACCGTGGCCGGGTGACGGACCTCGGCGCGGACATAGGCGGCGTACATCGGGGTCGTACACCACTCCACCGTGCCCGAGCCCGACTCCGGCAGCGTGGAGGTGAACAGCGTGCCCTGGTCCGTGACGAAGTGGGCGGTGCAGCCGGGCACCCCGGTGACCTCCAGCCGTACGGTGACCGGACTGTCCGCGTCGGCCCGCAGCCGCTCACCGATCCCCGCGTGCCTGCCGCGCCCGCCCGATATGCCGAAGGAGAGGGTGACCGCGGACGACTCGGCGATGTACGAGTGTCCGGCCCGGATGCCCGCGAGGATCGCGTCGCGCGAGAGCTCCTCGGCGAGGACGACGGTCTGCGGCAGCCCCACCCTGTCCGGCTCGCGGTGTGCGTCGCTGTTGCCCATCGCCGGGATCCACGGCTTCGATACGCGGACGGCCGCCACGAGGGAGTTGTCCCACTCGGCGAGCGCGATCTCGTCCTCCGGGGTGTACGGCCCGTTCCACACCTCCACCGCGTCCGCCTCGTCGAAGCCGAACTTCCAGTGGCAGCCGATGCAGGTGGCGTGCGGATGGGCGGGGACGACCAGGCCGCCCGCCCGGCGGACGGCCTTCGCGTAGTGCCCGAAGCGGTTGTCGCGGGCCCGGTAGCGCCAGTCGACGAAGGTGCCGGGGTCGGTGGAGAGCGCGATCACATGACCGTTGCGCGTGGTGATCTCCTCGCCCGTCAGGATGAGCAGATCGTCGCCCCACAGCCCCTGCCAGGCGCTGTGCGCGGTGTGGGTGTTGTGTTCGCTGCTGTTGATGAAGTCGAGCCCGGCGGCGCGTGCGGCGGTGGCGATCTCGGCCGGGGTGCGCTTGCCGTCCGAGTGGACGGAGTGCAGATGGCAGTCTCCGCGGTACCAGGCGCGGCCGCGTCCCCTGGCGCGCTCGGGCGGGTACGCGGGCGCAGGAGTGGTGCCGGCCTCGCCGAAACGGAGGGCGATCGTCACCTCGTACGGGAGGCCCTCGGGCGCGACGGTGTACGGGCCCAGCACGATGTTCCAGGTCCCGGCCCGTACCGGACCCGCGACATAGCCGGGTGTCGCCTCGTCCGCCCGGATGAAGAAGCCGCCACGCGCCCCGCCGGACCAGCCCCGGAAGCCGCGCCCGCCCGGTTCGGTGCCGCGCTCGTCGAAGATGCCGATGTCGAGGGTGTTGCCCTGGGTGCCGGCCGGGACGGGAGTCTTCACGTACGTGTACGAGACGGCGATCTCCCGTACGCCGTGGGGCACGTCGACCGGCAGATAGACGAAGTCGGGCGACCCGGTCGGCAGGGTGCCGCGCACGGTCTTCGTCAGGTCGGCCCGGTCCGTAGCGCCGTCTTTGCCGGGGGCGGCGTTCGCGAAGCTCACAGTGGACAACGTTAGGGCGGAAACGGCGACGCGGGAGTCCTGGGCGTCCTGATCGGCACCGCATAGGTTGGGGTCAGACGACGACGGAGGTGTCCTCGAATGCGGATCGCCACAACGATCTTCCTCACCGATGAGACGATCACGCCGGTACGGCTCGCGCGCGAGCTCGAACAGCGGGGATTCGCCGGGCTCTATCTGCCGGAGCACACGCACATCCCGGTGAGCAGGGACACCCCGTATCCGGCGGGCGGCGACCTCCCGCCCGAGTACGGCCGCACGCTCGACCCGTTCGTCGCCCTCGGCCAGGCTGCCGCGGTGACGGAGCGGCTGGCGCTCGGCACCGGCATCACCCTGATCGCCCAGCACGACCCGATCGACCTGGCGAAGCAGATCGCCACGCTCGACCACCTCTCCGGCGGCATGTTCACGCTCGGCCTCGGTTTCGGCTGGAATGTCGAGGAGGCCGCGGACCACGGAGTGACCTGGCGGACCCGGCGGGAGCTGGGCCGCGACCGGATGGCGCTGATGCGCGCCCTGTGGGCGGACGAACCCACGGGTTACGAGGGGGAGTTCGGGTCCGTCCGGGCCAGTCACGCGTACCCGAAGCCGGTCCAGGAGGCGCGCGGCCCGGTGACCGGCCCGCGCACCCTGATCGGCGGAGCGGCAGGCCCGAAGCTGTTCGCTCATATCGCGGAGTATGCGGACGGCTGGCTCCCGATCGGTGGCCGGGGACTGACGGAATCGGTGCCCGTTCTGCGCGAGGCCTGGGAGTCGGCAGGCCGGGACCCGAAGCAGCTCCAGGTGGTGCCGTACGCGGTGCTGCCGAGCGCGGGGAAGCTGGCGCACTACGCGGACCTTGGCATCGAGGAGGTCGTCCTGCAGCTTCCCCCGGCCGGGGATGCGGAGGTCCTGCGCACCCTCGACGATTACGCACAGTATCTGTGACCGAGGCAGGGCCGGGACGGTACCGCCGGCGGGGACCGCTCGGGTGATGTCCGCTCCGTACCCCCGGGAGGACGGGCGCGCCACGTCTCCCGGGGGTCGGTGATCGGGAATGATCGACCATCCCGGCCGGGCGGGCCCGCGCCCCCTTCCGCGGGCCCGCCCCCGGTGCAACCGGCGGCAGGCGGGTGCCGCCGGACCCGGTCACAACGCCGGGGAGCGCGTCAGGAGGCGAGTGCCTCCGCATGCGCCTTGATGCGCTTGAGGTAGTCGGACTCGGGATAACTGCTCGCGGCGTGCGCGTACGCCGGATTGCCGTCGCTCCACTGGTCGACGGTCAGTTCGAGTTCCGTCGAGTCCCCGCGGGGTGTCAGCCGGTGGGCCATCCGGCAACTGGTCTCGGCGTGCTTCTCGTTGTGCGCCGCTCCCGGATGCTGGATGTAGGTGAACTCCCCGAGTGGATCGAACACTTCGATGTCGCCGTAGACCTGCACGATCCGCTCGCCTTCGGGGCCGTAGCCGACGAAGTCCACGCGGCTGCCGACCGCGAAGGACGACTCGATCAGGCAGCCGAAGAGCGTGGCCTTCGTTCCCTCGGACGTGGTCAGGGTGTCCCATACCTGCTGGGGACTCGCGGCGATCGTGACCTTGTAGCGAAGAGGCTCTGTCATGCGGGAAGGCTAGGACACGGCTGTGACAAGGCATGCGTGATTGCCCTCGCCAGGTGCCGGACAGCCCCCGGCATGAGCGTTGAGGTGGAGAGCATCTGTAAGGGGAGTCGTTGAGCCGTCGACGCCTTCGGCCGGTTGCTGTCCCACCTGCCACCGGCAGCCCTCCTCAAGGCAGCACCAGGATCGCGTCGCCGACCGGGCGCTCGCCCGCCGCGTCGGACGGGCGGTTGATCACCTTGCCGTCGACGACCATCGTGGTCGAGCCGCCGCCGTCCAGGTTGACGGCGCTCTCCATGCCGAGGGAGTCGGCCACCGCGGCGCTCTCCGCGATGGACAGACCGAGGCTGTCGACGGCGCGGCCGTCGACCGTGGCCAGCATGATCCGGCCGTGCCCGTCCACACCGGCGATCGTGCGCGGATTCCGCTTGGCCGCCCAGCCGTAGTAGAAGCTCGGGTCGCCGGGCCGGACCATGCCGTCGGCCTGCGGTGTCACATGGGGACGGCCGTCGCGGACGAGCTCCGGGCCGCCGTTGACAGCCATCTGCGGGCTGTGGGTCGGTCGGCCCTGCTCGTCGGTCAGGTGGCCGCTGACGGCGAGGCGGGCGCCCGGCTTGGCGATCGCGCGCAGGGCGGCGGCCTCGGTGCCGGTGCCCTGAACCGAGCGGGCGCCCGCCGGGAGCGCGCCACCGCGGGTTTCCCGGACCTCGGTCACCCGGCCCTGCCGGTCCAGGACGGCTTCCACGCCGGGGCCGGCCGGGGTGGAGGCGCCGTAGTCCGCGGTGAAGGCGACGAGCTCGTCGGGGTCGGTGCAGGTCGTGTCGTGGAGCGGGTGGCTGGTGGGCAGGTCGTCGTGGGTTCCGCCGCAGTTGCGGATGAGGCCGGGGACGCGGTTGATGCCGTCGAGGGCCAGCGTGGTGTGCCCGCCCCTGACCTCGCCGGTCCAGCTGTACCGGTTGACGCCTGCGTGCCGCGCGTCGGCGGTGAACGTGAACACCGGCCGGCTGTTGGTGGCCTCGCTCCGCAGCTGTCCGTTGTAGACGCCGAGGCCTGCGGGGTCGCCGGGCGCACCGGCGGCGGGGTCGAGCACGAAGAACCCTGCGTTGATCCCCGCAGTCGCGTTCCGGGTCCGGGCGAGCATGCTGGTGGTCTCGCGCCGCTCGATGTCCGGCCCGAAGTCGCCGACGAGGTCACCGCGGAACTTCTTGGGGTCGATGGTGAGCACCTGAACACGCCACGGACCGCGGTCGGTCGAGGATCCGTCCCACCCGGTGAAGACGGCGGAGGCGGTGAAACCCGCGGCCCGCACCCGTGCGAGGAGGGTGTTGGCGGCTGCCTTGTCGGCATTGAGCCCGATCCGCACCCGGAAGCCGAGCGTGCCGCCGGCGAAGTCGGCCACGGCAGGGGTCGTGACCGGTGCGGAGTCGCTCGGCGCTGGGGGCGTGAGGTTCCTGAAGCGGTGCGGTCGGGGGTGCGGGCAGCTGCGCCACGAGTGTGGGCGACGCGACCGGTTTGAGCGCCGCACACGTCTCGGGTGCGGGGGCAGGGCGCCTGGGGCGCGGCCTCGGTCGGGGCTGTGGCTTGGGTGTCGTGGGTGCGTGCGGGGTGGCGCCCGGCTGGTTGTACGAGCAGGTGCGGGTGATGACGCGGCCGTCGGGGAGGCGCTCCCGGGTGCGCCGGAGGTAGCCGTGGGCTTCCAGCTCGCGCAGGGCGGCGGCGATGCGGGCCTCGCTGTCCGGGAAGCGTTCGGCGAGGACCTTGATGCCGACCTTCGCTCCGGCGGGCAGCGACTGGATGTGCAGGCCGAGCCCGATCGCGAGGAGCGAGAGCTCCCGGTGCTGGGCGAGATGGTTGCCGACGACCGTGAAGCGGCTGGTGTGCCGGGAGTTGATGTGCACGACACCGGACGACGGCGCGGCGCTCCCGGGTACGCGGGACGGGGCGTGCGAGGGCACGCTAATCTGCTGGGTATCCATCGGGAAGGGTTCGCTTCCTCGGTGGTCAGGCCCTCGATCGGGATTGCAGTCCCGGCCGGGGGCCGACGCATGTCTGTGGTTGTCGCGGCGAGCATATGCCAGCCAACCGGTGTGAACTCCAGCTCAGTTGGCGAACCTCACCCGTGCGAGTGACGGGCCTCGGGTTGAGGCGGGGGGACGGGTTTGGTTGGGAAGTTCCTTCTTCCCCATGCCTTTAAAGCCTTTACGTCGGGAGCCGCCGCGTCGCGGTCGACCGGGTCGCGGCTGTCGCGATCCGGTGCGGGACCCGGTGTGCCAGGGGGATCGGGCCGCGCTCAGGTCGAGGTGTCGGACGCACTGGGTGCGCAGGGGCCGCAGCGGTGTGCGCCGACGAGTGGCGCGGAGTCGGGGTACGGCCTGCATCTGGTCGATGCGCCGGCCACGTCCTGGGGAGCCACCGACCGGGTCGTGGGCACGACGGTCCGGGCCGAGTTGTGTGCCGGTCGTCATTGAGACGGACACGAGACAGGGCCGACGCCCACCGCCCGGGGTTCTCCCGGTGGCAGGTCCGGCCACTGCTGGTAAGCATGGACCCATGTCTGTCGACGATCAGGGAGAAGCCATGTCCATCGCGGTACTCGGTGCGACCGGCGGCCAGGGCGGTGCGGTGGCCGCCGCCCTGCTGGAGGCGGGGCACGCCGTGCGCGCCGTGGTGCGCGATCCCCGCAGCGGGCGGGCCAGGGCGCTGGCGGTGGCCGGAGCGGAGGTCGTCCCCGGGGATCTGTTCGACGCGGACTCGCTCGCCGAGGCGTTCAGGGGCACGACGGCCGCGTTCGCCGTGACCACGCCGTTCCAGGACGGTCTGGACGCGGAGGTGGCCCAGGGCGCGGCGATCGTACGGGCCGCCGAGGCCGCCGCGCTGCCGCATCTGGTGATGGCCTCCGTCGCCAGTGCGGACCGCGGCACCGGCGTCCCGCACTTCGAGACCAAGGCCAGGACCGAGGAGCTGCTGGCCGGCTCCGGACTTCCGGCGACGGTGGTGGCACCGACCTACTTCTACGACAACGCGCTGGGCGCGCTGGACGAGGTCGCCGCCGGCATCCTCACCATGCCGCTCTCCGGCGACACCCCTCTCCAGCAGGTGGCGCGGCAGGATCTGGGCCGGGTCGTGACCGCGGTCGTGGCCGATCCGGACCGCTGGATCGGGCAGCGGATCGAAGTGGCGGGCGACGACCCCACGCCCGTCCGGATGGCCGAGGCGATCGGACGGGCTGCGGGCGGCGCGGTCGCGTTCCGGCAGACGGCACTGGAGGATCTGCGCACCGTCAACCCCGACATGTTCGCCATGTACAGCTTTCTGGAGGGCACCGGTTACCAGGTGGACCTGGAGGCGCTGCGTGCGCAGTTCCCCACTGTCCCCTGGACCTCGTACGCCGCATGGGCGGACACCCAGGACTGGCCGAAGCCCCGCGGGTGAGCCCCGCTACCGCGGTCGCATCAGCTCCAGGTCCTCGCCCCATGCGTCCAGCACCGCGCCGTGGCCGGCGTGCCGGGCCGCTGCCTCGATCCGGGCGAAGAGGCTCCGTTGATGGGACACGCCGCCGGTTGCCGAGATGCGGTCCACGGACTCCAGCAGCGGGCCGGTGTCCCAGCCGGGCAGCGGGTACCGGCTGAGTTCCCACTCCAGGTATTTGTTGTAGGGGCGGGGACTGCGGTCCGGGGCGAAGAGCAGTTCCGGCAGGAATCCGATGCTGTCGGCGGCGTCGAGGCGGGCGGCGAGCCCATGTCCGTCACGGTTGTTCTTGACCGAGCGGTAGAGAGAGTTGGCGTAGGCGTCGAGCCACTGAGCGGCGTCCCGGAACGCTTCAGCGGCGTCGAGCCGTGCCTTGGCGGCCAGGATCTCGGCGATGCCCCCGTCGAGCCTGTCGAGCACGACCCGGGCCCGCGACCCTGTCGCGGTCTGACGGGCCGTGCTCGTGTCACGCCCCGCATCATGAGCCGTCCATCAGTTTCTGTACTTCGGGCGGGAGGTCTGCGCCGGAGTAGGCGGCGAAGAACGAGGCCTCCGCGGGTGTGTCCCCGACTGCGATGGCCACCTCGGGCGAGATGCCATGCACCTCGTAGGCAGTCTGTGCAGTCCCCGTCTCATCGGTCTTGTCCTGGCCGCCGGTGTCGTCGCAGGGAGGTTGGGTGGCGACGCCGAGCTTCGCCCCGACGGTGAAGTCGACGTTCGCCACGTCTCGGTACGTTCGTTCCTGGTAGGTGAACCGGTTGACGCAGGAACCCGATGCCGCCCCGCCGCTGCTGCTGTCAGCTGTGCACGCGGCTGTTGAGATCACCATGCTCGCCGCCAGCAGCACGCCCGCGGATCGTCCGGTCCAGTTCATGTGCGTCCCCCGGTCCGAGTGATGGGTACCTGCCGAGGCAAGTCGGCAGCCCTGGTGCTTAGTTGACGTGGGTAACCCGGTTCGGGTTCCCCTGCCGCACCACGGCCCCATTTCGGGCCGGGGGAATGCGGGTCAGCGCTTGATCTCCTTGATCTTGAGCATCCGCGTGATCACCTTGTCGAGCTCGTCGTCGTTGAAGACGTTCTTCCAGTCGTCGCGGACGATCGACTCGCGGCCGTAGTCCATCGCGATCAGGCACGCGTCGGAGAACGGGTTGGAGCCCTTGAGAGTGTTGGCCAGTGCCACCTGGGTGTGGCCCAGCAGCATCGCGCGGGCCGCCTTCTCCGGGACGCCCACCGTGTGGACGGTCTCGTGCAGCGCCTCGGTCAGGAGCGCGCCGACCATGCAGGCGATCGTCTCGACGAGGGTCGGCTCCAGGACCGCGAGCTGCTTGACCGTCACCCAGTGGACCTCGACGACCGGGGCGTACATCGTGGAGATGACCGCCTCGGCCAGCTCCTGGGCCTTCGGGTCGGCGGCCTCGGCTACGGGCTCGAAGGAGGCGACGACCTCCTGCGGGGCGGCGATGCCGCCGAACGTGTCGGCCCACTCCTCCTTCGTCGTGCGCTCCAGGAACACCGACGGGTGGCAGGGGTGCGCCACCGCGTTGTGGACGTCCGCGCGGCGGGTCAGCAGACCCGCGTACGCGGCGGCCGGGTCCAACGTCAGCAGGATCGCGCCCGGCTTCATGACCGGGACGAGCTGCTCGGAGACCTTGCCGAGCACGACGTCCGGCACGGCGAGGATGACGACATCGGCCCGGGCGGCCGCTTCGGCACCGTCGGTCAGTTCGCGGCCGAGCTCGCGGATCAGCTCCTGGCCCTTCGGCGAGTTCTCGGCGAAGAGGGTGGTGAAGTCGCTCTTGACCAGGTTGTTGGAGACGCGCTGGCCCATCTTGCCGGCGGCCCCGATGACGGCAACGGTGGTGGATGCGGTCGTGGTTTCGGTGGCCATTACTTGCTCCTCATAAGGGTGTTGATGCTGTGCCGGGTCCACTGGTCCTCCAGGCGGGCGGTCTCGGTGAAGTCGCCCTGCCAGGGGAGCCAGTGCTCCACGATCTGGTTGATGCCCTTCTCGGCCGGCCGGACCTTGTCGATCATGTGGTCGTAGTCGAGGAGGCCCTCGCCGAGGAGGCAGCCGGCGAACGTGAAGCCGACCCAGCCGTCGCGGCGGGAGAACGAGAAGTCCTTGACGTGGATGTTCACCACGTGGGGGGCGGTGGCGTCGACGACGTCCACCGGGCGTTCGAGCCGGGCGACGCTGTTGCCCGGGTCGAGGACGACGCCGAGGTACGGGCTGTCGACGCCGCGCACGACGGACAGCAGGTCGTCGGTGGAGACTTGTTCGTACGTCTCGAGGCCGAGCGTCACGCCCGCCGTCGCGTAGCCGGGGACGGCCTCGCGGAGCAGGGCCGTCGCCTCCGGCACGGTCGGCCGGTGGTCGGCTGTGTTCATCATCGAGCGGACCAGGGTGACGCCCAGACGCTGCGCGATACGGAGATACGTGGCCAGGTGCGCGGGGCTCACCCCCCGGGTGCCGAGCTCCAGCGTGATGCCGTACTCCGCCGCCGTGTCGCGTACCGCGTCCAGCTGCGTGTCGTCGAACGTCTCGATCAGCGGGTAGTCGCAGATCTGGAGGACCTCGCCGCCCAGGTCACGGGTCTGCGCGAGCATGTCGTGCACGGTGAGCGGCTGCGGGGCGCGCTCGGAGATCCGCCAGAAGAAGGCGTAGGTGCTCAGTCCGTAGGCCATCAGACCGCTCCTGCCGTCGCGTGCAGGGCCAGGACCTCGTCGAGGATGCGTTCCACCGCCGCCGGGTCGTGGGCGAACCGGCCGAGGAAGAGACCGCCGACCCCGGTGCCGAGTTCGGTGAGCAGTCCCGGGCCCGCGCTACCGCCGTAGATGACCCTGCTGCCGGCGAGGGCGGGCTGCGTGGACAGCCGGTCGGCCAGGGCCGCGCAGACGGTACGGATGTGCTCGGACGACGCCGGTTCGGGGGCGCCGATCGCCCACTGCGGTTCGTACGCGAGGACGACCGGGGCCGGGGCGCCGTCATGGGCTGCCGTGGCCAGGACGCGCTCTGCCTCGGCGACCGTGCGGGCGGCCGCCTCGGCGGGGGAGACCCGGTCGAGTTCACCGACGCACAGGACCGGTGTGAGGCCGTTGCGCAGGGCGGCGGCCGTCTTGGCCGCGACCACCGTGTCGCCCTCGCCGAAGAGCCGGCGGCGTTCGGCGTGGCCGACCTCGGCGTAGCTCGCGCCGATCTCCTTGAGATGGGCGCCGCTGACCTCGCCGGTGTAGGGGCCGGTGTCCTCGGTCGCCAGGTCCTGCGCCCCGGTCCGCACCCCCGTGCCGGCGAGGATGCCGGTGACGGGGACGAGCGCGGGGAACGCGGGCAGCACGAACAGTTCGGCGGCGCCGGTCGTCAGGGCCGGGTGCCGGGCGGCGGTGTCGGCGATCCGGCGCGCCCAGTTCAGGGTCTGGTGGTGGCCGAAGTACATCTTCAGGCTCACCCCGATCGTGATCGGCGCCGGAGCGGTGGAAGCGGCGGGCATCAGGCTGCTGCTTCCTGCTGGTTCTCGTAGTCCCGCATGAGGGCGACCTTGGCGGCGGACGCGGACGTCTCGTCGAAGCGGTACGTCAGCCACTCGGCGGCCAGCCGACGGGCCAGTTCCAGACCGACGACGCGCTGTCCGAACGTGAGGACCTGGGCGTTGTTGGAGAGGACCGCGCGCTCGACGGAGAACGAGTCGTGGGCGGTCACCGCGCGGATGCCCTTGACCTTGTTGGCGGCGATGGCGACACCGAGGCCGGTGCCGCAGACCAGCAGGGCGCGGTCCGCCTCGCCGCGGGCGACCATCTCGGCGGCGGCGATGGCCACCTTCGGGTACGCGGTGTGTCCGTCGGCGTCGACACCCACATCGGTGACGGTGACGACGAGGTCGCTGGCCTCCAGGTCCTTCTTGAGGGCTTCCTTGTACGTGTGACCGGCGTCGTCGGAACCGACGACGATACGGAGCTTGTCGGACATCAGCGGATCTCCAGGGTGGGTGCGAGAACGGGGTGGACGGCGCGGACGATCAGGGCGAGGGAGTGCGCCCCGGCGTCCGGGGTGCCGAGGCTCTTCTCGGCGTGCGGACGGGCCCGGCCCATGCGGGGCAGCAGGTCGGCGGTGGCGGCCGCGGCGGCGGCCGCGGTGCTCGCCGCCGTGTCCCAGGCGGTGGACAGCGGCTGCCCGTCGGCGGTGGCGGTGGTCAGCGCCTCGGCGAACGGGACGAGGACGTCGACCATCGTCTTGTCGCCGACCTCCGCCCTGCCCAGGCGCATCACGCCCGCCGTCGCCTCCGCGACGCCGGCGGCGACCACGGGGGCGGTGGGCCGGTCGGTGTCGCCGAGAGCGGTGCCGATGGCGCGGAGGATGACGCCCCACAGGGCGCCCGAGGTGCCGCCCGCCTTGTCGGCCCAGGCGTCGGCGGCCCGGTGCAGGAGCGTTTCGGCACCGGCGCCGAGCTGTTCGGCGCGGACGGCTGCCTCGTACGCGCCCGTGGATCCGCGCTGCATGCCGATGCCGTGATCGCCGTCACCGGCGACCGCGTCGATCCGGCCGAGTTCGTCGGCGTACGTGTCGACGGTGGACTTCAGGGTGCGCAGGGCGGCGAGGACGGTACGGGCGGTGGCGCGGGACTCCTCGGTGGCGGCCCGGACCGGCTCCTCGACGGCCTGCTCGGCGGGGGTCCCGACGACGAGGTCGGCCGCCTCGACCGTGCCCTTGCGGTACGCGGGGGCATCCGCCGGAGCCGTCCACAGCGGTTCCAGTTCGTCCGTCAGCCAGCACAGGGTGAGCGAGACGCCCGCCATGTCGAAGCTGGTCACCAGCTCGCCGACCTCGGGGTCGACGGCCTCCACACCGGCTTCATGAAGCAACTGGGCGACCCGGCGGTAGACGACGAACAGCTCCTCGTACTTCACCGAGCCGAGGCCGTTGAGAATGACGGCGGCCCGCTGCCCGCGCGGGGAGTCGACACCCTCGGGCAGCTCGCCCAGCACCGTGCTCACCAGCAGCTCGGCGGCCTCGTCCGCGCTCGGGACCGGCTGCTCTCCCATGCCCGGCTCGCCGTGGATGCCGAGCCCGACTGCCATCCGGTCCTCGGGGACGGTGAACAGCGGGTGGTCCGCGCCCGGCAGCGTGCAGCCGGAGAACGCGACACCGAAGGAACGCGTGCGGGCATTGGCCAGCTCGGCGATCCGGGTCACCTCGGCGAGATCATGTCCCGCTTCGGCGGCGGCCGCGGCCGTCTTGAAGACCACCAGGTCGCCCGCGACCCCGCGGCGCTTGTGCGCCTCGGCCGCGGAGGCGCTCGATATGTCGTCGGTGACGCCGAGCGTCCGGGCGGGTATGCCCTCGGCGGTCAGCTGCTCGGCCGCCTGCCCGAAGTGCAGGACGTCGCCCGCGTAGTTCCCGTACGCGAGAAGGACACCACCGCCGGTCTGCGCGGCCTTCGCGACCTGCCGCACCTGGTGGGCGGAGGGCGAGGCGAAGACATTGCCGACCGCGGCGCCGTGCGCGAGGCCCTGGCCGACCAGGCCGGAGAAGGCCGGGTAGTGGCCGGATCCGCCGCCGACGACGACCGCGACCTGGCCGGGGGCGGTGCGAGTGGCCCGGACCACCCCGCCGGGGACCTGACGCACCCGGTGGGGGTGGGCGGCGACGAACCCTTCGAGTGCCTCGTCGGCGAAGGCGGCGGGGTCGTTGAACAGGCGGGTCATCAGTGGGCCTCCACGAGGGACCGGCCCTGACCCGCGCCGCGGTCCTTGGACCGGCCGGCGAGCCACAGCATCAGTGCGGCGGACATGAGCATGAAGGCGCCGACCAGGAACAGCGGCAGGTAGTAGTCGCCGCTGAAGTCCTTCAGCCAGCCGGTGACGTAGCCGGCGGCGAAACCGGCCACATTGCCCGCGGTGTTGATCAGGGCGATACCGGCCGCGGCGGCGGCGCCGGTCAGGAACTGGGACGGCACGGACCAGAAGACCGGCAGCGCGGCGAAGATCGCACACGCGGTGACGGTGATGACGGCGATCGTCGCGGCGGGCGAGCCCATGTAGAGGGCGATCGGGATGGAGATGCCGCCCACGACGGCCGGGCCGGCGATGTGCCACGTGCCGACGCCGTGCCTGGTGGCGTGGCGCGACCAGAAGAAGAGGACTATCGCGGCCGGGAGGTACGGGATCGCCGTGATCAGGGCCTTGTCCATGACGCTGAACGAGGTGTCGAACTGGTCCTGGAAGCCGTTGATGATCGTCGGCAGGAAGAAGGCGAGGGCGTACAGGCCGTAGATGAAACCGAAGTAGATGAGCGCGAGGGTCCAGACACGGCTGTTGGTGAACGCGGCCTTCAGTGCCTCGCGCCCGTGCCCGGACTTCTCGTCGGCGCCGGTCTTCGTGGCGTTCTCGGCGGCCAGCTCGGCGGTCAGCCACTCCTTCTCCGGGGTGGTCAGCCACTTCGCGTCGGCCGGCTTGTCGATCAGGTAGAACCAGGCGATGACGCCCAGCAGGATCGCGGGGACGGACACGCCGAGGAACATCACGCGCCAGCCCTCGAGGCCGAACAGCCCGTGCTGATTGATGAACCAGCCGGCCAGCGGGGCGCCGATCACGGTGGTCAGCGGCTGGGCCAGATAGAAGAGGCCGAGCACCTTCGTCCGGTGCCGGGACGGCACCCACTGGCTCAGGAAGAGGATCGCGCCGGGGAAGAATCCGGCCTCGGCGACACCGAGCAGGAAGCGGAGCGTGTACAGCTGCTCGCTGTTCTGCACCCAGGTGAAGAGCAGGGCGACGATGCCCCAGGTAACCATGATCCTGGCGAGCCAGCGGCGGGCGCCGAACTTGTGCAGAGCCATGTTGCTCGGCACTTCGAGAATGATGTAGCCGATGAAGAAGACGCCCGAGGCGAAGCCGAACTGCGCCGCCGTGAGCGCGAGGTCCTGGCCCATGCCGTTCGGCTCGGCGAAGGACACGGCCGTCCGGTCCAGATAGTTCACGAAGAACATCAGGGCCACGAAGGGGACGAGCCGGATCGAGACCTTCTTGATCGTCGACCGCTCGACGGCAGATCTCTCGACTGAATGCGCAGTGGCGCCCATGGAGACTCCTCGCTTCCCGGACAGCTTTGTCCGGCTCTGGTCACTGTCGGCAGCGGGCGGGGCCGGCAGTAGCCGCGGCGGTCCGACCGGCGAACAGCTCACACGCTAGCCCCGAATCCAAAATTGGTCACCAATTAACCAAAGTGACGTACGTCGCTCCGACGAGCACCCCGCCAGGACCGATGAGCGCGATATGGTCCGCCCGACCCGTGCACATCGGGAGACGTCTGATGTACTGGACGACGTGTCCACGCAGCCCGAAGAGCCCGATTTCACCTCGCTCCTGCGACCCGTCGTACGCGAGTCCTCGGTCAGCGAGGTGGCCAAGCGGCTCCTCGACCACCTCTCCGAGGGCAACCTGAAGCCAGGCACCCGACTGCCCGCCGAACGGCAGCTCGCCGAGGCGCTCGGCGTCGCCCGGTCCAGCGTCCGGGGCGCACTCTCCGCACTGGACGTGCTCGGCATCATCGAGATCCGGCCGGGCTCGGGGTCGTACGTGCGCGACGGCACGTCGGAGTTCCTGCCGCAGGCGATCAACTGGGGCCTGATGCTCGGTCAGCGCCGTACGCAGGACCTCGTGGAGGTCCGTACGTTCATGGAGGGCATGTCCGCACGCCTCGCCGCGGAGCGGGCGGAGCCGGCGGACGTCGAACGACTCGAAGGGCATCTGGCGCGGATGCGGGAGGCGGGCACGGACGTCAAGGCGTTCATCGACGCCGACATCGCGTTCCACCTGGAGACCGCGAACATCGCCCGCAACACGGTGCTGAGCGACATCCTGCACTCCATCCGGGCGCTGCTCCAGGTCTGGATGGAGCGGGCAGGCGACATCGAGGGCACGGTGAGCGGGACGCTTCATGAGCACGGGGCGGTGCTCGACGCGATCCGGGCGGGTGATCCCGAGGCGGCGGATGCGGCGATGGCCGAACACATGCGGTTGGCGAGCGACCGGCTGAACCTGTCGCTCCGCGCGGACCAAGAGGACTGACAACCGGTCCTCGCCTCCGGGCGCGCGCCCGGAGGCCCTTTTCAGCCCGTCCGGCGTTTGAGGACGGAACCCTGGATCCGGTGAGCCGGAATCGACGGTCGCCTCGCGCCGGGCGAACCCTCACAGGCCCAGGTGCTCACCGGCCCCGACAGGGCGCCCCGGGACCGGGGCGTCGCCGGACGTGCAGCGGCAGCGGCGTTCGTTTCGCCCCCGAACCCAGGACGGGCTTCATCGGCCCGCCCACCTCGCTCGTATGCTCGGTTCATGACCGATCCTCAGCGCGCACGCCCGACCACCAACTCCATGCGGCGCGCGCTCAAACGGGCCCGTGACGGTGTCGCCCTCGATGTGACCGAGGCCGCCGTCCTGCTCCAGGCACGCGGCGACGATCTGACGGACCTTGCCGCGTCCGCCGCCCGGGTGAGGGACGCGGGCCTCGAAGCCGCGGGCCGGCCGGGCGTCATCACGTACTCGCGCAAGGTCTTCATCCCGCTGACCCGGCTCTGTCGCGACAAGTGCCACTACTGCACCTTCGTCACTGTCCCCGGCAAGCTCCGCAAGGCCGGGCACGGGATGTTCCTGTCGCCCGACGAGGTTCTCGACATCGCCCGCAAGGGCGCGGCCATGGGCTGCAAGGAAGCACTGTTCACGCTCGGCGACCGCCCCGAGGACCGCTGGCCCGAGGCGCGGGAGTGGCTGGAGGCCGAGGGATACGACGACACCCTCGCGTACGTACGCGCCATGGCGATCCGGGTACTCGAAGAGACCGGACTCCTTCCACACCTCAACCCCGGCGTCCTGACCTGGACCGACCTCCAGCGCCTCAAGCCCGTCGCCCCGTCCATGGGCATGATGCTGGAGACGACGGCGACCCGCCTGTGGTCCGAGCCGGGCGGCCCGCACCACGGCTCCCCGGACAAGGAGCCGGCGGTACGGCTGCGGGTGCTGGAGGACGCGGGCCGGTCCAACGTCCCGTTCACGACCGGCATCCTGATCGGGATCGGCGAGTCGTACGAGGAGCGCGCCGACTCCCTCTTCGAGCTGCGCAAGACCGCCCGCGCCTACCACGGCATCCAGGAGGTCATCGTCCAGAACTTCCGCGCCAAGCCGGACACGGCGATGCGCGGGATGCCGGACGCCGAACTGGAGGAGCTCGCCGCCGCCATTGCCGTGGCCCGGCACATCCTCGGCCCGTCCGCCCGCATCCAGGCCCCGCCGAACCTCGTCGATGCGGAGTACGCACTGCTCA
Organism: Streptomyces sp. NBC_01669; assembly: GCF_026339735.1. GTDB lineage: Bacteria > Actinomycetota > Actinomycetes > Streptomycetales > Streptomycetaceae > Streptomyces > Streptomyces yanii. The sequence continues at coordinate 5,298,975 of NZ_JAPEQG010000001.1, forward strand.
TCGGCGCCGGGATCGACGACTGGGGCGGCGTCTCACCGCTCACCCCGGACCATGTGAACCCCGAGCGTCCATGGCCGCACATCGACGAACTCGCCGCGAAGACAGCCGAGTCGGGCTTCGAGCTCCGTGAACGGCTCACCATCTACCCGGAGTTCATCCAGCGCGGCGAGCCCTGGCTCGACCCCCGCCTCCTCCCGCACGTCCGGGCGCTCGCCGACCCGGAGACCGGGCTGGCGAAGGAAGAGGCGATCCCCGTCGGTCTGCCGTGGCAGGAGCCCGACGAGGGCTTCAACGCCTCCGGCCGCACCGATCTGCACCGAACCATCGACACCGAGGGCCGAACCGGCGACCGCCGCGACGACTTCGACGAGGTCTACGGGGACTGGGAGGCACTCCGCGAGGCCGCCGCCCCCGGAATGGTCCCGTCCAGGATCGACACCGACGTGAAGGCCGCGCTCGGCCAGGCCGCCGACGACCCGACGAAGCTCACCGACGACCAGGCGCTCGCCCTGCTCCACGCGGACGGCCCGGCGCTCGACGAACTGTGCCGGATCGCGGACACGCTGCGCCGTGACGTGGTCGGCGACGATGTCACGTACATCGTCACCAGGAACATCAACTTCACCAACGTCTGCTACACCGGCTGCCGGTTCTGCGCCTTCGCCCAGCGGCGCACCGACGCCGACGCGTACACGCTCTCCCTGGACCAGGTCGCCGACCGGGCCGCGCAGGCGTGGGACGTCGGTGCCGTCGAGGTCTGCATGCAGGGCGGCATCCACCCGGATCTGCCCGGCACGGCGTACTTCGACATCGCGCGGGCGGTGAAGGAGCGCGTCCCCGGCATGCATGTGCACGCCTTCTCCCCGATGGAGGTCGTCAACGGCGCGACCCGCACCGGCATGTCCGTCCGCGACTGGCTGACCGCCGCGAAGGAGGCCGGGCTCGACTCGATCCCGGGCACGGCGGCGGAGATCCTGGACGACGAGGTCCGCTGGGTCCTCACCAAGGGGAAGCTGCCGACGGCGACCTGGCTGGAAGTCATCAGGACGGCCCACGAGGTGGGGCTGCGCTCCTCATCGACCATGATGTACGGGCATGTCGACCAGCCCCGCCACTGGCTCGGCCATCTGCGGACCCTGGCCCGCCTCCAGCAGGAGACCGGTGGCTTCACGGAGTTCGTGACGCTGCCGTTCATCCACACCAATGCACCGGTCTACCTGGCGGGCATCGCCCGCCCGGGCCCGACCGACCGTGACAACCGGGCCGTCACCGCCATGGCCCGGCTCCTGCTGCACCCGCACATCACCAACATCCAGACCAGCTGGGTCAAGCTCGGCACGGAGGGCGCGGCCGAAATGCTCCGCTCCGGTGCGAACGACCTGGGCGGCACGCTGATGGAGGAGACCATCTCCCGCATGGCAGGGTCGAGTTACGGCTCGTACCGCTCGATCCAGGACCTGGTCGCCATCGCCGAACTGGCGGGCCGGCCGGCGAAGCCGCGCAACACGCTGTACGGGGAAGTCCCCGAGGAACGGCAGCGGGCGGCAGCCACGTCCGACGGACACCTCCCCGAGCTGCTGCCGGTGCTGCCGGACTGATCCGTTCGCCCGCTGCCCGGCCGCGTTCGCCGGCCGGGCAGTCGGAGACGCCCCGGCCGTCCGGGGACGTCTGCGGGTGGTCGTCGGCCCGCCGGGCAGGTCCCGCTTCAGGCCACGGATGTCCCGCGTCTGCGAACGTGGCCGGGACCCCGGAGATCCCCGCAGATAGCTGTTCAAAAGTGACCGCCGGAGCCACTCCGTACATACCGTTCCGCCCCTGAACCAGCCGTTCCCGTTCGATTACAGTGCTGCGCAGTCGTACGCGGACGGGGAAGGGGCGCGGTGAGCACAGGAGCCACAGCCATCTGGGGCCGCGCCGAACAGCAGGACTTCCGCAGCCGGGTGCGCGGCTGTCTGCTGGGCGGTGCCATCGGCGACGCGCTCGGCGCGGCCGTCAGCGGACTCTCGCTCGAAGAGATCCGCGCGGCCCATGGCGTCGAGGCCGTCACCGACTTCGTGCCCGTCCACGGCAGACGAGGTGCGGTCACCGCCGTCACCCAGCTCACCCTGTTCACCGTCGACGGACTGATCCGCGCCCAGGTCCGCCGCGACACCGGCGCCTGGCATCCGCCCACCGATGTGCACCGTGCCCATCTGCGCTGGGCCGCCACCCAGAGCGACTGGGGTCCGGACGAGCGGCGCACGGAGAACGGCTGGCTCGCCCAGGAGGAGTGGCTCTACGCCCGCCGTGCCCCCACCCGCGAATGCCTCAACGGCTTCGGCGACACCACCATGGGCACCCTCGACCAGCCCAAGAACCCCGCCGCGCGCGACTCGGCCGCACTCACCCGCTCCGCCCCCTTCGGACTGCTGGTGGGCTGGGAACCGCAGCTCGTCCTGCAACTGGCCGTCGAATGCGCCGCCCAGACCCACGGCCACCCCACCGCCCTGCTGTCCGCGGGCGCCCTCGCCGTCGTGGTGCACGGGCTGGCCCGCGGCCAGACGCTGGACGGCTCCGTCCAGCAGGCCCTGGCGCTGCTCGCCGAGCGCCCCGGCCACGAACAGGTCACCGACGCCCTGCAGCAGGCCCTCGGCTCCGTGCGCCAGGGCATCCCGGGCCCGGCCCTCATCGAGGCGCTGGGCGACACGGACTCCTCCGAGGAGGTCCTCGCCGTCGCCGTGTACTGTGCACTGGTCGGCGAGGACGTCCGGCACGGGTTGCGGCTCGCGGTGAACCACAGCGGCCCGTCCGCGGCCACCGGGGCGCTCTGCGGGGTACTGCTCGGTGTGCTGCACGGCGAGACCGCACTGCCGCCCGCCTGGCTCGCCGAACTGGAGGGCCGGGCCACGCTCCTGGAACTCGCCGACGACTTCGCCATGGAGATGACCCAGGGACCTGCGCTCCACAGCCCGTCGGCTGCCGCCCCGGGCTGGCTGACCCGCTACCCGCGCGGCTGACCGGCGTACGGACGCACGGGAAAGGGGCGGGGTACGGACGCCGCCGCGTCCGCACCCGGCCCCTTGCACCTGGCTGAAGGGATCAGTCCTTCACACCCTCCGCGACCGCGGCGTCGCCGGAACCGGCCTGCGCCGGAACCGTCGCGCCCACGGCGTCCCCGTCACCGTCCGTGTTGATCTTCTCGATCAGTGCGTCGCGCTCCGGGGTGTCCTCGGGCTTGATGAAGCCGATCAGGATGTAGAGCACCAGCGAGATCGCCAGCGGCAGTGCCACCTGGTACTGGAGCGCGACATCCGTCTTCACCGAACCGTCGAAGTTGTAGTTGGTGAAGTAGAACGCCAGCAGGCCTGCCGCCCAGCTGACGAGCGCGGCCGTCGGGCCCGACTTACGGAACCTGCGCAGCAGGCCCAGCATGAACGGGATCGCGATCGGACCCATCAGACCGGCCACCCACTTGATGACGACGGAGATGATGTCCTTGAACGTCGGCGAGTTGATCTGGGTGGCCAGCGCCATCGACAGACCGAGGAAGCCGAGCGTGGACACTCGGGCCGCCAGCAGACCCGTGCGGCTGCTCCAGTTGCGGGCCGCCTTCGAGAGGACCGGGGCGATGTCCCGGGTGAAGACCGCCGAGATGGCGTTGGCGTCCGAGGAGCACATGGCCATCGTGTGCGAGAAGAAGCCGACGACGACCAGGCCCAGCAGACCGTGCGGCAGCAGCTGCTCGGTCATCAGGGCGTAGCTGTCGGAGGCGTCCGGCTTCTGTGCGTGGACCAGCAGCGGGGCGCACCACATCGGGAAGAACAGGACCGTCGGCCAGACCAGCCACAGCACGGCGGAGAGCCGGGCCGAGCGGGTCGCGGAGGCGGCGGAGTCCGTGGCCATGTAGCGCTGGGCCTGGTTCCACATGCCGCCGTTGTACTCGAAGGTCTTGATGAAGAGGTACGCCAGCAGGAAGGTCACCGTGTACGGGCCGGCCGTCGGGTTCGTGTGGCCCTCGGGCAGCTTGTCCCAGACCGTCCAGAGGGTGCTGACACCGTCGAGCTTGGCCATGGCGGTGACGAGCATCGCGACGCCGGCGAAGAGCTGGATGACGAACTGCCCCAGTTCTGTGAGCGCGTCCGCCCACAGGCCGCCGACCGTGCAGTAGACGGCCGTGATGCAGCCGGTGATGAAGATGCCCTGGGTGATCGTGATACCCGTGAAGACGGAGAGCAGGGTGGCGATGGCCGCCCACTTGGCGCCGACGTCCACGATCTTCAGCAGTAGACCGGACCAGGCGAGCGCCTGCTGCGTCTGGATGTTGTAGCGGTTCTTCAGGTATTCGAGCGGCGACGCGACATGCAGCCGCGAGCGCAGTCGGTTGAGCCGGGGCGCGAAGAGCTTGGAGCCGATGCCGATGCCGATGGCGATCGGCAGCGACCAGGTCACGAATGACGTGACGCCGTACTGGTAGGCGATACCGGCGTACCCGGTGAACATCACGGCGCTGTAGCCGGACATGTGGTGCGAGATGCCGGACAGCCACCACGGCATCTTGCCGCCGGCCGTGAAGAAGTCGCTGACGTTGTCCACACGCTTGTGGGACCAGAGTCCGATCGCGATCATCACGCCGAAGTAGCCGATGAGCACGACCCAGTCGAGACTGTTCATGTGCCCCCTCCTGGGGTCCGCCTTATGAACGGGGTGTGCACTTCGTCAGTACGGCCGCCCAGCGGGGCCCCGTGCGGGAGCGGGGACATCGGGGATTGAACCGCCTGTTCGGTCCCTCGGTCAAGGTTTTTGGCGATCAGGGATGTGAACACCAATCAGCAAGTCGAACGATTTTACGTGTTCTTGACCCACGGGGGCGTTGTCGTGAACGTGACAGCAGCCACACGATGAGCGGGCACTTCGTCAGGCTGTGCAGAGCAATCACGAGCACCGGAGAGCGCAGAAAGACCGCACGGGATGCGGGTCCCGTGCGGCCGAGAAGGAGGAGAGCGGGAGAACAGGAGAGAAAGGAGGGGAACCGGGACTGTTGCCGATCACCGCTGCCGGTATCGGCGCATCAGCACCTCGGCGCCCTCATCGCTGCGGCGCCTCAGCGCATCAGTTCGCCGGCGTTGACCAGTAGGGACTGTCCGGTGATCGCCCGGGCCCGGTCGGAGGCCAGGAACACCGCCGCCTCCGCCACATCGCCGTCCGTGGCCAGCTCCGGCAGCGCCATCCGTTCGGTGAGCCTGCCCAGCACCTCGGCCTCCGGCACGCCCTCGGTGTGCGCGGTGAACTGCACGTACGCCTGCACTGGCGGACCCCACATCCAGCCGGGCAGCACGGTGTTCACCCGGATCCGGTGCGGACCGAATTCCCGCGCCATGGAGTACATCGCCGAGGTGAGCGCGCCCTTCGACGCCGCGTATGCCGCCTGCTGCACCTGGGAGGGCGCGGCGACCGACGACTGCGTGCCGATGACGACGACGGAGCCTCCCCGCTCCTTCAGCCCGGGCAGACAGGCGCGCGTCATCCGCAGCGTGCCGAGCAGATTGACGTCGATCACCGACTGCCAGGTGGCGAAGTCCGCGTCCTCGACCCCGCCGAAGTAGCTGTCCCAGGCCGCGACATGGACCACCGCGTCGATCCGCCCGAACCGCCTCAGTGCCAGCCCGGCGAGCGCCTCGCACTGCGCCTCGTCGGTGATGTCGGTGGCCTGATGGGCCGTGTGCCGGCCCCCGGGATCGATCTCGGCGGCCGACTTGGCGAGATTGGCCGCGGTACGCGCTCCGAGGACGGCGCTCCCGCCGTCCCGTACCACCGTCGCCGCGATCTGATGCCCCAGCCCGGCGCCTACGCCGGACACGATGACGGTCTTCCCCGCGAGCAGCATCGGGTGCCTCCCGGCTCTGGCAGTTCTTCTGACGGGGCGTCAGAGTAGGGCGCTGTAGCGGAGTACGGAAGGGGAACGGCATGAGCGACGAGACGCGCAGCGATATGTACGCCGAACTGGCCGCGCTGGGGCCGTACGAAGTCCATCCCGGCCACGCGCTGATCACCATGGTGGAACCGCATCCGGGCCATGAGTACGCGTACAACCGCTGGTACGAGGACGACCACTACTACGCGGGCGCCATGGCGATGCCCTGGATGTTCGCCGGGCGGCGCTGGGTGGCCACCCGGGAGCTCCAGGAGCTGCGTTATCCGGAGAAATCCGCGGTCGCGCAGCCGGTCGGCGCCGGGTGCTATCTGTCCACGTACTGGGTGACGGACGGGCGCTACGACGACCACATGAAGTGGACTGTCGGGATCAACAAGCGGCTGAACCGGGACGGCCGGGTCTATCAGGACCGCACGCATGTGTTCACCGCGTTCCAGGACCACGAGGCGACGGTCTACCGGGACGGCGCCGCCGGCCCCCGGGACCATCACGCCCTCGACCACCCGTACCGCGGGCTCGTGCTGCAGGTGATCGACGCCGAAGGGGCCGGGCAGCGGTCGGGGCTGCTGGAATGGCTGCGCTCCCGGCATCTGCCGAAGCGGCTCGGCGGCTCACCGGCGGCGATGGTGACCGTTTTCCGCCCCACTCCGCTGCCGGGTGACCGGATGACCTATGTGAAGCAGGTCGAGGGCGTCGACACCCGGCTCACCCTGCTCTGGTTCCTCCAGGAGGACCCGCGGGAGTGCTGGACGGAGCACTTCACCGGGCTCGACGCGGCGGTCGCGGAATCCGGCCTGGGGCGGGTGGAGCTGGTGGCGCCGTTCATCCCGACCGTGCCCGGCACGGACCTGTACGTCGAGCAGTTGCGCTGAACGGTCCGTCCGACGGTGGGCCCCCTCGGCCAGGACGGCGGACCGGTCGAGAGGGCTTCCTGCGGCACCGTTTCGGTGCCGCACCGCATTCTGTGGGTGGGCATGGGTCAGACGTCTACGGAGCCCTTCGCGATGTCGGACACGAAGGCGTTCCATGCGCCGGGCACGAAGGTGATCGAAGGGCCCTCGGGGGCCTTCGAGTCGCGCACTGCGATCGACTGGACGAGGGGGGACTTGACCTCGACGCAAGCGCCGTTGCCCCCGGAATACGACGACTTCGTCCAATTGTCCGTGGCACCCTGACGAATAGCCATGTTCACTCCGGTTCGGATTCAGAGAGTTGTGTGAGTCGCACCAACTGCGTATCTGTTGGCGTGATCGACGCTACTCGTCAACGTCGCTGGGTGAGAGGGTCGTTCACTCGACCGGATGGCATATTCCATGCGGGTCTTCCGCTTTGATGTGGCGACGGTGTACCGTGCCGTCGCCTCACCCGTAACATCGTTCCTTTTCCCGCAAACCGGACTTTGCGGAATGTCTGGTTCAGCCGGTCAGTCGGTGCTGAGCTGGGCGTACGTCTTTGCGATGTCGGCGATGTAGTGCCGGGTCTGCTCCACGTTCAGTGCCTGTGCCCGCAAGTGCTCGTACATGACGCTGTACCGATGCACATCATTGGCTTTCTCCAGATAGAGGTCGCTGGTGACGCCCTCGATATAGACGACGCTGGAGTCCGCGGCATCCGGGAATTCCAGAATGGCGTACTGCCCGTTGATGCCCGGGTGGGCGCCCATGTCGAACGGCAGCACCTGAATCGTCACATGGGGCAGGTGTGACAGCTCGACGAGCTGTTCCAACTGTTCGATCATGACCTGCCTGCCACCGACCACCCGGCGCAGCGCGGCCTCGTCGATGACCGCCCAGAGTCGCAGCGGCCCCTCCTGGGTGGTGATCCGGTCCTGGCGGCGCGCACGGACGCTGACGCGCTTGTCGATGTCGGTCTGCGGTGCCTCCGGCAGTGCGCCGTTGATCAGTGCCTCGGCGTAACTCCGGGTCTGCAACAGGCCGGGGACCACTTGCGGTTCGTACACCCGCAGTGACTCGGCGTCGGTCTCCAACCCGATGTAGACGCTGTACGGGATGTCGCCGAAGGCATGCCACCAGCCCTGCTGGCGGGAGTCCTTGGCCATCTGCATGAGCGAGTCGACGATCCGGTGGTCCTCGACCTCGTACACCCCGCAGAGATCGCGGACATCGCGCTGGCTGATCGAACGGCGGCCGTTCTCCAGGCGGCTGATTTTCGACTGCGAGACCAGCAGTCGCTCCGCCACCTCCTCGGCCGTCATGCCCTTGAGCTCGCGCAGTCGGCGCAATTCCTGGCCCAACCGGCGTCGCCTGACGGTGGGATTGACGTTGGACGGCACGGAAACGGCACCTCCGGCTATGTAGCTGTGCGTATCTACTGCTCAGCAGATTGCCACCCGTGGGGCTGATTGCGCTGGGAAATGGCCACACGCAGGCGCGCGGGGCAGCCGGTGGACCGGCTGCCCCGCGCGTGGTGCGGCTCCCGAACCGGGTCTTGGGGACGTCGGTGCGGCGGTATGCGGTTCTGTTGTTGCGGTGGTGCGGCGCGCTGCCCTAGTGGGCAACGGTGTGCACCATGCTGTCGCGACGGGACTGCGACTGCACTTGCGGTTGCAACGGCCCTCCCGCCGCCTGGTTGCGGCGCGGCTGGGCGATCGCCCCGTTCTGGACGTCCATCACGGCGTGCGCCACGAGACCGCCCATCGGGTCGTGTCTGATCAGGTCCCGGAGCCGGGAGCGCGATGAGCGCCCCTCGTTCCCGGGGTAGAGGTGCTTGCCGAGTCCGACCGCGTGGGCCAGTGCGGCGAGCGCCGCGGTCCGCGGGTCCGGCGGTACACCGGTGCGGATCGCACTGTCCAGCCGGGATCTGATCTCCCGGCTGATCGCCGTGTCCGTCGCCTGGTAGCGAGTCGTCGGCAGCACCCCGCACATCTGGCCCGCCACGGCATGCACCATGCCGCACCGCTCCAGATGCGAGAGATAGGTCTGGCGCAACCCCAGTCGGGGCCCGCCAATCCAGTGGACGGCCCGAACCGGGCTGCCGCGTCGGCGCAGCAGTTCCAGTGCGGAGTCCAGTGTCGGATCTCCTGTCGGCCGTGGCATCACCACGGCGATACGATCCCCGTCAGGGGCTATCCGTCCTGCCAGAGCCAGCTCCACTAGCTGAGCTCCGGCGAGGCCGAGGTCGAGCGACTGCGGCTGCGCTGTGGTACCCGTGGTCGGGTCCAGAGCGAGCAGCAGAAGCTCCTCCGGAATTGTTCTGCGGCTCCTGCCCATCCATGCCTCCCCGCGTGGATGAATGACAGGGTGACCCCTCTCACATTGGTCTGTCGAGAGCGCCTGGGTGCTTCGTACGGGAACCAGTAGGTATGTCGTTCTCGTCTAGCAGCGCGGCCGGGGGTTCACACAGGACACTGGTAGATGGTTCGGACAGCGCGGGGGGGACCCCGCAGCGCAGGAGGAGGCATCGGTGGCGGGCGAGTCCCCCGACAAGTCGGAGCAGCAGAAGTCGTCGGGAACGGCTCGGAGCGAAGGCGATCCGCGGCTTGCCGCCTTCCGTGAACCGGCCTCCCCGGCGGAGTCCGGCGGCAAGAAGGACACGGCGACGGCGGTCTTCCGTACGAAGCCGGTCGAGAACGGCGAGGACGCGGAGCACGCCGAGGGCGTCGACGGCACGGAGAACGCCTCTGAGGGCCCCGAGGCGGCCTCCACGCCATCCGGGCCCGCCGAGCCCGAGGAGGGCGACGCGCGGCTGCGTGCGGCGGTGGCTGCGTGGGTGGGGAAGGGTGACGACGACGCCGCAGGCGCTGCTGCCGAGGAACCCGAGGCCGCCGACGACGCCGATGACGCCGCGAAGCCCGAGACGGTCGCGGAGAGCGACACGTCCGCGCTGGCGGAAGAGGCGGGCGAGAGTGGGACGGACTCCGCCGACGCGACCGCGGACGAAGCGGCTGCATCGAGCGCGGACGCGGCGGATGCGGCTGAAGTGGCGGACGACGCCGCGGAAACAGACGCCGACACCCATCACGATGCGGATGACGAGGCCGCCGACAAGCCTGCGGCGTCCGGTGACGCCGCAGCCGCTGACGAGGACGCAGCCGCTACCACTGACGCGGACGAGGACGAGGACGAGCCTGCGGTCTCCGGCGACGCCTCCGACGAGACCCGGGTCTCCGAGGGGCGCGAGGAGAGCCACGCCGCGGACGCCGCGGACTCCGAGGGCGACAAGAGCGCCGGTGACAGCGAGCCCGCGGCGGCTGACGACGCTGACGACGACGCCGGTGACGACGCGGCCAAGGGCGCGGACGCCGACGTCGTGGACCCCGCCAAGGACGCCGGCGACGCCGGTGACGGCGAACCCGCGGCGGCTGACGACGCTGACGACGACGCCGATGACGGCGCGGCCGAGGGCGCCGAGGCCACCGGCGCGGACACCGGCGACACCGACGGCACCGAGCCCACTGCGGACAAGCGCGGAATCGATCAGCCCACGGCCGTCTTCAAGGCGATCCGGCGCGACCGGATCGACCAGCCGACGACCGCGCTGAAGATCACCCGCCCCTCGGCGAAGCCCGAGGAGAAGCCGGAGCCCGAGAGCCCCGCCGAGCGCACCAGCCAGTTCGTACCGCTCCGCCGCGACGACGCACGCCCCGCCCCGGCGCCCCGCAAGCCCGAGACGACTGGATCCGCAGCCGCCCAGGCCGCCCGGCCGAGCCCTGCCTCGGCCCCCGCTCCCTCGCTCAGCGGAGCCGAGCGCACCCGGCAGCAGCCGCTGCCGCCCAGGCCGCCGCTCGACCTGCTGGCCGAGCTGACGAACACGCCCCCGCCCCCGGAGACGCCGGTCCGTACCGCCGTTCGCCGGGTCAAGATCTGGACCCCGCTGGTCCTGCTCCTCCTGGTCGTATTTGCGATCGTGCAGGTTGTGCGCCCGTTGCCGGCCCCTGAGCTGCAGCTGACGGCGAAGCCGACGTACACCTTCGAGGGCGGGAAGCCGTCGCTGCCGTGGCCGAGCGAGGGTCAGGGCTACATGGCGGCGACCGGTCTCGGCACAGTGGACTCGTTCGGCGAGCAGAAGGCCGTGCCGATCGGCAGTGTGGCCAAGGCGATGACCGCGTACGTCGTCCTCAAGGACCACCCGCTGAAGAAGGGCAAGGCGGGTCCGTCCATCACGGTCGACGCCAAGGCGGAGTCGGACGGCAAGCTGGACTCGGCGGGCGAGTCCACCCTCAACACCGTGAAGGCCGGCGACAAGCTCACCGAGCAGCAGGCCCTCTCCGCCATAATGATCCCGTCCGCCAACAACATCGCGCGGCTGCTCGCGCGCTGGGACGCGGGTTCCGAGCAGGCGTTCGTCAAGAAGATGAACGACACCGCCAAGTCGCTCGGCATGAAGAACACCACATACACCGACCCGTCCGGGCTCAAGGAGACGACGGTGAGTTCGGCCGAGGACCAGGTGAAGCTCGGCCAGAAGCTGGTGGAGATCCCGGCGTTGATGGCGATCACGCAGCTGCCCTCGTGGACCGACCCGTCTGGCAAGAACTGGCGGAACTACAACACCCTCGTCCCGTACAACGATGCGCTCGGCATCAAGACCGGCTCCACCACCAAGGCCGGCGGCAACCTGCTCTTCGCCGCGCACAAGATGGTCGGCGACACCGATCAGCTGATCGTCGGCGCGGTGCTGGGCCAGCACAAGGCGCCCATCATCGACACGGTCAACGCGGTCAGCAAGGAAGTGATGGTCGCGACGGAGGACCTGCTGGAGAGCGGGAAGGTCGTCAAGAAGGGCGATGTCGTCGGCAGGGTCGACGACGGGCTCGGAGGTACCGTCCCGGTCGTCGCGACCGAGGACGTGGCGGCGGTCGGCTGGCCCGGTCTGACGGTCAGGATCGAACTGACCGACGACGGGAGGACGATCCCGCACTCGGCGGCCGCCGGAACCCATGTGGGCACGCTCACCGTCGGTGAGGGGGCCAGTCAGGTGAAGGTCGCGGTGGCGCTGCAGAGCGATCTGGCGGAGCCCGGCTTCGGCCAGAAGCTGACCCGCATCAGCTGACGCGGGTCGGGGAAGGGGGTGCCGATCCCGGCCCCCCTTCCCCGTTGCGCCGTGTTAGCGTCCCCGGACAACCGGGGAACGCCGGACCGCGTCCTCACACGTGTACCGAATGGGGGCACGGGGGCACGGGCACGAAGTACGGGGGCAGGGGTACGGGGCCGGCGGAGACGGGGAGAGATCGTAGTGACCACCGCGGAGCCGAGATCCGGCCGTACAGCGGCCGGGAGCAGCGATGTGCGAGGCGACGTGACGAGCGGCAGCGGTGGTGGGAACACGGGCGTCCGGCTGCCGGCCCCGCGTACCCCCGAACCCCGGGCCGAGGTGCCACGGCCGACCCGCGCCCAGCGGCTGCTGCGTCACCCCGTCACCATCGCGACGGCGGCCGCCGCGGTCACCCACATCCTCTGGTTCTTCTTCTTCGCGAACAGCGGCGGCGACCTCGCGGCGCAGGATGCGTGGGCCGAGTTCGTCGGCCGGCATCCGGGCACCGCGTACAACCTCGCCTGGTACGGGGGCATGCACCCCGTCTCGTACAGCGTCGTGTCGCCGTATCTGATGTCGGTGCTCGGCGTCCGCACGACGATGATGATCGCCGGGACGGTGTCGGCGGGGCTGACCGCGCTGATCCTGGTCCGGGTCCCGGCCGTCCGTAACCCGCTCGCCTGCTCGCTCGCCGGGGTGTTCGCGTTCCTGTGCAACGCAATGTCCGGCCGGGTGACGTTCGGGCTCGGCATGATGTTCGCCCTGGGAGCGGTGGCCGCGGTGTTCTGCTGGCCGTACCGGTGGCGCCACAAGCGCTGGGCGAAGGCGGCCGTCGCCGCGCCGCTCGCCGGTCTTGCCACCGCGGGCAGCCCTGTCGCGGGACTTTTCCTCGGCGTGGTGGCGGCGGCGCTGTTCCTGAACAAGCGGCGCCCGGGGGCGTACGCGCTGGGACTGGCACCGGTCGTGGTGGTGGCGCTGTCCTCATGGCTGTTCCCGTTCTCGGGTACGCAGCCGATGTCGATCGCGACGCTGTCGCTGCCGTTCCTCTTCTCCGTCCTCGTCTTCTTCCTCGTGCCGCGCGAGTGGAGCACGGTCCGTACCGCCGCTGCCGTCTACGGGGTCGGGACGCTGCTGACCTATGTGATCGATTCGCAGATAGGGTCGAACGTCACGCGGATGGCGATGCTGTTCGCCGGGGTGGCGCTGCTTGCCGCGCTGCCGTACGCAGTGCCGCGATCCCGCCGCTGGTACGTGCTCCTCCTCGCGTTCGTCGGCATGAACGTCTGGATCGGTTTCAAGGGTGCCGACGACATCGTCCGCACCGCCCCCGCCGCCTCCTGGACGCGCGAATTGGCGCCGCTCGTCAACGAGCTCCAGAACATCGGCGCGGAGCGGGGCAGGGTCGAGGTGGTGCCCGCCAGCAGCCACCGGGAGGCGTCCGCGCTCGCGCCGTACGTCAACCTGGCCCGCGGCTGGAACCGGCAGGCCGACATGGAGCGCAACCCGCTCTTCTACGACGACACCCTGAACCCCGTGAACTACCGCCAGTGGCTCGACCGCTGGGCCGTGCACTACGTGGTGCTGCCCAAGGGGGAACCGGACGCCACCGGTGCGGTGCAGGAGGCGGAGCTCGTCCGGAAGGGGCAGCCGTATCTGCGCAAGGTCTGGTCCGACTCCAACTGGCAGCTCTTCGAGGTCGACAGCCCGGTGCCGCTGGCCGATCCGCCCGCGACCGTCGACCGGGCCGGTGCGGGCGAGCTGACCATCCATGTGAAGCGGGCGGGCCGAGTGCTGATCCGGATTCCGTACTCGCGCTGGCTTGCCCTGGTCGACGACGAGGGCAAGAGCGTGGAACGCCCGCAGGAGACCGAGGCGTCCAAGCAGCGCACGGACCAGGACAGCCCGCGGACCTTCGTCAACACCAACGGCTGCCTGATCAAGGTGGACGAGGACGCGGACGGCGACGAGTGGACGGAACTGCTCGCGCCGCGCGCCGGGGTGTACCGGCTGGCGGCGCCGTACCAGCTCTCGCCCGGAACCCCGTGCCCGAAAGAGCTGCGCTGAGCGGGCGCAGACGAGGGCACAGACAGGGAGACGGCAGGCAGATCGTGCACGGTCTCTCCCTCTGGGTCCCGTGCCCTGGCAAGGTGTGCTGCCATGAGGTGCCAACAGTGCGGTAGCGAACAGCGAGGTGCGCTGCCGGGAATGGTCTGTCCGGACTGCGGATCGGTGGCCCGCTCCGTCGGCGGAGACGGTTCCTGGATCGCCCGCGAGACACTCGCGGGCCGGATATCCACGCTGTCGCGACGCAGAAAGGCCCTGCTGGCGGCAGGAGTTGTCGTGGTGGCGGGTTCACTCGTCACGGGTGGCTCGCTCCTCGCGTCGGACGGCGGCGGCACGCGTACGGGGGCGATGGGCGGCGTCGGAGAACCGCAGGACGGCCTCGAGGGCGGAGCCCCCACCCGGATCGGCCCGTCGGGCACGGAGAGCCCGGACCCGGACCCGACCCCGGCACCCTCCGGCTCCCCGTCATCGCCGAGCCCGTCGCCGAGTCCCTCCCGTCCCCCCAAGTCGCCGCCCGGGAAGGTGGGTTACGCGTACACCGCCTGGGCGGGCCCCGGCTGCACGACGGGCGCGTACCGCGAACACGGCCGGTACGAGGACGATGACGACGGCTGGTACACGGTCGGCTCGGGTGGATACCGGGGGAGTTCGTGCGACGGACGGTTCAGCGCCGTGCCGATGTCCGGCAGCCCGACCGAGGACCGGGGCAACACCGCCACCTGGTCCTGGCACCTGGGCAGCGGCTACCAGGAGTGCGCGCTGACGGTCTTCGTACCGAGCAGCGGCCGCGACCGCGATGTCGCGGGCAACCCCACCGTGTACCGGGTGCTCTCGGACCCCGACGACGCGGACTCCGCCTACACCGGCTTCGCCGTACGCCAGACCGTGCACCGTGGCAGCCCCGTCGACGTCAGCAGCTATCCGGTCAAGGGCAACACCTTCGCGGTGCAGCTGGTCGACCGGGGGCGCGACTGGGGCGACGAGGAACTGGTGGGCGCGCACCACGCCGCCGCGCAGATGAAGGTGGCCTGCCGCTGAGGGCGCGGGGCTGCTGAGCCCACCCGCCCGCAGGTCGAACTCGGCCGGCGAGGCGCGGCCCGAACCGGTCGGCGCGCAGGAGCGCCGAGGGGGCCCGACGGGCGATTCCCGCACAGCGTGGCGACGGCTCGTCCCGGCGCGGCCGGGAAAGCGGGGGATGGATCGGCCCCTGACCGGTGGTCATCACGCCGACGTCGGACAGTCCGTCGAGCAGCTCCGCACCGCAGCGGAGCCCGTCGCGGAGCAGCGCGAGTACGCAGGACTTCAGTACCCAGGACGATCCGGAGCTCGGCCGGGTCCACATCCAGCAGGAGGGCTACTGGTGCCCGGCCTGTGTCGCGCCGGGCCGCCGCCCGAGGGCGAGACGCGTTACGTCGTCCTCGGGCGGCGCGTCGAGACACACTTCGACGACGGCCGAAGAGTCGCTCCCCTAGCGTTGAACCATGACCGACTCCGGCAACCTCACCGCCTCCGCCGCCTTCACGGCGTTCACCGCTCTGCACCGCACGCCGGAGGCGACACCACTGCTGCTGCCCAACGCCTGGGACCACGCCTCCGCGACGGCCCTGGCCGAACAGGGCTTCCCCGCCATCGGCACCACCAGCCTCGCGGTGGCCGCGGCGGCCGGACTGCCGGACGGCACGGGGGCGACGCGAGCGGACACACTGCTCCTGGCCCGGCGGCTGGGCGCAGGCCCGTACTTCCTCTCGGTGGACGCCGAGGGCGGGTTCAGCGACGATCCGTCGGAGGTGGCCGAGCTGGCCCGGGACCTGGCGGACGCGGGGGCGGTCGGCATCAATCTGGAGGACGGCAGGGCCGACGGCACGCTCACCCCCGTCGACCTGCACGCGGCGAAGATCGCGGCGGTGAAAGCCGCAGTGCCGCACCTCTTTGTCAACGCGCGCACCGACACGCACTGGCTGGGCGCAGAGCGGACGGCCGGGACGATGCATCGGCTCGACACCTATCAACAGGCGGGCGCCGACGGCGTGTTCGTCCCCGGCCTGACCGGCGCGGCGGCGATCACCGCGCTGGTCAAGGACCTCGACGCGCCGCTCAACATCCTCTACTCCCCGTCCGGCCCCACAGTTGCGCAACTCGGCGACCTGGGGGTGAGCAGGGTGAGCCTGGGATCGCTGCTGTACCGGGCGGCGCTGGGCGCGGCGCTGGGGGCGGCGGCGGAGATCAGGGCGGGCCGGGCGGTGAGCGGAGACGTACCGACGTACACACAGGTACAGAACCTCAGCACGTGACCGTCCGCCCGGCCCCGGTTGATCAGCCGGCCGCGGAAGCGATGGCGGTCCTGGAGGACATCGCAGCATGATGCGTGCGGCGTAGCCACAGTCGAAGACGCTGCTCCGCTGTCTCAGCGGGGCAGCCTGTGCCCTGTCGGAATCCTGCACGCCCCAGTCCCCGGTGCTGCTGGAGACAGCTGATGCCGCCGCTGATCAGACGATGCTGGTCAAACCCTCGATCGCCGTCCGCGCCCACTCCTGCGCCCCTACCGCCGTACCAGCCACTACTCCGGTCGCGACCGGGGCCAGCGCTCCCTTGAGCGTGGCAATTGCGCGGCGGAGCCTGCCTGGCTCAGGGGGTTCCGGCTGGGTGATCGTCGCGAGGACCTCTCTGGCCGCTGAATCGGCATCCTCACGGTCCTGATCGGCGAGCCCTGCCTGGGGCAGTTGCCGCAGCAGGTCGGTGACCAGCTTGGCGAGCTCCTCGAAGCCCGGGGCCACGGCACTGTTGTTCTGCTGGTTCTGGGTGACCGTGTCGTTGTTCCAGGCGAACTGGGCGCCGGAGACCTCGGCGTTGAACACCGGCCCGTCGTAGTTGTTGACGTTCTGTGGCTCGTTCATGTGCTGGAACCGTCCTCGTCGGTCTGCTGCTGGATGACCTTGTTGTTGTTCCACGCCAGCTGAGCACCGTGGACCTCGGCGTTGAACACCGGCCCGTCGTAGTTGTTGACGATCGTTGGCGGACGCTCGACCGGCTTGACGATCTGCTTGACGATCGGCAGCGACGTGCGGAGAGAGACCAGGTCGACGCGACCGTTGTCCTGTACGGCCACCCCCTGCGTGCCGTTCACGGAGCAGTCCACCAGCCGGCCGCCGGACGCGTCGTTGAAACTCACACCTGCGGCCGCGCAGTCGACGAACTCGCTGTTCGCGACGTCCAGGTAGGCGGAGTCCTGCCCGTAGAGGCCAATTGCCTCCGAGCCGGACACGGTGAGGTTCCTCGCGACGAGCCTCGCCTTGCCGAGCCCGAAGGCCCCACATTTGCTCACCGCTGTGACGTCACAGTCGTGCACAAACAGCTGAGCGTCCTCGCCGACCCCGAAGCCCATCATCCCGCGCTCCGCCGCCACGCCTTTGAGCGTGACCCGGGACTGGCCGAGGACCTCCACCGCGGACATGCCGAAATCGCGGAACACCGAGTCGGTAATGTCGGCCGTGGTACCGCTGTTACCCCGGGTCTCCACGGCCGACTGGCAGCGCTCAACACGGACTTGCTCGAACACAGCCCTGGCCTCGTCGTAGACCCGCAGTGCGACACTCGTCAGGTCCTCCATCTCGACCCGGGTGAAACGGCCTCTGCCGGCGTCAGTGACGGCTATGCCGACGTTGCCTCGCGAGATGCGGCAGCCGTGAACCTCAGGAGCGGCGCCCTTGGTCGAGAACACCGCGATGTTGCCCGTGTCGAAGACCTCGCAGTCCTCGAACCTGCCACAGCCTGAGGTGTGGACGTTGATGCCGGTGTCGCGACACTCGATGAACGCGCAGCCGCGCACCACCGGGTCGGCACCACTTACAACTGCGATCCCGTGTTGCGCATCGGTGACACGCGTGGCATCTACGGAACCTTTCGACTGCTCGATGAACGCGATTCCTTCCGCATGCACACTGTTGATCGCGCAGCCGGTCACGGTGAGTTCCGCCTGCGAGTCCGCCATGATGGCCGCTTTGCCGGTGCCGGTCAGCTCGCACCCGGTGACCTGGGCACGCGCACCGCTGACCCGCACGCCGTGGATCATGCTGCCCCCGATCCAACTGCCCTGGACCGAGACGTGGGCGCCTTTGATCACCGCGACCGCATTGTCGGTGGCGTCGGTGAACCGGCACCGTTCGATGAGCCCGTTCGACCCGCTGAAGAGGGCTCTACCATGCAGGATCACGCTGTCCCGCAGCGTCACGGAGGTGTTCGGCCTCGCGTGCACGCTGACGCCGTTGTGCGCCCGGATTTCTGAGTGGTCAAGCGTGAGCGTTCCCGTATGGCAGCCTACGACGTCGGCGTCGCGGCCGATCAACACGAGGCCGTGCACACGAACCGACCCGAGGGCGTCGAGGACGGCACCGCGAGGCCGGCTCACCACCACGGAGCCCGGATCACCGAGCGCGGCTAACTGGACCTCGCCCTGGACGGTGAGCGCCTCCTCGTAGCGGCCGGGCGCGATCTCGACCAGCGCCGCTCGGCCCCGTCCGGCCGCAGCAGCCAGAGCGGACGTGATGTTGGGGTAAGCGCGACGACCGCCGTGCGGTGAGACGAAGTACCTCGTGACCATTCCCGCCCCCCACGCGCGGCCCACCGGAGCCGCCGATATTACCGGAGCAGTTGGGAGCGGCTAGGCCGCTCAGCGACAGTCACGCCAAGCCCGGTCGATCGCCTTGGCTGTTGCGTCGTCAGTGAGCTGAGCTGCTTGATCCCCCCGGGTACCTCGCGCTCGTTGAGAACGAAGAGCCGGCCCCCGACAAGCCTGGTGGCCGACTTCCAGCCGAGGCGGCGGCCCGCCTCGCGGGCAGCGCGCCGGACATCCTTGAGGTCGCCCATCTCCGCGAGGTCGTCGGCGCCCAGAATCAGCCACCCGCAACAGCCCTGGTACTGGGAGCTTGAGAGCAGCCTTCAGCAGCGTCTCCAAGTGGTCGACCAGGTTCTCGAACCGTTGCTGGGCCAGCTTGTCCTTCATGGGCATCGTCTACCGCACCCCATGTGTGCCGCATATGTGCGGCAAGACCGGAGGCCCTGCCGCTCACTCGGACGACAGGGCCTCCGGCCTGCTGTTTCTCTGTGCCCCCGGCAGGATTCGCACCTGCGACACCCGCTTGAGGAGTTCGGCCGAGCAGCTCCTGTACGGGCCCCGGCACTGCCACCGGCATGGTGTGCGTCATCACCCAAGACCACTTGTGTTCATCGCCGTTGATGTCAGCTGGTGATGTCGGATTGCATTAGCCGGCTTCATTGGGCCGAGCCAAGTACCTCGTCGGCGCTGCGGGGCTCTGTGCGCGGCTGTTGGTTGAGCTTGTGGCGCTCGATGGAGGAGTGCCGGTAGACCTCCTTGCGGGCCCGCATGATGTTGCCCAGGGGCGCATGCTCGGCGGTGACTCGCCAGGGCGTGAAGGACAGTGAGTCCATCTTCTCCAGGTTTTCCGGGCCGGATATGTCCTGCTGCGGCAGCCGCAGCTTGGCCACGGTGACGGACGGCGAGAGCTGCTCGGGCCATTCGACAGTGGTGTCCTCCACCGGCATCCGCTCCAGGTCGGTGCAGAGCTGTACCTGGATGTCGAAGGCGTAGGGCCGCTCCTGCAGCTCGGCTTGCAGGGTCGGTCGGAAGACCTCCGCCCCCGAGGTCGGGTCGATGTCGCGCCGGACCACCGCGGCGGCGAAGAGCGGGTCGGGGGTGATGCGCACCTTTGCGATGTACTCCCCGTGCCGGACGGCGCCCATCGTCCAGTAGCTCGACAGCAGCAGGTTTGCCGGAGGGGTCTTTGACAGGCGCAGGAAGGCCAGGAACTCGTCCCATGCCCAGTTGTCCTGGTCCAGCGTTCCCTTTCCGGTCACGAACTCGGTGAAGAAACGATGCGCGCCGGGTCGGCCCTGGGAGAAGTAGGCCGGCGCGTTCAGGAACAATTCCTGGATGAAAAGGTAGTGCTCGACTGTGTTGCAGAAGAAGATCGGTCCGTTGATGTTGGCGTAGTCGAATGTGCCCGTGTCCGGTTCGTCTTCCAGCAGAGTCGGGCCGGGAATGTCGAAGATCTTCAGCGCCAGTCCGGTGGCGGCGCCCAGTCGAGCGTCGGCTCCGGCGTGAGGCGAGCCGTTGGAGAAGCGGATGAGCGCATCGTGGGTTCCTGGAGTCGCGTAGATTCCTTGGGCGTATTCGGGGGGCAGCCCGTCCAGGATCTCCACTTCCCCTCGGACCAACCCGTAGCCCTTGGCGTGGGCGTCGCGGAGGGCCCGGCCAGTGCCACCGGCCTTGACCGACTCGGCGATGTAGCTCTCGGTCTTCTCGATCACCGTCTGCAGGTTCTGGTCGAAGTGCGGATCGTCGTCTTCGACGTCCGGTGTGTAGCGGACGAACTGTGTTGCCATGACGTCGACCTCTTCTCGAAGACCGCGTGGGGCCTCAGGGGGTAGGAATTGCCCTCAGTCCTCCAGTTCGGCGAGCCAGCGCAGGGCGCGCAGACCCGGCACGAAGCAGTACTCACCGCCGCGGGTGACCACGAAGCTCGGCAGGTTCTGCAGACGGCGCCGGACCGGCTTCTCCGGGATGGTGACGCTCCCGGTTCCGCCGTGATGCCCAGCCACTGGGTCCTTCTCGCCGGGATAGCCGATGAAGTTGCCGTCGTTGACCCACTCGGCCTTGATGAACTCAAACTGCCGTTCCAGATGGGCTCCGAGGAAGACTCCGACCAGACCCCGGTCGGCGCCGTCGTCTTCCAGCACGCCCTCGGGCAGCGGCGGGCCGTAGGTGGTGCCGCGGCGGATGAGACGGTGCATCCGTGCGTCGCCGATGATGGTGGAATCACGGGGATTGGTGCGCCTGATGTGTGCACCGGCGGGGCACCGGAACCCTCGGTCGTCGTTCTCCCGGTACAGGAAGTTGTTGTTGCGGTGCGGATCGGCCGCCAGCTCCGGGTCATCGTGCTCCGGCGTCAGCGTCAGCGGCGCCCCGCTGGGCCAGCGCCCGACCATCTTCGCCGCCAGGAGTGCCTCCTCCTCGGCGCTGGAGCTGTTCGCGCGCAGATACCGGCGCCAGGCCGCCACGTTGGTGTGGATCTTGCGCACGGCCGCGTAGGTCCCGTTGCGCCCCAGCAGCTCGGGGCTGGGCATGGGCGGCAGGCTGCCGGTTTCGTCGGGATAGCCGAGGATGAACTCGCCGGCCTTGATGGGGGCTTCCTGGGGGTTGGAGCCGGGCAGTCCGACGCCCTCGATGTTCGGATGACTGATGCCGTCGCGGAATCCGAAGGTGGTACGCCCGGTCGGGAGCTGGTGGACCTCCTGCTGCCAGATCACCTGGACACCGGGCGTGTCCTCGTAGGCGACACGGGCCCGCTGTAGCTCCTTGTCCAGCTGCGCCGTATCTGAGGAGAGGGCGCTCAACGCGATATGAACATCGCCCGTTCCAAACGGTGCCTCCCAGTGGGCCGGGGCACTCTCGCCCACGTCACCGATCAGCTCCGCCCGAGCGGCCATGCCCTCACGAAACGCCCGCGGAAAACTGGCCAGCGACTCCTGGGGCACCCCCAGGGCCCTCAGCCCCTGGTAGGTGAACGCCACCGCCACCCAGGCATCCTGGCTCCGGTCTGCGCTGTGCAGACCACCCGCGGTCACTGGGAGCAGCCGCCGCAGCAAGGCGCGCCCGGCATGGCGGTCATCGACACGCAGGAAGATGAACTTTCCCTCGTAGGGCACGGGCCGTGGACGCAGGGCCCCGCTTTGGACGTCGTCGATCTCGACGCCCACGTCGGCCGCGCTGCTGCTGTCCGCGGTGTTCATGATCGCTTGTGCCTCCACATCGGTCTCTACCTGGGCAGCCCTGCAGCGGCTGGTGCACGTCCGCCGACGCGGTCCACCGTTGGGGGTCGGCTCTGAGGGTTGGCTGTGTCCGGCTTCTAGGCTGCGGCTTCCTCCAACAGCTTCTGGAAGGCAGGCGTGGCCAGCAACTCGGCGTTCGCCGGGTTGTCCAGCGCCGCCCGGAATTCGGGGGTGTCCAGCACCTCCTGGAACGCGTCGTCCACGCGCTGGTCCTTGTAGATCTGCTGAACGGTCAGATCGGGATAGGCGCTGACGAAGACCCCTGCGGGCTCCTGCTGGGCGACGAACCAGTCCTTCACCCCTGGGTCAGTGACGCCGGGGAACCCTTCGCTGTGCGAGAAGACCTTGTCGAAGCGGGCCCCGACTACCGTCTGGGCGAAGTCGTCGATGTACGTGTCCCAGGAGCCGTCGAAGACACTGGCGAACATAAACCGGGTATCGTTGTCGAAGATCACGTGCCGTGCGTCATGCAGGGTGCCGATCTGGCGCAACGCCGCATGGACGTTCTCGTCAGCCGCCGCGTCGGCAAGCGCGGCGAGATCCTCACGCAACGCATCGGCCTCGCCCGGCTTGATCTTGGTAAATACGGTGAACTCGCTGCAGACCCCATCCGACCTGCCTGGCCGCTCGGGTTGAGCTGACTGGGCTGCACCTGTCGTCGCAGTCATCGTGAGATTCTCCTGCCACGGATCGGCGCGAGGGTCGCCCAGCGCCCGGACATGAGGCGCCGTCGCCCTCGCATATCAATCCTCACTGCGGGTGTGCTGCCTCGCACCTTCGGCCCCTGCGCGTGTGCTCACCTGGGGCGGATCCCCGAGAAGCTCCGCTACGGGGGCCATCTGGGGCCATCCTGATCACTTCACGATTCCCCCACCAGGTCCGATTACGTTCCGTGACGCGTCTCCGTCACAGTGCTGAGCGAAGGCGGCAACGCGGGTGCGGCAGGCCCATGCCGGGGTCCTCGCGTCCTGAGAAGCTCCCGAGGACAGATCCGGCACAGCACAGGAAGATGGAATGAGACGTGCCGAGTACGTCGTCGTCGCCTTCTGGGGCAGCCACTTCCGCCAAGCACTTGCTCAATTGGATCGCCAACCCTCACCCCCGCCGGAGGCAACCATGGGCGTAGTTCTCGGTGACGTGCTGGGTTTCGCGGCCGCCGTCGCAGTCAGCCCGCTCCCGATCATCGCAATCATCCTCATACTCGCCACGCCTCGGGGACGTCTCAACGGACTGCTGTTCACCGCCGGCTGGATCCTGGGACTCTCGGCTCTGGGCGCGGTGATGTTGGCGATCGCTTCACCCGCAGGCGCCTCCGCCCACAATCACCCGGCCACCTGGGTGGGAGCACTCAAGCTCGCTCTGGGCGTGTTCCTCGCCCTCTTCGGTGCCCGGCTATGGCACCGGCGCCCGAAGGACTCCTCGCAGGCCCAGCTGCCGAAGTGGATGGGCGCGATCGACCGCCTTACGCCGGTCAAGGTCTTCGGACTCGGACTGGCCTTGGCAGCGCTCAACGCCAAGAATGCCCCGCTGACCATCGCCGCGGGCGCCGCGATCGGCTCAGCCGGACTGCCGGTCGGGCAGCAGATCGCATCACTGGCAATCTTCGTCCTGATCGCCACCCTCGGCCTGCTAGCCCCGCTGGGAGTCTTCGTGCTCGGGGGGAGCGAGCCAAGACCACGCTCGGCAATTGGAAAGACTGGGCAGCTCAGCACAATGTCGCCGTGATGGCCGTCCTGTTCTTCGTTCTCGGATTGAAACTGCTCGGAGACGGCATCTCCATCCTCACCTCCTGACAGGCTTACTCACGCGCGACGGTGTGGTCCAATCACAGACGTGCAACAGAGAAGCTTGGCGTAGCGGCTTTGGGCTGGAGCTGCCACACGACGAGCGATCACGGCCTCGCAACCCACCACTTACCCCAGTGAAGTTCCCCCAAGGCCGGGTAGTTAGCGCTTGCGCCCCCGGCCCAAGCGCTAACTACCCGGCCTTGAAGGAAGGCCTCTACGTTTCCAGGGGATTGACACTGTCGCCACACTGGCAACGCGTCCCGACATAGCCCTGGCCAGCGAGCGATGCTGGTACTCCAGCTTGTTCACGGCACTCGCGCTGACCTCTGGCACCGCAACCGTCTCTGCAGCAGGCGGCTACCAAGTAGGCAGACGTAATCCTGCGGCCGGGCTGATTTGACCGCTGCGCATGGGTCAGCTCTGCCACCATCACTTAGCGCCAGTCCTGACTGGCAGTCAGATTCCGTTCCCATGGCGTTCCCATTTCCCCGGGGAAACGAGCCCACCGAACTACTCCGCGGCAAAACCGCAGATCAAAAGTGCCCCCGGCAGGATTCGAACCTGCGACACCCGCTTTAGGAGTTCGATCAACCGGGAGCTACTGCATGTTGTGGTGAAGAGTGCGGTGGCGTTGCGGACTGCTGGGAATCGTGGAGGTACGCCGTCGTTGATGTCAGCTGTGGATGTCAGGCAGTCCGAGGCACGATGCTCACCGCGCGGTAGTCGTACCCGTCCTGCTTGAAGCCAGGGGCTTCCCATGTGAGGTCGACCTGTTGTCCGGCCGACAGCGTGCGGAAGCCGGTCGCCTGGATGTCGGCGTAGTGGCCGAAGCAGCCGCCGGGGGTCTCGGGGGAGTCGAGAACGCCCCACCCTTGCTCGTCGTCCCACTCGCGGACAGTCGCAGTCACCATGGAGGGAAGCCTACGGCTTCCACCACGCAGACGCGCCTGGCGCATAAGCTTGGGAATCACCGGTACTTGCCCGGCGATGCGCACGCTGACCTGCAAGGATTTCCCTTGATGGCCGTCACCGCCGCGTCACGAATCACCGCCGTTGACCGTGGCTGACCGTCCGTTCTGGTGCGCATCTGGTGCGACCGGGTTCTCCGGACAGACGCACGCTTTCGAGGTCTGTGATCGTCCGTACGGCGTGGGTCGGGGGGGCCTTCCGACCTGGGCTGGGAGGGGAGCGGCGTACGGTGGCGAACGCTCGCGACCGTCAGTGAATGAGACCAGAACTGAGACCAACGGCAGCAATGATCGGCGGTCGCCACCGGGCGTACTACGTGTGACGCAGCCGTTGAGGACGCGGCCGTCGCGGCGACAGGTGGCCGGTCTGACCTGGTGGGTATGCCAGTATCGGGATGGCCCCAGGCGCAGGGGGCGCACAGCCGTGACCGCATAATACGCGGGTGACGACGAGTTCAGTGCCGTACGCGGATGTCCCCGCTCGCCCTTGGGTGTCCGCCGATGCCAGGCGGTGGGCGGACGCGCGGGTGCCCGCGTGGGCGCGGCCGGTGGGGCCGGCGGTGGTGCTGCTGGTGGCCGTGGTCATGGCGGTGATGTTCTCGCCCGACCCGGTGTGCACGGTGGCCGCGCCCTGTGGGGCGGACTGGCTCGATGCGGCCGGAACGATGCTCTTCCTGCCGCACTTGGTGTGGCTGTTTGTGCTACCGGAACTCGCGCTCGTGTCGGCTCCGTTGCTGCTGATCTGGATGAGCAATCCCGATACTTGGCTGGGTGGGCCGGCCGAGAAGATCGCGGACGCCGTCGTTGTGGCGGCGCTGTGCTGGGGCTGGGCGGCCGTCGTGGCGCGGCTGCGGGCGCGCGGCCGCCAGCGGTCGCTCGTGCTCGACGCGGCCGGCGGCATCACGGTGCCCGCCCCGGCGACAGACGACGTCCGCCCTTGGCGCCGGGGCCTGGTCCGCGGCATTGCGGGGGCGATCCTCTGCGCGGTGGCCGGTGCCCTGATCACGACCGTCATCGTGGACGACCGGACAGACGACCGCCTGGCCCGTACGGCCACGTCGGAGAACGCCCGGGTCGTGGCCTACAACACTGACGACTACACCGTCACCGTCCGCCTCCCAGACAGCACACGACACAGGTTCGACGCGCAGGGCAGTTATCGGGTCGGCAGCAGCGTGCCGGTGCTGATGCACAGCGATTGGGTGCGGCTCGCCACTGAGCCCTACGGCGACCGCACCGGCCGCCAGGCGCTGGCACTCGTCCTCGCCGGGCTCGGTGTCACCGTGCTCGGCTCGGGCCTGCTCTCCCGCCGCCGGGCGGTGGCGCTGCGCCGCGCCCCGGTTCCGGTGCTGCGCGTCCTGACCCGTCACCATCAGGGACGTACGGAGATATTCGCCGCCGACGACATCGCCGCCCTGCGCCCGGTGCTGAGCTACGAGCCCCACACCCGCACCCGCACCCGCACGGCACTGCGCCAGGCCCTGCTCTACGGTGCACCTGGCGAGGGCGGTGAGTTGATTCTGGCGAGCGCCACGGAGTTCGGGCAGTGGCTCGTCGAGGCGACCGCGTCCCCGATACGGCACGGTTCTCCCGACGGCACGGGTAAGCCCGGGGAATACCGTCCCGGCATAGCACGCACGGCCGCACACCGCCGAGCGGCCGAGGCCCGCGTCCAAGACGCCCTCGCCGCGATGACCCCTGCTACCGGACCGGTCCGGTGGCAGGCAGGTCCGGTGGCGCGCTCCGTCGGAGCGGCGTTCATCGTCGTGACCATCATGCTGCTGGGGACGTTCTTCACGGGTTCCCCTACGTGGTGGCAGCTGCCCATCTGGTCGGTGGGTGGTTTGTACTGGGTGAGCGTCTGCCTCCGGATGATGATCTGGCGGATCACCGCCGACTCCAACGGACTGCACGTTCGCGGCCTGTGGCGTACTCTCCACCTCCCGTGGGCGGATGTCATCCGCGCTGTCTACACCCCCGAAGGTGAGCTGATCGTCCGTTGCCGCACCGATGTCGACGACGCCCGCGTCGGCAGTGTCGGCTTCCCGCCGCTGGAGCGACGGCTGCGCCACCCAGGCCGTGCTGAGCGTGCCGCCGCCGAGATCACCGCGATGATCCGCGAGCCGGGCCTGCGACCGAAAAACGACGCCGGATGCACATGACCGACCCCCGCTCCGCCCCTGTCACGCTCAGCGGTCCGTCATATCGGCCGCTCGGGGGCTGATGCCAAGCGACTGAGCTCGCGTGCGGTTGCGGTGGTTGCCGTACTTCGCTGCTGTAGTGCAACGGCTCCGGAGGCCCCTTGCGTCTAAATCGTCTACGCAGGTCAGAGAGCTCTCAAGGCTGTTCTTCCGTTGGACGGTCCACAGATAGTCCACCTATGGTCTCGACGAACGACTGGCCTATGCCCTCTTCGCGGGGGACAGGGAACGATAGGGCACGCTGAAGCGGCCGGGTCATCAGGCGTTCAGCCAGGGCAACGGATCAGGTCGCCGGTACCGACGGGTTCGCCTCGGAACATCATGGCGCCATGATGAGCGACATAGCCGCGGTCGACCACCGCTTTAGGAGCGAGGTGGGGTGAGTTGGGGTCTGACCTGCGCGATGCGGACTTCGGCGTCTGCTGTCTCCGGTCTCCGCCAGCAGCCGCAGTTCCCCGTGAGTCCCCGCCCGATCTGGCGCGGTTGTGGCACGGGGAACTCCTGATCCGTAGATATAGAGGGATCGGTCAACCATGGCCATAGAGGTTGCCGTGAGGTCTCTCAGAGGGACTGCCGGATGGCTTCATCGAGCAGTAGTGACGTCACTTGTCGATGGGTTTGGGAGGCGCCCCGATCCACGGTCGGGTGATCTTGACGAGATTGGGAGGCATGGCAGCTCTCGCTAGGGCACCATCGGGATGCTCTTGGTGAAAGGTGCTGGGCATGCCGCAGATGGTGCGCTCGGTACTGTCGCGGGAAGGGCACTCCGCAGCGCCCTGGCCGTGGAGTTTGGAAGGGGAACCGGTGCTGATCCAGGCAATTGGAGCCGTGCTGCCGGCAGCGCTGGCGGTCGCACTCAGCCCCTTCCCTCTGATCGGGATCGTACTGATCCTGGCCGGCCGACAGGGCCGACGCAACGGCCTGCTGTTCACGGCTGGGTGGATCGCCGGGCTCGGGATCGTGGCAACGCTCGTTGTGGTCGTGCTCGGTGGAGCCGACGACCCCGAAAGCCCATCGTCAGCGATCGCAGACTGGGGACGGGTGCTTGCCGGAGTGGCCCTCATCGTGCTGGGGGCGCGCAAATGGTGGCAGCGTCCGCGTGCCGGCAACGAGACCGAGAAGCCACGCTGGATGGCGTCACTCGATGACGTCTCGGCCCTGCGGGCTCTGCTCCTAGGTGTGCTGCTGTCGGGCGCCAACCCAAAGAACCTCGTCCTGACGGCCTCGGCCGCCACGTCGATCGTCGAAGCGGGGGCTCACAATGTCGATCTCACCGTGGCCGTCACCGTCTTCGTTCTCGTCGGCTCCTGCACCGTCCTCGGCGCCGTCATCATCCATCTCGTCGGCGGACAGCGCGCGGCGTCGTTCCTGGACAGTGTCAGGCAATTCATGATCACCAACAGCACCGTGATCACCGCGATGGTGCTTCTCCTTCTGGGCGCCAACATCCTCGGCGACGGACTCACCGGACTTGGTCGGTGAGTCCTCCCATCACAGTGCGGCCCCATCTTCGGGGAAAGGCACCGTGCGTCCGCTCAAGTTTCGTCGGGCCCTCTGAACCACATCGGCGGAGGCTGTCCCCCCGCCTCTAACCCACCGCCCACCCCAGCTTCCATCCCGTCCGCCTTCGGCCCACACACCGTGGAGCGGGCGTGGTTCAGGGCGTCAAGGTGGAGCGCGCCACTGTACGAACGACCTTGACGCCCTGGGCCGCGACTGCTCGGCTCTGCCTGGGTCGGAGGTGGTCGGGATGGGAGCCCACGACGCTCGCCACGATCCGGGCGGCACTCGCGAACGGCGCCCCGTCCATCCCGGAGTCTGAGCGCCCCCGCCGGAGGCATGTCCTTCAGCCTGCCGTTTCCCTTCGTCCAGGCTTTCTCGCTCTAGTTGCGCGACCGGCGTAGCCGGGGCCCAGAGCGGGGCGGAGACAGGAGCGCAGGGCCCCGGCGGTGAGCGGGGGAGCGCGCGACGAGCGGAGCGAGGAGCCTTGATGAGGTAGAGAAACCTGTAACAGGCCTAGCCAGGGAGTCCCTTTCGGATCTCCTGACTGCGCTAGAGCGTGTGTGAGGTTGTGACCAATGTTCGGGTTTTCCCTGTCGGTTGGTCCGGTGTGCGGTGTCCTGTGATAGTGAACCTTGATCATTTCCATCGAAGTTTGGTGATCGTGAGGTCGTGCCGCCGAAGGTTGACCATGCAGGCGCGCACCCATTGAGCTGCGACGCCCTGCATGCCGCTGACCGGGGCATGATGCCCTCATGGAAATTGGTTTCCCATGGGGGTCCACGCCAACCGTCGATCTCCGCCTGTGGCGCTCCGATGCCATCGTGCTGTTCGACTGGCTGACGAGCACCGACCTGAACGCCGTACCGATCACGCATCCGGCTCAGAAGCAGGCTCTCGCAGACCTGCTGGCGCGTTTGGAGGAGGTGGACGTTATTGAGTCCACCGAGGAAGAGATCGCCGCAGCCCAGGAAGAGGTGGCCAAGGATATGGGCTGGTAGGAGGCCGGAGGCGATCAAGCGTCGCTGGCACGCGCTCAAGGTTCACTGGCACATGACAGCTGTCTCGCCTCGTCGAACGTTGATCACACAGGTCGGAACATCGCGTCACCAAGTGGGCAGTCTTGTTGTTGCCGTTCAGGTTGGTTTGTACGCATGGTTGAGGGAGGTCAGCGGGTGTCCGCTGTGGACTTTTACGCTTATGTCGCCTCTCACTGCGACGTACTCGGGGCAGGGATCGGCGCCGGCCCCGACGCCTGGGAAGCCGTTGTGGGGGCGGGATTTCTCGATGTTCCCGGCGGCGGTCTCCTGCGGCGGGACTACGGGCTCGTGGAGGTCTCCTTTTCACCGGACCAGCAGGGGCGCATGTCCTGCTTCGGCTTCGGCGTGAAGATCCACCGGCTGCTCTATGACCAGTCTCCGGGCACTGTGCCGCCACCGCTCTCACGGGAGTATGGAGTCTTCCCCTCCAGAGCCCCGTTCGAAGAACTGCGGGCCAACGTGACGGCCCTCGGCCACACAGTCGAACTCGATGACAAGTCTCGTGACATGCACCGCTACCGCGTGCTGGAGTCCGGTGCCCGCATCCACGTCATTGTCGACCCCGACCCATACGGGTCAGGCGACCATGATCCGGACGGCCATCAGGTGGGCGACGTATGGTCTATCGACGCGTCTCGGGCCTGGTGAGGGTCCCTGCAGCGGCCCTTGCACCTGTGAGCGTGGCCGCTTGGCTCGGATAGACCCCGGCTATACCCACGCGGACGGTTCCACGGCTTGGGCTGGAGCTGCTTTGGGGCGAGAGTAGTCATGGCCCCTTACGCTGCCGCGATTCGGGCAGCTCCTGAACTGTCACTAGCTAGCATCCCGACGCCGACCAGGTCAGCCAAGCTGTCCGAGTGGCTTCCCTACTGGCTGGAGCACTACGTGCAGCCGCGTCGCAAGCTCAGCACGTACGACAAGTACGAGGCGCACGTTCGCCTCTACTTGATCCCCATGCTCGGTACCAAGCGGCTGGAGACGCTGAGCGTCGCCGACGTGCGCCGGTTCATCACTCGGGTGCAGGCCGCCCAGACGCCGGCTACTGCGAAGGAATCCCACCGGGTGCTGCGTACCGCGCTCACGGCGGCAGTCCGCGAGGAACTGATCACGCGGAACGTCGCATCCCTGGTTGAGCCGCCGCGGGTGAAGCAGCGGGAGATCAGCCCGTGGTCCCTGAAGGAGACCCTGTCCTTCCTGGAGGCTGCGCGCCGCGATCCGCTGTATGCAGCGTTCGTGCTGGCTATTTGCATGGGGCTCCGGCGCGATGAGTTGGTGGGCCTGCGCTGGTCGGACGTGGACCTGGATAACCGGGTGCTGCACGTTCGTCACCAGACCCAGCGCCGCAGGGGCACGCTCTACGACGACGACCCCAAGAGCCGGCGGCGCCGGGTCGTCCCGATGCCCGCGCTGTGCGTCGCGCCGTTGCGCTGGCACCGCCTGCGGCAGCGGGAGACGTTCGCGGCGACGGGCGTCGCCTGGTCCGACGGCGGATACATCTTCGCGACCAGGAACGGCCGGCCGGTGGAGCCCCGGAACGTCTACCGGTCCTTCACTCGGGTTGCGGCTGATGCCGGTCTGCGGGTGGTCCGGCTGCACGACGCGCGGCACGGCTGCGCCACGCTGCTGACGGCGGCCGGAGTCGCGCCGAGGGTCATCATGGAGATCCTCGGGCACAGCCAGATCAGCATCACGATGGACGTCTATACCCACGTCGTGCACGACACGCAGCGGGAGGCGATCAGCCACATGGACCGCCTTCTCAAGCGCCGTCTGCCAGCCACCTGAGCCTGGTCTATAGCCTCTGCCCGTGGTCAGCTCCTTGGCTGACCACGGGCTCAATGAGGGAACACGAGCGCCTGACCGTGTCGTTGGTTCTCTGGGAGAGGAGTGCCGGTGAAGACACGTCAGAAGGACCGCGATGCCCCCGAACCACAAGCACCGTGGAATGAAGTCAGGCCACGGCTATGGATTGGCGGACACTTCTGGGCCGGCCCCGACGGTGCTGTGCAGACCGCCGTCGTTGACGCTCAATTCGACCTGGTCATCAGCCTATTCACTCGAACAGGCCACGGGCCGACCCCTGGAGTCGAGCATCTGATCAGCGAGATCCCCGACAACCCGCTCACAGCCGAGCAGCTCCACTCGGTCCAACGGCTGGCCGTCACCGCCGCAGAGGCCGTACGGAACGACCGCACCGTTCTCGTGCGCTGCCACTCCGGCTACAACCGCTCCGCCCTCGTCGTCGCACAGACCCTGATCGAGCTTGGCCAGGACGCCAACACCGCCATCGACCTCATCCGACAGCGACGATCACCCTGGGCACTGAACAACCAGACCTTCGAGCAGTACCTCACCACCGGACTCGACGTCGCCTACCTCCTGGCTGGACTCGAAACCCCCACCTGACCAGCAGCACTGCCTGTCGTTACTCGCGGTCGGCATGGGTCTCGTCGCGCTGGGGCACGTCATGAAGCCCACGTGATAACTCGACGTGTCGGCGCTGAGACGCGACTGCCGTCAACTGTGCCGTCAAAAGGCCCCGGACCATGATCGGTCCGGGGCCTTTTGGCTGGTGCCCCCGGCAGGATTCGAACCTGCGACACCCGCTTTAGGAGTTCGCCCGGGGTGGCACTCTGACGCCTCCGGCCGGGGGTACCGATGTCGCTCAGGCTTACCCAGGGTTGCTGCTGTCCAGCGTCGTTGATGTCAGCCGTGGATGTCAGCGGCTCGCCTTCACGGCCTCCGACGTCGCTGCTCGGAACGACCCGGTCGCCTCGAAGTGCGCGCGGAAGTAACCGTGCCCCGCATCGGCGATGTCGGCCGAGAAGGCGTGGCCGCTACCGGACCAGGTGGCCTCCGTCGTGAGCAGGTCCGCCCACTGTTTGCCGTCACGCGAGTACTGGATGTGTACCGGGATGGTGGCGGGCGTCCAGCTCTCGGGGAAGTCCATCGCACCCTCGACGTGCACGCTGTGGTCCTGTGTACGGGTGGCCGAGAACGAGGAGAAGACCGAGGCACGCAGAACGGTGATCTGAGTACTGTTCGTGGAGGCGGGGGCGATGAATGGGTCGTCGCTGTGCGACGCCACGCGGAAGCTGCCGGTTTCCCACGGGGTGTGAGTCAAGGTGACCTTACCGTCCTCGCCAGTGGTGAAGTAGCCGACACTGGCCGACTGACCGCCGGAGGAGGGCTCGAAGAGCACCCCACCGCTCTGACCCTCGAAGGGAACCCAGCCCTGCGGGGTCTCGCGCTCCAGCGTCGCCGTGAGGGTGACCTGTTGCCCGAAGTCGATCGTTTGAGCCATTGCCGGGGCCTGGACGGTCCAGCGCGTGGCTACCTGCCGGACGCCGATCTGTGTCGACGGGGACTCGCCGTACAGGACGTACGGGTGCTCGTTGACGTGCCGGTAGACGACCTGGACCGGCACCGCGTCGTTCACGGTGACCGTGCCGGAGAAGCGTCCCTCCGTGTCGGTGCGGACGGTGTTCTCCGTCCAGTAGTCAACATCGATGTCCACCGGGTGGTCCGCCAGGGGCTTCAGCTCGCGGGTCGCCGGCCATCGTCCCTTCAAGAGGCCGTCGATGCGCACCTGGCGGTGGTCGATGTCGACCTCCGTGCGGTCTGTGCGCACGTCCTCGAATACCGGCGCGACGTAGTAGGCAAGCGAGCCCGCGGAGTTGTTGGTGGTGCGGTCGCCGTCGGCGTCCGTGGCCTCGATTCGGACGGTGTAGCTGCCCAGGTCGGCAAGGCTCAGAGGCTGCTTCGTGTGCCACACGCCGTTGTCCGGTGTGCCGGAGACGAGGCCGAACGCGTCGTTCTCCACGACGGCGACTTCCTGCTGTGTGGCCGCGGAGACGATATGGGCCCTGATCACCGTGATGGCGCTGTCGGAGCTGATACTGACGGCCAGGGTGCCCAGGTCGTCCGAGACGCTGTTCGCCCACCTGACGTCAGGAGCCTGCCCCTCCGCGGCGTTTGCTGCCGGGCTGCCGGCCAAAAGGATTGCGACGGTGCCGATGGCGGCCCAAGCCGCCCGTGTTCTGAACATCAGTCCCCCCAAGGACGTGTCGAAAACCGTGCCGCGATTTCTCCGCGTGTCTGCGGTGGATGCCGCGGCTGAACCGCATTTCTATCGCACGGCTGTGACATCGGTTCCGTGAGTCTCGCTGCTGTACGGAGCTCGCTGCTACGGATGCGACTCGGGGTCGGTACCGACGAGCCCTTGCTCTTGGGTCAATTCACAGCGCAGACCTGCGTCCTGGCCAGCGCCAGGAGGTCTTCCCGCGGCGTGGACGGGAACAGGACGACGTGGTCCACAAAACCGACACGGGGGACACGACCGGCTTCTGGCCCAGCACGTGCTTCCCGGTTGTGGACTGGAGCGGTGTGGCTGCGGGGAAGAACCAATCAGGGGTACCGGCCTTCCGCCAGGCTGGCCGGGCGCCGATCTCCTTCGGGGCCAGGATCGGATGCGCGGTGTACTTCCGCCGGCGCGGGCTGGTGCGCTGCCAGTACCGGTCGCCGTGCTCGATGGTGTTGCCATAGTCGTAGCCGACCGGATGGCCGTCCGTGTACGCGAGGACGGCCATGAACCCCGGCTCGTGCCGCGAGCACGCGCCACCTCCGAGGACACCAGGTCCGGGGCAGACGTCCAGCCCGGCGAGACCGACGAGCCCGTGCCGAATGATGCTGATCCATTGGGCGATATCCGGGAGATCAACTCCCCGTCCGCTCACGCACCGCTCACGCAAACGGCCCCGGACGAGGAGTCCGAGGTCGAGTAGAGCACCTCCCTGGGGGGAGAAACCCCAGGTCAGGTCGGTAACGCGTTGTGCCCCCGGCAGGATTCGAACCTGCGACACCCGCTTTAGGAGAGCGGTGCTCTATCCCCTGAGCTACGAAGGCGGGGATCTGTTGGAAACTGTGTCTCGAACTCGATCGAACAGGTGAACGAGTCATGCAGATTCCCACAGGGTTGCGGTGGCGCAGCTGAAGAGGGCTGAGCCGCCGCGGACAGTGTAGCGGGTGGGGTGCGGTCTGCACTTGGGGTTGTCGGGTGCCTGCTCCCGGCGAGGGTGAGCTGGTGGATCAGGAGCAGATCAGGCGGCGGCTTGGTTGATCCTGGCGCGGCTGACGGAGAGCGCTTCGTTGTCTTCTGTGTGGCGGGGGTGGTGCAGGTCAAGGCGCCTGCGGGTGAGCGGTTGTCGGGCCGGATCTCGGTCGGGGTGCTGACGCAGGCGTTTCCGCCGGGTCTGGCGGTGAGGTGACCGCCCAGCTCCCTGACCCGAGCCCTCTTGTCAAGAACGAGCGGCTGGGGCCACGCGAGCCGACCGCCGAAGCCGGGTGGTCTCCAGGCTGTCGCCGCTCACGCGCGGTCCGATCGGGGAACGCGACCGGGACCCCGCGCCAGCGGCACGCGGGGCCGGCTGTCAGACGTCTGCGGACGCCGGACCGTTGGCGGGCGTCGTGACCGCGACGCGCACCGCGCCGGTGGTCGAGGCTGCGACCTGTGCGATCGTGCCCTCTTCGGGGTGGCGGGCGACGACCGCAGGGGTGCCCCCACGCGTCGGCACGTGGCGCACGCTCCATTCCGAGCTCTGGAAGTGAGCCTGTGCGCGTGCCAAGGCCCGTACCGTCTTGTCCTCCGGCAGCGGCTCGGTCGACCAGGTGTGATGGACCGAGGTCCCGGACTCGTCCTGGACCGTGCTGAGGCCTTCCCCGGGCTGTGTCGGCGCGGAGCTGACCTGCAGGGCGTCGTAGATCCGGCTGGAGTGGCCGAGGGCGCGATGCCGAGCGGGATCGTCGATCTGCAGGTTCTCCAGTGCTGCGGGGTCGGCCGTGGTTGGCGCCGAGGACTTCCCCGGCGGGAGGAAGCAGGGCGATGTCACGCCGAGGGAGGCGAGGCCCTTGCCCTTGGCGCGATCCACGACGCCGGTCATGGCGTTCATCCAGAAGTCGTCGGGCTCCGTACGCATGTAGACCGACGGAAAGGGGCTGGACCAGTCGACCTCGCCCGACGCGGTGTACTTGTAGCCCTGCTTCAGCCAGGCGTCTCGTGCCTGCCGCACCAGGTTCTTGGCCTCGGACCCCGGAACACCGGTCAGTTTGTAGGCGATGCTGACCTGCACGCGGTCGTCAGGGCCGTGGTCGTCTCTGGCGATGCAGGGGCCGACGGGTTGGGGGCCGATGCGCTCCAGCGTCGGCTTGGGGGACATACCGTCCACCGCCTGCCGGATGATTTCCTCTGCCCGGTCGATCGCCTGCTGCTCATTCATCGTGACCTGCTTCGGTGCTTCTCCGCCGGGTTCCTGCCCGTCCTTCTGTGCCCCGCACGCGGTCACCACGGTCGTCATGGCCAGCAGTGCGGCAGCCGGGACTACTTTGCGCAGATTCACGGCCGTCCTCCAGTAACGATCTTTGCCAGGTCGCTGAGGGGCTTTTCGTCCCAGCACGGGGAGTGCGCGTTCCACTCCTTCCACTCCTCGGCCGGGACCATCGCGCCCTTCACCTCGCGACCCGTTACGGGGCTGATGTAGGGCTTGTAGTGCTCCGGTTCCTTCTTGAGCCAGGTGTCGTACTCCACCTGCTTGGCACCGCGCTGTTCCGCGAGCACGATGCGGTTCGCGTCGTCGCGTATGTCGGAGGGAAGGCCGTCGAGCGCTCCGATACTCGCTGGGTGCATGGAGACGTAGACTGCGCGCTGCTCCTCGGAGAGGCCCTTCCACCAGTTGGCGTTGTCCTGGGGCCAATCGTTCTTGGGCGCCGGCTTGATCGTGTCGAGGTAGGCGTCGGCCGCCTGGCGCACGCCCCCGTGCCCGACGTGACGTCGGTCCAGTCCCGGGAGGACACGGTCAGGTCGTCATCGGCCTTGAGGGCCCGTATTTTCGGCGCCCACTTCGCGTCCGCGTCCGTGGCTTCCTCGAGCGCGTCGGCGATCCGGTTCGCGTACCCCATCGCCTTGCCGTAGTTCGGGTTCGGGTGGATGTTCGCCGCCTGGCGCTCCAGGGCATCGGAGGTCGGGCCGCCTCCGGCACTCCCGGTCACTGTGCCGCCATCAGCGACCTTCTCCTCGCCTGGCTTCTGACCCGCTGGAAACGCGACCGAGCCGTCCGCGTTCACCGTGCAGCCGTCCGCCTGGGCGTCCTCGATCGCCGCGTCCAGCTTCCGCTTGGCGGCCGCCGTGTCGTAGGCGAGCCCGTTGAGGGCCGTGCTGATCACACCGCATTCGGCCTGGGTGTAGTGGAAGTTCTTCGCCAGGGCTTGAAGCTGCTTCTGCGACGCCTCCGCTGCCCAACGTCTTACGCATGCCTGCGGCGACGGCGTTCTCGATGTGGTCCTTGGCTGCCTGGGCCATGCTGCCCATGGAGCGGTATCCGTCGGCGGCGTCCCCGAACTCGGAGGGCTTGAGGCCTTGAGAGTGGCGTAGTCCATCCCGCCGTCACCGGCCCTTCGCCTGGCCGCCGACGGCGTCCGTGTCCGCGTACTCGAGGTTCAGCTTGTGCATCTCGCCGTTGACCGCCTCATCGGTCGTCAACAGGTCGCGGCCCACCTGCTCCAGGATCTTCTGGAGTGAGCCGCACCGCTCGCTGATGCTTTCGGCGTACATCTTCCACGAGTCGTACACGTCCTTCTGCGCTGCCGCGCCCAGGCAACCCGTGATCGCGTCGAGCCCTGCCTGGCCGTCCTCCAGTTCGGTCAGCGCGGTGCTGACGTTCCGGCGAAGGGAGCCCACCCCTTCGCCGGCCGTGGTCCACGCCTTCTTGCTGGACGTCAGGCCGCCTGTTACGGCGCTGGGCCCGGTGCCGGGCTCAACCGGGACGTGGTTGAGCCGCATCGCTACGGGCTGCCCATTGGTCACATCGGCTTTGATCTGTTCCCACTCGTCCCACGCCATGCGTAGCCCTCCCCCGCGGATCACTCCGGCCAAGGACACTGCATCGCACCAGCAACACACATCCGGCGCCGTACAGGGCGCCCCACGAGTACCTGCACCTATGCGAATGAGTACCTGTCCCGCCGGCCGAAGTGATCTTGAGTTGTGGATCGCGGGGGTGGTGGTACGCCGCCGTGAACTGTCCGAAGCCGAGTGGGAATCGTGCAGCCGTTGCTGCTCCGGCCTGGGCTGGGCCGTTGCGGCTGGATGACCTGACGGGCCTGAACGGGAGCGTGTGGAAGTTCCGGACCGGGGTGAGCGCACCGTCCAGATACGCGATGCCGAGGGAATCAAGGCGGGCACGGTCACCGCGCGTACCGCCATCACCGAGCGGGCGGTGGTCGACGAGATGAAGCTGCTGCCCGGGACCGGCAAGGTGTAGAGGGGGGGGCGTGCAGCGGGGCAGGCGGAGGGGGAGCGCAGGGCGGGGCGGTGTCTTGACGGGGGGTGGGGGCGGGCATAGCGTCGCGGAGTCCTGAGCAGGCGCTTGGAAAGGTCGTTCGTGCCGCACACCGATCCGACCCCCGCCGCCGCTTCCGCAGCTTCCCCGTCCTCTGCCGACTCGCCCTCCGCTGCCGCAGCCTCCGCCGCGCGGATCGAGGCCGCGCTCACCGGACCCGGCGCGCCGTTCGCTGTCGTGCGGGCTCAGGACGGCGTGCAGGCGGGCTCGCTCGTCTACGCGAGCGGGCCCAGGACCCTCCGCGAGTTCGCCGAGACCACCTGGGCCTTCGGGGACCGGCCGTTCCTGATCGGTGCCGAGCGCAGCTACTCGTACGGGGAGTTCTTCGCCGCCGCATCCGCACTGGCATGCCGGATGACCGAGGAGTACGGGCTTCGCCGCGGTGACCGGGCCGTTGTCGCGATGCGCAATCACCCCGAGTGGCAGGTCGCCTTCTGGGCCGCGCAGCTGGCCGGTCTGGTCGCCGTACCGCTCAACGCCTGGTGGACGGAGGGCGAGTTCGCGTACGCGCTCGACGACTGCGAGCCGCGGGTGCTGCTGGTGGACGGTGAGCGGCTGCCGCGGGTCGCCGCCTGGGCGGAGAAGGCCGGGGCGCGCGTCGTCGTCTTCCACCACAGGGACGGCGCGGTGCCGGTGGGGGCCGAGCGGTACGAGGACCTGCCCGCGCCCGACCCGCTCGCCGCACCGCCCGAGGTCGAGATCCGGCCCGAGGACGACGCGACGATCATGTACACCTCGGGCACCACCGGGCGGCCCAAGGGTGCTGTCGCCACCCAGCTCGCCCAGGTGGGGGCCGCACTCAACCCGCGGTTCCACGCGGCCGCTTCCGCGCTGGGCCGCGGGGTCATTCCGGGACAGGGGCCCGCCCCGGTCACGTTGATGACCTTCCCGTTCTTCCATGTCGCCGCGTTCACCAGTTTCTACGCGGCGATGGCGGCGGGCGGCTCGCTCGTGGTCATGCGGAAGTGGGACGCCGAGGAGGCGCTCCGGCTGATCCGGGAGCACGGCGTCACGCACTACGCCGGCGTCCCGGTCACAGCGCTTCAGCTGCTTGCCGCCGCCGAGCGGGCGGACGACCGGCTGGAGAGCCTCCAGATGCTGAACACCGGTGGCGCCGCCGCCCCGCCCGATCTGGTCGCACGGCTCACCGCCCGCTACGGCAAGCGGATCGAGCCGCGCAACGGCTACGGTCTGACCGAGACCAGCGGCGGCGTCCTGGCCAACTTCGGCGCCTCCTACCGGCTCCACCCGGGCAGTGTCGGCCGGCCGACACCCGTCACCGAGGTGCGGATCACCGGTCCGGCGGGCGAGGCGCTGCCCGAGGGGGAGATCGGCGAGCTGTGGCTGCGCGGCCAGTCGCTGGTCCGTGGCTACTGGCGCGATGAGGCGGCGACTGCCGAGGCGTTCACGGACGGCTGGTTCCGGACCGGTGATCTCGCTCTGGTGCGCGACGGGCGGGTCAGCATCGTCGACCGGATCAAGGACATGGTGATCCGCGGCGGCGAGAACGTGTACTGCGTGGAGGTCGAGGCCGCGCTCCACGAACACCCGGACGTCGAGGACGCGGCGGTGCTGGGGGTGGCGCATCCGGTCCTGGGCGAGGAGGTTGCCGCGGTCGTCCGGCTGCGGCCCGGTGCCACCGTCACGGCAGACGAGCTGCGGGCGCACGTCGGGCGGAGCCTGGCCGCCTTCAAGGTTCCGGCCCATGTCCTCGTGCGGGACGAGCAACTGCCCCGGAACCCGACCGGGAAGATCCTCAAGCGTGAGCTGCGCGGGGTGGTCGACGAGGAGGTCAGCGCCCTCAGACGCAGCGAGGAGGGGGCGTGATCAGGAGCGGGTGACGCGGACCCGGTAGTTCCCCCTGGAGTCCTTGTCGACGACGGATATGTGTATTCCGTTGGTCCGGTCGGTGAAGGTCTGGCCGGGCTGGAACGGGGCGTCGGAGAGCTCGGCATGCACATTGGGCAGCCGCGTGCAGCCTCCGCTGTCCTTGGTGCTGTCCGCGATGGAGATCGGACCCTGCCCCGTGTCGACGTCGGAGCTGACCTTGTAGATCAGCACGCCGGGCCGGCAGATCGCCTGGTCATTGCCCGCCTGGGTCCGTACCTCCATCGCGTAGCCGGATTCCCCGGTCAGGGGCACGAAGGCCAGCTTCCGGCCGCCCCGGGTGGCAAGGGGTGTGAGGACGTGGTCGGTGGTGCCTGGCTTGGACGCGCAGCTGACCTGGTTCTTGTCGAGCCAGCCGAGTTTCCACTTGTGCCAGCCGAGGAAGTCGTTGTTGGCCCCCCAGTCCTCGGACATGATGTCCCAGTGCCCGACCGAACCGCCGCCCTCCGTGGTGTAGAGGTCGGGCAGGCCGAAGACATGGCCGTTCTCGTGCGGCAGGACGCGGTAGCCGGTCTGTGCGTACGAGCCCGAGCCGTCGTCCTGGCGGCTGTAGATGAAGGACGTGTTGGAGAGCGGGGCGCCGTCCGCGAGCGGCGCGTCGTCGTTGCCGGAGAAGGTCACGGACAGGACGGTGTCCAGGGCGGAGGGCCCGGCGTTCGGTGTGACCAGGATGTTGACCAGGTCGTACGCGCCGAAGTCCACCTTCCGGTCGGCGACGGCCACGATGTCCTGGACCAGGTGCCGGTAGCCCGGCTCGTACGGTGAGCCGCGGTCTATCCCGTACGCCGAGAACGGCAGAGGCATCCGAAGCCAGCTCTTCACAGGGGCGTCGGGCCGGTAGATGAGCCGGCCGTACGAACTGGTCCGGAACCAGTTGGTGGTCTGCGGGAAGAATTCGGCGAGCCGTTTCATCGCAGACCCCGCTCCCGGCGCGTCCGGGAAGTCGATCATCAGGTTCAGTGCATGGATCTGGCCCGTGGAATGGGCATACCCCGTCGGTGTCGGCATCCCCTCCGACATCTGCACCCCCATCGTCGCGGATATCCGGCACGGTCCGACCCCTGCCGCCTCGGTGCTGGCCACCGGCCCCGCGCCGGCGTGGCTGCGCGGCGGGAGCGTGCTGCTGGCCGAGGCCAGTGCCCCGATGACCAGGGCGCTTGCGCCCGCCAGTGCGACCGGGTGGCGCTGGGTGCGTATCCGGCGGCGGGGCTGCTGCATAGAGGCGCCTTCGGGGTCCGCGGCAGTCGGCCGACCCTGACTGCGCTCTCTGATCACCCTCGGGCGGGCGGTACGGCGCCGCCCGTCGGGTGCGCCGATCGGTGTAATTTCCCGCCTATTTGATGTGATGCAGGTCACATTGGAGCGGGAAATAACCGGGGATGGATTCCCCGTTTGAACCTGGTGTCCCCCGCTAAACGGGGAGGCGGTCCCCGGTTGCACGAAGTTGTACGCGCAGGGGCCTTCGCAAGAGCTGCACCAGGAAGACCCGGAAGAGGAAGAGAAGGACTGTCTCGTGAAAACCGCTGCTCGCACCGCCGCCGGAACCGTGCCGCGCCGTACGCCCCGCCCGCGGGCCGACGCGCTGCGCAACCGGGAGCGGATAGTCGCGGCCGCGCGCGAGATGTTCGTCGAGTTCGGTCCGGATGTGCCGCTCGACGAGGTGGCTCGCCGCGCAGGCGTCGGCAACGCCACGCTCTACCGGAACTTCCCCGACCGGGCAGCGCTGACCCATGAGGTCGTCCTCTCGGTCACCTCCCGCACCACTGACCGTGCGGAGGAGGCGGTGGCCGAGGAGGCCGACCCCTTCGCCGCGCTCTGCCGCTTCGTGCACGCGGCGGCCGACGAACGCATCGGCGCGCTCTGCCCGATGCTGTCCGGCGGCTTCGACAAGGACCATCCCGAACTGCTCGCCGAGCGTCGCCGCCTCGAAGAGGCCGTCGAAGGGCTCGTGGCGCGCGCCATGTCCGCGGGGCGCCTGCGCACCGACATCGCCGTCGGTGACGTACTGGTCGGCCTCTCCCAGCTCACCCGGCCGCTGCCCGGCATCGCCTGCCTGGACATCGACCGCTTCACCCACCGTCATCTCCAGCTGTTCCTGGACGGTCTGGAGGCTCCGGCCCGGTCCGAACTGCCCGGGACGGCGGCGACCTTGGAGGATCTGCGGCATCGCTCATGACGCCCGTGCCCGGCTCCTGAGACAGGCTCCGGGCCGTCCGTCCGCCATGCCCTCACCACCCGACTTACCTCACGTCCACTCCCATCACCCTCATCTCTCCCACTTTCACCGCTGACCGGGTGCACGTCTTCACGGTCACGGATCACGACTCCTCGCGTCCATGTGCGTTCTTAGGTGGCTAGCCCCATGTCAAAAACAGCTGATATCCGACTTCCCGACCCCAGTCGCTGGAAAGCGCTGGCCTTCATCGCGCTCGCGCAACTGATGGTCGTGCTCGATGCCACGATCGTGAACATCGCGCTGCCGCACGCCCAGACGGCGCTCAGCATCACCGACGCCAACAAGCAGTGGGTCATCACGGCCTACGCCCTCGCCTTCGGCGGACTGCTGCTCTTCGGAGGCCGGATCGCCGACCTCTGGGGCCGTAAGCGCACCTTTGTCGTCGGTCTGATCGGCTTCGCGCTGGCCTCCGCACTCGGTGGCGCGGCGCAGAACCAGGGCATGCTGTTCGGCTCGCGTGCGCTCCAGGGTGTCTTCGGCGCCCTGCTCGCCCCGGCCGCACTCTCGCTGCTCGCCGTGATGTTCACCGACGCCAAGGAGCGCGCCAAGGCGTTCGGCATCTACGGTGCGATCGCCGGTGGCGGCGGCGCCGTCGGCCTGATCCTCGGCGGCTTCCTCACCCAGGCGCTGAACTGGCGCTGGACGTTCTTCGTCAACATCCCGTTCGCCGTCATCGCCGCCGCGGGCGCGTACTTCGTGATCCGTGAGCCGGCCGGCAGCCGTAACCGCTCCTCGCTCGACATCCCGGGTGTGGTCCTCTCCGCGCTGGGTCTGGTCTCGCTGGTGTACGGATTCACCCGTGCCGAGTCCTCCGGCTGGTCGGACCCGCTGACCATCGGCATGTTCGTCGCCTCCGGCGTGCTGCTCCTGTCGTTCGTCCTGACCGAGGCCAAGGTCGCGTCGCCGCTGCTGCCGCTCCGCGTGGTGATGGACCGTAACCGCGGTGGCGTCTACCTCTCGCTGGGTCTGGCCATCATCGCGATGTTCGGGCTGTTCCTCTTCCTGACGTACTACCTGCAGGTCGTGAAGGGCTACTCGCCGATCAGGACGGGCTTCGCCTTCCTCCCGATGATCGCGGGCATGATCACCGGTTCGACGCAGATCGGCGCACGGCTGATGACGCGGGTCCCGGCCCGCAAGCTGATGGGTCCGGGCTTCCTGACCGCCGCCGTGGGCATGCTGCTGCTGACGCAGCTGGAGATCGACTCCTCGTACGCGGCGCT
Source organism: Streptomyces sp. NBC_01669 (assembly GCF_026339735.1). Lineage (GTDB taxonomy): Bacteria > Actinomycetota > Actinomycetes > Streptomycetales > Streptomycetaceae > Streptomyces > Streptomyces yanii. Next base: position 5,342,024 of record NZ_JAPEQG010000001.1, read on the forward strand.
CATCCTCCCGGCGCAGCTCCTGCTGGGTCTGGGCATGGGTACGGCGTTCATGCCGGCCATGTCGCTGGCCACGCTCGGGGTCGAGCCGCGGGACTCGGGTGTCGCGTCCGCGATGGTCAACACGTCGCAGCAGGTCGGCGGTGCGATCGGTACCGCGCTGCTGAACACCATCGCCGCCTCGGCCGCGACGGCATACGCCACCTCGCACGCCGCGCTCGGCGCGACCGACCCGCAGCTGCTGAAGCTGCAGTCGATGGTGCACGGCTTCACCGGCGCCATCTGGTGGGCGGTCGGGATCCTGGTGGTGGCCTCCGCGATCGCGGTGACGTTCATCAACGCCGGGCGTCCGTCGACCGCCCCGGCCGGCTCCGGTTCGGGCTCCGATGGCGTCGAGGACGAGTTCAGGGTGCCGGTCGTCGCGCACTGACGCGGGGCGCGCGAGGTGAAGTGATGTGAACACGGGTCTGCCCCGGTTCCGCTCGGCGGAACCGGGGCAGACCCGTATCGGTGCGCGAGGGCGGCTCAGCGGAGCCAGGGCAGGTCGGCGTCCGTACCCTCCGGCTCCAGGCCGGTGGCGATGACCTGCATGATCTCGCCGAACGAGCGCACCTGCTCCGGTGTGAGCCGGTCGAACATCGCCTGGCGTACGGCGCGGACATGACCCGGCGCGGAGCGGCGGAGCATCTCGTACCCCTCGTCGGTGAGGACCGCGTTCTGGCCGCGCTTGTCGGACGGGCAGTCCTCGCGGCGCACCCAGCCGTTCCGCTCCAGCCGGGCGACGGCGTGCGAGAGGCGGGAGCGGGTGATCTTGGCGTCCTTGGCCAGCTCGGTCATCCGCATCTGGCGGCGGGGCGCCTGGGAGAGCTGGACGAGCAGTGCGTAATAGATGTGCGGCATGCCGGCATCGCGTTGCAGCTGGCGGTCGAGGTGGTCCTCCAGGAGCGTGGTTGCGTGGAGGTAGGCGCGCCAAACGCTCTGCTCTTCGTCGGAGAGCCAGCGGGTCCCGCCGGTGGATGCCGTGGTCATGTGCTCCACTGTACGACCTTTTCTTGAAAGTTGAACTAGATAGAGCTAAGGTCTCTTGGGATGGGAACTTGAAGCTTCAATGAGCTGGATCCCACCACCGCAGAAGACTTAGCTTGAGTAGTAGTGGATGGGGAGTGTCATGACTGTCACCGCGGAGCGCATGCCCGCCCTCTATCTCTCCCACGGTGCGCCGCCGCTGGCCGACGATCCGGTCTGGCCCGGCCAGCTGGCCGCCTGGTCCGCCGAGCTGCCGCGCCCCACCGCGATCCTCATGGTCTCCGCCCACTGGGAGGAGGCTCCGCTTGCCCTCGGTGCGACCGAGACCGTTCCGCTCGTCTACGACTTCTGGGGCTTCCCGGAGCACTACTATCGCGTGCAGTACGCGGCCCCGGGTGCCCCGCAGCTGGCGGAGAGCGTACGCAAGCTGCTGCGCGGCGCCGGTACGCCGGTCCAGGACATCCCGGACCGCGGGCTCGACCACGGGGCGTACGTTCCGCTGGTGGAGATGTTCCCGGGCGCCGACATCCCGGTACTCCAGATCTCCATGCCGACGCTGGACCCGCAGAAGCTGATGGACATCGGCCGCAAGCTCGCGCCCCTGCGCGACGAGGGCGTCCTGATCGTCGGCAGCGGCTTCTTCACCCACAACCTCGCAGCCCTGCGGCACACGGGCGGCGGCAACCCCGGCTGGTCGGTGGAGTTCGACGACTGGGGGCACCGGGCGCTGCAGGCGCAGGACATCGACGCGCTGCTGGACTTCGAGCACAAGTCCCCGGCCGGGCGGCTGGCCCACCCCCGCACCGAGCACTTCGCGCCGCTCTTCGTGACACTGGGTGCCTCGGAGGGCGAGCTGGATCAAGGGCGCAGCATCATCGACGGGTTCTGGATGGGGCTCGCGAAGCGGTCGGTGCAGTTCGGCTGAGTGGTCAGAGGGCCGGGGGGTTCAGTTCGATCGAGCGGAGCGCGGCGGCCAGGGCCGCCGTGTCGCCGACGTCCAGTGCGGTGTCGGTGAACTTGATGGTGTGGTCGTCACCGTGCGCCGCCGCCCGCGCGAAAATCTCGTCGGCGGAGGATGCCGACGGCGATGCGGTGCACGGGACGGGGTCGGCCGGGCTGTACGCGGCGGTGACCGCGGCGCTCGCGGCCCAGGCGGCGGCCAGGCTCTGCGGCCACAGTTCACGGGGGAGGGCGGGCAGGGTACGCAGCACGGCGTTGGGTGCGGTCGCGGCGTGCACCAGCATGATCGGTTCGCCATGGCCATGGGTGGCGTAGCGGTGGGTCGCGGCCCTGACCAGTTCCGCCAGCCGCGTGCGTGCCACGTCCGGGTCGTCCGCGAACTGCTGCGGCCACAGCGGGAACGCGGTGAGCTGCGCCAGCCGGTCGCGGATGCCGCCGCTCTGGTCGGCCACCGGCGGTACGGCGTCCAGCGCGGCCGCGGCACTCGGCGCGGGCGCGAGCGAGGCCGGTGGGTTCAGCGCGGGCGGCGGCTGGTGGCGGGCGGCCCAGTAGCCGAGGCCGTGCGCGAGCTCGGTGACCCGGGGCGCGTTCGCTCCACCGGCGAGCAGGGTGCGCACGGCGTGGCCGACCCGGATCACGGGGTGGGTGGCGCCTGCGGCGATGCCCGGCAGCAGCCGCGGCCACCATTCGGTGAGGACGTCCTGCCAGGGGCGCCCGGCCGTCTCCTGCGCGAAGTACATCGTCCAGTCGGCGATCCTCCGCGGGTCGCCCAGGGCCTCGTGCCAGTTCTCCGCGGTGATCCGGGTCGCGGGGGCCGGCATGTCCTCCAGCTTGTGGCTGTAGTGGTCGAGCCAACGGTGGACGGCCGGCGCCTGGCCGTGCCGTACGAGCGCCTCGACGGCCATCGGGCCGTGGTTGCTCAGCCAGCCGTTGCGCTCGGGACCTGCGGCGTGGAGCCGGTCCAGCGCCTCGTCGAGCGTGCCGGTGGGGTCGACCGGCGCCGTGTCCGGTGCGCTTGTGGAGTCTGTCCTGCCTGTCGTGTCGGTCATGCCGGAACACGCTAGGCGCGGGGCCCGCCGCTCGTAACGGGCTGTGGACCTACGCCGCGACCCCACCGGGTCCTAGGCCTCCGGTCCCAGCACCGGGTCCTAGGCCTCCGGTCCCAGCCGCTTCTCGTACCAGGCCACGTCCCAGTACGTGTCGAACTTCCGGCCCACCTCGGTGTACGTACCGACATGGTGGAAGCCGAACCGCTTGTGCAGTGCGACCGAGGCGTCGTTGGGCTGGGTGATGCCCGCGTACGCGCGGTTCAGGTCCTCGTCGGCGAGCGCCTCGAAGAGTGCCGTGTAGAGGAGTGTGCCGATCCCGCGTGCGGTGGCCCACGGCGCGCAGTACACGCTCACCTCGACCGACGTGGCGTATGCCGCCTTGGGGCGGAAGGCGCTGCTCGTGGCGTAGCCCAGGAGTGATGCGGGACCGGCAATGCGGACATCCTGAGCAACCAGAAGGCGGTGCGGGCCGTCTTCAGGGTGGGAGCGCAGCCACGGCAGCCGCTGTTCGGGTGTGAAGGGGGCGGTATCGAATGTGAGCGCGGTCTCACGTACGTAATGGTTGTAGATGTCCGTGAGAGCCGCCAGATCGCCCTCGATGCCGGGTCTGACCTGCACTTCTGTACGGAATCCCGGCATGTGCACTCCCCTCGCGACCGGACAGGGTACTGCATGATCGCGAAAATGAGTGCGCACCGTGGGAATTCTGTCCGGATTCCAGTCGTTGTTTCCATCGGATGCAGGGCACCCGAGAGGGTGTCGCGACCTACTCAGCAAGGGAGCACGCATGGCAACCCGTGCCGTCGCCCGTCGTTCGTCCGCCAGTGGCGGGACCAACCGGGCAAGCAGTGTTCGCGCCGTGGGCGGAGAGATCGCCGATCGCGACCTGGTCGGCATGTACCTGGACGAGATCGCGCGCACGCCGCTGCTCGATGCCGCCAAGGAAGTCGAACTGTCGCAGACCGTCGAGGCGGGCGTCTATGCGCGGCAGATCCTCGACGGTGCGGTGGAGAGCGAAGCCGGTGGAGCGACGCGTGAGGAGCTGGAGGCGCTGGTCGCCGAGGGCGAGCGCGCCAAGGACATCTTCATCCGATCCAACCTCCGACTCGTGGTTGCTGTCGCCCGCCGCTACCCACGGGCAGGTCTTCCCCTGCTGGACCTGATTCAGGAGGGAAACGCAGGCCTGGTGCGTGCGGTCGAGAAGTTCGACTACGCCAAGGGCTTCAAGTTCTCCACGTATGCGACGTGGTGGATCCGTCAGGCCATCACCCGCTCCATAGCCGACCAGTCCCGTACGATCCGGCTCCCCGTCCACCTGGTGGAGGAGCTCGGCCGGATCCGCCGTGTGCAGCGCGAGTTCAATCGTGAGCACGGGCGCGACCCGGAGCACGAGGAGATCGCCGCAGAGCTGGACTCCACGCCGACGCGCGTCGGTGACGTCCTCGACTGGGCCCGCGACCCGGTCAGCCTCAACATGTCCGTGGACGACGAGGGCGAGACCCAGTTCGGCGATCTGCTGGAGGACACCTCCGCGGTGTCGCCCGAGCAGTCCGTCATGACGCTGCTGCGCAGCGAGGAGCTGGAGGACCTGATCGGCAAGCTCGACCACCGCACCGCGTCGATCATCCGCATGCGGTACGGCATCGAGGACGGCCGTGAGCGGACCCTCACCGAGGTGGGCAAGCAGCATGGGCTGACCCGGGAGCGGATCCGTCAGATCGAGAAGCACGCGCTGCTCGAACTGAAGCGAATGGCTCACGACACGGGTTTTGACGCTGCGGCGTGACCCCGCGTCCAGTAGCCTCCGATATGGGTCGCTTCGTACGGACCCCCTGAGCTGAGTCCCGGCGCCCACCCCCCCTGGCGCCGGGGCTCATTCTTTTGCGCCGGGCTGTGCAGGCCGCTCCGCCGGTGGTGAGTCCGGCGGCACGGCCGCGCGGGTCAGACGGGCACCCAGCTCACTCAGGTGCGCCACCAGCTCCGGCGGCGCGTGAGCGGTGAACTCGCAGTCGACCAGCGCCAGCCGGAGCACCACCCACTCCAGCGAGTCCGCCATGACCACATGCAGCCGGCAGCTGTGTTCGCCGGTCGGCTCCAGTGGGCCGAACGCCGAAGGCAGCCGGGCGGTGACGAACTCCGCCGGGGCCGCGAAGCTCACCTCGACAGCCAGCTCCGGCTGCCGGCGCTGGATGGAGCTGGTGAGGAATTCCGCGGCGTCGCCCGTGGGCAGCTCGCGCGGGGTGAAGCGGGCCCCCGTGGCGAACGGCTCGCTCACCCGGTCGACGCGGAACGTGCGCCACGCCTCGCGCCCCAGGTCGTACGCCACGAGGTACCACCGCCACCCCGTGCTCACCAGCCGGTACGGCTCGACCAGCCGCTTCGTCTCGGCGCCGTCCCCCGCCCGGTAGGTGAACCGCAGCCGCTCCTGCCCGGTGACCGCCGCCGCCATCACCGTCAGTGTCTGCGGGTCGATGGTCGCACCGTCGCCACGGGCCAGCGGCACCGTCGCGTTCTGCAGGACCGAGACCCGGTGCCGCAGCCGTGACGGCAGCACCTGTTCCAGCTTCGCCAGCGCCCGCACGGACGCCTCGTCGACCCCCTCGATGGCATGCCCGGCGCCCGCCCGCAGCCCCACGGCGATGGCCACCGCCTCCTCGTCGTCGAGGAGCAGCGGCGGCATGGCGGCGCCCGCGACCAGGCGGTAGCCGCCCACCGAGCCGCGCGACGCCTCGACGGGGTAGCCGAGGTCGCGGAGCCGGTCGATGTCGCGGCGGATGGTTCGCGGGCTGACCCGGAGCCGCTCGGCGAGCTCGCTGCCCGGCCACTCGCGCGGCGTCTGCAGGAGCGACAGCAGATTCAGCAGTCGTGCCGGGGTATCGGTCATGGATCCAGGATGCCCGCCCATTGGGTCATGGACTGACCTAATGGGTCTCTAACTTCATCGCATGAATTCTTCCGAATCCCCTCTGCCGTCCACGGCGGCCGCTCCCGCGGTGTCCTCGGACCCGTCGGACCGGCGCCGGTGGTTCGCGCTCGCCATCGTGATGACCGCGGCCTTCATGGACCTGGTGGACGTCACGATCGTCAACATTGCCATCCCGAGCATCAAGCAGGACACCGGTGCGACGTTCAGCTCGATCCAGTGGATCACCGCCGGATACGCCCTGGCCTTCGCGGCCGGTCTGATCACCGGCGGCCGGCTCGGCGACATCTACGGCCGCAAGCGGCTCTTTCTCATCGGCATCGGCGGCTTCACGCTGGCCTCGGCGCTCTGCGGCTTCGCCGCGAACCCGGAGATGCTGATCGCTTCCCGCATCCTGCAGGGTGGCACCGCCGCGCTGATGGTCCCGCAGGTGCTGTCGATCGTGCACGCCACCTTCCCGGCGCACGAGCGCGGCAAGGTCTTCGGTCTCTTCGGTGCGGTCGTCGGTCTCGGCGCGGTCATGGGACCGCTGCTGGGCGCACTGCTCACCGAGTGGAACATCGCTGGTCTGGAGTGGCGGCCGATCTTCCTGATCAACCTGCCGGTCGGCATCGCGGGACTGGTCCTGGGCCGGAAGTTCATCACGGAGTCCAAGGCTCCGAAGGCCCTCCGGCTCGACCTGGTCGGTGTCGCGCTGGTGACACTGGGGCTGCTGATGCTGCTCTACCCGCTGACCCGTGGGCGCGAGCTGGGCTGGCCGCTGTGGGGGTACGCGTTGATGGCCGGCAGCGCGCTGGTCTTCCTGGCCCTGGTGCTGTTCGAGCGGGAGAAGGCGCGCAAGGACGGCTCGCCGCTCGTCGAGCTCTCGCTGTTCCGGGTCAAGAGCTTCGCGGCGGGTATCGCCGTCCAGCTGACCTTCGGCATCGGGCTCGGCATCTTCTTCCTGGTCTGGACGCTGTACATGCAGATCGGCCTCGGCTGGAGCGAGCTGCGGGCCGGCACGACCGGCATCCCGTTCTCGATCGCCGTCTCGTTCGCCGCCGGGATCTCCGTACAGAAGCTGGTGCCCCGGTTCGGCCGCAAGGTGCTGCAGGCGGGCGCGCTCCTGATGATCGTCGGCCTGCTGCTCTACATCTGGGAGTCCGACCGGTACGGCATGTCCATCGCGCCCTGGCAGATGGCTCTGCCGCTGGTGGTCATGGGGATCGGGATGGGGCTGATCGTGGCCCCGCTGACGGACGCGGTGCTGTCCGAGGTGCCGAAGGAGCACTCGGGGTCGGCGTCCGGGCTGATCAACACCGTGCAGCAGATGGGCAACGCGCTGGGGCTCGGCCTGGTCTCGGTCGTCTTCTTCGGGTCGATCAGCGACCGGCTGGCGCCGGAGGCGGTGGGTCCGGCGTTCGCCGAGGCGTTCCAGCACTCGCTCTGGTGGGTGGCCGGAGTGCTCGCGGTGATCTTCCTGGTGATGTTCGCGCTGCCCGCCCGGCCGCGCCGGCACGTGGAGGGCGGCGAGGACGTCCAGGACGCCGACGGTGCGCCGGGCGAGGTGGCCAAGGAGCCCGTGCTGACGTCCTGAAGGTGCCTGCCCGCACGCGAAGGTGCCCGCACCCCCTCGGGGGGCGCGGGCACCTTCGCGTGCGGCTCGGCGGCAGCCTCCCTCGGCGAACGGGTCGCGGCGGGCGGCGCAGCGGTCAGCAGATGCGCGTACGGCTCTCCATCGCCTCGCGTGCCGTCTTCTCGTCCCCGTACACCTCGCACATGTGGCGACCGTCCGGCGTAGCCGTGTGCTCGACCTCCCAGAGGCTCGTCTCACTGCCGTCGAGGAGCAGGAACGCGTGCTCGTACAGCGTGAATCCGGCGTCCCGCCCGTCGACCCGGCACTGCCTGCCGAAGATCTGGGTGATGTGGTGGGCGAAGGCGGCCCGCAGGAGGCGCGCGGTCTCCTCGCCCGGACCGTCGCTGTTCTCCGCGCGGCGCAGGACCCGGCGGGCGTGGTCCGCGGAGTTGTCCGGCGCGTACATCCGGGGCAGCGGGGCCGGTGGAGCGGCCATCAGGATCGTCAGTGTCTCCAGGTCGGCCTGTGGGCTGTCCTCGCCGAACACGGGTACGTCGGAGAAGCTGCCGGACAGCCGGGCGGCGGCGACCTGGACGTCCGCCTCGTCGTCGTACAACTCGTGGTGCTGGGGGGCGGGCTGCCTCCGCGACCGGGGGTCCGCCGTGTCCCTGGCGGTGCTGTGGACGAGCTCCCACAAGGTGAGCGCGGAGCCGTCGGCCAGCAGGTAGGTGTGCCGGTAGGTCTCGCGATGCAGCACGGAACTGTGATGCGAGGAGTGCAGGGAACTGCTGTGGGCCAGCGCGGTCCCGAGTTGCTCGACCGTGCAGTCGGGCAGGTCGAAAGAGTTGAGTGCCCGTCGTAGGAGTCGGTCGAGATGCTGCTCGGTTGTCTCGTACGGATCGCTCAAGGTGCTGTCTCCAGGCCGTCGCCGCGTGTTACTTGATGCGTGCTTAACGTAGTCCCTGGGTCTGACATCGTGACCGGGGTTCCTGAAAACGTATGACGCGTGCGGAAGGTTCCTGGCGATTCGTCCGAACTTCCTTCTGTGGATGGCGAGTCGGTGGGCGCCCGGCCGCGGCGGGTGGGTCAGCGGGGGCCGTAGAGATCGCTGTACGAGGGGTGGACGCCCGCGCCGGGGCGGAGGTCGACGCCCTCCGCCGCCCGTACGGCCTTCACGACGGCGCGGGTCAGGGTGTCCGCGCCCGCTGCCAGGAGCTCGTTCAGAGCGATCGGGTTCTTCGGCGGCAAGGGGCGCTCGCCCGTGGCCAGCGCGAAGACCGTGTCCCCGTCGGTCAGTAGATGTACGGGCCGCACGGCACGCGCCAGCCCGTCGTGCGCCGTGCCCGCGAGCTTCTGTGCCTGCGCCCGGCTGAGATCCGCGTCGGTGGCGACGACGGCGAGCGTGGTGTTGAGCGTGGGGAGCGCGTTCGCCTCCCGTGCTTCGGCCAGGCGGCGCACGGCGGCTTCGTGGACCCCGGCCGCGGGGTGCACGGGCGGCGCCGCGGCGCCGTACTCCCCGTACAGCACCCCGGTCACCGGATCGACCACGGAGCCCGCCGCATTCACCACGACCAGCACGCCGACCGTGATTCCGGACGGCAGCCGCACGCTCGCCGTGCCCACGCCGCCCTTGAGCTGACCGGCGACCGCGCCCGTACCCGCACCGACCCCGCCCTCGACGACCGGGGCCCCCGGCTCCGTACCGGCTGCGGCTTCCACGGCGGCGCGGCCCGTCGAGGCGTCCGGGCGGGCCCGCCAGTCGCCGCCCCGCCCCAGGTCGAAGATGCACGCGGCCGGGACCACCGGCACCACCTGCGACGGATCGGGGCCGACCCGCACACCCCGCCGCTGCTCCTCCAGCCAGGCCATCACACCGGACGCCGAGTCCAGACCGTAGGCGCTGCCACCGGTCAGGACGACGGCGTCGATCCGCTGCACCAGATTGCGCGGGTCGAGTGCGTCCGTCTCCCGGGTGCCGGGGCCACCGCCGCGTACGTCGACAGCCGCGACGGCGCCGCCCTCGGGGGCGAGGACGACAGTGGTGCCGCTCAGCGCGCCGTCGCCCGGCACCTGCGCATGACCGACGCGCAGCCCGGCGACATCGGTCAGCGCGTCCATCGCCCCTGTCGCCGGTGAAAGCGGGAACTGCGCATCCTGTCCGGTCATCCCGTGCTCCTCACGTCCGGTTCGGCGAAACCACGGCGCCCGGTGCGCCCGGTGCCGGGCGTCGCGACAGCGACACCCCGACGGCCACCGTCGCGGCCGCCACCAGACCGGCCGCGAAGACCGCCCACTCCCCGGCGAACGTACAGCCAAGGATGGCCACCGCGGCCAGGGGGAGGGGCAGTTGCTCCGCGAGGTCGCGCTTGAAGTGGCGGGCGTGGATCAGCCACACCGTCAGCAGATAGACCGCGGCGGGCACCGTCACGGCGGCCGAGGCGGCCGTCGTCGACACATGCGCCTTGCCAATGGCCTCCTCCACCGCGACCTCGATGCCCGAGCCGATCGCGGCGGCGGAGCCGAAGATCACGTAGTGGCCGTATCCCCAGACGAACGCCTGCCTGTTGCCGCGGAGATAGCTGTGGATCGGCACGGCGAAGTAGATCCACCAGGCGGCGAACACCAGCAGCAGCCCGCCCGCGGCGACCGGCAGCAGTTCGTCGAGCGCTTCGTGCTCGTCGGCCGCCTCCTGGACGGCGACCGTCGCGGCGGCGATCGTCTCCCCGAGCACGATGATGGTGAACAGCCCGTACCGCTCGCCGATGTGGTGCGGATGCCAGCTCGTCCCGAGGTCGCGCTCGGCGATCGTCGGGACCGCCAGCTCGCACAGGGCGAGCACGACGAAGACTGCGGTACGGGCGCCGTTCGCACCGGCGGGCACGAACAGCATGCCGATCCAGCCCAGTTGGAGCAGGACGATGCCGATGGCGTACCGCCGTGCGACCGTGCGCTCCGCGCCCTCGGCGTAGTGGGTCACCCGCAGCCACTGGCTGGTCAGTGCGAGCCGCATCACCACATATCCGATGACGCCGAGCGTCCAGTCCCCGTTGTCGAAGGCGCGTGGCACCCCGGCGGCGAAGATGAGCACGCCGGTGATCTGGACGAACGTGACCACGCGGTACAACGCGTCGTCGGTGTCGTACGCGGAGGCGAACCAGGAGAAGTTGACCCAGGCCCACCAGATCGCGAAGAACACCGCCAGGTAGCCGGCGACCCCGGTGCCGGGGTGCCCCTCGACGACGGCATGCACGAGACGGCCGCCCGCCTGGGCGACGGCGACGACGAAACACAGGTCGAAGAAGAGCTCCAGCGGGGTCGACGCGCGGTGTTCCTCGGTGCGGCTGCGAGCGGTCATCCGGGGCATGCGCCCCAGCACAGCAGACCGCCCCGAGGGCGGGCGCCGGGACGCGCAGCCCGATCGGGGAAAGCCTCCCGGAGATTCTTGCGCATGCATTCACCAGTGGACGGTGGTCGGCAGTCCCGAACGAAACCGCAGGTGTGAGGGGCGTGAAGCCCGGAGCCGGCGGTGCCGGCCGGATCGAGGGTCAGTGCGCCCCTGATCAGCGGACACCGGGAGTGCGTGGAAGGCGGCGGATGGAGAGGCGTATGGACGACGTCGGAAGGTGCGGGTCAAGGAGGTCCACCGTCCGCTTCGTCCCTTCGCGTCGTACGGCCTGCGCGCCGCCCGAGAGCCCGGCTGCGCGCCGTCCGGGCGACGGGCTCACCCTGTCGCTGGCTAAAACAGGACTAATAACCCCATACGTCCCTACGGTGGCTGAGTGACCGAGCCACCAGAAGCCGCAGCCGCAGCCACAGGTGCGCCGGCACCGCCCGACCCGGACGGTGCCGGCGTTCCCCTGTCCGTCACCTTCCGTGCGACCGTGGCAGGCGTCGTCGTCTCCGTCCTGCTGATCCTCGCGATCGTCTTCGGTAGCCGGCTTCTGGAGAACTTCGACTCCGCCCTTCTCCCGTACGCGGTCGCCACGGTCTTCCTCGCCTTCGGTGTCGCCTACCGCTACACGGTCTGGATCTCCGCGCCAGGTGCCCGGCGCCTGTTCCGGCAGGGCTGGCGGAGCTTTTTCTCCATGGCCAACTTCCGTAAGGCCCCGACCGCCCTGCCGAAGATGATCGCCACCTATCTGGGCTTCCAGAAGTTCCTCGGCGCCCGCTCCCACGCCCGCTGGGCCGCCCACCAGCTGATCTTCTGGGGCTGCGTCCTCGCCTCGCTGATCACCTTCCCGCTGACCTGGGGGTGGTTCACCTTCACCTCGGGCAGCGGCTCGGGCCCCGGCTACGAGATGCGCATCTGGGGCTTCAAGATCATCGGCTTCGATTCGCTGAACGTCCTCGGCTGGCTGATGTTCCACGGCCTCGACATCGCCGCCGTGCTCGTCATCCCCGGTGCCTGCTACTTCCTGTGGCGCCGGATGAAGGACCGCGGCGCCATCACCGGCCAGCGCTTCGCCTACGACCTCGTCCCGCTGATCGCGCTGATCGTCATTTCCGTGACCGGTCTGCTGCTCACCTTCTCGTCGATCTTCCTGCACGGCGGCGGATACGAATTCCTGGCGATCCTCCACATGGTGTCGGTGGTCTTCACCCTCATCTACCTCCCGTTCGGGAAGTTCTTCCACATCGTCCAGCGCCCGGCCGCGGTCGGTATGCAGCTGTTCAAGTACACCGGCCTGCAGGACCAGGAGATCTTCAGCTGCCGCCGCTGCGAGGAGCCCATCGACACCGGACCGTACGTCGAGAACCTCCGCGGCACCATGCGTGATCTCAGCCTCGACTTCGACGAGTGGGCCGAATACTGCCCGCGCTGCAAGCGGGTCCTGCGCGGCAGTGCCTATCTCTCCCATGTGAAGAAGGGCTTCAAGTGACCGCGGATCCGCGAGCCGACGACCCCCGTAGGGCCGTTCCGCTCGACCCGTCCCTCGCCCCGCCCGGCACCCGGGCCTTCCGGGACGCGGGCGGCATCCCTGCCGACCGGTGGCACGCCGACCAGAACGGCGAGACCCTCGTCCCCACCCACTGCTGCTTCTGCGGCGTCCAGTGCGGGATGTATCTGCGTGTCGACCGCGGCGGAAAGGTCTTCGGCGTCGAACCCCGTAATCACGACATCAACCGGATGCGGCTGTGCCCCAAGGGCGTCAACGCGTACCAGCAGGTCAACCACCCCGACCGGCTCACCGCCCCGCTGATGCGCCGTTCCCGTGACGAGGCGTTCCGCGAAGCCTCGTGGGACGAGGCGCTCGACTTCACGGTCTCCGAAGTCAAACGCATCCAGCAGACGTACGGCAACGACGCCTTCGGGGTGCTCGGCGGCGCCAGCCTGTACTCCGAGAAGACGTATCTGGTCGGCAAGTTCGCCCGGGTAGCACTCAAGACCCGGCATGTCGACTACAACGGCCGGCTCTGCATGGTCAGCGCCGCGGGAGCCAACAAGCTCGCCTTCGGCATCGACCGGGCCGGCAACCCGTTCTCCGACATCCTGCTCACCGACTGCCTGCTGATCGCGGGCTCCAACGTCGGCGAATGCTTCCCCGTGATGACCCAGTATGTGTGGGGAGCCCGGGACCGCGGCGCGAGCCTGATCGTCATCGACCCGCGCGAAACCGCGATCGCTCGCACCGCCGACATCCATGTCGCCCTCAAGCCGGGCACCGACTCGGCGTTCTTCACCTCCGTTCTGAACGTCGTCATCGAGGAGGGCCTCACCGACGAGGCCTATCTCGCCGCCCACACCACCGGCTGGGACGAGGTCAGGGCCAAGGCCGCCGAGTACCCGCCGTCCCGTGGCGCCGAGATCTGCGGTGTCCCCGCCGAACAGATCGTTCAGGTCGCCCGGACCTTCGCCCGCGCCCCCAAGGCCATGGCCTGGCACGCCCGCGGCATCGAGCACCACTCGCAGGGCGTCGAGAACTGCCTCGCCGTGATCAACCTCTGCGCCGCCACCGGCCACATCGGCAAGCCCGGCGCCGGCTACGGCACCATCACCGGCCAGGGCAACGGGCAGGGCGGCCGCGAGCACGGCCAGAAATCGGACCTCCTGCCCGGCGGCCGCTCGATCATGAACGCGGAGCACCGTCGGCAGATCTGCGAGATCTGGGGCATCGAGGAGTCCGAACTCCCGCCCGCCGGTACCTCGATGATGGAAATGGTCTGGCAGATGCAGCGCCGCGAGATCCGGGGTTTGATCGGCATCTGCAACAACCCCTTCGTCTCCCTGCCCAACTACGGAGTGGTCAAGGAGGGGTACGACGCCGCCGAATTCCATGCCCAATTCGATTTCTTCCTTTCCGAGACCGCTGTCAACGCACATGTCGTCTTCCCCGTCACCACCTGGGCCGAGGACGAAGGGGTGATGGCCAACGCCGAGGCCCGCGTCGTCAAGCACAACAAGGCACAGGACCCGCCTCCCGGGGTACGGACCGACACCTGGGTGATGTGCGAACTCGCCCGGCGGCTCGGCGCCGGCGACAAATTCGCGTTCGCCGACTCGCGCGCCGTCTTCGACGAGCTGCGGATCGCCTCCGCCGGCACCGTCAACGACTACTACGGCATCACCTACGAACGGCTGGAGGAGACCGGCGGCATCGCCTGGCCCTGCCCCACCATCGACCACCCCGGCACCCCCCGGCTCTTCGAGGACGGCCGGACCTACCACCCCGACGGAAAGATCCACCTGCAGGTCGTCGACTGGCACCCGCCGATGGACCCGTACGACGACGAGCACCCCATGTCGCTCACCACCGGCCGCACCGTCGCCCACTACCTCTCCGGCAACCAGACCCGACGCCTGGGCGGCCTCGTCGAACAGACCCCGCGCCCCTGGGCCGAGATCCACCCCTCCCACGGCTTCCGCAACGGCGAACCGGTCCGCGTCGTCACCAGGCGCGGAAGCGAGGTCTTCCCCGCCCTCGTCACCGAGGCGATCCGCCCCGACACCGTCTTCATCCCGTACCACTGGCCGGTACCCACCGCTGCCAACGCACTCACCATCGACGCCCTCGACCCCCGTTCCAAGATCCCCGAATACAAGGTGTGCGCCTGCCGCATCGAGCACGCCGAGAAGATCGACGAGGTCCCCGCACCTCCCGTGGCACCCGGCCACGTCGCCTATCCGGAGGCCCAGGTCTCCCGCACCGACCCACGGCCGCCCACGTCCCCACAGGGCCGTGGCACATCGGAGAGGGGCTGAGCCCCGGATGATGGGAAGAACGATCTTCATCGACCCGGGGCGCTGCATCGGCTGCCAGGCCTGTGTCTCCGCCTGCCGGGAGTGCGACTCGCACCGCGGTAAGTCGATGATCCACCTCGACTACACCGACGAGGGCCACTCCGTCGCCTCCCTCCCCACTGTCTGTATGCACTGCGAGGACCCGGTCGCCCCGTGCGCCGAGGTCTGCCCGGCCGACGCCATCCTGGTCACCGCCGACGGTGTGGTGCAGCAGGCCGACACCACCCGCTGCATCGGCTGTGCCAACTGCGTCAATGCCTGCCCCTTCGGCGTCCCGAAGATCGACCTCCAGGCGAAGCTGCAGATGAAGTGCAACCTCTGCTACGACCGCACCGCCTGCGGCCTCGCCCCCATGTGCGCCACCGTCTGTCCGACGGGGGCGCTGTTCTACGGAACGGCCGAGGAACTCCAGGCCGAGCGGCCCGGTGTCCAGATCGCCGACACCTTCACCTTCGGCGCGACCGAGGTCCGTACCGGCGTCGCGATGGTCGTCCCCGCCGACAAGGTCCAGTGGCCGGTGCCCGGCGGTCTTCCCGTCGTCGAAATCAACGGGAAGGACGTCCGCCGATGAGTGTCAGCCAACAGCCACCGGCCGGGGACCGGCACCCCGGCGGGGACCCGCGCGAGGCCCTGCACGACCGGATCGCCGCCGACTCCCTCACCACCCGGCGTGACTATCTCCGGATCGTCGCCACCGTCTCCGGCGGGCTGGCGGTCGGCGGGCTCGGCGTGGCCTCCGGGATGCTCCCGCGCCACGGGGAGCCCGAGGACGGCAAGGCACCTGGGCCGAGGAAGATCGCCGCCCAGCTCCTGCCGGGCGAGTCCCTCGCCTTCAGCTACCCGGACGAAGAGGACAAGGCGGTCGCCGTCCGGCTGGACGACGGCACCCTCGTCGGCTACTCCGCGATCTGTACCCATCTCGCCTGCGCGGTCCTCTGGCGCAAGGACCGTGGTGCGGAGGGGGAGCTCTACTGCCCCTGCCACGACGGCGTCTTCGACGCCCGCACCGGCGAGGTCACCGCCGGACCGCCGCCCCGTGCGCTGCCCAAGGTGGTGCTCACGGAGGAGACCGACGGCAGCGTCTGGGCCATCGGCACCACCCGCTCCGGCGAGAGCATCGAGCAGGACCTGTGCCGCCAGATCAGCTCCGAGCGCCCGGACCTCGCCTCCCGGATCGGCTGCCCCTCCGTCCGGGGCGGCGGCGGGGAGACACCCCCCGCGCAGGCTCCCGGCGCGAAGGCGCACCGTACCCAGGCAACCGAAGCCGAGCCCCCCGGCAGGCGGACATGACCGACGCCCAGCAGCCCGCCGGCCCGGACCCGCGGGCCTACCCGGAGTACCACCCGGGCAGCGCCCGGCCGGAGCTGAACCGCCCCGTCCGTGAGCGCTATCCGCAGATCCGCTCCACCAGCGGCTACGGCGACCCCCGGGTCCGCCGCACCGGTCCGGGCCCGGGAGCGGGCACCGACCAGGAACCCGAGCGCTCCTCGAAACTGACGGCCCGGCTGGCCCTGGCCATGACCGTGGTCATCGGCCAGCTCTGGGGCCTGACCGTCGTCGTCGACGAATGGATGGAGGGCAACACCGCAACGGCCTGGTGGGGTGCGGGCTTCCTCTGCCTGTCCTTCGCCGTCGTCCTCGGGCTCTGGATGCTCGACCCGAAGGACCGCTGACCGCTGCCGTACCCGGGGGAGCCGCCGTACCCTGGAGACATGAGCACCGCCCCCGCCTCCGGACCGCGCGATTCGAAACCGACACAGCCGGCACACCCCGTACAACCGGAACAGAGGAAGCCCAAGCCGGCTCTGATCTTCGACGATCCACTGGACCAGCAGTCCGCGGACGATACGGACCGAGGGTGGGGTGAGCGGGCCCCGGGCGGCGACAGCTCCGCCGACCTTGCGCGCTTCCTCGACGAGAAGCCGCCCCACCACGTCTGAGCTCCGCGTGCCCGCGCCCCGGGTCCTGGCCGCGGCTCTCGCCCGCCTTCGGGTCGGTGACGCAGGGGTTCCTTGAGGCAGGAGCTGTAGCCCTCCCCCGGACCGGCCTTCTTCTTCTCGCTCACGAGTGAGCCTTCCTCCGCGGGAGCCGCAGGGGGAGCGAACTGTTCCGCAACCTGGGGCAGTACGCGGCAGAACCACCCGATCCACGCCTTCGGGCCGGTTGCCTGGCGGTGCGTCAGTCCGCAGGGGTGATGGGTCCCGTTCAGCACAGGGTCACCGCCAGCCGGGCCGAGATCCCCGCGCCGGCCAGCGATGCGGCCGTGCTCCGTGGCACGGACAGCACGACCAGCGCGCCGCCCACCGCAGGACCTTCCGCAGGATCCTCCGCCCCACCGTCGGCCGGTGCCCGCGGCACCGCCGCCACCCGGGCCCCCTTCGCCACCACCCTGGCATCGGCCCCGGCGCCCCCGGCCGCGATCACATCGACCCGGTCGCCGGGGCGCAGCAGCCGGACGGTTGCCGCATCCGCGATCCGGACCGGTGCCGACACCAGCGGAACCGGCCGTCGCTTCACCGGCCCGGCACCTGCCGCGCCCCCGGCACCGCCGGGGGCCTCGCCGCCGCCCAGTCCCGCGGCGGCCAGCGCCGCAGCCGTCAGCGCCAGCCCGGCCGCCATCGCGCGACGCTGCCGCCACATCGCACGCCGCAGCCGGCGCCCCCCGCCCCCGCGCACCCGCAACGGCGCGAACGAGGGCACCCCGCAGGGCGCGGGCGCCGACACCGGCGGGCCCGGGACGGACGGGCGTACATGAAGCGAGGAGGAGGTCGCAGAAGCGGGCGGGAACATGGCCAACACCACCAGTCGTGAGGAGCGCGGAGTCCGGACGAACGCCGACGCCCCTCACCCTCCGCCTTCCGCGAGATTCCCGCTGGGTCCTGTGGACAGCCCCCACGGTGTGGACAACTCCGTCACCCACCCGCCACCGGGGCACCCCCCTACGGCAGTTCGAGTCCCGTCTCGATCCCGTCCAGCGCATGCGCACAGGGACAGTGGCGATCCCCCTCCGCGGGCAGCGCGGTCACCGCGTCGAAGAGCACCGACCGCAGCCGGTCCACATTGGCGGCGAACACCTTCAGCACCTCCCCGTGGGAGACGCCCTCGCCTGCCTCGGCACCCGCGTCCAGGTCCGTCACCAGCGTCATCGTCGTGTAGCAGAGCCCCAGTTCGCGGGCGAGCACGGCCTCCGGATGCCCGGTCATCCCGACCACGGACCAGCCCATCGCCGCATGCCAGCGCGATTCGGCCCTGGTCGAGAAGCGCGGCCCCTCCACGACGACGAGTGTGCCGCCGTCCACCGGCTCCCAGTCCCTGCCGCGGGCCGACGCCAGCGCGACCTTGCGCCCCTCGGGACAGTACGGATCGGCGAAGCCCAGATGCACCACGTTCGGCGCCACCCCGTCCGGCCGGGTCTCCCCGTCGTAATACGTCTGCGTACGGGTCTTGGTGCGGTCCACCAGCTGGTCCGGAACGAGCAGCGTCCCGGGGCCGTACTCCGGTCGCAGCCCGCCGACCGCGCACGGGCCGAGCACCTGACGTACGCCCACGGAGCGCAGGGCCCACAGGTTGGCGCGGTAGTTGATGCGGTGCGGCGGCACATGGTGGCCGCGGCCGTGGCGGGGGAGGAAGGCGACCCGGCGGCCGCCGATCTCGCCGAGGAAGAGGGAGTCGCTCGGCTGTCCGTACGGGGTGTCCACGCGAACCTCGGTGACGTCCTCCAGGAAGGAGTACAGGCCCGAGCCGCCGATGACACCGATCTCTGCGTTCACCATGCGATCACAGTAGCGGGGCGCAAAAACGCCGGGGACTCCGCCGAGTGGATCGGCGGAGTCCCCGGTGAAGAGAGGCTGGGTACCTCGGCTCAGGCGGCCGACGTACCACTCGACGGCGACGCGGAGGACGTCGACGAGGAAGAGGACGAAGCGGAGGCGGACGAAGCGGACGACTTCGAGTCCGACCCCGTCGAGGAAGACGAAGCGGAACCGGATGCCTTCGCGGACGAAGACGACGGCGTGCTGCTCGACGACGATCCGCGGCTGTCGTTCCGGTAGAAACCGGAACCCTTGAAGACGATGCCGACCGCCGAGAACACCTTCTTCAGGCGTCCCTCGCAGCTCGGGCACACGGTCAGGGCGTCATCGGTGAACTTCTGCACCGCCTCGAGGCCCTCGCCGCATTCGGTGCACTGGTACTGATAGGTCGGCACTTGTCTTCCTCCTGGCACTCTCACTCGATGAGTGCTAACAGTCGTCAATGGTAACTGCTACAAGCCGCTGTTTGCAGTAATGTCTGTCACCTGCCCGCAGGGCAGCGGTCAGGGCTTGGCCGTCATGAGGGCCGTCTGCCTGAGTGAGAAGCTGTCACATTATGTGGCGGAGGAGTCACACTGGCGTATTCCGCTGAGCGTGAGCGTGATGCGAGCGCATGAATCGTCACTTTCTGGCCGCGACAGGATCGCGGTGAACCGCGCCGCGTGCGGCCGTGATGGTCGCGCGGGCCGGTGTCAGCCTCGAATGCAGTGCTACCAGGGTGACCAGCGCCAGCACGGTCCCCACCAGCGGCACCACAAAGCCGGTGCTCGCGCCATGGGCGTCCGCGAGCCGTCCGGCGACCGTCACCGCAGCCGCCTGGCCGAGCGCGACCGAACCCGTCAGCCAGGTGAACGCCTCGGTCCGCGCGGACGCCGGAACCAGCGTCTCGACCAGCATGTATCCGCTGATCAGCGCGGGTGCGATGGAGAGCCCGACGAGCAGTCCGAGCCCGGCCAGCAGCGGCACGGAGTGCACCGCCCACAGCCCCGAAGCGGTCAGCGTCAGCGCCGCGTACCCGGCGATCAGCCTGCGTCGCGGCCCGCTCTTCCAGGCGATGGCGCCGCAGGCGATCCCGGCCAGCATGTTGCCGGCCGCGAAGATCCCGTACAGCAGGCCGTTCGCGCCGGGCCGGCCGATCTCCTCGGCGAACGCGGTCAGCGAGACCTGCATGCCGCCGAAGACCGCGCCGATCCCGAGGAAGGCCACCGCGAGCACCCGTACGCCCGGCACGGACAGGGCGGAGACGCGCTGTCCGGAGGCGCCGGCCGCGGCGGCTCGGACCGCGGGCTGGGTGCGGTGCTGCGCCGCGAAGAGCAGCCCGCCCACCAGCGTCAGCGCGGCTTCCGTGATCAGCCCGGCCGCCGGGTGCACGCCGGTGCACAGCGCGGTGGCGAGGACCGGCCCGATGACGAAGGTGAACTCGTCCGTCACCGACTCGAAGGCGGCGGCGGTCGACATCAGCGGCGAGGCCTCCCGGCCCGGAGCCGCGCCCAGCAGGGCCGCCCAGCGGGCCCGCACCATGGGCCCGATCTGGGGGACGGACACACCCGTCGGAACGGCGGCCAGGAACAGCAGCCACAGCGGCGCGTCCGCCAGGGCGAGTGCGGTCAGTGCCGATACGGACGCCGCGTGCACGAGGACGCCCGGCAGCAGTACGGCGCGCTGGCCGATGCGGTCGGCGAGCTTGCCGCTCTGGGGTGCGAACAGCGCCATGGAGACGCCGGTGACAGCGGCGACGGCGCCCGCGCTGCCGTACGAACCGGTGGTGTGCTGGATCAGCAGAACGATGCCGATCGTCAGCATGGCGAAGGGTTGCCGTGCGGCGAAGCCCGGCAGGAGGAAGGTCCACGCCCCCGGGGTGCGCAGCAGCTGCTGGTAACCGGGGCGGTCGGAGACCGTGGACGCCACGGTCCATGCCTTTCTGCCGCCTGGTAGCGGTGCCCCCGCCGGTCCGCACCTGTGGGTGCCGGTCCCGTACGGGGGCTGCCGAGAGCTGTCCTCTTCGCGCGGAACTGCGGTAGATGCCGGGCGCTCGCTGCAGAGGCGGAGGACGCCACGACCGCCATACGGTCGCGCCAGCTCTGCATCAGGCAGAGTTGGTCGATCAGGTGGAGTGACCAGATGTATCGATCAGGTTTCCTTCATGCTACAGGCAGGATTGCTTGCCTGCCTGCGATTGTGCGCAGACTCCTGGTCGTGCGCTTCGGATGGTCAGTGATGGGCCCTCGCGCCCCTGCTGTCCCCGTCGGTCCCCAGCCAGCTGGCCAGCTTGCCGCCCTCGCCAACTGCCCGCAGCCGCGACTCCGCCGCGTCGCGTACCGGATCGGTCGTGACGACCAGCAGTTCGTCCCCGCGCCGCAGCACCGTCGACGGCGCGGGGACGAAGCTCTTGCCGTCCCGTACGACCAGGGTGACCGCGGCGCCGGCGGGCAGTCGCAGTTCGGCGACCTCCACGCCGTGCATCTTCGACTTCGCGGGGATCGCGACCGACAGCAGATGACCGCGCAGCCGTTCCAGCGGCGCCGACTCGATGCCCAGGTCGGCGGCCTCGGACGGGTCCTCGGCGATCTTCAGGGCCTTGGCCAGCCAGGGCAGGGTCGGTCCCTGAATCAGCGTGTAGACGACAACGAGTACGAAGACGATGTTGAAGACGTGGGCGGAGCCCTCGATCCCGGACACCATGGGAATGGTCGCCAGGATGATGGGTACGGCGCCGCGCAGCCCCGCCCATGACATGAAGGTCTTCTCCTGCCAGGACATCCGGAACGGGATGAGCGAGATGAAGACCTCCAGCGGTCGCGCCACCACTGTCAGCACCAGACCGACGATCACCGCGGGCCAGAAGTCCTCGAGCAGGTCGTGCGGGGCGACCAGCAGCCCGAGCAGGACGAACATGCCGATCTGTGCCAGCCAGCCGAGCCCGTCGGCGAAGCCGCGGGTGGCGGGCCAGTGGGGCAGTTTGGCGTTGCCGAGGATCATCGCGGCCAGATAGACGGCGAGGAAGCCGCTGCCGTGGAGCATGGCGCCCGCCGCGTACGCGGACACGGCGATCGCCATCACCGCGATCGGGTAGAGACCGGACGCGGGCAGGGCCACATGACGCAGTCCGAACGAGCCGAGCCAGCCGACGGCGATACCGACGGCCGCGCCGATCGCCAGTTCCAGGGCGATCTCGCCGACCAGTACGTACCAGCTGTCCACCGGCCCCCTGGTCGAGAAGGCCACCACCAGGATCACCACGGGGGCGTCGTTGAAGCCGGACTCGGCCTCCAGTACACCGGTGATCCGGGCCGGCAGCGGCACCTTGCGCAGCACGGAGAAGACCGCGGCGGCGTCGGTCGACGAGACGACCGCGCCGATGATCAGCGACTGCCGCCAGTCCAGGCCGACCAGATAGTGCGCCCCGGCCGCGGTGACGCCGACGCTCACCGCGACGCCGACGACCGAGAGCATGGCGGCGGCGGGCAGCGCCGGCTTGATCTCTTTCCACTTCGTGCCCAGGCCGCCCTCGGCCAGGATCACGACCAGAGCGGCGTAGCCGAACGCCTGGGTGAGTTCGGCGTTGTCGAACTTGACGTGGAAGATCCCGTCCTGCCCTATGGCGATCCCGATGCCGAGATACAGGAGCAGGCTGGGGAGGCCGCTGCGGGACGAGATGCGTACCGCCACGACGGCGACGAGCAGCACGAGTGAGCAGACGAGCAGGAGTTCGTTGAGCGCGTGGACAGTCAGTGGCCGTTCCTTCCCTGCGTACGCCTGCCGAATCGTCTTCCGGCGGCCGGTACTTCGTTACCTTACCTAATCTTTAACGTTTTCTTGACGGCTTCGAGCGTTCGTGCGATCGCTCCTCGATTCGATGCATCCCGATACCGCGTCGGACCCGCTTCGGTGCTGCGCCTATGGTTGCTCCTGCACTCCCAGGACCACCCTGCCCCTCGAAGGACAGCGATGCCCGCCAACACAACCGCCTCTTCCGGCTCTTCCGGTTCTGCCGGTGCGAAGACCGGCAAGAAGAAGGGGCGACGCGCCCGCCTGATCGTGATCGTCCTGGTGCTGGCGCTTGTCGCGGGTATCGGTTACAGCGCGTTCTGGTCCGTAACCACTGTGCGGGCCTCGTACCCGCAGACGAACGGCTCCATCAAGATCGACGGCCTCGCCGGCAACGTCGACGTCAAGCGCGACAGCTACGGGATCCCGCAGCTCTACGCGGACTCCGACGCCGACCTGTTCCGCGCCCAGGGCTTCGTGCAGGCGCAGGACCGCTTCTGGGAGATGGACGTCCGCCGTCACATGACGGCCGGCCGGCTCTCCGAGATGTTCGGCTCCGGGCAGGTCGACACGGACGCCTTCCTGCGCACGCTGGGCTGGCGCAAGGTCGCGCAGGAGGAGTACGACACCGTCCTCTCCGCGGACACCAAGAAGAACCTCCAGGCGTACGCGGACGGGGTGAACGCCTACCTCAAGGGGCGCGACGGCAAGGACATCTCCGTCGAGTACGCCGCGCTCGGCCTCACCAACGACTACAAGCCGACCAAGTGGACCCCGGTCGACTCGGTCGCCTGGCTCAAGGCGATGGCCTGGGACCTGCGCGGCAACATGCAGGACGAGATCGACCGCTCGCTGATGACCAGCAGGCTCAGCAAGAAGCAGATCGAGGACCTGTACCCGGCGTACCCGTACGACAAGAACGATCCGATCGTCAGCGAGGGCGCGATCTCGCCGGTCACCGGCACGTTCGACCCGAAGGCGACGCCGACCT
Organism: Streptomyces sp. NBC_01669; assembly: GCF_026339735.1. GTDB lineage: Bacteria > Actinomycetota > Actinomycetes > Streptomycetales > Streptomycetaceae > Streptomyces > Streptomyces yanii. The sequence goes on from NZ_JAPEQG010000001.1 coordinate 5,365,345, forward strand.
CGGGCATCGGCGCGGACACCGTGCAGGGCGCCACCGAGGGAGTGAACACGCAGCTCGCCTCGCTCTCCGACACCCTCGACCAGATCCCCGCGCTGCTCGGTCCGAACGGCAACGGCATCGGGTCCAACTCCTGGGTCGTCTCGGGCAAGTACACGACGACGGACAAGCCGCTGCTCGCCAACGACCCGCACCTGGCGCCGCAGCTGCCCTCGCTCTGGTACCAGATGGGGCTGCACTGCCGTCAGATCTCGGCGACCTGCCAGTACGACACCGCCGGATACACCTTCTCCGGCATGCCGGGCGTGATAATCGGTCACAACCAGGACATCGCCTGGGGCTTCACCAACCTCGGCGCCGACGTCACCGACCTCTTCCTGGAGAAGGTCTCCGGCGACGGCTACCAGTACGACGGCAAGGTGAAGCCGTTCGTCACCCGTGAGGAGACCATCAAGGTCGCGGGGGGCGCGAGCCGGCACATCACTGTGCGCGAGACCAACAACGGCCCGCTGATCTCCGACCGCAGCAGCGAGCTGGAGAAGGTCGGCCAGAAGGCCCCCGTCACCAGCGCGGCTCCGGACCGGGCGGACGGTTACGCGGTCGCCCTGAAGTGGACGGCGCTGGACCCCAGCCACTCCATGGACGCTGTCTTCGAGCTCAACCGGGCCAAGGACTTCCCGTCCTTCCGCAAGGCCGCCGAGCACTTCGAGGTCCCCTCGCAGAACCTCATCTACGCCGACACCAAGGGCAACATCGGCTACCAGGCCCCGGGGAAGATCCCGGTCCGCAAGGCGGGCAACGGCACGATGCCGAGCCCCGGCTGGGCGTCTTCGTACGGCTGGAAGAAGGACCCGATCCCGTTCGACGAGCTGCCGTACGAGTACAACCCGAAGCGCGGCTACATCGTCACCGCCAACCAGGCCGTCATCGACGAGAAGTACCCCCACCTGCTCACCAAGGACTGGGGCTTCGGCACCCGCAGCCAGCGGATCAACGCTCTCATTGCGGGGAAGATCAAGGGCGGCGAGAAGATCTCGACCGAAGACATGCAGAAGATGCAGATGGACAACACCAGCGAGATCGCCACGGAGCTGGTGCCCGAACTGCTGACGATCAAGGTCTCCGACAAGAGTGTGCGTGAGGCGCAGAAGCTCCTGGAGGGCTGGGACTCCCGCCAGGAGCCCGACTCGGCGGCCGCCGCGTACTTCAACGCGGTCTGGCGCAACATCCTGAAGCTGGCCTTCGGCGACAAGCTGCCCAAGGAGATGCGGGTCAAGGGCGAATGCCTCACCGTGCTCCCGGCCGACAGCACGGGGCCGGTCGACGAGCAGGACAAGCCGGTTCGCGAGTGCGGTCAGCGCGACGCGGACTCGGCGCAGCCGGACGGCGGCGACCGCTGGTACCAGGTGGTTGCCAACCTCATGAACGACGAGAACAACGACTGGTGGAAGGCGCCGGGAAACCGCAAGGACGAGGCGACCGAGAACCGTGATCAGCTGTTCGCCCGCGCCATGAAGGACGCCCGCTGGGAGCTGACCGCCAAGCTCGGCAAGGACATCTCCACCTGGAGCTGGGGCCGACTGCACCAGTTGACCCTGAAGAACCAGACCCTCGGCACCGAAGGCCCCGATCTGCTCCAGCGGGCCCTCAACCGCGGCCCGTGGAACCTGGGCGGCGGCGAGGCCGCGGTCAACGCCAGCGGCTGGAACGCGGCGGGCGGCTACGAGGTCATCTGGGTCCCGTCGATGCGCATGGTCGTCAACGTGGGGGACTGGGACAAGTCCCGCTGGATCAACCTCACCGGTGCGTCCGGTCACGCGTTCAGCGCGCATTACACCGATCAGACCGACAAGTGGGCCGACGGGGACCTGCTCGACTGGTCCTTCGGAACGAACGCCGTGGCCAAGTCGACGAAGGACACGCTGACGCTCAAGCCGTCGTAGGGCGGCGGACCCGGCACCGCGGTTTCGGGCCGACAGGCCCGGCGCGGTGCCGGCCGGGTTCAGTCGGTGAAGCGCCGCGTTCCGGCCGGCGTCACCACGGCGTCCACGGGGTGGTCGTGCGGTTCCACGGGAACCGTCGCGACCACCTCGTTGTCGTAGAGAAGGACGATCAGCGAGGGGTGCACCCCCGCGGCCGCGAGCCGGGCCAGCACCCGGTCGTACGAACCGCCGCCCCGACCGAGCCGCATCCCGCGTCCGTCCACGGCGAGGCCCGGCAGCAGGACCGCGTCCGCGTCGAGGACGGCGTCGGGCCCGAGCCGTGGACCGTCCGGCTCCAGCAGCCCGCGGCCCGCCGGGAGAAGGCGGCCGGCACCTTCGTACGGCGCCCAGTCCAGATCGTTGTCCGGGAGGAGCACCGGCAGCAGTACCCGTACGCCCCGCGCGCGCAGCGCGTCCAGCAGCGCGCGGGTTCCCGGTTCACTCCCGACCGAGACATAGGCGGCGACGGTACGGGCCTCGGCCAGCTCGGTGAGACCGACTGCGCCCCGGGACAGAACCGCTGCGGCATTTTCGACGTCTTCGCTGTTCAGGAGGGCTCGCGAGGCGAGTAGTTGACGCCTGAGCGAGGCCTTTCCGGACATGTCGGTGTTCAACGTGCACCTGCGCATCTCTCGTATGTGCATATAGAAGTACAAAGTTAACCGGAGGCTCATCTTCCGCCCATACTCACCGGTTATGGTTGCGCGCATGACTCAGTCGCACCCCAGGATCAGCAAGGCTGTCATCCCGGCCGCGGGACTCGGTACCCGCTTCCTGCCTGCCACCAAAGCCACTCCCAAAGAGATGCTGCCTGTGGTCGACAAGCCTGCGATCCAGTACGTCGTCGAGGAGGCGGTGGCGGCCGGTCTCTCCGACGTACTCATGATCACAGGCCGCAACAAGCGTCCGCTCGAGGACCACTTCGACCGCAATTACGAGCTGGAGTCGGCGCTCACCCGCAAGGGAGACGCCGAACGGCTCCAGAAGGTCCAGCAGTCGAGCGACCTCGCCACCATGCACTACGTCCGCCAGGGCGACCCGCGCGGCCTCGGCCACGCCGTGCTGTGCGCCGCACCGCACGTCGGCGACCAGCCGTTCGCCGTTCTCCTCGGCGACGACCTGATCGATCCGCGGGACCCGCTGCTCGCCCGCATGGTCGAGATCCAGGAGCGCGAGGGCGGCAGCGTCATCGCCCTGATGGAGGTCGAGCCGGAGCAGATCCATCTGTACGGCTGCGCAGCCGTCGACACCACCGCCGAGGGCGATGTCGTCAGGGTCACCGGCCTGGTCGAGAAGCCCGAAACGGCCGATGCACCCAGCAATCTCGCCATCATCGGGCGCTACGTCCTCGACCCCGCCGTCTTCGACATACTGCGCAGGACCGAGCCGGGCCGCGGGGGCGAGATCCAGCTCACCGACGCGCTGCAGCTGCTCGCCGCGGACGAGAAGATCGGCGGCCCGGTGCACGGTGTCGTCTTCAAGGGACGCCGCTATGACACCGGCGACCGGAGCGACTATCTGCGTGCCATTGTCAGACTCGCGTGCGAACGTGAAGATCTGGGCCCGGAGTTCCGGACCTGGCTCCGCAGATATGTCACCGAGGAGATGTAGCACTTTGAGCAGCACGATCTGGTCGGTGGACGAGCACCTGGAAGACATTCTCGGCGCCGTGCGGCCGCTCGAACCCATCGAGCTGCAACTGCCCGAGGCCCAGGGCTGCGTCCTCGTCGAGGACGTCATGGTGGAGATCGCCCTGCCGCCCTTCGATAACAGCTCGATGGACGGGTACGCGGTCCGGATCGCCGATGTCGAGGGCGCCAGCGAGGAGTTCCCCGCGGTGCTCACGGTCATCGGTGACATCGCGGCGGGCAGCGACGGGCTCTCCGGCGATCAGACCGTGGGACCGGGCGAGGCCGCCCGCATCATGACCGGCGCACCGCTGCCGGCCGGTGCCGAGGCCGTCGTCCCGGTCGAGTGGACCGACGGCGGTACGGGCGGCGGCCCGGCGGACACCATGCGCGCCCACAGCGACGCCCCACAGGTCGCGGGCGGGGAGGTCCGCGTCCACCGCCCGGTCGCGGCCCGCGCCCATGTCCGGGCCCGCGGCAGCGATGTGCAGCCCGGCGATCTGGCCCTGCGGGCCGGTTCGGTGATCGGGCCGCCGCAGATCGGGCTGCTCGCAGCGATCGGCCGCTCCACCGTGAAGGTGCGCCCGCGGCCGCGCGTCGTCGTCATCTCCACCGGCAGCGAACTCGTGCAGCCCGGCGAGGAGCTGACCGGCGGCCGGATCTACGACTCGAACAGCTTCGCGCTGACCGCCGCCGCGCGCGACGCCGGGGCGATCGCCTACCGGGTCGGAGCCGTCGAGGACGACGCCGATTCGCTCCGCGCCACGATCGAGGACCAGCTGATCCGCGCGGACATCGTCGTCACCACGGGCGGGGTCAGTGTCGGTGCGTACGACGTGGTCAAGGAAGCACTGTCCTCCGTCGGCGACGAGGACGAGCCGGGCAGCGGCATCGACTTCCGCAAGCTCGCCATGCAGCCCGGCAAGCCGCAGGGCTTCGGTTCGATCGGCCCGGAGCACACACCGCTGCTGGCGCTGCCGGGCAATCCCGTCTCCTCGTACGTCTCGTTCGAGCTGTTCGTGCGGCCCGCGATCCGCACGCTGATGGGCCTGCAAGAGGTGACCCGCCCGACCGTCCGGGCCACGCTGAACACCGACAAAGCGCTCTCCTCGCCGTCCGGCAAGCGCCAGTTCCTGCGCGGCACGTACGACGCGGAGGCGGGCACCGTCACGCCCGTCGGCGGCTCCGGATCGCATCTGATCGCGGCCCTCGCCCAGGCGGACGCGCTGATCGTGCTGCCCGAGGACGTCACCTCCGCGGAGCCCGGCACGGTCACCGAGGTGATCCTGCTCCGCTGAACGCCGGCCGGTGGCGGTACGGTGTCTGCCGCTGTGCCTTACCGGGGGACACCCCCCGGCCCCCGGCCGCACCCCGGTGCAGGCCGAGCGGGCAACCGGCGCCCTACCGCTAGGCGGAGTTCAGTGAGTACGCAGAACAGGCTGACGCATCTCGACGAGGCGGGTGCGGCCCGGATGGTCGACGTGTCCGAGAAGGACGTCACCGTGCGCGTCGCCCGCGCAAGCGGCCGGGTCCTCGTCTCGCCGCGCGTCGTCGAACTGCTCCGTGGCGAGGGAGTCCCCAAGGGCGACGCCCTCGCCACCGCCCGCATCGCCGGGATCATGGGTGCCAAGCGCACCCCGGAGCTGATTCCGCTCTGCCACCCGCTCGCCGTCTCCGGCGTGAAGGTCGATCTGCGCGTCGCCGACGACGCGGTGGAGATCGCCGCCACGGTGAAGACGACGGACCGCACGGGCGTGGAGATGGAGGCGCTGACCGCCGTCTCGGTCGCCGCGCTCACCGTGATCGACATGATCAAGGCGGTCGACAAGAGCGCGGTCATCACGGATGTCCGGGTCGAGGCGAAGTCCGGCGGCAAGTCCGGCGACTACCGGCGCCAGGCGCCGGAGGGAGCGGACGCATGACGGCGCCCGACGCGGCGCCGTTCGGCGGTGCGCTGACCGCCCCGTACGCCGCCCTCGTCGTGACCGCCTCGAACCGCGCCTCGGCCGGTGTCTACGCCGACCGGGGCGGCCCCCTGATCGTCGAGGCGCTCACGGCGCTCGGCTTCGCCGTCGACGGACCGCAGGTCGTCCCCGACGGCGACCCCGTCGAGCAGGCCCTGCGGGCCGGGGTGGCCGCCGGGTACGACGCCATCGTCACCACCGGTGGTACGGGCATCTCACCCACCGACCGCACCCCCGACGCCACCCGCCGCGTCCTCGACCACGAGATCCCCGGCATCCCGGAGGCGATCCGCGCCGAGGGCCGCGAGAAGGTCCCCACGGCCGCGCTCTCCCGTGGTCTCGCGGGTGTGGCGGGCGGCACCCTCATCGTGAACCTGCCGGGCTCCACCGGTGGGGTGCGGGACGGACTTGCCGTCCTCGAACGTCTTCTGGTGCACGCCGTCGACCAGCTCCGCGGCGGCGACCACCCCCGACCCGGGAGCCCGAGCTGAACGTCCCGACCTGGCCGGTGATCCTGACGGACGGCGCGATCACCCTCCGGCCGATAAAGCTGCGGGACCAGCGCGTGTGGCGCGAGGTCAACCGGCGCAACCGCGACTGGTTGCGCCCCTGGGAGGCGACGGTTCCACCACCCGCCCCGGGCGGCCCGGTCGCCCGGCGCCCCACGTACCGTCAGATGATCCGCCATCTGCGTTCCGAGGCCAACGCGGGCCGGATGCTGCCCTTCGCCATCGAGTACGAGGGGCGCCTGGTCGGGCAGTTGACGGTCGCCGGGATCACCTGGGGGTCGATGTGCTCGGGACACGTCGGCTACTGGGTGGATCAGGATGTGGCGGGCCGCGGTGTGATGCCGACCGCGGTCGCGCTCGCTGTCGACCACTGTTTCCGGACGGTCGGACTGCACCGCATCGAGGTGTGCATTCGGCCGGAGAACGGGCCCAGCCGGAGGGTCGTGGAGAAACTCGGATTCCGCGAGGAAGGGCTGCGCCCGCGCTATCTCCACATCGACGGTGCCTGGCGGGACCATCTGATCTTTGCGCTCACGGCGGAGGAGGTGCCCGACGGACTGCTCCGGCGCTGGCACCAGGCACGACCGGAACGTCACGCGAAATAAAATAGGTGTTCGAAATTGGTCGATCTGTGGCCGCTAACGAACGCGCAAACGCCGACTGCCGATCTGAACAATCACAAAAAAAGTCCGCGATATCAGCCGGATCGTGCGACACACCGGGCCAATTGGCGGATGCCTCCGTGCAAACCCCTCTACGGTGTGAGACGTGAGCAGCAGCGGCCTCATCTATGCAGTCATCGTCGGGGCCTGGGCCGCCTACTTGGTGCCGATGTGGCTCCGCAGGCAGGACGAGCTCAATGAAGCCCGTCCGACGGAACGCTTCAGCACCGCCATCCGGCTGCTGTCCGGACGGGCGGCCATGGAGCGCCGATATGCCAAGGAGCTGCGGGAACGCACCGCCGAGAAGGCGGACCCCGACGCCGACCCGGACGCGGACACGGACCGAATGGATTCCGTGGACGTCCGGGCCTTTGCCGCGCCTCCGGCGCACACCGAAGCCCGGGTGCACGACCCGGCGCGCGCACCGGAGCCGCAGGCCCAGGACACAGCCGTACACGCGCCCGTGCCCGCCCGGCGCACACGACCCGGCGGGGCCGACGCCGAGCGCGCCCGGCGCGCCCAGCGCTCGCAGGTCCTCGCGCGCCGGAGGCGCACCACGTCGATCCTCTTCCTCGCCTTCACCCTCGGCGCGGTCGTCGCGGCTGTCGGCGGCCTCCGCTTCCTGTGGGCGCCCGCGGTGCCGGCCGTGCTGCTGAGCATGTACATCGTTCATCTGCGCGCCCAGGAACGGCGCCGGTTCGTCTTCACCATGGACCGGCGCAGGGCAGAGGTCGCGGCGCAGCGCCTGCGCGAGAACCGTCCCCGCAGGCACCAGCCCGCGACGACGGCCCCCGCCGAGTCCGACGAGGAGCCCGAAGCGCGCCACCCGGAGCCCGAGCCCGCCCCCGTGGTCTCTCCGCAGGAGGCGGGCCGCCGCGCCCTGGTCGAGCAGACGGACCACGCGGAATGGGTCGATCAGCAGCGTGAACGCGGCAGGGTCCAGGGCGACAGCTGGGAGCCGGTCCCGGTCCCGCTGCCGACGTACGTCACCGCGCCGGTCGCCCCGCGCGCCACGGGCGGCGTCGAGGTCGGCAACCCGGAGACCTGGAGCGCGGCCCGCTCCAGCACGGCCGAGCCGACCCAGACGGGCACCGCGCCCCCCGCCGCGCCTCCGGTCGAACCGGCGCCACGCCAGCGCACCGGCTCGCCCCGCCGCTTCCGCGACCACGGCCGGACCCCGCTCTTCGACCAGTACGACGACGGCGATCGGCCCCGCGCCGCCAACGAGTGAGACCCGCTGCGACGCCGACCCGGCTGACCAGCAAGGGAACGGATTTCCAAGCACCCCTCTGAGGGTGCTAGAGTTTCACTCGTTGCAAGGGCCTGTGGCGCAGTCTGGTAGCGCACCTCGTTCGCATCGAGGGGGTCTGGGGTTCAAATCCCCACAGGTCCACCGCACGGCGAAGTCCCGCCCGATCGAAAGATCGGGCGGGACTTCGCCGTTTCCAAGACGGTTTGATACCCAGGGCAGTTCGTCCCATCCGGTATTTCCCGCGCGGATATCTTGCGGCAGGATCGAGGCGCAGTCCCCTTCCCGCGATTCCCCGTACGGAGGAGCGTCCTGTGAACGCCGGCCCGCCCACGCCCCAGATCGACACCAGCAAACCCCACCCTGCGCGCGTCTACGACTGGCTGCTGGGCGGCAAGGACAACTACCCGGTCGATCAGGCTGTGGGGGAGAAGCTGCCTCCGGAGGCGCGGGGCAACGCGGCGCGGAACCGGGCCTTCATGCATCGCGCCTGCGCCTGGCTGGCGCGGCAGGGCATCGATCAGTTCCTCGACGTGGGCACCGGCATCCCCACCTCGCCGAACCTGCATCAGATCGTCCAGGCGATCACGCCCGCCGCCCGGATCGTGTACGCGGACAACGACCCCATCGTTCTGCGCCATGCGGAAGCGCTGTTGGTCGGCAGTCCGGAAGGGGCCACCGACTACATCCACGCGGATGTGCGGAAGCCGGAGCTGATCCTCGATCACGCCCGTCGGCTGCTGGACTTCCGCAGGCCGGTCGCCCTGTCGCTGATCGCGCTGATGCACTTCCTGCCCGACGATCAGGACCCGTACGGCATCACCCGAACCCTGGTCGACGCCTTGCCGTCGGGGAGCTATCTGGTGCTGTCGCACGGCACGGCCGACCAGCATCCGGAGCTCCGGGCCGAGACCGAGTCCGCCTACGAGAAGGGCGCCATCACGCTGCGGATGCGTAGCCACAGTGAAGTGGAGCCGTTCTTCGACGGTCTGGATCTCGTCGAGCCGGGGCTCGTGCCGGCCGCGGAGTGGTACCGGGAGGAGCCGGCGCCGGAGAACGAACGCAGCGGGTTCTATGTAGGTGTTGCCCGCGTGCGGTGAGGCATCGGGGCACGACGTTGTTTCGCGGCCGGGTCGGCGTCCGCCGGCGGGCACAACCAGGGGGAATCGGCATGGAGTTCCGGACGAAGAGCGGTACGACCCTTGTGTACGACGACCGGGGGCCGTCCGGCGGTCTGCCGGTCGTCCTGATCCACGGTCATCCGTTCGACCGGACCATGTGGGCACCGCAGGCCGAGGCGCTGGAGCGGGCCGGGTACCAGGTGATCGCGTCGGATCTGCGCGGGTACGGGGAGAGCGCCGTGGTACCGGGCCGCACCCTGCTCGCCGACTTCGCCGACGACATGGCCGCGCTCCTCGACCATCTCGGCGTCGAACGGGCCGTGGTCGGCGGGCTCTCCATGGGCGGGCAGATCGCCATGGAGTTCCACCGCCTGCACCGGAACCGGGTGTCGGCGCTGGTCCTCGCCGACACCTCCCCGGTCTCCGAGAGCGACGACGGCAAGACTTTCCGTAACCGGCTGGCCGACCGGCTGCTCGGCGAGGGGATGGCCGGGTACGCGGACGAGGTGATCGACAGGATGATCGCCCCGTACAACGTCACGGCGCTGCCCGGGGTCGCCGCGCAGGTGCTCGCCATGATGCGTACGACCGCTCCCGAGGGCGCCGCGGCAGCGCTGCGGGGCAGGGCCGAGCGGCCCGACTACCGGGAGTCGCTCGCAGGGGCCGAGGTGCCGGTCCTGCTCGTTTTCGGTGCGGACGACACGTACACGCCGGTCGCGGACGGGGAGGCCCTGCACCGGCTGACCCCGGACTCCGCGCTCGTGGTCGTCGACCGTGCCGCGCATCTGCCGAACCTGGAGCAGCCGGAGCGGTTCAACGCCGCGTTGCTCGGGTTCCTCGGAGAGCTCCAGTGCCGTGAACGGCGAAGCTTGCCGGGAGGGGCACTGGAACGTGTTTCATAAGCGGCGCCGTGCGACTCAGACCTCGGGAAGGGACGGATCGGGTGTCCAGGGGGTTGGTGCGGTAATGGCCCAGCGTTCGTGGTCCCGCCAGCCCCCGTCGATGTAGAGGTAGGCGGGCGAAACCCCTTCGTAGCGGAAGCCCAGCCGCTGGACCAAGGCCAGGGATGCTTTGTTCGCCGGCTGAATGTTGGCCTCCAGCCGGTGGAGCCGCAGGTCGGTGAAGGCGTGCTGCAGGGTGACGGCGAGCCCTTCGGTCATGTACCCGTACCCGGCGGACGGGGCGAAGGCCGCATAGCCGAGAGACGCGCCCTGGTAGCGGCCCCGGATAATCGAGTTGATGTTGACCATGCCGGCGGCTGTGCCGGTCTCCCGGACACGGACCAGAAAGCCCCGGTTGGTGCCGTCGTCAAAGCGGCGCATCCAGACCTGGAACTCCTCCGCGGTCGCGGGTAGCTGCATCCATGGCAGGTGCAGCTCGGAGCTGGCCTGCACGAGCGTGCAGAACTCGTCCTGGTCGGAGAGGGTGAGCGGGCGTAGTTCGACCCGTGACGGCATCTTGAGCATGGACCAACGTTAGGGCCTGTGAGTAGTGGGGTACCCGCGTAATCCACTACTGAGACGATCTTGGCGCGTGGGCCGCGGTGATCTGACCGGCGCGCAGTGGGCGGTGCTGGAGCCGTTGCTGCCGGTGGGGAAGAAGCGGGGTCGGCCACCGAAGTGGACGAAACGGCAGCTCATCCAATGGCATCCGGTGGCGGACGCGGACCGGGGCACCGTGGCAGGACGTGCCCGAGCGGTAGAGATCACGGGCTCGGACGGTCGCGCGGCGGGCTGACCACCAAGCGCCACCGATCCGTCGAGCAGGGCCAAAAGCCGCTGGCGCTGGGTCACCGCCGGCCGGCGGGGCGACTCGCCGCAGTTCAAACGGGTGCTGGAGAGCATCCGGGTGGCTCGGTCTGGTGGCGGCCGTCCGCGTACCGGCCGGACCGGGTACGGGCGGAGAAGGCCTACTCCTCGCGCGCCAACCGCGCCTACCTGCGCAGGCGCGGCATCAAGTGCACCATCCCGGAGAAGAAGGACCAGGCCGCCCACCGGAGCAAGCGCAGCTTGCGCGGCGGCCGGCCGCCGAAGTTCGACAAGCGGGCCGTGGCCACCAGGTATGACAAGCTCGCCGTCCGCTACGAGGCAACCCTGCACATCGCCTGCATCAATGAGTGGCTGTGACCACATCTGAAACACGCCCTGGATCAGGACAGGGGCCGGTTCACGACTCCTGGAGCGGTTTGGCGAAGCAGCGGCTGCTCTCGTACGTGCGGTAGTAGCCGAACTTCTCACAGGGGGTGTAGCCGCTGGAGGTGTACAGCGCGATCGCCTCCGGCTGCTGGTCGCCGGTCTCCAGCACCATCCGGGTGCGGCCCGCCGCCCGTGCGTCCGCTTCGAGAGCGGCGAGGATGCGGCGGGCCAGACCCCGTCCGCGGCTCTCCGGGATCACGAACATCCGCTTGAGCTCGGCGTCACCGTCCAGGTAGCCCTCCTCGTTCTGGTCCTGCGCACGCCAGCCGCCGGTGGCGACCGGTGCGCCCGACTCGTCGTAGGCGAGGAGGTAGAGGCCGCGCGGAGGCCGGAACATGGACGGCGCGAGTGGTGTGACATCGCCCTCGTCGCCGTAGCGCTCCGCGTATTCGAGCTGCACCTGGTCGTTGAGTTTGACGGCGTCGGGGTGGTCGAACGACCGAGGCTGGATATTCATGCGGGAAATGGTACAGGTATGCAATGGGTGGTTGTCGGTATTGTGCACTGATGCTCACCGTGACCACCGTGAATGTGAACGGGCTCCGCGCCGCCGCGAAGAAGGGCTTCGTCGAGTGGCTGGCGGGGACCGAAGCCGATGTGATCTGCCTGCAGGAGGTGCGTGCCGAGCCGCACCAGCTCGCCGACGAGGTGCGCGAGCCCGACGGCTGGCACGCCGTCCACGCACCGGCGGCCGCCAAGGGGCGGGCCGGGGTCTCTCTCTACACGCGCCGGGCACCGGAACGGGTGCAGATCGGGTTCGGCGGCTTCGGGGGCACCGGGGGCGAGGAGTTCGACGACAGCGGCCGGTACGTCGAGGTCGACCTGCCGGGTGTCACGGTGGCGAGCCTCTATCTCCCGTCCGGTGAGGTCGGTACGGAGCGGCAGGACGAGAAGGAGCGCTTCATGGCCGCGTTCCTGCCGTATCTGAAGGGGCTCAGGGAGCGGTCCGCGGCCGGCGGCCGTGAGGTGCTGGTGTGCGGCGACTGGAACATCGCCCACCAGGAGGCCGACCTGAAGAACTGGAAGAGCAACAAGAAGAATTCCGGCTTTCTGCCGGAGGAGCGGGAGTGGCTGACCCGGGTCTTCGACGAGGCTGCGTACGTCGATGTGGTGCGGGCGCTCCACCCCGACGAGGAAGGGCCGTACTCCTGGTGGTCCTACCGCGGGCGGGCCTTCGACAACGACGCGGGCTGGCGCATCGACTACCAGGTGGCCACCCCCGGTCTCGCCGGGCGTGCGAGAAAGGCATGGGTGGAGCGGGCCGCCACACACGGCGAGCGGTGGAGCGACCACGCGCCGGTGACGGCCGTCTTCGAGCTGTAGGGGGCTTCTACCCGGCCCGCCGGTAGCTGCTGCCGTCCTTGGGGCGGGTCAGCAGGCCTGCCACGACCAGGAAACGGCGCAGCGCCGGGTAGTCGTCGTGCACGGTGAGCAGCGCCTCGTTGACCTCGCGTTCGCTGTAGGTGCGGTCCGGCTCGAACAGGGTCTGCGCCAGGTGGACGAGCAGCTGCTCGCGGCGGGCCGGCTTGCGGGGGATCGTGGTCAGCCGCCCGTGGGAGAACAGGGCTGCAACCCCGTGCGAACCGCTCGGATTGTTGTCGGACATGGGGGAAAGCCTTGCGTACGGGGGAAGGGCGGGCAACGTGATTTCGTCGGGGTGGGCGGCTCCTGTGCGCCATCCGGCGTGTACCGCGGTGCGTTCCTGCCGTACGGCGCCCGTAGTCCTCGCCCGGTTCCAGCAGGAGCGCGACGAAGCGCGCCTGGACGGCGTCGGAGCCCGCCGAAGCGGGGCGGTCGGCCTCCCGCGGCCTCGCCGACAGCACCTGTTGTCGAGCGGCGCCGATGGCGGGCGGTGCGGGCCGTTTCCAAGGTGTCCATCGACCGTGGAAGTGTGATGCGTAGTCAATTGCCGTGATGGCGAGCGCTTTTGGGTGAGCGGTCGCAGGGGGTTACGTCTCCGGCCCCTTCGGTGGCTGCGTGCCGTCGTCGCGGCGCAGCCGGCGGTCCAGGGCCATGGAGAGCTCGGCGTCCATCACTGCGCGGGCGAGCGGGCGGAGTTGGGGCGGTTCGGTCTCCGTGGTGTGGGCCTGCAGCACCTGTACGAAGAGTTCGGCGAGGGCGTCCGCGTGTTCCCGGACCCGGCGCCCCGCCGAGAGCACCGTGGAGAGCGGCACGCCTTCGCGTACCAGCTCCGCCGACACCTCCAGGAGGCGGCGGCTGATGTGTACGATCTCGTCGCCGTCGGTGGCGAGATAGCCCAGGTCCAGGGCCGTGGCGAGGTTCTCCGGGGTGACCTCGCCCTCGAAGTAGTCCGCGAGCTGTTCGGGCGTGAGGCGGACCGGGGTCTCCTCGGTCGGCTCGCCCAGCCCCAGCACCTCGGCGACATCGCGGCCGCTCTCGAAGGTGCGGGCCAGATCGGCGATTCCGGTGAGGGTGTGGCCGCGCTCCAGCAGCCCGGCGATGGTCCGCAGCCGGGCCAGGTGGTGGTCGTCGTACCAGGCGATGCGCCCCTCCCGGCGCGGTGGCGCGATCAGACCGCGCTCCCGGTAGAAGCGCAGGGTCCGCACAGGGATGCCGGCCTCCTTGGCCAGCTCCTCCATGCGGTATTCGCGGTGCTCGCGTCCTTCGGCCACCACCGCACCCTATGTTGTACCGCCGGTAACTTTCCCTTGCCGGACCCCTACCCATCGGTACGGAGCTGCTCTACTCTCCCAACAATGCCAGTGATTGCTGGCAGAGTCGTGTGACGTACCGCGGGAGGCGGCAGCATGGCCCAGCACGAGCATGTACGCGTGGCGGTGATCGGATCCGGATTCGGGGGCCTGGGGGCCGCGGTCCGGCTGCGCCGCGAAGGCATCACCGACTTCGTCGTCCTGGAACGGGCCGACTCCGTCGGTGGCACCTGGCGCGACAACAGCTACCCCGGCTGCGCCTGCGACGTACCGTCCCACCTCTACTCGTTCTCGTTCGCCCCCAACCCGGACTGGCCGCGCACCTTCTCCGGGCAGGAGCACATCCGCGCCTATCTGGAACATGTCGCCGACACCTTCGGGCTGCGCCCGCACATCAGGCTGGGTCATGAAGTGACCATGATGCGGTGGGACAACGACGAGTTGAACTGGGTGATCGAGTCCGCGAACGGGACCACGATCGTCGCCGATGTCGTCGTCTCCGCGACCGGCCCGCTCTCCGACCCGAAGATGCCGGACATACCCGGTCTCGCCGACTTCCCCGGCAAGGTCGTCCACTCGGCCCGCTGGGACCACGACTACGACCTGACCGGCAAGCGCGTCGCCATGATCGGCACCGGTGCCTCCGCGATCCAGATCGTGCCGGCGATCCAGCCGAAGGCCGGCAGGCTGACCCTGTTCCAGCGCACCCCGCCGTGGGTCATGCCGCGCATGGACCGGAACATCAGCGGCGCCGAGCGGTGGCTGCACCGCGCGCTTCCGTTCACCGGCACCGCGCGCCGCGGACTGCTGTGGGGCATACGGGAGTTGCAGGTCAGCGCCTTCACCAAGCACCCCAACGAGCTCGGCCCGGTGGAGAGGATAGCCAAGTCCAACATCGCACGGGCCATCAAGGATCCGGCGCTGCGGGCCAAGCTGACGCCTTCGTACCGCATCGGCTGCAAGCGGATTCTGCTCTCCAGCACGTACTACCCGGCGCTCGCCCAGCCCAATGTGGATGTGGTCGCCTCCGGGCTGGCCGAGGTGCGCGGCTCGACCGTCGTCGCCGCCGACGGCACGGAGACCGAGGTCGACGCGATCATCTTCGGTACCGGCTTCCACGTGACGGACATGCCGATCGCCGACCGGGTCGTCGGAGCGGAAGGCATCACGCTCGCCGAGTCCTGGAAGGACGGCATGCAGTCGCTGCGCGGCGCGACCGCGGCGGGCTTCCCCAACTGGATGACGATCATCGGCCCCAACACGGGGCTCGGGAACTCCTCCATGATCCTGATGATCGAGTCCCAGCTGAACTACATGGCGGACTATCTGCGCCAGCTGAACGTCCTGGGCGGGCGGACCGCTCTCGGTGTGCGGACGTCGGCGGTCGGGGCGTGGAACCGGCGGGTCCAGGAGCGGATGAAGCGGACCGTGTGGAACACCGGTGGCTGCACCAGCTGGTATCTGGACGCAGGCGGGCGCAACACCACGGTCTGGCCGGGCACGACAGGTGAGTTCCGCCGGGCGACTCGGACGGTGGACCTTGGGGAGTACGAGGTCATCCGGCCCCGGAAGACCGATGCCGCCGGGACCGTCGTCGCCGGGAAGGCCGTCGCCGAGGAGGTCGCGCGATGAGCCGGCCGCTGCGGCGCGAGGACGCCCCGCCGGTGCCCACGCGCGAACTGACCGCTGTCTCCGCCGACGGCTCCCGCATCCACGTCGAGCTGCACGGGCCGGACGGCGCCCCCGCGGTCGTGCTCGCGCACGGCTGGACCTGCAACACCCATTTCTGGGCCGCGCAAATCCGCGACCTGGCGGTCGACCACCGGGTCGTCGTCTACGACCAGCGCGGCCACGGCCGCACGCCCGCCGTCCGCCCCGAGGGGTACAGCACCGATGCGCTCGCCGACGACCTCGAAGCGGTGCTGACCGCGGCGCTGGCCCCCGGCGAGCAGGCGGTGCTCGCCGGGCACTCCATGGGCGGCATGACGCTGATGGCCGCCTCGCGGCGGGCCGGGCTGCGCGAGCATGCGGCAGCCGTACTGCTGTGCAGCACCGGCAGTTCGCGGCTGATCGCCGAGTCGCTCGTCGTACCGATGCGGGCCGGTGCGGTCCGCACCCGGATGACCCGCGCGATCCTCGGGGCGCGGGCCCCGCTCGGGCCGGTCACACCTGTATCGAAGCGGATCCTCAAGTACGCGACGATGGGCGCCGGTTCGGCCCCGGACCGGGTCGAGTCCTGTGCCCGGATCGTGCACGCCTGCCCGCGGGCGGCCCGGGTCTCCTGGGGGCATGTGCTCGCGGAACTCGATCTCGACTCGGGCGTAAGGGAGTTGCGGGTGCCCACCGCCGTGATCGCGGGTTCGGAGGACCGGCTGACTCCGCCCGTCCACGCGCGCGCCCTCGCGGCGGCGCTGCCCGAATGCCTGGGGCTCACCGAACTGGCGGGGATGGGCCACATGACACCGGTGGAGGCGCCGGAGGCGGTCACCGCGAAAATCCGGGAACTGGTCGCCGGGTATGTCACCCCTGTCACCGGCACCGTCAGTGGCACTGTTGAGGAGGAGGTCGTATGAGCGGCAGGCGCAGTCTCGAAGGACAGGTCGTGGTCGTCACCGGCGCGGCGCGCGGCGTGGGCGAGCTGCTGGCCCGCAAGCTCTCGGCGCGCGGCGCGAAGCTGGCGCTGGTCGGCCTGGAGCCGGACGAGCTGAAGAAGGTCTCCGAGCGGCTGCACGCGGAGAGCGACCACTGGTACGCGGACGTCACCGACCATGTGGCGATGGCACAGGTCGCGCAGGAGGTGAAGGAGCGCTTCGGCAAGGTCGACGTGGTCGTCGCCAATGCGGGGGTCGCTTCGGGCGGGCCGTTCGTCGACTCGGACCCGGAGGTGTGGCGGCGGGTCATCGAGGTCAATCTGATCGGCGGCGCGGTGACGGGGCGGGCGTTCCTGCCCGTACTGATGGAGAGCCGCGGCTACTTCCTGCAGATCGCTTCGCTCGCCGCGATCACTCCGGCGCCGATGATGACCGCGTACTGCGCGTCGAAGTCGGGCGTGGAGGCGTTCGCACACAGTCTGCGGGCGGAGGTCGGATACCGGGGCGTGAAGGTCGGTGTCGGCTACCTGTCGTGGACGGACACCGACATGGTGCGGGGCGCCGACGAGGACGACGCCATGCGGGAGTTGCGGCAGCGGCTGCCGTGGCCGGCGAACCGCACGTATCCGCTGGGCCCGGCGGTCGACCGGATCGTGGACGGCATCGAGCGGCGTTCGGCGCACGTGTACGCGCAGTGGTGGCTGCGCGGCATGCAGTCGGTGCGGGGATACCTGCCGGCGGTCATCGGGGTGGTCGGGCAGCGCGAGATGAAGCGGTTCGGGTCGCGGCTCGAGGGCGTGAGCAAGGGACTTGTGGGCGCCGGGGGTGCGGCGGACGAGGTCGCGCGGGGTGCGAGCACGCAGCGTAAGTGATCGAAATGCGTGGGATGTCCTACCGTGTAAGTCTGGTCGAGGCCCCAACGGGGTCACCCCCCAACGCATCCCGAGCACCGCACTAGGAGTGAACAGCATGGGTATCGCAGACCAGTTCAAGGACAAGGCGCAAGAGCTCGCCGATCAGGCGAAGAAGAACGTGGGCGAGAAGAAGGGCGAGCCGCGCGAGCGGACGTCCGGTTCGTCGGAACGGGCGCGGGGCAAGGCCCGGGACGCGGCGCAGGGGGCGCGCGACCGGTACGACGACGAGACCTGACTCGTCGGTGCGAGGGGCGCGTTCGGGAGACCGGACGCGCCTTTCGCGTTTTCCGAAGCCGGGGGCACGCCCCCGGCCCCCTTCTTTTGTCCTCAATCGCCGGACGGGCTTGATGTGCGCCTATCGCGGCGGCAGCGGTGGCCGTGCGCGGTTCGGGGCGTCCTCGTACGTCGGTGGGGTCGACGCCGGGTGGGACTTCAGGAGGTCGAGCGCGATCTGCACCGCGTCGTCCAGCACCGCGTGCCGGCCCTCCGCCCAGTCCAGCGGCGTGCGCAGCGCCTCCAGGTCCGGTTCGACACCGTGGTTCTCGATCGACCATCCGTATGCGTCGAACCACGCCGCGTTCATCGGCACCGTGATCACCGTGCCGTCGCCCAATCGGTGCCGACCCGTCATGCCGACAACCCCGCCCCACGTCCGCTGGCCCACCACCGGGCCCAGATCCAGCAGGCGGAACGCGGCGGTGATCATGTCTCCGTCGGAGGAGGTCGCCTCGTCGGCGAGGGCCACCACCGGCCCGCGGGGCGCGTTGGAGGCGTACGAGTCCGGCTGGGCGTCGCGGGTCAGGTCCCAGCCGAGGATCGTGCGGGTCAGTTTCTCGACGACCAGCTCGCTGATGTGGCCGCCCGCGTTGCCGCGTACGTCGACGATCAGGGCGGGGCGGGAGACCTCCATCCGCAGGTCCCGGTTGAACTGGGCCCAGCCGGAGCCGCCCATGTCGGGGATGTGCAGGTATCCGCACTTGCCGGCGCTCAGTTCCCGTACGACATCGCGGCGTTTGGCGACCCAGTCCTGGTAGCGGAGCGGGCGCTCGTCGACCAGGGGGACGATGGCGACACGGCGGGAGGGCCCTTCGCCCTCGGCGGGGCGGAAGGTGAGTTCGACGGTGGTCCCGCCCGCCTGGGAGAGAAGGGGGTAGGGGCCCTCGACCGGATCCACCGGGCGGCCGTCGACGTGGGTGAGGATCGCGCCCTCCCGGATGCCCGTACCGGCGAGCGGTGAACGCGCCTTGGAGTCCGAGGAGTCGCCCGGCAGGATCCGTCGGACGATCCACTTGCCGTCCCGGCACACCAGGTTCGCGCCGAGCAGGCCGATCGCCCGCTGGTAGTGCGGCGGGCCCTCGTTGCGGCGGGCGGGTGCCACGTACGCGTGCGAGGTGCCCAGTTCGCCGAGGACCTCGCGCAGCAGGTCCGCGAACTCGTCGGGGGTCGCGACCCGTTCGACCAGCGGACGGTACTGGTCGAGCACACCCGCCCAGTCGATGCCGCTCATGTCGGGGTCCCAGAAGTAGGAGCGGATGATGCGGCCCGCTTCCCCGTACGCCTGCCGCCATTCCGCCGCCGGGTCGACATCGTGCAGGATCCGCCGCAGGTCGAGGTAGACCGTCGAGTCGCTGTCGCCGACCTCGGTGGCCGGTACGGCGCGCAGTTCTCCTTCGTCCATGACGACCAGCCGGGTCGCGTCGCCGCTGACGGCGAACCAGTCGAGATGGCCGACGAGTTCGGTCTTCCTGGCCTTCGTGATGTTGAAGTGTTCGAGCGTGGGACGGCCCGACATGTCTGCCGGGTTGGCGAACGTCTCGCCGAGCGCGCCCGAGATCGGCCAGCGCAGCCAGACGAGCCCGCCGCCGCTGACCGGGCGCAGAGCCGAGTACTTCGACGCGGTGACCGGGAACGGCGTCACCCGGTTTTCCAGCCCCTCGAACTCGACCGTGACCGTGGCCCCTTCGGCCGGAGCCTCTTCCGACGTGTCGACCGGGTCGAGGCCGCCCGCCGCCGGACGCCCCTCCGGTGAGAGAGCGAACGGGGACGGGGTGGCGGAGGAGAGCGGCACCAGGTATGGGCGGCAGCCGAGCGGGAAGGAGAGGTCGCCGGTGTGGACGTCGTACACCGGGTCGAAGCCGCGCCAGGAGAGGAACGCGAGATACCGGCCGTCACCGGTGAACACCGGGTTCTCGTCCTCGAAGCGGCCGTTGGTGACATCGACGATCACCGGGGCGCCCGGTCCCATGATCCGGGCCAGTTTGATCTGCCGCAGCGAGCGGCCGATCCCGGGATGCGACCAGGTCAGCCAGGCGCCGTCCGGTGAGAACGCCAGATCGCGGACCGGCCCGTTGATGGAGCGGATCAGCTCGGTCGGTTCGCCGGTGGACTCCTCGGCCGTGTCGAGGAGCAGCAGCCGGCCGTCGTGCGTGGCGATCGCGAGCCGTTCGCCCTCCGGGTCGGCGATCAGTTCGTGGACCCGGCCGACCTGGCCGGAGGCCAGCCGGCGCGGTGCCCGGTCACCGCTGGCGCGCGGCAGGTACGCGATCTCGATGGCGTCCTCGCCGTCCGCGTCCGTCACGTAGGCGACCTGGCCCATGCTGCCGAGCATCTCGGGCAGCCGGACCCGGACCCCGGGGGTGTCGGCGATCGTGCGGGCGGGCCCGTCGCGGTGGGTCAGCCAGTACAGACTGCCGCGGACCGAGACGGCGCTCGCCCGGCCCGTCTCGTCCACGGACAGCGAGTCGACATTGGTGGCGGCCGGCACCTGGTACGTACGCCGCCCGGCCCGCGGCCCGCCGAGCCGCACCTGCAGTTTCCGCGGTACCGCGTCCGATGATTCGAGGTCGTCGACCAGCCACACCTCGCCCGCGCACTGGTAGACCACCCGGCGTCCGTCGCTGGACGCGTGCCGGGCGTAGAAGGCGTCGTGGTCGGTGTGACGGCGCAGGTCGGAGCCGTCGGGCAGGCAGGAGTACAGATTGCCGACGCCCTCGTGGTCGGAGAGGAACGCGATCCGGCCGCCGACGAACATCGGCGAGTCCAGATGGCCGCCGATATCGGGCAGCAGCCGCTCGCCGTGCAGCCACAGCCGCCCCATCGCCCCGCCCCGGTACCGCTTCCAGGCGGCCGGTTCGTGCGGGGGTGTGCCGGTGAGCAGCAGCGTGCGCCGTTCGCCGTCGATGTCCGCGACCGCAATGTCGGAGACCGGACCCCACGGGAGCTTGCCGCCGGGGGAGCCGTCCGTGGGAAGGCTGTAGGCCCAGGAGAAGTACGAGAACGGCTGCGCGTGCGAGGACACGGCGAGGATGTGCGACGTCTCGTCCGGATCGGGGGTCCAGCCGCAGACCCGGGCGTCGGTCGCCCCCCAGTAGGTGAGCCGGCGGGCCGGCCCGCCCTCGACCGGGGCGAGATGGATCTCGGGATCCAGAGTGCGCCAGGTCGTGTACGCGATACGGGTCCCGTCGGGCGAGAAGCGCGGGTGACTGACCCGCGTCCGGTCGACGGTCACCCGCCACGCCCGGCCGGGCTGCTGCCCCTCGGGGGCGAGGGGAGAGACCCAGAGGTCGTCCTCGGCCGCGAAGCAGAGCAGGCCCTTGTGAAGGTGCGGGAAACGGAGATACGCGACGTCGTCACTCACCCCCCAATGCTTTCCGCGTGAGCGGGACGCGGCAACTCGTGGTGCGGAAGAACTTGTGGTGCAACACACAAGCGAAACGATGCAGTTTCGCTCGGCCGGGGGGTGTACCTTCGAGGTGTACGAAACAGTTTCGTTCGGTTGACTGACGTACGAGTGACAGGACAGGAGGTCGACCCGTGGCACGCACCCGCCTCACGCCCGAGCGCGAGAGCGAGCTCTACGCCGCTGTGCTCGACCTGCTGCGCGAGGTCGGCTACGACGCCCTGACCATGGACGCTGTCGCCGCCCGTACCCACTCCAGCAAGGCCACCCTCTACCGCCAGTGGGGGAGCAAGCCGGAGCTGGTCGTCAAGGCGCTGCGCCATGACAAGCCGGGCGACCTCGCCGATGTCGACACCGGTTCGCTGCGCGGAGATTTCCATGCCGCGCTGGGCCGGACCGACGACTGCCAGATGCAGAAGAGCTCCGCGCTGATGCGGGGCCTGATGCAAGCCGTCCACGACAATCCCGATCTGTACCAGGCACTGCGCGAACTGCTCATCGAGCCGGAGATAACCGGCCTCGACTCGCTGCTCCGCCGAGCCGTGGACCGGGGTGAACTGCGTCCGGACAACCCGGCGCTGAAATATGTACCGCACATGCTGGTCGGCGCCTTCACCGCTCGGCAGCTGGTCGAGGACCGCCCCATCGACCACGCGTTTCTCACCGACTACGTCGACTCCGTGATCCTCCCCGCTCTCGGCGTCTGACCCCGTCCCCTCCGTACGACCCTCTCCCCAAGCCCCACCTGACACGCCGCTCTCGTCGTCGGGCTGGTTCCTCACGCCCTTTTCCACTCACACGACCTGACCGGGAGTACGCCTCCGTGGCCACATTCCTCTACAAGCTCGGACGGTTCGCCTTCCGGCGCCGCCGCTATGTCGCCCTTGTCTGGGTGGCACTGCTGGCGCTCGCCGGATTCGGCGCCGCCTCCGCGTCCACCGCCACCTCCAGCTCCTTCTCCATTCCGGGTACGGAGGCTCAGAAGGCCTTCGACCTGCTGGAACAGCGCTTCCCCGACTCCAGCGCCGACGGCGCGACCGCGCGGGTCGTCTTCAAGGCCGACGCCGGTCAGAAGATGACGGACCCGGCGAACAAGGCCGAGGTCAACAAGATCGCTGACGAGCTGAAGTCGGGTTCGGACCAGATCGCCTCGGTCACCGACCCGTACACCGCCAACGCCGTCAGCAAGGACGGCTCCACGGCGTACGTCTCCGTGTCCTACAAGGTCAACTCGATGGAGCTGACCGATGCGACCCGGAGCGCCCTGGAGGACGCGGGCCACGCGGCGCAGAAGAGCGGGATGACCGTGGAGATCGGCGGTGACGCGCTCCAGGTGATGCCGGAGACCGGGGCCACCGAGATCATCGGTGTGGCGATCGCGGCGGTGGTGCTGGTCATCACCTTCGGCTCGCTCGTCGCGGCGGGTCTGCCGCTGCTCACCGCGCTCATCGGCGTCGGCATCGGCGTCTCGACGATCACGGCCCTGGCCAACGTGCTCGACCTGGGCTCCACCACCTCCACGCTCGCGATGATGATCGGCCTCGCGGTCGGCATCGACTACGCGCTCTTCATCGTCTCCCGTTACCGGGCCGAGCTGGCCGAGGGCCGCGAGCGCGAGGAAGCGGCGGGGCGGGCGGTCGGCACGGCCGGTTCCGCGGTCGTCTTCGCCGGTCTCACCGTCGTCATCGCCCTGGTCGGCCTGGCCGTCGTCAACATTCCGATGCTGTCGAAGATGGGCTTCGCCGCGGCCGGCACGGTCGCGATCGCCGTCCTGATCGCGCTCACCCTCGTCCCGGCGATGATGGGCTTCGCGGGCAAGCGGGTCATGGGGCGCAAGGCGCGCAAGGCCGCCGAGGCTTCGAGCCGGCCGGAGGCGAAGCCGAACATGGGTACCCGGTGGGCGCGGTTCGTCCTGCGCAAGCCGGTTTGGGTGCTGCTGGTCGGAGTCCTCGGCCTCGGGGTCATCGCCGTACCGGCCGCCTCGCTGGAGATGGGCCTGCCCGACGACGGCTCCCAGCCCACCAGCACCACCCAGCGCCGCGCCTACGACATGCTCTCCGACGGATTCGGCCCCGGCTTCAACGGGCCGCTGATGGTCGTCGTGGACACGGCGAACAGCTCGGACGGCAAGACCGCGGTCAAGCAGGTCTCCGACGAGATCTCCGGCATCCCGCACGTCGTCGCGGTCACCCCGGCCCACTTCAACAAGGCCGGCGACACCGCCATGATCACCGTGATCCCGAAGGACCGGCCGAGCTCCACCGAGACGGAGAACGTGGTTCACGCCATCCGTGACGCGGGCACGGACATCAAGTCCGACACCGGCGCCGAGGTCCTGGTCACCGGATCCACGGCGATGAACATCGACTTCTCACAGAAGATGAACGACGCGCTGCTGCCGTATCTGGCGCTCGTCGTCGGCCTGGCGTTCCTGCTGCTGATGGTGGTCTTCCGCTCGGTGCTGGTGCCGCTGAAGGCGGCCCTCGGCTTCCTGCTCTCGGTCGTCGCGGCCCTGGGCGCGGTCGTCGCGGTCTTCCAGTGGGGCTGGCTGGGCTCGCTCTTCGGCGTCGAACAGACCGGCCCGATCATGTCCATGATGCCGATCTTCATGGTGGGTGTGGTCTTCGGTCTCGCCATGGACTACGAGG
Organism: Streptomyces sp. NBC_01669; assembly: GCF_026339735.1. Taxonomy (GTDB): domain Bacteria; phylum Actinomycetota; class Actinomycetes; order Streptomycetales; family Streptomycetaceae; genus Streptomyces; species Streptomyces yanii. The sequence continues at coordinate 5,389,156 of NZ_JAPEQG010000001.1, forward strand.
TCTTCCTCGTCACCCGGATGCGCGAGGCGTACGTCCACGGGGAGAAGCCCCCGCAGGCGATCGTCACCGGCTTCAAGCACGGCGCCCGCGTCGTCACCGCCGCGGCCGTGATCATGATGGCGGTCTTCTCCGGGTTCATCGGCTCCAGCGAGTCGATGATCAAGATGATCGGCTTCTCGCTCGCCATCGCCGTCTTCTTCGACGCGTTCGTCGTCCGGATGGCGATCGTGCCCGCGGTCCTCGCCCTGCTCGGTAAGCGCGCCTGGTGGCTGCCGCGCTGGTTGGACCGGCTGCTGCCCAATGTCGACGTGGAGGGCGAGGGGCTGCGCAAGCAGCTCGGCGAGACGTCCGGCGGAGACGGGCACGGCGATGCCCGGGGCGAGCGCGAACTGACGCGCGTCTGATCCGGACGAGCCCCGGGGTCCGCGTCTGAGCGGAGCGCGGCCCCGGAATGCGCCGGTTACCTGTGGGGACGGGGGACCGGAGGGACGATGAGCCCCCGTGCGAGCGGCACGGGGGCTCATCCATGCCGTCACGCCGGTGCGGTCTCGGACGTCCTGCTCTCGCCGTGGGTGCGGTCCAGGAAGCGGATCAGCGGCGCGTTGTCGAACTGCACCACCTCGACGCCGTCCGCCGAGTGCCGCTCCACGACCAGCTGCGCCCGTCCGCACGGCCAGATCCGTATCGCGCCGTGCCCGGTCGGCGAGTGCAGCCCGCCCTCCAGCAGGTCCCGGCCGAAGGCCCAGTCGGTGCCGCCGGGGAAGGTGAGATGCACCGTACGCGGGTCGACGGCCGCGTCGTACCGCAGGTCGACGGGGACGGAGAAGGTGTCGGTCGCCTCGGTGATGAGCCGGGCTTCGGCCTGTTCTTCGATCACGGGGGGCATGGGCCGAATCCTCCTATTTGTGAATGTTTGATATCTAATGTCCCACATTTCGACCAAAGGGCACGATGAGAAAGTCGAGTACTTGTTATGAATGCGCTCTTGCGAGCGATTCGCAATAAGGTCCTATTATTGAGAAGTTCATGACCCCGCGCAGCAGTGCAGGAACGCAGGAAGCGGAGCCTCCCTATGCATGTACCCGACGGATTCATCGACGCCCCCGTCTCCGCCGCCGCCGGTGTGGTCGCCGCGGGTGCCGTGGCGGTCAGTCTGCGGGGTGCCCGCCGCGAACTGGACGAACGCACCGCGCCGCTCGCGGGACTCGTCGCCGCGTTCATCTTTGCCGTGCAGATGCTGAACTTCCCGGTCGCGGCCGGTACCAGCGGGCATCTGCTGGGCGGGGCGCTCGCCGCGATCCTGGTCGGGCCGTACACCGGGGTGCTCTGTATATCCGTCGTGCTGCTCATGCAGGGCATCCTCTTCGCGGACGGCGGGCTCACCGCGCTCGGTGTGAACATCACGGTCATGGGCGTCACCACCACCGTCGTCTCGTACGCCCTCTTCCGTGGTCTCGCCACCGTCCTGCCGCGCACCCGCCGCTCCACGACCGCCGCGGCATTCGTCGCCGCACTGATCTCCGTACCGGCCGCGGCCTGCGTCTTCACGCTGATCTACTGGATCGGTGGTACCACCGACATCCCGATCGGCAAGGTCCTCACCGCGATGGTCGGCGTGCACATCCTGATCGGTATCGGCGAGGCCGTGATCACCGGACTGACCGTCGGAGCCGTCATCGCCGTCCGCCCCGATCTGGTCCACGGCGCCCGCGGTCTCACCTCCCCGCTCAAGCTCCGGATCGGCGGCGAGCTCGTCGACGCCCCCGCCCGGCGGTCCGTCGCGCCGGCCGCCGCCCGCTCCACGCGGGGGCTCTGGGCCACCGGCCTGGTCACCGCCCTCGTGCTGGCGGGCTTCGTCTCCTTCTACGCCTCCGCCAACCCGGACGGCCTGGAGAAGGTCGCCGCCGACAAGGGCATCGACAAGAGGGTCGAGGAGCACGCGGCCAAGGACTCGCCGCTCGCCGACTACGGCGTCAAGGACATCTCCGACGAGCGGCTCTCCGGTGGTCTGGCCGGGGTGATCGGGGTCGGTGCCACGATCGTGGTCGGCAGCGGGGTCTTCTGGGCCGTCCGCCGCCGGCGTACGCCGGACGCAGCCGCCGACATCCGCACCAAGGAAGCCGTCTGATGGGCGCAGGCCACGCGCACAAGCTCTACCGGCACGTGCACTCGCCGGTCCATGACCTGCCCCCGCACTGCAAGCTCACCGCTGTGTTCAGCTTCGTGCTGGTCGTCGTCCTGACACCGCGCGAGGCGGTCTGGGCGTTCGCGCTGTACGCCGTGCTGCTCGCCGGGGTCGCGGCGGTCGCCCGGATCCCCGCCGCGTTCCTCCTCAAGCGGCTGCTCATCGAGGTGCCGTTCGTCGCGTTCGCCGTGCTGATGCCGTTCGTGGTGCCGGGCGAGCAGACGGAGCTCCTCGGCGTCTCCGTCAGCGTTCCCGGTCTCTGGGGCGCCTGGAACGTCCTCGCCAAGGGCACCCTCGGCGTCGCCGCCTCGGTGATCCTCGCGTCCACCACCGAGCTGCGCTCCCTGCTGCTCGGCCTGCAGCGGCTCAAGCTGCCGCCGATGCTCGTCCAGATCGCCTCCTTCATGATCCGGTACGGGGATGTGATCACCGGCGAGATGCGGCGGATGTCGATCGCCCGCCGCTCCCGCGGCTTCGAGGCGCGTGGGGTAAGGCAGTGGGGCGTCCTCGCCAAGTCGGCGGGCGCGCTCTTCATCCGTTCCTACGAGCGCGGCGAACGCGTCCATCTCGCGATGGTCAGCCGCGGCTACGCCGGTTCCATGCCGGTCATCGACGAGGTGACGGCCTCCAGGACCCAATGGGCCCACGCCTCGGCACTCCCCGTACTCGCCCTCGTCATCTGCCTGCTGGGATGGACCGTATGAGCAAGCCCACTGCCCCCGCGCCGTCCCTGGAAGTCAGCGGCCTCGCCTACGCCTACCCCGACGGCCACCAGGCGCTCTTCGGGGTGAACCTGACGGTGGCCCGGGGCGAGCGCGTTGCCCTGCTCGGCCCGAACGGAGCCGGCAAGACCACCCTCGTCCTCCACCTCAACGGCATCCTCGACGCCGGAGCGGGCACCGTCCGGGTCGCCGGTCTCCCGGTGGAGAAGCACAATCTCGCGGAGATCCGCCGCCGCGTCGGCATCGTCTTCCAGGACCCCGACGACCAGCTCTTCATGCCCACCGTCCGCGAGGACGTCGCCTTCGGGCCCGCCGCTTCCGGGCTGCGCGGCGCCGAACTGGAGGAACGCGTCACCGAGGCCCTGCGGCAGGTCGGTATGGAGGAGTACGCGAACCGTCCCCCGCACCATCTGTCGTTCGGCCAGCGCCGCCGTGTCGCCGTCGCCACCGTCCTCGCGATGCGGCCGGAGATCCTCGTCCTGGACGAGCCGTCCTCCAACCTGGACCCGGCCTCACGGCGCGAGCTCGCCGACATCCTGCGGTCCCTGGACGTCACTGTGCTCATGGTCACGCACGACCTGCCGTACGCCCTGGAGCTCTGCCCGCGCGCCGTCATCCTCAGCGAAGGCGCCATCGCGGCCGACAACCGTACTCAGGACCTGCTCTGTGACGAGGAGTTGATGCGTGCTCACCGACTGGAGCTGCCCTTCGGGTTCGACCCGCGCTCCGTGACCATGGGCGTGTGACCGACGGCGACACACGACGTCCCGGTCGTGGTGAGCTGAGGGTCACCCGCGGTACAGCTCACCTGCGCAGCGATGCACCATGGGGGGATGAGCGGGAGCGCAGGAGCAGGCGTGGACGTACGGGGCACGGTGGCGACCGGATTCGAACCGGTCAGGGACGCCTTCATCCGTAACTTCGAGCAGCGGGGGGAGCGGGGGGCGGCGGTCGCCGTCTACCGGGACGGGCGCAAGGTCGTCGACCTGTGGGCCGGCACGAGAGACGTCGACGGTGTCGAACCGTGGGCGGTCGACACGGTGCAGATCGTCCGCTCTGCGGGCAAGGGCATCGCCGCGGCCGTACCGCTGCTGCTGCACCAGCGCGGACAGGTGGACCTGGACGCCCCGGTCGGCACGTACTGGCCGGAGTTCAAGACGGCCGGCAAGGAGCGCGTCCTTGTGCGGCACCTCCTCGCCCACCGTGCGGGAGTCCCCGCCCTCGACCGGCCGCTGACGCCGCAGGAGGCCGCCGACGGGAGCTCCGGGGCGCACGCCGTCGCCGCGCAGCGCCCGCAGTGGGAGCCCGGTACCGCGCACGGCTACCACGCACAGACGTACAGTTGGCTGATCGGCGAACTGGTGCGACGGGTCACCGGGCGCACCGTGGGCCGCTGGATCGCCGAGGAGATCGCCCGCCCGCTCGGCCTCGACTTCTGGTTCGGGCTCCCGGAGGAAGAGGCGCACCGGGTGGGCCGGATCGGACCGGTCGAGCCGCCCGTTCTCGACGGCAACGGCGGGGCGCTGCGGATGCGCCCCAAGCGGTCGGTCGTGGACGCCTACCGTGATCCCGAGTCGCTGACCCGCCGCGCGTTCGGCGCCATCGACCCGTTCCCCGACGAGAACGACGCCGGCTACCGGGCGGCCGAACTCCCCGCCTCCAACGGCATCGCGACCGCCCGCGCGCTGGCCCGCGCCTACGCCGCGATGATCGGCCCGGTCGACGGACACCGGCTCTTCGCCCCGGCCACGCTCACCCTCGCCCGCACCGAGGAGTCCGCGGGCCCGGACCGGGTGCTCGTCGTGAACACCCGCTTCGGCCTCGGCTACATGCTGCACGGCCCGGCCGCCCCGCTCCTCGCCCCCGGCTCCTTCGGCCACCCGGGCCGCGGCGGCTCGCTCGGCTTCGCCGACCCCGAATCGGGCATCTCGCTCGGCTATGTGACGAACGGTCTGCAGAAGGGAGTCACCGCCGATCCCCGTGCCCAGGCCCTGGTCAGAGCAGTACGGTCGGCGCTATGACTCCTACCGGTGAATCCAGGTTCGACGGATACGGCGTACTCATCACGGGCGCGGGACAGGGCATCGGCGCGGCCACGGCCCGCCGGCTGGCCTCCGAGGGCGCACGCGTCCTGGTGACCGATCTGGACGGTGACCGCGCCGAGCACACGGCGGCAGCGATACGGAAGACGGGCGCCACCGCCGAGGCGCTGGCCTGCGACGTGGGCGACCGGCCGGCGGTCGAGGCGGCGGTGGCCCGTGCGGTCGAGGCGTTCGGCACGCTCGACGTGCTGGTCAACAACGCGTACCGCTGCACCCCCGACACCCCGCTCTTCGAGGACGAGCCCGACGACGTCTGGCAGGGCGATCTGGATGCCACGCTCACCGGCCCGTACCGCTGCTCACGGGCAGCACTGCCGCATCTGGTGGCGTCGGGCAGGGGCGCGATCGTCAACATCGGCTCCGTCAACGGCGAGCAGGACTTCGGCAACCACGCCTACAGCGCCGCCAAGGCGGGCCTGGGCAGCCTGACCCGTACGCTCGCCGGCCACGCCGGTCCGCGCGGGGTCCGCGTCAACCTCGTGGCCCCCGGCACGATCCGCACGGACGCGTGGGCGGACCGCGCCGACGAACTGGACCGGGTGAGCCCGCTCTACCCCCTCGGCAGGGTCGGTGAACCGGACGACATCGCGGCGGCGGTCGCCTTCCTCGCCTCCCGCGACGCGTCCTGGATCACCGGGACGACGCTGCGGGTCGACGGTGGGCTGCTCGCCGTGAACGCGGGTTTCCGGAGGGCGATCGCGCAGGACTGAGGCCGGTGGGCGGCCCGGCGTGCTGCGCGGGTTGCGCCGACACCCGCGCGCCGCAGCCGCCGCAGAACCTGCAGAGGCCTCTGGTTCCGCAGCCTCCGTTTCCGCTTGAGGATCCGCGGGATGTTCCGGCTCAGCACCCCCCCGGATCAGCCGGCACCGGCGACGGCGTATGAGCTGCAGCAGCAGCTTTCGCGCCCCGACGCCGCCGACGGTTGCCTGCGCTCCGTGTCTGCCGTCCGCGCCGGTGCTTCCCCGGACGCCGCCGCGCTCAACTCGTGTGCAGCATCAGCCCGATCCCGACCACCATCAGTCCGGCCGCCGCGATCCTCGGTACGCCGAACCGCTCCTTGAAGAACACCGTCCCTATCGCCGCGCCCACAATGATCGACGACTCGCGCAGGGCGGCGATCGGGGCCAGCGGCGCCTTCGTCTGCGCCCACAGGACCAGCCCGTAGGCGACCACCGACATGGCCGCGCCCGCCAATCCCCGTGCCGCGTACGGCCGCAGCTGGGCCGCCAGTTGTCCGCGGCGGCGGTAGAGGGTGTACGCGGGGACGGCGAGCCCCTCCAGGATCATCAGCCAGGCGATGTAGCCGAGCGAGGTGCCGGAGGCCCGGACCCCCACCCCGTCGACGGTCGTGTACCCGGCGATCGCCAGACCCGTTGCCAGGGCCGCGGCGATCGCCGGCCAGTGCGGGCGGGTCTCCGAGCCCCGGATACCCCACAGCGCGACGCCGACGAGCCCGGCGCAGGCGACCGCGACACCGGCCGTCGCCCATCCGTCGGGCCGCTCCCCGACGAAGACCGCCGCGAGGACCGTCACCACCAGGGGCGCGGTGCCGCGTGCGATCGGATACATCTGGCCGAAGTCGCCGAGCGTGAACGACCTCATCAGCAGCGCCATATAGGCGACGTGCAGGATCGCGGAGACGATCAGATACGGCCATGCCGCCGCGGCCGGCAGCGGCACGAAGCAGGCGGCGACCGCGCCGAGCAGTGCCCCGCCCCCCGAGATCAGGGTGAAGGAGAGCAGCTGGTCCTTGATGGCGTGCGCGATGGCGTTCCAACTGGCGTGCGTGATCGCCGCGATCAGGACCGCGCATGCGACCAGCGGCGTCACTCGGACGGCTCGCGCACGTCCACCACGGTGCCGCCGGCATGCCTGATGACCGTCTGGGGATCGAGCGGGAAGACGGTGTGCGGGGTGCCCGCCGCAGCCCACACCACGTCGTGGTCGAGCAGCCCGCGGTCGGCCAGCACCCGGGTCTTCGTACGGTGGCCGAAGGGCGGCACACCGCCGATCGCGTACCCGGTGGTCTCCCGGACCAGATCGGCCCCGGCGCGCTTGACCTTCCCGACGCCCAGCTCCCGCCGTACGAGCTCCACGTCGACCCGCGAGGAGCCGTCCATCAGGACCAGCACGGGAGCCCCGTCGGCCTCGAAGATCAGAGACTTGACGATGGCGCTGAGCTCGCAGCCGATGGCGGCGGCGGCCTCGGCGGCGGTACGGGTGGCGTCCGGGAAGCGGCGGACCTCGACATCGAGACCCAGTTCGCGCAGGGCCTCGGCGAATCGGGGGTGTGCGGCCGAAATGGTCGCTTCGGTCACGGGAGCGGTCGCGTCGGGAGTACTCATGCCCCGCACGCTAGCGGCCGCCCAGCGGGGCACGCGATCCGGTTTCGGCAACCGGACCCCCTCCGTCCGGTCGGCTCGGGCGTCACGGCCCCGCGCGCAGTACCTGGGCCACCACCGGCCCCGCCGCGTCGCCGCCGTGGCCACCGGACTGGACGACCGCCGCGGCCGCGAGGTCGTTGCTGAAGCCGGTGAACCAGCTGTTGGACGTGGCCTGTCCGTCGACCTCCGCCGAACCGGTCTTCGCACCCTTGTCGCCGCCGACCGAGGCCATCGCCGCCTTGCCGGTGCCCCAGCTCGCGGTCTGCCGCATCATGTTGGACACCTGCTGCGCGACGGACCCGGGCAGCGAGCGGGACGCGGTGGCCAGCTGACGGCCGTCCAGGTCCTGCGGTACGAGGACCGGCTGGCGGAAGGTGCCGTTCTTCGCGGTGGCGGTGATGGACGCCATGTTGAGTGCGTTCATCTGGATGGTGCCCTGGCCGATGTACTGCGCGGCGGCCTCACCGCCGACGGCCTCGGGCACGCTGCCGTCGAAGGACGCGACGCCGGTCTTCCAGTCGAGGCCGATCCCGAAGACGTCCCGGGCCTCCTTGGCCAGTGCGGCGTCGTCCTTGGTGTCGTCGATGAGCTTGATGAAGGCGGTGTTGCACGACCGGGCGAAGCTGGTGGTGAGGGTGCCGTCCGGGATGGAGAACCCTTCCAGGTTCTGGAACGTGCGGCCCTGGTACATCGCGGTCTTCGGGCACTCGATCTTCTGGTTCGCGCCGGCGAGTCCCTTCTCGATCAGCATCGACGCGGTCACGATCTTCATCGTCGAACCGGGCGCCTGCTTGCCGAGCATGGCCGCGTTGAACCCGGTCGCAGGGTTGTTGGCGACCGCGCGGATCGAGCCGGTGGACGGCCGGACGGCGACCACCGAGGCCTGGGAGTACCGCTTGACGGCCTGCTCGGCCGCCGCCTGGACATGCGCGTCCAGCGTGGTCTGCAGCGTGCCCGGCTTCCCCTTGGACAGCGTCAGCAGCGTCTTGTCCGGGGTGTTCTCGTCCGCCGACTCGATCCAGGTCTCGATACCCGCGGTGCCGCCGGCCTTCTCCCCGTACTTCTCGCGCAGCGCGTCCAGGATCGGCCCCAGCGACGGGTACTTCTCCTTCGTCAGCACCTTGCCGTTGTGGTCGAGCGCCTCGATGGACGGGGCCGACGCCTCGCCGGTCTTCAGCGTTTCGCCGTCCGCCAGGTCCGGATGGATCACGGACGGTTTCCAGTCGATCAGCGGCCGACCGGTGGTCAGGCCGCGCACGACGGTCAGTTCCGAGGAGTACGACCAGGGCTTGGACTTCCCCTCGAAGCTCACCGTCGCCTTCACGGTGAACGGGACCGTCGAGCCGGTTGCCGGGCCCGGGGTGATCACGGCCTTGGTGACGTGGGCCTGGTCGCTGTATCCGCTGAGGGCCGGTTCGGCGTCGACCGCGTTGTTGGTGAGCTGGGACGCGTCGGAAGCCTGGCCGGCCGCCCAGGCCTTGAGGAACTTCTCCGACGTCTCGCTGATCTCCGCCTTGCTCGGCGGGCCGGTCTTCACCTCGGCGGAGGTGGAGCGTCCGTCCGTACCGCCGCCCCCGCTGCCGCCGAACCCGTCGAGGACGTTGTACGCCCCGTACCCCACCCCGCCGACGACCAGCACAAACACTCCGCCGATGACGGCGACCTTCGTTCCGCTGCGCATCTGTGCAGTCCCCCTCCCCAGGAGGCTCCCTTGAACACGTTCAAGAGAGCGCTTGTGGGCACTTTACGGGACGGTAGTGACAGCGGGGGCTGTTGTTATCGGAACGCGATCCGCAACGGCGTGAACAGTTCGGTCAAATCCAGGTATCCAGCCACATGCGGTTGCGCCAGGAGTTCTCCGGAATGGGCGTCCCCGTATACAGCGGCCAGAAATAGATGAGATTCCAGACAATCAGCAGAACGAGTACGCCGGCCGCAATGGCCCCCCATGTCCTCCGCCGCTCACCGGACGGATCGCCGGACACCAGACCCAGTTCCCACTTGGGCCCGGTGCCCGCAGCAGGGCCGAGCATCGCGCCGATCATCATCGCCACCGCGAGACAGAGGAACGGCACGAAGACGACCGCGTAGAACAGGAAGATCGTCCGCTCCTGGTAGAGGAACCAGGGCAGCCAGCCCGCCGCCACACCGCACGCGATCGCACCCGCCCGCCAGTCGCGGCGGAAGAACCAGCGCCACAGCACGTACAGCAGCGCGAAGCACGCCGCCCACCACAGCAGCGGTGTGCCGATCGCCAGGACCTCGCGGGCGCACTTGCCGGTCGCCGAGCTCGTGCAGCCGTTCTGCTCCTCGTAGAAGTACGAGACGGGACGGCCCAGGATGATCCAGCTCCAGGGGTTCGACTGGTACGTGTGCCCCGAGGTCAGGTTCACGTGGAACTCGTAGACCTGGTACTCGTAGTGCCACAGGCTGCGCAGCCAGTCCGGCAGCCAGGTCCAGTTGCCGCCCGATCCGTCGGTCGTCGCCCAGTTCCGGTAGTAGCCGTGGCGCTCGGGGTCGTTCTTGATGATCCAGCCGGTCCAGGACGCGAGGTACGTCAGGATCGCGACCGGCACCGTCGAGACGAACGCCGGCAGCAGGTCGCGCTTGATCACCGCCTGGTACGGGCGGACCGCGCCGGCCGTCCGGCGGGCGCCGACATCCCACAACACCGTCATCAGGCCGAACGCGACCAGGATGTACAGCCCGTTCCACTTCGTGCCGAACGCCAGGCCCAGCGAGAGCCCCGCAGCGATCCGCCACGGCCGCCACCCCAGCCGCAGCGTCTCCGCGACCTGTGTGTCCGGGCGCAACACGCCCTCGGCGTCGACCGGCAGCGCCGCAGCCAGCCTGCGCCGCGCCCAGTCCCGGTCGATCAGCAGGCAGCCGAACGCCCCCAGCACGAAGAACATCAGCACCAGGTCCAGCAGCGCCGTGCGGCTCATCACGAAGTGCAGCCCGTCGACGGCGAGCAGCGCGCCCGCCAGACATCCCAGGAACGTCGAACGGAACAGCCGCCGCCCGATCCTGCACAGCATCAGCACCGACAGCGTGCCGAGCACCGCCACCATGAACCGCCAGCCGAACGGCGTGAACCCGAAGAGCTGCTCACCGAACCCGATGATCCACTTACCGACCGGCGGATGCACCACATAACCGGGCTCCGTCGGCACCGGCACCAGCGACGGGTCGGCCAGGATCGACTTGTCGACGTCCTTCGGCCAGGACCCCTCATACCCCTGCTTGATCAGGGCCCAGGAGTCCTTGGCGTAGTACGTCTCATCGAATATCACCGCCTTCGGGCTGCCCAGGTGCCAGAACCGCAGCACCCCGGCGACCAGTGCCACCAGCAGTGGCCCGCCCCAGGCCGACCACCGCACCAGCCGGTCGGCCGTCGGCGGGGACACCCCCAGCACAGCCCAGAGCTGCTGTCCCGGCCGGGTGTACGGCGGGACCAGCCGTTCACGCAGCCCGATTACGGACCGGGGCGCATGGCCGAAGCGGCGCAGCCGCTGCTGCCAGGACGGGAGCTCTTCACCGTGCTGGTTCCCGGCGTCTTGACCCTGCTGGGCTTCGGGCGCAGTACTCGTCACCGCGCCATCGTAGGGAACGCATCTGTGCGACTGCTGTCGTCCGTGCTGGGAGGATGGCTGATGTGACTGGAACGACTGGAACGCTGGTACTCGCAGGGACCCCCATCGGCGATGTGGCGGACGCCCCGCCACGGCTTGCCGCCGAACTGGAGACGGCCGATGTCGTCGCCGCGGAGGACACCCGTCGGCTGCGCCGCCTGACGCAGGCGCTCGGCATCCACACCACGGGGCGTGTCGTCTCCTACTTCGAGGGCAACGAGTCGGCCCGTACGCCCGAACTCGTCGAGGCGCTGATGGGCGGCGCCCGGGTGCTGCTGGTCACGGACGCCGGGATGCCGTCGGTCTCCGACCCCGGCTACCGGCTCGTCGCCGCCGCCGTGGAGAAGGACATCAAGGTCACCGCGGTCCCCGGCCCGTCCGCCGTGCTCACCGCGCTCGCGCTGTCGGGGCTGCCCGTCGACCGGTTCTGCTTCGAGGGGTTCCTGCCGCGCAAGGCCGGCGAGCGGCTCGGCCGGCTCCGTGAGGTCGCCGACGAACGTCGCACCATGGTCTTCTTCGAGGCCCCGCACCGACTCGACGACACCCTCGCCGCGATGGCCGAGGTGTTCGGCAGCGACCGCCGGGCCGCCGTGTGCCGGGAGCTGACCAAGACGTACGAGGAAGTGAAGCGCGGCCCACTGGGCGATCTCGCGGTCTGGGCGGCCGAAGGCGTACGCGGCGAGATCACCGTCGTCGTCGAGGGCGCTGCGGAATCGGCGGAGGAACTGGACGCCGCCGAGCTGGTGCGCAGGGTGCAGGTGCGCGAGGAGGCGGGGGAGCGGCGCAAGGAGGCGATCGCCGCCGTCGCCGCGGCCGCCGGGCTGCCCAAACGCGATGTTTTCGATGCGGTCGTCGCGGCAAAGAATGCGGCGCGGACCGGCCCAGCAGAAGGCAAAGGGCTATCGTGAAAAGCAAAGCGCGAGCCGCGCACCGGCCACTTTTGCCACGAGAAGGCCAAGACCGCTCCAACACTCGACAGGACCTGGTGCGCTCCCGCCGGTAAAGGCGTCCACTGAATCAGGGACGCATTCTCCGGAGTGCTTGTCCGGCGGACAAGAGGAGCAGGCATGAGCGAGATCGCAGCAACCACCGTGCATGAGGCGTATGCCTTCGCCTGTATGGGTTGCGGACATGGTTGGGAACAGGTCTACGACATCGAGCACCACACGGACGGCCGCGGTCAGCCCTTCGTCGTGTACCGCGTGCAGGGGCAGCTCGTTCCCTCACCGCTGAACCGGCTCACCTGCCTCAACTGCGACGGGCACAAGGTCCGCATCATGCGCGCCGGGCAGGTCTCCTCCATCGCGGAAACCCTGCGACGCCTGAACTTCGCGACCCCGACCGGCGCCACCGCCGGGCCGATACCGTCCTCGGAGAGCGCGTCGGAGCGCTCCCCGCGCCAGTGGCGTTTCGTGCATATGTTTCGCGCGCGGCAGCGCGGTAAGTGAGGTCCGGGCCCGGTGACACCGGGCTCTCATAGGATCGCCCTATGAGCTCCAAGGACACCCCGCCGCTGCCCGAACCCCTTCGGGTACCGGTCGCCGATTCGCACACCCATCTGGACATGCAGGACGCCACCGTCGAAGAGGGCCTGGCCAGGGCCGCGGCGGTGAACGTCACCACGGTGATCCAGGTGGGCTGCGACGTGAAGGGCTCACGCTGGGCCGCCGAGACCGCCGCCGCGCACCCGAGTGTGTACGCGGCGGTGGCGCTCCACCCCAACGAGGCGCCGCGCATCGTGCACGGGGACCCGGATGGCTGGTCGCGGCAGGGTGGCCGCGAACCCGGCGGGAAGGCCGCGCTCGACGAGGCGCTCGCCGAGATCGACCGGCTGGCCGCCCTCGACCAGGTGCGCGGCGTCGGCGAGACCGGGCTCGACTACTTCCGTACCGGCCCCGAGGGCATGGCCGCCCAGGAGGAGTCCTTCCGGGCCCACATCGAGATCGCCAAACGGCACGGCAAGGCGCTCGTCATCCACGACCGCGAGGCGCACGCCGATGTGCTGCGCGTCCTCGCCGACGCGGGCGCCCCCGAGCGGACCGTGTTCCACTGCTACTCCGGTGACGTCGCGATGGCCCGGATCTGCGCGGACGCCGGGTACTTCATGTCGTTCGCGGGCAACGTGACGTTCAAGAACGCCCAGCCGCTGCGGGACGCGCTGTCCGTGGCGCCGATCGAACTGATCCTGGTGGAGACGGACGCACCGTTCCTCACCCCCGCCCCGTATCGCGGACGCCCCAATGCGCCCTATCTCATTCCCGTCACGCTCCGTGCCATGGCGGAGGTGAAGGGAGTCGACGAGGACACCCTGGCGTCGGCGATCAACGAGAACACGGCGCGCGCGTTCGATTACTGACGCATCATCCATGACGGTGTGCAGTCGTGCCGCTTTGGAGAGTGACGGAAGGTCCACTATCGTCCCGGACGCCCCTCGGGCGACCGGACGGACGGATCTTCTGGAGCGTCGTGAGCAATCTGCAGGGCAGTCACCGTGCGGCAACGGGCAGGGGCGGCACGGCGGTGGAGACGCCGCCGAGCGTCCCCGCGCCGCTGTCGTTCCAAGAGCCGGTCCATGAGTCGTTCCACGAGGAGGAGACCCTCGTCGCCCCGTGGCCGGTCCACGAACCGACCGTCGTCGATGCCCAGGCGCCCCCTCCCGCCCCCGCGGGCATCCGCACCGGCGGCCGGGCCGAGGCCCGGCGGGCCGCGCGGCGGCACAGGGCCCCCGTCCGCCCGGAGAACCTGCGCCGGCTCGTCCCGCAGGCCCTGGTCGTCGCCTTCCTGGCAGGCGGCACCACCGCCTTCCTCGCCGACGACAAGGCGGTGGAACTCACTGTCGACGGGGAGCCGCGCACCCTGCACACGTTCGCCGACGACATCGACGAACTCCTCGACGAGCAGGGCGTCACCGTCGGCGCCCATGACGTCATCACCCCCGCGCGCGGCAGTGAGCTCGAGAACGGCGACGAGATCACCGTCCGGCACAGCCGCCCGGTGACCCTCACCCTCGACGGGGTCCGGCGCCGGGTGTGGACCACCGCCGACACGGTCGACGGCGCCCTGCGCCAGCTCGGGGTGCGCGCCGAGGGGGCGTACCTCTCCGCGACCCGCTCCTCCGCGATCGGCCGGACCGGGCTCGCCCTGGACGTCCGTACCGAACGCACCGTGACCTTCATGGCCGACGGCCGGGAACGCACTGTCCGCACCAACGCCGCGACCGTCCGCGAGGCCATCGACGAGGCGGGCATCACGCTGCGCGGCGAGGACACCACCTCCGTGGACCCGCAGAGCTTCCCGCGCGACGGCCAGACGGTCTCCGTGATGCGGATCACCGGCTCCCGCGAGGTGCGTGAGGAGCTCATCCCGTACGCCGAGCAACGCTCCGAGGACCCCTCGCTCTTCGCCGGTACGGAAGTCGTCGAGCGCGAGGGCAGGCCGGGCGCCCGCCGGATCACGTACGCCGTGCGGACCGTCAACGGCGTCCGGCAGCGGCCCCGCGCACTGGACGCGGAGACCGTCCGCACGCCGGTCGACCGGATCGTGAGGGTCGGCACCGGGCGGCGGCCGCAGTCGGTGGCGGACGTGGACGGGCTGAACTGGGCCGGGCTCGCGGCCTGCGAGTCCGGCGGCCGGGCCGGGGCGGTCGACGCCAGTGGCACGTACGGCGGGCTGTACCAGTTCGACACGCACACCTGGAATGCCCTCGGTGGCAGAGGACGCCCGCAGGACGCCCCGGCGTCCGAGCAGACGTTCCGGGCGAAGAAGCTCTACGTGCAACGGGGGGCGAGCCCGTGGCCGCACTGCGGCCGTAGGCTTACCGGGTGAGCAGCACAGAGCCCGACGCCCTCCTGGGGCCCGCAGACATCCGCGACCTGGCCGCGAAGCTGGGCGTACGCCCCACGAAGCAGCGCGGTCAGAACTTCGTCATCGACGCCAATACGGTCCGCAGGATCGTACGGACCGCGGAGGTCCGCCCGGACGACGTGGTGGTGGAAGTCGGGCCGGGGCTGGGTTCGCTGACCCTGGCGCTGCTGGAGGCGGCGGACCGGGTCGTCGCCGTCGAGATCGACGACGTGCTCGCGGCGGCGCTGCCCGCCACGGTCGCGGCCCGGATGCCGGGCCGCGCCGACCGGTTCTCGCTCGTCCACTCCGACGCGATGCTGGTCACGGAGCTGCCGGGCCCGGCGCCCACCGCCCTCGTCGCCAACCTGCCGTACAACGTCGCCGTGCCGGTCCTGCTGACGATGCTGGAGCGGTTCCCGACCATCGAGCGGACCCTGGTCATGGTGCAGGCCGAGGTCGCCGACCGGCTGGCCGCCCGGCCGGGCAACAAGGTCTACGGCGTGCCCTCGGTGAAGGCCAACTGGTACGCGGACGTCAAGCGGGCCGGGTCCATCGGCCGCACCGTCTTCTGGCCGGCCCCCAACGTCGACTCCGGTCTGGTGTCGCTGGTCCGGCGCACCGAGCCGATCACGACGACCGCGAGCCGGGCCGAGGTCTTCGCCGTCGTCGACGCGGCGTTCGCCCAGCGCCGCAAGACGCTGCGGGCGGCCCTGGCCGGCTGGGCGGGTTCCGCGCCCGCCGCCGAGGCGGCCCTGGTCGCGGCCGGGATCTCACCGCAGGCGCGGGGCGAAGCACTGACGATCGAGGAGTTCGCGGCCATCGCCGAGAACAAGCCCGCCCCGAAGACCGATGAGGACCAGCCCCCCGGGAGCAGTGAGTGAGCGTCACCGTCCGCGTCCCCGCCAAGGTCAACGTCCAGCTCGCGGTAGGTGCCGCGCGCCCCGACGGCTTCCACGACCTGGCCAACGTCTTCCTCGCCGTCGGCCTGTACGACGAGGTCACCGTCACCCCCGCCGACGAGCTGACGGTCACCTGCTCGGGCCCGGACGCCGCCCAGGTCCCGCTGGACGCCTCCAACCTCGCCGCCCGCGCCGCGATCGCGCTCGCCGACCGCCACGGCATCGCGCCGCACGTGCACATCCACATCGCCAAGGACATCCCCGTCGCGGGCGGCATGGCGGGCGGCAGCGCCGACGGCGCGGCAGCGCTGCTCGCCTGCGACGCCCTCTGGTCCACCGGCGCCACCCGGGACGAGCTGCTCGCCATCTGCGCGGAACTCGGCAGCGACGTGCCGTTCTCTCTGGTCGGCGGCGCCGCCCTCGGGATCGGCCGCGGCGAACAACTGACCACGATCGACGTCGGCGGCACCTTCCACTGGGTCTTCGCGGTCGCCGACGGCGGGCTCTCCACCCCGGCCGTCTACGGCGAGTTCGACCGGCTCACCGCGGACACCGACGTCCCCGCACCGGCGGCCTCCCCGGCGCTCCTCGACGCTCTGCGCAGAGGCGACACCCACGCGCTCGCCGATGCGCTCTCCAACGACCTGCAGCCCGCCGCGCTGTCCCTGCGGCCCTCGCTCGCCGACACCCTCGCCGCGGGCACCGGGGCGGGCGCCCTGGCCACCCTGGTCTCGGGCTCCGGGCCGACCACCGCGTTCCTGGTGGCGGACGCCGAGTCGGCGCGGAAGGTCGCGGACGCGCTGCTGACGTCGGGGACCTGCCGGACCGCGCGCGTCGCGGTATCCCCGGCGCCGGGTGCCACGGTGCTCTGACCGCGGGTACTCAGACGGGAATTGAGTACGGTCGCGCTGCCGCCCCCGGGGCGTCGAACGCGACCGTACCCGTATGGGATCAAGTGTTCGTGAACTGGCCGGGGCCACCCCCGCCACCCGGGACCGCTATATCGATCTGCTGCGCGTCGCCTCGCTCGGGACGGTCGTCCTCGGGCACTGGCTGATGGCCGCCGTCACCACCGACGGCGTGGGCAACCTGCTCGCTGTCGTCCCCGGGCTCCAGGTGCTGACCTGGGCGCTCCAGATCATGCCGGTGTTCTTCTTCGTCGGCGGGTTCTCGCACGCCCTGTCCTACCGCTCCCTGCGCCGCAAGCAGCCGGAGGGGTCCACGGACTCCGTCTACTCGGCCTTCCTCCGCGTCAGGCTGCAGCGGCTGCTGCGCCCCACCATGGTCTTCATCCTGGTCTGGGGGGCTGCGGCGCTGATCGTCCAGCTGCTCGGCGGGGGCGGCGGGCTGACCGGGGTCACGCTGCGGCTGGTCGCCCAGCCGCTCTGGTTCATTGGGATCTACCTCGCGATGGTGGCGTTCACCCCGCCGCTTCTGACGCTGCACGACCGGTACGGCTGGGGAGCCTTCGCCGGGCTCGCCGGGGCTGCGGTCGCGGTCGACGTGCTGCGGTTCGCCGCCGGTGTCCCGTACATCGCGTTCCTCAACTTCGCGTTCGTCTGGCTGGCCGTGCACCAGCTCGGCTTCCTGCGCGCCGACGGCCGCATCCCACGCCCCGCGCTCCTGGCCGGCATCGGCCTGGCCGCCGCCGTCGCCCTGGTCGCGCTCGGCCCGTACCCGCTCTCCATGGTCGGGATGCCCGGGGAGAAGATCAGCAACATGGCGCCGCCCACGCTGGCCCTGCTCTGCCACGGACTCTGGCTGGTCGGCGCGGTCGAGCTGCTGCGCGGCCCCGGCGCCCGGCTGGTCGCCCGCCCGCGCGTGTGGCGCGGGGTCGTCGCCGCCAACGGGGTCGCGATGACGGCGTTCCTCTGGCACCTCACCGCGATGCTCGGGGTGTACGGGGCGATGCTCGCCCTCGACGTGCCCCTGCCCGAGCCGGCGAGCGGCGCCTGGTGGGCACAGGTGCCGGTGCGGATCGCGGTGGCGGCGGTCGTCACCGCGGGGCTGGTCGCCGTCTTCCGTACTTTCGAGCGGCCGGTGTCCGCGGTACCGGGGGCGGGCTCGGGGCCGGTGTCCGCGCTCGGTGTGACGCTCTGCCTGCTCGGGGTGCTCGGGGTGTCGATGGTCGGGTTCGGCGGGCTGCTGGAGGGGCACACGGCGATGCTGATCGCGGTACGGGTCAGCGCCCCGGTCGCCGTCGCGATGGCGCTGGGCGGCTGGCTGCTGGTGGAGCGGGCGGGGCGGCGCCGGTCGGGCTGACCACGGGCGCCGCGGAGACCTGTGTTCGTCCCGGCGGAGACCCGCGTTCCTCTCAGAGGTCACCCGACAGGCTCTCAGCCGAGCCGCACGCTCTTCTTCGCCAGCTCGTACGCCGGGAGCATCTCCTGGTGCTCCTGCGGGTCCAGCCCGCCGAGGTGCACCACGACCGGTCCGCTCGGGGTGGAGATGGCGAAGGCCCGCTGCTTCATGGGCTCGTCCAGCAGCTCGCTGCTGAAGGTGTAGCGGACCTCGGCCGCGGTCTGGGCACCTGCCTTCACCTCGGTGTACGTGGCTTCGGAGGCGTTCGGGTCGGCGGCCAGGAACGCCTTCAGGACCTGGCGCGGGGTGCCGTCGGTACGGTCCCCGGTCCACACCCGCAGGAAGCCGATGTTCCCGGCGGGCTTCGCGTCGATCTCGCAGACGAGCGTGAACGTGCCCTGCTTGCCCAGTTCGCTCAGTTCGTCGTCCTCGACGACCCGGACGGCCGCCGGCTTCCAGGAGGCCGCGAGGTCGAAGGTGACGGGCAGGGCACAGGCAGAACCGGAGCCCCCGATGCTGCCGCCCTTCACCGCACTCCTTGCCGCGGTCCTCGGCTTCGGCGCCGCCTTCCTGCCGTCGCCGCCGTCGTCCGGGGCGGACGACGTGCAGCCGGTCGCCGCCACCGACACCGCCGCCAGCACGGCCGTGACCGTCCCCCGTACCGAATTGATCACCATGGAAGTCCCCTGTCCCCGCCCTTGATCGATCGCCGCACGCTAACCCACCCGCGTGGCGATTACCCTGGGAGGTCGATCGATCCCCCAGTCAGGAGTGAAATGGCCGTCAATCTGGTCAATGTCGAGCAGGTCAGCAAGGTGTACGGCACCCGTGCCCTGCTCGACGGTGTGTCCCTTGGCGTGTCCGAGGGGGACCGGATCGGTGTCGTCGGCCGCAACGGCGACGGCAAGACGACCCTCATCCGGATGCTCGCCAAGCTGGAGGACGCGGACACCGGCCGCGTCACCCACAGCGGCGGCCTGCGCCTCGGTGTCCTCACCCAGCACGATTCGCTCGACCCGAAGGCGACCGTCCGCCACGAGATCATCCGCGATCTCGCCGACCACGAGTGGGCGGGCAGCGCCAAGATCCGTGACGTACTGACCGGACTCTTCGGCGGGCTCGACCTGCCCGGCTTCGAGCACGGCCTGGACACCGTCATCGCCCCGCTCTCCGGCGGCGAGCGGCGCCGGATCGCGCTCGCCAAGCTACTCATCGCCGAACAGGACCTGATCGTCCTCGACGAGCCGACCAACCACCTCGACGTCGAGGGCATCTCCTGGCTGGCCCGACACCTCCAGAACCGGCGCTCGGCGCTCGTCTGCGTCACCCACGACCGGTGGTTCCTCGACCAGGTCTGCACGCGCATGTGGGACGTCCAGCGCGGCGCCGTCCACGAGTACGAGGGCGGCTACAGCGACTACGTCTTCGCCCGCGCCGAGCGGGAGCGGATCGCCGCGACCGAGGAGTCCAAGCGGCAGAACCTGATGCGCAAGGAGCTGGCCTGGCTGCGGCGCGGCGCCCCCGCCCGTACCTCGAAGCCGCGCTACCGCATCGAGGCGGCCAACGAGCTGATCGCCGATGTGCCGCCGCCGCGCGACACCAGCGAGCTGATGAAGTTCGCCAACGCCCGGCTCGGCAAGACCGTCTTCGACCTGGAGGACGTGACCGTCCAGGCCGGCCCGAAGACGCTGCTCACCCACCTCACCTGGCAGCTCGGTCCGGGCGACCGGATCGGTCTGGTCGGCGTCAACGGCGCGGGCAAGACCTCGCTGCTGCGGGCGCTGGCCGAGGCGGCACGTACCCAGGGCGACGCACAGCCCGCAGCCGGGAAGATCGTCGTCGGCAAGACCGTCAAGCTCGCCTACCTCTCCCAGGAGGTCGCCGAGCTCAACCCGAACCTGCGGGTACTGGAAGCCGTGCAGCAGGTACGGGACCGGGTCGACCTCGGCAAGGGCCGGGAGATGACCGCGGGTCAGCTCTGCGAGCAGTTCGGCTTCTCGAAGGAGAAGCAGTGGACCCCGGTCGCCGACCTGTCCGGCGGTGAGCGGCGCCGGCTGCAGATCCTGCGCCTGCTGATGGACGAGCCGAACGTCCTCTTCCTCGACGAGCCCACCAACGATCTCGACATCGAGACCCTGACCCAGCTGGAGGACCTCCTCGACGGCTGGCCCGGGTCGATGATCGTGATCTCCCACGACCGGTTCTTCATCGAGCGGACCACGGACCGGGTGATGGCGCTGCTCGGCGACGCCACGCTCCGGATGCTGCCGCGCGGCATCGACGAGTACATCGAGCGCAGGGAGCGGATGGCAGAGGCGTCCTCGCCCGCCCCGGCTGCCGCGGCGGTGAAGGAGTCCGGCGGGGCGGTGGCTCCGGCGGTGTCCGCACAGGCGGCGCGGGCGGCGAAGAAGGAACTGCAGAAGATCGAGCGGCAGCTCGACAAGATGTCGAGCAGGGAGACGACCCTGCACGCACAGATCGCCGATAACGCCACGAACTTCGAGAAGGTGGCGAAACTGGACGCGGAGCTGCGGGAACTGGTGGCGGAGCGCGACGAGTTGGAGATGCGCTGGCTGGAGCTTGCCGAGGACGCCTGACAGCCGCTCAGCTTGACTCTGTCGGTGATCTTGGTGTTTCCCAGTGCGCGAGCATGATCGGCGGGCATGCTCAGTGCTGTTTCGAAAGCCGATACAGCTGCCGAGGTGTCCGTTGTCGCTCCATCCCCGCTCCGGTGAGCAAGTCCCGCCTCTGACCGCCCAGATCGCACGGGCAAGCAATCCGACCGGTACGACGGCGATGTGGGTCAGAGACCGGCTGGACGGGTTGTGGCGCGACGAGGACTTCGCCGGCTGGTATCCGCGCGACGGGCGTCCCGGGCTCTCGCCTGCCCAACTGGCCACCGTCTGTGTGCTGCAGTTCCTGCTTGGTCTGTCGGACCGGCAGGCAGCGGAAGCGGTCCGCTGCCGCATCGATTTCAAGTACGCCATGGCCATGGAGCTGGACGATCCCGGCTTCCACCACAGCGTGCTGGCCGACTTCCGCGAGCGCGTCGCGCAGGACGACCGCGCCGACCGACTCTTGGATCTGGTGCTCGCCCGTCTGAAGGAGGCCGGCCTCGTGGGCGAGCGCACCACGCAGCGCACCGACTCCACCCACGTCCTGGCCGCGGTGCGCGACCTGACCCGGCTGGAACTGGTCACCGAGGCGGTCCGTGCCGCGCTTGAAGAAGTGGCCCGCACGGCCGGGCATCTGCTGATCGGCCTGGTCGACGAGGACTGGGGGCGCCGCTATGGCCGCCCGGTCCGCCTGGGCAAGAACCCCACCCGGCCCAAGACCAGGATCCTCGCCGCCGGCAACGACGCCTGCCGACTGCTGGAACGACTCCACCGGGACGGGTCCGCCTACCGGCCCGGCCCACAAGCCGAGGCCCTACGGCAGATCGTGGTGCAGCACTACTACCGCGACACGGCAGGCCGCCTGCACTGGCGCACCACCGACGACGACGGGCTACCGCCCTCCTCCTCGGCGATCGTCTCTCCCTACGACATCACGGCGCGCTACGTGCGGCACGGACACATCATCCGCTGGAAGGGCTTCGCCGCCCATCTCACCGAGACGTGTGCCTCTGACAGCGTCAACGTGATCACGGACGTGGCCACCACGTCGGCCGCCACCAACGACGGCCAGGCCCTGCCCGGCATCCACACCCGCCTGGCTCGTCGCGGGCTGCTGCCCGCCGAGCACCTGGTCGACGGCGGCTACACCTCCCTGGTCCACCTGGAACGAGCCGACCGCGAACACCAGGTCACCGTCACCGGGCCGCTACCGGGCAACCCCACCCGCCAGCACCGCAGGAACGAGGGCTTCGACCGGGACGACTTCCACATCGACTTCGACCGCCGACAAGTCACCTGCCCCCAGGGCCAGGTCAGCGCGGGCTGGCACGGCCCCTACCCGACCTCCTCGCCCACCGCGGCGCCCCTGATCGTGGCACGGTTCACCAAGAGCCAGTGCCAGCCCTGTCCGGACCGCCCCCGATGCACCAGCTCCCGCGAGAACGCCCGCAACGTGGGCTTTCCCCGCGAGAACTCCGCGACCTGCAAGTCCGCGTCCGCACCGAGCAGCAGACACCCGAATGGAAGGCCCGCTACGCAGTCCGCTCCGGCGTGGAGGGCACCATCAACGAGTTTGCCCACGGACACGGCATGCGCCGCTGCCGCTACCGAGGACAGCCGAAAGCCCACCTGCAACACGTACTCACAGCCATCGCCGTGAACATCGAACGACTCAGCACTCGGTCAGTGACCCAGGAAACCCCTTCACCGAGACCGCCGACCGCCTTCCAGACCTTCCTGGACCAGCAGGGAATTCCCCGATCGAAGTCCTGGCGCACCCTCGGCACCTAACCTCGACCATCCAAGATCACCGACAGAGTCAAGCTCAGCGGCCGGTGGTGCTGATGGCCTGTTCGATACGGGTGATACAAAGGGTTCCCGTTCGACCGCACCAAGGGGGACGTCCCGATGACCTGGCCGCCCGGCCCGCACCAGCCGCAGCCGCCACAGGGGGAATTCGGGGCTCCGTTCGAGCCTGTGGAGCCGATGGGGCCCACCCAGCCGGTGCAGGGGTACGGTCAGCAGCCCTCGCCCCCGTCGCAGCCCCAGCCCGGTCCGTACGGATACGGGTACGGCCAACCGCAGCAGCCGTACCCCGTCGGCCCGGCGACCGGTGGCCCGGGCGGCCCTGCCGGTCGTCACCCCTCGGGCCGCAGACGCACCGCCCTCGTCGCCGCCGTGGTCGCCGGGGTCCTGGTGGTCGGCGGTGGCGTCTGGTTCGCCGTGAGTGGCGGTGACGACGGCAGGAAGCCCGTCGCGCACGGCAGCGCCGACGCCGAGCAGCCCACCGCCTCGCAGCCCGCCTCTCCCCCTGCCGAGGCCGAGGTCGTCGACACGGCCGCCCCGGTCGACGGGCTCAACGCCGCGCGCAAGCCGGGCGAGGCCAAGGTCCTCTGGATGCGGGACAACGGTATCGACGTGCCGCGCAACGGCGCCGACGCGTACGGCCCCTGGCTGACCGGGGACATCGTCGCCAAGGGCATGTACCGCACCGTCTCCGGCTACTCCGTGGCCGACGGCACCCGGAAGTGGACGCTGAAGCTGCCCGCCGACCTGTGCGCCGCACCGACCCTCCCCACCACCGACGGAAAGATCGTCGTCGGTCTCAAGGAAAGCGCCTCGTCGGACTCGGTCTGCTCCGTCCTGCAGATGATCGACCTCAGGACCGGAACGGCGGGCTGGAAGAAGACCGTCGAACGCAAGGGCGTCCAGGACCTGCTGTCGGACGTGGCCATGAGTATCGGAGGGGATCTCGTCACCTTCGGACGCGCGAGTGCTTCCGTGGGCTACCGGGTCAGTGACGGAAAGGAAGTGTTCGGCAAGAGGCAGGGTGTCTGTCAGCCGTTCGCGTTCACCAGCGGTCCCCGGCTGATCGCCGCCACCAGCTGCCGCACCGACGCCGACGAGCAGGACAAGCAGCAGGTCGAGGAGATCGACCCGGCCACCGGCACACCGAAATGGACGTACCGGGTCAAGACCGGCTGGCGGGTCCAACAGGTCTACTCGACGAGCCCGCCGGTGATTTCGCTCAAGAAGGGCGATGGCGAGGGCGGGGCGTGGGCCATCGTCACCCTGCGGGACAACGGCACGTACCGCTCCCAGATGATCGGCGGCAAGAACGAGAACTACGCCGCCACCTGCGACGCGGACCTCGTGGTGAGCGGCAGGAACCTCGACGGCTGCGCCGGGGTCGCGGCCGACGACGACACGTTCTACCTGGCGACCAAGCCGGTGACCGTGGGCTCCGCTCTCACCAACAAGGTCGTCGCGTTCGACCTGAACACCGGCAAGGCCAAGTGGAGGGCCGCCGCCCCGGCCGGGCAGATCATGCAGCCGCTGCGGATGAACGGCCGGAACGTGATCGTCCGGGTAGAGGGCACCTACCGGAAGAGCGGAGCCGTCGCCAGCCTCGCACCGACGGGCGGCGCCCCGACGATGCTGCTGCGGCATCCGGCATCGGCGACCAAGGCCGAGAGCTCCTTCGACATGGCGAGGCTGGTGTATGCGGGCGGCCGCTCCATCCTGGTGAGCGCACGCGTCAGCGCGATCGACGACAAGGAGGAGAAGAAGGTGAAGACCGTCATGGTCTTCGGTCCCTGACGGTCCGCGAGGTCCGCGAAGCCCCTGACGGTCCGTCATGAATCCTGATGTTCCTGACGGTTCATCCGGATCCAGGTGATACTCGGTGATGTGTGACGGTCCTTGACGTGCCGGACCCCCGCTGTCCGAAGTGATGACAGTTTGCGAAGAGTTGGCACCCGTACATCGAGCGGCGCCCGATGCGGCGCACCGGCTGCGGTCGTGCGAGGCGCGCTCCGGCTGCGTAACGGCGGCATCACGAGGCGGTTCTCCCTTGGGAACAGGGGATGGACCGACCCGGTGTTCGAACGCGCGCGGATGGTACAAAGAAGCCCCGCTCGACTGTCGTAACGCCGCGGGAGCCATGCCCGATTCGCTCCTTTCCAAAGGGAATTCAGCCCTGCGGAATCGCGGGGGAGACCGGAACGGGCACCGGACCGCACGAAGGGGGACGTGCTGATGACCCAGCCGCCCAGCCAGCAACCGCCGCAGGGAGGCTTCGGCGCTCCGCAGGAGCCGCCGCAGGGGAGTCCTCAGCCGCCCGCGCAGCCGCCGCAGATGCCGGCCGCGCCGCCCGCTCCGCCTACTCCCCAGCCGGGTTACGGCTACCCGCAGGCGCCGGGTCA
The DNA here is from genome assembly GCF_026339735.1 of Streptomyces sp. NBC_01669. GTDB lineage: Bacteria > Actinomycetota > Actinomycetes > Streptomycetales > Streptomycetaceae > Streptomyces > Streptomyces yanii. Next base: position 5,414,044 of record NZ_JAPEQG010000001.1, read on the forward strand.
GGAGCCCGGCTACGGCTACCCGCAGCAGCCCGGCCCTTACAGTCAGCCGGGCCCGTACGCCCAGCAGTCGGGCCCGTACGGTCAGCAGCCGGGCCCCTACGGTCAGCAGCCCGGACCGTACGGTCAGCCGCCGCAGCCCGGTTACGGCTACCCGCAGCAGCAGTACCCCGGCGCCCCGGTCCCCGGCGGCCCGGCGGGCCCCGGCGGCGGCAGCGCCTTCAAGGGCAAGCCCGCAGTGATCATCGGTGCCGCGGTCGCGGCGCTGCTGGTCATCGGCGGTGGCGTGTTCCTCGCCACCAGCGGCGGTGACGGCGACAAGAAGCCCGTCGCGCACGGGAGCGCCGACGACCAGAAGGCGAGCGCCTCGCCCTCCGTCGACGAGGGCGACGGCAACGGCGACGGCCGCGCCGGCGACGACGACCTCAACGCCGGTCGCAAGGCCGGCGAGGCGAAGGTCCTCTGGCTGCAGAAGAACGACGTCGACCTGCCGCGCAACGGCTCCGACGTGTACGGCCCATGGGTCGTCGGCGACACCGTCGTCAAGGGCATGTACCGGGCGATCTCCGGCTACTCCGCGGCCGACGGCAAGCAGAAGTGGACGCTGAAGCTGCCCGCGGACCTGTGCTCCGCCCCCGCCCAGACCACCACGGACGGCAAGATCGTCATCGGGGTCAAGAACGGCACGACCGACAAGGCCGACTGCGCGGACCTGCAGATGATCGACCTCAACACCGGCAAGGCCGGCTGGAAGAAGTCGATCAAGCAGAACGGCATCTGGGACATGATGTCGGACATCTCCCTCGCCATCAGCGGCGACACCGTGACCGTCGGACGCACCGGCAACTCCAACGCCTACCGCGTCAGTGACGGCAAGGAGCTGTTCGGCAAGCAGTCGGGCAACTGCCAGCCGTACGCCTTCGCCGGCGGTACGAAGCTGATCGCCGCCTCCAGCTGTCGCACCGCCGACGTCGACAAGCCCCAGAACCAGATCCAGGAGCTCGACCCGGTCACCGGCAAGCCCAAGTGGACGTACCGTCCCGCAGTGGGCTGGGAGGTCGACCGGGTCTACTCGGTGAGCCCGCTCGTCGTCTCGCTGACCCAGAGCGAGAAGAAGAAGTGGAGCATCCTCGCCATCAAGGAGAACGGCACGCTCCGTTCCCAGCTGGTCGGCGACAAGGGCGACAAGTTCGCGCCGGACTGCGGCAGCGCGTTCGCCATCTTCGGCAAGTCGCTGCAAGGCTGTGTCGGCGTCGCCGCCGACGCCAACACCTTCTACATGGCGACCACGGCCGACTCCAGCGGCACCGCCCGCACGAACAAGGTCGTGGCGTTCGACCTGAACACCGGCAAGCCCAAGTGGAAGGCGGCGGCCCCGGCCGAGCGGACCATGACGCCGCTGCGGATGGAGGGCGGCAACGTGCTGCTCTACCTGGAGGCCTCGTACAACAAGGGCGGCGGGATCGCCACCCTGGCACCGACCGGTGGTACCCCGCAGGTGCTGCTGCAGCACCCGGCGTCGACGTCCCAGATCGAGAGCTCGTTCTACAACCCGAAGATTGTCTACGCGGGCGGCCGTTCCTTCATCGCGAGCGGGCGGGTCAGCGCGACCAACGACAAGGAAGAGCTGGAGACGAAGACCATGATGGCCTTCGGCAAGTGACGGCTCACGCAGGCACCCGACGGACCATGACCGACCACGCCAGGTCCCGACCGACCGGCTCCCTTTCCCCCGAGGTACGTACGCCATGACACAGCCGCCCCAGCCGCCCAACGAGCCGCCCCAGGGCGGGTTCGGCGCCCCCCAGGACTCGCCGCCCGGAGGGTTCGGGGCACCGACCCCGCCGCCCGCCGACCCGTTCGGCAAGCAGTCGGCTCCGCAGCCCCCGTCGCCGCAGACGCCTCCCGCCGGAGGGTTCGGTGCTCCGCAGACGCCGCCTGCCGGTGGATTCGGCGCCCCACAGGCGCCGCCTGCCGGTGGGTTCGGCGCCCCGCAGACGCCGCCCGCAGGTCCGCCGCAGCAACAGCCCGGCTACGGCTACCCGCAGACCCCGCCGCAGCCCGGCTACGGCTACCCGCAGACACCTCCGGGCGGGGGGTACGGCATGCCACCCGGTCAGCCGCCGCAGCAGGGATACGGCTACCCGACCGCTCCGATGCAGCCGCAGTACCTGCCGCCGCAGCAGGGCGGGAACGGCGGCAAGAAGTTCGGCACCCAGACGCAGATCATCGTCGCCGCGGTGGTCGCCGTGGCGCTGATCGTCGGTGGTGGCGTCTGGTTCGCCTCCAGCGGGGGCGACGGCGGCAAGAAGGAGGAGGCATCCAACTCCACCGGCACCACCGGTGAGGGCAAGGGCGGCTCCGGCAGCGGTCTCGGCGGCGGCAAGGAGAAGGCCCCGGCGAACACCAGGGCCACGGTCGCCTTCCAGCTCCCGGAACCGAAGGTCACCGACGTCACGGCGGTCAATGGTTCCTGGCTGACCGACAAGGCCTTCGTGAAGACCGGCGTGAACGAGATCGTCGCGTACGACAAGGTCAAGGGCACCAAGCTCTGGTCCATTGCGCTGGACGGCCAGCTCTGCGCCGCCTCCCGGCACATGTCCAAGGACTTCAAGACCGCCATCGCCTTCGAGGCGGGCAAGGCGACGAAGGCGAACAAGTACCCGCCGTGCACCCAGGTCGGTGCGCTCGACCTGACCACCGGCAAGCTGATATGGAGCAAGTCGGTGACCGCCGCCAGCGGCGGTGACGATGCGATCCGGTTCGACGAGATCACGCTCAGCGGCACCACGGTCGCCGCGGGCGGCACCGAGGGTGGCGCCGCATTCGACCTGGCGACCGGCGCCGAACGCTGGAAGCCGAAGGTCAGCCCCGACGGCTGCTACGACAAGGGGTACGGCGGCGGCGAGGCGCTCGCCGTGGTCCGCAAGTGCGGTACGTACGACGACCCGCAGCTCGTCATCCAGGCGCTGAACCCGACCACCGGAGCCCCGCTCTCCTCGTACAGGATGCCGCCCGGCGTCGAGTACGCGAGCATCGTCTCCACCAAGCCGCTGGTCGTCGCCGCCGACGTCGGCGACACCGCCGGTGACGGCAGCGGGATCTCGGATTTCTTCTCGATCGACGCGTCGACCGGCAAGCTGCTCACCAAGATCGCCGCGGACGGCGAGAAGTACGCCGCCCGCTGCGGCTCCACCGAGGTCGAGACCTGCCAGCAGCTCGCGGTCGGCAACAACCGCATCTATCTGCCGACCGAGGAGCACGAGGGGAGCACGGGCGAATACGGCGACACCAACGAGATCGTCTCGTTCGACCTCACCACCGGCAAGCCGACCAGCGACAAGGCCGACGCGGGTGACCGGTACACGATGTTCCCGATCCGTATGGACGGGTCCAACATCATCGCGTACAAGGAGCCCCCGTACGACAAGGGCGGCCAGATCGTCTCCATCGACGGCTCCACCTTCAAGCAGACCGTGCTGCTGGAGAACCCGGCCGACGAGGCCGTCCGGAACGCGGAGACCAGCTTCTCCGCGGATTACGCCGAGTTCCTCTACTCGGGCGGCCGGCTGTTCATCTCCGAGACGATGGTGAGCAAGCGGGGCGACAGCTCGCTCGACGCCGATCGGCACCTCGCGGTCTCGTTCGGCGCCGGCTGACGCCTTCACGGGAAGCACCACGCACCACAGCCCTGCCGGTCGATCGTCCGACCGGCAGGGCTGTTCGTTCGCCGCCCGATTCCTGCTCCCTTCTGCCCGCTTGTCATCGATCAAGTGCCCCTGAATGGCACATGATTCGGCATTCCGGGGGTCTTCTGCCTGGTACGGGGCACACGACGTCGAACAAGCGTGTAGCTTGCCGGGTCAAGAGGGCCGGGGGGCCTGGGTCCTGATAGGGGGGTTCTCGATGGGCGTGCGGCTCATGGTGGTCGATGACCACCGACTGCTCGCCGAGGCGCTCGCCTCGGCGCTGAAATTGCGGGGCCACCGGGTGCTGGCGGCAGCCGCGCCGACCGCCGGCGCGGCGGACATCGTGGTGAGCCGCGCCCCGGAGGTCTGCTTGTTCGGTACCGCGACGCCCGCCGATCCGGGCGCGTTCGACCCGATCGCCCGGATCAAACGGGAGCGACCGCAAGTGGCGGTCGTGGTGCTCGGACCGGTGACGAGCCCGCGCGGGATCGCGGCCGCTTTCGCCGCCGGAGCCGCCGGATACGTCAGGCACGACGAGCGGATAGAGGGCGTCGAGCGGGCGATGGTCAAGGCGCGCGCAGGGGAGACGGCGGTCGCGCCGCAACTGCTCCAGGGCGCCTTCGCCGAGCTGCTCAACCCGGCCGCCCAGCCGGACGACGAAGGACAGCGGCTCCTGCAGATGCTCACCCCGCGCGAGATCGAGGTCCTGGTACGGGTCGCGGAGGGCGAGGACACCCGGCTGATCGCGGACGGGATGCGGATCGCGCCGAGCACCGCCCGTACACATGTGCAGCGGGTCCTGATGAAGCTGGGCGTCGGCTCCCGGCTGGAGGCCGCGGCGCTGGCGGCCCGCACCGGGCTGCTGGAACGCGCGGCGGTGGACACCGGGCAGAAGGGGCCGGACGCCGTGTGACGTCCGGCCCCGGTGGGGCAGTGTGCCGACTACTCAGGCATCGGTGCCGGTGTCGGAGCCGCCCGGAGCCTCGGCCGGGCGCAGCTTCAGCCACACCAGGAAGAACAGCCCGAGGACCAGCATGGCCAGCCCTGTCCAGAGGTTGATGTGGACGCCCTCGGCCTTCTTCAGGTCGGCGTCGGACGGGTTGATCCGGGGTTGGCGCCCTGGTTGGTCGGGATGTCGATGACACCCTGCTCGTAGATCCAGAATTGACGATCCCCCACCGCTGGGGCGGTGAGGCTCCCTTTGCTGCCCGGAGGCTGCAAATGTGGTTTCACGTGTCCGCCTCCGTCATGAGACGGGACTTGGCGCGGTGGGGCGCCTGCGCGTGCTATTGGTGACCGAGCCGCCCGTCCGGCGGGCTCGGGCCTCGATCTCGACCGAGGCGTTGTGATCGGCATCGTCCTCATGCCCACAGTTGACGCACGTGAAGCTTCGCCCACATCCAGGGCGAGATTCCGGATCCGCCCGACCACATTTCGCACATGTCTGAGAGGTATGGAACGGCGGAACGGGGCGCAGATCGGATCCGTAGATTTCGCACTGGTAGCTCAGTTGTCGGCGTCGCTCACCGGGGCAGTTGTCGAGGATGCCGCGGTTGAGTCCGGTCTTCTGCCTGATGTTACGGCCAGGCCGGTCGGCGGTCCCCCTGGCGCTGGAGGTCATGCTGGTCACGCGTAGGTCTTCGATGCCGACGAAGCCGTGGTTCTTGGCCAGGCCGGTGGTCAGTTTGTGCGTGAAGTCAGCGCGCCGGTTTGATTGCCGGGCCTTGATTCGGGCGATCTGAGCGATCGTGGCACGCAGTCGTTTGCTGTACATCCCTCCGTTGTGCTTTTTCGCATAGGCAACCTGGCGTCCCTTCTGTTGTTCCAGATACTTCAGACGTGTGAGCTCGACCTTGGTAAGGGTCGGTGCCATGACCCGAGGCTCGGTCTCGGTCGAGACGTATGCGGACGTGGCGACGCCGAAGTCCACTCCGCAGCCGGGTTTGCTATTCGGCGCTCCCGGTGTTCTTCCGGTGTGGATACCGAAGGCAATGTGCCAACCGGTCCCGTCTCGCGAGACGGTGGCGTTTCGGATGGTTCCTCCCAGCGTGCGAGAGAGTCGGAAACTGACCCATCCGAGCTTCGGTAGTCGTATCTGCCCCCAGTGACCGCTGGTCTTACGGACCTTGCTCAAATACGTATGTGCGCTGCTCGAGCGCAATGTTCCACAGGGTGCGTGCCGCATGCCCCCACCGGGTCAGGACCTGTTCCTGCGCGCGGTTGGGATACAGCCGGTATCGGCGCCCCATGTCTGCCTTCACGCCAGGGAACGTAAGGCTGGCTGCTCGGCGATTGCCAGTGGATCGGGTCCAGTTCGCTCCTAAGCGTTCGTGTCTGGAACGTGTGTACGTGTCGATATGCGCAGCCGCGTGTGCCCACTCATTGACGTGTGTGTTGACTTGTGGTTTGTTGTGTTCGGTTATGTTTGGAGGAACCTGGTGAAGAAGACGGTTACGACGCTCGCCGACGGCCGGGAGCTGCTCTACTACGACAGCCGCGACGACGTGGTCCGGGACGCCGTCGACCGGCGGCCGCTCGACGCCGTCTCGACCTCCTCGGAAGTCCGTCGCGACCCCCTTCTCGGGGACAGCGTCGCCATCGCCTCGCACCGCCAGGGCCGTACGTACCACCCGCCGGCCGACGAGTGCCCGCTCTGTCCGTCCCGGGACGGCCGGCTCAGCGAGATCCCCGACGACAGTTACGACGTGGCCGTCTTCGAGAACCGCTTTCCCTCACTCGCCGGGGACTCCGGCCGCTGCGAGGTCGTCTGCTTCACCTCCGACCATGAGGCGTCCTTCGCCGACCTCACCGAGGAGCAGGCCGGCCTGGTCCTGGAGGCATGGATCGACCGCACGGCCGAACTCGCCGAGCTTCCGCAGGTCAAGCAGGTGTTCTGCTTCGAGAATCGGGGCGCCGAGATCGGTGTGACGCTCGGCCATCCGCACGGGCAGATCTACGCGTACCCGTTCGTCACCCCGCGCACCGAGCTGATGCTCCGCTCGATGGAGGCGCACCGCGAGCGGACCGGCCGCAACCTCTTCGACGACGTCGTGGCCCGCGAGCTGGCCGACGGCGAGCGGATCGTGCTGACCGGCGAGCACTGGGTGGCGTTCGTGCCGTACGCGGCGCACTGGCCGTACGAGATCCACCTCCACCCGCGCCGGCGCGTCCCCGACCTGCGGGAACTCGACGACGCCGCGCGCACAGAGTTCGCACAGATCTATCTGGAACTCTTGAGGCGATTCGACCGGATCTTCGGCCCCGGTGAGCCGCCGACGCCGTACATCTCGGCCTGGCACCAGGCGCCGTTCGGGGAGCCCGGACGTGAGGAGTTCGGGCTCCACCTCGAGCTTTTCACCATCCGACGCACCTCCGGCAAGCTGAAGTTCCTCGCGGGTTCCGAATCCGGCATGAACGTGTTCATCAACGATGTGCCGCCGGAGGCCGCGGCCCAGCGACTGCGAGAGGTAGCGAGCGCGTGAGCAAGCCCCAGAAGAAGTACCTGGTCACGGGTGGCGCGGGATATGTCGGCAGCGTGGTTGCCGCGCATCTTCTGGAGGCCGGTCACGCGGTGACCGTCCTCGACGACCTGTCGACCGGGTTCCGGGAGGGTGTCCCGGCCGGGGCCGAGTTCATCGAGGGCCGCATCCAGGACGCGGCCCGCTGGCTGGACTCCTCCTACGACGGGGTGCTGCACTTCGCCGCGTACTCCCAGGTCGGCGAGTCCGTCACCGACCCGGAGAAGTACTGGGTGAACAACGTCGGCGGATCCACCGCGCTGCTCGCCGCCATGCGCGACGCGGGGGTCCGCACCCTGGTCTTCTCCTCCACCGCCGCGACCTACGGCGAACCGGTCTCCAGCCCCATCACGGAGTCCGACCCGACCGCGCCCACCAACCCGTACGGCGCCACCAAGCTGGCCGTCGACCACATGATCACCGGCGAGGCGGCCGCTCACGGACTGGCCGCGGTCTCGCTGCGGTACTTCAACGTGGCGGGTGCGTACGGCAGTTGCGGCGAACGCCACAGCCCGGAGTCGCACCTCATCCCGCTCGTGCTCCAGGTCGCGCTCGGGCAGCGCGAGTCGATCTCCGTGTACGGCGACGACTACCCGACCCCCGACGGGACCTGCGTACGCGACTACATCCACGTCGCCGATCTTGCCGAGGCCCACCTCCTCGCCCTGGACGCGGCAACCGCGGGCGAGCACCTGATCTGCAACCTCGGCAACGGCAACGGCTTCTCGGTGCGCGAGGTCATCGAGACCGTCCGCAAGGTCACCGGTCACCCGGTCCCCGAGACCGCGGCCCCGCGCCGCGCCGGTGACCCCGCGGTACTGGTCGCCTCCGCCGCCACCGCCAGGGAGCGGCTCGGCTGGCAGCCGTCCCGCGCCGACCTGGCCGGAATCGTCTCCGACGCCTGGACGTTCGCCCGCCGAGAGGAGCTCACCACCCCATGACCGACAACGCTGAGCTGGTCGCCGCTTTCACCGAGTTGTACGGCACCGCCCCCGAAGGAGTCTGGGCGGCCCCCGGCCGGGTCAACCTGATCGGCGAGTACACCGACTTCAACGACGGTTTCGTGATGCCGCTCGCGCTGCCGCACACCGCGCGCGCGGCCGTCGCCCGCCGCACCGACGGCGAGCTGCGGCTGCACTCCACCGACGTGCCGGGCGGTGTCGTCCAGCTGCGGGTCGACGAGCTCGCACCGCACGAGGGCCACGGCTGGGCGGCGTACCCGGCCGGTGTCGTCTGGGCCCTGCGCGAGGCGGGCCACCGGATCACCGGCGCGGACATCCAGCTGACCTCGACCGTCCCGACCGGCGCCGGGCTCTCCTCGTCGGCCGCCCTCGAAGTGGTCACCGCACTCGCGCTGAACGACCTCTTCGGACTCGGCCTGTCCGCACCCGAGCTGGCGGTGCTGGCGCAGCGCGCCGAGAACGCGTTCGTCGGCGTGCCGTGCGGGGTCATGGACCAGATGGCGTCGGCGTGCTGCGTCGAGGGCCACGCCCTGCATCTGGACACCCGCGACCTCACACAGCGCCAGGTCCCGTTCGACCTGGCCGCGCACGGTCTCCAGCTGCTGGTGGTCGACACCCGGGTCAAGCACGCGCTGGGCGACGGTGCGTACGCGGAGCGGCGGGCCGGCTGCGAGGCGGGCGCCCGGGCGCTGGGCATGGGGACGCTGCGCGATCTTCCGTACGAGGGTCTGGACGCCGCGCTCGACACGCTCGCCGAGTCCGGCGCGGACGAGTCGGTCGTGCGGTACGTACGCCATGTGGTCAGCGACAACGCGCGGGTGGAGCAGGTCATCGCACTGCTCGACGCGGGCGAGGTGCGGGCGGCGGGACCGGTCCTCACCGCGGGTCATGTCTCGCTCCGCGACGATCTGCGGGTCTCCTGCCCGGAACTGGACCTGGTGGTCTCGACGGCGAACGCGTCCGGGGCGCTCGGTGCGCGGATGACTGGCGGCGGGTTCGGTGGTTCGGCGATCGTGCTGGTGGACGAGGCGGACGCGGACGCGGTCACCAAGTCGGTGCTGGAGGCGTTCACCTCGCACGGGTACGCGACGCCCGGCGTCTTCCCGGCGGTCCCGTCGGCAGGTGCCCGTCGCATCGGGTGAAGGTCTTCGTCAGGATGAACTCGGTGACTCCGGGCGGGTAGTTGTCGACCTGCCCGATCACCTCGTAGCCCCGCTTCCGGTAGAAGTCCGGAGCCTGGAAACCCCAGGTCTCCAGCCGGGAGCGGGCGCAGCCGCGGTCCGCCACGGCCACCCGTTCCGCCTCGGCGAGCAGTTGCGAGCCGAGGCCGGAACCGCGGTGGAGCGGGTCGACCCAGAGCAGATCCACATGGAGCCAGTAGGCCCAGGTGCGCCCGGCCAGTCCACCCGCCAGCGCACCGTCGCCGTCCATCGCCCAGACCTCCAGCGGGAGTTCGCGCTCGGCCGGCGTGGCGAGGAGTGCGCGGAGCTCCGGGGAACATTCCGTATTGCTGTGATGCAGCCGCTCACCCAGCAGAAGGCGACGCTCTTTGTCTACTTCTGTCTCAAGACGAAACATGAACCACACCTTAAACACCTAGGTCCATCAGTTCTGTGAATTGCCTTCCGCTCCGGGCCCCCGGCCGTACGCTGATGCACAGCACCGGTGGGGGCCGGTGCTGATTCAGGGGTACGAGACAGTCGGGCACGACGCCCGGGGCGGGGTGGCAGTCGGTACACGGCGGCGGCCGTAGAACTGCGGTTCACCCTCATCGCTCCGGGCGTCGTGCCCGCACTGGTCCGTCCCGTTCGGGGGGTCCTGGGGTGGCCCCGGGGCAGATGGCTGTGTGGGGGTACCTGTGGTTCGTATCCGGGTTCTCGTGGTGGATGACCACCGCATTTTCGCCGAGTCGCTCGCGGCGGCACTCGCGGCGGAACCGGACGTGGAGGTGGCGGCGGCGGGCAGCGGCCCGGCCGCGCTTCGGTGTCTGGAGCGCGCGGCCGCCGAAGGCCGTAGGTACGACGTGATTCTCGTCGATGCCGAACTGGGCATCCTGCCGGCGGCCACGGGACGTACCGTTCCCGGCCCGGTGCCGGTCCCCGCCCCGAGAAGTGGGGAACACGTCCCGGTCGACGGGATCTCGCTGGTCGCCGGGGTCCGTTCGGGCCAGCCGTCCGTCCGTACGGTGGTGCTCGCCGAGAAGGACGACCCGCGCCGGGCCGCGCTGGCGCTGCAGGCCGGGGCCTCCGGCTGGGTCGCCAAGGACTGCTCGCTGCAGCGGCTGCTCACGGTCATCCGGGGGGTGCTCCGCGACGAGACGCATTTGCCTCCGGCGCTGCTCACCGGTGTCCTGCGCGAGCTGACGGCAGCCCGCAAGCACCGCACCGAGAGCGAGCAGCTGGTCGAGTCGCTGACCCCGCGCGAGCGCGAGGTGCTGCGCTGCATGGTGGCGGGGCTGGGCCGCAAGGCGGTGGCGGAGCGGCTGTACCTCTCCCCGCACACAGTGCGTACGCATATGCAGAACGTGCTGGGGAAGCTGGGCGTGCACTCGACGCTGGCCGCGGTGGCGCTGGCCCGGCGCGCCGGTGTCGGACCGGCCGATCTATCCGGGAATGTTGTCGAACGGGGCGGTCAACTGGCGTAGCAGCCCGGCCAGTTCGCCGCGCTGGTGGCGGGAGAGCTCGCCGAGGATGGCACGCTCCTGGGCGAGCAGTCCGGCCAGCGACTGGTCGGCCTTGTCGCGCCCCTCCGCGGTGAGCCGGACCAGCACGCCGCGCCGGTCGCTGGGGTCGGGGAGCCGTTCGACGAGGTTCTTCTTGGTCAGCCGGTCGATGCGGTTGGTCATCGTGCCCGAGGTGACCAGCGTCTGGGTGAGCAGCTGACCGGGGGAGAGCTGGTACGGGGCCCCGGCGCGGCGCAGCGACGTCAGTACGTCGAACTCCCACGGCTCGAGATTGTGCTCGGAGAAGGCGATCCGGCGGGCCCGGTCGAGGTGACGGGCAAGGCGTGAGACGCGGCTGAGCACCTCAAGTGGTTCCACGTCGAGGTCGGGGCGCTCGCGACGCCATGCAGCGACCAGTCGGTCAACCTCGTCCTCCATGTGGATCAGTGTAAAGGGTCTGTCGACATGAAGTCTCTTGAATTCGAGTGTCTTGACATCAAGATACTTCTGTGGCGATCCTGACTGTCATGACGACACCGACCTGGGATCCGCAGCAGTACCTGCGCCACGCGGACCACCGCACCCGCCCGTTCCAGGATCTCCTGTTCCGCATCCCGGAGCCCCCGGCCGCCCCCACGCCCCGCATTGCGGACCTGGGCTGCGGCGCGGGCAACGTCACGGCACTCCTCGCGGCCCGCTGGCCGAGGGCCCGGATCACCGGGTACGACAACTCCCCCCAGATGCTGGAGCGGGCCCGTGCCCACGCCACACCCCTCCTGGACTTCGCCGAGGCCGACGCGACGACCTGGACGCCGGCGGAACCGTACGACCTGATCGTCTCCAATGCCCTGCTCCAGTGGGTTCCCGGCCACGCCGACCGCTTCCCCGACTGGCTGGACGGCATCACCCCGGGCGGCACGTTCGCCTTCCAGGTCCCCGGCAACTTCGACCAGCCCACCCACACCCTGATGCGCGAACTGGCGGAGTCCCCGCGCTGGCGTTCCCGCCTGACCGGCGTCCTGCGCCACGCCGACGCGGTCCTCAGCCCCGCCGCCTATCTGGACGCACTGACGGCCCCCGGCATCACGGCGGACGTCTGGGAGACCACGTACCTCCACCTCCTCCAGGGCGAGGACGCCGCCCTGGACTGGGTGAAGGGCACGGGCCTGCGCCCCGTCCTGACGGCGCTCGAGGACGACCCGGAGGCGCACGAGGCCTTCCTCACCGAATACCGGGACCTGCTGCGCACCGCGTACCCGAAGGGTCCGCACGGCACGGTCTTCCCGTTCCGCCGCATCTTCGCCGTGGCCCACAAGGAGAAGTGATGATCGCCGCGGTGGACCACGTCCAACTGGCCGCTCCGGCAGGCTCGGAGCCCGCCCTGCGCACGTACTACGTGGACGTCCTGGGAATGACCGAACTCCCCAAGCCCCCGTTCCTGGCGGCCCGCGGCGGCTGCTGGTTCCAGGCGGGACCGGTTCAGCTGCACCTGGGCATCGAGGCCGACTTCCGTCCGGCGAAGAAGGCCCACCCGGGGCTGCGCGTCACGGACATCGAGACGCTCGCGGAACGGCTGGAGGCACTCGGCGCGCAGGTGCAGTGGGACGCCGACCTGCCGGGGCACCGGCGCTTCTACTCCTACGACCCGGCGGGAAACCGGCTGGAGTTCCTGGAGCCGGTGGACGGGTGAGCCGCGGAGCCGGTCGAGCGCGCGCGGGGTCCGATCCCGATCGGTACGGCGTCACGGTGGGCTAGGCGCCGCTCAGGGCCCCGGTCACCTGCTCCAGATCCACCGGCATGACCGCGATCAGGACAGTCCCGTCCGACGATGCGCACTCCACGATCCGGGAACCCGGATTGATGACCAGACCCTCACGTGTCGACACGGCGCGCACCGCGGTCCGGTGCAGATCGTCGGGGAGGACGACCGCCGACCTGCCGTAGGCGGGGCGCCAGGTCAGGGGCTTCGCGTGGGTCAGCAGCTGCCCGGGGCGCCAGCGGTTGCCGTGGGACGCCCGCTTGATCATGCACGGGATCCCGGTCGGTGCTCCGTCGGCCGCCCGCGCCGACCGCTGCCGGTGTCTGCGGCGGATCAGCATGCCGACGAGAGAACCGACGACGCCGAGCACCACACAATCGATCACGAATTCGATCACACCTGTATTGAAACAGGTGAGGGACGCCGAAGGGACGAGCGCGAGCCGTCCCGGCCCGCCGCCCGTCCGGCACCGCCGTGCGGCGTGCGGTGCCGGCTCCCGTCGGGTCAGCTCTTCCGGTGGCCTATCAGGCGCGGCTTCGACTCCAGGTTCTCCAGGCCGTGCCAGGCCAGGTTCACCAGATGCGCCGCCACCTCCGCCTTCTTCGGCTTGCGGACGTTCAGCCACCACTGACCCGTCAGCGCCACCATGCCGACCAGCGCCTGCGCGTACAGCGGGGCGAGCTTCGGGTCGAAGCCGCGGGCCTTGAACTCCAGCCCCAGGATGTCCTCGACCTGCGTGGCGATGTCGCTGATCAGGGATGCGAACGTGCCCGTCGACTGGGCGACCGGGGAGTCGCGGACCAGGATGCGGAAGCCGTCCGTGTACGTCTCGATGTAGTCGAGCAGCGCGAACGCGGCCTGTTCCAGGAGTTCGCGCGGGTGGCCGGCGGTCAGGGCGCCGGTGACCATGTCGAGGAGCTGGCGCATCTCGCGGTCGACCACGACGGCGTACAGGCCCTCCTTGCCGCCGAAGTGTTCGTAGACGACCGGCTTGGAGACGCCGGCGCGCGCCGCGATCTCCTCCACCGAGGTGCCTTCGAAGCCCTTGTCGGCGAAGAGGGTGCGGCCGATGTCCAGCAGCTGTTCGCGGCGCTCCTTGCCGGTCATCCTCACCCGGCGGGCACGCCGGGTGGAGGAGGGACGGTTCTTCTCGCTGCTCGTGCTGCCGTCGGTCGCCACATCGTCAATCATGCCGCGTCGGCGTGCGCGGACTCGCGCCGGGAGTCGATCCGGCGGGACTCGATCCGGGCGGAGTCCGGCCAGCGCACGTCGTACGCCCAGCCGGGCCTCTCGAACCAGCGGATCAGCCGGGCACTGGAGTCGACCTGGCCCTTCATCACCCCGTGCCGGGCGCTCGTCGGATCCGCGTGGTGCAGGTTGTGCCACGACTCGCCGCAGGAGAGGACCGCCAGCCACCACACATTGCCGGACCGGTCACGGGACTTGAACGGGCGCTTGCCGACCGCGTGGCAGATGGAGTTGATCGACCAGGTGACGTGGTGCAGAAGCGCCACCCGTACGAGAGAGCCCCAGAAGAACGCCGTCGCCGCTCCCCACCACGACATCGTCACCAGACCGCCGACCAGCGGCGGGATCGCCAGCGACGCGATCGTGAAGGTGAGGAAGTGGCGGGAGATCCCGCGGATCGCCGGGTCCTTGATCAGGTCCGGGGCGTACTTCTGCTGCGGGGTCTGCTCCTCGTCGAACATCCAGCCGATGTGGGCCCACCACAGCCCCTTCATCAGGGCAGGGAGCGTCTCGCCGAACCGCCACGGCGAGTGCGGGTCGCCCTCGGCGTCGGAGAAGCGGTGGTGCTTGCGGTGGTCGGCCACCCAGCGCACCAGCGGGCCTTCCACGGCCAGCGATCCGGCAACGGCCAGGGCGATGCGGAGCGGGCGCTTCGCCTTGAAGGAGCCATGGGTGAAGTAGCGGTGGAAGCCGATCGTGATGCCGTGGCAGCCGATGAAGTACATGGCGACCAGCAGACCCAGATCGAGCCAGCTCACACCGTGGCCCCAGGCCAGCGGCACCGCCGCGACCAGGGCCACGAACGGCACCACGATGAACAGCAGCAGGGCGATCTGCTCGATCGACCGCTTGTTGTCGCCGCCCAGCGTGGCGGAAGGGAGGGTCGGACCGTCGGCCGCCGGCGTCGGGGCGTCGTCGATCACATCGGGGCTGGTGTTCATGGGGAGTCCCCTGGAGGGTGAAGAGGAGTACGAGGGACAACTCTGGCTACGCATCCGTAACCTACGGTTTCGTAAGTATGGCAGCGCGGAGGCCTGCTGCACGAGAGCTGAGCCGTCGGAGCTATCGCCCCACCGGGCCGACGAGGGCTGCGGGCAACGCCGACGGCACGGACACCTATCCTGGAAGCGTCGGACAGCGCGGTCCGCACTCTGCTTTCCCGGGGCAGCGGCAGCACCGCTGCAGCCGCGGGCCCCGGACCCCCTGACAGACGTGCCCACCCGTCTCCCGCCGTCACCCTTGTGGGGAGACGCTTCGCGACGCACCTCCTCAATCACTGCAAGGAGCCGCACACTGTGAGCAGTGCCGACCAGACCCCCGCCGCCAGCCCCGAGCTGCGCGCCGACATCCGACGCCTCGGCGATCTGCTGGGCGAGACCCTCGTACGTCAGGAGGGCCAGGAACTCCTCGACCTCGTCGAGCGTGTCCGCGCCCTGACCCGTACCGACGGCGAGGCCGCCGCCGAACTTCTCGGCGACACGGACCTGGAGACCGCCGCGCAGCTGGTGCGCGCCTTCTCCACCTACTTCCACCTCGCCAACGTCACCGAGCAGGTCCACCGCGCCCACGAGATGCGCGACCGGCGCGCCGCCGAGGGCGGTCTGCTGGCCCGCACCGCCGACCGGCTGAAGGACGCGGACCCCGAGCACCTGCGCGCGACCGTCAAGAACCTCAACGTACGGCCCGTCTTCACCGCGCACCCGACCGAGGCCGCGCGGCGCTCCGTGCTGAACAAGCTCCGCCGCATCGCCGAGCTGCTGGAAACACCCGTCATCGAGGCCGACCGGCGCCGCCACGACCTCAGGCTCGCCGAGAACATCGACCTCATCTGGCAGACCGACGAGCTGCGCGTCGTCCGCCCGGAGCCGGCCGACGAGGCCCGTAACGCCATCTACTACCTCGACGAGCTGCACGCCAACGCCGTCGGGGACGTACTCGAGGACCTTGCTGCCGAGCTGGAGCGGGTCGGCGTCGAGCTGCCCGCGGGCACCCGCCCGCTGACCTTCGGCACCTGGATCGGCGGCGACCGCGACGGCAACCCCAACGTGACGCCCGCCGTCACCTGGGAGGTGCTGATCCTGCAGCACGAGCACGGCATCACCGATGCGCTGGAGCTCATCGACTATCTGCGCGGACTGCTCTCCAACTCCATCCGCTACACGGGCGCCACCGATGAGCTGCTCACCTCGCTCCAGGCCGACCTGGAGCGGCTCCCCGAGATCAGCCCGCGCTACAAGCGGCTGAACTCCGAGGAGCCGTACCGCCTCAAGGCCACCTGTATCCGGCAGAAGCTCGTCAACACCCGCGAGCGGCTGGCCAACGGCACCCCGCACCGTCCCGGCTGCGACTACCTCGGCACTGCCGAGCTCATCGAGGACCTGGTGCTCATCCAGACCTCGCTGCGCGAGCACCGCGGCGGTCTTTTCGCCGACGGCCGGATGAACCGCACCATCCGCACGCTCTCCGCGTTCGGTCTGCAGCTCGCCACCATGGACGTGCGCGAACACGCCGACGCCCACCACCACGCCCTCGGCCAGCTCTTCGACCGGCTCGGCGAGGAATCCTGGCGCTACGCCGACATGCCGCGTGACTACCGGCAGAAGCTCCTGGCCAAGGAGCTCCGCTCACGCCGCCCGCTCGCCCCGACCCCGGCCCCGCTGGACGCCGCGGGCGAGAAGACCCTCGGCGTCTTCCACACCATCAAGGAAGCCTTCGAACGATTCGGCCCCGAGGTCATCGAGTCGTACATCATCTCGATGTGCCAGGGCGCCGACGACGTCTTCGCCGCCGCCGTACTCGCCCGCGAGGCAGGACTGCTCGACCTGCACGGCGGCTGGGCCAAGATCGGCATCGTGCCGCTCCTGGAGACCACCGACGAGCTGCGCGCCGCCGACGTGATCCTCGACGAGATGCTCGCCGACCCGTCCTACCGGCGGCTCGTCTCCCTCCGCGGCGACGTCCAGGAGGTCATGCTCGGGTACTCCGACTCCTCCAAGTTCGGCGGCATCACCACCTCGCAGTGGGAGATCCACCGGGCGCAGCGCCGGCTGCGTGACGTCGCGCACCGCTACGGGGTACGGCTGCGGCTCTTCCATGGCCGCGGCGGCACCGTCGGCCGCGGCGGCGGCCCCTCGCACGACGCGATCCTCGCGCAGCCGTGGGGCACGCTGGAGGGCGAGATCAAGGTGACCGAGCAGGGCGAGGTCATCTCCGACAAGTACCTCATCCCGGCGCTCGCCCGGGAGAACCTGGAGCTGACCGTCGCGGCCACCCTCCAGGCCTCCGCGCTGCACACCGCGCCCCGCCAGTCCGACGAGGCCCTGGCCCGCTGGGACGCCGCGATGGACACGGTCTCCGACGCCGCGCACGACGCCTACCGCAAGCTGGTCGAGGACCCGGACCTGCCCGCGTACTTCTTCGCGTCCACCCCGGTCGACCAGCTCGCCGAGCTGCACCTGGGATCCCGCCCGTCGCGGCGCCCGGACTCCGGCGCCGGTCTCGACGGCCTGCGGGCCATCCCGTGGGTCTTCGGCTGGACCCAGTCGCGGCAGATCGTGCCCGGCTGGTACGGCGTCGGCTCGGGGCTCAAGGCGCTGCGCGAGGCCGGTCTGGACACCGTTCTGGACGAGATGCACGAGCACTGGCACTTCTTCCGGAACTTCATCTCGAACGTGGAGATGACGCTCGCCAAGACCGACCTGCGGATCGCCCGCCACTATGTCGACACGCTCGTCCCCGACGAGCTGAAGCACGTCTTCGCCGACATCGAGGCCGAGCACGCGCTCACGGTGAAGGAAGTCCTGAAGGTCACCGGCGGGACCGAACTGCTCGGCACCAGCCCGGTGCTCCAGCAGACGTTCGCCATCCGGGACGCCTACCTGGACCCGATCTCGTACCTCCAGGTCTCGCTGCTGGCCCGCCAGCGCCGGGCCGCCGAGCGCGGCGAGGAGGCCGACCCGCTGCTCGCCCGGGCCCTGCTGCTCACGGTGAACGGTGTCGCCGCGGGTCTGCGCAACACCGGCTGACCATGTCGCCCCAGCACGACAGTGCCCCCACCGGACGCATCCGGTGGGGGCACTCCGCTGCGCGGACGTCAGTGCTGCTGGGCCTTGCGGCGGCGCATCACCAGGAAGCCGCCGGCCGCGGCGAGCGCCACGGCGACCGCCGCCATCATGCCGACCGGGGCGCTGCTTCCGGTCTCGGCGAGGTTGCCGGAATCGCCGCCCTGGGTGGCCGGAGCACCGGCCGGGGTGCTTTCCGAGGGGGACGGGGTGCCGGACGGCTGCTCGCCGCCGGGAGCGGACGGGCCGGTGGACGGCGTGGCCGAGGGCTCCTCGCCGGGCTTCGTGGGCTCCTCGCCAGGCTTCGTGGGTTCTTCGCCGGGCTTCGTGGGTTCTTCGCCGGGCTTGCCCGGCTCGCAGTCGGTCTTGAAGACCTTGTGCTTGGCCTTGCCGTTCTCGCCCTCGAAGTTCCAGAACAGCTTGTACTGGCCGTCGGGCAGGGTCATGTCGGTGGTACGGCCGTGGCCGGAGCCATCGAGCGCGAAGGCGCCCGTCTTGACCGTCTCGCCCTTGTCCAGGTCATTGTTGGCCCAGGCCTCGATGTGCCACTGGACCTTCTGGGAGGCGTCGAAGCCGAACGCGTCGAGGTAGAAGGAGCAGACCTTCGGTTCGTTCCTGCGAAGCTCCTCGCCGGTTTTGGCGTCGTGGATCTTCACCGTGCCGTTGTCGCCCTTGGGCGTCGCGAAGGCGGAAGGTGCCAGCAGCAGCGAGGCGGTCACCGCGGTGACCAGAGCGCCGGCGGGAATGAGTATGCGCATGGGCAGTCCAACGTAGGAGATGAGGGATGCCGTGGGGGGTCGGCCAAGCTTCTTGTGGTTGCTTCCGCCCGTCAAATTTGATGTGTGCGCATCCGCCCCGTGTGCAGGGTTCTGCCCCAAACGTTCCGGATAACGATCGGGCGAACACCCGGCTCCGGTACGGGAGTCCGCGTCTCGGGGCGTCCCGGGGAAGGGCTCGGAGCGCGGCCCGGGAGTCGCTCAGGGTGCGGCTCAGAGGGCGATGAACGTCGCCACCAGCAGGACCGCGCCCGCGATCCCGGTTCCCCATGCGGTCCGGGTGAGCCGCAGACCGCCGCCGATGATCAGGGCGGCGAGCAGCAGTGCGCCGCCGAGCGGCACCCACGAGTGCAGGAAGCCCGGCATCCCGGTGCGTACGACCTCGTCGGTGCCGGGCTTCACGACGACCGGGAACCTGTCGCCCTTCTTCACCGCGACGGACCGCTCGATCGTCACACGCGAGCGCGCGGTGGCGTGCTCGGCGGGGGCGAACGGTCCCGTGCAGACGTCGGCGCCGCAGCCGGTGACGGCCATAGTGCCGTGCTCGCGGCCCTTGGCGAGGACGATGTGCTGCGCCGAGGACCAGGACGACAGGACGCCCGCGACGAGCAACAACAGGACGACGCAGCCCAGGGCGGCGCTGCGGCCGTAGAGCAGTGCGCGGTGGGAGGTGCTCCGCTTCATGGGGAGCGATCCTTGGCCAGGCGAACGCTTTCGGTCAACTTCACGTCGGACCCTGGTCGGAAATGGTCCGGGATCGCCCTGCTATCTCATGAGTTGTACGCGCTCTGTGCGCGCTCAAGCCCCTCCTCGAGCAGGCACTCAACCGAGTCCGCCGCCCGGTCCACGAGATAGCCGAGCTCCTTGCGCTCGGTGGACGAGAAGTCCTTCAGTACGAAGTCGGCGACCTGCATCCGGCCCGGCGGGCGGCCGATCCCGAACCGGATCCGGTGGTAGTCGGACCCCATCGACTTGGTCATCGACTTGAGCCCGTTGTGTCCGTTGTCGCCGCCGCCCAGCTTCAGCCGGAGCGTCCCGTAGTCGATGTCCAGCTCGTCGTGGATCGCCACGATGTGATCGGTCGGCACCTTGTAGAAGTCGCGGAGCGCGGTGACGGGGCCGCCGGAGAGGTTCATGTACGACATCGGCTTGGCCAGGATCACGCGGCGGTTGGCCGGTCCGGGGGGGCCCATGCGGCCCTCGACGACCTGCGCCTGGGCCTTCTGGGCCCGCTTGAACTTCCCGCCGATCCGCTCGGCGAGGAGGTCGGCGACCATGAAGCCGACGTTGTGCCGCTGCGCTGCGTGCTCGGGGCCGGGGTTGCCGAGGCCCACGATGAGCCAGGGGTCGGTGGCGTCGGACATCTGCGCTCGGTCTCCTTCGCGTACGGATGGTTCCGGATGGCCCGGATACAGGCGGACGGGGCGGCGGGTCCCTGGGGAAGGAACCGCCGCCCCGTCAGTCAAGCAGGTGAAGCGGGGAGGACGAGGCTCAGGCCTCGGCGCCCTCGGCCTCGGCGGCCTCGGCGGTCGGCTCCTCGGCCTGCGCGGCGACGACCTGCAGCACGACGGCGTCCTCGTCGCCGGCCAGCACGGAGCCGGCGGGCAGCGGGACGTCCTTGGCGAGGATGGAGTCACCGGCGTCGAGGCCCGCGATGGAGACCGTGACGGACTCGGGGATGTGGGTGGCCTCGGCCTCGACGAGCAGGGTGTTCTGCACGTACTCGAGGAGGTTGCCGCCCGGGGCGAGCTCGCCCTCGACGTGCACGGCGATCTCGACGTTGACCTTCTCGCCGCGCTTGACGGTCAGCAGGTCGACGTGCTCGATGTCACCCTTGAGCGGGTTGCGCTGCACGGCCTTCGGGATGACCAGCGCGTCCTTGCCGTCGAGCTCCAGGCCGATCAGGACGTTGGCGGTGCGGAGCGCAAGGAGCAGCTCGTGGGCCGGCAGGGTGACGTGGACCGGCTCGGCGCCGTGGCCGTAGACGACCGCGGGGACCTGGTTGTCACGACGGGCGCGGCGGGCGGCACCCTTGCCGAACTCGGTACGGGGCTGGGCGGCGAGCTTGATCTCGGCCATGACTGCACTCCTCGTGGGGTGACGAAAACTGGATGGTCACCCGGCCCACGACAGGCCTGCTACGAAGAGCGCGTCGATAACGGACCGCCGTACCCATGAGTACGGCCTCCCTCGCCGAGCAACTCGCTGAGTCTACCCGGCGGGGAGGCCGCACCCAAAGTGGATCTTCTGGGTCAGGTGTTTCTACTGCTCCTCGAAGAGGCTCGTGACCGAGCCGTCCTCGAAGACCTCGCGCACCGCGCGCGCGATCATCGGCGCGATCGAGAGCACCGTGATCTTGTCGAGCTCCAGCTCACCCGGGGTCGGCAGGGTGTCCGTGAGGACGAACTCACTGACCTTGGAGTTCTTCAGCCGGTCCGCGGCCGGGCCGGAGAGCACCCCGTGCGTCGCCGTCACTATGACGTCCTCGGCGCCGTGCGCGAACAGGGCGTCGGCGGCGGCGCAGATGGTGCCACCGGTGTCGATCATGTCGTCGACCAGGACGCAGACCCGGCCCTTGACGTTGCCGACGACCTCGTGGACGGTCACCTGGTTGGCGACGTCCTTGTCACGGCGCTTGTGGACGATCGCCAGCGGCGCGTCCAGGCGGTCGCACCAGCGGTCGGCGACGCGCACGCGGCCGGCGTCCGGGGAGACGATCGTCAGCTTCGAGCGGTCGACCTTGGCACCGACGTAGTCGGCGAGGATCGGCAGCGCGAAGAGGTGGTCGACCGGGCCGTCGAAGAAGCCCTGGATCTGGTCGGTGTGCAGGTCGACCGTGAGGATGCGGTCGGCACCCGCGGTCTTCATCAGGTCGGCGACCAGGCGGGCCGAGATCGGCTCGCGGCCACGGTGCTTCTTGTCCTGGCGGGCGTAGCCGTAGAACGGCACGATCACCGTGATGGAACGGGCCGACGCGCGCTTCAGCGCGTCCAGCATGATCAGCTGCTCCATGATCCACTTGTTGATCGGAGCCGTGTGGCTCTGGATCAGGAAGCAGTCGGCGCCGCGTGCGGACTCCTGGAAGCGGACGTAGATCTCACCGTTGGCGAAATCGAAGGCCTTCGTCGGCACGAGGCCGACACCCAGTTGGTGCGCAACCTCCTCGGCCAGCTCGGGGTGGGCGCGGCCGGAGAAGAGCATCAGTTTCTTCTCGCCGGTCGTCTTGATCCCGGTCACAGCACAGTCTCCTCAGACGTGTTCCTGGCGCTGCAGCATGTGTCCCGATGTGCAACGAGCCAGCCGAAATGGGGTGAGCATCTATCACGGTACGCCGTGCGCGGCGCACCCGTTTCCGGTCAGCTTTCGCTGTCGGCCTCCTCCGCGGCGGCCTGAGCCGCCTGCGCGGCGGCGCTGCCCGGACGCTTACGGGCCACCCAGCCCGCGATATTCCTTTGCTGGCCGCGGGCGACGGCCAGTGAACCGGGCGGTACGTCCTTGGTGATGACCGAGCCGGCGGCGGTGTACACGCCGTCCCCGACCGTGACAGGTGCCACAAACATATTGTCCGACCCGGTGCGGCAGTGTGACCCGATCGTCGTGTGGTGCTTCGACACCCCGTCGTAGTTCACGAAGACACTGGCGGCGCCGATGTTGGTGTGGTCGCCGATGGTCGCGTCGCCGACGTAGCTCAGGTGCGGCACCTTCGTGCCCTCACCGATCGTGGCGTTCTTCATCTCCACGTACGTACCGGCCTTGGCCTTCGGGCCGAGCGTGGTGCCGGGGCGCAGATACGCGTACGGGCCGACCGTCGCGCCCGGGCCGATCTCCGCCCCGACCGCGACCGTGTTGTCGACGCGGGCGCCCGCGTGGACGGTGGTGTCCGTCAGCCGGCTGTTCGGGCCGACCTCGGCGTCCTCGGCGAGGTGCGTGGTCCCGAGCAACTGGGTGCCGGGGTGCACGATCGCGTCCTGCTCGTACGTCACCGTGGCGTCGATCAGCGTCGTCGCCGGGTCCACTACGGTCACGCCGGCGAGCATCGCCCGCTCCAGCAGCCGCTCGTTCAGCAGGGTGCGGGCCTGGGCGAGCTGGACGCGGTTGTTGATCCCGAGGATCTCGCGGTGGTCGGCGGCGACGGAGGCGCCGACGCGGTGCCCCGCCTCGCGCAGGATGGACAGCACGTCGGTGAGGTACTCCTCGCCCTGGCTGTTGTCGGCGCGGACCTTGCCGAGGGCGTCCGTGAGCAGCCGTCCGTCGAACGCGAAGACCCCGGAATTGATCTCGCGGATGGCGCGCTGCGCGTCGGTGGCGTCCTTGTGCTCGACGATCTCGGTGACCGCGCCGCTTGCGGCGTCGCGGACGATCCTGCCGTAGCCGGTGGCGTCCGGGACCTCGGCGGTCAGCACGGTGACGGCGTTCGCGTCGGCGGTGTGGACGGCGGCGAGCGCGGTGAGCGTCGCGCCGGAGAGCAGCGGGGTGTCGCCGCAGACGACGATCACCGTGCCCTCGATGGTGCCGCCGAGTTCTTCGAGCGCGGTGCGCACGGCGTGGCCGGTGCCGCCCTGGACGGCCTGGTAGGCGGTCCGCACCTGGCTGTCGACGGTGGCGAGGTGTGCGGTGACCTGCTCGCTCGCATGGCCGACGACCACGACGAGGTGCTCGGGGTCCAGCTCGCGTGCGGCGGTGACGACATGCCCGACGAGTGAGCGCCCGGAGATCTCGTGCAGAACCTTCGGAGTCTTCGACTTCATGCGGGTGCCCTCACCCGCTGCGAGGACGATGACGGCTGCCAATGGGGCCTCCCCTGATCGAGCGGCGCCGAGGACCTGCGGAGGTCCGGCACACACGGATGTGCCCTTCGGCTTCGGATGGTGGACATCCGCAGGATACCGGGGGAGCTACTGGCCGAAACGGGCGCGGGCCCCGACCATGATGGTCGGGGCCCGCCCGTGCATGCTCCCCTGCCAGGATTCGAACCCGGACAAATGGCACCAAAAGCCACTGTGCTGCCGTTACACCACAGGGGACAGCAAAGCCGATCGACTGGACAGGCCGTCAGGCCGTCGACCGGGCAGACAACACTATGCCGTACCACCGGCCTTCGACGCGACGGGTCGTCGTCCTCCGGCGAGGCGCGCTGTGATCCGCGTAGCCCGAAAATGAGGTGCGCCCGCCCGTAGGCTGGATGCCATGACCGTAACGGGGGCATACCGGGAAGGCGTGGGAACGACCACTCGCGGCTATTGGTGGTGGGAACGGCGGCGCAGTGTCGCCCTGGACGTGGGGCTGGCGCTCCTGTCGGCGCTGGAATGCGCACTGGAAGGTGTGGCGTTCGCGGGGGACACCGGGCTGCCGGTTCCTGTCGGGGTGGTGTTCGGGCTGCTCGCCGGGGCCGTTCTGGTGGTGCGGCGCCGCTGGCCGATCGCCGTGGTGCTGGTCGCGATCGCGACGACGCCCGCCGAGATGGGCTTCCTGATGGGCCTGGTCGGCCTCTACACGCTGGCCGCGTCCGACGTGCCGCGCCGGATCACCGCGGTGCTGATGGGAATGTCGCTGGTCGGGACGTTCATCGTCACGTACGTACGGCTGCGGCAGAGCGTCTCCGTGCAGTCCGGGGACTTCGGGCCGGGCGACTGGTACGTACCGCTGACGTCCCTCTTCATGTCGCTGGGCCTCACGGCTCCGCCCGTGCTGTTCGGCCTCTACATAGGGGCGCGGCGCCGGCTGATGGAGAGCCTGCGGGAGCGGGCGGACTCACTGGAACGGGAGCTGTCGCTGCTCGCCGACCGGGCCGAGGAGCGGGCGGAGTGGGCGCGCACGGAGGAGCGGACCCGGATCGCGCGCGAGATGCACGACGTGGTCGCGCACCGGGTCAGCCTGATGGTGGTGCATGCGGCCGCCCTGCAGGCCGTCGCTCCGAAGGACCCGGCGAAGGCGGTACGGAACGCGGCGCTGGTCGGCGACATGGGCAGGCAGGCCCTGACCGAACTGCGGGAGATGCTCGGCGTGCTGCGGACGGGGGATCCGGTGGCGACCCGGGGCACGAAGGTTCCGCTGGCCGCGGTGGGCGAGGCGGCAGCCGCTGCGGCCGCCGCCGCCACGGAGGACGGGCCGCGGCTGCACGAGGTGGAGACGCTGATCGGGCAGTCACGGGCGGCCGGGATGACGGTGGAGCTGTCGGTGGACGGCGAGGCGCGCGCGTACGCCCCCGAAGTGGAGCAGACGGCGTACCGGGTGGTGCAGGAGGCCCTGACGAACGTCCACAAGCACGCGGCGGGCGCGAAGACGTGGGTGCGGCTGGCGCACCGGGGCTCGGAGGTCGCGATGCAGGTGGAGAACGGCCCGTCGGACGGCGCCGCGACGGACGCGGGGCTGCCGAGCGGCGGCAACGGCCTGGTGGGGATGCGGGAGCGGGTACTGGGCCTGGGCGGCGTATTCGTCTCGGGCCCGACGGACGCGGGGGGCTTCCGGGTATCGGCGGTACTCCCGGCCCACGGGGCCGCGTAACCCCCTGCGGTCTCGTCCCGTCCGGCGACGAGGGCGCGGGTTCACCCCGAGAGGGTTGCGGGCTGTGCAGGCCGGCTTTCCGAGCCCGTCCGGCGATCGCGGCGGCGCGTTCACTTCGTCACGGGTGCGGGCTCTGAGGGGGCCGGCAGGTGAAGCCCGTCCGGGCGATCGGGGACAGAGCGGTCCCCGGACACCCCGGGCCCGCCTCACCGCCCCGTCCCGGAACCCGCTCAGCCCGAAGTCAGACGCTCCGGCTGGATCCCGCCGACCAGCGTCGCCAGGGCCTGGTCGATGTCCGTGCCCAGGAACCAGTCGCCGGTGTGGTCGATGCTGTACACCCGCCCCTCGGCGTCGATCGCGAGGACCGCCTGCCCGTCCCCCTCCTCGCCCAGCGGGCTGACTTCGGTCTCCAGCGCCCGCCCGAGGTCACCGAGGGTGCGGGCCAGGTGCAGTCCGCTCAGCGGATCGATCCGCACCGAGGCCGGTGCGATCTGCCGTCCCGGCGCGGACGCCGTGATGTGCAGGCCGCCGAACTCCGCCCACGCCTCCACCGCCGCCGGGAACACCGCGTGCTGATGCCCGGCCGGTGACGTGTGGGCGCGCAGCGCGTCCGCCCACTCCTCCGCCTGCCGGATGTCCCAGCGGCCCGGCTGCCAGCCCGCGGTCCGCAGGGCGGCGTCGACGGCGACGGGAAAGCGGGTGGCGGCGGCGCGGTCCGCGGGGGTCGCGCGGCCGCTCTGCTGGGGAAGGTCGGTTCGGTTGTGCATCGGCGCGCGATCAGCCCTTCTCGGCGGTGGTCGCCGCGCTGGTGGTGGTGAGGTCGACGGGACGGACGCCGAAATGGGCGAGCATCGCCGTACAGGAGCGGCACGGTGGTGCGTAACTGCCGTGCATCGGGTCGCCGTCCTCGCGGATCCGACGCGCGGTCAGCCGCGAGTGCTTCAGTGCGCGCCGCGCCTCCCCGCTGGTCAGCGGCTTGCGCTGGGCCCGCTTGGACCGGTCGGTCTCCGCGGCGGTGAGCTGCCGGGAGAGCAGGATCGCCTCGGGGCAGCGGCCGGTGAAGCGTTCGCGCTGCCCGCTGGTGAGCGTGTCGAGGAAGTCCTGGACCAACGGGTGCAGTACGGGCGGCTGGTCGCCCTTGCCCGCCGTGCAGGTCAGCGTTTCACCGCGGACGGACAGCGCTGCGGCCATGGCCGGCAGGATGCCGTCGCGGCGTTGGTGGAGACGAGGTGCGCTGCTCGTCCCGGTGCTGCTCCAGTTGAGGCGCGGATCGCCGGATGTGACTGATTGTGCTGCGTGCATGGTGCGGATGTCCCTCCCGTGCAATCCCCCCGAGTTGCGGTGACAGCCTGCCAAATGTGCCAGTCGGTGGGGAAGCTGGGTCGGTGAAACGTGTCTGCGTGTCGCGGACAGTGGCCTGACCGACGCTTGTCCGTCACTCAGTCGTGACGGTTCGTGACCGAAGGGGAGGGGATGGCGGAAGAGAACCGGAAGGGAAGCGGAGGGGCGGGACCCCCTGTTGCGCCACCGCATAGGCTGTGCCTGGACCGTCCCCATGGGCAGGTCGGTCCTCACCAGACAGACGCAGCAGGGGGCAACCGCCATGACGACAGGTCGGCTCGGGCAGCAAGCCGCGCCACCGAACGCGGCCTACGCCGGGCAGGTCGTGCACTTCCCGGACCCGGTCCGGGCGTCCCGCCACCCCAGAGGTGTGCGCGTGGACGAGAACGGCTGTCCGGTATTCGCGCCGTACGCACGCGCCGCCGCCGAGATCGCCGAGCCTCCGCAGGGCTTCGGCGTCGATGAGCTGCGGCTCACCGACTACGTCTCGGCCAACGCGGCGCTGGCGGCGAGCGGCCACGAACTGTGGGACACGATCCCGGCGGTCGCCACCCCGCACGGCTGGACCTGGCACCACGTGCCGGGAGGTCGGCGGATGGAGCTCGTCCCGGTCGAGGTCAAGGCGCTGCTCCGGCACCACGGTGGTCTCGCGACCACCCCGGTCGACCAGAACAAGCGGGGCACGCGTCCGCTGCAGGAGACCCGGCCCGCGCACTTCCGGCTCCCGAAGGGCGCGGTCTCGGTCAGCGAGCAGCAGATCCAGGGCGTCGAGGAGGACCTCGGCTACCGGCTGCCGGGCGCGTACCGATCGTTCCTGAAGGCGGCGGGCGGCTCGGCCCCGGCCGGTGCGGCGCTCGACGCGGAGCTCGGTCTCCTGGTCGATCAGCCGTTCTTCACGGTGCGTGAAGAGGCCGCGGTGAACGACCTGGTGTACGTCAACAAGTGCCTGCGTGACCACCTCACCAAGGACTACCTGGGCGTCGGCTTCGTCCAGGGCGGCATCCTCGCGGTGAAGGTCCGGGGCAACGGCGCCGGCTCGGTCTGGTTCTGCGCATACGACGATGCCCGGGACCAGGACGGCTGGAGCGTGCAGGAGCGCGTGGACCGGCTGCTGTTGCCCTGCGGTGCGGACTTCGACGCCTTCCTGCAGCGGCTGGCGGGCAACCCGCCGGAGCTGGAGACCGTGGCGAACCTGATGGTGGACGGCGGCTTCGCGCGGGCCGTCCCGGTGGAGGGGGGAGCGCAATGGTGACCTTTGCGCAGGCGCAGGAGCGCGCGGACGAGTGGGTCAACGGCGACGTGCCCGCCTACCAGCACCGCGAGGTGCGGGTCCGCGAGTTCGAGCTGGGCTTCGTGGTGTGGGCCGAGGACCGCGCGGAGGGCCCCGTCTCGGACGGTGGCCGGCAGCGGCTGGTGATCGCCCGCGACAGCGGTGAGGCGACGCTCTGGCCCGGACTGCCGGTGGGTGAGGTGATCCGGCGGTACGAGGAGGAGTACGGCACGGTCGCCGCCGTCCCGGCCCCGGTGCCGCCGCCGGCGCGCGTCGACCTGAATCAGACGTCATTCCTGCTGAGCCCGCCGGAGTGGCTCCAGGAAGCGGCGGACAAGCTCGGGATCCCGGACCGGCGGGGCGAGCGCGACGGGAACCCTCTCTCCGCGCCTTCCTCTTCTCCTGCACCTTCCGCTTCTTCCGTTCCCGCGCAGGCGGCCCCTTCCGGGACGCCGTCCGGCGGGCCGCCGTGGCAGGGCGCCGGTGCGCAGGACGAGCACGAGCCCACCGCCCCCGACGGCGTTCCGGCCTCCTCGCCGAACGTGCCCACCGGGGCCACCCCGTGGGCCGGGACCGACACCAACGCGGACTCCGACGACGCGGCGGTCGCGCTGCCGGCCACCGTGTTCGCGCCGCCGCTCTCGGGCGCCGATGACGACGGCACCCCGCCGCCGGTGGTCTCCGCGGATGCGCCGACCGCGCTGATGTCGGGCGGCAGCCAGCTGCCCCGGACGGCGATCGCCCCTGGCCTGAACCCGCAGGGTCCGGGTGCACCCGGGGTTCCCGGGAGCGGTGACATCGCCGACGCCACCACCAGTAAGGCCACGGTGCCGCCGCGCGGTGCGCGCGGTGGCGGGTCGACCACTCCGTCGCCGCCCGGCGTCCCCGGCACGCCGGGCGCCAGGCCGGGGGCGCCCGTGCCGCCGTCCTCGGGTCCGGGCGCGCCCGGCGCCCCGGCGGGCGGGTATCTGCCGACGCAGCTCGTCTCGCAGGTCGGCCCGCCCGGTGCACCTCAGCCCCCCGCACCTCCCGGACCTCCCGGACCTCCGGCACCTCCCGGACCTCCTGGGTCGACGCCGCCGCCCGGTGGCGGCTTCGACCACGCCGCGACCATGCTCGCCGACCCGAGCATGGCTGGCCCGAGCGCGCCCAGGCCCCCCGGCCCGCCCGGTGCCCCGCAGCCTCCTGCCCCGCCCGGACCTCCCGGATCCACCCCGCCCCCGCCGGGTGGCGGAGTGCATCAGGCAGCGACGATGTTCGCCGACCCGAGCATGGGTGGCCCGAGCGCGCCCAGGCCCCCCGGCCCGCCCGGTGCCCCGCAGCCTCCTGCCCCGCCCGGACCTCCCGGATCCACCCCGCCCCCGCCCGGTGGTGGCGCGCACCATGCCGCCACGATGCTCGCGGGACCTGCCCAGGTCGGCCCGCCCGGTCCGCCCGGGGCCCCCGGCATGCCGCCGGGTGGCGTCCCCGGTCCCGTACCACCGAATCCGCACACCCCGCCGCCCCCGGCGTACGGCTATCCGCAGCCGCCGGCCGGTCAGCCGACCGTCGGCCCCGGTTACCAGGCCGTGCTGCGCTTCCGTGCGCCCGACGGCAGCGAGCAGCAGCTGATCCGCCGCTCGGCGCCCGGCACCCCGCACCCCGAGTGGCAGATGCTGCACGAGCTGCGGGCCATGAACGTGCCACCGCAGCAGGTCATCGAGCTCCACACCGAGCTGGAGTCCTGCGAGCTGCCCGGTGGCTACTGTGCGCGGATGATCCGGGAGACCTGGCCGCAGGTGCGGATCACCAGCGTCGCCCCGTACGGCACCGACCACGCCAGCCGTCAGCAGGGCATGCAGCATCTGCTCACCCATCAGGGTGAGCTGCACCAGGTCGCGGACGGTCCGGCGCGCCCGGCGCCGGTGCGGGCCCCGCTGCCGCAGATGCCGCCCGCGATGCCGATCCCGCCGGAGGCCATCGCGGAGGAGCTGTTGCAGGCCTTCGGGCCGCAGGGCGTGCTCCGTTTCGACCAGCGCGCGGTGTCCCGCCAGGGCGTGCCCGAGATCGTGGCGCGGACGCTGGTGTGGGCGGGTCTGCCCGCCGACTTCGGGCCGTTCTTCTGGGCGCAGCCGGGGCAGCCGGTGGTGCCGACACTGGCCGAACTGGCCGCGCAGCGCCAGGTTCAGCCGGCCACCGACGCGGGGTCGTATCTCGTCATGGGGTCCGACTTCGGGCGGGCGATCTGTGTCCAGTACGGCACGGCGAACATCGTGGCCGTGCCGGTGGAGGCGGGGCCCGGCGGGCAGCCGGTGCCGCCGCAGTTCGTGAACACCGGCCTGCCGGAGTTCACGCGCTCGATGGCGCTCCTCGGCCGGATGTGGCGGCTCCGCTTCGGTCTCAACCCGGAGCAGGCGGGCCGCTGGACGGTCGACTTCCAGGCGCAGTTGGTGGCACTGGACCCGGCGGCGCTCGCGTCGCCGGAGAGCTGGTGGTCGGTGCTGCTGGAGCAGATGTGGGACGGCCTGATCTGATCTGATCTGATCCGACCCGATCTGCCGAGCACGAGGCGCCCGGACCCCGTCAGGGGATCCGGGCGCTCTGTTGTATGTGACACCTGTCGCTTCCCTCGGGAAACCACCGAATGGATTCGGACTTCTCTGCCAATTGCCGCATCCTTGACGTATTGCTTGGTGGTCGGAGAGTCGGAGAGAGGCTTCAAGGATGAGTGCTGCACCGGTGTCCGCGTACGGCTTCGTCGTGGTGCGAGGACGTGGCTACCGCCCGGAGCAGGTGGACGGGAGAGCGGCCGATCTGTCGGCGGAGCGGGACAAGGCGTGGGAGAAGGTGTCCCGGCTGACCGCGCTGGCGGAGGAGCTGGAGGCCGAGTCGGCACGGCTGGCCGAGGTCGTCGCCACGCTCGCCCCGCCGACGTACGCCTCGCTCGGCGAGCGGGCCCAGGAGATCCTGGCGCTCGCCGACGCGGAGGCGCAGGCCGTGCGCGGCACTGCGCAGGAGGAGGCGCAGGCGCTGCGGGACGCGGCGGACGCGGCGGCCCGTCAGCTCCGCGGCCATGCCCGGGCGGACTCCGACGCCCTCCGGTCGGCCGCCGGGTCCCACGCCGACGAGACGGTGGCCGCGGCGCAGCAGAGCGCCGACTCCACGCTCGCCGCTGCCCGCAAGGAAGCCGGTGAGGCGCGCGACCAGGCGGAGGCCGCGATGGCGGAGACCCGCCGCCGTACCGCGAGCGTGCTGGCCAACCAGAAGCACGAGCACATCGAGCGGTGGAAGACCGCCGAACGCGAACTGGCGGCTGCCGAAGCGGCCCAGGCCGCGCGGCACGACGAGCTGACCGACCGGGCGGAGGCCCGGCTGGCCGAGGCGCGCCGGGCCCTGTCGGAGGCCGAGGAGGCGGCGCGGCACGGCCAGGAGGACGCCGAGGCGCAGGCCGCCGAGCTGATCGCGGCGGCCAGGGTGCGCGAGGAGCGGGTGATCCGGGAGACCGAGCGGATCCTGCGGGAGCACGAGGAGGGCCGCGAGGAGGTGCAGGCGCACATGGCGCACGTACGCAACTCGCTCGCGGCGCTCACCGGGCGTGTGGCGCCCGCGGAGAATTGATCCGTATACCTGCGGCGGCAGTTCGGGCGGCCTGCCCGGGTGGCGCCCGGACCGGACTCAGGGGGCAGGCTCATTCCCGGGCCCAGGTGCCGGGGCGGCTTGGGCGTCGCGCGTGGACGCGGATCCGGTGTCGACGTCCGGGCCGGGGGCGCCCTCCGCGTCCGGCCCGGGCATGTCCTGCGCCATCGAAGGCTTTCGGGGACGTGGCGGCGGGGTGGGCCGGTCTTCCTGGCCGAGGTTCTCGTGTCCCGAACCGACGTGTCCCGGTCCGTGGATGTGTCCGGCCTCATGCGTACCGACGTCTTCTGCGGCGGACTGTGCAGGGCTGGGGCGCGAGGACAGGGGAACAGCGCCGGGCTCCGGCCGATGACACCACCGGCGACTTGGCGCAGACGGATGAAGCAGTCGCCGACGGCACAGGCGCCGCTGTGGCTCGTACATGACGGCGGCGCCGGGACGGACATGGCCGACGGCGGCGGTGTTCAGCGGCGGGAGGCAGGCGGCGCGCCCGCCAGGATCCACGGCTCCTCGGCCTCGTACAACCGGCGTTCCTCGGCCGCCGTACGCCCGCCGAGCACCGTGCCCAGCCAGCCCGACAGGAAACCGACCGGGATCGACACGAGCCCGGTCGTGGTGAACGGGAACCAGTTGAAGTCGTGTCCGGGGAAGACCGTCCCGGGTGAACCCGAGACCAGGTTCGTGCCGGTGATCAGCACGAGGACGGCGACGGTGCCGCCGATGAGGGTGCAGAGCAGTCCGGTACGGGTGAAGCGTCGCCAGAACATGCTGTAGACGAGCGCCGGGGACAGCGCCGACGCCCCGATGCAGAAGGAGAGCGTCACCAGCGCCTGGAGGTTCCAGTGCCGGGCCAGGACGGCGAGCGTGGTGGCGACCAGACCGACACCGACCGCGGCTGCCTGTGCCGTGCCCATCTCGATGCGACCCTCGACCGGCCCCTTGTCCCGGTTGCGTATCCCGTGCAGTCCGTGGGCGAACAGGTCGTGGGCCAGGGAGTTCGCACAGGCCAGGATCATGCCGGCGACCGAGGCGAGCAGGGTCAGGAAGATGGCCGTCGTCATCATGGTGACGACCAGCGCGCCGAGCTCACCGCTGCCCGCCACGGCGCCGCTGACCTGCAGGATCGAACCGTTACCCTGTGCTCCGGCGGCCACGATGAGGTTGTGGCCGACCAGTGCCGCCGCACCGAAACCGATCACGGTGAGCAGCAGGCAGAGCCCTGCGACCACCGAGACCGCCCAGGAGAGCGAGCGGCGGACGGACTGTGCGCTGCGGGCGCTCGACATACGCATGGTGATGTGCGGGAGACAGGCGGCGCCGAGCACCACGGTCAGTTCGGAGCTGACCATGTCGAGCCCGCTGCCGCCGAACTGCAGCCCCGACTGCAGATAGGCCACCCCGGCCCCGCTTCCCTGCTGGGCGGCGGTGAGCAGGGCGCCGGTCGACCAGTCGAAGCGGTTCATGACCAGGAGGGAGATGGTGAGACAGGCGGCCACGAGGACGACCGTCTTGACGATCTGGATCAGGGCCGTACCCTTCATCCCGCCGATCGCCGCATAGCTGATCATCACGATGCCGAGCACGATGATCGAGCCGGTGCGGAATCCGGAACTGTCGAACCCGAGGATGAACGCCAGAAGATCGCCGCTGCCCGCGAGCTGAACGACCATCAGCGGGACGAGCGCGGCAAGGGTGACACCACACGCGGCGATGCGGACCGCGCGGCCGGGGGCGCGGCGGGTGAGCATGTCGCCCATGGTGAACCGGCCCGCGTTGCGCAGCGGTTCGGCCAGCAGGAACATCAGCAGGACGAGCGAGAGGGTGGTGCTCAGGGCGAGCACGAGCCCGTCGTAGCCGGTGAGGGCGATGATCCCGGTGGTACCGAGGAGGGTCGCCGCGGAGAGGTAGTCACCGGCGATGGCGAGGCCGTTGCGGATGGGGGAGAGCGAGCGGTAGCCGGTGTAGAACTCGTCGAGGTC
This sequence comes from Streptomyces sp. NBC_01669, assembly GCF_026339735.1. Taxonomy (GTDB): domain Bacteria; phylum Actinomycetota; class Actinomycetes; order Streptomycetales; family Streptomycetaceae; genus Streptomyces; species Streptomyces yanii. The sequence continues at coordinate 5,447,425 of NZ_JAPEQG010000001.1, forward strand.
GTCGCGGTCCGGTCCCGTCATCACACAGAGCAGCAGGGTGACGGAGGCCACGGCGATGAAGGCCACCAGGGACATCGTCTGTGCGGACTCGTCGAATCCGTTCATCGGACCGCTCCTGTTCTGCGGAGTTCTGCGGAGAGCGGATCGACCACGCGCCGGGCGGTCCGCTCGTACAGGGCGATCGCGAGCAGGGTCACCGGGAGCTGGCACAGACCGAGTGCCAGGCCGGTGGTGAGGCCGCCGCCGAGAGGGTGGGTCATCAGGCCCGGCGCGAAGCCGGACAGCAGGAGGAAGAGCGTGAAGAAGCCGAGTGCGGTCAGCGTCGCGCCGCGCCGCAGTACGCGGTAGGCGGCGCGCAGTCTGCGCAGATCGCTGTGGTGGCCGGGGGCGGGGACGGGCGTGACGGGCGGACTGGGCCAACGGGGTGGTGCGGCGGGCGCGGACCTTTGCCAGGGCAGCAGGAAGCCGGGGTCCTGGGGAGGCTGGTACTGCGGCCGGTGGGACGGCTGCGGCCGTTCGTGGCGGGGCGGGTACGGGGGGCGGCGCGGCGGCTGGGACGGGGAGGCGTGCGGAGGCTCGTACGACATCGGGATGCTGCTCCTTGCATGGCTCGGGTCCGGTGACGGACTGCAAGGCAGAAGCGCGTGTGCGCTATCGGAAGCGCGTACGTTACTCGCGAGTATCCTCGCTGGGGAGGGGTTGGCCCGAACTACCTGCGGTAACTCTTCAGTTGTCTACGGGACAGCCCTGAGCTCCTCTTAGTCCCGGGGCGCTTCGGTGCTGCTCACGGCGGCGGTTCCGGCGACGGCATCGGTGTTCTCGGTGAGGATCGGGAAGCGGCGTGGCGCCACGAAGACCAGCACCAGCAGCGCCACCGCCGCGGCCACCGCGGCCCCGACGTACACCTGGTCGACAGCGGCGTCGACGGCCCGCCGCAGATGGTCCGTCGCGGCGGCGGAGAGCGCGCCCGGGTCGTCCAGTGCGTGGGAGATCGCGTCCAGGCCGCCCTGCAGCCCGGGGGCGGGCGCGTCCGCGAGCCGGGAGGCGAGGACCCCGTTGGCGACGGCGCCGAAGAGCGCGGCGCCCAGACTCTGGCCCACCTGGCGGCAGAACAGTACGGAAGCCGTCGTCGTACCGCGTTCGGACCAGCCGACCGTCGACTGGACCCCGACGATCAGCGGCAGTTGGAACAGCCCCAGCGCCGCGCCCAGCAGCAGCATGATCAGGGCCGGCTGCCAGGGCTCGCCGGGGTACGGCAGCAGCGGGAACGAGAGCAGGATCAGCAGGGCGCAGCCCATGCCGATGATCGCGGTGCGGCGGAAGCCGATGCGGTTGTAGACCCGGTTGGAGAGGGCCGCCGACACCGGCCAGCTCAGCGTCATCACGGAGAGCACGAAACCGGCGGCGATCGGGCCGAGGCCGAGCACCGACTGGGCGTACGTCGGCAGGAAGACCGTCGGGGCGACCATCAGCAGCCCCATCGCACCCAGGGCCAGATTGACCGAGGCGATGGTCCGCCTGCGCCACACCCAGCCCGGGATGATCGGGTCGGCGGCGCGCCGCTCGATGACGACGGTCAGCACGGCGAGGACCGCGCTCGCGGCCAGCAGGCCGAGCGACGGCGCGGAGAGCCAGGGCCAGGCGACCCCGCCCTGGACGAGCGCGGTCAGCAGCAGGGCGCCGGTCGCGAAGACGGCGAGGGCGCCCGCCCAGTCGATCCGTGGCCGTGGCGCACCGGCTCCGCGGGGGCGGGACGGCTCGTGGAGGTGGCGCACGACCAGCCAGAGCGCGAGCGCCCCGACCGGCAGATTGATCAGGAAGATCCACCGCCAGTCGGCGTACGCGGCGAGCAGCCCGCCGATCACCGGTCCGGCGACGGCGGACGTGGCCCAGACAGTGGACAACTTGGCCTGGATCCGCGGGCGTTCCTTGAGCGGGTAGAGGTCGGCGGCGATCGTCTGCACCGTGCCCCCTGCAGCGCCCCGCCGCCGAGCCCCTGGACGACCCGGAAGGCGATGAGCGCGGCCATGTTCCAGGCGGCGGCGCAGAGGACCGAGCCGACCAGGAAGAGGATGATGCCGGCGATCAGGACCGGTTTGCGGCCGAACGTGTCGGAGAGCTTCCCGTAGACCGGCAGAGTGACGGTGACGGCCAGCAGATAGCCGGAGAAGAGCCAGGAGAAGACGGCGAAGCCGCCGAGATCGCCGACGATCTGCGGGACGGCGGTGGAGACGATGGTGCCGTCGATGGCCGCCAGCGCCATGCCGAGCATCAGCGCGGCCACGACGGGGCCGCGGCCCCGGGGCGCGGGCGGGGAGGGGGCGGGGTCCACTCCGGACCCCGATATCGCTTCGGTGTCGCCGACCGAGCCGCTCATAAAGATCCCTTCCCCATGCACGTATCTTCCGGTGACACTGTCTCACCCGCTGCCGGGCAGGGCCCCGGGACCGGTCAGCCGCCACCCGGGGGTGGAGCCCCTGAGATCCGGCTCCACCCCGGGGCTGAGACCCCTAGGGGTAGCTCCTTACTTCTGTCCAGGGGCGGTTCCTCCCGGCGGAGGACGTGGGGCCGGGGGCCCGTTCCTTAGCGTGTTCCTACAGCGCGAATGCGGGTGACCGCAGGGGGCGGGGTGGGGAAAACCCCACCGCAAGACTGCGCTGGGCACCAGCGCGCCGGACCACGTCCGGACACGAGACTTAAGTACGTACACAGCGCCGTCCGTTCAGCGGGCGGCGCCCATCTCGAATCGACGTCCTGACCGAGGACGTCTTCGCCGACGACGTCTTGACCGACTTAGGAGAATCACCGTGACAACGGCTGTAACCATTCCCAGGCACGGGGGCACTGGAGGGCGTACGGCCGTCGCTGCGCGGGCGCGGCAGGTCGTCAAGGCGTACGGCGCAGGGGAGACCCGGGTCGTCGCGCTCGACCATGTCGATGTGGACATCGCCCGTGGGCAGTTCACCGCGATCATGGGCCCCTCCGGTTCCGGCAAGTCGACCCTGATGCACTGCCTGGCCGGACTGGACACCGTGAGCTCGGGCGAGATCTACCTCGACGAAACCGAGATCACCCAGCTCAAGGACAAGAAGCTCACTCAGCTCCGCCGGGACCGGATCGGCTTCATCTTCCAGGCGTTCAACCTGCTCCCGACGCTCAACGCGCTGGAGAACATCACGCTGCCGATGGACATCGCGGGCCGCAAGCCCGATGCCGGCTGGCTGCGCCAGGTCGTGGAGACGGTCGGTCTCGCCGAGCGGCTGAAGCACCGGCCCACCGAACTCTCCGGCGGCCAGCAGCAGCGGGTCGCGGTCGCCCGGGCGCTCGCCGCCCGGCCGGAGATCATCTTCGGTGACGAGCCCACCGGGAACCTGGACTCGCGGGCCGGCGCCGAGGTGCTGACCTTCCTGCGCAAGTCGGTCGACGAGCTGGGACAGACCATCGTCATGGTCACCCACGACCCGGTCGCCGCCTCCTACGCGGACCGGGTGCTGTATCTCGCGGACGGACGCATCGTCGACGAGATGCACAACCCGACGGCCGACCAGGTCCTCGACCGCATGAAGGACTTCGACGCGCGCGGGCGGACGTCATGACTGTTTGGAAGACATCGAGGCGCAACTTCTTCGCGCACAAGGGACGAATGGCGCTCTCCGCCGTCGCGGTCCTGCTCTCGGTGGCGTTCGTGTGCGGCACGCTCGTCTTCACCGACACCATGAACACCACGTTCGACAAGCTCTTCGCCGCCACCTCCGCCGACGTCACCGTCAGTCCCAGGACCGCGCGGGGCGCCGACGAACTGCCGGCGAACGGCGAGCCCGTTTCGCTACCCGCCGCCGCCGTCGAGCAGGCCGGGAAGGCGGACGGGGTGAAGACCGCCGAGGGCGCGGTCACCAGCATGTCCGTCACCGTCGTCGACAGCCACAACAAGAACATGGGCTCCTCGACCGGCGCCCCGACGATCGCGGGCAACTGGACGCAGAACGATCTGCGTTCCATGGAGATCACCTCCGGCCACGCACCGCGCGGTCCGACCGAGGTCATGGTCGACGCCGACACCGCGGACAAGCACCACCTGAAGATCGGTGACGAGCTGCGCACCATCGCCGTCACCGGCGACATCAGGGCGAGGATCAGCGGTATCGCCTCCTTCAAGGTCACCAACCCGGGCGCGGCCGTCGTCTACCTCGACACCGCCACCGCACAGGTCAAGCTGCTCGGCAAGCCCGATGTCTTCACCCACATCTCCGTCACCGCCAAGCCCGGTGTCAGTGATGCGCAGTTGAAGAAGAACGTCGCCACCGCCCTCGGTGACAGCGCCGCGTACAAGCTCCGGACCCAGCAGGAGGCCGCGGACGCCAACAAGGACTCCATGGGCTCATTCCTCGACGTGATGAAGTACGCGATGCTCGGCTTCGCCGGGATCGCCTTCCTCGTCGGCATCTTCCTCATCGTCAACACCTTCTCCATGCTGGTGGCCCAACGCACCCGCGAGATCGGCCTGATGCGGGCCATCGGCTCCAGCCGCAAGCAGGTCAACCGGTCGGTCCTGATCGAGGCGCTGTTCCTCGGCGTCGTCGGTTCCCTCCTCGGCGTCGGCGCCGGCATCGGTGTCGCGGTCGGACTGATGAAGCTCATGAACTCCATGGGCATGAACCTGTCCACCGAGGACCTCACGATCGCCTGGACGACTCCGGTGCTCGGGCTGACGCTCGGCATCGTCGTCACCGTCTTCGCCGCGTACATCCCGGCACGCCGGGCCGGAAAGATCTCCCCGATGGCCGCCCTGCGGGACGCCGGAACCCCGGCGGACGGCCGCGCGGGCCGGGTCCGGGCCGCGATCGGCCTCGTCCTCACTCTTGCCGGTGGCGCCGCGCTCCTCGCTGCGACGCGGGCCGACAAGTCGAGCGAAGGCTCGCTCTTCCTCGGTGCGGGCGTGGTCCTCACCCTGATCGGCTTCATCGTGATCGGCCCGCTGCTGGCCGGCTTCGTGGTCCGGGTGCTCAGCACGGTGGTGCTGCGGATGTTCGGCCCGGTCGGACGGATGGCCGAGCGCAACGCGCTGCGCAACCCGCGGCGTACCGGAGCGACCGGAGCGGCCCTGATGATCGGCCTCGCGCTGGTCGCCTGCCTCTCCGTCGTCGGCTCGTCGATGGTTGCCTCGGCGACCGAGGAGCTCGACAGGTCGGTCGGCGCGGACTTCATCGTCCAGCCGAGCGGCAACCCGCAGCCGATCGTGCCGCAGGCCGCGAAGGCGCTGAAGGCCGTCCCGGGCATCGAGCACTTCACCGACTACAAAGCCGTCAGCGCCAAGCTCACCGCCCCCGACGGCGCGGTCGAGGACGAGGGCGTCGTCGCCGCGGACCCGACGTACAGGGACGACCTGCGCCGCGAGACGGTCTCCGGCAACCTGGCCGACGCCTACGGCAAGGACGCCATGTCGGTCGGCGACGCGTACGCCACCCGGCACAGGATCAAGGTCGGCGATCGGATCACCGTCGCGTTCAAGGACGGCGGGACGGCGAGGCTGAAGGTCGCCGCGATCACCTCGGACGACACGAACGTCGACAAGGGCGCGATGTACACCAACATCACGACCGCGGAGAAGTACGTCCCCGCCGACAAGATGCCGAAGAACATGATCATGTTCGCCAAGGCGCAGGACGGCAAGGAGAAGGAGGCGTACACCGCCCTCAAGGACGCCCTCGCCGCCTACCCGCAGTACACCGTGCAGAATCAGGCCGACTTCAAGCAGGACCTGAAGGACCAGATCGGCCAGCTGCTGAACATCGTCTACGGTCTGCTGGCGCTCGCGATCATCGTCGCGGTGCTCGGTGTGGTGAACACTCTGGCCCTGTCGGTGGTCGAGCGGACCCGTGAGATCGGCCTGATGCGCGCCATCGGCCTCTCCCGCCGCCAGCTGCGCCGCATGATCCGCCTGGAGTCGGTGGTCATCGCCCTCTTCGGCGCCCTGCTCGGCCTCGGCCTGGGCATGGGCTGGGGCACGGCGGCCCAGAAGCTGCTGGCTCTGGAGGGCCTCGGCGTTCTGGAGATCCCGTGGCCGACGATCCTCACGGTCTTCGTCGGCTCGGCCTTCGTCGGCCTGTTCGCCGCCCTGGTCCCGGCGTTCCGGGCGGGTCGGATGAACGTGCTGAACGCGATTGCGACGGAGTAGTGCCGGCAGCGTGACGCAGCCCGTGGACCGAAAGGGTCCACAGGCTTCGGCGCCGGACCTGTCCGATCTGTGTGTCGCAGGACGGTGGCGGAGGCCGACGTAGGATGACTGATCCGGCCCCGGGGTGTTCCTCCAAACACCCCGGGGCCGGACGCGTACCGGTTCCCGTCCGGCGCAACTCCCCGTGCGCTGCCCGAATATCGGGTGCGCAGCCGTGCACCGTGCCCCTAAGGTCCGCCGCATGGACTGGAACAGCTGGCACGACATGTACGACCTGGCGGGCTCCAGCCTCGGGCGGCGGCTGTCGGCTGTGCAGGAGCAGGTCCGTACCGCCTTGGACACCTGTCCGCCGGGACCGGTCCGGGTGATCAGCGTCTGCGCCGGGCAGGGCCGGGATCTGCTGGGAGTGCTCCGGGACCACCCGCGCCGCGACGACGTCACCGGACGCCTGGTGGAGCTGGACGCCGCCAACGTGGCCGCGGCCCGGGCGGCCGCCGAGGCTGCGGGCCTGCACCGGATCGAGGTGGTGCAGGGCGACGCGGCGGTCACCGACGCGTATGTGGGCCTGGCCCCGGCGGACCTCGTCCTGGTCTGCGGAGTCTTCGGCAACATTTCGGACGAGGACGTCGAACGCACCATCGGCTACTGCACCGAGCTGTGCCGCGACGGCGGGACTCTCCTCTGGACCCGGCACCGCAAGGCGCCGGACCTGGTGCCGCAGATCTGCGACTGGCTGGAGGCCCGCGGCTTCGAACAGCGATGGCTGTCCGCGCCGGACGCCGGTTTCGGGGCCGGGGCGCACCGCTTCACGCGGAGCCCCGAGCCGCTGTCGCCCGGGGAATGCATGTTCACCTTCGTCGGGTACGACGTGCTGGCGGCAACCGGCGGCCGACGGCCGGATCCGGCCCGCTGAGCCGGATTGCGGGCGCGGCTGTCGGAGGGGAGTCGTACGCTGGAACCCCCGGCCCGTGATACGTGTCGGGCCCTTCGCGTTGCCCCCTGGCAGCAGCCGGCTGCCGGAATCTCCCTCGTTACCCGGACGGAAGCCCTTCATGAGCCTGCACGGTCTGCTGGATGTCGTCGTACGTGACCCGGCGCTCGCCGAAGCGGTGAAGGCCGCCACCGACGGTCACCGGATGCATGTGGACCTCGTCGGCCCGGCGGCCGCCCGCCCCTTCGCCCTGGCCGCACTGGCCCGCGAGGCCGGGCGGACCGTGCTCGCCGTGACCGCGACCGGGCGGGAGGCCGAGGATCTGGCCGCTGCCCTGCGGACGCTGCTGCCCCCGGACACCATCGCCGAGTTCCCGTCCTGGGAGACCCTGCCGCACGAGCGGCTCTCACCGCGTTCGGACACGGTCGGCCGCCGTCTCGCCGTGCTGCGCCGCCTCGCGCACCCGAGGGCCGACGACCCGGAGACCGGGCCGGTCAGTGTGATCGTCGCGCCGGTGCGTTCCGTGCTGCAGCCGCAGGTCAAGGGGCTCGGTGACCTGGAGCCCGTGGCGCTGCGCATCGGTCAGAGCGCCGATCTCGGCGAGACCGTGGAGGCGCTCTCGGCGGCTGCGTACTCCCGGGTCGAACTGGTCGAGAAGCGCGGTGAGTTCGCGGTCCGCGGTGGCATCCTGGACGTCTTCCCGCCGACCGAGGAGCACCCCCTCCGGGTGGAGTTCTGGGGCGACGACGTCGAGGAGATCCGGTACTTCAAGATCGCCGACCAGCGGTCGCTGGAGATTGCCGAGCACGGCCTCTGGGCACCGCCCTGCCGTGAGTTGCTGCTCACCGACCAGGTGCGCGAACGGGCCGCCGCCCTCGCCGAACAGCACCCGGAGCTGGGCGAGCTGCTCGGCAAGATCGCCGAAGGGATCGCGGTGGAGGGCATGGAGTCCCTCGCCCCGGTTCTCGTCGACGACATGGAGCTGCTGCTCGACGTGTTGCCGAAGGGCTCGATGGCGCTGGTCTGCGACCCGGAGCGGGTCCGCACCAGGGCGGCGGACCTGGTCGCCACCAGCCAGGAGTTCCTCCAGGCGTCGTGGGCGGCGACCGCCGGTGGTGGCGAGGCGCCGATCGATGTCGGCGCCGCCTCCTTGTGGGGCATCGCGGACGTCCGCGACCGGGCCCGTGAGCTGGACATGATGTGGTGGTCGGTCTCCCCGTTCGCCGCCGACGCCGAGCTCGACGAAGACACCCTGAAGCTCACGATGCACGCCCCGGAGTCCTACCGCGGCGACACCGCCCGTGCGCTCGCCGACACCAAGGGCTGGCTCGCCGACGGCTGGCGCACGGTGTACGTCACCGAGGGGCAGGGGCTCGCCTCCCGTACCGTCGAGGTGCTCGCCGGCGAGGGCATCCCGGCCCGCCTCGACCCGGACCTGGCGGAGATCTCGCCGTCCGTCGTCCATGTGTCGTGCGGCGCGATCGACTACGGCTTCGTCGACCCGGTGCTGAAACTCGCCGTACTCACAGAGACGGACCTGACCGGTCAGCGCACCGCGACCAAGGACCTGGGCCGGATGCCGGCCCGCCGCCGCAAGACCATCGACCCGCTGACGCTGGAGACGGGCGACTACATCGTCCACGAGCAGCACGGCGTGGGCCGCTACATCGAGATGGTGCAGCGCACGGTGCAGGGCGCCACCCGCGAGTATCTTCTCGTCGAGTACGCCCCCGCCAAGCGCGGCCAGCCCGGCGACCGCCTCTACATCCCGACCGACCAGCTGGAGCAGGTCACCAAGTACGTCGGCGGCGAGGCGCCCACCCTGCACCGGCTCGGCGGCGCCGACTGGACGAAGACCAAGGCGCGAGCCAAGAAGGCCGTCAAGGAGATCGCCGCCGACCTGATCAAGCTGTACTCGGCGCGGATGGCGGCGCCCGGCCATGTCTTCGGCCCCGACACCCCGTGGCAGCGCGAGCTGGAGGACGCCTTCCCGTACGCGGAGACGCCGGATCAGCTCACCACGATCGCCGAGGTCAAGGAGGACATGGAGAAGTCCGTCCCGATGGACCGGCTGATCTGCGGCGACGTCGGCTACGGCAAGACGGAGATCGCGGTGCGCGCCGCGTTCAAGGCGGTCCAGGACGGCAAGCAGGTCGCCGTCCTCGTCCCCACCACGCTCCTCGTCCAGCAGCACTACGGCACGTTCACCGAGCGCTACTCCCAATTCCCGGTCAACGTGAGGGCGCTCAGCCGCTTCCAGTCCGACACCGAGTCGAAGGCGACTCTGGAGGGGCTGCGCGAAGGCTCCGTCGACCTGGTCATCGGCACGCACCGCCTGTTCTCGTCCGAGACGAAGTTCAAGGACCTGGGTCTGGTCATCGTCGACGAGGAGCAGCGCTTCGGCGTCGAGCACAAGGAGCAGCTGAAGAAGCTCCGCGCCAACGTCGACGTCCTCACCATGTCCGCGACGCCCATCCCCCGTACGCTCGAGATGGCCGTCACCGGCATCCGTGAGATGTCGACGATCACCACGCCCCCCGAGGAGCGCCACCCGGTCCTCACCTTCGTCGGCCCGTACGAGGAGAAGCAGATCGGCGCGGCCATCCGCCGTGAACTGCTGCGTGAGGGGCAGGCGTTCTACATCCACAACCGTGTCGAGTCCATCGACCGAGCGGCCGCCCGCCTCCGCGAGATCATCCCCGAGGCCCGGATCGCGACCGCCCACGGCCAGATGTCGGAACAGGCACTGGAACAGGTGGTCGTGGACTTCTGGGAGAAGAAGTTCGACGTCCTGGTCTCCACGACGATCGTCGAGTCCGGCATCGACATCTCCAACGCCAACACCCTGATCGTGGAGCGCGGCGACAACTTCGGCCTCTCCCAGCTCCACCAGCTGCGCGGCCGCGTCGGCCGTAGCCGCGAGCGCGGTTACGCGTACTTCCTGTACCCGCCGGAGAAGCCCCTCACCGAGACGGCCCACGAGCGCCTGGCCACGATCGCCCAGCACACGGAGATGGGCGCGGGCATGTACGTGGCGATGAAGGACCTCGAAATCCGGGGCGCCGGAAACCTCCTGGGCGGCGAACAGTCCGGCCATATCGCGGGCGTGGGCTTCGACCTGTACGTGCGCATGGTCGGTGAGGCCGTCGCCGACTACCGGGCCTCGCTCGAAGGCGGCGTCGAGGAGGAACCGCCGCTGGAGGTCAAGATCGAGCTCCCGGTCGACGCACACGTTCCGCACGACTACGCCCCCGGCGAGCGGCTGCGCCTGCAGGCGTACCGCGCGATCGCGGCCGCCACCACGGAGGACGACATCAAGGCGGTCCGTGAGGAACTCACCGACCGCTACGGCAAGCTCCCGGAGCCGGTCGAGAACCTCCTCCTGGTTGCGGGCCTGCGGATGCTGGCCCGCGCCTGCGGCGTCGGCGACATCGTGCTCCAGGGCCCGAACATCCGGTTCGCCCCGGTGGAGCTGCGCGAGTCGCAGGAGCTGCGCCTGAAGCGCCTCTACCCGAAGACGGTGATCAAGCCGGCTCTCCACCAGATCCTGGTCCCGCGCCCGACCACGGGCCGGATCGGCGGCAAGCCGGTCGTCGGCCGCGAACTCCTCGCCTGGACCGGGGAGTTCCTCACGACGATTCTGGGGTCGTGAACAACAGCCCGGTGAGCGACCGGAACACCTCCTCGGGGTTCCGGTCGCCCAGCGGGTCGCTCAGATTGCCGCTCAGCAGCAGGGTGGCGAAGCCGTGGGCCAGGGACCAGGCGGCCACCCCCGCGAGGCGGGCGTCGTCGCCGCGTCCGGCGGCGGGGAGCCCGCCGACGCCCGCGCGCAGCGCCTGCGCCGCGCGGGCCCTGGCCGCGAGGAGTTCGGAGTCGTCCGCGCGGTAGAGCTCCGGCTGGAACATCACCTGGAAGTGCGCCGGGTGGCCGGTCGCGAACCGCACGTATCGCACGCCCCTCTCCCGTAGGTCCGGCGCGTCGGCGAGGGCATCGGCGAAGAGTCCGTACCCCTCGGCGGCGATGGCCGTCAGCAGTCCCGTGCGGTCCTTGAAGTGGTGGGCGGGGGCCGCGTGGGAGACGCCGGCCCGGCGGGCCAGGTCGCGCAGGCTCAGGGCGCCGGGGCCCTCGGTGCGGATGACATCGAGTGCGGCGGTGAGGACGGCCCGTCGCAGGTCGCCGTGGTGGTAGGTGCGCTCGCTGCTCATGGACAGCACAGTACGCGGAATCTAGTCATTGACAAGTTCGCGGGAGGCGAGGATTCTCTAGAACTAGTCAGCGACAAGATGCGGGTTCGGCCGAAGGGTGGAGACATGTCCGAGGAGTTGGGTCGCGTACGTCAGATGTGGCACCTGCTGGAGCCCCTGCACGCGGTGCTCTACTACGCGCCGGAGGTCTTCGAGGAGGCCGCCGCGCTCGGCTACCGCACCGACGAGCGCTGGCCCAGTTACTTCGCCTGGCGTGCGGCGCCGCTGGGAGCGGCCGGTGCGGCGCGCGTCGTCGACACGTTCTACAGCTTCAGTCCGGACAAGGTGCGGGAGCATATCCCGGCCGCCTGGTCCGTCGCCTCGCCCGATGCGGTGCTCGCCGCCCGGACGAGGGCGGTCGACCGTGCGTACCGGGCTCTGTTCGGGGAACAGGCCACCGGCCCGGAGATCGCCGAGGCCGAGGCGCTGGCCCGACGTGCCGCGCAGTCCGCGGACGTGACCGGCCGTCCGCTCGCCGGGGCCAACGCCGCTCTGCCCTGGCCGGACGAACCGCACGTGGCGCTCTGGCACGCGGCGACCGTCCTGCGCGAACACCGCGGTGACGGACATGTCGCCGCGCTCGCCGAGGCGGGGCTGGACCCGGTCGAGTCGCTGGTCTCGTTCGCGGGCATCGGCGCCGCGCGGCCGGAGGTGTTCGAGAGCCGGGGCTGGAGCGACGAGGAGTGGAACGCGGCCCGTGGGCGGCTGGTGAAGCGCGGGCTGTTGGAGGAGGACGGCACGGCGACGGAGGCGGGCCGGACGCTGCGCGCCGAGGTCGAGCGGCGCACGGACGAACAGGCGGCCGCACCCTGGCGGGTGCTCGGAACGACGGAGCGGGAGCGGCTCGTGGAACTCCTGGGGCCGTTGTGGGTGGCGGCGATCGGGTCAGGGCTGCTGCCCTCCGAGACGACGCTCGGCATCGGAAAGGTGTGAGCTCCTCCAACGACCTGGTGCACGAGAGCGAGTGGATCAGGTCGTAAGACGTGGCGCGGTGTGATTCGGGCCGCATCCCGAACGTGTGGCGGCCTTGAACGCCCGTCAGCGGGGAAGGCGTCCGTAGGATCACCGCGTTCGGCTTTCTCCCTGTCAGGACGGTTTCGAGTGATATCTTCCCGCGCGTACCGAGTGATGCTGCCCGCCCTGAGCGCGGCGACCGTGCTGGCCCTGGCGGGCTGCGACCCCGAGGACGTGATCGCCGAGGGCGGCAGCAGCAGTGGACAACAGGGCGGCGGTTCCGCGGGCGGCTTCGGCGCCAGCCCGCTGAACAACCCCGACGGCACGAAGCCGGGCCTCGCACCCCTCACCAGCGAGGCGGACCGGGCCGCCGCCCGGAAGGTCATCGAGAAGGTGAGCACCAAGGGGCGCGGACCGAAGACCGGTTACGCGCGGGACGAGTTCGGCTACGCCTGGAAGGACTCGGTCGACGGAGTCCCGCTGTCCCGTAACGGCTGCGACACCCGCAACGACCTGCTGGCCAGGGACGGCAAGGACGTCGAGTTCCGGTCGGGTTCGGACTGTGTGGTCGTCTCGATGACCCTCAAGGATCCGTACACCGGCTCGACCATCGAGTGGCGCAAGCAGCAGGCGACGAAGGTCCAGATCGACCATGTCATGCCGCTGTCGTACGACTGGCAGATGGGCGCCGCCCGCTGGCCCGAGGCGAAGCGGCAGCAGATTGCCAACGATCCGCTCAACCTCATTCCGGTGGACGGTCCGGCCAACAACGCCAAGCGGGATTCCGGTCCCGCGTCCTGGCTGCCGCCGTACAAGCAGATCCGCTGCTCCTATGCGGTGCGGTTCGCGCAGGTGTCGCTCAAGTACGCCCTTCCGGTGACCACCGCGGACAAGCGGGCGATGCTGGCGCAGTGCGGCGGCTGACGGGGCCGGGCGGATGAGAAGCCGTCGCGGACGAGGCCCCCGGGAGGACGGGCTCCGGGTGCAGGTCGGCCCCCTCGCCGCCGCACTGCAGAATTCGGTGGCCGACAGGAATACCGCCGCCTAGCGTGGGGTGGATGGAGCTGACCATCACCACGCTTGCCGCGCGCCCCGAGCTTGCCGGGCCCATGCACGAGATGCCCGAAACCTGGCCGGAGTTCGTCGTGGAGGATCTCGTCGGGTGGGCGAACTACCCGCGGATCGCTGTCGAGTTCCCGGAGTATTCGCTCGTCGCGACGGACCCCGACGGCACGGTCGTCGCACGGGCCTACAGCGTGCCGTTCGCGCTGAATGCCCCCGGCCGAGGAGAGTTGCCCGAGGGCGGCTGGGACCAGGTGCTGCTGTGGGCGTTCTCCGACCTGCGGCGCGGGTCCACGCCGGACACGGTCAGCGCGATCGAGATCTGCGTCGCCAAGGGGTGGCAGGGGCAGGGCATTTCGGGGCGGATGGTCGCCGCGATGCGGGAGAACGTCGGGAGGCTCGGGTTCCGGGAGCTCGTCGCTCCGGTGCGGCCGAGCGCCAAGCACCTGGACGCCTCGGCTCCGATGGAGGAGTACGCCCGCCGGACCCGGGCGGAGGACGGGCTGCCGTACGACCCGTGGCTGCGCGTCCATGTGCGGGCGGGCGGGGTGATCGAGACGGTGGCGCCGGTGTCGATGACGGTGTCCGGCTCCCTCGCGCGGTGGCGGTCCTGGACCGGGCTGCCGTTCGACGAGGACGGTCCGGTGGAGGTGCCGGGGGCGCTGGTGCCGGTGCACTGTTCGGTGGCGCACGGATACGCGGTGTACGTGGAGCCCAATGTGTGGGTGCGGCACGGCGTGTGAACACAGCGGGAACCCGCCCGGGCGGGCGGGTTCCTCAGGTGTCAGACGGCCGGTCTCTTCACTGCGAACGGTTTGTCGAACTCGGAGAACTCGGCCGTGAGCGGGGTTCCGGTGCTGAAGCCCAGCTTCAGGATGTGGGGTCGGCCCTCCGTGGCGACCGCCGCCGTCCATGTACCCCGGCCCGCCGTGCCGGTGAGGGACAGTGCGGGCGTGGAGCCGACCGTGGTCGCCCGGCCCTTGCGGGCGGTGGCGCCGCTCCCCGCCAGGCGGTCGAGCAACCCCATCCGGTCGCAGTAGCTCAGGGCCTCCGCCGTGTACCGGTCCCAGGGGCGTGCCTTCACCCAGCGGCCCGTCAGTTTCTTGACCTCGGTGTCCACGGTGGTGCGGGACCGGCCCGCGTCCGCCGCCCGCAGCATCGCCTCGTCGGACTGGGTGTAGACCGTGCCGCCGGTTCTGACCAGCTCCATCGTGCCCGCCGCGCCCATGGACAGGGTCACCGTGCACTCACCCCTGATGTCGGTGGCGACGTACGCCTGGACGGGAGCGCCGTCCGGCGACTTCGTCCCGACGGTGATGCGTACCGCCTTGGCCGCCCGGGTCGCCGCGAGGGCCTTGTTGACGACCTCGGGGCCGCTGAGCCGGCCGAACGGCGCGGGGTCCCGCTGTTGGGCGAACACCGTGTCGCAGGCGGTGAGTCCCAGGGCGGTGACCACGCAGAGGGACGCCGTCGCGGTACGGAGAGCGGTTGCGGCGATGCCGACCGGGGGGCGCATGGGCGGGCTCCGTCCTGGGCGAGGGGGAGGGGAGGGGAGGGGAGGGGAGGGGAGGGGAGGGGAGGGGCGGGGTGGGATCAGAGCGCGAGGTCCCACTGGGTGGCGTCGTACGTGAAGCCGGGGTTGACCTCGACCGTCAGGTTCTTCGCGTCCGCCGGGGCGTCGAAGGCGAACTGGACGGTGACCTTCTTGCCGGGCAGGACCGTGCCGCTGAAACCCTCGCCGACCTTGCCGTCGAAGATCTGCTCGGCGTCCACGCCGTCCTTGCCGGCTCGCGCCTCGACGTTCACGAGCGCCGCGTCGAACTTCTCCTTGCCCGCGTTTTCGATGACGACCGCGATCCGGTACGCCTTGTTGCCCTTCGTGTGGCCGGCGGCGTACGCGTCGGGGGTGTACGAGGTCGCGTCGCCGACCGTGACCGTCAGGTCGTCGTCGTACACGGCCGAGTCCCCGGCCTCCAGTGCCTTCCCGGCGTCCTTGTTCTTCTCATTGCTCTTGGCGGAGTCCGAGCCGCCCGCCTTCGGCGCGGCGGAGGCGGTGGTGTCCGACACCGCCTTGTCGAGTTCGTTCACCGCCTCGTCCACCGCCTTGAAGGTGATCACCGCGCCGACCACCGAGAGGATCAGCGCGATCAGGCCGAGGACGGCGCCGAACGTGGCCATGCCCTTGTTGGTGGCCTCGCCGCGCTTGGCGCGACCCCGGCCGACCAGGCCGAGGATCAGGGCGATGAGGCCGAGGATGCCCGCCAGCCAGAAGAGGAACGGGATCAGGCCCGAGACGGCTCCCACGATGCCGAGGATCAGCGCGGAGATGCCGAGCCCGTTGCGGGCCGGGCGCAGGCCGGGCGTCTGGACCGGGGTGTACGGCTGCTGGGGCTGCGGGGACTGCGGCGGCTGCGTGAACTGGGACATGGCTGTGCCCTCCGGCAAGTGCAGGGATGAGTGGTGAGCGGTTCGTTGCGCCACCTGATGTAGCGACAGATCAATAACAGCAGAGCTTGTGAACCGAGTCAACACGATTCACAGAAAACTGCTTCGTGCACACTGTGAATCGGTGCCGGGGGAAAGGGTCGGTATGCTCGCGGACACAGCAGGCAGCGTGGACCCGTAGGAACGCATCAGGACCAGGGAGACAGCCAGTGCCGGAGAACTCGACAGAGGTGACCGCGGCCGGAATCGCCCGACTCGCCGGGGTGGGGCGTGCCGCCGTCAGCAACTGGCGCCGCCGCCACGCAGACTTCCCCAAGCCGGTCGGCGGCACCGAGACCAGCCCGGCCTTCGCTCTCCCCGAAGTCGAACAATGGCTCCGCGACCAGGGGAAACTGGCGGAAATCCCGCTCCGTGAACGGGTCTGGCAACAGCTGGCCGGACACCCGGCCGGCGCCGTCCCCGCCCTCGTCCACACGGGCTGCGCCCTGCTTCTCGTCCGGGACAGGCCCACCGCCTGGCTGGAGATCACG
Source organism: Streptomyces sp. NBC_01669 (assembly GCF_026339735.1). GTDB lineage: Bacteria > Actinomycetota > Actinomycetes > Streptomycetales > Streptomycetaceae > Streptomyces > Streptomyces yanii. Next base: position 5,463,766 of record NZ_JAPEQG010000001.1, read on the forward strand.
GCCGTGTCGGACGCGCGGATGGCCAAGGTGCTCCACCTCGCCCTGAACAGCCTGCTCACCGCACGCTTCGGACCTGCCACCGGCGACGCGGACGGAAGTGCCGGTGGAGGCGGAACCGGGTACGAACGGGCCGTTCACACGCCCACCGCCGAAGAACTGCTCCCGTCCGTCCCCCTGCTGCGGGCGGCCGCCGAACTCGCCGCCGAGACGGGGGCCCGCCAGGCCTTCGAATTCCTCCTCGGCCGTCAGCTCGCCGCCAATCCACGTCAGTTCACCCTCACCCCGCCCGGCCTCGCCGAACTGATGGCCGCGCTCGTCCGGACCGGCGACCGGCCCGCCCGCACGGTCCTCGACCCGGCCACCGGCACCGGCGCCCTGCTGCGGGCTGTCAGCAGTCCGACCGCCCTGTACGCGCAGGACGCCGACCCGGATCTCGCCGCGCTCAGCGCCCTGCGCCTCGCCCTGCACTCCGACACCGACGGCAGCAATCCCATCGCGCTCGCCGTGCGGACCGGCGACACGCTGCGCGCCGACGCGTTCCCGCGGCTCACCGTCGACGCCGTGCTCTGCCACCCGCCGTTCAACGAACGCAACTGGGGACACGACGAGCTCGCCTACGACCCGCGCTGGGAGTACGGCCTCCCCGCGCGCACGGAGTCCGAACTCGCCTGGGTCCAGCACGCCCTGGCCCATTTGCGCGAGGGCGGCACCGCCGTCCTGCTGATGCCCCCGGCCGCAGCGTCACGCCGCTCCGGCCGGCGGATCCGCGCCGATCTGCTGCGCCGCGGCGCGCTGCGTGCCGTCGTCGCCCTCCCGGCCGGCGCGGCACCCCCGTACGGAATCCCGCTCCACCTCTGGGTGCTCCGCAAGCCCGGTGCCGGTGTCCGCCCCTCGCCCGAACTGCTGCTCGTGGACACCGCCGAGCCCGCCGAACCGCCCACGGCACCCGCATCCGCCCCCGCGTCCGGCGGGCGCGACCGGCTCGACTGGCAGGCGGTGCGCAGTGCCGTGCTGGATGCCTGGGAGCCGTTCGACGGGCGGACCCGTTCCGAGCCGGACATCCCCGCCGAAGCGGCCGGGCAGGAGCGGCCGGGCGTCAGCCGGGTCGTCCCCGTCATCGAACTCCTCGACGACGACGTGGACCTGGCCCCCGCCCGCCATCTGCCGTCCCCGGCGGCCGCCGGCGGACCGGGCGAACTCACCCGCGTGCGGGACCGGCTCACCGAGACGCTGCGACTGACCGCGACCCTCACCCCGCCGCCCGCGGACGTCTCCGGACCGGCGCACTGGCCGCTCACCACCGTCGGCGAACTCGCCCGCGCGGGCGCCCTTCACCTCCGTACCGGAGGCACCGGCACCGGCACCGGCACCGGCACCGGGGCCGCCCCCGTCCCCGTGCTCACGGAACACGACGTCCTCGGCTCCACCGCCCCCTCCGGAACACTCCCCACCGCCCCCGCCGGCTCCGAGGGACCGCCCGAGGAACCGGTCCTCGTCGAGCCGGGCGATGTCGTCGTCCCCGTACTCGGCGGCGGCTCCGTCGCCCGCGTGATCGACGAGGCGACCGCGGGCGCGGCACTGGGCCGCAACCTTCAGCTGCTGCGCCCCGATCCGGCCGCCGTCGACCCGTGGTTCCTCGCCGGTTTCCTGCGCGGCACCGCCAACAACCGTCAGGCCAGCAGCTATGCGTCGACCGCCACCCGGCTCGACGCCCGCCGTCTCCAACTGCCGCGGCTGCCAATGGCGGAGCAGCAGCGGTACGGGGAACGGTTCCGCGCCGTGGCCGCGTTCGAGGACGCGCTGCGGCTGACCGGCAGGCTCGGCGGACAGCTCGTCCAGGGGATGTACGACGGTCTGACGGACGGTACGGTCACACCGGAGTGAGCTGAACCACAACGGTTCCGTACAACCCGGGGGCCGTTGTCGGTGTCGCCCTTTACGCTCAGATCTGCCAGATCTGCGCGCGCACGTGTTCACATACCCGCACGGGTACGTACGCGTGCGCGCGGGACCTCCACGACCACGTACCAGGAGCAGCCATGTACGCCCCGGGTCATCCGCCGACGCCGCAGCGCCGGGTCCCCAGCCGGGCCTGGATCGTCTCGATGCGTGTGCTGTTCGTCGTGCTCGCGGTGGGCTCGATCGGCCTGCTGTTGTGGGCGCCGTTGCTGCGGCTGGCGATCGTGCGCCGTCGCGCGTCCGACTGGTGGCTGACCGGGGCAGGCTTCGTGCTCGTCTGCGTGCTCCTGCCGATCATCGGCAGGGAGGACACCAATCCCGATCCGAACGGCATCGACTTCTTCTTCATACCGCTGCTGCTCGTGGCGATCGTCGCCGCCTGCGCGTACTACCTGTACGGGGACATCCGCCACTACGAGCGGCTCACGAAACAGCAGTTCAGCGGCGGGTATCCGCCCCCGGTGCCGGGGTACGGGTACATGACCACCGCGCCCGTGCACCAGTCGCTGCCCCCTCGGCCTCAGCAGTACGAGCAACCGCAGCCGCCTCAGTACCGGCCACAGCCGCAGCCTCACCCGCAGCCCGTGCAGCCCGCGCCCACCCCGCCCCACCGCATCGACCAGGTCCGTGCCGAGCTCGACGAGCTGAGCGACCTCCTCCGTCATGAGGAGGACCGATGAGCGGTCGCGTCATCGCCGGACGGTACGAGCTGGCGACCATCCTCGGCCAGGGCGGCATGGGCCAGGTCTGGACGGCGTACGACCAACGCCTCGACCGCCGGGTCGCGGTGAAACTGCTCCGGCCCGACCGGGTCGCGGGTCCCACCGGCAGCGAAGCGGTCGACGAGCTGCGTCGCCGCTTCGTCCGTGAGTGCCGGGTCACCGCCCAGGTCGACCACCCGGGCCTGGTCACCGTCCATGACGCGGGCAGCGACGGCGACGACCTGTTCCTCGTCATGCAGTACGTCGAGGGCTCCGACCTCGCCGACCATCTCGCCGAGCACGACCCGTACCCCTGGCAGTGGTCCGTCGCCGTCGCCGCCCAGCTCTGCGCCGCACTCTCCGCCGTGCACGCCGTGCCGATCGTCCACCGCGACCTCAAACCCCGCAATCTGATGGTGCGTCCGGACGGCACGGTCACCGTCCTCGACCTGGGCGTCGCCTCCGTCCTGGACAGCGACACCACCCGCCTCACCCACACCGGCACGCCGATCGGTTCGCCCGCCTACATGGCGCCCGAGCAGGCGATGGGAGGCGCCGTCGGCCCGTACACCGACCTGTACGCGCTCGGCGTGCTCCTCCACGAACTGCTCAGTGGAGATGTGCCGTTCGCCGGCTCCACCGCCCTCGGAGTGCTGCACCGCCACCTCTACGAGCCGCCGCTCCCGGTCCGTCAGATCCGGCCCGAGGTCCCGGAACCCCTCGAATCGCTCGTGCTGCGGCTCCTCGCCAAGGACCCGCAGCACCGCCCGGCAAGTGCCCAGGAGGTGTACGAACACCTCGCCCTGCTCCTTCCGTCGAGCGGCACAGGGCTGCCGACCGGCCCGCTCGACCCGACCCGCCCCTTCCTGCGGCCGCACGCACCGTGGCCCGACCGTGTCACCACCCCGCCCGCCGCGCAGCCCGCGCCGGTGGCCGCGAAACCCGATGTCGCAGCCGCGGTCGACGAGGTCAAGCAGCTGCTCGGGCAGGGCCGGATCACCCAGGCCGTGGACATCCTCGGCGGCATTCTCCCGGCCGCCGCCGAGCAGCACGGTGAGGGTTCGCCGGTGGTCCGCATCCTGCGCAAGCAGTACGCGGCGACGCTGATGGACGACGGGCAGTACCGCCGCGCCCTGCCCGAACTGCGGCGCCTCGCCGACGACCGCGCGGTGGAGGCCGGACCGGCCGACACGCAGACGCTGCAGTACCGCTACGACGCGGCGCACTGCCTGGAACAGCTGGGCGAACCGGCGGCCGCGCTCGCGGAGTACCGGGCGGTCCTGCCGTACTACGAGAACCAGTACGCGACGGGAAACAACCCGGCACGGTCCTTCGAGATCCGTCAGCGCATCGGGTATCTGCTGCTCGCGGTCGGCGACCATGCGGCGGCGCGCGGACAGCTTCAGGCGCTGCTCCACGACACCGAGCGGATGTACGGGCCGCACCATCCGCTGCCCGTGGAGCTGCGCCGCCAGCTCGACCGGCAGCTGCAGGTCCGCGGCGGCTGAGAGTGTCCGGCAGTAGGCAACGCCGCGAAGCCTACTGCCAGGCACTCTGAGCGACCCCCCTGTCCGGTCTGCTCAGCCCGGTCCCGCCAGTGCGAGCCGGGGGCGCCGTCGCAGCAGCACAGCCCGCGCCGCCCCCGTCCCCGCCATGACGAGCAGCGCGCCCGTCCCGACCGCCGATCCCGCCCGCAGCCCGGGCGGCCGGAACGTGCACTGCACGGCGGAACCCCGGGCGGGGACCGGCACCGCGACGAGTCCCAGATACGCGTCCGCGGGCCGCCCCGCGCACCTCCAGCCCGCTATCCGGGGTGCGGCGACCACGACGGTGCCGCGGCTCCCGGGCGGCAGTTCGGCCCGTATCGCCCTGTCGCCGACATGCACGGACGTCGCCCCCGTGCGCCGCAGCCCGGCCACGGCGGCGGCCAGCCGGTCCCGGTCCAGGCAGCCGAGGGGCTCGCGCGGCACGGTCCCCGGGCGGACGGACCTGAGCGTGACCACCACCCGCACCGTCCCGCCCGCCACCGCCGCGCCGGCCACCGGACCGATCCGCTCCATCGCCGCCCGCCGGGACGGCAGCATGCCCCGGAGCAGGATCTCCCGGCCCTCGCCCAGCCGCGCCGAGCCGAACACTCCGGGTGTCCACACGTACGCCTCACTTCCCGCCGGACAGCGCGCGCTGAGCAGATACGTACCGCGTCCCACCCGGTGGCTGTAGGCGCCCCGGTCCTCGACGGGGGCGCCGTTCACCGCCCGGATGACGGTCCGCGGCACCGTGTAGACCCGCGAGCCGAGCAGCACCTCCTGGTTCCGGAACGGTGACCGGCCGAAGGACGGAGCCGGGCCCGGTCCCCGCACGGTCACCAGCGGCGGCACCACTTCCCGGAGCACCGTCACCGGCCGGTCGTCCGGCGGCGCGTCCCACCGCTGGTGCGGGTCGCGCGGCCCGCGGACCCGGGCACCGACCGCGAAGATCGCGTCGGTGACGGGGTTGTCGAGGCTCTGGACGGCCCGCCCGTTGGATGTCCAGCCGGCGCCGAGCGCACCGAGCGTGCGGGTCAGCACGGCCGGCGTGTGGCTGCTGTAGTAGGCGGCGCCCTGGCCGCCCACCAGCAGCGGATCGTTGGCGGTGGTCTGCTCCCGGCCGGGGTCGGTGCGGTAACGCGGCCACGCGTCCGCGCCCGCCACCGCGGACGCCTGGACGCGCTGCCGCTCGCCCCAGGGCGCGTAGTCGTCGAGCCGGGCGAGACGCTGCCGGTCGGCGAACGCGGTGGTCGCCGCAGCCTGTCCCGCCAGCGCGCCGATCAGCAGCGCGGCGGCGAGCAGCGCGCAGCGGCCCCGGCCCAGCAGGACGAGCGCGGCGGCGGTCGCCACCAGACCGGCCGCGAACAGCGGGTACGTCCAGTGCGAGACGAGATCACTGGCGGCCGCCCCTGCCGCGATCAGCATCAGCACCGCGCACCCGGCGAACAGGGCGCGGCGCCCCGGCCGGCCGTACGAGACCGAGAGCCAGGCGGCGACCACCAGCAGTCCGGCGAGCACGAACGTCTGCCGGTACGGACTGCCGTTGGGCGTCGCGAAAGCGTGCCAGAGCAGATGGGTCGGCCCCCACTGCATCGACAGCGCGACCCCGGCCACCAGCCCGGCCCACGCCCACCGCTCGCGCCGCGGTACCGCCGTCTGGAAGGCGAGCACGCAGGCCGGCAGCAGGGCGACCGTGCCCAGGAAGAGCGCCGGGGTGAAGAAGTCATAGGTGCCGGGAAGCAGCCGGGCAAGGACATCGGGCCAGGCCGCGGGGCGGAACGTCCGGTCCCAGCCGGGATAGGCGTGTCTCGTGCCGAGATAGACGGGAAGCAGGACGGGCGCCGCGAGACCGGCCCCCAGCAGCACGGTCCGGGCCGCCCGCACCAGCCCCCGTACCCTCGTCCCCTTCTCACCCACCGTCAGCAGACGCACCACCAGCACCAGTGCGGCCCCCAGGGTCGCCATGTACGCCGTATAGAAGTTGGCGGCCCACACGACCGCGACGAGCAGTGGTGCCACCACGCGGCGGCGCCCCGTCCGCGCCCACTCACCGGCCAGGCAGAGCAGCGGGAGAGCGATCAGACCGTCCAGCCACATCGGGTTGTACGCGGCCTCGGCGACCGACCAGCCGCACAGCGCGTACGCACTGCCGAACACCCCCGCCACCCAGGGGCGTCCGCCGCGCAGGGTCAGAAGCAGAAAGGCCATCGCCGCCGCGGCCGACGCCATCTTCAGGACCGTCACCACGTACACCGCGAGGTCGATGCGATCCCGCGGAAAGACCCCGACGAGCAGCGCGAACGGGCTGGTCAGATAGGTGCCCAGGTCCGGCAGGAAGCTGGTCCCGTATCCGGAAGACCAATTCAGGAACAGCCCGCCGTCGGCGTTTCCGTGCAGCAGGTCCCAGAGCCGGATGTGGAACGGAACGAACTGATTTCCCAGGTCACTGACACTCCTTGTGTGCGGCCCGAACGGAAAGCTGCGGGCCGCCGCATCGCCCGCGCACACGGTGACGGCGGTGATCAGTGCGGCGAGCCCGGCCGCGGCCGGGCGGGGGCGGAAGGTCGGCATACGGAGGAATATGGCAGCCACGGGCGAGTGAACCGTGTCGAAGTGTTTCCTCCATAGTTCAATTCACGTAATGGTTGCTCACTATCCATGTGAAGCATCTCCATCTGACTGACCGACAGGGTGAGATAATCCCGTGCTGATCTCGCTGGTGGTGCCTTGTTTCAACGAGGAGGAGATCCTCGGATGCTTCCATACGCGTGTCACGGAGCAGATGACGCGGCTGGGGCATGATTTCCAGCTGGTCTACGTCGATGACGGCAGCGCAGACCGCACGCTTCCGGTTCTGGAGGAGCTGGCCGCCACCGATCCGCGGACCCGCTACCTCTCCTTCAGCCGGAACTTCGGCAAGGAGGCCGCCATGCTCGCCGGCCTCCAGCACGCCGACGGCGACGCGGTCGTCATCATGGACGCCGACCTCCAGCACCCGCCGGAGCTCATCGGCCGCATGCTGGAGGAGCACGCCCACGGCTACGACCAGGTCATTGCCCGCCGCACCCGCAGGGGCGACCGTCTCACCCGCACCCTCGGCGCCCGCGCCTACTACTGGCTGATCAATCGCCTGGTGGACGTGGAACTGGTCGACGGTGTCGGAGACTTCCGGCTGCTGTCCCGGCGTACCGTCGACGCCGTCCTCGAACTCACCGAGTACAACCGGTTCTCCAAGGGACTGTTCGCCTGGGTCGGATTCCCGACGACGACCTTCGGCTACGAGAATGCCGTCCGCGAGCAGGGCAGCTCCGCCTGGACCTTCGGCAAGCTCCTCAACTACGGACTCGACGGACTGCTCTCGTTCAACAACAAGCCGCTGCGCGCCGCCTTATACCTGGGCATGGTACTGATGTCCGTCGCCCTCGTCTATGCCGCCTGGATCGTCGGATTCGCCCTGATGAAAGGCGTGGACACGCCCGGCTATGTCACGCTCATCGTCGTGGTCACGGCTCTTGCCGGGGTGCAGATGGTGATAGTGGGTGTGGTCGGTGAGTACGTCGGCCGCATCTACTACGAGGTGAAGCGGCGCCCGCACTTCCTGGTGAAGGCCGGCAATACCGCCGTACCGAATCAGCAGGCACGGGAGTTCGTACGCCGATGACGGTCCGGGCGCAGATGATCCGCTTCGCACTCGTCGGCGTCGTGAACACCGGTACGTACTACGTCTGCTATCTGGCCCTGCTGACCAGGCTGCCGTATCTGGCCGCGCATGTGATCGCGTTCGCGTTCAGCATGACCGGCTCGTTCCTGCTGAACTCGTACTTCACCTACCGGACCCGCCCCACCTGGCGGAAGTTCCTGCTCTTCCCGCTGACCAACGCCGCCAATTTCGCCATCACGACCGGGGGTGTCTGGCTGCTGGTCGACCTCGCCGGATTCAGCAGCCGGTACGCACCGCTGGTCGCGGCGGTGGCGGCCATCCCGATCACGTTCGCGGTCTCCCGCGTGATCATGCTGCGGCCGGAAACGGCCGTGGAGGGACGGTGAACAGGCCCACATCCCCAACTCCTCCCGAATCGTTGGTCGAATCAGTGGCCGGGATCACGCCCACTGCCTAACATCGATCACCGCAAGGTCTTGTGCGCCCGCCCGTCGCCCGGCCACCACCCGCAAGGGGGCGCGGCGCGCCGCACCTGCTGTCTCAATCTCCCCGGGAGGCTCCTTTGCACCGCCGCCGTCGCACCGCGCTCGTCGTCTCCGCCGCCATGCTCGCCGCGGCGCCGCTTCTCTCCGCCTGCGGCAACCAGGCCCACCCAGGTGCCGCAGCCGTGGTCGGCGGGGACCGCATCGAGGTGTCCACCGTGCAGGCGCAGGTGGCGGACGTACGCACCGCGCAGAACGAGTCCGACCAGTCCGTGCAGCTCATCAACAAGTCCGGGCAGCTCAGCCGGGCCAAGCTGCACGGGCTGATCTTCGACCGGATCCTGGACAAGGCCGCCGCGGACGCGGGAGTCAAGGTCAGCCGCAAGGAGGTCCAGGAGATGCGGCAGTCGGCGGTCTCCCAGTCCGGTGGAGAGACACAGCTGCAGGCGATGATGCTGCAGCAGAGCTGGGTCGCCCCGAACCAGATCGATGCCGTCCTGCGCGAGCAGGTCCAGCTGTCGAAGATCGCCCAGGCGTTCGGTGCCGACCTGCAGCAGCCCGCCGGGCAGAAGGCCGTCGGCGACGCGCTCAGCGCGGCGTCGAAGTCGCTGCACATCGACGTCAACCCGCGCTTCGGCACCTGGGACAACAAGCAGACCCAGCTCGCCAACTACAAGGCCCCGTGGATCACCCAGGTCACCAAGCCGGCCCAGCAGGAAGCCGCAGCCGGCGCCTAGCCAGGGTCTTTCGTCTGGATCATGCCGGGCTCGCGGGATCCGGCCTGATCCAAACGAAAGACCCAGGACTTCCGGCCGCCTTGCGATCGCACGCTCTGGACGACGCTCCTCATGGGGCAAACATGGCCGGTCACGGCACTAGTAGGTTGGTGGCGTGAACGCTGAAGACCCCGGTCGTATCGTCCTGCTCACCGCCAGCCACCGGGTCGCGCCCGGACTGCTGTCCTGGCCCGCCTGGCAGACGCTGCACGCCGCCGACCGGGTGCTCTGCGCCGAGTCGGACCACCCCCAGCTGCCGTATCTGCGCGAGGCCGGCGTCACCGTCGAGCACGCCGCGCCCACCGCGCAGGAACTCGTCGACGCCTGCGCGGGCGGCCGGACCGTCGTGGTCGTGACCAGTGGCGAGGGCAACCAGCCGCTGACGGACGGGCTGGCCCGGCTGGCCGGCTCGGGCCGGGTGCAGATGCCGAACCTGGAGCTGCTGCCCGGTTCGTACGATCTGCCCGGCGCCCGTCTCCTCGACCTCGTCCAGGTCATGGACCGGATCAGGGCCGAGTGCCCGTGGACCTCGCAGAAGACCCACGAGGGGCTCGCCAAGTACGCCATCGAGGAGGCGTACGAACTCGTCGAGGCGATCGAGGACGGCGACCGTGACGAACTGCGCGAGGAGCTCGGCGACGTCCTTCTCCAGGTCGTCTTCCACGCCCGGATCGCGGAGGAGGACACGGACGAACCGTTCTCCGTCGACGATGTCGCCGCGACCCTCGTCGAGAAGCTGATCCACCGCCATCCGCATGTCTTCGGTGACGAGACCGCCGAGACCCCGGAGGACGTCCACGCGCACTGGCTGCGTACCAAGGCCATCGAGAAGCAGCGCGACTCGGTCACCGACGGCGTCCCGCTCGGGCAGCCCGGGCTGGCGCTGGCCGCGAAGCTGGCGAGCCGGGTCCGTGCCGCCGGACTCGATGTGCCGCTCCCGACGGGCGACAGCATCGGTTACGAACTCCTCGCCCTTGCCGTACGCGCGGAACAGGACGGCACGGACCCCGAGGCCGCCCTGCGTGCTGCGGGCCGCGCCTACCGGGACGCGATCCTCGCCGTGGAGGCCAACGGATAACGTCAGGGGGTGAACGACAGCCCCGCCGACGCCCCCGAACTCTTCACCTGGGAGTTCGCCACCGACCCGTACCCGGCCTACGCCTGGCTGCGCGAGCACAGCCCCGTGCACCGCACCGCGCTGCCCAGCGGGGTCGAGGCATGGCTCGTGACGCGGTACGAGGACGCCCGGCAGGCCCTCGCCGACACCCGGCTCTCCAAGAACCCTGCGCACCACGACGAGCCGGCGCACGCCAAGGGGAAGACCGGCATTCCGGGCGAGCGCAAGGCGGAGCTGATGACGCATCTGCTGAACATCGACCCGCCCGACCACACCAGACTGCGCCGGCTGGTCTCGAAGGCGTTCACGCCGCGCCGGGTCGCCGAGTTCGCCCCCCGCGTGCAGGAGCTGACGGACCGCCTCATCGACAACTTCATCGAGGAGGGATCCGCGGACCTCATCCACGACTTCGCGTTCCCGCTCCCCATCTACGCGATCTGTGACCTGCTCGGCGTCCCGCGCGAGGACCAGGACGACTTCCGGGACTGGGCGGGGATGATGATCCGCCACGGCGGTGGTCCGCGCGGCGGGGTGGCCCGGTCGGTGAAGAAGATGCGCGGCTATCTCGCGGAGCTCATCCACCGGAAGCGGGAGAACCCGGGGGAGGACCTGATCTCGGGGCTGATCCGGGCGAGCGACCACGGCGAGCACCTCACCGAGAACGAGGCCGCCGCCATGGCTTTCATCCTCCTCTTCGCGGGATTCGAGACGACGGTCAACCTCATCGGCAACGGGATGTACGCCCTGCTGCGCAATCCGCAGCAGCGGGAGCGGCTGCAGCGCTCGCTCGACGCGGGGGAGAGTGGGCTGCTGGAGACCGGCATCGAGGAACTGCTGCGGTACGACGGTCCGGTGGAGCTGGCGACCTGGCGGTTCGCCACCGAGCCGCTGACCCTGGGCGGGCAGCGGGTCGCGGCGGGTGACCCCGTACTGGTGGTGCTCGCCGCCGCCGACCGGGACCCGGAACGGTTTACGGACCCGGACACGCTGGACCTCGCGCGGCGTGACAATCAGCACCTCGGATACGGGCACGGCATCCATTACTGCCTGGGCGCACCGCTTGCCCGACTGGAGGGGCAGGCTGCCCTGGCCACGCTGTTGAGGCGCCTCCCGGACCTGCGGCTTGCGGTGGAACCTACCGATTTGCGGTGGCGTGGCGGGCTCATCATGCGTGGACTGCGCACGCTTCCGGTGGAGTTCGGTCCCGGCCGGCGTTCCGGTGAAGGTGACACCCTGTCAACTCTGTGACTTTCACGTGATCTGCGCTGCATCGACTTGTGACAAGCGTTCGAGTGCCGCTACGTTCACCGTTCGACTCACCAGTCACTTGTCAGTCACACGGAAGGCAATCCCATGGGCTCCGCGAACGGCAGGCACCGTCGCCCTCGCCAGGCACCCGCGATCGTCGTCGCCGCAGGCGTGACCGGTTCGGCCATCGCCATCCCCCTGCTCGGCGCGGCCGGTGCGCACGCCGCCGACGCCACGACCTGGGACCGGGTCGCAGAGTGCGAGAGCGGCGGCATGTGGAGCGCCGACCTCGGCAACGGCTTCTATGGCGGTCTTCAGTTCTCGCAGGACGCCTGGAAGGCGTACGGCGGTGAGGCGTACGCCCCGCGCGCCGACCTCGCCAGTCGCTCGCAGCAGATCGCGGTCGCCGAGAAGGTCCTGGACGACCGGGGGCCGAAGGCGTGGCCCAGCTGTGCGGTGATCTCCGGGCTCACGGAGGACGGGTCGTTGCCGGGGGTCGACCCGGGAATCGTGCCGTCGGCCGAACCGGCGGAGAGCGGGGACGCGTCCGAGGCGCCGTCCGCCGAGGCGTCCGCCACGCCTTCGGGCAAGGCGTCGCACAAGCCGTCAGCCACGCCGTCGTCCAAGAAGTCTGATTCATCCGACTCGCCCCAGAAGTCTGGCTCGTCCAGCGGTGAGGCGGGTGGTAAGCACCGCGGTGCGCCGGCCCCCGAGGTGAGCCAGGACGCGGACAGGGGTGGCGACCGGGACTCGGGCCGGCACGCTTCCCGCGGTAACAGTGAGGGGCGCGACACGCGCGCGGCGGCGGCAGACGGCGATTACACCGTCCGGCCGGGCGACAGCCTCTGGGCGATTGCTGACGCACAGAAGGTTCCGGGTGGATGGCCCGCTCTCTATGAGGCGAACAAGGGTGCGGTCGGCAGCGACCCGGACCTCATCCTGCCTGGCCAGAGCCTCGATCTCGGCGTGAAGTCGAAGTGAGGACAGTCTGATAAACAGCTAAAACCACCCCAAAAACCGGGGTAGTTCAGGGACCTATGTCCGCTTATGCGTAAGTGAGACATGGGTCTCTTTGCGTCAACTGGCGTGTCGCGTCTGCCGGGTCTGTCTGCACCGCTCCTCACCTGCGAAAACGCTGTGCGATCGGATGCATGTAAGGACTGATTGTCCGTTATGCCCATCTTTGAATGTCGAGGTTGCGTACGTTTACGGTCGGAACCGCTCGCACCGCGGGCCCCGTCGACCGTCACGCCGAATCCTGCCGTCGGTCGAAGGGAACAGACGCGTAATGCGCCGTAGGCAGGAGCGGGGGACCCAGGTAAGCCGCCGGGCCCGATGGCCGAAAGACCGTCAGGACCGGCTCGGGGTGAAGTCGCGTGCTAGGACATGCGACCGGGCAACTCACTTGGCCCGAACCCGACAGCTCACCTCGTAGGCGTCGGTGAGGAGAAGTTCCATGCTGCTGAACAGCAAGGGCAAGCACCGTCGCCCGTCCAAGGCCGTCCGTGTCGCCACGCTCGCCGGCGTCACCGGTGCCGCCATCGCCGCTCCCCTGATGGGTGCGACCGGCGCCTCCGCGGCCTCCGTCGCCACGTGGGACGCCGTCGCCCAGTGCGAGTCCGGTGGCAACTGGTCCATCAACACCGGCAACGGCTACTACGGCGGCCTGCAGTTCTCGCAGTCCAGCTGGGCCGCCGCCGGTGGTACGCAGTACGCCCCGCGCGCCGACCTCGCCACCAAGGCTCAGCAGATCGCCACCGCCGAGAAGCTCCTCGACATGCAGGGCCCGGGTGCCTGGGGCTGCGCCGGCGCCGGCAACCTGACCAACGACGGCGTCGACCCGGGCGTCGACACCGGCTCCACCGCGCAGCAGAGCGCCCCGGCGCAGGAGTCGAAGCAGGCCGCGCCGAAGCAGGCCGAGCACACCGAGGCCCCCGCCGCCTCCCGCGCGGACCGCGGCACCGCCCCCAAGGCCGAGGCCAAGAAGACCGTCACCACGCCGACCGGCGCGAAGGTCGCCAAGGGCGACGGCGAGTACAAGGTGAAGTCCGGCGACTCGCTCAGCAAGATCGCCGCGCAGCACAAGGTGAAGGGCGGCTGGCAGCAGCTCTTCAAGCTGAACAAGGACATCGTCGAGGACGCCGACCTAATCTACCCGGGTCAGCAGCTCCACCTGACGAAGTAGGACGGGCCTGACGTGGACACGGGCTCCCCGTAGATACGGGCTCTCTCCTCCCCGAGCACCCCGACCCGGCGCGGATTCCCCCGTGCGCGCCGGGTCGGGGTTTGAGCGTTCAAATGTTGTCGTTACCGTCCAGTAGGAATCTGGACCTTTGCCCTGCTATGAGTGCCCTTGGGTCCTTTTTCGTCCCAGGAGGCGGGCGGTCGGCGGACCGAGGCGGCCCAGCCGGTTAGGCTCTTGTCGCAAGGCCAAAGCGACCCTGCACAACCAGCGTCATATCCCAGAAGGAGATGCCTCGTGCCGTCCATCGACGTCGTCGTAGCCCGGGAAATCCTCGACTCCCGCGGAAACCCCACGGTCGAGGTCGAGGTTGGCCTCGACGACGGCAGCACGGGCCGTGCTGCTGTTCCGTCCGGCGCCTCCACCGGTGCGTTCGAGGCCATTGAGCTTCGCGACGGTGACCCCAACCGCTACCAGGGCAAGGGCGTCGAGAAGGCCGTCCTCGCCGTGATCGAGCAGATCGGCCCGGAGCTCGTCGGCTACGACGCCACCGAGCAGCGGCTGATCGACCAGGCCATGTTCGACCTGGACGCCACCGAGAACAAGGGCTCGCTCGGCGCCAACGCCATCCTCGGCGTCTCGCTGGCCGTCGCACACGCCGCGTCCGAAGCCTCGGACCTGCCGCTGTTCCGCTACCTCGGTGGCCCGAACGCGCACCTGCTGCCCGTCCCGATGATGAACATCCTCAACGGTGGGTCGCACGCCGACTCCAACGTGGACATCCAGGAGTTCATGATCGCGCCGATCGGCGCGGAGTCCTTCTCCGAGGCCCTGCGCTGGGGCGCCGAGGTCTACCACACGCTGAAGAAGGTCCTGAAGACCAAGGGCCTGTCGACCGGTCTCGGCGACGAGGGCGGCTTCGCGCCGAACCTGGAGTCGAACCGCGCCGCCCTGGACCTCATCCTCGAGGCCATCAAGGAAGCCGGTTACGCCCCGGGCAAGGACATCGCGCTCGCGCTCGACGTCGCCGCCTCGGAGTTCTACAAGGACGGCAAGTACGAGTTCGAGGGCAAGTCCCGCTCGGCCGCCGAGATGACCGAGTACTACGAGGAGCTCGTCTCCGCGTACCCGCTGGTCTCCATCGAGGACCCGCTGTACGAGGACGACTGGGCCGGCTGGAACGTCATCACCCAGAAGCTCGGCGCCAAGGTGCAGATCGTCGGCGACGACCTGTTCGTCACCAACCCGGAGCGCCTGGCCCGCGGCATCGAGGAGGGCTCCGCCAACGCCCTGCTCGTCAAGGTCAACCAGATCGGTTCGCTGACCGAGACCCTGGACGCCGTCGAGCTCGCCCAGCGCAACGGCTTCAAGTGCATGATGTCCCACCGCTCCGGCGAGACCGAGGACGTCACCATCGCCGACCTCGCCGTCGCGGTGAACTGCGGCCAGATCAAGACCGGCGCCCCGGCCCGCTCGGACCGCGTCGCCAAGTACAACCAGCTGCTGCGCATCGAGGAGATCCTCGACGACGCGGCGGTGTACGCGGGCCGCTCCGCGTTCCCGCGCTTCAAGGGCTGATCGCAGGCCCGGCATCGGGCAAAGGCCCCGGCCTCCGTCCGTCCCCGCACTCGGTCCCGTACCGTGTGCGGGGACGGACGTGCGTAGTGGGGAGGCGGAGACATGGCCGCGAAGGACCGGGAACGGTTCTCCACCGCGACCCGGCTGCGACTGCTCGGTGAGCAGACCGCCGCCCGCGTCTACCGGTCCCAGAACCGCCGCCAGGCCCGCCGTTCCCGGCTCACCGGCCGGGCCGCGTTCCTCGCCCTGGTCGTCTGCTCCCTGGTGGTGGCGCTCGCGTACCCGATGCGGCAGTACGTGTCGCAGCGCGACGAGATCGCCGACCAGGAGCGGCTGGCGCAGGAGGCCGAGAAGCACACCGAGGAGCTGCGCGACGAGAAGGCGCGCCTCCAGGACGACGCGTACATCCAGCGGCTGGCCCGGGAACACCTGCACTACGTGCGTCCCGGGGAGACCAGCTACACGGTGATCGATCCGGACGCGGCGAAGGAGCGCAGCGGAGGGGCGAAGGAGACCGACCGGCCGTGGCACTCCAACCTGTGGGACGGCGTGGACAGCGCCGACCGCAACTGACTTCTCATTTCCCTTAGTTCACCTCGTCCCCGCAGCACTGTGCGGAGCCGTGGTTCACACATCCGAGTAGATCCAAGGCAGGCATGGAAACGCCCCCTCCCCAGACCGAGTCCACCACGCCCACCGAGGCGGACATCGCCGCGTTCCAGCAGCAGCTCGGCCGCCCGCCGCGCGGGCTGCGCGCGATCGCGCACCGCTGCCCGTGCGGCAACCCGGACGTGGTCGAGACGTCCCCGCGGCTGGAGGACGGTACGCCGTTCCCGACGACGTACTACCTGACGTGCCCGCGCGCGGCTTCCGCCATCGGCACGCTGGAGGCGAACGGCGTCATGAAGGAGATGACGGAGCGTCTGGCCACGGACCCGGAGCTGGCGGCTGCGTACCGTGCCGCGCATGAGGACTACATCGCCCGACGCGACGCCATCGAGGTGCTGGAGGGCTTTCCCAGCGCGGGTGGCATGCCGGACCGGGTGAAGTGCCTGCACGTGCTGGTGGGGCACTCGCTGGCGGCGGGGCCGGGCGTGAACCCGCTGGGCGACGAGGCGATTGCGATGCTGCCGGAGTGGTGGCGCAAGGGGCCGTGCGTCACGCCGTGCGGGCCGCCGGACGAGAAGGAGGGCTGGACGGTCGCCGAGAGCGAAGGCGGCCACTTCGCCTTCCGGCCGGCCGACGAGGCGGACGAAGGCTGACCGTGCCCGGGGGCTCCGCCCCCGGGACCCCCGCCCCTCGTCCGCCGGAGGGGCTCGAATCGGCGCCGGAGGGGCTTGGACCGGCGTCGGAGGGCTTGAAGACACAGGAGTACTCATGACGCGCGTGGCCGCCATCGACTGCGGTACCAACTCGATCCGTCTGCTCGTCGCCGACGCCGACCCCGCCACCGGTGAGCTCACCGAGCTCGACCGGCGGATGGAGATCGTCCGGCTCGGCCAGGGCGTGGACCGCACCGGCCGGCTCGCCCCCGAGGCGCTGGAGCGGACCTTTGCCGCCTGCCGCCAGTACGCGGCCGTCATCAAGGAGTACCGCGCGGAGAAGACCCGCTTCGTCGCGACCTCCGCCTCCCGCGACGCGGAGAACAGGGACGAGTTCGTCGGCGGCGTGCTGGACATCCTCGGCGTCGAGCCCGAGGTGATCAGCGGCGACCAGGAGGCCGAGTTCTCCTTCGATGGCGCCACCAAGGAACTCGAGGGCAGCGACCATCTGCCGAAGCCCTACCTGGTGGTGGACATCGGCGGCGGTTCCACCGAGTTCGTCGTCGGCGACGACCGGGTCCTGGCCGCGCGGTCGGTGGACATCGGCTGCGTACGGATGACCGAGCGCCATCTCGTACGCGACGGAGTTGTCACCGACCCTCCCACGCTCGGTCAGATCACCGCGATCCGCGCGGACATCGACGCCGCCCTCGATCTGGCCGAGGAGACCGTCCCGCTCACCGAAGCCGCCACGCTCGTCGGCCTCGCCGGCACCGTCACCACCGTGGCCGCGATCGCGCTGGGACTGGAGGAGTACGACTCCGAGGCGATCCACCACTCCCGGATCTCCTTCGAGCAGGTCCAGGAGATCACCGGACGGCTCGTCACCTCGACCCACGCCGAGCGTGCCGCGATCCCCGCGATGCACCCGGGGCGGGTCGACGTGATCACCGCCGGGGCGCTCGTCCTGCTGGGCGTGATGAAGCGGACCGGGGCCCGCGAGATCGTCGTCAGCGAGCACGACATTCTCGACGGGATCGCCTGGTCCATCGCGTAGCCGGGAGGCCGCCGGCCGCCCGTTCGAAAGGGTGCCCGAAAGGCTGTTCGCGGGGGTGCGGCAGGAGACGCCGAAAACGTGCTCATGCGCACTCCCGCCTGCACCTTTGAGCCGTCGGGAGCCCCTCCCGGACCCCTTCGGGAGATGCGCCGCGAGGAAGTTCGTGAACTTCTTCACAAGGAATTCGGCCCCTTGGTGCGCACTTCTGCTCCGTACGGGGCCTCGCGACCGTCCGCGAGCCCGTTCGCTGCGCATACGGGACGGTTCCGGACGTGTTGCTGGAGTGGTGGTCGAAGGGGTGGTCCACCCCGCTCGCAGGGCTCAAGGGCCAGCTCACAAGCGGTGAACAACGTTCGCCACCGCATCGTGGTTCCCTTGCGGCGCCATGACCTCGGTCACGAGGGCGGCGGAGTGTAGCAGAGGGAGGGCGATACCTTGTGAAGGGGCTCACGAGCATGCCCCCCGAGGGGGGTGGATACTCGATGGCATGAGCACCACGGAGCGTCCCAGGATCCTCGTAGTAGGCGGTGGGTACGTAGGCCTGTACGCAGCTCGGCGCATTCTGAAGAAGATGCGCTACGGCGAGGCGACCGTCACGGTCGTCGACCCCCGGTCGTACATGACCTACCAGCCCTTCCTCCCCGAAGCCGCAGCCGGCAGCATCTCGCCTCGGCATGTCGTCGTCCCGCTGCGACGCGTACTGCCGAAGGCCGAGGTTCTCACCGGCCGCGTCACCACCATCGATCAGGACCGCAAGGTCGCCACGGTCGCGCCGCTCGTCGGCGAGGCCTACGAGCTGCCCTTCGACTACCTGGTCATCGCGATGGGCGCGGTCTCCCGCACCTTCCCGATCCCCGGCCTGGCCGAACAGGGCATCGGCATGAAGGGCATCGAGGAGGCCATCGGCCTGCGCAACCACGTTCTCGAGCAGCTGGACAAGGCCGACTCGACGACCGATGAGGACGTCCGCCGCAGGGCGTTGACGTTCGTCTTCGTGGGCGGCGGCTTCGCCGGTGCGGAGACCATCGGCGAGGTCGAGGACATGGCCCGTGACGCGGCGAAGTACTACACGAACGTGAAGCGCGAGGACATGCGCTTCATCCTCGTCGACGCCGCCGACAAGATCCTTCCCGAGGTCGGCCCGAAGCTGGGCACCTGGGGCCGGGAGCACCTGGAGTCCCGTGGCGTCGAGGTCTTCCTCTCGACCTCCATGGACTCCTGCATCGACGGTCACGTCGTCCTGAAGAACGGCCTCGAGGTCGACTCCAACACCATCGTGTGGACGGCCGGCGTGAAGCCGAACCCGGCGCTGGCCCGCTTCGGCCTGCCGCTCGGCCCGCGCGGTCACGTGGATACGTCCGAGAAGCTCCAGGTGCAGGGCACCGACTACATCTGGGCCGCGGGCGACAACGCCCAGGTTCCGGACATGGTCGGCCGCAAGGCCGGTAACCCGAACGCCTGGTGCCCGCCGAACGCCCAGCACGCGCTGCGTCAGGCCAAGGTCCTCGGCGACAACGTCATCTCCGGGATGCGCGGCTTCCCGCAGAAGGAATACAGCCACGCCAACAAGGGTGCGGTCGCCGGCCTCGGCCTGCACAAGGGCGTCGCGATGATCGTCATGGGCAAGATGAAGATCAAGCTCAAGGGCCGTCTCGCCTGGTACATGCACCGTGGCTACCACGGCATGGCGATGCCGACCTGGAACCGTAAGATCCGGATCTTCGCCGACTGGACCCTTGCGATGTTCCTCAAGCGCGAGGTCGTCTCGCTCGGCGCCATGGAGACGCCGCGCGAGGAGTTCTACGAGGCCGCCAAGCCGGCCCCGGCTCCGGCCGCCGCCAAGTCCGAGGGCGAGAAGGCCAAGGCCTCCTAGCCCGGGCTCCGGTCCGCCGGATCCTCTCCGTACGACGCCCGAAGGGGCCGCCCGCCATCCGTGGTGCGGGCGGCCCCTTCGGCGTGTCCGGAGGCCGGGAGTGACCGCCCGGAAAATGCATGTGGCATACAGGTATTTTGCCGTTCCATTGCGCCACTGCGGGATGGCGTTGGCGCCGGAGAGTGTTGACGGGGGTGTGCCTCGTCGTGGCACCACGGGTGCATGGCGTGGTTCGAGGCATGTTTGGGCATGTTTGGGCTCGTTGGGAAACACCATCACGGAGGTGTACGCCATGGCAGACGCCGCGTTGCGGCTGACCGCTCTCGCCGAGGAGTTGCTGGGAGAACCCCTGCCGGTCCGGATCCGGGCCTGGGACGGCAGCGAATCCGGACCGCCCGGTGCCCCCGTTCTCGTCATCCGGAACCGCCGCGCGTTGCGCCGGCTGCTCTGGAAGCCGGGCGAACTGGGCCTGGCCCGCGCCTGGGTGGCCGGCGAACTCGACATCGACGGCGATCTCTACGAGACGCTGGATCTGATGGCCGGACTGCTCTGGGAGCGCGGCGCGGACGCGAAGGACGCCGTCCACCCGATCCGGAACCCGAAGCTCCGGGTCGCCGCCCGGAGCCTGCTGCACCTGGCGGGACCCTGGCCGCCACCGCCCCCGCCCGTCGAGGAGGTCCGCCGCCGCACCGGCCCCCTCCACACCAAGCGTCGCGACAAGGAGGCCATCAGCCACCACTACGACGTGGGCAATGACTTCTACGAACTGGTCCTCGGCCCGTCCATGGTCTACTCCTGCGCCTACTGGGAGGACGACGGAAGCCTCGAGGACGCCCAGCGCGACAAGCTCGACCTGGTCTGCCGCAAGCTCGCACTGAAGGAGGGCGACCGCCTCCTCGACGTCGGCTGCGGCTGGGGCTCCATGGCCATCCACGCGGCCCGCGAGCACGGTGCCCGGGTCACCGGGGTGACCCTCTCCGTCGAACAGGCCGCATACGCCCGCAAGCGCATCGCCGAGGAAGGACTGACCGACCGGATCGAGATCCGGGTCCAGGACTACCGGGACGTCAGGGACGGCCCGTACGACGCCATCTCGTCGATCGGCATGGCCGAGCACGTCGGCTCGGTCCGCTACCGCGAGTACGCCGACGCCCTCTACGCCCTTCTGAAGCCGGGCGGCCGGCTGCTCAACCACCAGATCGCCCGCCGCCCCGAACGGGACGAGTCCGCTTACCACGTGGACGAGTTCATCGACGCGTACGTCTTCCCCGACGGCGAACTCGCCCCGCTGGGCCGGACCGTCGCCACGCTCGAGGAAGCCGGCTTCGAGGCCCGCGACGTCGAGTCGATCCGCGAGCACTACGCACTGACCCTGCGCCGCTGGGTCGCCAATCTGGAGAAGCACTGGGACCGGGCGGTCACGATGGCCTCGCCCGGCCGGGCCAGGGTCTGGCGCCTCTACATGGCCGCCTCCGCCCTGTCCTTCGAGCACAACAAGATCGGGGTCAACCAGATCCTCGCGGTCCGTCCGGTGGACGACGGGTCCTCCCGGATGCCGCTGCGCGCCCGCGAATGGAAGGCGTCCGCGACCGGCTGAACACGTACGGGCGCAGAGGGCCGGTACCCGCAGCTCCAGCTTGCGGGTACCGGCCCTCCGTATCAGGGGCTCACTGCCGGGGGCGCACTCGTCACTCGGTCTTGATCGCCGTCAGCATGTTCAGCTTCGCGGCGCTGCGGGCCGGCCAGAGCGAGGCCAGCACGCCCACCAGTGCCGCCAGCACCAGGAAGACCGCGATCCGGTCCCACGGGATCACCAGGGCGTAGTCCGGGATGGAGGAGGCCAGCGTCCGGCCGATCGCCCAGCCGAGGAAGGTACCGAGCGCGACCCCGACCACCGCGCCGAAGACCGAGATGACCACGGCCTCCAGCCGGATCATGCGCTTCACCTTGCGCCGGTCCAGACCGATCGCCCGGAGCATGCCGATCTCCTGCTGGCGCTCGAAGACCGACATCGCCAGGGTGTTGATGACCCCGAGCACCGCGATGATCAGGGCCATCGCCAGCAGCCCGTACATGATGTTCAGCGCCATGCTGATGAAGCCGCCGAACGTGTCCCGGATGTCCTGCCGGTCCATGACGGACATCGCCGGGTTGTCACCCAGGGCGTCGACCACGGCCTGCTCGTTGGCCTTCGACGCGCCGCCGTCCGTCCTCAGCCAGATCTCGCGGATGTCCGGGTGGCTCTGATGCGCGGTCAGGATGTTCTTCGGCATCAGGACCGGTGAGAGGAATTCGTTCTCCTCGTAGACCGCGCCGACCGTCAGGGTGCCCTTCTTGTCGTCGTCGTACGTCACCGGGAGGGAGGTTCCGGGCTTCCAGCCGTTCGACTTCGCGGTCTTGTCGCCGACGGCGATCTCGCCGTCGCCCAGCGAGTCCAGCGAACCGGAGACCGTCTTCAGGGAGAAGACCTTCTGCACATCGCCCGGCGTGACCCCGGAGACCGAGTGGTACGTGCCCTCGACCTTGATGGAGGCGGCCTGCTGGGGGGAGACCGCGACGACGGCGTCGGACTTCTCCAGGGCGGTGAGCGCCGACTCGTCGAGCGGGTCGCCGCTCGCCATCGAGATCATGTAGTCGGCCCTGATGTTGTCCGTGGTCATCCGGTCGACCGCCTGGCCGAGCGTGACGCCCAGCACCGAGATGCCGGTGACCAGGGTGAGGCCGATCGCGAGAGCGGAGGCGGTTGCCCCGGTACGCCGCGGGTTACGGGCCGCGTTCTGCGCAGCCAGCTTGCCCGAGACCCCGAACAGCTTCAGCAGCATCGGCCGCACCAGGGCGATGACCGGCCGCGACAGCAACGGGATCAGCACGATGACACCGATCAGCGCCACGAAGGCACCGATGCCGATGATCGTCCGGCCGTCCGAACCGGCCGCCGCACCCGCGACGATCCCGGCCGCGCCAAGCAGGGTGAGCACCCCGCCGATCGAGTTCCGTACGACCAGCGACTTGGTGGTGGCCACCGCGTGGACGCTGCTCATCGCGGCAACCGGCGCGATCTTCGCGGCGCGGCGGGCCGGCAGCCAGGCGGCCAGCACCGTGATCAGGATGCCGACACCGAACGCGGCGCCGACCGCGACGGGGGAGATCACCAGCGGTCCGGCCGGGATCTTCCCGCCGATCAGGCTCATCGCCGAGCGCAGTCCGGTGGCGAGACCGAGACCGAGCAGGAAGCCGATCACGGAGGCGAGCGCGCCGACCACGGCCGCTTCGAGGAGTACGGAGCGCTTGACCTGGCGGCGGGAGGCGCCCACGGCGCGCAGCAGGGCCAGCTCCCTGGTGCGCTGGGCGACCAGCATGGTGAACGTGTTGCCGATCAGGAAGATGCCGACGAACAGGGCGATGGCCGCGAACGCGAGCAGCATCGTGTTGAGGTTGCTCAGACCGCTCTCGATCTGCTTCGCCTGGTCGTCGGCGAGGACCTTGCCGGTCTGGGCGGTGGCGTCCTTGGGCAGCAGGGGCTCCACCGCGTCCAGCAGCTTCCGGTCGGAGGCGCCGGCCGCGGCGGTGACGGTGACGTCCTGGAACCAGCCGGGCCTGAGGTAGAGCTGCTGGGCGACCGGGGTGTCGAAGAGGACCAGGCTGCCGCCCGCGTTCACCGCGCCGTCCTCGGTGGTGAAGACACCGGAGAGGGTGTACTCCTTCACCGGGCCGTTCGTGGCGACCCGTACCCGGTCGCCGACCTGGTACTTGCCCTTCTTCGCTGTCTCCTTGTCGAGCGCGATCCGGTCGTCGCCGGCCGGACCCCTGCCGTCGACGAAGGTGTACGAGGCGTCCTTGCCGTTCGTGTCGGGGGAGAAGTTGGCGCCGGTGTTGGACCAGCCGTTGCCGATCAGCTTGCCGCCCGGGTCGGCGACCCCGGCGAAGCCGGAGACCCGGCCGGTGGCGGTGGCCACCCCGTCCAGGCCCTGGATCTTCTTGAGCGTGGCGGCGTCGATGCCGGCGGTCTTGTCGTCGCGCCGGTCCGCGTGGGTGGTGACGGCGACGGCGACGTCGTCGTAACTCTTCGCCGACTGGTTGCGGAAGGCGTTGCCGAGGGTGTCGGTGAAGACCAGGGTGCCGGAGACGAAGGCCACGCCGAGCATCACGGCGAGAACGGTCATCAGCAGCCTGGCCTTGTGCGCGAGCACATTGCGCAGGGCAGTACGGAACATGTCTGTCAGTCCTGGAATGGGGAGGGGTTCCGGAAGGGGGCGCGGGGGCGGTCCGTGCTCAGCTGGTACGGCCCTTGGCGTCGAACGCCTTCATCCGGTCGAGAACCCCGTCCGCGGTGGGACGCATCATCTGGTCGACGATCGCCCCGTCCGCCAGGAAGATCACCCGGTCCGCGTAGGAAGCGGCCACCGGGTCGTGGGTCACCATCACCACGGTCTGCCCCAGCTCGCGCACGGAGTTGCGCAGGAAGCCCAGCACCTCGGCGCCGGAGCGGGAGTCCAGGTTGCCGGTGGGCTCGTCACCGAAGATGATCTCCGGCTGCGAGGCCAGGGCGCGGGCCACCGCGACGCGTTGCTGCTGGCCGCCGGAGAGCTCGGTGGGCCGGTGCTTCAGCCGGTCGGAGAGCCCCACCATCTCGATGACCTTGCGCAGCCACTCGGCGTCGGGCTTGCGGCCCGCGATGTCCATCGGCAGCGTGATGTTCTCCGCCGCGGTCAGCGTGGGCAGCAGGTTGAACGCCTGGAAGATGAAACCGATCTTGTCCCGGCGGAGCTGGGTGAGCTGCTTGTCCTTGAGGGAACCGAGCTCCGTCTCGCCGATCCGTACCGAACCGCTGCTGAAGCTGTCGAGACCGGCCACGCAGTGCATGAGGGTGGACTTGCCGGAGCCGGACGGGCCCATGATCGCGGTGAACTCGCCCTGCGGGAAGTCCACGGTGACCCGGTCCAGGGCCTTCACCTGGGTCTCGCCCTGTCCGTAGACCTTGGACAGATCCGTGGCGCGGGCAGCCACCGCGGTGGCGCGGTGAGCGGTGGAGGTGATGGTCACGGGGACACTCCTGTTCAGGACTTCGGTTCGGGGCCCGGAAGCGGACTACTCCATCGTCGGCGCCGATCCGCCGCCGGGCGTCAGTCCCCGTGCCCGTTCCGGAGGGCCACTTGAGTCGCACCGGAGGGGCGATTCGTCCTCCTCGGGTATGACACCGACCCTGAGCCGGTAGCACGCCGAACCGGTTCCTCCGCAGCGCGCACACCCGGATCCGTAGATCACACAGAGTGAGGGTCGGGCGGACCGGGCGGGCGACCCCTCACCCCTCGCACGACTGTGCCGACGCATGACTGCGTCGCTCGATCGGCTGATTCCGCCCGATGGGGCGGACGGGTCAGGAGCTGCGTCGCAGACCCGGGGCCGACGGTGTGATCCAGGTGACACGTGCGCGTCCGCGGCCCCGCAGGTGCCGGAGATCATCCGGGAGTGAGAAGTGCCGGTGAGGCCGTTGCCCGGCGGGTGGCGGGCCCATGGCGCGCAGTGCCGCCCCGGGGCGGCGAGTTTCCGTCATTCCCGATTGCGGGTCCGGGTGCCCACCGCCCCGCCCAGGCATGTGGCT
Source organism: Streptomyces sp. NBC_01669 (assembly GCF_026339735.1). Taxonomy (GTDB): domain Bacteria; phylum Actinomycetota; class Actinomycetes; order Streptomycetales; family Streptomycetaceae; genus Streptomyces; species Streptomyces yanii. The sequence continues at coordinate 5,488,790 of NZ_JAPEQG010000001.1, forward strand.
ATGCCTTCCACGCTGTGCTGACGGCCCCTCAAGCGGTCAATAAAATAAGACAACATCGCGCCACTGTTCCGCTGATCGGGGGACACCCCCGGATAGGGTCATGTGCCAACGCGGAGCCGCGCGCCAAGCCCGGATGGTGGAATGCAGACACGGCGAGCTTAAACCTCGCTGCCCCTCGGGGGCGTGCCGGTTCGAGTCCGGCTCCGGGCACCACTGCGACGTTCAGTGACGGCGTCGATCGGCCGGACGTTACTTCAGCCGTCGACCTCCACAAAGATCCTCCTCTGGCACGAGGGTGATTCTTTTGCCTACCCATTACTCTTGTGGGAAGGCCACGCAGGGTGGCCATGGAGGAGTGAGATGAGGAGCAGCAACCCGGTCTTCTCGCGACGGGGGTTCAGCCGCGACAACGGCTACGCGGGTTTCAACGCGGCGCCGCAGGCCGGGGCCGCTACCGCGGGAGCCAACCCGTACGCGCAGGGCACCGCCGCCAACCCGTACGCCACCAATCCCTACGCCCAGCCGGACGCCCAGTTCGGCGCCCCGCAGGCACCCGCGCGCACCGGCGCGATGACGATCGACGATGTCGTCACGCGTACCGCGATCACGCTGGGCACCGTGGTCCTCGGCGCGGCCCTCGCCTGGGCCCTGCTGCCGGTCGACGAGGCCAACCTCGGCAAGTCCTACGGCATCGCGATCGGCGCCGCCCTGGTGGCGTTCGTCCTGTCGCTCGTCCAGTCGTTCAAGCGCAAGCCGGTCCCGGCGCTGATCGTCTCCTACGCGGCCTTCGAGGGTGTCTTCCTCGGGGTGATCTCCAGCGCGGTCTCCACGTACATCGGTCCCGGCGTGGTGATGCAGGCTGTGCTGGGCACCATGTGTGTCTTCGCCGGTGTGCTTCTCGCGTACAAGATGCGCTGGATCCGCGTCACCCGCCGCTTCTACGGCTTCGTGATGGCCGCCGCCGTGGGCTTCATGCTCCTGATGGCGGTCAACCTGCTGTTCGCCGTCTTCGGCGGGGGCGACGGCCTGGGCTTCCGTAGTGGCGGTCTCGGCATCCTCTTCGGCGTCATCGGGATCATCCTCGGTGCGTGCTTCCTGGCCCTGGACTTCAAGCAGGTCGAGGACGGCATCGCATTCGGCGCCCCGCGCGAGGAGTCGTGGCTGGCGGCCTTCGGCCTCACCATGACCCTGGTGTGGATCTACCTGGAGATGCTGCGCCTGTTCTCCATCCTGAGCGGCGACGACTGACCGTACGCACGCTCCGTCCAACGGAACGGCCCGCAGGCTCACCGCCTGCGGGCCGTTTCCGTCGGTCCGGGTTCCGCTCGCCTAGAGCAGCTTCCGCGCCGCCCGCCTCAGGTCGTACTCGTGGACGAGTGCCTTCGCGTGTCCGTAGGCGAGGTCGTGTTCGCTCCGCAGCCAGCTGACCTTCTCGTCGAACCGGAGGGCAGGGCCGTCTTCGACGGTGCGGAGCCAGTCGGAGACTTCACGACCGGTGCAGTGAGGGATTCTGGAGAGCAGATTGCGATGGGTCTCTTCGGAGAAGACATGGGTCATCGGCGCCTCCGACGCATTGCGCGTTGCTGGTCCTTCCCGACACCGTGCCTGAGCGTCGGCCCGTTGGCAACCATCACGGGAGGGCGCGTAGGGTCGCGGCATGCTCGATACGACCCCGCTGGTCACCGTCGTGGACCGATTCGCCGACCGGCTGCGCGCCGCCCCGCAGAGCAGGCTGCAGCGCGGAGCGGCCGCCGAAGGACTGGCCGCGGCCAGGGAATTGGCCGTACGTGCCCAGCGCATCGAGTCACCGGGCCGCGAGCCCCGCATCATGCCGGACGCGGGGATGTTCGCGATCGGCGACCAAGTCGCAGTCGCGGGCCGGGACTTGGCGGTGGCATTGGAAAGGGCCCCGTCCGTCGAACTGGACGAGGCCGTGCGATTCGTCGAGGAAGCGACCGCCCGGGCTTTCGCGTAGCGGCCGTCCCGTACGGGAGGTCGCGGCAGCGGCCGATGAGGGCCGCTGCGCGGGAACCGGGGGTTCCCGCGGGTCAGAACGAGGCGATGACGCGGTCGGCGAGAATGTAGACGTTCTCCTTGCCGCACGAGAAGGTCAGGGCGTACGCGCCGGAGACACCGGAACCGCCCAGCAGTACCGGATGCTCACCCGCCAGCAGCGCCTCGGCGAGCCGCTCGGCCGTCTCGCGGTGGCCAGGGGTCATACAGAGCGTGGTGCCGTCGGCGAAGACGTAGACATCGAGCGTGCCGAGCGGGCCGGGGCGGACGTCGGCGAGCTCGGTCCGGCTGTCGGCGAGCTCCTCCAGCCGGTTCACGGTGCGCTCGTGGTCGGTGACGACCGGGGTCTGCACCGGGACGAAGTCGGGGTGCGAGGGGTGCCGGCGGCGGGCCGCCGCCAGCTCGGGGGAGTCCTCGGCGAACTCCACTATCTCCGGAAGCTCGGTCATGTCGGCCTGCCCGGCCAGTTCCGCCAGCTCCTCGAGCGCCTCGGTGGCGTCGAGGTCCATCGCCTCAAGGCCCGCGAAGTCCGCCTGGCGCGGCATGAAGAACGGCGCGTCCTCGCCGATCCCGGACAGGCCGCCCAGCAGGGACGGGGCGTCCGCGGCGTCGCGTGCCTCCTGGGAGGCCCAGAACGCGCGGGCCTCGGCGAGCTCGCGCTCACGCTCCTCGGCGAGTGCCTCGGCGACGGCCGCGCGTATCTCGGCGGCCGGGGTGGCGGTGCTGCGGATCTGCTGGGGCACGGCGGCGGTACGGGCGCGGCCGGCAGCCAGCTCCATCCGCAGGGCCGTGACCTGCTTGCGCAGCCCGTGAGCAGCGTGCAGAGCGGCAGCGCCCACGGCCGTGGCAGCGGCGGTGGTCAGCAACAGGGCAAGAGGCATGGCGCTCACTGACATACTCCCGGTTTCAATCGATCCCCCGACTTCCTACATCAGCTTGTCCTCTACCTGCGCCCGGTGTCAGTGCATTACGTCACGAATTGGACAGGTCTTTGTGCCTGAGGTTTAGTCCTGATGTGGGTGTGACCTGCAGAAATGGCTCTCCCCCAGGAGATAGGTCACATCCTGGGGGAGATTCGGTCACGGTCGGGGCTCGGAACCGGGCGGCTCGTCGGCTCGGGACACCCGCTCAGTGGCGCGGCACCGGCTCAGCTCAGCCGCTGGAACCCGTGGTCGCGTTCGCTTCGCTTCCGCTGCGGGCAGGTGCCGCCTTCGTACCTCAGGCGACCCCTACCCTCCGCTGCAGCTCAGCTCAGCCGCTGGAACCCGTGGTCGCGTTCGCTTCGCTTCCGCTGCGGGCAGGTGCCGCCTTCGTACCTCAGGCGACCCCTACCCTCCGCTGCAGCTCAGCTCAGCCGCTCGATGACCATCGCCATGCCCTGGCCGCCGCCCACGCACATGGTCTCCAGACCGAACTGCTTGTCGTGGAACTGCAGGCTGTTGATCAGCGTGCCGGTGATCCGGGCGCCGGTCATGCCGAAGGGGTGGCCGACGGCGATGGCGCCACCGTTGACGTTCACCTTCTCCAGCGGCAGGCCGAGGTCGCGGTAGGAGGGGATCACCTGGGCGGCGAACGCCTCGTTGATCTCGGCCAGGTCGATGTCGTCGATGGTGAGGCCGGCACGCTTCAGCGCCTGCTTGCTCGCCTCCACCGGTCCGTATCCCATGATCTCGGGGGAGAGGCCGGAGACGCCGGTCGAAACGATGCGGGCCAGCGGGGTCAGGCCCAGCTCGCGCGCCTTGGTGTCAGACATGATCACGAGCGCGGCGGCACCGTCGTTGAGCGGGCAGCAGTTGGCTGCGGTGACCAGGCCGTCGGGGCGGAAGACCGGCTTCAGCCCCTGCACGCCCTCCAGGGTGACGCCCGCGCGCGGGCCGTCGTCCTGCGACACGACGGTGCCGTCGGGGGTCGTCACCGGGGTGATCTCGCGCGCCCAGAAGCCGTTCTTGATGGCTTCCTCGGCGAGGTTCTGCGACCGCACGCCGAACTCGTCCATGTCCTGACGGGTGACGCCCTTGAGCCGGGCCAGGTTCTCGGCGGTCTGCCCCATCGCGATGTACGCGTCCGGGACGAGGCCGTCCTCGCGCGGGTCGTGCCAGTGCGCGCCGGTCTCCTCGGCGCGGGCGGCGGTACGGGCCTCGGCCTCGGCGAAGAGCGGATTGTGCGTGTCCGGCAGGCTGTCCGAGTTCCCCTTCACGAAGCGGGACACCATCTCGACACCGGCGGAGATGAAGACATCGCCCTCGCCGGCCTTGATGGCGTGCAGCGCCATGCGGCTGGTCTGCAGCGAGGACGAGCAGTAGCGGGTGACCGTACAGCCGGGAAGGTGGTCCATGCCCATCTGCACGGCGATGATGCGGCCCAGGTTGTTGCCCTGCTCGCCGCCGGGGAGGCCGCAGCCGAGCATCAGGTCGTCGATGTCCTTCGGGTCAAGCTCGGGGACCTTGGCCAGCGCGGTCTGGATGATCGTGGCGGTCAGGTCGTCCGCCCGCAGGTCCTTCAGCGACCCCTTGAAGGCCCGGCCGATGGGGGAACGGGCAGCAGAGACGATCACGGCTTCGGGCATCACGCGGCTCCATGAGGGCTGGAAGGCTGTCTGGCTGTCAGGGCTGAGCAGGACCGAGCGGGAGGCCCGGCAGGCTGAGCGGGACTCAGCAGGACTGTCTTGGAAGTTACCCGTACGTATCGCCGAGGTCACCCGGCAGGCTGTGTGATGCGGGCCTCTTTTCTAAGCAACCGCTCAGGCGGTCCGGGGTGCGGGGTCCGTGCCGGAGTCCCCGCCTGCGCGAGGGTCCCTGTCCAGCGGAACGTCCGGACCCTTGCCGTCCGGATGCAGGCCGTCCAGGTGCTGGACCTCCGGGGGCTGGACCTCCGGGCGGCGGCCGTCCAGGTGCTGTGCATCCGTGTGCCGTACAGCCGGCTCCGGGTGCGGCTCCGTGGCCGCGGGCAGACGCCTGCGCCTGCGGTGCTTGAGGAGAGCCCACGGTGCCCGCGCCCCCGTGACCTCCGTACCGGCCTCCCTGGCCGCCTGGGACGCCGCCTTGGCCACCGGCAGCATGTCCTCGCGCCGCGACCCGTCGAGACGGTCGGACTCCGGCCACAGCCCCAGCGCGGCGCACAGGGTCGGCAGCAGTGCCATCGCCGCCGTCGCGTACCCCTCGGCCGACGGGTGGTAGTTGTCCGGGCCGAACAGCTCGCGCGGATTCGCCTCGAACTCCGGCCCCAGCAGGTCGCCCAGCGACACCGTCCGCCCGCCCTGCTCCACCGAACCGATCGTCTGCGCCGCCGCCAGCTGACGGCTCGCCCGCCGGGCCAGCCAGCGCAGCGGCTGGTAGACCGGCTCGATCGTGCCCAGATCCGGGCAGGTTCCGACGATCACCTCCGCACCCGTCGTACGCAGCCTGCGCACGGCGGTGGTCAGGCAGCGCACCGACTCGGTGGCGGGCATCCGGTGCGTCACATCGTTCGCCCCGATCATGATCACGCAGACGTCCGGTGTACGGGACGTGTCGGCCAGCAGCAGCGAGACCTGTCGCTCCAGATCGTCCGACCGGGCCCCCGGCTGCGCGACGTTCCGCAGATCCACCGGCCGCTCCGACACCGCAGCGAGCCCCGAGGCGAGCAGCGCCCCGGGCGTCTGGCCGGCCCTGCGCACACCCTGGCCGGCCGCGGTCGAGTCACCGAGCAGCCCGAGCCGCAGCGGCTCCGCAGGCCCGGTGAACGCCACCCCGTACCGCCCGTCCGCACTGGGCGGAACCGGTGCGATACCGCCTCCCACGTGCCGCTTCGCCAGCTGGACCTCCGCCAGCAACACGCCTGCCGCCGCCGCGCCGAGCAGTCCGATACTGCCGCCGCCGTAGGCTGCGCCCGCCGCGATCCGCCGTGCCACCCTTGCTCTTGACACAGTCCGGTCCACCTCCTCGTTGCCGTACCGCCGTACTACAGCTAACTGCCCCGTAACGACCGTCGCCCAATCGCTTCGCCCAATCTCATGCCCGTACGCATACCCTGGCCGCACCATCTCGGAGACCCCGGAGTAACACGGTGCAATTTCACGATTCGATGATCAGTCTCGTTGGCAATACCCCGCTGGTGAGGCTGCGCAGTGTCACGGCCGGCATCCAGGCGACGGTGCTGGCCAAGGTCGAGTACTTCAACCCCGGCGGTTCGGTGAAGGACCGGATCGCCCTGCGCATGATCGAGGCCGCGGAGGAGAGCGGAGCCCTGCAGCCCGGCGGCACGATCGTCGAGCCGACGAGCGGCAACACGGGCGTCGGCCTGGCGATCGTCGCCCAGCAGAAGGGCTACAAGTGCATCTTCGTCTGCCCGGACAAGGTGTCCACGGACAAGATCAATGTGCTGCGCGCCTACGGTGCGGAGGTTGTGGTCTGCCCGACGGCCGTTGACCCCGAGCACCCGGACTCGTACTACAACGTCTCGGACCGGCTGGTCCGGGAGACGCCGGGTGCCTGGAAGCCCGACCAGTACTCGAACCCGAACAACCCGCGCTCGCACTACGAGACCACCGGTCCCGAGCTGTGGGAGCAGACGGATGGGAAGATCACCCACTTCGTGGCGGGCGTGGGAACCGGTGGCACGATCACCGGCACCGGCCGCTATCTGAAAGAGGTCAGCGGCGGCTCGGTCAAGATCGTCGGCGCGGACCCGGAGGGCTCGGTCTACTCCGGCGGTTCCGGTCGCCCGTACCTGGTCGAGGGCGTCGGCGAGGACTTCTGGCCGACCGCGTACGACCGGACGGTCACGGACGAGATCGTCGCCGTGTCCGACAAGGACTCCTTCCAGATGACCCGGCGGCTCGCCAAGGAGGAGGGCCTGCTCGTCGGTGGCTCCTGCGGCATGGCGGTCGTGGCGGCCCTGGAGGTCGCGCAGCGCCTCGGACCGGACGACGTGGTCGTCGTGCTCCTCCCGGACAGCGGTCGCGGCTATCTGAGCAAGATCTTCAACGACGAGTGGATGGCCGACTACGGCTTCCTGGACGACACGGGTACGTCCGCCCGCGTCGGCGACGTGCTCGACCACAAGGACGGTCCGCTGCCGACGCTCGTCCACATGCACCCGGAGGAGACCGTCGGGGAGGCGATCGACGTCCTGCGCGAGTACGGCGTCTCGCAGATGCCGATCGTGAAGCCGGGCGCCGGCCACCCGGACGTGATGGCCGCCGAGGTCATCGGTTCGGTCGTGGAGCGGGAACTGCTGAACGCACTGTTCGCGCAGCGCGCCTCGCTCACCGACCCGCTGGAGAAGCACATGTCGCCGCCGCTGCCGCAGGTCGGCTCCGGCGAACCGGTCGAGGACCTGATGTCGGTGCTCGGCGGCGCGGACGGTGCCGACGCGGCGATCGTGCTGGTGGAGGGCAAGCCGAAGGGCGTCGTGAGCAGGCAGGACCTGCTGGCGTTCCTGGCGAAGGACGCGGGTCCGAAGCAGTAGGGAGCGATTCGGGGCTTCGCGAAAACGGTACGAGCACGACACGTACGCGCAGCACCGGCTTAACACGGCTCCTGCACATTGGTGGGTGTCGGCAGGGAAACCCGCCGGCACCCAAGACGGCGACGCGGACTACGGAGCGGCTCCCGGACCTCCACTGTCGCCAGGACGCGCGCACCCGGCCCTGACCCGGACCCGCGTCCCTCGCGGGGACCGCCGTCGTCCCGCCCCCTGGGAAACCGGGGGTGCGGCGGTCCCCGCGACATATCTATGCGCGTCAACAGGTGACTGTGTGTTGAGCGTGTTCGCATGTGACGGTTGTCAGCGCGTCCCCGTGCGTCGGTTCGCTGCGTCTCCCCGTGCGACGATTGTCAGCGCCTGCCCGCGCGGCTGCCCCGCTGTTGCTCTCCTCGGCCGCGGCCGAGGGCCACTCACCCGGCCGGTGCGGCCGCCCAGCTCGCCAGCAGCGCCATGCGCTCCGCGGTCTCCGTGCCTGGTTCCGGGGTGTAGACCACCAGCGACTGGCCAGGGTCGCCGGGCAGCCCCAGCGTCTCGTACGGAAGCGTCAGTTCGCCCGCGACCGGGTGCAGGATGCGCTTGACGCCGTACGTCTTCGCCTTCACCTGATGGTCGGCCCACAGTCGGCGGAAGTCCTCGCTCCGCATCGACAACTCGCCGACCAGGGTGGCGAGCTGTCTGTCCGTCGGGTGCAGTCCGGCGTCCAGGCGCAGATACGCGACGGTCTCCGCCGCCACCGCCGCCCACTCCGGGTACATCTCGCGGGCCGCCGGTTCCAGGAACACCTGGCGCGGCATGTTGCGCTCGGCGACGGGCATCCGGGAGAAGCCGACGAGGGCGTCACCCAGGGCGTTCCAGGCCAGGACGTCCATCCGGCGGCCCAGGACGAACGCCGGGGCCCTGTCGACGGTGTCCAGAAGCAGCCGCAGACCGGGCCGGACCCGCTGGGCGGCGTTGGCCGGACGCCCGGTCCGTGCCTTCGCGGCCGGCCGGGCCACGGTGTGCAGATACGCCTGCTCCGTCTCATCCAGCCGCAGCACCCGGGCGATCGCGTCGAGCACCGCGTCCGAGACGCTCGGCCCACGCCCCTGTTCCAGCCGGATGTAGTAGTCGACGCTCACCCCCGCGAGCTGCGCGACCTCCTCGCGGCGCAGCCCGGGCACCCGCCTGCGGCCGTATGCCTGTAGGCCGACGTCCTCGGGCTGAATGCGCGCGCGTCGTGAGCGAAGAAAGTCTCCGAGGTCCCCGTCCATGCTCCGATCGTAGGAGACCGGCCGGAACGGAACCTGGTACTGGCAGACCCAGGAAGGACGCATCCCTGGGTAGCGGGCGGGCGATGGCGAAGGGTGGGTCCTGCCACCGGGGAGACGCCCCGGCGGACACCACGTACAAAAACGGAGTACAGACATGTCGTACGAGTCGCTCGCAGGCCGCACCGCCGTCATCACCGGAGCCGCCAGTGGCATGGGCGCCGCCACCGCAGGGCTGCTCGCGGCCCAGGGCGCCAGGGTCGCGCTGCTGGCCCGGCGGGTGGAACGGCTGGAGGAAGTGGCCGCCAAGATCGTGTCCGAGGGCGGCGAAGCGCTCGTAGTGGCGACCGACGTCACCGACCAGGCGTCCGTCGACACGGCAGCCGAGCGCGTGCACACCGCCTATGGTCGGGCGGACCTGGTGGTCAACGCGGCCGGAGTGATGCTGCCGAACCCGGTGGACGAGGGCCGCACCGACGAATGGCAGCGGATGCTCGACACCAATGTGTCGGGCGCGCTGCGCATCATCCGGGCCTTCACGCCCGACCTGGTGGCGGCGGCCGCCGACGGCCGCACCGCGGACCTGGTGAACATCTCGTCGATCGGCGCGCACGTCACGTTCCCCCACTACGCCGTGTACGGGGCGACGAAGGCGGCGCTCAGCCATCTGTCGGCGTCCCTGCGTACGGAGTTCGGCCCGCGCGACGTCCGCGTCACCAACATCGAACCGGGCCTCACCGACACGGAGCTGGCCGGCCACATCGACAACGCGGAGCTGTCGAGCCAGCTGGACGGCATGTTCGACGCGCTGGGCGCACTGTCGGGCGACGACATCGCCGACCTCATTGCGTACACCACCAGCCGCCCGCGCCACGTCAACCTGCGCCAGCTGATCGTGCTTCCCACGCGCCAGGCGTAGCCGCGTGCCCAGCCGGCTGCTCAGTCCTCCCGGTCGGACTGCGAGCACTTCTCCGAGCGCCGGAACAATGGCCGACTGCGGGCGGCGTTGAAGGCGTTCACCCCGACGATCCCCAGCCAGGCCACGACGAGCCCCTCGATCCCGGCGTTCGCGACCCCGATCGCGGACAGCGGGATGGCCAGGACCAACGAGACGATCCCGAACCCGAACCGCTCACCGAAGTCGCCCAGCGGCGGCTGGGGCGTATGGGCCCCCCGGGCGACTTTGATCTGCTGCTCGCCCAGGTGCCGCCGCACCCGCCGGTCGAGCGTGACGTCGAGACGCTGCTCGACCTTCTCCAGAAACGAGTCGATGAGCGCGGACTCGTACTCGGGCCCCAGCTCGCTGCGCGCGTGCAGGGTGGCATTGAGCTCTTTCTTGAGCTCGGAGTCACGGGCTTCCATGCGCCTACGGTACGAAGCGGCGGGGCCGGGCGCAGTGGGGCTAGCCCCCCTGTTGGGCCTCGGGCGAGTACCGGGGCAGGCCGTCGAACGGCCGGGGCGGCGAGCAGACGCCCTTCGGCTCAGCCGACCGGCACCCGGTCCGTCGGCATGATGGTGGCGGCCGGGATGTGGGTGGTGTCGCGGCGGGCGAGCAGCCAGTACAGCAGTGCCGGTACGAGCAGGCCGATCACCCAGGAGATGTCCGCGCCGCCCAATGGCTCCACCAGCGGGCCGGTGTAGAAGGTCGTCGCCAGGAAGGGGAGCTGGGCGACGATGCCGACTGCGTAGACCGTCAGTGCGTCCCAGCGCCAGGCGCCGTAGCGGCCGTCCGGGTCGGACAGGGCCGGGATGTCGTAGCGCTCGCGCGATATCAGGTAGTAGTCGACGAGGTTGATCGCCGACCACGGGGTGAAGAAGGTCAGCAGGAACAGCAGGAAGTCCTTGAACGAGGCGAGGAAGGTGTCCTTGCCGAGCAGGGCGACCGCCGTGCCCGCGATCATGATCACGGCGATGTACGCGGAGCGGCCGCGCTGGGACAGTGCCCGCTGCCCGCGGAAGCCGCTGATCCCGGTCACCATCGACATGAAACCGCCGTAGGTGTTCAGCACGTTGATGGTCAGCTTGCCGAGCGCGATCACGAAATAGAGCAGCGAGGCGATCAGCCCGGTGCCGCCCAGCGAGACGACGTAGCTGACCTGGTCGTCGAGGAACGCCGCACCCGCGGATGCGGCGACCAGCACGCCGAAGGCCATGGACCACTGGGAGCCGAGCGTCGTGCCGGCCAGCGTCCACCAGAAGGTGGCGCGGGAGCTCGTACGGCGCGGCAGGTAGCGCGAGTAGTCGGCGACGTAGGGCCCGAACGCCAGCTGCCAGGACGCCGCGATCGACACCGCGAGCAGGAACATCGGCAGGTCGAAGGCGCGGTCGGCGAGGGCGGCGCCGAGATCGATCCGGTCCAGCAACCGGATACCGAGATAGATGAAGGCCAGCGCGCAGACCACACTGGCGACCCGGCCGAGGACGTGGACGACCCGGTAGCCGATCGCCGCCATCAGGGCAGTGATCGCGGCGAAGACGAGGATGCCGGGGGTCTGTCCGAGGTGGGTGAGCTCGCCGACCGCCTGGCCGGCCAGCACGCTGCCGCTGGCGAAGAAACCGACGTACATCACGACGACCAGGAGCAGTGGCACGACCGCGCCGCGCACCCCGAACTGTGCCCGGCTGGAGATCATCTGGGGCAGGCCCAGCCTGGGGCCCTGCGCCGAGTGCAGCGACATCACCGCTCCGCCGAGCAGGTTGCCCACCAGCAGGCCGATCAGGGACCAGAAGGCGCCGCCGCCGAAGATGACTGCGAGTGCGCCGCTGACCACCGCGGTGATCTGGAGGTTCGCTCCGAGCCAGAGGGTGAACTGGGAGAACGCGGTACCGTGCCGTTCGTCGTCCGGTACGACGTCGATCGAGCGGCGCTCGACGAGGGAGTCGGCCATGGGGGTTGCTCCTTTTCTCTTACTTCTCTGCCAGACCGTGCGCCGCGGCCCAGCCGTGCGCCACGTCCTCCGGGTCTTTCTTGTCCTTGTCCACCAGGCGGTTCAGCTCCGTGAGGTCCTTTGTCGTGAGGGCGGCGCCCAGGCGGGCCAGTGCCCTGCGGACCGTGGAGTCCGCCGCGCGGTCCGCGATCAGGGGGACCACGTGCTGGCCGGGGATCAGGTTCTTGGGGTCGGTGAGGACCACCCAGCCCTCGGCGATGATGTCCGTGTCGGTGGTGAAGAGGTTGGCGACGTCCACATCGCCCTTCTTCAGGGCTCCCTTGACCAGCGGGCCGGAGGAGTCCAGCGACTTGAACTCCTTGAACTCGACTCCGTACACGTCCTTCAGGCCGACCGCCCCGACCGTCCGCTTCTTCACCTCGGGGGCCGCGCCGATGACCAGCTTGCCGTTCTGCTTCGCCAGGTCGGCGAGGGAGGTCAGGCCGTACTTCCTGGCGGTGCCCGGTGTGACGACGAAGGCGTCCGAGTCCTCCGCCATGCCGTACGGGAGGATCTGGAGGCCCTTGGGGAGGGCGATGGCCAGGGCGTTCTGCATCTCGCCTTCCTCGGTGGCCTTCGCCTTCGGGTCGAGGTAGTGCAGGAGGGCGCCCTGGTACTCGGGGAGCAGGTCGATGTCCCCGCCCTCGAGGGCGGGGATGAGGATTTCGCGGGTGCCCAGGTTGGCGCGGACCTTTGTCTTCACCCCGGCGGCCTGCAGGGCTTCGGCGTACAGGTAGCCGAGCACCTGGTTCTCGGTGAAGTTGGCCGTGCCGATGGTGATGCCGCCGGCGCTGGAGCCGCCGCCGGTGCCTCCGCCGCCCTGGCCGTCCAGCGAGGTGATGCCACTGCTGCAGGCCGCGAGTGCGGGGACTGCGGCCGCGGCGAGGAGGCCGCCCAGCAGGGATCGGCGGGTGGTGCTGCGGGGAGTGCGGGTCATGGGTGGTCTCCTCAGGCGGTGCGGTGACGGAAGAGGATGCGCTGCAGCCCGGACAGGGCCAGGTCCAGGACGACGGCCACGACCGCCACCAGGACCGCGCCGCCCAGTACCTGGACGAGGTCGCGCTGGGCCAGGCCGTCGAAGACGTACCGGCCGAGGCCGCCGAAGCTGACGTACGCGGCGACCGTGGCGGTGGCGACGACCTGGATCAGGGCCAGGCGCAGGCCGGTCATGATCAAGGGAAGGGCGAGGGGGAGTTCCACCTGCCACAGGATCTGGTGGCCGCGCATGCCCTGACCGCGGGCGGCGTCCTTGACCTCCGGGTCGACGGCGGTCATGCCGGCGTAGGTGTTGGTGACGATCGACGGGACCGCGAGCGCGACCAGCGCCACGTACACCGGGGTCATCGACAGCCCGCTGGCCAGGAAGACGAGCACCACCAGACCGACCGTGGGCAGCGCCCGGCCGAACGACGAGAGGTTGATGGCGAGGAAGGCGCCGCGCCCCGTGTGGCCGATGAGCAGACCGATCGGGAGGGCGATCACCGTCGCGATCAGGGTGGCGAGGAGCGAGTACTGGAGGTGCTCGGTGAGGCGGTGGGCGATGCCGTCCGGGCCCTGCCACTGCTCGGCGCCGGTCAGCCAGGTGCCGAGGTCCGCGAAGAGTTCGTACATATCAGGCCCTCTTCCGCTTCCAGGGGGTGAGCGCGTACTGCACGGCGACCAGCAGGGCGTCCGCGACCAGTGCGAGCAGCAGGGTCAGGGCGATGCCGACGATCACCGGGGTGGGGAAGTTGCGCTGGAACCCGTCGGTGAAGAGCTGGCCGAGACCGCCGTCGCCGATGTACGTGGCCACGCTGACCAGCGAGATCGACATGACCGTGGCGATCCGTACGCCCGCCATGATCACGGGGAGGGCGAGAGGGAGCTCGATGGTGAGCAGGACGCGCAGGGGGCGGGTCCCCATCGCCTTGGCGGCCTCGCGGGTGCGCGCCGGGACGGAGTCGAGGCCCTCGACCGTGTTGCGGAGGAGGACGACCAGTGTGTAGACGGTCAGGCCGATCACCGTGGTGGTGCGGGTGAGGCCCGAGACCGGCAGCAGGAGCACGAAGACCGCGATGGACGGGATCGTGAAGAGAATGTTCGACAGCCCCAGGAGGAAGCCGCGCAGGGGGCGTACCCGGTGGGCGAGGACGGCCAGCGGGAGCGAGATCAGCAGGCCGAGGAGTACGGCGGTCAGGGCGGCCTGGAGGTGGGAGACGGTCAGCGTGGCGAGGTCGCTCGCGTGGTCGGATATCCACGACCAGTCGATGGTCATGCGCTGCTCTTTCCGACCGGGGCCGTCGCGGGCCGAGGAGGCTCGATCGCTGCGGAGTGGGCGGCGCCCGCCCGTGCGTGCACGGCCTCGCGTGCGGTGACCCCGGCCAGGACGCCGGCGTCGTCGATCCTGGCTATCAGTCCGGCCGGTGAGGCGACCGACTCGTTCAGCGCGGAGAGCAGCGAGTCCGTGTCGCGCAGCGGCCGTACGGGGAGGAGCGCGGCATCACCTGCCCGGCCCGGCGGGGTGGCTGCCGGGTCGAGCCAGCCGAGGGGTTCGCCCTTGGCGGAGACGACCAGTTGCCAGTCGGTGCGCCCGGCGGGGGCGGTTTCGTCGGCCCGCACCGTTGTCGCCGGTTGCCGGGGGAGATCCGCGAGCGTGCTCAACGAGAGCAGTTTCAGGCCGCGTTCGGCTCCCAGGAAGTCGGCGACGAAGTCGTCGGCCGGGCGGGCGAGGAGTTCGGCGGGCGGTGCGCACTGCACGAGGTGGCCGCCGGTACGGAAGACGGCGATCCGGTCGCCGAGCCGTACCGCCTCGTCGATGTCGTGGGTGACGAAGACGATGGTCTTGTTCAGCTCCTGCTGGAGACGGAGCAGCTCGTCCTGGAGCTGGGTCCGCACGACGGGGTCGACCGCGCCGAACGGCTCGTCCATCAGCAGGACCGGCGGATCGGCGGCGAGCGCGCGGGCCACGCCGACGCGCTGCTGCTGGCCGCCGGAGAGCTGGTGCGGGTAGCGCTTGGCGGCGTCGGCCGGAAGCCCGACCGTCTCCAGCAGCTCGGCCGCGCGGGCCCGGGCGCGCTTGCGTCCGTGGCCCAGCAGCAGCGGGACCGTGGCGATGTTGTCGAGGATCGTGCGGTGCGGAAAGAGTCCCGCCTGCTGGATGACGTATCCGATGCCTCGCCGGAGCTCGGCGGCGTCCGCTTCGAGGATGTTCCGGCCGCTGAGTGTGATCGTGCCGGAGCTCGGATCGACCATCCGGTTGATCATCCGGAGAGTGGTGGTCTTGCCGCAGCCGGACGAACCGACCAGGACCGTGATGCCGCCCTCCGGCATGGTGAGGCTGAGCTCATGAACTGCTGTCGTGCCGTTCGGGAAGCGCTTGTTCACTGCGTCGAATTTGATCATCAGTCGTCCCTTGCCCCGGCTGCATACAGTCATGCAGAGTTCTCGTTGGCTGAATAGATTGTCAATGCCTCGGGGTAAAACGCTGGTGACAGAAGCCCGAAAGGCAGGATCGAGAGTCCGGATGAGGAGTGTTTGCGCATGATGTCGTCCCACATGATGGACTCCTCGCCCTTCGGTGGATGGGCCGCGGACCACGCCGTCTCCATCGTCGAGCTCGACGGAGAGACCCTCCCCGTCGCCGATGTCGTCCGGATTGCCCGCGGCGCCGCCCGCCCCGTGCCCGGCGCCGAGGCGATGAAGCGGGTCGACCGGTCCTGGGCGGCCGCCCGCGAGCTCGCCGCGACCGGGCGGGTGTACGGGCGATCCACCGGGGTCGGCGCCAATCGCAACGAGGAGGTCCCGACCGAGGCCGCCGCCGACCACGGGCTGCGGTTGCTGCGCAGCCACGCCGGGGCCATCGGCGAACCGCTGCCGGCCCGCGAGGTCCGCGCGATGCTCGCCGTGCGCGCCAATCAGCTGCTCGCGGGAGGCGCCGGGCTGCGGCCCACCGTCGTCACCGCGCTCTGCGAGGCGCTGGAGGCGGGGGCGCACCCGGTGATCAACGAGTTCGGTTCGGTCGGCACCGGGGACATCGCCGCCCTCGCCCAGGCCGGCCTCGCGCTCGCCGGGGAACACCCCTGGCAAGGGCCCGGCGCCGCCCCCGAACCCCAGCCGCTCGACAACAACGACGCCCTCGCCCTGATCAGCAGCAACGCCCTCACCCTCGGTCAGGCCGCCCTCGCGCTCGACGAGCTGCGCCGGCTCGTCACCGCCACCGAGGTGGTTGCCGCGCTCTCGCTGCTCGCGGTCGACGGTTCGTACGAGGCGTACGCCGAACCGGTCCACGCCGCCCGTCCGCACCCCGGCTCGTACCGGGTCGCGGCGCGGATGCGACAGCTGCTCGGTGCCCCCGACCGCCCGGGACCCCCGCTCGGCCGGATCCAGGACCCGTACGGCTTCCGCTGCCTGCCGCAGATCCACGGGCCCGCGCAGGACGCCGCCGACGCGCTCGAACGGGTTCTCGCCGTCGAGATCAACGCCGCCGCCGAGAACCCGCTGATCTGTCCGGACGCCGGTCTCAACGACAGCCCCGCCGCCTACCACCACGGCGGTTTCTACATGGCACAGCTCGCCCTGGCGCTGGACCACTTCAGGCTCGCTGTCGTGCAGGTCGCGCGGCTCTCGACCTCCCGGCTCTCGGCGCTCAACGAGCCGTCCTTCACCCGGCTGAGGCCCTTCCTCGCCGACGGTGAACCCGCCTCCTCGGGCGTGATGATCCTGGAGTACGCGGCCGGAGCCGCCCTCGGAGATCTGCGGGCGTACGCCGCGCCCGCCTCGCTCGGCCACGCCGTGCTGTCGAGGGGCGTGGAGGAGCAGGCGAGTTTCGCCTCGCTGGCGGCCCGCCAGACGCTGCGCGTGTGCGGCGCCTACCGGCAGGTCGTCGCCTGCGAACTCGTCTCCGCCGTAAGGGCGTTGCGGCTGCGTGATCTGCGGCCCGATCCCGGTCTGCCGGTCGGGCGGGCATTCGCGCTGGCCGATTCCCTGCTCGAAGGGGAGTTCGCGGACCGGCCGCTCACCGATGATGTGAAGGTGGCGGCCGGGGACCTGCTCGACCGCTGCACGGACCTGTGGAACACCGATCTCACCAGCACGAGGACCAGGGGGACAGCATGAGCGGGAGCAGCCCGGCCGCGCGGTTGCAGCAACTCTTCGAGGGGCACCGGCTCACGCCCACTCAGCGGCGGATCGCGCACTCGATGGTGCGCAGGGCCGGGGACGTCCCGTTTCTGTCGAGTGTGGAGCTGGCCGAGATGGCCGGGGTCAGCCAGCCGTCCGTCACCCGGTTCGCCGTCGCGCTCGGGTTCGACGGGTATCCGGCGCTGCGCAGGCATCTGCGGGAGGTCGCGCCCGGACCCGTCGAGGGAGGTGCGCGCGCCGCCGCCGACACGTACAACGAGTACCAGCAGGCCGTCCGCGCCGAGATCGAGAACCTGCAGCACCTCGCCGAACTCCTTGCCGACCCCACTCCGGTCGAGCGGGCGGGGCGGCTGCTCGCCGCGTCGCGCCCGCTGCCGGTGCTCGGGCTGCGCGCCGCCTCCTCGCAGGCGCGGGGCTTCGGTTACTTCGCAGCCAAGGTCCACCCGGATGTGCGAGTGCTCGACGAGGGCGGCAGCATGCTGCACGACCGGATCGACGCCGCACGCCGGGCGGGGGCGAGTGCGCTGGTCTGCTTCGCGCTGCCGCGCCATCCCAAGGAGGTCGTGGACGCGCTCGCGTACGCCCAGGAGCAGGGACTGACCGTGGTGTCCGTCGCCGATTCGGCGTTCGCCCCGGTGGCCAAACACAGCGACCTGCTGATTCCCGCCGCCGTCGGCACCGGACTCGCCTTCGACACGGCGTGCGCGCCGATGCTGCTGGGGCGGGTGCTGCTGGAGGCGATGTGCGACGACCTGCCGGACGCGCAGGCGCGGCTGGAGGAGTTCGACGCGAGGGCGGCGGCGCGCGGGCTGTTCGTGGAATGAGGGCGTGACGCACGGGATGTGGCTGCCGGGCTTCCCGGCGGGGTGAGCGCCCGGAGGCCGGCGTCGGCGCCCGGGGGACCGGGCGGACGGTCGTGCCGACGGCGATGCCGGGGCTGCGGCTGGGCGAGCGGTCGTCGGCGTCCGGACCGTGATCGCTTCCGGCACTGAGGGACCCGGGAATTCGCCGGCCGGGAACGGCTCCGCGGAGACGAGTCCGCCTGCGCCGGGGCGGGGACGGCAGGGCGGGTGTCCGGTGCTGAGGGAACTCCGGCCGGTGGTCGGCATTCCTCGCCGATTCTCAGACACCGCTCAGATACGGCCATTAATCTGCGCCCCGAGAATCAGCATCGATGGCTGTCGAGAGGGGTATCGACGTGGGGCGCGGAGCGCAGTCGCTCGCGAGGGTGGCCGTGATCGTACGGGCCGGAGCCGTACCGCTGTGGTGGCCGGGGCTGCTCGCCGCCGCCGTCGGTGCGCTCGTCCCGGGGCTCACCGGCCGTCGGATCGGACTGCTCGCCGGAGCCGCGCTCTTCCTGATCACCGCGGTTGTGGTGGCGCTCGCGCGCGGGCGCAGGTACGCGGAGCTGGCGAGGGCCGCCACCCGTGTCGGGCGGACGGACTTCCTCCAGGACCGGGCCGTGACCGTACGCAACTGGCGGCGCGGGCACCGGTGGTGGCTGCTGGGCGGGTTTCTCGTGGCGATCGCCGGCGGATTCGTGCTGCCCGGCGCCGGTGGGCTGATGCTTGCGGGCGCGGGGGCCGGCCTCTGGGCCAAGTCCGTCCGGATCGGGCAGCGGGAGCGGAAGGACGACGTCCTGTACTGGGTGCGGACCGACTGGGTGGAGAAGGGGCGGCCCGCGGGCAAGCAGGTCGCGGCATACCGGACGACCGGGCCGGTGGCGGGCGACGCCGCGCCCGGTGGGGCGCGGCGTCGCTGAGAGCCTGTCGGGTGACCTTCGATCGGATAGCGTGCGTGCCAGGGCGTGGCCGCCCGGTCAGAGGTCACCCGACAGGTTCTGAGGGCGGTCTGCGGAGGTCAGACCTCCAGGTCGGCCTCGATCCGCTTCAGTTGGTGGCGGGCCATCGCCAGGTTGGTGCGGCCGGCGTCCAGCACCAGGTAGAGGAAGAGACCGTTGTTGCCGCGCGCCTTGAGCAGCCGGATCAGGTGGTACTGGGCACCGAGGGTGATCAGGATGTCCTCGATCCCGTCCTTGATGCCGAGATGTTCCATGGTGCGGAGTTTGGCGCGTACGACATCCGTGTTGCCCGGGGCAGCGACCTCCAGGTTGAAGTCGTGTTCTGTCCGCGTTCGGTGCCGCATCCCGTCTTCGGGGCAGGTCTTTCGGGCGCGCCTGTTGACTACAAGTATTCAGAGCAGCAGGATGTGAATAGAAGCAACACAGTCGCGAGGAGGCATTGTCATGTCAGGACCCCGCCCCGTACGGGCACCGCGCGGTACCGAACTGAGCGCCCTGGGATGGCAGCAGGAAGCCGCCCTCCGCATGCTGCAGAACAATCTCGACCCCGAGGTCGCCGAGCACCCCGACAAGCTCGTCGTCTACGGCGGCACGGGCAAGGCGGCCCGCGACTGGCGCTCGTTCGACGCGATGGTGCGCACGCTGCAGACGCTCAAGCAGGACGAGACGATGCTCGTCCAGTCCGGGCGCCCGGTCGGTGTCATGCAGACCCACGAGTGGGCGCCGCGCGTCCTGATCGCCAACTCCAACCTGGTGGGCGACTGGGCGAACTGGGAGGAGTTCCGCCGCCTGGAGGCGCTCGGACTCACCATGTACGGCCAGATGACGGCCGGGTCGTGGATCTACATCGGTACGCAGGGCATCCTGCAGGGCACCTACGAGACGTTCGCCGCCGTCGCCGCCAAGAAGTTCAACGGGACGCTGGCCGGGACGATCACCCTGACCGCCGGGCTCGGCGGCATGGGTGGCGCCCAGCCGCTCGCCGTGACCATGAACGACGGCGTCGCGATCTGTATCGACTGCGACCCGCGCGCCATCGAGCGCCGCATCGAGCACCGCTATCTGGATGTGCGCGCCGACTCCCTGGAGCACGCGCTCCAGCTCGCCACCGAGGCGCGCGACGCGCGCAAGCCGCTCTCCATCGGGCTGCTCGGCAACGCGGCGGAGCTGCTGCCCCGGATGCTCGCCGAGGGCGCCCCGATCGACATCGTCACCGACCAGACCAGCGCGCACGACCCGCTCGCGTACCTCCCGATCGGCGTCGACTTCGACGACATGGCCTCGTACGCCGCCGAGAAGCCCGCGGACTTCACGCAGCGGGCACGCGAGGCGATGGCCAAGCACGTCGAGGCGATGGTCGGCTTCATGGACGCCGGGGCCGAGGTCTTCGACTACGGCAACTCGATCCGCGGCGAGGCCCAGCTCGCGGGCTACGACCGGGCATTCGACTTCCCCGGGTTCGTGCCCGCCTACATCCGGCCGCTGTTCTGCGAGGGCAAGGGCCCGTTCCGATGGGCCGCGCTGTCCGGCGAGGCGTCGGACATCCACAAGACCGACAAGGCGATGCTCGAGCTCTTCCCGGAGAACGAGTCGCTGCACCGGTGGATCAAGATGGCCGGTGAGCGCGTCCACTTCCAGGGTCTGCCCGCCCGGATCTGCTGGCTCGGCTACGGCGAACGCGACCGCGCCGGTGAGCGGTTCAACGACATGGTGGCCTCCGGCGAGCTGGCCGCACCGCTGGCGATCGGCCGCGACCACCTGGACTGCGGGTCGGTGGCGTCCCCGTACCGCGAGACCGAGGCGATGCTCGACGGGTCCGACGCGATCGCGGACTGGCCGCTGCTGAACGCCATGGTCAACGTGGCGTCCGGCGCCTCCTGGGTCTCCATCCACCACGGAGGCGGCGTCGGGATGGGGCGCTCCATCCACGCCGGTCAGGTGACCGTGGCCGACGGTACGAAGCTGGCGGGCGAGAAGATCCGCCGGGTGCTGACGAACGACCCCGGAATGGGGGTCATCCGGCACGTCGACGCGGGGTACGACATCGCGGAGTCCGTTGCCGCGGACAAGGGCGTGCGGGTTCCCATGACGGAGGGGCAGTGAGCCTGCCGGGCGGAGGCGGCTCCGTGGAGGCCGAGGGTTCCCCGGCGCCTACCCTCCCCCATGGCCCGCAGGGACCGGGAAGGGCCGGGCAGCCGTCCTTCCAGGACATGTGGAAGGAACTTGCCCCCATCGGACGCCACGCCGAGAGCGGTGGGTACCGGCGGTACGCCTGGACCGGTGCCGATGCCGACTGCCGGGTCTGGTTCCGGGAGCAGGCCGAAGCGCGTGGGCTCGGGTACGAGGTCGACCGGAACGGGAATCAGTGGGCCTGGCTCGGGGATCCGCTCGGTGACGACGCCGTCGTCACCGGGTCGCACCTCGACTCCGTGCCCGACGGCGGTGCGTTCGACGGGCCGCTCGGTGTGGTCTCCTCCTTCGCGGCGCTCGACGAACTCCACCGCAGAGGAGTCGAGTTCACCCGGCCGTTCGCCATCACCAACTTCGGTGACGAGGAAGGGGCCCGGTTCGGGCTCGCCTGCGTCGGGTCCCGGCTCGCCGCCGGGCAGCTGACCGTCGAGAAGGCGCACCAGCTCCGCGACGGCGACGGCATCACACTGCCGCAGGCCATGGAGGCGGCCGGGTACGACCCCGGCGCCATCGGCCCGGATCCCGAACGGCTGGCCCGTATCGGCGCTTTCGTCGAGCTCCATGTCGAGCAGGGGCGCTCCCTCGACCTCACCGGTGACCCGGTCGGTATCGCCTCCGCGATCTGGCCGCACGGCCGCTGGCGGTTCGACTTCCGCGGCGAGGCCAACCACGCGGGGACCACCCGGCTCGTCGACCGGCGCGACCCGATGCTCACGTACGCCGAGACCGTGCTGGCCGCCCGCCGCGAGGCGGAGCTCACCGGCGCCCTCGCCACCTTCGGGAAGATCGCCGTCGAGCCGAACGGCGTCAACGCCATCCCCTCCCTCGTGCGTGGCTGGCTCGATTCGCGCGCCGCCGACCAGGACACCCTCGACGCCGTCGTCACCGGCATCGAGCGGGCCGCCCGGGAGCACGCCGAGCGTGCGGGCATCGATCTCGATGTCGTACGGGAGTCCTTCACGCCCGTCGTGGAGTTCCAGCACGCCCTGCGTGACGAACTCGGCAAGATCCTGACCGGTCGGGGCGGCGACGCGGGCCGCGCCGTGCCCGTCCTCGGCACCGGCGCCGGACACGATGCGGGTATTTTGTCCGCTTCGGTCCCTACCGCCATGCTGTTCGTACGGAACCCCACCGGGATCTCGCACTCGCCGGCCGAGTACGCCGCCGAGGACGACTGCACCGCCGGGGTGATCGCACTGGCCGATGTACTGGAAGGTCTCGCGTGCAGCTGACAACGACACCGACGGGCGCGCACCGCACCGCCACGTTCTGGATGTCCCACGCCTGGCTCGGCACCCATGTCGAGCCGGGCGTGACCCTGGCCGTCGCCGACGGGCGGATCGCCGGGATCCGTACCGGCGTCGACGCCCCGCCGCCGGGCGCCACCGTGCTGCGCGGGCTCACGGTGCCCGGTCTCGCCAACACCCACTCGCACGCCTTCCACCGCGCCCTGCGCTCCACCGTCCAGGTCGGCTCCGGCACCTTCTGGACCTGGCGCGAGCTCATGTACCAGGTCGCGGCCCGGCTCACCCCCGATACGTACTACGACCTGGCCCGTGCCGTGTACGCCGAGATGGCGCTGGCAGGCATCACCGCGGTGGGTGAGTTCCACTATCTGCACCACGCGCCGGGCGGAGCCCCGTACAACAACCCCAACGCGATGGGCGAAGCCCTGATCGCCGCCGCCGCCGCGGCCGGGATCCGGATCACCCTGCTGGACACGGCCTATCTCGCCGCCGGATTCGGGCAGCGGGCCGGCCAGTACCGGGAGCCCGACCAGCACCAGCTGCGCTTCTCCGACACCACCGCGGACGCCTGGGCCGAACGCGCCTCCCTGCTCAAGGGCAGCGATCACGCCCTGATCGGCGCGGCCGTCCACTCCGTACGCGCCGTGCCCGCCGGGCAGCTCGCGACCGTGGCGAAGTGGGCCGAGGAGCGGCAGGCGCCCCTCCATGTCCACCTGTCCGAACAGACCGCGGAGAACGACGCCTGCCAGGCAGCCCACGGCTGTTCGCCCACCCGGCTCCTCGCCGACCACGGGGTCCTCGGCCCGCGCACCACCGGCATCCACAACACCCACCTCAGCAGTGAGGACATCGCGCTGCTCGGCGTCTCGGCCACCGGCACCTGCATGTGCCCCACGACCGAACGCGACCTCGCCGACGGCATCGGACCCGCCGTCGCCCTGCAGCGC
Organism: Streptomyces sp. NBC_01669; assembly: GCF_026339735.1. Lineage (GTDB taxonomy): Bacteria > Actinomycetota > Actinomycetes > Streptomycetales > Streptomycetaceae > Streptomyces > Streptomyces yanii. The sequence continues at coordinate 5,511,746 of NZ_JAPEQG010000001.1, forward strand.
GCCGGCTCGCCGCTCTCCCTCGGGAGTGACAGCCACGCCGTGATCGACCTCTTCGAAGAGGCCCGCGCCATGGAGCTCAACGAGCGTCTGCGCACCCATGCCCGCGGCCACTGGACGGCGGCCGCACTGCTGCGCGCCGCTACCGCCGACGGGCACGCCGCCCTCGGCCGGTCCGACGCGGGCACCCTGGAACCGGGCGCGCTCGCCGACTTCACCACCGTCGCCCTGGACTCCGTCAGAACAGCGGGACCGGTGCCCCGACTGGCTGCCGAAGCAGTCGTATTCGCCGCCTCCGCAGCCGATGTGCGCCATACGGTCGTGGCAGGCCGACACATCGTCCGCGACGGGCAGCACACGCTCGTCGAGGACGTCCCCGCAGCACTCGCCTCGGCCATCGCCGTCCTGCACGGCTGACCCCGGATCCTCGCAAGGAGAGCAGTCCCCCGATGACGACGACCGCCATCACCAACATCGCCAGTCTGGTCACCAACGACCCCTCCCTCGGTGACGGTTCCCCCCTGGGCCTGATCCTGGACGCGGCCGTCGTCATCGAGGGCGACCGGGTCGTCTGGACCGGTGAATCAAGCAAAGCACCCGCCACTGACAACGCCGTCGACGCGGGCGGCCGCGCGGTGATCCCGGGATTCGTCGACTCCCACTCCCACCTCCTCTTCGCGGGCGACCGCACCGAGGAGTTCAACGCCCGGATGTCCGGCCGCCCTTATACCGCGGGCGGTATCCGCACCACGGTCGCCGCCACCCGCGCCGCCACCGACGACGTGCTGGACGCCAACGTCGTCCGCTATCTCGCCGAGGCACTCCGCCAGGGCACCACCACCTTCGAGACCAAGTCCGGCTACGGGCTCACCGTGGAGGACGAAGCCCGCGCGCTGCGCATCGCCGCCCGCCACACCGACGAGGTCACCTATCTCGGCGCCCACGTCGTCCCCCCGGACTACGCCGACGATCCCGCCGGGTACGTCGACCTGGTCACCGGGCCGATGCTCGACGCCTGTGCCCCGTACGCCCGTTGGGTCGACGTGTTCTGCGAGAAGGGTGCGTTCGACGGCGACCAGGCCCGCGCGATCCTGACCGCGGGCATGGCGAAGGGCCTGCACCCCCGGGTCCACGCCAACCAGCTCACCTACGGCCCCGGCGTCCAGCTCGCCGTCGAGCTGGACGCCGCCTCCGCCGACCACTGCACGCACCTCACCGACGCGGACGTCGACGCCCTCGCCCAGGGCAACACCGTCGCCACACTCCTCCCCGGCGCCGAGTTCTCCACCCGCGCGAACTGGCCCGACGCCCGCCGCCTCCTCGACGCGGGCGCCACCGTCGCGCTGTCCACGGACTGCAACCCGGGCTCGTCGTTCACCTCGTCCATGCCCTTCTGCATCGCCCTGGCCGTACGCGACATGGGCATGACCCCCGACGAGGCCCTCTGGTCCGCCACCGCGGGCGGCGCAGCGGCCCTGCGCCGTACGGACATCGGCCGCATCGCTCCGGGCGCCCGCGCCGACCTGGTCCTCCTCGACGCCCCCAGCCATGTCCACCTCGCCTACCGGCCGGGCGTCCCCCTGGTCCAGGCGGTCCGGCAGCGCGGCGAACGCGCCCTCTGAGCGATATCTCCGGCCTCGCCCCCCAAACCGGAAGAATCCGACTTTCGCTCTTCAGTCACACGATGTCGCGACCGCCTGCCGAGGAGTGACTGCCACCGGTACCGTCCATGGAGCCGTCCTGCGGCGGGGCTCAAGGGGGAGACCGGGGGCTGGTCGAGCAGTCGGCGCAGGCCGCGCCCGAGGATGACGAAGAGGATGACGTCGTCGTTGGCGGGTGACATCAGGATCCTGCCGCCGGGTTCGCACCACTGGTGCAGGGCCACGTACAGCCCCAGTCGGCAGGACGGCATGTACAGGCATTCCCGGCCGAGCCGCTCGCGCATCGCTGTTTCCAGTGCTGCCCAGGTCGCCGGTCCGCTCTCCCCATGAGCCGTGGGACCGGACGGAGCCCCGATGTGGCCCGGTCCGTGACCCTTCGTCAACCATGCGGAAGGACCCGCCCTTTGTCGGGCAGGTCCTTCCGCAAGTGGTCCCGCGGGGGCGCGGGGAACTCCGGGATCATTCCTCCAGAGTCAGGCCCTTCCTGAGCTTGACCAGCGTCCGGGAGAGCAGCCGCGAGACATGCATCTGGGAGATGCCGAGTTCGTCGCCGATCTCCGACTGCGTCATATTGGCGACGAAGCGGAGCGAGAGGATCTTCCGGTCGCGACCGGGCAGCGCGGCGATCAGCGGCTTCAGGGACTCGACGTACTCGATGCCTTCGAGTCCGTGGTCCTCGTAGCCGATCCGGTCCGCCAGCGCGCTCTCGGTCTCGTCCTCCTCGGCCTTGGCATCGAGCGAGCTCGCGGTGTACGCGTTGCTCGCGGCCATGCCCTCGACGACCTCGTGGTCGGTGAGTCCGAGGCGGTCGGCGAGTTCGCCCACGGTGGGCGCCCGGTCGAGCTGCTGGGCGAGTTCGTCGCCCGCCTTGGCCAGGTCGAGCCGCAGCTCCTGCAGTCGGCGCGGGACGCGCACGGACCATGTGGTGTCGCGGAAGAATCGCTTGATCTCGCCGATGATGGTCGGCATCGCGAAGGTCGGGAACTCGACGCCCCGGCTCAGCTCGAACCGGTCGATCGCCTTGATCAGGCCGATGGTGCCGACCTGGATGATGTCCTCCATCGGTTCGCTGCGGGAGCGGAACCGTGAGGCGGCGAACTTGACCAGGGCCAGGTTCAGTTCGACGAGTGTGTTGCGTACGTACGCGTACTCGTGGGTGCCCTCTTCGAGGGATTCGAGCCGCGCGAAGAGTGTCTTCGACAGGGCTCTGGCGTCCAGTGCGCCCACTTCGTCGTACGGCGGGATCTCGGGAAGTCCTTCGAGATCGCCGCTGCCCTTGGCACTGCCGATGTTGTTGCTGCTGGTGCTGCGGCGCGGAGCGGGTACGGCGACCGCGGCAGGGGAGTCTGATTCGGTCAGTCCCTGAGGACATGCTGACGTCGCGATGTGGGTACGCGGTCCGTCGAGCCGGGGTGACATGGTCTCCTCCATCGTTCTCGGCATATGGCTGCCGATGCCCATACGTGTTCCTGCGGTGAAGCGGCGCCTCCAAAGCCGGTCGTGTTTCGGGTGTCCCTCTACCCTTACCCGGTCCGGACGTGCAGATACAACCTCCAATTGAGGCTATATGTCCGGTTTGTTGAGGTCTTCGGCTACCGTGTGCCGCACGGAACGCGTAGTGTTTTACGAACGTCAGCGACAGCTACACACGCAACCGCACGCGCCATCGCAGAGAGTGACGCGCACGGTGACGCAGGCAGTGATGAACGGCGAAGAGGGACGGGCATGGACCGCCAGACGGTCGGCAGTGCGAACCGGGGTCGACTTCAGGTCGAGGTCCGGACCGAGGGGCGCAGTGAGGTGGTGACGCCGGTGGGTGAGCTGGATCACCACACCGCCGATCTGCTCCGCGAACCCTTGGAGAGCGCGGTCGAACAAGGACGGACCCGACTGGTGGTCGACTGTTCGCGACTCGAATTCTGTGATTCCACCGGGCTCAATGTGCTGCTCGGTGCCCGCCTCAAGGCGGAGGCGGCCGGGGGAGGGGTCCATTTGGCCGGAATGCTGCCGATGGTGGCGAGGGTCTTCGAGATCACCGGGGCCGAGGCGGTCTTCACCGTCCACGACTCCCTCGAATCGGCGCTGGACACCTGATCGTGGCCCGGAGCGCAGTCTCACCCGTCCCGGGTGTCGCCTGCCTCACGCATTCCGCATGGGCGAAGTGGGTGTTGTCACGATACGGCCGGGCAGGAGACATCCCGGCGAACCTCGTGTGACCTGAGTGGCCTGCACACTCCGTATGCGGTCGGTGTCCGTTTCGGCAGCCGCACCCGTATCTGTATCTGTATCTGTAACTGTTCAATGGCGACATGGTGAATCGGTGAGGTGAAGCGCTGATGAGCACCACCCGGCAGCATCCGCCGGGCGACCTCGGCCGGGAGCCGGAGGGCGCGGGCGACGGCGCCGACGCAGCCTCCTCCGGGCCCGTCGACCGGCGGTGGCGCACGCTGCCCCTGCGGGAGGTCAGCGGCATCGTGCCGACGGCCCGCGATTTCGCCCGTCAGGCACTCCACGACTGGGGCTGGCTCCCGGCATCGAGCGCCGACCGGCGCGCAGCCGCCGAGGACGTCCTGCTGGTCGTCTCCGAACTGGTCACGAACGCCTGCCTGCACGCGGAAGGACCCGAGGAGCTTCGCATCGCCTGCACCTCGAAGGTGCTGCGGGTGGAGGTCGTCGACAGCGGTGCGGGACAGCCCGCGCCGCGCACCCCGCACCGGGCGGGCCGGCCCGGCGGGCACGGCATGTTTATCGTGCAACGGCTCTGCCTGGACTGGGGTGTCCAGCGGGTGCCGGGCGAGCCCGGCAAGACCGTATGGGCGGAGCTGGCCGCCCCCGCGTAGTCACCACCCGAACCGTCGGGCCGTACGGCCCCTCCTTCTTGCCCCCGAAGAGCGCGCCGGATCGGCGCGCTCTTTGTCTTCCCTCCATACGGCCCCAGGCGTACCTTGAGCGCCCAATCTGATGTGTCGTCAGTAACTTGCGTCGGAGTGATACGGCGCGCGGCGACTTCCGGCATGAGGGGAACTGAGGTGCCGTACCCGAAGCGAACAGCTCTTGCGCTGGCGTCCGCGCTGGCCGGCTCGGTGGTGCTGCTGGCCGCGCCCGCCGCCCACGCCACGGTCGTGGACGTCGACTACAAGTGCAAGACGCCGATCGGAGACAAGAGCGCGGTGTCGCCCATCGACATCAAGAGCGTGAAGAGCGGCAGCAGTTACACGCTCACGATGTCCTTCCAGAAGGGCGTCTCGTCCAGCCCCGTGGAGCTGGGCAAGGGCGCCATGAAGCCCAGCGCGGTCATCCGGCTGAGCGGCGCCGAATCGGGTCAGGTCCAGGTCTCGGGACCGGCGAACGCCGCGGCGATCCCGGCGAACACCCCGATCAAGATCAGCGACCTTTCGGGTACGTACACCCCGAGGAAGAGCGGCAAGGTCGGCTTCACCGCCGGAGTGCTCACCATCAAGGCGCTCGGTACGACCACGACCTGCACCCCGGGCAACAGTCCGAAGCCGTCGCTCGAACTCGATGTGACGGCGGCGGGCGGCTCGAAGGACACCTCGGAAACGACCCTGCCGAAGACCGGACCGCTCGACTCGGCGATGGCGCTCGGGACGCTCGGCGGCACGGTACTGCTGACCGGTGCGGCCGGGGTGCTGTGGCTGACCAGGCGCGGACAACGGGCCGCGGGCTGAGCTCCACGGAGCCGCCGCGCGCCGTCCGTACGTACACGCCCGTTCTGTACGCAGCAGGGAGCCCACCCCTATGCCACCGTTGACCGGTCACGCCGTCCGAGCCGTTCTCGCAGCCCTGTTGTGCGCTTTCGCCTGCGCCTTGACCGCGAGCCCGGCGGCCGCCGCCGACCTGAGCGGCGCGGACTGGACGGCGCAGCCCGCAGTGGGCGCTGGGACCCGGAGCGGAGAGGACGGCGGCAGACCGTACTTCTATCTGGAGGGACTGCCCGGCACCGTGCTGCAGGACCGGCTCTCCGTCACCAACCCGGGCACCGCCCCGGTCACCGTGCGACTGCGCGGGGCGGATGCGTACAACGCCGGGGGCGGTGACATCGCCGTACGCGGAACGAAGGACTCCACCGGGACCGGTGCCTGGCTGCGGCTCGCCGCGGACCGGGTGACCGTGCCCGCCCGTACCCGCGCCGAGGTGCCGTTCTCCGTCACCGTCCCGGCAGGTGCGTCGCCCGGCGACCACCCGGGGGCGATCGTCGCCGAGCACTCCGGGCGCTCGGTGGGCGTACGCGTCCATCTGCGGGTCAGCGGGCCCACGCTGACCGCGCTGACCGTGGAGGACGTCAGCGTGTCCGGGCGGACCATCCACTACACCCTCGTCAACCGGGGCAACGCGGCCCTCGCCCCGCGCCTCGCCGTCAGCGCGGACGGGGTCTTCGGCACCCTGCTGCGGCGCGAGGCGCGGAACCTGCCGGTGGACCTGCTGCCCGGACAGCGGGTGAAACTCACCGAACCGTGGCGGGACGCCCCCGCGCTCGATTCCGCCACCGTCCGGCTCCGCGTCACCGCCGCGGCCGGAGCGCACAGCGAGGCGACAGCCCGAGCGGCCTTCGTCCCCTGGGCGCCGGTGACCGGCGGCGCCCTGCTGGTCCTGGCCGCGGCCGCCGCAGGCGCGTACGCGTACCGGCTCCGGCGCAGCCACCGCCGGCCATCGGGCGACGGCGGCCCGGACCATGGCGACGCAGCTCGAACCACGGCAGAGAGAAGGCACTTGGTGAAGGCGGGAGCGCAATCGTGAGACGACAGACCGGACCGGCGTCCCTCCGGCGCGGCAGCCACCGGTGGGCCGCCGCGCTGCTCGTCGCGCTGCTGCCCGCCCTGATGCTCCTGCCCGCGCCCGGTGCCCGCGCGGCGGACGGAAAGCCCGCGGTCACCCTCTCCGAGCAGCAGGCGGGCAAGGGCGGTGACATTACCGTCAAGGGCACCGGATGGCGGCCGAACACCCTGCTGATGATGCTGATCTGCGGACAGTCCGCGCCCGGCACGGGCGTCATCGGCGGCACCAACTCCTGCGCCAATGCCGACGGACGCGCCGTCACCACCGACGCCAAGGGCGCCTTCAGCAAGAAGATGCCGGTCTCCGAACCGCCCAGGCCGTGCCCCTGCGTGGTGCATGTCGCGACGGTCACCGGGGAACAGGCAGCCGCCGACGCCGGGTTCGTCGTCGCCGGACACCCCGTCCTCCCACTGCCGGAACAGACGGACGGCGGAAAGCTCGCGGTGCTCGCCACCACCCGGCTGGAGGGCGACAGCGGAATCCTCACCTGGTTCGGCGCCCCGCCCTCCCGGCAACTCGTCTTCACCGTGGGCAACCTCGGTTCGGCGCCGGTCAAGGACCCGGTCTTCCGGGTCGGCACCGCGCACGGCGTCTTCGCCCCGCAGTGGGAGGAGCGACAGTGGCGCGGCACCATCGCGCCCGGCCGCAAGGCACGGATCGCACTGCCGGTCGAACTGACGGCGGGCGCCCACGGCGACTACCGGATCTCCCTGCGGTACGGGACGAAAACACTGGCCGAACAGCCGTGGGGGGTGGGCCGCCCCTGGGGCGTCACACTCTTCTGGATCCTGCTCTGCCTCGTCGTACCGGCCGCGGTGTTCCGCATCGGCATGGCGATCGTCGACAAGGTGCGGCCCCGCGCCGCGTACACCTCGGCCCGCGCCGGCCGTCACCGCCATCCGCTGCCGGCCGACGCGACGGCGAGGCTGCGCCGGGGACCGCGCGCCCCGGAGGCCCCCTCGACAGCGTCCGCGGCAGGACCCGCCCCGGGCGCGACCACCACGGCCGCGCTGCCGTGGTTCACACCGGATTCCGCACCGTCAGAGAACAGACCCACGACGAAGGGACATTCGTGAGCACGCAACGGAGGATGAGCGCGGCCGGAGTCGCGCTGATGCTCGGCGGCGCGGGGATCCTGCTGGCCGCGAGCCCAGCCCTGGCTGCCGACGTCTCGTACAAGACGGAGTGCATACCGCCGTCCATCTCCGGACTGCCTCCTGTGCAGGGCACGACCAAGGTGCAGCTGACCGCGCCCGCCGAGGCAAAGGTCGGGGACAGCGTCGAGGTGGTGTGGAAGACGGTCGAGGCCGCTTCCAAGAACCCCGACGTCCTGGACCTGGAGAAGGACACGGTCAAGCCGACCGGCACCATCGAGGTCGGCGGCGCGGCCACGGGAACGCTGCAGATGGAAGGGCCACGGCAGAACCCGCCGATCCCCAAGAACAGCGCCATGGTGCTGCCCGACATGAAGGGCACGCTGAAGCTGGAGAAGGCCGGTGAGATCACGCTGACGCCGGGCGCGTACAACATCAACGTGTCGAAGCCGATCTCCACCGACACCAAGTGCTCCCCGAAGGAGGCCGTTCAGCCGGGCGCGACGATCAAGGTGACGGACGGTGGCGGTACGACATCGGGCGGTACGACCACCGGTACGACAGCGGGTGGCACGACCACCGGTTCCACCACGGCGGGCGGCACGACGGCCGCAGGGGGAACGACGGCGGGCACGACGGCCGGCGGTACGGACACCGGAGGCAGTGACTCCGGCGGCACCACCGCCGGGTCGAGCGGCGGCGGTGAGACCGACTTCGAGGGCAAGGAGGTGTCTGTCGCGTACGCCTGCAAGACGCCGATCGGTGACAAGAACGCCACCTCCCCGGTGAAGATCAATGCGAAGAAGAACGGCGGCAGCTTCGACCTCACGGTGAAGTTCAGCAAGTCGGTCATGGACAGCCCCGCCGACATCCCGGCCGATTCGGTGAAGCCCTCCATGGAGGTCAAGCTCGGCGGAGCCGACAAGGGCACGGTCCATGTCGAGGGCCCCACCAACAAGGAGCCCATCAAGTCCGGTGAACCGATCGAGATCCCCGATCTCACGGGTACGTACAAGCCGGGCGCGAGCGGTAAGTCCACCCTCGGCCCGGGCGTGCTGACCGTGAAGGCGCTCGGCACGACGACGACCTGCACCCCGCCCGCCGGTGTCGCGGCCTCCCTGGTGCTGGACACCTCGTCCCAGCCCGGCGGGGCCGTGGGCGGCTCGGACACGGGCGGCGCCACGACCGGCGGCGGTACGGACTCCGGAGGCGGACTGGCCGAGACCGGGGCCGAGGACAACGGCACCCTGCGCGCACTCGGCCTGGTCGCCGGTACGGCGATCCTGCTGGGCGGCGCCGTGTTCACGTTCACCCCGTGGCGCAGGCTGCGCGGCACCCGGTGAGCTGAGCCGCCGGATACGCGAAGGGCCGCTGCACCGACGATCCGGTGCAGCGGCCCTTCAGCGCTTCAGTGCTTCAGTGCCTCAGTGCACGTCGCCCATGAGCTGCTTGACCTTGTTGCGGTACAGGAAGATCGCGACACCCGCGGCCGCCGCGAGGGCGGCCTGCAGAGCGACGATACCGGTGCCGTTGAGGTCGACACCCGCGATGGAGAGCAGACCCGTGGTGCAGTCACCGGCGGTGACGGCCAGGAACCAGACACCCATCATCTGGCTCGCGTACTTGGCCGGAGCCATCTTCGTGGTGACGGAGAGACCGACCGGGGACAGCGTCAGTTCGGCGACGGTCTGCACGAAGTAGATCGCGACCAGCCACATCGCGGCGGCCTTGTGGCCGTCCGTGGCGATCGTCAGCGGCATCAGGAAGAGGAAGAACGACGCACCGACCAGCACCAGACCGGAGCTGAACTTCACGATCGTGCTCGGCTCCTTGCCACGCCGGTTCAGCGCCAGCCAGAAGGCGGCGAAGACCGGGGCCAGCGCCATGATCAGGACCGGGTTGACCGACTGGTACCAGGAGACCGGGAAGTCCCATCCGAGGACGCTGTTGTCGGCCGAGCTGTCGGCGAAGATCGCCAGGGTCGAACCGCCCTGGTCGTAGATCATCCAGAAGATGGCGGCGGCGACGAAGAACCAGATGTAGCCGGACATCTTCGACTGCTCGGCGGCGCTGAGCTCCTTGTCGCGCTTGATGCGCGTCAGGACCATCACCGGAATGACCAGACCCGCGACGGTGATCGGGACCAGGATCCAGTTGAGCGTGTAGACGCCGGTGACGACCGTGACGATGTAGAAGACGGCCGCGATGGCCAGCCAGATCATGCCCTTGCGCAGCGTGGCGGCGCGCTCGACGGCCGACAGCGGCTTCGGGACGACGAGGCTGCGCTCGTTCAGGTGGCGGGTGCCGAGCAGGTACTGGACGAGGCCCAGTCCCATGCCGACCGCGGCGAGCGCGAAGCCCAGGTGCCAGTTGACGTTCTCACCGATGGTGCCGATGACCAGCGGGGCGGCGAAGGCGCCCACGTTGATGCCCATGTAGAAGATCGTGAAGCCACCGTCGCGGCGCGGGTCGTCCGGGCCGTCGTAGAGGTGGCCGACCATCGTGGAGATGTTGGACTTCAGCAGACCGGAGCCGATAGCGACGAGTCCGAGGCCGGCGAAGAAGGTGCCCTGCAAGGGCAGCGCCAGCGCCAGGTGGCCGATCATGATGATCCCGCCGGCGACGGCGACCGTCTTGCGGGGACCCCAGACACGGTCGCCGAACCAGCCGCCGGGCATCGCGAGCAGGTACACCAGCGACACGTAGACCGAGTAGATCGCCGTGGCCGTGGCGGGGTTCATGTGAAGCCCGTTGGGGGCGATCAGGTAGAGGGGGAGCAGGGCCCTCATGCCGTAGTAGCTGAAGCGCTCCCACATCTCGGTCATGAAGAGAGTGGCCAGGCCGCGGGGGTGGCCGAAGAAGGTCTTCTCGGAGCCAGACGTGCTGGCGGAGTCCTTCGTCAGGCTGGACGCCATGGTCGATCCTTGCTTGCTCGGGACGCGGCGCCTCGTGAGCGTGACGCGCCCGGTGGGGGGAGGCCGGCACCGACGCGGCAAACGCCCCATCCCTACACGCCTGAGAAGGGATTCGCTCCGGACTCCGCACGGTGTACGGAGCGGGTACCGGAGTCGGGGGACCAGCTGCATCGGGATCCACGCCCGGCGCACTTCCTTGCGCTCCGGGCCCGGCCACAGGTCATTCACTGAAGTCGGGGCTGGCAGTTACCAGCCCGCGAACAAAAAAGACCCTTGGCGCTTAAAGCTGCCCAAAGGTCTTTGAGTAGTGCAACAGGCGTCGAGTCACCATACGACACGACGGTGGTCGATATGAAAGGACTTGAGAGATGGATCACAGGTCCAGGTGCAACCAGACTCGCATATTCCAAGGTCCTCCTCCGAATGGGACTCAGACCTACAGGCCTTGTGGATCACCTCACGGTGGCCGCCCCATGCGGACTACCATCACTCCATGACCCGTGTACTGCTCGCCGAGGACGACGCTTCCATCTCGGAGCCGCTGGCTCGCGCCCTGCGTCGGGAGGGTTACGAGGTCGAGGTCCGCGAAGACGGTCCGACCGCTCTCGACGCCGGCCTCCAGGGGGGCATCGACCTGGTCGTCCTCGACCTGGGCCTGCCCGGGATGGACGGCCTCGAAGTAGCCCGACGGCTCCGCGCCGAGGGCCACGCCGTGCCGATCCTGGTGCTCACCGCCCGCGCCGACGAGGTGGACACCGTCGTCGGCCTGGACGCCGGAGCCGACGACTACGTCACCAAGCCGTTCCGCCTGGCCGAACTCCTCGCCCGGGTCCGGGCGCTGCTCCGGCGCGGCGCCACCGACCCGACCCCGCAGCCCGCCACGCACGGGGTGCGGATCGACGTCGAATCGCACCGGGCCTGGATGGGCGACGAGGAGCTCCAGCTCACCGCGAAGGAGTTCGACCTGCTGCGGGTCCTGGTCCGCGACGCCGGCCGGGTCGTCACCCGCGACCAGCTGATGCGCGAGGTCTGGGACACCACCTGGTGGTCGTCCACGAAGACGCTCGACATGCACATCTCCTGGCTCCGCAAGAAGCTCGGTGACGACGCGGCCAACCCCCGCTACATCGCGACCGTCCGGGGCGTCGGCTTCCGGTTCGAGAAGAGCTGACGTACAGAAACAGTCATGCGCCGCCGACTGATCAACTCCACGCTCGCCGTGGTGCTCGTGGTGATCGCCGTCTTCGGCGTCTCCCTCGTCATCGTCGAGACCCGCACCATCAGCAACAGCGCCCAGGAGAGTGTCGACTCCGAGGCGCTGCGGCTGATCAGCGTGGTCGAGAGCCGGCTCCTCGGGGCGGAACGGATCAACCCCGGGGTGCTGGCCCAACAGGTTGCCCACAACCGGTACGCCCGGGTCGAGATCCCCGGCCGCACCCCCATCGAAGTGGGCGCGCGCCCCACCGGCAGTGTGATCAGAAGCACAGCGAAGGGGGAGCAGGGCGAGAAGGTCACCGTCGAGGAGTCCAGCTCCGCCGTCACCAGCGAGGTCGGGCGCACCCTGATGATCATCGGGGCGGTGGCGCTGCTTGCGATCGTCTCCGCGGTGCTCCTCGCCGTACGCCAGGCCAACAAACTGACCTCGCCGCTCACCGACCTCGCCGAGACCGCGGAACGCCTGGGCTCCGGTGACCCTCGGCCGCGCCACAAGCGGTACGGGGTGCCAGAGCTGGACCGGGTCGCGGACGTCCTCGACTCCTCCGCCGAACGGATCGCCCGGATGCTGACCGCGGAACGCCGGCTCGCAGCCGATGCCTCCCACCAGCTCCGCACGCCGCTGACCGCGCTCTCCATGCGGATCGAGGAGATCTCCGTCACCGACGACCCGGAGACGGTGAAGGAGGAGGCGAACATCGCCCTCACCCAGGTCGAGCGCCTCACCGACGTGGTGGAGCGGCTGCTGACCAACGCCCGCGACCCGCGCACCGGCTCGGCGGTCGTCTTCGACCTCGACGAGGTCGTCAAGCAGCAGATCGAGGAGTGGCGCCCCGCCTACCGCGGCGAGGGCCGCGCCATCGTCCGCTCCGGTAAACAGGGGCTGCGGGCCGTCGGCACGCCGGGCGCGGTCGCCCAGGTGCTGGCCGCGCTGATCGAGAACTCACTGATGCACGGCGGCGGCACGGTGGCCCTGCGCACCCGGGTCACCGGCAACCAGGCGGTCATCGAGGTGACGGACGAGGGCCCCGGCGTTCCGCCCGATCTGGGCGCCAGGATCTTCGAGAGGACGATCAGCGGCCGCAACTCGACGGGAATCGGCCTCGCGGTCGCCCGCGATCTGGCCGAGGCGGACGGCGGTCGCCTGGAACTGCTCCAGCAGCAACCGGCGGTCTTCGCCCTGTTCCTGAGCCGGGTGGCCCTGAACCGCGAGGAACCGGAACGACCGGTCCGCTGAATCAAGCCCGTCGAGGGGGATCGAGGACGAGGCGGCAACCGGACGCCCCCGGTGCCTCAACGTCGTACGGACTCCGCCGGCTCCACCGGCACCCGTTCCACCGGCACCTGCTCCGCGGCCCCGCGTCCCTGCGCCACCACACCTACGCCGTCTTTGGCAGGCAGCGCCTTGAACACCCAGCTCCGGTAGGACCAGAACCGGAACAGCGTCGCGATCCCGATTCCCAGGATCTTGAAGACGTTGCTCTGGACCGGGCCGTTCCATCCGAACCCGTACGTCGCCGTGTACAGCACGCCGTTCTCGATCGCCGCACCCACTGCGCTGAACAGCAGGAACAGGGTCAGTTCCCGGGTCCGCCCGGTCTTGTCACGGTCCCGGTACGTCCAGTAGCGGAAGCCCACGTAGTTGAAGAGGATGGCGACGAACGTGGCCAGCAGACTGGCCCGCACCACTTGAAGGTCCGTGGTGTGCCACAGCAGGTTGGACACCCCCACATTGACCAGCAGCCCCATCGCACCGACCACGCCGAACTTGGCGACCTCCCGGGCCAGCGCATCCAGCCGGGTCCGTAGTACGCCCCGTTCGCTCATGGTGATGGCTCAGCCCCGTCCGTGGATTCGGTCAACCCAGTCATGCTATCGAGGCCTCCCATGAGATACCTGTGAGCATCCATCGAGGCGTGGCGAGCCTGTGACACGGAGCCTCCGGCCGCCGCCTTCCGGGGCATCGTCCGGGGGTCCCCCGGACGCCCGATATCCTGGAGGCGTGACGTTCCCGGTAGTCGGCATGGTCGGCGGCGGTCAGCTCGCCCGTATGACCCACGAGGCGGGCATCCCCCTCGGCATCAAATTCAAGCTCCTCAGCGACACCCCTCAGGACTCGGCGGCCCAGGTGGTGAGCGAAGTCGTCATCGGCGACTATCGCGACCTGGACACGCTGCGCGCCTTCGCGCGCGGTTGTGACGTGATCACCTTCGATCACGAGCACGTCCCGACCGAGCATCTGCGGGCCCTGGAGGCGGACGGCATCCCCGTGCGTCCCGGCCGCGACGCGCTGGTGCACGCCCAGGACAAGGGGGTGATGCGCGCGAAGCTCGGCGAGATCGGCGCACCCTGCCCCCGCCACCGCATCGTGACGGACCCGGCGGACGCCGCGGCGTTCGCGGCCGAGGTCGGTGGCTTCCCCGTCATCCTGAAGACGGTCCGCGGCGGCTACGACGGCAAGGGCGTCTGGGTGGTCCGCTCCGAGGCGGACGCGGCCGACCCGTTCCGGGCGGGTGTCCCGGTCCTCGCCGAGGAGAAGGTCGACTTCGTACGGGAGCTGGCGGCCAACATCGTCCGCTCGCCGCACGGCCAGGCAGTCGCCTACCCGGTCGTCGAGTCGATCCAGGTCGACGGCGTCTGCGACACGGTCATCGCTCCGGCCCCCGAGCTGAGCGAGCAGCTCGCCGGCGAGGCCCAGCAGCTGGCCCTGCGGATCGCCGCCGAGCTCGATGTCGTCGGCCACCTCGCCGTCGAACTCTTCGAGACCCGCAATGACGACGGGACTCCCGGCATACTCGTCAACGAGCTCGCGATGCGCCCGCACAACTCCGGGCACTGGACCCAGGACGGCGCGATCACCTCGCAGTTCGCCAACCACGTCCGGGCCGTTCTCGACCTGCCGCTCGGCGACCCGCGCCCGCGCGCCACCTGGACGGTCATGTGCAACGTCCTGGGCGGCGACTACCCGGACATGTACCAGGCGTACCTGCACTGCATGGCCCGCGACCCGCAGCTCAAGATCCACATGTACGGCAAGGACGTGAAGCCGGGCCGCAAGGTCGGACACGTCAACACCTACGGCGACGACCTGGCGGACGTGCGTGAGCGCGCCCGGCACGCGGCCGACTACCTGCGAGGAACGATCACCGAATGACTTCCCCCGCCTCCGCCGCGCCGGTCGTCGGCATCGTCATGGGTTCGGACTCCGACTGGCCCGTCATGGAAGCAGCGGCCAAGGCCCTCGACGAGTTCGAGATCCCGTACGAGGTCGACGTCGTCTCCGCCCACCGCATGCCGCACGAAATGATCGCGTACGGGGAGAACGCCGCGGACCGCGGTCTCAAGGCGATCATCGCGGGCGCGGGCGGCGCAGCCCACCTGCCCGGCATGCTCGCGTCGGTCACCCCGCTGCCCGTCATCGGCGTCCCGGTTCCGCTGAAGTACCTGGACGGCATGGACAGCCTGCTGTCCATCGTGCAGATGCCGGCCGGTGTGCCCGTCGCGACCGTGTCGGTCGGCGGCGCGCGCAACGCGGGTCTGCTCGCCGCCCGTATCCTCGCCGCCCACGACAGCGAACTGCTGGCCCGCATGCGGGAGTTCCAGCAGGAGCTGAACGACCAGGCGACCGAGAAGGGCAAGCGGCTGCGCAGCAAGGTCGAGGGCAGCGACTCCTTCGGCTTCGGCAAGTAGACACAGCGGACAACGAGCGGAAGCGGGCAACCATGGCGGAGCAGATCGCGGACCGGACCACGGACCACTTCGGCGACCACCTTGCACAGGCTGCGGAACTCCTCGCCGAGTACCCGGTCGTCGACGGTCACAACGATCTGCCCTGGGCACTTCGGGAACAGGTCGGATACGACCTGGACGCCCGCGACATCGCCACCGACCAGTCCGCCCACCTCCACACCGACATCGGGCGGCTGCGCGCCGGTGGCGTCGGGGCGCAGTTCTGGTCCGTCTACGTACGGTCCGACATGGCGGGTGAGGACGCCGTCAGCGCCACCCTCGAACAGATCGACGTGGTCGCGGAGCTGCTGGACCGCTACCCCGCGGACCTGCGGCGCGCCCTGACCGCCGACGACATGGAGGCGGCCCGCACCGAGGGCCGGATCGCCTCCCTGATGGGCGCCGAGGGCGGCCACTCCATCAACAACTCGCTGGGCACCTTGCGCGCCCTGCACGCCCTCGGCGTCCGCTACATGACGCTCACCCACAACGACAACATCGCGTGGGCGGACTCGGCGACGGACGAGCCGGGCGTCGGCGGTCTCTCGCCGTTCGGCCATGAGGTGGTGCGGGAGATGAACCGCACCGGCATGCTGGTCGACCTCTCCCATGTGGCGGCCACGACGATGCGCGACGCACTCGCCACCTCCACCGCGCCGGTGATGTTCTCGCACTCGTCGTCGCGGGCGATCTGCGACCACCCGCGCAACGTCCCCGACGACGTCCTCGCGCAGCTCCCGGCCAACGGCGGCATCGCCATGGCGACCTTCGTACCGAAGTTCGTCCTCCCGGAAGCCGTCGAATGGACCCGCGCGGCGGACCGGAACATGCGTGACCGCGGTCTGCACCACCTCGACACCACCGCGCAGGCCATGAAGATCCATGCGGAGTTCGAGGCCGCCCACCCGCGCCCGATGGCCACCGTGGCGACGATCGCCGACCATCTCGACCACATGCGTGAGGTCGCCGGGATCGACCACATCGGTATCGGCGGCGACTACGACGGCACCGCCTTCCTCCCCTCAGGTCTGGAGGACGTCGCGGGCTACCCGAACCTGATCGCGGAACTTCTGGGCCGCGGCTGGTCCGCCGCCGACCTCGCCAAGCTCACCTGGCGCAACGCGGTACGGGTGCTGCGCGACGCCGAGGCCGTCGCCCGCGACCTGCAAACGCGACGCGGCCCCTCCCACGCCACGATCCAGGAACTGGACGCCCGGGCGTCCTGACGTTCCACGGGACGGGAGGACGCTCCTCCCGTCCCCCGAACGCAGCAGCGTGCCGCGACCCCCCTGCCCGCACGTGAAACGGTGACCGTATGGCCGCCGAGTCACGGAGTCATCCCATGGCAGACCTGCAGGACCATGTCGATACCGCCACCGCGATCGGGCAGCTCGACGCGGAATACGCACAGATATCGGCCCCCGCGAGGCCGTCACCGGTTCCGCACCCGGACGCACCGGCCCCACCCGACCCACTGGCCCGCGCCCGCGCGCTCCTTGCCGCGCACCCGGTCGTCGACGGGTTCAACGGCCTCGCCCACGCCGTCCGCTCCATCCCCTGGTGCGACCTCGAACTGGGCGAACGGTCCCTGGACACGGACGTCCCCCGGCTGCGCGCCGGCCGCGTCGGCGCCCAGTTCTGGTCCCTCCAGGTCCCCGCGGACCACGCCGGCGACCGGGCGGTCAGCGCCACCCTCGACCGCATCGACCAGGTCCGCGCCCTCGTCGCCGCATACCCCGAGGCCCTGCGCCCGGCCCACGGAGTCGGGGAGATGACCGACGCCCGCAACTGCGGTCGCGTCGCCGCGCTGCTCGGCCCCGTCTCCGGCCACGCCCTCGCCGACTCGCTCGGCACCCTGCGTGCGTACCACGCCCTCGGCGTACGGTCGATCACCCTCACCGGCACCAGCTGGACCGGCCGCGGGGGCGGACTCACCCGCTTCGGCCAGGAAGTCGTACGCGAGATGAACCGGCTCGGCATCCTCGTCGACCTCACCGGGGCCTCGCCCGACACCATGCGCCGCGCTCTCGCCGTCGCGAAGGCGCCGGTGATCTTCTCCCACTCCGCGGCCCACGAGCTCACCGACCACCCGTCGAACGTCCCCGACGACGTGCTGCGGATGCTGCGCTCCAACAACGGCCTCTGCATGGTCGGTTTCGCCGCGGACCAGGTCGCCCGCGAGGGGACCGCCTCCCTGCGCGAGGTCGCCGACCATCTGGAGCACGTCCGAGAGGTGGCGGGCCCGGACTGCGTCGGCCTCGGTGCCGGATACGACACGGGGGCGACGCACGCCGACGGTCTCACGGACGTCTCCCGTTACCCGCAGCTGATCGCCGAGCTACTGGAACGGGACTGGTCGGAGTCCGATGTCGCGGCGCTGACCTGGGGGAACGCGGCACGCGTGATGCGTGAGGCCGAATTCGCCTCCCGTGCGGCACAGCTCCGCCGGGCCCCGTCGACGGCCACGATCGGCGAACTCGACCGGTAGGGCGTGTCCGGGGGCGGGTCAGGCGCGGGGCCGGCCCATCGCCCGGTATGTCCAGCCCGCTTCGCGCCACAGTGTGCTGTCCAGCGCGTTGCGGCCGTCGAGGATGATCCGGTGTGCGGCGGCCTCGCCCAGCGCCGCCGGGTCCAGCTCGCGGAACTCGCGCCACTCCGTCAGGTGCAGGACCACGTCCGCGCCGCGCACCGCGTCCAGCGCCGACTCGGCGTACCCGAGCGTCGGGAAGAGCCGACGGGCATTGTCCATGCCCTTCGGGTCGTAGACGGTGACCTGGCCGCCCTGGAGGTGGATCTGCCCGGCGACGTTCAGGGCCGGCGAGTCGCGTACGTCGTCCGAGTCCGGCTTGAACGTCGCACCCAGCACGGCAACCCGCTTGCCGAGGAACGTCTCCCCGCCCACGGCCTCCCGGGCCAGCTCCACCATGTGACCGCGGCGCCGCATGTTGATCGAGTCGACCTCACGGAGGAAGGTCAGCGCCTGGTCCGCGCCCAGCTCACCGGCGCGCGCCATGAACGCCCGGATGTCCTTCGGCAGACACCCGCCGCCGAAGCCGATCCCGGCCCGCAGGAACTTGGATCCGATCCGCTCGTCGTGACCGATCGCCTCGGCCAGCTTCGCCACATCGCCGTCGGCGGCCTCGCAGACCTCCGCCATCGCGTTGATGAAGGAGATCTTGGTCGCCAGGAACGAGTTCGCCGAGGTCTTCACCAGTTCCGCGGTCGGGAAGTCCGTCACCACGAACGGCGACCCCTCCGCGACCGGCACCGCGTACACCTCGCGCAGCACCTTCTCGGACCGCTCGCTCTCCACCCCGACGACGATCCGGTCGGGGTGCAGGGTGTCCTTCACGGCGAAGCCCTCGCGCAGGAACTCCGGGTTCCAGGCCAGCTCCGCATCGGCTCCCACCGGCGCCAGTTCGGCCAGCCGCGCCGCGAGCCGGGCCGCGGAGCCCACCGGCACGGTCGACTTGCCGACGACCAGCGCGGGCCGGGTGAGCTGCGGCGCCAGCGACTCGAAGGCGGAGTCCACGTACGACATGTCGCAGGCGTACTCGCCGTGCTTCTGCGGGGTGTTCACGCAGACGAAGTGCACATCACCGAAGGCACCGACCTCTTCCCACGAGGTGGTGAACCGCAGCCGCCCGGTGGATCCCTCGATGCCCGCGACGTGCTTCTGGAGCAGCTCCTCCAGCCCCGGCTCGTACATCGGGACCCGGCCGCTGCTGAGCATCTCGATCTTCTCGGGCACGACATCGAGCCCGAGCACTTCGAAGCCGAGTTCCGCCATGGCCGCGGCGTGGGTGGCGCCGAGGTAGCCGGTGCCGATCACAGTGATTCTGAGGGCCATGGAGTGCTCCAGAGAGATGCGGACAGACATGCGGTGAACGAGCATAGTCGTGCCTCTGAAGGCCGGGATTTACGGGCCCGGGGGACCCTTGTCGCGAAGCTCACGTGCAGCGCGCATAGGTCTTTGTGGGCCAGGGCACCTAAAATTGGGTTACTTAACGGTAGTTAGCATCCCTGGGGAGTGAGAGTCTTGGCGGGTTCCACCGATTTCGACCTGTACCGTCCGGCCGAGGAGCACGACATGCTCCGCGAGACGGTCCGTGCGCTCGCCGAGGCGAAGATCGCCCCGTTCGCGGCGGCGGTCGACGAGGAGGCCCGCTTCCCGCAGGAGGCGCTGGACGCCCTGGTCGCTTCGGAGCTGCAGGCCGTGCACGTCCCCGAGGAGTACGGCGGCGCCGGTGCCGACGCCCTCGCCACCGTGATCGTGATCGAGGAGGTGGCCCGCGCCTGCGCCTCCTCCTCCCTGATTCCGGCCGTGAACAAGCTCGGCTCGCTCCCGGTGATCCTCTCCGGTTCCGAGGCGCTGAAGAAGAAGTACCTGGGCCCGCTCGCCAAGGGCGACGCGATGTTCTCTTACTGCCTCTCCGAGCCCGACGCGGGCTCCGACGCCGCCGGCATGAAGACCAAGGCCGTCCGGGACGGCGACTTCTGGGTCCTCAACGGCGTCAAGCGCTGGATCACCAACGCGGGCGTCTCCGAGTACTACACGGTGATGGCCGTCACCGACCCGACCAAGCGCTCCAAGGGCATCTCGGCGTTCGTCGTCGAGAAGTCGGACGAGGGCGTCTCCTTCGGCGCCCCGGAGAAGAAGCTCGGCATCAAGGGCTCCCCGACCCGCGAGGTCTACCTCGACAACGTCCGGATACCGGCCGACCGCATGATCGGCGAGGAGGGCACCGGCTTCGCCACGGCCATGAAGACCCTGGACCACACCCGCATCACGATCGCGGCCCAGGCCCTCGGCATCGCGCAGGGCGCCCTCGACTACGCCAAGGGCTACGTCCAGGAGCGCAAGCAGTTCGGCAAGCCGATCGGTGACTTCCAGGGTGTCCAGTTCATGCTCGCCGACATGGCGATGAAGCTGGAGGCGGCCCGCCAGCTCACCTACTCGGCCGCCGCCAAGTCCGAGCGCCTCGACAGCGACCTCACCTTCTTCGGCGCCGCGGCCAAGTGCTTCGCCTCCGATGTCGCGATGGAGATCACCACGGACGCGGTCCAGCTGCTCGGCGGCTACGGCTACACGCGGGACTACCCGGTGGAGCGGATGATGCGCGACGCCAAGATCACGCAGATTTACGAAGGCACGAATCAGGTCCAGCGGATCGTCATGGCGAGGAACCTGCCGTAGCGCTTCGGTTCCAGCTGTGCGAGACGGCCCCCGGCGCCATGCCGGGGGCCGTTTCCGACGGCTTCCAGGAACTCTCGCGGGCGGGCGGTGCTGTTCGGCTGCGGCACCGGCGGGATTCGAACCCGCGGACAGGTAGGGGCAGGATCCGCCCCGGACCCCGTCAGTCGGTGTGAGGGGGGCCTCCCTCACACCGATCGCAATGGGCCGCTCTGCCACGGACCATGTCGGCGCCGTCGCCCGGCGCCCATCGCCGAGACGGGCCGAGGGCGTAGGCGCGCCCCCTTCCGTGGCGTACTTTCCCTGTCCATGAACGACATCGACAGGCTCACCGCGCTGTTCACCGCGCTCGGCGCCGACGACGCCCGGGGCTGGGCGGACTCCGAGGCGGAGGAGAACATCCCACAGCTTGCCCGCTACCGGTTCCTCCGCATGGTCTGGCAGGACATCGACGCCTGGAGCACGGCAGCACCCGACTGGGTCGGGGCGTACGGGGAAGAGGGGTCCGCCGCCGGGGCAGTCGGGCGGGCGCTCCGGCTGGGCCTGACCCACAAGGAGCTGGGTGAGATAGCCCGCGAGGTGGCGAAGGAGACCGCCTTCGGTGTCCTCTACGGCCTCGCCGACCCCACGGACGGCCGGCTTCCGCCGGGGATCGAGGAGCAGCTGCCCGGCTGGTGCCTGGCTGAACTGTCCCCGGCGGGCGAGCCCACGGGGCGGATCCTGGACGCTCTGTACGAGGACCTGGACGAGGTCGACCCCGCCGCACCCCGGGGGCAGGACAGCGCCTGAGCACCGGAGCTCACCCGCCGCCCCTTCCCCGGGTACGGGCGTATGTCAGGCAGGCCGGTGCCGCCCGTCGGCACCGGCGGTACGCGAGGAAGGTGCCGGGCCGACGACGAACCGGCCGCCCGCCGGCACCACTTGGGCGACATGGCCGGCGCCGGTGACGGTATCCGTACCGGGCAGGCAGTCCGGCAGTCCCGGCGCAGCTCGGTCGGGGCGTCGGGGCGTCGGGGCGTCGGGGCTGCCGGGCACCGGGCCGGTTGCTGCGCATGAAGAGGGCCCGGACGGTGAACCGTCCGGGCCCTGCCTTCGGCTGCTGTCAGTTACCGGAGACGGTGACCTTCTCGTCGTTGTTGAGCTGCTCCACCAGTTGCTTGACCTTGGCCTTGTCCCAGACCAGATTCCCGCTCGTGGAGCCGGAGATCGGCATGTTCATGGACGTGCCGTCACCACCCGTGACGCCCTTCATCGCGAAGAACATCTGGCCCAGATCCCACAGCGACATGTCCTTGTCGACGACCAGGGTGTCGAGACCGGCGCCCATCGTCGGGTACAGCTTGAACGGGTTGAGGATCGTGGACGGCGTCGCCGTCTGGCTCGCCAGCGCCGCGAGGAACTTCTGCTGGTTCTTCGTACGGTCCAGGTCGGACGTGAACGCGTGCCGGGTGCGGACGAAGGCGAGGGCCTGCTGGCCGTCGAGGGTCTGCTTGCCCGCCTGGAAGTCGGCGCCGGAGTACTTGTCCTTGAACGCCTTGGGGATGTCGAGCTCCACCCCGCCGATCGCGTCGACGATCTTGGCGAAGCCGCCGAACCCGATCTCGACGTAGTGGTCGATGTGCAGCCCCGTATTGAACTCGACGGTACGGACCAGCAGTTCGGGTCCGTCCTCGGCGTAGGCGGCGTTCAGCTTGGTGAAGCGGCCGCGGCCCGGGTAGAGCTTGCCGGAGTCGGAGCCCTTGTAGGAGGGGATCTCGACGTTCGAGTCACGCGGCAGCGAGACCAGCGTCGGGCCGTTCGAGCCGTCGTGCAGGATCATCATCGAGTCGGTCCGCTTGCCCTCGGCCGAGCCGGTGTGGAGCCTCTTCTTGTCCTCGGCCGTCATGCCCGCGCGGCTGTCGGAGCCGACGATCAGATAGTTGGTGCCGTCGCCCTCGTGCGGTCGCTCGATCACCTTGGAGAGGTCGACCTCACGCTTGAGCTTGGAGTCGGCCCAGAAGTACGTGCCGATGGAGACGGCCAGCACCACGACCACGAGGGTCAGGGTGCCTATCTTTATCCGGCGGCGCCAGTCCGGCGCGGGCCTCCCCTGGACGTAACCGCCGTCACCCCGGCCGCCGCCGTGACCGTTGCCGCCGCCGTAGACGTGGCCCGTGTTGTAACCGCCGTCGTACCCTGCGCTGTCGTCGTAGCCGCCGGAGTACTGCGGTGCCTCGGGCTGACGCTGTCGCGGCGCCGTCGGACGCTGTTGAGGCGGTGCGGGACGCTGCTGAGGCGGCGCGGGGCGCCGCTGGACGTGCCGCATGACGCGGGCGCCCTCGGCCTGGGCGCTGTCACTGCCCCGCCCGTAGCGGTCGTTGCGGTCGTCGTCGGTCCATCCACCGGGCCTGTCGCTCATGCGGTCCAGTGTGCAGTCCGGGCGTGCCGGTATTACAGGGGGAGTGAGATATCGGGCCTGGGCTGTTGCGAAGCTGATGCAATGTCCGAGGCCCAGGGCCCCCCGCATAAGGTGGACGGTATGACAGATCAGGCCCCACGTCCGGAGGGTGACATTCCGGGCAAGCCGACTGCGGCGTCCCGGACCACCCTCAGCCACATCATGACCGGCAACGACACCAATCTGCTGGGCACGGTGCACGGCGGCGTGATCATGAAACTGGTCGACGACGCGGCGGGCGCCGTGGCCGGCCGGCACTCCGGCGGACCCGCGGTCACGGCCTCGATGGACGAGATGGTCTTCCTGGAGCCGGTACGCGTCGGTGACCTTGTTCACGTCCGTGCCCAGGTGAACTGGACCGGTCGTTCCTCGATGGAGGTCGGCGTCCGGGTCATGGCCGAGCGGTGGAACGAGTCGACCCCAGCCCAGCAGGTCGGCAGCGCGTATCTGGTGTTCGCGGCGGTCGACGGGGACGGCAAGCCGCGCCCCGTACCGCAGGTGATCCCCGAGACGGAGCGCGACAAGCGGCGCTACCAGGAGGCGCAGATCCGGCGCACGCACCGGCTGGCCCGGCGTCGCGCGATCAAGGAACTGCGCGAGAAGCGCGTGGCGGACGGCATCGAGGACTGACGGCAGGGCGCCCTCCCCGGCCCCGGGGCGGACCGCCGCCCTGGGCTCCGCCGGCCGGGCGCCTCGCTACGGGCACGTCACCTGGTCGCCCGTGACCGCGGCGAACGCACCCCGGTGCGTGTCCTCGGCCCGTACCCGTTCGACCTTGCTGAAGTCCGTGCCCGTCGTCACCTTCATCGTCGCGCCCTGCCCCTTGACTGCCCGCAGCTCGGCCCCCGGCAGCGCCGCCGCCAGCGACTTCGCCGATCGATCCCACCTCGGGTCGTACTCGACCAGGGTGTGTTTCAGTTCCCGCGCCCCGTCGAGCGGGGCCCGCGTCGTACGGAAACCGGTGGCGCGCAGGGCGTCGTCGGCCGTCCTGCCGAGGCCGTCCATCGGGGTCCCGTTGTAGACCTGGACCCGAATCTGCTGCGGCGCGACATCGACGGTCTTCGCCGGGGCCTGCTTCGGCTGCTTCGCCGCGAGGGGCTTGTCGTCACGCAGCGCCTCGAACAGCTTCGTCGACTTCACCGGATCCCACTTGACCGTCGAGCCGATGCCCTTGACCGGATAGGAGGGATCGCTGACCGGTACGGAGGTGAACTCGGACGACGCCGCAGTGAAGCCGCGCATCGCTTGGCCGAGGTCCAGCATCTGCTCCGGGCCGAACCCCTCGTCGGCCCGGACCGAATGGAGCATCGTCGAGGCGATCTCCCGGAACTTCACCGGGTTCAGCAGCACACCGCTGCTGGTCGTCTGCTTGATCAGCGACGCGAGGAACCGCTGCTGGCGCTGCATCCGGCCCAGGTCCGCGGCCCCGTCGACATGGCGCGAGCGCACGTACTGGAGCGCCTGCCCGCCGTTCAGCCGGTGGGTGCCCGCGGCGAGATCGAGACCGGTGTACGCGTCCTTCATCGGCCGGACAGTGCAGATCTGCACCCCGCCCAGGGTGTCGACCGTCTTCATGAAGCTGGTGAAGTCGACCTCCAGATAGTGGTCGATCTTGATGCCGGTCATGTCCTCGACGGTCCGTACGGTCAGATTCGGCCCGCCCTCCGCGTAGGCGGCATTCAGCTTCAGCGGGTGGGCGGCATGCTCGGCGCCGGTGTTCCGGTCGCGGTGTTCCGGGATCTCGGCGTAGCTGTCGCGTGGCAGGGAGACGATGCTCGCGCGTTCCTTGTCCGCCGACAGGTGCACCAGCATGATCGTGTCGGTGCAGTGGCAGGGAGCACCGCCCAGCCGGTACTTCTTCTTCTCGTCCGAGGTGATGCTGTCGCGGCCGTCGGTGCCGACGAGCAGCAGATTCGTGCCGTTCCCGGCCCGCGGCCGGTTCTTCATGTCCTTGAACGGGTCGATGCGGTCGATCCCGGTCTCCAGGTTGGCCACCACGGCGTGCCCGATCCCGCCGGCGCCCAGCACCAGCACGGACAGACTGGTCGCGACCCGCACGCCCCAGCGGGGCCTCTCGTCCTGCTTTCTCGACCTGAACTGCGGGGGAGAGGCGCGGGGGCGCGGCGGACGGGGGGAGCGGTGCGGTGTGGGCACGGGGGGACCTCCGCGGTGCAAGGGGGGATCGTTCGCACAGTAGGCCCATACGATCTCCATACCGGGAAGCGACCTTGCGGCGCGCGCCCGCGTCCCCCATTCGCGGTAACGTGGCGGCCGAAACGCCGCCTCCTGGGGTGAGAACCCCCGGCGCCCCCGAGGACCCCCCGAGGACCACATGTCTGCCGCGCAGTACCCCGCCGTCTCCGTGATCATGCCGGTGCTCAATGAGGAACGCCATCTCAGGAACTCCGTCCGGCACATCCTGGAGCAGGAGTACGCCGGCGAGATGGAGGTCGTGATCGCGCTCGGCCCGTCCACGGACCGTACGGACGAGATCGCCGCCGAGCTGGTACGGGAGGACTCCCGGGTCCACACCGTGCCGAACCCGACCGGCCGCACCCCGGCAGCGCTCAACGCCGCGATCAAGGCCTCCTCGCACCCCGTCGTGGTGCGGGTCGACGGCCACGGCATGCTCTCGCCGAACTACATCGCGACGGCCGTCCGCCTCCTGGAGGAGACCGGCGCGCAGAACGTCGGCGGCATCATGCACGCCGAGGGCGAGAACGCCTGGGAGGACGCCGTCGCCGCGGCCATGACATCGAAGATCGGCGTCGGCAACGCGGCCTTCCACACCGGCGGCCAGGCGGGCCCGGCCGAGACCGTCTACCTCGGCGTCTTCCGCCGCGAGGCGCTGGAGAAGGCGGACGGCTACAACGTGGAGTTCATCCGCGCCCAGGACTGGGAACTGAACTTCCGGATCCGCGAGGCGGGCGGGCTGATCTGGTTCTCGCCGGAGCTGAAGGTGCAGTACCGGCCGCGTCCCTCGGTGAAGGCGCTGGCCAAGCAGTACAAGGACTACGGCCGCTGGCGCCATGTCGTCGCCCGCTACCACTCCGGCTCGATCAACCTGCGCTACCTCGCCCCGCCGACCGCCGTCTGCGCGATCGCGGCGGGCCTCGTGGTCGGCGCGGCCGTCACCCCGTGGGCGTTCGTCGTCCCGGCCGGTTATGCCGCCGCCATCGTCGCCGGGTCCCTCCCGGCGGGCAAGGGCCTGTCGCTGAAGGCGCGGGCCCAGATACCGGTGGCGCTGGCCACTATGCACATGTCCTGGGGCTACGGCTTCCTGACCAGCCCGCGTTCGCTGGCGAAGCGGGTCATCGCCAGCCGCCGCCCGGCGGTCGCAGAGCAGGCGGTCTGACCCGGAACGGACATGAACAGGGGCGCCGGCTGTTTCTCCCCGGAGAAACAGCCGGCGCCCCTGTCGTGCGTGGTCGGCCGCTGGTGCCGTGACCGGCAAAGCCTGCCGGTCACGGCACCAGTGCCCCTCCCGGCACTAGAACCGGTACGGCCAGTAGACGTCCATGCAGGCGTCCTTCTCGGACCCGTTGACCGCCTCGGTCCCTTCCAGCGGGTCGTCGTCCCCGGCTGCCTGCTTCGGGTACGTCGCCCCTGTCCGCCAGTCCGAGCCGACCGTGAGAGTCAGCGTGTCGACGTCGGCCGACACCTTGACCGCGCTGGTCGGCAAGGACAGCGCCTCCGCGATCGAGAGCGCATCCGACTTGCCCTGGGCCCCGGAGTCCTTCGGGTACGTCACCGCAGTGGTCAGCGCCGACCCGGGCGAGGTCGAGGCGGTGGCCTTGGTGAAGCCCTTGGACCGGAGGATGTCCTGGACGTCCGCTGCCCGGCCGCCGGTGGCGACCTGACCGTCGGCCGCAGTGCCGTTGACCACCCTGAGGTCGAGAGCGTCGGGCGCGGCCGCGGCCACGGTCGGGCTCTTGTCCTTCGTCCCGGATTTGTTCTTCGTCCCGGACTTCTTGCGGTCCTTCGGGTCGAGCGACTCGTCGTCCCGCAGCAGCGCCCAGAGCTTGTCGGCGGCGACCGGCTTCGGCAGCACGTGGTTGTCGTCCTGCGGATCCGCGATCCGCGGCATGGTCAGCATGTTGATCTTGTCCATCGGTACGTTCTTGAGCTGCATACCGAGATCGAACAGCTTCTTCACCGAGCCGATCTCCTCAGAGACCTGGAGCGACTTGGTCGCCGTCTCGGCGAGATCCATCAGCCGCCCGGTGTCGGTGAACGCGTTCTGGTTCTTCAGCTCACGGATGACCGAATTCAAGTACATGTGCTGGGCCTTGGCCCGGCCGATGTCGCTCTCGAAGGCGTGCCGGGTACGCAGCCACTGCAGCGCCTTCTTGCCCTTGATCTTGTGCGTGCCCTCGGTCAGCTTCAGATAGGAGCCGCCGGGAACCTTGGGCTTGGGGATGTCGTAGACGTTGTCCTTCACGCACACATCGGCGCCGCCCACGGCGTCCGCCATGGCGACCACACCGGCGAAGTCGACCATCACCCAGTGGTCGATGTAGACGCCGGTCAGCTGCTCCCAGGTGTCCAGCGTGCAGCCCGGGCCGCCACGGCCGAGCGACTCGTTGATGAGCGCGTTGGTGGCCTGGTACTCGTGGTCGGTGTCGGGGTCCACGCACTTCGGGATGTCGACGCGCGTATCACGCGGAATGCTGACGACCGAGGCGTTCTTCCGGTCGGCCGATACATGGAGCAGCATCTGCACATCGGCCAGCGGCTTGGCGCCGACGCTCGTCTTCGAGCCGCCGAGCTTCAGATTCTCCTTGGAATTACGACTGTCCGAGCCGATCAGCAAGATGTTCAGCGGGGTCTGACCCGCGGCGTTCGGGGCGGTCTTCTTCGCCGCGCTGTTCCCGGCGCTGCGATGTCCCTTGCGGAGATTGCTGTTCAGGTGCTGGTACCAGAGGTAACCGGCGGTGCCGGTGCCGAGTATGACCAGCGCGAGTACGTACGCGACCCAGCGCAGTATGCGGCGCTTTCCGCGCTTCCCGTGCCGGTGCGACGTGCCGCGGCGACGCCCGCCGTGACCCGGCCTCTCCCGGTCCGCGCCGTCGCCCCGGCCGCCCAGGCCTGCGGCCCGGCCGTCCCTGTGCAGGTCGTCGTCCCAGCCGAGTTGGCCGGCATGCCGGACGCGTGGTCGCGTCCCCTCCCCCGGCGTGCTGCTCCGTCCCACCTGGACCCCCCTGCTGCTCAGACTCGTGGAATGGCGCAGTGACCCGGTGTCACTTCGCGCACTCTGCCTTGGCGGCGTTTGCTAGCGGTATGTCTGCCGGCGCCTTTGCCGGTCCGGTGACGGGCACACCCGCGCCCTTGAAGTCCGCGCCCAGGGTCAGGACCATCGCCTGAAGCCCCTCCGCGTCGGTGGTGCCCTGCTTCAGGGCCGAGCCAGGCAGCCCCATCATGGCGGCCAGTGCGCGGGCCTGGTCCGCCTGGTTGGGGGCGTACTCGAGCGTCGTCTTGGAGATCTTCGCCGGGGCGTTGGCCTTGTTGGTGGACTTGGGCACGCCCTGGTTGTTCTGCAGCCACGCGACCGTCTCCTGCGCGGCACCCGCCCGGTCGCCGCCGTTGAAGACATCGACGCGTACGTCGGCGGCAGCGGCCTTGGTCCCCTTGAGCAGTGCGTCCTGCTTGCTCTTGGCGGCCTTCTTCTGCTTCTTCACCTCGGTCAGCGAGGTGTCCTCACGCATCATCTGGAACAGCGGGTCGGACTTGGCGGTGTTGAGCACCACCGTCGCGTGGACCTTCTCGGCCGGGTTGTCTATCACCGGGACCGTCACGAAGGTGATGTTCTTGGTGTCGACCTTGCTGAGCTCCTTGGCGAGCGACACCAGCTTCGTCCCCGAGCCGATGGCCTTGTCGACCGTGAGCGCCTTGGTCGCCGCGTTCGCCAGCTTGTACAGCTTCGTCGGACTGGTCAGCGTGTCGTCCGACTTCATCTGCCGGATCATCGAGCCGATGAACTGCTGCTGCACCTTGATCCGGTCCAGGTCACTCTGATTGCCGAAGCTGTGCCGGGTCCGTACGAACGCCAGCGCGTCCTCGCCCTGGATCGTGCTCTCACCCTCCGGCAGGTCGAGGTGCGACTTGGGGTCCTTGACCGGGTGGGCCAGGCAGACCTTGACGCCGCCGACCGCCGTGGACAGCTCCTTCACCGCGTTGAAGTCGACCATCATGAAGTGATCGGGCTGTATACCGGTGATCTCCTTGACCGTACGCATGGTGCAGCCCGGGTCGCGCCCGTCCTGGCCGAGGCTGACGTTGAACCGGATGTTCTGCGTCCCCGGAATGACCTTCTTCGTGCCGTCCGGCATCGTGGTTTCGCAGTCCGGGATGTTGGTGATCAGGTCGCGGGGGATGCTCAGCGCCGTCGCGTTGGTCCGGTCCTTGGAGACGTGGAAGAGGATGTTGGTGTCGGCGTGGCCGGTGCTGCCCTTGTCGCCGTACCCCTCATTGCCCTTACCGGTCCGTTTGTCGGTGCCGATGATCAGGATGTTGAGGGGTCCGTCGGAGGTGACGTTCTTGTTTCCGGCGTCACCGATGTCGACAGTGCTGAGGTTGCTGTTGAAGTGCTGGTACAGCGCGTAGGCGCCGATCGAGAGGCCGACGAGCACGAAGGCCATCACGCCGCCCGTCCAGATGAGCGCCTTCCTGCGGCGGGCCTTGGGCTGCTTGCGCTTGCGCCGGCCCGCGGCGTCCGGGCCGGAACCTTCCGGTCCGCGGGGGGCATTGGCCGCGCGGCGGCCACGCTGTGCCGGCACCTCGCGGCGCGGTCCGTTGCCGCGCCCGCCGCCGTCACGCGCACCGCTTCTGCGTTCGCCACTGCCCTCGCGTACCGCACCTGCACGCCGGGAACCGCGCTGCCCCGGTGTGCTCGGCGTGCGGCTCGAATCCCCTCCTGATTGGGGCAGTCGCAATTCGTAATCGCCGGTCTGCGGGTTGAGAACCCACTGGTCTGCGGGATCGATTTCGTCCGCCCGCCCACGGCTTTGCGCATCCACGGTTGCTTGAGTCCTCCGTCGGTGCCACGCGAGGCGCCTCCCCCGACAAGGCGCTCGATCTTTCGCTCCAGCAGTGCGCGACCTGACGGTCGGAAGCACCGGATCGCGTCACACTATCCGCCAAGTTCGGCGTCGAGCGACGGGCGTGACAAATTCCACGGACCTTACAACCGGTCATTCTGCTCATTGCACGCCGATCGTCGACAACTCCTTGGCCATTGCTTTACTGCTTACACAGATCCGCGGCTGCGTTGTTGCCCGAATAGGTGGGTGTCGGGGTCGGACTCGTGGACTCCGAGGCGTGCCCCTCCCCGTTCTTCCTGCGTGCCAGCTCGTCCGCCGGGACCACCGTGACAGGGGCGTCCTGGCGCAGCTGCTTGAAGAGCTTGGCCGCGTCGGGCTGGACGAGTTCGTCCCGGTTCGGGTCGGCGGCATACGGCTGTCGTGGCACGGTCAGGAACTGCACCTTGTCGGTCGGTACGTTGCGCACGCCGCGCACCAGCGCGTACAGGTCCTTGAGGCTGTCCAGGCCGGGGTCCGTGGTCAGCGACTTGGTGGCCGCGTCCAGCACCGGATAGAGGCGGGTCGGGTTGAGCAGGACGCCGTCGCTCTGCATCTTGTTCACCAGTGCGCCGAGGAACCGTTGCTGGCGGTCCATCCGGTCGGTGTCGCTCCCGTTGCCGAGGGACTTGCGGGCCCGTACGTAACCCAGTGCCTCCTCGCCGTCGAGTTTCTGGCGTCCCGCGCGCAGCTTCAGATGCGCGTCGGGGTCGTCGATCGGTTCCTTGAGGCAGACCTCGACACCGTCCACCGCGTCGACCATGTCCTTGAAGCCGTTGAAGTCGACGACCATGTAGTGGTCTATGCGGATGCCTGTCATCCGCTCGACCGTACGGATCGTGCAGGCGGTGCCGCCGAACTCGAAGGCCCAGTTGAACTGGGCGAATTGCTTATGGGTCCGCTTCCCGTCCGATGTGCGGCAGCTGGGGATATCCGTCATCAGATCGCGCGGGAGGGACATCGCGGTGGCGCTCTTCCGGTCCGCGGGGAGATGCAGCAGGATCGTGGTGTCCGAGCGCTGGCTGCCGCCGTAGTCGCGGCCGTACTCCCGGTTGTCACCGGCGCGGCTGTCGGAGCCGATGAGCAGGATGTTCTCCGCGTCGTGCACGACGGACGCGGGGCGCTCCTTCTCGTACGCGCGCAGTTCGGCGGCCGCGGACGTGTCCGTCCTGATATTGCTGTCGAGCTTCTTGTACAACCACCAGCCGACGCCCGCGGCCACCAGGACGAGGAACGAGGCGGCGAGCGCGGCCCAGCGCATCCAGCGGTGCCTGCGCCGGGCGGGGGCGGCGTCGTCCCACCACCGCACACGGGAGGCTTCCCCGTCCGGCCCCTCCTGCGAGTTGTCCTGAGGCCCGTCCTGCGACCCGCCCCTCGACGCGACCTCGTCCTTGTCCGCGGCCGAGCGGTCGGGGTCCGGCGGCGTGCCGGCGCTTTCGGTCACGTCTGCGTCCATCCTTCACGTTCGGCAGCGCGCTGGGCCGCCGGTCGCAGGAGTAGACGGCTGAACCCCACGCTTGGTTGTGCCTCGGGGGAGTCCGGCCATGATCCGCCGGACCTGTACCGCCGATGATGTACCGGAGTTGATCCGCAGGCCCGGGGGCTCGGCCCGCTGTCGGCCGGACGAGTGGCCCTCAGGGCGCTTGTCATGCTGCGGTGTTGGTGACCCGCTCACTCTCGATGCGCTTGGCGAGCCCGTCCTCGTCCAGCCGGTCCAGGTGCCGGCACAGCACCACCGAGCCCCCGGTGGCCAGCGGTGCGTACAGCCCGGCGCTGAGTCCCTCCCAGGTGTCGTAGGAGTGCCCCGTCAGCAGCCGCGACCCGGGCGCCAGACCCCGCTCCGCAGCGTCCTCGCGGGCGCGCGCGACCAGTTGCGTCGACGTCAGCGTGACACCGTCGACGGTCAGCGCGGGCGCGTCCGGGTCCACCGGTGCGAACGGCGCGAACCGGTCGCCCTGGCTCGGCACCTCCACGGCATAGTCCGCGAAGCCCTGGGGCGGCTGCGGGAACCGTCCGCCCAGCGGACGCAGGGCCAGAGCGATGCGCTCGCCGCGGCAGGCGCGCGCCGCGTCGAGCGTGTCCGGACCGGTCACGACGAGGTCGGCGGCGGCGGGGTCACCCTGCACATCGGCGACGACTCCGACCGAGGAACAGGCGAGCAGCCAGACCGCGGACTGCCAGTGCGCGGGCAGCAGGAGGGCGAGACGGTCGCCGGGTTCCGCGGCCAGGTCGCCCTGCAGCAGATTGGCTGTCTTGGCCACCCAATTGGCGAAGGTGGCCACCGACAGTTCGACCCGTTCTCCGGTGGCGTCGTCGTAGAAAGTGACCATGGGGCGGGCCGGGTCCGCGGCGAGCGCGGAACGCAGCAGGTCGGCAGGGGTGCGGTCGCTGGCGTTCATCCGCGCAAGGGTACGCGGCGACGCCGGACGGGACCGGGCGCCACAGGTGTCGCATACACCGGTTCGGCAGACGGCTCGTCAATTGGGGGGAGATATCCCGGTAGCCGGAGTTATTGGATTGTGCCCAGGATCGTTCGTATGCGTGCCTTCATTGCATCCGCCATTGGTGTCACCTGCTCGGCAGCCCTCGTACTGCCGCTC
Source organism: Streptomyces sp. NBC_01669 (assembly GCF_026339735.1). GTDB lineage: Bacteria > Actinomycetota > Actinomycetes > Streptomycetales > Streptomycetaceae > Streptomyces > Streptomyces yanii. Next base: position 5,544,461 of record NZ_JAPEQG010000001.1, read on the forward strand.
GCCGCGCCCGCGGGCGCCGCCCCCGACACCACCGTCACCGCAAAGACCGAGACCGCCGACCCCACCGAGGTGTCCGGGTCGACCCAGTCCCTGCCACTTGCTCCGCTGCCCGCCGCGTCGACGCGGACGACCGGCGCCCCCACCGAGGGGGCGGCCACCGTCGAACGAGGCCTGCCCCGACGCGACGTCCACCCCTTCTCCCTGGTCGGTGTCGTCTGGGACGACGCCGACGTGGAACTCAACGGCACCGTCCAGGTCCGCACCCGCGCCACCGGCACCACCCACTGGTCGGACTGGCAGGAGCTGGAGACCCACAACGCCGAGCACGGCGCCGACCCCGGCACCGCCGAGCGCGACTCCGGGACCGTCCGCGGCTCCACCGCTCCGCTCTGGGTCGGCGACTCCGACGGCGTCGAGGTCCGGGTGAGCCCCGAAGTGACCGACGTACGGGACGGGGGCAGCGGCGCCAGCGTCCCGCTGCCCGACGGGTTGCGGCTCGAACTCGTCGACCCGGGCAAGGACCCTCAACAACTCCCCGCAGCCGGCCCGGGAGCCGCAGCCGACGGCGGGGACAGTCGTGCCCCGTCCTCCGAAGCCCTGGTTCTCCCCGCGCTGAGCAAGGCGCAGACCGAGGCCGAGAGCGAGGCCGAGGACGACGTCGCCCCCGGCGCCAAGCCGTACATCGGCCCCCGCCCGAGCATCATCACCCGCAAGGGCTGGGGCGCCGACGAGAAGCTCCGCGAGAGCGCCTTCGTGTACACGAACTCCGTCAAGGCCGCCTTCATCCACCACACCGCCACGGGCAACAGCTACACGTGTTCGCAAGCGGCCTCGGTCCTTCGCGGTATCTACCGCTACCACGTCACGAGCAGCGGCTGGCGCGACATCGGCTACAACTTCGCCGTCGACAAGTGCGGAAATATCTACGAAGGACGCGCCGGAGGCGTGACGAAGGCCGTCCAGGGCGCGCACACTCTCGGTTTCAACGCCGACAGCATGGGCATTGCGGTGCTCGGAACCTTCACCACGTCCAAGCCGCCCACCGCGGTGGTGGACGCCGTCGCCAAGCTCACCGCCTGGAAGCTCGGTCTGTTCGGCGCCGACCCCAGTGGCAGCACCACGCTCGTCTCCGGCGGCGGCAACCGGTTCAAGAAGGGAGCGAAGGTCAAACTCAAGGTCATCTCCGGTCATCGGGACGGCTTCGTCACCGAATGCCCGGGAGCACGCCTCTACGAGAAGCTCGGCACGGCCCGGACCGGCTCCGCCCGTCTGCAAGGCCGCTGACGACCCGCCGCTGCGGACTGCTGCGGGGCTGCCGGACGGTGATGAACCGACCGGTCTGCATACACTGGCCAGCCAAAACCAGGCCCGGCCCCAGCAGGAAGCAGAGACGTGCCGTGACAGAGGCAAAAGAAGCGATTCTCCTGGTCGGTGGCAAGGGCACCCGACTGCGCCCGCTCACGGTGCACACTCCGAAGCCCATGGTTCCGGCGGCAGGTGTCCCGTTCCTCATGCACCAACTGGCGCGGGCGCGGGCCGCCGGGGTCGAGCACATCGTGCTCGCGACCTCGTACCTGGCGGAGGTCTTCGAACCGTACTTCGGCGACGGCTCGTCGCTCGGCCTGCACATCGAGTACGTCACCGAACGCGAACCGCTCGGCACCGGCGGAGCCATCCGCAACGTGGCGTCCCGTCTCACCTCGGGCCCGGACGAACCCGTGCTCATCTTCAACGGCGACATCCTCACCGGCCTCGATATCCGGGCGCTGGTCACCTCGCACGCCACCTCCGGCGCGGATGTCTCGCTCCACCTCACCCGGGTCGAGGACCCCCGCGCCTTCGGACTGGTACCGACGGACTCCACGGGCAGGGTCACCGCGTTCCTGGAGAAGCCGCAGACGCCCGAGGAGATCGTCACCGACCAGATCAACGCCGGGGCGTACATCTTCCGCCGCTCGGTCATCGACACGATCCCGGCCGACCGACCGGTCTCCGTGGAACGCGAGACCTTCCCCGGACTACTCGCCTCCGGCGCGCACCTCCAGGGCATGGTCGACTCCACGTACTGGCTGGACCTCGGCACGCCGCAGGCATTCGTACGCGGCTCCGCCGACCTGGTCCTCGGCCGCGCCCCGTCCCCGGCCGTCCCCGGCCGATGCGGCGACCGGCTCGTCCTGCCGACCGCATCCGTCGCCGCCGACGCCAAACTCACCGGCGGTACGGTCATCTGCGAGGACGCCCTGATCGGCGAGGCCGCCCGGATCGACGGCTCCGCGGTACTGGCCGGAGCGGTCGTCGAACCCGGCGCTGTGATCACGGACTCCCTGGTCGGAGCGGGTGCGCGGATCGGCAGCCGGACGGTCCTGGTGGGCGCCGTCATCGGCGACGGCGCCCACGTCGGCGCCGACAACGAACTGCGTGACGGCGTCCGCGTCTGGTGCGGTGCGGTCCTGCCGGACGCGTCGGTCCGTTTCTCGTCGGACGAATGACGGGCGCGCTGCGGCGCGTACCCTCGATAGGCACCCCCGACGACCGAGGACCTCACCCGTGGCAGGACGATTCGCTCCCCGCAACGCCCCGCGCACGCCCGTCCCACGCCAGGTGCCGACCGGTCCGGCACCGGAGGCGCTGACCCGGGACTGGACCCCGCCGGGCCCGCTCGACCTGCGCCTCGTCCTCGGCCCGCTGCGCCGCGGCCCCGCCGACCCCACGTTCCGCATCGACCGGGACGGCTCGGTCTGGCGGGCCACCCGCACCCCGGCAGGCCCCGGCACGCTCCACATCATCGACCGGGGCGGCCGGATCGAGGCGACGGCCTGGGGCCCCGGCGCGTCCTGGCTGCTGGACCAGCTCCCGATCCTGCTCGGCGCGGAGGACGACCCGGAAGCATTCCGCCCCCGCCACCGCCTGGTCGCCGCGGCCCGGCACCGCCGCCCCGGACTGCGCCTGCTGCGCACCGGTCTGGTGCTGGAGTCGTTGATCCCGTCGATTCTGGAACAGAAGGTCACCACCGACGAGGCCTACCGTGCCTGGCGCCTCCTGGTCCGTACGTACGGCACTCCGGCTCCCGGTCCGGCAGCGACCCTCTTCGGCACGCACGGCCTGCACGTCATGCCGGACCCACGCACCTGGTCGCTGATCCCGTCCTGGGAATGGCACCGCGCCGGCGTCGACGCCAAGCGCTCGGCCACGATCCTGCGCGCGGTACGAGTCGCCCGCCGCCTGGAGGAAGCGGCGACAATGCCCCTCCCCGAGGCCACTGCCCGCTTGGAACTGATTCCCGGCATCGGCCCCTGGACCTCGGCGGAAACCCTCCAACGAGCCAACGGCGCCCCCGACGCGGTGACCGTGGGCGACCTCCACCTTCCCGGCATCATCGGGCACGCCCTGGCAGGCAACAGAAACGCCGATGACGCGGAAATGCTGACGCTCCTGACCCCCTACGAGGGCCAGCGCCACCGAGCCACACGCCTCATCCTGCTCTCGGGCCACACCCCGTCCCGCAGGGCTCCGCGCATGACAAGAGGCGACATCGCCCGCCTCTGAGACGTCCTCAAACACCCGACGCGGCCTCGCAGTCCACGATCAGCCGTGTCGCCTTCGAGCCCGTCCGGCGACCGAGGACGAAGGAGCCCCGGAGTCGCCCCCCAGATCTCGGGAAGGGGCGGGCGGGAGAAAACCCACGCCGGCCCACCTCACCGCACCGCGACGAACCCCTCCGCACCCCGCTCCGCCCGGGCCACCGGCGCAACCGCCGGACGCCCGACCGCCACCGCACCCAACGGATCCCACTCCGCCGGCAGGTCCAGCACCTCGCGCACCACATCGCGGCAGAACATCGTCGACGACACCCACGCCGACCCGAGCTGCTCACCGGTCAGCGCCACCAGGAAGTTCTGGACGCCCGCCCCCGCCGCGACCACGAACATCTCGCGCTCCGCAGCATCCCGTCGCGCGTCCCCGTATGTATGGGCGCCATCCATCACCAGGCACGGCACCGCCAGATACGGCGCCCGGCGCAGCACATCGCCCCGCCGCACCCGCTTGGCGATCGACTCCTCGCTCTTGCCGTCGCGGCGCAGATCCGCGATCCACGCATCCCGCATCGCGTCGAGCAGCCGGGTCCGTGACTTCTCGGACTCCAGGAGTACGAACCGCCACGGTGTCGTGTGATGCGGCGCCGGCGCCGTCACCGCCGCGGCCACGGCACGCCGTACCGCCGCCGGGTCCACCGGCTCGTCCGTGAACTCCCGGACCGTACGCCGCAGCGTCACCGCTTCCCGTACCGCCTCGGACGTCCCGAGCCGGAACATGTCCTCTGCGGCGACCCGCACCATCGCCCGGGCCCCGGCCTCCGCGTCCGCCGGGTCCACCACATGCGAGAGCCCCCGCACGATCGCGACCGGCAACCCCTCTGCCTTGCCCTTGACCAGGTCACCGGCCGCGGCGAGCTCGTCCGCGGTGGCGACCACGGTGGCGCTCAGCGGATTGCCGTGCGCATCCGTCCCGCCCCGCAGATCGTCCAGCACCCGGACTCCGGACGCCCCGATGGCGACGTCGGTCAGCCCGTTGCGCCACGGCCGCCCGAAGGTGTCCGTGATCAGGACCCCGACCTCGACGCCGAGAGTGTCCCGCAGCCCGTCCCGGATCGTCCGCGCGGAAGCGTCCGGGTCCTCGGGGAGCAGCAGCACCGTCCCGGCGGGGGTGTTCGAGGCGTCGACCCCGGCCGCTGCCATGACCAGGCCCTGCCGGTTCTCGACGATCCGCAGCGTGCCGCGGCGCGCCACCACCCGTACGGTCTCGGCGTCGATCGCCGCCTCCCGGTCGGTGGCTTCGGCGATCCGGCCCTCCGCCTTGGAGACGATCTTCGAGGTGACGAGCAGGACGTCACCGTCGACCAGCCCCGGCTCGGTGGCGGCGATCAGCTTCGCGAGGTTGTCACCGGCCCGTACCTCGGGCATCCCGGGAAGCGCCCACACCCGGTACGAGGGGGCCTCACCGGCAGCCGCGCCGCTCACGCCCGTACCTCCTCGGCCAGCGCCAGCGCCTGCCTCGCCATCTCGGCGGTTGCGTCCACGTCCGTCATCATCAGCGGCACGGCGCGGCAGCGGATGCCCGCGGCCTCCACCTCGTCGACCGTGCCGGCGTCCACCGTGTCGACGAGCCAGCCGTCGAGCAGCCCGGAGCCGTAGTGCCGGGCGACGGCGGCCGCCGTGGACTCCACGCCGACCGCGGCGAGCACCTTGTCCGCCATGCCGCGTACCGGCGCGTCCCCGACGATGGGGGAGAGGCCGACGACCGGCACCCCGGCCTCGGCGATCGCCTCCCGGATCCCGGGCACGGCGAGGATGGTGCCGACCGAGACGACGGGGTTGGACGGCGGGAAGAGGATGACATCGGCGTCGGCGATGGCCTCCAGGACACCGGGCGCCGGCTTCGCCTGCTCGGCACCGACGGGCACGATCGCCTGCGCCTGGACCGAGGCGCGCAGCTTCACCCAGTACTCCTGGAAGTGGATCGCCTTTCGTTCGCCGTCGATGTCGACGGCGACATGCGTCTCGATCCGGTCGTCGGACATCGGCAGCAGCCGGACCCCGGGCCTCCAGCGTGCGCAGAGCGCTTCGGTGACGGCGCTCAGCGGGTAGCCGGCACCCAGCATCTGCGTACGGACGATGTGGGTCGCGAAGTCGCGGTCGCCGAGCCCGAACCATTCGGGTCCCACGCCGTACGCGGCGAGTTCCTCCTTGACGTGGAAGCGCTCGTCGGTACGGCCCCAGCCCTGCTCCTCGTTGATGCCCCCGCCGAGGGTGTACATCACGGTGTCGAGGTCGGGGCAGACCTTGAGTCCGAACAGATGGATGTCGTCACCGGTGTTGCCGATCACCGTGATGTCCGCGTCGGGCGCGGCCTGCTTGAGGCCACGCAGAAAACGAGCACCACCGATACCGCCGGCCAGAACCACAATGCGCATGCAGACCAGTCTGTCAGGCGCAGCCTGATCGTTGTTGGGGTGGTGGCGGGTGACGGGTGGGCTGTCAGGCGCGGCCTGATCGTTGTTGGGGTGGTGGTGGGCGGCGGGTGGGCTGTCAGGCGTGTACGGCGTCGGCAGTTGCCGAGGCGCACTGTGCCGCGTGCATGGGCATCTCGGTCAGCCCCGGGTAGTAGATGTGCAGGCTGACGGCCGGTTCGAGGGAGTCGTTGACCACTTCGTGGACGTATCCGGGCGCGAACACGCGCTGCGCGCCGGAGCCCAGCGACCGCATGCCGCGCTCCGTACGCTCGGTCAATTCGCCTTCCAGGACGGTCAGTACGCCGGACGACAACCCGTGGTCGTGCAGCCCGCTGCCCTGACCGGGAACCCAGCTGAGCAGCCACACCTCGTAACCGAGTGGGGTCTCCCCTGATCGAGGGGAGCCGAGAGCTTGGGGAACGGTGCGGAGCCGGTGGTACCAGCGGGTGGTCGCGTCGTACTGGACGTGCGGCGCCCACTGCGAGCGGTCGGCGGCGATGCTGCGGGCGAGCCCGACGAACTCGGCCACCGTGGAGGGGTGCTGGCGGGCGGGCCGGAGGAGGTGCTGGACCTCAAGGATGTCGCCGGCGATCTGGAGGTCGCTGTTGCTGTTCATGGGTGCGGTGGTTCCTCGGCAAGTGAGTGCAGGGCAAGAGTGCAGATGCAGAGATCCAGGGGTGTCGCGAGGACCGAGGACCGGGGAGGGACCGGGCAGCCGTCGCCGAGAAGCTGTTCGACGGGGTGGTCCGGAGAAGGGTCGAGGTCCGGAGAAGAGCTGCGACTAGCTGGAGCGCGAAGGCCTCAACAGCTGAGACAGCTGGAACAGCAACAGCGAGCCTGGACAGCGGTGCGGAACCCACGGAGGTGGGTCACGCGCATCACGGAGGTCGCTGGCATGACAGCAAGGGAACCGAGCAAAGCTCCCGTTGTCAACCTGATGCCCGATTTGGCGGTAATGATTCATCACATCCGGTTACTCCGGTCGGGGAAAGGTTTGTGCGCCCACCGCGCCGGAGATGTGGCGCAGCAACGGCGCCCTCAAACGTCGTAGCGGCCTCGTGACCCGACTGTGATCTTGATCGCTTCGGTGATCGAATCGAAACACGGCCGCCCTCCCGGGAGTCTCACTCTGTGAGGGACGGGGGTGCGGTGGGGCCCGTGGCATATGTCAGGTTTTTGGTGATTTGCACACTTTCCGCATAGGCTTGGTTCCGCAGAGTGAATACCGGGCCCAATAGCAGATCTCCGCTTGACTGGCTCGTATCCACACACTTGTAATTTCACTCGTGTCGTTCGGCCGAATCGATAACGGCCGCATCACGGGGACGCAAGAGACAGACGAGGGGCGCACATGACCGAGCTGTTCCAGCAACTGCTGGTCGAGGACGCGGACGAGGAACTCGGCTGGCAGGAGCGCGCACTGTGCGCCCAGACCGATCCCGAGTCCTTCTTCCCCGAGAAGGGCGGATCGACCCGCGAGGCCAAGAAGGTCTGCCTCGCCTGTGAAGTCCGGTCCGAATGCCTTGAGTACGCCCTTTCCAATGACGAGCGGTTCGGTATCTGGGGCGGCCTTTCCGAACGCGAGCGGCGACGCCTGAAGAAGGCCGCAGTCTGACCGCTGGGCCCGCGAAGCAACAGACCGACGGATTCACTGGAACCCCCGGCCGCCGGAGCGCCACCGACCACGCTCCGGACCTCGGCGCCGATGGCCCGCCGCCTGCACCCTGCCCGCAGGCGGCGGGCCATCGTCGTGTCCGCACACCCTCGTACCGCTGCCGGCGCGGCCGCTCCGCCCGTCGCCCTCCGGGCGCCCCCGTTCGACCGCTCGGCGCCACCCCGGTCGTCCGTACCGTTAGTGTGGGGCCCCGTCCGAGACGCGCCAACGCCCCGACGGAGCGCGCGTGTACACCGATGCAGCCCCGGGGGACGCCCCCCGGACCCGGCCGGAGGGCCCGTACCTCGATGTCCGTGCACAGCCAATCGACGGCGCCGTACGCGGCCGCCGCCGCCCCAGAGTTCCCCCGGCATGTCGTCACCGCCGTGCTCGTCGCCCACGACGGCGCACGCTGGCTGCCCACCGTGCTGGCCGGGCTGCTCGGGCAGGAACGTCCCGTACAGCAGGTCGTCGCCGCCGACACCGGCTCCGCCGACGACTCCGCGCGGCTGGTCACCGAGGCGCTCGGCGCCGAGCGCGTCCTGCACCTCGCACGCCGTACGAGCTTCGGTACGGCTGTTGACGAGGCGGTCCGCACGGCCGGTGAACTCACCCCCGACGACCTGCCGTACCTGAAGCGCCCCAGCGGCTGGGACCCCGTCACCAGGAGCTGGCGCGACGACGCGTACGACCTGCCCGAACTGCCGCACGGCGAACCGGTGCAGTGGCTCTGGCTGCTCCACGACGACTGCGCACCCGAGCCCGACGCGCTCGCCGAGCTGCTGCGCGTCGTCGAGACCGACCACCACGCCGCGATCGTCGGCCCCAAACTCCGCGGCTGGTACGACCGCAAGCAGCTCCTCGAAGTCGGCGTCTCCATCGCCAACAGCGGACGCCGCTGGACCGGACTCGACCGCCGCGAGCAGGACCAGGGCCAGCACGACCAGGTCCGTACCGTACTCTCCGTCTCCTCCGCCGGCATGCTGATCCGCCGTGACATCTGGGAGGAACTCGGCGGGTTCGATCGCAGGCTCCCGCTGATGCGTGACGACGTCGATCTCTGCTGGCGCGCGCACGCCGCGGGACACCGGGTCCTTGTCGCCCCCGACGCCGTCCTGCGGCATGCCGAGGCAGCCGCCCGGGAACGCCGCCCCATCGACTGCGCCGGACGCTCCGTCGCCTCGCCGCACCGTGTCGACAAGGCCGGCGCTGTCTACACGATGCTCGTCAACGCTCGCGGCAAGCAGTTGCCCTGGGTGCTGCTCCGGCTCGTGCTCGGCACCCTGCTCCGCACCCTCGCCTATCTGGTCGGCAAGGTGCCCGGCCAGGCACTCGACGAGGTCGCCGGACTCTTCGGCACCCTGCTGCGCCCCGGCAGGATCTTCGCCGCCCGCCGCAGGCGCGGCAAGGGCGTCGTGGACGCGGCTGAGCTGCGCGGCCTCTTCCCGCCGCCCGGTGCGACTGTCCGCGCCACCGTCGAGCAGGTCGCCGGAAACTTCGGCAGCGGATCCGACGCCGATTCCGGCGGCTCACGGCACGGGGCCGTCGAGTCCGGACCGGGCGGTGACGACGCCGACTTCCTGGAGATCGAACAGTTCGCCCGGCTGAAGCGGATCGGCCGCAAGCCCGGCCCCGTCCTCTTCGCCGTCCTGCTCCTCGTCTCCCTCGTCGCCTGCCGCGGCCTCCTCGGCGGCGGCGCACTGGCGGGCGGCGCGCTGCTGCCCGCACCCGCGGACGTCTCCGACCTGTGGGGACGGTACGCGGACGGCTGGCATCCGGTCGGCACCGGCGGCACCCAGACCGCACCGCCCTACCTCGCCGTGATCTCCGCCCTGTCCGCGCTGTTCCTCGGCTCGACCGGCTTCGCGCTCACGCTGCTGCTCGTCTGCTCCGTCCCGCTCGCCGGACTCACCGCGTACTTCGTGTCCCGCCCGCTGCTCGAATCACGACTGCTGCGGGCCTGGGCGAGCATCGCGTACGCCTTCCTGCCCGCCGCGACCGGCGCCCTCGCGACCGGCCGCCTCGGCACCGCCGTACTGGCGATTCTGCTTCCGCTGATCACCCGCGCCGCCGTCTCCGCATGCGGGATGCGTGGCCAGGGGGACACCCGCGGCAGCTGGCGCGCCACCTGGGCGTACACCCTGCTTCTCACCCTCGCGATGGCCTTCACGCCCATCGTCTGGCCGCTCGCTGTTGTCCTCGGCATCGGCGTCCTCGTACTGCGCCGCCACGACATCGCCGCATACGGGCTCCGCTTCCTCGCCACGATCGGCACCCCGCTGCTGGTCCTCGCCCCGTGGTCGCTGTCGCTGCTCAGCAGCCCCTCTTCGTTCCTGAGCGAGGCGGGCCTGGACTTCGGTACGGGTACGGCCTCCGCACTCGACCTGCTCGGGATCAGCCCCGGCGGTCCGAAGGCCGCGGGCGGCGTGCTGCTGCTCGGCATCGTGCTCGCGGCGCTGGCCGCGCTGCTGCGCGGGGAGCGGCAGTTCGCGATCCGTGCCGCCTGGGCCGTCGCGCTCGTCGCCCTGGTCTTCGCCGGGCTCGCCAACGGCTCCGGCTGGGCCGGGCCCGCCACCCTCGTCTACGGCATCGCGCTGATCGCCGCCGCGCTCGTCGGCGCGGACGGTGCCCGGGTAAGGGTCGCCGAGCTCAGCTTCGGCTGGCGCCAGCCCGTCGCCGCCCTGATCGCCCTCGCCGCGGTGCTTGCTCCCGCGCTGGCCGCCGTCGGCTGGATGATCGGCGGCGCCGCGGGTCCGCTGGAGCGTCGTGACCCGGTGCAGGTCCCCGCGTTCGTCGCGGAGGAGAGCAGTACCCGCGACCAGCCACGCACCCTGGTCCTCGGCGGCAGTTCGCCCGCCTCTGTCTCGTACACCCTGGTCCGCGGCTCCGGCGCGCGGCTCGGCGACGCGGAACTGGCCGAGTCGGGCGGCTCCAACAGCCACCTGGACAAGGTGGTCGCCAACCTGGTCGCGGGCTCGGGCGCCGACCAGGGCAGCCAGCTCAGCGGCTTCGCGATCCGTTACGTACTCGTACGGGACGGCGCGCCGCGCGAGATGAGCCGGGTGCTCGACGCGACCCCGGGTCTGAGCCGGCTGAGCCAGCTCGACGGCAGCGCGCTGTGGCGTGTGGACCGTCAGGTCGCCCGCATCATGATCGTTCCGTCCGGCGCCGGCGGCGAGCAGCTGCCCGTCGGCTCGCAGCCGGTCGAGGCGCACTCCAGGATTCCCGCAGGCGGCTCCGGCCGCGTCCTGCGGATCGCCGACGCCGCGGACCCCGGCTGGACGGCCACGCTGAACGGCCGGGCCCTGACCGCCAAGACCGTGGACGGCTGGGCACAGGGCTTCGAGCTGCCCGCCGAGGGCGGCACGCTGGATCTCACGTACGAGACGCCGGTCACCCACACCGCGTGGATCTGGGCCCAGGCCGCGCTCGGCGTGGTCCTGCTGGTCCTGGCTCTGCCGGGCCGCCGCCGGGAGATCGACGACGACCTGCCCGAGGCGGACCTGACGGTTCCGGCCGAGCCGGTCGCGGGCGAGGGACGCCGGGCGCGCAGGCTGCGCGCCGCAGCGGAGGCGGAAGCGGCATCCGAGGGCGTCGAGCCGACGCCGGACGAGGCAGGGCAGAACATCCCCGCGCAGCGGTCGACCGACCCGTACGCCGAGCGGTCCGAAGCACAGGACCCGTACGGCGACCAGTCCGCGGCACAGGACCCGTACGCCCAGCCGGACGACGACGGCACGTACGCCCCCGTACCGCAGCAACAGCAGTACGGCGAGTGGGACACCCAGCAGTACCAGGGCGCCGACTACCCGCAGTACCAGGGCGAGCAGCAGCAGGCCGCCGCCGATCCCTACCAGCAGGGCAGCGCCCCGGCGTACGACCCGTACGGCTATCCGCAGCAGCAGTACGACCAGAACCAAGGTCAGTACAACCAGGAACAGGGCCAGTACGACCAGAGCCAGGACGCGTACGGCCAGGGCCAGTACGGCCAGTACGCCCCGGAGGCCCCGTACGACCCACAGGCCCCCTACACCGCACAGGGCCCGTACGACCCGCAGAACCCCGACGAGAACCCCGCCCCGGCCCAGAACCCGTGGCCGACCGGTAACGCATCGCGAGGCGAGTCCGAGTGAAGTCCACCAGCCTGTCCCTCATCGCGGGCACCGTAGCCCTCGCTGCCGTCACCGGGTTCGCCGCGCTCACCGCGCCGGGCGAGGCGGGCGCAGGCGAGACGAAAGCCGCCGCACGGCTGCCGGTGGAGCGGTCCAGTCTGCTCTGTCCGGCGCCCGGCCTCTCGGACCTCGCGGAGACGACGTACACGTCCTTCACCCCCGCGGCCGGCAGCGGCGGAGCGGCAGGCGCCGCCGACCTGATGCCGTCCGTCTCCACCACGGCGGACGCGGGCGACGACCCCACCGCCGAGAAGGACGGGAAGAAGGAAGAGAGCAAGAAGGCGGACTCCGACAAGCCGGTCGTCTCCCTCAAGAAGCCCGGCAGACCGGCCACCGCCGAGGCGTCCGGCTCCGACGCCCCCGCCCTGGTCGGCACCGCCACCGGCGAGCTGGCCCCCGGCTGGACCACGCAGCAGACCACCACGGTCAGTGCGGGGGCCACCCGCGGCCTGCTCGGGGTCAGCTGCACCGGCCCCGACACGAACTTCTGGTTCCCGGCCGCCAGCACGGCGAAGTCCCGCGAGGACTACGTCCACCTCACCAACCCGGACGACACGGCCGCGGTGGCCGACATCGAGCTGTACGGGCCGGACGGCTCGCTCAAGTCCGATGTGGGGGAGGGCATCACGGTCCCGGCCAGGTCCAGCGTTCCGGTCCTGATCTCCACCCTGACCAGCGAGGCGGCCGACGACGTGACGGTCCACGTCACCACGCGTACCGGCCGGGTCGGCGCCGTCGTCAGGGCAGCGGGTGACGAGACCGGCAGCGACTGGCTCGCCGCCTCCGTCGACCCGACGGGCACCCTCGTCCTCCCCGGCATCCCGGCGGACGCCACGGACGTCCGGCTGGTGGCTTTCGCCCCCGGCGAGGACGACGCCGATCTGAAGGTGAAGCTGCTGGGCAAGAACGGTGCGATCTCACCGGCCGGACACGAGGACCTTCACATCAAGTCGAACATGACCGCAGGCGTCGACCTGAAGGACGTCACCAGGGGTGAAGCGGGCTCCCTGCTGCTGACCCCGGCGGAGAGCGGACGGGCCACTCCGGTGGTGGCGGCGCTGCGCGTGGTCCGCGGCACCGGCGACAAGCGGGAGGTCGCGTACATCCCGGCGACCGGGCCGGTGGGCGCACAGGCCACCGTGGCCGACAACCGGGCGAAGGGCTCGACCCTTTCCCTCACCGCTCCGGGCGCCACCGGGAAGGTGAAGGTCACGGCCTCGGCGGGCAGCGAGGGCGGCGAACAGACCGTCCAGACGTACACGGTCAAGGCCGGTACGACGATCGCCGTCACCCCGCCGGTACCGGCCGGGCTGAAGGGCAGTTATGCGCTGACGATCGAGACGGAGTCGGGCGGTCCGGTCCATGCCGCGCGCACCCTGTCCCTTCCGGAGGACGGCATCCCGATGTTCACGGTGCAGACGCTGCCGGACGACGGCGGAACGGTCGAGGTACCCAACGCCGAACAGGACCTCTCGGTTCTGGACGGCTGAGCAACGGGGTCGGGGCGGGCCGAGGCCTGCCCGCCCCGACCCCCCAGGGCCTCTGGTCCGGATCATGCGGGGCTCGCGGGATCTGCAACCTGACCCGGACGGCAGGACCTGGTGTCCCTCCCGGCACGCTTTGCCCCGTCGCACCGCCCGGCACGCCCTCCCCCAAGGCCTTAAGGGCCAGGGGGGACCCCCTTCCGTGTTGACCAAAAGCCCTGGTAGCTCTGCTACCAGGACGTCCGGCCGCCCTCCGACCGCACGCACCGGACGACGCTCCTTGTGGGGCAAAGATTGCCGGTCACGGCACTAGTCCTGCCCGTAGCGCGGATCCACCGACTCCGGTGACAGCCCGAGCAACTCCGCGACCTGCTCGACCACGACCTCGTGCACCAGCAGCGCACGCTCGTCGCGGTTCTTGGTACGGATCTCGACGGGGCGCCGGTAGATGACGATCTGCGCGGGCCGGTCCTTCTCCGCGGACACCGCACGCCCCAGCGGTACGGTCTCCTCCTGCGGCCCCGGCACATCGAGGACCATGAAGTCGACATCGGCCAGCTGAGGCCAGCGCCGCTCCAGCCGCTCCACCGAGTCCTGTACGAGATCACGGAAGTTCTCCGCCCTGGTGGCCGAGAGCGGCACCTGGGGCGGGGCGACGGGTCCGCGCATGCCGCGGCCATGGCGGTCACGACGGCGCGGTCGCGGCTCGGACCGCGGCTCGGACGGGTGGGGCGGCGGTACAGGACTGTCCATCACCGACGCAGCGTAACCCTCTGTGGGGCAGCCGGATCGCCCGTCACCGACAGCACAGCGGCATGTCCGCACTTGAACATTCCGGCCAAGCTTGAGCCCGTTTCAGGCCCGGTCCGCGACCGCCGATCTCCTACGTATTGACAGCTTATGCACCGAGTGGTGACCGAAATCGTTGCCGTTGCGACCTGCGCAACCCTCTTCCCGCGCAGGTCAGGCCAGTTACCCGAAAGGCGGTTGTGCCGGAGGTCACAGTGCGACACGGTGGGGTGACCTGAGGGAGAGTCGTCGCAGCCCGCTCAAGAGTGCGGTACCGTCCAACATCGTGAGCCCTGTACGTCGCTGTTCGCGCACCGCGTGCGGCCGCCCTGCCGTCGCGACACTGACGTACGTCTATGCCGACTCGACTGCGGTCCTCGGCCCGCTCGCCACCTACGCCGAGCCCCACTGCTACGACCTCTGTGCCGAGCACAGTGAGCGGCTGACCGCGCCACGCGGCTGGGAAGTCGTCCGGCTCACCGATCCCTCTGCGCCTACGCGCCCCAGCGGTGACGACCTCGAAGCGCTCGCCAACGCCGTGCGGGAAGCGGCGCGTCCGCACGACCGCGCGGCGGAGGCCAGAGGCGGCGGCCCGCACGCCGCGGACCCGATGGAGGTCGCGCGCCGCGGTCACCTGCGAGTCCTGCGCTCACCCGACTCCTGAAGCGGTCGACCACCGAACGACCGCATCCCCCCGAGGGCCCGCGGACCGGCCGGGTAGTTTGGGCGGTCCGCAGAAATCTCAGGAGGACCGGCCCGTGACTGCTGATCTGTCACAGATCGTGAAGGCGTACGACGTGCGCGGAGTCGTGCCCGACCAGTGGGACGAATCGCTGGCCGAGCAGTTCGGGGCGGCGTTCGTCGAGGTGACGGACGCGGAGGCGGTCGTGATCGGCCACGACATGCGCCCGTCCTCGCCCGGCCTCTCGGCGGCGTTCGCGCGCGGCGCGGCGGCACGGGGTGCGGACGTCACCCTCATCGGTCTGTGCTCGACCGACCAGTTGTACTTCGCCTCCGGCATCCTCGGCCTGCCCGGTGCGATGTTCACGGCCTCGCACAACCCGGCGCAGTACAACGGAATCAAGCTGTGCCGGGCCGGCGCCGCGCCGGTCGGCCAGGACACCGGACTCTCCGAGATCCGCGCCCTGATCGAGAAGTGGGCCGAGCAGGGCGTACCGCAGCCGGTCGCCACCCCCGGCACCGTCACGGACCGCGACACCCTCACCGACTACGCGGCCCACCTTCGGTCCCTGGTCGACCTGACGGCCGTCCGCCCGCTGAAGGTCGTGGTCGACGCGGGCAACGGCATGGGCGGCCACACCGTCCCCACCGTCTTCGGGGGTCTCCCGCTCGACGTCGTCCCCATGTACTTCGAACTGGACGGCACGTTCCCCAACCACGAGGCCAACCCCCTCGACCCGAAGAACCTCGTCGACCTCCAGGCCCGGGTGCTGGCCGAAGGCGCCGACCTGGGCCTCGCCTTCGACGGCGACGCGGACCGCTGCTTCGTCGTCGACGAACACGGCGCGGGCGTCTCCCCGTCCGCGATCACCGCACTGGTCGCGGCGCGTGAGCTGGCCCGCCACGGCGGCAAGGGCACCGTCATCCACAACCTGATCACGTCCTGGTCGGTTCCCGAGGTGGTCCGCGAACACGGCGGCACCCCCGTCCGTACCCGCGTCGGCCACTCCTTCATCAAGGCGGAGATGGCCGAACACGGCGCGATCTTCGGCGGCGAACACTCCGCGCACTACTACTTCCGCGACTTCTGGAACGCCGATACGGGCATGCTCGCCGCCCTCCACGTCCTCGCCGCCCTCGGCGGACAGCCGGGCCCGCTCTCCGAACTGGTCGCCCAGTACGACCGCTACACCGGCTCCGGAGAGATCAACTCCACGGTCGACGACCAGCCGGCCCGCACGGCGGTGGTACGCGCATCCTTCGAGGCGCGCGAGGGCATCTCGCTCGACGAACTGGACGGCCTGACGGTCACGGCACCGGACTGGTGGTTCAACCTCCGGGCCTCCAACACGGAACCCCTCCTGCGCCTGAACGTCGAGGCACGCGACGAGGAGACGATGAAGGCGGTACGCGACGAGGTCCTGGCCCTGGTCCGTGCGTAGGACCACTTCCGGCCCTCATGGGCGAGCCTTTGGCCCGTCCGGCGTTCGAGAACCGGACGGGGGCCGGGACGGAGCACCGGTTCCGGGAAGGGGCGGGCAGGGGCGAGCCCGCCGCAGGCGCACCACCCGTAGGCTCCGACCCGCACCGCAACCCCATGCACACCACCCGCCCTACCCGCCCCACCGGCTCCGGGCCGGGCCGCGCCTCCGTCACCCCGGCGGTAGGCTGACGACGCCTGATCCGCGTGAACCGAACACACACGTTCGAATGCTCGAAGGGACCCACCCCATGCCGCTCGAAGCCGGCCTCCTGGAGATCCTCGCCTGCCCGGCCTGCCACTTCCCGCTGGACGACCGCACGGCAGCCGACAGCCCCGAGCTGGTCTGCACCGGCACGGACTGCGGCCTGGCCTACCCGGTACGGGACGGCATCCCCGTCCTCCTCGTCGACGAGGCCCGCCGCCCCGCGTAACAGCGAGTCACGGGACCGCCGCCACCCACCACACCGGCGACCCCGCCCCGTACACCGCAGACCTCACGCTGAGCAGCACGTGATCGGAGGCCCGTCCCCATGCTCGACGAGTCGTTGCTCGACGCCCCGGAAGCACTGGCCCGAGCCGACCGCCGCGGCCTGCTCCGTGGCGCCGCCGAGGCCGGGGCGCGCGTCCGTACCGCCGCCCGGCATGCCGCGGAGGCCGGGATCACCGAACTGACCCCGGAGGGCCGCCCCCGCGCCGTCCTGGTCGCCGGCTCCGGCACCGCCGCATTCGGCGTCGCCGACCTGATCGCCGCACTGGCGGGCGCCTCGGCCCCCGTCACCCGTATCCCCCCTTCCGGCGTCGCACCCGCCGCGGGCGCGATGCGCTGGACGCTCCCCGGCTGGGCCGGCTCCGTCGACCTGCTGCTGATCGCCACGGCCGACGGCACCGAACCGGGCCTCGCCCTCCTCGCCGAACAGGCGTACCGGCGCGGCTGCACGGTCGTCGCCGTCGCCCCACACGGGTCCCCGCTGCGCGAGGCGGTCGACGGGGTGCACGGACTCGTCGTACCGATGGCGTCCGCCCCGCACGGCGAGTACGACGCCGAGACCTCGGCCGCGGGTCCCGGCACGCTCTGGGCACTGTTCACGCCGCTGCTCGCCCTGCTCGACCGGGTCGGCCTGGTCACGGCAACCCCCGAGGCGCTGCAGAGCGTCGCCGACCGTCTCGACCGCACCGCCGAACGCTGCGGACCGGCCATTGCCACGTACAGCAACCCGGCCAAGACCCTCGCTGCCGAACTCGCCGACAGCCTGCCCCTCATCTGGACGGAGGGCGACGCCGCAGGACCTGTCGGGCGACGCTTCGCCGCCGTCCTCGCCGAACTGTCCGGCCGCCCGGCCATCTCCGCTGAACTCCCCGAGGCGCTCCCCGCCCACGGGGCACTGCTGGCGGGCGCCTTCGCCGCCGGAGCCGACCCCGACGACTTCTTCCGCGACCGGGTCGACGAGACCGAGCCCCTGCACGCCCGGGTCGTCCTGCTCCGGGACCGGCCCACCGGCGGCCTGAGCGCCGCCCCGGCCGCCCGCGAACTCGCCCTCGGCCACGACACGGCGATCAGCGAACTCGAACCGGAGGAGGGCACGGCGCTCGAAGCCCTCGCCGAACTCCTCGCAGTCACCGACTTCGCCGCGGTCTACCTGTCCCTGGCGTCGGCAACTCACCCCTGAACCGCTCCACCACATCGCACGATCCCCGCATCTCACGAGGACGAAAAATCTCCATGGACCGGCTCTCCAACACCGTGCGCCCTTACGCCTGGGGCTCCACCACCGCCATCCCCGAACTGCTCGGCGTCGCTCCCACCGGCGAGCCGCAGGCCGAGATGTGGATGGGCGCCCACCCCGGAGCCCCCTCCCGCCTCACCCGTACCGCAGGCGCCGAGCAGCCCCTCACCGACATCATCGCCGCCGACCCCGAGCGCGAACTGGGCCCGGCCACCGTCGAGAAGTTCGGCCCCCGCCTCCCCTTCCTCCTCAAGCTGCTCGCCGCGGGCGCCCCCCTCTCCCTCCAGGTCCACCCCGACCTCACGCAGGCCAAGAAGGGGTACGAGGACGAGGAGCGCCGGTCCGTCCCGATCGACGCACCCCACCGCACGTACAAGGACGCCAACCACAAGCCCGAACTGATCTGCGCGCTCACTCCCTTCGAAGGTCTCTGCGGCTTCCGCCGGCCCACCGAGGCTGCCGAGGCGATGGCGGCGCTCGGCGTCGACTCCCTCAAGCCGTACGTCGATCTGCTCGGAGCCCACCCCGAAGAGGCGGCGCTCCGCGAAGTGCTCACGGCGATCCTCACCGCCGACCCCGCGGAGATGGCGGAGACGGTCACCGAGGCGGCGGCCGCCGCCGAACGCCTCGGCGGCGCCCACGCCCCGTACGCCCGCATCGCACACCACTTCCCCGGCGACCCGGGTGTCATCGCTGCGATGCTGCTGAACCACGTGCAACTCCAGCCCGGTGAAGCCCTGTTCCTCGGCGCCGGCGTCCCGCACGCCTACCTCGGCGGCCTCGGTGTAGAGATCATGGCCAACTCGGACAATGTGCTGCGCTGCGGACTGACGCCCAAGCACATCGACGTCCCCGAACTCCTCGGCATCGTCCGCTTCGAGGCGACCGACCCCGGCATCCTGCGCCCCGAGGCTTCTCCCTCCGGCGAGGAGCTGTACGAGACCCCGGTCGACGAATTCCGGCTGTCGCGCTACGACCTCTCGCCCGGCGCCGCCCCCGTGGACCTGACCAGTTCCGCCCCGCAGATCCTGCTCTGCACCGCGGGTACGCCCCGCGTCGGCACGCTCGACCTCGCCCCCGGCGGCTCGGTCTTCGTGCCGTCGGACGAATCGGTCGAAGTGTCCGGTACCGGCACACTGTTCCGCGCGACAGTAGTGGCCTGACGTACCGTCCGAACCAGCGGCTGCAACAATGTCCGGCCGTACCGCGGCGCCAGGGCCGCAGCATTGACGAAGGGACACCAGGCACCCATGAGTGCGTCAGGCGGAACCAAGGCGATCGTGGCGGCACTCGGCGCCAATCTCGCGATCGCAGTGGCCAAATTCGTGGCGTTCCTGTTCAGTGGCTCGTCGTCGATGCTCGCGGAGAGCGTCCACTCGCTCGCCGACTCGGGCAACCAGGGGCTCCTGCTGCTCGGCGGCAAGAAGGCCCAGCGCGAAGCCACCCCCCAGCACCCCTTCGGCTACGGCCGTGAGCGCTACATCTACGCCTTCCTCGTCTCCATCGTCCTGTTCTCGGTCGGTGGCATGTTCGCGGTGTACGAGGGCTACGAGAAGGTCCGGCACCCGCACGAGATCGAGGCCTGGTACTGGCCGGTCGGCGTACTGGTCTTCGCGATCATCGCGGAGGGCTTCTCCTTCCGGACCGCCATCAAGGAGTCCAACGAGACCCGCGGCAGGCTCTCCTGGACCCAGTTCGTCCGCCGGGCCAAGGCCCCCGAGCTCCCCGTCGTCCTCCTGGAGGACCTCGGCGCCCTGATCGGTCTGGTCCTCGCTCTCGGCGGCGTGGGCCTGGCCATCGCGACCGGCGACGGTGTCTGGGACGGCATCGGCACCCTCTGCATCGGCACCCTGCTGATCATCATCGCGATCGTCCTCGCTGCCGAGACGAAGTCGCTGCTGCTCGGTGAAGCCGCCGGCACCGACCAGGTCGACAAGATCAAGGCCGCAGTCGTCGACGGCGAAACCGTCACCCGCATCATCCATATGCGTACGCTCCACCTCGGCCCGGAGGAACTGCTGGTCGCCGCGAAGATCGCCGTCCAGCACGACGACACCGCCACCGAGGTCGCCAACGCCATCAACGCCGCTGAGGCCCGCATCCGCGAAGCGGTCCCGATCGCCCGGGTCATCTACCTGGAACCGGACATCTTCAACGAGGCGGCCGCCGCCGCGGGCACCAATCCGGCCACGGCCCCCGACGCCGACCCGGCCGATTCCGGCCACTGACCCTCCCGATCCCTCGTCCGACCGCTCCCGGCCCCGAGTGGGCTGGGAGCGAGTGGGCTGATCGGTGTAGATTCGATGACAGTGTCAGACGTCGCTGCTGATGGCGGTCGGCCGCTCCGCTCCTGCGGACCGGGCGAGGGAGAGAGGGCCTCCGACGGACTGCGCTGCGAGCGCCCGGGCATTCGTGTGCCCGCCGCCGCAGAGCCAGCCCTACCCACCCTCGACCCCATTACGAGGAGCAGCCCGTTATGACGACGGTCGTCAATCGACAGGACTTCAAGGTCGCCGACCTCTCCCTCGCGGAGTTCGGCCGCAAGGAGATCACGCTCGCCGAGCACGAGATGCCCGGTCTGATGTCGATCCGCAAGGAGTACGCCGCCTCGCAGCCGCTGGCCGGCGCCCGCATCACCGGCTCGCTGCACATGACCGTGCAGACGGCCGTGCTGATCGAGACCCTGGTCGCCCTCGGCGCCCAGGTCCGCTGGGCCTCCTGCAACATCTTCTCCACCCAGGACCACGCCGCCGCGGCCATCGCCGTCGGCCCGAACGGCACCCCGGACGCCCCTGCCGGCGTCCCGGTCTTCGCCTGGAAGGGCGAGACGCTGGAAGAGTACTGGTGGTGCACGGAGCAGGCCCTGACCTGGCCGAACACCCCCACCGGCGGCCCGAACATGATCCTCGACGACGGTGGCGACGCCACCCTCCTCGTCCACAAGGGCGTCGAGTTCGAGAAGGCCGGATCGGCCCCGGACCCGTCGACCGCGGACAGCGAGGAGTACGGCCACATCCTCACCCTGCTGAACCGCACCCTCGGCGAGGCCCCGCAGAAGTGGACCCAGCTGGCGTCCGAGATCCGCGGCGTCACCGAGGAGACCACTACCGGTGTGCACCGGCTGTACGAGATGCACCGCGACGGCACCCTCCTCTTCCCGGCGATCAACGTCAACGACGCCGTCACCAAGTCCAAGTTCGACAACAAGTACGGCTGCCGCCACTCCCTGATCGACGGCATCAACCGCGCCACCGACGTCCTGATCGGCGGCAAGACCGCCGTCGTCTGCGGCTACGGCGACGTGGGCAAGGGCTGCGCGGAGTCCCTGCGCGGCCAGGGCGCCCGCGTGATCATCACCGAGATCGACCCGATCTGCGCGCTGCAGGCGGCGATGGACGGCTACCAGGTCGCCACCCTCGACGACGTCGTCGCCCAGGCCGACATCTTCGTCACCACGACGGGCAACAAGGACATCATCATGGCCGCCGACATGGCCAAGATGAAGCACCAGGCGATCGTCGGGAACATCGGCCACTTCGACAACGAGATCGACATGGCGGGTCTCGCCAAGATCGACGGCATCGTCAAGGACGAGGTCAAGCCGCAGGTCCACACGTGGACGTTCCCCGACGGCAAGGTCATCATCGTGCTGTCCGAGGGCCGCCTGCTGAACCTGGGCAACGCCACGGGCCACCCCTCGTTCGTCATGTCCAACTCGTTCGCGGACCAGACCCTGGCCCAGATCGAGCTGTTCACCAAGCCCGAGGAGTACCCGACCGACGTCTACGTGCTGCCCAAGCACCTCGACGAGAAGGTCGCCCGCCTCCACCTCGCCGCACTCGGCGTGAAGCTCACGACGCTCCGCCCCGAGCAGGCCGCCTACATCGGCGTCGAGGTCGAAGGCCCGTACAAGCCCGACCACTACCGCTACTGATCCGGTGCTGATCCCGTCCGTCAGCA
This sequence comes from Streptomyces sp. NBC_01669, assembly GCF_026339735.1. GTDB lineage: Bacteria > Actinomycetota > Actinomycetes > Streptomycetales > Streptomycetaceae > Streptomyces > Streptomyces yanii. Next base: position 5,566,418 of record NZ_JAPEQG010000001.1, read on the forward strand.
GCGCAGATCGCCGCAGCCGGTGACCGGTCCAGAACTGCCCTGACGGACGGAACAGCCCCACCTTCAGCAGCAGATACGAGCGCAGGCCCCCGCACCCCCGTGTCGGGGGCCTGCGCCGTACTGCACCCGCACAGCCCGAGGAACCCGAAGGACCCCATGCCCCGCGGCCGTTATTCGCTCCACGATCCCCACGACCACACCCCTCTCGGCCAAGAACACTTCCAGTGCGCCCCGGGCCCCTCCGGCTGGCGCTACGTCTCCCAGACCACCGCCCCCTCGGGCGATCACATGGGCTCCGTCGACCTCACCCTCGATGAACTCGGCCGCCCCCTTCGCCTCGAACTTCACGCCGCGAGTTGGCAGATCCGAGGAGCCGCCCTCGAAGGCGTCACCTGGGTCCGCACCGACCCGACCGGCACCCATGCCACCGAAGGCAATGTCCGCGCCCACGCCTTCACCGGCACCTCCCCCGCTTTCCTCGTCGCGACCTCACGGCTGCTGCGCCTCACCCCCGGTTCCCCCGCGACCCGCGTCCGCCTCGTCGCCTTCACGGACCCGGTCCTCGCTCCCCGTACCGTCGACCAGTCCTGGGCCCTGGTGAACAGTGAATCGCACGCCACTGACAGTGGACTCCTGATGGTGGACGAATACCAGGTCAGCGCCCTGGACACGGGCGAACAGCACACCGTCCACATCGCCGGCGACGTCGTCCTCTCGGCCCCCGGCATCGAGCTCGAAGAGCTGGAATCCCCGCCCTCCCCTCGCTAAGCAGGCGGCGCGAACCCAGTGCCCGGAGTCCGCACCGTGGACCCGTCCGTACCGGAAACCCCAGAAGCCCCAGGATTAGCAGGCCCCACAGGGGCCACCCACTCCATGGGCCCCGACGCAGCCCTCACGCCCCCCGCGCCGTCCACGCCGCTCTGTCCGTCCGCAGGCGGACCCGCGACCTCCGGGGAAACCCTCTGCGCAGCGGCGAACACCCGCCGCGCATCCCGTGCCTGCCGCTCGTTCACCACGCCGGCCAGATACGCCGCAGCCGGTACCCCTTCCGGAACGGGAACCCCCGTACGCGCCGCCAGCTCCCCACTCAGCCGCGTGGCCATCGACCACCCCACCTCCGCATCGAGCTGGTTCATCCGCGTCAGGTACTGCCGTATCGCCAGCCACAACTCGTCCGGCACCGCCGACAGATCAAGCGCCGCGAACCGCCCGACCAACCACGGCGGCGGAGGCGGCACGGCGACTCCCCGCCCCGCCGGCACCCGTTCCCGTACGACGAGCGTCCCCGCGAAGACATCCCCGAGCCGCCGCCCCCGCGCCGACACCAGCGACGCGATGGATGCGACGACCCCGAGCGTCATCAGAATCTCGACGACCCCCATCGCCCCGCGCACCAGCGCGTGCCGGAACCGGATCGGCCCGCCGTCGTCCCGCACCACCCGCAGCCCGCATGCCAACTTCCCCAGCGAACGGCCGTGGCTGAGCGTCTCCACCGCGATGGGCCCGCCCACCAGCACGAGCAGAAACGTGGCGACGGCAATGGCCGCACTCGCCGCCTCGTCCAGCGTCACCGTCGCGACGGCCAGCCCGATCGACACCAGCATGAAAACCGTCCACACCACGACAAGATCGATCGCCAGAGCCAGCGCCCGACTCGGCAGTTTCGCCGGCCTCAGCCCCAGCACGACCGCGTCCCCGGTCACAAGTTCACTCATTGCCGCCCACCCTTCGCCGACCTTCCCTGCCCCTCGGGAGCTCAGTCTGCCAAGCTGACCCGCAGCGCGCCGCAGTAGTACGGACCCGTACGCACCCATGCCTGGAGCAGCAGCCGACCATGGATCTCGACGTCTTCGTGACAGCCCACCGCACCGAGTGGGACCGCCTGGAACACCTCCTGCACCGCGGGCGCCGTCTCACCGGCACCGAAGCCGACGAACTCGTCGCCCTCTATCAGCGGACGGCCACCCATCTCTCACTGATCCAGTCCAGCGCCCCGGACCCGATGCTCACCGCGCGCCTCACCCAGCTCGTGGCCCGCGCCCGGTCCACCGTGACGGGCACCCGCCGGGCCACCTGGCGCGACGCCACCCGCTTCCTGACTGCCGGCTTTCCCGCAGCCGTCTACCGCTCCAGGCACTGGTGGATACCCACGGCCGTTCTTTCGACGCTCCTGGCCGCACTCATGGGCTGGTGGATCGGCACCCACCCGGAGGTCCAGGCGGCGATCGCCGCCCCGGAAGACCTCCGCCGCATGACCAGCCCCGGAGGGGAGTACGAGACGTACTACTCCAGCCACCCGGCCGCTTCGTTCGCCGCCCAGGTCTGGACGAACAATGCTCAGGCGGCCGCGATGTGTCTGGTCCTGGGGGCGTTCCTCTGCTTGCCGGTGATCTGGATCCTCTTCGTGAACGTACTCAACCTCGCGGTCGGCATCGGTCTGATGTCGTCGGCCGGCCGACTCGACACCTTCCTCGGCCTGGTCCTCCCGCACGGTCTGCTCGAACTCACCGCGGTATTCGTCGCAGCCGGTACAGGCCTCCGCCTCGGCTGGACGGTCATCGATCCCGGCCCGCAGACCCGCCGCTCCGCCCTCGCGCAGCAAGGCCGAGCCGCCATCGGCATGGCCATCGGTCTGGCCCTGGTCCTGTTCGTCTCGGGCGTGATCGAAGGCTTCGTCACCCCCTCGGGCCTCCCCACCTGGGCCCGCATCGCCATCGGGGTCGCGGCCGAGCTGGCGTTTCTCGCGTACGTCTACATACTCGGCGGCCGAGCGGCCCGAGCCGGCGAGGCAGGAGACCTCGACGCCACCGAGCGGAGCGCCGAGCTCCCGGCCGCCGCCTGATGTGCGTATGACGTCGCTGACCTGCTAGTCTTCCCCTCGCCCCAAAAAACCATTGACATGGTGGACATGGGGAGGTAGATTTCAACGGTTGAGTCGGACTGGACAAGTTCGAGTGCAACGGGTAGTGTTTACCTTGCTCTCAACGGAGACAGGGTCTCCGCAGAGCCATTGATTCTCTCTATATCGAGTAACGAAGCCGATTAGATCGGCCGAAATACTTCTGATAAAGTCGGATCCGCCGAAAGGCAAAGGCCACTCCAAAGGCCACCGGAATCAAATTCGGACCGGAAACGGAAACGAAAAAGAGTCTGGTAAGGTTGGACTCGCCGGAAAGGGAAACGCGAAAGCGAAGAACTGGAAAGCGGAACCCGCTTCGACCGGGAATCGGACACGAAAGAGTCTGATAGAGTCGGAAACGCAAGACCGAAGGGAAAGCCCGGAGGAAAGCCCGAGAGGGTGAGTACAAAGGAAGCGTCCGTTCCTTGAGAACTCAACAGCGTGCCAAAAGTCAACGCCAGATATGTTGATACCCCGGCCTGCTTCGGCAGGTTCGAGGTTCCTTTGAAAGTCCTGCCGGGCCTCACGGTTCCGGTAGGCAATTACACAGCGAGGACGCTGTGAACGATCGGTCCTATTCCGACCGGTCGTTCCGCTCGTCGTGTGTCATCCCGATCACGGGAGAACATTCACGGAGAGTTTGATCCTGGCTCAGGACGAACGCTGGCGGCGTGCTTAACACATGCAAGTCGAACGATGAAGCCCTTCGGGGTGGATTAGTGGCGAACGGGTGAGTAACACGTGGGCAATCTGCCCTTCACTCTGGGACAAGCCCTGGAAACGGGGTCTAATACCGGATAACACTCTGTCCCGCATGGGACGAGGTTAAAAGCTCCGGCGGTGAAGGATGAGCCCGCGGCCTATCAGCTTGTTGGTGGGGTGATGGCCTACCAAGGCGACGACGGGTAGCCGGCCTGAGAGGGCGACCGGCCACACTGGGACTGAGACACGGCCCAGACTCCTACGGGAGGCAGCAGTGGGGAATATTGCACAATGGGCGAAAGCCTGATGCAGCGACGCCGCGTGAGGGATGACGGCCTTCGGGTTGTAAACCTCTTTCAGCAGGGAAGAAGCGAAAGTGACGGTACCTGCAGAAGAAGCGCCGGCTAACTACGTGCCAGCAGCCGCGGTAATACGTAGGGCGCAAGCGTTGTCCGGAATTATTGGGCGTAAAGAGCTCGTAGGCGGCTTGTTGCGTCGGTTGTGAAAGCCCGGGGCTTAACCCCGGGTCTGCAGTCGATACGGGCAGGCTAGAGTGTGGTAGGGGAGATCGGAATTCCTGGTGTAGCGGTGAAATGCGCAGATATCAGGAGGAACACCGGTGGCGAAGGCGGATCTCTGGGCCATTACTGACGCTGAGGAGCGAAAGCGTGGGGAGCGAACAGGATTAGATACCCTGGTAGTCCACGCCGTAAACGTTGGGAACTAGGTGTTGGCGACATTCCACGTCGTCGGTGCCGCAGCTAACGCATTAAGTTCCCCGCCTGGGGAGTACGGCCGCAAGGCTAAAACTCAAAGGAATTGACGGGGGCCCGCACAAGCAGCGGAGCATGTGGCTTAATTCGACGCAACGCGAAGAACCTTACCAAGGCTTGACATATACCGGAAAGCATCAGAGATGGTGCCCCCCTTGTGGTCGGTATACAGGTGGTGCATGGCTGTCGTCAGCTCGTGTCGTGAGATGTTGGGTTAAGTCCCGCAACGAGCGCAACCCTTGTTCTGTGTTGCCAGCATGCCCTTCGGGGTGATGGGGACTCACAGGAGACTGCCGGGGTCAACTCGGAGGAAGGTGGGGACGACGTCAAGTCATCATGCCCCTTATGTCTTGGGCTGCACACGTGCTACAATGGCCGGTACAATGAGCTGCGATGCCGCGAGGCGGAGCGAATCTCAAAAAGCCGGTCTCAGTTCGGATTGGGGTCTGCAACTCGACCCCATGAAGTCGGAGTTGCTAGTAATCGCAGATCAGCATTGCTGCGGTGAATACGTTCCCGGGCCTTGTACACACCGCCCGTCACGTCACGAAAGTCGGTAACACCCGAAGCCGGTGGCCCAACCCCTTGTGGGAGGGAGCTGTCGAAGGTGGGACTGGCGATTGGGACGAAGTCGTAACAAGGTAGCCGTACCGGAAGGTGCGGCTGGATCACCTCCTTTCTAAGGAGCACTTCTTACCAAGCCTGCTTGGTCAGAGGCCACTACGTCGGCAAATGTTCGACGGTGGTAGCTCATGGGTGGAACGTTGACTATTCGGCACGACAGGTTGTTTTTCACTAGTACTGCTTCGGCGTGGAACGTGGGAAGGGATCGGTTGTGTCGGGCACGTTGTTGGGTATCTGAGGGTACGGCCGTGTGGTCGCCTTCAGTTGCCGGCCCCAGTGAACTCGCCCTTTTCGGGTGGGGTGATGGGTGGCTGGTCGTTGTTTGAGAACTGCACAGTGGACGCGAGCATCTGTGGCCAAGTTTTTAAGGGCGCACGGTGGATGCCTTGGCACCAGGAACCGATGAAGGACGTGGGAGGCCACGATAGGCCCCGGGGAGCTGTCAACCGAGCTTTGATCCGGGGGTGTCCGAATGGGGAAACCCGGCAGTCGTCATGGGCTGTCACCCGCTGCTGAACACATAGGCAGTGTGGAGGGAACGAGGGGAAGTGAAACATCTCAGTACCCTCAGGAAGAGAAAACAACCGTGATTCCGGGAGTAGTGGCGAGCGAAACTGGATGAGGCCAAACCGTATGCGTGTGATACCCGGCAGGGGTTGCGCATGCGGGGTTGTGGGATCTCTTTTTCACGGTCTGCCGGCTGTGAGACGAGTCAGAAACCGTTGATGTAGGCGAAGGACATGCGAAAGGTCCGGCGTAGAGGGTAAGACCCCCGTAGCTGAAACATTGACGGCTCGTTTAAGAGACACCCAAGTAGCACGGGGCCCGAGAAATCCCGTGTGAATCTGGCGGGACCACCCGCTAAGCCTAAATATTCCCTGGTGACCGATAGCGGATAGTACCGTGAGGGAATGGTGAAAAGTACCGCGGGAGCGGAGTGAAATAGTACCTGAAACCGTGTGCCTACAAGCCGTGGGAGCGTCGCTGTTGTTCTTCGGAGCAACAGTCGTGACTGCGTGCCTTTTGAAGAATGAGCCTGCGAGTTTGCGGTGTGTTGCGAGGTTAACCCGTGTGGGGAAGCCGTAGCGAAAGCGAGTCCGAATAGGGCGATTCAGTAGCACGCTCAAGACCCGAAGCGGAGTGATCTAGCCATGGGCAGGTTGAAGCGGAGGTAAGACTTCGTGGAGGACCGAACCCACCAGGGTTGAAAACCTGGGGGATGACCTGTGGTTAGGGGTGAAAGGCCAATCAAACTCCGTGATAGCTGGTTCTCCCCGAAATGCATTTAGGTGCAGCGTCGTGTGTTTCTTGCCGGAGGTAGAGCACTGGATAGGCGATGGGCCCTACCGGGTTACTGACCTTAGCCAAACTCCGAATGCCGGTAAGTGAGAGCACGGCAGTGAGACTGTGGGGGATAAGCTCCATGGTCGAGAGGGAAACAGCCCAGAGCATCGACTAAGGCCCCTAAGCGTACGCTAAGTGGGAAAGGATGTGGAGTCGCAGAGACAACCAGGAGGTTGGCTTAGAAGCAGCCACCCTTGAAAGAGTGCGTAATAGCTCACTGGTCAAGTGATTCCGCGCCGACAATGTAGCGGGGCTCAAGCGTACCGCCGAAGTCGTGTCATTCCAGCATATAGGGCCAACGCCTGCTGGGATGGGTAGGGGAGCGTCGTGTGCCGGGTGAAGCAGCCGCGGAAGCGAGTTGTGGACGGTTCACGAGTGAGAATGCAGGCATGAGTAGCGATACACACGTGAGAAACGTGTGCGCCGATTGACTAAGGGTTCCTGGGTCAAGCTGATCTGCCCAGGGTAAGTCGGGACCTAAGGCGAGGCCGACAGGCGTAGTCGATGGACAACCGGTTGATATTCCGGTACCCGCTTTGAAACGCCCAATACTGAATCAGGCGATGCTAAGTCCGTGAAGCCGGCCCGATCTCTTCGGAGTTGAGGGTAGTGGTGGAGCCGACGAACCAGACTTGTACTAGGTAAGCGATGGGGTGACGCAGGAAGGTAGTCCAGCCCGGGCGGTGGTAGTCCCGGGGTAAGGGTGTAGGGCGTGTGATAGGCAAATCCGTCACACATTGAGCCTGAGACCTGATGCCGAGCCGATTGTGGTGAAGTGGATGATCCTATGCTGTCGAGAAAAGCCTCTAGCGAGTTTCATGGCGGCCCGTACCCTAAACCGACTCAGGTGGTCAGGTAGAGAATACCGAGGCGTTCGGGTGAACTATGGTTAAGGAACTCGGCAAAATGCCCCCGTAACTTCGGGAGAAGGGGGCCATCACTGGTGATCCGATTTACTCGGTGAGCTGGGGGTGGCCGCAGAGACCAGCGAGAAGCGACTGTTTACTAAAAACACAGGTCCGTGCGAAGCCGTAAGGCGATGTATACGGACTGACGCCTGCCCGGTGCTGGAACGTTAAGGGGACCGGTTAGCTGACTTTCGGGTCGGCGAAGCTGAGAACTTAAGCGCCAGTAAACGGCGGTGGTAACTATAACCATCCTAAGGTAGCGAAATTCCTTGTCGGGTAAGTTCCGACCTGCACGAATGGCGTAACGACTTCTCGACTGTCTCAACCATAGGCCCGGTGAAATTGCACTACGAGTAAAGATGCTCGTTTCGCGCAGCAGGACGGAAAGACCCCGGGACCTTTACTACAGTTTGATATTGGTGTTCGGTTCGGCTTGTGTAGGATAGGTGGGAGACTTTGAAGCAGCCACGCCAGTGGTTGTGGAGTCGCCGTTGAAATACCACTCTGGTCGTGCTGGATGTCTAACCTGGGTCCGTGATCCGGATCAGGGACAGTGTCTGATGGGTAGTTTAACTGGGGCGGTTGCCTCCTAAAGAGTAACGGAGGCGCCCAAAGGTTCCCTCAGCCTGGTTGGCAATCAGGTGTTGAGTGTAAGTGCACAAGGGAGCTTGACTGTGAGACCGACGGGTCGAGCAGGGACGAAAGTCGGGACTAGTGATCCGGCAGTGGCTTGTGGAAGCGCTGTCGCTCAACGGATAAAAGGTACCCCGGGGATAACAGGCTGATCTTCCCCAAGAGTCCATATCGACGGGATGGTTTGGCACCTCGATGTCGGCTCGTCGCATCCTGGGGCTGGAGTCGGTCCCAAGGGTTGGGCTGTTCGCCCATTAAAGCGGTACGCGAGCTGGGTTTAGAACGTCGTGAGACAGTTCGGTCCCTATCCGCTGCGCGCGTAGGAATATTGAGAAGGGCTGTCCCTAGTACGAGAGGACCGGGACGGACGAACCTCTGGTGTGCCAGTTGTCCTGCCAAGGGCATGGCTGGTTGGCTACGTTCGGAAAGGATAACCGCTGAAAGCATCTAAGCGGGAAGCCTGCTTCGAGATGAGTATTCCCACCCCCTTTGAGGGGTTAAGGCTCCCAGTAGACGACTGGGTTGATAGGCCAGATGTGGAAGCCCGGCAACGGGTGGAGCTGACTGGTACTAATAGGCCGAGGGCTTGTCCTCAGTTGCTCGCGTCCACTGTGTTAGTTCTGAAATAACGAACGGCCGTGTTGTTGCCCGGTGTTGGTTAATTTCATAGTGTTTCGGTGGTCATTGCGTTAGGGAAACGCCCGGTTACATTCCGAACCCGGAAGCTAAGCCTTTCAGCGCCGATGGTACTGCAGGGGGGACCCTGTGGGAGAGTAGGACGCCGCCGAACAATCATTCCGGGAAAGCCCCGCACCTCTGGTGCGGGGCTTTTCTGCGTTCACGGACAGGTGGCAACCACGCACGGCTCCTCATGGTGAGGGCGTGGTGTGGTTGGCATGCATTGTTGGATCAGAGCCGGCCGGCTCCCTTGAGGGCCAGGTAGGCATCGGCGAGAGCCGGGGCCAGATGGTCCGGGGTGGCGTCGACGACCACGACGCCATGGCGCTGGAGCTGCTCTGCAGTGCGCTGCCGCTGAGCTTTGGCCTGGGCCGCCGCTGCTGCCTCGTAGACCGCGTCCACCGTGCCCCGGGCTTCGGCCATCTGCTCGATGTGCGGGTCGGCCACGGCAGCCACCAGCACCGTGTGGCGCTGAGTCAGCTGGGGGAGGACGGGGAGCAGACCCTCCTCGATGGGAGCCGCGTCCAGACTGGTGAGGAGCACGATGAGAGAGCGACGAGGGGCGCTTGCCAGGGCAGCGGCGCTGAGGCCTCGGGCGTCCGTTTCCACCAGCTCAGGTTCGAGTGGTGCCATTGCAGTGACCATGGCCGACAGGACTTCACCCGCGGCGCGTCCCTGAACTTGGGCACGGATGCGACGGTCATACGCGAGCAGGTCCACACGGTCGCCGGCGCGTGTGGCGAGAGCGGTGAGGAGCAGCGTTGCGTCCATTGCAGCGTCGAGGCGGGGCACATCACCGACTCGGCCCGCCGAGGTGCGGCCGGTATCAAGGACGATGAGGATGTGGCGGTCCCGCTCGGGGCGCCACGTACGGACTGCGACGCCCGATTGCCGTGCCGTTGCCCGCCAGTCGATGGAACGGGTGTCGTCGCCGGGGACATAGGCGCGGAGGCTGTCGAACTCCGTGCCTTCGCCGCGGGTGAGGACGCTGGTGCGTCCGTCCAGTTCACGGAGCCTGGCGAGGCGGGACGGCAAGTGCTTGCGGCTGGTGAACGGCGGCAGTACGCGCACCGTCCACGGAACTTTATGACTTCCCTGCCGGGCTGCCAGGCCCAGTGGCCCGTAGGAGCGTACGGTGATGCGTTCGGATCGGCGGTCGCCGCGGCGAGTCGGACGCAGGCGCGTGGTGAGGCGGCGACGTTCACCTGCGGGGATGTCCAGCCTGTGGCGGGACGCCGCCTGTTCCGTACCTGTGAGCCAGCTGCTGGGCGGCCACGCATCGCGGAGATGGGCACGCAGGCGCCGACGCGACGCGTTGGTTACGGTCAGTTGCACTTCTGCGCCATCGCCGAGTCGAACGGTTGTGTCACCGGATCGGGTGAACTGGAGCGTTCGCACTGGCGCGGCCAGGGCGTAGTCGCACAGAATTGCTAGGGAGAGCGGGGCATTGACCGCGAGCATGCCCGTCCAGCTCGGGGCAAGGATGCCTACAGGGAGTGACCCCAAGGCGGCGAGCAGTGCTGTTCGTCCGGTGAGGGCCACGGTCACTGCCTCATCGGGGTACGGGGACGTGGGCGAGGACTGCGGTGATGACGGAGTCAGGGGTGACTCCTTCCATCTCCGCCTCGGGGCGCAGGTGGATGCGATGGCGGAGCGTGGGGAGTGCCAGGGCTTTCACGTCGTCCGGAATGACGTAGTCACGGCCGGTCAGCCAGGCCCAGGCGCGGGCCGTGGAGAGCAAGGCGGTAGCACCTCGGGGGGAGACCCCGAGGGAGAGCGAGGGGGATTCACGCGTGGCACGACAGATATCGACGACATAGCCGGCGATCTCGGGGGAGACCGTGGTCTTGGCGACCGCGGCGCGGGCAGATTCCAGGTCGGCGGGACCCGCGACGGGGCGGACACCTGCTGAGACCAGGTCGCGGGGGTTGAAGCCGTCGGCATGACGGGTCAGGACATTGATCTCCTCGTCACGGGACGGCAGTGGCACCGTCAGCTTGAGGAGGAAGCGATCGAGCTGGGCCTCGGGGAGGGGGTACGTGCCCTCGTACTCGACGGGATTCTGAGTGGCCGCAACCAGGAAGGGATCCGGCAGGAGGCGAGGGGTTCCGTCGACGGTGACCTGTCGCTCCTCCATCGCTTCCAGGAGCGATGATTGCGTCTTAGGGGGAGTGCGGTTGATCTCGTCGGCCAGGAGGAGGTTGGTGAAGACCGGGCCGGGCTGAAAGGAGAACTCAGCTGTACGGGCGTCGTAGACCAGCGAGCCGGTGACGTCGCTCGGCATCAGGTCGGGGGTGAACTGGACGCGCTTGGTATCGAGCTCGAGTGAGGCGGCGAGGGCGCGGACCAGGAGGGTCTTGGCCACACCGGGAACGCCTTCGAGGAGGACATGGCCTCGGCAGAGCAGCGCGACGACGAGGCCGGTGACGGCGGGGTCCTGGCCGACCACGGCCTTGGCGATCTCGGAGCGCAGGGCTTCCAGGGATGCGCGGGCTGCGTCGTCGTTCCCGACGGTCTCGGTGGTCCCGGCGGGCACTGGGGGCGGGGCGCTCATGAAGTGCGTACCTCTCTTTCGAGGGTGTCGAGTTGGTCTGCCAGACGGACAAGGGCGGCGTCATCGGCCGGAGCCGTGCCGAACAGCACGGTGTCGAGGCCGCCTTCGATGGTGCTGAGGCGTGCGGAGACGGCGGGGAGGAGCACCTCGGGGGAATGAGCATTGCGGGGTGAAACCCCGAGGAGCGGGGCGATACGGGTGCGAGTGGCGGAGCGCAATGAGGAGGCGGCCCGGTCGCGGGCGTTCGCCTTGCGGTAGAGGCGGGCGCGGCCCTCGGTGGATTCGGAGGCGCGAATGGCCACGGGCAGCCGTTCGGTGACCAAGGGGCCCAGACGACGGGCGCGCCAGATGGCGGCGAGCACGGCGGCGACTGCGAGTTGCAGGGTTCCCCACAGCCAGCCCGACGGGATCAGGTCGGCGAAGCTGCGGTCGTTGTCGGCGCCTTCGCTGCCTGTGCTGTCGTCAGTGTCTCCGCTGTTCCCGGTGGCAGAGGGATCAGCGAGCGAGGGGAGGTACCAGACCAGATGTGGGCGGGAGCCGAGGAGTTGCAGAGCCAGGGAGGCGTTGCCCTGGCTGTCGAGACGGCTGTTGTACAGGAAGTCCGCGGAGCCGAGAAGGGCGGTGTCGCCGGAGGCCTGCTCCTGGACCACGAGCAGGGTGGGGAGACCCCCGCTGGGGTAGCAGGCGAGGGTTTCGAGGCCGTCCGCGGTGTAGCGGAAGCCTCCCGTGTCGGCGTTGCCCGCGCTGTGGGCTGCGGGCAGCAAGCACTGCGGTGCACGGGGGGCAACCGGTCCCGTGGACGTCGTGCGGACACCGGGGGCCAGTGTGTCCACGGACGGGGGACCTGCCGCGAGGAGGACAGTGCGGCCGGCCGAGTCGGCGGTCGCGGCGCGGAGTTCGCGCTGCTGGCCCGGTGTCAGCAGATCGGGGGCGGTGACGAGCAGAGTGGTGTCCGGGCCGACCGCGGTGGTGGCCTCCTCGAGTGTGGTGGCCACCCGTATGGAGACGCCGCGGTCCTTGAGGAGTTCGGCGACGGCCCGGCTTCCGTGCTGGTCGGCGGAGCGCGGGTCGAGTCGGCCGTGCTGGGCACCGGAGTGTGCGGTGGCCAGGACGATTCCGGCTGCTATGAGAAGGAGAAGGGCGAGCACCAGACCGCGGGTGCGGGTCCAGACCTGGCGCGGGGTGGGGGAGACCGAGGTAGGGGGCGCGATGGAGGTGGCAGTGGGCGCGGTCATTCAGCCGCTCCCCGGGCCGTGGTGGTCAGCAGGGGCTTGGCGTTCTCGAGGTCGAGGTCAAGGTCCCGCACCGTCAGATACGCCTGCCGGTCGGTGTTCCGGCCGCCGTATGTGATGGCGTCGAACTCCCGGGCGGCGGCGCGGAGGGGCAGCGCGTGCGTAGGCAGCGAGTGGCCCGCCTCGGCGGCGGCCTCGTCGGCGGTGCGGCCGGGGCGGGTGTCGAGCAGGGCGCGTTCCTCCAGCGAGCGGACGATGGCGCGCATGCGTTCCTGGACGGCCTCGTCCCAGCGGTGGGCGGCAGCGTGTGCCTCGGCGGCGGTCCGGTGCTCGGCGGCGCTGCGGGGGCTGTCGTCGAACAGGGCGTCCGTGGGGCGGGCGGTGCGCTGCGGGGTGCCCAGCCGCCACCAGAGGGCGGCGGCCAGGCCGACGACGACCAGTACGAGGACGATCAGCCCGAGCGGTCCGCCGGGTGCGGTGTCCGAGGCTGCGGAGAAGAGATCGCCGAGCCACTCCCAGAGGCGGTCGAGACCGCGCTGGAGGAGGTTCGGGTCGTTCTCGTGGTACATCGGTTTGGACAGCTCGTGCCTCGCCGCCTCGCGGGCGGGCACGCGTGGAGTGTCCACCGGTATGTCGCTGCTCGCGTGGATCAGCAGTCGTGCTCTTGTCGCGCCCCCCGCCCCCGACACGGCATCAGCTCCTGGTGTCGTAGCCGGGCAGGCCTGCGGCCCGCGCAAGTTCGAGGTCGAGTGCCTCGCGACGGATGCGCCGGTCCACGTAGAGCAGGGCCATCACACCGGCGGAGAGCGGGTAGGTGATCGTCGAGATGATCACCTCGCCGATACCGGAGATGATCAGGAACGGCCAGCCGAAGTCGGTGGGCTGACCGGTGAGGAACGCTCCCATCCCGTTGCCGTCCATGATGATCGCGATGAGGCCGAACGGGATTGCGATGATCAGGGTCACGATGAGCGTCAGCAGCCAGGTGAGGAGCAGGATGCCGAACGTCCGCCACCAGGCGCCCCGCACCAGCTTCGCGGAGCGGCGCATCGAGACGGTGATCGACTGCCGCTCCAGCATCAGCGCCGGCGAGGCGAGGCAGAAGCGGACCATCAGCCAGACGATGACGGCGGTGGCGGCCAGAAATCCGAGGAGGGCGAGAGCGACGCCCGCGGTGGAGCCGATCAGCACGCCGGGGAGCACGCCCACCGCCATGATGGCGGCGGTCATCAGGGTCAGGACCAGGGTCAGGCCGAGCAGCTGAAAGAGGCGGGGCCGGGCCTCGGCCCACGCTTCGGAGAGCGTGACGGAGCGGCCCACCACCGAGCGGCTGATCACGACAGTGAGCATGGAGGTGGTGAAGAGCGTCGCGATCAGGGTGACGAGCGTCGACGGCGCGCTGTAGATCAGGCTCGACTGCATGGAGTCGGCGGCCTGGCGGAGTGCCTCTGTGCCGGTTGCGTTCGGGTCGACCGAGGCGGGTTCCGGCAGCAGATAGCGCTGCACGAGGATGATCGCGACCTGGGCGATGACGGAGACGGTGAGGGTGATGCCGAGAACCGTGCGCCAGTGGGCGCGCATCGTGGACACCGCACCGTCGAGGATCTCTCCGACGCCGAGTGGGCGGAGCGGGATGACACCGGGCTTTGCGGCAGCGGGCGGCTGACCCCAGCCGACTGTCTGCGGCCTGCCGCCCCAGCCGGGGGCGGGTGGCGGTGCGCCGGGGCCGTTGCCGGAGGTGCTCGGTGGGGACCACTGCCCTGCCGGCGGCTGCATGGAAGACCAGTTTTCCGCAGGGCCGCTGCCGTCGATGGGCTCGGAAGGCCGGGGGACGCCCGCCTCCTGGCCGTCGGAGGGGGCGGATCCGGGCGAGGCCCAGCCCGGAGTGTCGTTCATTCTCGCTCCTTCACGGTCCTGTCCGCTCATCGGGGCGGCAGGTTGGCAGCCATCGTGCCACGCGTCGCTCCGGTACGGGCCGGGTGCTCCATCACCGTCTTACCTTCATTTGTGGGCGGCTCACCGTGCAGACTGGGCGGATGGCTGATCAGGACGCGCAATCGCCGGTGGGCATCGAGCCTCCCGCGCTTCCCTCCATCCGCTGGGCCGGGCCACCGGAAGGCCCTGCAGTGGTGCTTCTCGACCAGACGCGGTTGCCCGCCGAGGAGGTCGAACTGCTGTGTACGGATGTGCCGGCGCTGGGGCGGGCCATTCAGACGCTTGCCGTGCGCGGGGCGCCGTTGTTGGGCATTGCGGGGGCCTACGGGGTCGCTCTGGCCGCGATCCGGGGCGACGACATGGCAGAGGCTTCGGGGCTGTTGGAGCGGGCGCGGCCCACCGCGGTGAACCTCGGGTACGGGGTGCGGCGCGCGGCGGGGGCGTACTGGGCGGCGCTGGACAGGGGCGAGGACGCGCAGCGGGCGGCCGCGGTGGCCTTGGCGGAGGCCGAGGCGCTGCACCGGGAGGATGCCGAGGCCAGTCGGCGCATGGCGCAGTACGGGCTCGCGCTCCTCGAAGAGCTGCTGCCCGGCGGTGGGCATCAGCTTCTGACCCACTGCAATTCGGGGGCGCTCGTCTCGGGCGGTGAGGGCACGGCCTTTGCTGTGGCGCTCGGGGCGCACCGGGCGGGACAACTGCGACGGCTCTGGGTGGACGAGACGCGACCGCTGCTTCAGGGGGCCCGGCTGACCGCGTACGAGGCGGCGCGCAACGGGATGGCGTACAGCCTGCTGACGGACAATGCCGCGGGTTCGCTGTTCGCCGCGGGGGAGGTGGATGCCGTGCTGATCGGGGCCGATCGCATTGCTGCGGACGGGTCCGTGGCCAACAAGGTCGGGAGTTATCCGCTGGCGGTGCTTGCCAAATACCACCACGTGCCGTTCATTGTGGTGGCGCCGACCACGACCGTGGATCTGCAGACCCCGGACGGGGCATCGATCATCGTGGAGCAGCGCCCCGGACAGGAAGTGACGGAGCTCACATCATCCCGGATCGGGGTGGGTGGGGAAGCGGGCGGACTGCCTGTCGCACCGCCGGGAACCCAGGCGTACAACCCCGCATTCGACATCACGCCGCCGGAACTGATCACGGCGATCGTCACGGAGGAGGGTGCAGTTTCCCCGGTCACGGGGGTCGGGCTGGCAGAGCTGTGTGCCAGATCATCGCAGGTAACGATTAGCTAATGGGATGATGTCGATTATGAAGGGACGCGTCCTTGTCGTCGACGACGACACCGCACTGGCCGAGATGCTCGGGATTGTGCTGCGTGGTGAAGGGTTCGAGCCGTCGTTCGTAGCGGACGGCGACAAGGCACTTGCCGCATTTCGAGAGGCCAAGCCGGACCTGGTCCTGCTCGATCTCATGCTGCCCGGACGGGACGGCATCGAGGTCTGCAGGTTGATCAGGGCCGAGTCGGGTGTGCCGATCGTCATGCTCACTGCCAAGAGCGACACCGTCGATGTGGTGGTGGGCCTGGAGTCAGGGGCCGACGACTACATCGTCAAGCCGTTCAAACCTAAGGAGTTGGTTGCCCGGATCAGGGCACGTCTGCGCAGGTCCGAAGAGCCGGCACCGGAACAGCTGACCATCGGGGACCTCGTCATCGATGTGGCCGGTCACTCGGTGAAGCGGGACGGGCAGTCGATCGCCCTGACCCCGCTGGAGTTCGACCTGCTGGTCGCGCTCGCCCGCAAGCCGTGGCAGGTCTTCACCCGTGAGGTGCTGCTCGAGCAGGTGTGGGGATACCGCCACGCCGCCGACACCCGGCTGGTGAATGTGCATGTCCAGCGGCTGCGTTCCAAGGTCGAGAAGGACCCGGAGCGGCCGGAGATCGTGGTGACCGTCCGAGGCGTCGGTTACAAGGCCGGACCGAACTGACATGTCCCTGGGTAGCGCTGCCCCGAAGCCCGGGGAGCCGGGAGTCCGTACGGGGCGGGCTACCGGTTCCGGACACAGGGCGTCCGCGTTCGGGCGTCTTCTGCAGGGCGGCCGGTTGTTCCACGACCGGGCGCCCGGCGGTCCTGTGCCGCGACTGCTGATGCGCTGGGTGCGGCGTCCGCTGCTGCCCGCCGTCCGGCTGTGGCGGCGCAACCTGCAGCTGCGGGTCGTCGCGGGCACGCTGCTCATGTCACTCGGTGTCGTGTTGCTGCTCGGCCTGGTCGTGATCGGGCAGGTCCGCAACGGCCTGCTCGACGCGAAGGGCAAGGCTGCCCAGACGCAGGCCGCCGGCGGTTTCGCGGCGGCCCAGGACAAGGCGAATGCTCCGCTCACCCCCGGTGGGCAGGGCGGTGACCCCGGGGACGGCACGACCGCCAACAACTCGTGGCGGACGGAGCTCGTCGACCAGCTCGCCAGCGGCGGCAAGAACGCCTTCAACGTGGTGGCGCTCAGCGCCGACGAGGGCACCCGTGCGCCGCGCGGCTCGGGCAGTGTCGAAGCGGCCAGCATTCCGCAGAGCCTGCGGGAGGCGGTGGACAAGGGGCCCGGGGCGTTTCAGACGTACTCCCTGATCCGGTACGCGAACGGGCAGGAGTCGCAGCCCGGGCTCGTCGTCGGCAAGCGTCTCTACGACATCGACCACAACCCGTACCAGCTCTACTACCTCTTCCCGCTGACGCAGGAGGAGAAGTCCCTGACCCTGGTCAAGGGCACGCTGGCGACCGCAGGACTGTTCGTGGTCGTGCTGCTCGGTGCCATCGCCTGGTTCGTGGTGCGGCAGGTCGTCACCCCCGTGCGGATGGCTGCGGGGATCGCGGAGCGGCTCTCCGCGGGCAGGCTCCAGGAGCGCATGAAGGTCACCGGCGAGGACGACATCGCCCGGCTCGGTGAAGCCTTCAACAAGATGGCCCAGAACCTGCAGCTGAAGATCCAGCAGCTGGAGGAGCTCTCCCGGATGCAGCGACGCTTCGTCTCGGACGTCTCGCACGAGCTGCGGACGCCGCTCACGACCGTACGGATGGCCGCTGATGTCATCCACGAGGCACGCGTCGACTTCGATCCCGTGACCGCGCGCTCCGCGGAACTGCTCGGCGATCAGCTCGACCGGTTCGAGTCGCTGCTCTCCGATCTGCTGGAGATCAGCCGGTTCGATGCGGGTGCCGCGGCGCTGGAGGCCGAACCGATCGACCTGCGACAGGTCGTACGGCGCGTGATCGGCGGCGCCGAGCCGCTCGCCGAGCGCAAGGGCACCCGGATCCGGGTGGTCGGCGACGAGCAGCCGGTGATCGCGGAGGTCGACGCGCGGCGGGTCGAGCGCGTGCTGCGCAATCTTGTCGTCAACGCCGTCGAGCACGGTGAGGGCCGGGACGTCGTGGTGCGGATGGGGGTGGCCGGAGGCGCGGTCGCCGTCGCCGTCCGGGACTACGGCGTGGGACTCAAGCCCGGCGAGGCGACCCGGGTCTTCAACCGGTTCTGGCGCGCCGACCCGGCGCGGGCACGGACGACCGGCGGTACCGGTCTCGGACTGTCGATCGCCGTCGAGGACGCCCGGCTGCACGGCGGCTGGCTGCAGGCGTGGGGCGAGCCGGGCGGCGGTTCGCAGTTCCGGCTGACGCTGCCGCGTACGGCGGACGAGCCGCTGCGCGGCTCCCCGATACCGCTGGAGCCCGAGGACTCGCGACGCAACCGGGACACCCGGGAGCGGCCCACGGATGTCGGTACGACCGGGAGTGAGCACAGGCTCACGACGGTGCCGACTCAGCCGGGCAGGCCGGACCGTTCGCCGCTGCCCGTACCCGCGCGCGCCCCCGCAGCTCCCCGGACGGCGCCGGCGTCGGTGAATCCGGCCGCCCTGCCGGGCAACGGCGCCCGTGTGGTCGCCCGCCCCGCCGAGGACCGGCCGGGCGACACCATCGACTCTGCTGCGCAGGACCCGGAGCGGGAGGACACGACTCGTGGGCGCTGACCGTCGTGAGGGCGGCCGTGGACGTGCGGTGGGGGTGGTCGCTCTGCTGGGATGCGGCGTCGTGCTGCTCTCCGCGTGCGGCTCGATGCCCGTCACCGGGGACATCAAGGCGGTCGACGCCTCGCAGCCCGGTGACTCCCAGGTACAGGTGTACGCGGTGGCGCCCCGCGAAAACGCCACTCCGGATGAGGTGGTCGACGGCTTCCTGGAGTCCATGACCAGTGACGACCCCGGCTTCCGGACGACCCGGAAGTACCTGACGAAGGAGGCGTCGCGCATCTGGAAGCCGAGCGCGTTCACCACGGTGCTCTCCAAGGCGCCGAACTACGGGAGCGATCGCCCGGTCCGCGACAGCGACCACAGCAGTACGGAGCTCACCTACACGCTCACCGGCGAGAAGGTGGCGACGGTCGACGCGCAGAGCGCCTACCAGCCCGTCGCGCCCGCGCGCTTCAACAGGAGCCTGCACCTGGTGCGGCAGACGGGCAGCAAGGAGTGGCGTATCGACCGCGTTCCGGACGGACTGATGCTCGGTCAGTCCGACTTCAAGCGGCTCTACCGCTCCGTCAACAAGTACTACTTCGCCACCGGGCCGGCGGCAGGTCAGCCGACGCTGGTCGCCGACCCCGTCTATGTGCGCAACCGGACGGATCCGATCACGGGGATGGATACCGTGACACAGACGGTGCGCAGTCTTGTCGAGGGACCGACCAACTGGCTGCGGCCGGTGGTCGATTCCCGCTTCCCCACGGGTACGGTCCTGCGCAAGGGCGTCACCGCGCTGGCGCCCGACGACCGCAACGTACTGAAGGTTCCGCTCAACAAGAAGGCGGACGGCGTCGGGCAGCGCTCCTGCCGCCTGATGGCCACTCAGGTGCTGTACACCGTGAGCGATCTGACGTCCGCCCGGGTCGAGCAGGTCGAGCTGCAGCGGTCCGACGGCTCGCCGCTCTGTGTCCTGGGTTCGGACCAGGCGGAGGAGTTCGCTCCGGACCGTTCCTCGGGCGGCTCCGACAGTCAGTACTTCGTCGATGCCAAGGGGCATGTCCAGTGCATCCCCGGGAGTAACAGGGGCAGCGGTGATCCGGAGCCGGTGGCCGGCCCGCTCGGTGACGGACCGGTACGGATGAGCACGGTCGGCGTGGCCCGAGACGAGCAGTTGGCGGCGGCGGTCTCGCAGAACAGCACGTCTCTGTACATCGCCTCCATCGCTTCGGCGGGTGCGCTCCCCGCGCCCGCCGTGACCAGCAGGGCGAAGAAGCCGGAGGACCGGTTGTCGGCGCCCAGTTGGGACGGACGGGGTGATCTCTGGGTGGCGGACCGGAATCCGGATGATCCCCGGCTGCTGCGGCTGGCCGGCGGTACGGGCCAGCCGTCGAAGGTCACGGTGCCGGACCTGGGCGGCGCGCGGATCGAGGCGCTGCGGCTGTCGGCGGACGGTGTCCGGATTGCGCTGCTGCTGACCGAGGACGGCCACACCACGCTGAACATCGGCCGGATCGAGCGCCATGGGGATCCGGACACCCGGCAGGACGTCTCCGTCGTGGAGCTGCGGAAGGCCGCGCCGCAGCTGGCGGACGTGACCGCGATGTCCTGGTCGGGCCGGACCCGCCTCGTGGTGGTCGGCAAGGAGCAGGGCGGCGTGCAGCAGGTGCGCTATGTCCAGGCGGACGGTTCGGCACCGGCGTCGGGTGTGCTGCCCGGGGCGAACCAGGTGTCGTCGGTCGCGGCGGCGGACGACGAGCAGCTGCCACTGATGGCGGACACCGAGGACGACGGGATAGTGAAGCTGTCGCCGGGGGACAACTGGCAGACGGTGCTCAAGGAGGGCTCGTCGCTGGTCTATCCGGGCTGAGAGCCTGTCGGGTGACCTCTGATCGGGCGTCCACGCCCTGGCACGCACGCTTCCCGCGTTGCCGAAATGTCCTAGTATCTCCTTCCCCAAGCTCTCAGCTTCGTTCGAGCAGGGGAGACCCCATCCGAGGACATCCCGCCGCCTTGGAATCGCACGCACCAGACCGCGTCCGCTATCCGATCGAAGGTCACCCGACAGGCTCTGAGCCCAGGTCCGGGGAGCCCCCGGACCTGGGGGCCGGGTGCCCCTGATCGCGTGCGGGCGGGCGCCCCTCCCGTTCGGGGCGGCTGCGTTGTCCACAGGGGTGGCCGGGTTCGTGCTGCGGGCGCACAGTGGAGTCATGCGGGGGTGGTGGCGGGAGATCGCCGGGCTGGTCCTGCCTGTGGCCTGCGGTGGCTGCGGCAGACCGCGGACCGAGCTGTGCGAGGACTGCCGGGCGGCGCTTCGCGGCGCGGTGCCGCGACGGGTGAGACCTGCGCCGGAGCCGGCCGGACTGCCGGTGGTGCATGCCGCCGCGGCGTACGAGGACGCCGTACGGGCGACGCTCCTGGCCCACAAGGAGCGTGGGGTACTGGGACTGTCGCGGGAGCTCGGCAGTGCGCTGGCGGGCGCGGTAAGGGCCGGGACGGGGCAGGCGGGGGGTCGGCCGGGACCGCTGCTCCTCGTGCCGGTCCCGTCGGCGCGGCGGGCGGTGGCGGCGCGCGGGCACGATCCGACGCGCAGGATCGCGCTGTCGGCCGCGGGCGAGCTGCGGCGCGGTGGCGTGCCGGCGCAGGTGGCATCCGTGCTGCGGCAACGGCGGCCGGTGGCCGATCAGTCGGGGCTCGGTGCCCGGCAGCGGCAGGAGAATCTGGCGGGCGCGCTGGAGGTGGTGGCCGGTGGCGAGCGGCTGGTTGCGACCGAACGGGTGGTGCTTGTGGACGACCTTGTGACGACCGGGGCCTCGCTGGCCGAGGCGGCACGCGCGCTCGACGCGGCGGGCCTGCGCGAAGACAAGGGTTCCGGAATGCGGCAGGCGGCCGTTGTTGCAGCATCTCCGTCCGCCTTCGAAATAAACCGGAACTGCCAATGAACTTTCATCGTTGCAGGTAGTGAGTGGGTAAAGCGCCCTGAACGGAGGTACGTGCGGGTAGCGGGTGCCGAGATCCGGCCAGGCAGGCTATGTTCGGTTGTGAGGAATGGTGAATGCCGGACCTCGACGAATGCACCCCCAGGTTTCGGGCAGGTAACCCACCGGTAGCCCAGAAGCTGAAAAGTCGGTGGGGTGGAGACCTCCCGGACGGGGGAGGAGGAGGTCGAAGCCACCGAGTCCGCGGCTCCGGCGATCACCGGAGCCTGGTGCAAAAGGGAGAAGCTCCGCCGCTGAGCGGAGCGATCCGGGAACGGAGTTCTGCGTGGACATCGTCGTCAAGGGCCGCAAGACCGAGGTGCCCGAGCGGTTCCGCAAGCACGTGGCCGAGAAGCTGAAGCTGGACAAGATCCAGAAGTTCGACGGCAAGGTGATCAGCCTCGACGTCGAGGTGTCCAAGGAGCCAAACCCCCGTCAGGCCGACCGTTCCGACCGGGTGGAGATCACGCTTCGCTCGAGGGGACCGGTCATTCGTGCGGAAGCGGCCGCAGCCGACCCCTACGCAGCGCTGGACCTGGCCACCGGCAAGCTGGAGGCGCGACTGCGCAAGCAGCACGACAAGCGCTACAGCCGCCGTGGCAACGGCCGGATTCCCGCTGCCGAAGTCGCCGAGACCGTGCCGGGTGCGGCGTCGTTCAACAGCGAGGGTGACCTCGCCGGCGGCGGCGAGGGAGAGTCCGTACCCACCACCAGGATCGGCTCGCTCGAGGTGCAGGGCGAAGGGCCGCTGGTGATGCGCGAGAAGACGCACGTCGCGGCACCGATGCTGCTCGATCAGGCGCTCTACGAGATGGAGCTGGTCGGGCACGACTTCTATCTGTTCGTCGATGCCGAGACGAAGGAACCCAGTGTCGTCTACCGGCGGCACGCCTACGACTACGGTGTCATTCATCTGCGGACCGACCCGCTGGCCGCTGACGAGGCGGGCGGCGCGGGCGGTGCGCTCGGCGGCTGACGCCCCGCATCGGTGGTGCCCCTGGGGCGCAATCACGCCACCAGGGGCACCCGTGTGGGACCACAGGACCACCGCTCTGACGTCCAGGCATGGAATCATGACGTCCCAAGCCAATCGGTGCTCTGTGAACTGCCGTTGGCGGACAGTTTGTGAACTTCAGGCCGTGGCCTTCAGGGGGAGGAACGATGGCGGACACCTTCGGGCCCGTGCGCGATGCGAATGATGCCGACGACGCTGCCTGTGCCGATACCGGCGCGGACGCGGAGAGTTCCCGTAAGGAGCCGATCCGCGTCCTTGTGGTGGATGACCATGCGCTCTTCCGTAGAGGCCTGGAGATCGTCCTCGCCCAGGAGGAGGACATCCAGGTCGTCGGCGAGGCGGGTGACGGGGCGGAGGCCGTCGACAAGGCGGCTGACCTGCTGCCCGACATCGTGCTGATGGACGTACGGATGCCCAAGCGCGGCGGCATCGAGGCCTGCACCTCCATCAAGGAGGTGGCCCCCAGCGCAAAGATCATCATGCTGACGATCAGTGACGAGGAGGCCGACCTCTACGACGCGATCAAGGCGGGTGCGACCGGCTATCTCCTCAAGGAGATCTCCACCGACGAGGTGGCCACGGCGATCCGCGCGGTCGCCGACGGGCAGTCCCAGATCAGCCCCTCCATGGCGTCCAAACTGCTCACCGAATTCAAGTCGATGATCCAGCGGACCGACGAGCGCAGGCTGGTGCCGGCGCCGCGGCTCACCGACCGGGAGCTCGAAGTCCTCAAACTGGTTGCCACGGGCATGAATAATCGCGATATCGCGAAGGAACTGTTCATTTCCGAGAACACCGTGAAGAACCATGTCCGCAACATTCTGGAGAAGCTGCAGCTGCACTCCAGGATGGAAGCAGTGGTCTATGCCATGCGGGAGAAGATTCTGGAGATCAGGTGAATCGGGTATGCCGGTACAGCCGGGTCAGCCGAGGGCGCGGGCGACTTCCTGGCTGAGCGGCTCGCGCAGCTCCGGTGCGTCCACCCGTTCCACCCGGACCGCCGTGCAGCCGACCCAGGACGCCGCCTCCACGAGCGCCTCGGCCATCGGTGCCACGGCCTTCCTGCCTGCCAGGGACACCTGCCGGGCGACCAGAGTCGTGCCCTCGCGTGCCGGATCGACCCGGCCCTGGAGCTTTCCGCCCGCCAGCAGCGGCATCGCGAAATAGCCATGGACCCGCTTGGGCCTGGGGACGTACGCCTCCAGGCGGTGGGTGAAGCCGAAGATCCGCTCCGTCCGCGCCCGCTCCCAGATCAGTGAGTCGAACGGCGACAGCAGCGTCGTACGGTGCCGTCCGCGCGGCTCCGCAGCCAGCGCCGCCGGGTCGGCCCAGGCGGGCTTCGCCCAGCCCTCCACCGTCACCGGCACCAGCCCGGAGTCCGCCACCACCGCGTCGAACTGCTCGGCCTTCAGCCGGTGGTAGTCCGCGATGTCGGCACGGGTGCCGACCCCCAGGGACTGCCCGGCGAGTGCGACCAGCCGACGCAGACATTCCGTGTCGTCCAGATCGTCGTGCAGCACAGCGTCGGGCAGCGCACGCTCCGCGAGGTCGTACACCCGCTTCCAGCCGCGCCGCTCGGTGCAGACCACTTCGCCGTACATCAGAGCCCGCTCGACGGCGACCTTCGACGCCGACCAGTCCCACCACTCCCCGCCGTTCTTCGCCCCGCCCAGCTCCGTCGCCGTCAGCGGTCCCTCGGCGTGAAGCTGCTTGATCACCGTGTCGTACGCCCCGTCGGGCAGGTCGTGGTTCCACTGCGGGCGCGCGCGGTAGGAGCGGCGGCGGAATGCGAAGTGCGGCCACTCCTCGACCGGCAGGATGCACGCCGCGTGCGACCAGTACTCGAAGGTGCGGCCACCCGACCAGTACGCGTCCTCGATCGTGCGCCGGCCGACGGCGCCCAGGCGCGCGTACGGAATCAGCTCGTGCGAACGGGCCAGCACCGAGATCGTGTCGAGCTGCACGGCGCCGAGGTGCCGCAGCACGCCCGGCACCCCGGCCCGGCGGTCCGGTGCCCCGAGGAAGCCCTGGGCGCGCAGGGCGATCCTGCGTGCCTGGTCGGCGGAGAGTTCGGCTGCGGGAGGCGGCACTGGCGTCATGGACCGAACCCTAGAGGGCCGCACTGACATTCGTTCACGGAGCGGTGGACCGGCCCGTGCGCCCGGAGACGGGGGCGCCGGTGGGGGTCTTCGTCGGCAGATACGGGTGGACGCCCGGCAGGCCCAGGTCGGACGGGAGCAGTGCGCCGACCCAGGTGTCCCGCCGCACGCCCTTGTTCAGCAGTCCCGAGCGCTGATCGCCCTCCAGGCGGAAGCCCGCCCGCTGCGCCACGGCCCGCGAGGGCACATTGCCGACCTCGGCCCGCCACTCCAGCCGGTCCCCGCCGAGCGCGGTGAAGGTCCAGTGGGCGGCAGCCCGTACCGCCTCCGTCATATAGCCGAGACCACGGTGCTCCTTCGCCGTCCAGAACCCCACCTCGTACGTGCCCGGCAGCGTGCGCCGGTTGATGCCGAGTGCACCGGTCATCACCCCGCCGTCGCGCCGCACCACCGCGAAGTTGTACATGGAGTCGTCCTGCCAGCCGCCGGGGGACAGCTTCTCCGTGAAGAGTTCGGCATCGGCCCGGCTGTACGGCGAGGGGACGACCGTCCAGCGTTGGATGTCCGGGTCCTGACAGGCGGCGTACACCTCGTCCGCGTCGCTCCGGCGAAACGGGCGCAGCAGCAGACGTTCGGTGGTGAGAGTGATCGGCTCCATGTACGGATTCTGGTGAGGTGCCGACGGTGATGCGACCAGTTTTCGCGCTTTCCGGCACCTTCCGAGTCCTCCATCCGTTGACTCGAAAGGGCACAGCGGGCTCAACGCGGCGGCAGCCCTCCCGGCGCGGCGGGGTCCTCGCTTACGATGGCCGTTGCGGTGGGGCCCACCTGCCGTGCCCGTGCCAGCGTCCATAACACGACCCAGTGCCAGGCCCGACCGGCAAGGAGACCAGCCTCAGTGTCCGTCTTCAACAAGCTCATGCGTGCAGGCGAAGGCAAGATCCTGCGCAAACTGCACCGCATCGCGGACCAGGTCAGCTCCATCGAAGAGGACTTCGTCAACCTCTCCGACGCCGAGCTGCGGGCGCTCACCGACGAGTACAAGGAACGGTACGCGGACGGCGAGAGCCTGGACGACCTGCTCCCCGAGGCATTCGCGACGGTCCGTGAGGCCGCCAAGCGAGTTCTCGGACAGCGCCACTACGACGTCCAGATGATGGGTGGCGCGGCGCTGCACCTCGGCTATGTGGCCGAGATGAAGACCGGTGAGGGCAAGACCCTCGTCGGCACCCTGCCCGCGTATCTCAACGCGCTCTCCGGCAAGGGCGTGCACCTGATCACGGTCAATGACTATCTGGCCGAGCGCGACTCCGAGATGATGGGCCGGGTCCACAAGTTCCTGGGCATGTCCGTCGGCTGCATCCTCGCGAACATGACGCCGGCCCAGCGACGTGAGCAGTACGCCTGCGACATCACGTACGGCACGAACAACGAGTTCGGTTTCGACTACCTCCGCGACAACATGGCGTGGTCCGCGGACGAGCTCGTCCAGCGCGGCCACAACTTCGCGGTGGTCGACGAGGTCGACTCGATCCTCGTCGACGAGGCCCGTACGCCGCTGATCATCTCCGGCCCGGCCGATCAGGCGACCAAGTGGTACGGCGACTTCGCCAAGCTGGTCACGCGCCTCAAGAAGGGCGAGGCCGGCAATCCGCTCAAGGGCATCGAGGAGACCGGCGACTACGAGGTCGACGAGAAGAAGCGGACCGTCGCGATCCATGAGTCCGGTGTCGCGAAGGTCGAGGACTGGCTCGGCATCGACAACCTCTACGAGTCGGTGAACACCCCGCTCGTCGGATACCTCAACAACGCCATCAAGGCCAAGGAACTCTTCAAGAAGGACAAGGACTACGTCGTCATCGACGGCGAAGTCATGATCGTCGACGAGCACACCGGCCGTATTCTCGCCGGCCGCCGCTACAACGAGGGCATGCACCAGGCGATCGAGGCGAAGGAAGGGGTGGACATCAAGGACGAGAACCAGACCCTCGCCACGATCACCCTGCAGAACTTCTTCCGCCTCTACGGCAAGCTGTCCGGCATGACCGGTACGGCGATGACCGAGGCCGCCGAGTTCCACCAGATCTACAAGCTCGGCGTCGTGCCGATCCCGACGAACCGGCCGATGGTCCGAGCCGACCAGTCGGACCTGATCTACCGGACCGAGGTCGCGAAGTTCGCCGCGGTCGTCGACGACATCGCCGAGAAGCACGAGAAGGGCCAGCCGATCCTGGTCGGCACCACCTCGGTCGAGAAGTCCGAGTACCTCTCGCAGCAGCTCTCCAAGCGCGGTGTGCAGCACGAGGTCCTCAACGCCAAGCAGCACGACCGTGAGGCGACGATTGTTGCCCAGGCCGGCCGCAAGGGCGCGGTCACGGTCGCGACGAACATGGCCGGCCGCGGTACGGACATCAAGCTCGGCGGCAACCCCGACGACCTCGCCGAGGCGGAGCTGCGCCAGCGCGGCCTCGACCCCGTCGAGCACGTCGAGGAGTGGGCGGCCGCGCTGCCTGCCGCGCTGGAGAAGGCCGAGCAGGCCGTCAAGGCGGAGTTCGAAGAGGTCAGGGAGCTCGGCGGGCTGTACGTCCTCGGTACGGAGCGGCACGAGTCGCGGCGTATCGACAACCAGCTGCGCGGTCGTTCCGGCCGTCAGGGCGACCCCGGTGAGTCCCGCTTCTACCTGTCGCTCGGCGACGACCTGATGCGGCTGTTCAAGGCGCAGATGGTCGAGCGCGTGATGTCGATGGCGAACGTGCCGGACGACGTGCCGATCGAGAACAAGATGGTGACGCGGGCGATCGCGTCCGCGCAGTCGCAGGTCGAGCAGCAGAACTTCGAGACGCGTAAGAACGTCCTGAAGTACGACGAGGTGCTCAACCGGCAGCGCGAGGTCATCTACGGCGAGCGCCGTCGCGTCCTGGAGGGTGAGGACCTGCAGGAGCAGATCCGCCACTTCATGGACGACACCATCGACGACTACATCCGGCAGGAGACCGCCGAAGGCTTCGCCGAGGAGTGGGACCTCGACCGGCTGTGGGGCGCGTTCAGGCAGCTCTATCCGGTGAAGGTCACCGTCGAAGAGCTGGAGGACGCGGCCGGGGACCGGGCCGGGATCACCGCCGAGTTCATCGGGGAGTCCATCAAGGACGACATCCACGAGCAGTACGACGAGCGCGAGAAGCAGCTCGGTTCGGACATCATGCGTGAGCTGGAGCGGCGCGTCGTGCTGTCCGTCCTGGACCGCAAGTGGCGTGAGCACCTCTACGAGATGGACTACCTCCAGGAGGGCATCGGCCTGCGGGCCATGGCGCAGAAGGACCCGCTGGTCGAGTACCAGCGCGAGGGCTTCGACATGTTCAACGCCATGATGGAGGGCATCAAGGAGGAGTCCGTCGGCTACCTGTTCAACCTGGAGGTCCAGGTCGAGCAGCAGGTCGAGGAGGTCCCGGTGCAGGATGCGGCCGAGCGGACCTCGCTGGCCAAGGAGGACGTCACGGTTCCGGCCGCGGCGCGTCCGGAGATCCGCGCCAAGGGGCTCGACGCTCCGCAGCGGCCGGACCGGCTCCACTTCTCCGCTCCCACGGTGGACGGGGAGGGCGGTGTCGTCGAGGGCGACTTCGCCAATGGTGACGGTGGGTCCGGGTCGGAGTCGGACGGGCTCACCCGGGCCGAGCGGCGCAAGGCGCAGAAGAGCGGGGGCGGGGGGCGGCGCCGCAAGAAGTAGGTGCGGCTGCGCCTGCGCCCCGTGGGCGTGGGACTGATTGGTACGGCGGCTGGGGCCGGGCACCGAGGGGTGTCCGGCCCCAGCCGTGTGCGGGGGCGGGATGGAGTTCCGGGTTCGTCCGGTGGCTCTGTCCTCAGCGCCGGACGGGCTCGAAGGGGCTACTGGTGCAAGCCTGCCGCGGGGCCGGGGGCTTGCCCTCGAACGCCGGAAGGGCCGCAAGAGACGGACGGGCTCGGGGGTTGCCGCCGGGGTCGCGCTGTGCCGCGAGCGGTGGGTGCCGGTGGCTCTCAGCTGCCGGACTTGGTGCCGCCCAGCTCCACCGCCGCGCAGCGCCAGCGGAGGTCCGGGCCCTGTTCCAGGCGGAAGGCCATGGCGCGTACCTCTTCGCCCGCCGCGATGCTCGCGCACGCTTCCACCACTCCCGGTGCGGGCTGCGCGCCGTGGCAGCGGCGTACCACCGGGCGGGCGCCGCGGGCCCTGAGCGGGGTGGCCGGGGCCAGTTCGGCAAGCTGGTCGTAGGCCTCGCCGATCGTGTGGCCGAGCATCCAGTGGACCGGTCGCTGGCCGCTGAGAACCGCGAGGAGGCGTTCCGCGAACCAGTGGTGCGGGCGCATTCGCTGCGCTGTCCGGCGACGCTGCGCCGGTACGGCCTCGGGCCTGCGCTGGTCGTGACGTCCGGCGGGCCGGGTCCTGTTCACGCTCATCGTTCATCGCCCCCGTTGATTCGAGGCCCGGTCGTTTACCGGGCGGTAACTTCTGCTGGGGATCTTCTACGGCGGTGACGTACGCGGCCGCAAGCGCCGTCGGGGCGCCGGGCGCGGCCCCAGAGGTTCACCTATCCGGGTGATGGACGCGGTGCCGCAAGGTGCGTGGGGGAGGCGTGAGGGGTGAATTATGAGCGTGGGGTGGACGGGCCGGAGGCCGTGGCCGTAACCCCGATGGGGGACGTCGCACGTATCCTGAGGGCGTCTCCGACTACGAAAGCGGCCACCTATGCGCGTGTACGTCCCCCTGACCCTCTCCGGTCTCGCAGCGGCGCACCGGGCGGGCGAGGTCGGCCCCGGTCCGCTGACCGCGTACGCGGTGACTCCCGCGCTCCGCGAGTGGTACGTCTCCGACGACATCGAGGAGCTGGAGTACGCGGCGCTCAACCGGGCCGCGTCCGCCTCGCTGCGGATGATCGCCGGGGACCCGGATGCCGTGCGCAGGCGCGTGGTCGTCGCCGTCGACGTGCCGGACGGGGAAGCCGTCGCCGACCCCGACCACAGCCTCGATCCGTCGTCGCTCGGTGAGGTGCGGATCGCCTCCGCGGTGGCGCTGAGGAAGGCGGCCGCAGTGCACGTCGACGCGGACGACGCGGAGAAGGACGTGGCGGCGGCCGCCGCCGTGCTCGGCGCGGCGGACCTCGGGGACGACGACGCGCAGTTCACCGTGGACGGTGCCGAGGACCACGAGCTGCTCTGGTTCGGGGTGCAGGAGATTCCCAACCTGATCGGCTGACCCGTTGTCGTACCCGGCAGGTACTTTCTATCCATGGGGACGCACGGGAAGCACCGCACACATCTGGTCTGGGACTGGAACGGCACACTGCTCGACGACAACGACGCGGTCGTCGGCGCGACGAATGCCGCGTTCGCCGAGGTGGGCCTGGAGCCGCTCACGCTGGAGCAGTACCGGGAGATGTACTGCATCCCGATCCCCCGCTTCTACGAGCGGCTGATGGGCCGGCTGCCCACCGAGGCCGAGTGGGAGCGAATGGACGGGATCTTCCACCGGTACTACACCGAGCAGCGGGTCGCCTGCGGGCTGACCGCGGGGGCCGCGGAGCTGCTGGCGCAGTGGCAGCTCGCCGGGCGCAGCCAGTCGCTCCTGAGCATGTATGTCCACGAGCAGCTGGTGCCGGTGGTCCGGGGGTACGGGATCGAGCGGCACTTCACGCGGGTCGACGGCCGCACCGGGCCGTCCGGCGGCAGCAAGGCGCAGCACATGGAGCGGCACCTTGCTGCTCTGGACGGGATATCGCCCGAGCACACGGTGGTCATCGGCGACGCGGTGGACGACGCGCTGGCCGCGGCGCATGTCGGTGCGGGGGCGGTGCTCTATACCGGGGGGTCGCACAGCCGGGCCAGCCTGGAGGCGGCCGGTGTGCCGGTGGTGGACAGTCTGGGCGAGGCTGTGGAGCTTGCCGAGCAGATGACCCGCTGAGGGGTGCCCGAAGGGGTCCGGCGGGGTCCGACAGGAGGCTGAGGGGGTTCTTCGGCGACGTTTCGGCTCGGCGAGGCCTCGGCCCGCCCGGGCGTCAGTTCGCCGGGGCCTTCGTGCGCAGGACCTTCAGGAACTCGCGCATCCAGGCCGAGTGGTCCGGCCAGGCGCGGGACGAGATCAGGGTGCCGTCCACCACCGCTTCATGGTCCTCGAAGGTGGCACCCGCCGCCTGCATGTCGAGTTCCAGTGCGGGGTAGGCCGTGACGCGGCGGCCGCTCAGTTCGCCGATCGCCGCCGTCAGCAGAGGGCCGTGGCAGATCTGGGCGATCGGCCTGTCCGAGTCGAAGAAGGCCTTGAGGATCTTGCGGAGCTCGGGGTCGTTGCGCAGGTACTCGGGGGCGCGTCCGCCGGGGACGACCAGGGCGACGTAGTCTCCGGGGTCGACCTCGGAGAACGCCAGGTCGGCCGGCCAGGTGTAGCCGGGCTTCTCGGTGTACGTGTCGAAGCCGGGCTCGAAGTCGTGGACGACGAAGCGGAGCGTCTTGCGGGCGGGGGCCGCGATGTGGACGTCGTACCCCTCCTCGCGCAGCCGCTGGTACGGGTACAGGACTTCCAGGGACTCGGCGGCGTCGCCGGTGACGATCAGGACTTTCGGTGCCATGGTGCGGGCTCCCCTCGCGCGGACGTCTGCGTCAAGCGTGCATCTGCCCGTTGCGCGCTGTCCAGAGTGTCAAAGTTCGGGGCCTTCTTTTGTACACATACGGCTCATGACGGTTCCGGGTACAGGCGAGATAGCCTGGACCCCGTGATCAGCGCGATACGCCTCGGGGGCAGCGAAGCCCCCGGCCTGCGCCCGGAGTGCCACCGTGCCCGGGCGATCACTGATCCCCTCGTCCCGGACCCGCTGCCAAAAATGGCCAATATGGTCCCGGGCATCTCTCGTAGCGGCATAGCGTCGTGTCAGACCGGAAACCCCGTGTCGTGGCGGTACGTCGCTTTTTTCACCTACGTCACGCAACGGCGCGCGACAGGAGCCAGAGGACATGCAGACCAAGCTGGACGAAGCCAAGGCCGAGCTGCTCGCACAGGCGGCCCGGGTAGCTGACAACGGTCCGGGCGGTGGTGTCGGCGGCCCGGGCGGTACCCCCCGGGTGCACGTTGCGGGCACCGGGGCCGGCACCACCGGTGCCGGGCAGGACGAGCGTCCGGGCCCGGACGTGCTGCTCTCGTACCTCCAGCGCTACTACCTGCACACCGCTCCGGAGGACCTCGCCGGCCGCGACCCGGTCGATGTCTTCGGTGCTGCCTCCTCCCACTACCGGCTCGCGGAGAACCGCCCGCAGGGCACCGCGAACGTCCGGGTGCACACCCCGACCGTCGAGGAGAACGGCTGGACGTGCAGCCACTCCGTCGTCGAGGTCGTCACCGACGACATGCCGTTCCTGGTCGACTCCGTCACCAATGAGCTGTCCCGGCAGGGGCGCGGCATCCATGTCGTGATCCACCCGCAGGTCGTCGTCCGTCGTGATGTCACCGGCAAGCTCATCGAGGTCCTCGCCGAGGGCAACGGCTTCTCTGCCGGCGAGCAGGGCCGCAAGGGCGCCGACGGGACCACGCACACGCTGCCGCACGACGCGCTCGTCGAGTCCTGGATCCACGTCGAGATCGACCGCGAGACCGACCGCTCCGACCTGAAGCAGATCTCCCTGGATCTGCTCCGCGTGCTGTCCGACGTACGGGAGACCGTCGAGGACTGGGACAAGATGCGCGACGCCACGCTGCGCATCGCCGACGACCTGCCCGGCGAGCCGCTCGACGAGCTCGCCGACGAAGAGGTGAACGAGGCCCGGGAGCTGCTGCGCTGGCTCGCCGCCGACCACTTCACCTTCCTCGGCTACCGCGAGTACGAGCTGAAGGACAGCGACGCGCTGGCAGCCGTCCCCGGCACCGGCCTCGGCATCCTCCGCTCCGACCCGCACCACAGCGAGGACGAGGCGCACCCGGTCAGCCCGTCCTTCGACCGGCTGCCCGCCGACGCCCGCGCCAAGGCCCGCGAGCACAAGCTGCTGATCCTCACCAAGGCGAACAGCCGGTCCACCGTGCACCGCCCCAGCTACCTCGACTACGTCGGCGTGAAGAAGTTCGATACCGACGGCAACGTCATCGGTGAGCGCCGCTTCCTCGGACTGTTCTCGTCCGCCGCCTACACCGAGTCCGTGCGCCGGGTGCCCGTCATCCGCCGCAAGGTCGCCGAGGTGCTGGAGGGCGCGGGCTTCTCGCCCAACAGCCACGACGGACGCGATCTGCTGCAGATCCTGGAGACGTACCCGCGCGACGAGCTCTTCCAGACGCCCGTCGACCAGCTGCGCTCCATCGTCACCTCCGTGCTGTACCTCCAGGAGCGGCGCCGGCTGCGCCTCTACCTCCGCCAGGACGAGTACGGGCGCTACTACTCCGCGATCGTCTACCTGCCGCGCGACCGCTACACCACCGGTGTGCGGCTCCGGCTGATCGACATCCTGAAGGAGGAGCTCGCCGGCACCAGCGTCGACTTCACCGCCTGGAACACCGAGTCGATCCTCTCCCGGCTGCACTTCGTCGTCCGAGTCGCGCCCGGCACCGAGCTGCCCGACCTGACCGACGCCGAGGCCGACCGCATCGAGGCGCGTCTCGTCGAGGCCGCCCGCTCCTGGGCCGACGGCTTCCAGGAGGCGCTGAACGCCGAGTGCGGTGAGGAGCGCGCCGCCGAGCTGCTGCGCCACTACGGTCACTCGTTCCCCGAGGGCTACAAGGCCGACCACACGCCGCGCGCCGCCGTCGCCGATCTGGTCCACCTCGAAGCGCTGAAGAAGGACGAGAAGGACTTCGCGCTCAGCCTGTACGAGCCGGTCGGCGCCGGCCCCGGTGAGCGTCGCTTCAAGATCTACCGGACGGGTGAGCAGGTCTCCCTCTCCGCCGTTCTCCCGGCGCTCCAGCGGCTCGGGGTCGAGGTCGTCGACGAGCGTCCGTACGAGCTGCGCTGCGCGGACCGTACGCATGCCTGGATCTACGACTTCGGGCTGCGGATGCCGCAGGTCAATGGCAGCGGCACCTACCTCGCCGACGACGCCCGCGACCGATTCCAGGACGCGTTCGCCGCGGTGTGGACCGGGCAGGCCGAGAACGACGGCTTCAACTCCCTGGTGCTCGGTGCCGGTCTGAGCTGGCGGCAGGCGATGGTGCTGCGCGCCTACGCGAAGTACCTGCGGCAGGCCGGTTCGACCTTCAGCCAGGACTACATGGAGGACACCCTCCGTAACAACGTCCACACCACCCGGCTGCTGATCTCCCTTTTCGAGGCCCGGATGTCGCCCGGCCGGCAGAGCGCCGGCACGGAGCTGATCGACGGTCTCCTCGAAGAGCTCGACGGGGCGCTCGACCAGGTCGCCTCGCTCGACGAGGACCGGATCCTGCGGTCCTTCCTCACCGTCATCAAGGCGACCCTGCGCACGAACTTCTTCCAGATGGCGGACGGCGGCAAGCCGCACGCGTACGTCTCGATGAAGTTCGACCCGCAGGCCATCCCGGACCTTCCGGCGCCCCGCCCGGCGTTCGAGATCTGGGTGTACTCGCCGCGCGTCGAGGGTGTCCACCTGCGCTTCGGCAAGGTCGCCCGCGGTGGTCTGCGCTGGTCGGACCGGCGGGAGGACTTCCGTACGGAGATCCTCGGCCTGGTCAAGGCGCAGATGGTGAAGAACACCGTCATCGTGCCGGTCGGCGCCAAGGGCGGCTTCGTCGCCAAGCAGCTGCCGGACCCGGCCGTCGACCGTGACGCCTGGATGGCCGAGGGCATCGCCTCGTACCGGACGTTCATCTCGGCGCTGCTCGACATCACCGACAACCTGGTGGCCGGCGAGGTCGTGCCGCCCGTCGACGTCGTGCGCCACGACGAGGACGACACGTACCTCGTCGTCGCCGCCGACAAGGGCACCGCGAGCTTCTCCGACATCGCCAACGAGGTCGCCGTCGGGTACGGCTTCTGGCTCGGCGACGCGTTCGCCTCCGGTGGTTCCGC
Source organism: Streptomyces sp. NBC_01669 (assembly GCF_026339735.1). Classification (GTDB taxonomy): domain Bacteria; phylum Actinomycetota; class Actinomycetes; order Streptomycetales; family Streptomycetaceae; genus Streptomyces; species Streptomyces yanii. The sequence goes on from NZ_JAPEQG010000001.1 coordinate 5,600,724, forward strand.
CGGTTACGACCACAAGGGCATGGGCATCACCGCCCGCGGCGCCTGGGAGTCCGTGAAGCGGCACTTCCGCGAACTCGGTCACGACACCCAGACCGAGGACTTCACGGTCGTCGGCGTCGGCGACATGTCCGGTGACGTGTTCGGCAACGGCATGCTGCTCTCCGAGCACATCCGGCTCGTCGCCGCGTTCGACCACCGGCACATCTTCCTCGACCCGACCCCGGACGCCGCCACCTCGTACGCCGAGCGGCGCCGCCTCTTCGACCTGCCGCGCAGCTCCTGGGCCGACTACAACAAGGACCTGCTCTCCGCGGGCGGCGGCATCCACCCCCGTACCGCGAAGTCGATCCCGGTCAACGCGCACGTCCGCGAGGCGCTCGGCATCGAGTCGGGGGTCACCAAGATGACGCCCGCCGACCTGATGCAGACCATCCTCAAGGCGCCCGTCGACCTGGTGTGGAACGGCGGCATCGGCACGTACATCAAGTCGTCGGCCGAGTCGAACGCGGACGTCGGCGACAAGGCCAACGACGCGATCCGCGTCAACGGCCAGGACCTGCGGGCCAAGGTCGTCGGCGAGGGCGGCAACCTCGGCGCGACCCAGCTCGGCCGGATCGAGTTCGCCCGGGGCGGCGGCCGGATCAACACCGACGCGATCGACAACAGCGCCGGTGTGGACACCTCCGACCACGAGGTGAACATCAAGATCCTGCTCAACGGACTGGTCCGGGACGGCGACATGACCGTCAAGCAGCGCAACAAGCTGCTCGCGGACATGACCGACGAGATCGGCCGTCTGGTGCTGCGCAACAACTACGCGCAGAACACCGTGCTCGCCAACTCCGTCACCCAGTCCGCCTCCCTGCTCCACGCCCAGCAGCGCTTCATGCGCCGCCTGGGCCGCGACGGGCACCTGGACCGCGCACTGGAGTTCCTGCCCGCGGACCGGCAGATCCGGGAGCTGCTGAACAGCGGCAAGGGGCTCACCCAGCCCGAGCTCGCCGTGCTGCTGGCCTACACGAAGATCACCACATCCGACGAGCTGATCCGGACCAGCCTGCCGGACGACCCGTACCTGCAGAAGCTGCTGTACGCCTACTTCCCGGATCAGCTGCGCGCGCAGTTCCCCGAGGCGGTCGACGGGCACGCGCTGCGTCGAGAGATCATCACCACGGTGCTGGTCAACGACACGGTGAACACCGGTGGTTCGACCTTCCTGCACCGGCTGCGGGAAGAGACCGGCGCATCGATCGAGGAGATCGTGCGCGCGCAGGCCGCAGCCCGCGAGATCTTCGGCCTGGGCCAGGTGTGGGACGCCGTCGAGGCGCTCGACAACAAGGTCGCCGCCGATGTGCAGACCCGGATCCGGCTCCACTCGCGCCGGCTCGTCGAGCGCGGCTCGCGCTGGCTGCTCGGCAACCGGCCGCAGCCGCTGGAGATCGCCGGGACGATCGGCTTCTTCAAGGACGGCGTCGACCAGGTCTGGGCCGAGCTGCCCAAGATGCTGAAGGGCGCCGACGAGGAGTGGTACCAGTCGATCCTGGAAGAGCTCAGCGAGGCGGGCGTGCCGGACGAGCTGGCGCAGCGCGTCGCCGGGTTCTCCTCCGCCTTCCCGGCGCTCGACATCGTGGCGATCGCCGAGCGCGTCGGCAAGGACCCGCTCGCCGTCGCCGAGGTCTACTACGACCTCGCGGACCGGTTGGGCATCACCCAGCTGATGGACCGGATCATCGAGCTGCCGCGGAGCGACCGCTGGCAGTCCATGGCCCGCGCCTCCATCCGTGAGGACCTGTACGCCGCGCATGCCGCGCTCACCGCGGATGTGCTGGGCGTGGGCAACGGGACGTCGACGCCGCCGGAGCGGTTCGAGGCGTGGGAGGAGAAGAACGCGGCGATCCTGACGCGTTCGCGCTCCACGCTGGAGGAGATCCGGGGGTCGGACGCGTTCGACCTGGCGAACCTGTCGGTGGCCATGCGGACGATGCGGACGCTGCTGCGTACGCACGGCTGATCGGGCGGCGACTGTACGGAAGGGGGGCGCCCCGGGCTTCGGCCCGGGGCGCCCCCCTTCGGTTCGGGTTCGCTACTTCTTGGCGGTGGTGAACTTCTCGTACGCGGCGACGACGTCCTTCGCCGGACCGTCCATCCGCAGCGTTCCTGCCTCCAGCCAGATCGCCCGGTCGCAGGTCTCGGTGATCGACTTGTTGCTGTGGCTGACCAGGAAGACCGTGCCCGCTTCCTTGCGCAGCTCGATGATGCGCTCCTTGCTGCGCCGCTGGAACTTGGCGTCGCCCGTGGACAGCGCCTCGTCGATCAGCAGGACGTCGTGGCTCTTGGCGGCGGCGATGGAGAAGCGCAGCCGGGCGCCCATGCCCGAGGAGTACGTCCGCATCGGGAGGGTGATGAAATCGCCCTTCTCGTTGATGCCGGAGAAGTTGACGATCTGCTCGTAGCGCTCGCGGATCTCCTCGCGGGTCATGCCCATCGCGAGCCCGCCGAGGATGACGTTCCGCTCGCCGGTCAGATCGCTCATCAGGGCCGCGTTGACCCCGAGCAGCGAAGGCTGGCCCTGGGTGTGGACCCGCCCCTTCGACGGCGGCAGCAGACCCGCGATCGCCTTCAGCAGCGTCGACTTCCCGGATCCGTTGGAGCCGATCAGGCCGATCGCCTCGCCCTTGTACGCGGCGAAGCTGACGCCCTTCACGGCGTGCACCTCGCGCACTCCGGGGGCCTGCCGTCGAGAGGCGATCCGGCTGAGGGCCGAGGTGGCGCTGCCCCTTCCGGTACGGGCGCCATTGACCTTGTACGTGATGTGGACGTCGTCGACGACGACGGTCGGGACCCGCTCGTCGGTGCCGTTCATGTTCTCAGCCACGTCCGTACTGCTCCTCGGCCTTCCAGAAGTACACGAAGCCGCCCACCCCGCACACGAGCGCCCAGCCCGCGGCGACGGCCCACACATGCGGGGGCAGCTGGGACCCGCTGAAACTGTCGATCAGGGCGAACCGCATCAGGTCGATGAAGACGGCGGCCGGATTGCACTCCAGCGCCACCTTCACGAAGTGCGGTACCCGGTCTCCCTTGAGCAGCGCGTCGATGCTCCACATGACGCCGGAGGCGTACATCCAGGTGCGCAGGACGAACGGCGTCAGCTGGGCGATGTCCGGGGTCCGGGCGGCCAGCCGTGCCACCACCATCGAGACGCCGGTGTTGAACACGGCCTGCAGGAAGAGTGCCGGAACGGCCAGCAGCCAGGACGGCCGCGGGAACTGCCCGAACCCGATGAGGATCAGCACCAGCGCGCCCAGCGAGAACAGCAGCTGCTGGAGCTGCTGCAGGGCCAGGGCGATCGGCAGCGAGGCGCGCGGGAAGTGCAGGGCCCGTACGAGGCCGAGGTTGCCGCTGATCGCGCGGGTGCCCGCAGTGATCGAGCTGCTGGTGAACGTCCAGATGAAGACGCCTGTGACGAGGAACGGCACGAAGTCCTCGACATTGCGCTTCGTGTTCATCAGGACGCCGAAGATGAAGTAGTAGACCGTCGCGTTGAGCAGCGGGGTCATGATCTGCCAGATCTGGCCGAGCTTCGCCTGGCTGTACTGGGCGGTGAGCTTGGCGGTGGCGAACGCCGTGATGAAGTGCCTGCGCCCCCACAGCTGCCGGATGTAGGCGCCCAGGGTCGGCCGGGCGCCGCTCACGGTCAGCCCGTGCCGGGCCGCGAGCGCGGCGAGCTCGCCCGGTTCGTACACCGGGAGGAGAGCGGGGGCGGGGGCCGCATCGGTCACCGCCGGGGCCGGTGCGGCCGGCGGGGTCGCTGAGGCTGTTGTCTGGCTCACCACGATCGCTTTCGACGGGAGGGCAGGAACAATGGCGATCGCCGGAACGGAACCGTATCGTCGCTACGTCGAGGGTAGGGCGCATGGACGTCGCAACGCAACCGTTTCGTCGTTACGGACTATCATTCTGGCCATGACCACCGACCCGGGAACCCGCCGTCGCGTCCCCGCCGGAGCCGCTGTGCTGCGCGAGGACGTCACCGATGCCATTCGCAGCGCCGTCTTCGAGGAACTGGCGGCGGTCGGCTTCGCCCGGATGTCGATCGAGGGCATCGCCCGGCGCGCGGGCGTCGGCAAGACCGCCGTCTACCGCCGCTGGAAGTCCAAGCTGGCGCTGGTTCTCGACCTGGTCTCCGCCGTCGCCGTCCAGGGCATGCCTGCTCCGGCCACCGGTTCGCTGTACGGGGACGTCCGCGCCGTCCTGCAACTGGCCGCCTACGCCCTGCGTCACCCCGTCGCCTCGCAGGTCATCCCGGACCTGCTGGTCGAGGCGGCACGCAGCCCGGAGATCTCGGACACGATCAAGGCGGCCCTGCTGGACCCGCAGCAGGGCATCGCCGCCGTGGTCGTCCGGGACGCCGTCGCCCGCGGTGAGCTGCCCGAGGACAGCGACCCGGACCGCGCGCTGGACCTGATCGTCGGACCGCTCTACTGGCGGCTCGCGGTCGTCCGCGGCGAGCTGCCCAAGGGGTACCTCGACGATCTCGCCGCTTCGGCGGTCGCCGCCCTCAAGAAGAACTGACCGCCCCCTCCGCCGCCTGTGGTGCCAGCAGCCGGTCCACGACCCTGGCCGCCGCTCCGCCGTCGTCCAGGTCGCAGAAGTCCCTGCGGAAGCTCTCGTAGGCCTCCGCATGCCGCTGCGTCGACGCGGCCAGGGTGCCGGGGTTGCCCAGCGCCCGGGCGATCTCGTCCGTGCCGACGAGCAGCGGGCCGGGCGCGCGGGTCTCGAAGTCGAGGCAGAAGCCGCGCACGGTGTCGCGGTAGTGCTCGAGGTCGTACGTGTGGAAGAGCATGGGCCGGCCGGTGTGCGCGAAGTCGAACATCAGCCCCGCGTAGTCGGTGACCAGGACATCGGCGATCAGCAGCAGCTCGGCGGTGTCCGGGTGCGCGGACACATCGCGTACGTGGGGGCCGTCGGGCACGGAGCCGGTCACCCGCGGATGCCTGCGCACCAGCACGCTGTGGGTGTCGCCGAGAGCCTCCGACAGGGCCGAGGGGTCGAGGGCCGGATCCCAGCGACAGCGGTGGGATCCGGCGTCGGCGGCCGCGTGGGCCAGGTGGTCCCGGTAGGTCGGTGCGTACAGCACCACCTGCCGCCCGGCCGGGATGCCGAGCCTTCGCCGTACCCGCTCGGCGGTCTTCTCCCGGTCGGCGGCGAAGAGCAGATCGTTGGCGGGCGAGCCGGCCTCCAGGACCTCGCCGTCGTAGGCGAGCGCCCGGCGCAGATGGGGGGTGGCCCAGCTGCTGGGGGAGACGAGGACGGACCACTGGGCGGCGCGGTGCGGCAGGGACGCCAGGTGGTGGTGGTCGGCGTAGAGGGAGTCGGTGAGGTCCGTGCCGAAGCGGCCGAGCGGGGCGCCGTGCCAGGTCTGCACGACCGTCTGCCCGGGGCGCCGCTCGAACCACTCGGGGAGCTGGTCGGCGGTGACGATCCGGCGCGCCCGTGCCAGGGCCTCGTACCAGGCGGTGCTGCGCTCGACGACCGGCACGGCGGTGGGCGGAAGGTGCCCCTGCCGTCCGTCCGTCACCCAGAGGTGCTCGAACTCCACGCCCCGGCGCACGAGTTCGTGGTGGACGGCGCGAGGGGAGTCGCCGCCGGTGTACAGAACGGTGTCGCGCAGCGGCAGGGCGCGCTGCGCCGGATAGTACGTGCCACGCAGGGCGGCCTGGCGGTACGCGCCCCGTTCGGCGGGTGCGAGGACCGGGCCTGCGTGCACGGTCAGCCGGTCGCCGTGACGGCGGTCGAGAGTGAACTCCCTGGCAGGGCCTCCGGGTTTGCCCTTCCTGCGGAGCGGCAGCCGCGCGGTGAGCGCGGTCAGCACCCGGACGGGCAGCCCGCCCAGATGCGAATCCCAGCGCCCCTCGTGCAGACCCGCCGCGACCGACGGGGCGAGGAACGCGGTGAAACGGCCTGCGCCGCGCCGGCCCCCGGACGTCTCTTCGTACGCCACCGGGATGGTCACCGTCTCGCGCAGCGCGTCATGCCGCAGCACGAGCGGGGGTGCGCCCTCCACCGAACCTGCCGCGCCCCCCAGGCGCAGAGCCCCGTCCGCCGTCCACTCGGCCCGGTCCACGACCGGCTGCCCGGTCAGGTCCAGGACCAGTTCGCCCCCCGCGTCGGCGAGTGCCGGAAGCGGCAGGTCCGGTGCGGCGGGGAGTGGCACGCGGGAGCCGTCCGCAAGGATCAGCCGTGCCCGCCACCGACCGCCGGGCTCCGCCTCGACCTCATGCGGCGCCCGGTGCGGCGGGCCGGGCGCGTCTGCCATGCGGGCGAGGTCGGCGAGCGGGATCCGTACCGTGAAGCGTTCGTCGGCCCGGCACTCGAACGGGTAGCGGTACTCGCTCTCCAGCGCCCCGTCGCACGTCAGCACCAGCGACTTCGGCCGCGCACCCCCGTACAGCCGGCCCGTCAACTCCAGCTCGTGCCCCGTGCGATGGGCCTCGCACCGGGCGGACAGGTGTGCCACGGTCAGCTGCAGCCGCCCGCCCCGGTAGTCGAGCACCGCCCGCCGCCCGTCGCCCAGGTCGTGGACCAGCGGCTGGACCGCACCCGCCTCCACGGCCCGCACCGCGACGCGCCGCACCACACCGTGCCCGGCGACCACCACTCCGACCAGCCAGCTGCCCGGCCGCAGCCGCCTCGGGTCGAGGACCAGCTCGAAGCCGGACCGGTCATAACTGTGCAACTCCTGGCCGGAGTCGATGGTCGCCTCAGGGGCGGGAACGGTCCGCACCGGCACGGTCCGCAGCTGTGTGCCCCGGGCCGCGCGCACCATCCCCATCTTCAGCGAGTGGCGCGGAGCCGAGGCCGACAGATTGCGGATGTACGAGTATCCGCGCAGCCGGAGCTTCCCGTCGCCGCCCCACTCCGCCCCGAGCAGCCGCGCCACCGCAGGGAAATCGGTCCTGGCCGGGCGGGCGCTCTCCGGCACGCCGGGGAAGGCCGCCCGCCGCCGTCCGGGCACACCGGTGACCGCGAACGTCCCCGCGCCATTGGCCCGTTCGAAGTCGAGTACCGACAGCAGCTCGGCCGTCCTGCGCTCCCGGACCAGCTGCCACTTGATCCGCAGCTCCACGGGCAGCTCGTCGAGGACCGCAGGTCCCGCACGGTCGAGGAACGCGCCCGCACCGGCCATGAACGCGTCCCGGTATTCGGGCCCGCCCATCGGCAGCCCCTCCAGGAAGTACACGAAGTCGTCGCGCAGGCAGGACGCGTCGTAGCGGTGGCGAGCGCCCCTGTTCGCCTCCCGCCCGCCGAGAAACGCGCTGACCTGCTCGCAGGCCGCGATCCGGTCCCGTACGCCTTTCACATCCGTACGCCGCCGGGTGATCGAACCCTCCCGCACCCGCCAGTAGTAGACGTGCTCGTGCAGCACATCGACGGAACCGGCGAGGAAGTGCGCGGGGATCATCACCGGGGTGTCCTCGTAGAGCTTGCCCTCCGGAAAAGCGAAGGCGTGCCGGTCCCAGAACGAACGCCGGAACACCTTGTTCCAGGCGACCCGGTCGGCGAGCAGCCGGGGATCCCGGCTGATGTGGGTGCGCGCGCGGGTCCCGGTCAGCCATCGGTACTGCCAGGCCTGCTGCCGACCCTGCTCGGTCAGCCGCCAGACATTGCCGGTCGCCAGGTCCGATCCGGTCGACTCCAGCGATGCCAGCATCCGCTCGTACGCGTCGTGGACGACGATGTCGTCGCTGTCGGCGAACGCCAGATACGGGACGCCGGGGGTGGTGTGCCGTACCCCCGTGTTACGGGCCGCGCTCAGTCCCGCATTGGGCTGGCGGACATAGCGGAAGCGCTGGTCGTGGGCGGCGAAGGCCTCGGCGATCGCCGTGCTGCCGTCCGTCGAGCCGTCGTCGACGAGCACCACCTCGATGGCGTCGACGGACTGCTCTGCCACCGACCGCAGGCATGGCTCCAGATACTCCTCGACGTTGTGGACGGGCACGACGACACTGAGACGAGGCTTCATGCCCGGGTCAACCCGGGCGGACGCCCCGGGTCACCGGCACTGACCCGAACGGGTGAACACGCGATTCGGTACGCGGTCCGTGCGCGGTTACGCTCGGCTGCCATGCTCCGTCTCAGTGTCGTCGTGCCCGTCCATCGCGTTCAGGGATATCTCAGGGAGACCCTGGAGTCCGTGCTCGACCGGTCGGACGCCGGGACCGAACTGATCGTCGTCGACGACGGATCGACGGACGGCAGCGCCGAGATCGCCGCCGAGTTCGCCGAACGCGACCACAGGACAAGGGTGTTGAGCCTTCCCGGGCATCGCGGTGCGGGACCGGCCCGCAACGCAGGGGCCGCCGAGGCGCGCGGCACGTACCTGCTCTTCCTCGACGGGGACGACCTGCTGCGACCGGGCGCACCGGAAGCGATCGCCGACCGGCTCGCCCGGAGCGAGGCCGACGTGCTGCTCCTCGGGCACGACCGCATCGACTGGTGGGGCGAGACCGCCCCCGCCGACGATCTTCCGTCCGTCCGCAACCGGCTCTTCCGCCGGGAGTTCTGGACCGCGCACGGCCTCCACTTCACCGACGGCCCCTACGAGGACGTCCTCCCCGTCCATCGTGCCGAACTACTCGCGGCCGACGCGGGCACCCTCGCCGAGCTCGACCGGGTCTGTGTCCGCCACCGCATCCGCCGCACCGGCACCTTCGCCACCACCCCCGGCCGCCACCACTTCGCGGTCATCGACGCGTACGAGCGGCTGCGCACCGAGACGGGCCACGACCCGCGCGTCGAGGAGGCGCGCACCCGCCATCTGCGTGCCGTGCTCGCCGACCCCGGCCGGATCGCTCCGCCCGACCGCCCCGCCTTCCACCGCGCCGCCGGCCTCCCCGGCAGCTACACCGCCCACCGTGCCCAGCAGGCCGTTCGCGACCGGCGCGCCCGGACCACCGCCGCCCTGCGCCGCCGGAAGAAGACGCTGCGCGCCCGCGTCATGCGCGCCGCCTACCGCGCCGACCTGCACCGGCCGCTCGACCCCCACCTCGCGGTCTACGGCGCCTACTGGAACCGGGGCGTCGCCTGCAACCCTGCCGCGATCCACGCCAAGGCGTGCGAACTCGCCCCGCACATCCGGGGCGTCTGGGTCGTCTCGTCCCGCCACCGCGACCGGATGGAGCCCGGGACCCCGTATGTCATCGAGGGCTCCCGCGCCTACTGGCGGGCCATGGCCACCGCCACGTATCTGATCAACAACTCCAGCTTCCCCGGCGGCTTCACCAAGCGCCCCGGCCAGGTCTACCTCCAGACCCACCACGGCACCCCGCTCAAGACCATGGGGCTCGACCAGCGCGCCTATCCGGCCCTCACCAACGGCATCAGCTTCGAGAAGATCGTCGCCCACGCCGACCAGTGGGACTTCTCCCTCTCCGCCAACCCGCACACCACCGAGATCTGGGACCGGGTCTACCCGTCCTCGTACGAGCATCTGAACCTCGGCTACCCGCGCAACGACATCTTCTTCACCACCACCGCCGCGCAGCGGGCCGAAATCCGGGACCGGCTCTCCCTCGCCCCCGGACAGACCACGCTGTTGTACGCGCCGACCCACCGCGACTACCGCAAGGGCTTCGTCCCCCACCTCGACCTGGAACGCCTCGCCCGCGAACTCGGTCCGGATCATGTGGTGCTGGTGCGCGCCCACTACTTCTACGGCCGCTCCGCGCGGCTGCACGGCGCCCGTGTGATCGACGTGACCGGGCACCCGTCCGTCGAGGAACTCTGTCTCGCCTCCGACGTGTTGATCACCGACTACTCGTCCCTGATGTTCGACTACGCCTGCCTGGACCGCCCGATCATCAGCTACGCCCCGGACTGGGCCGCCTACCGGGCCTCGCGCGGCACCTACTTCGACCTGCTGTCCGGCCGCCCCGGCGACACCCCGGGCGCCGTCGCCACCACCGAGGACGAACTGATCGAGGTGTTCCGGTCGGGGGAGTGGCGGTCGGCGCGGACCACCGCGCTCCGGGCCGCGTTCCGGGAGCGGTTCTGTCCGTACGACGACGGGCGCGCCGCCGAGCGCGTCGTGCGACGGCTGTTCCTGGACGGCGCCTAATGTCACACGTTCGAGGCCGTAACCGGTGACCCCCGGGCGTTCACGGGGTTGAGCCATACGGACAACCAGGCCCCCGATGAACGGACGTGCTCAACATGCCGCCACGGCTCAGTGTCGTCGTCCCCGTCCACAACGTCGAGCTCTATCTGACGGACTGCCTGAAGTCCCTCGCGGAGCAGACCATGGCCGATCTGGAGGTGGTGATGGTCGACGACGGGTCCACCGACGACAGCGCCGCCCTGGCCACCGCATTCGCCGCACAGGACAGCCGCTTCCGGCTGGTCAGCCAGAAGAACGGCGGACTCGGGCACGCCCGCAACACTGGTGTCCGCAACTGCGACCCGGGCAGCAGCTACCTCGCCTTCGTCGACAGCGACGACATCCTCCCGCCCCGCGCGTACGAACTCCTCGTCGGCGCACTCGACGAGACCGGCTCCGACCTTGCGTCCGGCAATGTGCTCCGGCTGCGCGCCTCCGGCAAGCTTCAGCAGTCGCCCAACTTCCGCAAACCCATGGCGAGCACGCGGCTGCGCACCCACATTTCCCGCGACTGGGACCTGGCCGCCGACCGGATCGCCTGCAACAAGGTCTTCCGCCGGTCCTTCTGGAACGAGCACGCCTTCGCCTTCCCGGTCGGCGCCCTCTACGAGGACATTCCCGTCGTCCTTCCCGCCCACTTCCTGGCCCGCACCGTCGACGTCGTCAAGGACCCCGTCTACCACTGGCGCGACCGGGCGGGCTCGATCACCACCCGCCGCGCCGTCGTCCGCGGCATCCAGGACCGGGCCTCGCACGTACTGGGCGTCTCCACCTTCCTCGACGAGCACCGCAGCGCCGCCGAAAAGCGCCGCTACGAGGCGCATGTCCTCGCCAACGACCTCTGGTACTTCATGGAGGCGCTGCCCGACGGCGACGACGAGTACCGCCGCGCCTTCCTCACGTACGCCAACGAGTTCACCGACCAGGTCGACCCCACCGTCCTCGACGGGCTGCCACTGCGCCTGCGCCTGATGTGGCACCTCGTACGCGAACGGCGCACCGACGAACTGCTGGCGCTGCTCGCCCACGACAAGGCCGAACCGGGCGCGTTCGCCGTACGGGGCGTGCGGCGCCGCAGCGCCTCGTACCCGGGACTGACCCGACCCCTGCCACGGTCGGTGCTGCGCGTCGGCGACCGGGACCTGCCGCTCACCGCTCGGCTGCGCGAGGCGCACTGGCAGGGCGGGAAACTGCACCTCAAGGGGTACGCCTACATCCGCAACCTGCCCGCCGCCTCGCGGCGCAGCGAGTTCCGGGCGGGCTGGCTGCGGGCCGGCCGACGGCATCTGGTGCCGCTTCGGCTGCGTACCGTCGACGAGCCGGAGGCCACCGCACGCTCCCGGCAGAGCCTGCACGACTACGACCGGTCCGGCTTCGAGACGGTCGTCGACCCGGCCAGGCTCCGGATCGATCCCGGCGGCCCTGCCGAACGGCTCACCTGGCGCCTCGAAATCGGCATCGCCGGTCACGGGATGCTGCGCCGCTCCGACGTCTCGACCGACGAGGCAGCGGCGCCGCCGCCCGTGCACCGGCCGGACGGCGACCACCGGATCGTGCCCGCCTTCGAGAGCGGCAAGCTGGTGCTGCACGCCGAGCGGATCGACGCCCGGTTCGAAACGCACCGGGAGGGCGGCGCGGGCGACGGGACACGCACCGTGGTGATCGACGGCATGATCCGCGACCGGCTCGGCACGGGCCCGTTGCGGATCGCCCTTACCCACCGGCCCTCCAGCACCTCCTTCGACTGCCCGGCGGCGGTCCACGAGGGCGCCGTGCCGTCGGCGGCGGGCTGGCGGCGCTTCACCGCCGAGATCCCGCTCGGCGCGTTGACCGATGCCCGGCCGCCGACGGGCGCGGGCACCGTCCCGTACAGCCTCCACCTCGTCGGACCGGACGGCCGCCGGACACCGATCGATGTGCCGGGACCCGTCCTGCCGGGCCGCTACCCGGTCGCGCGCGGCGCGGACGGCGCCAGGCGGGAGCTCGCTCTCACCGCCGGCTCCCGCGGCAATCTGCTGATCAGCGACCGGACCGTACAGCCCGCCTGCGAGCTGGCGAGCTGGACCGAGGACGGCCTGCTGCTCCTGGAGGGCACCTTCCCCGACGACCCGGACCGGCCCGTTGAGCTGGTCGCCCGGCACAGCGGACACCGGGAGGAGGCCGTGTTCCCGGTGGCCCTCTTCGGGCCCGCCGAGGCCCGCCGGTTCCGGGCCGAGCTGCGGCCGGACGCCGTCGAGGCACCCGGCGGGGCACTGCCGCTGGGCGAGGGCCACTGGTACCTCTTCCTCCGCGAGAAGGGCGCCACCGACGACACGCTCGACCTGCCGCTGCGCATCCCGGCCGCCGCCCACCGCACCCTCCCCGCCACGCGAACCCTTGCGGGGCGTCGGTACGTCATCGAGCGGCGCTACTACGACCAGCTGCTCATCGACTGCGCGTCGGTGCTCAGCGCCGCCGAACGCGGCGTCCGCGGCAAGCGGCTGCTGCGCGAGGCGTACGGAAGGCGGCGGTCGGCGGCACCCCTGCGCGACGCCGTGCTCTACAGCAGCTTCGACGGCCGCCAGTACTCCGACTCACCGCGGGCGATCTACGAGGAACTGACTGCCCGCACCACCGAGTTCGAGCACCTGTGGGTCGTCCGTGATCAGCAGGCCCGCGTCCCGGCGGGCGCCACCGCCGTCGTCCACGGCTCCGCCGACTGGCACGAGGCACTGGCCCGCAGCCGCCACATCGTCACCAACACCCAGCTGCCCGATTGGTTCGAACGGCGCGACGGCCAGACCGTCGTGCAGACCTGGCACGGCACCCCCCTCAAGCGCATCGGTCTCGACCTCGCGGGCACCGCCCAGGCCAACGCCGCCTACATCGCCGGCATTGAACAGCGCGCAAGGCAGTGGAGCGTCCTCGTCTCCCCGAACAGCTTCTCCACCCCCGTCCTGCGGCGCTCCTTCGGCTACCGGGGGGAGATGCTGGAGTGCGGCTACCCCCGCAACGACCTCTTCCACGCCTCGGACCGCACCAAGGTGGCCGCCTCGGTGCGGGAGCGGCTGGGGATCCCCTCGGACAGGCGGGTCGTGCTGTACGCGCCGACCTGGCGCGAGGACCGGCCGCAGGGCGGCGGGAGGTATGCCCTGGACCTTCAGCTCGACCTGGCGGCCGCCGAACGAGAACTCGGCGCCGACAGCGTGCTGTTGGTGCGCCGCCACTATCTGGTCACCGACCGGCTTCCGGACACCGGAAGCGGCTTCGTGCGGGACGTCTCGCGCTACGGGGACGTCGGCGAGCTGATGCTCATCAGCGACGCGCTGGTCACCGACTACTCCTCGCTGATGTTCGACTTCGCGCAGACCGGACGCCCGATGCTGTTCCACACGTACGACCTGGCCCATTACCGCGACACCCTGCGCGGCTTCTGTTTCGACTTCGAGAACCGCGCCCCCGGTCCCCTGATCCCCGACTCCGCCGAACTCGTCGAGGCGCTGCGTGATCCGGTCCGGGCCACCGAGGGACACGCGCAGGCGTACGAGGCATTTCGGCGGGACTTCTGCGATCTCGACGACGGGCATGCGGCGCAGCGGGTGGTCGACCGGATGCTGTAGGCGGCGCAGTGGTGTTCCCCGGTGCCGGCCCCCCGTACGCCGTGGGGGCCGGTACCGGGCCCGGGGGAAGCGGCGGTGAACGCGAACGGGCTCGCGGGAATGCAGGCTGCATGAACCGTTCGAGTGATTCGCGCCATCCGGTGCGGGTGCTGTTGAGCAGGGAATCGATTCCGGTCCCGCTTAAGTATGTTGATCGGTGCGCTGCATAGCGGCCTCTGGTTGCTACGTTCTGTTTTCATGGGTATCCGAATGTGGTGCGCCACCTGGAACGTACGACGCGCAAGAGCCGTCGTGCTCGTCACCGCGGCCGTCGGGCTGCTTGTCAGAATGCTGATCGCCGCAAACACGCCGGGCCCCGCCGACGTGCGCATCTTCCAAGGTTTCGCAAAGGCCATCACCGTTTACGGCCCCATTCGCATTTATGAGCAGCCGCTGCCCGGCCTGCCTGTCTACAACCATCCTCCGTTGGCCGGATGGATGCTTCTCGGGCTGAATGAACTCGCCGAAATCGGAATGTCGTTCGGGACGCTGATCCGATCACCTGCCTCGATCGCCGACTTCTTCTGCGCGCTCGTCGTGTTCGAAATCGTCCGGCGGCGCAGCTCTCTCCGTACCGCGGTCGCCTGCGGAACGGGCGTGGCCCTCAGCCCCGTACTGATCGCCACCTCCGGGTACCACGGCAACACCGACGCGGTCGCCGTGACCTTCGCCCTCGCCGCCGCGTATCTGCTGGCCGACCGGAAGGCGCCGCTGGCCGCGGGGGTGGCCGCCGCGCTCTGCATCAGCGTCAAGTTCATCCCCGTCGTGGTGATCCCCGCGCTGTTCGTCGTCGCGCTGCGCGGCGGGCGGCCGGTGTTCGTCCGCTTCACCGCGGGGTTCACCGCCCTGATCGCCCTCGTCTGGGGACCGGTCCTGGTGACTGTGCCGGAGAACCTGAAGGAGAACGTCCTGGAGTACGCGGGCGGCAACTACCGCCTCTGGGGGCTCGTCCGGTTCGCCGATGTGCTCGGTCTGCCGGAGCCGTTCATCGCCTTCATCCGTGGCGAGGGCCACTTCCTCTTCGTGCTGGTCTGCGTGGCCGTCGGCGTCTGGCTGGCCTGGGTGCGGCCCGCGCAGCTGCCCGGGGTCGTCGCCGTGACGATGGGCCTGCTGCTCCTCCTCTCCACCGCCTCCGCCCTCCAGTACCTGACCTGGGCGGCAGCCGCGATGTTCGTCATCGGGTTCTGGGAGGGACTCGCGTACAGCTGCCTGCTCGGCTGGACGGCCGTCCTCGGCTACCAGGGACGCTCCGCCGTGCGATGGAGCGAAACGGTGCTGCAGCTCGGCGCCGCCGGGTGGTTCGTCCTCGCGATCGGACTGGTCACCGGCGTCCGCAAGATCCTCGCCGCCCCGCCGGACGCGCCCTCGTCGACCTCCGCCGAACGGGCGTCGGTCACGGCGCCCCGTGCCTCACAGCCGTCCGGTTCCGCCGTCAACTGACCACACCCGAGCACAACTGGAGAACCCCACGTGAAGGAAAGCACCAGCCCCAGGATCGGCATCCTGGTGGTCGCGTACAACGCCGAGACGACGCTGGAGAAGACCCTCGACCGCATTCCGGAGGATTTCCGGTCCCGGATCTCGGAGGTCCTCATTCTCGACGACGCGAGCCATGACGCGACCTTCACCGCAGGCTGCCGCTGGTCCCAGACGGAGGGGATGCCCAGGACCGTCGTGATGCGGCACACCAAGAACCTCGGATACGGCGGGAACCAGAAGGCCGGATACGCGCTGGCCGCCGAACACGGACTCGACATCATCGTGCTGCTGCACGCCGACGGACAGTACGCCCCAGAATTGCTTCCCGACATGGTCGACCCCATTGAACGCGGCGAATGCGAAGCCGTGTTCGGATCGCGGATGATGAAGTCCGGCAGCGCCCTCAAGGGCGGCATGCCGATGTACAAATGGCTCGGCAACCGCATTCTCACCCGGCTGGAGAACGGGCTCCTCGGATCGCAGCTCACCGAATTCCACTCCGGCTACCGTGCCTACAGCGTCGCGGCGCTCAAGAAACTGCCGATCGGCCGGAACACCGACGCGTTCGACTTCGACACGCAGATCATCGTCCAGCTGCTCAACGAAGGAATGCGGATCAAGGAGATCCCCGTACCGACGTACTACGGCGACGAGATCTGCTACGTCAACGGCATGAAGTACGCGAAGGACGTCGTCAAGGACGTCCTCGAATACCGCCTCGCCGTCAAGGGATTCGGCACCTGCGCCTGGATCCCCAAGCCCGTCGAGTACGCCTTCAAGGAGGGCGACGGCTCCTCGCACGCCGTCATCCTGGAGAAGATGCGGGCGCTCCCGCCCGGCCGCGTGCTCGATCTCGGCTGTTCCGGCGGGCTGTTCGCCCAGCGCCTCGAAGCCCTCGGCCACGAAGTGACCGGCGTCGACTACATCGAGGTGCCAGGGGTCCGCGAGAAGTGCACACACTTCCATCTCGCCAACCTGGAGGAGGGGCTGCCCGCCGAGATCGGCGCCGATTTCGACTATGCGGTCGCCGGCGATGTCATCGAGCACCTCTCCCGCCCCGAACGCGTCCTTGCCGAGGTGGCGACCGTGCTGCGGCCGGGCGGCCAGGTACTTCTCTCCGTACCGAACTTCAGCCACTGGTACTCACGGCTGCGGGTCGCGCTCGGGATCTTCGACTACGACCGGCGCGGCATCCTCGACGAAACGCATCTGCGTTTCTTCACCCGGGCCAGCCTTCGCCGCACCGTCCGGAACGCGGGCTACGACGTCCTCGACATCGCCTCCACCGGGGCGCCGTTCTGGTCCCTGCTCGGCGGCCGCGGCCCCCTCCCCGCGATCCTCAGCGGGCTCTCGAAGCTGCTGACCCGGATCCGGCCGACGCTGTTCGGCTATCAGCACGTCGCACTGCTCACCCCGCATGCGGCCGAGACGATCATCGCTGGAGAGCACGTCGATGTTCAGGACATCCTCAACCGACAGTACGTCCCTGCCGACCGGGTCGGGGTCTGAGACCGCGGCTCCCGCCGCCTCCGTGCCCGCCCCCTCACGCGCTCCCGGGCCGCCGCCCGCCCCCGCAGTCAGGAGCAAGACCTTGACCCTGCCCAGTCTGACGCTGCTCCTGTTCGCCGTGTTCGCGTCGGCGGGCGGCCAGATCATGCTCAAACACGGTATGAAGGGCGCCGCGGCGACGGCCGGGCGCGACGGCGGATCGCTCGCGATCCGCGCCGCGACCAGCCCGTGGGTCGTCCTCGGGCTGGTCGTCTTCG
The DNA here is from genome assembly GCF_026339735.1 of Streptomyces sp. NBC_01669. Taxonomy (GTDB): domain Bacteria; phylum Actinomycetota; class Actinomycetes; order Streptomycetales; family Streptomycetaceae; genus Streptomyces; species Streptomyces yanii. The sequence continues at coordinate 5,617,766 of NZ_JAPEQG010000001.1, forward strand.
CGGTCTCCGCGCTCGCCTGGATGGCGACGCTGGCCAAGGTGCCGCTCAGCATCGCGTACCCGTTCAACGCGCTCGGCTACCTGCTGATCGTGATGGCCGGATCGACGGTGCTGCACGAGCGGACCTCGATGTGGACCTGGGGCGGCTCGCTGCTTGTCGTCATCGGCCTCGCCACGGTCATGGCGGGCCAGCAACGCTGAGGCACATCCCCGCGGCCGGGTGCGCCATCGATCTCCCCCACAGCCTCAAGGGCATGGGAGGAACCCCCTCGCCGGGTGGGACGATCAAGCCCGTCCGGTGATCGATGGCAGACGCCCGCCGGGCGCCGCCGGTTCTCCCAGCAGCACCGCCCGCACCACCCGTTCCGCCGCGTGCCCGTCGTCGTACGGACAGAACCGCGCCCGGAACGCCGCCCGCAGCGCCCCGTTCTCCGCGCTGTCCCAGCTGCCGTCGAGGAGGATGCGGGCGAGCTCCTCCGTACTGGTGGAGACCGCCCCGGGAGTGTCGCCCGGCGCCCCGGACAGCAGATCGAAGCAGACCCCCCGGACCGTGCGGTACGTCTCCCAGTCCGGGGCGTGCACCACGATCGGGCGGTCCAGTGCCGCGTAGTCGAACATCACCGACGAGTAGTCCGTCACCAGCGCGTCGGCCGCCAGGCACAGCTCCTCGATCCGCGGATGGTCGCAGACATCGAGGAGCGTCGGACGGTCCGGCAGCCCCGCACCGTCGTAGAAGTAGTGCGCGCGGACCATGATCACGGTGCCCGGGCCGAGCGCGTCGGCGAGCCGTTCCAGATTGATCCTGCTGGTGAACGACGCCTCGTAGTCGCGGTGCGTCGGCGCGTACAGCACGGCGCGCTGCCCGGGCCGGATACCGAGCCCGGCCCGGATCTTCGCGATCTGTGCGCCCGTGGCCGTCGTCAGGACGTCGTTGCGGGGGTAGCCGGTTTCCAGCGAGCGCGCCGCGCTCGGGTAGGCGCGGGCCCACACCTCCGTGGAGTGCGGATTGGCGGAGACGCTCCAGTCCCACCGGTCGACCCGCTGGAGCAGACGGTCGAAGTTCAGGCCCTGCGCCGCCGCCGGATACTCCATCTGATCCAGGCCCATGATCTTCAGTGGGGTGCCGTGGTGGGTCATGACATGGATCTGGCCGGGGCGTTTGACCAGGTGGTCGGGGAAGTTGACGTTGTTGAAGAAGTACGTGGCGCGGGCCAGCAGCGCCCAGTAGCGGCGGGTCCCCGGTACCACGTGGTCGATGCCGGGCGGCACCGCGTCCACCTGGTTCTTCGACACCACCCACACCCCGCGCACTCTGGGAGCCAGCTCCTGGGCCTTGCGGAAGATCGCTTCCGGATTACAGCTGACGCCGCGGTTCCAGTACGCGGCGTAGACGGCGAGCCCGCGGTCGAGCGGGCGCCTGCGCTGCCACCAGTAGTAGCGCGCGGACAGCCTGCCCTTGGCCTGTGCGCGGAGTGCTGCGGGTGCGGAGCGCGCACCCCGGCGCAGGGCGAGCACGGTGTCGAGGGCGCCGAGCGCCACGTACCGGCCGGCGCCGATCAGCCGCGGACGCAGCCCCTTCGCGCCGTCGGGGAACCGGTGCCCCTCGGGCCGGTGCGTACGGTGGAACGCGGCCACGGACCGTACGTACCGTCGCCTGCGCCGCCGCTTCACCGACGGATATCCGCCGAGGAGTTCCTGGGCGGCCCGGTCGAAGAGCAGGGTGCGCAGCGGGTGCAGCGCCGGCCGGTCCCCGAGAAACGTCATCAGCCCGGCGTACGCCTCCATGAGCTGGAGCGGCGTCGTGCCGTCCGTCGGCTCCGACTCGTCGGCGAGGTCAGGCAGATAGCGCTGGCGGCGGTGTTCGACACAGGCGAGCGGCAGAACGGCGACCGATGCGGCAGTGGCCAGCGTCTGGAGCGCGTACATCCGCTCTCCGTGCTGTCCCGGTCCGAAGGCCAGCTTCTCCGACTCGTGGAGGGTGCGGCGCACGGCTCGGTTCCAGGAGACCGGGGCGATGTCGAGGAGCCCGGAGTGCTCGGCGAGGGTGAGCCGGCCGGCGGGCAGCCCGCACAGCAACTCCAGCGACCGGGTCGGCTGGGGGCGGCCGCGGAACGGCCGCTTGTGGTGGCCGAACAGCAGCAGGTCCGGGTCGCCCGTGGCATCGAGCCTGTCGGCGACGGCCTGCAACGCACCCGGCAACAGGACGAAGTTCCCCTCCAGGAAGAGGAAATAGTCGCCGACCGCCCGCTCCGCCCCGGCGTTGCGCCGACCGGCGGCGCCCGCACCCTCGTCCGCCGGGAGGTGGACGGTCTGCACCCGGTCGTCCCGGGCGGCGAACTCGTCGAGCAGCAGTCCCGAGCCGTCCGGCGCCCCGTCATCGACACCGATCACCTCGATGTCCGTGAACGACTGCGAGAGCACCGACTCCAGGCACTCGCGCAGATGTCCGCGGGCGCGACGGACGGGGATGATGACACTCAGCCGGGGCATACACGCTCTTTCTCGGTCACGGGCACAGCGGGGCGAAGCTGGGGGGAGAGACGGCGATCAGGTCCCCTTGACGGACTGCGCCCCGGTGAGGCCGCGCTCGGCGGGCGCCGCCTGCCGGTCCGCCGGAACGGTCCCGGAACCCGCCGCAGCGGGGACGGCCGGCGAACCCGGTTCCGTGGCGGGCGCCGGTACGACGACGGGCACCGGCCGCTGCTCCGCCGGCGGGACCGCGGTCACCTGCACGTCCGTGTCGCCCAGGAAGACCCGGCGCACCACCCGCTCCGCCGCGTGCCCGTCGTCGTACGGACAGAACCGCGCCCGGAACGCCGCCCGCAGCTGCGCGGAGCGGGAGCCGCGCCAGTGGCCGGTGGCGAAGATGTCGAGCAGCTCGTCCTCGCTGTGCGCGATCGCGCCCGGCGGGCAGGAGTGCAGGTCGAAATAGGTGCCGCGGGCCGCCTCGTACGCCTCACGGTCACTGCTGTGGATGACGATGGGCCGGTCCAGATTGGCGTAGTCGAACATCAGCGACGAGTAGTCCGTGACCAGTGCGTCGGAGGCGAGCGCGACCGCCTCGACCGACGGATGGCCGCTGACGTCGATGATCCGCGGGTGCGGCTCGCGGACCAGCGGAGCCTCGTACGAGTAGTGCGCGCGGGTCAGGATCACAAAGTCCGGACCGAGCTCCCGGACCACCCGCTCCAGGTCGAGACCGAGGTGCTGGGTGCGCCGGTAGTCGCGGTGAGTGGGGGCGTACAGCAGGGCGGTGGCGCCCTCGGGGACGCCGATCGATTCGCGCAGCCGCGCCACATCGGCGGGGGTGGCCCGCTGGAAGAGGTCGTTGCGCGGATAGCCGTACTCGAGCGTTGTGCAGTCGGCGGATCCCGACGGATACGCCTTCTCCCATACGAGGGTGGAGTATCGGTTCGCGGAGAGGGAGAAGTCCCACTTGTCGACGTTGGCGAGCAGCCGCGCGAAGTCCATGGAGCGGGCCGCCGCGGGACGGTCCTGAAGATCCAGGCCCATCGTCTTCAGCGGGGTGCCGTGATGGGTCTGGAGCAGCACCTGGCCGGGCCGCTTCACCAGCCGCCGGTCGAAGTTGACGTTGTTCACCAGGTACTTGGAGCGCGCGAGAGCCTGCCAGTAGCGGTACGTCCCCGGGGTGAGCGGACGGGTCCCGGTGGGGACGGTGTGCGCGTCCTCGGGGCGGCAGATCCAGGACGTGTGCATCCCGGGCACCAGTTCGCGGGCCTTCGCCTCGATCGCCGCCGGGTTGCAGGCGTAGCCGCGGTGCCAGTACGCGGCGAACACCGCCCGGTCCGCGCGGACCGGCAGCCGCAGCTGGATGCGGTAATAGGCCTGGAGCGAGGCGGCCCGCACCACCCGGCGCACGGCCCCGGTGAGCCGGCGCAGCCGCCCGCGTAGCAGCTTCGCGGACCACAGGGCGCGGTATGTGCGATGGGCACCGACCCGGATCAGCCCGTGGCGCAGCCGGGCGCGCCATGGGGCGGGGCCACCGGGGGTGCGGTAGCGGGCGCAGTGGGCGCGGGCGCGGCGGAAGAACTCGGTGCGGCTGCCGTGCGGCAGCCGGCCGCGGGTGGTGAACAGCGTCGAGAAATGGTCGAGCATCCTGCGGAAGATCACCGGTCGCCACGCGGCGAGTGCGGGGCGGGCGTCGATGAAGGCGAAGACCCGGTCGTACTGGTCGAAGATGTCGAAGTGCTTGCGGCTGGTGGTGGAGAGGATGTTGCCCTGACGCCGCTGCCGGTAGCCGACGCACACCTGGTCGAGGACCGCGATCGAACCGGCGGCCATCAGCACCGGGTAGGTCCAGGGGGTGTCCTCGTAGTAGCCGGGCGGGAAGGTGAACCCCTCGGCCTCGACGAACGCGCGGCGGTACGCCTTGTTCCAGACGACCATCAGGACCTTCAGCAGTCCGGGCCGGTCGGCGAGCGTGAACGTGGCAGGGCCGGTCTCGGTGAGATGCTCGGCGAACGTGTTGCGTACGCTTTCGCCGGTCCAGTACGTCCGGGCGTAGTCGTAGACCAGGACGTCCGGTTCGCCGGTCTCCCCGATCCGGTCGGCGATGGCCCGCAGGGCGCCGGGGGCGAGGGTGTCGTCGCTGTCCAGGAAGATCAGATAATCGCCGGTGGCCTCCGCGATCCCGGCGTTGCGGGCGAGGCCAAGACCCACGTTCTCCGGCAGGTGCAAGGGCCGTACCCGGCTGTCGCGTGCGGCGAACCCGTCGATGATCGCGCCGCAGGAATCGGGGGAGCAGTCGTCGACCGCAATGATCTCGAAGTCCTCGAAGGACTGGGTCAGCACCGAGTCCAGGCTCTCGTCCAGATACGCCTGAACCTGGTACGCGGGCACGATGACACTGAACCGGGGCACAACACATCCATGGGTCGTTCGCTGGCGCGGGCGGATGGTCCGCAAACGGCCGATGGGGTGCGAGGGTTACGCCGAACGTGGCATTCGCGCGAAGTTCCAGGTGGGGCGGGTCCCGTTATGGGTAACGGGACCCGCCCCACGTTGACGTGCATCTGATGATTCCGGTCGGTTCGGTGTGCGGTTACTTCACCGCGCCCGCCATCACACCGGAGACGAACTGGCGCTGGAAGGCGAAGAACACCGCGAGCGGAATCACCATCGAGACGAAGGCGCCGGGCGCCAGCACATCGATGTTGTTGCCGAACTGCCGCACCTGCTGCTGCAGCGCCACGGTGATCGGCGGGGAGTCGGAGTCCGCGAAGATCAGGGCGACCAGCATGTCGTTCCACACCCAGAGGAACTGGAAGATCCCCAGCGAGGCGATCGCCGGACCGCCCAGTGGCATCACGACCCGGGTGAAGAGCCGGATCTCGCCGGCCCCGTCGAGCCGTGCCGCCTCCAGGAGTTCACGCGGGATCTCCGCGAAGAAATTCCGCAGCAGGAAGATCGCGAACGGCAGTCCGAAGGCGGTGTGGAAGAGAATCACGCCGAAGGTCGTCTCGAAGATCCCGATTTCGCCGAAGAGCTTGGAGACCGGGACGAGGGCGACCTGCACGGGGACCACCAGCAACCCGACGACCAGCAGGAACCACCAGTCGCGGCCGGGGAAGTCCATCCACGCGAAGGCGTACCCGGCCAGTGAACCGATCACCACGACCAGGACGGTCGCGGGCACGGTGATCATGACCGTACTCAGCAGGGAGTGGGTGATGGTCGAATTGTCCAGCAGCCGACTGTAGTTGTCGAAGGTGAGCTCGGACGGGGCGGTGAAGACCTTCCACCAGCCCGTCGACGCGATGTCGTCGGCGCCGCGCAACGAGGAGAGCAACAGCCCGATGGTCGGCATCAGCCAGAACAGGCCCACCAGGATGAGGAAGACCCGCATCGCGCCGCCGCCGGTGCGGGCCGCGATCCGTGAGCCGAGGGACTGCGTCGGCTTCGCCGTCGGGGTGGTCATCGGCGCCCCTCCTTCCGAATCCGGCGGATATTGAAGATCATCACCGGGATCACCAGCAGCAGCAGGAGTACGGCGATGGCGCTGCCGATCCCGAGATCCGCGTCCGTGCCGAACGAGGACCGGTACAGCTGCAGTGCCAGGACGTTCGCGTCGTCCTGGGAGGAGCCCGGCGCGATGATGAAGACCAGATCGAAGATCTTCAGCACGTTGATCATCAGGGTGACCAGCACCACCGCCAGGACGGGCGCGAGCATCGGCACGGTGATCCGGCGGAACACCTGCCACTCGTTCGCCCCGTCCACCCGGGCCGCTTCGAGGAGTTCACGTGGCAGACCCGCAAGTCCCGCCGCGATCAGCACCATGGCGAAGCCCGCCCACATCCAGACGTAACTCCCGATGATCCCGGGCGTCACCAGGGACGGGCCGAGCCAGTCGACCCCGTTGTACGGCTCCCTGAAGTTCGATGCGGGAAGCCTGAGCAGGGCGCCGTCGGCGGAGGCGGGCAGGGCGAACGTACCGTCCGCGGCGGCTGTCGCCGAGCCGACCACCTTGCCGCCCTTGACCGCCTCGACCTTCAGCCCCTTGAGGCCGAGTTCCTTGGTGTCGACGACATTGGGCTTCCCGCCGCCGCCCTTGGTGAAGTCCAGCCACGCGGTGCCGGTGACCTTCCCGGACTCCGTCGGGGCTGCCTTCGCCGGTCTCGCGTCCGTCGGCATCTTCGCGGGCGCCACACCGACCAGTGGCAACCGCACGGGTACGCCGGCCCGTACCGGCGCCTTCGTGACGAACGACCCGCCGCCGCCCGCCTTCAGCGGATGGACCGGCAGCGGATGCGCCTTCGGATAGCCGGCCGACTCCGCGAACGTGTCGTGCACGCCCACCCAGACGGCGTTGGCGACCCCCCGCTCCGGCGCCTGGTCGTACACCAGCCGGAAGATGATGCCTGCCGCCAGCATCGAGATCGCCATCGGCATGAAGACGATCAGCTTGAACGCCGTGCCCCAGCGGATCCGCTCGGTCAGCACCGCGAAGATCAGCCCCAGCGCGGTGGAGATCGTCGGCGCGAAGACGACCCAGATCGCGTTGTTCTTGACCGCTGTGCGGATGGTGTCGTCCGTGAACAGCGCCTTGTAGTTGTCGAGGCCGGCGAAGCCCGTACCCGACTGGTCGAAGAACGACCGGTAGACGGAGTACACGATCGGATAGACCACGAGCGCGCCGAGCAGCACCAGCGCAGGCAGCAGGAAGAGCGTCGCGATGATCTTCCGGGTGCCGGTCACACTCCGGCGCGGGCTTGTGGGATCAGGGCGCCCTGAGCGCTCAGGGGGACGCTTGTCGGCGGGGGGCACCGCGTCGGCGCCCCCCGCTGTCGCTGTCGTCATCCCGTCAGCTCTTGTACGCCTTGGCCGCGTCGGACTCCAGTTTCGCCTGGGTCCCCGCGATGTCCTTCGGGTTCTTCAGGAAGTCCTGGAGCGTCTTCCACTCGCCCTTCCCGGGCGTCCCGCCGAACGACTGCGGGGCCTGGTCGGACATGTCGAACCGGACTGCGTCACCGGCCGCGATCAGCGCCTTCGCCATGGTGCGCTGCACCTCGTTCGGATACGCGGCGGGGTCCAGGGACTTGTTCGGCGAGATGAACCCGCCCTGCTCGGCCCAGATCTTCGCGGCATCGGCCGAGGCCAGCCAGGTCAGCAGGGCCTGGGCGCCCTTGCTGTCCTTCAGCGCCACTGCCGCGTCGCCGCCGGTCACCACGGGTGACTCGGCGCCGACCGCCGGGAACGGAAACACCTTGGCGTCCGTACCGATCTTCGCCTTGGTCTGCGCGATGTTGACTCCGACGAAGTCGCCCTCGAAGACCATGGCGCCCTTCGGCTGGTCACCGCCGGTGAAGGTCTGGGTGACCGAGGCCGGGAACTCCGTCTGCAGGGCACCGTCGGCGCCGCCCGCGATCAGGGACGGCTTGCCGAAGAGTTCGGCGAGCGTCTTCAGCGCGTCCTTGACGGACGGGTCGGTCCACTTGATCTTGTGCTGTGCCAGCTGGTCGTACTTCTCCGGGCCTGCCTGGGAGAGATAGACGTTCTCGAACCAGTCGGTGAGCGTCCAGCCGTCCGCGCCGCCGACCGAGACCGGGGTGACACCCGAGGCGGAGACCGTCTCGGCCGTCGCCATGAAGTCCTTCCAGGTCTTCGGCTCACTCGCCCCCGCGTTCTCGAACGCCTTGGCGTTGTACCAGATCAGGGACTTGTTGGCGGCCTTGAAGTAGACGCCGTACTGGGTGCCGTCCACCGCGCCGAGGTCCTGCCAGACCTTCGCGTAGTTCTTCGCCAGCTGTGCCTTCGCGTCGGCGCCGACCGGCTTGGCCCACTTCTTTTCCACGGCCTGCTTGATCGCACCCACCTGCGGGATCATCGCGACGTCCGGCGGCTGGCCGCCCGCGATCTTCGTACCGAGGAAGTTGACGATAGGGTCCTGCGCCGGGACGAAGGTGACCGTGGCACCCGTGCGCTTCTCGAACTCCTTGAGGACCTTGAGGAAGTTGGCCTGCTCGGGCCCGGTCCAGACGGCCGCGACCGAGATCTTCTCGCCGTCCAGCTTGGGCAGTGCGACGGCCGAGGAGCTCGGCTCGTCACTGCCGGACCCTCCGCTCGTCTTTCCCTTTCCGCTGCCGCCGTCGTCGCCGCAGCCGGTGAGGGCCAGTGCGCCGACGGCGGTGAACACCATCGCGGCCCTGCGAATCCGAAGCGTTGTGCGCATCGCTGCCCCGTCTCTCCTGTGCGCGTGAACGGACGGGCGGGACCGCCGGTGGGTCGGCGGTGCCGCTCGTCCATCAGGTCGTCCTGTGCGCACAGTCCTACGCCCGGTGCACGGACGCCGCAATACCGCTTTCAGCCCCAACTGATCGATTGTGATGGGCTCGTGACGTGAAGTCAGTCTTCTTCGAACCCCCTCGGCGGGCTTGCGGATGAAGCCCGTCGAGGGGGTCCCTCCCATGCCCTTGAGGCCATGGGGGAAGTCGAGGACGCACCGGCCACCGGGGTGAGGACCCCTCAGGAGTGGTAGGGCGTGAGCGGAGCTATTCGCTCGGCGTTCACCGAACGGGCGGCCCGCTCCAGCGCGCTGGCCAGCAGCGCGAGGTCCGTCGGTCCGTTGCCCAGTTCCCGGACCGGGCGCCGGGTCGGCGGATCGCCCATCCGCTCCCACTCCAGTGGGACGACGGTGGGCCGCAGGGTCGCGGTGCGCGGAATGCGGCCCGTGACCCGGCCGCCCTGGAACGGCGTCACTCGCCCGTCCGGATGCCCCAGCCGGCCGCGGCCGGGTGCCGGATCCTCCGGCGAGGGCGTGACGACGGGCGCGTCGAGCACCGCGCGCAGCCGCGCCCCACGGGCAAGCTCCGTGTCCTCCGTGCGGTCGGCGCGGGCGGACGTCGCGACCAGATGCACGCCCAGCCGGCCACCGTCCCTGGCGACGGACTCCAGCGCCCGTACGACCGAACCGGCGGCGGGCCGCCCCGGGCTGCCGAGCGCGGGGGCGACCAGGGCGTCGAAGTCGTCGACGAGGACGACGAGCCGGGGCAGCGGCGACGGGCCGGGATCCGCGGACCGCGCGGCGGCGGGCCGCAGCCGGAGCGTGCCGCTCATCGCCGGGTCCAGGTCACCGCGCTGCTCGGCGGTGCTGGGAGCGCGTCGGCCGACCGGCTGCTGCGCCACGTCGTGCCGGGCATGCCAGTCGTTGAAGTCGAGCCGCCCGAGCAGCTCGGCCCGCCGCTTCAGCTCGCCGCCCAGGGCCTGGGCGAACTCGCGCATTCTGACCGGATCGGAGGCGACCAAATGGGTGAACGCATGCGGGAGTTCCGTGCAGGGGTGCAGGCTTTCGCCGCGCTCACCACCGGCTCCGTCAACCAGAAGGATGCCGAGCCGGTCGGGCCGCGCGGCAGCGGCCAGCGAGGCGGCGACGGCTCGCAGCAACTCCGTACGTCCACTGCCGGCCGGGCCCTCGATGAGGAGGTGGGGTCCTTCATCGGCCAGATCGACACTGACTGCGCCCCTGGGCCCGGCCCCGAGAACGACGACGGGCCGCCCGGCGGAGGCGGGGGTGGGGGCGGGTGGGGGCGAGGTTGCGGCCATGGGCGTGCCGGTGGCGGTTGCATGCTCCGCCCCGGGAACGGCACGGGAGCCGCCGAAGTCGCCGGACACGCCGCCGTAACGCTGCGCACCGACGCGGGGTGCGGGCGCGGCGGGGTGGGGGGTGCGTCCTGAGCCGGGGGTGTCCGCACCCGGGTAGGCGGCGCGGCCCGAACCGGCCGTTGAACGGCCCTCGTCGCGGCCGAAGGCATGTCGTGACGTGCCTGCGTGCGTGTCGTTCGCCATCCCGGGGTACGGCGTGCGGCCCGATGTGCCGGACGTCTCACCGTTGGGGTACGGCGTGCGGCCGGACCAGGCGGATTCACTCCCCGGGTATGTCGTACGGCCCGAACCGTGGGCGTCCACGGCTGCCGCCTCCGGATCGACGGCACCGGCGGAAAAGGTCACGCCTCCACCGCCGCTCCAGCTCCCCGCCCCACGCACCGTCGCCCCCGGCTGAGTCTCGGAGGTCGAGGCCCAGCGGGCCAGCAGGGAAGCCGGGGTGGCTCTGGCCAGGCCCAGTTCGTCCAGCAGACGGGCGGACCGGGGGAGGGCCGCTGCCGGCGGGCGGCCGGGCGCCGTCGCCCGGCCCTCCGTACGCAGGGGTGCCAGCGCCCGCCCGAACCGCTCCGCCCACGCCACCGACACCGCGTCCACCGCGGCCACGGTGCCGTGGCCCGCAGCCTGTCCGCCCGCTGTGCGCAGCAGCCGCAGTGCCGTCGCCACGTCGCCGCTCAGCATCGCCACCGCTCCGCACTCGCGGAACGCGATCGACGCATGGCAGGCCGCCTCGTATGTCGCCGCGACGGGCGAGGTGGGCGACGCGGCCGGCGTCTCGGCCAGACAGATCAGATGGATCCCGGCTGCCGCACCCGCGGCGGCCAGCCGTGCCGTGGTCTCGCGCAGCACCGCGGATCCGGGGTCGCCGTCGACGATCACCACGGTGTACGGCCCCTCGTACCGCCGGGCGGTCTCGGCGACCGTGCTCCGGTCGACGCTGGCCCAGCCGGTGCCGAGCGGCCCGTCGTCCAGCCGGCGCATCAGCTCCGTCGTGCGCGCCGTCGCCTGCTCACGGTCGTACGCGAGCAGGAGTCGGCAGTCCTGCCCGTGCATCGGCCGCAGATGGGGCAGCCAGCCGAGCCATGCCCACTCGCGCCTGCGCTCGTCGGCGCTGCGGGCACGGTCCGTGCTGATGAGCACGATCTCCAGGTCGGCCGGGGAGTGCAGCGCGGCGAGCTGCGCCACCGTCGAGCGGGCGAGCCCGGCCAGCCGCTCCCGCGGACCGGCGAGCCCCAGCGAACCGGCCTCCCGAAGTCCCACGGTCACCGGCACTGCGGGCAGCTCCGCCCGGTCCGTGGTGCCGAGCCGGACCACGAGCGCCTCGGGGTGCTCGGCGTCGCGCTCCCACAGCCGGGGTCCGGGCCCGAGCGCGGTCAGCAGCACGGCCGCCGGGTCGGGCCATGTCCCCGCCGAGGACGAGCGCGGCCGAGGTACGGACGCGAGCGGGCCCGGCAGGCCCACCGTCCCCGCCTCGTCGGGCGCCGCCTCGTGCACCGGCTCGCCCTTGTTTCGCGCCAGCCTGCGCGCCCAGGCCCCTATCCCGCCGCGCCGGGGTGTTTCGTCGTCCGGGAATCGGCCGGACGCCCGCCGGGCGGTGCCCCGTACGCCCCCGTCGTCCGACCCGGCCGGCGCACCGCCCTCGTACGCCACGGGTGCGGCGCCCGCGCTGTACGCGTGACCGGTGGCGTATCCGTCCGGTTTCGCCGAGAGGTTCCCGCCCGCCGCCCGTGCGACCCGCAGATGCCCCTCGCCGTCCGGCGCAGTCGCCAGCGACGGCGTGGGCGAGCCCGATGTAAGCCGGAGCGTCGATTCGCCGAGCCGCAGCAGCGCGCCCGGCCTCAGCCGGACCGGGCGGTCGCGGACCTCCGTACCGTCCAGCGAGGTGCCGTTCGTGGAGCCCAGGTCAGCGACCGAGACCGCGCCGTCCTCGGAGACCGTCACCGCGCAGTGCAGCCGGGACACATCGGGGTCGTCGAGCGGGACGTCCGCGTCGGCGGACCGGCCGATCAGTATCTGTCCGCCGTGCAGCAGATGGACGCCGCCCGCATCGGGCCCCGCGACCACGTGCAACTGCGCCGGAACGGCGTCGGCCGCCGTCTCGTCCTCCCCGGGGACTTGGAGCGAGAGCACCGCGCCGTCGACCAGCGGCGGCTCGCCGAGCGCGCACCGCTGCGCGTCGAGCCGGTCGCGGCCGGCGAACAGCACCACCGCTCCGCCGCCGAGCGAGCCGTCGGGCCCGGAGACGGCGGCGGCCAGGTTGGAGGCCACGGTGGCGAGTGCCGTCCCCGCGGGGGCGGTGACGAGCACGTCGCAGGCGCGCGCCGGGGTCTGGCCGCTGCGCGGCGCGAGGACGGTCAGCCGGATCTGCATCGCCGTCAGCGGTCCCTTCTGCGCGGGGTGCCCGGCAGGGGAAACGCCCTGTGATTCCCCCCACCCGGCACGGACGCGTCGTCCGGTACAGGTCGTCACGTACCGCGAGGCTCCGACCCCACAGTTCCGTGCTGGAGGCATCCTCGCACCTGCCGCTGACAACACGCCCGCGGGCCACCTCGAAGTGATCTTGAAAGGTCGGCTGTGGACCCAAAAGTGCCTGCTTGGGGCGGTACCCGGAGCCGCGCACGGATGCGGGGTAACCGTCGGAATCCGGCCAGTCGCACGTTTGTGCGGCAACCATCTGTCCGGTGTGGGCGTCTCCTTTCGGACACGATGGCTCACACCTCGTCCACGACCGGAAGGTGATCGACCGGTGACCCGTTCGAAGCCCCCGGAGCGGCATTAGAGTGGGCCGGAAACCCCCGGGGCGGGCCCCGGGGGGCCGTAAGCACCACGATCAGCAGGGAGCGCATGACGTGCGGCCGGTAGGCAGCAAGTACCTGCTCGAAGAGCCGCTGGGACGCGGCGCGACGGGCACCGTCTGGCGCGCCCGCCAGCGGGAGACCGCAGGCTCCGAGGCGGCCGTCGCCGGCCAGCCCGGCGAGACCGTGGCGATCAAGGTCCTCAAGGAGGAGCTCGCCAACGACGCGGACGTGGTGATGCGGTTCCTGCGCGAGCGGTCCGTGCTGCTGCGGCTCACCCACGAGAACATCGTGCGCACCCGCGACCTGGTCGTCGAAGGCGATCTCCTCGCCCTCGTGATGGATCTGGTCGACGGTCCCGACCTGCACCGCTACCTCCGCGAGAACGGCCCGCTCACTCCGGTCGCCGCCTCGCTCCTCACCGCTCAGATCGCGGACGCGCTGGCCGCCAGCCACGCCGACGGTGTCGTCCACCGCGACCTGAAGCCGGCGAATGTCCTGCTGTCCGAGCGCGACGGCCAGATGCATCCGATGCTGACCGATTTCGGCATCGCGCGGCTCGCCGATTCCCCGGGCCTGACCCGGACCCATGAGTTCGTCGGCACGCCCGCCTATGTGGCGCCGGAGTCCGCCGAGGGACGCCCGCAGACCTCCGCCGTCGACATCTACGGCGCGGGCATCCTGCTGTACGAGCTGGTCACCGGGCGCCCGCCGTTCTCCGGCGGCACGGCCCTCGAGGTACTGCACCGGCACCTCAGTGAGGAGCCCCGACGCCCCACCACCGTCCCGGCGCCGCTCTGGACGGTCATAGAGCGCTGCCTGAGCAAGGACCCGGACGGACGGCCCAGCGCGGAGAACCTGGCCCGCGGCCTGCGTACCGTCGCGGCCGGCATCGGTGTGCACGCCACCTCGGCGCAGATCGCGGCCGCCGACGGCGTGGGCGCCCTGCTCGCGCCCGACCCGGCGCCCGCAGCCGTGCCGGAGACCCCCGGCGCGGCCGACCCGACGCAGGTGCTGCCGAGCAATGCGGGTGCGTACGACCCGAACGCGGCGACCAGCGTCATGCAGCACTCACCCGGCCAGGGGTTCGGACCGGGGCAGGGCCAGGGCGGGCACGCCGACCCGACCGCGGTCATGCCACCCGTACCGCAGCGCCCCGACGGCCCGCCGCAGCCCGACGGCCCGCATCCGTGGCAGTCCCAGCTGCAGGCGGCCCGCGACCGCAACGAGCAGACGCAGGTCCAGTACCTCGACCCGAGCCAGGATCCGCTGCGCCGTCGGCCGCAGCGCCGGCAGCCGCAACAGGCTCCGCAGCACCAGCAGCAGTACCCGCAGCAGCAGCCCCAGCAGCAGCCCCAGCAGTACCCCCAGCGCCGCCAGCAACCGCAACACCCCCAGCCCCAGCGGCAGCAGTACGCACCTCCGCAACAGCCGGCGCCCCAGCAGCCGGCCCCGCGCCCGCCCCGCGAGCCGAGGCAGCGCAGCGCCAACCCGATGAAGATCCCGGGTCTCGGCTGTCTCAAGGGCTGCCTGTTCACGGTGGTGCTGCTCTTCGTCGCGGGCTGGCTGATCTGGGAACTGACGCCGTTGCAGGACTGGATCGGACAGGGGCAGAGCTACTGGAACGCGATCGGCGACGCGGTCTCCTCCGTCACCGACTGGCTGTCGAAACTGGGCAGCAGCAGCGGCCCCTGACGGAGCCCACATCACCAACTTCGTAGCTTTGTCGACTTCTGCGGGGCGATTTCGCCCGCAGAAGTGAAGGTTGGCGCCATCCAGGGCACGTAACACCCCGATCGCCGCGTAACTTTGTCGACCGGGGGTCCAACGCCAGCCGCTGAGGGAGCAGTCTTGGCACGGAATATCGGCAGCCGGTACACCGCCCACCAGATCCTGGGGCGCGGCAGCGCCGGCACGGTGTGGCTCGGCGAGGGTCCTGAGGGCCCCGTCGCCATCAAGCTGCTCCGCGAGGACCTCGCGTCCGATCAGGAGCTGGTCGGACGCTTCGTCCAGGAGCGCACCGCGCTGCTGGGGCTCGACCACCCGCACATCGTCGCCGTCCACGACCTCGTCGTGGACGGCAACGACCTGGCGCTGGTCATGAACCTGGTACGCGGTACGGATCTGCGCACCCGCCTCGACCGCGAGCGCCGCCTCGCCCCGGAGGCAGCGGTCGCGATCATCGCGGACGTCGCCGACGGCCTCGCGGCCGCGCACGCCGCCGGAGTGGTCCACCGCGACGTCAAGCCGGAGAACATCCTGCTCGACATGGAGGGACCGCTCGGCCCCGGCGGCTCGCACCCCGCGCTGCTCACCGACTTCGGCGTGGCCAAGCTGATCGACACCCCGCGCCGCACCAAGGCCACGAAGATCATCGGTACGCCGGACTATCTGGCCCCCGAGATCGTCGAGGGACTCCCGCCGCGCGCCGCCGTCGACATCTATGCCCTCGCGACGGTGCTGTACGAGCTCCTCGCGGGCTTCACGCCCTTCGGCGGCGGCCACCCCGGCGCGGTGCTGCGGCGCCACGTCACGGAGACCGTGGTCCCGCTTCCCGGTATCCCCGAGGAGCTCTGGCAGCTCCTGGTCCAGTGCCTGGCCAAGGCCCCGGCCTCCCGGCTGCGCGCCTCCGAGCTCGCGGCGCGTCTGCGCGAGCAGCTCCCGCACCTGGCCGGCATCCCGCCCCTGGACGTCGACGAGCCGGACGCCGAACCGGAACCTCAGCCCTACGACGAGCAGCAGTACACCCCGGCCCCCGACGAACCCCGCCGTCGCGGCGCGGTCCCGCTGGTCCCCGGCGCCTCCCCGGACTCCAACCGGGACACCCACACCAGCATGCGCGTCCCGGGCCCCGACGAGCTCTCCGGCGGCCCCCGGGGCACGGCCCGGGCCCCCCGCGCCCCGGGCCAGCCCCGTCCGGGCTCGGCGCGGAACAAGTCGGCGGCCATCCGCAAGCGCCGCATCACGCTGGGCGCGGTGGCGCTGGTGCTGTGCGCGGCCCTGGGTGTGGGCGGCTGGCTGGCCTTCGGCGGCAACGGCGCGGACGCGACTCCGCAGGACACGAAGAACTCGGTGCCGACGGCTCCGTAACCGCGCCGCGACCGCACGGATCCCCGCGGAAAGGACGGCCCGGGGATGGTCCGGGCCGACAGCCGTTACGCTGGACCCGTGGCAGTCGTCGATATTTCCGAAGAGCTGAAGTCCCTCTCCTCGACCATGGGGTCGATCGAGGCCGTCCTGGACCTCGAGGCGCTGAGGGCGGACATCGCCGCGCTCGAGGAGCAGGCGGCGGCGCCGTCCCTCTGGGACGACCCGGAGGCGGCGCAGAAGATCACCAGCAAGCTTTCGCACCTCCAGGCCGAGGTCCGCAAGACCGAGGCACTCCGCGGCCGTATCGACGATCTTGAGGTTCTCTTCGAGCTCGCCGAGGACGAGGGCGACGCCGACGCCCTCGCCGAGGCCGAGAGGGAGCTGGAGTCCGTCAAGAAGGCGCTCGACGAGATGGAGGTCCGTACCCTCCTCTCCGGCGAGTACGACTCCCGTGAGGCGCTGGTCAACATTCGTGCCGAGGCCGGTGGCGTCGACGCCGCCGACTTCGCCGAGAAGCTCCAGCGCATGTACATCCGCTGGGCCGAGCGGCACGGGTACAAGACCGAGGTCTACGAGACGTCGTACGCGGAAGAGGCCGGCATCAAGTCGACCACCTTCGCCGTCCAGATTCCGTACGCCTACGGCACGCTCTCCGTCGAGCAGGGCACCCACCGGCTCGTCCGGATCTCGCCCTTCGACAACCAGGGCCGTCGCCAGACGTCCTTCGCGGGCGTCGAGGTGCTGCCGGTCGTCGAGCAGACCGACCACATCGAGATCGACGAGTCCGAGCTCCGCGTCGACGTGTACCGTTCCTCCGGTCCCGGTGGCCAGGGCGTCAACACGACCGACTCCGCGGTGCGCCTGACCCACCTGCCGACCGGCATCGTCGTCTCCTGCCAGAACGAGCGTTCGCAGATCCAGAACAAGGCGTCCGCGATGAACGTCCTCCAGGCCAAGCTCCTTGAGCGCCGCCGCCAGGAGGAGCAGGCCAAGATGGACGCGCTCAAGGGCGACGGCGGCAACTCCTGGGGCAACCAGATGCGTTCGTACGTCCTGCACCCGTACCAGATGGTCAAGGACCTGCGTACGGAGTTCGAGATCGGCAACCCGGAAGCGGTCTTCAACGGTGAGATCGACGGCTTCCTGGAGGCGGGCATCCGCTGGCGGAAGCAGCGCGAGAAGTAACCACCGAAGCGTACGAACGGCGGTGCCGGGCCCTTCAAGGGGTTCCGGCACCGCCGTTTTCGGTAGCCGGCCCGGCCGGACCGGCACACGGAATTCCGTCCCGGGAAGGGGAGTTGGGGCTGCGAGTTGCGTGGGCGCCATGGTGACTGCGTCACAGTCGTGATTCTGAATGACGATCAACCGGCAGCAAAACGGTGCACATTGCACGGAACGGGCTTGACGTAGTCCTTATCTCTGGACAGGGTGCTACTGCAGCATGCGTATGTCTGGGACGGGTGTGAACGGGGAGGATGGCTTGGCTACGGCACGACGTGGCCCCGGCCGAGTGTGCGACCCCCGGCAGAGCCGTGAGCCCGCATATGGCTGCTCCAATGACGAGAACAGCTACTGGGGGTAGCAGCAGATGACCAAGAAGACGCGAGTCCGCGTCGCGCGGATAGCCGCAGGTGCGGTAATCGCCGCGGGTGCCTCGCTGACCGCTGCCGGCGCGGCGCAGGCCGTCGGCATCGGTGTCAACATCGGCGGTCTCTCCGCCAACGCGCAGGCCGACGACAGTGGCCTGGGCATCGACGCCGGACTCGGTAGCGAGAACGGCGAGAGCGACGCGGCCAGTGGCGGTGACAACGGAGGCCAGGGCGGTACGACCTCCGACGGCGGCGCCGACAATGGTGGTGCCGGTGACCAGGGTGGTGCGGGCGACCAGGGTGGTGCGGGCGACCAGGGTGGTGCGGGCGACCAGGGTGGTGCGGGCGACCAGGGTGGTGCGGGCGACCAGGGTGGTGCGGGCGACCAGGGTGGTGCGGGCGACCAGGGTGGTGCCGGTGACCAGGGTGGTGCGGGCGACCAGGGTGGTGCGGGCGACCAGGGTGGTGCCGGTGACCAGGGTGGTGCGGGCGACCAGGGTGGTGCCGGTGACCAGGGTGGTGCGGGCGACCAGGGTGGTGCGGGCGACCAGGGTGGTGCCGGTGACCAGGGTGGTGCGGCCGACAACGGTGGCGGCAACGGCAACGGTGGTGCGGCCGACAACGGTGGCGCGGCCGACAACGGTGGTGCCAACGGCAACGGTGGCGCGGCCGACAACGGTGGTGCCAACGGCAACGGTGGCTCCGGCGGCGACGACTCCACCGGTGGCGACGTCGGCACCTGCACCGTCGACCTCGACGGCACCGTGTGCGCGGACAACACCGACACCGACTCGGTCGGCAACCAGCCGGTCGAGCAGGGCAAGGGCAAGGACGAGCTCGCCGAGACCGGTGCGGCCGAGACCACGTTCCTGCTGGTCGGCGCCGCGACGATGATCGCCGGTGGCATCGGCTTCCGGATTCTGCCGCGTCTGGTGAACGGTCGTACGGTCGCCTAAGGCCTGTGGCCGCCAGGTACACCTACGTACACAGAAGGGCCCGGGACATAACGTCCCGGGCCCTTCCGCGTATTCTCACTCCCGCCGTACGGGCGGCTACGGACAGCTACACGGTCTGGTGCGCCAGCAGCGCCAGCGCGCCCACCAGCACCACCAGCAGGGCGACCAGCATCGCCGGGCTCAGCCCCGCGAACGGTCCCTGGCCCTGATCCTGCTGCTGCAGCCGTGCGCGGCTGGCCCGGCATACGGGGCATCGGCCCTCGTTGACAGGCGCCGCGCAGTTTGCGCACACCAGTCGGTCATAGGTCATGCGCTTTCCTCCTCCCGCGCGGCGGAGCCGCATACGCCTTCTCTCCGCACAACGCTCATGGAAACGCATCCGTTCCCCCTCCACTGTGCCAGGTCGCGCGGAATTCGGCGCGGCCCGCCGGAGAACACCCGGTCCGTTCCGGTTCCGGTTGCGCCTCCACCCGGTTCCGTTCCGCCATAAATCGCCCATCACGGGACGCGCGCCTGCACGGCTGAGCCCGGTTCGCGTATGGTCACGCACACCTACTCCCGGCCGACCGTGGTGCATCCGTGATCCGATTCGACAACGTCTCCAAGACCTACCCGAAGCAGAGCCGTCCCGCTCTACGGGATGTGTCTCTCGATATCGAGAAAGGGGAGTTCGTCTTCCTGGTGGGCTCCTCCGGCTCCGGCAAGTCCACCTTCATGCGACTCATCCTCCGCGAGGAGCGCGCCAGTCAGGGCATGGTCCACGTCCTCGGCAAGGACCTCGCGCGCATGTCCAACTGGAAGGTGCCGCACATGCGCCGCCAGCTGGGCACCGTCTTCCAGGACTTCCGTCTGCTCCCCAACAAGACCGTTGCGGAGAACGTGGCGTTCGCCCAGGAAGTCATCGGCAAGCCGCGCGGCGAGATCCGCAAAGCGGTTCCGCAGGTCCTCGACCTCGTCGGGCTCGGCGGCAAGGAGGACCGGATGCCCGGTGAGCTCTCCGGTGGTGAGCAGCAGCGCGTGGCGATCGCGCGGGCGTTCGTGAACCGTCCCATGCTGCTGATCGCGGACGAGCCGACCGGCAACCTCGACCCGCAGACCTCCGTGGGCATCATGAAGCTCCTGGACCGGATCAACCGGACCGGGACCACCGTCATCATGGCGACCCACGACCAGAACATCGTCGACCAGATGCGCAAGCGCGTCATCGAGCTGGAGCAGGGCCGTCTCGTACGTGACCAGGCCCGCGGCGTCTACGGCTATCAGCACTGAGCGGTACCGGCCGTGCCGGAACCGCTGAGCATCGAGTACTGAAAGGACGCCATGCGCGCCCAGTTCGTCCTGTCGGAGATCGGCGTCGGTCTCCGCCGCAACCTCACGATGACCTTCGCCGTCGTCGTCTCCGTCGCCCTCTCGCTCGCCCTGTTCGGCGGCGCGCTGCTGATGCGCGAACAGGTCAGCACGATGAAGGACTACTGGTACGACAAGGTCAATGTCTCGATCTTCCTCTGCAGCAAGAGCGACGCGGAGTCGGTGCCGAAGTGCGCCAAGGGCGCCGTCACCGCACAGCAGAAGAAGGACATCGAGGGCGACCTCAAGAAGATGGAGGCCGTCCAGACGGTCACCTACGAGTCGGCCGACCAGGCGTACAAGCACTACCAGGACCAGTTCGGCGATTCGCCGATGGCCGGCAACATCACGCCGGACCAGATGCAGGAGTCGTTCCGGGTCAAGCTCCACGACCCGAAGAAGTACAAGGTCGTCGCCACCGCCTTCGCCGGACGTGACGGGGTGCAGTCCGTCCAGGACCAGAGAGGGATCCTGGACAACCTCTTCGGCCTGATGAACGGCATGAATGTGGCCGCGCTCTTCGTGATGGCGCTGATGCTGGTCATTGCGCTGATGCTGATCGTGAACACCGTCCGGGTCTCGGCGTTCAGCCGGCGCCGCGAGACGGGCATCATGCGGCTCGTCGGCGCCTCCGGCTTCTACATCCAGATGCCGTTCATCATGGAGGCCGCGTTCGCCGGTCTCATCGGTGGTCTGCTCGCCTGCGTCATGCTGCTGGCCGGGCGTTACTTCCTGATCGACGGCGGACTGGCGCTCCAGTCGAAGCTCAACCTGATCGACTTCATCGGCTGGGACGCGGTCTTCACCAAGCTGCCCCTGGTCCTCGCGATCGGTCTGCTGATGCCGGCCGTTGCCGCGCTCTTCGCGCTCCGCAAGTACCTCAAGGTGTGACATGCGCCCCGTGGGGCGTGCGGTCAACCGGCCGTGCGCCCTCGGGGCGTTGTCCTAGACTCGTCGCCATGTCGGGCCCTACGCATCGTCTCCGGCCCCGCGGCTTCGGCCGCGGGGCGGCCCTGACATTGGTCTTCGCGAGCGTCCTCGCCACGGCGGCGGCCACCGGGTCGCTGCCGCAGGGTGACGAGAGGGCTGCGGCGATAAAGGCCCGTTCCGTCGCCTCCACCGTCGACCGCGACGAGATCGCCGCCGCGGCGGCCGAGGCGGTGGCCGACGGCAAGTCGAGCACGGAGGCGGCCGAGGAGGTCGTCAGTCGCAGCGGGGACCGCTGGGGCGCGGTGTACGACGAGCGGGAGTACGAGGAGTTCGAGCAGGCCCTCGACGGCTCCTACACGGGCGTCGGCCTGGCCGCGAAGCGCTCCGCCGACGGACTGGTCGCGGTGGCCCGGGTCCAGTCCGGCGGCCCCGCCGACCTGGCCGGCATCGAGCCCGGCGATCTGCTCCGTACGCTCGACGGCCGCCGGATCGACCGGCGCCCCGTCTCCGAGGTGGTCGCCCTGCTGCGCGGGGACCGTACGACCGCTGCCGTGGGCACCACCGTCGTGCTGACGGTCCAGCGCGGCGTCACCGGCCCGGCCAGGACGCTGACGCTGACCCGGGCCCGGCTCACCACCGAGGCCGTCACGGTCCGCAGGATCGGGGCGAAGCGGCTCGGATCGGACCGTTCCGATTCCCCCGGAGCTGTACTGATCAAGGTCGACTCCTTCACCAAGGGCTCGGGGGCCAGGATCCGCGACGCGGTCCGGGACGCACCGGCGGGCGCCGGGGTGCTGCTCGATCTCCGGGGCAACTCCGGAGGGCTGGTCACCGAGGCGGCGGTCGCCGCCTCCGGATTCCTCGACGGCGGACTGGTCGCCACGTATGACGTGCACGGCGCGCAGCGCGCCCTCTATGCCACGCGGGGCGGTGACACGGTCCGCCCGGTCGTCGTCCTCGTCGACGGCGGCACCATGAGTGCGGCCGAGCTGCTGACCGGAGCCCTCCAGGACCGGGGCCGCGCCGTCACCGTCGGCTCGCGCACCTTCGGCAAGGGGTCCGTGCAGATGCCCAGCAAGCTCCCGGGCGGCTCGGTGGCCGAGCTGACCGTCGGCCACTACCGCACGCCGGCGGGCCGCAGCGTCGACGGCCGCGGCATCACCCCGGACCTTGTGGTCTCCTCCCGGGCCCTCCAGAGGGCCGAGACAGTATTGAGTGGCCTCGGGGGTGGGTCGTAGTGCGAAAATGGTCGCACTATGGCTAAGGAAAAGGACACAGGGCGCAAGCTCATCGCGCAGAACAAGAAGGCGCGGCACGACTACCACATCCTCGACACCTACGAGTGCGGCCTCGTACTGATGGGCACCGAGGTCAAGTCGCTGCGGCTGGGCCGGGCCTCGCTGGTGGACGGCTTCGTCCAGATCGACGGGAACGAGGCGTGGCTGCACAACGTGCACGTCCCCGAGTACGTGCAGGGGACCTGGACCAACCACTCCGCCAAGCGCAAGCGCAAGCTGCTGATGCACCGGGCCGAGATCGACAAGCTGGAGTCGAAGTCGCAGGAGACGGGGCACACGATCGTGCCGCTCGCGCTGTACTTCAAGGACGGCCGGGTCAAGGTCGAGATCGCGCTCGCCAAGGGCAAGAAGGAGTTCGACAAGCGGCAGACGCTGCGCGAGAAGCAGGACCTGCGCGAGACGAACCGCGCGATCTCGGCGGCCCGACGGCGGCAGCGGAGCGCCTGAGCGCGCTCATGCAGGAATAGGCTGGCACCGTCGCCCGTCGGTCACGTACGATGGGACTGCACCGCACAGCCGGTGCGCCTTTGAAAAATCAACATGGGGATGATCGGTTTCGACAGCGGATGTCGAAGCAGGGGAAGCGAGCCGAGGAAGCGGCAATGATCTCGTAAACCATATGTCGCAACCAATAATCGCCAATTCCAAGAGCGATTCCCAGTCCTTCGCCCTCGCTGCCTAATAAGCAGTGAGTGAGGGACCCTTAATGGGTGTCAGCCCGGGAGTGTTCCCGACCCGGACCCTGGCATAATCTAGGGGACTAAACCGCTGATCCCGGTCACGGGGTTCGGTGGGAAATCAAACAGTGACTGGGCCCGTCGGAGACTTGTTCGCGAGATCTCCGGGGCCGAGAAAATCGCAGCGAACTGCGCTCGGAGAAGCCCTGGTTCTGCACCGTTGGACGCGGGTTCGATTCCCGCCATCTCCACAATTCCCATGTGAACGAGGACCCCGTTGCCCACCGGCAGCGGGGTCCTCGTTCTGTGTGCGGGTGCGGCGTCCTCGCGCCGGCGCGGGTTACGCGCCGTTGCCGCGCACACGGATCCCGGCCGCCGCCATCGCGAGCGCCAGCCCCGCCGCGCACCCCGGCACCACGTACGCCGTGATCGTCCCGGCGTGCTCCACCATCCAGCCGCCGGTCGCCGAACCGGCCGCTATTCCGCCCAGCAGCGCGGTGACGGAGAGCGTCATGCCCTCGTTCAACTGACCCTCGGGGGTCAGCCGTTGCACCAGCGTCATCCCGGTGACCATCGTCGGCGCCGTCGCAGCGCCGGCCAGCAGCAGACTGCCGGCCAGCGCGAGCAGCGAAGGGGTCGACGAGGCGGCGAGCAGCGGCAGGGACATCAGCGCCGCCATCCCCGCCAGGCACCACAGGAGCCGTCGCCGGATGTCCACGGCCGGGCGCAGCGACCCGTACAGCAGTCCCGCCACGCACGAGCCGCCCGCCTGGAGCGCCACGATCGCGCCCCCGGCATGCGCGATCGTGACGACCTCCATGGCGCCGAAGACCGCGCCGGTGGCGAGGAAGACGGCGAGCAGTGCGGGCATGCCCCGGGTGCGCAGCGGGGAGCCCGCCCGGGTGCCGGGCGCCACCGGGGGTTCGGTGGCGCGCTGAGCGGCGAAGATCAGCACGCCCGTCATCAGCAGCACCGCACCGATGAGCGTTCCGGCCTCCGGGAAGAGCGCTGCGCACAGGAACGCGGCGAGGGCGGGGCCGAGCATGAAGCACAGCTCGTCCGCGGCCTGTTCGAAGGAGTTCGCGGTGTGCAGGGCGGCCGGGTCGCCGCGGTGCAGATGGGCCCACCGGGCACGGGACATGCCGCCGGTGTTGGGGGTGGTGGCGGTCGCGGCGTAGGCGGCGAAGAGCGTCCAGTCCGGGGCGTCGTAGTGCACACAGAGCAACAGCGCCAGCGAGCCGAGTACGGCGATCGCGGTGGCGGGCACGGCGATCCGGGCCTGGCCGTACCGGTCGACGAGCCGGGCCGTCCAGGGCGCGACCACGGCGGTCGCGGCGAGCCCGGTCGCGGTGACCGCCCCGGCCAGGGCGTACGAGCCGCGCGACCCGGCGATCATGATGACCGCGCTGACGCTGAACATGCCCATCGGCAGCCGGGCGATCAGATTGCCCGCCGTGAAGGCGCGGGCGCCCGGGGTGGCGAGCAGCCGGCGGTACGGGTTGGTGGAGGTGCGGCGGGCGGGAGCGCCGGTCCGCGGGGCGATCACCAGCATGTCTCCGGAGACGGCATGCAGGGGCGTGGTGGGAGTGTCGTACGGCATGGCTCAACCCTCGCGGTGGCCGGCCCATGCGGTCCAACACCTGCTCCGCACCCATTCACGCACCTGTGTTGTAAATTCGGGCCCGTGACCTCCTCCGATATCGATCCGCGGCTGCTGCGCGCCTTCGTCGCCGTCGCCGAGGAGCTGCACTTCACCCGTGCCGCCGCCCGGCTCTACCTGGCCCAGCAGGCGCTCAGCCGGGACATCCGCCGGCTGGAGCGCGAGCTCGGTGCGGACCTGTTCGTACGGAGCACCCGCCAGGTCTCCCTCACACCCGACGGCGAACGGCTGCTGCCGCAGGCCCGCCGGGTGATCGCCGCCCACGACGACCTCCGCGCCGCCTGGGCGGTGCAGACCCGCCCGCTGCTGGTCGACGTCAGCGTCCCGATCGGGACGGGTCACCGACTGCTGGGGCTGGCCCGCGACGAGGCGCCGGGAGTGGAGTTCGTGGCGCGCTATCTGAGCGGGCTGACGGGGGCGGCGGCGGAGATCCTGGCCGGGCGGCTCGATGTCTCCTTCGGCCGGGTCGCGGGGCTGGCTCCGGCAGTACGGGCGGGGCTGTCGCATCAGCCGGTCTGCTTCGAACGGCTGACCGTCCTGCTGCGCGACGACCATCCGCTGGCCTCGCTCGACCGGGTCCCGATGGGTGCGCTGACGGGGGAGCGGCTGTACGCGGCGGCGGGCAACCCGGCCACGGCGGAGTGGACCGACCTCGCGGAGCGGCTCTTCGCAGGGCGGGGGATCGAACTGGTGGCCCCCTTCCCGGAGATCGTGGGGGAGGAGGAGTTCGTCCGGGTGGTGCGGAAGCAGGGCTGGTCGGTGCTGGCGAGCACCGAGTTCATCGAGGTGCCGGGGATGGTCGTACGGCCGCTGGTCGACCCCGTGCCGCTGTCACCGGTGTCGCTGGTGTGGCGCAAAGGGCTGAAACATCCAGGGGTGGACGCGCTGCGGCGGGTCGCGGCGGGGGTGACGGCGGCGGAACGCGGGCTGGAGGTACCCGCCGGGAGCTGGCTTCCCGAGGGCGATCTGGCGCTGATGTCGCAGGCGTGAAGGGGTGGCCGGAGACGGCTCAGCGGGTCGGGCGGCTCGGACGGCCGCCGGAGAGCGCGAGGCCGGCCAGTCCGGCGACGAGCACCACGAACGGGACCGCGGCCACCACCGATCCCGCGTCCGTGATGCGCTCACGCAGCGAGGGGATCCGGGCCAGGGCGAAGAGGCCGATGCCGACCATGCCGATCCCCCAGGCCCGGGGGTGTGCCATGTATCCGGACAGCCACGGCGGGAGCCATCCGAGGGCAGCCGCGGCGCAGCCGGACAAGGTGGCCGCGAGGCCGACCGCGATGAGGATGACCGACATGCCGTTCTCGATTCTTGTGAAGTGCCCACACGATAGGAACATTCGTCCGGGAGGAGGGGCCGATTGGCTGATTGCCGGCCAACGATCCATCAACTCCGTAAGAGACAAACATGGATCAGACGTGCAGTTACGGACCTGCCGTCCGGCCGCAGGCCGTGTGAAGCCGGTGTATCCCGCACCTTGAGCATCACTCGTTCAGGGCTATTTTCGTCAGCTTTGTGCGCTACATTCATCCTCCGGGTGCAAGGTGCTGAGGGGCGCGCGGACTGGGTGGGGGCCCGGTCCGCCGGTACGTGACCGGCTCAAACGTGCGCACCCGTTTTCTGAGTGGGGGATGTGCCTACACCTGTGGAAAATTGGCGTGAAGGTGCCCGGTCCGGGCACACGCACGAGTGGAACGACGTCACCGTCCAGCTCGACGGTCTCGGACGTCAGCTCTCCGAGCTCTCGGCCGAACCGGGAGCCCCCGAGGGCTCCGACGGTCCGGTCTTCGTCGACGAGAGCGGCCGGCGCAGCAAGACGTTCAGGCGTCTGGGCTGGGTCCTTGCCGCGGTCTGCGCCTGTTACGCGGTGACGCTGGTCGTCGCCCTGCTCGGCGGTAATTCCACTGCGCCGTGGCTGCCGCTCTCCGGCCAGAAACAGCACAAGAAGGCGGACGAGGTCCAGACGCCACCCACTCCGTCGGGCAGCGCGGACACGGTCGTGCCGGTGGGTGCGGCACCGGGCGCCACGGCGGCGGCTCCGGCGGCCGACGTCCGCGCGAAGCCTTCGGGCAGCGCCGGATCCGGTGCCCCGTCCGCGTCCGCCTCCGGCAAGGCCCCGTCGAAGCCCACCACCGGCGCCACCCACACGGGTGACACCACCGGCGGCGGCACGAAGCCCGCCCCGGCGACGTCGGCCCCCGAGTCGCCCGCCGCCACCACGACGCCGCCCGTCGATCCCGGTCCCACGCAGACGCCCACCCCGCCCGTCGAGTCCCCGGATCCGCCCGCGCAAGAGCAAGAAGGCACTCACTAAATGACCACCCCCGCCTCGCGGGGCAGGCACAACCGACAGAAGCGGAACCGGCGGCGCAGGCTTCCCATGCGCTATCTGCTGCCGTCCGTGTTCCTCGTTGCCCTGCTCGCCATGCTGATGCTGCGCGGTTACGTGCACAGCGAAATCCTCGCCGACCACCGCATTCAGGCCCCGGCGGCGACGGACCGCGTGCCCGACAAGATTCTTGACGGCGGTCCGGTCATCGATGCCCGGAGCGCCACCGGGCCCGCCAAGTCGCTGAGCGTCCCCGATCACCGGATCGTGCTGACCTTCGACGACGGCCCCGACCCGGTATGGACCCCGCGGGTCCTCGACGAGCTGAAGAAGTACAACGCGCACGGCGTCTTCTTCGTCACCGGAACGATGGCATCGCGCTACCCCGGACTCGTCCGCCGCATGGTCGAGGAGGGGCACGAGGTCGGGCTGCACACCTTCAACCACCCCGATCTCTCCTACCAGTCCCACTCCCGTATCGACTGGGAGCTGTCCCAGAACCAGATGGTGCTGGCGGGTGCGGCGGGTATCCGTACATCCCTGTTCCGGCCGCCGTACTCGTCGTTCGCCGACGCGATGGACAACAAGTCCTGGCCGGTCACCCAGTACATCGGCACCCGCGGCTATCTCACCGTCGTCAACAACACCGACAGCGAGGACTGGAAACGCCCCGGCGTCCCCGCGATCATCGAACGGGCCACGCCCAAGGGCGGCAAGGGCGCCGTCATCCTGATGCACGACTCCGGCGGCGACCGGTCCCAGACCGTGGCCGCGCTCGGCGAGTTCCTCCCGCGGATGCAGCAGCAGGGCTACACGTTCACCAACCTCACCACCGCTCTCGGCGCCTCCAGCGCGCACACCCCCGTGACCGGGTTCGCGCTGTGGAAGGGCAAAGCGTTCGTGTACGCCGTCGGCCTCTCGGAGAACCTCACCGACGTGCTGGTGGCCGGGCTCGTCGTCATCGGGGTGCTCGTCCTCGCCCGCTTCGGCCTGATGCTGCTGCTGTCCTTCCTGCACGCCCGGAAGGTCCGAGGGCGGGACTTCGGCCGGGGACCCGCTTTCACCCGCCCCGTCTCGGTGCTGGTGCCCGCCTACAACGAACGCGAGTGCATCGCCAACACCGTGCGCTCCCTGGTGGCGAGCGACCACCCCATCGAGATCACCGTCATCGACGACGGCTCCACGGACGGCACGGCGGACATCGTCGAGGCGCTGCGGCTGCCGAACGTCCGCGTCATCCGCCAGCGCAACGCCGGAAAGCCCGCCGCCCTCAACAACGGCATCGCACACGCCCGTCACGACATCGTCGTGATGATGGACGGCGACACGGTCTTCGAACCCGCCACCGTCCGCGAACTCGTCCAGCCGTTCGCCGACCCGGAGGTGGGCGCCGTCGCCGGGAACGCCAAGGTCGGCAACCGCGACTCGTTGATCGGCGCCTGGCAGCACATCGAGTACGTGATGGGCTTCAACCTCGATCGCCGGATGTACGACATGCTGCGCTGCATGCCGACCATCCCCGGCGCGGTCGGCGCCTTCCGCCGTGATGCGCTGGACCGGATCGGCGGCATGAGCGAGGACACCCTCGCCGAGGACACCGACGTCACGATGGCGCTGCACCGCGACGGCTGGCGGGTGGTCTACGCGGAAGACGCCCGCGCCTGGACCGAGGCGCCGGAGACCGTGCAGCAGCTGTGGTCGCAGCGGTACCGGTGGTCGTACGGCACCATGCAGGCGATCTGGAAGCACCGCCGTGCCGTCATCGAACGCGGACCGTCCGGCCGCTTCGGGCGTGTCGGCCTGCCGTTCGTCGCCCTGTTCATGGTCGTCGCCCCGCTGCTCGCGCCCCTCATCGACGTCTTCCTGCTGTACGGGTTGGTCTTCGGCCCCACCCAGAAGACCGTCGTCGCCTGGCTCGGCGTCCTCGCGGTGCAGGCCGTCTGCGCCGCGTACGCCTTCCGGCTCGACCGGGAGCGCATGACGCATCTCATCTCGCTGCCCCTCCAGCAGATCCTCTACCGGCAGCTCATGTACGTGGTGCTGCTCCAGTCCTGGATCACCGCACTCACCGGCGGCCGACTGCGCTGGCAGAAGCTGCGCCGTACCGGAGTGGTGGAGGCACCCGGCGCGATCGTGAGCCAGGGCAGGCGTGTCAACGATCGGAGGCCCGTCGCATGACGAGCAGCTACACCCCGGCGGTCCCCCCGCCCCACCCGGTCCCGACACCTGTGCCGGGACAGTCCGCCGCACCGTCGTCGGAGACCGCCGCCCCGCCCGCCCCGAAGAGGCCGGGCCGCGACCGCTATCTCGACCTGCTGCGCGCCGTCGCCCTCGTCCGTGTCGTCGTCTTCCACATCTTCGGCTGGGCCTGGCTGACGGTCGTGTTCCCCTCCATGGGCGTCATGTTCGCCCTCGCGGGTTCGCTGATGGCACGCTCGCTGGACCGCCCCGCCCCGGCTGTCGTCCGCGCCCGGCTCCGCCGTCTGCTGCCCCCGATGTGGGCGTTCGCCGCGGTCGTCGTCCCGGTCATGTTCGCCCTCGGCTGGAAGCCCCTGAAGGAGGAGGGCATCTGGTGGTTCATCAAGCTGGGCTGCTACCTCCTTCCGGTCGGCGCCCCGCCGTATCCCTGGGAGAGCGGATCGGCGGGCGGCTTCCTGGAGGTGTCCTGGGCGGACCAGGCCGTCGGCCCGCTCTGGTACATCCGGGCCTACCTCTGGTTCGTGCTCGCCTCGCCGCTGCTGCTGAAGGCCTTCCGCAGGATGCCCTGGCCGACGCTGCTCGCCCCGCTCGGCCTCACCGCCGTGTTCGGCACCGGACTGGTCACCGTCCCCGGGGAGACCGGCGAGGGGCTCGTCGACTTCGCGGTGTTCGGCTCCTGCTGGATTCTCGGCTTCGCCCATCACGACGGGCTGCTGAAGAAGATCCCGCGCTATCTGACGGTCTCGCTCGCCGCGTTCGTGATGGCGTTCGGACTGTGGTGGGCCTCGGCGCATCTGACGGAGGAGGGCTGGAATCTCGACGAGATCCCGCTGGCCCAGGCGACCTGGTCGCTCGGCTTCTGCGCGATCCTGCTCCAGTACGCACCGTCCTGGCAGCAGCTTCCCGGCAGGCTGGCCCGCCTGGACAGCGTGATCACCCTCGCCAACAACCGCGCGGTGACGATCTACCTCTGGCACAACCTGCTGATCATGGCGACCTCGCCGCTCATCGACCAGTTGTGGACCGTCCCCTGGGTCGGTGACCACCTCGGTACGTACATCAGCTCCTCGTACGCGGAACTGATGCTGGTCCTGGTCTGGCCGCTGGTGGCGCTGATGATCCTCGCGGTCGGCTGGGTCGAGGACGTCGCTGCGAGGCGCAGCCCCCGGCTGTGGCCGACGGGTGCGTCCAGGAGGCCGAGGAACGCACCGGCCCCGCGATGACCGTCCCCGTCCTCACCGGGCCGCCGCCGGTCCGGTGAGAGCAAGGTTGCCCACCGGTCACCTCGCGGCACCGCACCGAAACGCACGCTCCCTAGCGTCGAGTCCGACGACCCGACACCCGTGGAACGTGAACCGTGGAGGCGTGATGGCCGGCAGGTGGATCGAGCAGTGGGAGCCGGAGGACGAGATCTTCTGGCAGGAGAAGGGCGAGCGGATCGCCCGCCGGAATCTGTGGTTCTCCGTGCTCTCCGAGCACATCGGGTTCTCGATCTGGAGCCTGTGGTCGGTGATGGTCCTGTTCATGGGGCCGGAGTACGGGGTCGACCCGGCCGGGAAGTTCTTCCTGATCTCGACGGCGACCCTGGTCGGGGCCGTGGTCCGGGTCCCGTACACGTTCGCCGTCGCCAGGTTCGGGGGGCGGAACTGGACGGTGTTCAGCGCCCTGACCCTTCTGGTGCCGACCGTCGCCGCGTTCGTCGCGATGAAGCCCGGGACCTCGTACACCACCTTCCTCGTGGTGGCCGCGCTCGCCGGCATCGGCGGCGGGAACTTCGCCTCCTCCATGACGAACATCAACGCGTTCTTCCCGCTCCGCAAGAAGGGCTGGGCGCTCGGGCTCAACGCGGGCGGCGGCAACATCGGCGTCCCCGTCGTGCAGCTCGTCGGGCTGCTGGTGATCGGCACCGCCGGCGCCACCCACCCGCGGATCGTGCTCGCCGTGTACGTCCCGCTGATCGTCGTCGCCGCCCTGTGCGCCGCGTCCTTCATGGACAACCTGACCCCCGTGCAGAACGACACCGGGGCGGCCAAGGGCGCCGTCCGCGACCCGCACACCTGGATCATGTCGATGCTCTACATCGGCACCTTCGGCTCCTTCATCGGCTACAGCTTCGCCTTCGGACTCGTCCTGCAGACCCAGTTCGGCCGGACCCCGCTGCAGGCCGCCTCGCTCACCTTCATCGGGCCGCTCCTCGGCTCGCTGATCCGGCCCGCGGGAGGGTGGCTCGCCGACCGGTACGGCGGCGCCCGGATCACCCTGTGGAACTTCGCCGCGATGGCCGCCGCGACCGGCGTCGTCGTGTACGCCTCCGGCATCGCGTCGCTCACCGTGTTCCTCGTCGGGTTCATCGCCCTGTTCGTCCTCACCGGGCTGGGCAACGGATCGACGTACAAGATGATCCCCGGCATCTTCCACGCCAAGGCGATCGCCCAGGGGCTGCGCGGCGAGGAGGCCGCCGCCTACGGGCGACGGCTCTCCGGAGCCGCCATGGGGCTCATCGGGGCGGTCGGCGCGCTCGGCGGACTCGCCATCAACCTCGCGTTCCGGCAGTCCTTCCAGACCGCGGGCACAGGTACGGCGGCCTTCTGGTCCTTCCTCGTCTTCTACGGGCTGTGCTTCACGGTCACGTGGGCGGTATACCTTCGCCGCGCCGCCGCAGTCCCCGCGAAGCCGCAGCTCAGCTACGCGGAGGTGTGATCGTGACCGTTCGGCGTCGTGTGACGTAACGGGCGGGAAATATGGGGGAACCGAGCCTGTCACGCATCGTTGGCAAGCTCGGTTCTCCGCATCATGGAGCAGCAGCGGGACGAGAGCCGGGTAGACCACATGCGCGACGACGAACAGCACGGGCCCCTCGCGGGGTTCACGGTCGGGGTGACCGCCGCACGGCGGGCGGAGGAACTGGGCACCCTGTTGGAGCGACGGGGAGCCACCGTCCTGCACGCGCCCGCCCTGCGGATCGTGCCGCTCGCCGACGACAGCGAACTCCTTGCCGCCACCAAGGAACTCATCGACCACGTCCCCGACGTCGTCGTCGCCACCACGGCGATCGGCTTCCGGGGCTGGATCGAGGCCGCCGACGGCTGGGGCATCGGCGACCAGCTGCTGGACCGGCTGCGCGGCGTCGAACTGCTGGCCCGTGGCCCGAAGGTCAAGGGCGCCGTCCGGGCCGCCGGGCTCACCGAGGCCTGGTCGCCCGGGTCCGAGTCCATGGCCGAAGTCCTGGACCGGCTCCTCGACGAGGGCGTCGAGGGCCGCCGCATTGCCCTGCAGTTGCACGGCGAACCGCTGCCCGGCTTTGTCGAGTCGCTCCGGGCGGGCGGCGCCGAAGTCGTCGGCGTACCCGTCTACCGCTGGATGGAACCCGAGGACCTCACCCCGCTCGACCGGCTGCTCGACATCACCGCCGCCCGCGGCCTGGACGCCCTCACCTTCACCAGCGCCCCCGCTGCCGCCTCGTTCCTGAGCCGGGCCGAGAAGCGCGGGCTGCTCCCGGAGATCCTGAGCGCCCTGCAGGGCGAAGTCGTCTCGGCCTGCGTCGGCCCGGTCACCGCACTGCCTCTGCAGGCCCGCGGCATCGAAACCATCCAGCCCGAACGCTTCCGGCTGGGCCCGCTCGTTCAGCTGCTCTGCCGTGAACTGCCCGGTGGAGCACGCACGTTGCCGATCGCCGGCCACCGGGTCGAGATCCGCGGTCACGCCGTCCTCGTCGACGACGAACTGCGCCCGGTGCCGCCCGCCGGAATGGCCCTGCTGCACACCCTGGCCCGCAGGCCCGGCTGGGTGGTGGCCCGCGCGGACCTGCTGCGCGCCCTGCCCGGAAGTGGTACGGACGAGCACGCCGTGGAGACGGCGATGGCCCGGCTGCGTACGGCACTCGGTGTGCCGCGGCTGATTCAGACGGTCGTCAAACGCGGCTACCGGCTGGCGCTGGACCCGGCGGCGGACGCCAAGTACGCGGACTCCTGAGGACGCCGACGGGCCGTCAGGAAGAAGGCGAACAGCAGCAGGGCGAGCGCGCCGGTGCACAGGACGGCCCGTACGGCGTTCCAGGCGACCCACGCGTCCTCGAACCGTTCCCGCACGGCGGCGGGATCGGCGATCCGCGCCGGATTTCCCGCGTCCACAAGGACGTTGGCGAGGGGGGTGGCCACCCCCGAGGTGAGCAGGAAGGCAACGGCGTGCACCGCGAGCGCGGCGAGGATCCACCGGCGCGGGCCGGGCGAGCAGGCCGGAATCGCGCCGGGCTACCGTGCGGGGATGATCCATGACACTCACCGGCTCGATGCGGAGGTACGACTCCGTCCCGCCACCCCAGGCGACGCCGCCTCGCTCGCCGATTCACTGACCCGCAGCCGTACGTACATGCAGCCCTGGGAACCCGTACGGCCCGACACCTTCTACACCGAGCAGGGGCAGCGGGAGCGCCTGGCCGGGAGACTGGCGGACCGTGAGGCGGGGCGGGTGATGCCCTGGGTGATCGCCGATGCCGAGGACCGTGCGATCGGCGATTTCACGCTCTCCAACATCGTGCTCGGGCCGTTCTGCAGCGCCGTGCTCGGCTACTGGGTCGATGTCACGTACGCCGGACGCGGTCTGGCCACCGCCGCCGTGCAGCGGATCTGCACCGTGGCCAGGGACGAGCTGCGGCTGCACCGGGTGGAGGCCGGGACGGTGCTCGACAATGTGGCATCCCAGCGGGTGCTCACCAAGTGCGGCTTCGAGGCGTTCGGCACGGCTCCGCGCTATCTGCACATCAACGGCGAGTGGCGGGACCACCGGCTGTTCCAGCGAATTTTGCACGACGGCCCGCCGGCAGGCTGAGTTTGTCGGCCCTGCGTGCTCCGACCCAGCGTGCTCCGGCCCTGCGCGCCCCGGCCTACGCCGCGTGCCGGACGTGCAGATGCCCGTCGAGCGGCCACGGCGCGCGGGCCGGGAGGATCTCCGCGAAGGCGTATCCGCACTTGACCGCGACCCGGCACGAGGCCTTGTTGTCCTCCTGGTGGATCAGTTCGAGCCGTCGAAGGCCGTCCTCGGCGAAGGCGGTGAACGCCCAGCCGGTGAGCGCTTCGACCGCCTGCGGGGCGATCCCGCGCCCGCGCGCCCACACCGCCGTCCAGTAGCCGACCTCGGCCGAACCGGATCCGGGGTGCGGGTACTTCAACACCACATTGCCGACCAGTTCGTCGCCCCCCTCCGTGTCGACGACGGCGAAGCTGAACCGGGTGCCGGTCTCCCGGCCCTCGGCCTGCACCCGCAGCCAGCGTCCCGCGTCCGCCTCGTCCGTCACGAAATGCCCCAGCCGGTTGCGCATCGTCGGATCGCGGTACGCCTCGACCAGCGCCGGCATGTCGTCCTGGCGCCAGGGCCGCAGCAGCAGGGGTCCGGCCGAGAAGGCGGCCGCGCGGAGATCGTCGCTCATGGCCTCACCGTACGCGGGGAGTTCGGCGGCGGCCCGAGCGGCGGGAGGGGTTACGGGCCGGGCCGCCGAGGGGCACTCTGGTGGTGGCTCCCACCGGCGACCCCGAGGCGGTGACATGCGCA
This sequence comes from Streptomyces sp. NBC_01669, assembly GCF_026339735.1. GTDB lineage: Bacteria > Actinomycetota > Actinomycetes > Streptomycetales > Streptomycetaceae > Streptomyces > Streptomyces yanii. The sequence continues at coordinate 5,652,301 of NZ_JAPEQG010000001.1, forward strand.
TGGCGGCGGGCACAGGCTCGTGCGACTGGCGGTTCGACTCCGGGCGGCTCTGCCTGGACCTGGTGGCGACGGGGATCGGAACCTCCGGCGCCTGTGAACTGCTCGACGGGACCGACCGGCTCGCCGACTGGCTGGTGGCTGCCGGACTCGTACCGAAGGGCACACGTCTCGACGCCGTCGACGAGACCTGGCTGCTGAATTTCCGCCTGCTGCGGACGGGTGTCGACCGGCTGCTGACCGCAGAGCTCGGCGGCCGCGGCGCCGACGGCGCGCTGGAGCGGGTCAACGAACTCGCCGCCGCGCCGCCGCCGGGACTGCGGGCCGTGCGCGCCGGGAACGGTGTACTGGTGCGGACATTCAGTGCCGAGCCCGAGTGCGGGGCGCTGCTGGCCGCCATCGCCCGCGACGTCGTGGAACTCCTGACCGACCCGGAGGCCCGGGCCGGGCTCCGCCGCTGCGAGGGCGACAACTGCCGACGGCTCTACCTCGACACGTCACGGGGGAGGCGCCGTCGCTGGTGCTCCAGCGAGGTGTGCGGGAACCGGGAGCGGGTGGCCCGGCACCGGCGGCGGGTGGCGGCGCTCGCGGCCCCGGCGGATGTGTCCGCGTGAACCGTCGTGCACAGGTACGTCGTGTCCACGCAACAAATGTCGAACGGCATTGAATGGATCGCGGCCCGCCTCCGTATTCGATGGCCAAGGAGCTCTACAGAGTCTCGACCGGGAGGTTCGGGTGCGCAAGGATGCGGCCGTGGCCGATGACCGTCCGCACAGGGCTCGACATCGCAGTGAACCGCCCGCGTCACCCTCCGCCGTTCCGGACGAGGAGCTGATGCGGGCGCTCTACCGCGAACACGCCGGACCGTTGCTCGCGTACGTGCTCCGCCTCGTCGCCGGCGACCGTCAGCGTGCCGAGGACGTGGTGCAGGAAACGCTCATCCGTGCCTGGAAGAACGCCGGTCAGCTCAACCGGGCGACCGGCTCGGTCCGCCCCTGGCTGGTGACGGTCGCCCGGCGCATCGTCATCGACGGCCACCGCAGTCGGCAGGCCCGGCCGCACGAGGTCGATCCGTCGCCGCTGGAGGTCATTCCCGCGGAGGACGAGATTGACAAGGCGTTGTGGCTGATGACTCTCTCGGATGCGCTCGACGATTTGACCCCTGCCCATCGGGAAGCATTGGTCGAGACCTACTTCAAGGGACGCACGGTCAATGAGGCCGCCGAGGTGCTCGGCATACCCAGCGGCACGGTGCGGTCCCGGGTCTTCTACGCACTGCGCTCGATGAAGCTCGCACTCGAAGAGAGGGGGATCACGGCATGAGCGACCACGAGTGGGAGCCTTTCGGGCCCCGGCCGACCGGTCCCTCCAGCCCCACCGGCCCCACAGGTCCGCGTGGCCGCCCCGTGTTCCCCGGCGGTCCGGGCAGCTTCGGCGGTCTCGATGACTTCGGCGGTTTCGGCGGACGCGGCGGTTCCGGTTCTGGCGCGGCGGTGGAAGGGCCGGAGCACGACGCCGCCGGTGCGTACGTCCTGGGCATCCTGGACGACGCCGAAGCGTCCGCCTTCGAAGCGCATCTGGCCGGCTGCGCGCTCTGCGCCGCCCATCTCGACGAGTTCGCCGGGATGGAACCCATGCTCGCGATGCTCGCCGAGGCCCCCGCCACCGTGCCGGGCGCCCGACCCGTCCCGTACGTCCCGGAGCCGCCCGCACCCCGGTTGCTCGACCGGCTGGTCGACGAGGTCGCGGCCAAACGGGCCCGCCGCAAGCGACGTGGCCTGTATCTGGCGGCGGCGGCAGCGGCGCTGATCATCGGCGGTCCGGTCGTCGCGGTCATGGCCACCGGCGGCGACAGCGGCACGACCCAGGCGGCCGACCCGCACCCCACCAGCCCCGCCGAGGACGCGTTCTTCCACCACATGCAGGAGAAGGTGCAGGCGACCGACCCCACCACCAAGGTCGCCGCCACCGTCGGCATGGAGAAGAAGGCCTGGGGCACGCACGCGGTGCTGGAGCTCAAGAACGTCAGGGGCCCGGAGAAGTGCAGCCTGATCGCCGTGTCCAAGACCGGCGAGGAGGAGGTCGTCACCTCCTGGTCCGTCCCGAAATGGGGCTACGGCATCAATGACTCCACGCACCCGTCCGCGAAGTACCCGCTGTACGTCCACGGCGGCGCGGCGATGGACCGCGCCGACATCGACCATTTCGAGGTGCGGACCTTCGACGGCAAGCGACTGGTGGACATCGACGCATAGGGGTGGCAGCAGGAAATCGGGCCGTGGACGCACCCGCCATGGGGGTCCGACGCGCAATCGATACCTGCGACGCGCATGATCCGGGCCCGCTGCAGATGCGCGGCGGGCCCCCTTCGCATAGGGTTGACGGCTGCCCAATGCACGTCAGAAGGGGGCCTCGGTGGCCGCGCAGGATGCCGCTGTCGATTCGTTGCGGGACCGGGAAATCGGTGTCGAGCAGGAACATCTCGACCGTGTTTATCACCGCCTCAAGGAGAAGATCCACGAGGCGGAATTTCTCATGAACGATGCCGTCAAGCGCGGCCAGGTCGGGACCCCGGGCGCGCTCGCCGAGCGCGACGCCCAGGTGTTCCGGGCCGGGATCCACCTCAACCGGCTGAACAGCGAGTTCGAGGACTTCCTGTTCGGGAGGATCGATCTGCTGCTCGGCAAGGACGGTGAGCGCGGCCCGGACGGCGCGTACACCTCCGTCGAACCGGCCGACGACGCCGTACGCGACGACAGCACCGCCGACATCGCGGAGACGCTCCACATCGGCCGGATCGGGGTCCTCGACTCCGACTACGCACCGCTGGTCATCGACTGGCGGGCACCGGCCTCCGCGCCGTTCTACCGGTCGACGCCGAAGGACCCGGGCCGGGTGGTACGCCGCCGGGTCATCCGCTCCAAGGGCCGCAAGGTCCTCGGGGTCGAGGACGACCTGATGCGCCCGGAGCTGACCGCGTACAAGGACGGCGACAAGCTGCCCGTGATCGGCGACGGCGCGCTGATGGCGGCGCTCGGCCAGGCCCGCAGCCACACCATGCGGGACATCGTCTCCTCCATCCAGGCCGAGCAGGACCTGGTGATCCGGGCGCCCGCCGCCTCCGTCACCGAGGTCTCCGGCGGCCCCGGCACCGGCAAGACCGCCGTGGCCCTGCACCGCGCCGCGTACCTCCTCTACCAGGACCGGCGGCGGTACACGGGCGGCATCCTCGTCGTCTCGCCGACCCCTCTCCTCGTCGCGTACACCGAAGGGGTGCTGCCCTCGCTGGGAGAGGAGGGGCAGGTCGCGATCCGTGCGGTCGGCTCGCTCTCCGACGAGGCGGCGGGTGTCGAGGGCGCCACCACGTACGACGAACCGGCCGTCGCGCGGATCAAGGGCTCCTCCCGGATGCTCCAGGTGCTGCGCAAGGCGGCCCGCGGGGCGCTGGAACAGCCGCGGACCCCGGGCGCGCCGCGGAACGAGCAGGACGGCCAGCTGTCGTTCGGCGAACCCGACGAGTCCGGGGACGGGGCTGCCGCGCCCCTCACCACCCCCACCCGGCTGCGCGTCGTCGCCTTCGGCGCCCGCGTGGAGCTGAACGCCGACGAGCTGCACCGCATCCGGCAGTCCGTCCTCGGCGGCACCGCCCCGGTCAACCTGCTGCGCCCGCGTGCCCGCAAGCTGCTCCTGGACGCCCTGTGGAACAAGTCCTCCGGCCGGGGTCGCTACACCGACCCGGAACTCGCCGCGGAACTGCGCACCTCCTTCGACGAGGACGTCTCCACCGAGACACCGTTCCTGGAGTTCCTGAACGCCTGGTGGCCCGAGCTCACCCCGCGCGGGGTGCTCGCCGCGATGGCCGACGAGAAGCGGCTCGGCCGGTGGGCGCGCCGGGTCCTCAACCAGGGCGAGGTGCGCCGCCTCGCCCGCTCGCTGAAGCGGCTGGACAGCACCGGCCAGGGCCCCCTGTCCGTGCACGACGTGGCGATCCTCGACGAGCTGCACGCGCTGCTCGGCACCCCGCACCGGCCGAAGAAGAAGCGCGAGTTCGATCCGCTGGACCAGCTCTCCGGTCTGGAGGAGCTGATGCCACAGCGCGAGGAGACCCAGCGCGAGCGGGCCGAGCGCCTCGCGGCGGAGCGCACGGAGTACACACACGTCATCGTCGACGAGGCGCAGGACCTGACGCCCATGCAGTGGCGCATGGTCGGCCGCCGCGGACGGACGGCCACCTGGACGATCGTCGGCGACCCGGCGCAGTCCTCCTGGTCGGATCCGGACGAGGCGGCGGAGGCGCGCGACGAGGCGCTCGGCAAGCGCCCGCGCCGCCACTTCACGCTCACCGTCAACTACCGCAACCCGGCGGAGATCGCGGAGCTCGCGTCGAAGGTGCTGGCGCTCGCGATGCCCGGCATGGAGTCCCCGGCCGCGGTCCGTTCGACGGGCGTGCAGCCCCGCTTCGTGGCCCTGCGCGACGGCGATCCGGCCGGGACCGTACGGGAGGAGGCGCGGCGGCTCCTCGGCGAGGTGGACGGCACGGTCGGTGTCGTCGTCGCGATGAACCGGCGCGCGCAGGCCCGGAAGTGGCTGGCGGAGCTCGGCGACCGGGTGGTGGCGCTGGGCAGCCTGGAGGCGAAGGGCCTGGAGTACGACGCCACGGTGGTCGTCTCGCCCGCCGAGATCGCGGACGAGTCACCGGCCGGTCTGCGGGTGCTGTACGTGGCGCTGACCCGGGCGACGCAGCAGCTGACCGTGGTGTCGGGGGAGCGGGACCTGCCCGACGAGGACGGTGTGCCGGACCTGCTGAGGGACTGAGCCGGAGGCCGGCGGGGGGAAGTCAACCCGCGATGGGGGAATCACTTCTCCGGGGTCTTTGTTAGCCTGGTGTCGGCACCGGCTCGATCCAAGCCCCCGGGCCCAACCTTCGTCGCTACGAGCGACCACTTGCCGCGAGGCGAGCATGGCGGGTCGGTGCCGCTCAACTGAAAAGACAGACCCGCGTCACCTTCCGGTGGCGCGGGTCTGTTCTTGTTTGTGGCCCTGGCATGTCCGTCGCCCCGGTTGGGGGTTCCGCTCAACCCTCTCTATCTCGTATGGTGGAAACTACTTTCCGAAACGCGGCAGTCATTACCGGCTACCCGGCAGTAGGTGCGAATATCGGGAAGCGCGTCCGAGGTGAACGCCCCGGCCGCGTGGCAATGAAGCTAGGGAAAGCGAAGGACTCGGCCATGGCAACGGCGCCCAGCGTCTCGTACTCGATGACGGTCAGGCTGGAGGTGCCCGCGAGCGGCACAGCAGTCTCCCAGCTCACCACAGCCGTGGAGTCCTCCGGCGGTTCGGTCACCGGCCTCGACGTGACCGCCTCCGGTCACGAAAAGCTCCGGATCGACGTCACCATCGCGGCCTCCTCCACCTCGCACGCGGACGAGATCGTCGAAGGTCTGCGCGACATCGAGGGTGTCGTGCTGGGCAAGGTCTCCGACCGTACGTTCCTGATGCACCTCGGCGGCAAGATCGAGATGGCGTCCAAGCACCCCATCCGCAACCGTGACGACCTCTCGATGATCTACACCCCGGGTGTGGCGCGGGTCTGCATGGCGATCGCCGAGAACCCCGAGGACGCCCGACGCCTGACGATCAAGCGGAACACGGTTGCGGTCGTGACGGACGGCTCCGCGGTGCTCGGCCTCGGCAACATCGGCCCGATGGCCGCCATGCCGGTCATGGAGGGCAAGGCGGCCCTCTTCAAGCGCTTCGCCGACATCGACGCCTGGCCGATCTGCCTGGACACCCAGGACACCGACGCGATCGTCGAGATCGTCAAGGCGATCGCCCCCGGCTTCGCGGGCATCAACCTGGAGGACATCTCCGCACCCCGCTGCTTCGAGATCGAGGCGCGGCTGCGTGAGGCCCTCGACATCCCCGTCTTCCACGACGACCAGCACGGCACCGCGATCGTCGTCCTGGCCTCGCTGACCAACGCACTGCGCGTGGTGGGCAAGGGAATTGGGGACGTACGGGTCGTCATGTCCGGCGCCGGAGCGGCCGGTACGGCCATCCTGAAGCTGCTCATCGCCGCGGGCGTCAAGCACGCCGTCGTCGCCGACATCCACGGTGTGGTGCACGCGGGCCGCGAGGACCTGGTCTCCGCCGACGCCGATTCGCCGCTGCGCTGGATCGCCGAGAACACCAACCCCGAGTCGATGACCGGCACCCTCAAGCAGGCGGTCGTGGGCGCCGACGTCTTCATCGGCGTCTCCGCCCCGAACGTGCTGGACGGCGACGACGTCGCGGCGATGGCGGACGGCGCGATCGTGTTCGCGCTCGCGAACCCGGACCCCGAGGTGGACCCGGCAATCGCCCGCCAGACCGCAGCAGTTGTCGCCACCGGCCGCTCCGATTTCCCGAACCAGATCAACAACGTGCTGGTCTTCCCGGGCGTCTTCCGCGGTCTGCTGGACGCTCAGTCCCGCACGGTCAACACGGAGATGATGCTCGCCGCGGCCCGCGCCCTCGCCGACGTCGTCGGCGAGGACGAGTTGAACGCCAACTACATCATCCCGTCGGTCTTCAACGAGAGGGTCGCGGGAGCGGTTGCCGGAGCCGTCCGGAACGCCGCGAAGGGCGCCGGGGGCGCTGTGACGGGCCCCACGTCGGCCTGACCCACGGCGCGTCGCGGGTCGCGGCACCCCAAACGCCCCTTTAGGGTGGGCGGGCAGCGAGCCCCGCAGAAGTCCGCACCCGCTGCGGACCGCTTCAGGGAGTCGACGGAACGTCACCACGACGAGGCAGTGGCGCTTTTCGTGTGACTCCGAAGGGTGCCGGATTGGCTTTCCCGCCGCAGGTGGGGGCAGGATGCTTCCCCAAGGACTACGTCCAGGGGAGACCCCACAAGGCGCGAGGTCTAATGACAGACCCGGCTTCGGGGACTGTCCGAGGGCCCTGGCAGCATCGGCTTCGATCTCACGCCTCACAGGCAAGAAGAACACGGGAGTAACAACATGAACCGCAGTGAGCTGGTGGCCGCCCTGGCCGACCGCGCCGAGGTGACCCGCAAGGACGCCGACGCCGTGCTGGCCGCGCTCGCCGAGACCGTCGGTGAGATCGTCGCCAAGGGCGACGAGAAGGTCACCATCCCCGGCTTCCTGACCTTCGAGCGCACCCACCGTGCCGCTCGCACCGCTCGTAACCCGCAGACCGGCGACCCGATCAACATCCCGGCCGGCTACAGCGTGAAGGTCTCCGCGGGCTCGAAGCTCAAGGAAGCCGCCAAGGGCAAGTAGGACCCATAGGCGCGACGGAGGGCGGTCACCCCGACCAGGGTGACCGCCCTCCGTCGTACCGCCCGCAGAAGCGGCCCTGAGCCCTTCGGCGGCCGCCGGACTCCTCCGGTGATCGAAAACGGGGCCCGGGGCAGCGCCCCCGAACCCCCGCTCCGGCCCTCGGCCGTCAGACCAGCGAGCCGCCCGGCAGCTCGACCTTCGCTCCGAGCTTCTCCAGCTTCTCCATGAAGTTCTCGTAGCCACGGTTGATCAGATCGATCCCGTGCACCCGCGACGTCCCCTGTGCCGCCAGCGCGGCGATCAGGTACGAGAAACCGCCACGCAGGTCAGGAATGACCAGATCCGCGCCCTGCAGCTTCGTCGGGCCGGAGACGACCGCCGAGTGCAGGAAGTTCCGCTGGCCGAAGCGGCAGTCGGAGCCGCCCAGGCACTCGCGGTAGAGCTGGATGTGCGCGCCCATCTGGTTGAGCGCGGAGGTGAACCCGAGCCGGGACTCGTACACCGTCTCGTGGACGATGGACAGCCCCGTGGCCTGCGTCAGCGCCACGACGAGCGGCTGCTGCCAGTCGGTCTGGAAGCCGGGGTGCACGTCCGTCTCCAGGGCAATGGCGTTCAGCGCGCCGCCCGGGTGCCAGAAGCGGATGCCCTCGTCGTCGATCTCGAAGGCGCCGCCGACCCGGCGGAAGGTGTTGAGGAACGTCATCATCGAGCGCTGCTGTGCGCCCCGTACGTAGATGTTGCCCTCGGTCGCCAGCGCCGCGGACGCCCAGGAGGCCGCCTCCAGGCGGTCCGGGATCGCCCGGTGCGTGTACCCGTCGAGCCGGTCGACGCCCGTGATCCGGATGGTCCGGTCGGTGTCCATGGAGATGATCGCGCCCATCTTCTGCAGTACGCAGATGAGGTCCTCGATCTCCGGCTCCACGGCCGCGTTGGACAGCTCGGTGACACCCTCGGCGAGCACCGCCGTCAGCAGCACCTGCTCGGTGGAGCCCACCGACGGGTACGGCAGCCGAATCTTCGTGCCGCGCAGCCGCTGCGGGGCTTCCAGGTACTGGCCGTCGGCCCGCTTCTCGATCGTCGCGCCGAACTGCCGCAGCACGTCGAAGTGGAAGTCGATCGGCCGTCCGCCGATGTCGCAGCCGCCGAGACCCGGAATGAAGGCGTGGCCCAGCCGGTGCAGCAGCGGGCCGCAGAACAGGATCGGGATGCGCGACGAGCCCGCGTGGGCATCGATGTCAGCGACGTTGGCGCTCTCGACATGGGTGGGGTCCAGGATCAGCTCGCCCGGCTCGTCACCGGGTCGGACCGTCACACCGTGCAGCTGCAGCAGCCCCCGCACGACCCGCACATCGCGGATGTCGGGCACGTTGCGCAGCCGACTGGGCCCGCTGCCGAGCAGCGCGGCGACCATTGCCTTCGGCACCAGGTTCTTGGCGCCTCGGACGCGGATCTCGCCCTCCAGCGGGGTTCCGCCGTGGACAAGCAGGACATCGTCTGTGCCGGTCATGAATCTCGCGTTCCGGAGTGGTCGGGCAGGGGGCCAACCGAAAGGGTAATGGCCTTCCACCCCCGTTCCATAAGGCGGCGGGGGGTGTACGAACGTCATGAATCAGCCACAACACGCTCTGCTCGCCACGCCTCGCGGAGGGTCACCGCGCCCACGCGCCTCCCGGGCCGTTCGCTCCCCACGCACCCGTACGCCCTGAGCTGCGCTCGGGCTCGCTCGTCGGCCCGGCGCGTCACTTGGTCCCCATGGAGGGCGAAGATGCGGGATCATTTCTGCCATGACCGAGGTGTCCTCGCTCACAGGGCGACTGCTCGTGGCCACACCCGCCCTCGCGGACCCGAATTTCGACCGCGCGGTGGTGCTGCTCCTCGACCACGACGAGGAGGGCTCACTCGGCGTCGTCCTGAACCGCCCCACCCCGGTCGGCGTCGGTGACATCCTCGAGTCCTGGGCCGGCCTGACCGGCGAACCGGACGTCGTCTTCCAGGGCGGTCCGGTCTCCCTCGACTCGGCGCTCGGCGTCGCGGTGATCCCCGGCGACGAGGGGCCGCTCGGCTGGCGCAGGGTGTACGGGGCGATCGGCCTGGTGGACCTGGAGGCGCCACCGGAACTGCTGGCCGCGGCGCTCGGCTCACTGCGGATCTTCGCGGGGTACGCGGGCTGGGGCCCCGGGCAGCTGGAGACGGAGCTGACCGAGGGCGCCTGGTACGTGGTGGAGTCGGAGCCCGGAGACGTCTCCTCGCCGCGTCCGGAACATCTGTGGCGGGCGGTCCTGCGCCGTCAGCGCAGCGAACTCGCCATGATCGCCACCTACCCGGACGACCCTTCGCTCAACTGAACCGCGGGGCTTTCAGTACCCTGGCTGTTATGAGCACTCTTGAGCCCGAGCGCGGGGCAGGTACGGGGACCCTCGTAGAGCCGACGCCGCAGGTGTCGAGCGGCGACGGCGACCACGAGCGCTACGCCCATTACGTCCAGAAGGACAAGATCATGGCGAGTGCCCTGGAGGGCACCCCCGTGGTCGCACTGTGCGGAAAGGTCTGGGTGCCGGGGCGCGACCCCAAGAAGTATCCGGTCTGTCCCATGTGCAAGGAGATCTACGAGTCCATGGGCGCCGGTGGCGACAAGGGCAAGGGCGGCAAGGACAAGAAGTAGCCCGTCCGCAGACCGTTCGGCCGAACCCCCGGAGTGCGCTGATGCGCGCCCCGGGGGTTCTGCGTGGGGGGTTCTGCGTGCAGCCGTCGTCCCGGGTGCGTGGCGCGGGCTGTACCGGTGCCCACGCGCGGCACGGGTGAGCCGACGGGCCCGGTCGAGGTGTCGTCAAGGCGGTGACGGGAGTTGGCGAGGCGGCGCCCGCCCCGCACGCACGTCGCCCGCCCGGCCGTGTTCGGTGGCTTTGGCCCGGATCGCGCCCCGCCGGCGACCCCACGTGCTGATCCACGTGCTGATCCACCGGGGGTGACGATCGCTCCGCATGCCGTGGCTCGAGAGCGCGGACCTTGCCGCGGGCCTGCGTTGGGGTCACGCACCTGCAGCACGACATCCCGCCACCACCCGACGAACTCCGCAACACCCAGGACCCTCGGACCGGTCGATCCACTGCGGCATACCCTCGACGGCGATGGCCATCCCCTTGCTGGTCTTCTTCGTACTCGTACAGCGACGCCCGGTCGCGGAACCGGGCGGAGCGGTTAAGGACTGACGTCATGGACATCGAGGGTCTGATTCCGGCGCCGCTGCGCGCCACGAACTCCACGGCCGGCTTCGTTCTTGATCAGGACACTGTTGTCGTTGCGCAACCGGGCACGGAGCGCATCGCACGCCACCTGTGCGGCACCCTCGCCGCCGCGACCGGGCTGCCGCTGGCGCCGGGCAAGGCCGACAACGGGAACGCGATCCGCCTGCGGACCGATCCCGAGGTGGCCGCGGAGCTGGGCCCCGAGGGGTACCGGCTGTCCGTGGACGGCGACGGCGTCACCGTGCTGGGCGGCGGCGCGGCCGGAGTCCACTGGGGTACGCAGACCCTGCGCCAACTCCTGGGCCCCGACGCCTACCGGCGGGCCCCCATGGACCCGGAGCGGCAGTGGCGCGTCCCGGGCTGCACCGTCGAGGACCGCCCCCGGTTCTCCTGGCGCGGCCTGATGCTCGACGTCTCACGGCACTTCCTGCCCAAGGACGACATCCTGCGCTACCTCGACCTCCTCGCCGCCCACAAGCTGAACGTCTTCCACTTCCATCTCACCGACGACCAGGGATGGCGGGTGGAGATCAAGCGCTTCCCGAAGCTCACCGAGATCGGTTCCTGGCGCACCCGTACCAAGCACGGGCACCGGGCGTCGGAGCTGTGGGACGAGACCCCGTACGGCGGTCACTACACGCAGGACGACATCCGCGAGATCGTCGCGTACGCCGCCGAGCGGCATATCCGTGTCGTCCCCGAGATCGACATCCCGGGCCACTCGCAGGCTGCCATCAGCGCCTACCCGGAACTGGGCAACACCGACGTCATCGACACCACCACCCTCTCCGTCTGGGACACCTGGGGCGTCACTCCGAACGTGCTCGCCCCCACCGACCACACCCTCCGCTTCTACGAGGGCGTCTTCGAGGAGATCCTCGATCTCTTCCCTGCCGCCACCTCGCCGTTCATCCACATCGGCGGCGACGAATGTCCCAAGGACCAGTGGAAGGCGTCCCCGGCCGCCCAGGCCCGGATCAAGGAACTCGGCCTGGCCGACGAGGAGGAGCTGCAGTCCTGGTTCATCAGGCACTTCGACAGCTGGCTCACCGCGCGCGGCCGCCGCCTCATCGGCTGGGACGAGATTCTCGAAGGCGGCCTCGCGGACGGCGCGGCGGTGTCGTCGTGGCGCGGGTACGCGGGTGGCATCGCCGCCGCCGAGGCCGGGCACGACGTCGTGATGTGCCCGGAGCAGCAGGTCTATCTGGACCACCGTCAACACGGCGGTCCCGACGAGCCGATCCCCATCGGGTACGTACGCACCCTGGAGGACGTCTACCGCTTCGAACCCGTACCGCCGGGCCTGACCGACGAGGCGACCCGTCACATCCTGGGCACCCAGGCCAACGTGTGGACCGAGGTCATGCAGAACCGGTCCCGCGTCGACTACCAGGTCTTTCCGCGGCTCGCGGCGTTCGCGGAGGTCGCCTGGTCGGCACTGCCCATCTCCGCCGACCGGGACTTCGCCGACTTCGAGCGCCGGATGACCGCGCACTACGCCCGACTTGACGCGCTCGGCGTCGATTACCGCCCGCCGGGCGGCCCGTTGCCGTGGCAGAAGCGCCCCGGCATCCTCGGACGTCCGATCGAGGGGGCGCCCCCGAACGTGTGATCCCGCTCGCGGACCGGGCCCGGGCCACCGCGGTTCCTGGGACCGTGGTGGCCGGAAGCGCTCTCGCCGGCCCTGCCGGAACCGCGCTTCCCCGGAAGGGAATAAGTCGTACAAGGGTTACCGAAGAGTGGCAATTCACACTCTGCGCATAAGGGGCGCGAAAGGGGAGCATCCCCCAGGTCAGGGGCGGATGCGCCCTTCGCGGACCCTCGCGTCGGTCCGATCGGAAGATGTGCCAGAGTTGCCACGTCCGGGCTTTGAGCACGTACCGTACGGCGAAACAAGCGGGACACCGGGACACCGGGAAGGGGCAGCTGGGTTGACCACGCACGCACCGCAGGCGACGCAGACGGTGACTCTGCCCGCCTCGCTCGACGAGGCCGTGGCGGCACTCGGCGCCATGCCCGCCGCCGTTCCCGTGGCCGGCGGCACGGACCTGATGTCGGCCGTCAACAAAGGGCTGCTGCGTCCCTCCGGACTCGTCGGCCTCGGCCGCATCAGCGAGCTCCGAGGCTGGCACTACCAGGACGGTCACGCCCTGCTCGGCGCCGGACTCACCCACGCACGCATGGGCCGGCCCGACTTCGCCGCACTGATCCCCGCCCTGGCCGCGTCCGCGCGCGCCGCGGGCCCGCCCCAGATCCGTAACGCCGGGACGCTCGGCGGCAACATCGCCAGCGCGGCCCCGACCGGCGACGCCCTTCCCGTGCTCGCCGCCCTGGAGGCGGAGCTCGTCATCGCGGGTCCCGATGGTGCCCGCCGCGAGATCCCCGTCTCGCATCTGCTGGCCGGCCGGGAGATGCTCGAACCCGCGGAGCTGATCGGCTTCATCCGCGTACCGCTGCTGCACGCCCCCCAGGTCTTCCTCAAGGCGACCGGCCGCACCGGCCCCGGCCGCGCCACCGCTTCCGTCGCAATCGTCCTCGATCCGGCCCGGCGCGGGGTGCGCTGCGCGGTCGGCGCCATCGCGCCGATGCCGCTGCGTCCGCTGGAGGCCGAGCGCTGGATCGCCTCGCTGATCGACTGGGACGGCGAACGGGGCCTGGCGCCCGACGCGCTGGCCGCCTTCGGTGAGTACGTCGCCGCCGCCTGCATCCCGGACCAGCCGCCGCTCGCCGACGGGGGAGAGGCGCCGCCGCTGCCCCCCGCCGTACTGCATCTGCGGCGCACGGTCGCCGCGCTCGCTCGACGCGCGCTGGGGAGGGCACTGTCGTGAGCAACAGCAACGCCGACAACAGGAACAACGAGGGCGCCGCCGACCAGCACGGCGGCTGGCAGCCGACCGCGCAGGGCGGTGAGTACGACGCCGAGGCGACCGCCTTCGTCCAGCTGCCCCCGGAGGACCTGGCGAACATCCCGCTGGCCGCTCCCGGCCAGGGCTACGTACCGCCGATGATCGTGCCGCTGACCCCCGCGGCCGGGCTCGACCCGGCGGCGACGGGCAGCTGGGTCGTGCAGACGCAGAGCACGCAGGACCAGGAGCCGGAGCAGCAGGCGACGGGCGCGGTGCACTGGCCGGACCCGAACGAACAGCAGCACCAGCAGCACCAACAGCTTCCGGAGTACCCGCAGCACGAGCAGTACCCGCAGCAGGGCGAGACGTCGGCCTCGACCGGCCAGTGGAACTTCGCCGAGGCGACGGCTGCCGAAACCTCAGGCCACACCGGCCAGTGGACGATCCCGGTCGCCGACGGCGACCTGCCGGAGGAGTCCGGCGAGTTCGCGGCCTCGGCGCCGGCGTCCCAGTGGTACGCGGACCGGACGCCACCGGCCACGCTGCCGGGTGGCGCGCCCGCGCCGTGGGCGACGCAGCCGGAGGCTCCCGAGGTTTCCGGGACGGCCGCGGAGGGTGCGGCGGACACCCCGGCGTCGGGCACGGACATCACACAGGTCCCGGCCCCGGACGCCACCGCGGCGGAAACAGCCGAGCCGCCGGCGGAGCCCGTGGCCGACACCACGGACGCTCCCGAGCAGGCCCTCCCCACCGACGACCCCCCTCATGACACCACCTTCGACACACCCCCCGACACCCCTCTCGACACACCCAGCGAGCACCCGTCCGCCTCCTACGTCCTGCATGTGAACGGCGCCGACCGCCCCGTCACGGACGCCTGGATCGGCGAGTCCCTGCTCTATGTGCTCCGTGAGCGACTCGGCCTCGCCGGAGCCAAGGACGGCTGCTCGCAGGGCGAGTGCGGTGCCTGCAACGTCCAGGTCGACGGCCGCCTCGTCGCCTCCTGCCTGGTCCCCGCGGCCACCGCGGAGGGCAGCGAGGTCCGTACGGTCGAGGGCCTGGCCGTCGACGGCGAGCCGTCCGACGTGCAGCGCGCCCTGGCCGACTGCGGCGCCGTCCAGTGCGGCTTCTGCATCCCCGGCATGGCCATGACCATCCATGATCTGCTGGAGGGCAACCACGCCCCCAGCGAACTGGAGACCCGCCAGGCGCTCTGCGGCAACCTCTGCCGCTGCTCCGGTTATCGCGGGGTCCTGGACGCCGTGAACGAGGTCATCGCGGGCCGCGAGGCGAGCACCGAGGCGGCCAGGGAGCCCGGCGCCGCCACCGCGGATGCGCATTCCACCGAGGCCCGCATCCCGCACCAGGCGGCGCCCGGTGCCGGTAGTGTCCAGCCCCATCTGCAGGACGGAGGCATGGCGTGAGCAACGACGCAGCCACCGCAACCCACACGGCGCTCACCATTCCGCCGGTGGACGGCCCCGGTGCCGAGCCGCCCGTGCTCGGCATCGGCGCCTCACTGCCGCCCGCCGACGCCCGTGCCAAGACCGAGGGCACGTTCCCGTACGCGGCCGACCTCTGGGCCGAGGGACTGCTCTGGGCGGCCGTGCTCCGTTCCCCGCACCCGCACGCCCGCATCCTGTCCATCGACACCACGGGCGCCGCGGAGATGCCGGGCGTACGTGCGGTCGTCACCCACGAGGACGTCCCCGGCGACGGGGCGTACGGACGCCGGGTCGTCGACCGCCCCGTCTTCGCCTCCGAACTGGTCCGCCACCACGGCGAACCGATCGCCGCGGTCGCCGCCGACCACCCCGACACGGCCCGCCTCGCCGCAGCGGCGATCGTCGTCGAGTACGACGTCCTCGAACCGGTCACCGACCCGGAGAAGGCGTTCGCCGCGGAGCCCCTGCACCCCGACGGCAACCTCATCCGCCACATCCCGCTGCGCTACGGCGACCCGGACATCACGGGCGACGTCATCGTCGAGGGCCTGTACCGCATCGGCCGCCAGGACCCCGCCCCGATCGGCGCCGAGGCCGGCCTCGCCGTGCCGCGCCCCGACGGCGGTGTGGAGATCTACACCGCCTCCACCGACCCGCACACCGACCGCGACCTCGCCGCCGCCTGCTTCGGCCTCGAACCGGACCGGGTGAAGATCGTCGTCACCGGCGTTCCCGGCGCGACCGGCGACCGCGAGGACCCGGGCTTCCAGCTCCCGCTCGGCCTGCTCGCCCTGCGCACCGGCTGCCCGGTCAAACTGGCCGCCACCCGCGAGGAGTCCTTCCTCGGCCACGCCCACCGCCACCCGACGCTGCTCCGCTACCGCCACCACGCGGACGCAGAAGGCAGGCTGGTCAAGGTCGAGGCGCAGGTCCTCCTCGACGCGGGCGCGTACGCCGACGCCTCGTCCGAGTCCCTGGCCGCCGCGGTCGCGTTCGCCTGCGGTCCGTACGTCGTCCCGCACGCCTTCATCGAGGGCTGGGCGGTCCGTACCAACAACCCGCCGTCCGGCCATGTGCGCGGTGAGGGCGCCATGCAGGTCTGCGCGGCGTACGAGGGCCAGATGGACAAGCTGGCCACCAAACTCGGCATCGACCCGGCCGAACTCCGCCTCCGCAACTCGCTCTCCACCGGCGACATCCTCCCGACCGGCCAGACAGTGACGTGCCCCGCCCCCGTGGCCGAACTCCTGCGTGCGGTACGGGACGTCCCGCTCCCCGCGCTCCCCAAGGACTCCCCGGAGGACGACTGGCTGCTCCCCGGCGGCCCGGAGGGCGCAGGCGAACCCGGCGCCGTACGCCGCGGCGTCGGCTACGCACTCGGCATGGTCCACATGCTCGGAGCCGAAGGCACGGACGAGGTCTCCACCGCCACGGTCAGGGTCCACAACGGTGTCGCCACGGTCATCTGCGCCGCGGTCGAAACCGGCCAGGGCTTCAGCACCCTGGCCCGCCAGGTCGTCCAGGAGACCCTGGGCATCGAAGAGGTCCACGTGGCCGCGGTCGACACCGACCAGCCCCCGGCGGGCCCGTCCACACACGGCCGCCACACCTGGGTCTCCGCCGGAGCGGTGGAACGCGCCGCCAAGATGGTCCGCACCCAGCTCCTCCAGCCCCTGGCCCACAAGTTCGGCATGTCCACCGAACTGCTCCAGATCACGGACGGCAAGATCACCTCGTACGACGGGGTGCTGTCCACGACGGTCACGGAGGCGATGGACGGCAAGGAACTCTGGGCCACCGCCCAGTGCCGACCCCACCCGACCGAGCCGCTCGACGAGTCCGGCCAGGGCGACGCGTTCGTCGGTCTCGCCTTCTGCGCGATCCGCGCGGTTGTGGACGTCGACATCGAACTCGGGTCGATCCGTGTGGTCGAGATGGCCGTGGCCCAGGACGTGGGCCGGATCCTCAACCCGTCCCAACTGGCGACCCGTATCGAAGCAGGCATCACCCAGGGCATCGGCGCGGCCCTGTCGGAGAACCTCCGCACGACCCGCGGTGTGATCCGCCACCCCGACCTCACGGGTTACGCCCTGCCCACCTCCCTTGACGCCCCCGATATTCGCATCGTCAAACTTGTCGAAGAACGAGACGTAGTGGCCCCCTTCGGCGCCAAGCCGGCCTCGGCGGTCCCGGTGGTCACGTCCCCGGCAGCGGTGGCCGCGGCAGTCCGTGCAGCAACGGGCCGCCCGATAAACCGCCTCCCGATCAGGCCCCAGGCGGCGGTGGCAGCCACCAACTCCTAGGCTCAGAACCGACGGTGCGAACTGGGTTGCATGTGCAACGATGGGATGCACGGTGTCGGTGATGCTGACTACAGTGGTGCCCACGCTGTAACCAGCCGCATACGGGGGAGAGTTCAGTGCTGCCGAGTGACCCTGGGGGATCGACGGACGCGCCAGGAGTGCCGTTCGGGTCGGTTTTCGACTTCGCGCAGAACGCGGTCGGTGAACTGGTCACCGAGCTCTCGTCGTTCACCAAGTTCCGCGACCGGATCGATGAGCTCCTGAAGGACCTCAAGGGCTCGCCGGCCGATGCCAGGAAGCTCGGCGAGGACCGGATGTCGCGCGCCCAGTTCGGCGGCGAGAAGGGCCAGTGGGCCGAGGCAGACGCCCTGCACCACACGTACAAGACGGTGATCACGGAGCTGGAGCAGCTGTCCGGACTGCTGTCGGACTCCATAGAGGGAATGGGTATCGCGGTCCTCGCGTCGCACAAGGGTTACGAGCACGTCGACCTGGACGTCCGTGAACGCATGCTCGCGATCAGGAGCAGCATGCAGGAACACTACGGCGGCGAGTACGACCCGGGAATGGCCGCTGCGAAGCAGAACGGCGACCATCCGACGGCTGAGAAGCCCGCGCCCGACGAGAGCGCCGGGACCGCCTGATGGCGACGTCGATGACCGACAGAGCACGGGGATAGGGAGAGCGACGGTATGGGTCAGACGGGGAGCGGCTCGGGTACGTCGTTCGAGAACATGTCCCACGAGCGGATGCTGGAGTGGCTGGACCAGGCGAACAGCGGAGCGGTGCAGGGGGCGGCGGATAAATTGCGCCACGCATCGGAGGAGATCCGCAAGATCGCGGAGGACCTGAAGATCCGTCCGCAGTGGGTCGAGTGGAAGGGCACAGGCGCTGATGCCTTCCGCACCTGGAGCGCAGACCTGGCCAACGCGACGCTGCGCCTGGGCGCCTACAGCGAAGGTGCGTCGAAATGGCTGGCCGAGGCATCCGGAGCCATCGCCTCGGCTCAGGCATCGATCCCCCGCACGGAGCCGGGCGACCAGGCCGGCCTGGACGCGGCCAGGGCGGTAGGCAAGGACTCGGGCGCTTCGGCAGCGGACAAGGAGGCTGCGGCGGCGCTGTTGTCGACGAAGGAGAGGGACCGGCAGGAGGCGGCTGCGCAGATGCGGAGGCTGGCGCAGACGTACTCGTTCTCGTCTTCGCAGATGGGCGCGTTGGAGAAGCCGGTCTTTCCGCCGCCGCCGCAGGCGATCTCGCCGGAGGACACCAGGTCAGTCGACAGACATTCAGAGGACGTGCTGCCTGGTGCCAGCCCAGGGGGAAGCAGCGGACAGGTATCCGGCAGTGGCACACCAGCTTCAGCAGCCCACATCAGCGGTGCCGGGTTGGCGAGCAGTTCCTCAGCACGCGTTGCAAGCCCCGTAACAGCCAGCCCGGCTGACATGGGGATTGACGGTCTGGCAACCCTGCCGGACGCTCCAGGACAGTCCATCGTTGGCCCCTCAGGTCCGTCGACGGCGGCAAAGCCAGAGGGGGGTGCCACGCAGCCAGGAAGCACGCTTACTCCTGCGGTTGGTGGAGGTTGGGCCGTCCCCTCGAGTCAGATCGGTGATGGACGAGGCGGTGGGATGCGTACGCCGTCCCTGCGAAGTCCGACAGGGCCAGCATCCGGTTCCATCCCACGCGTGCCTCGCGAAAGTGGAATCACTGGGGGCAAACCTGTTCCGCAGGCCTCGGGGCGTCCGACGGGGAGTTTGCCTCGCAGCACAGTCGTCGGTGGAGAAGGTGTACACGGACGTGCGCCCCTGGGGCATGGCGGGGGATTGCCCGGGACCGGTAGTGGCCAAGGTGGCATTACCGGGGGCCGCCGCTTGGCCGGGGAGACCGGCGGCGTCGTCGGCGGTCGGCCCCAGCAGCCGGGGCGTTCCAGTGGACGTCCGTTCACACCAGGAGGCTCCGGTTTGGTTCGCGGAGCAGGCGTGACCGGACGAACCGGGACTGCTACTCCGGGCTCACGGTCTGAAGGGGCGCGGCGGGATGAGAGTGGTGGGCGGCCGGATTACCTCACCGAGGATGAAGAAACCTGGCAGCAAGGCAGCCGACGAGTAGTGCCCCCAGTTATCGACTGATACACAAGGAACGGCAAGAGGGAAGCAGATGCCTACCAGCAGTATCCGCGTTGGTCGTAGCTGGGCCGCCCTATCGGTGATGATAGGAATACTGTCGGCAGGTTTTGCGACAACACCGGCATACGCCGATTCCACCCGGTCGCTTCAGTGGTACCTCGATGTAATGAAAGCCGGGGGGATGTGGGAGACCAGCACGGGAGAAAACGTCATTGTTGCAGTGATCGACTCCGGTGTCGATTCTTCGAACCCCGACCTTGTTGGGCAAGTGCTCAAAGGGAAGGATATGTCACCCGACTCTCCGGGGGATGAGCGCACGGACTATGAGGGCCACGGAACGGGAATGGCCGGACTGATTGCCGGAACGGGTAAGTCCAGTGGCGGGAATGGTGCTTTCGGCCTAGCTCCTGGGGCCAAGATCCTTCCAATCAGGATGAGAGACGATGCTGGACGCGTCAATGGCGCCACCGGTGATGCGAACTTTAATAGGGACTTGCCCATCGCTATTCGCTATGCAGTGGATCGCGGGGCAAAGGTCATCAATATTTCCTTGGCGTACGGCACGGGTTCGCAACAGGTTTCAGATTCGGTGAAATATGCCCTCCAGAAGGGGGCGCTTATCTTTGCCGGAGTTGGAAATAGTGGCGATGAAGGCAACCGGGTCCAGTACCCGGCCGGCACGCCTGGCATTGTCGGAGTGGGAGCTGTCGATAAGAGCCTCCACAAGGCTGAGTGGTCTCAGTACGGACCGCAGGTAGATCTTTCAGCGCCCGGTGTCGACATGGTTCACGCCTGCGGTGGAAAGACCGGGCTCTGCAAGACCAGCGGAACCAGCGACGCGACCGCCCTCGCCTCCGCCTCCGCCGCCCTGATCTGGTCCAAGCACCCGGACTGGACGAACAATCAGGTTCTGCGGGTCATGCTCAACACCGCCGGTGGCCCGACCAGTGGTGCCGAGCGCTCCGACTACATCGGATACGGCATTGTCCGCCCGCGGATCGCCCTGAAGACTCCCGGTGACCCCGGCCCTGCCGACGTATACCCGCTCCCCGACCTCGCGGCCGCTGAGTCCCCCACTCCCTCCGCCAAGCCCTCCAAGGCAACGGGGGGTTCGGAGGACAACGACAAGCCAGCCGCTGTGGCGCCGGCTGACGACACTAGCAACACCGGTCTCTGGATCGGACTCGGCACCGGCGCAGCCGCCCTCATCGGTGCAGCGGTTGCCGTCCCGGCCGTACGCTCTCGCCGCCGCAAGGCGGCCACGGGTGCAACCCCGTACCCGTACCAGCCTCCGTACCCGCACCCGTACCAGCGAGCCCAGCCTCAGCATCAGCCCGCACCGCCGGCCTTCGGCCCCCCTCCCACCGCTCCTCGCGGCTCCAACTCGCCCTACGGGGGCCATTCGTACGGTGAAGGGCCGACCAGCTGAGCCCGTGTTCGAGCGAAGGCGATGAGGCCTGGCATCAGGGTGGTTGACGGGTTGTTCTGCCGGTCATCGGCTGATCAGCAGAGCACTCGCGAAGGATTCGGCTGCGCGTGAGAAGCAGGGAACACGAAGGCGGGCAACTGTGACCACAGGGCCCGAACTCTCGTGGTTCAAGTCCAGCTACAGCGGCAACGAAGGCGGCGCCTGCGTCGAAGTCGCCTACGACTGGCGCAAGTCCAGCTACAGCGGCAACGAGGGCGAAGCCTGCGTGGAGGTTGCCACCTGCCCCCACACCGTCCACGTCCGCGACTCCGAGCCCGTCGACGTCGTGCTCGCTCCCGAGCCGCGGGCCGTTGCCGAGCGGGAGGCCGGGCGGGGCAAGAGCGGTCACGGGCCGGCTGGACGGTCGAGTCGCTGGACCGGGTGCTGCGGGAGGAGACGCCGCGGGCGGTTGCCCGCGGACGACGACGGCGCCCGCTGACGCCGGCCGGAATCTATGTCGTGCAGTCGTACTGTTCGGTGAGGTTGCCGATGCCCTCCAGGAGGATGGTGCGGCTCTTGGAGATCAGAGCTGCCGTGTCCCAGTCCTCCTTGACCAGGACGCCTTGGGCGACCTTCAGAGTCACGGTGACATGGGGGGCGCTGGTTCCCATGGGCTCGGCGCAGGAGGCGGGGAGCTGGACTTCGCTCTGGCGCGGCCCGATCCAGCCGGAGTGTCCGCCGCCGACCGGGGCAGCGTCCTTGGCGGGCTCGTTGAGGGTGCCGGCCGGCCGCACGTCGAGGGTGTACTGGGCCCGGGGAGTCGTGTCCTTGCTCGTTTCGCGGCCGACGAAGCAGATGGTGGAGAACACCGGGTCCGCTCCGGCGTCCTCGTCCTTGTCCTCGTCCACGACCAGCTTGCCGCCCTTGTGGTCGTCGAGCAGGCCCGCTGTCTCCTTCGTGAGCATCCCCAGGCAGAGGTTCTTCGCCCGGAGGTCCTTCAGCGGGCTGGGCCAGAGCTGGATTGCGGCGACGACGGCTGCCGCGACCACGAGCACTGCGGGTAGTACCAGGTTCTTCTTGTTCATCAGTACCGCTCGCCCATCTTCATGTCGGCGTCCTTGATGCCGCTCCGGTACCACTGCTGGGCAGTCGGCTGAAGGCCGTCGTCGTAGTGGTTGATCATATTGTTGCGGGTCTCGGTATCGACCCTGGCATTCAGGTCGTTCATGTACGCGGCCGTGCCGACGTCGACGGTGCGCTGGATGGCATCGCCGGCCCCGCCGGCCGAGCTTCTGTCGGCGGCAGTGCCGGGTCAGCAGCGAGGGCGTGTCGGGCAGGGCCGGGTTCACGGCGGAGAACGCTGTCAGGACACCGTGGCCCGCGCCCCGGACCCGGGAAAGCCGCCCGCCCCGGAACTTCCCCGGGGCGGGCGGCTTCGTCTGCGAGGCCGTGACCGGATTCGAACCGGTGTAACTCGAGTTGCAGTCGAGCCCCTGAACCACTCGGGCACACGGCCGTGTGCTGGTGCTTCGTGCTGATGTGTCGACCGTAGGGGCCACGGGAGGTGGGCTCAAGGGTGCGGGCCGCGCTGCAATGCGACTGCCATACCGCGTTCATGCTCGGCGTCCGGTCCTACGACCAAGGGACGAGTGCACGACCGCCTCACGACAGGGCCGAAAGCGGATCTTGCCCCTTACTCTTGGGCTCATGACCGCCCTCGAACCGCGTGACGCCGATGTCTCGCCCCGTGCTGTGGACGCTCCCGTCGTCGCCGAGTCCGAAGGGGTACTGGGCCGGACCTATCGGGCGCTCAGCATCGGCATCGTCTCCGTCGTCTTCCTGATCGCCTTCGAGGCGACCGCCGTCGGGACCGCGATGCCGGTCGCCGCCCGGGAGCTGCACGGCATTCCGCTCTACGCGTTCGCGTTCTCCGCGTACTTCACCACCAGCCTCTTCGCCATGGTGCTCTCCGGGCAGTGGGCGGACCGGCGCGGGCCGCTGGCGCCGCTCGCCACCGGGATCGGTGCCTTCGGGGCCGGCCTGCTGCTGTCGGGGACGGCGGCCGGCATGTGGATGTTCATCGCGGGGCGGGCCGTGCAGGGGCTCGGTGGCGGGCTGGTGATCGTGGCGTTGTACGTGGTGGTCAGCCGGGCCTATCCGGAGCGGATCCGGCCGGCGATCATGGCCGCTTTCGCCGCGAGCTGGGTCGTCCCGTCCGTCGTCGGGCCGCTCGCCTCCGGCAGCGTGACCGAGCATCTGGGCTGGCGCTGGGTCTTCGTCGGGATTCCGGTTCTGGTGGTCTTCCCGCTGGCCCTCGCGCTGCCCGCGATCCGGCGCATGGCGTCCGGGCCTGCTGATCGGTCGGCGCCCGTCGAACCGTACGACCGCCGGCGCATCGGTCTGGCGCTCGCCATTTCGGTGGGGGCCGGTCTGCTGCAGTACGCGGGGCAGGAGCGGAATTGGTTTGCGCTGATTCCGGCCGCCGCGGGTGTCGCTCTGCTCGTTCCCGCCGTACGGGGGCTCCTGCCCGTCGGCACCGGTCGGGCGGCGCGTGGGCTGCCGTCGGTGGTGCTGCTGCGCGGGATCGCCGCCGGGTCGTTCATCGCGGCCGAGTCCTTCGTGCCGCTGATGCTGGTGACGCAGCGCGGGCTGTCCCCGACGATGGCAGGGCTGTCGCTCGCCGCCGGGGGCGGGACCTGGGCGCTCGGCTCGTACGTACAGGCCCGGCCGCGCCTGGAGCCGTACCGGGAGCGGCTGATGGTGGGCGGCATGGTGCTCGTCGTCGCGGCGATCGCGGGCGCGCCGTCGGTGCTGATCGCGGGAGTTCCGGTGTGGACGGTGGCGGTCGCCTGGGCCGTCGGGTGCTTCGGCATGGGCATGGTGATCGCTTCGACGAGCGTGCTGCTGCTGAAGCTGTCGCCGCCGGAGGAGGCGGGCGCCAACTCCGCAGCGCTCCAGATCTCCGACGGGCTCTCGAATGTGCTGCTGCTGGCGGCCGGGGGTGCGGCGTTCGCCGCGCTCGGCGGCGGCGCCGTGGGGGCGGTGCACGACTCGGTGGAGGCGGGCGCGTCGGGGGCGCATCCGGGGGCGTTCGCGGTGGTGTTCCTGCCGATGGCGGGGGTGGCGCTGGTGGGGGCGTGGGTCGCCGGCCGGGTGCGGGAAAAGGCGTAGTACCGCGTGGTACCACGCGTGCCGGCGTTTTCGGCCAGGACGCTTCTGCCGGACGTCCGGCAGAAGGCCGCGGCGCCGATGGAGTCCCTGACACGCAACCACGCGCCGGTGGTCGGGTGCAGAAACGCCCAGGTCGTGTGCCAGGGCGCCCTCGACCTGCCCGGCATCGCCGCGAAACTGCCCCGATTCGCCGCGTGGCCACACCTTGTGAAGAGGGTCTCAACGGGGACGAACCACGGCTCGTTCGTACGGGGTTCCGGCCGGGCCCCCGGTAAGGTGGCCCGGTTGTCGTATCGCGTACGAGCCCCTCCCGGCCCGTACGGGCAGCGCCCCACGTACCCGAGAGCCCCGAACCGGAGACCGTGACTACTACCGCCTCCCACCACCTCTCACCCGCCTATCCCGGCCGGGCCCCCTGGGGCACGGCCGGTAAGCTGCGAGCCTGGCAGCAGGGCGCCATGGAGAAGTACATCCAGGAGCAGCCGCGTGACTTCCTCGCGGTCGCCACGCCCGGCGCAGGGAAGACCACCTTCGCGCTGACCCTCGCGTCATGGCTGCTGCACCACCACGTCGTGCAGCAGATCACCGTCGTCGCGCCGACCGAGCACCTGAAGAAGCAGTGGGCGGAGGCGGCCGCCCGGATAGGGATCAAGCTCGACCCCGAGTACAGCGCCGGACCTGTGAGCAAGGAGTACCACGGGGTCGCGGTCACGTACGCCGGTGTCGGTGTCCGCCCGATGCTGCACCGCAACCGGTGCGAGCAGCGCAAGACTCTCGTGATCCTGGACGAGATCCACCACGCCGGTGACTCGAAGTCCTGGGGCGAGGCGTGCCAGGAGGCGTTCGACCCGGCGACCCGGCGGCTCGCGCTGACCGGTACGCCGTTCCGGTCCGACACCAACCCGATCCCGTTCGTCGTGTACGAGGAGGGGAACGACGGGATCCGGCGTTCCTCGGCCGACTACACCTACGGCTACGGGAACGCGCTGGCCGACGGCGTCGTCCGCCCCGTGATCTTCCTCAGCTACAGCGGCAACATGCGCTGGCGCACCAAGGCCGGTGACGAGATCGCCGCCCGGCTCGGCGAGCCGATGACCAAGGACGCCATCGGCCAGGCCTGGCGGACGGCGCTGTCGCCCACCGGCGACTGGATCCCGAACGTCCTCGCGGCCGCCGACAAGCGGCTGACCGAAGTGCGCAAGGGCATTCCGGACGCGGGCGGGCTCGTGATCGCCACCGACCAGGAGTCCGCGCGCGAGTACGCCAAGATCCTCAAGAAGGTCACCGGCGAGAAGGCGACCGTGGTCCTCTCCGACGAGAAGGCCGCATCGAAGAAGATCGACAAGTTCAGCGAGGACGACTCGCGGTGGATGGTCGCGGTCCGGATGGTGTCGGAGGGCGTCGACGTGCCGCGTCTCGCGGTCGGTGTGTACGCCACCACCATCTCGACCCCGCTCTTCTTCGCCCAGGCCGTCGGACGCTTCGTGCGGTCGCGCCGGCGCGGCGAGACCGCTTCCGTCTTCGTACCGACCATTCCGATGCTCCTCGACTTCGCGAACGAGATGGAGGTCGAGCGGGACCACGTCCTCGACAAGCCCAAGAAGGGCAGCGACGAGGAGAACCCGTTCTCCGAGGAGGACAAGCTTCTCGCCGACGCGGAACGCCTGGAGGACGAGGAGACCGAGGACCAGCTGCCGTTCGAGGCACTGGAGTCCGACGCGGTCTTCGACCGGGTGCTGTACGACGGCGCCGAGTTCGGCATGCAGGCGCACCCGGGAAGTGAGGAGGAGCAGGACTACCTGGGGATTCCCGGGCTGCTCGAACCCGACCAGGTGCAGTTGCTGCTGCAGAAGCGGCAGACCCGGCAGATCGCGCACAGCAGGCAGAAGCCGGCCGGGGAGGCCGATCTGCTGGAGAAGCCGGCGGAGGCCCGGCCGGTGGTCACGCACAAGCAGCTGCTGGGGCTGCGCAAGCAGCTCAACACGATGGTGTCGGCGTACACGCACCAGAGCGGCAAGCCGCACGGGGTGATCCACACCGAGCTGCGGCGGGTCTGCGGAGGGCCGCCGAGCGCGGAGGCGACGGCGGGGCAGATCCAGCAGCGGATCAAGAAGGTGCAGGAGTGGGCCACCCGGATGAGGTGAGTCCGCTCATGTCAGGTGCCGGCCCGGTACGGGGACAGAGATCCTCGTGCCGGGCCGGCGTCGTCCGTGCGGCCGTCACCGTCGTGGGGCTGAGGGCCGACGGCTCGCAGCCCCACGACCCGGTGAGGACCGAGGTCGTCGGGCTCGACGGGGCGTTCTGACAGACCTCACCGTCGACGGCGCGGACGCCGTCCCGATCCGGGTCAAGGAGGTCCTCGTCGACCGCGGACCGGGACCGCCGCATTCACCACCCCGGACGCCGCGTTCGCCCTCGACATCACCGTCCGGGACCCGGCCACGAAGGCGCTCCGGGCCTGCGAGGTCCTGATCGGCGGAAAAATTATGCGACATTCGTTCACCGTGAGTTAACGATGGTTCACTTCTGTACACGGAGTGTCGCAATGGAGTCGGCCGACCTGAACGCGCGTAGATGTTCCGGATCCCGTCGGCGCCGCGCTGACCGGCGCTTATGCTCCTGCGGCACAGCCACTCCTCCGCGTGCGCCCGGATTCTGGACGAGGTCTTCCGCTGAGCGGACTGGCTCGCTACTGTCCCCAAAAAGTGAACGCCCCGTGGCAGCGCCGCCGCGGAGCGCAGCCGGTGCCTTGGCCGCCGGCGGCCTCTCCGTGCGTCGCCGCTGGGACCGGCGACGCAACCTCCGTGAGGGTGCCGCCACTCACCGAAGAGGAGAGGGCGTCGTGACCGCGGAGACCTCCCAGACGCTCGACCGGGGACTACGCGTCCTCAAACTGCTCGCCGACACCGACCACGGGCTGACCGTCACCGAGTTGTCCACCAAACTCGGCGTCAACCGCACCGTCGTCTACCGTCTGCTGGCCACACTGGAACAACACGCCCTGGTACGCCGCGATCTGGGTGGCCGGGCCAGGGTGGGGCTCGGCGTGCTGCGCCTGGGCCGCCAGGTGCATCCGCTGGTACGGGAGGCTGCGCTGCCCGCGCTGCGGTCCCTGGCCGAGGACATCGGAGCCACCGCCCACCTGACGCTGGTCGACGGCAGCGATGCGCTGGCGGTTGCCGTCGTCGAACCGACCTGGACCGACTATCACGTGGCCTACCGGGCCGGCTTCCGTCATCCGCTCGACAAGGGCGCCGCGGGCCGGGCGATCCTGGCCGCACGGGCGAAGCCGGTGTCCGAGACCGCGTTCACGCTCACCCACGGCGAGCTGGAAGCGGGCGCGAGCGGCGCGGCGGCGGCCCTGATGGGGGTCACGGGCGTGGAGGGCAGCGTGGGCGTGGTGATGCTGGCGGACGCGGTACCGGAACGGGTCGGACCGCGAGTCGTCGACGCGGCGCGTGAGGTCGCGGACGCGTTGCGGTAGTACCGGGGTCGTCCCGGGGCCGCTTTGTCCTCCGTCGCCGGACGGGCTGGATCGTGCTCGGACGGGCTGGGTCCGTGCTCGGGGCGGGCCTGTCGAACCCGTCCGGAGCCCGAGGACGAACCGGTCGGGCCTGCGCACCACCGGCCGGGGGACGGGCCTGCCCCTCCCCGGACCGGCCGGGCGGATGAACCCGGCCAGGTTAGATTGGGCGGGTGCTCACTCGTCTCTCGCGCCCCCGCGCCCTCGCCCTGTGCGCCCTGCCCGTCGTCGCCCTCTTCGGCGTCGCCGCCTTCGCGCCGCTGCCGTTCACCGTGGCGCAGCCGGGCACGACCGCGAACGTACTCGGGGACGTCCACGGCACGCCCGTGATCAGCATCAAGGGCGCGCCGACCCGCCCCACCAGAGGCCAGCTGCGGATGACGACCATCATCGCGACGGGGCCGACCGCCGACGTCGGTATCGGCGACGTGATCGACGGCTGGTTCCGGACCGACCGGGCGGTCCTGCCCCGCGACTCGGTCTACCCGACCGGCGGCTCCGAGAAGGAGATCGAGAAGCACAACCTCGAGGACATGAAGAAGTCGCAGAACTCCGCCGTGGACGCGGCCCTGCGGTACCTCGGCAAGGCGCCCGGATCGGTGGACGTGACCCTGCACCTCGCCGATGTGGGCGGGCCCAGTGCCGGTCTCTTCTTCGCTCTCGGCATCGTCGACAAGCTCGAAGGCAACGGCTCCGGCGGCGATCTCACCGGTGGCCGCACCGTTGCCGGCACGGGCACGATCGAGGCGGACGGTACGGTCGGCGCGGTCGGCGGCGTATCGCTGAAGACCCAGGCCGCCCGGCGCGACGGTGCCACTGTCTTCCTCGTACCGAAGGCCGAGTGCAAGGCGGCGGGCGCCGAACTCCCCAAGGGGCTCAAGCTGATCCCGGTCACCACACTGAAGAGCGCGGTGTCCTCGCTCACGGCCCTCGACAAGGGGGCCAAGGTTCCGAGCTGCTGACACAGGGCGAGCCGGGCACGCCCTGGGGCCTCTCGTCCGGATCATGCCGGACGGCCGGCTTCGGCCTTCGCCTCCACACGCTCCTCCGCGGACGGCCGGTCGTCCATCGTGCGCCACACCGGGAAGATCATCGGGCTCACCGTCGCCAGCGTGTAGACCGCGCCCAGCGCCAGGAGCGCACCGTCCGCCCCGATGCTCTCCACCAGCAGCCCCGCCAGCAGCCCGCCCACCGGCATCGCCAGTTCGCAGCCCGCGGTGAGCGCCCCGGATACCCGGCTGCGCAGCTGCTGCGGTACGCGTTCGTACGTCATCGTCGTCAGGATCGGGTTCAGGACCCCGCCCGCGAGGCCACCCAGCAGCATCGTCACCGCGAGTGGCAGCGTCGTGTCCGTCAGCGCGGCAACCACGAACCTCGGTCCACCGCACAGCACCACGCACACCGTGAACACCGCGCGCCGCGAGAACCGGTGTCCCACCGCCCCGTACACCAGCGCGCCCGTCAGCCCGCCTGCCCCGAACAGCGCGGTGAGCAGGCCGAGTTGGGGTGCGCCGCCCAGTTCGCGCTCGGCGTGCACCGGGAGCAGTACGGCGTTCCAGCCCTGATCGGTGCCGTTCATGAAGAGCACCATCACCACGACGGCCAACAGCAGCCGGTTGGAGAACAAGTAGGCGTATCCCTCGCGCAGTTCGTGGCTGTACGTGCGCAGTGAGACCGGTGCCGCCGCTTTTCGCGGCTCGGCCGCCCGTACCCCTCGTACGCCTGCCGCGATGAGCAGCGCCGACGCGCCGAAGGTTGCCGCGTCCAGGAGCAGCACGGTCTCCGCGCCGACGAGCGCGATCAGCACCCCGGCCAGTGCCGCGCCGGTCATCCGGGCGCCGCGCGAGGTGGCGTCGAAGAGGCTGGCGGCGCGGGTGACCGTGGTCCCGGCATGTTCGGCGAGGTCCGGCAGCAGGACGTAGCGCGCGGTGTTGCCGGGGGTGTGGACGAGTCCGTTCAGTGCCATCAGGGCGCAGAGCATCCAGAATTCGAGCGCCCCGGCGTAGTGGAGCAGCGGAATGGTGGCGATGGCGAGTGCGCAGACGGTGTCGGAGGCGACGGAGATCCGGCGCCGTCCGATCCGGTCGATGACGGGCCCGCCGATGACCGCGGAGATGATGATCGGCAGTGTGGCGCAGAAGGCGACGACGCCGGCCCGGCCGGCGCTGCCCGTGGTCTGCAGGACGAACCACGGAACCCCGATCAGGGTGAGCGAAGTGCCTGCGGTGGATATGCAGTTGGCCGCGAGAAGCGCGGCGAGCGGCTTTCGGTTCCCCCCGTCCATGGCTACGCCGTTCGCGGGGCGTGGGCGTGCCGGGGGCGTCCGTTCGGCAGGATGCGCAGACCCAGCTCGACCAGGGTCCAGCCCAGTTGCGCACGCAGACCCGCGCGCGGCGGCCGCGGGGCGCGGAACTCGGAGGCCTGCTGCCGCAGTTCGGCGGAGCGGAGGTGGTGCAGCGTCAAGTGCGTGTCCGGATGCATGACGGGATTCCTCTCAGTCGGTGGGGCGCGGGAACATGTGCAGATGGGTGCGGACGACGGCCGAGCCCTCGGTGCCTTCGGGAACCCGGTCCCGGTAGCTGTCGATCAGGTCGTGGATCTTCTCGGCCAGCTCCAGTGAGAGCTCCGGGGTGAGCCGCATCTTGAAGTTGCTGAGGTCCGAGCTGCGCAGCCACTCATCGGGCCATTCGTGCATGGTGCCGAGCCAGGTGTTGAGCTCCTGGGCGTGCGTGGTGGCGATCTCGTGCAGGACGACTCCCATGGCGCCGCGCACCTCCGGGTCGGGGTCGCGGAGGAAGTTCGCGCTGCCGCCGAAGGCAATGCCCATGTGCACGGCCCGCCACCACCGTTCGCGTCCCTTGCCGAGCGTCGGGTCGTCCTCGACGAAGCCGTACGCGGCCAATTGCCGCAGGTGGTAGCTGGTGGCGCCGCTGGACTCGCCGAGCCGGTCCGCGAGCCCCGACGCGGTGGCGGGGCCGAACTCCCGGAGGGTGCCCAGCAGGCGGATCCGGAGGGGGTGGGCGAGCGCGCGCAGGGTGCGGGCGTCGACCAGGTGGATGTTCGGATCGAGCGGCTTCTCGTCGCCGGCTTCGTTCGTTGCCATGTCTTGAGCGTAGACTTGCAAAGGTCTCTTTGCAACGCTTCTTTGCAACATTTTCTTTGTAACTCCGGGAGGCGTCGGCCCCCGGTTGCCCGCTACCCCTTCTTGATGAACCCCTCCGCGATCAGCCAGTCCTTCGCCACCTCGTGCGGGTCCTCCCCGTCCACATCCACCTTTGCGTTCAGCTGCTGCGCGACCTCGGTCGTCAGCCGCCTGCTGACCGGGTCCAACAGATCGGCGATCTGCGGGTACTTGTCGAAGGTCGCGGTGTGGATGACGGGCGCGGCGTTGTAGTTGGGGAAGAAGTGCTTGTCGTCCACGAGGACGTCGAGGTTCATCGCCTTGATCCGGCCGTCCGTGGTGAACACCTCGCCCAGCAGGCAGGAGTTGGACTTCGAGACCTGGGTGTAGATGATCCCGGCGTCCATCTTCCTGATGTTGGAGGCCGGGATCGACATCCCGTAGGCCTTCTCCATCCCCGGCAGTCCGTCGTCGCGCGAGGCGAACTCGTTCTCCACGCAGATCGTCACCGCCGCCGGGTCCATCTTCGCCAGCGCGGCGACGTCGGAGAGCGTCCTCAGGTGGTACTCCGCGTTGTTCTTCTTGCTGATGGCCAGCGCGTAGGTGTTGTTGAGGGTGGACTGCGGCAGCCAGGTCACCCCGTTCTTCCGGTCCTCGTCCCGGACCGCCTCCCACTGCTTCAGCGGGTCGGCGATCGGTTTCGCATGGCCGAGGTACGTGATCCAGGCGGTGCCCGTGTACTCGTACATCGCGTCGGCGCCGCCCTTGATGATGGCCTCGCGCGCGCTGATCGAACCCGGCAGGTTCGTCCGGTCGAGGACCTCGGCACCGGCGGCCTTGAACACCAGGCCGATCATCTGGCCGAGGA
Organism: Streptomyces sp. NBC_01669; assembly: GCF_026339735.1. Taxonomy (GTDB): domain Bacteria; phylum Actinomycetota; class Actinomycetes; order Streptomycetales; family Streptomycetaceae; genus Streptomyces; species Streptomyces yanii. Next base: position 5,683,637 of record NZ_JAPEQG010000001.1, read on the forward strand.
TGATGTTCTCGCTGAAGTTCTTCGAGGTGACGGTCAGCGAGGCACCGTCCAGTGGCTGCCCCCGGCCGACCGAGCCCGGCACCACGTCGTCGACCATCGGCGAACCGCTCTTCAGCCCGCACCCGGCGAGCGTCACCCAGAGCAGCACCAGGGACCCGAGGAGACCGGCCGCCCTGAGCCTCCGTGCCGCTCCCTTCCCCGCGCTCACGCCCCCACCTCCAGCCCGCGTGGCGTCAACGCCACCTCGACCAGGGAGGCCAGCCAGTCCACCAGCAGCGCCAGCACCACCGTCAGCACGGAACCGAGCACCAGTACCGGCATCCGCTGCGTCTGGATGCCCGACGTGATCAGGTCTCCCAGCCCGCCGCCCCCGACGAACGTCGCCAGCGTCGCCGTCCCGACATTGAGGACCAGCGCCGTCCGTACCCCCGCCAGGATCAGCGGGACGGCGAGCGGCAGTTCGACCTTCGTCAGCGTCCCCATCGCCGACATGCCGATGCCGCGCGAGGCCTCGACCAGATTCGGCTCGATCGCCCTGAGACCGGCCACGGTGTTGGAGAACACCGGCAGCACGGCGTAGATCACCATGCCGATGATCGCGGTCGACGCGCCGATGCCCAGCCAGATCACCAGCAGTGCCAGCAGGCCGATCGCCGGGGTCGCCTGGCCGACGTTGGCGAGGACCGTGACCAGCGGGGCGCCCCGGCGCAGCCTGCGCCGGGTCAGTGCGATCCCGAGCGGAATGGCGATGATCAGCACCCAGAAGGTGGAGATCGCGGTCAGCTTGACGTGCTGCCACCAGCGCAGCTGCACATTGCCGCCGGTCAGCGAGTTCTTCGCGATCGAGTCGAGGTGGACGTTGGTGATCCACAGATAGGTGAGGGCGAGGACGACCGCCAGGGCGGCCGGCATCAGCACCAGCTTGCGCCAGGTGATCCGGCGCCGCGGCGCGGCGGGCGGCGGCGCGGGTTCCTCCTCCTCGTCGCGGAAGACGTCCTGGACGTCGTGCTCACCCGGCAGCGGGGACGACGACGGGCGTTCCCCGGGCCCCGGCGGCACCGACCGGTGGGGATTCATGTCAGGGGGATTCATGTGCCCGCACCGCCCTCCAGCTCCTGCTCGGTCTGATGGGCGCGCAGCTCCTCCAGATCGTGCTGGTGCTCGATGGCGGTGAGCCGGTCGGCCTCCAGGAGCTCATGAACGGAGTTCATCAGGGTCTCCATGTCGACGACCCCGATGAACTCGCCGCGCCGCCCCGTCGCCGCGACCCGTCCTCCGCTGTCGAGCAGTACGGCCTCCAGTGCGTCGTGCAGTGTGGCGTCCAGGGTCACCGTGTCGTGGACCAGCTGCCCGGCACGCGCCAGCGAGCCCCGGGCCCGCATCAGGTCGCCGCGCCTCAGCCACTTGTACGGGCGGTTCCTGCGGTCCAGCATCAGGAGCTCGTTGTACGGGCCGCTGCGCAGCTTGTTGAAGATCGACTGGAGCGGGTCGTCGACCGTCACCGTGGGGAACTCGGCGATCCCCACATCCCGTACCCGGGTCAGATTGAGCCGCTTCAGCGCCGCGCCCGCGCCGACGAATCCGGAGACGAAATCGTCCGCCGGGTTGGTGAGGATCGCCTCCGGGGTGTCGAACTGCGCGATGTGCGATCGCTCCCGCAGCACGGCGATCCGGTCGCCCAGCTTGATCGCCTCGTCGAAGTCGTGGGTGACGAACACGATCGTCTTGTGCAGCTCGTGCTGCAGCCGGATCAGCTCGTCCTGGAGGTGGTCGCGGGTGATCGGGTCGACGGCGCCGAACGGCTCGTCCATCAGCAGCACCGGCGGGTCGGCAGCCAGCGCCCGCGCCACGCCCACCCGCTGCTGCTGACCGCCGGACAGCTGCCGCGGATAGCGCCCGTGGAACTCCCTCGGGTCGAGACCGACCAGATCGAGCATCTCCTCGACCCGGTCCTTCACCTTCGACTTCGACCAGCCGACCATCTTCGGCACGAGGGCGATGTTCTCGGCGACCGTCATGTGCGGGAACAGCCCGGACGACTGGATCGCGTACCCGACCTTGCGGCGCAGCTTCACCGGGTCGATGTCGGTGACATCCTCGTCGTTGATCCTGATCCGGCCGGACGTCGGCTCGATCAGCCGGTTGATCATCTTCAGGGTGGTGGACTTCCCGCAGCCGGACGGCCCGACGAAGATCACCGTCTCACCGGCCTTGATGTCCATCGAGACGTTGTCCACGGCCGGGTTCGGATTGCCCGGGTAGAGCTTGGTCAGGTCCTCCAGCTGGATGGTGGCACCGGAGGTGGCGGTGGGCGTCCCGGCTGCCCCGGTGTCGGTCTCAGGCACGGATCCCCCTGGGAATGGTCAGCCGCCCGAGCAGGACGTACGCGGCGTCGAAGAGCAGAGCGAGGATGACGATGCCGAGCGTGCCTGCGAGCACCTGATTGAGCGCGTTGGCGCTGCCCAGTGAGGCGATGCCGCGGAAGATCTCGTTGCCGAGTCCGGGGCCGGAGGCGTACGCGGCAATGGCGGCGATCCCCATCAGCATCTGCGTGGAGACGCGGATGCCGGTGAGGATCGGCGGCCAGGCGAGCGGCAGCTCGACCCTGCAGAGCCGCGCGATCCGTGACATCCCGATGCCCTTCGCCGCGTCGACGAGGGACGGATCGACGCCGCGCAGCCCGACGATGGAGTTGCGGACGATCGGCAGGAGCCCGTACATCGTCAGAGTGATCACGGTGGGCGGGACGCCGAGCCCGACCAGCGGGATCAGCAGACCGATCGCGGCGAGGGACGGGATGGTGAGGATGGTGGCCGTGGTGGTGATGGCCAGCGAACCGCCCCAGCTGCTGCGATAGGTGACGATCCCGATCAGGATGCCGAGCACGGTGGCGATGACCATGCACTGGAACACGGCGCTGACGTGCTGGTACGCGTCGGTGAGCAGCTGCTGGTGCCGATTGCCCAGATACTCCCAGAAGCTCACGCAGCACTCCTCGGCTCAGTCGCTGTCCTCCGCGGCCTGCTCGACGAGCGGGATGATGCGCAGAGGCACCGGGTTCTCCATGACGATCGCCGTGGAGGCCCGGACAATGCCATCAAAACCGACAACCCGGTCGATCACCCGCTGAAGGTCGGCGTTGGACCGGGCGACGAGCCGGCACAGCATGTCGCCGTGCCCGGTGGTGGTGTGCAGCTCCAGAACTTCCGGGACGCCGTCCAAATGGGCCCGCACATCGGCGCCTTGGCCCTGCTTGATCTCCAGGGTGGCGAAGGCGGTGACGGGGTAGCCGAGGGCCGCCGGATCGACATCGGGGCCGAATCCGCGGATGACTCCATTCGACTGAAGCCGGTCGAGGCGCGCCTGCGCGGTGCCGCGGGCCACCCCGAGCCGGCGCGACGCTTCCAGCACCCCGATCCGGGGCTCGCGTGCAAGCAGCACGATGAGCCGCCCGTCCAGATGATCGATCGCCATACGGGTCCCCCCATGGTCACCATGTGCAGATAGTCCGCCCATCCAACCAGACCTGTGTACAGACTGCTCAGCAAAAACGCGAACTATTGCGCACCTTGCGATGCGGGGAGAGCCTTCCTTCATGACTGAGACGCTGTACAACACTCCTGACACCGTCCGGCAGGCCGACCCCTTCCCGGTCAAGGGAATGGACGCGGTCGTCTTCGCCGTGGGCAATGCCAAGCAGGCCGCGCACTACTACTCGACCGCCTTCGGCATGAAGCTCGTCGCCTACTCCGGACCGGAGAACGGCAGCCGCGAGACCGCCAGTTATGTGCTGACCAACGGTTCGGCACGCTTTGTCCTCACCTCCGTCATCAAGGCATCCACCGACCACGGCCGCTTCCTGGCCGACCACGTGGCCGAGCACGGCGACGGCGTGGTCGACCTGGCCATCGAGGTCCCGGACGCACGGGCGGCGTACGCGTACGCCGTCGAGCACGGCGCCCTGGGCCTCACCGAGCCGCACGAGGTCAAGGACGAGCACGGCACGGTGGTGCTCGCCGCGATCGCCACGTACGGCCAGACCCGCCACACCCTCGTCGAGCGTTCCGGCTACGACGGTCCGTACCTCCCCGGCTTCGTGGCCGTGGCCCCGATCGTCGAACCGCCCGCCAAGCGCACCTTCCAGGCCATCGACCACTGCGTCGGCAATGTGGAACTGGGCCGGATGAACGAGTGGGTCGGCTTCTACAACAAGGTCATGGGCTTCACCAACATGAAGGAGTTCGTGGGCGACGACATCGCCACCGAGTACTCCGCCCTCATGTCGAAGGTCGTCGCCGACGGCACCCTGAAGGTGAAGTTCCCGATCAACGAGCCGGCGATCGCGAAGAAGAAGTCGCAGATCGACGAGTACCTGGAGTTCTACGGCGGCGCGGGCGTCCAGCACATCGCCCTCGCCACCAACGACATCGTCGCGTCGGTCCGCGCGATGCGCGCGGCCGGCGTCCAGTTCCTGGACACCCCCGACTCGTACTACGACACCCTCGGCGAATGGGCGGGCGAGACCCGCGTGCCGGTCGAGACGCTGCGCGAGCTGAAGATCCTCGTCGACCGCGACGAGGACGGATACTTGCTGCAGATCTTCACCAAGCCGGTCCAGGACCGCCCGACGGTCTTCTTCGAGATGATCGAACGCCACGGCTCGATGGGTTTCGGCAAGGGCAACTTCAAGGCCCTGTTCGAGGCGATCGAGCGCGAGCAGGAGAAGCGCGGCAACCTCTGAGCCCACGCGGCTCCTCCATGGAGGCGGGGTTTCCGGCGGATCCGGAGGCCCCGCCTCTTGTGCTCAACGCCGCGTCCGTCTGCGCCGCCGTCGTGGCAACGGGCGCACCACTCGCACGTCTCGCCCCCGCTGCCGTCGGTGCGGCGGCACCGAGCGCGGCACCGAAGCTCCTGGCCGCCGGCCTCGGGCCGGGGAGACCGTGGATCCGGCTGCAGGACGATCCCGGCAACGCCGGCAGGACGCCCGGGATCCGGGCCGTCCGGCGATCGAACCGGCGCCGAACCACGCGAAGATCTGCCGCGCCCCCATCAGCGGCTGACCGGCGCAGACAAGGCCGGGGACGCGGGAGTGTCCGTGGTCCCCGTCGTTCCGGCCGGTGCCACCGCCGGGACGCCCTGCTGCGCGGGCGGGGCCTCGGACGGTTCCTGGGACTGCTGAGGGGGTTCCGGGGGAGGCGTCGGTTCGGGGGCCGAGGGCGCCTCCTGCGGGCCCAGCCGGTCCAGGGCCTCCTGGGCCGAAGGGGCGTCCAGAGGGCTGAAGTGGGGGTTCGTGCGCAGCGCCTCCTCCAGGTGGCGGCGCGCCGGGCCGTGGTTCCCGAGCCTTTGTTCGATCATGCCCAGGTGGTACGCGTACAGGGCCGTCCCACCACCCGTGTCCGCCGCCTGCTGCGCGTATGTCAGCGCACTCTGCGAGTCGCCCGATCGGTACAGCGCCCAGCCCAGCGCGTCCGCCACTGCCGCGCTGTGGTGCTGTCGGTCCCACTCCGCCCGTAGCAGCTCCACCGCCCGCGACGCATCACCGTGGTCGGCCTCGAAGCGGCCGAGGAGGAGGGACTCGTCGACTCCGTGGCCGCTCTCCTGGGCCAGGGTTCTGCGGAGCTTCGTGTACTGGCCTCGGGAGTCGTCGTCGAGCCCCAGCGACTCGTACAACTCACCGAGTTCCAGCATGTATACGGGGCTCGGGCGCCGGGACAGCGCCGCCCGGTAGTCGCGCTGCGCCTCGTCCGTCCGGCCCAGGGCCGCCAGCGCCCGCGCCCGGCCCGCGAGCGACGGAGGGTGAGCGCGGTCCGTCCGCAGGGCCGCGTTGTACTGCGCCACCGCCTCCTCGGGCTTGCCCCGCTCCCAGGCCAGTTCGCCCAGCCGGAACAGGCAGTCCGTCTTCTCGGCGGGGGTGGTGGCCCGGTTCGCCGCATCCTGCGCGATCGCCCGGGCATCCTCGCGCCGGCCCTCGTTCCGGTACACCTGCGCCGTCCACGAGAGCGCCGGTACGCCCGAGCGGAGCGCCGTGAACCTCTCCACCGCCCGGCCGGCCGCCGCGTACTGGCCGAGCCCGTTGTACGCGTCGATCAGGACCGGGTACGCCGTCCAGTCCTTCGGCTGCCGGGCCCGTACCGTCTCGCCCCACTTCTTCGCCGTGACGAAGTCGTGCCGCGCATTGGCGAGCGCCGCCAGCCCCACCCAGGCCGCGGTGTTCCCCCGGTCACCTGGCTGTACGTCCAGCGAGCGCCTCAGTGCATGCTCGGCCCGCCCGTAGTACGCCACGTCCGCGGAACGCCGCCCCCACTCCACGTACGCCGATCCGAGCACCGTCCACGACCACGCGTCGGACGGATGCGTGCCCACCCAGCTCTGCCGGTCCCCGATCAGCGCCGTCAGGTCGGCGAGGGAGGCGGGGGCGCCCGCGTTCGTCGCCGTCAGGGCGCGCATGACCGGTCCCGGCACAGGCAGCGGCGCGACCTTCTTCCCGTCGTCCGGTACGGACACGACCGCACCCGTGACCAGCACGGCAGCCGCCACCGCACCGACCGCGGCCCGACGCAGCGTCGTACGCAGCGAGACCGGCGGGAGATCGGCCGACGCCTCGGGGTCCGGGGCGGGCGGCGGTTCGGAGCCGGGGAGCGACGACGTCTGCGGTGGGGAATCGTCCGCAACGGATGAAGGGGGCGTGTGATCCGACTGGGGGGACTCCGGAGGCTGCTGCGGCATGACATCCATGCCGATCACTCTGCGTCGGTATGAAGATCACACCGTGTTGTGCGAACGCTGCCGCAGACGGGTTCACACCATTGGCCCCGGGTGTCACGCTTGGATCATGGACGATCTTCTCGAACGACTGCGCGCGGGCCTTCCTGCCGAGGCCCTGATCACCGATCCGGATGTCACGGCCTCGTACGCCCACGACATGGCGAGCTTCTGCGACGCGGGCGCTCCGGCCGTGGTGGTGCTGCCGCGCACGGTCGAGCAGGTCCAGCACGTCATGCGCACGGCGACCGCGCTGCGTGTGCCGGTCGTCCCGCAGGGCGCCCGTACCGGCCTGTCGGGCGCGGCCAACGCCTCCGACGGCTGCATCGTGCTGTCCCTGGTGAAGATGGACCGGATCCTGGAGATCAACCCGGTCGACCGGATCGCCGTCGTCGAACCGGGCGTCATCAACGCCGTGCTGTCCCGCGCGGTCAACGAACACGGCCTGTACTACCCGCCGGACCCGTCCAGCTGGGAAATGTGCACCATCGGCGGCAACATCGGCACCGCGTCCGGCGGGCTGTGCTGCGTGAAGTACGGCGTCACCGCCGAGTACGTACTCGGCCTCGAGGTCGTCCTCGCCGACGGGCGCCTCCTGACGACCGGCCGCCGGACCGCGAAGGGCGTCGCCGGATACGACCTCACCCGGCTCTTCGTCGGCTCCGAGGGCAGCCTCGGCATCGTCGTCCGCGCCGTGCTCGCCCTGAAGCCGCAGCCGCCGCAGCAGCTCGTCCTCGCCGCCGAGTTCCCGTCCGCGACAGCCGCCTGCGACGCCGTCTGCAGGATCATGGAGCGCGGCCACACTCCGTCACTCCTCGAACTGATGGACCGTACGACGGTCCACGCCGTCAACACGATGTCCCACATGGGTCTCCCCGACTCCACCGAGGCACTGCTCCTCGCGGCCTTCGACACCCCGGACCCCACCGCCGACCTCGCCGCCGTCGCCGAACTCTGCACCACCGCCGGTGCCACCGAAGTGGTCCCCGCGGCCGACGCCGCCGAATCCGAACTCCTCCTCCAGGCCCGACGGATGTCGCTGACCGCCCTGGAGGCCGTCAAGTCGGCCACGATGATCGACGACGTGTGCGTACCGCGCTCCAGGCTCGGCGCCATGATCGAGGGGACGGCGGCCATCGCGCGGAAGTACGACCTCACCATCGGTGTCTGCGCCCACGCGGGCGACGGCAACACCCACCCCGTCGTCTGCTTCGACCACACCGACGCCGACGAGTCGCGCCGGGCCCGTGAATCCTTCGACGAGATCATGGCGCTGGGCCTCGAACTCGGCGGCACCATCACCGGCGAACACGGCGTCGGCGTCCTGAAGAAGGAATGGCTGGCCCGCGAACTCGGCGAGGTGAGCGTCGAGATGCACCGGGGCATCAAGGCGGCGTTCGACCCGCTGGGGCTGCTCAACCCCGGCAAGGTCTTCTGACGCCGCCGGTGGACCGCGCATCAGACCTCGCCGTCCGTCGACTCGTCCGACGGCCACGGGTCGCTCAGCCACAGGTCGTCGGCCGGCAGCGGCGCGAGCAGATCGGCCAGAGCGGCGTCGATGCCGAGCCGCTCGGTCTCGGTGCCGGGCGGCACCAGCCGCAGCGTCCGCTCCACCCACGCGGCCACGGTGGAGGACGGCGCCTCCAGCAGCGCATCGCCGTCGGGCGAACTCAGTGCCATGCAGAGGACGGTGCGCCGCTCGATCCTGTCCGGCCAGATCCGCACGTCCCCGTGCCCGCAGGGCCGGAACACGCCCTCGACCAGCAGATCGCGGGCGAACGTCCAGTGCACGGGGAAGCTGGAGTCGATGTGAAAGGTGATGTGCACGGCATACGGATCCTCCGTGCGGTACATCAGCCGGGCCGGGACGGGGATGCTCCGCTCCGGCGACAGGACCAGCTCGAGCTCCAGCTCGCGTTTCACGACGGTGTGCATGAGTGCGTCCTTTCGGTGCCTGTGGACCGGTCCCCTGACCGGCCCGCACATGGAGAGAGCGCCCTCCCCGCCTCCTATTACGCGACTTCCGGAAAAAACTTCACCGTGACCGGAAAGTGCCCCAAACGCCGGGACCGGCCCGGGGGTACGCGGCTGTCTGATAGATGTGGTCCGTTGACTTGAGGCTTCGAAGAGATACGGGACCACGGTGATGAGCGCCCCAACCCCGGCACCCGGTGACGAAAGGCCCCGCGAGGGGTACTACCCCGACCCGTCCATTCCCGGATATGTCCGGTACTGGAACGGCACTTCGTGGGTTCCCGGTACGAGCCGTCCTGCGCCCCAGCAGGGCGAATCGATGGCCGCGACGCCCTCCGAGGGGGCAACGCCCGAACCGCAGCCGCAGCCTTCGGCACCGATGTCCGTCCAGGCGTCCGGTCCGACCTACGCGCCGGTGGACGAAACCGGTCCGGTCTTCCTCGACGAGGAGCCGTACGACAGCGACCGCCCCGAACCCTCGTCCGCCTGGCAGGCGGACGCCTCCCGGCAGACCGGCTTCGGCGGGGAACGCGACCGGCGGGTGTCCTGGGGCGGTACAGGCGGCACGGGGCAGCCGGACGGGGCCGGAGCAGCGGGCCAGGTCCCTGCGGACCGGGCACCGGGAAGCGAGGCTCCTGCCGACCGGGCCCCCGCGGACCCGCGTCTGCCCGCGCCGCAGGACCCGACGGGTGGTGCGCTGCCGGGCATGCGGGGCGGCAACAGCCAGGTCCCCGAGCGAACGGTCGCGATCCGGGCCGGCCGACCGGTCGAGTCCGGGGGCGGCAGCGGTGAGGCGGGACGTCCGCCCGCCGACGGTACGGTCACGACCCGCCCCGTGGGACAGGGGGGCCGGTCGCCCCGTCCCCGCAACGCGGAACAGGAACCGGCCGACGGGACCATGGCGATCCGCGCGGTTCCCCCCGGCGCCCCGCAGCCCTCCGCAGCGGCACCTGCTCCGGCTCCCGCGCCCGCTCAGGCCGCCGTCCCGGCCCCAGCGCCGGCGCCCGCCCCGGCCAATCCGCTCACCCCGGGCCCCGGCGGCGGAGCCGCCTCCTGGGCGCAGCAGGCCCACCAGCTCGCCGCGCCCCAGCAGGCCGCCCATCCGCAGCCCCAGCTCCCGCAACAGCAGCAATTCCCGCCCCAGCAGTCCCAGCAGGCCGTGCAATCCCAGCAGCGTGTCGGTGCTCAGCCGGACGGCCCGGTCGTGCCCTGGAAGCCCCCGGTCAACGACCACTTCCAGCAGCTCGCACAGGCACAGGCGGCCGCCCGCCCCGCCGGGCTCGGCAAGCGGTTCGCCGCCCGGCTCGTCGACACGGTCGTGCTGGGCGCGCTCGTCGGCGCGATCGGGTTCCCGCTCGTCTCGCGGGCGATGGGCCACATCGGCGACAAGATCGACGCGGCGAAGCTGTCCGGCCAGACGGTCACCGTCTGGCTGGTGGACTCCACCACGGCCGGGCTGTTCGGCGGGGTGCTCGGCGCGTTCCTGGTGCTCGGCGTGCTGTTGGAGGCACTGCCGACCGCGAAGTGGGGCCGTACGCTCGGCAAGAAGCTCTGCGGGCTGGAGGTACGGGACATCGAGTCCCACGGGGCGCCCTCCTTCGGTGCCGCGCTCCGCCGCTGGCTGGTCTACGGCGTGCTCGGTCTTCTGGTCATCGGCGTGGTCAATGTCCTGTGGTGTCTGTTCGACCGCCCGTGGCGGCAGTGCTGGCACGACAAGGCGGCACACACCTTCGTGGCGGGCTGACGACGAGCACGACGACGGCGCGCGGCTGACGGCTCATCGGGTGAGGGGCGACTGCTCCGTGCCCCGTTCCCCCGAACGCACCTGAGCCGTTGCGGGCGCCCGTGGGCCGGGGTGCACTGCCCCCATGAGCAACGATCAGCCGACGTCCGGCCAGCCTCCTGAGGACGACCCGTTCCTCAAGAAGCCACGGGAGCCTCAGCCGCCGTCGTCGGGTTCGCCCTACGACAGCGCTCCGCCGCCTCCTCCGCCGCCGTACGAGCCCGGCGCCTACGGCGGCGGCCCGTACGGCGGCACGGACCCGCTGGCGGGCATGCCGCCGCTCGGCGAGCCCGGCAAGCGGATCCTGGCCCGGCTGATCGACTTCCTGATCATCTCGATCCCGCTGTATCTGATCTCACTGCCGTTCGGCGGCGCGGTCGAGGTGTCGTCGGACAACAACAACCGCAACAACGACAGCGTCAGTAACGTCTTCAACCAGACCTACAGCGGTCATCAGCTGCTCTGGTCGCTGATCGGGCTCGTGGCCTACGTGGCGTACGACACGTACTTCACGCACAAGGACGGCCGCACCATCGGCAAGCGGCTGCTGAAGCTGCGGGTCGCGATGCTCAATGACGGCCGGGTGCCGGACACCAGTGCCTCGTTCCTGCGGGCCGTGGTGCTGTGGCTGCCGGCGCTGCTCTGCTGCCCGTGCCTGTGGTGGCTGATCAACATCGTGCTGATGTTCACGGACAAGCCGTACCGGCAGGGGCTGCAGGACAAGGCGGCCAAGACGGTGGTGGTCTCGACCGCATAGCCGACGTACGCAGACGGTCCGCCCGAGCGGCGGGCCGCCGGTTGCCCGGTCAGTGGCGCAGGGAGTGCTCACCCACGCGCTCGGCGGCGCGGGCGGCCGGGATCCTGGCCGGCTGGACGTCGTCGAGCGGGATGTCCTCGGCTGCGCCGACGGTGGAGACGGCGCCGTGGTTCGTACGAACCGCGGTCGCCGTCTTTGCCGTCTTCGCCGCTTTCCCTGTTTTCATCCGCAGCGGCAGGGGTACGGTGACGGCCACCAGCAGACCGAGCGCCAGCCCCGCCGTGCCGATGACGGCGATGCCGACGCCCGAACTCGTGCGGGACAGCAGGAGCATGGCGAGCGTCGAGAAGACGACGGTGACCGATCCGTAGGAGAGCTGTGCAGCAGTGGGACGCGGCATGGCGGTATCCGTCCTCGGGGCATCGGAAGGGGCAGTCTCTCAACGCGGTCGCACTGTCAAGCGACTCTACGACGGTGGATGCCCTGGAGGAAACGGTAGTAAGCGTGACCTAACCCACGGTGCCGGTGCACAGGGGGCGCACTGAGTCATCCAGCGCGCCAAAGGGGGGCATTGGCGCGCCGGTTGCCCGTCCGGTGAACGTCCGTATAGCGGAACTGCACTCCCACATAATGCACTTGGTCAGTTCAAGTCAAGGTCTGTCTTTTCTCCCGTAACTCCGGTCGAATGTCGTCACTTGTGACGCGTATCCGCGCGCGGCCTCTTCATCACCCCCAGGCCGCAGCCGCGGGCGCCGGGGAGGACTGCATCAAGTGACCACTAAGAGACGGACGCTCCGCGCCGCGGCGGTTGTCGTGGCCATGGCTGCCACCGCTGCCACGGCGTCGGCCTTCGCCACCGCACAGGCCGATGACAAGGCGTCAGGCGCCAGCGCATCCAGTATCGACCGCCGCGACCCGGGGTCGGCCGAGGGCAACGCGCACAACCTGGAGGGCCCCTTCAGCGAGCAGCAGGACGCACAGCGTCAGGCCGCCCTGGAGCAGGTCATTTCCGGCGACAAGAAGGTGTCGAACCGCGACGGCTCCAACGTCGTCAAGCTCGACGACGAGAAGTACGTCGAGCTCGGCCGCCAGAAGACGGACAAGATCTTCACGATCCTGGTGGAGTTCGGCGACCAGGTCGACGACACGACCATGTTCGACCCGGACGGCGACGGGCCCAAGCCGCCCGTCAAGAAGTACGGCGGCACGCCCGGACCGCTTCACAACAAGATAGCCAAGCCGGACCCGGCGAAGGACAACAGCACCGCCTGGCAGGCCGACTACAACCAGGCCCACTTCCAGGACCTCTACTTCGGTGAGGGCGCCGGCAAGAACTCGCTGAAGACGTACTACGAGAAGACGTCCTCCGGGCGCTACTCGGTCGACGGCGAGGTCTCCGACTGGGTCAAGGTCCCGTACAACGAGGCCCGTTACGGTTCCAACTACTGCGGCTCGTCCAACTGCGCCAACTCCTGGGACATGATCCGGGACGGCGTGAACGCCTGGGCGGCCGACCAGAAGGCCAAGGGCCGCACGCCGGAGCAGATCAAGGCGGACCTGGCGACGTACGACCAGTGGGACCGCTACGACTACGACAACGACGGCAACTTCAACGAGCCCGACGGCTACATCGACCACTTCCAGGTCGTGCACGCGGGTGAGGACGAGTCCGCGGGCGGCGGCGTCGAGGGCGCGAACGCCATCTGGGCGCACCGCTGGTACGCGTACGGCACCAACGCCGGTGCGACCGGCCCGGCCGACAACAAGGCCGGCGGTACCCAGATCGGTGACACCGGCATCTGGGTCGGCGACTACACCGCGCAGCCCGAGAACGGCGGCCTGGGTGTCTTCGCCCACGAGTACGGTCACGACCTCGGTCTGCCGGACCTCTACGACACCACCAACACCGCCGAGAACTCGGTCGGTTTCTGGTCCCTGATGTCGGCCGGCTCCTGGCTCGGCACCGGCAAGAACGCCATCGGTGACCTGCCCGGCGACATGACCGCCTGGGACAAGCTGCAGCTGGGCTGGCTCAACTACGCCTCGGCCAAGGCCGCGACGAACTCGGTCCACAAGCTGGGTGTCTCGGAGTACAACACCAAGGACAAGCAGGCGCTCGTCGTCTCGCTGCCGGACAAGGCCGTCACCACCGCTGTCACGACGCCCGCGGAGGGCGCCAAGCAGTGGTGGAGCGACATGGGTGACGACCTCAACAACACCCTGTCCCGCTCGGTCGACCTGACCGGCAAGTCCAAGGCGTCCCTGGACCTTTCGGGCTGGTGGGACATCGAGAAGGACTACGACTACCTCTACACCGAGGTGTCTACGAGCGGCGGCGCCAGCTGGACCGCGATCGACGGCACGGCCGACGGCCGGGCCATCCCGCGCGACGCCAGCGACAAGCCGGCCCTGACCGACGTCTCCGGCAAGTACCAGAAGCTGTCGTACTCGCTGGACGCCTACGCGGGCAAGAAGATCGACATCCGCTTCCGTTACACCACCGACGGCGGCGCGGGCGGTGTGGGCTTCGCGGCCGACACCATCGCGGTCAACGCCGACGGCGCCGTCCTCTTCTCGGACAACGCCGAGGGCGACGACAACGGCTGGACCGCCAAGGGCTTCTCCCGGGTCGGCGCCTCGTTCACCAAGGACTACCCGCAGTACTACATCGCGGAGAACCGCCAGTACGTCTCGTACGACAAGACCCTCAAGGTCGGCCCGTACAACTTCGGCTTCTCCACGACCCGTCCGGACTGGGTCGAGCACTACCCCTACCAGAACGGTCTGCTGATCTGGCTCTGGGACCAGTCCCAGAAGGACAACAACGTCTCCGCCCACCCGGGCCAGGGTCTGATCCTGCCGATCGACGCGCACGCCAAGCCGCTGAAGTGGGCTGACGGCACCGTCATCCGCAACAAGATCCAGCCCTTCGACGCGCCGTTCAGCTGGCAGCCGACCGACGGCTTCACGCTGCACAAGGCCGACGTGGCGGTCAAGATCAAGTCCCAGCCGGGCGTCCCGGTCTTCGACGACCACAAGGGCACCTACTGGTACGCGGAGAACAAGACCGGAAGCGTGAAGGTCGCTGACACCAACACCCGGATCACGATCGTCAGCGAGCCGCTCAGCGGTTCGACGATCACGGTCAGGGTTGGCGCCTCGCACAAGTAATTCCGCATCACCGCAGGTCAAAGCATGATCGGCCGTCGCCCTCTAGCGGGCGGCGGCCGATCGTGTTTAGGTGCCTCTTGTTCGGATTCTTATTGACACGATGTCTCACGGGGGAGCGCGGAGCATGGCAGGCGGAGGATTCAGCAAGTTGCCGAACGGCACTGTGGTGGTCGCGATCACCCTGAACGGCCCGGCGGACGGGACGGGCCCGGGAACCCCGGTGCGGGTCCTGGTGCACGCGGCGAACCGGGCCCGCGCACTGACCCGCCTGCGCAATCTGGGCCTCCGGGCGGTCTACCTCCGCGGCAACGCGGAACCGCCCACGCCCGACGAGATCACGGCGGTGCTGCACCACCCGGACGGCCTGCTCTGGCGAGCGAGACCGGAGAACGCCCAGGAACTCTGGCACCCCATCCGGGCACTCCTGCACCCACGGGTACCGGCCCACCAGTCCTGAGCGCGCCTGCGTCCCGCCCGTGCGGCGATGCGGCCGCCTCCGGCAGCCGCATTCGCCCCTGACGGCTTCCCCCCAGCCCTGTCGTGGGGGAGGCCGTTACACCACCGGCTTGCCGGAGAGCTCCACCCCGGCCTCCCGGAGCTCCTCCAGCGCCCGCCCCGTGGTCGCGGCGGAGACCCCCGCGGTCAGGTCCAGCAGTACATGCGTCGCGAACCCTTCCCGGACCGCATCCAGCGCCGTCGCCCGCACGCAGTGATCCGTGGCGATGCCGGCGACGTCGACCTCGGTGACCCTCCGGTCCCGCAGCCACTGCGCGAGCCCCACCCCGTTCTCGTCGACCCCCTCGAAGCCGCTGTAGGCCGCCGCGTAGGCCCCCTTGTCGAACACCGCATCGATCGCGCCGGAAGCGACCGCCGGGGCGAAATTGGGGTGGAAGCCCACCCCCTCCGTGCCGGCGACACAGTGCGCAGGCCAGGAGTGCTCGAAGTCGGGCTGTGCGGAGAAGTGGTTGCCCGGGTCGACATGGTGGTCACGGGTGGCGACCACATGGCGGTATCCGGCCTGGGCCTCACCGATCAGGTCGGTGATGGCGGCGGCGACATCCGCGCCCCCCGTCACCGCGAGGCTGCCGCCCTCGCAGAAGTCGTTCTGAACGTCCACGACGATCAACGCGCGGTGCATGGCGGGTGTCCTTCGATGGAGGAGAGAAGCGGGGGAGGAGAGCGGAACGGTGAAGTTCGGGGGCTGCAAATCGAGCCTAGAGACAAAGACCGCCTTGCGGGAGGGGGCGACAGGCTGCTACCAGCGACCGTCCCCTTCCCTGCCGCGGCACGTTCACACGAACTCCGTCGGAATCACCGGCTCCCCCTTGGACAGCTGCACCGCCGACATCGGCAGCCCCTGCCGCGCCGCTATATGCCGCTCCCGCGCCGCGTCCAGCGGCTCGCGCGCGACCACCTCACCACCCCTGACCAGCTCGACCAGCAGCTGCCGGTCGGCCAGCCCGTCGGGCACCGGACCGGTGCCGACCACCTCGGCCTCGGCCACTCCGTTCTCGTCCAGCCGCCGCGCGGCCCACTTGCGACCGCCCACCGAGGACTTCCCCCCCAGCGACTTCTTGGCAACCGGCCGCAGCGGTTCCGCGGGATCGGCGGAGTTCGCCCGGGCGACCAGCTTGTAGACCATGGAGCAGGTCGGCTGCCCGCTGCCGGTGACCAGCTGCGTGCCCACGCCGTACGCGTCGACCGGTGCCGCGGCCAGCGACGCGATCGCGTACTCGTCCAGGTCCGACGTCACCACGATCTTCGTCCCGGTGGCGCCCAGCTCGTCCAGCTGCTGCCGCACCCGGTGCGCGAGGAGCAGCAGGTCCCCGGAGTCGATCCGTACGGCCCCCAGCTCGGTCCCGGCGACCTCGACCGCCGTACGGACCGCCTCGGCGACGTCGTACGTGTCGACCAGCAGCGTCGTCTTCCGGCCCAGCGAGTCGACCTGCGCCTGGAACGCGTCGCGCTCGTTGTCGTGCAGCAGCGTGAACGCGTGCGCGCTCGTCCCGACCGTCGGGATGTTGTAGCGGAATCCGGCCGCCAGATCGGATGTCGTGTCGAAGCCGCCGATGTACGCGGCCCGTGCCGACGCCACCGCGGACAGTTCGTGGGTGCGTCGTGCACCCATCTCGATCAGCCTGCGACCACCCGCCGCCGCGGACATCCGGGACGCCGCCGCGGCGACCGCCGAGTCGTGGTTGAGGATCGACAGGATCACCGTCTCCAGCAGCACGCATTCGGCGAAGGATCCCTCGACCCGCAGGATCGGCGAGCCCGGGAAGTACACCTCGCCCTCCGGGTAGCCCCAGATGTCGCCGCTGAAGCGGTAGTCCGCCAGCCAGGCGAGCGTCGGCCCGTCGACGACGTTCTG
Source organism: Streptomyces sp. NBC_01669 (assembly GCF_026339735.1). GTDB lineage: Bacteria > Actinomycetota > Actinomycetes > Streptomycetales > Streptomycetaceae > Streptomyces > Streptomyces yanii. The sequence continues at coordinate 5,700,455 of NZ_JAPEQG010000001.1, forward strand.
GTCGCGCAGGAAGGTGAGCATCTCGTCGTCGAAGTGGAAGTTCTCCACTGCGTCCAGGACGCGTCCGATGCCCGCGACGACGCCGTAGCGCCGCCCCTCGGGCAGTCGGCGGGTGAAAGCCTCGAAGACCGAGCGCCGGTCGGCGGTGCCCGCCTTCAGCGCCGCCTGCACCATCGTGAGCTCGTACTGGTCGGTGAAGAGCGCTGTCGACGGCACACCGACCCGTCGCCCAAGGTCCGCAGAGTTCATGGCTCGGATGCTACCCCTATTTCGTCAGAGTGACGAGATCTAAGCCGTTTGTGCGATGCCCCCTCCCGGGTGGCAGCATGGGGTAGGTGAGTGTCGCCCCTGTAGAGATCGAGCGTCCCGAATCGGCCGAGGAGAACCTCGTCGTCCCCGAACCCGACGTGCCCTGGGTGACGCTGGTCCACAACGATCCGGTCAACCTCATGAGCTACGTGACCTATGTCTTCCAGGCCTACTTCGGCTACTCCAAGGACAAGGCCCACAAGCTGATGCTCGACGTCCATCAGAAGGGCCGCGCCGTCGTCTCCAGCGGCAGCCGCGAGGAGATGGAGCGCGACGTCCAGGCCATGCACGGTTACGGGCTCTGGGCCACCCTGACCCAGGACCGCAACTAGCCTCCACCTCTGCCCCGCCCGACCCACCATCGGAGAAAACCCATGGCCGGCCACTTCGAGGCCACCCCCCGCGGCGGCGCGGCCGTCGCGCTCGACGAGGTGGAGATCGCGATCCTGCGCTCCCTCGCCGTCCAGCTGCTGGAACTGATCGGACCCGGCGACGAACCGGCCGACGGCGAGGACCCGCTCGCCGCCCTGTTCGCCGAAGGGCCCAGCGAGCCGCCGACCGACCCGGCCCTGGCCCGCCTCTTCCCGGAGGCGTACGGCGACGAGGACAGCGAACTGCGCGCCGCGTCCGCCGAGTTCCGCCGCTTCACCGAGAACGACCTGCGCACCCGCAAGCGCGACGACGCGCTCACCGTCGTACGCACCCTCGACGCACTCCCGTCCGGCGAGGAAAGCGCCGTCCTCACGCTCAACGCCGACGAATGCCGCAACTGGCTCGGCGCCCTCAACGACCTCCGCCTCACCATCGGTACCCGCCTGGAGGTCTCCGACGAGGACGAGGGCGGCGAGGGCTCTCTCTACCGGCTGCCCGACAGCGACCCGCGCAAGCCCATGGTCATGGCCTATCTCTGGCTGGGCGCGCTCCAGGAGACGCTCGTCGAGACCCTGATGCCGTAGGGGCTGTCCGTCGGATCATGGCCGGGGTCGCGACGCCCGGCACTTCCCCACGTGCTCGGCTTCGCTCGAACGGGGGAGACCTCACTTTCGGCATTGCCGAAACGCCCGCACGGCTGCGCTGCGAGGATGCTCCGACGCCCGATGGCCGCCCCGTGGCGATGCACCGCACCGGACGCCGCGACTGCCCCGCCTTCCCTTGATCGGGTTTTACCTCCCCTTGGGGTCGAGCCGGGACGTTCGCTCAACGGACTCTCAAATCCGAATAACGATCCCGTCACCTGAATGGCCTTTTTTGCAGCGGCTGGAAACCCTTGTCCGCTTTTTCCTGTGGTGTGCGCCACACAATGTCCGGTGGACCACCGGTGGCTCCGTGATAAATCTTCACGACCACCCGGGGACGCCACCCCTGTTCCCGGGGGCGCTACAACCGGCGGACCGCCGGTCGCACTCCATCCATATCCGGGGGGATCAGGACCTGATCCGCAGCCGTCAGGCGCGGATCGGCGTGGAGAAAGGCGCAACACATGACATCGGCGCAGGTCGACAAGGGACAAGGCGGCTCGCAGCAGGCCGCGGAAGCCGCGGATGCCACCACCTCGGGCGAGGGCTATCAGCGCGCCCTCGGCGCCCGCCAGATCCAGATGATCGCGATCGGCGGGGCCATCGGAACCGGCCTCTTCCTCGGCGCGGGCAAAGCCATCGCCAAGGCGGGACCCAGCCTCATCCTGGCCTATGCCATCGCAGGCCTGGTGATCTTCTTCATCATGCGGGCCCTGGGCGAACTCCTCATGTACCGCCCGGTCTCGGGATCGTTCTCCGAGTACGCCCGCGAATTCGTCGGCCCCTTCGCAGGATTTGTCACCGGCTGGACCTACTGGCTGTTCTGGGTTGTCACCGGAATCACCGAAGTCACCGCGGCAGCCCAGTACATGACGTTCTGGTTCGACATTCCCCAATGGGTGTCCGCACTGATCTTCACGATCATCCTGTACGGCGTGAACCTGATCTCCGTGAAGCTCTTCGGGGAACTCGAATTCTGGTTCTCGATGGTCAAGGTCACTGCCATCGTCGGCATGATCCTCATCTGTGCCGGAATTCTCACCCTCGGCTTCTCCGACGCCGGCGACACCGCGTCCGTCACCCACCTGTGGGCCGACGGCGGCTTCTTCCCGCACGGCATCAAGGGCACCTTGATGACCCTGCAGATCGTGATGTTCGCCTTCCTCGCCGTCGAGCTCGTCGGCGTCACCGCAGGCGAGTCCAAGGACCCGAAGACCGTCCTGCCCAAGGCCATCAACACCGTGCCGTGGCGCATCGCCGTCTTCTACGTCGGCGCTCTCATCATGATCCTCGCCGTCGTCCCGTGGACGGAATTCCAGCCCGGCATCTCGCCGTTCGTCGCCGCCTTCCAGAAGATGGGCCTCGGCATCGGCGCAGGCATCGTCAACTTCGTCGTCCTGACCGCGGCCCTCTCCTCCTGCAACTCCGGCATGTACTCCACCGGCCGCATGCTGCGCGACCTCGCCCTCAACGGACAGGGCCCGAAGTTCTTCACCCGGCTGACCAGGAGCGGCACCCCGCTCATCGGCACCACCTTCTCCGCCGCCCTCATGCTCGTCGGCGTCTGGATCAACTACCAGTGGCCCGGAGACGCCTTCACCTACGTCGTCTCCTTCGCCACCATCTCCGGCATGTGGGCCTGGATCATGATCCTCGTCTGCCAGATCCGCTACCGCAGCCTGGCCGACCGCGGAGTGATCCCGCAGTCCACCTTCCGGGCCCCCGGCGCCCCGTACACCAGCGTCTTCGCCCTCGCCTTCATCGGCATGGTGATCGTGATGATGGGCATCGACAAGGACGCCAGGATCTCGCTGTACTGCGCCCCGCTCTGGGCCCTGATCCTCGGTGTCTCGTACCTGGTCCTCAAGGCCCGTAACCCCGAGAGCGCGGCCTTCGCCAAGCGCTGACCCGACCCGGCCGTCCGGCATACGGGCCCCCGCGTACCACTCCTCGGTGCGCGGGGGCCCTCTGCTTATCCTGGCGCCATGCTGACCATCACCCAGGCGCTGTACGACCGGATCGTCGCGCACTCCCGCGCGGACCACCCCGACGAGGCGTGCGGCGTGGTCGCGGGCCCGGCCGGAACCGGCCGCGCCGAACGCTTCATCCCCATGCTCAACGCCGCCCGCTCGCCCACGTTCTACGAGTTCGACTCCGCGGACCTGCTGAAGCTCTACCGCGAGATGGACGACCGCGACGAGGAGCCGGTGATCATCTACCACTCGCACACGGCGACCGAGGCGTACCCCTCGCGCACCGACATCACGTACGCCAATGAGCCCGGCGCCCACTACGTCCTCGTCTCCACCGCCGACACCGACGACGCGGGCCCCTTCCAGTTCCGCTCGTACCGCATCGTCGACGGCGTGATCACCGAGGAGGACGTCGAGGTCGTCGAGGCGTACGAACCCGCCTGACCTCGAGCAGGCCGGGGCGAAACCCCGTCCCCGGCCCGCCGTGATTCCCCGCCCCACCCCGACCGTCCACCAGACGAACGCTCACCATCCACCAGGTGAGATCACATGCCGGAATCCGGACCGGGAATCGATACGATGAGCCCATGGTTCCCCAAGACGTGAGCGACAAGACGCCGGGCATGCTGCTCGTCGCGCGCCTGCACGTCGACCTGTGCAGGCTCTCCAGCGCGATCTGTACGAGCTGCCTGCCCGCCGGCCGCAACGCCTGAGCCGGGCCGCGGCCCCGAGCGCCGTCCACACGCCCCACCCCTGCGCGGGGGCAGAGCCGCGCGCCCCGCCACCACTCCGCTTTCGACAGGAGCCCACGCCATGGCCATCGAGGTCCGCATCCCGACCATCCTCCGCACCTACACCGACGGCGCCAAGGCCGTCGAGGGCAACGGAGAGACCCTCGCCGACCTCTTCACGGACCTCGACAGCCGCCACAACGGCATCCGTGAGCGCATCGTCGACGGCGACCAGCTCCGTCGCTTCGTGAACGTCTACCTCAACGACGAGGACGTCCGCTTCCTCGACGGAATCTCCACCAAGCTCAGCGACGGCGACAGCGTCACCATCCTCCCGGCCGTCGCCGGCGGCATGAACTGATGCGGTACGACAGCCCGCTCGCCGCGGTGGGCAACACCCCGCTCGTCCGCCTGCCGCGGCTGTCACCGTCGGACGACGTCCGCATCTGGGCCAAGCTGGAGGACCGCAACCCCACCGGCTCGATCAAGGACCGCCCCGCGCTCCACATGGTCGAACAGGCGGAGAAGGACGGCCGGTTGACCCCCGGCTGCACCATCCTGGAGCCCACCAGCGGCAACACCGGCATCTCGCTGGCCATGGCGGCCAAGCTCAAGGGCTACCGCATCGTCTGCGTCATGCCGGAGAACACCTCGCAGGAACGGCGCGACCTGCTCGCCATGTGGGGCGCCGAGATCATCTCCTCCCCGGCGGCCGGTGGCTCCAACACGGCCGTCCGCGTCGCCAAGGAACTGGCCGCCGAGCACCCCGACTGGGTGATGCTCTACCAGTACGGCAACCCGGACAACGCGGGCGCCCACTACGCCACCACCGGTCCCGAGATCTTCGCCGACCTGCCCTCCATCACCCACTTCGTGGCGGGCCTCGGCACCACGGGCACGCTCATGGGTGTGGGCCGCTACCTGCGCGAACAGAAGCCCGACATCAAGATCGTCGCCGCCGAGCCGCGCTACGACGACCTCGTCTACGGGCTCCGCAACCTCGACGAGGGCTTCGTCCCCGAGCTCTACGACGCCTCGGTCCTCACCACCCGCTTCTCCGTCGGCTCCGCCGACGCCGTCACCCGCACCCGCGAACTCCTCCAGCAGGAGGGCATCTTCGCGGGCGTCTCCACCGGCGCCGCACTCCACGCGGCGATCGGCGTCGGAACCAAGGCGGTCAAGGCGGGGGAGACGGCCGACATCGTCTTCGTCGTCGCCGACGGCGGCTGGAAGTACCTGTCGACGGGCGTCTACACGGCCCCCACGACGCAAGCGGCCATCGAAACGCTGCACGGCCAGCTCTGGGCGTAACACCCAGTCGCTGAGTGCCGTCCCGTCCTCGGCCGCCGGACCCGCTGGAATTCCAGCCCGTCCGGCGGCCGAGGACTTTTTTCGACCGTCACCCGATCCCGCGCACCCGCTCCCACACCGCCGGGTCCACCGTCCCCACCCGCCGCCGGAACCCCCGCACCGCCACATCCCGCAGCTCGTCCGTCTCCAGGAAACTCGCCCGCCCCTGCGCATCCCCCACCGAACCCGGCGGCAGCGCGATCACCCCGGGCCGCTCCTCGTGATGCTTGCTGGTGATCTTCGCGACGAGCGCCGCACCGCCCCGCACCGAGACCACCAGACAGGGCCGGTCCTTCGCCCCGGGCCCGTCCTCGTACGGAACCTCCGCCCACCAGATCTCACCCGGCCGCGGCGCCCGCTCCGGCCGCCCCCGCGGCCCTTCCCGCCTGCCCGGCGGACGCGTCTGCCGCGCAGAACGCCCACCAGGGCGCTGACGCCCCCGCCCGAGCCGCCCCCGCCCGTCGGCGATCGCGGCAATGAGAGCGAGCAGTACGACCACGGCCAGAGCCGGCCACCAGGACATGTCCATGCCCCGACGGTACCGGCGTCCCCGCCGGCCCGCTCTCCGCACCCGCTTCCATCGAACCGGTGACAGAGCAGGTGAGTTCGCCCACAACGGCAGGCCCCAGAGGAGCGACCAGGTGTTTCGCGCCTTACGCTCAACAAATCGCACGAACCCTCCCCGCTCCCACGTCTCGGAGGTTCACGCTCCATGAAGCTCACCGTCGTCGGCTGCTCCGGCTCGTTCCCGTCCACGGGTTCGGCATGTTCGAGCTACCTCGTAGAGGCCGACGGCTTCAGGCTGCTCCTCGACATGGGCAACGGCGCCCTCGGTGAGCTGCAGCGCCATGTCGGTCTCTATGACCTCGACGCCATCTTCCTCAGCCATCTCCATGCCGATCACTGCATCGACATGTGCGCGTACTTCGTCGTCCGCTACTACCGGCACGACGGCGGCCGCCCCGCGTCCATCCCGGTCTACGGCCCCGACGGCACCGAGCAGCGACTGACCACCGCCCACGCCGACACCCCGTCCGACCGGTCCATGAGCGAGGTCTTCGACTTCCACACGCTGAAGCCCGGCTCGTTCGACATCGGCCCCTTCTCGGTCCGCACGGAGAAAGTCTGCCACCCCGTCGACGCCTTCGGTATCCGCATCGAGCACGGCGGCCGCACCCTGGCGTACTCCGGCGACACCGGTGCCTGCGAGGCGCTGGACGAACTTGCGGAGGGCGCCGACCTGTTCCTCTGCGAAGCATCGTTCGTCTACGGCAAGGAGGACATTCCAGACCTCCACCTCAACGGCCGCGAAGCAGGCGAGATCGCCGCACGCGCGAAGGTGGGACGGCTCGTCCTCACCCACATCCCGCCGTGGACGGACGCGGACCGGAACCTGGCCGACGCCCGCACGATCTACCGCGGACCGGCGGAGCTGGCAGTTCCGGGCGCGGTCTACGAGATCTAAAACCTCAGGTACGCACGACGGAGCCCCCACCTTCCGCCCAGGGAAGGTGGGGGCTCCGTCGCACGCACGGGCAGGGCGAGGACCTACTTCGCCTCCGCCTTGAGCAGCTCGGCGAGCTCCTCGTCGGACTCCCGGCCCGGAGTCGGCAGGTTGAACTTGGTGATCGCGAAGCGGAAGACCACGTAGTAGACCACCGCGAAGCAGAGACCGACCAGCACCAGCAGCCATGGCTTGCTCGCGATGCCGAGGTTCAGTCCGAAGTCGACCAGGCCGGCCGAGAAGCCGAAGCCGTCCTTCATGCCGAGCGCCCAGGTCAGAGCCATGGACACACCCGTGAGCACCGCGTGGATCGCGTACAGCACCGGGGCGATGAACATGAACGTGAACTCGATCGGCTCGGTCACACCGGTGACGAACGAGGTGAGCGCGAGAGAGAACATCATGCCGCCGACGACCTTGCGGCGCTCCGGGCGGGCGCAGTGAACGATCGCGAGGCAGGCCGCCGGGAGGGCGAACATCATGATCGGGAAGAAGCCGGTCATGAACTGTCCGGCCTGCGGGTCACCGGCGAGGAAGCGAGCGATGTCACCGTGGGCGCCGTTGTACTCGCCCGCCTGGAACCACGGGAACGAGTTCAGCAGGTGGTGCATGCCGACCGGGATCAGCGCACGGTTGGCGACACCGAAGATGCCCGCGCCGACGGCGCCGGAACCGACCAGCCACTCACCGAAGTTGTGCAGACCGGTGCCGAGGACGGGCCAGATCAGACCGAAGACGATGCCGATGACCAGACCCGCGAAGGCGGAGAGGATCGGGACCAGGCGGCGGCCGCTGAAGAAGCCCGCCCAGTCGGGCAGCTTCGTCCGGTAGAACTTCTGGTACAGCAGGGCCACGACTATGCCGATCACGACACCGCCGAGCACGCCGGCGTTGACCGGTGCGTCGTTCATGACGACCTTGCCGTCCACCACGCTCGCGACCTGGGGCAGGTTGCTGTCGGTGAAGGTGGCGAGCACCTTCTGGAAGACCAGGTAGCCGGTGACGGCGGCCAGGGCCGTCGAACCGTCCGACTTCTTGGCGAAGCCGATCGCGATACCGACGGCGAACAGCAGCGCCATGTTGTCGAGAATGGCCCCGCCGCCGGCTGCCATGTAGCCGGCGAGCTTCGTGATGAAGGTCGGGAACGAGTCGCGGCCGAGCATGTCCGCGTTACCGAGCCGGACCAGCAGGGCGGCTGCCGGCAGCACCGCGACGGGCAGCATGAGGCTGCGGCCGATGCGCTGCATGACAGCCATCACGGCCGCGCCCTTCTTCTTGGTGGCCGCGGGGGCGGCGCTCGCCGTGGTCATCAACTTCCTCCATGGGACAAGGCGCCGCCGGGAACAGGGATCTCTTTGGGGGCGACGACTCTAGAAACGTGACGGGCGCCACGTGGTCTGGACCACTCAGTGGTGTAGACCAGTTTTAGCACGGTGTGGGTTGTATAAGGAACCTGCAAATGTCGACTACTTCGCAGTAGCTCATCGATACAGTCGGTGACATGACGAAGGCCCCCGGACCATGAGGTCCGAGGGCCTTTGCCGACCGGGCGCGGAGCCCGGCCGGACAGCTATTTGACGAGGTCCTTTTCGATCTCCGCCTCCAGTTCGTCGGGCTCGCGCCCGGGGGTCTGGAGGTTGAATCCGGTGATGGCCAGACGGAAGATCACGTAATACACCACTGCGAAGCAGAGACCGATCGGAATGATCAGCCACGGCTTCGTCGCCAGACTCCAGTTGATGACGTAGTCGATCAGGCCCGCCGAGAAGCTGAAGCCGTCCTTCACGCCGAGCCCCCAGCTCACCGCCATCGACACACCCGTGAGCACCGCGTGGATCACATACAGAAGCGGGGCGACGAAGAGGAACGAGTACTCGATCGGCTCGGTGATACCCGTCACGAACGACGTCAGACCGACCGAGAGCATCATGCCGCCGACCGCCTTCCGGCGATGCGGTTTGGCGCAGTGGTAGATCGCCAGCGCCGCGGCCGGGAGCGCGAACATCATGATCGGGAAGAAGCCCGTGGTGAACTGCCCTGCCGTCGGGTCGCCCGCCAGGAACCGGTTGATGTCGCCGTGCACGACCGTCCCGTCCGGTTTGGTGAAGTCGCCGAACTGGAACCAGACGAACGTGTTCAGGAACTGGTGCAGGCCGACGACCAGCAGCGCGCGGTTGGCGATGCCGAAGATGCCGGAGCCCAGCCAGTTCAGATCGGCCAGCCACTTGGAGAAGCTGGTCAGACCGTCCCCGATCGGCTGCCACAGCCAGGCGCACAGGGCCGCGAAGAGCAGCCCGACGAACGCCATGATGATCGGCACGAGCCGGCGGCCGTTGAAGAAGCCCAGCCAGTCGACCAGCTTGACCCGGTGGTACCGCTGCCAGAACCACGCGGACAACAGGCCCATCACGATGCCCCCGAAGACCCCGGGGTTCTGGTACTCGGCGGCCGTCACCTTCGCGTTGCCGGTGACACAGGTGCCGAACCAGGTGCCGCCCGAGGTGAAGGTGGAACCCGGTGCGCAGTCCACCGGGAAGGCGTGCAGCACCGCGTAGTAGACGAGGAAGCCGGTCACCGCCGCGAGCGCCGTCGAACCGTCCGACTTCTTCGCCATGCCGATCGCGACCCCGACGCAGAACAGCAACGGCAGTCCGAGACCGGAGTCGAGGAGCGCACCACCGGCAGCGGCGAAGACCTTCGCGACGTTGTTCCAGCCGAGACCCTCGTCGCCGAACACGTCCGGCTGGCCGAGCCGGTTGAGAATGCCGGCCGCCGGCAGCACCGCGATCGGGAGCTGGAGGCTGCGGCCCATCTTCTGGAGGCCCTGGAAGAAGCCGTGCCACCACATTTTCCGTGGCGCTGTGGCGCTGCTTGAGCTCATCGGCATCCTCCCGGAGCAGGCCGCGTTTGGCGGTCGCCGCAAAGTGGTGTAGACCAGTTGCGGTACGGTGCGTAACCCACCCGGAGGACAGGGCACCGGTGATCGTCATCATTGGTGATGATCAGGTTGCTCGCTCGCGAAGTTGGGCCAACCGTGCGTTACCGTGACGAAACGGACCCATGGTGGGCCGGCACCGGACGTGAAGAACCAGGGAGAACCACATGGCCAGCAAGGCTGAGAAGATCGTCGCCGGGCTCGGCGGGATCGACAACATCGAAGAGATCGAAGGCTGCATCACCCGCCTCCGCACCGAGGTCATCGACCCGAGCAAGGTTGACGAAGCCGCGCTCAAGGCCGCCGGGGCCCACGGCGTCGTCAAGATGGGTACCGCGATCCAGGTCGTCATCGGCACCGACGCCGACCCCATCGCCGCCGACATCGAAGACATGATGTGACGACCACTCGCTGAGCCGGCCCGGCTCCGCACCCCACAGGCCCCGATCCCATCGGAACGGGGCCTGCAGCACACGCCCACCACCCCCCGTTGCACCCCCGCCCCGGCCCCCGGTACACCCCGACCGGCGTCCACGGCCCAGCGGATAGGCTCGACGCCATGTCTCGTATCGACGGCCGCACCCCCGAAGAGCTCCGCCCCATCACTATCGAACGCGGATGGAGCAAGCACGCCGAAGGCTCAGTCCTCATCTCCTTCGGCGACACCAAGGTCTTCTGCACCGCCTCCTTCACCGAGGGCGTCCCGCGCTGGCGCAAGGGCAGCGGCGAAGGCTGGGTCACCGCCGAATACTCCATGCTGCCCCGCTCCACCAACACCCGCGGCGACCGCGAAGCCGTACGCGGCAAGATCGGCGGCCGCACCCACGAGATCAGCCGCCTCATCGGCCGGTCCCTGCGCGCGGTGATCGACTACAAGGCGCTCGGCGAGAACACCGTCGTCCTCGACTGCGACGTCCTCCAAGCCGACGGCGGCACCCGAACCGCCGCCATCACCGGTGCGTACGTCGCCCTCGCCGACGCCATCACCTGGGCCCAGGGCAAGAAGCTCATCAAGCACGGCCGCAAGCCGCTGATCGGCACCGTCTCCGCCGTCAGCGTCGGCATCGTCGACGGCACGCCGCTCCTCGACCTCTGCTACGAGGAAGACGTCCGCGCCGAGACAGACATGAACGTCGTCTGCACCGGCGACGGCCGCTTCGTCGAGGTCCAGGGCACCGCCGAGGCCGAGCCCTTCGACCGCAAGGAACTGAACGCGCTCCTCGACCTCGCCACCAGCGGCTGCGTCGACCTCAACGCCATCCAGCAGGCGGCCCTCGCCCGCACGCTCGGCGAGTAAAGAAGCAACCAAGTACGCACCACAGAGCGTCGATACGGGTACGGACGCACGGGTCGAACCGTGCGTCCGTCCGCGTATCCGCACCCGGGGAGGAACCGCACCATGGCCAAGGCCACCCGCCACCGCCGCATCACCGTCGCGCTGACCCTGACCGCTCTCACCCTCACCGCCGCGGCCGGCTGCGGCGCCGTCGACAAGGCCCTCGACTGCGTCCGTACCGCCGACGCCATAGCCACGAGCGTCGACAACCTCCAACAGGCCGTCTCCAACGCCTCGAACGATCCCACCCAGGCATCCGAGGCCCTCGACGAGATAGACAAGGAACTCGGCAACCTCGGCGACAAGACGGACAACGCCGACCTCTCCAAGGCCGTCGACGACCTCCAGGCCGGTGTCAAGAACGTCCGCGACGCCATCGACAAGGGCGACGCCACCCCGGACATCACCCCGGTCACCGACGCCGCCAAGGAGATCGGCAACGTCTGCACCTCATAGCGGACCCCGCCCGGCACCCCGCGATAATCGGCACATGACCCGCCTGATCCTCGCCACCCGCAACGCCGGGAAAATCACCGAACTCCACGCGATCCTCGCCGACGCAGGGCTCACCCACGAACTCGTCGGCGCGGACGCCTACCCCGAGATCCCCGACGTCAAGGAGACCGGCGTCACCTTCGCCGAGAACGCCCTCCTCAAGGCGCACGCCCTGGCCCAGGCCACCGGCCACCCCGCGATCGCCGACGACTCCGGCCTCTGCGTCGACGTACTCGGCGGCGCCCCCGGCATCTTCTCGGCCCGCTGGGCCGGCACCCACGGAAACGACCGCGCCAACCTGGACCTGCTGCTGGCCCAGCTCTCCGACATCGACGACGCCCACCGCGCCGCCCACTTCGCCTGCGCGGCAGCCCTCGCCCTCCCGGACGGCACGGAACGCGTGGTCGAGGGCCGCCTCCTGGGCACCCTCCGTCACACCCCGGCCGGCACGAACGGCTTCGGCTACGACCCGATCCTGCAGCCGGAGGGCATGACCCGGACCTGCGCGGAGCTGACCCCGGCGGAGAAGAATGCGATCAGCCACCGGGGGAAGGCGTTCCGGGCGCTGGTGCCGGTGGTGCGGGAGCTGGTGGGGTGACGCCGGCAATACGGTGAAGGCCCGGCTCGCAGGGATTGCGAGCCGGGCCTTTGTACAGAGTGCGCGAGGAGGGACTCGAACCCTCACGCCGCTAGGGCACTGGTACCTAAAACCAGCCTGTCTCACCAATTCCAGCACTCGCGCGCTCCGCCATCCTACAAGGGCAATCGGACGGTCGGGGGTTTGTGCAGCAGCGGAGGCCGTTAGGCGGGAAGGTGCGGCTTGCTCTTCCGGTTTCGGCACCATGTATCGGTGAGGGCGTGGCAGTTAGGGCACAGGTAGCGGAGATTCCCGGCCCGGTTATCGAGCCAATCGCCGCTGATGTGGTCGATCTGAAGCGTGATCGGCTGACCCTGCCACTCGCCTGGATTGCCGCACGAATCACATTGGTACGGAATGCCGATCTCTTGCAGTGCGCGGTGCAACCTTGCCCGATTTGCGCGCGATGACCCCTGCGGCATGATCACGAGCGCTGTCGATGCGATCGACTTCGGCTCATGCGCACGGGTCGAGTCCGAGGCCCAGGATCGACGCCTGAAGTGGCCCGTGTCCAGGTTGAGTTGGAGCACCGTTCGTCGTATGCGCCGATGGTTCGTATCGTTCACCTCAAGGTCGAGCGCGCGCATGACGTCTGCGTAGCTGCTGGCTTCCGGCACAGCGGCACGCAGGGCGTCCTCCGGGATTGCCAGGCGAGCATTGCGGAAGTGTGAAGTGTCGATCCCGTGCCTGTGAAGCATCCCTGCCACGGCAGTGCGCGACTGGCTGTCGTCGCGTACCCCGAGCTCTCGTGCCACTCCGCGAATGCTCTCGGCTGAGGCTGCGGCTGTCCGTAGCTCCTCCGGAGTGAACAGAAGACCCAGTTGGGGGCGGCTCATGCCCGGGAAGTGGGTGACGTCGATCCCCGCCGCCGCGATGCGGCGGCCTATGTGGGACAACGTGCCGGATGCCGGAGTCGCGCCCAGTTTATTGACGACCTCGCGCAGCGACGATGAGGTTGTGGCGGCCGATGCGATGGCCTCGTCGGTGTACTTTCGCCAGGGGCTGCGCTTCTTGAAGTGGCTGGTGTCGAGACCGTACCCGGCAACCTTCTCCTGTAGAACGCGGCGTTGGCCGCCGTTCGTCTTGAGCCCGAGGCGACGCATCAGGTCCGTCCAGTTGGAAGATGCGGCCACAGCGTTTGTAAGCGTTTCTCGGTCGTACGTCTCAGACATGGTGCCCCCACGCGAGGGCGTCTTCCGCGGACAGCTCTCGGGTGTATCGAACCGTCATCGATCCCCTCCGTTCCCGACCGCACGTTCGCGGTCTCGTACGGAGCAACGAACCGTTTATCGGATGGTCACGTCCGAAATACGGTGAGATATGGAACGGCCCGCCCCGCTTCGGCTGAAGCGGGGCGGGCCGTTCCCGGGGACGGGGTCAGGGATCCGGGTTCAGAACTTCGGCTCGGGAGTCTGCGCCGCGCACAGCTGCGCCGCCTCCGCCTCGGTCTCCACCGAAGGCGGCGAGCCGTCCAGCGGCTGCTGGGCCGTCTCCTTCATGCAGGCCACCGCGATCACGCCGACCAGGGCCGCCGCCATCGCGTAGTAGGCCGGCATCAGGTTCGTACCGCTCCAGCTGATCAGTGCCGTGATCACCAGCGGGGTCGTACCGCCGAAGAGCGAGGCCGAGAGGTTGTAGCCGACCGACAGGGAGCCGTAGCGGACCTGGGTGGGGAAGAGGGCCGGGAGTGCGGCGGACATCGTGCCGAGCATGCAGACGAGGGAGAGGCCGAGCATCACCATGCCGATCGTGATGGCCGGGATGCCGCCCTGGCGGATCAGCAGGAAGGAGGGGAGCGAGAGGCAGAGGAAGCCCAGCATTCCCGCCATCAGCAGCGGCTTGCGGCCGAAGCGGTCGGAGAGCTTGCCGACCTGACTGATGATCAGCATCAGGGCGACCATGACGGCGAGCAGGACGAGCAGGCCGTGGGTCTCGCTGTAGCCGAGTTCGTCGGAGAGGTACGTCGGCATGTACGACAGCAGCATGTAGTCGGTGATGTTGTACGCGCCGACCAGGGCTATGCAGAGGATCAGCGTCGGCCAGTACTGCCGGAAGATCTTCGCGAGGTCGCCCTTGGCGGTCGTCTCGATGCCGTCCGAGGCCTCGGAGGCCTGCGCGGTACCGCCCTCCAGTTTCTGGAAGGCCGGGGTCTCGTCGAGGCGCAGTCGGAGGTAGAGGCCGACCAGGCCGAGGGGGCCCGCGACGAGGAACGGGATGCGCCAGCCCCAGGCTTCCATGGTGGGGGTGTCGAGGACGGCGGTGAGCGCGGTGACGAGGCCGGCTGCGCCGACGTAGCCGGCCAGGGTGCCGAATTCGAGGAAGCTGCCGAAGTAGCCGCGGCGCTTGTCGGGGGCGTACTCGGCGATGAAGGTGGAGGCGCCGCCGTACTCCCCGCCGGTGGAGAAGCCCTGGATCAGCCGGAAGAAGATCAGCAGGGCGGGTGCCCAGAGGCCGATCGAGGCGTGGGAGGGGATGACACCGATGGCGAAGGTGCCGACCGCCATCATGATCATGGTGAGGGCGAGGACCTTCTTGCGGCCGATCCGGTCGCCCATGGGGCCGAAGAACATTCCGCCGAGCGGGCGCACCAGGAAGGCGACCGCGAAGGTGGCGAACGACGAGAGCAGCTGGGTGGTGTCGTTCCCGGACGGGAAGAAGACGTGCCCCAGAGTGACGGCCAGGTAGGAGTAGATGCCGAAGTCGAACCACTCCATGGCGTTGCCGAGGGAGGCCGCCTTCACCGCCCGCTTGACTGCCTGGTCGTCGGTGACGGTGATGTCGGACCGGCGCAGCCTGGGGTTCTTCCGCTGCCGGATGGCGCGGAAGAGGGTGGGGTGGCGTTTGACCGCTTCCGGGTCGGCCACCTGCTGAAGGTCGGAGGCCGCCATGGCCGGGTCCTTTCCTCGGTGGGGTGTTCCAGGAAAGGCTTCTGCGCGGTCATGGCGGTCGCAAACCGGTGGGGAGTGAAAATGCGACGCCCGTCACAGGGGCGTGGTAGTCGTCAGATGCCGAGGTCCTTGATGATCTTGGCTACGTGGCCGGTTGCCTTGACGTTGTAGAGGGCGCGTTCGACCTTGCCCTCCTCGTCGACGATGATCGTGGAGCGGATGACGCCCGTCACCGTTTTGCCGTAGAGCTTCTTCTCGCCGAATGCGCCGTAGGCCTGGAGGGTCTCCTTGGACGGGTCGCCGACCAGTGTGACCTCGAGGTTTTCCTTCTCGCGGAACTTGGCGAGCTTCTCGGGCTTGTCGGGGGAGACGCCGATGACGTCGTATCCGGCGCCGGTCAGCAGCTCCAGGTTGTCCGTGAAGTCGCACGCCTGCTTGGTGCAGCCGGGGGTGAGGGCGGCCGGGTAGAAGTAGACGATGACTTTGCGGCCCTTGTGGTCGGCGAGCGAGATGTCGTTGCCGTCGGCGTCGGGGAGGGTGAAGGCGGGGGCGGTGTCGCCGGGCTGGAGTCGCTCGCTCATGGTTCTCCTCAGGGGCGTGTGCGGTGTACGGGACCGAGCGTAATAGGGGTGCCGTCGGGTGTGCGGGCGGCCGAGCTGACAGACTGTCGATGAAGGTTTACCGGACGAGGACCACGGAGGCGGCGCAGTGTCGGATGCCAGGACCCCTGCGCAGATCGAGGCGGACATCATCAGCAGGCGTGAGCAGCTTGCGGTGGTGCTCGATGAGATCGGGGTGCGGATGCACCCGAAGACGATCATCGGTGATGCGAAGGCCAAGGCTGCCGAGGCCGTGGACCGGACAGCCGGGCGGGCGTTCGTCGCGGTGAATCGGGCGGTGTCGGACGTGAAGGCGCAGTTTGTGTCGGAGGATGGCGCGCCGCGTCTGGAGCGGGT
Organism: Streptomyces sp. NBC_01669; assembly: GCF_026339735.1. GTDB lineage: Bacteria > Actinomycetota > Actinomycetes > Streptomycetales > Streptomycetaceae > Streptomyces > Streptomyces yanii. The sequence continues at coordinate 5,716,585 of NZ_JAPEQG010000001.1, forward strand.
GGTTCCGGCGGCGTTGCTGGCGGTCGGTGTGATGGGGCTGGTTGTGGTGTCGGTGCGGCGCAAGAAGCGCTGAGAAGGCTGACCCCGCGGGCGTGCGGGACGGCTGCGGGCAGGTAGGTTTCGGGTCGTGAGCGAGAACACCGACGACAAGCTGCCCATTCGCATGCTGCATGACCGCGTGCTGGTCCGGTCCGATACGCCTGAGGGCGAGCGGCGTTCGGGCGGCGGCATTCTGATTCCGGCGACTGCTGCGGTAGGGCGCCGGCTGGCCTGGGCCGTGGTGGTTGCGGTCGGCCAGAATGTGCGGACGGTGGAGCCGGGCGACCGGGTGCTGTACGACCCGGAGGACCGCGCCGAGGTCGAGGTGCGGGGTGTGGCGTACGTGCTGATGCGGGAGCGGGATCTGCACGCGGTGGCGGCGGACCGGTTCGAGGGTTCGGTGGATTCGACCGGGCTGTATCTGTAGCTCTGTTGCCTGCGGGACGTGTGGCGCAAGGCCTGGTGACCGGTGTCACCAGGCCTTTTGCATGTTCTTTGCTATGTTGGTGGCATCCCGACGAGACGCGCCGTACCGGGCTTCCGCAAAGACGACGCACCTGTGATGTCCGTGTGTCTGTGGTGTTCGGAGGTGCCGTCGTGGCGTGGGTTCTGCTTGTTGTTGCCGGTCTGCTGGAAGTGGGCTGGTCGATCGGGATGAAGTACACGGATGGGTTCACCCGGTTGTGGCCGAGTGTGTTCACCGGGTTCGGGATCGTGGCCAGCATGGTGCTGTTGTCGCAGGCGGCGAAGTCGTTGCCGATCGGTACGGCGTACGGCGTGTGGGTCGGTATCGGTGCGGCGGGGGCGGCGGTGCTCGGCATGGTGGTGCTGAATGAGCCGGTGACCGCCGCCCGGATCTTCTTCGTGTCTCTGTTGCTGGTGGCTGTGGTGGGGCTGAAGGCGACGTCGGGGCACTGAGAGCCTGTCGGGCGACCTCTGATCGGGCGGCCACGCCCTGGCACGCACGCTTCCCGCGTTGCCGAAATGTCCTAGTAGCTCCGCTACGAGGACATCCCGCCGCCTTGGAATCGCACGCACCAGACCGCGTCCGCTATCCGATCGAAGGTCACCCGACAGGCTCTGAGCCCCGTAGATCACTCGGTTGGGGTCGGGCGGGCGCCGCCGGCGCCCTGGGGGAGGAGCTCTTCGATGCCGCCGTTGTCGCCGCCGAGGGTGTCCGTGCCGTCGTCGGCCGGGGGGCCGGTGGGCGGTGCCGGGGTGGCGGGGCCGCTGGTGGCGGGGCTGGTGGGCGGGGTGCTGGGCGGGCTGCTCGGCGGCTGGCTGGACGGTGTCTCGGACGGGGTGCCGGTGTCGGTGGGGCCGGTGCCTTCGTCGGTGGGCAGGGCGGATTCCTCGGCGCCGCTTTCGAGTTCGAGGTCGAATTCCTTGATGCTGCTGCCGTTGAGTGCGGCGCCGGTGTACTGGGCCCAGGTCTGGGCGGGGGCGCCGCTGCCGTTGACGCGGGACAGACCGAGTGCTCCGTAGAGCGGTTTCTGTACGCCGGTGTCGGGGTCCTGGCCCATGACGGCGATGACGGTCGCGAGGTTCGGGGTGTAGCCGGCGAACCAGGCGGCTTTGTCCTCCTCGGCGGTGCCGGTCTTGCCGGCGGCGGGGCGGCCGGCGCCCTGGGCGGCGGTTCCCGATCCGTTCTCGACGACGCTCTGCAGGATCGCGGTGGTGGTGTCGGCGGCTTCGCGGCTGACGGTCCGCTTGGTGTGACGGCCGGGGAGTGCGAGCTCCTCGGCGTCCTTGCTGATCTTGTCGACGAGGGTGTAGGTGCCGTGCCTGCCGTGGTTGGCGAGTGTCGCGTATGCCTGGGTCATGTCGAGGACGCTGGCGGTGGCGGTGCCGAGTGCGATGGACGGCGAGGCGGTCAGGTCGGGGGTGTTCTTGGGGATCCCGAGGTCGATGGCGGTGTCTTCGACGTTGCCGGGGCCGACGTCCTCGGCCATCTGCGCGTAGACGGCGTTGACGGACTTGTCGGTGGCGGCCCGGACGGTGATGGGTCCGTAGTCGATGTCGTCCTCGTTCGCGGGGGCGTATCCGGTAGGTCCGTTCGGGCCCTGCACCATGCGTCTGTTGGTGCCGTCGTAGATGGTGTCGGGGGTGATGCGCCGGCCGTCCTGGGTGGTGGACCGGTTGGCGACGGCGGAGGTGAAGACGAACGGTTTGAAGGTGGAGCCGACCTGGTAGTCGCGGCGGGTGGCGTTGTTGACGTATTGCTTGGTGTAGTCGATGCCGCCGTACATGGCGACGACCCGGCCGTTCGAGGGGTTGATGGAGGCGCCGCCGACGCGGACGTTGCGGTCGGCGGGGCGCTCCTTGCTCGTCATCGACATCACGTTGTCGTTGACGGCTTTGACCAGGGCGTTCTGTTTCTTCTTCTCCAGTGTGGTGGTGATCCGGTAGCCGCCGGTGGCGAGCGTTTTCTCGTCGATGATCTTGTGGGCGGTGAGGTAGTCCTTGACGGCCTGGACGATGTAGCCGCGCTGTCCGGAGAGTCCGGTGGCGGGCTTCACCTTGTCGGGCACGGGGAACCGCATGGTGGCGCGTTCGGATGCGCTGAGCCAGTTCTCCTTGACCATGCCGTCGAGCACGTAGTTCCAGCGGGCGACGGCCGCGGCCTTGTTCTCGGGGTGGACGACGACGTCGTAGGCGCTGGGGGCGTTGAGCAGGGAGGCGAGGTACGCGCCTTCGGCGGTGGTGATGTCGCCGATGTCCTTGCCGTAGTACGCCTGGGCCGCGGCCTGGATGCCGTAGGCGTTGCGGCCGAAGTAGCTGGTGTTGAGGTAGCCCTCGAAGATCTGGTCCTTGCTCACTTCGCGGTTGAGCTTGATCGCGATGAAGAACTCCTTGGCCTTGCGCATGACGGTCTGTTCCTGGCCGAGGTAGTAGTTCTTCACGAACTGCTGGGTGATGGTGGAGCCGCCCTGTGTGCCCTTGCCGGTGAGGGTGTTCCAGCCGGCGCGGGCCATTGCCTGGATGTCGACGGCGCGTTCGGAGTAGAAGTTCCGGTCCTCGGCGGCGAGGACGGCGTGCTGGACGCTGAGGGGGACTTGGGCGAGCTGGATGTTCTGCCGGTTGACCTCGCCGTCGCGGGCGATGAAGCTGCCGTCCTTGTAGAGGTAGACGTTGGACTGCGCGGTGGCGGTGGGGTTGGCGGGCGGGATGCCGACGAGCTGGTATCCGGCGATGAATCCGCCGATCAGGATCAGGGCGATGACGAGGAGCGTGGCGAGCGTCACCCGCCAGGTGGGGACGGCGCGGCGCCAGCCGGTGCGGTTCCTGCTCCCCTTTTTCTTCCCGCCGGGGGCGGCTGGGCCTGCGGGGGCGCCGGTGCCGGCAGAGGGGTCCCTCGGGGCCCGGTTCCCGTTGTCGGGCCCCCCGCTCTGCTGCTGTGGCTCGTCGCTCATATCGGTGGAGACTCCTCGGCCGCGGTCAGTTCCCCCATAGTGCCCTTTTCTGTGGAATAAGCCCCGGATCGACCCTGGACCGACCTGCGATCGCTCCCGGATTCGGCCGCCGAAAAGCGGTCGCGGTGCCTGTTCCCGCTGCACTAGGGTCGTGCGCTTTGGTGTCCAACGCGGTTGGGCGCACGAGTGCGAACGAGCGCGGGGGTGATGGGGATGCGGTTGTACGCGGTGGTTGCGGCGGGCGGGTTCCGGCGCCATGCCACCTACCGGATCGCGACGGCGGCGGGGGTGTTCACCAACACCGTCTTCGGTTTCATCCTGGCGTACACCTATACGGCGCTGTGGGACGAGCGCCCGCAGCTCGGCGGCTACGACCTGTCCCAGGCGCTCACGTATGTGTGGCTGGGGCAGGCGCTGCTGGCGACCTCCGCGATGATGGGCGGCGGTTTCGAGGACGAGTTGGTCGAGCGGATCCGCACCGGCGATGTGGCGGTCGACCTCTACCGGCCGGTCGATCTTCAACTGTGGTGGCTGGCCGGTGACTTGGGGCGGGCTGCGTTCCAGTTGCTGGCGCGTGGCGTCGTGCCGATGCTGCTGGGGGCGCTGGCGTTCCCCCTGGCTCTGCCCGGATCGCCTGGGGTCTGGTTGGCGTTCCTGGTCTCGGTGACGCTCGGCGTCGTGGTCAGTTTCGCTCTGCGCTATCTGGTGGCGCTCTCCGCGTTCTGGCTGATGGACGGGGCGGGTGCGGCGCAGATCGCGTTCCTGGCGGGGCTGTTCTTCTCGGGGTTGCTGCTTCCGCTGACGTTGTTCCCGGGTGTGCTGGGCGAGGTGGCGCGGGCGTTGCCGTGGTCGGCGCTGCTCCAGGTGCCGGCCGATGTGTTCCTCGGGAAGCACGCGGGGTGGGGGCTGGTGGAGGCGTTCGCCTTCCAGGGCGGATGGGCGCTGGCGTTGTTGCTGGCGGGGCGGTTGGTGCAGTCGGTGGCGACGCGGAGGGTGGTGGTTCAGGGTGGCTGAGGTCACCGAGGTCTCCAGGGCCGTCGAGGTTCCCGATGCGGTGTTCGTCGAGCGGTCGAGGCTGGTCGAAGGGGTTCGTGCGTACGGACTGATTGTCGCGATGTGGCTGCGGTCGACGATGGCGTACCGTGCCTCGTTCGCCATGACGGCGTTCGGGAACTTCGCGGCGACGGGCTTCGACTTCGTCGCGATCCTGCTGATGTTCGCGCACGTCGACGAGTTGGGCGGCTACACGCTGCCGGAGATCGCCCTGTTGTACGGGGCTTCGGGCACCGCGTTCGGGCTGGCCGATCTGGTGCTGGGGTCGATGGACCGGCTGGGCCGCCGGGTCCGGGACGGCACGCTGGACACGCTGCTGGTGCGCCCGGTTCCGGTACTGGCCCAGGTGGCGGCGGACCGGTTCGCGCTGCGCAGGCTGGGGCGGATCACGCAGGGGCTGCTGGTGCTCGGTTACGGGCTGGCGGTGCTGGACATCGCGTGGACGCCGCTGAAGGTGGTGATGATCCCGCTGATGCTGCTGAGCGGGGCGGCGATCTTCGGCGCGGTGTTCGTGGGCGGGGCGGCCTTCCAGTTCTTCGCGCAGGACGCGGCGGAGGTGCAGAACTCCTTCACGTACGGGGGGAACACGCTGCTGCAGTACCCGCCGACGGTCTTCGCGAAGGATCTGGTGCGCGGGGTGACGTTCGTGGTGCCGCTGGCCTTCGTGAACTGGCTGCCCACGCTGTATGTGCTGGGCCGGGAGTACCCGCTGGGGCTGCCGGAGTGGGTGGCGTTCCTGCCGCCGGTGGTGGCGGGGGTGTGCTGGGGGCTCGCGGGTGCGGCGTGGCGGGCGGGGCTGCGCTCGTACCGGAGCACGGGCAACTGAGGACGAGCGGAGCGAGGTCGGGGCATGGCTACGGGTACGGGTTTCATCGAGCTCGACGGTGTCGAGAAGGTCTTCGAGGTGCGCCGCAGGACGGGTTTCCTGCGCAGCGAGCGGCGCGAGGTCCGCGCGGTCGACGGGATCGGCTTCCGGGTGGAGCGCGGCGAGATGGTCGGCTACATCGGTCCGAACGGCGCGGGCAAGTCGACCACCATCAAGATGCTGACGGGCATCCTCACTCCGAGCGGCGGGCGGCTACGGGTCGCCGGCATCGACCCTTCCAGGGAGCGTACGAGGCTGGCGCACCGGATCGGTGTGGTCTTCGGCCAGCGCACCACACTCTGGTGGGATCTGCCGCTGCGCGACTCGTACCGGCTGGTGCACCGGATGTACCGGGTCCCTGACGCCCGGTTCCGGGAGAACCTGGAACGCTGTGTCGAACTCCTGGATCTGGGAGCGCTGTTGGATGTGCCGGTGCGGCAGTTGTCGCTCGGGCAGCGGATGCGCGGCGACATTGCGGCGGCACTGCTGCACGACCCGGAGGTGCTGTATCTGGACGAGCCGACGATCGGTCTGGATGTGGTCTCCAAGGCCAAGGTCCGTGGATTTCTCCGGGACCTGAATGCCGAGCGGGGTACGACGGTGCTGCTCACCACTCATGATCTGACGGACATCGAGCAGCTCTGCCGGCGGGTGATGGTGATCGACCACGGCCGCCTGATGTACGACGGTGCGCTCGCAGGGCTGCATGAAGTCGGCGAGAGCGAGCGCACGCTGGTCGTGGACCTGGAGCGCGAACTCCCGCCGATCCGCCTGGAGTCGGAGCCTTCGGTGCGTACGGTGAAGGTGGAGGGGCCGAGACAGTGGCTGGCCTTTCCGGCGTCGGGTTCGGCGGCTCCGCTGGTGGCGCGGATCGCTGCGGAGTATCCGCTGGTGGATCTCTCGGTGCGGGAGCCGGACATCGAGGCCGTGATCGCGAAGATGTACGCATCGGCCGAGGCGCGTTAGATCCGAGGCGCGGTGGGTCCGAGGCGCGTTAGATCCGAGGCGCGGTGGGTCCGAGGCGCGGTGGATCGGTGACGTGAGCGGGCGCGTTCAATAGGCTGCGCGGTATGACGAGTGAACTTCCCGACATGCGTGCTTCCGATGCCGAGCGTGAACGAATTGCCGAGGTCCTGCGCGAGGCGGTGGCGGAGGGCCGCCTGCAGATGGAGGAGTTCGAGCAGCGGCTCGATGCGGCCTACAAGGCGCGTACGCATGGGGAGTTGGAGCCACTGATCCGCGATCTTCCGGCACCGGGCGGTGCGGTGGCGCCGGTGCGTGCGGGCAGCGCGCCCGCACGCACGGGTTCGGCGGGCGTCGACTGGGCGGAACGTATCGGCGGTCCCGCCACGTCGAAGGGCGCGTTCGCCATCTGGGGTGGGTTCGGGCGCAAGGGTAGGTGGACGGTGGGCCGGACGTTCACCGCGTTCACGATGTGGGGCGGAGGCGAGATCGATCTGCGCGAGGCCCGTTTCGAGGACCGCGAGGTCGTCATCCGCTGTTTCACGATCATGGGTGGGATGCGCGTGACGGTCCCACCGGAGCTGAATGTCGAGGTCAGGGGCATCGGCGTCATGGGGGGCTTCGGGGACCGGGCGACGGGCGAGGGCGTCCCCTCGCCGAGCTCGCCGCGGGTGCGGATCACCGGGTTCGCGTTGATGGGCGGGGTCGGTGTGGAGCGCAAGCGGACGAAGGCGGACAAGGAGCGGGCCCGGCAGCTGAAGAAGGGGCCCGGGGACGCATGAGCCCGTCCGGCGCTTGAGGTCGCGGCGGACGCACCGCCCACCGCGTCCTTTTTCCTCAGAGCTGGTCGGACACCGGAGCCTCCTGGTGCAGGCTCCGCAGGTCCACCTGCTGACCCAGCTGCAGATATCCGGCGTCGTTGAGATGCAGATGGTCGCCGCAGTCGTAGGCCGGGCGGAGCCGGCCGGGTCGGTACGGGTCGCGTGCCGCCCGGTCGAAGTCGACGACCTCGTCGAAGACGCCGCCTGCCCGGATCAGCTCGTTGACCCGCATCCGTACGGCGTCCCGCTCGGGTGTCCAGGTGGGGTACCCCTCGTACGGCATCAGAGTTGCCCCGACGACCCGCAGCCCGCGCGCGTGGGCGCGTTCCGTCATGGCCTTCAGGCCGTCCACGATGTGCTGCGGGTCCTGCTCCTGCGGGAACTGCTGCACGTCGTTGATGCCGAGGGCGATGATGACGGTCTTCACGCCGGCGACGCCCAGTACATCGCGGTCGAAGCGGGCGAGCGCCCGCTGACCGCGGCCCTGGCCGTCGCGCAGGATGCGGTTGCCGGCGATGCCCTGGTTGACGACCGCGTAGCGCCCGCGCAGCCGGTCGGCGAGGACGTCGGTCCAGCGGCCGTTGGCGTCGAGGGCGGAGCCGGTGCCTGCGGTGAGCGAGTCGCCGATGGCGACGACAGCTCCGGCGGAGGAGGCGTTGCGGACGTCCACTGCGGTGAGGTAGCGCCACACGTTGGTCTGCCGGGTACCGCGCTCGTCCGCGAGGTACGAGGTCTGGTGGCTGTTCGGGTGGACGGTGACGGGTCCCTCGGCGGTGGGTGTGCGGAGGGTGACGACGAGATCGGAGTCGGCGTCGACGGGGACGACGGCCGGGTCGCTGACGACCTGTCCGCCCGCGGCGACGGTGACGGAGGGGGCGCCGCGGAAGGAGACGGGACGGGTGTTCACCGTGGCCCGGTCGACGAGCAGAGGGCGCGTACCGAAGAGGTTGGAGAGGGTGATGCGGGCCGCGTCGCCGCCGATGCTGGTGTGGACGACGTTACGGATGGTGCGCCGGGTGAGGTCGTGGCCGGGGTACGGGTCCGTCACCCCGGCCACGGGTGCCCCGGCCCAGGTGGCGACCCAGACGCCGGTGGAGTGGGCGGGCTCGGCGGGCGGGCGGGCCGCCGGCTGCGCGCCGACCTGTTGCGACCCGGCACCGGAGAACAGCGCGGACCCGGCGTACGCCGTGAACGCGGCAAGCGCGGCGGTGCCCGCCACGAGGGCGATGAGCAGGGCGGTTCCCTGGCGCCTGGGCATCGGCGGGGTGTCTCCTCGTGGTGATGGGGGTTGGTCTCATGATGGGGCACAGTGCCGGGAACTCGACATGCGGCCCGGGAGTACGTCAGGTAAGGACAATGCGTACGGGGCACCGGGGGCGATGCGTACGCGGACGCGGACGGGTGGAGCGGATGGAACGGATCGAACGGACCAGGTCGGGCGAGCCGGGCGGCGGACCGGCCGAGCCCGCACAGGCACGTGGCGGCGCGGACGGGAGCTCCGGCACCGCAGCCTCCGCTCCCGCACGCCCCGCCCCCCTCGCCTCCTTCGCGTACACGGCCGCGGACGAGGAGAAGCGGCGTGGTGTGCGCCATATGAAGACCACGGCCACGGGCCTCCTTCTGCTCGTCGCGCTCGTGTACGTCCTCGCCACCTGGGCGAAGAACGCGGGTGTGGGCGGCTGGCCGGGCTTCGTCGCCGCGGCCGCCGAGGCGGGGATGGTGGGTGCGCTGGCCGACTGGTTCGCCGTCACGGCGCTGTTCAAGCGTCCGCTCGGCCTGCCGATCCCGCACACCGCCATCATCCCCACCAAGAAGGACCAGCTCGGGGCCTCTCTGGGTTCCTTCGTCGGGGAGAATTTTCTTTCGGGTGATGTCGTGCGCGGCCGGATCCAGGCGCTGGGCATCGGCGGCCGGCTCGGTGCCTGGCTGGCGGAGCCGGACCACGCCGACCGGGTCACCGCCGAGCTGGCGACCGCGCTGCGCGGCGCGCTGACGGTCCTGCGGGACTCGGACGTGCAGGCCGTGGTGGCTGAGGCGATCACCCGGCGGGCGAACGCGGCGGAGATCGGCCCCGGCCTCGGGAAGATGCTGGAGAAGATCGTCGCCGACGGCGGCCACCGCCGGGTCGTGGACCTGATCTGTGTACGTGCGCACGACTGGCTGGTGCTGCACGGCGACTCCGTGATGGACGCGGTGCAGGGCGGGGCGCCGGGGTGGACGCCGCGGTTCGTCGACAAGCGGGTGGGGGAGCGGGTCTACAAGGAGCTGCTGCGCTTCGTGACGGAGGTGCGGGACATGCCGGGGCATCCGGCGCGCGCCTCGATCGACACGTTCCTGACGGACTTCGCAGCCGACCTCCAGACCGACTCGGACACCCGGGCGCGGGTGGAGCGGCTGAAGACGGAGATCCTGGGGCGCGCCGAGGTCCAGGACGTCATCGCGTCGGCCTGGGCGTCGGTACGCACGATGATCATCACGGCGGCGGAGGACGAGCAGAGCGAGCTGCGGCTGCGGGCGCGCGCCTCGCTGTTGACGTTCGGCGCGCGGCTGGCGACGGACGGGCGGATGCAGACCAAGCTGGAGGGCTGGCTGGAGGACGCGGCGGTGTATGTCGTCACGAGGTACCGCACGGAGATCACCTCGCTGATCAGTGACACGGTCGCGAGCTGGGACGCGGACCAGACGTCGAAGAAGATCGAGGCGCACATCGGCCGTGACCTGCAGTTCATCAGGATCAATGGCACGGTGGTGGGTGCCCTGGCGGGCCTGCTGATCTACACGGTGTCGCGGGCGTTCGGCGCGTGAGCGACGTCCCCCGGTGAGGGTCCGGGTGCGTACCCGTCCTGTCGTACGGGTACGCACCCGGCCTCTTACGCGGGGGAGTGCTCTTGAATACGGACGCCGACGCGCCCGCGTTCAGTGCGCTGCGGGCCGGCGGGAGAAATTTCTCAGGCGGCGCGGCGGGTGACCGCCCATGACGCGGCGGCGACGGTGCCCGCCACGGTGAAGACGGCGGGCCAGGCGCCGAGCTTCTTGGCCAGCGGGTGTGATCCGGCGAACGCGGCGACGTACGCCGTGGTCAGAGCGGTGGCCGCACGCGGTCCGGCCTGTCGGTTCCACTCGTACGCGGCGACCGTGCCCGCTGCGGCGAGCGCGACCCCACCGAGCGGCCGCTTCTTGGTCCACCGCGCGACCGCGTACCCGCCGACGAGTCCGCTCGCCGCCACTGCCGCCGTAGGAACCTTTGCCATCGCCGCCACCTTCGCCTTCTCGTGTCGTGGCTTCTTCGTGTGCTGTGGTCCGAGGCTAACGCGGCGCGTGGCGACCCGGGCTCCCCAGGGGGTGCACAAGCGTTTACCCTAGGAGGTGAACGTCTGTGCACCCCCCTGGCTTCCACCGCCGAACACCCCACGGAGATCGCATGCCCGCGGACACCTCTGCCCCCGACGGGTCGGCCGCCCTGACCCCGGCCCCGCACCACCCCCGTTTCGCCGTGGGCGTCCTCGCCTTCTGCGGGGTCGTCGTCGCGGTCATGCAGACGATCGTCGTCCCGCTCCTCCCGCACATCCCGGCCCTCACCGGCGCGACCCCCGCCGCCGCGAGCTGGCTGGTCACCGTCACCCTTCTCACCGGCGCCGTCTTCACGCCCGTCCTGGGCCGGGTCGGCGACATGTACGGCAAGCGGCGGGTGCTCGTCGCCTCGCTCGCGGTGCTGGTCATCGGTTCCGTGTTGTGCGCGGTGAGCTCCCACATCGGCGTGCTGATCACCGGCCGCGCCCTCCAGGGCGCCGCGCTCGCCGTCGTACCGCTGGGCATCAGCATCCTGCGTGACGAACTCCCGCCCGAGCGGGTCCTCTCCGCGGTCGCCCTGATGAGTTCGACGCTCGGCATCGGTGCGGCCGTCGGGCTGCCGGTCGCCGCGCTCGTCGTCGAGAACTTCGACTGGCACACCATGTTCTGGGTGTCGGGCGTGATCGGCCTCATCGACATCGTGCTGGTGCTCTGCTGTGTTCCCGAGTCCCCGCTGCGCACCCGCGGCCGCTTCGACGCCGTCGGCGCGCTCGGGCTGTCCGCGGCGCTGGTCTGTCTGCTGCTCGCGGTGACGCAGGGCGCCGACTGGGGCTGGACGTCCGCCCGCACGGTCGGACTGCTCGTCGGCGCCGTCGTGGTGGCGCTGCTCTGGGGCGCGTACGAGCTCCGCGTGACGACGCCCATGGTCGACCTGCGGGTCTCGGCCCGCCCGGCCGTCCTGCTGACCAACGTCGCCGCCTTGCTGATCGGCTTCGCCTTCTACGCGAACTCCCTGGTCACCGCGCAGATGGTGCAGGAGCCGAAGGCGACAGGTTACGGGCTCGGTGCCTCGCTCGTCGTCAGCGGACTGTGCCTGCTGCCGGGCGGCGTGTCGATGGTGGTGCTCTCGCCGGTCTCGGCCCGGATCTCCGCACGGTACGGACCGAAGGTCAGCCTGATGCTGGCGGCCGCGATCATCGCCGTCGGCTATGTGGTGCGCTACTTCACCAGCCACAGCCTGTGGCTGATCATCGCCGGTGCGACGGTCGTCGCGTCGGGCACGGCCATCGCGTACTCGGCGCTGCCCGCGCTGGTGATGCGCGGGGTTCCGGTCAGCGAGACGGGCGCGGCCAACGGTCTCAATACGCTGATGAGATCGATCGGGCAGGCGTTCTGCAGCGCGACGGTGGCCGCCGTGCTGACCAACCTCACGTTCCGGGTGGGCGGCCGGACGGCTCCGACGCTCCACGCGTATCAGCTGGTCTTCCTGATCGCGGCGGGCGCGGCGCTGCTGGCGCTGACGGTCACGCTGTTCCTGCCCGGCCAGCGTACGGCCGGGGCGGGTACGGTCGGAGAGAGCCGCAGCGACCGCAGGGGCGGTGCGCGGACGATCACGATCGAGGAGGGCGCATGACCGGCAGCCAGGCCACCGCTCCGGCTCCGGCCCCCACCGACCCCGGCTCGGGCCGGGACGCGATCCTGCGGGCGGCCCGGCGGGCGTTCACTCAGCGCCCGTACGCGGATGTGACCATCCGGGGCATCGCCGCCGACGCGGGAGTCAGCCCCTCCCTGGTGGTCAAGCACTTCGGCCGCAAGGAAGAACTCTTCAAGACGGTCGCCGACTTCGGCCCGGCTGCCGAGGAGCTCTTCGACGCCCCGCTGGACGAGCTCGGCCGCCACATGGTGATCACGCTCGTGCGCCGCCGCCGCGAACAGCAGACGGATCCGCTCCTGCGCGTCGTGTTCTCCCTCGGCAACCGGGACGAACGGTCGCTGCTGCGCGACCGCTTCCACGAACAGGTCACCGAGGCACTGACCGCCCGCCTCCCCGGCCACGAACGCGCCCTGCGCGCCGAACTGATCGCCGGCCACCTCCTCGGCCTCGGCGCCACCCTGAGCCTGCACCGTGAGGGCGCGGGTGCACTGGCCACCCCCGAACACCTCGCGGACCTGTACGCGCCCGCGCTCCAGACCCTGATCACGGGCTGAGGGCGGCACGATCCGCCGGCGCGGTGTGCGTGGTCCCCGGCGCGCGGGACAGGACGTGCACCTGGACCGGCCGGGCGAACTGTGCGCGCAGATCGCGGAGTTCATGGCCCGCGCGGTGCGACCGACTGTGAGGTATGGTCTGGGCCAATCGGCGAGGGGGGCCTCATGTCTGTCCATACGTTCACACGTGCCGCCGCAGCGCTGCCGCTGCTTCTGGGTGCGTTCCTGGTGGGCTGCAGCAGCGCCGACACGACGGAGGGGCCCGGCGGCGACGTCCCGTACGTGGCGCCGTCGGCGAACGCGGCAGCCGCGTCCAAGGCGGCCGAGGCGCACGCGGAAGCGGACGCCGAGGCGTCAGCCGCCGCGGAGGACGCCGCCGCATCCGGGACGCTCGCGACCAGGCCCGCACAGGTCCGCGACGCCTTCGCCACGCTCCAGGCCACCCTGGACGAGACCTGCACCCCCGGCGCGGGCGACTGCGGCTACGTCCTGGGCCGGGTCAATGACCAACTGATGGGCCTGGAAGCGTCGATGAAGGCGTACCCGAACGGCCCCGGTCACTTCAAGGAGCCCGTGGCGTGGTTGGCCGCCCTGCGCACGTCCATGTAAGGGCGACACCTCCACGGACAATCTGGAGAAGCACCGCTCCGAGCTGTTCGGCACGCGCGACCGCATCAACACCTGGATGCAGGGCCACCCGGAGGACTACCGCTGACGGGGCCGCGTCCCCCTCGCGCCCCGCCCCCGGGGAGAGGCCCTGGGTCGTGTCTTCACATGACCTTGCGTGATGGATCACGGTGAGGTGATACGTCGCCGTGAAGGCGGGCAGCAGCTGCCTCAGTGACCCAGGGCGGCCTTGGCCACCACGATGACCAGTCCGAGCAGCAGGTTGACCACCGACTCCACGGCCGCCTGCCGATGCGAGGCACCGGCGTGAAGGGCACCGAGACAGGCCCACGTCATCTGCTGCACCACGGCTACCGCCAGGGCGAGCCACCAGGTGGCGCTCAGGCCCAGTCCGAGAAGCGGGCTGAGGCTCACGGCGGCGGCCGGTAGCGCGGCCGCCTCGACGATCGACCACTCGCTCCGCCCGACCCGGCGCACCTCGGACCAGTCGACGGACCGGCCGGTCGACCTCTCACCGGCGAGGCGCGCGTAGACATGGGCGGCCCAGAACACCAATCCGGTGACGAGCAGCAGTACGACGGTCTCGAGGCGGGGGAACTTGCCGACCGCGCTCGTGGCGGCGATCACGGAGGCAGCCAGGAGGGATCCGTAAACGGCTCCCGCGTAGTCCGTCCGGGAATACGCACGACCGTCCCGGTCGGGTCGGTGTCGCCGCGGAAGTAGACGCGTCACCGGCTCACCGTACGGGCGATCGGCCCTTGCGGCCGGCCGCGCCACACTGCGGGCGGCACTGAGCGGAGAACGTCCGGCTGTCCGGGAGCACCACCCGGACCGGCACCGGCTGGAAGTCGGGACTGCGGTGATGGTCTCCCTGCCACCCTGTCACTTAGGGTCATGCCCATGACCACCCCTGAACTCGAAGAACGCCTGGCAGCGCTGGAGAAGAGCCAGGAGCGCATGGCCTCGGACCTGGCACGTCTGGAGAGCGCTGTACGGGACCTGCGGCGACCGAGCTTCTGGTTCGTCGTCCGGGTGGCCATCGGCCTCATCGTGCTGTGGGTGGCGCTGCAGTTCGTGCCGATGGTCGCTCTGATGCTGGGCTCGGCGATCTTCAACCAGGGCGGCCGGCCTGCGATCGGGGCGATCGCGCTGATCGTGATCGTGGCGGTGGCCGTGACCGTCACGGTCAAGGCAGTGCGCAACCGCAGAGCTTCGGCTTCTCGCTGACCGGGAGGCTGCTCGGGCCGGGAAATCCGAAGGCGCCCGCGGTCCACGGCTCCCTAAGCTCGCCCCATGCCACGCCCAGAACTGCAGCCGATCAGTGCCTTCCTCTCGGCCTTCGCCCGCCGCCAGGCCGCGCAGACCATCGACCTCCCGGGCGGATTCGCCGTCCTCGACGATGCCTTCGCGCACTCGCACGCGAACAACCAGGTCGTCATCGAGGGGCCCGCCACCCCCGAGACGCTGCCCGGCATTGCGGACGAGGCGCTGGGACATCTGCCGTTCCGACGGATCTCCGTCCTCGACGACGAGACGGGGAGGGCGTGCGCGGAGCCGCTGATCCGCGCCGGATACACCCACTCCGTCCAACTGGTCATGGCACACACAGGTCCGGCGCCGGGCGGCAGCCACGCGGAGGAGGTGGACCTCGACGCGATCCGTGCGCCGCTCACCCGGCGCTGGCGCGGTTTCCTCCCGGACGCCGACGACACGGTCGTACGCCACCTCGTCGACCGCCGCGAGACCCGCCGTCGCGGCGCCGACGCCGTGCACTTCATAGCGGCCCGCACGGAGGAGGGCGAGGTCGCCTCGTGGGCGGATCTCTATCTGGACCCGGCATCCGGCATCGCCCAGATCGAGGACCTGATGACCTCCGAGACCCACCTCGGCCGCGGCCACGCCGACGCGGTCCTGGCCACGGCCCTGCGCATGGCCACCGACGCGGGCTGCGGTACGCGGTTCCTGATCGCCGATGCGGACGACTGGCCACGCTATTGGTACGAGCGCCGCGGCTTCTCGGCCATCGGGCAGTTGCACCGCTTCGAACGCGGCTGAGGGCGGTGCGCGTTCAGTAGCCGCTCGTGGTTGTCAGCTTCCTGCCCCGGTCAGCCTTCTCCGGCGACCGCCGCGTCCCTGTTGCCGTCTCTGTGTGCGGCATAGCGCGGGGCGTGCCGCGGCCAGGGCTTGGCCGCCTCGATCTGCGCGGCGAGTTCCAGCAGCAGCTTCTCGCCGCCGGGCTTGGCCACGAGCTGCACCGCGACGGGCATGGTGTCGACGCCCACACCCACGGGAACCGCGAGCGCCGGCCAGCCCGCGATGTTCCAGGAGCCGAACAGCGAGGCCGTGCGGGTGCTGACTGCCGTGGTGCGCAGTCCACCGGCGTCGCCCCACCGTTTGGCCTGCGCCGCCGGCTGGCTGAGCGCGGGGAGCAGCAACACGTCCATCTGCCCGAAGAAGCGTTCTGCGGCGTCGGTGCGCCAGCGGTCGCGCCCGTGCGCCCCGTCCAGGTGAAGGGCCGCCAACGCCCCGCCGACCGCGGCCAGTCGGCGCGTGCTCCGGTCGAGTCCGGCGCGGTCGAGTCCCGCTGCGCTCGCGCGCGCCGACGCGAACCAGGAGCTCAGCGACGCGGGTCCCAGCCATGCCGGATAGCGCCGGTTGTGCCGGGTCACCGTGTGCCCGAGTCCTTTGAGCAGCGTCCCGGTCTCCAGCGCGGCACGGCGGTACTGGGCCGCGATCGCAAAGCCGGGCGAGATCGACCGGACCGATACGCCGATGCGCAGCGTCCCCACATCGCCGAGCTGCGCGAAGCCCGGTTCGTCGGCCATCACGGCCAGTCCGAGGGCCGCGTCCTGCACCGTGGTCGCGATCGGGCCGTTCTCGACCAGGTCGAACCAGGTCGGGTCGTCCGGTGCGTGCGGCACGACGCCCCGCCCCGGCTTGATCCCGATCGTTCCGCAGCAGGCACAGGGGATCCGGATCGAGCCGAACCCGTCGTTGCCGTGCGCCAGTGGGACCAGACCGGCAGCCACCGCGGCCGCGCTGCCGCCCGAGGAGCCGCCGGGCGTGCGCTGCTCGTTCCAGGGATTGCGCGCGATCCCGTAGACGCTGTCGGCCATCGGGACCAGACAGAGTTCCGGCACGTTGGTCAGACCGACCACCACGGCGCCCGCTGCCCGCAGCCGTTGGACGATGACGTGATCGGTGGGGCTGTGATCCGACGACGTGGCAGCGGATCCCATGCGGGCCTGCTCGCCCGCGACCGCGATGTTGTCCTTGACCGCGACGGGGACTCCCGCGAGCGGCAGGGAGGCGCGGTCGGCCCGCCGGTCCACCGCCTCCGCCTCGGCCTGCGCCTGCTCCGCCCGCACGTGCCGGAACGCGGACAAGCCCGGTTCGAGCCGGGCGATGCGGTCGAGGTGCTGGCGGGTGACGTCGGCCGCGCTCGCCCGTCCTTCGCGTACGGCGGCGGCGATCTCGACGGCGGTGCGGCCGGTCCACTCAGTCATGGTTGATGAGTCAATCCCGCGCCGCCTGTGCCGCCAACCCCCGCGCACCCGTGTTACCGAACAGTAATCTCGGGTGGGTGCCGATCGCGCCAGCCGCCCACGGACACCACCTGGCGCCCCTGTGGTTCGCGGTACTCGGCTCCACGTAGGAAACCCACTCATGTCTCGGTCCGCCATGTCGGCCATGCGGGACATTCGCCTCCGCGTCGAGAATCGCACGAACTTTGCTTCCTGCGCGTACGTTCTGTGACCCTCCGTCGAATCATCTTTCTCAGATGTACTGGAGGGAAGCACCAGTGCCCCAACGACGAATAGGCCAGGCATGGTTGGCCGCCTGCACGGCGGCCGCGTTCGCCTTCGGCGGGCTCATGACGCCCGCCCATGCCGAGGATTCCGTGCCCACCCCGCCACCGGGAAAGACCCAGTCCTGGGTACAGGAACCGAGAGCCACCATGGCGGAGCAGCCGGCTTTCCGCGCGCAGGACTTCACCGAACCGGGCGGGGCGGCCTCGTCCGGTGACTTCACGCTGACGGCGGGGAGCAACCTGACCAGCCGTGTGGAGCGGCTCGACGCGATTCTGCCCAAGCAGGGGGTGCAGAATCTGCTCCTCGCCGCCAACCGCACCGCCCGTGTCAACTGCGCCGATCGCGACCCGTTTCTGACGTCCGAGGATCCCGCCATCAAGTACTGCCTGATGGACGATGACTCGACATCCCAGGAATGGATCCCCCAGGCGGTCACCGGCGTTTCCGACGCCAAGGACAACGAGCTGTGGGGCACAGCCTCGGACATCACGATGTTCGGCTCGTACGACAACTGGAACCCCGGCCGCGACTCCAACGACAACTCGATCGGCGACTGCAACGAGGCGGAACTGAAGGCGCACGACTCCTGCAACGAGAAGGGTGTCCGGGTCACCTTCGTCCAGCGCCGGGCGGATGGCACCGTCAAGTACCGTCATGTCCTGCTGGGTTGGCTGTACGAGAACAGCGCCGACCACATCTCGTACGACGCGCTGCACGCCGACGAGAAGCCGCTGCAGGCAGGCATCCACGCCGGTGGCATGGTCTGGTACGGCAATTACCTCTATGTCGCGGACACCATGAACGGCATCCGGGTCTTCAGCATGGAGAAGATCATGGACCTGGACCCGGACGGCGATCCCACCACCCACGATGACATGGGGGCGGACACGGACGGCGTCCACACGACGTCCAACGTCGAGGACAAGACCAAGGTCGGACGGCAGAACAACGTCTGGTACAGCTACGGCTACCGGTACGTCATGCCACAGGTGGCCAGCTGGAAGTTCAAGTCCCCGCAGTACAACGCCTCGAAGTACAGCAGCGGCGCCCCGATCTCCTGGTGCACCGACTACGGCGCTCCCAAGGCCTCGTACCTCTCGCTGGACCGGAGCACGACCCCGGACCGGCTCGTCATGGGTGAGTACTGCCGCCCGGGCATCGACCTCGGGAACCCCAACCAGATCATGATGGCGTCCACCGGCCGGATCAGCTCGTACCCGATCGCGAACCTCGAATCCTGGAGCGGCGACGTGGCCGCACAGCCGTGGGCCAACTACCTCCCCAAGGAGGGCATCCAGGGAGCCGCTGCCTACAACGGCAACTTCTACTTCAACCAGAGCAGCGCCTACAGCCAGGGCAGCATCTGGCAGGCCGAGCTCACCAACGGCAAGCTGACCCTCACACACGAAGCGATCAAGACGGCCGTGGGCCCTGAGGACCTCTACATCGAGCGTGGCAGGTCCAGGCTGTGGTCGGTCTCCGAGCACACCACGGCTGAGTCGTCCAGCTGCGTCGACCAGTGCCAGCGCGTGCTCTACGCCCACGATATGAACTGGCTGCAGGCTCAGCCCTGATCGTCCGGGCAGCCACCGTACGCACGGCCAGGGGCCGTTGAAAAACGGTCCCGAAGCCGTGCGGAAGTCCGGCGCCAAGGCCGCCGTGAAACACCGTCCGGACGGCCTGTCGTGGTGGTCTCCACCGATCGCGAGGTGGCCGACGGGGTGGCGGAAGGCGGCGCCAAGCCCGTTGCGTCCATCTTGCCCCTGAAGCGGCTTTCACGCGTCTAGTGAGACTTGTTGCGACGTGCCGGAAATCAGGAAACGTACCGTCAAGTCGCCGCTACACGCCGTGTGATGTGAGTAAAGAAGTACCTCGTGTGTCGAGATTGGATTGAACTGATTACAAGATGGTCACTAAGGTCGGGCTTCGAACCTTCGCACGGTTGATCACCCATCCGGGGTGGCAGCGAAGGAACCGCCGAGTCCGTGACGTGCACGGAGCCGGGGATTCAGTCCCCCACAGCCCGGTAGGCGGCTCGAGGAAGAAGGAGCTCGCCTTCGTGGCGTCCCACCGTCGTCCCAAGCAGCCGAGCCGCGCCCGTGTGACCGTGCTCACCGCGACCGCCGCCGCGGCCGTGGCCCTGACCTCCCAGGCCGCACACGCCGACCCCAAGCCGACCAAGAGTGAGGTCAAGGCGAAGGTCGACAAGCTCTACCACGAGGCGGAGAAGGCCACCGAGAAGTACAACGGGGCCAAGGAACAGCAGCAGAAGCTCGAAAAGCAGGTCGGCGCGCTGCAGGACAAGGTGGCCCGCGGTCAGCAGGAGCTCAACACGCTCCGCAGCGGCCTCGGTTCGCTCGCCGCCGCGCAGTACCGCTCCGGCGGCATCGACCCGTCCGTGCAGCTCTTCCTCGCCTCGGACCCGGACACCTTCCTCGACGAGGCCTCGGCCCTCGACCAGTTGACGGCCAAGCAGACCGAGTCGCTGGAGAAGATCCAGGAGAAGCAGCGGGCCCTCGCGCAGCAGCGCAAGGAGGCCCAGGACAAGCTGGGCGACCTCGCGGACGTCCGCAAGACGCTCGGCGAGAACAAGAAGAAGTTCCAGGGCAAGCTCGCCGAGGCGCAGCGCCTGCTCAACACCCTGACCGCCGCCGAGCGCGCCAAGATGGCCCAGGACGACCAGCGCGCCAGCCGCGCCGCCGGCGACCGGGTCGAACTCGGCAACGAGGCCCCCGCCTCCGCCCTCGGCGCCGCCGCCCTCCAGGCCGCCTCCACCCGGGTGGGCAAGCCGTATGTCCGCACCGCCACCGGCCCCAACTCCTTCGACTGCTCGGGCCTGACCCAGTGGGCCTACGCCCAGGCCGGTGCCCAGATCACCCGCACCACGTACACCCAGATCAACCAGGGCACCCGCATCGCGCGCAGCGCCCTGAAGCCGGGCGACCTGGTCTTCTTCAGTAACACCTCGCACGTGGGCCTCTACGCGGGTAACAACACCGTGCTGCACGCCCCGTACCCGGGCGCCTACGTCCGCTACGAATCGATGAACACCATCGGCAGCTACCAGGCCGCGGTGCGCATCTGATCACGCCCGAACAGGCGAATTTCCCCGCTCCGTACTGACTGCCCGCCCCGCCGGAGACCACAGGTCACCGGCGGGGCGGACCTCAATTCCCCGATGCGCGACTGCTCCGGCCCAACAGATCCTTCTCGCGCACGTGCTGGGTGCCTGACAGACACCGAGGGCGCGATGTGAAGTCCTGTTCACATGGTGGGAGATGCCGGACGTGCGGTACGGTGACGAAACCATCACGCTCTGTGTGTGTACGCGCACATGGAGCGGCCCCCGGTGGTGCGCCAACACCAACCGAGGGCCTTCATCACCAGTGGATCGAGCCCACCGGAAATGCTGCGTCATGTTATCGCCCCGTCTCGGCGCTTCACGAAGGCATCGCACGATGTCGTGCGCCATCCGCGTCTGAGCAGTGACGCGAAGATCCTGCTCCTGTACATCCAGGGCCTTCCCGAAGAGACCACTTGCAAGCCCCTGAGCGAACTCGCCCGGAAGCTGGGCATCAAGGGCCGCGCGTACCAGAAGGCGAAGGAACAGCTGGTCGCGCACGGGTACGTACACGAGTGGCGAAGCCAGGGCGGTCGAGGCCGCTGGGTCACCGAGCAACTGGTCGCGAACACCCCTCTGACGAGTGAGCAGGCAGGACACCTACGAGAGGCTGTCCCGCCCACCACCCCGCCACCGAGTACGCAGTTCCCGACGGTCGGCGAACCGACCGCCCGGAGGGCCGGTGGCTATCAACCGGTAGAAGACCACAGTGATAAGACCACTCCCCACCCACCCTCCGAAGCCGAGCCGACGACGGACCCCGACCCCGGACCGACGGCGGGGTCGGCTGCTGAGTCCCTCCAACTGGCCCGCGCGGAACGGGTCCTGCTCTCGCTGCGCCACACCCGCCGCGAACTGCACCTGGGAATGCGCGAGGCCCGCGCACTGGCCGTGGAGGCGGTCAAGTGGCTGGAGCGCGGGCTGAGCGAGTCCGACCTGCGACAGGCACTGCTGGCCGAACGCCCGGAAGGCGGCGTGCGCTCGGCGGTCGGCTTCCTGCGCTACCGCCTCATCCAGAAGCTTCCCGAGGGCCCGACCCCGCTGCCTCAACTTCCGTCGGCCGCGACCATGGTCGTCTGCTCCTCGCCTGGTGAGGAACACGTCTTCCGTCCTCTGGGAGAAGAGACGGAATGTCCCCCGTGCCGCCAGTCCACCGCGTACGCGACCTTCTACGGCGCGCCCGCACCGGAACCCGCTCGCATCCCGTGGCGGGAACGGTTCGCGAAGATCAACGGGGCGCCGCCCGGCGCGCTCGATGGTGGCTGACGACAGCCTCAGCGAGCTCAGCGACTGAGAAACACCCTTCGCCCCCGTCACGGCTTCCAGCCAGTGACAGGGGCGTGCGGGCGGCTCCTCCCGGGGGAGGCGTCAGTTGGCGGGGGCCTGGTAGAGGCCGCGGCCGGCTCGGTGGGCGCGGGAAGTGCCGACAAGCCGGTCGAGTGTGCTGCGTACGGTGTTGATGCTGCCGGGGGTGAGCTCGCGTCCCAGGGCCTTCGTGACGTCACGCGCACGGACGGGGGTGTCGCCGAACGTGGCCAGGACCTTCATGGCCATCTCGGTGAGGCTGCCGCTGTCGTCGACTGCCGGTGCGGCGGGCGCAGCCTTCTTCGGCGCCTTGGCCTTCGCGGGCTTGACGGCCTTCGCGGGCTCGGCGGCCTTCGCGGGCTTGGCGGCCTTGGCAGTGACGGCCTTCTTGGCAGGCTCGCTCTTCTGCTTGGCGGGCGCCTGCTTGCGGCCCTTGGCCACGGGCGCCTTCCGGGCCGTACGGCGAGCAGGGGTGGCTGCTGCCTCCTCCTGCGGGGCTTCCGCCTCGACGGCAGAGTCGGTGCGCCCCTGCGCCTGCCGCGGAATCTTAGGAGCGGCGACGTTCTCCGTCTCCGTCTCAGCGTTCGCCGACGGAGCGGGGACGGCGCTGGGCTCATTGCCGACCAGCACAGGTGCCGGTGCCGGGGGAGCGGTGGACAGCGCCTGCAGAGCGGTCAGAGCGGTGCGCACCGACTCCAGGCGTTCGGTGACCGTCGCGAGTTCCTTCTCCAGAGCCTGCTGGTGCTCTTCCAGGCGCGGAAGTTCCGCCTGCAGCAAGGCTGTTGTGGCATCGACGGTGCCCTGTGTGTTGGCTTCTGAGGTCATGGTGTCGCCCTTCGTTTCCGGCCGACCGTTGCTGACCGACATGTCGCAGCGTAAGGGGCATTGTGTTGTGGCCTGAAATCGCCCCTTCAGTGCGCACTGGCAACAGGCGCCGTCAGCGCTGACCACCAGTCTTCGGGGGCCGCAGGAAACCGTAGACGAAGGCCCGCATACCCAAGGTGTGGGCACACGCTCTGCGCCAGTCGTCCACCGCGTACGGCGCCGTCCTGGCCGTGCAGAGCGACGAATGGGCCGAACAACGCCGCTACATGGGACCCGAGATCCTCGGCCGCAGCCGCCTTCACCTGATCGAAGGAAATACCGCCGAGGCAACCAACCCGGCAGCCCTCAACGCCTAGCTTTCACAGTGGATCACCGTGGCCATCGTTACACCACGCCACCGGACGTGACCCCACAGATACCTCGGCCGGTGGGCGCGGAGAGGTTGCCAGGTGCTAGCAGGAGGCGGAGCGTGGAGTTACGGGGGATCAGCAGAACTCGGGGGTCTCCACAGGATGAGGTTCACCATGACCAGAACTGTGCGTGGACGAATCCCCGGGTTCGTGTGTGCATCCGTCTTGGCCTCGGCGCTTGCCTTTTCAGTAGCTGCGCCCGCAGCCCAGGCGGCCCCACAGGTACCGGCAAAGACCACCGCATCAAAGGCCGTACCCAACAGTTGGTGCGACTGGCACCCAGGCGCGTGTGGATGGCAGCCACGGCCCACCACCTACCTCCCCTACCCCCCCACCGCCTACCCTCCCTACCCCACCTACCCCGCCTACCCCCCCACCTTCTACCCCCCGTACCCCGCCTACCCCCCCACCTTCTACCCCTACCCGGGAGTGATCTTCTGACCGGATTCGAGCCGGTTTCAGGTCGGTGGTTGGGCATGGTCAGGTTGTAGCCGCGGACCAGCCTTTCCACGGTTCGGTTCCGGTCGAGCCCTTGGTTGGCGGGGTGGGCCGTGGACGGTGCCGAACAGGTGTGTCCAGGCGTGCTGCCAGGGCTAGTGCAGCGCTGCACTGATCCTGCGAGGTCAGGTGGCCTTGAGCGGGGTGCCGTCGTAGGTCCATCGGAAGGGGCGGGCTTCGTTGTCGTTCTGGATCTTCGACTCGCGACTCGTCGCGCGGCTGATCTTCGACTCCGGCGATCAGCTCGTGGACGTCGGCACGGGCATCGGGCACAACATGCTGCGCAAACTGCTCGGACGAAAGCCGCAGTCCGCGCTGGAGGTGTACACAACGGCGGTCTCAGCAACAACTCCAGTGTCGTAGACCGGTTCCAGGAGCCGGATCAGCTCAGTGAGTGAACTGAAGTCAGAACAGGGCCCTAACTGCTGCACCATCTCCATACCATGACAACGAGGACCCCGGCCGACCGCGGACAGGAGATGTCGTCGATGCTGTCATAGACGTTTCCCAGCGAGCACCTTCGAGGGCCCATGACCGACTACCTGCCGGCCGTCTTCGCCATGCTCGGCCCGGCGGAAGAACGCTTCGCCGATCCTGCGGCCTGGCTCAGTCTGGAGGACGAACTCGGCAGGACCCTTCCGGCGGACTACAAGCGGATCGTCGATGCCTACGCACCCGTGCAGATCAACGGACACCTCTGCCTATCCCATCCGGCGTCCGACTGGCGGAACCTGGGCGAGGAGATCCGCTCGACATCAGCGACCTGGTCCGAGAGCGCATGGGAGTTCTACGTCACGGGGCCTGACGACGATCCCCGCGTCTTCTGCAACCTCCCGCAGCTCAGCTTCGGTACCGCCGAGGGCCTCGTGCCCCTCGCCTCCACCGATCAAGGAGCCGCAGTCTTCGGAGCTCCGCAGGTCCACGGGTTCTCAGACGGTGTGGTGGTACAGGGCGAGGAAGGTGACTGGGTCGCACACTCGATGACCTTCGCCGAGTGGCTGTACCGCTACCTGATCGGCGAGGAGATGGCCGGTTGGGACAGTGCGACCTTCTACCCCGGCCCCGTTCGGCTGGAGTACCCGCCCGCAGGACCGGGCCAACGCACCCGCCAGGCATCCGGGCCAGCGCGCGGAGTGTGAGTTCCACACCAACCGAGACGTCTTCTAAGTCCGATGCCTGTGCGTGCAGCCAGCTGAGACCCGACGCGTAGGGAGGATGTCCTGCCGCAGGATCCTCGCCCTCATGTGTTGTCTACTCGGGCGAAGTGCTCTGCAGGGACGTGACGAACGGCGCCCAGGCAGCACGGCTGAACGTCAGCCTTGGCCCATCGGGGGCCTTCGAATCACGCACGGCTGTCAACTCTGCTAGATGGGCAGCCTCAACGCACTCGGTTGTGTTGCCCCCGCTGTAGGAGGACTTGAACCACGTAAGAGCCAGGACGGACCGAGTAGACGAAGCCATCAAATCTCCTTGCGGACACGCGCGATCACTGCCGATGATGCGGCCATGTCCAAGGCTTGTGCTCGCAGGTAGTCGAACGCAAGTCGGTATCGGCTCAGTTCTTCTTCCTTCTCCATGAAAAGCGATCCGACATGCAGGTCGACGTAGACGACGTCGAGGGACGGTTCGACGCCGCCCAGGATCACGAAGCTGCCCAAGGCCGCCGTGTGGGCCCCATTGGAGAACGGAAGGACCTGAAGGGTGATGTCCCGTGATTCGTTGGCATCCAAGAGACGGCCGAGTTGCTCGCGCATGATTTCGCGTGACCCGACCACGCGCCGGATCACGGACTCATCGAGGATTGCCCAGAGGTGCGGGGGCTTGGGGCGGGTCAGGATCTCCTGTCGCTTCATGCGGATGTCGACGAGTCGAGCGATCTCCTCGGGGGCGAGGCGCATCTCGTTCGCCTGCTGGATGGCGGTGTTGTAGCTGCGGGTCTGAAGCAGGCCGGGTACGTATACGCAGGAGAAGTGGTCTTCTCGTAGAGCCTCGTCCTCAAGTGTCAGCAGCAAGCTCATATCGGCGGGGATGGAATCGGTGAACGGCGCCCACCAGCCCTGTTGCTTGGCGTCCTTTGCGAGGGCGACCACTGCATTGCGTTCCGCGGCTGTCGCGTCGTATTGCTGACAAAGTGCGTCCACGATGGGCCACTTCACCGGCCCTTCCTGAGTCTCGTAGCGGCTGACGGTGGCCTTGGACACGCCGACCAGCCGGCCGGCTTCCTCAAGTGTCATGCCTTTGGCCGCACGGAGCTTCCGCATCATCGCGCCGAGCTGGCGGCGGCGGGTCGTGGTCCTCGCTGTCACGCGGAGCTGCCTTTCGTTCCGTACGGGCCGTTGCCCCCATGCAACAGGGCGACGAGAACCGTCAGTTGATGAACCAGCAGATTCACCCGTGAGATTCGCGTGAGAAGTTACATAGAGAGACTTCTCGCTGCCATACTCGCAGCAAGCAGCTACGCAGCGCAGCCGTACGAACACGGTAGGCGTAGCGCTGACGTGGCCGGAAGGAGACGTGCATGTCCGTATGTGGCGACAGCGGAACCGAAATCCGCAGCGTGCTGCCGTTTGAGGCCGTGCCCACCGCATTACGTGGGCTACGGAGGAATGTCAGAAGCCAGCTTGCGGCGTGGGGGATGCCGGCATTCGCGGACGAGGCTGAACTCGTGGTCAGCGAGCTGGCCTCCAATGTGATCAAGCATGTGGGGGAGGGTGTGTCCGCCACGCTCGTACTGGAGCCGACGGCGGACCGCCTGCGGATCGAGCTGCACGACAAGAGCTATCAGGTGCCGGCGCTTAGCCCGATGTGCTGCGATGAGGAATGCGGCCGGGGCCTGCACCTGCTTGCCGGTGTCGCGGTCGCCTGGGGGACAGTGCTGACATCAACAGGTAAGGCTGTCTGGTGCGAGTTGTGGGCGGACCCCGAAGGGCAATGCCGGAGGGTGCGGCGAGCTGAGCTGGCCCTGACCCAGTACCGCCGTGAGGTTGGCGCCGCCGACTTGGTGCAGAACCGCTCGGCTCGGATGCTTCAGGAGTCCGCGACGGACCTTATCGCTGACCTGTTGCACTGGGTTGCCGCGCATGGGGGAGACCCTGACGATCTCCTCGACCGCGCGCAGATGCACTACGAGGCGGAAGCGGAGGTACTCGCCGAGACCGCCTGATCGTGATCTCAGGGTGCAAGGGTCAGCCAGAAGCCCGGATCGCGGCGGCGAGCAGGATCCCGACGTCGTCGTGCCGGCCGGCGTGGTTGAAGGCCGCCGTGATGTTCATGACGGCCCGCTTGTCCGTACGTTCTGCCGCGCTGATCAGTATGGCTTCGGCGGCGTTCTGCAAACCAGCTGCGCGGCATGAGGTCACGGCCTTGAGGATGTCGTCCGCGGAGTAGGACGTTCCCGCCCGCCAGAGCAGGAGGTCTGCGTCGCGGTTCCGGCCATCGGCGAGGTAGCCAGCCACGACTCCGGTCTCCGTCCATGTGAGCTCGGCGGCTTCTGAAGGGTGCCGGTCCCCCTCCGCTCGGGGGACCGGCACCCTCATTTGTGTCTGCGGCAACGAAAGTTTGCGCCGACGGGTCTGACGGCCAAGGAGCAGCGCCCGCCGCCGCACCGGCGACATCCGAACAGTGCCGGAAGCCGGCCGCTCCGCTTCGTCGTCGTGATCAGGCGGGTATCCGACACTGCAGCACTCGCAGTGCTTCTTCTGGGCGTGGATACGGAGTTCCAGCAATGCGGCAAGGGTGTGCGGCAGGGGTTCGCCTCCTGCGGCGTCTTTCTCTATGACCTCGTAGAACCCCTGCAGGAGGGCCTCCTCGGGGATGCGGCCGCCGTTGAGATGGTTCGACAGGGTCGTCGCCGCCTGATGGGCATCTCCGGCGATCTTCGCCTGGGTCCTGGGGCTGCACTCCCGGACCTCGCGCATTGCCGTTACCAGGGCCCGGTGGGCCGCCGTGATGTCACTCGGCAGTTCTTTCCACTTATGCGACTTGGGCGTCACGCACGACTTCCGTTCCTCTGATGTGCGGTGATGGCAAGTCAATTCTCACGGATGCAGTGGCCTTTTCGGCGTGTGAGGATGTTTTCCATCCCCCCTCGAAACCTCCTGGAGCCTGGCGTTGCGGGTCGCGGTGCGAGAAGACTGGCGATGCTTGCAAGGGGTGCCAGCAAGATTCCTTCTGGTCCCTGCCGAGTTGCCGTGCACCTGACAAAAGGGGGATGTGGAATGACTCTGCCGTCGTGGCGGGACGAGAAGTTCGGAACCATGAAGCGCGCCGCGCTGTGGCTGGTGACGGTCGTAGGGGAGGGCAACGTCTTCACCAAGGAAGACGTCAAGAACGCCTTTCCCGGGATCAGCCAGGCCGACCGTCGGGTGCGTGACCTGCGCGACTACAACTGGCAGATCGACACGCACAGGGAAGACGCACTGCTGGGCCAGCACGAGCAGCGGTTCGTTGCGCAGGGGCAGCCGGTCTGGGAGCCGGGCAAGGCCACCAAGGACAGTTCGTCCATTACGGACACTCAGCGGCGGAAGATCCTGGCCAGTGACGGGAACCGCTGCCGCTCGTGCGGGATCACGGCAGGACAGGTCTACGCCGGCACGTTCGAGTCGGCCCAGATCGACATCGCCCGCCGGAAGGTGAAGCAGCCCGACGGCAGCACCCCGGTGCAGTTCGTCGCGGAGTGCAACCGCTGTCGCGTGGGCGGTCGGGGGCTGGAGGCAGACCTGGACGCTGTGATCGCGGGCATTGAGAAGCTCGGCACGCTGCAGCGTCAGATGCTGGCGGAGTGGGTTGTCGCGGACGAGCGGGAGTTCGGTGTCGTGGAGCGGCTCTGGGCAGACTTCCGTACGCTGCCGGCTGAGTCCAGGGACAAGGTCCGTGCGGCCCTTGGGCTGCCCTCCGCCTGAGCGGGATCCACGGACCATGGTGGGGCCGCCAGTGGTGTCGGCCCCACCATGTTTCAGAAATTACATCTTTCGCGAATCAGAGGAGAACGCACTGTGAGTAGGGACGTCGGGGACTTCGGCCGGCCGCCGCTCGCCGCTGAGAATGCCGATCTCGTAGAGCGGCGCCTCAAGGAGGCCGCCGCCGGAACGGGGCTCCAGGAGACGCTGACGATTGAGTGGCGTACGAAGCCGCAAGTCGTGCAGGTCATCGAAATGCCGCTCGGGTCCCTCTACTACAACCCTGGCACCCACAGGATCCGGGCTCAGCGAAGTTTCGATCCACAGCGGGACCGTCGGTTGGACGAGGACCCGTGGAGCGACGAGAGCCAGAGCTACCTCCAGCATCTGCTCCAAGCTAAACCGTCCGACCCGTCAAAGAGGGACCAGGACTTCGATGAGCTGAAGCAGAGCCTCAAGGACTTCCGGCAGAACGAACCGGGGCTCATCACGCCCGACGGCATCCTGGTCAACGGCAATACCCGGGCGGCAGCGCTGCGCGAGCTTGGCGTCGCCTATATCCGAGTTGGTGTGCTGCCGGACTCCTGCACCTGGGCGGACATCAACAGGGTAGAGCTGTCCCTGCAGCTTCGTCCCGACACCCGCCGTGAATACTCGTATATCAACCGGCTGCTCACGATTGACGAGCAAGTCGGGGCGGGCCGGCCTCTGAAGGAGGTCGCGCGGGAGTTCCGTATCCGGGAGTCGACGGCCGAGCAGGACCTCTGGGTGCTCACCTGCCTCCGTGATCTGAGGGATAGGTCCACGACCGGAGACGCGCAGCTCCGGCTGCTGGACTTCGAGGATGCTCAGGAGAAGCTTCGCGAGGTGCACCGTGCCTATGCCAAGGAATCCAAGGCTGATCCGAGGAAGGCCGAGCTTCTCAAGGAGAACCGCCTGGCTGCCATCGTGATGGAATTCTCCAAGACCGACGTCCGCCTCATCGAAGCCGATTTCCGGACGCGCTACCTGGAGCACCGGCTGCCGGACGAACTGAAGACCGCCCCCGCGGCGGCTCCCGAGCGCGTGATTCCCGGAATTGGCCGGGCGGTAAAGGCTGAGGTGCCACAGGTGGCCGCAGCGCGCGCCTTCACGGATTCGGTTCTCCGGGCCAAGGCTGTCATCCGCGCCAGGGACAAGGTCTCTTTGGCTGAGTCCGAGAAGGCCGCCTCAGTGTTCGAGGTTGCACATAAGGCGGTAGAGGACGCCCTGGAACCCGCAGGCAAGGACGCTCGGGTACGCAAGCGGAAGCAGGCCGCGCCAGACCGCCTCTACGATGCCTGCCAGGACATTGAGCAGTGCATCACGGACATGGTGCTGGCCCGGGGATCCCGAAGCCTGGATGAGGAGGCCCTTGACGAGGCGGTTCTCAAGCTGAGGGCATCCCTTGGGAAGCTGGCCCTGGCCGCCGCCCAGTCCATTGAGGTACCTGGTGATGGTGTTGCGTGGCTGCTCGAGGCGGCACGCCAGGAGGCATCGTGACGGTGGCGGAAGAACCGTCCCTGCATATCGGGTTCGACGTGACGCGGACCAGAGCTGTACTAAGGGCTAGTGAGCCGCACCGCAGTGATCTGACCCGGCTAGCAGCACGCTTCCCTGGAGGCGGACTGCGCGGACGGCTGGCCTTGGAGCTCTCTCTCGACGATTTCCTTGTGAGCATCGACGTTCTCGCCGACTGGCCTCATCCAGAGTCGGTTGTGTGGGCGGAAGAGCTCGGCGCGCTGGTTGGGGGAGTTCTCGACGATGCCGACCGGGCTGAACAGCAGCTGCAGGCGCCGACTCCGGCAGCGATATGGGACGACAGCGCTGTGGAAGCGGCGCTGGGATCCGCATGGTGCGCCGACCTCACGGAATTCCAGCGGCGTGATATCGCGCAGTTGTTGTCGTTGCAGCACGGTGCCAACTTCAGCGTTCCCGGAGCGGGGAAAACTCGTGTAGGGCTCGCGGTGTACGCAGCTATGCGTGAGCGCAGCGAGGTGCGCCGGCTGCTGGTCGTCAGCCCGAAGTCAGCGTACGAATCCTGGCTGTCGGAAGGTGCTTTCTGCTTCAAGGAGCCGCCGCTCGCCACCGTGATGGGGAAGAGTCCGGACCCCAGAGCAGAGATCCTGATCGTGAACTATGAGCGTCTCGATAAGTCGCTCGCAGCGCTGGCCTCTTGGCTGCGTGGCGCACCCTCCATGGTCATCCTTGACGAAGCTCATCGTATGAAGCTGGGGGCACAGGGAACATACGGCAGTGCCTGCATGGCGCTTGGGCCGCTGAGCCGCCGACGCCTCATTCTGACCGGAACACCGGCTCCGAACGGGGCGCGGGACCTGGAGAACCTGCTGTCTTTCGTCTGGCCGGGCCATGGACGGCGGGTCGTGACGCAGGCCGTCGCGGGAGGTGACCTCGCGCACGCCAGCTCGGTACTCCGCCCGCTCTTCACCCGCACGACAAAGAACGAGCTGGGACTGCCCCCGTTCGAGACGCGGATCAGGCGGTTGCAGATGCCGGATCTGCACCGCGAGGTATACGACGCGCTGGTTGGCCGCTTTACCACTAGGGCTGAGGCATCTCGCGCTGACTTTGATGCCCTTGGTAAGGCGATGCTGCGCCTGCTCATGGCAGCTACCAGTCCGGCATTGCTTGTTGAGGGCGAAAGCCGCTATGAACCACTGACGTACCAGGTGCCGCCGCTCGAAGTCCCCGAAGATGAGTCGCTGTATTCCCTGATGCGGAACCTTCCGAGGCATGAGCTCTCTCCGAAGTACAAGGAAGCACTCAACATCGTTGCGACCAACGCCGCGATGGGCCGGAAAACCCTGGTCTGGACGACGTTCGTGCGCAGCATTACCACAATGGAGAGTCTGTTCGCGGCGTACCGGCCCGCTGTAGTGCATGGTGGGACCCCTGACCGTGAAGAGCAGATCAGACGTTTCCGCGAGGATCCCGACTGCCACGTTCTCCTGTCCAACCCGGCCACTCTCGGCGAAGGCATCAGCTTGCACCATGTCTGCCATGACGCCGTCTACGTGGACCGGGACTTCATGGCGGGACGTTTTCTCCAGAGCCTGGACCGGATCCACCGGCTCGGTCTTGCACCTGGCACGGAGACGCGCGTCACCGTGCTTGCGGTTGAAGGCACCATTGATGAGGTAGTGGCCATGAGGCTCGAAGAGAAGCTCGAATTCATGGGGCGGATCCTGGATGACCCCTCTGTTCAGCAGTTGGCCGATCTTGAGGACGAGCCATCGGGAGCCGCAGGTATGGATATGGCTGATGTCCGCGCGTTGCTGAGGCACGTCGATGCCGTCGCTGCCCAGTGAAGCCACGCGCCGTGCCGCGCTCCGCTGGCTGTCACAGCTGCGCGTAACCGGTGTGCCGCGTGCGCAGGTGTTGTTCACTCACCACCCGCGATACGCGGACCTCACGCCGGTCCAGTACGCCGAAGGCCTGGCCTGGCTCAGGCGGACTGGCATGGTGACGGCGACGAACCAACCTGTCGTAGAGGTCAGCAATAGTGAGCTGAGTGACCTGGGGATTGCCTCCGCAGTTCCTCAGGTCCACTGGAGCCGTTCCGCCGAGGAAGCCAGGAGGGCTATCGGAGCGGCCGGCGAGCGTGCGCTCCTCCGGTTGCTGCGCCAGGGTGGTGTGCCGCAAGTTCGGCATGTGGCGGCAGAGTCGGACGCCTACGGCTACGACATAGAGGCCGCGCGGTGTCTCGCGGAACGTGCGCATCTGGAGGTCAAGTCCACGACCGATCCCACCCGCCTGGTCGTTCACCTGACGCGGCACGAGTACGAGGTGATGGTGACTGACCTCGAATGGTTTCTGGTCGCCGTCCTTGTGGGCGCGGACGGCAATGCGGTGAATGTAGCCACCGTAAGCCGTCGGTGGCTTCGCTCGGCTGTTCCTGAGGACAGGGCCAAAGAAGGGAGTTGGGAGTCGGCCCGGCTTGAGGTTCCGCCTTACGCCATTACGCCAGGACTCGTCACGGGAGCATGGCAGCTGCTGCCAGACGCGCTCCTCCCGAGCAGGCCCGTGTGGGGACTCCAGTCATCGGCGCTGC
Source organism: Streptomyces sp. NBC_01669 (assembly GCF_026339735.1). Classification (GTDB taxonomy): domain Bacteria; phylum Actinomycetota; class Actinomycetes; order Streptomycetales; family Streptomycetaceae; genus Streptomyces; species Streptomyces yanii. The sequence goes on from NZ_JAPEQG010000001.1 coordinate 5,748,824, forward strand.
TTCCCGTATGAGTCAGCGCGGTGGCGATACTGCGGCCAACAGCTTCGGCGACCGGGGGCGGGAACGCATTTCCTACCTGCCGATAAGCCGCGGTTTTGCGCCCGGTGATGGCCCAGTCCGGAGGGAAGCCCTGAAGCAGTGCCATCTGGGCCACCGTGAGCCTCACAGGGAGAGGCGTGCCCGGAAGAGGCGGGTCGTCGGCGACGCTGGAACCGTTGACGCCCAGTTCCGCCCATGCCTGCCTTGCCCGGGACGGGCCAAGGTCGGCTCCGCCATGCTTACGGGACCCGCCACAGAGCGTCGGTGCGATGCGGGTGGCGGCGTCCGCCCATTCATGAGCGAGTTCCCAGCCTTGTGAGGCCATGGACTGGTAGAGCACGCTGCCCACTGACGGGGCGGTGTCCGGGCACGTAGTCGGTGTCGGCCAGGCGAACTTCGTAAAAGAAGCGGGCCGCATTGCGACAAGAACCGCCCGTGGGCGCAGCTGCGGCACTCCGAAGTCGCAGGCGCGAAGAAGCTGCCAGTTGGTCGCGTACCCGAGCTCTTTGAGCCGCCGAAGCACCCTCGCGCGGTAGCCGTCGAACTTTGCCTGCAGGATTCCTTTGACGTTCTCAATCAGAACAGCCCTCGGCTTCAGCCATCCAGCGAGCGCCAGCACATCTGGAAAGAGATCTCGTTCATCAGCCGCCCCCAGCTGCTGGCCTGCCAGTGAGAACGGAGGGCACGGCACGCCGGCCGCGAGGAGCGCCACCTCCTGTTCGTTGCCACCTGGCCAGAGCCTGGCAGCGGAGAGGCCGCGGACGTTGCTATGGAGGACATTCCAGTGCGGGCGATTCGTGCGAAGCGTTCGTACTGCATCGCCGTCCAGTTCAACGAGCGCGGTGTGCTGGAATCCGGCACGCTCCAGCCCCAAGGCCTGACCACCGGCGCCGGCACAGATCTCGACGCATGTGAGGCCTGGGGGCGGCTGGTGGCTGTCGCTCGGCGGAATCATCTGGGTGTCCTCTCGCTGACTTGCCTATGGCGGTTGTCGTCAAGTGCACCTTGCCGCCACTTGCCGCGGCAAGTGGCGGCAAGCTAACGTCATCACTCAAATCGCTCATTACTCGCATGTGCATTCGAACGGAAGTGGATGGATCGTGCCGTCACCGGAGCAGGACTGGCGTAATGCAACGCTTGGCACACGAGTGCGTGTGGCCCTGTGGCTGCGGGATGAAGTCGGTGTCGGCGGCACCTTCTCGAAGGTTGCGCTGCGAGCGGCCATCACGGGTGCTGAACAGGTGGATCGCCGCATGCGGGATCTTCGTCCGGCGGGCTGGGTAATCAGGACGAACCTGGACAGGCCGAGTCTGCAGCCGGACCAGCTGTATCTGGAGGAGGTCGGGGCACCGGTCTGGGAGCGGGAGCACCGTGCGGCTGGACTCCGCCAGATCGGCGCGAAGACGCGTCGCTATGTGTATGAGCGTGACAGGCACATGTGCCGGCGGTGTGGGGTTGGTGCGGCCGAGGCGTACCCAGGAGAGCCTGACTCACACGCCCGGCTCACGCTTGGTCATGTGAACCCGCACGCGTCGGGGAGCGGTGCTCATGCCGAGAATCTGATCACTGAGTGCGCGCGGTGCAATGAGCTGGTCAGGAATCTGACCGGCGTCCAGATGGACTCCGCGCAGGTTTGGGAGCGGGTGAAGGCGCTTCCTCGCCGGAGCAAGCAAGAGCTGCTCGAATGGATGGAGGCAGACGGCAGGCCTGTGAAGCCAATCGATCAGGCGTGGGGCATGTACCGGCAGCTTCCGGCCGCGTTGCGAGACGAGATGCGGCAGGGTCTGCGAGACCTGCTGGAGAGCTGACTGGGCCGGGTGGGATGGGGCGAGCGTCGTAAGTGTTGTCGGTGGTAGATGCGACACTGGCGTGTCTGTATCAGCCATGCCAGGAGGAGCCGATGACGCTCAGCGACAACACGCCGACCTTGAGCGAGGGTCACGTGTTGACCTCGATCGAGATTTGCGCGGGTGCCGGGGGGCAAGCCATCGGTCTCCACGCGGCCGGTTTTAAGCACCTTGCACTTGTTGAAATTGATGAGCATGCCGCGACTACCCTGACGAATAACATTGATGCTCTCGACGGGTGGAGCTGGGAGCGGGAACATTGTGACGTCATTAATGATGATGTCAATGAATTCCGTCCGCTGCCTAGTGAGAAATACCCTGAAGCGGGATTGAAGAAGCCGTCCAAGTTCCTCGGCGGCCCTCTCTTGCGTAGCAAGCTTGACTTGCTTGCGGGGGGTGTTCCGTGCCCGCCTTTTTCGCACGCCGGCAAGCAGTTGGGGAAGGATGACGAGCGAGATCTCTTCCCTCGGATGCTAGAGCTCGTTGAAGACCTTCACCCTAAAGCGGTGATGATTGAAAATGTTCGAGGGATTAAAGACGCGAAGTTCGAGGAATATCGTACCTACATCGAAGCGAGGCTTCAGGGCGGCCGAGCCAAGCGGCCCGAGACGGGTCTGGAGGAAGACTTCAGGGGTCTCGGCTACAAAGTGTGCAAGTGGGAGGTGCTAGAGGCCAGTGACTTTGGTGTGCCTCAGTTGCGTCCGCGAGCTGTTCTTGTGGCTATCCGTAAGGATGTGCTCGGTGATCTCGAATTCGTGTGGCCCGCTGCAACAGGCGCTCCGAAGAGCGTTTTCGAGGCACTCAACGACTCTATGGAGGCCAGGTATCAGCCGTACCTGAAAATGGGTGGAGATATTGCATCCGAGGCGCAGAAATGCCTCGATGACTGGAAAGACAGGGCATCCAAAGCTGCTGCGGATAAGAGGGATGGCGGCATCGCGCCTACACTCGTCGGCGGCTCAAAGAAGCACGGTGGGGCTGACCTGGGGCCGAGTCGTGCAAAGGCATCTTGGAAGCAGTTGGGTGTGTCCGGCATGGGTGTCGCTAACGGCTACGAAGAGAGCGAGAAAAAGGGTAGTCGAGGGCGTGACCTCTTCCGTCCAGATGGCCCTATGCTGACGGTCGAACAAGCGGCAATTATTCAAGGGTTTCCGCAAAATTGGAAGTTCAGCGGAGGTAAAACTGCCCAGTACCGTCAGGTGGGAAATGCATTTCCCCCGCCTGTCGCGGAGGCAGTGGGGAGGGCGATCGCTGCTGTACTGCACGCCGCCCACAAACGCGACAAGCAGCGCAAGGCGGAGACGCAGGATCTGCTACCGGGCCAGAGTGTGCCGTCGCTCGCGGACAGCACTGACGATCGTGAGCGCGCAGGTGTCTGAGTCCTGATGCTCCCAGAAGCGAAGTACCAGCCAGCCGGCCTCAGCGAGGCGCTGGTCAGTGTCACGGTCTCGGGCCATGTTCCGTGCCACCTTGTCTGACCAGTACCCAGGGTTGGTTTTGGGCGGGACGTAGTGCTCGGGACAGCCATGCCAGTAGCAGCCGTCAATGAACACTGCGACCTTGGCCGGGCGGAAGACCATGTCGGCCGTCCGGCGAAGGTCTGGCAGAGGTTTTGCCGCGACTCGGTAGCGGAGGCCGCTGGCGTGGACGAGTCGGCGGATCAGCCGCTCGGGCTTTGTATCGCGGCTCCGAATGGCCTGCATGTTCTTCCGCCGCGCGGCTGAGGACGCCCAGGATCCTTCAGGCGGAGTCCAGGCTTCGGGGTCAGACACTGCTATCCAGCCTTCGATATCTGGTGCTTGTATGCAGTCTGGCACGTGGCTGGCCACGGGCTAGCTGGCTGAATCGTCTCGAAGTGCAATCCACTCACCAGAGCCGAGAGTGATCCCTCGCGCCGCGGCTTGTTCGCGGGACTCAACCCAGTCACCGCACAGAAGTGTCAGACCTTCCTTGACTGCCTCATCCCGAGCCTGTCGCGCTCGGCGCATAGGGTCGTCCCTGCCCGCTCCGACAGTGAGGATGACGTTCCGGGGAATGATGTGGCCCTCTAGGAAGCGGAACATCATCAGCAGCCGCTTTACCTGTCCGGGCTTCTTCGCCAGGACCTGCGTGGCCTGTTCTTCGGTCAGGTACCGCAGAGGGTTGATGGGCAGATCTTCCCAGTCGTAAAGCGGGACGCTCCAGTGGGTGCGAGCGTCAACAGCCAGTCCGCGTTTGCCGTCCTTATTGCCCTTGCCTCGGTACAGCCAAGACCGATGTGCCCGGACGAGCCAGGATCTATGGCGATTCTTCTTCAGCTGAATCTGGGTGCAGATACATAGTTGGCAGTGTGCTTCTGTCGGGATAGCCCAGTTGTCCCCGACCGTCGCTTTGATGTCTACCGGGGCGCCCCCGATGAGCGTGTCGAGGGGCTTGGATTTCGGCAGATTGAAGATCCGTAGAACCTCGTACTCCAGCTTCGCGCCAACCGAGGCCCTCTCGCCCGGATGTACGTCGGACGACAGCAGATCGAACCGGCCCGTTCTGCCGCCATCAAGGACATAGTCGATCGAGTTACGGATCGCCTCGGTATAGAGCAGCCCGATGGACTGGTCACGGAACCAGCCAAGGACGGCCTGCAGTTCGACGTCGTCCTCTGGCTTGCGGAGGAGGTGTTCTGAGGCTGTATCCGCGTTCGTGCAGATTTCCCCAGGCTTCTGAAGAACAAGCCGTCCCACCCGCAAGCTCCCGATCTCTGGTCCGAATTCCTGTCGCGCAGATCGCCATCAACCGGTGGTGACGATCGCCTCCCCATCGCGCGATGAGTCGATGGTGCGGAAGCGAACGAAGGGTATCTGCTTAGCTGTTTGGCTGACAGCCGGGATGAATGCTGCAGCCATCACGACCTTGGCTGGATCGATATGGCCCCTGGCCACGACGTCGGCGGGTGCGCCAAGCTCGGGGTCGACCACCGGATAGAGCAGCACGACACCCCGCCGCTGCTGGTGGAACTGGGTGGCAAAGGGGTCTTCCTCGCTCAGCGGATGCAGGCCGGCGATGCGTTCGGCGGACTGGCGGTGTGCCATACCGGAGATGCGGTTGAAGACGCCGCGGGCGTTGCGCTTGCGCTGAACGAGAGTGAGCGGACCGGAGCCCCCGATCCGCGCTTCCACGCTGGTGCGGCCGGAAGTCTGCGGGAGTACAAGGACCCAGTCGTCGGTCGCGCACCCGCTGTCGCTGGGGTCCTTGAGATACGCGAGGTGGGGAGCGAAGAGGTCTGGGCGACCCCAGGTAAGGCTGCTCATGATGTCTAGCAGTTGACTGTGGGGGAGAACGGCGGTCTTTGCTGGGTAGCGGGTATAGCTGCCCCGGTCATTTTCGGAGAGGGTGACGAAGACACTCGGGTCTACGTTCAGCGCCTCGAGAGCGGGCAGCCATACCTCCGAGTTGTGCCGCAGATCCGTCGCGTCCGTCGGGTACGCCGTCGGCTCCACCCACTCGCCCGGCGACCGGATCTCCACCAGCTCCGCGTTGAACATCTTGTTGCGGGCGGACGGCTTGATCCAGGACAGGTGCTGGGAGACCAGCGGTGGGATCTGGGCCGGGGTGACCTGGGGCTTGCCGTCCACCAGGGCGGCGTACCGGGTGAGTTGGGCGCGGAACGTCTCCTCGTCGCGGCAGATGGCCTCGAAGGCCTCGTACAGGTCGACCGTCTTCGACTTGCCCATGGGCTCCTCGCGGCCGATGTAGAGGCGGACCAGGTCGCGGTAGCCGGGGCGGAAGCCGAACCAGCGGCCCATCTGCATCAGGGTGTCGGCCTGCTGGGTCTTGCGGCGGTAGTACGTCACCGTCAGGCCCTCGACCGTGAAGCCGCGGGAGAGTTTGGTGCCGCCGACCAGGATCTTCCACACGTTCGGGGTGCGGTCGAAGTCGAGGTCGGGCTGGGCGTAGTCGCGTTCGGTGTCGCCGTTGACGACGATCACCGGTGTGCCGCCGGAGTTGATCAGCTGGCGGGCCCGGAAGACGTGCTGCTTCAGGTCTTCGTACGAGGTGGGGGTGGGCAGTCCGTCGTCGGCGAAGCGCTGGAAGTCGGAGGCCAGCAGGGCCGCGAGGCGGTCGTGACCCTCCTGGCTGGTGTAGGCCGCCTCGTGCCACAGGGAGCTGATGCGCAGCGCCAGGGCCGCGTGTTCGGCCATGCGCACGGACTCGTGGACGAGCATCGTGTGGTGGCGGAACGGGCCGTCGGGGACGCCGTTGGCCGCGCGGTACAGCTTCAGGGCTCCGGTGAGGAGGAAGGCGTCCAGGGCTTCCTGGAGGCGGTCGCCCGTGTCTTCGTAGATGCCGCGGATGTGGGATTCCTCGGCGGTGCCGGTGCCGGTGGCGGAGTCGTCGGTCCGGTCCAGGTCGTGGAAGTCCTGGACGCCCATGTAGCCGGTCGGGCGCGGCAGCGAGATGAGGAAGTCGCGGGGGAAGATGTCCTCGCCGTCGCCCGGGTCGACGAAGACGTTGGCGAAAGGCGTTGCCGTGTAACCGACGTACTGGGCGCGGGGGAGGAGGCCGAGCAGCTGGGAGATCTGGCCGTTGATGGCCGTACGGGCGACCTTGCCCTCCTCCCACTTCTTCGGATCCGTGGTGTTGACCGAAGCCTGGTCGGACTCGTCGTCGATGATCAGCGCGGGGATCTCGGAGAGGAGCGGGCCGATCTTCTTCAGGTCCTTGATGAGCTTGGCCAGCACGGACTTGTTCTTCTTCACGACCATCACGCGCGCGGCCGCGCGATGCAGGTTGTCCGGGGCGTGCAGCGGCTGCGTACGGACCTGCTTGTCGAATTCGAGCGCCCGGATTCCGGTCGCCAGACTCTTGTAGTCGTCGTCCCGGGTGGTGAGGCGTTCGATGTCGAAAGCGCCTCGGGTGGAGGGACGGCCGCCGTGGCTGACGAACTTCGCCGGCCAGTCCTCGTCGTCCTGGTAGTCGATGTCGATCAGGGCGTCGGGATCCGACGGGTCGGCGCCCCGCAGGATGTTCTCCTGGCCGATCAGTTCCATGTCCAGACGGCGCTGGGTCTGGCCCCGGAGGAGGTTCAGGGTGCCGCCGAGGACGATGACGAGGCGGTAGCCCGCGTCGATGGCCTTCGCCGTGACGCCCGTGAAGTTGGCGGTCTTGCCCGACTGGACATAGCCGACGACCAGGCCGCGGGCTCCGTACGCCTCGGCGCGCGTGGGGTCGGCGAGGCGCTCGACCACGGCGTGGCTCGCCTCGTCGAGGCTGGACACGGCCGCGTCCGACCAGCCCTTGCGGCGCAGCAGTTGCTCGTACGAGTTCCAGTAGAAGGAGCGGGCCGCCGCGGTGTCCCGGGAGTACCAGGAAGTCGGGGTCCTGCTGATGATCGTCGGGCCGGGCTCCTTGAAGACCGGCACCGCATGGTCGAGCGCCTTGCGCAGGTCGGCGCCGAAGCCGAGGCGGGTGTACGTGTCCGCGCGGCGCTCGTCGGTACGGGGCGGGGCGGCGGACCAGTCGGCCTGTTCCGTCAGGTCCCAGCCGGTCAGAGTGCGATGCCAGAGCGCGGTGAGCTCGTCGCCGGGGCCCGCGGCGATGATGCGGTCCCGGAAGTGGCTCAGCTCCGTGTCGGCGGGTTCGTCGGCCTCGGTGAGTACGAAGGCCAGCTTGGTGAAGTGTTTAGGTCCGCGACGCATCGCAGCCAGGACGTCGCCGTGCAGGTTGAACAGGTGGTCGGTCATGGTGGGAACGGCTTCCTCGGGAGGGGAGGTGGGAGGACGGTTCGGTTGCTCAGCGCGCGAGTTCGCAGCGCGCGGCCGTCACCAGGACGCTGTTCCACAGGGCGACATTGTCGGTGTGGACGGCGCGGACCCGTTCCTTCTGGAAGATCTCGTTGACCATGAGGTACAGCATGCTCTTCACCACGGGAGCGTCGTTCAGACCGCCCCTGCGGCCACCGTTGAAGACCTGCCGGTACTCCTTGTTCAGCTTCACTTCCCGTTCCTCGCGGTCGAGTTCGAAGAACACGTCCGACGGAAGCGTGTCCCAGCGGAAGGTGATCGGGTCCTCGCCCTCCAGCTCGGGCAACTCGTCGCGAAGGGTGCGCTTGAGCCTGGGGTCCAGGCCCTTGCCGGCCGGGAGAACGGCCTTGCGCTGCGGCTCGGTCGCGCGCCGGGCCGCCTCCCGGTACGTCGTCTCCGCTTCCTGGAGATACGCGGCGAACGTGTGGCCCGCGTCGTTGGTGGCCTGTTCGAGACCTCGGGCGAAGGCGGGGGTGACCGTCACGCCGTCCTTCTTCACCGTGAGGCTGAAGACGTCGTTCGGTTCGGTCGGCAGGTCGACGGCGATCCGGGCCAGGGCGAGATGGCCCTCGGCGCTGCGGGTGCTGTTCCAGCCGCCCGCCTGGACGAGCCGGTCGTTGCGGTAGATGTAGAAGCCCTGGCGTTCGGCGAGCGGACCGATGCCGCGGAAGCTGACCAGCGGCGACTTCGGCGGCCAGATGTGCGCGGTCAGCGCGAGCTCGCCGACGCCCTCGATCGGTGCGGTGTACGTGCGGGGGTAGCCGGCCCGGCCCGGCACCCGGTAGCCGAACGGGTCGAGGGGCTCGACGCCGCGGTGGTCGAGCTCCTCCTTGGTCCGCACGTCCTCGACGACGATGTCGACGTTGAAGCCCTCACGGGCCAGGAAGCGGTGCAGATGGAGGCCGAGGTGGGTCTCCAGCTTCTCGATCGCTTCATTGAGGAACCGGTCGGCCTGACCGGTCGTCACGGTGTCGAAGGCCCGGACACGGTCCCAGCGGACGATCGTGCCGTGCCACTCGACGATTCCGTCGTAGCGGTCGACGAGGTCCTGGCAGTAGCGGGGGTCGACGACGTCGCACGTGAAGTCGGCCTGGGCGCGCGCCGTCAGCCAGCGGCGGCCGGTGGAGGGGCTGCGCTTGGTCCGGCTGATGACGGTGAGCGAATCGGCGTGCGAGAGCGAAGCGGCCTTGAGGCCTGCTCCGAAGTGGCCGAGCGCGCTCGCGGCGTATCCCTCGCGTCCGCCGACCGTCATCGCGGTGTCCAGGGCCTCGTCGTTCATACCGCATCCGTCGTCGACGACGAGCAGGCTGACGAGGCGGTCCTCGTCGCGGAGGAAGCTGATGACGACGTTACGGGCGCCCGCGTCGATGGAGTTGTCGACCAGGTCGGCTATGGCTGCCTCGAAGCCGTAGCCCTGGTGCGTCAGTGATTCGACGTAGCGGGCGGCGGGCGGGAGCCGCTTGCTGCCGGTCGTCGGGATCTCGTACTGCCAGTCGGCGGAAGGCTGATAGGGCGACATGAAGGCTTCCTCGCACGCACAGAGCTGGAACCTGCGTGGGGGAGGCGGGGCCCTGAGATCAATGGATGGAATGTGATGATATTGCAAAGGTGGGGCATTGGGGAATCGGTTGCGCGACCGGTGTTCCGCGTGCGGTGAAGCGGCGGACGGGTCACGGAGGTCTGGGCCCAGTCCTCGTCGACCGGGCCGAGAGGGGCGGCCTCAAAGGGGTGTCCGGTGTCAACGTGCGTGAAATAATGGCGAGTTACACGAACCGCTCCGACGCGGGGGCGGCAACGGCGTCGATGGGGGCAGCGCATGGCGGACAGTGCGGACGTGGCCGGGGCAGCGGGGGCGCGGGGGGCCGTTGAGTTGCGGCTCACGGTGCGCGGTACGCACGCCGAACGGGACGACGTGAGAGCGCTCAGTACGTGGTTACGTAACGCGCCCGCGCTCGCCGAGGCGTGGCGCGCCGGGGAACTCAGGTTGGTCGAGGTCGAGTCGGCGGAGGAGCCCGGGCGGCCCGCGGAAACCCAGGCGGGGGAGTTGGTCCAGGCGGTCGTCCTCGCGGTGGCGGTGAAGGGCGTCGACATCGTCGTCGAGAGCGCGTGGCAGTCGGCGCTGACCTGGCTCCGCAACCGGCGCAGACTCGTCGTCGACGACGAGGAGGACCCAGGCGTTGCCTTCGTCGATCAGGCCGGTGGTCCGGACTCCGCGCTGAGCCGCGACTCCGCACGCGATGCGGCCCCGGAGGAACCGCCGGAGCCCGGTGGCGAGGACCCTGCACAGGGCGGCGACGATCACAGGGGGGCCTAGCCGCCGTGCCGCCCTACAACGCGCGTAGTGGCGAGAACCGCCGGAAGGCCCACCGGGCGCTGCTGATCGGCGTGGACAGGTATGAGCACCTGGGGCGTCTTCCGGGTGTGCCGCGCAACCTCGAGCTGATGAAGGAGGCGCTGACCGCCGAGGGCTCCGGCGTGTTCGACCCCGACGAGGTGAGGGTTCTCCTCGACCCGCGCGGCCGCCACACGGTGGGTGAGGCCCTCAGCAAGGCTGCGGAGGAGGCCGAGGGGTTACTGGTCGTCTATTTCGTCGGTCACGGCCAGGTGGACACGTACGGCGGGAACTTCCATCTGATGGTCGCCGGTTCCAAGGTGACCAGGGACAAGAGCCATCCCTTCTCGAACGCCCTTGCCTGGCACAAGGATGTGATGCATTGGCTGTGGGAATCCGAGGCGGAGCACGTGGTCGTCATCCTCGACTGCTGTTACGCGGGCAACGCGCTCAAGGAGCTCGATCTGAATCCGGAGAAGAGATTCGCTCTCTTCGCGGCGATACGGGAGGGCGCGGAGATTCCGGTCCCACGCACCGCGGCCGGAACGCGTTTCACCAGGGAGATCCATCGCGTACTGACGGAGGAGCCGACCGAGGGGGGACCGCTTCGCGGCGGTGACGTTCTTCTTGCGCACCTGGATACGCGGGTGCGCGAGGCGCTGGCCGGCCTCAAGGCGTACGACGGGCAGGACTGGATTCCCGTCGAATTCCACCAGGGCGACGATGTCGTTCTCGCGCTCGGGCAGGGGGAAGATGCCGTGCCCCCGGTCGAGCGGGAGCCGGAGCCGCACTCCGTCCGCGTGTCCGATCCGGAACACGATCCGGAGCACGATCCGGAAGCCGTGTCGCTGTCCGCGTTCCTACGCCGGTTTCGGGACCGGTTGTGGCGTCTGCGGGGAGTCCGGAGGGTCCTCGTCCCGCTCCTGGCTCTCGCCCTCCTCGGCGCCACCGGGGTGATCGTCCGAAACCTGCTGCCGGCGGACGGGGCCGGAAGCTGCGCGCCGCCGATGGAGCTGCGGGTGCTCACCGATCCGGATCTGCGGACCACCGTCCAGAAGGCCGCCGACGCGTATCTCGAACGGGATTCGCGCGCCTGCCGACAGATCGGGATCAGTGTGTACGAGGCCAAGGCGACGGACGCGGTAGCCGCCTTCCAGGGGTCGAAGGCATGGCAGTCGCCGGACGGTGAGTGCCCCGTCTCGGGGGAGTGCTTCCGGCCCCAGCGGGATCTCGGCGCGCAGCCGGACATCTGGATTCCGGCCGCCGACAGCACGTGGCGGCGTGCCCAGGACACCTCGGCCGCCGCGACCGGCAACGGCAAGGTCACCGAGGGCAGTGTGGTCTCCTTCGACCGGTTGGGACCGCTCGCCTATACGCCGATGGTTCTGGCCGTGCCCGACGGGCTGTCCCTCCCGCCCGCCCTGCAGACCGGCAGCCCGCTCGGCGCGCTGGTTTCCGCGCTGGGCGCCTCGGAGCAGAAGGCGTTCGTCCTGCGTCCCGACCCGGAGAACACGGACGGGGCGCTCCTGGCCACGACAGCCCTCTATCCGCCCACCGGCATCGCCCAGCCGTCCGAGCTCGAACAGGGCATGGAGGGGCAGCTCACGCCGATGCCGGGCACGTCGGCGGAGCTGATGTGCGCGCTCGCCGCGAGCCCGCAGAACACTCTGGAGGACCGGGCCGCCGTGCTGATCCCGGAGCAGACCATGGCGCAGTTCAATCTGCGGCCCGGCGACAAGGGCCGCCGGTCCTGCGCGAAGGACACCCTGTCCGGGCGGACGGCCTGGTACCCGTCCGACGTACCGATGCTGGATCTGCCCTTCGTGCGCGTCACCTGGAAGGGGGCAGAGCGCGACGCCGAGCGGCGCAAGCAGGCGATCAAGGACTTCCACCGGTGGCTGACCGAAGACGGTTCCGCCCAGCGCGTGTTCACCGAGGACGGGTTCCGGCGCGTCACGAGTGACGGCGATCCCGCCCCGCCCGACGAGCACTCGCTGCTCAAGGCGCCCGCCAACACCCGTGCCGTCCACTCCGACAAGCTGCCGCAGAACGGGCCGCCCGCCACATCGGCCGTGCTCACCGACACGCTTCGGCGCTACCGGCAGGCTCTCGGGCCCGGCCGAGTGCTGTACCTGCTGGACACGTCGACCTCGATGGTGGACAAGCGGGTCTTCGACGGGTCCGGGCGCGCCAAGGATCTGGTGAGCCGGTCGATGAACTCCCTCGGCAGGGAGGACGAGTACGGGGTCTGGTCGATCGCGCCCGTCTCCCGGAAGGCCCATGCGGACCTCGTGCCGTTCGGGCGGAACGACCGGGCCGCCGCGCAGCGGAAGGTCGGCGCGGCGAAACCGGTGGCGGACGTCAACGCGCACGTCGCGACCGGGCTGCGGGACGCGCTCGCCGAACTGCGCGCGGGACCGTCGGAGGCCGACCCGCCGCGGCTGCTCGTCCTGGTCACGGACGACGAGGATTCCGCGGGCATCAAGGGCACCGGGCTGGCGTCCCTGGTCAAGGAGGCGCAGAAGACTCCGCGGGTACGGGTCGTCGTGGTCTCCCTGCAGGGCGGCGGCTGTACGTCGGGTGCGCTCAACCGGCAGCTCACGGCTGCGACCGGCGGCCGCTGTCTCGACCCGTCGGTCGACCTGGCGAAAGAGCTGCAGGCCGAGGTCGCCAAGACCGGTACGGGGGACGCCGAATGAGTCGCAGTGGCAGTCGCCGGGTGGATCGGAGCGGTCGCGGGCGTGCCGTCGGCGCGCTCTGCTCCTTGCTCGTCCTCGCCTCCGCCGCTTGTTCCGGTGGTTCAGGACAGACCCCCGGCCCGGACGAGAAGGGAAAGGACGCATCCGGCCCGATCGTCGTCGCCAGCGGGCTCGATGTGACCGGATCCGGCGGAGTGCGGCAGCAGCTGATCAAGGAATGGAACGAGCGCCACTCCCATGAACCGGCGATGCAGGCGAAACTCGTCGAGCTGCCCGGCGACGCCGATCAGCAGCGCAGCCAGCTGCTCGGCGCGCTCCAGTCCGGAAGCGCCGGCTACGACGTGGTGAACCTCGACATCACCTGGATCCCGGAGTTCGCCGAGGCCGGGCTCGTCCGCCCGCTTTCCGACAAGGACGGAGTCGACTCCGACGTCATTCCGGAGATCCGCCGGACCTCCGAATGGAAGGGCCGCTCCTACGCCCGCCCCTTCAACAGCGACGTCGGTCTGCTCTACTACCGGCCCGACCGGCTGACCGCCGCCGGAATCACCCTGGCCCGCCAGCCCACCGCCAACTGGACGTGGGTCGATCTCGGCGCCTCCATCGACACGCTCACGGCCGACCGGAGCAAGAGCGGCGTCGACGCGGGCTGGACGACCCAGCTCGACGAGTACGAGGGACTGACCGTCAACACCATCGAGGCGTTCGAGTCCGTCGACGTCCACCTCACGGATGAGAAGGGGCATTACACAGCGGACCCGAAGTCCCTGAAGAGGGGGCTTGAGGCGGTGCGCCAACGCGCCCGCAAGGACCGGATACTGGACCGCGCGTTCTCCTCCGACGAGCCGACGTCCCTGGCCGACTTCGCCGAGGGGCGCGTCGCGTTCGTGCGCCACTGGCCCTACGTCTTCAGGGCGTTGCAGAACCTGCTGCCGCCGGAGGACTACTCCGTGAACCGGCTTCCGGGCGCATCGGTCCTCGGCGGCCAGAACCTCGCCGTCACCACTGATTCGCCGCGCGCCGCGGGCGCCCGCGAGCTGATCGACTTCCTGACCTCCCGGGAGAGCGAACGCTGCCTGCTCGACGCCGGGTTCGCCGCCACCCGCGCGTCCGCCTACGACGGCACCGGGCCGCCCTGCTACCCCCGTGTCGCCGAGGCCCTCCACTCGGCCGGCCCGTCACCGTCCGCGTCCCCGGGCGGTGAGGGCGGCGCCTGGGCCCAACCGGACCGGATGCGAGCCGCGTACACCTTTACGTTGAGCCAGGCGCTGAAGCATGCGGTGCAGCGCCCCCGGACCCCTTACTACGGTGCGTTCACACAGGTCCTGCAGTCGCAGGTGCACACCTGGCTGACGACCGACGGAGCCGACGCCGAACAGACCGCGGCCGGGCTCGACGCGGCCCTGCGCAAGGCGCTCAGCGGCCGTTGACGATCAGCGACGGACGTACGGCCCCGGGACGAGCCGGAGCCGTACCCCGTCGGTCGAGCGGGGCCGGCGAGCCCTGCCGGTCGTGCGGTGCCGGTCACGCCGCCCCGTGGCACTCCCGATACGCCCGCCCCGACCCGCACCAGCACGCCGCGCTCCGGGCCGGCGGCCACGGGACCGCGCGGCCGCGGGCCGCGAGGGTGGTGGCGTACTGGGGGAGGAGGTTCGGGTCGGACGGCGACGCGGCCTCCGAGGCGGCGAACGCCTCGTACGACGGAACCGTGCCGGTGACGATGCCGAGGTTCGGGGTGCCTGCCGCGTGCAGATCGCGGAGGGAGGCTTCCAGACGGTTCAGGTGCTCGGGGTGGGACGGGTACTCGGTGCGCAGGGACGGGTACGCGGTGAGGAGCTCGTCGAGTTCCGCCGCCGTCCAGTGCAGGACCGCCACCGGGAACGGGCGGGACAGAGCCGTGCGATAGGTGCCCAGTTCCGCGCGGAGGCGGGTGATCTCGGCCTGGAGCTCGCCCGGGTCGGACGAGCCCAGGTACCACAGGCGCTTCGGGTCGTGGAGCTCGTCCAGCGGGACCGTGGCGCTGTGGAGGGTGTCGGCGAGCTCGTCCCAGGAGTCGTGGCCGAGGCCCATCAGACGTCGTACACGGTGGCGGCCGAACAGCAGGGACTGGGTGGCGTACGGGACTTCCTCGTCCGGAGCCAGGAGCAGGGTCAGCGCGGTCGAGAAGAAGTCGTGCGCCGACTCCAGCTCGTCATGCGATTCGAGGGTCTCGGCGGCGATCCTCCAGGGGGCAGCTTCGAGCGGTCCCGCCGCGCGGAGGCCGTCGATGATCGCACGGGCCTCGGCCTCGTGACCGTACTCCCAGAGGTTCGCTGCCTTGAGGGCTTTGATCAGGGACGGGTCGGCGGGATCCGCGGCGAGCAGTTCGTCGTAGAGGGTGGCGGCGCGGGGGCGCTGGTCGGCGAGTTCCAGGTGGGCCGCGGCGCGCAGGAGCAGCGGCTCCCGGTCGTCGGGGTACTGCGCCGCGGTGCGCAGCAGGCGCTCGGCTTCGGCGATGTGATCAGCAGGCGTGTCGGGGCGCATGAACCACACCGTACTGCTGTACGGCTGCTGGGCGGAGGGTTGTTCCGGCCCTGGTGAGTTACGGGTCGTGCCCCTATCGTGCGGGCCGTGAGGGAGCGGATACCGGTCGCGGTGCAGCGGAACCCGCGGGGGCGACGCGTCGCCGCGCGTGGGCTGTGGACGGGCGCCGAGGCGGTCATGACCCTGGGTGTCGTGCTGCTGCTTCTCGTCGTCCATCAGCTGTGGTGGACCAATCGGCAGGCCAGGGCGGGAGCCGAGCATCAGGTGCAGGCCCTGGAGCAGGAGTGGGGCCGGGGCACGGACGGGGGCGGACAGCCGGTGGGGCCCTCGGACAGCGGGGGCGGGGACGACGGCTCGGCCCCGGTGCCGCGGACCGGTGGCGGCGGGAGCGGGCGTACGACGGCTGCGGCGCGCGCGCCTCGCTGGGATCAGGCGTACGCCGTCATCCGCATCCCGCGCCTCGGGCTCACCGCGCCGGTCGCCCAGGGCATCAGCAAGAGCGGCGTCCTCGACAAGGGGTACGTCGGGCACTACCCGCGCACCGCGCAGCCCGGCGATGTCGGGAACTTCGCGCTCGCCGGGCACCGCAACACGCACGGCGAACCGTTCCGGTACATCAACCGGCTGCGCCGGGGTGACCGGATCACCGTCGAGACCCGGGAGCGGGTGTACACGTACGTCGTCGACAAGACGCTGTCCCGGACGTCGCCGCGGGACAGTGGGGTGATCGCCGCCGTTCCGCGCAGCAATGTGCGGCCCCACGTCGGGTACAGCGAGCCCGGTGCCTACGTGACGCTGACCACGTGCACGCCCGAATTCACCTCCCGGTACCGGCTCGTCGTGTGGGGGAGGCTGACGGGAGCCAGGGCGCGGTAGTGCCCTCGTGGAACAGCTGTGCCACTGCCGGACTAAGGTTTTCTGACGTGCTCAGACGTCGTCCGCAGTTGTTGTGGTTGCTGGTTCCCTACGCGCTCTACCTGGGAGCGCTGCCGTTCGTGAACCGGGTCGATCCCGTCGTACTCGGACTGCCGTTCCTCTTCGTGTGGCTGCTCGGGGCGACGCTGCTCACACCCGTCGCCGTATGGCTGACCCGACGGGGGGACCGCCGGTGAACGCCGCGATAGCGACCTCCGTCTTCGGGGTCTTCATGGTCGTCACCGTGGCGCTCGGGCTGCTCGCCGTGCGGGGGCGGGGGAGCGGTGGCAGGGGCGGGCTCGCCGAGTGGTCCGTCGGCGGACGCAGTCTCGGGGCCGTCTTCATCTGGGTGCTGATGGCCGGCGAGGGATACACCAGCTTCAGCTATCTGGGGGCTGCCGGATGGGGCTACAACTACGGGGCGCCCGTGCTCTACGTGGTGGCCTACATGTCCTGCGGGTACGCCGTCGGGTACGTCGTCGGCCCGATGCTCTGGGCCTACGCGCGCAGGCACGGGCTCGTCGGGATCACCGACATGGTGGCGCACCGCTTCGGCCGGCCCTGGCTCGGCGCGCTCGTCGCCGTCCTCGCCACCGTCTTCCTGCTGCCGTACATCCAGCTCCAGATCACCGGCATGGGCGTCGTCGTCTCCACGATCTCGTACGGTGCGATCAGCCTGAACTGGGCGTACTTCATCGCGTTCGCCGTCACCACCGGCTTCGTGGTGGTCAGCGGGCTGCGCGGCAGCGCATGGGTGTCCGTCCTCAAGGACGTGCTCGTCATCGCCACGCTCGGGTTCCTCGCCTTCTACGTACCCCTGCACTACTTCGACGGGTACGGACCCTTCCTCGACCGGCTCGTCACCGAGAAGAGCGAGTGGCTGACCTTCCCGGGGCACGGCGACAGCGGACTCGGGCAGGCCTGGTTCATCACCACCTCGTTCCTCAACTCCCTCACCGTGGTGATCTTCCCGACCACCGTCGCCGGCTACCTCGGCGCGAAAAACGCCGACGTGCTGCGCCGCAACGCGATGTGGCTGCCCGCCTACAACGTGCTGCTCTTCGTCCCGATGCTGCTCGGCATGGCCGCCCTCTTCGTCGTGCCGGGGCTCGTCGGCGCCGAATCCAACCTCGCGCTCTTCAAGCTCGTCGTGGACTCGCTGCCCGCCTGGGCGGTCGGCGTCATCGGGGTGGCCGCCGCGCTGTCCTCGATCGTGCCCATGGCGGTCTTCATGCTGGTCATCGGCACGATGTGGGGGCGCAGTGTGCTCTCGCTCGTACCGCGCTGGCAGCACCGGCAGAAGGGCGCCGCCCAGACCGTCGTCGTGGCCGCGGGCGTGATCGCGCTCGTGCTCACCTACACGGCGCCGAACACGCTGGTGCGGCTCTCCCTCATCTCGTACGAGGGGATGGCGCAGTTGCTCCCCATGGTGCTGCTGGGGCTGATGTGGCGGCGGCTGACGCTGCTCGGGGCGCTGGCCGGGCTGGTCGTCGGGGTGGGAACGGTCTGCGGGTTCGTGTTCACCGAGAACGATCCGGTGTGGGGTGTGAACGCGGGCATCGTCGCGCTCGCCGCCAACCTCGTCGTCGCACTCGCGGTGACGTACGCGGGTCCGCGCGAGCACGACGAGCGGCCGGACCGCGAGGTGCTCGCGCGGGACGAGACCGGGGAGCCGACTCTTGCGGCCTCCCCCACGACGGGGAGTGAGGCCGTTACCGTCGCGGGCGCCGGTCCCGCGGGAGTCTGACGCCGACCGCCGCCACCGGCGACAGCCCGACCGACTGCAGCGGCGGGGCGTCGGCCCGGCGTGAGTGCGGCCGTGCCCTGCTCGCGTCGCGCCGGCTCCTCCGGCCGCCGGCGACCGACGCCGTCCGACATCGGCCGGCTCCCCGGGCCATCGTGTATAACGACTGGAGGGCCGAACGAGCGAGCCCACCGGACCGAGCGGGGGAGGGATCGATGAGCAGCAGCATCGGCAACCGCCTGCGCGGCGGCATCACCCGCCTGCCCCGGCCCGTCGGAATCCTGCTCTTCCTGCTCACCGAGGTTCTCCTCGCCGAGGGCGGCAGCCTCTCCGCGGCGGTCGCGCTCGCCGCCACCGCCGCCGCCGGTTCCGCGCTCGTCGCCTGTTCGGTCATCAGCGCCCGCTGCGCCGCCCCGGTGCCCCGCACCCGGGTCCGTACCGCCATGCGCGACCGCGAGAAACGCACCGCGTTCCTGCCGCAGCGCGATCCCGACGCCAAGGGCCGCAGACGGCCCCGAGCCCCCGGCCGTGCCCTCCTGACGGCCGCGTAGGGACTTCGCACCTTCTTCGCCCGAGCACGAGTACGTGTGCTCAGGCGCGCCCCGCGCGGGTCGTCATGCCGAGCCAGATCGTTCTTCTCCCGGCACGACGAGACCCCCGGAGGGCTCATCCATGTCCACGTTCATGTCCGCTTTCGCCGCCCTGGTCGGCTCCTTCGCCGATCTGTTGCACCCGCTCTTCCAGGGCGCGGCCACCGCCGCCGCGATCGTCCTCTTCACCGCGCTCGTGCGACTCGCCGTGCACCCCCTCTCGCGGGCCGCGGCGCGTGGGCAGAAGGCCCGCACCAAGCTCCAGCCGCAGATCGCCGAGTTGCGCAAGAAACACGCCAAGAACCCCGAGCGCATGCAGAAGGCGCTCATGGAGCTGCACAGGGAGGAGAAGGTCTCGCCGCTGTCCGGCTGCCTGCCCAGCCTCCTGCAGATGCCCGCCTTCTTCCTGCTCTACCACGTCTTCTCCAGCCAGAAGATCGGTGGCGACTCCAACGAGCTGCTCGGCCACGAGCTCTTCGGCGCCCCGCTCGGCGAGCGCTGGCACGACGCACTCGCGGCCGGCGGACCGTTCGGCACCCAGGGCGTCGTCTATCTCGGCCTCTTCGTGATCGTCGCCGTCGTCGCCACGTTTAACTACCGCCGTACGAAGCGCCAGCTCGCGGCCGCCCCGGCCACCCCCGCCACCGGTCCCGACGGACAGCCCGTGCCGGGCATGGGCGCGATGACGAAGCTGATGCCGCTGATGTCCTTCTTCACGCTCGTCTCGGTGGCGTACGTGCCGCTCGCCGCCGCGCTCTACATCGTCACGAGCACCACCTGGACCGCGATCGAGCGCGCCGCTCTCTACCGCGACATGCCGGCCGCGGGCGCCGCCATGGCCACCGTGGCGTAACCGGCGGGGCGAGTACGCCGGTCCAGTGTGTGAACAGGGTCTTGCGGAGTGATCCGATGTCTTGGAGGATCGGCCAAGCCTGCGATGGCCGCCACCCATCCGACGGGCCCGATCTCGACCAAGGGGAGAAAGACCGTGAAGCTGCTTCGCGTGGGTACGGCAGGTGCGGAACGACCGGCGCTGCTGGACCAGGACGGAACCCTGCGTGACCTGTCGGGAATCGTCACCGACATCGACAGCGCCCTGCTCGCCGACGAGTCCGCGCTGGCGCGGGTACGGGCCGCAGCGGCCGCGCCCGGCGAGCTGCCCGCACTCGACGCCGAGGGGCTGCGGGTCGGGCCGCCGCTCGCCCGCATCGGCAAGATCGTGTGCATCGGGCTGAACTACCACGAGCACGCCACCGAGACCGGCGCGGCGATTCCGGCCGAGCCGATCCTCTTCTTCAAGGCGCCGGACACCGTCGTCGGACCCGAGGACACGGTGCTGGTGCCCCGCGGCAGCGTCAAGACCGACTGGGAGGTCGAGCTCGCCGTCGTCATCGGCCGCACCGCCCGTTACCTGGACTCCGCGGAGGAAGCGCTCGGCCACGTCGCCGGGTACGCGGTCGCGCACGACGTCTCCGAGCGCGAGTTCCAGATCGAGCGCGGCGGCACCTGGGACAAGGGCAAGAACTGCGAGACGTTCAACCCGCTGGGGCCGTGGCTCGTGACGGCCGACGAGGTCTCCGACCCGCAGGCGCTGCCGCTGAAGCTCTGGGTCAACGGCGAGCTGAAGCAGAACGGCACGACCGCCGACCAGATCTTCCCGGTGGGCGAGGTGGTCCGCTACCTCAGCCAGTTCATGACGCTGTACCCGGGCGATGTCATCAACACCGGTACGCCGGCCGGTGTGGCCTTGGGGCAGCCGGATCCCAAGCCGTATCTGCGGGCGGGGGATGTCGTCGAGCTGGAGATCGAGGGGCTGGGGCGGCAGCGGCAGGAGCTGAAGGACGCGTAGCCGTTGCGTAGAGGTCGGAGGGGTGGTGCGCCGCTGGTGCGGCGAGCCACCCCTCCGTCGTCTCCGTCGTCTCAGCCGGAGATCGTGGTGGCGAACTGTTCCAGTGCCTCGACGACCAGCGCGTGGTCCTCCGCCTGCGGCAGCCCGGACACCGTGACCGAGCCGATCACGCCCGCGCCCTCGACCGCGATCGGGAACGAACCGCCGTGCGCGGCGTACGTGTCCAGGTCCAGCCGCGAGGAGTCCTCGAACGTCGTCCCCTTCGCCCGGAACCGGGTCCCGACCAGGTACGAGCTCTCGCCGTACCGCTCGACGACCTTGCGCTTGCGGTCGATCCACGCGTCGTTGTCCGCGCTCGAACCGGGCAGCGCGGCATGGAACAGCTGCTGGGCACCGCGCCGGATGTCGATCGCGACCGGCGCGTGGCGCTCCCGGGCCATGGAGACGAGCAGCCCGCCGAGTGCGTACGCGTCGTCGTAACTGAAATGCGGCAGCGTCAGCCGGCGCTCCTGCGCGATGAGCTCGGAGATGGTCGGAGCGGTGGGGTTCATGCGGACTGCTCCTCGGAAGCGGTGGACAGGGTGACGGTGACGCCCTCGCGGGCCGAGCGGCGGGCGGCCTCCAGGACGTCCAGGGCCGCGGCGGCCTGCAGCGCCGTCACCGGATTCTCGCCCTTTCCGCGCACCGCGTCAGCGACCGCCGCGTAGTACGCCGGGTAGTCGCCCGGCAGGGTACGGACCGGGGTGCCGCCACCGGTCAGCGGCGACTCGCCCGAACCGGTCCGGCCCCACAGGGCCTCGGGCTCCTCGCCCCAGCCGGAAGCGGCGGCGGACGGGCGGTGGCCCTCACGCAGGGCGGCCTCCTGCGGGTCAAGACCGTACTTCACGTAACCGGCCCGCGAACCGAGCACGCGGAAGCGCGGCCCGAGCTGAGCGGTGGTGGCGCTGACGTACAGATGCGAGCGGACCCCGTTCGCATGGGTGATCGCGATGAACGTGTCGTCGTCGGTGACGGCGTCGGGGCGGCGTACGTCGGACTCCGCGTACACCCGCACCGCCGGGCCGAACAGCACGAGCGCCTGGTCGACGACGTGGCTGCCCAGGTCGTACAGCAGTCCGCCGATCTCCTCCGGGTCGCCCGACTCGCGCCAGCCGCCCTTGAGCTGCGGGCGCCACCGCTCGAAACGGGACTCGAAACGCTGTACGTCACCGAGCTCGCCGTCCGCGACCAGCCGGGAGAGCGTCAGGAAATCGTTGTCCCAGCGGCGGTTCTGGAAGACGGACAGCAGCAGCCCGCGCTCCTGCGCCAGCGCGGCGAGCTCGCGCGCCTCGGCGGCCGTGCCGGCGATCGGCTTGTCCACGACGACCGGCAGGCCGGCTTCGAGCGCGGCGGTCGCGATCGGGACGTGGGTCTTGTTGGGGGAGGCGATCACGATCAGGTCCAGCTCGTCGGCGCGCGCCCACAGCTCCTCGGGCGACGCGGCGAACCGGACGTCGGGGAACTCGGCACGGGCCTGGGCCCGACGCTCCTCGTTCGACGTGACGACCGTGTCGAGGGCCAGTCCCTCGGTCGCGGCGATCAGCGGGGCGTGGAAGACGGAGCCCGCCAGGCCGTAGCCGACGAGTCCGACGCGGAGGGGGGAGCCGGGCGTCCCGGGTGTCGTGATGCCAGTCATGCAATCCACTTAAGCAACGCTGTTGCCAAAGTGCAAGCGAGGGAGACAATGGGGCAGTGAACAGGAGTAACACCGGGGCGAACCTACCGACACTGCGCAGCCACAACGCGGCGCTCGTGCTGGACCTGCTGCGTGTCGCGGGCGAGCGCGGGATCAGCAGGCTGGAGCTGGCGGAACGGACGGGGCTCACCCCGCAGGCCGTCAGCAAGATCACCGCCCGGCTGCGGGCGGAGGGCCTGGCGACGGAGGCGGGCCACCGCGCCTCCACGGGCGGCAAGCCACGCACGGTGCTGCGCCTGGTTCCGGACGCGGGACACGCGGTGGGGCTGCACCTGGACCGGGACGAACTGACGGTGGTCCTGGTCGACCTCGCGGGCACGGTCGTGGCGAGCCGCAGGACGCCGCTGGACTTCGGCGCACCGGCGGGCGAGGTGGTCGCCGCTGCGGCCCGGGAGGTGGGCCTGGTGCTGGGTGGGCCCGGCGGGTCGGGCGGGGCCGCGGAAGCGGGGCCGGGAAGCTCCGGGCCCACCGCCCCCGACGGGGCCGGCCCCGGACCGCACGCGGTCTCCCCCGTGGCTCCGCCGTCCACCGTGCTCGGGCTGGGTGTTGCCGTGCCCGGGCCGCTTGATCACCGGGGGGGTGTGCTGCATCGCGTCACCGGGTTCCCGCAGTGGGACGGGTTTCCGCTCCGGGACGCTCTCACCGCTCGCACCGGGTTGCCCGTCGTCGTCGACAAGGACACCAATGCCGCCGCTCTCGGGCTCGCCCTGCGGGCCGACCGGCCGGGGGACTTCGCGTATCTGCATCTCGGGACCGGGCTCGGTGCCGGGCTCGTGCTCGGTGGGGCCGTGCATCGCGGGGCCCGAACCGGGGCCGGTGAGTTCGGGCATCAGACCGTGCTGCTGGACGGGCCCCTGTGCAGTTGCGGCGGGCGCGGCTGTATCGAGGCGCTCTGCCTCGCCGCCGTCTCGGGCGGCGATGCCGCGGAGGCCGCGCGGGTACTCGGGACCGGCGCCGCCAACCTGGTCGGGCTGCTCGACATCGACCGGGTGGTGCTGGGCGGCCGTACCGTCGACGCCGACCCCGATGCGTACGTCCGAGGGGTCCGGGCCGTGATCGGTGAGCGCGTCCGGCGTGACGGCATCGGTGCGGCCGTGCCGCTCGTCATGACCGCGGGCGGGGACCGGCCGGTCGCCGAGGGGGCCGCCCAGCTCGTCCTCGCCCCGCTGTTCGGGCGACTCGGCGGCGCCGGAGCGTAGGGCCGTTCGAGCGGTTCGGGTCGCCCGACCGGGCGACTCCCCGGCATGCCGGCGTGTGCCGGGTCGCGCGTGCGTGGCAGCGTCGCCGCCTACAACCGGTGAACTCCGGGTACGGGGCGATCCGGCCGTTTCGCGAGCAGCAAAGGGTGTCCCCCCAATGCCCCCCACGCCTCCCTCTCCCCGGCCGCGCCACGGAATCGCCCTCGGACTGGCCGCGGCGTCCGTCGTGCTCGGCGGCGCGTCCGCCGCATCCGCCGACGCCGCCGCGGTGCCCGTCGCCGTCACCGCCGACCAGCAGCCCACCTGTGGTGCCCCGACGGCGGACGACTTCCCGATCACGACCCGGATCCGCGGTGGCCAGGAGACGTATGCGTCCGGCGGGGGATACGGCACCTGGTTCCTGGATCTGACCAATACGACCTCGAAGCCCTGCGGCTCCATCCACCCGGTTCTGGTCCTCACCGACGAGGACCAGAAGCTGACCTCCGACCAGATCCAGCTGGAGTTCTCCGACCCGGACAGCCCCGACCTCCCGCACCGCGTCACCTGGGAGACGACCGACCGCGACGAGCACATCGGCGTCTTCGGCGGCGACGGCGCCGACACCTTCGACGGCTTCACCGTCCCTGCGGGGCGCACCGTCAGCGTCCAGGTCCGGATGGCGTTCACCTCCGACACCGACCCCAATCGGATCACCGCCAAGGCCGCGATCGTCCAGCGGAAGCAGGCCGCGCCTGCCGACGGTGCCAAGAAGACGCCGGCGGGTGACGACGGGGACTGGGTCGGTGAGTCCGACGACTACGTCTTCGGTGTGGTCGAGGACGACACCGGTGGTGGCGACACCGGTGATGAAGACACGGGAGGTACGGGTGATGTCGGCGGCATCAGCCGAGAGGGGGACGTGCTGCCCGAACCGTCCCTGGACAGTGCCACTCCGGGAATCGGTGACACCGGTGGTGTCGATGGTGGCGGTGTCGTCGGGGGAATCGGTGACACCGGTGGTGTCGATGGTGGCGGTGTCGTCGGGGGGTCCGGTGACACCGGTGGTGTCGATGGTGGCGGTGTCGTCGGGGGGTCCGGTGACACCGGTGGTGTCGATGGTGGCGGTGTCGTCGGGGGGTCCGGTGACACCGGTGGTGTCGATGGTGGCGGTGTCGTCGGGGGGTCCGGTGACACCGGTGGGGTCGATGGTGGCGGTGTCGTCGGGGGGTCCGGTGACACCGGTGGGGTCGATGGTGGCGGTGTCGTCGGGGGGTCCGGTGACACCGGTGGTGTCGACGGTGGCGGTGTCGTCAGGGGGTCCGGTGACGTGGGTGGGGTCGACGGCGGCGGTGACATCGGCGGATCCGGTGACACGCCCAGCCCCAGGGGCTCCGGAGAGGTGCCGTCAACCGCCCGGGATCCGCAGGACGAGCCCGAGCTCGCCAGGACCGGACCGGGGGCCGTCATCTGGACCGAGGGCGTCGTCGCCGCGCTCTGTCTGGCCGGCGGTGTGGCCGCCGTGAGAGGGGCGCGGCGGCTCCGTCGCACCCGTCGTTGACCTGCGGGCCCCGAAACGTTCACCGTCGTTCATGTCCGTCTGCCACCATCGGGAGGTGGACTACCCGCACGACCAGGCACCTGGCGCACCGATCCGATCCGGCATTCCGGAGCACGGCCGTATCCCCAAGTACTACGCCGTGAAGGCCCATGTCTCCGTCCTCATAGAGGAGTTGGGTGAGGGCGGCATGCTGCCCACCGAGCGTGATCTCGCGGTCCGTTACGAGGTGTCGCGCGAGACTGTGCGGCAGGCGCTGCGTGAACTCCTGCTGGAGGGCCGCCTCGCCCGTCAGGGCCGTGGCACCGTCGTCGCGGGGCCCAAGCTGGAGCAGCCGCTCTCCCTCGCGAGCTACACGGAGGGCGTACGCCGCCAGGGACGGACACCGGGCCGTCACCTCATCGGCCTGGAGCAGTTCCCCTGCCCTGCCGCACTCGCCGCCGAGACCGGCGTCGAGCGGGGCGAACCGGTCTGGCATCTGGAGCGCGTGCTGCTCGCCGACGACGACCGGGTCGGCCTGGAGAGCACCTACGTCTCCGTCGCCCGCGTACCGGACCTGGACACGGAGTTCGACCCCGACTCGTCCTTCTACGCCTACCTCCACGACCGGCTCGGGATCACCTTCGGCGACGCGGACGAGCGGATCGAGACCGTGCTCGCCACCCCGCGCGAGGCGCTGCTGATCGGTACGCCGCCCGCCCTGCCCATGCTGCTGCTCCACCGCATCTCGCGGGACTCGAGCGGGCAGCCGCTGGAGCGGGTGCGCACGCTCTTCCGCGGCGACCGGTTCTCCTTCACCGCACACCTGGGCCGCCAGGGCTGAGCGATACGGCGCGGCAATCGACCCACATCGATAACGGAAATATAACGGGTCTAGGCCAACCTTGGGTCTCAGTTCACCCTCCCGTTGCCATACCGATCCGCGCGAGTCATGCGCCGCCAGGAGCGTTGCCGTCGTGAGAGTCATCGTCGTAGGAGCCGGCGTGGTGGGAACCATGCACGCCTGGCACGCAGTGAACCGCGGCCACGAGGTCGTACAGATCGAGCGCGAGAGCGAGGCACGCGGAGCATCGCTCCGCAATTTCGGACAGATATGGGTCAGCGGCCGGGCCGGCGGCGAAGAGCTGGAGACCGCGCTGCGCGCCCGCGAACTGTGGGAGGGCATCGGGGAGCAGGTGCCCGGCCTGGGCTTTCGGCCCTGCGGTTCGCTGACCCCGCTCCGCACCGAGCTGGAGATCGCCGTCGCCGAGGCGGCCGTCGCCCGCCCCGACGCCGCGGCCCGCGGCTACAAGCTGCTGACGGCCGGCGAGGCCCGCGCGATCAACCCCGCGCTCCGCGGTGACTACGTCGCCGCCCTGTGGTGCGAGCGGGACGCCGCCGTCGAGCCGCGCACGGCGCAGCTGGCACTGAAGCAGGAGCTGGTGGCGTCCGGCCGGTACACGTTCCTCGGCGGCCGCGAGGTCCGCGAGGTCGTCGGCACCGCCTCCGTCCGCGACGACCACGGCGACGTGCACACCGGCGACGCCGTCATCCTGTGCACCGGCGCCTGGCTCGGCGGCCTCGTCCGCGAGCTGGCCGGACCCGAGCTGCCCGTGCGCCGCGTCCGCCTCCAGATGATGCAGACCGACCCGCTCGGCGAAGCGCTCACCACGTCCGTCGCCGACGCCGACAGCTTCCGCTACTACCCGGCGTACCGGAGCGAGGCGCTCGACGCCCTCAACGCCGGCCAGGCCCAGGCGCCGACCGCGGCCGAGCACCGGATGCAGCTGCTGATGGTGCAGCGCAGGGACGGCGGACTGACCATCGGCGACACCCACGAGTACGAGCACCCGTTCGCGTTCGATGTCGTCGAGGAGCCGTACGAGCACCTCACCCGGGTCGTCGAGTCCTTCCTCGGCCGCCCACTGCCGAGGATCCGCCACCGCTGGGCCGGGGTCTACGCCCAGTGCACCGACACCAGCCGGGTCGTCCACCGCCAGCAGGTGCGGGACGGCGTCTGGCTGGTCACCGGGCCGGGCGGCCGCGGCATGACCTGCTCGCCCGCCATCGCCGAAACGACCGCCAACGAACTGGGCTGGTGAAGAAGTTGAGCAACACCGACAAGCTGAATCTCGTCGTCCTCGACATGGCCGGGACCACCGTCGCCGACGGCGGCCTCGTCGAGCAGGCCTTCGGCGCCGCCGCCCGGCGCCTCGGCGTGGCGCCCGGCTCCGCCGACCACGCCGAGAAGCTCGCCTACGTGCGCGCCACCATGGGCGAGTCCAAGATCTCCGTCTTCCGGCACCTCTTCGGCGACGAGAGCAAGGCCCAGCAGGCCAACCTCGCCTTCGAGGAGGCCTACGGGGAGCTGGTCGACGGCGGCCGCATCGCACCGGTCCCGGGTGCCCGCGCAGCCATCGAGCGACTCACGGGCGAAGGGCGGACCGTGGTCCTGTCCACCGGCTTCGCCCGCACCACCCAGGACGCGATCCTCTCCGCGCTCGGCTGGCGGGACCTGGTCGCCCTGACCCTCTGCCCGGCCGACGCGGGCGGCCGCGGCCGCCCCTACCCGGACATGGTCCTCGCCGCGTTCCTGCGCACCGGGGCCGTGGACGGCGTCCAGCAGATCGTTGTCGCGGGGGACACCTCGTACGACATGCTCAGTGGCGTACGTTCCGGCGCCGGGATCGTCGCCGGCGTGCTGACCGGCGCACACGACAAGGAACAGCTGCAGCGCAACGGCGCCACGCATGTACTCGGCTCGGTCGCCGAGCTGCCGGACCTCATCGCCCGGGCGGAAGCATGACCGGCGGGGCCACCCAGGGCAGCGGTATCCGGTTCGACCGGGTCAGCGTCGCGTACGGCGGGAACATCGTCCTCGACCGGCTCGACCTGACGGTGGAACCCGGCGAGGTCATGGCCCTGCTCGGGCCGTCCGGGTCCGGCAAGACCACGGCCCTGCGCGCCGTCGCCGGCTTCGTCCGGCCCGTCTCCGGGCGGGTCCGGCTCGGCGACCGGGACGTCACCGACCTGCCACCGCACAAGCGCGGCATCGGCATGGTCGTCCAGCAGTACGCCCTGTTCCCGCACCTGCGGGTCCGGGACAACGTCGCCTTCGGCCTCAAGGCCCGCAAGGTCGCGAAGGCGGAGATCCCCGAGCGGGTCGCCGAAGCCCTCGAACTCGTCGGCATGGCCGCGTACGCCACGCGCTACCCGCGCGAGCTCTCCGGGGGACAGCAGCAGCGCGTCGCCATCGCCCGCGCGCTCGCCATCCGCCCCGGCGTGCTCCTGCTCGACGAACCGCTGTCCGCACTCGACGCCCAGCTGCGCTCCGGGATGCTCGCCGAACTGGCGCGGCTGCACCGGGAGTTGCCGGACGTCTCCATTCTGTACGTCACGCACGACCAGGTCGAGGCGCTGACTCTCGCCGACCGGATCGCGGTCATGGACAAGGCGCGGCTCCAGGACTGCGGCACCCCGCAGGAGTTGTACCGACGCCCGCGTACGGAGTTCACCGCGTCGTTCGTCGGCAACGCCAACCTGCTGCCGGTCACCGTCACAGGCGCCACCGGCGCCGTGGACTTCGCCGGGCACGCACTCGCCGTGCCGACCGGCGAGGTGGCGGGCGGCGTCACCGCCACCCTCTGCGTCCGGCCCCACCTGGTCGGACTCGGCGACGGCCCCAACGCGCTGACCGGCACTCTCGCCGAGGTCCAGTGGCGCGGCTCCACCCACCGGCTGTACGTCGACATCCACGGCCACCGGATCAAGGCCGACCTGCGCGAACTTCGCGAGACCCCGGCGCTCGGCGACAAGGTCACCGTGCACTTCGCCGCCGAGGACGCGGTGCTGCTGCCGGCGGGCGCCGGCTTCGGGGGAGGGGTTCATGGCTAGCGCCGTGGCCGGAGACGTGTCCGCGGGTGCGTCCGGCAGCCGTCCTGTCCTCAATCGCCGGACGGGCCCCAGCAATCTCGTCTGGGCGCTCCCGCCCGTCGCCGTCCTCGCCCTCGTCTTCCTGTACCCGCTGGCCCTCGTCGTCCAGCAGTCCGTCAGCCCGGACGAGGGCGGCACCTCGCTCGCCCCGTACGGCGACGTCTTCGCCTCCGCGTCGTTCCGCTCGGCACTGACCACCACCGTCTGGCTCGCCGTCGGCTCGACGGTCGGTTGTCTGGTGCTGGGCTTCGTCCTCGCGCTGGTGATCGCCTTCGTGCCGTTTCCCGGCGGCCGGGCGGTCGCCAGGTTCATCGACGTCTTCCTCTCCTTCCCGTCCTTCCTGATCACGCTCGCCCTGCTGTTCATCTACGGCACCGTCGGCATGGCCAACGGCGTCTGGACGGATGTCACCGGGGCGGCGGACGGACCCTTCCACTTCCTCACCACCCCGTGGGGTGTCCTCCTCGCCGAGATCACGTACTTCACCCCGTTCGTGATGCGGCCGCTGCTCGCCGCGTTCTCCCAGCTCGACACCGCGCAACTGGAGGTGGCGTCCTCCCTGGGCGCGAAGCCGGCCCGGATCGTGCGGCAGGTGATCCTCCCGGAGGCACTCCCGGCGCTCGCCGCGGGCGGCTCCCTCGTCCTCGTGATGTGCCTCAACGAGTTCGGCATCGTGCTGTTCACCGGCGCGAAAGGTGTCACGACCCTGCCGATGCTGGTCTACGGCAAAGCGATCCTGGAGTCCGACTACCCGGCCGCCTGCGTCGTCGCCGTCGTCAACATCGCGATCTCCGTCGGTCTCTACAGCCTGTATCGGATGGTGAGCCGCCGTGTTGGTGCATAGCCGTACCGGGAAGTGGGCCACGTGGGCCGTGTTCTTCCTGCTCTTCGTCCCGCTGTTCGCGGTGCCGCTGCTGGTGATCGTCGCCGCGTCGTTCACCACCAACTGGTCCGGCGCCTTCCCGTCGGGGCCGACTTCCGAGCACTACAAGGCCGCCACCAGCGGCGACTCGCTCCAGGCCCTCACCACCAGCCTGATCACCGCCGTCAGCGCCAGCCTGCTCGCCCTCACCGTCGGCTCCTGGGCCGCGCTCGCCGCCGCCTCGCTGCGACGGCGCGGACGCCGTTTCCTGGACGGGCTGTTCATGCTGCCGGTCGCCGTGCCGTCCGTCGTCGTCGGTCTCGCCGTGCTCGTCGCGTTCAGCAAGCCTCCGATGCTGCTCAACGGAACGCGCTGGATCGTGATCCTGGCGCACACCATTCTTGTCACGGCGTTTGCCTATCAGTCGGTTTCAGCCGCAATAGTGCGTCTTGACCCGATGTACGAACAGGCGGCGGCCAGTCTCGGCGCCCGCCCGTCCTACGTCCTGTGGCGGATCAGACTGCCGCTCCTGCTGCCCGCCCTCACCGCGGCCGCAGGGCTCTGCTTCGCCCTGTCCATGGGCGAGTTGAGCGCCACGATGATGCTCTACCCGCCCGACTGGACTCCGCTTCCGGTGCAGATCTTCGCGGCGACCGACCGCGGCTCGCTCTTCACCGGTGCCGCGGTCGCGGTGGTCCTCATGGGGACGACGCTGCTCGTGCTCCTCGGCGTCGCCCGCATCCGCACCAGGGCCTCGTACCGCTGACACCCCGACGCTTACTCACCTTTCAGGAGATACGACACCCATGCGCAAGAACCTCCTCAAGCCGGTAGCCGCCGTCACCGGCTGCCTCGCCCTCGCCGCCACCCTCTCCGCCTGCGGCGGGTCCTCCGCCGCCTCCGACGAGAAGGTCGTCACCGTCTACAGCGCCGACGGGCTCAAGGGCGAGAACGGCGACGGCTGGTACGACAAGGTCTTCAAGGACTTCGAGAAGAAGACCGGCATCAAGGTCAAGTACGTGGAGGGCGGTTCCGGCGAGATGGTGCAGCGCGCCGTCCGCGAGAAGTCCAACACCCAGGCCGACGTCCTCGTCACCCTTCCGCCGTTCATCCAGCAGGCCGACTCCAAGGGCCTGCTGACGGCGTACGAACCGGCCGGCTCCGACCAGGTCGACGGCGCCGACAAGGCGTCCGACGGAAAGTGGACCTCGGTCGTCAACAACTACTTCGGGTTCGTCTACAACAAGAAGGAGCTGAAGACCGCGCCCGCCACCTGGGAGGAGCTCCTCGACGGGACGTACAAGGAGAAGATCCAGTACTCCACCCCCGGAGTCGCCGGTGACGGCACGGCCGTGCTCATCAAGGCCATGCACGACTTCGGCGGCAAGGAGCCGGCGATGGAGTACCTGAAGAAGCTCCAGGCCAACAACGTCGGCCCGTCCGCCTCCACCGGCAAGCTCGCCCCCAAGGTGGACAAGGGCGAGCTCCTCGTCGCCAACGGTGACGTCCAGATGAACTACGCCCAGTCCAAGGACATGCCGAACCTCGGCATCTGGTTCCCCGCGAAGGCCGGCTCCAAGCCCACCACCTTCGCCCTGCCGTACGCGGCCGGACTGGTCGACAAGGCTCCGCACAGCGCCAACGGCAAGAAGCTGCTCGACTTCATGCTCTCCGAGCAGGCGCAGAAGGACGTCAGCGAGGTCGGCGGCGGCTTCTCCGCCCGTAAGGACGTCGAGGCCACCGACGCCAACGCGATCGCGCTGACCGGGCTGATGGACGGCGTGGAGATCTTCGAGCCGGACTGGTCGGACATCGGCACTCACCTGGACGACTACGTCGACGCCTGGAAGACCGCCACCGGCAGCTGAACCCCCGCTCGGCGGGGCCTGGTACCGATATGGACCACCGGTGATCCGCACCGGAAAGATAACGGGTCTGGACTGAAGCTCAACTCCTCGCCAAAGGGGGGAGTTGAGCGCATGTCCGGTGGGGGGCCGGATCGGTCCGGTTCGGGGACGGGACCGCCGCCGCCCCCGTCACCTGCCCGTACCTCTAAAATCGGTGACGTCGGCGCTGCACAACGCGGTGCCGCCGGCGTCCCCGCACACGGCGTACGGCAGGAGTCCCACATGGCAGAGCGCAAGCCGATCACATCCTGGCTCACCGACATGGACGGAGTCCTCATCCACGAGGGCACGCCGATCCCCGGGGCCGACGCCTTCATCAAGCGGCTGCGGGATTCCGGGCTGCCGTTCCTGGTCCTCACCAACAATTCGATCTACACGGCGCGCGACCTGCACGCCAGGCTGGCACGCATGGGTCTCGACGTCCCGGTCGAGAACATATGGACCTCCGCGCTGGCCACCGCGAAGTTCCTCGACGATCAGCGGCCGGGCGGCACCGCCTATGTCATCGGCGAGGCCGGACTCACCACCGCGCTGCACGACATCGGCTATGTCCTCACCGACCAGGAGCCGGACTACGTCGTCCTCGGTGAGACCCGGACGTACAGCTTCGAGGCGCTCACCAAGGCGATCCGGCTGATCAACGGCGGCGCCCGCTTCATCTGCACCAACCCCGACGAGACCGGCCCGTCGGCCCAGGGCCCGCTGCCCGCCACCGGGGCCGTCGCCGCGCTGATCACCAAGGCCACCGGCAAGGACCCGTACTTCGCGGGCAAGCCCAACCCGCTGATGATGCGCACCGGTCTGAACGCGATCGGTGCCCACTCCGAGTCCAGCGCGATGATCGGCGACCGGATGGACACCGATGTGCTCGCCGGCCTGGAGGCAGGCATGCACACCTTCCTGGTGCTGACCGGCCTGACGACCCCCGCCGACATCGACCGCTACCCGTTCCGGCCCTCCACGGTCGTCGACTCCATCGCCGACCTGGTCGACCTCGTCGACGTGAGCTGAGCGCCATGCGGGGAAGGCCGCCTGCGCGCCTTCCCCGCACCCCCTCGTTTCCCGCGAGGCGCTGAACCCGCACGGCCCAGTCCCTGACCCCTGCGGATGCGAAAAGCCGCCGGACGCGTGAACCTGCCATAAGGAGGTTCACGATGCGTTCCATACCCCTCACGTTCTGTGGGGCCGCGGTGATCGCGGCGACCCTGATACCCGCTCCCGCCGCACTGGCCGACTCCGGCTCCGGCTCCGGCTCCGGGAAGGACTCGAAGTCCCACGCCACCCTCTCGGTGACCCCGTCCTCCCTCGCCCCCGGCGATGACGTGGACCTGCAGGTCGACGGCTGCAAGGGCAAGGAGGGCAAAGGGATCTCCGACGCCTTCGCCTCCGATGCGCGCCTCACGGCCGACGACCGCGGCGGGCTCATCACCCGGGCCAGGATTCGCTCCGACGCCGCACCCGGCGCATACGACATCTGGGTGACCTGTGACGGCGACCAGGACACCAGGGTGTCCGGCACCGTCACCGTCGTCGCAGGCGACCGTTCCGAACCGCTCACCCCGATCGCCCCGGTCCGCGCCGGTGGCGGAGGCACCGCCGTCGTCACCGAGCAGACGGCCGAGCAGGACGGCCCCGGCACCGCGCACGCCGTGCTCGGGCTGGCCCTGGCCGCCGTCGCAGCCGTCGCCGTGGCCCTCCGCAGCGTCCGCCGTCGCCGCCCGACCGCGGACTGAGCGAGATGTCCGCCTCGGACCGCCCGGCAGGGACCGGCCGGCTGCTCACCGGGGTGGCCTGGGCCACCCTGCTCCTGGGCCTGTGGCTCTGGGGCCGCGGCATCACCGACGGCTCCGGCGCCAGCTCCGCCCCGACCACCGGTGACATCGCGGCGGTCGGGCGCCCCCACGGCGTACCACTGCCCGCGGCGCACGCCCCGATCAAGGGCGCGGCGCCGGAACGCGTCGAGATTCCCTCGATAGGGGTCCGGGCCCCCGTCGTCGCCCGCGGCCTGGACAAGGCGGGGGCGATCGACCCGCCACCGTTCGCGAAACCGCAGACCGTCGGCTGGTACGGCAGCGGCACCCGACCCGGCGCGGCGGGCGCCGCGCTCCTCGTCGGCCACGTCGACACCGAGACCAAACCGGCCGTCTTCTACGGACTGAGCGCGGCCCGCCCCGGCGCGAAGATCCGGGTCGTCCGGACGGACGGCTCGGTCGCCGAATTCACCATCGACGACGTCCAGGTCTTCACCCGGGAACGCTTCGACGCCCACAAGGCCTACGGGCCCCGCAAGGACGGCCGGGCGGAGCTGCGGCTGATCACCTGCGGCGGCACGTTCGACCGCGCGTCGCACGAGTACAACGCCAATGTGGTCGTCTCGGCGTACCTGACCGGCGAGCAGCCGTCCGCGGGCAATTCCGCTTAGCGGACTGTCCGGTGGATGGGTACACCTGGCCCGGCCGGCCGCCCGCTTTCCCCCCGGGGCGCCGACCGGGCCGGTCCTCGACCGCGGTGCGCGGGCTGCGGGAGAAGCCCGGCGCCGACACGGGAGGCAAAGGGGGGCGTGTGGGCCACTACGCGTCACTGTAGGGCGCGCAACTGCCCACACCCAACAGATATTTGACGATACGTCCAGAACTGGTCGCTCTCCGTCGTTCGACGTCTGGGTGTGTCAGGATGGATTCGCCCGGTCTTGTCCGGTGCCCAAGGGGGAGTGGATGTACGGCAATTACACCGGCCGGTCCGGTGCGGGGGCGGCGGCGCTGGCCGTGACACTGCTGCTCGCAGGATGTTCTTCGTCCTCGTCCTCCGGGGGCGACGAGCGCCCCGCCGGGAGCGGCCCCTACTGGGTCAACCCGGACGGGAACGCGGCCCGGCAGGTCGCCGCCTACACCAAGGCCGGCAACGACAGGAACGCCGGCCTGATCAAGAAGATCGCCCGGCAGCCGGTCGGGGAGTGGATCGGCCCGGACAACCCCGAGGCGGAGGCGCAGGGCTTCACCGAGGCGGCCCGGAAGGCCGGCCGGGAGGCGCTGCTGGTCCTCTACAACATCCCGCACCGTGACTGCGGCCAGTTCTCGAAGGGCGGCGCCGCGGACGGCGACGCGTACCGTGCCTGGCTGGAGAACGTGGCGAAGGGCATCGGCGACCGCCGCACCACGGTGATCCTGGAGCCGGACGCGCTGTTGCACCTGATCGACGGCTGCACCCCGCAGGAGTTCCACGAGGAGCGGTACGACCTGCTCAAGGGCGCCGTGCAACGGCTGAAGCAACTGCCTCACACGCGCGTCTACATGGACGCGGGCAACGCGGGCTGGCGCACCCCGGACGCGCTCTTCCAGCCGCTCCGGCAGGCAGGCATCGCGGACGCGGACGGCTTCGCGGTCAACGTCTCCAACTTCCAGACCACGGCGGCCAGTACGGACTTCGGAAAGCGGCTGTCGGTGAAGGTCGGCAACAAGCCGTTCGTCATCGACACGAGCCGCAACGGCAACGGCCCGTACGACGAGGGCGACCCCAAGGAGAACTGGTGCAACCCACCGGGTCGGGCCCTGGGCGAACCCCCGACCACGGACACGGGTGAGGACCTGGTGGACGCATACCTCTGGATCAAGCGGCCGGGGGAGTCGGACGGCGCGTGCAAGGGGGGCCCGAAAGCGGGGGAGTGGTGGCCGGAGTACGCGCTGGGGCTGGCCCGCAACACGAAGTAGTACCGGGGGCGTCCGGTGGCCGGGGCATGATCCAAACGAGAGGACCTAGGGGACCCGCACCCACGTCCCCTTCGACGGTGTCCCTTTCGCATCGGCCACGAACAGCATGTACCACCCCGACGGCACCAGCGCCCGGTTCCCCGGCACCGTCACGGCGATACCCCCCGCCGTCCGCTTCAGCCCCAGCGCCACGGACCGCTGGTCCGTGTCCGTCACATGCGTCACCGCGCTCGGCCGCATCAGCTTCGCCGACGTGATCGTCGATCCCTGCCCGGTCGTGAACGCCCCCGTACCGCCGCGTCGAATGCTTTTCGGCCCGGCCGTCAGCTCCGGCCGTGAGCCGCGGTACAGGTAGGGCGGCGTGTAGATCTCGATGCGCTGCTCGAAGACGCCCGGGCGGGTGTTCGCCTTGTCGGCATACAGCGAGTCCGAGCCGAAGATCATGACGCGCCCGTCGGGCAGCAGCAGCGACCCCGAGTGATAGTTCCGTCCGACCTCCGGATCCGCCACCCTCCGGTACGTGTCCGTCTTCGCGTCGTACAGCCGGGCCTGCAGGACGTTCGAGCCGCTTCGCCCGCGGTAGTCGCTCGACCCGCCGGTGACGAGCACCGAGTCGTCGGGCAGCAGCGACGCGCTCGGGTAGCGCGTGCCCTCGGTGAGTGCCGCGCCGTCCCTGAATCTCGGCTCGGCGGCCTTCAGGTCCACGAGCCGGGACTTCTCGCTGGACCTGTCCGACTCACCCACCCCGCCCCCGCCGATGACCATGAACTTCTCGTTCTGGGCGGGTGGCAGCCGTACCGTCGCCGATGTCTCCATCTCGCGCGCGTCGCTCAGCCCGGGGATCTCCTCGAACGTATTCGTCGCAAGGTCCCAGACGCCCGGCGCGCGGCCGATGTCCGCCGGACCGTACCCGGCGTTCGAGCCGGAGTAGAAGAGCCGGCCGTCGTTCAGCAGGAAGACCGCGGGGTAGGTGGGGAACTTCCGGACGATGCCGGTGTACGCCCACTTCTTCGTCCGGGGGTCGTAGATCTCGTCCTTGCCGGGCACGATCTGACCGATCTCGTCGAGTCCGGACAGGGCGAGGACCCTGCCGTCCTTCAGCGTGGTCAGCGTCGGGTACCAGCGCGCCTCGTTCATCGGATCGACGGTGACGTACTTCTCCGCCACCGGGTCGAACTCGAACGCCTCCCGGATGCCCTGGAAGTCCTTCTTGTCGAGCGCGAGCTTCTGGGCGGTCCCGTACACGTTCCGTGTGTCGGAGCCGGAGAGCCCGGAGATCCGGTAGTTGTCCTGGGTGCCCGTCTCGTACTTCGTACCGGACTTCTGGGCCTCGACGTAGATCCGGCCGAGCCCGGGGTCGTTGCGCAGGAACGCGCCGGTCTTCCTGTCGAAGACCTTGGTGGCCTTCTCGACCAGCACCGGATCCTTGGAGACGAACGTCCTGCCGTTCTCCTTGCCGGTGAACCGGGTGCCCGCGGGCAGGGTGACCGGCTTGTCCGGGTCCTCGTTGTGGACGATCATCAGGCCGCCCGCCTTGGTGACATCGCCCTTCAGCTTCTCGTACCGCTTCGTGCCGCCGGCTATCAGCAGCCGGCCGTCCGGCAGCTGGGTGTGACCGGAGCAGAACATGTCCTTGGGCGTGGGTATGTTCGTGAACATGCCGGTCCCCGGGTCCCACAGCACCGACCGGAAGCTCTTCGCGTCGAAGTTCTTCCGGTTGTTGCCGGAGCCCGCGACGAGCAGCACCTTGCCGGTGTGCAGCAGCGCGGCATGGATCGTATTGATCCGGAACTCGGACGGGACGTCGAGGAAGTCCCAGTGGCCGTTGGCGGCCTTGTACTCCGGCTTGTTGATCTTGTACTCGTGGTAGCGCTCGCTGCTGACGCGGTACAGCCACGGCCCGTTGGCCCCCGCGAGCGCCAGCACCACCGCCGTACTGATCGCCATGCGGCGGGTACGGCGGCCAGGACGGTACGTCATTGGTTACGTCCCCCCAGGGAGATCTGCACGGTCTGCTCGTCCGACACCCAGTGCGGCTTCCCCTGCGGGGCATGCGCCGGCCGGCGAGCCGGTGCGCCCTCCTGCGGGGGTGGTCCGCCGCGCCGCTTCTTCTTCTCCGCGTGGACGGTGTACCTCCAGCCGAAGATCGGCGCCGCCGTGATCAGCAGCGCCAGCGCGGCCCAGGTGAGCATCGCGGGATGGCTGTGGCCGAGGACGAAGGAGGCGGCGATCGAACCGCCGAAGACCAGCATGAAGAAGAGATGGATACGGAAGGTGCCGAACAACGTGTCGGGGCTGGACGAGTCGCCCTTGGGCGTCACCACGAACGAGCTCTTGCGGCGCAGCACGGCATCCATCAGGGATCGCGCGTAGACCGGGGCGGAGATCGCGGACATCATCATCCCCGCCAGACCGCCGGAGCCCTCCGGCTCGTGCGGCGACACATTGTGCCGCCGGTTCCAGATGTACAGGCCGATCTGGAGCGCCGAGGCGTTGCCGTACAGCATCATCCAGACGACCGGGTCGATCTGCACGCCGGAGGCGCCCATGCCCAGGAACAGCGCGCAACTGAGCGCCGCCAGGATCCAGTTCAGGGCGGACATCGGATAGAAGATGATCATCATCGTGTAGTTGAAGAGCTTGCCGACGGGGAGTGTCCCGATCCCTCTCCAGTACTGCTTGAGGATCGTCTCGTACGTCCCCCGTGACCAGCGCAGCTGCTGGGTGAAGAAGTCCGTCCACGCGGTCGGGCCCTCGCCGACGGCCAGCACGTCCGGGGTGTAGACCGAGCGCCACTTCCGGCCGGTGTGCGGGTTGCGCGCACGGTGCATCTCGAAGCCGGTCGCCATGTCCTCGGTGATCGAGTCGTACAGGCCGCCGATCTGTTTGAGGGCGGAGATCCGCACCGCGTTGCTGGTCCCGACGAACATCGGGGCGCCGTAGCGGTTGCCCGCGCGCTGGATCAGCGCGTGGAAGAGGAACTGCTGGGATTCGGCGGCCTTCGTGACGAACGTGTCGTAGTTGCCGTAGACCTGCGGGCCGATGACGAAGCCGACGTCCGGGTCGCGGAAGTACCCGAGCATCCGCTCCAGGTAGTTGGGCAGTGGCACGTGATCGGTGTCGACCGAGGCGAAGAAGTCGTACGCGCTGCCGTGCGCGTCGAGCCAGGCGTTGTAGTTGCCGTGCTTGGTCTTCGCGCGGTGCGCGCCCGTGGCCCGGTTCCAGTGTGCGACGCCCTTGCGGGAGAAGTGGTGCACCCCGAGCCGGGCGCAGACCTCCTTGACAGCCGGGTCGTCGCCCTCGTCGAGCAGCCAGACGTGCATCAGTCCGCGGTGCCTGATGCGGACCGCCGCTTCGAGGGTCTTCGTCACCATCTCCAGAGGCTCCTTGCCCGGGACGAAGGAGGTGAGGAAGGCGACCCGGGTGCCGGGCTCCGGCACGACCGGGACCGGGTCGCGCGCGACCAGCGTCGCGTGCGCGTTCGACAGGACGTTCATGGTGCGGAAGAGCTCGATCAGACCGATCGAGACGAGCATGACGATGTCGAGGATCAGCAGCGTGTCGTTCTTGAGGTGGGGATCGCGCTGGGTCCAGTGTTCGGGCTGCATCAGCCATGCGAGCAGGCCGAGCGAGACGAGCGGTGCGGCGCCGAGCAGGAGCGCCGCGCGGAGTCTGTGCGGTTCCTGCGAGAGCAGCGAGCGGTACTGCACGGAGTACGGTCTGCTCGGATCGGGCAGGGTCAGTGGCCCGGCGAGTCGGCTGTAGTGCGCGTAGTCGTAGCGGGGCAGCGCCTTCTTCGGGTGGCGCCCGCCCCCGGTCCGGGGCTCCGGGGGTATCCGCAGCTGCGTGGTCCGGGAAGGGTCGTTGTTCTGCCGGGCGCCTGTCGGCGTCGACGTCATGGGTCATCCCCCTGCGCGCATGCTGGCTGCGCGGTCGGTCGGTCGTCTCGTCCGTCGCGCATCCCCCTCGATCGCGGCGGACGGACTCTCTGGCGGGCGCCATCCCCTGACGGGAGGCGCCTTTCCGGTCGCCCGGTGCCCTTCGGCATCCGTCCATGAGCGGGACCCCCATCCCGCGGTACGCGCAAACCGGAACTTCCCCCTGATACTGCCCCCAACTGCGGGCGTCATCAGCTCGGTTGCGGCTGATGACCCCATGACAGGTTGTATGACCCAGGTCGTGATCGCAAGGGTGAAACAGGCTATTTACCGGTCATATGGGCGATTTGGGTGACTCTTGTGGAGGGGGCGCATGGGGGTGTACGAGGGGAGCTTTTCGGTCCCCGGGAGACGGCTCGGGGCTCGCCCGCCGACCGTGGATGGGGCGATGGCATACGAACAAGGCCCCCTCACGTGGAGTGAGAGGGCCTTGACTCTGCGTGCGCCGCCAGGGACTCGAACCCCGGACCCGCTGATTAAGAGTCAGCTGCTCTAACCAACTGAGCTAGCGGCGCCTGCTGACCTGGAGAACTCTACCCGATGCGGGGGATGCTCCTGACCATTTCCTGCCCGTCGCGGCCTGTCGGATGGTCGTTTTTTCTGTTCTATCCGTCAAAATGCAATATGTCAGGAGGGTTGAGACCCTGACGCCCGTGCAGATGTGCCAAAAGATCTTGACGAGTGCCGAGGGGATTCGCATGACTGTGCCGGCCTTCGAGGAGTACGTGCCCGCCATCGACTGCACCTGTTCGGGGTGCGCCGCACAGCGGCGAGCCGCCGCTCGTGCCCTGCCCACGCGGTACGGAGGGCACCCCGCCGCGCATGGTGTACGGCGCGTGCTGGTGCTGGCCACGGCGGCCGGCGTGGTGCTGAGCGCCGGCGCGGCCGAGGCGGTGAGCGCGGTGACCGGGCTCGCGCCCGGGTCCGCCCGGACGGACGGGACGACGGATCCGGGCGATGCGGGCGATCTGGGGCCGGTCGATGCGGATGTGGGTAATCCGCAGGGTATGCCCGGTCCGCTGAGGACCGGCTCGACGGATGGGGCGACGGATCCGGGCGATGCGGGCGACGCGGGGCCGGTTGATCCGGATGTGGGTAATCCGCAGGGCATGCCCGGTCCGCTGAAGCCCGGTGCCGCCGAGGCGGTGAGCGTGGTGACCGGGCCGGCGCCCGGGTCCGCCCGGACGGACGGGACGGCGGATCCGGGCTCGGGCACGGCCGATGCGGATGTGGGTAATCCGCAGGGCATGCCCGGTCCGCTGAGCGGCGCCGGGGCCCCGGGACCGCCGTCGTCCGGCGGTTCGAAACCGGCACTGAGCAAGGTGACCCGGGCGGACATCATCAACCGGGCCAAGAAGTGGGTGAGCGCGAAGGTCCCGTACAGCATGGCGAAGTACTGGTCCGACGGGTATCGGCAGGACTGCTCCGGCTATGTGTCGATGGCCTGGAAGCTGAATCGCAACGAGTGGACCGGCAGCCTCGCCGAGTACGGGACCCGGATCGCGCGCGCGGAGCTGCAGCCCGGCGACATGCTGCTCTTCCACAACCCGGCCGACCCCTCGAAGGGCTCGCACGTCACGATCTTCGGAGGCTGGACCGACTACACGCACACCCATTACACGGCCTACGAACAGACTCCTGCGCACACGCGCAAGCAGACGACGCCCATGGCCTACTGGACCAATTCGGGCAAATACGTTCCGTACCGCTACAAGGGCCTGACCACCGGAACCGACAAGGTCGGCAGCGGATCGGCGACGGCGTTCCCGGGCACCACGAAATTCGGTGCGGGTGTCAGCAACACGTACGTCACCCAGCTCGGGCGGATGCTCGTGGACCGCGGCGGAAGGCACTTCTACAAGGTCGGACCCGGGCCGGGCTGGGGCGACGCCGACCGGCGTGCGACCCGGGCGTTCCAGAGGGCACAGGGCTGGAAGGGCAAGGAGGCCGACGGCATCCCCGGCCCGCACACCTGGCGCCTGCTGGCGAACGGGACCGGCCGCGACATCCCGGCGAGCGCAAGCGGAAGCGCGGGCGGCGGCAGTCAGGGGAGCGGTTCGCATGCGGCCCCGGCCTTCCCCGGCCGGAGCTATTTCCGGCCGGGTCGGTCCAACAACCATGTCGACAGGCTCGGCAGACAGTTGGTGAAGAAGGGATACGGCAAGTACTACAGGTCGGGCCCCGGACCCCGCTGGACGGAGGCGGACCGGCGCAACGTCGAGACCTTCCAGCGCGCCCAGGGCTGGCGGGGCGCCGAGGCCGACGGTTACCCCGGCCCGGAGACCTGGCAGCGACTCTTCGCGTGAGAACACGGACATGACGGAGGCGGGAATGCGATCCACGGTGTCGGGCAGCTCCGGAATCCCGGAGGACGGGAAGGAACGGGAGCCGATGAGCGGCGGAGTGGACACCACGGAGGGTGCCTCAGGCGTCGGGGCCGGCCGGGACGC
This sequence comes from Streptomyces sp. NBC_01669, assembly GCF_026339735.1. Taxonomy (GTDB): domain Bacteria; phylum Actinomycetota; class Actinomycetes; order Streptomycetales; family Streptomycetaceae; genus Streptomyces; species Streptomyces yanii. The sequence goes on from NZ_JAPEQG010000001.1 coordinate 5,790,386, forward strand.
GGGTGCGGACATCTGGCCGGGCGCCGGTCCGGCATCGGTTCCGGGCGTGGAGGCTGGAGGCGGCTCCGGTGCGGGGACGGAGGCGGAGGCCGGGTCGGATGCCCTCCTCGACCTCGTGCTCGACCTGGTTCCGGCTGACGCGACGGACCGCGCCTTCGGTGCGGCCTCGGCCTCGGTGTCGGTTCCGGCCGGGGCTTCGGCGCCGGCCCTCGCCCCGGGTTCGTACCTGCTGACCCGCCCGCTCCTGGGCGCCCGGTCCGACACCACGCCGCCGGCTCGGACCGAACCCGGCCCCGACGGGCCGCACGGCATGCCGCCCCTCACGGTGCCTGTGCCCGCCTCGGCTGCCGAAGCCGTCCCCGTACAGGAATCCGAATCGGCCCCTGTATCGCTGTCGGAACCCGACGACGCGGTGACCGGGCGGCGGCACGTCGTCATCGCCCATGAGCGCACCCCCTCCCTCCCCGTACGCCTCCTCTTCCCTGGCGAGTCCGGGCGCCCCGACGCCGCCGCTCTCCCTGCCGGTCTCGCCCGGGGGACCGGCGGCGGCGAGCAGGCGGCGGCCCTGCGGCGGGTGCCCGCCGCGCGCCGGATGCAGGTGCAGGCTCCCACCAGGCCCGCGCCGGTGGGCGATCCGCGGCTGACCGAGAAGCCGGGGCCCGCGCTGCCCGGGTGGGCCGGGGTGCTCGCCGGGCTGGCCGGGATGGCCGGCGGTGGAGCGGTGCTGTGGTGGGCCGGCGCGCTGCCCGCCGTGGTGCTCGCCCGGCTCGGGATCGGCTTGCGTCCGTACGACGGCATCGGCATCGGGGCAGGGGCGGCGCTCGCCGCCCTGGTGACCGTGGTGCTCTTCGCGTTCGGCGGTCTGACTCGCGGTCGCGTCGGGTACGCATGGGTGATGATGCTCTTCGGTGCCTACCGGGGGAGCGTGCGGCGGACGGGTCTCGTCTGGGTCAGCCCGCTGCTGCGGCGCCGCCGGGTCGACGTACGGCTCCGGCACTGGCGCAGCGAACCGCTGCCCACGGTGGATGCGAACGGTACGGCGCTGCGCGTCGTCGTCCTCGTCGTGTGGCGGATCAAGGACACCGTGCGGGCGACGCTCGGGGTGGCGGACCACGAGAAGTACCTGCGCGAGCAGGCCGAGGCGGCGATGGCGCGGGTCCTGTCGCAGCTGCCCGCCGACGCGTTCCACGAGGACGCCCACACGCTCCGCAACGCGGAGGCGGTCGGTGACGCGCTGACCGGGACGCTGAAGGCGGAGTGCGAGCCGGTGGGCATCGAGGTGTACTCCGCGCAGCCGACCAGCATCGAGTACGCACCGGAGCTCGCCGCCGCGATGCAGCGGCGCAGGATCGCCGCCATTGACGCCAAGCACCGGGACAGTGTGCTGACTTCGGTGGTTGACGCGGTGGACGACACGGTCAACCGGCTGACCATGCGCGGCCTCGTGGAACTCGACGATTATGAACGGAAGGCGCTGGTCAAGGACTTGACGGTGGCCTTCTACACCGGACGCAGCGGTGGGGGCGGGGCCTGACGGCGCGTCCGTACCGCGTCCGCGGCGAACCGGAATCCCGTTCCCATTGGTCTGGACATGTTCATGTTCCGTCAATAATCTAAGACTTGGTCTAGACCGCACGACCACGCGCGCGGCAGTGCTCATGGAACCTCCCCCACGTTCTTGAGGAGCGACAGCAATGCGTAAAAGGGCAAGCGCGGCCGTAGTCGGCCTGGCGATAGCGGGCGTCTCGATGTTCGCGACGAGCAGCGCCAGCAGCCACGGCTACACCGACAACCCCATCAGCCGCCAGAAGCTCTGTGCCAACGGCACCGTCACCGACTGCGGCGCCATCCAGTGGGAACCGCAGAGCGTCGAGGCTCCCAAGGGCTTCCCGGCGGCAGGTCCGGCGGACGGCAGGATCTGCTCCGGCGGCCACGACAACTTCGCCGCGCTGGACGACCCGCGCGGCGGCAACTGGCCCGCCACCAAGGTCACCGCAGGCCAGGGCTTCAGCTTCCGCTGGCAGTTCACCGCCCAGCACGCCACGACCGACTTCCGGTACTACATCACCAAGAACGGCTGGGACCCCACCAAGCCACTCACCAGGGCGGCGCTTGAGTCGCAGCCGTTCATGACCGTGCCGTACGGCGGTCAGCGGCCCCCGGCGACCCTGACGCAGCAGGGCACCATCCCCACCCAGAAGACCGGGAAGCACATCATTCTCAGCGTCTGGACCATCGCGGACACCGGGAACGCGTTCTATGCGTGCTCCGATGTTCAGTTCTGACGTGTAGTCAGTTACCGTGCGGCGCCATGGGGAGCGCAGGCACCGTAGCGGAGCTCGTACAGCGCCAATGGGGCGACCACCGGCCAGGGTTGAAGCACGAGGACACCGTCCTCAGCCACCACCAGGTCGCCTCCGGAGCTGCCGTGCGGGCCGCGCTCCTGGCGGATCTGCTGTCGGCGGACAGTGAACCGCACCTCGGGGTACTGCTCGACAACACCCCCGAATTCCCGCTCTGGCTGAGCGCGGCGGCCCTGGCCGGGGCCGCCGTCGCGGGCATCAACCCGACCCGCCGCGGAGCCGAGCTGGCCCGCGACATCCTGCACACCGACTGCCAGGTCCTGGTCACCGAGCGCGCACATCTGCCGCTGCTCGACGGGCTCGATCTGCCGGGCGTACGGGTGCTGGTCACCGACACCGACGCGTACACCGCGCTGCTCGCCGGATATGCCGGGGCGAAGCCGGGCGAGGCGGTGCTCCGGGAGGTCGGGCGCGGGACCCGGATGCTGCTCTACTTCACCTCGGGGTCGACCGGTGCGCCCAAGGCCGCGATCTGCACCCAGGGGCGACTGGCGGCGGCCGGGCAGTCGCTGGTCGACCACTTCGGGGTGCGGCGCGACGACGTCCACTACATCTGCATGCCGATGTTCCACGGCAACGCCGTGATCGCCGACTGGGCCCCCGCGCTGGCGGGCGGCGCCGCGGTCGCCCTGCGCCGCCGGTTCTCGGCCTCCGGCTTTCTCGACGACGTGCGCACGCACGGGGCCACGTACTTCACCTATGTCGGCCGCGCCGTGCAATACCTGCTGGCCACCCCCGAGCGCCCCGACGACCGTGACCATCCGCTGCGGCTCGGATTCGGCACGGAGGCGGGCGCCGTGGACGCGACCCGGTTCCGGGAGCGGTTCGGGGTGCGGCTGGTGGAGGGGTATGGATCCTCCGAGGGCGGCGCGGCGATCCAGCGGACCCCGGACACCCCGCCGGGCGCTGTCGGCCGGGCGTCCCTGCGCGACGATCTCGCCGTCGTCGACCCGGGGACCGGTGAGGAGCGGCCTGCGGCGGTCCTCGACGCGCGCGGGCGGCTGCTCAACGGGGACGATGCGATAGGAGAATTGGTCAACCGGGGCCGTACGCCCTTCGAGGGCTACTGGCGCAACCCGGAGGCGGACGCGGAGCGGGTGCGCGGCGGCTGGTACTGGACCGGGGACCTCTTCTTCCGCGACCCGGCCGGCTTCCTCTACTTCGCGGGCCGGACGGACGACCGGCTGCGGGTCGACAGCGAGAACCTGGCCGCCGCGATGATCGAGAACATCCTGGCCCGCTGGGCGGACGCGGCGGCCGTCGCGGTGTACGCGGTGCCGGACCCGGTGGCCGGCGACCAGGTGATGGCGGCGCTGGCGCTGCGCGAGGGGGCGGCCTTCGACCCCGGCGGATTCGCCGCGTTCCTGGCGGCCCAATCGGACCTGGGGACGAAGATGGCCCCCCGCTTCGTACGCATCGTCGCGGCGATGCCGGTCACGGCGACGAACAAGGTGCACCGGGTGGCGCTCCGCCGCGAGGGTTTCCGGAGCGCCGACCCGGTCTGGTGGAACGGGGCCGGCGGACCCTACGAAAGGCTGCGGGGCGCGGAGCTGGCCGCCCTGCTCGGCGAGTACGAAGCGCACGGGCGTGCCCACCTGGTGTCGTCCGGCGACTGAGGACGACACGGTTGACGGTTGTCCGGTACGCCTGCGTGACACGCGTGTACGGAGCGGCGGACCGCGAAAACCGCCCAGGGCGGTCCACGCGTGTACGTGAACCGCCCTGGGCGTTGTCTGTGCGCCGCCAGGGACTCGAACCCCGGACCCGCTGATTAAGAGTCAGCTGCTCTAACCAACTGAGCTAGCGGCGCCTGCTGACACGAAAATAATACCTGGTCCTCAGGGGTGCTGATGACACGTGCCGACCAGGGGCCTAGAGGGCCAGTGACAGCAGGACCGGAGCGGCCCGCCGGTTCAGCGTGTCCGCCGCCGCGCGCAGCCGGTGAGCGTGCTCGATGGGCAGCGACAGCGCCAGGCAGCCGGCCGAGGAGCCCGCCGTGAGCGGCACGGCCGCGCAGACGGTGCCCACCGCGTACTCCTGGAGGTCGAGCACCGGGACTGTCGCCGGCTGGCTGTCCAGCTTGGAGAAGAGGACCTTCTCGCTGGTGATGGTGCGCGAGGTGAGCCGGGCGATCTTGTGGCGCGAGAGATGGTCGCGGCGGCCGTTCTGGTCGAGCTGGGTCAGCAGGCACTTGCCGATCGCGCTGGCGTGTGCGGCGGACCGGAAGTCCACCCACTCGTTGACCGCGGGGGTGTGCGGACCGTCGGCGTACTGCGTGACCCGGATCTCGCCGTCAACGTACCGGCTTATGTACACCGCGGCGCCGACCGAGTCGCGCAGCTGGTCCAGGATCTGCTGGAGCTTGTTCTCCAGTGCCTGCCTGCGGGCGGCGCCGGAGCCGAGCAGCAGGAGTGAGGCGCCGATCACATAGGCGCCGTCGGACACCTGCTCGACGTAGCCCTCGCGGCGCAGCGTCAGCAGCAGTGGGGCGAGATGCCCCACCGGCAGTCCCGTCTCCCGGGAGATCTGGGTGTCCGTTACACCGGTGCCGTGCTTGGAGACCGTTTCGAGAACACGAAGGGCGTACTGCACCGAGTGGAACGGTGCGGTCGGTTCGGGCTTCAACGCCACGGTTTCCCCCCACCAGGTTGTGACCGCAAGCTTTTGCACCACGATAGCCGCCAAGAGCCGTTCGGTGGGGGCCTGTTGATGACTTCTCGGTGCGCCCCGGCGCTGTCAGCTGGGGCGCACCCGTCTGGCATATGCCAGAGTCAATGATAAATCGATGGACGGCGAGGTCACAGCACCGCGTCGAGGAAATCGCGCGTACGTTCATGTTCGGGAGCTGTGAAGATTTTTTCCGGCGGACCGGCCTCCACCACCCGCCCTGCGTCGAACATCAGCACCTTCTCCGAGACGTCACGGGCGAAATTCATCTCGTGGGTCACGCAGAGCATGGTGATGTCGGTGGTCCGGGCGATGTCGGACAGCAGGTCCAGCACGCCCGCCACCAGCTCCGGGTCGAGCGCGGACGTCACCTCGTCCAGCAGCAGGATCTCCGGCCGCATCGCCAGCGCCCGGGCGATCGCCACCCGCTGCTGCTGGCCGCCGGAGAGCTGGGACGGGTGCGCGTCGATCTTCCCGGCCAGCCCGACCAGGTCGAGCAGCTCGCGCGCGCGGCTCTCCGCCTCGTCCCGGTCCATGCCCAGCACGCTGATCGGCGCCTCGGTGATGTTCTGCAGCACCTTCATGTTCGGGAACAGATTGAACTGCTGGAAGACCATCCCGATCTTCTTCCGGGCCTCGCGCAGATGCTTCTCACCCGCTGGCTTCAGGCCGCCGTCCGGCGTCCGGACATGGGACAACGGCGCGCCGTCCACCCAGATCACGCCGCCGCTCACCTTCTCCAGCGTCATCAGGAGCCGCAGGATCGTGGTCTTTCCCGAGCCGCTCGGCCCGATCAGCGTGACGTGCTCGCCGCGCCGCACCGAGAAGTCCAGCTCGTCGAGGACGACATGGTCGCCGTACCGCTTGACCACGCGGTCGAAGCGGACCAGGGCGTCCGTGCCCGCGGCGTCCTCGGGCGCTGCGGCCGCCGTCTTCTGCAGGGGGAGAGGTTCAGTGGCCAAGGCGCTTCTCCAGCTTTCTCATCAGCAGTGAGGTGGGGTAGCTCGCGACCAGGAAGACCAGTCCGGCGAGCGTGAATGCCTCGGTGTACGCGAAGTGGTCGGCCCCGTACCTGCGGGCCTCGAAGACCATTTCCTGCACGGTGATCACGGCGAGGAACGGGGTCTCCTTGAACATCGAGATCGCATAGTTGCCGAGGGCGGGCAGCACCTTGCGTACCGCCTGCGGCAGGACCACGGCCTGCCAGGTCCGCCGCGGCGACAGCGAGAGCGCCCGGCAGGCCTCCCACTGGCCCTTCGGCACACCGTCGATCCCGGCGCGGTACACCTCGGAGGTGTAGGCGGCGTAGTGGATACCCAGCACCACGATGCCGATGGTCAGCGGCTCCACCGAGGTGAAAAAAGCTGCCGCGCCCACCAGCTGGACCAGCAGCGGGGTGGACCGGATGAACTCCATGACAGCCCGCACCGGCACCGTCACGAACCGGCTCGGCGCCCGCCCGGCGACCGCGACGGCCAGCCCGAGGACGGCCGCGACGAGCGTGCCGAGCACCGTCGCCAGCAGCGTGACCTCGAACCCACGCAGGACCAGGGGCAGGACGTCGCCCGCGGCGTTCCAGTCGAAGCCGTTCACCGGGCACCTCCGGCGGTCGTCGCCACGGCGTCCACCGCGGAGCGGGTGCGCAGCAGGGAGCCCGCGCCGGTCGGCAGTCCGAGCCGCCGCTTGGCGGTCCGCTCGAGCAGGTTCATCAGCAGGGTCAGCGCGTACGCGAGGACGAAGTAGACCGCCAGCAGGGTCAGATACGCCGTGAGGGTCTCACCGGTACGGTCGCGCAGCTGCTGGATCACGGTCATCAGATCGGCCGCGGAGATCAGCCACAGCAGCGGCGTGCACTTCAGCAGCTGGATCAGCAGATTGGTGAAGGGCGGAATCATCTGCACCCAGGCCTGCGGCAGGATCACCTTCCGCATCCGCTGGACCGGTGTCAGGTTCAGTGCGACGGCGGCTTCGTGCTGGGCACGCGGTACGGAGTTGATGGCGCCGCGCACCACCTCGGAGCCGTACGCCCCGTAGTTGAGGCCGAACGCGACGACGCCGCAGAGCAGCGGCGTCAGTTCGTACCCGGTCAGCGGCGGCATCGCGTAGTACAGCCAGAACAGCTGGATGTAGAGGGAGGTGCCGCGGAAGAACTCCACGACCACCCGGGACACACCGCGCACGGCAAGCATCGGGCTGATGGCCATCAGCCCGAGGACGAACGACAGGAGCAGGGCGAGCAGCGAGCCCAGCACCGTGGCCTGAAGGGTGACCCACAGCCCCGACCGGAGCTGGGGGAGATTGTCGGAGAGGGCGGAGAAGAAGTCGCTCATGCGGCGCTGCCCGTCCCTGTCGGCGTGGCCGGTCCCGTCAGCCCTTGCACAGATCCGCCGTCCGCAGCGTGGCCGGCGGGAGCTCGGTGGCGCCGAAGCCGTACTCCTGGAGCAGCTCCACATAGCGTGAGCTGTCGGACACGATCTTCTTCAGTTCGCGGTTGAAGGAGTCCCGCAGGTCCTCGTTGCCCTTGCGGAAGACGGCGCCGCCGGGGCTGTACTGCTTCTTTCCGTCGAGCTCCGGCAGGAACGCCTCGGTGACCTCGGTGCCCGGGTTGGTCTTCGCGAGCCAGCGCAGCGAGATTCCGGTGAGCAGGAAGGCGTCGATCCTGCCGCCCCTGACCGCGTCGGCGCCGTCCTGCGGCTTCTGCAGCGTCTTGATCTTCTCCTTCGAGATGCCCGCGCCCTCGGCGTACGAGCCCTCGACCGCACCCGACATCACACCGACGGTGATACCGGCGGCCTTCGCCGACGCCAGGTCCGTTACCTTCTTCGGGTTGCCCTTCTTCACCATCAGCGCGGTCGGCGAGATGAACTCCGGCTCGGAGAAAAGGGCGTTGGCGCAGCGCTCGGGGGTGATCGCCATGCCCGCGCTGACCACGTCGTACTTTCCGGCCTGCAGCCCGGGAATCAGCCCGTCCCACTCGGAGAGGGTGGGCTTCAGCTCCTCGACCCCGAGCGCCTTGAAGATCTCCCGGTGCAGGGTCGGCGCCTCACCCTTGAGCTCCTTGCCCTCCAGGTAGCCGTACGGGGCCTCGTTGGCGTACGCGACCCGGACGAAGCCCTGCTTGCGGAGCTTGTCGAGCGCCCCCGCGCCGTCCGTGCCACCGGAGGCGGTCTTGCTGCACGCCGCGAGCGCGCCGGGCACGACGAGCAGGCCGCCCACGGCTGTTGAGCGGCTGAGAAAGCCCCGGCGGGACAGGTTCGGGAAGTCGGCCATGGTGTGCAATCTCCTGGAACGGACGAACAGTTCGGACAGGGGGAACGCCTGCCCGATCCCGTGCGTCTATGCAGGAAGCGGCCCGGTGTGACCGAACGGTGTCCGGAAGGTGACCTTGCCGTGTCTCAATGCGCAGACGTGTCAACGCCGTTCGGGGCTCCGGGGACATCCGATGAGGGAACGTATCCGCGCCGCTTGTCGACCACGTTCGGCAACGGCTCCCCGGCCGCCCACCGTTCGTACATCTCCACGAACTGCTCGCCCAGCCGGTCCCGCCAGCCCACGGTGTCGCCGCTCATGTGCGGGGAGACGATCAGCCCCGGTACGTCCCACAGTTCACTGCCCGGAGCGAGCGGCTCGTGCTGGAAGACGTCGAGCGCCGCGCCCGCGATCCACCGTCGGCGCAGCGCGTCGGCGAGATCGTCCTCGACGACCATGGGACCTCGCCCCACATTGATGAAGCGGGCCGAAGGCTGCATCAGCCCGAAGAACCGCGCGTCGAACATCCCGCGCGTCCGTTCCGTCAGGGGCGCCGCGCAGATCACCCAGTCGGCGAGCGCCGCCAGCCGGTCCAGATCATCGGCGCCATGGATGGTGCGCCGCGCCGTACGCCCCACGAGGGCCACCTGGACGCCCAGTGCGTTGAGCAGCCGGGTGATCTCCCGGCCGATCGGCCCGGCCCCGACAACGACCGCGCGGGTGCCCGCGAGCTGCTGCGACTCGCGGTGGTGCCAGCGTCGCCGGCGCTGCAGCTCCAGCGTGCCGGGAACGTCCTTGGCGAACGCGAGCACCAGGCCCAGCACGTACTCGGCGATCGGCTGCTCGAAGATGCCCCGCGCGTTGGTCAGCACGGTGTCGGACCCGGCCAGCTCCGGGCAGAGCAGCCGGTCCACTCCCGCGCTGGCCGTATGCACCCACCGGGGCCGCGGTCCGTCGCCGGGCCAGGCGGCGCGTACCGCGTCGGAGGTGAAGTCCCACACGAGCAGGGCGTCGGCGTGCGGCAGCTCCGCGGCGAGGCCGGCCTCGTCCACGGAGCGGATCCGGACCCGACCGGTCAGCCGGCCGAGGCGCGGCGGCGGGGCGGCGTCCAGTACGAGGAGGGTGGGCTCTGACATCAGGGAGTGGTCGCCTCGTCAACGTCTGAGATGTACGGATTGACCACGCTCGCACCCGGGTCCGCGCCCGTCAACGCCAAGGTCGGCAGGGGTGCGGGCGGTGGAGGAATACTGGGCGGAGGGGAGGGCAGCGGCAGTACAGCGGTCCAGCAGTGCAGGAGGGTGAATATGACGACCGTCGGATTCCTCTACCCGGGCCATTTCGCGGACGACGACTTCCCGCGCATGGAGGTCATCCTCGACACCACCATCAGGCTCGTCGTCAACCGCACGGAGCCGGGCGAGGACGACCGCCGCGCCGAGACCCTGCGGCAGCGGGGCGCATCCGAACGCCTCGCCGCCGGGGTCGAGGAGCTGCGGCGCGCCGGTGCCGAGTCGGTGGTCTGGGCCAGCACCGGCGCGAGTCTCGTGTACGGGTGGGAGGGCGCCCATCAGCAGAGCACCGCTCTGGCCAGGGCGGCGGGGCTGCCCGCATCGAGTACGTCGCTCGCCTTCGTCCACGCGGTACGGGCGCTGGGCGCCGCGCGTGTCGCGGTCGCCGCTCCGTACACCGAGGAGATCGCCGGGCTCTTCGGCGACTTCCTGGCCGCCGCAGGCGTCGAGGTGGTCGCCGTGCGCGGCGGTGGCGTCACCTCAGCGGCCGCGGCCGCGGAGTGGGGGCTGGACCGGCTGAAGGAGCTCGCGGTTGCCGCGGACCGACCGGACGCGGAGGCGGTGCTGCTGCCGGACAACGCCGTACACACCGCCGCGCACGTTCGTGACCTGGAGGAACTCCTCGCCAAACCGGTCCTCACCGCCAACCAGGTGGCGGTGTACGAGGCTCTGCGGCTGGCCCGTCGACGCACCTGGGCGCCCCAGCTCGGCACGCTGTTCGCCACCCGGGAGGCGCCGCCTGCGCCGGTCGGGAAGTGACCGGCCGGGAATAAACGGAGACAACCTCCTGTTAGGTTTCCCCGGACGTACGAGCATCACCGGAGAGGCCTTCACGTGGACAAGAACCGAGGCGACGACAACCGAGGCGACGAGAGTCGCGGCGACGGCATTCGGGGCAGGGCCGAGGGAACGGCCTCCGTGCCGCTGTCGGTGCTCGACCTGGTGACCGTCGGCCGGGGCCGCACCGCGACCCAGGCGCTGCGCACCAGCGTGGACATCGCCCAGCTCGCCGAGCGCCGCGGCTACCACCGCCTCTGGGTCGCCGAACACCACTCCATGCCCGGCGTCGCCTCGTCGTCCCCAGCCGTGATCCTGGCCCACCTCGCCGCCCGCACCGAGCGGATCCGGCTCGGCTCCGGCGGGGTCATGCTGCCCAACCACGCCCCGCTGGTCATCGCCGAACAGTTCGGCACCCTGGAGGCCATGGCCCCCGGCCGCATCGACCTCGGCCTCGGGCGCGCCCCCGGCACGGACGGTGCGACCGCCGCCGCGCTGCGCCGCACGGACCGGCTGGGCGAGGGTGCCGACGACTTCCCGCAGCAGCTCGCCGAACTGACCCGGTTCCTGGACGACGACTTCCCGGACGGCCACCCGTACGCCCGGATCCATGCGGTCCCGGGCCCGGTGCAGGGTCCCGCGGGCCGCCCGCCGATCTGGCTGCTCGGCTCCTCCGGCTTCAGCGCCCGGCTGGCCGGGGTCCTGGGTCTGCCGTTCGCCTTCGCCCACCACTTCTCGTCGCAGAACACGATTCCGGCGCTCGACCTGTACCGGGACTCGTTCAAGCCGTCCGCGGTGCTGGACGCCCCGTACGCCCTGATCGGCGTCTCGGCGCTGGCAGCCGACGAGGAGCGCGAGGCCCGCCGCCAGGTCCTGTCCGGTGCCCTGTCGATGGTCCGCCTGCGGACCGGCCGCCCCGGTCTGATCCCGACGCCGGAGGAGGCGGAGGCCTATGCCTTCAGTCCGATGGAGCGGGAGTTCGTCGACAGCTGGCTCGGCAATGTCATCCACGGGACGGCGGACGAGGTGCGCAGCGGTCTGGACGACCTGGCCAAGCGGACCGGGGCGGACGAGCTGATGATCACGGCGAATGCGCATGGCGGGGAGGCGCGGCTGCGCAGCTACGACCTGATCGCGGATGCGTACGGGCTGCGTGGCTGAGGTCTGCGCGGGCCGACCGGGCTGACCGTTCTGCCCTCGAGCGCCGGTTGGGCCTGAGCCCCGGCCTTCCCCGCGCTCGGGGTACAGCCGGCTCCGTGTTCCGGGGCGTGGCTCTCTCAGAGCCTGTCGGGTGACCTCTGATCGGGCGGCCACGCCCTGGCACGCACGCTTCCCGCGTTGCCGAAATATCCTAGTAGCTCCTTCCCCGAGCTCTCAGCTTCGTTCGAGCAGGGGAGACCCCATCCGAGGACATCCCGCCGCCTTGGAATCGCACGCACCAGACCGCGTCCGCTATCCGATCGAAGGTCACCCGACAGGCTCTCAGAGCGCCAGGGGGCTCGTCCCGATGAGTTCCGCGATGCGCTCCGGGGCCACCGCCCGGGAGTAGAGCCAGCCCTGCCCCGTGTCGCAGCCGATCCGCCGCAGCCGTTCCGCCTGGCTCACGGTCTCCACGCACTCCGCGGTGACGGTCAGCCCCAGCCGGTGCGCCAGCTGCACCATCGCCTCGACGATCGTCTCGTCGGCCGGGCTGGGGTGCGCCCCGTCCTCGTACCGGAAGCCGCGTACGAACGAGCCGTCCAGCTTCAGTACGGAGACCGGCAGCCGGCTCAGATAGGCGAGGTTCGAGTAGCCGGTCCCGAAGTCGTCGATGGCGATCCGGACGCCCATGTCGCTGAGCGTCTGGAGCGCCTCCAGCGGGCGGCCCGCCGAGCCCATCACCGCGGACTCGGTCAGTTCCAGCTGCAGCAGTCCCGGGGCCAGACCGGTCTCGGCGAGGATCTCGGCGACATCGGCGACCAGGTCGGAGTCCCAGACCTGCCGCACGGCGACATTGACGCTGATGAAGAGCGGCGGCTCGGCCGGATGGTCCAGCTGCCAGCGCCGGGCCTGACGGCAGGCCGACCGGAGCACCCAGCGGCCGAGCTGGACGATCGAGCCGTCCTCCTCGGCGATCGCGACGAACCGATTCGGTGAGAGCATGCCGAATTGCGGGTGGTTCCAGCGGACCAGAGCCTCCACCCCTCGCACGACTCCGTCGGCCATCCCGACAAGCGGCTGGTACTCGATGGTGAACTCGCCGCGCTCGACGGCGGGCCGGAGCGTGGAGGAGAGCGCCTGCCGTGTCATCCGGTGCGCGTTGCGCTCGGGGTCGAAGAGCGTCCAGCGTGCCTTGCCGTCCGCCTTCGCCCAGTACAGCGTGGTGTCTGCGGCCTGCATCAGACCGGTGGCCGAGGTCCCGGCGACGCCCCGCTCCACCACCCCGATCGACGCCGACACGGCCAGCCGTGTGCCGGCCAGGTCGAACGGCTTCTGGAGGACGGCGAGCACCGCGCGGGCGAGATCGGTGAGTTGCTGCGTCCCGGCGGATTCCTCGACCAGGATCGCGAACTCGTCGCCGCCGAGGCGCGCCACGAGTGTGCCGCCGGTGCGGTGCAGGCTCTCCTGCTCGGCGCAGTCGGTGAGCCGGGCGGCGACGGCGGCGAGCAGCCGGTCGCCGATCCGGTGCCCCAGCGTGTCGTTGACGGCCTTGAAGCCGTCCAGGTCGAGGTAGCAGAGCCCGATCCGGCCGTGCCGCGGCCGGCTGTCGTCCTGGTACGGCGGGGTCTCCAGAGCGGAGGAGAGCCGCTCGAAGAACAGCGTCCGGTTGGGCAGCCGGGTCACCGGGTCGTGCGTCTGGAGGTGGCGCAGTCGCTTCTGCAGCTCGTGCCGGTCGCTGATGTCGGCGACGGAGAGCAGCACGGGGGAGGCGCCCGGGGTGACCCCGGTTCCGGTCTCCGCGCCCGTCCCGGTTCTTGCGCCCGTCCCGGTCTCCGGATCTGTCCCCGCGCTTGTCTCCGGGTCTGTTGTCCCGGTCTCCGGCATCGGCACGACGGTGATCTCGGCCCACATCGAACGCCCGTCGGGGTGCTTGAGTCTGCGGGTGCAGCGGAACCGGGATCGCCGGCCGCGCAGCACCTCGCGGTACGCATGCCAGGTCCGGACGTCGGCGGAGAGGTCGAGCAGATCGGACGCGGACTGAGCGGTCAGCGCCGCGGGATCGGCGCCGAGCAGCCCGCCGAGCGCGTCGTTGGCGCACAGGACCAGGCCCTCGTGGTCGACGACGGCCATCGGCAGCACGGCACCTTGGAAGGCGGCCCGGTAATCGGCTGGGCGTGAGTCGACGGCTCCCGGGCCGACCGGTTCCGTGTGACGCTCCGTGACGGATGGTCGCACGGTAGGGGGCGCTGTGCCTGCCGCGGGCCTCGGCCCTTCGGAGGTTCCGCTCACCGCTCGCTCCCGCCGTGCAGTTCTGTCCTGAACAGTTGTGGTCGGACTGGCCCGCCGCGCGGAGTGCCGTTGTCCGAGGCGGAAACCACGCAGGAAAGCGTGGTGAAGCATAGATGCTGTTGTCTCGCCGGTTCCAGCTCCCGGCCCGTTGCGGCCCCGGGGAGCACCCCGCATGGGCCATTCGCGCGTCGTTCCGGTTTGCCCGTGACTGATTATTTCTGGGTGGCTCTGTTCCTTCATGTCGATCTTGAATCTCTTTCGCGTTGCCGCAGTGATCGATTGTGACTGTCCGTGAAAGAGCTCCGAGAGGCTGACTGCTGACACGGGTGGGGCAGCACAACAGGGCGAACACTCCCGAACCGGCACAGGGTGGATTGCGTGTATCCGCATCCCGCACCCGGAGGTCGATGTGCCGCCTCAGCGCAGGCTCGGGGGACTGGAGAGACCGAGTCCGCGTGGTGTGGTGGCCGGTCTGGTCTCTCTCCTGGCGCTCGCCTCCACCTCCCTCGTTGCGGGTCCGGCCGTGGCGGCCACGGGTGAAGCCGGCCCCTGCGCCCTGCCCAGGACGGGGGCACACCACTCGCTGGGCCTGGACGAGTGGAACGGCGCCTACCCGCGCCCGGACCACGCCCTCGATGCGGTCATGATCTTTCTCTCGTTCCCCGACGCCCGCCCCGTCACTACCCCCGCCGAGCTCGCCGCCGACTACTTCCCCGCCACCACGCAGTTCTTCCGGCGCGCCTCGTACGGGAAGTTCACCCTGCGCCCGCACCCGCAGCGGCAGTGGGTCCGGATGCCCCACGCATCCACGTCGTACGGCATAAAACGCGACTGGGACGACAAGCGGCGCAGCTCCTATCTGCGCGACGCGATCGCCGCGGCCGACGACCAGGTCGACTTCTCGAAGTACGACATCGTCTACCTGGTCGCCGACCCGGACGCGCCCGGCGTCGACTCCGACGCCACCAAGGTCGTCAACTTCGACCAGCCGCTGCACGCCGACGGCACGGACATCAGGCGCGTCGTCACCGTCTTCGAGCAGCATCCGCCGGACCGGAACGTGCTGGCCCACGAGACCGGGCACGTCTTCGACCTGCCGGATCTCTACCACCGGCCGTCGGACGGCAAGGGCGACTGGGACACGTACGTCGGCGACTGGGACGTGATGGGCAGCCAGTTCGGTCTCGCGCCGGATCTGTTCGGCTGGCACAAGTGGAAGCTGGGCTGGCTGGACCGCAGGCAAGTGGCGTGCATCCAGCACAACCAGGACATCACCCTGGAGTCGATGGCGGCCGTGCCGGTGCCCGGCGCGTCCATCGGTACGCGGCTCGCGGTGATCAGGACCGGTGAGGGCAGTGCCGTGGCGCTGGAGGCCCGCAGTGCCACCGGCAACGACCGGGCGACGTGCAGCGAGGGGGTGCTGATCTACCGGGTCCGCAACGAGACGCCGTCCGGCGGCGGGCCGATCCAGGTCATCGACACCCACCCCCACACCGACGCCTGCTGGGACCAGTCGGTCTACCCGCCGCTCGCGGACGCCCCGCTGCGGGTCGGCGAGACGTACTCCGTCCCCGGCGAGCACACCCGGATCGAGGTCGCGGACCGGACGCCGTCGGGTGCGTGGACCGTCCGTATCGCCACGGGCACGTAACGCTGCCGTGACGGTGAACGAAGAAGCCCCTCGCTTCCGCGAGGGGCTTCTTCCGTCTGTGCGCCGCCAGGGACTCGAACCCCGGACCCGCTGATTAAGAGTCAGCTGCTCTAACCAACTGAGCTAGCGGCGCCTGCTGACGTCGTAGACCTTAGCACCCTGATCGGCGGGAGGAAAAATCGAAATCCGAGCCGATCCGGTGGGCGCGGAGCGCGTCACGCGCACACAGGCCCAGAGCAGTACGTCGGGGCCCGGCAGCCAAGGGTTACGGGTGTCGGGGGCGACCACCCAGCGGGGCCCCGGCGAGGAGGAGTCGCAGGCCAGGGGCGGAACGGTCACCGCGTCACCGGTGCCGTGGCAGAGCAGCGGCGGGACCCGGCCCTCGCGGTCCTCGCTCTCCCGGGGCGCCTCGGGGCGGTGCTCCGCCGCCTGGTCATGGCTGGTGCCCCATTCCTCCCAGTCGAGCAGCGACGGCAGCCGCTGGGCGGTGCCGGGGGCGGCGAACAGCAGCATCCGCCCGCGGTGCGTGGCGACCGGACCGGAACCCGGGCCGTCGGCCCACAGGTGCTCCAGCATCCGCCGCCCGAAGAGCGCGGGCACATTGACCACGTCGAACGCCGATCCGCACGGCAGCACGCCGGGGGAGTCGGGGTGGGCCTCCCACTGGGCGAGCGTGGAGCGCGGATACGCGGCGGCGCCGGCCAGCCAGGCCGCTCCGGCCGCGGTGACCTGAGCGGTCTGGTCACCGGCTCGGTCCCGCAGGACCGTGAAGACATCGGCACCGTGGCGGGTGCCGGTGCGGGGTCCGGCGCAGGTTCCGGTGCCGGGATGCAGGGTGGTCTCGTCTGGCAGCCATGCGCTCATGACTACCTGTTTACCGGTAGTGACACTGCGGATTGCAAGAGTTGTCGGAAATCCGGACAGGGTGGGGTGGGTAGGAGTATCTTGCGCGCGGGCATATGCCAACGGCTGTGCCCGGAGTCAGATCCGGAGCGAGAGCCGGGGCCGGGCCCGGAAGGGGCCGAGGGCCGGACGCTCCGGCGTCACGGCCGCGCGCCGCCCAGCAGACCCCGGCCGAACTCGACCATCAGCTTCGCGTAGTCCTCGGTCCACTCCGCGCGCTCCGCGATGTCCGCCATGGTGAGCCGGTCGAACCGGCCCGGATCGGCCAGCTGGGCGGCGGCGATGGCCTGGTACTCGACCGCCCGGTCGGTCGCGGCGCGGAAGGCCAGCGTCAGCTCGGTGGCGCGGGCCAGCAGCTCCTTCGGGTCGTCCATCGACTCCAGGTCGAAAAAGTGCTCGGGGTCGGCGACCGCAGCCGACGGCTCGAAGAGCAGGGGCGCGGGGCGCAGCCGCTGCCGCTCGTTCCGCTCGGGTTGTGCCATGTGAGGTTCCTCCTTCGGTGGGCCCGACGGCCACCCTCCATTGTCCAACCGCCCGCAAGTGCGCTTCGGGGACGGTGCGCGGGGGCGCACCGGGTCGCCACCCGGCACGACGCACGCCCCCGACGGCCCATCGCCTGTGATCCGGCAGCGTTACGGGCGCCACGGGACGCGGTGTTCCGCGAGGTGGGCCAGGACCGCGTGGTTCGCCTCCCACCCGTCGGGAAACTTGACCGTGACGCCGAGCTGGACCGGTTCCGTCGACGGGTGCTCGTCCAGCAGGTCCGCGACGCCGGCCCGGCAGACCACGATGCAGGCGTGACGGTGGCGGGACGCCAGGACGCACAGCCGGCCCGTCTCCAGATGGAACGCCGTGGCGTCCGGGCGCCCGGACAGCGGGTGCAGGACCACCGTCACATCGAACTCGCGGCCCTGGAGCCGGTTCGCCGTGTCCACCGCCACACCCGTCACACCGAGCTCGGCGAGCGCCGCCCGTACCGCCGCCGCCTGGTCCCGGTGGGCCGTGCCGACCGCGACCCGGTCCGCCGTCACCGGGGCCGGGTCGGGGGAGCGCTCGCTCGTCGCCGCGCCGCCCCGGTCCAGCAGCCGGCGGACCACCAGGGCCACCGCCCGAACCGCCTCCGGGTCCGTGCGCGGGGTGTGCCGGGCCGGGAGTTCGAGCAGCCCCCAGCCGGACTCCGCGGCCTCGTCCAGCACCCGGTCCGGGGCGGAGCCGTCCGACGGGACCCCGAATGCCAGCCGCCGGTCGCCGTGATCCGTACCGCTGCGGAACGGGGTGTACGGGTAGAACGCGTCCGAGACCAGCCGCGCGGCCGACGCCGGCAGCCGCCACGACACCGGCAGCCGGCGCTGCGGCAGCTCGGGGTTGTGCGCCAGCAGCGTCGAGACCGCGCTCGCCGACGGGTCGTACGACAGCCCCGCCCACTGGTCCGCACCGACGATGGAGAACGGATCCAGCTGCCCCGGATCACCGACGAACAGCGCCCTTTCGAAGAGCCCCGCGACGGCCAGCAGCGCGTCCGAGCGCATCTGGTACGCCTCGTCGACGATCGCGTGCCCCCACGGCTCGACGTTCTTCACATGAGCCCACTTGGCGGCCGTCGAGATGACGACATCAAGTCCGGCCAGATCCCCGGCCTTCGCCGACTTCCGTACGGTGGCCAGGCCGTCCAGCACCTTGTCGTACGGGTCCGCGTCATTGCTGTGCAGGCGCCCGACCGGCAGCCCGGGGTCCTTCTCGGCCAGCCGCACCACCAGGTCGTCGACCTGGGCGTTGGTCTGCGCGACCACCATCAACGGGCGCCCTGCCGACGCGAGTTCGAGCGCGGCGCGCACCACCAGCGTCGACTTTCCCGCACCCGGCGGGGAGTCCACCACGATGCCGCGGGCCGTGCCGTTCAGCGTGTCGTCCAGGATCTGGGCGGTGGCCCGCCCCGCCTCGGCTCCCGGATCGAATACGGCCGTCACAACAGGTCCTCCGGGGTCACGGGGTCGGGGTTCTCGGAATGTCCGGGGGCACCCGGCGGGCCGCCGTGCGTCCACGGCGTCTCCTCCGGGTCCGGCAGCTTCGGGCCGCTGCGCTGGTCGTGCTCGAACAGGGTCCAGACGATCCGGTCGCCCGGCTCCGGCAGTGAACCCGGGGCCGGCTCCTTGCTCCGGCCCATCCGGTCGGTGATCCGCAGCACCAGCAGCCGCTCCTCGGCCTCCGGGAGATCCTCGGAGGCGTACGCCACGAACTCGGCGGTCTGCGGCTTGCCGTCCAGCGTGCGGTACACCTTCGTGCGCTCACCGAGGTGAGGGCGCTCGCCCGTCCGGACCGTGACCAGCGGACGCGGCGAGGGCCGCTTCGACTCGCTGTACGCCATCACCACCTCGGCCACCTCCCCGACGAACGCCTCACCGGTCAGCCTGCGCCCGGCGAGCACCAGCGGGTCGTCCAGTGCCTCCTGCGCCTCCAACTGCGCCTGCGCCGTCTCCCGCGAGGCCAGCTTCGCCGCCGCCGTCACCGCGTCGTCCCGGCGCGGCTGCGGCGGCTCCCCGGCCCGCACCCGGTCCCGGTGGCCGGTGAACGACCAGCGGTCCCGGGTCCACCGGTCCTCGGTCCTGGACCCGGCCGACAGCTCCCGCATCAGGTCGAGCCCCCGCCACACCGCGTCCCAGGTCGGCCGCGCCACCGCGGCCAGCAGTGACCTGATCTCCCGCTCGGCGGCGGTCAGTTCGGCGAGCCGGGCGTCGGCCGCGAGGCCGTCCTCGGCCGCCGCGAGCGACGTGCGCGCCCGGTCGTACTTCTCGATCGCGGGCGCGAGCAGCCGGTTGTCGAACGCCGGATCCGTCGCCGGACCGGCGGGCGGGCAGAGCAGCTGGCCGCCGGCGTCCCGCTCCAGCTCGGCCCGGAGCGCGGCATGCGCACCGGACTCGCCGGCCGCAGGGTCGATCCAGGCGAGCAGCGCCCCCAGATGCTGGTCCTCCAGCGTGGACTGCCCGGTCGCCCAGTGCCGGTTCAGCAGATCGGTCATGGCGAGGAGCAGCGAGGAACCCGGCACCCGGGCCCGCTCCCCGTAATGCGTCAGCCAGCGGCCCAGCAGCGGTACCCGGGCCGGCGCCGGGTACGGGGTGTCCGGGTCGTCCTCGGCGGTGCGCCGGAACCGCATGGACCGGCCCAGCAGCCGTACGAAGTCGAGACCCGCCCGGCTCGGCACGATCAACTGCGGCGCGTCCGTGCACAACTCGACTTCGACCTTGACCTTCTTCCCGGTCTCGGGATCGGTCTCGTTGCGCTCGGCGGGCTCCACCGCGTCCGTGTACGTCTCGATGTGCGGCAGGACCGCCTCGGCCAGCTCGGCGAGGAAAGCGAACCGCAGATCGCGGTCGCGCGGCTGGGCCACGGCGAGCAGCCGGGGCGCGTCCCGGTCGGTTCCGACGAGGGCGCCGAGCGGGGCGCCCGTCTCACCGGCGGTGGTCAGCGGTACGAGAACGAGCGGCGCACCGGTGAGATGACGGTGCCGGACGGTGGCCATCGGCTGCGCCCGCCCGCTCTCCACGGCCTCCAGCCGGGCCAGGGTGCTGATCAGCGACATGCCGGGCTTCCTTCCAGGGGCGCGCCCCGGTGCTCCAGCGCCTCCGCGCGCAGGGCCGCGGCGCGGCGCAGGGCGGCGACCGTGGGGTCGGCCGGATCGCCCTCCTTGCCCGCCGCCGCGGCCAGTACCGCGCCCACCGTCGTCAGACCGCCGAGCTCACCCCGTACGCTCCGCCCCAGCACCTCCACCGCACCGGCCGCACGCGCCTTCGCCCGGCAGTGGAAGGCCAGTTCGCACGCGGCCAGGCACTCCGGTGCGTACGCCGCCGTGACCGCGTCGACCGAGGCCGTCAGCTCCTGCGCGGAGCACTCCGGGTCGAAGGTGGTGCCTTCGGGCAGAGTGGCCGCGATGTCCTCGACCCGGGTCAGCCGGGTCAGCTGGCGGCGGGTGACCGCGCGCTGCTTGCGCACGTCGACGACCGACGCCGTCGGCAGGTTGGAGAAGTCCTTCGGACAGACCAGCAGCACCCGGTGGCCGACCTCCGCCCCCGCCGTGACCGCCGCGATGCGCTCCAGCGCCAGCACATACACCGCCGACTGCCGGGCTGCCGCTCCGACCTTCGCCGCGTCCGCCGAACTGTCGATCATGGGAAACGACTTGATCTCCACGACCGTCCACCGGCCGTCGGGGTGCACCACCACCGCGTCCGGCTCCAGATAGGCGGGCGAGCCCGCCACCTCCAGGGCCAGCATCGGGTGATCGAGCAGAGCCCAGCCGCCCGCCTCGGTCGCCTCACGCAGCGCCAGTGCCGTACGCGCCGCGCGGCCCTCGGGACCCGCCGCCGTCAGATCCGGCACCCGGACCTCGCGCGGCGCGTCGCCGCCCCCGCCGAGCCGCTCGTACAGCAGGCGCATCAGCTCCGTACCGCCGTCGGCCTTGACCCTCGCCTCGAACGCGTTGCCCCGTATGAAAGCGAACTGCGACTGACCGAACGCGGCGGGAGAGCCGAGTGCGGCCGCCAACGCGGCCTTGTCCACCCCTGCACCGTCCAGCAGGGCGCGCCGCTTGCAGCCCGGGTTGGCGGCGAGGGCGGCCAGCGCGCGGGCATCGAGCGGATGCGGCGCGACGGCGGGACCGCGCAGTTCAGCGAGCCGCTGCCGGAGTGTCGTCACCTGCTGCGTCGGCCGATGCCGCGACATCGGTGGAGTCTGCGGAGGAGGTCCGCTGGCCGGGGATTCGCTCACCCGCGGAAGTCTTGCATCCGGCACTGACAACAGGGGACTTCGTGACCGGGACGGCCGCAGAGGTGCGGGCCCGTACCGCTGCCCTGATCCGGTCGGTGAGCCGCATCACCGGCGTGGTGAGCAGCGCCCCGACGCCCATCACCGCGGCGCCCGCGACCGCGTCGAGGAAGTAGTGGTTGGCCGTGCCCATCACGACGAACGTCGTGAGGAGCGGGTACACGACACCCGCGGCCCGGAGCAGCGGGTGCCTGCCGTGGCGCCACAGCAGGATCCCGCACCACAGCGCCCAGCCGACGTGCAGGCTCGGCATCGCCGCGTACTGGTTGGTCATCCAGCCCATGCCGCGCGGCGCACTCGCCTCGGCGCCCCACCAGCCGTACGAGCTGTACTGGGCCATGGTGTCGACGAAGCCGTGCGTGGCGTGGAGCAGCCGCGGCGGGCAGGTCGGCATCAACGCGAAACCGATCAGACCGAGCAGCGTGGACGTCATCAGCCAGGTGCGGGCGGCGCGGTACGCGGCCGTGCGCCGCCGGTAGATCCAGATCAGGACGGCCGGGGTGACCACGTAGTGCAGTGAGGCGTACGCGAAGTCGGAGGGTATGCCTATCGCCGGATGGGCCGTCATCAAGCGGTTGAGCGGGTGCTCGGCATTCAGGAAGAGCGTCTTCTCCAGATGAAGTATGCGCAGCCCGTGGTCGACGGCGGTCGACACATCGCTTCGGACCAGCAGCCGGCCCGCCGAGTAGACCGCGTACACGATCGCGATCAGCGGCAGCTCGGCCCACCATCGAGGCCGGTGCCGCGACGCGGGCGCGGCGGTGGCAAGCGACATCCGGATGCTCTCCATCATGTGTTCATGCGTCCGACGGCAGGCGTTCAACCGTACGGCGCAGGTCGGTGGCGAATCCCCCCGGGGTTCCCCTGTGGACGCCCCGTGCGCGCGGAGCCTTCTCCGCGGGGGAAGGGACGCCGATGCGGCCCCGGAGGTTGCCTCCCGGGCACGTGAGCGATGATGGACAAAGGCGGATGACCCGTCCCTGTTGTCGTTTTCTCCGATCCACATCTCAGGGGGAGCCGTCATGGCACCGCGTATCCTGCTCGCCCGGCACGGCCAGACGGAATGGTCCGTCAAGGGCAATCACACCGGCAGGACGGACATCCCGCTGCTCGACGCGGGCCGCGAGGGCGCCAAGCTGCTGGGCGAGCGGCTGCACCGGAAACCGTGGGCGGACCTGCCGGGCCTCGAGGTCCGGACCAGCCCGCTCGTCCGCGCCAGGGAGACCTGCGAGATAGCCGGCTTCGCGGACCGCGCGCAGCCGTGGGACGCGCTCATGGAGTGGGACTACGGGGCGTACGAGGGCATGACCCCGGCCGAGATCCAGGCGATCCGGCCGGGCTGGTTCATCTGGCGCGACGGGGTGCCGGAGGGCGAGACCCTCTCCGAACTGTCCGCTCGCGCGGACGAGATCGTGGCCTGGGCGCGCTCGGCCGACCGCGACGTGCTGGTCTTCGCGCACGGTCACATCCTGCGGGCGCTGGGGGCGCGGTGGCTGGGCGAGGACGTGTCGTTCGCGTCCCGCATCCGGCTGGACCCGACGTCGCTGTCGGTCCTGGGGTGGGCGTACGGGGCGCCGGCGCTGGAACGCTGGAACGACACGGGCCACCTGGACCGGTAGGTCCCGCTGTTGCCCCAAGGCGCGGTGGGCGCTTCGCGGAGGGCGGCGCCGGGAAATGGGCCTGCCCGGCGTCCGAGGACCCGGCCGTCGGACCGGTACGGGGTGCCCCGGCCTCGCCGGGTGCTCCTACACCCCCGTCCACAGGCCCATCTCTGCGCACCGCTCCAGAAGCCCCGCCACCTCCGGTGACCCGCGCTGTGCCCGCAACACCCGCACCGCCCCCGCCAACATCGCCCGGATCCGGGACGACTGCACCTGGTCGAGCAGGTCCAGCACCTGGTGCCCCGTCGCGGCCGCCTCCGCCGCGGCCCCGGCATGTGCCAGGTCCGTTGTCAGCTCGGCCCGGTACAGCGCCAGGTTCCGGGTGAAGTGCGGGTCCTGCAACTGTGTGGCCCGTCGCGCATGCCGCGCCGCCCGCGGCCAGTCACCCAGCGCCGACCAGCACTGCGCCTCCAGCATCTCCAGCTCCGCTTCCCGGAAGAACGTCATCCACTCCGGGTCGGCGTCGCGCGCCCCCCGCCCGAAGGCCTCGTGCGCCCGCCCCAGCGCCCGCTCGCAGCCGCTGCGATCACCGAGCCCCGCCCGGCCCCCCGCCTCCCGCAGCGCGAGCAGCGCCAGCAGTCGCGGTGAGCCCAGCGGCGTCGCCGCCCGCTGCCCGGCCTCCGCCGCCCGTACCGACTCCCGCGGCCGCCCCGTGTCCCTGGCCAGGAACGACGCGTTGCAGAACGCATGCGCCTCCAGCGCCGCGTCACCGGCCAGCCGTGCCGTCGCCAGCGCCTCCGCGTAGTGGGAGCGCGCGTCCTCGAAACGCCCCGAGTCATGGGCCAGCCACCCCACCGAGATGGCCAGCTCACCCGCCCCGGCATGCAACCGGTCGGACGTGGAGCGGCGGGTGGTCGTCCCCTCGTCCAGCAGCGCGTACGCCGCCCTCAGCGGCTGCGCGGCCCGCCGGTAGAGGCCGTCGCCGCCGTGCCGGTCGTCCAGCAGTCTGATCTGCCGAACCGCCTTCTCGACGGCGGTCACCTCGGCCTCGCCGACCCGTCGCTGTGTGGGGCGCTGTGCGGGTACGGCAGCGACGGCGACGCCGGTGGTGCCGAGGCCGAAGCCCAAGGTTGCGGCCGCCATCGCGGTGGTGCCGCTGGTCATGAATACGCGACGCAGCACGTCGCTCTCCTCGTCGGTGTCGCTCTGGAGCGTGGGGGGCAGTGGGGTGTCGGGGATCTCGGCGGTGGCGCGCGCTCCTCGGCCGCGTACGGTCTCGCGCGACGAGAAGCCCAGGTCCGCCAGGGTCGCCCCGGGGAACATGTGCAGGAAAACTCGTTCGTAGGCGTAGTTGGGGCAGCGGATCTCGCCGGACTCCACGCGTCCGATGTACCGGGCGTCGCACGCGACCTGTTCGCCGATCTCGCGGGCGGATCTGCGCACCGCGGCAGCGAACTCCCCGGCGGAGCGCGGTCCGCGCAGCCGCCGGAAGGCGAGGTTGGGAACTGCCCCTGTCGACACCATGGCTGGGCCCTCTCTGGTGCAAGCCGGGCCTGTTTCCGGTGTCCCGGCGGAGCAAGAAGGTACCTGCTGTGACGGACCGCACACGCAGTGTTTGCCCACAAAGCGGATATCTCGCCCGCGATCCGCCATGAACTGCCATCCTTTGCGGCGGCGTGGCACCGTAGCCCTTGACGTAGTCGAGGCGTTGGTTCATGTGGAGACGGAGTCTGGCTCCGCCCGGCGATGAGAGGAGAGGTCCCTTGTTGCATCTCGGCACGGAGACCGGCTCGCGGACGACTGCGACGACGACCACGACGACGACCGGTTCCGGGGCTGCGGAGCGCGAACCCGCCACCCCCGAACCCGCCACACCTCGGCCCCCGGCCTCCGAGCCCGCCGTGGCGGAGCCCCTGCCGCTCACCGCCCCCGGGCCCTGCGAGCTGGTGACCGTCCCCGCCCGCCAGGGCCTCGAGGCCGTCGACATCCTGCGCCGCGGCGCCGATCAGGAGGCCGTCGGCCCGGTCCTGCACGACGGCACCTGCGACACCCTCGGCTTCCTGGTGCCGCCGGGCACCGCCGAGGCCTGGGACGTACCGGGCAGTGCCTGTACGCAGACGAACGGCCGCGGACTCCGCATTCCTGCCGAGCCGCCGGTCTCCGGCAGCGGCTGGCTGCTGCCGCCCGCCGCCGACGCCCCGGTCACCGACCCTGCCGCGCTGCGGGCCGCCCTCGACCAGGCGGCCCGGCTGATCGAGGCGGCCGACAACTGCCGCTGAGCTCATAATGGCGAGGGGCGTGTTCCCCACCGGTGCCGGTCCGGCACCGGGCCGGAGCGATGAGCAGCGAGCAGCGAGCAGGGGAAACAGCAGTGGCACGTCGAGGAGCATCCAGCGGTGGCGCGAACGCCCGGAAGCGTTCCGACCGCAGGCCGGAGACCCTCGCCGAGGCGGTCGACGGCGGTCTCGCCGAGCTGATACCCGACCGGGAGCGCCCCCGTGCCTGGACGCTGAACCTCGACGGCGCCCCTCAGTCCCATGTCGACCTCGACGACCCCGCGCACCTCTCCTTCCCCTACCAGCGCCGGATCGGCCACATCGCGGATCTCGTCGCCCCCGCAGGGCAGCCCCTGCACGTCGTGCACCTGGGCGGCGGCGCCTTCACCCTCGCCCGCTACATCGCCGCGACCCGCCCCCGCTCCACCCAGCAGATCGTCGAGCTGGACGCGGCGCTCGTCCAACTGGTCCGCCGGGAGCTGCCCCTGGACCCGCAGGCCCGGATCCGGGTCCGCTCCACCGACGCCCGCGCCGGGCTCGGCAAGATCCCGGACGACTGGGCGGACCTCGTCATCGCCGACGCGTTCAGCGGATCCCGCACCCCCGCCCACCTCAACAGCACCGAGTTCCTCACCGACGTACGCCGGGTGCTGAAGCCCACCGGGCAGTACGTGGCCAATCTCACCGACGGCCCGCCGCTGGCCCATCTCCGCGGCCAGATCGCCACCGCCGCCGCCGTCTTCCCCGAGCTGGCCCTCGCCGCCGACCCGGCGGTGCTGCGCGGCCGCCGCTTCGGCAACGCCGTGCTGCTCGCCTCCGGGCTGCCGCTCAAGGTCGCCGAACTGACCCGCAGGGTCGCCACCGACCCGCACCCGGGACGCGTCGAACACGGCCGGGATCTCGCCGACTTCACCGGCGGCGCGGCTGCGGTGCGCGATGCGGACGCCCGGCCGTCCCCGGCGCCGCCGTCCTCCGCGTTCCAGTGACTGGACGTCGCACCGGCGCCGCGCTCAGCCGATCAGACGATGTCGACCGCCGGCGGATGATCGTTCCACGTGCAGAAGACCGACACCGTCGTACCGTCGTCGGTGCTGAAGTTCACGCGGATCCAGGTCGTGTTCTTCCAGACCTGGATCGACCAGCCCGGATCCGGTGTCGCGGACACCAGTTTCGCCGAGGTGGCGCCCAGCTCGAAGACGACCCGGCCGCCGTCCGTCCCGTAACTCCGCACCGTGCCGGACGGCTTGGCCGGTTGCGGGGGAGCAGGGGTGCGGGACGGCCGCAGCGCCGGGGTCGCGGACGGTTTCGGAGTGGCCCGAGGAGTGCTGCTCGGCGTCGGTGAGGGCGACGGAGCCGGGCGTCGTGTCGAGGACGCCGGCGCCTTTGCGTCGCGCCCGTCGTCGCGGGCGCTCGCGGAGATCGGCACCGCACGCGGCGGGTCGTACGCCGTCCCCGCCATGACCGTGTGCACACCCCACCACGACAACGTGGTCGCCGCCCCGGTGGCGAGCGACCACGCCAGCGCGTGTACGAGTCCTCGTCGCATCCGGCACATCCTGCCCCACCGCGACCGGTGCTGTCCCGGGGAGGACCGGGAGCCGTCCCATGGCGTACGGTGCCGCCCATGCCAAGTGTGCTCGTGGTCGAGGACGACCAGTTCGTACGTTCCGCCCTCATCCGGCACCTGATCGAGGCCTCCCATACGGTACGGAGCGTCGGCACCGCGCTCGAAGCGCTGCGCGAGGTCGCCCACTTCCGCTTCGACGTGGTCATCCTCGACCTCGGCCTGCCCGATCTCGACGGCGCCGAGGCACTCAAGATGCTCCGGGGCATCACCGACGTACCCGTGATCATCGCGACCGCGCGGGACGACGAGAGCGAGATCGTCCGGCTGCTCAACGACGGGGCCGACGACTACCTGACCAAACCCTTCTCGGTGGAACACCTCTCGGCACGGATGGCCGCCGTGCTGCGCCGTTCGCGCGCCGGGGGCGAGGCACCTTCGCCGCGCGTCATCCGGGTCGGCGGTCTGTCCATCGATCCGCTGCGCCGTCAGGCCGAGCTGGACGGCACGGCACTCGACCTCACCCGCCGCGAGTTCGATCTGCTGACCTTTCTCGCCGGGCGTCCCGGAGTCGTCGTCCCGCGCAAGGAACTCCTGGCAGAGGTCTGGCAGCAGTCGTACGGCGACGACCAGACCATCGACGTCCATCTGTCCTGGCTGCGGCGGAAGCTGGGCGAGACGGCGGCCCGGCCGTGCTACCTGCACACCCTGCGCGGCGTCGGTGTGAAGCTCCAGCCGCCCGCGGCGCCGCCGCCCCCGGAGCGGCCCGCATGAGATGGGCCCTGGTCAAGGTCTGTCTGGCCGTCACCGCGATGGTCGTCGTCGCCTTCGCCGTGCCGCTGGGTCTCGTCACCAAGGAGATGGCCCGCGACCGCGCCTTCTCCGACGCCGAGCGGCAGGCCGCAACGATCGGTCCGACGCTCTCCATCACCACCGACCGCGACGAACTGGAGACGGCCCTCCTCACCACCGAGCCCGGCAGCGTGGGCCGGATGGCCGTCCACATCCCCGCCGTCGCGGAACCCGGCAGCCGGCCGGTGGAGATCGGCACCCGGCGTGCCACACGGAAGGACCTGGAGACCGTACGGAAGTCCGGGCGCGCCTCGATCACCGAGGTGCCCGGCGGCTCCGCACTGCTCCAGCCGACCGCGCTGGGCTCCGGGGGCATCGCCGTGGTCGAAGTGTTCGTGCCCGAGGGCGAGGAGTCCAACGGGGTCGCCACCGCGTGGCTGATGCTGGCAGGCGTCGGTGCCGCCCTGATCGTCGGTTCCGTCGCGGTCGCCGACCGGCTCGGCGTACGGATGGTGGCGCCCGCGCAGCGGCTCGCGGGCGCCGCCCATGACCTGGGGGAGGGCCGGCTGGGGACCAGGGTCCCGGAGGAGGGGCCGACCGAACTGCGGTCCGCCGCCGTCGCGTTCAACTCGATGGCCGATCAGGTCGTTCAGCTCCTCGCCAACGAACGGGAGCTGGCCGCGGACCTCTCGCACCGGCTGCGCACCCCGCTCACCGTCCTGCGCCTCAACGCCGCCTCGCTCGGCGAGGGGCCGGCCGCCGAACAGACCCGGGCCGCGGTCGAGCAGCTGGAGCACGAGGTCGACACGATCATCCGCACCGCCCGCGAACAGCGCCCGCAGACGCAGGGGATGAACAGCGGGCCCGGGGCGGGCTGCGACGCCTCCGAGGTGATCCGGGAACGGATGGCCTTCTGGTCGGCGCTCGCCGAGGACGAGGGACGCAAGGTGCGCCTCGCGGGAGTCGACCGTGCGGTACGGATCCCGGTTGCCCGGCCCGAACTGGTCGCCGCCCTCGACGCGTTGCTCGGCAACGTCTTCCGGCACACCCCGGAGGGCACCGCCTTCGCCGTCGACGTGCACCACAGCGGCGACGCGGTGATCGTGCTCGTCTCGGACGCCGGCGGCGGCATCGCCGACCCCAAGGCGGCGCTGGCGCGCGGCGGCAGCGGGCGGGGCGGCGCCCGGGGCTCGGTGGGCTCGACCGGGCTCGGGCTGGACATAGTCCGCCGGGTCGCGGAGTCCACCGGCGGCGATGTGCGGATCGGGCGGTCGGTGCTCGGCGGCACGGAGATCCGCATCTGGATCTGGCTCGACGGGCGCCGGCCCGAGCAGGGAAGGCGCGGCCACCGGGTGGGCCGGCAGCGCCGCAGGCTCCGGTTCGCCGGTCGTTCTTAAGCAGCGCCGATGCGCTCCTTAAGCCAACCCTAAGAACATCAACCGGCGCCCGGAATGGATCATTTGTCGCTTCCGGTGCCGCTAGCGTGCTGCCGCACCCCCACCCCCCGTACGACAGAGGCAGGCACGCGATGGGCACCAGTACGCACCGGCGCACGGCGAGCACCAGGACCAAGGCGATCGGCGCCGTCGTCGCCGCGGCAGTGATCGGCGGCACCGTCTTCGCCCTCACGGGCACGGCGCAGGCCGCCTCGGTCGGTGCCGCGTACACCAGGACCAGCGGCTGGACGGGCGGCTACACCGGGCAGTACGTCGTCACCAACGACACGGGCACCACGCAGTCGGACTGGACGCTCGAATTCGACCTGCCCGCAGGCACGAGGCTCAGCTCCCTCTGGAACGGCGAACACACGGTCAGCGGCAGCCATGTCACTGTGAAGCCCGCGAGCTGGAACAAGGAGCTGGCGCCCGGCACGTCGGTCACCGTCGGCTTCGTCACCACCTCGGACGGCACGGCCGCGGACCCGACGGGGTGCCTGATCAACAACGCCACGTGCTCGGTCGACACGGGCGCGACGCCGGAGCCGAGCGGCCGCCCGACGGAGACCGCGACGCCGACGCCGACGGCCACCCCGACGGCGTCGCCTTCGCCGACCGCGACGGCCACCCCGACACCCACACCGACCCCCACCGCGACCGAGGGCGGCGACGGTACGGCGAGCGGCGCCGGCTTCGCCCCGTACGTCGACACGTCGCTCTACCCCGCGTACGACCTGGTCGGCACCGCCACCAGCACCGGGGTGAAGGAGTTCAACCTCGCCTTCATCACCTCCGGCGGCAGCTGCGCCCCGCTCTGGGGCGGTGTCACCGCCCTCGGCGACGACCACGTCGCCTCCCAGATCGGCGCGCTGCGCGCCAAGGGCGGTGACGTCCGGGTCTCCTTCGGCGGCGCGGCCGGTTCCGAACTGGCGCTCGGCTGCACCTCCGTCACCGACCTCGCCGCGGCGTACGGCAAGGTCGTCGACACGTACAAGCTGACCAAGGTCGACTTCGACATCGAGGGCGGCGCGCTCCCCGACACGGCAGCCAACTCCCGCCGCGCGCAGGCGATCGCGCAGGTCCAGAAATCGCACCCGGGCCTCGATGTGTCCTTCACCCTGCCGGTGATGCCCGAGGGCCTCACCCAGCCGGGCGTCGACCTGATCGCCGACGCGAAGAAGAACGGCGTCACGGTCGGAGCGGTCAACATCATGGCGATGGACTACGGCGCCTCGTACAGCGGCGACATGGGCTCGTACGCGATCCAGGCGGCCACCGCCACACAGGCCCAGATCAAGGGCGTGCTCGGGCTGACGGACACGGCGGCATGGAAGGCGGTCGCCGTGACGCCGATGATCGGCGTGAACGACGTCAGCACCGAGATCTTCAAGGTCGAGGACGCCGCACAGCTGGTGCAGTTCGCCCAGCAGAAGGGGCTGGGCCGGCTGGCGATGTGGTCGGGCACGCGGGACAAGGAGTGCGCGGGCGGCGCGAAGCCGTACGCGGACGCGTCGTGCAGCTCGATCGTGCAGGAGCCGCTGGCCTTCACGAAGGCGTTCGGCGCCTACAAGTAGCCCTTCCCGCACCCGAGACCGCCACCTCCCGCGCGCATCCCGGCCGGCCCCACACCCCCACACCCGGCCGGGGTGCGCCCCCTCATGGCCACCACGACGGAGGTCCCCCGCAGTGCCGGGCCCTGAGTGCATCAGCCGCGAACGGCGCAGCGCACCGGCAGTGGGGGACGTGCGGCAGACCGCGACCGTGCTCATTCGGGATGTGCCACGCCGCCCGTTGCTGCCAGAATCATGGCACTGGACGTGTCCATGCAGAGGGGGGCCGGTGGCACAGTCGGAGATACCGGTTGCCTGGATCGGTCTGGGAGGAGCGGTCGCCGGGGCCGTCGCCACGGCGGCGGTGGGCCGTTTCGCCGGGCGGGCGAGCATCAAGGCGGCGACTGTCGCCAAGGTGGACACCCTTCAGGACGGACTGACCCGGTTCTGCGCGCCGTTCATCGAAGCGAGGATTCAGTTACGCCCCGCCCTCGGCGGCCACACGCCCACCGAACCGTGGCAGGCGGTGGCCCCCGGCATGTCGCGCTCGGCTCCCGCCTGGACCTCCATGGCCGCCGATCCTGTGGAGCTCTGGGAGATGCCGGGCGTCGTTCGCCGCAAGGCCGCGTACGTGGACGCCGAGATCCGTTCGCACCAGTCGCGGACCGACCAACTGCTGCTTCCCGCCGTGCACTCGGCCGTCCGCGAGTTGTACCAGGAGGCCAAGGAACTCATGGATACGTACACCCGGGAGTTCCAGCGGCTGGTCAAGCGCGGCCTGGGCGTGATGTAGGTTCCGGCCGCCGGGACCGGCGCCCTGCCCCCTGCACCCGCCGGTTCACCGCGGAGAGCACCGCCAGGATCGACGCCGTGAGCACGGACGTGTCCTGCCCCGCCCCCCACCGCACCGCTCCGTTCACCCTGCACTCCACGTACGCCATCGCAGCGCTGCCCTGTCCCCGCGCCGTCGAGTGTTCCGTGCCGTGGTGGCGGGCGACGCGGAGTCGGCCGGCCGGGCGGCCCGGACGGAACTGGAGCGCACGCCGGCCAGGCTGCGCGAGGTCTGAGTCCGCATCTGCCCCCGCACGTGCCGCCGGACGATGTCCGGGGTGCCGGCTTCGGGGAAAGAACGCGCAGGGGCCCCGGAGGCGCCCCTGGAGGGCGTACCCCGTTCACCTTCCGGCGGGCCCTTCCGTGCGAACGGGGTGGGACGAGAACTGTTTCCCGGAGCCGGGGCGCCGGCGGCGCGCTTGCGGGGCCCGATTCTGTGATCGTTTAGCAACAAGCCTTTGACCTGCTGGAATTCAAGAGCCTGCCAGTCCGGAGATTGCGTTCACCTGCTTTGGCAAGCCTTCGGCGGGACACGGTCTCGTGACTTGCAGGACACACTCGGGCAACGGAAGCGTCTTCAACTCTTGACACCCGCCCCTCCGAGGCAGGAACCTTCCGATATCGACGCATGGGAGCGCTCCCACATCGTGCGGGGCATTCCCGCCCGAACGGCACTGCCCGTGTCCTCCCACCTGAACCCTTCGGCATCCGCACCCACCAGTGCGTATGCCGCGCAGTCAGAACGCCAGTCCCACCCTGGAACAAGGAGTAGTGGAATGCGTATCACCCGCACCGTCGCCGGCCGGAGCCGCAGAGCCGCGGTTCTGGTCACCACGGGCCTGACAGCCTCGGCCCTGTTGCTGACCGGCTGCAGCGATTCCGATTCGTCGGACGACACGGGCTCCGATGCGAACGGGCAGATCACGCTGACCGTCGCCGACTTCGGGCAGTTCGGCTACAAGGAAGCCGGTCTCTTCGCGAAGTACCACGAGCTGCACCCGAACATCACGGTCAAGGAAAACGCCACGGCCGACGAGAAGGTCTACTACCCCAAGTTCCTTCAGCAGCTCAACACGGGCAGTGGCCTGGCCGACGTGCAGGGCATCGAGGTCGGCCGCGTCAAGGAGCTCGTCGACACCAAGGCGGACGCCTTCGCCGACCTGTCCAAGGTCATCGACACCGACCAGTGGGTCAGCTGGAAGGCACTCCAGGCCACCACCAACGAGGGCAAGGTCATCGGTGCGGGCACCGACATCGGCCCGATGTCGCTCTGCTACCGCCGGGACCTGTTCGAGCAGGCCGGCCTGCCGACCGACCGCGCCGAGGTTGCCCAGAAGGTCGCCGGCGGCTGGGAGGACTACCTCAAGCTCGGTGAGGAGTACAACAAGAAGGCTCCCAAGGGCACCTTCTTCATGGACTCCGCCAGCGCCATGTACAACGGTGTGGTCAGCTCGAACGAGGAGCAGTACTACTCCAAGGACGGCAAGGCGATCTACAAGGAGAGCGCCGGCGTCAAGAAGGGCTGGGACCTGGCCACCGAGGCGGTCGACAAGAAGCTGACCCAGGGCCTGGCCCAGTTCACCCCGCCGTGGCAGGCGGCCCTGCGCAAGGGCAGTATCGCCACCATGGCCTGCCCCGCATGGATGGCCGCTCAGATCTCCACGTACTCCGGTGACGCGTTCAAGGGCAAGTGGGACATCGCCCGCACCCCGGGTACGACCGCGGCCAACTGGGGCGGCTCGTTCCTGTCCGTGCCCGCGAAGGGCAAGCACGTCAAGGAGGCCGGTGAGCTCGTCAAGTGGCTGACCGCGCCGGAGCAGCAGGCCGCCGTGTTCAAGGCGGCCGGTCTCTTCCCGTCCAACAAGGGCGCCTACGACCTGGCCGACGTGAAGAGCGCCAAGCTGGAGTACTTCAACAACGCCCCGATCGGTGAGATCTACGCCGACGAGGCGACCTCCATCCCCGCCGCCGTGCTCGGCCCGAAGGACGGCATCATCAAGGACTCCATCTCCACCCAGATCAACAACATGGAGCAGCGGGGCACCGACCCGGGCAAGGCCTGGGACGCCGCCACCAAGGCGATCGACAAGGTGATCGGCTGATCCTCGCCGGTGCGGGCGGCCGGGACGCCATCCACGCGTCCCGGCCCGCCCGCACCGGTGCCGGCTCCCGAGCCGGCACCGTGCACGGCTTCCGACACCTCCGCCGGACCTGACCAGAGGTCCGGCCTGCCCCTGCGGTGTCGGCACACCCCAGGGAAGGACTCCCACCTGTGGCAACCACGACCCCCACCCGGGGCGCACACGGCTCCCGGCCCAGCCGGCGCGCTCCGAAGCCCATGACTTCCGGCCGCCAGGCATGGCGCAGTCGGCTGTGGCGCTTCGACGACAAGGTATCGCCGTACGCCTACATCGCGCCCTTCTTCCTCGTCTTCGGCGCCTTCGGGCTCTACCCGCTCCTGTACACCGGCTGGATCGCCCTGCACCGGGTGGAGATGACCGGGCTCGACCAGATGGAGTGGGTCGGCTGGGAGAACTTCAGTACCATCCTGCAGGACTCCGAGTTCTGGACCGCGGTCACCAACACCTTCTTCATCGGCGTCATTTCGACCGTCCCGCAGCTGATGATCGCGCTCGGCCTGGCCCACCTGCTGAACTACAAGCTCCGCGCCAGTACCTTCTGGCGCACCGTGATCCTCACCCCGTACGCCACCTCGGTGGCCTCCGCGGCGCTGGTCTTCGCCCTGGTGTTCCGGGCCGACGGCGGTCTGCTGAACTGGGTCCTCGGCTTCTTCGGCGCCGGCGAGACGAACTGGGTCAACGGCCACTGGACGTCCAACATCGCCATCGCCGTCATCGTGATCTGGCGCTGGACGGGCTACAACACGTTGATCTACCTGGCCGCGATGCAGGCCGTCCCATCCGACCTCTACGAGGCCGCCTCGCTCGACGGAGCCTCGCGCTGGCAGCAGTTCCGCAACGTGACGATTCCCGCGCTGCGGCCGACGATCCTCTTCACGATCGTCATCTCGACCATCGGCTCCATGCAGCTGTTCGGTGAACCCCTCCTGCTCGAGGGCGGCGCCAACGGAGCGCAGGGTGGCACCGAGAACCAGTACGAGACGCTCAGCATCTACCTCTACAACTACGGCTGGAATCTCGGGCACCTCGGTCCGGCCGCCGCAGTCGCCTGGGCCATGCTCGTCCTGCTGCTGCTCATTGCCGCGATCAACTGGCTCATCGGGCGCTTCATGCGCAAGAACGCGGCCTGACGGGGAGCGATATCCATGACCACAACCAGCCCCATCACCGCTCCGGACCGCCGCATCTCCAAGGCCGCCGCCCGCAGCGAACCCCCACGCCCCCGCCGCTTCAAGCCCGGCGCAGGCCGCCAGCACCACGCCGGCCCCTTCGCCTACTTCGCCCTGATCGTCGTCGGCCTCGGCTCGCTGTTCCCGCTGTACTGGACGCTCGTCACCGCGTCCCGCACCCAGGACGAGGTGTTGGACACGCCGCCGCCGCTGCTGCCGGGTGGCAACCTCTTCAACAACCTCGAGGCAGCCTGGGAACAGGCCCACCTCGGCACGGCCATTCTCAACACGTTCATCGTGTCCAGCTGCATCACCATCGCGACCCTGTTCTTCTGCACCCTGGCCGGTTACGCCTTCGCCAAGATGCGTTTCAAGGGGCGCGGGGTACTGATGACGATGGTCGTCGCCACCCTGACGATTCCGCCGCAGCTCAGCGTCGTTCCGCTGTTCATGATGATGTCCGACATCGGCTGGGGCGGTCAGTTGGAGTCGGTGATCTTCCCGACCCTGGTGAGCGCCTTCGGCGTGTTCTTCATGCGTCAGTACCTGCTCGAGGCGCTGCCGTACGAGCTCATCGAGGCGGGCAGGATGGACGGTGCGAACAACCTCCGCGTCGTGTGGAGCATCGTGCTCCCGGTGGCCCGCCCGGCGATGATGGTGCTCGGCATGCTCACCTTCGTCCAGGCGTGGAACGACTTCTTCTGGCCCTACCTCGCGCTGAACCAGGAGAACCCCACGCTCCAGGTGGCCCTCGGCCAGCTGAGCGCCTCCTACGTCCCCGACCAGAGCATCGTGATGGCCGGCGCGCTGATCAGCACGCTGCCGCTGCTCGTGGTGTTCGTGATCTTCGGCAAGCAGATTGTCGGGGGGATCATGTCCGGCGCCGTCAAGGGCTGACGTGGCGTCACCCGCCCCTTCCCGGATGGCCCGTACGGCCTGCGCCTGACCGCAGACCGTACGGACCCCGGAGTTCCAACCTTTCCCTGACTTCGTTCGTCCACCCCTGGGAGCGCTCCCGCATGACTGCTGTACGACCCGACATCGCCCCGAGGCAGGCGCCCGAGGCAGCGGCCTTCCCGACCGGTTTCGTCTGGGGGGCGGCCACCGCCGCCTACCAGGTCGAGGGGGCCGCCGCCGAGGACGGCCGCACCCCTTCCATCTGGGACACCTTCAGCCGCACACCGGGCAAGGTCCGCAACGGTGACACCGGCGACATCGCCGCCGACCACTACCACCGCTACCGCGACGACGTGCGGCTGATGAAGCAACTGGGCCTGAAGGCCTACCGCTTCTCCATCTCCTGGTCCCGGGTACAGCCCACCGGGCGCGGCCCCGCCGTCGAACGCGGTCTGGACTTCTACCGCAGGCTCGTCGACGAGCTGCTCGAAGCCGGCATCACCCCTGTCGCCACGCTCTACCACTGGGACCTTCCCCAGGAGTTGGAGGATGCGGGCGGCTGGCCGCAGCGCGTCACCACCGATCGGTTCGCCGACTACACGGCGATCATGGCCGGCGCCCTCGGCGACCGCGTCGGCATGTGGACCACGTTCAACGAGCCGTGGTGCTCGGCCTTCCTCGGATACGGCTCCGGTGTGCACGCTCCCGGCCGCACCGAGGCCGCGTCCGCACTGCGGGCGGCCCACCACCTCAACCTCGCCCATGGCCGGGCGATCGAGGTTCTGCGCGGTCAACTCCCCGCTAGCGCGCAGACCTCGGTCACCCTCAATCTCCACCAGGTCCGCCCGCTGACCGACAGCGCGGCCGACGTGGACGCCGCCCGCCGGATCGACGCGGTGGGCAACCGGGT
The DNA here is from genome assembly GCF_026339735.1 of Streptomyces sp. NBC_01669. Classification (GTDB taxonomy): domain Bacteria; phylum Actinomycetota; class Actinomycetes; order Streptomycetales; family Streptomycetaceae; genus Streptomyces; species Streptomyces yanii. The sequence goes on from NZ_JAPEQG010000001.1 coordinate 5,826,699, forward strand.
GTTCACCGGACCGATGCTGCGCGGTGAGTACCCCGAGGATCTGATCGCCGACACCTCGCACATCGTCGACTGGTCGCAGCTGGTCCACGACGGCGACCTGGCCGCGATCTCCCGTCCGGTCGACGTCCTGGGCGTCAACTACTACACGCCTACGCTGGTTTCCTCGCCCGCCGAGGGCGTCGGCGACTCGCGCAACGACGGCCACGGCGCCAGCGACTACTCCCCGTGGCCCGGCTCCGAGCATGTCGCCTTCCACCTCGCCGAGGGGAAGGAGCGCACCGCGATGAACTGGGCGATCGACCCCAACGGCCTGTACAACCTGCTGATGGACGTCACCCGTGACCACCCCGGGCTGCCGCTGATGGTCACCGAGAACGGCGCGGCCTTCGACGACTACGTCTCGCCCGAGGGGCGGGTCGAGGACCCCGAGCGGATCGAGTACCTGCACGGCCACCTCGACGCCGTGCAGCGAGCCATCGCCGACGGTGCGGACGTCCGCGGCTACTTCCTGTGGTCGCTGATGGACAACTTCGAGTGGGGGTACGGGTACTCCAAGCGCTTCGGTGCGGTGTACGTGGACTACGCGTCCCAGCGCCGCATCCCCAAGGCGAGCGCCCACTGGTACGCCGATGTGATCCGCCGCCACGCGCTCCCCCCGACCGACGCCTCCTGACTTCCGCAGACCCCTGGGACCCGGCCCTGTGCCGGGTCTCAGCCGTTTCCGCCGGGCAGTTGAGTCCTCCCGCCCCCCGGATGCTGCGCGACCCTTGACCACGCGCGTAGAGTGGGAGCGCTCCCAAAAGGTAGCTGCGGTGCGGGCGGTCGGCCCGGTGGAGTGTCAAGGGATCCCGCATCGGGACTTGGTTTGGTTATCCGACTGTGAGAAATTGACCGCGAACGGGAGGCGGCCATGACGGTAGCGCGAGTACGGAGCGGTGGGCGGCCCACGCTCGAAGAAGTCGCGGCACGAGCGGGGGTGGGGCGCGGTACCGCCTCGCGGGTCATCAACGGTTCACCACGGGTCAGCGCGCACACGCGTGAGGCGGTGGAGGCGGCGGTCGCCGAGCTGGGTTACGTGCCCAATCGCGCGGCACGCGCCCTGGCCGGGAACCGCACGGACGCCATTGCCCTCGTCGTGCCCGAGTCGGAGAGCCGCTTCTTCGCCGAGCCGTACTTCTCCGACATCGTGCGGGGCGTCGGCGCCGCCCTCGCCGAGACCGACATGCAGCTGCTGCTCACCCTGGCGGGCAGTGACCGCGAGCGCCGGCGGCTGGCCCAGTACCTGACCGCGCACCGCGTCGACGGTGTTCTGCTGGTCTCCGTGCACGCCGACGACCCCCTGCCCGACCTGCTGGAGCAGCTCGGGATGCCGGCCGTGATGAGCGGCCGCAGATCCGCCTCCGAACCGCTTGCCGCGGTCGACTCGGACAACTTCGAGGGCGCCCGCAGCGCCGTCGACCATCTGATCTCCCGGGGCCGCCGGTCCATCGCCACGATCACCGGACACCTCGATGTGTACGGTGCCCAGCGGCGCCTCGACGGCTACCGCAAGGCGGTCGCCTCCGCCGGTCTCGACCCGGACGAGCGGCTGATCGCCCCCGCCGACTTCACCGAGGAGGGCGGCGCCCGCGCCATGCGCGACCTGCTGGCCCGCCGGCCCGATGTCGACGCGGTCTTCGCCGCCTCCGACGTGATGGCCGCGGGTGCCCGTCAGGTGCTCCGTGAGGAGGGCCGGCGCATCCCGGACGATGTGGCGCTCGTCGGCTTCGACGACTCGGCCGTGGCCCGCCACATGGACCCCGCGCTCACCAGCGTGCGTCAGCCGATCGAGGAGATGGGCCGGGAGATGACCCGGGTGCTGCTCCAGGAGATCGCGGGCGAGGACCTGGAGCGCCCGCAGATCGTGCTCCCCACCGAGCTGATCGTCCGCGACTCGTCGTGACGCCCGCCGCCGGGCCGATAACGGTGTGACGACCGTCACTCGGCCCCCTGGTGAGAGGGCATCACATGGCGAAGGGCCCCGGTCCGAAGACCGGGGCCCTTCCCTTCAGGGTGAGTAACGGGACTCGAACCCGCGACATCCTGGACCACAACCAGGTGCTCTACCATCTGAGCTATACCCACCGTGTCCGGTCTTTTCTGACCGGCCGAGAAAAAGTGTACAGGGTCCGAGAGGGTGCTCGCGCCCCAGTTGTTCAGCCGCTGATCCCGGACCTTGAAACGCCCGTGACCAGCGGCTTCCCGAGGTCCTACGACGGGGGCGCCGTCAGGCGTGTCGCGATGGCCTTGGCCTGCTCCGAATCCGGCCCGGGCTGCGGTACGAAGATCGCCTCCCGGTAGTACCGCAGCTCCGTGATGGAGTCACGGATGTCCGCGAGCGCCCGGTGGTTGCCGTTCTTCTCCGGACTGTTGAAGTACGCCCTCGGGTACCAGCGGCGGGCCAGCTCCTTGACCGAGGACACATCGACGATCCGGTAGTGCAGGTAGCCCTCCAGGGCCGCCATGTCCCGGGCCAGGAATCCCCGGTCGGTGCCGACCGAGTTCCCGCAGAGCGGCGCCTTGCCCGGCTCCTTCACGTGCTCGCGCACATAGGCCAGCACCTGGGCCTCGGCGTCGACGAGCGTGGTGCCGTCGGCCAGCTCGTCGAGGAGGCCCGAGGCGGTGTGCATCTGCCGCACCACCTCGGGCATCGTCTCCAGGGCCCTGTCCGGCGGGCGGATCACGATGTCCACCCCTTCGCCGAGCACGTTCAACTCCGAGTCGGTGACCAGTGCGGCCACCTCGATGAGTGCGTCTTCCGTCAACGAGAGCCCGGTCATCTCGCAGTCGATCCACACCATGCGATCGTTCATACGTCCCACCCTACGGGGCGCTGCGCTGCCCCGGCAGGGTCGGGCGCCCGGTGGCGTATGCGTCGGAGCCCGGCTTCCCTTGCTCCGGCTGCCCCGCCCCGGCCGCCGTGGAGGCTGCGGCCGGAGGGCCCGACGGGGTCGCCGTCAGGCCGGCCCTCCGGCTCGCGGACGTGCCCTGTGCGGGCACGACCGTCTCGATCGCCGTCGCCACCGGCTCCATGGGTCCGCCCTGTGGACGGCGGGCCCGGTACGCGGCCCGGTACGCGGCGGGGGAGGAGCCCAGCTGGCGCCGGAAGTGTCCGCGCAACGCGACCGGCGAGCGGAAGCCGCAGCGGCCCGCGACCTCGTCGACCGAGTAGTCGGACGTCTCCAGCAGCCGCTGCGCCTGCAGCACACGCTGGGTGATCAGCCACTGGAGCGGTGCGCTGCCGGTCAGCGAACGGAACCTCCGGTCGAAGGTCCGCCTGCTCATGTAGGCGCGCGCGGCGAGCGTCTCCACGTCGAACTGCTCGTGGAGGTGCTCCAGCGCCCAGGCCACGACCTCGGCGAGCGGGTCGGAGCCGATCTCCTCAGGTAAAGACCTGTCGAGGTAGCGCTCCTGACCGCCACTGCGCCGCGGGGGCACGACGAGCCGGCGGGCCAGGGCCCCGGCGGCCTCGGTGCCGTGGTCCGTGCGGACTATGTGCAGACAGAGATCGATCCCTGCCGCTGTCCCGGCGGAGGTGAGCACATCGCCGTCGTCGACGAACAGCTCACGCGGATCGACGTGGACCGACGGGTAGCGCTTGGCCAGCGTCGGTGCGTACATCCAGTGCGTGGTCGCGGGACGGCCGTCCAGCAGCCCCGCGGCGGCGAGCACGAACGCGCCGGTGCACAGCCCGACGATGCGGGCCCCTTCCTCATGGGCGCGACGCAGCGCTTCCAGTGCCTCGGCGGGCGGTGGCGAGGTGATCGAACGCCAGGCGGGCACCACGACGGTGCCTGCCCTGCTGATCGCCTCCAGCCCGTACGGCGCGGTGAGTTCGAGCCCCCCGGTAGTACGCAGCGGCCCCTCCTCCCCGCCGCAGACGAGAAGTCGGTAGCGCGGAACTCCCGCGTCCTGCCGGTCGATCCCGAACACGGAGAGCGGGATGGAGCTCTCGAAGATGGGGCCGCCGCTGAACAGCAGGACGGCGACGACTTCCCGACGTCGTCGTCCGCTGAGCTTCCGTACAGCCTCCGTTGCGGTGGCGGAGTCCTGGCTCATGACGCTAAGCCCCCCTCGGTGTTCGCGTCTTCCTGGTCCTTGCGGGCCTGTCGCTCCTGCACGTTTCCCCTCGGTCCTGCACGAGTCCCCAGTCTTCGACACCCAAGATCGAATCTACTGCGTCTCGTGGTGCCGTCGTGACAAGTTGACCAACCAGCGCTATGTCGACATGGCCACTTGGCGGGAAGCATTCGATCACGAAGCGTTCCACCCCCGGGCCGTGCAGGGAAGTGCGCCTCCCGTTCGTGGCCCGTCCCTGTCGGGTGGAAGCGTACCGCGTGGTCTCTTCTTGCCTGGTAGCAAGGGGGTTGATCGGCCAATTCGCCAAGGAATCGGCAGGGGTGAGAAGTTGGCTGAAAACATACGGTTGCGTGTGCCGGATTCAGTCGTTCGACCGGCGTACGACCCCTTTGCGTGACTGCTCCTGTGCGCCCCCTCGGTCCGGTGGGCGGCCACGCGTTCGGACCCGCGGAGCAGGGTGCGGCAGGCGGCGGTGCCGACCCGCGAGGCCGAGGGTGAGGGCGCGTGCGTCGCCGGCGGATGTGCTGTACGCCACGAGGGCGGCCGGTTCGGGCAGGCGGCTGAACACCGCGCGGCGGAGCACGCCGGTCGCGAACCGGTCGGCGGTGGTGACGGGCACGGTCGGCCGGTCGGCCGGGGCGGGGGCGGGCGCGGCGTCGCTCCCCGGGGTGGCGCGGTGACGCGATGCGGTGGTCACTCTGCGGGTGGTGACTCTGTGGTGCCACTCGGTCGCCGGCGGGTGTCCGCCGCGGCCGGTCACCAGGTGCCGTCCCCCGCCCGGACGGCCTCGGTGTACCACGCACCCGGCATTGCCATCCGCGGCTGCCTCGGGCATGCTCCGTGGAACGTCGCACGTGCTTTGCGGGGGTCTGGGCAGTGGAGGAGTGGCGCCGTACCCTTGGGGGTAAGGGGTTGGGAAGATGATTCCAGGACACCGCAACACCGCCCGCTGATACACCTTCCCCAAGCAGCTCTCTCCTCACGAGGACTCTCTTCGCCGAGACACCGATGGCCGGTCACGAAATCCCCGAACCCGCGGACCGCAAGCAGGTAGCCGACCCACTGTCGGACCCCCTGGCGGTCGAAGAACCACGCCACTCCTGCGATCCCGCCTTCCGGCATGGGGTCGTGGTCGGCTTCGACGGCTCCACGTCCAGTGAGCGAGCCCTCGCCTATGCCATCGGGATGGCCCGAAGATCAGGTTCCGGCCTGATCATCGTCCATGTCGCCAATCGGCTTCCGACCACGGTCTGGGCAGGCTGCGAGCCGCCCGTCTTCGTCGACGTGCCCGATCACCGCACCGAGGTCCTCGGTCTGGAGCTCGCCTGTGCGGACTACCTCTCCGAGGTGCCGTGGGTGCTCGTCGAGCGGGGCGGCGACATCTGCCACGAGTTGGAGGAGGTCGGCCGGGAGTACTCGGCCGACGCGATCGTCGTCGGCTCCACGCACGGCATCGTCGGCCGGATCTTCGGCTCGGTGGCGGGGCGACTGGCGCGGCGCGCCCAGCGCCCGGTCGTGGTCATTCCCTAAGGGCTGTCCCGTCGTCACGCTGCCGTCGTCCGGCCGGAGGCCGGGCTGTGCGGCAGGCGGCAGATGGCGACGGGACCCAGGGCTCTTTCTTCCTGACGCGGAGGCGTCCTGGCCGGATGGCCGACGTGGCGTCAACTTGCCCTTGAAAACAGGCAATCTACTCACCCGTAGAGGTGGATTGTGTGCTTGTGAAGGGTACATAAGGGTCACTGGGAAACAGCACCACTGCCTTTGAAGGGAGCCCGCCGTGGACAATGACGTCTCTGCGGGAAGCAGCAGCACCTCCACCCTCGGCCATCTCGCCCTGGGACTCACCCTGTTGGCATTCGGCATCGGTCACACCCGGGTCATCGACGGGGTGACGGCGGCCGACGCCGTCTCGCTCGCACTGTATGTCGGCGGTATCGCCCTGTTCGTCGCCGGACTGCTGGAGTTCCGCGGCGGCAGCGCCTTCACCGGTACGGCCTTCGTCGGGCTCGGCGCCTTCTGGTTCACCTGGGGCACCGGTGCCGATGCCCATGTCTCCGGTCATGCGGCGGGGCTGTTCCTGCTGCTCTGGGCGCTGTTCGCGCTGAGTCTCACCCTCGGGGCGGCCGGCGGCGGTCTGCTCGCGCAGGGGACGTACGCACTGCTCTTCCTGGGGCTTCTGCTCCTGGGCGTCGGGCAGTTCGCCGGCAGTGACGGGCTCGGCAAGGTCGGCGGCTGGCTGGCCGCGCTGGCCGGTCTCGCCGCCTGGTACGGAGCGACGGCGGCGCTGGCCAAGTGGCCGACGGCGCTGCCGGGGCGTGCTGCCGGCCGGGGTGTGACGGCCGCCGGCTGAGGCAGTCACCGGCCGGTGCGACCTGGGGCGGCACCGGCCGAACGAAAGAGAGCGGCCCCGCACCTGACGTGGTGCGGGGCCGCTCTCCTGCCGTACGGGTGGTGCGGGCTACTCGACGGTGACGGACTTCGCGAGGTTGCGCGGCTTGTCGATGTCGCGGCCCATGGCCAGCGCCGTGTGGTAAGCGAAGAGCTGGAGCGGGATGCCCATCAGGATCGGGTCCAGCTCGTTCTCGTTCTTCGGCACCACGATGGTGTGGTCGGCCTTCTCCTGGACCTGGTGCGCGACCGCGAGGATCCGGCCGCTGCGGGCCTTGATCTCCTCCATCGCGGCGCGGTTCTTCTCCAGCAGGTCGTCGTCCGGCACGATCGCGACCGTCGGCATCGCGGGCTCGATCAGGGCCAGCGGGCCGTGCTTCAGCTCGGACGCCGGGTAGGCCTCGGCGTGGATGTACGAGACCTCCTTGAGCTTCAGGGAGGCCTCGCGGGCGACGGGGTAGCCGCGCACCCGGCCGATGAACATCATCGACTTGGCGTCCGCGTACTCCGCGGCCAGCTTCTTGATCTCGTCCTCGTTCTCGAGGATCTCGGTGATCTGCGCGGGCAGCCTGCGCAGCCCCTCGATGATCCGCTTGCCGTCGGCGACCGACAGGTCGCGGATGCGGCCCAGGTGGAGGGCGAGCAGCGCGAATGCGACCACCGTGTTGGTGAAGCACTTGGTGGAGACGACGCAGACCTCGGGGCCGGCGTGGACGTACGTACCGCCGTCGGCCTCCCGGGCGATCGCCGAGCCGACCACGTTGACCACACCGAGGACCCGTGCGCCCTTGCGCTTGAGCTCCTGGACGGCGGCCAGCACGTCGTACGTCTCACCGGACTGGGAGACCGCGACGTACAGGGTGTCGGGGTCGACGACCGGGTTGCGGTAGCGGAACTCGGAGGCGGGTTCGGCGTCCGCGGGGATGCGGGCCAGCTCCTCGATGAGCTGGGCGCCGATCTGGCCCGCGTGGTACGAGGTGCCGCAGCCCAGGATCTTGATCCGGCGGACCCCGCGCGCCTCACGGGCGTCCAGGTTGAGACCGCCCAGGTGCACGGTGGAGAACCGGTCGTCGATGCGGCCGCGCAGCACCCGGTCGACGGCGTCGGCCTGCTCGGAGATCTCCTTGTGCATGTACGTGTCGTGGCCGCCCATGTCGTACGACTCGGCCTCCCACTCCACGGTGGTCGGCGTGGCCGTCGTGGACGAGCCCTCCGTCGTGTACGTACGGAAGTCGTCGGCCTTGAGGGTGGCCATCTCGCCGTCGTCGAGGGTGACGACCTGACGGGTGTGGGCGACCAGCGCGGCGACGTCGGAGGCGACGAACATCTCCTTCTCGCCGATGCCCAGGACGACCGGGGAGCCGTTGCGCGCGACGACGATGCGGTCGTTGAAGTCGGCGTGCATGACGGCGATGCCGTACGTGCCCTCGACCGAGCGAAGCGCCTCGCGGACCTTCTCCTCGAGGGTGTCCGCCTGCGCACGGGCGATCAGGTGGACCAGCACCTCGGTGTCGGTCTCGGAGAGGAAGACGATGCCGTCGGCGACGAGCTTCGCACGGAGCTCGGAGGCGTTGTCGATGATGCCGTTGTGGACGACGGCGACCTTGTTCTCGGCGTCCAGGTGCGGGTGGGCGTTCTCGTCGCTCGGGGCGCCGTGGGTGGCCCAGCGGGTGTGGGCGATGCCGGTGGTGCCGGTGAAACGCTTGGGGACGCGGGCCTCCAGCTCGCGGACCCGGCCCTTCGCCTTGACCATCTTCAGCGTGGCGGGCTTTCCAGCCGCCGCCTTGCCGGTGATGACGATGCCCGCGGAGTCGTACCCCCGGTACTCCAGCCGCTGCAGCCCCTCCAGCAGCAGCGGTGCCACATCACGCTTTCCGATATATCCGACGATTCCGCACATAGAATCTCTGCCCCTCCATCGACGTCGTTGTGGTGCCTGGTGCTCAGCCGTAGACGATGCGGCGCAGCTGGCGGAGCGAGAGCTCCGGCGGCGCGACCGCCCGGTGCGGCAGCTCGGCCGCGATGCGTTCGAAGATCTCCGTGTTCACCAGGCCGCCGGACTGCAGTTCGCGGTGGCGGCGGCGGACGAAGTCGTCGGTCGTCTCGTCGAAGTACGCCAGCACGTCGAGGATCACCCGGGCGGCTTCGCCGCGCTGGAGCGTGGTGGAGCGCACCAGGTGATCGATGAGGTCGTCGTGCGACGAGCGGCGTTCAGGCACTCGTCGATATTGCGGTGAACGGAGCCTCAACGCAACAATTCTGCCCGATATCGGGCAAGGGTGAGTGTGATCGCGCTCTCTTTCGCACCCGCTACTCCACTCCGGCCCTTCTCCGAGCGCAGTTCCGCCAGGGATGACGGGACAGTCCTCAGCGGTCGGTTCGGAGGGGAAGCCCGCGAGCGCCCCAGGGGGAAGCGGCGATTTCATCCAGCGCCTCACATGCCGGGTGATTCCGTCGGTCGTGGAACGGGGAAGTGGTCTACACCTTGACCACGCGTGAGACGCACGATACGCATGGTGATGGTTCGTTGCTCAGGAGATCCACAGGTGTGAACCCGTCGAAAGGGACCCAGCTTGTGAGACTGCACAGGACACAGCGCACCGCACTTCCCCGTCTGCTCGGCTCGCTGCTGCTCGTCACGGCGGCCGGAATCTCCAGTGTCGGCGCGGCTCCGGGGGGAGCCGCCGCGCACAGCGGCCAGGCCTCCGCCACCGCGCCCCGTTCGCTCGGGCAGATCGTGCCCGCCCCCGCCGAGGTGAAGGCGGGCGGATCCCCGTACACCATCACCGCGGGAACGAAGATCCGCGTGGACGACGACTCCGGCGAGGCCTGGAGGATCGGCACCTACCTGGCGGGCGTGCTGCGCCCCTCCACCGGGTATGCCCTGCCGGTCACCGACCGCGGCGGCAGCGACGGCATCCGGCTCCGGCTCGGCTCCCACGACAGTGAGCTGGGCGCGGAGGGTTACACGCTGAAGTCGAGCCACGGATCCGTCACCATCACCGCGCGCGGTCCGGCAGGCCTCTTCCACGGCGTCCAGACGCTCCGTCAGCTGCTCCCGGCGGACGTGGAGAAGAACAGCCGCCAGGCGGGGCCGTGGCAGGTCGCGGGCGGCACGGTCACGGACGCGCCGCGCTACGCGTACCGCAGCGCGATGCTCGATGTCTCCCGGCACTTCTTCTCCGTCACCGAGGTCAAGCGCTACATCGACCAGCTCGCCCTCTACAAGATGAACAAGCTCCATCTGCATCTCTCCGACGACCAGGGTTGGCGCATCGCCATCGACTCCTGGCCGCGGCTGGCCACCTACGGCGGGCAGACCGAGGTCGGCGGGGGAGTCGGCGGCTACTACACCAAGAGCGACTACAAGGAGATCGTCCGGTACGCCTCCTCGCGCTACCTGGAGGTCGTCCCGGAGATCGACCTGCCGGGCCACACCAATGCGGCACTCGCCTCGTACGCCGAGCTGAACTGCAACGGGGTCGCGCCGCCGCTCTACACCGGCACGAGCGTCGGCTTCAGCTCGCTGTGCGCGCCGAAGGCGATCACGTACACGTTCGTGGACGACGTGGTCCGTGAGCTGGCCGCACTGACGCCGGGCAAGTACCTCCACATCGGCGGCGACGAGGCGCACTCCACCAGCCACGACGACTACGTGACGTTCATGAACAGGGCGCAGGCCATCGTCGGCACGTACGGCAAGACCGTGGTGGGCTGGCATCAGCTGACCGGGGCCACGCCCGTCGCGGGTGCGGTCGCCCAGTACTGGGGGTACGACCGGACGGGCGCCGCCGAGCGCAAGCAGGTGGCGGACGCGGCGAAGAACGGCACGAAGCTGGTGCTGTCCCCTGCGGACCGTACGTACCTCGACATGAAGTACAACAAGGACACCAAGCTGGGCCTGGCCTGGGCCGGCTATGTCGAGGTGCAGCGTTCGTACGACTGGAACCCGGCGACGTACCTCGAAGGCGCCCCGGAGGACTCGATCCTCGGGGTCGAGGCGCCGATCTGGTCGGAGACGGTGACGAACAGCGACGAGGTCGAGCAGATGGCGTTCCCGCGGCTGCCGGGCGTTGCGGAGCTGGGCTGGTCGCCTGCGTCCACGCATGACTGGGACGCGTACAAGGTGCGGCTCGCGGCGCAGGGGCCGAGGTTCTCGGCGCTGGGGATCGACTACTACCGGTCGGCGCAGGTGCCGTGGCCTGCGCAGTGAGGTGACCGGGCGTCCTGCTGACGCTCTGTCCCCGATCGCCGGGCGGGTTCGGTCTTCCGGACCCGCCCGGCGATCGGGGCAAAGCTTGCCGGGAGGGGTACTAAAATCCCGCGATCGGGTTCCTGAGTGTGCCGACGAGCTGCAGCGCACCCGACGGATCCGCCAGGTCGACCATCTGCTTGTTGTTGCGCAGCTGGAGCCGGTTCAGGCAGGACAGTGCGAATTCCTCCGTGAACATGTCGTACTGCTTGAACTTGTCCGCGAGCTGCGGCACCGACTCCTGGTAGCCGGACACACAGGCGGCGACCGTCCGCCAGAACGTCTCCTCGTCGAGGATCCCCTCGGTGGCGAGTCCGGCGCCCAGGAAGCGGAGGAAACAGTCGAAGACGTCGGTGAGGACCGACAGCAGTTTCATGTCGTCCGGGACCTCGGCGCGGATCCGCTCGACCTGGGGCGGCAGGACCGCGTCCGGGGCCATGACCGCGATCTCCTCGGCGATGTCCTTGAAGACCGTGCGGGTGACGACGCCGTTCTCGACGACCAGGATGACGTTCTCGCCGTGCGGCATGTACACGAGGTCGTACGCGTAGAAGCTGTGCAGCACCGGCACCAGGTAGGCGTCCAGGTAGCGGCGCAGCCAGTCGGCGGGGGCCAGTCCCGACTCGGCGATCAGTGTGCCCGCGACGGAGTTGCCCTCGTGGTCGGTGTGGACGAGCGATGCCATGGTCGCGACCCGTTCGCCCGGCGCCAGTCCGGGCACCGGACTCTCCCGCCAGAGCGCGGCGAGCATTTTCAGGTACGGGGAGCCCTTGGTGGTGGCCGCCTCGTACGTCCGGTGGTGGTAGCCGATGGCCGCCCGCTCGCGGATGATCGAGAACCGGGCCGCGCGCAGCACCTCGTCGCGCTCGATGAGCCCGGACAGCCAGTCGTTGATCGCGGGCGTCGCCTCCATGTACGCGGCGGAGAGCCCGCGCATGAAGCCCATGTTCAGGACGGACAGTGCCGTCTTGACGTAGTGCTTCTCCGGATTGTCGGTGTTGAAGAAGGTGCGGATGGACTGCTGCGCGAGGTAGCTGTCGTCGCTCTCGCCGAGGCAGACCAGACGGTGCTGGGCGAGTTCTCCGGCGAAGGTGACGGCCAGTTTGTTCCACCACTGCCAGGGGTGGACGGGGATGAGCAGGTAGTCGTCGGGGTCGAGCCCGAGGCCGGTCAGCGTGCCGGCGAACCGCTGCCGGGTCTCCCCGCTCAGTTCGCCGCTGATCAGCGTCTCGTAGTCGAGCCCGGCGCCCGCTGTGAACGTGGCGCGGTCGCGGCGGGCGGCGAGCCAGACCAGCCGGATCGCGCTCGCCGCTTCGGGGGCGTACGCACGGTACTCGTCGATGCCGAAGCCGAGTCGCCCGTTGTTGGCGACGAAGCAGGGGTGGCCCTCGGTCATGCCCGTTTCGATCGCCTGGAATCCGGCGGCGACGAGCGCGGCGGAGGTCACCGGTTCCTTGGTGAGTTTGTACGCGGTTCCGGCCAGCGTGGAAGAGATCTCCTCCAGGTAGACCGGCAGGATCTCCGCCGAAAGCTCCAGCGTCTCGCGCAGTTCGACGAAGAATTCCAGTGCATCCAGGGGCAGTTCGGTGCCGTGCCGGTGGCGGGTGACAGAGGCGGCGTCGACCTGCCAGTGGTCGAGCGCGAAGTGCCGGGCGGCGAAGCGGTACTCGGTCGCCGTGTCGTCGCTGCGCACGGCGTAGAGGCCGGTGCCGAGCGGTTCGGGGGTCAGCAGCCGCTCGTGGGTGAACTCGGCGAGGGCTTTGCGGACGAGCTGCCGGTTGGCGGTGGCCCAGCGCTCGGGGGTGAGGTGCGCGACGGCGGTGGTGGTGGTCATCGGGCCTCTCCTTCGCACGCGGCCTGGAACTGTTCCCGGGTGCAGGCGCTGAGCAGGGCGGTCTTCTCCGGCTTGGCGATCTCGCGGAGGACCTCGAAGCCCACGGCCTTGTTGAGCGCGTGCACGGCCGTGTTGCGGACGTCCGGTTCGACGACGATCCGGCGTACCGACGGATCGGCGAACAGCGTCTCCAGCACAGTGGTGATCACGGCGTGCGTGAAGCCGTGCAGCGGGGTGTCCGTCGGGGCGACGAGGAAGTGCATCCCGATGTCGCCTGGCTCGGCCTCGTACAGCCCCTTGAGCTCCACCTCGGCGGGGTCGTACCGCTCCATCAGGAAGGCGGGCTCGCCGTTGTGCAGTCCTATGAACGCGTCGTGGTGCGGGCTGGCGGCGATCGCCATGTACTCCCGCTCGACGTCCTGCAGCCGGGCGTCGCCCATCAGCCAGAAGGACGCCTTGGGGTGGGTGACCCAGCTGTGCACCAGTTCGGCGTCGGACATGGAGCCTGACCCGCTCGAACCGGGCCGGGAACTCGGGGAAGGGTCGAGGGCGCGGACGGTGAACGTACCGAGGTCAGTGTTCATACGGCGAACTCCTGGAAGGCGATGGACTTCTCGACCGGGTAGTACTCACGGCCGAGCAACTCGCCGATGATGTACGCGTTGCGGTAGGCACCCATGCCCAGGTCGGGCGAGGTGATCGAGTGGGTGTGCGTGCCCGCGTTCTGCAGGAAGACGCCGCGCCCGGTGGTGTCGATGGAGTAGTTGCGGGCCACGTCGAAGCGGCCGCGGCTGTCGTGGCGCAGCCGGCCGGTGATCGGCTCCAGGAAGGCCGGCGGGGTGTAGCGGTATCCGGTGGCGAGGATCAGCCCCTCGGTGGTGAGGCTGTACTCCTTGTCCTGCTCCTCCTGGTGCAGGTCGAGCGTGTACGTGCCGCTGCTCTCCTCGTACCGCGCACTCCGCAGCGCGGAGTTGGTGAGGAGGCGGGTGGGGACCGGTCCGGGCAGGTTCTTCTGGTAGAGCAGGTCGAAGATCGCGTCGATCAGCTCGCCGTCGATGCCCTTGAAGAGCCCCTTCTGGCCGGAATCCAGCCGGTAGCGGGTCTGTTCGGGCAGGGTGTGGAAGTAGTCGACGTACTCCGGGGAGGTCATCTCCAGCGTCAGCTTGGTGTACTCCAGCGGGAAGAACCGCGGTGAGCGCGTCACCCAGTTCAGCCGGTAGCCGTGCACATCGATCTCGGAGAGCAGGTCGTAGTAGATCTCCGCCGCGCTCTGCCCGCTGCCGACGAGAGTGATGGACTCCTTCGCCTGGAGGGCCGCCTTTCTCTCCAGGTAGCGGGAGTTGTGCAGGAGATCGCCGCCCAGGTCCCGGCACGCCTCCGGGATGTACGGGGGAGTTCCTGTGCCCAGTACCAGGTGCCGGGCACGGAAGACGCTTCCGGCAAGGGTGCGGGCGGTGTAGAGAGCGGCGCTCTCGTCGTAAGTGACCGACTCGACGGTCTCGTTGAAGCGGACGCTGCTCAGCCGGCCGGCGACCCACCGGCAGTAGTCGTTGTACTCGGTCCGCAGCGGGTAGAAGTTCTCCCGGATGTAGAAGGAGTACAGCCGCCCGCGTTCCTTCAGGTAGTTGAGGAAGGAGTACGGCGAGGTGGGGTCGGCCATCGTCACCAGGTCCGACATGAACGGCGTCTGGAGATGGGCGCCTTCGAGGAACATCCCGGCGTGCCACTCGAAGTCCGGCTTGGACTCCAGGAACACACCGCTGAGTTCGTCGATGGGTTCGGTCAGGCAGGCGAGGCCGAGATTGAACGGGCCGAGGCCGATCCCGATGAAGTCGTGGGGGTCAGGAAGCGCGGTCAAGAGAGTCTCCCAGGTACTGCTCGGCGTGGCCGGCGATCAGGTCGAGGACCGCGGCGATGTCCTGTGCGGTCGTTTCGGGGTTGAGCAGGGTGAATTTCAGGTACTGGCGGCCGCCGACCTTCGTCCCGGCGACGACGGCCTCGCCGGAGGCGAAGAGTGCCTTGCGGGCGTAGAGGTTGGCGCGGTCGATCTCGGCGGGTGAGGTGACGGCGTCCGGGACGCAGCGGAACACCAGCGTGGAGAGCTGCGGCTCGACGACGACGTCGAAACGCGGGTCGGCGGTGAGCAGCTGCCAGCCCTCGGCGGCCAGGTCGCAGACCTCGTCGAAGAGCTCGCCGATGCCGTCCGCGCCCATGACGCGCAGGGTCATCCACAGTTTGAGCGCGTCGAATCTGCGCGTGGTCTGCAGGGACTTGTCGACCTGGTTGGGGATGCGCTCGGCGGCCATGCGCTGCGGGTTGAGGTACTCCGCGTGGTACGTGGCGTGGCGCAGGGTGGCCCGGTCGCGGACCAGCACGGCCGAGGAACTCACCGGCTGGAAGAAGGACTTGTGGTAGTCCACGGTCACGGAGTCGGCGTGCTCGATGCCGTCGAGGAGATGGCGGCGCTCGCCGGAGGCGAGCAGTCCGCAGCCGTACGCGGCGTCGACATGCATCCAGGTGGAGAACTGCTGGCAGAGCGCGGCGATTTCGGGCAGCGGGTCGATCGAGCCGAAGTCCGTGGTGCCCGCGGTGGCGACGACCGCCATCGGGACGGCACCCTCGGCGGCGCACTGCTCAAGCGCGCGGGCGAGGGCCACGGTCTGCATGCGCTTGTTCTGGTCGACGGGGACGGAGACGACGGAGTCCGGTCCGAGACCGAGGAGTTTCGCCGACTTCTGGACGCTGAAGTGGCTGCACTCGGAGGTGAGGATCCGCAGCCGGTCGAACTGCCCGGGGAGGGACTTGGCCTCTTCGCGGGCGAGCAGCAGGGCCTGCAGGTTGGACTGCGTGCCGCCGCTGGTGAAGATGCCGTCGGCGGCCGGGCCGAGGCCGATCCGGGCCGCGGTCCAGTCGATCAGCCGGCGCTCGATCAGGGTGCCGCCCGCGCTCTGGTCCCAGGTGTCCAGGGAGGAGTTGACGGCCGAGAGGACGGCTTCACCGAGGACGGCGGGGATGACCACCGGGCAGTTGAGGTGACCCAGGTAGCGGGGGTGGTGGAAGTAGACGGCGTCACGGAGATAGACGCGGTCGAGCTCGTCGAGGGCGGCGGACGCATCGCCCAACGGCCGGTCCAGGTCGATCGCGTCGACGAACGGGGAGAGCTCGTCGACGGAGATCCCGGTGAACGGCCGGTCGGTGGCGGCGAGTTTGGCTGCGACCCGTTCGATCCCTGCGGTCACGGAGCGACGGTAGTGCTCCGCAGTCGAATCATTGAGCAGGTGCGAACGCATGAAGGGGTCCTCCCGGATGCGGGGAAACTTCATCGGCGCCCTCAGGGCAGAGGAATGGGGGGCGAGGGCTCGATGTCGAAGTTAGGTTAGCCTAACCTGACTTCGACATTGACTTGTTCCCTCGCCCCCCACGGGACGCCGAAGTTGTCCTGATTACGCGTCCTCGGTGGCCGCTTCTGCGCGCAGCTGCTCCTCACTCATCCCGCGACGCCAGTAGCCGACGAACGTCACCCGCCTGCGGTCGAACCGGCGCTCCTGGACCAGGTGGCGGCGCAGCGCCCGTACATTCGACGACTCGCCCGCGATCCAGACGTACGGGGTCCCCTCGGGCAGCTCGGCGGCGCGTACGGCGTCCACGGCGGACCGTGCGCCCTCGCCCCGGACGAGCCAGCTGATCCGGGCGCGGGCCGCGGTGGTGAGCGCCTGGCGGTCCTCGGTGTGCTGGACCTCGAGCCAGACGCGGGCCTGCATGCCGGCGGGCAGCCACTCCAGGGCCGCCGACGCGGCGGGCAGTGCCGTCTCGTCGGCCCAGATCAGCACCCAGTCGGTGTCCTCCGGGGGCCGGAAGCGGACGGCCGTGTTGTCCTCGACGGCCGGGCCGAGCGCCTTGAGGAGATCGCCGGGGGCGGCGGTGGCGGCCCAGCGGCAGGCGGGTCCGCCGTCCTCGTGCAGTGCGAAGTCGATATCGATTTCGGTCGATCCGTCGGGGGCGCGGCGCTGCGCGCGGACGGTGTACGAGCGCATGACGGCCCGTATGTCCTCGGGCAGGGCGCGCCAGGCGGTGAACCAGTTGCCGTCCTTGTCGACCGGAACGACTGGTTCCGGCTGGTCGGGGTGTGGCAGGAACAACGACAGGCTCTGGTCGCGGCCCCCGGCGGCGAAGCCGTCGAGCCCCGGACCGCCGAAGGTGATCCGGAGCATGGAGGGTCCCAGCCGCCTGGTCCGGGTGACCGTCAGGCCGAAGAACCGGAAGGGGGCGACGGGGGGTGCGGCTGCGGTCGTCATGCGAGGGCTCCTTCCAGGAACCGGGAAGCGAAGGAAAACGGCCCGGCCCGGCCGGGGGACAACCCGGGCCGGGCCGGAGGGGAGGGTGCCTGGCGCTCGGTCAGCTGACCTTCTTCGCGTCCTCGATGGCCTTCGCGAGGTCCTCGAGGATCGGCGCGCACTTGTCGTAGGAGTAGATCGGCTCGGTGGTGCGCGGGATGACCTGACCGGCCTTGACGGCGGGCAGCTGCGCCCAGGTCGGCTTGGACGTCAGGGCGTCGGGCTGCAGGGCCGAGGAGCGGTTGTCCATCATGATGATGTCGGCGTCGTACTTGTCGACGTTCTCCCAGCTCAGCTCCTCGAAGAAGCCCGCGGCGTTGACCTTCGGCTCGACGAACTTCACACCCAGCTCCTGGAAGTACAGGGTGTCGGCGGACATCTTGGCGAGCGAGACGTAGAAGAGGTCCTGGCTGGCCGAGCCGATCATGACCTTGATGTTCGGCTTGGACTTGGCGGCGGCGCGCAGCCGGGCCGCGGCCTTCTCGAAGCGGGCCTTGGCGTCGGTCACCGCGGCGGCCTTGACGTCGGCGCCGAGGGAGGCGGCGAGATCCTCGTGGCGCTGGATGGCCTTGGGGATGGTGGTCCGGGCGGCCCACAGGGCGACACTCGGGGCCAGCTTCAGGATCTTGTCCTTGGACTCGTCCGGCACGTACCAGAGGGCGTCCTTCTCCCACATGGCGGTCACGAGCAGCTCCGGGCCGAGCGCCGCGTACTTCTCGACGTTGAACTCGCCCCAGACGTTGCCGAGGATCTCGACCTTGCTGACGTCGAGGTCGCCGGCCTGCACATCGGCCTTGCCGTCCTTGGTCTTCGTCGGGCCGAAGACGCCCTTGACCTCGATGCCGTAGTCGTGGAGGGCGGCGGCGACACCGGTGAAGGCGACGATGTTCTTCGGGACCTTTGCGGCCTTCGCGGTCTGGCCGCGGTCGTCCTTGAACGTCCACGGCCCGGACTTCTCGGCACTCGAACCCGAGCCGGAGCCGGAGTCCTTCGAGTCGCTGTCGCCGCACGCTGCGAGTACGGCGCCGAGACCGACGGCGCCGCCGGCGGCAAGCAGGCCGCGACGGGAGAGGGGGGTGGTCCGGACCTTGGGCATGGGTGTGTCTGCTTTCGTACGCGCCGGTGGGCGCCCGCTGACGAGTTCAAAGGTAGGTTAGCCTAACCTCACCAACTGTCCAGGGGGTGGCCTGCCCGACCGGCCCGGCTACCAGACGAGCACCCCGCCGCCGACGTCCTGGGCCCGCCGGGCCGCAGCGCTGATGTTGGCCAACCGCTCGGCCACGTAGCCCTCGCGGTAGCCGCAGTGCGCGTCGAGCTCCGCCGCGTGCGGGCGCAGCAGTTCGCACTCGGCGAGGAAGTCCTCGATGTCCTCCGGTTCGACGTACAGGTCGTAGGACGCGAGCTCCGGCAGGAACCGCGCCCCGAGCGCCCGGACCCGCTCCGACCCCCACAGGTCGGTCCGGCAGCTCTCGAACCCCGCCATGTCGCTGCCGTCCGGGGGGTCGTCGAGGAGGTGCGGCTTGCCGCTCTTCCCCCGTACGAAGGTGTGCACCAGGAGCGTCATCCGCCGAAGTCCTTCCGGCACGCGTCGAGTCCGGTGATCCGCACACCGACGGTGCGGTGCTCCTCCCAGCGGTCGCGCTCGATCCGCAGCCGCTGCAGGGTGACGGGAGCGCCCCGCAGCGCGGCCACCTCCAGCCCGTCCGGCAGATAGCCGAGCCGGCGCGAGACGCCCAGCGAACGGGGATTGTCCGTCATCGCGGACGAGATCGCGCTCCGGGCGCCGAGCCCGGCGAACGCCAGATGCAGCACGGCGGCCCGCATCTCGGTGCCGATGCCCCGGCCCTGGTGCGCCAGCCCCAGCCACGACCCGGTGTGCACCTCACCGGTCACCGTGAAGTCGCGTGCCCCGAGGTCCTGCCGCCCGACGACCGTGCCCTCGTGCAGCACGACGAGGCTCAGGGCCCAGTCCCGTACGGACCAGTTGGCGACGGTGGACAGCACATGCTGGTACACGGCCCGGCCGCGTTCGGCGGGCGGGCCGTCGGTCCAGGGCACGGTGAACGGCATGCTGTCCGGCGCATGCACCCCGTCGGCGGCGACAGCTGCCAGGTCGTCGAGCAACTCCAGGTCCGGCAGGCGGAGTTCCAGGCGGGGTGTGCGGATGCGGAGCCCGTACAGGGGCCAGTGCTGGGGGTCCATGAACAGACTCTGCCGGGGCGGTCCCGGACCTGTCGAACGAATTGCCCGTGGTGTGGCGTCGAGATCATCGCGCTCGAAGAACACCAGGCCACCGGAGAGAGGTTCCGCCGTGCGTCGGGTGCTCGACGCACGGCGGCCGCGGAGTCCTGCCGCACATCCCTCAGGCCGGCAGCCCCAGCTCCCGCGCGATCAGCATCCGCTGCACCTCGCTCGTACCCTCGCCGATCTCCAGGATCTTGGAGTCGCGCCACATCCGCGCCACCGGGTACTCGTTCATGAAGCCGTAGCCGCCGTGGATCTGCGTCGCCTCACGCGCGTTGTCCACCGCCACCGTCGACGAGTACAGCTTGGCGAGCGCCGCCTCCTTCTTGAACGGTTCGCCGTGCACGAGCCTCGACGCTGCGTCCCGCCAGCCGATCCGGGCCATGTGCGCCCGCATCTCCATGTCCGCGATCTTGAACTGGATGGCCTGGTTGGCGCCGATCGGCCGGCCGAAGGCGTGCCGCTCCGTGGCGTACTTCACCGACTCGTCCACACAGCCCTGCGCCAGACCCGTGGACAGCGCCGAGATCGCGATCCGTCCCTCGTCGAGGATCCGCAGGAACTGCGCGTACCCGCGGCCCTCCTCGCCCAGCAGGTTCGCCGCCGGGACCCGCACGTCCGAGAAGGACAGCTCACGGGTGTCCGACGCGTTCCAGCCGACTTTGGAGTACGGAGCGGCGACCGTGAAGCCGGGGGTGCCGGACGGCACGATGATCGACGAGATGAGCGGGGCGCCGTTCTCCTTGCGCCCGGTCACCGCCGTGACCGTGACCAGCGCGGTGATGTCCGTACCGGAGTTGGTGATGAAGCACTTGGAGCCGTTGATCACCCACTCGTCCCCGTCGCGCACGGCCGTCGTGCGGGTGGCGCCCGCGTCCGACCCGCCGTCCGGCTCGGTCAGCCCGAAGGCACCCAGTGCCTCGCCCGAGCAGAGCTTCGGCAGCCACTGCTGCTTCTGCTCCTCCGTACCGAACCGGTAGACCGGCATGGCGCCGAGTGAGACCCCGGCCTCCAGGGTGATCGCCACGGACGAGTCGACGCGGGCCAGCTCCTCCAGGGCGATCCCAAGGGCGAGATAGTCGCCGCCCATGCCGCCGTACTCCTCCGGGAACGGCAGCCCGAACAGGCCCATCCGTCCCATCTCGCGCACGATCTCGTACGGGAACTCGTGGCGCTCGTAGAAGTCGCCGATCTTCGGGGCGACCACGTCGTGCGCGAACTCCTCGACGGTGCGACGCAGTTCCTCGTGTTCGGCGGTCAGCCGGTGGTCCAGGGACATGGCGGGGGTCACTCCTTGTGGGACTGTGTTTATTGAACCGAGAGCGCGCGGACGGTACGGGACGGGCTCGGGCGGCCCAGTTGTTCGGCGAGCCACACGCTGGTGGCGGTGAGCGCGTCGAGGTCGACCCCGGTTTCGATGCCGAGGCCGTGGAGCATCCACACGAGGTCTTCGGTGGCGAGATTTCCGGTGGCGCTCTTCGCGTACGGGCAGCCGCCGAGGCCGCCCGCGGAGGCGTCCACGGTGGCGACACCGTGCTGGAGCGCGGCGAGGGTGTTGGAGAGCGCCTGGCCGTACGTGTCGTGGAAGTGCACCCCGATGGTGTTGGTGTGCACGCCCTCCTCGTTCAGCTCGGAGAGCAGGTCCTGCACATGGCCGGGGGTGGCGACGCCGATGGTGTCGCCCAGGGAGAGTTCGTCGCAGCCGAGGTCCATCAGCGCCTTGGCGACGCGCACGACCTGGTGGACGGGGACCGGTCCCTCCCACGGGTCGCCGAAGCACATCGACAGATAGCCGCGGACGTGCACCTTGTCCGCCTTGGCGCGGGCGACGACGGGCTCGAACATGGCGAGCGACTCGGCGACCGTGCGGTTGAGATTGCGGGCGGCGAACGTCTCGGTCGCCGACCCGAACACGGCGATCCGGCGCGCACCGAGAGCGAGGGCGCGGTCCAGCCCGCGTTCGTTCGGTACGAGCACGGGGAGCGCGACCCCCTCGATGTCCCCGAGGCGGGGGAACAGGTCCTCCGCGTCGGCGAGTTGAGGCACCCACTTCGGGTGGACGAAGCTGGTTGCCTCGATGGTGGTCAGGCCGGCCGCGGCGAGGCGGTGGATGAACTCCGCCTTCACCTCGGTCGGGACGACCGCCTTCTCGTTCTGCAGCCCGTCGCGGGCGCCGACCTCGTGGATGCGTACCCGGGCGGGCAGATCCGGTGCGGGCACGGTCATGGGCAGGTTCCCGGCGGTCATGCTTCCTCCTCGCTCGGAACCACCACGGCCAGCACCTGGTCCATGGCGACGGTGGTACCGGCCGTCACATCGAGCTCGGTGACGGTCCCGGCGTGCGGGGCGGAGATGACGTGCTCCATCTTCATCGCCTCCACGACGAGCAGGCTCTGCCCGGCGACGACCTCGTCCCCGACGGCCACCTTCACCACGGTGACCGTCCCCGGCATGGGCGCGGCGAGCGTGTCCGCGCCGCCGTGTGCGGCGCCGCTGAGGGACGCCTCCACGGGGTCGTGGTTCTGTACGTGCCAGGTGTCGCCGTCGCGGCCCAGCCAGGTCCCCTCCGGGGAGGTGGCGTGGGTGAACGTATGGGTGACACCGGCGAGTTCGAAGGTG
Source organism: Streptomyces sp. NBC_01669 (assembly GCF_026339735.1). Lineage (GTDB taxonomy): Bacteria > Actinomycetota > Actinomycetes > Streptomycetales > Streptomycetaceae > Streptomyces > Streptomyces yanii. The sequence continues at coordinate 5,848,489 of NZ_JAPEQG010000001.1, forward strand.
AGCCGGCGTGCGGAGACGTCGATGACCCTGGCTGTCTCCATGCCGCCGGGCAGTGGGGCCAGCGGGCCGCAGGTGCCCGTCGCGGGCGCCGGCGGCAGTGTGCCCTCCCCGACATGACCGAACGTCAGCTCGGTGCCCGTCGGACAGGAGCGCACGGCGACCTGCACCGGGTCGTGGCCCGGCAGCCGGAAGTGGCGGACCGTGCGGGCGGGGGCGCCGCCCAGCCGCCAGCCGTCGGCCACCGAGAACGGGTCGACCCAACCGGAGCTGCCCCCGGGCGAGGCGCCCCCGGCGGCCGGCTGCCGCAGCAGCGCCGCCGCCGCGTACACCTCCTCCGGCACCCCGTCCGGCACCAGCCCGTCCACCGCGCGCTCCACCAGCCCGGTGTCGAGATCGCCCGCCACCACCGCCGGGTGGGCGAGCAGCCGGCGAAGGAACCCGGCATTGGTCGGCACGCCCAGGATCACCAGCTCCGACAGGGCGGTGCGCAGCCGCCGCAGCGCCGTGGCCCGGTCGGGTCCGTGGACGATGACCTTCGAGAGCATCGGGTCGTACAGGCTGCCGACCTCGACCCCCTCACTGAGACCCGAGTCGGTCCGTACACCCTGGCCGTTCGGCTCGCCGAGGGAGAGCACCGTACCGCCGGACGGCAGAAAACCGCGGGCCGGGTCCTCGGCGCAGATCCGGGCCTCGATCGCATGCCCGGTGAGCGTGATGTCCGCCTGCTTGTACGGGAGTTGTTCGCCGGAGGCGACCCGCAGCTGCCACTCGACCAGGTCCAGGCCGGTGATCAGTTCGGTGACCGGGTGCTCGACCTGGAGGCGGGTGTTCATCTCCATGAAGTAGTACGAGGCGGGGTCGTTGCCCGGGACGATGAACTCCACCGTGCCCGCGCCGACATACCCGCAGGAGCGGGCCGCCTGGACTGCCGCCTCGCCCATCGCCGCCCGGGTCTTCTCGTCGAGCAGGACGGACGGCGCCTCCTCGATGATCTTCTGGTGGCGGCGCTGGAGCGAGCACTCGCGCTCGCCGAGATGCACCACGTTCCCGTGACCGTCGGCCAGGACCTGGATCTCGATGTGGCGCGGCCGGTCGATCCACCGCTCCACGAGCAGGGTGTCGTCCCCGAACGAGCCACGCGCCTCGCGCCGGGCGGCGGCGATCTCGTCGGCGAGCAGCGCCTCGTCGCGTACCAGCCGCATGCCCTTGCCGCCGCCGCCCGCCGAGGGCTTCAGCAGCACCGGCATTCCGATCGTGCGCGCCGCCTCGGCGAGCTGTGTGTCGCTGAGCCCGCTGCCGGAGGACCCCGGCACGACCGGAACTCCGGCCGCCGCGACGGTCTCCTTGGCCCGGATCTTGTCGCCCATCAGTGAGATCGCGGAGGCGGGCGGCCCGATGAAGACGAGCCCCGCGTCCGCGCACGCGTGCGCGAACCCCGCGTTCTCGGCGAGGAATCCGTACCCCGGGTGCACGGCCTGCGCGCCGGTGCGGCGGGCGGCCTCCATCAGCGCGGGCACGCTGAGATAGCTCTCGGCAGCGGGTGCGGGTCCGATCCGCACCGCCGTATCGGCCTCCCGTACATGCCGGGCGTCGGCGTCCGCGTCGCTGAAGACGGCGACGGACCGCACACCCAGTTCGCGCAGGGTCCGGATCACCCGGACCGCGATCTCGCCGCGGTTGGCGACCAGAACGGTGTCGAACATCGTCATCTGTTCCTCACATCCGGAAGACGCCGAAGCCGGGCTCACCCAGCGGGGCGTTGGCACACGCGGTCAGAGCGAGCCCCAGCACCTGCCGGGTCTCCAGCGGGTCGATCACCCCGTCGTCCCAGAGCCGGGCGGTGGCGTAGTACGCGTTGCCCTGCGTCTCGTACTGTTCGCGGATCGGCGCCTTGAAGGTTTCCTCGTCCTCCGCGCTCCAGTCGTCGCCCAGCTGGTCGCGCTTGACCGTCGCGAGGACGGACGCGGCCTGCTCGCCGCCCATGACGGAGATCTTGGCGTTGGGCCACATCCACAGGAAGCGCGGCGAGTAGGCCCGCCCGCACATGGAGTAGTTCCCCGCTCCGTACGACCCGCCGACCACGACGGTCAGCTTCGGGACCCGGGTGCAGGCGACGGCCGTGACCATCTTGGCGCCGTGCTTGGCGATGCCGCCGGCCTCGTAGTCGCGCCCGACCATGAACCCGGAGATGTTCTGCAGGAAGACCAGCGGGATGCCGCGCTGGTCGCAGAGCTCGATGAAGTGCGCACCCTTCTGGGCCGACTCGGAGAACAGGATGCCGTTGTTGGCGACGATGCCGACCGGATGCCCATGGATCCGGGCGAAGCCGGTGACCAGCGTCGTCCCGTACTCCGCCTTGAACTCGGCGAACCGCGACCCGTCGACGACCCGCGCGATGACCTCCCGTACGTCGTACGGTGTCCGCGAATCGACCGGCACGGCCCCGTACAGCCCCGCAGGATCGGCCTTCGGCTCCTCCACGGCCTCCACGGACCAGGGCAGGGCCCCGCGCGCGGGCAGCGTGGCCACGATGTTCCGGACGATCCGCAGGGCGTGCGCGTCGTCCTCCGCGAGGTGGTCGGTGACGCCCGACGTACGGGAGTGGACCTCGCCGCCACCCAGCTCCTCCGCCGTGACGACCTCACCGGTCGCGGCCTTCACCAGCGGCGGACCCCCGAGGAAGATCGTCCCCTGGTTCCGCACGATCACGGCCTCGTCGCTCATCGCGGGGACGTACGCCCCACCGGCCGTACAGGACCCCAGCACGGCCGCGACCTGCGGAATCCCGGCCCCCGACATCCGCGCCTGGTTGTAGAAGATCCGCCCGAAGTGCTCCCGGTCGGGAAACACCTCGTCCTGCATCGGCAGGAACGCGCCACCGGAGTCCACGAGGTACAGACACGGCAGCCGGTTCTCCAGCGCCACCTCCTGGGCCCGCAGGTGCTTCTTCACCGTCATGGGGTAATACGTGCCGCCCTTGACCGTGGCGTCGTTGGCGACGATCACGCACTCCCGGCCGCTGACCCGCCCGATCCCGGCGATCACCCCGGCCGCCGGTGCGGCACCCCCGTACAGCCCCTCGGCCGCGAGCGGTGCCAGCTCCAGGAAGGGCGACCCCGGGTCCAGCAGGGTGTCCACCCGCTCCCGGGGCAGCAGCTTGCCGCGCGCCACATGCCGGGCGCGGGCCTTCTCACCCCCGCCCAGCCTGGCCGCGGCCAGGCGCGCCCGCAGCTCGTCGCCGAGCGCGCGGTGCGCCTCCTCGTTGGCCAGCCAGCCCTGAGACGCGGGATCCGCCGCACTCGCCAGCACCGGTGCCTGCTGCATCCGTCGAGCCCCCTTGCCCGGTCGGCCGGTCCGCCGATCCGGTTAATGAGCGTTAACACGTTTCCTTCAGGTTAACGCTCGCTAACGCCACTGTCTAGAATCGAATCCATGACCACCAGGACGGATGCCCCGACGCGCCGCGAGCAGATCCTCAAGGAGGCTGCCCGCCTCTTCGCCGAGCGCGGCTTCCATGGTGTGGGCGTCGACGAGATAGGCGCAGCCGTGGGGATCAGCGGCCCCGGCCTCTACCGCCACTTCCCCGGCAAGGACGCGATGCTCGCCGAGCTGCTGGTCGGCATCAGTGAGCGCCTCCTGGCCGGCGGAAGGCTCCGCGTCACGGAGGACGCGCGCTCCGGCGACGGCTCCCCGGAGGCCCTGCTGGACGCGCTCATCGAGGGCCACATCGACTTCGCCCTGGACGACCGCCCCCTGATCACCCTGCACGACCGCGAGCTGGACCGCCTCCGGGACAGCGACCGCAAGCGCGTGCGGCAGCTCCAGCGGCAGTACGTGGAGCTGTGGGTCGAGGTGGTCAGCGCCCTCTATCCGCTCCTCCCCGAGAGCGAGGCCCGCGCCACCGTCCACGCGGTCTTCGGCCTGCTCAACTCGACCCCGCACCTGGGCCGCCCCGGCGCCCTGCCGGGCCGCACGGCGACGGCGGCGCTGCTGCACCGGCTGGCGCGGGGGGCGTTCGCGGCGGCGGGCGGTTCGTCCTCAGTATCTGCAAGCCCGTCCGGCGATTGAGGACAAAAGCGTGGCTGCAGGCCGAGCAACCCGGTGAACGTTTGCCTCCGCAGCACCAGCGGCGATCGGGAGCGGTCGCTCAACGCCGACCTGCGCAGATCGTGCCGGCCGGGCAGGCCGGGCAGGCCGCGGTGCGCTACGCGTACCGCGGCAGGTTCTCGGTCGAGATGGTCCACTCGCCGATGGTGATGTCCTCGCCGTACAGGAAGTCCTTGCGGGTGGCGTAGCGCGGCCCGTTCGGCGTGGGGTGGATGTCGGAGAGCACGGCCCCCGAGCCGGTACGCGGATCGAAGATCACGTAGAGGGGGATGCCCAGAAGCGGGTAGTCCCGCATCTTGCTCACCCAGTCGTTGTCCGGGTTGGACCGTGAGACGACTTCGACGGCGGCGATGAGCGTGCGGGGCTCGAAGGAACCCTCGCCCTCCATGTCCGCCTCGGCGATCACCATGACGTCGGGGTGACGCATGATGCCCTCGGGCGCGTCTTCCACGTCCGGGGTCCCCGTGTGGGCCACCAGCTCTTCCGGCAGGACCTTCTCCAGGCGTTTCCGTACACGCAGCGTGGTGAGTTCGTGCGGCCTCGCGGGCGACATCATGTCGTGGACGATCCCTTCCTTGGTGATCTCGAATTTGCCGGGAAGGGTGTCGTCCATGGATGAGACGAAGTCCCGCATGATCTGGTACAGGCGGGCGTCTCGCCGTGCGTCGTCCGGGGCGATGGTCATCGTGCTCGCTCCTCGTCGTCCGTACCCAGGGGCAAGGGTCGTCACGTTCATGCTAGGCGGCCTCCTGCAGGTCGGATCGGCAGTCGTGGCACTCGCCGGGCTGCGGCGCCCGGAAGGCGCGGTCGCACCCGTCGCAGTTCTGCAGCGGGTCCGGGCGCCGTACGGCTTCCCGGGCCGGGGCGGCGAGGAACTTGATGCCGATCTTGGCCCCGGCGGGCAGCGACTGGATGTGCACGGCCAGCCCGATCGCCACCAGCGACATCTCTCGGTGCTGGGCGAGATGGTTGCCGATGACGGTGTAGCGGTTGGTGTGGCGGGTGTTGACGTGAATGACACCGGAAGGGGTGGCAGGACGGCGATCGCCTGCCGTGGCGCGCGAGCGCGCGCTAAGGTGCTGGGTATCCATCGGGAAGCCCTAACTTCCTCGGTGGTCAGGCCCCCGATCGGGATTGCGAGTCCCGGCCGGGGGCCGACGCATGTCTGGGGTTGTTGCGGCGAGCATATGCCTGCCAACCAGACCGAAATCCAGCCCAGTTGGCAAACCTCACCCTTGTGGGTGGCGGGAGGCGGGGTGGGGTGGGGTGGGGAATTCCCCAAGGGATCAAAAGCATGTGACGGCGTGACACACCGCGTCGCGACCGCCCGGGTCCTGACCCACCGGGTCGCGGGCCACCGGGTCGCGACAGTCGCGATCCGGTGGGAGGCACATCCATCCGCACGGTGGTACGGGGAGAACGGCCCCGCGCCACGCCCCATCGGGCGGCGGGAGCATCACTCCACGGCGGAGTGCCGGGATCGGACCGCTGCGTGCCGGTCCGAAGGGGGCAGTGCCTCCCGCCCCTCCGTGTCCGCCGTGCAAGACACCCGGCACACTGCGCACACCTGACGGCACAATGGGTTCATGCCGATACCCAGCCGCGCCGCCCTCGTCGAACACCTCGTCCGCACGCGTATCGCCGGAGACGTCGCCACCCCCCGTGACAACAACCTCACCCACTACCGCAGGCTCGCCAACGGGGACCGCCACTACTGGCTGGGGCTGGAGCTCGGCAACCGGTGGGCCGATGAGCAGGACGTGCTCGCCGTGATGGCCGAGCGCTGTGGGGTCAATGATGATCCGGAGCACCGGCACGGGCAGGACACCATCGATCCCGAGCTGACCGTCGACGCGCTGGAGCGCATGGCGGCCCGGTTGCGCAAGGCGGCGGCCGGGGCGGAGCGGGTGTTGTTCGCGACCGGGCATCCGGGTGGGCTGCTGGATGTGCACCGGCAGACCGCGGATGCGCTGCGCGGCGCCGGATGCGAGATCGTGCGGATTCCCTCCGGGCTGATGGCGGACGAGGGCATGGTCTTCCAGTTCGCCGATGTGGCCGTGATGGAGCGCGGGGCGACGCTGTGGCACACGCACTCACCGGCGCCGATGGCGGCGATCCTGGACGGTCTTGAGCGCGAGGGGCGGCCGCTGCCAGACCTGGTCGTCGCCGACCACGGGTGGGCGGGGTGCGCGGGGCAGCGGGGGCTCGACGCGGTCGGGTACGCGGACTGCAACGACCCGGCGCTCTTCCTGGGTGAGGCGGAGGGCACCCTGCAGGTGGTGGTGCCGCTGGACGATCACGTGCTCGACCCACGGTTCTACGACCCGGTGACGGACTATCTGCTGGACGCGGCCGGGCTGCTCTGATGCGTACGGACGGCACGGGGCCGATCCGGACCGACAGCTGTGAGGTGCTTTGCCCTGCGGACATTGCGGAGGCGGACGGAGCGTCACAACAGTCCGGGCGGGTCAGCGGTTCGTGTTGAGGAAGCCGATCGCCACCGCGCCCCACCAGCAGGCCTGGGACAGGAGCGCCGTGGCGCCTCCCCAGGCCGTCATGCCCCGGCCGATCGGCTCGGTGGCCTCGGCGAGGCGGCGACCGAGGAGGCCCGCCTGGAGGCCGTTGAGGGTGAGCAGGGCGACCAGCGCGATCTTTGTCTGGGTCAGCAGCGAGTGCAGGTCGGGCTGGAGCATGAGCCCGCTTGCGACCAGCCCGCAGAGACCGGCCCAGATCGGCACGTGGAGCCGGGACGTGGCGGCTATGACCTCACCGAGCGGGCAGCGGCCGGTGGCCCACAGCAGGCCGTAGTAGTCGGCGGAGAGCACCGCGCCGAAGCCGAGCACCAGCGAGGCGAGGTGGACGAAGAGCACGGCGGTGTGCAGCGTCTGGTCGGTGCGCACATGGAGGGAGCACCACAGCCCCGCCGTCAGCACGATCATCGCCACCAGGCCGGCTGCCGCCGCGGTCCACCATGAGTCGTACAGGCGGAGAGGACGGGAGGGCGTTCTGGCGGGCACCGAGGCGGCGGCGGGGGACAGCATGTGAGGAGCTCCGAGGAGAGTGCGGACGTGGGTCTGCACAAGACCCACATAAAAGCGAGGTAAGGCTTACCTAATTTCTGCTCCGCGTCAATGTGGTCCCGCAGTCAAGACGCCGTTCCGACTGTTCGCACACACCCTGGGGCCATGGCCGATGGCCGGTGGGAGGGGGGCTTCTGGACTTTCCGGACCCCTCCGGCCGCAGCCGCGCCGTTGCCCGGCCCTGAGCAGCTTCACCGCCGGTCCCTCCAGCGCCGTGCGGGCACGCTGCCCGGCCGTCGCCGTATCAGGCCCCCGTACCGGTATCCGGCCCCGCCCCCGGTCGGCCTGCCCGTCGCTGCTGCCCCAGCCCCGGCGTCGGGTCCAGATACACCCGGCGGATCGCCGGATACCGCTCCTGCAGCTGCTCCTCCGCCTCCTCGCACGCCCACTCGATCTGCTCCGCGGTCGACGCGTCCCGGAAGTCGATCTTCGCGGCGACGAGAATCTCCGTCGGTCCCTGGATCAGGGTGGTGAGCTCCAGGACTTCGATGATGTGCGGTACGGAGAGAAGCTCCTCGCGGACCCCCTCCCGCATCTCCTTCGGCACCGGGCGGCCGATCAGCAGCTGGGCGTTGGAGCGGCCCAGCACCCAGGCCACGTACACCAGCAGGGCGCCGATCAGGATCGACGCGATGCCGTCCCAGACGCCCGAGCCGGAGAGCGTGCCGCCGAGAAGGCCGCCCGCGGCGAGGAGCAGGCCGGCCAGGGCCGCCGAGTCCTCCATCACAACCGCCTTGACCGCGGTGTCGGGCGTGTGGCGCAAGTAGTGGGTGGTGGGTGCGCCCAGACGGGCGGCCTCACCGCGGACCTGGCGCAGGCCTGTGCGCAGGGAGTAGCCCTCCAGGACGAACGCGACGGCCAGCACGATGTACGAGACCAGCGGGTCGCCGAGTTCCTCGCCCCGGACGAGCGTGTGGATGCCGTCGTAGATGGCGAACACCGCGCCGCCGACGAACGTGGCGACCGAGGCGAGCAGCGCCCAAATGTAGCGCTCGGGGCCGTAGCCCAGCGGGTGTTCCTCGTCGGCGGGCTTCTCGCTGCGCTTGAGCGCGGTGAGCAGCAGGACCTCGGTGACGGTGTCGGCGACCGAGTGCGCCGCCTCGGAGAGCATCGCGCTCGATCCGCTGATCAGCCCCGCGATCGCCTTCGCCACGGCGATACCGAGGTTGGCGATCGCCGCGACGACGACCGTGAACGTGGACTCCCCACCGGTCGCGCTGCGGCTGGTGCTGTTCTCGGCGCTCATGGTGGGGAGTATCCATGAGGGGGCGGGCCGCGGCCTGCCCAGACGGTCGCACCCCCAAGTGTCGACCGGTCTCAGTCCCGCGGGACCCGGACCACACCCTCCTGGATGACGGTGATCGCCAGCCGGCCGTCCTGCGTGTAGATGCGGGCCTGGCCGAGCCCGCGCCCGCCGGACGCGGACGGCGACTCCTGGTCGTACAGCAGCCATTCGTCGGCCCGGAACGGCCGGTGGAACCACATCGCGTGGTCCAGGCTCGCGCCGACCACGTCGCCGACCGTCCAGCCGCCGCGCCCGTGCGCGAGCAGCACCGAGTCGAGCAGCGTCATGTCGGAGACGTACGTAGCCATGCAGACGTGCAGCAGCGGGTCGTCCGCGAGCTTGCCGTTGGTGCGGAACCACACCTGGGAGCGGGGCTCCTGCGGCGTGCCGACGTTGGCGAACGGCGGGGCGCCGACATAGCGCAGGTCGACCGCGGCCCGCGCCTCCAGCAGCCGGTCCATGACACCCGGGTCGGTGAACGCGTCCGCGTACCGCGGGAGCATCTGCTCCGCCGTGGGCAGCGTCTCCGGGTCGGGAGCGGGCGGCATGTCCGCCTGGTGCTCCAGGCCCTCCTCGTACGTCTGGAAGGACGCCGAGAGGTGGAAGATCGGCTGCCCGTGCTGGACGGCCACCACCCGGCGGGTGGTGAAGGAGCGGCCGTCGCGGATCCGGTCGACGCTGTAGACGATCGGCGCGCCCGGGTCGCCCATCCGCAGGAAGTAGGAGTGCAAGGAGTGGGCCGTGCGGTCCGCGGGGACGGTGCGGCCCGCGGCAACGAGTGCCTGGGCCGCGACCTGGCCGCCGAAGACCCGGGGCACGACCGCCGAACGGCTCGTGCCCCGGAAGATGTCCCGCTCGATCTGCTCCAGGTCGAGCAGATCGAGCAGGGATTCAAGTGCTGCGCTCATGGAGAAGAACGTAACCGTTCTACAGGCCCATGGACTTGGCGATGATCGACTTCATGACCTCGCTGGTGCCGCCGTAGATGCGGTTGACCCGGTTGTCCGCGTACAGGCGGGCGATCGGGTACTCGTTCATGAAGCCGTAGCCACCGTGCAGCTGGAGGCAGCGGTCGATCACGCGGTGCGCGACCTCGGTGCAGAACAGCTTCGCGGAGGCGGCCTCGGCGGCGGTCAGCTCACCGGCGTCGAGGGCCTCCAGCGCGCGGTCGGCGACGGCCTGGGCCGCGTCCACCTCGGCCTGGCAGGCGGCCAGTTCGAACTTGGTGTTCTGGAACGAGGCGACGGTCTTGCCGAAGACCGTGCGGTCCTGCACGTAGCTCTTGGCGAACCGGACGGCGGCAGCGGCCTGCGCGTACGCGCCGAAGGCTATGCCCCAGCGCTCGGACGCCAGGTTGGTGCCGAGGTAGCCGAAGCCCTTGTTCTCCTCGCCGAGCAGGTCCTCGACGGGGACCTTGACGTCGACGAAGGCCAGCTCGGCGGTGTCGGAGACCTTCAGGCCGAGCTTGTCCAGCTTGCGGCCGACGGAGTAGCCCGCCGACTTGGTGTCCACGGCGAACAGGGAGATGCCGAAGCGGCGGTCGTCCTCGCGGGGCGCGGACGTACGGGCGCACACGATCACGCGGTCGGCATGCACACCACCGGTGATGAACGTCTTGGCGCCGTTGAGGACGTAGTGCGTGCCGTCCTCGGAGAGCTTGGCGGTGGTCTTCATGCCCGCGACGTCGGAGCCGGTGCCCGGCTCGGTCATCGCGAGGGCCCACATCTCCTCGCCGGTGGTGAACTTCGGCAGCCAGCGCTTCTTCTGCTCGTCGGTGGCGAGCATCTTGATGTACGGCAGGCCGAGCAGGGTGTGCACACCCGAGCCGCCGAAGGACACGCCGGCGCGTGCGGTCTCCTCGTAGATGACGGCCTCGTACTTGTGCGAGTCGATGCCGGCGCCGCCGTACTCCTCGTCCACCTCGATGCCGAAGACGCCCAGCTCGCCGAGCTTGTGGTAGAACTCGCGCGGCGCCTGGCCGGCGGCGAACCACTCGTCGTAGACGGGGACTACCTCGGCCGCAATGAAGGCGCGGATGGTCTCCCGGAACGCCTCGTGGTCCTCGTTGAATACCGTACGGCGCACGGAGTGCCTCCTCTGTCGGCTTCGATCAGCTTCGGGCGAGCATCGGCCAGCGGGATGGCTAAGCGCTTGCTCAGTTCTGGTCAAAAGTTACCCGGCGGTCACTGAAGCTGTCCAGAGTTCTCCGGCGGTGGTCGCCCACATCACAGCCCGACGTCGCCGGGCGCCTCCGCATGAACCGCGGCACGCAGTCACTGGCGCCGCAGCGCGAACCACAGCTCCGTCCGTACGTCCATGTCGTCGAGGTCCGCGTCCAGCAGCGTCGCGCAGCGGGCGATGCGCTGGCGGACCGTGTTGCGGTGGACCTGCAGCGCCACCGCCGTCCGGTCCCAACTGCCGTGCAGACCCAGCCAGCAGCGGAGCGTCTCCGCGAGCGTGGGGGTGAGCGGGGCGAGCAGGGTGCGGGCGTGCGCCTCCGCCTCGGCGGGCGGGACGAGCGCGGCCAGGCCCTGCCCGGTGTCGGTGTGGTGGTGGGCCAGCGGGGTGCGGGTGGCTACGGCCCGGCCCAGGGCGCGGGCCGCCTGGCCGTCGGCGAGGTCCAGCGCGGTGATGGAGACGGGGGCGGAGGTGCCGAGTGTCCAGCCGGGCTGCGGGGTGACCCGCTCGCCACCCGGGACCAGGACCTTGACCGCGTCGCCGCCCCGGCCCGCGTCGACCAGCGCCGATCCCAGCGCGGCCCCCAGCGCCCCGGCGGTCAGCGGGTCGACGGGGCCGCCACCGCTGCGCCGGGCATGCACCACCGTCCAGAGTTCGGCGCCGCCGAGCAGCGGGGCGACGTCCGCCGGGTCCGCGCCCAGCAGCATCCGCACCAGTGCCGCCGACCGGCCCGCGGCGTCGGCGCCCTGGTGCGGGGCGGCCAGCAGGGAGAGAAGGACGACCGCGATCCCGGTGACCGTGTGGTCGCCCGCCTCGCGCCGCCCCGTCGACAGCGCCAGGACGAGCCCCTGGCCGCCGCCGAGCGCGTACGCGAAGAGATGCGTGTCGCCGACGGCGTCGGTCGCGGACGTGGGGGCCGGGGAGGCGGCAGGCGCGGCGGGGGAGACCACGCGGGTCAGCCGGGTCAGCGCCGCCCGCACCTCGGGGGGTGGGCGGCGGCCCGCCGCATGCAGCTCCTCGCCGGCCGCGGAGAGCAGGACCGCCCGCCCCGACAGCTGGGCGGCGAGCTGGTGCAGCACCGCGGGGACCGGATCCGGCCGGGCCGCCGCCGTGGCCAGGGCCTGCTGGGCGCGCGTCACCCGGCGCAGCTCCCGGTGCCGGGCCTCGGCCATCAGGCGCCACACCGCTCGGGCGATCGCGGTGAACGGGGTCTCGGGCGGCACCTCCACCAGGGGCAGCCCGTGCCGGTCGCACGCCTCGATCAGCGCCTGCGGCACGGCGTCGTGCACCGGCGTGACCCCGAAACCGAGCGCCGCCGCCCCCGCCTCCATCAGACGGGCGACATAGGTGTCCGGGTCCTTGAGCAGCACCCCGGCGCTCAGCAGCAGCTCACCGCCGAGCAGATACGGGTACGGGTCGGCCATCTCCGAGGTGTGCACCCACAACAGGTCCGCGTGGTCCGGCCCCGCGATCCGGCGCAGCCCGAGCTCCTCGCGGGCGAGCAGCTCGGCGAGCGGGATGGGCGGGGTGGGGGGAGCGGATCCGGTGGGGGAATGGCGCTCGGTGGGATTGTCCGGCATGGATGGTCCATCCATTGGCTACGACGAGAATGGATGAAACGTACACTTCAGCGCCGCCTATGGGCCACCTACCGTCTTCACGAAACACATACCCGCAACATTTCGCGAAGTGACTGAGACGGAGGTAAGCCCATGGCTGTCGACTACGCAGTGATCATCGTCTATCTGGCCGGCATGCTCGCGATGGGCTGGTGGGGCATGCGCCGCGCCAAGTCCAAGAGCGAATTCCTGGTGGCGGGCCGCCGCCTCGGCCCCTGGATGTACTCCGGGACCATGGCCGCGATCGTCCTCGGCGGTGCCTCCACCATCGGCGGCGTCGGCCTCGGATACCAGTACGGACTCTCCGGCGCCTGGATGGTCTTCACCATCGGCCTCGGGCTGCTCGCCCTGTCCGTCTTCTTCTCGGCGCGCATCGCCCGGCTGAAGGTCTACACGGTCTCCGAGATGCTCGACCTGCGCTACGGCGGCCGGGCCGGACTCATCTCCGGTGTCGTCATGTGGGCGTACACGCTGATGCTCGCGGTCACCTCGACCATCGCGTACGCCACCATCTTCGACGTCCTCTTCGACATGAACCGCACCGTCGCGATCATCCTCGGCGGCGCCATCGTCGTCGCGTACTCGACGCTCGGCGGCATGTGGTCGATCACGCTCACGGACATGGTGCAGTTCGTCGTCAAGACGATCGGCGTCCTGCTGCTGCTCCTGCCGATCGCCGTCATCAAGGCCGGCGGCTTCAGCGAGATGAAGGCGAAGCTGCCCACCGAGTACTTCGACCCGCTGGGCATCGGTGGTGAGACGATCTTCACCTACGTGTTGATCTACACCTTCGGCATGCTGATCGGCCAGGACATCTGGCAGCGCGTGTTCACCGCGCGCACCGACCGCACCGCACGCTGGGGCGGCACCGTCGCCGGTACGTACTGCCTGGTGTACGCGATCGCCGGAGCCGTCATCGGCACCGCCGCCAAGGTCATGTACCCGAAGCTGCCCAGCGCGGACGCGGCCTTCGCGACCATCGTCAAGGACGAACTGCCGGTGGGTGTGCGCGGACTGGTGCTGGCCGCCGCACTCGCCGCGGTGATGTCGACGTCGTCCGGTGCGCTGATCGCCTGCGCCACCGTCGCCAACAACGACATCTGGTCGAGGCTGCGGGGCGCGGTGACCCGGAACAGCGGCGAGGAGCACGACGAGGTGAAGGGCAACCGGGCCTTCATCCTCATCATGGGTGTGGCCGTCATCGCCATCGCCATCGCCCTCAACAACGTCGTCGAGGCCCTGACCGTCGCGTACAACCTGCTCGTCGGCGGGCTGCTCGTGCCGATCCTCGGTGGTCTGCTGTGGCGTCGCGGCACGGCCGCCGGTGCGCTGGCCGCGGTGTCCGTCGGTGGCCTCGCGGTGATCGGTCTGATGGCGTCGTACGGAATCCTCGCCAACGAGCCGGTCTACTACGGGCTGCTGTCCTCGCTCGCGGTGTACGTGATCGTGTCCCTGGCCACGAAGCCGACCGACGCGGCGGTGCTCACAGCCTGGCGCGAGAGGCTGGCGGGGAAGGGCTCCGAGCCCACGGAGTCTGCCCCGGACCCGGTCACCGTCTAATACGTGTCCTCAATCGCCGGACGGGCTTGAATTTCTGGCCCGTCCGGCGGTTGAGGACGGAGCCGTTGCCGTGGGGGCCCGCACTCGCACTCCACCGCACCCCGCACACTGAATACCGAACGAACGCCCACGAAGCGTGCACCACCCGCATCGCCCGAAGAAAGGCACTCCACATGAGCAGCAACGAAACGCCGCGCGGCCCCGTCGACTCCTCCCGCGTCCCGCGGTACGCCGGTCCCGCGACGTTCGCGCGGCTGCCCCGGCTCGACGAGGTCGGCACCGCCGATGTCGCCGTCGTCGGCGTGCCTTTCGACACAGGTGTCTCCTACCGCCCCGGCGCCCGCTTCGGTGGCAACGCGATCCGTGAGGCGTCGCGCCTGCTGCGCCCCTACAACCCGGCGCAGGACGCGTCGCCGTTCGCCCTCGCGCAGGTCGCCGACGCCGGTGACATCGCCGCCAACCCGTTCAACATCAACGAGGCGGTCGAGACGATCGAAGCCGCGGCCGACGACCTCCTCGGCACCGGCGCCCGCATGATGACGCTCGGCGGCGACCACACCATCGCGCTCCCGCTGCTGCGCTCCGTCGCGAAGAAGCACGGCCCGGTCGCCCTGCTCCACTTCGACGCCCACCTCGACACGTGGGACACCTACTTCGGCGCCGAGTACACCCACGGCACCCCGTTCCGCCGGGCCGTCGAGGAGGGCATCCTCGACACGTCCGCGCTCTCCCACGTCGGTACCCGCGGCCCGCTGTACGGCAAGCAGGACCTCGACGACGACGCCAAGATGGGCTTCGGCATCGTCACCTCCGCCGACGTCATGCGCCGCGGCGTCGACGAGATCGCCGACCAGCTGCGCCAGCGCATCGGCGACCGCCCGCTGTACATCTCCATCGACATCGACGTCCTGGACCCGGCGCACGCGCCCGGCACCGGCACCCCCGAGGCGGGCGGCCTCACCTCCCGCGAGCTCCTCGAGATCGTCCGCGGCCTGTCCTCCTGCAACCTGGTCTCCGCCGACCTGGTCGAGGTGGCCCCCGCGTACGACCATGCGGAGATCACCTCCGTCGCCGCCTCCCACACCGCGTACGAGCTGACGACGATCATGTCCCGTCAGATCGCTGCGGCGAAGGGGACTCAGGGCAAGTGACCCACGACCACCACGACGAGCGCCCGCAGCTCACCCCCGAGCAGATCGCGGCCGCACTGAACCCGGCCGCCGGGCGCAACGGCGGTGACCTCGTCGTCGAGACCCTCCAGGGCCTCGGCGCGACCACCGTCTTCGGGCTGCCCGGTCAGCACGCGCTGGGCATGTTCGACGCGCTGCGCCGCTCCTCCCTCTCGTACGTCGGGCTGCGCGTCGAGAACAACGCGGGCTTCGCCGCCGACGCGTACGGCCGGATCACCGGCGAAGTGGCGCCGCTGCTGCTCTCCACCGGGCCGGGCGCGCTCACCTCCCTCGCCGCGCTCCAGGAGGCGGCGGCCGCGTCCGCCCCCGTACTGGCCATCTCCAGCCAGATCCCGACCGCGGGTCTGGGCGGCGGCCGCCACGGCTATCTGCACGAACTCCGAGACCAGAAGGCGTCGTTCCGCGACATCGTGAAGTCGGTCCACACGGTCCGTACGGCGTCGCAGATCCCGTCCGCGATCGCCGCCGCGTGGGAGTCCGCGCTGACGGCCCCGCACGGGCCGGTCTGGATCGAGATCCCGCAGGACGTACTCCTGGCCGAGACCACCCTGCCCGCCGTCACGGCGATGGACGCCACCCCGCGCCCCCTGCACCCGCGTCCCGAACTGACCGCCGTGGCAGCGCACCTGCTGTCGAACGCCGAACGTCCGGCGATCATCGCGGGCGGCGGAGTCGTACGCTCCGACGCGTCCGGCAAGCTGCTCGCCCTCGCGGAGAAGATCGACGCCCCGGTCGTCACCACCTTCGGCGGCAAGGGAGCGTTCCCCTGGGAGCACCCCCTCTCGCTCCAGTCCTGGCTGGAGGACCGCCACACGACGGACTTCCTCGAAGCGGCGGACGTCCTGCTGGTCATCGGCTCCGGGCTCGGCGAACTCTCCTCGAACTACCACACGTTCAACCCGCGCGGCCGGGTCATCCAGATCGAGGCGGACGCCGGGAAGCTGGAGTCCAACCATCCCGCGCTCGGCATCCACGCCGACGCCCGCGAGGCCCTCGCCGACCTCGTCGAAGCGGTCGACCGCCGTGAGGACGAGGCGGCTGCGGACCGCGTGCGAACGGTCCTCGACGCAGTACGGACACGGATCGCAGGCCAGGACCTCACGCTGGAGCAGCAGCTCATCGCCTCGGTCCGCGAGGCACTGCCCGACACGTCCCCCAGCTTCTGGGACATGACGATCCTCGCCTACTGGGCCTGGTCCGCCTTCGACGCCCGCCACCCGAACACGATGCACTCGGCGCAGGGCGCGGGCGGTCTCGGCTACGGCTTCCCGGCAGCGCTCGGCGCGGCCGCGGCCGACCGTACGAAGCCGGTCCTGGCGGTCTCCGGCGACGGCGGCGCGATGTACTCCATCGCGGAACTGGCCACGGCCCGTCAGTACGACCTGCCGGTCACCTGGCTGATCGTCGACGACGGCGGCTACGGCATCCTGCGCGAGTACATGACGGGTGCGTTCGGCGAGGCCACGGCGACGGAACTGTCCCGCCCGGACTTCGTCGCCCTCGCCGAGTCGTTCGGCGTACCGGCGGTCCGTACGACCCCGGAGACGCTCTCCGACGACCTGGCGAAGTCCTTTGCGGAGCCCGGCCCTTCGGTGGTCGTGCTTCCGGCACTGCTGAAGATGTTCGAGCCGACGCATCTGTAGGCCGCGGCCCCGCTAGGGTCCCGGGGCATGGACTCGGAACCTCCCCTCGTCCGCGAGGTCTTCCCCGACCTCGCGGACGAGTCGGTCGCCCTTCTCGAAGACGAGGAGGAGCGACATCTGGCGATCTGCGCGTGCGATCTTCGCCTTTTTGCGGAATGTGCCTGCACGGACGATTTCTGCCAGAACTTCAGCACAGGGCCCCGTCGGAAGAGGGAGCCGTACGGAGAGGGGCACCGCGCCGTCATGCTCTCCCCGCCGGAGGGCATGCTGCTGCTCGACGCGGTGCACGCCCGGGCCAGGTACGTCGAGGTGCTCCGGCGGTCTCCGATGCGCGATCGGCGGCGAACCCCTTGAATACGCATCCCGCAGCCGGTGTCCCCGCGTCGGAATCCGGCCGTTCCGGCTGCGGCGCGTACAACTTTTCGGCCGGTCGTGAGTCATCCCTGACGGGTGTGCAGGGGGCGCACCGTACAGATCACTCAGGGGGGACACGTCTCATGACGGACCAGCCTCGTATATCCCGCCGCGCGCGCACCACGCTCGCCGTCACGCTCGCCGCGGGCATGCTCGCGCCCGTGACTCTCGCGGCCACGCCCGCCGCGGCCGCGACGCCGACCGTGAGGTGTACGTCCGGCAAGGCGGGACTCGCCGCCAAGCTGTCGACCGACATCACCGCCGCCCTCAAGGGGCGCAGGTCGACCACGGCGATCGCGCTCTACGACCGGACCACCAAGACGTCCTGCACGATGCGGTCCACGAGCACGTACGACTCCGCGAGCGTCGTGAAGGCGACCGTCCTCGCGACGCTGCTCTGGGACAACAAGAAGCACAATCGCTATCTGACGCAGC
Source organism: Streptomyces sp. NBC_01669 (assembly GCF_026339735.1). Classification (GTDB taxonomy): domain Bacteria; phylum Actinomycetota; class Actinomycetes; order Streptomycetales; family Streptomycetaceae; genus Streptomyces; species Streptomyces yanii. The sequence continues at coordinate 5,866,000 of NZ_JAPEQG010000001.1, forward strand.
GCGAGATCAACCTCGCCACCGCCATGATCACCAAGTCCGACAACAACGCGACCACCAGCCTGTGGAAGCAGCTCGGCGTGACCAAGGTGAAGGCGTTCCTGAAGGCCGCGGGCATGACGCACACCGTGCCCGGCTCCGGTGGCTACTGGGGGCTGACCCAGATCACTGCGCAGGACGAGCTGCGGCTGCTGACGCTGCTGACCGCCAGGAACTCCGTACTCAGCGACAACGCGCGCGCGTACGAGCTCGGCCTGATGCGCAAGGTCATCTCCTCGCAGCGCTGGGGAACGCCCGCCGGAGCCCCGTCCGGGGTGACCGTCCAGGTCAAGAACGGCTGGCTGCCGCGTGCCACGCACGGCTGGCGGGTGCACAGCATCGGTGCGTTCACCGGGAAGGGGCACGACTACGGCATCACCGTGCTCACCCAGGACAACAAGACGATGAACGACGGCATCAACACCATCCAGGCCGTCGCCCGCGCCATCCACAAGGACCTGAATCCGGCCGCCGTGGCCAGGGCGACCGTCGCCCCGCCGGCCACGCCGCAGGAGGCGGTCCCGGCGGTGCCGGAGGCCCCTGCCGTGCCGATGCTGACGGCCACGGCCAGGTCGTAGGGCGCGCCCGAGCCGCGCTCCCACCCCCAGTGCGCTCCGTCGGACGACGTACGACGGTCCTACTCCGATGGGACCGTCTTTGTAACGGCGGGATGAAATCCGCAGCTGATCGCGTTGGTGCCTTCCGGTAGAGCAGGTCGAACGGGAGGCACCGGTGACGGACGGCGACACGGACGCAGCACAGCAGGGCTGGGCGCGGCGACTGGGCGGTTACGCATGGCGTTATCGGCGCAATGTGCTGCTGGCGCTCGGTTCGTCGCTCGCCGGGATGGCCGTGCTGGCAGTCGTCCCGCTGATCACCAAGGTGATCATCGACGATGTCGTCGGCAACCACACGCGTTCCCTCGGCGTCTGGACCGGCCTCCTGATCGCCACCGCCGTGCTGGTGTACATCTCGACGTACATCCGCCGCTACTACGGCGGCCGGCTCGCGCTCGACGTACAGCACGATCTGCGCACCGACATGTACCGGACGCTCACCCGGCTCGACGGGAAGCGGCAGGACGAGCTGTCCACCGGGCAGGTCGTCGGGCGCGCCACCAGTGACCTGCAGCTGATCCAGGGGCTGCTGTTCATGCTCCCGATGACGATCGGGAACGTGCTGCTGTTCCTCATCTCCCTGGTGATCATGGCGTGGCTCTCGCCGCTGCTGACCCTCGTCGCGATCGCCGTCGCCCCCGCGCTCTGGTTCATCGCCCGCCGCTCCCGCTCCCGGCTCTTCCCCGCCACCTGGTACGCCCAGGGGCAGGCCGCCGCCGTCGCCGGAGTCGTCGACGGGGCCGTCTCCGGGGTCCGGGTCGTCAAGGGGTTCGGGCAGGAGGAGCAGGAGACCGGGAAGCTGCGCGAGGTCGGGCGGAAGCTGTTCGCCGGGCGGCTGCGCACGATCCGGCTGAACTCCAGGTACACCCCCGCCCTCCAGGCCGTCCCCGCGCTCGGCCAGGTCGCGATGCTGGCGCTCGGCGGCTGGCTCGCCACTCGCGGCGAGATCACTCTCGGTACGTTCGTCGCGTTCTCGACCTACCTCGCCCAGCTCGTCGGGCCGGTCCGGATGCTCGCCATGGTCCTCACCGTCGGGCAGCAGGCCCGCGCCGGTGTGGAGCGTGTCATCGAGCTGATCGACACCGAGCCGACCATGAAGGACGGCACGGTGGAGCTCCCCGCCGACGCCCCGGCGAGCGTCGAGTTCGACGACGTGCGGTTCGGGTATGACCCCGAGCGGCCGGTCCTCGACGGGTTCTCGCTCACCATCGAACCCGGCGAGACCGTCGCCGTCGTCGGCGCCTCCGGCAGCGGGAAGTCCACCGTCTCCCTGCTGCTGCCCCGCTTCTACGACGTGGCGCACGGCGCCGTCCTGGTCGGCGGCCACGACGTCCGGGAGCTCACCCAGGACTCGCTGCGGGCCGCCATCGGCCTCGTACCGGAGGACAGCTTCCTCTTCTCCGACACGGTCCGCGCCAACATCGCGTACGGGCACCCGGACGCCACCCAGGAGCAGATCGAGCAGGCCGCCCGCGCCGCCCAGGCGGACGGGTTCATCGCCGATATGCCGAACGGCTACGACACCAAGGTCGGCGAGCACGGGCTCACCCTCTCCGGCGGCCAGCGCCAGCGCGTCGCGCTCGCCCGCGCCATCCTCACCGACCCCCGGCTGCTCCTCCTCGACGACGCCACATCCGCCGTCGACGCCCGCGTCGAGCACGAGATCCACGAGGCCCTCGCCCAGGTCATGGAGGGGCGGACGACCCTCCTCATCGCCCACCGCCGCTCCACCCTCGGACTCGCCGACCGCATCGCCGTACTCGAAAAGGGCCGACTCGCCGACATCGGCACGCATGAGGAGCTGGAGCGCCGCTCCGCCCTCTACCGGCGTCTGCTCACCGACCCGGACGAGCTGGGCGGCACCTCCCCGGGCCACCAGCCGGTGACGGCCGACACGGCCGTCGAGGACGACCGGGCGCTCCAGGAGGAGCTGGAAGCCGATTTCGACGCCGAGCGCGGCATCAGCCCCGGACTCTGGGTCCGCAAGGAGGAGCCCCGCGACGCCGGCGCGGCCGGCATGCCCGCCACGCCCGAGCTGCTCGCCCAGGTCGAGGCGCTTCCTCCGGCCACCGACACCCCCGGGATCGACGAGGCACGCGCCGTCCGGCGCGAGGAGTCGTACGGACTTCGCCGGCTGCTGCGCGGCTTCGGGCTTCCGCTGGCGGTCAGCCTGGCGCTCGTCGCCGTCGACGCGGGCATGAGCCTGCTGCTGCCCGTACTGATCCGGCACGGCATCGACCAGGGCGTCACGCAGATGGCGACCGGTGCGGTCTGGGCGGCGTCCGTGCTCGCCCTGCTCGTCGTGCTGGTGCAGTGGGCGGCGCAGATCGGCGAGACCCGGATGACGGGCCGCACCGGAGAGCGGGTGCTCTACTCGCTCCGGCTGAAGATCTTCGCGCAGCTCCAGCGGCTCGGTCTCGACTACTACGAGCGCGAGCTCACCGGCCGCATCATGACCCGGATGACGACGGACGTGGACGCGCTGTCCACGTTCCTCCAGACCGGTCTGGTCACGGCCTTCGTCTCCGTCGTCACGTTCTTCGGCATCATGGGCGTGCTGCTCGTCCTCGACGTCCAGCTGGCGCTCGTCGTCTTCGCGACCCTGCCGGCGCTGGTCATCGGTACGTTCTTCTTCCGCCGCAAGAGCGTCAAGGCGTACGAGCTGGCCCGTGAGCGGATCAGCGTCGTCAACGCCGACCTCCAGGAGTCCGTCTCCGGGCTCCGGATCGTGCAGGCGTTCCGCCGCGAGAAGGACGGCGCGGAGCGGTTCGCCGACCGCAGCGACCACTACCGCGAGGCCCGGGTGCGCGGCCAGTGGCTGATCTCGGTCTACTTCCCGTTCGTGCAGCTGCTGTCGTCGGTGGCCGCGGCCGCCGTACTGATCGTCGGCGCGGGCCGCGTCGACAACGGCACGCTCACCACCGGCGCCCTCGTGGCGTATCTCCTCTACATCGACCTCTTCTTCGCGCCCGTGCAGCAGCTCTCGCAGGTCTTCGACGGCTACCAGCAGGCCACGGTCTCCCTCGGCCGTATCCAGGAACTCCTGCGGGAGCCGACCTCCACCGCCGACTCCGAGGAGCCGCTGGACGTGCTGTCGCTGCGCGGCGAGATCGCGTTCGAGGACGTGACCTTCGCGTACGGCTCCGGCGACGACGAGGAAGAGGCACTCACCGGCATCAACCTGCGGATCCCGGCCGGGCAGACCGTCGCGTTCGTCGGGGAGACCGGTGCCGGGAAGTCCACCCTGGTCAAGCTCGTCGCCCGGTTCTACGACCCGACGGGCGGCCGGGTCACGGCGGACGGCGCCGATCTGCGTCGCCTCGACCTCACCGCGTACCGGCACCGGCTCGGAGTCGTACCGCAGGAGGCGTACCTCTTCGCGGGTACGGTCCGGGACGCCATCGCGTACGGGCGGCCGGACGCCACCGACGCACAGGTGGAGGCGGCGGCCCGGGCGGTCGGTGCGCACGACATGATCGCCACGCTGGACGGCGGCTATCTGCACGAGGTCGCCGAGCGGGGCCGCAACCTCTCGGCCGGCCAGCGCCAGCTGATCGCACTCGCCCGCGCCGAACTCGTCGACCCCGACATCCTGTTGCTCGACGAGGCGACCGCCTCCCTGGACCTCGCCAGCGAGGCCCTGGTCAACCAGGCGACCGACCGGTTGACCGGCCGGCGCACCACCCTCGTCGTCGCCCACCGGCTGACCACGGCCGCCCGCGCCGACCGGGTCGTGGTGATGGATCACGGCCGGGTCGTCGAGGACGGCACGCATGACGAACTCCTCGCCAAGGAAGGGCATTACGCCGTGCTGTGGCGCACCTTCATCGGGGAGGACGAGCGGGCGGGAGTCTGAACCGCGGATCTCAGCGGATGCCGGAGATCTTGCCGGTCTGCAGGTCCGACTGAACGGTCAGATACGTGTACACGGGGTGCTTGCCGCCGCTCCAGGTCAGCCGCACCTTCGACCAGGTGTGACCGGCGCCGCTGTCGCCCGCGGTGACCTGGAAGGCGAGCGGTGTGTTCTGGGCGCGGAGCACTCCGTCCGCGTGGTTGCGCGCCTCCCAGGTCGGGATGTGGAGCGGGCCGCATGCAACCTTCGGATGGCCCTTCGCGTCGTACGCATGTATGCGTATGAGCCGGGCGGGCGCGAGAGTGTTCGATGGGGTTCACAACTGCTGAGCAAGCACATCGTTTTGGCGAACATGGACACGATGGGGTGAACGGTGTCACAAGCTGCGGGTATGTCCGGCGGGGTGTGCGTAACGTATTCGGTGCGATCTGGGACGCCGGGTGTGGTGTCAGCAGTCGGGGCCCCCGTGTCACCAGCGAGATGGTTCGGGGCCTCCCCGTCGCCTCCGGCCACACCCATATGGCCAGGTCGTAGGGATTCCGCCCGCCTGGGACGGACCTCATACGGGATATGCGTCGCCGACCGGGACGCGAAAGCGGAGGACCAGTGCGCCCAAGACCGTTCGGGGCGTACCGGTGAGCCGGGACTCACTCCTGCTCACTGCTCAGGAACGGTGAGGGAACTGCTGGGAAACAGGAATGGGAAAACCGCCGGAGACGGCGGCACCGGACGACGGGTGCTGGTCCAGGTGTTCGTACTGGCACTGGTGACCGCCGTCGGGCTGGTGCTCGGCGGTCCCGGGGCCGGCAGCGCCGACGCCGCATCGTCCTGCGGCGGACGGCTCGCGAAGACCGTGACGTTCTCCACGGGGGAGGTGCGCGTCTTCAGGAGCCGCTCCTACGCCTGCGCGATCACGGTCGCGAAGAAGTCGGGCCCGCGCCGCGAGATGTCCGTCATGATCCAGGCGCGCGGCGGCCGGCCCGTCGCCGACAGCGGCAGGTTCACCAAGCAGACCGGCCGGGTGACCGTCTACGCACTGCACCGATGTGTCCGGGCCACGGGTTCCGTCGCCGGAAAATCCGGCGCCACGGGCTGGATACTCTGCTGATATTTCTGATGAAGTGACAGGAGGGGCTGGTCAGCCGGGTGTTGCACCGCTAGATTCGCGATGAATCTTGTGAATCCAGGTGAAATTCCCGGGGAGGGTGCATGCGCAAGGCGCTCAGAGGTTTCCTTTCGCTCGCGGTGCTCATAGGCACGGTGAGCGCGACGGGTGCCTCCGTCGGTGCGGCCAGTGCCGCGGACGCGACCGCGATCCGGTCCGCCGGGTCCGACCGGTCCGCCGGTGCGACCGCGGACATCAAGGACCGCATCCTGGCCATACCCGGGATGAGTCTGATCGAGGAGAAGCCGTACGCCGGCTACCGCTACTTCGTTCTCAACTACACCCAGCCGATCGACCACCGGCACCCGTCCAAGGGCACGTTCCAGCAGCGCATCACCCTGCTGCACAAGGACACCTCGCGCCCGACGGTCTTCTACACCAGCGGGTACAACGTCTCCACGAACCCCAGCCGCTCCGAGCCGACCCGGATCATCGACGGCAACCAGGTCTCGCTGGAGTACCGCTTCTTCACCCCGTCCCGTCCCGCTCCGGCCGACTGGTCGAAGCTCGACATCTGGCAGGCAGCCAGCGACCAGCACCGTGTCTTCACCGCGCTGAAGCAGATCTACTCCGCGAACTGGCTGAGCACCGGCGGTTCCAAGGGCGGCATGACCGCCACGTACTTCGAGCGCTTCTACCCGAAGGACATGGACGGCGTCGTCGCGTACGTCGCGCCGAACGACGTGGTCAACAAGGAGGACTCGGCATACGACCGGTTCTTCGAGAACGTCGGCACGAAGGAGTGCCGCGACCGGCTCGAGGGCGTGCAGCGCGAGGCACTGATCCGCCGCGAGCCGCTGGAGAAGAAGTACAAGGAGTACGCCGACACGAACGGCTACACCTTCAACACCGTCGGATCCCTCGACAAGGCGTACGAAGCCGTCGTCATGGACTACGTCTGGGCGTACTGGCAGTACAGCAAGCTCGCCGACTGCGACACCATCCCCGCCGATGCCACGACCGCGCCCGACCAGGCGATCTGGGACTCGATCGACACCATCTCGGGCTTCTCCGCCTACGTGGACCAGGGCCTGGAGAGGTACACGCCGTACTACTACCAGGCGGGCACCCAGCTCGGTTCGCCGGACATCAAGCAGCCGTGGCTCGGCAATCTCAGCCGCTACGGATACCAGCCGCCGCGCAACTTCGTGCCGAGCTCCATCCCGATGACGTTCGAGCCGTCGGCGATGCGGGACGTCGACACCTGGGTGAAGCACAACGCCACCCGGATGATGTGGGTGTACGGGGAGAACGACCCGTGGGGTGCGGAGCGCTTCCGCCTCGGCACGGGCGCCCATGACAGCCACGTCTACACGGTGGCCGGCGGCAACCACGGTTCCAATGTGGCCGGTCTCGCCGCCGACGAGAAGGCGAAGGCGACCGCCGACATCCTTCGCTGGGCGGGCGTCGCCCCGGCCGCCGTGCAGTCGGACCCGGCCGAGGCGAAGCCGCTCGCGCCGTACGACGCGCGGCTCGACAAGCGGGACGTGACGAGCGAGCGCAGGCAGGGCCCCGCGTTGCGGCCGTAGAAGGCCGGCACGGTGTGATGCGTGCCGGGTCCGAACCGTGCGGTTCGGACCCGGCACGCGCGCGTGGCCCGTCCGGTCAGTACGTCAGGCCGTAGCCGACCGGGTACAGCACCTGCGTCGGATCGTCCGCCCGTTGCACCGGCACCGGCAGTCGGCCCTCCGGTTCGGCGCGGCCCGCGATCACCCGGGCCGCGGCGCGCAGTTCGACGTCCGTCCAGGAGTACGCGGCCAGGCTCGCCGCGTGGGCGGGCAGCTGGGCGATGTCGTACGGGTTCCGGATCGCGATCGTGATCACAGGGACGCCGGTCGCCACGAGGGCGCTGACCAGGGTGCGCTGGGAGCTGGTCGCCGAGACGTTGTACGTCCCCACGATCACCGCGTCCTTGCCCTGCGCGGCCGCAACCGCCTCGGCGATCTTCGCCTGGCTGGGCGCGGTGCCGGTGGACAGTGCGGTCGCCGCGTACCCCAGTTCGGTGAAGGCGCCGGCGAGGGTGGTGGTCGGCGGTCCGGTGGTGCCGGACGGGGAGGCGGGATCGGCGCCGACCACGAGGAGGTTCTTGTGGGAGCGGCGGGACAGCGGCAGCACCGCACCGGTGTTGGCCAGCAGTGTGGTGGTGTGCTCCGCGATCCGGTCGGCGGCGGCGAGGTGCGACCGGGTGCCGACGGCACGGTCCACGCCCTCGTGGCTGACGAACGGGTCGTCGAACAGCCCCAGCTTCGCCTTCAGCCGCAGGATGCGCAGGATCGATTCCTCGATCCTGGCCTCGCTGATCTCGCCGCTCTTCACGGCCGCCAGAACGGCGTTCCAGGAGACGTCGAGGCTCGGCGGGTTCAACAGCTGGTCCACACCCGCCTGCAGGGCGAGGACGGGCACGCGGTCGTCGCCGTACTTCGTGCGCACCCCCTCCATGCCGAGCGAGTCGGTGACCACGACACCGTCGTAACCGAGCTCCTCGCGCAGGATGCCGGTGAGGATCGGCCGGGACAGGGTCGCCGGGTCCTCGGCGGCGTCGAGCGCGGGAACGACGATGTGCGCGGTCATGATCGCGTCGATGCCCGCGGCGATCGCGGCGCGGAACGGCGGCGCGTCCAGCTCGGCCCACTGGTCGCGGGAGTGGTGGATGTAGGGCAGACCGGAGTGGCTGTCGGTGTTGGTGTCGCCGTGGCCCGGGAAGTGCTTGGCCGTCGAAGCGATCCCGGCGCTCTGATACCCCTTCACCTGCGCGGCGACCATCCCGGCCACGGCCTGCGGATCGGCGCCGAAGGACCGTACGCCGATCACCGGGTTGGCCGGGTTGACGTTGACGTCGGAGTCCGGGGCGTAGTTCTGGTTGATGCCGATCGCGGCGAGCTCGGCGCCCGCGATCTGCCCGGCCCGGCGCGCGTCGGAACGCGAACCGCCCGCACCGAGCGCCATCGCACCCGGCATCAGCGTGGCGGGCTCGCCGACGCGGCAGACGATGCCGTGCTCCTGGTCGGTGGAGATCAGGAGCGGCAGGGGCGTGGGACCGGCGAGACCGGCGTGCTGGATGCCGTTGGAGAGGTCGGCGATCTGGTGCGGATCGCGGGTGTTGTGCGCCCAGGCGAAGTAGATGATTCCGCCGACGTGATACCTGGCGATCATCTCGGCGGCGGTACGGACCCCGATCTCGGCCATGTTCGCGTCGATGTCGGCCTGGTCGGGCTCGGTGGCGGAGTGCCCGTACACCCGCATCACGAAGAGCTGGCCGACCTTCTCCTCCAGGCTCATCCGGGAGATGAGCTGCTTGAGGCGCTCGGTGCTGGAGGCGGAGGAGGCTGCGGAGGCGGCGAATGCCCCGGGGGCGGAGACCGCACCGGTCGCAACCGCTGCGGCGGTCACGGCGGTGGCGGTGAGGAGGGTGCGTCTGGAGGTGCGGTGGTGCACGTGAGCTCCTTCGGCCGTACTCAGGGGAGAGGGGGCGGTGAAAGTAACTTCCAAAGGGCACGAATATCTAGAAAGTAACTTCCAGTCAAGGGGGCGGCCCGATAATCGGCTCGGCGACATGCGATCCGGCTCGGCCCGTTCGGTGCTCGAAGCAGGTCCATGGCCACAGGCCCGCACCCCCGAAGTCCCCCGCGGCCCCTACCCCAAGCCCGCCCCCGCACCCCGCGCCTGAAGCGATTCCACCGCCACCGTGATCGCGGGCCGCCGGGCCGCCTCCGTGCGCCACAACGCGTACAGCCGCCGCACCGGTACGGGGTCCAGCGGCACCGCCACCACTCCCGCCGACAGCGGTCCCCGCCCCAGCCGCGGGATCATCGCGACCCCGAGACCGGCGGCGAGCAGCGCCAGTTGGGTGTGGTTCTCCTCCGCCTGGTGCCGGATGTCCGGCTCGTAACCCGCCGCCCGCAGCGTCCGTACGAGCCAGTCGTGACAGACCGTCCCCGGCGGCTGGCAGATCCACCGCTCCTTCGCCAGCTCCTCGCGCCGTACCGCGTCCCGCCCGGCGAGGCGATGCCCCTCCGGCACCAGCAGATCGCACCGGTCGTCACCGATCACCGCCTGCGCGATGCCCTCGGGGGCGGGCAATGGTGCGATGTCCCAGTCGTGCGCGACAGCGAGATCGATCACGCCCTTGGCCACCAGATCGACCGACAGATGAGGGTCGACCTCGGTCAGCCGCACGTCCAGGGCGGGGTGGTCCCGGTCCAGCTCGGCCAGCACGTCGGGCAGCAGACCGCGCGCCGCCGACGCGAAGGCGCCGATCGACAGCCGCCCCGTCGGCAGCCCCCGGCGCTCCTCCAGTGTCGTCTCGGCGCGCTCCACGATCGCCAGCAACTGCTGGGCGGTGGCGGCGAGATGGAGCGCCTCCTCGGTGAGCGCGACACCGCGCCCGCGCCGCTCCAGCAGCGTCGTACGGGTCTCCCGCTCCAGCTTCGTGATCTGCTGGGAGACCGCCGACGGGGTGTAGCCGAGCGCGGCCGCGGCGCCCGCTACGGACCCGTGGACGGAGATGGCGTGCAGTGCGCGCAGTCGGGACAGATCGAGCACCGGAACCTCCCGGACCTTCCTGATTCATTAGCAACGCTCAATTTCACCATGAAGAAATCCGCGCTGGTGCTACATGGTCCCGGCGGGTGATCCTCGCTCCATGCGTCCCCTTCACATCGCCCTGGCCGCCGTGGTGGCTGCCGTCTGGGGCGTCAATTTCGTCGTCATCGAGGTCGGCCTCGGGCACTTCCCGCCGCTGCTCTTCTCCGCCCTCCGCTTCCTGGTCGCGGCGCTGCCCGCGGTCTTCTTCGTCGGGCGGCCCAAGGTCGCGTGGAAGTGGATCGTGGGCGTCGGGCTGGTCCTGGGCGTGGCGAAGTTCGGTCTGCTGTTCATCGGCATGGACCGCGGAATGCCCGCCGGTCTGTCCTCCCTGGTGCTTCAGGTCCAGGCGGTCTTCACGGCCCTCTTTGCGGCCGTGACGCTCGGCGAACGGCCGGGCGGAGCAAGGATGTTGGGGATGGGGATCGCGCTGGCCGGTATCGGGGTCGCGGCGGTGGACGAGGGTGCGAGCGGCCCCGTGCTCGCCTTCGTGCTGGTGATCGTGGCGGCGGCCTGCTGGGGCGTGTCGAACGTCCTGACCCGCAAGGCTGCCCCGCCCGACTCCCTCAACTTCATGGTGTGGGTCTCGACCGTGCCCGTCCTGCCGCTGCTCGGTCTCTCCCTCCTCTTCGAGGGCTGGGACCGCGACGCCGACGCGCTGGCCGCACTGGACTGGAGCGGCGTCGGCATCATCGTCTACGTCGCCTGGATCACCACGGTCTTCGGCTTCGGGGCGTGGGGTTTCCTGCTGCGCCACCACCCGGCGTCGTCCGTGGCCCCGTTCACCCTGCTCGTCCCGGTCTTCGGGATGTCCTCGGCCGCGCTGTTCCTCGGCGAGTCGGTGAGCCCGCTGCGGTGGTGTGCTGCGGCGCTGCTGGTGGGCGGGGTGGCGCTCACGTCACTGGCGGGGGCGCGGCGGACGCGTACGGCAAGTGGGCCTGACGACGCTCCGGCACCGGAGAGGGAGCCGGGGCCGAATCCGGCTCCCTCTCCGGCCTGATCCGAACGAAAGACCCTGAGAGCCTGTCGGGTGACCTCTGATCGGGCGGCGCGGCCTGGTGCGTGTGCTATCCGATCGAAGGTCACCCGACAGGCTCTCAGGGCTGTCCCGCCATGGATTACGGGACAGCCCTGAGCGAAACGCGGGGCCCGGCTCGCACGTGCCGGGCCCCGCGCGCCGCCTCACCTCACGTGCTCCTGCATGCCCTTGGGCTCTTCGGCCTGCTCCGGTACGAAGGCGATCTCACCGTCCAGCACCTTCTTCGCCGTCACCCGGTCCAGCGCGCCTTCCCAGCGGGACACCACGAAGACGGCGACACAGTTGCCGAGCAGGTTCGTCAGGACACGCATCGCGTCCATGATCCGGTCGACGCCGAGCAGCAGCGCCACGGCTCCCGCCGGGATGACGCCCAGCGCGGACGCGGTCGCGGACAGGGCGAGGAAGGCCGAGCCGGCGACGCCCGCCATCCCCTTGCTGGTGAGCATCAGGACGAGCACGACGGTGATCTGCTGTCCGATGGTCAGGTCCACGCCGACCGCCTGGGCGATGAAGAGCGTGCCGACGGAGAGATAGATCGAGGCGCCGTCGAGGTTGAAGGAGTAGCCGGTCGGGAGCACCAGGCCGACCGCGTCGTCCCGGCAGCCGGCCGCTCGCAACTTCTGCATCATGCGCGGCATCACGGTCTCGCTGGAGGCGGTACCGAGCGCGAGCAGTATCTCCTCACGCGTGTAGCGCATGAACTTCCACAGGCTGATCCCGGTGACGGTCTTGAGCGCGAGCGCGAGCAGGCACAGGAAGAGCAGGGCGACGCCGTAGCAGACGGCGATCAGTTTGCCGTACGTGGAGAGCGCCCCGAGGCCGTACTCGCCCACCAGGTGCGCCGTTGCGCCGAAGACCGCGAGCGGGGCGAGCTTCATGACGAATCCGACGACGGCGAAGACGACTTCCTGGGCCTGCTCGATGGCGGGCAGGATCGCCGGCACCTTCGTGCTGCCGAGGTGGAGCAGCGCGGCGCCGACCAGGCAGGACAGGACGAGGACCTGGAGGAGGGAGTTCTCGGCGAAGGCGCCGACCGCGCTGTCGGGCAGCGAGTGGAGGATGAACTCCGAGGTCGAGGGCAGCTCCCCGCCGCCGGTCCTGGCGCTCACGGCCGAGGTGTCGAGCGTGGCCGGGTCGACGTTCATGCCTCTGCCGGGTCCGACGAGGTTTCCGGCGAGCAGACCGAATACGAGGGCGAAAGTGGTGGCGACCTCGAACCAGATGAGGGCCTTGACCCCGATGCGGCCGAAGGCCTTGAGGTCGCCCGCCTTGGTGATCCCGGCGACGACCACGCAGAAGACGAGCGGGGCGATCATGGCCTTGATCAGGCGGACGAATCCGTCGCCGAGCGGCTGGGCGGCCGAGGCGGCCTCGGGCCAGAGCCGTCCGACGAGGACGCCGAGCAACAGCGCGCAGGCGACCTGCGCGAAAAGCGAGGTGCGCAGCAGACGGGCGGTGCGTCGCGCGAGGGTCGGCGCGACAGGTGGGGCTGGTGGGGCGGCGTGCGGCACGGGCACTCCTCCGTAGCGGACTTCTGTCATGCGGAAAGTAACTTCCGCAGTGCGGGCCACTATGTCGAAGCTGCGTCTTTCGCAAAAGACCCCGAGCTCCGTCCGGAAAAATCTTGGACCTTGCTCCAAACAGCCCCCGAGCCCCACCCCCGACCGGCGGCTCAGTAGCGCAGACGGTCGTCCGCGACCATGCCGTGGGCAGGTCGGCGGCAGAACCCGGACATGACGGAGGACTCCCGGGAAGCCCTGCTCCCCAGGAGTCCTCCACCGCCGACTCCTGCTACTCCTTCGGTGAACCCAGCCGCAGCAGATGCTCCCGTCCCGCGCTCAGCAGCCCGGGCAGTTCGGCCGCGTCCGGGTGCCAGCGCTTCTCGTACTCCCAGCAGACCCAGCTGTCCGCGTCCAGCGTGTCCAGGCAGGCACCCAGCGGCAGCACCCCGGCCCCGAGCGCCAACGGTTCGGTGTCCTCCGCCGACGCGATGTCCTTGACCTGCACGTATCCCAGGTGCGGGGCGAGCACCGCATGGCTCGCGACCGGCTCCTCGCCCGCCAGCCAGGTGTGCATGGTGTCCCACAGCGCACCGACCTGCCGGTGTCCGACCGTCCCGACGATCCGGGCCACGTCGGCACCGGCCCGGTGCGAGTCATGGGTCTCCAGCAGGATCCGTACACCCAGGTCGGCGGCGTAGGGGGCGGCGGCGCCCAGTCGGCGGGCGGCGTTCGCATCGGCCACCTCCGGGTCCAGCCCGCCGCCACCGGGGAAGACCCGGACGTGGGAGGCGCCCAGATCCCGCGCCAGCTCCACCAGCCCGGCGAGCTCGTCCAGCACCGGCTGGTCGTGCCCCTCGGCGGCGACCCGGACGTACCCGGCGACGGTCAGGATCTCGACGCCGCCCTTCTTGAACTCCTCGGCCACGTCGGCGCGTTCGGCCGAGGAGAGCCCCGGGTGCACCGGCTCCTCGGGGTGGGCGCGCAGCTCCACCCCCTGGTAGCCGTGGTCGACGGCGAGCCGGATGACGTCGGTGATCGGCATCCCCGGTACTCCGAGGGTCGAGAAAGCGAGCTTCACTGGACTCCTCGCGAGGAAGTCCGGTCCTTGAGGGCCGGGAGGAATCGGATCTCGGTCTTGCTCTGACGTGCGCGGATGCACGGATCTGGGCTCATTTGTCAGTGGCTCCCGATACGGTGAATGGGGTGAAGGTCGTGGTGCAGGTGAAGCTCATGCCCTCGCCCGAGGTGGCGACTGTGCTTGAGGCGACCCTGCGCGCCTGCAACCGGGCGGCCGTCCGGGCATCTTCCCTGGCGTACGAGACGGGTACGACGTCCCGCAACGAGTTGCAGAAGCTTGTCTACGCAGGGCTGAAGGCGGACTTCGGGCTCGGCGCGCAAGCGGCCGTGCGGACGGTCAAGAAGGTCGTGGACGCGTACACGACGCTGCGCGCCAACATCCGGGCGGGGAACCTCGGTCCCGAGGGAAGTAAGCGCCGCAGGCAGGCAGAGTCCAAGCCCATCGTGTTCCGCCCCGATGCGGCGCAGCCGTACGACGACCGCATCCTGTCCTGGCAGCACGACGCGGGGACGGTATCCATCTGGACGACGGTGGGCCGCATCAAGAGCATCCCTTTCGTGGGGCATCCGGACCAGCTCAAGACACTGCGGGAGTATCGCAAGGGTGAGTCGGACCTCGTCCACCGGGACGGGAAGTGGTTCCTCATCGCGGTGTGCGAGGTCCCCGAGGCCGACCGGTTCGAGCCGGTGGACTGGATCGGGGTGGACCGGGGCATCGTGAACCTCGCGACCACCTCGGACGGTGACAACTACCAGGGGCGGCGCCTCGGCCGGTACCGGCGCCGGCATGCGGCCAAGCGCGCCGAACTGCAGGCGAAGCAGAGCCGTTCGGCAACCCGCCGGGCCAAGCGCCGGGCAAAGAAGGAAGCCCGGCACGCCGGGCACATCAATCACAAGATCAGCAAGGAGATCGTGGCCGTCGCACAACGCACCGGACGCGGGATCGCCCTCGAAGAACTCGATGGCATCCGTGACCGGGTACGGCCCTCCCGCGACCAGCGGGCCACGCTCTCCTCGTGGCCGTTCTGCCAGCTCGAAGAGCACATCCGGGACAAAGCCCGCCGGGCCGGAGTGCCGGTGATCGCGGTGGATGCCCACTACACCTCGCAGATGTGCCCCAGGTGCGGGCACACCGCGCGAAACAACCGTCCCTCCCGGGACTGCTTCTCCTGTCGTCGGTGCGGGCTCGCTGGTCCGGCCGACGTCGTCGCCGGGGTCAACGTGCGTAACCGCGCACGCTCGGCGTGGGTTCTCGTCAACGGACCCGTACCACAACGGACTTAACACCTCCCCCGCTGGTAGATGCGACCCGTGACCGCCCTGTCGTAGGGGGCAGTCGGGAGCGCGACACGGCTTGCAGGCCGGGCTTACAAGCTCGGTCCTTCAGAGCCGAGAAGTTGACGTGCGTGTTCCTTCCACGGCACACGGCATGCGTTACGGGTACCCGGGAGCCGACAGCGGAATCAGCGGAAGGCGTCGGCGACGGGGAAGCTGCGGGGCAGGGCGACGCCGTCCAGCGCGTCCCAGGCGCTGGCCCTGTCCATGGGCGTGGTCGTCATGAGGGCCTCCCGAATGCCGGTCGTTCCACGATATCGCGGCGTCACTTCCGCGGCGGCGCCGTCGACCCCCGCACCATCAGCTCCGCCGCGATCGTCGCGATGCCTCCGGGCGGCGGGGTCTCCTTGCCCATCGCCAGCCGGCCGGCCCGCGCGCCCGCCTCGAACAGCGGCAGCCGTACGGTCGTCAGGGCCGGGACCGCGTCCACCGAGAACGGCAGGTCGTCGAAACCGGCCACGGAGATGTCCTCGGGGATACGCAGACCGCGGTCCCGGATCGCCGCGCTCGCGCCCAGGGCCACGGTGTCGTTGGCGGCGACGATCGCCGTCACCTCCGGTTCGCGGCGCAGGAGTTCGAGCGTCGCGTCGTAACCTGACCGGCGGTCGTACGGACCGTGGACGGTGAGACGATCCTCGTCCCGGGCGTTCGCGAGACGCCCTTCCGTGGTCGTGTCGTCCCCGTACAGGCCCGCCGCCGCCATCGCGTCGCGGTGCCCTTCCAGCCGGTGGCGCGTCGTCGTCCGCTCCACCGGGCCCGCGACATAACCGATCCGCCGGTGGCCGAGCGTCAGCAGGTGCTCGGTGAGGCGTCGGCCGCCGCCCCGGTTGTCGAAGGCGAGCGCCGCCACGACCGCTTCGCCCTCGGGCAGCGGGGGCCGCCCGCACAGCACCACCCTGGTCCCGGCGTCCGCGAGTTTCGCCAGCTTCGCTGCCATCGCCGCCTGGTGCGCCGGGTCCTCCACCGCGCCGCCGGTGAGAATGACGGCCGCGGCGCGCTGACGCTGGAGCAGGGTGAGGTAGGTGAGTTCGCGTGCGGGGGAGCCACCGGTGTTGCAGACGACGGCGAGCTTCTCGCCCCCGGCCCGCCCTGAGCCGTCGCCCGGCCCGCCGATCTCGGTCTGCGCCGCCCCGGCCATGATCCCGAAGAACGGGTCGGCGATGTCGTTGACCAGGATGCCGACCAGGTCGGACGTGGCGGCGGCGAGCGAGCTGGCCGGTCCGTTGAGTACGTAGTCCAGGTCGTCCACCGCGCGCAGCACCCGCTCCCGGGTGGACGCCGCCACCGGGTAGTTGCCGTTGAGCACACGCGACACGGTGGCGGGCGACACCCGGGCGCGAGCCGCCACGTCCGCGAGGGTGACTGTCATCGCTTCCTCCGAGGGTTTTGGACGGAGCCCTCTTGTCCGGGCCGCTGTCGGCAGGCTAGCGTCATACCGCATAGAAAGCGCTTGCTACGGCTGTATGGAGGGAACTTCGTGACACGCAGGACAGTGCGCATCGCCATGAACGGCGTCACGGGTCGCATGGGATACCGGCAGCACCTGGTGCGCTCGATCCTCGCGATCCGCGAGCAGGGCGGCCTCGACCTCGGCGACGGCGAGGTGCTGTGGCCCGAGCCCGTCCTCGTCGGCCGCCGCGCCCATGCGCTGGAGGAACTCGCCGCCCAGCACGGTCTGACCGAGTGGTCGACCGACCTCGACGCGGTCCTCGCGGACGACACCATCGACATCTACTTCGACGCCCAGGTCACCTCGGCCCGCGTCGAAGCGATCAAGAAGGCGATCGCCGCGGGCAAGCACATCTACACCGAGAAGCCCACCGCGACGGACGTCGAGGGCGCACTGGAGCTGGCCCGCCTCGCCAAGGACGCCGGGATCAAGCACGGCGTCGTCCAGGACAAGATCTTCCTGCCGGGCCTGCTGAAGCTGAAGCGCCTCATCGACGGCGGCTTCTTCGGCGAGATCCTCTCCGTGCGCGGCGAGTTCGGCTACTGGGTCTTCGAGGGCGACTGGCAGGAGGCCCAGCGCCCCTCCTGGAACTACCGTGCCGAGGACGGCGGCGGCATCGTCGTCGACATGTTCCCGCACTGGGAGTACGTGCTCCACGAGCTGTTCGGCCAGGTCAAGACCGTTCAGGCGCACGTCCAGACGCACATCCCGCAGCGCTGGGACGAGCAGGGCAAGCCGTACGCCGCCACCGCCGACGACGCCGCCTACGGCATCTTCCAGCTAGCCGGCGGCGCCGTCGCCCAGATCAACTCCTCCTGGACCGTCCGCGTCAACCGCGACGAACTCGTCGAGTTCCAGGTCGACGGAACGCACGGCTCCGCCGTTGCCGGGCTGCGCAACTGCCGCGTCCAGCACCGCTCGGCCACCCCCAAGCCGGTCTGGAACCCCGACCTCCCGGTCACCGAGTCGTTCCGCGACCAGTGGCAGGAAGTCCCCGACAACGCCGTCTTCGACAACGGCTTCAAGGCCCAGTGGGAGCTCTTCCTGCGCCACATCGTGCTCGACGAGCCGTACACCTGGGACCTGATGGCCGGCGCCCGCGGTGTCCAGCTCGCCGAGCTCGGGCTCAAGTCCTCCGCCGAGGGCCGACGCCTGGACGTACCGGAGCTGACGCTGTGACGATCCATCTCCCGCAGGGCCCGTACGAACCCCGAACCACCCCGCTCGACCTCGCACCGGCCGGGGCTCCGCTCGCCTCCCGTACGGTCTTCTCCGCCGCCCATGTCGTCGCCGACCCGTACGCCGACATCAGCCCCGACGACCCCGCGGCCGTCGACTGGGACGCCACTCTCGCCTTCCGCCGCCATCTGTGGTCGCACGGCCTCGGCGTCGCCGAAGCCATGGACACCGCCCAGCGCGGCATGGGTCTGGACTGGGCCGGCGCCGCCGAGCTCATCCGCCGCTCCGCCGCCGAGGCAAAGGCCGTCGGCGGCCGGATCGCATGCGGCGTCGGCACCGACCAGCTCCCCGCAGGGCCCGCCACGCTCGCCGAGGTGAAGGCCGCGTACGAGGAGCAGCTCACCCTCGTCGAGGAGAGCGGCGCCCAGGCCATCCTGATGGCGTCCCGCGCCCTCGCCGCCGCGGCGAACGGCCCCGAGGACTACCTGGAGACGTACGCACACCTGCTGCGCCAGGCCTCGGAGCCGGTCGTCCTGCACTGGCTCGGCCCGATGTTCGACCCCGCGCTGGAGGGGTACTGGGGCTCATCGGACCTCGACGCCGCCACCGGCACCTTCCTGAAGGTCATCGCCGAACACCCCGACAAGGTCGACGGCATCAAGATCTCGCTCCTCGACGCCGAGCGCGAGATCGACGTACGCCGCCGTCTTCCCGGTGGGGTCCGCTGCTACACCGGCGACGACTTCAACTACCCCGAGCTGATCGCGGGCGACGACCGGGGCTTCAGCCACGCCCTGCTCGGCATCTTCGACCCGCTCGGCCCGTTGGCCGCCCACGCGGTACGCGTCCTGGACACCGGGGACGTGAAGGGCTTCCGCGAACTCCTCGACCCCACGGTCGAGCTGTCCCGGCACCTCTTCCAGGCGCCCACTCGCTTCTACAAGACGGGCGTGGTCTTCCTCGCCTGGCTGGCCGGCCACCAGGACCACTTCACGATGGTCGGCGGCCTCCAGTCCGCCCGTTCACTGCCCCACCTGGCGAAGGCGTACGAACTCGCCGACCGACTGGGCCTGTTCCCCGACCCGGAGCTGGCCGAATCCCGGATGCGCGCCCTGCTCACGGTCAACGGAGGTGTCCGGTGACGGACGTGTCGCGTCTGAGCATCAACCAGGAGACCATCAAGCAATGGTCGCTGCCCGAGCTCACCGAGGGTTGCGTCAAGGCGGGCATCGACAAGGTCGGCCTGTGGCGGGGCCCTGTCCAGGAGTACGGAGTCGAGCGCACCGCGCAGCTTCTGAAGGACGCGGGCCTGACCGTCACCAGCCTCTGCCGGGGCGGCTTCTTCACCGCGCTCGACCCGGCCGAACGGGCCCGGGCCCTGGACGACAACCGTGCGGCGATCGACGAGGCGGCGGCCCTGTCCACCGACACCCTGGTCCTGGTCTCCGGCGGTCTCCCGCCCGGCAGCCGCGATCTCCACGGCGCCCGCGAACGCATTGCGGAAGCGCTTGCCGAGCTGGGCCCGTATGCGCAGGAACGCGGTGTACGCCTGGCGATCGAACCGCTGCACCCGATGTTCGCCTCGGACCGCTGTGTCGTCTCCACCCTGTCCCAGGCCCTGGACATCGCGGAGCACTTCCCGGCGGAGCAGGTCGGTGTGGTCGTCGACACGTACCACATCTGGTGGGACGACCAGGCGGCCGCACAGATCGCGAGGGCGGGGGAGGGCGGCCGTATCCACTCGTTCCAGCTGGCGGACTGGATCACCCCGCTCCCGGCGGGCGTACTCGTCGGACGGGGGCAACTCGGCGACGGGAGCATCGACTTCCGCGCATTCCGCGAGATGGTCGAGGCCACCGGCTTCGACGGACCGATCGAGGTGGAGATCTTCAACGAGGACCTGTGGGCGCGCGACGGCGCCGAGGTCCTCGCGGAGGTCGCGGCGCGGTACGTCGAGCACGCCTGCTGAGAGCGGATTCGAAGCGGCGGGTAAAGACATCGCAAAGGGGTGCAACCCTTCCGTACCCTGCCGGGTCGTATCTTGCGTCGGGCGCTTCCGGGAGGGATCCGGGGGGATCGGGAAGCCCTGACGGGGGGAAAGCGAGAGGGGTCCGGTCTTCTGACCGGACCCCATTTCGTCTTACCGGGAACGTCTCGTACGGCTCCTGTGGCCGGTCGGACCGGACCGGGCCGGCTCGGTAGCCGCCGAGATCGGTTTCATCGCAAGCTGATCAGTAGGCCGAGTTGACGTTGTCGATCGAGCCGTAGCGGTGGGCCGCGTAGTTGCAGGCGGCGGTGATGTTGGCGACCGGGTCGTAGATGTTCCACGAGGTGCCGGGGACGTGGTACGCCTTGAAGGTCGGGTCTATGACCTGGAGCAGACCCTTGGACGGGATGCCCTTGGCGGCATTCGAGTCCCAGTTGTTGATGGCGTTGGGGTTGCCGGAGGACTCGCGCATCAGGTTCTTGTAGATGCCGTTGTAGGAGCCCGGGATGCCTTGCGCCCGCATGATCTCCAGTGACTGGTTGATCCAGGTGTTGACGCTGCCGCCGGCCTGGGCGGGGGTGGCGGCCGAGGCGGCCGGGGCACTGACGAGGGAACCGGCGACGACTGCGGCGCCGGCGGCGGCCATGCCCAGCGAGATCTTCTTCGTCTGGGCCATGCGAGCGAACTTCTTGGACATCGCGGAGATCTGCATCGGAAATTACCTCTTCCGTGGGGATGCCAAGAATTCTTAAACGGGGTTCAAGTTCCGGTCAATGACCCTCATTACTATCGGGATACGTACAGGGAACGGGCAACAGTGTCCGAAATGGCCGTAAACGGGCCATGAGAGGGGCTCTTTGCCCTACTAAGTCGTATCATGGTGACGCATGCCATATCGCCCACATCACACGACAGAAGTATTAAATCCCCCCAAAACGGACATAGATATATTGCCCTGCACCACCCGAAGAGCCCTCTATTCGCTTCGCCACGCGTAATGAATAAAAAGCGCAATGCAATGAAGGCGCGGTCGGCCCATTCAATGCGGCCAGGGAGCCCGAGGGGGTGGGCGCCGAGCCTCTCCGGACCATCCGGCTCGTCTGGAGCAGCCGGCTGCGGATCTGCCTGGCCCCGCATGCGAGCGGGGGTGACTCACCGGCTGCTGGACGGCGTCAGGGGCTTTCTGGGCCAGGAGCGTCGAGCCGGACAGAGCCGGCGCCGCGGCATGGGCCCCGGCGGGTCACCACCGGTCGCCGACACGCACCTTGTCCCACCGGCTCTTGGATATGCACAGCTCGTGCGCGTCGTCGTCCAGCTCGATCTGCCAGCACGCCGGATGCCGGTGCGAGACACGGTGGGTGCCGGTCCGCACCGTGCGGCACGACCTCTTGGTCTTGCCGTTGCTCCGGGACGTGGTGCACTGCCTCTTCGTGACTGGCTCGGTCGTCCACGTGGTGCGGGCCGGCTTGTACTCCTTCTCGGTTACGGTGCCGTGCACCTTGCTGCTGCCACAGGAGGCCAGCAGCAGTACGGTCACGGACACCGCCGCCAGGGCGGCGATCCGGCGGAAAGGCATGGGCAGGTCCTCTGTAGCAAAGGGGGCGATGCCGGGCCGGGTCGGGAGTGTGGCGACGGCGCTGGTCAGCGCAGCATCATAGGGACGGTTGCCTGCGCGCCGCCAGACGATCCGGCGGAACGACGGTCGCTCCCCGGCGAGCCGGGCGTCCTCGGGCATGGGTGCCGGCAGTTCCAGCCCGACCTGCGCCTACGCGGAGCGTGGCGCGGTGGGATTCGCTGTCACCAGGATGAGCGGAACGCCGTCACAGGGCCGTAGTTGGAGTCCGTCATGTTCGATGCCGGCGGTCCGGCCGGTCAGTACCGTCGCGAAAATCGGGTCCTTGGCGAGTGAGCCGACCATGTATTGGGGGTCGGTGGAGGCGGCGACCCGGCCGCGTGCGTTCACCAGGCGGGCGGGTTCCGGCAGGCGTTGGAGCAGGGGCATGACGACCGCTTCGAAGCGCCGCAGGTAGACGTCGGCAGCCGTCACTCCCATGAAGCGTCCTCCTACCGTCACCGGTGCGGAGAGAGTGAGGCTGTATTCGTCGGAGCAGAGGTAGTCGACGTACGGCCCGGCGACGGCCCGCTGCCCGGTGTCGCGGGGCAGGGTGTACCAGTCCCAGTGGGTGTAGTCGGAGTAGGGCGAGCGCTCCGGGTCCAGGTCGAGCAACAGCGGATGCACGGACCCGTCCGCGGCGGTCTGCCACCACTCGAGCCACGCCGGTACGTCGTCGAGCAGTCCTGGTGCCGCGACGAAGCCGAGCCCCGAGACCAGTTCGTACTGGGCGAGGCGGGCATGCAGGCCGGGGCGGAGCGCGGCCAGATCGGCCGAGACCGGACGGCGGCCGCCCGCGACGGCCGGGGCGAGCACCGCCTCGGTGTCCGCAGCAGTCCTGGCCACGGCGTCGAAGACTCCTTCGAGCGCATCACGGACACGGGCGGCCGCGTCGGCGACGGTCATCTCGTCACGTAGGACCGGTCCGGCCTCGCTTCCGAGACGGGGACTGCTGCCCATCGGGGGCCTCCTTCGGACGTGGACCGCGCGCACCGTCGGCAGAGCCGAGGCGGAGTTCGATCAGGCGCGCCATGGAGGCCTGCACGCATTGTTCGGCCAGGGCCCTGGCACGGTCATCCGCCCCATCATGCACGGCCGAGATTACGGCGCGGTGACGATCCACGGAGTCCTTGAGATGCTCGTCCTCGCCGAGCGGGAGGCGCAGCAGTGCCCCCAGTTCGGTCTGGAGGGTGACCTCTTCCCTGGTCAGCCGGGCGGACTGGGCGGCCGCGGCCAGTTCGACATGGAAGCGCCCGACGATGCGACTGCGCGCCCCGGAGTCCTTGGCGTCCACCAACTCTTCCAGAGACCTGCGCAGTTGCCGCAGATCATCGGGCTCGGTGCGCTGGGCCGCGAGCCGGGCGGCGGTCCCGGACACGGCCGCCCAGTGGTCGGCGAGATCGCGGAGTTCCTCGGTGCTCCACTCGGCGAGACGGGCCAGGAGCCGGTCCTCCGCGGGGCCGTCGGGCACGGTGACGAAGCTGCCTCCGCCACGCCCTCTGCGGGTGGTGACCAGCCCCTGCTGCCGCAACGCCATCAGGGCTTCCCGCAGGGTCACGGTGGAGACGCCGAGCTGGGCCGCAAGGTCGGTCTCGCCGGGGAGTTGCTCGCCGTCGGCGAGCAGCCCGAGGTCGATGGCGTCACCGAGCCGCCGCACGACGGCGTCCACGCGGGCCAGGGTGTCGACGGGTGTGAAGACGACTCTGCGGGCGCCGGGTTTGTCTCGGTTCACGATCACCACCTTGCCAGTTGGCACAGCCTTTACCTTAGCGGGGCCTTGAAATTTGAACTATGACTTCATATGTTTACGGCCAACTCCCGACAGCACCAGAAAGGTTCCCGCCCATGGAGGGAATGGCCATTCGGCTGCAGAACCTGCGCAAGACGTTCGGCAGGACAGAGGCCGTGGCCGGAGTCGAACTGGAGATCGCGGACGGCGAGTTCTTCTCGATGCTGGGACCGTCCGGCTCCGGCAAGACCACGGTGCTCCGGATGATCGCCGGGTTCGAGGCCCCCACCAGCGGAACCGTCGAGCTCGCGGGCTCCGATGTCACCCGTCTGGCGCCCTTCGAGCGCGACGTGCACACCGTCTTCCAGGACTACGCGCTCTTCCCGCACATGACCGTGGAGCAGAACGTCGCCTACGGCCTCAAGGTCCGCAAAGTGCCCAAGCCCGAGCGTCTGAAGCAGGCCAGGGAGGCTCTGGCGAGCGTACGTCTCGCGGACTTCGGCACCCGTCGCCCGTCCCAGCTCTCCGGAGGCCAGCGCCAGCGCGTGGCGCTGGCCCGCGCCCTGGTCGGACGGCCGAAGGTGCTCCTGCTCGACGAGCCGCTGGGCGCCCTCGACCTCAAGCTGCGCGAGCAGATGCAGGTCGAGCTCAAGGCGATCCAGCGCGAGGTCGGCATCACCTTCGTCTTCGTCACCCACGACCAGGAGGAGGCGCTGACGATGAGCGACCGGATCGCGGTCTTCAACCAGGGGCGCGTCGAGCAGGTCGGCACTCCGGCCCAGATATACGAACGTCCCGCCACGCCGTTCGTCGCCGGCTTCGTCGGTACCTCGAACCTGCTGACCGACGACGCCGCGGAGCAGGTCGTGGGCGACCGGGCGACGTACAGCATCCGGCCGGAGAAGATCCGCGTACTCAAGGAATCAGCACTCGCCGACGAGCCGCGGCACTCCCGTGCCACCGGCACCGTCGCGGAGGTCGTCTACCTGGGGGACGCCACCCGCTTCCTGGTGGACCTCGACGCGGGCGGCCGACTCACCGCCCTCCAGCAGAATCTGGAGACCTCGTCCGAGGACGTCGCCGCCTTCCGCGGCTCCCGGGTCACGCTCCAGTGGCACCAAAGGCACAACTTCAGGGTCCCTGGGACACGGTGACCGCGCGGACACGCGCAACACAACCTCCGGGCTCCTGAAGCCCGGTGACCGTACACACCCGCACGACCCTTCCCCGCCGTTTCCCCCTTCCGTGGAGATCCCTGTGCGTCTGAACCGAACGTCCCGAGCAGCGGCCACGCTCGGCGCCCTGCTCCTTGCCGCCGCCTGCGGTTCTTCGGACACCGCCGGGACGTCGCCCGGCGGCGGCGCCTTCACCCCGCCGAAGCTCGCCGCGCAGAAGTCCCTCGGCAGGACGGAGGGGCAGGTGAACCTGATCGCCTGGGCGGGCTACGCCGAGGACGGCTCGAACGACCCGAAGGTCGACTGGGTCACCGACTTCGAGAAGCAGACCGGCTGTCAGGTCAACACCAAGACCGCGGGCACCTCCGACGAGATGGTCAGCCTGATGAAGACCGGCCAGTACGACGCGGTCTCGGCCTCCGGCGATGCGTCGCTGCGCCTGATCGCGTCCGGCGACGCCGCACCCGTCAACACCAAGCTGGTACCCAACTACAAGGACGTCTTCTCCGGGCTCAAGGACCAGCAGTGGAACTCGGTCAAGGGTGTCTCCTACGGCATCCCGCACGGCCGTGGCGCCAATCTCCTGATGTACAACACGAAGAACGTTTCCCCGGCACCCGACTCCTGGTCCGTGGTCTTCGACAAGTCCTCGGCGTACAAGGGGAAGGTCACGGCGTACGACTCGCCCATCTACATCGCGGACGCCGCCCTGTACCTGATGAAGAGCAAGCCGTCCCTCGGCATCAAGGACCCGTACGCCCTGGACCAGAAGCAGTTCGACGCCGCGGTCGCCCTGCTCAAGGAGCAGAACGCGAACGTCGGCGAGTACTGGAGCGACTACCTCAAGGAGGTCTCCGCCTTCAAGAGCGGTGACTCCGTGGTCGGCACCAGCTGGCAGGTCATCCTGAACACCGCCCAGGCCGAGAAGGTCCCGGTCAAGGCCGTCCTTCCCGAGGAGGGCGCCACCGGCTGGTCCGACACCTGGATGATCTCCGCGAAGGCGAAGCACCCGAACTGCGCCTACAAGTGGATGGACTGGATCGTCTCCCCGAAGGTGAACGCTCAGGTCGCCGAGTACTTCGGCGAGGCCCCCTCCAACGCCAAGGCCTGTGCGGAGACCGCCGACAAGAACCACTGCACCACGTATCACGCGGCCGACGAGTCGTACTGGAATCAGGTCCACTTCTGGACCACGCCCATCCCGCAGTGCGTGGACGGACGCACGGACACCACGTGCGTGCCGTACGCCAAGTGGGTCCAGGCCTGGACCGGGATCAAGGGCTGAGGGTTACCCACCGATGACCGACACCGCGCACGCCGCCGGACCCGTCCGGCGGCTCGCCGGGATCCTGCACCGACGCCCCCGGCTGCAGCTGTCCCTGCTGCTCTCCGCGCCGCTGGCCTGGCTCGTCCTGGCCTACCTCGGCTCGCTCACCGTGCTGTTCCTGTCCGCGTTCTGGACCACGGACGCCTTCACCTCGAACGTGGTGAAGGTCTGGAACACGGACAACTTCACCGCGCTGTTCACCACCGACGTCTACCGGCAGGTCGCCCTGCGCAGTGTCGGCGTCGCCCTCGCGGTCACCGTGCTGTGTGTCCTGATCGCCTTCCCCATCGCCTTCTACACGGCCCGCATCGCGCAGCCCAGGTGGCGGCCGCTCCTCGTCGTGGCGATCCTCACTCCGCTGTGGGCCAGCTACCTCGTCAAGGCGTACGCCTGGCGGCTCATCCTCGCCCAAGGCGGCCTGCTCGACTGGCTGTTGGGGCCACTCGGCATCAAAGGGCCCGGTTACGGTCTGACCGCGACCGTCCTCGTGCTGACGTACCTGTGGCTGCCGTACATGGTCCTGCCGATCCACGCCGGACTCGAGCAGCTCCCGGCCAACCTCCTGGACGCCTCCGCAGACCTCGGCGCCCGCACCGGCAGAACCTTCCGTGCCGTGGTGCTGCCGATGGTCCTTCCGTCCGTCGCGGCCGGGTCGGTCTTCACCTTCTCGCTCAGCCTCGGCGATTACATCGCCGTGCAGATCGTCGGCGGCAAGACCCAGCTCATCGGCAACCTCATCTACTCCAACATCACTCTGGACCTGCCGCTGGCCGCCGCGCTCGGCACGGTGCCGGTGGTCATCATCGTGCTCTATCTGCTCGCGGTGCGCCGCACCGGAGCCCTCAGCAGCCTCTGACGGTCCGCATCGCATCACGCACAGCGAAGGTCCCTACGATGAATCTCTCCCGCCCCGCGCGCATCACTGTGCGCATCGCCGCCGCGCTCGGCTTCGCGGTGATCTACGTCCCGCTGCTCCTGGTCCTCATCAACTCCCTCAACCCGGACCGTAGTTCGGGCTGGCCGCCGCCCGGACTCACCTTCGACTGGTGGGTCGATGCCTGGCACAGCTCCGGCGCCCGCGGCGCGCTGTGGACCTCACTCAAGGCCGGGCTCGGCGCGACCGCGATCGCCCTGGTCCTCGGCACGCTCGTCGCCTTCGCCTGCCAGCGCTACAAGTTCTTCGGACGCGAGGCCATCTCCTTCGTGGTCGTCCTGCCGATCGCGCTGCCCGGCATCGTCACCGGCGTCGCGCTCAACACCGCCTTCCGCACGGTCCTCGAACCGCTCGGCGTGGGCCTTGGCCTGTTCACCGTCATCGTCGGACACGCCACCTTCTGCATCGTGGTCGTCTTCAACAACGTGATCGCCCGGCTGCGCCGGATGCCCGGATCCTACGAGGAGGCCGCCATGGACCTCGGGGCGCACACCTTCCGTACGTTCGTCGACGTCACCTTCCCGCTGGTGCGCTCCGCGCTCGTCGCGGGCGGGCTCCTCGCCTTCGCACTCTCCTTCGACGAGATCGTCGTGACGACCTTCACCGCAGGGCCCGGCGTCCAGACCCTCCCCGTCTGGATCTTCTCCAACATGGCCCGGCCCCAACAGGCACCCGTCGTCAACGTCGTCGCCGCCGTCCTGGTCCTGCTCTCCGTCATACCGATCTATCTCGCCCAACGGCTGTCGTCGGACACCGCCTCCGGCAGTCGTATCTGAGAGGAGCAGCTCCCACTCTCAAGAAGCTTCCTGGGCACCGAGGTCGTCTCCCGGGCCGCCTTCATCGGCTTCGCCGCCGAACTCGCAGGCGATCTCGCGGTCGGCGACCGGCTGCTGCACACCGAGCGCCGCCACATCCTCGGCGTCGGCGGCAGTTGTCCCACCGCGTGGGTCCGTGACTCGGCGTGTGGAGTGTCGGTGGCGCCCGATACGGTCGAGGCATGTCCAACATGGCCGTCCTCGAAGGGGTCCTGGAGCGGATCACCTACGCGAACGAGGAGAACGGGTACACGGTCGCCCGCGTCGACACGGGTCGGGGTGCGGGTGATCTGCTGACCGTCGTCGGTTCGCTGCTGGGTGCGCAGGTCGGGGAGTCCCTGCGGATGGAGGGGCGCTGGGGCTCGCACTCCCAGTACGGCAAGCAGTTCACGGTGGAGAACTACACGACCGTGCTGCCCGCCACCATCCAGGGCATCCGCCGTTACCTCGGCTCCGGACTGATCAAGGGCATCGGGCCGGTGATGGCCGACCGGATCACCACCCACTTCGGCGTCGACACGCTCGACATCATCGAGCAGCAGCCGAAGCGGCTGGTCGAGGTCCCGGGGCTCGGCCCGAAGCGGACGAAGATGATCGCCGCCGCCTGGGAGGAGCAGAAGGCGATCAAGGAGGTGATGGTCTTCCTCCAGGGTGTGGGCGTCTCCACCTCCATCGCCGTCCGTATCTACAAGAAGTACGAGGACGCCTCGATCTCCGTCGTGAAGAACCAGCCCTACCGGCTGGCCGCCGACGTCTGGGGCATCGGCTTCCTCACCGCGGACAAGATCGCGCAGGCGGTCGGCATCCCGCACGACAGTCCGGAGCGGGTCAAGGCGGGGCTGCAGTACGCGCTGTCGCAGTCCACCGACCAGGGGCACTGCTTCCTCCCGGAGGAGCGGCTGATCGCCGATGCGGTCAAGCTGCTCCAGGTCGATACGGGTCTGGTCATCGAGTGCCTCGCCGAACTGGCCGAGGATCCGGAAGGCGTCGTACGGGAGAAGGTGCCGTCGCCCGAGGGAGGCGAGCCGATCACCGCGATCTACCTCGTGCCGTTCCACCGCGCCGAGGTCGCTCTCGCCGCGCAGGTGCAGCGGCTGCTGCGGACCCCCGAGGACCGGCTGCCGGCCTTCCAGGACGTGGACTGGGGCAAGGCCTTGACATGGCTCGCCGGTCGTACCGGGGCGACGCTCGCCCCCGAGCAGGAGGCGGCCGTACGGCTCGCGCTCAGCCGGAAGGTCGCCGTGCTGACCGGCGGACCCGGCTGCGGCAAGTCGTTCACCGTCCGCTCCATCGTCGAGCTGGCCCGGGCCAAGCGCGCAAAGGTCGTTCTGGCCGCGCCCACCGGGCGGGCCGCGAAACGGCTGTCCGAGCTGACCGGCGCCGAGGCGTCCACCGTGCACCGGCTGCTGGAACTGAAGCCGGGCGGGGACGCGGCCTACGACCGGGACCGTCCGCTGGACGCCGATCTCGTCGTCGTCGACGAGGCGTCGATGCTCGATCTGCTGCTCGCCAACAAGCTGTTCAAAGCCGTGGCACCCGGTGCCCATCTGCTGCTCGTCGGGGATGTCGACCAGCTGCCCTCGGTCGGCGCGGGGGAGGTGCTACGCGACCTGCTCGCCGAGGGCGGACCCGTTCCCGCGGTCCGGCTGACGACGATCTTCCGCCAGGCCCAGCAGTCCGGAGTCGTCACCAACGCCCACCGGATCAACTCCGGGACGCCGCCGCTCACCCAGGGCCTGAGCGACTTCTTCCTCTTCGTCGAGGACGAGACCGAGGAGGCGGGCGTCCTCGCGGTGGACGTCGCGGCCCGTCGTATTCCGGCCAAATTCGGCCTCGACCCGAGGCGTGACGTCCAGGTCCTCGCCCCCATGCACCGCGGTCCGGCCGGCGCGGGCACGCTCAACGGACTGCTGCAGCAGGCCATCACCCCGGCCCGCCCCGACCTGCCGGAGAAGCGGATGGGGGGCCGGGTCTTCCGGGTCGGCGACAAGGTCACCCAGATCCGAAACAACTACGACAAGGGGGAGAACGGCGTCTTCAACGGCACGGTCGGCGTTGTCACCACCCTTGACCTCGATGAACAGCAGCTGACGGTCCTCACCGACGAGGACGAGGAGATCCCGTACGACTTCGACGAGCTGGACGAGCTGGCTCACGCGTACGCCATGACGATCCACCGATCCCAGGGCAGCGAGTACCCGGCCGTCGTCATCCCCGTCACCAAGAGCGCCTGGATGATGCTCCAGCGGAACCTGCTGTACACGGCCGTGACGAGGGCCAAGAAGCTCGTTGTGCTGGTCGGCTCCCGGCAGGCGATCGGCCAGGCGGTCCGCACGGTTTCCGCAGGCAGACGCTGTACGGCGCTGGATTACCGGTTGCGCGGAGGGTCGGGCGGAGGATCAGCGGAAAAAAATGATCGATCAAATCGGTGGCAAACATCACGAGGCCCTTCCGGAACCGGAGTCAAGGGGGCAGGATGAGTAAGTTGGCGGCACTGAGTGCCGCCAGTAGGTCCAATGGACGACCCCGAGTGCACTCTCCTGAGCCAAATGGGGGAGGGTGGAGACAGTCAGGGAACCTCGAAGAAGAGGCACTACGTCGGTGAGGGATGACGTGAGCGACAACTCTGTAGTACTGCGGTACGGCGATGACGAGTACACCTACCCGGTGATCGACAGCACCGTCGGCGACAAGGGCTTCGACATCGGGAAGCTCCGGGCACATACCGGCCTGGTGACGCTGGACAGCGGATACGGCAACACCGCCGCGTATAAATCCGCCATCACCTACCTCGACGGTGAGCAGGGCATCCTGCGGTACCGCGGCTATCCCATCGAGCAGCTCGCCGAGCGCTCGACGTTCCTCGAGGTCGCGTACACGCTCATCAACGGTGAGCTTCCGAAGGTCGACGAGCTTTCGACCTTCAAGAACGAGATCACCCAGCACACGCTGCTGCACGAGGACGTCAAGCGGTTCTTCGACGGCTTCCCGCGCGACGCCCACCCGATGGCCATGCTGTCCTCGGTCGTCAGCGCGCTGTCCACGTTCTACCAGGACAGCCACAACCCGTTCGACGAGGAGCAGCGCCACCTCTCGACGATCCGCCTGCTGGCCAAGCTGCCGACGATCGCCGCGTACGCGTACAAGAAGTCGATCGGCCACCCCTTCGTCTACCCGCGCAACGACCTCGGGTACGTCGAGAACTTCCTGCGCATGACCTTCTCGGTCCCCGCCCAGGAGTACGAGCTGGACCCGGTCGTCGTCTCCGCGCTCGACAAGCTGCTCATCCTGCACGCGGACCACGAGCAGAACTGTTCGACCTCCACCGTGCGTCTGGTCGGTTCCTCGCAGGCGAACATGTTCGCCTCGATCTCGGCCGGTATCTCGGCGCTGTGGGGCCCGCTGCACGGTGGCGCCAACCAGTCGGTGCTGGAGATGCTCGAAGGCATCCAGGCCAACGGCGGCGATGTCGACTCCTTCATCCGCAAGGTGAAGAACAAGGAGGACGGCGTCCGGCTGATGGGCTTCGGCCACCGCGTCTACAAGTCCTTCGACCCGCGCGCCAAGATCATCAAGGCTGCGGCCCACGACGTGCTGTCCGCGCTCGGCAAGTCCGACGAGCTGCTCGACATCGCGCTGAAGCTGGAGGAGCACGCGCTCTCCGACGAGTACTTCGTCTCGCGCAACCTCTACCCCAACGTGGACTTCTACACGGGTCTGATCTACCGGGCCATGGGCTTCCCGACCGAGATGTTCACCGTCCTCTTCGCGCTCGGCCGGCTCCCCGGCTGGATCGCCCAGTGGCACGAGATGATCAAGGAGCCGGGTTCCCGCATCGGCCGCCCGCGCCAGATCTACACCGGCGAGGTCCTGCGCGACTTCGTCCCGGTCGAGGGCCGCTGAATCCCGTAGCACCCTCTGTATCACCCCGGCCACTGCGGCCGGGCTGCCTTCGCCCCGCGTACCGCGCTTTCGCACAGAGCGCGGTGTCCGGGGCGATTTGCGTACCCGGCCCAGGCCCCAAGGGCTGTCCCGTAGCGAGAAGCGCCCCGCCGCCGATCCCCCCACGGGCCGGCAGCGAGGCGCTTCCCATGTCCCGGAGCGGATTCCCCCCACGGGATCCGGCCGGGCGTCTGCGGGAGCCGAAGCTCCTGGGTGTTCCTCGGTACTGCTGCACTACGTCACTGCGGTTGCACGTCTCGCGGTCTGCCGGGGTACGTACCTTCGGGAGGGCCGCTCAAAGCTCCCCGGTGCACGTGCCCCGGCCAACGCTTGCCTGAAGCATCCCCCAAGACACTTCGTCGGACGTCCCCCAAGACATCCTTGGCATCGCACTCTTAGACTCGCGAACCCATCGGATGGTTACCCTCAAACCGATGTGATCTAGATCTCTTTGTGGAAATCATGTGAAGGCGCGCAACCGCAGGCTGTTCGTCACGACGAAGACCGATGAGAAGGCCATCGCCGCTCCGGCAATCATAGGGTTGAGCAGGCCAAATGCCGCAAGGGGTAGGGCGGCAACGTTGTAGCCAAATGCCCAGAAAAGGTTGCCCTTGATCGTGGTCAGGGTGCGTCGGGAGAGCCGGATGGCATCGGCGGCCACCTTGAGATCTCCACGAACGAGGGTCAGATCGCTCGCCTCGATCGCGGCGTCCGTGCCGGTGCCCATGGCCAGCCCGAGGTCGGCGGTGGCGAGGGCCGCCGCGTCGTTGACACCGTCCCCGACCATCGCGACCGAACGTCCCTCCGCCCGGAGCCGCTCGATGACGTGCACCTTCTCCTCGGGGAGCACCTCGGCATAGACCTCGTCGATGCCGACGGCACGGGCGACGGCGTCCGCCACGGCCCGGTTGTCGCCGGTCAGCAGCACCGGCCTGAGACCGAGGGCGCGCAGCTCGGCAACGGCTGTCGCGCTGGAGTCCTTGATCGCGTCGGCGACCCCGAGAACGCCACGCGCCTCGCCGTCCCAGGCGACCGCGATGGACGTACGTCCCTGGGCCGCCGCGTCCGCGAGGGCGCCGGACAGCGCCTCCGGGACGGTGATCCCGGCGTCGGTGAGCAGCTGGGGGCGTCCGACGAGCACCTGGTGCCCGTCGACGGTGCCGCGTACCCCGAGCCCCGGGACGTTGGTGAAGGTCTGGACGGCGGGGAGCGCGGCCCCGGTGCGTTCGGCGGCGCCGGTGGCGACGGCCTGGGCGATCGGGTGCTCGGAGGCGTGCTCCAGGGCGCCGGCCAGCCGCAGCAGCTGCGCCGCGTCGGTGCCGGGCGCCGCGTGGACGTTCTGGAGGGCCATCCGGCCGGTGGTGACCGTGCCGGTCTTGTCCAGGACGATCGTGTCGATACGCCGGGTGGTCTCCAGGACCTCCGGGCCCTTGATCAGGATGCCGAGCTGCGCGCCGCGCCCCGTACCCACCATGAGCGCGGTGGGAGTGGCGAGGCCGAGCGCGCAGGGGCAGGCGATGATCAGTACGGCGACGGCGGCGGTGAACGAGGCGGTCACGTCGTCCGTGAACAGCAGCCAGACGACCAGGGTGGCCAGCGCGAGCAGCAGGACGACCGGGACGAAGACCGCGGAGATCCGGTCGGCGAGGCGCTGCACCTCGGCCTTTCCGTTCTGGGCGTCCTCGACGAGCCTGGCCATCCGGGACAGCTGGGTATCGGCGCCGACCCGTGTCGCCTCGATGACGAGCCGGCCGCCCGCGTTGAGCGTGGCACCGGTGACGCAGTCCCCGACCCCGACCTCGACCGGCACGGACTCGCCGGTGAGCATCGACGCGTCCACCGCCGAGGTGCCCTCGACGACGGTGCCGTCGGTGGCGATCTTCTCGCCGGGACGGACCACGAAGTGGTCGCCGACGGTGAGCCGGGCGACAGGGATGCGCACTTCGGTGCCGTTCCTGAGGACGGAGACGTCCTTCGCGCCGAGGTGCATCAGCGCACGCAGCGCGGAACCGGCCTTCCGCTTGGACTTCGCCTCCAGATAGCGGCCCAGCAGGATGAAGGTGATGACCCCGGCGGCCACCTCCAGATAGATGGTGGAGGAGCCTTCCCCGAGCTCTCGGCTCCGCTCGAGCAGGGGAGACCCCATTGCGCGTGAGACCGAGAAGTCGAAGCCGTGCCGCATCCCGGTCATGCCCGCGTCCCCGAAGAACAGCGCCCAGAGCGACCAGCCGAACGCGGCGAGCGTGCCGACGGAGACGAGGGTGTCCATGGTGGCCGCGCCGTGCCGAAGGTTGGTCCAGGTGGCGCGGTGGAAGGGCAGTCCGCCCCAGACGACCACGGGGGCGGCGAGGCTGAGGGAGAGCCACTGCCAGTTGTCGAACTGGAGGGACGGGACCATGGCCAGGAGCACGACGGGGGCGGCGAGGACGGCCGAGACGATCAGCCGCTGCCGCAGGGCGGCGAGAGCGTCGGCCGCGCCGCGCTCGGCTTCGGTTTCCTCCGGCGCGGTGTCGGTGTCCGCCGCGGCTTCGGTTTCCCGGGTCTGTCGGGTCCCTCCGGTCCGTTCGGCCTCGGCGCGGCTGGTGGCCTCGGGCGTCGAGGACGTTTCCGGGGGTGGCGTCGGTGCGGGCCGTTGTACCGGCTGTGCGGTGTATCCGGTCTTCTCGACCGTGGCGATCAGGTCGGCCAGCCGGGTCCCGGCACCGAACGCGACGCGCGCCTTCTCTGTCGCGTAGTTCACGGACGCGGTGACGCCGTCCATCCGGTTGAGCTTCTTCTCGACGCGGGCCGCGCACGAGGCGCAGGTCATCCCGCCGATCGTGAGTTCCGCTTCCGAACTCACGACTGCCGGGGCTTCGGCCTCTGTAGCGCTGTGCATGTCCGAACTCCTGAAATGCCGACCGGGCCGTGTCCCACCAGTATCTGCTGGTCGGTCCGGCCCGGCGGTGCAAGGGGTGGTGCAGGTGATGCTGACGGTGCGGGGTCTTGGGGGTGTCCGGGTGGGGACGGCGTTCAGGCCTGACCGGCGAGCTCGTATCCCGCCTCGTCGACCGCGGCGCGGACGGCGTCCTCGGAGAGCGGCGCCTCGGAGACGACGGTCACCTGCCCGGTGGAGGCCACGGCCTTCACCGAGGTGACGCCTTCGATGCCGGAGATCTCCTCGGAGACGGCGCCCTCGCAGTGCCCGCAGGTCATGCCCGTCACCTGGTAGACGGTGGTGACCGCGCCCGCCGGTGCTTCGCTCTCCGCACCGTCGTGGCAGGAGCCACCGGGCGAGCAGCAGGAGCCGGTGGCCTGGGGGAGCTGGGTCTCGGTGGTCATGGTGTTCTCCTCTTCGACGCGTACAGCTGACAGCTGCAGTGTGGCGCCAGGGAGCCCCGGGAAGGCCGGTGCGCCCCAACAGGTAGCAACTCTATACCCCTAGGGGGTATGAACGCGAGAGGGGGTGATGTCGCTTCGCGCGCTATCGGCCATTCGGCGGATCGGTGGCCGGGGCGGCCGAGGGGGCCCGGAGGGCCCGGTCGCCGACCAGCGGCTCCAGATAGCGGAGGAGTACGGTCTTCAACTCCTTGATGTATGCCTCCCGCTCCTTGCCCTCGTGAGCCATGATCACGTCGAGTCCCGCCTTGAAGACGATGAAGATCATGGTGGCGATGCGGGTGATCTCGGCGGGCGGCGTGTCCGGGAGGTACCCACCGAGGATGGCCTCGACCCGGGAGAGCATCGTCGTGTGCAGGGTGTCGTGCTCGCGGATGATCACGCCGGGGATCTCGGAGCCGTGCATCAGGACGGTGAAGGCCGGATTCTCGCAGTTGAACGTGATCAGCGGGTCGAGGGTGGCGTCCAGCATCCGGTCGAGGGGGAGTGCCAGATTGTCCGGCAGGAAGGCCGCTCCGTACGTCTCGCGCCAGCGCCCCAGCAGCTGGTCGCCGAGTTCGACGGCGATGGCCTCCTTGTTCGGGAAGAACTGGTAGAGCGTGCCCGGCGAGACGCCGGCCTCGCGGGCGATGGCGTTGGTGCTCGCGGCGGTGTAGCCGGTCGCGCAGAAGACGCTGGCGGCCGCTTTGAGGAGCTGAGCGATGCGGGCTTCGCCGCGGGCCTGGCGGCGGCGCGGCCGGCCGGCGGCGGTGCCCGCACCCCCGGCGGCGCGTGCGTCCTTGGTGGCGCCCTTCCCCTCGGTGGCGCCCGCGTCCCCGGTGGTGCCCTTCCCTCCGGCGGCTCCGGCGGCTCCGGATCTGGCCTCCGACACGGTAATCCCCAGCTTTCCTCACGCGTTTGACAAACGCGAGTGGGCGCTCGCATTCTTGTGGAACGCGAGCGATGACTCGTGTTTGCCAGTGTATGTGGCAACGAGTGACCCATGCTGCCCTGTGCCGCCCGGGTCTGGGGGAAGGGGACATCGCACCATGCCTCAAGTCAACCGCTCGGAGCGCCTGGGGGGCTGGACCCGGTTCGTCACCGCGCGGCCGCGGCTCGCGCTGCTGGCGGCCCTGGTGATCACGGCGCTCGCGGTGTTCGCGGGCAGCGGCGTCGCCGACCGGATGGGCAGCGGTGGCTGGGAGGCCCCCGATGCCGAGTCCACCTATACGACCAAGGCGCTGGAGCGCGAGTTTCCCGCGTCCCAGCCCAACCTTCTGCTGCTGGTCGACAGCGGCAGCTCTTCTGTCGACGACCCTGCGGTGGCCGCCGAGGCCGCACGGCTCACCGAGAAGCTGGCTGCGGAGAAGGACATCACGGGCGTCGGTTCGTACTGGCAGAGCAAGTCGCCCGGGCTCCGCGCCAAGGACGGGCGGGAGGCATTGATCGCGGCCAGGATCGAGGGCCACGACAAGGCGGTGGGCGAGGTCCTGGACCGGATAGCCCCCACCTACCGAGGGACGCACGGCCCGGTGAAGGTCTCGGTCGGCGGCCCCGTCGCCGTACGGCACGAGATGCAGACGATCATTCAGGAGGACCTGCTGCGGGCCGAGATGATCGCCCTTCCGGTCACTCTGGTGCTGCTGGTCATGGTCTTCGGCAGCGCGATCGCGGCCCTGCTGCCGCTCGGCGTCGGCATCGTCGCGATCCTGGGGACCAACGCCGTACTGCGGGGCATCACCGAATTCACCGACGTCTCGGTCTTCGCCCAGAACCTCACCACGGCCCTCGGTCTCGGGCTCGCCATCGACTACGCCCTGTTCATCGTGCGTCGGTTCCGCGAGGAGCTCGCGGCGGGAGCGGACACCCGGGCGGCGGTGGGCACGACGCTGCGCACCGCGGGGCGCACGGTGCTGTTCTCCGCGCTGACCGTGGCGGTCTCGCTGGCCGCGATGCTGGTCTTCCCGCAGTACTTCCTGCGCTCGTTCGCCTATGCGGGGATCGCCGTGGTTCTGCTGGCGGCCGCTGCCGCGCTGATCCTGCTGCCGGCCGCGCTGATGCTTCTCGGTCCTCGGGTCAACTCCCTGGACCTGCGCCGACTGCTGCGCCGCCGGGGGAGCGAGGCGCACCACGATCCGGACACGTCGGGCAGGGGATGGGGGCGGTTCGCGACCCTGGTGATGCGCCGGGCGCCGGTCTTCGCCGTCCTCACCACGGTGGGCCTGGTCCTGCTCGGACTGCCGTTCCTCGGGGTGAAGTTCGGTACGGCGGACGACCGCCAGCTGCCCGCGGGTGCCGAGTCGCATGTCGTCCAGCAGCACATACGGGACGGTTTCCCCGGCAGCCCCGGCGGCGGCCTCGAAGTCCTCGCGGAAGGCAGCGCGACGCCCGCCCAGTACGCCGACTACCGGAACAGGATCACTGCGCTCCCCGGCGTCCTCCGAGTCGACGGACCGGTGACGGAGGGGCGGTCCGCATACTTCAGCGTGCTGCCCAAGGGGGAGGCCGTGGGGGAGGAGTCCCAGCAGCTCGTACGCGAGCTCCGGGCCCAGCCCGCGCCGTTCGACACCTCGGTGACGGGCACGGCTGCGGTCCTCGTCGACTCCAAGGACGCCATCGCGGACCGGCTGCCGTGGGCGGTGGGCATCATCGTCCTCGTGACGCTGCTGCTGGTCTTCCTGCTCACCGGCAGCGTGCTCATCCCGCTCCAGGCAGTGGTGCTCAACGCTCTGAGCCTTACAGCGATGTTCGGAGCGGTCGTCTGGGTCTTCCAGGACGGGCATCTGTCCGGACTGCTCTCCTTCACCAGTACAGGGGACATCGAGACGACCTTGCCCGTACTGATGTTCTGCGTCGCCTTCGGACTCTCCATGGACTACGGGGTGTTCCTGCTCTCCCGGATCAAGGAGGAGTACGACCGCACCGGAGACCACGAGCATTCGGTGACCTTCGGGCTGAGGCACACCGGCGGACTGATCACTGCGGCGGCCGTGATCCTCGCGGTGGTGATGGTCGCCATCGGTACGTCGCGGGTGACCAACACGAAGATGCTGGGCCTCGGTATCGCGCTCGCCGTGCTGATGGACGCCATGGTGGTGCGGAGCCTGCTGGTGCCGTCGGTGATGAAGCTGATGGGCCGGGTGACCTGGTGGGCACCCGCACCGCTGCGGGCCTTCCACCAGAGGTTCGGGCTGAGCGAAGGGGGGCCCGCATCGGTCCTCGCCGAGGACATGTCCGCGGCCGCTCCCGATCGGGACAAGATCAGCACCGGGGCGTAGATTCGACGGTCCGACGAGTGCTTCGACGGACAGCACGGGTGCGGTCCGGCCGGCGGGCGGAACGAAGGGCGGGCTGATGAGGGCAGTGGTGTTCGAGGAGTTCGGGCAGGACGCCGGGGTGCAGGATGTACCGGATCCGGTCCCC
This sequence comes from Streptomyces sp. NBC_01669, assembly GCF_026339735.1. Classification (GTDB taxonomy): domain Bacteria; phylum Actinomycetota; class Actinomycetes; order Streptomycetales; family Streptomycetaceae; genus Streptomyces; species Streptomyces yanii. The sequence continues at coordinate 5,904,135 of NZ_JAPEQG010000001.1, forward strand.
TCCGAGCAGGGCGTCGTGGTTCGAGTCGAGGCGACCGGGCTGTGCCGCAGCGACTGGCACGGCTGGATGGGCCACGACCCGGACATCACCCTGCCGCATGTGCCGGGCCACGAACTCGCCGGTGTGGTCGAGGAGGTGGGACGGGGCGTTGTCAACTGGCGGCCCGGCGACCGGGTCACCGTGCCCTTCGTCTGCGCCTGCGGGCGCTGCCCCGCCTGTGCGGCCGGTGCCCAGCAGGTCTGTGAGCGGCAGACCCAGCCGGGCTTCACCCACTGGGGCTCGTTCGCCCAGTACGTGGCTCTGGAACAGGCCGACGTCAATCTGGTCGCCGTGCCGGAGGGGTTGTCGTTCGCCACGGCAGCCGGTCTGGGGTGCAGGTTCGCCACGGCTTTCCGGGCCGTCGTCGGTCAGGGGCGGGTGGCGCCGGGCGAGTGGGTCGCGGTGCACGGATGCGGCGGGGTCGGACTGTCCGCCGTCATGATCGCGGTGGCGTGCGGGGCACGGGTGGTCGCGGTCGACGTCTCGGCTCGCGCGCTCGAACTCGCCCGGTCGTTCGGGGCGGCGGCGTGCGTGGACGCGTCCGCGCACCCGGGCGGGGCGGACGAAGCAGTGCGCGAACTGACCGGAGGCGGAGCGCATCTGTCACTCGACGCGCTGGGTTCGCCGGTCACCTGTGCCGCCTCGGTCCGCAGCCTGCGGTGGCAGGGGCGCCATGTCCAGGTGGGACTGCTGCCCACGGTGGCCGGTGACCCCGTTGTCCCCATGGCGCGGGTGATCGGTCAAGAACTGGAGATCCTCGGCAGCCACGGAATGGCCGCGCACGACTACCCGCCGATGATGGACATGGTGCGGGCCGGCACCCTGCGCCCCGACCTGCTGGTGACGTCCACCATCCCGCTGGACGCGGCACCGGCGGCACTCGCCGCGATGGGGAAGACGCCAGGGGCAGGAGTGACGATCATCGACCCCATGAAGTAGCCCGGCCGAGGACCGGGCGCCACGGGAACCAGGCACGGACGGAGGCCCCGTGCGGCGCCGGGTGGGACGGTCGCCGTACGGGGCCTGGAATGGACGGAGGAAGGGGAGAGGGCGTCAGTCCTTGCGGCCCCGGTTGCTCGGGCGGGCAGCGATCCAGGCGCGGACGGTGTCCGCGTACCAGTAGGGCTTACCACTCTCCACATGGTCGGGTGCGGGAAGGAGACCGTGCTTGCGGTACGAGCGAACGGTTTCCGGCTGTACCCGGATGTGCGCGGCAATGTCCTTGTAGGACCAGAGCCTTCTGTCCGTCATAAGTGACACCTCTCTGTGCCGCGGCGGCAGCCGGGGGCTGTCGGGGGCACTGCGGCACGGACGCTGACGATCACTCAGCCTGTGTCCGGTGAACGACACGGAGTGACGAGCGGCGAGGGGCTGTCGAGCGCCTGTGACGGAAGATCCGCGTAACGCAGACATGTGTGACGAGGGGGTGATATCTGTGACAGAAGGCGTGCATGTGGGCCGGAGGCGGCTATGCGTGCCAGAGTGCGGACCAGGTCTGCGGACCGACCAGGCCGTCCGGGACGAGTGGCGGGTGGTCCGCCTGGAAACGCAGAACAGCGGCGAGGGTCGTCGTCCCGAAGGTGCCGTCGACGGCGCTCCACGGCAGATAGCGGCGGTTGGCCAGAAGGCACTGCACCTCGGAGACCCGTTCGCCCTGTTCACCGAAGAAGGTCAGCTGGTTGCCGTCGTAGAACACGCAGGCCGCGCCGGGCGAGAGGAGCGACTGCTCCGGGGCGCGCCCGGCGGCCGAGGCGCCGGGCGCGGCGGTGAGGGTGGCGGCCAGGGCGAGTGCGGCCAGGGCTGAGGCCCCAGCCGTCCTGGCGGAGAGAGACATCTTGCGGATCACGGTGAGTTGCTCCTCGTGCGGTCACGGGGTGCGGAAGGGACCGCACCCGCTTCTCTCCGAGCACAACACCGCACGCCGCCCGGACGTCACATCCGTGCCTGGTTCGGTGTGTCCTGCTCGGGCGCGGGTGTCTGCGCCGGGGTGCCGCAGGAGCGAAGGAAGGCGCGGGTGCGGCGGGCGATCGGCAGTGGCTTGTCGGGCGGGCACGGATACATGTCCTGCTCGACGATCGCGAACAGGTCGACGTCCAGCCGGCGGGCCGCGTCCAGCACGGGACCCAGGGCGGGTACACCGTTCGGTGGTTCGCACATGACGCCCCGTGCCACGGCCGGCCCGAACGGCACCTCGTCCGCCACGACTTCGGCCAGGACGTCCGGGTCGACCTGCTTGAGGTGCAGATAGCCGATCCGCTCGCCGTAGGTCTCGATCAGCTTGACGCTGTCCCCGCCGCAGTAGGCGTAGTGGCCGGTGTCGAGACAGAGCGAGACCAGGTCGGGATCAGTGGCGTCGAGGAACCGGTTGACGTTCTCCTCGCTGTCGATGTGGGTGTCGGCATGGGGGTGGACGACGATCCGCAGTCCGTAACGGTCCCGCACCTCGCGGCCCAGCCGCTCCGTCTGCGTGGTGAGGTGGCGCCACTGTTCCGCGGTGAGGGTGCGGTCCTCAAGGATCTCGCCCGTCTTGTCGTCGCGCCAGAACGACGGAATGACCACCAGATGCCCAGCGCCCATCGCCCGGGTGAGTGCCGCGATGTCGGCGACATGCGCCCAGGTCCGTTCCCAGACGTCCGGGCCGTGGTGCAATCCGGTGAAAACGGTGCCCGCGGAGACGGTGAGTCCGCGGCGGCCGATCTCCTCGGCGAGGCGGGCCGGGTCGGTCGGGAGATAGCCGTACGGGCCCAGCTCGATCCACTCGTAACCCGCCTCGGACACCTCGTCGAGGAAGCGCTGCCACGGCACTTGACGGGGATCGTCGGGGAACCAGACCCCCCAGGAGTCGGGTGCCGAGCCGATACGGATGCGGGCCGGAGCGGAAGCGGAGGAGGTCATGCGGCCAAGAATTCGGCGCCGGAAGACGAGTGTCAAGAGTACGTCCGTATGTCCGGACAAAATGTTGACAGGGTTCCGGAGAGAGGGCTAGACCTGGGGGCAGCCGCTCCGGTCGCCGGTCGAAGGGACGCGTATGCCTGAGATGTACGACGTGATCACCATGGGGCGGATCGGGGTGGACCTCTACCCCCTGGAGACCGGACGCCCGCTGGCTCAGGTCGACACGTTCGGGAAGTTCCTCGGCGGCTCACCGACCAATGTGGCTGTTGCGGCCGCCCGGCTCGGACGGCGGACGGCGGTGGTGACACGCACCGGCCGGGACGCGTTCGGGGACTATCTCCACCAGCAGTTGCGGGAGTTCGGGGTGGACGACCGATGGGTGACGCCTGTCGACGCGTATCCGACTCCGGTGACCTTCTGCGAGATCTTTCCGCCCGACGACTTCCCGCTCTACTTCTACCGCCTGCCCAAGGCGCCCGACCTGGAGATCCACGAAGCGGAACTCGACCTGGACGCGATCCGGGCGGCCCGGGTCTTCTGGATGACCGGCACCGGACTGTGCGCGGAACCCAGTCGCACGGCGACGCTGGCGGCGTTGCGCGCCAGGGGCGAGGCGCGGGCGGAGTCCGGCAGCGAGCGAGGCCTCGCGCGAGGTCGCTGCACGGTCTTCGACCTGGACTGGCGCCCGATGTTCTGGGCCGGCGAGCCCGATCACCCCGGCACGGACCACCTCGTCCACCCCACGGCCACCGCGCGCTACCGCGAGGCCCTCGCCCACGCCACCGTCGCCGTCGGCAATCTCGACGAGTGCCGGATCGCCACCGGGGAGCGCGAGCCGTATGCGGCCGCCCGCGCCCTGCTCGCCGCCGGGGTCGAGCTCGCCGTCGTCAAGCAGGGCCCCAAGGGCGTCCTCGCCGTCCACCGGGACGGCACCGTCGCCGACGTCCCGCCCCTGCCGGTGGACGTCGTCAACGGTCTCGGCGCCGGAGACGCCTTCGGCGGGGCGCTCTGCCACGGGCTGCTCGCGGGCTGGGAGACCGAGCGCATCATGCGGTACGCCAACGCAGCCGGTGCCATCGTCGCCTCCCGGCTCGCCTGTTCGCCCGCCATGCCCTTCCCCTACGAGGTGGAAGAGGCACTCGTCCGCGGCGCCGTCACCACCGGCGAACCCGAACCCGAACCCGGAACCGGGCCCGGGGCGGTCTCATGACACCCGCGGCCTCCTCCGTCGCCGACCTCGTACGGCTGCGCGTGCGCCACCCCGAAGCCGTCGCCGAGGCCGCCGCCCACCGCCGCAGACGGCCCCTCGTCGGTGACAGCGGGCGCCTGATGATCATCGCGGCGGACCATCCGGCCCGCGGCTCCTTCGCCGTCGGCGGGCACGAACTGGCCATGGCCAACCGGTTCGAGCTCCTGGAGCGGCTCTGCCTCGCCCTCTCCCGCCCCGGCGTCGACGGTGTCCTCGGTACCGCCGACATCCTCGACGACCTGCTGCTCCTCGGCGCGTTGGAGGACAAGGTCGTCATCGGCTCGATGAACCGCGGTGGTCTTGCGGGCGCCTCCTTCGAACTCGACGACCGCTTCACCGGCCACCGGCCCGACGACCTCGCCCGGCTCGGCTTCGACGCGGGCAAGCTGCTGCTCCGCATCGACTACGACGACCCCGGCTCCCTCGACACCATGCACGCCACTGCCCGCGCCATCGACGCCATGGCCGCGCACCGGCTGCCGGTCTTCGTCGAGCCGTTTCTCTGCCGCCGGATCGACGGCAAGGTCCGCAACGACCTCGGCGCGGCCGCGGTGACCACGTCGATCGCCATCGCCTCGGGACTCGCGGGGACCTCCGCGTACACCTGGCTCAAGGTGCCCGTCACCGAGAACCCCGACGACATGGCGCGCGTGATGGAGACATCGACGCTGCCTGCCGTGCTGCTGGGCGGCGAGGTGGGCGGCGACCAGGAGGGCGTGTACGAGAAATGGCGTGGCGCGCTGCGACTTCCCACCGTTCAGGGGCTGGTGGTGGGGAGGTCGCTGCTCTATCCGGTCGACGGGGATGTGGCCGGTGCCGTCGACACGGCCGTGGCACTGCTGTAGCGAGTGGACAGGGAGGGGTAGGGAGAAGGCATGACGACGGACCATGAGGAACGCGTAGGGGAACGGCCGCGGCACCGGTGGCATCTGCCCGCGGGCAGCGCGGCGGAGGGACCGTACGCCCTGGACATCGATCCGAAGCGGGCCGGCTGGGACCGGTCGAGCCTGCGTGTGGTGGAGCTGCGGCCCGGTGGTGTTCACCCATTTGTCACCGGGGAGAGTGAGTGGATCGTCCTGCCGTTGACCGGTGGCTGTACGGTGCACACCTCAGGTGAGATCTTTGAACTGCTGGGCCGGGAAAGCGTGTTCAGCGGGGTGTCCGACTTCGCCTACGTACCACGCGACGCCCATGCGCAGATCGCCTCCGGCGCAGGAGGCCGCTTCGCCCTGGCAGGAGCGAAGTGCGAGCGACGACTCCCCGCTCGCTACGGCCCCGCGCCGGAGGTACCCGTCGAGCTGCGCGGCTCCGGGACCTGCTCGCGCCAGGTCCACAACTTCGCCGCCGCCGACACGTTCGAGTGCGACCGGCTGATTGCCGTCGAGGTCCTCACCCCCGGTGGCAACTGGTCCTCGTATCCGCCGCACAAACATGACGAACACCGCCCCGGAGCCGAGTCGGTTCTCGAAGAGATCTACTACTTCGAGATCGAGGAGCGGGGTGGCACGGCCGGGTTCGGCTATCACCGGGTCTCCCCGTCCCGGCCCGGCGGCACGGATGTCCTCGCCGAGGTCCGCAGTGGCGACGCGGTCCTGATCCCCGACGGCTGGCACGGCCCGTCCATCGCCGCCCCCGGCCACACCATGTACTACCTCAACGTGATGGCCGGCCCGGGGGAGCAGCGGGAGTGGCTGATCAGCGACCACCCCGATCACGGCTGGATCCGCGACACCTGGCCGGCGCAGCCGGTCGACCCCCGGCTCCCGCTCCACGGAATCTCCGGCCCCTCCGGACTCTCCGGTCAGGAGGCATCCCGATGAGCACCCGCAGGCTCACCACCGCCCAGGCCCTGGTCTCCTTCCTCGCCCGCCAGTACACCGAGCGCGACGGCCGGCGGCAGCGTCTGGTCAGCGCCACCTGGGGCATCTTCGGCCATGGCAACGTCGCCGGAATCGGCCAGGCGCTGCTGGAGACCGGGCCCTCCATGCCCTTCCTCCAGGGCCGCAACGAGCAGTCCATGGTGCACGCCGCCGTCGGGTACGCCCGCCAGTCCGGCCGGCTCTCCGCACACGCCGTCACCACATCCATCGGCCCCGGCGCCACCAACCTCGTCACCGGTGCCGCCCTTGCCACGATCAATCACCTCCCCGTCCTGCTGCTCCCCGGCGACACCTTCGCGACCCGCCCCGCCGACCCCGTCCTGCAACAGCTCGAAGTCCCGTCCGCCGGCGATGTCTCCGTCAACGACTGTCTGCGCCCCGTCTCCCGCTACTTCGACCGGATCACCCGCCCCGAGGCGCTCGTCCCGGCCGCCCTCCAGGCGATGCGGATCCTCGCCGACCCGGCGGAGACCGGTGCCGTCACACTCGCGCTGCCGCAGGACGTACAGGCGGAGGCGTACGACTGGCCGGAGGAGTTCTTCGCCGAGCGCATCTGGTACGTACGCCGGCCCGCGCCCGACGCCCATGAACTGGAGCAGGCGGTACGGGCCGTGCGCACTGCCCGCCGGCCACTGATCGTCGCAGGCGGCGGCGTCCATCACAGCGCCGCCGAGGAGACCCTCGCCGCGTTCGCCGCCGCCACCCGGATCCCGGTCGCCTCCACCCAGGCGGGCAAGGGCTCGCTGCGCCACGACCACCCCGCCGATGTCGGCGGCATCGGCCCGACCGGCACCGCGGCCGCCGACGAGCTGGCCCGCAGCGCCGACCTGGTCATCGGCATCGGCACCCGCTACTCCGACTTCACCACCGCCTCCGCCACGCTCTTCGCCAACCCGGCGGTGCGCTTCCTCAACCTCAACATCACCGGCTTCGACGCCCACAAGCTCGCCGCACTCCCGCTCGTCGCCGACGCCCGCACCGCCCTCGAAGCGCTGAGCGGGGCCCTGAACGGGCGCAACTACCGCGTCGACCCGGCGTACGAGACCGAGTGCACCGAGGCGAAGGAGCACTGGGAGCAACGCGTCGACGCCGCGTTCGCCGCCGACGACCCCCACGCCCGGCCCACCCAGGCCCAGGTCATCGGCCTGCTCGACACCCTGGTCACCGACGACGACATCCTGGTCAACGCCGCGGGTTCGCTCCCCGGCGACCTGCACAAGCTGTGGCGGACCCGTTCCCGACGCCAGTACCACGTGGAGTACGGCTACTCCTGCATGGGATACGAGATCCCGGCCGCGATCGGCGTACAGCTGGCCGCCCCCGGCCGTCCCGTCTGGGCGCTCGTCGGCGACGGCACGTACCTGATGAACCCCACCGAGATCGTCACCGCCGTGCAGGAGAACCTCCCGATCAAGGTCGTCGTCCTGCAGAACCACGGCTACGCCTCGATCGGCGGGCTCTCCGAGACGGTCGGCGGCGAACGTTTCGGCACGGCCTACCGGCGCCGGGGCGCCGACGGGAGTTTCACCGGCCCCCCGCTGCCCGTCGATCTCGCCGCCAACGCGGCCTCCCTCGGAATGCGGGTGCTGCGCGCGAAGACCGTCCATGACCTGCGCGAAGCCCTCACCGAGGCGCGGAGCGCGGACCGCCCCACTTGTGTCTACGTCGAGACCGAAACGGCAGACACAGTGTCGGGCCCGCCTCCGGCGCAGGCGTGGTGGGATGTTCCTGTAGCCGAAACGGCCACCCGCCCGTCGGCGGTAAAAGCCCGGGAAGACTACGACCGGCAAGTCGCAGCCCGACGCCGCCACCTCTGAAGGCCTGAAGGAGTTTCGTAATGAAGACTGTCAACCACTGGATCGGTGGCAAGACCGTCGAGGGCACGTCGGGCAACTACGGCCCGGTCACCGACCCGGCCACCGGCGCCGTCACCACCCAGGTCGCGCTCGCCTCCCTCGAAGAGGTCGACGCCGCGGTCGCCGCAGCGAAGGACGCGTACGCCACGTGGGGCACGTCGTCGCTGGCCGCCCGCACCGCCGTCCTCTTCCGCTACCGCGCGCTGCTCGACGCCCACCGCGACGACATCGCCGCGCTGATCACCGCCGAGCACGGCAAGGTGCACTCCGATGCGCTCGGCGAGGTCGCCCGCGGTCTGGAGATCGTCGAGCTGGCCTGCGGCATCACGACCCAGCTCAAGGGCGAGCTGTCCACCCAGGTCTCCAGCCGGGTCGACGTCTCCTCGATCCGTCAGTCGCTCGGTGTCGTCGCGGGCATCACGCCGTTCAACTTCCCGGCCATGGTGCCGATGTGGATGTTCCCGCTGGCCATCGCGTGCGGCAACACGTTCGTCCTCAAGCCCAGCGAGAAGGACCCGTCGGCCGCCAACCTGCTGGCCGAGCTGGCCGCCGAGGCCGGTCTGCCGGACGGCGTACTGAACGTCCTGCACGGCGACAAGGTCGCGGTCGACGGGCTGCTGAACCACCCGGACGTCGCCGCGGTCTCCTTCGTCGGCTCGACCCCGATCGCCCGCTACATCCACACCACCGCCTCCGCCAACGGCAAGCGCGTCCAGGCGCTCGGCGGTGCGAAGAACCACATGCTGGTCCTGCCCGACGCGGACCTCGACGCCGCCGCCGACGCCGCGGTCTCCGCCGCCTACGGCTCCGCCGGTGAGCGCTGCATGGCGATCTCCGCGGTTGTCGCGGTGGGCGCCATCGGTGACGAGCTCGTCGCCAAGATCAAGGAGCGGGCCGAGAAGATCAAGATCGGTCCCGGCAACGACCCGACGTCCGAGATGGGTCCGCTGATCACCGCGGCCCACCGCGACAAGGTCGCCTCGTACGTCACCGGCGCGGCGGCCCAGGGCGCCCAGGTCGTCCTCGACGGCACCGGCCACACCGTCGACGGCTTCGAGGGCGGCCACTGGATCGGCCTCTCCCTCCTCGACCACGTGTCCACCGACTCGGACGCCTACAAGGACGAGATCTTCGGCCCGGTGCTCTGCGTTCTGCGCACCGAGACGTACGAGGAGGGCGTCGCCCTCATGAACGCCTCGCCGTTCGGCAACGGCACCGCGATCTTCACGCGCGACGGCGGCGCCGCCCGCCGCTTCCAGTTGGAGATCGAGGCCGGCATGGTCGGCGTCAACGTGCCGATCCCGGTGCCGGTGGGCTACCACTCCTTCGGCGGCTGGAAGGACTCGCTCTTCGGCGACCACCACATCTACGGCAACGATGGCGTGCACTTCTACACCCGTGGCAAGGTCGTCACCACCCGCTGGCCGGACCCGGCGGACGCCCCGGCGGGCGTGGACCTGGGCTTCCCGCGCAACCACTGATCGCCACCGGTTCCGCCGCTCTTCCGCGCCGACGGCCCGTACGGAAGCTGTATCCGTACGGGCCGTCGGCATGCACGGAAGCCGTATCCGGCTGCCCGGCCCGCTCTCACATGCGCCGCAGGCCCACGTACTGGAGCGCACCCATGGCCGCCACCGTCAGGCCCTGGAACACGATCCACCCGTTGCCGGCGCCCGTCGCCGTCAGCGCGTCCACGAGCACGGTCACGACACTTGCCACGGCCCAGGCCACGTTCAGGCCGATGACGACGGCGACCGCGCCGCGGCTGATGCGCTCCTGACGGGAGACGGTCAGCACCCACAGGGCGTACACGGTGAGGAACACGCCCACCGCGTACTGCACGGACGGAGGCACGCCGAGGAACGAGTCCAGGACCGTGGCCAGCGCGAGGTAGCCGATGCCGTTCGCACCGGTGAGGACCACGTCCGCCACGAGGGCCAGGCGGAGAAGGCCATCGGAACGGGCGGCACCCGTCGACGGGACCGTACCCACGTTCTGGGACGACATCATGAGGTCTTCCTTTCGTTGTCATGCGGTCACGCGGGCAACAAGCCGCCGCCGGTCCGCGCGGCCGAGGCAGGAGGGCCCCGGACGGCGTCGTTCCCGGTGGAACGCACGCCCGTACAGGGACGGTATGGACGGAGGGCGGAGGCGCTCAATTACCTCCCGGGTAATGGCCGGTCGTCCCGTCGGCCGCTCAGCGACCCACCACCTGTGCCGGATCGGTGCCGAGCCCGGAAAGCCGAAGGGGGAGCCGCGACGGCTCCCCCCTTCGGCTCACGGCGTCACCGTGCGGCGTCCGCGGCCCTCTCGGCAGGGACCGCCTCGGCGATCATCCGCGCCATCGGAACGGCGCCCACCCGGCCCGAGACCAGGAACGCGAGCACCATCGTCGCCACCATGATCACCGTGCCGAGCCACACCATCGTCTCGACCGGCACGGTGTACGCCCCCACCGTCCGCACCACACACTCACCCAGCAGCGCCGCACCCCACACCGCCGAGAACCGCGCTTCCGCCCGCCGGAACGCCGCCGACTCCGCGGACAGCCGCTGCCATGCGGTGTCCTTGGCCGCCTCACCCTTGACCAGCCACGGCCGCACCGCCGCGCTCATCATCGGCTGCCCCCTCCACGCGGTGACCAGGACGACGAGCCCGATGATGCTGCTCACCCCGCTGTCCTTGGCGAGCATCAGCCGCGGGTCACCGACCATCAGGCTCGTCAGCAGTCCGACCACGTTGACCGTCACCATCAGCGCCGCCAGCCCATTGAACCGGCGCCTGCGCGCCACCCCCCACACGGTCCGGACGACCGGCACCACGCTGCTCCAGGCCAGCGCCGCGAACGTCCCCGTGCCCGCCGCCTTCAGCGCGTAGTACGAGACGAGCGGCACGCCCACATCCACGAGCAGCGGCAGCACATTGTTGAGCAGCGCGCTGCGGGGAGCGGACGGGGCGGCGACCGGAGCATCTGCGACAGGGGCGGTGGCTGTGGCGGCCGGGCTGCTCATGACGGGTTCCTCTCCCGTATCGGCGGACGCCTTCGCGGCCCCGCTCTCGGTACGTACAGACTGGCCGCCGGGGCCCGGTGCCCGGCAGAGCCGCGTGTACCGAGGTACGTATGACGAATGTCAGCCCCTGCCGATGACGGCCCGGGGCCTTTCGCGGCGCCCGTAACTCGCTCGCCTCGTCGGCCGGCCCGGTGTTGTGATGGGGGAATGACCGCCCCGACCAGGCCACAGCACGAGATCCGCGCCCAGTACACGGACACGACCGTCACCATCTACCAGGCGTACTCACCGCTCATCGGCCGGCCCGCCGTGCGCGACGGGCGCTTCCCGGACGTCTGGAAGCGCGACCGCATGACGTGGATCAAGCCCAGCTTCCTGTGGATGATGTACCGCTGCGGCTGGGGCACGAAGGAGGGCCAGGAGACCGTCCTGGCGGTGGAGATCACCCGCGAGGGCTTCGCCTGGGCCCTGAACCATGCCGAACTCTCGCACTACGTGAGGGGAGTTCACCCGGACCGGGCCACCTGGCAGCGCAGCCTGCGCCGTTCCCCGGCCCGCGTCCAGTGGGACCCCGAACGCGACCTCCGGCTGAACCCGCTCCCGTACCGCTCCCTGCAGCTGGGGCTCGGCGCAGAAGCGGCGCGGCGGTACGCGGACGAGTGGACGGTCTCGATCCGCGACGTCACCCCGCTCGCCCGGGAGATCCACGGCCATGTGCGGGCGGGCCGGCTCGACGAGGCGAGGGCTCTGCTGCCGGCCGAGTTGCCGTACAGGACGGACGCGACGCCGCCCAGGGGCTGACCCGACCTGCGCGACCTGGCATTCTGCACGTGTCCACCGGGCCCCGAACGCGGAGACCGGTCAGGGAAGAGGGACGAGGGGAGACAGCCGTGGAACCCACGCCTGCCCGGGAGCGGCACGACATGCTTCCCGAAGGGCTCGCCGAGGCGATACGCGACACCGCCGAGGAGATAGCGGCGCTGCTGCGCGGCCGCACGGACACGAGCGTGCCCGTCCCCGGATCCGAGTGGACGCTCGGTGAGGCGGCAGCCCATCTGGCGCAGGCCAACGAGCTGATGGCGGAGGTCGCCGCGGGCCACGAGCGCAGCTACGGCGACGGCACGCCGCAGAGCCTGGCGGCGGCCAACGAGCGCGCCCTCGCCGGGTTCGAGGAGCGTGGGGCGGATCCGCTGGCCGCAATGATCGTGGCGCAGGCGGCCGCCTTCCTCCGGGCCGCGGAACACCGAGCGCCGGACGGGTCGGTGGAGACGCCGCTGGGCTCGATGGATCTCGCCGCGCTCGGCTCGTACCTGCTCACCCACATGCTCGGCCACGGCTACGATCTCGCCCGCGCGCTCGGCCGTCCGCACATGCTTGACCGCACCCGGGTCGAGCTGTCGATGCCCTTCATGCTCACGGTCATGCCACGGGTCGTCTCCGCCGCATCCGCCGGGCTGACCGCCCGCTTCGACATCCGTCTGCGCGGCGGCTCGCGGTTCGGGGTGATCGTCACCGACGGTGCGGTGACCGTCGAGCGCGGGCCGGTGAGTCGCCCGGACTGCACGATCCTCATCGAGCCGGTCACGTTCCTGCTGATCGCACTCGGCCGCTGCGATCCCCGGGGCGCCATCGCCCGCGGCCGCGTGCTCACCTGGGGTCGCAAGCCCTGGCTCGCACCCCGCTTCCCGACCTTGTTCACGGCTCCCTGAGGCAGCCGAGCTCACGGCCCGTCAGCCCGGCGAGGGCCGTGGCGTCGGAGGCGGCCGGCACGCGCGGGCATACCGCGTACGGAGTACGGCGGGGGAGCGCCGTACGCCGGAAGGAGGCCGGACAGTTCCCCCTCGCGGCAGCCTGGGCGCGAGGGCCGTGCGCTTAGGGTCGACACATGCAGACCCCTGACTCCCGATGGCGCCGGTGGACCCGTAAGCGCAGCCGGTGGGCGGCGGCCGTGGCCGCACTCGTCGTGCTCGCGGGTGCCGGCACCTGGACCGCGGTGGCCGACGACCGTGCGCCCGCCGTGCACCGCGAGGACCGGACGATGCGGATCGACGGGGTGTCCCTCGACACCTCGTACTTCACGTCCGGCGGTTCGGAGCGACGGCCCGCCGTGCTGATCGGGCACGGCTTCGGAGGTTCCAAGGACGATGTGCGGGCGCAGGCGGAGGAGCTGGCCGGTGCCGGGTACGCCGTCATGACCTGGTCCGCCCGCGGATTCGGGAAGTCCGGCGGGGAGATCTCGCTCAACGCGCCCGACCGCGAGGTCAAGGACGTGTCCGGGCTGATCGACTGGCTGGCCCGGCGGCCCGAGGTGCAGCTGGACGCGAAGGGCGACCCGCGGGTCGGCGTCACGGGCGCCTCGTACGGTGGCGCGGTCTCGCTCCTCGCTGCCGGATACGACCGGCGCGTCGATGCCATCGCGCCGGTGATCACGTACTGGAACCTCGCCGACGCGCTCTTCCCCGACGGGGTCTTCAAGAAGCTCTGGGCCGGGATCTTCGTCACCTCGGGCGGCGGTTGCGAGAAGTTCGAGAAGCAGCTCTGTGCCATGTACGAACGGGTCGCCGTCTCCGGGAAGCCGGACGCCGCCGCGCGTGCGCTGCTCAGTGAACGGTCGCCGAGCGCCGTCGGCGACCGCATCAAGGTGCCCGCGCTCATCGTGCAGGGGCAGACCGACTCCCTCTTCCCCCTCGGCCAGGCCGATGCCATGGCGCGGACCATCAGTGGGAACGGCGCACCCGTCGCCGTCGACTGGATCGCGGGCGGGCACGACGGCGGGGACATGGAGAGCGGGCGGGTCGAGAACCGGATCGGGGCCTGGTTCGACCGCTATCTGAAGGAGGACAAGGGCGCCGGCACCGGGCCCGCCTTCCGCGTCACTCGGACCGGAGGCATCGACTCCACGGACGGGGCGGCGCTCCAGCGCGGGGCAAGCAGCGACACGTATCCCGGGCTGTCCAGCGGCGACCGGCAGATCGCGCTGACCGCGACGAGCGACGGGCCGGGCATCGCGGGCGCGGGTACACCGGCGAGTGGCGGGCGGAGCGGTGGATCCGCGGACCGTCGGACGCAGACCTTCCGCAACCCCGCCGGTGCCAACCCGCCCGCCATCTCCGCCGTCCCGGGGGTCGGCGGCGGCATCGCCCAGCTCTCGTCCCTCGGCGTCGGTCTGTCGATCGACTTCCCCGGCCAGTACGCCCGCTTCGACTCCGCACCGCTCGATACGTCGATGCGCATCACCGGATCGCCCACCGTCCGCGTGAAGGTGACGGCCGGGCAGGGCGACGCGGTCCTGTTCGGCAAGGTGTACGACGTCTCGCCGGACGGGAAGCAGCAGGTGCTGCCCGCCCAGCTCGTCGCCCCCTACCGGATCACGCCGGAGCGGCAGAACAAGACCGTCGAGCTGACCCTGCCCGCCGTCGACCACGCACTCGACGCCGGACACCGGCTCCGGCTCGTCCTCTCCGCCACGGACCTCGGCTACGCCTCACCGGCCGAGCCGACCACGTACAGCGTCTCCCTCGCCGGCCCGCTGACCGTCCCCACCGCTCCCGCGGTGAAGACGGCATCGGCCGCCCTGCCGTGGTGGACCTGGGGGCTCCCGGCGGCGGCCGCCGTCATCGCTCTCGCCCTGCTGCTCACCGCACGGCGGCGTACCGCGACCCCCGCCCCCGACCCGGTGCTCGCCGAGGTCCCCCTCCAGATCACCGGACTGTCGAAGAAGTACGCCAAGTCCGCCGACCGGTACGCCGTGAAGGACCTCTCCTTCCGTGTGGAGAAGGGCCAGGTCCTCGGACTCCTCGGGCCCAACGGCGCGGGCAAGACCACCACGCTCCGCATGCTGATGGGGCTCATCACGCCCGACGACGGCGAGATCCGCGTCTTCGGGAATGCCATCCGGCCGGGCGCGCCCGTACTGTCCCGGGTCGGCTCGTTCGTCGAGGGCGCCGGATTCCTGCCGCACCTGTCCGGGCGCGCCAACCTGGAGCTGTACTGGCAGGCCACCGGACGCCCCGCCGGGGACTCGCACATCGAGGAGGCCCTGGAGATCGCAGGGCTCGGTGACGCGCTGGCCCGCGCCGTGCGTACGTACTCCCAGGGCATGCGGCAGCGGCTCGCGATCGCCCAGGCCATGCTCGGCATGCCGGACCTCCTCATCCTCGACGAGCCGACCAACGGGCTCGACCCGCCCCAGATCCGCGAGATGCGGGACGTGATGATCCGCTACGCGGCCGGGGGCCGGACCGTCATCGTCTCCAGCCATCTCCTCTCCGAGGTCGAGCAGTCCTGCACCCACCTGGTGGTCATGGACCGGGGCCGACTCGTGCAGGCCGGACCGGTCGCCGAGATCACCGGCTCGGGCGACATGCTGCTCGTCACCGTCGCCGAGGAGATCGCCGAACCGCTCGTGGAGAAGATCGCCGCACTGCCCGGGATCGGCTCGGCCGTCCGTACGGACGACGGGCTGGGCCTGCTCGTCCGGCTCGACGGCGCGAACTCCTCCCGGCTGATCGCCGAACTGGTCCGGCTGGACGTGCCGTTGACGGGGGTCGGGCCGCACCGTCGCCTGGAGGACGCGTTCCTCACTCTGATCTCCGGAGGCTCCGCATGAGTGCCGCAGTCGATGTCACCCACGCCGCCGAGGCGCCCGGCTACCTGGCCCGGCGCACCCTGCCGCTGCGTGTCGAGGCGGTTCGGCAGCTGCGCAGGCGGCGCACTCTGCTGATGGGCGGGGTGCTGGCGGCGCTGCCGTTCATCCTGATCACCGCCTTCGCGATCGGCGGTACCCCGGGCTCCCGGGGCGGCGGTGACCGGCTCACGCTGATGGACACCGCGACCGCGTCCGCCGCGAACTTCGCCGCGACCTGCCTGTTCGTCTCGGCCGGGTTCCTGCTCGTGGTGCCGGTGGCACTGTTCTGCGGGGACACCGTCGCCTCGGAGGCCGGCTGGTCCTCGCTGCGCTACCTGCTCGCCGCACCCGTGCCACGGGCCAGGCTGCTGTGGAGCAAACTCGTCGTGGCGCTCGGCTTCAGCCTGGCCGCGATGGTGCTGCTGCCGCTCGTCGCGCTGGCCGCGGGAGCGGCGGCGTACGGCTGGGGGCCGCTCGAACTCCCCACCGGGGGTGCGCTCGCGACCGGCGACACCGTGCCGCGGCTCGCCCTCGTCGTCGCCTTCATCTTCGTCTCCCAACTGGTCACTGCCGGGCTGGCGTTCTGGCTGTCGACGAAGACCGACGCCCCGCTGGGCGCGGTCGGCGGTGCGGTCGGGCTGACCATCGTCGGCAATGTGCTGGACGCTGTCACCGCGCTCGGCTCCTGGCGCGACTTCCTGCCCGCGCACTGGCAGTTCGCCTGGGCGGACGCGCTCCAGCCGGACCTGGAGTGGGGTGGCATGGCGAAGGGGGCGGCGATCTCGGTGACGTA
Organism: Streptomyces sp. NBC_01669; assembly: GCF_026339735.1. GTDB lineage: Bacteria > Actinomycetota > Actinomycetes > Streptomycetales > Streptomycetaceae > Streptomyces > Streptomyces yanii. The sequence continues at coordinate 5,920,485 of NZ_JAPEQG010000001.1, forward strand.
CGCCCTGATCCTTTTCGCTTTCGCGTTCCGCGGGTTCAGTCGTAAGGACATCGTGTCCTGACGTTGATGTTCCGCGGCGGTTCGCGCCGTTTCTGCCCGCCGTTGCCGCATCGAGACTGTTCCGCAACGTCTTCGTCTGCTCCCCGGAGCCACCCCGAACGTCACATTCACAAGTGCTGACGCGATGGTTGGGGGTACGGGATGAAAAACCGGACGCATGGCCGGACGTATCGAAGGACGCTCGGCCTGGTGCTGGCGACCGGGATGCTTGCGGGTGGGGCGCTGCTCACCGGCTGCGGGGCGGGGGAAAGCGGGTACAACTCGTCCGCCAAACGTGCCGACGGTCCGCAAGGGACGAGCGGGGGCGGCCAGGTCGTCCCCGCGCCCGCGCCCGGCGCCGAGGACGACGCCTCGCAGAAGGCGGAGGACAGGCCGGAGAAGCCCGTGGCGCCGGACTATCTCTCCACGTTCGCACTGGACGTGGACACCGCCAGTTACGGGTACGCGCGCCGCAAGCTCGGCGACGGCGAGTTGCCGGGGGCGGAGACCGTACGGCCCGAGGAGTTCGTCAACAGCTTCCGCCAGGGCTACCGGCGGCCGGCCGGCAACGGATTCTCGGTGACGGTCGACGGGGCACGTACGGGCGAAGGCTCCGGTGACTGGTCGCTCGTACGGGTCGGTCTGGCCACCCGTGTCGCGGACGAAGACGGCGAACGCCCGCCCGCCGCGCTGACCTTCGTCGTCGACATCTCCGGCTCCATGGCCGGGACCGGCCGCCTCGACCTGGTGAAGGAGTCCCTCTCGATCCTCACCGACGAACTCCGCGACGACGACTCCGTTTCCCTGGTCACCTTCAGCGACAAGGCGAAGACCCTGGTGCCGATGACCCGGCTGCGGGACCACCGCGGAAAGATCCGTGACGCCGTCGACTCCATGGAACCCACCGACTCCACCAATGTGGAAGCGGGTGTCCGGCGCGGTTACGAAGAGGCGGTCGCCGGTCACCGTGCGGGCGCGAACAACCGGGTCGTCCTGCTCTCCGACGCCCTCGCCAACACCGGCGAGACCGATGCCGACGCCATCCTCGAACGGATCGACGACGCCCGCCGTGAGTACGGCATCACCCTCTTCGGCGTCGGCGTCGGCAGTGACTACGGGGACGCGCTGATGGAACGCCTCACCGACAAGGGCGACGGCCACACCACCTACATCGGCGACGAGACCCAGGCCCGCAAGGTCTTCGTCGACCAGCTTCCCGCCCACATCGAGCTGCGGGCCCGCGACGCCAAGGCGCAGGTCGCCTTCGACCCGAAGAACGTGAAGCAGTTCAAGCTCATCGGGTACGAGAACCGAAAGGTGGCCGACGGCGACTTCCGCGACGACAGCGTGGACGGCGGCGAGGTCGGCCCCGGGCACACGGTGACCGCGCTCTATGCCGTACGGCTCCGGGACGGCGCCGCAGGACATGTGGCGACCGCGACGGTGCGCTGGCTGGACCCGAAGACACGGGCGCCGCACGAGCAGTCGGGCACGGTCGGGACCGATGCGATCGACGGCAGCCTGTGGAGCGACGACGGCAACAAGCGGCTCCAGGTGGCCGCGGTGGCGGCGTACTTCGCGGAGGAACTGCGCGGCGGCACACTGCCGGGTCAGCCGGGGCTCGGTGAACTCTCCACCCGGGCATCGGCGTTGGCGGCCGGCACGGAGGACAGTTCGGTACGGAAGCTGGCGACGGCGATCGCGCAGGCGGACCGGCTCCGGGGCGACGACAGGGGGCCTGGCGGCGGGGGCGAGCAGGAGGGCGAGATGGGCTGACCCGGCCGGGGGCACCGGATTCGGTCAAGGAAGTCTCAGAGTTGGCTCAGGTTTGGGCAAGGGAACCGCTCATACGGTCGATCTCAGATCTCCGTATGAGAAGGTTTGCTGCTTCCGAGTCGCCTGTTGACGCAGTGTCCAGCCGGCTCCGTCTCGTCCCTTGTCGTCCCCGTACTCATCGTCGAGGTCTCCGTGTCGAATCACCGCATGTCGAAGAAGCGTCGCCGGATAGGAATGGCGCTGGCCGGGGTGGGCGTGCTGGCCGGTGCGGCGTTCGCCGCAGAGGCGGCCACCGCGACCACCGTCACCCGGCCCGCGCCGACCGTCTTCACCGGCCACGCCTTCGACACCTGCACCGCACCGACGCTCACCACCATGCAGAAGTGGCGGGCCACCTCGGTGTACCGGGCTGCCGCGGTGTACATCGGCGGGAAGAACCGCGGGTGCGCCCAGCCCCAGCTCACCCCGTCCTGGGTGAAGTCCGTGAGTGCCGGGGGCTGGAAGCTGATCCCGCTGTACGTCGGCGCGCAGCCGCCGTGCCAGACCAGCAACAACCCCGAGAAGATGACCGCCGCCAACGCCACCGCGCTGGGCGCCACCGACGGCGCCGACGCGGTGGCCAAGGCGTCCGCGCTGGGGATGAGGACCGGCAGCCCGGTCTACCTGGACATGGAGTACTTCGACCCCACCAACACGTCCTGCGTGAACACCGTCCTCGCCTACATCCGCTCCTGGGACAAGACGGTCCACGCCAAGGGGTACTGGACCGGCTTCTACGGCTTCAGCAACTCCAGCGCCGCCGTCGTCGCCAAGGCCGCGACGCGCACCGACCTGCCGGAGATCCTCTGGTACGCCCGGTACGACGACATCTACTCCACGACCACCGGATTCCCGTACGACAAGACCCTGTGGACCGGGCACCGCCGCGGCCACCAGTACGCGGTCAACAAGAAGGTGACCCACGACGGGGCCACCCTCACCATCGACCGCGACGCGTGGGACGCGCCGGTGGCCGTCGTCGCCAAGTAGCGCCCGGCGGACGTGAAGCGGGGGCGGACGGGGGCAGGGGGCGGGACGGGCAGCGGCGCCTTGGTGAAAGGGTGCCGCACGACCCGCCCCGCCGCGCCATGATGTGCGCCATGGCCTCTCTGCTGCTCGCGCTCGCCGCCGTCACCACCGGCCTCTACGCCGGCTTCCTGGTGTGCTTCACGACCGGGATCATGCCCGGCCTGAAGCTGTTGCCGGACGACCAGTTCACCGCCGCGATGCGCCGCTTCAACGAGAAGGTGCCGGGGCCGGTGTTCCTCGTCCTCTTCCTCGGGGTGATCGCCTTCCCGGTCGCCGCGCTCGTCGTCCCCGTCGACGGCCGGACCTCCGCCGAGCGGGGACTCGTCGCAGGCGGGCTGGTCTGCGCGGCGCTCAGCCACCTTGTCACCGTGAGCGGAAACATCCCGCTCAACTCGGCGCTCGCGGCGGCCGAGGGCGGCGACGACAGCACGGCCCGCCAGGCATTCGAGTCCCGCTGGACCGCCCTCCACCGGATCCGCACCGTGCTCTCGGCAGCGGCATTCGCGCTGCTGGTCGCTGCCGCGGTGTAGCCCTTGGGCCAGGTGGAGGACCCCTTCAACCGCTGAGAGTCCCGGGGGTGGGTCCAGCCCTACCCCCGGGACTCCGGCAGTACGGATGGTTCCGGCGGAACAGCGTCTTCTACGGTGGGGCCATGCGCCCTCGGAACGTGTGGCAGGCCCTGCCGGGACCCCGCTATCTGCTGTCGTCGTGGCCCTGGCGGTCGGCCGGATACCTGCTGAGCGGAGCTGCGGCAGGCCTCGTGGTGCTGTTCGTGATCACGCTCGGCGTGCTGCTCGGCGGTGCGCTCACCCTCGTGGTGATCGGGCTGCCGCTGCTCGCGCTGACGGCCCTCGCGGGGATCCCGGTGGGGTCCCTGGAGCGGGTACGGCTCCGCCTGATGAACCGGACCCCGGCGCCCGGCCCGCACCGCCGCCCGGCCGAACCCGGGCTGTGGAGCTGGCTGGTGTTCCGTTACCGGGAGCCGGCGACCTGGCGGGAACTCGGGTACACGCTGCTCTGGGCTGTGGTCCTGTGGCCGCTCGACGCCCTCGCGCTGGGTGTGTGCGTGGCCGTCCCACTGGCGCTGATGTCCACCCCCGCGGTGATGCAGGTGTACGGGAACGGCGAAGAGGCCCGCGTGGTGAAGCAGTGGACGGTCACCACCTGGCCCGAAGCCTTCGCCACCGCTGCGCTCGGCCTCGTCCTCCTCGCGCTCGGCTGCTACGCGCTGGGCCTGCTGGCCGGGGCGAGAGCCGGACTGGCCCGCCTCCTCATCGCCGACAGGGGCGACGACATGGGGGACAGGGTCACCGAACTCACCCGCTCCCGAGTCCGGTTGGTCGACGCCTTCGAGGCGGAACGGCGCCGCATCGAACGCGATCTCCACGACGGCGCCCAGCAGCGGATCGTCGCGCTCACCATGACCCTGGGACTCGCCCGCCTCGACGCGCCGCCCGGCCCCCTCGCCGACCAGTTGGCCAAGGCCCACCAGGAGGCCGGTCAGGCACTGGCCGAACTGCGCGAACTGATTCACGGCATCCATCCCAAGGTCCTTGCCGACTACGGCCGGGAAGCCGCCGTCTCCGACGCGGCCGACCGGTCCGTGACCCCCGTCGACCTGGAACTGGCGCTACCCGGCCGGTTCCCCGAGGCCGTCGAGGCGGCCGCGTACTTCGTGGTCTGCGAGGCACTCGCCAACGTCGCCAGGCACAGCGGTGCGAGCCGCGCCGAGGTGACCGGCGGCCACGCCGCGGGCCGGCTCTTCCTGGAGATCCGCGACGACGGGCGGGGCGGTGCGCGCACCGGTGGCGAAGGAACCGGGCTGACCGGTCTCGCCGACCGGGTCTCCGTGCTGGATGGCAGACTTGCGCTGTCCAGCCCGCTCGGCGGCCCGACCCTGTTGCGTGTGGAGATTCCTTGCGAGTGGACCGATCGCTCCGCGTAGTGCTGGCCGAGGACAGCGTGCTGCTCCGTGAAGGTCTCATCGGACTGCTCACCCGCTGCGGCCACGAGGTCGTCGCCGCCGTCGGCGACGCGGAAGCGCTCCTCGCGGCCGTCGCCGCACACACTCCGGACGTCGTCGTGACCGACGTCCGGATGCCGCCCGGTCTCCAGGACGAAGGACTGCGCGCGGCGGTGGAACTCCGCGAGAAGCAGCCCGCTCTGCCGGTGCTGGTGCTCAGCCAGTACGTGCAGCGGACGTACGCCGCCGAACTCCTGGACTCAGGAGACGGATCCGGTGTCGGCTATCTGCTCAAGGACCGGGTCGGCCAGATCGAGGAGTTCATCGACGCCCTGCGGGAGGTCGCCGACGGCGGCACCGTCGTCGACCCGGAGGTCGTACGCCAACTCCTGCGCCGCCGCCGCGATCCGCTGGAGCGGCTCACCGCACGCGAACGGGAAGTGCTCGCCCTGGTCGCCCAGGGCAGGTCGAACGGCGCGATCGCCCGCGACCTGGTGGTCTCCGAAGCCGCGGTCGGCAAGCACATCGGCAACATCCTCGCCAAGCTGGACCTGCCGCCGGCCGACGAGACACACCGCAGGGTGCTGGCGGTGCTGGCGTTCCTCCGCGCATAACTCCCCTTCCCGTGGCCGCCCGTGCGACAGCGCTGGAAGTGATGCAGCGTCAACCGCCCCGTGCGGTAGTCGATATACCTCTGTGTGCAGGGCATACAGCTCCCGTATACATCCGCGACAGTTCGCTGCCGGATGCTGTGCCCGTCCCGAGCGAAGACCACCGGGACAGTCGCGTTCCCTCACCAAGGAGCTTCCCCATGCGCCGACGCATCACCGTCCCTCTGGCCACCGCTGCCCTCGCCCTGTCCGCCGCACTTCTCCCCGCCGCCGACGCCACCGCCGCGCCCGCCGACAAGCCGCAGGTTCTCAGCGGCTGGACCCAGACGAGCGCAAGCAGCTACCAGGCGTTCTTCGCGGCCAGAGGCAACCGGAGCGCATGGAGTGCGTACGGATTCGACTGGTCGACCGACTACTGCTCCACCTCGCCGGACAACCCCTTCGGCTTCCCCTTCGCCAACTCCTGTGTCCGCCACGACTTCGGCTACCGCAACTACAAGGCGGCCGGCACCTTCAGCGCCAACAAGGCCCGGATCGACAGCGCCTTCTACGCCGACCTGAAGAGGGTCTGCGCGGCATATTCGGGCGTCAAGAAGGCCTCGTGCGACGCGACGGCCTGGACCTATTACCAAGCGGTCGACAAGCTCGGCTTCACGGCGGTGGTGGACGCCGCGTAGCCAGTCCCGCGGTAATCGCCTGCACATTCGCTCGGCCGTACCCGTACGTACAATTAAGTGGGCAATATTACTCATTCCGGGCGCCCTGTGTCCTACGCGGGTTCGCGGAAGGAAGCGAGCGATGGCTGAGCAGCTCCTCATGGACAAGGCCGGTGTGGCACGGCTTCGGATGATCATCGAAGCGGGGGTTGGGCTGGGAGGAGTCGATTTGCTCGGATTCGCCCTGGAGCACGCGGTGACGGAGGCCGACGGACTGGGCGGAATGGTCCATGTGAGGGGTCCCAGGGACCGGGGGCTGCTGCTGATGGCGACCAGCGGGATCGTCCGCACCGTGGCCCAGGACTGGGAAGAGATCGAGGTGGACGGCGACACCGCGCCGGCGCGCGCGGTGGCCGGTGGCGCCTCGGTGTGGATGTCCGCTCTGGGCGGGCAGAGCCTCAGCCTCCCCGAGGTCTCCGTGACCCCGCGCAGCACAGGGGGCGGTACAGAACGCGCCGGAGAGGGCGGTGCGGGCGGCGGCGCAAGCAGTGCGGACGACAGCGCACAGCGCGACGGCCGGGGCCCCGACAGCCCCCTCGGCCACCACCCCCACGCCGCCGCCCCCTGGTCGCCGCTCTCCGCGCTGCCCGCAGGCAGCGGGCTGCTGGCCGTTCCGCTCCTCACGCCGGACGGGGTCATGGGCGCGCTGTCCGTGCTCACCGTCGGCGAGGGGCGGCCCACGCCGCAGCAGCGGTCGGCCGTCGAGACACTCGCCGCCTGGGCGGCCCTGCGGCTGCGGGAGCCCTCGATGGGCTGGGGCTGGATCGACCCTGGGCGGCCGGGGAAGGAGCCACCCGTCACCCGGCTCCGGCAGGCGCTGGAAGCGATCAAGGTCGGTTCCTGGGAATGGGACCTGGCCACCGGGGAGCAGCTGTGGGACGAGTCGACGCTCGCCATCCTCGGTATGGCGGGGCAGTCCCCGAATCAGCGCTTCGACACCTGGAGCGAGCTGGTCCACCCCGACGACTTGCCGTGGCTCCTGGTCGAGATCGAGCAGGCGATCCGTAACCACCGGGTGTTCGGTGTGGAGTACCGGGTACGCCGCCCGGACGGGACCACGCGCTGGGTCAGCGCGCGGGGCAGGGTCCTGCCGGGGGAGGACGGACGCCCCGGCCGCATGGTCGGCACGGTGTGGGACACCACCGACAGCCGGATCGCCCGGGACTCGGTCAGCCGCGCGCTGCGGCACATGAGCGACGCGTTCTTCGCGGTCGACAGCGAGTGGCGGATCACATTCCTCAACATGGAGGCGGAGCGGCTCCTCGGTGCCTCGCATGAGCTGCTCGGTCAGAACCTGTGGGACGTATTCGCCGAGATCGGCGTCGACGCCGCGGGACTCGGTCTGCAGGCGTCGTACCGGCGGGCCATCGACCGCGGCAGCCCGGTCGGCTTCGACGTGAGGTGGCCCGTCAACCGGCGTCGGTACCAGATGCGGCTGGTCCCGGTACCGGACGGCCTGACGGTGTACGCCGCCGATGTCACCGAGATGCGGTCACGGGAGGCCGAGTCCGTCGCGGCGGAACGCGTCACGGCCGACCGCAACGCCCGCATCACCGCCCTGGCCGGTGCCCTTGCCGAGGCCCTGACGGTGCAGGACGTCGTGAACGCCGCCGCCGAGCGGATCATGGCGCCGTTCGGCGCCTCCGGTCTCGTCGTCCACCTCATCGAAGGGGAGACGCTGCGCGTCGCCGGGCAGGTCGGATACCCGGAGAGGTTCTTCCGGGACATCGACGGACGACAGGTCGGCGACATCGCTCCGCTCGACGAGGTGTACCGCAGGAGAACGGCCACCTTCATCGACTCGGCGGAGGAGTACGTCGAGCGCTACCCCCGGATGGCCGACCGCCCGGCCGAGGCCAAGAAGGCATCCTGGGCCTTCCTGCCGCTGATCGCCTCCGGCCGCTGCGTCGGCTGCTGCGTCATCTCCTTCACTGATCCGCGGCGTCTCGGCGGAGAGGAAAGGGCTCTGCTCATCACACTCAGCGGACTGATGGCGCAGGCCATCGAGCGCGCCCGGTTGTTCGACGCCGAGCACATGAGGGCCCAGGAGCTCCAGCGGGGACTTCTGCCGAGCGAGCTTCCGACGCTGTGCTCGGTCCGTACCGCCGTCCGTTATCTGCCCGCCAACGAGGGCATCGAGGTCGGCGGCGACTGGTACGACGTGATCCCGCTGTCCGGCGCCCGGGTGGCGCTGGTCATCGGCGATGTGATGGGACACGGTCTGTCCGAGGCGGCCACCATGGGGCAGCTGCGGACCGCTGTGCACACGCTCGCCGATCTGGAGTTCCCGCCCTCCGAACTCCTCACCCGCCTCAACCAGGTGGTGAACGACCTCGGCAACGACTTCTACGCCACCTGCCTGTACGCGGTGTACGACCCCGTCACCTGCACGTGCAAGTTCGGCTCCGCCGGGCACCCGCCGCCGGCCGTCGTGTATCCGGACGGCACCACCGAGTTTCTCGACCACCAGCCGGATCCGCCGCTGGGCACCGCACGCCCGCCGTTCGAGACCACGGAGGTCGTTCTCCCCCAGGGCAGCCTGCTGGTGCTCTACACGGACGGACTGATCGAATCCGCCACCCGCGACATCGACCGGGGCATGCTCCACCTGACCAAGGCGCTGTCGGGTGCGGCGGCCGCCGCACGGGAGGACGATGCCGCGGGCAGCTCGCCCGGGCTGGAGCGGCTGTGCGACAACGTCCTGGCCGAGCTGCTGCCGGGCACCCAGCTCATGGACGACGCCGCACTGCTCGTCGCCCGCACCTTTGCGATACCGGCCGACTCCATTGCCAGCTGGACACTTCCCGACGGCCCGATCGCCGCAAGCGAGGCACGGCACCATGTCCGCGACCAGCTGGAGGGCTGGGAGCTCGACGAACTCGCCATGACCGCCGAGCTCCTGGTCAGCGAGCTGGTCGGGAACGCCGTCCGGTACGGCAAAAGCCCCATCGCCCTCCGCCTGCTCCGCGCCGAGAGGCTGATCTGCGAGGTCTCCGACGGCAGCCTGTCCACACCTCGCATCCGCAATGCGGCGGAGACCGACGAGGGCGGCCGCGGTCTGCAACTGGTCGCCGCCCTCGCCCACCGCTGGGGCGCCCGCTACACCGCCACCGGCAAGTGCATCTGGACCGAACAGCCGGTGACCTGACCGCCGTGCGGCGGTTCGGACGGCGTGAGGCCGGCCCCAGGCGCGCCGGAGGGCCGGTCCGCCTCTCTCCACGGTCCTGCCGAGGCGGCGGGGGCTGCCGCCCCGCCGCTCCTCGCAACCGGGAGACGTACGCGCCCGGTGACGGTGCGGCGCGGCCGGTCTCTTCCGGGCCGTCGGCCCAGGGGCGGTACGAACAGGCGGACGGTGCGCCGGATCAGGTACCGCCTGGGCGAAGGGGTGGCGAGCTGAGCGCCGTACCCCATTCCCGCTGCGCAGTGTTTCGTCGCTGTTTCCGGACGTGCGGTATGGAAATTCGCCCGGCCGGAGTCCAGGGACGGGCCCCTACTCCTCCGCGCTCCCGGCCTCGGGTACGTCCGGTTCCTCGACCGTGGCCAGCAGCCGTTCGGCGCGGGTCTCGGTGATCTCAAGCATGGCGAGCACGGCCGGCAGGGCAATGCTCGGCAGTACATAGCGCAGCAGCATCGAGATCCGCTGCTCCAAGTCCTTTCGCTCGCAGAGGACTTGGGACATCTCCTGGATGCCGGAGAAGGCGCCGGCCAGGAGCTGCGCGGCCTCCGCGGGATTGACATGGGACAGCACCTCGCCCTGCTGCTTCGCTTCGGTCAGCAGCGTTTCGAGCCGGGCTATCCAGGAGTGGAACGGCAGGCCGCGGTCCAGTTCGCCGCCTCCCTGCTCCATCGCCAGCCCGACGCTCGCGCGCACCAGCGGCTCGTGGCGGAGCCGGTGGGCCAGCACCAGACCCTGGTCGACCAGCTCCTGCAGCTTCGTCAACTGGCATGGCAGTGCGCCGACTTCCAGCTGTGCCTCCATGACTCCGAGGGCCAGCTCCTCCTTCGAGGCGAAGTGGAAGTAGAGAGCCCCCTTGGTCACGCCCGCCCGCGCGAGAATCTCGCTGATGGTGGCGGAGCCGTAGCCGCGCTCGTCAAAGACAGTGGCGGCCGCCAGCAGGATCGACTGCCGGGTCTGGATCGCTCGAGCTTGTTGGGCCATCGGCTGTGCGTTCCTGCCTCTCGTGGTGTTGTGGTCTTGAATACACCGGCCGGACTGTGGAAAAACCAGGGCCGTCGGTATCTTACCGTGGGGGAGCGAGACACTCCCTCGTGGATTAGCTGGGGGTACTTCTATGGTTGATATTGATTTGCCCGATACTGTCACCCACGCCGAGATCGAACCGTCCGGTCTCTATCGGTTGGCAATCCCGCCGCAGAGAGGCTGGATAACTGATGTCTCGCATGAATTCGTTCACCGGTCCGACCCCAGGGACATCTTTCCCACCGCCTGGTGCAGGCTGAGCGATACGGAGTTCTCCGTATCGGCCCAATGGCCGCGCCCGCACCACTTCTTCGCCGTCGCATCGGGCCGCCACCAGGATCCGCTGCTGATAGCCGAGACCATGCGACAGGCGACGATGATGCTGGCCCACGCGGAGCTGGGAGTCCCGGTCGACGACCAGTTCGTGATGTGGGACCTGGCGTACGACACCGTCGTACCGGGTTTCGCCCTGGAGGTCGCGTCCGGAAAGGTCCTGATCGATCTGACCTCCTCGGATGTGCGGAAGCGGGGCAAGAGCATCGCCGGTATGCGGGTCGACCTGCGCTTCCACCGGGGCAGCACCGTGCTGGCGACCAGCTCGGGTCGGATCAGCTGCACATCGGCGCGCGCCTACCGCCGCCTGCGCCAGGACCGTCTGGACATGGTGGGCCGTCCCGTACCGCTGTTGCCCGGTGCGGATCCGTACGAGGTGGGCCGTACGGCGGAGTCGGACGTCGTACTGACGCCGACACTCCAGCCCAACCGCTGGCGGTTGCGGCTGGACACCACCCATCCGACCCTGTTCAGGCGCCCGAACGACCATGTTCCCGGCATCCTGCTCCTGGAAGCGGCCCGCCAGGCAGCCGTCGCTGTCACCCCGGGGCACACATTCCTCCCGACGTCGGTGGAGATCGCCTTCCACAAGTACGCCGAACTCGACAGCCCGTGCTGGGTCGAGGCCGAGTTGATGCCCTCCGACGACAGTTCCCGGACCATTGTGCAGGTACGCGGACAACAGGACGGAGAGCCGGTATTCACCAGTGAACTCGCCCACACACATGAGGACGACCGGTCGTGACCACACACATCCTCGTCACCGGGGCGAGTGGCTTCGTCGGCAGACATGTGGTGGCGGCTGCGGACGCCGTCCCCGGGCTCCGGTTGCGTCTGATGGAGCACCGGGCGTCCGTGGACGTCCCCGCCTCCGCCGCCGGCTCCGGCATCGAAACCGTGCATGGGGACCTCGCCGCCGTCGCATCGTTGCGCGGCATATGCGACGGGGTCGACACGGTGATTCACTGCGCCTCGCAGATCAACGGGGACGAGCGAACGGTCCGGTCGGTGAACGACCTCGGGACCCGGGCGCTGGTGGAGGAGGCGGAGCGCGCAGGCGTCGCCCGCATCGTCTATCTGAGCACGGCAGCCGTCTACGGACGCGGGCCGTTCACGGACCTGGCCCCCGGCCGGGCGCCGCTCGCACCGGGCTCGCTCACCAGCGTCACGCGTGCCGCCGCGGAGCGCCATGTGCTGGCCGCGGGCGGGACCGTGCTGCGCCCTCACCTCGTCTACGGCGAGGGGGACCGCTGGGTGATCCCCGGCCTGGTCGCGCTGGTCCGGGAACTGTCGTCCGGTCTTGCCGGGTGCGCCGCCCGGCACTCCATGATCGATGTGCGGGTGCTGGGCCGGGCTCTGCTCGCCGCGGCGCTCTCGCTCCGGGAGACCGCGGGTATCCACCATGTCAACCACCCTGATCCGGTGGCCTGTTCCGAGCTCGTCGCGGCAGTCTCCGCCGAGCTCGGACTGGAGTGGGGTGCCGCCGACATCGCGTTGGACGAGGCCCGGGCACAGCTCGCCGAGTCGCCGCGCCTCCTGCACTCCCTCCAGTTGCTCACCGTGGACCACCGGTTCACCGATGACTGGGTCTGGGAGCTCCTCGACTGCGATCCCGGTGACGGCTTCAAGGCGGACTTCCCACTCCATGCCGACTGGTACAGGAACTTCCTGACGCCTCCCGGACAGGGATGACCGGGCAGGGCGGTGGGCCGACAGCAGCCCGCCGTGGGCCGGCGCAGTACGCGACGGCTCTGGGGCCGATCGCGTCGAACTGGCGGAGCTTCAGTTACTTCGCGGTGTCGTAGCCCGGATCCGAGGGCCGGACGAGCTGTCCGTCGAAGCGGCGGGGCGAGCTGATTCCAAGGGATCCTGGCCCCGTCAGGGGCGTTGGAGGCGAACGGGAGCGTGGCGAGGCCGAGAGCGGAGGCACCCTCTCCCGGAAGGTTCTTCGACTGAGCACCTGATGTCCCGTCATCGATGCGATGGGTAGGGGATGTCAGGTGCGGCGCCGGGCGGTGCGGTCTCCGGCACGCTGCCGGGCACCGCGGAACCACGCGCCAGGAGCGGTCGACGCCTGCATGACGGACCCCGGGAAGCGTCGCTCCCGGGTCGCCTCGAGAAAGCCACCGTCCTGAGTCCAGTGGCTACCTGGAGGAAAGTGACTTCCCTGGAGGCGTCATGCCCTACACCCCCGTGCCCCGGATTCCCGCTCCCGGAGCGGGAGTTCCGTCCACTACGACGGTCGCTCGGGCCCAGGCGTGCCCCATCGGACCGGTGGTCGACATCGTCTTCAGTCGCTGGACCACCCCGATCCTCTGGGCCGCTGTTCGCCGTGCTGGCCGACTGGTCCCAGGCCAACCTGGAGCGGGTCGAGGAGGCCCGGCGCGCGTACGGCGCCCCCGGTGCAACCGGTCCGGTCACGAGCCGTCGCCCTTGAGCGCCCGGGTGACGCAGGAACCCTCCGCTCCGGCGGTCCGTCACGCACTATCGGGGTTAACAATTCCCGCACATGGTTGACAAATATCTGTACTGGGTTCCGTTTGCTTCGCCGGTCGACTCTCGCATGCTTATGACCGCCGCTCCACGTTTCTCATGTGGTGCGGAAATGGTCGTCACCTATGCGAAGGGTGGAATACAGTACGGGTTACACCGCCGGGCGCGACGTCATTGTCGCCATGAGCGGCGGCACGAACAAGGCCGCGGATGCCGGGCTGCCGGTGGTCGACGTGTCGCCCGGCCTGGACTACGGAAAGCTGCAGTGCGAATTCGTGCAACGCAACCCGGAATGGCATTGAAGCCCCGGGAAAAGCAGGACGATGATTCCGATGCCGGCGAATTTCAATTCGGCAGCACAGCTCGGCTGTTCGCCGAGGTCAGCGCGCCGACCGTGGACCGGACGATCGAACTGGCGCGGCGCCGGCGCCCGGACGTCGTGCTGTACACCCCCGTGCACGGCACCGGCCCGCCGGCCGCGGCCGCGGCCGGCGGACCTGCCGTCATGCACATCTTCAACATGGTGCTCGGTGCGGAGATGACCTCCGCCATCGCCGACGGGATGCCGCACACTACGGGCGTCATGGGCTCAGTTCGGACAACGTGAAGCCTGCGGCCATCCTGGATGGGGCGCCGCCGAGTCCGCGCGCGACTCAGCCGGTCAGTCGGTCCACCCCTGACGGCCTCGATGCAGCAAGTCGGCGCAGGGCGGGTGCATGAGCCTTTTGCGGAGGATCATGGATAAAAGAACGGAATACGATGGATGAGGATCATTCGGGTCATCGCTCGATGATTGCCAGGGGAGCGACAGATGGACACCTTGGACGCACTCATGCGGAGGACTGAGCCGTCGGCTCTTTTGACCCTTGACGGCACCATCCGCTCCCTCAACGCCTCGATGGCCACGACGCTGGGTAGGCCGCCGGAGCAGTGCGTAGGTCATGACTTCCTTGGCGTGCTACCTGATAGCCAGCGGGCCGCGGCCGAGAATCTGCTGACGCACGGGGCCACGACGAAGACGGTCGCGATGCGTGTGCTGCAGTTCCCGGGGCCGGGCAGCGCGCACGTGGTCAGCCTGGTCGAGGCCCGGCCGGCGGAGGATCTCGCGGGTGGCCATCGGCTGGTGTGGGTGCACGTGGTGGACGCGCGCAACGACCTGGGCAGTCTGCTGATCCCGTTCCGGCTGGCGGCCGCGGCTGCAGACCTCGGCCTGTGGATGTACTCACCCCAGGATCACCAGCTGGAATGGCTGGGTGGCGCACCCGCCCTGGCCGCGCCGTTCCCGGAGGCCTCGGTCCCCTTGTCCAGTCTGGTCGGTCGAGTTCACCCGGATGACCGGGAGGCCTTGGGACGGATCATCCACTCGACCACCGCCCAGTCCCCCTGGATCAGCTTGCGGTTCCTCACCGAGCAGGACGGATGGCACCATGTGGCCTGCCAGATCCATCGGATCCAGCTGGGCTATGACGGCCCTGAGCAGGTCTTCGGGGTGTTCCGCGACGAGACCCGGCTCGAGGAGGGCCGACAGAAGGTGCTGGCCGCGGTGAGTGCGGAGCGGCTGCGTGCCGACGAGATCGCCGCCTTCGCCTCCGCCCTGATCACCGCCGCCACCGAGCAGGAGTTGCAGCAGGTCGTCCTGGCAAGGGTCGCCGCGACCTTCGGCGGCACGGGCGCCTTGCTTGCCCTCGTCGACGACCGGACGGGGCTCCTGCGCGTCTCCTCCGATGCCAGCGTCGACCCGCGGCAGATCGCCGCCATGGACGGCCTGTCGCTGGGTGATCCGCTACCGCTGACCTGCGTGGTCCGAACCGGCACGCCGCAATTCATCCCCAACCAGGAGGAGTTCATACGCCGCTGGCCGCAGGCAGTCTGTTTTCCGTGGATCGACTCCTTTGCCGCCATATCGATCACCTCCCTCAGCCCGGTCGGCGACCAGCCTGTCGGTGCTTGGGCGGTGACCTACGACAGCGAGCACCATTCGTCCCCGGACGAGCGCGCCCTCATGAGTACTCTGGCTGACCTGGCAGGTCAGGCACTCAAGCGCACCCGATTGCAGCAAGCCCGCATCGAGCTGGCCACGGCGCTCCAAGAGAGCATGCTGCCCACGCTGCCGGAGCATCTCCCGGGGCTGGAGATCGCCGCCCGCTACCGGCCCAGCCGGGACGGACTCGATATCGGCGGGGACTGGTACGACGCCTTCGTGATGCCCGACGGCACGGTGGCCCTGGAGATCGGCGACAGCCAAGGACACGATGTGGATGCCGCCGCCTTCATGGGGCAGGTACGCGCCTCCATCCGCGCCATCGCCCCCCACGAATCGAAGCCGGGAACCGTGCTGACGCGTACCAACGAGCTTCTCGTCACGATGGACGCGGCACGATTCGCCAGCTGCACCATGCTGTACTTCGATCCACGCGACGGACGGGTCGTCGGCGCCAGCGCAGGCCATGTGCCGTTGCTGTGTGTACGCGAAGACGGCAGCCGCGACATCCGCGAGCTGCCGGGCGGTCCGGTGTTGGGAGTCCTGCCCGGCACCGA
Source organism: Streptomyces sp. NBC_01669 (assembly GCF_026339735.1). Classification (GTDB taxonomy): domain Bacteria; phylum Actinomycetota; class Actinomycetes; order Streptomycetales; family Streptomycetaceae; genus Streptomyces; species Streptomyces yanii. The sequence continues at coordinate 5,936,223 of NZ_JAPEQG010000001.1, forward strand.
CTACCTCGAGGAGACCTTCACGCTGGAGGAGGACACCGCGCTGATCATGCTCACCGACGGCGTGGTCGAAGGGCCGGGCCTGACGCTGGACGCCGGACTGGAGCGGGCCGGAACGCTGGCCGCCCAAGCCCTCCACGACGGGCTGAACGCCGACGCGACCGCTGAACGAATCCTCGACGCCGCGGTCGCGGTGGACCACCTCGACGACGTGGCCGTGCTGGTCATCAGGCGCACATGACGGCGCCCTTCGCTTCGCGCTGCGGGACCACGCAAGTGAGGAGGAGGCCTTCCCCGTACGCAGAAAGTGCCTTCCTGCTGGGACGACAGAAGCCTTGGATAAGTCCTGTCGTCCCAGGTCAGAAGGCACTTTCTCGTCTCCGCTCGTGATCCGGACGCCACGGTGGTCCTACTGCCTGCTCCGTGTCACGCCCCAGCTGCGACGTGGCTGATCGACCGGCGGTCGGCGAACTGGCTACGCCACACAACCTTGAGAAGTCGATCCTCGTGCAATTCCAGAGAACCAGCCGCAAATCCACCTGGGGGCGGTCAAGCAGGCCTACCTCGGCCATGGCCTACTGGTCCAGGTACTGGCAGGCCCCCTTTCCCATCACTGAGTAATGACCGATGCAGGCTTCGGAAGAACGCAGGTTGATCCTCATCGACGCGGAACCGGCGATGAGGTCGTCAACGCGGCCACGGGCCGACGCCTGGACGACAGCAAGGCATTCGGCTCCCCGCCGGCCCCGCCGCCGGCGGGGTCATGCGGGCCCACCACCTGGGCCCCGACCGGAGACAGTCTGTGGGCCCACCGGGCGTGGGCCGGTGTGGGGAGCTCGCGATTGACGTGGAAGGCGAACCGGTGCCGGGCGCATGGCGCCTGCTCCCTCGAGACTTCCTCGACGGCCCGCTTTCGCAACAATGAATCAGGGCACTGAGGTGATCCCGAATCCGTTTTTTAGTCGCCAGGATTATATTCGGAAAGCATCTGTTTACTCGACGCCACTCGCTGGTCCGACGGTATGCGGGGCGGCCCCGCTTTGCGTTTTCCGGGCGACTGCTCCAAGGACTCCCTTTATCGCTGACAGGGAGCGGCTTATGTGGCCGCATTGCTCCAATGCTGCGGCTTGCTGGGATGACGCGCCGAGGCTAGTGTCTCGTGATTCCGTCAGCGTTACTTGATCTCGCGTGGCTCGTTCTCTTGGCATGGAGCTCTCTGTGGAACAGGCCGCCGAGTTGCGGGAGTTGGTCAACAGTCGGGACGTGCCCGCGGATATAGCCATGCGGGCCCGGATCGTCCTGTGGTCGGGCGAGGGACGTCGGCGCAAGGACATTGCCGAGCTGCTCGGGGTGTCGCTGCCGACCGTGGACCGCTGGAAGACCCGTTATGCCGAGCACGGGTTGGCCGGCCTGGAAGGCGACCGGCCCGGCGGGGCCCGGGAGCAGGTTCCGGCGCGGATTCGAGCTCGGGTGATCGCGCTGACGCGCATGACGCCGCCGGCCGTCACCGGTCTTTCGCATTGGTCCACACGCGAGCTGGCGAAGTATTTGAAGCGGACCGAGAACGTCACCGTGTCCTGGCACTACGTTGCGCGGATCTGGCGCGAGGAGAATCTCAAGCCGCACCGCAATGGCACCTTCAAGATTTCGAAGGACCCTGCGTTCGCGGACAAGGTCGCCGATGTCGTCGGCCTCTACCTCGCTCCGCCGGGCGGCGCGGTCGTGCTGTCCATCGACGAGAAAACGCAGGTCCAGGCGCTGGACCGGACCCAGCCGGTGCTGCCCGTCACCTTCGCGGCCACCGAGAAACGCACGCACGACTACGTCCGGCACGGCACCACGAACCTGTTCGCCGCACTCAACGTCGGCACCGGCGAAGTCATCGGCGAGTGCAAGCCGAGCCGGAACGGCAAGAACTTCCTGGCCTTCCTGAAGAAGGCGGTGAAACCGCACGGGGGCAAGGAGATCCACGTCGTTCTGGACAACCTCTCCACCCACACCACGCCGGAGGTGAAGGCATGGCTGGCGAGTAATCCGCACGTCCACTTCCACTTCACCCCCGTCGGGTCTTCCTGGATCAACCAAATCGAGACCTGGTTCGGAATGCTGACCCGCCAGTCGATCCGCCGCGGCACGTTCTCCAGTGTGAACGTCCTGATCAAGCAGATCCGTGACTACATCGACTCCTGGAACTCCGAGGCCAGACCGTTCACCTGGACCGCAACTGCCGAAGAGATCCTGACGAAGGTCCGACTCGTCCAGACCAACGTCAAGAAACTCGTCGCAAACAACTCAAAGTGATGCAAACGGAATCACGAGACACTAGCCTCAACATATGGCCAAGGCGTCGCCCGGTTCAGGTGACAACAAGGAGCTGAGCGAATTTCTGCGCTCGCGGCGCGCCCGGGTGACTCCTGAGCAGGCCGGGGTCACGCCCGGGGCGAGTCGGCGTGTTCCGGGACTCCGCCGCGAGGAGGTTGCGCTCTCGGCCGGATTGAGCGCGGACTACTACATCCGTCTGGAACGCGGACGGGTGGCCAACGCCTCGGAAGCGGTGTTGGAGGCTGTCGCCCGGGCTCTGCGGCTGGATGATGTAGAGCGCGCGCATCTGTTCAACCTGGCCAGGCCGCAGTCCGTGGCGAGAGTGAGCCGGCCCGCCGTTCCGCGGCGAGTGCGTCCGGGTGCGTACGCGCTGCTTGAGGTTCTTCGGGATGCCCCTGCCATGATTCTGGACGGCCGTATGGACGTCCTTGCTCTTAATCGGATGGCTCGCGCGATATTTGTCGATTTCGAGGCCAGGCCGGCCCGCGAGCGTAATTTGGCGCGATTTGTGTTTCTCGACCCTGCGGCGCGTGAACTATTTATTGACTGGGACATGGCCGCCCGCATGGTCGTTACAGGTTTGCATCTGTATGCGGGTCGGCATCCGAACGACCCGCAACTGGCCGAGCTGATTGATCAGCTGTCGGCCGTGGACGAAGACTTCCGCCGATGGTGGGCCGCGCACGATGTGGAGGAATTTTCCCACGGCACCAGACACTACCGGCACCCACTGCTCGGCGAAGTCACCTTGAACTATGAGACCCTCATATTTCCCGGTGACCCGGACCACTGGTTGTTCGTGAGTACAGCTCAACCCGGCTCCCCGTCTTCTGAAGCCTTGCGCACCCTCGCCGGCCGGATCGGTGACCTGGACACCTCGGTACATGCAGGTTCCGCGAGCGGTTCCGAGCGACTGTCTGACCGTCAGCTCCAAGTCCACCGGGAAAAGGGTTGACGTCTGACGGTCTACCGCCGATCCCTCCCTGCGACGGCCACGGTCACGTGCGCCGGCAGGGAGGCGGTTACGATGGAGGGTTGGCCGCCATCCGGCAGGCACCGTTCGCGGCGCCGCCCGGCACGCCGGCCCCGGTCAGGGCACTCACACAGCCTTGCAGGTCACCGTGCACACCTTGGGTGCACGCCGTTCCGACAGTGTCCGAGACTTCGACGCCCGCCTGCTGGACCATGTTCGTGCAGGCCGGGATGTCCGCGTGGGCAGCGGGTGCGGCGAAGGCCACGCCGCCCACTGCGAGGGTCAGACCGGTGAGGATTCCGGCTGTACGGGCCGACGTGCGCATGGGAGCCACCTGCTCTCAAGGGTTGGTCGGGGACTCGCGGATTCAACGCCGAGCAGCGGACGCGGCCGGTGTACAAGTACGGTCCCGGGCCCCCGCACCCGTCGGCTCGGCAGGACCGCCCCTTCTCCGTCCGACGCTAGAACAGTCCGCCGCCGCGCGCACTCCGGCCCGGTGGCGGGACACTCCCCGGCCGGTTTCGTGAACACATTGCGACGGAGAAACTCAAGCCTGTGATCTGCTCTTCCCGGGGGAGAACCGGTGGCCTGCTCTCGGGGTCGGTATTCCGGCGGGCCTGGCGGACTACGCGCAAGGAAGTCCTCGCCCCCGAGGAGTTTGCTTCGCCGCTCGGCAAGCGGGCCAATGTGCGAATCTTCGCAGCACTCATGCTCGGTCAATGAGGTGGAACGCAGTTATTGCCGCATGTGTATATGAGCCTATCTCTTCCGCCGGTGTCGGACTTTCTCATAACCGTGCCTTAGGGCGCAGGAACCCACCCCTATGAGCTGAAGGGGCATCATGTCTGTTCGCACGTCGGTCAGGCGCGTCGCTCAGGTCGCCAGGCGGAATCGCCAACGCAGGCGTCCAGTTGACGGTCCGGGACAGCAACATCAACGACAACATGGCGGGTGATGGTGGTGGGATCGTCAATCTCAGCGGCATCGTCAACCTGATCCGCACCAACGTCAATAGCAACGCGGCCACAGACGGAGTAGGCGCCGGCGGCATTCTCAGGACCGGCGGCACAGTCAGCCTCAACAGCAGCCGAGTCCGCGGCAACGTGCCGACGAACTGTGCGGGCACGGTACCCGGCTGTACCGGTTGAACCGATGCCGCGCCAGAGCCTCCCAGCTTCTGGCGCGGCACCGTCTTGCAGGGGTGGACCATTTAACCCCCCGCCCTTACAAGCAAAATGCTCAGCCGCAGTTGCAACTCGCTGCCGTCGCGGCCGTTTCGGTGTTCTGGCTGGTGCAGCAGCCGTTGCCGGTGGTGTTGGGGTCGGCGCTCTTGCCGAGGGTGTCGTCGTCGGCCTTGACCACGTAGACCTCCCAGGGCTCCTTGCCGGGGCCGTGCACCCAGACCTTGTCCTGGAGGGCGTAGCAGCAGGATGTGTCGTTCTCCTCGAAGGTGGCCAGGCCGGCGTCCTTGAGCCGGGCGGTGGCCGCGTTGACCTTGTCGGTGGACTCGACCTCGACGCCGAGGTGGTCCAGCCGGGTCTCCTCGCCGGGCTCGCCCTCGATGAGTACGAGCTTGAGCGGGGGCTCAGTGATGGCGAAGTTGGCGTAGCCCTCGCGCCGCTTGGCCGGTTCGGTGCCGAACAGCTTCGAGTAGAAGGCGATCGACGCCTCCAGGTCGCTGACCCGCAGGGCGAGCTGAGCACGGGACATGGCAGGGCTCCCATCGGCTTGGATTGATGCCTGTCGATGCAACCTTGCGACTTGGATCGAAGGATGTCAACATAGAAGCATGTCGAAGCAAGAGCTTGTGGTGCTCGGACAGAGCGACGAGAACGGCGCATGCTGCCCCGGGCTGGTGACCGCACCGCTGGACGAGGACCAGGCGGCGGAGCTGGCGAAGCTGTTCAAGGCGCTGGGCGACCCCGTGCGGCTGCGGCTGCTGTCGTTGATCGCCTCGCGGGCGGGCGGTGAGGTCTGCGTGTGTGACCTGACCCCGGCCTTCGACCTGTCCCAGCCGACGATCTCGCATCACCTCAAGCTGCTGCGGCAGGCCGGTCTGATCGACTGCGAGCGCCGGGGTACGTGGGTCTACTACTGGGCGCTGCCGGCCACCCTCGACCGGCTCGCCGCCTTCCTGGAGACATCGCAGACGGCCGAGGCAACCGCATGACCGCGTCGCTGGGACGGCGGGCCCTCGCCGAAGCCATCGGCTCGGCCGCGCTGGTCGCAGTGGTCGTCGGCTCCGGCATCCAGGCAACCGAGCTGTCCAGGGACGTCGGCGTGCAGCTGCTGGCCAACTCGCTGGCCACCGTCTTCGGGCTCGGCGTGCTCATCGCACTGCTCGGGCCGGCCTCGGGTGCGCACTTCAATCCTGTCGTCACCCTCGTGGCCTGGTTCACCGGCCGCCGCAGCGGGGATGGGCTGACCGCGCGGGACGTCGCCTTGTACATCCCGGCCCAGATTGCGGGCGCCATCGCCGGTGCCGTCCTGGCCGACGTCATGTTCGGCAAGCCGCTCGTGCAGTGGTCCACCCATGACCGCTTTGCCGGTCACCTGTGGCTGGGCGAGGTGGTCGCGACCGCCGGACTCATCCTTCTGATCTTCGGACTGGCCCGCACCGACCGGGCCCATTTCAGCGCCGTGGCCGTGGCGTCCTACATCGGTGCGGCGTACTGGTTCACGTCCTCCACCTCGTTCGCGAACCCTGCGGTCACCATCGGCCGTGCCTTCACCGACACGTTCGCCGGCATCGCCCCTGGCTCGCTCGGCCCGTTCATCGCGGCCCAGTTGGTCGGTGCCGCGCTCGGGCTGGGGCTGGTGTTCGCGGTGTTCGGACGCCCGGCACCCGCACGCATCAGCACCGCACTGCTTCCAGGCGAACCCGAACTCGCCGCCCCGACGATCCCCTGACCAGCCCGCTCCCGAGAGAGACACCCGCCATGAACACCCCCGCTGAACGCACGTCCGTGCTGTTCGTCTGCGTCCACAACGCCGGGCGCTCCCAGATGGCCGCCGCGTTCCTCACCCACCTTGCGGGCGGCCGCGTACAGGTACGTTCCGCCGGGTCCACGCCCGCCGACACGGTCAACCCGGCCGTCGTCGAAGCGATGGCGGAGGCAGGCATCGACATCTCTGCCGAGGTGCCCAAGGTGCTCACCGTTGAAGCCGTTCAGGCCTCCGACGTGGTCATTACGATGGGCTGCGGCGACACCTGCCCGGTCTTCCTGGGCAAGCGTTACCTCGACTGGGAGCTCCCCGACCCGGCCGGACAGGGCGTCGACGCCGTTCGCCCCATACGTGACGAGATCGAGAAGCGCATCCGCGGGCTGCTCGACGAGATCGCTTCTGTGAGTCAAGCGTGAGTGTGCCAGGCAGAGTTCGCATCGTGGCCATGGGCGCCGAGCACGCCGCCGCGGTACCGGTGATCTAGCAATTCGGCATCGACGAAGGGAACGCCACGTTCGAAACGGCTGCACCCAGTTGGTAACAGGTCGATGCCGCCAAGCTGCCCGGACACCGGTACGTCGCCGTCGACGAGGCAGGCAAGGTGCTGGGCCGGGTCGCAGCCGTGCCGGTGTCCGACAGGTGCCTCTACGCCGGCGTGGTCGAGCACTCGGTGGACGTCCGCCCCCACGCCCGCGGCCGAGGAACCGGCACAGCCTTGCTGACCGCTTTCATCACCTCGACCGAGGCGGCGGGCATCTGGACCATCCAGTCAGGCATCTTCCCCGAAAATGGGAGCAGTCTCGCCCTGGTCGTCTTGATCGAACGCCGCAGCTCTGCAATCGCGTGGCCCGTGCCAGTGATCTTGCGCGTGACCTCCCTACCGCCGGAGGGCCCGATCAATCAGGTGCCGACTCAGAGCCGGCCCGAACCAACCGAAAAGCCCCCTCCTTGTGGCGGAACCGCAGGTAGGGAGCTTCTTCAGTGTGGGTTACTTCTTCTTGCCCTGGGCCTTGCCGGGGATCTTGGTGACCTGCCAGACCAGGCCGACGGCTCTCCTTGACTGGGTCCGGCGCCGGCCACGCGGAGGCAAGCGTCTGCACGCCTTCTTCGCCACGCTCTACTACTGCGGTCCGCGTCCCGAGGAAGCCGTGGCCATGCGGGTGAAGGACGTGACGTTGCCCGCCCTCGGTGCCGACGACCAGTGGTGTGAGCTGCTGATTCACACGGCGACACCGGAGGTCGGCAAGCAGTGGACCGACTCGGGGAGGATTCACGACGAGCGCGATCTGAAGGGTCGTGCCGAGGTGGAGACGCGCGCCGTGCCGGGGCATCCCGCCCTGACGCGCATCCCGCGGCAGCACATCGAGGACGAACAGCTTCAACCGGGTGACCTGCTCTTCCAGGGGGAGACGGGCGGCATCCTCGCCGGCTCCGTCCTCCGCCGGGCCTGGCCCGGCGCACGCAAGGTGGTGCTGCCTCCGCACGTCTTCGAGTCGCCCACGGGGAGGCGCGTGTACGACAACCGGCACACGCGCCTGACGAAGTTGCTCAACGACGGGATGCCGCCCGCGCAGGTGGCGGACTGGGTCGGCAACAGCGTTCCCGTGCTGCTGGCCACCTTCGCCCGGTGCGTCGAGGGGCAGCTTCCTGATCTCAAGAGGCGGCTCGAAGCTGCGGGGGATCTCCCCGAGCTGCCGGATGCCGGCTGACTGTTCCGGCCGAAAACTTCGACATGTATGCGACAGGGCCACCCGCAGAAACCCGGTGACAGCCGGACAGCGCCGGACCCTCCCCACCGTGACCCGGTGACGGTCCGGCGCTTACGCGTTCGCTACAGGGCCCTCGCTACCGTGCCATGACGAGCAAAAAGGCCCTCCCGAGGGAGGGCCTGATGTCGTACGGGCAAAGTGCCCCCGGCAGGACTCGAACCTGCGGCCAAGCGCTTAGAAGGCGCCTGCTCTATCCACTGAGCTACGGGGGCCGGGTGGTGGCCTCGGCGGCCTGGAGCCCTGGGGCCGGGCCGGTCCGTGACCTTGCCGGGACAAGGATAGGGCTCCGATCGCCTCGACCCGGTTGCCTCACCTGCGTGGCACGATGTGTAGGTTCGGTGAAGCGAACCGATAATCGCAGGTAGGCGTGGCTCGCGCATCGCTTTTGACGCCTCGCGCCCCGGGTGTTGTGCACTCGTTATGCCTGCGCCCCACTCGCCCCCTCTGTCCCGACGGCGCAATCGGCGCGCAGAGGTGGCTATACGCTTCAAAAAGGCGCCAAAATTGGGCATTCTTCGCATGTGGTGACCATGGACGTACGGCCTCAGCTCATCGACGCACTTTCCGCCCTGCGCGACCGTGTCGCCGCCGTGCGTCTCCCACTCCCGCTCCCCGGGGTGACACGCGCCCGGCAGACCAGGGTCGAGCTGCTCGCACAGCTCGACAACTACCTGCTTCCCCGGCTCAAGGATCCCGAAGCGCCCGTGCTCGCGGTCATCGGCGGATCCACCGGCGCCGGGAAGTCGACGCTCGTCAATTCGCTCGTGGGGCGTCGGGTCAGTGAGGCCGGGGTACTGAGGCCGACCACCCGGATCCCCGTCCTTGTCTGCCATCCGGATGACCATCACTGGTTCGCCGGGGGCAGGGTGCTGCCGCAGCTGACCCGGGTCTGGCTGCCGCCGGTGGAGTTCTGCGACGAGCCCGACGGGCTCGACGACGGTACGGAGGAGGACGGGACCACGCTGCGGGTCGAGACCGCCGCGAGTCTGCCGCGTGGACTCGCGCTGCTCGACGCCCCCGACATCGACTCGCTCGTCGCACGGAACCGGGTGCTCGCCGCCGAACTCATCTGTGCCGCCGACGTCTGGGTCATGGTGACCACGGCCTCCCGGTACGCCGACGCGGTGCCGTGGCATCTGCTGCGTACCGCGAAGGAGTACGACGCCTCGCTCGTCACCGTGCTCGACCGGGTACCGCACCAGGTGATCGGCGAGGTCTCGCGGCAGTACGGGGCGCTCCTCACCAAGGCGGGACTCGGTGAGGTGCCCCGGTTCACCATCCCGGAACTGCCCGAGTCGGCGGGCGGCGGCAGCGGGCTGCTGCCCACCACCGCGGTTGCCCCGCTGCGCGCCTGGCTCAGCCACCGCGTACAGGATCCGGCGGCCCGTCAACAGTCGGTGGGGCGTACGGCGGTCGGGGTCATCGACTCGCTGGACGTACGGATGCCGGAGCTGGCCGGTGCCGTCGCCGCGCAGCACGCCGCGGCCGTGCGGCTCACCGGCGTGGTCGAGGACGCCTACCAGAAGGAGGGTGCACGGGTCCGGGGGCGGGTGGAGAACGGTGGCGTGCTCTCCGGGGACGCCCGTACCCGATGGCGCGGATACCCGCACTACAGCACGTCCGAGGAACTTCTCGAAGCGCTGGTGGACAGCCTCGCCGCGCTGCTGCAGTGCGCCGTGGCCGCCGCCGACGAACAGATCCGGACCACCTGGCAGCGCGAACCCGCAGCCGGTGTGTTCGGGTTCGGGAACGCGGGCCGGGAAGCCGGGGGATGGGGTCCCGCCGAGGATGTCCGGGGCCGGATCGCCATGGCCGTACGGCGGTGGCGACGGGTCCTGGAGGAGCTGGCCGAGGAAGAGGTGCGCCGGCTGGAACGCAGCGCCGCACCCGACGCCGAGACGGTGGCCGCGCTGCTGGCAGCCGCGCTGCTCGGCGGCCGTCGTGCCCGCAGCGCCGGGGAGCAGCTCGCCGAACGCATCGGAGCCCGGGGCGCGCTGCGGCTGCGCGACAAGGGCGGGGCGCTGCTGACCAGTTACCTCGACCGGGTGCTGGGCAGTGAGCGCGACCGGCGGCTGGCGCCGCTCGACGCGCTCGACGTGGCCCCGGAGCCGCAGGCCGAACTGATTGCCGCGCTGTCCGTACTGCAGAAGGAGAGGTGGCAGCGTTGACTGCCGTCACTGACCAGGATCACGGCCAGGAACAGGGCGAGGCCGGTGGCGTCGTCGTATGCCAGGGCCGGCACGTCCCCACGTCCGAGGGCCGGTGGGACGACGGGCTCATCGCCCGGCGCGCAGCGGTCCTCGCCAAGGATCCCGAGGACCCCGAGGCCGCCCCCGACGACGACGCACGTCCCCAGGTCGAGGCGTACGTACCCGCCGGCAGTCTGCTCCGGCCGCGGCTCGACGCGCTGCGCGAACTCGTCGGGCTGTCCCGGGCCCGCCTCGACGCGACCACGCTCGCCGAGGCGGGGCGCGTACTCGACGAGGCCGCCGCACGACAGCGGCTCTCCTCACGGCACACCGTCGTCGCCATTGCCGGGGCGTCCGGCAGCGGCAAGTCGATGCTCTTCAACTCCCTGGCGGGCGCACAGATCTCCGAGACGGGGCTGCGCCGGCCGACCACCGCCGCGCCCCTGGCCTGTTCCTGGACCGACGGCGCCGCTGGACTGCTGGACCGGCTGGCCATTCCGGGACGGCTCAGGCGCAGGCCGCAGCAGGGCGGTACGGAGGCGGACGAGGCGCTCCAGGGGCTCGTCCTCGTCGATCTGCCCGACCATGACTCGGCAGCGGCCGGGCACCGCGAGCAGGTCGACCGGGTGCTGGCACTGGTGGACGCGGTGATCTGGGTCGTCGATCCCGAGAAGTACGCGGACGCCGCCCTGCACGAGTGCTATCTGCGACCGCTGGCCGGCCACGCGGAGGTCACGTTCGTCGTCCTCAACCAGGTGGACCGGCTGCCCGGTGACGCCGCCGACCAGGTCCTCGACGATCTGCGCAGGCTCCTCGACGAGGACGGCATGGCGCTCGGCGAACACGGCGAACCGGGCGCCACCGTCCTGTCGCTGTCCGCGCTCACCGGCGAAGGCGTCGGTGAACTGCGTGAACTGCTCGGCCGGTTCGTGCAGGAGCGCACCGCAGCGGCGCGTCGGCTCTCGGCCGATGTGAACGCCGCGGCGGCGAAGCTGCGTCCGGTGTACGTCGCCGAGGGGCGGCCGGGACTCGGGGAACGGGCCCGCGAGGAGTTCGCGGACCGGCTGGGGGAGGCGGTGGGCGCGGCCGCGGCCGGCCAGGCCGCCGAACGTGAGTGGCGCAGGAACGCCGGACGGGCCTGCGGGACGCCGTGGCTGCGGCTGTGGCGGTGGTACGAGTCCACCCGGCGGCCGGGAAGTCCGGACCGGGCGGCGGCAATGCCCGCACCGCCGGAGGAGCAGCTCACCTCCCGGCAACGCGTCGAGCAGGCGGTACGGACGGTGGCGGACGCCGCCGCGGACAGACTGCCGGGCCCCTGGGCGCAGGCGGTCCGAGAAGCCGCGGTAAACGGGGCGACGGGGCTGCCGGAGGCGCTGGACGAGCTGGCCGAGAAGGCCGGAACGGTGGGGCACGGGCGGGCCAGGGGCGCAGGCGACGACGCGGGGCGCGGTACTGCGGCCGCAGTCGGCGGTGGGGGCGTGGTGGCCACCGGCGTGGCCGGTGCCTCGGGTGTGGCGCACAGCGGGCGGGTCGGCGGCAAGCCGCCGAGGCCCGCATGGTGGCCCGCCGCCGTGCTGGCACAGGCGTCCATGACGCTGCTGCAGATCTTCGGCGGGCTCTGGCTGGTCGGCCAGATCATCGGCGTCATCGAACCGGGACTGCTCACGCCCGCGCTGGTGATGCTGGCGGGCGTGATCGGCGGGCCACTGGTCGAATGGTCGTGTGCGGCGGCAGCCCGGGGGCCAGCCCGGCGGTACGGGCAGGAGGCCGAGCGGCGCCTGCGCGAGGCGGCGGCGGCCGTCGGCCGGGCAAGGGTGCTCGATCCGGTGGCGGCCGAACTGGTGCGGTACCGGGAGGTGCGCGAGCGGTACGTGACGGTGACGGAGATTTCCACAACCGGTCGGTAGTACACAGCCCTCAGCAGGATCCCCGCCTCCCCTTCAGCATGAGATCAGTGACCGCGCGGCAGCGGTCACGGAGCCGAAGGGGAGGCGGAGGCATGAACGAGACCGTGGTGACACTGGTGGGCAATGCGGCGACCGGGGTGGAGTTCCGGGAGACCGCGACCGGGGGAATGGCGCGATTCCGGATCGCCGTGACGGCCCGCCGCTGGGACCGGGAGCAACAGCTCTGGACGGACGGGCACACCAGCTTCTACACCGTGTGGGCGTGGCGCACACTGGCGGCGAATCTCGCGGGCTCGGTCTCCGTCGGAGAACCACTGCTCGTGCACGGCCGGTTGAAGGTGCGCGAGGAGGAACGGGGCGGACAGCGGCGGACGTCCGTGGACATCGAGGCGGTGGCGGTCGGACACGATCTGACACGGGGGACCGCGGCCTTCCGGCGGGTGCTGCGGGGTGACCCGACGCTGACGGCCCGGCCGGGCAGGAGGGATGCGGCCGCCGCAGCGGGTGAGGCGGCGGGGACGCGCGCGCAGGCGCCGGTGGGAGTGATGACGCGTCAGGAGCCCATCCCCGAGCTGGCGTCGGCGCCGTGACCGCGCTCGAGGGGGGGGCTGAGCGGGGGTCGGCGGGTCGCAAACAGTTCCGGCGATAACGATTCTGATTCGGAATGGTTGTACGACGGTATGACGAAGGACTGCGCTTCGTCGCTTCCTTAGGATTCCCCAGTACTCACGGGGCACTTGAGTCGACTGGCGGGGCAATCCCCACACGCGCATCAGGCGCGGAAGGCCCTGCCCGGAGGGGACATCTGTGTTTTCTGCTTCTTCAGCGACCTTTTCATCGTCCAGCGCGGGGGCGAATCCGCCACGGGGCCGGGGCATTGCCCGGCTGGCCGCATCGGTGGTGGCATCCGGACTCGTCATAGCCGGGGCCCTCGTCGGCGCGGGCACTGCGTCCGCCGACGAGGCGCCGCAGCACCAGGGCGGTGCCACCGCGGTCCTGGACGGGTTGAAGACCTTCGACCGGGCTGTGCTCACCACGGACGGGAAGAAGCAGGAGCTGCCCGCCGGGCTCTTCGAGATGACCGTCGACGGCGGCGGCAAGCTCAAGACGTACTGCATCGACATCCATAACCCGACCCAGGACCAGGCGAAGTACCTGGAGACCCCCTGGAACCAGACGTCGCTCGGCGCCAACAAGAACGCGGGCCGGATCCGCTGGATCCTGGAGCACTCCTACCCGCAGATCGACGACCTCGCGGCGCTCGCCAAGCAGGCCGGCACCGGGCCGCTCACCGAGCGGACCGCCGCGGCGGGCACCCAGGTCGCCATCTGGCGTTACTCGGACAACGCTGATGTCGAGGCCGGCGACAAGCAGGCCGAGAAGCTTGCCGACTGGCTGGGCGAGAACGCCGAGGACGTCGCCGAGCCCAAGGCGTCCCTCGCCCTGGACCCGGCCGCGGTCTCCGGCCGGTCCGGTGAGCGGCTCGGGCCGGTCACCGTCCGCACCAACGCCGGCCAGGTCTCGGTGACCCCGCCCGCCGACTCCGCCAGCGGCGTCAAGGTCACCGACAAGAGCGGCAAGCCCGTCACCGCCGCCGCCAACGGCGCCGAGCTCTACTTCGACGTCCCGGCGGGTGCCGCCGACGGCACCGCCTCGCTGACCGTCCAGGCCACCACCTCGGTGCCGGTCGGCCGGGCCTTCGCCGGAGTGACCAAGAGCCAGACGCAGATCCTGGCCGGCTCCAGCGAGTCCACGGTCTCCGCGACCGCCACCGCGACCTGGGCCAAGAAGGGCGCGATCCCCGCGGTCACCGCGAAGAAGAACTGCGCCAAGGGTGGCGTGGACGTCACCGCGAGCAACGAGGGCGACGAGGCATTCACCTTCGAGCTGGCCGGCATCAAGCACACCGTCGAGGCCGGCGCGTCGGAGACGGTGACCGTCCCGGTCGCCGAGGACCAGGCATACGACTTCACGATCACCGGACCGGGGGGGTTCACCAAGACGTTCAAGGGCGTCCTGGACTGCAAGACCAGCGGCAGCTCCACCGGCGGCACCGACACCCAGACCGTCGACCAGCCCGCCCCGGCCTCCGCGGGCGGCAGCTCGACCGGGACGGGGGGCGACCTCGCCGAGACCGGTGGCTCGAGCGCCACTCCGGTCATCGCGGGCATCGCCATCGCCCTGGTCGTCGTCGGCGGCGGCGCGGTCTTCCTCCTCCGGAAGCGGAAGACGCAGACCGCCGCGGAGTAAACACTGAGTGACACATCGGGGCCACACCGTCACGATGCGCTGATGACAGCCCTGGTACGCCCACGCGTACCGGGGCTGTCGCGTACTGGAAGGCACCCATGGGGCCTACGGTCGGGCGGACGGGTGAGCCGATGCTGACCTTCGGTCCGGTCGGCGTCAGCCAGGGCAAGGTCACACGTCCACGGGCGGGAAGGGCTTCATTGTTCGGTCAGCGCCGCTGACACCTCAGGGTCCAAGGGGACATCGCGCAGCTTGCCGCGCTTGGGCGGCGCGAAGGCGAGCGAACCGCGGACCTTCTTGACCTGCTGCCGGGCCTGCTGAGTCGGCTCGCCGGACGCCATCGCTTGCAGTGTGCGGAGGTCTTCAGCCGGCCTTGGCGATGATGCGATCCATCTCCTCTTGACCGAAAGCCCGCAGAGTCGTGGTACGGACGTTGCCCACTCCGCCGAGCTGTAGGAGTGTCGCGGTGGCGGTTTCGTCGTCGGGCGCCTCGACGACGGCCACGAGGTCGTATGGACCGACGGTCCAGTAGATATTCAAAAGCTTCGCCCCGAGCTTCTGTGCCGATGAGGCGAAGGCCTCGGCGCGTTTCGCAGTGTCCTTGTAGTTTCGGACCCCTTGATCGGTCCAGTTCAGCAACGCGACATACGTCGCCATCTTCTTTCACCTCCATGAGGAAACACATCGTGAGGACAATCCTGGGCATCACGACTGAAGCCTGCACGAGGTGCGCACCTGAACGAGCTATACAAGCGATCACAGGCGGTTGATCACGGTGGTCGGAACGTGCGAGAGGCGCATGCCCGCTCGGGCGGCGTCCAGTGCCCCTCCCGGCAAGCGTTGCCCCGTCGCACCGCCTGGCACGCCCTCCCCCAAGGCCTTAAGGGCCAGCGGGGACCCCCTTCCGCGTCGGCCAAGAGCCCTGGTGGCCTCTTCCCCAAGCTCTCGACTCCGTTCGAGCAGGGGAGACCCCATCCAAGGATTTCCGGCCGCCTTGCGACCGCACGCACCGGACGACGCTCCTCATGGGGCAAACATGGCCGGTCACGGCCCCAGCCGTCAGCTCCCACGCGCGAGCGTCCCATCCGATGTGCGGTGGATCACCAGAGCAGCCGCGTCGTCGAGCTCATCGGAGGCATAGGCCAGCAGGTCGGCCCCGAGGTGGTCGATCAGCGCGCGCGGGGCTGCGGTTGCGAAGGGCCGGATGCGATCGGCGACGGGGTGGAAGGCACCGTCGCGATTGCGGGCTTCACTCACGCCGTCCGTATACAGCAACAGGCTGTCTCCGGTGCCGAACGGGACGACGTCGACGTGGTACCCGCCACCAAGCAGCGCCGCGAGATTGAAGGGCGGAGACGGAGCAGTGGCTTCCAGTTCCCGGACGGTGCCGCCGCTCAGCAGCAGCAGCGGTGGCGGATGCCCGCAGGTGAGGAGGCGAAGGACGGCGCCGTCCTCGGGGATCTCCGCGAGCAGTCCGGTGGCGAAGCGTTCCTCGACCTCGCCGCTCTGGGCGGCGTACCGCTGGATGCTCGTCTCGAGGCGGGCGGCCAGGGTGGGCAGATCGGGTGCGTCGTGGACCGCTTCGCGAAAGGCGCTCATCATGACGGACGCCACGTCCACCGCGGGCAGGCCCTTGCCGCGTACGTCGCCGATCATGAGCCGGATTCCGTACGGGGCGCGCTGGGCCTCGTAGAAGTCGCCGCCGATGCGGGCCTGCGCGGCGGCAGCAAGGTACATGGCGGCCATACGCGTGGGTCCCGGGCGGGACGGCAGTGGCCGCACCAGCGCGCGCTGTGCGGCCTCGTCGACGGAACGGAGGTCGGCCATGGTGCGCTCCCCCATTTGGCGCACATGGCTGGCGTACATGGCCACCACAGTGACCAGGGCGATCGTTCCCATCGTCAGCCATGCCCTCGGCATGCCCAGGGCCCCCTTGTCGGCGATCAGTGCGATGTCCGTGGCAAGGGCAGCCATCCCGATCGTGCAGGTGCCGGCAGGACCCCAGCTCGCGGCCGCCAGAGCCGGTGGACCCACCAGGAACCGATTGAACGGCCAACTTTCCGGGTTGAAAAGGTCCACGATCACGGCTGCGGGAATCAGTGCCGGCGACGCCAGGCGCACCACGGTGAAGCCGAGACCGTGAGCAGGACGGCGGACCGCCCGGTCAGAGGCCACCCGACAGGCTCTCAGGCCATGGCCTTGCGGCTTGCCGCCATCGTGCCCCGTCGGCCACATGCCGGATGGCCCGGACAACGCCGACACGGCGCCACTCGCCCGTCCGGAGTCCGGGCTTCCGATGTACGTATGTCGCTTGGGTCAGTCGAGGTCCGCCCACGGCCCAGTGGTCTCGCCCTTGGGAATCCACAGCAGAGGCTGGCTCGCGCGGCAGTACTCCTCCGCCTCGTCCTCCCAGGGAAAGCGGCCGGCTCTGTCCGGCCAGAACAGTTGCGTGATCGGGAGCGGGGGAGCCTGGTAGAAATCGATCCCGGCGCCGAAGAAGTCCTGGTACCAGCTGGGGTGCACAGGGCGGACGGCGACCGAGTAGCCGTTCAGGATGTCGTCTCGTATCTGTTCCGGTTCGAGGGGGCGACCGTTCCGGATCTCGGACCCGGCCGTGTTGAGGATGGTCATCATCGTTTCGACCCGGAGCCCGAAGACGCAGACCTCAGGACTGCGCAGGGTGTGCCACAGGCCGATGGAGTAGGCCCAGTCCGCCGGCGCATCGCCTTCGGCGCCGACGCCCATCACATGCCAGCCGAAGTCAGTCACGCTCGCCGATACACGGCTGTCGCGTTCCTCCCAGGCGGGACCCTCGGAGGGTGGTGCGCAGAGGAGGCAGGAACAGGGGGAGCCATCCATCCGAGGAGGGTAGAGCCACCCCTGATCAAGAACGGCGACGGGCCGCCTGTGGGCCGTGCGAGGGCGCCCGAGGTCGAACGATGACGACCGACAGTGACAGGTGGGCTACGAGGACGAATGTGGAGGTCGCAGGTCAGAGGGGTGCGACCACGCGGGTTTCCCCCGAGGGGTAGCCGTCAGGCAAGATGGGATGTATCTGCCCACTCATCGATTGCCGGACGGTTTCTCTTGGCTGAGTACATCTACACGATGCGCAAGACGCGCAAGGCGCACGGCGACAAGGTGATCCTTGACGACGTCACGCTGAGCTTCCTGCCCGGCGCCAAGATCGGTGTGGTGGGCCCCAACGGTGCCGGTAAGTCCACGGTGCTGAAGATCATGGCCGGCCTGGAGCAGCCGTCCAACGGTGACGCGTTCCTGTCGCCCGGGTTCAGCGTCGGCATCCTCATGCAGGAGCCGCTGCTCGACGAGTCGAAGACCGTCCTGGAGAACGTCCAGGACGGCGCCGCCGAGATCATGGGCAAGCTCAAGCGCTTCAACGAGGTCGCCGAGCTCATGGCGACCGACTACTCCGACGCGCTCATGGACGAGATGGGCAAGCTCCAGGAGGACCTGGACCACGCCAACGCCTGGGACCTGGACGCGCAGTTGGAGCAGGCCATGGACGCGCTGGGCTGCCCGCCCGGCGACTGGCCCGTCGTCAACCTCTCCGGTGGTGAGAAGCGCCGCGTCGCGCTCTGCAAGCTGCTGATCGAGGCCCCGGACCTGCTCCTCCTCGACGAGCCCACCAACCACCTCGACGCCGAGTCGGTGAACTGGCTGGAGCAGCACCTCTCGAAGTACGCGGGCGCCGTCGTCGCCGTCACGCACGACCGGTACTTCCTCAACAACGTCGCCGAGTGGATCCTCGAGCTTGACCGCGGCCGCGCCATTCCGTACGAGGGCAACTACTCCACGTACCTCGACAAGAAGGCGTCCCGCCTCAAGGTCGAGGGCCGCAAGGACGAGAAGCGCGCCAAGCGGCTCAAGGAAGAGCTGGAGTGGGTCCGCTCCAACGCCAAGGGCCGGCAGACCAAGTCCAAGGCCCGTCTCGCCCGGTACGAGGAGATGGCGGCCGAGGCGGACAAGATGCGGAAGCTGGACTTCGAGGAGATCCAGATTCCGCCGGGCCCGCGGCTCGGTTCCATCGTCGTCGAGGTCGAGAACCTCTCGAAGGCCTTCGGCGAGAAGGTCCTCATCGACGACCTGTCGTTCACGCTGCCGCGCAACGGCATCGTCGGCGTCATCGGTCCGAACGGTGCGGGCAAGACCACGCTGTTCAAGATGATCCAGGGCCTGGAGACGCCGGACTCCGGTGGCATCAAGGTCGGCGACACCGTCAAGATCTCCTACGTCGACCAGAGCCGCGCCAACATCGACCCCAAGAAGACCCTCTGGGCGGTCGTGTCGGACGAGCTCGACTACATCAACGTCGGCCAGGTCGAGATGCCGTCGCGGGCGTACGTCTCCGCGTTCGGCTTCAAGGGCCCGGACCAGCAGAAGCCGGCCGGTGTGCTTTCCGGTGGTGAGCGCAACCGCCTCAACCTGGCGCTGACGCTCAAGGAGGGCGGCAACCTGCTGCTCCTCGACGAGCCCACCAACGACCTCGACGTCGAGACCCTGTCCTCGCTGGAGAACGCGCTCCTGGAGTTCCCGGGCGCCGCGGTGGTCATCTCCCACGACCGCTGGTTCCTGGACCGCGTCGCCACGCACATCCTGGCGTACGAGGGCGACTCCAAGTGGTACTGGTTCGAGGGCAACTTCGAGTCGTACGAGAAGAACAAGGTCGAGCGCCTCGGTGCGGACGCGGCCCGCCCGCACCGTGCCACGTACAAGAAGCTCACGCGAGGCTGATCGTCTTGGCTCGTCATATCTACAAGTGCCCGCTGCGCTGGTCGGACATGGATGCCTTCGGCCACGTCAACAACGTGGTCTTCCTCCGCTACCTGGAGGAGGCGCGCATCGACTTCATGTTCCGGCTGGCGCCGGGGGACGGCTCGCCGTCCTTCGCCGGCGGGTCTGTCGTGGCCCGGCACGAGATCGACTACGTGCGCCCGCTGGTCCACCGGCACGCGCCGGTGACCGTCGAGTCCTGGGTCACGAAAATAGGTGCCGCGTCCCTGACGATCTCGTACGAGATCAAGGACCCGGACCAGGTGTACGTGCGGGCCTCGACCATCGTCGTGCCGTACAACCTGGCCGAGGAGCGACCCCGGCGGATCTCCGCGGAGGAGAAGCTCTTCCTCCAGGAGTACCTGGCCGAGGAGCCCGCCGCCGTATGACGGTGCCTGTGCAGTCGCTGCACTTCGCCGACGCGAGGGAGGCGGCGGATCTCGCCGCCTTCCTCGGCCGCCTGCTCCACTACGACCGGGCGGCTGCCGTCCGGTTGCAGGCGGGCGGCGGAGCACTGGCCGTGTTCGGCAGGCCGCCGTCGTTCGAGGTCCTTGCGATCCGGACGGCTCGGCTGGCCGGCCCGATCGACTTCGACATCACCGCGTCCGCCGGTGAACTCCTCGAATCGCTCGACGTCGAGACGGGTGATTCCCGTGGCGGGCTGCCCGCGCCCGTCACCGGGCCGCCGTGGACGGGGATGCTCCCGCCGCGCACCGGCTGGCAGGAACGGCCCGGACTGCCGGACCCCGTCTCCCTGCGCACCGCCGTCACCGCCGCGGTGGCGGAGTTCCGCTCCCGCGACGAGGCGCTGCCCGAGGACCGCCGCACCAGGGCGGAACGGGACCTGATCGGCCGCGACATATGGTCGCGCACGGTCGGCGGCACGGGACTCCCGCTGCGAGCCGTCCACGCCGCCCAGTCCCTCGGCTTCCTGCGCCCGGCCCCGGACTTCCCGGTCGCGCTGTTCGCCTCGGGGCCGTGGCTGCGGCTGCGCACTCCGTTCGGCTCGATCGCCGTGCGCGGCGCGGGCAGCGGACTCGGCAACCTCGCGGTGACGATCGGCGCCCGCTGACGCCGAGGCCGGCGCGGACCTGCGGGTAAGGCGCCCGCTAGTGCTGTGACCGGCAAAGCTTGCCGGGAGGGGCACTACCCGCCGCGCTGGTCGTCCGGCCACACCCCGATGTGGTCCTGCTCCAGCTCCAGCATCACGCGGTGCTCCATCCCGAGCGTCTCCGTGTAGTCGGCGGGCAGCTGCAGCCGCCCCGCGCGGTCGAGCATCGCGTACTCGCGAGCAACCTGGGACTCCTGGCCCGTCGCCGCGTCCACCTCCGTACGGCGCAGCACCTCGGACGACGTACGGCCGTCGCGGATGGCGACCGTACGGCGGACCTCGCCCGCCACCGCCTGGTCGTGCGTGACGATCACGATCGTCGTCCCCAGCTCCTCGTTGGCCCGGCGGAACGCGGCGAACACCTGCTCGCCCGTCGCCGAGTCCAGCTCGCCGGTCGGTTCGTCGGCGAGCAGCACCGAGGGGCTGTTGGCGAGTGCGACGGCAATCGCCACCCGTTGCTGCTGGCCGCCGGACATCTGCGGGGGCCGCCGGTCGCGGCAGTCCGCGACCTCCAGCATCTGCAGCAGCGACTCGGCGCGCGCGGCGCGTTCGCGGTTCCGGCCGCGGCCGCGCAGCTGCATGGGCAGCGTGACGTTCTGGATGGCGGTGAGGTACGGGAGCAGGTTGCGGGCGGTCTGCTGCCAGACGAACCCGACGACGTCCCGGCGGTAACGGAGCCGTTCCTTCTGGCCCATCGACAGAAGATCGCAGCCCGCGACCTTCGCCGACCCGGCCGTCGGCACGTCGAGGCCCGCCAGAATGTTCATCAGGGTCGACTTGCCGCTGCCGGATGCCCCGACGAGCGCCATCAACTCGCCCTCGGTGACCAGCAGATCGAGGCCCTGAAGGGCCTGCACCTCCACCCCGTCCGCAGTGAAGATGCGGACCAGCCGATCGCAGGCGATCAGTGCGTCGTGCCCGTACGAGGGTCGGTCGCGGCGTGCGGTGGCCCGCCGTTCGAGCTCCGCCAGCGTGGTCTCGGTCGTCGACGACGTCATCGGGTGTCTCCTGCCCTGAGTTCGGTGATCGATCCACGGCGCCCGGCCCACCAGGCCTGCACGGCTGCCACGGTGGCGGCGAGTGCGACCACGCCGAGCGCCGGGAGCGCCAGCGACCACAGGTCGGCCCGCAGGGGAGCGGTGTCGAGCGTGTCGGAGCCGGGCCCGCTGGACAGCGCCAGCTGTACGAGGTCGACGCCGGGTGCCAGCAGGGCGATCGTCGCCCAGCCGACGAGAAGCCCGCCGATGGCGGCCAGCAGTGCCTGCGGCATCGCCTCCAGGCCGAGGAGCCGTCGGCCCTGCCGGCGAGTGAGGCCCATGGTCCGCAGACGCGCTAGCAGCGCGGTGCGTTCCGGTGCCGTCTGCAGCAGCGACAGCAGTACGGCGAGCAGGGCGTAGCCCGCGCCGGCCGCGATCGCCGCCGTGTAGATCCGCTCGGCACCCGACTGCATGGGGGTGTCGACGAACGCCGCGCGCTCCTCGGACCGCAGCTGCAGGAAGAACGTCGGGCCCGCCCGGTGCGTGGCCGCGCGCAGCGCCTTCGCGTCCGCGGAGCCGCCGGTGACCAGCAGGGTGGTGGTCTGCCGGTGGGTGAGGGACGCGGCGTCGACGACCAGGAAGTCGGCGTTGTCGACGGCCGGCGTACGCGTCACTGTTCCGACGACCCGCACCTTGAAGTCGCCGGCCAGCGACTTGATGGCGCGCGGCCGTTCGCCGAGCTGCTCGGCCACGGACGGCGAGGCGAGGACGGGCAGCACCCGGTCCTTCGACGGCAGGGTGCCCTTCCCGGGCGCCGCTCCGGTGGCCTTCAGCCGGTCCGCGGGGAACGGCCCGAGACCGGTCGCGCGGGCCAGCCTCGCGTACGTCCCCGGATCGACGCCGACCAGCGTGGCTTTCACGTCGGAGCCGAGGTCGCCGGATGGCAGCGGAACGCTGTACTCGATCTGGACCGGCGCCACTTCCCGTACGCCTCCCGCCTTCCGTACGTCCCGGACCAGCCGGTCCGGGAGTTCTATCGCATCACCCTCGCCGCTGATCCGAGCGTCCGCACCGGTGGCCAGCACCGCCGCGTCGTCCCGCGCGTCGGCGACCCCCGCCAGCACCGAGCCGCCGAACGCCGCCGTCGTCAGTGCGACCAGCAGCGCCAGCAGGGCCGGTGCGCCGCTCGCCGACGCGCGCCCGGCACGGGCCAGTGAGAGGAAGCCGACCGCGCCGCGCAGCCGGGCGACCGAGCGGGAGGCGAGCCGCAGCGGCAGCGGGTACAGGCGGGCGAGGACCAGCGCCGCGATCAGCCCCACCAGCACCGGCGCGGCGCTGACCAGGAAGTCCGAGCCACCGTCCGCGGCGGTACCGCGGCGGCGCAGCGCGGCGACCGCGCCGACGGCCAGCACCAGCAGGGTGAGTTCGGCAACCGTGCGGCGCCGCGACGGGCGGGCGGTCATCATGTCGTCGCGGGCGCCGTGCAGTTGCGGTATGCGGTGACCGAGCGTCGTACCCAGCGGCAGGGCAACACAGACCAGGACGG
This sequence comes from Streptomyces sp. NBC_01669, assembly GCF_026339735.1. Taxonomy (GTDB): domain Bacteria; phylum Actinomycetota; class Actinomycetes; order Streptomycetales; family Streptomycetaceae; genus Streptomyces; species Streptomyces yanii. The sequence continues at coordinate 5,959,001 of NZ_JAPEQG010000001.1, forward strand.
CGACGGCTGCGGCCCCGACGACCGCGGGCCACAGCCGGACCCGGCCGATGGCGGCAACGGCGAGCAGCAGGCCGAGCGCCGCCGCGGGCACCGTCGTCACCGCGGTCTCGGCGAGCAGCCGTCCGCCGATGCCGCGCAGCGATCCGCCGCGCGAGCGCAGCAGAGCCAGTTCGCTGTGGCGGCGGGCGGCGAGCAGACCGCCCGTCATCAGCAGGACGACGGCGGCGACGGCACCGATCCCGACGGCGGCGACCGTGACGACCGGGCTGATCGCCGAACGCATTGCGTCGTACCCGGTGAGGACCCCGTCCAGATCGGTCGTCAGTGTCGCCGCCGGACCGGCCAGCGCACGCAGCTTCAGCAGTTCGGGGCCGCTCTCCAGCGAAGCCACCCGGGAACGCAGCCGGTCCACGTCGAGCGCGGTGAGCCGGTCGGGGTCCGGTGCGATCCGCCAGTACGGTTCGGGGACACCGGTCGTGGCGAGCAGCGCGGGCGCCGCGTCCGGCGGCAGCAGCAGGGCCGCTATCCAGTAGTAAAGGGGGTCCTTGGCGGTCTTCGCCACCAGCGACGGGGTACGCAGCAGGCGCTCGGACGACCAGTAGGCGGCCTCCGGAAGCTTCGGGGCGATGATGCCGGTGATCCGTACGGTCAGCGGCCGCTCGCCGCGGGTCGGTACCGCGATCGTCGAACCCACCTTGAGCCGCAGTGCCTTCGCGGTCGCTTCGGTGACCGCGGCCTCGACCTCCGTGGCGGCCGTGGTGACCGCGCCGTGGACGGTGGGCCAGGCGCCGTCGCGCAGCGTGGCGTGGGCCGGCAGGGCCGAGGGGGTCGCGTAGGTCAGTGCGGGGTCGAGGCCGTAGGGCCGGGGCAGCCATTTCTCCCCGGCGGCGATCGGCTCCGTCGTGTGGATGCCGTACGAGGACTGGGAGGCGTCGGCGCGCACCGGTTCGGGCAGCCCGGCCAGGACCTTGCGATGGATCGCGCCCAGCGCCGCCCCGCGCACTGCGGCCTCGCGCTTCGCCTCCTCCCCCAGGGCGGGCGGCGGAGCGGTCAGCTCCAGGACGCTGCGCCTGGGGTCCTCGACGGCCAGGTCGTGGCGCAACCCCTTGTTCTCGTACGCGTCGACGGCCCGCGGGAACGCGGCGGCGAGGAACGCCGTGAGCAGCACCAGCAACCCGAGCGCGCAGGCGGCCCCGGGCGCGGTACGCAGCCGGGTACGAACCCACGGGGCACAGGCGCCGGCCCGGGTGATGGCTGCGGAACGACCGCTGTCGGAACGCGGGCTCATGTCAGTTGTCCCCCTGGTGGCGCAGCGAAATCGCAGGGTCGGCGCGGCGCAGGGCGAGCGCCGCCACGATCAGCAGCGGCAGCGCGGCGACACCCGCCAGCAGCGCGGCGACCTGCCCGGCCGGCAGCTGCACCAGCACGGGCGGCACCGGCTGGGCGGCCTGCCCGGTCAGCACGATGAGTGGCACGACGGCCCTGGTCAGTACGGCCCCGAGCGCGAACCCGACCAGCAGTGCGATGGCGATCAGCACGCCCTGCTCGGCGGCGATCATCCGGGCCAGCCCGCGGCGCGGTGCACCCAGCGCCCGCAGCACGGCGAATTCGGCGGACCGTTCGCGCTGCGATCCGACGGCGCTCACCGCGAAGCCGACCGCTGCCAGCGCGGCGGCGACGACCGCCACCGCGAGCAGCGCGGACTGCGGCCCGGCGCCCAGCGGGTCGCCCAGCAGATCCCGGGCCGCCTCGTCGCGGACCAGCACCTGCGCCGGGTCGGTGTCCGGCTGCGCACGGAGCGCGGCGGCGACCTTCCCGGTCTGGCCGGGATCGGTGCTCAGCCACCATTCGGTGGCGGTGAGGACCGCGTTCGGGCGGTCCGCGAGGACCTGGCCGAGGGCCCTGAGGTCGAGCAGCAGCGCGCCGCCGTCCCGGAGCCGGGACGCCTCGGCGGCAGCGGCGGTGGTGGCGGCGCCCGGCCCGGTGGTGGGCAGCTGACGGACCGACCGCACGATCTTCACCCGGACCGTTTCGCCGGCCAGCGTGACATCGACGTCCTGCCCCACCTTCGCGCCGGATGCCTTCAGATAGGTGTCGGTGGCGACCGCGCGGAGCGCCGGTGCCTCGGCGCGGGGCGCGACGACCCGCACGGTGAGGGCCGGCACCCCGTACACCGCGTCCTCGGCCGGGATGGACCCGGTGTCGTATCCGACCGTCAGCGGGTCCCGGTCGGACGCGGCCGCGTGGACGGGGCTGCCTGGCCGCGTCTCGTTGAGGAGGCCGGTGGTCAGGGTGCCCTGCCAGCCGAATCCGGCCGGGACGGGAACCGGCTGGTCGGTGCCGTCCGCGGTCACGGTCCGCAGCCGGCTCACGGCGACCCGGTGCGTCTCGCTCCGGCCGACGGGCTGCGTGCCGTTCAGCTCGAACCCGGTCACGGCCAGCTCACCGGCGGCCGCCACCGCGAGCGACAGGGGGTGCGCCCTGCCGTCGGCCGGTACGGTTCCGAGGAGAACCCGGTACGGAATGCCGTAACGGTCCTCCAGCTCCACGGTGACCTGCGGGGCCATGCCGGACGGCGACGTCCGGTGCGCCGCCGAATCCACGGAGATCTGCAGGTCGAACCGGATCTCCCTGCTGCCCTTCGGCAGCAGCAGCCCGGCCCGCGCGCTCTTCGGCGGTGTGATCGAGGCGAACAGCCCGTCCGCCGGCCCGTCGGCGAGATCGCCGCGCATCAGCATCCGCTCGTCGGCGTGCGCGGTGTCCAGGGCGACCACGTCGGCCGCGCGGTCGCCGGACAGATCCACCGTCGTACGGAATGCGGGTGCCGCCTCCCGTACCCCCGGCAGCTGTGCGTACGCCCCGGTCTTTGTCGGATCGCCGTTGATTCCGCCCACCATGCGCACCGACGCGCCGGTCCTGAAGTCCGCCTGGTCGCCCTGCGAACGGTCCCAGGACGCGCTCTGCCCGATCGCCAGCATGCCCATCGCGGCAGACAGGACCAGCAGGAGCACCGGTCCGGCGCCGCGCAGCGGGCGGCGGCTGAACTGCCAGCCGGCCAGCGCGGTGGACAGCCCCCGGCCGCCCGCCGCACGACGTTCCGCCAGCCTGGCCGCGGGCGGCAGCAGCCGCAGCGTCAGTACGGTGCCCGCGAGCAGCAGCAGCGCGGGCGCGGCGACGAGCAGCGGATCGATGCCGAGACCGCCCTCCCGGTCACCGCTGAGCGCACCGCTGCCGGAGCTGCCGGTCTGCCGGTCGAGCTGCCAGTACGCCACCGCCGCGATCAGCAGCAGCCCGATGTCGGCGCCCGCGCGCACCGGCCCGGGCAGCGCGGCGGCCCGGCTGCGGCTGCGCATCCCCGCGCTGGCGGCCAGCGCGGGTGCGACGACGGCCAGCGCACAGGCCAGCGCGACGGTGGCGGCCACCAGCCACACGGTGCCGGTCGCGCCCGTGTCGAGCCGCAGCCCGATCCGGGTGAGCTCGCCGCGGTCCGCCAGCAGCCGGGTCAGCGGCCCGGCCAGCAGGGGGGCGATGACGGCGGCGGGCAGCGCGAGCAGAAGTGCCTCGATCGCGGCGAGCGAGGTGATCCGGCCGCGCGAACCACCGCGGGCCCGCAGCAGTTCCGTCTCCCCGCCGCGCTCACTGCTCAGCAGCCGGGCCACGAGCAGCAGCGCGTAACCGGCGAGCAGCACCAGCTGCACGGCGACGATCATTAGGGTCGAGCGGGACACCAGCAGCGCCCGGTCGATCTGGTCGAGGACGGTGGGCAGCGAGGTCTGCACGAGGGCCCCGGCCTTGAACTCAGGGGTGGCGAGGAGCGCCTTCGGGCCCTTGGTCGCGGCGGTGTGCAGCGCGGGGATGCGGTCCGTGGTGACCGTACGGAAGTCGGCGGCGGCCAGCCACGCCATATCGCCGGAGCTGATCCGCCCGGAGCCGAGCACGGCGGGATCGGTGAGCAGCGGACCGTACGTGGTGAAGACGACCTTGCGGACGCCGCGCCCGCCGAGCTCGTCCAACTGCCAGTACGGGTCGGCCTGGTCGGCCGCCTCGTAGAGGCCGGTGATCAGGACCGGCAGCCTGGTGCCCTCGGCGAGCCGGTCGGTGAGCGTGAGTCGCGCGCCGGGCTTCAGCTTCAGCACGTCGGCCGCGACGGAGGGCAGGGCCACCTCGACGGGGACGCCGCTCTTCCCGCTCCCGGCGCGGGGCAGGCGGCCCGCGGTGAGACGGACGCGGCTGCGGTCGAGCGAGGCGAACCGGGTGAGATCGGGATCGCCGCGCCGGGCCGCCGGAGCCTGCAGGCTCCGCGGCAGCGCGTACGGCCCCGAGGCCTCCAGCTTCCGTACGGTTACCGGCAGACCGTCGAACGTCTCACGGGCGGCCTTGCGCGCGGCCTGGTCGGCCGCTCCCCGCTGCTCGCGCTCCACCTGCGCGGAGACGACGAGCGACGCGGACGCGGAGGAGCGGTGGGTGAGCGTGTGGCGCAGGGCCGCGTCTCCGATGGAGCCGGAGAAGGCGGTGAGCGCCGCCAGCACCGAGGTGGTGAGCAGGACGGCCAGAAGGGCTGCGGCAAGAAGGAGCCGATGCGCCCTCACCCGCAGAAAGACGAACCCCGTCACCTGGCCCCCTCGGCTCTGTCGCCCCACACGCCCCCCGACGCTCCCAGGATGCTTTCAGAGCGCCCCCACTGCTGGAAACCGCTTACGCCCACACCTTGATGGGATCGTGACCGTTATCCGGAGGCGGAGCACCACATTCCGCACAGTGCATGCGTGTGTGTGGGGGGGGCGAGGGACGGGGGCTGTGCCGTCAGCCCTCGGTGTTCACCATCGAGGCGGCGGCGTACGTGAGGTAGTCCCACAGCTGCCGCTCGTGCTCCGGGGACAGCCCGAGCTCGTCGAGAGCCACCCGCATCCGGCCCAGCCAGGCATCGTGCGCGGCCCGGTCCACCCGGAACGGGACGTGCCGCATCCGCAGCCTGGGGTGACCGCGCTGCTCGCTGTACGTCCGGGGGCCGCCCCAGTACTGGATCAGGAACAGCGCGAACCGCTCCTCGGCCGGCCCCAGGTCCTCCTCCGGATACATCGGCCGCAGCAGCGGGTCCTCGGCTACTCCCTGGTAGAAGCGGTGGACCAGGCGCCGGAAGGTCTCCTCGCCGCCGACCTGCTCGTAGAAGGTCTGCTCCTGAAGCGTGTCGTGCGGATTCTCTGTCACCCGTCCATGGTCGCAGACGCACCGGCCGAGGACCCGGGACCTAGGACCCGGACCCGGCAGACCCGGACGGCTCACTTCCCCCGGGGCGCCCAGCTGTGCCCGTACCGCCGGGAGAGCAGCCCGCCGGCGAAGGGCGCCCGCCGGCCGGGGTGCGGGTGCCTGCGACCGTGTTGCGGAGGAGAACGCGGAGTGTGCGAGCAGCGAGTGGAGGATGATCGATCGAATCGGCCGGAAACGGCGGGCCCGGGTGGCGTGTACCTGGCGTCCGTCAGCTCCGGTCCGCCGTCCGCCTCGTCGCTTCCCGGGGGCGCGAGCAGGAGAGTGGAGGTATGGGCCCACACCTGGATCAGTTCGCGGCGGCCGGCGCCGAAGCCCGGCGGGCGATGCTGCGGGGGATCGTCGCGGGCGGGGCGCTGGAGGACCCCGCCTGGCGTGCCGCGTTCGAGGCGGTGCCCCGCCATCTGTTCGTGCCGTACTACTACGTGACCGGAACCAGCGGGCCCGAACGGCTCTGGTGCGAGGACCCCGACCCGGCCCGGCGGGCCCAGTGGCTGCACGGCGCGTACGCCGACGGGGCGCTGGCCACCCGGATCCGGGACGGCGAACTCGTCTCGTCGAGCAGCCAGCCGTCGCTGATGGCCCAGATGCTGGAAGAGCTGGACATACGGGACGGCCACACCGTTCTGGAGATCGGCGCGGGCACCGGCTACAACGCCGCGCTGCTCGCCCACCGCCTCGGCGACGACGCGGTGACCACGATGGACCTCGACCCGGAGATCACGGAGTCGGCCCGCAACCATCTGTCGGCGGCGGGCTATCACCCGGCGGTGATCACCGGGGACGGGGCGCGGGGTTGCCCCGAGCGGGGCCCGTACGACCGGATCATCGTGACCTGCACCCTGCCGTCCGTACCGCAGGCCTGGCTGGCGCAGTGCAGGCCGGAGGCGCGGATCCTGGCACCGTTCGCGACCGGTCTGATCCTGCTGCGGGTATGCCCGTCACCGCACGGCCCGTATGCCGAGGGGCGGTTCCTGCACACACCCGCGTATTTCGTGCCCTTGCGCGGGGCGCCACCGCCGGTGCGCCACCCGCACGGCGGCGGAGTGCCGAGGCGGGTGGCCGAGAACGAGTTGTTCCGGTTCCTGCTGACGCTGACCGGCGCCACCCTCGACCCGCGTGAGGCCCTCTCCCTCTGGCAGCGCGAGAAGCGCCCCGAGCGGGAGAGGTTCGGCATCACCCTCCGGGACGGGCGGCAGTGGGCCTGGCTGGACGACCCCGAGGGGCCGTACGCCTGGCCACTGATCGCCGGCTGAGAAACCCGGTCAGCCGCGGCGGATGGTGATCGTCGTCCACGCCCCGACATGCACCTGGTCGCCGTCCTGGAGCGGTACGGGGACGTAGGGCTGGATCGGGTCCTCGGCGCCGTTCAGCGTGGTGCCGTTGGTGGAGTTCTGGTCGACCACGGCCCAGCTGCCGTCGGGCTGCTGCACCAGCACCGCGTGCTGGTGCGAGACGCCCGGATCCTCCGGCGGCACGGACAGATCGACGTCGGGGGACTCACCGGTGCTGTGCCGGCGACGGCCGATGGTGACCTGGTTGCCGGTGAGCGGCAGGCGCTGCTCCGGGGAGTACGCGGGCAGGTTGAGCCCGGTCGCCTCGGGGCCGCTGCGCTGCATCATCGCCAGGAAGTACTCACGGTCCGGGGCGATGACCGCCGTCCAGCCCGCGGGCGCCTGGTTCTGGTTCGGGCCCTGATTCGGGCCCTGGCTCTGGAACGGCTGTTGCGTCGGCACCTGCTGCTGCGACGGCGGTGGCAGCATCCAGTCGTCACCCGTGGCCTGCGGCTGCGGCGGCGCGGGCGGGCCGGACTGCTCGAACGAGGGCGGCGCGCTCTGCTGCTGGAACGGAGGCGGAGGCGGCGGACCCTGCTGCAGGAACGACGGCGCAGGAGGCGGGGCCTGCTGCTGGAAGGACGGGGGCGGCGGGCCCTGTTGCTGGAACGGGTGCGGCGCCTGCTGCGGGCCCGGCGCCGGGGGCCCGGCGGTGAGCGGCTCGGCCGGGCGGTTCACCTGTGAGGGGCGTGAGCTCTGGTACTCGTACGGATCGCGCTGCTGCGGTGGCGCGGGGGGCCCCTGCTGCGCCTGGAAGCCCGGCGGCAGGTTCAGACCGGGCACCGGACCGCCGGGGCCGGGCCCGCCGGGCTGCGGGGCCAGCGGGGTGTACGACGTCGCCGTGTTCGTGAGGAAGTTCCAGCGACACTCCTCGCAGAACGGCGCCATCGCCTCACGCGGGGTGCGGCACTGCGGGCAGAGCTCTGCCTGCTGGGTGGCGTCGGAGCCGGGGCCCTGCGGGTAGCCGTATCCGGGCGCGGGCGGTGGTGGAGGCGGCGGGGGGACTGCTCCCGCAGGCGCGCCGGCTCCGGCCATGCGATGGCCGCAGACCTCGCACCAGTCCTCGGAACCCGACTGGTGTCCGTTCGGGCAGGTCGGCATGTCGGCGCTTCCCCCTCTCCTCGTCCGGCCCCGGGGGCCGTCATTTTTTATCGCTTCGCCACGTCGCTGAGCTGCGCGGCCCTCGTGTTATTTCTTCACGCGGACGGTCTTGGTGGAGCGCGTTTCGAGGGTCATCTCGTCGGCCTCCGCGACCTTCGCCTTCAGTCGCACAGTACCTGTCGCCGCATCGACGACGTCGACCACCTTCGAAAGCAGTTTCGCAGTGTCCTCGTTCCCGGACGCCGATGCCAGCTGCACCGCACGGCCGAGTTTCGCCGTCGCTCCGTCGAAGTCTCCCGACTTGCGCGCATCGAGCCCCTGCTGGATGACTTGTGCCAGTTCCGCCTGGCCGGTGTAGTGCGCGACCTGCGGATTGATCGAGGTGGATGCCACCATGTCGTCCGTCCACACCGCCCGTACCAGCCCCTGCGAGAGGACCTGCGGAGCCGCCGCGCCCGACGGGTCGGGGAGGATCAGCGAGACGCGGGCGGCGAGCATCTCCTGCCCGATCCCGGCCTCCGGCACCCGTACACACACGTGGTAGTCGCGGGACTCGTCACCCCAGGAACCGGTCGGGTAGTCCCCGGCGCGCGGGCTCGCCCCGGTGCGGCGGTCGGTCAGTTCGGCGACCGTCGGCGCGACCTGCTTCACGAATTTGATCTCGACCCCGACGGGCGTCCACAGGCGCAGCGCCACGTCCGCGACCTCCTTGCCCATCACGTTCTCCATCATCTGCGTGAAGTCCGCGGCGAGCCCCGCCGGGTCGGCGACGATGTCGGCCGTGCCGAGCAGTGCCGAGGCTATGGCTGTGACCTCTTTCACCTCCCAGTCGGTTCCGACACCACGGGCGTCACAGGTGAAGCGGCCCGCACACGCGTCGAGCGCGGCCCGCAGGTCCTCCGGCGACTCGTGCTCGTTGCGGCCGTCGGTGAGGAGGATGCCGTGCCGGATGTCCACGTCGGCGGCACCGAGCAGCCGGTCGGTCAGCCGCAGCCAGGTGCCGATCGCCGTACCGCCGCCCGCGCTGAGCCGGCGCAGCGCCTCCTTCGCCTGGGTGCGGGTCTGCGCGTCGGCCACGGCGAGGCGGCCGTTGCCCGGATAGACCTCCTTGGCGATGTGCGTACCGCCGACCACGGCGAACGAGGTGCCGTCGCGCAGGGTGTCGATGGCCGCGGCCGTCGCATCACGGGCGTTGCGCATCTTCGTCGGCGGATAGTCCATCGAGCCGGAGCAGTCCACCATGATCACCACGGCCGCTTTCGGCCCCTGGCCCGGCAGCCGCGCGGGCGAGAGAGTCGCCCCGGTCAGCGGAACGCCACCGGTGGTGCCGCCGCCGGTCGAGGTGACCGTGACGATCGCGTTGACCTCGCGGCCGCCCTCCGGCAGATATTCGTTCTGGTACACCTCGACGGAGAACTGCGGCACGTGGGACTTGGAGAAGTTGGCCATCTGATCGGCTCCTGGCAGAGGTGGCAGAGCTGGCAAAGGTCGCAGCGGACAAGGGCGAGGGCAGTACCGGACGTGGGGCCGTTACGCCGATCCTGCCCCTGGTGACGGCACGGCGAACGGCAGCAGAGCCACTGTTACGTTGTCGTGGCCCCCACCGTCCAGCGCGTGACCCACCAGGACCTGGGCGCCGTGCAGCGGTCGTTCGTGCGCATCGGCCGGTACCGCGGCGGCCATCTCGGCCGCCGATTCCGCGTAGTTCCACAGGCCGTCCGTGCACACCACGACCAGACCCGGCCGGTCCGGTTTGAACGACGCGGTGTGCGGCTCCAGTTCGTACGCATCGGCGCCGAGCCAGCCCGTGATGGCGTGGGCGCGCTCGTCCGCGTACGCCTCCGCCTCGTTCATCAGGCCCGCCGCCACCATCTGCGCGGCCCAGGAGTCGTCCTCGGTGAGGCGTGCGGGAGGGTGAGTGCGGTCGTCCGGCACCCAGTAGACGCGGCTGTCGCCGACCCAGCCGACGACCAGGAGTCCACCGGCGCTGATCGCGCCGACGAGGGTGCACGCCGGGGCGTTCGTGTGGTGGTGCGGATCGTGCTCCATGGCCCGGCCGTCGTCGTGGGCCAGCGCGTTGACCGACTCGGCCGCCGCGACGATCGCGTCGTGCATCGCCTGCTGCGGGTGGGCGCCGTGCGGCAGCGACTCCAGCAGCGCCTCGTTGGCCGCCGTCGCGGCGGCGGCCGAGGCCTCGTCGGGGCGGCTCGCCGAGGAGACGCCGTCGCAGACGATCGCGACGACGGCCGGGGAGCCGTCCGGCAGGGCGGTCGTCGACACGGCGAACGAGTCCTCGTTGCGGTGATGGCGCAGACCGCGATCGCTGACGGCCGCCACCGAACCGAGCTCCTGCTCCATGTGGTCGCGCTCGCGGGGCTGGGCGTGGCCGCAGTTCTCGCAGTAGCCGTCGGTGTCGACATGACCGGCGCGGCAGGCCACGCACACCTTGGTGCCCGCCGTGCGTTCCTGCTCCGGGGCGGCGCCGGTGGTACGGGGATCGGGAGCGACGGGTGCCGCAGGCGCAGCCAGTTCGAAGTCGCCCGACCCGCCCGGTCGGTCGAAACGGACTCCGGCGGGCGGATCGGCCGGGCCGGACGGCTCCGACCGGTCGGCGGCGGACGCGGCCGACCACTCCACCGAACCGGAGGCCGCCGCGGTGTGCCCGCCCGGGCCGGCCACCGGCGCACCGGTCCCTTGCGCACCGGTCACGGGCGCACCGGTCACCGGCACGGTGATCGCGACGGTCGGGCGGTCCTCCGGCGGCGCGGGTACGACCGACAGGTCGTACCCGCACGCGCCGCAGAACAGGTCGCCCGATTCCAGCGGCTCCTCGCAGTTGGGACACCTCGACAAGGCGGTCTCCTGGTGCATCCGCGACATCTTCACACCCACGTCCGGGGGCGGAAACGGTTGGCCCGTTCCACCAGTTCGATCCTCTCGTCGCCGCGCTGCGCAAGCCGGGCGAGCATCCGGTACGAACGCTCCAGGCCGAAACGCAGGCCGCGTTCGTCCAACTCACTGCCGAGCAGCATTCTCGGCCCGGCAGGCCCATGCGACTGCGACGGCGACTGCGGAGCCGGCGGCTGGGCCGTGGGACTCCCGGAGAGTACCCAGTCCAGCGCCGTCCCCAGCACCTCCGTCGACAAGTGCTCGCGGCGCACCGCGTCCAGCCCGAAACTCTGCAGCCCGGCCACCTGGTCGGCGGCCGCCGTCAGATCGGCGATCAGCGGCTCGTGCGGGGCGCGCTCGCGCAGCCGGGCCCGCACGGCGGCGACCCGGGCCGCCGTGTAGTGGATCGACGCCTCGGGCACGGACTCCAGCGTCCGCACGGCGCCTGCCCGGTCCCCGGCGGCGATCTGCACCCGGGCCAGACCGAACGCGGCGCTGACGAAGCTCGGATCGGTCGTCCACACCAGGTGGTAGTACTCGGCGGCGTTGTCCAGCTGGCCGAGGACCTCCGCACAGATGCCCAGCGCCAGCTTGGGCGCCGGTTCACCGGGGAACGCGTCGTAGACCGCGTCGAACGACAGCGCCGCGGTCGCGTTGTCCCCGGTCACCAGCGAGGTGATCCCGCGGTACCAGACGACCCGCCAGTCGTCCGCGTGCAGCGCCTCCAGACCCGTCAGGGTCTGGACGGCGGCCCCGGGTTCGTTCAGCTCCAGGCGGGCGCGCAGCTCGCGCAGCCGGGTCTCCAGCGAGGCGGCGGGAACAGCCTGCAGTGCGGCAATCAGTTCGGAGGGTGCGGACGTCATCACGCCGGCGAGGAATCCCGCATTGGGGTCGCTCGCGTCGACCCGGGGGACGGGCAGCGCGAGCGAGGTGGCCCGTGCGTCGAGCCCGGCCAGCCGGGGGCCGGCCGAGGCGTACGTCCCCGGGAGCGTGCCCGGATCGGCGGGCGCCGGCCGCGGAGCCGGAACGGCCGCCCGGGTCTGCGCGTACGGGAGAGCGGCCGGGATTCCGTTACCGCCCCGGATGTGCGTGGGAGGCGCCGACAACAGGGCAGCCCCCGGAGCCCGCTGCCCCGGCACACCCGGCACCGCGTGCCCCACCGCCTCCGGCGCAGCCGGAGTCCCGGCGGCCGGAGCCGCTGCGACAGGAACCCCGGATCCACCCGCCCCCTTCCCCTTCCGCCGCCCGGCCGGCTCCGCCCGTACCCCGAGCCGCGACACATCGCCCGTCAGCTCGGCGAACAACTGCGTGTCCGTGACCCGTAGTTCCGTACCGAACAGCGTCGACAGGGCCGGCCGCGGACGCCCCGTCTGCAACGCCACGACCTCCCGCAACACCCCCGTCAGCTGCTCCGCCATCTCCGAGGCCGAGGCGAACCGCCGCGCCGGATCCGGGTCCGTGGCCCGGACCAGGAGCCGGTAGAACGACTCGTACGTCCGGAACACCTCGATGTAGTCCGGGTCCGGCAGCGAGTCCACGAAGACGTTCGTGTACCCCTGGAAGTCGAAGGTGAGCACCGCGAGCGTCCGCGCCACCGTGTACAGATCGGAGGCGACCGACGGCCCGACCTCCGCGACCTCCGGCGCCTGATACCCCACCGTGCCGTAGATGGCCGACTCCTCGTCGTCCATCCTGCGCACCGCGCCCATGTCGATCAGCTTCAGCTGGTCCTCGGTCTGGATCGCGTTGTCGACCTTGAAGTCGCAGTACAGCAGATTGCGGCTGTGCAGATGACCGAGCGCCTCCAGCGCCTCGATGCCGTACGCGCACGCCTGCTCGACGGGCAGCGGATCCCGCTTCCCGGCCGGGGTGCGGCGCTCGTTCGCGATCTCCTTGAGAGCCTTGCCGCCGACGTACTCCATCACGATGTAGCCGTCGAGCGAACCGGTCCGCTGGTCGAGGTGCTCGACGAAGTTGTAGATCCGGACGATGTTGGAGTGCTCGATCTCGGCGAGGAAGCGGCGCTCCGAGATCGCGGCCGCCATGGCGTCCTGGTCGCCGGTGTCCAGCAGACCCTTGAGCACCACCCAGCGGTCCGAGACCGCACGGTCCACCGCGAGATAGACCCAGCCGAGCCCGCCGTGCGCCAGACAGCCCGCCACCTCGTACTGGCCGTGCACGATGTCGCCACCCTGCAGCTTCGGTACGAAGGAGTACGGGTGGCCGCACTTGGTGCAGAACCCCTCGGTTCGTCCCGGTCGTTCGCCGCGCGACCGTCCCACCGGGGCCCCGCAGTCGGAGCGCGAACAGAACCGCTTCCGCTCCGGCACCTCCGGGTTCTCCATCACCGCGGAACGCGGGTCGGGCCGCGGCACGTCCGGCACCTGCACCAGACCGGCGCCCAGCCGATTGCGCCCGGAAGCGCCGAACGACGCGCCGGAGGAACGCACCGACACCGAGCGGGCCGTGGAGGTCCCCGACAGGGACCGTGAGAGCCGCCCCGAGACCGAACGCCGCGAGGTCGACGAGCGGGACGAGGAGCGCGACGACGCCCGGGACGATGCCCGTGAACTGCTCCGCGCCGAACTGCTGTTGCCCCCCTTGCCGACCGCGATACCCGTGGGCGGCGAGCTCACCATGCCATCCCCAAGTTCTCGGCTGCGCTCGAACAGGGGAGACCCCATCGGCGAGACGACCGGGGCCAGACCGCAGGTGTCGCAGTACAGCTCACCGCCGCCCATGTCCTCGTAATTGCCTTCGCACGCGGGGCGCTGGCACTGCGTACTCATGGTCGGTCCCCCTGTTCGCCCCGCCGCCGCAGCGGCCCGTTCACCTTGCACGCACGCGTACGCGTACTCATCGCCGGTCCTCCGGTGCGGACGTCCGGCGGACGTCGAGCAGTTCCGCCACCGCCTCCTGATAGCGCAGCACCGCCTGCCCCGCGACCCGCAGATCGCACGGGGCGCTCCACAGCATCCGGCGCGCCGCGTCGTACCGCTCGATCAGCACCGGGTCCTCCGCCAGCCCGTGCCGGGCGACCTTCGCCTTGTACGCGTCCAGCCGGCCACGCAGCTCCGCCCGGACCGCCAGCGGCGCGGTGACCGCCGACAGCGACTCGCGGGCCCGCAGCAGTTCGTCCTCCGCCTCCCGCTCCAGCGACTCCAGCAGCGGGGAGAGCCGGTGCCACTGGGCGTGCCTGCGGTACTCCGACGCGGCGGCCAGCCGCTCCTGCAGCGCGGTCGGCGGACCGCTGACCGCGGGCACCTCGGACGCGGCGATCTTCGCCAGCACCTCGCCGCGCGCCGACCGGGCCTCGGCCAGCGTGCGGTCCGCGCGGGAGAGCAGGTCGCGCAGGTGGACCAGGCGCTGCTCGGCGTCCTGGCGGACCGCGAGCACCGCCTCGATCTCCCGCCGCACGTCGTCCAGCGCGCGGGCCGCCCGGTCGTAGCGCGTCGTGTCCGGACGTCCGCCGCCGGGCGCCGCGCTGCCGGGGCCCGGCAGCCAGAACGCCAGCGGGTCGGAGATCACCTGGACCCGCAGCGTGGCCAGCTCATGGGTGATCGACTCCAGGTCGTCGCCCGCCGGGTGCTCCCCAGGACGTACGCCGATGGAGTGCGCCAGCGAACGCGTCCGGCGCAGCTCGGCGGCGAGCAGATCTATCCGGGCGGGCAGCGCGGACCAGACGGAGTCGGAGGCGACGACCATGTCCAGCGAGCGCGCGTACAGCTCGTTCATCCGGGCGACCAGTTCCTCCAGCGTGAACCGCTCGGAGAGTTTGGCCGGGCCGGTGATCGACGGATCGGGCCGGGCGGCGGTGGACGCCACCGTGACGCCCTGGCCGCGCAGAAGTTCGGTCAGCGCCAGCAGGTCGTCACGGTTGGGGGAGCGACGCCTGGCCCGTATCTCACGTGCCGCGTCGATCGCCCCGGCATAGGCGTCGAAATACCCCCACAGCAGCGTGATCGACTGCTCGGTGGCGGCCCAGCGCTCCTTGGTGACACCGGTCAGATCGGCGCCCTCCAGGAGCCGGCGGCCCGCATGGTCCTGCAGGGCGAGGAGCGAGGTCTCGATCGCCTCGTGCTCCGCGCCGAGCCGGGCCAGCGCACGGTCCGCCTCGTCCCGGTCCATGACCGGGCCGGGGGGCCTCCCCGCATAGCCGGGGAAGGGGCCCGCGACGCCCATCGATCACCTCTTCGCTCTCCCCGCCGGGCGGACCCGGCGGGATCAAGGACTAATTGCTCCGGTACTTGGGCGCAGGCGGCGCCGTGATGCCGGGCAGTCCGGTCGCCAGCCACTTCCGGTACGACACCATCCAGGGGCTGTCCGCACCACCCTTGCGGTAGTCGACCAGCACCTGGTTGACCCGGGCCACCAGGTCGTTCGCGCCGTGCTTCGTGGCCACGCCGTAGTACTCGGTGGTGAACGGCTTGTCGCCCTTGAGGACGACGGCCGGATCCTGGGCGGCCTGGCCCGCCGCCAGCGCGTTGTCCGTGACCACCGCGTCGACCTCGCCCAGCTGCAGCCGGACCAGGCAGTCCAGCTGGTTGGGGACGGTGAGCCGGTCCTCGTCCGCCTCCGTGCCGTCGTGCTCGTCCTTGAAGACCGCACCGAAGGACTGTTTCTCCAGCGCCTCGTAGGCCGTGGAGCCCTCAGCGGTGCAGACCCGCTTGCCGGCCAGGGACTTGTCGTATCCCGTGATCGGCGAGTCCTTCGGCGCGAGGACCTGCTGCCCGGCCTGGAAGTAGGCGGTGGAGAAGGAAACCTGGTCGAGCCGACCGCAGTTGATCGTCATCGTTCGCACGACGACGTCGACCTTGTCGTTCTCCAGGGCGGCGATGCGCTGGTTGGTGGGGATCGCCCGGAAGATCACCTTGTCGGGGTCGCCCAGGATGTCCTGCGCGATGGCCCGCACCAGATCGATGTCGAAGCCTTCGAGCCTGCCCGTCTCCGGATTGCGGTAGCCCCAGCGGAAGCTGTTCTGGTCGACCCCGGCGATCAGCTTCCCGCGCGCCTTGATCTTCGCGATGCTCGGTCCGTCGGCGCTCGACGGCTGCAGGCTCGCCTCCGGGTCCTTGCAGTCGTCGGCCCGGGCGGGCACCGCCGTCGCCGTACCCGGCCCGGAGACACCGACGCCGAAGGAGTCGGCGCCGCCGTGCGAGAGCGGCAGCAGGGTGAGCGAGGCCGTCACCGCGCAGGCCACGGCCATCCCCGTCACCCCGCCCCAGCCGCGCAGTCCGGCCCGGGCGGAACCTGTCCTGGTCATCGTTCCCCCTCTCACCGGTACTCCGACAGCCTGCGGTTGACCCCGATGATCGCAGCGACCGCGGCCAGCGCGGCGAGAGCCGCCGCCCCGACCGGCAGCCCGCCGAGCGCCCCGCGCCCGTCCTTCGCGGCCCGGGTGAACTCGCCCTGCTCATGGGCGAGTGCCTGTTCCAGTGCGTCGTCCACCCGGTTGAAGGACTCCCCGGTGGAGTCCTTCGCCCCGATGATCTGCTTCAGCGCGCCCTCGTAGTCGCCGTTGTCGTCGGTCTTGCGGGCGGTCCGGTGGCGGGTCTGCCACTCGGAGACACCGCTGATGGCGTTCGCCACCGGCCCGCTCCCCTGGGAGTCGTCGGCGAGCTTCCCGGCCGTCCCCAGCTCATCGCCGAGGGCCTTCATGCCCGTGGTGTAGTCGGTCTCGTACTTGTCGTTCCTGCCGTCGGCGGTGAGCACCGCGCCGCGGGCGACCACGGTCAGGAGTTCATTGGCGCGTGCCTTCAGCGAGTTGATCCGCGCCTGGTTGAGCACATCGAGCGACTGCTGCCCGTGGACATCGGCGTCCTGCAGCTCGGTGCGTGCGACCGTGTGTCCCACGGCCAGCCACAGCACCAGCACGGTGGACGCGGCGGTCGCGGCGAGCAGCCCGTGATTGAAGACCCGGTTCGTCCTGCGGTAGTTGCGCCGCTGCGCCCAGAACAGCGCGCCCAGCGCGACGACACCGAGACCCAGCGAGAAGAACGGCCAGGCTCGCGCGGAGTCGTAGTCCTGGTCGAGCCGTCCGGTCTCCGCCGTGTAGAGCCGCTCGGCGGCGGGGAGGAGTTCCTTGGACATCTTCTGGTTCGCGTACCGGAGGTAGGCGCCGCCCAGCGGCAGCCCCTGCCGGTTGTTGGCGCGGGCCCGCTCGACCAGGCCGGTGTACCGCGGGAGTTCCTGGTTGAGCGTGGCGATCTCCTGGCCGGACGGCGACGTGGCGTCCGTGGTGGACGCCGCCTTCACCAGCAGCCGGGACGCGTCCTTGATGTCCTTCTCGTACCGCTCGCGGACATCGCGCGGTTCCTGCGCCCCCGCCAGGAACCCGCTGGCCGCCGCGGTGTCGGCATCGGCCAGGGAGCGGTAGATGTTCGCCGCCTCGGCGCTCAGCGGCTGACTGCGGCTCACCACGTCGTCGGTGGCGGCCGCCCGGTCGGAGACCTCGATCGCCGTCACCGCCCCGAATGCGACGACGAGCGCCGCCAGTACGGCTCCGATGATCTGGAGCCTGCCCGGTTCGGTCGTCGCCGCGGCGCGCAGCCGCGCCGCCGGCTCGGACCAGGCGCCGCCCTGCGGCGCGGGCACGGAAGCGGGCACGGGCGGCTGGGCCGGCACGTGGTCCGGCGCCGTGCGCACATTCGGCGGGTATGTCACGTGACCTCCCCCTCGGTCGCTGACGGTGGCCGTTCCCCCGGCCGATCAGAGGACTGGCACCCGGCCAGAAGTATGGCCGCAGGGACCGACATCCACACCAGGAACGCCTGGATCGTGCACCGGCCCACGGATGCACCACGCATTCGATCAAGGCAGGCGCCGCCGATCAAGACGAATCGGCGGAGCAATCCCCGAAGCGGACCGATCTCCCCACCCATGAACACGTTCGGGACAACTGATCGGTTCCCTTGCGCAAGGGGCGTCCTGCGGCTTGATCGCCGCAGGACGCCCCCTCGGTACCCGTCTGTCGAGGTGTCAGTCGTACTGCGCACGCAGCCTGCTGTGCACCTCCGGTGCAGCCCCCGTGTGGTCCAGCCCCAGTAGTCCGGCACCCAGCACCGGCGGCTCCTGCACCACCCGGACCACCGCCTTCGGGGCGCGTGCCGCGAGGAGTTCGGCGATCCGGTCGTCCAGCTGCGGGTGGCGCGCCGCCAGCACGCTGCCGCCCAGGACCACCGGTGCCGCCTCGTCCAGCAGCCCGAGGCGGGTCAGCGCGACCGACGCCATCGCGACGACCTCCTCCGCCAGCCGGTGCACGAGACCGCGTGCCACCGGGTCCCCGGCCGCACCGGTCGCGAACAGCACCGGTGTCAGCTCGTGCCGCCGCTCGAACTCGATGTGTCCCAGGTGCAGCGCCTCGATCAGCGCGTACATCGAGTCGAGCCCGAAGTGCGCGGGCAGGGTGCGCGCCAGTTCGGTCGGTTCGCCGCGCCCGTCCTCGGCCCGCGAGGCGAACCACATGGCCTCCTCGGCGAGCCCCGAACCACCGCCCCAGTCACCGGAGATCCGGCCGATGGCGGGGAAGCGCGCGGTCCGCCCGTCCGGCACCATGCCGACACAGTTGATCCCCGCTCCGCAGACGACGGCCACGCCCCGGGGCTCGTCGACCCCGGCACGCAGTATCGCGAACGTGTCGTTGCGGACCTCCACCGTGCGGCCCCAGTCACGGGCCCGCAGCGCCGCGGCGAGCGCCTGCTCCTCGACCGGGAGATCGGCATTGGCCAGACACGCCGACACATGCGCGACGGAGTCCACCGGCTCGCTGAACGCCCGCGCTTTCGCCAGCGCCTCGCCGATCGCCGAGGCCAGGACGTCCACGGCCGCGTCGATGCCGACGGTCGGCGGCTGGAAGCCGCCTCCGCGCACGGAGCTCAGCAGCGTTCCGTCCGGTCCGATCAGGGCCACATCGGTCTTGCTGTTCCCCGCGTCGATGGCGAGGACCGCAGCGTTCACGCCCACGCGAGGTGCTCCTGGTTATGCGCGATCAGCTTGTCGGTGAGCGCCTCGGCGTACTCGAACTGGCCGACCAGCGGGTGGGAGAGCAACGCCTTGAACACCCGGTCCCGGCCGCCGCGCAGGGCGGCTTCCAGCGCGAGGTCCTCGTACGCCGTCACGTTGGCGATCAGCCCCGCGTACAGCGGGTCCAGTTCCGGAACGGCGAGCGGCGTGGCCCCCGTGCCGTCGACCCGGGCCTGCACCTCGATCACCGCGTCGTCCGGCAGGAACGGCAGCGTCCCCTTGTTGTACGTATTGACGACCTGCACCGCCGAGCCGCCCGAGCCCAGCAGCGAGGACGCCAGGTCCACGGCCGCCTCCGAGTAGAACGCGCCGCCGCGCTTGGCGAGCAGCGCGGGCTTCTCGTCCAGCGCCGGGTCGCCGTACATGGCGAGGAGTTCCTTCTCCATCGCGGCGACCTCCGCCGCCCGGGACGGCTTGGTGCCGAGCTCCCGTACGACCTCGTCGTGGGCGTAGAAGTACCGCAGATAGTACGAGGGGACGACGCCGAGCCGGTCGACGATCGCCCGGGGCATGCGCAGATCGCCGGCGATCGCGTCGCCGTGCTCGGCGAGCAGCTTCGGCAGGACGTTCTCGCCGTCAGGGCCGCCGAGCCGCACCCCGAGCTCCCACGTCAGGTGGTTGAGCCCGACATGGTCGAGGTGCACCTCACCGGGGGTGACGTCGAGCAGCCTGGCGAATTTCCGCTGGAAGCCGATCGCCACGTTGCACAGACCGACGGCCTTGTGGCCGGCCTGGAGCAGCGCCCGGGTCACGATCCCGACCGGATTGGTGAAGTCGATGATCCACGCGTCGGGGTTGGTGCGACGGACCCGCTCGGCGATGTCGAGGACGACCGGGACGGTGCGCAGCGCCTTGGCGAGACCGCCGGCCCCGGTGGTCTCCTGGCCGATGCAGCCGCACTCCAGCGGCCATGTCTCGTCCTGGTTGCGGGCGGCCTGGCCGCCCACGCGCAGCTGCAGCAGGACCGCGTCGGCGTCGGCGACGCCCGCGTCGATGTCCGAGGTGGTGATGATCCGCCCCGGGTGGCCCTGCTTGGCGAAGATCCGCCGGGCGAGACCGCCGACGAGGTCGAGACGGTCGGCCGCCGGGTCGACGAGCACGAGCTCCTCGATGGGCAGCGTGTCCCGCAGCCGGGCGAAGCCGTCGATCAGTTCAGGGGTGTAGGTGGACCCGCCACCAACTACTGCGAGCTTCATAGGTCAGCCCTTTACTCCGGTCAGTGTGACGCCCTCGACAAATGCCTTTTGAGCGAAGAAGAACACGAGGATCACGGGGGCCATGACCAGTACGGTCGCGGCCATGGTCAGGTTCCAGTCGGTGTGGTGTGCGCCCTTGAAGGATTCCAGGCCGTAACTGAGCGTCCAGGCGGCCGGGTTCTCGGAGGCGTAGATCTGCGGACCGAAGTAGTCGTTCCAGGCGTAGAAGAACTGGAACAGTGCGACGGCGGCGATGCCCGGCCTGGCCATCGGCAGCACCACTTTGAGCAGGGTGCGCAGTTCGCCGCAGCCGTCGACCTTCGCCGCGTCGAGGTACTCGTTCGGGATGGTCAGCAGGAACTGCCGCAGCAGGAAGATGGAGAACGCGTCACCGAAGGCCATCGGAATGATCAGCGGCCAGAGCGTGCCGGACATGTCCAGCTGCTTCGCCCAGAACAGATACATCGGGATGACGACGACCTGCGGCGGCAGCATCATCATCGAGATGACGAGCATCAGAGACAGATGCCGGCCGCGGAAGCGGAACTTGGCGAGCGCGTACGCCACGGGCAGCGACGACACGACCGTGAGGACGGTGCCGAGCCCCGCGTACAGCAGGGTGTTCTTCCACCAGGTCAGGAAGCCCGGGGTGTCGAACACCTTGCGGTAGTTGCTCCACTCGAAGGGGTGCGGCCACAGATCCCGGGTCAGCGCCTGCTGGTCGCTCATCAGAGAGGTGAGGAACAGGAAGACGAACGGCAGCACGAAGAAGAGCGCGGCCGCGACGCCGAGCGCGTGCACGGCGATCCAGTTCAGCAGCGCCTTGCGGCGTGCGACGCGCTCGGCCGGGGTGACCGGTCCGGCCGACGGGTCGGTGGCCTTGAGGGTGTCGAGAGCCTGCGCCACGTCACTCACCTGCCTGGATCAGCCCGCTGCGGCGCCGCATCAGCAGTGCGGTGAACGCCATGGCGAGTACGAAGAGAACGAGCGCGACCACACAGGCGGAGCCGTAGTCGAAACGCTGGAAGCCGAGGTTGTAGACGAGCTGCGGAAGCGTCAGTGTCGACTTGTCGGGATAGCCCGGTTCGAACTGCTGCCCGGAGCCGCCCATCACCCCCGAGGCGACCTTTCCGGCCACGAGCGGCTGGGTGTAGTACTGCATCGTCTGGATGATCCCGGTGACCACGGCGAACATCACGATCGGTGAGATGTTCGGCAGCGTGACGAAGCGGAACCGCTGGTACGCGGTCGCCCCGTCCAGCTCCGCCGCCTCGTACTGCTCCTTGGGCACGTCGAGCAGCGCGGCCATGAAGATCACCATCAGGTCGCCCACCCCCCAGACCGCGAGCGCGGTCAGGGCCGGCTTGGACCAGGTGGCGTCGGTGAACCAGCCCGGTGTGGGCAGCCCCAGCTCGCCGAGGAGTGAATTGACCGGCCCCGTACCCGGGTTGAGCAGGAAGACGAAGCCCAGGGTCGCCGCGACCGGCGGCGCCAGGTACGGCAGGTAGAACAGGGTCCGAAAGACGCCCGTACCCGTTTTGATCCTGGTGATCAGCAGACCGATGCCGAGACCGAAGACGACCCGGCAGCTGACCATGACCACGACCAGCCACAGCGTGTTCCGCAGGGCGGGCCAGAACAACGTGTACTCGTCGAAGACGTACGACCAGTTCTTCAGCCCGTCGAACTTCGGGGGTGCGAAGCCGTCGTACTGGGTGAAGGAGAAATAGAGCGTGGAGATCAGCGGGTAGGCGAAGAAGACGCAGAACCCGATCAGCCACGGCGACATGAAGGCCGCCGTCCGCAGTGCTGCTTTTCTGCGCTTCGCGACAAGGGTCGCGCGGCGGCGCTTCGAGCGCAGCGTGTACGTGCCCGTACGTGTGCTCATCGCGGTTCTACTTCGCCTGTGCGATCGCCGCGTCGATTTCCTCGGCGGTCTTCTCCAGACCCGCCTTGATGTCCTTCTGCTTGCCCTTCTCGATGTCGAATCCGAGGTTCTGCAGGGACACCAGGTACGCGCCGCCGTTCACCGAGGGCGGAGTGGTGGTGCTTTGCGGGTTCGCGGCGATGTCCAGGAAGGTCTTGAACCGCGGGTCGTACTTCAGCTTCGGCGACTTCAGCGCCGCCAGCGTGGACGGAACGTTGTGAATGGCGTTGGCGAAGTCGACCACCGCGTCGGTGTCGGTCGTCATGAACTTCACCAGCTCCCACGCCGCGTTCTGCTTGGTGGAGGTCGCCGCGATGCCGGCGATGGTGCCGGTCAGGTAGCCCTTGCCGTACGTGTCGGCCTCGTCGTCGGCGACGGGCATCGGGGCCACGCCGATCTCGAACTTCGGCTTGGTGTCCTCGGCCATGCCGAGTCGCCACTCGCCGTCCAGCTGCATGGCCACCTGGCCGGTGTGGAACGGGTGCTTGGCGCCCCACTCGTCACCGAACGTGGTGCGGAACTTCTCCAGCTTCGCGTAGCCGCCCAGGTCGTCGACCAGCTTCTTCTGCGTGGTCAGCATCGACGCGAACGCCGGGTCCTTGGCGATGTTCGACCTGCCGTCGCCGTCGAAGTACGTCGGGCTCCAGCCGCCGAGGTAGTGCTCGGTCGTCGACTCGTAACCGTGGTAGTTCGGCATGAAGCCGAGCTGCTCGTACGAGTCGCCCTTGGTCTTCGTCAGCTTCTTTGCGTCCGCGGCAAGTTCCGACCAGGTCTTCGGCGGGGAAGCGATACCCGCGGCCTTGAAGGCGTCCTTGTTGTAGTACAGCCCGTACGCGTCCCCGAGCAGCGGCACCGTGCAGCGGACCCCGTTGAACTGGGTGTACTCGTTCATCGCCTTCGGGAACGTCTTGTCCGCGTCGATCCCGTCCTTCTTCAGGAAGGAATTCAGGTCGACGAACGCCTTGGACGAGCAGAACTTGCCCACATTGTTCGTGGTGAACGAGGAGACCACGTCCGGGGCCTTGGACCCGCCCGCCCGCAGCGCCTGGTTGATCTTGTCGTCGGTCATGTTGCCGACGACCTTCACATGGATGTTGGGGTGCGCCTTCTCGAAGGCGTCGACAGTGGCCTGAATCCCCTTGACCTCGTTCGGGGCACTCCAGCCGTGCCAGAAGTTGATGGTCGTCTCCTTGGACGCGTCATCGTGGGCACCGGAGCTGCTCTGACCGGTACAGGCGGAGGCGAGAAGGGATATCGCGGCGGTCGCGGCGAGCGCGGCGGCCGTCTTCCGGCGGTTTCCGGACATGGCGGTGTCTCCCGGTGAGGGGTTGGGGCAGGGAAGGGACGGACGTGCGAAGGGCGGGCGGGTCAGCGCGACGTGTCGAAGACTTCGTCGCGGGTGGTGACGAGGGCGCTCTCCAGCGCCCCGCGCAGTACGGGCCTGCGCGTGACGTCACCGATGATCAGCCGGGGCCGGGAGGCCGCCAGTTCGGCGAGCTCGCCCTGCACCCGGGCGCGCAGCGGTTCCCCGCCGGAGGCGATCAACTCGCCGGAGAGCACCACGAGTTCGGGGTCGAGTACGGCGACCATGGAGGCCAGACCGGTCGCGAGGCCGGTGGCGAACAGGTCGAGGAGCCGGGCGTACGGACCGTCCTCGCCCTGCTCCGCGGCCGCGGAGGCCCGGGTGATCAGGCCGGCCGCGACCTCGTGATGGGTACCGGTGGCGCGGGTCAGCTCGTCGTCGATGCCGAGCTCCCCGGCCAGCCGGGACAGCACCTGGGCGCCCGCCAGTTCCTGGAAGCCGCCCGAGTTCGCCTTGGTGACCTGACGGACCAGCGGGACACCGGGCACCGGCAGGAAACCGACCTCACCGGCGCCGCCGGTGAAGCCGCGGTGCAGCCGTCCACCGATGACCAGGGCGGCGCCGAGCCCCTCCTCGTTCCACAGCAGGACGAAGTCGTCGTGACCGCGCGCCGCGCCGAGCCGCTGCTCGGCCACCGCGACGAGGTTCACGTCGTTCTCGTACTCGACCGGCATCGGCAGGAAGGCGGCCAGCTCGTCGAGCAGGGTGGGGGAGTGCCAGCCGGGCAGGTGGGAGGCGTACCGCAGCCGCCCGGTACCGGGGTCGAAGGCGCCCGGTGTGCCGATGACGACACGGTGCACGTCGGAGCGGGTCAGCCCGGCATCCTTGACCGCGCCGTCCAGCGCGTCCGCCACCTGGCGCACCACACCGTCGGCGCGCCGCCCCGGGGTGCGCAGCTCGAACTCGCCGACCGTCTCGCCGGTCACATCGGCGACGGCGGCGACGATCCGGTGGGCGTTCACATCGAGACCGGCGACATGGGCGGCACGGGCGTTCACCGCGTACAGCTGGGCATTGGGGCCGGGCCGTCCCGCGGCGGTACCGGTGGCGACGACCAGACCGGCCGCCTCCAGACGGGCCAGCAGTTGCGAGGCGGTGGGCTTGGAGAGGCCCGTCAGCTTCCCGATCCTGGTCCGGGAGAGGGGGCCGTGTTCCAACAGCAGATCGAGGGCGGCCCGGTCGTTCATGGCCCGCAGGACGCGGGGGGTTCCCGGTGTCGTTCCGGCCATGCGTGCTGCACCTGCCCTCTGTTAGGAAAGTTTCCTATTTGATGAGAGGACGGTATGGCGCACGTCACCGACCCGTCAATGGGCAGAGCGCCGGCGGCAACCAAAGCGTTATCCGCGGAGCCGGACAAGGCGCTTTCAGGCCGCAGCGGGCCCGCATCGGCAGGGTGGGCGGGAGCGGTTCGACCCGTGGCGCGCCGAGTCCGATCGTGCCGTTTGCGGGGTGGGTGGGCGCGAGCGCTGCCCGGGCCCGGCCACCCGGCACCCCTCGGGCGGGCAGGGAAACAACTGCCTCCCAGCCCTGACCGCCTGTGCTGCCGCCCGGGGCCCGTCCCGGTGTCAACCGCCGCACCCCTGCCGCTCAACCCCCTTTTCACGCCGAAGGGCGCCCCGCCGGCCCTCAGGGGCCGGGCGGGGCGCCCGTGGTTCCGCGGTGTTACTTGGCCAGATTCGGCGGCGTGATGGGCGTCGCGGCCAGTGACTGCGGGGATGTCGTCGACGCGTACGCGGACGGGGCAGCCATCCCGGCGGTCGGGTCCGCCGCCGACGGCTCGTCCGGCTGGGCCGGCACGCCACCGACCATCCGGATGCCCGCCTCGTCGAAGGCCAGCTTGATCCGCCAGCGCAGCTCGCGCTCCACGCCCAGCGACTTGCCCGGCATCGTCTTCGCCGTCACCCGGACCGTCATCGAGTCCAGGAGCACGGAGTCAAGCCCGAGGATCTCCACCGGACCCCACAGGCGCTCGTTCCACGGGTCCTCCTTGGCCATCAGCCCCGCGGCCTCGGTGATCACCGTGCGTACCCGGTCGAGGTCCTCCGTGGGGCGTACCTGCACATCCACCCCGGCGGTCGACCAGCCCTGGCTGAGGTTGCCGATCCGCTTCACCTCGCCGTTGCGGACATACCAGATCTCACCGTTGTCACCGCGCAGCTTGGTGACCCGCAGACCGACCTCGATGACCTCACCGGAGGCGACGCCCGCGTCGATGGTGTCCCCGACGCCGTACTGGTCCTCAAGGATCATGAAGACACCGGAGAGGAAGTCGGTGACGAGGTTGCGCGCACCGAAACCGAGTGCCACACCGGCGACACCGGCGGAGGCGAGCAGTGGCGCCAGATCGATCTGGAAGGCGCCCAGGATCATCAGGGCGGCCGTACCGAGGATCAGGAACGAAGCGACCGAACGGAGTACGGACCCGATGGCCTCGGAGCGCTGACGGCGGCGTTCCGCATTGACCAGCAGGCCGCCGAGGGCGGTGCCCTCGACGGCTTGGGCGCTGCGGTTCATCCGCTCGATGAGTTTGGTGAGAGCACGGCGGATCGCGATGCGCAACATGACCGCGATGACCGCGATGAGGAGGATGCGCAGACCGGTGTTCAGCCAGGTGGACCAGTTCTCCTCCACCCAGCCCGCGGCGTTGCCGGCCTGCTTGGCGGCTTCGTCCAGCGAGCCGCCGGGCTCGGGTGACGGGGCTGCGGCCAACAGGGCGGACAGGGACACGGCGGAACCTCCAGATGGACGTGGGCTGACCAACCACACTAACGGGGCATCGGGAGTGCTCCGTTGCCGTGACGGAGGGGAGAGACACGTCTCACCCGGGGATATGGAAGGCGCAACCGGCTCCGGGGAGCGGGGTGCGAGGCCGGGTGTGGCCGATCGCACATCGATCCCGGGACCGCTCCGGCAACGGCCTCTTGAGCACCTGTTCCGGCGCTTTTGGGCCGTGCGGGCGGCAGGCACCCGGGAAAATCCTTCCGGCCCGTTACCCGCACGTGGTGGCGGATTGACCAGGCATGAGGAGAGACTGAGATCGGATCGTCCCGGCGCGAGCCACGCGCCGCCGGCGTACAAGGAGGCATCCACCGTGCCGCATGTCCTGGTTCTCAACGCGTCGTACGAGCCGCTCGGCGTCGTACCGCTCCGCCGCGCGCTCGTCCTCGTCCTGGAGAACAAGGCCATCTGCCTTGAGGAGTCAGGCGCCCTCATGCACAGCGCCACCCGCGCCATCCCAGCCCCGAGCGTCGTCCGCCTGAAGCGGTTCGTACGGGTTCCCTACCGGGGGCCCGTTCCACTGACCCGCCGGGCGCTCTTCGCCAGGGACGGCGGGCGCTGCATGTACTGCGGCGCCGCCGCGACCAGTGTCGACCATGTCATCCCCCGCAGCCGAGGCGGACAGCACGCCTGGGACAACGTGGTGGCGGCCTGCCGCCGCTGCAACCACGTCAAGGCCGACCGGCATCTGCCGGAGCTCGGCTGGCGGCTGCACCAGCAGCCCGCCCCGCCGACGGGACTCGCCTGGCGGATCATCGGGACGGGGCACCGGGACCCGCGCTGGCTGCCGTACTTGCAACCTTTCGGCGCGGACGACGCGATGGCCCGGATCGATGGCATCTCAGCCTGAGGACCCGGGCCTTTGTCGTCCCCGGGGCGCCCATGGTGCGAGCTCGTCTAAGGGCTGTCCTCGACGGCGTACGCCTCCACCGACCAGAGCGAGTAGCCGAACTCGGTACCGCGGGCGTCGCCCTGGACCCTGAGGAAGCGGGTGTCCTTCGCGTCCATGCGGACGGACTCGCGCCCGCCCTTGCCGTCCCGGACGGTCGCCGCCGTGCGCCAGGTGCGGCCGTCCGCGGAGACCTGTATGCGGTAGCGGGAGGCGTACGCGTCCTGCCACCGCAGCACCACGTGCCCGATCCTGGCGGGCTCCGCCAGTTCCGCCTGCCACCAGGCGCCGTCCTCGGCCGGGGACGACCAGCGGGTGGCCGGATCGCCGTCCGACGCGGCGGCCGCAGGGAAGTCCGGAGTCTCGTCGCCGGACGACGAGGCGGTGGCCGTACGTGCCAGATCGGGACCGGCGGTCCGCGGGTAGGCCCGCACGGTGAGGGTGCTCTCCTCGCCGCCGAAGCTGATCGGCACCGCGTACTCACCGGCAGGGGTGTCCGCCGGGACGGTGATCTCCACGGGGACGTCGGTACGTGACCCGCGCGGCACCGTCGTCTGCTTCGGGATGCTCACCTTGATGCCCCGGGGCGCCCTCGCGCTGAGCGCGCCGCGCACCTCGGCGGGGCGGCGGGCGGCGAGTCGCGCCGCGACCCGCTGCGGCCGGCCACCGATCTCGGCGTCCGTCTCGCCGCGTACGAGATCGAGCCTGGCCACGGGCTCGTCACCGAACCACGGCACGAGGGCGCGTACCTGCGGGGCTTCGGGGACGGTACCGGAGACCGCCGGTGGCAGCGTGCCCGCGCTCACGCCGGGGGCGGTCACGGCGGCACCCGTGGCCCAGCTGATTCGGATCGCGTCGGCCCGCAGGCCCTTGGCCGCCGTCTGGGTCCAGCCGGTCGTCGACAGCCGGCCGAGGCGGCGCCAGCCCTCGCCCGGCACGTGGGCCTCGAGCCGCGCGTCCGCCGCGGCTCCGCTGCCGGGTACGGTCATCGCGGTCACGGCCTCCACCGGGCGGGCCCGGTTCAGCCGGACCGTGTGGCTGCCCGGGGCCGTGGTCACCGTGCCGGCGGAACGGTCCGCGCCGGTCCAGGCGTCGGCCTCCTTGCGCACCCGGTCCAGGAAGGGGCCGAGCACCCCCTTGCCGACCGTCGCCCCGCTCGCCCTGGCCGCTGTGCGCAGCGGCTCCAGGGCCAGCGACGCCTTCCACGCGGCCGCGCCGTCGCCGCGCGCCTGGGCCTGCAGCAGATCGACGGCGAGCTCACCCGCCCGCCCATACCGGGCCAACTGCTCCGTCCAGGGCCGCACTTCGTCGTCGAGTCGCCCGTCCGCCGGGCCCTTCAGCCGCTGCGGGGCCTCCCGCATCACGGTGAAAGCGGCCCGCAGTTCGCGTGCCGCATCGTCCCGCGCCGTGGCGTCCGTCGTCGCACGGGAGTTCCAGAACGCGGCGAACAACGGCTGCAGATAAGCCGACTCGTCGCCGCCCAGTACGGACGTCGCGCTGTTCCCGGCCAGCGCCCGCAGCGCGTCCCGGGTGCGGGCGTCGCCGCCCGCCATATCGTCCATGGCCGCCTGCCAGGACTCCTGCGCCTGGTAGCCCTTCGGGTTCCAGGCGAAGTCGGCGGCGGTGAACAGCGGGATGCGGGACGCGGACGGCTGCTCCATCGCGTTGGCGAGCAGCGCCGCCGAGCCGATCGCGACCGCCGGGTCCCGGCCGGTGTACGGGCCGAGGAAAATACGGTCCTGTGCGTAGTCGTTGACCGGGTAGTTGTCCATCGTGACGAGCGGATGCCGGAACGTGGCGCGCGCACCGGCCAGTTCCCCGCCGGTGATGGTCCTCGGCACGACCCCGACGCCGGTCCAGGCGATCTGCACCCGGTCGTCCAGCTCCTTTGCGAGAGCCGCGCGGTAGTCGGTGACGCCGTCCTGGTAGAACTCCGTCGGCATCACCGACAGCGGCTCCGCATCCGGGTACCGGTCCGCGAGATGCTGCGCCACCTTGCTCGCGACCCGCGCCTGGGCCCTGGCCGCCGCCTCGGGCCCGCTGCCGAAGGTGTCCGGGTCGTCGTCGCAGTGCCATTCGCTGTAACTGACGTCCTGGAACTGCAGCTGGAAGACGCGTACGCCGAGCGCCCACATGGCGTCGATCTTCCGCGTCAGCGCCTTCACGTCGCTGTCCGAGGACATGCACATGGCCTGGCCGGGGGAGACCGCCCAGCCGAGCGTCACATGCTGGGCGCGGGCCCGTTCGGCCAGTGCCCGGAAGTCGGCGCGCCGCTCGGCGGGGTACGGATCGCGCCAGCGGGCCTGCCGGTACGGGTCGTCGCCCGCCGCGTAGAGGTACCGGTTCTGCTTCGTCCGTCCCATGAAGTCGATCTGCGCGAGCCGCTCCGCGCGCGTCCACGGCCGGCCGTAGAACCCCTCGGTCATGCCGCGCACGGCGGTGCCCGGCCAGTCCCGCACGATGACCCCGGCGACGCTTCCGTCCCGGATCAGCTGACGCAGCGTCTGCACGGCGTGGAAGAGGCCGTCGTCGCCGAGTCCGTCCAGGGCGACGGTGGGGCGGCCCGCGACCGTACCGACCGCGATCCGGTAGCCGCCGGACGGCAGATCGGCGCGCTCCGGGGCGCGCAGGGCCCGCAGAGCGTCCTGGGCGTCGTCGCCGAGCCGGATGACCGGCCCGTGGCCCGGCAGCGTCTCGTGCACGGTCCGTACGCCCGCGTCGCGCAGCACCTGGCGGGCCGCGTCGAGGGCGTACGGATCGGTGTGCGCACCGGCGAGGAGGGTCACCTCGGTGGAGAGCGGTACGGCGGCTCCGGACGTCTTGATGGTCTGCGGGCGCGGCCACACGGTGGGCAGCGCGCCGTCGTCCGTACGGTCGGGTGTCGAAACGGCCGGAGAGCCGGGGTCCGAGGGCGCGGCGAAGGCGGCCGGTGAGCCGGTGGAGAGCAGTCCGCCGAGCACGGCGGCCGCGACGGCCGCCGCCTGCTTTCTGCGCCTGAGCTGCATGCCGTAACCCTCGCTTCCATCGATGGGCTCCGAGCCCACCACCCGGGCGCGAGGGTGTCAATGCGTGTGACCGTTGTGCCGTATATGCCCGATGTGACGGGTGGGATGAGGTGTGATCGGTGATCGGCGGACCACAGCAGAGATGACGCCGAATGGCCGAAAACGGCGGACGGTTTACGGGTAACCGGCCCCTGAGGAACGGAATGTGACCCAGGGCACGTTGGAGTCGTTGTGGTAGTGCCTATGTCTGCGGTCGCGCCCGCTGGGTAGGTCTGCTGTGTCCACTTGTCCACGGCCAGGAGGCCGCCATGCCCGCTGCCGCGCAGCTTCTGCTCTCCGCCCTGTCCAAACAGGTACCGGGTCCCGGCCCGCTCACCGGCGAACCCGCGTACGCCGACGCCATACCCCTCACCAGCGAGCCGCCGCTCGCCGCAGCCGTTCCTCTCACGAGCGAGCCGCCGCTCGCCGCAGCCACCCCTTTGACGAGCGAGCCGCCGCTCGCCGTCGCCGCCCCACTGACCAGCGAGCCGACCGCCCCCGGCACCGCGGGGGGCACGGAGTCCCCAGGAGTCTGAATGGGCCTGTCCCGGCTCGCCGCACTGCACGGTGTCGCCACCTCCTACTCGCCGTCCGCCGATGTCACGGTGACCGTCCCCGACGACACGGTGATCACCGTGCTCGCCGCCCTGGGCGTGGACGCCGCCACACCCGAAGCGGTACGGGAATCACTCGCCGCCGCCGAGTCGGCGGCCGCCTCCCGGCTGCTCCCGCCGACGCTCGTGGTGTGGACCGGGGAGCCCCTGCCGCCCGCCCTGACCGCACTGCGCCCCGGCACCACACTGGACGTCGAGCCCGAGGGAGCGGCCGGATCGCCCCGGCCGCCACGGATGAGGGTGCCGGGCGGACAGCCGGATCCGGCCGTTTCCGCGGTAAGCACCGCCACCCCGGCCTGGTGGGCCGAACCCCCGCTCGGCGTCCACCGGTTGACCGTGCGCACCCAGCACGGCCGGTTCGCCACCACCACTCTGATCGTCGCCCCCGCCCGGGTGCCCCAGCCGCCCCGGCGCACCCATGGCTTCCTCGTTCAGCTCTACTCCCTGCTCTCCGGCCGCTCCTGGGGCATGGGCGACCTCGGCGACCTCGCCGATCTCGCCGCCTGGTCGGGCCGGACCCTCGGCGCCGGGTTCGTCCAGGTCAACCCGTTGCACGCCGCTGTACCGGGCAGACCCACCGACCCGTCCCCGTACCGCCCCTCCTCGCGCCGCTTCCCCGACCCCGTCCATCTGCACATCGAGTCGATCCCGGAGTACGGGCACGTGCGGGACCGGGCCGCCCTCGACGACCTGCGGCAAAGTGCCGAAGCCCTCAGCGAAGCGGTCCTGAACAAGGGCGCCCTGATCGACCGGGACGCCGTCTGGGAACTCAAGCGCCAGGCTCTCGCACTCGTAGCGGAGGTCCCGCTGACCCCCGGCCGCCGCGCCGCCTACTGCGACTTCCTCGCCGAGCAGGGGCAGGCCCTGGAGGACCACGCCCTGTGGTGCGCCCTCGCCGAGGTGCACGGCTCCGACTGGCACGCCTGGCCGCCCGCGCTGCGCGACCCCCGCTCCCCGCAGACCGCCCGCGCCCGCGGTGAGCTCCTCGACCGGGTCGACTTCCACTGCCGGCTCGCCTGGCTGACCGACACCCAGCTCGGCGCCGCCCAGAGCGCCGCGCGGGACGCCGGGATGGCGGTCGGCATCGTCCACGACCTCGCCGTCGGCGTGCACCCCGGCGGCGCCGACGCCTGGGCGCAGCAGGACGCCTTCGCGCACGGCATGTCGGTCGGCGCACCCCCGGACGCGTTCAACGCGCGCGGCCAGGACTGGGGGCTGCCCCCGTGGCGACCCGACGTCCTCGCCGCGTCCGGCTACGCCCCGTACCGCGGACTGCTCCGCGGTCTCCTCGCCCACGCGGGCGCGCTCCGCATCGACCATGTCATGGGCCTGTTCCGGCTCTGGTGGGTTCCCGAGGGAAAGCCGCCGACCGAGGGCGCCTACGTCAGCCATGACGCCGAGGCGATGCTCGCTGTCCTCGCCCTGGAGGCGCACCTGGCCGGTGCGGTCGTCATAGGGGAGGATCTCGGCACGGTCGAACCCGGCGTACGCGAAGCGCTCGCCCGGCGCGGAGTGCTCGGCACGTCCGTGCTCTGGTTCGAGCGCGACTGGGCGGGCACCGGCCGCCCGCTGCCCCCGCAGGACTGGCGTGAGGGATGCCTGGCCACCGCCACCACCCACGACCTGCCGTCCACCGCCGCCCGGCTGACCGGCGACCATGTGACGCTCCGCCACCGCCTCGGCCTACTCACCCGCACCCTGGAGCAGGAACGGACCGAGGACGCCACCGACACCGCGGAGTGGCTCGCCCTGCTCGCCCGACTCGGACTGTTTCCGGAGGGCGAGGGCGACGAGGAGGGCGCGGTCCGGGCCGTCCACCGCTTCCTGCTGCGCACTCCCGCCCGCATGGCCGGGATCTGGCTCCCGGACACGGTCGGGGACCGCCGCCCGCAGAACCTGCCGGGTACCTGGGACCAGTACCCCAACTGGCGGCTGCCCATCGCCGACGCGGAGGGCCGCCCGGTCACCCTGGAGGAGCTCACCGCGTCCTCTCGTCTGCACCGCCTGATGGAGGTCCTCGCCCCCGAGAACGGTCGCCCATGTCCCCGTACGGCACCCCCGGGCGCGCGCCGCTCCTAGGCGTTCGCTACGTTTGCACCGTGGACAAGAAGAACGCAATGCGCGCCGGCGCCGTGGCGGCCGGTACGACGCTGATGATGCTGCTCATGTCGTCCCCCGCGCTTGCGCTGACCCGTGACGACGGTGACGACCCGGGCCCCGGCCTGAGCGCGATCGACACGATCGGCCTCTACGTCGTGGCCCCCATCGCTCTGTTCGTGATCATCGCGGGCCTGGTCATGCTCCTGGACAAGTCCAAGAAGCAGGCCTGACCCTCCGGTTGCGCAGCGCCAGAACTGCGTAGCTCCACCAGCGCTGTCCCAGGGCGTCTCGACGTGCGTAAGGCACGTCGAGGCGCCCTGTTGTGTGCGTTCCGGCGGAGTGACGCTGGGGGCCGGACGGGCCGGGTCCGCGGCGGCGGATAATGTGCGGACATGACCGAGTGGGACATCAAGAAGCTCCGGATTCTGCGCACGCTGAGCGAGCGCGGGACCGTCACGGCGACGGCCGAGGCGCTGCTGATGACCCCCTCCGCGGTGTCCCAGCAGCTCTCCAACCTGGCCAAGCAGCTCGGCGTACCCCTGCTGGAAGCACAGGGCCGACGCGTCCGGCTCACCGATGCCGCACATCTCGTACTCCGCCATGCCGAAGCGGTCTTCGCCCAACTGGAGCGCGCCGACGCCGAGTTGACCGGCTACCTGCGGGGCGAGGCGGGGGAGGTGCGGGTCGGCGCCTTCTCGACCGCAGTGCCCGCCCTCGTCGTGCCGGCGGTCCGGCTCCTGCGCGCCGACGACCGGCCGGGACCGTCCGTACGGGTGCGGGAGGCGGAGGCCGCGGAGGCGTACGAACTCCTGTCGGCCGGCGACGTCGACCTCGCGCTCTCCCTCGCCGCGCACGCACCGACCGCCCACGACCCCCGCTTCACCCTCCTCCCCCTGCTGACCGACCCGCTCGACGTCGCCCTCCCCACCGGTCACCGGCTCGCGGACGCCCCAGGGCTCCGGCTGGCCGACCTCGCCGCCGAACCGTGGATCTTCGGCGGCTCGGGCCCATGGTCGGAGATCACCACGGCCGCGTGCGAGGCGGCCGGGTTCGTGCCGGAGCAGGCGCACAGCGCCTCCGGGTGGACCGCGATCCTCGCCATGGTCGAGGCGCACATGGGTGTCGCCCTGATCCCGCGGATGGCATCGGCGGAACGCCGCAAGGGTGTGGTGATGCGCGTCCTGGAGGCGGACCTGCCCAGGCGCCATGTGGTGGCGGCGGTACGACAGGGGGCGGAGGAGGGCCCGGCGGTGGCCCGGGTCCTGGCCGCGCTCGAACAGGTCGCCGCGGCCCGGGCGAAAACATTCAGCTGACCTGAAGGAATTGTGCGAAAACTTTCGATGGACCTGATGGTTCATTCGGCGCGACAGTTACCCACATGACCTTCGACGCGAGCGAGACCACGGCCACGGACAACGACCCCCACGCCAACGACGCGGCCCCGTACGGCGGAGGCGACCCCTACGCCGACTACCGGACCGGCGACTTCCCCTTCACCGATCTGGTGGACCTCGCCGACCGCCGTCTCGGTGCGGGTGTGATCGCCGCGAACGACGAGTTCTTCGCCGAGCGCGAGAACCTGCTGATCCGCGAGCGCGCCGTGTTCGACCCCGAGCACTTCGGGCACAAGGGCAAGATCATGGACGGCTGGGAGACCCGCCGTCGCCGCGGCATCGACGCCGCACACCCCTTCCCCGCGCCCGAGGACCACGACTGGGCCCTCGTCCGCCTCGGCGCCCCCGGCATCATCCGCGGCATCGTCGTCGACACCGCCCACTTCCGCGGCAACTACCCGCAGCGCGTCTCGATCCAGGCGACGTCGGTCGAGGGATCACCCAGCCCCTCCGAACTCCTCGCCGACCATGTGAAATGGGAGGAGATCGTCCCGCCGACCCCCGTACGCGGCCACGCCGCCAACGGGTTCGAGATCACCGGCGGCCGCCGCTACACCCACATCCGCCTCTGCCAGCACCCCGACGGGGGCATAGCCCGACTCCGCGTCCATGGTGAGGTCCTCCCCGACCCCACGTGGCTGGCGACCCTCGGCACGATCGATCTGATCGCGGTGCTCAACGGCGGTGCGTACGAGGACGCCTCGGACCGCTTCTACTCCTCACCGACCCAGATCATCCTGCCCGGCACCTCCCGCAAGATGGACGACGGCTGGGAGAACCGCCGCCGCCGCGTACGCGGCACGAACGACTGGGTCCGCTTCCGCCTGGTCGCCCAGGGCGCGGTCCGCGCGGTCGAGATCGACACGGCCTACCTCAAGGGCAACGCGGCCGGCTGGATCGCCCTCCAGGGCCGCAACGGCGAGACGGGTGAATGGTTCGACATCATCCCCCGCACCGAGCTCCAGCCCGACACCCTCCACCGCTTCCCCCTCCGCGCCCAGGCCGTGGTCACCCACGTCCGCCTCGACGCCTTCCCGGACGGCGGCGTGGCCCGCATGCGCCTGCACGGCACGCTCACGGAATCGGGCGCTGCCGAACTGGCCGGCCGCTACGAGGAGTCGGGCGCGTAACAGGGCCCCACCCTGAGCACTGGTCCTCAACC
The DNA here is from genome assembly GCF_026339735.1 of Streptomyces sp. NBC_01669. GTDB lineage: Bacteria > Actinomycetota > Actinomycetes > Streptomycetales > Streptomycetaceae > Streptomyces > Streptomyces yanii. The sequence goes on from NZ_JAPEQG010000001.1 coordinate 5,994,079, forward strand.
GTCGGCGGGCTTCAGAGCCTGTCGGCACCTGGCGACCCGACGCCCCACCACTCCCGCCCGGCGAACGGCTGCGCAACGGCGCCCGTCCGCCGGGCGGTCTTCATCCAGGGCACTCAACTCTGCGGGGACGTCCACTGAGGTTGAACTCGCGGTGCCGTAGGGGCCGGCGGTCCCCGACCTGGGCCGGGGGTGGCCTGCCCGCTACGATCACGGCTCGTCACCGAGCAGCATCGGGAGGGGTCGTGACGGAGAGGCAGAACACAACGGCAGGTGCCGTTGTCGAGCTGAGATATGAGCTGGGGCAGCCGGACTGGTCCGACGCGTTCCACGCACGCGGGCGGGTACGGGGGATCAAGGGCCGGCTGCAAGGGCTGCTCTCGCCGGTGCTCTTCGCAGTGGCGGTGTGGCTGCTCGCCGACAGCGTCCTGGCCGCGGGAATCGCCTTCCTCATCAGCCTGTTCGGCCTCGCTGCAAGGACGGGCGTCCTGGCAACGAGGCATGCCAGGATGGGCACCCCGCTGGGGCCCTGGACCGTGACCGTCGCCGACTCCGACGACGCTGTGCGCTTCGCGGGCACGCACATGGAGACGCGCCGGGGCTGGCGGAGCCTCGGCGGGTACGTGGAGACCACCGCCGGGTTCGTCCTGCTGACGCCCCCGCCGTACCTGCTCGTCGTGCACTATCTGCCGAAGCGCGTCATGGGCAGGGACGACACCGACCGGCTGCGCGGCATACTCGACCGCCACCTGCCCCGCCACGGCGGCCGTCCGCCCCAGCACTGAGGTTCGGTAGGATCCGCAGGTCGTCGTACCGGGGAGGAATCATGGCCGAGGGCCGCAGCGCCGAAGACACCGGCAACGGCGCGGAAACCTCCGCCGACGTCGTGGACGAACAGACTGCGGTCCAGCTGGTGTACCTGCCCCAGAAGGCCGACACACTGGTCGGCCTGCGGGTCCGCGAGCGGATCAAGCGGACCGGGCTGCTGCTGAAGGGCGTGTTCCTCGCACTGTGGATAGGGCAGTGGCTGCTCTCCGCCGTGGGCCGCGGGAGTACCGATGTGGTCTCGACCGTTCTGGTCTTGTTCGTCGTCCTGGTGGTGTGGGGGTACCCGCGGCTACAGGCCGCGAACGTGCAGCGGATCACCGGATGGCAGGGCGAGTACCGCGTCACCGTGTCTCCGGCCGGAATCACCTGCCGCAGCGACCACAGCACGTTGGTCCAGAAGTGGTCCGTCTTCCAGGGCTATCGGGAGACGGCCGGCCACGTCGTCCTGCTCAGCCGGGACCCCAACATCATGTGGCTCAGTGTCCTGCCCAAGCGGGGTGTGCATGAGGCCGGAGACCTCGACCGACTCCGGGCCATCCTGGACCAGCACACCACTCGCGTGTGACGAACGCGGCCTCTGAGCGCAGTGCATCGGCGCCCAGGTGCGTGAGCGTGGCACCTTTCCATTGCAACGTGACCTGGCTCACTGGCCGAATGTCTCCTGAGGGACGCGAAAGAGGCACGCAAAGGGGGGCGCTCCCCGAAGGAAGCGCCCCCCACTGCTCAGCTGCTGCTGTTACTGCTACGCGGTAGCCGCCGCCGCGTCCGCCGCCTGGGCCTTCAGCGCGCGCTCCACGCCTGCCCGCGACTCGGAGACCAGCCGGTGCAGTGCCGCGCTCGGCTTTGCCGAGCCCAGCCAGGCGTCCGTTGCGTCCAGGGTCTCCTGCGAGACCTGGAGGGACGGGTAGAGGCCGACGGCGATCTGCTGGGCCATCTCATGGCTGCGCGAGTCCCAGACGTCCTTCACCGCTGCGAAGAACTTTTCGGTGTACGGGGCCAGCAGCTCGCGCTGGTCGGTCTGGACGAATCCGCCGATGACCGCCTCCTGGACGGCGTTCGGGAGCTTGTCCGATTCGACGACCGAGGCCCATGCCTCCGCCTTCGCCTCGGCCGTGGGGCGTCCCGCGCGGGCGGTCGCCGCGTGGCGTTCGCCGGCGGCCGTCTTGTCGCGCTCGTACTCGGCGGCGATCTCGTCCTCGTCCAGCAGGCCGACCGCGGCAAGTCGCTCGACGAATGCCCAGCGCAGCTCGGTGTCGACGGCGAGGCCCTCGACCGTCTCCGTGCCGTTGAGCAGCGCCTGGAGCAGGTCGAGCTGCTGCGGGTTGCGGGCCGTTGCCGCGAGTGCGTGGGCCCAGGCGAGCTGGTGGTCGCTGCCGGGCTCAGCGGCGCGCAGGTGGGCGAGCGTCGCCTCCGTCCAGTGCGCCAGTGCCGCCTCGCGGGACTCCGGCGCCGCGTACAGGTCCAGGGCCAGCTTCACCTGACGGTGCAGCGACTGGACGACGCCGATGTCCGACTCCTTGCCGATGCCGGACAGGACGAGCGAAAGGTAGTCGCGCGTGGCCAGTTCGCCGTCACGGGTCATGTCCCAGGCTGAGGCCCAGCACAGGGCGCGCGGCAGCGACTCGGTGAAGTCGCCGAGGTGCTCGGTGACGACCCGCAGGGACTCCTCGTCGAGGCGGACCTTCGCGTACGACAGGTCGTCGTCGTTGAGGAGGATGACCGCCGGACGGGCGGTGTTCGCCGGGTACGGGACGGTGGTGCGCTCGCCGTCGACGTCCAGCTCGATCCGGTTCGTACGGACCAGCTTTCCGGCCTCGTCGAGGTCGTAGCAGCCGATCGCGACCCGATGCGGGCGCAGCGTCGCCTCGCCCTTGGCGCCGGCGGGCAGCGCCGGGGCCTCCTGAAGGACGGTGAACGACGTGACGTGGCCGTTCTCGTCCGTGACGACCTCCGGGCGCAGGATGTTGATGCCCGCCGTCTCCAGCCAGGCCTTCGACCAGGTCTTCAGGTCACGGCCGGAGGTCTCCTCCAGCGCGCCCAGCAGGTCGGACAGCCGGGTGTTGCCGAACGCGTGCGCCTTGAAGTACGCCTGGACGCCCTTGAAGAACGCGTCCATGCCGACGTACGCCACCAGCTGCTTCAGGACCGAGGCGCCCTTGGCGTACGTGATCCCGTCGAAGTTGACCAGCACGTCGTCCAGGTCACGGATGTCCGCCATGATCGGGTGCGTGGACGGCAGCTGGTCCTGGCGGTAGGCCCAGGTCTTCTCGGAGTTGGCGAACGTGGTCCAGGAGTTCGGCCACTTCGAGCCCTCCGCGTACGCCTGGCAGGCGACCGAGGTGTACGTGGCGAACGACTCGTTCAGCCACAGGTCGTTCCACCACTCCATGGTGACGAGGTCGCCGAACCACATGTGTGCCAGCTCGTGCAGGATGGTCTCCGCGCGCCGCTCGTACGCCGCGTCCGTCACCTTCGAGCGGAAGACGTACTGGTCGCGGATGGTGACCGCGCCCGCGTTCTCCATCGCGCCCGCGTTGAACTCCGGCACGAACAGCTGGTCGTACTTGGCGAACGGGTACGCGTAGTCGAACTTCTCCTGGAACCAGTCGAAGCCCTGCCGCGTGACGTCGAAGATCGCGTCGGCGTCGAGGAACTCGGCGAGCGAGGGGCGGCAGTAGATGCCGAGCGGAACGGACTGGCCGTCCTTCTCGTAGCTGCTGTGCACCGCGTGGTACGGGCCGACGATCAGGGCCGTGATGTACGTCGAGATGCGCGGCGTCGGCTCGAAGCCCCAGACGTCGTCCTTGGGCTCCGGGGTGGGGGAGTTCGAGATGACCGTCCAGCCCGTCGGCGCCTTCACGGTGAACTGGAAGGTCGCCTTCAGGTCGGGCTGCTCGAAGCTCGCGAACACCCGGCGGGCGTCCGGCACCTCGAACTGCGTGTACAGGTACGCCTGCTGGTCGACCGGGTCGACGAAGCGGTGCAGGCCCTCGCCGGTGTTGGTGTACGCGCAGTCCGCGACGACACGCAGCACGTTGGAGCCCGCGTGCAGGTGCGGCAGTGCGATCCGCGAGTCGCGGAAGACGGCGGCGACGTCGAGGGCCTTGCCGTTCAGCTCGACCTCGTGCACGGCCGGGGCGACCAGGTCGATGAAGGTCTCCGCACCGGCTTCGGCGGAGTCGAAACGCACCGTGGTGACGGACCGGTAGGTGCCGCCCTCCTGTGCGCCGGAGAGGTCGAGATCGATCTCGTACGCGTCCACGGTCAGCAGGCGCGCCCGCTCCTGTGCCTCTTCGCGGGTCAGATTCGTGCCAGGCACCCGGTCATCTCCTTGATATGTGATGTTTCCCGGCCATCCTTCCACGCGGAGCGCACGCAACGCTATGTCCGTTTTCCGCCGGACACCGGCGGTGCCACGCGCGACGCTCGAACCATGACCGGCTACGAGGCACGTCCCATCGAACCTGCTGTCCTCAAGGAGCTCCGCGACACCGACGACGCGGGCCGGCCCTGCGTCCCGTACACCGAGCGGGAAGGCGGCAGCCCGCTGCGCTGCTGTCTGCGGGGCGTCGAGCCGGGGGAGCGGATCGCCCTCGTCTCGTACGCGCCGCTGCGCCGCTGGGCGGCCGCGACCTGGGCCAGGCCCGGGGCGTACGACGAGCAGGGCCCCGTCTACATCCACGCCGAGGAGTGCGAGGGCCCGGCGGCGGGCGGGGACCGCTATCCGTTCGCGCGGGTCGGCGCGCTGCGCACGGTCCGCCGCTACAACGCGGACGGCCACATCGTCGGCGGCCGTCTGCTGGAGATCCCCGCCGACCCGTCGCGCGGCTTCGACGAGGCGTTCGCGGAGGCGTTCGCCGACCCGGAGGTGGCGCTGGTGCACGTCAGGGCCGTCGAGTACGGCTGCTTCCACTTCGAGGTCCGCAGGCCGCAGGGCTGAAGGGGGAGGGGGCGGTAAAGGTATCGGCGGGCGCCCGACCGGGCGCCCGCCGATACCCTCTTCCGTGCGACGTGTCAGCCGTTCAGCTCCGCCGCGACGAGCTCCGCGATCTGCACCGCGTTCAGCGCCGCGCCCTTGCGCAGGTTGTCGCCGGAGACGAAGAGCGCCAGACCGTTCTCCACGGTCTCGTCGGCCCGGATGCGGCCCACGTACGACACGTCCTGGCCGGCCGCCTGGAGCGGGGTCGGGATCTCCGAGAGCTCGACGCCCTCGGCGTCCTTCAGCAGCTCGTAGGCGCGCTCGACGTTGATCGGGCGGGCGAAGCGGGCGTTGATCTGGAGGGAGTGGCCGGAGAAGACCGGGACCCGGACGCAGGTGCCGGACACCTTGAGCTCCGGGATCTCCAGGATCTTGCGGGACTCGTTGCGGAGCTTCTGCTCCTCGTCGGTCTCGAACGAGCCGTCGTCGACGATCGAGCCGGCCAGCGGCAGCACGTTGAAGGCGATGGGCCGCTTGTAGACGGTCGGCTCGGGGAACTCGACGGCGCCGCCGTCGTGGGTGAGCTTGTCGGCGTCGGCGATCACCTTGGACGCCTGCCCGTGCAGCTCGGCGACGCCGGCCAGACCGGAGCCGGAGACCGCCTGGTAGCTGGTGACGACCAGCGCGTCGAGCCCGGCCTCGTCGTGCAGCGGGCGCAGCACGGGCATGGCGGCCATCGTGGTGCAGTTCGGGTTCGCGATGATGCCCTTGGGGCGGTTCTTGATCGCGTGCGCGTTGACCTCGGAGACGACCAGCGGGACCTCGGGGTCCTTGCGCCATGCGGAGGAGTTGTCGATCACGACGGCGCCCTGGGAGGCGACCTTCTCGGCGAGCGCCTTGGAGGTCGCGCCACCGGCGGAGAACAGGACGATGTCCAGACCCGTGTAGTCCGCGGTGGAGGCGTCCTCGACGGTGATCTCCTGGCCTTCCCACTCGATCGTGGAACCTGCGGAGCGCGCGGAGGCGAAGAGCCGCAGCTCGTCGGTCGGGAACTTCCGCTCGGCCAGGATCCTGCGCATGACTGTGCCGACCTGACCGGTGGCGCCGACGATTCCGACCTTCACAGGGACTCCTTCAAACGTACGAACTGGCGCGGTTGCCGTTCCATGATGCGTATGTTTACGGCTTCCTTGTCCAATCCATTGTCCGGCAGACGGACAGCGAGCGGGAATCGAACGTTTCGCGGCGCCCCGGCACGCGGCGGCGAAGGCCATGTGTGAGCGGCTCCACACGGACGAGGTGTCCGGGAGCGGATGTCGGCCGCCCTGCCGGAGGCCCGCTCCGGCACCTGCCCGGGCCGCGGCTGAGCGCGCAGGGGAACGGGAAAGGGCGGGCGCCCCCGCGGGCGCCCGCCCTCTCTCGGTATCACCGCACAGCAACCGTTACGGCGTGACCTTCTCGATCACGACGCTACCGGTGCCCGCAGCGGTGCCGCGGCTGTTCACCAGCTGGACCTCGCCGAAGAACTGACGTCCCTCGGGAGCCGCACCGGCGACCACGACCTCGGCGCCGACCTGCGCCGAGGCGCCGTTGGCCAGGTTCACGGCCTTCGACTCGTCGACCTTGAGCGTGCCGAGCGACGGGGCGTAGTACACGTCGCGGTAGTTGTACGTGGTGGTCCCGGCCGGGACCGAGTAGCCGTCGACGACGACCGTGTACGTACCCGCGGCGGGCTTCGCCAGGCTGACCGCCTCTTTCGAGCCCGCGCTCGTGGAGGCGCCGACCTCGTTGCCGGCCGCGTCGAGGACGTACAGGTCCAGGTCGGCGTTGGCGTCCGAGGTGCCGCCGATGGCGACGTCCAGCTTCTCGACGCCCGCACCGATGGTGACCGTGGTGACCTGCTGTTCATGCGTCTTGATCGACGGGGTGGCGACCTTGGCCGAGCCCAGCGAGCCGCCCTTGAGCTTGCCCTCCAGATCGCCCGCACTGTTGGTGACGGTCCAGTTCACCGCGGTCGGCGTGCCGATCTTCGCCTCCGGCAGCGTCTGCACGGCCGGGTCGAAGGAGGCGCCGAGCAGGGAGACGTCGAGCTTGAACGGGTTGTCCAGCAGCGGCGACGTACGCCGTGCCTCGACCTCGATCTCCCAGACACCGGGCTGCGGGGCGGCGTACGAGCGCACGTCGGGGCGGCAGGTGTTGGCCGGGTTGTCGTAGTTCGGGTAGCAGAACGGCGTTCCGCTGTTCTCCATCTGCACCCCGTACGGGTGGATGGAGATGAACCGCGTCTGGCTGCCCGAGCGCAGGGCGCTCATCGCGACCTCAAGGGTCTTGGCGCCCTTTGGCACGTTCACGAAGTACGACGTGGTGCCGTTGCGCTGCACCGAGCCGGACGCCGTGAACGCGTAACCCGGCTTCACCAGGTCGTTGGAGACGACGACCGTGGCGAGGATCTGCTGGTCCACACCGGTGGTCTTCGCGTCATCGACCTGCAGGATCGCGCTGTGCACGCCCGCGCTGCCCGGCTTCGCCTGGACCTTGACGGTCACCGGCTCGCCCAGCGGCAGCGAGACGGTGCTGCTGCCGGTGAGCGTGAAGGTGCCGTCGTTGTTCTTCCAGGACAGCTTGTGCGCGACGGCCTTGTCCGGGCCCGTGGTGCGGGTGATCGTGACGTCGTACGACTTCGTCTGGCCGGCCTTCAGGCCGCCCTCGCGGTCGTACAGGCCGGTACCGAAGCCGGGGGTCTGCAGCGCGAAGTCGATCGCCGTGTCGACCGGGGCCTTCACGGAGTACTCGTGCGCCGGGGTGCCCTGCTTCTCGATCAGCTTCCAGGCGTCGATGATGTTGATCAGGCCGGCACCCTGGGCGTGCGCGGGCACTCCCTCGATGTGCGTGGCGCTGCTGGTCAGTGCGGTGCGCAGGTCGGCCGGGGGCAGCTCGATGTGCTTCTGCTTCGCGGCGGACAGCAGCAGCGCGGTCGCACCGGCGGCCTGCGGCGATGCCATCGAGGTGCCCTGCAGCATGGAGTATCCGGCCGGGAGCGAGTAGCCCGCCTCCTTGACCGGGCCACCGGGCAGCCAGGTCTGGGTGGAGTTGATGGAGGCGCCGGGCGCGCTCAGGGTCGGCGTGAAGCCGCCGTCCTCACGCGGACCGCGCGAGGAGAACGGCATCATGTCGTACTTCTTGGTGACGTTCGAGCCGTAGTTGGCGGCCCACGTCTCCTTGGAGACGGACGCGCCGACGGAGATGACGTGGTCGGCGAGGCCGGGGTCACCGATGGTGTTCACACCCGGGCCGTCGTTGCCGGCCGAGATGACCAGCTGGACGCCGTACGTGTCGATGAGCCGCTTGTACAGCACCGCGCGGGCGTTGCTGCCGTCGTTGAGCGGCGGCAGGCCACCGATCGACATGTTGACGACATCGACACCGCGGTTCACGACGAGGTCGGTCATGCCCTCCATGAGCGCGATGTTGGTGCAGCCGCCGGACCACGTGCAGGCGCGCGAGGAAACGATCTGCGCGCCGGGCGCGGCGCCGTTCATCTTGCCGCCGAACAGCCCGTTGGCGGCGGTGATGCCGGCGACGTGGGTGCCGTGCTCGCTCTCGATGACACCGATGTTGACGTAGTCGGACGTGTTGCCGGCCGCGTTGTAGACCACGTTCTTGCGGGTCTCGACGACGAACGGGATGCGCTCGACGACCTCGGTCCGCGGGTCGTCCGTGCCGAAGTAGGAGACCTGGTGCTTCTCCTTGTACGGCATAAGGACGGCGTCGTTCGAGAAGTCGGCGTCGTTGTTCAGGTCGACGCGGGTGGTGCCGGCGACCGGGTCGTAGAGCACGGCCCAGGTGTCGGTGGTGTCACCGTCACGGTTGAGGTCACCCGCCATGTCGCCGCCGCGGGTGGCGGACTCTTCGAACACCTTGATCTTGTACGAGCCCTCGGGCGCCGAGTAGGTACGGCCCCCGTAGGTGAACGTCGGGCCGGACACGGCGTCCGTCATCCGCAGCCAGGTACCGTCGCCGTCCCTGACCGGGTCGGTGGCCGTCACCCAGTCGACGATCTTGCGCTCGCCGGTGGTGGTCTTCTGGAGCGCCGGGTGACCGAGGTCGACACCCGAGTCCAGGATGCCGATGGTCACGCCGCGGCCGTCGGCCTTCGGGTGCTCCTTCACGAAGTCGACCGCACCCGTCTCGAAGGACGGGTTGTACGGGTTCTTCGCCGGCGTTTTGCTGCTGGGCGCCGGGTAGCTGCCCGTGGACGCCGTCCTCGCCCCGGCGGCCCGGTCGCCCGAGGGCGTCGGGTCGTCGAGCATGATCTCCTGCTTGAGATCGATGCCCTGGACGGATGTCAGCTTCGAGGCAGCCTTGATGGTCGCCTCGGCGGTTGCGGTCGGTACGGTCGCGCGGACGTAGCCGAGCTTGTCGTACGTACGTTCCACCATGGACCCCTTGACGGCGTCCAGCTGCTCGGTGACCTGCTCGGTCGCACCGGGTGCGGTGGCGACCATCATGGTGACGTTCTTCTCGCCCTTGGCCTGCGCCTTGGTCAGAAGATCGGCATCGGCCGCACCGAGCTTGTCGCTGTCGGCGGCTGCCTTTACGGGGGCGGTGGCCGGGTCGTCGGCGGCGAAGACCGGTGCGGCACCGGAGGCGGCCAGTGCGGCCACCAGACCGGCAGCGGCCGCGACTCGGGCCACGCGTCTCGCCCCGGGTATGGAACTGGGGGATTCGGAGGTCATCAGCATCCCTGTATGTGAAAGAGAAAGTCCGGAATTCGGTACCGGATGACCGCTCAGCCTTTCGTAAATGGCAGGGGTTTGTGGAGGGTTGGCGTGGGCGAGTTGCCGCCGTGGCGCACATCCGCCAATGGGGCTGATGCGTCATGAGGGACGAACCCGGCGATAACTCCCCTATCGCCGGGGCAGGATGACCAGATTCGCTGCGGGGTCACGGTCGGCGGCCGCCATCAGTGCGGTACGCACCACGACCGCTTGCTGCTCCGGTGCTTCTTGGAGCCTCTTCGGTGTGAGGTGGACGACGGTGACTCCGAGCCGCTCCAGCCGCTCCCGCTCGGCGGTGTACGCGGACCACTCCGTGCCCTCGGCGGCACGCTCTTCCTGGCGCCGGTCGTCGTCGAGCGCGCTGTGCCGGGGCGCCCTGGTGTCGAGCTCGACGGCGACCGCCTCGTTCGGCCAGTAGGCGTCCACCCCGCCCAGATGCGGCCCGCCCGGCAGTCCGAGGTCCACGTTCCACATCGGCTCCGGCAGGTCGTACGTCCGCACCATCTCGTACAACCGGCACTCCGCCGACGCCCGCCCCTCGGCGAGCAACGAGTCCACGGTGTGCAGGACATAGGCCCGGCCCAGGAGCTTGGCGCGGCTCAACTCCCGTACCACCGCGGTCGGCTCGCAATGCCCGGCGCGGACCGCCTCGGCGAGCAGCCTGCGTGCGGTGGAGGCGTCCCCGATCCCGGCGACCGCGTCCGCGAGCGCCCGCGCCACGGGGGCCACCGGCAGCCCGGCGAGCCGGACCGGGCTGGGCAGTTCGGCCGTCCGTACCAGGTGCGCGTACCGGGCGGACCGCAGTCGCCGGGTACGGGGCACCAGCACGTCGATCTGGTCGAGCGAGCCCAGCGGCGGCGCGGCGGAGAAACCGTACAGGGTGAGCGCGGCAAGCCCGGTGACCATGCCTTCGCCGTACCCGGTCTCCGCCGCGCCGCGCCGCCGTCCGGCGTACAGCAGGGCGGACCGCAGCCGCTCCTCGCCATCGGGTGGCCCCGGGTGCAGCACATAGACGCCGGGCAGCGGCTGTTGCCACGGGCCACCGTCCCGGCACTGCGCGGCGGCGCGGGCGGGAGATACCCCGTGAGCCTTCAACTCCTCGACGGAGAGCACGCGTTGCTCTACGTGGGCGGAGAGGCGGATGGGGTGCGAGGAGAGCGGGGTGTTCTGGGTCATGTTCCGGGGTATGCCGCACGCGGTCGTGCGGCTAACCCCTGTTACACGCCCGTCGACGATTCAGGACAAGTCCGCCCTGAAGTGCGGGAGTTCGACAACCGAAAAGGCACGATCCCGCCCCCGATGTCCCCGGCCCCGCCCCCCGTCCGGCGCGGGGCGCGCTCAGAACCGGCCGCCGGCCCCCGCGTCACATGCCTGCGCCCGCAACGCCCGAGCCAGATCGTCCCGGGCCTCCAGCACCAGCCGCCGCAGCGCGGGCGCCGAGTCCGCGTGCGCCTCCAGCCACGCATCCGTGGCCGCCAGCGTCGGCTCGTCGTCCTGCAGCGCCGGGAACAGCCCCCTCACCACAGCCATCCCGATCTGGATCGACCGCTCGGCCCACACCCGCTCGATCACCTCGAAGTACCGAGCCGTGTACGGCGCCAGCAACTCCCGCTGCGACGGCTGCTCGAACCCCGCGATCGTCGCCTCCACCAGTGCGTTGGACAGTGCGTCCGACTCCACCACCGCCGCCCACGCCTGCGCCTTGACCGCCGCCGAAGGCCGGGAGGCCAGGCACCGCACCTGGTGCCGCTTGCCGGACGCCGTGTCGTCCCGGGCCAGTTCGGCATTGATCACCGACTCGTCGGCGACCCCGTGTGCGGCCAGCGGGGACAGGAACGCCCACCGCAGCTCCTGGTCGACCTCAAGACCGTCGATCCGCGCGGACGCCCCCAGCAGCGAGGACAGCAGCTGGAAGTCCGCGTCCGAGTCCGCGACCGTCGCGAAGAACCGCGCCCACGCCAGCTGGTGCTCGCTTCCCGGCTCGGCGATCCGCAGCTCCCGCAGCGCGCCTGCGGCCAGCGCCCGGCCGCCCGCCTCGCGCCACCCGGGGGCGGCATAGTGGACGAGTGCGGTCCGGGTCCAGGCGTGCAGCATCTGCAGGACGCCGATGTCGGACTCCTGGCCGGAGAAGTCCAGCACGAGCGAGATGAAGTCGCGGGCCGGCATCAGCCCGTCCCGCGTCAGGTTCCACAGCGCGGACCAGCACAGCGCCCGCGCCAGCGGGTCGGTGATGTCACCGAGATGCGCGCGCAGCGTGTCGAGGGAGGCCTCGTCGAAGCGGACCTTGCAGTACGTGAGGTCGTCGTCGTTGACCAGGATCAGCTCGGGCCGCTCGGCCCCGGCCAGCGCCTCGACCACTGTGCGCGCCCCCGCCACGTCCACCTCGGCGCGCGCGTACCGCACCAGGGCGCCGTTGGTCCTGCGCCGGTACAGGCCGACCGCGACCCGGTGCGGCCGCAGTTCCGGGTGCGACTCGACCGCCTCCTGGAGCACTGCCAGCTCCGTCACCCGGTCCGCCGCGTCATACGTCACCACCGGCGTCAGCGAGTTCACGCCCGCCGTCTGCAGCCACGACCTTGACCAGGTGACCATGTCCCGCCCGGACGTCTCGGCCAGCACCGACAGCAGGTCGCCCAGCTGTGTGTTCCCGTACGCGTGCTTCTTGAAGTAGCGCCGGGCGCCCTCCAGGAACGCGTCCCGCCCCGCGTACGCCACCAGCTGCTTCAGTACGGAGGCGCCCTTGGCATAGGTGATGCCGTCGAAGTTCAGCTTGGCGTCCTCCAGGTCACGGATGTCGGCCGTGATCGGGTGCGTGGACGGCAGCTGGTCGGCCCGGTACGCCCAGGACTTGCGGTTGTTGGCGAAGGTGATCCAGCCGTTCTTGAAGCGGGTCGACTCCACCATGGAGAACGCGCCCATGAAGTCGGCGAACGACTCCTTCAGCCACAGGTCGTCCCACCACTGCATGGTGACGAGGTCGCCGAACCACATGTGCGCCATCTCGTGCAGGATGACGTTCGCCCGGCTCTCGTACGACGCCTGTGTCACCTTGCCGCGGAAGATGTACTCCTCGCGGAACGTGACACAGCCCGGGTTCTCCATCGCGCCGAGGTTGTACTCGGGCACGAACGCCTGGTCGTACTTGCCGAACGGGTACGGGTAGTCGAAGTTGTCGTGGAAGAAGTCCAGGCCCTGCTTGGTGACGAGGAAGATGTCGTCCGCGTCGAAGTGCCGGGCGAGCCCCTTGCGGCAGAGGGCGCCGAGCGGGATGTCCAGCGTCGTGCCGTCGTCGAACGTACGGCTGTAGGAGTCCGTCACATAGTGGTACGGGCCGGCGACGACCGCCGTGATGTACGTGGAGATCGGCTTCGTCTCGGCGAACCGCCAGACCCCGCCGTCCCGGGACTCCTCCGCCCCGTTGCTCCAGACCGTCCAGGCCTCGGGCGCCGTCACCTCGAAGCGGAAGGGCGCCTTCAGGTCGGGCTGCTCGAAGTTCGCGAAGACGCGCCGCGCGTCGGCGGGCTCGTACTGCGTGTAGAGGTAGACCTCGCCGTCCTCCGGGTCGACGAACCGGTGCATGCCTTCGCCGGTCCGGCTGTACGCGCACTGCGCGTCGACCACCAGGACGTTCTCGCCCTCCGGCAGGTCGTTCAGCGCCACCCGCGTCCCGTCGAAGACGACCGCGGGGTCGAGCGCCTGCCCGTTCAGGGTCACCGACGTCACGCTCGGCGCCAGCAGGTCGGCGAAGGTCGACGCCCCCTCCCGCGCGGAGCGGAACCGGATCGTGGTCACCGAGCGGAAGGTCCGCGGTTCGGCCGGCTGCTCCCCGCCGCCGTCCACGGCGTCGCCGCCGGGCTCGTCGATCGCGGAACGCACGTCGAGAACGACGTCGTATCCGTCGACGGTCAGCAGTTCGGCCCGCTCGTGGGCCTCGTCGCGGGACAGGTTCTGACCGGGCACAGGTGCACTCCTTTGTGTCACGTTCGAATGCTTTGATCCTCCCACGCGCGTTCCGGCCCCGGTCGCCGGGAATGACGGGGACGTTCTGCGGTGTTCTCGCGCACAGATGCGATTGCCTCTTGAGGAGAGACATGTCTGAGAACAGCGCGGTGCATGGCAAGACCCCCGCCGATTTCTGGTTCGACCCGCTCTGCCCCTGGGCCTGGATGACCTCCCGCTGGATGCTGGAGGTGGAGAAGGTCCGCGATGTCGAGGTCCGCTGGCACGTGATGAGCCTTGCCGTCCTCAACGAGGACAAGCTCGACGAGCTGCCGGAGGAGTACCGCGACCTGCTGGAGACGAAGGCGTGGGGCCCGGTCCGCGTCGTCATCGCCGCCCAGCAGAAGCACGGCGACGACATCCTCGGCCCGCTGTACACCGCGCTCGGCACCCGCTTCCACAACCAGGGCGAGGGTCCCACCCGCGAGGCGATCGTGGGAGCGCTCAAGGACGTCGACCTGCCGGTCGAGCTCGCGGAGTACGCCGACTCGGACGCGTACGACGCCGAGCTGCGCGCCTCCCACAAGGAGGGCATCGACAAGGTCGGCCAGGACGTCGGCACGCCGGTCATCGCCGTGCCCGGCTCCGACGGCGAGCAGATCGCCTTCTTCGGCCCGGTCGTCACCCCCGCCCCGAAGGGTGAGGACGCGGCGAAGCTGTGGGACGGCACGCTGCTGGTGGCGTCGATCCCCGGCTTCTACGAGATCAAGCGGACCCGGACCCAGGGCCCGATCTTCGACTGATTCACCCGGTGCGGTGCGGGTTCCGGCCGCCGTCGGACACCGCACCGCACCGCACCGCTTCACGCGTACAGCGCGTCCAGCTTCGGCAGCCGCAGCGCCACCCGCTCCGCGTCGTCGAAGCCGAAGTCCCACTCCGGGTCCAGGGCGGGGTAGTCGATGGTGAACGAGCGCTCGGGCACTGCCGAGGGCAGCGGGAAGAGGGAAGGGGAGCGGGCGGACATGAACGTACGACCGGCACGCAGGTCCGAGGCCGAGGCGCTGACCGAGCTGGCTCTGGCATCGAAGGGTCACTGGGGTTACGACGAGGCGTTCCTCGCCGCCTGCCGCGACGAACTCACCATGCACGCGGCCGACATCGACCGCCGCCGCACCGCCGTCGCCGAGGAGGACGGCCGCGTCCTGGGCTTCACCACTCTGGACGGCACCCCGCCCGAGGGTGCCCTCGGCATGATGTTCGTCGCCCCGGACGCGCTGGGCCGCGGCATCGGCCGACTCCTGTTCGAGCACACCATGACGGAGGCCCGCCGCCTCGGCTTCGCATGCCTCACCATCGACGCCGACCCCAACGCGGAGCCGTTCTACCTCGCGATGGGCGCGGTACGGATCGGGGCGACCCCGTCGGGGTCCATCCCCGGCCGAGAGCTGCCGCTGCTGGAGTACGTCCTCACGTCGCGTTGACTCCTTGCTGCGGGACGGGGCCTCCTTCGACCGGCTCGGGGGTTCGGCGCCCGGCCGCGGCCAGGGCCAGGGTGACCGCGAGCGAGGTCCCCGCCATCACGGTCATCGCCGTCCCCGGTGAGGTCCGCTGGGCGACGGCGCCCGCGAGCGCGGCTGCGACGCCCTGCATGGTGAGCATGCCGGAGGAGTGCAGTCCGAGGGCCTGACCGGTGATCTCGTCCGGGGTCAGGGCCAGTAGCCGCTCCTGGAGCAGCAGACTCGCCGAGAACCCGACCGAGGCGAGCGCGGCCAGCGCGAATGCGAGCGGCAGCGCCGGACGCGCGGCGAAGAACAGATACGGGACCGCCAGGAGCAGCAGCATCGGCATGGCCAGCCGCCCCCGCCGGCGCTGTGCGACGAACCGGCCCGCCACGGTGTCCCCGATGAGCATCCCGAGCGCGGCACAGGCGAAGAGCAGCCCCGCGTGGTCGGGGGCGTACGGGACGAACAGTGACTCGCAGCCGACGATCAGCCCGTTCGGCACCCAGAGCGCGAGGTAGACCCGGCGGCGGGGTCCGGACGACCACAGAACGGCGTTGGTCCGCCACGTCTCGGCGACGGACGGCCGCCCCGCGGCGCGCGGCGGACGGCGGGCCAGCCCGAACCGGGCGACGGCCGCACCGGTCAGATACAGAGCGGCGGCGACCAGCAGCGTGCCGCGCGCGGACAGCGTCGTCACCAGCAGACCACCGAGCGCGAACCCGCCGATCTGCATCAGGCCGACGCACATGTTGAGTACGGAACGCCCCAGCAGATAGCCGTCCTTGGGCAGCACCTCGTTGAGCAGCCCGTACCGCACCCCGCCTCCCACGGCGGCGACCACACCCTCGGTCAGGACGATCGCGAAGACGACCGTCAGCGGAAGCCCGGGGACGGCCAGGGTGGCGGTGGCCAGCCCGAAGGCGAGCGCCATGCCGGTCATCGCGGCCCGTGGCGGCAGCCGGTCCGCCGCCGACATCAGCACGGTCGCTCCGATCACCTGGGCGAGCGAGGAGCCGAACATGGACAGGGCGGCGAGCAGCGGCGAGTCGGTCGCGGCGTAGACGAGGGTGCCGAGGGCCAGCCCGCTCATCGTCGACGCCGCGACCTGTACGGCACTGGTCGCGAAGAGCGGTCCGAACTGCGGCGTGCGGAAGAGTTCCCGGTAGGTGCGCATGCGGGGAGTCTCAGAGGCCGCCCACGGCGACCGTTAATGTTTCGCGGGGAGGCGAAACGTCATGGGCCTGTGGCAGATCAACACGGACACGCTCGCGGGGAGCCGGTTCGTCGTCTCGCCGCTCGCCGAGGCCATCTCCGCCCTGAACGCCCTGGAAAGGGGACGGGCCGAGCACCCCGGTGAACGGACCTGGCTCGACGCCCATCTGCCCGACTACCGGGCCCGGCAGGCCGCTGACCCGGTCGCCGCCCGCCTCGTACCCGCGGCTCTCGGCGGGAGCTGGAACGCGGACTTCATCACCCCCACACCGACGGGCGAGGGCGCGCCGTCCTTCGAGGAGGAGCTGGCCCCCGTCCGGGCGACCACGTCCGAGCGCGCCCGAGCGGATCTGGAGGTGTCCCTCGACGGCGCTCCGCTGCCGGCCCTCCTGGACCGCGACGACCTGGCGCAACGTGCCGCCGACGTCCTGCACTGGGTCTGGCACCGGACCGTACTGCCGGACTGGTCGCGCCGCCGCCGGATCATCGAGGCGGACATCGTCGCGCGCACCGGACAGCTGAGCCACGGCGGCTGGGCCGCCGCCCTGAGCGGTCTGCGTCCGGGCATGCGATGGCTCGGCGGGAGCCGGCTCCAGATCAACGCGCACGACTACCCGCCGAAGCAACTGTCCGGCGTGCGCCTGTTCTTCGTCCCGGTCACCCAACGCACCGGCTGGGTCTCCTGGGACGACGACGCCGAGCGGTACGCCGTCGTCTACCCGTGTTCGGGCGCCCTGGCGGAGACGGGGCGGGCGCGGGTGCCCGACAGCCTGGGCCGCCTGCTCGGCCCCGCGCGGGCGACGGTCCTTGTCCTCCTCTCCAGCCCGAAGAGCACCACCCAGCTGGTGGCCCTGACCGGCCAGGGACTGGGGTCGGTGGGCCGCCACCTCAAGGTGTTGCTGGACAGCGGCCTGGCCGGCCGCCGAAGGGCCGGGCGGTCGGTCCTGTACTTCCGTACGGACGTGGGCGACGTGCTGGTGGAGGCTCAGCGGGAGGGGGAGAGGGGTGCGAACGTTTTCGGGGTGAAGGCGGGGGCCTTCACCGGCTGAGCCACTCCGCGACCTCGACCGTGTCCCCGACGGTCACCTCGCCCTCGCGGACCACCGCGTTCTTCGCGCCGAAGCTCACCTTGTTCCCGTACTCCGGCTCGCGCCGGTACGTCGCAAGGGTCCGGACCGGTTCCGGGCCCGCGCGGCGGCCGGTGCGCTGGTCGACGAGCGGGACGTTGCACCGCATCGCCCTTACCGAATGGGCGAGTTCCACGGAACCGAGGATCATCCGGCGTGCCCGGTCCTCGAAGTGCGGTTCGTCGTTGCCGGTCAGGACGATGTTGGCGCGGAAGCGGTCCATCGGGACGGGCGCGGCGTCGCCCCGGGCGGTGATGCGGGCGTTGAGGCCGTCCAGGGAGGCCGTCGAGGCGACCAGCACCGCGTGGGCGTCGGCGAAGTTGACCTTGCCGGGGGTCTCGCCCCAGCCGTCCCGGTCGAAGCCGGGGGCCACCCGTACCAGGCGGGACTTGGCTCCGAGTGCGTCGGAGAACCATTCCGCGACCTCGTCCCCCTGGTCGGCGGCCGCGCCGAGCGGGCGGTCGAACATGCTGACCTCGCGGCGCGGGCCGTCTCGGTCGACCTTAAGGCGGAGCGGTTCGACGCCCTGGGCGGACAGCGCCAACGCCGCCCCGGCTTCCAGTACTTCGACCCTGATCGCGGCCATCGAGGAATGCGTGCGCTGGCTGCGGAAGGCGCCGTCCGCCGCGTCCACCACCATGAACGTCCGGTCGTGTTCGAGGCCGGTACCCAGGACCTGTGCGGAATCGACCGTGGTGCCGGCGCAGCCCTTGACCGGGTAGTAGGTGAGCTCGCGAACGGTGATCGTCACGATGTCCCCTCCGGGGCAGCCGCTTCGAGGGCGTCGACGCTGCCGGACATGATGGTGCGGATGTGTCGGGTGAGGTGCTCGGTGGGCCAGTCCCACCAGGCGACGGCGAGAAGCCGGGCAATGGTCTCGTCGTCGTACCGGGTACGGATCAGCTTGGCCGGATTGCCGCCGACGATGCCGTAGTCGGGCACGTCACCGGTGACGACCGCGCCGGCGCCGATGATCGCGCCGTGCCCGATCCGTACGCCTGGCATCACCATGGAGTTGTAGCCGAACCAGACGTCGTTGCCGACGACCGTGTCACCCCGGCTCGGCAGCCCGGTCAGCAGATCGAAGTGCTCGGCCCAGGAGCCGCCCATGGTGGGGAACGGGAAGGTGGAGGGGCCGTCCATCCGGTGGTTGGCGCCGTTCATGAGGAACCGCACTCCGGTCCCCAGCGCGCAGAACTTCCCGATGACGAGCTTCTCGGGGCCGTAGTGGTACAGCACGTTGCGGGTCTCGAAAGCGGTCGCGTCGTCGGGGTCGTCGTAGTACGAGTAGTCGCCGACCTCGATCAGTTCGGACTTCACCAGGGGCTTCAGCTGCACGACCCGGGGCTGGCCGGGCATCGGGTGCAGCACGGTGGGGTCGGCGGGAACAGAACTCATGGCGCTCATCATCGCATTCACCTCGGACGAGTTAAGTTCCTTTTGGGAACTCGCACCTTGCAGAGAGGGGTACGACGGACTGATGGTGCTGCTCGTCACCGACGGGCAGCAGCCGGGGCCGGGAGCGGGCGCCAGCGGGCGGTGACGTTACGCATGACCAGGACGCTGTCCAGCGTCGCGGTGCCGGGCGGGAAGCGGTCCGGGTCGTCGAAGAACGACGACTGTGCCGCACGGACCCGTCCTGCCTCCACCCGCCAGGCGTCCGTGTCCAGTTCCATGGCGTCGAGGCGGCGGCCCGAGTCCGCCGGGGAGAGTCCTCTGGCCCCTGCGCGGAAGAAGTCCGAGGCTTCCTGGAGGTCGGCGAAGAGTGCGCTGCCCCGCAGCTCGTCGGTGACTTCGGCGGTGACGTCCACCCGCACCTCGCCGTCCCGGGAGGCGAGCGCCACCCGCACCTCGTCCGGCGTCTCGTGGACCGTGAAGTCGGCGCGGCCGTGCTCGCCGGGGAAGATGCGGCCGCCCGCAAGGGAGTTGAGCAATGAGGCGGTGTCGCGGCGCGTGATGTAGACGCCGGTCTCGACGCCGTCAGGGCCGTCCCACTCGACGGAGATGCGATGCGCGGCGTTCTCGCTGCGCAGGCCCACCGCCGGGGGCGCCCAGGAGGGGCGGGCGGAGCCGAGGCGCAGGAGGCAGATGCCGGCGACGGCGTGGCCGCGTACCAGCTGGGGGCGCAGGTGACCCGGCAGTTGGCGGGCCGCGGCGGCCGGGTCGACCCGGTAGTTCACGAGCAGGCGGCGTTCGATGACGCTGGAGATCCGGGGCTGCTTCATGACGTGCCGCCTTCTGTTTCCGTGGCGGACCGCCACGTGGTGTGGCGCAGGACGATCTGCTCGGGGCAGACGGCGCTGAGGAACCGTCCGATGCTGGTCGCCAGCCGGTCCTCGGCCAGGGAGTAGAAGATGCGGTTGCCGTCCCGCCGTTCGGTGACCAGCCCGGCACCCTTCAGCACGCCGAGGTGGCGGGAGATCGACGGCGCGCTGATCGCGAACCGGCCCGCGATCTCCCCGGCCGCCAGTTCGCCGCCCCGCAGGTCCTCCAGGATCTGGCGCCTCGTCGGGTCGGCGAGGGCGCGGAAGGCGCTCGCCTCTTCATCGGTCTTTCCCATGATGCATGTTTAGCACATGAGCTAAATAGCCAACCATGCAAGCAGGGTTGGCGAAGAGCCCCCGCGGGTCACGTCCTCGCGGGGGCTCTCCGTTCATCCGCCTGCCCGGTGAAGGTTGAGAAGACGATCACGAGACAGGACGCCTGTGTGCCCGGGTCAGGGGGCGAGCAGCAGTACGTCCGCGCGCTCCTTGGCGGCCGCGTACCGCTTCGCCACGTCCTGCCAGTTGACGACGCGCCACATCGCCTCGATGAAGTCGACCTTCTGGTTCTTGTACTGCAGGTAGAAGGCGTGCTCCCAGGCGTCGAAGACCAGGATCGGGACCGAGCCCTGGCCGACGTTGCCCTGGTGGTCGTAGACCTGCTCGACGATCAGCTTGCCGCTGACCGGCTCGTACGCGAGAACGCCCCAGCCGGATCCCTGCGTGGTGGCCGCGGCCTTCGTCAGCTGGGACTTGAAGCCGGCGTAGGAGCCGAAGGAGTCGGCGAGCGCGTCCGCGAGGTCGCCGACGCCGTCCGCCGCGAGAGGCTCGCCGCCGCCGTCACCGCTCATGTTGTGCCAGTAGATGGAGTGCAGGATGTGGCCGGACAGGTGGAACGCGAGGTTCTTCTGCAGGCCGTTGATCGCCCCCCAGGCCTCCTTGTCGCGCGCCTCCTCCAGCTGCTCCAGGGTGTCGTTGGCGCCCTTGACGTAGGCGGCGTGGTGCTTGTCGTGGTGGAGCTCGATGATCTGCGGGTTGATGACCGGTTCGAGCGCCGCGTAGTCGTACGGGAGTTCCGGGAGCGTGTACGTGGCCATGGGGCGAACCCTCCAGCTGCTTTCCTGTTGTTATTGCAACCTATATGCAAATGCAGGCTAGCAGGAGGAGGGAGCAGGCGCGGCCGCGCGTACGGGCAGGGGACAGCCGGACCCCTGCGTCGAACCGCCGCGCCGAAACGGGAACTCTCGGTGCACAGTGAGAAGTCCACAGAGGGAGCCGGTATGTGGATGGGTATCGATCTCGGTACACAGGGCGTCCGTGCGGTCGTCGCCTCCGACCGCGGGGAGATCCTTGGCAGCGGCGCGGCTCCACTGACCGGCGGACGCGACGGCGTGCGTCACGAGCAGCTGCCCGCGGACTGGTGGACCGCGGTGTGCGCGGCCACCCGGCAGGCGCTGCGCTCCGGGAGCGGGCCGCCGCGCGCCCTCGCGGTCTGCGCCACGTCCGGCACCGTCCTGCTCGCCGACCGCACGGGCCGGCCACTGACCACCAGGCTGATGTATGACGACGGGGGGCGGCGGCCGAGGCGGTCAGGGCCCGGACCCCGCCGGCCGGTCCGCAGCGGTCACTGGAACCGGTTGCGCGCCGACATCCTGGGCCGGCCCGTCCACATCCCGCTGTACAGCGAACCCGCCTTCGGCATGGCGGTCCTCGCCGCGTACGGGGCACGGGCCACCGCCACCCTGCATGAGACCGCGGGCCACATGGTCAGAATCAGGCAGGTTCTGCGCCCCGACCCGGCGTGCACAGCCCGCCACACGGAGCCGTACCTCAAGCTGGTGGACGAACTGGAACGGCGGGGCCGGCTGTCCGGAGCGCTCGCCACCCACGCCCGGTCCCGAACGGAGAGCCGATGACCAAGAGCCCGACCACCTTGTTCCTCGCCCGGCACGGACAGACCGCGTGGCACGCCGAGAACCGCTACGCCGGGGTCAGTGACGTCGCCCTCACCGACGAGGGGCGCCGCCAGGCCGAACAGCTGGCTCAGTGGGCGTCCCGCCACCGGATCGACGCGATCTGGACGTCGACCCTCACCCGTGCCATCGAGACCGCCGAACCCGCCGGCTGGACGCTCGGCCTCGTACCCGGACGCGAACCCGATCTGCGGGAGTGCGACTTCGGGACGGTGGAGGGGCGCACCCTCGCCGAGTTCGCCGCCGAGGACCCGGAACGGGCAGAGGCGTTCCGGGCCGACCCGGTGATCAACGCCTTCCCCGGGGCCGAGGACCCGCGCGTGGCGGCGGCCCGGGGGACGACGGCGCTGCGCCGGATCGCGGACGGCCATCCGGGGCAGCGGGTTCTCGTCGTCGCGCACAACACGCTGCTGCGGCTGGTGCTGTGCGAACTGCTGTCGATCCCGCTCGGCGCCTACCGCCGCGTCTTTCCGCAGCTGCGGAACGCGGCGGTGAGCGAGGTGCGGCTGGGGGAGGAGGGCGGCGCGCTGCTCTCCCTCAATGTGCCGTGCGCATCGGACGTCAGCCCTTGACGGCCGCGGCCCGCCGCTGCCGCACGACACCGATCACGATGAGTACGGCGGTCAGCAGACCGGTCGCCAGCAGCTGGTCACGCGTTTCGGGCTGGCGCAGCATCAGCAGGAAGATGCCGGCCATGGCCAGCAGTGCCAGCACCGTCCCCACCGGGAACAGCCACATCCGCACCACCAGCTTCTCGGGCGCCTCGCGCTCCAGCCGGGTGCGCAGCACCAGCTGCGAGGCCGCGATGAAGATCCAGACGACCAGGATCACCGCGCCGATCATGTTGAGCAGCCAGGGGAAGACATCGTCCGGCCGCCAGTAGCTGAGCAGCACGCAGAGGAAACCGAAGACGGACGAGACGAGAACCGCGTTGCGGGGCACCCCGGACGTGATCCTGCCGAGCCGCTGCGGGCCCTGGCCGCGGGCGACCAGTGAGCAGGCCATGCGCGAGGCGCCGTAGATGTTCGCATTCATCGCGGAGAGCAGCGCGACCAGGATGACCACATTCATGATCTCCGCGGCGCCGCTGATGCCGAGGTGGTCGAGGGTCGCGTAGAACGGGCCGACCGTGGCGACCTTCGGGTCGTCCCACGGCACGAGCGTGACGATGACCGCCATCGAACCGATGTAGAACAGCGCGATCCGCCACATCGCCGTCCGCACCGCCTTCGCGACACCCCGAACCGGGTTCTCGGACTCGGCCGCGGCGATGGTGACCGTCTCCAGGCCGCCGTACGCGAAGACCGAGGCCAGCAGCCCGATGATGAAGCCGTTGGAGCCGTTCGGCAGGAACCCGCCGTCACCGGTGAGATTGGCGCCGCCGGGGGCGTCCGTACCGGGCAGCACGCCGAGGATCGCCAGCACACCCAGCACCAGGAAGAGCGTGATCGCGGCAACCTTGAGCGCGGCGAACCAGAACTCGAACTCGCCGAAGTTCTTCACGGCGGCCAGGTTCGTGCCGAGGAAGACCGCCATGAACAGCGCGACCCAGGCCCACTCCGGGGTGCCGGGCAGCCAGCCGGTGACGATCTTCGCGGCGCCGATCCCCTCGAGGCCGACGGCGACACAGAGCAGCACCCAGAACGCCCACCCGGCGGTGAACCCGGCCCACGGACCGATCGCCCGCTCCGCATGGACGGAGAACGAGCCGGATGCCGGATTGGCGGCGGACATCTCGCCGAGCATGCGCATCACGAACATGACCAGCAGTCCGGAGATGGCGTAGGCGAGGACGATCGAGGGTCCGGCGGAGGCGATACCGGCGCCGGAACCGACGAACAGCCCAGCACCGATGACGCCGCCGAGGGCGATCATCGACAGATGGCGCTGCTTGAGTCCATGGGTGAGGGCGGAGTCGACCGGGACTGCGGAGACTTCGGAGCCGGCGGTGGGGGGAGACGCGGATGTCCGAGACATGGACGTGCTCTGTTCGGTAGGCGAGACGGTGGACGAGGCCACAGTCTCTCCGCGCCCCCCGCCCACAGGGAACAGCTGTCCGCTATACGGGCACCGGGCTCACACATGGTGCACACGCGCGTACGCACCCGCGACGGCTCCGCCCCCGTCAGCCCCGGCGCCGGTCCCGCACCTCCCGCGCCAGCGCCACGAGCAGCACCAGACCGGTCGCCCCCGCCGACCACAGCACCTGCGGCCGCGCCACGTCATCGGTCAGCATCAGCACGAGCACGGCCACCAGCGCGACCAGGGTCAGCCAGGTCAGCCAGGGGAAGAACCACATCCGCAGGGTCAGGGCCTCGGGCGCCTCACGTTCGATACGGCGGCGCAGCCGCAGCTGGGACGCGGCGATCAGCCCCCATACGAACAGCAGCACCGCGCCGACCGAGTTGAGCAGATAGAGGAAGACGGAGTCGGGCCACTTCAGATTGAGCAGTACGGAGACGAAGCCGAAGGCGACCGAGGCGAGCACCGCCCGCCGCGGCACCCCGCCCTCGCTCTCGCCGTCCCTGCCGCCCGACACCTTGAGCAGTCCGCGCGGCCCCTCGCCGCGTTCGGCCAGCGAGAAGATCATCCGGGACGAGCCGTAGAGATTGGCGTTCAGCGCGGAGAGCAGCGCCACGAACACCACGATGTTCATGATCTGCCCGGCCGATGGCACCCCGATCGCGTCCAGGACCTTGACGTACGGGCTCAGTCCGGCCTGCTGCGCGGTCCACGGCAGCACCGTCACGATCACCAGCATCGACCCGACGTAGAAGAAGAGGATGCGCACGACCGCGCTGCGCACGGCGCGTCCCACCGCGCGCGCCGGATCGTCGGTCTCGGCCGCCGCGATGGTCACGACCTCCAGTCCGCCGAACGCGAAGACGACGGTCAGGACACCGGACACGACCCCGGCCCAGCCGTTCGGCAGGAAACCGCCGTGGCCGGTCAGGTTGGTCAGTCCTACCGGATCCGTGTCCGGGAGCAGACCGAAAATGGCCAGCAGTCCGAGCACGAGGAAGACCACGATCGCGACGACCTTGAGCGCGGCGAACCAGAACTCGAACTCGCCGAAGTTCTTCACCGCGGTCAGATTGGCGACGGTGAACACCACCATGAACACGAGCACCCAGGCCCACTGGTCCACGGCCGGCACCCAGCCATGGGCGATCGTCGCGGCAGCGGTCGCCTCCACGGCGAGTACCACCACCAGCAGGAACCAGTAGAGCCAGCCCACACTGAACCCGGCCCACCGGCCGAGCGCCCGCTCCGCATGGACGGAGAACGAACCGGAGGCGGGCATCGCGGCCGACATCTCGCCGAGCATCCGCATCACCAGCATCGCGAGGGTGCCGGCGATCAGATACGACACGACGATGGCCGGGCCCGCGACGGCGATCCCGGCGCCCGAACCCACGAAGAGACCGGCGCCGATCACCCCGCCCAGTCCGAGCATCGTCAGATGGCGCTGTTTCAGCCCGTGCGCCAGCGGCTCCGGCTGCCTGGGCTCCGTGGGGGGAGGGGTGTCGTGCATGGGGTGCGGATCACTCTCGGATCATTTATGGGGAACCTACAGTCTCACGTTGCACGACCCCGCCCGGCGGACAGCCCCCTCCCGTCCCCACCTCAGTGACGAGCATCACGCCGTCGTGTGATTGCCCACCGGCCTTTGTGTGAACCCCACCAAGCCGCCGAGCGCCGCTTTGTGGGCGGCTGATGGTGATCGAGCGTTAACCCGTGGGCTAACGTCAGCCTCAGTCTGTCCCCACCTGCCCTCACCACCGCGGAGTCCCGATGAGCACTGCTGCCGCTGCCCCCGTCCGTACCGGAGCGGTCCTCGCCGACCTGCTGCCCGCAGCCCGGCACCGCTACGCCGTCGACACGGCCCTGGTCGTCGGCGGCGCCGCGCTCACCGGCATCGCCGCCCAGATCGCCGTCCCGGTCCCCGGCTCCCCGGTCCCCGTCACCGGCCAGACCTTCGCCGCGCTCCTCGTCGGCACCGCTCTCGGCGCCCGCCGCGGCTTCCTCTCCCTGGCTGTGTACGCGCTCGTCGGCATGGCGGGCATGCCGTGGTTCGCGGGCGGCAGCTCCGGCGCGGGCGGTGCCTCGTTCGGTTACGTCCTCGGCATGCTGCTCGCCGCCACCGTGGTCGGCGGCCTCGCCCGCCGCGGCGGCGACCGGTCGGTGCTGCGCACCGCGGGCACGATGGTGCTCGGCTCCGCGATCATCTACGCGATCGGTGTCCCGTACCTGGCACTCTCCACGGGGATGTCGGCGAGCGCCGCGATCGCGGCGGGCCTGGTGCCGTTCCTGCTCGGTGACGCGCTGAAGGCGGCCCTGGCGATGGGCGCGCTGCCCACCGCCTGGAAGCTCGTCGGCCGCCGCGGCTGACACAGGGGGCTACTCGCCCTCGTAAACCCCTCCGAAGAGGCTCGCCGGGTCGTACTGCGACACCAGACCGGCGAGCCTCTTCCGCGTCCGCTCGTCGTGGAGCCCCCCGGTGCGGTCGCCGCCACCGAACGAGAAGTTCAGCGAGCGCCCCACGGCCAGCGGCTCCAGCACGGAGGACACCTGTGCGTACAGGGCCCGTACCGCCGCCACACCGGTCCCGTCGAGCGGCGAGAGCAGGCGCAGCAGGAAGGCGGCGTCGCGGTACGGCACGGCAGTGGGCACCGGGGGCTCCGCGGCCAGTGCCCCGCCCAGATGGTTGATCTGGACCACGGTCATCATCGGGGCCTTCGGCCCGGTCAGCTCCAGGGCCCGCAGCGCACGCTCCGCGTCCAGCCCGCTCAGCATCGCGCTGTCGCCGTAATAGGCGTGCGGGAACGGCGGGTCGCTGTGAATGGTGTGGCTGTCGGTGTACGGCATCTCCCGCAGCGAATCCGCGAGCGCGGGCCCGATCGCCCGCAGCGGGGCGACCAGCCGCTCGCCCTCGGCGGCACTGCCGGTGTACGCGACCCTCACCGAGATGAGATACCTCCCGCGCAGCGCCTCCGGCAGCTGGGGGATGTCCGGGTAGGGGAGCGCCGCCACGGACGAGGTCAACGCGTCAGGCACGGTCCGCGTCCACTCCAGATAGGTCCGCAGTACCTCGGACGCCGCTTCCCCGTCCGCGCCGTCGAAAGCGATCGAACCGCCGTACACCCGCGCCACCGGAACCAGCCCGATCTCCAGCGCGGTCACCACCCCGAGCCGGTGCCCGCCGCCCAGCAGCGCCCAGAACAGCTCGGGTTCCCTTTCGGGGGTGACATGACGCAGCCGGGCGTCGGCCGTCACCACATCCAGCGAGCGCACCCGGTCGGCGGCGTAGCCGAACGTACGGCCCAGCACTCCGAGCCCGCCCCCCAGCGTGTACGAGACGGCGCCGACGCTCGGCGCGGAGCCGTTCAGCGGGGCGAGGCCGTGCGCGGCGGCGGCCTCGACGACCTGCCCCCAGCGCACCCCTGCCCCGATCCGGGCGGTCCCGGCGGCGGCGTCGATGCGTACGTCGTCCATCCGGCGCGTACTGATCAGTACCCCGCCCTCGGCGGCGCCGGCCAGACCGTGCCCGGTGGCCTGGACGGCGACAGGCAGTCCGCGGGCGGCGGCGAACACGACGGCGGCCCGGACCTCGTCGGCATCGGTGGCGCCGACGATCAGTCCGGGCCGGAGCGTGAAACCGGTCTGGAAGCCGGCCAGTTCCTCCGCGTATCCGGGGTCGCCGGGGCGGAAGGTGAACTGGGCAGGCAACTGGTCGTTCATGGGGAGGCTCTCCGTTCGCCCGGTGAAAACTGCGGCAGGAGAGAGCCTCCCCGGTATACCTGACATCGGCCGTCAGGTATGGACGGGCCCGGTCAGGCGTCGGCGGACGCGTCCGCCGTGACCGCTCCGCTCTTGCGCTGCCGGACCTCACGTACCAGCGAGATCGCCACCACGACCGCCGCGACGAGCAGCGAGAGCAGCACCTGCTCACGGCCGCTGTCGTCGGTCAGCATGTAGACCAGCACGAACGAGATCATCGCGATGGTCGCCCAGGTCAGATACGGGAAGAGCCACATCCGTACGACCAGCTTCTCCGGCGACTCGCGCAGGATGATGCCCCGCATGCGCAGCTGGGTGAAGCAGATGACCAGCCAGACGAACAGGGCGACCGCACCGGACGAGTTCAGCAGGAACTGGAAGACGGTGTCCGGCCACTGGTAGTTGAAGAACACGGCGACGAAGCCGAAGACGACGGAGGACAGGATGGCCGCCTGCGGCACGCCCCGCTTGTTCGTCCGGGCGAACGCCTTCGGCGCGTCACCGCGGCCGCCGAGCGAGAACGCCATCCGCGAGGCCGTGTAGAGGCCGGAGTTGAGGCAGGACAGCACGGCCGTCAGCACGATGACGTCCATCACCTGGCCGGCGTGCGGGATGCCGATCGAGTTCAGTGCGGCGACATAGCTGCCGTCCTTGAGGATCGACGCGTCGTTCCACGGCAGCAGCGTCAGCACGATGAAGATCGAGCCCAGGTAGAAGACGGCGATCCGCCAGATCACGCTGTTGGTGGCCTTCTGGACGGCGCGCTGCGGGTTCTCCGACTCGCCGGCCGCCAGCGTCACGATCTCGCTGCCCATGAACGAGAAGACGACCATCAGCACACCGGTGAGGATGGCTCCCGGCCCCTTGGGGAAGAACCCGCCGCTGTCCGTGAGATGCGCGAGCCCCGAGCCGGGGTTGTCCGAGCCGGGCAGCACCCCGAAGACGGCGAGCAGACCGACGACGACGAACGCGGCGATCGCCACGACCTTGATTCCGGCGAACCAGAACTCGAACTCCCCGTACGAACCGACCGAGACCAGGTTCGTCGCGGTGAGCACGACCATGACGATCAGCGCCCACGCCCACTGCGGGACGCCCGGCACCCAGCCCTCCAGGATCTTGGCACCCGCCGTGGCTTCGACGGCGAGCACCACGACCCAGAAGAACCAGTACAGCCAGCCGATCGAGAATCCGGCCCAGCGGCCGAGGGCCTGGTCGGCGTATGCGGAGAAGGAGCCCGAGCTCGGACGGGCCGCGGCCATCTCGCCGAGCATCCGCATCACGAAGACGACCATGAGGCCGACCAGTGCGTACGACAGCAGGATGGCGGGTCCCGCGGCGGCGATACCGGCGCCGGAGCCCACGAAGAGGCCGGCGCCGATCACCCCGCCGATGGCGATCATCGAGAGGTGACGATTCTTGAGACCGGCCTGGAGCCCGTCGGAGGAGCCCGGCTTGTCCGCCCGGTCCGGCTCGCCGGGCTGGTGGCCCGACCCTGCCAGAGTCGTCTGCGTCATGGATCGAATCCTTACGTTCTGGATCACTCAGCTCCGTGGCTGTGCCGCTGCACGGTGGCGTGGCGGCGGAGTCTCAGCATTGAAGCCTGCGGAACCCTGGAAGCGGAACCCCCTCTTCCGGATCGTTGAGTGGCATTTCCCACACACCCCGCACGAGGGCTCCGCGGCTCCGGCCGGCCCGGAGGGTCCCGACCCCGATGACGGCTACCCCGCGCCGCGCATGCCACACTCGGAACATGCGCGTGTACCTCGGCTCAGACCATGCCGGCTTCGAACTCAAGAACCACCTCGTCGAGTGGCTCACGGCCCATGGCCACGAAGCCGTCGACTGTGGCCCCCACATCTACGACGCCCAGGACGACTACCCGCCGTTCTGCCTCCGCGCCGCCGAGAGGACGGCCGCGGACGCGGGCAGCCTCGGCATCGTGATCGGCGGCTCCGGCAACGGCGAGCAGATCGCCGCCAACAAGGTGAAGGGCGTGCGCGCCGCACTCGCCTGGAGCGAGCAGACCGCCGCGCTCGGCCGCGAGCACAACAACGCCAACGTGGTGGCCATCGGTGGCCGGATGCACACGGTGGAGGAGTCGACGAAGTTCGTCGAGATCTTCCTCGCCACGCCGTACTCCGGCGAGGAGCGTCACACCCGTCGTATTGAGATGCTGACGGCGTACGAGACGACGGGCGAGCTTCCCCCGATCCCCGCCCACCACCCGCAGCAGGGCTGACCGCCCCACACACCCCGTGCCGCCGGCCCGCCCGGCGGCACAGCCATTTCCCCACCCGACCGAGGAGAGCCACCACCGTGCCCGAGGGACACACGATCCACCGCCTGGCCGCGGACCACCGCGACCGGTTCCTGGGCGGGCCGGTGCGGGTGAGCAGCCCGCAGGGCAGGTTCTCGGACAGCGCGGCGCTCCTCGACGGCCGTGCGTTCACCGGCGTCGACGCGCACGGCAAGCACCTGTTCCTCGGATTCGAGGACTTCGGCTGGGTCCACATCCACCTGGGACTGTTCGGCAAGCTCCGCTTCGGTACCTCACCGGTACCGCCGCCCACCGACACGGTCCGCCTGCGCCTGGCCAACGACGAACACCACGCGGATCTGCGC
Organism: Streptomyces sp. NBC_01669; assembly: GCF_026339735.1. Taxonomy (GTDB): domain Bacteria; phylum Actinomycetota; class Actinomycetes; order Streptomycetales; family Streptomycetaceae; genus Streptomyces; species Streptomyces yanii. Next base: position 6,024,021 of record NZ_JAPEQG010000001.1, read on the forward strand.
GGTCCGACCACCTGCGCCCTGATCACGGAACCCGAGAAGCGCGCGATACACGACCGGCTGGGCCCGGACCCGCTACGGACCGACGAGGACGGCGAACGCGCCTGGCAGCGGATCTCGCGCAGCCGCATCAGCGTCGCCGCCCTGCTCATGGACCAGAAGGTCATCGCGGGCGTCGGCAACGTCTACCGCGCCGAGGTCCTCTTCCGCCACGGCATCGACCCGTACCGGCCGGGCAAGGACCTCACCCGTGCGGAGTGGGACGCGATCTGGGACGACCTGGTGATGCTGATGCGCGAGGGGGTGCGGAACAACCGCATCGACACGGTCCGCCCCGAGCACCTTCCCGAGGCGATGGGCCGCGCGCCGCGAGTGGACGACCACGGGGGCGAGGTGTACGTGTACCGCAGGGCCCGGCAGGCATGCCACATCTGTGGCGGCGAGATCCGCACCGCCGATCTCGCCGCCCGCAACCTCTTCTGGTGCCCGGGGTGCCAGAAGGCCTAGAGAGCCCCTAGAACCCCCGGGGCAGCCACGGGGCCGTGTCCGACAAGAACGCCGACGACGCCTCCGCCAGCGCGCCCGCCTGCAGCTCCCGTACCCGCCCGGCCAGAGCCAGCGAGCTCAGCGACTCGCCGCCCAGATACGCGGAGCCCAACTCCCGTACCGAGAGCGCGAGATCGGCTGGGTCGTCGGTGCGCCGGCACGACGCGGCGCCCTTCGCGTCGGCCGTGAGCCGCCAACGCCCCGCGTTCCAGGGGCAGAACGCGTCCTCCACCTCGAACACCACGTCCAGCGGGCCCCGGTACGTCCGGGCCTCCAGCGCCGCTCCCAGCTCCACCAGACGCACATGGAGTGAATCGCGGACCCGGATGTTGCACCGCCGCACGTCCGACACCAGGTGCAGCACCGCGTCGTCGACCGGCCGGTTCCGGGCCACGACCGTCGTCATCAGGTCGATCTCGAAGACGAACCGCCACAGCGCCGCGTACGCCGCCGGGTCCAGTGCGGCCAGGTCGTTGACCACGACGGTGCCCTTGGGGCCGGCCGGCTCCCACTCCGGCTTGATGTGGTACGTCACATTGCCGACGATCTTCCCGTCCCGCTCCGCCAGTACACACTGCTGCGCCGAGGAGCCCTGCCGGTGGGCGACCGGGTCGACCATGGGCTTGCGCTCCCAGCCGGGCGCGTGGGCCGGGACGCCGGGACGGCCGGAGACCAGCTGCTCGTACACGCTCTCGCACGCCGCCATCGCCTCGTCCGGCTTCGCGTGGCGCAGCCGCACCTCGTCCGTGCCCGGCGGCACGTCCAGCCGGATCCGGTCCTTCTCGATCGTCAGGGACATCTGTCGCGAGGCGGCGCCGTAGCCGAACCGGCCGTAGATCACCGGTTCCGAGGCCGTCAGTACGGCGAACGGCTCGCCCAGCGCGCGGATGTCGTCCAGCTGGCGGCGCATCATCGAGGTCAGCAGCCCGCGCCTGCGGTGCGTGGAGGCGACGCTCACCATCGTGATCGCGGCGGCGGGCACCAGCGCCCCGCCCGGCACTGCGACCCGGAAGCTGAACGCCCCCGCCGTGCCGACCACGTCGTCACCGTCCCAGATGCCGAGCGACCGCTCGGGCTCGGTCAGCTGCTCGAACAGCTCGCGTTCCTCGGGAGTCTCCGGGTCCCCGCCGAACGCCAGCTCCAGACACTCGAACCATTCGTTCCATTCGGACGGCTGCAGTACGCGAAGCTCAGTAGTCATGGGCCATCCCTACCAGGGGTACGGCAGACAGGCGACCCGATTTCGAACGCATTGTCACAGGGGTCCCCCTGCACCGGAGGCGCCCGGGTGGATAAGGTCCCCGCAATGGCCCGTCGCGCAAGAGCAGACTCGTACCCGGCCCGATTGCGGAAATCGGCGCACCGGGCGCGCATCGCGCTGCGCAAATCCGGGGTCGACTACTTCCGGGGTGACGGCTCCGACTGGATCGCTCTGGCCGGACTGCTGCTCACCATCCCGGCGATCACCTGCGGCACGCTGCTGAACGCGGTGTGGTGCGCCCCGGCCGCGCTCGTGCTGCCGATCGTCGCGGGCGGTCTGCTGCTGCGGCCGGCCAGTCTGCTGGGGCTGTACGCGACCGCTGCCGCGGCCCTGATCGTGGAGTCCATCGCGCTCGGCCCGTACGGACAGGGGGCGGCCCGGGTCACCCCGGGCACCGTCCTGGTTGTCGCGGCCTGCGGCTTCTTCGGTCTGATCGTCGCCCAGTTCCGGGCCAGGGTCGGAGTGCCCTGGCGGCGAGGCGGCACCATGCTCTTCGACCTGCGCGAACGCATCCGGGTGCAGAGCGCCCTGCCACGCCTGCCGCAGGGCTGGCACCGGGAGATGGCGCTGCGCCCCGCGGGTGGCCAGTCGTTCTCCGGCGACTTCGTCGTCGCGGCCCGCACCAATGGCGGCCGCACCCTGGAGGTCGTCCTCACCGATGTGTCCGGCAAAGGCATGGACGCGGGGTCCCGCGCCCTGCTGCTGTCCGGTGCCTTCGGCGGTCTCCTCGGCTCACTGCCGCCGCACGGCTTCCTGCCCGCGGCCAACGGCTATCTGCTCCGCCAGGACTGGGACGAGGGCTTCGCCACCTCGATCCACCTGGTGCTGGACCTCGAATCGGGTGACTACGAGCTCCTCTCCGCGGGCCACCCGCCCGCCCTGCAGCTGCACGCGGGAAGCGGTCACTGGGAGGAGATGGCCGCGGAGGGCCCGCTGCTCGGGGTGTACGACGGGGCACAGTTCGACGCGGTGAAGGGTTCGCTTGCCCCTGGCGACGTCCTGATGCTGTTCACGGACGGCCTGGTGGAGGCGTCTGACCGGGACATCGTGGAGGGTATCGACCGGCTGACCGGCGAGGCGGACCGCTATGTCGTCACCGGCTTCGAAGGCGCGGCCTGGCATCTGATCGAGGCCTGTGCGAAGGATGTCAACGACGACCGGGCGCTGCTGCTCCTGTCCCGCCGCCACTGAACCGTTTGTCACCGTTCCGAACCGGGCTTCCGTCAAGGGAAGTCGGCCCGCCACCCGAACGTGGGGCAACGGCCGCTCTCCGGGTGCGGGACACGGAGGTCCGCACCCGGAGAGCGCCTGTCCCGCTCAGGACCCCGGCAGGATCCGGGCCAGCCAGTGGGACCGCCCGGCGGCCAGTGGCGCGAGGACGGCGAGAACCAGGACATAGCCGGCGATGAACGGGGAGAGCCGTTCGTCCAGCCCCGCGCCCGCGGCCATCGTGGCGAGGATGAGCGCGAACTCGCCGCGGGCCAGCAGCGTGGTGGAGATGTTCGCGGTGGCCTTCGGGCCGAAGGCGTACACCTTGGCGGTGGCCATCCCTGCGAACACGTTCATGGCGAGCGTCACCGCGGCGGCGGCCAGCACCGGCCAGAGCACGTTCGGCAGATCGCCCGGGTTGATCGAGAGTCCGAACGCGAAGAAGAAGATCGCGCCGAAGGCGTCCCGCAACGGGTGGACGAGTTTGAGGATGCGGGCGCCCGACGTGGTGCTGCCGAGCATCAGGCCGACCATGAACGCGCCGATCGCGTCCGCGACCCCGAACCACTCCGAGACACCCGCCACGAAGACCGCGGCGCCGAGGAACGAGATGACGAGCAGTTCGTCGTCGCCGGTGTTGATCACCTTGCCGATGGCCTTCGTGCCGAAACGGGCCACCAGGGCGAGCAGCAACAGGAAACCGAACGCCTTGCCGCCGTCGACCACCGCCGCGGCGAGGTCGTCGGCGCCGGAGAGGATGGGCTGGAGAGCGGCCAGATAGAGGGCGAGGAAGACGTCCTCGACGACGATGATGCCGAGGATCGGCTTGGTCTCCGGGTTGCCGATGCGCCCCAGGTCCACCAGGACCTTGGTGACGATGGCCGACGACGATATGCCGAGCACCCCGGCGAGGACGAGTGCCTCCGACGTACCCCAGCCGAGCGCGAAGCCGAAGCCGAGCCCGGCGCCCACGTTCAGCGCGAGATACGTGCCTCCGGCCAGCGCCATCTTGCGCCCGCCCGCTTTGAGGTCGTCGAGGTGGAATTCGAGGCCGAGGTAGAAGAGCAGCAGCACGAGCCCGAGTGCGGAGAGCATCTCCAGGTCGTGCGGGTCGGCGACGAGGACGATGCCGGGGGTGTGCGGGCCGAGCAGGATCCCGGCCAGGATGAACAGGGGAATGGTCGGGAGGCCGATCCGGCCGCCGACCCGGGCGAGAACAGCGGCGGCGAGGAAGGCGCCGCCCATGGCGATGAGCGTGTCTGCGTGTCCGATGAGCCTGATCCTTCAGTAGGTCAAGAGAACGTCAAGAAATCGTCAGTAATTAGTTTACCGAACGACTCCGGGCGGACCGGAGCGCCTCGGTGGGGTTTGCCCCACCCCTGATCCGCCAGCAGCCGCCATGTCCTTGGCCCACCCGTGTTCCGTAGGTTCGGAGGCACCGAGCGACACCCGCTCGCGAAGGGCTACGGAAGGCGGACACCATGGGACTGCGACGCACCGGACAGGGCGCGCAGGACGGGCAGCACACGGCGCACACCGACGAGGGGCACGGCTCCTCGGACATGGCCGTCGAACTGCGCGGTGTCCGCCGGCAGTACGGTCGCGGCGCATCCGCCGTCCACGCCCTGCGTGGCATCGACCTCGCCCTGCCGCGCGCCACGTTCACCGCCGTGATGGGCCCCTCCGGCTCCGGCAAGTCGACCTTCCTGCAGTGTGCGGCCGGGCTCGACCGCCCCACCGAGGGTTCCGTACGCCTCGGCGGCACCGAGATCACCGGCATGAGCGAGAACAAGCTCACCGAGCTGCGCCGTACCCGCCTCGGCTTCGTCTTCCAGGCGTTCAACCTGCTCCCGTCGCTGACCGTCGAGCAGAACGTCGTCCTGCCGATGAGGCTCGCCGGGCAGCGCACCGGCTCCGCCCGCAGCCGCCGCGAAGCCGCCGAGATGCTCGGCCGGGTCGGGCTCGGCGACAAGGGGAACCGCCGCCCCGGCCAGCTCTCCGGCGGTCAGCAGCAGCGCGTCGCCATCGCCCGCGCCCTGGTCACCCGCCCCGACGTGGTCTTCGCCGACGAACCGACCGGCGCGCTGGACACCACGACCGCGGCCGAGATCCTCGTCCTGCTGCGACACGCGGTGGACAGCCTCGGCGCGACCGTCGTGATGGTCACCCACGACCCCGCGGCCGCCGCCTACGCCGACCGTGTGCTGTTCCTCGCCGACGGTTCGATCGCGGACAGCCTGCCGCGTGCCCGCGCCGAGCAGATCGCCGCCCGGATGACCGCACTGACGGCCCCCGCCCACGCGGGAGCAGCAGCCTGATGTTCGCTCCGCACCTCCCGAACGGTCTTGCCCGCGCGGCCATCCGCTTCAAGCCCTCCTCGTTCGTGGGGACGTTTGTCGCGCTCCTGATGGCAGCGGCGATCGTCTCCGCCTGCGGCATCCTCCTGGAGACCGGAATCCGTGCCTCCGTACCCGCCGAGCGCTATGCGAAGGCGCCGGTGCTCGTCGCCGCGGACCAGCAGGCACATCTGAGGGCCGGCAGCGGCGAGGACGCATACGACGCGGCGACCCCGCTCCCCGACACCGCACGGCTGCCCGAAACCCTGGTACGGAAGGCAGCCTCGGTCCCGGGCGCGGCAACCGCGATCGGGGACGTCACCTTTCCCGTACACCGGGACCGCACACCACTGACCGCACACGGCTGGGGATCCGCCGCCCTCACCGGGACACGGCTGCTCACCGGCGACGCACCGGAAGCCGGCGACGTCGTCGTTCCCGCCGGCGCCCAGGGCCGCGTCGGAGACCGTATCGCCCTGGACACCCCGGCAGGCATACGGGACTTCCGCATCTCGGGCACGACCGACGGCGCGGCAGGCACTGCCTGGTTCACCGATCAGCAGGCCGTCGCCCTCTCAGGACACCCCGGCCGCGTCGACGCCATCGCCGTGCTCGCCGCCCCCGGTACCCCCACCGCCACCCTCGCCGACCAGGTCACCCGGGCCGTCGGCCGCACCGCGGCCGCCCAGGTGCACACCGGTGACGACCGCGGCGCCGCAGAGGACACCGGGCTGGCCGGAGCCAAGGAGCTCCTCATCGGACTCGGCGGTTCCTTCGGCGGGGTCGCCGCCATGGTCGCCGTGTTCACCGCAGCGGGCACCGTCGCCCTCTCCGTCGGCCAGCGCAGCCGCGAATTCGCCCTGCTGCGCGCCATCGGCGCCACCCCGCGCCAACTGCGCCGCACCATCGCCACCGAGTCGCTGCTGGTCGCCCCGCTCGCCGGAGCCCTCGGCTGCCTGCCCGGATTCGCCCTGGCCCACTGGTGGTTCGGTCAACTCCGGGCGAAGGGCGCCGTCCCGGACGCCGTCGGCCTGCACACCTCCTGGCTGCCGCTCACCGTCGCCACTGCCGTCACCATGGTCACCGCGCTGTGCGCCGGATACGCCGCCGCCCGCCGGCCCTCGAAGACCAAGCCGGGCCTCGCCCTCGCCCAGTCCGCCGTGGAACGCCCCCCGTTCGGCTGGATCCGTACACCGCTCGGCATCGCCGCCCTCATCGGCGGTGCGGTCTTCGCGGGCGTCGCCGCCTCCGAGACCGGGGAGGACGCGGCCAACGCCGCACTCGGTGTCGTCATGCTCTTCATGCTCGCGGTCGGACTGCTCGGCCCACTGCTCGCCCGCCTCTGCGCCGCCGTCCTCGGTCTCCCGCTGCGTGCCGCAGGGGCATCCGGTTCGCTGGCCGCCGCCAACTCCCGTACGAACTCCCGTCGGCTGGCCTCCGCGATCACCCCGATCGTGCTCGCCATGGCCTTCGCCTCGACTCTCGTCTTCATGCACACCAGCGAGGAACGCGTGACCGCACACCAGCAGCGCGACGGCATCATCGCCGACCACATCGTCTCCGCGCCGGCGGGGCTCGCCTCCGACGCGACCGCCCGCGCCGCCGCCACGCCCGGCGTCTCCACGGCCGTCGGACTGCTCCGCGCCTCCGTCCTGGTCCCCGCGGGCAGCGGCGGCGAACGGTGGCTGCAGAGCGCGTCCGCCCAGGGCGTCATCGGATCAGGGCGCGACCTCACCGAGGTCCAGGACCTCGACGTCCGTACCGGATCGCTCACCGGACTGCGCCCCGGCACGGTCGCCATCGACACCACACTCGCCGTATCGGCGCATCTCGCCACCGGCGACCGGCTCGCGCTGCGGCTGCCGGACGGCACGGGAGCATCCCCGCAGATCGTCGCCGTCTACGGCCGCGGCCTCGGTGTCTCGCTCGTCACCCTGCCCGCCGCCGACCTGCGGACCCATGTCACCTCGCCGTACGCCTCCGACGTCCTCGTACGGTCCACCCCGGCCGCCGCGCAGAAGCTCACCGCGCTCGGCACCGTCACCGACGCGTCCGGCTACGCCGCCGCGCGGAGCCAGGACCGTGAGCTCAACGCCTGGGCCAACACCACCATGGCCGCCGTCCTCGGCGGATTCGCCGCAGTCGCCGCCGTCAACACGCTGGTCATGACCGTCCTCGACCGCCGCCGCGAACTCGGCATGCTCCGCCTCGTGGGTTCCACCCGCCGCCAGGTCATGGGCATGATCCGCTGGGAGGCGCTGCTCGTCACGGTGGCCGGAATCGCACTCGGCACAGGGATCGCGCTGGCCACGCTCAACCCGATGATGAAGGGCCTGACGGGCGAAGCCCCGTACATCCCACCGGCGCTGTACGGGTCGTTCGTCGCCGCGACCGTCGCTCTCGGCCTCGCCGCCGCCACGCTTCCGGCCCGTGCCGTCCTGCGCCGGATGGCCGCACGTCCGTAGAGTCGGCCCATGCCCGCATCCCGCAGCAATCCGACCCTGGCCGAAGTCGAGGCGATCGCGCGCACGGCCCACGCGGATCAGAAGGACAAGGCCGGACGCCCGTACGCCGAACACCTCGCCGCCGTCGCGGAGGGCGTACGGGCGAGGGGCGGCAGCGACGAACAGATCGCGGCGGCCTGGCTGCACGACGCCGTCGAGGACGAGGTGCTGTCCGAGGAGTGGCTGGCCCGCGCGGCCCTGCCGCAACAGGTCAAGGACATGGTCCTCGCCGTCACCAAACGGGACGGCGAGGACCTCGCTTCGTACACCCGGCGCATCCTCGCCACCCCGGGCGCCCTGCTGATCAAGGAGTCCGACCTCGCGCACAACGCCGATCCGGACCGCCTCGCGGTACTGGACCCGGCGACGCGTACCCGGCTGACCGCGAAATACGCGCAGGTACGCGCGCTTCTCGGGCTCACCCCTGGCGAACCGCCCGCCGACCGTCCGGATCCGGCCAACACCGCGGGCGACTGATCCACTCAGAGCCTGGCGGCGTCCCGCCGGAAGGCCCAGTGCATGTCCGGTTCGGTTGCGAAACGCAGCACCCGCCGTACGGGTGGCGTACACATCAGCGTCACCGCGGCGGCCGCGGCCAGGGAGACGAGGACCAGGCCGGCCGGCTCGGCGAGCCACGTGTACCGGTCGAACACCCCGGCGTAGCCGACGCCCTTGATCAGGAACCCGTGCAGCAGATAGCCGCAGATCGTTCCGGCGCCCAGCACCGTGAACCACATGCGGCGGCGCGGCACCCAGGCCAGGAACCCGATGGTGAGCAGCAGCGCACAGCCGAACATCGCCAGCGTCATCACCGCACCCGACCACCACGGAGCACCCATCTCCGGGGCGCTGTTGCTGCGGTAGAACCAGCCCAACTGCATCCGCGGCGCCGCCCAGTACGCGAACACGATCGCCCCCGCGAACAGCGGCAGCGCCAGCAGTCGCACCTCACGTCGGCGCACCAACTGGAAGTGTTCGGGCTTCAGTTGGAGACCGAGCACGAAGAACGGCAGGAACTGCAGGACCCGCTGGAGATCGAGATCGTCGCCGATCGTGGGGGAGAACGAGGCGAGTACGGCGATGACGAGCGCGACGGGCATCGGATGGCGCAGCGCCTGCCACAGGGGCGTGGTGATCCGCCAGATGAACAGCGCGCACAGGAACCAGGTGAGATACCAGGGGTCGAGCAGGCTGATCGGATGGTCCGGCGAGTCGTCCGCGTACCGCTTGAAGAGCGAGTACGCCGTCTCGAAGACCACATAGGGCACGGCGACGCCGGTGACCAGGCGCTTCACCTTCTTGGCGCTCAGGTCGAACGAGCGGGAGAAATAGCCGGAGACGATGATGAAGGCCGGCATGTGAAAGGTGTACGCAACCATGTACAGCGCACGGGTGGTCCGGCTCCCGTCCATCACGGGTTCCCATGAGTGCGCCACGGCGACCAGCACGATCGCCAGGTATTTGACGTTGTCGAAGTAGGCGTCACGCCGCTTCGCGGGCTCGGCCGCAGGAGGCTTGTTCGCCACCGGTGCGGGGGCTGTCGCGGTGGTGGTCCTGCCTCCGTCCGGTCTGGGCTCCGACTCCCGGGTCGCCGGGGAGATCGGGTCCCTCTGAAATACGTTCGGAGCGTGGAACATCCAAAGCACCTTAGACGTCTCGAATGCAATTCGTAAAACGGCCATCGGATATCGCGTGTTCCCGCCCATTCGAAAGTGAAACCACCCGAAAAATGCCCGCTATGACCTGATTGATCCGCCTTAAACGGTGCATATTGGCAGGCGATTGAGGGGAGTGAATTTCATCGCATCAAGTCGGCGAAATACATGTGAATGATGTGTGTGGATATGGAAATCATCACAGCCATGCACCATTTGAACCGGGCCTGGCGCGACCCCGGTGCGGCCCCGGGACGGTTCCGGCGGAGCGCCGGCAGGTGCGCCGTGAGGGTTGTGCGCCCCTCGCGCACGCGGGGCGTGAGGATGGCGAGATCCGGACAGTCCGATGCGTCACCTGGCAGCAACCATGGGGGAGTTGGTGGCACGATGGACGTAACGGAGGAGTGCCGGGATGCACGCCTCCGGGCCGGCAAGGCGGACCGACCAAGGGTGTGATCAGTCGTGGCCATTTCACTGTCTGTGGTGCTGATGTTGGCGATCATCCTGGTGGTCCTGATCCGCAGCGGCTCCATCAAGGCCGGACCCGCGGTCGTCGCGGTGCTCTTCGGCTTCTTCCTGGCATCGACCGGCATGGCGCCGTCGATCAACAGGTTCATGAACTCGATAGCGGAGACGATCAGCAACATCTCCTTCTGACGCGCCGTCGGCCGGCCCCGTAGTGGCGGGTTCCCGAACGCATCAGGGCCAGGTCGGAGGATGTCCTCCGGCCTGGCCCTGAGTGGCATGGAGCGGGCGACGGGAATCGAACCCGCGTAGCTAGTTTGGAAGACTAGGGCTCTACCATTGAGCTACGCCCGCGAACGCCGCACCGCAGGTCACGAGGACCGCGGCACGAAGAGCATCGTAGCGGGTCGCGGACGGTCTGCGCACACATGGTTGCGGCGCCGGGTGCCGCGATCCGCGCCGCCCCCGAAAAGAGCCTGTGCACCGCCTGTCGGCATGTACCCTACGTGTCGCACCGACGGGGTGTGGCGCAGCTTGGTAGCGCGTCCGCTTTGGGAGCGGAAGGTCGTCGGTTCGAATCCGGCCACCCCGACCACCAGCAAGATCGCATTGTGGGAGTCATCCCCCTTGCCGTTACTATGCAAAATGCGTGCCCGTGTGTCTGATGTACCGGGCTCGATCCGCGGAGCCGCTGTCCGGTGGCCGAGCAGAACCCCAAGAAGTCAGCCACCAAGGAGACCGAACCGTGAAGAGCGCCGTGGAGACCCTGAACCCGACTCGGGTTCGGCTCAGCATCGAGGTGCCCTTCGAGGAGCTCAAGGACAGCCTCGACGCGGCGTACAAGAAGATCAACCAGCAGGTCACGGTGAAGGGCTTCCGTAAGGGCAAGATCCCCAACCGGGTCATCGACCAGCGGTTCGGCCGTGGTGCTGTGCTGGAGGAGGCCGTCAACGACGCCCTCCCGAAGTTCTACACCGAGGCTGTCAACGAGGGTGAGCTCAACGTCCTGGGCCAGCCCGAGGTCGACATCACCGAGCTGAAGGACGGCGAGCTGCTGGCCTTCACCGCCGAGGTCGACGTGCGCCCCGCGATCGAGATCCCGGACTACTCCGGCATCGAGGTCACCGTGGACGCCCTCGAGGTCACCGACGAAGAGGTCGAGAAGGCCGTCGAGCAGCTCCGCGAGCGCTTCGCCTCCACCAACCCGGTCGAGCGTGCCGCCGCCGAGGGCGACGTCGTCACGATCGACCTGCAGGCCAAGGTCGACGGCGAGGTCCTGGAGGACGGCGTGGCCGAGGGTGTCTCGTACACCATCGGTTCCGGTGAGCTCCTCGACGGCATCGACGCTGCTGTCACGGGCCTGGAGGCGGGTGGCGAGGCCACCTTCACCTCCGAGCTGAAGGGCGGCTCGGCCGAGGGCAAGGAGGCCGAGGTCACCGTCAAGGTCACCGCGGTCGCCGCCCGTGAGCTTCCGGAGCTGGACGACGAGTTCGCCCAGATGGCGAGCGAGTTCGACACGCTCGACGAGCTCAAGGCGGACAGCCGTACGCGCCTGGAGAACACCAAGCAGTACGACCAGGCCACCCAGGCCCAGGAGCGCGTCCTCGAGGAGCTGCTGAAGCTCGCCGAGGTCCCGATCCCCGAGAAGCTGCTCGCGGACGAGATCCAGACCCGCAAGCACAACCTGGAGCACCACCAGCTCGGCCAGATGGGTCTGACCCTGGAGAAGTACCTGGAGATCCAGGGCAAGACGGTCGAGGAGTTCGACGCCGAGACCTCCGAGCAGGCCATCAAGGGCATCAAGACCCAGTTCATCCTTGACGAGCTCGTCAACAAGGAGAAGCTGAACGTCAACCAGGAGGAGCTCACCGAGCACCTCATGCGGCGCGCTGCTTCCTCCGGTATGAGCCCCGACCAGTTCGCCCAGGCCGTCGTCGAGGGCGGTCAGGTGCCGATGCTCGTCGGCGAGGTCGCCCGCGGCAAGGCGCTGGCTGTGGTCGTCGAGGCCGCCAAGGTCGTCGACACCAACGGTGAGGTCGTCGAGCTGGAGGACGAGGAGGAGCTCGAGGAGGCCATCGAGACGGTCGAGGCCGCCGAGGGCACCACCGAGGCCGCTGCCGAGGAGAAGAACGAGGCCTGAGCCTCGCGCTGAACCCGTGCGACGGGCTCCGGACGCTGAGCGTCCGGAGCCCGTCGTCGTCTCGCGGCAGAGTCCCGCGCAGCCGGCCCCGAGATCCCCGCCTGGTGCCGCAGAACCCTTGTGCGCACTGCCCAGCTTGCGCTCCCAGCGAACAGTTGCGGAAGCGGGATGGCGTTGTCCTACCTGCGCGTTAGGGTCCATGAATAGGAAGGGCAGGGGAGTCCCCGCCCGCCCGGTACGAAGACGCTGAGACGGCCGGAGCCGTCAGAGACGAGCAGGTGGATACGTGACGAATCTGATGCCTTACGTCGCCGGAGAGCCGTCCCTCGGTGGTGGCCTCGGCGACCAGGTCTACAGCCGACTGCTCGGCGAGCGCATCATCTTCCTCGGTCAGCAGGTCGACGATGACATCGCCAACAGGATCACGGCGCAGCTGCTTCTCCTTGCCGCCGAACCCGACAAGGACATCTACCTCTACATCAACAGCCCCGGCGGCTCGGTGACGGCAGGCATGGCGGTCTACGACACCATGCAGTACATCCCGAACGACGTGGTCACCATCGGTATGGGCATGGCTGCCTCGATGGGCCAGTTCCTGCTGACCGGTGGCACCGCGGGCAAGCGCTTCGCGCTCCCGAACACCGACATCCTCATGCACCAGGGTTCGGCCGGCCTCGGCGGTACCGCCTCGGACATCAAGATCCAGGCGCAGTACCTGCTCCGTACGAAGCAGCGGATGGCGGAGATCACCGCCCGTCACTCCGGTCAGACCGTGGAGACGATCATCCGCGACGGCGACCGCGACCGCTGGTACACGGCGGAGGAGGCCGTGGAGTACGGGCTGATCGACGAGATCATCTCCGCCGCATCGGGCGTTCCGGGCGGCGGCGGCACCGGGGCCTGAGCCCCTCTGCCCGCCCAGCCCACAGCCCTCAGCCCTCAGAACGCCACCAGGATGGTGAACACCGACATGAGCAACTACCCCGGCCTCCCCGGCGCATCCGCCAGCGGCCTCTACACCGGCCCGCAGGTGGACAACCGCTACATCGTTCCGCGCTTCGTGGAGCGCACCTCGCAGGGTGTGCGGGAGTACGACCCGTATGCGAAGCTCTTCGAGGAGCGCGTGATCTTCCTCGGCGTGCAGATCGACGACGCGTCCGCCAACGACGTCATGGCGCAGCTGCTGTGCCTGGAGTCGATGGACCCGGACCGTGACATCTCGATCTACATCAACAGCCCCGGCGGCTCGTTCACCGCGCTCACCGCGATCTACGACACGATGCAGTTCGTGAAGCCGGACATCCAGACGGTCTGCATGGGCCAGGCGGCCTCCGCCGCCGCGGTCCTGCTCGCCGCCGGCACGCCCGGCAAGCGCATGGCTCTGCCCAACGCCCGTGTGCTGATCCACCAGCCGTCCTCGCAGACCGGCCGTGAGCAGCTCTCCGACCTGGAGATCGCGGCCAACGAGATCCTGCGGATGCGCACCCAGCTGGAGGAGATGCTGGCCAAGCACTCCACCACGCCGCTGGAGAAGATCCGCGACGACATCGAGCGCGACAAGATCCTGACCGCCGAGGACGCCCTCGCCTACGGTCTCGTCGACCAGATCGTCTCCACTCGCAAGAGTGCGGCCGGAGCGATGGCCTGACGTCGGCCTTTACCCCTTGGCGCGGTGGTTTCACACGGTCGTGGCCGTGTGAACCGTGCCAAGGGGGGCCCGAACGGGGGGCCAGGCAAGGTACCGTCGGATAGAGGCACCAGGAGCCGCTGCACCAAGCTGCTCCCAGGCGAAGGGGAAGCACCTCGTGGCACGCATCGGTGATGGCGGCGACCTGCTCAAGTGCTCGTTCTGCGGAAAGAGCCAGAAGCAGGTGAAGAAGCTCATTGCGGGACCCGGTGTGTACATCTGCGACGAGTGCATCGATCTCTGCAACGAGATCATCGAGGAGGAGCTCGCGGAGACCTCCGAGGTGCGGTGGGAGGAACTCCCCAAGCCGCGCGAGATCTACGAGTTCCTCGAGGGGTACGTCGTCGGGCAGGAGCCCGCGAAGAAGGCCCTCTCGGTCGCTGTGTACAACCACTACAAGCGGGTCCAGGCGGGCGAGAACGGCGGCGCGCAGGGCCGCGACGACGCCATCGAGCTGGCCAAGTCCAACATTCTGCTGCTGGGCCCCACGGGCTCCGGCAAGACGCTCCTTGCGCAGACGCTGGCCCGCATGCTCAACGTTCCGTTCGCCATCGCCGACGCGACGGCGCTGACGGAGGCCGGCTATGTCGGCGAGGACGTCGAGAACATTCTGCTGAAGCTGATCCAGGCCGCGGACTACGACGTCAAGAAGGCCGAGACCGGGATCATCTACATCGACGAGATCGACAAGGTCGCCCGCAAGAGCGAGAACCCGTCGATCACCCGTGATGTCTCCGGCGAGGGCGTCCAGCAGGCCCTGCTGAAGATCCTGGAGGGCACCACCGCCTCCGTACCGCCGCAGGGCGGCAGGAAGCACCCGCACCAGGAGTTCATCCAGATCGACACGACGAACGTGCTGTTCATCGTGGGCGGTGCCTTTGCCGGTCTGGAGCGGATCATCGAATCGCGGGCAGGCGCCAAGGGCATCGGCTTCGGTGCGACGATCCGTTCCAAGCGCGAGATCGAGGCAAGCGACCAGTTCCAGGAGGTCATGCCGGAGGACCTGGTGAAGTTCGGGATGATCCCCGAGTTCATCGGCCGCCTCCCCGTGCTGACTTCGGTGCACAACCTGGACCGCGAGGCGCTGCTGCAGATCCTCGTCGAGCCGCGCAACGCGCTGGTGAAGCAGTACCAGCGCCTCTTCGAACTCGACGGTGTGGAGCTGGACTTCGACCGCCCGGCGCTGGAGGCCATCGCCGACCAGGCGATCCTGCGCGGCACCGGCGCGCGCGGTCTGCGCGCCATCATGGAGGAGGTCCTCCAGTCCGTGATGTACGAGGTGCCGTCCCGCAAGGACGTGGCCCGCGTCGTCATCACGGCGGACGTGGTCCGCAACAACGTCAACCCGACGCTGGTCCCGCGCGAGCCGCGCACGATCGGCAAGAACGACGGCGGCCGCCACGAGAAGTCCGCGTAGCGGTCGCGGTAGCACGACGTACACGAAGGGGCGCCCGGCCAGTCACTGGCCGGGCGCCCCTTCCGCTGTACCGAGTGCTCAGATCTTGGTGCGGGACGTGTTGTAGAGCTTGGCGGCCAGGGCGGCCACGTCGTCCTGGGACATACCCTTGCCGGCCATGGTGAGCGCAACGTCGACGGCGCTCACCGCGCCGACCGTGCTGTAGTCGGCCCACACGCAGGAGGGAATTATGAACTCCTTGGGACCGCCCTTGGCGGTTCCGGCGCCCTTGCTGTTGGTCACCTTGATGTCCTGGCACTTCATCAGCGCCCCTTTGAATCCGGCCGGAGTCACGGCCTTGGGACTGCCGATGAGGGAGTACTCCATACCCGTGTTGTTCTTCTTCATGTCGTTCTCGGTGTTCGTGAACGAATTGTCGATGACCTTCGCGGGATCGGTGACATCACCCCAAAAGCCCTGGAGCGTGAGGCCCTTGATGCTGAGCTCATTATCCTTGGAGCCCGCGCTGTACTGGGCCACCGTCTGCTGGGGATTCTTGATCCCCATCGCTTCGGCCTTCGTCTTGGACTCGCCGGTCAACGGCGTCGAGGGAATCGATCCCGTCGAATCCTTCTTGTACTCGCCGACAGAAGCGGCCGGCGTCAGCTTGTAGCCCTTCGTGCTGTCCGCGACGTCGCTGTTGCTGGCACCGCCCGACGTCAGGAAGTACGCCCCGCCCGCGATGACCGCCAGTGCCACGACGACGCCGCCGATGATCAGGCCCGTCTTCTTCTTCGGAGGGGCCGGAGGCATCGGGACCTGGCCGCCGTACGGCGCCTGGCCGTAAGGGGGCTGGGGCTGCTGGCCGTACGGGCCCGGCTGCTGGGCCTGCGGGTAGCCGTAGCCCGGCTGGGGCTGCTGCGGAACACCCTGGGGGGCCTGCTGCGGATACCCGTAACCCGGCTGGCCGCCCTGCGGCTGCTGGCCGCCGTACGGGCCCGGCTGCTGGCCGTACGGGCCGGGCTGCTGGCCGTACGGGCCGGGCTGCTGGCCGTACAGGCCGGGCTGGCCTTGCGGCGGCTGACCGCCGTACGGTCCGGGCTGGCCCTGCGGAGGCTGCCCGCCGTACGGGCCCGGCTGGTTGTAGCTCATCTGCGGTGTCCCCTGTTCGTCATGCTTATGCGTTCCGAACATCCTGACGGAAGGTCCACCCGCATGGATCGCCGGGAGTCACACCGTTACTGAACAAACCGGTTTCAGTGCACGACTGTGACGGCCCTAAACTGTCCCCCGTGACCGAGAACACTCAGCAGACGCCAGCCAGCAACCCCGAACTGCCGACCCAGTACGCACCGGCCGAGGTAGAGGGGAAGCTGTATGAGCGCTGGGTAGAACGTGGTTACTTCGAGGCCGACGCGACAAGCGACAAGCCTCCGTTCACCGTCGTCATCCCGCCGCCGAACGTCACGGGCAGCCTCCACCTGGGGCACGCCTTCGAACACACGCTGATCGACGCCCTCACCCGCCGCAAGCGGATGCAGGGCTACGAGACGCTGTGGCAGCCGGGCATGGACCACGCCGGTATCGCCACGCAGAACGTCGTCGAGCGTGAGCTCGCCAAGGAGGGCAAGTCCCGCCACGACCTGGGGCGCGAGGCCTTCATCGACCGCGTCTGGCAGTGGAAGGGCGAGTCCGGTGGACAGATCTCCGGGCAGATGAAGCGCCTGGGTGACGGTGTCGCCTGGTCGCGTGAGCGCTTCACCATGGACGAAGGTCTGTCCCAGGCCGTCCAGACCATCTTCAAGAAGCTCTACGACGACGAGCTGATCTACCGGGCCGAGCGCATCATCAACTGGTGTCCGCGCTGTCTCACAGCCATCTCGGACATCGAGGTCGAGTACCAGGACGACGACGGCGAGCTCGTCTCCATCCGGTACGGCGAGGGCGAGGACTCCATCGTCGTCGCGACGACCCGTGCCGAGACGATGCTGGGCGACACGGCCGTCGCCGTCCACCCGGAGGACGACCGCTACAAGCACCTGGTCGGCAAGGAGATCGAGCTGCCGCTCACCGGCCGCCGTATCCCGGTCGTCGCCGACGAGCACGTCGACCCCGAGTTCGGCACGGGCGCCGTCAAGGTCACGCCCGCGCACGACCCGAACGACTTCGAGATCGGCCAGCGGCACGGTCTGCCGAGCCTCGCCGTCATGGACGAGCACGCGATCATCACGGCACACGGTCCCTTCCAGGGACTGGACCGGCTGGAGGCGCGCAGCGCCATCGTCGGCGCTCTGCGCGCCGACGGCCGGATCGTCGCCGAGAAGCGCCCGTACGTCCACTCCGTCGGCCACTGCTCGCGCTGCAAGACGACGATCGAGCCGCGGCTGTCCATGCAGTGGTGGGTCAAGGTCGGCCCGCTGGCCAAGGCGGCGGGCGACGCGGTCCGCGACGGCCAGGTCAAGATCCACCCGCAGGAGATGGAGAAGCGGTACTTCGACTGGGTCGACAACCTCCATGACTGGTGCATCTCGCGTCAGCTGTGGTGGGGCCACCGCATCCCCGTCTGGTACGGCCCGGACGGGGAGATCGTCTGCGTCGGCCCCGACGAGCAGCCGCCGAGCGGCGAGGGCTGGACGCAGGAGACCGATGTCCTCGACACCTGGTTCTCCTCCGGCCTGTGGCCGTTCTCGACGCTCGGCTGGCCGGAGCAGACCGAGAGCCTGGCGAAGTTCTACCCGAACTCCGTCCTGGTCACCGGCTACGACATCCTCTTCTTCTGGGTCGCCCGGATGATGATGTTCGGCCTGTACGCGATGGACGGCACCCCGCCTTTCCACACCATCGCTCTGCACGGCATGGTCCGCGACCAGTTCGGCAAGAAGATGTCGAAGTCCTTCGGCAATGCGGTCAACCCGCTGGACTGGATGGACAAGTACGGCTCGGACGCCCTGCGCTTCACCCTGGCGCGCGGCGCCAACCCGGGCGTCGACGTCCCGATCGGCGAGGACTGGGTCCAGGGCTCCCGCAACTTCGCCAACAAGATCTGGAACGCCACGCGCTTCGCGCTGATGAACGGCGCCACGATCGAGGGCGAGCTGCCCGACCCGTCACAGATGTCCGCGACGGACCGCTGGATCCTGTCGAAGCTCAACAAGACCGTCGCCGAAGTCGACGCGTTCTACGACGACTTCCAGTTCTCCAAGCTCAGCGAGGCCCTCTTCCACTTCGCGTGGGACGAGGTCTTCGACTGGTACGTCGAGCTGTCGAAGACCACGTTCTTCGCGGGCGGCGAGCAGGCGAAGGTCTCCGGCCGGGTCCTCGGCGAGGTCCTCGACGTGATGCTGCGGCTCCTGCACCCGGTCGTCCCGTTCGTCACCGAGACGCTCTGGACCACGCTGACCGGCCGCGAGTCCGTCGTCATCGCCGACTGGCCGAAGGACTCCGGCTTCCGCGACGCGGCCGCCGAGCAGGAGATCGAGCTGGTCCAGCAGGTCGTCACCGAGGTCCGCCGGTTCCGCTCCGACCAGGGTCTCCAGCCCGGCCAGAAGGTCCCGGCCGAGCTCACCCTGACCGGCACGGCGCTCGCCCCGCACGAGGCGGCCATCCGCCAGCTGCTGCGCCTGCAGCCCGCCGGTGACGGCTTCCACGCCACCGCGTCGCTGCCGGTCGCGGGCGCCACCGTCGCCCTCGACCTGTCCGGCACCATCGACGTCGAGGCCGAGCGCAAGCGCCTGACGAAGGACCTGGACGCCGCCGAGAAGGAGAAGTCCCAGGCCAACGCCAAGCTCGGCAACGAGGCGTTCTTGGCCAAGGCACCGGACAACGTGGTCGACAAGATCCGTACCCGGCTCGCCAAGGCCGACGCGGACATCGCGCGGATCACCGCTCAGCTGGCGAACCTGCCGCAGAACTGATGATCTGAGCGTGAAGCCCCCGTGTCCCTGACCGACCAGGGACACGGGGGCTTCGCCGTCCCCGCTCCGGCGGCTCGTACAGCCCGTACGGCGTGTCCGGTGCCGGGCAGTCGTCCGCCCGGCCGCCGAGGCACGCGCCGCTCCGG
The DNA here is from genome assembly GCF_026339735.1 of Streptomyces sp. NBC_01669. GTDB lineage: Bacteria > Actinomycetota > Actinomycetes > Streptomycetales > Streptomycetaceae > Streptomyces > Streptomyces yanii. Next base: position 6,043,277 of record NZ_JAPEQG010000001.1, read on the forward strand.
CGCCGCGGTCGGAATCGGAGGGCAGGGGGCACATGGAGCACCATGTGCCCCCTGGGCGCGTTGTGCCGACAGCGGCCCGGGCGGGCGATTCGTGACCGTTGCCGGGCCCCGCGCCGGATGTCCGTCCCGATCCGTAGACTGGGACCCGTGAGTGAGCCCCGCCCTTCAGACCGGCACGACGCGTCCGAGTCCGACGACACCTTCGCGGAGATCGTCGACGAAGCGACCCAACGCGACCCCGACCTGGCGGTGATCGAGGCCGGCAGCCGCACCCTGCGCACGGCCTCGGGACCGGTCCCGGGTGACGAGATCCCCGCCCGACCCGCCGACCCGGAGGTGGACAAGGCACTGCGCGCGGTGGAGCAGGAGCTCGCCGGCCGCTGGGGCGAGACGAAGCTCGAACCGTCCGTGTCGCGGATCGCCGCGCTGATGGACGTGCTCGGCGAGCCGCAGCACGCGTACCCGTCGATCCACATCACCGGTACCAACGGCAAGACCAGCACCGCCCGCATGATCGAGGCCCTGCTCGGCGCCTTCGAGCTGCGCACCGGCCGCTACACCTCGCCGCACGTCCAGTCGATCACCGAGCGGATCAGCCTGGACGGTTCGCCGATGGACCCGGAGCGGTTCATCGAGACGTACAACGACATCAAGCCGTACGTCGAGATGGTCGACGCCCAGCAGCCCTACCGGCTGTCCTTCTTCGAGGTGCTGACCGGCATGGCCTACGCGGCCTTCGCCGACGCGCCGGTCGACGTCGCCGTCGTCGAGGTCGGCATGGGCGGCAGCTGGGACGCGACGAACGTGATCGACTCCTCGGTCGCCGTCGTCACCCCCATCTCGCTGGACCACACCGACCGGCTCGGCTCCACACCCGCCGAGATCGCCGCCGAGAAGTCCGGGATCATCAAGCAGGACGCCACCGTCATCCTGGCCCAGCAGCCGGTCGACGCCGCGCAGGTCATGCTGAAGAAGGCCGTCGAGGTCGACGCCACGGTCGCCCGCGAGGGCATGGAGTTCGGCGTCGTCTCCCGCGAGATCGCGGTCGGCGGCCAGCTTCTGACACTGCGCGGCCTCGGCGGCGAGTACGAGGAGGTCTTCCTCCCGCTGTACGGCGCCCACCAGGCGCACAACGCGGCGGTGGCGCTCGCCGCAGTCGAGGCGTTCTTCGGTATCGGCGCCGAGCAGTCCGGCTCGCTCGACTTCGACACGATCCGCCGGGCCTTCGCCTCGGTCCGCTCGCCGGGCCGCCTCGAAGTCGTCCGGAGCAGCCCGACCGTCGTCCTGGACGCGGCCCACAACCCGGCGGGCGCCCGCGCCACCGCCGACGGGCTGTCCGAGGCGTTCGGCTTCTCCCGGCTGATCGGCGTGGTCGGCGCCAGCGGCGACAAGGACGTCCGGGGGCTCCTCGAAGCCTTCGAGCCGATCTTCGCCGAGGTCGTCGTCACCCAGAACTCCAGCGGCCGCGCGATGGACGCCGACGAACTGGCCGCCGTCGCGGTCGAGGTCTTCGGCGGCGACCGCGTCCAGGTCGAGCCGCGCCTCGACGACGCGCTGGAGGCGGCGATCACCCTCGCCGAGGAGGAGGACGAGTACGCGGGCGCCGGCGTCCTGGTGACCGGCTCCGTGATCACGGTCGGCGAGGCCCGGCTGCTTCTGGGAAGGCACTGACCCCTGTGCGTACGCTCTGCGCGTCGACGTTGATCGGCGAATTCTTCGTGATCGGTTTCGCCGGACTCGTCGCGATGAAGTCCGACGACCTGTCGAACACCACCGTCTGGACGGTCTGCGGCATCGGCATGCTGCTCTCCGTCCTGCTCTGCGGGATGCTCACCCGCCCCGGCGGCACAGCGCTCGGCTGGGCGCTGCAGGTCGCACTGGTCGCCAGTGGATTCGTCGTCCCGATGATGTTCATCCTGGGGCTGGTCTTCGGCGGACTGTGGTGGGCCTCGGTGCACTACGGCCGCAAGATCGACGAGGCGAAGGCACGCTGGGCGGCGCAGGCGGCGACCGAAGCCCCGGCCGGCGGCTGAAACCTGAAGCCGGGCACGGCGGGCAAACCCGGCCGCCGGCCCGTCTCCGTGCCCCTGTAACCTCGCCTCACCGCACCCGCATGCCCTCAAGGAGCCGCACATGACTCAGCGCACCCTCGTCCTTCTCAAGCCCGACGCTGTCAGGCGTGGGCTGATCGGCGAGATCGTCGGCCGGATCGAGCGCAAGGCCGGCTGGCAGGTCACCGCGCTGGAGCTGCGCACGCTCGACCGGGCGACCTTGGAGCAGCACTACGCCGAGCACGTCGGCCGCCCGTTCTACGAGCCGCTCGTCGAGTTCATGCAGTCCGGCCCCGTCGTCGTCCTGGTCGCCGAGGGCGAGCGGGTCATCGAGGGCGTCCGTGCCCTGGCCGGCCCGACCGACCCGATCGCCGCCGCGCCCGGCTCCATCCGTGGCGACTTCGGCACGATCACCCGCGAGAACCTCATCCACGCCTCGGACTCCGAGGAGTCCGCAGAGCGAGAACTGAAGCTGTTCTTTCCGGGACTTTCCTGACCTCGGATCAGCCAAACAGCGCTCATGACCCGGGGCGACCGAAGTAATTCGGTCGCCCTTCGGCATAGGGTCCCCGATCGCGGGAACGCATCCCTCCGACGTAACGTCACCATGAGTGGAACGGCCACCCGTTCCGCCCACAATGGCGAAGGACCCTCGCGCGGTGTCCGTGAATACGGCACTACGATGGAATCTTCCACGCCCGCAGCGCTCACCTCGCCTACCAAAACAAGCCATAACCGCTTCTTGGGAAGGCCCGACGCATCCTCATGGGGAACAAGGGGAACTCAATGTCGTTCATCGGCCGTGACATGGCTATCGACCTAGGGACTGCCAACACGCTGGTGTACGTCAGGGGGCGCGGCATCGTTCTGAACGAGCCGTCCGTCGTGGCCATCAACACCAACACCGGCGGCATCCTGGCGGTCGGTTCCGAGGCCAAGAAGATGATCGGGCGTACACCGGGCAACATTGTTGCCGTACGGCCCCTGAAGGACGGCGTGATCGCCGACTTCGAGATCACGGAGCGGATGCTCCGCTACTTCATCCTGAAGATCCACAAGCGCCGCTACCTGGCCCGCCCGCGGGTCGTCGTCTGCGTGCCCTCGGGCATCACCGGGGTCGAGCGGCGCGCCGTCATCGAGGCGTCGACGCAGGCCGGCGCGCGGCAGGTGCACATCATCGAGGAGCCCATGGCCGCGGCCATCGGTTCCGGGCTGCCGGTCCACGAGGCCACCGGCAACATGGTGGTCGACATCGGTGGCGGCACCACCGAGGTCGCCGTGATCTCGCTCGGCGGAATCGTCACTGCCCAGTCGATCCGGGTCGCCGGTGACGAGCTGGACAACGCGATCATCCAGCACATCAAGAAGGAGTACTCGCTCCTCCTCGGTGAGCGCACCGCCGAACAGATCAAGATCACGATCGGCTCGGCGTACGACATGGACAAGGACGAGCACACCGAGATCCGCGGCCGCGACCTGGTCTCCGGATTGCCCAAGACGGTCGTCATCTCCGCCGCGGAGGTCCGCAAGGCCATCGAGGAACCGGTCAACGCGATCGTCGACGCGGTGAAGACCACGCTCGACAAGTGCCCGCCGGAGCTCTCCGGCGACGTCATGGACCGCGGCATCGTCCTCACCGGCGGCGGCGCGCTGCTGCGCGGACTGGACGAGCGACTGCGCCGTGAGACCGGCATGCCGATCCACATCGCCGAGGACCCGCTGGACTCGGTGGCACTGGGATCCGGTAAGTGTGTCGAGGAGTTCGAGGCGCTCCAGCAGGTGCTGGACGCCCAGCCCCGCAGGTAGCGACAACACAGCGGTCCGCCGTACGGGCGTTGCCGCCCCGTACGGCGGATCGTTGATATACAGGCACGAACATTCCGACGAGGAAGGCACGGCCGCCGCACGTGAGGGACACACGAGAGAGCCGGCTGCTCCTGGTGCTGCTGATCGCCATCGCATTCGCACTGATTACGGTGGACATCCGCGGCGGCGAGGAGTCACCGGTGGACGGCGCCCGGCGGGTCGCCGCAACGGCCTTCGGGCCGGTCGAGAACGGCGTTGCGGCAGCCGTCGACCCGGTGGGCAACGCCATAGGGGCGATCCGGGACTCCGGTGAACGGCACAACCGGATCGCCGCCCTGGAAGAGCAGAACGCCGCGCTGAAGACGAAGCTCGGCAGCGACGACCGAAACCGCAACCGGGTGCGCGAACTCGACAAGATGCTGAAGAAGTCCGCCGCCGGCCAGTACGGCATCAAGGCCGCCGAGGTCATCGCCATAGGATCGGCCCAGGGCTTCTCCTGGACCGTCACCATCGACGCGGGCTCCAACGACGGGCTCAAGCGCGACATGACCGTCATCAACGGCGACGGACTCGTCGGCCGCGTCACCACCGTCGGCCCGGACACCGCGACGGTGCTCCTCGCCAACGATCCCGACTTCACGGTCGGCACCCGGATGGAGAAGACCGACGAACTCGGCTTCGCCACCGGCCAGGGCGACCGCCCGCTCTCCGTCCAGTTCCTCAACGGCAAGGCCAAGGTGAAGAAGGGCGACCGGCTGGTCACCTTCGGCTCCAGCAGGAACAAGCCGTTCGTGCCCGGAGTCCCGGTCGGCGAAGTGGTCCGCGTCGACCCGTCCGGCGGCGACCTGACCCGTACCGTCTATGTCCGCCCGTACGTCGGCTTCACCCGACTCGACATCGTCGGCGTCGTCGTCCAGGCACCGCGCGAGGACCCGCGCGACATGGTCCTGCCGAAACAGCCCCCCAAACCGAAACCCACCCCGACCCCCACGGTCACCGTCACCATCTCGCCCAACGGTGACATCGTCGACACCAACGGAAAGGTCGTGGGGAACGTCAACGAGACCCCGAGCGGCAGTCCCAGTGGGAGTCCCAGCCCCACCGGAACCACCGGCAACGCGGTCAACGAGCAGAGATAGAGCTGATCCCCATGCGCTTCAACCGGACTCTGCTCTCCACCGCTCTGGTCGTGATCGCCCTGGTCGTCCAGGTCTGCGTACTCGCGCGCCTCCAACTCCCCGGCGCCGTCCCCGACCTGCTGCTCCTCGTCGTCGTCGGCCTCGCCCTGGTGTACGGGCATGTGGCCGGCGCCCTGATCGGCTTCGGCGCGGGGCTCCTCACCGACCTGGCGCCGCCCGCCGACCACGCCGCCGGGCGCTACGCCATGGTCCTGTGCATCATCGGGTATCTCGCCGGACTTGCCCGGCCGGAGAACGGACGGCTCAAGTCCGCGCTCGCCCCGATGACCGTGGTCGTGGCCGCCGCGATCGGATCCACGCTGCTGTACGCCCTTGTCGGCGCCCTCGTCGGGGACACCGCCGCCCGCCATGTCGGCCTCGGCAGCCTGCTGTTCACCGCCGCTGTCTACGATCTGCTTCTCGCGCCGTTCACCGTTCCGCTGATCATGGCGCTCGCCAGACGCACCGAGAACGACCCGCTCTCCGAGCCCTCCGGCGGCGACGTGGCCTCGGGCTGGCTCTCGTCCGGCACCGGACTCAGGATCGGCAGCCAGCGCGGCGGACTGCGTGTGAAGGTCGCCCGCAACCGGGCGGCACGGGCCGGACGGATCAAGGGAGTCAAGCGACTGTGAGCCTGTATCTCCCGGGGAGCACCCCCCGGACACCCGGCCCGACCGCCGGGGGCGCCCTGTGAGCAACATTCCGGAGACGGGCCGGACCCAGCGGGTCCAGATCAGGCTCATCGTCATCCAAGTCCTCGTCTTCTCCCTGCTCCTGACACTCGGCGGCCGCCTCTGGTATCTCCAGATCCGCAACGGCCGGGAATACACCGACGAGGCGAAGAGCAACCACGTCCAGCAGGTCGTCCAGCCCGCCGTCCGCGGCTCCATCCTCGACGCCCGCGGCGTGCCCCTCGCCGATAACGAGACCCGCCTCGTCGTCTCCGCCAGTCGCACCGAGCTGCTGAAGATGGACGACGACGGCAAGGGCGTTCTGACCCGGCTCGCCGATGTGCTCGGCATGAAGCCGAAGGACGTCTTCGACAAGATCCGGCTCTGCGACGCGAAGACGGCGCAGCCCTGCTGGAACGGTTCGCCGTACCAGCCGATCCCGGTCACCGACGAGGCCACCACCCAGCAGGCCCTCCAGATCCGCGAACGTGCCGAGGACTTCCCCGGCATCACCGCCGAACCCACCGCCGTACGTCGCTACGTCGCACCCGGCAAGGCCAACACCGCCCAGGTCCTCGGCTACCTCTCGCCCGTCACCGACGAAGAGATCACCAAGGCCAAGGACACCGACTCGCCGTACCTCCGCTCCGACCAGGTCGGCCGCTCCGGCCTGGAGCGTACGTACGACAAGGAGTTGCGCGGCAAGGCCGGCGTCACCCGTTACGAGGTCGACAACCTCGGCCGGGTCATCGGCCAGGCGAAGGACGACAAGGCGGAGCCCGGATCGAGCGTCGTCACCTCCATCGACGCCCGGGTCCAGGCCGTCGCGGAGTACGAGCTCAACGAGGCCATGAAGACGGCCCGTAAGTCCTTCGACAAGAACACCAACCAGAACTACAAGGCCGACTCCGGCGCCGTCGTCGTCATGGAGGCCAAGACCGGCCGAGTCGTCGCGATGGCGTCCAACCCCGACTACGACCCCAACGCCTGGGTCGGCGGCATCTCGGGCAAGGACTACGCCCGGATGACCAGCAAGAAGTCCAACTATCCGCTGCTCAACCGGGCCATCCAGGGCCAGGCCGCACCGGGCTCGATCTTCAAGGTCGTCTCGACCGCCGCCTCCGTCAATGCGGGCTACTCGTTCGACGGGCACTACACCTGCGGCAGCTCGTACACCGCCGAGGGCCACACCTACAAGAACTTCGAATCGCAGAGCCACGGCCCGATCACCCTGGGCCAGGCACTCGAGGTCTCCTGCGACACCGTCTTCTACGCCCTCGGCTACCAGCAGTGGCAGAAGGACGGCGGGCTGCAGCCCAAGAAGAACACCAAGGACTGGTTCTTCAAGACCGCCCACCAGTTCGGCCTCGGCAAGGAGACCGGCATCGACCTCCCCAACGAGGTCACCGGCCGCGTCCCCGACCGCCGGTGGAAGAAGGACTTCTGGAAGGCCAACAAGGACACCTGGTGCGAACAGGCCAAGAAGTGGCCCAAGAAGAAGGACTTCAACACCGTGCTCGCCCACGAGAACTGCCTCGAGGGAATGAAGCTGCACGCCTATGACTCGATCAACTACTCCATCGGCCAGGGCGACACCCTCGTCACCCCGATCCAGATGGCGACCATCTACGCCGCGATCAGCAACGGCGGCACGCTCTACGACCCGACCGTCGGCAAGGCGATCATCAGCCCCGACGGCAAGAACGTCCGCATGGTCGAGCCCCATTCGCACGGCAAGCTGCCGGCCAGCGCCAAGACCCTGAAGCAGATGGAGGGGGCGCTGGCGGGCGTCGCGACCCGCGGTACCGCCGCCTGGCGATTCGGCGGCTGGCCGCAGGACAAGATCCCGATGCACGCCAAGACGGGTACGGCCGAGGTCTACGGCAAGCAGACGACCTCCTGGTTCGCCACGTACACCAAGGACTACTCGATCGTCATGACGATCTCCCAGGGTGGTACGGGCTCCGGCGCCTCCGGGCCCGCCGTCCGCAACATCTACGACGCGCTCTACGGACTCGACGACTCCGGCAAGCAGGACCTCAAGAAGGCGCTGCTGCCCACCCCGCAGAAGTCCCTGCCCAAGATCCAGCACGACGGCACGATCGACGCGCCGACGATCAAGCCCTACGACCCGAACTCGCAGAAGACCCCGGAGGAGCAGACACTCGCCGCGGTGCTCGGGAGGCGCGACTGATGGCCGGCTTCTCCGTCTCCCGATATGCCCCCGACCGCGGTGTCTGGGGCAGACTCACCGCCCGCGACTCCGTCGTACGCCGGCTCGACTGGCCGATGCTCGGCTCCGCGATCGCGCTCTCCCTCATCGGCGCGGCCCTGGTCTACTCGGCGACCCGCGGCCGGGACTCGCTCAACCACGGCGACCCGTACTACTTCCTGCTGCGGCACGCCCTCAACACCGGCATCGGCTTCGCCCTGATGGTCGGCACGATCTGGCTCGGCCACCGCACCCTGCGCGGCGCCGTCCCGGTCCTCTACGGCCTCTCGGTGCTTCTGGTCCTCGCGGTCCTCACCCCGCTCGGCGCCACCGTCAACGGCGCCCACGCCTGGATCATCATCGGCGGCGGCTTCTCCCTGCAGCCGTCCGAATTCACCAAGATCACCATCATCCTGGTGATGGCGATGATCCTCGCCGCCCGCGTCGACGCGGGCGACCAGCTGTACCCGGACCACCGGACCGTCGCCAAGGCACTCGGTCTCGCGCTCCTCCCGATGGTGATCGTCATGGGGATGCCGGACCTCGGCTCCGTCATGGTCATGGCCGTCATCGTGCTCGGCGTGCTCCTGGCCTCCGGCGCGTCGAACCGCTGGGTCTTCGGACTCCTCGGCGCCGGCGCGGCCGGAGCCGTCGCCGTCTGGCAGCTCGGCCTGCTCGACGACTACCAGATCGCCCGCTTCGCCGCCTTCGCCAACCCAGCGCTCGACCCGGCGGGCGTCGGCTACAACACCAACCAGGCCCGCATCGCCATCGGCTCCGGCGGACTCACCGGCACCGGCCTCTTCCAGGGCACCCAGACCACCGGCCAGTTCGTTCCCGAGCAGCAGACCGACTTCGTCTTCACTGTCGCGGGCGAGGAACTCGGCTTCCTCGGCGCCGGACTGATCCTCGTCCTCCTCGGTGTCGTCCTGTGGCGCGCCTGCCGGATCGCCCGCGAGACCACCGAGCTGTACGGCACGATCGTCGCCGCCGGCATCATCGCCTGGTTCGCCTTCCAGGCGTTCGAGAACATCGGGATGACGCTCGGCATCATGCCGGTCGCTGGACTCCCGCTGCCGTTCGTGTCGTACGGAGGGTCGTCGATGTTCGCCGTCTGGGTGGCCATCGGACTGCTCCAGTCGATCCGGGTGCAGCGGCCGATGTCGGCGTAGGCGTGTCCTCGCCGCGTGCAGTCCCTTGCCGGAATCGGGTGTGCACCAGGTCCCGGCAAGGGACTGCTCAGGGAACAGAATCGATCGCTCGCGCGCGCGCGCGTCTAGATTCAGTTCGTGACTCCTCCGCCCCGCGGGGCGGCTTCTCACTCGGTTCAGATGAACCTCCTGACGGCCAAGCCCTGACCGCTGCCCGAGGACAGGTGTACAACTTAGAACATGCCTCAGCGTCGCTGCGGGTGAAGCCGACGGTTCACTCGAAAGTAGGTCCGATGGCGGACTCGAAGCGTGAAATCGAGCGAAAGTACGAAGCCACCGTCGATACCCGGCTTCCCGATCTGACCCGGGTGGCCGCCGTCGCGGCCGTGGACCACCGCGGCGTCATGGAGCTGGACGCCGTCTACTACGACACCGAGGACCACCGGCTCGCGGCCGACGCGCTCACCCTGCGCCGCCGCACCGGCGGCGCCGATGCCGGCTGGCACCTCAAATTCCCGGTCGCCTCCGGGATCCGCGACGAGATCCGGGCCCCGCTCTCCGACACCCTTCCGGACAGCCTCGCAGGGCTGCTGCGCTCCCGGGTCCGCGAGACGGAGCTCGTCCCCGTCGTCCGGCTGCTCTCCACCCGGGACGTCCACCACCTGCTCGACGCCGATGGCGCGCTGCTCGCCGAACTCAGCGTCGACGAGGTCCGGGCCGAGCGGCTCACGGGCGGCAGCGGCACCGCAGCCTGGACCGAGATCGAGGTCGAACTCGCCGACGACGGCGACCCCGCGTTCCTCGACGCCGTCGAACGCCGGCTGCGCAAGGGCGGCGTACGCCCCTCCGCGGCGCCGTCCAAACTGGCCAGGGCCCTCGACGAGACCGCCCCGAAGAGGAAGAAGCACCCGGAGGGGGACGGCAAGCCGCGGCCCCGGACGGCGGGCGACCACATCCTGGCCTACGCACGCGATCAGATCACGGCGATCGTCGCCCTCGACCCCGCCGTACGCCGCGATCTGCCCGACTCCGTGCATCAGATGCGGGTCGCCACACGCAGGCTGCGCAGCGTCTTCAGGACATACAGGAAGATTGTGGACCGGGCGGTCACCGATCCGATCGGTGACGAGCTGAAATGGCTGGCCGCGGAGCTCGGCGTCGACCGGGACCAGGAGGTCCTCGACGAACGGTTCCGCACCCGGATCGCGGACCTGTCCCCCATCCTCGTCCTCGGGCCCGTCCGCAGTCGCCTGCGCATCTGGTCCACCGCCCGCCGCTCGGGTTCCCGGCGCCGGACCGTCGGCGTACTCGACGGAAAGCGGTATCTGGCGCTCCTCGACACACTCGACGCGTTCCTCGCCGACCCGCCGCTGCTGCCCGCCGCGGACCGCAGCCCGCAGGACGTACTGCCGCGCGCCGTCCTCAAGGACTACGCACGCCTGGCCACCCGGACCGGTCACGCCCTGGACCTCCCCGCTGGCCCGAACCGGGACGTGGCGATGCACCAGGCCCGCAAGGCCGCCAAGCGGGCCAGGTACGCGGGGGAGGCGGCCACCCCCGCCTTGGGCAAGCCCGCCAAGAAGTTCGCCAAGCGGATGAAGGCCGTGCAGACCGTGCTGGGCGACCACCAGGACAGCGTCGTCGCCCGCGAAGCCCTGCGCACCCTGGCCGCCCAGGCGCACGCGGCGGGGGAGTCCGCCTTCACCTGGGGGCTGCTGTACGGGCATGAGGAGGCGACCGCGGCCGCCCGCGAACGGGAACTGCCCGGGGTGTGGGAGCGGGCCTCCCGGCCGAAATTGCGGTCGGATCTGACAGGCTGAGCGCCGGGGTACGCTGGATGGTCCCCTCTGCCGGCTCTCGAAAGTTCGCGATGTCTGTCGATTCGGTCTTCCCACAGCTCGAAGCTCTGCTCCCGCATGTGCAGAAGCCCATCCAGTACGTCGGCGGTGAGCTCAACTCCACCGTCAAGCCGTGGGACGAATGCGACGTCCGCTGGGCGCTCATGTACCCGGACGCGTACGAGGTCGGGCTGCCCAACCAGGGCGTCATGATCCTGTACGAGGTGCTCAACGAGCGCCAGGGCGTCATGGCCGAACGCACGTACAGCGTGTGGCCGGACCTCGAAGAGCTGATGCGCGAGCACAAGGTGCCGCAGTTCACCGTGGACAGCCACCGCCCGGTGAAGGCGTTCGACGTCTTCGGGCTGAGCTTCTCCACCGAACTCGGCTACACCAACATGCTCACCGCTCTCGACCTCGCAGGCATCCCGCTGGATGCCAAGGACCGCGGTCTCGACGACCCGATCGTCCTCGCCGGCGGCCACGCCGCGTTCAACCCCGAGCCGATCGCGGAGTTCATCGACTGCGCGGTCATCGGCGACGGCGAGCAGGCGGTCCTGGAGATCACCGAGATCATCCGCGCCTGGAAGGCCGAAGGCCGGCCCGGCGGACGCGAGGAGGTGCTGTTCCGCCTCGCGAGGACCGGTGGCGTCTACGTACCGCGGTTCTACGACGTCGAGTACCTCCCGGACGGCCGTATCGGCCGCGTCGTGCCGAACAAGTCGGGCGTGCCGTGGCGCGTGTCCAAGCACACCGTCATGGACCTCGACGAGTGGCCGTACCCGAAGCAGCCCCTCGTCCCCCTCGCCGAGACCGTCCATGAGCGGATGTCCGTCGAGATCTTCCGCGGTTGCACCCGCGGCTGCCGTTTCTGCCAGGCCGGCATGATCACGCGCCCCGTGCGGGAGCGAAGCATCACCGGCATCGGCGACATGGTCGAGAAGGGTCTCAAGGCGACCGGCTTCGAAGAGGTCGGCCTGCTCTCGCTCTCCTCCGCGGACCACAGTGAGATCGGCGACATCGCCAAGGGGCTCGCGGACCGGTACACCGAGGACAAGATCGGCCTCTCACTGCCCTCCACCCGCGTCGACGCGTTCAACGTCGACCTGGCCAACGAGCTGACCCGCAACGGCCGCCGTTCGGGTCTCACGTTCGCCCCCGAGGGCGGCTCCGAGCGCATGCGCAAGGTCATCAACAAGATGGTCTCGGAGGAGGACCTCATCCGGACGGTTGCCACCGCGTACGGCAACGGCTGGCGCCAGGTGAAGCTGTACTTCATGTGCGGCCTGCCCACCGAGACCGACGAGGACGTCCTCCAGATCGGCGACATGGCGGTCAATGTGATCGCCAAGGGCCGCGAGGTCTCCGGTCAGAACGACATCCGCTGCACCGTCTCCATCGGCGGCTTCGTACCCAAGCCGCACACCCCGTTCCAGTGGGCCCCGCAGCTGAGCGCCGAGGAGACCGACGCCCGGCTGGAGAAGCTGCGCGACAAGATTCGCGGCGACAAGAAGTACGGCCGCTCGATCGGCTTCCGTTACCACGACGGCAAGCCCGGCATCGTCGAGGGCCTACTCTCGCGCGGCGACCGCCGTGTCGCCTCGGTGATCCGCGCCGTCTACGAGTCCGGCGGCCGCTTCGACGGCTGGCGCGAGCACTTCTCGTACGACCGCTGGATGGCGTGCGCCGAGAAGACGCTCCCCGAGTTCGGCGTGGACGTCGACTGGTACACCACCCGCGAGCGGACGTACGAGGAGGTCCTGCCCTGGGACCACCTGGACTCCGGTCTCGACAAGGACTGGCTCTGGGAGGACTGGCAGGACTCGCTCGACGAGACCGAGGTCGAGGACTGCCGCTGGACCCCGTGCTTCGACTGTGGGGTGTGCCCGCAGATGGACACCCACATCCAGGTCGGCCCGACCGGCAAGAAGCTCCTTCCGCTGACGGTCGTCAAGTAAGTAACACCGGACATCACGTCACACCGGGCGTCACCCTTCGGGTGACAGCTCGATGACGAAGGCCCGGCCCGGGAAACCCCGGGCCGGGCCTTTCGCGTCCTGTTCCCCATGGACCAGGAGAAGCAGCCCCGCGTGTACGGCAGGCATCAGGCACCCGCGCACTACGAAACCGGTGACGGCTGCCTGACCACGCTCATCAGGATTCCGGTACGGATCGTGGTGCTGGTGGTCGTCCTGCCCGTACGGATGATCTGGGACGTACTCGTCGCCACCGCACGGGCCGCCGAGCGGGTCCTGCTGCGCCCTCTGGGACGGGCCCTGTCCTGGCTGGGCAGGGTGCTCGTCGTCGCCCCGCTGGTCCTGCTGTACGAGTCGGTCCTCACCCCGCTGGGGCACGGGCTGCGGTGGCTGGCCGCCGTGGTCGGGCAAGGGCTGCTGTGGCTGGGCGCGGCCGTCTTCGTATGGCCGTGGGTGGCGCTGTGGCGCTATGTCGTCGTGCCCGTCGTCCGGTACGGGGTCGTCGTCCCGGTCGTGTGGTTCCACAGGGCTGTCCTCACCCCGCTGGGGCACGGACTGCGGTGGGTGTACCGCGAACTGCTCATCCCTGCCGGACGGGGCGTCGCCACCGCGGTGGGTCTGTTGCTCACCGTGCTCTTCGTCCGGCCCGTCGTCGGCGTGTGGCGCTACCTCCTGGTGCCGCTCGCGACCGCCGTCACCTGGCTGATGGAGCACCTGGTCGTGCTGCCGCTGGCCTGGGCGTACCGGGAACTGCTCACCCCGCTCGGCCACGGCATCGTCCGGCTGGCCGGCCTGCTGGCCCGCGGTGTCGCCGCCGCCGCCCGCGGGCTGGGGGCGGCGGTCGTCCGGCTCGTCATGACGCTGCTGGTCGCCCCGGTGAGCTGGCTGTACCGCCGGGTCCTCGCTCCGGTCGGCCGGGAGATCGCCACCGCCATCGGTGTCGCCTGGCGTATCGCCGGATTCGTCTCGCGGGCCGTCGGCCGGGCGATCGCCCGGCTGGCGTGGCATCTCATCGGCGCCCCGGCGACCTGGGTCTACCGCACGGTGTGCACACCCGTGGGACATGTCGTCCGCGACGCGGTCTGGGCCCCCGCCAAGCGCGCCGCGGTCGAGGCGGGACGTGTGGCCCGCAGTGCGCTGCGCACCGCACGCGAGAGCGTGCGGCAGGCCCGCCGCGACGCATGGCGCGCACTGGTCGGCGGGGGCCCGGTCCCCGAGCCCCGGGAACCGGTGCGCCCCCTTGCGCGTACTCTGGGTAGTACAACGACTGTGCCCAGCGCGGCGCCCGAACCTGAGATCTCCCTGCACAAGCAGGGGTGAGCCGGACCGGACGCCCCCGGGCCCACCCGTATTTCGAGGGCGGCGTGCCACCGCGTCCGCTCCGCACCGAGGAGAAGAACCACTGGGCAAGCGACAGCCCGAAGGCCCGCCGCCCGCACCGGCAGTGCAGCGCATCCGACTGCGCTACACCAAGCGCGGCCGCCTCCGGTTCACCAGCCACCGCGACTTCCAGCGCGCGTTCGAGCGGGCGCTGCGCCGCGCCGAGGTGCCCATGGCCTACTCGGCGGGCTTCACCCCGCACCCCAAGGTTTCGTACGCCAATGCCGCACCCACCGGCACGGGCAGCGAGGCCGAGTTCCTGGAGATCGCCCTCACCGAGCCGCGGGACCCCGACACGTTGCGCGCACTGCTCGACGAGTCGCTCCCGGACGGTCTCGACATTACCGACGCCGTGGAGGCCCGCACCTCGGGTCTCGCCGACCGGCTGACCGCCTCCGTGTGGGAGATGCGGCTCGACGGGGTCCCCTTCGAGGACGCCGAGAAGGCCGTCGCCGGATTCCTCGGCGCCGAGACCGTCGAGGTCCAGCGCCGTACGAAGAACGGCATGCGGACCTTCGACGCCCGCGCGGCCGTCGCCGGTCTCGAGGCCGTCGATCCCGGCGCTGATAGGCCCGGGGACAAGGCCTGTGCGATACTGCGGCTGGTTGTTCGGCACGTGACACCTGCCGTGCGACCTGACGACGTCCTGTCCGGTCTCCGCGTTGTGGCCGACCTGGCGCCGCCGGTCCCCGCAGCGGTGACCAGGCTGGCGCAGGGGCTCTTCGACGAGGAGTCCGGCACGGTGACCGACCCGCTCGCGCCCGACCGCGAGGCATCCCCGGCCGCGCAACCCACGGCCACCGGGACCGCCGTCGCGACGGCGCCGGAAGGTGCAGGTTCCGCGTAAGGCCGGTCGTTGTAGCGCAGCCCTCGGGCTCGGGAGCCACCTGGGCCGGGCCGCGCGCTGACCCATAAGACTTTCGCCAGGCCGTGCGTACATCGCGGACGGAACCGGCGAGCCAGACATTCAGCTCCCGTGCGGCGCCCGCGCCCCGGACGGCGGTACCGCGTTTCTCATGCGGACCGTGTCGGACCGGAATCAGGCGCGGCGCCCGGGAGCGTGACGGGAGAACCGCCCGCATGCTTGAACCGATCGAACCCGGGATGACCGGGAACGCCGAAGAGAACAACGCCCCCGGCGACAAGCTGCCGCCGCGCCGTAGGCGCCGCGCAGCATCCCGCCCGGCAGGCCCGCCGTCGGCGGGTGCCAAGGGCGCGGAAGCCGCCGAGGCAGTCGCGTCGGCCATACCGGCCATTGACGCCGAAACGTCCGACACCGTTGCCGCCGAGGCGGAGGCCGCGCCGCCGGCGCGTACCCGCCGCCGCGCGGTCCGCAAGGCGACCGCCCCCGCGGGCGCCCCGCAGGCCGCCGAGGTCGTCGAGGCCGTCGAGGTGGAGGAGCCTGCCGAAGCCGCTGCTCCCGCCGAGGCGCCGCGTGCGCGTCGTCGGGCGACGCGCAAGGCGACCGCTCCCGCGGGTGCGCCCAAGACCGAGGAGACCGCCGAGGCTGCTGTGCCCGCCGAGGCTGCAGAGCCCACTGAGGCTGCTCCGGCGCCGCGTGCGCGTCGCCGTGCGACGCGCAAGGCCACGGCTCCGGCAGGCGCCCCGCAGGCCGCTGAGGTCGTCGAGGCGGCGTCGGTCGTCGAGACCGTCGCTCCGATCGAGGCACCTGTTGCCGAGCCCGTCGAGGCCGCCGCCCCGCGTGGCCGTACCCGCCGCCGGGCCTCCGCTCCGGCAGGTGCCCCGCAGCCCGTGTCGGGCGACACCACGAGCGCCGAGATCGTCGAGCCCGTGGCGGCCGCGGAGGCCGTACAGGTCACCGAGACCGCAGAGACCGCAGAGGCTGCCGAGCCGGCTGCCCCGCGCGGCCGTCGTCGGGCCTCCCGCAAGGCCACCTCGCCCGCGGGTGCCCCGCAGGCCGCCGAGATCGTCGAGCCCGTGGCGCCGGTGGAGGCCGTGGTCGAGACCGAGGCCGCCGAGGAGCCGGTCGCCGAGCCGGAAGAGGAGACCGAGGCCGCCGCGCCGGGTGGCCGTACCCGCCGCCGGGCCACCGCCCCCGCAGGCCGGCCGGAGTTCACCGGCAAGGTCGAGGAGCCCGCCCGCAAGAGCCGTCGGGCGACGCGTCCCGCCGTGGCCGTCTTCCAGGCGCCGGTCTTCGCCGAGCCGATGTTCCAGACCCCGGAGACCGCCGCTGCCGCCGCCGCGGCCGCCGGTCCCGCCTCGCACTACGACGAGGCCGAGGAAGAGATCGAGACGGCAGAGGAGACCCCGTCGGCCGAAGAGGCGGCCCCGGCCGCCGAGGCCGCACCGCAGGGCGGTTCCCGGCGCCGTCGCCGCCGCCGCGGCGAGGCCGTCGAGACCGAGCCGATCGCCGACCGGGCGCCCGCCCCTACCGCCCCGGTGGAGGAGCACGCCGAGGATGAGGACGAGCTCGAGGCGGAGGCCGAGGGCGAAGCCGAGCACGAGGGCGAGGAGTCGGACGAGTACGGGGACCGTCCTTCGCGCCGTCGCCGTCGCGGTGGCCGTCGCCGCCGCCGCGGTGAGCCCAGCGAGTCGGACGAAGCCGCGGAGCAGCAGGCCGACGAGCACACCGCCGACACGTCCGAGGACGAGCACGAGCGTGGTCACGAGGCCGACGAGGAGGAGGAAGAGGACCATGAGCTGTCCGCTTCCGGCTCCAGCAGCAGCCGTCGTCGGCGTCGTCGCCGTCGTCGCAGCGGTGACGCCTCGCCCGAGGCCGAAGCCGGTACCGACGACCCGGAGCGTACGGTCGTCAAGGTCCGTGAGCCCCGGAAGAAGGAAGCCGAGCGCGAGCCCGGCACCGGCTTCGACGAGGTCCAGTCCATCAAGGGCTCGACCCGTATGGAGGCGAAGAAGCAGCGTCGCCGCGAGGGCCGTGAGCAGGGCCGTCGCCGCGTCCCGATCATCACCGAGGCGGAGTTCCTGGCCCGCCGTGAGGCCGTCGATCGCGTGATGGTCGTCCGCCAGAACGGCGACCGCACCCAGATCGGTGTCCTCGAGGACAATGTGCTCGTCGAGCACTACGTCAACAAGGAGCAGGCCACCAGCTACGTCGGCAACGTCTACCTGGGCAAGGTGCAGAACGTACTGCCGTCCATGGAGGCCGCCTTCGTCGACATCGGCAAGGGGCGCAACGCCGTCCTGTACGCCGGTGAGGTGAACTTCGAGGCGCTCGGCATGGCCCACGGGCCGCGCCGGATCGAGACCGCGCTGAAGTCCGGCCAGTCGGTCCTCGTCCAGGTGACGAAGGACCCGATCGGCCACAAGGGTGCCCGCCTGACCAGTCAGGTCTCGCTGCCCGGCCGCTACCTGGTCTATGTGCCCGAGGGCTCCATGACCGGCATCAGCCGCAAGCTGCCCGACACCGAGCGCGCCCGGCTGAAGACCATTCTCAAGAAGATCGTCCCCGAGGACGCGGGCGTCATCGTCCGTACCGCGGCCGAGGGCGCGAGCGAGGACGAGCTGCGCCGTGATGTCGAGCGGCTGCAGCAGCAGTGGGAGGACATCCAGAAGAAGTCGAAGAGCAACGGCAGCGCCAACGCGCCGACGCTGCTCTACGGCGAGCCGGACATGACCGTCAGGGTCGTCCGCGACATCTTCAACGAGGACTTCTCGAAGGTCATCGTCAGCGGTGACGACGCGTGGCAGACCATCCACGGTTACGTCGGGCATGTCGCCCCCGACCTGACGGACCGGTTGTCGAAGTGGACCTCCGAGGTCGACATCTTCGCGACGTACCGGATCGACGAGCAGCTGATGAAGGCGCTGGACCGGAAGGTCTGGCTGCCCAGCGGCGGTTCGCTGGTGATCGACAAGACCGAGGCGATGGTCGTCGTCGACGTCAACACCGGCAAGTTCACCGGTCAGGGCGGCAATCTCGAGGAGACCGTCACCAGGAACAACCTGGAGGCGGCCGAGGAGATCGTGCGTCAGCTGCGGCTGCGCGACCTCGGTGGCATCGTCGTCATCGACTTCATCGACATGGTCCTGGAGTCCAACCGGGACCTGGTGCTGCGGCGCCTGTTGGAGTGCCTGGGTCGCGACCGTACGAAGCACCAGGTCGCCGAGGTCACCTCGCTGGGCCTGGTCCAGATGACCCGCAAGCGGGTGGGCCAGGGGCTGCTGGAGTCGTTCTCCGAATCCTGCGTCCACTGCAATGGTCGCGGCGTGATCGTGCACATGGAGCAGCCGAGCTCGATCGGTGGCGGCGGCAACGGCAAGCGGGCCAAGAAGCGCGGCCGCGGTGGTGCCGGTGAGCAGCCCGAGCACGAGCACCTCGTCGACCACGAGCATGTCGAGGCGGAGGTGGAGACCGAGGCCGAGGTGGCTGCGGAGGTCGCAGCCCCGCTGGCGCTCTCCGAGCCGGAGTTCGTACCGGACGAGGAGCTGTACAGCAGCCCGGCCGAGGCCGAGGCGGCTGCCTCGCGTGGCCGTGGTCGCCGGCGTGCGACCCGTAAGGCATCGGCCCCGGCCGGCGCCCCGAAGTCCGCGCCCGCTCCGGTCGTGGAGCCGGAGCCGGCCGCCGAGGTCCAAGCGGTCGTCGAGCCCGAGCCGGTTGTCGAGGTCCCGGTGGCTGTCGAGGCCCCCGTGGCCGAGGCGCCGCAGGGCCGTACGCGTCGTCGGGCGACCCGCAAGGCGACCGCTCCGGCGGGATCGCCGGCCCCGGCCGAGCAGGTCGCGCCGGTCGAAGCGCCGCTGTCCGTCGCGGACGTGGTGGCCGAGGCCCCGGTTGCCGAGGCGCCGCAGCCGGAGGCTGCACCGGAGGAGGTGGCCGCTCCGGCCTCCCCGCCGCGTGCCCGGCGCCGGGTGACCCGCAAGGTCACCGCCCCCGCGGGATCGCCCGCGGGTGCGGACGGCGCCGAGGTCGTCGTGGTGACCGGCTCCACCGAGCCGAAGCCCGACGTGGAGCCGGTCGCTGCCGCAGCCGAGGCAACACAGGCCGCGGAAGCCGCGGAGACCGAGGCCCCGGCGAAGAAGACGGCACGCAAGACCGTCAAGAAGGCGACGGCCAAGAAGGCGGTCGCCAAGAAGACGGCTGCCAAGAAGACCGCCGCGAAGAAGACGACGGCCAAGACGACGGCCAAGAAGGCGGCGAAGAAGACGGTTGCCGCGGAGCAGTCGTCGCCGACGGTCGTCTCGGCCGACGCCGAGGGCTGACCGACGGTCACAAGGTGAACGACGAGGTGCGGCCCTCCCGCGGGAGGGCCGCACCTCGTCGTTCGGGCGGCCCTTTTCTTTACCCTTAACCTCGACGAAACCCGCTGTGAAAAGCCTGATAATGTGACGCGGCCGTGCCGGGGGAGGTCTTCCCGGAAAGGAACTGCTCCCGGCGGTGGCCTGGCCCAGCCAGAGCGAAACAGCCGTTCATTCCCTGCGTGATCCAATTCCGTAGGGAATGGCAGATTTTGTCCGTAATGTATTGGCACACCATCGGTTATGTGCCGGGCGTAGGAGTCCCCCCGGACATCCGCACGCCTCAAAGCCCTCGCCGATCGAGCTCTTGTGCTGTTCAAGGAGGATGCCCATGTCGAGCGACACCCGGGGACCTGTCCCCGCTGCCCGGCCGGTGATCGGTGAGGAAGAGATCGAAGCGGTGGTGCGCGTACTGCGCAGCGGTCGCGTGGTCCAGGGACCGGAGGTGGCCGCCTTCGAGGAGGGCTTCTCGGAGCTGGTCGACGGACGCCACTGCGTCGCCGTCAACTCCGGCACCTCCGCGCTGCACCTCCTGCTGCTCGCTCTGGGCATCGGCCCCGGCGACGAGGTCATCGTTCCGTCGTTCTCCTTCGCCGCCTCGGCCAACGCGGTCCGTCTGACCGGGGCCGACGTCGTCTTCGCCGACATCGAGCCCGGGAGCTTCGGTCTGGACCCGGCCGCCGTCGAGGCCGCCATCACCTCCCGCACCGCCGCGATCATGCCCGTCCACCTCTACGGGCACCCGGCGGCGATGGACGCGCTGATGGCGATCGCGACGAAGCACGGCCTCGCCGTCGTCGAGGACGCCTGCCAGGCACACGCCGCGGCCCTGAACGGCACGCCCGTCGGCGCCTTCGGATCCGGCGGCACGTTCAGCTTCTACCCGACCAAGAACATGCACTCCCTCGAAGGCGGCATGATCACCACCGCCGACGCCGAGATTGCCCGAACCCTCCGGCTGCTGCGCAATCAAGGCATGGAGCAGAGGTACGCCAACGAGATCGTCGGCGCCAACATGCGGATGACGGACGTCTCGGCCGCCGTCGGCCGCGTACAGCTCGGAAAGGTGCTCGGCTGGACCGAGCAGCGCCGCGCCAACGCCGCCTACCTCGACCGGCACATCACCGCGGCCAATGTGACGGTCCCGCCCGTTGCCGAGGGTGCACGCCACGTTTACCACCAGTACACCGTCCGGGTGCATGGTGACCGGGACGCCGCCATGGCCAGACTGAACGAGGCGGGTATCGGCAACGCCGTGTACTACCCGACTCCGATCCACCGGCTGAAGCCGTACTGGGAGCCCGACCAGAAGGCCGGCCGCAACTGGGATCTTCCGGAGACCGAGCGCGCCGCCGCCGAGGTCGTCTCATTGCCCGTACATCCTTCGCTCTCGCCGGAGGACCTGGACCGTATTGTCGCGGCCGTGAACTCGCTGGGAGAGATGCAGTGACTGCAGGACTGAGAGCCGGGTTGATCGGTCTCGGCTCGATGGGCCGCCACCACGCGCGCGTGCTGGCCGGCCTGGAGAACGTGACGCTGGTCGGCGTCGTCGACCCGATGGGCGACAAGAACGGATGGGCCCAGGGCGCTCCGGTGCTGTCCACCGTCGAGGAACTGATCGGGCTCGGCATCGACTACGCCGTGGTGGCCTGCCCCACCGCGCTGCACGAGGAAGTCGGCCTGAAGCTCGCCGAGGCCGGCATCTGCGCCCTGATCGAGAAGCCGGTCGCCGACACGGTCGAGGGGGCCCGCCGTCTGGTCGAGGCCTTCGAGTCCCGTGGTCTGGTCGCGGGTGTCGGGCACATCGAGCGCTGCAACCCGGCGCTGCGCTCCCTGCGTACCCGTCTGGAGGGGGGCGAGCTGGGTGAGGTCTTCCAGGTGGTCACCCGCCGGCAGGGCCCGTTCCCGCACCGTATCGCCGATGTGGGCGTCGTCAAGGACCTCGCCACGCACGACATCGACCTGACCGGCTGGGTGACGGGCCAGAGCTATGTCTCGGTCGCGGCCCACACCGTCCACAAGAGCGGCCGGCCGCACGAGGACATGGTCTCCGTCGCCGGTCTGCTCAGCGACGGCAGCATGGCCAACCACCTCGTCAACTGGCTGAGCCCGCTCAAGGAGCGCTTCACCTCCGTCACCGGCGAGCGCGGCACTTTCATCGCCGACACCCTCACCGCCGACCTGACCTTCCACTCGAACGCCGCCGTGGCCACCGAGTGGGAGGCGCTCCAGGCCTTCCGTGGAGTCTCCGAGGGCGACATGATCCGGTACGCCATCCCCAAGCGCGAGCCGCTGTTGGTCGAGCACGAGCTCTTCCGCGACGGGGTGCTCGGCGTCTCGCAGGACATCTGCACGCTGCGGGAGGGGCTTCGTACGGTCGAGGTCGCCGCCGCAGTACTGGAATCCGCACGCAGCGGACTCACCGTCACCACCTCCACGGGAGAGCTGGCCGCTCATGGCGTCTGAGAACAACCCGGCACCGCGGACCGGAACCCGCGGTCGGATCGTCATGCTGGTCGACAACGGCGTGAACGGGGACTCCCGGGTCCAGAAGGAAGCGCGTTCGGCCGCCGAGGCGGGCTGGGACGTGACCCTGCTCGGCAAGTCGCCCGGCAAGTCGGAGCAGCACTGGATGATCGGCGACGCCAAGGTCCGGCTGCTCAAGGTGCCGGGCCCGATGCAGCGGCGCCGGCACGAGTACCGGCGTGCTCCGCTGCGCGCGCCGCTGGCCTACCGCCCGGGGCCGCTCGCTGCCTACCGCAAGCAGAAGATGAAGGCATGGCGCGCCGATCTCAACGTCCGTGTGATCGAGGCGGCGGCCAAGGGCTCGGCGGTGTCCAAAGTGACGCTGCTGCCCGAGCGGGCCAGTGCCAAGGTGGTCAGCCGCTGGGTCGGTCTGCGGGTGCGCCGGACCTTTGCGCTGGAGCAGCGGCGCAAGCGGATGGACGCGCCGCTCGACCGTTTCACCACGGCGTTCTGGCAGCGCATGATGGGGGAGCGGGCCTGGCGTCGGCTCGACCCGTATCTGCTCGACCTCGACCTTGCCTACGGCAAGGTGATCGACGAGCTGAAGCCCGATCTGATCCACGCCAATGACTTCCGCATGCTCGGGGTCGGCGCGCGGGCCACGCTGCGGGCGCGGGCCGCGAAGCGCGACGTCAAGCTGGTCTGGGACGCGCACGAGTTCCTGCCGGGCATCAAGCCGTGGGATCCGCACCCGCGGTGGCATGTCGCGCAGTGCCTGCACGAGCTGGCGTACTCCAAGTACGCCGACGCCGTGACGACCGTCTCCGCGACGCTCGCGGACATGCTGGTCGAGCGGCACGGACTGGCCACGACGCCCACGGTCGTGCTGAACGCACCGGACGCGGAGATCTCGCCGGAGCAGGCCGCGGAGCCGGTACCGGATCTGCGCGAACTGTGCGGGATCGGGCCGGACGTTCCGCTGTCCGTCTACAGCGGCGCCGCAGCTCCGCAGCGCGGCCTCGACATCATGGTCGAGTCGCTGCCGCACCTGTCCGAACTGCACGTGGCGTTCGTCGTGCTGCGGCCGAAGTCGCCGTACATGACCGAGCTGGCGCAGCGCGCCGAGGAGCTCGGAGTGGCCGACCGGGTGCACATCCTTCCGTACGTTCCGCACTACCAGGTCGTACCCTTCCTGGGGACGGCGGACTTCGGCGTCATTCCGATCCACCATTGGCCGAACCACGAGATCGCTCTGATCACCAAGTTCTTCGAGTACTCGCACGCGCGGCTGCCGCTCGTGGTGAGCGATGTGAAGACGATGGGTGAGATGGCCGCCAAGACCGGTCAGGGCGAGGTCTTCAAGGCCGACGACGTCCAGGACTACATCCGCGCCGTGAAGGCGGTGCTCGCGGAACCGAAGAAGTACCGGGACGTGTACGACGAACCGGGACTGCTCGACCAGTGGACCTGGGAGGCCCAGGCGGAGGCGCTCGACCAGGTGTACACGAAGCTGCTTCCCGCACGTCCGCGCACATCCGTCGACAGAGCCGCCGAGGTGACCGTGTGACCGGTAGAACCGATGTTCCTGATGTGACGGTCGTCGTGGCCGTGTACAACACCATGCCCTACCTCACCGAGTGCCTCAACTCACTCGTAGGGCAGTCCATCGGTACGGACCGCCTTGAGGTCGTGGCGGTCGACGACGGCTCGACGGACGACAGCGGCGCCGAGCTCGACCGGTTCGCCGAGCGCTACCCGGACGTCGTCAAGGTGGTCCACCAGCCCAACTCCGGTGGCCCGGCGGCGCCGAGCAACCGCGCGCTGGAGCTGGCCACCGGCCGGTACGTCTACTTCATCGGTTCCGACGACTACCTCGGCGAGGAAGCGCTGGAGCGGATGGTCGCCTGCGCCGACCGGAACGGGTCGGACGTCGTGGTCGGCAAGATGGTCGGCACCAACGGCCGGTATGTGCGCCAGTCCCTCTACAAGGCCAACGATGCGGACGTCAGCCTCTTCGGGCCGGAACTGCCGTTCGCGCTGGCCAATACCAAGCTCTTCCGCCGCGAGCTCGTGGAGAAGCACAAGCTGCGCTTCCCGGAGGACCTGGCGGTCGGCAGCGACCAGCCGTTCACCATCGAGGCCTGCTACCGCGCCCGCAAGATATCGGTGGTCGCCGACTACACCTGTTACTACGCGGTGAAGCGCGGCGACGCCAGCAACATCACCTACCGCGCCGATCACCTGGCGCGGCTGCGCTGCACCGCGGCGATCATGGATCATGCGGCCGGGCTGATCGAGGCCGGGCCGAACCGGGACGCCCTCTTCAAGCGCCACTTCACCTGGGAGCTGTCCAAGCTCATCCAGGGCGACTTCCCGGCGCTCGACGCGGAGACCCGGCGCGAGGTCTGCGCGGGCATCGCACGGCTGGCGGACACCTACCTGACGGACGAGCTGAGCGACTCGCTGCCCGTCAAGCTGCGGGCCAGGCTCCGGCTGGCGCAGAGCGGTGCCACGGACACGCTCTGCCGTGCCATCACCGAAGAGGCCGAACAGGGCGCGCCGCCGTTCCACCTGGAGGACGGCCGCGCCTTCGCGCGGTACCCCGGCTTCCGCGATGCCGGTACGGGGCTTCCGGACCGCTCCTTCGAGCTGGTCGGCGAGCGCGTCCCCGGACGGCTCGCGAACAAGACCGAGCTGATCGAGTCCGGTTGGGCTCAGGAGGGCGACGAACTGTCCTTCACCGCCACGATACGGATCGGCGTCGTCGGTGACACCGGCTCCGCCGTCCTGCGCCTCGCCGAAGGCGCCATGCCCGGCAGCGCCGACAAGGCGCGCGCCCAGCGGCTGCCCGATGGCAAGCAACTTCCCCCGGCGCCCGGTGAGTTCCTCCGGGAGGTCGCGGCCGACGGCAATGCCACGCTGCTGTATGCCCGGATCCCGCTGGAGCCGCGCAGCTCCAAGCGCGGGGTGCGTGTCTACATCGACGTGGCCGGATCGACGTACGAGATCCCGGTGCGGGCCGACGGCCGTCCGATGCCGCTGACGCGGCAGTGGCGCAGCGGGGAAGAGCCGTACCGGGCCGCGGCACGCCCCAACAGCAAGGGGCGTGTGGTGGTCAGCACTCGCCCGCTCCACCCGCCCAAGACATCGCTGGGCTCGCGGCTGCGATCCCGGCTGAGCGGCGCCAAGTTCTCCAAGAGGAAGTAACCCCATGAACATCTGTGTAGTAGCCCTCGGCAAGATCGGCCTTCCCCTGGCCGTGCAGTTCGCCGCCAAGGGCCACCGGGTGATCGGCGCCGATGTCAACGAGAAGGTCGTCGGGCTGGTCAACGCCGCGGTCGAGCCGTTCCCCGGTGAGCACGACCTCGACGTCAAGCTCAAGGAGACCGTTGCGGCAGGCCTGTTGACGGCGACGACGGACACCACCGCCGCGGTCGCGGAGTCCGACGCCGTCGTGGTCGTCGTGCCGCTGTTCGTGGACGCCGAAGGCACCCCGGACTTCGGCTGGATGGACTCCGCGACGAGGGCGATCGCCGCCGGACTGAAGCCCGGCACGCTCGTCAGCTACGAGACCACGCTGCCGGTCGGGACCACGCGCACCCGCTGGGCGCCCATGCTCGAAGCGGGGTCAGGGCTCAAGGCCGGCGACGACTTCCACGTGGTGTTCTCTCCGGAGCGGGTGCTCACCGGCCGGGTCTTCGCCGACCTGCGCCGCTATCCGAAGCTGGTCGGCGGCATCGACGAGGCGTCGACCGCGCACGGCGTGGAGTTCTACGAGTCGGTCCTCGACTTCGACGACCGTACGGATCTGCCGCGGCCCAACGGCGTCTGGGACCTGGGTACTTCGGAGGCCTCCGAACTCGCCAAGCTCGCCGAGACCACCTACCGTGACGTCAACATCGGCCTGGCGAACCAGTTCGCCCGGTTCGCCGACCAGCAGAACATCGACGTCCTGAAGGTCATCGAGGCCTGCAACTCGCAGCCGTTCAGCCACATCCACCAGCCGGGGATCGCCGTCGGTGGCCACTGCATTCCGATCTACCCGCGGATGTACCTGTGGAACGACCCGACGGCGACCGTCGTACGCTCCGCGCGCGAGGCCAACGCCGCGATGCCGGAGTACGCCGTGGACCTGCTGGCCGCCGCCTACGGCGACCTGACCGGTGCCGAGGTGCTGGTGCTCGGCGCGGCCTACCGCGGCGGCGTCAAGGAGACGGCGTTCTCCGGCGTCTTCCCGACCGTCGACGCGCTCCGCGCACGAGGCGCGAACGTCTACGTGTCGGACCCGCTGTACACCGCCGAGGAGCTGACCGCACACGGTCTGACGCCGCACGCAGGTGAGGCCGTCACCGCCGCTATCCTCCAGGCCGACCACGCCGAGTACCGGGAGCTGGCCGCGGCCGACCTGCCGGATGTGCGGGTCCTGGTCGACGGCCGCCGCACGACGGACCCGGCCCGCTGGGAAGGCGTCCGCCGCGTCGTCATCGGCGGCTGATCCGCCGTACGCGCGCCGAGGGACCCGGTCGATCGTGTCGGCCGGGTCCCTCGGGCGTTTCGTCGGAGATCTACCGCTCGGCGGATGCGGCCTCGACGAGGGTGGCCGGGCCGGTCTCGCGGTAGCGCGCACCGGTCTGCGGGCACTCCCACACCCCGGGCTCGTCCGCGGACTCCACCAGCTTCACACCGGCGCGGCCGACCCAGCCGACCTGCCGGGCCGGAACACCGACGACGAGAGCGAAGTCGGGCACGTCCTTGGTCACCACGGCGCCGGCCGCCACCATGGCCCAGCGGCCGATCCGGACCGGGGCCACCGCGACGGAGCGCGCGCCCAGCGACGCGCCCTCGGCGATCTTCACGCCGACGGCCTCCCAGTCACCGCCGCGCTTCTGCTTGCCGTCCGGGTCGACCGAACGCGGGTTGTGGTCGTTGGTGAGCACCACCGCCGGGCCGATGAAAACACCGTCGGCGAGTTCGGCCGGCTCGTACACCAGCGCATAGTTCTGGATCTTGACGTTGTCGCCGATCCGGACGCCCGTACCGACGTAGGCGCCGCGGCCGACCACGCAGCCTTCGCCGAGCCGGGCCTGCTCGCGGATCTGGGCGAGTTCCCAGACACTGCTGCCTGCCCCGATCTCGGCGGTCTCGTCGACCTGGGCGGTGGGCTGGACCCTGTAGTTCACGATGTGTCTGCCTCTCGGAGTACGTGCTCGACCGGTGAGCTTACTTACCGGTCCGCGCCCAGCAGCAGCCGGTCGTAGTCGCTCCGCACGGTCTCCCAGTCCCAGGTCGAGAGGGCGTACCGGGACGCCTCGCGCCCGGCCTCGGCCCGGATCCCCTCGGACGCGGTGACGGCGAGGATGCGCTCGGCGGCCTGCTGCGGGGTGGTGACGATCCAGTCCTCGGGGAAGAGGGTCCGCGTGCCGTGCGGACGACCGGCCACGAACGGCCAGTCCCGGACGACCGGCACGGCACCGGCCGCCGCTCCCTCCATCAGGCCGACGTGACAGCCCTCACGGACGGAGCTGCTGAGGATCACGCCCACTCCGGTGAACACGCCGGGTACGTCGTCGGTCGGCCCGAGTCTGCGCACGGCACCCGTGGGCTCCAGCCCGGCGAGATCCTTCTCCAGGGCCTCGTGATAGGCGGCGGCCGCCGCGCTGGGTGCCGGATCGATTCCGCCGCCGACCATCAGCAGGCGGTAGCGCTCGTCCCGGTCCCGCAGGAGCCTGAGCACCTCCAGCGCCCAGCGCGGGTCCTTGGCGATCTGGCCGATGCCTATCAGGCCCACGGTGAACCGCGCGTCGTCGCTCTTGGGACGGTCGAACCGCCGCAGGTCCAGTGCGTTGTGCAGGAAGTGGAGGCGTGGCGCGCCGGTAGCGAGCAGCCGGGGAACGGCGGCGGTGGTCAACTCCCGCATGTGTTCCGCGATGAACACGACATCGTCGACCCGGGAGAAGTCCATGATGTGCGGCCAGTACGTGAACGACTCGTACTTGTGGAGCCGGACGACGATCCGGGTGCTCCCCGGATCGACCAAGGTCATGAACGCGGCGGCCGTGGAGCACCACTCGACGAAGACGGTGTCCGCCCAGTCCAGATGGGGGCGCAGCGCCGCTTCGACCTCGGCTGCGTACGCGGCCTGGGTCCCGAGCGGCAGCTCGATCATCCGCCGCAGGCCCTTGGCCAGCGGCGCGAGTACCGGATCGGCCGCCAGGTCCAGCGCGCGGAGCTCGACACCGGGGTGGTCCGCGTAACGCTCGGTGAGCAGGCCCAGGAAGTTGGCGTTGGCCCGGTTCACCACGAGCAGCCGCAGCGGTCGGTCGGTCGGGGGTACAGCGGGGGGTGTCTTCCGGCCGCGGGGTGCCGCCACCGCGCGGGCGGTGGTGCTGGCGCGCAGCCGGGCGGTGAATCCGGCCGGGTCGTCCGACAGGGGCGAGTGGAGCCGGTCGACGTGCGGAACCCGGTGAAAAGCCAGCAGCAGGGCCCGGGTGAGAGCCGCGGCGGCCTCCTTCTTCCGGCCCGCCTTCAGGTCCGCGTCCGCGCAGGCCAGCTCGGCTCCGTACGCCTGGACGAGATGGCGTGGGACCAGACCCCGGGACAGCTGCGCGTCGGCCGCCGCGCCGAGCAGGTCCGCCTTGAGCCTGCGGTCACGGACGCGGTGGGCGGTGATGCCCAGGACGCGCTCGGCCAAAAACGGCCGGTCGGTGCGGGCCATGCGCGCGGTCGCCCGGCGGGCAACCTTGGCCAGGAATTCATCGGGGATCTGTGGTGTCGACACGTTGTGGCTCCACGGTTGAGTCAGGAACTCGGACCGTACGGCCTATCGGGGACCGGCGAAAGTCCTGAACGCCCTCTGCGATCAGGGCAATCCCGAGTGTCACCGGTACCCACATGAGGACTCCGAGCCGATCCGCCTCCTGGACCAGCGGATGAGCCGCGACCTGAGCGGCGCCGGTCAGTGTCACCGCACACGCGAGCGGGCCGAGGACGCCGCCGCGACGGATCAGCACCCAGAGCGAGACCACCGCGGCCACCAGGAAGAACGGCATCGCGGCCTGCTCTGTGAACCAGTGACCCCAGTACCGCAGATTGAGGTCGGTCAGCCGGGCCCACGGGTCGGGTATCTCCGGCGAGCGGAAATGGCGCGTGAAGGTGTCCTGGAGGGTGACCTCGGAGGACGGCAGACCGAGCAGCTTCATGGCCAGCGCCACGGCGGCGGCGCATCCGGTGGCCGCACCGGCGAGGAGGAGATCGTGCCGGGAGCGGCGGAAGAGCCAGGAAGCGAGCGCGGCGGTCGCGATCAGGGCCGCCAGCAACAGAGCCGTCGAGTAGCGCGTCACCGCGCACACGGCAAGGGCGCCGGTGAACAGCACCACACCGGACAGCCGCCTGCCGCGCGCCATCAGGACGCCACCCCACACCGCCCCGAGCACACAGACCGTGACCAGGCCCTCGCTCAGTGCCTGCAGGCTCCACCAGCCGAGTGGTGAGACAAGAAATGCGATCTGCCCGACGACGGCCGGTAGGCGGCCGAGACCGGCGCTCCGCAGCAGTCCGCGCACCATCAGTGAACCGGCGAGAGCCAGTACGAGGCCCAGGGCGCGCATCCCGTCCAGCACGCCGAGAGCGCCGACGAAAGGAGCGGCGAGCAGCGGATACCCGGGCCGGGACGAGAAGATCGACTGGTAGCGCTCGTCCGCCGTGGTGATGTCGGTGGCGTCGGACCACCGGGTCAGGCAGGCGGCGGAGCTCGATGCCCTGGCGTCGGCCGCGTCGGCGGAACCGGCCAGCGGATCCAGGGACCTCGTCTCCGCGGCCGCGTCGGCACGACTCGTGCAGAACGCCTTGAGCGCGGTCCGGTGCGCCTCCTCGCGCGTGGCGCCGAGCTGCTGCTCCGCGGCGCGTGCGTAACGGTACGAGTCCGGGAAAAGGGCCCACGAGGAACCGGCGGTCAGCTGCGCCAGCGCGTAAACGGCACAGACCAGGAGGGGCAACAGCCAGGTGCGGCCGAGCAGGGCGGATCGCAGCATCTACGGCCTCGGGAGTACAGAGAGTGATCAAAACTGACAAACTAGCACGGCACCGACCCGGTGCTTCGGCCGGTGTGGAGGCTCCGCGGGCGGGTCCGCGGAGCCCTGGGACGACCCGGCGGAAGACGGTCGACAGTTCCGAGGGTCCCGGTTTGACCCACCAGTGTGCGGCCCCGTAGCCTTGCACCTCGGCGTGTTTCCATGCGCGCCCACCCCTGAGCACATCCCTCGTGACGGATCCGTCCGTCAGGAGAGGCCGCTCATCCTTCCGGATCGCCGCAGGTTTCGGCCTGCGCGAGCGGCTGGCATCAGGGGACCCGTTCCGAGTGAGAGAGAGATCCGCGTGTACGCCATCGTGCGCAGCGGTGGCCGCCAGCACAAGGTTGCTGTCGGTGACATCGTTGAGGTTGACAAGATTTCCACTGCCAAGGTTGGCGACACGGTCGAGCTCTCGACCCTGCTCGTGGTCGACGGCGACGCCGTGACCAGCGACCCGTGGGTGCTTGCCGGGATCAAGGTCCAGGCCGAGGTCGTGGACCACCACAAGGGCGCGAAGATCGACATCCTTCGCTACAAGAACAAGACCGGCTACCGCCGTCGCCAGGGTCACCGTCAGCAGTACACGGCGATCAAGGTCACCGGTATCCCCGCGGCTGCGAAGTAAGGGACTGAGGAGACATGGCACACAAGAAGGGCGCATCGTCCACCCGGAACGGGCGCGATTCCAACGCTCAGCGGCTCGGCGTCAAGCGCTTCGGCGGCCAGGCCGTCAACGCCGGTGAGATCCTGGTCCGCCAGCGCGGCACTCACTTCCACCCGGGCACGGGCGTCGGCCGTGGCGGCGACGACACGCTGTTCGCTCTCGCCGCTGGTGCGGTGCAGTTCGGCACCCACCGTGGCCGCAAGGTCGTGAACATCGTTCCGATCGCCGAGTAATTTCGGCGCTCGTCGAGCGGTTTCTGCGGAGGCGGACCTCACTTCCCGTACGGGAAGCGGGTCCGCCTTTCGCGTGTTTCTCCTGTGAGAGACAGCTCCTGTCCCCAGCGGGACACCCTGAGCTTTGAGTCATTTCTGCATGTAAGTAACTGGAGGTTCCAACCATGACCACCTTCGTGGACCGCGTCGAGCTGCATGCCGCCGCGGGTAACGGAGGCCACGGCTGTGCCTCCGTTCACCGTGAGAAGTTCAAGCCGCTCGGCGGTCCCGACGGCGGCAACGGCGGCCGTGGCGGCGATGTGACCCTGGTCGTCGACCAGGACGTCACCACGCTTCTCGACTACCACCACAGCCCCCACCGCAAGGCCACCAACGGGCAGCCCGGTGCGGGCGACAACCGTTCCGGCAAGGACGGCCAGGACCTGATCCTGCCCGTTCCCGACGGCACGGTCGTCCTCGACAAGGACGGCAACGTGCTCGCCGACCTGGTCGGCCAGGGCACCACGTTCGTGGCCGGACAGGGCGGCCGTGGCGGCCTCGGCAACGCCGCACTCGCCTCCGCCCGCCGCAAGGCCCCCGGCTTCGCGCTGCTCGGCGAGCCGGGCGAGTCCCGGGACATCGTCCTGGAGCTCAAGACCGTCGCCGACGTCGCACTGGTGGGCTACCCGAGCGCGGGCAAGTCCTCGCTCATCTCCGTCCTGTCCGCGGCCAAGCCGAAGATCGCCGACTACCCGTTCACCACGCTCGTCCCGAACCTGGGCGTGGTCACCGCGGGCGGCACCGTCTACACCATCGCCGACGTGCCCGGGTTGATCCCCGGCGCCAGCCAGGGCAAGGGCCTCGGCCTGGAGTTCCTGCGGCACGTCGAGCGCTGCTCGGTTCTCGTGCACGTACTGGACACCGCGACGCTGGAGTCCGACCGCGACCCGGTCTCCGACCTCGACATCATCGAGGAGGAGCTGAAGCAGTACGGCGGACTCGAGGACCGGCCCCGCATCGTCGTCCTCAACAAGATCGACATCCCGGACGGCCAGGACCTCGCCGACATGATCCGCCCGGAGCTCGAGGCGCGTGGCTACCGCGTCTTCGAGGTGTCCGCCGTCGCACACATCGGCCTGAAGGAGCTCTCCTTCGCGCTCGCCGGTGTGATCGCCGAGGCGCGCGCCGCCAAGCCGGTGGAGGAGGCGACCCGCATCGTCATCCGCCCGAAGGCCGTGGACGACGCGGGCTTCACCGTCACGCTGGAGGAGGACGGCATCTACCGGGTGCGCGGCGAGAAGCCGGAGCGCTGGGTCCGCCAGACCGACTTCAACAACGACGAGGCCGTCGGCTATCTCGCCGACCGGCTCAACCGGCTCGGGGTCGAGGACGAGCTGATGAAGGCCGGTGCCCGGGCGGGCGACGGCGTGGCCATCGGCGCCGAGGACAACGCGGTCGTCTTCGACTGGGAGCCGACCATGGCGGCGGGCGCGGAGATGCTCGGCCGGCGCGGCGAGGACCACCGCCTCGAAGCCCCCCGTCCGGCGGCCCAGCGCCGTCGCGACCGCGAGGCGGAGCGTGACGAGGTGCAGCGCGAGTTCGACGAGTTCAACCCGTTCTAGAGTTCGACGAGTTCGGCCCGTTCCGGATGACGGGTTCAGCCCGTTCCGGACGGGTCACACAGGGTGTGGCGGGTCGCGGTGGCAGATCTGTACCGGCGGCCCGCCCCTGTGGTGACCCTGCACCCGGAGTCGCCGCCTGTCGCGGCCAGTGGCCAGAAATCCCGCTCATGGGTGGTTCATACCGCCCAACCGTGTGGTGTCGGTCACCCGGCAGGGAGGCGCCGATTCCGGCATTCGCCCTGATCGCAAGGCAACGGCAGGTGTCCACGGGGCGTGCGGCAGCCGACGTTCACCTTGCGAGACGGTAACGGAGAGTGCAACCATCGCTGTGTCTCCCAGCCCTCGCAAGGTAGGTCGTCTGTGTCTGCTCAGCACATAGCTAAAGCCCGAACCACAGCAGTCGTGCTCGCCGGCGGTACCGGCCAGCGCGTGGGGCTGTCGATCCCCAAGCAGCTGCTGAAGATCGCAGGCAAGGCTGTCATCGAGCACACGCTGTCGATCTTCCAGCAGGCCGACTCCATCGACGACATCATCGTTCTGATGGCGCCGGGCTATGTGCCCGACGTCGAGAAGATCATCGCCAAGGCCGGCCTGACCAAGGTCACCCAGGTGATCGAGGGCGGCGCCACGCGCAACGAGACCACCGAGCGCGCCATCGCGGCCCTCGGCGAGGGCCTGGCCGAGGGCGAGGACCGCAATGTTCTCTTCCACGACGCCGTGCGCCCCTTGCTGTCGCAGCGCGTCATCCAGGACTGCGTGGACGCCCTGGACCGCTACCAGGCCGTCGACGTCGCCATCCCGTCCGCGGACACGATCATCGTGACCCGCACCCACGGCGGTGACGGCGAGTTCATCACCGACGTGCCCGACCGGTCCCGGCTGCGCCGTGGCCAGACGCCGCAGGCCTTCAAGCTCTCCACGATCCGCCGCGCCTACGAGGTCGCCGCGGGCGACCCGAACTTCCAGGCCACCGACGACTGCTCGGTCGTACTGAAGTACCTCCCCGACGTGCCGATCTACGTCGTGGCGGGCGACGAGTACAACATGAAGGTCACCCAGCCGGTCGACGTCTTCATCGCGGACAAGCTCTTCCAGCTGGCCTCGACGGCCGTCCCGCAGCCGGCCGACGACGCCGCCTACCGCGAACTGCTCACCGGCAAGACCCTGGTCGTCTTCGGCGGCTCGTACGGGATCGGCGCGGACATCGCGACGCTCGCCGAGTCCTACGGCGCCAACGTCTACGCCCTGGGCCGCTCCACCACCGGTACGCACGTGGAGAACCCCGAGCACGTCGACGAGGCTCTCTCCAAGGCTTACGCGGACACCGGCCGCGTCGACTACGTGATCAACACCGCGGGCGTGCTGCGCATCGGCAAGCTGGCCGAGACGGACAGCGCAACCATCCAGGAAGCGCTGAACGTCAACTACCTGGCGCCCGTGCAGATCGCCCGCGCCTCGTACAAATACCTCGTGGAGACCAAGGGCCAGCTGCTGCTCTACACCTCCAGCAGCTACACCCGCGGACGCGCGGAGTACAGCCTCTATTCGTCGACCAAGGCCGCCATGGTCAACCTGACCCAGGCGCTCTCGGACGAGTGGGCGGGCGACGGAGTGAGGGTGAACTGCGTGAACCCCGAGCGCACCGCGACCCCGATGCGCACCAAGGCGTTCGGTGACGAGCCCGCGGGCACGCTGCTCTCCTCCGAGGCGGTCGCCCGCACCTCGCTCGACGTCCTGCTCTCCGAGATGACCGGCCACGTCATCGACGTACGTCAGCAGGACCCGACCCGTGGTGCATCCGAGGCATCCGGCTTCGAACAGGCGCTTGCCGCTGTCCTGGATCGGCAGGCGGATGTGTAATACTGCTTGACAATCGACTATTCGGACCCCTGTTGTCGCTCGCGCGAACCGCAGGGGTCCGAATTCGTGAAGCTCTTCTTCACATTTCCCTCGTAAGGTAAAAAAGTCGGCACCCTTTTCGGAAGCGGTACTTCGTGATTTCGAAAGCCATTCGCTTGGCTCGTGTGGGCAGCGGTTCGGAGCTGGCCGCCGCGCTCCTCATGGCTCTGGGGTTCCCGTGCATAATGCTCGCGGCGATAATCCCCAATCTGTGGTTCTTCATCGTGGCAGCAGCGGCGACGTACGTGGCGGACCGGTATCTGCACAACTGCGGCAGCTACCTGATCAACCGCCTGGCCGCCGTCCGAGCCGGGCTCTCGATCCGCTTCCTGGTGCGCCAGCTCCTGTTGATCCTGCTGCTCTCCCGCATGGGATACGGCGAGGAGACGCTCTTCTACGTGACGATCGCCTGCCTGCTGGCCTTTTACGGTCTCCAGGCGCCGCAGGGCGCGATGGTCGCCCTCATCCGGCTGCGCCGCAAGCTTCCGGTGGTCACCCTCAACGTCGACCTCGAAGCCGCGCGGATTCCGGACGCCCCGCCGCAGCTGCTGATGAACCGGGCTGCGGAGAAGATGCTGCATCTGGACGTCTTCGCGATGGTCGGCGTCCTGGCCGCGATCGAGACCGGCAGGCACGGGCTCGCCTACGTGGGACTCGGGCTCACGCTCGTCCTCGCGGTCGGCTATCTGGCGGCGCTCCTTCCCCATGTCCGGCCGAGCCGCCTCGCGCCGCCCGACGCCAAGGTGCTCAAGGCCGTGGGCGACTGGCTCGGTGAGTACCAGCCGACGGTGATGCTGTACTTCTCCGGCTCGAAGGAATCGGCCTATCAGGTCAACATGTGGCTGGAAACGATGGGGCAGCTCGGTGGCCGGCCGCTCATCCTGCTGCGGGAGCGCATCATGGTGCCGCAGCTGAACACGACCTCGGTGCCGGTGCTCTGCGTACCCGGTGGCGTGCACCTGATGAACCTGAACCTGTCGTCGGTGCGGGTTGCCCTCTACGCCGCCAACGTCGGCAAGAACATCCACCTGCTGCGGGTGCCGACCATGAAGCACGTCTTCATCGGCCACGGCGACAGCGACAAGCTCGCCAGCGTCAACCCGTACAGCAAGGTCTACGACGAGGTGTGGACCGCGGGCCGGGCCGGCCGCGACCGTTATGCGCTGGCCGACGTCGGCGTACGGGACGAGGACATCATCGAGGTGGGCCGTCCCCAGCTGGCCACCATCAAGCCGTGGACCGGCGCGCCGAAGAACCCGATCCCGACCGTGCTGTACGCGCCCACCTGGGAGGGCTGGGACGACAACCCGGGGAACACCTCGCTGCTGCTGGCCGGCGAGAACATCGTCCGGCGGCTGCTGGAGGCCGAGCCGCCGGTCCGGCTGCTGTACAAGCCGCACCCCTTCACCGGCACCCGAAGCCGTGCGGCCAAGGCCGTGCATCTGCGCATCACCGCGATGATCGAGGAGGCCGCCGCCAAGCGTGCCACCGACCCGCGTTGGGCGACGGAATCGGCCGCCCTGCAAGGCGAGCGCGCCGCGGCGCAGTCCGAGCTGGCCCGCATCGAGGTGCAGCTGGCCGCGGAGCCGAGCGGCGGCCGTGTGGCCCGGGACGAGGCGGAGCTCTCCCGGGACTCGCTCGCGGACCCGGCGCGCGAGGCCGAGACCGCGAAGCTGAAGGACGAGTGGAACGCCGCGTTCTGGCGCTCGCTGGGCTGGTGGGAGCACAAGGTCATCTCCGGCTCCCAGATGCGTCTGTACGACTGCTTCAACGAGTCGGACGGCATGGTCTCGGACATCTCCAGCGTGGTGTCCGACTTCATCGCGAGCGGCAAGCCGTACGCGGTCACGGACTCCGCCGAGCTGGGCGAGGACGAGTTCCGTCGGCAGAACACCGCGGTGCGTGCCGCAGTGATCCTCTCCAATGCGGCGACCGAGCTGGATGCCCTTCTCGGCGCGGTGGTCGACGAGAGTGCGGACACGCTGGCGGACGCCCGGCGTGAGCTGAAGCGGTATCTGCTCGGCCCGGACGAGCCCACGTCCATCGTGCAGTTCGACGCGGCCGTGACGGCGCTCGCCGCCAAGTCGGAAGCGCGGAACAGCGGTGTGGCGATCAGCATGGGCGAGCCCGTGAACGGCTGAAAAGCGCCGCAACCCATACAGGTTCACCAAGGCCCGGTAAAGACCCTGAGGGGATTTGCCGGGCCTTTGTGATGAGCGTCACCATTCACGTGTCGAGTGTCGGACAACCAACGGGTGGCTTCGGCTGTCTTCTGTGGGTGTGAACGAGATGCAAATTCCTGACGTGACGGTGATCGTCGGAGCGTATGAGGCAATGCCGTACCTCGTACGCTGTCTCGAATCCGTGGAGTCCCAGACCATCGGCGCCGGCCGGATCGAAATCGTCGCGGTCGACGACGGTTCGACCGATGGCACCGGCGAATACCTGGAAGAATTCGCCGCCCGCTCCGCGGTGCCGACGACAGTCGTGCGTCAGGCGAACTCCGGCGGCCCGAGCGGCCCGCGCAACGTGGGGCTCGGCATGGCGCGCGGCCGCTATGTCTTCTTCCTCGACGCCGACGACTACTTCGGCGACGAGGCCCTGGAGCGGATGGTCGCCACGGCCGACCGGGCCGGCACCGATGTGGTGCTCGGAAAGGTGGTCGGCGTCAACCGGGGAGCGCCCCAGTCGATGTGGAACGCCACCAAGGACCGGGTCGACGTATACAACTCCAAGGTCATATACACGCTGAGTGCGCAGAAGCTCTTCCGGCGGGAATTGCTGGAACGGCTCGAGCTGCGATTCGACGAAGATCTCCGGACCGGCGAGGACGCCCTGTTCACCCTGGAGGCCTATCTGCGAGGCGCCGGGGTCTCCGTGATCTCCGACTACGTCTGCTATTACCTGGTCGGCCGCGACGACGGAAAGCACGTCACCAAGAGCGGCACCTATGAATGGCGCTTCGATTCCATGCGGGCGATGATGGAGCTCATTCACCGGCTCGAACCCGCAGGTCCGAAGCGTGATTTTCTGATGGTCCGGCCCTTCACGGTCGGCATGCTGCAGCAGTTCGGTCCCCGTGTGCTCAAGGAGTCGCCGGAGGTGCGTCGCCACAAGATGGAGCTTGCGGCGCCCCTGATGGACGCGTATTGGAACGACGGCGTGGCCCGGCGGATCAAGGTGGCCGAGCGGCTGCGGCTCGCCTGCGTCGCCAAGGGTCGTACCGATCTGCTCGTCGACCACCTGGAGTTCCTCCGGGCGAAGACCGTTCCGGACGTGATCCGTTCGCGCGCGGGCGACAAGCTCTATCTCGCGTACCCGCACTTCCGTGACCGGTCGGCCGGGCTCCCCGACTCCGTTTTCGAGGTCACCGTGCCCGACTGGCACGGCGGCAAGCGCATCGAGCAGCCCGCGGCCGTGGCTCGCCGGGCGTCGCTCTCCCGGCGGGTGGCGCGCCGTATGCGCAGGGACGTCCGGCGCTTGAAGTCGCGCCTGAGCGCGGGCTGACGGCCGCTCGACCCGCGGATTTCCCCCGAATCGCAGGGGAATTCTCAGTAAAATCGCCCAGAAGGTCGCGCCGCGCGACAGGACCGACATCTCACCATGAGGACTGGTCACGTGAAGGCTCTCGTACTGTCCGGAGGGGCGGGCACCCGCCTCCGCCCCATCACGCACACCTCGGCCAAACAGCTGGTCCCCGTGGCGAACAAGCCGGTGCTGTTCTACGGCCTGGAAGCGATCGCGGAGGCCGGCATCACCGAAGTCGGCATCATCGTGGGCGACACGGCCGAGGAGATCCGCGAGGCGGTCGGCGACGGTTCCCGGTTCGGCCTCGATGTCACCTACATCCCGCAGGCCGAGCCGCTCGGGCTCGCGCACGCGGTGCTGATCGCCCGCGACTTCCTGGGCGACGACGACTTCGTGATGTACCTCGGTGACAACTTCATCGTCGGCGGGATCGCCGGTCTGGTCGAGGAGTTCCGCGCGGACCGGCCCGAGGCCCAGATCCTGCTGACCCGGGTGCCCAATCCGACCGCGTTCGGCGTCGCCGAACTCGACGGCGACGGCCGGGTGGTGGCCCTGGAGGAGAAGCCGAAGAGGCCCAAGAGCGATCTTGCGCTCGTCGGCGTCTATCTCTTCACACCCGCCGTCCACGAGGCCGTGCGTTCGATCCAGCCTTCCTGGCGCGGCGAATTGGAGATCACGCACGCCATCCAGTGGCTGATCGACCAGCGGCGCGACGTCCGCTCCACCACCATCCGCGGGTACTGGAAGGACACCGGCAACGTCACCGACATGCTGGAGGTCAACCGGACCGTGCTGGAGACCGTCGAGCCGTCCGTCGAGGGCGCCGACGTCGACGACGACAGCGAGATCATCGGCCGGGTCCGGATCGAGGCGGGCGCCAAGGTCACCGGCAGCCGGATCGTCGGCCCCGTGATCATCGGTGCGGGATCGGTGATCAGCGGAGCGTACGTCGGCCCGTTCACCTCGATCGCGCAGAACTGCCGGATCGAGGACAGCGAGATCGAATACTCCATCGTTCTGCAGGGCGCCTCCATCGCCGGTGTCCGGCGCGTCGAGGCCTCGCTCATCGGCCATGACGTCGAAGTGACGCCCGCGCCCCGATCCCCGTCCGCCCACCGACTCGTGCTCGGCGACCACAGCAAGGTGCAGATCTCCTCATGACGACCGACATCCTGGTGACCGGAGGGGCCGGTTTCATCGGTTCGCACTACGTCCGTACGGTGCTCGGCCCGCAGGGGCCCGGCGATGTCGCCGTCACCGTGCTCGACAAGCTCACCTACGCGGGCAACCCGGCCAATCTCGACGAGGTCCGCGAGCACCCCGGCTTCGCCTTCGTGCAGGGCGACATCTGCGACGCCGAGCTGGTCTCCAAGCTGATGGCCGAGCACGACGAGGTGGTGCACTTCGCCGCCGAGTCGCATGTGGACCGGTCCATCGACGGCGGTGCCGAGTTCGTCCGTACGAATGTGGTGGGCACCCACACCCTGATCCACGCCGCACACCTGGCGGGCATCAAGACCTTCGTGCACATCTCGACGGACGAGGTCTACGGCTCGATCGACGAGGGCTCCTGGCCCGAGACCGACCCGCTGGCGCCCAACTCGCCGTACTCCGCGGCCAAGGCGTCCAGCGACCTGATCGCCCTCTCGTACCACCGCACCCACGGCCTCGATGTGCGGGTGACCCGCTGCTCCAACAACTACGGGCACCACCACTTCCCCGAGAAGGTCATCCCGCTGTTCGTCACGAACCTGCTGGACGGCAGGACGGTCCCGCTGTACGGAGACGGCGCCAACGTCCGCGACTGGCTACACATCGACGACCACGTCCAGGGCATCGAACTGGTCCGCGCGAAGGGCCGGGCCGGCGAGGTGTACAACATCGGCGGCGGCACGGAGCTCTCCAACAAGGAACTCACCGGCCTGCTGCTGGACGCCTGCGGCGCCGACTGGGACACCAGCGTCACCTACGTCGAGGACCGCAAGGGCCACGACCGCCGCTACTCCGTCGACTGCACGAAGATCCGCGAGGAGCTCGGCTACGAGCCCCGCAAGGACTTCCGCACGGGACTCGCGGAAACCGTGCAGTGGTACCGCGACAACCGTGCCTGGTGGGAGCCGCTGAAGAGCAGGGCCGCCCTGTGAGCGCCACCTGGCTGGTGACCGGAGCCGCCGGGATGCTAGGCCAGGACGTCCTGGCCCGGCTCGCCGGCGAGGGCCTCACCGCGGTCGCCGCCGACCGCGCGGCCATGGACATTGCCGACCCCGCCTCGGTGCGGGCGGGCTTCGAGCGGCACCGCCCCGCCGTTGTCGTGAACTGCGCCGCCTGGACCGCCGTCGACGACGCCGAGTCCCAGGAGGACGCGGCGCTGCGGGTCAACGGCACGGGCCCGGAGGTCCTTGCCGCCGCCTGCCGCGCATACGGCTCGGTCCTCCTCCAGGTCTCGACCGACTACGTCTTCGCCGGGGACGCCGAGAAGCCGTACCCGGAGGACGCCGCGACCGGCCCGCGCAGCGCCTACGGGCG
The DNA here is from genome assembly GCF_026339735.1 of Streptomyces sp. NBC_01669. Lineage (GTDB taxonomy): Bacteria > Actinomycetota > Actinomycetes > Streptomycetales > Streptomycetaceae > Streptomyces > Streptomyces yanii. The sequence goes on from NZ_JAPEQG010000001.1 coordinate 6,083,740, forward strand.
GACCAAACTGGCGGGGGAGCGTGCGGTCCTGGAGATCCTTCCGGACACCGGTTACGTCGTCCGCACCGCCTGGCTGTACGGCGCGGGCGGCCCCAACTTCGTCCGTACGATGATCAAACTGGAGGGGGTCAAGGACACCCTCGACGTGGTCGACGACCAGCGCGGACAACCCACCTGGACCGCCGACCTGGCAGGCCTGCTGGTCCGGCTCGGGCAGGCCGCCCTGGCAGGGACCGCCCCCGCGGGCGTCTACCACGGCACCAGCGGCGGTGAGACGACCTGGTTCGGCTTCACCCGGGAGATCTTCCGGCTCCTGGGCGCCGACCCGGCGCGCGTCCGCCCCACCACCAGCGACGCCTTCGTCCGGCCGGCGCCCCGGCCCGCGTTCAGCGTGCTCGGGCACGACTGCTGGGCGGCGGCCGGAATGGAACCGGTCCGCGACTGGCGGGAGGCGCTGGCGGAGGCATTTCCGGCACTGCTCCGAGCGGAACGCCCTTGATCAATCCGATGATCGCACCGCTAACCGCCCGCCAACTGGTCTCCTGCATTCGGCTCGCGGGAGACCCCAGGTGTTAACACTGGAAGAACGCTTACGCCACAGTGCATTCATAGGGTAACTTCGCCGGGAATCGGACCAGTTGATTTCTGTCGAAGGGCCGCTCCACGTGAACCGCCATGAGTTTCTGCGTCACATGCACCGTGTCTACCGGCCCCGGAACTATCTGGAGATCGGGGTCAACGACGGCAGGAGCCTGGCCCTTTCGCGGGTGCCCTCCGTCGCCGTCGACCCGGCCTTCCGCGTGGTGACGGACATCAGCTGCGACGTCCACCTGGTCAAGGCGACGAGCGACGCCTTCTTCGCCCGCAAGGACCCGCTGATCCACCTGCGCAACGGCCGCAACCCGTTCCGCGCACTCGCCCGCCGGGACCCGCTCAATGCGCTCGGCGGGGACCCCAAGCTGGAACTCTCCTTCATCGACGGCATGCATCTCTTCGAGTACGCGTTGCGCGACTTCATGAACGTCGAACGGCATTCCCGCTGGTCGAGCGTGATCGTTCTCGACGACATGCTGCCGCGCAATGTCGACGAGGCGGCCCGGGACCGGCACACCAAATTCTGGACCGGCGATGTCTACAAGGTGGTGCAGGTGCTGCGCCGTTACCGCCCCGACCTGGTGGTCGTCGAGATCGATACGGCACCGACCGGAGTGGTCGCCGTGTTCGGTGCCGATCCGGAGAGCGACATTCTGAAGAACGCGTACGACAAGATCATCGAGGAATACGTCGTACCCGATCCGCAGGATGTGCCCGAAGAGGTGCTGGTGCGCAAGACCGCAGTCCGGCCCGAGACGCTGCTCGGAGCCGACTTCTGGCCCGCGCTGACCCGGGCCCGCAATCTGCGCCGTCCCCGCTCGGCGTTCACGTCGCTGCGCGGGCGTATCGAAGCCGTCGCGGGCTGAGCCCGCGCGGACGGAGAAGCCCCCGTGATCCCTCCCGGACCACGGGGGCTTTCGCTGCGCTGCCGCCCGTTCAGCCCCGGGCGCGCAGCTGCGCGTAGTACGCCCGGCACGCTTCGTACGAAGGAAGCAGGCCCTGCTTCTCGGCCTCGGCCAGCGAAGGGGCGGCGGCGTCCTTCTCCGAGAGCAGCGGGGTGATGCCCTCGGGCCACTCGATCGACAGCTCCGGGTCGAGCGGGTCGATGCCGTGTTCACGACCGGGCGCGTACCCCTCGGAGCACAGATAGACGACCGTCGCGTCGTCCGTCAGCGCCATGAACGAGTGTCCGAGCCCCTCGGCGAGGTAGACCGCGTGATGGTCCATGTCGTCGAGGCGTACGGCCTCCCACTGCTTGTACGTGGGGGAGCCGACCCGGATGTCCACGATGACGTCGAGCACCGCGCCGCGCACGCATTTGACGTACTTCGCCTGGCTCGGCGGCACATCGGCGAAGTGGATACCGCGCAGCGTGCCGCGGCGGGAGACCGAGAAATTGGCCTGGGCGAGCTGCAGACCGTGGCCTGCGGCCTCGCTGAGCTCGGAGGCCCTGAACCACTCGTGGAAGCTGCCGCGACTGTCCGGGAAGACCTTGGGCTCATGCACCCAGGCGCCTTCGAGAGAGAGCTGCCGCATGCGATCACGTCCTTGTTCCGTGCTGGCTGAGGGGGTGGTCCGGGATCCCGGATCAGCTGGTGAATCGGGCGGCCAGGCGACGCGCCCGCTTGCGGCCGCCGGGCGGGAGCCTGCGGACGAGCGGGCCGCCGACCGTGCGCAGCGCCCGCCGCAGTGCCGCCCTCCGGCGCTTCGTGCCGACCTCCGCCATGATCGCGGCGTCGACCTCGGGCAGGGCCGGGTCGAGGTGGATCCGGCCGCGGCCGCCGACGGTGACGTCGCAGAGCGGGAGCGCGGGGCCGTCCTCGCCGTCGAGCCGGACCGAGAGCTTCCAGTTGCCCGTCGCGACGCCCCGCGCACGTCCGGGCACCGTCAGATGGGCGCGGCCCTCGGTGGGGTGCAGCGAGGTCCGTACCGTGCGGACGGCGCCGGTTGTCCCGTCGGCCGGGCTCAGGACCAGCTGGGCGCCGGAGATGGCGGTGGCAGCCGTGGTGAAGAGGTCCAGCCGCAGCTCCGGCCGGCTGCCCGGTGTCCGCAGCACCGGACGTCCCGCGAGATGGTCGGCCAGCTTCTTGCTGCGGCGGGCGACATCGAGCGTGAGGTTGCCGTGCGGATCGGTGAAGTACGGGATGACAGCGCGCGCCGGGGACCCGAGGGAGGCGGGCAGACAGGCGGCGTCCACGCCTTCGGCACGGTCGGCGCCGAGCCGGGCCTTGCGGACCAGACCCAGTCCGCGCAGTGGCACCCAGACGTCCCAGAAGCCGCGCGACACCCGTCCGCGGCCCTTGACCGCCTCGGCGGACAGATGACCGCTGCCGTGCAGGACGACTTCGCAGACGTCGTCTCCGAGCTCTTCCATCTCCGTGGTGAACGTCGCGGGGCAGGGCCACTCGACGGCCGTCTCGCGGTTGCGGAGCGAGAGTTCGGCGGAGAAGCCGTCGAGGTCGTCGGTGATGTCCAGCAGTCCGCCGTCGGCCTGCAGCCCGTCGGCGAGCTCGGGGTGCAGGTAGTAGCGGCCCTCGCGGCGCAGCAGCCGTACCGGGGCCCGGTCCTCGCCGTGGACCAGCCGGGCGCTGACGGTGATCGCGATCCTGCCGTCCGGCTGCCAGGCGAACGTCTCCAGCTGTGCCGCCGCCGTGACGGACGAGGCGAAGCGCGCGATGCGGAGGAGACCCTGCCGGTCGTTCTCGCGCAGCAGCGTCGACCGCGCCCGCAGGACCGGACCCATGCCGTCGTGTACTCCGTCGCCCATGAAGTCCGTGGCCAGCGGCCGGATGGCGTCGCACATCTGGTCGTAGAACTCCGGCTGGTAGCGCAGCACCGCCGGCTCGCTGAGCCGGCTGAGCATCTCGACGCGGTAGAAGCGGCGCAGCAGCCGGTCCCGGAATTCTCCCGGCTTCGTATGGGCCATGACGACGTCGAGGACCTCGCGGAGGTTCCCGTAGTAGCCGGACGGCACGATCCTCGTCGATCCGGCGTTCTTGCCGTCGTCCCGCTTCGAGTAGTAGTAGCAGGTGTACGTGCCCAGGATGGAGACGACCTTGGCCGGGAAGTACGCCTGCATCATGTAGAGCTGGTCCTCCAGGCGGCGCTTCCCCTCGGGGTAGGCGATGCCGTTCTCACGGAGGAATTCCGTACGGAACATCTTGTGCGGCGTGAGGCTGTCGTACAGCGGGGCGTCGTGCAGGGTGCACTTCTCGCGGTTCGTCTTGAACACGCCGTGCGGGACGCCGCGGAAGTTGCTGGCCACCTTGCCGATGACAATGTCCGAGCCGTTGCGGCGGCCCATGTCGTACAGCCGTTCCAGGGCGCCGGAAGCGAGATGGTCGTCCTGGTCCAGGAACTGGACGTATTCACCCTTTGCCTCGGCCACCCCGACGTTGCGGGGCTTTCCCGGCCAGCCGGAATTCGGGATGGTGATCACCCGGAAATGCGGATGTTCCGCGGCCAGCTGCTTGAGGCGGTCAGGAGTGTCGTCCGTCGACCCGTCGTTGACGAAGAGGACTTCGAACTCCCGTGCCGGTAGGGTCTGCCGCAGGAGCGAGTCGATGCAGGGTTCGATGAACCTGCCCGGGTTGTATACCGGAATGACGACACTTACTTTAACTGGCATCGCTACTGTCCCATGGCTGATAGAGGCCCTGTGAGCCGGCGGCGGGTGCGGGTCCGCGCGCTGCGGAGAACGGCGATACAGCACCGCCTGCCGTGCACCCTATCGACTGTTAGATGGACGGCGTGGCCGGATGGTTGCCCAGGGCGGTGGTCGATGATTCGGCTACCGAACGGTGCGTACGGATTTGCGAATCATCTGATCTGACCGCTTCCGCTCCGGCGCTCCTCAGGGCAACCGGTCTCCGCTCAATGGCCGAAAGGGGAGAGTGGAGTCCGATTATCGGGAACGCCTGTTCGGTCCGCGCCCCACGCGGCTCGCGTACCCTGACGGCGAGCAGGCGCAGCCGACGGCGAGGACGGGGACAGTGCACGTGGCAGGGGTAAGGCAGGGCGTGACCGAGGCGCGCAGGATCGTGGTCAAGGTCGGTTCCTCGTCCCTCACCACCGCGGCCGGAGGCCTGGACGCCGACCGGGTCGACGCACTCGTCGATGTGCTCGCCAAGGTCAGGAGCGGCGGGGAGAAGGAGATCGTCCTCGTCTCCTCCGGCGCCATCGCGGCCGGACTCGCCCCGCTCGGCCTGGTGCGCCGGCCCAAGGACCTGGCCAGGCAGCAGGCCGCGGCCAGCGTCGGCCAGGGGCTGCTCGTCGCCCGCTACACCGCCTCCTTCGCGCGGTACGGCGTACGCGTCGGCCAGGTGCTGCTGACCAGCAACGACACGAGCCGCCGCGCCCACTACCGCAACGCCTACCGCACCCTGGACCAGCTCCTGGAGATGGGCGCGCTCGCGGTCGTCAACGAGAACGACACCGTGGCCACCGACGAGATCCGGTTCGGCGACAACGATCGGCTCGCCGCGCTCGTCGCCCACCTCGTCCGCGCCGACCTGCTGGTCCTCCTCTCCGACGTCGACGGTCTCTACGACGGCGACCCCAGCACCCCCGGCACCACACGCATCGCCGAGGTGACGGGCCCCGCCGACCTGGAGGGCGTCACCATCGGCAGCGCCGGAAAGGCGGGCGTCGGCACCGGCGGCATGGTCACCAAGGTCGAAGCCGCCCGGATCGCCACGGCCGCCGGGGTGCCGGTCGTGCTGACCTCCGCGAGCCGCGCCGCCGACGCCCTCGCGGGCCGCGACACCGGTACGTACTTCCACCGCACCGGACGCCGCTCGGCCGACCGGTTGCTCTGGCTGGCCCACGCCTCCACCCCGCAGGGATGGCTGACCCTGGACGACGGGGCCGTACGGGCCGTCGTCGAGCGCCACAGCTCGCTCCTGCCGGCCGGGATCGCCGCGGTCGAGGGCGAGTTCACCGCGGGGGACCCGGTGGAACTGCGCGACCTGCGCGGCCGCCCCGTGGCCCGCGGACTCGTCAACTTCGACGCCAAGGAGATTCCGCAACTGCTCGGGCGCTCCACCCGTGACCTGGCACGCGAGCTCGGGCCGGCGTACGAGCGCGAGGTCGTACACAGGGACGATCTGGTCCTCCTGCACCACTGACCTGCCCCCTGAATCAGCCGAAAAGTCCGGACTTCCGGCGGAGACCTTCATGAAAACCGCCCCACGCCCGGCCCTGGACTGGTCAACTTTGTAACGGGGACACAGCGGGGTACAGCACAGCAACGCATTCACAGGAGGCCGCCGGTGAGACGAGCGCGCCCGGGGGCGCCGCCCCGAGGAACGGGTGGCCGCACCCTGACCAGCGTCGGAGCAGGTGCCGGTTTCGACGGGAACCGGCCCGCGGACAGGACCGTCGACAGGGCCACCGACGAAACCACAGGCCCCGAGCCGGTGGGGGCGAAGGAGGAACGCACCCAGTCGAAGCTGTGGCACATCACGCTCAGCGTCTCGGGCACCGAGACTCCGCTGAAGGAGGTCAGACGCGGTCTGGAACAGCTCGCGCACGACCACCCCTTCCTGCTGACCAGCCGGTACGCCAACGACCACGCGGAGATCCGCTACTGGGAGGAGGCCCGCGATCTGCACGACGCGGCGGCGGTCGCGCTGCGGCTGTGGGGCGAGCACCGCTCCAGCGCCAAACTGCCGCCCTGGGAGATCGTCGGCCTGGAGGTCATCGACCGGGAGACGTACCACCAGCGGATCGCCGAGGGATACGGGCCGCCGCCGGCTGCACCGGTCGGCGTCCACCCGTACTGAACCGGCCCGTCCTGAGACGGTCGTCTCGCATCACGGGATACGTGAGGGATGCCCGCAGTGTGCGCACTACCCTGCGGGCATGACCACGCTTTCGCCGTACGACAACATGTCCCCGGTCGCCCAGGCCGCCTACCGGGCACGCTCTGCCGCCGCCGACATCGCGCCACTGCCGCGTGCGGCCAAGGACGACGCGCTGCTGGCGATCGCGGACGCGCTGGAAGTGCGGACGATCGAGATCGTCGAGGCCAACGCCGAGGACGTCGCCCGCGCCCGCGAGGCAGGCACCAGCGAGTCGATCGTCGACCGGCTCACCCTCACCCCCGAGCGGATCCGGGCCATCGCCGCCGATGTGCGACACGTGGCGGCCCTGCCCGACCCGGTCGGCGAAGTGGTGCGCGGCTCGACCCTGCCCAACGGCATCGACCTGCGCCAGGTCCGGGTGCCGCTCGGCGTCGTCGGGATCATCTACGAGGCCCGGCCCAATGTGACGGTGGACGCCGCGGCGCTCTGCCTGAAGGCCGGCAACGCCGTCCTGCTGCGCGGCTCGTCGTCCGCGTACGCCTCCAACACCGCACTCGTCCGGGTGGTGCGCGACGCGGTCGGAGGTTCCGGGCTGCCGGCCGACGCGGTGCAGCTGGTGCCGGGCGAGAGTCGAGACTCGGTGCGTGAACTGATGCGGGCCCGCGGTCTCGTCGACGTACTGATCCCGCGCGGCGGCGCCTCGCTGATCCGTACGGTCGTGGAGGAATCGACGGTTCCGGTCATCGAGACCGGAACCGGCAACTGCCACGTGTACGTGGACGCGCAGACCGACCTCGACATGGCCGTCGAGATCCTGATCAACTCCAAGGCCCAGCGTCCGAGCGTCTGCAACTCCGCCGAGACGCTGCTGGTCCACAAGGACATCGCCGCGGAGTTCCTGCCCCGGGCCCTGGACGCGCTGGCCGACGCAGGGGTGACGGTCCACGGTGACGAGCGGGTACTGGAGTACGCCGACGGGTCCAAGGCCACCGTCGTGGCGGCGACGCCCGAGGACTGGGAGACCGAGTACCTCTCGTACGACATCGCGGCAGCCGTCGTCGAATCGTTGGACGCGGCGGTGGCACACATCCGGCTCTGGTCCTCGGGCCACACCGAGGCGATCGTCACCACCTCGCAGGCCGCCGCCCGCCGGTTCACCCAACTGGTGGATTCCACGACGGTGGCCGTAAATGCATCCACCCGGTTCACCGACGGCGGGCAGTTCGGGTTCGGTGCGGAAATCGGGATCTCCACGCAGAAGCTGCATGCCAGGGGCCCGATGGGGCTGCCGGAGCTGACCTCGACGAAGTACATCGTGACCGGTGACGGTCACGTTCGGTGATCACCGGCCCCGGCGATTTTGCGCTCTCCCTGCCCAAATCGACCCGTCGGGGCTACGCTGAAGCTGTGCCGGACGACGTGGGGGGCAGGCCGTTCCCGGACGGCTGGGAGCCCGACGACGACCGCGGGGGCGCGGATGAGGACTTCGCCTCCGTGGTGTTCGACGAGGACTTCGTCCGGGCCGCCGAGTTTCATGAACCCACCGCGGTGGAGCGGCTGTTGGCCGCTGCTGAGGCGCGCGCCGAGGCCGAGGCGGCCCGAGCCCGCGCAGGTGGCGGCCCCGGCGACGACGATTTCTTCGACGACGGGTACGGCCCGGGCGGCGGCTACGGCCGCGGAAGCCCCTACGGCGACCCGATGGACCCCGACGGGCTGGGCGACTACGACAACAGCCCCTACGGGCGCCACGGCGGAACCCTGCGCCCCTACCGAGGTGCCGCACGCTGGCACCGGCCGGTGGCCTGGCTGCTCGCGCTGCTGATGGGCATCGGCATGGTCGCGCTGGCCTTCAGCGCGGTCTACCGGGGCGCCTCGGCCAACCGGCAGGACCAGGTGCCGCCGCCCGCCTCGACCGGTGTGGACAGCGCACCGGGTGTCGATGCCGCCCCGTCCTCCCCCTCCGGCTATTCCCGGCCTGCGGTCTCCGCGGTGCCGCGCACGCCCTGAAGCGAAGTCGCCCCGGCGCATGAGAACCCGGCCCGAGTTCTCACCCGCCAGGGCGTTTACCTTCTTGGCAATCGACCTACTCTGAAGGTGTGACCCCTCCCCCCCGGAGGGGGCTTCTCACCCGTCCGCACAGGCGAACTCGTGACGGACAGGCCCTGCCCGAGGTCTATCGGCCGAGGCAGAGCGTAGCGTGTCGGCCTCGGCCGGTGACGTGGAGTCGGGAGAAGTCATGGCAGGCCGTGAAGAACCGCCAGAGGGAGCATCCGGGAACGCAGCCGGTGGCGGCGAGGACGAGTACCGATCCGTCGTCTTCGACGAGTCGTTCGTCCGCGCTGCCCGGCTCCAGGAATTCTCCGCCCAGGAGCGCATGGGCGAGCACGCCCGCGCCGTACGCAGCCTCCCCGCCCGGCACCTGCGCACCGGCTCCCGGGCCGTCCTGGCCCTCGTCGTCCTGATAGCCCTGGCCTTCGCCGCGGCCGTCTACATGGGCTTCCGGCATCCGTACCAGGCGCCCGTCGGCCGACGGGCCGAGGCACTGCGCTCGACCGTCATACCTCTGGCGCCCCGCGGCGCCGTGCCCGGCGGCACGGCCGCCGCTCTCTTCGCCACCAGCCCCGCCGCACAGTTCCGGACAGGTGCCTCAGGCATCAACTTCCCGATGGTCCGGCGGACGGACAATTTCTCGGAGAGCCAGGTGGTCACCGCCCTGACCACGGTCAAGGACTACCTGGTCGCGTCCTCCCTCGACCCCGACGTCCTCACCGGCGGCGCGATACGGCCGGTGGAGCTCCTGCTCGACCCGGACCAGGTGAGCCAGTTCGACCGGAGCATGAGCCGGCCGGACGACGACGGGCAGCACGCCGTGGCCGGCTGGCTGGTGCGGTTCGACCAGGCGAAGGTGGCACTGGCCGACCCGGGCATCCGGGTCCAGGGCACCCTGGCCTACTCGGAGGAGGGGGCCGACACCCTGGAGGTGGTGTCGGACCACACCTTCACATACGCCCTGCGTCCGGCCGTCTCCGGCCCCCAACCGGCAGGCGGCGTCTCCCTGTTCACCGTCCGGCGCGAGCTGCACTTCCGCTTCGACCGGGAGGACCTGCGGCTGCACCGGCTGGAGCTGCGGACCAGCTACGTCCAGGCCGGACCGCAGGCCTGCTCGGCCGACACCACCGGCGCACTGCGTCCGCTGCTCGCCGGCCAGCGGGCGGAATCCCGCGGACCGGCGGGCACCGACCCGTACGCCACGGGCAGGCCCGCTGCGGCGCTCTGCGGGGCGCTGGAGCTCAGCGCCCACCCGTCCCGGGCTCCTGTGAGCTCTAGCTCTCCGGGTCTTCCGGCCCCGACCGCCGGTTCTCTTCGGAGCCACCCGTAGCGCCCCCCTTGCCGGCCGAGCCGCCGCCGGTGAACTTGTCGCGGAGCTTGCCGCCCAGGTCCCCGGCGCCGCCCGCTATGTCGCCGACGAGCTTCATCAGCGGATCCTTGCTGGTGCGCACCGAATCGGCGTAATGCGAGGCGGACTCCCGGAACGAGTCGGTCACCGAGGTGTCCTTGTCCTCGTCGCGCCGCGGGTAGTGGCCATCCATGATCCGCTGGTAGTCGCGGCTCTCGGACCACTTCTTCAGCTCGGCCGCGCGCACCGTGGTGAACGGGTGGGAGCGGGGCAGCACATTGAGGATCTTGAGCACGGAGTCGCGCAGGTCGCCGCCCTTCTCGTACTCGTCCGCCTGGGCGAGGAAGGCGTCCACGTTCATCTCGTGCAGATGGTTGCCACCGGCGATCTTCATCAGGCCGCGCATCGATGCCTGCAGATCCTGGCCGACCAGCAGTCCCGCCCGGTCCGCGGAGAGCTCCGACTTGCGGAACCACTCGCGCAGCGCCGTCACGATCGCCATGATCGCGACATTGCCGAGCGGAATCCAGGCGACCTTCAGCGCAAGATTGGTGAGAAACAGCAGAATCGTGCGGTACACGGCGTGGCCGGAGAGGGCGTGCCCCGCCTCGTGGCCGACGACCGCCCGCATCTCCTCCTCGTCGAGCAGCTCCACCAGCCCCGTCGTCACCACGATGATCGGCTCGTCGAGACCGATACACATGGCATTGGGCTTCGGGTCCTGGGTGACGTACATCGGCGGGACCTTCTCCAGGTCCAGGATGTAACAGGCGTCGCGGAGCATGTCGTTGAGATGGACGAACTGGGCGTCGCTCACCCGGACGGAGTCGGAGAGGAAGAGCAGCCGCAGACTGCGCTCGGGGAGCAGTCCGCTGAGAGCCTTGAACACGGTGTCGAACCCGCTCAGTTTGCGCAGGGCCACCAGGGCCGAGCGGTCCGCCGGGTGTTCGTAGGCCCGGGACGAGATGCCGACGAAACGCTTGCGCTGCCTGCTCGGCACGTTCTCGTGACTCGTGTGGCTGCTGTCGGTCATGGATGGGCCCCCTGTTCGTACGAGACGTCGCTCGCCCCCTGGCACATCCCAGCGTAGGTGCTGGGGCTACGGTGTGCGGGGGGCTGTGGATAACTGAGGAGACGCCCAACATGCCGCACACCGTTGCTCTGCTCGCCGCCGCATCCGAGGACCAGGGCCCGGGCAACACCCTCCGGATCGTCCTGCTCGCCTCGCTCATCGGCGCGGCGCTGCTCGCGTGGTTCCTGCTCCGCGGATACCGCAACGACGACAACAACGACTGAGTCGGCGTGAGCGTGCCAGGGGCACCCGCATACGATGTCCGCGACGTCTTCCTTCCGACTCCCGATCGATAGGTCCTGCCGAAGATGAGCCTCACAAGCACCGCGCACCAGCTGGTCACCCTCGCCTCCGAGGGCGGCGAGGGTGGTAACCACGAAAGCCTCAACCCGTACCTGACCGGTGGCGGTGCGTTCGTCGTGCTGCTGCTCCTGCTGTGGATCACCACCCGCTTCAACCGCGACCGCTGAGGCCGAGGCGTACAGCTGTGCCAGTAGGCTCTGCACGCATGGGAGAGCAGGAAGTGCCTACTGGTGCCGCAAAACGCCGACTCGGCGTGATGGGCGGGACGTTTGACCCGATTCATCATGGACACCTGGTGGCGGCCAGCGAGGTGGCCGCCCGGTTCCACCTCGACGAGGTGGTGTTCGTCCCGACCGGGCAGCCGTGGCAGAAGAGCCACAAGAATGTGTCCCCCGCCGAGGACCGCTATCTGATGACAGTCATCGCGACGGCGTCCAACCCGCAGTTCTCGGTCAGCCGCAGCGACATCGACCGTGGCGGACCGACGTACACGATCGATACGCTGCGGGACCTTCGCGCCATCCACGGCGACGCGGACCTCTTCTTCATCACCGGCGCCGACGCGCTCTCCCAGATCCTCACCTGGCGGGACGCCGAGGAGCTCTTCTCGCTGTCCCACTTCATCGGTGTGACGCGGCCGGGGCATGTGCTCACGGACGCCGGGCTGCCGGAGGGCGGTGTCTCCCTCGTGGAGGTCCCCGCGCTCGCGATCTCGTCCACGGACTGCCGTGAGCGGGTCGCGCACGGGGATCCCGTCTGGTACCTGGTGCCGGACGGCGTGGTCCGATACATCGACAAGCGCCAGCTGTACCGCGGCGAATGAGCCACGGAGAGGGGGAGCGGTGAGCGACCGACAGAACCCGTACGACCCGTACTACCAGCAGCCGCAGATCGTCGGCTACGACGAGTACGGGCAGCCGGTGTATCAGCAGCCCGGGCAGCAGCAGGAACAGCAGCCGCAGCAGTACGACCCGTACGCGCAGCAGCAGGGGCAGCACGCGCAGCAGGGGTACGGATACGACCCGTACGGCCGGCAGCAGTCTCAGCAGCCGCAGCAGTACGACCCATATGCCTCCCAGCAACAGGGTTATGGCTACGACGGGTACGGCTACGACACCGGCCAGCAGCCGGCCGCGGTCGACACCACGGCGCAGTGGAGCATCCAGCAGCAGCAGCAGCCCGCGCCCGCACCCGAATCCGCCCCGCAGCAGCCGGAACCGCGGTCCGGGTTCGACTCCGAGCCCGAGCCTGCCGTTCCGGAGCAGCGCCGCTCGGACCGCGAGTACGGCACCGGGCAGTTCTCCTTCATCGAGGAGCCCGACGAGGACTCCGAAGACGTCATCGACTGGCTGAAGTTCACCGAGAGCCGCAGCGAGCGGCGCGAGGAGGCACGGCGACGCGGCCGCAACCGGATGGTCGCGCTCGTCGTCGTGGTGGCCCTCGTCGTCGTCGGTGGTGTCGGCTACCTCTGGTCCGCGGGCAAACTCCCGGGCCTCGGCGGCTCGGAGAAGAAGAACACCGCGACGACGGGTCCGCAGCAGCGCGATGTCATCGTGGTCCATTTGCACAACACCAAGAAGGGCGGCACCTCCACGGCGCTGCTCGTCGACAACGTCACCACCAAGCAGGGGACCACGGTCCTGCTCCCCAACTCGCTCGCCGTCTCCGACGACGAGGGCAACACGACCACCCTCGGCAAGTCCGTCGACGACGACGGTTCGACCGGCACCCGCGAGTCGATCGACACGCTGCTCGGCACCAAGATTTCCGGTACGTGGCGGCTGGACACCCCGTACCTGGAGAACCTCGTCGACCTGGTCGGCAACATCGAGGTCGACACCGACACCGATGTGCCCGACACCAAGAAGGACGCGTCCCCCCTCGTGAAGAAGGGGGAGGCGCAGACCCTGAGCGGGCAGATGGCCGTTGCGTACGCCACCTACCGGGGCACCGGTGAGGCCGAGGCGAAGCAGCTGATGCGGTTCGGGCAGGTCATGCGCGGCGTGCTGCGGAAGATCTCGGACGATCCGAAGGCCGCCACCGTCACTGTGCAGACGCTGGCGCAGATCCTCGACCCGTCGCTGCCGGAGAAGGACCTCGGCGCGTCCCTGGCGAAGCTCGCCGAACACGCCAAGATCGGCGACTACAAGACGGCGCTGCTGCCGGTGCAGGCCGACGGAACCCTGACCGACGCGGCCACCGAGAGCGTCGTCAAGGACATCCTCGGCGGCACGGTGAAGGCACCGGACCAGGACGCGGTCGTGCGGGTCGGGGTCAGGAACGGCACCGGGAACGCGGGTGGTACGGAGTCCGCCCGGATCGAGCTGGTCAACGGTGGCTATGCCTTCGTCGGCGGCGGCAACACCGGCACCGAGGCGTCGTCCGAGGTCCTCTACCGCGATGCGGCCGACAAGGAGAAGGCGACCCAGGTCGCCAAGACCCTGGGCCTGCCGGTGAGTGCGGTGAAGCGGGGCAAGCCTGCCGCGAACGCGGATGTGTCCGTCGTTCTCGGTCAGGACTACAAGATCAAGTAGTCGGGCTCCAGCTCCTGGACGATCTTCGGAAGATCGCTGCGTGGGCTGTCGGCGGTCCGTGAGACCCTAGAGGTTGATCTGACCGCCGACGAAAGCCTGCTTGTGACCGCCACGGACCGCTCCATCGAGCTCATCAACGCCGCCGCTCAGGCGGCAGCCGACCGGCTCGCGCACGACATCATTGCGTACGACGTCAGCGACGTGCTGTCGATCACGGACGCCTTCCTGCTGGCCTCGGCCCCCAATGACCGCCAGGTCAAGTCGATCGTCGACGAGATCGAGGAGCGGCTTCAGAAGGAGCTCGGGGTCAAGCCGGTGCGCCGTGAGGGCGACCGCGACGCCCGCTGGATCCTCCTCGACTACGTCGACATCGTGATCCACGTCCAGCACAGCGAGGAGCGCGTCTTCTACGCGCTGGAGCGCCTGTGGAAGGACTGCCCCGAGATCTCGCTGCCCGAGGACGCCGTCAGGACCCGGGGGAAGGCCGAGGAGCACGCCCAGCTCACCGGCGGCATGGAAGGTGACCAGAGCTGAACGGCAGCAGCAGCGGCAGGGGCCGCAGGATCGTCCTTTGGCGACACGGCCAGACGGCGTGGAACCTGGAGCGCCGATTCCAGGGCTCCACGGACATCGAGCTCACCGAGACCGGCGTCGGGCAGGCCCACCGGGCCGCCCGGCTGCTCGCCTCGCTGAAGCCGGATGCCATCGTCGCCTCGGATCTGCGGCGGGCGACGGCCACGGCCGCCGAGCTCGCCGCGATCACCGGGCTCGACATCACCCATGACGCGGGACTGCGCGAGACGTACGCGGGTGCCTGGCAGGGCCTCACCCACGAAGAGATCGTCGAGCGGTACGGCGAGCAGTACGCCGCGTGGAAGCGGGGCGAGCCCGTGCGGCGCGGCGGCGGCGAACTGGAGACCGAGGTCGCCGACCGGGCTGCCCCCGTCGTGCTCGATCACGCTGCCAAGCTGCCCGACGGCGGCACTCTCGTCGTGGTCAGCCACGGCGGCACCATCCGCACCACCATCGGGCGGCTGCTCGGCCTGGAGGCGCGCCACTGGGAAGGGCTGGGCGGGCTCTCCAACTGCTGCTGGTCGGTGCTGGGCGAGGGCGCGCGCGGCTGGCGCCTGCTGGAGCACAACGCAGGCACCCTGCCCGAACCCGTGCTCGGCGACGATACCTAGGACGTCTCTCCGGGGCACCTCACGGCGGTGCCCGGAGGCCCTCTCCGGGCGGCGTCGGCCGGATTTCACTTTCTGGCTGGTCACAGGCTAAAGTTCTTCTTGTTCGCAGCGCGGAAACGCAGGGAAACACAGCGAACAGCGGGGCTATAGCTCAGTTGGTAGAGCGCCTGCATGGCATGCAGGAGGTCAGGAGTTCAATTCTCCTTAGCTCCACAATCAAGATCCCGTCCCCGGCAGGGGGCGGGATCTTCGCGTTCCCGGCAGGCGTTCCTGGATCCGTCTGTGTTCCCGCACGCGTGCCGCCACTCACCCTTGGCGGCGTCGGCGCAGCGCCGCGACCTGCTCCGCACTCTCCTCGTCGGCGGGTGTGTACGCCACGATCCGGCATTCCGGAAGCCCGTTGATGGACAGTGACACCGACGTCATCCGTATCTCGCGCTCCGCCGCCCAGTGACGGAACGTCTTCACCCGCGGACCCGGCGGGGCGACATCCCCGCTCCGCCAGAGCTCGGCGAAATACGGACTGGCCGCGGAGAGTCCCTCCACCAACGACTCCCAGGCCGGCTCGCCGGTATGGCGCCCGTAGGCCCCGCGCAGCGTCGCCACCATGATCGGCAGCTCCTGGGTCCGGTGTACGACCGGGCAGTCCTCCTCGGCCACCGTGAACAGCCCCCACAGCACGTTCCGTACCCCCGACTCCGTCAGCGCGGGCACGTTGAACAGGTCGAGGTAGGCGGCGTTGGTGGCGAGGACGTCGTACCTCGTGTTGTAGACGACCGCGGGATGCGGGTCGAGGGCGTCGATGATGCCCTGGATCTCCGGGCCGACCTCGATCGTGTCGGCCTGCCTGCCCGGTGCGTACGCCACCTCCGCCAGCTGATAGAGGTGTTCGCGCTCGGGGCCGTCCAACCGGAGAGTCCGCGCCACGGCGTCCAGGACCTGTGGTGAGGCATTGATGGGGCGGCCCTGCTCCAGCCACGTGTACCAGGTGACACCGACCCCGGAGAGCTGGGCGACCTCCTCGCGGCGCAGGCCCGGAGTGCGGCGGCGCAGACCCGGCGGCATGCCCACGTCGGCGGGCGTCACCCGTGCCCGGCGACTGTGCAGGAAGGCGGCGAGCTCCGACCGCCGACGACGCGACTGATGTCGGCGCCGGGCAGGCCGGTCCGGATCTCGCTCGTGGTCCTGCGTGTCCTGCGTGTCCTGCGTGTCCTGCGTGTTGTGCTGTGTCGCCACCGTCGTCACACCCCCATGGTCGGTGCCCCGCAGCGGAGTTGCCAGGTGCTGCCAGTACCAGCATCAGCGGGCTCTCGTTACCCGTATGAGGTCGGCGGCACGCTTCGAGTCATGACATCGACATCCGAGGCAACTCCACGTTCCGTACCCAGTAAAGACGGCACCACTGACAACGGCGTCACGGACGGACGTCCCGGCCGGCTGCTCGCCCTGGTCCTGGCCGCCCAGTTCATGGCCCTGCTCGACACCTTCATCGTCAATGTCGCCGCCCCGACGATCCGCACCGAACTCGGCGCCTCCGGTGCCGGGTTACAGCTCGTCGTGGCCGGCTACACCATTACGTACGCCGTTCTGCTGATCACCGGCGCCAGGCTCGGGGGGCTGCTCGGCCACGGCCGTGCCCATCTGGCCGGGCTCACGGTCTTCACCGCCGCCTCACTCGCCTGCGGACTGGCGGCGGACACCGGACAGTTGATCGCCTTCCGGCTGATCCAGGGGATGGGTGCGGCGGTGATGATTCCGCAGGTGCTCAGCCTGATCCAGCGGCACTTCACCGGTGCGGCGCGGATCCGGGCGCTCGGTGCCTACAGCGCGGTGCTCGCCACCGGCGCGGCCGCCGGGCAGGTCGTGGGCGGGGTGCTGGTCAGCGCCGACCTGTTCGGGGCGGGTTGGCGGCCGGTCTTCCTGGTGAACGTACCGATCGGGCTGGTTCTGCTGGTGCTCGGCCGACGCGTGCTGCCACGCGAACCGCGTACGGGGCAGGCCAGGGAGGAAGCGCGGGCCCGCGGGCTCGATCTGCCGGGCCTGGTCCTTCTCACCGCCGCCGTCACACTGTTCGCCGTGCCCCTCGTCCTCGGGCAGGAGTTGGACTGGCCGGCCTGGTCCTGGGGCTGCCTGCTCGCCTCCGTCGTGTTCTTCGCCGGGTTCGTCGCGTACGAGACACGGCTGGCCGCGGCCGGGGGCGCACCCCTGATCGCCCTCAGGGTGCTGCGTATTCCCCAAATCGCGTCGGCGGCGCTGCGGATTCTGCTGGTGATGGCGATCAACGCGGGCTTCCTCTTTGCGATGACGCTGCACGTCCAGGGCGGTCTCGGCTACTCGGCGCTGCGTGCCGGGCTGATGTTCGCACCGACCGCGGTTGCCTTCGGTGCCGTCGGGCTGACCTGGCGCCGGTGGCCCACGGGTCTCCAAAGGGTCCTGGTTCCGGGCGGGTTCGTCCTGGTCGCCGTCGCCTCGGTGGGGGTCGGGCTGGTGATGCGCGACGGCGGGGACGGCGGATTCATGCTGTATGCGGCTTTGGTCGTCATGGGGATCGGCATGTCGCTGGGATTCAGTCCCCTCCTCACGCGCGCACTGGCCAACGTGCGGCCCGAGGACGCCGCCGACGCGAGTGGTGTGCTGGTGACCGTCACCCAGCTGGGTCAGCTCATCGGTGTCGCGACGTTCGGCACGCTGTACCTCAACCGCCTTGATACGCCAGGGGCGCACGGGTCAAGCCATGCGCTGTGGGTGTGCGCCCTCGCGCTGTCGGCGGCCGCGATCGTGGGCGTGTCGGTCGGTCTCGTGAGGCGTCGGCAACGGGTCGATTCTCAGCAGGGCTGACCCCCTTGCGGGGTCATGGCAGAATCGGACCGCCGGAGGGGGCTACGGACCGAACGGGAGGGAGCGCGCGATGCCTGCGAGCCGCCACGAGGTCGCGGACCTGCCCCTTGTTCCCGGAGTTCCTGAAGTTCCCGGAGTTCCCGAAGAGAACGGCGGAACCTCCCGCATGTGCACAGCCCGCGGCCACGGCCGGAGCTGACCCATGGGTGCACACAGGCGGAAGTGCGACTGGTGCGGCGGCGGTACGCCCATTGTCCGGGACATGGATCCGATCAATGCCGAGTACCAGTACTGGTGCGAGGAGTGTGCGCGGGCGCTGATCATAAAAGGCGACCCGATCGAGACGTACCGGGAGCTGGAGGGGGAGCCGATCTACGGACGGCTGCTGGAGGAGCACTGCACCCTGAAGCGCTTCTACTCCTTCGCGACCGCCTGAGCGCCGCGTCGCACAACCTTGCAGAATTGGGGCAAATCGGTTCCTGTGGGAATCGATTTGGTGGTGGGCCGGGGTGACCGTGTAATGTTCTCGATGTCGCCAGGGAGACCGGGCGGAACACAGCGCGGGGCTATAGCTCAGTTGGTAGAGCGCCTGCATGGCATGCAGGAGGTCAGGAGTTCAATTCTCCTTAGCTCCACAGGGAAGTAAGAGGAAGCGGGTCATCCGAATCGGATGACCCGCTTCCTGTCTGTGCAGGTCAATTGCGGTCGGCACGTCAACTGCGGCCGCTGCCGAGAGCCTTCCGGCCGACGCCCGGCGGCAGCGCGGGTCGCTCCGCGGGCGGCTGTTCGATGCGGAGTGCCAGCGCCGGACACCGGCGCACGGCTCGCTGTGCGCGCCCCCGCAGATGCATCGGAACCGCGGCGTCCGCGAGCGCGGGATAGCCGTCGGGGCCCAGTCTGATCAGCTCCGGGACGATGTCCGCACAGAGCCCGTGGCCCTTGCAGAGCGTCCAGTCCACCGCCAGCTTCTCGCCGCTCGGGATGGACTCCTCCAGGTCCCGGTAGCCGGGCGCGGGCAGCGGGAGCACTCCGAGCGTCTCCCGGCCGCAGCCGCCGTCCAGGACATGGGCGGCCAGATCGTCCGTGAACGCGGACAGGGTCGAGGTCAGAAAGCGGGCCGACCCGTCCGGATGCTTGCAGGCTCCCCGGCCCTTGACCGCCTGGGTCACCTCGCGCAGCGCCTCCAGGGCCGCGGGACCGCCGCCGTTCAGTACGTCGGAGAGTCCGCCCGCAGCGGCCGGCAGCCCCAGCTTGCAGGGGCCGCATTGGCCCGCTGTCTCGGTGGCCAGCCAGTTCGCGATCCGCAGCGATTCCCCGATCGGGCAGGTCTCGGGCCCGATCGGCAGGATCGCGCCCGCGCCCAGCGCGCCGCCCGCCGCCGCCAAGGACGCCCGGGAGACGACGGCGTCGTGCGTGGCCACCGCGTCGATCCAGTTGCCGTGGTAGCCGCCGGTCAGCACGCCCTGAGGCAGTGGTGGTGCCCCGGCCAGCTGCAGCACGTACCGCAGGGGCACACCTGTGGGCACCTCGATGACCATGGGGCGCGAGACGGCGCCGGAGAGGGTGAGCAGCACCGTGCCGGGCTCGTCAGGCAGGCCGGTGTGCCCGTAGCGGCGGGCACCGATCCGGGCCGCGACGGCGAGCTGCGCGTACGTCTCCGCGTTCGACAGCAGCGTCGGGGCGCCGGCGACTCCCGACTCCGCGGCCCGCTCGCGACGGCCGGGCGGCAGGGCGGGTCCGCCGCCCGCCGCTCTGATGACGGCCGATGCCTCGCCGGAGACCATCCGCTCGGGCGTGCGCACCACGCGCGCCCGCAGCTGCTGTCCGCGCCGGTCGGACAAGCCTCGCTCGGCGAGGGCGGAGCGTATGGAGATCTCCGTGGAGTTACGCGTGACGGCGACGATCAGCGTCCGGGCGCCGAGCGCCTCGGCCGCCAGGAGGGCGCCGTCCAGGATGAGGTGCGGGGCGCGGTTCAGCAGGACGGTGTCCTTGCGGCAGGCGGGTTCGCCCTCGCTGCCGTTGATCACGACGACGGGGCGCACCCCGCGCCGGATGGACGCCCTGGCGACGGCCCGCAGCTTCTTTCCGAAGGGAAAGCCCGCACCGCCCCGGCCGCGCAGCGAGATGGTCTCGGCCAGCTCCGCGAGCCGCTCTCCGGTCATCGGTTCCAGCGGTCCGTGCACCTTCAGATGCATGGCGAGGTCGAGCCGCTCCACCAAGTCGAATCCGGTGGTCAGCTGGGGGAGGCCGACGACACGGACTTCGGGCACGTCGGGGAGGGGGAGGTTCACGGTCGGTCTCCTGCGGGTGCCTGCCAGGGTTCTCCGGCAGGAGGTGGATAGAGCGGCCCCGGCAACGGCGCGGTCTTGTCGACGGCGGGCAGCGGGCCGGTGGGCACATCGGCCGCGTACGGGTCGTACGGGTGCTCCTGGGCGGCCTCGTACGGGGGACGGAACGACTGGGTCTGTGCCTGGGCCGGTGGTGCGGGTGACGGGGCGGGCCAGCGTGCGGACGGTTGCTGGGGGCTGGGCCCCGGCACCGGGACCGCGGTCTCGGCGGCCCGTGAGACCGCCCGGTAGGCAGCGGATATCCCGGGGCCGGGGCCCGTGCGGGCGGGTCCGCCGGGCGGGTCCAGGTCGAAGCGTTCGGAACTGCGGGGTGGCGCCTCGTACAGCGGCGGGGCGGGCGCGGAGAGTGGCGCGCGCGGGCGGTCGAAGGATGACGGCAACGGGGTGCCGAACGGGTCCTGTCCGAGCCCGTCGAGGCCCGTGCTGCCGTAGGCGCGCTCGTCCCGGATCAGCTGCTCCCGGCCGAGATCCTCCCGCCTGAGCGTCCCCCGCCCGGCCGGAGTGACGCGCGCGGCGCCGGGCAGCGGGGACTCGCGGAGCACCGGGTCCGGTTCGGAGCCGAGGGCATCCGGCTTGGTCAGAGCGGCGACCAGCTCGCTGATCCGGCGCTTCACCGGGGGCGGCAGCTGCCGCAGGCACAGGGCGGCGGCCACCGCGAGCAGCGAGAGGCTGTACATCACGACGACCCAGGTCGCGGGCGGCCGGCCCGCGTACAGCCCGTGGATCAGCGCGGCGCACCACGCCGGGTAGGACAGTGCGTGCAGGGCGCGCCAGCGCCCCGCTGTCCGGCCCGGGGTGGCAAAGGCGCTGCGCAGCGCGCCGGTCGTGGCGGCGACCACCATGAGCAGCCCGGCCAGTGAGCCGAAGCCGATCAGCCCGGCCGTCCCGCTCACGCCGAGGCCGAAGGGGATGAGCGCGCCGAGCAGCGCCACATGTCCGAGCGCGACCTTCACGGTGACATGGAGGAGCAGGAAGCCCAGCGAGGCGGTGGCGGCGGCCCGGTGGATGCCCTGGCCGAGCAGTCGCTGCCGCGACGACAGGAACAGCCGGTCGGTGGCGATCAGGCCCCAGGCCACGGCTGCGGTGAGCGAGACCAGCGACAGGACACCGGTCGTGAAGTCGAGTGCGGCGCGCAAGTCGTCGCTCCCTGCGACGGCGAGCAGAGGGATGAGAACCAGCACGGCGACGGTCAGCCCGCCCTGTACCGGGCGGCTCGGTCCGGAGCTCAAGGTGGGGGATGAGCGGATCTTGCGATGAGGGTTCATGGGGGCGACTCCGAATGGTTCGGCAAAGCGGTCCCGTTGCCGCATGCTAAGTCGCTCCATACCGGCCAGTACGAGGTTTGAGCGGTTGCCCCGATAGGGGGCGTTACGCGGAGTAACCCCCGCTTCCCGGACGATCCGCCGTGGCCCGGTGCGTGCTCCGCCGCCGCCTCGCCGGTGTTCCGGCCGTCCGCCGTCGTCCACGGAGCGGAATCGCCCGGCTGCGCTCCGGGCCCGTGCGGTACCCTGACGCCATGCGTGCCGTACGCCTTCTGCTTAGCGAGCCGCGCTGATCAGTCCCGACCGGTGTGAATGCCTGGTTGGAATCGGCGCGGCGTCCCCTCCTGTGCGAGGGGCTTTTTCGTTTCCGTAAGCGCTGGCAGATGACGATCGATGGAGCTTTGAGGATCATGAGCGAGACGAATTCCGCAGTCGACGTGGCTGCGCCGCACCGCTATACGGCGGCGATGGCCGCCGACATCGAGGCACGCTGGCAGGACTTCTGGGACGCCCACGGCACGTACGAGGCGCCGAACCCGACCGGCGATCTGGCGGGCGATGCGGAGCTGGCCGCCAGGCCGAAGAAGTTCATCATGGACATGTTCCCCTACCCCTCGGGCGCGGGCCTGCACGTCGGTCACCCGCTGGGCTACATCGCCACCGATGTCTTCGCCCGTCACCAGCGCATGACCGGGCACAACGTGCTGCACACCCTGGGCTTCGACGCCTTCGGCCTGCCGGCGGAGCAGTACGCCGTACAGACCGGTACGCATCCGCGCGCCTCCACCGAGGCCAACATGGTCAACATGAAGTCCCAGCTGCGCCGGCTGGGCCTGGGCCACGACAAGCGCCGCTCGTTCGCGACGATCGAGGCGGAGTACTACAAGTGGACCCAGTGGATCTTCCTGCAGATCTTCAACTCCTGGTACGACACCGAGGCGGACCGGGCCCGGCCGATCGCCGACCTGGTCGCGCAGTTCGAGAACGGTGAGCGCCCGACCCCGGACGGCCGCGACTGGAGCGCGCTGAGCGCCGCCGAGCGCGCCGATGCCCTGGGCGAGTACCGCCTGGCGTACGCCTCCGACGCCCCCGTCAACTGGTCGCCGGGCCTGGGCACCGTGCTGGCCAATGAAGAGGTGACGGCCGACGGCCGTTCCGAGCGTGGCAACTTCCCCGTCTTCAAGGCCAAGCTGCGCCAGTGGAACATGCGCATCACCGCCTACGCCGACCGGCTGCTGAACGACCTGGACGGGCTGGACTGGCCCGAGGCGATCAAGCTGCAGCAGCGCAACTGGATCGGGCGTTCCGAAGGTGCGCGTGTCGACTTCCCCGTCGACGGCGCCGGTGACATCACCGTCTTCACCACGCGCCAGGACACCCTGTTCGGTGCCACGTACATGGTGCTGGCGCCCGAGCACGAGCTGGTGGAGCGGGTCATTCCGGCCGCCTGGCCCGAGGGCACCCACCCGGTGTGGACCGGCGGACACGCGTCCCCGGCCGAGGCCGTCACCGCGTACCGCAAGCAGGCCGCCGCCAAGTCCGATGTGGAGCGCCAGGCCGAGGCCAAGGACAAGACCGGTGTCTTCACCGGTGCGTACGCGACCAACCCGGTCAGCGGCGAGAAGGTGCCTGTCTTCATCGCCGACTACGTCCTGATGGGCTACGGGACCGGCGCGATCATGGCCGTACCGGCGCACGACGCGCGCGACTTCGCGTTCGCGCGCGCCTTTGAGCTGCCGATGCGCTGCGTTGTCGAGCCGTCGGACGACCGCGGTACGGACACCTCCACGTGGGACGACGCGTTCGCCTCCTACGACGCGAAGCTGGTCAACTCCGCCAACGACGAGATCTCGCTGGACGGCCTGGGTGTCGTCGACGCCAAGGCGAAGATCACCGAGTGGCTGAAGGCGAAGGACCTGGGCGAGGGGACTGTCAATTTCCGGCTGCGCGACTGGCTGTTCAGCCGTCAGCGCTACTGGGGCGAGCCCTTCCCGATCGTCTACGACGAGGACGGCATCGCCCACCCGCTGCCCGAGTCGATGCTGCCGCTGGAGCTGCCGGAGGTCGACGACTACTCGCCGCGCACCTTCGACCCGGAGGACGCCGACACCCAGCCCGAGACTCCGCTGTCCCGGAACGCGGACTGGGTCAACGTCACGCTGGACCTGGGCGACGGCAACGGCCCGAAGAAGTACCGCCGCGAGACCAACACCATGCCCAACTGGGCCGGTTCCTGCTGGTACGAGCTGCGCTACCTGGACCCGAACAACGACCGGCAGCTGGTCGACCCGGCGATCGAGCAGTACTGGATGGGGCCGCGCGAGGGTCAGCCGACCGGTGGTGTCGACCTGTACGTGGGCGGCGCCGAGCACGCCGTACTGCACCTGCTGTACGCCCGCTTCTGGTCCAAGGTCCTCCACGACCTGGGGCACATCTCGTCGGTGGAGCCGTTCCACAAGCTGTACAACCAGGGCATGATCCAGGCCTTCGTCTACCGGGACAGCCGCGGCATCGCGGTCCCGGCGGCCGAGGTCGAGGAGCGCGACGGCACGTTCTACCACCAGGGCGAGAAGGTCAGCCGCGTCCTGGGCAAGATGGGCAAGTCCCTCAAGAACGCCGTCACGCCCGACGAGATCTGCGCCGAGTACGGGGCGGACACGCTGCGACTGTACGAGATGGCGATGGGCCCGCTGGACGTGTCGCGTCCGTGGGACACGCGCGCCGTCGTCGGCCAGTACCGACTGCTGCAGCGGCTGTGGCGCAACATCGTCGACGAGGAGACCGGTGAGGTCACCGTCGTGGACACCGAGCCCGGCGAGGACACGCTGCGCGCGCTGCACAAGGCCATCGACGGCGTCGGCCAGGACATGGCCGGGATGCGCTTCAACACCGCCATCGCCAAGGTCACCGAGCTGAACAACCACCTGACCAAGGTGGGCGGCCCGCTGTCCCGGTCCGTCGCCGAGCGGCTGGTCCTGCTGGTCGCGCCGCTGGCGCCGCACATCGCCGAGGAGCTGTGGCGCCGGCTGGGCCACACCGAGTCGGTCGTGCACCAGGACTTCCCGGTCGCCGATCCGGCGTACGTCGTGGACGAGACCGTGACCTGCGTGGTGCAGGTCAAGGGCAAGGTCAAGGCGCGGCTGGAGATCTCCCCGTCGATCTCGGACGAGGATCTGGAGGCGCTGGCCCTGGCCGACCCGGCGGTGGTCGCGGCCCTGGACGGGGCCGGGATCCGCAAGGTGATCGTGCGAGCGCCGAAGCTGGTCAACATCGTCCCCGCGTGACGGGCCGGGTCTGCGGCTGACCGCCGGTTGTCGTACGGCGGTGTGAGGGCTTTCCCCTACGGGCAGGTTGGGGGTTCCGACGGAACCCGCGGCCTGCCCGTTCCGTTTACGGTTGAGGGGCCGGTACTCGGCAGCCGAATCGACATCGAGGGGCGTCATGGAAGCCGTGATCCTGATCCTGGGGCTGCTCTTTGTCGCGTTCGTGGCGCTGGGCGTCTATGTGAGCGTCAAGGCCATCGGCGCGGCGAAGCGCGGTGTGGACCGCACGATCACGCAGGCACGCCGCACCGTCGAGGACACCACCCTGCGGGCGAAGAGCTATGGCCAGCCGGGTGTGGCCGGTGAGCTGGCGCAGCTCCGGCTCACGCTGCGCACGTCGATGCGGGCCACGCAGGAGGCGCTGCAGACAGGGGTGGCCGAGGACGCCTCGCTGTCGGAGTCGCTGGGGCTGTTCCAGCGGCTGAGCGTCCACGGGCGGGAGCTCGACGAGGAGCTGAAGCGGCTGGAGCGCGAGCCCGACCGGGCGACGGTCGCCTCGCTGCTGCCCGGGCTGAAGCAGCGCACGCAGCGGATCACGCACTCCGCGGAGTCGCTGCGGTGGGCCGCGCGCGACCGGGCACGGCAGTTCGCCGACGACGATCTGGCGGCGCTGAACACGCAGATCGACGTGGAGGCGGGGGCCCTGCGGCACTGGACGGTGGAGGAGCCCGTGGAGTCTTCGGCAGGGGCGGACGCCCGGGCAGACGGGCGGGCCGGCGCCGGTGCGGGGGCACGCCCGGGTGGGGACGGCCGGTCGTGGAATGCGCCGGTCGGCGAGGAGGGGCCGGAGGCGCTCACGGCTCGGGATCCTCGGGGGCAGACGGGCTATCCGTGGCAGAAGGCCACGCGGCCCGAGACGACGAACTGAGGGGGCGGGGCGGATCCGACCGGGGCCTTCGGTCGCGCGCATGGGCGGTTGCGGGCACGGTACGCACGTGTGCGGGCCGTCGGGTCCGGGCGTGTACAGGCGTGTGGCCGTCGCGTCAGGCTCGAACCGACGTGACTGGGGGTGGCAGGATGCGCCCTGAAGCGATCGGATGTGATCACTCGCTCGGGGGCGGACTGCCGAGCCACCGCCCCGGCAGGTAACCTCCCGCTCATGTCCCGCCATGTCGCGATCGTCACCGATTCCACGGCCCACCTGCCGCCCCAGACGATGGAGCGGCATGGCATCACCGCAGTGCCTCTGACCGTCGTCCTCGGTGATCAGGCGCTGGAGGAGGGCACCGAGATCTCGGCCCGCTCCCTTGCGCTGGCGCTCCAGAAGCGACGACCCGTGACGACATCCCGGCCCAGCCCCGAGGTCTTCGCCGCGGCGTACCGGGCGGCGGCCGAGGCGGGCGCAGCCGGCATCGTCTCGCTGCACCTCTCGGCCGAGCTCTCGGGTACGTACGATGCCGCGCTGCTCGCCGCGAAGGACGCTCCGGTGCCGGTGCGGGTCGTGGACACCGGGATGGTGGCCATGGCTCTGGGATTCTGCGCCCTGGCAGCGGCGGAGACTGCGGAGGGGGGCGGCAGCCTGGACGAGGCGGTCGCGGCCGCCGAGAAGCGCGCCGCGGGCACCTCCGCGTACTTCTACGTCGACACGCTGGACTATCTCCGCCGCGGTGGACGCATCGGCGCGGCCCAGGCCCTGCTGGGGTCGGCGCTCGCGGTGAAGCCGTTGCTGCAGCTGGACGGCGGCCGGATCGAGCTGCTGGAGAAGGTACGGACGGCCTCGAAGGCGATCGCACGGCTGGAGGAGATCGTCGTCGAGCGGGCGGGCACGGGACGGGTGGACATCGCCGTGCACCACTTGGCAGCGCCCGAGCGCGCCGAGCGACTGGCCGAGAGGCTGCGCGTGCGAGTCCCGGGACTGGCCGAACTGCATGTCAGCGAGGTGGGTGCCGTGATCGGTGCGCACACCGGCCCGGGTCTGCTGGGAGCAGTGGTTTCACCGCGTTGATCTCACTCCTGGGAGTGAGCGAGATATCCACAACTGGTCGGTTGTCCACCGGATATGGGCCTGCTCAGCGGGCTCGGGCACATGTGCCTAGCGTCATGAGACATGGCTCCCCGATCACATCGTGCAAGCAGCGGAAGTGGACCCGGCCGCGCTGCGGCCTCGGACGTGCGGGACCGACGCGGGCCGGGTGCCCAAGGCGTTGATCCCGGTTCTGGGCCCGGTCCTGGACCCGGGCGGCGACGGCCTTCGCGTGGGCGCGCCGCCGTGGTCGCCGCCGCTTCGCGGCGACGTGCGGACGCGCTCATGGCGGGGGCGTACGGAGGACGTGCGGACCGGTCGGTGACGGGGTCGTGGGCCCCGACCCCGGACACGGCCCCCGCACCGGCCCCGGCAGCTCCTCGTCCGGGGAGTGCCGCGCCGTCCGACGAGCCGGCGCGGGTGGTCGAGCCGGCTCCGGCTGCGCCGGGGCGGTGGGAGCGGATGGTGCCCGCGGTGCGGGAGCGGCTCCCGATGTGGTTGCGGCTCAGGTGCGGTCTGGAGCCGAGAACCCTTGCCGCGCTCACCGTTGTCCTGGTGGCTGCCGCAGTCTTCGCAGCGGTCCACTTCTGGTCCGCACGGCCCCAGTCCGTACGGGCGCCCGATCCGGTCGACGAGCGCGCGCACGCCCCGACATCGGACCCGACGACGGATCCCGTCCGTACCCCCGAACCGTCACCGGGACCCCCGGCCACCCCAGGACCGGACGGGCGGATCGTCGTCGACGTCAGCGGCAAGGTGCGGCGGCCGGGCATCTACCCCTTGCCGTCCGGAGCGCGGGTGGCCGACGCGCTGCGGGCGGCGGGCGGGGCCCGGCCGGGCGTGGACATCACCGGGCTCAACCGGGCGCGGGTGCTGCTGGACGGGGAACAGGTGGTGGTCGGCGCGCCCCCCGGCCCACTCGTCTCCGGTGCCCCGGGCGGCGCCGGCACGGGCGGCCATGGTGGCCCGGCGACCGGGCCGGTCAGCCTCAACAGCGCGACCGTGGAACAGCTGGACACCCTGCCCGGCGTCGGTCCGGTCCTCGCCCAGCACATCCTCGACTACCGCGCGCAGCACGGCGGCTTCCGTTCCGTCGACGAACTCCGTGAGGTCAACGGGATCGGCGACCGCCGGTTCGCCGACCTCCAACCGTTGGTACGGCCATGACCCGCCCGCACGTCCCACCGGACGTCCATGCGGCGTCGGGCCGACGGCTTGGCGCCGCCGACCCGCGACAGGAGGGCCCGGTCGATCTGCGACTGGTCCCGTCGGCCCTCGCGGCCTGGGCCGCCGCGGCGCTCGCCGTGGGTGCGCCCTGGCGCTGGACAGCCGCGGGGACGGCGCTCTGCCTCGTTGCCGCCCTGGTACTCCTCGGTGTCTCACGGGCCTCGGCGACCCGCGCGGCGCGCGCTCGGCCCGCCGGCCACCGGGAGTGCGAGGGCGGTGAGGGCAGCGCCGGACGGAACCGGCACAGGCTCCATGCCACCGCGGCCGCCGCGGCGTTGCTCTGCGCGGCGGCCGGAGCGACGGCGGCGGGCCTGCACGGCGCGGACGCACGGCAGGGGCCCGTACCCGTGCTGGCCGACCGTTTCGCGAGGGTCGAGGCGGAGGTGATGGTCACGTCCGACGCACGCCGGACCCGCCCCCAGGTCCAAGGCGACCACAGCGCCCCGGCCGCTCTCCTCCTGGACGCCGAGATCACCGGGCTCACGGCACCCGGCGGTGCCACCACCCGTCTCCGCACCCCGGTGCTGCTGATCGTGTCGCCCTCCGGTTCGACGGCGCGGTGGGAGCGGCTGCTGCCGTCCACGAGGCTGCACGTGAGCGGCCGACTCGCGCCACCGCTGCACAGCGGGCAACGCAACGCCGCGGTCCTGCGTCCGGACGGCAAGGGGCCGCCTCGCGTCACTGGGCCGCCGACTTCTCTCCAGCGCACAGCGGGCGAACTGCGCGCGGGCCTGCGACGCGCGACGGACGGGTTGGATCCCGATGCGCGGGCGCTGCTGCCGGGGCTGGTCGTCGGCGACACCTCCAGGGTCACCCCCGAACTCCACGAGGCATTCCGAGCAGCCGACCTCACGCACCTGATGGCGGTTTCCGGTGCCAACCTGGCGATCCTGCTCGTGTTGCTCATCGGACCGCCCGGCGCCGCGCTCCGGGTCGAACGCCGTGGTCTGGCACCCCGGTTGGGCATCCCGCTGCGGATGACCGCGCTGCTCGGCGGCGGACTCACGCTCGCCTTCGTCCTCGTGTGCCGACCGGAGCCGAGCGTGCTGCGCGCCGCGGTCTGCGGACTGATCACACTGCTCGCGATCGGTACGGGCCGCCGCCGCTCGCTGATTCCCGCACTGGCCGCCGCCGTTCTGCTGCTCGTGCTGTACGACCCGTGGCTGGCGCGCAGTTATGGCTTCGTCCTCTCCGTTCTGGCGACCGGCGCCCTGCTCACGGTCGCCCCGCGATGGAGTGCCGCGCTGCAACGGAGGCGGGTGCCGCCCCGGCTCGCCGAGGCGCTGGGGGCGGCCGCCGCGGCGCAGGCGGTATGCGCGCCCGTCGTCGTGGTGCTTGCCTCGCGGGTCAGTCTGGTGGCGATTCCGTGCAACCTGCTGGCCGAGTTCGCGGTGGCGCCCGCCACCGTCCTCGGGTTCGCCGCGCTCGCCGCGGCACCGGTGGCCATGCCCGTGGCCGAGCTGCTCGCCCGGATCGCGGGCTGGCCGGCCGGGTGGATCGCCTCCGTGGCCCGCACCGGGGCGGCTCTTCCCGGGGCGGAGATCGACTGGCCCGACGGCTGGCGGGGAGCGCTCCTGTTGACCGCCCTCACGGCCCTGGCGGCGCTGTCCGCCCGTCGTATCGCGCGTCACCCATGGGTCTGTTCGGCTGCCGCGCTGCTGCTGGTCCTCGCGGTGCTGCGCCCGGCGCCGCTCACCCGGGTACTGACGGGATGGCCGCCGCCGGACTGGGCGTTCGTGATGTGCGATGTGGGTCAGGGCGACACCATGGTGCTGGCGGCGGGGGACGGTGAGGGCGTGGTGATCGACACCGGTCCCGATCCACGTCTGGCCGACCGCTGCCTGCGTGACCTGGGCATCACCAGGGTGCCACTCCTGCTGCTCACGCACTTTCATGCCGATCATGTCCGGGGCCTGCCCGGCGTGTTGCGGGGCAGAGCGGTCGGCGCGATCCAGACGACGAGTCTGGACGAACCACCGGACCAGGCGGCGTTCGTACGCAGAACAGCCGCCGCGGCGCGAGTCCCTCTGGTACGGGCGGCAGCGGGAGAGCGCCGCCGCATCGGCACACTCGACTGGCGAGTCCTGTGGCCGGCGGGAGGCGCGACGGCAGGACCCGTTCCGGAGGAGCCGAACGACGCCAGTGTCACGCTGTTCGTCCGGACCGGCGGACTGAGCCTGTTGCTCCTCGGTGACCTCGAACCCGCGGCCCAACAAGGGCTGTTGCGCCAGTACCCGGCACTTCCGCGGGTGGACGTCCTCAAGGTCGCCCATCATGGATCCGCCCACCAGGACCCGGCGTTGCTGCGCAGCGCGCGTCCCCGGCTCGCCCTGGTGAGTGTGGGCAGGAACAACCCGTACGGGCACCCGGCGGCCCGGACCGTGGAGGCGCTGAGGGCCGGGGGAGCGGTGGTGCTGCGCACGGACCTGGACGGCGCGATCGCGGTGACGGGCGCCGGGTCGCGGTTGCGGGCGGTCGGGCGCTCATGACCACCATCCGGCCGACCGCGCCCCGTCCGACCCCGCTGTGGCCGACCGCGTTTCATCTCGGCGACCTCTGCCCGATCGCCTGGCGAGGTGTCGCGTCGTCAGATCAGCCAGGTGCCTTCGGCCATCAGCTCGCGCTCGGACAGTTCGTTCTCCTCCCGCCATGCCCTGACCGCGTAGGGGGTGAAGCGGAGATACACCCAGGAGGTGCGGCCGCGCGGGTCCCAGTTGAGTTTCGTCGCGAAGGCGTCGCCCGATTCCACGGAGAGTTCCGCGCCCTCCACGACCTCGGCGGTCGCATCGACGAGCACCACGTCGCGGGTGTGCCCCAGACTGATCCTGGCCTGCCCGGCCGGCGTCACATTGCGCGCCGTCGGGTTGGTGCGCCGCGTGGCCATCAGCAGAGTCCCGTCGTCCCACACGAACGACAGCGGTACCAGCGTCGGCACGCCGTCCGCCGAAGCGGACGCCACCCAGGCGTCCTCGTCCTTCTCGAAGCGGTCGAACACATCCTGCTTGCGCTGTTCCCGGCTGCGCGCCGGCTCCGGATTCGTCATGTCCCGCACGCTGGCGAGAGCGCGCGATGCCGCACCTCGGTCGGCGGTCCTAGGACCACCGGCTCATGGCGTGCCGCAGGTCTCCCGGACAGACTTCGGCCATGGACCCGCAATCGCCGCAGACCGTCGACGCGTACCTTGACCGCATCGGCGCCCGCCGTCCCGCACGTCCCGACGCCGCCGCTCTGCGCGAGCTGCAACTGCGACACCTCACCGCTGTGCCCTTCGAGAACCTGTCGATCCATCTCGGCGAAGACATCGTGCTGGACGAAAGGGCGCTCCTGGACAAGGTGGTGGGTGCCCGGCGCGGCGGGTTCTGCTACGAACTCAACGCGACCTTCGCCGTACTGCTCCGGGCACTCGGCTTCCGCGTCACCCTCCTCCAGGCCCGCGGCTACGGGGACGGCGGACGGTTCGGCATCCCGTACGACCATCTCGCGCTGCGCGTCGCGACCGACGACAGCACCGGCCCCTGGCTGGTCGATGTCGGCTTCGGCGACCACGCCCGCCAGCCGCTCGCACTCGACGACCGCACGGACCAGGAGGATCCGAGCGGTACGTTCCGGATCCGGGAGACGCCCGATGCCGAGGACAGCGACAACACCGGGGCAAGCGCCGCGGGCGCCGCCGGAGCCGGTGCTGGGGATCTCGATGTACTGCGCGACGAAGCTCCGCAGTTCCGGCTGGATCTGCGGCCCCGCGCTCTTGCGGACTTCCGGGCAGGCGCCTGGTACCACCGCACCTCGCCCGACTCCCACTTCACCCGGTCGGTGGTCTGCTCCCGGCTCACCGACGAGGGTCGGGTCACCCTGAGCGGCCGCACGCTCGTCACGACCGTGCGTGGCGAACGCCGCGAGGTGCCGCTCGCCACGGACGCCGAGGTGCTCGACGCCTACCGCGAACACTTCGGGCTGCGGCTCCACCGGCTGCCCACGGTCCATCAGGCCGAGATTTCCGGACGCAACGGCTGAAGCGCACAAGCGGAACATTCAATTCGGACCTTCGGTAACACCTCCACCCAAGCCACTCCCAGTTCCTCCGTTTGCCTCGAACACCCCAAGAGTGATCGAATGCATGCTCGTCGGCGGGCCGCTGCTCCGACAACGACGTCCAGCCGTTCGGCCCCAAGGTGAATCTCCCCCGGGGGTACGTGAAGATGTTCGGCCGTTGGCTGGGAAGCAAGAACGCAACGAGTGCGGCGCAGGGCAACCCGCTGGCGGGACTCACGGTGCCGCGCACTGCGGGAGTCCTGAGCTGCCGCGTCCTCGATCCGGTCAACGAGGCTGTTCAGCAGGCTGAGTTCGTCGTCACGGACAGTGCGGGCCGCAAGGTCGTCGGCGGTGAGACGGACCCCTTCGGGACCGTCCTCGCCACCGTGCCGGCAGGTGACTACCGGCTGGCTGTCACGGCCGAGGGCTTCACCCCGTTCCACGGTTCGGCCACGGTCTCCGAGAGCGGCCACGCGGGGCTCGGGGACGTCATGCTCCAGGTGGCCGCACCCCCGCAGCTGCCCGACCCCGGTGAGTGGGAGATCGAGCCGAACCACTCCCAGATCGGCTTCACGGCCCGCCACATCGGGCTGGCCCGTATCCATGGCCGATTCAACACATTCGCAGGTGCGATACGGATCGCCGACCGCATGGAGGACTCCGCCATGCACGTGATCATCGACGCCTCGTCGATCGACACCAACGTGCAGATGCGCGACGACCATCTGCGGTCCAGCGACTTCCTCGACGTCGGGCGCTATCCGACGATGGAGTTCTACAGCGACCGTTTCGTTCACCGGGGTGGCAGCCGCTGGGGCGTGAGCGGCGCGCTCACCCTTCACGGCGTCAGCCGTACCGTGATGCTGGACACCCAGTACCTCGGCCTCGGCAACGGTCTCGAGGGGGAGACCAGAGCGGCCTGCCGGGCCACCACCGAGCTGCACCGTGAGGACTTCACCCTCACCTGGCAGACCATGCTGGCCCGCGGTATCGCCGCCGTCGGCTCCAGCATCGCCATCGACATGGACATCCAGATCGTCCCCAAGGGCTGAGCCCCGGGGTGCTGCGGCCGGGGCCGCAGCGGCTGGGTGGCGTCCGGCGGAACAGGGCCGGACAGAACAACTAGGGCGCCTCCAGCCAGCCCTCGTACTCCGCCGCCAGTTCGTCGAGTGCCGATGGGTCGAGCCGGCCGTCCGCGTCCTCCACGACCACCAGCCACTGGGCGTCCTCCGCGTCGTCCTCGCCGGCCAGCGCGTCGCGTACGAGCTGAGGTTCCTCGGCGACTCCGAAACGGTCGGCGAGCTCCCCGGCCACCTCCTCCGCGGTATCGCGGTCGGGCAGCACCAGTACATGTCTCACGTCGCTCACCTGCCCATTCTCCAGTACGGCGACGGGCGCGGGGAGAGGCGTCGAGACCAGGCTGTCGGAGGGGCGTGGGATGCTGGACGGCGATGGCCACCAGAAGGAATTCCACCGACGATCCGCTCGCCCCCCTCACGCTCGCCGTGGGCCAGGAGGACCTCCTCCTCGACCGTGCGGTGCAGCAGGTGGTGGCGGCGGCCCGCGCGTCCGACGCCGACACGGACGTCCGCGACCTCACCTCCGACCAGCTCCAGCCGGGCACCCTTGCCGAGCTCACGAGCCCGTCGCTCTTCGCCGAGCGCAAGGTGGTGATCGTGCGCAATGCGCAGGATCTCTCCGCCGACACGATCAAGGACGTCAAGGCGTACCTCGACGCACCGGCCGAGGAGATCACGCTCGTCCTGCTGCACGCGGGCGGCGCCAAGGGCAAGGGGCTTTTGGACGCGGCGCGCAAGGCGGGTGCGCGGGAGGTCGCCTGCCCGAAGACCACGAAGCCTGCCGAGCGGCTCTCGTTCGTCCGGTCGGAGTTCCGGGCGCTGGGGCGTTCCGCGAGCCCCGAGGCGTGCCAGGCGCTCGTCGACTCCATCGGCAGCGATCTGCGGGAGCTGGCGAGCGCGGTGTCGCAGCTGGTTGCGGATGTCGAGGGCACGATCGACGAGGCGGTCGTCGGGCGCTACTACACCGGTCGTGCGGAGGCGTCCAGCTTCGCGGTCGCCGACCGGGCGGTGGAGGGGCGGGCCGCAGAGGCGCTGGAGGCACTGCGCTGGTCGCTGTCGACCGGGGTGGCGCCGGTGCTGATCACCAGTGCGCTGGCGCAGGGCGTACGGGCGATCGGCAAGCTGTCCTCGGCGCGCGGGGGCCGGCCTGCGGATCTTGCCCGTGAACTGGGCATGCCACCGTGGAAGATCGACCGGGTGCGGCAGCAGATGCGGGGGTGGACGCCGGACGGGGTGGCGGCGGCTCTGCGGGCGGTCGCGGATGCGGATGCGGGCGTCAAGGGCGGCGGGGACGATCCCGAGTACGCCCTGGAGAAGGCCGTGGTCGCTGTTGCGAGGGCGGCGCGGGCCGGGCGGCGCTAGTGCCCCCTCCCGGCAAGCTTTGCCCCGTCGTGAGGCGGGGTGGGTGCTGGGCGGTCGACGTGTTGCTCCCGATCGCCGGGCGGGCTTGACGGGACCGGCATGTCCGGGCATGCCGAAGGCCCCGGTTGTCGCTCTGGGGAGGGCGATGGCCGGGGCCTCGGTTTCACGCTTGGTGCGCCGCACCCGCGTGGCGAACGCAGGTTCGGTGTGCGGCGCGGGGGCCGGGCAGGGACGGGAGAGAGGGCCCGCTGGTCCGTTCCGGCAGTTACATCAGAAAGCTCAGCCCTGGGGGGCGGCAACCTTGGAGGCCAGCGCCGACTTCTTGTTGGCGGCGGCGTTCTTGTGGATGACGCCCTTCGAGACAGCCTTGTCGAGCGCGCGCGAAGCGTCGCGAACGGCCGTGGTGGCCTTCTCGACGTCGCCCGCAGCGGCAGCCTCACGGGCCTTGCGGATCGCGGTCTTGAGCGAGGACTTGACGGCCTTGTTACGCAGGCGCGCCTTCTCGTTCGTCTTGTTCCGCTTGATCTGGGACTTGATGTTCGCCACGAAAGAGCCTTTTCAGGTTCGTTGGATCTTCGATGTGCGCCCCGCCGCCCAAAAGGGCCACGAAGCACAGCTGTCAACGGTACCAGCCGCGCTCCGACCGGCCCAAACCGGTCTCTACCCCGAGGGCGTGGGACGATGGAAGCTACGTATAGATCCGACCGACCCGACATCGACCCGAGACACGGCGTTCGGCGTCTCAAGAATCAGGACCCTGCGTGCCCGCGACTCCTATCCACGTGCCCGAGCCGAGCCGTACCGACCCGGCGCTGATCCGCAACTTCTGCATCATCGCGCACATCGACCACGGCAAGTCGACCCTTGCCGACCGGATGCTTCAGCTGACGGGCGTGGTCGACCAGCGGCAGATGCGCGCTCAGTACCTCGACCGGATGGACATCGAGCGCGAGCGCGGCATCACCATCAAGTCCCAGGCGGTGCGTCTGCCCTGGGCGCCCACCACGGGCGAGGGCCAGGGCAGCACCCATGTCCTCAACATGATCGACACGCCGGGCCACGTGGACTTCACGTACGAGGTCTCCCGCTCGCTCGCCGCCTGCGAGGGCACGGTCCTGCTGGTCGACGCCGCGCAGGGCATCGAGGCCCAGACGCTGGCCAACCTCTACCTGGCGATGGAGAACGACCTCACCATCGTCCCGGTGCTCAACAAGATCGACTTGCCGGCCGCGCAGCCGGAGAAGTTCTCCGAGGAGCTGGCCAACCTCATCGGCTGCCAGCCCGAGGACGTCCTCAAGGTCTCCGCGAAGACCGGCATCGGTGTGGACGCCCTGCTGGACCGGGTGGTCAGGGACGTCCCGGCGCCCGTCGGCAACGCCGACGCACCCGCCCGCGCGATGATCTTCGACTCGGTCTACGACTCGTACCGCGGCGTCGTCACGTACGTCCGTGTCGTCGACGGCCAGCTCAACAAGCGCGAGCGCATCAAGATGATGTCCACCGGCGCCACCCACGAGCTGCTGGAGATCGGTGTCTCCTCCCCGGAGATGACCCCGGCCGACGGTCTCGGTGTGGGCGAAGTCGGCTACATCATCACCGGTGTGAAGGACGTCCGGCAGTCCAAGGTCGGTGACACGATCACCTCCCTGAACAAGGGCGCGACCGAGGCGCTGGGCGGCTACAAGGACCCCAAGCCGATGGTGTTCTCGGGGCTGTACCCGCTCGACGGCTCGGACTACCCCGACCTGCGCGAGGCCCTCGACAAGCTTCAGCTCAACGACGCCGCCCTGGTGTACGAGCCGGAGACCTCCGCGGCCCTCGGCTTCGGCTTCCGGGTCGGCTTCCTCGGGCTGCTGCACCTCGACGTGATCCGCGAGCGGCTGGAGCGCGAGTTCGGTCTGGAGCTCATCGCCACCGCCCCCAACGTGGTCTACCGCGTCGACATGGAGGACGGCAGCGAGCACATCGTCACCAACCCGAGCGAGTTCCCCGAGGGCAAGATCGACAAGGTGCACGAGCCGGTCGTACGTGCCACTGTCCTCGCCCCCAGCGAGTTCATCGGCGCGATCATGGAGCTCTGCCAGAACCGGCGCGGCACCCTGCTCGGCATGGACTACCTCTCCGAGGACCGGGTCGAGATCCGCTACACCCTGCCGCTCGCCGAGATCGTCTTCGACTTCTTCGACCAGCTGAAGTCCAAGACGCGGGGTTACGCCTCGCTCGACTACGAGCCCACCGGCGAGCAGTCCGCCCAGCTCGTCAAGGTCGACATCCTGCTGCACGGCGACAAGGTCGACGCATTCTCCGCGGTCACGCACAAGGACAAGGCGTACGCGTACGGCGTGCGGCTCGTCGCCAAGCTGCGCGAGCTGATTCCGCGGCAGAACTTCGAGGTGCCGATCCAGGCGGCCATCGGCTCCCGGGTCATCGCCCGTGAGACCGTCCGCGCCATCCGCAAGGACGTCCTCGCCAAGTGCTACGGCGGTGACATCTCCCGTAAGCGGAAGCTGCTGGAGAAGCAGAAGGAAGGCAAGAAGCGGATGAAGATGGTCGGCAATGTGGAGGTGCCTCAGGAGGCCTTCATCGCCGTGCTGTCCACCGATGAGTCGGGCGGGGAGAGCAAGGGCAAGAAGTAGTTCCCGCCGGATTTCCGCTTCTGTCCCGGCTTGAGCCCCGCTGCCCCTACTCGGTGGTAGCCCCAACGGACCCCTGCGTCGCAGCACCCTGCGGCGTGGGGGTCCGTTTGTTATGAAGCGGCGTCCGATTGCCTCTTACGCGGCGGACGTGCGCGCTCTACCCTGATCACGACTCGTAGTTACTCGCGAGTTAAACAAGCGGAATCACACACGCAGGATCAGCACGCAGACGGACGCACCTAAGCAGGATCAAGCAGCAGCACGCAGCAACCAAACAACCGGTCGTGAAGCACTGCCGCAGGCCCGGAGGATGTCGTGAGCGACACACAGACCCTGATCGATAACCGACCGCCCTCCGTGGCGACCCTCTTCATCGACCGCGTTGCGGCCACTCCGGACGGCGAGGCCTACCGCTACCCGGTCCCCTCGGCCACCGGACAGGGCGCCGACGAATGGAAGTCGCTGAGCTGGGCACAGGCCGCGGAGCGTGTGTACGCGATCGCCGCAGGACTCATCGGTCTGGGGGTGGAGCCGGAGGAACGGGTCGCGCTCTCCTCCGCCACCCGGGTCGAGTGGGTCCTCGCCGACCTCGGTGTGATGTGCGCGGGCGCCGCGACGACCACGATCTACCCGTCGACGAACGCCGAGGAATCGTCGTTCATCCTTGCCGACTCCGAGAGCCGTGTGCTGATCGCCGAGGACGCCGGCCAGCTGGCCAAGGCCCGCGAGCGCCGCGCCGACCTGCCGAACCTCACCCATGTCATCGTCATCGACCCGGACGGCGTCGAGCCCGACGCGGCCGACCCCGAGGGCTGGGTGCTCTCGCTGGCCGATCTGGAGGCCCGCGGCGCCGAGCTCCTGGCGAAGAACCCGGGCGCGGTCAAGGAGCGGGTCGACGCGATCACCGCCGACCAGCTGGCCACCCTGATCTACACCTCGGGCACCACCGGCCGCCCCAAGGGCGTACGGCTGCCGCACGACAACTGGTCGTACATGGCCAAGGCCACTGTGGCGACCGGCCTGATCACCGAGGACGACGTCCAGTACCTCTGGCTGCCGCTCGCGCACGTCTTCGGCAAGGTCCTCACCTCGGGCCAGATCGAGGTCGGCCATGTCACCGCCGTCGACGGCCGGATCGACAAGATCATCGAGAATCTGCCGGTGGTCCAGCCGACGTACATGGCCGCCGTGCCCCGTATCTTCGAGAAGGTCTACAACGGGGTCGCGTCCAAGGCGCGGGCCGGTGGCGGCGCCAAGTACAAGATCTTCCAGTGGGCGGCCGGGGTCGCCCGCGAGTACGCGAAGGTGTCCCAGGACAACTTCCGGCGCACCGGCACGGCCTCCGTCCCGTTCGGCCTCGGCGCCAAGCACAAGGTCGCCGACGCCCTGGTCTTCGCCAAGATCCGCGAGGCCTTCGGTGGCCGGCTCCGCGCCTGTGTCTCCGGCTCCGCGGCGCTCGCCCCCGAGATCGGCTACTTCTTCGCCGGCGCCGGCATTCACATCCTGGAGGGCTACGGGCTCACCGAGTCGAGCGCCGCCTCCTTCGTCAACCCGGGCGAGGCCTACCGCACGGGCACGGTCGGCAAGCCGCTCCCCGGCACCGAGGTACGGATCGCGGACGACGGCGAGATCATGCTGCGCGGCCCCGGCATCATGCAGGGCTACCACCGCCAGCCGGAGAAGACCGCCGAGGTGCTGGAGGCCGACGGCTGGCTGCACAGCGGTGACATCGGCGAGCTCTCGGTGGACGGCTACCTGCGGATCACCGACCGCAAGAAGGACCTGATCAAGACGTCGGGCGGCAAGTACGTCGCCCCGGCGGAGGTCGAGGGACAGTTCAAGGCGGTGTGCCCGTTCGTCTCCAACATCCTGGTGCACGGCGCGGACCGTAACTACTGCACCGCCCTGATCGCCCTCGACGAGCCGACCATCCTCGGCTGGGCCTCCGAGAACGGCCTGGCGGGCAAGCCGTACGCCGACGTGGTCGCGTCCCCGCAGGCCGTGGAGCTCATCGACGGCTATGTGAAACGGCTCAACGGGGGGCTGCAGCGCTGGCAGACCATCAAGCAGTTCCGGCTGCTGCCGCGCGACCTCGATGTCGAGCACGGCGAGCTGACGCCGAGCCTCAAGCTCAAGCGGCCGGTTGTCGAGCGCGCGTACAAGAGCCTCATCGACGAGATGTACGTGGGCGCCCGCGAGGCGTAGGCACGGCCCATGGTGCGGGCGGGGCGGACTGCCCCGTCCGCACCGCTGTTCCTGATCCCCGTTCCTGATCGTGGTTCCTGCGTCTTCTCCTCCCACTTCGGTAACTCGGTGCTTCTGGGGAGGATCGGTCTGTCACTCTGTCCGTGTCGTCAGCGGCACACGGCGCGAAACAGGCCGTGCGAGAACAGGTCAGGAGCGGCGCCATGGGGCCCATTCCCTTGCAGCGGGACACCGTTCAGCGTCCCGATACCCACGTCGGGCGGGCGGACGCGCGGCCGGTCGCCCGGACGAGCCTGCCGGGGAATCTCCTCGCGCCGGCCGCCGCGCGCCGGTTCGTCCGGGCCGCCCT
Source organism: Streptomyces sp. NBC_01669 (assembly GCF_026339735.1). Classification (GTDB taxonomy): domain Bacteria; phylum Actinomycetota; class Actinomycetes; order Streptomycetales; family Streptomycetaceae; genus Streptomyces; species Streptomyces yanii. Next base: position 6,123,252 of record NZ_JAPEQG010000001.1, read on the forward strand.
CGCCGAGTGGACCGGGCTCGGACTGCCCGCGGCCGTGGGCTTCAGCGACCGGCTGGCCGACGACTCGGTGATCGTCGCCGATGAGCTCGTCACCAACGCCGTCGTGCACGCCGGGACCACCGTCGAGCTCCTCTTCCGGCTGGAGGAAGCGGCCGGGGACGAGGCCGCAGCCCTGGTGCTGGAGGTCGCCGACCACCACCCCACCCGTTCCGTACGCAGCGACCGCCCTGACCCGGTGCCCGCGGCGGACCGGGACGACCCGGCCGAGGGCGGGCGCGGGCTGCAGGTCGTCGCCGCACTTGCCGAACGCTGGGGCATCACGTACCGCACCGGCCTCAAGACCGTCTGGGCCCGTCTGCCCGTCGACGACTGGACCGCGCTGCCCGAGCTGGCCGCCGAGCCGGAACTCCGGAGCGGGCTGCGCACCGCCGAACTGCTCGCCCCCACCGCCCGGCGCGCTCTGCGCGACGACGCGGACTGGGCGGGCCGCGGTGCGCTCTCGTTCCTCGCCGAGGCCTCCGACCTGCTCGCCGGCCAGCTCGACGAGGACATCGTGGCGGCGCTCGCCGGGCAGTTACTGGTGCCCAGACTCGCCGACTGGTGCGCGATCTGGCTGGAGCCGGAGAACGGCGGGCCCGCTGCCGTCCCCCGGCTCGCGAGCGTCTGGCACCGTGACGAGGCCGAGACCGGGCAGCTGCGCCCCGTGTTGGAACAGGACCCGATCCGGTTGCCGGAGCGGGTGGGCACCGGGCCCGTCTCCATGCCGTGGCCCGGGGCCGACGAGGAAGGGACCGGCCCGGGTGCCGACGAGCGATCCAGCGGCCGTGCGGGGGCCGCGTTCGCCTATCGCATAACCGCCGGCGGCCGCACGCTCGGAGCCGTACTCCTGGGGCGGGAGGGCATCGCCCGCGTCCCTGACGGGGTGACCGCGCTGATCGAGGACTTCGTGCGCCGCGTCGGCCTCGCCGTCGGCGCCGCTCGCGCGTACACCCGGCAGGCCACGATCAGCCGCATCCTGCAGCGCGGACTGCTGCCCAGCAAGGTCGCCGACATCCCCGGCGTCACCAGCTCACTGGTGTACGAGCCCAGTGACGACGGTGTCGTCGGTGGTGACTTCTACGACATTTTCCCGTGCCCCAGTGACCGCTGGTGCTTCATCCTCGGCGATGTGCAGGGCAGCGGCCCCGAGGCCGCCGTCGTCACCGGTCTCGCCCGGCCCTGGCTGCGGCTGCTGGCCCGGGAGGGGTTCCGCGTCGGCGAGGTGCTGGACCGGCTCAACCGGCTGCTTCTCGACGATGCGATGGAGACCGCCGAGGCCGCCGCGCTCATGATCGCGGCTGCGGGCGGGCAGCATCTGGCGGAGGGCGGCCAGCATCTGCGGGAGGACGGTCCGCAGCTGCCGGACGGCGGGCAGCCCCGGTTCCTCTCGCTGCTGTACGGGGAGATGGTGCCGCTGCCCGGTGGCGGAGTGCGCTGCACGCTCGCCAGCGCGGGCCATCCCCTGCCGCTGCTGCTGCGGCCCGACGGCACCGTGCGGGCCGCCGCCGAGCCGCAGGTGCTGCTCGGGGTCGTCGAGGACGTCGCGTACGAGAGCCAGAGCTTCGACCTGGCGCCGGGGGACAGCCTGCTCTGCGTCACGGACGGGGTCACGGAGCGGCGCTCCGGGCTGGCGATGTTCGACGACGGGGACGGCCTCGCCCGGGCGCTGGCCGGGTGCGCCGGGCTGACCGCGGAGGGGATCGCGGACCGGATCAAACGCGCCGTTCACGAGTTCGCCGAGCGCCCGCCGGACGACGATCTGGCGCTGGTGGTCCTGCAGGCCCGGTGAGCGCGGGCGGGGTACGACCGGCGACGAGTGACAATGGACGGTATGCCTTCCGTACTGCCCGATGGTGAGCCCGTGCCCGACGACGGGGCGCTGCCCCGCCATGCCCTGGAAGGTGCCGCCGACCGGCCGCTCGGTTTCTACCTGCATGTGCCGTACTGCGCCACGCGCTGCGGGTACTGCGACTTCAACACGTACACGGCGACCGAGCTGCGGGGGTCGGGCGGTGCGCTGGCCTCCCGTGACAACTACGCCGCCCATCTGATCGGCGAGGTCCGCCAGGCCCGCAAGGTGCTCGGCGACGACCCGCGACCGGTCCGTACGGTGTTCGTCGGCGGTGGTACGCCCACGCTGCTGGCCGCCGGGGATCTCGTACGGATGCTGGCGGCGATCCGCGACGAGTTCGGGCTGGCCGATGACGCCGAGATCACCACCGAGGCCAATCCGGAGTCGGTCGACCCGGCGTATCTGGCGGAGCTGCGGGAAGGCGGCTTCAACCGGATCTCGTTCGGGATGCAGAGTGCCCGGCAGCACGTGCTGAAGATCCTCGACCGTACGCATACGCCGGGGCGGCCCGAGGCGTGTGTCGCCGAGGCCCGGGAGGCGGGCTTCGAGCACGTCAATCTCGACCTGATCTACGGCACGCCCGGGGAGTCCGACGACGACTGGCGGGCCTCGCTGGACGCGGCGATCGGAGCGGGGCCGGACCATGTGTCCGCGTACGCGCTGATCGTCGAGGAGGGCACGCAGCTGGCGCGGCGGATCCGGCGCGGCGAGGTTCCGATGACGGACGACGACGTCCACGCCGACCGGTATCTGATCGCCGACGAGGCCATGGCCGCGGCCGGCTTCTCCTGGTACGAGGTGTCGAACTGGGCCCGGACCGTGGAGGGACGGTGCCTGCACAACGAGCTGTACTGGCGGGGCGCCGACTGGTGGGGGGCCGGGCCCGGGGCGCACAGCCATGTGGGCGGGGTGCGCTGGTGGAACGTGAAGCATCCCGGCGCGTACGCGCAGGCGCTCGCGGAGGGGCGGTCGCCCGGTGCGGGGCGGGAGATCCTGTCGGCGGAGGACCGGCGGGTCGAGCGGATTCTGCTGGAGCTGCGGCTGGTCGACGGGTGTCCGCTGTCGCTGCTGGCGCCCGCCGGACTGGCAGCGGCGGGGCGCGCGGTGGAAGACGGGCTTCTGGAGGCGGCGCCCTATGCGGAGGGGCGGGCGGTGCTGACTCTGCGGGGGCGGTTGCTCGCGGATGCGGTGGTCAGGGACCTGGTGGACTGAGGGGCGCGGGGGTACGGGTGCGCTTGCGGCGGGCCTGATCCCCTGCCCGCCCCTTTCCCGGGACCGGGGGCTCCACCCCCCCGGACGGCGCGTCACATCACGACCGGGCGAACGTTGCCTGATGCGGCACTAGGCCGGCGCCGTCACGAAGTCGATCAGGTGTTCCACCGAGCCCAGCAGCGCCGGCTCCAGATCCTTGTACGAGCGGACCGTCGACAGGATGCGCTGCCACGCGGCGCCCGTGTTCTCCGGCCAGCCCAGTGACCGGCACACGCCCGTCTTCCAGTCCAGGCCGCGGGGCACCACCGGCCAGGAGCCGATGCCCACCGACGCCGGCTTCACCGCCTCCCAGATGTCGATGTACGGGTGGCCCACCACCAGCACGTTCGCGTCGGTGACCTCGGCCGCGATCCTCGACTCCTTGGAGCCGGGGACCAGGTGGTCGACCAGGACGCCCAGTCGCGCATCCGGGCCGGGCGCGAACGAGCGGACGATGGACGGGAGGTCGTCGATGCCTTCCAGGTACTCCACCACCACACCCTCGATGCGCAGGTCGTCGCCCCAGACCCGTTCGACCAACTCCGCGTCGTGCCGGCCCTCCACGTAGATCCGGCCCGCCCGCGCCACCCGGGCCCGCGCCCCGGGGACCGCCACGGAACCGGAGGCCGTGCGGGCGGGGCGGGCCGGGCCGGTCGCCGGGGGGCGTACGAGGGTGATGACGCGGCCCTCCAGGAGGAAGCCGCGTGGTTCCATCGGGAACACCCGGTGCTTGCCGAAACGGTCCTCCAGGGTCACCGTCGGGCCCTGCGCCGTCTTCTCGCAGCGGATCACCGCACCGCAGAAGCCGGTGGAGACCTCCTCCACGACCAGATCGGGCTCGGCGGGGACCTCGGGGACGGGAGCGGACTTCTTCCAGGGCGGGGTCAGGTCCGGGTGGTAGCTGCGCATCGGACGACGATAGGACGGGAACCGGTCACGACACGCCGAAGGCGGCGGACAGCCGGTCGCGTTGTGCCCGTACGAACGCCGCGTCCACGACGGCCCCGTGCCCGGGTACGTATATTGCGTCCTCGCCGCCCAGCGCCAGCAGCCGGTCCAGCGCGGCCGGCCAGCGCGACGGGATCGCGTCCGGGCCCGCCTGCGGTTCGCCCGACTCCTCGACCAGGTCGCCGCAGAGGACCACGCCCGGGGCGCCGGGCACGAGGGCGACGAGATCGTGGCCGGTGTGGGCAGGGCCCACGTTCGCCAGCAGCACCTGGCGGCCGCCGCCCAGGTCGAGCGTCCATTCGTCGCACACCTGGTGGTGCGGCGCCACCAGGACCTCCGCCGCCTGCGCCGCGTCCTCCTCGGACACCCCGTGGCGTACCGCGTCGGCGTACAGCTCGTCCGCACTGCCGGTCAGGAGAGCGGCCGTGCCGATCGCGCCGTACACCTCCGCCCCGGCGAATGCCGCGGTGCCGAGCACATGGTCGAAATGAGGGTGACTGAGTGCGATATGCGTCACCCTCCGGCCGGTCATGGCCTGCACCTGGGTCCGTATCTCCACCCCTTCGCGCAGCGTCGATCCCGTGTCGAAGAGCAGGGCCGCCTCCGCTCCGACCACCAGTGCGACCGTGGCATCCCACCCGGGGAGCCTCCGACGGCCCACACCGTTGCCCAGTCGCTCCCAGCCGAAGTCTTCCCAAGACGCGTCCATGCGGAGACGCTATCGGCAACGACCTGCACAGTCTCGGGGTAGCGTGGCCGGTCGCCCTTGCTAGGGCCCCACGCGACCGCCGTACACTGGCGGGGGATCGCTGGCACTCGTACGCATCGAGTGCCAGGAATCACCGGAGATCGACCAGAACCACCGAGGAAACACAGCTGGAGGTGTGCGCCATGCTCAGCGAACGCAGACTCGAAGTGCTGCGCGCCATCGTCCAGGACTATGTCGGCACCGAGGAGCCCGTCGGCTCCAAGGCGCTCACCGAGCGGCACAAGCTGGGGGTCTCCCCGGCCACCGTCCGCAACGACATGGCTGTGCTGGAGGACGAGGGTTTCATCGCCCAGCCCCACACCAGCGCGGGTCGCATCCCGACGGACAAGGGCTACCGGCTCTTCGTCGACAAGCTCGCAGGGGTCAAGCCCCTGTCGTCGCCGGAGCGCAGGGCCATCCAGAACTTCCTCGACGGTGCGGTCGACCTCGACGACGTCGTGGGCCGCACCGTACGGCTGCTCGCGCAGCTGACCCGGCAGGTCGCCGTCGTGCAGTACCCCTCGCTGACCCGGTCCACGGTGCGGCATGTGGAACTGCTGTCGCTGGCGCCCGCCCGGCTGATGCTCGTGCTGATCACGGACACCGGCCGGGTCGAACAGCGCATGATCGACTGTCCCGCGCCGTTCGGTGAGACCTCTCTCGCCGATCTGCGGGCCCGGCTCAACAGCCGGGTCGTGGGACGCCGGTTCTCGGACGTCCCGCAGCTGGTGCAGGACCTGCCGGAATCCTTCGAGAGCGAGGACCGGGGAACCGTGTCCACCGTGCTCTCCACCCTGCTCGAAACCCTCGTCGAGGAGACGGAGGAGCGGCTGATGATCGGCGGCACCTCCAACCTCACCCGCTTCGGGCACGACTTCCCTCTGATGATCCGGCCGGTGCTGGAGGCACTGGAGGAGCAGGTCGTGCTGCTGAAGCTGCTCGGCGAGGCCAAGGACTCGGGCATGACCGTACGTATCGGGCACGAGAACGCCCACGAGGGGCTCAACTCCACGTCCGTCGTCGCGGTCGGCTACGGTTCGGGCGACGAGGCAGTCGCCAAACTCGGCGTGGTCGGACCGACCCGCATGGACTACCCCGGAACGATGGGAGCGGTACGCGCAGTGGCACGTTACGTCGGACAGATCCTGGCGGAGTCGTAAGTGGCCACGGACTACTACGCCGTTCTCGGCGTGCGCCGCGACGCATCTCAGGACGAGATCAAGAAGGCCTTCCGGCGGCTCGCACGCGAGCTGCATCCGGACGTCAACCCCGATCCGAAGACCCAGGAGCGGTTCAAGGAGATCAACGCCGCCTACGAGGTGTTGTCGGACCCGCAGAAGAAGCAGGTCTACGACCTCGGCGGCGACCCGCTGTCCGCCTCCGGCGGCGGTGGCGCGGGCGGATTCGGACAGGGTGGCTTCGGCAACTTCTCCGACATCATGGATGCGTTCTTCGGCACGGCGTCGCAGCGCGGACCGCGGTCGCGCACCCGGCGCGGCCAGGACGCGATGATCCGGCTGGAGATCGATCTCGCCGAGGCGGCGTTCGGTACCACCAAGGACATCCAGGTCGACACGGCCGTCGTCTGTGCGACCTGCAGCGGCGAGGGTGCCGCACCCGGCACCTCCGCCCAGACCTGTGACATGTGTCGCGGCCGCGGCGAGGTCTCCCAGGTCACCCGGTCGTTCCTCGGCCAGGTCATGACCTCGCGGCCCTGCCCGCAGTGCCAGGGCTTCGGTACGGTCGTGCCGACCCCGTGCCCGGAGTGCGCCGGTGACGGCCGCATCCGTTCGCGGCGCACGCTCACCGTGAAGATCCCCGCCGGTGTCGACAACGGCACCCGCATCCAGCTCGCGGGCGAGGGCGAGGTCGGTCCCGGCGGCGGCCCGGCCGGCGACCTGTACGTCGAGATCCATGAGCTGCCGCACCTGGTGTTCCAGCGACGCGGCGACGATCTGCACTGCACGGTCACCATCCCCATGACGGCGGGCGCGCTCGGCACGAAGGTGCCGCTGGAGACGCTCGACGGCCTGGAGGAGGTCGACATCCGGCCGGGCACCCAGTCCGGCCAGTCGGTCCCGCTGCACGGCCGCGGCATCACGCATCTGCGGGGCGGCGGACGCGGCGACCTGATCGTGCACGTCGAGGTGACGACCCCGTCGAAGCTGGACCCGGAGCAGGAGCGACTGCTGCGGGAGCTGGCGAAGCTGCGTGGCGAGGAGCGGCCCACCGGTCAGTTCCAGCCAGGGCAGCAGGGACTCTTCTCCCGACTGAAGGATGCGTTCAACGGCCGCTGAGGACCGTCCGCACCCCGCTTTTCCCTTGCGCCGTAGCGCCCACCCGTCCCTGGACCGGCGGGCGCTACGGCGTTCCGCGTATACCGCTCCGGCCGTGCCGTGGCTGATTCGGCAGGGTGCACCGGACGTGACACGATGCGGTCATGTCATCCGCGTTGACCGATCTCTACCGGTATCCGGTCGTGCAGGCCCCGATGGCGGGCGGCGTGTCCTGTCCGCAGCTCGTGTCGGCCGTTGCCGAAGCCGGTGGGCTCGGCTTCCTGGCCGCCGGGTACAAGACGGCGGACGGCATGTACAACGAGATCAAACAGCTGCGCAGAATGACCGGTCAGCCGTTCGGCGTCAACCTCTTCATGCCGCAGCCGAACCTCGCCGACCCGAGCGCCGTCGAGGTGTACCTGCACCAGCTCGCCGGTGAGGCCGTCTGGTACGAGACCCCGCTCGGTGACCCGGACTCCAGCGGTGACGACGGCTACGAGGCCAAGCTCGCGATCCTCCTGGAGGACCCCGTTCCGGTGGTCTCCTTCACGTTCGGCTGTCCCACCCGCGACGCCCTCGACGCGCTCGCCGGAGTCGGTACGTACACCGTCGTGACGGTCACCTCGCCCGAGGAGGCCCAAGCCGCCCAGTGGGCGGGCGCCGACGCGATCTGTGTCCAGGGCGTCGAGGCGGGCGGCCATCAGTCCACCCACCGCGACGATCCGCAGACCGACGACACCGGCACGGGGCTGCTCTCCTTGGTGGCCCAGGTCCGGGAGACCGTCCAGCTGCCGCTCATCGCGTCCGGCGGCATCATGCGCGGCTCCCAGATCGCGGCGGTCATCGCGGCGGGCGCGGAGGCGGCGCAGCTCGGCACGGCATTCCTGGTCTGCCCCGAGTCCGGCGCCCATCTGCTGCACAAGCAGGCGTTGACCAACCCGCTGTTCGTACGGACGGCCCTGACCCGGGCGTTCTCCGGGCGCCCCGCCCGCGGCCTCGTCAACCGCTTCGTGCGCGAGCACGGCCCGTACGCCCCCGCCGCCTACCCGCAGGTGCACCATGTCACCAGCGGGCTGCGCAAGGCCGCGGCCAAGGCCGGGGACGCGCAGGGCATGGCCCTGTGGGCGGGCCAGGGTCACCGCATGGCGCGCGAGTTGCCGGCCGGCCGGCTGGTCGAGCTGCTCGCCGAAGAACTGGACGCCGCACACGCGGCACTGAGCACAAGGAGCACGCAGTGACCGCACCGGTCTTCGTCGTCGAACAGGTCCCCGCCGGGCCCGAGTTCGTCCTGGACGGTCCCGAGGGGCGGCACGCCGTTTCGGTCAAGCGGCTGCAGGCCGGTGAGGACGTCGTCCTGACGGACGGGCACGGCCGGTGGACGGAAGGGACCGTGCGGGCCGCCGAGGGCAAGGACCGGCTGGTGGTGACGGACCTCTGCACGGTCCACGAGGAGCCCCGTCCCACGCCCCGCATCACCGTGGTCCAGGCGCTCCCCAAGGGCGACCGCGGCGAGGTCGCGGTCGAGACGATGACGGAGACGGGCGTCGACGCGATCGTGCCGTGGCAGGCTTCGCGCTGCATCACCCAGTGGAAGGGCGACCGCGGTCTCAAGGCCCTCGCGAAGTGGCGGAACACGGCCCGCGAGGCGGGCAAGCAGTCGCGCCGGGTGCGATTCCCGGAGGTGACGGACGCACTGACGACCAAACAGGTTGCCGCACTTCTGGCCACAGCCGACTTCGCCGCCGTCCTGCACGAGGACCGGGGGTACGACAGCGAGCCGCTGGCCACCGTCGGACTGCCCGCAGGGGGCGAGATCGTCCTGGTCGTGGGCCCCGAGGGCGGTGTGTCGCCCGAGGAACTGGCGACCTTCGCCGAGGCGGGCGCCCGGACCTGCCGACTCGGCCGGAGCGTCCTGCGCACCTCGACGGCGGGCACCGCGGCGACGGCGCTGCTGCTGGGGCGCACCGGTCGCTGGGCGTAACGACCGTATACAGCATGCCCGGTGTGGCTGCAAGCGGTCTATCGCACCGTGGGGGAATGGTGGGACGCTGCCACGTATGGGGACATTGAGGGCATCGAGTCCATGGGGTCGCGGCCGGACCCATCGCATTTCGGCCGTACTGTGCCTCGTCGGTGCGGCGGTTGCGGGGGCCGTCGCCTGTGAGCCGATCGACGGGCTGAACTCCGCGTCCGTCGCCCTGACCACCGACCGGGCCGGCACCGGGGCGCTGGAGCGCAAAGGTGTCGATGTGCAGTGGCTGAACTGCACGGCCGAGGTCGAGGGCGGCGGTACGACGCCGTCCTCGGCCTCGCCCTCCGCGTCCGTGCGGCAGGTGGCGCACGTCGACTGCCGCGGCCGGACCGCGGGCGGCAAGGACGTCACGCTCGCCGGCAAGGTCACGAAGGAGGTCAACGGGGTTTGTGTGCAGGGGGACTTGACCGGGAAGGTCGGCGACAGGACCGTCCTGCGGGCCGATGTGCTCGGCAACTGTGACGCCGCCCCCTCGACCGGCGGCGTGACACCGCCGACGGGCGGTGCCGGCGGTGGCGGCGGCGCCAGGCCGACCGTCACCGTGACCGTGACGGTGACCGAGTACGCCCAGGGCAAGTGAGTGCATCCGACACGCGGACGGGGGCGGACTCCGGCCAACTCCGTTCCCCGGAGCACGACCGCGGCCTAGGGTGATCGATGTGACACAGCCTGCCTATCTCCGGTACCCCCATGTCCAGGGCGAATTGATCGCCTTCACCGCTGAGGACGATGTCTGGCTGGCGCCGCTCGACGGCGGCCGGGCCTGGCGGGTCAGCGCCGACAACCGGCCCGTCCGCCAGCCACACATATCGCCCGACGGCACCCACGTCGCCTGGACATCCACCCGGGACGGGGCCCCCGAGGTGCACCTCGCCCCCGTCGACGGAGGCCCTTCGAAGCGGCTGACCTACTGGGGCGACGCCCGGACCACCGTACGAGGCTGGACCCCCGAGGGCGACGTCCTGGTCACCAGCACCCAGGGGCAGGTGTCGCTCCGCCGCAGCTGGGCCCGGGCCGTCCCGGTCGACGGCGGGCCCGCGCGAACCCTGCCGTACGGACCGGTCGGCTCCCTTGCGTACGGACCCGGCGGACGGGTCCTGCTGCTCTCCGCCACCATGGGGCGTGAGGCCGCCACCTGGAAGCGCTACCGGGGCGGCACGGCGGGCAAGCTGTGGCTCGCGCAGGCACCCGGGGAAGGCCAGGAGCCGGACGGCGTCGCGGACTTCGTACGGATCCACGAGGACCTCGACGGCAACATCGAATGCCCGATGTGGGTCGGCGACCGTCTCGCCTTCCTCTCCGACCACGAAGGCGTCGGCGCGCTCTACTCCTCGCTCCCCGACGGCTCCGACCTGCGCCGGCACACCGAGGCCGACGGCTTCTACGCCCGCCACGCGACGACCGACGGCACCCGCGTCAGCTACGCCTCGGCCGGTGAACTGTGGCTGCTCGACGACCTCGAAGGCGCCGGACCCCACCGTCTCGACATCCGCCTCGGCGGACAGCGCGCCGACCTCCAGCCGCACTCCGTGCACGCCGGGAGCCACCTCGACTCGGCGTCCCCGGACCGTACCGGCCGCGGCAGCGCCGTCGGGACGCGCGGCGCCGTCCACTGGGTCACCCACCGCGAGGGCCCGGCTCGCGCACTGGCCGTCGAACCCGGGGTACGGGCCAGGCTGCCCCACACCTTCCAGGCCGACGGCGATCAGCACGTCGTCTGGGTCACCGACGCGGAGGGCGACGACGCCCTGGAGTGCGCACCCGCCACCGGAACCGCTCCGGGCACCGCACCGCGCCGACTGGCCGCCGGCCGGCTCGGCAGGGTGCTCGACCTGGCGGCGGCCGCAGACGGCAGCCGGTTCGCCGTCGCCTCGCACGACGGCCGGATCCTGATCGTCGAGCGGGAGAGCGGCGAGGTCCACGAGGTCGACCGCAGCGAGCACGGTGACGCCTCCGGGCTCGTCTTCTCGCCCGACTCGGCATGGCTTGCCTGGTCCCACCCCGGGCCCGAGCCGCTGAGCCAGCTCAAGCTCGCGCACCTCGCCGATCTGTCGGTCGCCGAGGCCACGCCGCTCCGCTTCCGGGACTACGCCCCCGCGTTCACTGTCGACGGCAAGCACCTCGCCTTCCTCTCCGAGCGGGCCTTCGACCCGGTCTACGACGCGCACGTCTTCGACCTGGCCTTCGTCGGCGCCTGCCGGCCGCACCTGCTGACGCTCGCCGCCACCACGCCCTCCCCGTTCGGGCCGCAGCGCCACGGCCGGCCGGCCGAGAAGGAGAAGAGCTCCGGCGACGCAGAGCAGGACAACCCCACCGCGCTGCCCGTCACCCGGATCGACCTCGACGGGCTCGCCGACCGGATCGTGCCGCTGCCCGTCGAGGCCGCCCGCTACTCCTCGCTGCGCGCGACGAAGGACGGACTGCTGTGGCTGCGGCACCCGGTGACGGGCGTGCTCGGTACCGCAGGGGCGACGCCGGACTCCCGGGGACCGGAGACCGTCCTGGAGCGGTACGACCTGGAGAAGCTGCACAGCGACGAACTCGCCTCCGACGTCAGCCGGTTCGCCGTCAGCGGCGACGGCAAGCGGCTGGTCCTGCACACCCGGGGCAAGCTGCGCGTCGTACCCGCCGACAGCCGTGTCCCGGCGGGCTCCGACGACGACCACGACGGCGGCAGCGACAACAACGTCGCCGTCGACCTCTCCCGGATCCGCCGGACCGTCGAACCGGCCGCCGAATGGCGCCAGATGTACGACGAGGCCGGCCGCATCATGCGCGACAACTTCTGGCGGCCCGACATGGGCGGCGTCGACTGGGACGGCGTCCTCGACCGCTACCGGCCGGTGCTGGCGCGCGTCGCCACCCATGACGACCTCGTCGACCTGCTCTGGGAGGTGCAGGGGGAGCTCGGCACCTCGCACGCGTATGTGACGCCGCCGGGCGACCGGCACGACGACGCGAGCCGGCAGGGGCTGCTCGGGGCCGACATCTCCCGGACGGACGAAGGCCATTGGCGCATCGACCGGATCCTGCCGTCCGAGACGTCCGACCCGGCAGCCCGCTCGCCGCTCGCCGCGCCCGGCGTCGCGGTCCGCGCCGGGGACGCGATCCTCGCCGTCGACGGGCAGGCGATCGACCCCCTGACCGGGCCCGGGCCGCTGCTCACCGGCTCGGCGGGCAAGCCGGTCGAGCTGACCGTCTCGCCGGCGGACGGCGGCAACCTGCGTCATGTCGTCGTCGTGCCGACCGCGGACGAGGAGCCGCTGCGGTACCACGCGTGGGTGGCCGACCGACGGGCGTACGTGCACGAGCATTCCGGCGGGCGCCTCGGCTACCTGCACGTCCCCGACATGGTCGGCTCCGGGTGGGCGCAGCTCCACCGGGACCTGCGGGTCGAAGTGGCCCGTGAGGGGCTGGTGGTGGACGTACGGGAGAACCGTGGCGGTCACACGTCGCAGCTGGTCGTGGAGAAGCTGGCCCGCCGCATCGTCGGCTGGGACCTGCCGCGCGGCATGCAGCCGTACAGCTACCCCGGGGACGCGCCGCGCGGTCCGGTGGTCGCCGTGGCGAACGAATTCTCCGGCTCGGACGGCGACATCGTGAACGCGGCGATCAAGGCGCTCGGGATCGGGCCGGTGGTCGGTACGCGGACGTGGGGCGGCGTGGTGGGCATCGACAGCCGGTACCGGCTGGTCGACGGCACGCTGGTCACACAGCCCAAGTACGCGTTCTGGCTGGAGGGGTACGGCTGGGGTGTGGAGAACCACGGGGTGGACCCGGATGTGGAGGTCGTGATGGCGCCGCAGGACCATGCGGCGGGGCGGGATCCGCAGCTGGACGCTGCGATCCGGATCGCGCTGGAGGGGCTCGCGGAGAGCCCGGCGAAGACGGCACCGGGTCTGCCGGGGTAGGGGGCCGGGGCCTTTCCCTGGATCCGGCCCGATCCGGGGAAAGGTCCTCGTTCCGCTGTCCGCCCGTTCCCGGGACCTGGGCTCCGCCCCCGGTTTCGGGAGCGGGGCAACCGCGCCCGATAGCATGCCCGTGTACGGATCAACCACGCGACCGAGGAGCCCGGCCATGGCGGGAGAACCGCAGCCCGACTGCCTGTTCTGCAAGATCGTCTCGGGAGACGTCCCGGCAACCATCGTCCGCGAGACCGAGACGACCGTCGCCTTCCGCGACATCAACCCCCAGGCCCCCACCCACATCCTTGTCATCCCCCGCGTCCACCACCGCGACGCCGCCACCCTCGCCGCCGTCGAGCCGCAGATCGCCGCGGACATACTGCGCGAGGCCGGGCACATCGCCGCCGACGAGAAGATCACCGACACCGGTTACCGGGTCGTCTTCAACACCGGCGCCGGTGCCGGGCAGACCGTCTTCCACGCGCACGCCCACGTCCTGGGCGGCCGCGGAATGCAGTGGCCGCCCGGATAACGCCGAACCACCCGAATCGCAGGCCGCCGCACTCATGTCCGTACGCGAACTCGTCGTCCTCGGCACCGCCAGCCAGGTCCCCACCCGACACCGCAACCACAACGGCTATCTGCTGCGCTGGGACGGCGAGGGCATCCTCTTCGACCCCGGCGAGGGCACCCAGCGCCAGATGCTGCGCGCCGGTGTCGCCGCGCACGACATCAACCGGATCTGCGTCACGCACTTCCACGGCGACCACTCCCTCGGCCTTGCCGGGGTGATCCAGCGCATCAATCTCGACCAGGTCCCGCACCCCGTGAGCGCGCACTACCCGGCGAGCGGGCAGCAGTACTTCGAGCGGCTGCGGTACGCGACCGCCTACCGCGAATCCGTCGAGCTGACCGAGGCCCCGGTCGCGGCCGACGGGGTCCTCGCCGAGACCGCCGCATACACCCTGCACGCCCACCGGCTCTCCCACCCCGTCGAGTCGTACGGCTACCGCCTCGTCGAGCCCGACCGGCGGCGCATGCTGCCCGACCGGCTCGCCGAGCACGGGATCAGCGGGCCGGACGTCGGACGGATCCAGCGCGAGGGCTCGCTGGGCGGCGTCGGCCTGGACGACGTCTCCGAGCGCAGGCGCGGACAGCGCTTCGCGTTCATCATGGACACGAGGCTCTGCGACGGCGTGTACACGCTCGCCGAGGGGTGCGACCTGCTGGTCATCGAGTCGACCTTCCTCGACGAGGACGAACGGCTCGCCACCGACCACGGCCATCTCACCGCCGGACAGGCGGCCCGGGTGGCCCGGGAGGCGGGCGTACGGCATCTCGTGCTGACGCACTTCTCGCAGCGGTACGGGGATCCGGATGTCTTCGCCACGCAGGCCCGCGCCGCCGGGTTCGAGGGTGAACTGACCATCGCCCAGGACCTGATCAGCGTTCCCGTCCCGAGCCGACATCAACAGCAGCAGTAGCAGGCAGCAAGAGTGAGCGAGCAACCCGTGCATCTCCCCAAGGCAGAACTCCACCTCCACATCGAAGGGACCCTCGAACCCGAGCTGGCCTTCGCCCTCGCCGAGCGCAATGGCGTGGAGCTGCCGTACGCGAACACCGAAGAGCTGCGCACCGCCTATCTCTTCGACGATCTGCAGTCCTTCCTGGACCTCTATTACGCGCTGATGGCCGTCCTGCGCACCGAGGAGGACTTCGAGCAGCTCGCCGACGCCTACCTCACCCGCGCGGCCGCCCAGGGCGTCCGCCACGCGGAGATCTTCTTCGACCCGCAGGCGCACACCGCCCGCGGTGTCCCGATCGGCACCGTGGTCGAAGGACTCGGCCGGGCGCTCGACCGCAGCGAGGAGACCCATGGCATCTCCACCCAGCTGATCATGTGCTTCCTGCGCGACCAGTCCGCCGAATCGGCCCTGGAGACCCTCGACGCCGCGAAGCCGTACCTGCACCGGATCAGCGCCGTCGGCCTGGACTCGGCGGAGGTCGGGCATCCACCCGCGAAGTTCCGTGAGGTGTACGAGGCGGCCGGGGCGCTCGGGCTGCGGAAGGTCGCACACGCCGGAGAGGAGGGGCCGCCGGAGTACATCCGGGAGGCGCTCGACGTCCTCGGGGTCGAGCGCATCGACCACGGGCTGCGCTGCATGGAGGACCCGGACCTGGTGAAGCGGCTCGCAGCCGACCGGGTGCCGCTCACCCTCTGCCCGCTGTCCAACGTACGGCTGCGCGCCGTCGACACCCTGGAACAGCACCCGCTGCGGGCGATGCTGGACGCCGGGCTGCTCTGCACGGTGAACTCCGACGACCCCGCGTACTTCGGCGGATACGTCGGAGACACCTTCCATGCAGTCCACGAGGCGCTCGGACTGGAGCGTGAGCAGCTGCGCACGCTGGCCCGGAACTCCTTCGAGGCGGCCTTCCTCGACCACGACGAGGAGCGCAGGTCGCGCTACCTGTCGGAGGTCGAGGCGTACGCGTTCGACTGAGAGCCCGCCGGGTGACCTTCGTCCGCCCGATCAGAGGTCACCCGGCAGGCTCTGGCCGTCCGCGCCCGACGGACCGGCCGTCCGGAACGCGTTCCTGCCGAGGCGCCTGCGGCGCAGCGCGGGCATGCTGATCTCCGTGACGGCCTGTTCCGGCGCGCCCATCCTGGGCACCGCGCCGGACAGCGTGCCGGTGGTCGCGGCGAGCAGCGCCGCGGGGGCGCCGCCCCGGCGGCGGACGGAGCCGGGCACCAGCGGACGGCCGCCGGTGTGCAGCGCGACGGCCGTGACCGGGGCGGCGACCAGCAGGGTCACGGCGCCCAGGATCAGGCCCATCACCGGGTAGCCGGCCGTCTCGGACAGCACGCTGCCGAGGACCGGGCCGCAGGCCACGCCGACGGACGACGCGGAGCCCGCGAGGACCGCCCAGCGGCCCCGTACGTCCAGGGACGCGGCCAGACCGATCAGATACGACAGGACCACCGGGTAGACGGTGTTCCACGTGATCTCGCCGGTGGCGAACGAGCCGAGTCCTGCGGCCGACGAGCTGAGCACGATGCTGCCCGCGATGATCACGGTGCCGAGACCGATCGGGACGGCCCGGCCGAGTCTGGCGCCCAGCACTCCGGCGCCCATCACGCCGAGCAGGCCGGCGCCGAGCGCGGCGGCGAACACCGCGCCGATGGTGACCTCCGAGAGCCCGGCCTGGGACACGCCGATCCGGCTGCTGACCCCCCACAGGGCGTTCTGTGCCATCGACCAGACGAGCATGCCGCCCGCCAGCACCAGACCGGAGCGGCGGTGCGGCAGCCGGCCGCTCACCGGCGCCGTCGAACCGGTGGGTGCCGAGCCGCCGAGCCGCGCGGTGGCGGGCCAGACGAGCAGGGCGACCAGGGCGATCGAGGCGAACGGCAGCCGGTGGCCACCGCCCAGGTGAGGGATCGTCAGGTAGAGGGCGCCCGCGGTCGCGGAGACGCTCAGCAGGCCCAGGGACGAGGTCCGGTGCGGATCACGCTGTGCGGCGATACCGGCCGCGGCCACTGCCGTCGCCGTACCCGAGCCGAGCCCGCCGATCACCGCGCCCACGACCACGAGGGGCACGGAACCGGCCAGCGCGGCGCAACCGTAGCCCACCACGGCCAGGGCCAGTCCGGCCCGCGCCGGTCTCTGCGACCCGTACCGCTCGACCCGGCCCGCCAGTGTGAATCCGGCGGTGGCCGAACTCAGCAGGAGTGCGCTGCCGACCAGACCCGCCTGGGCCGCGCTGAGGCCCAGATGGGTGGAGAGCCGGCCGACGATGGTGGGGAGCAGATAGGCGGCGAGGTAACCGGCGGTGAACACGGCGACCAGGGGCCACACGGCGCGAGGGCGCGGGGACATGGGCGTTCCTGAAGACATGCCGAAGAGGGCAGGGAAGGCGGGGGAGGTACAGCAGGGGGGGGCGTGGCACTCGTCGGTGTCGATCGGCGACGGTGCGTGCGGGCCAATTTGTATCAAGTGCGCACAGTCGACCGAAAGGCGCCCCTGAGTGATCTGGGTCACATTGGCGTTTGCCACCTTACGGAGCGGGTAACAGCGCATGTTTACGCAGGTCAGTGCGGGTGTGCGTGGACCCGGGGCGCGTCGGGCACCGGTCCGGCTCACGCCCGCCCGGCGCGATGGTGCGGACCCACCCGGATGCAGGGGGAATCGGGCACACTGGCCGGATCTGTCACGACCGGGGAGTGCAAGGTGAGCACAGACAATCCAGGCATCGACCCACTGGACGGGCTGCGTGCCCCGCAGGACCCGGACTGCGATGTGTTCCTCACCGGCACGGTCTTCCTCGACATCGTCTTCACCGGGCTGGACAGCGCCCCGGTCCGCGGCACCGAGTCCTGGGCCCGCGGCATGGGCTCCAGCCCCGGCGGCGTCGCCAACATGGCCACCGCACTGGCCCGGCTCGGACTGCACACCTCGCTCGCCGCCGCGTTCGGCGACGACCATTACGGGGAGTACTGCTGGGACGCCCTCGAACAGGGCGAGGGCATCGACCTCTCGATGTCGCACACCGTCCCCGGCTGGCACTCGCCGGTGACCGTCTCCATGGCGTACGAGGGCGAGCGGACGATGGTCTCGCACGGACACGAGGCCCCGCCGCCCGTCACCCCCTCGCACGCGGACCGGGCCTTCCCGCGCTGCCCGCCGCGCGCCCGCGCCGCCATCGCCTCGCTGACCCCCGGCCGCAGCGAGCCGTGGGTCGCCGTCGCGGCCCGGCACGGCGCCCGGATCTTCGCCGACGTCGGCTGGGACGAGACCGGCCGCTGGGACCTGGACGCGCTTCCCGACCTGCAGTACTGCCAGGCGTTCCTGCCCAACGCGGAGGAGGCGATGCGCTACACCCGTACCGACTGCCCCCGTGCCGCCGCCCGCGCCCTCGCCGAACGGGTGCCGCTCGCCGTCGTCACGCTGGGCGCGGAGGGTGCCTACGCGGTGGACGCGGAGACCGGTGTCACCGCCGAGGTGCCCGCGATCGAGGTCGAGGCCCTCGACCCGACCGGCGCGGGCGATGTCTTCGTCGCCGGATTCGTCACCGGCACCCTGGCGGACTGGCCGCTGGCCGATCGACTGGCCTTCGCCGGACTGACCGCGGCGCTCTCCGTCCAGGAGTTCGGCGGGTCCCTGTCGGCGCCGGGCTGGGCAGAGGTCGCCGCCTGGTGGCAGCGGGTCCGCACCTGCGACGGGCAGGATCCGGCGGCCCTCCAGCGGTACGCGTTCCTGGAGCATCTGCTTCCCGCCGCCGCCCGGCCGTGGCCGCTGCGCCGGGCCGTGCCGACGATCGGCTTCCGCCACTTCGCGTGACGCGGGCACGGATGTTCGCATCGTGTGCGAAAAAGCCCTCGGTGTTGTCCGCGCGGAGTCGTAGGCTTGGAAGTCCAGAGGTTGTCGAGCGGCGAGAACCCTGCAACGGGAGGTATGTGCAGGCCCGAGGGCCGGCCCATGACTCAGACACCCACACAGCCGCAGGCGCGTGCCCAGATCATGATTCCGGCCGCACACCCCATGGTGATGCTCCTGGGATCGGGCGACTCGCTGCTGCGCGTGATCGAAACGGCGTTCCCGGCGGCCGATATTCATGTCCGGGGCAACGAAATCCGAGCCACGGGTGACGCAGCTGATGTCGCCCTGATTCAGCGCTTGTTCGACGAGATGATGCTCGTGCTCCGCACCGGGCAGCCGATGACGGAGGACGCAGTGGAACGCTCGATCGCCATGCTCCGGGCGAGCGGCAACGGGCAGGGGGAGCCGCAGGGCGAGACGCCCGCAGAGGTGCTCACGCAGAACATCCTCTCCAACCGCGGTCGCACGATCCGCCCCAAGACGCTCAACCAGAAGCGCTACGTCGACGCCATCGACAAGCACACGATCGTCTTCAGTATCGGACCCGCCGGTACCGGCAAGACGTATCTCGCCATGGCGAAGGCGGTCCAGGCACTGCAGTCCAAGCAGGTCAGCCGGATCATTCTGACCAGGCCCGCCGTCGAGGCGGGGGAGCGGCTCGGGTTCCTGCCCGGCACGCTCTTCGACAAGATCGACCCGTATCTGCGTCCGCTCTACGACGCGCTGCACGACATGCTCGACCCCGACTCGATCCCGCGGCTGATGGCGGCGGGCACGATCGAGGTGGCGCCGCTGGCGTACATGCGCGGACGGACGCTCAACGACGCGTTCATCATTCTCGACGAGGCGCAGAACACCAGCGCCGAGCAGATGAAGATGTTCCTGACCCGGCTCGGCTTCGACTCGAAGATCGTCGTCACCGGTGACGTCACCCAGGTCGACCTGCCGAACGGGACCAAGAGCGGTCTGCGTCAGGTCCAGGAGATCCTGGACCAGGTCGAGGACGTCCACTTCTCCCGGCTCACCTCCCAGGATGTCGTCCGGCACAAGCTCGTCGGCCGTATCGTCGACGCGTACGAGAAGTACGACAACCGAGACAGCCACAAACGGAAGTAGTCGCAGCGCACCATGTCGATCGACGTCAACAACGAGTCCGGAACCGAGGTCGACGAGCAGGCGATCCTCGACATCGCCCGCTATGCGCTCGCACGGATGCGGATCCACCCGCTCTCCGAACTCTCGGTGATCGTGGTGGACACCGACGCCATGGAGCAGCTCCACATCCAGTGGATGGACCTGCCGGGTCCGACGGATGTCATGTCCTTCCCGATGGACGAACTGCGTCCGCCGGCGAAGGACGACGAGGAGCCCCCGCAGGGGCTCCTCGGTGACATCGTGCTCTGCCCGGAGGTCGCGAAGAAGCAGGGCGAGGACGCGGAGACCCAGCACTCCATGGACGAGGAGCTCCAGCTCCTCACCGTCCACGGGGTGCTGCATCTGCTGGGGTACGACCACGAAGAGCCGGACGAGAAGGCCGAGATGTTCGGTCTCCAGGCAGCGATCGTGGACGGCTGGCGCGCCGAGCACGGCCTGACCGGTCCGTCGCCCGCCCCCACCGTCTCGTGAGCGTCCCACTCGTCCTGGGTGCCGTTCTGCTGGTCGTGTTCGGCTGGCTGGCGGCCTGCGCCGAGGCGGGCATCGCCCGCACGTCGAGCTTCCGGGCGGCCGAGGCGGTGCGCTCCGGGCGGCGCGGCAGCGACAAGCTGGAACAGGTCGCGGCCGACCCGACCCGCTATCTCAATGTCGCCCTGCTCGTGCGGGTCGCCTGCGAGATGTCGGCCGGCGTGCTCGTCACGTACGCGTGCCTGAAGGAGTTCCCGGAGACCTGGGAGGCGCTGGCCGTCGCGATGGGCGTGATGGTCCTCGTGTCGTACGTCGCCATCGGCGTCTCGCCGCGCACCATCGGGCGGCAGCACCCGCTGAACACGGCGACGGCGGCGGCGTACGTGCTGCTGCCGCTCGCCAGGATCATGGGCCCGATCCCCCAGCTGCTGATCCTCCTCGGCAACGCGCTCACCCCCGGCAAGGGTTTCCGCAAGGGCCCGTTCGCCAGCGAGGCGGAACTGCGGGCGATGGTCGACCTCGCCGAGCAGGAGTCGCTGATCGAGGACGAGGAGCGGCGCATGGTGCACTCCGTCTTCGAGCTCGGAGACACGCTGGTGCGCGAGGTGATGGTGCCGCGGACGGACCTGGTCTGCATCGAGCGGTACAAGACGATCCGGCAGGCGCTGACCCTGGCCCTGCGCTCCGGGTTCTCCCGGATCCCGGTCACCGGGGAGAACGAGGACGACATCGTCGGGATCGTCTACCTCAAGGACCTGGTCCGCAAGACGCACATCAACCGGGAGTCGGAGGCCGATCCGGTCTCCACGGCGATGCGTCCCGCGGCGTTCGTGCCGGACACCAAGAACGCCGGTGATCTGCTGCGCGAGATGCAGCAGGACCGCAGCCACGTCGCCGTCGTCATCGACGAGTACGGCGGCACGGCGGGCATCGTCACGATCGAGGACATCCTGGAGGAGATCGTCGGTGAGATCACCGACGAGTACGACCGTGAGCTCCCGCCCGTCCAGGAGCTGGAGAACGGCTGCTTCCGGGTGACCGCCCGGCTCGACATCGGCGACCTGGGCGAGTTGTTCGGGCTCGACGCGTTTGACGACGAGGACGTGGAGACGGTCGGCGGACTCCTGGCGAAGGCGCTCGGCCGGGTGCCGATCGCCGGGGCTTCCGCGGTCGTCGATCTTCCCGACGGGCGTCGGCTCCGGCTGACCGCGGAGTCCCCGGCGGGGCGCCGGAACAAGATCGTCACGGTGCTCGTGGAGCCGGTGGTGCCGGACGAGGCAGCAGCGGAATGACCCCGCAGGAGTTGAGGGCGTTCTGCCTGGAGTTCAACGCGAGCGTCGAGGAGTTTCCGTTCGGACCGGAGACCTCGGTCTTCAAGGTGCTCGGCAAGATGTTCGCGCTCAGCGCGTTGGACGCACGGCCGCTCACAGTCAATCTGAAGTGCGATCCGGATGACGCGGTGCGGCTGCGGGAGAAGTACGCGGCGATCGCCCCGGGGTGGCACATGAACAAACGGCACTGGAACACGGTGACGGTGTCGGGGGTGCCGGCGCGCCTGCTGCGGGAGCTGATCGAGGACTCGTACGACCTGGTGGTGGCGGGGTTGCCGCGGGCGGAGCGGCTGCGGCTGGACCGGGGGTAGAGCGGGCCCCGGTTCCGGGGCGCCGCCCCGGGCCCGCTCCTCCACCGCCGGAGGGGCCGGCTGCGGCCCGTCACGCGCGGCGGAGGCCGGCCGCCCCTGTCGCGACCAGGGCAGAACTGCCTGATCGCCTTCTTCACCGACCCGGTCCACCGGGCCCGTTCGCCGCACTGGGACGCGATCGGCTCCAGTGGCTCGCCTCGCCGGAGGGCCGCCGCGGCTCGATGTACCGGGTGACCGGGCGACCGCCCGCGTGCGGTTCCCGGCCGTCCGCTTCGTATGCTCGGCACATGACTGAGAGCACCGACCTCGGCCCCGAGGACCGCAAGATCGTCACGCTGGCGCGCAGCGCCCGCGCCCGCAACGGTGTGCCGGAGGGCGCGGCCGTACGGGACGAGACCGGACGTACGTATGTCGCGGGCACCGTACAGCTGGAGTCGCTGAAGCTGAGCGCCCTGCAGACCGCCGTCGCGATGGCGGTGGCCAGCGGCGCCACTTCTCTGGAGGCGGCCGCGATCGTCTCCGAGGCGGAGTCCCCGTCGGACGCGGACCGCGCGGCGGTGCGGGACCTGGGCGGGCCGCAGACCCCGGTCCTGCTGGCCGGACCGGACGGCGCGGTGCGGGTCAGTGTGACGGCCGGCTGACCTCGGATGTCGTCAGGATCCCTGGGAGCAGGGATCTTGACAGCATCTGATGGCCCATCAGTCGGGGCATTTCGCTGCCATTGACTTCTTTTCGACCGGAGTCATCAATGGCCCCCTGCCGGCGCAGAAGAGCCGCTGCGCCGCGTCCCGCAGGAGGGGGTTCCATGCGTCCGACCACGCATCCGACCATTCGAAGATCCGCCGTCCGAAGACACCCGGACCGCAGGCGCCGCTGGGCCGCCGCGCTCGGCGTCACCGCGCTCGTCGTCACCGGGGGAAGAGTACTCGCAGGCCCCGCGCAGGCCCTGACGACGGCCTCCGTCGCGGTGGACTTCCCCACGCACTGCATCCCGCCGGCCATCGCGGGCATCCCGCCGATCGACGGGACGACGACGGCGCAGATCAGCGTCGACAACGCCGCCCCGAAGGTGGGCGACACGGTCAACGTCACGTACACCGTGGTCAAGCCGGCCGCGAGCAACCCGGTCGATCTGGCCCTGCCCGCCGACATCATGACGCCGACCGGCAAGGTCACCGTCGGCGGCGCCCAGAGCGGCAGCGTCACCGTCGCCGGTCCGAAGAAGAACGACCCTGTACCCGGCAAGGGCAACTTCCCGTCCTTCTCCATGACGGGCGCCTTCACGGTCACCGCACCGGGTGAGATCACGCTCTCGCCCGGCGACTACAACATCCACACCAGCTACATCATGGAGCTGGACACCCCCTGCACGGTGACGAACCCGCCCGCCCCCGTCTCCCAGACGGTCATCGCGACGAACGGCGGCGGCCAGGTCAACGAGCGTGCCATCCAGCTCGGTACGGCCTCCGGCAAGGCGGGCGATCCGGTCACCGTGACCGGATCGAAGTTCACCGCGGGCGCGAACGTCACCCTGGCGGGCCGGGCCGGAGGCACCCAGACCGCGGACACGGTCACGGTGACGGCCGACAGCCACGGCGGTTTCACCGGACAGCTCACCGTCAACGATCCGGCGACCACCGGCATCGTCGCGTACGAGGGCTCCGGCTGGGACGCCGACAAGGGTGCGGGCCCGCAGGCGTACACCGTCACCGGTGGCGGCGGGGAGATCCCCGGCGACAGCCAGCGACTCACCTCGTCCGTCAAGGCGGGCACCCTGTCCATGACCCAGGCCGGCGACACCGTCGAGATGTCGGCGGTCGACTTCGGCACGGGCGGCGCCTCCCGCGGCTCCCTGCAGACGGTGACGGTCCAGGACTTCCGCGGCGGTCCTGCGGGCTGGTCCCTGACCGGCAAGGTCACCGACTTCAGCGGCCCCGGCGGTGCGACGATCGGCGCCTCCGCGCTCAGCTGGACCCCGGTCTGCGGGACAAAACCCGGGAGCCCGAGCACCTGCGCCGCAGGTTCCGAGGGTTCGGTCGGCAGTGCGGGCGCCACCCTGGCGTCCACCCCGAACGGGGCGTTCACCGGCGGTGAGTTCGCCGTCGACGCCCGGCTCGCCCTGGACGTACCGGCGTACACCGCGACCGGCACGTACTCCGGCGTGCTGACGCTCACCCTCACCTGAGCGTCGGTCCCCGACCGACCGGTGGGCCGGGCGGTGAACCCGGCCGGCCCACCCTGTCCGTACCGAGCACCCTGGGGGTTCCGCACCGTGCGCAAGCTGTACGTACTCCTCCTGGCCGCCGTCCTGCTGCTGTTCGGCGCACCCGCGGGCCATGCCGCCGACAACGGCAGCTGGTCCGTCTACCCGGCCACCACGAAGTACGGGCAGCGCCCGTACTTCTATCTCTCCGCCGACCCCGGTGCCACCCTCACCGACAAGGTCACCGTCACCAACAAGACCGCCGAGCCCCTGACCTTCCGGCTGTATGCCGCCGACGCCTACAACACCGAACGCGACGGCGGGTTCGCCGTCCGCTCCCCGGACGAGAAGCAGCGTTCCGTCGGCGCCTGGGCGAGGACCGGCCGCGACAAGGTCACCGTGAAACCGCACGGCTCCGTCACCGTGCCGGTCACCGTCACCCTCCCGGAGACCGCCGAGCCCGGCGACCACCCGGGCGCCCTCGTCGCTCTCGACGAACGCATCGACCCCGCCGACCGGGGAGCCGTCGCCGTCGGCATCCGGAAAGCGGTCGGCGCCCGCATCTATCTCCGGGTCAACGGACCGACGATGCCCGCGCTGTCCGTCGACGACGTCACCGTCGAGCACACCCAGCCGCTCGTCCCGGGCACCGGAAGGAGCCGGGCCGTCATCTCGTACACCCTCCACAACCGCGGGAACGTCACCCTCAACCCCAAGGTCGCCCTCAAGGCCCAGGGGCTCTTCGGCCGCACCCTGCTCGCCCGCGACCTGAAGAGGATCCCGTCCGAGCTGCTGCCCCGCCAGGAGGTCCGGCTGACCGAGCAGTGGGCCGACGCGCCGCAGCTGGAATGGGGCGAGATCGAACTGACCGCGAGCGCCCGCGACACCCATGAGTCCGCCGCCGCCCGGTACGTCGCACTGCCCTGGCTGATGGCCGCGGTCCTGCTGGTGATCGTCGGCGGCGGTACGGGGATGTGGATACGGGCCCGGCGGAGCCGCATCCGCAGGGCCTGAGACGACAGCAGGCCGCCCGCTGTGCGGCGGGGCCGCCGGGATCGGGGACAATGGGCGCCATGAGCGCTCGACCGAACCCAGAAGCTGCTGCGCAGCAGGCTGAGAACAACGCCCCCCACCGGGCCGGCTTCGCCTGCTTCGTGGGCCGCCCCAACGCGGGCAAGTCCACCCTTACGAACGCTCTGGTCGGCCAGAAGGTGGCGATCACCTCCAACCGGCCCCAGACGACCCGCCACACGGTGCGCGGCATCGTGCACCGCGAGGACGCACAGCTGATCCTGGTCGACACCCCCGGCCTCCACAAGCCGCGCACGCTGCTCGGCGAGCGGCTGAACGACGTCGTGCGGACCACCTGGGCCGAGGTCGACGTCATCGGTTTCTGCCTGCCCGCCGACCAGAAGCTCGGCCCCGGCGACAAGTTCATCGCCAAGGAACTCGCGGGCATCAAGAAGACCCCGAAGATCGCGATCATCACCAAGACCGACCTGGTCGACTCCAAGCAGCTCGCCGAACAGCTGATCGCCGTCTCCCGTCTGGGCGAGGAGATCGGCCTCGAATGGGCAGAGATCATTCCGGTCTCCGCGGTGAAGGACAACCAGGTCGACCTTCTCGCCGACCTGATCGCGCCGCTGCTCCCCGAGAGCCCGCCGCTCTACCCGGAGGGCGACCTCACCGACGAGCCCGAGATGGTGATGGTCGCGGAGCTGATCCGGGAGGCCGCGCTCGAAGGCGTACGCGACGAGCTGCCGCACTCGATCGCGGTCGTCGTCGAGGAGATGCTGCCGCGCGAGGACCGGCCCGCGGACAAGCCGCTGCTCGACATCCACGCGAACGTGTACATCGAGCGGCCCAGCCAGAAGGGCATCATCATCGGCCCGAAGGGCAAGCGGCTGAAAGAGGTCGGCACGAAGTCGCGCAAGCACATCGAGGCGCTGCTCGGCACGCCGGTCTTCCTGGACCTGCATGTGAAGGTCGCCAAGGACTGGCAGCGCGACCCGAAGCAGCTGCGCAAGCTGGGGTTCTGAGCGCCGGCGGAGTCCGTGGGCGGGTCAGCCGCGCGTCGACCTCACGCGCCCTCCTTGAGGACGCGTGAGATCAGTGCGCGCTGGGCGTCGGTCAGGTGCGGATCCGCGCAGTGCGTCGTGCGGTCGTCGACCGTGATCCGGTACCGGAAGCCGTCCGGCACCCCGGACGGTGGGGTGCCGCGGCCCGCCGCGAGTGCGGATTCGGCCAGGGCTTCCCACTCCGCTGCGTCGGTGAGGCCCGAGGTGTCGATCTCGCGGTGGCGGGCGATGCCGGTGAAGCCGCCGGTGCGGGTGACCTGGATCCGCATGGTTCGACTCCTCTCGCGTTGTTTCCGGGGGTCTGCCCCGGACCCCGCTCCTCAATCGCCGGAGAGACCTGTTTTTGGCCGAGCTCCGGCGATCGAGGACAGGAACCGTGACCGGGCCTACGCGGACGGCACGCCCACCTCCGACCATGCCTTCCGTACCGCTTCCAACTCGTCGCCCTCGCCGAAGCGCTCCCTCGCCGCTTCGACCGTCAGGCGGGCGAAGTCCGTGAACTCCGCGTCCGCGGCCAGGCGGCGGCCCGTGAGGACGTCGAACCAGAGCTGTCCCGCCCGCTCCCACGCGTTGCCGCCGAGTGCGGTGGCCAACAGATAGAAGGCGCGGTTCGGGATGCCCGAGTTGAGGTGTACACCGCCATTGTCCTCGGTGGTGTGGATGTAGTCCTCCATCGACGCGGGCTGCGGGTCCTTGCCGAGCACATCGTCGTCGTACGCCGTGCCGGGCGCCTTCATCGAGCGCAGCGCCTCGCCCTGCACCCGTGGGGCCAGCAGACCTGCGCCGATCAGCCAGTCCGCCTGGTCGGCGGTCTGGCCCAGTGAGTACTGCTTCACCAGGGAACCGAAGACGTCCGACATGGACTCGTTGAGGGCGCCGGACTGGCCGAAATAGCTCAGGTTGGCCGTGTGCTGGGTCAGCCCGTGCGTCAGTTCGTGGGCGATCACATCGATGGCGACGGTGAAGTCGAGGAAGATCTCCCCGTCCCCGTCGCCGAAGACCATCTGCTCGCCGTCGAAGAAGGCGTTGTTGTACTTCTCGTCGTAGTGGACGGAGCCGATCAGCGGCAGCCCGTTGCCGTCGATCGAATGGCGGCCGTACGCCGTGAGCAGCAGTTCGAAGGTGGCGCCGAGTCCAGCGAACGCGCGGTTGACGCTCGCGTCCCTCGTCGGCTCCTCACCCTCGCCGCGGACCTTGAAGCCCGGCAACTGCGTGCCGTGGCGGCAGTCGTAGAGCGTGCGCTCAGGCTTGTCGGACAGCTGGTCCGTCGTCGTGGGGCCGGGTGTGGGGGTGACGAGGGTGGCCATCTGGCGGCGGGTGCGCCGGGCGGCGTCGCCCTCCAGGGTGCGGCGGGCCGGACCGGCCAGATCGGGGTCGTCGGCTTGTGACAGCTTGTCGAGTACGTGGGGCGGCACGATCGTGCAGAAGACGGGCTGGAACCCGTGCTGAGGTCGAGGCTGCATGAGTTCGACTGTGGCACTGCGTCATCGTCGTGTCACTGTTTGCCATCAGGATTGGACAAATGGAGTGATCGATCACTGTTTACCCGTTACCGAGGTCCGGTCCCGCATACTGATACACGACCGACGTCTCAGGCGCCTCTCGGTTAGTCTCGTCGCATCATGCGTTTCGGGCTGCTTCTTCTTAGCTGCCGCGGCGAGGGCCTGTAGTCGTAGGCCGACCCCCTCCCCGCGGAGTCTGGTGTTGCAGCGACACAGTCGGCCGTCCCACCGCTGGACCCCGAGGAGCCGTACGTCATGACCGCCGCGAATCCCGCTCAGACCCCCGTCGAGAACGCCGTCGGCCGGCCCACGCCGATCACCAACGCCACTCAGCTGCAGAAGCCGTCCGGGATGCCGGTCCACAAGTACGGCCGGTACGAGGCCGTCGAGATCCCCGACCGCACCTGGCCGGACAACCGGATCACCGTGGCGCCCCGCTGGCTGTCCACCGATCTGCGTGACGGCAACCAGGCACTGATCGACCCGATGTCGCCGGCCCGCAAGCGCGAGATGTTCGACCTGCTCGTACGCATGGGGTACAAGGAGATCGAGGTCGGCTTCCCGTCCTCCGGCGAGACCGACTTCGCGTTCGTGCGCTCCATCATCGAAGAGGGTGCGATCCCCGAGGACGTGACGATCTCCGTCCTGACCCAGGCCCGCGAGGAGCTGATCGAGCGAACTGTTGAATCACTGGTCGGTGCGCGGCGCGCCACGGTGCACCTGTACAACGCCACTGCTCCCACCTTCCGCCGTGTGGTCTTCCGCGGTTCGAAGGAGCAGGTCAAGCAGATCGCGGTGGACGGCACCCGACTGGTCATGGAGTACGCGGAGAAGATCCTCGGCGACGAGACGATCTTCGGCTACCAGTACAGCCCGGAGATCTTCACCGACACCGAGCTGGACTTCGCCCTGGAGGTCTGCGAGGCCGTCTGTGACGTCTGGCAGCCCGAGGAGGGCCGCGAGATCATCCTCAATCTGCCCGCCACCGTGGAGCGTTCGACGCCGTCCACGCACGCGGACCGGTTCGAGTGGATGTCGCGCAACCTGTCGCGCCGCGAGCACGTCTGCCTGTCGGTCCACCCGCACAACGACCGCGGCACCGCCGTCGCCGCCGCCGAGCTGGCGATCATGGCCGGTGCGGACCGGATCGAAGGCTGCCTGTTCGGCCAGGGCGAGCGCACCGGCAATGTCGACCTGGTGACGCTGGGCATGAACCTGTTCTCGCAGGGTGTCGACCCGCAGATCGACTTCTCGCAGATCGACGAGATCCGTCGCACCAGCGAGTACTGCAACCAGATGGAGGTCCACCCGCGCCACCCCTACGCGGGCGACCTGGTCTACACCGCCTTCTCCGGCTCCCACCAGGACGCCATCAAGAAGGGCTTCGACGCCATGGAGGCCGACGCGGCCGCCCAGGGCAAGACCGTCGACGACATCGAGTGGGCGGTGCCGTACCTGCCGATCGACCCGAAGGACGTCGGCCGCTCGTACGAGGCGGTCATCCGGGTCAACTCGCAGTCGGGCAAGGGCGGAATCGCCTACGTCCTGAAGAACGACCACAAGCTGGACCTGCCGCGCCGGATGCAGATCGAGTTCTCCCGGATCATTCAGGCCAAGACCGATGCCGAGGGCGGCGAGGTCACGCCGACACAGATCTGGTCCACCTTCCAGGACGAGTACCTGCCCAACCCCGAGAACGCCTGGGGGCGCGTACAGATCCGCTCCGGTCAGACCACGACCGGTTCCGACGGCCGGGACACGATCACCGTCGACGCGACCGTGGACGGCGCGGACACCGTGCTGACCGGTACCGGCAACGGTCCGATCTCCGCGTTCTTCGAAGCGCTGCAGGCCATCGGCATCGACGCCCGTCTGCTGGACTACACCGAGCACACGATGAGCGAGGGCGCGAGCGCCCAGGCCGCCTCGTACATTGAGTGCGCGATCGACGGAAAGGTCCTGTGGGGCATCGGCATCGACGCCAACACCACGCGGGCCTCGCTGAAGGCGGTCGTCTCCGCGGTCAACCGCGCGACCCGCTGACCCCGCGCCCGAAAGGGCGTAGAACCGCACGGCCGACGGACCCCGCCCACCCGCTCCAGGGGGGCGGGGTCCGGCCATCTCCCGACGGTTGTGACGAGCGAGGTGCTGACGTCACCTCGCGACTGTGGTTAACATCACGTCAACACGGCAATGTTGCCGGAGCGTTACGGAGGTGTGCGACGTGCGGTCAGCCCTGGGACAACGCGCCATAAAGCTGCGTATCTGCGGCATCCGCACCATCTGGGACGCCGTCGGTGACGGCGAGTTCTTCTGCCCCGGCTGCGGTGGTGACCGCAACTACCGCCGTCTCACCGGCCGTCGTCGCTTCGCCGTGCTCGGCGTGCCACTGCTGCGCCGCGGCACCGTGGGCCCCGTCGTCGAATGCGCCGCCTGCCGGACCCACTTCGGCACCGATGCGCTCGACCACCCCACCACCACCCGGTTCTCCGCGATGCTCCGGGACGCCGTCCACATCGTCGCGCTCGGCATCCTCGCCGCCGGTGGCACCGCCTCCCGCACCGCGTTGGAGACGGCGGCGGCCACCGTGCGCGGCGCCGGGTTCGACGACTGCACCGAGGACCAGCTCTCCACCGTCGTCGAGGTCCTCGCCGCCGACATCGGACACGGCTCCGCGTTCGACGCCGCCGCCGAGGCGTGCGGCGCCGCCCTCGCCATCGAGCTCCACGAGGCGCTGGAACCCCTCGCCCCGCATCTCGCGCCCGGCGGACGCGAATCGATCCTCCTGCAGGGCGCCAGGATCGCGCTCGCCGACGGCCCGTACAGCCAGGCGGAGCGCGAGGTGCTGACCACGGTCGGCGCCGCGCTGCAGCTCTGCCCGGACGACACGGCCCGGCTGCTCGCCGCGGCGGCGCGCACCCCCTCGTGACATACGCCGCTCCGCACCGCGCCCGTACTCCCGCGGGAGTACGGGCGCCCCTTCGCCCACCCCGGCAGTAGCCGCGAAGTCGGTCCCCGGCGCGACGAATCGGCCCCCGGCGGCCGGGAGTCTGGACACGTACCGGACAACCGGCCGAAGGGGGGCCCGTGATGAGGGCCGTAACAGAAGACAGCGGCACACCGCTCCGGGCGGGCAGCCGCAGACGCATGCTGCCCTGGGCGGTCCTCGCGCTCTGGGTCGCCGTGATCGCGCTCGCCGGACCGCTGGCGGGCAAGCTCGCCGACGTACAGACGAACCGGGCCGTCGACTACCTGCCGGCGAGCGCCGACTCCACGCAGGTGGCGAAGATCCAGGACGCGCTGCCCGGCGGGGAGTCCACCGATCTCGTCCTCGTCTACCACCGCGACGGCGGTCTGACCGCCGCCGACCGGGCCACGGCGGACCGGCAGGCCGCCGCGCTCGCGGGCGGCCACACCCTGACCGGAACCCCCAGGGGCGTCCCCGCCAAGGACGGTACGACGCTGATGTACCCGGTCTCCTCGACGGAGCCCGGCCAGGACGACGAGGCCAGGAAGGCGTTCGTCGACGAGGTGCGCGACGTCGCGAAGGGCGGCGGCGGGCTGAGCGTCGAAGTGGGCGGCCCCGGGGCGCTGATCGTCGACTCCCAGGAGGTCTACACGTCGCTGGGCGGACCGCTGCTCTACACGACCGTCGCGGTCGTGGCGATTTTGCTGATCGTCATCTATCGCAGCCCGCTGCTGTGGCTGGTGCCGCTCGTCGTCGCGGGCGTCGCCGACGCGCTGTCCATGGCCGTCGTATACGGGCTCAACCGGGGCTTCGACGTCACCGTCACCGGCCAGAGCTCCGCCGTGATGACCATCCTCGTCTTCGGCGCGGGCACCGACTACGCGCTGCTGCTCGTCTCCCGCTACCGCGAGGAACTGAGCCGCGCCGCACGGCCGTACGACGCCATGGCCGCAGCCCTGCGCGGCTGCGGACCCGCTGTTCTCGCCTCCTCCGGCACCGTCGCCGCGGGCCTCCTGTGCCTGCTCGCCGCCGACCTCACCAGCAGCCGCGGCATGGGCCCCATCGCCGCCGTCGGCGTACTCTGCGCGCTGCTCGCCATGCTGACGCTGCTGCCCGCGCTCCTTGTCCTGCTCGGCCGCCGGGTGTTCTGGCCACTCGTCCCCGCGTACGGCAGCACACCCGGGCAACGGCGTTCACTGTTCGCCGCGATGGGCAGCTCGGCCGGACGCCGGCCCGTCGCCGTACTCGCCTGCGGCGGTGTGCTGCTGGGGGCGCTGGCGCTCGGCGCGTTCAACATGCCCGGAGCCCTGAAGCAGGAGGACTCCTTCACCAGCAAACCGGACTCGATCTCCGCGATGGAGACACTCGCCGCCGCCTACCCCGAGCGGTCCACCCAGCCGATCACCGTGATCGCCCCCACCGACCGGGTGGCCGAGACCATGGCGAAGGCCGGCGCCACCGACGGTGTCGCCGCCGTCGAACGAGGCCGCAGCGGCGGCGGCTGGACCGAACTCTCCGTCGCCGCGACCGACGCCCCCGAGTCCGCGGGTGAACAGGCCACCATCAAGGCCCTGCGCGACGGACTGGACGGCAGCCATGTCGGCGGTCCCAGCGCCCAGCAGATGGACCTGGAGACGGCCGACGCCCGGGACCTGAAGATCGTCGTCCCGCTCGTCCTCCTCTCCGTCCTGCTGATCCTGATCGCGCTGCTGCGCAGCCTCGTCGCCCCGCTGTTGCTCGTCGCCGCCGTCGTCGCCGTCTGGGGCGCCGCCCTCGGCATCGGCGGGCTGGTCTTCGAACCGGTCCTCGGACTGAAGGGCGCCGATCCCGGACTGCCGTTGCTCTCCTTCGTCTTCCTGGTGGCGCTCGGCGTCGACTACGGCATCTTCCTGATGCACCGGGTCCGCGAGGAGGCACTCTCCGGCGCCGAACCGACCGCCGCCGCACTCACCGCCCTGCGCACCACTGGCGGCGTGATCGCCTCGGCCGGGCTGGTGCTCGCGGCCACCTTCGCCGTCCTGACGAACATGCCGATGGTCAGCCTGGTCGAGATGGGCTTCGTCATCGCGGTCGGTGTCCTCCTCGACACCTTCCTCGTCCGCACCTACCTCGTGACCTCGGCGAGCGTGGCACTCCAGCGCACCATCTGGTGGCCGGGGAAGCTCAGCCGGACGCCCGCCGCCCCCGGGCCGCGCGAGCCCGAACTCGTACGGAACCGGTGACGGTGCCCGTGCGCGTACCGGAGGATGGCGGCGTGTCCCGATCCACGCGCCGGCGCGAACGCATCCTGGCGGTCGTCAACCGCGACCCCCTGCATGCACCGCACAGGACGCGCACCGACGCCCTCGTCGCGGGGGGCGCCGGTGCGCTCTCCGCCGTCCTCGCCCTCACCACCGACCAGGCGCGGACGCCGGACGCGCTCGGCTGGGTGCTGCTGATCGCGAGCGCCGTACCGATCGTGTGGCGGCGGCGCAGCCCACTGCTCGCCCTGGTCGCCATGATCCCGATCCTGATGCCGTACCACGCGCTCGACAACGCGCACTCGGCACCGATGCCGCAGACCTGGATCGCCCTCTACACGGTGGCGGTGACCGGACGGCCGCTGCGCACGCTGCTGACCGGGATCGGTGTGCTCTCCGTCATGGTGACGGTGGTGCTCACCATCAACACCCATGAAGGCCTGCAGCTGCTGCGGATTTCCGGGTGGATCATCGCCGTGCTGTTCTGCGGTGTCGATGTGCGCATCTACCGCCAGTACGTCGCCTCCGTGCTGGAGCGCGCCGAACGCGCCGAACGGACCCGTGAGGAGGAGGCCCGGCGCAGGGTCGCCGAGGAGCGGCTGCGGATCGCCCGCGACCTGCACGACCTGCTGGCCCACAGCATCACGCTGATCGGCGTCCAGACCTCGGTGGCCTCGCACATTCTGACCGTCGACCCGGACCGGCTCGACCGGCAGGCGGTCGCCCGGTCGCTGGAGGACATCGCCGACACCTGCCGGGAGGCACGCGCCGAACTGCGCACCACCCTGCAGGTGCTGCGCGGCGACGGACACGAGTCGGACGGACCGCTGCCGGACCTGGCGGCGCTGCCCGGTCTCGTACGGGCCGCGGAGGCCGCCGGGGCCCGGGTCGACCTGGCCGTCCGCACACCGGGCAGCAGGGTGGCCCCGGCGACCGGCGCGGCCGCGTACCGGATCGTGCAGGAGTCGCTGACCAACGCCCTGCGCCATGCCGGACCCGAGGTACGGATCACGGTGGCCGTCGAACCCGACGGCCGCGGCGCACTGAGCGTCAAGGTCACCGACGACGGCGCAGGACCCCGGGCGAACGGCTCGGCACCCGGGTTCGGCATAGTCGGGATGCGCGAACGCGCACGCAGCACCGGCGGCACGCTGACGGCCGGGCCGGGCCCGGCCGGGGGCTTCGAGGTCGCGGCGGTGCTGCCCTGCCACGAGGGGGAGACCGCGCCATGATCCGCGTACTGCTCGCCGACGACCAGACCCTTGTCCGGGCGGCGTTCGCGATGCTCGTCGAGTCGGCGTCCGACATGGAGGTCGTGGCACAGGCGGGCACCGGCCTCGAAGCGGTCGGCCTGGCCCGCACGCACCGGCCCGACATCGTCGTCATGGACATCCGCATGCCGGAGCTCGACGGCATCGAGGCGACCCGGCTGATCGCCGCCGACGGGGAGCTCGCCGGGGTGAAGGTACTGGTCCTGACCACGTACGACACCGACGAGCATGTCGTCGAGGCGCTGCGCGCGGGCGCCTCGGGCTTCCTGGTCAAGGACACCCGGCCCGCCGAACTCCTCGCCGCGATCAGAACGGTGTCCGCGGGCGATGCCCTGCTCTCGCCCGGCCCGACCGCCCGGCTGATCTCCCGTGTGCTGCGCGGGCCCGAGCTGCCGCTCCGGGGCGCCCCGGGCGGTCCGGACTGCCTCTCGGACCGGGAACGGCAGGTGCTCGGCCTGGTCGCGCGCGGACTCAACAACACCGAAATCGCCGAGACCCTGGGACTCAGCCCGCTCACCGCCAAGACCCATGTCAGCCGGATCATGGGCAAACTGGGCGCCCGGGACCGGGCGCAGCTGGTCATCGTGGCGTACGAGTCGGGGCTCGCGGTACCGGCCGGCGGCGCGGCCGACGGAAGCTGAACCGGGGCGCCCGTCCCGGACGGTCTTCGGGGGCGGGCCCGCTCCGGTGGCCGGGTACAGGACAATGGGCGCATGAGCTTGTTCCGGGACGACGGCGTGGTGCTGCGCACGCAGAAACTGGGCGAGGCCGACCGGATCATCACGATCCTGACCCGAGGCCACGGCCGGGTGCGGGCCGTCGCGCGCGGGGTGCGGCGTACGAAGTCCAAGTTCGGCGCCCGCCTCGAACCGTTCTCCCATGTGGACGTGCAGTTCTTCGCCCGCGGCAGCGAGCTGATCGGCCGCGGACTGCCTCTCTGCACCCAGAGCGAGACCATCGCGCCGTACGGGGGTGGCATCGTCACCGACTACGCCCGGTACACCGCGGGCACCGCGATGCTGGAGACCGCCGAGCGCTTCACCGACCACGAGGGCGAGCCCGCGGTCCAGCAGTACCTGCTGCTCGTCGGAGGGCTCCGCACCCTCGCCCGCGGGGAGCACGCCCCGAACCTGATCCTCGACGCCTTCCTGCTGCGTTCCCTCGCGGTCAACGGCTACGCACCCAGTTTCGAGGACTGCGCGAGGTGCGGAATGCCCGGTCCGAACCGGTTCTTCTCCGTCGCGGCGGGCGGCGTCATATGCGGCGACTGCCGGGTGCCCGGCAGCGTCGTACCCTCAGCTGAGGCCGTCGCCCTGCTGAGCGCGCTGCTCACCGGTGACTGGGAGACGGCGGACGCGTGCGAGGCGCGGCATGTCAGGGAGGGGAGCGGGCTGGTGTCCGCCTATCTCCACTGGCATCTGGAGCGCGGACTGCGCTCGCTGCGATACGTAGAGAAGTAACACAGGCACAGCAGGCACAGGGAGACGAGACAGCTCATG
Organism: Streptomyces sp. NBC_01669; assembly: GCF_026339735.1. GTDB lineage: Bacteria > Actinomycetota > Actinomycetes > Streptomycetales > Streptomycetaceae > Streptomyces > Streptomyces yanii. The sequence continues at coordinate 6,158,710 of NZ_JAPEQG010000001.1, forward strand.
GCAGTACGCGGGATCCTCGGTGGCCGTAACCGGCGCACGTACAAGACCCCCGAGCCGCACCCCTCGGGCGCCACGCCCCCGAAGATCCCCGGCGAGCTGGTGCCCAAGCACGTCGCCGTCGTCATGGACGGGAACGGCCGCTGGGCCAAGGAGCGGGGTCTGCCGCGCACCGAGGGCCACAAGGTCGGCGAGGGCGTCGTCATGGACGTCCTCAAGGGCTGCATCGAGATGGGTGTCAAGAACCTCTCGCTGTACGCGTTCTCCACCGAGAACTGGAAGCGCTCCCCGGAGGAAGTGAAGTTCCTGATGAACTTCAACCGGGACGTCATCCGCCGCCGCCGCGACGAGATGGACGAACTGGGCATCCGCATCCGCTGGGTGGGCAGGATGCCGAAGCTGTGGAAGTCCGTCGTCCAAGAGCTCCAGGTCGCCCAGGAGCAGACCAAGGACAACGACAGGATGACGCTGTACTTCTGCGTCAACTACGGCGGCCGGGCCGAGATCGCCGACGCCGCGCAGCGCATCGCGGAGGACGTCGCCGCCGGAAAGCTGGACCCCGCGAAGGTCAACGAGAAGACCTTCGCGAAGTACATCTACTACCCGGACATGCCGGACGTGGACCTCTTCGTCCGCCCCAGCGGCGAGCAGCGCACCTCCAACTACCTGATCTGGCAGAGCGCGTACGCCGAGATGGTCTTCCAGGACGTGTTGTGGCCGGACTTCGACCGCCGTGACCTGTGGCGGGCCTGCCTGGAGTACGCCCAGCGCGACCGGCGTTTCGGCGGCGCGGTGGAGGCGGCGGAAGAGACCGAGCCGACGGCCTGACCCCGGGGGAGCGAGCGGACCGAGGCACCCGGGTGCCTCGGTCCGCTCGCTCCGTACGCCGACGGGATCAGGCCAGCTTCGCCAGCTCCTCGGCCATGACCTTCACCGTGTACTCGATCTGCTCCTCGGTGTGCTCGGAGGTGATGAAGAACCGGAGCCGGGCCAGCCGCTCCTCGACCGCCGGGTGCAGGATCGGGTTGGCGCTGATGCCCCGCTGGTAGAGCCGGTCGGCGAGCTTGAGCGCCTTCTCCGAGTCGCCCGTGATGCACGGCACGACCGGCGTGCCCTCGCTGGTGCCGACGTCGATCCCGGCCGCCGTGGAGAGCCGCAGGAACAGGGCCGAGCGCTGGTGGAGCCGGTCGAGCCGCTCGGGCTCCTCCTGGATCACCTGCAGTGCGGCCAGAGAGGCGGCGGTGTTCGGCGGGGTGAGGCCCGCGCTGTAGATGAAGCCGGGGAGGGTGTAGCGGAAGTGCTCGATCAGCTCGTGCCGGCCGGCCACGTAGCCGCCGCAGCTCGCCAGTGACTTGGACAGGGTGCCCATCCACACGTCGACGTCGTCGGCGTCGACGCCCCAGTGCTGGCCCATGCCGCCGCCCGTCTTGCCCATCACGCCGATGCTGTGGGCCTCGTCCACCATCAGCAGCGCCGCGTGCCGCTGCTTGACGGCGATCAGGGCGGGCAGGTCGGCGATGTCGCCGTCCATGCTGTACACGCCCTCGACCACGATCAGCACCCGGCGGTAGCGGTCGCGCACCTGGTGCAGGATCCGGTCCAGGGCGGCGATGTCGTTGTGCGGGAACGGCTGGCGGCTCGCCCCCGAGAGCCGACAGCCCTGGATGATGCTGTCGTGGGCGAGCGCGTCGTGCAGGATCAGGTCCTCGGGGCCCACCAGGTGGCCGATGACGGTGACGTTGGTGGCGTGGCCGCTGACCAGCGTGACGGCGTCCTGGGCGCCGACGAGGCGGGCGAGGCCCCGGTCGAGCTCCTCGTGCAGCGGACGGTTGCCGGACAGGATGCGGGCGGCCGAGACCGAGCTGCCGTACTGCTTGACCGCCTTGGTCACGGCCTTGACGACAGTCGGATGGCCGGACAGGCCCAGGTAGTTGTAGCTGGAGAACGAGATCAGTTCGGTGCCCTCGACCCGGGTGACGTCCCGGATCGTGCCCTCGTGCGGAAGGTAGTAGGGGTTGCGGACGCCGAAGTGCTCGTACATGCGCGAGCGTTCGAGCGTGGCGACGACTTCGGGCAGGACCCTGACATCACCGGTCGCGGTGAGGTCCGACGCGGGGACGGCTTCAGCACGCGGCTCGGGCACGGAGGGTACGGCGGGGGCCTCGACGGGTGCCGGTGCGGGGGTGGCCGGAGCGGTACCGAGGAGCTCCTGGACCGTTGTGATCAGCTCGCCGACGGTGCTGATCTTCACCACGTCCGAGGTCCGCACCTCGATGTCCGGCCACTGTCTGCGTAGGCCCGCGGCGAGCTCGGCGAGCATGATCGAGTCGAAGCCGAGGTCGGTGGCGAACACATGCCCCGGCTGCAGGAAGTCCTCGGAGTACGCACTGATCTTGGCTATCGCGGAGACCACGCGGGACGTCACCACGTCCGCGGCCTCTGCGGTCGCGACGGCGGGGGCCGCCGGGGCGTCCACGACGGCCACCGGGCCGGCCGGCGCGTCGGCCGTGGGGACGGCGGCCGACGGCACCAGGACCGGGTACGCACCGGCGGTCACGGTAGCCGACGCACCGTTCGGTACCGGGCCGTCGGCCGCGGCGCCGAACGACTGCAGCAGATTCACCTGGGCGTGGAGGAACGAGATAAGGCTGCTCATGCTCGATTCACCGTTCGAGGAGGTGGAGGCGGAGGCGGAGGCGGCGGCGGACGTGTGGGTGACCGTGGAGCGGATCGGCACGGTCGTTGTGGACGCGGACCGGACGACGACCGGGGCAGCGGCCGGGACCTCGGCCACGGAGGCCGCGGAGGCGGCAGGCGCCGGGGCACCGGCACGTCGGGCATCGGCGGTCCGCTTCCGGCTCGATCGCTTGAGGACCGAGAACGACGACGTCTCCAGGGGCGACGCCGGAAGCGACAGCAACGGCGGGGCGTCCGCCGGGAAGAGCGGGGCGGGATCCACCGGCACACCTGCCACGGCGAGCCGGCCCAGCCCCGTCAGGAATGCCCGCGCGCCATCCGGCCCGCTCGTGGTGAGCGGTACGACGTCCAGCGCCTCGGCAGCCGGGGTGCGCCGGGCCATCCGCAGCAGCGAGTCGCCGCCGTAGATCTGCACCAGGAAGCGGGCACCGGCGTCCGTCACCGAGGTGACGGCGTCGCTGAAGCGCACGGGGACGCTGTTGTGCCGGCCCCACAGATCCCGGATCTCCTGCGGCTCGTCGCATCCCCGGCCGCTGACACTGGAGACGAAGGCACGGGCGGGCGCCACGAGCGGGAGGGCCGCGATGTGGTGGGTCACCGCCTTGTCGGCCGCGGCCACCAGCGGCGAGTGGAAGGCGTGCGACACCTGCAGCCGCACCGCCGCCACGCCGCGCTCCGCGCAGTGTTCGCGCAGCCGCTCCACGGCCGCCTCGCCGCCGCTGAACACCACCTGGTGCTCGTGGTTGTAGCAGGCGGGCCACACCCCGTCCACGTCGGCGGCGAGCTTCTCCGCCTTCTCGTGCGTCGTCTGGACGGCGAGCATCACACCGGTTCCGGCCGGTACGGCCGCGGCGAGCGCCGCGCCCCGCCGGGCCATGAACCGGACCGTCTCGTCCGCCCCGATCGCGCCGGCCGCGGCCGCCGCCGGGAACTCGCCGACGCTGTGCCCGACGGCGAGGGAGGGGACGACACCGCAGGCGGCCAGCAGCTCGGCGGTGGCGACCCCGCTGATGCCGAGCGCAGGCTGGCACAGGTCCGTGACCGTGAGGGCCGCCATCGCCCCGTCGTCGTCGGACGCGTGCTCTGCCCACAGCAGCCCGGGCAGGTGCGCGGGGAGCTCCGCCGACTCCTCGGCGATCAGGGCGGTCAGTTCCTCGGCGCGCCGGGCCAGCGCCGGGAAGCGCCGGACCAGGTCCGCGAGCATCCCCGGCCGCTGCGCCCCCTGCCCGGGGAAGGCGAAGGCGACCTTCCGCTCCGCCTCGGGCAGCGGCTTGGCCGCGGCATGGATACCGGGGGCCAGCTCGCCGGTGGCGCCCTCCGCCAGCCGCCGGGCGGCCAGGTCGAGCCGGTCGAGGAGCTCCTGGCGCGTGGCGGCGACGAAGGAGAGGCGGGCGGCGAGCAGTTCACGGGTGGCCAGGGTGCGGGCCACCGCGGCGGGTTCCGCGGCGGACGCGGCGACGGCGTCCCGGATCTTCCGGGCGTGCCGTGCCAGTTGCGGCACCGAGCCGGCGGACAGGAGGAACAGCCACGGCTCGTCCTCCCGTGCGGGCTGCCCCGGGGCGGGCTCGGGGAGCGGCGCGCCTTCGAGGACGGCGTGGACATTCGTGCCGCCGAAGCCGAACGAGCTCACCCCGGCCCGGCGCACCTCGCCCTGCGGCCACTGCTGCGGCGTGGTGGTCAGGCGCAGCCCCGACTCGTCGAGCCGCAGCTCGGGGCTGATGCGGTGTTCGGCGGGCTGCGGCGGTACGACGCCGTGGTGCAGGGCCAGGGCGGCCCGTACGAGACCCGCCGCGCCGGCCGCGGAGAGGGTGTGGCCGATGAGGGCCTTGGACGAGGAGACGTAGCAGGGCCAGGTCCGGCCCGCCTCGTCGCGCAGCAGGCGCATCGCCTCCATCTCGGTGCGGTCGCCGACCGGGGTGCCGGTGCCGTGGGCCTCCAGCAGGTCGATCGCCCCAGGCGCCACCCCGGCGTCCTTGTAGGCGGCGCGCAGCGCGGCGAGCTGCCCCTGGGCCTGCGGCGTCATCGGGCCGCCGCCGCGCCCGTCGTTGGCGGTGCCGACGCCGCTCACGACGGCGTAGACCCGGTCGCCGGCCGCGAGGGCGTCCGCCAGCGGACGGAGCACCAGCACGCCGCCGCCTTCGCCGAGCACGAAGCCGTCCGCCCGCTCGTCGAACGGCCGGCACACGCCGTCCCGGGAGAGCGCGCCGGCGCGGGAGAAGCCGATCAGCGCGTTGGGCGTGAGGTTGACGAAGACACCGCCGACGAGGGCGACCGAGCACCCGCCCGACCGCAGGCTCCGCACCGCCGTGTCCAGCGCCACCAGCGCCGACGAGCAGGCCGCGTCGACGGCGTACGAGGGGCCGCCGAGGTCGAACACCTCACTCACGGCGGCCGGCACCATGTTGCCGATGACGCCGGCGATGGAGAACGGCCCCACGGGCATGACCGCCGACCCGGCGGCCTCCTCCAGGCCCGCCCGGAGCTCGGGATCGTCCTCGCCGGCATGGAACGAACCGTCCACGAGGAGCCTGGAGCTGATCCTCGCGAAGGTCGCGTCGCGGTAGTCGGTCGAGGACACCCCGGCGAACACGCCGGTCGTCGCGCGGTCGAAGGAGCCTCGTTCCCAGCCGGCGTCCTGCAGGGCCTCCCGGGCGAGGTCGACGAAGAGGCGCTGCTGGGGGTCCATGGCCTTCGCCCGGCGCGGCGGCACGCCGTAGTGGGAGGGGGCGAACTGATCGACGGCGGGGAGGAAGGCCACCTTGTCGGTGTAGGTGCTGTGCGGCTCCCGGAAATCGCCCGGTCTGTGGTATTTGGAGTGATCCCAGCGCGATTCGGGCACCCCTGCGAACTGCGGCTCGGCGTTGACGGTCATCTGCCAGAACTCATTGAGGTCCCCGGCGCCGGGAAAGCGGCACGACATGCCGACGATGGCTATACCAGTCACGGCTGATACCCCGATCCGATATCGATGGATTGCATGACGCAGCGTCAGAAGCAGGTGAATGGCAGGTCATACGGAAACGTTCGGATAACGGGCAGCCGAGAAGCCCGTATTGACGGAACGTCAAGATCCAGCCAAGCGTCAACTTCGCGCCGCGCCTTCAGTTTTCGACAAGCGGGGAGGGTCAGCGATATGCCTTTTCACTCAGTGGAATGAACGCGGTGTAAAGGGAAAACATCGGCCTGTCGTCGCGTGTGTCCTGGGGATGTCCGTACGGTATTGCCGCCCCGGCGGCCGGGCGGGCCAGGGCGGCCGGGGCCGGGGCTGCGCCGGGCCTGTACGGCTACCGGCCGGGGCTGCGTCGGGCCTGTACGGCTACCGGCCGGCGGCGGATTCGGCGGCCGATCCGGTGCCGGTGGGGCGCAGGCCGGCCTGGTGTGCCAGGTCGAGCACCGCCCGGTCGAACACGTCGTCACGGGCGTCGATGATTCGGTCGAACCGCCCGAACACCTCGAAGCTGATCAGCCCGAAGAGCTGCGCCCAGACGGCGACCAGCCGGACCGCGGCCGTCAGCGGGATCGTGCGGCCGGGGTCCTGGAAGAGCCGTCGGGCGTCGGCGCTGACCCCCTCGTCCTGCTGTCCGCTCCCGGGGAACGAGGCGAGCGTACCCGCCGCGTCGGCCGCTTCCACGACGCCGACCAGGGCGAGGGGGACGCGTGAGGCGGGGCCGACGGTGTCCGGCGGGGCGTCGTACCCGGGGACGGGCGAGCCGTAGATCAGGGCGTACTCGTGCGGACGGGCGAGCGCCCAGCCCCGGATCGCCCGGCAGACCGCCATCCAGCTTCGCAGCGGATCCGCCGTCCCGGCGTCCGCGAGCGCGGTCTCGGCTGCGGCACCGAGGGCGTCGTACGCGCCGACGATGAGGGCCGTGAGGAGATCGTCGCGATTCGGGAAGTAGCGGTAGACCGCCGACGGTGCCAGTCCCAGCTCACGGGCGACCGCCCGCAGCGACAGCTGCGCTGCCCCCTCGGCCGCGAGCTGGCGTCCGGCCTCCTCCTTGATGGCCGCCCCGACCTCGGCGCGGGCCCTTTCCCTGGCTCCTCGGATCACGCTCATGGCCTCAAGTTTGCCCCATGGTCACTGATTGGACCACTGCTCCACAATCGGAGCACCGCCCTTGAATCAGTGTTCACTAAACCGTAACGCTGTTTCATATCGAGACCAGTGCTCTCGAATGGGAGCATCACTCTGACTCGGGGTCGGCCCATCAACAGGCGTGTCCCGCAGGGGACGAGTCGTGCTCCTCGACGCAACGCCCAGTACCTCCGCGCCTCCAGCACCGATGAGGCCCGACAGCGCTCGGCAGAGCCCGGACAGGCATCGGGCGAACCATCAGAGAAAGACGAAAGGACCTCCCATGGCGACCACTTCGGTGCCACCTCAAAGCGGTCGGCAGAGCCGACGCGGCCCGTGGTTCACACTGCTCGCCGGACTGCTGTTCCTGATCATCACCGGCGCGGCCGGCGCCGGGGTGCTCGAGAACCTCAAGTCCGGCGGGTTCGACAACCCCGACTCCGACTCCGTGGCCGCCGCCTCGGCGCTGGAGCACTCCTTCCCGGAGAGCCAGCCCAACCTGTTGGTCCGGATCGAGGACACCAAGGGTGGGGTCGACAGCTCCGAGGCGCACGCCGCCGCCGACAGGGTCGTCAGGACGATCGGCGACGACTCCGGCGCCCGGGTCGTCGCCTCCTACTTCGACACCCCCGACCCGGCGCTGCGCTCCGACGACGCGGGGCTGGTCCTGGTCCGGATCAACGGTGACGAGAACGAGAGTCTCAAGACCACCAAGAAGCTCCACGAGGAGCTGTCCGACCCGGACGGCGCCGTGGCGGTGTCCTTCGGCGGCATCAACGCCGTCAACAACGACATGAACGCGCAGATCGAGAAGGACATCGTCGCCGCGGAGACCATCGCGATCCCGCTGACGCTGCTGCTGCTCATCCTCGTGTTCCGCGGCGTGATCGCGGCGCTGCTCCCGCTGCTGCTCGCGGTGCTCACCGTGGTCGGCTCGTTGGGCATCCTCAACGTCCTCTCCCGGTTCACCGACGTCTCGGTCTTCGGGGTCAACCTCATCACCGCGCTCGGTCTCGGTCTGGCGGTCGACTACAGCCTGCTGATCGTCACCCGCTACCGCGAGGAGCGCGCCGCCGGCCGCAGCAATGCCGACGCGCTGCGCGTCACCCGCGCGACCGCGGGCCGCACCGTGTTCGTCAGCGGTGGCGTCGTCGGCGCCGCCCTCGCCACCCTGCTGGTCTTCGACCAGTACTTCCTGCGCTCCTTCGCCTTCGCCGGCATCTCGGTGGTCCTGCTGTCCGTCGGCGGCGCCCTCCTGCTCCTGCCCCCGGCCCTCATCCTGCTCGGCGACAAGATCGACGCCCTGGGCTGGGCCCGGCGGACCGCCCCGAAGCCCGCCATGAACACCACCTGGGGCCGCATCGCCGGCCTTGCGTTCCGCAAGCCGCTGCTGCTCGCCACGCCCGTCGTGATCCTGCTCATCGCCATCGCCCTGCCCTTCGGCCACTCCCAGTTCGGCGTCCCCGACGAGCGGGTGCTGCCGAAGGACAGCGAGAGCCGGGTCGTGGCCGAGGCGCTGCGCAAGGACTTCGGCACCGGTGACGAGCACGCGCTCAACGTCGTCGCCCAGAACTGGAAGGGCTCCGACGCCGACCTCGCGATGTACGCCACCGCCCTGTCCCGTGCGGACGAGGCGACCAAGGTCGTCAGCGCCGCGGGCATCTTCGAGAAGGGCGCCAAGGTCAGCCCCCTGCCGGCGGCCCAGGTGGCCCGCTTCGACAACGGCACCGCGACCTGGCTCCAGGTCCAGACGGACGTGGCCCCGTACTCCTCGGAGGGCTCCCAACTCGCCCGCGACGTACGGGACATCGCCCCCCCGGCCGGTAACCGCGTGCTCGTCGGCGGCCAGGCGGCCCAGGTCACCGACATCAACCAGTCCATCGCCGACAAGCTGCCGATCGCCCTCGTCCTGATCGTGGTCTTCAGCCTCCTGTTCCTCTTCCTGCTCACCGGCAGCGTGGTGCAGCCGATCAGGGCGCTGCTGCTCAACCTCCTCAGCCTGGTTTCGATCCTCGGCGTGACGGTCTGGATCTTCCAGGACGGCAACCTCTCCGACGCCCTCGGCTTCACCCCCTCGCCGCTCGCCGTCTCCATGCCGGTCCTGGTCTTCTGCATCGCCTTCGGACTGTCGATGGACTACGAGGTCTTCCTGATCTCCCGGATCAAGGAGCACTACGAGCGCTCCGGCGACCTGGCCACCGCCGTCCGCGAAGGCCTCGGGGCGAGCGGGCCGGTGATCACCGCGGCCGCGGCCATCCTCGCGGTCTCCTTCTTCGCGATGCTCACCTCCGGTGTCTCCCTGATCAAGCTGTACGGCGCCGCCACCGGCCTGGCGATCCTCATCGACGCCGTCCTGGTGCGCGGCGCGCTCGTACCGGCGTCGCTGCGAGCCACCGGCCGCATCAGCTGGTGGGCCCCCTCCTGGCTGCGGAGCGTCCACGTCCGCTTCGGTATCCGCGAGTCGGCCGAGGAAACGGCCGCCGCCATCACTGTCCCGGCCACCGGTCCGGCCGAGGATCGACGTCACAAGGACGGAGTCAGAGCATGACGAGCCCCGAGAACACGACCACGTCCCTGGACCGGCTGAGAGAGGTCGCCGCCGAGGCGGCCCGGGCGGCGAACGCGCACAACACCCAGCCCTGGGAGCTCCGTCCCGGCACCGACCGCGTCGAGGTGGGCTGGCGCGCCGAGGACGCGCTGGGGCCGAGCGACCCGGCCCACCGCGATCTGCGGCTGTCGCTCGGCACGTACGTGGAGAGCCTGCTCATAGCCGCGGCCGAGCAGGGCATCGCCGTCTACTTCGAGCTCGACCTCGACACCGAGACCCGGCGCGTGGGCCGGCTGCTGCCGGCCGACCGGCCGTACGACACCGGCTTCCGGACGTCCGACATCGCCGGCCGCCGGGTCTGGCGCGGCGCCTGGAAGCCGCAGCAGGTCGACACGAAGGCGATCGAGGCCGCGCAGGAGACCGCCCGCGCGGCGGGCTTCCGGGTGGCCGCGATCAGCGCGGCCGCGGCCAGGCCGCTGCTCGTCCGCGCCTACCACTGGTTCTTCGGCGACCCCGGGATCGCCGCCGAACTGATGGCGTGGACGCGGCTGAGCCCCCGTCACCCCAAGTACCGCAGCGACGGTCTGAACGACGTCATGCTGGTACTGAACCGGGTGGAGCGCTTCCTCATGGGACTTCTCTTCTCCCCGGTCGTCTACCGGGCACTGCGCCCGCTGGGGCTGCCGCGCTTCCTCACCCCGCTCTCCTCCAGCGCGACCGCCGGTGATGGCGTCGTCCTGGTGATCCTGGGCAAGGGCGAGGACACGGCCCAGGAGGTGGCGGCCGGACGCCTGGTCACCCGCCTCTGGCTGGACCTCTTCCGGCAGGGGATCTACGTCCACCCCCAGAGCCATGTCATCGACTGCCCGCACACCGTCGGAGACCTCGCGGCCCTGTGCGGGGCCGAGGACGGCGAACGCCCGCTGGTCTTCTTCAGAGTGGGCATCCCCGCGGTCGACCCCTCGCTGCGCCCCCGGCACCCGCGCCGCGACCTGCCGTAGCAGTGAACCCGGCACGGTCGCGGGGCCGAGGCCCGACGCCCCGTCACGCGGCCCGTGCGGCACCCGGGGTGACGGCCGGTCCGTAAAAGCCTGTCGGCCGCCGGCGATCACCCGCCCGTCCGGCGACGGCCCTCGTGCCGTCGCCGGACGGACGGGTGACGTGGTTGTTCGGGCGCTGGCTCCCTCGGTGTCACCGAAGTGACCTTCACCATTGCTCCACGTCTGTGAGGGTCTTGTTCGTAGCGTCGGGGGATCGCAGCGCATCAAGGTGCACCAGGCGAAAGCGAGTCACTACGGATGGAAATCCGCAACACCACGGAAAATCGATCGGTCGTCGAGCGCGCTTTCAGTGTTCTCGGTGTCTTCAGGGGCAGGGACCACTCGCTGTCGGTGAGCGATATCAGCCGCCTTTCCGACCTTCCCGTGGCGACGGCCCACCGCATGGTGACAAAGCTCGTTTCCCTGGGGGTCCTGGAACGGGTGGAAGGAAGCAGATACACCATCGGACTCCGGCTGTGGGAACTCGCCGCGCACGCGCCGAGGCACCGCGCGCTGCGCGCGGCGGCGATGTCGCACATGCTGCGACTTCACGAGAAGACGAAAGCCATGGTGAACCTCTCGGTGCGTGACGGCGCCGAGGGAATCTGGCTGGAGAGTCTCGGCTGGGGCGGCCCGGTGCACGTGGCTCCGATGATCGTCGGCGACCGGTTCCCCCTGCACACCACGGCATCGGGAAACGTCCTGCTCGCCTACGCGAGCTCCGAAGCGCAGGAGGACATCCTCGCCCGTGCGCTGACCCGGAACAGGCAAGAGGGGCTGGCCGGTCCCCTGGTTCTGCGCAGGATCGTCGGTCAGGTCAGGCGCTGGGGCTACGCCGCGGGCGACTTCCAGACGGAGCGGCGTACCTTCGCGGTCGCCGCCCCGCTGCGGGACCGCGGCGGGGCCGTCGTCGCGTCCCTGTCCCTGGTGACGGATCTCGCCGGTGCCGGCGGACCGCAATGCGTCGGCCCCTTACTGGCGACGGCCGTACGCATATCCAGGGAAATCGCGACCGCCCAGGACCGGGACGACACCGATCCGCACCGCCTGGCACATGCCCAGGGAGGACGTCCCACTCCGCTCCACACATTCGAAGCCGTGGAATCAGCCGTGGAATCAGTTGTCGAAGCAGCCGTGGAAGGAGGAAGAGAAACCGCACTCATCCGCCATTCCTGACCATGTGGTCGTTCCGGAGAACCAGTACGGACCGGAGAGAACCGGAACAAGTCTCGCACCCCAGGCCGTGCCCTTCGAGCAGCGCACTCGAGGCCGCGCAATTCCAGACGTGGAGAAAAGATTTCTGTGGAAAAGAAAAACCGCACTGTAGTGGTCACCGGCATGGGCGCGACCACGCCGCTCGGTGGCGACACCACCTCGACCTGGGACGCCCTGCTCGCCGGGCGCTCCGGCGTCCGCCGGCTCCCGCACGAATGGGCCGAGGAACTCCCGGTGCGCATCGCCGCCGAGATCGCGGTGGAGCCCACGGAGATCTTCCCGCCCGCCCAGGCGCGCAGGCTCGACCGCGCGGCCCAGTTCGCCCTCATCGCGGCCCGCGAGGCGTGGGAGGACGCCGGATTCAAGGGCCGGGCGGGCGAGGACGAGCCGGTCGACCCCGACCGTCTCGGCGTCGTGGTCGCCACCGCGGTCGGCGGGGTGACGTCCATGCTCCAGCAGTACGACATCCTCAAGACGCGGGGAGCCCGCAAGGTCTCCCCGCACACGATCCCGATGATGATGCCCAACACTTCGTCGGCCCACATCAGCCTCGAAGTCGGTGCCCGCGCCGGGGCCCACACCTTCGTGAGCGCCTGCGCCTCCGGCGCCGAGGCCATCGGCTACGCCATCACCATGATCCGCAGCGGCCGCGCCGATGTCGTCATCGCCGGCGGCACCGAGGCGGCGGTGCACCCACTGAACTTCGCCGCCTTCGGCAACATGATGGCGATGTCCAAGAACAACGACGACCCGACCGGCGCCTCACGGCCCTTCGACACCGGGCGCGACGGCTTCGTCCTGGGCGAGGGCGCGGGCCTCGTCGTCCTGGAGTCCGCCGAGCACGCCGCCCGGCGCGGTGCCAGGGTCTACGCCGAGGCCCTCGGCGAGGGCATCTCCTCCGACAGCCACCACATCACCCAGCCGGAGCCGACGGGCCGCGGGATATCCGCCGCACTGCGGTCCCTGACGGACTCCACCGGCCTCGAACCCGGCGAGATCGCGCACATCAACGCACACGCCACCTCCACCCCGCTCGGCGACGTCGCCGAGATCAGGGCGCTGCGCCAGGTCTTCGGCGACCACACCGACCACTTCGCGATATCGGCCACCAAGTCCATGACCGGCCATCTGGTCGGCGGCGCCGGCGGCGTGGAGACGATCGCCACTGTGCTCGCCCTGCACCACCGGCTCGCCCCGCCGACCATCAACGTCGACGCCCTCGACCCGGCGATCGACGCCGACATCGTCCGCGGCGAGCCCCGCCCCCTGCCCGACGGCCGGATCGCGGCGCTCAACAACTCCTTCGGCTTCGGCGGCCACAACGTCGTGCTGGCGTTTCGCACCGTCTGACCCACCGGCGGCCACCACAACGCACGGGCGGGCGGCGCTCCTTTGAGCACCGTCCGCCCGTACCGCTACCCCGCTCAACTCTCCGGCAGCGCCGCGCACTCGGCGCACGTCCCGAAGATCTCCACCGTGTGGGCCACGTTCACATAGCCGTGCTGCGAAGCGATCGTCTCCGCCCACTGCTCCACCGCGGGACCCTCGACCTCGACCGCCTTGCCGCAGACCCGGCACACCAGATGGTGGTGGTGCTCGCCGGTCGAGCAGCGCCGGTAGACGGACTCACCGTCCGTCGTGCGCAGGACGTCCACCTCGCCCGCGTCGGCGAGGGACTGCAGGGTGCGGTAGACGGTGGTCAGCCCGACCGAGTCACCGCGGTGCTTGAGTACGTCGTGCAGCTCCTGGGCGCTGCGGAACTCGTCCACCTCGTCGAGCGCCGCCGCCACCGCGGCCCGCTGCCGGGTCGACCGGCCGCGTACCGGGGCTGCGTTCGTTCCACTGATCGGCGCCGTCGCCACAGGTGCCTCCTCGTGTCGCCCGTACATGTGTCGGGCCATTGTGCCAGCCCGCCCCGGCACCGGGGTCAGACCCGGACGCCGTTCGTGGCCGGGCGGGCAGCCGGTACTTCCGGAGTCTCCCCTTCCAGGGTGCACTCCGCCGAGACCGTGTCGCTGCTGCGGGCACGCCTTCTGGCCAGCGGCGTGGCGAGCAGGGTCAGCACGACGAAGACGCCGATGGCCAGCAGCACGATGGTCGCACCGGGCGGTACGTCCTGGTAGTAGGAGGTCACGGTGCCGGCCAGGGTCACCGCCGTACCGATGACGACGGACAGCACGAACGTCACCTTGAAGGACTTCGAGATCTGCTGCGCCGCGGCGACCGGGACCACCATCAGCGCGCTGACCAGCAGCAGACCGACGACCCGCATCGCCACGGTGACGGTCACCGCCGCCGTGACCGCGATCAGCAGATTGAGTGCGCGCACCGGCAGCCCGGTGACCCGCGCGAACTCCTCGTCCTGACTGACCGCGAACAGCTGCCGCCGCAGCCCCAGCGTCACCAGCAGCACGAAGGCGGCGAGCAGGCAGATCGCGGTGATGTCCTCGGACGAGACCGTGGAGAGGGAGCCGAAGAGGTACGAGGTGAGGTTGGCGTTGGAGCCGGTGTCGGAGAGATTGATCAGCAGCACACCGCCCGCCATGCCGCCGTAGAAGAGCATGGCCAGCGCGATGTCGCCGCGCGTGCGTCCGTACCAGCGGACCAGTTCCATGACGATCGAGCCGACGACGGCGACGGCCGTGGCCATCCAGACCGGGCTGGTGGAGAGCAGGAAGCCGAGACCGACACCGGTCATCGCGATGTGGCCGATGCCGTCGCCCATCAGGGCCTGGCGGCGCTGCACGAGGTAGATGCCGACGGCGGGGGCGATGACGCCGACCAGTACGGCGGCGAGCAGGGCCCGCTGCATGAAGGGGGGCTGGAGAAATTCCATGATCAGGTCAGCAGTCCCGTCCGGACGGGCTCGGAAGCCGCATGGGGGTGTACGTGGTCGTGGCCGGGCAGCGCGTGCTGGCCGACGGCCTTCGGGGGCGGCCCGTCATGCATCACACAGCCGTCGCGGAGGACGATCGCGCGGTCGATGAGGGGTTCCAGCGGGCCCAGCTCGTGCAGGACGAGCAGCACGGTGGTACCGGACGCCACCTGTTCGCGCAGCGTCTCGGCGAGGATCTCCTGGCTGGCCAGGTCGACGCCGGCCATGGGCTCGTCCATGATCAGCAGCTCGGGCTCGGCGGCGAGCGCCCGCGCGATCAGCACCCGCTGGTGCTGACCGCCGGAGAGCGCGCTCACCGAGTCCCCGGCCCGGTCGGCGAGGCCGACGAGCGCGATGGCGCGGTCGACGGCGGCCCGGTCCGCCTTGCGGAGCAGCCCCAGCTTCGTACGGGACAGCCGCCCGGCGGAGACGACCTCGCGGATGGTGGCGGGGACCCCGCTGGCCGCCGTGGTGCGCTGCGGTACGTAGCCGATCCGTGCCCAGCTGCGGAAGCGGCGCAGGGGGGTGCCGAACAGCTCGACCGAGCCGCCGGTGAGCGGGACCTGGCCGATGACGGACCGGACGGCGGTGGACTTGCCGGAGCCGTTGGCGCCGAGCAGGGCGGCGACCTCGCCGCGGTGCACGGTGAGGTCGATGCCACGCAGCACGGGGCGCGCGCCGAGGGTCGCGGTGGCTCCGCGCAGGGCTATCACGGGGTCGGGCTGGGTGCTCTCGGGCTCGGGCATGAGCGCCTCCGATGCTGCTGTGGCGGGTGTTACGAGGGTCACTTCGCGCCGAGCGCCTTCTGAAGGGCGGCGAGGTTGGACTGCATGACCTCGAAGTAGTTATCGCCCTTGGACTTGTCGGTGATTCCCTCGAGCGGGTCGAGGACGTCGGTCCTCAGGCCGGTGTCCGCCGCGACGGTCTTCGCGGTCTTGTCGCTGGCGAGGGTCTCGAAGAAGACGGTCGTGGCCTTGCTCTTCTCCGCGATGGTGTGGATCTCCTGGATCCGGGCGGGGCTGGGCTCGGCCTCGGGGTCGATGCCGGCGATGCCCTCCTGGACCAGGCCATAGCGCTCGGCGAGGTAGCCGAAGGCGGAGTGGGTGGTGACGAACGTCTTGGTGGCGGTGTTCCGCAGGCCCGTCTCGTACGCCGTGTTCAGCGCGTCGAGCCTCTTGACCAGGGCGTCCGTGTTCTTGCGGTAGTCCGCGGCGTGGCCGGGGTCGGTCTTCTCCAGGGACGCGCCGACGCCCTTGGCGACCTCGGCGTACTTCACCGGGTCCAGCCAGATGTGCGGGTCGGCCCCGGCGCCCTCGCCCTCGTGCTCGTGGCCGTGTTCGTCGCCGCCGGTCTCGGTGCCGTGGTCCTCCAGCGTGGTCAGCTTCGCCGCGTCGACGCTGTGGGTCGACGCGGACAGCTTGATCGCGTCGTCGACAGCGGGCTGGATACCCTTGAGGTAGAGGATGTAGTCGGCGTCGCCGAGTCCGCCGATCTGCCGAGGACTGAGCTCCAGGTCATGCGGCTCGACGCCCGGCTTGGTCAGCGTGCTGACGGAGACGTGGGTCCCGCCGATCTCCTCGGCAAGGAACTGCATGGGATAGAACGACGCCACCACATTCAGCTTGTCGGCGGGCTTGCGGCCGGCGGCGTCCGACGTGGAGCAGGCGGAGAGGGCTGTGAGCCCGAGGGCGACTGCCCCGGCGACGGCAACGGTGGGTATGAGGCGGCGTACGTTCATGACAGTCATTTTCAACAAAACTGGAAACGATTGTCAACAAGCCCGATGGGGTGACCACTGAGTGAGCTGTCCGCACACCGATTTGATCCGGAGGGCGTGCCCGCCGGTAATCTGAAGCATTCGCCGTTCGTCGTCGTCGTAATGAAGAGAGCACCGTGGCCGCCGACAAGATCGACTCCATCGTCAGCCTGAGCAAGCGCCGTGGCTTCGTTTACCCCTGCAGTGAGATCTACGGTGGCCAGAAGGCCGCCTGGGACTACGGGCCGCTGGGCGTGGAGATGAAGGAGAACCTCAAGCGCCAGTGGTGGCGCTACATGGTCACTTCGCGCGAGGACGTGGTCGGTCTCGACTCGTCGGTCGTCCTGGCCCCCGAAGTGTGGGTCGCCTCCGGCCACGTCGCCACGTTCACCGACCCGCTGACCGAGTGCACCTCCTGTCACAAGCGCTTCCGCGCGGACCACCTGGAAGAGGCGTACGAGGAGAAGCACGGCAAGCCGCCCGTCAACGGCCTCGCCGACCTCAACTGCCCCAACTGCGGCAACAAGGGCACCTTCACCGAGCCCAAGCAGTTCTCGGGTCTGCTCTCCACGCACCTCGGCCCGACCCAGGACTCCGGCTCGGTCGCCTACCTGCGGCCCGAGACCGCGCAGGGCATCTTCACCAACTTCGGTCAGGTGCAGCAGACCTCGCGCAAGAAGCCGCCGTTCGGTATCGCGCAGATGGGCAAGTCCTTCCGGAACGAGATCACTCCGGGCAACTTCATCTTCCGCACCCGCGAGTTCGAGCAGATGGAGATGGAGTTCTTCGTCAAGCCGGGCGAGGACGAGCAGTGGCACGAGTACTGGATGGAGCAGCGCTGGAACTGGTACACGGACCTGGGCCTGCGCGAGGAGAACATGCGGTGGTTCGAGCACCCGAAGGAGAAGCTCTCCCACTACTCCAAGCGCACCGCTGACATCGAGTACCGCTTCCGCTTCGGCGGCAGCGAGTGGGGCGAGCTGGAGGGCGTCGCCAACCGTACGGACTACGACCTCAAGGCCCACTCCGCCGCTTCCGGCACGGACCTGTCGTTCTTCGACCAGGAGGCCGGCGAGCGCTGGACTCCGTACGTCATCGAGCCCGCGGCCGGTGTCGGCCGTTCGATGCTCGCCTTCCTCCTCGACGCCTACATCGAGGACGAGGCGCCCAACGCCAAGGGCGTCATGGAGAAGCGCACCGTGATGCGCCTCGACCCGCGCCTCGCGCCGGTCAAGGTCGCGGTGCTGCCGCTGTCCCGCAACCCGCAGCTGTCGCCGAAGGCCAAGGGCCTCGCCACCGACCTGCGGAAGAACTGGAACATCGAGTTCGACGACGCGGGCGCCATCGGCCGCCGCTACCGCCGCCAGGACGAGATCGGTACGCCGTTCTGCGTCACCGTCGACTTCGACACCCTCGACGACAACGCGGTGACGGTGCGCGAGCGCGACACGATGAAGCAGGAGCGCGTCTCGCTGGACCAGATCCAGGCGTACCTCGGCGCCCGTCTGCTCGGCTGCTGACACATCACGGTTCCACCGCGAAGCTCCCGGTTCCTCGTACGAACCGGGGGCTTCGTTGCACACTGGGCACCACGCGACCACGCGTCAACAGGAGGCTCGGATGCCGTCCATGACCACGAGCAAGGTCAGCCGATGGGATCAGCACGGCCGTGAACATGTCGTCCATGTACGGAAGTCGGGGATACAGCGACAACTGAGCTGCGACACGTGCGACTGGCGCAAGGGCGTGCAGTTCCTGCCCTGGCTCAAGGCCGAGGAACACCTGGCCCAGATCCACCAGGCGACGATCGACCCGACGGCCTGACGGCCGCCCGGCGTGACCCGCCCCTGTGTGCGGGACGGTCAGGCGCGCAGGCCGCGCAGCAGCAGGTCCGACACGGCGGTGAACTCGGCGCCGATGGCGGGGTTCTGCCACTCGGCGGCGTACGCCGGGTCGTGGAAGCGCGCCGTCGCGTCGAAGACCGCCTGCGCGGTGACCGCCGGATCGTCCACCGCGAACTGCCCGCTGCGCACACCCTCCTCGATGATCTCCCGCAGCTGGCCGACCAGTTCGCGGATGTGCTCCTCGACGACCGTGCTCTCCCCGGTCAGCACGATGTAGGTCGCGAACAGCTCGGGGTCGTCACCTGCCTTGTGGCGCTTGGACTCGAACAGCACCGCCAGCCAGTGCCGCAGCTTTGACGGGGCGGGTTCCGTCGAAGCGCTGATGATCTCGGTGAGGGTCACCTCGGTCCGGGTCAGCCAGCGGGCGGTCACCGCCTCGCGCAGCGCCGCCTTCGTACGGAAGTGGCGGTAGACGCTGCCGTGGCTGACGCCGAGCGCGCGGGCCACGTCGACCACCGTCGCCTTGGCGGGGCCGTAGCGGCGCAGCACGTCCTCGGTGGCTTCGAGGATGCGCTCGGGGGTCAGCGGGTCGGCTGGCGTCATGGTGTCTGTGCTGCCTTTCGGAGGGCACCGTTCGGGGAGCTGCCCTGCGGGGGCCGCACCCCGACGACCGTACCCGGAGCTCAGCGCTCGCTGTCGAGGTGGGCCATCTGGTTCTCCGGGTAGCGCGAACCGGCGGCCGCACCTGCCGGGACGGCCTCCTCGATCGCGGCGAGGTCGGCGGCGTCCAGCGTGACATCCAGGGCGCCGAGGGCCTCGGTGAGCCGGTCGCGGCGGCGGGCGCCGACAAGCGGCACGATGTCCGTACCCCGGCCGAGGACCCAGGCGATGGCGATCTGGGCGACCGAGACGCCCTTCTGCTCGGCGATCTTGCGCAGGGCGTCGACCAGGTCGAGATTGTGCTGGAGGTTCCCGCCCTGGAAGCGCGGGCTCATGGCCCGGAAGTCGCCCGGGGCCAGCTCGCGGTCACGGCTGAAGTGCCCGCTGATCAGGCCGCGCGACAGCACCCCGTACGCCGTGACGCCGATACCCAGTTCACGGCAGACCGGCAGGATCGCGTCCTCGACGGACCGGGAGATCAGCGAGTACTCGATCTGCAGATCGGAGATCGGGGCCACGGCCGCCGCCCGCCGGATCGTGTCCGCGCCGACCTCGGACAGGCCGATGTGGCGGACATGGCCGGCCTCGACCAGCTCGGCGATGGCGCCGACGGTCTCCTCGATCGGGACATCGGGATCGACGCGCGCGATCCGGTAGATGTCGATGTGGTCGGTGCCGAGCCGCTGGAGCGAGTAGGCGGCGAAGTTCTTCACGGCGGCAGGCCGGCCGTCGTACCCCGTGAAGGCGCCTTCGACCGTGCGCAGCGCGCCGAACTTCACGCTGGTCAGCGCCTGTTCGCGGGCGGCGCCGGGGGCGGTGCGCAGCGCCTCGTTGATCAGCAGTTCGTTATGGCCCATGCCGTAGAAATCGCCGGTGTCCAGCAGGGTGATGCCCGCGTCGAGCGCGGCGTGGATGGTGGCGATCGACTCGGCGCGGTCGCTCTCGCCGTACAGCGCGGACATGCCCATGCAGCCGAGGCCCAGAGCGGAGACCTGTGGGCCGGTGGAGCCGAGCGTGCGGGTGGCGGTCATGAGGGACTCCCGTGGTGGAGAAGAAGAAAGCGTGCGTGGAAGACAGGAGAGGGATGGGCTGTGACACAACCATGGCATAGGGGCTGACAGATTTCAATATCTGTCAGTTCATTGTTCTGTGGTGCTTCGCGCGGGCAGGCCGAAAACCGGGTGCTGCGGCCGGTGCGGCCGGGGTACGGTTCCCGTATGTCTTCGTTCTTCCAGATCTACGAGTGAGAGCGCGGCGGGCTCGACCGCCCGTCGCCCACCGGATCGATTCCAGGTCGCTCACGACCTCACGTCTCAATGACGTCTCACCACGAATGGGAGAACCCCGTGGCCAAGAGCCGCAACAACCTTCTCGGTGTCGGCGGACAGCGCAAGAAGCTGTCCCGCGCCGATCAGCACGGCGCGGGCAGCGCGCGCAACGCCGACCGCAGGACTGCGGACGAGCAGAAGCAGGAGCTGCTGCGCAAGATGCGCGAGCGCGCCGGGTCCGGGCAGGCCCCGGCGTCCGCCGATGCCGCGACGTCGAACCGCGAGGGCGACTCAGCGGCGCAGAGCTGACGCCTTCTCGACGCCCGTACGACCAGTGCCCCTCCCGGCAAGCCTTGCCCCGTCGCGCCGCCCGGCACGCCCGCTCGGACGACGCTCCTCATGGGGCAAACATTGCCGGTCACGGCCCACGCGGCCCTGTCCGGCCCACCATGATCGGCCGGACAGGACCGCGTGGGCCCGGATCACCCTCGGTGATCCGGGCCCACGCCCGTTCCCGTGCCCCGTCCGTGCGCGGGCTCACGCCACCGTGCGCGGCAGCCGCAGGCTCAGCAGCACCGTCAGTGCCACTGCCGCCAGCTGCACCAGCAGCGTCACGGCCAGCGCGTCCCGCATCCCGGAGCCGGGGACCAGCGCGAGGAAGAGCGTCCCGAGTGTCGCCACGCCCAGCGTCAGCGCCGCCTGCTGCGTCGTCGTCATCACTCCGCCGCCCACCCCGGCCCGCTCGGTCGGCACGTCGGAGAGCACGATGCGGAAGAGGACCGGCAGCTGCAGCCCCTGACCGAAACCGGCGAGCGCGACGCCCGGCAGCAGCTGAAGCAGCCCCAGGTCCGGCCAGCCGCTCCACACGGTGAGCGCGAGCACCGCAACGCCCACGCCCTGGATCAGCCCGCCCGCCGTCACGACCCGGGTGCCGAACCGACGGACCAGCCGCGGACCGGCCAGCGACGCCACGAAGAAGGCCGCGGCCATCGGCGCCAGCGAGAGCCCCGCGGCCGCCGGGCCCATCTGCAGCCCCTGCTGCAGCGAGACCGCGATCACGAACATGAAGCCGCCGAAGCCGAGCGAGAACGGCAGCACCAGAGCCAGACCACGCCGCAGCGAGTCCAGTCGCAGCAGGCTCGGCGGGATCAGCGGGATCTGTCCGCGCCGGTCGGCCCGCTGTTCGACCCGGTAGAAGGCGAATGCGGCGAACGGGAACAGCGCCAGCGAGATCCACGTCCACGCCGGCCAGCCCGCGGCCCGCCCCTCCGTCAGCGGTGCCAGCAGCGTCATCAGCGACGCGCCGAGCAGCAGCGTGCCCGGCACGTCGACGGGCGCGGGCCGGTCCGAGCGGGTCTCCGGTACGGCGCGTGCGGCCAGCATCAGCCCCACCGCCACCACCGGCACGTTCACCAGGAAGACCGAGCGCCAGCCCGCGCTCTCGCCGAACACCGACGACAGCGGCGCGGCGGCGACCAGCACGCCGCCGACGATCTGGCCCGCGACCATCGAGAGCCCGGCCGTCGCCCCGTACAGGCTCATCGCCCGCGCCCGCCGGTGTCCGGCAGTGGCCGCCTGGATGGTGGCGAGCACCTGCGGCAACATCAGCGCGGCCGAGGCGCCCTGTGCGACCCGCGCCCCGACGAGCGTCCAGGCGTCCGGGGCTAGCCCGCAGGCCAGCGAGGTGAGCCCGAAGGCCGTCATGCCAGCCAGGAAGAGCCGGCGCCGACCGGCCATGTCGCCGAGCCGGCCACCGAGGACGAGCAGGACGGCGTACGCGAGTCCGTACCCCGCGACGACGAGTTCCAGCAGCGCCGGGCCGGCGGCCAGGTCCTTGTCGATCGTCGGCAGGGCGACATTCACGATGAAGAAATCGATGAGCGGCAGGGCCGCCCCGAGCAGCACCGTGAACAGGCCGAGCGAGCCGAGTACCGGGGTGGGGTGGTCGTGCCGCACCACGGGGGTGGAGATGGCGGATGTCTGCGTCCGTACAGGGGATTCACTCACGACATCGACGATCGTCCTCATCTCAGCCTGGTACCAGAGTGTCTTTATCCTGGTACAAGCAGCACCTGGCAGAGCAAGACGGGGTTCGGCAGGCTGGAGGCATGACGACGATGGCGAGTGAGCTGTCCCAGGTGCGCGAGGAGGCCCAGGTCTCGGAGAACGAGGTCCGGCGGCACGAGCTCGCGGGCTTCCTGCGCAGCCGCCGCGAGCGGATCACCCCCGAGCAGGTCGGTCTGCCCCGGGGCAGACGCCGTCGCACCCCCGGCCTGCGACGCGAGGAGGTCGCCCAGCTCTCCGCCGTCGGCGTCACCTGGTACACCTGGCTCGAACAGGCCCGTGACATCCAGGTCTCGCCCCAGGTTCTCGACGCCCTCGCCCGCGCCCTGCTGCTCGACCGCAGCGAGCGCACTCATCTCTTCTCCCTGGCCGGTGCCGTCGACCCGACGCCCGACGCGGACTGCCCGAGCATCACCCCGGCACTGCGCGAGATGCTGTGGCAGCTGGACCCGATCCCGGCCTGCATCCAGAACAGCCGGTACGACATCCTCGCGTACAACCGGACCTACGGGCGGCTGCTCTGCGACATGGACGCCGTCGCCCCCGAGGACCGCAACTGCATGATCCTCTCCTACACCAACCCGGACTGGCGCTCCGCCGTCGTCGACCTCCCGGAGATGAACCGGGTGATGGCCGCCAAGTTCCGCGGAGCGATGGCGGAGCATCTGGCGGAGCCCGCCTGGAAGGCCCTCCTCGGTCGGCTGGAGGCGGCCTCGGCCGAGTTCCGGGAGATCTGGGCGCGCCACGAGGTGGTCGGCCCGGGCGGCCGGACCAAACTCTTCCGCAACACCCACGTCGGACTGCTGCGCCTGGACCACACCGACCTCTGGCTCGGCCCGTCGACCGGTCCGCGCATGGTGACGTACGCCCCCGCCGACGAGGAGTCCCGCGAGCGGCTGCGGCGGCTTCACGCCCTGGAGCTCGCCGAGGCCTGACCCCCGGTGCCGGCGGGCGCGGGTGCCTCCAGCCGCTCCGCGGTCCGGCGGGCGGTCTCCCGTGCCCAGCGCCCGCTGGTCAGCGCGCCGACGAGGAGGACGCACACCCCGCAGCCGGTGATGATCCACCAAGCGGGCTTGCTCGCGTCCACGAAGGCGGTGGCGTACGCGGCGCCGCGCGGGGAACCGGTGCCCGTCACGCCCGCCGCCAGCACCGCACCGATCACGGCGACGCCCAGCGTCCCGCCGATCTGTCGACTGGTCGAGGCGACTGCCGCCGCGACCCCGGCCTGCGAGCGCGGCATCCCGGAGACGGCGGTGTTGGTGATCGGCGCGTTCACCATGCCGAAGCCGAGGCCGAAGAGCACGTAGCCGGTGAACAGCAGCACGTTCTGGGTCTCCGCGTCGAACGCCGCGAACAGCAGCCCGCACGCCGTCATGGCCGCGCCCGCCACGAGCAGGGGGAGCCGCGGCCCCCGGCTGCCGACGAGCCGCCCGGACAGCGGGGCGCAGACAAAGGTCAGGGCCGCCATCGGCAGCATGTACAGGCCGGCGTGCAGGGCGGTCAGGCCGCGCACGTTCTGCAGGTAGAGCGTGTTGAGGAAGAGGAAACCGCTCAGCGCGGCGAACGCGCTGACCGCGATGGCGGTGGCGCCGCTGAACGGGGCGCTGTGGAAGAACCGCAGATCGATGAGGGGCTCGGCGCGCCTGGGCTCGTACACCAGCAGCCCGGCCAGGGCGCACATGGCGAGCGCGGCGAAGACCAGGATCCGCGGCGAGGCCCAGCCCACGGAGGGCGCCTCGATGATCGCGTACGTCAGTGAACCGAGCAGGGCGATCACCAGCAGCTGACCCACGGGGTCGGGGCGGCGCGGCTTCGGGGCGCGGGACTCCGGGACGTAGCGCCAGGTGAGCAGCAGCGCGGCGAGACCCACCGGCAGATTGATCCAGAAGATCGACCGCCAGCCGACCGAGTCAACCAGCAGACCGCCGACCAGCGGTCCCGCCGCCATCGAGATGCCGACGACTCCGCCCCAGACGCCGATGGCGCGGGCGCGCTCGCGCGGGTCGGTGAAGGTGTTGGTGATGATCGACATCGCGACGGGGGTGAGCATCGAGCCGCCGACCGCCTGCACCATCCGGAACGCGACGAGTGACTCCAGGTTCGGAGCGACGGAGCAGAGCACCGAACCGAGGGTGAACAGGACCAGCCCGGCCTTGAAGACCTTCCGCCGTCCGATCCGGTCGGCGGTGGAGCCCGCCAGCATCAGCAGTGAGGCGAGGACGAGGGTGTACGCGTCGATCGTCCACTGCAGGCCGGCGACGGTGGCGTGCAGTTCGTGCTGCATGGAGGGCAGGGCGACGTTGAGGACGGTGCTGTCGAGACTGACGATCAGCAGACTCAGGCAGCAGATCGCCAGTACGAGTTGCCGTCGGTGGTGGCTGAGCTCGGGCATACATGGATAGTACGGCTAACTAACGACTGTCACCGCATGGTTGCCCGCCTCTCGCCCCGGCGCCCGCCGGAGACGGTCGCGCCGTACGCGACAATGGAGCAATGACCACGCTCGCCCCCTCGCTCCCGCAGCTCCGGATCGGCCCGCACACGGTGCAGCCGCCGGTGGTGCTCGCTCCCATGGCCGGTATCACCAACGCCCCGTTCCGCACCCTGTGCCGGGAGTTCTCCGGCGGCAAGGGGCTGTTCGTCAGCGAGATGATCACGACGCGGGCGCTGGTCGAGCGCAACGAGAAGACCATGCAGCTCATCCACTTCGATGCGAGCGAGACCCCGCGCTCGATCCAGCTGTACGGAGTGGACCCGGTCACGGTCGGCAAGGCCGTCCGCATGATCGTCGACGAGAATCTCGCCGACCACATCGACCTGAACTTCGGCTGCCCGGTTCCCAAGGTGACCCGCAAGGGCGGCGGCTCGGCGCTCCCGTTCAAGCGGCCCCTGCTGCGCGCGATCCTCAACGAGGCCGTCTCCAACGCGGGCGACCTGCCGGTCACCATCAAGATGCGCAAGGGGATCAACGACGACCACCTCACCTACCTCGACGCGGGCCGGATAGCGGTGGAGGAGGGTGTCACGGCCGTCGCCCTGCACGGCAGGACCGCCGCCCAGCACTACGGCGGCACCGCCGACTGGGACGCGATCGCCCGCCTCAAGGAGCACGTCCCGGAGATCCCGGTCCTCGGCAACGGCGACATCTGGTGTGCGGACGACGCCCGCCGGATGATGCGCGAGACCGGCTGTGACGGCGTGGTCGTGGGCCGCGGCTGCCTCGGACGCCCGTGGCTCTTCGGTGACCTGGTGAGTGCCTTCGAGGGGACGGAGGCGAGGCAGGCGCCGACGCTCCGGGAGGTCGCGACGGTGATGCTGCGGCACGCGACGCTCCTGGGGGAGTGGATCGGCGACGAGACCCGTGGCGTGATCGACTTCCGTAAGCATGTGGCCTGGTACCTCAAGGGCTTCTCGGTCGGCTCGGAGATGCGCAAGAAGCTGGCGATCACCTCGTCGCTGGACGAGCTGGGTGCGCAGCTGCACGAACTCGACCTCGACCAGGCCTGGCCGGACGGGGCGGACGGGCCGCGCGGGCGCACGTCCGGCAACAACCGTGTGGTGCTGCCGGACGGCTGGCTGAAGGACCCCTACGACTGCTCGGGCGTGAGCGCGGAAGCCGAGCTCGACACCTCGGGCGGCTGAGGCACCCGGTGCCCTTGATTCACTCCCGCTCATCTGAGCGTCAATCTGGGGTGAATCGAGGGTGGACGGGATGGTGCGGGGCGCCGTGGCGTGCGATGGAGATGCCTCGTCCGCACTTCTTTCACCCCTTGCGGTCGGCGCGTGACCATACGTGCCCTCGGGGGTGTCCGGATAGTGACATCTGAGCGCCTGTCGGGGCGTGATTCTCGCCACCCCTGAGGGGTTCATTGCTCAGATGAGCGGGTTTTTGGGAACTGCACTTCTCAAATGGTGGCACTCGGTGCCACCCGACTTTACTTTGATCGATCGACGCATCCACTACGTACCGTGCACAATTCTCGCGATCTTGGGAGCTGCGAGTAGTGATGTATTCAAGAAGTGAATGAATGGCCTCTCCTGCGAGTCCGGAACGAAACTTTCGATCTACTGGCGGACGAGTGGTTAAGGCCGCATGACGCGCAAGTGGACGTACCCAGACACCTTCGATCTGGGTATGTTCCTCGCCGTCAGGGCAGCCACCCGAGTCCTCTAGGAGTCGAGACCCGTGTCGGAAAACAAAGATCCTCACGTACCCACGCCGGAGCTCCTGGGTCAGAAGTTCGTTTATGACTTCACCGAGGGCAACAAGGATCTGAAGGACCTGCTCGGCGGCAAGGGTGCCAACCTCGCCGAGATGACGAACCTCGGGTTGCCCGTCCCTCCGGGCTTCACGATCACCACCGAGGCGTGCAAGGTCTACCTCGACAGTGGCGAGGAGCCGACGGCGCTCCGCGACGAGGTGAGTGCGCACCTCGCCGCCCTGGAGGAGCGGATGGGCAAGAAGCTGGGCCAGGCCGACGACCCGCTGCTGGTCTCCGTCCGCTCCGGCGCGAAGTTCTCGATGCCCGGCATGATGGACACGGTTCTCAACATCGGTCTCTCCGACGAGTCCGTCGTCGGTCTCACCGCCCAGGCCGGCGACGAGCGGTTCGCGTGGGACTCGTACCGCCGCCTGATCCAGATGTTCGGCAAGACCGTCCTCGGTGTCGACGGCGACCTCTTCGAGGAGGCGCTGGAGGCCGCGAAGGAGGCCAAGGGCGTCACCGTCGACGTGGATCTCGACGCGGCCGACCTGAAGAAGCTGGTCAAGCAGTTCAAGAAGATCGTCACGCGCGACGCCGGGCGTGACTTCCCGCAGGACCCGCGCGAGCAGATGGACCTGGCCATAAAGGCCGTCTTCGACTCGTGGAACACCGACCGCGCCAAGCTCTACCGTCGCCAGGAGCGCATCCCCGGCGACCTCGGCACGGCCGTCAACGTCTGTTCGATGGTCTTCGGCAACCTCGGTCCCGACTCCGGTACGGGCGTCGCCTTCACCCGCGACCCGGCCAGCGGCCACGCGGGCGTGTACGGCGACTACCTGCAGAACGCACAGGGCGAGGACGTCGTCGCGGGCATCCGCAACACCGTGCCGCTCGCCGATCTGGAGTCGATCGACAAGAAGTCGTACGACCAGCTGATGCAGATCATGCAGACCCTCGAAACGCACTACAAGGACCTGTGCGACATCGAGTTCACCATCGAGCGCGGCCAGCTGTGGATGCTTCAGACCCGGGTCGGCAAGCGCACCGCCGGTGCCGCGTTCCGGATCGCGACGCAGCTCGTCGACCAGGGGCTCATCGATGAGGCGGAGGCGCTCCAGCGCGTCAACGGGGCACAGCTGGCGCAGCTGATGTTCCCGCGCTTCGACGAGGACGCGAAGACGGTGCTGCTCGGCCGTGGCATCGCCGCGTCTCCGGGCGCCGCGGTCGGCAAGGCGGTCTTCGACTCGTACACCGCGGTCAAGTGGTCCCGGTCGGGCGAGAAGGTCATCCTGATCCGCCGCGAGACCAACCCCGACGACCTCGACGGCATGATCGCCGCCGAGGGCATCCTGACCTCGCGCGGCGGCAAGACCTCGCACGCCGCCGTCGTCGCCCGTGGCATGGGCAAGACCTGCGTCTGCGGCGCCGAGGAGATCGAGGTCGACACCAAGCGGCGCCGGCTGACCGTCGGCGGGACCGTCGTCGAGGAGGGCGATATCGTCTCGGTCGACGGCTCCACCGGCAAGGTGTACCTCGGTGAGGTCCCCGTCGTCCCGTCCCCGGTCGTCGAGTACTTCGAGGGCCGGATGCACGCGGGCGCCGACGACGCCGACGAGCTGGTCGCAGCCGTGCACCGGATCATGGCGTACGCGGACCGGGTGCGCCGGCTGCGGGTGCGGGCCAACGCGGACAACGCCGAGGACGCGCTGCGGGCGCGGCGCTTCGGTGCCCAGGGCATCGGCCTGTGCCGCACCGAGCACATGTTCCTCGGCGAGCGCCGCGAGATGGTCGAGAAGCTGATCCTCGCGGACACCGACGACGAGCGCGAGGCCGCGCTCGCCGCGCTGCTGCCGCTCCAGAAGGCCGACTTCATCGAGCTGTTCGAGTCGATGGACGGGCTGCCCGTCACCGTGCGACTGCTCGACCCGCCGCTGCACGAGTTCCTGCCCGACATCACCGAGCTGTCGGTACGGGTCGCGCTCGCCGAGTCCCGCAAGGACGCGAACGAGAACGATCTGCGGCTTCTCCAGGCCGTGCACAAGCTGCACGAGCAGAACCCGATGCTCGGTCTGCGCGGCGTGCGGCTCGGGCTGGTCATCCCCGGTCTGTTCGCGATGCAGGTGCGGGCGATCGCCGAGGCGGCCGCCCACCGCAAGAACGCCAAGGGCGACCCGCGCGCCGAGATCATGATTCCGCTCGTCGGCACGGTCCAGGAGCTGGAGATCGTCCGCGAGGAGGCCGACCAGGTCATCGCCGAGGTCGAGGCGGCCACCGGCACCAAGCTGAAGCTGACCATCGGCACGATGATCGAGCTGCCGCGCGCCGCGCTGACCGCCGGTCAGATCGCCGAGGCCGCGCAGTTCTTCTCCTTCGGCACGAACGACCTGACCCAGACGGTGTGGGGCTTCTCCCGCGACGACGTGGAGGCCTCGTTCTTCACCGCGTACCTGGAGAAGGGCATCTTCGGGGTGTCGCCGTTCGAGACGATCGACAAGGACGGCGTCGGTTCGCTGGTCCGCAGCGCCGTCGCGGCCGGCCGGGCCACCCGCCCGGACCTGAAGCTCGGTGTCTGCGGCGAGCACGGCGGTGACCCGGAGTCGGTGCACTTCTTCCACGAGGTGGGCCTCGACTACGTCTCCTGCTCGCCGTTCCGGATCCCGGTCGCCCGCCTGGAGGCGGGCCGCGCCGCGGCAGAGGCGAAGGGCAGCGACAGCCGCTGACCTGATCCCCGGACTCCGGGGCTGTCGGCTCACGTAAACCCTCAACTGGTCGACAACGGCTCCGGACCACCCTGAAGCGGCGGCACCCTGTGCGGGGTGCCGCCGCTTCGCCATGTCCGTATCCCGGACGGAGACAAAAGGAACGCGCAAGCGCTTTCGTCGATTGCCGCACCCATTGCTTCGTTCAATACGCAAAGATATACACGGTGAACGGACCGGGGTGCGGCCCATGGATCCCCATCCATGGGCCGCACCCGGCTTACCCCCGTCGGGCACGGAGCCGCACCGTTCACCGACCGCCGCCGAACGAGCAAACCCCCCACGGCCTTCACTCGCTCTTCCGGTCGGCTCAGGTTTCGCACCCGACGCCGTACAGCCTTTCGGGTGACGGTGGGTCGGGGCGAGACGTTTCACCTCTGGCCGAAACCCCGTGGTGACGTCCTGTGACGGCTCACATACTCTTGAGCAGGGGGAATTGCGGATGCAACAAGTGGGGGTTCGGTGCTGCGTATTCATGTGTCCGGAATGGACCTTTCCAAGGTGCGCATGGCCACACGGCCGGACGCATTGTGGGAAACCATTCTGAGTTTTCATCGGCTGAGGGACCGGCGCGCTTCCACCGTCTTCGGGAAATGGCGGACGGAAACCCGGCCCCGGTTGAATGGTGAGACACGCCTGCTGGCCGCCCTGGTGCCGCCCCGCGGCTATTTCCCGGACTTCCTGACGCCCTCCCGGGCGGCCGGCGAGCCGTACGGCCTCGACGCAGGAATAGAGGCGCTGCGCGGAACCCCGCCCGAGCGGCTCCATGCCGAGCTGGCCCTGCTGCGCACCGGCCGCCACGAGCCGGGGCGGCCGGCGCCACTGGGCGGGCGGCCCGGCGGCCGCGGCGGGTTACGTGCCGGTGGGGTGCGGCCCGTGGGCGGGCGCCCCGGCGAGGGACGGCCCGTGCCGCCCCTGCGGCTGGACGCGCTCTCCGAGGGGCGCGCCGAACCTCTCGGGCGGCTCATCGTCGACCTGCGCAGCTACCACCGCGCCGCCGTCGAACCGTACTGGCCGCATATCCAGGCCAGCATCGAGGCCGACCGTGCCATCCGCGGCCGAGCCCTCCTCGACGGCGGCGCAGACGAGCTGCTCGCCTCCCTGCCGTCCATGATCCGCTGGCGGGCCCCGGTGCTGGAGGCTGACTATCCCGTCGACCGGGACCTGCACCTGGACGGGCGGGGACTGCTGCTCCAGCCGTCGTTCTTCTGCCGCTCCACCCCGGTCGTCTACCGCGACCCGAAGCTGCCGCCGGTGCTCGTCTACCCGGTCACCCACTCCGCCGCCCCGGTCTTCGCCGACCCCGGTCCGGGCCCCTGGCTGGGACGGCTCCTCGGCAACACCCGGTCCACCGTCCTCCAGGCCATCGGCAACGGCTGCACCACCAGCGAGCTCGCCCGCCGGGCCGGGGTGTCCCTGGCCTCGGCGAGCCAGCATGCCTGCGTACTGCGCGAGGCGGGGCTCGTGCTCACCCTGCGGCACGGCAGTTCGGTCCTGCACACGCTGACACCGCTCGGCGGCTCGCTCCTGCGGGGCGGCGCGCCGCTCGCGCTGTCATGACGGGCCGGATTGCTCCAGCAGTGCCTTGAGGGCGTTCAGCCGGTCCTTCCAGAACGCCCGGTACGTGGCGACGGCCTCGGCGCCCGCGAGCTTCTCGTGGGCGAGACCCAGCTGGGTCCGTCCGTCCGGCAGCGCCGTCACCCGCACCGAGAGCCGTCCCGTCGCCGCCCCGGAGTCTGCGAAGTCCGCGCTCAGGGACCTGGCCGGGCGGTGTGTGCGCAGGATCAGTCCGGCGTCGGGGAGCCAGTCGCCGCGCAGCGCCGGATCGGTGAACGCCGCCAGTACACGTTCCGCCGGAGCCGCGACCGTACGACTGGCCGAGGTCCGCCAGTCGCCGGTGGAGGCCTGCCCGACCTGGCGCAGCCCGCGCTCCTGCTCGTATCCGACGGTGACCGACTGGGCGTACCAGCCGTCCATACCGTGCTCCGTACGCAGATGGGCGGCGATCTCGGTGTGGGTGTGCCGGGTCGCGTCCCAGGCGTCGAGTACGGAGAACCAGTCGTCCCAGTCCCGGCCGGTCCGTTCCCGGAGCGCGTCGGCCGACAGCTTCTCGGTGATCCGTCGGCCGGTCGATCCGCTGCCTACTCCGTCCTTCGATACGTTCATGGCTCCGACGATAGGAGGCCCGGAAGATTTTTTCGCCGTCCGCGATGAGTTCGGCGGCGGCCCGCCGTCTACCCCTCGGAAGCGCTCGAAGGAGGCGCCACCGATGAGCAGAGAAGAGTGGACATGAACCAGATGATCTTCGTGAACCTGCCGGTCAAGGACCTTGAGACGACGAAGGGCTTCTTCGCCAAGCTCGGCTTCTCCTGCAACCCGCAGTTCAGTGACGAGAACACCGCGTGTCTCGTCATCAGTGACACGATCTTCGCCATGCTCCTCACCGAGCCCCGCTTCAGGGAGTTCACCAAGAAGGAGGTCGCGGACGCGTCGAAGTCCACCGAGGTGATCATCGCGCTGAGCGCCGAGAGCCGCGAGAAGGTCGACGAGCTGGTCGATACGGCGCTTGCCTCCGGCGGTTCGCCCGCCAACGAGCCCATCGATCACGGGTTCATGTACGGCCGGTCCTTCCAGGACCCGGACCACCACATCTGGGAGGTCATGTGGATGGACCCGGCCGCCGTCCAGGGGCAGGGCTGACGCGTCGGAACACCCCGGGCCTCAGGGGGCGAGGCCCGGCCAGGTCACCCCGGTGAGCTGCTCGGACGCCACCCACAGGCGTTCGCTCGCCACATCGTTCCGCGTCCAGCCCGTCCGCCAGGACGGGGCGGGCGCACCCCGCCAGCCCAGCAGCTTCGGGCCGGTGAACGAGTCGGGGCGAACCCCGGGCGCGGTGGCCGCGTACAGCGTCGGCAGCGCACCGGAGGACGCGGGCTGGGCGAGGATCCGGTTGCCGAGTCCGACCACCCGTTCCGCGGTCCTGCGGTTCTCCATCCTGACGCCCGCCGTCTGCAGATTGGTCGCCGCGTATCCGGGGTGCGCGGCCGCGGCGACGACGTCGGAGCCGGCCGCGGAGAGCCGGCGCGCCAGCTCATGGACGAAGAGCAGATTGGCGGTCTTCGAGCGGCCGTAGGCGATCCAACGCCGATAGTTCCGCTCGCTGTTGAGATCGCCCATGTCGATGTTGGACAGGGCGTGCATCCCGCTCGACACGCTCACCACCCGGGCGCCCGGGGTGTTGAGGAGCTTCGGCAGCAGCAGACCGGTGAGAGCGAAGTGCCCGAGGTGGTTGACGCCGAACTGGGTCTCGAAACCGTCGGCCGTCTTCCGGTACGGCAGGGCCATCACACCGGCGTTGTTGATCAGCAGATCCAGCCGGTCGGACCGGTACGAAGCGGCGAACTCCCGCACGGAGGAGAGGTCGGCCAGATCCAGCGGTGCGAACTCCACCTCCGCGCCCGGCACGGCCGCCCGGATGCGTGACTCGGCCTCCTTGCCGCGGGTCTCGTCACGGCACGCGAGCAGCACCCGCGCACCGCTGCGCGCCAGTTCGCGTGCCGTGACGAGTCCGATACCGCTGTTGGCTCCGGTGACCACGGCCGTACGGCCGCTCTGGTCGGGGATGTCGCTCGCGTTCCAGCCCTGGGTCATGGATCAAGCGTACGACCGGAGCCCCACGGCCGGAATCAGCTGCGGAACGGCCCCTTCACCTCGTACGTGATGCCGCCGGATGAACTGCCGCTGGTGCCGCGCTGCGAGGAGAAGTAGAGCCGGGTGCCGTCCGGCGAGAACGCCGGTCCGGTGATCTCGGAGCCGGACTGGCCGCTGATCCGGAGGAACGGGGCGACGGTGCCGTCCGGGGTGATCAGGCAGATCTCCATGTTCCCGCCGTCCTCGGCGACAAAGAGGTCCCCCGAGCCCGAACGGGTGACGTTGTCGACGCCGGTCAACGGGGCGGTGCCGCCGGTGACCAGGGAGTCGTCGTAGACGAGCGAGATCGACGAGGCATTGGCGTCGTACGCCCACACCCGGTTGTCGCCCTTGGTGGTGAACCAGCAGGTGCCCGCCGCGTAGAAGCAGCCCTCACCGCCGTTGAAGACCTTGGCCCCGGAGACCTGGTAGCGGGTCTGGGTGGGGGAGCCGTCCGGGTCGGGGACGGCCGCCCAGGTCACCGGGCCGCTGGTGGCGGTACCCGCCACGAGTACCTCGAGGGTGCCGCTCGCGAGGTTGCCCCAGGTGGTGGGGCGGAAGCGGTAGAACCGGCCGTCGGTCTCGTCCTCGGTGAGGTAGATGTATCCGTGGTCGGGGTCCGCGGCCGCCGCCTCGTGCTTGAACCGGCCCAGCGCGGGGCGTTGCACGGCGGCATTGACCCCCCACGGGTCGGTCTCGTACACGAAGCCGCGGGTGACCTCCTCGCAGGACAGCCAGGTGTTCCACGGGGTCCGGCCGCCCGCGCAGTTGTTGTTGGTGCCGGACAGGATGCGGGACGCCGAGGTGACGTTCCCGGCCGAGTCGAAACGCACGGCACTCGCGCCGCCGCCGCTGCCCGATGACACCTCGGAGTTGGAGACGTAGATCCAGCCGCTGCCGTCGGCGAAGACCGCACCGCCGTCGGGGGCGCTGTGCCAGGTGTACGAGGTGCCCGGGACGCTCTGCCCGGAGCGCGCGACGATGCGGCTGGTGAAACCGGCGGGCAGCGCAATGCCGTTGGCGTTCGCCGCCTGCAGTGCCCCGTAGGGTCCGGTGCCGGGCTGGGCGGGTGCGGCATACGCGGCGCCGCGCCAGAGCGTTCCGCCGAAGGCCGCCGCCGAGCTGCCGACCACCGCTGTGCGCAAGAAGGTCCGACGTTCCACGATCACTCCACTGGTGACGTGAGGGCCCGCCGGTCCGGTTGGCCCGGCGGGTCGCGCGTCAGGAACCTAGGGGGCGGTGTTTGACGGAGCGTCAACAGCCGGTGAATGGTCTGCGGCGGCGGCCCTATCGTTCGCCGTCAGGCGGCGCGTACCGCGTGGACCGGGACCGACACCTCGTCGTCGTCCAGGCAGGCACCCGTCGCCAGGTCGAAGCGCTGCTTCAGCAGTGGCGAGGCGACGAAGGGGCGCCCCTCGACGGACCCGACCAGGCCGCGTGAGAGGACGTACGCCCCCGTGAACGGGTCGCGGTTGTCGATCGCGTACGCACGCCCTGCCCGGTCCACGAAGAGTGCGACCTGGCGGCCGTCCGGGAGGAGCGCGGCGACGCCGCGCCCGGGGGTCAGCCGCGACAGCGCGCAGACCGTGAACCAGTCGTTCCCGTCGGCGAGCTGGACCACGGGGGTCTGCTGCGTCGTCTCCATCGTCGGTGCGGTCATCGGGAAGAGGTCCCTTCGAGAGTACGGACGGCGAGCACCGGTCCGGCGAGGATGTCCAGGTCGGGCTTGACCTGGTCGCGTTCGGGAACGAACCGCACCGACGGGTCGGGTGCGTCGGGCGCGTTGACGAAGGTGACGAACCGGCGCAGCCGGTCCGGGTCGTTGATGGTCTCGGCCCATTCGTCGCGGTAGCCGGCGACATGGTCGGCCATCAGCCGCTCCAGCTCCTCGCAGAGCCCCAGAGAGTCGTGGACGACGACGTCGCGTACGTGGTCCAGGCCGCCCTCGATGCGGTCCAGCCAGGTCGAGGTGCGTTCCAGGCGGTCGGCGGTACGGATGTAGAACATCAGGAACCGGTCGATGAGGCGCACCAGTTCGGCGTCGGAGAGGTCCTGGGCGAGCAGGTCCGCGTGGCGCGGTTCGGCACCGCCGTTGCCGCCGACATACAGGTTCCAGCCGTTGGCAGTGGCGATGATCCCGAAGTCCTTGCCGCGGGCCTCCGCGCACTCCCGGGCGCAGCCGGAGACCGCCGACTTCAGCTTGTGCGGCGAGCGCAGCCCGCGGTAGCGCAGTTCCAGGTCGATGGCCATCTTCACCGAGTCCTGCACGCCGTACCGGCACCAGGTCTGTCCCACGCAGGACTTGACCGTCCGCAGTGATTTTCCGTACGCGTGCCCGGACTCGAACCCGGCGTCCACCAGACGCGTCCAGATCAGCGGCAGCTGGTCGACGCGGGCGCCGAACATGTCGATCCGCTGGCCCCCGGTGATCTTCGTGTAGAGGCCGAAGTCGCGGGCGACCTCACCGATCACGATCAGCTTCTCCGGGGTGATCTCACCCCCGGGGATGCGCGGCACGATCGAGTACGAGCCGTTGCGCTGGAGGTTGGCCAGGAAGTGGTCGTTGGTGTCCTGCAGGGCCGCCTGCTCGCCGTCCAGCACATATCCGCTCGCGCCGAGCGTCGGCGCGAGCGAGGCGATGATCGAACCGACCGTCGGCTTGCAGATCTCACAGCCGTCCCCGCCGCGCGCCGCCTCCCGACCGTGCGAGTCGAGCAGTTCGGCGTACGAGGTGATGCGGAGGGTGCGGACGATCTCGTACAGCTCGCTCCTGGTGTACGAGAAGCAGCCGCACAGACCCTTGTCCTGGCTCTGCGGCAGCAGTTGACCGATCACCTTCACGCAACTGCCGCAGCCGGTACCGGCCTTGGTGCACTTCTTCACCTCGGGCAGCGTGGTGTGCTCGCAGATCGCCCCCTTGGTCACGTTGTGGCAGGAGCAGATCACCGCATCGTCCGGCAGCGCGGACGGGCCGAGGGTGACCGGGCCGCCCGCACCGGCCGGCAGCACGAGCTGCTCGGGGGCGACGGGCAGGACCGTACCGGTCATCGGCCGCAGCGTCCCGTACTGATCGGCGTCCCCGACCAGTACCCCGCCGAGCAGCGTGCCGTCCCGGCCGATCACCAGCTTCTTGTAGACGCCGGAGCGGGAGTCGGCGTACACCACGTCGAGGCAGCCCTCGGCCGTGCCGTGCGCGTCGCCGAACGACGCCACGTCCACCCCGAGCAGCTTCAGCTTCGTCGACAGATCGGCGCCGGTGAACGCCGCCTCCTTGCCCGCGATCACCTCGGCGACCGTCTGCGCCATCTCGTACCCGGGCGCGACGAGCCCGTACACCCGGCCGTCCGAGGCCAGCGCGCACTCGCCGATCGCGAAGACCGCAGGGTCCGAGGTGCGGCACTCCTCGTCGACGATGATGCCGCCGCGCTGCCCGACCGCCAGACCGCAGTCGCGGGCCAGCTGGTCCCGGGGGCGTACCCCCGCCGAGAAGACCACCAGGTCGGTGGCGAGCGACGAACCGTCGGAGAGCGACATGCCGTTCACCGTGCCGTCCTCGCCCGCGGTGACCTCCTGCGTGCCGACGCCCGTGTGCACGGTGAGACCCATGGACTCGATCGTGCGCAGCAGCGCCGCGCCCCCGCCCTCGTCGACCTGCACCGGCATCAGCCGGGGCGCGAACTCCACGACGTGTGTGTCGAGCCCGAGCCCCTTCAGCGCGCCCGCCGCCTCCAGCCCGAGCAGCCCGCCGCCGACGACCGCGCCGGTCGTCGCCGTCCTCGCGTACTCCTCGATCGCGAGAAGGTCCTCGATGGTGCGGTAGACGAAGCAGCCCTCGGCGTCCTTGCCGGGGACCGGCGGGACGAACGGGTACGAGCCGGTGGCCAGCACCAGCGTGTCGTACGCGAACGTCTCCCCGGAGCGCGCGGTGACCGTGCGGGCCTCGCGGTCGAGGGACTCGGCAGGGTTGCCGAGGTGCAGCTCGAAGCCGTGCCGCTCCATGAAGCCGGGCTCGACGAGCGACAGATCGTCCGGGGTCCTCCCGGCGAAGTACGAGGTCAGCTGGACCCGGTCGTAGGCGGCGCGCGGCTCCTCGCAGAGCACGACGACCCTGGCCGTGCCCGCGGCCGCGGTCAGACCGCGCTCGGCGAGCGCCTCCAGGAACCGCTGGCCGACCATGCCGTGTCCGACGACCACGATGGTCGGGAGGGCGGAGGTACGGTCGGTCGGGGGAGTGGACACCGGCATCTCAGAAGCCTCCGTCGTTGGTGAGCAGGTGGAGCAGGGACGTTTCGGCGGGGAGCGGTTCGTCGTCCTCCCAGGTGCGGGCGAGGGTGCCGACCGCGGCGAGATCGCCGAGCAGCACACCGCCCGCCAGCCGGTCGCCGCGGACGACGACCGCGCGGTACGCACCCCGGGTCGCGTCGGCCAGCCGGACGACGTCATCGCCGGGCAGCGGCCGGGAAACCCCGAACGCGGCCAGATCGAGCGCACCGGCGGGGTCGGCGGGCGGGCCGTGCAGCGTGAGACGGGTCAGGGCCCGGGTGCCGTCGTAGCGGGCGGGCCGCCCCGCCAGCACCTCGGCGAGCACATCGGCCTGCTCCAGCGCCGGGCCCGCGAGCCCGTAGAGCGTGCCACGGTGCTCGGCGCAGTCGCCGACCGCGTGGATGTACGGGTCGGAGGTGCGCAGCTCGTCGTCGACGACGACCCCCTTGCGGACGTCCAGACCTGCCGCCTGGGCCAGCCCGGTCCTGGGCCGTACCCCGCAGGCCAGCACCGTGATCTCGGCCGCCAGCTCATAGCCGTCGGCGAGCTCCACGGCCCGCACCGCGCCGTCGGCGCAGCGCAGCCCGCGGACCCGGCACTCGGTGTGCACCTCCACCCCGAGGGTCTCCAGATGGCGCCGGAGCAGTCCGGCCGATCCGGCGTCCAGCTGCCGCTCCATGAGGTGCTCGCCCTGCTGGGCCAGCACCACCTGGGCGCCGCATTCGGCGAGCGCGCGGGCGGCGGAGACGCCGAGCAGGCCGCCGCCGATGACGACGGCGCGCACGCCCGCACCAGTGTGCCGCCCCACGGCTTCTCGCAGCGCCAGGCAGTCGTCGAGCGTGCGGAACGCATGCACTCCGTCCGGCATCGTGGTGCCGAGTCCGCGCAGCGGCGGCAGCACCGGGTTCGAACCGGTCGCCAGCACCAGCCGCTCGTACCCCACGACGCTTCCGTCGTCGCAGTGCACCAGCCGGTCGGCCCGGTCGATCCGCACCGCCCGCACCCCGCGCCGTACCTCGGTCGGGGGCAGGGCGATGACCTCGGCCGCGTACCGCCCGGCCAGCACCTCGGCCAGCAGCACCCGGTTGTAGGGGGCGTGCGTCTCCTCGCCGATGACGGTGACGCCGGGCACCCGGGCGGCGAGCCGTGCGCCCGCCATCCCGGCGCCGATCACCACCACACGCGCCGCGTTCTCCGTCTGTGTCCTCATGGTGAGAAGCGTGCGCGGCGGGTGTTACCCGATCGGATCCCCGCTGTTTCCCGGGAGGAACCTTGCGCTCAGCGCGTCCGAAGAGGGTCTGTGAGGGCCGCGGAGCCCCGGAAGCTCAGAGTTGGCTCAACTTTCCGGCGATCCCGCGGAAGCAGTTGGACGGGACACGTATCGCCTCCATAGGGTCGCGAGCATGCCCGACATAACCCTGACCACCCTGGTTGTCCTGTGCCTCGCCGCTGCCGCCGCGGGCTGGATCGACGCGGTGGTGGGGGGCGGCGGGCTGCTCCTGCTGCCCGCGCTGCTGCTCGGTCTGCCGCACGTCCCGGCCGCGCATGTCCTCGGCACCAACAAGGCGGTGGCCATCGTCGGTACCTCGGGCGCCGCCGTGACGTACGTGCGCAAGGCGCCGGTGAAGGTCGGGACGGCGGTGCGGATCGGGCTGATGGCGCTGGCCGGATCGATGACCGGGGCCTTCTTCGCTGCCGGGATCAGCAGTGACGTGCTCCGTCCGGTGATCATGGTGGTGCTGCTGGCGGTGGCGGCGTTCGTGATGCTGCGGCCGCAGTTCGGCAAGGAGACGGGCGGGGGCACGGACCGGAGGGTCACCCGGGCCCGTACCGTCACCGCGATCGTGCTGGTCGGCGGTGGCATCGGCTTCTACGACGGGCTGTTCGGGCCCGGCACCGGCACGTTCCTGGTGCTCGCGCTGACCGCCGTGCTCCACCTCGACCTGGTGACGGCGTCCGCCACCGCCAAGATCGTCAACGTCTGCACCAACGCCGGTGCCCTCGCGATGTTCGCCTACCAGGGCAGCGTGCTGTGGCAGCTGGCCGCGCTGATGGCGGTGTTCAACCTGGCGGGTGGGCTGCTCGGTGCGCGGATGGCGCTGCGCAAGGGCAGCGAGTTCGTCCGTGGTGTGCTGCTGGTCGTGGTGTTCTCACTCGTCGCGAAGCTGGCGTTCGACCAGTGGGCCTGACGGCCTCCCCCACTCCCTGTCGTGGGGGAGGCCGTCAGGGTGCGCGACCGGCGTCAGCGCACTCCCGTGAGGTGTGCGTACGCGACCACGTTGCCCTGGTAGCCGGTCTTCGGTGAGAAGCCGCCGCCGCAGGTGATCAGTCGCAGAGCGGGGAACAACGAGGCGCCGTACACCCGCCGGTCGGGGAAGTTCTTGTTCTTGTACACCTCGATGCCGTCGAGCGAGAAGACGGCGGTGCTCCCGTCCTGCCGGACCACCTCGACGGTGCTGCCCTTGGCCAGGGACCCCAGGTCGTAGAAGACGGACCGTCCCTGTGCGTTGTCGACATGACCGGCGACGAGCGCGGTGCCCTTGGCACCGGGCGGAGTGCCGTCCTTGTACCAGCCGACGACATTGCGGTTCTCGGCCGGCGGCACGTCGAGGCTGCCGTCGGACCCGAGCCCGAGCCGGATCATCGGGGCGTCCACCCTGATGCTGGGGATACGGAGACGGACGGGCGTCGAGGGCCGCAACGGGGCGGCGACGGGTGAGCCGGGCTGTACTCCGGGACCGGCGGCGAAGGCCTGGGCCGTGGTCGGCTGCGGCGGCACCAGCGCGGTGTCGGCGCCGTTCTGGATCAGCCAGACGCCGACCAGCGCTGCGACGGCGACCAGCCAGCCCTTGGCCTTCTGGGACACGGTCGTCCTCCGGGGGGTCGTCCTCCGGAACGGGAAGGACGTGAGGAAGGAAGTGAGGTCCGTCCCGGTGGCGCGCGGCCACCGGGACGGAATCGTGGCGGTACGGGGACGTGGATGCGTCCCCGTCAGCTGTCCGCCTGCGTGCCGCTCGCCCGACGACGCAGGAGCCAGGCTCCGCCGACGGCGGACGCGGCGAGAACGCCGGCACCCGCCGCGATCTGGGAGGTGTCCGGACGGACGCTGCCGCCTACACCAGTTTTGACGTGCCCGGAGGGAGAGGTGGGCACGGTGGAGCTGTCCTGACCGCGTCCGTTTCCGGTGTCGCGGCCGGTGTCCTGACTGCGTCCGTTCCCGGTGTCGCCACCGGTGTTCTGGCCGCGTCCGTTCCCGGTGTCGCGCCCGCTCTGGCCTCCGGTGTCGCGACCGGTGTTCTGGCCTCCGGTGTCGCGCCCGCTCTGACCGCCGGTGTCGCGACCGGTGTTCTGGCCTCCGGTGTCGCGCCCGCTCTGACCGCCGGTATTGCGCCCGCTCTCGTTCCCGGTGGAGGAGCCGATGCTGCCGAAGGGGTTCTGGTTCCCGAGGAGGCTCTCGCCCCTGGCGGCCAGGTCGTCGAGGGAAGGCACCCCGAAGCCGTTGTCCGTGTCGTCGCCGGAGGCGTTGTCCTCCACGGCGTCGGCCGTGGCGCCCGCTGCGGCGTTCTTCGCGGTGTCCGCAGCCTTCACCCGCAGCGTTCCGGTGGCCCCTTTGCCGTTCTCGCAGGACACGTCGATGCTGTACCGACCCGCCTCGGTCATCGTCGGCACCGTGAACGTGCCGACCACCACCTCCTTGCGGGTGGTGGGCCCCAGCTTGAAGTCCCCTGCTTCCAGGGAGTTCGTATCCCCGGTGGCCTTCGCGCCGTTCCCGCAAGCGGTGGTGTTCACCGTGACTGTGGTGCCCGGTGCCACGTCCGCCGGTGATATCTCCAGCTGACCGAGGTCCCCTGCATACGCGGGCGTCGCGGCGGTGGACAGGCCGAGCGCGGCAGCGGTGAGCGCCGCGGCGGCGGTGCCGGTCACGAGGCGGGCAGGACGGCGCATGGGGGTTCCTCCGAGCAGGGGCGCTGGTGGGGCATCTCCTGATGCAGAGCTAACGGGCGGCGCGCCACCCATGCATGCTGACACTGAGTCAGCTTTCACTCGACCGGTCCGGGCCGGACCCTTTGTCGAGCGGTAAGTGTGCAGGTCACGGCGGTGATGAGAGGGTGTGTGGCGGGTCTCGCGACACACCGTGCTGATCGGGTGACGAGCCGCGAGGAATGAGTGCCGCACATCACATGCATGGCCTCGTCGGCCCCGGGCACACGCATGACACCCCCCACGGGACGGCTTTCCCCCCGCCGCCCCAGGCCGCCGCCCTCATCGGACCCACCCCCCTGGGCCCGATGGGGGCGGTCCCGCCGTCACTCGGGAGCGATGGCGGACCAGGTGACGACCGGCGGCCGGACGCGGGCGCAGAGCGGCTGCCCCTTGGCGTCGGAGAGGCGCAGGCGTGCGGTGAGGTGTCCGGAGCGCACGGCGGCCTCGAGTACGGCCGGATCGACGTCGCCGAACATCAGCTTGGCCCGCCGGAACATGGAGAAGACGCCGTGATCGTCCACGGTGCCCCAGGACAGATAGACGAAGCGCCCGCCGAGCCGGTTCTGCACGTACGGCCCGGTGACCGTGATGCCGTCGTCGGTCGCGGTGGCCGTGCAGTCCAGTGTCCATGAGGCCGACGGGGCGTCGCCGGGGCACAGTCCCAGCAGCTCACCGGGCCTGTCCTTGCGCTGTACGCCGACATGGATGTTCCGGGCGCCGGGGAAGTCGCTGTCGGCCCCGCAGGTGAGGCCGGGGAGGTCTGAGCCCTCGATGTGGATCTGCATGGCCTCCATGTTCCCGTCTCAGACGGTGTCCCAGGGCGCGGCCTCGTAGGCCAGCCCCACCCGCTTCATCAGTTCCTCGTCGACCACGAACTCCGTGTCGTCGATCCGCCGGATCGGCGCGAT
Source organism: Streptomyces sp. NBC_01669 (assembly GCF_026339735.1). Lineage (GTDB taxonomy): Bacteria > Actinomycetota > Actinomycetes > Streptomycetales > Streptomycetaceae > Streptomyces > Streptomyces yanii. The sequence goes on from NZ_JAPEQG010000001.1 coordinate 6,200,558, forward strand.
GCCCTGCGAGTTGGTGAGGAATGCCGACCGGTAGCCGCCGATCCCGTCCAGCGTCACCGGACGGCGTACGGACTCCAGCCCGGCGCCCGGAAGTTGCTGCTCCAGCAGGGCCATGGTGATGCCGAGCAGTGCGGGTGCGTCGGGCCAGACGACAGAAGTGCCGTCCCAGAAAGCGATGTTGGTGATCGCTCCTTCCGTCACCGTCCCGTCCGGTGCGATCAACAGTGCCTCGTCGAAGCCGGAGCGTGCGGCGAGTTGCCCGTAGTAGGTCTGGCCGAATTCGCCGGGGCGCTTGATGTGCGGGACGGTACGGACATACGGAACGGACATCAGGCTGTGCGGTTCGGTGGACTTCTGCGCCGGTCCGCGCACGGTGACCATGACGGTCGTCCCGGTGTCGCCCGGCGGCAGGAAGGCGTGCACCCGGGTCGAGGCGTCCCGTGCCCCGGCACTGTCCAGCGCGTGCCGGATCAGCTCGCGCACCCGGCCGCCGTCGAGCCCGTGGCCGAAGAGTTCCCGGTTGGCGGCGTCCAGCCGGGCCAGGTGGAGGGCGAGGCCGCGTACCCTCCCGTCCCTGACCTGCATGGCAGTGAAGTGGCCGTAGTTGGAGAATGCGGGGATCCGGAGATCCGCCTCCGTTGCGGCGTGTCCGTTGAACTCGACGTACAGGGGTGCGGCGGTCGTCATGTGTTCCACCGTATGCCGGAGAGGTGAGGGGCGGCGCTTGACCTCATCCTTGGTTGACGTACGAGTCTCGCCGCATGGAACTCACCACACCACCCCTGAAGGTCGCGGTCATCCTCGCCAGCAATCGCGAGGGCCGCTTCGCCCCGGTCGTCGCCGACTGGTTCCTCTCCCGTACCGCCGGCCACCCGGGCATCGAGACCGACCTGATCGACGTCGCCGAACTCGATCTCCCGTTCGCGCTCACCTACCGCCCGGGACCGGACGTACAGACCCGACTGGCGAGAGCGTCCCTCCGGTTGGCCGCCGCCGATGCCTTCGTCGTCGTCACGCCGGAGTACAACCACTCGTACCCCGCCCCGCTGAAGAACCTCATCGACTGGCATCACGCCGAATGGCAGGCCAAGCCCGTCGCCTTCGTCTCGTACGGGGGAGTGTCGGGTGGTCTGCGGGCCGTCGAACATCTTCGTCAGGTCTTCGCCGAGCTGCACGCCGTCTCCCTCCGCGACACCGTGTCGTTCCACAACGCGGGCGCTCTCTTCGACGACGAGGGTCGGCACAAGGACCCCGTGGCCGTCGACGCGGCGGCGAAGACACTGCTCGACCAGTTGACCTGGTGGGGGAGTGCGCTGCGGGACGCCAAGGCGGTCCGCCCGTACGGAGGCTGATCGCTTCTCGGCTGGACGCAGGTCCCGGCACCAGTGTGTCCGGGACCTGCTCCCTGTCAGCCGACCGAGACCGCGGACCAGGTCGCGGCCACCGCGTTCTGTTCCGCGCTGCCCGCCCCGTACAGGTCCTTCGCCGCGTTGAGCGTCGCCGTGCGGGCGGCGGCGTAGTTGGTCGAGGACGTCATGTAGACCGTCAGCGCCCGGTACCAGATCTTGCCGAGCTTGTCCTTGCCGATGCCGCTCAGCGTCGCCCCGTTGCACGTGGTGCCGTTGTGCTGGACGCCGCCGATCGTCTTCGGGCCGCTGCCCTCGGCCAGCAGATACGCGAAGTGGTTGGCCACACCGGACGAGTAGTGCACATCCAGACTGCCGACCGAGGAGCTCCAGCAGTCCGCCGATTTGCCGTCCTTGGAGGGCTGGTCCATGAACCGCAGGGCGGCCTTCCCGAAGCCGGACTTCACGATCTTCTCGCCGATCAGGTAGTCGCCCGGGTCCTGCGCGTTGTTCGCGTGGAACTCGACCAGCGTGCCGAAGATGTCGGAGGTTGCCTCGTTGAGACCGCCCGGCTCACCGGAGTAGGTGAGGTTCGCGGTCTTGGACGTCACGCCGTGCGACATCTCGTGCCCGGCCACGTCCAGCGCGACCAGCGGCCCGAAGGTGGAGCCGTCGCCGTCGCCGTACGTCATGCAGAAGCAACTGTCGTCCCAGAAGGCGTTGTTGTAGTTGTTCCCGTAGTGGACACGGTTGTACGAGCCCTTGCCGTCACCGGCGATGCCGTTCCGGCCGTGCACGTTCTTGTAGTAGTCCCAGGTCGTGTCCGTGCCGTACTGGGCATCGACCGCCGCGGACGCGCGGTCGGAGGTGGCGCCGTTGCCCCAGTGGTTGTCGGCATCGGTGAACAGAACCGCGGGGGCCCGGCTCCAGCAGATGGAGAAGATGCAGCCGTCGGTCTTGTTCTGCGCGTCCCCGGTGTACGTGTTGCCGCGCGTCGCGTCCTTGAGCTGGTATGTCGACCCGGACTGGGTCGTCTCCAGCGGGACCGTACCGCCGTAGAGGGACCGGCCGTCGCCGCCGGCCGTCTCCAGGCTGTCCCAGGCGTCGATCTGCCGGCCCGTGCGCGCATCGGTGAGCACGACACGGGCGACGGGGTTGCCCAGCGAGTCCTTGCCCGCGGCCTCGGTGCGCCAGGCCAGCTTGGGTGCGCCGTGCAGGGCGTCCACGACGAGCTGCGGTTTGGCGGCGACCTTGCGGAGCTTTTGGCCGCGGTGGGCGGAGCGCAGGGCGGCCGCACCCAGGTCCGCGGCCATCGGTGCGGAGAGGGACGGAGCCACGGTCGGCACCGAGAGATCCCCGCGCACGGCCCGGTCGGCGCTCCGGTACGCACCGTCGGGCGCCAGATGCACGATGAAGTCGCCTCCCAGTACAGGGAGTTGGCGGTAAGTGCGGCTGTAGCGCACATGCTGACTGCCGTCGTTGTCGATGACCACATCGCGCACCGCGGTGTCCTGGGCGCCGGTGAGGCCCAGGGCGATGGCGTGCCCGGTGATCGCGGCCTCGGCGTGACGGACGGCGGTGGCGCGGCTGGGAGACGGGTGACCGGCCGCGGCGGCGCCGGTGGTCGCGGTGAGGGCGGAGGCCAGCAGGGTGGCGGCGGCCGCGGCTATGCCGAGCGGGGTGAGGCGCGATGCATGCCGAATCGATCTCATCGGACTCCTCGGAGTGCGTGGGGCGGAGGGCGATCTGAGCGATGGTTCTGAGTTCGCATCAGATTTAAGGGTTCATGACATGTCATGTCCATACCGCAACGGCGAGAGGGGAGGACACGGCACCGAACCGCCCCGACAATCGACGAGAAGGACACGCCGCAGGCACAAGAGATGAAGAGCAAGAGCAGAAGAGCTGAGGAGATCGACGGTGACATCGCCGGCATGGCTGACCGTACTGACCACCACGGACAGTGAGGAGAAGGCCCACGCCCTCGCCCAGGGCGCGGTGGAGGCGCGGCTCGCCGCGTGCGCGCAGATCTCCGCGCCTGTCACCTCCGTCTACCGGTGGCAGAACGCCATCGAGACCACCGAGGAGTGGCAGGTGCTGTTCAAGACGACGGCCGAGCGCTACGACGAACTGGAGGAGCACCTCCGCGCGGCCCACGACTACGAGACCCCGGAGATCATCGCCGTGCCGGTGGTACGCGGAAGTGCCGGCTACCTCGCCTGGCTGTCGTCGGAGACAGCTCCGATCACGGCCCTGTGACCATGCCGCAGGCCGCCCCCGAACTATCTTTCTTCGTCTATGGAACGCTGCTCCCCGGCGAACCCAACCACGATCTGTTTTTCCGCGGCCGGGCGATCGCGGAACAGCCCGCGCTGCTGCCGGGCGCCCTTCTCTACGACGGCCCCGGCTACCCGTACGCGATCGAGGGCCACGGCACCGTTCGCGGCACACTGGTGACCGCCGCGCCCGCGAGCTATGCCGAGCTGCTCGTACAGCTCGACCGGCTGGAGGAGTACGTCGGTCCCGGACACCTGGGCAATCTGTACGAGAGGGTCGCCCGAGAAGTCCGCCTCCCGGCCGGGAAGCCGCCCGGCACCGGAACCGCCCGCGCCTGGGTCTACTTCGCCGCCGCTCCCGTCGCCCGCTCCCTCCGCTCCAACGGCACCCTCATCCCCGGAGGCAGCTGGCTCACCCGCCGGCAGCCTCCACCCGCACCGCGCACACCTTGAACTCCGGCATTCGCGACACCGGGTCCAGCGCCGGGTTCGTCAGCGTGTTGGCCCGGCCCTCACCCGCCCAGTGGAACGGCATGAAGACGGTGTCCTGCCGGATGGCCCGGGTGATCCGCGCGGGTGCCACCGCCCGCCCGCGCCGTGAGGTGACCGCCACCGGATCGCCCTCGGCCACCCCGATCCGCTCGGCGAGCCGCGGATGCAGCTCCACGAACGGACCGGGTGCGGCGGCGTTGAGCTCATCGACCCGCCGGGTCTGCGCGCCCGACTGGTACTGGGCCACCACCCGCCCGGTCGTCAGCACCACCGGATACTCCCGGTCCGTCTCCTCGGCGGCCGGACGGTGCGTCACGGGAACGAACCGGGCCCGCCCGTCGTCCGTGGCGAACCGGTCCAGGAAGAGCCGCGGCGTACCGGCGTGCTCCTCGTCCGGGCAGGGCCAGAACACCCCGTCCTCCGCCGCGATCCTGGCGTACGTGATCCCCGCGTAGTCGGCGGGCCCGCCCGCAGAGGCGCGCCGCAGCTCGTCGAAGACCTCCTCGGGATCGGCGGGGAACCCCTTGCCGTGCCCGAGGAGCGCGGCCAGCCCGTTCAGCACCTCCAGATCGGTGCGTACGCCCTCCGGCGCGGTGACCGCCCGCTGCCGCAGCAGCACCCGTCCCTCCAGATTGGTCGTCGTCCCCGTCTCCTCCGCCCACTGCGTCACCGGCAGCACCACATCGGCCATGGCCGCCGTCTCCGACAGCACCACATCCGCGACCGCGAGGAAGTCCAGCGAGCGCAGCCGCCCCTCCACATGCGCGGCGTGCGGCGCGGACACCACCGGGTTGGACCCCATCACCAGCAGCGCCCGCACGTCCGTCCCCAGCGCGTCGAGGAGCTCGTACGCGCTGCGTCCCGGCCCCGGCAGCGAATCGGGATCCACCCCCCACACCTGCGCGACATGGCGGCGCGCCGCCGGGTCGGTGAGCTTGCGGTAGCCGGGCAACTGGTCGGCCTTCTGGCCGTGTTCGCGCCCGCCCTGACCGTTGCCCTGCCCGGTCAGGCAGCCGTATCCGGACAGCGGCCGGCCCGCCCGGCCGGTGGCCAGGCAGAGATTGATCCAGGCGCCGACCGTGTCCGTGCCCTTGGACTGCTGCTCGGGACCGCGCGCGGTCAGCACCATCGCGTTCTCCGCGGCGCAGAACATCTCCACCGCCTCCCGCAGCTGCGGAACCGGCACCCCGGTCAGCCGCTCCACCAGCTCCGGCCAGTGGGCCATCGAACCTGCCCTGGCCTCGTCCCAGCCGCTGGTGCGCTCCCGTACGAACTCCTCGTCCACCCGCCCCTGCGCCACGATCAGATGCAGCATCCCGAGCGCGAGCGCCAGATCCGTGCCGGGCCGGGGCGCCAGGTGCAGGTCCGCCTGCTCGGCGGTCCTGGTCCGGCGCGGATCGATGACGATCAACCGGCCACCGTTCTCCTTCAGTTCGGTCAGATAGCGCAGCGCGGGCGGCATCGTTTCGGCGAGGTTCGAGCCGACGAGGATCACGCATCCCGTGCGCGCGATGTCCTCGAGGGGGAACGGCAGTCCACGGTCGAGGCCGAAGGCCCGCTGGTGCGCGGCGGCCGCCGACGACATGCAGAACCGCCCGTTGTAGTCGATCTGAGAGGTCGACAGGACGACCCGGGCGAACTTCCCGAGCGCGTACGCCTTCTCGTTGGTGAGACCGCCGCCGCCGAAGACCCCCACGGCATCGGGCCCGTGCGCCGTGCGGGCGCGGACGAGCTGGTCGGCGATCCGGGCCAGCGCCTCGTCCCACCCGGCGGGTTCCAGTTCGCCACTGGCCGGATTGCGTACGAGCGGTCCGGTCAGCCGGACCCGTGAGGAGAGCACGGCGGGCGCTGTGCGGCCCTTGCCGCACAGCGCACCGCGGTTGACGGGGAAGTCGGGACGCTCCAGGACCTCGGCCACCGCACCGCCGACGGCCGGCCGCAGATTCATCCCGCACTGCAGCGAGCAGTACGGGCAATGGGTGGCGGTGGGAGCAGTCTCGGTGCGGGCCATGGGCCCAGCGTGCGAGCCGGGTGTTACGGAGGCGCCCGCCACCGGTTACGCCGACGGAACGTGCACCTCAGCCCGCCTCCACCGGGACCGTGAGGTCGGCCGGTGTCTCATCTCTCAGGGGGTGTCCGGGCCGTCAGCGCCTCCCCGACCCCGGGCTCCTCCGGCCCCAGGAAGTGCGGGTCCGGCTTGAACATCGCGTCCAGCGCCGCCTTCCCCGCCGCGAACACCTCCCGCGTCCCGCCGTAGTACCAGGTCACATCGTGCTTGGCGTCGACCCCGACGCCGTACGCATCGATCCCCGCGGCCCGGCACAGCGCGATCGCCCGCCGGATATGGAACCCCTGGCTCACCAGTACGGCCCGGTCGACACCGAAGATCTTCTTGGCCCGCACGCAGGAGTCCCAGGTGTCGAACCCGGCGAAGTCGCTGACGATCCGCTTGTCCGGCACCCCGAGCGCGACGAGAAACGTCCGCATGGCATCCGGCTCGTCGTACTCCTTCCGGCTGTTGTCCCCGGTGACGAGCACGACCTTCACCTTGCCGTCCCGGTACAGCTCGGCGGCGGCCCGCAGCCGGTTCGCGAGATAAGGCGACGGCTTCCCGTCCCACAGTCCCGCCCCGAACACCACGGCAACCTGCCGCGCGGGGGCGTCCGCGGTCGTCCGGACACGGGCGTCGGCCACGGAGTACATCCACGTGACGGGTGCCAGCCCCAGCACACAGGCGATCATGACCCCTTGCAGGGCCCGGCGCTGCCCACGCCGCGTGCGCGGCCACAGCCGCCCCAGCCATTGCGGCCGCTTCCCTCGCATCGGAGCCCCCTGTCGGTGTCGGTGCGTCACCTGGTCGGACGAGTATCAGGGCGCAGGGGTTCTCCACCCTGTGGACTTCTTCGCCGACGAGCCGTCGACGCGCTCCTGGTGAACCACTGACGACCCGTCGACGCGTCGGGCATCATGACAGCCATGAACCTCCCGAGCGTCCGCAGACCCTCCGACGACTGGGTGACCATCGCCGCGTACGAGAACGTGAAGGGCCGCCCGCACCCGGCGGCCGCCGTCCGCGCCTGACTGCGTGACCGGGGCATCGACTGGATGCCGTTCCCGCTCGACGACATGCGGTGGAGCCTGGCCTGCGGCCCCGGACCTGACGGGCACTGGCACGGCTGGATCACTGTCCGCATCCGCGCAACAGCTCTCCTCCCGCTCGGCCTTCATCCGGATCAGCCCTGGTCGCAGCCCAACTCGCCCTCGCCGCCGCGCTGGTGGCATGCGGCGGCGGAGCGTGCCGTACGCCCGCCACGCCCGGATCCAGCCCAGTAGCATCGTCCGATGCTGCTTCCCCGGATGATCGCCTCCGACCTCGACGGCACTCTCCTGCGGGGCGACGGGACCCTCTCACCCCGCACCCTCCGCGCCCTGCGCGCGGCCGAGAGCGCCGGTGCGGAGGTCGTCCTCGTCACCGCCAGACCGCCCAGGTTCGTCGACCGGCTCGCCGCCGCGACCGGGCTGGCGGGGACGGCGGTATGCAGCAACGGCGCGCTCGTCTACGACATCGGGACGCGTACGGTCATCTCCTCCCGCGCCCTGTCCGTCGCCGTCGCCCGGCGCGTGGCGACGGCGGTCGCCGCCGCGGTGCCGGAGGTGGGATTCGCCCTGGAGACCGGCAACCAGGTGCTGTACGAACCGGCGTACCGGCTGCGGCTTTCCGAGGACATCGACGCCGAACTGCCCGTACCGTCCCTCGCCGACCTGTGGCTCACCGACGTGCCCGTCACCAAACTCCTCGCCTGGTCCGCCCGGCTCGACGCGGACACCCTGCTGGCCGCCGCCCGCGAAGGGGCGGGCGCGGCGGGCCGTGAGGTGCAGTTCACCCACTCCGGCGGACGCGGACTCCTGGAGATCAGCGCGTCCGGAGTCACCAAGGCGGGCACCCTCGCCGAGCTCTGCGCCGGGCGGGGGATCGACGCCACGGAGGTCATCGCCTTCGGTGACATGCCCAACGACCTGACCGTCCTCGACTGGGCGGGCATCGGCTACGCCATGGGCAACGCCCACCCGGCCGTGCTCGCCGCCGTACCCGCGCACACGGTGTCCAACGAGGAGGACGGGGTCGCGCACGTCCTGGAGGGCCTCTTCGGGCCGTCGGCCGCTCCGTGAGCCCGCGGCAAAGACCCGTCACCCCTGCGCAACGACCCGGCAACCTCCGTCCTGCACCATCGGTCCATGACGGAGTCGGCATCGGCACAACCCCGTGAGTCCCTGCCTCTCGACAGCACAGCGCAACTGTTGACCCGCATCACCGCCCAGCTCGGCACCCAGCTCAGCCATGTCTCCCTGAACGGAACGCGCAGGCCACCCATGCACCGCACCATCCGGCCCGCACCGGGCACCGCCACCGCCCCCGCCCTTGTCGCCGTCGCCCACGGCAGCCGGGACCCGCAGGCGTTGCGCACGGTCGTGAAGCTGCTGGACCGGGTGCGGGAACTGCGTCCCGGCCTGGACGTCCGGCTCGGGCACATCGAGCTGAACGAACCGCTCCTGCCGTCGACCCTCACCGGCCTGGGGTCCGGCGACGCCGTACTCGTACCGCTGCTGCTCGGCCGCGGCCACCACGTCAAGCACGACATACCGGCAGCGGCCGCCGCCGCACCCGCCCTGCGGACCACGATCGCCGCGCCGCTCGGCCCGCACCCCCTGCTCGTCGAGGCCCTCTACGGAAGGCTCCTGGAAGCGGGCCGGCCGACCGAGGAAACCGCGAGCGGCAGCTCCGCCGTGATCCTCGCCGCCGCCGGTTCGCGCGACCCCGACTCGGCCGCCGACACCCGCCGCACCGCCAGGATGCTCAGCGAGCGGCTCGGCGGCGTGCCCGTCGTCCCCGCGTACGCCTCCGCCGCCGACCCCACGGTCTCCGCCGCGGCGCGCGCCCTCGCCGCCCGTGGCCGGCACCGGATAGCCGTCGCCTCGTACTTCACCGCGCCCGGACGTTTCGCGACAGCGGCCGCCGCTGCTGCCCCCGGGATCGCTGCGGCTCCGCTCGGCGCGCACCCCGCGATGGCGCGGCTGATCCTGCACCGGTACGACCGGGCGCTGGCCGACCAGGCACGTTCCGGCGCACGTGAGGCGCATGAATCCGCGGTGAACGGCGCTCTCCTGGCGTCCGCCTGAGCCGTCTTGCCGGTCCGGCCGATTACTGTCGGAACCATGGACGGTACGCAGGGCACACAGGACCACGGCACCGCGCCCTACGGTGCTGCCGACGCCGAGCGCTGGGACACCGAGCCCGACAAACGGCCCGGTCGCACCGCCTTCCAGCGGGACCGCGCCCGCGTGCTGCACTCCGCCGCGCTGCGCAGACTCGCCGGGAAGACCCAGGTCGTCACGCCCGGCACCCGCAGCCTCGCCTGGGACGCCAGCCCCCGGACCAGACTCACCCACTCCCTGGAGTGTGCCCAGGTCGGCCGGGAGCTCGGAGCCGCACTCGGCTGTGACCCCGACCTGGTCGAGACGGCGTGCCTGGCGCACGACATGGGGCACCCGCCGTTCGGGCACAACGGCGAGCAGGCGCTCAACGACTTCGCCTCGGACTGCGGGGGCTTCGAGGGCAACGCACAGTCGCTGCGGCTGCTGACCCGCCTCGAACCGAAGCGGTTCGTGCGCGATGTACGGACCGGTGGGCTGGTCAGTGTCGGGCTCAACCTGACCCGGGCCGCGCTCGACGCGGCCACCAAGTACCCGTGGCCGCGCGGCGCCCACCCCACCGACCCCGGCTCGCCGAAATTCGGGGTCTACGAGGACGACCTGCCGGTCTTCCGCTGGGCCCGCCAGGGCGCCCCGGGGCACCGCAAGTGCTTCGAGGCCCAGGTGATGGACTGGTCCGACGACGTCGCGTACTCGGTGCACGACTTCGAGGACGGGCTGCACGCCGGTCACATCGACCCCAACTGCCTCTTCGCCGAGCCGGAGCGCCGCGAGATCTGGGACGTCGCGATCGGACGGTACGTCCCGGCCGACACCGACCCGCAGGAGCTGGCCGACGCCCTCGACCGGCTCATGGCCCAGGAGTGGTGGCCGCACAGCTACGACGGATCGGCCGTCGCCCAGGCCCGCCTGAAGGATGCGACGAGTCAGCTGATCGGCAGGTTCTGCCTCGCGGCCGAGACCGCCACCCGGCAGGCGTACGGCCACGGCCGGCTCGGACGGTACGCCGCCGAACTCGTCGTCCCCCGCGAGGCGCGCAGCGAATGCGCGGTCCTGAAGGCGGTGGCCGACCGCTATGTGATGCAGCGCGCCGAACAGGAGGCGATCCGCGCCGACCAGCGGATCATCATCGCCGAACTGGCGGCGGCGCTGACCGCGCTCGCCCCGGAGGGCCTGGAACCGCAGTTCCGCGCGCTGTACGAGCACGCGCCCGACGACCGCGCGCGCAAGCGGGTCCTGGTCGACCAGATCGCCGCCCTCACCGATGCGTCGGCCCGCTCCCTGAATACCTCGCTCACCTCGCGGGGGCGGTGGTCGCGGGAGGGGTGAGAGCCCGCCCTGCCTTCCCTGTGCCGGGAGCACGCCCGCCCCGCTGCCGTGCGTACGCCCCGGGCACCACCCCGTTCATCAGCGCGTCGCCCAGGAGCGTCCGGCGGTGGACGACGGTCGGGCCGCGCCGCTCCGAGGTGATCAGCCCCGCCTCCCGCAGCACCGTCGCGTGGCGGCTCGCCGTCGACAGGGCCGGCCTGGCGCAGCACCGAGCCGGGTCGTGATCAGCGGACGCTCCAGTACCTCCGGCGCGGCCGCCCGGGGGTGGCCGATCAGCCGCGACACCGCGGGCGGGCCCGTTCCGGGCACCTTTGCCTTGCGGCCGAAGGGCCCGCCAGCAGGCCGGCGTCCGCGGGAGTCCGTGGCGGGCGGCGGTCCACGCGTGTCCCACGGGGGCAGGCGGAGCCATCCGCGGGGGGCGTCCCCACCGGCACGCACCCGGGGCGCCGCGCATGCGGCTCCCCCGGGCATGTCCTGCGGGAGTGGGGCGCGGCGATGACGCACAGCAATGCCGCAGGTGATGTGCTGGGAGCACATACCGCACTGCGCAGGGGAGCCGGGCCGCCGTGAAACCAGCTGTCTCACAGCACACCCCACGCCACCGGCCCACTCCGGCGCCGTATCCAGGTGTCGCCGGCTCCGTCCGGGGGGCCCCGCTCTGCGTGGTGCCGGCCCCGGTCGGCAGACTGGCCTGTGGCCACTGGGTGTGACCTGATCGGGGTACACCCTCTTTCGCCATCACGCTGCGTGCGGGACGCTCGCAGTTGGCGCCGCGCAGCAAGCACCGAGGAGGCATCAAGTGGTCGACGCACATCGCACGTTCGTCATCGTCGGCGGAGGACTGGCAGGAGCGAAGGCGGCAGAGACACTCCGGGCGGAGGGGTTCAGCGGCCGGGTGATCCTGGTCGGCGATGAGCGCGACCATCCGTACGAACGGCCTCCCCTCTCCAAGGGCTATCTGGCCGGCAAGGAGGCACGCGAGAGCGTATTCGTCCACGAGACGGCCTGGTACGCGGGCGCCGATGTGGAGCTGCACCTCGGCACGCCCGTCACCGCCCTCGACCGCGACGCCCGCTCCGTGGAGCTGGGAGACGGCACGGTCATCCACTACGACAAGCTGCTGCTCGCCACAGGCGCCGAACCGCGCCGCCTCGACATTCCCGGTACGGACCTGGCGGGCGTCCACCATCTGCGCCGCCTCGCGCACGCCGACCGGCTGAAGAACGTGCTGTCCGCGCTCGGCCGCGACAACGGCCATCTGGTGATCGCCGGAGCAGGCTGGATCGGCCTGGAGGTCGCGGCGGCGGCCCGCGGGTACGGCGCGGAGGTCACCATCGTCGAACCCGAGGCGACCCCGCTGCTCCGGGTCATCGGCCCGGAACTCGGCCAGATCTTCACCGAGCTCCACAGCGACCACGGCGTCCGCTTCCACTTCGGCCGCAAGCTCACCGAGATCATCGGCCAGGACGGGATGGTCCTCGCCGCCCGTACCGACGACGGCGAGGAACACCCCGCCCACGATGTGCTCGCCGCGATCGGCGCCGCCCCGCGCGCCGCCCTCGCCGAGGCCGCCGGTCTCGACATCGCGGACCGCAGCGACGGCGGCGGCATCGCCGTCGACGCCTCGCTGCGCACCTCCGACCCGCACATCTACGCGGCCGGGGACGTCGCCAATGCGCAGCACCCGCTGCTCGGCACCCGGCTGCGCGTGGAGCACTGGGCGAACGCGCTGAACAGCGGCCCGGCCGCGGCCCGCGCCATGCTCGGCCAGGACGTCAGCTACGACCGGGTGCCGTATTTCTTCTCCGACCAGTACGACCTGGGGCTCGAATACTCGGGCTGGGCGCCGCCGGGCTCGTACGACCAGGTCGTGATCCGCGGGGACGCGGGCAAGCGGGAGTTCATCGCGTTCTGGCTGAAGGACCGCAGGGTGCTGGCCGGGATGAACGTCAATGTGTGGGACGTCACCGAGACCGTGCAGGAGTTGATCAAGGCCGGCCGGCCGGTCGACACGGACGCGCTCGCGGACCCGTCGGTACCGCTGGAGTCCCTGGTCTGAGCCCTTTGCGGAAGCTTCTGTTCCGCGCCGGGCGGGTGTGATCACGATCCCGCCCGGCGCCCGCGACACCGACCACGGACCCGTCCTGTCCGAGCTCACCCGTAGACTTCACCCGTGGCAGGCAGGATCAATGACGACGATGTGAAGGCGGTCCGGGACGCGGTCCCGATCGACGCCGTCGTTTCCGAGTACCTGCAGCTGAGGAACGCGGGCGGAGGCAACCTCAAGGGGCTCTGCCCGTTCCACGACGAGAAGTCCCCCTCCTTCCAGGTCAGCCCGAGCAAGGGTCTCTTCCACTGCTTCGGCTGCCAGGAGGGCGGCGACACGATCGCCTTCGTGATGAAGATCGACCATCTCTCCTTCTCCGAGACGGTCGAGCGCCTCGCCGCCAAGGCGGGCATCACCCTGCGGTACGAGGAGGGCGGTTACAACCCCTCCCACCAGCGTGGCGAGCGCATCCGGCTGGTCGAGGCGCACAAGATCGCCGCCCAGTTCTACGTCGAGCAGCTGGACAGTCCCGAGGCGGAGATCGGCCGGAAGTTCCTCGCCGAGCGCGGCTTCGACCAGGCGGCCGCCGCCCACTTCGGCGTCGGCTACAGCCCGGCCGGCTGGGACCACCTCACCCGCTACCTCCGCGGCAAGGGGTTCAGCGACCGGGAGCTGATCACCTCCGGCCTCTCCCAGGACGGCCGCCGCGGTCCCATCGACCGCTTCCGCGGCCGGTTGATGTGGCCGATCAGTGACACGTCGGGCGAGGTCGTCGGCTTCGGCGCCCGCAAGCTCCGCGACGACGACAACGGCCCCAAGTACCTCAACACCCCCGAGACCGCGATCTACAAGAAGTCGCAGGTGCTGTACGGGATCGACCTCGCGAAGAAGGACATCGCGAAGTCCAGCCGGGCCGTCGTCGTCGAGGGCTACACCGACGTCATGGCCTGCCACCTCGCAGGGATCACCACCGCCATCGCCACCTGTGGCACGGCGTTCGGCGGCGACCACATCAAGATCCTCCGCCGGCTCCTGATGGACAACGGCAGCGCCCGCGTGATCTTCACGTTCGACGGTGACGCGGCTGGTCAGAAGGCCGCTCTGCGCGCCTTCGAGGACGACCAGAAGTTCGCCGCGGAGACGTACATCGCGATCGCCCCGGACAACATGGACCCGTGCGATCTGCGCCTCGTCAAGGGCGACGAGGCCGTCCGCGACCTGGTCGAACCCCGCACCCCGCTCTTCGAGTTCGCGCTCCGCCAGATCGTCGGGCGGTACGACCTGGAGACCCCGGCGGGCCGCGGCGCCGCGCTCGACGAGGCCGCGCCCGTCGTCGCCCGGATCAAGAACAGCTCCTCCCAGCATGAGGTCGCCGTCCAGCTGGCCGGGATGCTCGGCATTCTCGACACCCAGTTCGTCGTCAAGCGCGTCGCCCAGCTCGCCCGCTGGGCCCGCGACCGCGGCGACCGGGGTCCCGCACCCGCACCCTCCCGAGGCGGCCCCCCGCACCAGCAGGTCCAGGCCCCCGCCGGCCCCTCGGGCCCCGCGCTCAACCTCCGCAGCCCCGCCCACCGCACCGAGCGGGAGCTCCTCAAGCTCGCCCTGCAGAAGCCCGCCCTGGTCTCCCCGGCCTTCGACGCCTACGGGATCGACGAGTTCACCGCCCCGCCGTACGCCGCGGTGCGCCAGTGCATCGCGGAGGCGGGCGGCGCCGAACAGGGCCTCGACGACAACCGCGAGTATCTGGTCGGCGTCCTCGACTCCGCCCCCAACGACACCGTGCGCAAGCTGGTCACCGAGCTCGCCGTCGAGGTCTTCCACGGCAAGTCCATCGACGAGGCCTACGCGGGCGAGCATCTGGTCAAGGTCCGGCTGCGCGCCGTGGACCGCCGGATCAACGACGTCCAGGGCAGCCTCACCCGCCTGGGCAGCAACGTCGCCCCGGATCACCTGGCGGCCGCGCAGAACGAGGTCTGGGTGCTGCAGCAGTACGCCCAGTCCCTGCGCAATCACGGCGCCGACGCACTCTGACCGACCCCCCGAGGGTTCCCTCCGGTAACCGACCGGTTACGGACCGGACTCAGAAAGTCCGCGCACGCCCCTCGTGGCGGCGATGTGTCTTCCCTCACACTGGATGGCGGTGCCTGAGTCATCGGAGCGCGGTCTGCCCACTGCACGGTGGGCCCCCATCCCCCGCGATCCGGCAGCGATCACCTGGAGGTCGCCCCCGTGCAGACCCGGACCGTGACCACAACCGAGCGTGTCTCGGCCGTCCCCGCGCAGAACCGGGCCATGCATCATCCGGAGGCCGCGGTGGACCCGCCGACGCCCGAACCACCCGAGCCGTCAGACATACCCGAGGCAGCCGACGTCATGGAGGAGCAGGCGGAGCTGCCCGAACCGCCGGAGCCGCGCGGGCGCCCCGACACCGGCGGCCCGTCCTCCGACCTCTTCCGCCAGTATCTGCGGGAGATCGGACGCATCCCGCTGCTCACCGCCGCCGACGAGGTGGAACTCGCCCGCCGCGTCGAAGCCGGTCTGTTCGCCGAGGAGCGGCTGGCGAGCACCCCGGACCCGGACTCCCGACTCGCCGTCGATCTGGACCGGTTGGTGGTCATGGGGCGGATGGCGAAGCGCCGTCTGATCGAGGCGAACCTGCGGCTCGTCGTCTCCGTCGCCAAACGCTACGTCGGCCGCGGGCTGACGATGCTCGATCTGGTCCAGGAGGGGAACCTCGGACTGATCAGGGCGGTCGAGAAGTTCGACTACGCCCGGGGCTACAAGTTCTCGACGTACGCGACCTGGTGGATCCGGCAGGCCATGTCCCGCGCCCTCGCCGACCAGGCGCGGACCATAAGGGTTCCGGTCCATGTCGTGGAGCTGATCAACCGCGTCGTCCGGGTCCAGCGCCGGATGCTCCAGGAGCGCGGCTACGAGCCGACGCCCGAAGAGGTCGCCGCCCAGCTCGACCTGACGCCGGAACGGGTCGGTGAAGTGCTGCGGCTCGCCCAGGAACCCGTCTCGCTGCACGCACCGGTCGGCGAGGAGGACGACGTCGCGCTCGGCGACCTGATCGAGGACGGCGACGCGGCGTCTCCCGTGGAGTCCGCCGCGTTCCTCCTGCTGCGCGAGCACCTCGAAGCGGTGCTCTCCACCCTGAACGAGCGGGAGCGCAAGGTCGTCCAGCTGCGCTACGGGCTGGACGACGGCCGGCCCCGCACGCTTGAGGAGATAGGCCGGATCTTCGGCGTGACGCGCGAGCGCATCCGCCAGATCGAATCAAAGACCCTCAACAAGCTGCGGGACCACGCCTTCGCCGACCAGCTCCGCGGCTACCTCGACTAGGCCCTGTCCAGCCGCTCCGCGGCGGGCCGCTCCCTGATCCGGCCTGATCCACCCGGAGGACCCCAGGTTCTGTCGTCACACCGCCGCACGCCGCACGCCGCACGCCGCACGACGCCCGGCGCGCACGCACCGGACGCCGCGCGGCCGCCCTTCGGGCGACGACGGCAGTGTGACGACAGGACTTCCGCGAGGGATCAGTCGACCTCGGCGACCGCCTGCGCGAACTGCGCCGCGTACAGCCGGGCGTAGGCCCCCTGCGCCTCCAACAGCTCCTCGTGCGTGCCCTGTTCGACGATCGACCCGTTCTCCATCACCAGGATGACGTCCGCGTCCCGGATGGTGGAGAGCCGGTGCGCGATCACAAAGCTCGTACGGCCGTGCGCCAGCCGGGCCATCGCCTTCTGGATCAGCACCTCGGTACGGGTGTCGACGGAGCTCGTCGCCTCGTCGAGCACCAGGATCACCGGGTCGGACAGGAACGCCCGCGCGATGGTGATCAGCTGCTTCTCACCCGCGCTGACCCCGGAGCCCTCGTCGTCGATCACCGTGTCGTAACCGTCCGGCAGGGTACGGATGAAGCGGTCGGCGTGGGCCGCCCTCGCCGCCTCCTCGATCTCCTCCCGGGTGACCTCGCGCGAAGCGCCGTACGCGATGTTGTCCGCGATCGAACCGCCGAACAGCCAGGTGTCCTGCAGGACCATGCCGATCCCCGACCGCAGCTCGTCGCGCGACATCTTCGCCACGTCGACCCCGTCGAGAGCGATCCGGCCGCCCGTCACCTCGTAGAAGCGCATGAGCAGGTTGACCAGCGTCGTCTTGCCGGCGCCGGTCGGGCCGACGATCGCGACGGTGTGGCCCGGCTCGACATTCAGCGACAGGTCCTCGATGAGCGGCTTGTCGGGGTCGTAGCGGAACGACACCTTCTCCAGCGAGACGCTGCCGAGCAGTTCCGCCGGACGCTCACCCGTCCTGGGGTCGGCGTCCTGCTCCTCGGCGTCCAGCAGTTCGAAGATCCGCTCGGCGGACGCGACGCCCGACTGCACCAGGTTCGCCATCGACGCGACCTGCGTCAGCGGCATCGAGAACTGTCGCGAGTACTGGATGAACGCCTGGACGTCACCGATCGACAGCGAACCCGACGCCACCCGCAGACCACCGACGACGGCGATCAGCACGTAGTTCAGGTTCGACACGAACATCATCAGCGGCTGCATGATCCCGCTGTTGAACTGCGCCTTGAAGCTCGCCTCGTACAGCGCGTCGTTCTGCTCGGCGAAGTCCCTCGCGGACTCCTCCTGTCGTCCGAAGACCTTCACCAGGGTGTGCCCGGTGTACATCTCCTCGATATGGGCGTTGAGCTTGCCCGTCACCTTCCACTGCTGCACGAACTGCGGCTGCGACCGCTTGCCGACGCGGGTCGCCACGACCACCGACAGCGGGACCGTCACCAGCGCGACCAGCGCCAGCAGCGGCGAGATCCAGAACATCATGACCAGCACGCCGATGATGGTCAGCAGGGAGTTGATGAGCTGGCCCATCGTCTGCTGCATCGTCTGCGAGATGTTGTCGATGTCGTTGGTCGCCCGGCTGAGCACCTCGCCGCGCTTGGCCCGGTCGAAGTAGGACAGCGGCAGTCGGGACAGCTTCGTCTGGATGTCCTCGCGGATCTGGAACACGACCCGGTTGATCACCCGGATCGACAGCCGCGTCGACACCAGCATCAGCAGACCGGCACCGACGTAGATCGCCAGCGCTGTCAGCAGTACGTTCCCCACCGCACTGAAGTCGATGCCCTGCCCGGGGGTGAAGTCGACCCCGGAGAGCATGTCGGCGAGACCGTTGTTGCTCTTGCGCAGGCCCTCGACGGCCTGCTCCTTGGTCGTTCCCTCGGGCATCCGCCGGCCGATGACGCCGGCGAACACCAGGTCGGTCGCCTTGCCGAGGATCTTCGGCCCGACGACCGAGAGCCCGACGCTCAGCGCACCGGCCGCGAGCATCACGTACAGCGTGGCCTTCTCCGTCGCGAAGCGCTTCAGCAGCCGCTTCGAGGACCCCTTGAAGTCCATGGACCGGTCGGTCGGCGCCCCGCCCGCCATCATGCGTCCGCCAGGACCGGCCATTACGCGGCCTCCGCTTCCGTCAGCTGGGAGAGCACGATCTCCCGGTAGGTCTCATTGCCGTCCATCAGCTCGTGATGGGTACCGGACCCGACGACCCGGCCCTCGTCGAGCACCAGGATTCGGTCCGCGTCACGGATGGTGGACACCCGCTGCGCCACTATCACCACGGTCGCCTCGGCCGTCTCCCGTGACAGCGCCCCGCGCAGCGCGGCATCCGTCGCGTAGTCGAGCGCGGAGAACGAGTCGTCGAAGAGGTAGATCTCCGGCCGCTGCACCAGCGTTCTCGCGATCGCGAGCCGCTGTCGCTGCCCGCCGGAGACATTGGTGCCGCCCTGCGCGATCGGCGCGTGCAGCCCGTGCTCCAGCTTCTCGACGAACTCCTTGGCCTGCGCGACCTCCAGCGCGTGCCACAGCTCCTCGTCGGTCGCGTCCGGGTTTCCGTACCGCAGATTCGTCGCGACCGTCCCGGAGAACAGATACGGCTTCTGCGGAACCAGACTCACCGTCTTCGCCAGCAGTGTCGGCTCCAGCGTCCGTACGTCCGTGCCGTCGACCAGCACCTGGCCGTCCGTCACGTCGAGCAGCCGCGGTACGAGACCGAGCAGCGTCGACTTCCCACTGCCCGTCGACCCGATGATCGCGGTCGTCTCGCCGGGCCGTGCCACCAGATCCACCGACCGCAGCACCGGCTCCTCGGCGCCCGGGTAGCGGAAGTCCACACCCCGCACCTCCAGATGACCGTGGGCGCGCAGCTCCCGCACCGGCTTGACCGGCGGCACGACGCTCGAATCGGTCTCCAGGACCTCCTGGATGCGCTCGGCACACACCTCGGCGCGCGGCACCATCATGAACATGAAGGTGGCCATCATCACCGACATGACGATCTGCATCAGGTAGGAGAGGAACGCGGTCAGCGCGCCGATCTGCATCCCGCCGCTGTCGATCCGGTGCGCACCGAACCAGACCACGGCGATCGACGACACGTTCACGACCGTCATCACGGTCGGGAACATCAGCGCCATCAGACGCCCGGTGGAGAGCGCCACATCGGTCAGCTCGGTGTTGGCGCCCCGGAACCGCTTCTCCTCGTACGGGTCCCGCACGAAGGCGCGGATGACCCGGTTGCCGGTGATCTGCTCGCGCAGCACCCGGTTCACCGTGTCGAGCCGCTCCTGCATCGTGCGGAACAGCGGCCGCATCCGCCGCACGATGAGACCCACCGCGATGCCGAGGACCGGCACCACCGCGAGCAGCACCGCCGACAGCGGAACGTCCTGGCCGAGGGCCAGGATGATGCCGCCGACACACATGATCGGCGCCGAGACCATCATGGTGAACGTCATCAGGACCAGCATCTGGACCTGCTGGACGTCATTGGTCGTACGGGTGATCAGCGAGGGTGCCCCGAAGCGGCCGACCTCACGTGCCGAGAACGACTGAACCCGGTCGAAGACCGACGCCCGGACGTCCCGGCCGAGTGCGGCCGCGGTGCGCGCACCGTAGAAGACCGCCCCCATGTTGCAGACGACCTGGGCGATGGAGACGGCGATCATGATGCCGCCGTACTCCAGGATGTAGCCCGTGTCCCCCTCGACGACACCGTTGTCAATGATGTCGGCGTTGAGTGAGGGGAGATAGAGGGTGGCGCAGGTCTGCAGCAGCTGGAGCGCCACCAGCAGCACGATCGGTTTCTTGTACGGGCCGAGGTAGCCCCGCAGGAGTTTTATGAGCACGCGTGTCTCTCGGAGTCGGCAGAGGTCGGGAGTCGACTCATTTTCCGGCAAGGCCCGGTGCGACCGCGAACGTTTTTCCTCAAGCCCAGGTCAAGAACGAGACCCGGTCCACCCGCCGGAGACCGAACCTCCGACCGGGGACCGGCCTGGTGACCGAGAGCGCCCGGCTCAGAGCGCGGAGTCGAACGCCCCGGGGTGCAGCTGGTCCCGCGTGGCCATGTACTGCTGCCGCACCGCCTGGCCGACCGGCAGTTCCTCGCCCGGCTCCAGCACCTGCGCCGCCGCACCCTGCCAGGCCGGGGGCGTCCGCGGATCGAGCGTCCCCCGAGAGACCCCGAGCGCCCAGGCCGCCTGCCGGGCGGCGCCCAGCGCCGCGTACTCGGCCGGCTGCGGCACGACGACCTGTGTACCGAACAGCGCGGGGGCAAGACCCTGTACGGCCGGCAGTTCGGCCGCCGCCCCCAGCAGGAACACCCGACGCACCTCGACCCCACGGCCGCGCAGCACATCGAGCGCGTCGGCCAGCGAGCACAGCATCCCTTCGAACGCCGCCCGCGCCAGATGCTCCGGCTTCATCGACTCGCGCCGCAGCCCGCTCAGCGTGCCCGCCGTGTGCGGCAGATGCGGGGTGCGCTCGCCCTCCAGATAGGGCAGGAGCACGAGCCCGGAGGCGCCCGGCGTCGACTTCAGCGCCAGCGCGGACAGCTCCTCCAGGCTCTCCAGTCCCAGCATCTCGGCGGAGCCCCGCAGAGCACGCACCGCATTGAGTGTGTGCACGACCGGCAGATGCATCCCGGTGGCATCCGCGAACGACGTGATGATCCCGGTCGGATCGGCCAGCGCCTCGTGGTGCACCGCCATCACCGAGCCGGAGGCTCCGAGCGACACGACCGCGTCGCCGGCCCCCACCCCGAGCCCGAACGCCGCCGCCATCGTCTCGCCGGTCCCGGCCGAGATCAGCAGCCCCTCGGGCGTCGTCCCGGCCGTATCGGAGGGACCGAGCACCTCCGGCAGCGCCGCCTGCTGTCCGAGTGCGAGCTCCACCAGATCGGGCCGGTACGAACCGGTCCCGGCCGACCAGTACCCCGTCCCGGACGCGGCACCGCGGTCGGTGGTCCGCCGGCTCGGCCGGCCCAGCAGCTGCCACACCAGCCAGTCGTGCGGCTGAAGCACCGCGGCGACCCGCTGCGCCGCTTCCGGCTCGCTCCGCGCCAGCCACCGCAGCTTCGACACCGGCTGCGCGGCCTGCGGGACAGCCCCGACCGCCTCGGCCCAGGCCTGCCGCCCGCCGAGCCCGTCGACCAGATCGGCCGCGGCGACCTGCGCCCGCTTGTCATTGCCGAGCAGCGCCGGACGGACGAGATTGCCCTGCTGGTCCAGCGGCACCAGACCGTGCTGCTGCGCGGAGACCCCGATGGCCTGCACACCTTCGAGCAGCCCGCCGGTGGCGGCCTCACCGAGTGAGAGCAGCCACGCCTGCGGGTCCACCTCGGTGGCCTTCGCCTCGACGGGATGTGCGGCGTACCCCTGCCGGAGTACGGCACCCGTGTCCGCGTCGCAGACGACGATGTGTGTGAAGGCCGAAGAACTGTCCAAGCCGGCGACTATGCCCATGGGGAGATTCTGCCGCACCGCCGGACCGTTCCCGTACGGGAGGAGGGCCTCCCGGCCCGGTTACGTGTTGCTGGTGCCCCAGTCGTCCTCGATGCCCTGCCCCTGGCCCCGCTCCCGCAGTGACCGCACCCGCTCGGCCACCGAGGCGGGCACCTTCTCCCCTACTTTGTCGCTCACCGCGTGGTACGCCTTGCCGGCGAACTCGCGGCCGCTCTGCGCCGCGGACTCGGCACTGTTGCGCACGGCCGGATTCTGGGCGAACTGGCGTGCGGACTTCTTCAGCTGCTCGTAGCGCTCGCGTCCGGCCCGTGTGCCGAGTACGTAACCGAGGGCCAGTCCGGCGATGAACGTGAGCCGGTACCGCATGGTTGCCACCCTTCTCCTGCTCCGTGCCTGCTCCGTGCGACGTGTGCTGCCCGCCTACCCGTCGGCACCCGAGATCACCCCGGGCGATACCGATTGGCGGAGCACCCCCCTGCTTGCGCTAATGTATGTGTCGCAGCGAACGCGCGCCGCCCGGCAGCAGCCAGGCAGGTAAGGTTCGGTGCAAACGCAGCAATCCCCTGTAGCTCAATTGGCAGAGCAGCCGGCTGTTAACCGGCAGGTTACTGGTTCGAGTCCAGTCGGGGGAGCGCGATCCCCTGTAGCTCAATTGGCAGAGCATTCGGCTGTTAACCGGAGGGTTACTGGTTCGAGTCCAGTCGGGGGAGCGGAACGGAAGAGGGCCCTTCGGGGTCCTTTTTCGCGTGCCGGATCGGAGCCGGCACCGGCCCGGCACGGACTCTTTCGCGTCTGATTTCCGCTGTTCGGAACCGGGCAGCGGCCGACTCTGTCTTCATGGTCATGCGAAGCCGACCATCCGGAGCGAGAGATCGTATGACCGGCTATGCTGCGGCAGACGGCGCGCACACATGTACGCGCCACGCCGAAAAGGGGCGGTAGCTCAGCCGGTTAGAGCAGCGGACTCATAATCCGTCGGCCGTGGGTTCGAGTCCCACCCGCCCCACGCCCACTGTTCCTGGCGCAAACGTTTGACCTGGAACAACGCACAGGCCCCCGTGTCAGCGGGGGCCTTTTCGTGTCCCTCGTGATCGCTCGCTCGCCCCATGCTTGCCCGAAGTGGTGACGGAGTGAGTGAGGCGCGCCGGTGGTTTCCCTCGAACAGCGGGTCGCACTGCGCGCTTTGCCTCTGCTCTACGGAAGGCAGACGTCCGGAAGCAGTGGGAGGTGGAGGTCGATGAGACCGTCACACTCGTCCGGCTTCTGAGGCGCTGTCGGCTCCGTCGTCGGATTCGGTGTGGGAGGTGGCGGCGTCGTGGTGGGGGACGTGCTCGGGTCGGGCGCGGTGGTCCCGGCCGGGCCGGGTGCAGCCGTGTTGCTCGGGGCAGGGGTGCCTTCGGTGGGCTCGGCCTGGTCCTCGTCGCCGGAGGTGGGTGTACCGCTGGTCCCAGGGGAGGGCTCCCCCTCGGTGGAGACCACCGACTGACCCTCGGTGGAGACCACCGACTGACCCTCGCCGGAGGCCGCCGACCGGGGGCCGGAGAAGGGGCGCGCGTCGCTGTCGTCATGGGTGACGGCTGTGCCGTTCCCCTCTTCGGCGGGGCTGCGCTCCGCGTCTTGGCTGTCCCCCTTCTCGTCCTGGCCGGCGCCCGGGACGGGACCCGGGGCAGTGGCGGGCGGTGCGGCGTTGGCCGTTTGGGGTGTGCCCCCGCCCGACGTCAGGACGAGCGCGCCGGCGACGGCGACAGAGGCGGCGGTCACCGTCATGGTGGCCGCGGGATGTCCCCTCCAGACAGACCGGGCCCGGTCACCGAAGGAGGCGGGAAAGGCGGGCGCGCCGCCGCTGATGCGGAGCGCAAGGCGCCGCTTGCGGCGGGCCGGCTCCGGCTGCTCCGCGGCGTCATCGGCAGGCAGGACGGCCGTTCGGCCAAGCGTGATTGCTGCAATCCTCTGCGCGGCCACCTCTGCGCGCAGCAGGGTGACGATCTCTCGATTTCTCCGGTGCGCCGCGTGGAGGAGGAATGCCGCCAGGACGACGGCCCCCAGGATCCCGGCCAGCAAAACCTCTGCCACAACTGCCCTCTCAAGACACTGGATTGTGACCTTGGGCGCATACTCGTGTGCCCACGGTAACTCTTTCCGGGGATATTTGAATCCGTGACCTTTCCGTGACCGGGGTCGCCCGGTCCCGGTTCCGTCCTTCCGGACGGGGCCGGGCCGTGTGCTGCGGAACTGTCGGCGCGCGGTGGCGCCGTCCGGGCCGCCGGTCGTTGGTCCAGCCCGGCCTGCGCCCGGCGGGGCCGGTTCTGCCGGGCGATCCCAGTCCCCGCTCATGCGATGGGGCGCGTCAGCCCCAGGGGGCGGAGCCGCCGGCTCCGATAATGCTGCGAGCGACGATCGACCCACGGAGAGCGACATGATCAATGGTGCGCACGTCATCATCTACAGCCAGGATGCGGAGGCCGATCGAGCCTTCATCCGTGACACGCTCGGTTTCCCGAGTGTGGACGCGGGTGGCGGTTGGCTGATCTTCGAACTGCCTCCCGCTGAGGTCGCCGTCCATCCGGCCGGTGGTGAGCCGAAGCACGAGCTCTACCTGATGTGTGACGACATCGAGTCCCAGCTCGGTGAGCTCGCTGCCAAGGGCGTGGAGGTCACGCGGCCGCCAAGCGATCAGAGATGGGGGATCCTCGCCGGAATCCGGCTGCCCGGCGGAGCGGAACTCATGCTCTACGAGCCCCGTCATCCGGTTGCCCACGGCCTCCATTGACGCCGGGCACGCGACGTCACGCGTCCAATCTCGGTAACCCTGAACGAGCGACTGCCCCGGCGGCCAGGTGGCTGGTTGCCGGGGCAGTGTCGTCCGTGCGCTCGGTTCGCGGCCGGTGCTGCGCGCTGGGCGGTGGAGGACCTTGAAGTCGTCCCGACTCCTCTATGCGGGTTTCCGGCGCTCGATGCGCTCCCGCGCCGGCTGCGCTGTGGTGAAGTCCGGTCGAATGGTGACGCATTGCCCGCGCGAACCGGATCGTGATGCCGATGCGGCGATACGGTCCGGGAGCCCAGGATCTGCGCCGACGGGGATGCGGTCGGAGTCCCGTTGCTTTTTGGCTCGTCAGGAATCCTGTGTGCAGGCCCGGTTGGCGTGGATCGCGGTGTGTGCCCCAAGGGGTCTAGTGAATATGCCAAATGAATATGCAATTGGCATATTCATCCTTCAGTCAAGTGTGCAGATGCTCCGTCGGGTGTCGGTCGCCGCGGCGAGGCCGCGTCAGGGCGGTTGGGCGTGGGCCCTGTACTGCTCACCGGTGGGTCGTACAGGAGGGGCGCCGGAGTGCCGCGCCCCGCAATCCCTTGGGAATTCTGGGCATTCCGTAAGTTTCGCCCATGTCCGCCCTTGCCCGACTTGTTAGCAGTTGGGGGTCGTCGTAATGTCGGAAGTGCCGCAGCTAGAGCAAGGGGCGGCACATCAACCTCGTAAGGAGCCGGAGATGAACGCACGTAGCATCTTCCGTGGCGGATGCGGTGGCTGGGGATACGGCGGATACGGCCGTGGCGGATACGGGCGCGGCGGTTTCGGCCGTGGCGGATACGGCCGTGGCGGATACGGCGGATTCGGAGGCGGCGGATACGGCCGCGGCGGATTCGGCCGTGGCGGATTCGGCGGCGGATTCGGACGCGGCGGGTACTGACCGTACATTCCCCCCAGCCCAACTGCTTCGAGGCTGGCCCGCGCTCCCGCGCGGGTCCGCCTCGAAGTGTTGGGGCCTGCGTCTATGGCGACGGACCATAGCCCGAGCACCCCTGTGACGTGACGCCCATGAGCCTCCGCAGCTCACCCCGGCATGCAGCCCGCCCTGACGAGCCGACCCAGTACTCGGCGACTGATGTGCCGATCCGCACCGATCCCATCAGTATCGCCGTCTCGTTCCGGCGCTTCTGGCCACTGACGCGAGGCGACCGGCGCTGGATCGTCCTGATCTGTCTGTTCGCCGTCATGGCCGCGATCGCCGAGACCGTGACGATCCTGCTCTTTGCCCAACTCACCGACAAGGCCCTGCAGACAGGCTCCGTCAGCGCCTTCTGGAAGCCTGCCGGTCAATGGTTCGCCGTCGCCGCCCTCGGTGCGGTGGTGGGGTATCTGGGCAGTTCGCTCGCGGCCTGGACCGCCGAACGCTTTGTACTGCGGCTACGGGCGCGGGTCTTCTCGCATCTCCAGACGCTGCCCCCGCACTTCTTCCAGCGCAACCGCCGCGGTGACCTGGTGGAACGACTGACCGGCGACGTGGAAGCCATCGAGCAGCTCGTGGTCTCCGGCATCGTCGGGGTGGCCTCGGCCCTCTTCAGCACGATCTTCTTCTCCGCCGCCGCCCTGTGGCTGCGGTGGGATCTGGCCCTCGCCACCTTTGTCCTGGTCCCGCTCTTCTTCGTCATGACCCGCATGTTCACGGGGCGTCTGCGTGAGGTGTCCCGTCGAGGACGCGCAGCGGACGGTGCCATCACGGCAGTGGTCGAGGAGACGCTGGTCAACGTCGTTCTGACCCAGGCGTACAACAGGCAGCGGGACGAGGAGGAACGGCTCCAGGACAAGGCGCGAAAGCGGCTGAAGGCGGCGGTGTCCGGCGTCCGCCTCACCGCGCTCTACGCCGAGACCGTGGAGGTCCTCGAAACACTCTGCATCCTGACGATCATCGGTCTGGGGGCGTGGGAGATCGCCGCGGGACGGATGACCCTCGGGCAGCTCCTGGCCTTCGCCGCCTTCATCGGCTACCTCTACCCGCCGGTGCGCTCGCTGGGCCAGCTCGGCCTGACGGCCACCGCTGCGACTGCCGCTGCCGAGCGGCTGCTGGAGATCCTCGACGCCCGGCCCGCCGTCACCGACCCGGCCGATTCGGTGCCCGTGCCCGTCCGCAGCCGCGCATTCGGCAAGGTGGAAGCACGCCAGGTCTCCTTCCGCTACCCCGGCAACAGCGAGCCGGTTCTCCGTGACCTCTCCTTCACCGCGAGCCCCGGGGAACTCCTGGTCATCACCGGCCCCAGCGGCGCGGGCAAGTCGACCCTGGCGGCCCTGCTGCTGAGGTTCTACGACCCCGACTCCGGCAGCATCCGACTGGACGGCGTGTCCGTGGACCAGTTGCCGCTCACCCACCTCCGCCGGAACATCACGCTCCTGCCCCAGGACACGCTCGTCCTGCACGACACCATCGAGGAGAACATCGGCTGCGGACGTGACGACACAACCCACCGTGACGTCGTGGATGCCGCACGGGCAGCCGACGCCGACGAGTTCATCCGGGCCCTTCCGGACGGCTACAGCACCGTCATTTCCCCCGGAACCGCCCGCCTCTCGGGAGGCCAGTTGCAGCGCGTCGCCATTGCCCGCGCCATGCTGCGTGACGCGCCCGTTCTGCTTCTCGACGAGCCCACCACGGGGCTCGACGCCGTGGCCGCTCAGCGCATCCTCGGACCGCTGCGGCGCCTCGCCGAAGGACGGACCACCATCGTGATCACGCACGACCTGGCCCTGGCCGCGGACGCCGACCGCATTCTGGTGCTGGACGAGGGCCGGCTGGTGGAGTCGGGTACGCATACACAGCTCCTCGATCGGAGCGGTCTGTACGCCACACTGTTCTCCGCCCATCCCCCGGCGCGGAACGGCGTCGCCCGCCCTCCTGCCGGCCCGTCGAAAGTTCCCTGGCAATGAGCGAGTGAGCCCCGGCGCGCCGGTCCGCGCCGGACGGCAGGCCCTGGCTTCCGCGGCAAGGGCGTCTCCGGGCGCGGGCGGGCGCCGGCCGGTCGTTACCATCCGCTGTGACCGAAACGACCGAAGAACCCGCCCAGCGCCTCCGCATACTCGCCGACCTGACCCCGCTTCGGACCTCGCTCGACTACCGCAGGCTCTGGTTTGGGAACACGGTTTCCTGGATCGGGCAGGGGATGACGGCGCTCGCCGTGTCCCTCCAGGTGTACGACATCACCGGGTCCGCCTTCTCGGTCGGGCTGATCGGAATCTGTTCGTTCCTGCCGCTGGTCGTCTTCGGTCTGTACGGCGGTGCGATCGCGGACACCGTCGACCGTCGCAAGCTGGGGCTGGCCAGCTCGTCCGGTTCGTTCGTGCTCTCCGTCGCTCTGGTCGCCGCCACCGTCGCGGGGGTGGAGCAGGTGGGGCTGCTGTACGCGGTCGTCGCCCTTCAGGCGGTCTGTTTCGCGCTCAACTCACCGGCCCGCAGCTCGATGATCGCCCGGTTGCTGCCGGCCGAGCAGCTGCCCGCCGCCAACGCGCTCAATTCCATGACCAGCACCACCGGTGCACTGGTCGGGCCGATGCTCGGCGGGCTCATCGTCGGCTGGTGGGGGTATCGGGCCGCATACACCGTCGACGCCGTCACCTTCACCGCCTCGCTGTACGCGATGTGGCAGCTGCCCCCGATGCTCCCCGAACGGGGGGACGGTACAGGGAAGGGGGGCGGGGAGAAGCGGGCGTCCGTCGCCGACGGGCTGCGCTTCCTGGGAGCGCGACCCAATCTGCGGATGACCTTCTTCAGCGACCTGTGCGCCATGGTCCTCGCCCACCCGCGGGCCCTCTTCCCGGTCGTCGCCGTGGTCTGGTACGGCGGTGACGCGAAGACCACCGGGCTGCTGGTCGCGGCTCCGGCACTGGGGGCGCTGCTGGGCGGGGTGTTCTCCGGCTGGCTGGGCCGGATCAGGCGGCACGGGCTCGCGGTGATCGTCGCCGTGACGTGCTGGGGAAGCGCCATCGCCGTTTTCGGGCTGACCCGTCAGCTCTGGCTCGGATTGATCCTGCTGGCACTCGCCGGGTGCTCGGACACCATCTCGATGGTCTTCCGCAACACCATGCTCCAGGCGGCGGTGCCGGACGAGATGCGGGGGCGGCTGCAGGGCGTGTTCATCGTGGTGGTGGCCGGTGGGCCGCGGCTCGGCGACTTCCTGGCGGGCTCGGTCGCCGACCTGACGTCCCCGGCGGTGGCGGTCACCGGGGGCGGGATCGCATGCGTGGTCGCGGTGTCACTGCTCGCGCTGAGGTGGCGCGGGTTCACCCGGTACGACGCGCGCGATCCGCAGCCGTGACCGGCCCGGACGGTGGCGGCAGGGGGTAAGGACCGGGGCAGGGCCCGTCGGTGTTCGGCAGCGGTCTGCACGGCTGCCGGCCACTGCCCGTGCCGGGTGCGCAGCCGCCGTTCACCGAGGAGACAGCAGCCGGACGCCGACGGGCGGCGACCGGCTGCCCGTGAGCCGGACGGCCGGACTCTGCCGCCATTCGGAGTGCCCGGCAGTAGGCTTCGCGGCGTCGCGGGGCCGGTGCACGCACCTCGCGGCGTTGTCGTCAATCACCAATGCTCCGCGTTGGCTCAATCCTCCGCCTTGCGATGCACGCACCCCAGCCCCGCTCCTTCACCTGCGCTGCCTACTGCCGGGCACTCTCAGGTGGTCGTGTCGGAGAACTCCGGCATGTCGCCCCCGGTCGTCTTGACATCGATCACAGAGAACGCCGCCCCCTGCGGGTCGCTCAGCGCGGCGAACCGGCCGAAGGGGCTGGTCATCGGCCCGAACCGGAGGATCGCCCCGCGCTCCGTCGCCTTCGCCACCGCCGCGTCGCAGTCCTCGACGGTGAAGTACACGTTGATGTATGGCGGGACCTCGGGTGGGAAGTCGTCCGTCATCTTCATCCGCCCCATGACCGGGTCGGCGCCCAGGTCGTAGAGGGAGAAGTCGATCGCGTCGTCCTTCATCCGCTTCACGCGGTACGGGAAGACGGCGGGGAAGAAGGAGTCCGCCTTCGCGGGCTCCCGGGTGAACACCTCCGACCAGCAGTAGGCACCGGGCGTGCCCTTGGCCTCGAACCCCTCGTGCTGCCCCGCCTGCCACACGCCGAACGTCACTCCGGCCGGATCGCGGGCCAGCAGCATCGAACCGAAGTCGCCGACCTGCATCGGGTCCATCAGCACCTCGCCGCCGTTGTCACGGATCTTCGTGGCGGTGGCGGCGGCGTCGGGCGAAGCGAGGTACAGACACCATGCCGACTGGCCCTCCTGGCCGGGCATGGGCGGTACGACGGCGGCCACCGCCTTGCCCTCCGCGTACGCCTGCGTGTAGTTGCCGAACTCCGACGACGCCTCGCTGAAGGTCCAGCCCAGTACGTCACCGTAGAAGCTCTTCGCCCCCTCGAGATCGGTGAACATGGCGTCCGCCCAGCACGGCGTGCCCTCCGGTTCTGCGGCCATCACTCTGCGCTCCTGACTCGATAGTTGGTCCGGTTTGTCACGCTAACCAGCCATCCGTCACGCCGCGCGGTGGACTCGCCGTCAGAGGGGCGGTGCGCCAGGGGCCGCGATCCCGCGGGCGATGCCCAGCTCCACCAGGTCCTGGGGTCGAAGGCGTAGCTGGTCGGCCGTGGCGCGTACGGCGTCGGGGGAGCGCTTCAGGATGGCCGCCGCGAGCTCCGGGGCGATGACGGAAAAGTAGCTGTCCCGGGTGACGTACGTGTTGTCCGGCGCCGCCAAAGCCAGTGCGCCGCCCGAGCCGCCCTCGCCGATCACCAGGGTCGTCACCGGGACCCGGGCCTCGGCGATCGCCGCGAACGCGTCGGCGATGGCGGCTCCCGCGCCCGCCCGTTCCGCCTCGGCGTCGTTCGCCGCGCCCGGGGTGTCGACCAGGGTCAGGACGGGTACGCCGAGCCGGTCCGCCAGCCGGATCACCCGGGCCGCGGTGCGATAGCCCGCCGGGCGGGTCGCGGTGCCGCACTGGGCGACATACGCGATCGGCCGGTCGCCGCGCAGCCCGAACCCGCAGAGCAGCCCCGGATCCGTACCGCCGCACCGGTCACCGCTGAGCGGCAGCAGGTGGTCGAAGTACGCGTCGAGATACGCCTCGGCACGCGGCCGGGCCGAGGAACGGGCCTGCCGCACGGCGTCCCAGCCGGTCGCGGGCAACCCGGCGTCCGAGAGGGCGTCCGGGACCGGTGCGGGCAGGAGGGGCGCGCCGCCGCCTGCCGCTCCCAGCGCGCCCAGCCACCGCCCCAGCGTCCCCGGCAGCTCGGCCGCGCCGACGACCGCATCGACGTGGCCCGTGACCAGCTGGCCCTCCGCCGTGTAGGCCGACGGGTCCGCGTCCGCCGGCCGCACCCGCGATCCGGCGAACCCGATCTGCGCCCCCGGCAGCGCCAGGATCACATCGGCACCGGCCCCCAGCGTGGCCCAGCCGCCGCCCGTCGTCGGGTCGCGCAGGACCGCGAGCTGGGGCAGACCGGCCGCCCGCAGCCGGGAGGAGGCGCGCGCCACCCGTTGGAGCTGGGTGAGCGCCACCATGCCCTCCTGCATCCGGCTGCCGCCCGTCGCGATCAGCGAGACGAGCGGCAGCCGACGGCCGCGGGCGGTCTCGTACGCGGCTTCCAGCCGGTCCCCGGTGCGCTGCCCCAGCGAGCCGCCGAGGAAGCCGAACTCGAACGAGATCAGGACGCACGGGTGGCCGCCGACGGTGGCGAGACCGTGGACGACGGACTCCTCCTCACCGGTGCGGTCCGTCGCACGGGCCCGGGAGTCCGCGTAATCGGACCAGGAGAGCGGACCGTCCGCCGGTATCTCCGCGCCGGGCGGGGCGACGGCCTCGACGAAGTCCTCGCAGACCGCCGCGATCGCCTGCCGCGCCGTCAGCCGCCTACGCACCGAGGGACCGCTTCATGATCTTGCCCATGTCGTTGCGGGGCAGCGCCTCCAGATAGCGGACCGTGCGCGGCCGCTTGTGCGGGGCGAGCTGAGCCGCCACGTGGTCCGTCAGCTCGGCCTCCGGGGGCGGCGCGCCCGGATCGGACGGCACCACCCAGGCGACGATCCGCTCGCCCAGATCCGGGTCCGGCTCCCCGGTGACGGCGGCCTCGCGCACGCCCGGGTGGTCCAGCAGCGCGTTCTCGATCTCGCCCGCGCCGATCTTGTAGCCCCCGCTCTTGATCAGGTCGGTCGCCTTGCGGCCGACGATCCGTACACAGCCGTCCGTGTCGAGGGTCGCCATGTCGCCCGTACGGAACCAGCCGTCCTCGGTGAACGCGGCCGCTGTCGCGTCGGGGCGGTTCAGATAGCCGCTGAAGACGTTCGGGCCGCGCACCTGGATCTCGCCCACCGCGCCCTCGGCCGTCGGGTCGGCGAGCGGGGTGCCGTCCTCCTCGACCAGCCGGAGTTCGACGCCGGGCAGGGGTGCGCCGACCGTCCCGGGCCGCGGTTCGCCGTCCGCGCGGACACCGGTGTTCATCAGGGTCTCCGTCATGCCGTACCGCTCGACGACGCCGCGTCCGGTCGCCGCCGCGATCCGCTCGTGGTCATGGACGGGCAGCGCAGCCGACCCCGAGACCAGCAGCCGCGCCCCTGCGAGCGCCTTCGCCAACCCGGTGGCGTCCGTCGCCGAACCGTCGCCGAGGGTCTCGGCCAGCCGGTGGTACATCGTCGGTACGCCGAACAGCATCGTGCCGCCGGACCCCAGCTCCCGGGCCACACCCTCGGCGGAGAACCGCCCCAGATGACGCACCGAACCGCCCCGGCGCAGCGGACCCAGGACGCCGAGGATCAGACCGTGCACATGGAACAGCGGCAGGGCATGGACGAGGACGTCGTTGCCGGTCCACTGCCAGGCGTCCTCAAGCGCGTCCAGGGAGGCGGCGATCGCCCGGCGCGGCAGGATCGCGCCCTTTGGGGGGCCCGTGGTGCCGGAGGTGTAGACGATCAGAGCGGGGGACTCGGGGGAGGGCTCGGGGAAGCCGACGCCGTTCACCGCCGTTGCCGATGCCGACGTGTCGACGTCCGTACGGTCCAGCTCGTCCAGCGCGGGCGGGAGCACATCGCCCGCCCCGGCCAGCACCGCCGACGGGGCGCTGTCGGCGACGATATGGGCCAGTTCCCGCTCGCCCGTCCTCGGGTTGAGGGGCACGGCGGGCACCCCGGCCCGCAGCGCCGCCACCACCGCGACCACGGTCTCCGGGGTCGATGTGGCCCAGACGGCGACCCGCCCGGCGCCCGCGAGCCGCGCGGCGAGGGCGTCCGAGGCGGCGGCCAACTGTGCGTACGTCAGGGTGTGTTCGCCGAACCGGACGGCTTCCCGGGAGGCGGCCGGG
This sequence comes from Streptomyces sp. NBC_01669, assembly GCF_026339735.1. Taxonomy (GTDB): domain Bacteria; phylum Actinomycetota; class Actinomycetes; order Streptomycetales; family Streptomycetaceae; genus Streptomyces; species Streptomyces yanii. The sequence continues at coordinate 6,233,187 of NZ_JAPEQG010000001.1, forward strand.
CCGGAACCGTCCTGCAGCGCAGGCAGAAGAGGAGTCACCCTCCCGACCCTAACGACCTGGTGCACGATGGCGAGCGGGATGACGGGGCAGCCCTCAGCCGGTCCCACTCCGTCCCGGCCCTGATCCGCCGGACGGCCGCTCGTCCCGCCTGATGTTCCGCATCCGCCCGTATGCGTACACACACCCGGCCAGTGCCAGGTCGGACAGCAGCATGAAGCCGATCGAGTACGAGCCCTTCGCGCTGTAGATCGCGCCCATCACCAGCGGAGGGACGAAGCCGCCGAGTCCGCCCATCGCGCCGACGATCCCGGTGACGCTGCCCACCTTCGGCTGCGGTGTCACCTGCGAGACGAGGGCGAAGATGCTGCCGCTCGACGTGCCGAGACCGGCCGCCATGCAGAGCAGCGCGATCGTGCCGCCGGGTGCCAGCTTCGGGTCGAAGGCCTGGACGATCGCCATCAGCGCGGCCAGCCCCAGCGCCGCCGAGGTGACCAGCGCCGGGTGGATGCGGTCCGACAGCCAGCCGCCGATCGGCCGGAAGATGACGGTGACCAGCGCGAACCCGGCGGCCTTTGTGCCGGCGTCGGTCGGCGAGAGGTCGTACCAGGTCTTCAGATACGTGGGCAGATAGACGCCGAACGCCACGATGCCGCCGAAGCCGATCGCGTACAGCGCGGAGAGTTCCCAGGTGACCCGCAGCCGCCCGGCCTCGCCCAGCCGGTGGGCGAGCGAGTCGGTCGGTACCTTTCGGTCCGGGTGGTCGCTGACCAGCACCGCGGCCAGGGCCGCGTACACCACCAGCGCCCCGGCGACCACGAGGAAAGGGAGGTTGTCGCCGTGCTCGGCGATCCGCGGGGTGAAGTACCCGGACAGGGCCACTCCGCCCATGCCCATGCCGAACACACCGAGCGCGGCCCCGCGCTGTGCCGGCGGGAACCACGAGTTGACCAGCGGGATGCCGATCGCGAACGTCGTGCCGCCCAGCCCCAGCAGAAAGCCCACGGCGAGCATCGCGCCGTACGAGTCCTTCGCCGGGATCAGCAGCAGTACGGGAATGATGGTCAGGGCCGAGACCAGCGGAAACATCAGTCGGGCGCCGTATTTGTCGGTGAGCGCTCCTGCCGGGATCCGTCCCAGCGAACCGACCAGCACCGGCACGGCGACCAGCAGCGACTGCTCGAACGAGCTCAGCCCGAGCCGTTCCTTGAAGGCCCCTGACAACGGCGAGATCAGGTTCCAGGCCCAGAAGGTGAGCCCGAAGCCGATCGTGGCCATCGCGAGATTGCGGTAGGCCGCGGCGGACGGCTTGGCGGCCGGAGCGGGGGACTGTTTGCCGGCTGTTTCCACTTTGTCAGTCAAGGCCGTGCTGCAGCGGTGGGCCTGCCGACGTACTCCATGTGGGGCACGGGCACCCGATCCCAGGTCTCCGCAGTCGAAATCCGGCACAAGCTGCGACAATCGCGGTATGGACCGTCTGGACAGGGAAATCCTCAGCGTCCTCCAGGAGGACGCGCGGATCTCGTATCGCGATCTAGGGGTACGGGTCGGCCTCAGCGCCAACGCCGCGGCCGACCGGGTGCGCCGGCTGCGCCGCGACGGCGTCATCCGCGGCTTCACCGTGATCATCGACCCGGCCGCCGACACCCGGACGGGCCTGGTCGTCTTCATCGACGTGACACTGCGTATCGACACGACCAACGAAGTGTTCGAACGCGCGGTGCTCGCGCTGCCCGGCATCACCGAAGTGGTGCATGTGACGGGCGGCCACGACTATCTCGTACGCGCCACCGTCGCCGACACCGCCGCCCTGGACGGACTGCTGCGCAGGCTCAAGCGTGAGGCGGGTGTCGCCCACTCCAGCACCCGGGTCGCGCTCAGAGCGGCGCCTGCCAGGTGACGGTCGTCGAGCGCGAGCCGTCCTCGGCGTGCCCGTCGTCGGCAACCACCAGCTGGACCGCGGACCGTCCGTCCGGAAGCCGCGCCGTCGCATCCACCTCCACCTCTATGGCCGACACCCCGGCTCGCCGGTGCGCCGCCGCCAGGGCTCCTCGCAGCGCCGCGAGGAGCTGCTGGTCCACCGGCTGCCGCACCAGGGCGTCCACCGCTCCGGAGAACTGCACCGACGGCTGGAATCCGAGCACGGAGGCCGCGCCCCGGGTCTCCCGCAGCACCCGGCCGCGGAACGTGGAGGGTGCCTCGGTGGGCGGCTGCTGGAGGGCGAAGATCGCGGTCCGCACTTCCTGAATGGTGGAGTCCAGCTCGTCGACGGCCCGGCTGAGCAGCTCGTCCGTCTCCGGTGCGGCGGCCCGGCGGCGAGTCGATTCGAGCATCATTTCCGTCGCGAAGAGCCGCTGGACGACGAGATCGTGCAGATCGCGGGCGATCCGGTCACGGTCCTCGTACACCGCGAGCTGTTCCCTGTTGTGCTGGGCGTCCGCCAGCACCAGGGCGAGCGCCGCCTGCGAGGCGAACTGGGAGGCCAGCAGCCGGTCCACCGCCGTGTACGGCGCGCCACCGCGCCGCCGGGGCAGAGCGAGGGTGCCGATGAGCCGCCCGCCGCTCTGCAGCGGCAGCATCATGCTGGGACCGAACCGGGACCGTACATGCGTCGTCATCCGCGGATCGGTCGCCGAGTCGTCGATGAAGACCGGCTCACCGCCCAGCAGCTGCTTCAGTACGGGGGAGCCGGGCTCGATGGTGGTGCCGACAATGCCGGCCGGGTCGTCGAGCGTGGAGGCGGTGACGATCTCCATGCCGCCGTCCGCGGTCGGATGGAGGATCACCCCGGCCGAGGCGTCGGCGAGGATCCTGGCCCGCTCGGCGACGGTCATCAACGCGTCGTCCGCGTTCGTGCCGCTCAGCAGGGCCGTGGTGACGGCTGCCGCGCCCTCGATCCAGCGCTCCCGCTGCCGGGCCGTCTCGTACAGCCGGGCGTTGGCGATCGCGATCCCGGCCTGCGAGGCGAGGATCTGGAGCAGCGCCACGTCCGTATCGGTGAAATGCCCGGTGATCTTCTCCGTGAGATAGAGATTGCCGAACACCTCGTTGTGCACCCGGATCGGGGCCCCGAGGAAGGAACGCATCGGCGGATGGCCGGGCGGCACACCGCAGGAGCGCGCATCGGCGGTCAGGTCGTCGGAGCGCAACGGCTGCGGATCGTCGATGAGCACGCCGAGCAGCCCCGAGTGCCCGTCCGGGAAGCTGCCGATGCGCTCCCGCTCGGCGTCGGTCAGACCGGAGGTGAACAGCTCGGTGATGGCGCCGGCCTCGGGATCGAGGACGCCGAGCGCCCCGTACCGCGCCCCGGTGAGCGTGGTGGCGGTGTCCACGATCTGCCGGAGCGTGGCCCGCAGTTCGAGATCGGTGCCGAGGCTGAGCACCGCCTCCAGCAGCATCGGCAGCCCGGGAGGCCTGCCGTCGGAGCGGTCCGCCGCCGGCCCGTCCGCAGCGCCCCGGTCCTCGTGCGTCATACGCCGCCCCGTGGTCGTCAGGCGGCCAGCGGGTTGAGGACCAACGGCTCGATCTTGCCGTCCAGCATGGCGCCGAGCCCCAGGACGGAGCAGACGTCGGGGCGCTCGGCGATCTGCACCGGCATGCCCGTCGCATCACGCAGCATCTGGTCGAGTCCCGGCAGCAGCGCGCTGCCGCCGACCATCATGATTCCGCGGTCCGCGAGATCGGCCACCAGGTCGGGCGGGCAGTCGCGCAGCACCTTGCCGAGGCCGTCGTGGACCGCGGTCAGCGGGGTCTGGATGGCCTGCCGTACGGCGGCTGTGTCGACGTGCACCGAACGGGCCAGACCTGTCGACACGTCACGGCCGTGGATCTCGGTCGTCGCGGGGCCGTACGGGGTCAGACCGTTGCCGCTGAGCGCCAGCTGCAATGGACGTACCGACTGACTCGGCAGCATCAACTCGTGGTGCTGGCGCAGATGCTGGATCACCGCGTGATCGATGGCGTCGCCGCCGATCGGGATCCGGGCGGCCGTGACGATCGAACCGAGCGAGAGCACCGCGATCTGCGTGGTCGCCGCCCCGCACACCATGATCATGCTCCCGACCGGCTGCTCGACCGGGAGCCCGCAGCCGACGGCCGCCGCGATCAGTGTGTCGACCAGCTCGACCCGCCGGGCGCCGAGCCCGACCAGGGTCTCGACGGCGGCCCGCTGGGCGAGGGGATCGCTGTCGTGCGGGATGCAGGCGGCCGCCCGCAGCCGCGGCTTGCGGCGCAGTTGGCGGCGGAGCTTCTCGCCGAGCAGATGGCGGAGCATGCGCTGGGCCATCTCGATGTCGATGACGGTTCCGCCGGAGACCGGGCGCGCCACCCGGATGTAGTCGGGGGTGCGGCCCGTCATCTGCTCGGCGAGCGCACCGACGGCGATGAGCGAGCCGGTACGGGTGTTCACTGCCGCGGCACTCGGCTCGTCGACGACGAGCCCGAGCCCCTTGACGTACACGCGGGTACGGGCGGCCCCGAGGTCGACGGCGACATGGCAACGGCGCAACTGCTCAAGACTGACGGTCACGGCAGGTTCTCCCGAGAGCGCTGATGGGGATGCCGGCGGCAGCCGGCCCTCTGTGCATCGTGCGCCGTCCGGACGAATCGCGCGCGTTGGGATGAGCCGGAGGGAGTATGGAGCTGACGGGTCGACAGATGTGGGCGGCGCGCCGGAGTCAGCCGGGCAGCAGTCGCTGGAACAGCCCCCAGGTGAATTCGGCCACGTACGGCGCACCCGTCACGGGGTCGGTGATCGCCAGCGCCCAGCGGGTCGGTGCGCTGCCCTCCATCGGGCGGGCCGGCGCGAAGGCACGCGCCACCTCGTCGACGGTGCACGACCAGGGGCGCAGATCCTCGACGGTGCGCAGCTCAGGGCCGGCCGCCGCCGGGGCTCTGACCAGCCATTCGTTCCATACGGCCGCGCCGGGCGCGACCATCACCTCGAACCGTAGATCCGGCCAGAGCGGCACTGGCCAGAGCAGGGCATCGCACTCCAGGTCGCCGATCCGGCGGCGTACGGAGGACTCGGGTTCGCCCAGCACCGAGCGGTAGCGGCGCAGCGAACCGCGGCCGCGGGGCGCGCGCACCATCGCCTGCCAGCGGCGGTTCGCCTCCCGCATCTCGGAGAGCGAGGCGCTCAGTTCGTGCCGGGCATCCTCGACGAGGCCCGGTTGGTGGTCGGCCATCCGGCGGAGCAGGACGAGCTGGAATTCGAGCGGACCGAAGGGAGCGGTGGTCATGGAATCAACGCTTCCACACAGGATCCTCACCTGAGCGGCTTTCTCTGTTGTCCTATCGGCACATAATCTGCGGGCGCCATGGATTACTGCCACCCGTGTCAGCGGCATCTCAACGGAGCCCTCGCCTGTGCCGGGTGCGGAACCCCCGTCGAGGCGCTGAGCCACTACGCCACGCCCGTCCTCTCCGGTCACGAATCGGACGCGGAGCGCGAGAAGACCGCACCGCCCCTGCCGGCCGGACGCCGCCGGTCCCGAGGCGCCGCCGAACCTGCGCGCGGCGGGCACGCGCGCGGATCCCGGGGCGCTCGCGCCCCGGGCGGCTCGCGCAGCGGTGGCCGGGTGGAGAGCGGCGGCAGCGACGGACCGGGCGGCCAGGAAGAGCGGGGTGGCCGGGGCAATCGACGCGGCCGGGAAGGGCGAGGCGTCAAGGAGGGCCGTGGCCGCCGTTCGCGCCGCCGCCGCGGCCGTACGGCTCTGCTCGCCGTCCTCGGAGTCGTGCTCGCCGCCGGTGTCCTGAGCTTCGCCCGGCTGGCCATCGAGCCGAACGGCGACGACCACGCCTCCGACTACGTACGCGAGGCCACCGACGTCACGACCGAACCGGCACCGGACCCCTCGTCGAGCCACGACATCGACGGTCCCGGACCGGTGGACGGTCCCTCCGTGGTCCCGGCCACCGATGCGCACACCTCCGGCACCGGCCGTCCGGCCGCCTCGACCGGCACCGGGGCTCCAGGAGGCAAGGGCTCCGCCCCGCCCGAGGCCACCATCACGCCCTCCGACGGCGCCGGCTCCGCCACGGAGCCGCCGTCCGGACCGAGTTCTTCGGGGACGCCTCGCGACCCGGCGGAGTCGGGGCAGCCCACCGGCACCGCGTCGCCGCCCCAGAATCCGGCGCCACCCACACCCACGCCCAGCCCGACCAGGACGGAGACGTGCTGGTTCCTGTTCTTCTGCTCCTAGAAGGGCGTCCGCGGCCCGAGTCCAGGGGCTCCTAGGACTCCGCGTCCACGCCCAGCATCCGCCGCAGCAGATCCCGCAGCACCGCGCGGTCCGTGTCCGACAGTTTCGCCAGGGGCTCCCGGGCGAAACTGAGCGACTCGCGCAGCTGCCGCGCGGTGTCGATGCCCTTCTCCGTCGGGGCGGCCAGTTTCACCCGGCGGTCGGCGGGGTCGGGCCGGCGCTCGACCAGGCCGCGGGTCTCCAGCCGGTCGACGATCCCCGTCACGTTCGACGGCTCGCACTTCAGCTTCTGGGCGATCCTGCGCATCGGCATCGGCTCCAGGGAGAGCAGTCCCAGGACTCTGGCCTGCGCGCCGGTCAGTGAGTGCGCGGCCGCGGCCTGGTCGTACTCCTCGTAGTAGCGCGCCACGACAGTGCCGATGAGCTCGACGACTTCGAGGGTCAGTGGGTCTGTTCGCGTGGTGGCCATGACACTCAGGATACCCGGTTACTTGACAACATGAAATATTCAGGAGCATGGTTGTTTCACGTCATGAAGCTTTTCTCCGCCGCGGGAACGCTTCCTCCACCCGTAAGACATTGAGGAGACCCCGAGCCCATGTCTGCAGCACTTCCCACGTCCAGCCGTGAATGGCACCTCGTCGCCCGCCCCCACGGCTGGCCGAAGGCCGAGGATTTCGCGCTGCGTGAGGCCCCGGTCACCGCTCCCGGCGAGGGTCGCATCCTCGTCCGCAACCTGTACTTCTCCGTCGACCCGTACATGCGGGGCCGGATGAACGACGTGAAGTCGTACGTCCCGCCCTTCAAGCTGGACCACCCCATGGAGGGTGGCGCGGTCGGCGAGGTCATCGCCTCCAACGCCGAGGGGATCGCGGTCGGCGACCACGTCCTGCACGGTCTGGGCTGGCGCGAGTACGCCGACGTCCCCGCCAAGCACGCCGTGAAGGTCGACCCGGAGTTGGCCCCGCTCTCCGCCTACCTCGGCGTGCTCGGCATGACCGGGCTCACCGCCTACGCCGGCCTCTTCGAGGTCGCCTCCTTCAAGGAGGGCGACGCCGTCTTCGTCTCCGGCGCCGCCGGTGCGGTCGGCAGTCAAGTCGGCCAGATGGCCAAGCTCAAGGGCGCCTCGCGGGTCATCGGCTCGGCCGGATCCGACGAGAAGGTCAAGCTCCTCGTCGAGGAGTACGGCTTCGACGCGGCGTTCAACTACAAGAACGGCCCGGTCGCCGAGCAGCTGCGCGAGGCCGCCCCCGACGGCATCGACGTCTACTTCGACAACGTCGGCGGCGAGCACCTCGAAGCGGCGCTCTCCTCGCTCAACGTGCACGGCCGCGCCACCATCTGCGGAATGATCGCCCAGTACAACGACACCGAGCCGGTCCCGGGCCCGCGCAACCTCGCCCTGGTCATCGGCAAGCGGCTGCGCCTGCAGGGCGTGCTCGTCGGCGATCACGCCGCGCTCCAGCCGCAGTTCGTCCAGGAGGTCGCCGGCTGGCTGGCCTCGGGCGAGCTGAAGTACAGCGAGACCTTCGTCGAGGGCATCGAGAACGGCTTCGACGCGTTCCTCGGTCTGATGCGCGGTGAGAACACCGGAAAGATGATCGTCTCCCTCGCCTGAAAGCCACTCCCAGGCACCCGTTAGTCTCATCGCAGGCCGTCGCGATCGTGGGCGCGAGTCGCGGCGCTACAGCAGAGGAACCCTCAGCATGACCATTCAGGACATAACCGTCGCGTACACCGCTGTCGCCACCGCGGAGAACGGCCGTGACGGCCGCGTCTCCTCCGACGACGGGCGGCTCGACGTCGTCGTCAACCCGCCGAAGGCGCTGGGTGGCAGCGGTGCGGGCACCAACCCGGAGCAGCTCTTCGCGGCCGGCTACAGCGCCTGCTTCCAGGGCGCTCTCGGCGTCGTGGCGCGCCAGGAGAAGGCCGACATCTCCGGCTCCACCGTGACCGCCGCCGTCTCCATCGGCAAGACCGCCGAGGGCGGCTTCGGCCTGGAGGTCGCGATCTCCGCGACCATCCCGAACGTCGACACCGCCACCGCGCAGTCGCTCATCGAGAAGGCCCACCAGGTGTGCCCGTACTCGAACGCCACGCGCGGCAACATCAAGGTCGAGCTGTCGGTCGTCTGATCGTCCGTATGGCTCGTACGTGACCGAGGGTCGCACCCCCGCCAGGGTGCGGCCCTCGTTTTTGTTCGATATCCCGGACATTGTTCGGAATTCTTGCGCGACCCATTGACGCGCAAGCGCTTCGATTTTACGGTCCGTTCGAAGTTACGGGCAGCATTCGGGATTTCGAATAAGTGAGGGCAGGGAATGGGACGACCTGGCCTGAATCGCAGGCAACTGATCACGGGGCTGGGCGGGTTGGCCGTCGCCGGCAGCTTCGGCTTCGCGGCGTTGGGAAGCGGTGCGGACGCCCTCGCGTCGAGCGCGGCCTCCCGGGTCCGCTACTGGAATCTCTTCAGCGGCGGCGACGGCTCCAACATGATCGCGATGCTGGACGCCTTCCGTAAGGCCAACTCCGGTATCGCGGTGAAGGACGCGACCCTCCAGTGGGGAAATCCGTACTACACCAAGCTCGCCATGGCGGCCGCCGGCAGCCGCGCTCCGGACCTCGCCGTGAGCCACCTGGGACGTGTCGCGGGCTTCGCGCCAGGACGGCTCCTGGACCCCTGGGACACGGACCTGCTCGCCAAGTTCGGCGTACGCGAGCAGGACTTCAACCCGGCGCTGTGGAAGCGCGCCGTCATCGACGGCAAGTTGTACGCGCTGCCGCTCGACATCCACGTCCAGCTGAACTTCTATCGCAAGGACGTCCTCACGAAGGCAGGCCTGCTCGGCGACGACGGCCTCATCGTGCCGATCGCCTCCACCAAGGAGTGGTTCGACGCACTCAAGGCCGCCAAGAAGGCCACCAAGAACGGGTTGCAGACCGTCGGTATCCACGCCAACGACCAGAACTTCGCCTGGTGGTTCTTCGTCGCCTTCTACACCCAGCTCGGCGGAACCTACTTCAACGACGCGATGACCGAGGTCACCTTCGACGAGGACAAGGCCACCCAGGTCCTGGAGTTCCTTCGGCAGCACGTCACCGACGGGTACGCCACCGCGGGCGCGGCCGACGCCGAGCAGTTCATGAACGGCTCGCCGTTCACCTGGGAGGGCAACTGGTCGGTCCCCGTCTACTCCGGCGCGAAGATCGAGTACGGCGCCGCCCCGCTGCCCCCGGTCTTCGGCAAGCAGGCGACCCACGCCGAGTCGCACTCCTTCGTCCTGCCGCACCAGTCGGACCGAGGCGGCTCCTCCAACGAGGGCGCGCACCGACTGGCCGCGTACATCGTCAAGAACGCCCTGGCCTGGGCGGCGGGCGGGCACATCCCCGCGTACACGCCGACCCTCGGATCCGCCGCGTACAAGAAGCTCACGCCACAGAACGAGTACGTCTCCGCCATGGATCACCAGGCGACGGAGCCGAAGGCCTGGTTCTCGGGCTCCACCGGGACGCTCGCCGCCCGTATCGGGCCGGTCGTGGCCTCCTCCACCCTCGGCTCGGCCAAGCCCGCCGCGGCCGCCCGCCGCATGAAGAACGTCCTGGAAACGCTCCTGGCCATGAAGAACCCGATGGATGGCAGGACCGCCGCGCAGGGAGGTGCCGCATGACGACGACAAACGCCGAGGCCGCTCTCGCGCCCGCTTCGAAGTCGATACGTTCCATCAGCTCGGGGGATACGGAGAGCGCGCGGGCCCGTGTGGGGCGGGCGCTCCAGCACGGCGGCTGGTTCGTCGCGCCGTTCCTCGTGCTGTTCGCGCTGTTCGTGATCTGGCCGGTCCTGCGCGGCGTGTATCTGAGCTTCACCGACGCCAACGTCTCCGGCGTCGGTGCGAACTTCGTCGGCTGGGACAACTACCGCGAGGCGTTCGACGACCCGCTGGTGTGGGACTCCCTCGGCCACAGCGCCTACTTCACGCTCCTGGTCGTACCCTGCATCACGGTCCTCGCCTTCCTGATGGCGATGCTCGCCCACCACATCGAGCGCGCCAAATGGCTGTGGCGGCTGTGCTTCTTCGCCCCGTTCCTGCTGCCGTCGACGGTCGCGAGCAACCTGTGGCAGTGGCTGTTCAACCCCGGCACCGGGATGGTCAACCACGTCCTCGGCATCGACACGCCCTGGCTCACCGACAAGTCCACGGCCATGCTCGCCGTCGTCATCACCACCCTGTGGTGGACGGTCGGCTTCAGCTTCCTGCTCTACCTGGCCGCGCTCCAGACCATCCCGGACCACCTCTACGAGGCGGCCAAGCTGGACGGCGCCAACGCCTGGCACCGCATGGTGCACATCACCGTGCCGATGCTGCGCAACATCACCGGGCTCGTCATCGCCCTGCAGATCCTCGCCTCGCTCCAGGTGTTCGACCAGGCGGTCGTGATCTATGACTTCGGCCCGGGCCCCGAGGAATCGACCCGCACCTTCGTCCAGTACACCCTCGAAGAGGGCTTCACCAGCTACCGCGTGGGCTACGCCTCCGCGATCTCCATCATCTTCTTCGTGATCATCGCGGCCGTCGCCCTCGGGCGCATGTGGCTGCTGCGCAAGCGTGAGGAGGGCGTGCGATGACCGCCACGCAGATACGTGTCAAGACCGGCCCGGTCGGGGCGGGCAAGGTCCGCAAGCCCTGGACCGCCGGCCAGATCGTCCTCACCGTGGTCGGCGTCGCCGTCTCCGCGGTGTGGGTGGCCCCGCTGGCCTGGGCGCTGTTCACCTCCCTGAAGTCGGAGACCGAAGCCGTCGAGGTGCCGCCGCACTGGCTGCCGAAGGTGTGGACCGCCCAGGCGTGGAAGGCCATCTTCGAGACCGGCAACATCACCAACTGGTTCGTGAACTCGCTCGTCGTCTCGGTCTGTGTCACGGTCGTCGTGCTGCTGGTCAGCGCGCTCGCCGGATACGGCTTCGCACGCACCGAGTTCCGCGGCAAGGGCGCCCTGATGGGCCTCGTCATGGCCGGACTGATGGTCTCGCCCGCGGTGCTCGGCGTACCGCTGTTCAGCACCGTCCAGTCGATGGGCATGGTCGACACCTACTGGGGCATGATCCTGCCGCAGTGCGCGCCCGCCGCGATGGTCTACATCCTCTACAAATTCTTCCAGGGGATTCCGAGGGAGCTGGAGGAGGCCGCCTTCATCGACGGCGCCGGTCGCTGGCGGGTGTTCTTCACCATCATCGTGCCGCTGTCCCGGCCCTCCCTCTCCGCGGTCGGCATCTTCACCTTCATCGCGTCCTGGAACAACTTCCTGTGGCCGTACATGGTGACCAACAACCCCGACCTGATGACCATGCCGAACGGCATCGCGACCGTGATGAATTCCTACGGCATCCAGTGGGCCCAGCTCATGGCCGGCGGCCTGATGGCCGGGCTGCCGCTGATCATCGTCTTCGTCTTCTTCCAGCGTCAGATCGTCAGCGGCGTCGCCCACACCGGCCTGGCCGGGCAGTGACCCGTACCGAGACCCCGGAGGCGCCGCTACTACTACCTGCTCGCCTCGTGCGACGCCTGTTGCTCCGGGCTGAGCGCCACGTACAGGATCAAGGCGGGCCGTTCGGCCTCCGTCACCGGTCCGTACGTGGACAGCAAAGGGGTACCGATGCTGGAGGGCGGCGGTGATCTGCTGCTGGCCGCGCACGGTTCGTACATCGGCCCCGGCGGGCAGTCCGGCATGAAGGACCACGGCCGGGACGTGCTCGTCCACCACTACTACGACGGCGAGGACAACGGCGTCCCCAAGCTCGGCCTGAACGAACTGCGCTGGAGCCGCGACGGCCGGCCCGTCGTGGGATGACCCAGCACACGCACAGTCCTGCTCATTTTCTCGACCGATGACCGAGATACCGAACACACCGAGGAAGCCATGACCCGCACCGCGCGCTTCACCCTCGACCCGGCGTTCACCGTCGGCGACGTCGACCCCCGCCTCTTCGGCTCCTTCGTCGAGCACCTCGGCCGCTGCGTCTACGACGGCATCGTCGAGCCCGGCCACCCGGCCGCCGACGAGGCCGGCCTGCGTACGGACGTCCTCGAACTGATCCGTGAGCTGGGCGTCACCGCCATCCGCTACCCCGGCGGCAACTTCGTCTCCGGCTACCGCTGGGAGGACGGCGTCGGCCCCGTCGACGAGCGCCCGCGCCGCCTCGACCTGGCCTGGCGCTCCACGGAGACGAACCGCTTCGGGCTCTCCGAGTACATCGCCTTCCTGAAGAAGATCGGCCCCCAGGCCGAGCCCATGATGGCCGTCAACCTCGGCACCCGGGGCGTTCAGGAAGCCATCGAACTCCAGGAGTACGCCAACCACCCGGCCGGCACCGAACTCTCCGACCGCCGCATCGCACACGGCGACAAGGACCCCTTCGGCATCAGACTCTGGTGCCTGGGCAACGAGATGGACGGTCCCTGGCAGACCGGCCACAAGACCGCCGAGGAGTACGGGCGGCTCGCCGCCGAGACGGCGCGGGCGATGCGCCAGATCGACCCGTCCGTCGAACTCGTCGCCTGCGGCTCGTCCGGCCGGTCCATGCCGACCTTCGCCGAGTGGGAGGCGACGGTCCTCGCCGAGACGTACGACCTTGTCGACTACGTCTCGCTCCACGCCTACTACGAGGAACTCGACGGCGACCGCGACTCGTTCCTCGCATCCGCCGTGGACATGGAGTCCTTCATCGAGAGCGTTGTCGCCACCTGCGACCACGTCGGGGCCCGCCTCAAGTCGTCGAAGAAGATCAACCTCTCCTTCGACGAGTGGAACGTCTGGTACATGAGCCGCACCCAGAAGGAGGCCGAGGAGAACCCGCTCGACTGGCCCGAGGCGCCGCGCCTGCTGGAGGACAACTACACGGTCACGGACGCCGTCGTCTTCGGCACGCTGCTCATCGCGCTGCTGCGCCACGCGGACCGGGTGACCGTCGCCTGCCTCGCCCAACTGGTCAATGTGATCGCCCCGATCATGACGGAGCCCGGCGGACCCGCCTGGAAGCAGACCACGTTCTTCCCGTTCGCCCAGGCCGCGGCCCACGGGCGGGGCCAGGTCCTCGACGTGCGGGTCGACTCGCCCACGTACGAGACGGCGAAATACGGTGAGACGGACCTGCTGCACGCCACCGCGGTCCGTGACCCGCAGACCGGCGCGGTCACGGTCTTCGCGGTCAACCGGAGCCAGGACGCGGAGCTTCCGCTCGAAGTCGCCCTGCACGGCCTCGACCTGACGGCCATTGCCGAACACCAGGTCCTCGCCGACCGGGACCCCGACGCCCGCAACACCCTCACCGACCCGCAACGCGTCACCCCGCACCCGGCGGACGGCACCACGCTCGACGGCGGCGTGCTGCGGGCGACGCTGGAACCGATGTCCTGGAACGTGATCCGTCTGACCTGAGCGCGGCAGAGGCCGCGCCCGTCCGGCGTTCGAGGACAAATCGTCCCGTCGGACGGGCCCGGCCCCGACTCCCCGGTCACCGGCGTCCGCCGCCGCCAGTACGCTGACGCCATGCGTGATCTAGGGGCGGGTTTCAGCTATTTGATCAAGGGGCAGCGCTGGGTGGCCCGGCACGGACGATGGTTCGGCTTCGGTCTGATCCCCGGCCTCATCACACTCGTCGTGTACGCGGGAGCGCTCATCGGTCTCGGCTACGGCGCCGACGACCTCGTCGCCTGGGCGACCCCGTTCGCCGACGACTGGTCCAGCCCCTGGCTCGGTCTTCTCCGCACCACGCTCACCGTGCTGGTCTTCGCGCTCGGCCTCTTCCTCGCCGTGATCACGTTCACCGCCGTGACCCTGCTGGTCGGCCAGCCGTTCTACGAGTCGCTCTCCGAGGAGGTCGACCGCACGGAGGGCGGCGAGGTCCCCGAGTCCGGGCTGCCGCTCTGGCGCGAACTGTGGATCTCCGCCCGTGACAGCATCCGCATCCTGGTGCGTGTCACGCTCTACGCCGTCCTGCTCTTCGCCCTCGGATTCATCCCGGTCGTCGGCCAGACCGTGGTCCCCGTCATCGGCTTCTGCGTCACCGGCTACTTCCTCGCCGAGGAACTCACCGCCGTCGCGCTCCAGCGCCGTGGCATGGTCCTGGCCGACCGGCTCGTCCTTCTGCGCGGCCGCCGCATGCTGATCCTCGGCTTCGGCGTACCGCTGGGGCTCGCCTTCCTGGTCCCGTTCGTCGCCGTGTTCCTGATGCCGGGCGCCGTCGCCGGGGCCACCCTGCTTGCCCGGGACCTGGTGGCGCCGCCCGCCGACGACGAGGACGCGTCCCCGTCCCCGTCCCCATACAGCGTCAACACGGACTGAGGAGACCTGAGCCCATGACCGAGATCATCGCCGTCGCCGTCATCACCGTCCTCGCCGTCATCAGCCCGGGCGCCGACTTCGCGATGGTCGTGCGCAACAGCTATCTCTACGGCCGGACGACCGGGCTCCTCGCCGCCGCCGGTGTTGCCGCGGGTGTCCTGGTCCATGTCACGTACACCATGCTCGGCGTCGGGCTGCTGATCGCGTCCTCGACCGTCCTGTTCACCGCGATCAAGCTGGCGGGTGCGGCGTATCTCGTCTACATCGGGGTACGGACCTTCTTCGCCCGCAACGACCTCGCCGTCGACCTGGAGTCGAAGCCGGGACTGAGCCGGCTCGGGGCCCTGCGCACCGGCTTCCTCACCAACGCGCTGAACCCCAAGACCACGCTCTTCGTCGTGTCGACGTTCACCCAGGTCGTCGGACCCGACACCGGCCTGTGGCGGCAGGCCGGCTACGGGCTCTTCATGTCCCTCGCCCATCTCGGCTGGTTCGGACTGGTCGCGCTGTTCTTCTCGCACGCCCACCTGCGCACCGCGATGCTGCGGTGGCAGAAGGTCCTCAACCGGGGCATCGGATCGGTGCTCGTCGGACTGGGCGTCACGCTGGGCCTCGCCCGCTGAGGTCCGCGACGGACGTCAGCTCGTGTGCACTTCCAGCGCCGTGCGGACCGCCGACTCCAACGCCCCTTCGATCCAGGCGGGCTTGACCGAGGTGTGGCAGCCCGCGAAGTGCAGCGGCCCCTCGACCGAGCGCACATCGGCGAACAGCTCGGTGTGCTGGCCGGGCAGCAGCACCGACGCCTCGCCGTACGCGTACGGGTCGCGCATCCACGACTGGGTGGCACCGACCCCCGTGTAGAAGACTTCGATGCGCTGCCCGTACACGTCCTGCACGCCGCCCAGGGCGTGCGGGTAGCGCTCGTCGTCGTCCAGGGAGTCCCATTTCAGTGCGTCGTCGGCCCAGCTGTACGAGGCGAGGAGGACACCGCCCTTGCTGCCGTCGACCGGGTGGGAGGGCTGGAACATGAAGCGGTTGGCGTTGTCCGTGACGGATCCGCCGCCGATGACATGCGCCGCCTCGGGCTGGTCGCGGGCGGTCGCGCGGTACGCCGCATAGTGCACGCGCTGGTTGGGCGGCAGATGTCCGGGCGGTACTGAGGGGTGCGCGCCGAGCAGTGAACCGTCGGCCGGCGCCTTGCCGAGCCGGTACGCGTCGTACAGACCGGGCCGGATCCTCTCCAGCTCGGCCTTCCAGTCCTTTTCTTCGAACTCCCACCAGCGGAGGCTGAATTCGAGGAGCACCTTGGTGGCCGCGTCGTAGTGGATCTCGGTGATCGCGCGCCGCTTGCCGTACGAGAGCGCGGGCGTGACCGGGATGTGGCGCAGCCCGGAGAACGGCACGGTGACGATCGCCCGGTCGCCGGTGAACGTCTCCCGCACAACCCTGCCGTTACGGCCCTCGGACACCGTCTCGACCCGGACGCTGTCGGCTTCGTAGCTGATCCTGGCGGCCCGGCGGTCCAGCCGCACCAGGTCCTTCACCCGTGCGTACATGGCGTCGGCCAGGGTCGCCGTGCCGTCGGGCAGCTCGTAGAACGCGGTGTCCGGGCTGATCAGGGAGGCTCCGATGAAGCTGTGCACAAAGGCGAGATGGAGCCGCGAGGTGAGGTTCTCGACCGTACCGATGAGGTCGATGGTGCGCTCGTCGAGCTTGGCCGCCTCGGTCAGGAAGCGGAGCATCGACCAGTGCCCGTACCGCTGGATGACCCGGGCCCAGCCCTCGACGAGCTCCCGGCCCTCCTTGCCCTCGAACTCCTTGCGTACGGGCGCGAAGGCCTCCCGCACGATGGTCGAGGCGGTCTTGTTCTCGAACTCCGTGGGGACCCCGAAGGAGCGGTTGAGCACCTGCGGCTTCTTCGCGTAGTCCGCCTTGCGGACCCGGATGCCGTTGACGTGGATCCAGGTGTGGTTGACGGGCTCTCCCGCACCGTCGACATCGACGAGGTAGAAGCGGCGGCGCTTCAGATCGAAGCTGTCCATGAGCCCGGTGACGAGCGGGTGGCTGTCGGGGATCCGCATCGCCCCGGCCTCGGCGTACTGCTTCGAGTCGGCGAACGGCGCCTTCGCGTTCTCGTGGCCGCCCTTGCGGAAGGTCTTGATACGGCCGCCGACCCGGTTGCCGTTGGCCTCGATCACGGTGACGGTGTGCCCGGCGCTGCTGAGCAGATGGGCGGCGGTCAGCCCGGCCGGACCGGCACCGATGATCAGCACCTTCTTGGGGGGCTTGAGGCTGCGTGGCAGGCCCTTGGAGAGCAGGACGTCGCGGTAGTGCGGCACCAGCGGCTCGTCCTGCTCGTCGCGTACGAGGACGGCGCGGGCGATGGTCAGGCAGGCGTTCCAGTCGGAGCCGGGGGCCGCCTCGGGGGCCGCAGGGGCGGCAGGCGCGGCGAGGGAGTCGGGTGTGGCCGCGTTCGCCGAGGTCACGGTGGTCGTGGCGAGGGCGGCGGCACCCGCGATCATGCTGCGCCGCGAGGGCAGGGCAGAGGTCGCTTCGGCTGGCTTATTGGTCATGCGGACACCCTGGGGGGCGCGGAACGGAGTGCGTTGCCCGGACGCGCGTAGACCACTCGGAATCACTCGCAGGTGCCGCTTATCGATCTTGTCGTATCGGTGTTATCGCAGGTCATCTGACTCGCGGGTGGAGTCGTCGCGCTCGTCGGCGGCGTCCGGGGACCCCGGCTGCAACAGCCGTAGGAAGTCCCGGAACGCGGCCGGCATGTCCACCGATCCGGGGTCGAGCAACCACTGGTACTGGAGCCCGTCCAGCACTGCCACGAGCAGCGGCGCGGCCCGCTCCGGGGTGAGACCGCCCGGCAGTGTCCCGCCGTACTCCGCGCGCAGCATGGCCGCCATGCTCGCGCGCACCTGTGTGTAGCGGCGGGTGAAGAACTCCCCGGCCGGATGGCCCTCCGTCACGCTTTCGCCGAGCAGTGCCGAGAACGTCTGGACGACGCCGGGGCGCATCGCGTTGTACTCGACGAGCGAGTCCAGCAGATCCACCCGCCAGGTGCCGTCACTGCGGGCCCCGCCGCCCGTATCCCACTGGTCGCGCTCCTCCAGTACGGCGACGAGCAGCGCATCCTTGGTCGGGAAGTAGTGCAGCAGGCCCTGCTGGCTCAGCCCGACCCGCTCGGCGACCGCGCTCAGCGTGGCGCCGCGGTAACCGCGTTCGGCGATCACTTCCAGCGTGGCGCGGAGGATCTCCGCCCGCCGCTCCGCGGTTCTGGCCCGCACCATCGCGCCCGGCCCCTTTCGGTGCTGTCGGTCCCTCAAGCAGGACCGTACGCCATCCCCGACACGGCGCATAACGAACAGATAACAAAGCTTACTGCTCTACTGGTAACCGAGTCACCATGGAGACAATTCCGCAGAGGATTTACCACGAGGAGGTACGGCCGTGGCAGGCGCGTCCACACCCATCCAGCCCGACGAGGCCCGCGAGGCCGCGGTCGAAGCGGCGCTGGCCGCACTCGGACTCGACGACAAGGCCCGGCTGCTGGCCGGCCAGGACATGTGGTCGCTGCCTGCGCTCCCCGCCGTCGGCCTGGGTTCGCTCGTCATGTCCGACGGCCCGATCGGTGTCCGCGGTGTCCGCTGGACCGCCGAGGACCCCTCCGTCGCCCTGCCCTCGCCCACCGCGCTCGCCGCGACCTGGGACCCGGCGCTCGCCCGCCGCGCGGGCCGGCTGCTGGCCCAGGAAGCCCGCCGCAAGGGCGTGCACGTCCTCCTCGCCCCGACCGTCAATCTCCATCGGTCGCCGCTCGGCGGGCGCCACTTCGAGACGTACAGCGAGGACCCGTACCTCACCGGCGAGATCGGCGCCGGCTATGTGCTCGGCGTCCAGGACGGCGGCGTCGGCACGACCGTGAAGCACTTCGTCGCCAACGACGCCGAGACCGAACGCTTCACCGTCGACAACATCGTCGCCCCGCGCACGCTCCGTGAGATCTACCTGGCTCCGTTCGAACGGATCGTCAAGAACGCTCACCCATGGGGCATCATGGCCGCCTACAACCAGGTCAACGGCTCCACCATGACCGAGCACCGCTACCTGCAGAACGCGGTGCTGCGCGGCGAGTGGGGCTTCGACGGCTCCATCGTCTCCGACTGGCTGGCCGCCCGCTCCACCGGCGCCGCGATCAACGGTGGCCTCGACATCGCCATGCCGGGGCCGAAGACGGTGTACGGAAAGGCGCTGGCCGCGGCCGTCCGGGCCGGTGAGATCGAGGAGTCCGTCGTCGACGGGGCCGTGCGCAACGTGCTGCGCCTCGCCGCCCGCGTCGGCATCCTGCACGGCGCCCCGCCCGTCGTCGACCCGGCGGACCACCCCACCGGCATCGACGGCGACGCGCTCGCCCGCGAGATCGCCCGCCGCTCCTTCGTCCTCGTACGCAACGAACGCGCCGCGCTCCCCATCGACCCGGCCGCCGTGCGCAAGGTTGCCCTCAGCGGCGCGCTCGCCCGCGACGCCCGCGTCCTCGGCGGCGGCTCCGCACAGGTCTTCCCGCACCACATCGTCTCGCCGCTCGACGGCCTGATCGCCGCCCTGCCCGAGGACGTCCTCGACTACCGCGTCGGCGCCGACCCGAACAACGAACTCGCCCCCGCCGAGAAGGGCTTCGAGCTCCGGGCCGTCTGCTACGACGCGTCCGGCGCGGTTCTCGGCTCGGCGCCGCTGCACAGCGGCACCGTCCAGTGGATCGGCGACGACCTGCCCGACGGCGTGACCCACGAGACGCTCCACAGCGTCGAGATCACCGGCACGTTCGTCCCGCGCGACACCGGCGAGCACCTCTTCGGCACCCGCGGCACCGGAGTGCTCACACTCACTGTCGCCGGCGAGACCCTCTACGACGACATCCACCGGGTCACCGGCTCCTCCGACCCCGGCGAGGCGTTCTTCGGCAACCCACTGGAGCGGGGCCGGACGACCCTCACGGCGGGCACCCCCGTCGAGGTGTCGCTGCGGCAGGTCCCCGAGACGCTCGGCGCCGACTCGCCCATCCTCGGCGTCTCGTTCTCCCTCTGCCACCTCGGCCCGCGCCGTGACCCCGACGAGCTGATCGCCGAGGCCGTCGAGGCGGCCCGTGCCGCCGACACCGCGATCGTCGTCGTCGGCACCACCGAACGCGTCGAGTCCGAGGGCTTCGACCGCACCGACCTGTTGCTCCCCGGCCGCCAGGACGATCTCGTCCGGGCCGTCGCCGCCGCCAACCCGAACACCGTGGTGGTCGTCAACTCCGGTTCCCCGGTGGAACTTCCGTGGCGCGACGAGGTCGCCGCAGTGCTGCTCAGCTGGTTCCCCGGTCAGGAGGGCGGCGCGGCGCTGGCCGACGTCCTGCTCGGCGCCGCCGAACCGGGCGGCCGCCTGCCCACCACCTGGCCGGTCGCACTCGCCGACGTCCCGGTCTCCGTCACGACCCCCACCGACGGTGAACTCCACTACGAGGAAGGTGTCTTCGTCGGCTACCGGGCCTGGGAGAAGGCGGGCACCCGACCCGCGTACCCCTTCGGCCACGGACTGGGCTACACCACCTGGGAGTACGAGTCCCTGACGGCCGCCCCCGACTCCGCCACCGTCCGCCTCCGCAACACGGGCACCCGCCCCGGAGCCGAGACGGTCCAGATCTACCTGGCGCCGACGGACGACACCGCCCAGCGCCCGGCCCGACGGCTGGCCGGCTTCGCCCGCGTCGAAGCGGCCCCGGGCGAGAGCGCCGAGGCCGTGATCGAACTGGACCGGCGCGCGTACGAGATCTGGGACGAGACGGCGTACGACTGGACCCTCGTGCCCGGCACGTACGAGGTACAGGCGGCGCGCTCGCTCGGCGACGTACGCCTGACGGCGGCCACGGAGGTCAAGGAGTAGCGGCAGCCCCTCGGACCGGAGAGCCCCGGAGCGGCACCTGACCCCGCTCCGGGGCTCTCCTCATCCGGTCAGCGCACCGAGAACCCGTACACGGTCGTCGACGCGTACTCCTCGCCCGGCCGCAGCACCGTGCTCGGGAACTCCGGCCGGTTCGGCGAGTCCGGGAAGTGCTGCGTCTCCAGCGCGATCCCGTCGCAGGGCCGGTACGGCCGCCCGTCGAGGTGGTCGGCGGTGTACAGCTGCATCCCGGGCTCGGTCGTGGAGACGGTCAGGACGCGCCCCGAGCCGGGGTCGCACAGCTCGGCCACCGGACCGTCCACCGCCTCGTCCAGCACGAAGTTGTGGTCGTACCCCGTGCCGACCGTCCGCGCCTCACGGAAGTCGAACCGGGTGCCGTCCACCGGCAGCAGCTCGCCCGTGGGAATCGATTCGCCGTCCACCGGCGTGATCCGCCCGGCCGCGATCCGCAGGGTGTGCCCGGCCGCACTGCCGCTGTCGGCGCCGGCCAGGTTCCAGTACGTGTGATTGGTCAGGTTCACCACGGTCGGTGCGTCCGTCGTCGCCCGGTACGCGATGCGCAGCGCCCCGTCCTCGTCCAGGGTGTACGCCGCCGAGACCGCCAGCCGCCCCGGGAAGCCCTCCTCGCCGTCCTCCGCGACCAGCGACAGCTCCACACCGCCCGGGACCTCCCGCGTCTCCCACACGCGCTTGTCGAAGCCGCGGGCCCCGCCGTGCACATGGTTGCGCCCCTCGTTCCGGGTCACGTGGTGGGTCTGCCCGTCGAGTACGAAGGAAGCGCCCGCGATCCGGTTCGCGTACCGTCCGACCAGCACCCCGAAGTACGGGCCCGAGCATGTCTCGTACGCCGCGAGATCCGGCAGCCCGAGCGCCACCCCGGCCCGCATGCCGTCCCGTCCGGGCACCTCCACCGACTGCACGGCGCCGCCGTACGTCAGGACGCGCACCCGCGTACCGGCCCGTTCCAGCGTCCAGCGGTGGACGGCGGTGCCGTCCGCGAGGGTGCCGAAGAGTTCCGTACGTATCGCCGTGCTGCTCAAACCCGTGTCCATGATCACGGACCTTAGACCACGTGCCGGTGGCTACGCCGGGGGCTTCCGAGCCGTGATATTGCGGTACGCGATCTCGGCGAGCCGGGCCTGGCCGCTCAGCCCCGGATGGAACCAGTCCCACTGGCTGAGCTGCCGGCCGGTGAACCGGTAGTCGAAGACCGCACCGCCGTCGTACCGGCAGCGCGGATCCTTCGCGCACACGTTCCGGAGCACTTCGTTGTACGCCACGACCCGCTCCTGCACCGAGGCGCGGCGCGCCTCGGCCCCGGTGCTCATGTCATCCGCATGGCCCAGCATCGACTTGCAGATGCCCAGCTTCCAGATCTGCTTGCCCAGGGGGTTGTCGCGCCCCGTCGACCAGAGGCGTTTGAGATCCGGCACGCTCGACACGTACACCTGTGCCTTCGGCGCCTTGCTGCGGAGCTGACGCATCGACGCCTCGAACGAGGCCCGGAAGTCCGCCACCGGCGTCATCAGTCTCGCCGAGTCGCGGCAGGCGTCGTTGGCGCCGATCATCACGGTCACCAGGTCCGGCTTCCGCTCCGCCGCGAGAGCCATCTGCTCCGGCAATTGGGCGATCCGGGCCCCGGTCTCGGCGTGGTTCCAGCTGTGCGAGGCCGCGCCCGATGAGCCGAGCAGCCGCACCGCCAGGCTCCGGACCTCGCTGTCGGTGCCGGTCGCCCAGGAGGCCTCAGGACAGTCGGCCAGCACGGAGCAGGCGTCGAAACCACGGGTGATGGAGTCCCCGACTGCGGCGACCGACCCGGGACTGCGGTTCCAGGCGGGGGAGGGCGCGGCAGACGGGTGGTGCTGCCCGGCGGCGGAACTCCTGGTCGTCCCGTCCGACCCCGTGTCACAGCCGGCCAGCGCGGCCACGGCGATCACCGGAAGCGCCGTCAGAACGGCGGCACTGGTGCGCGAGCGATGGCTCGCGGAACGATTCTGCATCCCTCATGCCCTCCCGTTTATGCCCCCGGCAACCGCCCTGGCCCCAGGCGACACGCCCGCGCGCCCTGCCGGGTGAAAGCTGTGCGAATGATGGGCCCAGGACCGACGGTACGTCACACCTCGGGCGCCGCCGCACGGTAGCTTTTCCCCGTCGAACCAGTGCTGCGTTCCGCCACCCGACTCCACTTGGGTGGCTTCGTATCATCACATCACGTCGCATATTGTCCTTTTTCTGGAGATTCGCTCCCGATGCTGTTTACTGACGACAACCTCGGGGACCGGCCGAGAAGAGGCGGTATGGGCGCGAGGCCGCTGGGGAAGGCGAACCTCGTCCCACACTGGAGGTCCCGGTGACGACACGTGGAGTCCTGTACGTTCACTCCGCACCGCGTGCGCTCTGCCCACATGTCGAATGGGCGGTGGCAGGTGTCCTCGGCGTGCGGGTTCAGCTCGACTGGGTCAGACAGCCGGCCTCGCCCGGCACCTGGCGTTCCGAGTTCTCCTGGAAGGGCGCCGCGGGGACCGCGTCGAAGCTTGCCTCCGCACTGCGGGGGTGGGATCTGCTGCGCTTCGAGGTGACGGCGGAGCCGTGTGCGACGGCGGAGGGCGAGCGGTACAGCTCCACGCCGGAACTGGGCATCTTCCACGCGGTCACCGGCATGCACGGCGACATCCTGGTGCCGGAGGACCGGCTGCGGGCCGCACTGGCGCGGTCGGTGCGGGGGGAGACGGAGCTGGAGGCGGAGATCGCCAAACTTCTCGGCAAGCCGTGGGACGACGAGTTGGAGTCGTTCCGGCATGCGGGGGAGGGGGCGCCGGTGCGGTGGCTCCACCAGGTGGTCTGACCCATCCGCGGGTGCGGGTCGCGCCTTCGCGGGCCCGCTCCCCTGCCCGTCCCTTCCCGACACCGGAGGCCCCGCCCCGGACCCCGCTGCCCGATCGCCGGAGGAGCATGATCTTCCGCCCGGGCGATGGAGGACATCGTTCAGCCCGGACAGCGGTGAAGCCCGCCTCCCCGAGGGGACGGCGGGCTTCGGCGCGCTGGGGGTCAGACGCTGCGGAACGCCAGCACCACGTTGTGCCCCCCGAACCCGAACGAGTTGTTGATCGCGGCGATCGACCCCTCGGGCAACGGACGGGGCTCATCGCGCACGATGTCCGCCTCCACGGCCTCGTCGAGGTTCTCCACGTTGATCGTCGGCGGAGCCATCCGGTGGTGCAGCGCCAGGACCGTGGCAACGGTCTCGATGCCGCCCGCGCCACCGAGCAGGTGACCGGTCATCGACTTCGTCGCGGAGATCGCGACATGGTCGAGGTCGTCGCCCAGGACCTTGCGCAGAGCCTTCAGCTCCGCGACGTCGCCCTGCGGCGTCGACGTGGCGTGCGCGTTGAGGTGCACGACCTCCGACGGCTTGAGGTCCGTCTGGTCCAGCAGGTTCTGCATGGCGGCAGCGATCCCGCGCCCGGTCGGCTCGGGCTGGGCGATGTGGTGGGCGTCCGCGGACAGCCCCTGTCCCAGCACCTCGCAGTAGACCTTGGCGCCCCGCGCGGCAGCGTGCTCCGCGGACTCCAGGACCACGACGCCCGCGCCCTCGCCGAGCACGAAGCCGTCACGGCCCGTGTCGTACGGACGAGACGCCTTCTCGGGCTCGTCGTTGTTCTTGGACATGGCCATCATGTTGGCGAACGCCGCGATCGGCAGCGGGTGGATGGCCGCCTCGGTGCCACCGGCGAGCACGACATCGGCGCGGCCGGTGCGGATCATCTCGACGGCGTAACCGATGGCCTCGGCACCCGACGCACAGGCGGAGACCGGGGTGTGGACACCGGCCTGTGCGTTGACCTCGAGGCCGACGTTGGCCGCCGGGCCGTTCGGCATGAGCATGGGCACGGTGTGCGGGGAGACGCGGCGTACGCCCTTCTCCTTCAGCACGTCGTACTGGTCGAGGAGCGTGATCACGCCACCGATACCGGAGGCGATGACCGAGCCGAGCCGGTCGGGCTGGATCTTCTCGTCCTCACCGGCCTTGCCGGTGAAGCCGGCGTCCGCCCACGCCTCGCGGGCCGCGATCAGCGCGAACTGCGCCGAGCGGTCCAGCTTGCGGGCGAGCGGGCGGGGCAGTACGTCGCCCGGGTCGACGGCCGCGAGGGCGGCGATCCGGACGGGCAGTTCGGCGAAACGCTCGCCCTCGAGAGGCTTGACGCCGGAACGACCGGCCATCAGACCTTCCCAGGTCGACGCGGAGTCGCCACCCAGCGGAGTGGTTGCGCCGATACCGGTGACGACCACGGTGCGATTGGTCGAGTTCACTGGAAAATCTTCTCCACGTGTAGAGGGTCGTGAATCAGCGGCGCCACCGCCGGGTGGCGACACACGAGCCGGCTGGATCAGGCCTGGTGCTTCAGGATGTAGTCGGCAGCGTCGCCGACCGTCTTGAGGTTCTTGACGTCCTCGTCCGGGATCTTGACGTCGAAGCGCTCTTCGGCGGCGACGACGACCTCGACCATGGACAGCGAGTCGACGTCCAGGTCGTCGGTGAAGGACTTGTCCAGCTGGACGTCCTCGACCGGGATACCGGCGATCTCGTTGACGATCTCGGCGAGACCGCTGACGATCTCTTCCTGGGTGGCGGCCATGTTGGCGCTCCTTCGATGTATTTCTGCAGGGTTCGGACGTCCGGACCGGAAGGTCCGGTGTGCCTAGGGGAGAGTAACGACCGTCGCGGCGTAGACGAGACCCGCCCCGAAGCCGATGACGAGCGCGGTGTCGCCGCTCTTCGCCTGACCGGTCGCCAGGAGCCGCTCCATAGCGAGCGGAATCGAGGCGGCGGAGGTGTTGCCGGTGGTCTCCACATCACGGGCGACCGTGACGTGCTCCGGCAGCTTCAGGGTCTTCACCATCGAGTCGATGATCCGCATGTTGGCCTGGTGCGGGATGAAGACGTCCAGGTCTTCCGGGGCGATCCCGGCCGCGTCCAGCGCCTGCTGGGCGACCTTCGCCATCTCGAAGACGGCCCAGCGGAAGACCGCCTGACCCTCCTGCGTGATGGCCGGGAACTTCTCCGGACGGTCGGCGTGGAACTCGTCCCACGCCACGGTCTGCTTGATCGTCTCGGACTTGTCGCCCTCGGAGCCCCAGACCGTCGGGCCTATGGCGGGCGCCGTGGAGGGGCCGACGACGACCGCGCCGGCACCGTCGCCGAACAGGAACGCCGTCGCGCGGTCGTGCAGGTCGGTGAGGTCGCTGAGCCGTTCCACGCCGATGACAAGTACGTACTCTGCCGAACCCTCGACGATCAAGCCCTTGGCGAGGGTCAGGCCGTAGCCGAACCCGGCGCAGCCGGCGGAGATGTCGAAGGCGGCGGGCTTGCCCGCACCGATCTTGTGGGCGATCTCGGTCGCGATGGCCGGCGTCTGCTTGAAGTGCGAGACGGTGGAGACGATGACGGCGCCGATCTGCTCCGGCGTGATCCCGGCATCGGCGATGGCCTTGCCGGACGCCTCGATGGACATCGCTGCCACGGTCTCCTCCTCGGAGGCCCAGTGGCGGGTCGCGATGCCGGAGCGGGAGCGGATCCACTCGTCCGACGAGTCGATCGTTTCGAGGATCACCTCGTTGGGCACCACACGGGTCGGGCGGTAGCCGCCGACACCCATGATCCGTGCGTACGCGGCGCCCTGGCTGGGCTTGATCTTCGACATGCTCTCGGGCTCCTTAGGCGTCTGCGTGCTCAGCGAGGAGCGCGCGGGCCGCGTCGAGGTCGTCGGGGGTCTTGAGCGCGAGGGTCTGCACCCCGGGCAGTGCCCGCTTGGCGAGACCGGTCAGGGTCCCACCCGGGCAGGCCTCGATGAGCGTCGTGACGCCCAGCTCCTTGAACGTCTCCATGCACAGGTCCCAGCGGACCGGGTTGGCGACCTGGCCGACCAGCCGCGAGATGACCTCGGCGCCGGTGGCGACCGGCTTTCCGTCGGCGTTCGAGACATACGTCACAGTCGGCTCGGAGACCGTCAGCGCCGCGGCGGCCTCGCGGAGCCGGTCGACGGCGGGAGCCATGTGGTGCGTGTGGAAGGCGCCGGCGACCGTGAGGGGCACCACCCGGCGCACGCCCTCGGGTTTGTCCCTGGTCAGCGCGGCGATCTGAGCGGCGGTGCCGGCGGCGACGATCTGGCCGCCCCCGTTGACGTTCGCCGGGGTCAGCCCGAGCTTCTCCAGGTGCGGGACCGTCACCTCCGGGTCACCGCCGAGCAGCGCCGCCATGCCGGTCTCGGTGACCGCTGCGGCGTCCGCCATGGCGAGCCCGCGGGTGCGTACGAGACGGAGCGCGGTCTCCTCGTCGAGGACACCGGCGAGGGCCGCCGCGGTGATCTCACCAACGCTGTGACCTGCGACGACATCGGGCGACGCGGCCAGTGCCGAGGCGGACAGCAGGCCGGCGGCGACCAGCAGCGGCTGAGCCACCGCGGTGTCGCGGATCTCGTCCGCGTCGGCCTTCGTGCCGTAGTGGACGAGGTCGAGCCCGATGGCGTCGGACCAGGCCGCGACGCGGTCGGTGGCACCGGGGAGGTCGAGCCAGGGAGTCAGGAAGCCGGGCGTCTGAGCGCCTTGGCCGGGAGCGACGAGTACGAGCACCCTCACACTCTCTCTTGTGAACGGTCCTGAACGCCCGTGGGGACAGGGACGAAGAACCGTAGGGGGAATTGTTGATGTCCGACAAAAGTCTAGGACTGGGTATCCCTGTCGGCCAGACGCCCCAGAATCAGGGCGATTCGCAACGTGAACGCCGAGCGGACATCGGATGGCGACCACCCGGTGACGTCTGTCACACGTCGAAGCCGGTAGCGCACGGTGTTGGGGTGCACGAACAGCATCCGGGCCGCGCCCTCCAGACTGCTCGCCTGCTCCAGGTACACACTCAGAGTCTCCAGCAGCGCCGAGCCCGCTTCCTCCAGCGGTCTGTAGATCTCCTCCACCAACTGGTCCCGCGCGGCGGGGTCCCCCGCAATGGCGCGCTCCGGCAGCAGGTCGTCGGCCAGAACCGGCCGCGGCGCGTCCTGCCAGGCACCGCACGCCTTGAGCCCGGCGGCGGCGGCCTGGGCGGACCGGGTGGCCGCCAGCAGGTCGGGCACGACGGGTCCGGCGACGACCGGGCCGGCCGCGTACGGGCCGATCAGCGCCTTTGCGACGTGCAGCGGGTTGTCGCTGCCGCCCGCGATGACCACCAGACGGCTGCCGAGCACTCCGGTGAGGACCTGGAGCTTGGCGTGGCGGGCGGCGCGCCGGATCGCCTCGACGGTCAGCTCGCTGTCGCCGTCGGGGGCCGTACCGAGGATCACGCACACATGCTCGGGGGAGTTCCAGCCGAGCGCGGCGGCCCGGGAGACGGCGCCCTCGTCGGCCTCCCCGGACAGCACAGCGTTCACCACGAGCGATTCCAGCCGGGCGTCCCAGGCGCCGCGCGCCTCGGCCGCCTGCGCGTACACCTGGGCGGTCGCGAAGGCGATCTCCCGTGCGTAGACGAGCAGCGCCTCGCGCAACAGCGACTCGTCGCCGGGCGCGGCGACCTCCTCGATCGCGGCCTCCATGACCTCGATCGTCGTGCGCACCATCTCGACGGTCTGGCGCAGTGTGATCGCCCGGGTCAGCTCGCGCGGAGCCGTACCGAATACATCGGTGGAGATGGCCTGCGGCGTCTCCGGGTGCCGGAACCACTCGGTGAAGGCGGCGATTCCGGCCTGGGCCACCAGGCCGATCCATGACCGGTTCTCCGGTGGCATCGCCCGGTACCAGGGCAGCGACTCGTCCATGCGGGCGATCGCGTTCGCGGCCAGCCGGCCGGAGGACTGCTCCAGCCGCTTCAGGGTCGCGGCATGCAGGTGGGCGTCATGTGCAGCAGGCTGCTCAGGATCGGATCGGGGCACGGACACAAGACTGCCTTATCGGGCCGCGGGCGCGGTGGGCCGGGGCCACCGCGGGTCGTACTGCCGAGTAGCGGACGGCCGGTCGCCGGCCGTGACGCAGGGGCGCCGGGCCGGGCTACCGTGGACCCGTGATTTCCGTACAGCGCGCGGACGACCGGTACACGGGCGGGGACGAGGCCGCCGGCATCCTGTCCCGGCACGCTTTCTCCTTCGGCTCCTTCTACGACCCGGACAACCTGCGCTTCGGCGCGATCCTGGCCTGCAACGAGGAGCGACTGGCGCCCGGCGCGGGCTTCGACGAACATCCGCACAGCCACACGGAGATCGTCACCTGGGTCGTCGAGGGAGAGCTGACCCACCGCGATTCGGCCGGCCACGCGACCGTCGTACGGGCCGGAGACCTCCAGCACCTCAGCGCCGCGGCCGGGGTGCGCCATGTCGAGCGCAACGACGGAGACGTTCCGCTGACATTCGTTCAGATGTGGCTGTCGCCGCTCTCCCCGGGTGGCGAACCCTCGTACACGATCGTTCCCGGCATCGCCGACTCCACCCCGTACGCCCTCCCGGAGGCCGGTGCGATGCTGCACGTACGCAGACTGGCTTCCGGGGAGCGCACGGCGGTGCCGGACGCGGCGCGGGTGTACGTCCATGTGGTGGCCGGGGGCGTGTGGATCGGCGACGAGGAGCTGGGGCCGGGTGACGCGGCACGGGTCACCGGCGAGGAGGGGCTGGAGCTGGTGGCGGCCGGGGCGGCCGAGGTGCTGATCTGGGAGCTGTCGGCCTGAGAGCGGGGTGCGAGTGGCCGGGAATTTCGTGTCCCTCGTCGACCTCGGCCTCGCCGACAATCAGCCCGTACCCGACGTGCCCGCGCCGTCGATCGACCCGTTCCTCGAACCCGACATTCCGACC
>NZ_JAPEQG010000001.1:6267500-6530000 GCF_026339735.1 Streptomyces sp. NBC_01669
GGAGCTGCGCGAGGCGTACGCCGTGCACCCGATCGCCGCCCTGCAGTCCGAGTGGTCGCTCTTCAGCCGGGACGTCGAGCGCAGCGCCGTGCCCGCCGCGGTCGAGCTCGGGGTGACCTTCGTGCCGTACTCGCCGCTCGGCCGGGGCTTTTTGACCGGGGCGTTCACGGACGCGGCCAAGGACCTGTCGGACGGCGACTTCCGCAAGTACCAGCCGCGTTTCACCGGCGACAACGCGAAGACGAACGCCGCCCTGCTGGAGCCCGTCCACAAGATCGCGGCGGCGCACGGGGCGTCGGCCGCGCAGGTGGCGCTCGCCTGGGTGCAGCAGCGGGCCCAGGTGCACGGCCTGACCGTGGTGCCGATCCCGGGCACCCGCAAGAGCAGCCGGCTGCTGGAGAACGTGGCCGCCACCCGGCTCACGCTGACCGCGGAGGAGCTGGCACTGCTGGAGCCGATCGCGGGGCAGGTGGCGGGGGACCGGTACCCGGACATGAGCTCGACGTCCGCGGCGCGCGAGTAGTCGTTTCCGGGCGGCCGGGGCGCCCGGCAATCGCCCGGTCCTCAAGCGCCCCACGGGCTGGATGTGCGCCGCCCTACGCCAGCCCCAGCGCGAACAAGGCGAACCCCGCCGCGAGCAGCCCCGCCGCTGTTCGGCGGGCGTTCGCCGCCCGCGTTCCGGCCTGCCACGGTGCCTCGAAGCGGCGCGCGTACCGGGCGATGAGCACCAGCAGCCCGGCGAACACCGGCATCCACGCCAGCCGCGCCAGGACCCAGCCGATCGTGTCCGGCCCGGTCGTCAGCCCGGGCACCGCACCGGCGAACGACGCCGGGACGGCCGCGGCCAGCATCGCCGTCTGGTGCCAGCACAGGATCGTCATCGCGGACAGATTGATGACGACGACCGGCGCCCACACCGGTGGACGGCGCAGCAGCCGGCCGATCCGGTCGCGCAGCAGGATCGCCGCACCGCTCTGCGCGGCGGCCAGCGCGAGGACCAGCAGCGACGGCGGATGCGAATTGGTGCGAGCCTCGCCCGGCACGCCGACCATCGACGCCGGGTAGTGGAAGGCGAGCAGGAGCGCGGCGAACAGCACGGTCCCGCCGACAAGCAGGAACCGGGCGCCCCGCTTCCCGATCCGGTCCTCGCCCCACGAGACACCGAGCTGGTACGCGAAGAGCCAGCCCGGAAGGATGTTCAGCACGCTCAGCCAGGACGGCATCGCCTCGGCGTACGGTCCGTAGCGCAGGAAGTCGACGGCGGCGACCGCCCCGAGCAGTGGCGCGGCTGCCCAGCCGCCCAGCCGCCGCGCGATCCGCAGGCAGTACGGGGTGAGGGCGGTGACCACCGTGTACACCCCGACGAACCAGAGTGGCTGGATCACCAGCGTCGACCCGGTCCGCAGCGTGTCACCGGGTACCCCGAGCGTGTACAGCACGGGGATCATCGCCGCCCAGACGGCGGTCACCCCCAGCACCGGCCTGCCCAGCCTGGCCATCCGCCCGCGCAGCCAGGCTGCGGTGGTGGACTTCCTGCGCCGGTACGAGAGCACGGAGGCGTACCCGCCGACCAGGAAGAAGATGCCCAGCATCTGGAGGATCCAGCTGACCGGGGCGAGGAATCCGAAGGCGGAGAGCGGGCTGGCGTTGTGAAGAGCGCCGGCGCTGTCCAGCCGGAAGCCGCCGAGCAGCCAGTGCCCGGTCGGCACGGCGAGCAGGGCGAGGGCGCGCAGTCCGTCGACGGCACGGTCGCGGTGAGCGGGGGTACGGGCGTCGATCCGGGCCGCAAGCTGCTTCAGGCTCATCGGCCCGCCCCTTCCGCGATGGCCGCGAAGGCGCGCAGCGAGTCGGTGCCGGGGGCGAAGTAGCCGGTGTGGCCATGCGCGTCCTCGGCGGGCACCCGGCGGGCCCCGAACTCCGGATCGGCAGGATCGGGCCCGTGACCGAGCCCGGCCACCTCGACGTTCGGGACGTCGTCGATCCAGTCGGTGGCGTCCTTGGCCGCCCAGACCCGGGCGGCGGTGTGCAGATCGGCGACGTTGTCGGCGCGCATGCCGGGCGAGCCGAGGACGACCAGGTCGCCGACGTGCAGCCGGGACGCGGCGAGACCGCACACGACGGACCCGTAACTGTGGCAGAACACGGCGGGTTCGGTGATCCTGTCGGCCGCCAGCCCGTCCGCGAACCGGGTCAGCCGATCGGCGCCCGCCTTTGCGAGCGAACCGGTCGCAGCATCGACCCCGACGCCGACGGGAGTGGTGTAACCGGCCCAGGCGATCACCGCACTGCCCGTTCCGGTCTCCGCGTACAGCGACTTCGCCATGCCGGCCGGAGTGCCGTACACGTCATGTGTACGGTCGAAGGTCCCGGCGTCGATGTCCGAACCCGGCACCACGACGGAGACCCGGCTCGCGGTCCTCAGATCCCCGAACACCTCGGCGACCTGTCCGCGCCCGCGCGGATCGAAGGCCAGGATCCGCCGTCCGCGATCCACGGCCAGATGCGTGTACCGGGGATCGTGGCCGGCCTGCAGGGAAAGGGCGTTGGCGCGGTAGCGCAACTCGACGGGCACCCCGTCGAGATTGCCGACGACCGATGGATGCCGCACGACCAGCTGCTGCCGCTCGTCCTTGCTCAACCACCGGAAGAATTGCGCTACTTGGGCGGGTGTGGACCGCTCCGGATCCGGCAGCTTCCGCCCCAGCACATGATCCGACCGCCATGCGGCACTCCCGGGCGGCGGCCCGGTCACGGCCTGCTGAGCATTCCCGGATACCCAGCCGGCGGTCCCGGCCACCACGGTGGTCGCCAGTGCGACCGCGACCAGAGTCCTCGCGTAACGGCGCATCTCGCCCTCCCTCTTCGGCTCGTGCACGCCGTTCGGCGCGACGGGAGGGAAGGTAGGAAGAGGGTGGGTGAGAGGGCGTCACACCGGGGAGCCACGTTCGCAGTGGTACCGGGGTAGGGGGTGTACCGGGGGAATTCCCCACCCCACGCGGCCATTCGAGCCGGCTCGGGGGAAGGCCGTTACGCGCCCGGCGTCACCAACCCCGACTCATACGCAAAGATCACCGCCTGCGCCCGATCCCGCAGATCGAGCTTGGCCAGCACCCGTCCGATATGCGTCTTCACCGTCTGCTCGGCCAGCACCAGCCGCCCCGCGATCTCCTGGTTGGACAGCCCCCGGGCAATCAGCTCCAACACCTCCGTCTCCCGCGGCGTCAGCCCGTTCAGCCGCAGAGCGACGACATCGCTCCGCCCGCCCGCACCGCTTCCGCCCGGCCGTTGCCGCGCGAAGTCCGCGATCAGCCGTCGCGTCACGGACGGAGCCAACAGCGCCTCGCCCGCCGCCACCACCCGTACCGCCGAGATGAGATCGGCGGGCGGCGCGTCCTTCAGCAGGAACCCGGAAGCCCCGGCGCGCAGCGCCTCGTACACGTAGTCGTCCACGTCGAAGGTGGTGAGCATCAGCACCTTCGGCCGGTGGACCACCCCCACCGGCGGGTTCAGCAGCTCACGCGCGGCCGCGAGGCCGTCCATCTCCGGCATCCGCACATCCATCAGCACCACGTCCGGATGGACGTTCCGGCTGACCTCGATCCCCTGCCGCCCGTCCGGCGCCTCGCCCACCACATCGATGTCGCTCTGCGCCGACAGCAGCGCCGCGAACCCCGCCCGCACCATGGCCTGGTCGTCGACGATGATCACGCGGATGGTCACAGGTCCTCCAGGGACGAGGGGGAGGCGGGCGACAGCGGCAGCCGTGCGGCCACCCGGAACCCGCCGTCGGGCAGCGGCCCGGTGTCCAGGCTGCCGCCGGTCAACCGTACGCGTTCGCGCATCCCGACCAGCCCGTGTCCGGTCCCCGTCGGCTCCAGCGGCGAACCGGGCCGTTCCGCCCGGTCGTTGGCGACCACCACGGTCAGATGCTCGCCGTCCGACGCGATCGACACCCGGGTCCGCGCTCCCGGCGCATGCCGGACCACATTGGCCAGCGCCTCCTGCACGATCCGGTACGCGGACAGGTCCACCGCCTGCGGTACGTCGCCCAGGTCCGCGGCGAGCGACAACTCCGCGGGCAGCCCCGCCCGTACCGTCGCCTCGACCAGCTGCTGCACCCGGTCGAGCCCCGGCTGCGGCGCCCGGTCGCCCTCCGTTCCGTCGCTGCGCAGCACCACGAGCAGCCGCCGCATCTCGGCAAGCGACTCCCGGGCGCTCGCCGCGATCGAGCCGAACTCCTCGACCGCCTCCGCGGACAGCCCGCTGATCCGGTACGGGGCGGAGTCGGCCTGGACCGTGATCACCGACATGTGGTGCGCGACCACATCGTGCAGCTCACGGGCGATTCTGGTGCGCTCCTCAAGCAGGGTCCGCTGCGCCCGCTCCGCCTCGCTGATGGTCTCCTGCTCGGCCAGCCGCCGCTGCGCGTCGCCCCGTTCCCGAACCGCCGCGGCGATCACCAGCACCACCGCACCGAGGATGGGCAGCAGCAGGGCGCTGCCGTTGCTGCGCCCGGGCGAGATCACATGCAGCACCACACCGGCGGCTCCTGTGGCCAGCCAGACGGCGATCGAGGTCCGGCGGGTCTCGCGCAGCCCCAGGGCGAGGAGCAGGAAGAGATACCCGACGATGGCGGGTGGTGTCCACGGCCAGACGGTGTACGTCGCCACCGGATACCCCAGGAGCACCAGGGCACCGATGATGTCGGCGGGGAAGACGATCCACCACGCCTGCAACGGCCGGTGCGCCAGCATCAGCAAGGGCGCCGCCTGGGCGACACCGAGTGCGCCCGCCACGCCCCCGGGCACCCCGTACTCCGAGATCAGGAAGTTGATCGTGACCGGGATGAGGGTGGCGGCGAGGGCGAGGACGACACCGTACGGAAGCAGCCGCTGCCACCGTCTCGGTGCGTCGGCGAACAGCGGGGTCGGGGGGTGGGACGCGTGGGTCAGCCCGTGGGCCACCTCGCGCAGATTGCGGCGGGCTGCGCTGAGCAGGCCGTCGGCGGGCGGCGGAGGCTGGGGAAAGGAAGTCGGCATGGCCCGATCAGCGTAGGCAGCGGACCTGCTGCGGGGCGTCATACCGGGGTCTCGATCAGGACCCGGCGCCCCGTACGGGGGTACTACGTGCCCGCCCCTCACGGCCTGCCCACGACAGGGAATGGGGGAGACCGTCGACCCGCCGCTACAGCTCCGCGAGCAGCTGGGCCTTCTTCGCGCTGAACTCGTCGTCCGTCACGAGTCCCGCCCGGTGCAGCTCCCCGAGGTGCCGGATCCGCTCGGCGATGTCCGCCGGATCGCGGCGCCCCGCGCCCGCCAGGACGGCGGTTGCCGTCACGGGTGCGGACTGGTTCCTGCGTACGGACTCCAGGACGGCGGCGGCGAACGGCAGCGACTCGTGCACCGGGCCGTAGCCGAGTCCGAAGATCACCGCGGCCGGGTCCTGATCGGCCTGGGTGGGCCGCGGAGTCATTGCCTGCGGACCGGGTGCGGCGTCCGTACGGGGCGCCCCGCCCTCCGCGGCCGCAGCCGCGCCCGCCAGGGAACCCGCGCTCCCGGCGCCTCGCGGGACCAGCCGCAGGTAGCCGTCGAACGCCTCGGGCGACCGCCACTCGACCCCGCTCAGCTCGGTGACCGGAAACGTCTGGTCGCCCGCCTTCCACTTCGCCGTGGAGGCACCCGTCCAGAACCAGCGGAAGGAGATCCGGTCCCCGTCGAAGCTGGCCCGGCCGTCGTACGCCTTGAACTGCATCGGCGCCTCGGGGGCCGCGACCATGAAACGTTCGGCGGGCTCCCTCGCGTCCGCTCCGAGCAGTGCGCGCAGCTCGTCCGCGTAGTACTCGGCGAGCGTCTCGCGTTCGGCGGGCAGCACCAGCCGGTACGGATCGCAGCCGTCCTTCAGCTGCCCTGCCGCAGCCTCCAGCAGGGGATCGGCACCGGGTCTCGGCACCGCATGCAGCACCACCGTGCCCCGCTTGCCCGGGTTCAGCGTCACCGACGACAACGCCGCGTGCGGAATGCGGCGTTCACGCAGGCTCTGGAAGAGCTTCGGCGTGCGAATACCCCGTTCGAAGCGGATGAGCACGCAGTCGGTGTCGAACTCCCAGGTGGCATGAATTCCGGCCAGCACATCACCCATGTGCCTCATCGTATGCGGCACTTGCCCGCACGTCCCCCCTCGGCGTATGCCGCAATTCATGCTCCCTTGCGGCTCTTTACGCGCGTCACATGCCTTCGGCGCCGGAAATTCCCTTGTGACAGGCGCTGTCGGCGCTCGCACAGGTCACCGAGCCGTAGGCACCCACGCCGATGGCGGCGAAGTTGCTGAGGCTCTCGGTGCCCGGCACGAAATAGCCGCTGTGCCCGTTGGCGTCGCCCGCCGAGACGACACGCGCACCGAAGCCCCGGTCCACCGGATCGGCCCCGTGGCCGAGCCCGCCGACCTCCATGTTCGGTACGTCCTCGATCCAGTCGTTGCGGTCCCGCATGGCCCAGACCGCGGCCGAGGTGTGCAGCTGCGCGGCACGCTCCACCCGCATGCCGGGGCTGCCCGCGACCGCGATGTCGGTGACCCGGGACGGCAGTTCTCCCGCGGCGACACCGCACAGCACGGACCCGTAGCTGTGACAGAACAGCGAGACCTTTGACGTGCCGGGCAGCGCGCCGACGAGCGCACCCAGCCGGACCGCGCCGCGCTCGGCGAGGTTTCCCAGGGCCGCGTCCATACCGATGCCGGCGGGCGCGGTGTAGTCCGCCCAGGCGATGACGGCGGTCCGGGTGCCGGGGCGGGCGGCGCGCTCCGCCGCGTACAGCGACTTCGCCATGCCGACGGGGGCGGCGTTGACCTTCGGCCCGGTCCGCTCCAGCGTCAGCAGATTGGTATCGACACCGGGCACGACCATCGAGATCCGCTCGGCCTTGTCCAGGTCACCGAACACCTCGGCGGCGTGGCCCTTTCCGGATGGGTCGAAGGCCAGGAAATGCCGACCGTGGGCCAGCATCGACCTGAATCGCTCCATCCGGCGCAGCGCGTCGGCGCGGCCGTCCGGGGAGAGCCTGACGTCGTGCATGCGCCGCCGTTCGACCGCCCGCGCCTGAACCAGGGCCCGCCGGTTGGCGTGGTAGCGCAGGGTGACCGGGGCGCCGTTCAAATTGCCGACGACCAACGGGTATCTGTCGGCGAGCGCGGTCCGCTGCGTGGCGGTGAGCATGGCGAAGAACTGCGCCAGCCGGTACGGCGGTGCATCGGCGTCCGGCAGCGGGTGACCCGCTATCCGCCCCCGCGCCCAGGAGGCGAGTGCGATGTCGCGTGGCTCGTGGGAGGGTTGGTGACGTACGGCTGTCCAGCCGGTGGTCGCCAGCATCACGAACACGACCGCGACGGCGAGCAGCGCGCGCCATGCGGTGAGCGTGGGGGAGGAGTCGAAGGTAGTCACTCCGGCCCACACTAGGAGACGCGCGACGACCACCGTGAAGCGGGTGACACACATCACTCGGCTGCGGGGAATTGAGGTGGGTTTCCCTCACGCTCCGTGCGCGCTTCCGGTACGCTCCGACGGATTTCGCGCCGCTCCTGTCTCGCACGGGCCGGTTGTGGTACGGCAGTTGTGAAGTCTGTCATGTTCCGTTATGAGGCGTTCGGCACATGATGGGGTCGGAGCTGTCAGGCGGAAGGCGCAGGCCCTGCGATCACGGGTTCGACCGGCGCATGCCAGTTCCCCGCGAGCGCCGGGCCCAGTTGGTCCAGATAGTTCTCGGTCAGCGTGCGCAGCGACTCCATGCTCGTGTCCCGCCCCTGCCCCCACAGTTGCCCGGTCACCCGCATCACCCCGGAGAACGCGGCGACGGCGACCCGCGGTCGCGGATCCGTCCGGATGTCGAGGCCCTCGCGCCCGGCGATCACCTCGGCTATCTCGGTCTCCAGGTCGATGCTGCGCCGCAGGTGGGCCGCGAGCAGGGAAGGGGTCGACTCGATCATCCGGTACGTACGCATGTGGAGTTCGACCGTGACGGTCTTCTCGATCGCCTCACCGATACTGTTCCAGGCGCACAGGACCGCACTGCGCATTGCCTCGAAAGGGGCTTCTCCGGCGGGCCGTTGGCGCAGCTCGGAGAGGAAGCGCGACTCCACCATCTCCTGGACGGCGAAGGCGGTCTCCTCCTTGCTGGCGAAATAGCGGAAGAAGGTGCGCTGGGAGACCTCGACGGCGTCGACGATCTCGTCGACGGTGGTCTCGTCGTACCCCTGGGTGGTGAAGAGGTCGAGGGCGGCATGCAGCAGGGCGTCCCGGGTGCGTCGCTTCTTGCGTTCGCGCAGCCCGGTCGGTTGCTCTGCGGCGCGCCGGCCATCGGTCACTGAGCGGTCCTCTTTCGATCTCTTTGTCCAGCTCAGGGTACCTGTGAGCTACGTGACAGTTACCGGCTTGTGAAATGGTTTGTCAACTGTCAGTGACTGACACTAATGTCCCCGGCATGACTAGTCAGACCACCGCAGAAAAGGCGTTGCGGGAGCCGCAGGGCACCCCTGCTCCCGCCCCGGCCAAGGGGCTGCGCGGCCACCCCTGGCTGACGCTCTTCTCCGTGGCCATCGGCGTGATGATGGTCGCGCTCGACGGCACGATCGTCGCGATCGCCAACCCCGCCATCCAGCAGGACCTGCACGCCTCGCTCGCCGACGTCCAGTGGATCACCAACGGCTACATGCTCGCACTCGCGGTCTCCCTGATCACCGCGGGCAAGCTCGGTGACCGGTTCGGCCACCGCCAGACCTTCCTGATCGGTGTCGTGGGCTTCGCCGCGGCATCGGGAGCCATCGGATTCTCCAGCAGCGTGGCCCTGGTCATCGCGTTCCGGGTGCTGCAGGGCCTTTTCGGCGCCCTGCTGATGCCGGCCGCGCTCGGCCTGCTGCGCGCCACCTTCCCGGCCGAGAAGCTGAACATGGCGATCGGTATCTGGGGCATGGTCATCGGCGCCTCGACGGCGGGCGGTCCGATCCTCGGCGGCGTCCTCGTCGAGCACGTCAGCTGGCAGTCCGTCTTCTTCATCAATGTGCCGGTCGGAGTGATCGCGCTTCTGCTCGGCGTGGTGATCCTCAAGGACCATCGCGCCGAGAACGCGCCGCGCTCCTTCGACATCGGCGGCATCGTGCTCCTGTCGCAGGCGATGTTCTGCCTGATCTGGGCGCTCATCAAGGGGGCGGAGTGGGGCTGGGGCGACTTCAGGACGCTCGGCTTCCTGGGGGCGGCCGTGGCCCTGTTCGTGGTGTTCGCCCTCTCCCAGAAGAACGTCAGGGAGCCGCTGATCCCGCTGGCGATGTTCCGCTCGGTGCCACTGTCCGCGGGTGTGGTCCTGATGGTGCTGATGGCGTTCGCCTTCATGGGCGGACTCTTCTTCGTCACCTTCTACCTGCAGAACGTGCACGGCATGAAGGCCGTCGACGCGGGTCTGCACCTGCTGCCGCTGACCGGGATGATGATCGTCGGCTCCCCGCTCGCGGGCCTGCTGATCACCAAGCTCGGCCCGCGCGTCCCGCTCGTCGGCGGCATGGTGTGCACCGCGGTCGCCATGTTCGGGATGTCCCAGCTGGACACCGGCACCGGCACCCTGACCATGTCCATCTGGTTCGGTCTCCTCGGCCTCGGCCTCGCCCCGGTGATGGTCGGCGCCACCGAGGTCATCGTGGGCAACGCCCCGATGGAGCTCTCCGGCGTCGCGGGCGGACTGCAGCAGGCCGCCATGCAGGTCGGCGGCAGCCTCGGTACGGCGGTGCTGGGTGCGGTCATGGCCTCGCAGGTCGATGCGAAGCTCGCTGACAACTGGGCTGCCGCAGAGCTTCCGCCGCTCTCGCCGCAGCAGCTGGACCAGGCGTCCTCGGCCGTCGAGGTCGGGATCCCGCCGGTGGCGTCCGGCACACCGGGTCCGGTCGTGGAGAAGATCACGAGCGTCGCGCATGACACGTTCGTGTCGGGCATGGGCACGGCCTTCATGGTCGCCGGCGTGGTCGCGGTGATCGCGGCGCTGGTCGCCACGCTCACCAAGCGCGGTGCGAATGCGGAGGCAGGCGCGGGCGCGGGTCACATCTGAGCCCGCCGCCGGCCCTCGCCGACCCCTCGCGCCGAGGACGCCCGAGCGTCAACACAGAGCCCACGACAGCCCCGTCGGACCCCTTCGGCGGGGCTGTCGCCTATCCGGGTGGTCCGGCCCTGCGACCCTTCCCATGGCGCTGCCCCGCAGGTCAGGGTGCGTGCAAGTGATCCACACCACCACGGGGGTTGACTGATATGCGTACGACTGCGCTTGCCGCCGCACTGACCGCCACCGCGCTCATCCCGCCGGCCGTACAGG
Source organism: Streptomyces sp. NBC_01669 (assembly GCF_026339735.1). Taxonomy (GTDB): domain Bacteria; phylum Actinomycetota; class Actinomycetes; order Streptomycetales; family Streptomycetaceae; genus Streptomyces; species Streptomyces yanii. Next base: position 6,277,844 of record NZ_JAPEQG010000001.1, read on the forward strand.
CCTCAGAGACCGCACCGGCCACACAGACCACCCGCACCACGCAGGTCGCATCGGCTCCGCGGGCCGCGCCGGTCCGGCTCGGGGCGTGCGGGACGGGGCAGCTCTGCCTCTGGGAGAAGCCGGACTTCACCGGGGCCCGGCAGGTCCACGAACTGTCCACCATCGACATCGAAAGCTGTGTCCCGCTGCCACCGGTCGGCCAGGCCCAGGCGCTCGCCAACCGCACCGGCCGCCCCGTCACCACCTATCAGTCGGCGGAGTGCGCCGAGACCGGCGAGTTCGAGACCTATCCGGGCGGTGGCACCTGGGTGCCGCAGTCCCCGTACCGGGTCAGGGCCTTCAAAGTCTGGGAGAACTGACGCCGAAGGGCGGCGGACCAGGAGGTCCGCCGCCCTTCGGATCTGTCCGGTCGTGCCTACGCGTCGCCGCCGGCCGCGCCCGGGTCGGCCGCGGTCACGTCCAGGAGTTCGTACCGGTCGATCGCCTGCTTCAGCAGCGAACGGTCGACCCGTCCCTCCTTCGCGAGCTCGGTGAGCACCGCGAGGACGATCGACTGCGCGTCGATGTGGAAGTACCGGCGGGCCGCGCCACGCGTGTCGGCGAAGCCGAAGCCGTCCGCGCCCAGCGACTGGTACGCACCGGGAACCCAGCGCGCGATCTGGTCCGGCACCGAACGCATCCAGTCCGAGACCGCCACGAACGGGCCCTCGGAGCCGGAGAGCTTCCGGGTCACGTACGGGACGCGCTGCTCCTCCTCCGGGTGCAGCAGGTTGTACCGCTCCACCTCGACGGCCTCGCGGCGCAGCTCGTTCCAGGAGGTCGCCGACCAGACGTCCGCCTTCACGTTCCACTCGTCGGCGAGGATCCGCTGCGCCTCGACCGCCCACGGGACCGCCACACCGGACGCCATGATCTGGGCCGGGACCGCACCCTTCTCGCCGCTCCTGTAGCGGTAGACGCCCTTGAGGATGCCTTCGACGTCCACGTTCTCCGGCTCGGCCGGGTGCTGGATCGGCTCGTTGTAGACGGTGAGGTAGTAGAAGACGTCCTCGCTGTTCTCGCCGTACATCCTGCGCAGACCGTCCTTGACGATGTGCGCGATCTCGTAGCTGAACGCCGGGTCGTACGCCACACAGCCGGGGTTCGTCGAGGCGAGCAGCTGGGAGTGGCCGTCCGCGTGCTGCAGACCCTCACCGGTCAGCGTCGTACGACCGGCGGTGGCACCCAGCACGAAGCCGCGCGCGAGCTGGTCGGCCATCTGCCAGAACTGGTCACCGGTGCGCTGGAAACCGAACATCGAGTAGAAGACGTACACCGGGATCAGCGGCTCGCCGTGCGTGGCGTACGCGGAACCCGCGGCGATCAGCGACGCCGTGCAACCCGCCTCGGAGATGCCGTCGTGCAGCATCTGACCGGTCGGCGACTCCTTGTACGCGAGCAGCAGATCGCGGTCCACTGCCTCGTACTGCTGACCGAGCGGGTTGTAGATCTTCGCGCTCGGGAAGAACGCGTCCATGCCGAAGGTGCGGTACTCGTCGGGTGCGATCAGCACGAAACGCCTGCCGATCTCCTTGTCCCGCATGAGGTCCTTCAGGATGCGGACGAACGCCATGGTCGTGGCGATCGACTGCTGACCCGAACCCTTCTTCGCGGTCGCGTACGTCTTGTCCTCGGGGAGAACCAGCGGCTTCGCGCGCACCACACGGGTCGGGACATAACCGCCCAGACTCTTGCGGCGGTCGTGCATGTACTGGATTTCTTCCGAGTTGCGGCCCGGGTGGTAGTACGGCGGGTAGCCCTCGTCCAGCTGCTTGTCCGTGATCGGGATGTGCAGCCGGTCGCGGAACCGCTTGAGGTCCTCGACCGTGAGCTTCTTCATCTGGTGGGTCGCGTTGCGGCCCTCGAAGTTCGGCCCCAGGGTCCAGCCCTTGACCGTCTGCGCGAGGATCACCGTCGGCTGGCCCTTGTGGGCCTTGGCCGCCGCGTACGCCGCGTAGACCTTCCTGTGGTCGTGACCGCCGCGGCCCAGGTGCAGGATCTGGTCGTCGGTCATGTCCTTGACCATGTCGCGCAGCCGCGGGTCGTCCCCGAAGAAGTGCTCACGGATGTACGCGCCCGACTCGGTGGCGTACGTCTGGAACTGGCCGTCCGGCGTGGTGTTCAGCTTGTTGACCAGGATGCCCGTGCGGTCCTGCGCCAGCAGCGGGTCCCAGGAGCGGTCCCAGACCAGCTTGATGACGTTCCAGCCGGCACCGCGGAACTGCGACTCCAGCTCCTGGATGATCTTGCCGTTGCCGCGCACCGGACCGTCGAGGCGCTGCAGGTTGCAGTTGACCACGAAGGTCAGGTTGTCCAGGCCCTCACGGGCGGCGATGGAGAGCTGGCCGAGCGACTCGGGCTCGTCCATCTCGCCGTCGCCCAGGTATGCCCAGACGTGGGACCGGGAGGTGTCGGCGATGCCGCGCGCCTCCATGTAGCGGTTCATCCGGGCCTGGTAGATCGCGCCGAGCGGACCGAGGCCCATCGAGACGGTCGGGAACTCCCAGAAGTCCGGCATCAGCCGCGGGTGCGGGTAGCTGGACAGGCCGTTCGGCGCCTTGGACTTCTCCTGGCGGAAGGCGTCGAGCTGTGCCTCGTTCAGCCGGTCGAGCAGGAACGCGCGGGCGTAGATACCGGGGGACGCGTGCCCCTGGAAGAAGATCTGGTCGCCGCCCAGACCGTCGTCCTTGCCCCGGAAGAAGTGGTTGAAGCCCACGTCGTACAGCGAGGCGGAGGAGGCGAACGTGGCGATGTGACCGCCGACGCCGATACCCGGGCGCTGGGCGCGCGACACCATCACGGCCGCGTTCCAGCGGGTCGCGTTGAGGACCTTGCGCTCGATCTCCTCGTCGCCGGGGAAGAACGGCTCGTCCTTCGTGGCGATCGTGTTCACGTAGTCCGTACTGCGCATCTCCGGCACGGCGACGCGCTTCTCGCGCGCGCGCTCGATGAGCCGGAGCATCAGGTAGCGGGCCCGCTCACGGCCGCGCTCGTCGACGGCGGCGTCGAGGGAGTCGAGCCATTCCTGGGTCTCTTCGGGATCGAAGTCCGGGACCTGGCTCGGAAGGCCGCCAATGATGATCGGGTTGCGATCGGATCCGGAAGCCACGCTGTTCCTTCGCTGTTCGGTGCTGCTCTACGGGGCCTGGTTTCGGGAGGCACGCCCCCGGGATGTATGCATGTACGCCAGCACCATCGTGTACCGCGACGACGCATACGTCATCTCTACCGAGGGGTAACCGCCAGGTGGTGAGACATCATGTCCGGTGCGCCAGGGCGGCCCGGCAGACGGGTTGGATCAAACCGCAACCATACGCCCAACCCGTCCAAGCGTTCCCAAAGGCTGTTCGACTCCGATTGGCGGACCGAAACGGCATAAGCTGTGGAAGGACGTAAAGGGTGTGGGCGGTCGTGTGGAGCCCAGTCAGGGACCTGCCGATCGTGCGGCGACGTGGCAGGGAACGTCACCGTTTAGGCGGTCTCGCACGCTGGGTACTTGCGCGATCCGCCGCGCCCGTGTGGACTACGGCCAACGCCCCGCGCACGCGCGTGGCTGAAGCATTTTCCGAAACATGATCAGGAGGCAACCCGTGAGCGCGACCGCGGACCACGCGGAGGAACGGACCAACTCGGCTGCACGGCTGGGGTTCGAGCCCGGACAGGTGGTCCAGGAGATCGGCTACGACGACGACGTCGAGCAGGAGCTCCGTGAGGGCATTGAGGCCACTACCGGCCAGGAACTCGTCGATGAGGACTACGACGACGTCGCTGACGTCGTCCTGCTGTGGTTCCGCGACGAGGACGGCGACCTTACGGACGCGCTGGTGGATGCCATTGGTCTGATCGACGAAGGCGGTGTGATCTGGCTGATGACGCCGAAGACCGGCCGCGAAGGCTACGTCGAACCGAGCGATATCAACGAGGCCGGCCAGACAGCCGGTCTTTCCCAGACCAAGAGCATCAATGCGGGCAAGGACTGGACGGGCAGCCGTTTGGTCACCCCGAAGTCGGCCAAAGCCAGGCGCTGAACCGCACTCACCACGAGGCCCCCGCCGGTCGTGCACCGGCGGGGGCCTTCGTATGCCCGTTCACATGTGCCCCGCCCGCGCACATCCCTGTCCGCGGGCCCGCCGAGGTCTCTGCGTAGGGTGGGAGTCCACCCGGACAGCCCAGCCCGGTGAAGCAGTGAAGGGACGCGTTTCCATGGCGATCGAGGTCGGTACCCAGGCCCCGGATTTCGAGCTGAAGGACAACCACGGCCGGACCGTGAAGCTCTCCGACTTCCGCGGCGAGAAGAACGTGGTGCTGCTGTTCTACCCGTTCGCCTTCACCGGCGTCTGCACGGGTGAGCTCTGCGCGCTGCGCGACGAGCTGCCGCGGTTCGAGAACGACGACACGCAGCTGCTGGCCGTCTCCAACGACTCCATCCACACCCTGCGCGTCTTCGCCGAGCAGGAGGGCCTCGAGTACCCGCTGGTCTCGGACTTCTGGCCGCACGGCGCGACCTCCCGCGCCTACGGCGTCTTCGACGAGGAGAAGGGCTGCGCGGTGCGTGGCACCTTCATCATCGACAAGGAGGGCGTGGTGCGCTGGACCGTCGTCAACGGCCTGCCGGACGCGCGCGACCTGAACGACTACATCAAGGCCCTCGACGCGATCTGATCCGGTTCCGGACGATCCCGCGTCGGTGTTCCGGAGGATCTCCCGGCGCCCCCGGCCAAAAGCCTGTTTTGGCCGGGAACCGGTCACTAGGATCCACTCGTTGATCCGATGCCAACGCAACGTGGAGGCGCCGGCAGTCGTCGGCCCCCAAGAAACCAATGGGAGGACTCGTGGGAGTCAGCCTCAGCAAGGGCGGCAACGTCTCGCTGACCAAGGCCGCGCCCAACCTGACCGCTGTCGTCGTCGGTCTGGGGTGGGATGCCCGTACCACCACCGGTGGAGACTTCGACCTCGACGCCAGCGCGCTGCTGACCAACGCCGAGGGCAAGGTCGGCAGCGACGGTAATTTCGTCTTCTTCAACAACCTCAAGAGCCCCGACGGCTCCGTCGAGCACACCGGTGACAACCTCACCGGTGAGGGCGAGGGCGACGACGAGGTCATCAAGGTGAACCTGGCCGGAGTCCCGGCCGACGTCGACAAGATCGTCTTCCCGGTCTCGATCTACGAGGCCGAGACCCGCCAGCAGAGCTTCGGCCAGGTGCGCAACGCGTACATCCGCGTGGTGAACCAGGCGGACAACAGCGAGCTCGCGCGGTACGACCTGAGCGAGGACGCCTCGACGGAGACCGCCATGGTCTTCGGCGAGCTGTACCGCAACGGCGCCGAGTGGAAGTTCCGTGCCATCGGCCAGGGCTACGCCTCGGGTCTGCGCGGCATCGCGCAGGACTTCGGCGTCAACGTCTGAGTACGGCCCAGAGAGCGCGACCGGGCCGTTCCTGAGAAGGCGCAGCCCGGGCCGCGCCCGAGGGTGTCCGGCCATGATCCGCCGTACACCCCCCAGCACGTCCCCGTCCGGCGCCGCACCCAGTGCGGCGCCGGACGCGCTCAACAGACGGTTCATCGACTCGGGGAGGACTCACATCATGGGCGTCACACTCGCCAAGGGGGGCAATGTCTCCCTCTCCAAGGCCGCACCCAACCTCACCCAGGTGCTCGTCGGCCTCGGCTGGGACGCACGATCCACCACGGGCGCCGACTTCGACCTCGACGCCAGCGCGCTGCTGTGCCAGTCGGGCCGGGTGCTCGGCGACGAATGGTTCGTCTTCTACAACAACCTCACGAGTCCGGACGGCTCCGTGGAACACACGGGCGACAATCTCACCGGTGAGGGCGAGGGCGACGACGAGTCGGTCATCGTGAACCTCAACCAGGTCCCCGCCCACTGCGACAAGATCGTTTTTCCGGTCTCGATCCATGAGGCCGACAACCGCGGGCAGACTTTCGGCCAGGTCAGCAACGCGTTCATTCGCGTGGTGAACCAGGCGGACGGCCAGGAACTCGCGCGCTACGACTTGAGCGAGGACGCCTCCACCGAGACCGCGATGATCTTCGGCGAGCTCTACCGGTACAACGGCGAGTGGAAGTTCCGTGCAGTGGGACAGGGGTACGCGTCGGGGCTGCGGGGCATCGCTCTAGACTTCGGGGTCAACGTTTCGTAAAGCCGCGCACGGCGCGGGGGAGCCCCGTACACATCCGGGGGAGACCCGTTACATACACGATGGGGTAGCCAGTGCTTCTGAAAACCTTCGGCTGGTCGTTCGCGATTACCGCGCTCGGCCTGGTCGCAGCGGTGCTCTACGGGGGGTGGGAAGCATTCGGTGTGGTCGCGATTCTTTCCGTCCTCGAGATCTCGCTGTCCTTCGACAATGCGGTGGTCAACGCCGGAATCCTGAAGAAGATGAATGCCTTCTGGCAGAAGATCTTCCTCACGGTCGGTGTACTCATCGCGGTCTTCGGTATGCGGCTGGTCTTCCCCGTCGTGATCGTGGCCATCACCGCCAAGATCGGGCCCATCGAGGCGGTCGATCTCTCGTTCAGCCAGCCCGAGCGCTACCAGGAACTGGTCACGGACGCCCACCCGGCGATCGCCGCCTTCGGTGGCATGTTCCTTCTGATGATCTTCCTCGACTTCATTTTCGAGGACCGTGACATCCAGTGGCTGCGCTGGATCGAGCGCCCGCTCGCCAAGCTCGGCAAGGTCGACATGCTGTCGGTCTGCATCGCGCTCATCGTGCTGCTGGTCTCGGCCATGACCTTCGCGACCCAGGCGCACCAGCACGGCGGCGCGCACGCGGACAAGGCGGAGACCGTCCTGCTCGCGGGTGTCGCGGGTCTGATCACGTACCTCATCGTCGGCGGTCTCTCCGGCTACTTCGAGAACAAGCTCGAGGAAGAGGAGGAGCGCGACCACGAGGCCGAGGAAGAGGCCAGGAAGACCGGCAAGAAGCTGTCCGCGGTGGCGCTCTCCGGCAAGGCCGCGTTCTTCATGTTCCTCTACCTCGAAGTCCTCGACGCGTCCTTCTCGTTCGACGGTGTCATCGGCGCCTTCGCCATCACCAACGAGATCGTGCTGATGGCCCTCGGCCTCGGCATCGGCGCCATGTACGTCCGGTCGCTCACGGTCTACCTGGTCCGCCAGGGCACCCTGGACGACTATGTCTACCTGGAGCACGGCGCGCACTACGCCATCGGCGCGCTGTCCGTCATCCTTCTCGTCACCATCCAGTACCAGATCAACGAGATCATCACCGGTCTCGTCGGCGTCGTCCTGATCGGCTGGTCCTTCTGGTCCTCCGTCCGGCGCAACAAGGCCCTGGAGGCCGGGGGCGGCGACGACTCGGATTCCAGGGCGGAGGTCCCGTCCGGGGTGTGACCCGGTAGGGATTGAGGAACGCTCTCAGCGGGGCGGTCCGTACGGCGACGGTTCTCCGGGAACACCCGGACCCGGCCCGGGGGCCGCCCCGCAGTGATGCGTGCGGGGCCTGGGCACTACCGAGACGTGTGGGGGTTGGGGATGGCGTTCTGGGACAGCCTGTGGCCGGGGCGGGAAGCACAGTTCGAGTCGGGCAACGCGGCGACCAACTCCATCGTGCTGTCCAAGCGGCACGCCACGGTCTCGCTCACCAAACAGGGCGCGCTGACCGGCAACCTGCGGGTCAACCTCTCCTGGCGGATGCGTACGTCCGACATCGAGGGCAGGTCACGGCAGAGCGGGCGGCTGCTGCGGCCGTTCAAACTCTTCCAGCCCGATGTGGTCCAGGCGCACACCCAGGGTGTGGTCAACGTCGACCTGGACCTGGGCTGCATGTACGAACTGAAGGACGGCACCAAGGGTGTGGTGCAGCCGCTCGGCAACCTGATCGGCGACCTGAACGCGCCGCCGTACATCAGGCTCAGCGGGGACGACCGCTTCGGGGCGCCGTCGGGGGAGACCGTGTACGTCAACCTCGACCAGCGGGACCAGATCAAGCGGCTGCTGTTCTTCGTCTACATCTACGACCAGACGCCGGCCTTCGACCGTACGCACGCCAAGGTGACGCTCTACCCGGGCAACGGCCCGCGGATCGAGATCGAGCTCGACGAGCGGGCCCCGCAGGCGCGCTCGTGTGCCGTGTTCACCGTGGAGAACGTCAAGGACGAGCTGATCGTGCGGCGCGAGGTGAAGTTCGTCTACGGCTTCCAGTCGGAGCTGGACCGGCTGTACGGCTGGGGAATGCAGTGGGGGCGCGGCTACAAGTCCCGGGCCTGAGCGGGCGCCCTGCCGCCGCGGCGGTCAGGAGCGGACGAACTGGGGGCCCTGCGGCGGCAGCACGAAATTCGGGTCCGGGGCGGGCGCGGCGGCCGCCGCGGGCTGCGGATAGCCGTATGCGGGCTGCGGCGCGGCCGGCTGCGGATAGCCGTAGGCGGGCTGAGGAGCAGGGGCGGCCGCTGTGGGCTGCGGGTAGCCGTACGCCGCCGGGGCGGCCGTGGGCTGCGGGTAGCCGTACGTGGGCTGCTGGTGCTGGACCGTGGCCTGCAGGTCGGGTCCGGGTGCCGGTGCCGGGGCAGACACGGGGGCGACCGTCGGCACGGCCGGGGCCGGATCGGGCTCGGCCGCGGCCTCCGCCTCGTCGACCGAGATACCGAATGCGGTCGCGAGCCCGACCAGCCCGGTCGGGTAGCCCTGACCGACCGCCCGGAATTTCCAGCCATCGCCGCGCCGGTAGAGCTCACCGCAGATGATCGCGGTCTCCTCGCCGGTCTCCGGCCGTACATCGAACACGGCGAGCGGGTCGCCGCCCGCCGACGCCGCGTCGTAGAGAAGTATGCGGAGATCGCGGACCTGCTGGAAGGCGGCCCCGTCGGAGGAAGCCGCGATGACCACCTGTTCGACCGACGGGTCGAGCGCGCCCAGGTCGGCCTCGATGGTGTCGGTGAGCCCCTCGGCGACACTGCGCTTCGGTAGCCGTCGTACCAGGCCGGAGGGGTGCCGGGGCTGGTTGTAGAACACGAAGTCCTCGTCCGAGCGCACACGGCCACCGGCGCCGAGAAGCAGGGCCGAGGCGTCCACATCGGGCACCCCGGCGCCCGGAGTCCAGCGCAGCACGGCTCGTACGGCCATGGCATCGAGGGGGACGTTCGAGCCCTTCAGCATCGCGTGCGTCATGGCGGTCATCCTGCCTGCTGGCTGCCTGCGCAGACAACGTGGGGGGCCCGACTCATGTCTCGGCAGCGCGTCGGAACCACGTCCTCCGGGCCTTGCGGAACCGTCGGGAAATGGACGAGTTACCCGAAATTCATGCACGTGGGGAACTGTCGACACCCGTCCATACGTACTATTACCGGCCACACGTTGTCAGGCCGGTCCAGCAGTACGGGGGAATCACATGCGTCATTTCGGGCACGTCTCGCCCGCTGCGCGGGAAGGCCTGTTCTTTCGGCAGCCGTGCGAATTCGGGGCGGACTCCCCCGCCCGGATACTTTCGGCCGCCCTCGGCGCCACTCTGTACTCCCCGGCCACCCGGCCGCGGCTCGCCGATGACGTCCTCAAGCAGGCCGGGCGCGGTGTCGTCTCGATGGTGCTGTGCCTGGAGGACTCCATCGACGACTCCGAGGTGTCGGACGCCGAGGAGAACCTGGTCAGGCAGTTCGCCGACCTCGCTGCGCGCGGCGCCGAGGTGCCGCTGCTCTTCATCCGGGTCCGCGAACCGGAGCAGATAACGGACCTGGTGCAGCGGCTCGGAAGCTCCGTCCGATTGTTGTCCGGTTTTGTACTTCCGAAGTTCACGGAAGAGCGTGGTCTTCCGTTCATGGAGGCGCTCACCAAGGCCGAGACGGCCGGGGGACAGCGCCTGTTCGCGATGCCCGTTCTCGAATCGCCCGAGCTGCTGCACCTGGAGACCCGCGCGGCGGCGCTCCAGGGAATCGTCCGCACCGTCCACACGTACCGGGACCGGGTGCTCGCCCTGCGGCTCGGGGTCACCGACTTCTGTTCGGCGTACGGGCTGCGCAGGGCGCCCGACATGACGGCGTACGACGTCCAGCTCGTCGCCGCGGTCATAGCCGATGTGGTCAATGTGCTGGGCCGGGCGGACGGGACGGGCTTCACGATCACCGGACCGGTGTGGGAGTACTTCCGGCTCCAGGAGCGCATGTTCAAGCCGCAGCTGCGCCGCAGCCCCTTCCTGGAGGGCCGGGCCGACGGGCTGCGTACGACACTGATCGAGCACGACCTCGACGGGCTGCTGCGGGAGATCGAGCTCGACCGTGCCAACGGGCTGCTCGGCAAGACCTGTATCCACCCGTCGCACGTCGCGCCGGTGCACGCACTGTCCGTGGTCAGCCATGAGGAGTTCAGCGACGCACAGGACATCCTGCGGCCGGAGCACGGCGGTGGCGGAGTGATGCGCTCCGCATACACGAACAAAATGAATGAAGTGAAGCCGCACCGCGCCTGGGCCGAGCGCACCCTGCAACGGGCCGAGGTCTTCGGCGTGGCGAAGGAAGACGTCGGCTTCGTGGATCTGCTGGCCGCGGGGCTCGCGGAATGAGCGCGTCTCGATGAGCGAGCGCGCAGCAAGGAAAGAGACGGCGAACGTGGTGTGGTCGGGTAGCTGGGTGGCGGAGCGACTGGGCGTCGAGCTCGTCGGCAACGGGAAGCCCGAAGGCGACGGCGAGCTCCGGGAGCTGCTGGGCCTCGCCCTGCGCCGCAACCCCAAGCGGGCCCATCTGCTCGTCTCCAATGTGCTGGGCAAGCATGTGCCGCAGCGGCCCTCCGTGGTGTACGGCGCGGGGGTCGAGCTCGGCCTGCGCGTGCGCGCGCTCCTCGGGGAGGCGGAGGCCCGCCGGGCGGTGGTGCTCGGGTACGCGGAGACGGCCACCGGCCTCGGTCACGCGGTTGCCGACGGGCTGGGCGTGGCCCCGTACCTCCACTCGACGCGGCGTCCGGTCGAGGGCGTGGCCCGGGCGGGCGGCTTCGAGGAGTCGCACTCGCATGCGACGTCGCATCTGCTGCTGCCGGAGGACCCCGCCCTGCTGGCGCGCGGGAGCGGGGCGCCGCTCGTGCTGGTGGACGACGAGTTCTCCACGGGCAACACCGTGCTCAACACGATCCGCGCGCTGCACGAGCTGTACCCGCGCGACCGATACGTCATCGTGGCTCTGGTGGACATGCGGTCGGCGGCCGACCGCGAACGGCTGACCGGGTTCGCCGCCGAGATCGGCGCCCGCGTCGACCTGGTGGCCAGGGGTACGGGCACCGTGCGCCTCCCGGACGGTGTTCTGGAGAAGGGCCAGGCCCTGGTCGCCGCCCACGAGTCGGAGCGGGAACCCGCCCGGGCCGGTGCGGCAGGGCCCGGCGGCCCGTGCACCCGGGTGGAGCTGGAGTGGCCCGCCGGCGTGCCCGACGGCGGACGGCACGGCTTCACCCCCGCCCACCGCGAGACGCTCGAATCGGCCCTTCCCGCCATGGCTGCCCGCATCGCCGGCGCCCTGGGCGCTGAAGCCCGCCGCATACTCGTCCTCGGCTTCGAGGAGCTGATGTACGCACCGCTCCGGCTGGGCACCGCCCTGGAGGAGCACACCGACGCCGAGGTGCGCTACTCGACCACCACACGGTCCCCCGTCCTCGCCGTGAACGACCCCGGCTATGCGATACGCAGCCGGCTGGTCTTCCCGGCCCACGACAACCCGGCCGACGGCCCCGGCGTCCGCTACGCGTACAACGTCGCGGATGCCGGTTTCGACGCCGTGGTCGTCGTCGTCGACTCCGCCGCCGACACCCCGGAACTGCACGCCGCGGACGGCCTGCTGGCGGAACTCGCCGCGCACACCTCCCACGTCCTGCTGGCCGTCGTCCCCTCGTACGTCCCGTCGTCCGCCCCCGCAACCACCCCCGAACGGCAGGAACCCCCCATGCTGTCCGAGCCCCTCCGCGGCCCAGCCTTCTCCTCCTACGCGCCGGAAGAAGTCGGCTGGCTGCTCCAGGACCTCTCGAACACCGAGCTGGAGGCGCCCACCGAGGAGCGCGAGGAGGCGATACAGAGCGGGGGTGCGCACTACGCCGAGTCGCTGCCCGTCGAGTACCAGCCGTCCGCCGAGTACCAGGACCTGTTCAAGGCGGCCCTGGACCTGTCGGCGGCCCGCATCGCACGGGCCGTCGGAACCGTCACCGAGACGGTCCTCGCCGAGCGCACCCCCCGCCCCGTCCTGGTCTCCCTCGCGCGGGCCGGCACCCCGGTCGGCGTGCTGATGCGCCGCTGGGCCCAGCACCGTCACGGGCTCGACCTGCCGCACTACGCCGTCTCCATCGTGCGCGGCCGGGGCATCGACGCGAACGCCCTGCGCTGGCTGGCCGCCCACCACGACCCCGCCGACGTCGTCTTCGTCGACGGCTGGACCGGCAAGGGCGCCATCACCCGCGAACTGGCCGCCGCACTCGGGGAGTTCGACGGCTTCGACCCCGAGATCGCGGTCCTCGCCGACCCGGGGGGCTGCGTCCGCACCTACGGCACCCGCGAGGACTTCCTCATCCCGTCCGCCTGCCTCAACTCCACTGTCTCCGGGCTGATTTCCCGTACCGTCCTCCGGTCGGACCTGGTCGGCCCCCATGACTTCCACGGCGCGAAGTTCTACCGCGGGCTTGCGGAAGCCGATGTGTCCGGTCACTTCCTCGACACCGTCGCGGCCCACTTCGACGAGGTCGTCGACGCCGTGGACGCCGAGGTCAAGGAGCTGCTCACGGCCGACCGCGCCCCCACCTGGGAGGGCTGGGCGGCCGTCGAGCGCATCAGCGAGGAGTACGGCATCCACGATGTGAACCTGGTCAAGCCGGGTGTCGGCGAGACCACCCGCGTACTGCTGCGACGCGTCCCCTGGAAGATCCTCGCCAAGCGCGGAGCCGGTGCCGACCTCGAACACATCCGGCTGCTGGCCGAGCAGCGCGGCGTGCCGGTCGAGGAGGTCGACGGTCTCCCGTACACCTGCGTCGGACTGATCCACCCGAAGTACACCCGCGGAGCGACGGGCGCGGACGGCAAGGCGGTGGCGTCACAGTGACCCACCCGGCCACTACGACCACCCCCACCACCCCGACCACCCCTGTGACGCTGGTCGCCAGCGACCTCGACCGCACCCTCATCTATTCGACGGCGGCACTCCAGCTCGCCATGCCGGACGCGGATGCCCCCCGGCTGCTCTGCGTCGAGGTGTACGGGAACAAGCCCCTCTCCTACATGACGGAGACGGCCGCCGCACTCGTCGACGAACTGGCCCGCACCACGGTCTTCGTACCCACGACCACCCGTACCCGCGAGCAGTATCACCGCATCCAGTTCCCCGGCCCCGCACCGAAGTTCGCCATCTGCGCCAACGGGGGACACCTCCTGGTCGACGGCGTCTCCGATCCCGACTGGCAGGACCGGGTGGCCCGCCGGCTCGCCGACGAGTGCGCCTCGCTCGCCGAGGTCCGCGCCCACCTCGTGGCCGCCGCCGACCCCGCCTGGCTGCTGAAGGAACGAGTCGCCGAGGACCTCTTCGCCTATCTCGTCGTCGAACGCTCGCTGCTGCCCACGGACTGGGTGAAGGAGCTGGCCGAGTGGGCGGGGCCCCGCGGCTGGACCGTGTCCCTCCAGGGCCGCAAGATCTACGCCGTGCCCAAGCCGCTCACCAAGAGCGCCGCGATGAACGAGGTCGCCCACCGAACCGGCGCCACCCTCACCCTCGCCGCCGGCGACTCGCTCCTCGACGCCGATCTGCTCCTCGCCGCCGACCTCGCCTGGCGTCCGGGCCACGGCGAACTCGCCGACACCGACTGGAGCGCCCCGCACGTCGACGTCCTGACGGAACGCGGTGTGGCGGCGGGCGAGGAAATCCTCCGCCGGTTCATTCGGGCCTCCGTCGCCCGGCGCGGCCTCTGACTCCTGCGCGGCCGTCGCCGAACGGCTGGACCCTGCGCGGAGAAACACGTCGACGCGATCTTCGACAAGCTCGGACCGACAGGGAACAGTGGCTGGCAGCCGACGCGTTCCCCCCGTACTCCGGTACGGGGGGACCTGACCAGCCTGCCCGGCACGCACAGAGAGAGTCTGCGATGTCCAAGGGAAACGAAACCAAGATCACGGACGAGTTGTACGCGTACATGCTGGCGCACAACCCCCCGCTCGACGCGGTGCAGCGGGAGCTCGTCGAGACCACATACGCGCGCCTTCCCGATCAGGCCGGCATGCAGTCCGCCGAGGAGCAGGGGCCACTGCTCGCCTTCCTCGTACGGCTGACCGAGGCCCGGCACATCGTCGAGGTCGGGACATTCACCGGGTTCTCCGCTCTGGCCATGGCGCAGGCGCTGCCCGCCGACGGGCGGCTGATCGCCTGCGACATCTCGGAGGAGTGGACCGCCTACGGCAGGGAGGCGTGGGAGAAGGCAGGCGTCGCCGACCGGATCGAGCTGCGCATCGCCCCCGCGCTCGACACGCTGAGGGCGATGCCGTCCGAACCGCACATCGATTTCGCCTATCTGGACGCGGACAAGGGCAACTACATCCCGTACTGGGAGGAGCTGGTGCCCCGCATGCGGCAAGGCGGCCTCGTCGTCACCGACAACGTGCTGTTCCACGGCGGCGTGACCGACCCGCAGGTGACCGGCGGGGCGGCGGCGATCAAGGAGTTCAACGAGCATGTGGCCGCCGACCCGCGGATGGACAGCGTGATGCTCACCGTGGCGGACGGGCTGACACTCTCCCGCAGGAGGTAGCGCCGCCCGCCCGCCGGGTCGAGCCGTTCGACGCCGCGGCCGGGTCAGCCGCAGCAACCCCCACCGCAGCAGCCCCCGCCGCCACCGCCACCCGACGGGGCGGCGGGCGCGTTCTTGGCCGAACCCCCGCCCACAGCCACGGTGGAGAGGAGCTTCACGGTGTCCTCGTGCCCGGCAGGGCAGGAGGCAGGGGCCGAGGAGTCGGCCATCGGACGGCTGAGTTCGAACGTGTCTCCGCAGGAGCGGCATCGGTACTCGTAACGAGGCATGACCCCAGGCTAACCGGCGGCGCCGGCCGGCAGTGGTATCCGGCAACAGGACCCAGGGGCGGTACGGGGAGGGCGCACCGCCCCGACGGCACCGCTCCTAAGACCGGGCAATCGGCATGGACTGCCGCCGACGGCGGCGCAGCTCCTGAGCTGCCTGTTCGGGATGGCGGGCCTGCCAGTACGGGTTGTCGTGCGGGAGCCCGCCACTGACCCTCCCGTACATCCCGAACATCATCAGCATCAGCCCGACGACAAAGCTGAACAGCACGTTCTGCAGGTGGAAGGCCAGGAAGTTGTAGTCCGTGTCGAGCAGCGCGAGATTGATGAAGCCACTGAGGATGAACGCGATCCCGAGGACCATGTTGAGCGTCGAGGCGAAGTTGCCGCCGATCACCATTCCGGTGAACAGGAGCAGGCCGACGCAGATGGACAGGACGCTGAGCGCGCCATTGGTGTTCAGGCCCGCGACGGTGGCGCCACCCGTGTCGAAAAAGCCGATCTTGTCGATGAGCCCCAGGATGCCGAAGGCGAGCAGCACCAGTCCCATCAGCCCTGCCCCGACACGGTAGACACTGCTGAGCCGGTGATCGACCGGGAGATGTTCGTCGAGCCGGGCCATTCTGCCGGGTCTTGCCGGTCCTCGCGCCGCTCGCTGCGGATGATGAGGGAGCTGCGGGAGACGCGGGGCATGAGTGTGGGCCATGGCGGCCTCCTTCGGACAACCACCATGATCCGCCCCGCCCCGGGCCCCGACAACTCGGCTCAGCCCCCGGCGCCACGCTCCTCCCGGATCTCGGAGACCACCCTCGCAGCTGTCTGCCGCACCGCTTCCGTCTCGGTCAGAAAGTGCCAGTAGTCGGGGTGGCGGCCCTCCAGTCCGGCGACGGCGCGCTCCAGCCTGGCCACTCCGTCGTCCAGCGGTCGGGCATGGCGCGGGTCGGGCGTGTTGCGGCCCGCCATGGCCAGACGCTGCGCGTCCCGGATCGCGAACCGGGTCCGCTGGATCTCCTGCTGCGGATCCTTGGCCACGGCGTCGAGCCGGTGCAGCCGGTCACCGGCCGCGGACACCGCCTCGTCCGTCGCGTTCAGCAGGGCCCGTACGGTGGAGAGCCGCGAGGTCGCATCCGCCCAGCGCTGCTCGTCCCGCGCCTTGGCCGCCTCCTTGAGCTTCTCCTCGGCCTGCCGCACATTGACCGCCGCCTGTTCCGGAACCGGCTGAAGGTCCTGCCAGCACGCGGCCGAGAAACGCCGCCTCAGCTCACTCAGCACCGGCTCCACCGAGCCCGCGCGGGTGGTCAGCGCCTGGGCACGGGTACGCAGCGACACCAGCCGGTGGTCGATCTCGGCGGCACGCTCGGGAAGCTGCGCCGCCTCCGCCCGTATGGCCTCCGCACTGCGCAGCACCTGATCGGCGCGGAGCAGCGTCTCCGGCACGCCGTGCCGGCCGGCGCCCTGGTTGAGTTTGGTCAGTTCGGGGGCGAGGGCCGCCAGGCGCGCGGCGAGATCGTCCGCCCGCAGCCCGGACGCGCGCACCGCGTCGAGAGCATTGCTCGCACCGAGCAGCGCCTGCCGGGCCCGCTCCACGGCGGGCGCGAGCCGGGCGAGCTGTGTCTCCGCGTTTCCCAGGAGCGGACCGAGTCCCTGGGCGAACCGGTCGAGCTCTCCCTTGACCCGTACGAGCTCGTCCTTGGCACCCGTCAGCTCCGTCCTGGCACGCGCCGCGATCGCCGGTTCGAGATCGTCCCGGTCCAGGTCGTGCGCGTCCACCGCCGTGATGTACGCATGGCTCGCCTCGTCGATCCGCCGCCCCAGAGCGGCGAAGTCGTCCACGACCTTGCGCGCGGCGGGCGAACTGTCCACCGCGGTGATCGTCTCGATCGAGATCTGCAGATCGCGCTGAGCGGTGTCCAGCTCGTAGAACGCCTCCGCGGCCGCATCCTTAGCCGCCTGCGCCTCGACACGCTGACTCTCCCCACGGCCGCCGAACCAACGCCGTGTACCTCCACCGGCGAAAGCGGCCGGCACCGTGGCGGCGAGCAACGGCACCGGAAGCAGCATCAATGCGAGGACGTCCCTGACGGCGGAAATGCCACCCGCTCCTGCCCGCGGCCGCGCGTGTGTCGCCGTCACATCCCTCTCCCGTGCCGTTTCGCCCTGCCCGGTTTATTCTCCCACCAGGTAAGGACGAACACACGGGCCGGTTAGTTCGCCGTTCGCACCGTGATCTGACCGTTGTCGCTGTGAGCCTTCACCACATGAGGACTGCCGTCGCTGCGCGGCACCTTCACCGAGGTGCGCCCGTTCCTCGCGGTGGCAGTCACCGCGTACGCCTCCGAACCGCTCGGCAGATCGATGGTCACCCGGCCGTTGTCGCTGACGGCGTCCACCAGATCCGGCACAGCGCTGAACCCGAGCCGGATCCCCCCGTTGTCCGAGCGCGCGGAGACGGACCTGCTGGAGATCCGCTCCGTGACAAGGCCCCCGTTGTCGCTCTCCAGCTTCAGCGGACCGCTGGAGTCACGGACGGTCACCCTTCCGTTGTCGGAGTGGAGCGTGAGCGGAGTGTCGAACCCGGACGCGACGACCCGTCCGTTGTCCCCGTTCACCGTCACCGCGACACCACGCGGCACCCTCACCTGGTGGCGCGACCCGCAGTTACTGATCAACGCGTCGCACTTCACCCGCAGCGTGAGCGTGTCGTCCCGCATGGACCACCGGGCATCGGGCCCGTTCCCGAGCACCACCCACCCGTCGACGCGCCGGGTCACCTCGACCTTGCGCACATCGGCCGGCACGAGCTCCACGGTCGTACCGCCGGATTCGATGGTCAGCGTCTTCCCGCTCAGCGCGAACGACCGGTGCTCGGCCGGCGCGTCGTCCACGTCCGCGCTGCCACAACCGGTGAGGGCCAGGGCGACGAGGACAGCTCCGCCGGACGCGACGAGCGCGCGGGGCCGGCTACGGGCGCCGGTGCGGGTGCGGAGTGCCATGGTGATCGATCCCCCATCCGGTCCGGCGGGCTGTCCCGCCGGTGTGGTTCCACCGTAGGGAGCGCGCCGGCCCGGGGAGAATCCGGGCGGCTACCGTAAGCGGGGTGGGGATATCCCCCGTCTCCCCGTCGGCCCGGACAACCGTTTGTGAGCATGGGCCCTGTGCCATGTACGCTGTTCCTTCATCCACGGGTGCGTAGCTCAGGGGTAGAGCGCTGCTCTTACAAAGCAGATGTCGGCGGTTCGAAACCGTCCGCGCCCACCAGCCATAACGCCCCCGCAGCGAGCCGCTGCGGGGGCGTTGACGGTAGTAGGTGACGGCAGTCCCTCGGGCACGTCGCGTCGCGCTGGATTGCGTGAGTGGAAATCTTCTCTACGGGTTCAAGCACCCGGCTGCGCTCCGCTCCGCCGGGCGGGCTTCCCGGCTCCGCTCGGGGCGCCGCTCCTGCCTTCGGCCCGCTCCGCCCCGGCTGCGCCGACGCCCGCCCACATGTGGATAGGCCCGGTGGCATGAGTCGAGCACCTGACGTACTCGCCCCACGGTCAAGGACGATGCCTCCGGCGGGGGATCGGCCGGCACCGGGATGGAGGGGGCGCCGTTCCCGGCCGCGGGCACATCGTGGCGAGCGTTGGGGGCTCCCATCCCGTCCACCATCGACCCAGGCAGAGCCGAGCAGACGCGGCCCATGGCGTCCAGGTCGTTCGTACAGTGGCGCGCTCCACCTGGACGCCATGAACCACGCCCGCTCCACAGACGTGTGGGCCGACGGCGGACGGGATGGGAGCTGGGGAGAGTGGTGGGTATGGCGAAAGTCAGGGTGCACGTCGCGATTCGCAGCTAATCTGCGTTCGATGCACGCTGGAGTGGCAGCAGTATTGGGAGCGCTGGCGGGGCGGTAGCCACGACGGGTTGTCCAGGCGGAGGGCGGGGAATGATCAACCTTGCGGAAGAAAGTAATACGCAAGTCTTGATGGGGGTTTCGGGGGTTTTCCTGGTACTGCTGGGATGCTTGTTCCTCGGCTTTGCCCTTCTTACTGCCAAAGTGATTCGCGAAGAGCGCGAGAAGGGGAATCACGATGCGGCTCAGAAAGTCCGCCGAACTAGAAAAGGATCGATTGTGATCGGGGTTCTTCTGATCGGCTTCGGCGGGTTTCTTTTCTTCTTCTAGGGAGCTCGTGCACGGTTGTGAGCTGACCCAGTCCCGTCGCTCGCCGTACAAGATCAACTGACCTCGCAATCGCGTTCGGGATCACCGTGCCCACGACTGTCGCCCCAAGCGTCGACCACCGCATGCGCTCCCCTGAAGTCCAGTGCAACCGGCTCTTCTTCTCAGCCAGCAGTACAGCAGCGAAGTACCGCAACTACAGCAGCCGTCAGCGACTTGCACCGCCTCTGTAGGACCTTGATGCAGCCGATATGACCACTGGCGACCGAGCTGCATAGAGCTACGGATCAGAAGGTGCCCGTGCCCGATCCGTGCCCGACTGAGCGGGGAACCACGGTCAACCACGGGGTGCTAAGGCCAGCTCCAGGGTTCCCCTTGGTACCCGTTCCCGCTGGTCAGCTCACCGATGGGGGCCCAAGGCCCGGTGATTCCCAAGCTCAGAGTGTGGGCTACCTGCCAGCGCCCTGCGACGCCGGGCCCAGAACGTGATCGACTTGGACTGGCCAGTCGTGGGCCATGTGTGGGCCAGGCGAGACGCCCGGGGTGCTGCCTCGGGCGTAAGCGCAGGTCAGTGCATCGTCAGTTACTCCCGCTGCCCGGTCTTGATACCCGTTCCCGTCGTGCACAGCCTCCTCGCACGACCTTAACTTGGCTTTAAACCCCACCAAGATCATTTCTTGGTGGGGTTTGTCGTTCGCCTGACAGCTGGGCGGCCTCTGCTTGATCATGTGTTTCCGCCAAGAGACACGTTGATCAACCAAAGGCCGTGATGGACAGTCTGCAAGACGGCGCCGTGCGCGTCGAGGCCCTGGCCGGGTTGTCCCGGTTTCGCCGTGAGCTGTACGAGTGCCTGACGTTGCGGGCGGATGCTCTGTTCGAGCTCATGGACGCGGTGCTGTGCGCCGACGGGCCGGTGACGTCCCTGCCGGAACTCTCGCTGTCGGGGGTGCATCGGCGCGGGCACGGAGCGATGTACGACGCGCTGGCCCAGGGGCACATCAACGTGTCCCGGCTTCGGATGGCCCTGGCGGGGCTCGTACTGCCGCGCGGGGCGGACGGGCAGCTGTCCATCGCGCTGGACGTCACTCCGTGGCCGCGTCCGGATGCCGAGTGTTCGCCCCAGCGGCTGCACTGCCACCGTCCGTGCCGGTGCGACGGGGTGCGTCAGACCATCCCGGGCTGGCCCTACCAGGTCGCGGCGGCCCTCGGCGGCGGCCGCTCCTCGTGGACCGGGCCGCTGGACGCGGTGCGATTGGGGCCCGAGGACGATCCCACCGAGGTCACCGCCGCCCAGATCCGCGACCTTGTCGCCCGCCTGGAGCGGGCCGGGCAGTGGCGACCGGGCGACTTGCCGGTGCTGTTCGTCCTGGACTCCGGCTACGACCTCGTGCGCCTGACCTGGCTGCTGCGCGAGGAGCCGGTGCGGCTGCTGGGCCGCATCCGCGCCGACCGGGTGATGCGCGCCCCGGCCGGCAAGCGCCGCGGAACGAACCCCGGGCGCCCGCCCCGACATGGAGCGGAGTTCCGCCTCGCCGACCCCGCCGCCCACCCGGCCCCGGTCCAGGAGTCGGCCGGCGTCCACGACCGCTTCGGCCAGGTCCTCGCCCGCTGCTGGGGCCGCCTGCACCCCAAGCTGGACCGGCGCGGCTCCTGGGCCCACCACGAAGGCGAACTCCCCCTCGTCGAGGGAACGTTGGTCCATCTGGCGGTCGAGCACCTGCCCGGCAACCGCGCCCCCAAGCCGCTATGGCTGTGGCACAGCGACCCCGACGCCACCGCGCACGACGTCGACCGCCTCTGGCGGATCTTCCTTCGACGGTTCGATATCGAGCACACTTTCCGCTTCTTCAAGCAGACCCTCGGCCTGACCCGACCCCGCCTGCGCACCCCCGAACAGGCCGACCGGTGGGTGTGGCTGATCCTCGCCGCCTACGCGCAACTCCGTCTCGCCCGCCCCCTGACCGAGGACCTCCGGCGCCCCTGGGAAAAGCCCCTGACACCGGATCGGCTCACCCCCGGCCGGGTCCGGCGCGGCTATCCCCGCATCCGGCGGATCCTGGGCACCCCGGCCCGCGCGCCGAAAGCCTCCCACCCCGGCCCAGGCCGCCCCAAGGGCCGCACCTCCACCCCCGCACCCCGCCACCCAGTCGGCAAGAAACAGCGCAAAACGGATATGCCTAGACGCGGCGGGGCCGAGCAGCAGCCTTAAAGATCAAGCTTAAGACAGGGGCCTCTTGCTTAGGCGCTAGCTGAGCTTCGCCGCGTGGAGGCGGCGTGCTGTAGCTGCGAGGAGGTGTCGGAGCTTTTCCCTGTTCTCGCCGTAGGTCTTGAGAGCGTGGCAGCTCGGGCACAGAGCGATCATGTTCCATGGGGCGTCGGGCCCGCCCTTGGCCAGGTCTTTGACGTGGTCGACCTGCAGGATTGGCAGGCCGGCGCTAGCTCCCAGGGCGAGCCCCTCGACCCCGGTTTCCAAGCGGAACTGGGGTCTTCTCGCGCCCACTGCTAGACGCTAGTGCGCAGCTCAACCCCATGATTCGCTACTAGCAGGGGCAATCCTGCGCCTTGCACGCTCTAACTAGCCCTGCTGCTGTTGCTGCTGGCCGCCCTGCTGCTGTTGCTGCCCATCGAAGAAGCACGGCAGGCCGCCCTGCTGTTGCTGCTGGCCGCCCTGCTGCTGTTGCTGCCCATCGAAGAAGCACGGCAGGCCGCCCTGCTGCTGTTGCTGCTGACCCGGGAAACGCGGTTGGTCGATGGTCGTGGGCGCTGCCTTCGCGGGGGCCGATGCCGCCACAGCGGCTGGGGGTGAGGCGCTGGCCGTTTCCGCGGCGAAACCTGCTGGGAACGCCAGAGAAGCGATGAGCAGTGGGCTGAGCCGGACGAGGTACCGCTTGCCACGCATGACTTTCTCCCTTCGACTACCGGAGCGAAAGACAGGCGCTCGTTCACAAACGGTGTTTCAGCACCTCGTAGGGCCGAACGCCGCTCCCAGCAGGAGCTTCACACTCGGCAGAGCGCGCATCAAAAGACCGGCCGTCCTAGGAGTGGAGGTCTCCAATAACAACCATCCACAATAGTCGCCGTGAGGAAGATCGGCTACCGGCAATCTTCGTGACGATCATCGGGGAAGCCGACGAAAAACGGGCTCTCGCCGTGGATCGAAACTACTGACGGCAGAGCGGTAGGCGGATGATGCGCACCTGGGAGAAATCGGGGAGAAGATCTTCTCCCCGCATCTTCCGCCCGCAGTGCCACACCAACTCATGCCAACGCGTTGACCTGGGCCGATGTGTGGCATGCCAGGTGCAGTTCTCGCTCGGACCTTATTCGGGGCGAAGGGGTCGTGGGTTCAAATCCCGCGGCGTTCCCGGGGCCCCTTCCCCCAGGTGTGCCCCAGGAGCATCTAGTGGCTCGGCTCGGATGGTTAACCCGAATTGATCCGCCATCCGTTGCCCGCCAGGCTGCCTCCAAGGGTCGATCTTGGAGATCGTCGTGGGGCGTCGTCCGGGCCGCGAACAAGCTTCGCCGTCGGCGCACTGATCCCGCCCGCCGCCTAAGACCCGCCTTCGAAGAAGCCGGACTTCAGGTCCCCGATGATGACGTCGAGTGGATGCCCACTCACGGTGAGCGGTCCACTCCAGGGCGCGGTGAGTGCGAAGAGCAACGCCAGGCTCAGCCCGACCACACTCGCAACGCCCAGAACGAGCAGTGACGTTCGCAGGCTGCTGCGGAAGGTGAGTGCGCCGGCGTTCACGATCAAGGCCAGTCCGCCGACCACAAGCGTGACAACGTAGAGCGCGGGTACGTCGCGCGAGGCAGCCGCAACGCGTGCGCGACGACTATTGGTGACGCTGTCCAGGGAAACCAGCAGCTCCGTGCTCGCCGGGGTTCCCAGCTCAGGCCGGGCCGCCTCGGCACGCACGCTCCGCTCCAGCCGCGTGATCGCGTGAGCGGTGGCCGGGTCGTCACCGGACGCCGCTGCCGCACCCTCCCATTCCCTGACACGCGTGGCCTGCAGGTAGTCCAGCAGTGCCGAATGGATCGGCTCCGACTGGACTCGCGGACTTGTCGCCGACCACGCCAGGCGGGAGGCTGCGGCCGCCTCGTCGCTCACCAACTGCTCTGCTGCGCGCAGGTAGCTGGCCTCGCTGGCCAGCGAGAGTGCCGCAAAGATCGCGAAGGCGGCGCCGAGTGTAGGCATCAGGGGCATGGCAATCTGGGGCACCCGATCCTGTTCCCCGACCGGTACGAGCGCCCGGACGCCGACCCGCGCCACGGCCGCGACCAGTAGGGCAAGGAAGAGCCAGCCAACAACCAATACCACCGTCGGCAGCGAGGCCAACCAGTTCACCACATCACCTACAGCGCGTTCCCGCGAGCGTCACACGGCGGCGCCCCACGACCTGGACCTTCAACGAACGCTCCATGATCACAGGTCGAAGACCTCCGATGCCCGCGACGCACGGCACCGGCACCTCGCTTCGTTGGCCAATCAGCCGAGTACGGCCCAGTGCGACGCTGTTCGGCCGCCTTGCGATGCACCGCACCGGACGCCTTTTGTTATCCGCCCAAGGTTGCGAGACGCGCTGTTAGCCCGGCCTCTGCCGCCTGTCGAATGCGTGCCGAAGGCCGGTCGACGAGACGCCAAGCACGGGAAGAGGAGCAGGTCAGCAGGGGTATGACACCCAACCCACCAAGCGCCTTCTAAGCGCTTGGCCTCATCGATCAGCAAGGTTGTGGTGACTGCAGTGTCTGACGGCAACGTCAGCGCACTCGATCGCTCCTGAGCGGCTCTTGGGCCACTCACCGTGCTGTGTCATCGGTTTGGCGCCCAGGCGGGCCGTTCAGTTGGTAAAACTCCTAAAGCGGGTGTCGAGCAGCCCTGGCCGTCACGTGCTGGATGGACTCCATGATCGCGGCCCAGGGCAGCTGTCGAACCGCCGGCCCTTCGCGGGGTACATAGAGCGGCCAGACGTCAGGACCGTGGATGAGCTCTACGTCCGCCTTCCGTAGGGCCGCGACATGCCCGTCCCACGCTGGGTGCCGTATGTGTGCTTCGTTGACCCGCGGGAACACCACGACGGGAACGTCGATCGTGCCGAGCGCCTCGCTCACTTGCGTCAGTGCTTGGTTGTCGGCGATGCCCATCGCGAGCTTGGCAACGAAGTTCGCGCTTGCGGGGGCGACGACGTAGCAGTTGGCGACCGGGTGGGGGCGAGCCTCGGTCGGTAGGCGAGGCGTATCCCGGACTGGCAGGCCGGTTACGGCTTCCAGTCGGTCCATCTCGCCATTTGCCCGCAGCCATTGGCCGGCATTCGGGGTCAGGGTCACGGCTACCTGCCAGCCGAGGGCGATTGCTGGCTCGACCAGGCCGGTGCGTAGTTGCTCGACTCCATCGGCTGCCGTGCCCACGACTCCCAGCACTCCGCGACTGCCTGCACTCACGGTTCCACCACCCCAGGTCGGTCCGTCCCCTTGGCCAGCAGTACAGCAGAGAAGTACCGCAACCACAGCGACTATCAGCAACCGCTGTTGGCCCCGAGAGCCCGCGTGGACAGGTCGGCAGCCCTCAGTGACCGTCGTGCCGATAGTTCGCATCGAGAGGCTTACAGTGCTCTACGTGTAGTCGGCGAGGAACTGCGGCCGGTACTGCTGCTGATATCGGTCTAGGGGCAATACCGTTCAGTTAAGTGCTTCTGGGTTATTGTAGGGGGATGCCGCGTTCTGGTTGGGTGAAGCCGTCTTCTGATGTCCGGTTGTCGGATTTGGTGTCTGTGGGGTTGCTGACGCGGGTGTTTCCCGCAGATGTGGTTGACGCGGTGATCGAGGAGGCGGGGCGTACTGAGCGGCGTCACCGGTCCTTGCCCGCGCGGGTGATGGCGTACTTCTCGATGGGGATGGCGCTGTATTCGGATGGCTCCTACGAGGATGTGTTCGCGCAGCTCACGGATGGGCTGTCGTGGGCGTCGGGGTGGTCGGAGTCGTTCACGCCGCCCTCGAAGTCGGCGATCTTCCAGGCCAGGGCTCGTCTGGGGTTCGAGCCGGTGCGGGATCTCTTCGCGCGGGTTGCGCGTCCGCTGGCGGGGCCGGACACGCCGGGGTCGTGGCTGGCCGGGCGTCGTCTGGTGGCGATCGACGGGACGTGCCTGGACGTGGCAGACACGGCAGCCAACGCAGAATTCTTCGGGCGGCCGGCTTCCAGCCGGGGGGAGCAGTCCGCGTTTCCGCAGGCCCGCCTGGTGGCATTGGCGGAATGCGGCACTCATGCCGTCTTCGACGCTGCCACCGGCCCGTGCAGCGTGTCGGAGATCGAGTTGTCCCGGCAGCTCGTCGATCGGCTGGAGCTGGGCCAACTGGTCCTGGCCGACCGGGGCTTCTACGGGTTCCGTCTGTGGCAGCAGGCCGCCGCCACGGGCGCGGATCTTCTGTGGCGAGTGAAAACGAACCTGCGGCCCCGGCATCTGGAAACACTGGCCGATGGGTCCTGGCTGGCCCGGATCGTCCCGACGTCGGGCACGAACCGGGCCACGACGCAGCCGCTCACAGTCAGAGTGATCGACTACACGGTCGATGACGGCCGGGACAACCCCGAGGAATACCGGCTGCTGACCACGATCCTCGACCCGGCCGACGTCGGCGCCGAGGACCTCGCAGCCGTCTATGCCCAACGATGGGAGATCGAGACAACCTTCGACGAACTGAAGACCCATCAACGCGGGCCCCGCGCGGTACTGCGCTCGAAAGCCCCCGACCTTGTCCAGCAAGAAATCTGGGGACACCTGTGCTGCCACTACGCCATCCGCACCCTGATGGCCGACACCGCCGCGCACACCGGCCAGGACCCCGACAGAGTCTCCTTCGTCAAAGCCCTCCGCATCGCCCGCCGTTCAGTCGCGCAGGGCGCATTTTCCCCTCCGAGCGCTGACACGGCCGACGCAGCATGGCGTCACGCCATCCGATGGCTCACCCAACACCTCAACCCACCCCGCCGAAAACGCTCACACCCGCGAGTCGTCAAACGCAAGGTCCTGAAATGGGCCGCGAAACGCTCCCACCACGCACACTGGCCCCAGCCCAAACACAGCCCCCACATCACCATCCGGGTCCACTAACTGAACGGTATTGGGTCTAGGGGGCTTCCCCCAAGGCCGGGTAGTTAACGTTCTCGCAGGTCATGCAAGGGAGTTGATCGGCTCTTGCGTAGCGGCTGTGTAGATGCCGGGGCCGTGCTTTCGGAGGTGGCCGTCCTTGGTCCAGCGGGAGAGTTGTCTGTACATGGTGCCGAGGGTGATGTCGCCGAGGTGCTGTGCGAGTTCGCGGGCGGGCCAGCGGCGTTCGGGGTCAGCCCGGAGCAGTTCCAGGACACGTTCCCGGCGGCTGTGTGGTGACCGGTGAGTGTGCCGGTCGTCTCGTGAGACATCGGGCAGGGGCGCTCTTCGGCAGCGGGTGCGAGGACGGTGACGTCGAGGTCGATGACGGTGCGACTGGTGTCGGGCCTGCCGTCGTCGAGGCGCTCGCTATAGCGGGAGACCGGTGATTTGACCTTGCGGGTGCTGACCCGCTGCCGCCGGGGCGGCAGCAAGGCGGCCAGAACCCGGCGTCCGATGAGACCGACCGGCTCGGCGGCCGTGGTGACAATGTCGGCGGCCTGGACGACCTGGTCACGGGCGGTCTGGAGGGCGATAGTGAACCCGCAGCGGTCCGGATCGGTGCCCGGGACGGATTCGGCAGCGTCGACCATGACCATCCGGAGCGCTTGGTAGAGCGTCAGCAGGGACCACATCTCCTGCTCGATACCGATCGGGTCACCCGAGCGCAGGAGGCGCCCGTCCATGATCGTGTGGCGGAGCGCGTAGTACGCCGATTCGTGTTCCCACCGCTGGTGATAGAGACCCGTCAGCACGGCCGCCGGGTAGCGGCGGGCGTCGGTCAAGGTCGTGACCAGCCGGTAGGACCCGGTGAAGACGGTGCCGTCCGCGCAGGTCACCGTGATCTGCGCGTCGATGACTCGCACCCTCACCGTGCCGATCACCGACAGATACGAACCGTCGAGGAGACGGGACCGGACCGGGGTGCGCCGGTTGTTGCGGAGCCGGCCCAGGACCTGGGCACGGGTAGCGGTCACCGCGGCGAGGAAGTCGTTGCCGTCGAACCCCTTGTCCCACAGTACGAGCATGTCCGGCCTCAGCAGATGCAGCAGACGGCCGGCATAGCTCGTCTCACCCTCGGCAGTAGGACCGAACACCGCGCCGATCAGGGCCCGGGTGCCGGTCTCGACCAGCGTCATCAACTCCAGCGTCGGATAGCCATGATGGGCGGTCCTCCCCAGCCAGGAACGGTTCCGCTCGGAGTCGGGGACCTTCTGCGAACTGCAGCCGTCGAACGACACCGTCCGGTACGGGCCGAACCGCACCCCCGGCGTCCCTGGCTGGGTCAGCGGCCCGGCCAGCACGTCGAACAACGCCCGCACCGGCGCACTACCGAGTCTCCGGCGCAGGTCACGCAACGCCTTCGCGGTCGGACAGACGACCGGCATCCCGACCAGGCCGGCGGTCAGCTTGTCCCAGACCAGTCGGTAGCCGACCTCGGGGAACAGGCACATCGCGAGCAGGAAGTAGACCCCGACCCGTGAGGGCAGATCACGCAGCCGCCGCTGCACGGTCCTCGTCTCCGACAAGACCGCGTCGACGAGCTCAAACGGAACGATCCGCGTCAACTCCCCCAAATGGCCGGGCGCGAACCGGCCCCCGGCCACAGTGACCGTACGGGTGATGGTCGCCAGCGCAGGCGGCAGGACACAATGAAAGGGCAACGGAGCTCCTTGCGGGACAAGCTGTCTTGGACGACTGCCTGTACCAACGAGCTCCGTTGCTCTACATCAGAAACCCGTTAACACCCCTTGCGTGACCTGCGAGAACGCTAACTACCCGGCCTTGGGGGGAGGCCCCGGTTTTCAAGATCGATCAGGGGTTAACTGGCCTATGGAGACCCCATCGACCTCACTGCAGCTCTGCAACGCGGCGATGTCATCCGTCGAAGCGAGACCACTCGACGGTGGCATCAGCCAGCAGAGCCAGAGCGCTGCGGTGAGTGGCACCGGCCCACGCCTCGAACTTGTTATCGCCTGCTTCGCAGACGTGCATGATGAGGCCCGGCGCCACATAGAAACGGGTGGGGCCCCAGGGCCAGAAGGGTCGCAGCGGAACCGGCTCAAGCCGCTTGGTGAGCTGGTCAACCTGGTGTGCCGTGAGTTCAAGGCTGCGAGGCAGCGCCAGGTAGTCCGCGCCCATGGCGGCCTCGAAGAGTGAGAACTGAAGGAGGAAGCCACTGAGCGGCTCCTGTTCGGCGATCGGCCTTTCGCTGTCGTCGCAGAACCAAACGGTCGGATCGGTCTCTCCACCGCCGAGCGTCCACAAGAGTGACCAGACGAATCCTCCTTGGTTCTCGACACCGAAAACCAGCATTTCTCCACGGTCGTCAGTGCGCAGGGCCGACTCGGGATGGATCCTGTTCTGCACTCCAAGAGCCGCCGGCCGCTGCACTGCCAGCCGGTAGAGCTGTCTCAAGCCATCGGGTATGGGTGCCAACGGCAGACCGGTGGAAGGCGTGTCGGCAGTGTCGGTGGTGGGGTACCAGTCCGTGACGAACTGCTCCAGCGCCACGGCACGGTCGCCATTCACGTGCCGGAGCCATTCCAGCCCTGGAAGATTCACCGCAGGCAGTGGCGGACGGACCCGGTCGAGCAGGAACCTGCTCAGGGGCACTTCAAGCCGCACCACGCAGCGGGTGAGTTCGTAGTCGGTGCAGCCGGGCCGCTTAGCCGTCGCAGCACTCACAGTACGGCTGACGCCCAGGTACAGGAGGCCGTCCTCGATACGGACCATGAGGTGCACGGGCAACACCTCGTCATCCGCGCCCCATTTCCATGCCCGCCCCGTGAGCCGTTCAGTGACCGGTGCCGGCGCCGGGCCGAACAGACGGACCTCCTCCGAGTTCCACACCCCGCTCCTGTCCGGGCCCCTGTCACCCGCGTCGGTGACGATCACGGTTCCCGCCGGACCGATCACGACCGTCGCGCCACCGAACGTGAAACGCTCGGTATCCTCAGCACCACCGACCAGCGCAAACGCCTGCGCCTCGTCGGTCAGCACCCCCAGCGGCATTGCAGGAACCTGATCAACCATCCCGATATCTTCCCTGGCCGCCACAACACCCAGCGGCCCGCCCCAGCAGCCGCCACAAGACCGACTGTCAGACCCGCCAGAACTTCGAGGCGGTCGGCGGGGGCAACGAGTACTGCGCCCAGATCCTTCTGGGGCTTCGTAGCGACCGGTATGGCCGTCGTCGAACGATTCGGCTAGAGCAACGGATCAGAGGGTGGCCGTGCCCGATCCGTGCCCGACCGGGCGGGGAACCACGGTCAACCACGGGCGCCAGCGCGGGCCCCAGAGTTCGCCTTGGCACCCATTTCAGCTGGTCAGCTAACCGATGCCGACGCACGGCGCGGTGATTCCCAAGCTCAGCGCTTAGGGGTGCCGGCCGAGCGGGCTAGCAGTCTCATCCGCGGATGTTCGCAGCCGGGCATCGCTCATGGCCAGGGGTGCGAGGCGGCGCGTGTGGAGTGAGGATGAAGAGGTGAGGGCGATGGAGCCTCATATCCGGGCGCTTGGCGACCCTCGGCCCTATCCGTGGCAGGAGAATCTCACGATGGCTGCGACGACAGGTGCAACCCAGCCAGCTCAGCCCGAGCGTCCGGGCAGGACGGATGGGGTGTGTGGCGAGTTCACCGTCTTTACCAAGATCAAGCCGGGCCATGCGGATGCACTGCGTGAGGATCTCGCCGCGCTCGCCAGCGGGTCGGATGACGTGGAGGCCCGTGCGGCGCTGCGCCAGATCGGCACCCTGCACGACGCACGGCACGTGATCTTCGATAACGACACCCGGTTTATGTTCGCCAGCGTCTTCGACGGCTCCTGGGACACCTACATCGACGACTTTGCCAGGACGGTAGTCGGGGCCCACTTCGACAGGGTCTTCTCGCACAGCGAAGGGTTCCCCGGCATTAGCGATCCAGGGGTGAAGGACTGGTTCGTCGCCCACCAGGCGCCCGCGGGGGTCTTCGTCAGCTCCTATCCCGAACTGACCGTTCAGCAGATCTGGAAGGACGAGCGCGTGGACGAGGCGTTCCAGGAGGTGCTGGACACCCCCGAGTTCCGGGCGGCGCTGGACAACCCGGCCAATGCCGAGTTGCTGGCCACGCCTGCCTTCCAGAAGCTGCTGGAGGAAGCCGCGGCCTAGTACTCCAGCGGAACAGCTCCGTCGTTTCCTGTTCTGAGCACAGCGTTACAGCAGCGCAGTACCGCGACCCCCAGCAACGCACGGTCGTGGAGCGTCAGGGCAGGGCCTGCTCAGTCCAGATGGTCTTGCCGCGTCCGGTGCGGCGGGCACCCCAGTGCTGGGCCAGTTGCGCAACCAGGTACAGGCCGCGACCGCCTTCGTCGTCGTCCTCCGCGTGTCGCAGCTGGGGGGCGGCATTGCTGTTGTCGGAGACCTCGCAGATCAGCGCACGGTCGTTGATCAGCCGGAGTTCTGCCGGCCCCGTGGAGTAGCGGACGGCGTTGGTCACCAGTTCGCTGGCGATCAGTTCGGTGCTGAAAGTGAAGTCGTCGAGGTCCCAGTCGGTGAGCTGGCCGGCGACCAGGCGGCGGGCTGCGGCGGCGCTCTCGGGTTCGTGGGGCAGCGTCCAAGAGGCCACCTGGTCCGGGCCGAGTGAGCGGGTGCGGGCCAGCAGGAGCAGGGCGTCGTCGGCGGGGTTGTCGGGGAGCAGTGAGGTCATCAGGGTGTCGCACATGTCCTGCAGGCTGCCGGTCAGGCCCGGGGGTGTACTGAAGGCGGTCTGGAAGGCGGGAAGCCGGTCCTGATCGGTGTCCTGCAGCAGTTCCGCGTTGTGGAGGGTGAGGATGCTGCCCTCGGGCAGGTCCACGCTGGTGGACCGGTAGGAGGCCACGCCGCGTCCCAGGTTCGGCCCCGCCGGGACGTCGATGACGTGGATGCTGCCGTCGGGCAGGGCCAGGACGGGCGCAGGATGTCCCGCCCGGGACAGGGTGCAGGTGCGGGTGACGGGGTCGTAGATCACAAAGAGGCAGGTCGCCGTCAGCTCCGACTGGTCGGAGTTCTCGACGGGCGGGTGTTCGCGGGCGAGCTGCTCGGTCAGGGCGTGGAGGCGTTCGAGGAGTTCGTCGGCCTGCAGGTCTATCGCGGCCAGGGCGCTGGTTGCCGTGCGCAGCCGGCCCATCGTGGTCACGGTGAACAGGCCGTGGCCGGACACATCGCCCGCGACGAGCGCGATGCGTGCACCGGAGAGTGGGATGACGTCGTACCAGACGCCGCTGGAGGTCAGAGGCAGGAAGGTGTACGCGGTCTCCGCAGCGGTGTACGAGGGCAGCCGGTCAGGCACCAGGGCGCGCTGAGTGAGGCGGGCGAGCGTGCGCTCACGGGTGTAGCGGCGGGCGTTGTCGACGCACACCGCGGCCCGGGCCACCACATCGGTGGCGACGCCAAGATCGGCGTCGCCGAAGGGCGGTGACCCGGGGCCGCGGTAGAAGGTCGCCATGCCGAGCACCACGCCGCGCGCGGCCAACGGGACGGCGATCAGCGAGTGCACCCCCGCCTTACGCGCCATCTCGGCATGCACCGGATGCCGGACCAGCCACGGGTCGTCGGCCTTCAGCTGCCGAACGAGCCGGGGCCGCAGGTCGCTGAGGGCCTGCGCGTACGGGCTGCCCCGGAGAATCACCCTGACATTCCCGACCTCGTAAAAGGTCGGAACCGCCGTGATCGCCTCCACCGCTCGGAAGCCTGCCTGGCGCACGGTGACTGGGTCGACCAACGGTCCTGGGTGCGGCGCCTCACCCTGCAGCACGGCATCGAGAACACCGACCGACACCAGGTCGGCCAGCTCGCCCACGGCGACATCGGCGAGTTCCTGCGCCGTACGGAACACATCCAGGCTGCTCCCGATCCGCTCACCGGCCCGGTACAGCAACTTGAGGCGCTGCTCGGCGCGATCCGGCCCGGTGATGTCCACAACCGTGCCGGCCACCCCCAGCGTGCGCCCCTCGGCGTCCTGGAGACGGCACGCCGAGACCGACAGCACCTTCTCCACGCCGCCCAGGACGGCCAGACGGCCCCGGTACCGGAAATCGGTCACCGCCTCGCCCGTCTCCAGCACCGTGCGCAGCATGCTCTCCACATCGTCCGCGCCGAATCCCAGCTCGCGCCAGGTACGGCCGACCGCGTCACTCAGGTCGAGGCCATGGACACCGGGCGCGGCGGAGTTGAAACGCACGATCCGCAGCTCCGGATCCAGTACATGCAGGCCGATGGGTGGCTGAGTGAACAGCGCGTGCAGCACCGCCGCATCGAAGCCAGAGTCCATGCCTACGACAGCCTCCTTCGCGCGATGACAGCCAGCATCAACGCCACGCCGCCCTCCAGCGCGGCGACACCACCGCCCGGTTGCCTGACATCACCCCACCGCCCGTCCCGAGCGTCCGGGAACGAACGTTCGTGCGATGCGAAGATCCATCTGCCGTTCGCGCCTCTCTACGACTCGGACGAGTAATGCTTCGGCGCCGCCGGAGGTCGGTCCGGCACGATGAGCCCGGGTAGCGGCATCTGACATCCACTCTTGACATCAACAAGCGGGGACGACGTTGGACTTGAGCGGCACTCCTCGTCCCAAGCGGGCCGGGAAAGGAGCCCACTTGCAGGCTGGGATCGGGTCCGTGACCGAACTCCTAAAGCGGATGTCATCGACCACGGAGCGCCCTACCGGGGCCGTCTCGGGGCCGTGGAAGGGCGCTCAACGATGACCAACGCTGACAACTGCCGACAGCTCAGCAGCAGGTCACGGCGTCGATCGATGATGTGACCGCAGGTCGGAGACCCGGCATGTCACTTCTTCGGCTACTGATCGCACCCAGCGGCGCTTGACTCGCCCATCAAGACTCCACCGACCTCGCGCTACAGTCTCGCCGGGAGGTGCCGATGACCGAGCGCAATGACAGATGGATCGAGGCGGGGAAGACCGCCGCGGCCATGGCCGTGATCGCGGGGGTTCTACTGCTGGCGCTGATGGCCACGGCCCTGCGTTTCTTCAAGTCGTTGCTCTTGTGACAGTCACCGAATCTCGCCTCATGCAGAGTCCTGCCGGGGCGCGCTATCGCACCAGCCGGTAGCTGTAAGCAGCGACCGAGGGAGTCAAGCGCCGTGGCTCTCGCTGACATCAGCACCTGACACCAACAGCAGCAAACACCGGCGGTTACGGCCGATCCACAGCGACCACCGGGGCCGCTGAACCGGCTGCATCCCCTGGCGTAGTGGGGGTGTGTGACCGACCTGATAAGGATGAGGCCGGGTGGCAAAGTTCAGCGGCTTGCATGCAGGACGGTGACCGATGGGCGGCGCATCCAGCCATACATCGTGACGTCGACTTCTACGTCCGCCACCCCGAGTGGGGACGACTCGGTTACCTCGGCCAGTGCGGCGCTGACGAGGCCGGCCCCGGACTGTCCTGGAAGGAGCTCGCCATACTCGCTGAGGCCGCACAGAACAGCAGTGAAAGCCCGGCCGATAGCTCACAGCGCCTTCTGCTCCTGCTTCCGATGCTCGGCGATGTGGACTTCTTGGTGGTTCTAGCCAGTTCGACCGACTACCGCGAGTGTGGTGTCGGGCGGGACAAAGGAGTCGCTGACGGGAGCGGTCGGCCAATCTCCGGCCAGGCAGTACGCATGCGGATCTTGCTGGACTTGTATGCCCAGGTCAAAGGCTCGTAGTGGCGATAAGCGGACCGGTCTTGAAGACCGTGGCTGCGCGAGCGCGGTAGAACAGCCCGGCCTCCTGTGGGGCACGTCCCGTGCACCACCGCTCTCAGGCACTGCCGCCCGGTGGGGCGACCCTGGCGACCTTCGACGCGCCCCGGCGCACTGGCCACCAGCTGTACAGGACGTACAGCAGCAGGATCGGGGCGGTGGCCCAGGCCATCAGCTTGAGGCTCGTCCCCCCGTCCCCATCGTCGGAACCCATCAGCACAATCGGGAAGCCGCCGAGCGCGAGGGCCAAGCCCGTCACAAGCCCGGCGATGGGCTCCCAGGACTGTGTGGCCCCCTTGGGCGCAGGTCGATACCGCAGCCACCACCAGTACGACAGAAGTCCTAGCCCGGAGGCCAGCGCCGCCACGGCGAACGCCCCGGGCAGCCGCCCGTCGTGGACGGGGGACCGATAGGTCTCCTGCGCAAGGGAACCGAACCGGATCGCACGGAGTTCGTCGTTCCAGTAGATGCCGGTCACACGATCGCCGCGACGCACGGATTCGTATACCTGCAGCGAGCCGGCCATGCGCACCCGGTGCTCGGCCCCTTCGGGACGGTCCGCGTAACGCAGGGTGAGGAAGTATTTGTGGGTCTTCCCGCTGAAATCGGTCTTCTTATCCGTGACGGCCGCCACGACGGCCGCCCGGCATGTGTCGGACCGGGTGCCGACCGGGCAGTCCGGCGCCGCGGCGTACGCCCGGTTGTCCCTCTCGGCGAGCGGTACGAGGGCGAACAGCACTTCCGACACCAGGACGAGCAACAGGCCGACCGCGCGAACGCGCCGCGCCCCTCCTGCGGATTGCCGGATACCTTCTCGTGCCCCGCCCACCACGTCCGTCTCCCCCACTGTTCCGTCGCGCTGGCATAGTCCGCTCTCACAGCATCGTTCACCAGGGGGTGCACCCGGCATCAAGATGCCGTACAGATTGCCGGACACCGACATGGACAGCCGCCCTGAACTCCTGGAGCCGATGCCGGACGGCATTGAGCACTGTGCCTCATGAAGTTGCGGGTCACGGGGCTGGTGTGCGCGGGGCTCGGGATGCTCGTGCAGGTCGTGGGCGGGTGACTTCAGTGAAGACTTCTCGGTTCGTCAGGACCAGCAGGGCTCTGACCAGGGCGGTCGCCCACTTCGGGTCGGTGCGAACCTTGCCGAGGACCCGCCAGTTCTTCAGGCGGGCGAAGCCGTGATCCACCGGTGCCCGGACTGCGGCAAGAGCTCGGTTGGCCAGTTTCTGACTGTAAGTCAGACATCGGTTCCGGGCGGCCTGGTAGCCGGTGATCACTGCCTGGTCGGCGTCAGGACCGGTGTCGTCGAGCCCGACGAACCCCAGGTCGGCGATCGCGCCGAGCCCGGCAGCCCGCCCGCTCGGCCTGGACCTCTTGCAGCTGATCGGCCAACTCCTCGGCGAGTGGGTCCATTTCACCCGGACGAGCCGTGATCCGTTCCAGCTCCCGCACACCCACGCCCTCTCGACCTACCGGCCCGGTGACGGATCGTGAGAGCGGCAGCACGGTCACCGCAGCCGAACCCGACAACGACCCCGGCCGACATGTCAGACGATCTTCACCGTGGACACCGGCCGACGATCAGCGCGAGTATCCCGCCCGCACCTCACACCAGTCCCGCGACCTGCAAACTTCACGATGCACGGGTCTCAGTCTCCCGCTACTGCGCATCCGTCAGTTCGCGTCGCCGCACCATACGACCCACATGCTCAGCGCCGACCTTGATCCAACCACCCAGCAAGAGCCATCAGAAACGACCTAACGGGCTGAGTCGGGAGTGCGCTGCGGAGCAGCCAGGACCCAGGCGGCGAAGGCTTCGACGCCGTCCACGACTGCCTCGAAGCGCGGGGAGTGGAACAGGTCGAAAGCGTGCTGTCCGCCGGGCAGTTCGGCGTAGACCACGGTGCTGTCCGAGACGCGGCGCAGTTGGGCGTCGAAGTTCCGGGCGCCCTCGACGGTCGCCAGCGCGTCCCTGGTGCCGTGGGCGATGAGGAATGGTGGCGCACCGGGGTTGAGGTACGCATACGGTTGGTACGGGGACGGCGTTTCATCGGGCTCCTCGCCGAAGAAGTGGCCGTAGTAGCCATAGAGGCAGATCGCCGCGGTGACCGAGGTGTCGGCCGACTCGAATCCGGGCTGGAACACCGGGTCGTTCGGCGTGAGCGCGCACAGAGACGCCAGGTTGGAGCCGGCGGAGCTGCCCGCCACGAACAGCCTCGACGGATCGGCGCCGTACTCGGGGGCGTGCTCGCGGACCCAGGCAATGACCTTCTTGGCGTCGATCTGGTGGCCGGGGAAAGTGGTCTGGGGCCGCAGCCGGTAGTTGGCGCTGATGCACACCCACCCCTGGCTGGCGAGCCGGTAGAGCAGGGGCCGTGCCTCGCGGTTCTTCGCCCCGCTGGTGTAGTGGCCGCCATGGAAGTAGATCAGGACCGGCGCGTTCTGTGGTGTGTCGAGGCGGCGGTAGATGTCGAGGAGATTCCGGCGGCCGGCGTCCCCGTAGCGGATGTTGGGGATCCGCTGCACGTCACGCCGTCGCATCAGGCCCGGCAGCAGCAGGATGCGGGCCCAGGGCCGGTGGCGCCGCAGCGGTACGTGCACACGATCCCGCCAGCCGGTCCCGAGGCCCTGCTCAAGAGCCCGCCCGACCACCTGATCCGTGCGCAGGCCCCGCCAGGCGGAGACAGCAAGGCCGACGGTGACGACGGCGGCCACCGCGGCCGCCACCTTGGCGCCTGGTGACTCCAGATCGCCCTGGGCGGCGGCCAGTGCCGTGGAGGCCACCAGAACATAGATGCCCACGAACGGCACCTCGTTGAGGCCCAGGCCGAACCAGAAGCTCATGGTCGCCAGTGGCCGGGGCCGGCGTGGCGCGACAACGGCGAAGAAGGTGCACCAGGCGAAGAGCGCGGTCGTCGCCACATATCCCATCGGCATGTCCATGAACGTACCACCGTCAACTTCGGGAAATTTCCTGGGACTTCCCCGCCCAGCCCCGACGCCGCAGGTCACTCGTTCGTGCAGATCCAACGAACCCGGTTCAACATCAGCGCACACACGCGTTCTCGGCAAGGTCCGCACCGAACAGAAGTGGGCGACTGCTCCGGTGAGGACCCTGCTGGTCCTGACGAACCGCGAAGTCTCCCCGAGACCGACGATCTTCGCCGAAGTCATCCGCCCACGACCAGCACGAGCACCATGAACCCCGCGCACACCAGACCCATGACCTGCAACTTCACGATGCACACCACTCATTGAGCTGAAGGGATCCCCGTCCGGGCAGTCCAGCAGTCCCGTCCGCAGCCGTTCAGCTCTCCTGCGAGCAACCCAGTGGCCCGGCCCGCGGACGACCGTGAACCAGGACGAACGGGGCCGTGCAGAGTTGGAAAGCGTGCGCCGCCAGGCACCGATCGGCATCGACTGCGCATCGGTGTGCGCCTTCCGAGGGGCTTGCTCCTCCGCAACGCTTACCTGGTCCGAAGGTTCACCGACACTGGGGGAATCGTGGCTCGGTCGCAGTCCAGGTGTGGGGCGCATACTCAGAAGGGGACCAGGTGTCAGCGGCTTGCGATGGTTGGGGCACCCCGATGTGACCGTCACCGCGGCGACTGGTCCTCGTACACGATCCAGAAGCGGAAGGAAGCCGAGCGTAAGGCGAAGGCCAAGCGGCGGAAGTGAAGCCGTAGGGCCGTCACCGGGTCATTCAAGGAAGGCCGACGGGCGTCTCGGTCATGTGCCACTCCCGTGCCAGACAGGACGGGGAGTAGCGGTAAACCACGGGTGCCACGGGGTGCCGTCAGATTCACCCTGACACCCGTTTTCCCTGGCCAGGGCGCTGCGGGAGGACCGAAGATCGGTGATTCCCAAGCTCAGGTCTTGGACGGGCCAGGGCGCTGGGACGATCCCCTGGAGTCCTGCCCATACCCGCAGTTGTTCCGATTCTGACATCGATGGCTGATCAACACCGGGGTGCAGTGGCAGCCCTGAGCGACTTGGCACAGCAGTAGGGCGGCGTCGGTCAGCGCGTCAGGGATCGAACTAACGCGGGTGTAGAGCAGGCTGGTCGGTCACGTGCTGGATGGATTCCGTGATCGTGGTCCAGGGGAGCTGTCGAACCGCTGGCCCTTCGCGGGGTTCATAGAGCGGCCAGACGTCAGGACCGTGGATGAGCTCTACGTGCGCCTTCCGTAGGGTTGCGACGTGCCCATCCCATGCCGGGTGCCGTACGTGAGCTGCGTTGACCCGCGGGAACAACACGATGGGGACGCCGATCGTGCCGAGAGCCTCGCTCACCTGTGTCAGTGCCTGGTTGTCCGCGATGCCCATTGCGAGCTTGGCGACGTAGTTCGCGCTGGCCGGGGCGACGACGTAGCAGTCGACAACCGGGTGGGGGCGAGTCTCGGCCGGCAGGCGGGGAGTGTCCCGGACCGGGAGGCGGGTCAGTTGCTCCAGGCGGTCCAGTTCGCCGTTTGCCCGCAGCCATCGGCCGGCATTCGGGGTCAGGGTCACTGCTACCTGCCAGCCGAGGGCGATCGCTGGTTCGACCAGGCCAGTGCGTAGTTGCTCGACCCCATCGGCTGCCGTACCCACGACTCCCAGCACTCCGCGACTGCCTCGGCTCACCGTTCCACCGCCCCGTATCGGTCCGTCCTTCGGCCAGCAGTACAGCAGAGAAGTACCGCAGCCACAGCAACCGCTCTCGGTCGGCAGCACCCTCCAGAGGCCTCAGAGTGGCCTGTATGACCGCCATTGACCGATCCGGCTACTAGGCCTCTGACATCCAACGCTGACATCAACGACAGCGAACAGCAGCAACCTTGGGCAGTCGCAAACGGTCGTCCGATACAGAGAACTGGCCTCCACGCGGGCACTCGAATTGAACTTACAAAGCAGATGTCGGCGGTTCGAAACCGTCCGCGCCCACCAGTAGAAAATCGCAGGTGAGAGCCTGAATGGGCCCTCCAGTCATCATCGACCGGAGGGCCTTTTTCGTGATCGAGTCCACATAGCGGCCGCATCCCCCGAAGGGCGAGCATCCGACAGGGTGCCCGCCCGCCGCCGGGCCATCGGGGACCGTGTGCACGCCGCCCGCCAGCACGCCGTGCTCACCCAAGAGGAGCTGGCCGGCTGCGTCGGGCTCGATCGCAAGACCGTCAACCGGCTGGAGCAGGCGACGCATTCGCCGCTTCTCGATCACCTGCTCGTCGGGAACAAGCTGCCAACGCGGCATACCGGCGGGTAAAAGCGCGTTGCGGCGCTGAAGGCGCCGGTGAGCGGACAGCGGCAGCCACACGTGGCCCGCGCGACGATCACGCATCCTGCGTCCCGGATCGGTGCACGGAGCACCCTGCTCGGTGGTGCTGTCCCGGCTGCGGTGAGCCGCCCCGTCACGATTCCGACCCGTCCGGGGTCGCGCAGTCCGGACGGGTCGTACTGTCTTCCCTCACGCCCGCACATCCCATGGGGGGATCTCATGTCGTACGGCTACCCGCCGCCCCATCAGCAGCCACAGCAGCCCCCGCCGCCCGGTCAGCAGCCTCCGCCGTGGGGGCAGCAGGCGCAGCAGCCTCCGCCGTGGGGGCAGCAGCCGCCGTATCCGCAGTGGCAGCAGCCGGGGCCGGGCTGGGGCGGGCCGCCTCGGCCGCCGAAGTCGTCGAATACCGCGCTGATCGTCACGCTGTCCGTGCTCGGAGGGCTGATCGTCATGGGCGGGATCGGTGCCGTGGCCGTGGTGGGGCTCAGTAGTAGGCCCGCGCCGCGGAAGCTGCCGGTTGCCGAGGCGCCGCCCAGTGGGGGGACCGCGAAGGCTGATCCCAAGGAGGAGCCGGCCGCCGAGGAGACGGATGCCGAGGCGGATGTGAAGCTCTCCGGGTGCAAGGTGGATCCGTTGACGACGTGGCCGTCCGTGAATGTGGAGATCGTGAACGGAACCGAGGAGACGGCGAACTATGTCGTGAACGTGGAGTTCGTCGACGGGGACGGTACGCGCGTCGCGGAGGGGCTCGCCGTGGCAAGCGATCTCGCTTCGGGGCAGCGGGCCAAGGCGAAGGCGCAGGGGCTCGGCAAGAGTCCGGCGGGTACGAAGTGCAAGTTGACGAAGGTGACGCGGTACTCATCGGGCGGGTGAGGACGCGGGTCGCCCCGTCGTGTCGGCGAAGCCGCGACAGTTTTTTATGAGCGGGTGAGAGCCTGTTCCGGCCTCCCGGTCGTGACCGATCGGGGGGCTGTTTTCATGGCTGACGCCACGTCGACGTCGTCACCCGTACGGACGCGTCCGAGTGGTTGCGCGGGCGGGTGCCGCGCAGGGTCGGATTCGTTCAGTTGTTCCGCTCCGGCCAAGGAGACTTCCATGGCACAGTCAGCTCCCGCCCCCGGCACCCGCCGTACCTCCGCTCCCATGGGCGAGAATCCCTGGGCGGTCGGGGGAGTCATGTTCGCCGGTGTTCTGCTGATGGTGGACGGCGTCATGGGGGTCATCAAGGGGATCGCCGGCATCGCGTCCGACGAGGTCTACGCGCGCATCAGCAATTACACCTTCAAGTTCGACGTGACGGCCTGGGGCTGGATCCACCTGGTGCTCGGCGTGGTTCTCCTGGTCGTCGGCTGGGGCATCCTCAAGGGTGCCGGCTGGGCCAAGGCGACGGGTGTCGTGCTGGCTGCGCTCAACATGATCGCCAACTTCATGTGGCTGCCGTACCAGCCGATCTGGGCGATCATCTCCATCGCGATCGACGCGTTCGTGATCTGGGCTCTGTGCACGGACCGTTCGGCGGCGGTCATCTAGTGGTGGCCGTGACCGCGGCAGCTGCGCGGGCGACTGCGGCGGAGGGGGTCTGGGCCCGGGGCCGTCCGCTGCTGGAGAACGTCCGGACGGTACCCGCGGGCCATCGATCCGGACGACGCCCGGTCGGTGGCTTCGGGCGCTTCCCGGAGGGTGTGTAGGTGATGGACGAACCGAACGCGCAGGGGGGCGACCTCGTCGCTCTGGCCGCCGAGGCGTACGTGTACGGGTATCCGTTGGTCTCCGGCCTGTCGACGGTCGAGAGATCGATGCAGGAGGGCGTCGGCCCGCTTGCGCCGACTCCGTTCAACCACTTCGCGCACGCGGGGCAGTTGGCGGCTCCCGACACCCACTTCGCCCCCGTCAGCCACGACACCGTCTGCTCGATGGCTCAGCTGGACCTGTCCGGAGGGCCGATCCGGCTGCATGTCCCGGACACCGGCGGGGCTTACTACGTGCTGCAGTTCGTGGACACATGGACCAACAACTTCGCCTATGTGGGACGTCGGGCCACCGGCACGGACGCGGGTGACTGGCTCATCGTGCCGCCGGGCTGGTCGGGCAGGGAGCCCAGCGGGGTGCGTGGGGTGATCGATGCGCCGACCTCCGTCGTCTCTGTCATCGGGCGCAACGTCTGCGACGGCCCGGACGACCTGACGCGGGTGCGGGCGCTCCAGGAGCAGTACACGCTCACGTATCTCGAACCCGGCACGCACCGGACGGGGCTGCCGGCGCCCGACCCCGACGTACCGGCGGAGCTGCGGTTCTTCGAGCAGCTCAGGGTGTGGCTGGCCGACTTTCCGCCGGCCGCCGCCGACTGCGCGTACCAGGACCGGTTCCAGCCGCTGGGGTTGCTGGAGGAGGGGCCCTCGCCGTACGTCTCCGCCGGTTCCGCCCTCGTACACGCACTCACCGAGGGGATGGCGCAGGGCAGGGAGCGGGTCGAGGCGGCCGCCCGGCCGAGCACGGTGACGGGCGGGGGATGGGAGATGGATCCGCATCTCCACGACTACAACCTCGACCACTTCGGGGTGGGGACGATCGACTCCCCGGAGTGGAAGATCGCCGACCGGGAGGCGTCCTACCTGGTCAGATCGGTGGCGGCGCGCGTGGCTCTGTGGGGGAGCCACGGGTACGAGGAGGTGTGCGCCCACACCTCCCACGACGCCGACGGCAATCCGCTGAGCGGTGCGCACTCCTATGTGATGCGCTTCGAGCAGCCGCCGCCGGTGGAAGCGTTCTGGTCCGTGACCATGTACGACGCGCCGGACCACCACCCCGTCGCAAATCCGGCGGGCCGGCACTCGCTCGGGGACCGCACCCCCGGGCTGGTGCGTGGGGCCGACGGGTCGCTGACGGTCCACATCAGCAAGGAGACGCCCACGGACCCTGCCGCTGCTGCGAACTGGCTGCCCGCGCCCGACGGGGAGTTCCGGCCCGTGCTCAGGTTCTGCATGCCGGGGCGCGCGATCATCGACGGCAGCTATGAGCTCCCCGCCATCGAACTGAGCTGACCCGGGTGTTCCGGCCGTTGTCAGTGGGGCGGTCCACACTGGAGTCATGTGCCGCAGTATCAAGACCCTTCGCCCGCCAGCCATCCCCGAGGAGGCCACTGAGGAGGACATCCGGGCGGCCGCCCTGCAGTTCGTGCGCAAGGTGTCCGGCTTCCGGGCTCCGGCCGCGCACAATCAGGAGGTGTTCGACCGGGCCGTGGACGAGATCGCCGCAGCGACCGCCAGACTGATGGACGGTCTTGAGGTGCGGGGGGCGGCCGTCAGGACGCCGTAGAAGCCGAAGCGGGTGCTGGAGCGGAAGCCGTCGCGGCCGCCGCTCCGGGGCGGCGCATGAGGTACGCGGCGAGGGCGCCTGCCACGAACAGGGCCAGGACCGAGACCGCAGTGCTCAGCCATGTCGTGCCCAGCCACTGGCCGCCGAAGTAGCCGAGGCCCACGCTGTAGACCGCCCAGGCCACACCGGCCAGCGCCGACCAGGGCAGGAACTCCTTCACCCTGCGGTGCGCCGCGCCCGCGCCCAGGGAGACGACCGAGCGGCCGGCCGGGGCGAAGCGGGCGATGACGACGAGGATTCCGCCGCCGCGGCTCAGAGCCGCGCCGAGTCGTGCCTGGGCGGTGGTGAGGCGGCGCGAGCGGGCAATCGCCCGGTCGAGGCGGTCGCCGCCGCGCCAGGCCAGCCGGTACGCGACGAGGTCGCCGAGCACCGAGGCGGTGGCCGCGCTCAGGATCAGGGCGAGGAGCGACGGAACCTGGGGGACCTCGCTGGGGCCGCCCGCCGTGCCCACGACCGTGGTCGAGCCCGCGGCGGCGGCTGTCGCAGCGGTGATCACCAGGACCCCGCTGGGGAGGACGGGCAGGAAGACGTCCAGGAGCACCGAGAGGGCGACCACGGCATAGATCCATGGGCTGCCGGTCAGCGCACCCACACTCTCGAGCACCTTCTACTCCCCGATTCGTTTCAACGCCGCGACGTCGCAGGGGAGCGGCAGGAGCGGCAGGGCCAGCTGTACAGCGTACGCCTGCCGTTTACCTGCACATCATTAATGTGCGGAGGATGTCGTGTACCTCACGCGTCACATCTGCACCCTGGGGGAGTGGCGCCCGGCCCTCACTGTCGCAGAGGGCCGGGCATCCGGAACCGGGCCTCGGATCAGGCCGTGACCGCCGACGCCCGTTCGCGGGCGCGGTCGTCACTGCGCTCCGCGTCGTTCCGCGGGGCGAACAGCCGGTCCAGGGCGAAGGCGCCGGGGCCGGTGAAGACCAGCAGCAGGAACACCCAGCAGAAGACCGCTGACGGCTCGCCGCCGTTCTGCAGCGGGAAGAGGGCCTCGGGCTGGTGGACCTTGAAGTACGCGTACGCCATGGAGCCGGAGGAGATGAAGGCGGCGATGCGGGTGCCGAGGCCGAGTACGACCAGGGCGCCGCCGACGAGCTGGATGAGGGCCGCGTACCAGCCGGGCCAGGTGCCGGCGGGTATCGAGCCGCCGCCTATCGCGCCGCCGAGGATGCCGAAGAGCGAGGCGGCGCCATGGCAGGCGAAGAGCAGACCGACGACGATCCGGAACAGACTGAGCGCGTACGGCTGCGCCTTGTTCAGCTGGGTGTACATGGGGGGAGAGCTCCTTCGGTCTGGTGGGGACGTGAACCGATTGAGCGCTTCAGGTTAGGGAAACCTTACCAATGCTTGCAAGTTCAACATTCTGTCGGCTGGCTGAAAACTGCCTACGCGCCGGTGGTCAGGTTCTGGTCCAGTACCGTCTCCAGCTGTGCACCTGCGCTGCTCTCTTTGGCCTGAACCAATGTCAGCGCAGCTTTCCGGCCACGCAGGGTGAGAGTCATCAACTGATTGCCGAACCACGGTCCGCCGGTCTTCCGCCACTGGATCGGTGACGGGCCCGTCCGCCCGTGCCGTGCCAGTACCCGCCCCAGCCGCCGTCCCGTCCGGCTCCAGGCGAAACGGAATCCAGCCCTGAGCACGCCGGGTATCGAGTTGTGCACGGGTGAGCAGGTCAGCTGCAGGATGCGCGCCCCGGGCGCACCTCCCGGCGCGTCGGCCGGCCATGAGGGCTCCGCGATGTACGCGTGGTGCACATCGCCCGACAGCACGCATACCGTCGCCGGAGCGTCCGGACCGCTCCCCGCCTCCCGGATCAGCTCGGTCAGCCGGCGGAACGAGGCGGGGAACGCCGCCCAATGTTCCAGGTCGGAGCGTCGGCGCAGACTCTCGCCGAACCGCGCCCAGCGCCCGCCGGGCCCACCCCGCTCGCCCCGGCACAGCGCGGCGTCCCACTCCTCCGCGGCATGGACGAGCGGCGGAAGCAGCCACGGCAACGACGTACCGATCAGGAGATGGTCGTACGAACCGGGGTCGGCGAGCGCCTCCTCGCGCACCCAGCGCGCCTCCTCGGCGTCGAGCATCGACCGCCGCTCCTCGTCGAGAACGCGAGCCGCGCGGGTGTCCACCATCAGCAGCCGAATTCGGCCGAAAACACGTCGGTAGCTCCACCGTGTACCGGCGGGTTCGGCGTCCGCCTCGGCGGCGAAGCGGCGCAGTGGC
This sequence comes from Streptomyces sp. NBC_01669, assembly GCF_026339735.1. Lineage (GTDB taxonomy): Bacteria > Actinomycetota > Actinomycetes > Streptomycetales > Streptomycetaceae > Streptomyces > Streptomyces yanii. The sequence goes on from NZ_JAPEQG010000001.1 coordinate 6,322,771, forward strand.
TCCGTGCCGTCAGGGACGGCACGCACCTCGGCGTAGAGCGGGTCCGCGGCCAGGGCGGTGGGGGAGAGATTGCCGAGGTGCTGGTAGACCCAGTACGAGGCCAGCCCGCTGACGATCCGCTCGTGCCACCAGGGGGTCGCCCGGACATCGGCGAGCCAGGCGGCGCTGGTGTTCCAGTCGTCCACGACGTCGTGATCGTCGAAGATCATGCAGCTGGGGACGGTCGAGAGCAGCCAGCGCACCTCGGGGTCGCGCCAGGACTCGTCGTAGAGGTGGGTGTACTCCTCGTAGTCCGCGACCTCGGCGCCCGGCGGTTCGCTCAGGTCCCGACGTGCGGCGAGGCGGCGGCGGGTCGCCTTCGATATCTCGTCGGCGTACACCTGGTCGCCGAGCAGGAGCAGTACGTCGGGGCGTGCGGCACCCGGGTCGGCGGCGAGCCGGGCGGCGAGGGCGTCCAGGGCGTCGGGGCCGACGGTGTCGGGCTCGCCGGAGGGGGGAGCCGCCCAGCGGCAGGACCCGAAGGAGATCCGGACGGGCCGTTCCCCGGTGTCATCGGCCGGAGCCGGTGGCGTGGTGATCGTGCTCGCGGGGAAGCCGGAGTTCTTGAGCGGCCAGACCCGGCGGCCGTCGAGCAGCACCTCGTACGCGGTGGTCGAGTCCGGGGTCAGACCGGTCACCACCACCAGTGCGTAGTGGTGACCGGCGATCGCGAACGTCCGGGACGAGCCGGACGCGCCGTCCGCGCATCGCACTTCGGCCGTGGTGGGCCGGTCGGCCTCCACCCAGACGGTCGCGGTGGAGCCCGTCTCCCAGTCGACGTATCGCAGCAGTGGTCCCAGGCGCAGCCCGGCCATGAGGTGCCCTCCTCGCGTCGTCCCGCACGGACGGGGCTCGTCACATACGGACGGGGCCCGTACGGTACAGGCGGCTCCGTACCGTACGGAACGACGGGGAGGGGGCGGGCGGTTCCGGCGTCAGCAGCCGTTCAGGACCGACTGGAGCGCGCTCTTCTCCGCGGAGTCGACGGTCAGGTTGTAGTAGTGCTTCACATGCACCCAGGCGCGCACGTAGGTGCACCGGTACGCGGTACGCGACGGCAGCCACTCGGCCGGGTCCTGGTCGCTCTTGGACTGGTTGACGTTGTCCGTGACCGCGATGAGCTGTGGGCGCGTCAGATCGTTGGCGAACGACTGGCGTTGGGCGGTGGTCCAGCTGCTCGCGCCCGAGCGCCAGGCCTCGGCGAGCGGGACCATGTGGTCGATGTCCAGGTCGGAGGCGGCGGTCCAGGTGGCTCCGTCGTACTCCGAGTACCAACTGCCGCTGACGGCGGCGCAGCTGGAGTCCTGGACCACGTTCGTGCCGTCGCGCTTCAGGACGACCTCGCGGGTGTTGCAGGTGCCCGACTGGGTGATCCAGTGCGGGAACTTGTCCCGGCTGTAGCCGGTCGACGAGCCTTCCGCCGATACCGTCAGCTCGCTCAGGTAGGTGCGGGCGGTGGAGGCGCTGACCGGGGTGGGCATGGCCGCCTGGGCGGTGGGCGCGGTGAGCAGCCCTGTGGTTGCGGCAAGTGCGGCGGATGCGACGACCACACCTATGCGACGCGCGTAGACACCTGACATGCGAACTCCCTCGATGTGGGGGGACCTTGGACGGGCGACCTGTGGAGCCCGGCCATCGTGGCGGCGCCAGGTTTCTGTGGGGTGGGCGCCAGGTAACAGGGTGGCGACATGGGCACGTCACATCAAGGGCTGGGACGGACCGGGCTGCGGTGCGAGGGCGTAGGGAAGGAAATGTGCGGGTGTACGCGGATGTTCGCGGCCTATGGGGGTGTCCGGGCCCGTAGGCGAGGCATATGAGGAAGCGGGAGTTGACGTATCGACAGGTCGCGAATGCCGGGCCGACCGGACTTATGGTTGCCGCGTGCTGCTTCCGGTCAACCTCACGCTCGGCATCGTCCTCGCCGTGCTCCTCGCGGCGGCCGCCGCCGTCGCCGCCTGGGCCTCGCTCGGCCGGTCGCGCGAGATCGTCCTCGCCGGGCTGCGTGCCGCGGTCCAACTCGCCGGCGTCTCCGTGCTCATCGGCTGGGTGGTCCGCTCGCTGCCGCCGCTGCTCTGCTTCGTGGCGCTGATGTATGCCGTGGCGGTACGGACCGCCGGACGTCGGATCACCAAGAACCGCACCTGGTGGTGGGCGGCCGTGCCGATCGCCGCGGGGGTGGCGCCGGTGGTCGCCCTGCTGCTGCTCACCGGGCTTCTGCCGGTCCGGGGCATCGCGCTGATCCCGGTGACGGGCATTCTCATCGGGGGCGCGCTCACCGCGACCGTACTCGGCGGACGGCGGGCGCTGGACGAACTGACCATGCGGCGCGGGGAGGTGGAGGCGGGGATGGCGCTCGGGCTGCTCGACCGCGATGCCCGGCTGGAGATCGCCCGGCCCGCGGCGTCGGACGCGCTGCTGCCGGGGCTGGACCAGACGCGGACGGTGGGGCTCGTCACGCTGCCCGGGGCGTTCGTGGGCATGCTGCTGGGCGGCGCCTCACCGGTTCAGGCGGGGGCCGTGCAACTGTTCGTCCTGGTGGCGCTGATGGCCGTACAGGCGGTGGCTGTTGCCACGGTGCTGGAGCTGGTGGCGCGGGGGCGGCTGCGCCGCGACTGAACCGGGGAGTTTTCCGGGGTCAGACGGCGCGGATGTGCAGACGGATCGAGCCGTCTGCCGACGCCTCCACCCGGATCTGCTTCAGATCCCCGACGTGCGCGTCCGGCGCCAGTGCCGCGGCGCGCGGGCCCACGCCCACGACGCGCATCCCGGCCGCCCGGCCTGCCGCGATACCCGCCTCCGAGTCCTCGAAGACGATGCAGTCGGCCGGGGCGAAACCCAGTTCGGCCGCACCTTTGAGGAAGCCCTCCGGGTCGGGCTTGCTGGCGCCGACGCATTCAGCCGTGACGCGGGTGATCGGCATCCGCAGTCCGGCCGCCGTCATCCGGGCCTGGGCGAGCGCCTCGTCGGCCGAGGTCACCAGGGCGTGCGGGAGCGTGGCGATCGCGTCCATGAAGGCCGGGGCGCCGCCGATCGGGACCACGCCGTCGGTGTCGGCGGTCTCCTCGGCGAGCATGACCCGGTTGTCGGCGTAGTTCTGCTCCATCGGCCGGTCGGGCAGGAGTACCGCCATGGTGGCGTACCCCTGCCGCCCGTGGACCACCTTGAGCGCGGCCTCGGGATCCAGCCCCTCCCGCAGTGCCCAGCGCCGCCAGCAGCGCTCCACCACCGCGTCGGAGTTCACGAGTGTGCCGTCCATGTCAAGCAGGAGGGCACGTGCGGTGAGGACGGTGGCCGGCATCGGCGGGCTCCAGGGCGCGGGGGGAGAAGGGCAACGTGGGGTGAAGAGAACAAGCGGCCCCGCCCGCCGGTCAGGGAGTGCGGGCGAGGACCACTTTGTTCCATCACGATACAAAAACCTGCCCGGGAAAGCGAATCCCTTTCCGAATACGGGAGGAGAAGGCCGGCTCCCCGGGGCCGGCCTTCTCCTCAGGACTGGCCGCGGCCCGTCGTCTCCGCCTCCAGTGCGCTCCGGGTGCTCGGGCCGTAGACGCCCGGCGGGTCGCCCTCGATGGACTTGCGCGACTGGTAGGCGCGTACGGCGCTCGCGACCCGGTCCGAGTAGTTGCCGTTGTCGGGTCCCGGGTAGAGCCACACCTCCTGCAGCCGCCGTTGCAGCTCGGCCACCGCGGGACCGTGGTCGCCGGGCTGCAGCGTGGGGCCGTCCGGTTCCCCGAGCGACGGGGCCGTCGAGGTCCCGGTGGACTGCGAGACCGTCGCCGATGCCGACGGGGCGGACGGGCGCGAAGAGGCAGCGGATGCAGAGGCGGAGGGCGAGGCGCTCGCCGACGCGGAGACGGATGCGGACGGCGACGCCGAAGCCGACGGGGAGGTGGATGCAGAGGCGGACGCGGACGCCGACGGCGATGCGTCCGCTGAAAGGGGCGCATCGGGGACGCTCGACACCCGGGCAGTCGGGAGCGCGCGGTCGCGCTCGGAGTCCCCGTTCCCGTCCCCGCCGAACAGGCCGCCGGCGAACGCCGCGGTGCCCACCACGCCGACCACGGCCGTGCCGACCGCGAGCATCGCGAAGGGCCGTCGGCGGCGTGGCTGCACCGGGTCCACCAGGCCCACCAGGTCCACGGCCGTGGCGTCCGTACGGGGATCATCCGCCCCGGCGCTCTCCTGCGGCAAGGGTGACAGAGGCGGCGGATCCACCGGCGCCGCCCGGTCGAGGAAGAGCGGCATCGTCATGGCGGCGTCCTCCGGGGCGGCGTCCGCGGGTGCCTCGTCGCCCCCCAGCGTCACGTACGGCCGGATCCGCAGTGGATCGAAGTCCTCCGCCGCCGCGCTCTCCGCACGCTCGGCCGCCCGCCGTGCCGCGCGCTCCGCGCACCCGCACCCGGGCCCCGCACCAGGTCTGCCGCCGGGCCCGGCGGCGGGTCTGTCGTGCTGTCCCCCGTCCCATGCTTCCGTCGCTCTGTCGTCCGTGCCGCATTCCGGGCAGACATGTCCGGTCATTGTGGGTCCCTCCCCTTGAACTGCCTGCGATTATGCAGTCCGCCGCAGCGATGCCCCAACAGGCCATAACCGTCCAGAACGGCCAGGATGGGGATGTAGTGGAACCGAGGAGATGTTCATGGCTCACCAGCTGAACCCCCCGGCCCTGGCCCCTGGCGAAGGCCGTTCCCAGCGGACGGTCCTGGTCGCCATCGGCGCCCTGCTCCTCGGCATGCTGCTCGCCGCGCTCGACCAGACCATCGTCTCCACCGCCCTGCCGACCATTGTCAGCGAACTCGGCGGCCTGGAGCATCTGTCCTGGGTGGTCACCGCCTATCTGCTCGCGTCGACCGCCGCGACCCCGCTCTGGGGCAAGCTCGGCGACCAGTACGGCCGCAAGAAGCTCTTCCAGCTCGCCATCGTCATCTTTCTCATCGGCTCCGCGCTCTGCGGCATGGCCCAGAACATGCCGCAGCTGATCGCCTTCCGTGGCCTGCAGGGCCTCGGCGGCGGCGGCCTGATGGTGCTCTCGATGGCGATCGTCGGTGACATCGTCGCCCCGCGCGAACGCGGCAAGTACCAGGGGCTGTTCGGCGCGGTCTTCGGTATGACGAGCATTCTCGGACCGCTGCTCGGCGGCCTCTTCACCGAACACCTCAGCTGGCGCTGGGTGTTCTACATCAACCTGCCGATCGGCGTCGTCGCCCTGCTCGTCATCGCCGCGGTGCTGCACATCCCGGTCCGTCAGGCCAAGCACACCATCGACTACCTGGGCACCTTCCTCATCGCCTCCGTCGCCACCTGCCTGGTTCTCGTCGCCTCGCTGGGCGGATCGACCTGGGCCTGGGGCTCGGCGCAGATCATCGGACTCGCCGTCGTCAGCATGGTGCTGCTGATCGCCTTCGTGTACGTCGAGCGGCGCGCCGCCGAACCCGTACTGCCGCTGAAGCTGTTCCGGATCCGGACCTTCAGCCTCGTCGCCGTGATCAGCTTCGTCATCGGATTCGCGATGTTCGGAGCGATGACGTATCTGCCGACGTTCCTGCAGGTCGTGCACAACATCTCGCCGACCCTGTCCGGTGTGCACATGCTGCCGATGGTGCTCGGTCTGCTGCTCACCTCGACCGTGGCCGGTCAGATCGTCAGCCGTACGGGCCGCTGGAAGGTCTTCCCGATCCTCGGTACCGGCATCACCGCGATCGGCCTGCAGCTCCTGCACCGGCTCACGGAGAACAGCAGTACCTGGCAGATGAGCGCCTACTTCTTCGTCTTCGGTGCCGGGCTCGGTCTGGTGATGCAGGTCCTCGTACTCGTCGTGCAGAACGCCGTCGCGTACGAGGACCTCGGCGTCGCGACCTCCGGGGCCACGTTCTTCCGCTCCATCGGTGCCTCGTTCGGTGTCGCCGTCTTCGGCACGATCTTCACCAACCGGCTCACCGGCAAACTCGGCGCGGCTCTCTCGGGCATCACGTTGCCACCGGGCATCGACGCCGGGCGACTGGCCGCCGACCCGCGCGCCATCTCCCAACTGCCGCCCGCGCTGCGGGCCCTGGTGATCCACGCGTACTCGACCTCGATCACCGACGTCTTCCTGTACGCGGCGCCCGTCGTCCTGGTCGCCTTCGTCTTCGCCTGGTTCCTCAAGGAGGACAGGCTGCGCGGCTCGGTGACGGCTCCCGACAGCACCGAGACCCTGGCCTCGAACCCGGTCGAGCGTTCCTCGTACGACGAATGCGCACGGGCCCTGTCGGTGCTCGCCACCCGCGAGGGGCGCCGAGACGTCTATGTGAGGATCACCGAGCGTGCGGGGTACGACCTGCTGCCCGCGGCCGGCTGGATACTGCTGCGCATCAAGCGGCACGGCACCGTCGAACCCGGGCTGCTCGCCGACGCCACCCCTGTACCGCTGCGCGTGATCAGCGAGGCGGTGCGACAGTTGGAGGAGCGCGGTCTGGCCCGGCGCGAAGGAGTGCAGCTGGTGCTCACCGACCGCGGCTCGGAGGCCGTGGTGAAGCTCGCCGAAGCGCGCGAGGAGTTGCTGGCCGAGCTCTTGGGCGACTGGTGGGGGCCGGAGCGGCCGACCGACCTGGTCGGACTCGTCGCGGAGCTGACCGCCGAGACGACCGGATCGAGCAGGGAACAGCCGCGCTGTCCGGAGCCGAGGCGGGACCACGCGCTCTGACCCGGGCCCGGAGACCCCGGCCGGACTCCGGCCCGGGGACAGCTCCCGGTCGCAGCGTCGGGGTCACAACTCCTTCGCGAACCAGTGCTCCGCGTACTGCCGCCGATGGAACGCGGGCACCTCCCGGTAGCCGTGCTTGGCGTACAGCCCGCGCGCCTCCACCAGGTCGTTGCGGGTGTCCAGCCTGATCTGTCGTACGCCGAAGGCACGCGCCGCGCTCTCGACGGCCGCCAGCAGCAACCCGCCGCCGCCCGTGCCGCGGAACTCGGGGCGCACGAACACGCGGGTGAGCTCCGCGGTGTCCGCGTCTACCACCAGCAGCCCGGCGCAGGACGCGGGCTTTCCGTCGAACCTGCCGACGACGAACGCGCCGGTCGGCCCCGTGAGCAGGTCGGCGCCGTCGCCGGAGAGTCCCTCGTCGATCTCCTCCGCGGTCGCGGGCCGCTGCCAGTAGCGGCTGGCGACCTCGTCGTAGTAGTCGCGACGCAAGGCGCTCGCGTCGGGGGAGTCGAAGCGTTCAGGGGTCACGGTCCAGGTCATGTGCGCCATTGTGACCTGAGCATGACCGGGGAGCCGAATGGTTTCGAGGGAGGGCGACAGTGCAGGACGAGCGAGGCCTGGATGGTCGCGGGCACCTACGTCGTCGAACTGCGCTGTGGGGGCGGGCTCGGCGGCGGGGCTCCGGCGCGCGTCCGACTGGTACTGGGGGAGCCGGGGCGGGGCGCCGAGGCGCTGGCCGACGCCTGGGCACCTGCGCGGATGCGGACCGCGGTGGTGGCGGACGAGGTAAGGACCGCCGTACCGCGGTTCACCCTACGCACAACCGTTCAGATCACTGAGCAGTTGCCCGCATGCGGGGTACGGATCGCCACCAGTGCGCGTGCGGACTTCTCCGGGATCTCGCAGGCGCCTCTTCGGATCGCCCGGGTCGTGCAGGAGGCCGTGGTGACCGTGGGCGAGGAAGGGGTGGAGGCGGCCGCGGCGACCGTCGTGGTGATGGCGACCGGCCTCCCCCGAGAGCCTCTGCGCGTCCAGAAGATCGACTTCGACCGGCCGTTCGGGATCGTCGTCCTGGACGCGGACGGTGAGGTCCCCCTCTTCACCGGCCGGCAGGCGGACTTCCCGCGGCCCTGACGTGCCGCACCGGCAGCACCCACAGCCGCGCGCTCACGCCGGCGGCGATGGGAGCGTGACCGGTGGCGGGGGCAGCACAGGGCGCCGCAGGTGCGCCCGGACGCCCAGCAGCACCGCCACGGCCGTGACCAGCACGACACCCAGGAGCGTCAGCAGCCAGGCCGGGAGGCCGGCCACGGTCAGCAGCTCGTTCCGGTAGGTCATGGTCCGGTACGGGGTGTCGGCGGCGCTCGCCCGCAGCTCGTGATCCCCGTCGATCCGCTCCGGGTGCGGGAACGACTGCTCGATGGCGGTGACGAACACCGGCTTTCCGCCCGCCAGCTCCCGGATCGCCCCCGTAGCCGTGAAGCTCGTCGCAGAGGGTGTCGAATCAGTCGGGTCGACCTTCCCCGCGTACGTCACGTGCGGCGCCTCCCCGCCGATCGGGCCGGCCGGCTCCATCCGGTGGGCGGCCAGCACGTACAGCCCCAGCGACTGCGGTGTCGCGGCGAGCTTCGACAGCCGCATCGGGTAGACGAGCCGGTCGCTCGCGAAGCTCAGCCGCAGCGGGTCGAGCTCGCCCAGCAGGAGCGCACCCTTCTCCCTGGGGACGAGGCGGACGGCCACGTACTCCCACTTCCGGTCGACGTACGGCTGCAGCGCGGTCGCCAGCCGGTCGGGCAGCTCGAAACCGTTCCGCCGCAGCCAGGTCTGCAGCGCCTCGGGGTCGGTCGCCGTCAGCCGCGCCACATCGAACGGGCCGAGCCGCTCCCGCCCGACAACCCCCACCTGCGGTGCGCCGGCCGCGGACGGCGGTGCTGCGGCGTCCACCCCGCCCCCGGAACCGGCGAACGGCCAGTCCCCGGAGCGTGGCCAGAAATAGTGCCGGGTCGCGAGGACCGGCGCGGTGAGGGTTTCCAGCTCCGAGAAGAGCGCCCGATCACCCAGTTCGACGGAGGAGCGGTGCGGTACCGGCATGATCCAGGCCGCCTCCGGGGCGTCCCCGCGCACCGTCAGCTGCATGACGATCTGCTCGGTGCGGCCGTCCCAGCCGACCACCGATGTCTCCCGGTCCACGGTGACGTGCGCGTCCTTGCCGGGGACCATCGCCCCGCAGCCGCATGCGTACGCCGGGCTGATCAATGATCCGAGCTGCAGCGAGACCAGCATCAGCAGCAGCGACAGTGCGCGGATTCCCCACGAACCTCGCTTTCCCCATGGGCTTCGCTTCCCCCGCACCCACCGCATGAACCGCGTTCCCCCCGTGTCCGATGAGCCCCGTCGCGACCGCCCGATCGGTCGATCAGGGGGACAGACGTCGGACCGAACGATCCGGTTCCGGCCACTGTGCCCGGGCTCGACCAGGCTCTCTGGCGTTCTCTCGAACAAAGCGGGATGACAGTCAGGCGAAGAGGGGGTTGATTGTGTCTACCTCATAACGGAATGCGAAGGTTTCACAGCACGTCCCGCGTCGAGGGACGGCGGATGAACGGTGGGAGGGTCGGCGCAGCGTGGCGAATGCGGAGCACAGTGTGCGCGGAAACGCGGTGACGGGGGCGAGGACCGGGGCTGCCCGGGCCGTGCTCTGGCTGGTCGTCGCATTGCTGGCGGGGCGGCAGATGGCGGTGGTGCTGCGGCAGCCACCCGGTGAACGGCTCACCGACCTGGAGACCTGGATCGGCGAGAACGGCGTACTGCATGTGGCGGGCTCGCTGTACGACAGCGACCGGTTCACCGGCACCCCCTTCGCCGGACTGGTACTGAAGCCACTGACCCGTACGGCCGAACAGAGCCTCGGCGTCGCCTGGACCTTCGGTTCGCTGCTGCTCGTCGCCGTCCTCGGCATCGTCGCGGCGCGCGCCCTGCCGGGACCCGTCTCCCGCCGCACCTCGCTGCTGGCCGCCCCCGTCGCGATCAGCCTGCTCATGCTGTCCCTGCCGGTCCGTAACGCCCTCCACCTCGGCCAGACCAGCATTCTGCCGGTCCTGCTGGTGCTCCTGGGCTGCTTCGTGGCCCGTGGGGAACGGGCATCCGGCGTACTGATCGGGATCGCCGCCGCGCTCCAGCCGACCATGCTGCTCTTCGCCGCCCTGCTCTGGCTCACCGGACGCCGTCGGGCCGCCGTGACGGGCGGCGGCGCGTTCGCCGCGTGCACGGCCCTGGCCTGGGCCGCGATGCCGCACGACTCGGTCACGTACTGGGTGCACCATGTCGCGGGCGCCGGGCTCGGAGACGGCGCGGACAGCCTCGCCAACCAGTCCCTGCACGGCGCGCTGCTCCGCTTCGGCCTTTCGGGCCCGCTCGAGATCGTGCTGTTCCTGCTGCTGGCCGCCGCCGTCTGCTACGTCGGGCTGCGCCGCGCCATACGCTACGCGCAGGACGGGCAGCTGCTCCTCGCCGTCGCCGTGACCGGCTGCGTCGCCGTCGCCGTCTCGCCGACCGCCTGGCAGCACCAGCTGCTGTGGGTGCTTCTCGCCGTCGTCGGCCGGGCCGGTACCCGCGCCTCCGAGCGGCTGGTGTGGCCGGCCATCGTGGTGCTCGTGCTCACCCTGCCCGGGAAGGTACTGCTGCCGAACATCGCGGTCGCCCACCCGGTACGGGACAACGTGCTGCTCCTGGCGGCGCTCGGCGCGGCCTGCGCCGCACCGTTCCTGCCGCGCACCTCGCCGTACTGGCAGAACCCGGTCCCCACGGACTACGCGGCCCCGGTTCCGGCCCGCTGGAGCCGCGTACCGTTGCTGCCGTTCTGGCGGCGGGTGCTCAGCCGCCCCAATCCGCTGCTCGAACTTCTGCTGATCCGGGTCGTCTACTCCGCGTACGCACAGGTCAGGCTCGCGGCCACGGCCGGCCGCACCACCGCCGAGGAGCACGGACGGCAGATCCACTCCCTCGAACAGTGGCTGCACATCGACATCGAGCACTGGGCCAACCATGCGGTCGTCCGCATCGGCTGGCTGCAGGACTTCTTCGACTACTACTACTCGACGTTCCACTTCATCGTGCCGCTGACGATCCTGGGTGTGCTGTACGTACGCCGCCCCGCGGACTACCGCTGGGCCCGCTCCACCCTCGGCTTCGCCACCCTGGTCGCACTCCTCGGCTTCTGGCTCTACCCGCTGGCCCCGCCGCGGCTGATGCCGGGGCTCGGCTTCATCGACACGGTCCACGGCGTCCAGGACTTCGCGAAGCCCGACTACGGGACGCTGACCTCGATGACCAACCAGTACGCGGCGATGCCCTCGCTGCACTTCGGCTGGTCGCTCTGGTGCGGCATCATGATCGTGATGCTGGCCCCGAAGGCGTGGATGAAGGCGCTCGGGCTGCTGCACCCGCTGTTCACGGTTTCCGCGATCGTCGCGACGGCCAACCACTGGGTGCTCGACGCGGCGGGCGGGGCGCTGGTCATCGGGACCGGATTCCTGCTGACATACGTCCTGGCGGGGCCGCGGAGACTGCAACCCGTGGCGGGTCCGACGGACGGGGCGGACGGCACGACGTCCGCGGAACACGTGCCGGAGGAGACCGGCGAGGCGGTGGGCAGCAAGCGCTGACCGGGCCGCACCCGGTCCTGCTCCGGCAGGGGTCGGGCCGGTGGGCGGTTGTCGGCCGAGGCCTTTTCAGCCGAGGCCCTGGTACGACGCCGTCACGCGTTCCTCGGCGACGTCGAGGGCACGGCGCACCGCACCCAGGGCGACCGCCCGCTCGCCCGACACAGAGGCGTCCACGACGACCGGTACCAGGGTGTGCGACCGCAGATGCCTGCGCACGGGGTCGAGGAGGACGTCCCCGGCCCGTGACACCCCGCCGCCGATGACGATCCGGCCGGGATCGAGCACCAGCACCAGTGCGGCCAGCCCTCGGGCGAAGCGGGCGGCCACCCGGTCCACCACGCCGACGGCCGCCGGGTCGCCCGCCCGGGCCGCCGTGAAGAGCGGTGCGATGTCGTGGGCGTCACCGACCGCGACACCCGCCTCCAGGGCCAGCCGGTGAATCGCCTCGGCCCCGACGAGCTGCTCGAACGGTCCCATGCCGTCGGCCGGACGCGGTCCCGCAGGGGCGTCCGGATCGCGCACCAGGTCGATGAAGCCCAGCTCACCGGCCGCGGCTGAATTACCCCGGTAGGGCCTGCCGTTGATGACGATGCCGGTGCCGATCCGGCGGCCCCACTGGACGAAGACCAGGCAGTCGGTGCCCGCACGCGCACCGGCGCCGGTATCGGCCGCCGCGCCGCGCCGGCGTTCCGAGAGCACGGCGAGATTCACGTCGTTGTCGATGGTCACGGGGCAGTGCAGCCAGTCGCGCAGCAGCGACACCGCCGGCAGCCCGGCCCAGTCGGGGATGCTGGGGGCCAGCAGCACCTCGCCGCGTTCGCGGTCGACGATGCCGGGGGTGCCCGCACTCACGGCCCACAGGTCCGACAGCGGTACCCCGGCCTCGGCCGCTGCCTCGGTCAGCGCGCTCCGCACCGTGGCGAAGAGCTGGGGCCCGGCCGCGCCCCGGTCCACGGTCGCGCGATGGGAGGCCAGCACCTGGCCCGCCAGGTCCGCGATCATCACCAGCACCTTGTGGGGGCCGATGTCGATTCCCGCGACGTACCCCGACTCGGTGCGGAACCTGGCGTACTGGGCCGGTCGGCCGAGCTGCGGGGACCCGGCGGCCGCGGTGAACTCCACCAGGCCGCAGTCCCTCAGCTCGGTCAGCGCCCTCGTCACCGCGGGCCGCGAAAGGCCGGTGAGCGAGGCGAGGTCGGTGACGCGGGCGGTCGGCGCGTCGCCCTCCCGCAGTGCGGCCAGGACCGCGGCGACATTCATCCGGCGAAGGACGTGCGGACCGGTGGCCGCGGCTCTCCCGACTGGCATATGCGTCAACTCCCTTGCCCCACCGTGCTGTCGGCACTGTATCCAGCACGCCCGGAACCTGGATCGTCCGTCCTCTTGACGGCCGCATGGCGTCCAACTCATATTAACGAATGCTCCGTTACTAAGTCTGATGAGAACCGGTACACGTCCCGGCAACTCCCGCATCCCTTCACCGGACGAGGTCACCCTTGAGAAGCCTCAGATCCTGGGCCGTCGCCTGCACGGCCGCCCTCGCTGTCGTCGCCACGGTCCTGAGCGTCCCCGTCGCCACTGCGGAAAGCGGGCCGGCGTCGGCCCCTCGTGGCACGCCGGCCTTCGCCCCCGAACCGGCCGAGGAGACGCTGGCCCGCCTGCTGCCGCACCATGTCTCGCAGTTCGATCTTGTGCCGGTGAACCGCCCCGCCTCCGGCGACTACTTCACCGTCTCCGGCACCACCGGCAAGGTACGCATCGAGGGCACCACCCCCGCCGTGCTGCTCAGTGGTGTCAACTGGTACCTGAAATACACGGCCAAGGTGGACATCGGCTGGCCCGGTGACAGCACGTCGAAGCTGCCGAAGAAGCTTCCCGCGCCCACCGGGACCATCCGCCAGGACGCCTCGGTGCCGCACCGGTTCGCCCTGAACGACACGGACGACGGCTACTCCGGCGCGTACCGTGACTGGGCCTCCTACGAGAAGCAGATCGACGTCCTGGCCCTGCACGGCGTCAACGAGGTCTTCGTGCAGATGGGCGCGGACGCCGTGTACTACGACACCTTCCAGGAGTTCGGGTACACGAAGGAGCAGCTGAAGTCCTGGATACCGGGCCCGGCGCACCAGCCGTGGTGGCTGATGCAGAACATGTCCGGCTTCGGCGGGCCGGTCACGGACCGGCTGCTGGCGCAGCGCGCCCAGCTCGGCCGCAAGATCGCGGACCGGCTGCGCCGGCTCGGGATGACGCCCGTCCTGCCCGGCTACTACGGCACGGTCCCGCCCGGGTTCACGGACAGGAACCCCACCGGCCCCGTGGTCCCGCAGGGCGGCTGGGTCGGCTTCGAACGGCCGGACTGGCTGGACCCGCGCAGCGAGATGTACCCCAAGGTCGCCGAGGCGTTCTACCGCCACCAGCGCACGCTGTTCGGTGACTCCACCCTGTACAAGATGGATCTGCTGCACGAGGGCGGCAAGCCCGGCAACGTGCCCATCGGGGACGCCGCCAGGGCCGTCATGAACGCCCTGCAGGCGGCGCACCCGGGCGCCACCTGGGTCCTGCTCGGCTGGCAGAGCAACCCGTCCACTCAGCTCATCGACGCGGTCGACCGGAGCAAGCTGTTCATCGTGGACGGACTGGCCGACCGCTACAACGGCCTCGACCGCGAAGCCGCCTGGCACGGAACCCCCTACGCCTTCGGCACCATCCCCAATTTCGGCGGGCACACCACCATGGGCGCCAACACCGCCGTCTGGACCGCGCGGTTCCACGAGTGGCGCACCAAGCCGAACAGCGCGCTGCGGGGGATCGCCTACCTCCCGGAAGGGACCGGCGGCAATCCCGTTGCCTACGAGCTGTTCACCGAACTCGCCTGGCACGCGGGCCCGGTGGACCGGACGGCCTGGTTCGCCGACTACGCGGAGCGTCGCTACGGCGGCGCCGACCCGCACGCAGCAAAGGCCTGGGAACTGCTGCGTACCGGCCCCTACAGCACTCCGTCCGGCAGCTGGAGCGAGTCCCAGGACAGTCTCTTCACCGCACGCCCCTCACTGACCGCCGGTACCGCGGCCAGCTGGAGCCCCACGTCCATGCGGTATGACGCGTCGACGGTGCAGCGGGCGCTCACGGAGCTCCTGCAGGTCGCCCCGGAGCTGCGGAAGTCCGATGCGTACCGCTTCGATGTGGTGGATGTGGCCCGGCAGGCCCTGGCCAACCGCAGCCGCACGCTGCTGCCGCAGATCAGGGCGGCGTACGAGGGGAAGAACCTCACCCTGTACCGGCAGCGGGTCACCGAGTGGAAGCAGGACCTCGCCCTGCTGGACCGGCTGCTGGCCACCGACAGCCGGTTCATGCTGGGGCCCTGGCTGCAGGACGCAAGGTCCTGGGGACGCACCGACGCGGAGCGGGCCGCCGCGGAATTCGACGCCCGCTCGATCCTCACCACCTGGGGCGACCGGTCCGGCAGCGAATCCGGCGGGCTGCGCGACTACGCGAACCGCGAATGGTCGGGACTGGTCTCCGACTTCTACGCCAAGCGCTGGACGGTGTACCTCGACTCCCTGGACGCGGCCCTGGTCACCGGGCAGCCGCCGGCCGCGATCGACTGGTTCGGGCGGGACAACGCCTGGAACCTGGAGCGCACGAGCTACCCGGTGCGGCCCGAGGGTGACCCGGTGCAGCTGGCCGACACCGTACGCACAGCCCTTCCGGCACCCGTCGTACCGGGCCCGATCACCGGAATCGGCGGCAGGTGCGTCGCTCCCGAAGGCGGCTCCTCCGCCGACGGAACCGCCCTGCAGCTCTCCGCCTGCGACGGCGCCCCCGCCCAGACCTGGACCGTGCCGGGCGACGGCACGCTCGTCGCGTACGGCAAGTGCATGGACGTCCGCAACGGCTCGACGGCCGACGGCACCGCCGTCCAGCTCTACCAGTGCAACGGCACCCCGGCCCAGTCCTGGACCCCGTTGCCCGACGGCACCCTGCGCAACGTCAAATCGGCGCTGTGCCTGCACGCCGAGGGCGCCACGGACGGCGCGCGTCTGCTGATCCGAACCTGTGGAACAGCCGCCGAACAGCAGTGGAAACTCCCCGGGTAGCCGGAGCCCTGCCCCTGACAGGCTCTGAGGGCCGAAGGGGTGCCGGGACGAACCGCATCGTCCCGGCACCCCTTCGGCGTGGATCGCCGCGTCTTCCAGCATCCGCCTGTCCGGGGCGGCCCGCCACTCGAACGGCTCAGAGCCTGTCGGGTGACCTCTGATCGGGCGGCCACGCCCTGGCACGCACGCTTCCCGCGTTGCCGAAATGTCCTAGTAGCTCCTTCCCCGAGCTCTCAGCTTCGTTCGAGCAGGGGAGACCCCATCCGAGGACATCCCGCCGCCTTGGAATCGCACGCACCAGACCGCGTCCGCTATCCGATCGAAGGTCACCCGACAGGCTCTCAGGGGTGGGACGGTGCCAGCGCCCACGTGGCCAGAGACAGCGTGGCCATGGACACGACCGTGGACGTCACCACGGAGTTGCGGGCGAGGCTGGTGTCCAGGCCGTACTGGCGGGCGTAGATGAAGGCGTTCTGGGCCGTCGGGAGCGCGGAGCAGAGGACCACGGCGAGCAGCTGGTGGTCCGGCAGGTGCAGCAGCGGGCCGCCGACCAGGAAGGCGATCAGGGGCTGGACCAGCGTCTTCAGCACGACCGCCAGGCCCACTTCCGTACGCCCCGCGGGCACCGTCGTCGCGGTCGTTGCCGGATCCGGGCGGCCGTGCAGGGACAGGCCGAGGGTGATCAGGGCGGTGGGCACCGCGGCCGCGCCGAGCAGATCACAGGAGTGTTCGAGGGCGTGCGGCAGCCGCACCCCGAGAGCGGAGACGACGACGCCGAGCATCGAGGCCATGATGATCGGATTGCGTACGGGCATGGTCACCATCCGCCGCAGCGTGACGCCCTTTCCGGAGCCCGCCCCCGTACCCGTGTCCAGCAGCGTCAGGATCACGGGGGAGACCAGCAGCACCTGGAAGAGGATGATCTGGGCGACGAACGACGCGTCACCGAGCACCTGGACCGCCACCGGGATACCCAGATTGGCGGAGTTGACGTAGCCGGACGCCATGCTGCTGATCGCCTGGTCGGCCGTCTTGCGGCCGAAGAAGCGCCGGGCAAGCACGAAGCCGAGGGCGGACACGAGCGCCGTGCCCGTCCCGAACGCCACCATCGAGGAGTTGGCGAAGGCGTCCAGTCGCGCACCGGAGACCATCGTGAACAGCGCCGCGGGCATGGCCACGTGGAAGACGAACCGGCCGAGCACGGCTTCCGCCTGCTCACCGAGCAGACCGCTGCGGCCGACCGCGTAGCCGATCGCGGTGAGTGTCCAGATCGGAGCGAAGGCGGAGAGCAGGGCATGCATGTACGCCATGATCCTCGGACGGCTGTCCACTGCCCGTACCGGGGTGCGGAGGCCAGGAACGGACGGGGCGCGGACGGTCGGCAGGGGCCGCGGCGTGGGAGGGACGGCCCCCGCCGTCCGGGAATCCGCGCCTCGGTCAGCCGGCGGCGGTACTGACCCGGAGCTGCTTGATTCCGTTCAGCCAGGCGGAGCGCAGCCGCCGCGGGTCCTCGGTCAGCCGCAGATCGGGCAGCACGTCCGCGATCGCGTTGAAGATCAGGTTGATCTCCATGACGGCGAGGGACTTGCCGAGGCAGAAGTGCGGTCCGCCGCCACCGAATCCGAGATGGGGGTTGGGGTCCCGGGAGATGTCGAAGAGTTCCGGGCTCTCGAAGACCTCGGGGTCGTTGTTCGCGGAGGAGTAGAACAGCCCGACCCGTTCGCCCTTCTTGATCTGCTGCCCGCCCAGTTCGACGTCCTGGGTGGCGGTCCGCTGGAAGGAGACCACGGGGGTGGCCCAGCGGACGATCTCCTCGGCGGCGGTCTCCGGGCGCTCGCGCTTGTAGAGCTCCCACTCCTCCGGGTGGGTGAGGAAGGCGTGCATGCCGTGGCTGATGGCGTTTCGGGTGGTCTCGTTGCCGGCGACAGCGAGGAGGATCACGAAGAATCCGAACTCGTCCGAGGAGAGGTTGCCTTCGCCCTCCGCGGCGACCAGCTGGGTGACGATGTCCTTGGCGGGGCACTCCTTGCGTGCCACTGCCAGGTTCATCGCGTACGAGACGATCTCCATGGCCGCCTCGGTGCCGACCTCTTCGGTGATCGCGTACTCGGGATCGTCGTACGCCGCCATCTTGTTGGACCAGTCGAAGATCTTGGACCGGTCCTCCTGCGGCACGCCGATGAGCTCGGCGATGGCCTGGAGCGGCAGTTCGACGGCGATGTGGGTGACGAAGTCGAACGAGCCGTCGTCGGCGGCGGAGGCGAGGGCCGTCTCGACGATCGACCGGGCGCGGCTGCGCAGGGCCTGTTCCAGGGAGCGGATGGCGCGGGGGGTGAAGCCGCGCTGGACGATCTGGCGGACCCGGGTGTGCTCGGGCGGGTCCATGTTCAGCATGATCAGCTTCTGGACGTCGATCTGGTCGCGGCTGATCGTCTCGTTGAAACGGATGACCGCGGTGTTGGTGTGGGAGGAGAACAGTTCAGGGTGTGTGGAGACGTACTTGACGTCCGCATGTCGGGTAACCACCCAGTAGCCCTCGTCGTCGAAACCGGAGATACCGGCCGGCTGGGTGCACCACCAGACCGATGCGGTCTCCCGCATCCGGGCGAACTCGGGGTGCGGGATGCGGGCTTGGAGCAGGTCGGGATCGGTGAAGTCGAACCCTTCGGGCAGATGGGGGCAGGGCATCGGCAACTCCAGGTCGGTCCGAGGGGCGCCCGAACATTGCCTGACGACCCATCAGAAGTTGCCCGCAAGGTAGTAACGAGTTCTACAACTGGCAAGGGCTGCGGCCCGATCTGTTGCGCGAGGGGGCGCATGCGGGCTTCGAGGTGCGCCCATTGTGCGTGCAAGGTACGTGCACGGCTCTTGCGTACCGGGGGTAAGCCTCATAAGACTGCTTGCAGAACTAGAACGCGTACTAGTTCCTTCCGTGGGCGCCGGGACGCCCCCTGCGGAAGCGCGAGGAGAGGACGAGCTCATGGCCGCGGAACCCGTCATCGTCGAAGCCGTACGCACCCCCATCGGCAAGCGCGGAGGCGCGCTCGCCAATCTGCACCCCGCCTATCTGCTGGGCGAGACCTACCGTGAACTTCTCGGACGCACCGGCATCCACGCCGACTGCGTGGAACAGATCGTCGGCGGTACGGTCACCCATGCCGGCGAACAGTCCATGAATCCGGCGCGCAACGCCTGGCTCACCGTGGGACTTCCGTACGAGACCGCCGCCACCACCGTGGACTGCCAGTGCGGCTCCTCGCAGCAGGCCTCCCACATGGTCGCCAACATGGTCGCGGCCGGAGTCATCGACGTCGGTATCAGCTGTGGTGTCGAGGCGATGTCGCGCGTGCCGCTGGGCAGCGGCTCCAAGCACGGCCCGGGGAAGCCCTGGCCGGACGAGTGGAACGTCGACCTGCCCAACCAGTTCGAGGCCGCCGAGCGCATCGCCCGCAAGCGGGGCCTCACGCGGGAGAACGTCGACTCGCTCGGGCTGATCTCGCAGGAGCGGGCGGCCGTGGCCTGGGCCGAGGAGCGGTTCAAACGGGAGACGTACGCGGTCCAGGTGCCGACCACCGAGGAGGAGCAGGCGGCCGGGCAGGGCATGTGGCGCCTCGTCGACCGGGACGAGGGGCTGCGGGACACCACGATGGAGGGGCTCGCCCGGCTCAAGCCGGTCATGCCCACCGCGATCCACACCGCGGGCAACGCCTCGCAGATATCCGACGGCGCCTGCGCGATCATGTGGGCGTCCAAGCGGATGGCGCGGGCACTGGGGCTCAAGCCGCGCGCCCGGATCGTCGCCCAGGCGCTCGTCGGTTCCGACCCGCACTTCCACCTCGACGGGCCGATCGACGCGACCCGCGCGGTGCTGGGCAAGGCCGGGATGACGCTCAAGGACATAGACCTCGTCGAGATCAACGAGGCGTTCGCGTCGGTGGTGCTGAGCTGGGCCCAGGTCTTCGAGCGGGACCTCGACGGGCTCGCGAAGGTCAACGTCAACGGCGGCGCCATCGCGCTCGGCCACCCGGTGGGCGCCACCGGGGCCCGGCTCATCACCACGGCGCTGCATGAACTGGAGCGCCGCGACAAGGAGTTCGCGCTCATCACCATGTGTGCGGGCGGGGCGCTGGCCACCGGCACGATCATCCAGCGGCTGTGAGGAATTCCCCCGGCCGGGGGGTGGTGCCAGGTGCACCCCGGCCGGGGGTCCATGCCGCTGTCGGCGCCGCTCACGGATGCATAGCGTCACGGTCATGGAGAACAAGAACAGCACGACGTGCAGCAACGCCCCTTCTCCCAGGGAAGGTCGGCGTGGTGTCCGGCGGGGACTGGCGGTCGCCGTGGTCATGGCCCTCGCCGCCCTCGGCGCCGCGCCCGCCGTGGCCCAGCAGGCCGGACCGGAGGACGGGGGATCCCACGCCGCCCCCACCGCCGGACGGGGCACGCTCCTCGCCGTCACGCCCGTCGCCACTCTCGACCGCACCGACGTCGGCGCCTTCCTCGCCTCGGCAGGCATGGACACGGGCACCGTCCGCTACGGCGTACGCGCCTACCGCCTCACGTACCGCACGCTCACCCCGCAGGGCGAACCCACCACCGCCACCGGTCTGTTCGTCCTTCCCAGGGGTGGCGCCGACCGCCTGGACCTGGTCTCCGACGCCCACGGCACGATGGTCCACCGCGACTACGCGCCCTCCGTCGGCGAGGACTTCGGCCGGTTCGCCCCGTACCTGCACGCCTCCGCCGGCCGCGCCGTCGCCGCCCCCGACTACCTCGGCCTCGGCAAGGGGCCGGGCCCGCACCCGTACATGGACACCGCGTCCTCCGTCACCGCCTCCCTCGACATGCTGCGCGCCTCCCGCACCGCGGCGCGGGAGCTGGGGCGCCCCCTCACCGGCGAGGTGTACGCCGGCGGCTTCTCCCAGGGCGGCCAGGTCGCGACGGCTCTGGCCAAGGCCCTCGACAGCGGCGCGGACCGGCACTTCAGGCTGCGGGCGCTGGCACCGGTCTCGGGGCCGTACGACCTCCGGGGCGCGGAGACGCCCGCCCTGTTCGACGGCCGGATCAACGACATCAGCGCCGTCTTCTACATGTCGTACTTTCTTACCGCGCAGAACCGGCTGCACCCGCTCTACAAGGACCCCTCGGAGTTCTTCCGCGAGCCGTACGCGGACATCGTCGAGGACCTCTTCGACACCCACCACTTCGAGGAGGAGATCATCCCGGCGCTGCCCGGCACGCTGAAGGAACTCCTCACCGACGAGGCCTATCAGGACCTGCAGCATCCGGCGGGGGCGCTGCGCGACGTGCTGAACGCCCAGGACGGTCAGTGCGACTGGAAGCCCGAGGTGCCCGTGCGGCTCTACTCGTCAGCCGGCGACCGGGACGTGGCGATCGCCAACTCCCGTAACTGCGCAGCCGACTTCGCCGCGCACGGCGCGCGGGTTCCGGTGATCGACCAAGGGGCGACCGATCACAACGGGACCTTCATGAAGTCCGGCCCGCAGATCGTCCGCTGGTTCGACACGATCGCCGCAGCGGGACGGCGTCACCGCTGAACGGACCGGGCCGGACCCGGAGTCGACAGAGGGCCGGCGGCGGCCGGACACCGCGAACCGGGACCTCGTGCCGGCCGCGGGCGCGGGGATGACCCCGACCGGAACCCGGTCGGGGTCATC
The DNA here is from genome assembly GCF_026339735.1 of Streptomyces sp. NBC_01669. Taxonomy (GTDB): domain Bacteria; phylum Actinomycetota; class Actinomycetes; order Streptomycetales; family Streptomycetaceae; genus Streptomyces; species Streptomyces yanii. The sequence continues at coordinate 6,343,928 of NZ_JAPEQG010000001.1, forward strand.
CCGCACTGCGGCCGGTGGACGGCTCAGTACCAGCTGTTGTTCTGCCAGAACGCCCAGGCGCCGCACGGGCTGCCGTAGCGCGACTTCATGTAGTCCAGACCCCACTTGATCTGGGTCTGGGGGTTGGTCCTCCAGTCGGCACCGGCCGAGGCCATCTTCGAGGCGGGCAGTGCCTGGACCAGGCCATAGGCACCCGAGGACGCGTTGGTCGCGGTGTGGTTCCAGCCGCTCTCGTGCGACACGATGTTGCTGAAGCACTGGAACTGCGCCGCGTCGCCGATCATCGACTTCGCCATGCTCCGAGCACTGGCGGCGGCGGACGTCGGCGCGGACGCCGGTGCGGCCATGGCCGGGGTGACGCCGAGCGCCAGGCCGGTGGCGCCGAGGAGCACGGCGGCTCCGGCGACGGTGGCCTTGCGGCGGGCGGTGCGGGGCTGGGCGAGGACGGTGCGGGCGAACGACACAGAGAAACCTAACGTCGGGTACAGGGGAGTCGCGGACCGGGCCCAATGACGCGGGGACCGGCGCTCGTCGACCGCGGTCCGTTCCCATGGACCATGCGGTGCTCGGCGACGTGACCAGTGTTGGCCGCGGCGTTCAGCCGATGCAACGACCCCCGGTACGACCCCGTCTCGCACTCAGGGCCGAAAGTCCCGAACCGGCATGAATACCTTCATTGCAGGTCGGAGGGGAGGAAGTGCTTCCTGTTCGTCCTCTTCCGGGGTGGAACGGCTACTACTCCCGATGGTGGAGGACCAAGGTCCTGTGGGGGCCTTCACGCCTTCGGGGCGTCGAATGTGACCTGGGCCTCGAAGGCCGCACGCCGCGTGGCCCGGCGCAGCGCCTTCAGCAACGTCCCGCCGACGACGAGGGTCAGCGCCACGGTCAGCACGGCCCGTCCCAGGTCCCAGCCCAGCGAAGTGGCCAGACAGTACGCGAGGAAGCGGACCAGGTTCTCGGGCAGCGGGTCACCGGGATGGAAGGAGATGCCCGAGCCGAGGCCCGGCACGATCGTCCAGCCGTACAGGTTCATCACCGTGCCGTACGCGAACGCCGCCACACCCCCGTAGGCCGCGAGCATCAGCAGCTCGGCCCGCCCGCGCAGCCGGTCCGGGCCCGGCAACAGCCCGGCGCCCATGGTGAACCAGCCCATCGACAGCATCTGGAACGGCATCCACGGGCCCACCCCGCCGGTGAGCAGCGCGGACGCGAACATCGTCACCGAGCCGAGCACGAACCCGAAGCCCGGGCCGAGCACCCGGCCGCTCAGCACCATCAGGAAGAACATCGGCTCCAGGCCCGCCGTCCCCGCGCCGAGCGGGCGCAGCGCGGCGCCGACCGCGGCGAGCACACCCAGCATCGCCACCGCCTTCGCGTCCAGGCCGGAGTCCGCGATCGTCGCGACGACCACCCCGACCAGCAGCGGAAGCAGCGCGGCGAACAGCCAGGGCGCGTCCTGGGAGTGCGCGAGGCCGGAGTCCGCGCCGGCCAGCAGCGGCCAGCCGATGGCGACGACACCGATCGCGCTGATCAGGAGGAGCGCGGCGATCGCACGCGGCCCGAGCCGCACCGCCCGCGCCTGCCGGTCGCCCGTGCGCCGGTCCCTCGGTGTTTCGGTCGCTCGCACGGCCCGTTCCCGGGGCGTCATGCGCCCGCCTCCAGTGCCGCGCGTACCTGCGGCACGGTCAGCCACTCCTGCGGGGCGAGTATCTTCGCGGTCTGCGGTGCGAACGCCGGGGACGAGACCACGACCTGCCGGGTCGGCCCGTCCGCGACGATCTCCCCGTCGGCGAGGATCACCACCCGGTGGGCCAGCTCGGCGGCGAGCTCCACATCGTGGGTGGCCAGGACGATTGCATGGCCCTCGGCCGCCAGACCGCGCAGCACGCGTATCAGGCGGGCCTTCGCCGCGTAGTCCAGGCCACGGGTCGGCTCGTCGAGCAGCAGCAGCGGGGGGCGCGCGGTCAGCACGATCGCCAGTGCCAGGGCGAGGCGCTGCCCCTCGGAGAGGTCGCGCGGGTGGGTGTCGTCCGGTACGTCCGGCAGCAGCTCGGAGACCAGGGCCCGGCAGCTGCCCGCCGCGGCGCCCGCGTCCGTGTCGGCCGCCGCGCACTCGGAGGCGACCGTGTCCGCGTAGAGCAGATCGCGTGGTTCCTGCGGTACGAGCCCGACCCGGCGCACCATGTCGCGCGGCGGCGTACGGTGCGGGGCCCGGCCGCCCACGTGGACGGTGCCGGCCGTGGGCTCGACCGTGCCGACGAGGGCGGCGAGCAGCGTGGACTTGCCCGCGCCGTTGCGGCCCATCAGCGCGACGGTCTCGCCGGGCGTGACGGAGAGCGTCACCCGGCGCAGCGCCTCGACGCGACCGCGCCGCACCCCCAGACCCTCGGCCCGGACGATCGCTTCCCCCACGGGACCCGGAGCGGGCTCCGGCTCGGGTGTGCGACGGAGTCCGAACAGCCCACGCCGTACCGGGGCGGTGGGCAGCGGTGCCGGGGCAGCAGGCGTCGCCGACGGGACGGCCGACGGCGGCTCGGCCGACGCCAGCCGTTCCCGCAGCCCGGTCGCCCGGCGTCGCGCATCGCGCACGGAGAGCGGCAGTGGTGTCCAGTCCGCCAGCCGTCCCAGCGCGACCACCGGCGGGTGGACGGGGGACACGGCCATGATGTCGGCGGGCGCACCCGCCACGGGTGCGGCGCCCGGCGACGGCAGCAGGACGACCTGGTCCGCGTACTGGACCACGCGTTCCAGCCGGTGCTCCGCCATCAGGACCGTCGTGCCCAGGTCGTGCACCAGCCGCTGGAGCACCGCGAGGACCTCCTCGGCCGCCGCCGGGTCCAGGGCGGACGTCGGCTCGTCCAGGACCAGTACCTTGGGGTGCGGGGTCAGCACGGAGCCGATCGCGACCCGCTGCTGCTGGCCGCCGGAGAGCGTGGCGATCGGCCGGTCGCGCAGCCCGGCGAGGCCCAGCAGATCGAGGGTCTCCTCGACCCGCCGCCGCATGACATCGGGGGCGAGCCCCAGCGACTCCATGCCGTACGCCAGCTCGTCCTCGACGATGTCGGTGACGAAATGGGAGAGCGGGTCCTGGCCCACCGTGCCGACCAGATCGGCGAGTTCGCGCGGTTTGTGGGTGCGGGTGTCGCGGCCGTCGACCGTGACCCGGCCGCGCAGCGTGCCGCCCGTGAAGTGCGGTACGAGACCGGAGACGGCCCCCAGCAGCGTCGACTTGCCGACCCCCGACGGACCGACGAGCAGCACCAACTCGCCCTCCGGGACCGTCAGATCGACGCCGGACAGGGTGGGGTGCGCCGTGCCCTCGAACTGCACCGAGACCTGCTCGAACCGGATCATCACTGCCCCTTCTCGGAGTGCGCGACGGGAGCCTCGGCCGGACCACCCACCGGGGGTGGCGCGGGCGCCACCACCGCGGGCAGCAGCCCGATCAGCACCGCCGCCGCGGGCCACAGCGGGAACACCGGTGCGACCAGGGGTACGACCCCGGGGTGCAGCGCCTCCGGGTCGACGCTGCCCGCCAGGATCATCGCCGTCGCGACCACCGCACCCGACCCCGCCACCAGCCAGGCCCGCACGCCCCACCGGTCGGGCCGGTAGCGGGTACGGACCGAGCGGGCGCCGCCGAGCCGCAGTCCGGCCGTCGCGGCGACGAGCCCGGTGAGCAGCAGCGGCAGACCGTAGACCGCACCCTGCGAGGCCAGCAGGCCGTACGTACCGGCGCAGACCCCCAGCAGACCGCCGAGGGTGAGGACGTTCGTGGTGTGCCGGACGGCGGGCGGGACCTGCGCCGTACGCCCGTACCCGCGCGCGTCCATCGACGCCGCCACGGCCACCGACCGCTCCAGCGCACCCTCCAGCACCGGCAGTCCGATCTGCAGAACGGCCCTGATGCCCCCGGTCGGGCGGCCCCGCAGCCGGCGTGTGGTGCGCAGGCGCACCACATCGGCGACCATGTTCGGCGCGAACGTCATCGCGACGACGACGGCGACCCCCGCCTCGTACAGCGCACCCGGCAGCGACTTCAGCAGCCGGGCCGGGTTGGCGAGCGAGTTCGCCGCGCCGATGCAGATCAGCAGCGTGGCCAGCTTCGCCCCGTCGTACAGCGCGAAGAGCAGCTGCTCGGCGGTGACCCGGCCGCCGATCCTGACACCCTGCGCCCAGTCGGGCAGCGGGACTTCGGGGAGGGTGACCACCAGGTGCGTACCGGGGATCGGCGAGCCGAGGACGACGGAGAACAGCAACCGCACGGCGACGACGAACAGTCCGATCTTGATGAACGCCCCGTACGAACGCGCCCACGGCGCGTCCGTCCGGCGCGCCGCCACGACATATCCGGCCACGCACACCAGCAGCCCGAGCAGCAGCGGATTGCTGGTCCGCGACGCGGCGGTGGCCAGCCCGAGCGCCCACAGCCACCAGGCCCCGGCGGGCAGGGCATTGCTGCGGGTCGCCGTGGGCGCCCGCAGTGCATGGCGGAGCCGGACCGCGCCGGGGGAGGCGGTCATCCGCGCCGGCGGCGGGCCTGCAGGACGGCGGCGATGCCGAGCAGCAGGACGGCCCCGAGCCCGACGAGCACCCCGGTGGACGGACCGCTGCGCCCGCTCCCGGGGTGGGAGGACGAGGGAGAGGCGGACGCCGTGTGCCCGCTGCCGGAGACCTGCTCGCCGCAGCCCGATGCGGGGTAGCCGGAGATCGCGCAGAGCAGGGCGTCGCTGCTGTAGCGCAGCGGCTTGGCCACCGAGGCGAGCGCCTCGGCGGTGCTCGCCCCGGGGGCGACCTGCGCACAGGCGGTGCGCAGCGCGGGCGGGGTCTCCCCGGCCGGGGCGTCCGCCGTCGTGCCGGGGTCGATGACGAGCGCGACGCGCTTGGTGCCGTCCTTGGCGGGGGTGTCCGCGCAGACCGTCGCGAAGTCGGGGGTGCGGCGCGGCTTCGCCGAGTCCTGGGAGTCCTCGCTCACGGAGAACCGGAAGCCCTGCACCGCCCCGTCGTCGGGCCGGACGAGCGAGGGTCCCTGGGTGGCGTAGGCCCAGCCGGACCCCTTGCCCTCCCAGAACGACCAGTAGCGGTAGCCGGCCGCATGGGCGGTGCCCGCGCCGAGCACGGTCAGAGCGGCGCCGAGCACCAGCAGCAGCGCGACGGCCACCCGCCCGCCGAACGCATTCCCCGCACGATTCCCCGCCCGGTTCACGGCTGCTTCCGGCGGCTGCTGATCAGGAAACCGATGCCCGCACCGGCGGCGAGACCGATACCGACCAGCCACCACACCCCGAGACCGGCGTCGTCGCTGGTGCCGTCCTCGGCCGAGAAGTCGTCCGGGGTCGCACTGGGCGTGATGACGGCGGCGGGCGCGGGACCGCTCGCGTTCAGCTCCCGGACCAGGTCGACGCCACCGAAGTCGCGGGCGTCGGCGCCGGTCGCGTGAGCTGCCAGGACCAGCTGGGCATAGGCGGCGGGGCCGCTCTCCTCGGCCCAGCTCCTGGAGTTCTTCTGCAGCCAGCCGACCGCGCCGGCCGCCTTGTTCTTGTGGCCCGCGGAGGCCAGGGCGACGACCGCGTCCGCGGTGTTGCCGAAGTCGGGCTGCGGGGTGGTGTCGTCGGAGCCCGGCATCGGCGGCAGGTTGAGATGGTTGCCGTTCTTCGCGAGGGCGCCCGCGAGGTAGAAGGCGCCGTTTTGGGCAGCCTGCTCCGGCTTGACGGCGTCGCTCGTCCGGCAGGCCGGCGGTTTGCCCTCGACCGCGGCGTTGTCCCCGGCGGCCAGCCCCTTGCCCATCGAGCCGAGTACGGCGGCCGCGGTGGCGTCCGCGTTCGCGGCGAGCTTCCCGGCCTTGTCGGGCTGGTACGCGAACGCGCCCCCGTCCTTGCCGCCGCACGGGATCGCGAGCGCGAGCAGTGCGTCGTACGGGGTTTTGCCGCCCGGATTCGTCATGTCGCCGATCCGCTGGCCCTGCCGGGCCAGCGCGCCGATCACGATCGAGGTGGAGTTGGCGTCGCTGGGGGAGCCCGCGTTGTAGCCCCAGCCGCCGTCCTCGTTCTGGATGGACTTCAGCCAGCGGACGCCGTTGTTGACGATGTCGCCGTGCCCGCCGATTTCCGCCAGCGCCTGCACGGCGGCGGCGGTCGCATTGGTGTCCAGCATGGTCTTGGCGTCGCACGGCTCGGAGACATGGGCGCGGTACGAGGCGTAGGCGCCGCTCGCGCACTGCTGGGCGATCAGCCAGTCCACCGACTTCGTCGCGGGCACGACCCCCTCTATGCGCTGGGCGAGGAAGGCCAGCGACTGCCGCCAGACCCCGTCGTACGTCGGGTCCTTGGTGCCGTACAGCCCGGAGGGCAGCGCGACGGACGGGGTGGGGGAGGGGGACGGCGCCGCGACCGCGGCCGGGGCAGCGGCCGCACAGAGCACGGTGGCGGTGGCGGCGAGCGCTGCTGCGCTGCGGCGTACGGTCATGGCGGGCTGAGCCTCTCCTGGTGGGAAACCGGGCACAGGCACACTCAGGCACCAGGCTCCGGCCCCGTATTCCTCGACGGTGCCGGCCACCGGGGTTCCGGTGACGCGAGCCGGTCACGACCGCGGACAGGGCAGCCCGACTCGCCGCTGTGTCAGCGGCTCACGGTTGCGTGGTCAGTGCCGGATTCGCACCGGCTTCCCCCTGAACGGGCATGATGACGACTCGCGCATTCTACCGGGGCGTAGCCCGCCCCTTCCGGGCGGAGGGCTGCCTCACACAGCGACGTACGTCACTGGCCCGCTGCCCGGCACCGCCTCCGCGCGCCCCAGCTTCACCAGCCGGCGCACATGAGCCTCCGCCTCGGAGACGGCAATGTTCCGCGAACCGTACGGGATCTGCTCCCAGGGCCGGTTCCACTCCATCCGCTCGGCCAGTTGCCACGGCGTCAACGGGGTGGCGAGCAGGGCGAGCAGTCCGGTCAGCCGCTCCTCGTGGTGGTCGAGGAGTTCCCGTACGCGCCCCGCCGCGTCCGTGAACGGGTACTGGTGAGCGGGGAGCACTTCGGCGACCCCGAGCCGGCCGATGCGCTCCAGCGAGTCCAGGTAGTCGCCCAGGGGGTCGGTGGCCGTCGCATCGTCCGGGTCCTCGTACAGCCCGATGTGGGGGCTGATGCCGGGCAGCAGATGGTCACCGGAGAAGAGACGGCCGCGGCCGGGCAGACCGGCCGGGTGGTTCTCCTCCAGGTGCAGGCAGACATGGCCGGGGGTGTGGCCCGGCGTCCAGATCGCCCGGAGCCGCCGGCCCGCGAGGTCGAGCAGCTCGCCGGGGACGATCTCGCGGTCCGGGAGGGCGGCGCGCAGTCCGGGGAGCGTGCGCATCCGGCCGCCCGTGCGGGCGGCGCGCAGCGGGGCGAGGTGCTCCTCCGGTGCGCCGACCGCGGCGAGCTTCGCCGCGAGGTAGCTCAACCAGGTGCCCGGTTCGGACTCGCGGGTGCGGCGCACGATCGCGGTGTCCGCGGCGTGCATCGCGATCCACGCCCCCGATGCCTCGCGGACCTGTCCGGAGAGTCCGTGGTGGTCGGGGTGGTGGTGGGTGATGACCACGCCGTGGATGCCTGCGATGTCCACACCGACGGCGGCGACTCCGGCGACCAGGGTGTCCCAGGCGTCGGGGTCGTCCCAGCCGGTGTCGACGAGGACCGGCCCGCGGTCGGTGTCGAGGACATGCACCAGGGTGTGGCCGAGCGGGTTGTCCGGGATCGGGACCTTGATGGACCACACGCCGCCGCCGTGCTCGGTCACCTGTGTCATGGGCTCCCCATCTCTCGCGTCGGCCCCTGGCCGCGCTGTGCCACACCTACTGTAACGAGAACTTGTTCCATTAGTAGCCCAAGTCGACCATCAGCGCCGGGGTGTTGCGGTGCCCCTGTCCGGGGCGTGGACTCCTGGAACTGGAGCTGGTATCAGTTCTGACACAGAGTCAGATATGAAATCAGGTGTGGAGTCGGTACGTGCCGGGTCGCGGGAGGCAGCAGCCATGACCGAGCTTGTGGAACACGGAAAACTGTTCATCGGCGGGGAGTTGGTCGATCCACTCGGCCAGGAAATCATCGAGGTGATATCGCCCCACACCGAGCAGGTCATCGGCCGGGTGCCGCACGCCTGTGAAGCGGATGTGAACCGGGCTGTCGCCGCCGCCCGCCGGGCCTTCGACGAAGGGCCCTGGCCGCGCGCGTCCCTGAACGAGCGGATCGAGGTGATCACGCGGATCAAGGACGCGTTCGCCGTGCGGTACGAGGAGATCGCCCGCGTCATCAGCTCCGAGAACGGAACTCCGTACAGCTCCAGCGTGATGGTGCAGGCCCTCGCCGCGATGATGGTGTGGGACGCGGCGATCACCGTCGCCCGCACCTTCCCGTACGAGGAGCGCCGCGACGGCGTCCTCGGGCCGCTGCTGGTGCGCCGGGAGCCGGTCGGGGTGGTCGCGGCCGTCGTGCCGTGGAATGTCCCGCAGTTCACCGCCGCCGCCAAGCTCGCGCCCGCGCTCCTGGCAGGCTGCTCCGCCGTGCTCAAGGTCTCGCCCGAATCGCCCCTGGACGCCTACATCCTGGCCGAGATCGCCGCCGAGGCCGGGCTCCCCGAAGGGGTGCTGTCGATCCTTCCGGCGGACCGCGAGGTGAGCGAGTACCTGGTCGGCCATCCGGGCGTCGACAAGGTGTCGTTCACCGGCTCGGTCGCGGCGGGCCGCAGGGTCATGGAGGTCGCCTCACGGAACCTCACCCGTGTCACCCTGGAGCTCGGCGGCAAGTCCGCCGCTGTCATCCTTCCCGACGCCGATCTGGACACGGCCGTCGCGGGCATCGTCCCGTTCGCCTGGATGATCAACGGCCAGGCGTGCGTCGCCCAGACCCGCATCCTCGTCCCGTACTCCCGCTACGACGAGACCGCCGAGGCGTTCGCCGCCGCGGCGGGTGCGCTGAAGGTCGGTGACCCGCTCGACCCCGCCACCGAACTCGGCCCCCTGGTCGCGCGACGCCAGCAGCAGCGCTCCCTCGACTACATCCGGATCGGCCAGGAGGAAGGCGCCAAGATCCTTACGGGCGGCGGCCGTCCGGCCTCCCAGGCTCGCGGCTGGTACGTCGAGCCGACCCTCTTCGGATCCGTCGACAACTCCATGCGCATCGCCCGCGAGGAGATCTTCGGGCCTGTCATCTGCCTGCTGCCGTACGGCGACGAGGCGGAGGCGGTGAAGATCGCCAACGACTCCGATTACGGGCTCAGCGGCAGCGTCTGGACCGCCGACACCGAGCGCGGCATCGACATCGCCCGCCGGGTGAGGACGGGCACGTACAGCGTGAACACCTTCAGTCTCGACATGCTCGGGCCGTTCGGCGGCTACAAGAACTCCGGCCTGGGGCGGGAGTTCGGACCCGAGGGATACGGCGAGTACTTCGAGCACAAGATGATCCATCTGCCCGCCGGGTACCGGCCCGCGCAGCCCGGCCCGCAGGAGGCGTGATGGGGGACCGCTGGCATGTGGAGGTCGACCGGAGCGTCTGCATCGGCTCCGGGATGTGCGTGAACCACGCTCCGGACGGCTTCCGGCTGGACTTCGCCCGGCAGTCCCACCCGGGCGATCCGGAGACCGATGCCAACGAGCGGGTGCTCGCGGCGGCGGAAGGATGCCCCGTCGAAGCGATCACGCTGACGCTGGCCGATTCGGGTGAGGTGGTCTTCCCGCCGGAGGACTGAGAGCTGTCCGGTGGAGGTCCATGTGTCTGACGGCCAGTCAAGGATGTGCGGGATCGGCGTGGGTGGTGACTGTCACCACGTACGGCAGCGGCAACTGCACCGGGTCGTCAAATGGATACGTCGAGTGGTATGTCAACGGAGCGGGCGGTTACACCAGTTGGTTCGCCATCATCAACTGGCCGGCAAGCGCGAGGTGCAGCCCGGCACGGACATCCGGGCTGCACGGCGGAGCTCCCGGCCCGTCAGGCGGTACAGCCGGTGTCGGCGATGACGAACCAGCCCGCCGGTGACTCCCGCAGGGTGTGTGTGACGAACACGTTGTACAGCCCCATGTTCTGCTCCGAGCCGTTGGCGTACACATAGCCACCGGTCGTGTGCGCCCTGCCCGCCGCCACCTGCGCGTAATTGGTCGCCGTGTAGCAGGCGCCGGTCGCTCCAGAGGTCGTGGTCGCCGTCACCTGGGACGAGACCCCGCCGACCGCGCCCGAGGCGTTGACCGCGGCCACCGTGTAGTTGTACGCGGTCCCGGCGGACAGCCCCGTGTCGGTGAACACCGTCGACGCGGGCTGGGCGACCTTGCTGCCGTCGCGGTAGACGACGTACGAGGAGGCTCCCGCGACGGCGCCCCAGGACAGCGAGGCGCTGGTCCCGGTGACACCGGTGACCGTCAGACCGGAGGGCGCAGGCAGCGGGTCCTCGCCGCCACCGCCCGGTGCGCCCTGGTCCAGCCCCCAGAAGACGCCCGTGTGGTAGGTCGAGCAGATCGAGCTCAGGAAGTACGCGGCGGTCGTCCCGCACTGATCGGTTCCGGAGCCGGGGGAGACGGCCAGGCCGTGGCCCATGCCGGAGATGGAGTACGTCTCCACGGCCGGCTGCCCGGAGGCGTCGTTGTAGACGCTCCGGGTGGTGTTCCCGGGCAGGGTGGTGGTGCTGGAGGGGGTCTGACCGATGCCCCAGACATCGGTCCACTGGTCACGCAGGGCGGTGGCATTGGCGGGATACACCGTGTAGTCGGATGTGCCCTGCCAGATGGCCACGCGCGGCCACGGACCCGAGTAGCCGGAGTAGGAGCCGCGGACCTTGTCGCCCCACTGGGCCGGGGTCAGCTTCTGCGGGCCGGTCTGGCAGCCGGAAGCGGCCGCCTGGCTGGTTGCGCACTGCGCGGGAAGACCGGAGGCCACGGACCCGCCCGCGAACACGTCCGGGTAGGCGGCCAGCAGATCGGCGGTCATTCCGCCGCCCGCCGAGAGCCCGGTGACGTACACGCGGCGGCCGTCCGAGCCGTACTGCTGCTTCGCGTGCTCCACCATCTGCACGATGGAGGCGGCCTCGCCCTTGCCCCTGGTGTCCTCGGCCGGATCGAACCAGCCGAAGCAGGAGAGCGAGTTGTTCGCGGAGGTGGTCTGCGGGAAGACCACGGCGAACTTCCACAGGTCGGCGTATTTCGGCCAGCCCGAGTGGGTGTAGTAGTCGTTCGCCGTCTGCGTGCAGCCGTGCAGGGCGATCACCAGCGGTGCGCCCGCGGGCAGACCGGCGGGGGCGTACTCGTACATCTGCAGATTGCCGGGGTTCGTGCCGAAGCCGGTGACCTGCTGGAGGCCACCGGCGGCAGCGGCGGGCGGGGCTGCGGCCACGGTGTTCGGTGTCGCCGCGACGACACCGAGGACAGCGGTGGACGCGATGCTCCGGAGCAGGCGTCGCAGGATGGATGGGCGCACGGGGGCCTCCCTGTTCGGAACGTGCGGACGCGCGGACTGCTGCCGGAACCTACGAGTCCGGGCCGCCCCGGCCCATGGGGCGGGCTGACATCCCTCGGACCCCGCTGTGTGCGACGCCGCTCTTGCGTCGCGAGCGCCGGCGGAAAGCCGGGATTGACATCGAGTGCGCTCGAACATACAGACTCCCGGTCATCAACGCCCGCACCGAGACGGGCTGTTGGGAGGGGACAGGAATGCGGTACCGCACGATCGGCACGGACCCGAAGAGCCGCCGCGAGGTCAGCGTGCTCAGCCTCGGCGCCATGCTGATGGGCACAGCCACCGACGAGGCGACGTCCTTCGCCATCCTCGACCGGTACGCCGAGGCCGGCGGCACCTTCATCGACACGTCGAACAACTACGCGTTCTGGGTCGACGGCAGCCAGGGCGGGGAGAGCGAGCAGCTGCTCGGCCGATGGCGCCGGAGCCGCGGTGTCGGCAACGAGATCGTCATCGCCACCAAGCTCGGTGCCCGGCCGAACGCCCCCGCCGCCGGCTTCACCCACGACATCGAGGGGCTCTCGCCGAAGGTGATCCGGGAGTCCGCGGAGCGGAGCCGGGAACACCTCGGTGTCGAGAAGCTGGACCTGCTGTACGCACACGTGCAGGACCGGAGCGTGCCGATGAGCGAGACCGTCGAGGCCTTCGGTGAGCTGGTGACCGAAGGGGCCGTCGGCCTGCTGGGCGTGAGCAACCACTGGGCGTGGCAGGTGGAGCGGGCCCGGACCCTCGCCGCGGCCGCCGGACTGCCGGGATACGAGGTCCTCCAGCACCACCACAGCTATCTGCGGCAGCGCACGGACCTGCCCGGCCTGCGGTCCCCGGACGGTCAGGAGGGCGTGCTCTCCGGGGATCTGCTCAGCTATCTGCGGGCCGAACCCGCCCTCGTGCCGGTCGCCTACTCGCCGCTCCTGGCCGGTGCCTACGTCCGGGCGGACAAGCCGCTGGGCCCGGAGTTCGACCACCCGGGCACACCGGCCCGGCAGGCGGCGCTGCGGGTGGTGGCCGAGCAGACCGAGGCGACCGTCAACCAGGTGGTCCTGGCCTGGCTCATCGGCGGCGACGTCCCGGTCGTCCCGCTGGTCGGCGCTTCCTCGGTGGCACAGCTGGACGAGAGCCTGGCCGCGGTGGACCTGGAGCTGACGGCGGAGCAGCGGGCGACGCTGGACGCGGCCCACTGAGTGCCCGTCGTCGAACCCGGGCCCGACCCGGGCTCGACGACAGGCGCTGACGGCTTCCGCCCCCTGCCTCGCACCATGTACGCCGCCACCATGCCGACACGCGGCGGTGTGTGCACCGACCCCGTGTGACGTGGGCTTCCGCCTCCTTACGGTGACGACCATGGAGACTCCCCAGCGCCCGGAACCCGGGCCCGCACCGCTCACCGTCCCCCCGCCCGCAGACCGGTCCCTCGCCGGCCGTACCGCCCTGGTGACCGGTGCGGCGAGCGGCATCGGACAGGCCTGCGCGCAGGCTCTCGCTGCCGCGGGCGCCCATGTGTACGTCGTGGACAAGGCAGCCGACGCGGCGAAAGAACTGGCGGAGCGGATCGGCGGAACTGCCTGGGTCGTCGATCTGTCCGTGCCCGAGGCGGTGGACTCCCTGCCGGACGACGCCGACCTGGTGGTCAATAATGCCGGGCTGCAGCATGTGGCCCCCGTGCACGAATTCCCGCCGGACCGCTTCGCCCTGATCCACCGCGTCATGGTGGAAGCACCGTTCCGCATCTTGCGCCGCACCCTGCCCGGCATGTACGAACGCGGCTGGGGGCGCGTCGTCAACATCTCGTCCGTCCACGGGCTGCGCGCCAGCCCGTACAAATCGGCATACGTATCGGCCAAGCACGCACTGGAGGGACTCAGCAAGGTGGTCGCCCTGGAAGCAGCACCGCACGGGGTGACCAGTAACTGCGTCAACCCCGGCTACGTACGCACGCCCCTGGTCGAGAACCAGATCGCGGCACAGGCCCGTACCCACGGCATCACGGAGGAGGAGGTGGTGGGCAAGGTGATGCTGGAACGCAGTGCCATCAAGCACCTGATCGAACCCGAGGACGTTGCCGGAGCGGTGCTCTGGCTGTGCGGACCGGGTACCTCACACATCACCGGCACCTCCCTTTCCATGGACGGCGGCTGGACCGCCAACTGACCCTCCCGGCTCCCCGCCCCTCCCGACGAACGATGGCCGCCCATGTCTGCACCCACCCCCTCCGCCGCGCCCCACCTGCGTCTCCTCCTCGACCTGCTGGCCGAGGACGCCCCCGCCGAGGCGCTGGGAGCCGTGTCCTCCCAGGCGCGGGCGGCCGGTGTGCCCGCGGGCGAACTCGCCGAGGTGGAGGCGGCCACCGCCACCGCCCTGCGGATCAGGGGCGCCCTGCGCCAGCACCGGCGCCGCGAGCTCCAGCTCACCGCGCTCTTCGACACCGCGGGCGATCTGGCCGCCTCCCGGGATCTGGACGACGTGCTCAAGGCGATCGTCCGGCGGGCCAGGATGCTGCTCGGCACGGACACGGCGTATCTCACGCTCCCCGACGAGGAGGCGGGGGACACCTACATGCGGGTGACCGACGGGTCGGTGTCGCTCCTCTTCCAGCGGCTGCGGCTGGAACTCGGCGAAGGGCTCGGCGGGCTGGTCGCGCAGACCGCGAGCCCGTACGCCACCCCCGACTACCGCACCGACGACCGCTTCCGCCACACCCGCAACATCAACGCCGGGGTCCTCGACGAGGGGCTCGTCGCCATCCTGGGCGTGCCCCTGCTCCTCGGCTCCAGCCGCGGCGGTACGGGGAAGGTCATCGGCGTCCTCTTCGCCGCCGACCGCGCACCCCGCGTCTTCAGCCCCGACGAGGTCGCCCTGCTCTGCTCACTCGCCGCGCACGCTGCGATCGCGATCGACACCGCGCGCGCCCTCGCCGACACCCGGTCCGCCCTCGCCGAACTCGCCGAGGCGAACGCCGAGCTGGCGGAGGCGAACGCGGCGGTACGCGAACACTCGGCCGCCATGCAGCGGGCCGAGGAGGCACATGACCGGCTGACCGACCTGGTGTTGCGCGGCGGTGACGTCAAGGACGTCGCGGCGGCCGTCGCCGGGCTGCTGGACTCCCCGCTGACCATCCATGACCCGGGCGGGCGCCCGCTGGCGGCCGTCCGGCCCGACGGTGCGGGTCTCGCCGCCGACTCCATGGACGCCGGATGGCTGGTCGAGACCGCCGAGGAGTCCCGCACCGGAGCGCGCGCCGTGCACCGCGACGGCCGGTGGATCTGCGCCGTGCTCGCCGGGCAGGAACTCCTGGCCAGTCTGGTCCTGCACCAGCGCGGTCGGCTCGACGACTCGGACCGGCGGCTCTTCGAACGTGCCGCCGTGGTCACCGGCCTCCTGCTGCTGCTGCGGCGCACGGTCGCGGAGACCGAGAACCGGATCCGCGGCGAGCTGATCAGCGATCTGCTGACCGACGCGGACCGCGACCCCGCCGGACTGGCCGAACGCGGCCGACGCCTCGGCATCGACCTGGACCGCCCGCATCTGCTGCTCGTGGCCGAGGCGGGCGCCCGGGAGAAGCTCTGCGCCGCAGCCCTGCGCTATCTGTTCGGCGGGGACATCCGCGGCGTGAGTGCCGAACATGCGGGAACCGTGGTGCTGTTGATCGGCTGCGAGGCGGACGCGGACCCCGGACCCGATGCGGGGGACGCGGCGCGGGCGGCGGCCGCCCAGCTCGGCCAGCTGGTCCAGGCCCCCGTCACCGTGGCCGCCACCGGTCCGGCCCGGGGGCCGCGGCAGCTCGCCGCCGCGTACGCCGAGGCGGCACGCTGCCTGCGGGCCATGCGGGTCCTCGGCCGTACCGGAGAAGGCGCCTGTGTCGACGAACTCGGCTTCCTCGGCGTGGTGCTGGGCAACGCGCAGGATGTCGACGGCTTCGTCACCGCGACGCTGGGACCCCTGCTGCGGTACGACGCCCAGCGCGGCACCCACCTCGTACGCACGCTGAGGGCCTACTTCGGTTCCGGCGGCAGCCTCATCCGCGCCAAGGACGAACTCCACGTCCACGTCAACACGGTGGTGCAGCGGCTGGACCGGATCCAGGTGCTGCTCGGCCGCGACTGGAACGAGCCCGACCGGGCGCTGGAACTTCAGCTGGCGCTGCGGCTGAACCTGTTGTCGGGCGGTCAGGAGCGGTGACCGGCCGGTCGGCCGGCCACCGCTCCTTCCTCAACCGCCGCACGGGCTGGGTATGTTCGAGAGTGCCACCAGTCGTGTGGCGATCTCCTGTGCGCCGGTGTCCCCGGTGAGCACGGTGTAGTGGTTGACGTCCGGCACCGCCACCGGCTCCAGCAGGGTGCCGGAGAGGTCGGCGGCCGCCAGCCGCTGCTCGTCGTACAGTCCCTGCGGCTCGTCCATGAGACCGCGCGCCGCCCACAGCAGCGTCGCCGGCACCGGCAACTTTCGTACCGCCGAAAGCACGTCGTCGTCGAAGAGACCGATCCCGTCGGTGCGCACCGCCTCGATCCGGCACGTCGAGTGCATCGCCGGTTCGTCGCCCGTCAGATCGCGCTGGATGTACGCGTCCACCTCGGGCGACCAGGCGTCCCCGGCGAACGCGGGATGCGCCTGCCAGAAATCCCGGTAGGCGGCCCGGTCGGGGAACGTCATCGACAGCCGGTCCATGGCCGGACCGATCACTGCCGTCATCAGTTCGTCCGGGGAGAGATGGGTGGGGGCGGGGAAGCCGATCCCACCGTCGACGAGCAGCAGCGGACCGAACCGGTCAGGATGCCGTACGGCGGCCAGCGCCGCCACGAACGCGCCCATCGAGTGACCGGCCAGCACCACCCGGTCCAGGCCGAGCGCCCCGGTCAGGGCCGCGATGTCATCGGCGTGCGCCGCGATGCCGTACGGTCCGGGCAGCCCGGAGCTTCCGGCCCGGCCGCGCAGGTCCGGGGCGACCAGCGTGACCTGGCCGGCCAGCAGCCGCGCCACCGTGCCCCAGGAGAGCGCGTTGGCCGTGATGCCGTGCAGGGCGACGACCACCGGCGCGTCGGGCTCCCGGGCCGGCCAGCGCAGGGCGGCCAGTTCGCCGCCGGCCACCGGGACACGTATCTCCTCGTACGCGGTCATGAGTGCCGGTCCTCCTTCTGGGCGGGTGCGCCCTCACTGGTCGCACGGAGTACGGAACGTATCCGGGACGGCAGCCGTGCCAGCCCGCCCGGCAGGAGATGGACCACGGCCACGAACACCACACCGAGCAGGAACAGTGGCTGGGAGAGCGGTACCCGCAGTACCGCGGGAAGGTCGGCGACCGCACCCGATCCGGCGAGATCGCCGAGCCGGTGGTCGGCCCACGTGTAGAGGATGCCGCCGACCATCGGTCCCCAGCGGGTGCCCGAGCCACCCAGCACCACCATCACCAGCAGCGACAGCGTGAAGTCCGACGTCGTCGTCTGTGGGGTGGAGCCGCCGGTGAGCAGCAGATGGACGAGCCCGCCGAGCGCGGCCAGCGCACCGGCCAGGACGAACGCCGAAAGTTTGAACCCGTACGGCTTCAGCCCCAGCACCTCCACCCGGCGCTCGTTCTCCTTGATGCCCTCCCAGACCCGCCCCGTCGGGGAGCGGACCGCCCAGTGGACGACGGCCAGCGTGAGGACGAGATAGCCGAGCGCGACCCAGTACAGGTTCGCCGTGTGCTCGATGCCCACGAGCCCGGACGGCAGCAGCTCGGCGGGCGCGGCCCGGCCCTCCTCGCCGCCGGTGAAGCCGCCGGGGTTGCGGGAGACGAGGATCGAGCCCGCCTGGGCGAAGGCCAGCGTCACCATGGAGAAGCCGATGCCGGTGACGCGCAGGCTCACCGATCCCAGCACCAGTGCGAGCGCGATCCCGAAGCAGACGCCGACCGGAGCGGAGACGGCGAACGGCAGTCCGGCCTCCAGCATGATGGTGTTGGTGGCGTAGCTGCCCGCCGCGAAGTACAGGGCATGCCCGAAGGAGAGCAGCCCGGTCCGGCCGAGCAGCAGGTCGTACCCGGTGGCCAGGGCGCCGAACAACAGGCAGGTGGCGAGGAGTTGCAGGCTGCCCGGACTGCCCAGCGGGCCGTCGAGCAGTCCCGGCAACGGCAGGGCGCTGTACGGTGCGACGATCAGCAGCACCAGCACCACGGCCGGCCACCAGCGCAGCAGCCGCGCCGTGTTCGCGCGCACCGGTGCGTCGGACGGTGCCGCCGGTGTTCCGCTCGTGCGGTCGGGTGTCCCGGTCACGGTGCTCACGCGAGCCTCCCGGTCAGTCCGCGCGGCCGTACGAGCAGCAGCGCGGCGAGCAGGACGACGACGGCCAGGTCGCCGAGGCCCGCTGCGGTGTAGTAGTTGGCGAACTGCTGGACCAGGCCGATCACGACGGACGCCACGGCGGCGCCGGTCACCGAGCCCATGCCCCCGGTGACGACCACGACGAACGCGAAGATCAGCAGCGACGTGCCCTGTCGGGGGTCGACCGAGCCGAAGTACAGCCCGCCGAGCGCCCCGCCGAGCGCGGCGGCGCAGCCGCCGATCGCGAAGACGAGCGTGAACGCCTTGCGGACGTCGATGCCGAGCGCCGTCACCATCGCCCGGTCCTCGACCCCCGCCCGTACGACCAGTCCGTGCCGGGTCCGTCCGAGGAAGAGCCGCAGCGCGATCAGCACCACGACCGCCGCCGCGATCAGCACCAGCCGGTTGACCGGTACCTCCGCGCCCAGCAGGGAGAACGTGCCGGACAGCGCCTCGGGCCCGGGGAAGGTCCGGGCGTCCGAGCCCCAGATGCCCGACAGCAGGGCCGGGACGGCGAGCCCCACCCCGACCGTGGCGAGCACCTGTTCGCGCGGCCGGGTGTAGAGCGGGCGGACGACGGTGAGCTCCAGCAGTACCGCGGCGGCGGTGCCCACCGCCGTACCGAACAGGACCGCGAGGACGAAGCCCGCACCGCCGGGGCCCGCGCCCGGCAGATTGCCGGACGCCGCCCACCAGGTGCCGTACGCGCCGATGGAGAGCAGCGCCCCGTGCGCGAAGTTGAGCACGTCCATCAGACCGAAGATCAGCGAAAGCCCCGACGCGATCAGGAAGTAGAGCGCCCCCAGACCGAGTCCGGTCATGGTGAGCAGCACAAGGGTGGACATCAGGAATCTTCCTCCGCGTTCCGGGAAGGCACGTGGGCGGCCGGACCGTGCCCCACGCCCAGCAGCCGGCGCGCCGCCTCCGCGTCGCCCAGCAGCTCACCGGCCGGTCCCTGATGGGCGGTCCGGCCGTCGGCGAGCACCGTGCAGTGCGCGGCGAGGCGCCGTACGACGGCGAGGTTCTGCTCCACGAGCAGCACCGGCACCGCCTCGGCTGCCCGCTCCAGCACCTCGGCGACCTCGGTGACCACCCTGGGCGCCAGACCCTTGGTGGGTTCGTCCGCGATGATCAGTCGGTTTCCGTTGAGGAGCGTGCGTCCGATGGCGACCATCTGCTGCTGCCCTCCGGACAGCGTCCCGGCCAACTGGCGCTCCCGGCGTTTCAGTTCGGGGAAGAGCTCATGGACGAGGGGGTAAGCCGGTGCGCCCGCCCCGCGCCGCTCGGCCAGCCGCAGGTTCTCCGCCACGGTCAGTCCGGCGAAGATGCCGCGGTCCTCGGGGGCGTAACCGATGCCCCGCCGCACCAGCGTGTGGGTGGGCAGCGCCACGGTCTCCTCACCGTCCAGCCGGACGCTTCCGGTGCGCGGGACGAGGCCGAGGACGCCGCGCACGGTCGTGGTCTTCCCGGCACCGTTGCGGCCGAGGAGCGCGGTCACCCCGTGGCGGGCGACATCGAGGTCCACACCGTGCAGGATGTGCCGTCCGCCGATGAGAACCCGCAGGTCCCGTACGGCGAGCAGGGTCTCCGTCGTCACAGCCCCTCCCCGAGGTATGCCTGCTGCACGGTCGGGTCGGCGGTCACGGCCTCCGGGGTGTCCAGCGCCAGGAGCCGGCCGTGGTGCATCACGGCCAGCCGGTCGGCCAGCCCCAGCAGTACGTCCATGTGGTGCTCGACCATGAGGACGGTGCGGCCCTCGTCCCGGTGCAGGGTGCGGATCAGTTCGGTGAGTGCGGGGACCTCCTCCGCGCTCACCCCGGCCATCGGTTCGTCGAGCAGCATCAGCCGCGGCTCGCCCACGAGCAGCACCGCCAGCTCCAGCTTCCGCTTCTCGCCGTGCGACAGCTCGGACGCCAGCGCCCCTGCGCGGTGGCCGAGTCCGGTGCGCTCCAGCACGCCGCGCACCTCGTCGGTGTACGGGGAAGCGCGCCGCCACACGCGGTACGAGCCGCCCCCGGCGGCCTGGGCGGCCAGCCGGACGTGGTCGGCCACGCTCATCCCCGGCCACAGACTGGACGTCTGGAACGTCCGGCCGATCCCGCGCCGGGCCCGGACGTGCGCGGGACGGCCGGTCAGGTCCGTACCGTCCAGCGCGAGGGTGCCCGAGGTGGCTGTCGTCAGCCCGCTGATCAGATTGAACAGCGAGGTCTTGCCGGCCCCGTTGGGGCCGATGAAGGCCAGGAACTCGCCCTCGCGGACATCCAGGGTGATGTCCTCGACGATGGTCGCCCCACCGACGCCCCAGCTCAGTCCGGCCAGTTGAAGCACGGGGGCGGCGGAGTGCGCCGCGCTCCCGTGATCCGTCGTGATGTCAGGTGCTGCCACCGGTCAGCCCGCCGAGGGCTTCGCGGGCGGCGCCACCTTGTCCATCGGCTCGGTGGTCACCAGCTCCGGCTTCGCGGTGGCGCCCTTCCCGGTCAGCTTCGCCACGAACATCGGCTGCAGCAGCGCGTGGTCCCCGGCGCGGACCTGCTCCCTGCCCTTCACCCCGTCGAAGCTCCAGCCCTCCAGGGCCTTCGCCATGGCGGCGGGATCGGTGGCGCTGCCCTCCTCCACGGCGTGCACGATCATCTGGGCCGCGGTGAAGCCGTCGGGGGTGAACAGATCAGGGGTGCCGCCCGCCTTGGCCACCGCGTCCAGCATGGCCTTCTCCACGGCGTTGCCGCCGCCCGCGCCGGGGAAGTAGTGCGCCAGGAACGAGACCTTGGAACCCGCCGCACCGAAGACCGGGTACGAGGCGGTCCCGGCCAGCCCGGTGACCACCTTGGAGGCGCTCGGCACCCCCTGCTGGTCCAGGGCGGTCCACAGCGCGGGGGCGGTGGAACCGGCCCAGGCGACGAAGACCAGATCGGGACCGGCGGCCTTCACCTGCCGGGCGAACGGGGTCAGGTCCGTGGCGCTCGGCGGGGCCAGCACGGAACCCACCTTCGCACCCTGGCCGCCGAGCACGGCCTTCACCGCGGCGACGTTGGCCTGGCCGAACGTGGAGTCCTGGGCCAGCACGGTGACCTTCTTGCCCTTGGCCCCGCCGAGCATCGCCCCGGCGGTGAGGATGTCCTGGTAGGACTGCCGGCCGGAGCGGAACGTGTAGGCGTTGATCCCGGTCACGGCGTCGGTGGCGGCGGGCCCGCTGACGTACAGCACTTTGTTCTGCGCGGCGAGCGGCGCCATCTGCAGGGCGACCCCGGAGTCCGTGGTCCCGGCCAGTACCTTGTAGCCCTTGCCGATCAGGTTCTTCGCCGCGGCGACCGCCTTGCCTGGGTCGCCCGCGTCGTCCTGCTCGGTGACCTCGATGCGGTGCCCGGCCACTTTGCCGGTGCCCTTCGTCGCGTAGTCCAGACCCGCCATGAAGCCGTCGCGGTACTGCTTCCCGTAGGCCGCGAGCAACCCGGTCCGGGAGTAGACCAGCCCCACGTCGACGGTCTGGTCCTTTGCGCCCTTGCCGGACGCGGTGTCAGCCTCGCCCGCCTTGCCGGCGGCGGTGCAGCCGGTCAGCAGGACGCCGGCGGCGGCCAGCGTGGCGAGTGCGGAGAGGGATCTGCGGTGGGCGGTGCCTGTGGCTCTGCGACGCATGGTGACCGGCTCCTCGGCGGGATTCCTGTGATGTCGCCGAACCGTATGAAGCCCGCGCCGCCGTCGACATGGTGCAGGGGCCCCCACCTGAGGCGGTGCACATGTGGGGGTCGCACATGTGCCGAAACCGGGGGCAGGGTGGCGCGGCCCGGGAGGACCGCGCCCCGTCGTCCGCCCGGGCGGACGACCGTCGGCGATGTCAGACGCCGCTGACCGCCTGGATCGTGGCCACGAGGAACCCGAGGCAGGCGAAGGCGCAGCCGATGATCCCCATCACCATTCCGGCGGTCGCCTGGCCGCGGGCGCCGCCCTCGCCCCGGTCCGCCATGCGGCGGGCCGAGATACCCAGGCACAGGGCGATGATCGGCGCCACGATCGGGATGAGCAGCAGTCCGACGATGCCGAGCACCATCGAGGCGGTCGCCTTGCCGGTGGGCAGCGCGGCGCCCGTGGGGTACGCGTAGCCGTAAGGGGCCTGGGCGCCGACGCCGTACCCCGGCGTCGTCCCGGGGTGAACGCCCAGGTTCTGCCCGCCTGCCGTGCCGCCTGCCGTGCCTGACTCGTCAGTCATGTCTTCCTCTCCATCGGTGCTGGTCAGGTTCATGCTAGGAGAGATTCGAGGGCACCCGGCACAGAGATGTGAGGGGTATGTGGCCGACAGGTGACGCCTCGGGGTAGGTCCGCCAGGGGCTGTCCGCGGCGAGGTGCCGTAGCCGTCGTCGTGCGCCCGGCAGGGATGACGGGCCGGCCCTCAGGGGGCGTCCGGCGTCGTCACGTCGATCAGCCGGCACACCGTCTCGATGTCTATCTTCACCTGCGCGATCGACGCCCGCCCCGACAGCCAGGTGATCAGCGCCGAGTGCCAGGTGTGCTCGATCACCCGGACCGCGGACAGCTGTTCCGGCGTCGGGTGCTGGAGCCCCATCGAGTCCAGGATGATTGCCGTCGTGATCCGCGAGACGGTGTCCACCTCGGGACTGACGCTGCGGTCCGCGAAGGTCAGCGCACGCACCATCGCATCCGCCAGATGCGGTTCGCGCTGCATCGCGCGGAACGCCCGCATCAGGGTGTCGGCGACGCGCGCCGCCGCGTCGTCCCCGGCCGGGGGGCGCTTGCGCAGCGTCCCGTGCATGTGCTGGAGCTGGTCCTGCATGGTGGCGACCAGGAGGTGGATCTTGGAGGGGAAGTACCGGTACAGCGTGCCCAGGGCGACCCCGGCGGCCTCCGCCACCTCACGCATCTGCACCGCCTCGAAACCGCCCCTGCTGGCGAGCTGGGCGCTGGCGTGCAGAATGCGACGACGGCGAGCCTCCTGCCGTTCCGTCAGGGGCGGCGATGCCGGCTTGGCTTCCGCTGTCATGTGTCCCCATCCATGGCTTCTGTCCGCGACCGGGGGAGGCGTCTGGGCCCCGGCGGCGCACAGCATGCCAGGGTGCCCGGTGGTGGCGCGAATCACCTGATCCGGCCGTTGCGCCGACGCTACCTGCCGGTAGATTCGTAGCTCATTGAACGATCCAGTCTGAAACTTGTTCTAGATTAGCGCGAGCGGTTACGCTCCGGCGAACACGCAGTGAGAAGGGGGCCGAGTGTGACCGCTGAGGCCATAGAAGCGGGCCCCCGCACGGGCGGCCACGCGTCGGGCAGCACCGACGGGCGACCCCTGCGCATCGCACTTCTCACCTACAAGGGCAACCCGTTCTGCGGCGGTCAGGGTGTGTACGTACGCCACCTCGGCCGCGAGCTCGCCCGCCTCGGCCACAGCGTCGAAGTGATCGGCGCCCAGCCCTATCCCGTACTCGACGAGGGCGTCCCGCTCACCGAGTTGCCGAGTCTGGACCTCTACCGCCAGCCCGACCCGTTCCGCACCCCCGGGCGCGGCGAGTACCGGGACTGGATCGACGCCGCCGAGGTCGCCACCATGTGGACCGGTGGTTTCCCGGAACCGCTCACCTTCAGCCTCCGCGCCCGCCGCCATCTCGCCGCGCGCCGCGGCGAGTTCGATGTCATCCACGACAACCAGACCCTCGGGTACGGGCTGTTGGCGGATCTCGGCGCCCCGCTCGTCACCACCATCCACCACCCCATCACCGTCGACCGGCAGCTGGAACTGGACGCCGCAGACAGCCGTCGCCGCCGCGCCTCCGTGCGCCGCTGGTACGCCTTCACCCGCATGCAGAAGCGGGTCGCGCGCCGGCTGCCGTCGGTCCTCACCGTCTCCGGCTCCTCCAAGCAGGAGATCGTCGACCACCTCGGGGTGCGGCAGGACCGGATCCATGTCGTGCACATCGGTGCGGACACCGACCTGTGGTCGCCCGACCCGAAGATCGCCGAGGTGCCGGGCCGGATCGTCACCACCTCCAGTGCCGACGTCCCCCTGAAGGGCCTCGTCCACCTCGTCGAGGCGCTCGCCAAACTCCGTACGGAGAACCCGCAGGCGCACCTCGTGGTCGTCGGCAAGCGGGCCGAGGACGGACCGGTCGCGCAGGCCATCGAGCGGTACGGACTCCAGGACGCCGTCGAATTCGTCAAGGGCATCAGCGACACCGAACTCGTCGACCTGGTGCGGAGCGCCGAGATCGCCTGTGTCCCGTCGTTGTACGAGGGGTTCTCACTGCCCGCCGCCGAGGCCATGGCCACCGGCACCCCGCTCGTCGCCACCACCGGCGGGGCGATCCCCGAGGTGGCCGGCCCGGACGGCGAGACCTGCCTGGCCGTGCCGCCCGCCGACGCCGGGGCACTGGCCGCCGCACTCGCCCGGCTGCTGGGCGACCCGGAACTGCGGGCCCGGCTCGGCGCCGCGGGCCGCGAACGGGTGCTGTCCCGGTTCACCTGGAAGCAGGCGGCCATCGGCACCGCGGAGCTCTACCGGCAGGCGATCGCCGCTCGCGCAGCCACCACGCACTCCGTCGGCCGTCGGTGACCCCGACGCCCGTTCCCGCCGTCCCTGCTCCCTGACCCCTCGACCCCCGACCGCGAAAGCAGGCATTCGTGCTGACCGTGGACTTCACCCGCTTCCCGCTCGCCGCAGGCGACCGAGTGCTCGATCTGGGCTGCGGCGCCGGACGCCACGCCTTCGAGTGCTACCGGCGCGGCACCCAGGTGGTGGCACTCGACCAGAACGGCGAGGAGATCCGCGAGGTCGCCAAGTGGTTCGCGGCGATGAAGGAGGCCGGCGAGGCCCCCGAGGGCGCCACCGCCACCGCGATGGAGGGCGACGCGCTCAACCTGCCGTTCCCCGACGAGTCCTTCGACGTCGTCATCATCTCCGAGGTGATGGAGCACATCCCCGACGACAAGGGCGTGCTCGCCGAGATGGTCCGGGTCCTCAAGCCGGGCGGCCGGATCGCGATCACCGTGCCGCGGTACGGTCCCGAGAAGGTCTGCTGGACACTCTCCGACGCCTACCACGAGGTCGAGGGCGGCCACATCCGCATCTACAAGGCCGACGAACTCCTCGGCAAGATCCGCGGCGCCGGTCTCAAGCCGTACGGCACCCACCACGCGCACGCGCTGCACTCGCCGTACTGGTGGCTCAAGTGCGCGTTCGGAGTCGGCCGCGACGGCAAGGACGCAGCGCTGCCGGTCCGTGCGTACCACAAGCTGCTGGTCTGGGACATCATGAAGAAGCCGGCCGTCACCCGGGTCGCCGAGCAACTGCTCAACCCGGTCGTCGGCAAGAGCTTCGTCGCCTACGCCACCAAGCCGCACCTGCCCAGGGCCGCTGCCGCGGACGACCTTTCGAAGGCCGAGGCGTGACCACTCCCGAGCAGACCGAACACCTCGTGCTGCCCGGAGTGCTCACCGCCGAGCAGGCCACCGAGACCGTCGAGGCGCTGCTCGCCGTGCAGTGCGAGGACGGCGCGCTGCCCTGGTTCCGCGGTCACCACCTCGACCCGTGGGACCACACCGAGGCCGCCATGGCCCTCGACGCCGCGGGTGAGCACGCCGCGGCGGAACGCGCCTACGACTGGCTGGCCCGGCACCAGAACGAGGACGGCTCCTGGTACGCCGCCTACCACGACGGCGACCCGGACCGGCCGACCGACCGGGGCCTGGAGTCCAACTTCTGCGCGTACGTGGCGGTCGGCGTCTGGCACCACTACCTCGCCACCGGCGACGACGCGTTCATCGACCGGATGTGGCCGACCGTCTACGCGGCCGTCGAATTCGTCCTGCGGCTCCAGCAGCCCGGCGGCCAGATCGGCTGGAAGCGCGAACCCGACGGCACCCCGGTCGACGACGCCCTGCTGACCGGCTGCTCCTCCATCCATCAGGCGTTGCGCTGTGCACTCGCCATCGCCGAGCAGCGCGAAGAGCCGCAGCCCGATTGGGAGTTGGCGACCGGTGCGCTCGCGCACGCGATCCGCAACCACCCCGAACGCTTCCTCGACAAGAGCCACTACTCGATGGACTGGTACTACCCGGTCCTCGGCGGCGCGCTCACCGGAACGGCCGCCAAGGAACGGATCGAGGAAGCCTGGGACCGCTTCGTCGTCCCCGGCCTCGGGGTCCGCTGTGTGCTGCCCAACCCCTGGGTGACCGGCGGCGAGAGCTGCGAACTCGCCCTGGCACTCTGGGTGATGGGTGAGTCCGACCGGGCGCTGGAGATCCTCCAGTCCATCCAGCACCTGCGCGCCGAGGGCGGCATGTACTGGACCGGTTACGTCTTCGAGGGCAACCGGGCGTTCTGGCCGGAGGAGCACACCACCTGGACCGCCGGCTCGCTGCTGCTCGCGGTGGCCGCCCTGGGGGGCGATGAGGCGACCACCGCGGTCTTCAGCGGCGAACGGCTGCCGAACGGGCTGGAACCGGACTGCTGCGACGAGGCTTCGCGCACCTGATGGTCTGCTCGGACCACTGAACGCGTCCTCGCCGGCGGGTCAGTAGCGGCGGATGCGGCCCGCCACCGCATGTCCGACGAATAGGTAGACGACGGCGGCGAGGCCGTATCCGGCGACGACCCGCGCCCACGCCTCGTCGAACGTGAACAGGTCGTACGACCAGCCGGCCAGCCAGTGGGCGGTGCCCCTGACGAAGTCCACCAGGTCGTTGGCCCGGTTCGCGTCCAGCAGGTACATCAGGATCCACAGGCCGATGATGGCGGCCATGACATCGGCCACGACGGCTATGACACGTGCGGCGGTGCTGCTTCTCGTGCCTTTTCCAGAAGACATGGACATCGGGTTGCCGCTTTCCGTGGCCCGAAACCCGGACGGCGCCTCCTGAGTGGCGCGGATCCCGGGCCGGGATGAGCCTGGCCGGGAGTGCCGGACCGCGTCACTCACCCGTAGAACCCACCGTGTGCCCGTTCAGGGAGGCCCGCTGTGCCCAGTTCCGTACCGCTCCGCCGTCTGTTCGTGGCGTTGCTGCTGTCCTGCACCGTGCTGGTGGGCGCCACCGGGTGCGGCGGGGGCTCCAGCAGCAGTTCGAGCTCCTCCCCGACCCCGAGCGGTACGGCGTCCCCGGAGAAGCAGAAGCTCGCGAAGACGCGGTTCGTCGCCAATGCGGGGCTCGCGGCAGGTGCCACGTATCAGTGGATCGTCAAGCCGTACCGTGCGGGCAAGTTCAAGAAGGGCGCCGACGGGCGGAAGACCGCGCTGGTCAAGGCGGGGCTCGCGGGCGGGTTCGCGTACAACCGGCTCAAGGCGGCGGCGGAGAACGCCAAGGGCGACCCGCTGCTGTCGAAGGCGGTCGCGCCGCTGACGGCGGGCATCGCATCACTCAAGGGGCTCGGGACCAAGCTCCGCACGGGCGAGGCGGGCGCGGGGGACGTCGGTGCCTTCGAGAACGTCATCAACGGCATCAAGGACGCGGGCAAGAGCGCGGGCGCCGAGGTGAAGGACAAGGTGCCGTCCACGTC
This sequence comes from Streptomyces sp. NBC_01669, assembly GCF_026339735.1. Lineage (GTDB taxonomy): Bacteria > Actinomycetota > Actinomycetes > Streptomycetales > Streptomycetaceae > Streptomyces > Streptomyces yanii. The sequence continues at coordinate 6,371,188 of NZ_JAPEQG010000001.1, forward strand.
CCAGCTCGGCGGATAACCGGATGTGGGCTGCGAGGCGGCCGCAATAGGGTGCCGCCATGACGCTTCTGGCACATGATCGCTACTGCGACGAAATCGTCCGGCAGACCGATGAGTTGAGGGCGACGCTCAAGGGCGCGGATCTCGCCGCGCCGGTCCCGACCTGCCCCGACTGGACGCTGCGCGATCTCGCCGTGCACGTCGGCGGCGCCCACCGCTGGGCCGGCGAGATCGTCCGCACCCGGGCGACCGGGCAACTCCCGGACGAACAGGTGCCGGAGTTCACGCCGGACGGCGACGACCCGGCCGTGCTGGACGCCTGGCTGGCCGACGGGGCGGCGAAGACGGCTGACGTGCTGCGCGACGCAGGTCACGACCGGCAGGTCTGGAGCTGGTCGTGGGACAGGAGCGCCGGTTTCTGGGCGCGGCGCATGGCGCACGAGACGGTCGTCCACCGCGCCGACGCGGTGCTCGCCGTGCGGGCCGACTACGCGGTGGCGCCCGAGCTGGCGGCCGACACGATGGACGAGTGGCTGGAGATCGTCGCCTTCGCCCAGTCCCAGGGGGACCCGGAGGCCGCGGAGCTCCGGGGGGCCGGCCGGTCCCTCCACTTCCATGCCACGGACGTGCCCGGGGCGGAGTGGCTGATCGAGTTCGGCGAGGACGGGTTCACCTGGCGGCGGGCGCACGAGAAGGCGACCGTCGCGGTGCGCGCGCCGCTGACGGACCTGATGCTGCTGATCAACCGGCGGCTGGACGTGGACAGCGGGCGGGCCGAGGTGCTCGGGGACCGGGAGTTGCTGGACTTCTGGCTGGAGCGGGCGACGTTCCGCTGAGGCGGGCTCTCAGGCGCTGTTGAGGTCTGCCAGTACGCGCAGGGTGTGCGGGTCCGGTGCCGTGACCAGCAGGTCGGTCACCGGGCCCTTCCGCCACAACTCCAGCCGTTCCGCGATCCGTTCGCGCGGGCCGACGAGCGAGATCTCATCGGCGAACGCGTCCGGCACGGCCAGTACCGCCTCCTCCTTGCGGCCCTGCAGGAACAGCTGCTGGATCCGCCGTGCCTCCTCCTCGAAGCCCATCCGTGCCATCAGATCGGCGTGGAAGTTACGGGCGGCGTGTCCCATCCCGCCGATGTAGAAGCCGAGCATCGCCTTCACCGGCAGCAGGCCTTCCGTGACATCGTCACAGACGTGCGCGCGGGCCATCGGCGCGATCATGAAGCCGTCGGGGAGCTCGGTCAGCGACGCCTCGTACACATCGGTCCGCAGCGGCGACCAGTACAACGGCAGCCAGCCGTCCGCGATCCGGGTCGTCTGCGCGATGTTCTTCGGGCCTTCGGCGCCCAGCAGTACGGGCATCCCGGCCCGCAGCGGATGGGTGATCGGCTTCAGCGGTCTGCCGAGCCCGGTCGCGTCCGGACCGGTGTACGGATGGGAGTGGAACCGCCCGTCCAGCTCAACAGGGGCCTCGCGCCTCAGTACTTGCCGGATGACCTCGACGTACTCGCGGGTGGCGGTCAACGGGCTCCTCGGGAAGGGGCGCCCGTACCAGCCCTCCACCACCTGGGGCCCTGACAGCCCGAGCCCGAGCATCATGCGGCCGCCGGAGAGATGGTCGAGGGTCAGTGCGTGCATGGCCGTCGCGGTCGGGGTGCGTGCCGCCATCTGCGCGATGCCGGTGCCCAGCCGGATGCGGGAGGTGTGCGCCGCGATCCAGGTCAGCGGGGTGAAGGCGTCGGAGCCCCAGGCCTCCGCCGTCCACACCGAGTCGTAGCCCAGCCGTTCCGCCTCGCGGGCGAGGTCCAGGTGGGCGAGGTTCGGGCCGCGGCCCCAGTAGCCGAGAGCGAGTCCGAGCCGCATACCGGTCCCTCCAGCCATATCGAGCTGACGATACATCAGATCGCTTTGTACGGACGGAGAGTACGGCAGCGGCCCCCCGCCCGGAAGGGGCGAGGGGCCGCGGAGCGGGAGTGCTGTCAGCCGCGCTGGATGCCCGTGGTGTCCTGCAGAACGCCACGACGGCCGTCCTGCGTCTGGGCGATGAGGCTCGGACCGCGCTGCTCGACCGCGAGGTACCAGGTGCCCGGCGCCAGTTCGGCGATCGGGCTCGGTGAACCGTCCTCCCCGTACAGCGGGCGGGCCACCGGCACGGCGAACCAGAACGGCGTGAAGTCACCGGCCGGCGCGGCGCCGCCCTGCGGGGCCTGCTGCGCCTGCGCCTGGGCGGGGTCGGGCTGACCGGGCTGCGGCTGGGCACCGTACGGCTGGGGCTGACCCGGCTGCGCGCCGTACGGCTGCTGCTGGGCACCCGGGTAGCCGTACCCCTGGCCGGGCTGCGGCTGGCCGCCGTACGGCGCCTGCACGGGCTGCGGGCGCGGGGCGCCCATCAGGGGCGCCTTCAGCGAGGGAACCAGCGGGGTGGCGACCGCGCCGCCGGCCAGCACGAGCGAGGCGATCAGACCGAGGACGAGACCGGCACCGGCGTCGACCTGGCCGAGGTCGGTGATCGTCCAGAAGATGTTCCACGCGGTGAAGACCGTGGCCGCGACACCGAACTGGGCGAGGTCCAGGCCGACGACCTTGCGGGGCTGGGGCTGCGAACGGGAGAGCACGATCAGTGCCGCACCGATCACCCCGACCAGGTAGACGCCGATCGCATTGCCCAGCGAGTCCCAGGCGTTCGGCGCGTCGACGCCGAGGCCGTTGTAGGAGAAGAATTCGAGGAAAGAGGCGATGAACAGCACCACCGCTGCTCCGATCACCACGCCATCGCCTCTAGTGAGCGAGCGGATATTCACGTGAAGGTCCTTAGTCGGTCGTCTCGTCGGGGCGGTCGTCGCTGCCGCCGGTACGGCGGGCACGGCACGAAGCTCGGGGGCGGCTCCCCATCGTACGGATGAATCTATCGTCTGCCCGGGCGGGTTGTGTCCTGGCCCGGACCTTGGACGGTCATCCCCCTGAATAACCCTGCATAACCACCGCACAACCACCGCATAACCAGGGGTGCTTACCCGCGCAGGTAGGAACTGATGCCATCCGCAATGCCCTGTGCGGCCTTCTGGCGCCAGCCCGCGCTGGTGAGCAGGGCGGCGTCCTTCGGATCACGCATATTGCCGCACTCGATGAACACCTTGGGTACCGTGGACAAATTGAGTCCGCCCAGATCCTTACGGGTGTCCAACCCCGTATTAGCGCCCACGTAATTGGAAGGTGCACTTCCGGTAGCCCGGACGAAGAGGCCGGCGATCCGGGTGCCGAGTTCGCGAGACGGTTCGACGATTTTCGAGGTGTCCGCAGCCCCGCCGCGCACGAGTGCGGGAAGGATCACATGGAAGCCGCGGTTGCCGACCGCGGAACCGTCCGCGTGCACCGACACGACCGCATCGGCCCCGGCGTTGTTGCCGATCCGGGCCCGCTCGTCGACACACGGCCCGTACGGGCGGTCGTTGTCGTACGTGAGGACCACCTCGGCGCCCTGCGCCTGCAGCAGCGCCCGCAGCCGGTGCGACACATCGAGGGTGAACTCGGCCTCGGCGTAACCCGAGTCGGTGGACGTACCGGTGGTGTCGCACTCCTTGTGCGCGGTGCCGATGTCCACCTGGCGGCCGATCTCGCGGGTGTGCTCGTGGTTGCGCGGATTGTGCCCGGGGTCGATCACGACCGTCTTCCCCGACAGCGGCCCGGACATCGTGCGGCTCGCGGACTTCGACGGGGAGGGCGGCACCGAGGTCGTCCTCGCCGGGCTGCTCTTCGCGGGCGAAGGCGACAGGGAGGGTGTGGACGACGCGCCACCACCGCCCTTGCGCGGCTGCGCCGCCGCTCCACCGTCGCTGCCACCCCCACAGCCCGCGATCAGGCACACGCAGCCCAGCGCGGCAGCGGCGAGCAGGGTCCGGCGGCGCCGCGCGGGGCGCGGGGTGGGAGAAACGCTGGTGTCGTACGGCACGTCGCGATGCTATCCGGCGGCTCAGATCCCCGATCCGGTACGGCGCAGGACGCGCAGCGAATCCGTGACCGACACCTCGGTGAACGCCCCGGACTCCAGCGCCCGCAGATACACCCGGTACGGCGCCTGACCACCGTGCGCGGGATCGGGGAACACGTCGTGGATCACGAGCAGCCCGCCCTCGGCGACATGCGGCGCCCAGCCCTCGTAGTCACCGTTCGCATGCTCGTCGGTGTGCCCGCCGTCGATGAAGACGAAGCCGAGCTGCCCGCCCCAGACGGCCGCGACCTGCGGGGACCGCCCGACGAGCGCCACGATGTGGTCTTCGAGGCCCGCCGCGTGCAGCGTGCGGCGGAAGGTCGGCAGCGTGTCCATCCGGCCGACCTCTGGGTCCACGACGGTCGGGTCGTGGTACTCCCAGCCGGGCTGCTGCTCCTCGCTGCCCCGGTGATGGTCGACAGTGAGTGCGGTCACACCGGCCGCCCGGGCGACGTCGGCGAGCAGGATCGTGGACCGCCCGCAGTACGTCCCGACCTCCAGCAGCGGCAGACCGAGCGCGGCGGCGTCGGTGGCGGCCGCGTGGAGGGCGAGCCCCTCGACCACCGGCATGAAGCCCTTGGCCGCCTGGAAGGCGGCGAGAATCTCCGGCTCGGGCTCGGCGGCCACGGGGTTCCTCCTGGTCGTACGGGAATGAAACGGCGCCTCATCGTGCCGTACGGGCCGGTCGGCGCTGTCGGCGGGGTGGCTTGTGCCGACAGGGCCGACACCTGATGCGGCCGCAGGAGCGGGGGCCCGGCGGCCCACCGCTCCAGGGGGTGTCCCGGCGCGTCAGCGGGTGAACGTCAGCGTCGTGTTGATCTGCTGGTTCGTCGAGCCCTTCGAAGCGGTCGTGAACGTCCGTGTACGGCTCGCGCAGGGGTTGCGCGCCATGCCGTACGCCCCCGCCGGACGTGTTCCGGCGGGGGCGTACGAGGGGTGGGCCCGGGTCGGGGCGGCCCCCGGCGGAGCTGCTGGATCGGCTCAGCAGCTCTGCCAGAGTCGGGTCATGACGCGGACCCCGAACCGCAGCCCCTCCAGCGGGACGCGCTCGTCCACGCCGTGGAAGAGCCGGCCGTAGTCCAGGTCGTGCGGCAGCTTCAGGCCCTTGAAGCCGAAGCAGCGGATGCCGAGGTGGGTGAAGGCCTTGGCGTCCGTGCCGCCGGGGTTGCAGTACGGGACCGGGTGTCCGTCCGGGTCCTCGGCGCGTACGGCCTCGCACATCGCGTCGACGAGCGGGCCGTCGAACGTCGTCTCCATCGCGATGTCGTGGTTGACCCACTCGCGGCTGACCGACGGCAGGAGCAACTGGTCGATGGTGTCGATGAGTTCCTGCTCGTGTCCGGGGAGGAACCGGCCGTCGACGCGGGCCGTGGCCTTCCCCGGGATGACGTTCGTCTGGTAACCGGCGCTGAACATGGTCGGGTTCGCCGAGTTACGCAGGACGACCTGCATGAAGTCGGAGACCGGGCCCAGCTTCGCCAGGCTGCCCTCGATGTCGTCCTCGTCGAAGTCGACCCCCTGGAGGCGGGCGGCCTCTTCGAGCAGCGCGCGGACCGGCTCGATCAGGCGGATCGGGAACGTGTGGCGGCCGATCCGGGTCAACGACTCGGCGAGGTCGGTGACCGCGTTCTCGTCGTTGGGGGACGAACCGTGGCCGGCCCGTCCGGTGGCGGTGAGCTCCATCCAGGCCATGCCGCGCTGGGCGTTCTCGATCGGGTAGAGGCGCCGGGTGTCGTCGATGGCGAAGGAGAAGCCGCCGCCCTCGCCGATCGCCTCGGTCACCCCGGAGAACAGTTCCGGACGGTGCTCGACCAGCCAGTGGGCGCCGAACCTGCCGCCCGCCTCCTCATCGGCGAGGAAGGCGAGGACCAGGTCGCGGGAGGGTTTCGTGCCCGTGCGGGCGAAGTGCCGGGCGGTGGCGATCATGACCGCCACCGTGTCCTTCATGTCGATCGCGCCGCGGCCCCAGAGGTAGCCGTCGCGGATCTCGCCGGAGAACGGCGGCACCTGCCACTCGGACGCGTCGGCCGGGACCACGTCGAGGTGACCGTGGACCAGCAGGGCGCCGCGCTCGGGGTCGCGGCCGGCGATGCGGGCGACGACGTTGGCCCGGCCCGGGGCGGACTCGACCAGTTCGGAGTCGATGCCCACCTCGGCGAGGCGGCCCACCACCCAGTCGGCGCTCGCGCGTTCGTTGCTGGTGGGGTTGGAGGTGTCGAACCGGATCAGTTCGGCGCAGAGGTCGATGACCTCGGCCTGAGCCTGGTCGGACGCCGGGACGAGGGGGGCGGCGGGGCCGGGGGTGGTCATGCTGCTCCCACGGAGGTTGTTGCGCGGGCGGCGGGGACAGCGCTGTCCTCGTCGCCCAGGGTGGAGGTGCCGTACGGCTTGACCCAGCCCAGCAGGCCGAGCACCGCGTACAGCACGAAGGCCGTGCCCAGCGAGTTGAGCGCCGGGATGCCGCCGTCGTAGAACTTGCCGACGCAGAACGCCACGATCCAGATGGCTATGGACATCGGCACCCAGGTCGGCGAGGTCCTCGGCAGCGTCTCGGCCTCGCGGGTGTCGTCCAGCGGCTTGCGCATCCTCTTCACGACCCAGTACTCGGCCACGATGATGCCGCCGATCGGCGGGATGGCCACACCGAGGATCGAGAGGAACTCGGTGAAGTGGGTCATGATCCCGATCGCGGACAGGACCGTGCCGGCGATGCCGAGGACGATCGTGACCGCGCCGCGGTGCAGCCGCTTGCCGAAGACGACCTGGAAGAAGTTGACGACGCCGAGCGAGGAGCCGTACAGGTTCCAGTCGTTGATCTTCGCGGTGGACATCAGGACCACGATGACGCCGAAGGCGCCCGAGGTGGAGAGCACGATGTGCGACACCTCGTTGCTCTTGACCAGGTGGCCGAGGAGCACACCGGTCATGCCGACGATGTACTCGGAGAGGATCATCGACGAGGCGCTCTGGATGAAGACGTGCGAGCCCTTGCGGTTGTAGCGGGTCATCTCCGGGGCCACGATCGCGCCGGTCATGAAGCCGCCCGCGATGGCGGTGGCGGCGACGGCGAGCGGGATCGTCTGGCCGGGCGGCGGCGAGTCGATCAGGTCACTGATCGAGTGGTCCTTGAGCGTCGAGACGACGGACCAGGCGACCATCGCGAAGAAGAGCGGGGTGACGATCTTCGCGAAGACCGCCATGTAGCGGAAGCCGAAGATCACCAGGGCGGTGATGGCCATGCCCGCGAGCACACACCACATCCAGGACGGTCCGCCGACCAGCGCCGAGACGCTGTTGCCGAAGATCGTGTTCTGGACCCCGAACCAGCCGACCAGGCTGACCGCGATGACGAAGCTCACCAGCGCCGAGCCATTGCGGCCGAAGCCGACCCAGCGGGTCAGCATCGGGGTCGCCAGACCCTCGCGCATCCCGGCCAGACCGATCGCGAAGATGACGATCTCCAGGATCACCGCGCCGAGCGTGAAGGCGAGGAAGGCGTTCCCGAAGGTCATGCCGACACCGATAGTGGCGCCGAGCGTGAACTGCGAGATCGAGCCGGACTGGGCCAGCCACTGCAGCAGCATGGACCAGAATCCGAACCTCTTGTCGCGCGGGACGCGCGAGAGGGAGTAGTCGTCGCTGCCGATGCTCTTGGCCTCGGCCTGCGGGGCGGCGGCTGCCATCAGGACTCCTGGGGTGTACGGCCGAAGGTCTGCAGGTGAGCCAGCGACCCGTAGCGGTTGACGAGGTTGTCGAACTCCACCGCGTCGTGGAAGTCCAGGTGGCCACTGCCGTAGGCCTTGGCGACCTCCACGGCGTAGCGGGCGGCGGACGCGATGTCCGTCTCGTGGCTCGCGCCCGTCTGGCAGCCCGGCACCGCGGCGGCCGAGGTGACCGCGAGGCCGACGACCGGAGCGGCCGTCGCGGTGGAGGGCTGCAGGATGGAATTGATGTGATGTGCACCGTTACCGTACGGCGTGATGTCCTGCGTGGTCACCGGGTAGGTGACCAACGGCTCACCGGTGACGACGGCGAGCAGCTCACCGAGCTGCTCGCTGACCCGGAGCACCCACCCCTCCTTGACGGTGGGGGAGAGGGCCAGGCCCTTGTGGTTGATGATCCGGTTGCCCTTGGTGGTGTCGATGGAGAGCACGGCCTCCATCTCGCCGGTCACCTCGTGCCGGTTCATCGTGGCGATGTCCACGGGCGAGCCCATGAACGGCACCGGTTCGTGGGGCTCGGTCGGTGCGTCCGGGCAGATGTGGGTGGCGACGATCACGTCTCCGGGCAGCACATCGCCGCGGCGGCGCATGTCGAGCAGCTTGGCCGCGGTGGCCACGGCGGCTGCCGCGCCGTCGGCGTCGGAGACCAGACCGGTCACCTCGGGCCGGGCGCCGATGCCGCCGAGGCGGCCGACCACACCGAGGGTGCGGGCGCTGCCGCCGGAGGTGCGGCCCTGGCTGCCGGGGATCCTCACGAGCACGAAGTCCGTGGAGCCCCGTTCGCCGGCGACCGTGGTGACCTGCGCGGACGAGCCCTCGGTCCCCGCTACGGAGTCGAGGTACTCGACGACCGTCTTGCCGTTGACCTGGGGGTCGTCGAGCAGGTCAAGGATGTCCAGCACGTACTTCAACATGGGGGGCCTTTCTCACGCATCCATCACCCGTCCGGCGCCCGGCAGGGAGTCACGGACGCCGGACGGGGTGCTGAGAGCAGATTCGGGATCGGATAGCGTTGAGCGCAACTGTTTCCCGTTATTTGCAATTCAGGTCTGAATGGTGAGATGACGATGGCGGACTTCGATCTGGACCGGCGCACCCCCGCCGGGGCCCTGCAAACCGTCGACCGGGCGCTCCTCGTGCTGCTCGCGTTCGAGCGAACCAGGCCGGACTGGGGTGTGACCGAGGTCGCCGAGGAGTTCGGCTGGGACACCTCGGTGGCCCAGCGGCTCCTCGCGACGCTCGCCGGCCGCGGCTTCCTGGTCTCCGACCCGGCCACCCGCCGCTACCGCATCGGCCCCGCCGTGCTGCGGCTCGGCCGGCTCTGGGAGCGCTCCGGATCGCTGGAACTGCTCGCCGGGCCGGTCCTGGAGGAGCTGCGCCGGGCCACAGGTGACACCGTCCTGTTCTGCCTGCCGGACAGCTTCCACATGCGGTGCGTGGCCGCCGAGGAGGGCGAGACCGGACCGCTGCGCTACTACCCGCTGGTCGGCGAGCTCTACCCGGCGCACGCCGGGGCGACCAGCAAGTCGTACTACGCCTACCTGCCCGATGAGCAGCGCCACCGGCTGTTCCGAGGCCGCCCCATGGCCCGCTTCACCGAGCGGACCGTCACCGACCCGGACCAGCTGGAACAGGAGTTCCTGAAGGTCCGTGCCCAGGGGTACGCCTGCACCGTCGGCGAGTACGACACCGGGATCGCGACCGTCGCCGTTCCGGTGTTCCTGGGGCGCGAGCCGTACGGGAGCCTCAGCCTCGGCGGTGGCGAGGAGCGGTTCCGGGGGGCGCCCGAGGACCGGCTCGACGCCCTGCGCCAGGCGGCCCAGCTCCTGGAGCAGAGGCTCACCCACCCACCGCAGCGCCCGAAGCCGCGGGCCCGCCGCCCCCGTACCACCGACTGACCCGCCCGAACGTCCGGGTCACCGGGATACCGGTGCCCCCCGAGTCACCCGAACCGTCTGAATCACCTGAGTCGTCCGAGGAACCCTGTGAATCTGCTTCTGCTCTCCAACTCCACCCAGCACGGCCGTGGTTACCTGGAACACGCCCTCGACACCGTCATCGGATTCCTGCCCTCCGGTGCCCGACTGGCCTTCGTTCCCTACGCGCTGGCCGACTACACCACGTACACCGCACGCGTCCGTGACGCCCTGGAGCCGTCCGGCATCACCGTCCGCGGTGTCCATGAGAACGCCGACCCGTCCGCCGAACTCGCCGCGTCCGACGCCGTGTTCATCGGCGGCGGCAACTCCTTCCGGCTGCTCAGCGCCCTCTACCGCACCGGGTTGCGCGACGCCGTCATCGAGGCGGTGCGCGCCGGGCTGCCGTACATGGGGGCCAGCGCCGGTACGAACATGGCGGCGCCCACCCTCCGTACCACCAACGACATGCCCATCGTCCAGCCGCCGTCCTTCGAGGCGCTCGGCCTCGTCCCGTTCCAGATCAACCCGCACTACCTGGACCCGGACCCGGCCAGCACCCACAAGGGCGAGACCCGCGAGGAGCGGCTGACCGAGTTCCTGGAGGAGAACGACGTGCCGGTGCTCGGCCTGCGCGAGGGATCCTGGCTGCGCGTCAACGGCCGCCAGGCCCGGGTGCAGGGCGCCCGCCCCGCCCGGCTGTTCACCCGCGGCGCGCAGCCGCAGGAACTCCCGGCGGGGTCGGACGTCTCCCATCTCCTCATGACGGCGCCGCGGTTCGACGCTCCGGTGCGCTGACCGTCAGCACGAGGTCGATCTCGACGGGCAGTCCGCTCGCCGGGTACGCCGCCGGGCAGGCGCGCGGCGCGTACCCGGTGGCGGACCCGGCCAGCACGAAGCTGCTGCCGGAGGACGGGGCGGTCAGGGCGTACCGACCGGCCTCGTCCGTGACGGTGAGCCCCGCCTGCCGGCCCGTCCGGTCGATCAGTGTGACGTTGGCGCGGGCCACCGGTGTGCCGTCCGCATCCAGCACCCGGCCGCGGAAGCCGCCCGAACCGGCGACGGCATGCGACGCCTCCCGGACGGGCGCCGCCTCGTCCGCGCTGCTCGCCAGCAGCACCGGCCGCATCGCGTCGCGCTGCGAAGGCAGGAACGCGGCCAGCACCAGACCGATCACCACCGCACCCGTCGCGATCATGAACGAGGTCCGGAATCCCTCCATCGAGGGAACCGGCACCGGTCCCATCCGCACCGAGGTGTTGGCGAGCACCATGCCGATCACAGCACTCGACACCGACGTACCGATCGACCGCATCAGGGTGTTCAGGCCGTTGGCCGCACCCGTCTCGGACGGATCGACGGCCCCGATGATCAGCGCGGGCAGCGAGGAGTACGCGAGCCCGATACCGGCCCCGAGTACCACCGCGATCACCACGGTCTGCCAGGCGGCACTCATCAGACCGAGCCCCGCCCCGTAACCGATCGCGATGACCAGCAGGCCGAGCATCAGCGACACCTTGGGCCCGCGGCGGGCGGACAGCCGGGCGTACAGCGGGGCGACGAACATCATCGTCAGACCCAGCGGCGCCACGCACAGCCCCGCCACGACCATCGACTGCCCCAGGCCGTACCCCGTCGACGTCGGCAGCTGCAGCAGCTGCGGCAGGACGAGCGAGACCGCGTAGAACGCGACACCGACCATCACCGATGCGAGGTTGGTGAGCAGCACCTCGCGGCGGGCCGAGGTCCGCAGATCGACCAGCGGCGCCGGGCTGCGCAGCTCGAAGAGCCCCCACAGCACCAGGACCAGCAGGGACGCGGCGATCAGACCGAGCGTGGTGCCCGAGGTCCAGCCCCAGTCGCTGCCCTTGGTGATCGGCAGCAGCAGACAGACCAGACCGAGCGAGAGCCCGAGCGCACCGGGCAGATCGAACCGGCCGGGCGCGCGCAGCGAGGTCTCCGGTACGACGAGGACGGTCAGGGCCATCGACAGCACCCCGAGCCCGGCGGCGCCGAAGAACAGCGTGTGCCAGTCGGCGTGCTGCGCGACCAGCGCGGCGCCGGGCAGCGCGAGCCCGCCGCCCACGCCGATCGAGGAACTCATCAGCGCCATCGCCGAGCCGAGCTTCTCGCGCGGCAGCTCGTCGCGCATGATGCCGATGCCCAGCGGGATGGCGCCCATCGCGAAGCCCTGGAGCGCCCGCCCCACGATCATGACGACGAGTTCCTCGGTGAAGGCGCAGACCAGCGAGCCGATCACCATGACGGCGAGGCTGGCGAGCAGCATCCTCCGCTTGCCGTGGAGGTCACCGAGCCGACCCATGATCGGCGTGGCGACGGCCCCGGCGAGCAGCGTCGCGGTCATCACCCAGGTGGCGTTGGACGGATCGGTGTGAAGAAGAGCGGGCAGGTCCTTGATGACGGGGACGAGCAGGGTCTGCATCACCGCGACGGTGATACCCGCGAAGGCGAGTACGGGGACGACACCGCCGCCCGCACGTCGCTCCCGCGGATCGGGGAGCTGCTGCTCCTCGGCGTGCTGATCGTTCGTCGTCTGTGGCATACGTGCGGCCTCCGGGCAGCGGAAGAAGGGGAGAGCGGAGTGCGGTCCGGCGGCGGGCAGCACCGACCGCCAAGTGTGTGCACGCTGAACGCTTCCGGAGGTCCGGGGTATTCCGGTGAACGCGGTACCAACAGGACATGGCACGGCACTTGGCCGGAACCGTGCGGCCATCTGACCTTCCGTCAGATTGAAACGTGTTCTACTCTTGCGCCGTTCCAGTGGCCGCGACCGGCGAGGATCCGTACATGGGCATCGGAATCACCCAGGAACAGCGGGATTTGGCGCGGGCCGTACGGGGGTGGCTGGCGCGCGCCGTACCCCCGGACGAGATCCGCGAGCTCCTCGACGCGAGCGCTCCTTCCGCACCCGGCGTGCGCCCCGGCTACTGGGACGGTCTCGGCGAGCAGGGGCTGCTCGGCATCCATGTGCCCGAGGAGAACGGCGGAGCGGGCGGCACACTCCTCGACCTCGCCGTGGTTCTGGAGGAGGCGGGACGGGCCGCGCTCCCCGGCCCGTACCTGGCGAACGCGCTCGCCTCGGCGGTGCTCGGCGACGCGGGCGGGAGCGACCTGCTGGGCGCCCTCGCCGCCGGTACCCGCATCGGCGCCGTCGCCCTCGGCCCCGGCACCCTCACCGTCGTGGAGGGCGAGGACGGTCACCTTCTCGACGGCACGGCTCCGCCCGTGCTCTCCGGTGCCGACGCCGACCTGCTTCTGCTCCCCGCCGAATCGGCCGCCGGTACCCTCTGGTTCGCCGTCGACACCGCAGCCGAGGGGCTGACCGTGCGCCCGCACCGCGGCGCCGACCCGACCCGCCCCACCGCCGAGGTCCGGGCCGACGGCGTACTCGTACCCGCGGACCGTGCCGTACGGATCGACTCCGCGGCCGTCCGTGATCTCGCCGCCGTCCTCCTCGCAGCCGAGGCGTGCGGCACCGCCTCCCGGGCGCTGGACACCGCCGTCGCGTACGCCCAGGTCCGCGAACAGTTCGGCCGTCCCATCGGGCAGTTCCAGGGCATCAAGCATCTCTGCGCCGACATGCTCGTCCGCGTCGAACAGGCCCGCGCCCTGGTGTGGGACGCCGCCCGCGCGGCGGACGAAGCCCCGGAGGTACGGGGACTGGTCGCCGCCCTCGCCGCGGGCACCTCGCTCGACGCCGCGTACAGCTGCGCCAAGGACTGCATCCAGGTCCTCGGCGGTATCGGCTTCACCTGGGAGCACGACGCACACCTCCATCTGCGCCGGGCGCTCGTGGCGCGGCAGTTGCTGGGGGCGGGGGACGCCCACCGGCTGCGGGCCCTCCGGCTGGCCGAGGGCGGAGCGCGCCGCGAGCTCGTCCTCGAACTCCCCGCCGAGGCCGACCGCCACCGCGCCGAGGCGCGCGAGGCCGTCGCCGCCGCCCAGGGGCTCGACCCGAAGGCGGCCCGCCGCGTCCTCGCCCCGACCGGCTACGCCGCCCCGCATCTGCCCGCCCCCTACGGTCTGGACGCCGGACCTCTCCACCAGCTCGCCGTGCAGCAGGAGTTGAAGGAGCAGGGAGTGAAGGTGAGCGACCTGGGGATCGCCACCTGGGTGGTGCCGTCGCTCCTCGCGCACGGGACACCGGAACAGCAGGACCGCTACCTCATGCCCACCCTGCGCGGCGAACTCCTCTGGTGTCAGCTGTTCTCCGAGCCCGGCGCCGGCTCCGACCTCGCCTCGCTCCGCACGAAGGCCGAGCGGACCTCCGGGGGCTGGCGGATCAATGGCCAGAAGGTGTGGACGAGCGCCGCCCAGTGGGCCGATCACGGCATCCTGCTCGCCAGGACCGACCCGGACGCCCCCAAGCACCAGGGGCTCAGCTACTTCCTCGTCGACATGAGGAACACCGAAGGCATCGACATCCGCCCGCTGAAGGAGATCACCGGCGACTTCCTCTTCAACGAGGTGTACTTCGACGACGTCCTGCTGCCCACCGACGCCGTCGTCGGCGACGTGGGCGACGGCTGGCGGGTCGCCCGCAACACCCTCGGCAACGAACGCGTCCACATGGCCGACCAGATGACCTTCGACACCGGACTGGAAGCGCTCATCGCCCGTTCCGGCGAGCTCGACGGCAGCTACCGGGCGCGGATCGGCGCCCTCGCCGCCGAGGCGCACGCACTCGCCTGCATCGGACTGCGGACCACCCTGCAGCAGGTGTCCGGACTGGAGCCGGGCGCCGGAGCCTCGGTACGCAAGCTCGTCCAGACCACCCACCAGCAGAAGGTCGCCGAAATCGCCCTGGAACTGCTCGGACCTGCGGGCGCGACCGCGGAAGGTCCCGGGGATCGGGCCCTGCACGGATTCCTGATGTCCCGCTGTCTGACCATCGCGGGCGGCACCACCCAGGTTCAGCTCAATGTCGTCGCCGAGCGCATTCTCGGCCTCCCGCGTGACTGAAGGGACGTGACCTCGCCATGAAGGCGTACATCGTCGGTGTCGGGATGACGAAGTTCGAGAAGCCGGAGACACGCGACTGGCAGTACTGGGACATGGCGAAGGAGGCGGGGAACGCCGCGCTCGCCGACGCCTCGGTCGCCTACGAGGAGGTGCAGCAGGTCCCCGTCGGCTACTGCTTCCAGGCCTCCACGGCCGGCCAGCGCGCCGCGTACGAGCTCGGACTGACCGGCGTACCCGTCTACAACGTCAACAACAACTGCGCCACCGGCTCCACCGCGCTGATGCTGGCCCGGCAGTTCGTCGAGGGCGGCATCAGCGACTGCGTCCTCGCGCTCGGCTTCGAGAAGATGACGCGCGGGTCGTTGGGGAGCGGGTCCGACGGCGGAGCGGACTTCAGGACCTCGCCCGTCGCCCGGCACTACGGGATCATGGCCGCCGCCCACGGCTTCGAGATGTCCCCGCCCACCGCCCAGATCTTCGGCAACGCGGCCCGCGAACACATGGAGCGGTACGGGACGACCGAGGCGCAGCTCGCGGCGGTCGGCGCCAAGAACCACCGGCACTCGGTGAACAACCCGTACGCCCAGTTCCAGGACGCCTGCACGGTCGACGAGATCCTCGCCGCCAGGACCGTCCATCGCCCGCTGACCAAACTCCAGTGCTCGCCCACCTCCGACGGGGCGGCCGCAGCCGTCGTCGTGTCGGAACGCTTCGTCGGCAGCCACGGGCTGGAGGACAGGGCGGTCGAGATCGTCGCCCAGGCCATGACGACCGACACCGGCGAGTCCTTCGCCTCCGGCACCTGCATCGACGCCGTCGGACTGCCCATGTCACGCGCCGCCGCCCGGCAGGTGTACGACACCTCGGGGCTCTCGGCCGCGGACCTCGACATCATCGAACTGCACGACTGCTTCTCCATCAACGAACTCCTCACCTACGAGGCGCTCGGCCTGTGCGGTGAGGGCGAGTCCGGCAAGCTCGTCGAGTCCGGGGCCACCACCTACGGCGGCCGCTGGGTGGTCAACCCGTCCGGTGGCCTGATCTCCAAGGGCCACCCGCTCGGCGCCACCGGCATCGCCCAGGCCGCCGAACTCACCTGGCAGCTGCGCGGCGAGGCGGGCGACCGGCAGGTGCCCGGTGCCCGGGTCGGACTCGCCCACAACATCGGGCTCGGCGGCGCGGCGGTCGTCACGCTCCTCCGCCGACAGTCGGAGCCGGGTGTCCGGCCATATACCGATGTACGGGGCGCAGGGCGCCTGCGAGTATGACGCTCATGGTTGACGTCACGGCGCCCACGCCCCTGCAGAAATCCCGCACCTGGGCGGTGGTACTCGCCGCCTGCACAGGTCAGTTCCTCGTCATTCTCGACGTGTCCGTCGTCAATGTGGCGCTGCCGTCCATGCGGTCCGACCTGGGGCTGAGCGCCGGTCAGTTGCAGTGGGTCCTCAACGCGTACGCGATCGCTTTCGCCGGGTTCATGCTTCTCGGCGGGCGCGCCGCCGACATATACGGCCGCAAGCGGATGTTCCTGGTCGGTCTCGGCCTGTTCACCGCCGCCTCGCTCGTCGGCGGGTTTGCCCAGGAGGGCTGGCAGCTGCTCGCCGCCCGTGCCGCGCAGGGGCTCGGTGCCGCCGTGCTCTCTCCCGCGACCCTCACGCTTCTCACCGCCGCAGTTCCCGAGGGCCCGGCCAGGACCAGGGCGATCGGCACGTGGATGGCCGTCGGTGCCGGAGGCGGCGCGGCCGGCGGACTGGTCGGCGGGGCGCTCACCGACCTCCTCTCCTGGCGCTGGGTCCTGCTGATCAATGTGCCGTTCGGCGTGCTCGTCCTGATCGGCGCCACGGTCTGGCTCGCCGAGAGCCGGGCGGGCGGGCGGCACCGTATCGACCTGCTGGGCGCGGTGCTCGTCACGGTGGGGCTGGCCACGGTCTCGTACGGCATCGTGCAGACCGAGCGGGAGGGCTGGACGGCTGCGGCCACCCTGGTGCCGCTGCTCGGCGGGGTGGCGCTGCTGGCCCTCTTCGTCCTGGTGGAGGCGCGGACGGCGGTGCCTCTGATGCCGCTCCGGGTGCTGGGCACGCGGGCGGTGGCGGCGGCGAACGTGGCGATGATCGTGATGGGTTCCGCGACGTTCTCGATGTGGTACTTCATGACCGTGTACGCGCAGTCGGTGCTGGGCTACACGCCGATGCAGGCCGGACTGGCCCTGATGCCCACCTCGTTGGCGGTGGTGCTCGGCTCGACGTTCGCGCCGCGGATCATGGCACGCGTCGGCGCGAAGAACCTCGTCCTGATCGGTCTGGCGATCACCGCCACGGGCTTCGGCTGGCAGTCCACGATGGGCGCAGACGGCTCGTACCTCACGTCGATCTGCGGGCCCGGCATCCTGATGATGGCCGGTGCGGGGTTCGCGTCCACGCCGCTCGCCTCCCTCGCCACCTCGGGCGCGGCGCCCGGGGACGCCGGTCTGGTCTCCGGGCTGGTCAACACCTCACGCACGATGGGCGGTGCGCTGGGTCTCGCTGTCCTCTCCACGGTCGCGGCGGCACGGACCGGGGGCGGCACCGGCGCGGAGGAGCTGACCGCAGGGTTCGCGCTGGCGTTCCGGACGGCCGGCACGGTACTGCTGGGCGGACTGCTGCTGATGGTCCTGTGGCTGCCGCGCCACCACTCGTCGCGCTCCGGAAGGTCCGGCCCGTCGGCCACGTCAGGCCCGTCGAGCACCTCGACTCCGTCCCGCGCGTCGAGCACGTCGGGCATGTCGAGCCCGTCCGGCGACTGAGGGCAGAAGGGGCGGCGGCCACGCCCGGCGCCCCTCCCGCGAACACCGCCTACAGCCAGCCCTGCTGCCGCGCCGCCCGCACCGCCTCCATGCGGTTCCGCGTCCCTGTCTTCCCGATCGCCGACGACAGGTAATTACGTACCGTCGACTCGGACAGATGCAGCTTCGCCGCGATGTCGGAGACCGTCGCCCCGTCCACCGAGGCGTTCAGCGCGTCCCGTTCCCGCGCCGTGAGCGGGCTGGGGCCCGCGCTCAGGGCGGCCGCGGCGAGGGCGGGGTCGATGACGGTCTCACCGGTCAGCACCCGGCGGATCGCCGCCGCGAGCTCCTCGACCGGGCCGTCCTTGACCAGGAACCCCGCCGCGCCCGCCTCCATCGCGCGGCGCAGATAGCCGGGACGCCCGAAGGTGGTGAGGATCAGCACCCGGCAGTCCGGTACCTCCTCGCGCAGGTCGGCGGCGGCGTCGAGCCCGCTGCGGCCCGGGAGTTCGATGTCGAGGAGTGCCACATCGGGACGGGACAGCAGTGCGGCGTCCACGATCTCGTCCCCGGCGCCGACCTGGGCCACGACCTCGATGTCCGGTTCGAGCCCGAGCAGCAGGGCGAGCGCGCCGCGCATCATGCCCTGGTCCTCGGCGAGCAGCACCCGGACGGACGTGTGCGGCAGGTGATCTCGGGGCATCTCGTTCACCGGCCCAGCGTAGGGGGTGAGGAGGGACTTCCTGCGGCGTTCACCGTGTCCACCGGCAGCTCCGCGCCGACCACGAAGCCACCGCCCGGCCCGGGACCCGCGGTGAGCGAGCCTCCCGCCGCGGCGAGACGTTCGGTGAGGCCCTTCAGGCCGGTGCCGCCGATGCCGGGTGCGGGCGGCGGGCCCGCCGGTCCGCGGCCGTCGTCGGTGACGGTCAGCCGGACGTGCTCGGCCGCGCCGGCCACGACGAACGAGCAGGTGGTCGCGTTGCTGTGGCGTACGACGTTGGTCACCGTCTCCCGCACCACCCAGCCCAGCAACGCCTCCGCCTGCGGGGTGAGCGGCGGTCCCGAGCGGCGGACCACCGCTTCGATCCCGGCGGCGGTCAACGCGGACCTGGCCCGGTCGAGTTCGGTGGCCAGGCTCCCCTCGCGGTAGCCCGTGACGGCCTCCCGGATCTCGGTGAGGGCCTGACGGCCGACGGACTCGATGTCGGCGACCTGGGCCAGCGCCGCGTCCATGTCGCGCGGTGCGAGCCGACGCGCGGCCTCCGACTTCACGACGATCACGGAGAGCGTGTGCCCCAGCAGATCGTGCAGATCGCGGGAGAACCGCAGCCGCTCCTTCTCGACGGCGGTCGTGGCCAGTTCCTGCCGGGTGGCCCGCAGCTCCGTCACGGTCTCCGACAGGGTCAGGATCGCGGCCGTCACCGCACCCGAGATGAAGGTGCCGTATCCGATGGTCCAGGGGTCCGAGTTGTTGTCCCCGCGCCAGATGGCGACACACGTGGCGACGGCCGCGAGGCCCAACATGCCGAACATCAGCTGCCGGTTGCGCAGGATGGTGCCGCAGGCCAGCGAGAGCAGGGGGAAGAACAGCAGCCAGCTGCCGCCGTACCCGATCGCCAGCCCGAACGTGACCAGGGCCATCACGGCGAGCAGCACATACGACACCGGGCTCTCGCGTTTCCTTTTCTCGAACCCCCGGAACACCACAGAGGGGTAGAGGGAGTTGAAGACGAGGAGTCCGAGACCGCCGATCCAGGGGTTGGAAGTCTCGCCCTGGAAGAGGTTGGAGAAGGCGCCGAGACCCAACAGCAGCCAGGGCAGCAGGGCGTACGGTCCGGGCGGCCCGAGGCGCCCTTCCTTCCGGTGCTGCCTGCGCCGTTCCTTCCACGATCCTGATCCGTTTCGGGACATGCTCGCTCCTGTCACACGGTCCTCGCCGACCGACGGTACGAGACGACGGCGTACGCACCGAACAGCAGGAGCCACCCGGCGAGCACGGCGAACGTACCGGCGGAGGGCGCGTGGCCGCCCGTGGTCGCCCAGCCCAGGTCGGCGAACCGGTGGGCGGGCGTGTACGTGCCGATGGAGCGGAGCCAGGACGGGTACTCGGAGAGCGGGAACCACAGTCCGCCGACGATCGCGAACCCCATCAGACAGGCCACGTTGACCACGCCGGTGGCCTGCGGGGTGAGCCGGTAGCCGTTGCCGATGCCGAGCATGGTGAAGGGCAGCGCACCGATCCACAGCAGCAGGGTCAGCGCGGTCCACTGCCAGACCTCCAGCCGCACGCCGTTGACCAGCGCCCCGGCGAGCAGCACCGTCAGGATGGTCGGCAGCACGGTCACCGAACCGCTGATCGCACGGCCCACGACCACCCGGGACGGGGCGAGCGGGGTGATCCGCAACTGCTGGAGCCAGCCGAGGGATTTGTCGGACGCGACGCCCGTACCGATCGACATGGCGGCGCCCAGCGCCCCGTACGCGGCCATACCGACCATCGAGAAGGCCTTCCACCCGCTCGCGTCGTCCCCGCCCCCGCCGAGGTTGGTGAAGAGCAGGTACATCAGGACCGGCATGCCGATCCCGAAGATCATGAAGACGCCGTCGCGCAGGGTGCGCCGGATCTCGAGCACGATGTAGGGGAGCATCACACGGTCTCGCTCTCGGAGTCGGTGGCGGGGGAGGTCAGTGAGAGGAACGCGTCCTCGAGCGTGGCCGGGGAGACCCGGAGATTGCGGACCCGGCCGAGGCGGGCCAGCTCGATCACCGTGGCGTCCGAGTCGTCCGTACGCAGCAGGGCACGGTCGCCGCGGATCTCGACGGCGTTGACGCCGGGCAGCAGCTCCAGACCCTGGGTCGGTCCGCCCGCCAGGTCGAAGGAGACGTGGCTGCCGCCGACGGACTCCTTGATGAGGTCGCCGCTGCCGTCCGCGACGATCCGGCCGTGGTCGATGACGACGATCCGGTCGGCGTTCTCGTCGGCCTCCTCCAGGTAGTGCGTGGAGAAGAGGACCGTGTTGCCGCGCCGGGCGTAGGCACGCATGGAGCCCCAGAACGCCCGCCGGGCTTCGACGTCCAGGGCGGCGGTCGGCTCGTCCAGGACGACCAACTCCGGGTTTCCGGCCAGTGCGACGGCGAACCGGACGCGCTGGATCTGCCCGCCGGAGAGCTTGTCGATGCGCCGGTCGGCGTACGCGGAGACGCCCGCCAGGGCCAGCGATTCGGGGACCGGCATCGGGCTGGGGTAGGTGGAGGCGACGAACGCGATCAGTTCGCGGACGGTGACCCGGGGGATCGGCCGCCCGTCCTGCAGCATGGCGCCGACCCGGCCGGCCCGTACCGCCTGCTCGGGGGCGCTGCCGAGCAGTTGCACACCTCCGGAGTCCGGCTCGTTCAGACCGAGGAGCAGACTGATGGCGGTGGACTTGCCCGCGCCGTTGCGGCCGAGCAGTGCGACGGTCTCGCCGCGCTCCACGGTCAGATCGATCCCGTCGACGGCCCGTACGGTCCGCTCCGCCCGGCCGAAGGTCTTGACTGCCCCGGTGAAGACCACCGCGGGCCCGTTCCCCGTTGTCTTTTCCATGACACTGACGGTACGGAGCCGGGCCTGCACCACGGCAGAGGCGCTTGTACGGACTCCGCCATGACAAATGTCATGGCCCGGGTGTGCGCCTGAACGGCCCTCGGAGGGCGTCTGATCGCCTGTCCCGCACCGCATCTGACGCGACGTCAGCAGTCTTCCCAACTGCTGGGAGCTGCGTTATACATAGGGCCAACCGGCTAGAACGCGTTCTAGAACGAGCGTGGCGGCCGGTCCCGCACGACCTCGGTGCGGCCGACGGTGCGGACGGCCGCGCCGAGGTCTTCCCACCATCAAGGAGCAGCACCTCCATGCCCATTGATGCCGCAAAGGCGATCGCCGCCGACCCCCGGACCGCAGAGATCGGCTGGGACCACAAGGACATCCAGCTCTACCACCTCGGACTCGGCGCCGGCATCCCCGCCACCGACCCCGACGAGCTGCGCTACACCCTGGAGTCCCGGCTCCATGTCCTGCCCAGCTTCGCCACCGTCGCAGGCGCCGGCATGGGCGTCGTCGGCGGACTGTCCTCGCCCGGGATCGACGTCGACCTCGCCGCCGTGCTCCACGGCGGACAGACCGTACGGGTGCACCGGCCGATCCCGGTGAAGGGCAGGGCCGTGCAGACATCGAAGGTCGCCGCCGTGTACGACAAGGGCAAGGCGGCCGTCCTCGTCCTGCGCACCGAGGCCGCCGACGACGACGGACCGCTGTGGACCAACGACGCCCAGATCTTCGTCCGCGGCGAGGGCGGCTTCGGCGGCGAGCGCGGCCCGTCCGAGCGGCTCGCGCTCCCCGACCGGGCACCCGACCGGGTGGTCGAGCGGACCATCCGGAAGGACCAGGCGCTGCTCTACCGGCTCTCCGGGGACTGGAACCCGCTGCACGCCGACCCCGAGTTCGCCGAACTGGCCGGCTTCGACCGGCCGATCCTGCACGGTCTGTGCACCTACGGCATGACGCTCAAGGCCGTGGCCGACACGCTGCTCGACGGTGCTGTGGCACGGATCGGCGCATACAGCACCCGTTTCGCCGGGGTGGTCTTCCCGGGCGAGACCCTCCGCATCCGGATGTGGGCCGGGGACGGCCGCGTCCAGGTGGCCGTGACCGCCGCCGAGCGGGGCGATGCACCGGTCCTGGCCGACACGCTCGTCGAGCACTTCTGAATCACCCGACGACCCGAGGGGAGCCGCACCATGCGCGCAGCCGTACTGCACGAGATAGGTCAGGACAAACTGGAAGTCCTCGACGACGTCGAGGCGGTGGGCTTCGGCCCGGGCAAGGTCAGGCTCCGCATCCGGGCCACCGGGCTGTGCCACTCCGACGTCTCGGCGATGAGCGGCGTGCTGCCGCAGCCCGCCCCCTTCATCCCGGGCCACGAGGGCGCCGGTGAGGTCCTCGACATCGGCGACGGCGTGACCGGACTGAGCGCGGGGGACCGGGTGCTGGTCTGCTGGCTGCCCGCCTGCGGGGCGTGTCCCGCCTGCAGGCGCGGCCAGACGCAGCTCTGCCTGGCCGGGTTCATGAACGCGGGCACACCCAACTTCAAGCGCCCCGGCGGCGATGTGTTCGGCTTCGCCGGGACCGGCACCTTCACCGAGGAGGTGGTCGTCGACGCGGGCTGCGCGGTGCCGATCCCCGACGACGTGCCGTTCGAGATCGCCGCGCTGATCGGCTGCGGGGTGACCACCGGACTCGGCGCCGCGATCAACACCGCGCAGGTGCAGGCAGGTTCGTCGGTCGCGGTGATCGGCTGCGGCGGCGTCGGTATCTCCACCATCCAGGGGGCCAGGGTCCAGGGCGCCGCCCAGATCGTCGCCGTCGACCCGGTCGCGTCCCGGCGCGAGGCGGCACTCCGGTTCGGCGCGACGGAGGCGGTCTCGCCCGACGAGCTCGCCGACGCCAAGCAGCGGATCACTGGCGGCGAGGGCTTCGACTACGTCTTCGAGGTCGTCGGCAAGTCGGCGACGGCCCGCACGGCGTACGAGAGCACCCGGCGCGGCGGCACGCTCTGCATCGTCGGCGCGGGCGCGATGGACGACAACTTCCAGGTCAACATGTTCGAGCTGTTCTTCGACGAGAAGCGGATCCTGCCCTCGATGTACGGGGGAGGGGACGTGCTCCGCTCCTATGAACGGGCCATCGCGCTCTGGCGGGCGGGCCGGATCGACCTCGAATCGATGATCACCCACCGGGTGCAGCTGGCCGAGATCAACGACGCCCTCGGCCAGATGAGGACCGGCGAGGCGCTCCGTACCTGCATCGAACTCTGACCCCGTCGCTTCCGAGAGGACTCCGAGATTCCGATGGCACACCCCCTTCCCCTGGACGGGCTGTCCGCGATCGTCACGGGCGCGGGCCGCGGCCTCGGGCGCGCCGAAGCGCTGGAACTGGCGAGGCTCGGCGCGGCCGTCGTCGTCAACGACTACGGACAGCCGGGCCGCGACGGCTCCGGCGAGGCATCGGCGACCCCCGCCGAGAAGGTCGCCGAGGAGATTCGCGCGGCCGGCGGCAGGGCCGTCGCCCACCTCGGCGACGTCTCCGACCACGAGCAGGCCCGCGCCCTGGTGGAGCTGGCCGTCAGCACGTACGGCACGCTCGACATCCTGGTCAACAACGCGGGCATCCTGCGTGACCGGATGGTCTTCTCGATGACCGAGGACGAGTGGGACTCCGTCATCCGGGTGCATCTCAAGGGCCACTTCAACACCACGCACTTCGCCGCGGCCCACTGGCGCGCCCGCTCCAAGGAGTCCGGCGGCCCGGTCTACGGCCGGATCATCAACACCTCGTCGGAAGCGTTCCTGGCGGGCTCGGCGGGCCAGCCGAACTATGCGGCGGCCAAGGGCGGCATCGTCGGCCTCACCACCTCGACGGCCCTGGCCCTGGCCAAGTACGGCGTCACCGCCAACGCCATCTGCCCGCGGGCCCGCACCCGGATGACGGAGGACGTCTTCGCGGGATTCGAGGAGCCGACGGACGGCCGGCTCGACGCGCTGGCCCCCGAACACGTCTCCCCGCTGGTCGGCTATCTGGCCTCGCCGGCGGCCGCCGAGGTCAACGGCCAGCTGCTCGTGGTGCACGGCGGGATGGTCGCGATCGTCGAACGCCCGCGGGTGGCCGCGAAGTTCGACTCGTCCAAGGAGACGTTCTCCTTCGACGAGCTGGACGAACTGATCTCCCCGTACTACGCGGAGCGTCCGCCGAACGAGACGTTCGCGGCGGCGGAGGTACTGGGACTGAAGCGGGGCTGACCCCCGGGGGACAGCGCACAAGGAAGGGCCTCCGCAGCCGAACAGCGCTGCGGAGGCCCTTCCCTCACTCGTTCCCTCGTTGATTTCCGTTGCGGTCAGGCCGCTCTGCTGCCCCCCTCGGCGGGGCGCCGGTGGCGACCGTGCGGCTGCCCGCCCGTGCTCTCCATCGACACACCCCCTCGGTGCTTTCCGGAGCCGTCGGCGTCGGCCCGTGCGGCGTCCGCCCCCGGCGGGCGCGTCTGGGTCGTGTCGGTTCGGGCTTCAGACATGTGGGAAGTCACCCCGTTGTGATCGCTTACGTGTGTGTCACCGGGACCATCGCGCCACCACCACCCGACACGGCCGGCGTCGGCAACCGCGCCCATCGGCTCGTAGGGGTGCCCCCTGGCCCCGGCCCAGAATTTAACCAGGTGCCGTGCGCCCCACGAGAGGCGCCTGGCCCAATGGAACCGGCTTGCACACGGGAAGAGGCGCGACAGCCGCGGACGGTTGCATACCGCTTTCCGCGACCGCCGTCCACGCAGGCCCGGCGCCGCGTTCCCCGTCCTCCGGCGCCTGCAGCAGGGCCACCCCGCACGGCACGTCCCGGCCGACGTACGGGAGCTTGAGGAAGCCGTCCCGGGTCCACAACCCGGACCCGGCCAACCATCCTTCCGGGGCGGCGAGTTGGTGCAGCCTGCGCCCCGCCGGACGCCACACCCCGACCCAGCTGCCGGCCGCACCGTCGATCCGCAGCGCCACCGCACAGCTCTCCGGCATCAGCGTCTGCCCCGGCTGCACTGCGAACGGCGTCACCGCGAGATCCGCCGGATGCAGACACTCCGGGAAGCGCACCGGCAGACAGCTGCCGAGCACCCCCCACCCGAGCCGGTCGTGGCCCGGCGCATCGGAACGGATCAGCAGCAGTCCGCTGTCCGCATCGGCGAGCAGCAGACGGTCGTTGCTGTCCGGCGTGATCTGCAGCAGCGGCGTCACCTCGCCGCTCCGGTCCAGATCCACGGCGACGGCCTTCACCGGACCGCCGCCCACAGGCTCCCGGTCCAGGGCCAGCATCCGCCCCGCCCGGTCCAGCCATACCCCGCCGGAGCACCGTCCAGGCACCTCGGCGACCTGCTCCGGCCCGTACGCCCCGCCCGCCACCAGCCAGACGGCGGTGGAGCGTTCACCGACCGACAGCGCGTACGCACTCGCACCGTCCGGCGACGGCGGCAACAGGGTCAGGGGGGTGTCGTCGGCGCACTCGAGGGCGCCGAGGGGCAGTTCGCCGGTGCCGGGGCCGGTCGGATAGAGCAAGGAGAAGGCGTGCCGGTCCGCCACCCGCCGCCGGATCAACACCCGGCCGTCGGCGAGCGGCAGCACGTCGGAGTCCGGCTCCTCGGGCTGGTCGAGGGGGAGCGGCACGGCGTACGGCTCGTGCCCGTCGAGCGTCCAGCGCTCGGGGAACCAGGCGGCGTCCGGCGCCTGCCCGGCGAGCGTGAGCCGCGCCGCGTACGAGCCGTCGGCGGCGATGGTGAACGCGCCGGCCCCGACGGCGGCAGCCCCGCCCGGCCCGGCGGACCCGCCGGGCCCGTCGGGGAGACTCGGCTCACCGAACTCGCCCTGCCCGCCGGGCTCGATGAGCCCGTCCGGCTCCTCCGGCTCGTCCGAGCCCCCGGGTTCTTCCGCTTCTCCGGACGCGGGATCCACCGTCACGGCGGCCCCGGCCGACTCACCCTCGATGGCACGGGCAGTCATGGACTCATCACCTCCGGCAACCGAAGCTAGTTTTCGCACTTCCTGCCGAACAACACGAGAACCGCCATTTCACACATATGGGTGGTGATGCCCGTATTCGCCTGAGAGCGAGGGGGTGGTTGTGCTGCCGTTGAAGGGTGTAGCTAAGGTTAGGCATCCCTAAGCATTTCCTGTGAGTCCCTCAACTGGAGCAAGTGACCACGTGATGTCCATACGACGCCGCAGCGCCGCAGCGGTCGGCCTGGCAGTGGCCGCCGCCCTCGCCCTCTCCGCCTGCAGCAGCGACGACGGCGGAAAGGCGGGCGACTCGGCCAAGTCCGCCGGCGGCGACAAGAAGGCGGCGGTGGCGACGGGCGGCAAGGACTTCGGCGACGCGGCGAAGAAGACGGCCGGGTACGGGACGGACGCCCCGGCGGGCCAGTTCCCCCGGACCCTCACCCACGCCATGGGCAAGACCGAGCTCAAGTCCGCCCCGAAGCGGGTCGTCGTGCTGGACGTCGGCGAGTTCGACAACGTCGTCTCGCTGGGTGTGAAGCCCGTCGGCTACGCCCCCTCCGAGGGCGACGAGGCCATTCCCTCGTACCTGAAGAAGAACGCGGGCAACCCGAAAAACGTCGGCACGATCAACAGCCTCAACCTCGAGGCGATCGCGGGCCTGAAGCCGGACCTGATCCTCGGCAGCCAGCTGCGCGCCGCCGACAAGTACGACCAGCTCTCCAAGATCGCGCCGACTGTGTTCTCCATCCGTCCGGGCTTCACCTGGAAGGAGAACTACCTCCTCAACGCCGCGGCGCTGGACAAGACCGCCAAGGCGAAGAGCCAGCTCGACGCGTACGAGAAGAAGGCCGCGAAGCTGGGCGAGGACATCGGCCCCGACAAGCCGACCATCTCCATGGTCCGCTACCTGCCGGACCGCATCCGCCTCTACGCGAAGGCGTCGTTCATCGGCACGATCCTTGAGGACGCAGGTCTGCCGCGGCCCAAGAACCAGCAGATCGACGACCTCGCCGCCGAGATCAGCCCCGAGAAGATCGACGAGGCGGACGCCGACTGGATCTTTACCGGCGTCTACGGCGACCCGAAGGCGACCAAGCGCGACACCGCGCAGTCCAACCCGCTGTGGAAGAACCTGAAGGCGGTCAAGGAGGGCCGGGCGAAGGACGTCCCGGACGAGACCTGGTACCTCGGCCTCGGCGTCACCGCGGCGAACCTGGTCCTCGACGACCTCCGCGCCGACCTGGTCAAGTAGCCGACCGGGCGGAACTGCGCGTAACGATGCGTAACCGGCTGTCGCCCGGCCCTCACGGGTCGCCTCAGCCATGGGCAACGGGGCACGGACGGAAGGTAGCCTTTCCTCCGTGCCCCGTCTGTCTGAAGTTCTCACCGCGCTCGACGCCCTCTGGCCCCCCGAGCGGGCCGAAGGATGGGACGCGGTCGGAACGGTCTGCGGAGACGTGGACAACCCGGCCGCCGAAGTCGACCGCGTGCTCTTCGCCGTCGACCCGGTCCAGGAGGTCGCCGACGAGGCGGTCAGGCTCGGAGCGCAGCTGATCGTCACCCACCACCCCCTTTATCTGCGGGGTACGACGACGGTCGCGGCCGACACCTTCAAGGGCCGGGTCGTGCACACCCTCATCAAGCACGACATCGCCCTGCACGTCGCGCACACCAACGCCGACACCGCCGACCCGGGCGTCTCCGACGCCCTCGCCGGCGCCCTCGACCTGCGGGTCACCGGCCCCCTCGTACCCGACCCGACCGACTCCAAGGGCCGTCGCGGCCTCGGCCGGATCTGCGAACTCG
This sequence comes from Streptomyces sp. NBC_01669, assembly GCF_026339735.1. GTDB lineage: Bacteria > Actinomycetota > Actinomycetes > Streptomycetales > Streptomycetaceae > Streptomyces > Streptomyces yanii. Next base: position 6,398,922 of record NZ_JAPEQG010000001.1, read on the forward strand.
GCCACCCCGAGACCCTCCGCGACTTCGCGGCCCGCGCCGCCGCCCGGCTGCCCGCCACCGCGCAGGGCATCCGCGTGGCCGGCGACCCGGACGCGCTCGTGCGCACCGTCGCGGTCAGCGGCGGCTCCGGCGACGGCCTCTTCGACGCCGTGCGCGCCGCGGGCGTCGACGCCTTCCTCACCGCCGATCTGCGCCACCACCCGGCCTCCGAGGCCGTTCAGCAGTCTCCGATCGGCCTGATCGACGCCGCGCACTGGGCCACCGAATGGCCCTGGTGCGAGCAGGCCGCGGCGCAGCTCGACGCGATTTCCGACCGCCACGGATGGGACCTGCGGGTCCATGTCTCGAAGCAGGTCACCGACCCCTGGACCACCCACCACTCTTCTGGAGCCCCCAACTGAACGCCGCGCCCGCCGACCAGATCCGACTTCTCGACGTCCAGGCCCTCGACGTACGGCTGTCGCAGCTCGCCCACAAGCGCAAGTCGCTGCCCGAGCACACCGAGATCGACTCGCTCACCGCCGACCTCGCACAACTGCGTGACCTGCTGGTCGCCTCGCAGACCGAGGAGAGCGACACCGCTCGCGAGCAGACCAAGGCGGAGCAGGACGTCGACCTGGTGCGCCAGCGCGCCGTCCGCGACCAGCAGCGCCTCGACTCCGGCGCCGTCACCTCGCCGAAGGACCTGGAGAGCCTCCAGCGCGAGATCACCTCGCTGGCCAAGCGCCAGGGTGACCTGGAGGACGTCGTCCTCGAGGTCATGGAGCGCCGCGAGTCCGCACAGGAGCGCGTCACCGAACTGACCGCACGGGTCTCCGCCGTCCAGGCCAAGGTCGACGACGCGACCGCCCGCCGGGACGCCGCGACCAATGGGCTCGACGAGGAGGCCGCGACCGTCACGAAGGAGCGCGAGCTCGTCGCCGGCTCCGTGCCGGCCGACCTCCTCAAGCTGTACGACAAGCTCCGCGCCCAGTCGGGTGGGGTCGGTGCCGCCCGGCTCTACCAGCGCCGTTGCGAGGGCTGCCGGCTGGAGCTGAACATCACCGAGGTCAACGACGTGAAGGCGGCGTCCCCGGACACGGTGCTGCGCTGCGAGAACTGCCACCGCATCCTGGTCCGTACGGCGGAATCGGGCCTGTAATGACGGAGTCGCGCCAGTTCGTCATCGAGGCCGACGGCGGCTCCCGGGGCAACCCGGGGCCCGCCGGGTACGGCGCGGTCGTGATCGACCCGGTCACGGGGGAGACGCTCGCCGAGGCCGCCGAGTACATCGGCATTGCGACGAACAACGTGGCCGAGTACAAAGGCCTCATCGCGGGCCTGAAGGCCGCGAAGGCGCTGGTGCCGGACGCATCGGCGGACGGTGCACTGCGGGTGCGCGTCCGGATGGACTCCAAGCTGGTCGTGGAACAGATGTCGGGCCGCTGGAAGATCAAGCACCCCGACATGAAGCCGCTCGCGGCGGAGGCGGCCCGGATCCTTCCGGCGTCCGCCGTCACGTACGAGTGGATCCCGCGCGAGAAGAACAAGCACGCGGACCGGCTTGCCAACGAGGCGATGGACGCGGGCAGGCGAGGCAAGCAGTGGGAGCCGTCGGCGTCGACGGCCGCACTCGACCTGCCCCCGGTCTCCGGTCCCCCCGGCGACGCGGTGGCAGGCGCCGCGAAGGCGCGGGCGGCGATGTCCACCCGCCGTGAACCCGCGGCCACCCCACAGGTCGGCTGGGGCGCCGACCCCGACATGGGTGCGCCCGCGACGTTCGTCCTGCTCCGCCACGGCGAGACGGCCCTCACCCCCGAGAAACGATTCTCCGGAAGTGGCGGCACCGACCCCGAACTCTCGGCGGCCGGCCGCCACCAGGCGGAGCGCGTGGCCGAGTCCCTCGCGGCCCGCGGCACCATCCAGGAGATCGTCAGCTCGCCCCTGCGCCGCTGCCGCGAAACGGCGGCGACGGTGGCCGCACGCCTGGGCCTGACCATCGAGATCGAGGAAGGTCTGCGCGAGACGGACTTCGGTGCCTGGGAAGGCCTGACGTTCGCCGAGGTCCGTGAACGGTACGGCCCCGACCTGGACGCCTGGCTCGCCTCCACGAGGACGCCCCCGACAGGCGGCGGCGAGAGCTTCGCCGAGGTGGCCCGCCGGGTCTCGTCCACCCGCGACCGCCTGACCACCCGCTACGCGGGCCGCACGGTGCTCCTGGTCACGCACGTGACCCCGATCAAGACCCTGGTCCGCCTGGCCCTGGGCGCCCCACCGGAGTCCCTGTTCCGCATGGAACTCTCGGCGGCGTCGCTTTCTGCGGTGGCGTACTACGCGGACGGCAACGCGTCACTGCGACTGCTGAACGACACGTCGCACCTCCGGTAGAAAGCGGAAGCCGCTAGAAAGCGGAAGCCGCGCACGGACTCTGTCGCTCCTGAGGGTGGCGCCCCGGGAACGGCGCGAGGCTGTTGCCGCCGCAGGGGTGGTTCCCACGTGGTGCGAAGCTGCCGCCGCGCGAAGCAGGCTGCCCGCTTCCGCAGGGGCAGCCCCGTCAGCACCCACCGGGGTCCGGGGCGGAGCCCCCGGTTCGGGAAGGGGCGGGGAGGGGAATCAGCCGCGCAGCGCCGCCGCCTCGCCCGCCAGCCGCTCCACCCGCGCCCAGTCCTTCGCCGCCACCGCATCCCCCGGCACCATCCAACTGCCGCCCACGCAGCCGACGTTCGGCAGTGCCAGATACGAGGGAGCCGAGGCGAGCGAGATGCCGCCCGTCGGGCAGAACCGGGCCTGGGGGAGCGGTGCGGACAGGGCCTTGAGGTAGGCCGTGCCACCCGCCGCCTCCGCCGGGAAGAACTTCATCTCGGTGACCCCGCGCTCCAGCAGCGCCACCACCTCGGACGTCGTCGAGACGCCCGGCAGAAACGGCACCCCCGACCCCTTCATCGCGTCCAGCAGCACATCCGTCCAGCCCGGACTGACCAGGAACCGGGCCCCGGCCGCCACCGTGTCGGCGACGTTCTGCGCGGAGATCACCGTGCCCGCGCCCACCACCGCATCCGGTACCTCCGCGGCGATCGCCTTGATCACGTCCAGTGCCGGCGCCGTCCGCAGCGTCACCTCGATGGCCGGGAGCCCGCCCGCGACCAGGGCCCGGGCGAGCGGCACCGCGTCGGCGGCGTCCTCCAGGACGACTACGGGGACTACGGGGGCAAGGTCCAGCACAGAGGAGGAGGTCATGGCCTCATCTTGCCGCGCTCACCGCACAGTACGCAACGAGCGTTGCACATGCTGCAACACTGCTTGTCGGGCGTCAGTGGATCTCCGTCACGACGACATCGAGCGCCCACGGCCGCCCCGCCCGCCCCGGAGCCTCCGCCTCCACCACGTACCCCAGCTCCCGCAACGCGTCCACCAGCTCCGCGGGCCCCTTCGGCCGGTCCCCCGACTGCAGCAGGTCGCGGACCATCCGCCCCTTCGTCGCCTTGTTGAAGTGGCTGACCACCGACCGCTTCTCCACCCCGTCCACCATCTGGGAGTGCAGCACCCGCACGCTCGCCGTGCGCTCCGCCACCGCACCCTTCGGCTTCCACGCCGCCGTGTACGCGGACGACCGCAGGTCCAGTACGAGCCCGTCCCCGGCCGCCTCCGGCATCACCTCGGCCATCGGCGCCCGCCAGTACGCGCCCAAGGCGCCGAGCCCCGGCAGCTTCACCCCCATCGAGCAGCGGTACGACGGAATCCGGTCGCCCACCCGCACTGCGCCCCACAGCCCGGAGAAGACCAGCAGCGACTTCCCGGCCCGCCGCCGGGCCGCCGTGTCCAGGGACGCCAGGTCCAGCGCGTCGTACAGCACCCCGGTATAGATCTCCCCGGCGGGCCGCGTTCCCGCCGTCCGCAGCTCGACGTTCTTCGCGATCTCGCCGCGCAGCCCCTCGCCGATACCGAGCACCTCGCGGGCCTTCTCCTCGTCCGCCACGCAGAGCTCGACCAGCTCGTCGAGGACCGCAGCCCGAGCCTCGGCAAGCCCCGGCAGCGACAGCGACTCCGGCTTCAGGGGTGCTCCGCGCCCCGAGGCGGCCTTTCCTTCGGAGGGCGGCAACAGCACGAGCACGACGGTTCTCCTTCGTACGAACAGGGAAGCGGCCCCCACGACTGCCCAAGGCCTGCCTGCCAGCGTAAAGGGACGCCGGGACCGCCCATCCCGGCACCCGGTCCGCAGGACCAACTGGTCCCCGGACCGCAGGGCCGCCCGCACCCGGGATGCCGGTCGCCCCGCCCCGCCATACGCTCGGTCCATGCCCCGCCGCCATCTCCACATGACCGGCGCAGCCGACACCCCGCTGCGGGCGGCCCTGCGCGAACTGCGCACCACGCTCGGACTGCCCGTCGATTTTCCGCGCGAGGTCCTCGCGGAGGCGGCGCAGGTGGCGAAGTCCCTCGTCCTGACAGGACACCAGGACGCGACGGACCTCCCCCTCTTCACCATCGACCCGCCCACCTCCACCGACCTCGACCAGGCGATGCACCTCGAACGCCGCACGCACGGCTTCCGGGTGCACTACGCCATCGCCGACGTCGCCGCCTTCGTCCGCCCCGGCGGCGCACTCGACACCGAGGCCCACCGCCGGGTGACGACCCTCTATTTCCCCGACGGCAAGGTGCCGCTGCACCCCACCCCGCTCTCCGAGGGCGAAGCCAGCCTCCTCCCCGGGCAGCCACGCCCCGCCCTGCTCTGGCGGATCGACCTCGACGCGGAGGGCCGCACGGTCGCCACCGACGTACGACGGGCCCTGGTCCGCAGCCGCGCCAAGCTGGACTACGCGGGCGTCCAGCGGCAGATCGACGCGGGCACCGCCGAGGAACCCCTCGCCCTGCTGAAGGATATCGGCCGGCTCCGCGAGGAGCAGGAGGTCGCCCGCGGCGGGATTTCGCTCGACGTGCCCGAGCAGGAGATCGTCCAGCGTGACGGCGCATACGGCCTGGAGTACCGCGCGCCGCTGCCCGCCTACGGCTGGAACGGGCAGATCTCCCTCCTCACCGGCCTGGCCGCCGCCCATCTGATGGCCGAGGCGGGCACCGGCATCCTGCGTACGCTCCCGGTCGCCCCGGACGGCGCCGTCGCCCGGCTGCGCCGCTCCGCCGAGGCCCTGCACATCGACTGGCCGCACCACGTCCCGTACGCCCAGATCGTCCGGTCGCTCGACCCGAGGAGGGCGAGCCACGCCGCGTTCCTCCAGGAGTGCACCACCCTGCTGCGCGGCGCCGGCTACACGGTCTTCGACCACGGCGAACTCCCCACCCCCGCCGTCCACGCCGCGGTCGCCGACCTCTACACGCACTGCACCGCACCCCTGCGCCGCCTCGTCGACCGGTACGCGGCCGAACTGTGCGTCGCGGCGGTCGCGGACCAGGAGCCGCCCGAGTGGGTGACGGCCGCGCTCCCCGGCCTCCCGAAGGAAATGGCCGAAGGGACCCGCCGCGCCAACACGGTGGAACGCGAGTGCGTCGACCTGGTCGAGGCAGCACTCCTCAGCGACCAGGTGGGCGAGGTCTTCGACGCGTACGTGGTCGACGTACAGGACCAGGAACCCACCATCGGCACGGTCCACATCGAGCACCCCGCCATCGTGGCCCGCATCGACGGCGGCACGACGAAGCTCCCCCTGGGCGAGCGGCTCCGGGTCCGCCTCACCCAGGCGGACCCGGGGGCGGCGAAGGTACTGTTCGCGCCCGCATGAGAGCGGCGACGGCGGCGCGCGGCCGGCCGGCCTCGTGTCCCGGTGCGGCCGACCCGCCCGTCATCTCGTACGATCGCGCCTTCGGCCACGGGCTCCGAGGGCACCACGGACTCCGGCGCACCCCTGCAGACTCCGTACGAAGGAAGGCTTTCCAGCGTGACTGAACGTGTCACTGCACCCACGACGGACGCCGTCACGGGCCATGTGACCGGCCATGCGACGGGCCATGTGACGGACCGGGCCCGGCAGATCATCGCCGCCGCCCGCACCCTCCTGGAGACGGAAGGCCCGGAAGCCCTCACCATGCGCCGGCTCGCCGACAGCATCGGGATCACGGCGCCGTCCCTCTACAAACACTTTCCGGACAAGGCCTCCGTCCTGACGGCCCTGGCCGGCGAGGTGCTGCGGGAGACGGCCGAGACGCTGGAAGCGGCCGAGTCCGCCGCCCCCGGCTCGTTCCCGGCCTTCGCCACCGCGTACCGCGCCTACGCCCTCGCCCACCCGCACCTCTACCTCCTCACCACCGCGCGGCCCATGGACTCCACGGCGCTCCCTCCCGGCCTGCAGGAACGCGCCGTGGCTCCTCTCCTCCGCGCGGTCGACGGCGACCAGGAGCGGGCTCGGGCGGCCTGGGCGTTCGCCCACGGAATGGTGGTCCTGGAACTCAACGGGCGGTTTCCCCCGGGCGCCGATCTGTCGGCCGCCTGGTCCGCAGGCATTGCGGCGTTCGCCCGATCAGCTCCGTCCGAGGCGTCCCGCGCGTCCGGGTAGCATGGTCGACACGGCAGACGAGCCGGGCGGACGGCCGCGTGGGGATTTTCGGATCCTCCCGAGGAACGTCCGGGCTCCACAGGGCAGGGTGGTGGCTAACGGCCACCCGGGGTGACCCGCGGGACAGTGCCACAGAAAACAAACCGCCGGGGACTTCGGTCCTCGGTAAGGGTGAAACGGTGGTGTAAGAGACCACCAGCGCCTGAGGTGACTCAGGCGGCTAGGTAAACCCCACCCGGAGCAAGGTCAAGAGGGGCCGTCGCAGGACGGCCCTGCGCGAACGTCCGAGGGCTGCTCGCCCGAGTTCGCGGGTAGACCGCACGAGACCGGCAGCAATGCCGGTCCTAGATGGATGGCCGTCTCCCCGGCCGCCGCGAGGCGACCGGGTGACAGAACCCGGCGTACAGCCCGACTCGTCTGCCGCCACCTGCGGTTTTTCCTTCGAAAGGGCCTCCGACCTGCGTCGGAGGCCCTTTCTGGGCTTTCAGTAGCTTGCCGCTTCGGGCCGCAAGAAGTCCCTCCGAAGCCCCTCGGACAGCGCTGAAAGTCCCTGAATAGTCCCTGGGGTGAAGAGGCGAGGAGTGTCGCGCAGGGCTGTGGCGATGCCCGCCTGGGGCGGGAGTCGCGGTGCTGTGCGTGCTCGCCCTGCCGCGTCGGCTCACGGGGTCCGGAGCCCCGACGTCCCGCCGAGCAGGCTCAGCGCCTGAGCGCCCGTCAACTCGACCGGGCGGCGTGGTCCGGTGGCCGCCGGGCCGCGCGCCGGGGCCGATGCCGACGGCGTGGGACTGGTCGCGGGAACGGACGGCTGGGGCGACTGATGACCTGCGTGGCTCATAGGGCGGCCTTGTCTCCTGATCTGCTCGCCTGCCGCACGAGTACATCGCGTGCTGCCATCCGCACGCCAGGGCCGAACGGCCCAGGGCCGAACGGCCCTAGCGGCGTCGGACCCCCGATGGGTTCACTGCGGTGGACCGCATGCTGCAGGCCGGCCCAACGGCGGCTCCGGGGCCGGGCCGTGGCTTGTGGAGCGTTCGGTCGGAGCGGGCGGTGCGGATGTGTACAGGAGGAGAACGCGTTGATCGCGGTCGTCGGACACAGAGACCTCAACGACAGAACTCTGGCGCTGGTGGAGGCTGAACTGGGAGCGCGGCTGGACTGCCTTGCAGAGGGCGTGGCCGCTCTCGTACGGGTCGGGGCGGGGCTGCCGCTGGTGTTCGGGCGCGCCGCCCGGGAAGCCGGACGGAAGCTGACGGTACTGCTGCCGGCCCAGGGCGCGGTGCCCGCAGTGCTGCCCGAGGGGGACCGGCAGGCCGCAGGGGAACTGCTGGTCCTGGCCGAGAACGTACGGTTGCTGGCATTTGATCCGGCCGACCGCAACGCTTGTGTCAGCGCCGATGAACGTCTGGTGGAGACGTGCCGGACCGTGCTCGCCGTGTGGGACGGTTCGCCGTCGGACGGCCGGGACGCCACCGCACATCTGGTTGCCTTCGCCCGGGCGCGTGGAATCCGGGTGGAGGTCGTCTGGCCGGACGGCTCCGTGCGGGGGCGGGCATGAGCGCGTCGGCGCGTGAGTCGGAGCTGGTAGCGGGAGCCCCCGAGGCCGATGACCGGGAGGTCCGCTCCTCGCAGGACAGGGCGGACGACGGTGCTTCGGGGACGAGCGGCGAACAGGAGCGGACCGCGGCGCGCCAGGGATTCGCATGGCTGTTGGTGATCACCGCCGCCCTCGGGCTGCTGGGCTCCTTCGTGATCACCACCGACAAGTTCGAACTGCTCGCCGACCCCGGCTTCGTACCCGCCTGCTCGCTGAGCCCCGTGGTGTCCTGCACGGATGTGATGCGCAGCGAACAGGCGTCGGTGTTCGGCTTCCCCAATCCGCTCATCGGACTGATCGCCTTCGGGATGGTGATGGGGACCGGCGCGGGCCTGCTCGCAGGTGCGCGCTACCAGCGGTGGTACTGGCTGGGGCTGAACCTGGGCACCTTGTTCGGCGTCGGCTTCTGCATGTGGCTGATGACGCAGGCGCTGTACGACATCGGCGCGCTCTGCCTGTGGTGCGTACTCGTGTGGGTGGCCACCATCTTCATGTTCTGGCACACGACCGTGCACAACCTGCGCCATGGCGTCCTGCCCGCCCCACGCGCTCTCGTCGCGGTGGTGCTGGAGTTCCCGCTTGTGGTCCCGGTTACCTGGTGCCTGGTCATCGTCATGCTGATAGCAACGCGGTTCTGGTCGTACTGGCAGACGTTTCTATGACCCGTACGATGCCGGTGCTGTCGTGATGGGTGTGCATGGCCGGGACTCCGGCGGCGGCCGGCCGGGCGCCGACGGCCCGCGCGGAGCCTGTCGTGGATGCCTCGGGTTCCAGGGCCAGATAGACGTGCTGCCGGGCGGGGCGGCCCCGGGACGCTGCGCCGGCATTCCGTCCAGGGCCCCCCGGACCGGGATCTGCGGAGAGACCGGCCTGACCGGCTGTGAGGACGGTCAGCCAGGGGCGTCCGCGCCGGAACGCCTCCGGATACGCCGCGTCGTACATGCCCTCACCCACCCTTGCATCCAGCAGCAGCCGCACCCGGAGCGCACGGGACCGTTCGGCGACCCAACTGCGCGAAGGTGCCGATCATCTCGTCCGTACGGTGCAGATTACCGATCAGATAGCGGAAGATCCCGACGAGATGGGCCTGCTGGAACGCCATCGACTCGGGGAACAACGACCGCAGATACGGATGCCGCTCGAACATGACCCGGTACAGCTCGGCGATCAGCTCCTCCAGCGGGCTCACCAGCGGCAGGAATTCGCTGATCAGCTGCTGGTCGGCCGTTCCGTTGTACGCCTGAGGTGCCTCGGCGCGCAGGGCTGGGACCGGTCCACGGGCGGTCGGCCTACGACAGCCCAGGTGCCGAGGGCCCGGCGGTGTGTGGTCTCGAAGGCCGGCGCGGGCGGGGCCGGTCGGCTGCCGAATGCGTGGGGAAGTAGGGCCGGTCGGCCCCGTGGAAGGTGCCCGTCGGTCCCTGGGGAGCGTCGCCGCTTGCGACCAGCATGGTGCGGTCGGGAAGGTCCGGTCCGTTCCCTCGTGATCCGCCGGACCTTCCCGACCGCTCCCTGAAGCCGTCCGCGTGCGGCCGGGGCGCGTTCGGAGAACTGCCAGAGCTGGAGGACACGGTCCGGTGGACGCAATGGAATCGCAGGGCAATCAGGCCGCCCCTGCATATGGCCCCAAGCCCCCCGGCCCCAGGGCCGACCCCGCCGGCGCGCGGGCCATCACCGTCGACGCGGAGGGCACCCCGGCCGGTCGCCGGCCCACTCGGGCGGGCACGACCCAGCCCGGCACGACCCAGCCCGGCAGGACGCAGCCCGGCACCGATCTGCCGGGCCGTTCCTCGCGCGGCCGGATCGTCGTCTCGTGGCTCACGACGACCGACCACAAGCAGATCGGCACGCTCTATCTCGTCACCGCGTTCGCCTTCTTCCTGATCGGTGGGGCGATGGCGCTGGTGATGCGCGCCGAACTCGCGCGTCCCGGGACGCAGATAATGTCCAACGAGCAGTTCAACCAGGCATTCACGATGCATGGCTCGGTGATGCTGCTGTTGTTCGCCATGCCGCTGTTCACGGGATTCGCCAACTGGCTCATGCCGCTCCAGATAGGCGCACCCGATGTGGCCTTTCCGCGGCTGAACATGCTGGCCTACTGGTTGTTCCTCTTCGGTTCACTGATCGCCGCGGGAGGGTTTCTCACTCCTCAAGGAGCTGCCGACTTCGGCTGGTTCGCCTATGCCCCGCTGTCCGACGCCGTTCACTCGCCGGGCGTCGGCGCCGATATGTGGATCATGGGCGTGGCACTGTCCGGCTTCGGTTCCATTCTCGGAGCGGTGAACTTCATCACCACCATCATCTGCATGCGTGCCCCGGGAATGACCATGTTCCGGATGTCGATCTTCACCTGGAACGTACTGCTGACCGCCGTACTCATCCTCCTGGTCTTCCCGGTCCTCGCCGCAGCACTCCTCGCGCTGGAGATGGACCGGAAGTTCGGCTCGCACATCTTCGACGCCGCCAACGGGGGTGCACTTCTGTGGCAGCACCTGTTCTGGTTCTTCGGGCACCCGGAGGTCTATGTGTTGGCTCTGCCGTTCTTCGGCATCGTCTCCGAGATCATTCCGGTCTTCTCCCGAAAGCCGATGTTCGGCTATATCGGTCTCATTGCCGCGACGATAGCCATTGCCGGTTTGTCCGTCACTGTCTGGGCCCACCACATGTATGTCACCGGTGGTGTACTGCTGCCCTTCTTCTCCTTCATGACCTTCCTGATCGCCGTACCGACCGGAGTGAAGTTCTTCAACTGGATCGGCACGATGTGGAAGGGGTCGCTGTCTTTCGAGACGCCGATGCTGTGGGCCACCGGATTTCTGATCACCTTCGTCTTCGGTGGACTGACCGGAGTCATCCTGGCCTCACCCCCACTGGACTTCCACGTCTCCGACTCGTACTTCGTGGTCGCCCACTTCCACTACACGCTCTTCGGTACGGTCGTCTACGCGATGTTCGCCGGATTCCACTTCTGGTGGCCGAAGTTCACCGGCAAGATGCTCGACGAGCGCCTGGGGAAGATCAACTTCTGGGTGCTGACGGTCGGCTTCCATCTCACGTTCCTGGTGCAGCACTGGCTCGGTGTGGAGGGAATGCCCCGCCGATACGCGGACTATCTCGCCGCCGACGGTTTCACCGCCCTCAATACCCTGTCCACTATCGGCTCGTTCCTGCTCGGGCTGTCGTTCCTCCCCTTCTTCTACAACATCTGGAAGACCGCTCAGTACGGCAAGAAGGTACCCGTGGACGACCCCTGGGGTTATGGCCGCTCCCTGGAATGGGCCACGTCGTGTCCTCCTCCCCGGCACAACTTCACCGCCCTGCCCCGAATCCGCAGCGAGTCCCCGGCCTTCGATCTGCACCATCCGGAGATTGCCGCGCTCGACCCTGCCGTACCGCACTGACCTCTGAGCCCGTCTACCACCGCAAGCCCCGCTCCTGAGGAGAGTGCTGCCCGATGTCCCATGGTGTTCTGGCGCTTGGCGTCGCCGTACTCTGCGTATCGGGCAACGTCTGGTACCTGCCCGCCTGCATCGACCTGCGTGCCGGGCAGGACCGGCCGCGCTCCCGCCGGCTGGTCGCGGCCGCTGTACTGACCGGGTGGGGATCGGCGGCCCTCACGATGCTCCTGCTGCTCATGCCGGTCACCCTGTCCGCGGTCGCGCTGGTGGCGGTCGCGGGCACCACCACCACGGTGTCCCTGGCCTTCCGCGCGCGGCTGAGTCGCGGCCAGGAGCAGCGTGAAGAGGAGGCCCGCTGGGCCGCGCTCTTCCGTTGACCAACGCGTTCGCGTCCTTCCCGATACCTGGTGCCGAGTGGGTGAGAACTTCCGGAGTGCGCCGGCCGGATGCCCGTAAAAGTGCAGGTCAGAGCGTGATCGCTCCCTGAGTGGAACAGAACCCGGCGTACAGTCCGACTCGTCTGCCGCTTGCTCACTACCTCGATGCGACGGCCTGTCCACGGAAAGAGGCGGCGGTCTGGCGGTCTGTCTAGGGAAAGCCGTACCGTCCCCGCAGACGCACGAAACGGGCCGCCGTCAGCAGCCGCACGGTGACCAGCCCCGAGGAGGTGCGCCGGAAGGACATGACATCCTCGTCCCCTCCCGGCCCGATGGGCTGTACCAGACGGCCGCCGAGCCGCAACTGTTCAATCAGTGGCACGGGGACCTCGGGGAACGCGGCGGACACGAGGATGGCGTCATAAGGAGCGAGGTCCGGCACGCCGCCGCTGCCGTCCCCGATCCGTAGTTCCACGTTCCGGATGTCTTGGCCGGCCAGATTGCGCCGGGCCTGAGCGGCGATGTCCGGCCACATCTCGATGCTCACCACGTCCGCCGCCAGCCGGGCGAGCAGCGCGGTCTGGAAGCCGAGTCCCGTACCGACCTCCAGTACATGCTCGTCCCCGTCCAGGCCGAGGCTCTCGATCATCATGGCCGACAGCGAGGGCTGCGTGGTCACCTGCTCGTAGCCGATCGGCACCGGTACGTCGTCGTAAGCGGCCGCCGCACGGTTGCTGGGGACGAACTGCTCTCGCGGCGTCGTACGCACAGCCTGGAGCAGGCGCTCATCACCGATCCCGGCCGCACGAAGGGCCCGTACGAGATCATCGGGAGTACGAGCAGAATCTCGCGAGCGCACCGGCTGCTCAGGTGCGATCGACCAGCTGCGCGAACCTCTGCCGGTGGGCGCAGTGCGCACAGCAGAAGAACTGCCCCTCGGCCCGCAGACCGTAGCCGGGAGTGTGGCTCCGACCGGTGGTGCACACCGGAGCCAACTGCCGGGCAGCGCATTCCGGACTGTCGAAGACGTGGACAGCTCCCTCCGCCGCTACCTCGAACGCCATGTCGTAGTCGTCGTTGCAGAACTCGCACGCTGTCACGAACGTTCACTCCTTGATGGACTGCGGGCATGTGGCTCGCATGCGGCCCGGCTCCCGCTCGAAAGGCTGTTTCCGACTCATCGACTCATCTTCCACGGGCCCGATGCGCGGATGCGTCCGTGCGCAGGGATCACACGGCTGGGCCCCGACGGTGATGTGCGCGCCTCCATCGATGTGCGCACCAAGGAAGGAGCCCCGAGTTTCTTCGACCTCATGCGGAAGGAGGCGTTCGGCGACAACCAAGGCAACCCGACTCGGCCGGCCCCTTGCCGAACTGCTCGTGCATCACCTGCCGGTGATCTCGGGGAGCCAGGCCGTGTCCTCCGCGCCCGGCGCACCGGAGCCCGGCTCGGGCAGCCAACGCGCCGCGCCCGTGCCCAGAGAGACCGTGGCCCGCGGCCGCATCGGTCCGTCACCCCTGCGCGAGAGCAGGACGAGCTCCCAGAGCCCCACGCCCACGACGGTGCGGGAACCGCTGCTGCAACGCGCGGTACAGGCACTCCCACGGTGCCGCGCCGGACGCCGCCGGATCGAGCCACACGGTGGAGTACGCCCGGTGCCGGAAGGTGCGCACCCCGTCCAGCGGCGTCTCGGCCGCCACCGCAGCGAGCAGCAGCGGCGCCGCCCGCTCGAAGTGGGACTCAGGCACGAAGCCGAAGGTGGCTCCGGGTCCCGGCCTGCCCTCATGGCCGGTAGCGTGGGCAGCGGAGACGGAGCCCTGCGAAAGGCAAGAGCGGGAAATCATGCGGATGATCTTCAATCCCGCGGAGGAGAACGAGTACGAGGCGGCCTGTGATCTTCTTGTCCACCGGTTCGACCGGTGGGCCCGGGAGAACGGGATCGACGCCGATCCGTTCGTCGCCGAAGCCGCGCTGGAGTACCGCCATATCGGTACGCCGGACGGCAGGCTGGGACTATGGGACCAGCGGCACATCGAGGAGTTCCTGCTCGACTGGGTTCCGCGGTCGGTGACCGTACTTCCCGACGAGGAGCCCGCCGATGTGCCGGGCACTCTGCGAGCCCTGCTGCGGTATCTGGATGCCGTCCACCTCGCGGATCCTCGAGGGGCGTCCCTGTCCGAGGGGCTGGAGGCCGTCGACGCGGCAGCGCCGTGCCACGCGGAGGCGATGGCCGACCGCAGCCGCTGGGGCATGGCGAAGTTCTGGATCACCATCGCCGCGGAGCAGGGCGTCGACGTCCACGACGAGCATGCGCTGCAGGACTTCGTGGGGCGGACACAGCGCGAAGAGGTGCCCTACGACCCCGAGGTGCTTCAGGCCATCGCCGAGCGGCAGTTGCGCAGTTCCGGGCCCGTACGGTCCGAGCCGCAGCTCCCGATCACGCTCCCGGGCGACGACGTCCTGCGGGAGCAGGCCGACCGGTCACCGGTCCTGCGGCAGCTGCGCGGCCTTGCCGAATGGGCGGGGCGCGAGGGCCGGACGCTCACCGGCTCCGGCAGGCTGCGGCTGTCCGATGCGCGGGAGCTCGTGGAGCGGCTGGACACCGGGGACAGCACCGACTCGGTCCGCTCGTCCGCGGGTCTGCCGCGCCTCAACCTCCTTGTGGAGTGGGCGAAGACAGCGAGGCTGATACGAGTCGCCAAGGGGAAGCTGTACGTGGTGGCCAGGGCGGAGCCCGTGCTGAACGACCCGCTTGGACTGTGGCGGCGCGCCTTCGACGCGTTCCGCGAGCTGCGTGGCCCAGTGCGGGGCGCGCGCGGTGGCAGGTACAGAAAATCCGTGCTGTCCGACGCCTACGACGACCTCGACGTGCATGACGTCATCCTGCCCGACGTACTGGCAACCCTCTACAGCCTGCCGTACCCCATGCCCTGGCCCGCGTTGCGGGACGCCGTCCACCTCGCCCACCGCTCGCGTTCGTTGCTCGGCGCTTTCGCCACGTTCGAACAAGCCGATGACGATCTGCGCACGGTGCTGGGTGTGTTGGAGAGCCTGGGGGCGATCGAGTGCCACCGGGGGATGGCCGATCCTGTCTTCGCGGATCTGGCGATGAGCGAGAACGACATCGAGGGGTGGGCCGGCATACCGACCGAGGACGATGACGACCTCGAGACGTCGCCCGGCGTGCTGCCGGGGATGTCGACCGGACGTGCCGGACCGCTGGGCGAAGCCCTGCCGGACGGTGCCCTGTTGGACGAGGAGGACACCCGGCGGGCCCGGAAACTGAAGTCCGAACTGAGCGCCGGTCCTGTTGAGTTGATCCGTCTCACCGACCTCGGAACGGACTCCGTGCGTCGTCGGCTGCTGGCCGAAGGCCGGGACGCGCCTCTGATCGGTGAGCTTGCCCAGGCCCCGGCGGCCGGCCTGCTGGGCGTCCTCGCCGATGACTACGATCCCGAGTCCGCCCGGGCGGAGCTCGCCGGGTGGATCGCCGTCCACGGCGCCCGGCCCGCGGCGCTGGAGCAGCTCGTCCACACGGTGCGGACCATGCCGTTCCGCACCCGGGCCGAGGCCATGCTGGACGTCCTCGTCTCCTCGCTCGACGACGGGGAGCGGCTGCTGCGAAGTCTCCGTTCGGACCCCTCGGTGGCTCCCACCGCGCTGAGCCTCCTGGCCCGCCGGGGGATTCTCTCCCCGGAGGACCTGACGGAGCCGGAAAGTCTGCTCATGGTTGCTGAAAGCCTGTTGCAGCTCTGTGAGGCGGCCGGCGCCGACGGGGCGAGAGAGGTACTGCACCAACAGGGCCGTGAGGCCGAAGAGGCCCTCCGGGCGGCTCTGGCCTCCGGTCACCCGGACCGGGAGGGCCTCACGAACCTTCAGGTCCTCGCCGAGAGAGTGTCCCGGGAGCGCAAGGCCCACGTCGCCCTTGTCCGGCAGCGCGGCCACCGAAGGAACGGCAGACAGGGCGGCAAGCGGCGCCGCTGAGGACCTGGCGCTCAAGACCGGCCGGGCGACCGCATGACAGCGGCGAGTCAGCCGCCCGCACCTCGTGTCCGTCACCGCGCATCACCGGGCGGTAACGGAGAAGATCTTCCGGTGAAGGTGCCGGTTGCCCGCGGCAAACAGCCCGGCTCGTCTGCCGCTCGTACGGTCGGCCCGCTACGGCGCCCGGCAGGTATGGAGCAGGGGGCCGGACCCGCGGCTGTCGCGGGTCCGGCCCTGTCGTGCTCCTCACGCCCGTGGGGCGCCGAGGTGTCCGTCCGTGGCGTCAGCCCGCCATCGGCAGGCTCTTGCGCGACGGCACCGCGCCCAGTTCGTCCACGGCCACCGCCCCCCCGCTGTCCGCGTCGACGTAGCTGACACGGACGACCGGGTCGTCGCCGGTGTCGCGGCCGGCCGTGGCATCGAGTGCGAACACCACCGCGACCGGACGCGCGTTCTCCCCGTCCCCGTACACACCCGAGTACTGGAGAATGCGCCAGCCGTCGTCCTCCCAGTGGTCCAGCAGCGCGGACCGGACCACTGGCGCGGCGGCCTGCCAGGCAAGGGAGTTCTCCAGGAGCTCGACGCTCGCCGCGACCGGCACCTGGTGGTTCCCGGCGGCGGTGCCGAGGAGCGGGTGCCCGAAGACACGCAGCCTCGTCCGGCGCAGTGGCAGCAGCCACCACCGGTCGAGGTCGGCCGAGAGAGCGACCAGCACCGCCGCCGCCCCGGCCAGGAAGACAAGGGCACCGGCAGGCCGCTCGGAGACCGCCGACCACCACGTGTCCTGTGCCGGCGCCACCGCGGCCCCGCCGATGAGCACGACCGCCGCCCGTGCGAACGCCCGCCAGGTGATGGGCGTGTCCTCACGTGCCGAGCAGCCGCAGGAGGACTCCGGTGCCATGGTCCGGCCGTAGCCGAGATAGACGAGGAAGCCCGCCCCGAGGACCGCGGCGGCTGCCCCCGGCACCGGGTTCGCCGGAATCACCAGCAGACCTGCGGCGATCAGGAGTTCACCTGCGCCGGTCGCGCGCAGCACCGTCGTGGCCCGCTCACTGCTGCGCAGCATCCGGGCCAGCGCCGTCTTCGGCGCCTGCTGCGCGGTGCCCCGGCTGAACACCTTGACCGCTCCGGTCCACCCGAGCAGGCCCGCGAGGACCAGTGGGGCGAGGCCCGTTGTCAGTGACAGCATCTCTTCCTCTCTCTGTGTCCTCGGTCCCGCATCAGTGCCCGACGGAGATGCGGACGACGTCCACGGAGTTGTCGGACGGCCGCCAGGCACCGAGCACCTGGGCGCTCTGCCCGATACGCAGCCGGGACAGGTCGGACGTCAGGGCGCGGCCCGCGTAGGAGGCGCTGGCGTCCGGGGCGACGTGACCGACCAGTTCGTGCTGCCCGTGGGCGAGGTGCAAGCGGTTCTTCGCGATGCCGCGGATCTGCGTGTCAAGGTTCACGATGTTCACCCACACCGCGTCGGCGGCCACGGTGCCGTCGGGCATCTTGACGCCGCGTGCGTAGAGCCCGTCGCCGACCTCGATCACCTCGGCCGTGGTGGCGCGCACCTTCCACACGCTGGTGACGTTGGTCATCTGCACCCGGGAGTGGCCGCCCTGGGAGCCCGCCACCTCCAGGACGCTGCCGGTGATGCCTGTGATGCGGCCCTCCACGAAGGTGGACTTGGCTATCGCGGGGTCGAGCGAGGGCTCCGCGGCGAAGGCGGCCTCGGCATCGAGGCCGCCGAGCGCGGTCGCGCCGACGATGGTCGCGCCGCCGAGGGCGGCAGTGGTGAGGAAGCGCCGACGGCGCATCCCGTCGGCCCGGTCGTGTCGTACGGTCATGTCCGTCCCCCTCACTCGTAGATGTAGACCGGCAGCTTGCCGGAGCTGAGGTTGCCGATCGCCGAGAAGGCGGCCGGGGTCAGGTCGAGGACGCGGTTGGTGCGACAGGTGCCGTTGCAGCACGTCGCCTCTCCGCACCAGTCCTTGGTGCGTGGGCCGCAGTCGGTGATCGTGATGCACACCGTCGCGCCCGAGCACTGGTGTTTCACTTTCATCACCGCACCGCAGCCGCGTCTGGGGATGTTCTCGCCACAGAGGTCGGGCCGGGTGATGTTCCAGCACGCCTGTGAGGCGTTGGGCCACGCGCCGTGGTGTGCGCTGGACTGGCAGTTGCCGCAGGCGCCGCCGCCGGCGCTGGAGCATGGGCCCCAGGCGTTGCCGCAGCAGAACCAGCTGGTTTCACCGGCCCACAGGCTGGTGGATCCGCAAGCCATCGTGTTGCCTCCCCTAGGAAATGACAAGTGCATGACAAGATGCGTGTCGACCGAGGACAGGCACAGGTGAAGCGGGGATGCCCACGCCGCGGCCGGGGATGGTTGTGCGAGCGAAGCAACCCAATGATGCGCGTAGATAAGCAGGTTGCATAGATGGCCTCGTTCCCCTCCGTTCGCGCGCCGCCGTCCTTCACCGCGCCCCTCACGGCACGGACCCAGGGGACGTGCACAGCTGTGCCGGAGCGCGGCGGTGGCCGCGCGCCGCGCCGACGCTCAACCTCCCGGTTCTGCGCGAGGCCCCAGGTGGCCGGTGAACCACTCTGTGGCCAGGTCCGCCACCTTGGCGAGAGCACCAGGCTCCTCGAACAGGTGAGTGGCGCCGGGGACCACGGCGAGCCGGCTCTCGCAGCGCAGCTGTGCCCGGGCCTGGCGGTTCAGGTCCAGCACCACCTCGTCCTCGCCTCCGACGATGAGCAGCGTGGGTGCGGTCACCGCCGGCAGGCGGGGCCCGGCCAGATCGGGCCTGCCGCCGCGGGAGACGACCGCCACGACCTGGGAGCCCGGCTCCGCCGCCGCCCACAACGCGGCGGCCGCGCCGGTGCTGGCGCCGAAGTAGCCCACCGCGAGGCCCTGGGCCTCGGGTTGTTCGAGCAGCCAACGAGTCGTGTCGGTCAGACGGCGGGCCAGCAGGGCGGTGTCGAAGACGTTGGCCCGGTCCAGTTCTTCCTGCGCCGTGAGGAGGTCGAACAGCAGCGTGGCCAGGCCGACCTTGTTCAGCGAGGTCGCGACGGAGCGGTTGCGCGGGCTGTGCCGGCTGCTGCCGCTGCCGTGGGCGAACACCACGAGGCCCGTGGCCCCTTCGGGGACGGCCAGGTGTCCGGCGAGCCGGACCGGTCCGGCGTGCACGACGACTTCCGGATCCGCAACGGGCGGAGTGGCGGATCGTGCCGCATCCTGCGGGGCCGAGCCCAGCGGATCGCTCCCTGGCAGACGGTCTGCCGCCCGTTCGAGGCAGGCGATGACCTCGGAGTCGGTGGTCTGCGCGAAGTCCTCGTAGAACTGTCCGATCCCGAGGAAGCCGACCGGGGTGGACAGGCACACCAGCTCATCGGCGGCGCCCTGCATCCTGGCGGTCCAGCCTTCCGGTGCCACGGGGACGGCGAGCACCACCCGGGCCGCTCCGTGGCCGCGCGCGATCAGGCAGGCGGCCCGGGCGGTCGACCCGGTGGCGACGCCGTCGTCGACGACGACCGCCGTCCGGCCCCTGACCCCGGTACGCCGCCGGCTGCCCCGGTAGCGCAGGGCACGCCTGTCCAGCTCCGCACGCTCCCGCTCCTCCACAGCGGCCAGTTCCTCCTCGGCCGTTCCCGTCGCACGCATCACCTCCTCGTTGACGACGCGCACACCGTCCTCACCGATGGCTCCCATGCCCAGCTCCGGCTGGAAGGGCACGCCGAGCTTGCGCACCACGATGATGTCCAGAGGCGCTCCGAGGGCCTCGGCGACCTCCGCCGCCACCAGCACGCCACCACGGGGAAGGCCGAGGACGACGATGTCCTCGCCCGCGAGGTGTGTCAGCCGCCCGGCCAGTCGCCGCCCCGCGTCAGGGCGGTCGGTGAAGTGCATGGTCCAGCCTCCTCGATGCGGCAGAACCCGGCCGTGACACCCCGCACGGACGCCTGCACCCGGTTTCCCGGGGCGGGAAACGTGCCGACCACGGTCGGTCCTCGTGGGCGATGCGGCACGCTCGCGGCTCCTGCGGGCCGTCGGAGTCACGTTCGGCGGTGCGGGACGCGGCCCGCCCGGGACGCGTTCTTCCGTCGAGCCGGTCTCTTCGGTTCACCACCGACTACGAGCGGTGCGGAAACGGTCTGATGTCAGCCGACCACATCGACTGCTCCGGCAGTGCCGGACGGCCGCCCTCACGGCTCCGCCCGCGGCTCCCACGCTCGTGAATGTCGGCCGGACTCCTTGCCGACCCTGCCTCACGCCCCACGCTACTCGCGTTCAGCAGAGGCGCGAGCGCCGAACGCTTCACCGCCGGAGCCCACCATGACCGCCGCCCCGGCGTGCCAGGGAGCCATTTCTCCGCACCTCATGAATACGGACGAACGGATGATGTGGCCGATACCTCGGTGGGGTGCCGGTCGACCGGGCAGGGCGTCGACATCCCGTTCGCGTCGGTCCCGGACCGTCCACGCGTCGAAGGCCTGTGCCGCCCGGTGGACGGCGTCGTCGCTGTCCAGCCGACCCCTTCACCGCGCCTTCGGACACCCACGTCGACACCGGACCACCGCGGCGCGCGGCATCATCGGCCCGCACACCGCACACCGCACACCGCACACCGCACACCGCACACCGCACACCGCACACCGCACACCGCACACACCGCATCCGCCACTGACATACGCTGCCCGGTCCCGCTCGTTGAGAGGCGCGGCCGCCACCCCGGAGGTCTACTGGGTCTGAAGGCTGCCGCCGAACGAGGGGACAACCCACCCGTGCGATCCGCCACCGCCACTGCTGCCCGGCCGAAGGAGCTCTTCGACCGTGAGGCCGAATGGGACGCGCTCGTCGCCTTCGCCCGCGATCCCCGGCCCGGGCCCGCGGTCGCCATCGTCACCGGGCCCCGTCGGCAGGGCAAGAGCTTCCTGCTCCAGCAACTGACCTCGGCGACCGGTGGCTTCTACTTCGGGGCCCAGGACGTGGCGGAGGCGGAGTCCCTCCGGCGGCTCGGCGACCAGCTCGCCCGTCACACCGGTGCCGACCGCCCGACCCGCTGGAGCTGCTGGGCGGACGCGCTCGACGCCTTCGCGACTCTCGCGAGCGAACACCCGCTGCCCGTCGTCATCGACGGCTTCCCCGAGCTCGTCCGGCAGAGCCCCGCCCTGCCCTCCGACGTCAGCGGCGTCTGCCGTCGACTGCGCGAGGCGGGCCGGTCCAACCGAGTGAGGCTGCTGCTGTGCGGCAGTGCCATGCCGATGATGCGCCGACTGCTCGGCACTGCCTCGACCGCGGCAGACCTTCATCTGAAGATCCTTCCCCTGGACTTCCGGCAGGGCGCGCGGCTCTGGAGCATCGACGATCCGCGCCTCGCCCTCCAGGTCCACGCCGTCGTCGGCGCAAGCACCGCCTTCAGGTACGACCCGGCCGGTGAGGACATCCCGGTCGGCCCCGACGATTTCGACGCCTGGGTGTGCCGGACCGTCCTCAACCCCCGCCTTCCGCTGTTGTGGAAGGCCGGACACATCATCGAGCAGGAGCCCGACGGCTGGGACCGCGGCCTGTGCCACTCCACCCTGGCCGCCATCGCCGACGGCTGCTCGACGCCGGGCGCGATCGCCGACTGGATGGACCGCCCGGCCACCGAGGTACCCCACATCCTCTCCGTGCTGCGTGACTGCGGCCTCGTCCAGGGCGCACCCGATGCCTTCCGGCCGGGCGTGAACCGCTATCGCATCACCGAGCCGCTGCTCGCCTTCGACCACGCCGTCATACGCCCCAACCGCATCGCGCTGGGGCAGCAGGGCCCCGCAGAGGTCTGGAAGTCTGCGCGGTCCGTCTTCGAATCCGCCGTGGTCCGGCCGCATTTCGCCCAGGTGTGCCGGGACTGGGTGACCAGGTTCGCGTCCCGGGACACCTTCGGCCCCCGACCCGTCACCGCCTCCGCCGGGTCGCTTTCAGGGATCCGGGGGCACCGGCCGGTCGACGTCGATGTGGTGGTCCGCGGCGAGGTCCACGGCCGTGCCGGGGTCCTGCTCTCGGTCGGCAGGGCGTGTTGGGACGAGGTGATGGACGTGCGTCACCTGCACGAGCAGCTCCAGATCCTGGCCGAACTCGCCGACCGCGGCGAGGACGTGAGCCGGGCTCGGCCGGCCTGTTACAGCGCGGTCGGGTTCAGCCCGCACCTGCGCGAGGCCGAGGCGCGAGGCGAGGTGGTCCTGGTGGATCCCGAGCGGCTCTACCACGGAGAGTGAGAGGCCGCGTCCGGCTTCCCGCCGTGCTCTGACGGGATGTCGCCACCGGCGGTCGGTCGGCACGACCGAAGGCGCCGTTCACGGGCTCGCCGCCCCGTGACAGTCGATGACTGTGCTCGCGCGGTCTGCGTCGAGCAGCCGCTTGTCGTGGGCCCGCCCGGACCGGGGCCTCCGGGGGAACAGCCCACCTCTCCCGCTCCGCGCCGACTCATCCCTTGACGACGCCCAGTGGCACCAGGCGGACGATCAGCCGGGCGAGTCCGGCGCCCTCGGTGACGGCGGCGACCGTGTCGACGTCCTTGTACGCCTCCGGCGTCTCCTCGGCGAGACCACGCCACGAGGAGGGGCGCACGGCGATGCCCCGGGCCTCCAGCTCGCCGCGGAGCCGCTCCCCGCGGACCATGCGCAGCGCGTGGTGGCGGCTCCAGACCCGGCCGGCGCCGTGACAGGCGGAGTGGAAGGCGTCGTTGCCGGGCAGGCCGACCATCACGTACGAGGCGGTGCCCATCGTCCCGGGGACCAGTACCGGCTGGCCCGCCCGGACGAGGTCCTCGGGCAGGCCCGGGTCGCCCGGCGGCAGCGCCCGCGTGGCGCCCTTGCGGTGGACGCACAGTGAACGTGCCACACCGTCCACTTCGTGGGTCTCGAGTTTCGCGGTGTTGTGCGAGATGTCATAGACCAGCTCAAGACCGACGTCCGCAGCGGTCGCGAAGGCATGGCGGGTGGCTTCGGACAGCAGCTGGCGGTTGGCCCGGCCGTAGTTGGCGGCCGCCGCCATCGCCCCCAGATAGGCGCGGCCCCGCGGCGAGTCGACCGGCGTGCAGGCCAGCTGCCGATCCGGGACCTGGATGCGGTACCGGTGCAGTTCCTGGTCCATCACGCGAACGTGGTCGGTGCACACCTGGTGGCCCAGGCCGCGCGAGCCGCAGTGGATCATGACGCACACCTGGCCCACCCGTAGCCCGAAGGCCGCTGCGGTGGCCTGGTCGTAGACCTGGTCGACCGCCTGGACCTCCAGGAAGTGGTTGCCCGAGCCGAGGCTTCCCACCTGGTGGAGGCCCCGCTCGACGGCGCGCCTGCTCACCTGCCCCGGGGCCGCTCCGTCCAGGACGCCGTAGTCCTCGCAGCGCGCGAGGTCGCGTGGCACACCGTGGCCGCGCTCGACCGCGTAGCGAGCGCCGCCGACCAGCAGGTCGTCCATCTCCCCGGCCCCCGACAGCTTCCACAGGCCGCCGCGCCCCATGCCGCGCGGGATGGTGCGGTCGAGGATGTCCATCAGCCGCCGCATCCGGTCGTGGTCGAGCGCCTCGCGGTCGATGCCGGCGGCCAGCAGCCGTACGCCGCAGGAGATGTCGAACCCGACGCCGCCGGGCGAGATGACCCCGCCGTGGGAGATGTCGGTGGCGGCCACCCCGCCGATCGGGAAGCCGTAGCCCCAGTGGACGTCGGGCATGGCGAAGGAGGCGCGGACGATGCCGGGCAGCGTCGCCACGTTCGCCACCTGCTCCAGCGCCTTGTCCCCCGCCGCCTGCGGCAGCAGCGCCCGCGAGGCGAACACCACCCCGGGTACGCGCATCGGCTCCCGCTGCTCGATCCGGAAGCGGTACTGGTTCTCCTCCACCAGTGCGATCTCCACGTCTCTCACCTCCAGTCGACCGTCAGCCGTCCGGTCCGATCGGCGACGGCGGTGCCGAACTCGGCGCAGGCGGTGGTCAGCCGCTCGCGGATCCACTCCCGGTCCTCGCCGATCGCCAGGCGGGTGTGGCAGTAGTCCAGGGCCAGCGGCACCGCCTCCACCTGCGCGGGAACCATGTGTGCGGCATCCGGGCCGTCCAGGGTCACCAGGAAGAGGAGCCCCAGGTCGTTGCGCAGGACCGGGTCGACGGCGTAGTCGTCGACGAAGTCACCCAGGTCGTAGAGGATCCGGTCGGCGATCCCGTGGAAGACATGGGCGGAGTGCCCGGCGACCAGCGTCGCTCCCGCCGCCAGCAGCTCCGGGGCCGCGGCCGAGACACGGCGCGGCGGCCGGGAGGTCATGTTGGGACCCCAGTGCGGAGTCACCAGCACGACGTCCGCTGCCGCAGCGGCCCGGGCCACCGACTTCGTCAGCCAGCCGGGCACCCCCGCATGGAGATCGGCCCAGGCGACACCGGGGCTGTCCTCCCCGGCCGCATAGTCCTCCGGGTGGTCCGTGACGCCGACCACCGCCAGCCGCACTCCGCCCGCCTCCAGCACCGCGAACTCCCGGGCCGCGCCTGCGTTCGCCCCGGCGCCGACCGCGTGGACGCCCACCCCGGCCAGCAGCGTGCAGGTGTCCGCCATGGCGTCGAACCCGTAGTCCAGAGCATGGTTGTTGGCGAGCGTCACACAGTTCACCCCCAGTTCGGCCAGCACCTTCGCGGCGGCCGGGGGAGCACGGAAGAAGAATGCCTTCCACGGGTCGGGCCAGCGGTGCCCGCGGTCGGAGACACAGCACTCCAGGTTGAGCACGAACAGGTCCGCCTCCGCGATCGCCTCTCTGACCCCTGCGGAGACGAGCGTCTTCGGCTCCGGCGAGCGGCGCAGCTCCTCGGCGACGCTGCGCCCGAGCATGGTGTCGCCGGCCAGTGCCACCGTGAGCGCCATGATTCCGTCCCTTTCCCGCCCCGGCTCAGACGTCGAGGGTCACCCTGCAGGTCCAGCCGTCGGGGCCACCGCGCAGCTGGAGGTCGTGCAACGAAACGGCCTTGGGTACCGCACCGACCGGCACGACGGTGCCGACGTCTGCCATCCGGAAGCGGACCGACAGCTCCCGGCCGTCCCCCGCCGACCGGATCGGCCCCACCTCCACATCGAGCGGGATCTCACCGTCGGTATCCATCCGGTAGACGACCTCCTCCAGGACGGACACCAGTAGATCCTCGTCGGACTCCGCCGTGACCGCGTATTCGCGTTCCCCGGCGACTGCTGATCCGGACGTGTCGGCGAAACCCTCCACGACCGCGCGCACCGCCTCACCGATGCAGCCCTCGGCCGTCGGCGACCACGCCTCCACCCGCATGTCCGCGGTGTGTGGCACATCCCGGTGGCCACGCGCGCCGGGCTGCTTCCCCACAGGTTCCCGACCGTCCACGGTCGGCACCTCTCCGTCGTCTCCGGATGCACAGCCTGACGCCGAGTTCTCCGAGCCGCAGGCGATGCCTCCTCCAGAGTCGTCCCGTACACCGCTTCGGGGCAACCTGCACGAGGTGACGTACGCGGTCACCGGCCACGGGGCGGTCGGCAAGGTCGGCCATCAAGACCTGAAGCCACCCGTCGGCGCCGCGCACATTCACTCGCCCCTACCCGCCCTGTTGACCGCAGGCAATCGACATATGACATACGGTAGTTGTCCCGCTGTCCTCGTGAAGGAGTGCACGCATGCCGGTCTCGCTCGGTCTCGGTCTTCCGCAGATGAAGCAGTACGACATCGGTCGCGACGTGGCTGCGGTGGCACGCGCGGCGGAGGACGCCGGGTACGAGAGCCTGTGGGTCTTCGAGCGCGTGCTCTTTCCGGAGCCGGCCACCCAGGGGCTGTACGGCGTACCGGGGCTGCCGTGGCCCGATCAGTACCGCAGCGTCGCCGACCCGCTGGTCACCCTCACACTGGCCGCCGCGGCCACCGACCGGGCCCGGCTCGGCACCAGCGTCCTGGTTGCCCCGCTCCACGTACCGTTCCAGCTGGCCCGATCGCTCGCCTCGCTCGACGTCGCGAGCGGCGGCCGGGTGATCGCGGGTCTCGGAACCGGCTGGTCACTCGACGAGTACGCGGCCGCCTCGGTCGCCCCCTTCGAGAAGCGCGGCGCGGTCCTGGACGAACTGCTGGACGTCTGCGCGGTCGTCTGGGGCCCGGACCCGGTCTCGTACCGGGGCGAGCTGACCACCATCGCACCGGCCGAGGTCGGCCCCAAGCCCGTTCGCCCCATCCCGGTCTATCTGCCGGCGAACAGCCCACGCGCCGGCCGCCGGCTGGTGGACCGGGCGGACGGCTGGATGCCTGTGGCCATGGGCCCCTCGACACTGGCCGAACAGTGGCGGCGGGTACAGGACCTGGCGGCCGAGCGTGGCAGGCAGAGGCCGATCGAGGTGTGTGCCCGTGCCAATGCGAGATACAGCGCCAAGCCGTTCGAGGGCGCGGACCGGCAGCCCTTCCAGGGCAGCGTGGCCCAGATCGTGGAGGACCTGGTGGCCCATGCTGCAGTGGGTGTGTCGGAGATCCTGCTGGACCTCCAGGCGACGACGCGAGACGCCGCCGAACTGGCCGATGTGGCGGCCGAGGTGTATCGGGCGGCCCGAGCGGCGGGCGTCTGACGGATGCGCCGAGGAAGCACCGGTCTGCCGTCAGGCGGGACTGGGCCCCGTCCCGCCGACAGCACACCCCCGCATCCGCCCCTCGGATTGCGGCGGGTGCCTGCCAGGGTTCCTGCGAAGCATGAGCCGGTGTTCACGATCGGGTGCTGGTCGGCTACGCCCGGTCCGCCGCGCGGACCGTGGGGGCACCGGCGGACCGATGATCCCGACAGGCTCTCAGTCACCGAACTGGTGGGTATCCACCCTCACCCGTCGAGCGCCGGGTGATCCCGGCCGATGTTCGGGGCGCCGTCTCCATTCCCGGGGAGCAGCCGGGCCTCGGCGCTCGGCAGCTTGCTCCACCAGTGGTCGAAGCGGCGATAGACCTCCGGATCGCGGTCGGCCAGGAAGGCCGTCAGCGACCGGGCCTCGGAGGCGAGTTGCTCCCAGATGTCGTCCGGTAGGGGGTGGAAGGCGGTCGCCTCGATTCCTCCCTCGGCCGGACGCCACACACCGGCGACGTACCCGTCGATCAACAGGGTCGGCAGCACGTCGCCGTTCCTGCGGGTGACGAGCGTGCGGTAGTCCGGTGGGATGACACGGCTGCGGTCGGAGTAGGCCAGCAGGATGCTGTCCCACATGGCCATCAGCCGGGGCGGTGCCGGCGTGTCCTCGTGCGGACGCGATGCGCCCGGCGTGTCGAACAGTTCTTCGCCGTTCGGCCCTTCCAGCCGCTCGATGGCACCGTCACCGGCGAGAGCCCGCAGCGCCGTCCGGGCCCTGGCGCGCTGGACCAGTGCGAACTGTGCCACGTCCGCCACCGATGCGGGCCCGAACCCCTCGAGATAGCGCTGGACCAGCGTCTGCAGGGACGCGGCGGACACCTCCGGGTTCGCCAGCACCGGTCGGGTCGGGGGCGCGACATACGACGGACGGGAGCCGAAGGACCACGGTGGCGTGGTGGGTGCGTGCAGCAGTGGCGTGTACTGCCGCAGCCCCCACCACGCTCCGGGCTTCGGCGGCGCACCCAGCCGCTGTGCGAGCCAGGCCTCGTACTCCGCGGCCGTTCGCGGCCGGTCGGCGAACGCGAGCAGCTCCGGAACCAGCGCGTCGGCGTCCTCGGCAGTCAGCCCGGACGCGGTGAAGCGGTCACCCAGCCTGGAGGCACGCAACAACGGCTGCACGGCCTCACGAAAGGCCCGGAAATCGTCGATGTGGACGGCATGCAACGTGATCCGCATGAGGGTCGACTTGACGACCGTGTGGCCGGCGAAGGCCGAATCGAGGTCGGCCGGGTCGAAGTCGGTGAGCCGGTTCCACAGCGCGACGTAGGGCGAGGCCGCCTGCTGCGCCTGCAGCGCGACCACGCGCCGTACCGCATCCGCGACGCCGAGCGTCTCCCGCTGCAACAGCAACTGCCGAGCGAGCGTGGAGCGGTTGAGCTCTCGCGCTGTGATTCGCATGCCGTGACCGTCTCATTCCCCATGTCGTGGGCCCGGCACCGACGACGCGCGCGGAGTACCCGGCTGTGCACCCTAACCCGTACGCCGGCACCTGATCGAGACCCGCAGCCCCCACCGTCGTGATCCGAGAGCTGCCCATCATCGGACTTTCTCCAGGCGAACTTCCTTGCGAAACCGGTCCGTTCCGGAGTCGGTCGCAGCAGCCCGGCGTCGATCGGGCCCGCACGCGTCCGGGTACTCGGTGACGCATTCCCGTCGGTGTACGGATGTCGTGCGCGGTGGCCCTCGACAGGCGATTTTCGGCCAGTGCGTCGCCGCGTCGCGAGCCGCGGGGTGGCCCCCGGAGGGCTGCGTTCCGCTCACGCTCCTCCGGGGTGGGGTCCATGCGTCCGGGCGGGTGGTCACCGGAGAGGGGAAACGCCCGGCCGGAATGCGGTGCGGGCGGCAGTCGCCGCGCGCACGGTGGGTCCGCATGTGATTCCGGATCGCCGACCCATCCCGGACCTGCGGTTGTGTGCCGCGAAGAGCGTTTCCGTGTGCGGTCAAGTTAACGAATACGTAAGGCAGTTATGATTCAACACTTGACAGGTGCGCATCACTACGCCACCTTGGGAGCGCTCCCATCGTCAAGACTTGCACGCTTCCCCACCCTCCGCTCCCCACATCTTCGAGACGTGAACCGGAGGCATGGGCGCCGTCGCGCTCCCATGCCTCCGGCTGTTCTCGGCCGAGGAAAGCGAATGTCATGAGTCTGGCAAAGCGCACCATGCACGGCTGCCCGGGCGGGCTGCCGGTTCTGCTGCTCACCGCATGTGCAGTCGCCGCATCGCTGGCGGGCGTGCCGGCCGCGGCGGCGGTGGCGACACCCAGGCGCCTTCCGCGCCGACCGGCCTGACGGTCACGGGGAAGACGAGCGGCAGCGTCTCGCTGTCCTGGTCGGCCTCGACCGACAACACCGGCGTGACGGCCTACGACGTCTACCGCGCGGGAGTGCAGGTGGGCTCCTCGGCCACGACGTCCTTCACCGACACGGGGCTCACCGCCTCGACGGCGTACAGCTACACGGTCAAGGCCCGGGACGCGGCCGGGAACGTCTCGGCGGCCTCCGCCGCCGTCTCCGCAACCACGTCCGAGGGCGGCGGAACGGGCACCGGCACCCTCAAGGTCCAGTACAAGAACAGCGACTCGTCGGCTACCGACAACCAGATCCGGATGGGCCTGCAACTGGTCAACACCGGGAGTGCCGCGGTGAACCTGTCCACGGTGAAGGTGCGCTACTGGTTCACCCCCGAGGCCGGCGCGAGCACCTTCGGTACCGCCTGTGACTACGCGGTGCTGGGCTGCGGCAGTGTGACCCTCGGGGTGACGGCCTCCGGCAGCTCGGCCGCCGGGGCCAGCCACTACCTGGAGGTCGGTTTCGGCAGCGGCAGCCTCGCGGCGGGGGCCTCCACCGGGGAGATCCAGCTGCGTCTGAACAAGACCGACTGGTCGAACTTCAACGAGGCGGACGACTACAGCCGCAGCACCAACACGGCCTACGCCGATGCGGCGAAGGTCGGCGTGTACGTGGGCGGCACCCTCGCCTGGGGTACCGCTCCCTGACCTGTCCGTCCCCCCTTTCCGCCACCGATTCCACCGCTCCCGTTGCCGCTCCTGTGCCGCGGCGACGGGAGCGGCCGCGCAATGCGTGCGGGACGGCCTTCAGTTCGTGTGCGGGCGACCGTCGGCCGCGTCATGGGTCTGCTTCAGGGCCATGGGGAAGGCCGATGGACCGGTGGGGCTGCACAGCGCGTCGGGGGCGCGGTGGGGGCGAAGGTCCCTGAGGACGGACTCGACTTCGCAGAGGAAGGATTGATAGGAGGTCAGGCGCTGCCATTCGGAGTCGGGGACGCCGGGCACCGTAGCGGCGCACGCTGACCAACTTGCCACCAGTTCGGCGTACAGCGGTGTGTCACTTGCCGTCTCCGTGTACGTCTGACCCGGCATGAACGCGCCGGTGATCTGCTCGCGCGGTGCGCGCGCTCCGTGTGCCGCATCCAGCTGGGGCCTCGGGCGCGGCCGGGCATGAGAGGGGCGTGGGGCCTGCGAGGGGCGTGGAATGGATGCCGCCGAGCCCCTGCCGATGACGGTAGCGGATGAGGGTGCGTTCATGACGGTGGTAACGATCAACCGCCATTTGGGTAACTACCGTCCGACACGGCAAGATTAGATGGAGTTTCACCTTTCTTGGTGCCTTTGAGCCGAAAATCGCTTCAAATCCTGTGGAGGGACGTTGGTCCCGGCATGGAACCGAGGGAGCTGTGGGAGCGTCATGCCGTACTGGCGCGGGCCTATTTCAGGAATGACGAGGACGTGCGCGATGCGCAGAGCACCCTCGACGAGCAACAGGCGAACCGTATGCGGACGCTGGCTGCGTTCGCGGTGACGCTGGGGAGCGACGGGACCGTCGCGGATCTCCTCGGGCTCCATGAACGCGAAGTGCGCATGGCTCGCCGCACCGTGGGAAAGGACGATGCCCGGGCAATCGCCAAGGCGCTCCTGGACCACCACGCTGCCGATGCGCACGAGCTGTCTCCCGAGGACGCGGACAGATGCCTGCCGTACGCGGAACCGGGGGAAAGGCCGGTGTCCCATGACGCTCCGGCCCCACCTCCGTGCCCCCCTCACGCCCCGGGCACCCCGGACGTTGCCGACGAGGCGGTCCAGGGAGTGGTGTCGTCGACGGCCGTGGACGCGGTCCTGGTCGGTGCGTGGAGCACCGGGGCCGACCTCTCCGTACTGGCAGGTGAGCTCGGTCTCGACCTCCCTCGCCTCGTCGCCCGCACCCGCTACCTGGAGGCGCAGGGCCGCCTCACCCAGGCCCCGCAGCCTCTGGACCGTTCCGGCCGTCACCGCCGCGTCGAAGGCGCCGAGGCGCCCACCGTGTCCCGGCCCCAGCAGTGGTACTACCCCACCCAGCATCGCCCGTCGCACCAGGCGACGACGTGGGACCAGGCGACGACGTGGGACCAGCAGGCTTCTCACACCACCATGAACTCCGCACCGATGCATGACTGGGACGGCATCCTCGATCAGTGGCAGGTCGCCACCAGCCCCACGTCCTCCTGGTAGGGAACCGCACCGGAGCTCCCGGCGGCGGCGAGTCCGATGCCGTCGTGGCGGATTCCATCACTCCGCTGCCGTCCGGGCCCACTTCTCCTGAAGGGACCGATAGTCGATCACCACGATCCCTTCCTCCCGGAGGATTTCGCGGGCCTTGGGCGAGACGAGGAACTCGTAGTCGGTCCGGCGCACGCGCCAGCCGTCGGGCTCGATCGCCTGCGCCTCCTCGTTGCCGAGACCCGGATGTACCGCCCATTCGCTGAGACCGGTCGGCAGGGTGCGCAGCAGTTCGGTGTAGCGGGCCGGCTTGCCGTCGATGTCCAGAGCGAAACTGTCCAGGAACGGCCGATCGGTGACCGGCAGCCCCTGCCGTCGCAGCTTTCGGCGCCCCGGCTCGAGCCAGATCCGTACCGCCAGGCCGTACTCGGCGGCCAGCGCCACGGTCAGGTCGAGGATGTCGTCGCGTCCGCCGTCGGCCAGGCAGTGCCAGTCCAGATGAGTCGGGGACAGACCGGCTTCGAACACGGCGTCGATCTGCGCGCGGAACTCGGATTCGACCTCGTCGATACGGGCCCGGGCGAGGAGCTCGGAGCGGGTGGCGGGAGTGAAGAGATCGCCCGCGTCGTCGAGCAGGGACGGGACGTGCGCCTTCGGCGTCAGCGGGCCCCACCGGTAGTGCGTCGTATCGCACACCAGTGTGAGGTGGATCCCGAACGGGATCTCCGGACGCCCGCGGAGCAGATGCATGGCGTGCAGCGCCCAGGGGCACGGCGCCATGAGGCTGCAGGAACTGACGATCCCCCGCTCGATCGACTCGATGACGGCCGAGTTGACGGCGTGGTACATCCCGAGGTCATCGGCGTTGATGATGAGTACCCGGGCGTCGGGAGGGAATCCCAGCAGCTCGGACGAGAGCACCGAGGACGGGGTTGCTGCCGGTACGACGACGTCTTCTTCTCTGCGTTCATCCATCCCGGCAGTGTGAACTCCCGGTGGCAGGCCGCGCTGGGAATTCGAGGCCGGTGCGGCGCCGATGTCCGAGGTGTCGAAAGGCAGTTGACGTCCCACCGCGCGCACGGTTTCCTGCTGCGATGAGTGATCTTCGCTTCGAACCCGTGGACGCCGAAGCCACGCTTCAGGACTGGCGGCACGTTCACAACACGATCATTCCCACTGCCGAGTTGTCTCTCGACGAGGTGCGTGAGCGTGTCCGGCGTCACCGGTTGGAGGTGGCCTATCTCGACGATGCTCTCGTGGGCTGTTCGACGGTGCGGCCGCCCACGAGTGAGGCATCGGTGGCCACCGTCATCGCCCGGGTGCTCCCCGCTCACCGGCGACGGGGGATCGGTGCCCAACTCTACGCACGAGGGCTGGAACAGGCGCGAAAGCTTGGCGCGGACGTCATCGAGACGGTTGTCCTGGCGACCAACCCGGACGGGCTGCGGTTCGCGCACGCGCACGGATTCGTCGAGGTCGACCGCTATGTGCTGCCGGGTGACAGCGTGCCCTTCATCGATCTGCGACTGGCCTGAGCGAGCTTGTCGGCGGGCGCCCGCGCGAACCGGGCGCCCGTCGGCACGTCCGGGTCAGATGACCGGTGGCCGCCCCAGCATCGTCATCCGCCACACCGTGCGCCACCGCATCGGCTGCCGACGCCCGCACGGGGTGCGGACCCCCTCGGCGAAGCCGCCGGCCCAGGCGCGCAGTCCCGTGGCCGATCGGGTGCGGGCCACGGTGAGGAGGGTCCAGGTGCCCAGATAGGCGGGGACCAGAGGGAGCGGCAGATTGCGGCGGGCCAGCCAGACGCGATTGCGGGCCGTCATCCGGTAGTAGACCGAGTGCCGGGCCGGGGACGTCTTGGGGTGCTGGAGCAGCAGATCGGGCTCGTAAAGGATCTTCCAGCCTGCGTCGAGCGCCCGCCAGGAGAGGTCCGTCTCCTCGTGCGTGAAGAAGAACTCCGCCGGCCATGGGCCGGTTTCCGCGAGCATCTTCATGGAGAGGGCGTGGCCACCGCCGAGGAACGCCGTGACGGGGCCGCGCCGCATCGGGTCGGTGGCGCGCAGCCGGGGGACGTGGCGGCGCTGCGTCTCGCCGTGTTCGTCGGCGATACGGAACCCGACGATGCCGAGCTGCGGGTCGGCGGCGTACAGCTCCTGGACCTTGCGCAGCACACCGGTGTCGACGAGCAGACCGTCGTCGTCCAGCTCGACGACGACATCCACGTCCCCGCGTTCCGCCAGTGCCGCGATGGCGACGTTACGGCCGCCGGGGCAGCCGAGGTTCTCGTCCAGCTCGATCGTGGTCACGCCGCCGGCGAGGCCCGACAGGCCGGGGAAGCCGGTGAAGTCCGGGAGCGGCGAGCCGTTGCCCACGACGACGAGACGGGCCGGCAGCACGTCCTGCATGGCCACCGAGGCCAACAGCGCCTCGACCTGCTGCGGGCGGTCGCCCATGGTCACGATGGATACGCCGATGCGCGGTTCGGACAAGGTCAGCACTCCTGAGCTCGCTGCGGTGCCCGCGATCGTAGTCGCTCGATGTTCAGCTGTCGGTCGCCGCCCTGCCACAGGGCGGATGTCGCTGCCCGGTAGGGGATCGGCCGTCAGGAACCGGGGGCGCCGTCGGCCTCACCGGTCCGCTCCGGCGAGGGCACCCGTGCCGCGATCCGGCGCAGATGCCCCGCGAAGACCTGGGGCGCCTCGGGGGTGAGGGTGCGGAGGGCGACCATCGCCGTCACGACGACATCGCAGAGTTCCGCCTCCACGTCCTGCCAGGAATGGGTGACGCCCTTGCGCGGGTTCTGACCGATGGCCCCGATGACGGCCTGGGCGACCTCGCCGACCTCCTCCGAGAGTTTCAGCATCCGCAACAGGAGATCCTGCTCGGGGCGGATGCCGGTTCCCGCGTCGAGCCAGCTGCGGAGGTGGTCGATGGTGTCCCAGGGAGACCGGTCCGCATCGTCGGTGTCCGTGCCGTCCGGGCGGCCGTTCAGGTCGGCGTTCATACGGTGCAGCCTGCCATGTCCGGACACCGGTGCTTGTCCTCGTGCGCACTCCAACTCCTAGCCTGCGTGGCATGAAGACAGAGATGAGGAACAGGACCCTCGGGCGCGACGGGGCCGAGGTAGGTGCGCTCGGCTTCGGCTGCTGGGCCATCGGCGGCGAATGGGCGGACCGGGACGGCAATCCGCTCGGCTGGGGTGCGGTCGACGACGAGGAGTCCGTGGCCGCGGTCAGGCGGGCGCTCGACCTCGGTGTGACGTTCTTCGACACGGCCGATGTGTACGGGGCCGGGCACAGCGAACGCGTTCT
The DNA here is from genome assembly GCF_026339735.1 of Streptomyces sp. NBC_01669. GTDB lineage: Bacteria > Actinomycetota > Actinomycetes > Streptomycetales > Streptomycetaceae > Streptomyces > Streptomyces yanii. The sequence goes on from NZ_JAPEQG010000001.1 coordinate 6,433,194, forward strand.
CGCCCGGGCCCTCGCGGGGAACCGCGACGACGTCGTCATCGCCACCAAGTGGGGCAACCGCTTCGACGAGCGGACCCGCACACTGATCGCCGGCGACAGCTCGCCCGCGTACGCCCGCGAGGCGCTCATCGGCTCGCTCCGCAGGCTCGGCACCGACCGCATCGACCTCTATCAGCTGCACCTGTCCGATGCTCCGCTCGACGAAGCCGCCGAACTCCGTGAGGTCTGTGAGGAGTTCGTGGCCGAGGGGCTGATCCTGGCGTACGCGTGGAGCACCGACGACCCGGTGCGCGCCGCGCTGTTCGCCGAGGGGGCACACTGCGTCGCCGTGCAGCACGCCTGCAATGTGCTTCAGGACGCGCCGGAGATGCTTGCGCTCTGTGCGGAGCAGGGGCTCGCGAGCATCAACCGCAGCCCGCTCGCGATGGGCCTTCTCACCGGCGCGTACGGCCCCGGCCGGCGCGGCGGTGCGGGTGACATCCGGGCCACCCCGCCCGCCTGGCTGCGGTGGTTCGGGGCGGGCGGGGCCGCGGCGCCGGAGTGGGCCGCGCGGGTCGACGCCGTACGCGAGATCCTGACCGCGGACGGCCGCACCCTTGCGCAGGGCGCCCTCGGCTGGCTCTGGGCGCGCAGCCCGCACACCGTGCCGATCCCCGGTTTCCGGACGGTCGCCCAGGCCGAGGAGAATGCCGGGGCGATGGCCCACGGGCCGCTGCGGGACGAGCAGGTGGCGGAGATCGGCGCGCTGCTGGCGTAGCGGGGATCCGTCCGGACGGATCCGGGCCGCCCATGGCCTCAGAGCCTGTCGGGTGACCTTTGATCGGGCGGCCACGCCCTGGCACGCACGCTTCCCGCGTTGCCGAAATGTCCTCGTAGCTCCTTCCCCAGGCTCTCAGCTTCGTTCGAGCAGGGGAGACCCCATCCGAGGACATCCCGCCGTCTTGGAATCGCACGCACCGGACCGCGTCCGCTATCCGACCGAAGGTCACCCGGCAGGCTCTCAGGCGCCCGCTGCGTACCGCCAGAAGTCCCGCATCAGGGCGGGCGGTGTCGGTCCGGTCATCTCCAGCTGGCTGAGCATGATGGAGACCGTGCCGGTGGACGGAGTGAGGTGGGCCGTCGTTCCCGTGCCGCCGACCCAGTCGTAGCGTCCCGGCACGTTCCACGGATCGGCGGTCTCGACATCGACCGAGCCGCCGAAGCCCCAGCCCTGGCCCTCGATGAACAGGGCACTGGCTGCCCGCTGGGCCGGTGTCAGCTGGTCGGTGGTCATCTGCCGCACCGATGCGGGCGACAGCAGCCCGTCGCCGTCGGCGAGCAGCATGCGGGCGAAGGCGAGCCAGTCGTCGACCGTGGACACCAGTCCGCCCGCGCCGGACGGGAACGGGGGCACGCTGCTCCACTGCCCGTCGGGGGCGTCCACCAGCTGAGTGCCGCCGTCCGGATCGATGCGGTAGTAACTGGTGCGGTCAGAGGTAAGACTTCCGTCGCCGCCCGGAATCACCGGGCCGGTGGCATGGATTACGCCCGACTGGCGGTCCGAGGGTGGAGAGCCGGGGGAGCCTCGCAGACCGCCCGTTACGATTCCGGGCCGGACGGTGCGGCTCCGGGCACTCAGCCGGTGGCGCCGGCCTGGCTCGGCACGGATTCCAGCTGCGCGAGCAGCCGCCCGCCGCGATCCTCCGACATGTCGAGCGTGGCCAGCACGGCGGGCGTCGAGATGCTCGGCAGGACGTAATGCAGCAGTACGGAGATCCGGCGCCCCAAGTCCTCACGCCGGCACAGGACCTGGGACATCACCTGGATTCCGGAGAAGGCGCCCGCCAGCAGCTCGGCGGTCTCACGCGGATGCACGTGCGGCAGCAGCTCGCCCTGGCTCCTGGCGGCGCTCAGCAGATGTTCGAGCCGGTCGATCCAGGCCCGGAACGGGGTGCCCCGGTCGAGACCCTCGACCGCCTGGTCCATCGCCAGCCCGACGCTTGCCCTCACCAGGGGTTCGTGGCGGAGCCGGTGGGCGAGAATCATTCCCTGGTCCACGAGCTCCTGAAGCTTCGTCGGTTGCGGCGGCAGCGGAAAACTGTCCAGCTGGACATCCATCACACCGAGCGCCAGTTCTTCCTTCGAGTTGAAGTGGAAGTACAGCGCGCCCTTGGTCACCCCCGCCCTGGCGAGGATCTCGCTGATGGTGGCGCTGCTGTAGCCACGCTCGTCGAACACGGCGGCGGCCGCCACCAGGATCGACCGTCGAGTCTGGATCGCGCGCGCCTGCTGGGCCATCAGCTACGAGTCTCTCTAGTCGTGGCGTGGTCGGCGCCACAGGGGTCTGACTGAAAGGGGAAACCGGACTGTCAGCATCTTACTGCTGGGGTGGTCGGCCTCCTAAGGGCTGTCCCGGGGTGGATCCGCCGGGACGACGTCTTGATCCGTCTCCCCTCACGCGGCGCCCGGCCCCTCGCGCGTCGACCGCGAGCCGGGCACGGGCTTCGGCGCCGCCCACGCCCGGCACACCCCTCGGTGACGTCAGCGGTCCGGCCTCGGCCGGTTGCTCACTGCGCCGCGGGGATACGCGTTCCCGTGCCGCTCACCCGCACCCGCGCGTCGCCCGCGCGCAGTTCGACCGCGAGCGTGCCGGGGCGGCCCATGTCCTGACCCTGGTGGAGGGTGAGGACCGCGGCGTCCGGGACGAGCGCCAGCTCGCGCAGGTACGCGCCGAAGGCGGCCGCCGCCGCACCCGTCGCCGGGTCCTCGACCACGCCGCCGACCGGGAACGGGTCGCGGACGTGGAAGACGGTCGCCGACTCGCGCCACACCAGCTGGACCGTGGTCAGGTCGAGCCGGTGCATCAGCGCTTCGAGGCGGGCGAAGTCGTAGTCGAGGTCGGCGAGGCGCTCCCGGCTTCCGGCGGCCAGCACCAGATGACGGGCGCCCGCATAGGCGATCCGTGGCGGCAGGGCCGGGTCCAGGTCGCCGGCCGGCCAGTCCAGGGCGGCCAGCGCCTCGGCCAGGTCGTCCGGGGCGACATCCGTGACATGCGGTTCGACGCTGGTGAGGGTGGCGCGGAGTTCGGTGGCGTCCCGGACGACGGTGACCGGGACCGTACCCGCCTGAGTGGTGAACACGAGGTCGCCCGGCCCGTTGCGCTCGGCGAGGGCGATGGCTGTCGCGACGGTGGCATGGCCGCAGAACGGGACTTCGGCCTTCGGGCTGAAGTAGCGGATCGTGTAGCCGCGACCACCCGATTCACCCGAAGTGCCCGGTCCGGTCAGGAATGCCGACTCGCTGTAGCCGAGTTCCGCCGCGATCGCGAGCATCGCGGCGTCGTCGAGACCGGACGCGTCGAGGACGACCCCCGCCGGATTGCCGCCCTGCGGGTCGGCGGAGAAGGCGGTGTAGCGCAGGACCTCGGTTCCTGAAATCTCACTCATGACGCTGCTCAACCCTGCCGCGAGCCAAGGCATTCCCGCCCGGGGCGGGCCGGCGGCCCGGAACGCGGCCCACGGGCGTGGTGGCGGTTCTTGACGCCGGTGCCCGTTTCACCCAGGAGCAGGAGTCCGGGAGCGTGCCGCTCGGCTCGACCGGCGGCGCGCGCAAGGAATCGTCAACCCCGGCCCACGTACGGCATCGTCGTCGCCAGGACCGTCGCGAACTGCACGTTCGCTTCCAGCGGCAGCTCCGCCATGTGCACCACCGTCCGGGCCACGTCCGCCGCTGCCATCACCGGCTCCACCGCCAGTTCGCCGTTGGCCTGGAGGATGCCGGTCTGCATCCGCTCCGTCATCTCCGTGGCTGCGTTCCCGATGTCGATCTGCCCGCAGGCGATCCGGTACGGACGGCCGTCCAGCGACAGCGACTTCGTCAGCCCGGTCATCGCGTGCTTGGTCGCCGTGTACGCCACCGAGTGGGGGCGCGGCGCATGTGCGGAGATCGAGCCGTTGTTGATGATCCGGCCGCCCTGCGGGTCCTGCTCCTTCATCTGCCGGTACGCGGCCTGCGCGCACAGGAAGGCCCCTGTCAGGTTCACATCGACGACCGTGCGCCAGTCCTCGTAGGAGAGCTCCTCGACCGGGACGGAGCGCGGGCCGAACGTGCCCGCGTTGTTGAACAGCAGGTCGACCCGGCCGGTCCACTCCCGTACGGAGGAGAAGAGCACGTCCACGTCCTCGGGGCGGGAGACGTCGGCGGGGACGGTGATCGCCCGGGCGTCCGGCCCGGCCAGTTCCACGGTCTCGGCGAGGGGTTCGGGGCGGCGGCCCGCGAGCGCCACCGACCAACCGGCGCCCGTCAGGGCGAGAGCCACCGCGCGGCCGATCCCGGAGCCCGCGCCCGTGACGACGGCCGTCCTCACGTCGGGGTTCAACACTTTGTTGCCCATGACGACGCAGCGTACGCCTCTCGCCTCAAGAGTCGCCGCCGGGCGGCCGGTTCGGGCTCCCAGGGGTCATTCCCCGATCGTTCCCCGGCGATTCCTGCGCCACCGGCGGATGCACATGGTCTCCCTCGCCGTTGAACTGCTGCGGCTCGGCCGCAAAGGCGGTCTACTCCTCAGCCGGGAGAACCAAGGCCTCGCTCACGAGGGAGAGCGCTGCAAAAGTCCTCGGAGGTGGGGAACCAGGGCCTCACGCCTGCGTGAAGCCCTGCCTCCGTCCCGGTCAGCCGATGTCGTCCGCCGGGTAGCGGACGCCGATGCGGTCACGTACCGCATCGAGCGTCCGCATCACCGCCAGCGATCCGTCCAGCGGCACCAGCGGCGACTCCGTCTCACCGGCCCTCAGCGCGCGCAGGACCTCCGCCTGCTCGAACTGCATCCCGCGGAGCCCGTCGCCCGCGCTCCCCGCGGTGAACTCCTCCGGGTCGTGACCCTCCCGGTGCAGCACGAACCGCTCCGGGTAGAAGAAACCGCGCGGGAAGTCGATCCGCCCCCTGGTGCCCGTGACCGACGCGGTCTGCGGGGTGTCGGCGGTGACCGAGCAACTGAGCAGCGCCGTGGCGCCCGACTCCCAGCCCAGCAGCATGCCGGTGTTCAGATCGACGCCCTCGGGGGAGAGCAGCGCATCGGCCTGGACACGGTCCGGCTCACCCAGCAGCAGATGAGCGAACGACACCGGGTACACCCCGAGGTCCAGCAGCGCGCCGCCGCCGAGCGCCGGGTCCCGCAGCCGGTGGTCCGGGCCGAACGGACCCGCGAGCCCGAAGTCGGCCTGCACGGTACGGATGTCGCCGATGGCGCCGTCGGCGATCAGTGCGGTCAGCCGCCGGACGACCGGGCTGCAGTACGTCCACATCGCCTCCATGAGGAAGAGGCCACGGTCCCGGGCGAGCGCCACGAGCTCCTCCGCCTCCCGGGAATTGAGCGTGAACGCCTTCTCGCACAGCACGTGCTTTCCGGCCTCCAGGCAGAGCGCGGTGGCCTCCCGGTGCGCGGAGTGCGGCGTGGCCACGTACACCACGTCGACCTCGTCGTCGGCGGCGAGCTCGGCCCAGCTGCCGTACGCCTTCGGTATGCCGAACCGTTCGGCGAACGCCTTCGCCGACGTGTCCGTACGGGAAGCCACGGCGACCACTTCCGTGTCGGGCATCGCCTGCAGGTCGGCGGTGAAGGTCGCGGCGATGCCACCCGTAGCCAGCACGCCCCAACGCACGGTCCTGCTCATGCCTGCTCCCAAGAAAAAGGTCTCGACCACTCCGGCTGAGCTGAGAGCATAGAGGCGGATTCAACTATTTGGAGATGAGAATGCCGGAGACCGGCGTGAGCCGAGCCCAGCACGCAGACATATCGAACGCCGCAGTCGAGCCCGGCACCGGCGAGAGCACCGGTGCCGGGCCCGCCGCCACCGCCGCGGCCCGCCGCACCGCACTCCTCGTCACCCTCGTCCTCGGCGGTCTCACCGCTCTTCCGCCGCTCTCCATGGACATGTACCTGCCTGCGCTGCCGGCAGTCACCGACGCCCTGCACGCCCCCGCGGCCACCGTCCAGCTCACCCTCACCGCCTGCCTCGCCGGAATGGCGCTCGGCCAGGTCGTCGTCGGACCGATGAGCGACCGCTGGGGCAGGCGCCGGCCGCTGCTCATCGGCATGGCGGTCTACGTACTCGCCACCGCGATCTGCGTCTTCGCGCCCACCGCGGAACTCCTCATCGGCTTCCGCCTCCTGCAGGGCCTTGCGGGCGCGGCCGGCATCGTCATCGCCCGCGCCGTCGTCCGTGACATGTACGACGGCGTGGAGATGGCCAAGTTCTTCTCCACCCTGATGCTGATCTCCGGCGTCGCACCGATCGTCGCGCCGCTGATCGGCGGACAGGTGCTGCGGTTCACCGACTGGCGGGGCATCTTCGCCGTTCTCACCGTCGTCGGCGTCGCGCTCACCCTCGTCGTCTGGAAGTGGCTGCACGAGACGCTGCCGCCGGAGGAACGGCACACCGGCGGGATCGGCGAGGCACTGCGCACCATGCGCGGGCTCCTCGGCGACCGGGTCTTCACCGGTTACATGATCGCGGGCAGCCTCGCCTTCGCCGCACTCTTCGCCTATGTCAGCGCCTCACCGTTCGTGGTTCAGGAAATTTACGGTGCCTCGCCGCAGACCTTCAGCCTGCTCTTCGGCATCAACTCCATCGGCCTGATCACTGTCGGCCAGATCAACGGCAGGCTGCTGGTGGGCCGGATCAGCCTGGACAAGGCGCTCGGTTTCGGGCTCGGCGTCATCGTCCTCGCCGCGGTCGCGCTGCTGCTGATGACGTCCGGCGTCTTCGGCGAGGTCGGTCTGGTGCCGGTCGCCGCCGGGCTCTTCGTCCTGATGTCCGCGATGGGGCTCGCGATGCCGAACACCAATGCCCAGGCGCTCATGCGTACCAAGCACGCGGCGGGTTCCGCCTCGGCGCTGCTCGGTACGTCGTCGTTCCTGATCGGGGCTGTCGCCTCACCGCTCGTCGGGATCGCGGGGGAGGAGACGGCCGTCCCGATGGCGGTCGTCCAGGTCGTGTGCGCGGTCGGCGCGATGGTCTGCTTCCTGGGCCTGTGCCGACCCTGGCAACGGCGGTCGTAGAAGCTCGGGAACGACCCGGGAGTGTCCGGCGGATCACGGCCGGGACCGCGACGCCAGGCACCCCCCACGTTCTCGTCCCCACCAGGACGGCCCTTGGAGGAGCTCAGTGGGGCGCGCGCGGGTAGCCGAGCAGATGAAGCCGGTCCAGCTCGTCCGTCCACCGGAACACGCCGACGCCTGCCTCCGCCTCCGCGCCCGGCAGCCGCACATTGGACGGCAGCCCCTCCGGGGTCCCGGTGACGACCTCGACGGCGACCGGGCGGCCGCCACCGTTCAGGGCGTCCGTCGCGTTGCGCACGTTCGTCGCGCCGTACGCGATGCCCTCGTCCGTGACGGAGGCCAGCGTCAGCCGCTTCGAACCGTCCGGCGCCTCCAGGCAGAAACCCTTCTTGGCCGTCAGGTCGAAGGCGAGGTTCCCGGCCACCAGATAGCCGCCCGAGGGCGACATGACGGCCTGCGGGTACTGGCCCGGCTTGATGGCCACCTTGTTGCACTCCACCGTGGCCACCGGTTTCCCCGTCTCCGCGTCGTGCACCGCCCACAGGTCATGGGTCTTCGCCGGCTCCTGCCCCTTGGCGAGCTGCCACTTGGCCAGCACCCAGCCGGGGGCCACGGTCGTCGGGATCCCGCTGGTGCGGTCGGTGTTCTTCGGGGCGACGTTCCGGCTGAACCAGCCGCCCTGCACCCAGAACTCCCGAGCCCCGCTCACCAGCAGGCCCTTCTTCGTCAGTCCGAACACCTCGGTGAGCTGCTTGCAGGACGGGCAGTCCTTCGGGTACTTCAACGCCGAGGGAGCGATCTTCGAGATCTGTCCGGTCGCCGGGTCGACCACGACACTGGTCGTCCGACCGTCGCTGATCAGGATGTCGGGGCCGGAGGCGATGACGCTCGGGGCGGAGGACCACGGCACCTCGATGCGCCGCCGGGCGCCGTCCTTCACGTCGTACACATCGAGGGAGACGATCGTGTCGGCCGGGGTCAGCGCGTTCACGCCGACCTTTCCGTACGTCCAGGTGACGAAGTACTCCACGTCGTTCTTGGTGACCAGGAGCAGCTTCGGGGAGTGCTTCGAGGCCGGCGGCCGCCAGTTCTCGCCCTTCCAGCCCGCCTTCCCGGTCTCCGAGTCGATGGTCTCCAGCCGGTACTGGTTGTCGGCGACCCGCAGCAGATAGCCGAGGCGTCCCGTCGTCCGGGAGATCGCGTAGTCGGGAGAGGTGTTGACGAGCTCCCAGCCGCTTTGTGTGGTGTACGCGGGAGGAACCGTGAGCTGCGTCGCCGGGCCCGGACCCGTGGGCGTCGGCACCGGTTTCGCCGGCTTGTCGGCGCCCTTCCTGTCCTGGCTGCCCCCGGCACCGCACGTGGCCAGCAGAAGCAGCAGGGCGAGTACGAGCACCCCGGCGACCAGAGTCAGGCGCACGATCTTCTGTCTCATGGTCCCCTCCGATGAGCAATCCTGGCGTCGCGCCGGTCAGCGTAGCAACTGGCCGGGGTTTACCAGCAGTTCGGATCCGGCGCTGTTCCGCGAAGGTCTCGCACCGGACGACGGGGCGCACGACGGGACAGGCACCGGCCGGGGAACAACCGGTCGTATCCGCCTACAATTCGTCAGTGAACGTCACCCTCTCCACCGCGGAAGCCCTGCGCACGGCGCTGGCCGGACTCCTCGACGGGCTGCCGCCCAAGCAGGCCGCGCAGGCCGTCGACCGGCTCATCGCCAACTACCGGGGGACCACCCCCACCGATGCCCCGGTGCTCCGCGACCGCTCGGACGTCGCCGCGTACGCCGCGTACCGCATGCCCGCGACCTTCGAAGCGGTACGGTCCGCCCTCGCCGCCCTCCGTGAGGCCGCTCCGGAGTGGACGCCCGCCACGCACACCGACATCGGCGGCGGCACGGGTGCGGCGAGCTGGGCCGTCGCCGGGGCCTGGGAAGGCCAGCGGACCACCGTCCTGGACTGGGCCGAGCCCGCGCTCACCCTCGGCCGCGAGCTCGCCGAGGCCTCCGGCATCGAGGCCCTGCGCGCCGCCGAGTGGCGGCGGGCCCGGATCGGCGCGGGACTGGAGCTCGACCCCACGGACCTGGTGACCATCAGCTACGTACTCAAGGAACTGACGGCGCAGGCGCGCACCGGGCTGGTCGACACCGCGGCGGCCGCCGCACAGGCCGTCGTGATCGTCGAGCCCGGCACCCCCGACGGCTACGCCCGCGTCATCGAGGCCCGCGACCGGCTGATCGCCGCCGGACTGACGGTTGCCGCCCCGTGCCCGCACAGCGACGCGTGCCCCATCGAGCCGGGCACCGACTGGTGCCACTTCTCGGCCCGGGTCAGCCGCTCCTCGCTGCACCGGCAGGTGAAGGGCGGCTCTCTGCCGTACGAGGACGAGAAGTTCAGCTATGTCGTGGCGACCCGCTTCGCCACCGAACCGGTGCGCGCCCGGGTCACCCGCAAGCCGCAGATCCGCAAGGGGCAGGTGCTGCTGGACCTGTGCACGCGCGACGAGGCCCTGCAGCGCTCCACGGTCACCAAGCGGCACGGCGAGCTGTACCGGGCCGCCCGGGACATCGCGTGGGGCGACGCCTGGCCGCCGCCCCACGATGAGGGTGACTAAGACCGACCGGCAAATGGAGGGCGGCGTCGCGGGGCCGGTGCACGTACCCCAGCCCCGCTCCTTCACCCGCGCTGCCTACTGCCGGGCACTCTGGGGGCTCCGCAGCTCCTGGGTGCAGCACTTCACGCTGCCGCCACCCTTGAGCAGCTCGCTCAGGTCCATCGGGACCGGTTCGAAGCCGCGCGCCCGGAGCGGGTCGAAGAGGCCCGCGGCGCCCTGCGGCACCAGCACGTGGAGCCCGTCGCTGACCGAGTTCAGGCCGAACGCGGCGGCGTCCGCCTCCTCGGCGATCAGCGCGTCGGGGAAGAGCCGACGCAGCACCGACCGGCTGCCCGGCGAGAACGCGCCCGGGTAGTACATGATCTCGTCGCCCACCTCGTCGAGCACGCAGAGGGCCGTGTCCAGGTGGTAGTAGCGCGGGTCGACCAGATCGAGGCCGATCACCGGCCGGCCGAAGAACTCCTGCGCCTCGTCGTGCGAGAGCGGACTGGACCGGAAGCCGCGCCCGGCCAGGAGGTACGAGGAGGTGACCGCGAAGTCGCCCTCGCCCTCGTTGACGTGGTCCGGCTCACGGATCTCGGTGAAGCCGTGGTCCCGGAACCAGTCCCGGTGCGCCTCCGCCTCCGCGTACCGCTCCTGGTACGCGAACCGGGCACCCAGCACCCGCCCGTCGACGACGGTGGCACCATTCGCGGCGAAGACCATGTCGGGCAGTTCGGGGTGCGGGGTGAGCAGCTCGACGGTGTGGCCGAGCGCGCGGTAGCGGTCGCGCAGGTCCTCCCACTGGGCCTGCGCCAGCGGCAGATCGACCGGCTTGGTCGGGTCCATCCACGGGTTGATGGAGTAGGTGACCTTGAAGTGGGCGGGGGCGCACATCAGGTAGCGGCGCGGGGTGGCTTCACGGGGCGCCGGAGCAGTGGCTTCGCGGGGCGAGGGGACGGCGGCTTCACGAAGCGATGAGGGTGTGGCTTCACGAGGCAATGAGGGCTCCTCACGGACGGCAGGGGTTGCCTGCGGGGTGCCGGGGCTCGCACGGGTCTGTGCGTGAGCTCATGGTGCGCCGTTCGGAGCTACCGCGCAGTGAACCGATCGGGTGGTTCTGCGGGATGCTCCGTGACGTCTGCGGAGAGACGCGGAGACGATACGTCTCGCCTCGCTCCGCTGCTACCGTGACGGGCATGGCAGAGAACAGGCCGCCCGACCCCGGCCGCCGCAGCGAGCGCTCCCGCCGGGCGATCTACGACGCGGCACTCGGCCTCGTCGGCGAGGTCGGCTACCCGAGGACGACGATCGAGGCCATCGCCGCCCGCGCCGGTGTCGGCAAGCAGACGATCTACCGCTGGTGGCCCTCCAAGGCCGCCGTCCTGATGGAGGCCTTCATCGACCTCGGCAACCGGGCCGCCGAGCAGGCCGGGGAGTACGCCATCCCGGACACCGGCGACCTGGCGGCCGACCTGAGGACCGTCCTGCGGGCCACCGTCGACGAGCTGAACGACCCGGTGACCGAGGCGCCCACCCGGGCGCTGGCCGCCGAGGGGATCGTCGACGCCGCGCTCGGCGCGGAATTCGTCGAGAAGCTGCTCGAACCGCAGCTGCAGCTCTACGTCACCAGGCTGCGCGCCGCCCAGGAGGCGGGTGACGTGCGCGCCGACATCGATCCGAGGATCGCCCTCGAGCTCCTCGTCGCCCCGCTCACCCATCGCTGGCTGCTGCGGACCCGGCCGCTCACCCACGCGTACGCGGACGCGCTCGTCGACTACGCCCTGCACGGTCTGGCCGCTCGCTGAGTCACGCCGTGCCACACAGTCACCCCGAGCCAGTCACAGCCACGCCTATCATTTCCGGACAAAAGATTGCAAATGGCCCTGCTCGGTGCATCGGTCGGCGCCCCCGCTTCAGGACTCTGGCCACCCGGGGCGCAGGATGGTGGGACCATAGGGCAGGGGCAACGCTGAGGTAAGGGGATTGATGGGCGTCGATTTCGGCCGTTCTCGCGGCACAGAGAGCAAGTTTTCCCAATGGCTGCGCCGGCGACCCAAACCGCAGCAGCGCGCGGTCGACGACACCGCCCGGGAGGCGCTGCTCCTGGCCGTCGCCGAGGCCGGAATGCCGATCGCGCCCGCCGCCCACCCGATCGGCTACCGATGTTCGTGCGAACGCATCGGCTGTCCCACTCCCGCCAGGCACCCCGTCTCCTTCGCCTGGCAGACGCAGTCCACCACCGACCGCGCCCAGATCGAGCGCTGGGCCCGCAGCCAGCCACAGGCCAACTTCATCACCGCGACCGGCATGATCCATGACGTCCTCGACGTGCCGTTGACCGCGGGCAGCCAGGCACTGGAGCGGCTCCTCGCTGCGAATGTCGACGTCGGCCCGGTGGCCGTGTCCGGCGAGGACCGGATGCTCTTCTTCACCGCCACCCGCGGCACCCCCGAGGACGAGGACGAGTGGTGGCCCTGCGAGCTGGACTGCCACCCCGAGACCATGGACGAACACCCGGGACTGCGCTGGCACTGCCGCGGCAGCTACGTGCTCCTGCCGCCCGCCCTGCTTCCCGGTGAGCTGGACGTGCACTGGGTCCGCGGGCCGGAGAACCCACTGCCGGACCCGCTGACGCTGCTGGAGACGCTCACCGACGCCTGCGCGCAGTACGCCGACGCGGCGGACCAGAGCGATCTCGACCACGGATCGGTGGCCTGGCCGCTCAGCCGCTGAAGCCGGAGCGCGGGGCCTCACGAGCCCTGCGCCCCGTCTCCCGCGTCACGGCTACCGGATCGCGGGTCATGGCTCCCGGGATCACGGCGTCACGAGCCCTTCGCCGCCGTGAGCCCCGGCAGTCGGTTCAGCATGATCACCTTGGCGCCGTTCGCAGCGCCCTTCTTCGGGACGTACACCAGCTGGCTGGAGACGCGCTCCTTGGTGAGGGTGGTCTTCACCTCACCGGTCAGCAGCGCCTGCACATCCGCGTTGACGGGCGGACGCAGTCCTTTCGCCGCGGTCTGTTGCTCGAAGTGCTTGCTGCTGAAGAAGACCAGTGCCCCGCCGTCCTCGGTCTCCAGGCCGAGCGGACCGAACGTACCTCTGTCCAGCGGCTGGTCGATGTACTGATACGAGAAGCCCGCCTGGCGGGTGGTCCTGCGCGCGTCCCGCCAGCCCGAGGTGGCGACCCCGGGGGCGAACACGTCCGGAGTGCCCTTCTGCAGATACTCCGTGTACTGGGTGCCCAAGTCCTCGGGAGCCACGGAGAGTTCACTGCTGTCCGTGGCCACCGGCCGGGCCCGCCCGTCGCTGTCCTTCGCGAAGGCGGGCACCGCGGCGGGCGCCACGACCGACAGATAGGCGGCCCGCCATCCGGCGTCGGGCCCGGACCGCAGGAAGACGATCAGCCAGCGGGTGTCCTGCTTCCCGCTGTCCTGGTCGCGGTTGGAGTCGGTGTCCGCGACGAACCAGCGCGGCCAGCCTGCCTTCTTCGGGATGACATAGGTGGCGTCGGTCAGCTCCAACGGCCTGTGGTTGGCATTGCCGCCGGGGCTGTTCTTCTGCCGCGCCTTCAGACCGGCCTGGTTGATCGCGCCGAGCGAACCGGTCACCCGGTCCGCGTCGAGCGCGGGATCGTAGGCCTTGTCCGCCGCGTTGTACGCGGTGGTGAAGTCCGCGAGGGCCTTCGCGGCCTCAGACTTCGTCGCCGCCGGTACGACTTCCAGCTCGCCGTGCACCGTCACGCACCCGCTCGCCGTCATGCTCAGCACTGTCGCTGCCGCGAGTCCCGTCGCCAGCCGAATCGGCCTCAGGCTTCTCATCCGTTGCTTTCTGCGCCTTCTGATCCGTCGCCCCCACTGACCGTCCGAACCCTACCGGGGCAAGGAACAGTGCGAGCGTGGGGATCAGATACAGCGCCCACACCGTGATCTGAAGAACGGTCGGGTCGGGCTGGAAGTTGAAGGTGCCCTTCAGCAGCGTGCCGTACCAGCTGTCCGGCGGAATCGTGGCGCTGATGTCGAACGCCTGGTTGTGGATACCGCCCAGGAACTCCGCCTCCTGCAGGTCGTGGACGCCGTATGCGAGGACACCCGCCGCGACGACCACCAGCATGCCGCCGGTCCAGGTGAAGAACTTCGCCAGGTTGATCTTCAGCGCACCTCGGTAGAACAGCCAGCCCAGCATCACGGCGGCGGCGATCCCGAGGAACGCGCCGATCATCGGATGCCAGCCGTCGTCCGCCGCGTGCACCGCGCGCCAGACGAACAGCGAGGTCTCGAGCCCTTCCCGGCCGACCGCGAGCAGCGCCGTCGCGACGAGCGCCCCGGTGCCCATCGCGAGCGCCGCGTCCAGTTTGCCGTGCAACTCCTTCTTCAGATGCCGCGCGGTGCGCCGCATCCAGAACACCATCCAGGTGACCAGGCCCACGGAGACGATCGACAGCGAACCGCCGAGCGCCTCCTGCGCCTTGAACGTCATCTCCTGCGAGCCGAATTCGAGACCGGCACCGAACGCCAGGCTGACGACGACCGCGATGCCGACACCGATCCAGATCGGCAGCAGTTTGCTCTTGTTGCCGGTCTTCACCAGATAGGCGATGAGGATGCAGACGACCAGGCTCGCCTCAAGACCTTCGCGCAGGCCGATCAGGAAGTTGCTGAACACGTTTCGGTTCTCCTTTTCCGCTTCGAGTTCCGTTACGAGAACAGCGCCCGGCCCCACCAGTCGTCCTTGTCGCGGACGCCCGGCGGGACGGCGAAGTGCGCCGAACCCACGTGCTGGATGTACTCGTTGAGTGCGTCGTGTGCCGCGAGGCGGCGTTGCAGCGGGATGAACGCCTTACGGACATCGCGCTGGTAGGCGAGGAAGAACAGCCCGGCGTCGAGCCGGCCCAGACCGTCCGTACCGTCCGTGAAGGAGTAGCCGCGGCGCAGGATCGTCGCACCGTCGTTGCTGTCCGGGTGGGCGAGTCGCACATGGGCGGTCGGCAGCATCGCCTTGAGGAACGGCTCGTCGCGCTCCTTCGCCTTGCCCACCGGGGCGCCCTCGCCCTTGTCCCGGCCGAAGACGTCCTCCTGCTCCTGGAGTCCGGTCCGGTCCCAGGTCTCGATGTGCATGCGGATGCGCCGGGCCACCAGGTACGAACCCCCGGTCATCCAGCCCGCCTTGTCCTTCTCGCCGACCCACACATGTTTGTCCAGGGCCGCGGTGTCGGTGCCGGAGATGTTCCGGGTGCCGTCCTTGAAGCCCATCATGTTGCGCGGGGTCTGGGCGTCGGGCGTCGTCGACGACGTCTTGCCGAAGCCCAGCTGGGACCAGCGGATCGCGGTGCGGCCCATGCCGATCCTGGCGAGGTTACGGATGGCGTGCACCGCGACCTGCGGGTCGTCCGCGCACGCCTGGACGCACAGGTCGCCGCCGCTGCGGGCCGCATCGAGATTGTCACCGGGGAATTTCGGCAGATCGACGAGCGCCTCCGGGCGCCGGTCCTCAAGACCGAACCGCCCCTTGGCGAACAGTGAGGGACCGAAGCCGATGGTGAGGGTGAGCCGGGACGGCTTGAGGCCCAGCGCCTCGCCCGTGTCGTCCGGCGGTGCTTCGGCGAGACCGCCGTACGCCCCGTCGCCGACCGCATGACCGGCCGTCATCCGCTCGGCCGCCCGCGTCCACTCCTTGAGCAGGGCGATCAGCTCGGCCCGGTCCTTCGTCGTCACGTCGAACGCGGCGAAGTGCAGCCTGTCCTGGACGGCGGTGGCGATACCGGCCTGGTGCACACCGTGGAACGGCACCGCGGCGCCGCTGTCCGCGGCCGGCACGGCATCGCTCTCCGTGCGCACCGCGGCGACCGCGCCACCGGCCGCGACCGCGCCGAGCGCCAGCCCGGCACCGCCCCAGCCGAGCAGCGCGCGGCGTGACGGGGTGCGGTCGCGGGTGCCGGGGACAGCCCCCTCGGTGGTGTCCGCGCCGGCGGCGTCCGTCCCGGCGGTGTTCTGGGTCTTCTCGGACATGTCTGGTGCCTCCCCGTCCGCTACTTCGTCACCGCGGCGGCGAGCTGCGACAGCGGCTCGGCCAGGGCGTTGACGGCATCCGACAGCTCCTTGCGGTCCGCCTTGCCGACCTTCTCGTACGAGGTGAACTCGTAGGAGCTCTTGTCCTCGCGGTACTTGTCCAGCAGCGTGTTCAGCGCCGCGAACTGCTTGTCCAGGGTGGCGGTCAGCGCCGCGTCGTTCTTCGAGGCGATCGGCTTCAGCAGCTCGAACGACTTCTGCGCGCCCTCGACATTGCCCTTGAAGTCGACCAGGTCGGTGTGGCTGTAGCGCTCCTCCTCACCGGTGACCTTGCCGGTGGCGACCTCGTCGAGGAGCTCCTTGGCGCCGTTGGCCATCGAGGTCGGGGTGATCTCCGCCGTGCCGACCCGCTTCTGCCAGTCGACCAGGTCCTTGTAGAGGACGGGGGCGAGGGCCTTCTCCTCGGCGCCGAGCTTCTTGTCCTGCCACAGCGCCTTCTCCAGGCGGTGCCAGCCGGTCCACTTCTGGCCGTCCTCCAGGCCGTCCTCGCGGACGTCGACCTTCGGGTCGATGTCACCGAAGGACTCGGCGACCGGCTCGGTGCGCTCCCAGCCGATGCGGGAGTCGGCGTACGCCTTCTTCGCGGCCTCGATGTCACCCGCGGCAACGGCGTCCGTGAAGACCTTGACCTTCGGCAGCGTCTCATCGGCCTGCGCCTGCACATAGGTGCGGTAGTCGGCGACGGCCTTGTCCATCTCGGGGCTGCGCTTGACCGCGGTGCCGCCGGTGACCTCGATCTTCTGCCGGAAGCCGGCGCCCTTCATACCCGGCTTGCAGACGACGTCGTACGAACCGGCCTTGACCTCGGCGGTGATGGTGGCCTTGGTGCCGGGGCCGATGTTCTCGCGCTCGGCGACGATGCGGTCGTCCGGGAAGAGGACGTAGACCTCGGTGACCTTGGATCCCTTGTTCTCCACGGCCAGTGCGACGTGACCGGCCGGGAGGGTCTTCTTCGACACCGCGCAGGAGTCGTCCTTCGCGGTGACCTTCACCGCGCCGTCCCCCTTGCCGTCGCTCTTCTCGGCGCAGCCCGTGACGGCGGTCAGGGCTGCTGCGGTGGCGACAGCGGTGACGACGGAGAAACGAACGGCTCGCATACGGGCTCCACATAGGCTGAAGAGAGGAAGAACTGGGGCTGGACAAAGGCGGGTGAGGCGAACCTAACTTAACCGAGGCTTACCTGACCGATACCCACCCGTGCAGTGATTCAGCTCTCACCTGGGGGGCGGGGGAACGGGGCGATCACGGGTAGCCCATGGGAAACCCAAGGAAAGGTCAATCAATGGTCAAATGGCCGGATTCCGGTTCGGTGCGACGAACGGCGCCTCCGTCTACGGATGCCGGAACGCCTCCACCGGCTGTCGGCAGGCCTCCCCGAGCACCTCGGCGGGTGTGGCCCCGCCACCGCGATCCGCTTCCGGTGCGGCACCGAGGCCGCCGGATCGTCCTCTCCGCACGCTCCGTCCCGGCCCGCAGGGGCCGCCCCGCTCACCTTCGACAGGGGTGCCGAACTCCCGGGCTCCACAGACGCGTCGGGCTCCCGGGCTTCTCGGGTGGCTCCGCCACGACCGGCGCAGGCACGGCCGACCGGCGACCCGCCGCTCCGGCCCTGCGGCGCGACCGACGCCCGCGCGATGCTTGAATGCGCACGTGAATGACTTCGACGTACCCGCGGGCATCGACGTATTGCGGGTGTTCTGCGGCCCCGACGGCCGGCAGGGCAACGCCCTCGGGGTCGTACGCGACGGGCGCGCGTACCCCGACGAGGCGTCCCGGCACGCGCTCGCCTGGCAACTCGGTTTCAGCGAGACCGTGTTCGTCGACGATCCCGAGCGCGGTCACGTCGACATCTACACGCCGGGGCTCCGGCTGCCCTTCGCCGGGCATCCGCTCGTGGGCGTCGCCTGGCTGCTCGATCTGGAGATTCTGGAACTGCCGGTCGGGGATGTCTTCGCCCGCCAGGACGGCGAGTTCACCTGGATCACCGCGCGCCCCGAGTGGGCGCCGCCGCGCACACTGGAGCGCTATGCGTCCGTCGCCGAGGTCGAGGCGCTGAACGGACCACCGCCCGGGGAGGGATGGCTCTACGTCTGGGCGTGGGAGGACGAGGCGGCGGGTCGAGTGAGGGCGCGGGCTTTCCCGCGGCGCGTCGATGGGCGCGGCGTCAGCCGCTCCGGTGGAGCCGGGGCTTGCACCGGGGGAATCGTCGAGGACGAGGCGACGGGGGCGGCGGCGCTGCTGCTCAGCGCGCAACTGGGCCGTGCGCTCAACATCACACAGGGACGGGGCTCCCAGATCCTCACCGCACCCGCACCGGACGGCACCGTGGAAATCGGAGGCCGCGTCCTGATGGCAGACACAGGCCTGTCACCGGCACTGTGACGTCCATGTCGGACCGGGTCCACCGCCGAAAGCCGGTCACCCCGCCCCCCGCACCGCCGGGGCTCTACGCGCTGAGCGGGAAGACCTCTCCCAGCTCCCGGAGCACCGCCGTGTTCAGCGAGAACGCCCGCTTGCACTCGTCGACGATCCGCTGCTTCTCCCGGTCGTCGGCGTTCACCGCATCCAGCAGCTCGCGGTAACCCCGCTTGAACGAGGCGGGGTTGGGGATCCCCTCGAAGACATAGAACCGCACCCCGTCGCCCTTGCGCGTGAACCCCCAGGTCTTCTCCGCCCTGTCGCGGATGATCTGACCTCCGGAGAGGTCTCCGAGGTAACGGGTGTAGTGGTGTGCGATGTACCCGGCGGGCCAGGTGCACGCGCACTGGGCGACCCGGTCGGCGTACAGGGCCGTCGCGGGCAGCGGTTCCAGGCCCTCGCGCCAGTCCGCGCCTCGCAGATGGGTCAGGTCGCGCTCCAGCTCGGCGGTGCGCATCAGCTCCGACTGTATGAACGGACCCGCGACCGGGTCGGAGCGCAGCGCCTCCGCGTCGTCCTCCAGTGCCCGGTAGACGAACCACAGCTGCTCGGTGTAGCGCGCGTACGCATTGACTCCGAGCCGCCCGCCCAGCAGGTCGCTCATGAAGGTCGAGGTCTCCGCCTCGGTGTGCTGCTCGTGCGACGCCGTGCGGATGAGTGTCGAGAAGGGCGTGGCGGTGGCGGTGGCGTCCAAGGCGGGCCTCCGGGGACCGAGGGGAGGGAAGGTCCGGAAAGAGAGGATGTCGACAGCAACTGCGCGCAGCAGTGTTCGACAGCCCCGATCCTGATACTTAGGCTCGCCTAAGTCGACAACTTCCCGACGGCCTGTCGGTAAAAACGATACGCCGGATTCCGCTCCTGTGCCCGGTGGGAAAGATCGCGTACGAGGGCTACGGAAGGGTAAGGATCTCCGCGCCCGTCTCCGTCACCACCAGCGTGTGCTCGAACTGGGCGGTGCGCTTGCGGTCCTTCGTCACCACGGTCCAGCCGTCGTCCCACATGTCGTACTGGTGCGTTCCGAGCGTCAGCATCGGCTCGATGGTGAAGGTCATGCCGGGCTGCATCACGGTGGTCGCGTGCGGGCTGTCGTAGTGCGGAATGATCAGGCCGGAGTGGAACGAGGAATTGATCCCGTGCCCGGTGAAGTCCCGGACCACGCCGTACCCGAAGCGCTTGGCGTACGACTCGATGACCCGCCCGATCACATTGATCTGGCGCCCGGGGCGGACCGCCTTGATGGCGCGGTTCAGGGACTCCTCGGTGCGCTCCACGAGCAGCCGGGACTCCTCGTCCACGTCGCCGCAGAGATAGGTGGCGTTGTTGTCGCCGTGCACACCGTTGATGTACGCGGTGACGTCGAGGTTCACGATGTCGCCGTCGCGCAGCACCGTGGAGTCCGGGATGCCGTGGCAGATGACCTCGTTGAGCGACGAGCAGAGCGACTTGGGGAAGCCGCGGTAGCCGAGCGTCGACGGGTAGGCGCCGTGATCGCACATGAACTCGTGGGCGACCCGGTCGAGTTCGTCCGTCGTCACACCCGGGGCGATGTGCTTCGCGGCCTCCGCCATCGCCTGCGCGGCGATCCGCCCCGCGATGCGCATGCGCTCGACGGTGTCGGCGTCCTGGATCTCCGGGCCGGTGTACGGCGTGGGAGCGGGCTTGCCCACATACTCGGGGCGCCGGATGTTTCCGGGTACGGAACGGATGGGAGTGATCTCCCCTGGTACGAGGAGCGACTGGCCAGACATGTCAGCGAGTCTAACCAGCGTGCTTGGGGCAGCATGGCCCCGAGGAAAGGAGCCGATGATGGCCCTGTTCAAGAAGCGCACGGTCGGCAAGCCGGGCGAATGGTACTACTGCCTGGAGCACAAGAAGGTCGAGGAAGGCCCGGAGTGCCCGGCGAAGGACCGGTTCGGGCCGTACACCACGCCCGAGGAGGCCCGGCACGCCATGGAGACGGCGCAGGAGCGGAACCTGGAGTGGGAGAACGACCCCAAATGGCACGACCGTTCCACGCCTCCTGAGGCCGACGCGTAGGCCCGGCCCCGGGGCTCCGCCCCGGACGCCGTTTCTCACACGCCGGAGGGGCTCGACTGTCCGGACGCCGGGAGACCGGATGCTCTAGCCTGCCGCCGCCGTTCGGCGTCCTCGTCCGTCCCGGAGTCGTACGTGAACAGCTTCGGCAGCGCCGCCGCCAGCAGCGCGACCGAGGCCACGCACGCCACCCCGCCCGACCAGATCGCCGAGCGGGTGCCCGTCCAGCCCGCCATCGCGCCCGCCCGCACCTGACCCAGCTGCGGCCCGACGCTGTACGACAGCACCTCGATGCCCGCCAGCCTCCCGCGCAACTCCTCCGGGATGGTCTGGTTCCAGATCGTCGAGCGGCCGAGCCCGCTGAGCATGTCGCCCGCTCCCGCCGCCGCCAGGCAGCCCAGCACCAGCCAGACATTGCTGAACCATCCCGCCGCAGCGATCGCCAGCCCCCAGGCGGCCGCGCCGAAGACCACGAACAGCCCGTGCCGTCGCACCCGTGAGGTCCAGCCGCTCGTCAGCCCCAGCACCAGGGACCCGACCGACCCCGCCGCGTACATCAGCCCCAGCGACCACTCGGCGTGCAGCTCGTCCGCGAGGAACGGGAAGATCGTGTTCGGGAAGGCGAAGAACATCGCGGCCAGATCGATCGCGTATGTCCCCAGCAGCACCGGCCGGCTCCACGCGTACCGCGCGCCCTCCGCGATCCCGCGCAGCGACGGCTTCCGCGCGTGCGCGGCGGGCGGTGCGGGCGCCAGCCGCAGACACAGCAGTACGGAGACGGTGAACGTGGCCACCGTGACCGCGTACGCCGTCGCGTGCCCGGCATAGGCCACCACCAGACCGGCCACTGCCGGGCCCGTGATCGCGCCGAACTGCCAGCGCAGCGAGTTCAGCGCGGCGGCCGCGGTGAGCTGGTCGTGCGGCACGATCCTGGCCATCAGTGAGTCCAGCGCGGGCCGCTGCAGCCCGGCGAGCGCGGAGACGCCGCCCGCGACGAGATAGAGCGGCCAGAGCGCAGGGTCGGGCAGCGCGGCATTCGCCAGGAGGACGACGGCGAGCAGCCCCAGCCCCGCCTCGGTGCCCAGGATCACCTTGCGGCGGTCCGCGGAGTCGGCGAGCGCCCCGCCGTACAGACCGAAGACGACCAGCGGTACCAGCTCGACCGCACCCATCGCGCCGACGGCGAGCGGCGAACCGGTGAGCTCCTTGATCTGGAGCGGCAGCGCGATCAACGCCATGAAGCTGCCGAAATAGGTGATCAGGCCCTGGACCCACAGCAGCCGGAAGTCGGCCGAGGACCGCAAGGGCGAGAGGTCGGGCAGCAGCGCGGCGAGCCGGGCGGGCAGGGCGGAGGCGGAGGTCACGAGGGGTCATGGTCCCGTGCTGTACGTGCCGACTGCAACCGGTTTTGGCCGCGGTGCGCGGCCATTCACCACCTCGGTGACGGTGGCGCGGTCAGCCGGTCGGCGAGCCGGGACAGCCGGTCCCGGAAGCTGCGCCGACCGCGCGGCGCCGGGGCGCTGTTCTCGCCGGCCGCGGCGCTCACCAGGTGCTGCACGGTGTCCAGGTCCACATCGTCGGTGCCGGTCACCGCGAGCGTCTCATGGGCCAGCCCTCCCACCTCAGGGTCGCCGTCGCCCAGCGACAGCACCGTCGCCCCGGCCCGGCGCGCATCGTGCACCCGCTCCAGCAGCCCGGCCCCGGGCCGCTGCGGGGCCACCAGGAGCAGCGTCTCGCCCCGCCCGGCCGCCTCGATCCGGCCCAGACCGACGGCCAGGTGGGCCGGGTCGCCCGGTTCCACCCGGTGCCGTACGAGCGTGGGAGTCAGCTCCGGCAGCCCGGACCAGGTGGACTCGTCGACGAGATGGGCCGCGAGGTGCCACGGCTCGTACGCCGCCGTCCCCACCAGCAGCAGCCCGCCGCCGTGCGGAACGACGGACGAGCGCAGCGTCCCCGCGAAACGCCGGGCCGCCGCGGGCCACTCGGTCCCGGCGAGCACTTCTCGGAGCAGGGCGACGCGTACGGCATCCATGGCCCGGCATCATGCCGCAGAGCTCGTCCCCGGCACCGGCGAACGGCACCGAACCAACCGAACGGGGGGCCTGAGTGACGGATGTCGCAGGAGGCCGGCCTGGCCTTCCCTTCCAGGGCGGGCAGTAATGTCGGCGCCATGACTACGAACGACAGTGGCAGCGCGCCCAAGCCCGTCGCCAAGGATCCCTGGGACCTTCCCGACGTATCCGGGCTGACCGTCGGTGTGCTCGGCGGCACCGGTCCGCAGGGCCGCGGGCTCGCCTACCGGTTCGCCCGCGCCGGGCAGAAGGTGATCATCGGCTCGCGCGCCGCCGAGCGCGCCCAGGCCGCCGCCGGCGAGCTGGGCCTCGGCGTCGAGGGCGCGGACAACGCCGACTGCGCCCGGCGCAGCGACGTCGTGATCGTCGCCGTGCCGTGGGACGGCCACGCCAAGACCCTGGAGTCGCTGCGCGAGGAGCTCGCCGGGAAGCTCGTCATCGACTGCGTCAACCCGCTGGGCTTCGACAAGCAGGGGGCGTACGCCCTGAAGCCCGAGGAGGGCAGCGCCGCCGAGCAGGCCGCCGCCCTGCTGCCCGATTCCCGGGTCACCGCCGCCTTCCACCACCTCTCGGCGGTGCTGCTCCAGGACGAGGCGATCGAGGAGATCGACACCGATGTGCTGGTGCTGGGCGAGGTCCGCGCCGACACCGACCTCGTCCAGGCGCTCGCCGGCCGGATCCCCGGCATGCGTGGCATCTTCGCGGGCCGGCTGCGCAATGCCCACCAGGTCGAATCGCTCGTCGCCAACCTGATCTCGGTCAACCGCCGCTACAAGGCGCACGCGGGCCTGCGTACCACCGACGTGTGAGCCGACGGGCGCCCACGGCCGCACCCTGCGGAGGGCGGAACGGGGCATGAGGGACACTGGACGGGACCGTGCACCGCCCCCGGACAGGAGCTGCCCCTCATGCCCCGCCTCGCTCTCTACGCCCTCGCCGTCTGCGTCCTCGCCGTCGGTGCGGCCGTGGCTTCCTTCGTCCAGGGCAGCTGGCTCGGGATCGTCTGGGTGCTGATGGCCGGGCTCTCGTCCAACATGGCGTGGTACTACCTGCGCAAGCAGCGCGCCGGGACCGCGGGCTGAGGACTGTCCTCGGGGGACAGCCCTCAGGGCCTGTCGACGGCGCAGGCCGGGTTCGCCGTGCTCCAGAACTGGTAGGCATCGCGTCCGCAGTACGTCCTGAATTCACTCACGCCCAGTGACTGCAGCAGGCTGTGGATCGCGTCGAAGAACACGTGGTTGATCTCCGGAATCCACAGCACGCCGAAGACCGCGATCAGTCCGAACTGCGCGAACGGCTCCGCCTGGCGGCGGATCCGGTACGACAACCAGGGCTCGATCACCCCGTACCCGTCCAGGCCGGGGACGGGCAGGAAGTTCAGGATCGCCGCGGTGACCTGGAGCAGCGCAAGGAACGCCAGCGCGTACCGGAACTCCCTCGGGACCCCGTCCAGGGCGTGCAGCCAGAACGGCGCCGTGCAGACGAGCGCGAACAGTACGTTCATCAGCGGGCCCGCCGCCGAGATCAGGCTGTGCTTCCAGCGGCCGCTGATCCGGCCCCGCTCGATGAAGACCGCGCCACCGGGCAGACCGATCCCACCCATGATCACGAACAGCACCGGCAGCACGATGCTCAGCAGCGCGTGCGTGTAGGCGAGCGGGTTGAGCGTGAGATAACCCTTCTCCCCGATCGAGTTGTCCCCGCTGTGCAGCGCGGTGCGGGCGTGCGCGTACTCGTGCAGACAGAGGGAGACGACCCACGCCGCCGTGACGAAGAGGAAGACCGCGAGCCCCGGGGGAGACCCGAAGGCCGTCCACACCGCCCAGCCCGATACCGCCATGACGGCGACGATCCCGAGGAAGACCGGGCTGATCCGCCGGTCGCTCCGGGCTGCTGCAGTGGTCATCAACGGACTCCAGGTGGCTCGGTGCGGGGGAGTGCGTCGGGGCGGGCACGAACCCCGACCGTACCGGTGGCACGGAGGAAACGTCTCGCGCCGACGCGGTGGTTCCGGACCTGCGCCTGTTTCCCGTGCGGAGCTGTTTCCCCGAGAGAACAAGAACTCCGCCCGCGTGATGCCCGTCCGGGAAGGTCCGAACCGGGCTGGTGCTGATCGCGGAAGACCTGACGGGCCGTAGGCCCGACAGGCAGCGTGAGCGAGAAATTCCCGCAGGTCCCATGGCGCGACGTAATCCCCTCTCCGGGGAGGAGAGCGGTCAAGGAGAATAGGCGCGTGCGCTACAGCATCCTCGGCACCACACAGGCACTCCACGACGACGGCACGGCCGTCGTCATCGGTGGGGCGCGGCTGCGCGCCCTGCTGACCGTTCTCGCGCTGCGTCCCGGCCGTACGGTCCCGGCCACCGTGCTCGTCGACGAGGTGTGGGACGGCGATCCGCCCGCCGACGCGGTCGGTGCCCTGCAGGCGCTCGTCGGCCGGCTCCGCCGGGTCCTCGGCCATGAGGCGATCACCTCGGCGGAGAGCGGCTACCGGCTCGCCGCCGACCCGGACGCGGTCGACCTGCACCGCTTCGGGCGGCTCGCCGGCGACGGTACGCGCGCACTGGAGGAGGGCGACCCGGCGAAGGCCGTGGCGGTCCTCGACGACGCCCTCGCACTCTGGCGCGGACCGGTTCTCGCCGATCTGCCGGACCGGGGCGCCGTCGCCGCCCGCTGGACGGCCCGCCGCCTGGACGCCCGCCGCGCCAGGCTGACCGCGGCGCTGGCGCTGGGCCGGGCCGATGAGGTCCTGCCCGAGCTGGTCGCGCTCTGCGCGGACCACCCGATGGACGAACCCCTTCAGGCGCTGCGGCTGCGGGCGCTGCGGGATGCCGGACGTACGGCGCAGGCGCTGGCGGCGTACGAAGAGGTGCGCACCGTGCTCGCCGACCGCCTCGGCGCCGACCCGGGCCCCGAACTGCGCGCACTGCACGCGGAGTTCCTTCATCAGGAGCCGGTGCGCAGACCGTCGAATCGGACGCCGGGACAGGAGCCTGCCCACGCCCCGGGCCGGGCGGCTGCAGAGGCCCCCGTGACGGAACCGGCCCGCACCCCCGCCCCCCACGCCCACGGCAACCTGCGCGCCAGGCTCACCAGCTTCGTCGGGCGCGAGGACGACATCGACGCCCTCCGTGACGACCTCGCGCAGGCCCGGCTCGTCACCCTTCTCGGGCCCGGCGGCGCGGGCAAGACCCGGCTCTCCCAGGAGGCGGCCGAATCCGTCGCGCCCGCCTGGCCGGACGGTGTCTGGCTGGCCGAGCTCGCCCCGTCGACGACCCGGAAACCGTGCCCGAAGCCGTACTGACCGCCCTCGGTGCCCGCGAGACCGTGCTGCGCGGCGCCGGTGCCGAAGAGCTCCGGGCCGCCGAGCGCGGCGCGGGCGACCCGCTCGTCCGGCTCACCGAGCACTGCTCCCGGCGCCGCATGCTCCTCCTGCTCGACAACTGCGAGCACGTCATCGAGGCCGCCGCCGCGCTCGCCGACCATCTGCTCGCCCACTGCCCGGACCTCACCGTCCTGGCGACCAGCCGCGAACCCCTCGGCGTACCCGGCGAGTTCGTCCGCCCCGTCGACCCGCTGCCCGACCCGATGGCGCTGCGCCTGCTGGGCGACCGCGGCGCCGCCGCGAAGCCGGGGTTCCGGACCGATGCCGACGAGGAGACCGCGGCGGCCGCCGCCGAGATCTGCCGCCGGCTCGACGGACTGCCGCTCGCCATCGAACTCGCCGCCGCCCGGCTGCGCATGCTCAGCCCGCGTCAGATCGCCGACCGGCTCGACGACCGGTTCCGCCTGCTGACCAGTGGGAGCCGTACCGTGCTGCCGCGCCAGCAGACCCTGCGTGCCGTCGTCGACTGGTCCTGGGACCTCCTCGACGCGCCCGAACGTGCCGTCCTGCGCCGCCTGTCCGTGTTCGCCGGCGGCTGCACCCTCGCCGCGGCGGAGTCGGTCTGCGCCCACCCCGCCCCGGACGCCCCGGTCGTCCCCGACGATCCGGTCGAGCCCGTCGACCCGCGTGATGTCGCCGTCCTGCTCGGCTCGCTCGTCGACAAGTCCCTTGTCGCCGCCGCGCCCGCCGACGACGGAGAGATGCGCTACCGGCTCCTGGAGACCGTGGGCGAGTACGCCGCAGGACGGCTCGACGAGGCAGGGGAGCGAACCGTCGTCGAGTTGCAACACCTGGTCTTCTACCGGGAGTTGGCTCGTACCACCGACCCCGAGCTCAGAGGCGCGGGACAGCGGGCCGCCATCGAGCTCCTGGAGCGCGAGTACGAGAACCTGCGCACGGCCCTGCGGCGCGCCGTCGCCGCCCGCGACGAGCAGGAGGTGCTCTGCCTGGTCCTCTCCCTCGCCTGGTACTGGCAGATGCGTGACCTGCGGACCGATGCACGCCAGTGGTCCGACGCGGCCGCCGAGCTCGGCCCCGACCCGTTCGCCCCGCCCGCCCGGCCCGCGCCCTCGCTCCATGAGCGGTGCACCGACGCGCCACCGCCCATGTCGTCCGAGCTGCTCGAAGAGGCGCGGCGAGGGGTGCGTCTGATCCAGCTGGTCAGCATGGACCATGCGATGGACGAGTGGACCACCGAGCAGAGCATGGAGCGGCTGCGCGTCATCGCGGGCACCTACCGGACGGGTCAGCCGCAGACCTGCCGCGCCCCGGCGTCGCTCTGGTTCTTCGCGGTCCTGCTCACCGGGGACGTGGGCCGGCTGCGCGAGCTGCTGGACGAAACGGTCCGTTCCTGCCGGGAGTTCGGCTACGAATGGGAGCTCGCCGCCGCTCTCCAGATGCGCGCCAATGTGCTGGCCAATCGCCCCGACTGGGCGGGCGAGGCCCGGGGGGACGCCGACGAGAGCCTGGAGATCTTCAACCGGCTCGGCGATGCCTGGGGTGCCGCGGAAGCGCTCTCCTGCCGGGGCGAGGCCTATGAGAAGAAGGGCGAATACACCAGCGCGGCGGACGACTTCCTCGCTGCGATCGGCTGGGCCGAGCAGCTGGGGGCCCGCTCCCAGGTGTCGCTTCTGCGCACCCGGTACGCCTCCGTGCTGACCGAGCTCGACCGCGGCGCCGAGGCCGAGACGATCCTCCGTGAGGTGCTCACCGAGGGCCGTCAGGCGGGGCACGAGGCGATGCCGGCCGCCCGGCTCCATCTCGCCATGTGGCTGGGCCGCTCCGGGCGTACGGCCGAGGCGCGGGAGCAACTCATCGAGCTGCGCGAGGAGTTCCGGTCCGAGACGGTGGCGATCTTCGACGGGTTCGTGCTGGGCGGCATGGCGTGGCTGGACAACGAGGACGGCCTGTACGCCGACGCCCTCGACCGGGGCCGGCAGGCTCTGGTCCGGTCCCAGGACCCGCTGTCGCAGATGGTGGCACCCCAGATGTCCGCCCTTCATCTCGTCACCGTGGCCTGGGCCCTCGGCGGACTCGGTGGCGAGCGCCGGGCGGCGGACGCGGCTCGGCTGCTGGGGGCCCGGGAGGGTCTGCTGCCGGCCGGTCATGTCGAGGCGTCGCTGGAGCGCGACAACCACGCGCGGGCGGTGGAACTGGTCCGCGGCGTCCTCGGGGAGGCCGCCTACGCCGCCGCGTACGCCGAGGGCGGCGGCCTCACACTGGAGGAGGCCGCCGCCCTCGTGGACGCGTATCGGCACTGACCCCGGACGTCCCGTCCTCAGGTTTTCTTGCGGAACTTGGAGACCGCGAGCGGCGCCGTCACCAGGGTGATGGCCGCGGCCCAGCCGAGCGTCAGCCACACCGAGTGCGCCACCGGACCGCCGAGCATCAGCCCACGCGCCGCGTCCGCGAGATTGGACAGCGGGTTGTAGTCGGTGAACGACCGGAGCCAGCCGGGCATCGTCGTCGGCGGCGCGAAGATCGAGGAACCGAACTGCAGGGGCATCATCACCAGGAACCCCATTCCCTGAACCGCCTGGGCCGTCTTCAGGGACAGCCCCAGCAGCATGAAGATCCACATGATGGCGACGCCGAACGCCGCCGAGAGACCGACAGCCGCGAGCAGACCGAACACCGAGGTCTTGAGCTGCATGCCGATCAGGAAGCCCATGCCCAGCAGGATCACCGTGGCGACCATCATCCGGCCGAGCTCGACCACGATCTTCGCGATGAGGACCGAGGAACGGGCGATCGGCATCGTCCGGAACCGGTCCATGACGCCCTTGCGGAAGTCGTCATTGACACCGGTGCCGACCGCCATGGCGATGTTCATGCCCATCATCGCCATCAGCCCGGGGATCACGTAGTTGATGTACGTCTGCCGGTCCCCGCCCAGGCTCGCGCCGACGGAGCCGCCGAAGACGTACACGAACAGCAGCGTGAAGACGATCGGCATCAGGAGCGCGTCGAACATCGACTCCGGGTCCTGCTTGATCTGGAGCAGATTGCGCCGTACCAGCGCGCCGATGTGCCGCAGATTGCCGCGCAGCCCGATCCGGCCCTCGTCGTGGAGGACCTTCGCCGGGGCGGAGCCGGTCGGGGCGTCGGGGGTCAGAGTCGCCGTGCTCATGCCGGGACCTCCTCGGGGATCGTGTCGGTCACGGACGGCGAGGTCTTCTCACCGGTGATGGCAAGGAACACCTCGTCCAGGCTGGGCAGCGCGGTGGCGATGTGCGCAATGGAGAGACCACGGCCGGCGAACAGGCCGATGACGGCGGTCAGTTGGTCGTCGCTGAGGATCGGTACGTACAGCATTCCCTCGTCCGGGACGGCCTGCGAACCGGCGATCCCGTCGAGACCGGCCTCCGCGAGGGCCTTGACCATGGCGGGCAGCTGGGCCGGGTCCGTGGGCCGGATCTGCAGGGTGCGGCCGCCGACCTTCGCCTTGAGCTCGTCGACCCCGCCGTTGGCGATGATCCGGCCCTTGTCGATGACGGTGAGCTCGTTGGCGAGCTGCTCGGCCTCTTCCATGTACTGGGTGGTGAGCAGCACGGTCGCCCCCTCCGCGACCATCCGCTGCACCTCGTCCCAGACCTCGTTACGGGTCCGGGGGTCGAGCCCCGTCGTCGGCTCGTCCAGATACAGCACGGCTGGGCTGCCGATCATCGAGGCGGCCAGGTCGAGCCGGCGCCGCATGCCGCCGGAGTAGTTCATCGCGGGCCGCTTGGCGGCTTCGGTGAGCGAGAACCGCTCCAGCAGCTCGTCGGCGCGGGTCCGCGCGGTCTTGCGGGGCAGGTCGAGGAGGCGCCCGATCATATAGAGGTTCTCCCAGCCGGAGAGCTTCTCGTCGACCGAGGCGTACTGGCCGGTCAGGCCGATGATGCGGCGCAGCTGCCGGGGCTGCTTCACCACGTCGTAGCCCGCGACGGTGGCGTGGCCGGCGTCCGGCACGATGAGGGTGGAGAGGCAGCGTACGAGGGTGGTCTTGCCGGCGCCGTTGGGGCCGAGCACACCGAGGACGGTGCCCTCGCGCACATCGAGGTCCACGCCGTCCAGTGCCTTGGTCTCGCCGTAGTGCTTGACCAGCCCCCGCACCTCGACGGCGTTGCCGCCGGTCCTGGGGTTCTTGTCGATTCGCGTCATGCCCACTATGGGAACATCCGCCACCGACAGTCCACCGACATCCTGCCGACAGGGCCCCCTACAGAACGCCTGCAGCGGCCGGCACACGCCGACAGCCCGCCGATGGAGGAAGTCGGCGGGCTGTCGGTGTGGGGGCAGTGGCCAATGTCCAGGGCCCTTCTTTCGGACAGGTCCTGGTGGAACTAAAGCGTGTTTGGAATGCTTCGACACACACCACGGTGGGTTAATTACGCCCTGGTGTCTGAGCCAGGGCTACGGTGCATTGTATGAGTCCCGCGCATCGAGTAGCTCATCCCAGTGCGCCGCTGCCCACGCACACGCCGCGTCCAACGGCTCCAGCATGCTGCGGCCCAGTGGCGTCAGCGCGTACTCCACTCGGAGTTCCGGGGCAGCGTGCACCGTACGTGACACGAGCCCGTCGCGCTCCAGGCCGCGTAGCGACTGCGTCAGCACCTTCGGGGTGACGCGGCGCAGCGGCACGCGGAGTTCGGAGAAGCGGCGCGGGCCGTCCTCCAGGCAACGGATGACCAGGGCCGCCCACTTGTCTCCGAAGCGAAATGGCAACAGTGAGGAGGGGCACAGCTCGTCGAACATGTCGGGGGCCAGCGGCTGCCGGTGCGTCATGGTGGTCTCCTGCCTCGCCGCTGGTGTCAGCGGTATCCAGGTGGTAACTGCCCTCACGGATACCTTCCGGAGCATCGACTCACCAGGAGGTATTCCGAAGATGAGCAGGATCGTGATTTTCGGTGCGGGCGGCCGGGCCGGCCGACAGGCCGTCGCCGAGGCGCGTCGGCGTGGGCACGAGGTCACCGCGGTCGTGCGCGACCCCGCGCGCTACAGCGGCTTGGCGGATGGTGACGTACGGATCGCCGCTGGTGACGTCACCGACGTGGCGGACGTCGCCGCCCTCGCGGCCGGCCACGACGCCGCGATCACCGCGGCCGCGGTGTACGGCGCGGGAACCGACCCGGACGCATTCTTTACCAGCGCCGCGCACGCCCTCGTCAAGGGCCTGCGGCAGGCCGGAGTGGACAGACTCGTCGCTGTCGGGCTATCGGCGCTGCTGCCTGGCCCCGATGGGACCCGGCTGCTGGACGCGCGCGGTTTCCCCGCGGAGTTTCGGCCCTTCTGCCTGGCCCACGCCGCCGGTCTGGAGGTTCTCCGTGTCGAGGGCGGCGCGCTGGATTGGGTGTATGTGAGCCCGGCTGGCGACTTCGACCACGAGGGCGAGCGCACCGGTCACTACGACATGCGCGAACAGGGCGACACCGCAGCCCGCATTTCCTACGCCGACTTCGCCCTCATCCTGCTCGACGAGGCCGAGACCCCGCGGCACTTCCGCAGTCACCTGGCCGTGGCATAACGACACGCAGGGCAACACCAGGGCGATGAAATCACTCTGAGATGCTCACAAACACCGCCGTATCAGGGTGAGTTGGATGATCGCTTCGTAGCGGACGGTGAGCTTGTCGTACCTGGTAGGTGTGCCACGAGGCGCCAGTGCGTCGTGAAGCGCGGTGAATCGAAGGAGGTGCAAGACCTCCTCGCTGGGTTGTCGCAGCAGCCTGGTGGGAGCTGAGCGCAGTCCGATCCGGGAGACGCCGGTGGGCGGGAAGCAGCGCTGACAAAGCCGGGACTGCCCGGAACTACCAGACGGGCCGGGTCCGGCGAGCGAGACAAGAGGGCATACGAAAGGAACCGGTGGTAAAGCTCCGTAAGCGTGGCACCGGCTCAAATCTGGTGGATGTGGGCCGGATTGCAGTGCGCGCTCGCTGAGCGGACTGACTTCGTAGCCGACTTGGCGTGTCGGTGGGGAGGCCACGGTGAAAGCCTGCGGCGTAACCGTGGCGATGCTGCCGGGGCAGGGCTGGATGCCGGACTGATCGATCGATTCACCGTGAACACGCGAACCGTCCCGCATCGTTCCCCGGGCCCGGAATCCATTCGGGCGCTGAATTCATCGGCGACATCAGGGAAGACGACCGCCTGACCGTCGGACTGCTGCGGAGCGCGAAGACCGCCATTCCTTCCCGGACGTGTCGGACGGCGGGCATCCTCCGCTGACTCACAGTCTCAAGGCGCTATCTGACCCGGACATAGCGCCTTAGAGGAGCTAACGGAAAGCCTCCGTGCGGCCATGTCCCCTTCGTCAGACACTCGTTGGATTGGTCATGGGCAAGGGGCAGGGGCCGCCATGGGTGGTGTTGGATGACTTGTGGGTGCGGGTCGACCGCACCGGGCGGGGAAGCGGTGACGGTCATACAGGCTGCCCAGCCGCAACGGAAGTTCCGGGGGGAGAACAAGGCCCGCAAGTGGAAGAAGCCCGACGGAGGGCAGGTGTCGGTGATGGTGCTGCCGC
Organism: Streptomyces sp. NBC_01669; assembly: GCF_026339735.1. Lineage (GTDB taxonomy): Bacteria > Actinomycetota > Actinomycetes > Streptomycetales > Streptomycetaceae > Streptomyces > Streptomyces yanii. The sequence continues at coordinate 6,465,301 of NZ_JAPEQG010000001.1, forward strand.
TGGCCGTCACCGACCCGGCCGACGTGGCGCGCCTGGAGAAGCTGTTCGGCTCCATGTGGTCGATCAAGCGCGGCGTCCAGCGCGATGCCCGCAATAAGGTCGATGCCTACTGGTGCGCGAAGCGCGAGCGGGACCGTGACGGGGCGAAGGCTGCACGGCAGCGCCTCGGCCTCAACCGTGAAGCCCTGGAGCGCTGCGCGTACAAGCACCTTGAAAACTCCGGGCACCTCAAGCACCACGCCACCAAGGCCCTCGCGATGCATATGGCAGATGAGGTGTGGAATGGGGTGCAGCGGCACCTGTTCGCTGACGCCACGGGCAAGCGTCATGGGCGGCCGAAGGTGGGTCGCTGGCACGACTTCACCCGCATCCCCGGCCGCGCCCGTTCCCACACCACCGCGAACAAGTGGGAGACCTTCCGTCTGGTGGGTGCCCTCCACGGCCACGTCATGGCCTACACCGACGGCGGCCGGCACAGCTTGATGCAGCCCCGCCGCATGGGCGTCCCGGCGCTGCCGAAGAGCAAGGTGCCCACGGGCAAGCTCACGGTGTCGGGGAAGCCGGGGACGCGGAAGGCAACATGGTGGGACCACACCGGTCCCCTCGCCGTGGTGTTCGCAGGCGGTCCCAACTCCAGCGCGGGGGACCTCGTGCTCCCTGTGCGGGTGCCGCAGCAGCCGGGTCAGTGGGCGCGAGTTGATCACTTCCTGGCCAATCCCGGCCGCTGGCACAAGGTGGATCTCGTACGCCGCCGAAAGGCGTCGGCGCCGGGCGGCTGGGTGTATGAGGCGCACCTGATGGTCCTCGGCCCCGGATACGCCTCGCCTGCCGTACGGGAAATGCGCGAGCAGGCCGCCGCCCTGAACCGCGTCGGCGGGGTGGACGGCAACGTCTCCAACCTGTCGATCGTGTCCTTCCCCGCCGACCTCAACCCCGCCGAGGGGCGGCCGGAGTCCACTGAGATCGTCCTCAACCCTGCCGATCGCGCCCTGATGGAGCGGCAGGCGAAGAAGCGGCGGGGACGTGCGCGGGCTCTGGAGCGCTCCCGGAGGGCGACCAACGCGGCGCAGTACGGGCTGTCGAAGAAGCAGGTCAAGCGCGCCGCTCGGCGAGCAGAGAAGGGTCTCAAGGCCAAGGCGGTCGCGGTGCCGGGCGGTGCCCGTGCCGCACGCTCGGACGGGGTGCCGAAGCAGGCATTCCGCCGCGACCAGCTGTCGGGCGGCTACCGGGAGCTGCGCGCCCGCCAGGCCGAACACGCCGCCTCCATCGCCGAGCACCGTCGGCACCGCGCCCGCACCATGGCCCGCGAGATCATCGCCAAGCACGGCCCCGTACTGGTGGTGGAGGACTGCGACATCCGCACCTGGTACCGGCTGTGGGGCAAGCGACTCTCGCAGACCACGCCCGGCATGTTCATCGCTGCTCTCGACCGCGAGTGCACCGCAGCAGGCAGGAGGCTGGTCCGCGCTTCGACATGGAGTACGGCGCTGTCCCAGCATTGCCTGTGCGGCGAGCGCGTCTCGAAGACGCTGCGGGACCGTGACCACAAGTGCATCGCCTGCGGCCTCGCCGGGAAACGAGACCTCGTGTCCGCCGCGCTGGCCGCGTTCGTCCGCTTCGCCGACGTGGACGACCCCAAGACCGCGTACCTGGACACCGCACAGTCCCGGCACGCGCAGATCATCTTTAGAGAAGGGCTGGAAGAAGCCCTGCGGAAGTCAACCACACAGAGCCAGAACACCGTACGAGGTGCTGGTCGCGTGGCAGTCCCACGGCAATGCCGTGCGACCTCTGCTCCCCGAACCGCCGCAGGGCGGAGCCGAGCAAACCCAGATGAGACACCGCAAGGTGACCACGCTGGAACGCCCGGCTCACGCCCCGGTTGCATCCCGCAGCAGCTCACCCTCTGGGGTGACATGCGGGACAAGTCTTAGTGGAAGGTGTGCTCCGGCGCCGGGAACGTGCCGCCGACGACCTCGTCGGCGAACTCCTTCGCCGCGTCACCGAGCACCTTGCGCATGTTCGCGTACTGCTTGGTGAAGCGCGGCACCTTGCCGCCGGTCAGCCCCACCATGTCGGTGTAGACCAGCACCTGGGCGTCGGTGTCAGGACCGGCGCCGATGCCGATGGTCGGGATGTGCAGACTGCGGGTGATCTCGGCGGCGACCTCGGCCGGTACAAGCTCCAGGACGACGGCGAACGCCCCCGCGTCCTGCGCCGCCTTGGCGTCCCGGATCAGCCGGTGGGCGGCCTCGTCGCTGCGGCCCTGCACCCGGTAGCCCATGGTGTTCACGGACTGCGGGGTCAGGCCGAGGTGCGACATGACCGGGATGCCGGCCGAGACGAGCAGCTCGGTCTGGGGGAGCGAACGCTCGCCGCCCTCCAGCTTGACCGCCCCGACGCCGGACTCCTTGACCAGCCGGGTGGCGTTGCGCAGGGCCTGGACGGGCCCTTCCTGGTAGGCCCCGAAGGGCAGGTCGCCGACGATGAGGGCGCGCTTGGTGCCCCGTACGACGGCGGCGGAGAGGATGGCGATCTCGTCCATCGTGACGGGCACGGTGGTCTCGTAGCCGAGGTGACAGTTGCCCATGGAGTCGCCGACGAGCATGACCGGGATGCCGGCCTCGTCGAAGACGGACGCGGTCATCGCGTCGTAGGCGGTGAGCATGGGCCACTTCTCGCCGCGCTCGGTGGCGGCGGCGATGTCGTGGACGGTGATGCGGCGGGTGCTCTTGCCTCCGTACAGCGCCTTGCTGCTGTCGGTGGGGGCCCCCGCGGGGGTTGCGGGCTGGTTCTCTGCAGCCTGAAGCGTCATTGCCAACGGCTCCTTCGTCATCTCGAGGCGCCCTGACGGCGTCCCCGGATCGCGTCCATGGTGGCATCCCGGGGCCGTCCGCGGGAAGTGGGCACGACTGGGCAAAGACTTTCCAATACGAGACGGTCTCGTATCGAAATGGGATACGCTCGCCGGCATGTCGATACCGTCCGGCCCTCCGGCCGCCGTGCCCCGTGTTCCCGAGGCGATCCACCGTCGCCGTTGGGTGATCCTCACCGTTCTGATGTTCAGCCTGCTCATCGTGGTGCTGGACAACTCGATCCTGAACGTCGCGGTCAAGACCATCGCGAGCCCGTCGCCCACCGGGCTCGGAGCCACCCAGAGCGAGCTGGAGTGGGCGATCAACTCGTACACGCTGGTCTTCGCCGGACTCCTCTTCACCGCCGGTCTGCTCGGCGACCGCATCGGCCGCAAGAAGGTCCTGCTCTTCGGCATCCTGCTGTTCGGTATCGGCTCGGCGCTCGCCGCGATGTCCGGTTCGCCCGGCGAACTCATCACCTGGCGCGCCGTGATGGGCTTCGGCGCCGCGTTCGTGATGCCCGCCACACTCGCGATCCTGATGAACGTCTTCGAGCGCGACGAGCAGCCCAAGGCGATCGGCATCTGGGCCGGCAGTGTCGGCCTGGGCATCGCCATCGGCCCGATCACCGGCGGACTGCTGCTCGAACACTTCTGGTGGGGCTCGATCTTCCTGGTCAACGTGCCCGTCGTCGTCATCGCACTGATCGCGATGGCGGTGCTCGTGCCGGATTCCCGGGACCCGAAGCCGGGCCGGATCGACCCGCTCGGGGTCGTCCTCTCCATCGTCGGTCTGGTCCTGCTGGTGTTCGGCATCATCCGTGGCGGCGAACTCGCCGACTTCGGCGACGCCGTCGTACTCCTCTCGATCATCGGGGGTCTCGTCGTCCTGGCCGGATTCGTCTGGCACGAGAAGCGCAGCAGCCACCCGGCCATCGACATCACGTACTTCAAGAACGGCGCGTTCTCCGCCGCCGTCGCCGCTGTGGCGCTGGTCTTCTTCGCGCTGATGGGCGTGACCTTCTTCTCCGCCTTCTACCTGCAGAGCGTGCGCGGCTACAGCGCCCTGCAGTCCGGACTCCTGATCGTGCCGCTGGCCGCCGCGCAGATGATCTTCGCGCCGCGCGCCCGGCTGGTCGTCGAGCGGTTCGGCTCCCGTGCGGTGTGCACCGCCGGCATGCTGCTGGTCGCGGTCGGACTGTCGGCGTTCGCACTGTTCGACGCCAGTACACCCGTCTGGGTGATGTGTCTGGTCTTCTTCGTCCAGGGCACCGGCATGGCGCACGTCATGCCGCCCGTCACCGTTGCCGTGATGCAGGCGCTGCCGCGCGAGAAGGCCGGTTCCGGATCGGCCATCAACAACACGTTCCGGCAGGTCGGCGGGGCGCTTGGGATCGCTGTCCTGGGCTCGGTGCTGTCCACCGTCTACCGCGGTGACATCGAGGGCCACCTCGGTACGCTCCCGGCCGCGGCCAGGGACGCGGCGGGGGAGTCGATCGAGGCGACCCTCGGCATCGCGGAGAAGCTCGGTCCGGCGGGCGCCCCGCTGGTCGGCGCGGCCAACGACGCGTTCATCAGCGCCATGCACGTCACCGCCCTCGGCTCCGCGTGCGTCGCCCTGATCGGAGCCCTCGTGGTCGGAATCTTCCTGCCGGGCAGGCCGCCCGCCGGGCAGCGGACCGGACACGGCGACGACGACCGGGCCGTGCCCGCGGGCGCGCGCCGATGACGCCATGACGGCCACGGGCCCGGATGGCTGAATAGCCCCGCCCCGGTCACCCCCGGACACACCGGGCCGACCGGGGCGGGAAGCAGGACACCGCCCCGGTCGGTGAGAATCGGGACAGGGACCGGACGGCGCGGCGAGAGGTGGAGCCAGGTGCAGGCGCAGGACGAGGACCGGGAACCGCGGCGCGGCCGACCGCGCAGTGCGGCGGCGGAGCGGGCGATCCTGGACGCCGTCGTCGACCTCCTGGAGACCGGCGAACCGCTCGCCGGACTGTCCATCGAGCGCATCGCCCGGACCGCAGGCGTCGGCAAGGCCACCATCTACCGGCGCTGGAGCGGCAAGGAAGAACTCTTCGTCGATGTGCTGCGCCACATCGAACCCCCGGAACCGAAGATCTCCGGCACCGCCGGGCTCAGCGACCTCCGCGTGATGCTGGAGTCGCTGCGCGTGCGCGGACTCGCCCAGCGCTCCTCGGTCCTCCTCCACAACGTCTTCGCGCAGATGAAGAGCCACCCCAAACTGTGGGCCGAGTACCAGTGCACGGTGATAGCACCGCGCCGGGTCGCGATGACGGCGGCCGTGCGGCGGGCGGTCGAAGCGGGCGAACTCCGGGCGGACCTGGACGTGGAGCTGATGGACGACCTGTTCATCGGCCCCATGCTCGTACGGACCATTCACCGGCCCGACGCGCCGCTCCCGGAAGACCTTGCCGATCGCATCATCCGGACGCTGGTCGAGGGCCTGGCGCCGCGCCCGACGGCTCCCGACACCACCCCGGTCCCCGCCCGGACAGCCGCGCCCGCCACCCGTCCGTCCGACAAAAACGCAGGCCAGGCCTGACTCGCCCGGCCTCCGCCCGAGTGTGAGCGTTGTGTCACAACGCCCCACAAGATCCGTCCGGCCGGAACCCGCCGGACCACGCCCTTCGTCCTCGTGGCAGTACGGCCGTCGTGGACGGCAGGAAAGGCGTTGCTCATCGCCTAGGGTCGTGGAGCGCGGCGATGGGTACGGCGAAGCAGTGAGGACAGCGCGATGGTGCAGGCGTACAGGGCGGACACCGGGAACGGCAGCGCGGGACCGCAGCGCACCGGGTCCCGCTTCCGGAACCTGCGCGACAGATGGACCAGCGGCAAGGGCATGTGGCGGCGCGGCATCGTCCTCGCCGCCTGCGCGGTCCTGCTGACCCTTGTGATGTTCTTCCACGCGGAGATCCCGAACAGGATCGGCAACCTGGGCAGCCTCTCCGAGACGTTCCTGCCGTGGTTCGGTGTGTTCGTCCCGGTGCTGCTCGTCCTGGGCCTGGTGCGCCGCTCCGCGACCGCACTGATCGCCCTGCTGCTGCCGGCCGTGGTCTGGCTCCATCTCTTCGGCGGGCTGCTCACCGACAAGTCGGGCAGCGGCGGCGACCTGACCGTCGCCACCCACAACGTCAACGCGGGCAACCCCGACCCCGCGGGTACCGCCCAGCAGGTCGCGGGCTCCGGTGCGGACGTCATCGCCCTGCAGGAGCTGCCGTCCGGCCAGGTAGCCGCGTACGAATCGGCGCTCGCCGACCGCTATCCGTACCACTCGGTGCAGGGGACCGTCGGTCTGTGGAGCAAGTACCCGATGAGCGGCACACGCCCCGTGGACATCAAGATGGGCTGGACCCGGGCCATGCGCTCCACAGTGACGACACCGAAGGGCAAGGTCGCCGTCTATGTCGCCCACATGCCGTCCGTGCGGGTCAAGCTGAACGCCGGATTCACCGCCAACCAGCGCGACGCGAGCGCGGACGCGCTCGGTGAGGCCATCGCCGACGAACAGCTCGGCAAGGTGATCCTGCTCGGCGACCTCAACGGCACGATGAACGACCGCTCGCTGAACGCGGTCACCTCGCAGATGCGGTCCACGCAGGGCGCCGCGGGCAACGGCTTCGGCTTCAGCTGGCCGGCGTCGTTCCCGATGGCCCGGATCGACCAGATCATGGTCAAGGGCATCGAACCGATGTCGTCATGGACGCTCCCGGCCACGGGCAGCGACCATCTCCCGATCGCCGCCCGCGTCGAGCTCTGAGGCAACGGTCCGTTTACCTCCTGGCATAAACCGTCTGAGAGTATTTGTTCCTCCGGGGAACGCGAGCCGACCGGCGACGGAGCCGGTGACCGCGGTGCGACCCGGCCTTCGGGCCGGGCGCGCCGCGCTGCCCGGGCCCGCCGCCCCCACGCCCTCGCCCCCACCCGGCGGCCGGTCAGCCATGCCCGGACGCGGCGGGCCGAGCTCCCTGCGGAAAGGTCTCTCCCGCCATGCCACTGGCTCTTCTCGCGCTCGCCATCAGCGCATTTGGCATCGGAACCGCCGAGTTCGTGATGATGGGCCTGCTGCCCGATGTCGCGGACGACCTGGGTACGTCGGTACCCACCGCCGGCTATCTCGTGTCCGCGTACGCGATCGGGGTCGTCCTCGGCGCCCCGCTGCTCACCGCCGTCGGCTCCCGGGTCCCGCGCAAGCGGATGCTCCTGCTGCTCATGGCCCTGTTCACCGTCGGCAACCTCGCTTCCGCGCTCGCCCCCGGTTTCGGCTGGTTGCTCGCGGGCCGGTTCCTCGCCGGGCTGCCGCACGGAGCGTTCTTCGGCGTCGGCGCAGTCGTCGCCGCGCGCCTGGTCGCTGAGGGGCGGCAGGCGCGGGCGGTGGCGACGATGTTCCTCGGCCTCACGGTCGCCAACATCGTCGGCGTACCCGCGGCCACGCTCCTCGGCCAGCACCTCGGCTGGCGCGCGACGTTCCTGGTCGTCGCCGCGATCGGACTGTGCTCGATGGCCGCGCTCGCCCGGCTCGTCCCGCGGGCGCCGGCCGACGCGCACCAGGGTCTCGGCCGCGAACTCCGCGCCCTCGGCAACCGGCAGGTGCTGCTCGGCCTGCTCACCGCCGTCTTCGGCTTCGCCGGTGTCTTCGCCGTCTACTCGTACCTGTCGGCGATGACGACCGAGGTGATGGGCTTCGGAGAATCCTCGGTGACACCGGTCCTGGCGCTGTTCGGCATCGGCATGACCCTGGGCGCCCTCGCGGCGGGACCGCTCACGGACCGGGCGCTGCGCCCCACCCTGTACGGCTCGCTGAGCGCGCTCGCGGTGGTCCTGGTCGTCTTCCCGTTCGCCGTGCACGTGAAGTGGGCGGCACTGGTCATGGTCGTCCTGCTCGGCGGGATCGGCTTCATGACCACGACGCCGCTGCAGATGCTCGTCATGAACAAGGCCAAGGACGCCCCGACGCTGGCGTCCGCCTCCAACCACTCGGCCTTCAACCTCGCCAACGCGGGCGGTGCCTGGCTGGGCGGGGCCGCGATCGCGGCGGGCTGGGGCTGGACGTCCCCGGCACTGGTGGGCGCGGGGCTGACCGTGGCGGGTCTGGCGGTGGCGGCGACGGCGGGGGTGCTGGACCGTGGGAGGCCGGGTGAGTCCCGGGTGGTGGCGGGCACGGGGGCGTCCACGACGCCGAAGTCCCACGCGGACGTGTGCTGAACAGTGCCGCGCGCCGGGGGGCGCTCCTCCCCAAGCGCCGGACGGGGGCGATCCCGCCGGGCCCGATCCCAAGTCCCTGCGCCGCCGGCCATGACGACGGCGGCCGGGCACATCGGGTCCGCCCGGCGGTTGAGGACGGAACGGCTGCCGGGGCGGGCCGGCTCCCATCGGGCCGGCCCGCCCCGTCGCGTCACACCGACTCGCGCCACCGATTGGTGATGGGCAGCCGCCGGTCCTTCCCGAACCCCTTGGCCGAGATCTTCGTCCCCGGCGGGTACTGCCGCCGCTTGTACTCGGCGGTGTCCACCATCCGCAGCGTCCTCGTCACCAGCGTCTCGTCGAACCCGGCCGCCACGATCGACTCCAGCCCCAGGTCCCGGTCGACGTACAGCTCCAGGATCCGGTCCAGCACGTCGTAGTCCGGCAGCGAGTCCGTGTCGACCTGGTCGGGCCGCAGCTCGGCGCTGGGCGGCTTGGTGATGGACGCCTCCGGGATCGGCGGCGTCTGGCCGCGTTCCTCCGCAGCCCGGTTGCGCCACTTCGCCAACCGGAAGATCGACGTCTTGTAGACGTCCTTGATCGGCCCGTACGCGCCGACGGAGTCCCCGTACAGCGTCGAGTAGCCGACCGCCAGCTCCGACTTGTTGCCCGGCGCGAGGACGATCTGGCCCTCCTGGTTGGAGACGGCCATCAGCATCGTGCCGCGCAGTCGCGACTGGAGGTTCTCCTCGGCGAGACCGGTGAGGCCCAGCGCCTCCATGTACGCGTCGAACATCGGCTCGATCGGTACGGTGCGGAAGTTCAGTCCGGTGCGCCGCGCCAGCTCCGCCGCGTCGCCCTTGGAGTGGTCCGAGGAGTACTTCGACGGCATCGAGATGCCGTACACGTTCTGCGCGCCCAGCGCATCGCACGCGATGGCCGCGACGAGTGCCGAGTCGATCCCGCCGGAGAGCCCGATCAGCACACTGCTGAAACCGTTCTTCGCGGCGTACGCACGCAGACCCACGACCAGCGCCGAGTACAGCTCCTCGTCGTCGTCGAGCCGCTCGGCGTAGCCGCCGGTCAGCTCCGCCTCGTACGCAGGGACAGGCTTGTCGGAGAGGACCACATGGTCGATCCGCAGTCCGTCGTTCACCACCCCGGACGGCGCCTCGGGCGCCGCGGCGGGCAGGTCCAGATCGAGGACGACGCAGCCCTCGGCGAACTGCGGGGCACGGGCGATCACGTCGCCGTCCCTGTCGACGACGATCGAGTCGCCGTCGAAGACCAGCTCGTCCTGCCCGCCGATCATCGCCAGATAAGCGGTGGTGCAGCCGGCCTCCTGGGCCCGCTTGCGGACCAGTTCCAGCCGGGTGTCGTCCTTGTCCCGCTCGTACGGCGAGGCATTGATCGACAGCAGCAGCCCGGCCCCGGCGGCGCGCGCGGCCGGCACCCGGCCGCCGTCCTGCCAGAGGTCCTCGCAGATCGCGAGCGCCACATCGACACCATGGACCCGCACGACGGGCATCGAATCGCCCGGCACGAAGTACCGGAACTCGTCGAAGACCCCGTAGTTGGGCAGGTGGTGCTTGGCGAAGGACAGCGCGACCCGCCCGCGGTGCAGCACCGCGGCGGCGTTCTGCGGAGAACCGGCAGGCTGGCCGTAGCGCGGCTGGGCCGTCTCGGAACGGTCGAGATAACCGACGACGACCGGCAGCTCCCCGAAGCCCTCCGCGTCGAGGCGGGCGGCGAGCGCACGCAGCGCGTTCCGCGACGCCTCGACGAAGGACGACCTCAGGGCCAGGTCCTCGACGGGGTATCCGGTCAGCACCATCTCGGGGAACGCCACCAGGTGGGCGCCCTGTTCGGCGGAGTGCCGGGTCCAGTGGATGATCGCCTCGGCGTTGCCGGCGAGGTCACCGACGGTCGAGTCGATCTGATTCAGTGCGAGGCGTAGTTGAGGCACGCGCCTCAGTGTAATCGTCTTTCTGACGCGATGTCCTGGCGGGCCGCACTTCCGCTGCCGCGGCCGACGCAGCCCTTGCCGCGGCCCGCCGGCACCGGGTCAGCGGCGGTAGCCGAGGACCGTCATCATGTTCATGTTCGAGTGGTAGACGTTGTGGCAGTGGAGCATCCACAGTCCCGGGTTGTCCGCGTCGAACTCCACGGCCACCGACCTGTTGGGCAGGACGATCGCGGTGTCCTTGCGCGCCCCGGGAGCCCTGTCCAGCACCGAGCGCGGTCCCGCACGTCCCGCGAGGGCGAACGTGTGCCCGTGCAGATGGATCGGGTGCCACATCTCCGTGATGTTGTAGAACTCCAGCCGGACCCGCTCGCCCGCCTTGACCGGATGGCGCCAAGCGGGGTCGTACTTCCTGTGGTCGAAGGCCCAGTCGAACGCCCTCATGCTGCCGGTCATCTTGATCCGGATCGTCCGGTCGGGCCTGCGGGCAGCCAGCGCCACGGACTTGTCCGCCTGCAGCTCGAAGGCTGACACCAGCTGCCCGGTCAGCTCCTTGGGCCGCACGGAGGCGGTCGGCGCCGCGCCGCCGCCGGTACGGAGCAGGGCCAGCGCCGACGCCTTCTTGCCCTCGGCGACCGCCGTCAGCGGGAACACCCCGTCCCGGGCGGTGACCAGCACGTCGTACCGCTCGCCCATGCCCAGCAGCAGCGTGTCCGTCGTGGTGTGCCGGACCGGGAAGCCGTCCGCGTGGGTGATGGTCATCCGGTGGCCGCCGAGCGCGACGCGGAAGGGGGTGTCGCCGCCCCCGTTGATGATGCGCACCCGGATCCGGTCGCCGGGCTTCGCGGTGAACGTGGTCGGGTCCTTCGGGATGCGGCCGTTGATCAGGTAGTACGGGTAGTCGACATCGCCCGCGTCACCGCCGAGCAGTTCGCTCGGGGCGCCCCCCAGCACCCGCGAGGGTCCGGACCCGGACCCGGAACGGGGCTTGTCATCGGCCCCGGAAGACCCGTGATCCATGCCACCCATGCCGTGGCTGAGCTCGGCGAGCACCGCCTCCGGAGAGGAACCCTCCACTCCGTCGACCCAGTCGTCGAGGACGACGACCCACTCCTTGTCGTACGACAGGGGCTCCTTCGGGTCGTCGATGATCAGTGGTGCGTACAGACCGCGGTCCTGCTGGACGCCCTGGTGCGGATGGAACCAGTACGTCCCCGACTGCGGCACCGCGAAGCGGTACGTGAACTCCGCGCCCGGTTTGATGGCCGGCTGGGTCAGCTGGGGAACACCATCCATGTCGTTGCGCACATGGAGGCCGTGCCAGTGCAGGGTGGTCGACGTCGGCAGGTGGTTGGCGAGGGTGACTGCCAGGGTGTCGCCCGCGGTGATCCGGATTTCCTTGCCGGGCAGCCGGTCCCCGAAGGCCCAGGAGCTGACGGTGAGCCCGCCGCCCAGATCGAGGCGGGTCGGGGTGGCGGTGAGGTTGAGCTTCCGTACAGGGCCGGAGCCTCGCTTCGCCTCGACCGCCGCGATCTCCGCGTCGCCGGGGGAGACGTACTCTCCGCGGCTCCCCGACGCGGGCGACGGGCTGTGGCCCATGGCGTCGTGATGCGTGGGGCCGGGGTTCGCGGCGTGCCGTTCCGGGGCCGTACCACTGGAGCAGGCGGCCAGAACTCCCGTGCCGGCCACGGCGATTCCGGCGCCGAGCACGGCGCGTCGAGTGGGTTGAGTGGGCATGGCTGGAACACCTCTGATGCTGTCGGTGCGGGCTGGAGGAGGGGTGCGGAGCGGCCCGCTCCTATATCCGAAGCACCGACAACCGGGCGGGAGCCGTCGTCGCGGGCGGGGGGCCGGACCGCAGCGCACGCGACAACAGCGCTCCCGCGGCAACGAGGAGATGCTCCGTGGTCCGGAGCGCCATCAGCCGGCCGGCGAGCAGGGCGAGACCCCAGGCGCCCAGCACGGCGAGACAGACCGCCATCGGGTCCGTGCCGTCGCCCATCGGCGTCGGCGGGACGGAGGAGTGCTCCGCCGAGGACTCCCTCGTGGCGCTCGCCGGGTGTACCCCCTGAGTTTCCTGGTCCCGCAGGTGGTCCATCGTCACCACGGCCTCATGGCCGCCGTGTTCCGCCGGATACCCGACGGTGTGCATGGTGAAGACCCCGAACAGCAGCGCGGTAAACAGCAACAGCTGTCCGTACATCGCACTACATTTCGGGCTCATGTCAGGCACCCTACCCCCGCCGGGTATACCTCGCACCCGGGCCCGGCACCCCCCGTTGTCATGGGTGCCGGGCCCGCGGTGGTGCGCTGTCGAAGGCCGGTCAGACGCGGGCGTAGACCTTCTCCGCCCAGCCCGCGATCTGGTCCTCGGAGAGGTGCTGGGCGAGGTCGGCCTCACTGATCATGCCGATCAGCATCTTGTTCTCGACCACCGGGAGCCGGCGGATCCGGTGGTTCTGCATCTCCTCCAGAACCTCGTTCACCTCTGCGTTCGCATCGATCCAGCGCGGTGTTCCCTGGGCGAGCTCACCCGCGGTCACCTTCGACGGATCGTGGCCCATCGCCACACAGCCGACCACGATGTCGCGGTCCGTGAGGATGCCGACCATCCGGTCCTGCTCGCCGTTGGCCGAGATCGGCAGTGCGCCGACGTTGTGTTCGCGCATCATCTGGGCGGCGCGGTCGAGCGTCTCGTGCGCGGGGATCCACTGGGCCCCGGCGTGCATGATGTCCTTGGCGGTGGTCATGAGGGATTCCTCCTGGTGTCGATGGGCACTGCGGTCCGACCCCGAGCGAACCCATCGTCATGGGCCCGTTCGGGGTGCGCGACCGCTATCACCCATTCGGGTGCATTCATACCGCTTCAGGAACGGCGGAATGCCTCAGGACCTGGGCTTCGCCCCGCGCGCCGCCAGCATCTTCGCCATCGCGTCCAGCTCGGACCGCTGGGCCTCGACCATGCCCTGGGCGAGGCGCTTCTCCGCCTTCACCGTGCAGAGCCCGGCGCACCCGCGCGCCATGGCGACGCCGCCCTTGTGGTGGTCGGTCATCAGCTGCAGGAACAGGATCTCGGCCTGCTTGCCGCTCGCCTTCCTGAGCCGGTCGAGTTCGGTCCGGGTGGCCATGCCGGGCATGAGGGCGCCGTCATGAGCGGTGAAGGCGCCGTCCGACCCGCCCGCGTTCCCCATGCCGTCCATGCCCTCCATGCCCTCCATGTCGTCCATGTCGTCCGTGCCGTGATCACCGTGCGTGCCGTGTCCACCGTGGGTCGTCATCCACGCCATCGGCTCCTGCCCGGCGGCCACCTTCGGCAGCTCCCACAGATCCAGCCAGCCGAGCAGCATGCCCCGCTGATTGGCCTGGGTATTGGCGATGTCGTACGCGAAACGGCGTACTTCCTCGTCCTGCGTGCGGTCACGCACGATGAAGGACATCTCCACGGCCTGCTGATGGTGGACCGCCATGTCGCGGGCGAACCCGGCGTCCGCCGAGTCCGGGCCGGGCACCCGGACGGCCGCGGGGGCCTCTCCGGGCTGCTTCCCGTCCGCTGTGTCGTCCCGCGCCGAGGCGACCGTCGCCACCCCCGCGAGGAGCAGCGCGAGGGCGACGGCGGAACCGGCCACCCACTGTTTCGTACCGGTCACTGAGACCCCAGCCCGCCCGTGCACGCCGCACCCGGCTCCGGGGTCTGTTCCCCCTGCACGAACTTGGCGAAGAACCGGCCGACCCGCGGGTCATCGGCGCTGTCCACGGTGACCTGCTTGCCCCAGGCACTCAGCATGATCGTGCCGGCCTGGTCCTTGTACGGGCTCATCAGCGAGTACGGCGTCTTCCCGACCAGGGCCGCGAGCTCGGCCACGTCGGCGGCCGACGCCTTGTCCGTGTACGTCACCCACACCGACCCGTGCTCCAGCGAGTGCACGGCGTTCATGTCGGGGATCGCCTTTTTGTATACCTCGCCGTCGCAATTCATCCAGACGGGGCTGTGGTCACCGCCGACCGGAGGCTTCATCGGGTACGTGACCGTCTCGGTGACGTGGTTGCGGGTCAGCTTCTTCGCGTCCCACGTCTTCAGCCCCTCGATCGGCTCGGCCGCCAGCACCTTCTTCTCCGCCGCGGAAGCCGTCGCTTCATCGGCCGCGACGGCGTCCCTCTTGTCCGCAGCCTCGGACCTGTCCAGCAGCGCGTAGGAACCGAAAGCGACCAGACCAGCGACGACAAGGGCGCTCAGCCCTATGGCGAGGGCACGGTTGCGACGGTCGCGTACACGGTCGGCGTTGCGCATCTGCTCTATGCGGGTCCTGCGGTCGAAGCTCATGTCGTCTGGTCCTTCGGTCCTTCTGCGAACGGGCGGGGAGGGACAGGAACGGGTCGGGAAACCGGCGTGCTCGGGGCAGTTGCGACGCCGCTCCGCCCCCGGGACCTCTCCTTCGGAGGCCCCGCACGCCATGGCCGCCGATCGTAGTGGGTGGCCGAGTGCTCCATCTCACGTCGAGTGCGTAATCTGGGTGAAATCCCGGGTCGTGATACTGGAGTCTCTCCCCTATCCCGGGCGGTGGTGCACAGACCGTCTGAACTGCAAGGATGTGGCTATGGACAAGCAGCAGGAATTCGTCCTCAGGACACTTGAGGAGCGCGACATCCGCTTCGTGCGCCTGTGGTTCACCGATGTGCTCGGGTATCTCAAGTCCGTTGCCGTGGCCCCTGCCGAGCTGGAACAGGCGTTTGACGAGGGAATCGGCTTCGACGGTTCGGCCATCGAGGGCTTCGCCCGGGTGTACGAGTCCGACATGATCGCCAAGCCGGATCCGGGCACCTTCCAGATCCTGCCCTGGCGTGCGGAGGCCCCCGGCACCGCGCGGATGTTCTGCGACATCCTGATGCCCGACGGTTCGCCGTCCTTCGCCGACCCGCGCTATGTGCTCAAGCGCATCCTCGCCAGGACCTCCGACCTGGGTTTCACCTTCTACACCCACCCGGAGATCGAGTTCTTCCTGCTGAAGGACAAGCCGGTCGACGGCAGCCGCCCGACCCCAGCCGACAGCTCCGGCTACTTCGACCACACCCCGCAGAACGTCGGCATGGACTTCCGCCGCCAGGCGATCACCATGCTCGAATCCATGGGCATCTCCGTCGAGTTCAGCCACCACGAGGGCGCCCCCGGCCAGCAGGAGATCGACCTGCGGTATGCGGACGCGCTCTCGACCGCCGACAACATCATGACCTTCCGTCTCGTGATGAAGCAGGTGGCGCTGGAGCAGGGCGTCCAGGCGACGTTCATGCCGAAGCCGTTCTCGGAGCACCCCGGCTCCGGCATGCACACCCACCTCTCCCTCTTCGAGGGCGACCGCAACGCGTTCTACGAGTCGGGCGCCGAGTACCAGCTCTCCAAGGTCGGCCGCTCGTTCATCGCAGGCCTGCTCAAGCACGCCGCGGAGATCTCCGCTGTGACGAACCAGTGGGTCAACTCGTACAAGCGCATCTGGGGCGGCTCCTCCCGCGCCGCGGGCGCCGGTGGCGAAGCCCCCTCGTACATCTGCTGGGGCCACAACAACCGCTCCGCGCTGATCCGCGTCCCGATGTACAAGCCCGGCAAGACCGGTTCGGCCCGCGTCGAGGTCCGCTCCATCGACTCCGGTGCCAACCCCTATCTGACGTACGCGGTGCTGCTCGCCGCGGGCCTCAAGGGCATCGAGGAGGGGTACGAACTTCCGGCGGGCGCCGACGACGACGTGTGGGCGCTGTCCGACGCCGAGCGACGCGCGATGGGCATCGAGCCGCTGCCGCAGAACCTGGGCGAGGCGATCTCGCTGATGGAGAAGAGCGAACTGGTCGCCGAGACGCTCGGCGAGCACGTCTTCGACTTCTTCCTGCGCAACAAGAAGCAGGAGTGGGAGGAGTACCGCAGCGAGGTCACGGCCTTCGAGCTGAAGGCACTGCTGCCGGTGCTGTAATCGCAGGTCAGCGCCATCTGAGCGAATGTAGGGGGCTTCGGGCCGACGGTTTCGTGCCGTCGGCCCGAAGTCTGTGCGCGCACCGTTTCCCGAAGTGGGCCGTTTCCCGAAGCGGCCCGGGGCCCGCCTTTCTCGCGGCCCGGGCCCGCGCTCACTCGAAGCTGCGGGCCATCTCGTCGAGGATTTCGCCGATCACCTGGGA
Organism: Streptomyces sp. NBC_01669; assembly: GCF_026339735.1. Taxonomy (GTDB): domain Bacteria; phylum Actinomycetota; class Actinomycetes; order Streptomycetales; family Streptomycetaceae; genus Streptomyces; species Streptomyces yanii. Next base: position 6,481,485 of record NZ_JAPEQG010000001.1, read on the forward strand.
CGGCTCCCGCGCCAGGTCCTCCTCGATCCACATGCGCATCGCGATCCGCAGCGACGAAAGAAACGCCGCCGCGAGGACCAGCGGTCGTACCGCGTTCTCCGCCGGGCTCTGACGGGACGCCACCGCCTCCGCCAAGTCCCGTTCCAGAGTGGCGTGGTTGGCGAGCTGCCGGGCCAGCAGGGAGGGATGCCGCATGGCCAGCCGGGTGCGGATCGCCCATTCGCGCTCCGGCGGTGCGACCCGCTTCCCGAACTCCGCGACGGCCGCCCGCAGCGCGGGCCAGGCGGGCTCGTCCGCGGGGCGCTCGCGCACGGTCCTGACGAGGTCCCTCATCTGCTGCTCCTCCCCGTAGAGGAGGGCGTCCTCCTTGCCCGTGAAGTAGTTGGAGAACGTTCTGCGGGAGATCCCGGCCGCGTCCGCGACGGCCTCCACGGTGACGTGATCGAAGCCGTGCTCGACGGTCAGCCGCAGCGTCGCTTCGTGCACGGCCTGCCGGGTGGCTTCCTTCTTGCGTTCCCGCAGTCCCACAGAGCTCTCCATGGACTCATTATCTCCCCGCCTCGATATTGTTGCCCACTGGGTAAAATTGCCCATTGGGCATGTAAGGTGACCCGGTATTTCGTACCCACCCCTGTTCGAACCCTCCGGAGGTTGCGCGTGAGCGCACAGACGGCCGCGCCGACCGAAGTCGCGCCGATGGACCATCGTCATGTCCTGCGGGCACTGAGCGGACTGCTCATCGTGCTGTTCGTGGCCATGATCAGCAGCACCGTCGTCTCGGTCGCGCTCCCGCAGATCATCGGCTTGCTCAACGGCACCCAGTCGCAGTACACCTGGGTCGTCACCGCGAGCCTGTTGGCGTCGACGGCGTCCACCCCGATCTGGGGCAAGCTCGCCGACATGTTCAGCAAGAAGCTGCTGCTGCAGATATCCATCGGCATCTTCGTCATCTCGTCGATCGCCTGCGGATTCGCCCAGAGCACCGGCCAGCTGATCACCTTCCGGGCCGTCCAGGGGCTCGGCATGGGCGCACTCCAGGTGCTCGTCCAGGTCATCATCGCCGCGATGATCAGCCCGAAGGAGCGCGGGCGCTACAACGGATACCTCGGCGGCGTCATGGCCGTCGCCACCGTCGGCGGACCGCTCCTCGGCGGCTTCATCACCGACACCTCGTGGCTCGGCTGGCGCTGGTGCTTCTTCATCGCCGTACCGTTCACCCTGCTCGCGTTCGTGATGCTCACCCGCACCCTGCACCTCGCCGAGGTCCGCCGCACGGACGTGAAGGTCGACTACCTGGGCGCCACACTGATCGCCGCCGGTGTCAGCCTGCTGCTCCTGTGGGTCACGTTCGTCGGGAACGACTTCGACTGGCTCTCCTGGCAGACCCTCGTCATGGTCGCCGCCAGTGCCCTGATCCTCCTCGCCGCAGTCCTGGTCGAATCCCGGGTCAAGGAGCCGGTCGTCCCGCTCCACGTCGTACGTCGCCGGGACCCCGCTCTCGCCATCGTCGCGAGCCTCGCGGTGGGTATGGCGATGTTCGGCGGTGCGGTCTTCCTCGGTCAGTACTTCCAGATCGGCCGTGGCTACTCGCCGACCGAAGCGGGCCTGCTCACCATCCCGTTGATGCTCGGCGTCCTGGTCTCCTCGACCGTCGCCGGACGGCTGGTCTCGAAGACCGGAAAGGTGAAGCCGTACATCATCACCGGCGTCGTCGTCCTCACCCTCGGCTTCCTCGGGCTGTCCACGATCGACCACGAGACGTCGCTGGTCCTCGTCTCCGTCGGGATGCTCGCGGTCGGCGCGGGCGTCGGCATGTCGATGCAGAACCTCGTCCTGGTCCTCCAGAACACGGTCCCGCTCAGCGAACTCGGCGCCGCCAGCGGTGCGATCACGTTCTTCCGCTCGCTCGGCGGCACGATCGGTGTCTCGGTGCTCGGGGCGGTGCTCGCCAACCAGGTCGCCACGAAGATCACCCACGGCCTGGCCGAACTCGGCGTCGACCCGGCGGCCTCGGCCTCCGGCGGCTCCACCCTGAACGTGGCGGCGATGCCGCCGCAGATCCAGGAAGTGGTGCGTGCCGCGTACGGTGACGCAACGGGCAGCATCTTTCTGATCTCGGCGGGGATCGCGGTGGTCGGTGTGATCGCGGCGCTGTTCCTGACGCCGACGAAGCTGCGCGACAGCGTGGACCTGTAGCCGGTCCCCCGTACGCGCGTGCGCCCCTGCCGGTCAGGCACGGGGCGCACGCGCGTACGGACCCCTGCCGCGGGAGCGGGCGGGGCCGGTCCGGGAGTCTGGACGCGGCGTGTCCCACGGGGGACAATCGGCGGACATCGCACGGTCCGGACACGGGGGTTTCATGGCAAGCGTGTTGATGCTGCTCGGTGGGCTGCTGGCGCTGATCGTCGCGCTCATCGTCAAACTGCAGCTGAAGTCGCGGCGCAGGACCGAGAGCTTCGAGGGCCAGCAGATCGAGCGGCAGCATCGCGAGGCGATCCGGCACACCCGTGCGAACAACACCTCGGTGGCCGTCCACAACCGGCTCTTCGACGGCGGTCGAGGACGCCGTTCCTGACCCGCCGCCATCGCCGTCCGGCCGTCCGGGGCAGTGGCCGACACGTCGGCTCGATTCGGGTAGTGTTGCCGACCCCAGCACGGGGACATACCGAGGAGGTGAGACCCATTACCGCTGTATCAGGCTGGGTGCTCACCTCTCGCGACTGCGTGGCCGGACCGGTCTAGGTCCTGGGCGGACCGCGGAGCACCCATCGGCATTCCGAAAGGCTCCGCTCCATGTCGCTTTCCTCGACACCGCTCCCTTACTCCTTCATCGTTACCAGACTTCGCGCCGCCGGCTGTGTATTCGCCGAGGACGAGGCGGAGTTGATCCTCTCCACGGCCGCGAACGCGGCCGAACTCGCGGCCATGGTCGACCGGCGGGCAGCCGGACTTCCCCTCGAACACGTCCTCGGCTGGGCCGAGTTCCGCGGTCTGCGGATCGCCGTGGACCCCGGCGTCTTCGTCCCCCGGCGCCGTACCGAATTCCTCGTCGACCAGGCCGTCGGTCTTGTCCGTCCCGCGGGCGGGCCCGCCGTCGTCGTCGATCTGTGCTGCGGGTCGGGCGCGCTGGGCGCCGCGCTCGCCGCGTCCCTGGACCGGGTCGAGCTGCACTCCAGCGATGTCGAACCCGCCGCGGTGCGGTGCGCGCGCCGCAATGTCGCCGGTACGGGGGAGGTGTACGAGGGCGACCTCTTCGAACCCCTGCCCGCCTCGCTGCGCGGCCGCGTCGGGATTCTGCTCGCCAATGTGCCGTACGTACCCAGCGAGGACGTCGAACTCCTGCCCGTGGAGGCCAGGGTCCATGAACCAAGGGTGGCGCTCGACGGTGGGGGCGACGGGCTCGATGTGCTGCGCAGGGTGACCGCCGAAGCGCCGCAGTGGCTGGCGCCGGGCGGCCATCTGCTGGTCGAGACGAGCGAACGGCAGGCGGCGCGCGCCGAGGAGACCGTCGCCCGGAGCGGGCTGACTGCGCGGGTGGTCACCTCCGACGAGCTGTACGCGACCGTCGTCATCGGTACCAGACCCGGCACCGGGGACGGCAAGTAGCCCGCCCCGGGGCGGCTGAGCGGCTCCCGCTCAGCCGCCGTGCGCGTCAGCGACGGCACGCTTCACCGGGGTCCGGCGGTGGCAGGGGACCGGAACGCCGCGCGGGACGCCTGTCAGCCGAAGAGCCAGCGCGTCTGGCTGTACGGCTCGCCCTTGCCGAAGCCGAATGCCTTGCGCGGGGCCACCCCGAACACCTCGGCACGGCCGCCCGCACCGTTCGCGAACGCGCCCGCGTGGACCTCGAAGTGCCAGTCCGCGCCGTACTTGTCCTCCCAGAGCTCCGCCAGCCGGGTCAGCCGGGCCTCGTCCTTCACCGGGACCGCCCGGCCCTCGACCACCACGTCGAAGCCCCGGGACAGCGTGTTGGTGCCGGTCGTCAGCACGACCTCCGGGTTCTCCGCCAGGTTCCGGGCCTTGCGCTCCGTCGGGCCCGTGCAGAAGTGCAGCGCGCCGTCCGTCCACAGCCCGATCAGCGGAGTGACATGCGGGCGACCGTCCGGGCGGACCGTGGACAGCCAGAACACCCCTGCCCGCGTCAGCACACCCAAGGCTTCCGACCACGGGCGGGCAGTGGCTCCCTTGTCGCTGTACTCGTGTTGCAGCTCGGCGACGGGTTCGGGTCCGGACATGGCGCCCTCCTGATACAGGTCCTGCAAGCGATCGTGCCTGCGAAGTACGGACCGCGCACCCGCTACGAATTCATCGGCGCCGGGCTAGGCTCGGAATGCTGGGACGGGAACGGGCGGCGAGCAGGAGAGCACGGAATGACGACGGTGCCGGGACGCAGAAGCAGTACGTTCACCCGACTGCTGCGGCACGGTTTCACCGACCCCGCCGCCGCAGAGCGGCTGCTCGACCTGCCCGCCCTGGCGTCCGTGCGCACCGATCCGGTGCTGCTCGACGCGCTCGGGGCGACCGCCGACCCCGATCTGGCGCTGCGCGGACTCGTCCGGCTGGTGGAGGCGGAGGACGCCGACGAGCGGCAGATGCTGCTGGACACGCTCGTCTCCGCCAAGCCGCTGCGGGACCGGCTGCTCGGGGTGCTCGGAGCGTCCGAGGCGCTCGGCGACCATCTGGCCCGGCACCCCCGCCACTGGCAGGCGCTCGCGATGTACGAGGCGACGGACCTGCACCCCGGGGTCGCCGAATTCGAGCACGAGCTCGGGGGCGCCCACGACCCGGACACGCTGCGCATCGCCTACCGCCGATGCCTGCTGGCCATAGCGGCCCGGGATGTGTGCGGTACGACGGACGTCGCCGAGACCGCCGCCGAACTCGCCGACCTGGCGACCGCGACCCTGCGGGCCGCGCTCGCCATCGCCCGGACGGCCGCACCCGCCGACGCCGCCCTGTGCCGGCTGGCGGTCATCGCGATGGGCAAGTGCGGCGGGCACGAACTGAACTACGTCTCCGACGTCGACGTCATCTTCGTGGCGGAACCGGTCGACAGCTCGGAGGAGAGCAAGGCCATCCAGGCCGCCACCCGGCTGGCCGCGCACATGATGCGGATCTGCTCCGAGACGACCGTCGAGGGCACCATCTGGCCGGTCGATGCCAACCTCCGTCCCGAGGGCCGCAACGGACCGCTGGTACGGACGCTCTCCTCACATCTCGCGTACTACCAGCGCTGGGCCAAGACCTGGGAGTTCCAGGCGCTGCTCAAGGCCCGGCCGGTGGCCGGAGACCCCGAGCTGGGTGCGGAGTACGTCGAAGCCGTCTCGCCGATGGTCTGGCAGGCAGCGGACCGGGAGAACTTCGTCGGCGACGTACAGAAGATGCGCCGCCGGGTCGTCGACAACATCCCCGCGGACCGCGTCGACCGCGAGATCAAGCTCGGGCCCGGCGGGCTGCGGGACGTCGAGTTCGCCGTACAGCTGCTGCAGCTCGTACACGGCCGCAGCGACGCGTCCCTGCACAGCGGCTCGACCCTGGACGCCCTGCGGGCGCTCGCCGGGGGCGGCTACGTCGGCCGGGTGGACGCCGCGCAGTTCGACGACGCGTACCGCTTCCTGCGCGCCATGGAGCACCGCATCCAGCTCTACCGGCTGCGCCGCACCCACCTCGTGCCCGAGGACGAATCGGATCTGCGGCGGCTCGGGCGCTCCCTCGGGATGCGTACGGACCCCATCGCCGAGATCAACCAGGCGTGGAAGCGGCACGCGTCCGTGGTGCGGCGGCTGCACGAGAAACTGTTCTACCGGCCGCTGCTGGACGCCGTCGCCCAGCTCGCACCCGGCGAGACCCGGCTCAGCGCGAAGGCCGCCGAGGTCCGGCTCGAAGCGCTCGGATACGCCGATCCGACCGCCGCGCTCCGGCACCTGGAGGCGCTGTCCTCCGGGGTGTCCCGCAAGGCAGCGATCCAGCGGACCCTGCTGCCGGTGCTGCTCGGCTGGTTCGCGGACTCCGCCGACCCGGACGCCGGGCTCCTCGGCTTCCGCAAGGTGTCCGACGCGCTCGGCAAGACCCCCTGGTATCTGCGGCTGCTGCGCGACGAGGGGGCGGCGGCGGAGAACCTCGCCCGCGTCCTCTCGGCCGGACGGCTCGCCCCCGACCTGCTGCTGCGGGCGCCCGAGGCGGTGGCGATCCTCGGCGACCCGCAGGGGCTGAACCCGCGCAGCCGCAATCACCTGGAGCAGGAGGTGCTGGCCGCGGTGGGGCGGGCCGAGGACGCGGAGTCCGCGGTCGCGGTGGTCCGCGGTGTGCGGCGGCGCGAACTGTTCCGTACGACGGCGGCGGACCTCATCGGCTCGTACGGCACGGAGGAGAACCCCGCGGAACCCGACCACGGCGCACTTGTCGACCGGGTCGGCAACGCGGTCACGGACCTGAACGCGGTCACCATCGCGGGCGCGCTGCGCGCCGTCGTACGCGAACAGTGGGGCGACACCCTTCCCACCAGGTTCGCCGTCATCGGCATGGGCCGCTTCGGCGGTCATGAACTCGGTTACGGATCCGATGCCGACGTCCTGTTCGTGCACACACCGCGCGAGGGCGTCGACGAGCAGGAGGCGGCCCGGGCCGCCAACACCGTCGTCGCCGAGATGCGCAGACTGCTGCAGCTGCCCACCGCCGACCCGCCGCTGATCATCGACGCGGATCTGCGGCCGGAGGGCAAGAGCGGACCGCTGGTGCGCACATTGAAGTCGTACGACGCGTACTACCGGCGCTGGTCGCTGGTCTGGGAGAGCCAGGCCCTGCTGCGCGCCGAACCCATGGCGGGTGACCCGGACCTCGGCCGCGCCTTCATCGAACTGATCGATCCCCTGCGCTACCCGATGGAGGGGCTGGGGGAGGACGCGGTCCGCGAGATCCGCCGCCTCAAGGCCCGGATGGAGTCCGAACGGATGCCGCGCGGCGCCGACCCGACGCTCCACACGAAGCTGGGCAGGGGTGGGCTGAGCGACGTCGAGTGGACGGTCCAGCTGTTGCAGATGCAGCACGGCTGGGTGGAACCGGGGCTGCGCACCACCCGCACGCGCGAGGCGCTGGCCGCGGCGTGCGCTGCGGAACTGATCTCCGGCGAGGACGCGCAGACGCTGGACGAGGCATGGGTGCTGGCGACCCGGGTCCGCAACGCGGTGATGCTGGTGCGCGGACGCCCGGCGGACACGTTCCCTTCGGGGCCGCGGGAGCTGACGGCGGTGGGGCGGTACCTGGGGTACGAGCCGGGGCACGTGGGGGACATGCTGGACGACTACCGGCGGATCACGCGGCGGGCGCGCGCGGTGGTGGAGGAGCGGTTCTACGGGGCGTGAGGGAGACGTCCTCACATGCCGGACGGGCTTGTACGGCCGACCCGGCCGGCACATGCGAGCCCGTCCTGCGAGGGAGACCGGAGACGTTCACCGGCGCACCGGTGCCTCCGCGGCCGGGTGGCCCGCCCGGATCGGCGTCCCCGCGCTCAGCCTTGCCAGGCGTGCCCGCCCCCGCGGCACCTGCACCCGCTTCGGGAGGTGGTGCGGCAGCGCCCCGTACCAGGCGTACGACACCGCGAAACCGAACGTCAGGCAGGCCATCCCGCCCACCGCGTCGAGCCAGAAATGGTTGGCCGTCGACACGATCACGACCAGGGTGACCGCCGGGTACAACAGGCCCAGAATCCGCGCCCAGGGCGCCGACGCCAGTGCGAAGACGGTCAGCCCGCACCACAGTGACCAGCCGATGTGCATCGACGGCATCGCCGCGTACTGGTTCGACATGTTCTTGAAGTTGCCCGAGGCCATCGAACCCCAGGTGTGGTGCACCAGCACGGTGTCGATGAAGTGCCCGCCGTTCATCAGACGCGGCGGCGCGAGGGGAAACAGGTAGTAACCGAGCAGTGCGACACCCGTCGTTGCGAACAGCACCAGACGGGCTGCCGCGTAACGGCCGGGATGGAAGCGGAACAGCCACACCAGCACACCGATGGTGACGATGAAGTGCAGTGTCGCGTAGTAGTAGTTCATCGAGACGATCAGCCATGTCACGGAATTCACCGCGCGGTTGACCGTCTGTTCGACGGCGATGCCCAGGAACTTCTCCACCGACCAGAGCCGGTCGGCATTCGCCAGGGCCGCGACCTTCTGCTCGGGGACAGCGTTGCGCACCAGCGAGTAGAGCCAGTAACTGACCGCGATCAGCGTGACTTCGAACCAGATGCGCGGCCTACCGGGAGACCGCAGCGAGCGCAGCCTCGCGAGCCTGTCGTTCCGCTTCGCCTCGAGGGCCGCCTCGTCCACGATGGGTGACGGGGGGGCCGCCGTTCGGCCTTCCTGTGACTTCACGCTCAATTCACCCATAGGCATCGATTCTGCCAGATATGTCTCTCTGCCCGATCATCCTCCGGTCGGGTTCCGGCTGCACATGATGCACCCTACGGGCGGGCGTGCGACCCTGGGGCCGTTCCGGAAGCGGAAGCCGAATCCGGGCCGGGACCCGCGGCAGTTGAACCCCGTACGACCAGTTCCGGCATGAAGACGAACTCGCTGTGCGGAGCCGGCGTGCCACCGATCTCCTCGAGCAGGGTGCGGACCGCGGCCTGACCCATCGCCGTGACCGGCTGCCGGATCGTCGTCAGCGGCGGATCGGTGAACGCTATGAGCGGCGAATCGTCGTAGCCGACGACCGACAGGTCGCGCGGCACCTCCATCGACAGCCTGCGCGCGGCCCGGATCGCTCCGAGCGCCATCATGTCGCTCGCGCACACCACCGCCGTGCACCCACGCTCTATCAGTGCGGAGGCGGCCGCCTGGCCACCCTCCAGCGTGAACAGCGAGTGCTGGATCAGCACCTCCACCTCGTCCGAGGTGAGGTTCAACTGCTCCTGCACGGTGGCGCGGAAGCCCTCGATCTTCCGGAGTACGGGAACGAAACGCTTGGGCCCGACCGCAAGACCGATCCGCTGATGGCCGAGCGACACCAGATGCGTCACCGCGAGCCGCATCGCCGCCCGGTCGTCGGGCGAGATGAAGGGTGCCTGGACCTTCGGCGAGAATCCGTTGACCAGGACGAAAGGGACGCCCTGGGCGCGCAGTTGCTCGTACCGCTGCATGTCGGCCGAGGTGTCGGCGTGCAGGCCCGAGACGAAGATGATGCCGGAGACGCCACGGTCGACGAGCATCTCGGTGAGCTCGTCCTCGGTGGAACCGCCGGGCGTCTGTGTGGCCAGCACCGGGGTGTAGCCCTGCCGGGTCAGCGCCTGGCCGATCACCTGGGCGAGCGCCGGGAAGATGGGGTTCTCCAGCTCGGGCGTGATCAGCCCGACCAGCCCCGCGCTGCGCCTGCGCAGCCGTACCGGCCGTTCGTAGCCGAGGACGTCGAGCGCGGCCAGTACGGATTCGCGGGTGGCTGCAGCAACACCGGGTTTGCCGTTCAGTACACGGCTGACCGTAGCTTCGCTGACCCCCGCCTGAGTTGCGATATCGGCAAGCCGTGCGGTCATGGAAGTGGACTGTACCGGGCGTATGTCGGATTGCCCACCATGCGCAGGAATCGGGCGACCGGACCCGTACGGCCAGGCGCGGCAACCGCGTGCGCCGGTGAGCGGCCGCGCCCCGGAGCGTCGTCGCGGACAGGGCTGCCGCAACATCTTGCAAGGACTTGCGAAGGCGCCATGCTGCCTGCAGTCGGATCGTCGCACTGCGGAATCGGCCGCCCGTGCCTTCTCCTGCCAGGGCTGGGCCGTTCTCGTCAAGAGGCTTGACGGCAACCTTGAGGACACGCAAATGTAACGATCGTCGAAGCTTGCAGAAATCTTCCGCAAGGTCTTTCGGCGTTCTTTCATCCTTGTTACGTTCACGTCGACCCGGCGCCGCGACGGAGCGGTACGGCAGTTGAAGGAGTTCACAGATGCGACGTGGCATAACGGCCACCGCCCTGGTCGCGGCCCTGGCGCTCGCGGCGACCGCCTGCGGCGGTGACGACAAGTCCGACGGCACCAGCAAGAGCTCGGGTGAGCTCTCCGGGACCGTGACGTGGTGGGACACCTCCACCGCGGGCAGCGAGGACAAGGTCTTCAAGAAGATCGCCGAGGACTTCGAGAAGAAGCACCCGAAGGTGGACGTCAAGTACGTCAACGTGCCCTTCGGCGAGGCGCAGAACAAGTTCAAGAACGCTGCCCAGTCCGGCTCCGGCGCCCCCGACGTGATCCGCTCCGAGGTTGCCTGGACCCCCGAGTTCGCGGACCTCGGCTACCTCGCCCCGCTGGACGGCACCCCCGCCCTGCAGAAGGCGGACGACTTCCTGAAGCAGGCCGCGGCGTCCACCAAGTACAACGGCAAGACGTACGCGGTGCCGCAGGTCATCGACTCCATGGGCATCTTCTACAACAAGAAGATCTTCAAGGAGGCCGGCGTCGAGGTTCCCACCACCGTGGACGAGCTGAAGACCGTCTCCAAGAAGATCAAGGACAAGACCGGCAAGACCGGCATGTACCTGCGCGGCGACGACGCGTACTGGTTCCTGTCCTTCCTGTACGGCGAGGGCGGCGACCTCGTCGACGCGTCCACCAAGTCCGTCACCGTCGACAACGCCGCGGGCGTCAAGGCGATGAAGGTCGTCAAGGACCTCGTCGACTCCGGTGCGGCCAAGACCGACGCGACGGACGGCTGGGAGAACATGCAGTCGTCCTTCAAGGACGGCAAGGTCGCCATGATGATCAACGGCCCGTGGGCCGTCGCCGACACCTACGCCGGCAAGGAGTTCAAGGACAAGGCCAACCTGGGCGTCGCCCCGGTCCCGGCCGGTTCCGTCGCGCAGGGTGCCCCGCAGGGCGGTCACAACCTGGCCGTCTACGCGGGCTCCAAGAACCTCGACGCCTCCTACGCCTTCGTCGACTACATGACGTCCGCGGAAACCCAGGCCCAGGTCACCAAGGAGCTGAACCTCCTGCCGACCCGTACCTCCGCCTACACGAAGGAAGAGGTCGTCGACAACGAGATCGTCGGCTTCTTCAAGCCGGTCGTCGAGACCGCCGTCGAGCGCCCCTGGATCCCGGAGACCGGCAGCCTCTTCGCCCCGCTCGTCACCGAGTACACCAAGGTCCTGACCGGCCAGACCACGCCGGAGAAGGGCGCCAAGGCCACCGGTGACTCCTACCGCAAGCTCCTCAAGGGCTGGAAGTAACTCAGGAAGGCAGGCCGACTGATGGCTGTCCACACCAGCCAGTCGGTGGCGAAGGCCGCGGACGACGACGTCGTCCGCGGCCGGAGCCGCGGTACTGGTAACCCTCCACCACCGAGCAGGCTCCGTCGGGCGCTGTCGACCCACTGGTACGCCTGGACCATGGTCGCCCCGGTCGTCGTCGTGATCGGCGTGATCATCGGCTACCCGCTCGTCCGCGGCGTCTACCTGTCGCTGACCGACGCCAACGAGCGCAACGTCGCACGGTCCATCGGTGTCAACCACATGCCCGCGACGTACAAGTTCGTCGGCCTGGACAACTACGCCGACGCACTCACGGGCAACCAGTTCCTCGGCACGCTCGGGTGGACCCTGGTGTGGACGGTCTCCTGCGTGAGCATCACGTTCGTCCTCGGCATGGCCCTCGCCAATATCCTCAACCGCCGGATCGCCGGCCGCTCCGTGTACCGGATGGCGCTGATCCTGCCCTGGGCCATTCCCGGATTCGTCTCCGTGTTCGCCTGGCGCTTCCTCTACAACGGGGACCGCGGGCTGCTCAACAAGATCCTCTCCGGTGCCGGTATCGACGGCGTCCCGTGGCTGAACGACCCGACCTGGGCGAAGTTCGCCGTCATCGCCGTCAACGTCTGGCTCGGCGTGCCGTTCATGATGGTCGCCCTGCTCGGCGGTCTGCAGTCCATCCCCAGCGAGCAGTACGAGGCCGCCGAGATGGACGGCGCCACCGCCTGGCAGCGGTTCCGCCACATCACGCTGCCGGGTCTGCGGCCGGTCTCCACCACGGTGATCCTGCTGTCGACCATCTGGACCTTCAACATGTTCCCGGTGATCTTCCTGCTGACCCGCGGAGGACCCGGCGAGGCCACCCAGATCCTGGTCACCCAGGCGTACAAGTTCTCCTTCGAGATCAGCCCCCGCGACTTCGCGCAGTCCTCCACCTGGGGCGTGCTGATCCTCGTCCTCCTGATGCTCTTCGCCGCGGTCTACCGGCGAGTCCTCCGCACGCAGGGAGATAACTGGTGACCACCGCCCCCGCACCCACCGCGCACCACTCGGCGCGCAAGGTCAAGGTCCGGCTCCGCGGCGAACGCTCGCCGCTCGCCTCCGTCGGACTGCACCTCACGCTGATCGTGGCGTCCGTGATCGCCGTGTTTCCGGTGCTGTGGGTCCTGCTGACCTCGCTGAAGCCCGCCGCGTACGCGACGACCACGGACTTCTTCAAGGACACGACCTTCGAGAACTACACCGGCCTGATCAAGGACACCGAGTTCCTGACCTGGTTCGGCAACTCCCTGGTCATCGCCGGGCTCACCACCGTCCTCGGCGTCTTCGTCTCCGCCACCACCGGCTACGCCGTCAGCCGCTTCCGGTTCCCCGGCAAGCGCGGGCTGATGTGGACGCTGCTGATCACCCAGATGTTCCCGGTCGCCGTCCTCATCGTGCCGATCTACAACATCATGTCGGGCCTGGGACTGCTCAACCAGCCCGCCGGTCTCGTCATCACGTACCTCACCATCGCGGTGCCGTTCTGCGCCTGGATGATGAAGGGCTTCTTCGACACCATCCCGCGCGAGATCGACGAGTCGGGGCAGGTCGACGGCCTCACCCCGTTCGGCACGTTCTGGCGGCTCATCCTGCCGCTCGCCAAGCCCGGCCTCGCCGTCACCGCGTTCTACTCCTTCATCACCGCCTGGGGCGAAGTTGCGTACGCCTCCGCCTTCATGGTCGGCGACGAGAACCTCACGCTCGCCGGCGGACTGCAGAAGTTCGTCAACCAGTACGGAGCCCAGTGGGGGCCGATGACCGCCGCGTCCGTGCTCATCGCGATACCCGCGGCCCTGGTCTTCCTCTTCGCCCAGCGCCACCTGGTGACCGGCATGTCCGCCGGAGCCGTCAAGGGCTGACGTACGCAGCAGCACGACCGTACGACCGCACGCACCAAGTCACGGCGGCGCCGGATCCCCGACCCGGTCCCGGCGCCGCTCCCCACCCAGACACCCCAGGGACGACATGACCCAGCACCTCGCTGCCCCCTCCACCGGCACGTCCGACGACGCTCCGGGCCACCGCACCGGCTGGTGGCAGGACGCGGTGATCTACCAGGTCTATCCGCGGAGCTTCGCCGACGGCAACGGCGACGGCATGGGCGATCTCGCAGGCGTACGCGGCAGACTCCCGTACCTCAAGGACCTCGGCGTCGATGCGGTCTGGCTCAGCCCGTTCTACGCGTCGCCGCAGGCGGATGCGGGGTACGACGTCTCCGACTACCGCGCCATCGATCCGATGTTCGGCACGCTGCTGGATGCCGACGGGCTGATCCGGGACGCCCACGACCTGGGCCTGCGGATCATCGTCGACCTGGTGCCCAACCACTCCTCCGACCAGCACGAGTGGTTCAAGCGTGCCCTCGCCGAGGGCCCCGGCTCCGCGCTGCGCGAGCGCTACCACTTCCGCCCCGGCAAGGGCGCGGACGGTGATCTGCCGCCCAACGACTGGGAGTCCATCTTCGGCGGACCCGCCTGGACCCGGACCACCGACCCGGACGGCACCCCCGGCGACTGGTACCTCCACCTGTTCGCCCCGGAGCAGCCCGACTTCAACTGGGAACACCCCGCCGTCGCCGACGAGTTCCGCTCCATCCTGCGGTTCTGGCTCGACATGGGCGTCGACGGCTTCCGCGTCGACGTCGCACACGGCCTCGTCAAGGCCGAGGGGCTGCCCGACCTCGGCACCCACGACCAGCTCAAGCTGCTCGGAAACGATGTCATGCCGTTCTTCGACCAGGACGGGGTGCACGAGATCTACCGCTCCTGGCGCACCATCCTCGACGAGTACCCCGGCGACCGTATCGCCGTCGCCGAGGCATGGACCCCGACCGTCGAGCGCACCGCCAACTACGTGCGCCACGACGAGATGCACCAGGCGTTCAACTTCCAGTACCTCTCCACCGCCTGGGACGCCGCAGAGCTGCGCAAGGTCATCGACGGCTCGCTCGACGCGATGCGCCCGGTCGGCGCCCCCACCACCTGGGTGCTCTCCAACCACGACGTCACGCGGCACGCGACCCGGTTCGCGAACCCGCCCGGCCTCGGCACCCAGATCCGCACCGCCGGGGACCGCGAGACGGGGCTGCGCCGGGCCCGCGCCGCCAGCCTCCTGATGCTGGCGCTGCCCGGATCCGCGTACGTCTACCAGGGTGAGGAACTCGGCCTGCCCGACGTCACCGACCTGCCCGACGAGGCCCGCCAGGACCCGTCGTTCTTCCGCGCCGACGGCCAGGACGGCTTCCGCGACGGCTGCCGGGTGCCGATCCCGTGGACCCGCGACGGCAGCTCGTACGGCTTCGGCACCGGCGGCAGCTGGCTGCCCCAGCCCGACAGCTGGGCCGAGCTGAGCGTCGAGGCGCAGACCGGCGAGGCGGGCTCCACGCTGGAGATGTACCGGGCCGCGCTCGCCGCCCGCCGGGTGCACCGGGGGCTCGGCGCCGGGACCGCCGTGGAGTGGCTGGACGCCCCCGAAGGGCTGCTGGCCTTCGCCCGCCCCGGCTTCGTCTGCACCGTCAACACGACCGGCCGGCCGGTCCGTATCCCGGTCCGCGGCCAGGTGCTGCTCTCCAGCAGCCCCGTCGTCACCGACGGCGCGGAGATGGAGCTGCCCGCGGACACCACGGTGTGGTGGACAGTGTGACCGTCCCTCTGCCCAGGACCGGCGGTGCGCCGAGGCTCTCGGACATCGCCGGTCAGGCCTCGGTCAGCGAGGCGACCGTCAGCCGGGTGCTCAACGGCAAACCGGGCGTCGCGGACACCACGCGTCAGCGGGTGCTCGCGGCACTCGACATCCTCGGCTACGAGCGTCCCGTGCGGCTGCGGCAGCGCAGCGCCGGGCTGATCGGACTGGTGACCCCCGAGCTCACCAACCCGATCTTCCCGGCGTTCGCGCAGTCCGTCGAGCAGGTCCTGGCCGGGCACGGCTACACCCCGGTGCTCTGCACCCAGCTGCCCGGCGGCGCCACCGAGGACGAGCTCGTCGAGCAGCTCGTCGAACGCGGCGTCGGCGGCATCGTCTTCCTCTCCGGACTGCACGCCGACCTGTCGGCCGACCCCGCCCGGTACGCCGCGCTCACCGACCGCGGCGTCCCGTTCGTCCTGATCAACGGTTACAACGAACGGATCAGCGCGCCCTTCGTCTCGCCCGACGACACCGCCGCCGTCCGGATGGCCGTCGGTCATCTCGCCGAACTCGGCCATCGCAGGGTCGGCCTGGCCATCGGACCGCAGCGCTATGTGCCGTCCCGCCGCAAACGGGACGGTTTCCTCGACGCCGCGGTGAACCTGCTGGGACTGGACCGCGCCGAGGCCGAACTCCTCGTCTGCTCGACGCTGTTCAGCGTCGAGGGCGGCCAGGTCGCGGCCGGGGCGCTGCTCGACCAGGGGTGCACGGGCATCGTCTGCGGCAGTGACCTGATGGCGCTGGGCGTGGTGCGCGCCGCCCGGGACCGTGGGCTCGCCGTGCCGCGCGACGTGTCCGTGGTCGGCTTCGACGACTCCCAGCTGATCGCGTTCACCGATCCGCCGCTGACGACGGTGCGGCAGCCCGTGCAGGCGATGGCGGCGGCCGCGGTCGGGGCGCTGCTGGAGGAGATCGGCGGCAGCCCCGTCCAGCGCACGGAGTACGTGTTCCAGCCGGAGCTGGTGGTGCGGGGGTCCACCGCGGCGGTCCGCACCACCTGACGGTGCGTGCGGCATGCGCAGAGGTCCTGGATCCGGAGGGGGGATCCAGGACCTCGTCGTCTCTGGGTACGAGGACAGGTCGACGTACAGGAGAGGCACCCGGAGTCGGCCCTGAATGGGCCGGCGGGGAGTGAGCGACTCCGGGTGCCTCTCTTGTCCGTGACCGGCCCGGCCGGCCGGGCGCGTGGGGCCCGGGATACCGGGACCCCCGACCGACCGGACCGGAGTCGGGAGAAACGTAACAGCGCTGCAATGTTTTGCGTAAGACCTTGCAGGAAGAAAACTGCAGCATTTCGCGGATGTAAGCGGGTGGTGTCCAAAGGGTTGACCGGAACCTGACGGGCTCGTACGGTCTCCCCGCGGCAAGGTTTGCATTCTTGCAGCAAGAACCTTCAGGAGCCTTGAGGGCAGGGCGCGTTGCCACGTGAGGCTGCACCGTCACCCGCATTTCCCCCACAGCAGGAGGAAAGACATGGCACGCAGACACCTGTCTGCAGCGCTCGCCCTGATAGCAGGCGCCGCCGCTCTCGTGGCCCCCACCACGACCGCCCAGGCGTCCACGCCGGGCGACAAGGACGTCACCGCAGTCCTCTTCGAGTGGAAGTTCGACTCCGTTGCGAAGGCGTGCACGGACTCCCTCGGTCCCGCCGGCTATGGCTACGTGCAGGTCTCGCCACCCCAGGAGCACATCCAGGGCAGTCAGTGGTGGACTTCGTACCAGCCCGTCAGCTACAAGATCGCAGGACGGCTCGGCGACCGCACCGCCTTCGCCCACATGGTCAGCACCTGCCACAGCGCGGGAGTCAAAGTCGTCGCCGACTCCGTCATCAACCACATGGCGGCAGGATCCGGCACCGGCACCGGCGGTTCCTCCTACACGAAGTACAACTACCCCGGCCTGTACTCCTCGTACGACATGGACGACTGCACCGCGCAGATCAGCAACTACCAGGACCGTGCCAACGTCCAGAACTGCGAACTCGTCGGGCTCGCCGACCTCGACACCGGTGAGGACTACGTCCGCGGCAAGATCGCCGCATACCTCAACGACCTGCTCTCCCTCGGAGTCGACGGCTTCCGCATCGACGCCGCCAAGCACATCCCCGCGAACGACCTCGCCAACATCAAGTCGCGGCTGACCGACTCCGGCGCCTACTGGAAGCAGGAGGCGATCTACGGGGCGGGCGAAGCGGTCTCGCCCGACGAGTACGCCGGCACCGGCGACGTCCAGGAGTTCCGCTACGCCCGCAGCCTCAAGCAGGTCTTCAACAACGAGAACCTCGCCTACCTGAAGAACTTCGGCGAGGGCTGGGGCTTCATGGCGTCCTCGACGACCGCGGTCTTCGTCGACAACCACGACACCGAGCGCGGCGGCGACACGCTGAACTACAAGGACGGTGCCAACTACACCCTCGCCAACGTCTTCATGCTGGCCTGGCCGTACGGTTCGCCCGACATCCACTCCGGCTACGAGTGGTCCGACAAGGACGCGGGGCCGCCCAACGGCGGCACGGTCAACGCCTGCTACAGCGACGGCTGGAAGTGCCAGCACGCCTGGCCGCAGATCTCCTCCATGGTGGGCTTCCGCAACACCGCGCGCGGTGAGGCCGTCACCAACTGGTGGGACAACGGCGGCGACCAGATCGCGTTCGGCCGCGGCGCCAAGGCGTACGTCGCCATCAACCACGAGAGCTCGTCGCTGACCCGTACCTTCCAGACGTCGCTGCCCGCCGGTGACTACTGCGACATCCAGTCCGGCAACGGTGTCACCGTCAACGGCTCCGGCCAGTTCACCGCGACACTCGGCGCCAACACGGCCCTCGCGCTCCAGGTGAACGCCCGTACCTGCACGGGCGGCGGTACGACGGACCCGGGCACCAGTACCTCCGGAGCCTCCTTCGGCGTGAACGCCACCACTCAGCTCGGCCAGAACATCTACGTCGTCGGCAACCAGTCCGCGCTCGGCAACTGGAACACCGACAGCGCGCTCAAGCTGGACCCGGCGACCTACCCGGTCTGGAAGCTCGACGTGAGCATGCCCGCCGGGACGTCGTTCGAGTACAAGTACATCCGCAAGGACGCGAGCGGCGCCGTCACCTGGGAGAGCGGCGCCAACCGCACGGCGACGGTTCCGTCGACCGGCAAGGTGTCGCTGACGGGCGACGTCTGGCGGAGCTGAACCCGATACCCGGGCCGGGGCAGCTGATCACAGCGTCCCGGTCCGGGTGCTGAACCAGAGGCCGGTGCCGCATCGGGGATCCTGCGGCGTCCGAGGAGACGCCCTGGTGCACCCCGCCCCCTTGGTGCACCCCGCCCCTGGGCCCCCACGCCTCCGTCCACCCCGAGAACCCTGCAACCCCCGCAACCAAGGAGACCCTGCCCCGTGTCCCGTACCCTCCTCCGACGGGGAGCCGTAGCCGCACTGTGCGCGGCGCTCCTCCCCGTCGTCCCGGCGGCAGCCACCTCCGCCGCGCCGAGACCCCCGGGCCCGCCGTCGGACGCCCGGCTCGCCGCCGAGCCTGCCCGGCACGACCTGACCCGCGAGCAGTTCTACTTCGTCATGCCCGACCGGTTCGCCAATGGAGACACCTCCAACGACCGCGGCGGACTCACCGGTTCGCGCCTGGAGACCGGTTACGACCCCACGGACAAGGGGTTCTACCAGGGCGGTGACCTCAAGGGTCTGACCAACCGGCTCGACTACATCAAGGACCTCGGCACCACCGCCATCTGGCTCGCCCCGATCTTCAAGAACCGCCCGGTCCAGGGCGCCGGAAAGGATGCCTCGGCCGGCTACCACGGCTACTGGATCACCGACTTCACCCAGGTCGACCCGCACTTCGGCACCAACGCCGACCTGTCGAAGCTGATCGACAGAGCCCACGCCAAGGGCATGAAGGTCTTCTTCGACGTCATCACCAACCACACCGCGGACACCGTCGACTACGCCGAGAAGAAGTACGGCTACAAGCCGAAGGGCGCCTACCCGTACCTCGACAGGGACGGCCGCCCCTTCGACGACAGCAAGGGCCTGGCGAAGGTCGACGCCGACTCGTTCCCGTACACCCCGAAGAACACCGGCACGAAGATCCCGTCGTGGCTCAACGATCCGACGATGTACCACAACCGTGGCGACTCGACGTACGCAGGCGAGTCCACCACGTACGGCGACTTCTCCGGGCTCGACGACCTGTGGACCGAGCGGCCCGAGGTCGTCTCCGGCATGGAGAAGATCTACGAGAAGTGGGTCCGTGACTTCGACATCGACGGGTTCCGGATCGACACGGTCAAACACGTCGACCTGGACTTCTGGACCCAGTGGGCGACCGCCCTCGACGCCTACGCCGCCCAGCACGGACGTGACGACTTCTTCATGTTCGGCGAGGTCTACTCCGCCGACACCGCCATCACCTCTCCGTACGTCACCCGGGGCCGGCTCGACGCAACGCTCGACTTCCCGTTCCAGGAAGCGGCCCGGCAGTACGCCTCGCAGGGCGCTACGGCCTCGAAGCTCGCCGCTGTCTTCGGCGACGACTACCGCTACACCACCGACAAGGCCAATGCCTACGAGCAGGTGACCTTCCTCGGCAACCACGACATGGGCCGCATCGGCGCGTTCCTGAAGCAGGACAACCCGAAGGCCGACGACGCGGAGCTGGTCGACCGGGCCCGCCTCGCCAACGAGCTGATGTTCCTCAGCCGCGGCAACCCCGTCATCTACTACGGTGACGAGCAGGGCTTCACCGGCGCGGGCGGCGACAAGGACGCCCGCCAGACCATGTTCGCCTCGAAGACCGCCGACTACCTCGACGACGACGAACTGGGCACCGACCGTACGCACGCCTCCGACGCGTACGACACCGGCCACCCGCTGTACCGGAACATCGCCGCACTCTCCGAGCTGACCAAGGAGAACCCGGCCCTGCGTGACGGCGTCCAGACCGAGCGGTACGCGGAAGGCTCCGTCTACGCGTTCTCCCGTACGGACCCCAAGCGCGCCAACGAGTACCTCGTCGCCACCAACAACGGCACCGAGGCGAAGACCGTCGAGCTGTCCACCGAGTCGGCCGCGATGAACTTCCGCACGCTGTACGGCGGTTCCGGTACGGTCCGCAGCGACGCCGACAAGAAGATCACCGTCACCGTGCCCGCCCTCTCCAGCATCGTGCTGCGCGCCGAGAAGCCTCTGGGCCCCCCGGCCACCAAGCCCTCGATCACGCTGAAGGCGCCCGCCGCCGGAGCCACCGGCACCGTCGACATCTCCGCGGACACCGACGGCGGATCGCTGAACCGGGTCGTCTTCGCCGCCCAGACCGGCAATGGCAGGTGGGTCACCCTCGGATCCGCCGACCACGCCCCGTACAGGATCACCGAGCACCTGGACGACACCGTGGCGGCGGGAACGCCGCTGCGCTACAAGGCCGTTGTGGTCGACCGGGCCGGACGCACCGCGAGCGCCCTCGCCTCGACGACCGCGGGCCGGGCCCCGGCGGCCGAGAAGCCCGTCGCCGTCGAGCGCGACTACGCCGTCGTCCACTACAGGCGCGCGGACGGCGACTACGACGGCTGGACGATCGAGTCCGGTGACAAGTCCGCCGAGTTCACCGGGCGCGACGCCTACGGCGCCTTCGCCTGGATCAAGCTCGACGAAGGCACCTCCTCCGTCCCGTACACGGTCGAGAAGGACGGCACGGCCGACGGTCCGCAGCGCACCGTCGAGCTCGCGAAGACCGGGCAGGTCTGGATCGAGCAGGGCAAGGACGGTCAGTCGGACACGGCCCCCGAGGGCGCCTACCCGGCGCAGGACAGGACGAAGGCCGTCCTGCACTACCACCGCGCCGACGGCAACTACGACGGCTGGGGACTGCACACCTGGACCGGCGCGAAGGACCCCACCGACTGGGCGAAGCCGCTCCAGCCGGTGAAGAAGGACGCCTACGGCGTCACCTTCGAGGTCCCGCTCACCGACGGGGCCACCTCGCTCAGCTACATCCTCCACAAGGGCGACGAGAAGGACCTCCCCAGCGACCAGTCCCTCGACCTCGCCACGTACGACCACGAGGTGTGGATGGTCGCCGGACAGCCCGGCTACCTGCTGCCGCAGACCGGCGGTATGCCCACTCCCGACCTCACCAAGGCCGAGGCGCAGTGGATCGACTCCGGCACCGTCGTCTGGAAGGTGAAGGCCACCGACGCCACCAGCGAGCAGCTCGTCTACGCGAAGGACGGCGGGATCTCCGTCGTCGACGGCGCCCTCACCGACGAGGGACAGTGGCTGCGGCTCAGCCCGTCCGCGCTGACCGACGCGCAGAAGGCGAAGTATCCCCACCTCAAGGACTACCCGGCCTTCACCGTCGACCCGCGTGACCGGGACCGGGTCCGCGAGGCGCTGCGCGGCCAGCTGATCGCCACCCAGCGCGCCGCCAACGGCGCCCTGCTCGCCGCCACCGGCGTACAGAGCGCGGGTGTGCTCGACGACCTGTACGGCAAGAACGCGAGCACCGCCGCGCTCGGCCCGGTCTTCGACCACGGCCGGCCCACGCTCTCCGTCTGGGCCCCCACCGCGCAGACCGTCGCCCTGGAACTCGACGGCAGGAGCGTCCCGATGCGACGCGACGACCGCACCGGCGTCTGGTCGGTCACCGGCACCGCGAAGTGGACCGGCAAGCCGTACCGCTTCGTGGTGAAGGTGTGGGCGCCCACCGTCCAGAAGATCGTCACCAACAAGGTCACCGACCCGTACTCCACCGCCCTGACCACCGACTCCGCCCGCAGCCTCGTCGTCGACCTCGACGCCCCGGGGCTCGCACCGAAGGGCTGGGCCGGGCTGAGGAAGCCCGCCGCCGTCCCGCTTCGTGACGCCCAGATCCAGGAGCTGCAGATCCGCGACTTCTCGATCGCGGACCCCACGTCCCAGCACCCCGGCGAATACCTCGCCTTCACCGACACCCGCTCCGACGGGATGAAGCACCTCAAGGAGCTCGCCGACTCCGGCACGAGCTACGTCCATCTGCTGCCCGCCTTCGACATCGGCACCATCCCCGAGAAGAAGTCGGCCCAGCAGAAGCCCGCCTGCGACCTGTCCGTGTACGCCCCCGACTCCGAGGAGCAGCAGGCCTGCGTGGCGAAGGCCGCCGCGAACGACGGGTTCAACTGGGGTTACGACCCGCTGCACTACACCGTCCCGGAGGGCTCGTACGCCTCCGATCCGAACGGCACCAGGCGCACCGTCGAGTTCCGTCAGATGGTCCAGGGGCTGAACGGCGCCGGACTGCGGACCGTCATGGACGTCGTCTACAACCACACCGTCGCCTCCGGCCAGGACGACAAGTCCGTCCTCGACCGGATCGTGCCCGGCTACTACCAGCGGCTCATGGACGACGGCACCGTCGCCACGTCCACCTGCTGCGCCAACACCGCGCCCGAGAACACCATGATGGGCAAGCTCGTCGTCGACTCGATCGTCACGTGGGCCAAGGAGTACAAGGTCGACGGCTTCCGCTTCGACCTGATGGGCCACCACCCCAAGGCCAACATCCTTGCCGTCCGCAAGGCGCTCGACGCACTGACCGTGGCCAAGGACGGCGTCGACGGGAAGAAGATCATCCTGTACGGGGAGGGCTGGAACTTCGGTGAGATCGCCGACGACGCCCGCTTCGTCCAGGCCACCCAGAAGAACATGGCCGGCACCGGCATCGCCACCTTCTCCGACCGGGCCCGGGACGCCGTCCGTGGCGGCAGCCCGTTCGACGAGGACCCCGGTGTCCAGGGCTTCGCCAGCGGCCTCTACACCGACCCCAACTCCTCGACCGCCAACGGCACCCCGGCCGAACAGAAGGCCCGGCTGCTCCACTACCAGGATCTGATCAAGGTCGGCCTGACCGGCAACCTCGCCGACTACACCTTCACCGACTCCTCGGGCCGTACGGTCAAGGGATCCGGCGTCGACTACAACGGGGCCCCCGCCGGATACGCAGCGGTCCCCGGCGACGCCCTCGCCTACGCCGACGCCCACGACAACGAGACGCTGTACGACGCCCTCGCCTTCAAGCTCCCGGCGGGCACCTCGGCCGCCGACCGGGCCAGGATGCAGGTCCTGGCGATGGCGACCGCCACGCTGTCGCAGGGCCCGTCGCTCTCCCAGGCGGGCACGGACCTGCTGCGCTCCAAGTCGCTGGACCGCAACTCGTACGACAGCGGCGACTGGTTCAACGCACTGCACTGGGACTGCCGGGACGGCAACGGCTTCGGCCGCGGGCTGCCGCTCGCGGCCGACAACAAGGCCAAGTGGTCCTACGCCAAGCCGCTGCTGACCGCCACCGCGCTCAGCCCCGGCTGCGCACAGATCGACGGCGCGTCCGCCGCGTACCAGGACCTGCTCAGCATCCGCACGACGGAGAAGGAGTTCGACCTCTCCACCACCGAGCAGGTGCAGTCCGCCATGTCGTTCCCGCTCTCCGGGAAGGACGAGACGCCCGGGGTCATCACCATGCGCCTCGGGAAGCTGGTGATCGTCCTCAACGCGACCCCCGGCACCGAGCACCAGCAGGTCGCCGATCTGGCCGGGAAGGACTACGCCCTGCACCCCGTCCAGGCCGCGGGGGCGGATCTTACTGTCAAGAAGGCCTCGTACGAGAGGAGTTCCGGAAGCTTCACCGTCCCGGGACGCACGGTGGCCGTGTTCTCCCTGCGGTGACCCGTACCGGACCACGTTGAGGGCAGCCGCCGGGGAGTGAGCCGCATCGCGCACTCCCGGGCGCGTCCCTCCCACCACCTCGGCCGGTTCCGGTCCCCTTTCCCACGCGCGTACGCCGTACGGGAAAGGGGACCGGCACCGTATCCGACGCCGCGCGCCGACCCACCAGGGATTACGGGACGGCCCTTTTGGGAGCCCAGGGTGAGCAGCGAATTCCCTTGTGCGGTCAGACCGATCACCGTAAAGGTGAGGTCTGACAACGGTCCGTACCGCACCCCGGAGCCCCAGATGCCGCAGATCACCGTCGACTACTCCGCCGAACTCGACGACACCTTCGACCGCCGCGGCTTCGCGCTCGCCCTGCACCCGCTGGTCGCCGAGACGGTCACCACGAAGGTCGCCGCCTGCAAGACCCGCTTCCGCCGGGTGGACGAGTCCGTGGTCGGCGACGCCGCCACCGGCGACGCGATCCTGCACGTCTCGATCGGTCTGCTGCCCGGCCGCACCGAGGAGATCAAGGCGAAGCTCACCGAGTCCGTACTGGAGCTGCTGGCCGCGCACATCAAGCCCGCCGACGGCCTCACGGTCCACGCCTCGGCCGAGACCCGCGACCTGCACCCGTCCTACCGTAAGCGCTGACCGCGCCGCCCCTTACGTCAACCGCTGCGACGGCACAGCCGGTACGGCGGGCGAGAAGGCGGAGAGCCGCGCCAGCAGATCTCCGAACGGCCCGTCGACCGGCTCCTCCGCGAGGACCCGCAGCACGATGCCCGCCATCTCCGCGTCGTACGCCGCACTTACCGCGGCCAGCGCCGCGAAGTCGTGCACCAGCTGCATCTCCAGCTCCGCGCGCGGAATCCGCCGCCCGTCCAGCCAGATCAACGCCGTCGACTCGGCCAGCGACACCCACGACCGTACGACCAACTCCAGCCGCGCCGGGGGCTTCTCCACCCCCAGGTGGGCGAGGATCTGCTCGTACGCCGCCTGCCGCACCCCGTCGATCATCGCGTTCGCCGTCGACGACCCGACTGCGGGCCCGCCCCGCATCAGCGCGGAGAACCCGGGGCCGTGCTCGTCCACGAAGTCGAAGAACCGCCCCATGACCCGCAACAGCCGTGCCCCCAGGGGCCCTTCACGCGGCTCCAGGAACCGGCCCGCCAACTCGTCGGCTGCCCGCCGCAGTGCCGCCTCGTACAGGCTCTGCTTCCCCGGGAAGTAGTGGTAGACGAGCGGCCGGGAGATCCCGGCGGCGGCAGCGATCTCATCGATGGAGACGTCGTCGGGGGCGCGATGGCTGAACAACTCCAGCGCGACACCGATCAACTGCTGCCTGCGCTCATCGACGCCCATCCTGCGCCGCACCCCGGTCGTCATGGCACCAGCGTACCGACCGGGGCTTGGACGGGGCCCGGTGGTGCACCGGACCGATCCTGCCGGCCCACCTCAGGCCGTTCCGCTGCATCGGCCGGCCGACGCCGTGGACCGGGCAGCATGCGGGCGCGGGGCCCCGCAGGTGGTCCGTCACC
Organism: Streptomyces sp. NBC_01669; assembly: GCF_026339735.1. Classification (GTDB taxonomy): domain Bacteria; phylum Actinomycetota; class Actinomycetes; order Streptomycetales; family Streptomycetaceae; genus Streptomyces; species Streptomyces yanii. The sequence goes on from NZ_JAPEQG010000001.1 coordinate 6,506,660, forward strand.
ACCCGCAGGGCCCCGCACACCGGAGCGGCGTCGGCTCCCGCTACTCCTTCCCCACCTCGGCCGCGGCCGCCGCGAGGAAGGTGTCGAGGACCCCGTCGCCCACCTTGGGCTGCACGCTTCCCCAGGTGTTGCGGGCGGGCACCACCCGTACGGCACGCGCCTGGGCCTGGAGGCTCTTCGACTCATCGAGCAGCTTCTGGGCCTGGCCGGCGTCCTGGGCTCCCAGTGCGTCCACCATGGTCACCATCGCCTTGCCCCACAGTGCGGTGGCGTCCAGTCAGGAGGCGGCGTCGGTGGCCCGCGGGTCGCCGCCCGCGAGATAGGCCATGGCGCGAGGCCAGCTGGTCCACGCGTCGTACGCGATGTCGTTCCAGGTGAAGTCCGCGGCGCCGGCGGGGTGTGCGTAACGCTCCCGGTGCGATCTGGGACGCCGGGTGTGGTGTCAGCAGTCGGGGCCCCCGTGTCACCAGCGAGATGGTTCGGGGCCTCCCCGTCGCCTCTGGTCACACCTATATGGCCAGGTCGTAGGGATTCCGCCCGCCTGGGACGGACCGCATACGGGATATGCGCCGCCGACCGGGACGCGAAAGCGGAGGACCAGTGCGCCCAAGACCGTTCGGGGCGTGCCGGTGAGGCGGGACTCACTCCTGCTCACCGCCCAGGAACGGTTCCGCGGGTCGTGGGTGGGCAGCGACGCGTTGGCCGGTCAGGTGGCGTGCCGGGGAAGGGGCGCGAGGCGGGCGAAAGATCGACCCGCGGCGTGCGAGCGGGCGGGCCACGCCCCGAACTCCCCCTACAGGTCCAGCACCAGCCGCTCTCCCCGGCACCGCGACACACAGATCAGCATGGAGTCGTCGCGCTCCGCGTCCGTCAGGAGTTCGTCGCGGTGGTCGATCTCGCCTTCCAGCACGCGCTGTTGGCACGTTCCGCAGAAGCCCTGTTCGCAGGAGTACGAGACGTACGGGAGTTCTTCGCGGACCGCGGCCAGGATCGACTGGCCCACCGCGACCTGGACCGTACGCCCGGTGCGATGCAGCTCCACCTCGAAGGCGCCGGAGTCGGCCGGTGACGTGGCCGCTGCTGTGAAGCGTTCCAGGTGCAGAGTGCAGTCGGCCGGGAGCGCGGCGGTGACCGCGTCCATCAGGAGTTCCGGGCCGCAGCAGTAGACCGCGGTGCCGGGCGCGAGGCCGGTGAGGGCCGCCGCCGCGTCCGGGTGGCCCGACTCGTCCTCCGGTACGAGTGTGACGCGGCGGCCTTCCGCGCCGAGCTTCTCGATCTCGTCCAGGAACGGCATCGAGGCGCGCGTACGACCTCCGTACAGCAGCCGCCAGTCGGCGCCGGAGGCGGCAACCGCCCGCAGCATCGGAAGGATCGGGGTGATGCCGATGCCGCCCGCGACGAAGACGTACGCGGGGGCTTCGGCGACGAGCGGGAAGCGGTTGCGAGGGCCGCGGATCTCGATCTCCTCGCCCTCGTGGAGCTGGGCGTGGACCTCGCGCGAACCTCCGCGACCGTCCTCGACCAGGCGGGTCGCGACCGTGTACGTGTCGGGGTCGGCCGGGTCGCCGCAGAGCGAGTACTGGCGTACCAGACCCGACGGGAGTACGAGGTCCAGGTGGGCGCCGGGCTGCCAGGCGGGCAGGTCCGGTCCTTCCAGGCGGAGTTGGACCACGCCGTCCGCGGGCGCGGTGCGTTCGGTGATCAGCAGTCGGCGGGTGGTGGTGGAGCGGCGGCCGGACTGTCCCGAGACCGGTTCCTCCAGGGCCGGCAGCGGCCACAGCGGGGACCTCTCGATGCGGCGCTGCAGGGCGCGCCTGGCGAGCAGCGCGGCACCGGTGACGAGGAGGACGGTGCGCAGGCGGGGGCGGGGCAGGGCCATGGTCAGTGCGTCCCCGTCATACGGGCCTCGGCGGCCAGTGCCGCGGGCGAGTGGGCGAGATAGTCGATGGCCTGTGCCGTGCTGCCCTCCTGGGAGGGGTGGTAGGTGTGACTCAGGTAGCGCGGGATGGAGCGCAGCAGGGCGGGAGTGGAGGGCAGGGTGCCGCGCTTGCCGCTGTCGTAGAACGCCTTGAACGACGCCTTGCCGCCGAGCAGGCTGGGGTCGTTCTCCATGAAGAAGCGGACACCGCGCTGCCAGAGGAAGAGCAGGGCGGAGAAGGCCATCCCCCAGGTGCGAACCCGGCGCCGGTAGCCGCCGTCGACATGCATGAAGACCTCGAAGGCCACCGAGCGGTGTTCCACCTCCTCCGCACCGTGCCAGCGCAGCAGGTCCAGCATGGTGGGGTCGGCGCCCTTGCGGTCCAGGGCCTCGGAGTTCAGGATCCAGTCGCCGAGGAACGCCGTGTAGTGCTCGATCGCCGCGATGATCGCCACCCGCTCCATCAGCCACCACGTGCGGGCGCGGCCCGGCGGCAGCGTCCGGTCGCCGAGCAGCTTCTCGAAGAACCAGTCGACCTGTGCGGTGTACGGGGTCGGGTCGAGCCCGAGCCTCTTCAGGTGGGGGAGAACGTCGTCGTGGGCCTGGGAGTGCACGGCTTCCTGGCCGATGAACCCGATCACGTCCTGCCGCAGCTGTTCGTCATGGATGTACGGCAGCACTTGCCGGTACACGTGGATGAACCAGCGCTCCCCGGCCGGGAGCAGCAGATGGAGCACATTCATCGTGTGCGTGCTGAAGGGGTCGCCCGGTACCCAGTGGAGAGGAGTCCTCTCCCAGGCGAACGAGACCTTGCGGGCCTTCAGCTCGGTTCGCTCCGACGCGACCGCCGCTGGCTGCGTGTTAGACATGCTGTCAATGTACTGACGGGTACGCGGAGGGAACAGGGGCGTGCAGCGAATTCCTGCAGCCGCTGATCGGTGGGTGACGGAGGGCGCTGTCCGTCGTGTTCGGTGAGCTTCGGACAGCGATCGAGCGCCTGCTTCGGCCAGGTCGCGCTCGATCCATGACGAGAGCGTCGCCCAGCGACTGCCGTCAGTTGGCTCCCGGGCCGCGCGTGTCGGGCCCGTGGCGGTCCTCCTCGAGGGAGGGCGCCACGGGCCCAGTTCATACTGCGGTTCGGATCGGATCAGCGGGAACGGTACTCCCGGTACCGGTCCTGGTCGTGGCCCCAGCGCCCGCGGTCACGGTAGTCGTGGCCCCAGCGCGCGTGCTTGCGATGGTGGCCCCAGCGTCCGTGGTCGCGGCGGTCGTGGCCCCAGCGCCAGTCGTCCCGGCGGTCGTGGCCCCAGCGCCAGTCGTCCCGGCGGTCGTGGCCCCAGCGCTGGTCGTCCCGGCGGTCGCCGTCCCCGTGCCGACCGTCACTGGCCTGCAGGGAGTGGGCACCGCCGGCGGCGCCGGGGGCAGCGGCCTGAGCTGCGCCGCCGCCGCCCAGCACGACGACGGCGGCCACACAGACTGCGGCAGCGAAGCGGGAAACATGCATAGAAATCTCCTGTCGCAGCAGGCGCCGATGCGCCTGCTCGGATTGGACACCGCAACCGTCGCCCCCCGAGGACCGTCGACGACCGCGCCACGCGCTCCAAGACACCCGATCTGCTGCAATGCCGCCGATCATGGAACCGACTCCTGTAGGCAATTCGTGCACCCCCCATCCGTCCCCTCCCGTGACCGTTGCCATCCGCCCCTCGGCACCCCTCCCACCTGCAGGTTTCCCACCGAGGTATCGGGGGCGCACACGTCCGCCAGCGACTGCGCGTCCTGATTCCCCAGGCACGCCGGAGGGTCCGCCGCCGGGCACCATGAACCGGCCGAGCGGAGGATCACGGCGTGCACCACGGGAAAAGGCACGGCGGCATGGTCAGCGCAGAGCGCCCACCCGCCTCCCGTCCGCCAGTAGCCCGTTCAGCCGCGCCCGATCGCCCGCCCGTGCCCGTACCGCGAGCAGATGCCCTTGCGCCCGGCCCTCCACCCCGCCGGATGTGGTCAGCGAGGCGAACTCCGTGCTGCCCGCCGCCAGTACGTACCACCGGCCGCCGTGCGACTTCCACAGCACGCCCGCCAGCACCCGCGGATCCCGCTCCCCGCAGGCCGGCGAGTCCTCCGCGCGCGCCGCCACCGCCCCGGGCGGCACCGCACCACCGGCGGCCGACTGCGCCGACGGGGCCTGGAACTGGGCGAGGACCCTGCTTCCCGAGCCGCGCCAGGTCTCCGCCCGGGTGCACAGCCACTGCGCGAAGCCATTGCCCTCGGGCAGCCACTGCCGCGCGTACGGCCAGGAGTTCACCGAGCGCACGCCGCGCGATCGCACCGCGGTCAGCAGGCAGGCGGTCCGTGCCCAGCTCTCCCGCTCCGCCCGCCCGGACACGTCGTGCGGCGCCGACGGCGGCCCGGTGGTCAGCCGGGCCGGGGCGAGTTCGCCGAGGTCCGTCAGCAGACGTGTCGCCGTGGCGTCCTGCATTTCGACGGCGGACCACGACCGGCAGTCCCCGGCCGTCTGCGGGCTCGCCAGCACATCGGTCACGCCGTTCCGGTCGCGGTGCAGCGGCCGGGCGGCCCGGCCGGGGACGAGCAGATCCCGTACGGACACCTGCCGCACCCAGGGAGCCGTCAGATAGCGGACCGTGCCGCCGCCACGGCTGACGATCAGAGCATCGGCGGAGGACGCGTCCGCACTGTCGACACGGGCGAAGTCGAGCGCCGCGCCCTGTGCCGGATCGGCGTCGCGAGCCTCCGCGTACCGCACGATGCGCAGCCCGTCGTAGAACAACACCACCGCGGCCGCGCCCACCTCGCCCGCGTACAGCAGCTGCGGGGGCCCCATCGGCGGCCCGACCGGCGTCCCGGGCGTCGTGGACGACCGGACGGCGGGGCCCGGACGCGCCCAGACGGCGAGTGCGCGCCGCAGCAGCCGGGTGTCGTCGGTACGGTCGCCGCGGGTGGGCCAGGCGGTGAAGTCGGTCCGGGGCGAGCGCTGCCAGTACCAGGGTGACACCCTGGCCAACGCGGCGGGTTCCAGGGCCTGTTCGGCCGCCGGGTTACGGGAGTACGGCGGCGCGGACGCCGGGTCCCGGCCCCAGCCGTTGCCCGGAAGCCCCAGCAGCGCCCCGCACACCAGGAGAGCGGCGACCGCCGCGAGCGCCGCTTTCGCGTGCCGGCGGCGGCGCAGCAGATCAGGCGGGCGGGCCTGCAGGGAACAGGGGTCGAACTCCGTGGAGCCCAGGAGCGCGTACGGCGCAGCCACCGCGTCCGCCTCCGCCAGCGCCGCGCGCGGATCCGCCACTCCTGCGGCGGCGAGCACCCGACGTACCTCCCCATCCGCGAGGCCCTCCAGGCCGCGCAGGACGTGCGCCGCGCGCGCCGGCCCGGAGAGCGCCGACAGTGTCTGGTCCAGGGCGAGTTCGTCCGAACCTCCGGAGTGCGGGAACAGGCGCAGACCCCACACCAGAGGAAGGAGCGGCGGTAGCTGCGACCGACGCGGCCAGGCCAGGCGACGCAGCGGGCGGCCCGCCTCCAGGGCGGTGCTCACCACTCGCTGCCGGACGTGCGCATAGCCAGGGTCGACCGCCGTCCCATCGGCGGGGCGGCGGGGGAGAGGGACGCGGTCGTCGGCCGTGAACGCCGTCCGGCGCCCCAGCGGCAGGGTCCGCTGGGCGAGGGAGTGCGCCGTCAGGACTCGGCGGTTGCGGCCGAGGGAGGGCGGCAGGACGAGGTAGCCGAGCCGGACCAGTCGCGGATAGTGCTCGACGAGCGCCGCCTCGGCCTGCTCCACATCGACCGGGGCGGTGGCGGACGGTACTTCTGGCAGTGGGCGCACATTCAGCTGAACGAGCGAATCGTGCGATGGTCACCCCGGCGCGCGAACGGTCAACTCGGATCGGGCCGTTCGGCCGCGCGACGGAGTGCGAAGGGGCACGATGGCCGGATGGTGACGCAGCTGGAGATACGACGAGGGCGTCGTTCCGGGGTCAGGACCGCGGCGGTCGTCCTTGCGGGACTGGCTCTTCTGGCGGCGTGCGGCGGGGGCGGTGCCGGCGACGACAAGCCGCACGTCCCGCCGACGGCGACCGGCAGCCTGGAGCAGCTGGCCACGAAGGCGCACTGCAAGCCGAACATCCAGACCGACGCGCAGGAACTGCGTCAGGCCAACTGCATGACGGGCGATGGGCGTTATGTGCTGGCCACCTTCGCGACCGACCGAGGGCAGCGCGAGTGGATCAACGAGGCCAACGACTACGGCGGCTCGTATCTGGTCGGCCGGAAGTGGGTCGCCGTCGGTGAGGCGAACGTGGTCGCAGCACTGCGCGGCCGGCTCGGGGGGACGGTGGAGACCGCCTCGCCGCACCACCACTCGGGGAGTGGAGGCAGTGGGGGGAGCGAGGGAGGGCACTCCGGTCACCACGCGAGCTGACCGCGCAGGCAAGAGGGGCGGGGTGCCGCCGAACGAGTGGATCAGCGGCACCTGCGCCCGCCGTTGATACAGCTCACCACCTTCTTCATCAGGTTGTCGTCGAAGACGTTGATGAAGTCACCGTGGTCGGTGACGGGCTTGTGCAGCTGCTCCGGGAAGGAGTCGACGGCGAAACCGGGGCCCGGCGGCACGTCGTACACAATGCGCTGGACCAGCTGGGGAATGGCCTTGAAGCCGTTCGGGCACCGTCCGTTGGCCTGGGCGAAGGCGACATGGGTGCGGTGGTTCGCGGAGTCGGTGTTCTGTCTGTCCCAGCAGCTCTGGAAGGCGAACGAGCGGACCACCTGGCTGCCGTCCGGGCAGATCGGGTATTTGTCCTTGAGCTGACGGTTCTCGAATCCGGTGCAGCTCCACGATGCGTTGGCGTTGGCGTCGCCGTTGGTGAACGCCTTGGCGTCTCCGGTGATGATCCGCAGGAATCGCGGCATCGCGGTGACCTTGCCGGTGGGATTGCCGACGAATTTCAGTGTGACCTGGGACGGAGTCTGGATCTCTCCGACGTTCTGGTCCTTTCCGCCGCCATCGGCAGCCGCGTCGTTCTCGGCCGTCCCGTTCTGCAACCGCAGCACGGGCCAGTAGTAGGTGGACCTGTCACCCTGATTCCGGCACGTGGTATCACCGTTGGCCAGATCGTCATCGCCGGCGAAGGCGTCGTTGGCCTGATTTCCGACGTAATCGTGCATGTGGTGGGCGCCGTTGCTCACTCCGGGCGCGACGATGACGTTGTCGGGGTTGAATTTTCCGTTCTCGTTACGTCCGCAGTCGGTGGTGAACGAACCGCGCGAGGCGCCGCGACGTGGGCGGGGCTTGTTGACATTGGGCTGTACGGACTGGATGTCGACGAAGTCGGAAGCCTCGGGGCCGTTGCCCTGCTGTCCCTGACCGTTGTCGCCTCCCTGGCCCCCTACCTGGCTGCCGTCCTGGCCCCCGTCCTGGCCCTGGCCCTGGTCAGCGCCTTGGCTGTCGGCCTGGTCCCCGGCCCGTCCGCTGCCGCCGTCAGTGCCGGAGGCGTTGCCGTCGTCGGCGCGCAGACCGCACGGGGCCAGCCCGTCCAGCCCTTCCGGGCGGTCCGCGTTGCGTTCGATGGCCGTCGAGATGCGTTCGATGCTGGCCGTCCGCTTGTCCTTCAGCGGACCGAGCACGGCATTCTCGGCGAGGTTCGGATCGCGGGATATCTCGTCCTTACGATCGGCGAATTGCTGGTAGGCGTCGGTGATCTGGGTATCCATGGCGGCCAGTTCGCGGTCGACCTCCCCGCGCGCCTCATCGGGTACGTCGGGAAGTTCGTTACCCACGTCGGGGCAGTCAATGGTGGACATCTGGGTGCCCGCATTCCATGACCGGTCGGGGGGTGAGCCCGACGCTCCTTCCCCCGCCGAAGCGTAGACATTGACCGCGACCAAGCCTCCCCCGCCCAGAATCAGTGCGGCCGAGGCGACAATGGCCCGGTTGGCCAGCGTCGAACGTTTGCGTGATGTGCGTCCCATGGAACTCCTCATGCTTCGAGGGAGAAGCGTGACGTTCCATACGGGTGTGGTTCGGGGGCCGTTCAGCGAAAGGGGAAGTTCGTAGAAAACTCCATTCGCAAAGCGGGTCACATGGGGGCGGGAGCGAACGCGGCGAGCTGAGGGTCGACGGGTGCGTCGGTCATCCGGTTGGCGAGCGTCGACATCGTGTACGCGCCGATACCCAGGACCACTTCCAGGGCGTTCCGGTGGGTGTAGCCGTGCGCGAGGAAGGACTGGAGCGTGTCATCGTCGACAGCGCCCGCCGTGGCGATGACGGCCAGGGTGAACTGCCTTACCGATTCCAGTCGTTCGTCCGGGAGCGGCAGTGGCTTCTCCTCGCGCAGCGCGGCGATGAGCTCGGCGTCCGCACCGAGGGCGGTGAGCTTCGCGGTGTGCATCGCCACGCAGATGTGGCACCTGTTGCGGGTGGCGATGGTCATGATCAGGACCTCGCGGGAGAGCGGGTCCAGGGTGGTCGACTCGAAGATCGTGCTGATCTTCAGAAAGCCGTCGAGCAGCTGCGGTGACGTGGCCAGCCGGCCGACGGCGGCGGGTAGGTATCCCTGCTTGTCCGCTACCGCCTCCATGGTGCGACGGGCGGCGGAGGGGGCGGATTCGAGAGTGTGGTCGGGGAAAGCGGATGCGGGCATGGCGTGACCTCTCGCGGTAAACTCGACAACGTGATTGACGAAAACGTAAACCAAGTTGTCGAGTTGCGCAATGGCTGAGCCGACGGGGCGAGCCGGTGGGTCGGCGACCGCCGGGGATGGTGCGGGCTTCGAGCTGCCCCTGCTCCTGTTCGCCGGGTTCCGGGCGATCATCGATGAGCTGCACCGGGAGCTGGCCGAGAGCGGTCACCCCGACGTGCGGCCCGCGTACGGCTTCGCGCTCCAGGCCGTCGGCCGTGACGGCGCGACCGCAAGTGAGATCGGCCGACGGCTCGGCGTCTCCAAGCAGGCCGCCGGGAAGACCGTCGACAGGCTGGAGGGCCTCGGTTACGTCGAGCGCGTCGACGATCCGCAGGACGGGCGCCGCAAGCTGGTCCGGGTCACCCCGCGCGGTGTCGACGTGCTGGTCCGGTCCGCCGAGGGGTTCGACCGGCTGCGCGCCGAGTGGTCCCGGGCGCTCGGGGTCGAGCGGCTGCGCGCCCTGGAGTCCGACCTGCGCGCGATGGTGCCCGCCGGTGGGTTCCGGCTCGACGCGGCGGCATGGTTCAACGGCTGAGTTGCTGCCAGGTCAACAGCAGAGAGATGGGACGTATGTCGTAGGCACCCTTCCCGTTTGCCTCTTTGCGCGGCAGCATGCGCAGGTCGGCATCCGAGAGATCCGACCAATGGGGTCGGGAAGGGGAGGGAACCATGGCACGACGCACCCGCGTGCTCAGTGCGCTCGCACTGGCGGCAGCGGCCGCGCTCTACCCGTGCAGGCCGCCGCTCAGCAGGCCGTGCAGCAGTCCGGACCCGGGGCGGCCGCGCCCCGGGGCGCTCCGGGCGCCCCATGCGCGGCGCCGACGCCGACATCGGTTCCCGCACCAAGCTCCTCGACCCGACGACCAGGTACCTGCAGTGGTACCCGGCCGAGGCCGACGTCTCGATCCGGCCCGGCTGGTTCTACCACCAGGAGCAACAGCCCAAGAACCCAGCGCAGTTGATGAATCTGTACGAGAAGAGTGTCGGCCGCAACGCCTCGCTGCTGCTGAACGTGCCGCCCGGCCGGGACGGCCGGATCGCCGACGCTGACGTCACGTCACTGACCGCATTCGGCAAGGCCGTACGCAGCACCTACGGCACCGACGTGCGGCGCACGCAGGGCCCGGGACCGTATACCTTCGACCGGGTCGCCGTCCGTGAGGACATCCGGCAGGGTCAGCGCGTCGAGAAGTTCGCCGTGGAGGCCCGGATCGACGGCAGTTGGCAGCGGATCGCCGAGGGCACCACCATCGGCAACCGGCGCATTCTGCCGCTCGCCTCGCCCGTCACCGCGACGGCGGTACGGGTCAAGGTCCTGGAGTCCCGGGCCGCACCGCACCTGGGGGCGACCACGCTGCACCTGAGTTCGGCCGGATGAGTCGCCGGCCCAGGGGGCGGGGTCACCCCCGGTCCAGGTAGGCCAGAACGGCCAGAACGCGGCGGTTGTCGTCGTCGGACGGCGGCAGGTCGAGCTTCCCGAAAATGTTCGAGGTGTGCTTGGCCACCGCCCGCTCCGTGATCACCATCTGCGAGGCGATCGCCGCGTTCGAACGGCCCTGCGCCATCAGCGCCATGACCTCCAGCTCGCGCGGGGTCAGACCGCCCATCGGCTTGTCCTGTGCGCGTCGGGACAGCAGCTGTGAGATCACCTGCGGGTCCATCGCGGTGCCGCCCGCCGCGACCCTGCGTACCGCGTCGATGAACTGGTCCGCGTCGAAGACCCGGTCCTTGAGCAGGTACCCGATGCCCCCGTTGCCGTCCGCCAGCAGTTCACGGGCGTACAGCTGCTCCACATGCTGGGAGAGGACGAGCACCGGCAGTCCCGGCCGGGCCCTGCGGGCCGCGAGTGCGCACTGCAGTCCCTCGTCCGTGTGGGACGGCGGAAGCCGGACGTCGACCACGGCGACGTCCGGATCCAACTCGGCGAGAGCACGGGTCAGTTCGGGACCGGTCTCGACGGCCGCCGCGATCTCGAAGTCGTACGCCTCCAGCATCCGGACCAGACCGTCGCGCAGCAGGAAGAGGTCTTCGGCTAGGACAACTCGCAAGGGATCTCCATGGTCACCATGGTGGGACCGCCCGCTGGGCTGCTGACGGCCATGATGCCGTCGAATGTACCGAGTCGGCGTTCGATTCCGCTCAGCCCCGAGCCCGATCCGATGATCGCGCCGCCCCTGCCGTTGTCCGTGACGGAAATCCGGAGCATCGAGTCGGCGTGATGGATGTCCACCCGGAGGCGGTCCGCCCCCGAGTGCTTGGCGGCGTTCGTCAGGGTCTCGCTGACCGCGAAGTACGCGGCCGACTCCACCGGCGCGTCTGCGCGACCGGGCAGTTCCACGTCGACCTCCGCCTCGATGGGCAGCCGCAGCGCCAACGCCCTTACGGCGTCGCCGAGTCCGCGTTCGGCCAGGACCGGCGGGTGGATGCCCCGGACGAGATCGCGCAGCTCGGTGAGGGCTTCCGCGGAGGACTCGCGGGCCATCGCGAGAAGCTTCTTGGCCTGCGCCGGGTCCTTCTCGATCAGCGCCTCGATCGTGCCCAGGTGCATGCCCATGGCGACCAGCCGGGCCTGCGCGCCGTCGTGCAGATCACGCTCGATACGGCGCAGTTCCGAGGCGGCGGTGTCCACGGCCTCGTGCCGTGTCTCGGTGAGCCGGTCGATCCGCCGGGCCAACTCCTGCTCATGGGTGGGCGCCAGCACCGAACGGGCGATCACGAAGTGCAGCCGCAGCAGCGGTTCGCTCGCTTTGAGACCGATGAGGAAGAGCACCCCACCGAGCGCCGCGGCGGCCAGCGCCGTCGCCTGGCTGTCGACCGGCACGAATCCGTACCAGTAGGTGTCGTCGGTGAAGACCCGCCACAGGCCCGCCGCCAGGACGACCCCCTCCACCGGATAGAGCATCAGCCCGGCGGCCACGACTGCCACCACGGAGCCGGCCGTCATGTCGAGCAGCAGCCACTGGATGTCCCGCCGCGTCGCCGGGTCCTTCAGCATCAGCGTGGTGCGCTCCACCTGGCCCGCGAGCCCGCCGCGCAGATTCTTCGGGACGGGCCGGTAGGGGACCGGGATGCGCACGTCCGCCCAGGTCGCCGCCAGCAGTCGGCGCTGATTGGCGTGCCTGCGGACCGCGGCCAGCACCCGCGGGGTGGTGAAGAGTCCCAGGCCCAGCGGAATGAAGGCGATCGAGAGCACCGTCAGCACGAAGAGGGTGATCGACCCGGCCGGGCCGACGATCGACAGGACGAGCCCGCGCCCGGCGGCCAGCAGCGCGGGCCGAACTCGGCTCCGAATCGTGTTCATGATGGTCCTTCTCCCCTCGTCGGGCCTTCGCGGCAGCGCCGGTCCGAGGACAGTCTCACCCGACGGGCGTCCGCGGCGTCAGCCGTTTCGCCACCCGGGCGAGGTGTACCCAGCACCACCCTCGCGACCTCGCCCTGCGGCTCGGAAAGTGGGTCCCGGCAGAGCTGGGGCGCGCGGTGACGCCCGTACGCCACCGCGCCCGCACGGAAAAGGGGCCCCGCCCGACCGGATGGCGTACCGGTCGAGCAGGGCCCCTCGCGTGCGTGTCCGTCAGGGGGCGTACTTGTAGCCGACGCGTCGCACCGTCTGGATCGACCGCCGGTGCTCGGCGCCCAGCTTGCGGCGCAGCCGGGCGATGTGGACGTCGACGGTGCGCCCGTCGCCCACGTGCCCGTAACCCCAGACGGTCGTCACCAACTGGTCGCGGGTGTGCACCCGGTGCGGGTGCGCCACCAGATGGGCGAGCAGTTCGAACTCGAGGAAGGTGAGGTCGAGCGTGCTTCCGTCCACCGTCGCGGTGCGCTGCACACTGTCGATGCGCACCGGCCCGGCCCCCGGCGTCACCAGCGGCTCCGACACGATGCGCTGCGCCGCGGCGGCCGCGGCTGCGACGGCGGGCTGCTGGTCAGCCGGTACGAGGACCAGGTAGCCGATCATCGGCGGACGGCCCGGCAGCGCGGGGAGGGTGTGCTGGGGTGCCGGAAGCCAGGTGGCGCCCGGCGGCAGGAAGTCGGCCACGTCGGCCAGCTGGACGACCTCGTCGGGGGCGACGGCGCGCAGCCTGTGACGGTTGGGAGGGACGGAGCCGGCGGAGGGGTTGGCCGCAGCGGTTGCCGTGGACGCTGCGGTGGCAGCGGCGGCGGAGAAGGTACGAGTGTTCGCCATGAGGGTCAGCTCTTTCGCGCGAAGGAGTCGTCGAGGGACGGACTTGCGTCGTGCGCGCGGACCGAAGGCCGGGGTGAGCGGCGTTAGAGGGCCTGCGCGTTCCTCGCGCGGCAACACACCCGGTCGAAGTCATGATGCTGACGGGAGGGCCAGAACGGCTCAAGGTCACTGCGACCTGATGAGGTGTACGGGAAGCCGGCCATGCCCCCATTAGACCAGACAACGCGGTGGCGCAGCAGGCCTCTCTCACCCGTCGATACGGACCCTTTGCGTTACGTTCCTCACCACGTCGTCACCCGGCCCTCACCGCGCCCCTCCCCCCGCTGGGCGCTCCTCCCACCGGCTCTCAGCCGACGAGCCGCTTGCGCCAGTCCAGGTCGGTCACCTCGATCGCCTGGCCGGGCGATCCGTCCCACTTCACCGTCAGCCCCGCCGCACCGAGCGCCGCCGCGACCTCCCGCCCGATGGCGACGGTGGTCGCCTCCGATCTCCGCGGGTATCGCGGGCACCGGCTCGTCGGCGGGCATGCCTGCGCTCTCCCAGACGATCCCCGCATCCCACTCCGGCTCCTGGCGCGCCCAGCGCGTCATCACCTCGGCGACCCGCTCCGGGGAGTCGGCCGTCACCCGGAAGTGCCGCTCGGGAACACCGTCGCCGTACTCCAACTGGTAGTCCCCGCCGTGTTCGTGCCAGGTCTGCACATAGCAGCCCGGTCGGTCCGGAACCCGCTGGACCACCAGGAAGTGGTCGCCCTCCCCGCCGATCCGGTGCACCAGATCGCTCAGCGCCTGCGCCGAAATGCGGGTGTGCGTCTGCCGGTTCTCGGTCTCTGCCTTGATGTCGAGCATGGGCCGACCCTGGCACACGCCACTGACAGCGGACCGGCCACGCCGAAGGGGCGCCCCCCGTCTCCGGCGGGCGCCCCTTCGGACCGAGTCGGTGGCGGATCAGACCTGGTCGGCCTTCTCCAGCGCCGTGCAGCAGGTGTCGACAATCAGCCGCGTGACGACGTACGGGTCGACGTTGGCGTTCGGGCGACGGTCCTCGATGTAGCCCTTCTGGTCCTGCTCGACCTGCCACGGGATACGGACCGAGGCGCCGCGGTTGGAGACGCCGTAGCTGTACTCGTTCCACGGGGCGGTCTCGTGCAGGCCGGTGAGGCGGTCGTCGATGCCCGCGCCGTAGTTCTTGACGTGGTCCATCGGCTTCGAGCCCTCGCCCAGCGACTCGCATGCGGTGATGATCGCGTCGTAACCCTCGCGCATCGCCTTGGTGGAGAAGTTGGTGTGCGCACCCGCGCCGTTCCAGTCACCCTTGACCGGCTTCGGGTCCAGGGTCGCGGAGACGTTGAAGTCCTCGGCGGTGCGGTAGAGGAGCCAGCGCGCGATCCACAGCTGGTCGGAGACCTCCAGCGGGGCGAGCGGGCCCACCTGGAACTCCCACTGGCCCGGCATGACTTCGGCGTTGATGCCGGAGATGCCCAGACCCGCCTGCAGACAGTTGTCGAGGTGCTTCTCGACGATCTCGCGGCCGAAGATCTCGTCGGAGCCGACACCGCAGTAGTAGCCGCCCTGCGCGGCGGGGAAGCCGCCCACGGGGAAGCCGAGCGGGCGGTGGCCGTCGAAGAAGGTGTACTCCTGCTCGATGCCGAAGATCGGCTCCTGGCCGGCGAACTGCTCGGCGACCGGACGCAGGGCGGCGCGCGTGTTGGACTCGTGCGGCGTCATGTCGATGTTGAAGACCTCGCACAGGACGAGGACGTCGTTGCCGCCGCGGATGGGGTCCGGGCAGGAGAAGACCGGCTTCAGCACACGGTCGGAGGCGTGACCCTCGGCCTGGTTGGTGCTGGATCCGTCGAAGCCCCAGATGGGCAGCTCCGCGACATCTCCCGAGGGCTCGCCTGCCATGATCTTCGTCTTCGAACGAAGCTTGGCGGTCGGCTCGGTGCCGTCGATCCAGATGTACTCAGCCTTGAACGTCACGGAAGCCATCCTTTGGGGGTGCTGCGGTGCTGCGGTCTGCGGTCCGGTCTCTGCAGCGCAGCTTCGCAAGACGCGATTTCCCGTCCGTTGCCCGTATGTGAACCCCGTGTTACCGAGGTTTCCTGCGTTATACGCGGGCCTTGAGGAGCCCCTCGAAACCGGCGGCCCGGATCCGGCGCACCAGCTCCTCCTCGGTGCTGCCCAGCGCCGCGGCCGCCCGCGCGAGCCGCCAGTCGGCGTCGGAGAGCGTGTGCAGCAGATGCCCGCGCCGCACCTGTGCGTCGGAGAGCCGGAACGTCTTCAGATACGCGACCTGCCCCTTGTGGTCGGTGATCGTCTCGCCGATGTGCCGGCCGCCCCGGTTCCGGGTGAACGGCGGCAGGAGCCGCCACAGCGTGAACGGCCCCATCCGGTGAACCCGGTCGAAGGCGTACGACGTGTCCAGCAGCTCGCGCGCGAACAGCGCGTCGTGCGCCTCGCGCCACTCCCGCTCCTGCGCCCGTGCTGCCGCCCGGAGATCGGCGAGCGTCCGCACCCGATCGCCGTCGGGGATCCGCGCCCCGAACTCCGGGACCGGACCGCCGTACAGCGCGTACTGATGGATGAGCTCCCCGTACAGATCCTCGACGAGCGAGGCGTGCAGAAGCCGGTAGTCGTCCGGGTGCGGCAGCACGAAGGCGGCGGCGAGCGCATCGGCCGCGTAGACCATCACCCCGCACTGGCCGGGATGGATCTCGAAGACACGCAGCGCGTCGCCGAGACCGCGCACCGACCACCCCATGTACGCGTCCTCGGCGCGCGGCGAGAGCCCGTCGCGCAGTGCCTGCCGCGACCACTCCTCCCAGGCGATGGCCGGGCCGCCGAAGTGCAGCGAGAGATAGCCCTCCAGGGCGAGGTGCAGCGGCAGGAAGCGCAGCCGGTTGCCGGGCTGCCGCTTGGCCATGCGGTGGTGGCGGTGCCGGTGGCGCGGCAGCGGCACGGTGACGGGCGGGCGGGCGTCGGCGCCCGGGTCACCGTTGCCGCCGGAGCCGAGCTGGGTACCGAACGCGGCACTCTGCCGGCCCGTACCGGCGCCGTCCGGCTCCGCACGCAGCCCCGACCAGTCGGCGACGAGGCCGTGCGGGATGTACGAGGTGTAGTGCGTCCGCGGACCGGTGTCGACGACGCTGCTGCCGAAGCCCCGGTAGATCTCCTGATGCAGCCGCAGCCCCGCGACGGGCTCCTCACGCACCAGCGGCACCAGCCGGATGCCGCCCCACACCTGGGCGGGCCGGACCGTGAGCCCGGTCAGTTCCAGCCTGTTCACTCTCCTCGGCCCCCTTGTTCGCTCGGTCCGTCGCCGGCCACGAAACGTACGACCTGCCGGTCCAGATAGGCGTGCAGGGCCGCCGCTCCCGTGCGCCCCTCCGCGAACCGCGCGATCTCCACCAGCGCGGGCAGATCCTCGGCGTCACGGATACCGGCCGTCGGCACGCTCGGCGCGAGCCGTCGCACGTCGAAACCGTCCGCTTCGTATACAGGGTTCACATGGACCACAGCCGTGTGCCGGTCCGGATCCATCCGGGTCCGCCACACCCGCAGCACCTCGCCGGCCAGCCCGGGCGGCGATCAGCCGGCCCTCGGTGCGCCGCTCCTCCGCGGTCGCCTCGGCGGCGGTCTCCAGCAGCCCCTGCACGATGCGTGCGGCGTTGTGGTCATTGATGTCAAGGGCGAGCGAAGCGGCGTACACCTTGCGGTAGTTGACCCTCACGTACTCGTGCAGGAAGTCCAGGGAGAGCTGCTGCTGGTACGCCTCCGAGT
The DNA here is from genome assembly GCF_026339735.1 of Streptomyces sp. NBC_01669. Lineage (GTDB taxonomy): Bacteria > Actinomycetota > Actinomycetes > Streptomycetales > Streptomycetaceae > Streptomyces > Streptomyces yanii. Next base: position 6,523,232 of record NZ_JAPEQG010000001.1, read on the forward strand.
GGAACTCACGCTGCCCGGTCGCGGTGATCGCCGCATGGACGAAGAGGAGCACGTCCTCGGCGGCAATGAGGTCGGCGTACGTGTCCGTGTCGGTCATCCTCTTCCCCCGTGACGTTCCGCCGCCGCATGCGGATATGTGGAAGCCGGCCGGGGAATGGGGGCGCGATCAGCGAAATCACTGCTTCAGAGGCACGTCCCGGAAGTCGCAGCCGGAGTCCCGCGGCCGGCGCCGCCAACGTAACCGCGGGCCGTCGCACACCGCCACCTGATAACGACCGGGCAGACTGGCCCTCATGACGACCCCACCCGCCGTTCCCCTGCGTATCGGCCTTCTCGGTACGGGCCCCTGGGCCCGGAACACCCAGGCGCCCGCCCTCGCCACCCATCCCGACGTCGTGCTCAGCGGCGTGTGGGGGCGCCGCCCCGAGGCGGCGGACGCGCTCGCGGCCGCCCATGGCGCCACGGCGTACTCCGGCGACGCGGGCGTCGACGAACTTCTCGCCGTGAGCGACGCCGTCGCGTTCGCCCTGCCGCCGGACGTCCAGGCCCCGCTGGCCGCCCGCGCCGCGGCCGCCGGGTGTCACCTGTTGATGGACAAGCCGATCGCGACGACCGTGGCCGGGGCCCGGGAGGTCGTCGAGGCCGCCGACCGGGCGCGGGTCGCGTCGGTCGTGTTCTGCACGCTGCGGTTCGCGAAGGAGACGTCCGACTGGATCGCCGAACAGGGCGGCCGGGACGGGTGGTTCACCGCCCGCGCCCAGTGGATCGGCGCGCTGTACGCCCCCGGTGCGGACAGCGAGTACGCGGCGTCTCCGTGGCGCCGTGACAAGGGTGGTCTGTGGGACGTCGGTCCGCATGCGCTGTCGGTGCTGCTCCCGGTGCTCGGCGATGTGACGGAACTGACCGCGGCCCGAGGTCCCGCCGACACCACCCATCTGATCCTCCGTCATAGCTCCGGCGCGTCCAGCACGGTGACGCTCGCACTGGCCGCGCCGCCGGGAGCCGTGGGTACGGAGATCGAGCTCCGGGGGGAGGCGGGGGTCGCCACGCTGCCTGGGTGGGGGGATGCGGTGGGGTCGTTCCGGGCGGCGGTGGATGCGCTGCTCGAAGCGGTACGTACGGGGGTTGCGCACCCCTGCGACGTACGGTTCGGGCTGCGGTTGACCGAGCTGCTGGCCGAGGCGGAGGCCAAGGCGGGGCCGGTGCCCGCACGGTCCTGAACGGCGGGGAGAGACCGTCCGCACCGTGCGGGCACCGCCCGGGCGGGTCAGCCCACGCGCTCGATGCGGGCGCGGCGGATCAGGAACTTGCCCGGCTCGCGGACCTGCTCGAAGGCCGCGTTGTTCAGCAGGGCGCAGCTGCCGGAGGGGGAAGTGACCGTCACCGTGGTGGACTTGTTGTTGTCGAGATTGGTCACCCTGAGCTCGGTGCCGACGGGGAACTGATTGCTGGACGCGGCGGGGGCACCACCCTCGCCGGACAGCGTCACGGTGGAACCGGCACAGACGACATCACCGGTGGCCCGGCCCCCTCCGCCGGGCGACGCCGGGGCCGCGGTCCCGGGCGCCGATGCCGGTGCGGACGCGGCTGGATCCACGGCCGCCCCCGCCGATGCCTCCCCACCGCACCCCGAGGCGGCCTGCTGACGTCGGATCTGCGCGATCACGGCTTCCCGGTTGGTGATCCGCGCAGCCGACTGGGCATCCGGATCGGCCCGCTGACCGGCGATGAACTGCTCGTTGTTGCCGAGAGCCGTGGCCAGTCCGGTGCAGACGACCGACGAGGCCCGGTCCGCCGGCGGCGACTGCGCCGCCTGGCTGGTCCCGGCCAGCACGGCTGCCGTCCCGCCGGCGAGCGCGGCGGCCCCGGCCAGCAGGGCGAGCTTCTTCTTGCGGCTGAGGGTCTTCTTGCGTGACACGTAAGGCTCCTGTCCCCGGCCGGAACACCTGGTGCGCTCGGGCCGGATGCGGTGCGTGTGTCCCTACGTACGAGTAACAGGCGCGTTCGTTTCAGTCGTCGCACCGCAGACTTCTGCCACTTCTGCATCAACCGGGTCCGAAGCTCCGTCCAGGCCTCTGACTCGGCCCGCAGCTCCAAGTCGACTGCACTGCGCGTCGGAGCGGAGCAGCCGCAGCAGTACGTCAGCGGTGGCGGCGGGGTTGCAGACGACGCCTGTGACGATGCCGCCACGGAACCGGATCACGAATGGGTCCCCTCGATCGCCTGCCGGTCAGGCAATGGCGGTGACCGCCTGGTGCGCGGCGGACAGGAAACGCCGTACGGCTTCTGTCTCACTCTCGTCGAAGTCGCGCAGCACTGTCACCGTGTTTTCGATCAGCGGCCCGAAGAACGCCCACCCCAGCTCCACCGCCCGTGGGTCCACCGCCAGCAGCACCCGTCGACGGTCGCGCGGGTCGCGGGTGCGGGTGAGGTGGCCGAGCCCTTCCAGCCGGTCGATGACGGCGGTGGTGCCTGCGGAGTTGAGTCCGAGCTGCGCACCGAGCCACCCGGCGGTCGCGTCGGTGCCCGCCCGTTCGGCGTCGAGCAGGCAGATCAGGGCGCGCACGTCGGTGGGGTGCATGCCGTTGCGACTCGCGAATTCGGCCTGCCGCAGGCCGAATTCGACAGTCACCTTGCGCAGCAGATGAACGATCTCCATCTCGGAACTCTGCTCGCTCATGAGATCTCCTTCCTCTATTATCTCGCTGAGCGAGATAATATCCAAGGGCACCCACCGTCGGGAGGCACTCCATGGCAACCACGTCATCCGGATCATCCGCAGCGGCCGTCTCCGAGTCGTTCCTCTCGGCGTACGACGAGGTCCTGGCGGTCAAGTGGCCCGTCGGAACGACTCACTCCGACGTCCCCACCCCGTGGGGCACCACCCGTATCAACAGTTACGGCCCCGAGGGCGCCCCGCCCCTGGTGCTCCTGGCGGGGGGCGGCTCCACCTCCACCGTCTGGTTCGCCCAGGCCGCCCACCTGGGCCGCACCCACCGCGTCCACGCCGTCGACCTCATCGGCGATCCGGGCCGCAGTGCGGCGGGGGAGCGCCCGATCCGTACGGTGCCGGACCTGACGGCCTGGCTGGACGCCGTGCTGGACGCCCTGAACACCGCATCGACAGCACTCTGCGGCCATTCCTACGGTGCCTGGATCGCGCTCCACTACACCCTGCACGCACCCGACCGCGTCCGGAGGCTGATCCTTGTGGACCCGACCCAGTGCTTCGCCGGTTTCCGCCCCGGCTATCTGCTGCACGCACTGCCGATGCTGCTCCGCCCCAGCGCGAAACGCACGCGCATCTTCATGAACTGGGAGACGGCCGGCGCCACGCTCGACCCGGCATGGCTGCACCTGCGCGAGACGGCCGCCGACTTCCCGACCGCCCGCCCGGTCAACGGCCCGCGCCCCACTCCCGAGGCCCTGAGCGCGCTGAACGTACCGACCCTGATCCTTACGGCCGAGAACAGCCGGGCCCACAACGCCGCACGGGTCGCCACCACCGCGACCCGGCTGCTCCCGCACGCACGGACGGCGACGATCCCGGGCGCCACGCACCACACGCTGCCGCTGCACGCCCCGGACGCCGCCGAACTCAACCGCAGGATCGAGGGCTTCCTGCTGACCGAGTGATTCCGACAGGGCTCAACGCCCCAGAGCGTCCCGCACGGCTTCCTCCGTACGCGCCACGACGGCCGTCCCGTCCTCCGCCGTGATGATCGGCCGCTGGATCAACTTCGGATGTTCGGCGAGTGCCGTGATCCACCGCTCCCGCGAACCGGCCTCGCGCGGCCACTCCTTGAGCCCGAGCTCCTTCGCCTCTGCTTCCTGCGTCCGCGTGATGTCCCACGGCCCCAGCCCGAGCCGGTCGAGTACGGCCCGGATCTCGTCCGGCGACGGCACATCCTCCAAATAGCGTCGGACGGTGTATTCGGCGCCCTCGGCGTCGAGCAACTGCACCGCACTGCGGCACTTGGAACATGCGGGATTGATCCAGATCTCCATGGGGCCAACGGTACTCGACGGACATCGCGAAAGCCCCTCTGGCCAGGGGTGATTGTCAGTGGTGGCTCGTAAAATGGAGGTAGTTCGTGAGGGTTTCACGACCGTGCCAGGAGGATGCCCATGGCCGTTGCCGCAGTCACGACCAAGCCGCTCCACAAGCCCCTGCAGAAGAAGCCGCTCCCCGCGGGCCGACCCCGCGAGTGGTACGTCTCCCACAACCGCCGCCTGAAGGCCATGCGCCTGGCGATCGCCCTGCTCGACACGGGCGTCTACCATCCGTCGAGCGCTGACAACGACACGATACGCACGACTGCCGAGCGCATCGGCATCCACCCGCCGTCCGACACCACCTGCCGCATGGTCCGCGCCCTGATCCGCTACGGCCGCTGAAGGACCGGAAGCCTGTGCCCCCGGAGGCCGGGGGCACAGGCATATGCGCACACACCCGACTACCCGGTTCAGGACCCGCCGCAGGCGGCGGTGGCGAAGGCCCCATTCGTCCCCTCCCTGGACGACACGTTGGCGACCACCCCGACGGCCGCCGCCCCGGTACCAGCCGGCAGAAGCACGACGACCAGCAGCACCCAGGGCGACTGCCGCCGCCGACGCGGCTCGGACCGCGGTCGGTGGGGGAGGCTGCCCGGGTCCAGGTTGCTCATGCCATCAGACTCGGCCGTCTCTCCGCACGTCGCGACTCCACAGGGCAGCCGCGCCCTGGCATACGGCCTCCGCTCCGGCCCGGCCCTTCACCCGTCCGGCATGCGGGGCATGCGGTGCGGCCTGCGGACCCGTTGACTGGGGCGACGGGCGAGTGCTGGGAGGCACGATGACGAGGAAGGTCGCGCGAGGCCTGTGGGCCGTGCTGCTGACGACGGCCGTGATGTCGACCGCCGGTGCCTGTTCGGACGACGGCGGTGGCGCCTCCACCAAGGCGTCCGAGGCGGCCTCCGCCGCAGCGTCGGCGGCATCCAGGGGTTCCGACGTGGTGGCCTCGGCGACTGCTGCCGCGGGCGAGAAACTGAGAGGCTTCAAGAACGGCGTGAACGCCAAGCACGACGTCAAGCTGGGCGCGGTGAGCACCGACCACGACGGACGCGCCACCTCGAAGATCACCGTGACGAATGGCACCGACTCGCCGAAGTCCTACGCCGTGCAGGTCACCTTCCGTGACGCGAACGGCAACCTGCTCGACATGGTGGTGGTGACGATCGACGACGTTGGGCCGAAGTCCTCCAAGGACGCCATCGCCCGCAGCAACCGCAAGCTGTCGGGTGAGGTCAAGGCCGACGTGGGGACGGCTCTGCGGCACTGATCGCACCACAACTGTCGTCACGTTCGGCAGTGGTTGTTCCGCCGTTCCCCGAATCCGGCCTGTGAAGCACATGGCACGGCGGAGCCTGCACCCGGTGGGAGCGCCAGGAAAGTGCCGTCAGCTTGTTCTCGGTGCCGGTGCCCGGTTGCGGGATCTCGAGAATGATCCGCCGGCCTGAGCGGTCGTCGACAACAAGCGCACTCTCCTCCAGCAGCATGCGGCCGACAAAAGGATGCTTCACCTCCCGGGTGGTGACGTGATGCCTTTCGATTTCGTGCTGCTGCCACCATTTGCGGAAGTCCGCGCTGTTCTGGCTCAGTTCGCGGACCAGCGCGGTGAACCATGGTTCCTGGACGTAGAGTCCGGTGGCTGCGCGGAACTCTGCCAGGACGGAGCGAGCGCTCGGCTCCCAGTTCTGAATAAGTTCCCGCAGGTAGCCGCCGAAGAAAAGCCACAGGATGTGACGGTGCTCAGGGGGGATTTTGGTCAGATCCCCGTAGACATCGGTTCTGGCCTGGTTCCAGGCAAGAATATTGAAACGGGGACCGAGGGCGATGGCCGGATGCGGCTGCTGGCTGTCCAGGATTCGCTGGAGGGCTGGGGGCACACCGTCCGGGGAAACACTCGCGCTGGAAGGGGCGTCCCCGTGCGCCAGAGCCAGCAGGTACTCGCGTTCCTCGGTGTTGAGGCGTAGGGCTTCGGCCAGCGAGTCGAGGACATGGTCGGATACCCTGATGTTCCGGGCCTGTTCAAGGCGTGAGTACCAGCAGGCACTGATTCCTGCGAGGTCGGCGACGTCTTCCCGCCGCAGGCCGGGGGTTCGTCGCGATGCCCGTGGTGGAAGACCGACCTCTTCCGGCTGAAGTGCTCGCCGCCGTGTTCTGAGGAAGTCCGCGAGCTCCGCTCGCCGTTGGTCGTAATTCATCCGTCGTTCCCTCTGTTGGGCGACATTTGCGGATGGTTATTACCTGGGACCCCTACTCCTAGGATAGTCGGTTTCTGGATGCGTGCTCGGTCGCGTGTGATGCTGCTGCTGGACGTGGCGTTCGGCCGTGCGACGAGGTGTGGAGAAGGGGCACCGTTCCTCAACGAACGCCTGTCTTTCGGTCCGGCGGTCGAAGGGAGAAAGTCATGCGTGGCAAGCGGTACCTTTTCGGGCTCAGCCCGGTGCTCATCGCCTCGCTGGCGTTGCCTGCGGGTTTCGCCGGGGAAGCGTTCGGCGCCCCACCCCCGGCCGCTGCTGCGGCAGCGGCCCCCTCGAAAGCGCCCTCGATAGGGCCTGGCGACCCCGGATTCAACATCGGCGTGGCGACCGGCCAGGTCGATGGCCGCGCGCTGTGCGTGAGCAGGGTTGGTGGCCATCTGCCGCTGATTCCCCTGAATCAGCAGGCGGCGTTCCGGGCGGGCTACGCCATCGGGTTCACGTCGGTGTGTAGTCCTACATTCCAG
>NZ_JAPEQG010000001.1:6532500-7620000 GCF_026339735.1 Streptomyces sp. NBC_01669
CCAGCTCGTACAGGTCCTTGTCGATCGGCTCGGCCGGCTCGATCTTGTTCTTCACGCCGTCGAGGCCGGCCATCAGCAGAGCCGAGAAGGCCAGGTACGGGTTGGACGACGGGTCCGGGGCGCGGAACTCGACGCGCTTGGCCTTCGGGTTCGAGCCCGTGATCGGGATACGCATCGCGGCGGAACGGTTGCGCTGCGAGTAGACCATGTTGACCGGGGCCTCGAAGCCGGGGACCAGGCGGTGGTACGAGTTCACCGTCGGGTTCGTGAAGGCCAGCAGCGACGGCGCGTGCTTGAGGATGCCGCCGATGTAGTAGCGGGCGATGTCCGAGAGACCCGCGTAGCCCTGCTCGTCGTAGAACAGCGGGTCGCCGCCGGCCCACAGGGACTGGTGGACGTGCATGCCCGAGCCGTTGTCGCCGAAGATCGGCTTCGGCATGAAGGTCGCGGTCTTGCCGTTGCGCCAGGCGACGTTCTTCACGATGTACTTGAAGAGCATCAGGTCGTCGGCTGCGGCGAGCAGCGTGTTGAACTTGTAGTTGATCTCGGCCTGGCCGGCGGTGCCGACCTCGTGGTGCTGGCGCTCGACCTGGAGGCCGTTCTTGTCCAGCTCAAGGGAGATCTCGGCACGCAGGTCGGCGAAGTGGTCGACCGGCGGGACCGGGAAGTAGCCGCCCTTGTAGCGGACCTTGTAACCCCGGTTGTTCTCTTCGGAGCCGGTGTTCCAGGCGCCGGCCTCGGAGTCGATGTGGTAGAAGCTCTCGTTCGCCGACGTCTGGAAGCGGACGTTGTCGAAGACGTAGAACTCGGCCTCGGGGCCGAAGTACGCGGTGTCGGCGATGCCGGTGGAGGTGAGGTACGCCTCGGCCTTCTTGGCCACGTTGCGCGGGTCACGGCTGTACTGCTCGCCGGTGATCGGGTCGTGGATGAAGAAGTTGATGTTGACGGTCTTGTCGCGGCGGAACGGGTCGACACGGGCGGTCGACAGGTCCGCGCGGAGCGCCATGTCGGACTCGTGGATGGCCTGGAAGCCGCGGATCGACGAGCCGTCGAAGGCCAGTTCCTCGGTCGGGTCGAATGCCGCTGCCGGGATGGTGAAGTGCTGCATCACACCGGGCAGGTCACAGAACCGGACATCGATGAACTTGACATCTTCGTCGGCGATGTACTTCTTCGCGTCGTCGGCGTTCTGGAACATCCAACTCCTCCTACTCCCGGCCCGGGAGGGACGGGGTTGTAGCTCGTGGTGCGGCCAGTGCGGTGGCACACGCTGGACCCGACCATAGGCAGGCCGGATTTCTCAAGCATGACCCATTTGTTTCGCCGAAGTTAACCGAGGCGGGTGTCGGCGGCACCTCGGAGGCGTACCGGGGCGGTGGCCGGGGGCCGCGTCCGCGAGCCCGGAGGGCCCCACCCGGCAGGGCGTGGAGGGGGGCGCAGTACCGTGGACGGGTGGACAATAGGCAAGCAATCGGATCGTGGCTCTCCGGGCCGCGTGCGGCCGCCGAGGACATGGGCGCCGATTTCGGCTACCGGGGCAAGCGGCTCGGTCTGCCCGAAGAGGGACCGGGGGCGATCGCGCCGCTCGGCCGGCGCTTCGGCGCCCTTTTCATCGACTGGGCGCTCTGCCTGCTGATCGCATACGGGCTGTTCGCTCGCGGTGACCAGCAGGCGGCCGGGAACTGGGCCCTCGGGATCTTTGTCGTGCTGAGTGTGCTCACTGTCGGGACCGTCGGCTGTACGCCGGGCAAGCGCATCCTGGGTATCCGTGTCGTCGGCGAGGGCGGCGGTCGGCTCGGTCTCGGGCGGGTGATCATCCGGAGCGTGCTGCTGTGCCTGGCGATTCCGGCTCTGGTCTGGGACCGCGACGGGCGCGGGCTGCACGACCGGCTCTCGCGCGCCGTGCAGGTGCGGATCTGAGAGCGGTCCGGCGAGGCGGAGATGTGAAGAGGGCGGGCTGCGAACCTCAGTGGTTCGCAGCCCGCCCTCTTGTGCGTCGAGTGTGTGGCGTCAGCGCATCTTGCCGCCGCGCGGCATCCGCATGCCCTTCGGCATCGGGCCCTTCGGCAGTGGCATGTTGCTCATCAGGTCGCCCATCGCCCGCAGCCGGTCGTTGGCCGCCGTCACCTGCGGGCCGGTCAGGACCCGCGGCAACTTCAGCATCTTGGTGCGGACCTTCTTCAGCGGCACCTGGCCCTCGCCGTTGCCGACGATGATGTCGTGCACGGGTACGTCCACGAGGATGCGGGCCATCTTCTTCTTCTCGGCCGCCAGCAGGAGCTTGACCCGGTTCGGGTTGCCCTCGCCCACCAGCACGATGCCCGCCTTGCCGACGGCCCGGTGGACGACGTCCTGGCTGCGGTTCATCGCTACCGCCGGAGTTGTGGTCCAGCCGCGGCCCACGCGGTCCAGCACCGCCGCCGCAGCGCCCGGCTGTCCCTCCATCTGGCCGAAGGCCGCCCGCTCGGCACGCCGCCCGAAGACGATCGCCATCGCGAGGAGGGCCAGCACGAAGCCCAGGATGCCCAGGTAGATCGGGTAGTCGATCAAGAAGCCGATGGCGAGGAGGACACCGAAGGTGACGATTCCCACACCCGCGACGACAAGACCGATCTTGGGGTCGGCCCGCCGGGTCATCTTGTAGGTCAGGGCGATCTGCTTGAGCCGCCCCGCGTTCTCGGCGCTGTCCGCGCCGTCAGTGTTTGCCTTCCTCGCCATGTACTGAAGTTTACGTGGCCTAGGAGCGGTGGTCGGCCACGGCCTCCAGTACGTACTCGGTCTCGACCCGGTCCTTGGCGCGGCGGCGGTCCTCGAGGACGGCCGTCCAGGCGTTGCGGCGGGCGGTGCGCTGGCCGCTGCTCAGCAGCAGCGACTCGACGGCGCGGAGAGCATCGGTGACGGACGGAATGGCGGTGGCGCGTACCGGCACGGCCTGCATCGTGGAAGTCCCCTCGGAACGGATGCGCGGAGTGAGTGGGTTACAGGAGTTGCTTGCGCGGGCTGGAGACGGTGAGCAGTGGCGGCGGCAGCCGTGAGAACCACTGCGCTGCGTGCATCCAGAGTCACTGCTCGGTGTTACCAGCGCATGACCTTTCGGTCAAACACCAATGAAACCTTGATATGAGCGCCGCGCACGCCGACGCGGCCCATACGCGTCCCCGACCTGCGGGGAGCGTATGGGCCGCGTCGATTCAGCCAGTACCGTTCAGTAGCTTCTTGTGCCCGGATTCACACAGCCCGGGTTCAGGCAGTGGGCGCGGTCGTGGCAGCGCCGCGCCGCTCGATCGCCTGCTGGAAGAGCCGTCCGGCCCGGTACGAGGAACGGACCAGCGGCCCGGACATCACACCGGAGTAGCCGATCTCGTCGGCCTCCTCCTTCAGCTCCACGAACTCGTGCGGCTTCACCCAGCGCTCGACCGGGTGGTGGCGCACGGAGGGCCGCAGGTACTGCGTGATCGTGATGAGCTCGCAACCGGCGTCGTAGAGGTCCTGGAGCGCCTCGCTCACTTCCTCGCGGGTCTCGCCCATACCGAGGATGAGGTTCGACTTGGTCACCAGCCCGGCCTCGCGGGCCCGCGTGATGACCTCCAGGGAACGCTCGTAACGGAAACCGGGGCGGATCCGCTTGAAGATCCGCGGCACCGTCTCGACGTTGTGCGCGAGCACCTCGGGGCGCGAGGAGAAGACCTCGGCCAGCTGCTCGGGCTCCGCGTTGAAGTCGGGGATCAGCAGCTCGACCTTGGTGGCACCGGCCTCGCGCTCCGCCGTCAGCGCGTGGATCTGGCGCACGGTCTCCGCGTACAGCCAGGCTCCGCCGTCCTCCAGGTCGTCGCGGGCGACGCCGGTGATCGTGGCGTAGTTCAGGTCCATCGTGACGACCGACTCGCCGACGCGGCGGGGCTCGTCCCGGTCCAGCGCCTGCGGCTTGCCCGTGTCGATCTGACAGAAGTCACAGCGCCGGGTGCACTGGTCACCACCGATGAGGAACGTGGCCTCACGGTCCTCCCAGCACTCGAAGATGTTCGGGCAGCCGGCCTCCTGGCACACCGTGTGCAGACCCTCGCTCTTCACGAGCTTCTGCAGCTGGTTGTACTCGGGGCCCATCTTCGCCCGGGTTTTGATCCACTCGGGCTTGCGCTCGATGGGGGTCTGGCTGTTCCGGACCTCCAGGCGCAACATCTTGCGCCCGTCGGGTGCGACAGCGGACACGTCCGGCTCCCTACGACTTCGATTCTTTGGCGAACACCAGGGTACGCCCGCTATTTGTGCGGTTGGGGTGTGGCCCTTGCCCCTGGGCAACCAGGGGGTGGGCCGGGCCATTCCCGGGGCTCCGGGTCAGGCCGAGGCCCGGTCGATCTCCCGCGGGGCGAGCTCCGCGTTCTCCAGGACGTCCGTCAGGTGCCTCTCGACCACCGGGAGCACCTCCGCGACCGTGACGTCGCGGCCCAGCTCGTACGCGAGCGAGGTGACGCCCGCGTCGCGGATGCCGCACGGCACGATCCGGTCGAACCAGGTGTTGTCCGGGTTCACGTTCAACGCGAAGCCGTGCATGGTCACACCCTTGGCGACCCGGATGCCGATCGCCGCCAGCTTGCGGTCCTCGCGGCGCTGACCGGCGTTGGACGGGGCGTACTCGGGGCCGTTCAGCCGCGGGTCGAACTCCTCGTCGTGCAGCCGCGGGTCGAAGTCGAGGGAGAGGCCGCCGAGCGACGGACGCTCCTCGACCGGGTCGCCGAGCACCCAGACTCCGCTGCGGCCCTCGACCCGGCTGGTCTCCAGACCGAACTCGGCAGCCGTACGGATCAGCGCGTCCTCCAGCCTGCGGACATGCGCCACGACGTCCACCGGGCGCGGCAGCTTCTGGATCGGGTAGCCGACGAGCTGCCCGGGGCCGTGCCAGGTGATCTTTCCGCCGCGGTCCACGTCGACGACCGGAGTGCCGTCCAGGGGGCGCTCACTCTCGGTCGTACGGCGTCCCGCCGTGTAGACGGGCGGGTGTTCCAGCAGCAGACAGGTGTCGGGAACCGTGTCCTCGAACCGGGCCGCGTGCACCTCGCGCTGCTTCTGCCAGGCCTCCTGGTAGTCGACAGCTTCCTTGCCGAATCCCAGCCGGACGAACCGAAGCTCACTCACGGAGATGCCTCCCTACTTGCGGTACCGGGAGCCGGGGGGTGCCCCGGAACCACGTCACCATGCACTGATTCGCGCCCCGGGCCACTGTACGACCGCCCCGGGAGCGGTGGCCCGGCAGGTTGTTCCCGTCAGTACCACCCCCAATCCTCACACGATCGGATGAATGTGAAGCGAAGGAGACTGCGACCGCCGTAGGGCCCGCTAAATTCGCGCCGTTCCATAAGGGCTGCCCACGCGGCCCCGAAGGCAGGAGACCGTACAGCACATGTCGGAACGACCTCCGCAGCGCACCCCCAACCGCCGGCTCGCCTCGCTCATCACCGAAGCCGGATTCTCGAACGCCGGTCTCGCCCGCCGGGTGGACCAGCTCGGCCTCGAACACGGCCTGGATCTGCGCTACGACAAGACCTCCGTGACTCGCTGGCTGCGCGGCCAGCAACCGCGCGGGACCACCCCCGCACTGATCGCCGAGGTCTTCACCCGGCGGCTCGGGCGCCGGCTCTCCGCGCAGGACCTGGGCCTCGACGCGTGTGCGCCCGTATACGCCGGTCTGGAGTTCGCCGCCACTCCGGCCGAGGCGGTGGACATCGTCAGCGGCCTGTGGCGGAAGGACTCGGGCAGCCATGCGGAGGTGCGCAAGATCGCCTTCACCCCGGCCGGGCTCGTGGTGCCCAGCCGCGACTGGCTGATCGGACGGGCCGACGAGTGGGTGGGGCGGGGGAGCGAGACGGCTGCCCCCGGCGGGGGCAGCGGGACCCAGGCGGCGCCGGTGCTCGGTGCGCAGCGCGGGCCGGTGGGGGCCAACGGGTCCCGTGGTTCGCACGCCGGGGCGCACGCCACGGCCCACGCGGGGGTGCATGGATCGCACGGGGCGAGCGGGCCCGGGGGCCGATACGGCGCCCGGGCGCCCGCGCCCGCCAGGCCCTCCGGGCCCGCCGCGTCGCCCTCCGCCTCCGCCGGGCCTTCGGTGCATCTCGTGCCGCCGGCAACCGGTGCCCCCGGCGTCCCCCGGCAGCGGCAGTCCGACCGCGGATCCGGCCAGAAGGTCAGCAGCGGCGATGTCGCCGCCCTGCGTTCCGTAGGCGAGCTCTTCCGCACCCTCGACAACGCCTACGGCGGTGGCCACGCCCGCCAGGCCCTCGTCCGCTACCTGGAGCACGAGGCCGAGCCGATGCTCCGCGGGACGTACGGGGAGGCCACCGGACGGCGGCTCTTCTCGGCCGCCGCCGATCTGACCCGGCTGGCGGGCTGGACCTCGTACGACATCGCGGCGCACGGTCTCGCCCAGCGCTACTTCGTTCAGGCGCTGCGGCTCGCGCAGGCGGCGGGGGACCGGGCGTACGGCAGTTACGTGCTGATCACCATGAGCCGGCAGGCGGTCTATCTCGGGCACGGCAGGGAAGCCGTCCAGCTGGCGCGCGTCGCCCAGCAGGGCATCGGCTCGTCGGCGCCGCCCGTCGTGCTGGCCCTGCTGCACGCCGTCGAGGCGCGCGGGCACGGCGTGCTCGGCGAGGCCAGGACCTGCGTGGCCTCGCTGGTGCGGGCGGAACGCGCGCTGGAGACCGCCCGGTCCGGGGACGACGTACCGTACTGGGCGCGCTACTTCGACGAGGCGCAGCTCGCCGACGAGTTCGGGCACTGTCACCGCGATCTGCAGCAGTACCGGGCCGCCGCCCAGCACGCGGAGCGCTCGCTGCAGCTGCGCGCCCCGGGGTACGCCCGGAGCAGGTTGTTCTGCCGGGTGGTGCTGGCGTCCGCCCGGCTCGGGCTCGGTGAGCTCGACCAGGCGTGTCTGCTCGGCGCGGAGGCGGCCCAGCAGGCGGCGGAGATGAGGTCGGTTCGGGCGACGGAGTACGTACGGGACTTCGAGCGCCGCCTTGAGCCGTACCGGGACGCGGCTGCGGTACGCGGATACCGGGACCGGGTCGCGGCCCTCGGGTGATCCCTCCCGCGTGACCACGGATGACGCTTCCGCGTGACTCCTGCGCGCGACAGAACGGGTGGTGGCCCGGACCGGGAGCGATCGGTCCGGGCCACCACCCGTTTCGGCAGGGCTTTCTCAGTGCCCGCGCACCTCGACCTCCGCCAGTGACAGCGGGTTGGTGCCGGAGGTCAGTTGCACGCGGACGTACCTGCCGGAGGTGCCCGCCGGGAGCTGCACGATGGACGGCCGTCCGGCCTGGCCGGTGACATGGACCGCCGTCACACCGGGTGCGGTCCGTGCCTCATCGAGTCCGTCGGCCGTGATCGGGGTGTCCGAGGTCATGACCCAGAAGTCCTTCAGCCGGTCGGAGCAGCAGTCGGTGCGGTTCCAGATGTCGACTGCGGACAGTGACTTCGAGGCACCCAGGTCGACCTGCCACCACGCCTGTGACGAGGGCTCCGCGGTGTGGGTCACCGAGCCCGATCCGAAGGAGCCGTCGGTGTTCCCGTCGACGGCGCGGGAGGCAGGGGCGTCCCACGCGGTGCTCTTCTGGGTGGCCGGCTTGTTCCGGGCGAGGTTCTCCAGGGCCACCGTGACCTTGACCGCCGTGGTGGTCGTGAGACGGCCGTGGCGCAGGGAGATGTTCAGTGTGTACGTACCGGGGGCCGCGGAAGCGGGTGGCGTCACGGTGAACGGGACCTTCGCGTCCGCGCCCGGCGACAGCGGGTGCACGCGGGTGGCCGCCGGGGTGACGGTCCAGCCCTCGGGTCCGGACAGCCCGATCCCGGTCTCGGATGCGCGCGTGCGGGCGGTGTTGGTGAGGGTCAGAGTGCCGTCGGCGGCGCGTCCGGGGTTGAGCTCCTTCGGCAGTTCGGTCCTCGTGCGGACGAGGGTGTTCACGCCCGGAGTGGTGACCTTGAAGACGTACGCGCTCGTGCTCCTGGTGGCCGACGCCCCGTCCTTCGGTGTCTCGACGATCACGCGGCCTGTGGAGTCCTTGTGCCAGGGCAGCGCGCTGCCGTCCGAACCGAGCAGCGTGATACGGGAGTCGGAGGCGACGGGCGTGTCGGCGCCGAGGGTGAGTTCGGCGCCGGGCCATTCCAGCGCGGTCGCGTACAGCGTGCCGTCCTTCACCGTGTAGCGGATCTTGTCGTCTCCGGTCGGCTCCTCGGCGTGGTGCCAGTAGGTCGTCCCGTAGATCGCCTCACCGTTGATCTTCAGCCAGGCTCCGATGTCGAGCAGCCGCTGCTGCTGGATCTCGGGGATGGTGCCGTCGGCGCGCGGGCCGATGTCGAGCAGCAGATTGCCGTTCTTGCTGACGATGTCGGTGAGCGAGTCGATCAGCTGGTCGGAGGTGAGATGGTCCTCCTCGGGCTCGTTCTGGTTGTAGCCGTAGGAGTGCGCGATGCCCCGGCTCGCCTCCCACTTGTTCGGGTCGATGTCCGGCTTGACCGTGTACTCGGGTGTCTGGAAGTCGAGTTCCTTGCTGTCCAGCGCACCGGTCTCGATCTTGCAGCGGTTGGCGACCGCGACTTCCTTCGGGTGCGCCCGGTTCTTCGCGCGGTTGTAGTAGTCGGCGATGACGGGCGCGGTCTTCCAGTACGACGCGGGTTTGTCCCACTGCCCGTCGCACCAGATGATGTCGGGATCGTACTGATCGACCAGCTCGTTCAGTTGCGGGACCATGTAGTCGCCGACGTAGTCCTTGACCGACGGGGCGCCGGTGTACGGGACTTCGGCGCCGGTGTACGGGTTGCGGACCGGGCTGCCGGTGTACGACGGGTTGTACCACTCGTACAGCGAGTAGTAGAAGCCCGCCTTCAGCTGCCCGCCCTCGGTGTCCTTGCGCGCCGCCTTGAACAGGTCGCCCGCCAGGTCGCGCTTCGGGCCGAGGTCCACGGTGTCGCGGCCGCTGACCTTGCTGTCGAACAGTGCGACGCCTTCATGGTGCTTGGAGGTCAGCACGAAGTATTTGGCACCGGCATCCTTGAACAGCTTCACCCAGGCGTCCGGGTCGTACTTCTCGGCCTTCCACTGGCCGATGAAGTCGTCGTAGTTCGCGGTCGTGCCGTAGGTGTCCTTCTGGTGGGTGTTGGTGGCGCTGCCCTTGCTGTTCATGTAGTTCCAGTACCACTCGGCGTAGCTGCCGCGCGGGCCCCAGGCGGGCACCGAATAGGCGCCCCAGTGGATGAAGATGCCGAACTTGTCGTCGTTGAACCACGTCGGCGTGGGGTGGCTGTTGAGGGACTCCACCGTCGGCTCGTAGTCCTTCGACGGAGGTTCGGGCGCGGCGGAGGCCGGGGTGGTCAGGAAGCCGGCGAGGGCCGCCAGAGCCGTCGCTCCGACGAGTCTGGTACGGGTACGGGCATGGGTGCGGGTGCGGGTCACTGCGGGTTCCCTTCGGGTCAGCGGTCGTAGTGCGCGTAGTCGGCCCGGACCTGTTCGGGGCTCAACGCCTCGTCCCAGGTGGTGACTTCGTCGAGATCTCCGCGCAGCCCGGCCTTCTCGGTGCCGATCGAGCGCAGCGGGAGCGGAATGGACGCGTCGACCGTGCCGACGCGCTCGCCGTTCGCATACAGGGTGGTGCGGCCCGGCTCGGTGACCCAGGTCAGCTGGACCCACTGGTTCAGCGGCAGGGTGTAGTCGAAGCTGTGGTCGGCCGCGCCGTAGCGGGTGAAGCCGACCTTGCCGGTGCCCCACTGCTGGAGTTTGAGCGCGCCGGCCTTCGAACTGAGCAGCACCTGGTCACTGGTCCTGCCCGTCGTCCTGACCCAGCTGGAGACGGTCCACGGCTCGGTCAGGTCGAGGCCGCCGAATCCCACCCCGTCGCGGTCGCTGTCGAAGCGCCAGGCCTGGCCGCTCACCCCGTCCGGGACCGGAGTGGGGTTGTTGATGATGTACGAGGTGCCCGGCAGGTTCCCCGCGGTGTCCTCGGCGAAGATCGTGTTGCCGGGGCTGCCGGCCCACGTCCAGCCGCTCGGGTAGGAGGCCTGGTCGAAGGTCCAGTGGTGGCTCGGCCGACCGTCGTCGACCCGGGGTGTCACCGGGTCGGGCCGCAGGCCGGGCGGGTCGCCGAGCCGGGCGACCAGCGTCCGGAAGTCCTGCACGGTGTCCGGGGTGGCGGAGGCGTTCCAGGAGCGGTCCGCGATGATCGCGCGCGCGGTGGCCATCTGCTGCTCGAAGTAGCCGTCGTCGGCCCAGAAGTTGTAGTCGGCCCAGTTCATCAGGCCGGATCCGAGGAGATCCGGTGCGGTGCTGGGCACCCAGGAGTCGTACATCCACGGCTCGTCGGGGTACAAGTGGTGATAGTTGTTCGGCGTGTCGTAGAACGGGCCGATGGCGATCTCGTCGTGGCCGGGGATGACGGGCTCGGTGCCGGTCCCCTCCCAGGTCAGGAACACCACGGGCGCGTGGACCTGCTGCTGGGGTGCGGCGAGGTGCTCGGAGCCGTTGTAGATCGCGGTGCGCTTGCCGTGCTCGGCGACGACGTCGTCGAGGGTGTTGATGTAGCCGTTCAGCAGGTCACCGAGGGTGCTGGTGTCCGGATCGGCTGCGAGATAGTTCTTGACGCGGGGGCAGTTGGCGAGCTGGCCGGGCAACTCGTCGGCGCCGATGCTGAACAGTGGGGCGTCGAACCAGCCGGCGAACTCGTCGACGATCCGGCGGGTCGTCGCGACCGCCTTCTCGCTGGTGAGGTCGACCATCCAGTTCGGCGTGAGGTGCGAGTGGGTGTGTGCCTGGGTGCACGGTTCGGGGCCGTCACCGAAGCCGATTCCGAAGGCGTCGGTGATCACGGTGGCGTGTCCGGGCATGTCGATACCGGGCATCACCTGCACGTGATACCGGGCGGCGACACGCTTCAGCCACTCGATGTCGGCGCGGTCGTAGCTGTGTGCGGGGTCCGCGAGTCCGGGGAACTCCGGGCTGAAGAGACGGAAGCCCTCGGAGTCGGAGAACTGCAGGAACAGGGTGTTGAGCTTTTGGTCGGCCATCCGGCGGACC
The DNA here is from genome assembly GCF_026339735.1 of Streptomyces sp. NBC_01669. Classification (GTDB taxonomy): domain Bacteria; phylum Actinomycetota; class Actinomycetes; order Streptomycetales; family Streptomycetaceae; genus Streptomyces; species Streptomyces yanii. Next base: position 6,543,560 of record NZ_JAPEQG010000001.1, read on the forward strand.
AGCTTCTCCAGGTACCCCGGCTGCCAGTACTTGCGGCCCGCGTCGAGCATGGTCATCCGGACCGGCTGGGCGGGACGGTCGGTGGAGACGGCCTTCGGCACGGTGAGGTGATCGGGGGCGGTGCGCAGCAGCTGCAGGAGCGTGCGCGTCCCGTAGAACAGGCCGTGGGTGGAGGCGGCTTCGATGCGGACGGCGTCCGTGCTCTCGAACCGGTAGCCCTCCGCGCCCAGTGCCCCGTGCTCGGTGAGCGTCAGCACGATGTCGCCGGCCCGTGCGTGCCGGATGTCGCTGCTGACGGCCGGAGTGACCCCGCTGACCTGGGCCACCTCCGTACGCAGCTGCTTGGCCAGGTCCTGCACGGACTGCCGTGCGGGGCCCGGGAGTTCGGCTTGCCCGGAAGGGAGCGCGGTCGTGGAGCGGGACCGGGGGTCCACCAGGATGCGGGTCCCCGCCGACAGCTGTGTGTGGCCGCCCGGTTCGGTCCACTGGGTCGGTCTGGGAACAACGGGCGGCCCTGGGGCGGCCGTTGTGGTGCCTGTGCTCGATGCGGGTTCGTCCGGAGGCTCGTTCGCCACCGCGACGGGAGTGATAGATCCGATGACTAGAGCTATAAGGAGTGGCAGAACGGGCATGACTCGGCGCACCACGGTCTCCTGAAGTCCGGTTTCGCCAGGACCGTAGCGGTAGACGTGGTGCACGACAAGGGTGTTTGCGGGAGTGGTGTAAACCATTCTCGAAAACAGGAGGTGGGGTGAGAGATCCGATCTGTAAGAGGTGCTGGGGGTTGGGGTCGTCCGGACCGGGGCAGGATGTGCGCGGGCGGACTCAGGCCGCTTCGCGCAGTTCCGCCTCCAGGTGGCCGGGCCGGATGCCCAGATCGCCGAGGATGGCGTGCGCCGCGCGGCGGCCCGAGAACAGGGCGCCCTGCACCGTGCTCGTGTCCCGGTGGTCGCCGCACACGTACAGCCCGGCGAGCAGTCTGACCGGGCGGCGCAGGTCGTGCGGGGGCGGCATGGCGGGGACCGCCTCCGGGTCGTGGTGGGCGGCCAGCAGTTCCCAGTCGCCCGTCGGGGTGCCGTACAACGCGGCGAGATGGGTGCGGACCGAGCGGTCGAGATCGGGCGGCGGGGTGCCGAGCACCGTCGACGTGATCAGGGTCCGGCCGTGCGGGACGCGCGAGGGGTCGACCTCGCTCATCACGCAGGTGTGGGACACCGGGCCCGAGCGGTCGGCGTCCAGCAACAGCGAGGCACCGGTCGGCGGGGGAGCGGGGGCGGTGTGGTGCAGGACCGTCACCGGATGGAAGGGCGGTACCCGCAGACCGGGCAGCAGCTCGGCGGCGGCGCTCGCGCCGGTGGCCAGCAGCAGGGAACGGCAGCCCAGTTCACCGTGTTCCTTGGTGCGTACGGAGGTGATGTCGGCGGCGGTGACATGGACGCCGGTCCGCACGGTGCCGGGCGGCAGGGCCGCCGCCAGCAGCTCGGGCAGCGTGGCCGAGCCGCCGGACGGTACGCACAGTCGGCCGCGCGCGTAGCTGCGCAGGGCGAGATCGGCGCACCGGCTCGATGTGGTGAGCCCGGGGTCACTGAGCAGCGCGGCGAGCAGCGGGCGCAGGAAGCCGTTGACCGTACGGGAGGGCAGGCCGCGGGTGGACAGGGCTGCGAGCGCGGTGCGCTCCGGCCGGGCCAGGATGCGGGTGGCCGGGGTGGTCGCGAGCCGGGCGAGGGCCGCGCCGAGCCTGGCCTGGTCGATCGGCCCGCCCATCGGTGGGCGGGGGGCGCTCGCCAGGGCGCGCGCCGCTTTGAATGCGCCCCGTGCGCTCCGTACCTGGCGCACATCGCCGGTCCGGTACTGGCGGCCCTCGCTGTGGACGAGGACCCCTGGAGCGAAGTTCCGCAGCAGGAGCCCTTCGAGGCCGGGCGCTGCGCGCAGTTCCGGATACGAGGTGCTGAGGAGCGGGCCGATGTGGTCGAGCCGGAACCCGTCCACCTCCTCGGTGGTCATCCGGCCGCCGACGCGCGGGCCGGCCTCCAGGACGCTGACGCTGACCCCTGCACTGGTCAATTGATGGGCTGCTGACAGGCCGGCGATCCCGGCTCCGATGATGACGACGTCCGCGTGGTGTGCCGTGCTGAGCACGTGCCCCTCCCCGAGTCGGCGCGACTGCTGGGAGGGTCTTGCCCCCAACAGGCCCCCGGAATGCCCGAGTTCGCCATGAGGCTAGGAGGGGTCCGGTGCGGGCGCAGTCGCACGCGGCCCGGGGCACCGTTGCACGGGGTCGCACACCCGTGTGATTCGACCGTGCATGGTCAGTGCAGCGCTGCGCGAATGGCGCCGTCGATGCCGGGGAAGGCGAAGGTGAACCCCGAGTCCAGCAGCCGTGCGGGCAGTACCCGTTGGCTGCCCAGCACGTCCTCCGCGAAGTCCCCGAGGGCGATCCGGAGCGCGGGCGCCGGGACGGAGAACAGCGTCGGACGGTGCAGCACGCGCCCCATCGCGGCTGTCACCTCGGCGTTGGTCACGGGGCCGGGGCCGGTCAGGTTCACCGGTCCGGACAGCGACTCCGTGTCGAGGAGGTGCCGCAGGGCCGCGATGTGGTCGTGCAGCGCGATGAAGCTCCAGTACTGACGCCCGCTGCCGAGCCGCCCGCCGAGCCCCGCCCGGAACAGCGGGAACAGCCGCCCCCAGGCCCCGCCCTCCCGGGCGACGACCAGGCCCGTGCGCGCGTACACCGTCCGGATGCCTGCCGCCTCCGCCGGAGCCGCGGCAGCCTCCCAGTCCACGCAGACGGACGGCAGGAAGCCCGTGCCGTGCGGCGCGCTCTCGTCGACCGCGCGGTCCCCGGTGTCGCCGTAGTAGCCGATGGCCGACCCGCAGAGCAGCACCTTCGGCGGTACGCCGAGCGAGGCCACCGTCTCGGCGATCGCCGCCGTGCCCAGTACCCGGCTGTCCCGGATCTCCCGCTTGTACTCCTCCGTCCAGCGGTGGTCGCCGACCCCGGCGCCGGCGAGATGGACGACGGCGTCGCAGCCGACCAGGCCCGCCCCGTCGACGTACCCACGCTTCGGGTCCCACTCGACCTCGTCCCCGGCGCGCGCCGGGTGCCGGACGAGGCGCACGACCTCGTGTCCGTCGGCCCGCAGCGAGCGCACCAGCGCGGTTCCGATGAGTCCGGTCGATCCGGTGACAGCGATACGGGAGTGCAGCATGGCCCCATCCTGCCGCAGCGGCGTACGGGGCGCCTCGCCCCCGTCACTCGTCACGCCCGAATCACTCGAACAGCAGTTGTAGGGCGACATTCCGGTAGTGGCGCACATGCCGCAGGGCGCAGACCGCCGCCGCCTCGCTGTCCGCCGCGGTGATGGCGGCGGAGAGCAGCCGGTGCTCCTCCCAGAGCGGTCCCGGGTCGTCGATCTGCTGGAACAGCCAGCGCAGCCGTCCCTCCAGCGACTCCAGGGTGGTGGCCAGCAGCTCATTGCCGGACAGCTCCACGATGTGGTGGTGGAAGGCCGTGTTGGCGCGCGAGATGCGTTCCGGCCTGCCGGACAGGGTGGCCCGGCGTGCCGTTTCCAACAGGGTTGCCAGTTCCTGCAGTTGGCTGTCAGTGGCTCGTTCGGCGGCGCGTCGAACGGCGAGCACCTCCAGCGCCTCGCGCATGTCGAAGAGGTTCTCCACGTCCTGCCGGGAGAGCTGCTTGACGACGATGCGGCGCGGCGACAGCGCCTCCAGGAAGCCGTCTCCGAGCAGGATGCGGATCGCCTCGCGCACCGGGACCCGGGAGACCCCGAACTCCTCGGCGACATCCCGCTCGACCAGCCGGTCGCCCGGTTTGAGCCGCCCGGTGATGATGCGGTCGCGCAGCCCCTCGCAGACCTGGTCGCGCAGCCACACCGTGCCGGTCAGTGAACTGGCCGTCTCGGTACCTGTGTTGGTCCGGCTCACATGTCCTCCGTGTATCGATTCGCTCACGGTATACCAAACCCTTGACGGGCTCGGGAAGCGTCTGCATTCTTTGGTATACCAAAACGCGGAACGGCCCGGCCGGAGCCGCTGCTCACCCTGTCCGATCAGTGATTCGAGGGTTTGCCATGACCAGTACGTCCCGCACCTCAGCGACCGCGGGCAGAGCCGGCGCATCCGGCGCCCGCCCGACCCGGGTGCGCTGGAAGATGTTCGTCCTGCTGCTCGGCGTCGTCGCGCTCAACTACATCGACCGGGGCTCCGTCTCCGTCGCGCTGCCGCTGATCACCAAGGACCTCGGTCTCTCCAAGGAGACGACCGGCTTCCTGCTCAGCGCGTTCTTCTGGACGTACGCGCTGATGCAGATCCCCAGCGGGTGGCTCGCCGACCGGTTCGGCGCCCGCCGCATGGTCTCCGGCGCCTGCGTCGGCTGGGGAGTCGCCCAGGGGCTGACCGCGGCCGCCGGCGGCGCGGGCTCACTGCTCGGCTTCCGGCTGCTGCTCGGCGCCGTCGAAGCGCCCGTCATGCCGGCCGGCGGCAAGCTGAACGCCCAGTGGCTGCCCGCCAAGGAGCGCGGCCGGGGCGCGGTTCTCCTGGACGGCGGCGCCCCGCTCGGCGCCGCGCTCGGCGGCATCGTGATCTCCATGCTGATCGGCTGGACCGGCAGCTGGCGGATCAGTTTCCTCGTCGCGGGCGTCCTCACCGTCGCCGCCGGCCTGTACGCCGGCTGGTACATCCGTAACACGCCCGCCGAGCACCCCGGCGTCAACGCCGCCGAGGCCGCCTACATCGAGCGGGCACACGCCGAGGAGGACGCCGCGGGCCCCGCCGATGTGCGCACCGGCCTGCTGCCGTACCTCAAGTACCGCTCGTTCTGGGCCATGTGTCTGGGCTGGATGGGCTTCAACGGCGTCTTCTACGGACTGCTGACCTGGGGCCCGCTCTATCTCTCCGAGTCCAAGGGCTTCGACATCGCGACCATCGGCTGGTCGACCCTGGCCATCTTCGGCGCGGGCTTCGTCGGCGAACTGATCGGCGGCTGGACCTCCGACCGCTGGAAGGCCAAGGGCGCCGGAGCCAACACGGTGATGCGCACGATGATGGGCGTCGCCGGGATCGCCGTCGTCTCCGGACTGCTCGGGGTGGTGCTGGTGCCCGACGCCATGACGGCGGTCGCGCTCCTCTCCGTCGTCCTCTTCTTCCTCCGCTGGGCCGGTCTGTACTGGTCGCTGCCGTCCGTGCTCGCCGGACGGGCCAACGCCGGAGTCGTCGGCGGAGCCATGAACCTCTCCGGCAACATCGCCGGGATCATCACGCCGATCGCGGTCGGCTTCATCGTCGGCGCCACCGGCTCATACACCTGGGCGCTGCTCTACTTCGTCGGCGCTGGTGTGCTGTTCACCGTGTCGTCCCTGGTCATCGACTACAGCAGGAGGCTCGCCGTCCGATGACGACCACCACCGGCCGTTCCCGCCGCATCCGCATCGGGATGCTCACCCCGTCCTCCAACACCTGTCTTGAGCCCGTCACGTACGGGCTGCTCCACGGCACGGACGTGGCCACCGCCCACGTCGCCCGCGTCCCGGTCACCCGGATCGCCCTGGACGAGGGGTCCGACGCCCAGTTCGACCCGGCGCCGATGCTCGCCGCCGCCCGGCAGCTGGCCGACGCGCAGGTCGACGTCCTCGCATGGAACGGCACCTCGGGCTCCTGGCTGGGACCGGACCGGGACCGCGCCCTGTGCGCCCGGATCACCGAGGAGACCGGCATCCCCGCCACCACCTCCACTCTCGCGCTGCTCGACGCCTGTGCCGCGTACGGCGTGACCAGGCTCGGGCTCGCCCTCCCGTACACCCGGGACGTCGCCGACCGGATCGTGCGCCGATACACGGATGAGGGCCTGGACTGCACGCTCGCCGAACCCTTCGGTATCAGCGACAACGAAGCCTTCGCCCGCATCCCGGCCGCGGACGTGGCCCGGCAGATCGAGGCGGCGGCGCCCGGTGTGCACGCCGTCGCCGTCGTCTGTACCAACGTGTACGGGGCGGACGCCGCCCGGCAGCTCGAACCGGCCCTGGGAATACCGGTGTTCGACAGCGTCACCGCGACCCTGTGGCAGGCTCTGCGCCTGGCCTCCCCGGATACCGGCGTCCCCGCCCTGCCCGGCCATGGCGACCTGCTCCGCTCGGGCGCCCTGCGGGCCCGCTTCCAGACCGTCCTGCGAACGCTGCTGGAGACGACCGGCGCCGACCGCACCACCCTCCGTCTCGACCTGCCCGCACACGGACTCGGCGTCGACCTGACCGCCGCCGAGGCGCTGCGCGAAGGCGTACGGTCCATCCGCCGCGACGCCTCCCTGGACCAGCGCCGGCTGAACACCGTCGAGTGGCTGGAGCGGCAGCGGATCCCCCTGGTCCAGCCGCACTTCGAGGCGATCCCGCATCCGCCCCAGGCGCTCGTGGACGTGTACGGCGTGCACGCCCAGATGCTCTCGCCCCTTGTCCGCGACGACCGGATGACCGGCTGGATCTCCGTGCACAGCAGGGACGAACGCGACTGGACCGAGCGGGACACCGCCGCGCTCCGGGCCGCGACGGACGACGTACAACACCTCCTCGACACCGACCGGAAGGCATCCGCCGCATGACCAAGGACATCAAGATCGCGCTCGGCGTGGACGTGGACGCCGTGGCCGGCTGGCTCGGCTCCTACGGCGGCGAGGACTCGCCCAACGACATCCAGCGGGGCGTCTTCGCCGGTGAGATCGGCACCCCGCGACTGCTCAAGCTCTTCGAGCGGTACGGGATCCGGACCAGCTGGTTCATCCCCGGGCACTCCATCGAGACATTCCCCGAGCAGACCCGCATGGTCGTCGAGGCGGGGCACGAGATCGGCGCGCACGGCTACTCGCACGAGAACCCCATCGCGATGAGCCCGCAGCAGGAGGAGGACGTACTCGCCCGCTGCGTCGAACTGATCGAGGAGTACACCGGCCGCAGGCCACGCGGCTATGTGGCGCCCTGGTGGGAGATGTCCGCGTACACCGCCGAACTCCTCCACACCTACGGCTTCAGCTACGACCACAGCCAGAACTACCGCGACTTCACGCCCTTCTACGCCCGGGTCGGCGACAGCTGGACGAAGATCGACTTCGGTAAGGAGGCCAAGGAGTGGATGAAACCCCTCGTCCACGGTCACGAGGTCGACCTCGTCGAGTTCTGCGGCAACTGGTACGTGGACGACCTGCCGCCCATGATGTTCAACAAGCACGCGCACAACAGCCAGGGGTACGTGAGCCCGCGCCAGCTGGAGCAGGACTGGCGCGATCAGTTCGACTGGGTCCACCGTGAGCTCGACTACGCGGTCCTGCCCATCACCCTGCACCCGGACGTCAGTGGCCGCCCGCAGGTGCTCCTCATGCTGGAACGCTTCATCGAGTACGTCTCCGGGCACGAGGGCGTCAGCTTCTGCACCCTGGAGGACGCGGCCGACGACTTCCGCCGCCGCTTCCCGTTCGGCTCCGCCGAGCGCCCGGCAGATATGCGATGACGTGACCGGGCGGGTCGTGGCACAGTGGCGCCCATGTCCGAGCTCCGCACCCGCCCCGTGCGCCCTGCTGTTCTCTCCGACGACACCGCTCTCGGGGAGCTCGACCGGGCCACGTGGTCGACCCTCCACTCCGTACAGCCGCGGCCGCACCCGCCGTACGAACCGTTCTTCAGCGACCGCAGCCGGCCCGAGCACCTGCTCGTGGCCGAGGCGGAGGACCCGGCGGGCGATGTGCGCATCGCCGGCTACATCCGGGTCGTCGCGCCGACCCCGCTCGCCTGCAACGCGCATGTGCGCCAGATACAGGGCCTCGCCGTGGCCGACTGGGCGCGCGGCAGCGGTGTCGCCCGAGGGCTGCTGCGGGCCGCGTCGGCGCTGGCCCGCAACGAGGGGGCGAACCGGATGACGCTGCGGGTGCTCGGACACAACGCGCCCGCCCGGGCGCTGTACGCGTCGGAGGGGTTCGTCGTCGAGGGGGTGCTGCCCGGTGAGTTCTTCCTGGGCGGGCGCTACGTCGGCGACGTGATGATGGGCCGCTCGCTCGCCCTGTGACGGCTCAGAGCCTGTCAAAATGGGCGCCCGGCTCGCGACGCCGTGTTGTCGGTGCGGCCGTTACCGCCTCACCTCTGGAACAGCCGCATGCCGCCCGTGAGTTCATGCAGGCAGCGCACCGCGAGAACGGCGGGGGAGCCGGCCCCCGTCGTCGGCGCGTCCGTGACCGCCCAGGCCTCCAGCGCCACCCGCACCGCGTCCGTGGCGGCCGCAGCGGCCAGCCGGACCTCCAGCGGATCCGCGCCCTCACCGGCCAGCCGTGCCAGCACCGGCAGCAGCCGCTCCTCCGAATCCTGATTGACCCGGTACCAGACGGCGCGCAGTGCCGGATCGTCCTGCGCCGCCCGCAGCAGACCGCGTGTCCAGCCGAGCTGCTCCGTGGCGTGCTCGTCGCGCGGGCTGAGCGCGTCCGTGACCGCAGCCTCCAGCGCCTCGGCCGGCGGGACACCCGGACCGGTCGCGTCGAGCAGGGCGCGCCAGCGCTCGGCGCCGCCGGAGAGCAGTGGTCCCACCGCGTCCTGCTTGGAGCGGAAGTAGCGGTAGAAGGTGCGCAGCGCGACGCCCGCCCGGTGGGCGATGTCCTCCGCCGTGGTGCCGTCCGGCCCGCGCTCGGCGAAGAGCGCGGCGGCCGCGCGCGCGATGTCCAGCTGGGTCGCGGCCTTGCGGCGTTCGGTGAGGGACGGCTGCTGGTGGCTCATTCCCGCAGATTACCCGGGCCGGGGTTCCTTCGTACGGAAGAGAAGTGCACAGAATGCCGTTCTGGCAAAACGTGTCACCCAGGCGTACGGTGGATGCGGATCAAGAGAGTCGTCGGGGGACTCGGAACCAGGAGTGAACACATGAACCGCTACGAAGGCCGCCGCGTACTCATCACCGGCGGTGGCTCCGGCATCGGACAGGCCACCGTCCACCGCGTACTCGCCGAGGGCGGCCTGGTCGTCGCCGCCGATGTCAACGAGGCCGGGCTGAAGACCACGTACGACACCGCTGTGGCGGGCGGCGGCGTCGCGGAGAGGCTCACCACCGCTGTCCTCGACATCTCGGACGAGGCCGCGGTCCGGGCCGGTGTCGCTGACGCCGTGGCCGCGCTCGGCGGCCTCGACGTCCTGGTCAACGCGGCGGGCATCCTGCGCTCGGAGCACACGCACAGGACGTCGCTGGAGTTCTTCAACAAGATCCTCGCGGTCAACCTCACCGGCACGTTCCTGATGATCCGTGAGGCGATACCGGCGCTGCTGGCGGGCGACAAGCCGGTCGTCGTGAACTTCTCGTCGACCTCGGCGAGCTTCGCGCACCCCTATATGTCGGCGTACGCGGCGAGCAAGGGCGGCATCCAGTCGATGACGCACGCGCTGGCGAGCGAGTACAGCAAGCAGGGTCTGCGCGTCGTCGCCGTCGCACCCGGATCGATCTCCTCCGACATGACCAGCGGCAACGGCCCGGGGCTGCCGGCCGACGCGGACATGTCGCTCTTCATGAAGCTGTCCCCGGCGCTGGGCGAGGGCTTCGCCAGCCCCGACACGGTGGCGGGCGTCGTCGCGATGCTGGGCTCCGAGGACGGTGCGTTCATCACGGGTACGGAGATCCGCGTCGACGGCGGCACCCACTTCTGAACCCGGGTGCCCACAGCGGGGGCGGGGGGCTCAGCCGGAGCCGAACCGCTCCCAGAGCAGGGGATAGCGTCCGGCCAGCGCCGCGTCGTCCTCGAAGCGGACGGGGGCGCCCTCCGGCTCGGCGGCCTGCGGCGGAAGGCCGAGGTCCGGCGTGACGACGCCGGTGAGCTGTTCGTACGCCTCGTCGGCCGCATAGCCGAGATCCTCGGCGTCCCCGTCGATCTCCTCGTCGAACTCGTCGAGGAGTTCGGCGAGGCTGTCCGGATCGTGCACCGCCCCCTCGAAGACCTCCCGCCCCTGGCCGATCAGCCAGCACCGGAAGAAGTCGAAGGCGTCGTCGCTCGCGCCGCCGAGCAGCACGGCGGCGGCGCCCCACAGGTCCCAGCGGTACGCGCGGTTGTAGCGGGCCTCGAAGTGCCGCGCGAAGTCCAGCACGGATTCCGGATCGAGCTGCACCAGCCGGTCGACGAGCAGGTCGGCATGGTCCTCGGGGTCGCCCTCGGCGGCCTCGCGGGTGCTGTCGATGATCTCCCAGAACTCCGTCTCGTCCATCACGGGTCAAGCATCGGCCTTGGTGGCAGGCGATGCACGCGGAGACACCGAAAAGAAGCCTTCAGCGATAAAGGTCGCTCAGCCGTTCGGCGGCAGCGGCGAAGCGGTTCCGCAACGCGGGCGGTTCGAGAACCTCCAACTCCGGTCCCAGGGACAGCAGCTGGTCGTACGCGACCTCCAGGGACTCCACGGGCAGGGTGACGGTGCGCCATCCGTCGGTGCCGGGCGGCCCGGCCGAGTCCAGGGCATTCCGGACCGCCGAACGGTCCATGGTGTGCGGCAGTCGGCCCACCCCCGCCTCCGACACCCGTACCGTCACCTCGGTCCGCAGGATCGAGCGGGCGAACTGCGCGGCCTGCTCGTCCCAGAAGCCCGGCAGATCGAAGTCGTCGTCGCGTACGAACCGTTCGTCCGACACAGCCACGGCGGTGAAGCGGTCGATCCGGTACACCCGGACATCCGTCCCGGCACGGGCGCACACGTACCAGACCCCGGCCTTGAGAACGAGTCCGTACGGCGCCAGCTCCCGCTCGACCTCACCGCCCGCACCGCCGCGCCGGTAGCGCGCGCTGACCATCCGGTCGTCCCAGACGGCCTCCGCGACGGCGGGCAGCAACTCGGGCGTGACGGGTTCCTGGTACCAGCCGGGTGCATCCAGATGGAAGCGCCGGGCGGCGGTGTCGGAGGCGTCCCGCAGCGAGGGCAGCAGCGCGGCGGTCACCTTGAGCCGGGCCGCGGACGCGGCGTCCTGGAGCCCCATCTCGCGCAGCGCGGACGGCAGCCCGGAGAGGAAGAGCGCCTCGGCCTCGCTACGGGCCAGCCCGGTGAGCCCGGTCCGGTACCCGCCGACGAGCCGGTACCCGCCGGCCCTGCCCCGGTCCGCGTACACGGGAACCCCCGCCTCGGAGAGCGCCTGGGCGTCGCGGGTGACGGTCCGTTCGGACACCTCCAGCTCCCGGGCGAGCTCGGCGGCGGTCATGGCGGACCGGGACTGAAGGAGCAGCACCATCTTGATGAGCCGGGCAGCACGCATGGGGACAAGTCTGCCCTGCCCTCCATCGCCGGGCGGGCTCGCAAAAATGCCCTCCGTCTCCGGACAGGCTCGAAGATCAAGCCCGCCCGGAGACGGAGGGCGGCACGGCAGCCGGGCGTACCCGGCCGCCTCACCTCACAGCCCGTACTTCTCCCGGGCCTCCTTGACCGCGGACGCGGTCACCTCGCCGCGCCGCGCCAGCTGGGCCAGTGCCGCGACCGTGATCGACTGCGCGTCGACCCCGAAGTGGCGGCGGGCCGCGTCACGCGTGTCGGACAGACCGAAGCCGTCCGTGCCGAGCGAGGACCAGTCCTGCTCCACCCACTGGCTGATCTGGTCCGGCACCTGCCGCATCCAGTCGCTGACCGCGAGGACCGGGCCCGGTGCGCCTTCCAGCGCCTGGGTCACGTACGGCACCCGCTGCTCGCCGTGGAGCAGCGCCTCGTCGCACTCCAGCGCCTCGCGGCGCAGCTCACCCCAGGACGTGGCGGACCAGACGTCGGCCGTGACACCCCAGTCCGCGGCGAGCAGTTCCTGGGCCTCCAGGGCCCAGTGGATCGCCGTGCCGGAGGCAAGCAGCTGCACGCGCGGCGCGTCCGCCGTGGCGGGCGTGCCCTCCTTGAAGCGGTAGAGGCCCTTGACGATGCCCTCCTCGACGCCTTCCGGCATCGCGGGCTGCGGCTTGGGCTCGTTGTAGACCGTCAGGTAGTAGAAGACGTTCTCGGCCTCGGGGCCGTACATCCTCCGCAGACCGTCCTTGACGATGACCGCGATCTCGTAGGCGAACGCCGGGTCGTAGTTGAGCGACGCAGGGTTGGTGGCCGCGATCAGGTGCGAGTGGCCGTCCGCGTGCTGGAGCCCCTCACCGGTCAGGGTGGTCCGGCCCGCGGTGGCGCCGACGATGAAGCCCTTGCCGAGCTGGTCGGCGAGCTGCCACATCTGGTCGCCGGTCCGCTGCCAGCCGAACATCGAGTAGAAGATGTAGAAGGGGATCATCGTCTCGCCGTGCGTCGCGTACGACGTGGCGGCGGCGATGAAGTCGGCCATGGCCCCGGCCTCGGTGATCCCCTCGTTGAGGATCTGGCCGTCCTTGGCCTCCTTGTAGTACATCAGCTGGTCGCGGTCGACCGGCTCGTACGTCTGGCCCAGCGGCGAGTAGATACCGGCCGACGGGAACAGGGACTCCATGCCGAAGGTGCGGGCCTCGTCCGGGACGATCGGAACCCAGCGCCTGCCGGTCTCCTTGTCCCGCATCAGGTCCTTGACCAGGCGCACGAAGGCCATCGTGGTGGCCATCTCCTGCTTGCCGGACCCCTTCTTCAGCGCGGCGAACGCCCGCTCCTCCGGCTCGGGAAGCGCCACCGCGTGCACCCGGCGGGCCGGGGCGGGGCCGCCGAGGGCGGCGCGGCGCTCCTGGAGGTAGCGGACCTCGGGGGAGTCGGCGCCCGGGTGGCCGTAGGGCACCAGACCGTCGTCGAAGGCGCTGTCCGGGATCGGGAGACCGAGCAGCTCGCGCATGCCCTTGAACTCGTCGATCGACAGCTTCTTCATCTGGTGGTTGGCGTTCTTGGACTCGAAGCCCTTGCCGAGCGTGTAGCCCTTCACCGTCTGGGCGAGGATCACGGTCGGCGCGCCCTTGTGCTCGACGGCCGCCTTGTACGCCGCGTACACCTTGCGGGCCTCGTGGCCGCCGCGGGAGGTGTAGAAGCACTCGGCGATCTTCGCGTCCGTGAGCAGTTTCGCCAGCTCGGCGAGGGCGGGCTCGGCGCCGAAGAAGTGCTCGCGGATGTACGCGACGTCGCGGGTGGCGTACGTCTGGAACTGGGCGTCCGGGACCTCCCGGAGCCTGCGGACCAGCGCGCCGGTGGTGTCCAGCTGGAACAGCTCGTCCCAGGCGTTGCCCCAGAGCGTCTTGATGACGTTCCAGCCGGCCCCGCGGAACGCGCCCTCCAGCTCCTGGACCACCCGGAAGTTGGCGCGGACCGGACCGTCGAGGCGCTGCAGGTTGCAGTTGATGACGAAGGTCAGGTTGTCGAGCTGCTCACGCGCCGCGAGGGCGAGGGCTGCGGTCGACTCGGGCTCGTCCATCTCGCCGTCGCCCAGGAAGGCCCAGACGTGCGAGTTCGACGTGTCCTTGATGTTGCGGTTGGTCAGATAGCGGTTGAAGCGCGCCTGGTAGATCGCCGCGAGCGGGCCGAGGCCCATCGAGACGGTGGGGAACTCCCACAGCCAGGGCAGCCGCCGCGGGTGCGGGTAGGACGGCAGACCGTCGCCGCCCGCCTCCTGACGGAAGTTGTCGAGCTGCTGCTCGCTGAGCCGGCCGTCGAGGAAGGCGCGGGCGTAGATGCCGGGGGAGGCGTGGCCCTGGATGTAGAGCTGGTCGCCGGAGCCGTCCCCCTCCTTGCCGCGGAAGAAGTGGTTGAAGCCCGTCTCGTACAGCCAGGCTGCGGAGGCGAAGGTGGCGATGTGGCCGCCGACGCCGAACCGGGAGCCACGGGTGACCATCGCGGCCGCGTTCCAGCGGTTCCAGGCGGTGATCCGGGACTCCATCTCCAGGTCGCCGTCGAACGCGGGCTCGGCGGCGGTCGGGATGGAGTTGACGTAATCGGTCTCCAGCAGCTTGGGCAGCGCGAGACCGGCGCCCTCGGCGTGCTGCAGCGAGCGGCGCATCAGGTACGCGGCGCGGTGCGGGCCCGCGGCCTTGGTGACGGCATCGAGGGAGGCCGCCCATTCGGCGGTCTCCTCCGGGTCACGGTCCGGGAGCTGGTCGAGCTCGCTCGGAAGCTTTCCTACGGGGTCGGTCATGATCGCCGCCTTCCGGAGAGGAGGGGGGTGGAGAAAGGCCCTGACTGGCAGGACAGGGCAATGGGGCCGGTGGGCCCGCGGAGTGAACTGTAAGGCGCTGATCGATGATCGATCAAAGGATGAAGAGCAAAACTTCTCGATATGAAGAAATTGGCATCCGGTGCCCTGTTTCGCGGCACGGAGTGACGTCGGAAATGGGATGAAACCGGGCGCCCGGCTGCACGCTTGAGCGCCCGACCACGCATCTGCTTACCTGGCTCTCAGGCGCGCGGCGCGCACCCCAGGACATGCGCCTTCACCAGCAGGCCGATGTCCGGGTCCTTGCGCAGGAACGCGTCGATGAGCGCCTCGTGCTCCTCCGCGTACGACTTCTGCACCGTCCCCAGCCACCGGATCGAGAGCGCCGTGAACACCTCGATGCCCAGCCCCTCCCAGGTGTGCAGCAGTACGGCGTTCCCCGCGGCCCGCACCAACTCCCGGTGGAACGCCACCGTGTGCCGCACCTGCGCCTCGCCGTCGGCCAGCCGGTCGGCCTCGTACAGCGCCGCCACATGCGGCGACAGCCGCGAGCAGTCCTCGCCGAGCACCGGAGCCGCCAGCTCCGCCGCGATCTGCTCCAGACCGGCCCGTACTGGGTAGGACTCCTCCAGGTCGGCGGCGGTCAGATTCCGGACCCGTACACCCTTGTTGGGCGCCGACTCGATCAGCCGGAGGGTCTCCAGCTCCCGCAGCGCCTCGCGTACGGGCGTCTGGCTGACCTCCAGTTCCGTGGCGATCCGGCGCTCCACGATCCGCTCGCCCGGCTTCCAGCGCCCGCTGACGATCCCGTCCACGATGTGCTCGCGGATCTGTTCGCGCAGCGAGTGGACGACGGGCGGGGTCATGAGGGCTCCTTCGGGGAAACCGGTGCTGCCGATCCGACCGGTGCGGGCGAGACAACCGGTGGTGTCTAGACAATACGGCGGCGCCCCCGCCCGGAAGGGGTCCGGACGGGGGCGCCGCTGGTGAGGCTGGTTACAACCGTGGTGCTCAGAGGCCGAGCTCGACCTCGAACTCGCCGGCCTCCAGGATCGCCTTGACCGCAGTCAGGTAGCGGGCGGCGTCCGCACCGTCCACCAGACGGTGGTCGTAGGAGAGCGAGAGGTACGTCATGTCGCGGACACCGATGACGGTGCCCTCGGCGGTCTCGATGACCGCCGGACGCTTGACGGTGGCACCGATGCCCAGGATGGCGGCCTGGTTCGGCGGCACGATCACGGTGTCGAACAGCGCACCGCGCGAGCCGGTGTTGCTGATGGTGAAGGTGGCACCGGACATGTCGTCCGGCGTCAGGCCGCCGCCGCGGGCCTTGCCGGCCAGCTCGGCGGTCTTCTTCGAGATACCCGCGATGTTCAGGTCGCCCGCACCCTTGATGACCGGCGTCATCAGACCCTTCTCGGCGTCCACGGCGATGCCGATGTTCTCCGAGTCGAAGTACGTGATGGTGCCCTCGTCCTCGTTGATCCGGGCGTTGATGACCGGGTGGGCCTTCAGCGCCTGGGCCGCAGCCTTCACGAAGAACGGCATCGGGGACAGCTTGACGCCCTCGCGGGCGGCAAAGGCGGCCTTCGCCTGGTTGCGCAGCTTCATCAGCTTCGTGATGTCGACCTCGACGACCGAGGTCAGCTGGGCCTGCGAGTGCAGCGCCTTCATCATGTTGTCGCCGATGACCTTGCGCATGCGGGTCATCTTGACCGTCTGACCGCGCAGCGGGGACGCCTCCAGCTTCGGCGCCTTCGCGGCTGCCGGGGCAGCCGCGACGGGGGCCGGAGCGGCAGCGGCGGCCTTGGCGGCCTCCGCGGCGGCGACGACGTCCTGCTTGCGGATACGGCCACCGACGCCGGTGCCCTTGACCGCACCGAGGTCGACACCGCTCTCGGAGGCGAGCTTACGGACCAGCGGCGTGACGTACGCGCCTTCGTCGGCGGCCGCAGCCGGAGCCACCGGGGTGACCGGAGCCGGAGCAGCGACCGGAGCCGGGGCCGGGGCGGCGGGCGCCGCCGGAGCCGGGGCGGCCACGGGGGCCGGGGCGGCCACGGGGGCCGGGGCGGCCACGGGGGCCGGGGCGGCCACGGGGGCCGGAGCGGCCACGGGGGCCGGAGCGGCCGGAGCCGGGGCAGCCGCCGGGGCGGCACCCGCGGCACCGATGACGGCGAGCTTCGCGCCGACCTCGGCGGTCTCGTCCTCGGCGACCACGATCTCCAGCAGCACACCGGAGACCGGGGCGGGGATCTCGGTGTCGACCTTGTCCGTGGAGACCTCGAGCAGCGGTTCGTCCTCCGTGACCGCCTCGCCGACCTCCTTCAGCCAGCGGGTGACGGTGCCCTCGGTGACGCTCTCGCCGAGCGCCGGGAGGGTGACGTCCGTACCGGCGGCGCCACCGGCCGGGGCAGCAGCCGGAGCCGCGGCCACGGGGGCGGCGGGGGCCTCCGCGACCGGCGCCGGAGCGGCAACCGGAGCGGCCGCGGGCTCGGCGGCCGGAGCCGCGGCCGGGACGGCTGCACCCCGGCCGTCGTCGATGACGGCCAGCTCGGCGCCGACCTCGACGGTCTCGTCCTCGGCGACCTTGATGGACGCGAGGATGCCGGCGGCGGGCGCCGGGATCTCGGTGTCGACCTTGTCGGTCGAGACCTCGAGCAGCGGCTCGTCGGCCTCGACGCGCTCGCCCTCGGCCTTCAGCCAGCGGGTGACAGTGCCCTCGGTGACGCTCTCGCCGAGCGCCGGAAGGGTTACGGAAACCGACATGGTTTCAGTTGCTCCTTACGAAAGTGCGGAAGTAGGTCGGTCGTCGCGCCCGGGACTGGATCAGTCGTGGGAGTGGAGGGGCTTGCCGGCCAGGGCCAGGTGGGCCTCGCCGAGCGCTTCGCTCTGCGTCGGGTGGGCGTGGATGAGCTGCGCGACCTCGGCCGGCAGCGCCTCCCAGTTGTAGATCAGCTGGGCTTCGCCGACCTGCTCGCCCATACGGTCACCGACCATGTGGACGCCGACCACGGCACCGTCCTTGACCTGGACGAGCTTGATCTCGCCCGCGGTCTTGAGGATCTTGCTCTTGCCGTTGCCCGCAAGGTTGTACTTCAGAGCGACGACCTTGTCCGCGCCGTAGAGCTCCTTGGCCTTGGCCTCGGTGATGCCCACGGAAGCGACCTCGGGGTGGCAGTACGTCACCCGGGGGACACCGTCGTAGTCGATCGGGACGGTCTTCAGACCGGCCAGCCGCTCCGCCACCAGGATGCCCTCGGCGAAGCCGACGTGCGCGAGCTGCAGCGTCGGGGCCAGGTCGCCCACGGCCGAGATGGTCGGAACGTTGGTCTGCATGTACTCGTCGACGAGGACGTAGCCGCGGTCCATCGCGACGCCGGCCTCCTCGTAACCCAGACCCTGCGAGACCGGGCCGCGGCCGATCGCGACCAGCAGCACCTCCGCCTCGAACGTCTTGCCGTCGGCGAGGGTCACGCGGACACCGTCCTGCGTGTACTCGGCGCTCTGGAAGAACGTACCGAGGTTGAACTTGATGCCGCGCTTGCGGAAAGCGCGCTCAAGAAGCTTCGAGCTGTTCTCGTCCTCGACCGGAACGAGGTGCTTCAGACCCTCGATGATCGTGACGTCGGTGCCGAAGGACGTCCACGCCGAGGCGAACTCGACGCCGATGACGCCGCCGCCCAGGACGATCGCGGACTTCGGGACGCGGTCCAGCTTCAGCGCGTGGTCCGAGGAGATGATCCGGTTGCCGTCGATCTCCAGGCCCGGCAGCGACTTCGGCACGGAGCCGGTCGCCAGGAGCACGTGGCGGCCCTGGATGCGCTGGCCGTTCACATCCACCGAGGTGGGGGAGGAGAGCCGTCCCTCACCCTCGACGTAGTGCACCTTGCGGGAAGCGATGAGACCCTGCAGGCCCTTGTACAGGCCCGAGATCACGTCGTCCTTGTACTTGTGGACGGCCTCGATGTCGATGCCCTCGAAGGTGGCCTTGACGCCGAACTGGTCGGCCTCGCGTGCCTGGTCGGCGATCTCGCCGGCGTGCAGCAGCGCCTTCGTGGGGATGCAGCCGTTGTGCAGGCAGGTGCCGCCGACCTTGCCCTTCTCGATCAGAGCGACGTCCAGGCCCAGCTGCGCTCCGCGCAGGGCCGCGGCGTAACCGCCGCTACCACCGCCGAGGATCACTAGGTCGAAAACGGTGCTGGCGTCGTTCGCCACGTCACGTCCTCCATGCATGTGCGCCGTACGCCGGGCCCCGTCGCTGGGGGATGACCGGCCGGTCGGCTGGTGTTCGGCCGCTTTTGTTATTCGGCCCTGTGGTGGGGGCCCTGTCCTGCCGAGAACCCATCTTCGCACTTGTTGACGGTGGGCGGGACGCGGGGCCCGGGTCCGAGACGGATGATCATCCGTTCCGGATGGTTACTGCTGCGTAGAGATTGGTAGGAGCGGCGAGAAGCGCCGCGGTCGAAAGGGTGGTGGTGGGAGACGGGTGGGTGTGCGGATTTCGTTGAGAGCGAAACCTGCGCGCATCGTGCGGCGATGCCGACGAGTGAACACGTACGGCCCCGGACGTATGCCCGGGGCCGTACGCACGGAGCATCCTCAGCCGAGGTCCCCGGCAGCGGTGCGCTCCGCCAGCTTCACCAGCGTGCGGACCGCGGAACCGGTGCCGCCCTTCGGCGTGTAGCCGTACGGCGCGCCCTCGTGGAAGGCCGGACCCGCGATGTCCAGGTGCGCCCAGGCGATGCCCTCGCCCACGAACTCCTGAAGGAACAGACCGGCCACCAGGCCGCCGCCCATCCGCTCACCCATGTTGGCGATGTCGGCGGTCGGGGAGTCCATGCCCTTGCGCAGGTCGGCGGGGAGCGGCATCGGCCAGGAGGCCTCGCCGACCTCCCCGGCGATCTCGTGGATGGACGTACGGAAGGCGTCGTCGTTCGCCATGATGCCGAAGGTGCGGTGGCCCAGCGCCAGGACCATCGCTCCGGTCAGGGTCGCCACGTCGACGATCGCGTCCGGGTTCTCCTCACAGGCGCGGGTCAGCGCGTCGGCGAGGACGAGCCGGCCCTCGGCGTCCGTGTTCAGCACCTCGACGGTCTTGCCGCTGTACATGCGCAGCACGTCACCCGGGCGGGTGGCGCTGCCGGACGGCATGTTCTCGGCGAGCGCCAGCCAGCCGGTGACGTTGACCTGGAGGCCGAGACGGGCGGCCGCGACGACGGTCGCGAACACGGCGGCGGCGCCGCTCATGTCGCACTTCATCGTCTCGTTGTGACCGGCCGGCTTCAGCGAGATGCCGCCCGAGTCGTAGGTGATGCCCTTGCCGACCAGGGCCAGGGTCTTCTCCGCCTTCGGGTGCGTGTAGGCGAGCTTCACCAGGCGGGGGCCGTGGGTCGAGCCCTGGCCGACGCCCAGCAGACCGCCGAAGCCGCCCTTGACGAGCGCCTTCTCGTCGAGGACCTGCACCTTGATGCCGTGCTCCTTGCCGGCGGCCGTGGCCACGGCGGCGAAGGACTCGGGGTACAGGTCGTTCGGCGGGGTGTTGATCAGGTCGCGGGCGCGGTTGATCTCCTCGACGAGCGCGGTGGCACGCTCTGCGGCCGCCTTGAACGCCTTGTCGCGCGGCTTGCCGCCGAGCAGGGCGACCTCGGCGAGCGGCAGCTTGGCGCCGTTGCCGTTCTTCTTGTCCTTCGGCGCGAGCTTGTTCTCGCCGCCCTGGTACGCGGTGAAGGCGTACGCGCCGAGCAGTGCGCCCTCGGCGACGGCCTCGGCGTCCTCGACAGACGTGATCGGCAGCGCGAAGCCGGCCTTCTTCGAACCGGTCAGCGCACGCGCGGCGGAACCGGCGGCGCGGCGCAGTGCCTCGCCGTCGAATGCCGCGTCCTTCTCCGGGACCGGACCGAGTCCGACCGCGATGATGACCGGGACCTTGAGACCGTCCGGCGCGTGGAGCTTGGTCACTTCGCCCTCGGCACCGGAGGTGCCCAGGGTCTCCAGGACGGTGGCGAGCTTTCCGCCGAACGCCTTGTCCACGGCCTCGGCGCCCGGTGCGACGACCGGGCCCTTGGCTCCCTTGGCGACGCCGACGACGAGTGCGTCGGCGCGCAGCGTCGCCGCACCGGCAGTGCTGAGAGTGAGAGCAGTCACGGTGGTGAAATCTCGCTTCCGTTGAGTTCGTTGTCGGTCGAGGGGTGGGCCGACCGTGCCCGGCGCATCGTAGACGCCGCCGCAATGTGCCGGGAATGAGCCTACGCGCGCCTTTGCTGCGGTATCACGGCGGCGGGCCGTCTACGGTCCGTTCCGGCGGTACGCCTCCGGCCCCCGGCCGGTCCGCGTCGGGGGCCGCGGGGGCGCAACCGGCCCGGGAAGTAGGGTCGGTCGGAGGTGCCGGAGCGAGTGGGGGAGAGCGATGCGCGCCCATCGGGCTGCACGCAGGACGAGACCGAAGTCGGCGGCGCCCATCACCGTACTGATCCTGTCGGCGGTGCTGGCAGGCTGCACCTCGGCTCCTCGAACCGCCTCTGCCGGGCGCTGGCAGCCGAAGCCGGGCACCGACTGGCAGTGGCAGCTCTCCGGCCGTCTCGACCCCACCGTGGACGTTCCGGTGTACGACATCGACGGCTTCGAGCACGATGCGCAGGCGGTCGCCGATCTGCACCGCCGTGGCCGCAAGGTCATCTGTTACGTGTCCACGGGCGCCTGGGAGGACTTCCGCCCGGATGCCGGGAAGTTCCCCGCCTCGATCCTCGGGAAGGGCAACGGCTGGCCGGGGGAGCGCTGGCTCGACATCCGCCGCACGGATCTGCTCGGGCCGCTGATGGAGTCCCGCATCGAGATGTGCGCGAAGAAGGGCTTCGACGCGGTCGAGCCCGACAACATGGACGGCTACCGCAACCGCACGGGCTTTTCCCTGACCGGCGCCGATCAGCTGCGCTACAACCGCCTCATCGCCCGCATCGCCCACCGGCACGGACTCGCGGTCGGGCTGAAGAACGACCTGGACCAGATCCCGCAGCTGGAACCGGACTTCGACTTCGCGGTCAACGAACAGTGCGCCCAGTACGACGAGTGCGCCGACCTCACCCCGTTCATCGAGGCGGACAAGGCGGTGTTCCATGTGGAGTACGAGGTGCCGGTGGCACGGTTCTGCCCGGAGTCGACGCGGCTGCGTCTGAGTTCGCTCCGCAAGAAGTACGACCTGGGCACCTGGCGCCGGAGCTGTGTGGCGAGCCCGTCCGCGGAGTGAGGAGAAGACGGAAACCGGGCAGCCCCGCACCCCCGTCCGCCTACCCCAGGGCCAACACCACCAGCGCCGCCGTCGCCGCCGTCTCCGCGAGCGCACCGAACACATCCCCGGTCACGCCGCCGAACCGCCGCACACAGTGCCGCAGCAGCAGCTGTGCACCCATCAGCCCGGCCACTACGGCAAGGCCGTGGTGCAGCGCCCCGTACCCGCCGAACAGCGCCCCCGCCCCCGACCCCGCGGCCACCACCGCGACCGTCACGGCCGCCGCCGCCCCCATCGGCACCGTTCCCGCCACCGCCGCCCCCAGCCCCTCCGGCCGGGCCGGAGGCACGCCCTGACGGGACGCCAGTGTGAGCGCGAGGCGGGCGGTGACCCCCGCGACGGCCGCCGCCACCGCGCCGTGCGCCCAGCCCTCCCCGTACAGCTCCTGGAGGACCGCGACCTGGGCCAGAAGGACGAACAGCAGGGTGATGACACCGAATGGCCCAATGTCCGACTGCTTCATGATGCGCAACGCGTCCGCCGCGGACTTGCCGCTGCCGAGCCCGTCCGCCGTGTCGGCGAGTCCGTCGAGGTGCAGCCCCCGTGTGAGGACCGCGGGCACCGCGGTGGAGGCGACCGCCGCGAGCAGCGGCCCCGACCCGAGCAGCAGCAGTCCGCCGGAGGCCGCCGCGAGCAGCCCCACCACCAGACCGGCGAGCGGGGCGCTCAGCATCCCGGCACGGGTGGCCTCGCGGTCCCAGCGGGTGACGCGGACGGGGAGCACGGTCAGGGTGCCGAAGGCGAAACGTATGCCGTGGCTGTTCAGGGAGGTCACGGCGCGCAGGCTAATCCCTGGGCCGCACCGCTAGATTGGCCGAAACGCTGTAAAGCACCGCACAAGCGGATCAATGGGAGTGAGTGGCATGGGTCACTGGTTCGATCAGAACTTTGTCGAGCCGGGGAAGCTGCCCCTGCTTCTCGCCCTGGCCGCCTTTGTGCTGACCTTCGCCATCACCCGTCTCATCACCCGGATGATCAGGGCCGGGAAGGGGCCGTTCCGCAACATCACGCCCGGCGGGGTGCACGTCCACCATGTGGTGCCCGGTGTGGTGCTGACGGTGATCGGCGGCTTCGGCGCGGTCTCCAGCGGACGGTACGGCGTGGCGGCGGGCGTCTGCGCGGTGATCTTCGGGGCGGGCGCGGGGCTGGTGCTGGACGAGTTCGCCCTGATCCTCCATCTCGACGACGTGTACTGGTCCGAACAGGGCCGCCAGAGCGTCGAGGTCGTCGTCCTCACCGCCGCGCTCGTCCTGCTCCTCCTCGGCGGCTTCTCACCGCTCGGGGTGAACGAACTGACCAGCGATCAGCAGCAGGGCCGGCTCGGCATCGTCCTGACCCTGTTGATCAACTTCTGCTTCGTGCTGATCGCCCTGTTCAAGGGCAAGGCACGGATGGCGGTGATCGGCACCCTGGTGCCGTTCGTCGCCCTGTTCGGGGCGATCCGGCTGGCCCGGCCGACGTCTATGTGGGCGAAGAGGTTCTACCGCAACCGGCACCGCGCCCGTTCCAGGGCGGTGCTGCGCGCGTACCACCACGACCGGCGCTGGGCGGGGCCGCGCCGCAGGTTTCAGGACCTCATCGGCGGAGCGCCGGACCGGGCCCGCGTTCCCACGCCCAAGTCCTGACCACGGCGGACGGGCGGTTGCCGACGCCGGTCGTACCGGGCGGTGAGGCCGCACAGGATCAGCACCGCGGCGATCGCCGCCAGATGCTCCTTGCCCGCCAGGTTGTTCCTGAGAAGTACCTCGATGACCATCGCCGCGATGACCACCGCCCCGGTGAACCACGCCCGGTAGGCGTGGCACACATAGATCGCGAGCCCCACGACTGCCGCCGACGGTCCCGTGTCGACGACCTGCGCGTCGGATGCCGGCAGCCCGAACAGCCCATCGGGGCCGACCGCGACGCCGGTCCGTGCGTACAGTGTCCCGGCCAGCGTGGCGACGTACGCGATGAGCAGCGTGCGCTGGCGCCCGAGACAGATCTCGGCGACCCCGAACACCACGAGCACCTGCGCCAGCGCACCCCACACCGGCAGATCGAGCGCGGGCACGAACAGCGACAGCGGGGTACGCAGCAGAGCGGTCCACAGCGGGTCCTCGGCCCGCACCGAGCCGAGGACCTGCACCGGACGGAAGCCCCACGGCTGGTTCTGCACCGCCTGGAGCAGCGCCGTCAGACAGACCGCGGCCGGCGTCATGGGGACCGCCCGCAGCCGGGAGCGGGCGAGCGCCCCGCGTACGGTCGAGAGCAGCGGTACCCACTCGCGTCGGGCGACCGTGCGCAGCGCGGCCACCGGTCTCATCTACGGGTTCCCAGGTGCGAGCGGTGCAGCCACTTGGGCAGCCCGGGCGCCTCCAGGAACCCTTCGGCGCGGCCCGCGGCGATGCCGATGCGCAGCAGGTCGGAGCTCTTCTCGAAGAGCATGAAACGCGGCTCCCAGATCGGTCGGTACTTGGCGTTGGCGCGGTAGAGCGACTCGATCTGCCACCAGCGCGAGAAGAAGCTGAGCAGCGAGCGCCACAGCCTCAGCACCGGTCCCGCGCCCAGCCGCGATCCCCTCTCGAAGACCGACCGGAACATCGCGAAGTTGAGCGACACCTGCGTGATCCCGATCTTTTCGGCGCGCTGGAGGAGTTCGATGACCATGAACTCCATCAGACCGTTCTCGGCGTCCCGGTCACGGCGCATCAGGTCCAGCGAGAGACCGTTCGGACCCCAGGGCACGAAGCTCAGTACGGCTCGCAATTCGCCGGGGCCGCCCGCTCCTTCGCCCTGCCCCTTCTCCGTGGGGTCACGGCATTCGAGCATCACGCACCGGCCGTCCGCCGGATCGCCGAGCCGCCCCAGCGCCATCGAGAAGCCGCGCTCGGTCTCCCCGTCGCGCCAGTCGTCGGCGCGCCGCAGCAGTTCGGCCATCTCCTCGTCGGGGATGTCGCAGTGGCGCCGGATGGTCACCTCGTACCCGGCACGCCTGACCCGGTTGTACGCCTGGCGGACGGTCCGCATCGCCCGCCCTTCGAGGGTGAATTCGGCGGTCTCCACGATTGCCTCGTCGCCGAGTTCCAGCGCGTCGAGCCCGTGCCGGGCGTAGACCGTGCCGCCCTCCTCGCTCACCCCCATCACCGCCGGGATCCAACCGTGCTCGCGGGCCTCGGCCAGCCATGGTTCGATCGCGCCGGGCCAGGCCTCCGGGTCGCCGATCGGATCACCGGAGGCGAGCGAGACGCCGCCGACCACCCGGTAGGTGACGGCCGCCTTCCCGGTCGGCGACCAGATGACGCTCTTCTCCCGGCGCAGCGCGAAGTAGCCGAGCGAGTCGCGTTCGCCGTGCTTTTCCAGGAGGGCGCGGAGCCGGTCCTCGTCCTGCGGGGTGATCGGGTCGACGGCCCGGCGGGAGCGGAACGCCACGTACACGACGGCGATCAGCAGCAGGGTGGAGAGGATGTTGATGACGACATTGACCCAGCCGGGCACGGTGATGCCGGGGAAGCGGGCTTCGTCGGTTGTTACCGAGATCAGCCGCAGCGCGCCGTAGCGCCAGCGGTCGAGGAAGGTCGACCGGTACTCGTCGTGCGCCTTGTTCGTGACGGTGACCAGCAGGGTGGCGATCAGCGAGGTGACCAGCAGCCCGCCGACGGCGACCACGGCCGCCAGCTTCGCGTTGGACCGGTCGCCCTTCGCGTAGAACTCCCGCCGGCCCAGGACCAGCGCCACGACGAACGCGGCTGTCAGCGCAAGCGAGATCCAGTTCTGTGGGTACCGTCGGATCTCGGGAAAGACGATCACGAAGGCGAAGAGCAGGAGCAGGAGGCCGCTCAGCACCATGTTGACGATCCAGGCGGCGCGCTTGCGCCGTCGCATGGTGATCGCGAGGAAGAGGGCGACCACTCCGGAGGAGAAGCCCGCGGTGAGGAGATAGGGCGTGAAGTAGTTCTCGGTGTTGTGTCGACGCAGGTCCTGCCCGAGCGTGACCCAGACGGCGCTCAGGAAATTGATGAACGACACGATGCGCAGATACCAGATGGTGAATGCCGCACTGCGTCGTGAGCGGACGGTGCTCCGCCGGGCGTCCTGGCTGACCAATCGGACCTCTCCCATGAAAAGCGATCATATGGTGCATCGCGCCCCATGGGGAGGCCTGCTGCGGCCGGTGTCCGGCGGTCGGCGGCCGCAGCGCGGCAGGGTCCGTCAGTCGTCGTCCGTGTCGGTCTTCGAGGCGTCGTCCTCGTCGGCCGGTACCCGCTCGGGCAGCTCCGCCGCCAGCGCGGCGGCGGCCTGCACGAGCGGAAGCGCCAGCAGCGCCCCGCTCCCCTCGCCCACGATGACGCCGTGGTCCAGTAGCGGGCTGAGCGCCATCCGGTCAAGCGCCTTCGTCTGTGCCGGCTCGCCGCTCACCTGGCCGGCCAGCCACCAGTCCGGCGCCCGGAAGGCGGCCCGCTGAGCGACCAGCGCGCACGCCGACGAGACCACGCCGTCCAGAATCACCGGCAGCCTGCGCACCGCGCACTGCAACAGGAACCCCGTCGTCGCCGCCAGGTCCGCGCCGCCGACCGTGGCCAGCAGCTCCAGCTGGTCACCGAGGACCGGCCGGGCCCGCCGCAGCGAGTCCCGGATCGCCGCGCACTTGCGCATCCAGGCGAGATCGTCGATACCCGCGCCGCCGCGCCCGGTGACCACCGAGGCGTCCGTGCCGCACAGGGCCGCGATCAGGGTGGCCGCCGCCGTGGTGCCACCGACGCTCAGATCGCCGAGCGCCACCAGATCGGTGCCCGAGTCGGCCTCCTCGTCGGCGATCGCGATGCCCAGACGTACCGCCTGCTCGGCCTCCTCGGCCGTCAGCGCGTCCTCGATGTCGATCCGGCCGCTGCCGCGCCGCACCCGGTGACGTACGACCGACTCGGGCAGCAGCTCCGGCTCGCAGTCCAGGCCGGCGTCGACGATCCGCACCGGTACGGAGAACTGGCGGGCCAGCACGGCCAGCGGCGTCGCGCCCTCCAGCGTGGCCCGGACCAGCTCGTGCGCGGTCCCGGCCGCGCGGCCGGAGACACCGAGCTCGGCCACCCCGTGATCACCGGCGAAGAGCACCACGCGCGGCTGCAGGATCGGCTTGACCGGCACGGCCTGCTGGGCGGCCGAGAGCCACTCGCCCAGCTCGTCGAGCCGGCCGAGGGCGCCCGGGGGCACGATCTGCCGCTCCCGGCGTTCCTCGGCGTCGCGCCGTACCCCGCCGTCGGGGCGTTCGATCAGGTCGGAGAAGTCGTCCAGATTCACGGGGGTCTGCCTCGCGGGTCGTTACGTGGTGTGGGCCGGTGAGCCCGGCGGCGGGCTCATTGCGGAACAGTACCTGCCACGATTCTGACGCCTCATCAGTGCGGCGGCCGGCCCCTCAGGTGCCGAAGCGCAGCAGCGTCATCGCGGGGGTCAGTGTCCGCAGCCCCGGCGTCAGATGCTGGAGCCGGATCAGTTCTCCCATCGCGCCCCGTCCCCGCGGCAGCCCCAGCGCGCGCACCTCGGTGATGTTCGGATGCGCACTGCGCAGCTTCTTCCGCTCGCCCGGGTTCATCGCCCAGTGCATCGGCGGGACGGTCATGGAGCCGATCTTCGACTTCCCGGCCACCGTCCCCTTCGCCGGCCGGCGCGCCATCGAGTCCAGGACGAGCACCCCGCCCGGCAGCCGTTCGGCGCAGGTCGCCAGGATCTTCCGTACCGCCCAAGGCTGCAGATACATCAGCAGCCCCTGCGTCGTGACGATCACGCCCCGGCCCGCAGGGTCCTCGATCTCGTCCAGCCAGGAGAGATCGGTCGCCGACCGGGAGAGCGTCCGCAGCCGGTCCGAGGAGGGCAGCAGCATTCGGCGCAACGCTGCCACCTGGGGCAACTCCACACTCAGCCAGGTGAGCCGCCCGTTGTCGACCCGCCAGAAGCCGGTTTCCAGCCCGTCGCCGAGCGCGACGACGGTGGCCTCCGGATGTCCGCGCAAATAGCCCTGCACCGTCAGGTCGAAGCAGCGTGAGCGCAGCGCCTGCGCCTGCGAGTGGAAGGCGTTCGGCCGCCCGAAGCGCTCCTCGAAGGGGTAGTCGAGGTCCGCCATGAGGTGCAGCGCCATCGGATCGTCGATGACGGGATAGAGCTGCCCCGCCTCGTACGCCCGGTTGTAGAGCGTCCAGAGCAGGGTCTCCGGAACGCCTTCCAGCATCGGCCTCACTCGCGCCATGTCCGCTCCCTTCCAGCTGCTGTTCCTGTGGCGATGCGGGTCAGCCGCGTAGCGTCAGCGCCTGACCGGCCACCACCAGCAGCACGTGCTCGCACTCGTCGGCGAACGCGGCGTTGAGCCGCCCCAGCTCGTCCCGGAACCGCCGACCTGCGGCGGTCGCGGGCACCACGCCCGAGCCGACCTCATTGGTCACGGCGACGACCGTACGCCGCGTTCCGCGCACCGCGCCGACCAGTTCGGTGACCCGTTCCCGCAGCGCACTCTCGCCGCCGTCCGCCCACGCCGCGTCGTCCCAGGCGTTCACCCGGTCCATCGCGTCCGTCAGCCACAGCGACAGGCAGTCGATCAGCAGCGGCGGCCCGTCCGACTCCAGCAGGTCCACCAGGTCACAGGTCTCCTCGGTGCGCCAGGCCGCCGGTCTGCGCTCCCGGTGCAGCCCGACCCGGGCCATCCACTCCGCGTCGCCTTCGCGGCCGCCGCCGGTCGCCACATACACCACCTCGGGGAAGGTCTCCAGCCGCCGCTCGGCCTCCACCGACTTCCCGGACCGCGCACCGCCCGTCACCAGCGTCCGCCGCGGGACATCCGCTACGACGTGGTACTCGCCGACCACCAGTGTCGTCCCGTCCGGCACGGTCCGGGCGCCGGCCGCCGCGAGCCGCCGGTCCAGCTCGGGGCCGGTGGGCGCGTCATGGTCCAGATGAACGGCGATGACCTCGGTGGCCGGCCCGATCGCTTCGACGGCCCGCAGCCTGGCCATTGCGTCCGGGCGTTCGGTCACATCACCGACCACCATGTCGTACGGCTCCGCCACCCGGTCCGTGAGACCGGCGGGGGCCGCCCCCGGCGGCATGTACAGCAGCCGCGCACCCTCCGGGGACGTCACCTCGTACCCGGTCCCCGGCGAGTCCATCGGCACCGCCCGGATCCGGTGCCCGCTGATCAGCGTCAGCACCTGCCCGTCCGGCACCCGTCCGGCCGGAGGCAGCCCGGCCGGCAGCTCCACGGCGGGCCCGTCGTGCGGATGGCTGAGCAGCACCTGCCGTACGCCGGTCAGTGAATGACCCGCACGTGCGGCGGCGAACGCGGCCCCCGGAGTGAGATCGAGCAGCACCGCGCCGTCGACCAGCAGTGCGGTCGCGGCGCGCGCCCACACCCCGCGGGCGGTGGCGCAGGCGGCGCACGGACATTCGGGGCGCGGCAGCCCGTCGGGGGCTCCGGTGCCGAGCAGTGTCAGTTCCACGCTCCGATCCTCCCGCGTCCCCGCACCGACTGCGCGACCAACCCCATGGATCTCGGTCCGACAGGCCCCAGGCACTAGGCTGCGGGCAGCAACGCGACCCAGGAGGCGGACATGGCGTGGACGTGGCGGTTCGAGAAGTCCGACGGTACGGAGACGGAGCCGGCCCTGCAGCCGGAGGAATTCACGACCCAGGGCGATGCGGAGTCATGGATCGGTGAGTTCTGGAAGGAACTTCTGGACGGCGGGGCGGACCAGGTGACCCTCTTCGAGGACGCGACGAAGATCTATGGCCCGATGAGTCTCCAGGCCGACCAGGGCTGACCGCCGATACGGGCGCACGAAGGCCCCGGGCGCCGTTCCTCGGCATCCGGGGCCTTGCATGGCAGCGGTCAGATCTCGCCCAGAGTGACGACCGCGGTATTCTCCACACCGTTGCGCAGATATGTCACCTTGACCTTCTGGCCCGGCTTATTGCCGGCCAGCGTCTCGGCCAGCTCCGTCATCGTCGTGATCCGTGTGTCGTCGATCTTCGTGACGATGTCGCCGACCCGCAGTCCGGCCTTGTCCGCGCCTCCGCCCGGCGTGACGGTGACCAGCGCGACTCCGAACGGCTGGTAGTTGTCGTCGACGACTGTGCGGCCGGTGATGTTCAGCGCCGCTCGGCCCGAGTCGGTGACCTTGCCGCTCTTGATGATCTGGTCGGCCACCGTCTTCACCATCGAGACGGGGATCGCGAACCCGATGCCCGGTGCCGCGCCGTTCATCTGCGGATCCGTCGCCGCCAGCGTCGGAATGCCGATCACCTCGCTGTCCAGGTTCACCAGCGCACCGCCGCTGTTGCCCGGGTTGATCGCGGCCGAGGTCTGCACCATGTTCGCTATGGTCGCCCCGGTGCCACCGTCCTCCCGGCTCTCGCTGACGGTCCGGCCGACCGCCGACACGATGCCCTGGGTGACGCTGCTGGACAGTCCGAGCGGCGAACCCATCGCCAGCACTATCTGACCGACCTCGACCTTATCCGAGTTGCCGAACTTCGCCGCCTTCAGCCCGCTCGGTACGTTGTCGAGCTTGATGACGGCCAGGTCCTGCTCCGGATAGGTGGCGACCAGCGAGGCGCCCAGCACCTTCTCGCCGGTGACGACGGTGACCTTGAACGTCTTCTCCTGGCCGACCACATGGGCATTGGTGACGATATGGCCCTTGTCGTCGTAGACGATGCCGGATCCGAGACTGTTGGCGGCTTGGATCTGTACCACGGAGGGCAGCACGTTTTTGATGACGGTCTGGTATTCGGCCTGCAGGTCACCTGCGGCCCGGGAAGTCGCATGCGGCGAGGCCGACTTCGTGGCATCGGCGCTGGCCGAGTCCGAGTCCGAGCAGCCGGACACCAGGGCTATGGCACAGACACCTGCGGTCAGAGGCAGCAGCAGCCGGTACAAACGGCCGCGCGAGTGGGAAGCATCCATGTCTGAATCATTACTTTTAACCCCATTGGCGGCCTGCTGGGTTCGGCCGATCGGGTGAAGCCCACCCCTCAACCATCCCCGGGGATTTCCGGCGGATCACGGCCGGGGCCGCATCGGCCGGCACGGCCTCTCGCGGCGCTGCCGATATGTCGGAACAGCTCGCTACCTGGATGCTCCGGCGCCCTGCGATGCGCCGCACCGGGCGCCGTGAACTGTCCCGCCCTCGTCCGGACGCCCGCTAGCCGCGCACCCCGCACAGATGCAGCAGCGCGGCAACCCGGCGGTACGGATCCGTCCGTCCGGCCCGGTCCTCCGCGGCGAGCACCCGGTCGAGTTCCGCGGCGGCCGGCAGCTCCACGTCATTGCTCACCTGGTCCGTGAAGATCCGCACCCCGTACCAGGCGTGCAAGGGCGCCGCGATCCCGGCGAGCGTGGCCGTGAGGGCGTCCAGCCGGTCGGCGCGGACCGTCAGGCCCAGCCGGTTGGTGTACGTATCCGTGTCGAACGCGGCCAGTGCCGTGTCCCAGTCCCCGGCGGCGCCCGGCCGCATCGCCAGCGCGTCGCCGTTCCGTACGAGCAGCGAGAGCAGCCCGCCGGGCGCCAGCATCCGGGCCAGTCCGGCCAGCAGCGCGTCCGGCTCCCGGACGTACATGAGTACGCCGTGGCAGAGCACCACGTCGAAGCTGCCCGGCAGGAAGTGCACGCCCGTGTCCTGGCCGTCGCCCTCGATCAGCCGGACCCGCTCCCGGATGCCCGCGGGCTCGTCCCCGAGCGCCTCGCGGGCGACCCTCAGCATCTCGGCGTCGGACTCCAGACCGGTCACCGTGTGGCCGGCCCGGGCCAGCCGCAGCGCCTGCGTGCCCTGTCCCATGCCGACATCGAGAATCCGCAGCCGCTGACCGACCGGGAAGCGCGCGGCTATCTGCTCGTCGAGCTGCCGGGCGACGAGCTCCTGGCGGACGGTGTTGCGCAGCCCGCCGAGCCCTCTGAGCCACGCCGAAGAGGCCCCGCTGAACCCGTAGTCCCTGAAGGCGGCACCGCCCGGCAGGCCTGCGGATGGACCGCCGACCGAGTCGGAAAGCTCCGTACTCAGGGCCGCTCTCCGCGCTTGACCTGCGGCTTCGGCAGACGGAGCCGACGCATCTGAAGCGTACGCATCAGGCCGTAGGCGACCGCGCCGCGCTTCGGCGTATCGGGGAAGCGGGCGTTCAGCTGCTTCTTCAGCCGGAACGTGAGACCGATCGAGTCGATGACGATCAGCACGATCACACCGAGCCAGAGCAGCAGCGAGATGTTCTGGATGTTCCGCACCTGGATCACGCTGAGGACCAGGATGATCACCGCGAGCGGCAGGAAGAACTCCGCGATGCAGAAGCGCGAGTCCACGAAGTCGCGGACGAAGCGCCGCACCGGACCCTTGTCACGGGCCGGCAGGTAGCGCTCGTCGCCACTGGCGAGCGCCTCGCGCTGCTTGGCCAAGTCAACCCGGCGCGCTTCGCGCTGGCGTTTCATGGCCTCCTTGCGGTCGAGCGGCGCGCCACTGGAGGCACGACGGCGCTGCGACTGGGCATCGCTGCGCTTGGGGGTGGGGCGACCTTTGGGGGCCTGCGGGTCGCGGGGCTGCGTGGAGAGGTCCGCCGTCACCTTGGTGGCGGGGGCCTTCTCATCCTTCGAACGGCTACGGAACACAAAACCCAAGGGTACGGGGTCGGCCGCGACGACCCCAGCCCGGTCGGGAACGATCCGGCAACGGCCTGCGTCCTCCCAGGTGTCCCGAGAGGGGCAGATCGGACGTTGCCACCGGTTTCCCCGAGGGCCGCCTACTCCCTGGGCCGGAGCGGTAACCGGGGGCAGTCGTCCTTGGGGAGGAGCACATCCGTGCTCGAACAGTGCGGTAATAGAGACAGGGCCCGTACTGTGGGTTCTGTTGGAGTGCTGGAGCCCAGTCCGTCAGAAGGGGGCGCGCGAAGCCCATGAGCGGTGTCATGAAGCGTATGGGGATGATCTTCCGCGCGAAGGCAAACAAGGCCCTTGACCGGGCCGAGGATCCGCGCGAGACCCTCGATTACTCGTACCAGAAGCAGCTGGAACTGCTTCAGAAGGTGCGCCGCGGCGTCGCCGATGTGGCGACCTCGCGCAAGCGCCTGGAGCTGCAGCTGAACCAGCTGCAGGGCCAGACGTCCAAGCTGGAGGACCAGGGCCGCAAGGCGCTCGCGCTCGGCCGCGAGGACCTGGCCCGCGAGGCGCTGTCCCGGCGCGCCGCACTCCAGCAGCAGGTCACCGACCTGGAGACGCAGCACGCGACGCTGCAGGGTGAGGAGGAGAAGCTCACTCTCGCGGCCCAGCGGCTGCAGGCCAAGGTCGACGCCTTCCGTACGAAGAAGGAGACCATCAAGGCCACCTACACCGCCGCCCAGGCGCAGACCCGGATCGGCGAGGCGTTCTCCGGGATCTCCGAGGAGATGGGCGACGTCGGCCTGGCGATCCAGCGGGCCGAGGACAAGACCCAGCAGCTGCAGGCGCGCGCCGGTGCGATCGACGAGCTGCTCGCCTCCGGCGCTCTGGACGACCCGACCGGGACGGCGAAGGACGACATCGCCGCCGAACTGGACCGGATCTCCGGTGGTACGGATGTGGAGCTGGAGCTGCAGCGGATGAAGGCCGAACTGGCCGGCGGCTCCGCCCCGCAGCAGGCCATCGAGGGCGGCCCGCAGGACGCCGCCCAGCAGCAGTCCTCGCAGTCCCCGCACAGGTTCGACAAGCAGTAAGTAAGGCGGACGTCATGATCGTTCGGATCATGGGGGAGGGCCAGGTCGCCCTGGCCGACAGCCATCTCGCCGAGCTCAACAGGCTCGACAACGAACTGCTCGCCGAGATGGAGAGCGGTGACGGCCCGGGCTTCCGCGCCACGCTCCAGGCGCTCCTCGCCACGGTGCGCGAGCTCGGCACGCCTTTGCCGGACGACTCCCTGGAGCCGTCCGAACTGATCCTGCCGTCGCCCGACGCCACCCTCGAAGAGGTGCGCGAGATGCTCCGGGACGACGGTCTGATCCCCGGCTGACGCCGGTCGCTCCAGCACCCGCACACACGCACTGTGCCCCGTGTCCGGTCCGCCGGTCACGGGGCACAGTTCTGCCCGGATTGCCACGCTCTGCGTACGGTCCCTGCCACGGGTGGACCGTATCCGTGCGCGACACGCCGTACCGTAGCTTGACGTGACCACCATCGGAACCGGGTTCCTACGCGTCCGGCGCTGGCTGCGCGACCATCCCCTCGCGTTCGACGGCGCGCTCGCCGTGGCCGTACTCGTCGCGATGATCGTCGGATCGTTCACCGACCCGAACGCGCCGAACGGGCCCAGCTTCGGCACCCGCACGCCCGAGGTGGGCAGCGTGGTCCTGATGGTGCTCGCCGCTGCCGTGCTCGCCCTGCGGCGGCGCAACCCGATGGCGGTGCTGGCCGCCACCGGTGGGCTGTCCATTGTCGAGTTCGTGCTGGTGGACCCGCCCGCCCCGGTGGTCATGAGTGCGGTCATCGCGCTCTACACGGTCGCCGCATCCACCGACCGGCCCACCACCTGGCGGGTCGGCCTGCTGACCATGGCCGTGCTGGCGGCGTCCGCGATGGTCTTCGGCGCGTCTCCCTGGTACAGCCAGGAGAACCTCGGGGTCTTCGCCTGGACCGGCATGGCCGGCGCCGCCGGGGATGCCGTCCGCTCCCGGCGGGCGTTCGTCGACGCGATCAGGGAACGCGCCGAACGGGCCGAACGCACCCGCGAGGAGGAGGCCCGGCGGCGGGTCGCCGAGGAACGGCTGCGGATCGCCCGTGATCTCCACGACGTCGTCGCCCACCACATCGCCCTGGTCAATGTGCAGGCCGGGGTCGCCGCCCACGTCATGGACAAGCGCCCCGACCAGGCAAAGGAGGCGCTCGCCCATGTCCGGGAGGCCAGCCGCTCCGCACTGGGCGAACTCCGCGCCACGGTCGGGCTGCTGCGCCAGTCCGGCGATCCGGAGGCGCCGACCGAACCGGCACCCGGTCTCGCGGTCCTCGACGAACTCGTGGAGACGGTCCGGCGCGCCGGGCTCCCGGTCCAGGTGGCCTGCGTCGACCGCAGGCCCCCGCTGCCCGCGGCCGTCGATCTGGCCGCGTACCGGGTGATCCAGGAAGCGCTGACCAATGTGCGCAAGCACGCAGGCCCCGGGGCGAAGGCCGAGGTCAGTGTCGTACGGGTCGGGGGGACGGCCGAGGTCACGGTCCTCGACAACGGCACGGGCAGCCCCGAGGGTGCGGGTGCCGGAGCCGACGGCGGCGGCCACGGTCTGCTCGGTATGCGCGAGCGCGTCACCGCCCTGGGGGGCACCCTCACGGCCGGGCCCCGCTACGGCGGCGGATTCAGGGTTCATGCGATCCTGCCGCTCAAGGCCCGCACGGGAGAGCCGGGGACGCCGGGTATGGCGGGCCGGACGGGGGAAGGCGCATGACACCACCACCCATCAGGGTCCTGCTCGTCGACGACCAGGCGCTGCTGCGCAGCGCGTTCCGGGTGCTGGTCGACTCGGAGCCCGACATGCAGGTCGTCGGCGAGGCGGCCGACGGAGCGGAGGCCGTGGCACTGACCCGTTCGACGCGCGCCGATGTGGTGCTGATGGACATCCGGATGCCCGGTACGGACGGACTGGCCGCGACCCGGATGATCAGCGCCGACCCGGAGTTGGCGGAC
This sequence comes from Streptomyces sp. NBC_01669, assembly GCF_026339735.1. Taxonomy (GTDB): domain Bacteria; phylum Actinomycetota; class Actinomycetes; order Streptomycetales; family Streptomycetaceae; genus Streptomyces; species Streptomyces yanii. The sequence continues at coordinate 6,578,576 of NZ_JAPEQG010000001.1, forward strand.
GTACGGGTCGTCATGCTCACCACTTTCGAGGTCGACGAGTATGTGGTGCAGTCGCTGAGGGCCGGTGCCTCAGGCTTCCTCGGCAAGGGCGCCGAACCGGACGAACTGCTCAACGCCATCCGTGTCGCCGCGGGTGGCGAGGCGCTCCTCTCGCCGGCCGCCACCAAGGGGCTGATCGCCACCTTCCTTGCGCAGGGCGGCAGTTCGGGCGATGAGGGGCCGAGCGCTGCGGAGTACTCCGAACGGCTCGACGCACTCACCGGTCGCGAACGAGAGGTGCTGGTCCTCGTCGGAGGCGGGCACTCCAACGACGAGATCGCCGAGCGTCTCGTCGTCAGCCCACTCACCGTCAAGACCCATGTGAACCGGGCCATGGCGAAACTGGGCGCCCGCGACAGGGCTCAATTGGTGGTTTTTGCATATGAATCGGGCCTGGTGCGCCCACGGGTGGAGTGAAGGGTGGAGAAGCGGCGTACTCCACCTGCGGTACGCGCCACGTAAGAAAGTGACCCTGGGGTCGACGCTTCCACCCCTGTGGATGAGCGATGGTGTAGCTGGGCCGGGTCTGTCCCCGAGTCACCCGCCCACCTGCCGCGTACGCCACAGAAGAGAGACCCACCCATGTCCTGGCTGTCCAGATTCAGCCTCGCGCAAAGGGCCCTGATCGGGCTGATCTCGATCGTCGCGCTCGTCTTCGGAGCGATCGCGATCCCGCAGCTCAAGCAGCAGTTGCTGCCCACCATCGAACTCCCGATGGTCTCGGTGCTCGCCCCCTACCAGGGTGCGTCCCCCGATGTGGTCGAGAAGCAGGTCGTCGAACCGCTCGAGAACTCCATCAAGGCCGTCGACGGCGTCACCGGCGTCACCTCGACCGCCAGCGAGGGCAACGCCGTCATCATGGCGTCCTTCGACTTCGGTGACGAGGGCACCAAGCAGCTCGTCGCCGACATCCAGCAGGCGGTCAACCGCGCCCGCATCCAGCTGCCCGACGACGTCGACCCGCAGGTCATCGCCGGCTCGACGGACGACATCCCGACCGTCGTCCTCGCCGTCACCTCCGACAAGGACCAGCAGGCGCTCGCCGACCAGCTGGACCGCACCGTGGTCCCCGCTCTGGAGGACATCGACGGTGTCGGCCAGGTCACCGTCGACGGCGTCCAGGACCTCCAGGTCTCCATCACCCCCGACGACAAGGAGCTCGCGGCCGCCGGTCTGAACGCCGGATCCCTTGCCCAGGCCCTCCAGGCGGGCGGCGCCACGGTCCCGGCCGGATCGTTCTCGGAACAGGGCAAGAGCCGCACCGTCCAGGTCGGCGGGGCCTTCACCTCCCTGCAGCAGATCGAGGACCTGCAGGTCGCCGGTCAGGACCCGGCCACCGGCAAGCCCGGCAAGCCGGTCCGTATCGGTGACATCGCCACGGTGAAGCAGGAGCCGTCCACCGCGGTCTCCATCACCCGTACCAACGGCAAGCCGAGCCTCGCCGTGATGGCCACGATGGACAAGGACGGCAGCGCCGTCGCCATCTCGGACGCCGTCAAGGACAAGCTCCCGGACCTCCGCAAGGACCTCGGCGCCGGCGCCGAACTGACCGTCGTCTCCGACCAGGGTCCCGCCGTCTCCAAGGCGATCTCCGGTCTGACCACCGAGGGCGCGCTCGGCCTGCTCTTCGCGGTCATCGTCATCCTGGTCTTCCTCGCGTCGCTCCGCTCGACGCTGGTCACGGCGGTCTCCATCCCGCTCTCCGTGGTTCTCGCACTGATCGTGCTCTGGACCCGCGACCTGTCGCTCAACATGCTCACGCTCGGCGCGCTGACCATCGCGATCGGCCGCGTCGTCGACGACTCGATCGTGGTCCTGGAGAACATCAAGCGCCACCTCGGCTACGGCGAGGAGCGGCAGTCCGCGATCATCACAGCGGTCAAGGAAGTGGCCGGCGCGGTCACGTCCTCGACCCTCACCACGGTCGCGGTCTTCCTCCCGATCGGTCTGGTCGGCGGCATGGTCGGCGAGCTGTTCGGCTCGTTCTCCCTGACCGTCACCGCGGCCCTGCTCGCCTCCCTGCTGGTCTCGCTGACCGTGGTCCCCGTCCTGTCGTACTGGTTCCTGCGCGCCCCCAAGGGCAGCACGGAGAACCCGGACGAGGCCCGCCGCAAGGCCGAGGAGAAGGAAGCCCGCAGCAGGCTCCAGCGGCTGTACGTCCCGGTGCTGCGCTTCGCGACCCGGCGCCGCATCACCAGCATCGTCATCGCCGTCGCCGTGCTTTTCGGCACCTTCGGCATGGCACCGCTGCTCAAGACCAACTTTTTCGACCCGGGCGAGCAGGAAGTCCTCTCCATCAAGCAGGAGCTGGCCCCCGGCACCAGCCTGGCGGCCGCCGACGAGGCGGCCAAGAAGGTCGAAAAGCTCCTCGACGAGGACAAGGGCGTCAAGGACTACCAGGTCACCGTCGGCTCCTCCGGCTTCATGGCGGCCTTCGGCGGCGGTACGGGCGCCAACCAGGCCTCCTACCAGGTCACCCTGAAGGACTCGGCCGACTTCGACGCCACCCAGAAGCGCATCGACGAGAGCCTCGGCAAGCTCGACGGCATCGGTGACACCACCATCGCCGCCGGCGATGGTTTCGGCAGCCAGGACCTCAGCGTCGTGGTCAAGTCCGCGGACGCCGCGACTCTGAAGAAGGCCTCCGAAGAGGTACGGGCGGAGGTCGCCGAACTCAAGGACGTCACCGACGTCCAGAGCGACCTGGCGCAGAGCATTCCGCGCATCTCGGTCAAGGCCAACTCCAAGGCCGCGGCCGCCGGATTCAACCAGGCCACCCTCGGGGCGGCCGTCGCCGGAGCGGTGCGCGGCACCCAGGCCGGCAAGGCGATCATGGACGACACCGAGCGCGATGTCGTCATCAAGTCCGCCCACCCGGCCACCACGATGGAGGAGCTGAAGAAGCTTCCCCTCGGCCCGGTCGAGCTCGGCCGCATCGCCGATGTGAAGCTGGTCCCCGGACCGGTCTCGATGACGAGGATCGACGGCCAGCGCGCCGCCACGATCACTGCCAAGCCCACCGGTGACAACACCGGCGCGGTGAGCGCCTCGCTCCAGTCGAAGATCAACGCCCTGGACCTGCCGGACGGCGCCACCGCCACCATCGGCGGGGTCTCCCAGGACCAGAACGACGCGTTCATGAAGCTCGGCCTGGCCATGCTCGCGGCCATCGCGATCGTCTTCATGCTGCTGGTCGCGACCTTCCGGTCCCTGGTCCAGCCGCTGATCCTGCTGGTCTCCATCCCGTTCGCGGCGACCGGCGCCATCGGCCTCCTCGTCGTCACCGGCACCCCGATGGGCGTCCCGGCGATGATTGGCATGCTGATGCTGATCGGCATCGTGGTGACCAACGCGATCGTGCTGATCGACCTGATCAACCAGTACCGGACGCAGGGCCTGGGCGTCGTCGAAGCAGTCATCGAGGGCGGCCGCCACCGCCTCCGCCCGATCCTGATGACGGCACTCGCGACGATCTTCGCCCTGCTCCCGATGGCGCTCGGCGTCACCGGCGAGGGCGGCTTCATCTCGCAGCCCCTCGCGGTCGTGGTGATCGGCGGCCTGGTCACGTCGACGCTGCTGACGCTGCTGCTGGTGCCGACGCTCTACGCGATGGTGGAGCTCCGCAAGGAGCGCCGCGCGACGAAGAAGGCCATCAAGCGCGCGAAGAAGGCGGGCGTTCCGGGCTCGGCCCCGCTGGAGGAGACCACCTCCGAGGAGCCGGAGCCTGCGAAGGCCTGACATCCGGCACGCACGAAGGCCCCGGCACCGCGAACGGTGCCGGGGCCTTCGTGTGCCGGCCTTCCGGGTCCATACGGGCGACCGAGGCCCCAGGCGGGGGGCGGAGGCCCGGAGAGACCCGTAGCGCCTACGGGAGCGCCAGCATCCGCTCCAGCGCCAGCTTCGCGTACTTCTCCGTCTCGGGGTCGACCTCGATCCGGTTGACCAGGTTCCCCTCGGCCAGCGACTCCAGCGTCCACACCAGGTGCGGCAGGTCGATCCGGTTCATCGTCGAGCAGAAGCAGACCGTCTTGTCGAGGAAGACGATCTCTTTGTCCTCCGCGGCGAACCGGTTGGCCAGGCGGCGCACCAGGTTCAGCTCGGTGCCGATCGCCCACTTCGAGCCGGCCGGGGCCGCCTCCAGGGCCTTGATGATGTACTCCGTCGAGCCGACGTAGTCCGCCGCGGCCACGACCTCGTGCTTGCACTCGGGGTGCACCAGCACATTGACGCCCGGGATGCGCTCGCGCACATCGTTGACGGAGTCCACCGAGAAGCGCCCGTGCACCGAGCAGTGCCCGCGCCACAGGATCATCTTCGCGTTCCGCAGCTCCTCGGCGGTGAGGCCGCCGTTCGGTTTGTGCGGGTTGTAGAGGACGCAGTCCTCCAGTGTCATCCCCATGTCGCGGACCGCGGTGTTCCGTCCCAGGTGCTGGTCGGGGAGGAAGAGGACCTTCTCGCCCTGTTCGAAGGCCCACTCCAGGGCGCGCTTCGCATTGGACGAGGTGCAGATCGTGCCGCCGTGCCTGCCGGTGAAGGCCTTGATGTCGGCGGAGGAGTTCATGTACGAGACGGGTACGACCTGCTCGGCGACCCCGGCCTCGGTCAGTACGTCCCAGCACTCGGCGACCTGCTCGGCGGTGGCCATGTCGGCCATCGAGCAGCCGGCGGCCAGGTCCGGCAGCACGACCTTCTGGTCGTCGGTGGTCAGGATGTCCGCGGACTCCGCCATGAAGTGCACGCCGCAGAAGACGATGTACTCGGCTTCCGGCCGGGCGGCCGCGTCACGGGCGAGCTTGAACGAGTCGCCGGTGACGTCCGCGAACTGGATGACCTCGTCGCGCTGGTAGTGGTGGCCGAGAACGAAGACCTTGTCCCCGAGCTTCTCCTTGGCCGCGCGGGCGCGCTCCACCAGGTCCGGGTCGGACGGGGAGGGCAGATCGCCGGGGCACTCGACGCCGCGCTCACTCTTCGGGTCGGCCTCGCGGCCGAGCAGCAGCAGGGCGAGGGGTGTCGGCTGGACATCGAGGTCCTGGACGGGGTGGGCCGTGGTCACGTCACGCACCCTTTCTTCTCTGCAGATAAGCCTTTTCGTCTAATTGACGTTATCTATCATATCCGGTTCACGTCACTTTGACGATGCCGATAGCGTCTATGTGACGAATTCCCTCTGGAGGTGACCGGAGGCTGTTCCGGGGTCGCGAGAGGCGTCCTTGTCCCGCCCGGCACCTCTTCCCCGAGGGGTGTGCGAGCATGAAAGGAACAGGCAAGCGCTCGGCCCGGAATGAATCCGCGGTCCCGACGGTTGCAACGTCGGCAAGCAGTCCGTACAACCCGGGAGAGAAGCAGATGTCCGTATCGGACGAGACCACCACCGTGAGCGACGGCATCCTCCTGTCCGACGCCGCCGCAGCCAAGGTCAAGGGCCTGCTGGAGCAGGAAGGCCGTGACGACCTGGCGCTGCGCGTCGCCGTCCAGCCCGGCGGCTGCTCGGGCCTGCGCTATCAGCTCTTCTTCGACGAGCGTTCGCTCGACGGCGATGTCGTGAAGGACTTCGACGGCGTCAAGGTCGTCACCGACCGGATGAGCGCTCCGTACCTGGGTGGCGCCTCCATCGACTTCGTCGACACCATCGAGAAGCAGGGCTTCACGATCGACAACCCGAACGCCACGGGCTCCTGCGCCTGCGGTGACTCCTTCAGCTAAGTCGCGAAGGCGGTAACGGGCAGCAGTGCCTGCAGAAGGCGGCGGCCCCCGGACTCCGGGGGCCGCCGCCTTCAGTCGTGCCAGGCGCCGATCAGCCGACTGTCACCGACGTCACGACCGCGTACACCTAGCCGCGCGGCACCGTGCCGCCCGCCGCGTCGAGCACCTTCCGGTCACCCAGCGGGGCGTCCAGCGTCACCGTCCGCGTCAGCTCCTTGGCGATCATGATGCAGACCTTCTTCGGGTCCGGGGTCGACTCGGTGATCGTCACCCGCACAGCGTCCGCGCTCTCGGTCGCGCTCGCCGCGTACGTACTGCACACACCGCCCCAGAACGTCACCTTCAGCGTCCGGCCGTCCGCGGTGTACGAGGTCAGCTGGTGCGTGGACCGTGACGCGTCCCCCGTGCCCGAACCCGACCCCGGGTACTTCGAGGAAGGCTTGGTCAGCGAGTCCGGGTCCACTGCGACCTGCGCCACCGTGTTGCCCGTCCCGCCCGCTGCCGGCCGCACCGAGAAGAGCCACGACGGTACGAGTGTCTGCTCCCCGTCCACGTACCGCATCGCAAGGCCGAAGACCGCCTTGTCGACCGTCACGATCGTCGTCTCACGCTCCGCTCCGGTCCGTGTCCCGCAGCTGACGGCCGGCGACTTCGGTTCGTCCTTCTCCAGCGGTACGGGGGTGGCGCACCCGCCGATGCGGCTCCGCGAAGCGTTCGCGCGGCCGGCCTCGTTCAGCTGCTTCAGCGCATCGTCCGCGCTGATCACCGGATACTCCGCACCTTTCTCCAGGCTCTTCAACTGACCGCTGCCACCGACCACTTGACCGTCGGATCCCACCTGGATCCCAGTCGCCCAGCCGTACGTGGGCAGCCCGCCCACCACCGGGTTCGCGTTCACCACCCGTACCGAGCCCATGAGTTGGGACGCGTCGAGGGCGGCATCGTCCTGGCCCGCCGCCTTCAGCACGGGCACGGCGGCGGCCTTGGCGGCGTTCTCGCTCACCGGCGATCCCGTGCCGCCCGGTGCCACGTCCCTGCTCGCACACACCGTCGTGCTCCGGCAGTTGTCCGTTCCGCCGGAGCCGAAGAGGGCGAAGGACCAGGTGCCCGGCGCCTGCTTGTTCACCCGCAGGACCGGACCCGAGCCGTCCCCGTCGGACCCCACCTTCCATGCGGTGCCCTCGGCCCGCGGAGTGCCCTCCAGGCCCAGAGCCTTCGCCAGCCGGGTCACCTCCGCGGCGGAGACGGTGCCCTTCGCCCGGTGGACGGCGGCCTTGGCCGGGCCGTCGGGCAGCTTGCCGGACGCGCGGTAGACCACGCCGTCGCCGCTGGGGTCGGGCTCGCCCGGGGCGATACCCTCCGGGGGTGCCGTCGGGCTCGACGCGACCTCGTCGAGCGCGAGCAGGGGAGGCGTGCGGTCACTGCTGCCCGCCCGGCTGCCGCTGCCGCCGTCCGCGGCAGCCCAGTACGCGCTGCCGCCCCCGGCGAGCAGCACCGCTGCCGCCACCGAGGCCACGGCCAGCGGCGACCGCCGCCGTCGGGGGGCAGTCACGTCGTTGTCGGGTCGCTCGGTACTCACCGGATCGCTCCTTCGGCTGCGTTGCCGTCACCATGACCGTCGCACGGTCATCGCCTGTCCCGCGAGTGCGGACAACGGTGGGACGGAGCAGGGGGGCACCCGGTTCCCCGAGGGTGCCGGAAGCGAGCGGTTGCGGCCGTCAGTCGCCGTACTCGGACATCGCGTCGATCAGCCGTGCGGACGCGTCCGGAACGGTGACGCCATGAATCAGGGACGGCGCGACAGGGGTGGGGGCGGCCTTGGGGGGTACGACCCAGTGCGGAGCCATCCGTGCGCAGTCGCCGCGCAGCTCGGCCAGGCTGATCTCGGACTCGCTCGGGGCGATGTTCTTCGACATATTCGCACCGTAGGCACCGCAGACCTCAGGATAAAAGACCTACTATCGGGTAGTTTTTCCCCCTTCAGGGCGAGTGCGGCGAACGGGTAGCGTGAACTGTCACGCCGTCCCGGGAACGCAGTCACCCGTTCCCCCCGACCTCCGCAGGAGCAGTCTCCCCGTGCGCATCGCAGTCACCGGCTCCATCGCCACCGATCACCTCATGACCTTCCCCGGCCGTTTCGCCGACCAGCTGGTCGCCGATCAGCTGCACACGGTCTCGCTCTCCTTCCTGGTCGACAACCTCGATGTGCGCCGGGGCGGTGTCGCCGCCAACATCTGCTTCGGCATGGGCATGCTCGGTACCGGCCCGATCCTGGTCGGCGCCGCGGGCTCCGACTTCGACGAGTACCGCGCGTGGCTCGACCGGCACGGCGTCGACACCGGCTCGGTGCGGATCTCCGAGGTCCTGCACACCGCCCGTTTCGTCTGCACGACGGACGCCGACCACAACCAGATCGGCTCCTTCTACACGGGCGCGATGAGCGAGGCCCGGCTGATCGAGCTGAAGGCCGTCGCCGACCGTGTCGGCGGTCTCGACCTCGTCTCGATCGGCGCCGACGACCCGGAGGCGATGCTCCGCCACACCGAGGAGTGCCGCTCCCGGGGCATCGCGTTCGCCGCCGACTTCTCGCAGCAGATCGCGCGGATGGACGGCGACGAGATCCGGATCCTCCTCGACGGCGCCACGTACCTCTTCTCCAACGAGTACGAGAAGGGGCTCATCGAGTCCAAGACCGGCTGGACCGATGAGGAGATCCTCGGCAAGGTCGGCCACCGTGTCACCACGCTCGGGGCCCGCGGCGTCCGGATCGAGCAGGCCGGTCAGGAGACCATCGAGGTGGGCTGCCCGGAGGAGGAGACGAAGGCGGACCCGACCGGCGTCGGTGACGCCTTCCGCGCCGGTTTCCTCTCCGGCCTCGCCTGGGGCGTCAGCCTGGAGCGCGCCGCGCAGGTCGGCTGCATGCTCGCCACGCTGGTGATCGAGACGGTCGGCACCCAGGAGTACACCCTGCGCCGCGCCCACTTCATGGACCGCTTCACCAAGGCGTACGGTCACGACGCCGCCGCCGAGGTCCGCACCCACCTGCGCTGATCCGGGAACGCTACGACAGCCGGCGGACCACATAGGCGGAGCCCCGGTCCGCCGGCTCCTCACCCACGTACTCCTGCTCCCGCATCTCGCACCACGCAGGGATGTCCAGCCGTGCGGCCTCGTCGTCCGAGAGCACGGTCACCGTCCCGCCCACCGGTACCTCTCCGATCACCTTGGCGAGCTCGATCACCGGGATCGGGCACCGCCTCCCCAGCGCATCGACCACCAGGGACGCGGCCGTCGCGGGGGAGGGGGCGGGCGAGACGGGCGCGCCCAGCCTCTCCCGTACCCCTGCCACCACCCCCGGCAGCACCCGGAGGAAGCGGTCGACGTCCTCCTCCGTGGTGCCGGCCGGCAGGGACACCCGGACGTTGCCCTCCGACAGCACTCCCATCGCCTTCAGCACATGGCTCGGTGTGAGCGTGCTGCTCGTGCAGGACGAACCGGACGAGACGGAAAATCCCTCCCGGTCCAGTTCGTGGAGGAGTGTCTCCCCGTCGACATAGAGACAGGAGAAGGTCACCAGGTGCGGCAGCCGCCGCACCGGATCGCCGACCACCTCCACATCGGGCACGACCGAGCCCACTGTGGCTCGAATCCGGTCCACCAGCGCCCGTAGCCGTACGGACTCCACCGCCGCCTCGGCCCGGACGGCCCGCAACGACGCCGCCGCCGCCACGACGGCCGGGATGTTCTCGAAGCCGGCGGCCCGCCCCGACTCCCGTTCGTCCGCCGCGCCTTGGGGTGCGAACCGGACCCCCTTGCGTACGGCGAGCAGCCCCACCCCCGAGGGTCCGCCCCACTTGTGGGCACTGGCCGTCAGCAGCGACCAGCCGCCCGGCACCGGACCCCAGCCCAGCGACTGGGCGGCGTCCACCAGCAGTGGCACGCCCGCCGCCCGGCAGGCCTCCGCGACCTCGGCCACCGGCTGTTCCGTACCGACCTCGTGGTTGGCGGACTGCAGGCAGGCCAGTGCGGTGTCCTCGCGCAGGGCCTCCCCGTACGCCGCCGCGCTCACCGTCCCCGCCCGGTCCACCGGCACCTCGGCGAACGTCCCGCCCTGAGCCTCATGGGCGGCGGCCGAATGGAGCACCGACGAGTGTTCGACCGCCGAGACCACCAGATGGCGGCCGACACGCCGACGCCCGGCGAGGGCACCGGAAATTCCTGAGTGCACCGCCCGGGTTCCCGACGAGGTGAAGGTCAGCTCGTCCGGGCGGCACCCCACCGCCTCCGCGGCCGCCTCCCGGGCCGCGTCCAGCAGCAGCCGGGCCCGCCGCCCCTCCCGGTAGAGGCGGGCCGGGTCGGACCAGCCCTCGTCCAGTGCGGCCAGCAGCGCCTGGCGGGCCACGGGGTGCAGGGGTGCGGAGGATGCGGCATCGAAGTAGGGCACATGTCCACGCTAGCTCGCACCCGCCGCCGCCTCGGGACGGGCCGCTCACGCAGCCAGGAGAGGGCCCGTCAGATGGCGGCCGGAGGCCCGGATTCCACCCCTTCGGGGTGTCGGGCGGCGCGTTGGGCACCCTCCCCGCGCGACCCCAAATAGCGTCCAGTAGGGTTTGGTCCGCATAAACATCCAAACCCCTGCCCGCGTCAGGGCGGCGACCGACCAGAGAGACGGCCGCGCCGAACGCGCGGGCGAGACTCTCGGGAAGGCGCTACGTGAGTCCCAACGGCTCCGACCGCTCGTCGCGGCGCCCGATGCGGCGGAAGCTGCCGCAGGTGCTGACTGCGGGCCTGATCCTGGCGACCGCCACCGGTTGCACATACCCCCGCCTTGGTATGCCCACGCCGGTAACGGAAGAGGCACCACGGATCCTTTCCCTCTGGCAGGGCTCGTGGGCGGCAGCGCTCGCCACGGGTGTGCTGGTCTGGGGCCTGATCCTGTGGAGCGTCATCTTCCACCGGCGCAGCCGCACCAAGGTGGAGGTACCTCCGCAGACCCGGTACAACATGCCCATCGAGGCGCTGTACACCGTGGTCCCTCTGATCATCGTCTCGGTGTTGTTCTACTTCACCGCGCGCGATGAATCGAAGCTCCTCTCGCTCTCCCCGAAGCCCGCCCACACCATCAACGTGGTCGGCTTCCAGTGGAGCTGGGGCTTCAACTACATCGAGAACGTGGACGGCTCGACCGCCACGGGCAACGAGATCCCCAAGGAGCTCGACGCCATCCCCGACCGGTTCCGGAAGGAATTCCCCAAGGGTGCGGAAGGCGTCTACGACGTCGGCATCCCGGGCACCCGGAACCCGCAGAACGGCAACCCGGGTCCGACCCTGTGGCTGCCGAAGGGCGAGAAGGTCCGCTTCGTTCTGACTTCGCGTGACGTCATCCACTCCTTCTGGGTGGTGCCGTTCCTCATGAAGCAGGACGTCATTCCGGGCCACACCAACTCCTTCGAGGTGACTCCCAACCAGGAGGGCACCTTCATGGGCAAGTGCGCCGAGCTCTGCGGCGTCGACCACTCCCGGATGCTCTTCAACGTCAAGGTCGTCTCCCCGGAGCGCTACCAGGCGCACCTCAAGGAGCTGGCCAAGAAGGGCCAGACGGGCTACGTGCCGGCCGGTATCGAGCAGACGAACCCGGCCAGGAATGCGGAGACGAACAAACTGTGAGCATCCTCAACGAACCTCAGGGTGCCGCGGCAGCAGACGACTCGTACGAGGACGAGCTGCCGGTCCGGCTGAAGCAGCCGGGAAACGTCGTCGTCAAGTGGTTGACCACCACTGACCACAAGACGATCGGCACGATGTACCTGGTCACGTCGTTCGTGTTCTTCTGCATCGGCGGTCTGCTGGCGCTCTTCATGCGCGCCGAGCTGGCCCGCCCCGGCACGCAGATCATGTCGAACGAGCAGTTCAACCAGGCGTTCACGATGCACGGCACGATCATGCTGCTGATGTTCGCGACGCCGCTGTTCGCCGGGTTCGCGAACTGGATCATGCCGCTGCAGATCGGCGCGCCCGACGTGGCGTTCCCGCGGCTGAACATGTTCGCGTACTGGCTGTACCTCTTCGGCTCGATCATCGCGGTGGCCGGCTTCCTCACCCCGCAGGGTGCGGCGGACTTCGGCTGGTTCGCCTACTCCCCGCTCTCGGACGCCGTCCGTTCGCCGGGTGTCGGCGCCGACATGTGGATCATGGGTCTGGCCTTCTCCGGCTTCGGCACGATCCTCGGTTCGGTCAACTTCATCACCACGATCATCTGCATGCGCGCACCCGGCATGACGATGTTCCGGATGCCGATCTTCGTGTGGAACGTCCTGCTGACCGGTGTGCTGGTCCTGCTGGCCTTCCCGGTGCTCGCCGCCGCGCTCTTCGCGCTGGAGGCGGACCGCAAGTTCGGTGCGCATGTGTTCGACGCGGCCAATGGCGGCGCGCTGCTCTGGCAACACCTCTTCTGGTTCTTCGGCCATCCAGAGGTGTACATCATCGCCTTGCCATTCTTCGGAATCATTTCCGAAGTGATTCCGGTGTTCAGCCGGAAGCCGATGTTCGGCTACATCGGCCTCATCAGTGCCACGATCGCCATCGCGGGCCTGTCCGTGACCGTGTGGGCGCACCACATGTACGTCACCGGCGGTGTGCTGTTGCCGTTCTTCTCCTTCATGACGTTCCTCATCGCGGTACCGACCGGGGTGAAGTTCTTCAACTGGATCGGCACGATGTGGAAGGGATCGCTGTCCTTCGAGACACCGATGCTCTGGGCCGTCGGCTTCCTGATCACCTTCACCTTCGGTGGTCTGACCGGCGTCATCCTGGCCTCGCCGCCGATGGACTTCCACGTCTCGGACTCGTACTTCGTCGTCGCGCACTTCCACTACGTCATCTTCGGCACCGTGGTCTTCGCGATGTTCTCCGGATTCCACTTCTGGTGGCCGAAGTTCACCGGCAAGATGCTGGACGAGCGGCTCGGCAAGATCACGTTCTGGACGCTGTTCGTGGGCTTCCACGGCACGTTCCTGGTGCAGCACTGGCTCGGCGCGGAGGGCATGCCGCGTCGTTACGCGGACTACCTCGCCGCCGACGGCTTCACCCTGCTGAACACGATCTCGACGATCTCCTCGTTCCTCCTCGGACTGTCGATGCTGCCGTTCTTCTACAACGTGTGGAAGACCGCCAAGTACGGCAAGAAGGTCGAGGTCGACGACCCGTGGGGCTACGGCCGTTCGCTGGAGTGGGCGACCTCCTGCCCGCCCCCGCGGCACAACTTCCTCACCCTGCCGCGGATCCGCTCCGAATCCCCGGCGTTCGACCTGCACCACCCGGAGATCTCGGCGCTCGAACAGCTGGAGCACCACTCCGAGGGTGACAAGGCCCTCGTTGGTGGCAAGGAGGCCGGCAAGTGAAGATCCAGGGCAAGATGTTCCTCTGGCTGAGCATCTTCATCCTCGCCATGGCAGTCACCTATGGCGTGTGGTCGAAGGAGCCGGCCGGTACCACCGCGCTCGTCCTGGCCTTCGGTCTGAGCGTCATGATCGGCTTCTACCTGGCCTTCACGGCGCAGCGCGTCGACGCGATGGCTCAGGACAACAAGGAAGCCGATGTCGCGGACGAGGCCGGCGAGGTGGGGTTCTTCTCCCCGCACAGCTGGCAGCCGCTCTCACTGGCCATCGGCGGCTCCCTCGCCTTCCTGGGAGTCATCTTCGGATGGTGGCTGCTCTACTTCTCGGTCCCGATCATCATGATCGGCCTGTTCGGCTGGGTCTTCGAGTACTACCGCGGCGAGAACCGCACCCAGTGACACCGCTCCACCGGTGACACCGCTCCACCTGACGGGGGGCCCGCACTTCTCCTCCACGAGAAGTGCGGGCCCCCCGTTTGCAGTCACCCGACGCGCTGAAACTGATGAATCTTCTTAGCGTGGGTTCATGAACCTCACGCCGCGCTTCCGACCCGTAGCGAGTTGCACACTGGTGGTCGTGACCCTGGTTGCAGGGGCGACTGCCTGTGGTGGGCCCGATGGTCATCCGCTGTCCGCGCAGCCGTACGACGCGGCGGACGAGATCTCCTTCAACACCCCGGAGGGCGGCAAGAAGGCCGATCCCGACAAGCCCCTCGAAGTCACCGTCACGGGTGACGACGGCCGGATCACGGACGTGACGGCCGTGGACACGGCCGGACACCATCTCGCGGGTGAACTCGCCGCCGACGGGAGCCGCTGGCACTCCACCGTCCCGCTCGCCGCGGGCACCCGGTATACCGTCAAGGTCAGCGTCGAGGACGACGACGGCGCCCCGGGCGCCCGTACGCTCTCTTTCGAGACGGCCCCGGCGAAGAAGTTCCTGAAGGTCGCCTTCGGCCCGCAGGCAGGCACCTACGGCGTCGGGCAGCCCATTACGGCGGTACTCAGCGCTCCGGTCAAGGACAAGGCCGCCAGGGCCACCGTGGAACGCTCCCTGAAGGTCCGGTCCACGCCCTCCGTGCCGGGCTCCTGGTACTGGGTCGACGACAAGACCCTGCACTACCGCCCGGAGGAGTACTGGCCCGCCAGGGCCACCATCGAGGCCACCAGCACCATGGCGGGCATCAAGGTCACCAAGGCGCTGTACGGGGCTCCCACGAAGGCGTTGAAGATCACCACCGGTGACCGCATAGAAGCCATCACCGATGCCGCCGCGCACACCATGTCGGTCAAGCGCAACGGACAAGTGATCAGGACCATTCCGGTGACCACCGGCAGGCCCGGCTTCGACACCCGCAACGGCGTCAAGGTCGTGCTGAGCAAGGAGTACTCCGTACGCATGCGCGGGGAGACGATCGGCATCGCGGAAGGCTCATCCGACTCGTACGACCTGCAGGTCTACTACGCGACCCGCGTCACCTGGAGCGGTGAGTACGTGCACGCGGCCCCCTGGTCCGTCGGCTCGCAGGGGTCCGCGAACGTCAGCCACGGATGCACGGGCATGAGCACCAGCGAGGCCGAGTGGTTCTTCAACACCGTGCGCGAGGGCGACATCGTCAAGGTCGTCGGCAGCCAGGGCGCGACGATGACGCCGTTCGACAACGGCTACGGCGACTGGAACCTCTCCTGGGCCAACTGGCGGAAGGGCAGCGCCCTGCAGAACAACGCCACGCCGGACCGCTCGGACACGATCCAGGCGGCGCGCCTGCGCCCCGAGGTCTGACCGGCCGGGGGAGTGCGCTGCCCCTCGGAGGGACATGAAGGGCCGCGGATGCGACCGCGGCGGCTCCCGGGCCGGTCAGGCGTCTGAGCAGAGCCTGTTGCGCAGCAGAGCGGCCAGGGTGTCGGCGAACTCGACCGGCTCGACCGGAAGGGTCACCGCGGCGTCCGCACGGCTCCAGGTGGCCAGCCAGGCGTCCTGAGGGCGCCCGATCAGCAACAGCACCGGCGGACAGTGGAAGACCTCGTCCTTGATCTGCCGGCAGACGCCCATGCCGCCCGCCGGGGCCGTCTCGCCGTCCAGCACGCACACGTCGATGCCACCGTTGTCCAGAGCGGTCAGGACGGCGGGCAGGGTGGCGCACTCCATGAACTCCAGCGGTGGCACGTCCGCCGCAGGCCTGCGACCGGCGGCCAGCCTCACCTGCTCACGGGTGTTGGCGTCGTCGCTGTAGACCAGGACCGTGGCGGTCGGCTGCATTGTTCCTCCGTGACATCTGTGTCTTCGGGGCTCTCGGGGCATGAACCGATGCGCGGATCGTACTCCGACGGACAGCCTGTCAGCACCGGTAATGACGCCGATTCGATGGGCCGTTCGGTGAGGACACACCCTGCTGACACACCGAACGGCACCCCCCGGAGTGAGGGCGGGATAAGCGACCGACATAATGTCGGTCGTGGCGACAGCAACGACAGTAGAAACCGGGCACGCGCACCCGTCGGTCAATCGACCGAACCTCACCAGCGTCGGAACCATCATCTGGTTGAGTTCCGAGCTGATGTTCTTCGCGGCCCTCTTCGCGATGTACTTCACCCTGCGATCGGTGATGGGACCCGACCACTGGAAGGAAATGGCTTCGGCCCTGAACTTCCCGTTCTCGGCGACGAACACCACGATCCTGGTGCTCTCCTCCCTCACCTGCCAGCTCGGCGTCTTCGCCGCGGAGCGGGGCGATGTGAAGAAGCTCCGTGCCTGGTTCGTGATCACTTTCGTGATGGGTGCGATCTTCATCGGCGGCCAGGTCCTGGAGTACACCGAGCTGGTGAAGAAGGACGGCCTCTCGCTGTCCTCCGACCCGTACGGCTCGGTGTTCTACCTGACCACCGGCTTCCACGGTCTGCATGTGACAGGCGGTCTCATCGCCTTCCTGCTCGTTCTGGGCAGGACATACGCAGCCAAGAGGTTCACCCACGAACAGGCGACCGCCGCCATCGTCGTGTCCTATTACTGGCACTTCGTCGATGTCGTGTGGATCGGCCTCTTCGCCACGATCTACATGATCAAGTAACCGGGCTCGAACCCGAACCACATCCAGCATCGACGCAGAAGATCCTGACACCGGGGTAATCCGTGAAAAAGCTCTCCGCACGACGACGCCATCCGTTGGCGGCGGTCGTCGTACTACTCCTCGCGCTGGCGGCCACTGGGGGGCTGTACGCCGCGTTTGCGCCCGCGAGTAAGGCGCAGGCCGACGACACCGCCCAGTCCCTCGCCATTGATGAGGGCAAGAAGCTGTACTCCGTCGGTTGCGCCAGCTGCCACGGAACCGGCGGTCAGGGCACCACCGACGGGCCGAGCCTGGTCGGCGTGGGCTCCGCCGCCGTCGACTTCCAGGTCGGCACCGGCCGTATGCCGGCGCAGCAGCCGGGTGCCCAGGTACCGAAGAAGAAGGTCATCTACACCCAGGCCGAGATCGATCAGCTCGCGGCGTACGTCGCGTCGCTCGGCGCCGGCCCGATCGTGCCGACCAAGGACCAGGTCAGCCCTGACGGTGCGGACATCGCCAAGGGTGGCGAGCTGTTCCGTACCAACTGCGCGCAGTGCCACAACTTCACCGGCGAGGGCGGTGCGCTGACGAAGGGCAAGTACGCGCCCAGCCTTGAGGACGTGGACCCGAAGCACGTGTACGAGGCCATGCAGACCGGCCCGCAGAACATGCCGTCCTTCCCCGACACGACGATGCCCGAGCAGCAGAAGCGGGACATCATCGCGTACATCAAGACCGTGAACAGCGCCGAGTCGGAGACCCCTGGTGGCCTCAAGCTGGGCGGGCTCGGTCCGGTCAGCGAGGGTCTGTTCGCCTGGATCTTCGGGCTCGGCGCACTGATCGCAGTTGCCGTTTGGGTCGCGGCCCACACCGCTAAGGCCAAGAAGTCATGAGTAGCCAAGAGATTCCAGAAGAGAACCTGCCTGCTGAGCAGGGCACCGCGCACACCGCGGTAGGGGTCGCGGACGACCCGTTCGCAGACCCGGGGCTGCCGGCTCACAAGCCGCGCATCCAGGACATCGACGAACGGGCCGCGAAGCGGTCGGAGCGCACGGTCGCGCTCCTGTTCGTGCTGTCCATGGTGGCGACGGTCGGCTTCATCGCCTCGTACGTCATCTTCCCGGTCGACAAGATCGTGTACATCTGGCCGTTCGGTCACGTGAGCGCGCTCAACTTCTCCCTGGGTCTGACCCTGGGCGTGGCCCTCTTCACGATCGGAGCGGGCGCCGTCCACTGGGCGCGCACGCTGATGTCCGACGTGGAGGTGGCGGACGACCGCCACGCCATCGCGGCCGAGCCCGAGGTCAAGGCGAAGGTTCTCGCCGACTTCGCGGCGGGTGCCGAGGAGTCCGCGCTCGGCCGGCGCAAGCTGATCCGCAACACCATGTTCGGTGCGCTGGCCCTGGTGCCGCTCTCCGGCGTGGTCCTGCTGCGCGACCTCGGTCCGCTGCCGGAGAAGAAGCTCCGCAACACCCTGTGGGCCAAGGGCAAGCAGCTCATCAACATGAACACGATGGAGCCGCTGCGTCCCGAGGACGTTGCCGTCGGTTCGCTGACCTTCGCCATGCCCGAGGGCCTGGAGGAGGACGCTCACGACTTCCAGACGCAGATCGCCAAGGCTGCGCTGATGATCATCCGTATCCAGCCGGAGAACATCAAGGACAAGCGCGAGCGCGAGTGGGCCCACGAGGGCATCGTGGCCTTCTCGAAGATCTGCACCCACGTCGGCTGCCCGATCAGCCTGTACGAGCAGCAGACGCACCATGTGCTCTGCCCGTGCCACCAGTCCACCTTCGACCTCTCCGACGGCGCCCGCGTCATCTTCGGTCCGGCCGGTCACGCCCTTCCGCAGCTGCGGATCGGTGTGAACGCCGAGGGCAACCTCGAAGCGCTCGGTGACTTCGAAGAGCCCGTCGGTCCTGCCTTCTGGGAGCGCGGATGAGTACTGCGACCACGAACACGTCTGGTGCTGCCGCACCGGGCAATCGCAAGGCGCCCGCCGGTGAGCGGGTGGCCGACTGGGCGGACGGCCGGCTCGGGATCTACTCCCTGGCCAAGGCCAACATGCGCAAGATCTTCCCGGACCACTGGTCCTTCATGCTCGGTGAGATCGCCCTCTACAGCTTCATCATCATCATCCTCACGGGTGTGTATCTGACGCTGTTCTTCCACCCGAGCATGAACGAAGTCGTGTACCACGGCTCGTACGAGCCGATGCAGGGCATCCGGATGTCCGAGGCCTACGCCTCGACGCTGGACATCAGCTTCGACGTCCGCGGTGGCCTCCTGGTCCGCCAGATCCACCACTGGGCCGCGCTGATCTTCCTGGCCGGCATGTTCGTGCACATGATGCGCGTGTTCTTCACGGGTGCGTTCCGCAAGCCGCGTGAGATCAACTGGCTCTTCGGCTTCCTGCTGTTCGTCCTGGGCATGTTCACCGGTTTCACCGGCTACTCGCTCCCGGACGACCTGCTCTCCGGTACGGGTGTCCGCTTCACCCAGGGCGCGATCCTGTCCATGCCGATCGTCGGCACGTACATCTCGATGTTCCTGTTCGGCGGGGAGTTCCCGGGCGGCGACTTCGTCGCGCGTTTCTACTCGATCCACATCCTGCTGCTGCCGGGCATCATGCTCGGGCTGCTGGTGGCCCACCTGATCCTGGTCTTCTACCACAAGCACACGCAGTTCGCGGGTCCCGGCCGGACGAACAAGAACGTCGTCGGCATGCCGCTGCTGCCGGTCTACATGGCGAAGGCCGGAGGCTTCTTCTTCCTGGTCTTCGGTGTCATCGCCGTCATCGCGGCCATCGCCTCGATCAACCCGATCTGGGCCATCGGCCCGTACCGCCCGGACCAGGTGTCCACCGGCGCCCAGCCCGACTGGTACATGGGCTTCGCCGAGGGTCTGATCCGAGTGATGCCGGGCTGGGAGATCAACCTCTGGGGTCACACGCTCGTCCTGGGTGTGTTCATCCCGCTGATGGCCTTCGGTCTGGTACTCGCCATCATCGCGGTCTACCCGTTCGTCGAGTCCTGGGTGACCGGGGACAAGCGCGAGCACCACATCCTGGACCGCCCGCGCAACGCCCCGACCCGGACGGCCTTCGGCGTCGCCTGGATCACCGAGTACGTCATCGTCTTCATCGGCGGTGGCAACGACCTCTGGGCCACGCACTTCCACCTCTCGCTGAACGCCATCTCGTGGTTCGTCCGGATCTTCATCTTCGTGGGGCCGGTCGTCGCGTTCATCGTGACGAAGCGGATCTGCCTCGGCCTTCAGCGCCGGGACAAGGAGAAGGTGCTGCACGGACGCGAGTCCGGCATCATCAAGCGCCTGCCGCACGGTGAGTTCGTCGAGATCCACGAGCCGCTCGGTCCCGAGCAGCTGCACACGCTCACCGCGCACGAGCAGTACAAGCCGGTCGAGATCGGCCCGACGGTCGACGAGAACGGTGTCGAGCGCAAGGTGCCCGCGATGCAGAAGCTGCGGGCCAAGCTCAGCAAGGGCTACTTCGGCGAGCACAACCAGATCGAAAAGCCCACCGTCGAGGAGTACAAGGAGATCACCAGCGGCCACGGCCACCACTGATCACCTGAACTGATCGCCACAGCAGGAGCCCCGTCCATTCGATGGACGGGGCTCTTCGCTGTCCGTGGGGCTCGATAGGGTGGGGTGTATCCCCTTTATCGGCTGTGGACCCCAGGAGCGGACCATGAACGTTGTGACCCCGATCGGCGGCGACAGCGTGGCGGCTCGTTCCTGGCCGGGCGTGCTGAACCCGCTGCTGCGTGGCGAGGACCTGACCGCCGACGACACCGCGTGGGCGATGGACAGCATCATGAGCGGCGAGGCGACCGACGTGCAGATCGCCGGTTTCGCCGTCGCCCTGCGGGCCAAGGGCGAGACCGTCGACGAGGTCACCGGACTCGTCCGCGCGATGTACGAGCACGCGACCACGATCCACGTGCCGGGCCGCACGGTCGACATCGTCGGCACCGGCGGCGACCTCGCCAAGACGGTCAACATCTCCACGATGTCCGCGATCGTCGTCGCGGGCACGGGCGCCAAGGTCGTCAAGCACGGCAACCGGGCCTCCTCCTCGGCCAGCGGCGCCTCCGACGTCCTGGAGAAGCTCGGCGTCAACCTGGAGCTGACCCCGCAGCGGGTCGTCGAGGTGGCGGAGGAAGCCGGCATCACCTTCTGCTTCGCGGTGAAGTTCCACCCCGCCCTGCGGTACGCGGCGAAGGCCCGCAAGGAGCTCGGCGCGCAGACCACGTTCAACATCCTCGGGCCGCTCACCAACCCGGCGCAGGTGCGCTCCCAGGCCATCGGTGTCGCCGATCCGAAGATGGCTCCCATCGTCGCGGGCGTGCTCGCGGAGCGCGGCAACTCCGCGCTCGTCTTCCGCGGCGACGACGGCCTGGACGAGCTGACGACCACGGCGACGTCCCGGGTCTGGGTGGTCCGCGACGGAGAGGTGCGCGAGGAGGCGTTCGACCCGCGCGACGTCGGTCTGCAGCTGGTCCCCGTCGAGGCGCTGCGCGGTGCCGACGCGTCGTACAACGCCGATGTGGCCCGCCGGCTGCTGGCCGGCGAGACCGGCCCGGTACGCGAAGCGGTGCTGCTCAACTCGGCGGCGGCGCTGGTGGCGCTGGACCCGGGCGAGGGCACGCTGAACGAGCAGCTCGCCGCCGGAATGGCGAAGGCCGCCGAATCCATCGACTCGGGCGCGGCCCGGGCGGCGCTGGAGCGCTGGGTGGCGGTCAGCAACACCTGACCGTACGGAAATGCGGCACAGGGCGCAGTCCAGATCTTGGACTGCGCCTTGCACGTCGGCGCACGTATGGCAGGATGCTGGTCAGGTCATGAGTGACAGCGACTACGGCCCCGGCCCGCTGTCCGGCAACCCTCCGTCCGTGGCGGGGTGCCCCGGGTGAAGACCAGGCCGTAGGCAGCGAGGTCTGCGGCAAGCGCGGACCCCTCGACATCTGTGAATGTCACATCCCTGGGGTCCTGGTCCTCAAGGAGCCTCTTGTGAGCAAGCGAATGCGATAGGGCCCAAGGCCCTTCTCCGCACACCCTTTTCTTCTTCCTGCGCTGCAGCGTTTTCCGCCGGCGCAGTGAATTCGCCTGCCTCTTACGGGAGTTCGCCATGTCTGTCTTCACCGCTGCCGCCGACCAGTCCGTTTGTACCCCGCTGCCCGTTCTGGGACGAGATGTGACCGTTCCTCTGGTGACCGGTGGTGAAGTCACGTACGCCGCCCTCGACTACGCGGCCAGCGCCCCGGCCCTGCAGCGCGTGTGGGACGACGTCGCCGCGTACGCCCCGTACTACGGCAGCGTCCACCGCGGTGCCGGCTACCTCTCGCAGCTCTCCACGGACCTCTTCGAGAACAGCCGCAAGACCGTCGCGGAGTTCCTCGGCTGCCGCGCCGAGGACCAGGTGATCTTCACCCGGTCGACGACGGACTCGCTGAACCTGCTGGCCGCGGTGATCCCCGCCGACTGCCAGGTCTTCGTGTTCGAGACCGAGCACCATGCCTCGCTGCTGCCCTGGCGCGACGCCCGCGTCACCTACCTCAACGCCCCGCGCACCCCGGCCCAGGCCGTCGAGACACTGGAGCGGGCGCTCGCCGACCGCGACCCTTCCCCGAGCTCTCAACTCCGTTCGAGCAGGGGAGGCCCCACCGGTCCGGCGCTGGTCTGCGTCACCGGCGCCTCCAACGTCACCGGTGAGCTGTGGCCGGTGAAGGAGTTGGCCGCCGCCGCCCACGCGCACGGCGCCCGGATCGTGCTCGACGCCGCGCAGCTCGCCCCGCACCACCCGGTGGACATCGAGGAGCTCGACGTCGACTGGGTCGCCTTCTCCGGACACAAGCTGTACGCGCCGTTCGGCTCCGGTGTCCTCGCGGGCCGCGCCGACTGGCTGCAGGACGCCGAGCCGTACCTGGCCGGCGGCGGTGCCTCGCGGAAGGTCGCCCGGCGCACCGACGGCGGTGTGGACGTGGAGTGGCACTCGACCGCCGCCCGGCACGAGGCCGGTTCGCCCAACGTCATCGGTGTCTACTCCATCGCCTCCGCCTGCAAGGCCCTCACCGAGGCCGGTTTCGACCGGCTCGTCGCCCGTGAGCAGCAGCTCGTCACCCGGGTCCGCGAAGGCCTCGAAGAGGTCCCCCAGGTCAAGGTGCTGTCGCTGTTCGGCGACGACGCCCCGCGGGTCGGCGTCATCTCCTTCGTGGTGGAGGGCTGGAACAGCTCGCACTTCGCCGCGGCGCTCTCCGCCGAGTACGGCATCGGGGTGCGCGACGGACTGTTCTGCGCCCACCCGCTGGTCCGCACCCTGCTGGGCAGCGACCCGCAGGACCCGGGCGAGTGCGGTGCGCCGGAGGCCGAGCCGGGCGAGCGGTCGCTCAACGCGATCCGGGTCAGTTTCGGCGCCGGTACGCCGGACGAGCACATCGAGCGTTTCGTCCGCGCGGTCAAGGAACTGGTGAGCAAGGGCGCCCAGTGGACGTACCGCACCGAGGACGGCCGCTGTGTCCCGGACCGGGGCGCGGCGCAGGTCTGACGGGCCCGTCACACTTCGGCCGGGGACGGGCAGCACTGCCCGTCCCCGGCCGGAGCATGACGCGAACCTACGCGTCGAGACCGATGGCGAAGGCCGCCTCCAGGTCGTGCTGCGAGTACGTACGGAACGCGACATGTGTGTCGGTGCCCTCGACACCCGGGATCTTGCTGATCCGGCCGGGGATGACGTCCGCGAGGTCGTCGTGCCTGGCCACTCGGACCATGGCGATCAGGTCGTACGTACCGGTGACCGAGAAGACCTCGCTGACATTGTCCAGCGCGGCGATGGCCTCGGCGATCTCCGGAATCCGGTCCACGCTGGTTTTGATGAGCACGATCGCGGTGATCACGGCTGGCTTTCTCCCTCGGTGGCCGTGGCTGGAGCCTTCACTCTAGCCCTACGGCCGTAGCGTCCCCAGGCGTAGGCGAAGCCGCAGACGAAGCCGACCACATGGGCGAGATACGCCACCCCGGGACCGCTGCCCGCGCCCTGCGCCGCCATCCACTGCAGCACGAACCAGAAGATCAGCACGATCCAGGCGGGAAAGCGCAGCGGGAGGAAGAGCAGGAACGGGAAGAGGCTGGTCACCCGCGCCCTGGGGAACAGGTAGAGGAACGCCCCGAGCACCGCGGAGATCGCCCCTGACGCGCCGACGAGGGTCTGGTCGGAGCTCGCGTGGGCCGCCGCGTAGGCCAGCAGTGCGAGATAGCCGCAGCCGAGGTAGAAGAAGGTGAATTCGGCACGGCCCATCCGCTCCTCGACCATGGCCCCGAACACGTACAGGAAGAGCATGTTGCCGAGCAGATGCAGCCAGCTGCCGTGCACGAACAGTGCGGTCAGAGGGGTGAGCAGGGCCTGCGCGGAGCCCGCCCACAGCTCGCTCGGGATCACCCCCCAGCGCTCGAAGTACCCGGCCTGGGCGGCGAGCAGGGTGTCGGCGGTGCCGTATGTGCGGTTGAAGCCGGAGAGCGGGCTGATCAGGAAGACGGCGCAGCACAGGGCGATGAGGGCATACGTCACCTGCGCACCGGCCGCGGTGGCGGCGCGCAGGAGCCTGCCGGTCACTCCGCCTCTCGCTGCCCGCCGATCGATCATGAACAGAGCATGACGCAAGGTGACGGAACGGGACAGACCGCCTCGCCGTGTCTATGGGTATGTGCAAGGCCGTAGGGTTACAGCAGGACATCCGCAGTTCGACGGCGCACCGCGAGATCCTGTGCAGACAGCAGCACCACGCTCGACGAAAGAGGACGCAACGATGACGACGGTTCCCCAGCCGACCGACGGGACCCGCTGGCGCTGCACGCTCTGCGGAAATCTCACCCGCTTCGACGTGACCCGCACCTCCAAGGTCGTCGAATACGTCCATCTCGACCTGGCCGGTGAGTCGACGGTCGAGGAACGCGAGGTGGTCAGTGAGACCATCGAGTCGGTCCGCTGCCGCTGGTGCAACGCGGTGGACCAGATCGAACTCGTCGACAGGCCGGGTGCCGACTCCTGACGGGGCCGTGCGGACAGACATTTTGGGGTGACGGATCGTGGAGCAGCCCGATAGCGGCGCCGAGCCGGCCGATGGAGCCGGCGACGCCGTCGAGGCGCTCGACCGCCCGCTGCCCGAAGGCGTACGGCGGCGGGTCGTCGCGCTGGTCTCCGACGCGTTCGGCGGCCTGACGGTCACCGAACTCCCGGCCCAGCTCAGGCAGTACGCCCGCTTCACCCCGACCCGGCGCGCCAAGTTCGCCGGGAATGCGATGGCGGCCGCCCTGGAGAACGACACCCTGTTCCGTCAGCGCATCGGCGAACGGCTCCGGGAGTCCCAGCCGGAGCTGGCCGCTGCCGTGGAGGCGGGGTCGCCGCCGGCCGCCGCCGATCCCGTCGATGTGGCCGCGGCCGCCTATGTGCTGCGCCCGGTCGGCTGGGTGAAACTGGTCGCCGCCGCCGGCGAGGAGGTCCAGCGCGCCGACGCCGAGCGGGCCGACGAGGAGAGCCGGCGCGAGCTGGAACGGCTGCGCGAGGAGCTCGCCCAGGCCCGGACCCAGACGAAGAGCGAGACCGAACGGCTCCGCGCCGAACTCGACGCGGCCCGCAAGGAAGCCGATTCGCTGCAGCGCAAACTCCGCTCCGCCCTCAACGAGGTCAAGCGCGGCGAGGCCGCGGTGCGCCGCGGCAAGGCCGAGGCCGACACCCTGCGGGCCGAGGCGGCCGCCCAGATCTCCGCGGCCGAGAGCGAGGCCCGGCGGGTGCGGGCCCGGCTCGGTGAGGCGGAGGCGTCCGTCGAGGCGAGCCGCAGAGCCTCCAGGGAGGGGCGTTCGGTCGAGGACATGCGGCTGCGGCTGCTCCTCGACACGGTGCTCGACGCGGCACGCGGGCTGCGCCGCGAACTGGCCCTGCCACCCTCCTCGATCCGCCCCGCGGACGGTGTCGACGCGGTCGAGCCCGGCGCGATGTCGCCCAAGGACATTGCAGCCAGGGCTCTTTCGGAGACCGATCCGGCCCTGCTCGACCAGTTGCTCGCGCTGCCGCAGGCGCATCTGATCGTGGACGGCTACAACGTCACCAAGACCGGCTATCCGCAGCTGCCGCTGGAGAAGCAGCGGTTGCGGCTGCTGGGCGGTCTCGCGGTGCTCGCCGCGCAGTCCGGCGCCGAGATGACCTGTGTCTTCGACGGGGCCGAACTGGCCGCTCCGGTACTGCTCGCACCGCCGCGCGGGGTGCGCGTGCTGTTCAGCAAGCCGGGCGTGACCGCCGACGAGCTCATCCGCCAGCTCGCCCGCGCCGAACCGCCGGGCAGGCCCGTCGTGGTGGTCTCCACCGACCGTGAAGTGGCGGACGGCGTGGCGAAGGCAGGGGCCAGGCCCGTTGCGTCCGTCTTGCTCCTTAAGCGGCTTTCACGCGTCTGACGCGCCTTGTGGCGACTTGTCGGAAATCAGGGAACGTACCGTCAAGTCGCCGCTACGCCCTGTGTGATGAGCGTAAAGAAGTGGCTGCTGTGGCGAGATTTTTCTTGTGAGGATTTGAACTGATCACAAGATGGTCACTAGGGTCAGGCTTCGAACCTTCGCTCGGTTGATCACCCATTCGGGGTGGCAGCGAAGGAACCGCCGAGTCCGTGACGTGCACGGAGCCGGGGATTCAGTTCCCCCCACAGCCCGGTAGGCGGCTCGAGGAAGAAGGAGCTCGCCTTCGTGGCGTCCCACCGTCGTCCCAAGCAGCCGAGCCGCGCCCGTGTGACCGTGCTCACCGCGACCGCCGCCGCGGCCGTGGCCCTGACCTCCCAGGCCGCACATGCCGACCCCAAGCCGACCAAGAGTGAGGTCAAGGCGAAGGTCGACAAGCTCTACCACGAGGCGGAGAAGGCCACCGAGAAGTACAACGGGGCCAAGGAGCAGCAGCAGAAGCTCGAGAAGCAGGTCGGCGCGCTGCAGGACAAGGTGGCCCGCGGTCAGGAGGAGCTCAACACGCTCCGCAGCGGCCTCGGTTCGCTCGCCGCCGCGCAGTACCGCTCCGGCGGCATCGACCCGTCCGTGCAGCTCTTCCTCGCCTCGGACCCGGACACCTTCCTCGACGAGGCCTCGGCCCTCGACCAGTTGACGGCCAAGCAGACCGAGTCGCTGGAGAAGATCCAGGAGAAGCAGCGGGCCCTCGCGCAGCAGCGCAAGGAGGCCCAGGACAAGCTGGGCGACCTCGCGGACGTCCGCAAGACGCTCGGCGAGAACAAGAAGAAGTTCCAGGGCAAGCTCGCCGAGGCGCAGCGCCTGCTCAACACCCTGACCGCCGCCGAGCGCGCCAAGATGGCCGAGGAGGACCAGCGCGCCAGCCGCGCCGCCGGCGACCGGGTCGATCTGGGCAACGAGGCCCCCGCCTCCGCCCTCGGCGCCGCCGCCCTGAGGGCCGGCGCCACCCAGCTCGGCAAGCCGTACGTCTCCGGCGGCACCGGCCCCAACTCCTACGACTGCTCGGGCCTGACCCAGTGGGCCTACGCCCAGGCCGGTGCCTCCATCACCCGCACCACGTACACCCAGATCAACGAAGGCACGCAGATAGGCCGCAGCGCCCTCAAGCCGGGCGACCTCGTCTTCTTCAACAACACGTCGCACGTGGCTCTGTACGCGGGCAACAACACCGTTCTGCACGCCCCGAAGCCGGGCGCCGTGGTCCGCTACGAATCGATGAACACCATCGGCAGCTTCCAGGTCGGCGTGCGCATCTGACGACGCCCGAACGGGCGAATTACCGCGCCCCGCACAGACAGTCCGCCCCGCCGGAGACCACAGGTCACCGGCGGGGCGCCGTCGTTCGCGACCCGCATCCACCCGGCATGACCGTTCGTGCGCTCCGTAGTCGCCCGACTACTGTCTGCCTGCTGTGCGGCTCCTGTCCGTCGGTCCGCCCGTCCCGGGCGGCAGGGAGCCGCGTACGTCTGCGTACAGCGGAAGGGAGTGCGGCGTCCTGTGGTGTCCCATCGCCGTTCCACACAGCCCGGCGTCAACCGGAGTGTCCGGGTCACAGTCCTGTCCGCGGCCGCGGCGACCGCCGCCGCCACGCTCGGGGCGGCAGCCGCGCACGCCGACCCGAAGGACACGCCCCGGACCGCCGGGGCCGAGATCGACCGGCTGTACAGCGAGGCCGAGCACGCCACCGAGCAGTACAACAAGGCGGGGGAGAACGCCGACCGGCTGCGCGGCGAGCTGAACCGGGTCCAGGAACGGGCGGCCCGTGGTCAGGAACGGATCAACCGGATGCGCATGGCGCTCGGTTCGGCCGCCGCCGCGCAGTACCGCTCCGGTGGCATCGACCCCTCGCTCGCCCTGCTGCTCTCCGCCGATCCGGACAGCTACCTCGACCGGGCAGCCACCCTGGACCGGCTGAACGCCCGTCAGGCCACCGCCCTGCACGAACTCCAGCACGCTCGGCGCGGCCTCGCGCAGGTCCGTGCGGAGGCCGCCCGCTCGCTCGCCGGCCTGGAGCGCAACAAGGCGGCCGCCATCCGGCACAAGCGGACCGTCGAGGGCAAGCTCCGGCAGGCCCGGCAGCTGCTGGCCGCGCTGCCCGCCGCGGACCGGGCGGCCTTCGACCGCGCCTCACGCTCAGGCCGCGACGCCTCGTTCTCCGCCCTGGCCGATCTGCCGGCCGGCTCGTCCCGGGCGGCGGCCGCCGTCATGGCCGTCCGCCGGGCCGTCGGACTCCCGTACATCTGGGGCGCCAACGGACCCGTCGGATTCGACTGCTCCGGGCTGATGCAGTGGGCGTACGCCCAGGCCGGTGTCAGCCTGCCGCGCACCTCGCAGGCGCAGCGGTACGCCGGCCACATGGTGCCGCTCTCCCAGGCCCGCCCCGGCGATCTGGTCGCCTACCGCTCGGACGCCAGCCACATCGGGATGTACGTGGGCAACGGGCAGGTGATCCACGCCCCGTACCCGGGCGCTCCGGTCCGCTACGACCCGGTCGGCATGATGCCGGTCTCCTCGGTGACCCGCGTCTGACCCGCGTCTGACCCGTACCCTCGGTCACGTGGCTGATCAGGGGTGCACCGCAGGGCGGGGACATGACGGACGGAGGCGCGCGGCGGGAGCGGCGCTCGCCGGGCTGCTGCTCGCGTCCGCCTGCACGGCCCCTGCCCCCGCCACCCCCGACCCCACCGTCCGGGCCGTCAGCGCCACCCTGGACCGCCGCGCCGCCGCTGTCCTGGACCACGACCCGGACGGCTTCCTCGCCGCACTCGCTCCCGGGGCCACCGCGCTGCGGGCAGCCCAGCGCCGCGAGCTGGCCCATCTCGCCGACGTGCCGCTGAGCTCATGGGCGTACAAGGTGACGGACGTGCGCAGGCACGGAGCCGACCGGGCCACCGCCGACGTCGAGTTGCGCTACCGGATCGCGGGCTACGACAGCGCTCCGGTCACCGCGGACCGGGTGCTCGACCTGGAGCGGGACCCGGCGGACGGCCGCTGGTACATCACCGCGGACCGGGCCGGCCGGGACGGCGACCGGCAGCTGTGGCAGCAGGGCGACGTCCAGGTCGTACGGGGCAGGCGAAGTCTCGTCCTCGGTGTGGGGCGGACGACGACGGAGCTCCGCGCGATCGCGGACACCACGGACCGTGCGGTGCCCGCCGTCTCAGCCGCCTGGCCGGAGCGCTGGGCCGGCCGTGTGGTGGTCCTCGTACCGGAGACGACCGACGACATGGCCGGGCTGCTGGGGTCACCGGCGGCGAACTATCGGGGCATAGCGGCCGTCACGACCGGTGAGACCGGTGGCCGGGCGCCCGCGGACCGGGTGATCGTCAACCCTCAGGCGTACGCGACGCTCGGCACGTTCGGGCAGCGGATCGTCCTCACCCACGAGACCGCCCATGTCGCCACCCGCGCCCGCACCTCCGCGTCCACCCCGACCTGGCTCTCCGAGGGCTTCGCCGACTGGGCGGCCTACCGCGCCGAGCACCGGACAGCCGAGCAGGCCGCGCCCGAACTGGCCGATGCGGTCCGGCGCGGTGAGCTGCCCGCCGAACTGCCCACCGACGAGGAGTTCGGGTTCGCGGGAGACTCCGGGCGCCTCGCGAGGGCGTACGAGGGCGGCTGGCTGGCTTGCGCACTCATCGCCGACCACTGGGGCGAGAAGAAGCTCTTCGCCTTCTACCGGGCCGTCGGGGGGCACTCAGGACGGGACGGAGCGGTGGAGCAGGCGATGCAGGACGTGCTCGGCACGACCCCGCAGGATTTCACGGCGCGCTGGCGGGAGTATCTGCGGTCCCGTCTCGGCTGACCTGCCCCGCCGGACCGGACGACTGGACCGGCAGCCGGTGCCGGTCCCGGCGGACCGGCGCGGGCACCGTCTCCTTCCACAGCCGCCGGGACGCGACCAGGGTCGCCGCGACGAGCAGACCGTTGCGTACGAACATCAGCGTCACGCCCTGCGCGTCGCTGGTCACCACGTGGATGAACCCGAGCGGGAACTCCAGCTGGGTGACGCCCGTCGCGACCAGCACCAGAACGGCCGGCAGCCCCATCCGGCTGGGCCGGAAGGCCAGACAGACCGCCGCTAGACCGACCAGCCACAGCATGTACTGGGGGCTGATCACCCGGCTCGTGGTCGTGAACAGCAGCACCGCCGTGAACGCCGCGTCGGCCGGCGTGCTCACCCGGAAGTCACGGGCCAGCAGCCGCCACACCACCAGCCAGCCGAACGCGACGAGGCTCAGCCCCAGCGCCAGCGTGCTCACCAGCTGCACATGCGGCCCCAGGAACTCCAGCGACCCGTAGTTCAGCTCCACCCGGCCCTGCCAGCCGAACTGCCGCGCCACATGGAAGACCAGCGCCCCCAGCGACTCGACCTCGGTGCCGCGGTCGCGCTGGAACCCGAGAAAGGCCAGCGCTCCCGGCAACGCGGCCGTGCACACCACCAGCAGCCCGGCCGCCGTCACCACCGCCGCCGTCCATGAGCGGCGGGTCGACTCCCCGCGCGCGGTCCCGGCCAGCAGCAGCACCGGCCACACCTTCAGCAGCGCGCCGAAGGCGGCCAGCGCCCCCAGCACCCGCGGATGCCGTACCCCCGCCAGCAGCGCCGCGACCGCCACCGCCGTCACCATCACGTCGTACCGCGCGTACGCGGTCGTGCCGAGCAGGGGCACCCCCGCCACCCACACCCAGCCGCCCGCAGTCCGCCTGCCGGTACCGCGGCCCGCGTACAGCAGCAGGCCGAGCACCAGCGCGTCGCAGAGGCAGGCGAGGACGAAGAAGGCCGACGCGTAGTCCAGGAACGGCAGCAGTGCGGGGGACAGGATGGCGAGAGCCGCGACGGGCGGGTACTGCCAGGTGACATCGCCCAGCGGATACGTGCCGGTCTTCAGCACCTCGGACCAGCCGTGGTAGATCACCGAGACGTCGCTCGTTACGTCGGGGCCCGGCAACGTGACGACCTTGAAGACGCAGAGCAGCAACGCGGCCCTGGTGAGCGCCCACACCGCGACGGGTGCGAGAAATCTGCCGGTGCCGCCTGTTGCTGTCATGCTCGCGCCCATCCCCTTCGCCGGTGGCTCCGAGCCATGATGCACGGCGCATCTGTGGGCGAGCCATCAAGCCGGGCCGTTCGGTACTGTCGGCGGCGATGGACAAGACCTTGATCGTGACCAACGACTTTCCGCCCCGACCCGGCGGTATCCAGGCATTTCTGCACAATATGGCACTCCGCCTGGACCCCGGCCAGCTCGTCGTCTACGCCTCCACCTGGAAGCGGAGCCCCGAGGGCGTCGCGGCCACCGCCGCCTTCGACGCCGAGCAGCCGTTCACCGTCGTCCGTGACCCCACGACGATGCTGCTGCCGACCCCGCGGGTGACCCGGCGCGCGGTCCGGCTGCTGCGCGAGCACGACTGCACCTCCGTCTGGTTCGGGGCCGCTGCCCCCCTCGGGCTGATGGCACCGGCACTGCGGAGGGCGGGTGCCCGGCGACTGGTCGCCACCACCCACGGGCACGAGGCCGGCTGGGCCCAACTTCCCGCGTCCCGCCAGCTGTTGCGCCGGATAGGCGAGGGCACGGACACGATCACCCACCTCGGCGAGTACACCCGCTCCCGGATCGCCGGCGCGCTCACCCCCGAGGCCGCCGGCCGCATGGTCCAACTGCCGCCCGGCGTCGACGAGAAGACCTTCCACCCGGGCTCCGGCGGGGACCGGATCCGGGCCCGGCTCGGACTCTCGGACCGGCCCGTCGTCGTCTGTGTGTCGCGGCTGGTGCCCCGCAAGGGCCAGGACACCCTGATCCTCGCGATGCCCGCGATCCTGGCGCGGGAGCCGGACGCCGTCCTGCTGATCGTCGGCGGCGGACCGTACGCCAAGGAGCTGGAGAAGCTGGCCGCGGAGACCGGCGTCACCGACTCGGTGCGGTTCACCGGACCGGTGCCCTGGGAGGAGCTGCCCGCCCACTTCGGCGCGGGCGACGTCTTCGCCATGCCGTGCCGCACCCGTCGCGGCGGCCTCGACGTCGAGGGGCTCGGCATCGTCTACCTGGAGGCGTCCGCGACCGGACTGCCGGTGGTGGCGGGCGACTCGGGCGGCGCCCCCGACGCCGTACTCGACGGCGAGACCGGCTGGGTGGTGCGGGGCGGCTCCGTCGAGGAGACCGCCGACCGCATCGCCACCCTGCTCGGCGACCCCGAACTGTGCCGGCGGATGGGGGAGCGGGGCCGGGCCTGGGTCGAGGAGAAGTGGCGCTGGGACCTGCTCGCGGAGCGCCTCAAGACGCTGCTCTGAGATACGGGGAGGGGCTCGCACGACCAGTCGTGCGAGCCCCTCCCCGTACACCTGCAACCGCGGGATCAGCCGCGGTAGATCGACTCCACCTCGTCCGCGAAGTCCTTCGCCACCACATTCCGCTTCAGCTTCAGCGAGGGCGTGATGTGGCCGGCCTCCTCGGTGAACTGCGAGGTCAGGATGCGGAACTTGCGTACGGACTCCGCCTTGGACACCGCCGCGTTGCCGTCGTCCACCGCCCGCTGCACCTCGGCCAGCAGCTCCGGGTCCTCGCGCAGCGACACCGCCGTCGAGCCGGCCGGCTTGCCGTGCTCCTCGGCCCAGTGGCCCAGGAACTCCTCGTCCAGGGTGATCAGCGCACCGACGAACGGCCGCCCGTCGCCGACCACCATGCACTCCGCGACCAGGGCGTGCCCGCGGATCCGGTCCTCGATCACTGCGGGGGCGACGTTCTTGCCGCCCGCCGTGACGATGATCTCCTTCTTGCGGCCGGTGATCGTCAGATAGCCGTCCTCGTCGAGGGTGCCGATGTCGCCCGTGTGGAACCAGCCGTCGGCCAGTGCGTCGGCCGTCGCCGCCTCGTTGTTCCAGTAGCCCGCGAACAGATGCTCGCCGTGCAGCAGCACCTCGCCGTCGTCGGCGATCCGGACGACCGAGCCGGGCAGCGGCTGGCCGACCGTACCGATCTTCTGCCGGTCCCACGGGTTGAACGCGGTGGCCGCGCACGTCTCCGTGAGGCCGTAGCCCTCCAGCACCGTGAAGCCGATGCCGCGGTAGAAGTGCCCGAGCCGCTCGCCCAGCGGCGCACCGCCCGAGATCGCGTACTCGCCGCGGCCGCCGAGCACGGCGCGCAGCTTGCTGTAGACCAGCCGGTCGAAGACCTTGTGCTTGAACTTGAGGCCGATGGACGGACCCTGAGGGGTGCCGAGCGCACGGCTGTAGGCGATCGCGATGTTCGCGGCCCTGTCGAAGATCTTGCCCTTGCCGTCGGCCTGCGCCTTGGCACGCGCCGAGTTGTAGACCTTCTCGAAGACCCGCGGCACACCGAGGATCAGCGTCGGCCGGAACGCGGCCAGCTCATCGGTGAGGTTCTTGATGTCCGGTACGCAGCCGAGCCGGATCGGGGCCATCACCGCGGCCACCTCGACCAGCCGGCCGAAGACATGGGCCGCGGGCAGGAAGAGCAGTACGGAGCACTCGCCGGTACGGAAGAGGGGCTTCAGCCGCTCCACCACGTTGCCGCACTCGGCGAAGAAGCTGCGGTGCGTGAGCACACAGCCCTTGGGGCGGCCGGTGGTGCCCGAGGTGTAGACGATGGTGGCCGGGTCGTCGGCCTTGGCGCCGGCGCTGCGCAGGTCGACGGTCTCGTCCGAGACCTCCGCACCCGACGCGGTCAGCTCGTCGACCGCGCCCTTGTCGATCTGCCATACGTTGCGCAGCTCCGGCAGCCGGTCGCGCATGGCGGCGACGGACTCGGCATGCCCGTCGCTCTCCACGATCACCGCGACCGCGCCGGAGTCGCCGAGGATCCACTGGACCTGCTCGGCGGAGCTGGTCTCGTACACCGGGACGGTGACCGCGCCGGCACTCCAGATCGCGAAGTCCAGCTGCACCCACTCGAAGCGGGTACGGGACATCAGACCGACCCGGTCGCCGGGCTGCACGCCTGCGGCGATCAGGCCCTTGGCGGCGGCTCTGACCTCGGCCAGGAACCGAGTGGCGGTGACATCGGTCCACACGCCCGCCACTTTGCGGCTCATCACCGCTACATCGGGATGCTGAGCGGCATTGCGGCGGATGAGATCCGTCAGGTTGCCGTCCGAGGGGACCTCGTACAGGGCCGGAAGGCTGAACTCGCGCAAGACTGCTGCTCCTCATCGGGCTCCGGTGCCACGGCTCCGTGTGACGCACCGGCTGCGGTCCAAGATTGGCAGGGTGCTCAGTGGGGTGAGCACGACTGGACTGCCCGGACGTTACCCACCAGTACTCGGTTCCGGATAGGGGGTTCCGGCCAGATGTTTTATGCGTCACACATATCGGTGGTCCTCGCGCGCACAGTAGTGCACCCAGATGACAAGCACGAAGTATCCGCAGGTCCGACGGGCTCTACCCAGGCCGTCAGCGGCGCCCTAGGGTGATCGTTATGCCAGCTGGAGCGAACAGCCGCGAGGGTGCCACCGCACGTCGTACGCGGATCCACGTGGTCAGCGACGTGCACGGGAACACCGAAGCCCTGGCCCGGGCCGGGGACGGCGCCGACGCCCTCGTCTGCCTGGGTGACCTGGTGCTCTTCCTCGACTACGCCGACCACTCGCGCGGCATCTTCCCCGAACTCTTCGGCGTGGAGAACGCCGACCGGATCGTCGAGCTGCGCACCGCCCGCCGCTACGAGGAGGCCCGTGACTTCGGCCGCGGGCTCTGGGCGGGCCTGGACCGCAACGCAGCCATCGTCGGGGCGGTGCGCCATCAGTACGCCGAGATGTTCGCGGTCTTCCCCACGCCGACGTACGCCACGTACGGCAATGTCGACATCCCCGACCTCTGGCCCGAATACGCCCGCCCCGGCACCACCGTCCTGGACGGCGAGCGCGTCGAGATCGGCGGACGTGTCTTCGGCTTCGTCGGCGGCGGGCTCCGGACCCCGATGCGCACCCCGTACGAGGTCAGCGACGAGGAGTACGCCGCCAAGATCGAGGCGGTCGGCGAGGTGGACGTCCTGTGCACGCACATCCCGCCCGACGTGCCGGAGCTGACCTACGACACCGTGGCGCGCCGGTTCGAGCGCGGCAGCAGGGCGCTCCTCGACGCGATCCGCCGGACCCGCCCCCGCTATGCCGTCTTCGGCCATGTCCACCAGCCGCTGGTACGCCGGATGCGGATCGGGGCCACCGAATGCGTCAACGTCGGGCACTTCGCCTCGACCGGCCGGCCCTTTGCCCTGGAGTGGTGACCACACGGACCCGACCCTGGGACGATGCGCCCCGCGCACGCGATAGCCTTCTGGCGGCAGGCATCTGCCGACCGACCGGTACACCGCACTGGAGGAGCCACAGCGATGGCTGAACACACCAGCTCGACCATCACGATCGAGGCGGCACCGGCCGACGTCATGGGCGTCATCGCCGACTTCGACCGGTACCCGGAGTGGACCGGTGAGGTCAAGGAGGCCGAGGTCCTCGCCAAGGACGAGCAGGGCCGCGCCGAGAAGGTCCGGCTGGTCCTCGACGCCGGTGCGATCAAGGACGACCACACGCTCGCCTACACCTGGACCGGCGACCACGAGGTCAGCTGGACCCTGGTCAAGTCCCAGATGCTGCGCGCCATCGACGGCTCCTACGCACTGGCCCCGCTCGGCGACGGCAGCCGCACCGAGGTTACCTACCGGCTGACCGTCGACGTCAAGATCCCGATGCTCGGCATGATCAAGCGCAAGGCGGAGAAGGTCATCATCGACCGCGCGCTGGCCGGTCTGAAGAAGCGCGTCGAGTCCGTCCCGCGGGGCTGACCGGATGCGTACGGTCCTCGTCACCGGCCCCGGCGGCGCCGGCCGTACCACTGTCGCGGCGGCGACCGCACTGGCCGCAGCCCGCCGCGGCCGCCGCACGCTGCTGCTTTCCGCCGACGCCATACCCGGTTTCCCCACCGGCACGGAACCCACCGAGGTCACCGAGGGACTCCGGTTCGCCCGCATCGACTCCGGCGAGCACTTCCGTACCGAACTTCTCTCCCTCCAGGACCAGGCGTCCTCCGTGCTCGACCTGCTCGGCGGGAACCGGCTCGACGGCGAGGAGCTGACCGAACTCCCCGGCAGCGCCCAGCTCGCCCTGCTGCACACCCTGCGCCGGGCGACCCGGGGCGACTGGTCGCGCGACAGCTACGACACCCTCGTCGTCGACCTGCCCCCGCTGCGCGAAGCCCTCGCCGTGCTCGCCCTGCCCGAACAGCTGCGCCGCTATCTGCGCCGCCTGCTGCCCCCGGAGCGCCAGGCCGCCCGCGCCCTGCGCCCGATGCTCGCCCAGCTCGCCGGCGTCCCGATGCCCGCACAGTGGCTGTACGAGACCGCCGCCCGCCGGGACGCCGAGCTGGCCTCCGTCCAGGCCCTGGTCGAGGACCGCAGCACCACGGTCCGCCTCGTCGCCGAACCGGGACCCGCCGCCGAGGACGCCCTGCGCACCGCGCGCACCGGACTCGCCCTGCACGGACTGCGCGTCGACACGCTCACCGTCAACCGGGTCCTGCCCAGGCACTCCTCCGACCCCTGGTTCGCCGATCTCGCCGCCCAGCAGGAGAAGTGCATCGACCACTGGTACGAGGAGTGGGTGCCGGTCGCGTCCCTGTGCGAGGTGCCCCATCTCGGCCGGGACCCACAGGGGCTCGACGACCTCAGCCTCCTCGACACTTCGTCGACCTGCACCACCTTCGAGGCGGCGGGCACCGGTGGCGGGCTCTTCGCGGGGGACGGTCTCGCCGTCGAGCTGGACGACCGGCCGGACGGACGCGCCCAGGACCCCTGGTGGATCGAGGACCCGAACGCCCCGGACGGCCACGACGAGCTGCGGGAACTGCTCCGCGGCAGACCGGACGCCACCGTCTCGCCGCGGCCGGCCGTCGGTGAGGAC
The DNA here is from genome assembly GCF_026339735.1 of Streptomyces sp. NBC_01669. Classification (GTDB taxonomy): domain Bacteria; phylum Actinomycetota; class Actinomycetes; order Streptomycetales; family Streptomycetaceae; genus Streptomyces; species Streptomyces yanii. Next base: position 6,615,191 of record NZ_JAPEQG010000001.1, read on the forward strand.
GGCGACGGCGTCCTGGTCTGGTGCCTGCCGCTGCCCGGAGCCGTCAAGGAGGACCTGCAGCTGGTCCGGCGCGGCGACGAACTGCTCCTGACCGTCGGCCCGTTCCACCGGATCGTGCCGCTGGAGTCCGGGCTGCGCCGCTGCACCGTCTCCGGCGCCGCACTGACGGACGGGGTGCTGCGGGTCCGGTTCACGCCGGACCCCGCACTGTGGCCGCGGACCTCCTGAACGGCGTACCACCGTTCGGGTAACGTCGGTAGTACGCGTCCCGTATGCGGCGGTGGACCACACCCCCGCACGCCCGACGTCCGCAACCACGTCGCAGGAGTCCGCCATGAGCGAAGCCACCGATCGTCCCGTCGACGACGACGCGTGGGCCAAGGCCTGCGCCGAGGACCTGGAAGCCGAGAAGGCCCGTCGCCGCGCCGAGTACGGCCCGCCCGCCGGTTCCGCGGCCGAGGAGCTGCGCAAGCTGGTCGACGCCGTGGCCGACAAGGTCGCCTCCCTCAATTCACCGCTGTTCGGCGTCGCCGCCCAGGGCGCCGTACAGCAGGTGATCAAGCAGGCGAAGGCCGCCGTCGAGCCCGTCATCGAACGCAATCCGGACGTCTTCGACCACATCGCCGCGGCCGGCAGCGAACTCCTCGCCGCCTACCGCTCCGCCGTCGAGGGCCAGGAACGCCGCTGGACCCAGGACGCCACCGACCCCGGTGGCGCCTCGGAGAAGGCCGGCGACCCCACCGACCCGCGCGACGACGACAGCGGGCCGGGCGAACACATCGACCTGGACTGACCGGCACCGATAGGGCGGGGAGCGGCGCTCGGGTACGGTTGGCCATAGCGGGGCTCGACCGAAACTGAGGGATTCATGGGACTCACCATCGGCGTCGATATCGGCGGCACGAAGATCGCGGCTGGAGTGGTCGACGAAGAGGGCCGGATCCTCTCGATGTTCAAGGTGCCGACCCCGCCGACGGCTGAAGGCATCGTGGACGCGATCGCGGCGGCAGTGTCCGGCGCCAGCGAGGGACACGAGGTCGAAGCGGTCGGCATCGGCGCTGCCGGATATGTCGACGACAAGCGCGCCACGGTGCTCTTCGCGCCGAACATCAACTGGCGGCACGAGCCGCTGAAGGACAAGGTCGAGCAGCGCGTCGGCCTCCCCGTCGTCGTCGAGAACGACGCCAACGCGGCGGCCTGGGGCGAATACCGCTTCGGCGCAGGCCAGGGCCACGACGACGTCATCTGCATCACGCTCGGCACCGGCCTCGGCGGCGGCATCATCATCGGCAACAAACTGCGCCGCGGACGCTTCGGTGTGGCCGCCGAATTCGGCCACATCCGGGTCGTCCCGGACGGGCTGCTCTGCGGTTGCGGCAGCCAGGGCTGCTGGGAGCAGTACGCATCCGGGCGCGCGCTCGTCCGGTACGCGAAGCAGCGTGCCAACGCCACCCCGGAGAACGCCGCGGTCCTTCTCGCCCTGGGCGACGGCACGGTGGACGGCATCGAGGGCAAGCACATCAGCGCGGCCGCCCGGCAGGGCGACCCGGTGGCGATCGACTCGTTCCGCGAGCTGGCCCGCTGGGCCGGCGCCGGACTCGCCGACCTCGCCTCGCTCTTCGACCCGTCCGCGTTCATTGTCGGCGGCGGCGTCTCGGACGAGGGCGAACTCGTCCTCGGCCCGATCCGCAAGTCGTTCCGGCGCTGGCTGATCGGCGGCGAGTGGCGGCCGCACGCCCAGGTGCTCGCGGCCCAACTGGGCGGCAAGGCAGGCCTGGTGGGCGCGGCGGACCTGGCCCGCCAGGGCTGAGCCCACCACATCACGGACAACATCGGACGCCCGTCGCGCCCTCACCGGGAGCGGCGGGCGTCCGTCGTATGGTGAGCCGTATGGTCATGACAGAGCTGCCCGACTCCCGTACCGAGCCGGACGGTTCGGCCGTCATCAGAGTGCTCAGCTACAACATCCGGTCGATGCGCGACGACCGTGAGGCGCTGGCCCGCGTCATCCGCGCCTGCGCACCCGATCTGGTCTTCATCCAGGAGGCCCCGCGCTTCTTCCGCTGGCGCAAGCGCGCCGCCTGGCTCGCCGCCCACACCGACCTGGTGGTCCTCTCCGGCGGCGCCACCGCCGCCGGGCCGCTGCTCCTGTGCTCGCTGCGCGCCACCGTGGAACGCACGGAGGACCTGCTGCTGCCGCGTACCCCCGGACTGCACCGCAGAGGCTTCGCCACGGCGGTGGTACGGATCGCGGGCACCCGGATCGGGCTGCTGAGCTGCCATCTGAGCCTGCGCCACGAGGAGCGCGTGGTCCAGGCGGACCTGCTGCTCGACCGGCTGGACGCCATGCAGGTCGAGCACGTCATCGTGGCCGGCGACCTCAACGACGCACCGGAGGGGAAAGCCTTCCAGTTGCTTGCCGGGAGGCTCCAGGACGGCCGGTCCGTCCGGCCGTGGGGTGGCGAGCTCACCTTCCCGGCCCACGATCCGCGGCTGCGCATCGACGCGGTCTTCGCGAGCAGAGGCATCGAGGTCCTCGGCTGCGGAGTCCCGTCGGGACTGCCCGGCGTCACGGAGCAGGACCTGCGCGCGGCCACCGACCATCTGCCGGTACTGGCCGCGCTCAGGGTGCCCGCCCTGTCCTCGCTCGCCTGAGGGCTGCTCGTTCCCCCCCAGCCGGCCTGATCCGGGGGAGCCGGCTCAGACCACCGCGCCGCGCCCGGGGTCGTCGTCATCCTCGTCGTCGTGCTGCATCCGCGCGACCAGGGTGACGAAGCCCCCCAGGAAACCGCCGATGCAGACCGTGGTGAGCCACCACGTCATCTCCCACTGCAACAGGACGGCGAGCAGCATCAGCACCGGTCCGCCGACGACCGCGAGCCAGGCGAACTTCGCCGTGACATCGGCCTCCGGCAGCGGAGGCGGCTCCGGCGGGACGAAGTGCCCCTCGTCGCTGTCGTCCGCGTCGTCGTCCGTCGGCTCCGCCACCTCGTAGTCGCGGGGACCACCGACACCGGGGGCAAAGACGACCGAGCTGCCGAGCGGCTTCTCCGGCGGTTTCTTCTTCTTGATGCCCTTGTCCGGCTCCAGGACGTTGCGCTCGCCGTCCTCCAGGAGCGCGAGGCCGTCGATCGACTTGAACGGCTTGGCGCCCGGCGGGTCCGGCGGCTCCTCGCCGTAGCCCGCGACGATCGCCTCCCAGGCGGCGTCCTCGTCGAGCGCGTCACCCTGACCGGGCCCCCCGGGGACGTGTGGCGCACCCGCGCCCTTCTCGGGCACGGCCGTTCCCTCGGTGGGGCGCGGTTCGCGCTCCTCCTCGCTGCCCGCGCGCTCCGCGTCGTGCTCAGCCACCTGACGTGCTCCCCTTCTTCCCGACGCTCGGAGCGAGGCGGCCGATGAACGAGTAGCTCTCGTCGAAGATCCGCTCCGCATCGTGGTCCAACGTCGCCACGTGGTAGCTCTGTTCCAGCAGGATCTCCTCGACGTCCGTGGACGACACCCGGCTGAGGATCCGCGCCGAGTCCGCCGGCGGCACCACATGATCCTGCGGGCTGTGCAGCAGCAGGAGCGGCTGGGTGACCTGCGGCAGCTCCGCGTCGACCAGCCGGAAGAGGTTCCGCAGGGCGTGCGCCGCGTGCAGCGGCACCCGGTCGTAGCCGATCTCGACGGAGCCTTCCCGGGCGATGTCGTTCGCCACCCCCTTCGTGGACGGCAGCAGATGGCGGACGACCGGCAGCGCGTACGCCGCCAGGCCATGCACCTTGTTGCCCGGATTGACGAGCACCAGACCGCTGATCGCGTCCCCGTGCTTCGCCGCCAGCCGCAGCGACAGCGCGCCGCCCATGGACAGCCCGAACACGAAGACCTGACGGCACCGCTCCGACAGGGCCCGCAGCTCCCGGTCCACCTCCGCGTACCAGTCCTGCCAGCCCGTGACCTGCATGTCCTCCCAGCGGGTGCCGTGCCCGGGCAGCAGCGGCAGCGCGACCGTGAGTCCGCGCTCCGCGAGATATTCGGCCCAGGGGCGCAGCGACTGAGGCGAACCGGTGAATCCGTGACAGAGGAGGACGCCGACCTCTCCGCCCTCGTGGCGGAACGGCTCGGCTCCAGGAAGGACCGGCACCGGGGTCTCCTGTTCGTGAGGCTCGAAAGGGAGCGAAAGGGGGAGTGCAAGAAGGATTACTTCACCGTACGCGACCGGACTGACACCGACCAGGGCCGTCACAGGTCACGGCCGTGCTTCGGCCCCGTGCCGGGCAGGACACGGCGGCAGCACCACGGGTTAAGGTCAATGCGACAGCACACAGGAGGCACCCGAGTTGATCTACGGCGCGATGAAGTTCTCCATCGGCGGGTCATTGAAGCTCGCCTTCAGGCCGTGGGTGGAGGGCCTGGAGAACATCCCCGCTCAGGGGCCGGCGATCCTCGCGAGCAACCATCTCTCGTTCTCCGACTCCTTCTTCCTGCCGGCCGTGCTGGACCGCAAGGTCACCTTCATCGCCAAGTCCGAGTACTTCACCGCGCCCGGCGTGAAGGGCAAGCTGACCGCCGCCTTCTTCAAGGGCGTCGGCCAGCTCCCGGTGGACCGGTCCGGTGCCCGCGGTGCCGGTGAGGCGGCGATCAAGGCCGGCATCGAGGTCATCGAGAGCGGCGGGCTCTTCGGGATCTACCCGGAGGGCACCCGGTCGCCCGACGGCCGCCTCTACCGCGGCAAGCCCGGGGGTCTGGCCCGGGTGGCGCTTGCCACCGGAGCACCCGTCATCCCCGTGGCGATGATCGACACGGAGAAGATCCAGCCGCCCGGTCAGGTGATCCCCAAGCTGATGCGCCCGGGCATCAGGATCGGCAAGCCGCTCGACTTCAGCCGCTACCACGGCATGGAGGGCGACCGCTTCATTCTCCGCTCGGTCACCGACGAGGTGATGTACGAGATCATGAAGCTCTCCGGGCAGGAATACGTCGACATCTACGCGACCGCGGCCAAGCGCCAGATCGCGGACGAGGCGAAGCGCCGCGCGGAGGAAGAGAAGCACGCGGGCAGAAAACCCGGCACGCAGGGGTGACGGAACAGCCGGCGCGTCACCGCGTCGGTGTCCGTCCGGGGGGTGGGGGACATGGCCAAGCGCGAGCGGGTCGTACGGATGTCGGTCGAACAGCCGCTGTGGCGCGCGCTGACCGCGTACCGGCTTCTGACGATGGTCTACGCGATCCTGCTGGCCACGTTCGGCTGGGAGAAGAAGTACGAGCGGCCCTGGGTGGCTGTCACCTTCCTGGCCGTCATGGCCGTCTGGACGCTCGCCACCCTCCCGAAGGTCGCGAACGCCGCGAGCTGCACCAAGCGGTTCCTCGGCGCCGACCTCGTCGTCGCCCTCGTCGGCATCCTCCTCACCCCGCTCGCCGACTTCGACGCCCAGCACTTCGACGGCCCGACCCTGCCGTCCATCTGGACCGCGGGCTCCGTCCTGGCGTTCGCGATCAAGGGCGGCTGGCGGTGGGCGGCGCTGGCCTCCACCTTCGTCGCCGTCGCCAACATCATCGAGCGCGGCGAACCCAGCCGCGACACCTTCCACAACGTGCTGCTGGTCTGGGTCGCCTCCATCGCCATCGGGTACGTCGTCGAGGTCGCCCGCGCCAGTGAGCGCACCCTCGCCCGCGCCCTGGAGATCGAGGCGGCGACCCGGGAGAGGGAGCGGCTGGCCCGCGACATCCACGACAGCGTGCTCCAGGTCCTCGCCATGGTGCAGCGCCGCGGCACGGCACTGGGTGGCGAGGCCGCCGAGCTGGGCCGGATGGCAGGGGAGCAGGAAGTCGCTCTGCGCACCCTGGTCTCCAGCGGTCTGGTGCCCACCACCCGGGTCTCCGAGGACATCTCCGAGGGCGCGGTGGTCCGTACGGTCGAGGTCGACGACCGGGAGGACGGCCCGTCCGGTCCGGCCGACTGCGATCTGCGCGCCCTGCTGGCCCCGCACGCCGGCTCCCGGGTCAGCTTCGCGGAGCCCGGTGCTCCGGTTCTGCTCGCCCCGGCGGCGGCGAAGGAACTCGCGGCCGCTGTCAGTGCCGCCCTGGACAATGTCAGGGTGCACGCCGGCCAGGACGCCCAGGCGTGGATACTCGTCGAGGACTGGCCGGACGAGGTGATCGTCACGGTGCGGGACGACGGCCCCGGCATCCCGGAGGGGCGGCTGGTCCAGGCCGAGGGGGAAGGCCGGATGGGGGTCGCCCTGTCGATCCGGGGGCGGCTGCGCGACCTGGGCGGCACAGCAGAGTTGATTTCGGTGCCCGGCCAGGGCACCGAGGTCGAGTTGAAGGTTCCGAAGGTTTCACGGGGGAAGGCAGGATCCGGCCGATGAGTACGGAGAACACCGCGAGCGCCGAGAGCGCGCAGGACGCCGAGCAGCGGACCATCAGGGTGATGGTCGTCGACGACCATCCGATGTGGCGCGACGCCGTCGCCCGTGACCTCGCCGAGTCCGGCTTCGACGTGGTGGCGACCGCGGGTGACGGACCGCAGGCCGTGCGCCGGGCGAGGGCCGTCACCCCCGACGTCCTGGTCCTCGACCTGAACCTGCCGGGGATGCCCGGCGTCGAGGTCTGCAAGGAACTCGTCGGCTCCCACCCGGGCCTGCGGGTCCTGGTGCTCTCGGCGAGCGGTGAGCACGCCGACGTACTGGAAGCGGTGAAGTCCGGCGCCACCGGCTATCTGCTCAAGTCGGCCAGTACGCAGGAGTTGACCGAGGCCGTGCGGAGCACCGCCGTCGGCGACCCGGTCTTCACCCCGGGCCTCGCCGGACTGGTGCTCGGCGAGTACCGCAGGCTGGCATCCGAGCCCGCGCCCGTCGCGCCGGACGAGCCGAAGGCGCCGCAGTTGACGGACCGGGAGACCGAGGTGCTGCGGCTGGTCGCCAAGGGACTCTCGTACAAGCAGATCGCCGAGCGGCTGGTCATCTCGCACCGCACCGTCCAGAACCATGTCCAGAACACCCTGGGCAAGCTCCAGTTGCACAACCGGGTGGAGCTCGTGCGGTATGCGATCGAGCGCGGCCTCGACGACGCGTGAGCTCAACGGTGTCCGATCTCAACGGCGTGAACGACGGCTGTGATCAACTGCGCCTTGTTGCAGGGGAATTGACCATCCGACCCATCCCGGAGTGACCTGGATCACCATTAGCGTGGTCGCCAGCGAGCTCACTTCGGCGAAGGGATGCTTCCATGCGGGTCGGAGTACTGACCGGGGGCGGCGACTGCCCCGGACTCAACGCGGTCATCCGCGCCATCGTCCGCAAGGGCGTGCAGGAGTACGGCTACGACTTCATCGGCTTCCGGGACGGCTGGCGCGGCCCGCTGGAGGGCGAGACCGTTCCGCTCTCCATTCCGGCGGTGCGCGGCATCCTGCCGCGCGGCGGCACGATCCTGGGTTCCTCGCGGACCAACCCCCTCGCCGCCGAGCACGGCGTCCGCCGGATCAAGGACAACCTCGCCAAGTACGAGGTCGACGCGCTCGTCACCATCGGCGGCGAGGACACCCTCGGTGTGGCGGCGACCCTGTCCGACGAGTACGGCATCCCATGCGTCGGCGTGCCCAAGACCATCGACAACGACCTCTCTGCCACCGACTACACCTTCGGCTTCGACACGGCGGTCGGCATCGCCACCGAGGCCATCGACCGGCTGCACACCACCGCCGAATCCCATATGCGGGTCCTCGTCGTCGAGGTGATGGGCCGCCACGCGGGCTGGATCGCGCTCCATTCCGGGCTGGCCGGCGGTGCGAACGTCATCCTCATCCCGGAGCAGCGCTTCGACATCGACCAGGTCTGCGCCTGGGTCACCTCCCGCTTCAGAGCCAGCTATGCGCCGATCGTCGTGGTCGCCGAGGGCGCCATGCCCGCCGAGGGGGAGATGATCCTCAAGGACGAATCGCACGACTCCTTCGGTCATGTCCGGCTCTCCGGGGTCGGCGAATGGCTGGCCAAGGAGATCGAGCGGCGGACCGGGAAGGAGGCCAGGACCACGGTCCTGGGCCATGTCCAGCGCGGCGGCACGCCCAGCGCCTTCGACCGGTGGCTGGCCACCCGCTTCGGGCTGCACGCCATCGAAGCCGTCCGGGACGGCGACTACGGCGTGATGGTCGCCCTACGCGGCACGGACATCGTGCGGGTGCCGATCGCCGATGCGACCGCCCGGCTCAAGACGGTCGATCCGGCGCTCTACGCGGAGGTCGGCGTCTTCTTCGGCTGACTGCGAGCGGCGCACCAGGGATACGGGCCGTATATTCGCGGCTATCCGGCCCGTCATTCTGCTTGTCTGGAGAAATCGTGGAAATCCTGGCATTCGGTGTGCAGTCCGACGAGAAGCCGCTGATCGAGAAGGCCTTCGCCGGACAGCACGAGGTCCGCTGCCTGGACGTATTCCTCAACAAGGACACCGCACCCATCGCGGCGGGCTACGAGATCATCTCCACCAGTGTCAACGCCGACCTGGGCAGCGGCGTTCTGCAGACGCTCGCCGCGGGAGGCACGCAGATGATCGCCCAGCGCTCCACGGGCTTCAACAACATCGACCTCGATGTCGCCGAACGTCTCGCCCTGCGGGTCGCCCGGGTCTCGTACTACTCGCCGTACTCGGTCGCCGAATTCGCCTGGACGCTCGCCATGGCGGTCAACCGCCGCATCATCCGCGCCGCGAGCCGCACCCGCGACTTCGACTTCCGGCTCGACGGTCTCCTCGGCCGGGACATGCGCGGCCGCACGGTCGGCGTGATCGGCACGGGCAAGATCGGCGAGGCCTTCACCCGTATCGCCCATGGCTTCGGGATGAAGCTGCTCGGCTGGGACGTGGCCGAGAACCCCGCCTGCACCGAACTCGGCATGACCTACGTCGAGAAGGAACAGCTCCTCGCCGAGTCCGACCTGATCAGCCTCCATGTCCCGCTGCTGCCGGCGACCCATCACATCATCGGCGAGGACGCCCTGGCCGCGATGAAGGACGACGCGATCCTGATCAACTCCAGCCGTGGCGGACTGGTGGACACCTCGGCCCTGGTCACCGCATTGCGGGCGGGCCGCTTCACCGGTGTCGGACTCGATGTGTACGAGGCGGAGGCCGGGCTCTTCTTCCTCGACAAGTCCCTGGAGGTCGTCGACGACGACACCCTGGCCCGGCTCGTCACCTTCCCGAACGTCATCGTCACCTCGCACCAGGCGTACTACACGGAGGACGCGGTGGCGCAGATCATCGACGCCACCGTGCAGAACGTCGCCGACTACCTGGCCCGCCGCCGCAGCGACAACGTCCTCGTCCCCAGACCTCCCCAGGACCAGGGCCATTCCTTCGGATCAGCCCGGCCCGATCCGAAGGAAAGGCCCTGAGGCCCCGGACCGCCTCGGCGGAATCCGGAGCCCCCGTCCGCGTCCGCGGTCAGCCGGGCACGGGCAGCCCCGCCAGCAGCTCGGCGACGATCGACGCGCCGCGCAGCGTCAGCACCGACTCCGGGTGGAACTGCACCGACGCGAACCCGCCCCCGCGCAGCGCGTGCAGCTCCCCGGTGGCCGCGTCCCGGCTCACCTCGATGGAGTGCGCGGCCAGCTCGGTGACCGTCTCGTCGTCGCAGCGTGCGGTGAAGCTGTTGTAGAAACCGACCGTCTCCGGGCGCCCGAACAGCTCGATCCTGGTCTGCGCGCCCTGGTACGGCACGGTCTTGCGGACGATTTCCAGACCCAGCTCCGCCGCGATCAGTTCATGGCCCAGACACACCCCCAGCAGCCCGTGCCGGTGCTCCCGCACCAGCTCCGCGGCGAACTCGCGCAGCAGCCGCATCTTCGGATCGCCGGTGTCGGCCGGATCCCCGGGCCCGGGGCCCAGCACGACCGGGCCCGTGTGCGCCCGTACGGTTTCGCGCAGCCCCGGCTCGTCGTAGCGGTGCACCGACACCTCAAGACCCGAGGCGCGCAGCAGATGCGCCAGCATCGCGGTGAAGGTGTCCTCCCCGTCGATCACCAGCGCATGGCCGGAGAGCTCCTGCGTGCGCTCCTGCATCCGCAGCCAGAACGGCGCGAGCCCGTCCCGCCGGGCGTCCAGGGCGGCCCGCACCCGGGGGTCGCCGGCCAGTTGCGGACGCGCCTCCTTTGCCCGAGGCCGTCCCGGCCGCACGCCCAGTGCGGTCAGTACCCCCGCCGCCTTCGCGTGGGTCTCGGCGACCTCGCTGTCCGGATCGGAGTGGCGTACGAGCGTTGCCCCGACCGGCACCCGCAGCCGCCCGCCGGCCGCGATGTCGGCGGTCCGGATCAGGATCGGCGAGTCCAGGGTCTGTGCCCCGCCCGGCTCCTGCCGCAACAGGGCCAGCGCGCCCGCGTAGTAGCCGCGGCCGCAGGGCTCGTACCGCTCGATCACCCGGCACGCGTTCTGCACGGGCGAGCCGGTGACGGTCGCGGCGAACATGGTCTCCTTCAGCACCTCCCGCACATCCAGCGAGGAGCGCCCGCGCAGCTCGTACTCGGTGTGCGCGAGATGCGCCATCTCCTTGAGCCGCGGCCCGATCACCACGCCGCCCATGTCGCCGACGGTGCACATCATCTTCAGTTCCTCGTCGACCACCATGGAGAGCTCCTCGGTCTCCTTGCGGTCGCCGAGGAAGGTCAGCAGGCTCTCGGCGGTCGGTCCTTCGGCGGGGTAGCGGTACGTTCCGCTGATCGGGTTCATCACGACCGTCCCGCCGGACATCCGCACATGCACCTCCGGGCTGGCGCCGACCAGCGTCCTCTCCCCGGTGTGCACGACGAACGTCCAGTACGCACCCCGCTCACCGGCCAGCAGCCGACGGAACAGGGCCAGCGCGTCGGTCCGCCCGAACCCCGGGATGTCACCCTGGAAGGTCCGCCGGATGACGAAGTTCGCGCCCTCGCCCTGCCCGATCTCGTCCTCGACGACCCGTCGGACGATGCCGGCGTACTCCTCGTCGGGGACGTCGAAGGCGCCACCCTCGACCCGTACGTCATGGGTGGGCAGCTCGGCGAGCACCTCGTCCAGCGGAAGCTCGTACGTCTCGTCCGCGACCATCACGGACAACGGCGTCCCGTCGTCGCGTACGTCGAATCCGCGCTCGGCGATCTGCCGGAACGGCACCAGGGCGAGCGAGGGCTGCGGTCCGACCGGGAGACCGGCGAGCCGGTCCGCCTCCCGGACCCGGCCGATCAGCACCTCGACGATGTCGTGGTCGTGACCGGGGGTGCGCCTGCGCAGCAGCGCGAACGGCGGGCAGTCGTCCCGGACCAGCCGGGCGAGGACGGATGCGGTGCGATGAGGCATGGGGTGGTGTTCCTTCCGGATGGAGGAACGGCCCCGAAACGCAGAGAAGGCCGCCCCTCGGGCGGCCTTCGCGTGGTCTGTCGCGCGCGATGAATCAGTGGGCCGCCGGATGAGCGGTCCACCACCAGTTCTGGTGCGTCTGCGCGAACATGTCCGAACCCTATCGGACGCCCGGTCCATCCGAGCGCGCGTCTCAACTATTGAGCGTACGGATGGACGCCCCCCTGGACCCCGTAATGTTGTGGTTGTGACCGTGAACGCCAATACCTCCGTCGCCGGTGGCAACACCTGGCGAGACCTTCCCGCGGCGCAGCAGCCCGAGTACCCCGATGCCGAGGCTCTGCGCGATGTACTCGCGGACCTCGCGTCGTATCCGCCGCTCGTCTTCGCGGGCGAGTGCGACCAGCTGCGCGCCCGCATGGGAGCCGTCGCCAAGGGCGAGGCGTTCCTGCTGCAGGGCGGCGACTGCGCCGAGGCCTTCGACGCCGTGTCGGCCGACCACATCCGGGCCAAGCTGAAGACGCTGCTCCAGATGAGCGCCGTCCTGACCTACGCGGCCTCCGTGCCCGTCGTCAAGGTGGGCCGGATCGCCGGCCAGTACTCCAAGCCGCGCTCCAAGTCGACCGAGACCCGCGACGGCGTGACCCTGCCGACCTACCGCGGCGACTCCGTCAACGGCTTCGCCTTCACCGAGAAGGCCCGCGTCCCGGACCCGGACCGGCTGAAGCAGATGTACCACGCATCCGCTTCCACGCTGAACCTGGTCCGTGCCTTCACCACCGGTGGTTACGCCGACCTGCGCCAGGTCCACGCCTGGAACCAGGACTTCGTGAAGTCGTCCCCGTCCGGGCAGCGTTACGAGGCGCTGGCCCGCGAGATCGACAACGCGCTGAACTTCATGAAGGCGTGCGGCACGGACCCGGCCGAGTTCAAGGCCGTCGAGTTCTACTCCTCGCACGAGGGGCTGCTGCTGGACTACGAGTCGGCGCTGACCCGCACCGACTCGCGCACCGGTGAGCTGTACGACACTTCCGGTCACATGGTCTGGATCGGTGAGCGCACCCGCCAGATGGACGGCGCGCACATCGAGTTCGCCTCGAAGATCCGTAACCCCATCGGCATCAAGCTCGGCCCGACGACCACCGTCGACGAGGCACTCGGCTACATCGACCGTCTCGACCCGGACCGCGAGCCCGGCCGGCTGACCTTCATCGTCCGGATGGGCGCCGACAAGGTCCGCGACAAGCTCCCCGCGCTGGTCGAGAAGGTCACTGCCTCCGGTGCGGTCGTCGCCTGGGTCACCGACCCGATGCACGGCAACACCTTCGAGGCGGCCTCCGGCCACAAGACCCGTCGCTTCGACGACGTCCTGGACGAGGTCAAGGGCTTCTTCGAGGTGCACAAGGGCCTCGGTACGCACCCGGGCGGCATCCACGTCGAGCTCACCGGTGACGACGTCACCGAGTGCGTCGGTGGCGGCCACGAGATCTTCGTGGACGACCTGCACCAGCGGTACGAGACGGCTTGCGACCCGCGGCTCAACCGCAGCCAGTCGCTGGACCTGGCGTTCCTGGTTGCCGAGATGTACCGGGACCAGTAGCCATCACCGCAGGTAGCGCCCGTACGACTGTGGGGCACGGATCGATGTGATCCGTGCCCCACAGGGCGTTCCGGGACTTTTGCCGGCCCCGGATGCCGGGTAAGGTTAGGTTAGCCTCACCGTTCAACGGGGTGGCATCCATGACCATCCTGCCGGGAGGTGAACCGCATGTACGTCTGCTCGTGTTTCGGCATTACGGAGCAGCAGGTCAAGGAACATGCGGACGCCGGGGCGTGCACCCCCCGCCAGATAGCCAACGCCTGCAAGGCGGGCACCGACTGCGGTGGCTGTGTCCGCCGGATTCAGGCGATGCTCGGCCGCGGCGCGTGCGCGCGCCGGGAACTGCTGGACCAGAAGCAGGCCCCTGGTGACGCCCCCGAGCAGACCCCCTCGACCACACCAGGTGCGGCGCCCCGCATTGGCCCGGGCATCGCCCCCGGACGGATCCCGGGCATCGGCCCCGGCCCGATCCCGGGCATCCGGCTCCCCGACGCGGCCTGAACCGGGCTCTCCCGGACCCGGCTGTCCCGGACTCAGCTGTCCGGCTGCTCGATCTGCTGCGCGATGTAGAGCGGCTCGCCGAGCTTCTCGATCAGTTCCAGCTGGGTGTCGAGGTAGTCGATGTGATGCTCCTCGTCCTCCAGGATCGATTCAAAGATATTTGCGGACGTGATGTCGCCCTTCCCCCGCATCAACTCGATGCCGCGCTTGAGCCGGTCGATCGCCTCCACCTCGACCTGGCGGTCGGCCTGGAACATCTCGGTGACCGTCTGCCCCACGCGTACGTGGAAGAGTCGCTGGTAGTTGGGGAGTCCATCGAGGAAGAGGATGCGGTCCGTCAGGGTCTCCGCGTGCTTCATCTCGTCGAACGACTCGGACCGGGTGTACTTCGCGAGTTTCGTCCAGCCGAAGTTGTCCTGCATCTTTGCATGCAGGAAGTACTGATTGATGGCAGTCAATTCGGCGGTCAGCTGTTCGTTCAGGAACTCGAGGACCTCGGGGTCGCCCTGCATCGCAGAGGCTCCTTCCAACCGGTGAACTGGGCAGGTTGGCCGCATCCTCGCACCGCACCCCTCAGTCGTCCAGTAAGTACATGCTTAGTACGAGTTGCCCGAATGGTCGCTGCCCTGGTCATGACCACCCCTGCCTGTCTGTCACCATGGAGGCATGGGTCAGCCGGAAAGCCGGGAATACCGCGAATCAGAGCAGTCCGAGCTTCCGCCGGGTCAGCGACTGCAGCGCGGTTGGCCGGTTACCCACTACGGGCCCGTTCCCAAGTTCAAGCCCGACCGCTGGGAGTTCCGGGTCTTCGGAGCTACTGCGGACGGCGAGAAGCACTGCTGGAACCATCAGGAGTTCTCGGCCCTGCCGTTCTCCTCGGTCGTCGCAGATCTGCACTGCGTCACGAAATTCAGCATGCTCGGGGCCGAATGGGGCGGGGTCCTTGCCCGTACGATCCTGGAACTCGCGCCACCCGCGCCCCAGGTCACGCATGTGATGGTCTGGGCCGAGTACGGATTCAGCGCGAACCTGCGGCTCGCCGACTTCACCTCGGACCGCACGCTTTTCGCCACCCACAAGGGCGGTGAGCTGCTCACCGCGGAGCACGGCTTCCCGCTGCGCCTTGTCGTACCGCACCTGTACGCCTGGAAGGGGCCCAAGTGGGTCCGGGGCGTCGAATACATGACGGCCGATCGCCGGGGCTTCTGGGAGGAGCGCGGCTACCACAACATCGGTGACCCGTGGCGCGAACAGCGCTATTCCTACCAGGAAGAGCCCGGGGAAGGCCCCGAGCTCTGACCTGACGGTCCCGGTGCGGGGCCGTCCTCAGTGGTGGTACTGGTGCACCACCGCGTGGCCCTTGCCGCGGCCGATCATCCACTTGTTGACCGGCGTGGTGACGACGAAGGCCACGGCCAGCGACAGCGCGAGCGCCCCCCAGAACAGCGCGTCGGCGAGCTGTGCGTCCATGGCGCCCGGCCACAGGATGATCACGCCGTTGTCGATCAGTTCCATCACCGCGATGGAAAGAGTGTCGGCGGCCAGGGCGACCCGGAACGCCGTACGGAAGTCGACGCCGGCCTTCAGGATCGAGCGCAGCGTCAGCGTGTAGCCGAAGAAGAACGCCAGGACGATCGCGAGGACCATCGTCTCCGTGTTGCCCCAGCCGAGTGCCGTGCCGATCACCATGCCGAGGATCTCGCCGATGGCGCATCCGGTGAGGCAGTGCAGTGTGGCGCGCGCGGCCATGGCCCAGTCGGCCCGGCCGGGGGAGTGTGCCGCGTGGTCGGCGTGAGCCGAGTGGTCATCGTGACTGCTGCCGCCGTGACCCTGCCCGTGGTGCTCGTGGTGCTCGTGGTGCTGCTGGTGCTCTTCGTCGCGCGTGTCGTGCTGCATGGCGATCCCCCAATGCCGGGTAGCGGTTCCTGTCGACAACAGGAACCGTATACCCCCTAGGGGTATTCCTCAATGGGTTTCGCGGTCAGCCGCAGTCGCGCAGCCCCCTCAGTCGTGCCACATCCGCCGCATGGCCTACCTTGCCGCCCGGCGTCTCGATGATCAGCGGCACCCCCGCCGTCGCCGGATGCGAGAACAGCTCCCGGAACGGCTCCTCACCGATGTGCCCGGCGCCGATGTTCTCGTGCCGGTCCTTGTTGGCTCCCACCACGTCCTTGGAGTCATTGGCGTGGATCAGCTTCAGCCGCCCCTCGCCGACCGTGTCCACCAGCAGGTCCAGGGTCTGCTTCATACCCGCGGGACCCGCCAGATCATGGCCCGCCGCGTAGATGTGGCAGGTGTCGAGACAGACACCGAGCTTGGGGTGGGCGTCGAGTGCGTCGAAATACGGGCCGAAGTCCCAGGTCCGCGAGCAGAGCGAGAACCCCTGTCCGGCCGTCGACTCCAGCAGCAGATACGGGTCGTCGTCATGGGTCAGCTCGTCGAGGAGCGGCCTCATGTGCGCCCGTACCTGCGCCAGGGCCTCCGCGCGCGGCCGGCCGCCGGTCGCCGAGCCGGTGTGCACCACGACGCCCAGGGCGCCGATCTCGCGGGCCCGGCGCAGGGAGTGGCGCAGCGAGTCCACGGACTTCTCCACGGTGGCCTCGGTGTGCGAGCCGAAATTGATCAGGTACGGGGCGTGGACGTACGCCGGTATCGACTCGGCTGCACACTCGGCGCGGAACTGTTCGTCCTGCGCCGGGTTCCCGGTGGGTGTGGCCCAGCCGCGCGGATTGGCGACGAACACCTGGACGGCCTCCGCCCCCATCTCGCGGGCGTACGGCAGGCCGACTCTGGCGAGGCCGCCGGCCACGGGGATGTGGCCGCCGACGGGGTTGCGCATATGGATCTAGAGCCCCTTGGTCTTGATGGTGATGGTGCTGCCCTCGGGGGCCTGTTCGCCGCCGTCCACGGACTGGCTGGCGATCTTGTCGCTGAAGGAGAGGAACGGGCGGTCGACCTTGACCTCGAAGCCCGCCGCCTTCAGCAGGCTCGTCGCCTTGTCGACGTCCTTGCCGGTGACGTCCGGTACGTCGATCATCCGCGGGCCCTTGGAGACCGTGAGCGTGATGGTGTCGCCCTCGGCGACCTGGGCACCCTGACCCGGGGACTGGTGCGCGATGTCGCCCTCGGCCTCGGGAGAGTTGACGCGGCCGGGCAGCACCTCGGCCTTCAGCCCCTCCTCGTCCAGTGCGGCGGTGGCGTCCTGGACCGACAGTCCGGTGACATCGGGGACATCGACCGGGCTGCCCTTGCTGACGACCAGGGCGACCGCGGAGTCGGGGTGGCGCTCGGCGCCCGCTTCGGGATCCGTACGGATCACGTCGCCCCGGTCGAACTCCCCGCTGAACTCCCTGGTGACCATGCCGGGCACCAGCCCGCTCTTCTTCAGCGTCTGCCGGGCCTCGGCCAGCGCGATGCCCTCGACGTGGGGCACCTTCACGATCTCCGGGCCGCGCGAGACGGTGATCGTCACCGAGCCGTTGCCCCGGATCCGGGCGCCGGACTTCGGATCGCTGCCGATGACCCTGCCACGCTCGACGCTGTCGCTGTAGGCCCGCTTGACGCTCTTCAGCTCCAGCCCGGATTCCGAGAGCCGCTGCTCGGCCGCCTTCTCGGTCTGGCCGAGCAGGGAGGGGACCCGGGTGAACTGTCCCGAGTTGATGTACCAGACACCGGCACCGACCCCGAGCACCAGCAGCACGGCGACGATCGCGGCAAGCATTCCGCGCCGCGGCCCGCGTCGGGCCTGCCGGTCCTGCTTGGGCGGCAGCGGCGGGGGCATCTCCAGCCGGCTGGTGTGATGGGCGGTGCCCTGACCGACCGGGAGCACCCGTGGGATCACGCTCGTGCGGTCCTCGGCGGCGTCGTGCACCTCGGCGAGGGCCTGCGGCGGTACGGCGTCCAGTTGTTCGTCGGTGAGCGCGGCGCGCGCGGTGCGGGCCTCGGCCAGCAGGGCCACCGCGTCGAACGGGCGGACCTCGGGGTTACGGGCGGTGGCGCTCGCGACCAGGTGGTCCAGCTCGACCGGGAGCCCGGGGACGACGGCCGAGGGGGCCGGGACGTCCTCGTTGAGGTGCTGGTAGATGACCTGGGCGGGGGAGTCGCCGGTGTGCGGCTTGGCGCCCGTCAGCATCTCGTACAGCACGACACCGCAGGCGTACACATCGGTGCGGGTGTCCGCCGTGCCGTGCTCGATCTGCTCGGGGGCGAGGTAGGAGACGGTGCCCAGGACGGATCCGGTGGTGTTGGTGTCGGAGCCCACAGCCCGTACGAGACCGAAATCCGCGACCTTCACCCGGCCGTCGTCCCCTATCAGGACGTTCTCCGGCTTCATGTCGCGGTGCACGAACCCCGCCCGGTGTGCGGCACCGAGCGCTGCGAGGACCGGCTCCAGGATGTCCAGGGCGGCGCGCGGCTGCAGGGCGCCGCGCTCGCGCAGGACGTCGCGCAGCGTGCAGCCCGCGACGTACTCCATCGCCAGGTAGACGTACGCCCCCTGGGCGCCCTGGTCGAAGACCGCGACCACATTGGGGTGCGCGAGTCTGGCCACCGACTTGGCCTCGCGGATGAAGCGCTCGACGAACGAGGCGTCGGTCGCGAGCGCCGGGTGCATCACCTTGAGGGCGAGCACCCGGTCGAGCCGGGTGTCCATGGCCCGGTAGACCGTGGCCATCCCGCCCACGGCGATGCGGGCATCGACGCGGTAGCGGCCGTCGAGCAGCTGCCCGACGAGCGGGTCCTGGAGGGTCATATCCACGCAGCCGAGTCTACGAGCCACTGCGGACACGACCGACGGGCCGGGGCGATCCCGGGGCCGTACTGCAGCCGAGCCGTGACAGGGACATGCACTTCAGCAACGTACGGACCCGGGAGCGTGCGCTCAGAACGCCGGCCGCTCCGGGTCCAGCACCGCCCGCCCCTCCACCGGTGAGGAGGCCTCGGCGAAATGGCGCCGCGGGATCCGGCCCGCGCGGTACGCCAGCCGCCCGCCGTCCACCGCGTGCCGCATCGCGGCCGCCATCAGCTCGGGCTCCTGCGCCCGGGTCACCGCCGACGCCAGCATCACCGCCGCGCACCCCAGCTCCATCGCGAGCGCCGCGTCCGAGGCGGTCCCGGCGCCCGCGTCGAGAATGACCGGAACCCGGGCCTGCTCGACGATCAGCTGGAAGTTGTGCGGATTGCGGATGCCGAGCCCGGAGCCGATGGGGGAGCCGAGCGGCATGATCGCCGCGCATCCCACGTCCTCCAGTTTCCGGGCGAGCACCGGGTCGTCGCTGGTGTACGGCAGGACGGTGAACCCGTCGTCCACCAGGGTCTCCGCGGCGTCCAGCAGCTCGATCGGGTCGGGCAGCAGAGTCCGCTCGTCGGCCACGACCTCCAGCTTGATCCAGTCGGTGCCCAGCGCCTCGCGGGCCAGCCGGGCGGTCAGCACGGCCTCGCCCGCGGTGAAGCAGCCCGCCGTGTTCGGCAGGACGCGGATCGAGAGGCGTTCGAGGACGGAGAGCACCGAGCCCTGCACGGTCGGGTCGAGGCGGCGCATCGCGACGGTGGTCAGCTCGGTGCCGGACGCCGTCAGGGAGCGTTCGAGCACGTCGAGGCTGGGCGCCCCGCCCGTTCCCATGATCAGTCGGGAGCCGAACGTGGTGCCGCCGAGGGTGAAGAGATCGTCGGACATGGTCAGCCTCCCTGGACCGCGGTGAGGACTTCGATCCGGTCGCCGTCGGCGAGGGCGGCGGCCGCCCAGCGGCTGCGCGGGACGACGGTCTCGTTGAGCGCCGCGGCCACCCCGGAGGTCGCCGCCGTCAGAGTCGCGACAAGGGTCTCCAGGGTGGTCCCCGCGGCGATCGAACGGGGATCGCCGTTCACGGAGACGGTGAGCGGAAGGGAGTCGGTCATGCGGGCTGCTCCTGACGTACGGAGGCGGAGGGCGGTACGGGGGAGGGTGCGAACCGTCCGGGGGCGAAGGGGCGGGCCACCGCCGGCAGCTCGCCGGTGGTCAGCAGCTCGGCCATGGCGTCACCGGTGACGGGGGTGAGCAGGACGCCGTTGCGGTGGTGGCCGGTGGCGAGGTGGAGGCCGGGCAGGGCGGTGGGGCCGAGCAGCGGGGCGTTGTCGGGGGAGGCGGGGCGAAGTCCGGCCCGGGTCTCGGTGAGCGGCAGTTCGGTGATGCCGGGCACCAGCTCGTGGGCGTCGCGCAGCAGCTCGTACACACCGCCCGCCGTGACGGTGGTGTCCCAGCCCATCTCCTCGCTGGTCGCGCCGACGACGAGCTCGCCGTTCTCGCGCGGGACGAGATAGACATGGCTGCCCCGGACCACGGCCCGCACGGTGCGGGTGAGGAACGGTGCGTACGCGGCGGGTACCGTCAGCCGGAGCACCTGTCCCTTCACGGGCCGCACCGGGGGAACGACCTCGTCCGGCAGGCCGGCGAGCCGCCCGCTGCGGCTGCCCGCGGCGAGTACGACCTGGTCGGCGGCCAGCTCCGTACCGGCCGCGAGTACGGCTCCGGCGGCCCGGTCCCGTGCCACGCCGAGGCGTTCCACCCGGTCGCGGTGGAAGACCACCCCGGCCCGCTCGCAGGCCGTCAGCAGAGCGGCGGCCAGCCGGCGGGGATCGACCTGGTGGTCGCCGTCGACCCGCAGGCCGCCGCGCACGCCCGGCGCCAGCATGGGCTCCAGCCGGCGGCACTCACGGCCGGTGAGCCACTCCGACTCCAGCCCCGAACGCTGCTGCAGCGCGTGCAGCTCCCGCAGATGGGCGCGGTCGTCGGAGTCCAGGGCGACCGCCAGGGTGCCACAGGCGCGGAAGCCGATGTCCTGGCCGCTCGCCGCCTCCAGTTCGGCCGCGAAGGCCGGGTAGCGCGCGGCGGACGCGACATTGAGGCCGAGCAGCATCTGCTCGCCGTAGTGGAGTTCGGTGACGGCGGCGAGCATCCCGGCCGCGACCTGGGCGGCCCCGCCGCCCGGTTCGGGGTCGACGACCGCGGTGCGCAGACCGCGCTGCGCAGCCCGCCAGGCGGTCACCAGACCGATGATCCCGCCCCCGATGACGAGGACGTCGGATCCTTGTGCGGATACGGATGTGTTCCCGGAAGAACGCATGGGCGTCCAGCCCCTCCCTTCGCCGGCATGACCCGGATCAGGTTCGTACGGTCGGAGGCCGCCCAGCCTCCCTCTCAGCCCGGTGCGTCCGGGCTCCCGCGAGTGTCTTACGGTGGCCACCCTAGACCCCGTCCCCCGGAACCTGTAAGGGAGCAGTCACCGTGGCCCGTTCGCTCGACGGACTCGTCCTGTCGCCGGTCGCCGACCAGGCGCCGGGCCAGGTCGGCACCCGTACCCGCTTCACGTACCACGAGGAGGACGGCCGGATCTGGGCCGAGTACGCGGGCGGCGACGTGGTCCGGGGCCATCTCGTCGGCACCAGGACCGCCGATCGACTCGACTTCCGGTACGTCCAGTTGAAGCAGGACGGAACGACATCCTCCGGACACTGCCTCTCCACCGTCGTCGACCTCGCGGACGGCCGGGTGCGGCTGGACGAGCGGTGGGAGTGGGAGTCGCAGGAGGGCAGCGGGACGAGTGTGGTCGAGGAACTGTATGGCTGACGGATCGTCAGGTGCTTAAGGTGGACAGGTGAGCGAGCAGCAGACTGAGCAGCCGGACCGGCGGACCGAGCGCCGCATCGTCATCGTCGGTGCGGGCATGGCCGGTGTGCAGACCGCGGTGGCCCTGCGGGAACAGGGCTTCACCGGCCCGGTCACCCTGATCGGAGCCGAACCCCACCAGCCCTACGACCGGCCGCCGCTGTCCAAGGCGGTGCTGCTCGGCAAGGCCGAGGACTCCGCCTTCGATATCGACTTCGAGGCGCTCGACATCGAGCTGCAACTGGGCCGCGACGTGACCGGCGTGCGGTCCGCGGCGCACGAACTGGACACCCCGACAGGCCCCGTCCCGTACGACGTCCTGGTCATCGCCACGGGCGCCGAACCGGTCGAGCTCCCGGGCTCGGAGGGTGTGCGCGGCGTCCATCTGCTGCGCACCCTCGACGATGCCGCACGGCTGCGGCCGGTCCTCGGGGAGCAGCACACCGTCGTGGTCGTCGGCGCCGGATGGATCGGCGCGGAGTTCGCCACCGCGGCCCGCGCCGCGGGCTGCGAGGTCACCGTCGTCGAGGCCGCCGACCGGCCGCTCGCGGGCGTCCTGCCCGCCGAGGTCGCCGCCCCGATGGCCCGCTGGTACGGGGAGAGCGGCGCAGAACTCCTCACCGGTGCCCCGGTGGCCCGCATCGAGCCAGGGCGCGTGGTCCTCGCCGACGGCCGCGCACTCGCGGCCGGAGCGGTGGTCGTCGGGATCGGTGCCCGGCCCGCCACCGCCTGGCTGGCCGGCTCCGGCATCGCGCTCGGCCCGGACGGATCGGTGACCGCCGACGAAGCGCTGCGCACCTCGCTGCCCGATGTGTACGCCGTCGGGGACTGCGCCTCCTTCCCCTCCGCGCGGTACGGCACGCGCCTCCTCGTCCACCATTGGGACAACGCCCTCCAGGGGCCGCGGACCGCCGCCGCCAACATCATCGGCGCCGGATCCGGCGGGGCGCCGCAGCCCCTCACGTACGACCCCGTGCCGTACTTCTGGTCCGAGCAGTTCGACCGGTTCGTGCAGTACGCGGGCCATCACGGGGGCGCCGACACGCTGCTGTGGCGCGGCGACCCGGACGGTCCCGCCTGGTCGGTGCTCTGGCTGCGGGAGGGCGCGCTGGTCGCCGTCCTCGCCGTCGGCCGGCCGCGCGACCTGGCCCAGGGGCGCAAGCTCATCGAGGCGGGGGCGCGGCTCGATCCGGAGCGGGCCGGTGACCCGTCCGTACCGCTGAAATCGGCGACTTGTCAGTAGGCGTACGGGCAACGGATGTTGACGTCCGCTATGTGGACGACCCCTTGAGGGGAGGCAGAAGTTAGTGCACCGTGCCTCTTTTGGAGTGCTCATTTCATATCTCTTCGAAGGATGCGCATGTTTCGACACAGATGGGCCCGCGCGCTGCGGGGAATCTCCATGGCCTCGGCGTCGATCGCGCTCGTCGGAGGCGCACTCGCCGCCCCGGCGTACGCGGGCACCGCTCCCCAGCCCGGTTCCAACCCGGCAGTCGACTACCAGGACCCGATCGACGCGCTGCCGCCGGTCTCCCGCCCGGACACCAAGCAGTGCTCGGTGACGGCCGTCGACCACGACTTCGGCTACACCCTCGGCGGACCGCCGTACACCACCACGCTCACCCCGCCCGAGAAGTGCAAGGGTCCGTGGAACAAGGTCGTCCTCGACTGGTCGGGCAGCGTGAAGGGGCGTCAGTACGACCGCCTCGCCGCGGTCTTCATCGGTGGCGCGGAGGTCTTCCGCACCAGCACCGCCGAGCCCGACGAAGACGGCATCAGCTGGCACGTCGCCAAGGACATCACCGACTTCGCGCCGCTCCTCAAGGACCCGCAGAAGCTCCAGCTGGAGCTCGGCAACGTTGTCAACGACACGTACACCGGCGTGTACAAGATCAAGCTGACGGTCACGTACTACCAGGCCGACAAGCGTCACCCGGCCGCCACCACGGCCGACCGCATCGTCCCGCTCGGTAACACCGGCTCTGTCGGCGCCCCCTGGATGGACATCGGCAAGGGCGGCTCCACCCGCACCGAGGTCACCTTCCCGCGCAATCTGACCCGCGCGCGCCTGGAGGTTTACGCACGCGGGGGCGGCTGCGACGAGCAGTGGTTCGACGCGGTCCCCAGCGACCTGGCGGAAACCGCTCCGGACTACCTCTGCGGCGGCGGCCCCTACCGTGAGGTGCAGGTCGCGGTGGACGGACAGCCCGCCGGTCTCGCCCAGCCGTACCCCGTGGTGTACTCCGGTGGCATCGTGCCGACCCTGTGGCGCCCGATCCCGGCCATTGACCAGTTCAAGACCGAGGCGTACGACATCGATCTCACCCCCTTCGCGGGCCTGCTGGCCGACGGCAAGCCGCACGCCATCAGCATCACCCCGTACGGCGCGGCCGACGGCTGGAACGTCGACGGTTCGCTCTTCCTCGACACGGACGCGCACGCGTCCCGCACGAGCGGCAAGGTGACCACCAACACGCTCAGCCACACCCCGGTCGTGAAGACCGTCCAGACCCCGGGCAAGAACGGCTCCACGGACGTCTCCGTGTCGACCGGCCGCTCCTGGAAGATCTCGGGCTACGTCCAGACCTCGAAGGGCCGGGTCACCACCACCGTCGAGCAGGAATTCGCGTACACCAACACGGACACGGTCTCCAGGACCGGGCAGCAGCAGACGATGCACCAGCGCGACCACGGCGCCACCACGGTGACGACCACGACGGGCGGGCGTACCAGCGCGCAGCGGCACGCCTGGTCCTACCCCATCGACGTCGACATGGACATCCCGGTCTACGGCGACTACAACAAC
The DNA here is from genome assembly GCF_026339735.1 of Streptomyces sp. NBC_01669. Classification (GTDB taxonomy): domain Bacteria; phylum Actinomycetota; class Actinomycetes; order Streptomycetales; family Streptomycetaceae; genus Streptomyces; species Streptomyces yanii. The sequence goes on from NZ_JAPEQG010000001.1 coordinate 6,639,044, forward strand.
TACGACCTGAGGGCCGCCGTCACCCAGCGCCGTGTGCTGATCGACACCTCCCGGACGGGCTCCGCGAGCGTGTGGCGCACGGACGCCGTCACGGACGACACCGTGGACTCGACCGGCAACCTCGCCCGCACGGGCGGCGTGGTCACCGCCGCGGACGGAGCCTCGGCCGAGAAGTACCGGGGCACCACCGACACCGGAGCCTGCTACTCGCGTGTCCTGGAGTCCGCCCATGGCTGGATCACCAGCGACCAGCAGTCCCGTTGCCGCGTCGCGGACGTGGTTCGCGAGGCCCTGAAGGGATGAGTCCGGGTATCGGCTGTCAGTGCGGGATGGCAGGCTTGTCCTGTGACCGAGATTGACGCAAAGATCGATGCTCTCGTCCCTGCCTGGCTCCACCTCCCCGACATCGCAGAAATGTTCGATGTCGAGGTGACGCGCGTGCGGCAGCTGGTCAAGGAAGGCCAGCTCATCGCCGTACGACGTGGTGAGAACCGGGCGCTCCAGGTGCCTGCTGCCTTCATCGACGGCAACAAGGTGGTCAAGGGCCTCTCCGGCACCCTGACGCTCCTGAGGGACGACGGCTTCTCCGACGAAGAGGTGCTGGAATGGCTCTTCACCCCTGACCCGACCCTGCCGGGTACCCCCGCACAGGCGCTGAGCGAGAATCGCGGCACGGAGGTGAAGCGCCGCGCCCAGGCGCTCGCCGTCTGACCGGGACGACCGTACGTGGGGTGCGGGCCGTGCGCCTCTGCACGGCCCGCACCGCCGCATGGCCGCCCCGTCGTACCGCTCCGCATCACCGGTCGTACCGCTCCGTCCCAAGGGGGAACCGCACCATGCCCACGCCTCGCGCGCTGCTGTCCGACGCCCGGCTCTATCTGTGCACGGACGCCCGCAGGCGCGAGGGTGACCTCCCCGAGTTCCTCGACGCCGTACTCTCCTCCGGCGTCGACATCGTCCAGCTGCGCGACAAGGGCATGGAAGCGGCCGAGGAGCTCGAGCACCTCGCTGTCTTCGCCGACGCCTGCAGGCGCCACGGCACGCTCCTCGCGGTGAACGACCGGGCCGATGTCGCTCATGCCATCGGCTCCGATGTGCTCCACCTCGGCCAGGGGGACCTGCCCGTGTCCGCCGCCCGGGCCATCATCGGCGAGGACGTGGTCATCGGCCGCTCCACACACGCCGAGTCCGAGGTCGACGCGGCCGTCGCCGAGCCCGGCGTGGACTACTTCTGCACCGGACCCTGCTGGCCCACCCCGACCAAGCCCGGTCGGCACGCCCCGGGTCTCGACCTCGTGCGGTACGCCGCCTCGCTCGGCCGGACGCGCCCGTGGTTCGCCATCGGCGGGATCGACGCGGACAATCTCGACGAGGTGCTGGACGCGGGGGCGCGCAGGGTCGTGGTCGTACGGGCCATTACCGAGGCCGACGATCCGGCTGCGGCCGCCGCCGGGCTCGCGAAGCGGATCAGGGCACGCGCCGACGTCTGACAAGCACGTCGGGAAGTCGCGGGGCATCCATGAGCGACCGGGTCCGCCCGGGGACTGCGCGAAGGGTGTCCGAGGGGTGGACAAACCACCAGTCAATTCGGGCAATTGCCGCTGGTCTGGTTGGGGCACCGTCGAGCCCTGGTTAACCTTCAGTATGGCCCTTGGCACTCCTTCTACCAGAACAGATCACGCACGCACCGTGCGTGATCTTCTCGCGACCGGCAAGACGTCGTATTCGTTCGAGTTCTGGGCGCCCAAAACCGAGAAGGGCGAGCGGAATCTCTGGAATGCGCTGCGCCGTGTCGAGGCGGTGAGGCCGAGCTTCGTCTCCGTGACATACGGCGCCGGCGGCTCCACCCGGGCCGGAACGGTGCGGGCCACCCAGCAGATCGCTGCCGATTCCACGCTCACCCCGGTCGCCCATCTGACCGCCGTCAACCACTCCGTCGCCGAACTCCGCAACATGATCGGGCAGTACGCGGACGCCGGAATCAGGAACATCCTCGCCGTGCGCGGCGACCCGCCGGGCGACCCGATGGGCGAGTGGGTCGAGCACCCGCAGGGTGTGCCGTACGCGGCCGATCTCGTCCGGCTCATCAAGGAATCCGGCGATTTCTGTGTCGGCGTCGCCGCATTTCCCGAGATGCACCCGCGCTCGACCGACTGGGACGCGGACATCCAGCATTTCGTGGACAAGTGCCGCGCCGGCGCCGACTATGCGATCACGCAGATGTTCTTCAATCCGGAGGACTATTTGCGTATGCGTGACCGAGTGGTTGCTGCGGGTTGCGACACGCCGATCATCCCCGAGGTCATGCCGCTCACCAGCGTCAAGCAGTTGGAGCGGTTTCCGCAGCTCAGCAACGCGTCGCTGCCGTCGTCGCTGAAAGAACGCATCCTCGCCGTCAAGGACGATCCCGCCGCTGTACGCTCCATTGGGATTGAGTTCGCGACGGAGTTCTGCGCGAGGCTGCGGTCCGAGGGCGTGCCCGGACTGCACTTCATCACGCTCAACAACTCGACGGCGACGCTCGAAATCTACGAGAATCTCGGACTGCACAAGCAGTCGTGACCGGCCGTACCCGCCACGATCCGGGGCGGTGGCCGTAGAAGGGGGCGGGCATGGGCTGGACGGTCCTCTATATCGCGTTCGGCATCGTGGCGTTGTGGCTGCTCGGCGAAGTGCTGCTGCAGTACAAGGCGCGCCTTCGCTGGCGCCTGCTCGCCTTCGCCGGCTTCGCCTGTGTGGTCGTCGGCGTGCTGATGCCGTCCGTGTTCGTCATCGCCGTCGGCGCGATCGCGTTCGCCACCGGCCAGACGTACGTCACGCTCTCGTTCCGGCGCGGCTTCTCGACCGGCTGGGCCATAGGGGGCAGCCCGGGCGAGAGCCGTCGCCGCCGGGCGGGGGGCGCCCGGGACACCCACCGGGAGCCCACGCTGGAGGTGTCGGACCTGGAGATGGAGTACGACCACTCGGGCCAGGACGAGGCGAAGAACCCCGCTCCCGCGAGCGCGGCCGCGGTCTACGAGCCGGAGCCGCTGCCCGACGACACCGGGCAGTACGGCATCTACACCGACCCCCAGCCCGCGCACCAGTCCCAGCAGGCGCAGCCCCAGTACGCCTCCTACGAGCCGTACCCGGACTACTCCACGTACACCGCGCCCGCCCCGGACTCGTACGCCGGCCAGGACAGCTACGGCGGGCAGGGCACGTACGCGAGCCAGGACTCCTACGCCGGGCAGTACGACTACGGCACGGACCGGCAGCAGTACGCCGCGTACTCCGACCCGTACATCGGCACCACCACCGGCTCCCCGCAGTACGGGGCGCAGGACCCGTACGCGAGCCATGACAGCTACGGCGGTCAGCAGCAGTTCACGGCAGACCCCTACGCCCAGCAGTACGCCTCCGAGACGCCGCCGGGCGGCGTCTGGGTGCCGCAGCAGCGCGAGGGCGAGCAGTACCCGCCGCTGCCGCCGGAGCAGCCCGCACAGCCCGCGCCGTTCCCGAACGGTTACGACACCGGCTACAACGACCAGTACCGCTACTGACGGGACAGGCCGCGCCGTCGGGCGAAGGCCGAGCTCGTCGGCTGCCGGAAGACGGGGCGGCGGCCGGACGTGTCCGGCACCCGCCCCCTCAGGGGCACCGGGCCCCTCACTGGGAGCCGCGGAAGCCGTCCCCCTCCACGATGAGCCCGGCGACGAGCGCCCCCGACATCCCGGCGTGCGCGAGCCCGCCGCCCGGGTGCGACCAGCCGCCCGCGAGGTAGAGCCCGGGCAGCCGGGTGCGGTTGCCCGGATGCAGATACGCGCCCCCGGCCCCGGCGAGGGCGGGCGCGGGCACCGAGCCGCCCTCGGCGCCGGTATCGGCCGCGCTCTCGGCGGGCGTCCGCACCTCGGCGTGGAGCACCCGCTCCCGTATCCCGGGAACGGCCGCGCCGGCCGCCTCGATCAGCGTGGCTGCGTACCGCTCGCGCAGCGCACCATCCGTCCAGTCCACCGCGCCGTGCGGGGCGACCGTCGCCGTGAGCGTCACGGCCTCGTGGGCGTCGTCGGGGCGGGTTGTGGGGTCGTCGGGGCGGATCACCGTCACCGTGGGACCTGCGGCGAGCCGGCCGCCGAACACCGCCTCGCGCTCCGCCGCGCCGTTCGCGCCGTGCACCACCGTCCGGTGCACCGCGTCCGCGGGCCGGGCGCCGCGCAGCGACAGCAGGACCTGGAACCGGCCCGGCACCGGCGTCCCGCCGCCCGGTCGCGGCTGAGCCGTCACATCACCGCTCTGCCAGAGCCCCTGACCAGGCACCAGATCCGGGTGCGGCCAGGCCCCCAGCACCACGTGGTCGGCCTCCGCGACCGTGCCCGCGGCGAGCTCGACGCCCGCTGCCCGGCCGTCCTTCTCCACGACCCGGGCCACTTCGGCGCCGAAGACGAACTCCACCTTCCGGGCCAGGCACCGCTCGTACACCGCCTGCGCCAGCGCCCGGATTCCGCCCGCCACGTACCAGCTGCCGAACGTCTCCTCCATGTACGGCAGAAGGGCCGCGCTCGCCGGTGCGCCCAGCGGATCGAGGCCGTACGACAGCGCGTATCCGTCGAGGAGAGCGGCCAGCCGGGGGTCCGTCAGCTCCCAGGCGCCGACCTCCGCGACCGTGCCCGCCAGGCGTGCTGAGCGCAGCAGCCGGCGCTGCCGGAGTGCCGGGTACGGATCGCGGCCCAGCACCTCCCAGTCGGCGCGCAACGGCTCCTCGAGCAGTGGCCGCCGGGACCGGTCCCAGGCATCGCGGGCCCGGTCCAGGAACCCGCCCCAGCTGCCGCCCGCACCGGCCCCCAGCGCACTGTCCAGGGCGGCGACCACCCCGGCGCGCGAGGCGTTCGGCAGCGAGACCGCCGTGCCGTCGGCGAAGAGATGGCGGCTCGCCGGGTCGACCTGCGTCATCGTGACGCACCGCTCCAGCGGCTCCTTGCCGGTCTTCACGAACAGGTCGCGGTAGACGGCGGGCAGATGCAGCAGCGAGGGGCCGGTGTCGAACGCGAAGCCGTCGCGGGCATACCGGCCGACCGAACCGCCGAAGGTCTCCGACCGCTCGTACACCGTCACCCGGTGGCCTGCCACGGCCAGCCGGGCGGCCGCTGCCATCGCGCCCATCCCGGCGCCGATCACCGCAATACGTGCCATGTCAGTGACCTTAGCGGCCGGCACCGACAGCTCAGCCGGAAGGCCGGTGCGAACGAGGCGCCGAAGGCCCCGAACCCGTTCCGGCCAGGTGTTTCTCCTCCCGCCGCTGCGCTCTGCGGCGCAGGAACCGGCGGATGCGGGAGGCCAGGAAGATCAGTATCACCAGGCCGAGGAAGAGCAGGGTCGCGGCGATGACCGCCGCCGCCAGCGGATGGAATATCGCGAACGTGATGATCCCGGCGACGCCGAGGTCCTCGGCCGTGCTCACCGCGATATTGCTGAACGGCTCGGGGGAGGTGTTCACCGCCATCCTGGTACCCGCCTTTACCAGATGGCTCATCAGCGCCGTGGAACCGCCGACGGCCCCGGCCGCGAGCTCCGGCAGCGAACCGCTCTCTCCGGCCAGCAGCGCCGCCACGACAGCCCCGGCGACCGGCCTGATGACGGTGTGTACCGAGTCCCAGACCGAGTCCACGTACGGGATCTTGTCCGCGACCGTCTCGCACAGGAAGAGAACGGCGGCCACCACGAGCACATCGGTGCGCTGCAGCGACGCGGGCACCTCGTCGCTGATTCCGGTCGCGCCGAAGATGCCGAGCAACAGGACCACCGCGTAGGCGTTGATCCCGCTCGCCCAGCCACTTGTGAACACCAGGGGGAGTACGGACACGGACGCGATCGTAACCAGGAGCGTGCCGCTCCGGGTGGGGTCCGGTGCGCAGCTCTGAGTATCCGTACCTAGTCGGCGAGATGAGTAGGTACGCGGATGGGCTCCCGCCTGCGCAGACGGAAGAGTGGAGGGCACGGAAGGGGCGCAGCGCCGGTACCGCCGACACGGGGCGGCGGAACGGGTGCCGCACTCCTTCCGGAACGGGGGCGCACGGGGGTGCGCAACGGAGGGCCGCGGACCACGGGGGAAGGCTTTCCGGCAGTGCAGGAAGCGCCGGTCGGGCGAGGCTCGGGGGGATCGAGCCTCGCAGGACCGGCGCTTCCGCGTGTGCGGACGTCGCCCCGGGGGGCGGGTGTGTCAGTGCCCGCTGACCCGGCCGTGCAGCAGCAGGGACAGCGCCGAGTGCACATCGTCCATGGACCGCTCCGGCTGGAACGCCTTCCAGTCCAGGGCCGCCACCAGGACCATGCCGACCAGTGCCGCCGCCGTCAGCGGGATGTCGATCTCCTCGCTGAGCTCACCGTTGCCGACGCCTCCGCGCAACACGTCCTCGACCACGGCGACGGCCTCCTGACGTACCACCAGGAGGGTCGCCTGCCAGGCGCGGTTGGTGCGCCACAGCTCGGCGACGTACAGCTGGGTGAAGGCCGGATAGCGGTCGATGAAGGCCAGACCGGCCCTGATCATCGCGTCCAGGGCCTCGACCCGGGTACCGCCGCGCTCGGCCGTCTCCTCGGCCGCGGACCGCAGCGAAGCGGTCAGCAGCCCGACGCCGTGCCGCAGCAGTTCCTCGAAGAGTTCGGTCTTGCTCTTGAAGTTGTAGTAGACCGTGCCCTTGGCGACCCCGGCGCGCTCGGCGATCTCGTCGACCGTGGTCGCCGAGAAACCCTTCTCGGCGATGAGAGTGACGGCCGCCTCGTAGAGCTTCTGCCGGGTGGCCTGGCGGCGCGTGGTGCTACTGCTTTCCATGCGCTCGATTCTCACAGGTCCGGGCGCGCTCACAGGCTCAGCTCCGGATGCAGCCGGTCCAGCGTCCACACCTGCTTGCGTCGGGCGGACACCGCGGTCAGGGCCAGTGCCCCCGCGGTGAACGCCAGCAGCACCGCGCAGCCCTGCCAGACCGGGCCCAGCCCGCCGCCCGTGATCAGCCGGCGCAGGCTCTCGACGATGTAACTCATCGGCAGGTACGGGTGGATCGCACCGAAGAAGCCGGGGCTGGTCTGGACGGGGTACGTGCCCCCGGCCGAGGTCAGCTGCAGCATCAGCACCGCGAGCACGAGGATCCGTCCCGCCGCACCGAACCGGGCGTTCAGCCACTGCACGATCGCACCGAAGCAGCAGGTCACGAGGGCGAGGAAGCCGATCGTCCCGGCGGCATGGGCCATCTGCAGCCCCAGCCCCCAGTGCAGTACGGACATCAGGGCGACCACCTGCAGCAGACCGATCGCGGCCACCGGCAGCCACCCGGCGAAGGCAATGCGCCAGGCGGAGGCCCCCGCGGCGAGCGCCCGCCGGTTGAGCGGCTGGATCAGCATGTACGCCACCATCGCGCCGACCCAGAGGGAGAGCGGGATGAAGTAGGGAGCGAATCCGGTGCCGTAGTTGGGGGCCCGGTGCAGCGACTGGGAGGCGAGCTTGACCGGATCGGCCATGACATCGGTGCGCCGGTCGCGGTCCTGCTTGTCGTAGTCCGGGATCTTGCCGACGCCGTCGTTCAGCCCCTGGGCAAGCGTGGCGGAACCGTCGTTCAGCCGGATCAGCCCGCCGTCCAGGTCGGTTGCGCCCGTCTTCAGCCTGCCGACGCCGGTGTTCAGATCGGCGGATCCGGTCTTGGCCGTGGCGAGACCCGTGTGCAGTTCGTCCGCGCCCCTGGCGACCTTGTGGGCGCCGGTGTTGAGCGCGTTGATCTTCGCGACGGCGGACTTCAGGTCCTCGTCCAGGTGCGGGGAGCGCTCGGCGAGGGCGTCGGCCTGCTTCTGCAGAGTGGTGAGCTGCCCGCGCAGCTTCTTCAGGTCCCCGTTCTGGTCCTTCACCAGGACGTTCACGTCGTCGGCGACCTTCGCGACGTCGGCGGCCGCGGTCGTGGCGCGCTTCAGCGGGGGACAGACGGTGGGGTCGGGGAGCGGCTGCTCCGTGCAGCGGGTGCGGTAGACATCGGCCAGATCGTCGGAGGCGTTGTGGGCGGCGGTCGCCGCGGTGGGCGCCGCCTTCACCAGCACGTCGAGGTTGTCCCGCACGGTCTGCGAGGAATCGGCGACCAGCCGGGCGGTGTCACCGATCGACTTGCCGTTGTCCTTCAGGAACGGGCGGACGTCGGCAGCCACGCCGTTGACCTTGTCGGCGAGGAGCTGGGTGCCGTCGGCGACCTGCCGGGAGCCGGTTTCGAGGTCTCCAGCGCCCTTGTCCAGCTTGACGATCCCGCTCTCCAGGCGCCCGCTGCCCGCCTTGGCGTCCTTCAGCCCGTCCGCGAGGTCCTTCGAGCCCTTCTTGGCCTTGACGATCCCGTCCTTGAGGTCGTCGGCGCCCTTGGCCGCCTCGGCCGTCGCGTCGTGGAGGTCGGAGAAGGAGATGAAGATCCGGTCCAGGAAGCCGCGCGAGGCGTTGGTCGAGGCGGCGGTGCGGACCTCGGAGAACACCGTCCGGGAGATCTGCCCGACGATGTAGTTGTTGGCGTCGTTCGTCCGGACCTGGAGAGCGCCGGTCTCGGGGGAGTCACCCGAACTGGACGCGATCCGCTTGCTGAAATCCGACGGCATGGTCAGCGAGAGGTAGTAGGTACCGTCCTCGACGCCCCGGCCGGCCTCGGCGGAGCTCACCTCGTGCCACTCGAAGACCTTGGAGTCGAGCAGCTTGGCGGTGATCTCGTCACCCGCCTCGACGCGCTTGCCGGCCGCGGTGGCGCCCTTGTCGTCGTTGACCAGCGCGACGGGGATCTTGTCGAGGCGGCTGTACGGGTCCCAGAAGGACCACAGGTACAGGGCGCCGTAGAGCAGGGGCAGCAGCAGGAGCGCGACGAGTGCGGCGCGGGGCAGCTTCCCTCTGCCGAAACGCTTCAGCTCAAGCGCGGCCAGTCTCGGCGATCGCATCGGCCGTCCCCTTCTCGGTCGCCGTCGCCACAGGAGCGTCGGTGGTCTCTGCGGTGTCGGTGGTGTCCGTGGCCCCGGTGCCGTCCGTGCGCACGGTGATCGCGCCCTCGGGGGCCTGGCTGCAGACGGCGATCACGGTCGTCCCGCCGGCGGCGACGGAGCGCAGCATCTCCCAGGCTTCGGCGCGCTCGGCGTCGGAGAGCTTGAGATCGGTGTCGTCCACGGCGAGCAGCCGTGGGCGGCCGATCAGCGCGAGGGCGACGGACAGCCGCAGCGCCTCCAGCCGTTCCAGATCGCGTACGGAGGTCCGCTCGGCCTTGGGCAGGGTCGTGGGGTCGAGTCCGGCGGCGTCCAGTGCGGCGTCGATCCGGGCCCGGGCCGTGCCGGCGCGCTCGGCGCGCGGGCGGAGCAGGGCACGCAGCGAGCCGTCGAAGCGGCGCTGCAGGAGGGCCCGCTCGCGCAGGTGCTCGGAGACGGTGAGGGCCGGGTCGAGCTCGCTGACGCCGGGGACCGGGCCGAGGGCGCTGATCCTGCGTACGGCGGCCATCTGGCGCGGCAGGCGCAGACCGCCGATCTCCGCACGGCCCTCGGAGGGACGCATCCGGCCGGTGAGGGCGAGCAGCAGACAGGTGCGGCCGGAGCCGGACGGGCCCTCGATCGCGACCAGTGCGCCGGGCCCGGCATCGATCCGCACGCTCCGGAAGGCCCAGCCACGTGGTCCCTTGAGCCCGAAGTCCTCGGCGGTGACAGCTGCCCCGTGCGGGCTGTCCACAGATCCTCCCTTTTTGAACTGACCAGTCAGTTCAAAAGGTAGCCCGAACTCGCGAGCGAAGCAAAAGTGCAGGTCAGGGGCCGATCGGGGCCGATTGTCAGTGGTGTCCCCCACGATGGATACATACGGCCACGGAGCCGTCACACGACGACAGGAGGTTCGTCATGGCCAACTCGTCCGCAGCAGCCGCCTCTCGGCGCCGCGCAGGCGGCCCTGCCCCCTCACCGACCGGCCCCGCCCCGTCCTCTCCATCGAGCGGTCCGGCGAACGACGTCCACCCCGTGCTGCGCCGCGCCACGGCGCCGCCCGCAGCCCTCGACCTGCTCGCCCAGGCCCGCATCGGCCTCGACGAGGCCGCCGTGCTCACCGTGCCGAACGAGCGCTATGCCACCGCCCACCTCGCGGCCCTGCGCACCGCCGCCGCCGTGCTCGCCGCACGCGGACGGCCCGAGACCACCAGGCGGAGGCGGGAAAGGATCCGCAGCGCCTGGGAAGTCCTTCCGGAGATCGCCCCGGAACTCACCGAATGGAGCGCCCTCTTCGCCTCCGGGGCCCGCCGCCGGGCCCGCGCGGAAGCGGGTATACCGGGGGCGGCCAGCAGTCGTGACGCCGACGACCTGCTGCGCGACGCGGCCATGTTCCTGCGCCTCGTCGAGCGGCTGCTGGTCCTCCAGCCGACACTCCCACAGGCCCGGAAGGAGCGGCCCGACGCGGGATGACGGCGGCGGTGGCCCGAGGCAATAGGGTGGACAGCACCTGCATCACCTGCACTGTTCACGCTCCGCCGTCAGCGGCGGCACCGTGCCGAGGAGTCATCTGCCGTGTCGGACCAGCTGCGCCCCCGCGCCTCCCTCCGTACCGCCGTGGTCTGGGACGTCCTGAAGGACGCCCTCGGCCGCCAGGTCAAGGCGACCGGCCGGGACGCCCTGGACGTCCTGGACACCGGTGGCGGCACCGGCAACTTCGCGGTGCCGGTCGCCCGGCTCGGCCACAAGGTCACCGTCGTCGACCCCAGCCCCAACGCGCTTTTCGCGCTGGAGCGCCGCGCCGCCGAGGCCGGGGTCGCCGACCGTGTCCGCGGCGTCCAGGGCGACATCCTCGGTCTGTTCGAGGTGGTCGACCGCGGTGGGTACGACGCGGTGCTCTGCCACGGAGTCCTGGAGTACGTCGACGACCCCGCCGAGGGCGTACGGAACGCGGTCGACGCACTCCGCCCGTCCGGCGAACTCAGCCTGCTCGCCGCCGGACTCGGCGGCGCCGTCCTGGCCCGGGCGCTCGCCGGGCACTTCACCGAGGCCCGGCGGGCGCTCACCGACCCGGCGGGCCGCTGGGGCGAAGGCGACCCGGTGCCCCGGCGGTACACCGCGGAGCAGCTCACCGAACTGGTCTCCGCAGCGGGCGTCGAGGTCGGCGCGGTCCACGGTGTACGGGTCTTCGCCGACCTCGTACCCGGCGTCCTCGTGGACACCGAATCCGGTGCGATGGATGCACTGCTCAAGCTGGAGAGCGCCGTCGCGGAACTGCCGGCCTTCCAGTCGGTCGCGACCCAGCTGCACGTTCTGGGCACCAAGGGCGCCTGAGGGGCGGCTGCAGCGCGGCTGATCAGCAACGCAGCTGCAGACGGAGTACGCCCCAGGACGCCCGATCGGGGGCTGCGCCACGTATGATCGGGGGAGACCATCCGGCATGACGGATCGGAGGTTGGGGAATCTACGCCTCAGCAGCTGAGCCGTCGTGGCGGCCCGGACTGGCTGATTGGCGATGAGGGCGGGTTTCACGGGGGCGAATCCCTGCCTATCCTGGAAGGGCCGCATACCGGCCGCCCCCCGCGGCCGACGACGAGGAGGACTCCGTGCCGCTCTCGGAGCACGAGCAGCGAATGCTCGAGCAGATGGAGCGAGCGCTGTACGCCGAAGATCCCAAGTTCGCGACAGCGCTCGAGGGAAGCGGGCTGCGTACGTACACCCGACGACGGGTCTACCAGGCGGTCGCAGGCTTCCTGGTGGGTATCGCGCTCCTCATGGCCGGAATGGTCGCCCAGCAGATCTGGATCAGCGTGGTGGGATTCCTCGTCATGCTGGGCTGCGCGGTCCTTGCGGTCACTGGTTGGCGCAAGGCGCCCAAGCCCGGCGAGCAACAGGCAGCCGGCGGCGGGAGCGGGCGCCGACAGTCCAAGCAACGCCGAACGGTGATGAACCGGATCGAGCAGCGGTGGCAGCGACGCCGCGACGAGCAGGGCCAGTAACGCTTCGGAAAACCGTGGGTGAGGGGCGGCCGCAGAAATGCGGCCGCCCCTCACCCATGTTCGCCCGGGGCTGTGACCGCTCACGGGTGTTTCCAGGCCCTGCCCGGCGCCGATCAAGTACGTCCTGTACGAGGACGATCCTCCGCCTTGCGATGCACCGCACCGGACGCCGCAGGCTGATCCACGAAGATCGACCGGACAGGACCTGAGCGCCGGACGGGCCGCGGCCGCTCGACGGGCTTGTGAAATCAAGCCCGTCGAAGGGACCCGCCATGCCCTTGAGGCTGTGGGGTAGCTCCAGGGCACGGCGCAGGCGCAGGCCGCGCGCCATGCCTCAGCTCTGCTGCCGGGACGGCCACCGCAGCCAACCGCCCCACCGCGCAGCCCACCTGCTGGTGAAAGCCGACCGGCGTTCCGAGAGCGCGTCCATCACCCGAATGGCCGAGCGCGGTGCCATGACCGCCCGGATCCGGGTGAAGCGGTCGGCGGAGATCCGCAAGCTGTTCCGCACCGTCTCCACGTCCTCGGCGAACCCGGCGCCCGTCCGGGGCTGCGGGGCGTAGAGCACCTGCTCCACCGCCCCCGCCACCCGGTGCACCGCGGCCGCCGCCTCCGTGTCGAGCCGCCCCAGCCGGACCACCCGGGCCGCCGTCTTCCGCGGGGTCTGTGAGTCGTCCGGCTCGATGCCGTGGTCCCACGCGGTATCGATGATCTCCAGCCAGGCCGCCAGCGTTCTGGCCGTCACATCGGCAGGCGTGCGCCCGGTGGACGACGCCAGCCTCCGCCTACGCACCCGTACCCGCCACAGCATCGGCAGCAACGGCAGCGTGATGACCACCAGCGCGGCCAAAGCCACCCAGACAACGGTGCTCGTCGGGGTCCCCGAGTCCGTCGGCCCCGCGGCGGCCGGCGCCACCGCGTTGCCGCACTCGCCCAGCTTGCGCAGCTGCTGCGGGCAGCTCTGCGAGGCGGACGGTACGGCGGACGGCGCCGCCGAGGCGCCCTGCTCGGGCCGGCTCGGGTCGGCTGCGCCGCCCGCCGGGGCGTCCGGCTGGGTATAGCCGGGCGCGCTGCCACGCGTTGGGGTCGGCTCGAACCGGGTCCATCCGACGCCCTCGAAATACAGCTCGGGCCAGGCGTGCGCATCGCGCAGCCCCACCGACACCGCACCGTTCGACTGCACGGTGCCGGGAGTGAAGCCCACCGCGACGCGGGCCGGAATGCCCAGTGTCCGCGCCATCGCGGCCATCGTGAACGAGAAGTGGACGCAGAAGCCCCTCTTGTCCCTGAGGAACCGGCCGATCGCGGCCGAGCCGGTGCCGGAGGTCACTGTGGTGTCGTAGCTGAAGCCGCCCTCCGAGGCGAAGTAGTTCTGCAGCTTCACCGCTCGCTCGTAGTTGTTGGCGGCGCCCTTCGTCACCCGGTCCGCCGTCTTCTTGACCACCTCCGGCAGCGAGCCCGGCACCTTGGTGTACTCCCGCAGCATCTCGGAGGGCGCGTCGGGAGCCGCGGCGAGCTGGTCCGCCGTCGGCTGCACGACCAGGCTCGACACCTCGTACCGCGCGCCGCTGGTCGTCTGGCCGCGGTCGCCGACGAGGGTGCGCCCCGCGGGTTCGTACCGCCAGCGCCCGCCGATCCTGACCTCGGTCGCGGGGTAGGGGAGCGGCAGATAGGTCTGCTGGTAGGAGCGGGAGGAGGAGATGTTCGACCGGATCTCCGTGACAGCGACATCCGGACTCAGCCCGTCCGGCCCCGGGATCCGCTTCGGCACATCCTTCAGGCTGCGCCGGGAGGCCCGCCACTCGCTCCCGTTGAACTGGTCCAGGGCCAGAATCCGCAGATAGAAGTCCTGCGGGTTCCGGGAATTGGTGCGATACGACATCACCTCCCGGTTCTCCGGCTGGTTCAGATTGTTCTGCAGCGAGACCAGCGGGTTCACCGCGGAGATCGTGCCGCCGCCACCGCCCTTGCCGTTCCCGCTGCCGGTCCCCGCGAGGAGCCCGCCGTCGAGAGCGGGCAGGGCCGCCGGTACGGCCAGTGCGATGCCCAGCGCCAGCGCACCGATCCGCCGCCCGGTGCGGACCGGGGCGAGCGCCCGGCCGCCCGACACGTCGAGACCGGCCGCCCCACCGCTCGGTGACCGCCCCGCACCGCCGAAGACCCGCCCCCACTGGGAGATCCGGTCCCGGCCCTCGGCCAGCAGGAGCAGCAGATAGCCGCAGGCGGCGAGCAGGAACCAGAGCCAGCCCGCGCCGCCGCCGCCGGACAGTCCCGCGGCGACCGAGTAGAGCGCCAGGAGCGGCAGCCCGGCCGGGGCCGCGCTGCGAAACGTCACCGCGAGGGTGTCCACGGCCAGACCGATCAGCAGTACACCGCCGACCAGCATCAGCCGGATGCCCGCCGTCGCGGGCGCCGGGATGGCGTACTGCCCCACGTCGTCCGCGCCCGCCCGCAGCAGGTCCGCCAGGTGCCGTACGGCCTCGGGGCCCGGCAGGAAGCCGACCAGGGCCTGCTCCCGTGCGAACACCGCGGTCAGCAGCACAAGGGTGACCAGGAACTGTGCCGTGACGATCAGCAGTCGTGGCAGCGGCACCCGGCGGGCGAGCGCGCCCACCCCGCTCTGGATCGCCAGCAGGACCGCGGCCTGCAGGATCCATCCGGCCGGGTCGACCAGCGGCAGCATCGAACCCGCCGCCAACAGCGTCGCCGCAAAGGCGCACAGCGCCAGCCGACCGCGACCGCTCATGACCGTCCCCTCATGACCATCCACCGGTGAAACCTGTCGTGCCGCCCGGTGCGCCGCCCGACAGCGCGGACTGCGTCACGGAGCTCTGCTGTCCCGCCTGCTGCCACAGCTGGGCGAGATCCGCCCCCGGCCCCACCGCGACCGCCGTCCAGCCCGACTCGCGCAGCAGTCGCAGGCGCTCCTCGGACGCCGTGAGCGCCGCGTCGGACGCGCTGCCGTGCATCCAGGCGGCACTGTCCAGGACGAATGCGACGGCGCCGCCGCTGCGCTGCCGCATTCGGGCGGCCACCGCCGTCTGCTCGTCGTCCAGATCGCCGAGGAACGCGACCAGCAGCCCTTCGTTACCGCCGCGCAGTACGTCGTACGCGCGTGACAGACCGCCTCCGTCGGAGTGGTCGACAACCGCGAGGGTGTCCATCATCAGTCCCGCGGACTCCTGGGTCGATCCGGCGAAGCCGCCCTCGCCCTCGCCCGGCACCGAACTGCCGTCGTCGGTCAGCAGCCGCACTGCGAAGCCCCGCTCCAGCATGTGCACCAGCGCGGACGCCGCCCCCGACACCGCCCACTCGAAGGGCGAGTCGGGCCCCGTCCCCTGATAGGCGATCCGCCGGGTGTCCAGCAGCACCGTGCACCTGGCCCGCTGGGGCTGCTCCTCGCGGCGCACCATCAGCTCGCCGTAGCGCGCGGTGGAGCGCCAATGGACCCGGCGCAGGTCGTCGCCGTGCCGGTAGCCGCGCGGAATCACGTCGTCCTCACCGGCCAGAGCGAGTGAGCGCTGTCGCCCCTCGCCGTACCCGGACGCCTCGCCCGACAGCCGCACCGGCGGCAGCGGCTGGGTCCGTGGGACGACGACCAGGGTGTCGTACGCACTGAACGACCGGGTCAGCTCGCACATCCCGAACGGATCGCTCAGCCGCAGCTGCAGCGGCCCGAGCGGATACCGCCCGCGCAGATCCGACCGGACCCGGTAGGACACCTCGCGCCGACCGCCCGCCTCCACCCGGTCCAGGACGAACCGGGGGCGCGGCCCGAGCACATAGGGCACCCGGTCCTGCAGCATCAGCAGCCCGGTGGGCAGCCGGGACACGTTCTCCATCCGCAGGTGCACCCGTGCCTCGGTGCCCGCGGGCACTCGGGACGGGGAGAGCCGTCGGGTGCCCGCGACCCGGTAGCGGGTGCGGAGGAGCACCGTCACACAGACCAGCGGAAGCACGCTGAGCAGTAGCCCGACCCGCAGCAGATCACCTTGGCCCAGCACATACGCGCAGATCGCGGCCGCGATTCCGGCAGCGAGGAAGGACCGCCCGCGCGTGGTCAGCCCGCCCAGTGCGGCCCGCAGACCGCCTTTGCCCTCGCCGTCCTCCATCGAGGCGGACCCCCCGGCCGTCATCACGCCCGCCGTGCGCCGGGCGGCTGCTGCCGGCCGTACACCGGCCGGCCCGGCTGGTGCTGCGGCGCCGGGACCGACGTACCGCCGGCCGCGGTCGGCACCGGCGTCTGCTGGAGGATCTCCAGCACGACCTGCTCCGCGGTGCGGCGGTTCAGCTGGGCCTGCGCGGTGGGCAGCAACCGGTGCGCGAGCACCGGGACGGCCAGCGCCTGCACATCGTCGGGCAGACAGTAGTCCCGCCCGGTCAGCGCCGCGGACGCCTTGGCGGCTCGCAGCAGATGCAGGGTGGCGCGCGGCGAGGCGCCGAGTCTGAGATCCGGGTGGCTGCGGGTGGCGCCGACCAGCTCCACCGCGTACCGCCGCACCGACTCGGCCACATGGACCGTCCGCACGGCTTCGATCAGCTTCACGATGTCGTGGGCGTGCGCCACCGGCTGCAGATCGTCGAGCGGTGAGATGCCGCCGTGCACATCGAGCATCTGCAGTTCGGCCTCCGCACTGGGGTAGCCGATCGACACCCGGGCCATGAACCGGTCGCGCTGGGCCTCGGGCAGCGGATAGGTGCCCTCCATCTCGACCGGGTTCTGGGTGGCCACCACCATGAACGGGTCCGGCAGTTCGTAACTGTGCCCGTCGATGGTGACCTGGCGCTCCTCCATCGACTCCAGCAGAGCGGACTGGGTCTTCGGCGAGGCGCGGTTGATCTCGTCGCCGATCACGATCTGGGCGAAGATCGCGCCCGGCTTGAATTCGAAGTCGCGCCGCTGCTGGTCGAAGATCGACACACCGGTGATGTCCGAAGGCAGCAGGTCCGGCGTGAACTGGATGCGCCGCACCGAGCAGTCGATCGACCGCGCGAGCGCCTTGGCCAGCATCGTCTTGCCGACCCCGGGGACGTCCTCGATGAGGAGATGCCCCTCCGCGAGCAGCACGGTCAGCGAAAGCCGTACGACCTCAGGCTTGCCTTCGATCACACTCTCCACCGACCTGCGCACCCGCTCCGCTGTGGCGGTCAGATCTGTGAGGCTCGCTCGATCGTCATAGGTCGTCACCCGGCCCTCCTCGGCCCTGTCCCGCGCTCTCAAGGAGCAGGGGGTACCCCATTCACGGGCCGATGCGCTGTAGTTGGCCCGGCCCACCCCGATGTACGGACACCCTCCGGACAGGTCCGGCGGGTGTCACACACGCATTCTTGTTGCCGTTACCGCTTCGTGTCACTCGCCTGTGGACAAGTGGATGCGAAATGTCGGGGTCCAGGCCATTTTCGGTACCCGCCGGACGTGCGATCAGGGTCAGGCGACGGGAAGGATCTCGCGGAGCAAGCCGCTGGTCACGTCGAAGACGAAGCCGCGGACGTCGTCCGTGTGCAGCAGGAACGGCGAGGTGCGGACGCGCTGCATGGACTGCCGTACGTCCTGATCCGCGTCCTTGTAGGCCTCCACGGCCCAGACCGGGCGCTGGCCGACCTCCGCCTCCAGCTCCTGCCGGAACTCCTCGGTGATCGATTCGAGGCCGCAGTTGGTGTGGTGAATCAGGATGATGCTGCGGGTGCCGAGGGCTCGCTGGCTGATGGTGAGCGAGCGGATCACGTCGTCGGTGACCACGCCGCCCGCGTTGCGGATGGTGTGGCAGTCGCCGAGCGCCAGGCCGAGCGCGTCGTGCAGGTCGAGCCGGGCGTCCATGCAGGCGACCACGGCGACCTTCAGCACCGGCCGTGCGTCCATGCCGGGGTCGTCGAAATCGGCCGCGTAACGGATGTTCGCCTCGACCAGCCGGTCGGTGACGGTTCCGCCGGTACGGGCCTGACCGGCAGCGGGTGCGGAGAGCTCGGCGTGGGGGTGCGCGGAAGTCGACATGGATACGACGTTAGCTCGCACAGTTCGCTCCGGCGTGCTGTGAGAGCGGACAAAGAACGTCAACGAGGCTTGTTGTGAGGTAACCCACAAGCCTCACAACGAATCGCTCGACCGGGTGACGGAGAGGGCGGGGCGACGCGCTGCCCCGTTGATTGATCGGGAATCGATCGAATGGCAGGGTGGACTAAAGTGACCGGAAGTTACCGACACCCTGCACATCCCGAAGAATTCCCCTGTGTGCGCGGCGTACGTACGGCCCGGCCCTCTCCCGCTCGCCGGTCGGCTGACGCCACTTCCCCGGCGCCGGTGGACCTCCCCTTCCGAGCGGGCGGGGACCAGGCCGTACGTGCAGCCACACGGGACCTGAGCCTGAGAGGGCGCATGAGCCAGACCCGACACGTCCCGGTGATGCTCCAGCGATGCCTGGACCTGTTGGCCCCGGCTCTGGAAGCACCGGGCCCGCAGCAGCCCGTGGTCGTCGACTGCACCCTCGGCCTCGGCGGTCACAGCGAGGCCCTGCTCGCCGCCTTCCCGTCCGCCCGGCTGATCGCTCTGGACCGGGACAAGGAAGCGCTGCGGCTCTCCGGCGAGCGGCTCGCCCCGTACGGCGACCGGGCCACACTGGTGCACGCCGTCTACGACGAACTGCCCGAGGTGCTCGCCCGGCTCGGCATCCCCAAGGTCCAGGGCATCCTGTTCGACCTCGGTGTCTCCTCCATGCAGCTGGACGAGGCCGACCGCGGATTCGCGTACGCCCAGGACGCCCCGCTCGACATGCGGATGGACCAGACGACCGGCATCGGCGCGGCCGAGGTGCTCAACACCTACCCGCCGGGCGAGCTCGTCCGGATCCTGCGCGCGTACGGCGAGGAGAAGCAGGCCAAGCGGATCGTCTCCGCGATCGTGCGCGAGCGCGAGAAGGAGCCGTTCAGCAACAGCGCCCGGCTCGTCGAGCTGATCCGGGACTCGCTGCCGCAGGCCGCCAAGCGCACCGGCGGCAACCCGGCCAAGCGCACCTTCCAGGCGCTGCGCATCGAGGTCAACGGCGAGCTCACCGTCCTGGAGCGGGCGATCCCGGCCGCGGTGCAGTCTCTTGCCGTCGGTGGCCGGATCGCCGTTCTCTCCTACCACTCGCTGGAGGACCGCCTGGTCAAGCAGGTGTTCGCGGCGGGCGCCGCCAACACCGCGCCGCCCGGACTGCCCGTCGTCCCCGAGCGTTACCAGCCCCGGCTCAAGCTGCTGACCCGCGGCGCGGAACTGCCCACGGAGGAGGAGGTCGCCGAGAACCGGCGAGCCGCCCCCGCCCGGCTGCGCGGCGCCCAGCGGATCCGCGAGGAGGAGCGGTGAGCGCGGCCGGTCCGGCCGGCACGGCACCGGGAGAGCCCGAGGTGGCGCGGTGAGCGGACCGGCCGGACAGCTGAAGGGGCGGGCCGCCCGGCTCGCCCGGCTGATGCCCTCCGGGCCCAGCAACGCGGCCCGTACACCCTTCGTCCTGCTGGTCGTGCTGCTCCTCGGCGGCGGACTGATCACCCTGCTGCTGCTGAATTCCGCGCTCAATGAGGGTTCGTTCAGGCTGAGCGAACTGAAGAAGCGGACCACCGAGCTCACCGACGAGCAGCAGGCGCTCCAGCACGACGTCGACGGGTATTCGAAGCCCGACGCACTGGAGCGCCGCGCCCGCGAACTGGGCATGGTGCCCGGCGGCAGCCCCGCCTTCCTCGAACCCGACGGCACGGTCCGCGGCGTCCCCTCCGAGGCCACCGCCCCGCCGACTCCCGCGGCCCCCCGGCAGACCCAGCAGGCGGCGCCCCCGCCGCCCGCCGCTGCCTCGCCCACGTCCACAGCGTCGGTCACCGGCTCGCCGTCGGCGCCGCCCGTGACGAAGCCCAGCACCTCGGCAGCCCCGCCCGCGACGAAGCCCAGCACCTCCGCAGCCCCGCCCGCGCAGCCGCGTACCCCGGCAAACCAGTCCTCGACGAGCCCCGGCAGGTGACGCAGTGCCCTCCAAGGAACCACCGCGCCGCCGGGTCCCCGGCCCCGCGCGTCCGCGTAGCGCCGCAGCCGGCTCCGGCCGTCCCCGCCCCGCCGCCCGCCGCCCGTCGTCCGCCGCGGCCGCGCCCCGCGCAAAGGGCCGCCGCACCCCGCGCAAGGGATCGGCGCGCCCGCTGCGGCTGGGCAGCCCGCGTCCCCGGCTCCGCCTGGTCAGCCTGGCGCTGACGCTCGTCATGCTGGCGTTCGTCGTGCGGCTCCTGCAGGTGCAGGCCGTCGATGCCAGTGCGTACGCGGCCAAGGCCGACAAGAACCGCTACCTGGAGTACACGGTCGCCGCCGAGCGCGGTGAGATCACCGACCGCAGCGGGATCGCCATGGCCACCAGCGTCGACGCGTACAACATCACCGCCGACCCCAAGATGTTCACACCCGAGGACAGCAAGGCCCCGGACGCACCGGAGCAGGCCGCGGTCCTCCTCGCACCCATCCTCGGCGTCGAGGCCGGGGAGCTGACGAAGAAGCTGTCGAAGCCGAAGAGCCGGTACGTGGTGCTGGCCCGCCGCCAGACCCCGCAGGTCTGGAAGCAGATCAAGGACCTCAAGTCCGTTTTCGCCGAGAAGGCCCAGAAGGACAGGGCGAACGGCGGTACCGGGGCCAATGTGCTGGCCGGTGTCTTCCAGGAGACGACCACCAAGCGGGTCTACCCCAACGGCGGGCTCGCCGCCGGGATACTGGGTTACGTCAATGCCGAGGGCAAGGGTGCGGGCGGCCTCGAGTCACAGCTGGACAAGGAGCTTGCGGGCGAGGACGGCAAGATCAGGTACGCCCAGTCCGGCGGCCGCCGGGTGCCCACCGCGGGTACCAGCGAGGTTCCGGCGGTCGCAGGTTCCGACATCGAGCTGACCATCGACCGGGACATCCAGTGGGCCGCGCAGAAGGCCATCTCGGACCAGGTGAAGAAGTCCAGGGCGGACCGCGGCTATGTGATCGTGCAGAACGCGAAGACCGGCGAGGTCCTCGCCATGGCCAACGCCCCGGGATTCGACCCCAACGACCTCTCGCAGGCCGACGCGGCGTCGCTGGGCAACGCGGCGCTGCAGGACGTGTACGAACCGGGCTCCACCAGCAAGGTCATGTCCATGGCCGCCGTGCTGGAGGAGGGGGCGGCCACCCCCGGCACCCATGTCACCGTCCCCAACCGGCTGCACCGCGGCGACCGGCTCTTCAAGGACGACATCGACCACCCCACCTGGTACCTGACGCTCAACGGCGTACTCGCCAAGTCCAGCAACATCGGCACCATCCTGGCCACCGGGCAGCTCGGCAGGACCCAGCCGAAGTCCAACAAGGTCCTCTACTCGTATCTGCGCAAATTCGGCATCGGCCGCCCGACCGGACTGGACTACCCGGGTGAGACGCCCGGCATCCTCGCCAAGCCGCAGGACTGGTCGACCTCGCAGCAGTACACGATCCCGTTCGGCCAGGGACTCTCGCTCAACGCCATGCAGGCCGCCTCGGTCTACTCGACGATCGCCAACGGCGGCGTCCGGGTCCAGCCCACCCTGATCCGCGGAACCAAGGGCGCGGACGGCCGCTTCATCCCCGCTGCCGCCCCCGAACGGACCCGGGTGATCAGCAAGAAGACCGCGAAATCACTCGCGGGCATGCTGGAGTCGGTGGTCGGTGACGAGGAGGGCACCGGCACCAAGGCCCGCATTCCCGGATACCGGGTCGCGGGCAAGACCGGCACGGCCAACCGGGTCGACCCGGTCCGCGGCGGCTACCACGGCTACACCGCGTCCTTCGCGGGCTTCGCACCCGCCGACGACCCGCAGATCACCGTCTACTGCGCGATCCAGAACCCCACCGAGGGAAGCTACTTCGGCGGCCAGATCTGCGGTCCCATCTACAAGCAGGTCATGGAGTTCGCGCTGAAGACGCTCCAGACCCCACCGTCCGGCAGCGAGTCAGCCCGGCTGCCGGTGTCCTTCAATCCCGGCGAGTGAACTCGGGGAAACCAGCCAGTGACAACCATCACCCCCGAACCCGGGAACCGGAACGGGAACCACCGCAACCCTGCCCCCTCACTTAGCGAGGCGCCGGGTGCGCCCGGTACGCTCACCGCCGTGCCCCACGCTGAACAGTCCCAAACCACCCCGAAGGACGCCCCTGTGACCTACCCGGGAGCGCCCCGCCCGGATCGGCTGCGGCCGACCCCCCTCGGTGAACTGGCAGCCCGGCTGGGAGTCGATCCGCCGGGATCCGGTGAGGTCACCGGCATCACCCACGACTCGCGGGCGGTACGGCCCGGCGATGTGTACGCGGCGCTGCCCGGCGCCCGGCTGCACGGCGCCGACTTCGTCGCCCAGGCGGCCGGTCTCGGCGCTGCAGCGGTCCTCACCGACCCGGCGGGCGCCGAGCGCGCCGTCGCGACCGGGCTGCCGGTGCTGGTCACCGAGAACCCGCGCGGCCGGATGGGCGAACTCGCCGCCGAGATCTACGGGCGGCCCGGCGCCGACCTCCTCCAGATCGGGATCACCGGGACGTCCGGGAAGACCACCACCGCGTACCTCATCGAGGGCGGCTTCCGTGGCGCCGGACGCAGCACCGGCCTGATCGGCACCGTCGAGACGCGGATCGGCGACGAGCGCATCAAGTCCGAGCGCACCACCCCCGAAGCCACCGATCTCCAGGCCCTTTTCGCCGTCATGCGCGAGCGCGGCGTCGACGCGGTCACCATGGAGGTCTCCAGCCACGCACTGGTGCTCGGCCGCGTCGACGGCTGCGTCTTCGACGTCGCCGTCTTCAACAACCTCAGCCCGGAGCACATGGAGTTCCACTCCGGCATGGAGGACTACTTCCAGGCCAAGGCGAAGCTGTTCACCCCGCAGCGGAGCCGGCAGGGCGTCGTCAACTTCGACGACGAGTACGGCCGCAGGCTGGTCACGGAGGCAACCGTCCCGGTCGTCACCTTCTCCGCCGAGGGCCACCCGGACGCCGACTGGCGCGCCGAGGACGTCGAGGTCGGGCCGTTGGGCTCCGCCTTCACGGCCGTCGGTCCCAAGGACGAACGGATCACGGCCAGGGCCCCGTTGCCCGGCCCGTTCAACGTCGCCAACACCCTCGCCGCGATCGTCACCCTCGCCGTCGCGGGTGTCGACCCGCAGACCGCGGCCGACGGCGTCGCCGCTGTCCCCGGCGTCCCGGGCCGGCTGGAGCGGGTGGACGCCGGCCAGCCGTACCTCGCGGTCGTCGACTACGCGCACAAGACCGACGCCGTCGAGTCGGTCCTGCGCTCGCTGCGCAAGGTGACCGAGGGCAAGCTGCACATCGTGCTCGGCTGCGGTGGCGACCGCGACACGACGAAACGCGGCCCGATGGGCGCCGCCGCGGCCCGCCTCGCCGACACCGCCGTACTGACCTCCGACAACCCTCGCTCCGAGGACCCCCTGGCCATCCTTGCCGCGATGCTTTCGGGCGCCGCCGAGGTGCCCGCACACGAGCGCGGTGACGTCCTCGTCGACGCCGACCGGGCCGCCGCCGTCGCCGCCGCGGTCGCCCGCGCCCGGCCCGGCGACACCGTGCTGATCGCCGGCAAGGGGCACGAACAGGGCCAGGACATCCACGGAGTGGTACGCCCCTTCGACGACCGTACGGTGCTGCGCGCGGCCATCGCACGGTCCCTGGGGCACGGGAGCGCCGAGGGCGCCCCGGAACTCGCCCACACCCACGAGAACAACAGTCAGGGATGACCAAGTGATCGCCCTTACCCTCGCCGAGATCGCCGAAATCGTCGGCGGGCAGTCGCACGACATACCCGATCCGGCAGTGACCGTCAGCGGGCCCGTCGTCATCGACTCCCGAGAGGTACAGCAAGGCAGCCTGTTCGTCGCCTTCGCCGGCGAGCGGGTCGACGGCCACGACTACGCGCAGCGCGCCGTCGAGGCGGGCGCGGCAGCCGTACTCGCCGCCCGCCCCGTCGGTGTTCCGGCGATCGTCGTCGACGACGTCGTGGCCGCGCTCGGCACCCTCGCCCGGACCGTCGTCGAACGCCTCGGCACCACTGTCGTCGCCCTCACCGGCTCCGCGGGCAAGACCTCGACCAAGGACCTGATCGCCCAGCTCCTGGAGCGCAAGGGCCCCACCGTCTTCCCCGCGGGCAACCTCAACAACGAGATCGGCCTGCCGCTCACCGCCCTGCGCGCCACCGAGAAGACCGAGCACCTGGTCCTCGAAATGGGTGCCCGCTACATCGGCGACATCCGCTACCTCACCGGCCTGGTCCCGCCGCGGATCGGCCTCGTCCTCAACGTCGGCACCGCGCACATCGGTGAGTTCGGCGGCCGCGAGCAGATCGCGATCGCCAAGGGCGAGATGGTCGAGGCGCTCCCGGAGGACGGAGTCGCCGTCCTCAACGCCGACGACCC
Source organism: Streptomyces sp. NBC_01669 (assembly GCF_026339735.1). Lineage (GTDB taxonomy): Bacteria > Actinomycetota > Actinomycetes > Streptomycetales > Streptomycetaceae > Streptomyces > Streptomyces yanii. The sequence continues at coordinate 6,663,397 of NZ_JAPEQG010000001.1, forward strand.
GCTCGTCCTCGCCATGTCCTCCCGTACGAAGGCCCGGGTTCTGCTCTTCGGTGAAGCCGCGGATGCGGACGTACGGGGAGAGAAGGTCCGTCTCACCGACGACGGCCGCCCCGCTTTCACGCTCCAGACACCCACCGGGTGCAGCGATGTGACCATGCGCCTGTACGGTGAGCACCACGTGTCGAACGCGCTCGCCGCGGCCGCCGTCGCCCATGAGTTGGGCCTGCCCGTGGACGAGATCGCCGTCGCGCTCTCCGAGGCGGGCACCCTCTCCCGCTGGCGCATGGAGGTCACCGAGCGTCCGGACGGCGTGACGTTCGTCAATGACGCCTACAACGCGAACCCCGAATCCATGCGAGCAGCGCTGCGCGCGCTGGCCGCCATGGGGAAGGGGCGGCGTACGTGGGCGGTGCTCGGCCCCATGGCCGAGCTCGGCGACGCCTCGCTCGCCGAGCACGACGCGGTCGGGCGGCTCGCCGTCCGGCTCAACGTCAGCAAGCTCGTCGCGGTCGGGGGCAGAGAAGCCTCCTGGCTGCAACTGGGCGCATACAACGAGGGTTCGTGGGGTGAGGAGTCGGTGCACGTGTCCGACGCACAGGCGGCCGTCGACCTGTTGCGCAGTGAACTGCGCGCGGGAGACGTCGTGCTGGTGAAGGCGTCCCGGTCGGCCGGCCTGGAACAGGTCGCCCAGGCACTGCTGGAGAACTCGACCGAGGGCGAGGTCACCGGCCGATGAGGCAGATCCTCTTCGCGGGGGCCATCGGGCTCTTCCTGACCCTGGTCGGTACCCCGCTGCTCATCAAGCTCCTGGCCCGCAAGGGATACGGGCAGTTCATCCGTGACGACGGCCCGCGCAGCCACGGCAGCAAGAAGGGCACGCCCACCATGGGCGGCATCGCCTTCATCCTGGCCACGCTGATGGCGTACTTCCTGGCGAAGGTGATCACCGGCGAGCAGATGCGCTTCTCCGGTGTGCTGGTCCTCTTCCTGATGACCGGGATGGGCCTCGTCGGGTTCCTCGACGACTACATCAAGATCGTCAAGCAGCGTTCGCTGGGTCTGCGGGCCAAGGCGAAGATGGCCGGTCAGTTGATCGTCGGTATCGCCTTCGCGGTGCTGTCGCTCCAGTTCGCCGACGGCCGCGGCAACACCCCGGCCTCCACCAGGCTGTCGTTCGTCACGGACTTCGGCTGGTCGATCGGCCCGGTGCTGTTCGTGGTCTGGGCGCTGTTCATGATCCTCGCCATGTCCAACGGCGTGAACCTGACGGACGGTCTGGACGGCCTGGCCACCGGCGCGTCGGTGATGGTCTTCGGCGCGTACACGTTCATCGGGCTGTGGCAGTTCCAGGAGTCCTGCGCCAACGCGGTCTCCCTGACCAACCCCAACGCCTGCTTCGAGGTACGCGACCCGCTCGACCTCGCGGTCGTCGCCTCCGCGCTGATGGGCGCCTGCTTCGGCTTCCTGTGGTGGAACACCTCGCCCGCCAAGATCTTCATGGGCGACACCGGTTCGCTGGCACTCGGCGGTGCGCTCGCCGGTCTCGCGATCTGCTCCCGCACCGAGTTCCTGATGGCCATCCTCGGCGGCCTCTTCGTGATGATCACCATGTCCGTGGTCATCCAGGTCGGTTCCTTCAAGATGACCGGCAAGCGGGTCTTCCGGATGGCGCCGCTCCAGCACCACTTCGAACTCAAGGGCTGGTCCGAAGTCCTTGTCGTGGTCCGCTTCTGGATCATCCAGGGCATGTGCGTGATCGTCGGACTCGGTCTCTTCTACGCAGGGTGGGCAGCCGCCAAGTGAGCAACCAGGACTGGCAGGGCAAGCACGTCACCGTCGCCGGACTCGGTGTCAGCGGGATCCCCGCTGCCCGTGTCCTGCACGGCCTCGGCGCCGTTGTCACGGTGGTCAACGACGGGGACGACGAGCGTTCCCGTGCGCAGGCCGCAGAGCTGGAGGCGCAAGGGATCACCGTGCGCCTCGGCGACGGGGCGACCCTGCCCGAGTCCACCGAGCTCATCGTCACCACCCCCGGCTGGAAGCCGGACAAGCCGCTCTTCGCAGCAGCCGCCGAGGCGGGCGTCCCGGTCTGGGGCGACGTCGAGCTCGCCTGGCGGCTGCGCGGTCCCGATGCGGCACCCTGGCTCGCGGTCACCGGCACCAACGGCAAGACCACGACCGTCCGGATGCTCGCCTCGATCCTGGAGGCGGCCGGGCTGCGCACCGCCGCCGTCGGCAACATCGGCGTCTCCCTCCTCGACGCCGTCCTCGGTGACGAGACCTACGACGTACTCGCCGTGGAGCTCTCCAGCTACCAGCTGCACTGGGCGCCCTCGCTGCGCGCCCACTCCGCGGCCGTACTCAACCTGGCCCCGGACCACCTCGACTGGCACGGCTCCATGGAGGCGTACGTCGCGGACAAGGGCCGGATCTACGAGGGCAACCGGATCGCCTGCGTCTACAACGCGGCCGACCCGGCCACCGAGGACCTGGTCCGCGGTGCGGACGTGGAGGAGGGCTGTCGCGCCATCGGCTTCACCCTCGGTACCCCGGGCCCGTCCCAGCTGGGCGTCGTCGACGGCATCCTCGTCGACCGCGCCTTCGTGGCCAACCGGCAGAAGCAGGCCCAGGAGCTCGCCGAGGTCGCGGACGTCAACCCGCCCGCCCCGCACAACATCGCCAACGCCCTGGCGGCCGCGGCACTGGCCCGCGCCTTCGGCGTCGAACCCAGGGCGGTACGGGACGGTCTGCGGGCCTTCCGCCCCGACGCGCACCGCATCGAACACGTCGCGGATGTCGCATCGGTGGCGTACATCGACGACTCCAAGGCCACCAACACCCATGCCGCGGGGGCCTCCCTCGCGGCCTATGACCCGATCGTCTGGATCGCCGGCGGCCTCGCCAAGGGTGCCACGTTCGACGAGCTGGTGACCGGCGCCGCCAAGCGGCTGCGGGGCGTCGTACTGATGGGCGCCGACCGGGCGCTGATCCGCGAAGCCCTCGCGCGACACGCCCCCGAGGTCCCGGTCGTCGACCTCGACCGGACCGACACTGGGGCGATGTCCGAGGCGGTCCGCGAGGCGGCACGGCTCGCCCGGCCGGGAGACACCGTACTGATGGCCCCGGCCTGCGCTTCGATGGACATGTTCGCCAATTACAACAAGCGGGGCGAGGCATTCGCGGACGCGGTCCGCGCACTCGCCGACGAGAGCGCCTGACGGGCGCGGCCTCCGCGCCGTACTGTCCCGGACAACCGGGTTCGGGCGGCTCCGCCGCACGCCCTGGCCCTCGGCAGCAGCCCCGGGCACGAGCAGTGGAGGGGACAGCGACAATGCCGGCCGACGAGAGCTCCGCCGCGCACGGCACGGGCCGCCCACGGGAGGCCGCGGGGATCGGCCGGGTGCTCGCCCCACCCTTCCTGGCCGGACCCCCGGCGCCCGTCGGCCTTGCCCTGCGGGGCAGGCTGGCGGGCACCCGGCAGCCCGTCGTACCGCGCTCCAGGAGCCGCGGCGGCTCCGGCCCCCGCGTCCCCCGTGGCGGCGGTGTGCGGCGGCTGTACGAGCAGGCGCGCCGGGCCTGGGACCGCCCGCTGACCGCGTACTACCTGATCCTCGGCGCCGGGCTGCTGATCACCGTGCTCGGACTGGTGATGGTCTACTCCGCCTCGATGATCAAGGCGCTGGAGCTGTCGAAGCCCGGCACGTACTTCTTCCGCAAGCAGTTCCTCGCCGCCCTCATCGGCTCCGGACTGCTGATCATGGCCTCCCGAATGCCCGTCAAACTCCACCGGGCGCTCGCCTACCCGCTGCTGATGGGCACGGTCTTCCTGATGGTGCTGGTCCAGGTGCCCGGGATAGGGATGTCGGTCAATGGCAACCAGAACTGGCTCTACCTGGGCGGCCCCTTCCAGCTCCAGCCCAGTGAGTTCGGCAAGCTCGCCCTGATCCTCTGGGGCGCCGACCTGCTCGCACGCAAACAGGACAAGCGGCTGCTGACGCAGTGGAAACACATGCTGGTGCCGCTCGTCCCGGTCGCCTTCATGCTCCTCGGGCTGATCATGCTCGGCGGCGACATGGGAACTGCGATCATTCTCACCGCGATCCTGTTCGGCCTGCTCTGGCTGGCCGGGGCGCCCACCCGGCTGTTCGGCGGGGTGCTCGCCGTCGCGGGAGTACTGGCCTTCCTGCTGATCAAGACCAGTCCGAACCGGATGTCCCGGCTCAGTTGCATGGGCGTGAGCGAACCCGGACCCGACGGCTCGTGCTGGCAGGCCGTCCACGGCATCTATGCTCTGGCATCCGGTGGATGGTTCGGATCCGGGCTGGGTGCGAGTGTGGAAAAATGGGGCCAACTGCCCGAACCGCACACCGACTTCATCTTCGCCATCACCGGGGAGGAACTGGGGTTGGCGGGGACGCTGTCGGTGCTCGCCCTCTTCGCGGCTCTAGGCTATGCGGGTATCCGCGTGGCCGGACGCACGGAGGACCCCTTCGTGAGGTACGCCGCGGGAGGTGTGACCACCTGGATCACGGTTCAGGCCGTGATCAACATCGGTGCGGTGCTCGGCCTGCTGCCGATCGCCGGGGTCCCGCTCCCGCTGTTCTCCTACGGAGGATCGGCCCTGCTGCCGACCATGTTCGCGGTGGGGCTCCTGATCGCGTTCGCGCGTGAGGATCCTGCTGCGAAGGCGGCCCTGGCCATGCGAAGGCCCGGGGTGAGATGGAAGACGATGAGACGGCGCGGCAAGAAGCGTCCGTCCGGAGAGCGGTGAATTTCGGTGCATGTCGTACTCGCCGGTGGGGGGACCGCCGGCCACATCGAGCCCGCGCTTGCCCTCGCGGATGCCCTGCGCAGGCAGGACCCGAGCGTGGGAATCACTGCCCTCGGCACGGAGCGCGGACTCGAGACCAGGCTCGTACCCGAGCGGGGGTACGAACTGGCGCTGATCCCGGCCGTGCCGCTGCCCCGCAAACCCACCCCCGAACTGATCACCGTGCCGGGACGGCTGCGCGGCACCATCAAGGCCGCCGAGCAGATCCTGGAACGCACGAAGGCGGACTGCGTGGTCGGCTTCGGCGGCTATGTCGCCCTGCCCGGCTACCTCGCCGCCAAGCGGGCCGGGGTGCCGATCGTGGTCCACGAGGCCAATGCCCGGCCGGGACTGGCCAACAAGATCGGTTCGCGGTACGCGCACGGGGTCGCCGTCTCCACGCCTGACAGCAAGCTGCGCGGTGCCCGCTACATCGGCATCCCGCTGCGCCGCACCATCGCCACCCTGGACCGGGCCCGGGTCCGGCCGGAGGCGCGCGACGCGTTCGGTCTCGACCCCAACCTGCCCACGCTGCTGGTCTCCGGCGGCTCGCAGGGCGCCCGCCATCTCAACGAGGTGGTCCAGCGGGTCGCCCCGCTGCTGCAGCGTTCCGGGATCCAGATCCTGCATGTGGTCGGCCCGAAGAATGAATTGCCGCGCATCGACAACATGCCCGGGATGCCGCCCTACATCCCGGTACCGTACGTGGACCGGATGGATCTCGCGTACGCCGCTGCCGACATGATGCTCTGCCGCGCGGGCGCGATGACCGTCGCCGAACTCTCCGCCGTCGGGCTCCCCGCCGCCTACGTCCCGCTGCCCATCGGCAACGGCGAACAGCGGCTCAACGCCCAGCCGGTGGTCAACGCCGGCGGCGGTCTGCTGGTGGACGACGCGGCGCTCACCCCCGAGTGGGTGCAGGGCAACGTCCTGCCGGTGCTTGCGGACCCGCACCGGTTGTACGAGATGTCCCGCGCCGCCGCCGAGTTCGGCCGCCGGGACGCCGACGACCTGCTCGTCGGCATGGTGTACGAGGCGATTGCCGCACGCCGCAACGCGTGAGGCGGACGGGTCCGGGGGCGGTGCCCCTGGACCCGGCATAAGGAGCGAGCGTGGCCGGACCGACGACCGCCCAGCGCGGTGCAGGGCAGCAGACGGACGACCAGGCCCGCCCGCCGCGCCCCACCGGGCGCAGACGGCCCAGCCGCAGACTGCTGCTCGTGATCGCCGTGGCCGCCCTGCTGCTCGCCTCGGGGGTCGTCTGGGCGCTCTACGGCTCGTCCTGGTTCCGGGTGGAACACGTCAGGACCACCGGTGTCGACGTGCTGACCCCCGCGGAGGTGGAGTCCGCCGCGGCGGTGCCGATCGGCGCCCCGCTGGTCTCCGTGGACACGGACGCCATGGCCGGCCGGTTGCGCCAGAAGTTGCCTCGTATCGACTCGGTGGATGTCGTACGGTCATGGCCGCACGAAATCGGACTTAAAGTGACCGAACGACAGCCGGTCCTTTTGGTGAAAAAGGGCGCAAAGTTCATTGAAGTGGACACAAAAGGAGTCCGTTTCGCCACGGTGGACAAAGCGCCCGGGCGCGTACCCCTGCTCGAATTGACACCCGCCCAGTCAGCCAGCCTGCGCCGCTTCGGCAGTGGCCGGCTGGTGCGGGAAGCGGTCCGGGTCGCGGGCGGACTTCCCCGCGCAGTCGCCAAGGACACGCAGGTCGTACGGGTCACCTCGTACGACTCGATCTCCCTGCAACTGACCGGGGGTCGCACGGTGGTCTGGGGCAGCAGCGAGGAGGGGGCGGTGAAGGCAAGAGTTCTCACCGCTCTCATGAAAGCGGCTCCCAAAGCGGGATATTTCGACGTGAGTGCACCCACCGCTCCCGCCGTCTCGGGTAGTTGACGCACATTTGGCCTGGCCAGCACCCTGGTTGGTCAGCGCTACGGGTGATCACATAGGGTGAAAAGAAAAACGGGAGGTTCGGCGTGTTCGTTGAACGTGCGCCACTTGTCGACTTAGTGTCCTGTTCGGAAGAGTCCAAGAAGCAGACACACTGGTAACCCTAAACTTCAACGTTAGGGTTTGGGTCGGCGTCGGACCGTCCCAATCGGCATCCGTCGTCGCGGCGGGACTACCGCGAAGCGACGACACGTAAATCGAGGCGAGAGGCCTTCGACGTGGCAGCACCGCAGAACTACCTCGCAGTCATCAAGGTCATCGGTGTCGGCGGCGGTGGTGTCAATGCCATCAACCGAATGATCGAGGTCGGTCTCAAGGGCGTCGAGTTCATCGCGATCAACACTGATGCGCAAGCCCTGTTGATGAGCGACGCCGACGTCAAGCTCGACGTCGGCCGTGAACTCACCCGTGGCCTCGGCGCCGGGGCGAACCCGGCCGTCGGTCGCAAGGCGGCAGAGGACCACCGTGAGGAGATCGAAGAGGTCCTCAAGGGGGCCGACATGGTCTTCGTCACCGCCGGAGAGGGCGGCGGCACCGGCACCGGCGGCGCACCCGTCGTCGCCAACATCGCGCGCTCGCTCGGCGCCCTGACGATCGGCGTGGTTACCCGCCCGTTCACCTTCGAGGGCCGGCGTCGCGCGAACCAGGCGGAGGACGGCATCGCCGAGCTCCGCGAAGAGGTCGACACCCTCATCGTCATTCCCAACGACCGACTGCTGTCCATCTCGGACCGCCAGGTCAGCGTGCTCGACGCGTTCAAGTCGGCCGACCAGGTGCTGCTCTCGGGTGTCCAGGGCATCACCGACCTCATCACCACCCCGGGTCTGATCAACCTCGACTTCGCCGACGTCAAGTCGGTCATGTCCGAGGCCGGATCGGCGCTCATGGGCATCGGCTCGGCCCGCGGCGACGACCGTGCGGTGGCCGCGGCGGAGATGGCGATCTCCTCGCCGCTCCTGGAGGCGTCCATCGACGGCGCCCGCGGTGTCCTGCTCTCCATCTCCGGCGGCAGTGACCTCGGCCTCTTCGAGATCAACGAGGCGGCCCAGCTGGTGAGCGAGGCGGCACACCCCGAGGCGAACATCATCTTCGGTGCGGTCATCGACGACGCGCTGGGAGACGAGGTCCGGGTCACCGTGATCGCCGCGGGCTTCGACGGCGGGCAGCCGCCCGCCCGTCGTGAGAACGTCCTGGGTGCGGGTGCCGGGAAGCGTGAGGAGTCGGTGCCGCCGGTCCGGGCCGCCGAGCCGATGCGCCAGACGGGCGGGCTCGGTTCCGTCACGCAGCGGGAGGAGCCCCAGGCCCCGGCCGAGTCCGTGCCGGTGGCGAACGAGACCCCGATGTCGCCGGTGTCGACGCCGCACGTCCCGCCGGCCCGTCCCTACCAGGACTCCCAGGCCGAAGAGCTGGATGTCCCGGACTTCTTGAAGTGATAGCTCAGCACCACGCAGTGACCCCGGAGTCATCGGGGTATCGCGCTCACTTCGCCTTCACCGACAGGTGGGGTGGGGTGAGCGCCGCTCCGTACGGGGAACTCAACCTCGGCGGCGCGGTCGGCGACGAACCCGCAGCCGTTCTCGCCAACCGGGAGGCGGCCGCCCGGGGTCTCGGTCTCGATCCGGTGCAGGTCGTCTGGATGAACCAGGTGCACGGGCGGGACGTGGCCGTCGTCGACGGACCCTGGGGAGAGCGTGCGGAGGCCCCCGCGGTGGACGCGGTGGTGACCGCGCGGCGCGGACTCCCCCTCGCCGTTCTCACCGCAGACTGCACCCCCGTACTTCTCGCCGACCCGGTCGCCGGGATCGCGGCGGCGGCACACGCGGGCCGCCCCGGTCTGGTCGCCGGAGTCGTCCCCGCCGTCGTCGAGGCCATGGTCGGGCTCGGCGCGGACATCTCCCGGATCACCGCGCACACCGGACCGGCCGTCTGCGGACGGTGTTACGAAGTCCCGGCGGAGATGCGATCCGATGTCGCCGAAGCCGTTCCCGCGTCGTGGTCCGAGACGAGTTGGGGGACCCCGGCCGTGGATGTCACCGCCGGAGTCCACGCCCAACTCGAGGCCCTGGGGGTGCGCGACCGGCACACGTCGCCGGTCTGCACCCTCGAATCGGGCGACCACTTCTCGTACCGCCGCGACCGCACCACTGGGCGGCTCGCCGGATATGTCTGGTTGGACTGATAGGGCATGACGGACCGTAGGACTCAACTCGCCGCAAATCTGGCACAGGTGGAGGAGCGTATTGCCTCCGCCTGCATCGCCGCCGGTCGCAAAAGGGAAGAAGTGACCCTCATTGTGGTCACGAAGACGTACCCCGCGAGCGATGTGCGGATCCTGCATGAACTCGGTGTGCGTCACGTCGCGGAGAATCGTGACCAGGACGCCGCACCCAAGGCAGCCGCTTGTGCGGATCTGTCGCTCACATGGCACTTTGTCGGACAACTGCAGACGAATAAGGTTCGTTCTGTGGCGAGTTATGCCGATGTCGTGCAGTCCGTGGACCGGGTCAAGTTGGTCACGGCCCTCTCGGCCGCCGCGGTGCGCGACGGGCGCGAACTCGGGTGCCTCATCCAGGTCGCACTCGACGCGGAGAGCGGCGAGCGCGGGGCCCGGGGCGGCGTCGCGCCGGACGGAATCGACGAGTTGGCTGCCGCGGTGGAGGCGGCGCCGGGGCTTCGGCTCGACGGTCTGATGACCGTGGCGCCGCTCGCCGGACCGTACGAGGGACGGCAACGGGCAGCATTCGACCGGCTGATGGAATTCTCATCCCGCCTGCGCGGAAACCATCCGGCTGCGAACATGGTCTCTGCGGGAATGAGTGCGGACCTCGAGGAAGCGATTGCGGCCGGAGCGACACATGTACGCGTCGGTACCGCGGTACTCGGAGTCCGACCCGGGCTCCGGTAACGTCGCCAAGCAAGTCGGACCACAGCAGAAAATATGGTCATTCCCGCCGATGGCGGGCAGGCCTGAGTGGATCGCGGGGCACTTGGCGACAGATGCCGATCCACCACAGAGCGGAGGACTCAGAGCATGGCCGGCGCGATGCGCAAGATGGCGGTCTACCTCGGCCTCGTGGAGGACGATGGGTACGACGGTCCGGGGTTCGACCCCGACGACGAATTCGAACCCGAGCCGGAGCCGGAGCGCGACCGGCGGAGGCATCAGCCCGCGCATCAGGTGGAGCGGGACCGCGAGCGGGACGAGCCGGTGCGAGTGGTGCAGCCGCCCGCACAGCGTGAACCGGTTCAGATCTCGGCGGAGAGCGTGCGACCCGCCCGGATTGCACCCGTGGCATCCATCACACCTGAACGCCCGAACATGGAGAAGAACGCACCGGTGATCATGCCCAAGGTTGTGTCCGAGCGGGAGCCCTACCGCATCACCACGTTGCACCCCCGGACCTACAACGAGGCCCGTACCATCGGGGAACACTTCCGTGAGGGCACTCCGGTGATCATGAATCTCACGGAGATGGACGATACGGACGCGAAGCGACTTGTCGACTTTGCCGCAGGACTCGTCTTCGGTCTCCATGGCAGCATTGAACGGGTGACGCAGAAGGTGTTCCTGTTGTCGCCTGCTAACGTCGATGTCACGGCGGAGGACAAGGCCCGCATCGCTGAGGGCGGATTCTTCAACCAGAGCTGAGAACACGACACCGGGAACAACCCGGCCGCAAGGCCGGAGCTACGAGAGCCAGGGGAGAGGGAAGCGCGAAATGGGCGTCGCACTGCAGGTTGTCTATATCGCGCTGATGTGTTTCCTCATCGTGCTGATCTTCCGGCTGGTCATGGACTACGTCTTCCAGTTCGCACGTTCATGGCAGCCCGGCAAGCCGATGGTGGTGCTTCTCGAGGCCACCTACACTGTCACCGATCCACCGCTCAAGCTTCTGCGGCGGTTCATTCCGCCGCTGCGTCTCGGGGGCGTGGCACTCGACCTGTCCTTCTTCGTTCTGATGATCATCGTCTACATCCTGATCTCGATCGTGACCAGGCTGTGAACGATACGGTCTTGCCGACTGCCGACGACTACGTAGAGGTGAAGAAGAGATGCCGCTGACCCCCGAGGACGTGCGGAACAAGCAGTTCACGACCGTCCGCCTCCGAGAAGGCTATGACGAGGACGAGGTCGATGCCTTCCTCGACGAGGTCGAGTCCGAGCTGACCCGCCTGCTCCGTGAGAACGAGGACCTGCGCGCCAAGCTGGCCGCTGCCACGCGTGCCGCCGCGCAGAACCAGCAGCAGCAAGGTATGCGCAAGCCGGAGCCGCAGGACCGTCCCGGTGCACCGGTGCCCGCCGCCATATCTGGTCCGCCGGTCCAGCAGCAGCCCCCGCAGATGGGTCCGCCCCAGCTGCCCGGTGGTGCTCCGCAGCTGCCCGCCGGTCCCAGTGGTCACGGTCCCCAGCAGCACGGCCCCGGCCCGCAGGGCCAGCACGGCCCCGGCCCGATGCAGGGCGGTCCCATGGGTGGCCCGATGGGCGGTCCCATGGGCCACGCGCCGCAGCAGCAGATGCAGCAGATGCAGCAGCCGCAGATGCAGCAGCCCGGTCAGGGCCCCGGTGGCGACAGTGCCGCCCGTGTCCTCTCGCTCGCGCAGCAGACCGCCGACCAGGCGATCGCGGAGGCCCGTTCCGAGGCCAACAAGATCGTCGGCGAGGCGCGCAGCCGTGCCGAGGGCTTGGAGCGCGACGCGCGTGCCAAGGCGGACGCGCTGGAGCGGGACGCGCAGGAGAAGCACCGCGTGGCGATGGGCTCGCTGGAGTCTGCCCGCGCGACGCTGGAGCGCAAGGTCGAGGACCTGCGTGGCTTCGAGCGCGAGTACCGGACCCGGCTGAAGTCGTACCTGGAGAGCCAGCTGCGTCAGCTGGAGACCCAGGCCGACGACTCGCTGGCCCCGCCGCGGACTCCGGCAGCCGCTTCGCTGCCGCCGTCGCCCTCGCTGGCTCCGGCCGGTGCGGGTGCCATGGGCCACACCATGGGCGGCAACCACGGTGGTCACGGCGGCCCGCAGATGGGCGGCAACCCGTCCATGGGCGGTGGGCCCTCCTACGGAGGCCAGCAGCAGATGTCGCCGGCGATGACTCAGCCGATGGCACCGGTGCGGCCGCAGGCGCCGCAGCCGATGCAGCAGGCGCCGTCGCCGATGCGTGGGTTCCTGATCGACGAGGACGACAACTGAGCGGGTTGCGCGCGCTGAGCGCGTAGCCGTCGGCAGGCTGAGGGCCGGGCCCCGGGGTTTCCCCGGGGCCCGGCCCTTTGCCGTGGGCGGGGGTGGGGGAGCCTGCTGAGCCTGTTCCCCTACGCGCCCCCTTCCGGACTGGGGCTCCGCCCCTGACCCCGCGCCTCGAACGCCGACAAGGCCCCGGTTATGGGGGCGGGGCCCCGGTTTCGGGAAGGGGCGCGTAGGGGAACAGCGAAAGGCCCGGCCGGAACGTGTCCGGCCGGGCCTCTCGTGGTGTGGGTTACTGCTCCGTCTTGCGGAGGCGGAACGTCAGCGCCAGGCCCTCGTCCTCGAACGGAGTGCCGTACGCCCCGTCCGCCTCGCCCTGCGCGTAGTCCAGCGCCAGCACCTCGTCCGCGATGAGCGCCGCATGCTCGGTCAGCGCCTCGACCGTCGCGGGGGACGTGGACGTCCAGCGGACGGCGATGCGGTCCGCCACGTCCAGGCCGCTGTTCTTGCGGGCCTCCTGGATCAGCCGGATCGCGTCACGGGCCAGGCCCGCACGCCGCAGCTCCGGGGTGATCTCCAGGTCGAGCGCGACCGTCGCGCCCGAGTCGGACGCCACCGACCAGCCCTCGCGCGGCGTCTCGGTGATGATCACCTCGTCGGGGGCGAGGGTGACGGTCTCGCCGTCGACCTCGACCGACGCCGTGCCCTCGCGCAGGGCCAGGGAGAGCGCCGCCGCGTCGGCGTTCGCGACCGCCTTCGCGACCGCCTGGACGCCCTTGCCGAACCGCTTGCCCAGCGCGCGGAAGTTCGCCTTCGCGGTCGTGTCGACCAGCGAGCCGCCGACCTCCGAGAGGGAGGCGAGCGAGGAGACGTTCAGCTCCTCGGTGATCTGGGCGTGCAGCTCGGGGGAGAGCGACTCGAAGCCCGAAGCCGCGACCAGGGCGCGGGACAGCGGCTGGCGGGTCTTGACGCCCGATTCGGCGCGCGTGGCGCGGCCGAGCTCGACCAGGCGGCGCACCAGCGCCATCTGCGTGGAGAGCGCCGGGTCGATCGCGGCCAGGTCCGCCTTCGGCCAGGAGGACAGGTGCACCGACTCCGGGGAGTCCGTGGTCACCGGGACGACGAGGTCCTGCCAGACCCGCTCGGTGATGAACGGGGTCAGCGGGGCCATCAGACGCGTGACTGTCTCGACGACCTCGTGCAGCGTGCGCAGCGCCGCCTTGTCGCCCTGCCAGAAGCGGCGGCGGGAGCGGCGCACGTACCAGTTGGACAGATCGTCCACGAACGCGGACAGGAGCTTGCCGGCGCGCTGGGTGTCGTAGCCCTCCAGCGCCTGCGTGACCTGGTCCACCAGCGCGTTCAGCTCGCTGAGCAGCCAGCGGTCGAGGACCGTGCGGTCCGCCGGGGCCGGGTCGGCCGCGGACGGCGCCCAGTTCGACGTGCGCGCGTACAGCGCCTGGAAGGCGACCGTGTTCCAGTACGTGAGGAGGGTCTTGCGCACGACCTCCTGGATTGTGCCGTGGCCCACGCGCCGCGCCGCCCACGGGGAGCCGCCCGCCGCCATGAACCAGCGGACCGCGTCCGCGCCGTGCTGGTCCATGAGCGGGATCGGCTGGAGGATGTTGCCCAGGTGCTTGGACATCTTCCGGCCGTCCTCGGCGAGGATGTGGCCCAGGCAGACCACGTTCTCGTACGAGGACTTGTCGAAGACCAGCGTGCCGACGGCCATCAGCGTGTAGAACCAGCCGCGGGTCTGGTCGATGGCCTCGGAGATGAACTGCGCCGGATAGCGGCTCTCGAAGAGCTCCTTGTTCTTGTACGGGTAGCCCCACTGCGCGAACGGCATCGAACCCGAGTCGTACCAGGCGTCGATGACCTCCGGGACGCGGTACGCCTCCAGCTGGCAGTTCTCGTGCGAGCAGGTGAACGTGATCGCGTCGATGAACGGACGGTGCGGGTCCAGGTCCGACTGGTCGGCGCCGGTGAGCTCGGTGAGCTCGGCACGGGAGCCGACACAGGTGAGGTGGTTGTCCTCGCAGCGCCAGATCGGCAGCGGGGTGCCCCAGTAGCGGTTGCGGGACAGCGCCCAGTCGACGTTGTTGTTCAGCCAGTCGCCGAAGCGGCCGTTCTTGACCGAGTCGGGGAACCAGTTGGTCTTCTCGTTCTCTTCGAGGAGCCGGTTCTTGATGGCGGTCGTACGGATGTACCAGGACGGCTGCGCGTAGTAGAGCAGCGCGGTGTGGCAGCGCCAGCAGTGCGGGTAGCTGTGCTCGTAGGGGACGTGGCGGAAGAGCTTGCCGCGAGCGGCCAGGTCCTCGGTGAGCGCCTCGTCGGCCTTCTTGAAGAAGACGCCGCCGACCAGCGGCAGGTTCTCCTCGAAGGTGCCGTCGGGGCGGACCGGGTTCACGACCGGCAGGCCGTAGGCGCGGCAGACCTTGAGGTCGTCCTCACCGAAGGCAGGGGACTGGTGGACCAGACCCGTACCGTCCTCGGTCGTCACGTACTCGGCGTTGACGACGAAGTGCGCCGGGGCGCTGTCGCTCGGGAAGTCGACGAGGGCGAACGGGCGCTCGTACGTCCAGCGCTCCATCTCGCGGCCGGTGAAGGACTGGCCGGTGAGCTCCCAGCCCTCGCCGAGTGCCTTCTCCAGGAGGGGCTGGGCGACGACGAGCTGCTCCTCGCCGTTGCTCGCGACGACGTACGTGACGTCGGGGTGCGCGGCGACGGCGGTGTTCGAGACCAGGGTCCACGGGGTGGTCGTCCAGACCAGCAGCGCGGCCTCGCCGGCCAGCGGGCCGGAGGTGAGCGGGAAGCGTACGAAGACCGAGGGGTCGACGACCGTCTCGTAACCCTGCGCCAGCTCGTGGTCCGAGAGGCCGGTGCCGCAGCGCGGACACCACGGGGCGACGCGATGATCCTGGACCAGCAGGTCCTTGTTGAAGATCTCCTTCAGGGACCACCAGACGGAGTCGACGTACGACGGGTCCATCGTGCGGTACGCGTCGTCCAGGTCGACCCAGTAGCCCATTCGGGTCGTGAGCTCGGTGAACGCGTCGGTGTGGCGGGTCACGGACTCGCGGCACTTGGCGTTGAACTCGGCGATGCCGTACGCCTCGATGTCCTTCTTGCCGTTGAAGCCCAGCTCCTTCTCGACCGCGAGCTCGACCGGCAGTCCATGGCAGTCCCAGCCGGCCTTGCGGCCCACGTGGTAGCCCTGCATGGTGCGGAAGCGGGGGAAGACGTCCTTGAAGACGCGGGCCTCGATGTGGTGGGCGCCGGGCATGCCGTTGGCGGTCGGCGGGCCCTCGTAGAAGACCCACTCGGGGCGGCCATCGGACTGTTCGAGGCTCTTGGCGAAGACCTTGCTCTCGCGCCAGAAGTCGAGCACAGCGTGCTCCAGCGCGGGAAGGTCGACCTGGGCGGGTACCTGGCGGTACTGCGGCGATGTCATGGGCGAGATTCCTCCGGCGGACGTTTTCCACTTCCGTCGGAGGGACGAGAACCGTGCGGTTCCCGCGGTACCACCCTCCTTGGCCCCGGGTGTGCGCCCGTGGCCCCCTCATTGGGGTCGCGATGCCGGTTCTACTTGCCTTGCGGCGTTCTTCCGACGGCTCCGGGTGATCTTCACGACGCGCTCGCCCCCCGGGCTTCCACCGTCCCCGGGTCGCTCCTGGCTGCGTACGACGCTACTCGTCCCATCCACGCCTCTCGCTGGGCCCAGTGTACGGGCCCGTACGGGCGACGGCCGACCGGTTTATCCGGGGGGCGCGGGCGTGACCCGAATGGCGACACGGGGCGTGCGGAGTCCCGGCGGGGCGTGGAGGGCGGATTACCGGGCGGGGAGCTGGGAACAACGGTTTCAGGCGCGCGCTGATCCGACACGGGGAGGGGCGATTCGGCGGCGTGCCCCGTTGCCGCGGGGCTGGGGCCGATTTATCGTCCCAGCACGATTCGCGTGCAAGATCACAATATGTGAAGGGGCCGCGGCCATGGTGGCGAAGAAGACCGCCGTACAGAAGTCGGCGTCAGCGAGATCCACGGGCGCGGCGGCCGGGGAGACCGACGCAGACGCGGGCACGGAGACCGTCCTGGAGCCGGTTCCGGTGAAGGCCGCGGCGAAGAAGACCGCGGCGAGGAAGGCTGCGGTGAGGAAGACCGCGGCACGGAAGACGGTCGCGCACGAGGCGGACGGAGAGCGAACGGCCGACGGTGACACAGGCGGCGGGCACGCGGCACCTGGCACGAAGGCCGCGGCGAGGAAGAACGCGGTCAAGAAGGCTTCGAAGAAGGCCGCTGCGGCGGCCATGGGGGCGGCCGAGGCCGCCGAGCAGACGGGAGCCCACACGGTGGTAGCCAAGAAGAGCGCAGCCCGGACCCGCACGTCCGGCAAGGACGCGGCGCCGGTGCCGCCCGCCCGGATCGCCGCCGCGACGGCGCCCGGGGATCTGGCCGTACGGCCGGGCGAGGACCCCTGGACGCCCGAGGAGGTTGCGGAGGCCCGGTCCGAGCTGACCAGCGAGGCCATGCGGCTCCGCAGCGAGCTGGAGGCGTCGGGTGCGGCGCTCGCCGGGCTGATGCGCGACTCCGGTGACGGGGCCGGTGACGACGAGGCGGACACCGGCACGAAGAACATCACCCGTGAGCACGAGATGGCGCTCGCCGCCAACGCCACGGAGATGCTGGAGCAGACCGAGCGGGCGCTGGCCCGGCTCGACGCGGGGACCTACGGACTGTGCGAGATCTGCGGCAATCCGATCGGCAAGGCGCGGATGCAGGCGTTCCCCCGGGCGACGCTCTGTGTCGAGGACAAACAGAAGCAGGAGCGTCGCGGCTGATTCAGGGAGGTGTGTCGTACCCTCGTCTTCGGTCAGGAACCTAGGTTGAGGGACTCACGTGGCAGAGGCGGAGCGCATCATCGGTACGCCGGACATCCCTGATGCTGAGGGGACCGGGGGCCCCGAGGACGTGGTACGGGGTGAGCCCGGGGAGACGGGCGCGGACCGGGCCGGGGCCCCCGGCAAGGGCAAGCGGAAGATCATGGTGCTCTTCGGCGTGGCCGTCTTCGCCTATCTGCTCGACCTGATCAGCAAGATGATCGTGGTCGCGAAGCTGGAGCACCAGCAGCCCATCGAGATCTTCGGCCGGTGGCTGCGCTTCGACGCGATCCGGAACGCGGGCGCCGCTTTCGGCATCGGCGAGGCGTTCACGGTGATCTTCACCGTCATCGCGGCGACGGTGATCGTGGTCATCGCCCGCCTCGCCCGCAAGCTCTACAGCCTGCCGTGGGCGATCGCGCTCGGTCTGCTGCTCGGCGGTGCGCTCGGCAACCTCACCGACCGTATCTTCCGTTCGCCCGGTCTCTTCGAGGGCGCGGTGGTCGACTTCATCGCCCCCGCGCACTTCGCCGTCTTCAACCTCGCGGACTCCGCCATCGTCTGCGGCGGCATCCTGATCGTGATCCTTTCCTTCAGGGGCCTGGACCCGGACGGCACCGTGCACAAGGACTAGCAGGGGCAAGGCATACTCGACTGGTGAGTACGTATCCCGAGGTCCGCACCCTGCCCGTTCCCGACGGTCTGGAAGGCGAGCGTGTCGACGCCGCCATTTCCCGCATGTTCGGCTTCTCCCGCACCAAGGCCGCCGAGCTGGCCGCTGCCGGGAAGGTGCTGGTGGACGGCGCTGTGGTCGGGAAGTCCGAGCGGGTGCAGGGCGGTGCCTGGCTGGAAGTGGAGATGCCGCAGGCACCCGCTCCGGTGCAGATCGTCGCCGAGCCCGTCGAGGGCATGGAGATCGTGCACGACGACGACGACATCGTCGTGATCGTGAAGCCGGTCGGGGTCGCGGCCCACCCGAGCCCCGGCTGGACCGGCACGACGGTCATCGGCGGTCTCGCCGCGGCCGGTTACCGGATCTCGACCTCGGGCGCCGCCGAGCGCCAGGGCATCGTCCACCGCCTCGACGTCGGCACCTCGGGCCTGATGGTCGTCGCCAAGTCCGAGCGGGCCTACACGCTGCTGAAGGGCCAGTTCCGCGACCGGGTCGTCGAGAAGAAGTACCACGCGCTGGTCCAGGGACACCCGGACCCGATGAGCGGCACCATCGACGCCCCCATCGGGCGCCACCCCACGCACGACTACAAGTGGGCGGTCACGGCCGAGGGCAAGCCCTCCGTGACGCACTACGACCTGATCGAGGCGTACCGGTCCGCGAGCCTGCTCGACATCAAGCTGGAGACGGGCCGTACGCACCAGATCCGGGTGCACATGTCCGCCCACCGTCACCCCTGCGTCGGCGACCTGACGTACGGCGCCGACCCGACGGTGGCCAAGCGCCTCGGGCTGACGCGGCAGTGGCTGCACGCGGTCCGGCTCGGCTTCGAGCACCCGTCGGACGGCAACTGGGTGGAGTTCGCCAGCAGCTACCCGGACGACCTGCAGCAGGCCCTCGACAGGATTGCGGCGGAAAGCCAGTGACCACCGGAACCCCGGCCCCGTACACCACGCGCACAGCCGTGGACGAGAGCGACCTCGCGGCCTGTTTCCAGGTCCGCAAGGAGGTCTTCGTCGGCGAGCAGAACGTGCCCGAGGAGATCGAGTACGACGCCTACGACGCGGACGCGCTGCATGTGATCGCCGTCGCGGCGGACGGCACGGCGCTCGGTACGGGACGGCTGCTGCACGGCGCGGGCGTGGCCGCCAAGACCGGTGGCGACCTCACCGTCGGCTCGCTCGGACGTCTCGCGGTGACCAGCCGGGCGCGCGGTCTCGGGGTCGGCGCGGCGCTGGTCCGGGCCATCGAGGACGCGGCCCGCGGTCTCGGTCTGGCCGCTGTGGACCTGCACGCCCAGACCCATGCGCTCGGCTTCTACGAGCGGCTCGGGTACGTGGCGTACGGCCCCGAGTTCCCGGATGCGGGGATCCCCCACCGGGCGATGCGCCGCAGCCTGTAGATCACACCGGGCGCCGCTCCGGTCGTACGAACCGGAACGGCACCCTCGCCCACGTCTCCGTCAGCCCGGCAGACCCCAGCGCGTCCAGGCCCCGTTCGACGGCACGTCGCGCGGACCCGGCTCCGGGCGACGCGCGCCGTGCGGTGTGATCACCGCCGTGCCACCGCGTGGCAGGGTGACCGTGATCCGGCCCGGACCGGCGTCCCGCCAGTGCAGCGGGCGCCCGTGCCCGTCCCGTACGTCGATGCGGCCCGTGATCGAGTGCTCCAGGGTCAGCGGGGCGCCGGCCTCGCTGTGCACCCGTACCCAGCGCGTGGCGCCGCCGGCGCGGTCCGCGTCCACCAGGAACGCGCCCTGGGTGCGCAGCGACGCGATCGAGGCGTCCGCCCAGCGCTCCGAGACGGACGGGAAGACCTTCACCACCCCTTCGTGCCCCTGCACCACCATGTCGAGCATCGACTGCGCGGCCGAGAGCGGGGACTCCAGGGCGAGGTTCTTGCCCTCCCGGTACATCGTGTTGACCGTCATCCGGCAGTCCGCGACGACCTTCAGATCCGTGAAGAACGTCAGGTGGTCCAACGCCTTCTCGGGCTCGTCCATGACCGAGTACATGGACGAGGCGGTCGCGTAGCTGTAGCCGTGCCACAGTTGCTGCATGGAGACCCAGTGGTCCATGGAGCGCCGCATCACCTCACGGTCTTCCGCCCGGTCCCAGTTCCGTTCGCGCAGCGGGTAGAGCCAGAGCAGATGCGAGTGGTGCCGGTGCGAGTCGGCGAGCGGGACATCTTTGCCGATCATGACTCCGGCCGCCGGGTCCTCGGCGTACGGGGTGAGCTGGCGCTCGATGTCCTGCCAGCGCTTCAGCCGCGGATCGTTGTTCCGCAGCAGTTTCGCCGAGGCGATGAGAGTGCGCACACCCCAGCGGATGAGCGAGAGGTCGTACGTGCAGTCCGCGGCGTCGGCGTACTCGGGGGAGCGGGTCTCCAGCAGATGCAGCCTGCCGTCCGGGCCCTCGTGCAGGAAGTGCGCATAGAAGTTGATGGCCCTGGCGAGGATCGGGTACACCACGTCGCGCAGGACTCCGAGGTCCATCGAGTGCCGGTAGGACTGCCAGACGTTGTGCAGCGCCCAGGTGAGGTTGCCGAAGTTGTCGGAGATGTGGTCCGAGCCGGGCGCGCCCACGTCGTAGGTGTCGCCGGCGCGCAGCTGCCAGTCGGAGGGGTGGCCCAGCGCATAGCTCTCGCCGTCGCGGTATTCGGCCGGGACGGAGGCCGGCAGGTTGTGCTCGAAGCGGCGGAAGGCGTTTGTCACGGAGTCGAGTTCGGGATGGTTGGAGCCGTGGATCGGTGCCATACCGATCTGGACGTTGAGGTTCCACCAGACCGCGGTCCAGTTGTTGCCGATCTCCGGGAACCACGGACCCCACTCGGAGATCGTCGGTCCCTCGGCGCGGGTCGACGCGGCGAGCTTGTAGAGCTGGATGAGGTAGAAGCTCTGCAGCCGCTTGTCCGGTACGGAGAGAAAGCTGCGCCGGTAGTACGCGTGCCACCAGCGGCGGTGACGGTCCACCAGTTTCTCCGGACCGACGGTGAGCGTACGGTCCACCGCACGTAGCGCCTCGTCCGTCGCCTCCGTCACCTGGCCGGGGAACCGGTACACGAGGTGTGCGGCGAGCAGCCTGCCGGTCCCCTCGCTCCGTTCGCGCCAGGTGATGCTCCAGCCGCCACCCGCGAGCAGCGGCTGCTCGACGAAGCCGTCGCCGACCCGGGGGTCGGGGTTGGGCGTGTAGTCCGCCGGTTTGCCGCTGCTGCGAGTGGTCGCGGCGCGCAGCCACTGGAAGGACCAGGCCGCGGACTCCTCGCCGGGGGTGGGCCGGGTGGAGATCAGCAGGGCGCCGGTGTCGTTCTGCACGAGGGCGGAGAAGGTGAGGGAGCCGCGGGTGGTGGTGACGGTGCCGCGCAGCTCGGCGTCGTACGGGTCCAGCGTCCAGTCGACGTCCGTGATCTCGCCGGCGAGGGTCAGAGTGAAGTAGCCGATGGGGAGCCGGGAGAAGCCGATGCCGCCGCGCCACTGGCCGCGCTGGTCCTGCACCTGGCTGTGACTGATCATCAGCTTCAGGGTGTCGGCGGTCCTTCCCGCGTACAACTGGGCGCCGAGGTAGCCGTTGGCGAGGAAGGGAGCCTCCTGCCAGCCGGCCGGGAGCCGGCGCCAGGTCAGGGCGGCATCGCGGACGGTCTGCTCGTACGGGTCGGTGTGCGGGCTGCCGGAAGCTGCGGGGGCGGTGCCGGGTGCGGCCCAGGCGGTACGGGATCCGGCGAGCCAGAGGGCGGTGGTGCCGGCCGCCGCGGTGCCCACGAAGTGCCTTCGGGAGAACTCGGTCACGGTCTCTCCAGTCAGTCATATATGTGGTGGGGATTCTCGTCCCTGAATCGCGCATGTTGCATACTGCCCGCCCGGTGGAGGTGACGGAAGAGGGTTGACCGGGGAGACATCGGATCAATGGATGGTCAAGACGGTGAGAAGGAGGGGGTGTTGTCCGCTTTACGGACATTGCGTGGCACGCTGGAACCACTGATCGACCGACCACCGGGTTCCGCTCGGCATGCTCCGGAAGGCACATCGTGGACCAACTGGCACTGCTCCTCCTGCTGTTGCTCGGAGCCGTGGTCATGGTGCCACTGGGGGAACGTCTCGGGCTGCCCGCCCCGGTGCTGATGACGCTCGCCGGAGTCGGCATGGCGTTCCTCAGCTTCGTGCCGAATGTGGACATCCCGCCGGAGATCATTCTTCCCGCGCTGCTGCCGCCGCTGCTCTACGCCTCCGCGCAGCGCACCTCCTGGCGGCAGTTCGCCGCCAATAAACGACCGATCTTTTTGCTGGCCGTGGCACTGGTCTTCGTGACGACGGCAGCCGTCGCCGCCGTCGCCAACGCGATCGTCCCCGGGCTGCCCCTCGCCGCGGCCGTGGCCCTCGGCGCGCTCGTCGCCCCGCCCGACCCGGTCGCCGCGACCGCCGTCGCGGGATCGCTCGGGCTGCCGCGCAGGCTCGTCTCCATCCTGGAGGGCGAGGGACTGTTCAACGACGTGACCGCGATCGTGCTCTACCACGTGGCGATCGCCGCCGCCGTGAGTGGCACCTTCTCGCTGCCGGAGGCCTTCGGGCTGCTGATCCTCTCCGCCGTGGTCGCCGTGGCCGTCGGTCTGGCGGTGGGCTGGCTGACCATCAAACTCATGGGACTGCTCGGCGATGCGACGCTCCAGGTCGGGCTGACGCTGCTGGTGCCGTTCGTGAGCTATGTGCTCGCGGAGGAGCTGATGGGGTCGGGCGTGCTCGCCGTGCTCACCACCGCGCTGTTCCTCGCCGAGCACACCGCCGACGCGGACGACGTGCTGGGCCGGCTCACCGGCCGCAGTTTCTGGGAGATCGTCGACACCCTCGTCACCGGCGTCGCCTTCGGCCTGATCGGTCTCGAACTGCACAACGTCTTCGGCACGTCGCACGGACACGGCTGGCAGATCGCCGGCTGGGGCCTGGTGGTGGTCGCGGTCGTCGTCGGCGTACGGCTGCTGTGGCTGCTGCCCGCCACCTGGCTGGCCAAGCGGCTGCACACCCGCCGTGACTACAGCGAGGAGATCCCCACCAGCTGGCGCGAGACCGTCGTGATGTGGTGGGCCGGGATGCGCGGGGTGGCCTCCGTCGCGCTGGCCCTCGCGATCCCGCTGGAGACGGACGACGGGAAACCGTTCCCCGGCCGGGACGAGATCGTCTTCATCGCCTTCGTCGTGATCATGGCGACCCTGGTCGTTCAGGGACTCACCCTGCCGTGGCTGGTACGGAAGCTCGGCGTCCGCGCCGACACGGGCGCGGAGGCGGCACTGGAACGGGACCTCGCGATCCGCGCCGCGAAGGCCGCGAGGCACCGGCTCAAGGAGATCGAGGAGGTCGAGGAGTTCCCCGAGGAGGTCGTGGAGCGGCTGCTCCGGCTGGCGTACGACGTGGGGGCGCGGATCAGCCCCGACATGGTCGACGAGGACCGGCGGGAGGCGTACGCGAAGCGCGCCGAGCGGTTCCGGGCGGTCAACCGGGTGCAGCGCGAGATGATGTCCGCCGCCCGGCACGCGGTGCTGTCCGCGCGCAGCGAGCCGGGGACGGACCCGGAGGTGGTCGACCGGGTGCTGCGGCAGCTGGACGTACGCAGCCTGCGCTGACTCGGGCGCCCCCGCGGCCGGTGCTTCCGGCCGGTGCTCCGGGCCCGCGTCACTCAGCCGCGGCCGGTCCGGGGCGCCACCTCGTGCGTATCGGACGGCTTGGCGTCGTGCGGGTGGGGCAGATCGGGCCACTGTCCGCCCGGGGGCAGCGCCGCGGGCGCCGTCGCGACCCGCGGCAGCGCGTACGGATGATGGTCGCGCAGCCAGCCGATCAGCTGCTCCCGGACGGCGCAGCGCACCGTCCAGATGTCGTCCGCGTCCTTCGCCGTGACCACCGCGCGCACTTGCATCGTCGACGGAGTGGTGTCCGTGACGGCGAGGGACCAGTCGCGGCCGTCCCAGGCACCGCACTCGCCCAGGATGTCCCGCAGCTGCTCACGCATCGCGGCGACGGGGGCGCTGTGGTCGAGGTGGAAGAAGACCGAACCGGTCATCTGGACGCCGCCGCGCGACCAGTTCTCGAACGGTTTGCTGGTGAAGTACGAGACCGGCATCGTGATCCGCCGCTCGTCCCAGGTCCGTACCGCGAGGAAGGTCAGCGTGATCTCCTCGACGGTGCCCCACTCGCCGTCCACCACCACCGTGTCGCCGATCCGCACCATGTCGCCGAAGGCGATCTGCAGCCCCGCGAAGAGGTTGCCGAGCGTGGACTGGGCGGCGATGCCCGCGACGATGCCGAGGACACCGGCCGAGGCCAGCATCGAGGTGCCGAAGGTCCGCATCGCGGGGAACGTCAGCAGCATCGCGCCGGCCGCCACGGTCGCCACGATCGCGGTGACCACCCGCTGGATGAGTGTCACCTGCGTACGGACCCGCCGCACCCGCGCCGGATCGCGGGTGTTCGCCGCGTACCTGGCGTACACGGAATCGACGACCGCCGTCGCGATCCGGACCACCAGCCACGCCGATGTCCCGATCAGCACCAGCGTCAGGACCTGGCCGATCGCGGCCCGGTGGTTCATCACCATGTCGAGCCCGGTATGCGTGTAACTGCCTCTCAGCAGCGCCGTGCAGAGCACCAGCAGCAGCGGGATCCGGCAGCGCCTCAGCAGACCCCACAGCGGTGTGTCGGGATGCCGGGCGTCGGCGCGCCGGAGCAGCACATCGACCCCCCAGCCCACCAGCAGCGTGAGCACCACCGAGCCACCGACCGCGACCAGCGGACGCAGTATGTTCTCCATCCCGTGGTTCTCCATGCCGTCGACCGTAGCTGGCACCATTGCTCCCATGAACATCATGCTTTTCCACTCGACGTACGGGCTGCGCCCCGCGGTGCACGCGGCCGCCGCCCGGCTGCGCGGCGCAGGGCACGAGGTGCACGTGCCCGATCTCTTCGACGGGCACACGTTCGAGACCGTCGAGGAAGGCATGGCCTTCAAGGACGAGCTGGGCAAGGACGAGTTGCTCAAGCGCGCCGTGCTGGCCGCCGCCCCCTATTCCGAGCGCGGTCTCGTCTACGCCGGCTTCTCCTTCGGCGCCTCCACCGCGCAGACCCTGGCACTCGGTGACGAGAAGGCGCGCGGGCTGCTGCTCCTCCACGGCACGTCGGACATTGCGGAGAACGCGGAGGTCGACGAGCTGCCCGTGCAGCTGCATGTCGCCGACCCCGACCCGTTCGAGACGCAGGACTGGCTGAACTCCTGGTATCTGCAGATGCAGCGGACCGGCGCCGATGTGGAGATCTACCGGTACCCCGGCGCGGGCCATCTCTTCACGGACCCGGAGCTGCCGGACTACGACGCGGCGTCGGCCGATCTGACGTGGAAGGTCGCCCTCGGCTTCCTCGCGACTCTGTAGACGGACGGGGCCCCGCACACCGTGACGGCGTGCGGGGCCCCTCGTCGTGACGCCGGGATCAGGCGCGGTAGGCGGTCCAGCTGTCGCTCATCCGCTGCACCTGGCCCGCGGTGAACTGGTACATGCACGAGTCGTAGGTGTAGTCCATGAAGTTGTGGATCGGGTCGACCCCGGTCTTGTTGGTGCAGGTGTCGCGTCCGGTCGGGCACGCGAACGCGGCGCTCTTCTCGGCGGGCGTGTCGGACACGTAGTCGCCGTTGCCGTTACAGCCGCCCTGGAACGTGTGGTAGAGCCCCATCCAGTGGCCGACCTCGTGGGTGGCGGTGTCCCCCTCGTTGTAGTTGGTGGCCGAGCCGCCCGGCAGCGAGGTGTCGAGGATGACCACGCCGTCCATGCTCGGGCTGGAGTTGTACGAGCTGGGGAAGGTCGCCCAGCCGAGCAGCCCGCCGCCGAGGTTGGCGGTGTAGACGTTGAGCGCGTTCTTGCCACCCTTGCGCAGGGCCGTCTTCATGTCCTTCTCGGCAGAGGAGCCCGAGGAGAGGTTGTACCAGGTGGCGTTGTCCGTGTAGTCGGTGCCGGCCAGCGAGAACTGGAAGCCGGAGTTGGTGTTGCCGGTGCCCTGGCCGCCGTATGCCGCGTTCAGCACGCTCATCTGGCTGCTGATGTCGCCGGAGGTGAGCTTGCCGGTGGTGCCGGAGTGGATGACGTGGAAGTAGACCGGGATGGTCGCTCCGGCGGCGAGCGTGGCGCCGCTGACCCGGCGGTCCGCGAGTCTCGCCTTGAGCTGCGTGTCCATGGCCTTGGCCTGGGTCGCGGTGAGTTCGTTGGGGTCGGAGGCGTGCTGGGTGCCCGAAGGACGGGCCTCGCGCGCGGTGGCGTCGGTGCTCGCGCACTTCTCCGCCGAGGCGGAGGCGGTGGACACCTTGGCGGCGGCCGCGCCGGAGGGAGCGGAGAGCGGTGCCAGGGCCAGGGTTCCGGCCAGGACGGCGATGCCGATCGCACGGTGACGTATACGCGGCGATATACGGGCAAGAGTGCGCACGAGTACTCCTCGCTGAAGCGTGGGGGAGGGATTTCCTCACCTGCCGCCGGGAGATTACGTGCGCATGTCACATCTTGAGGAGCGCCGATCAAGCCCAATCAACTGTGGAACAAACCGGGGAAACGGGAAGAAATAATTCTGTCCGTTCCAGAGTTTGAGACCTGGACGTAACGTAGTGCGTTACCCCGGCGGGTGGTGTGTCCCCATTGGATCCAGGGAACACGCCACCCGCCGTAGCGATGTAATACGCCGTCAACATGGCCTGCCGTGGCCGAAACCAGACGTTTCAGCGCACCGGGCGGTCCACCCGCTCGACCTTCTGCGTGCCGCCGAGTGTCCGGTACGAGCGCGTTCAGGCGGAGCTCGCGTCCCGCTTCGTCTTGTCGGAGACCACGTAGTAGTCCATCTGCGAGCGCTCGGCGGTCACATCCAGGACGCCGTAGCCGTGCGAGTCCATGTCCCGTGCCGGGTCCGGTGGTCGGCAAGGGTGAGGATCTCGTGGGTGGGCTCGTGCTGCCGTACGACGAACTTCGTGTCCGGGTAGCTCCCCGACGCGTACTCGTAGATGCAGTCGCCGAGATGGAGGACCGCGTCGAGATCGGCTCGGGCGGCGAGATGGCGGTACGGGGAGAAGTAGCCGGACTCCCAGTTGGCGCAGGACACCACATCGAAGCGCACCCCGGGTACGGCCGTGCCGGGAGCGGGAGCCGTTCGGGTGCGGCCGGCCGATCAGAGGTCACCCGACAGGCTCTAAGGCGAACGGGCGGGCGAACAAAGGAAGTTCGCCCGCCCATAGGGAAACCGTTGCCGGTCGTCAGCCCTTCAGCGCCTTGGTGATCGCGGTGTTGAAGTCGGCCACGCTCATCGGAGCGTTCTCGCTGCCCTCGCTGGTGAGCGTCTTGCCGTCCATCTTCAGCGTCGGGGTGCCCTTCACGCCGCTCTTGTCGAACGTCGCGGACATCTTCATCGCCCAGTTGTCGTACGTGCCGTCGTTGACGTCCTTCTGGAACGCCTTGTTGTCCTTCAGCTCGTCCACCGTGTTCGCGACCTTGATCAGGTACGAGTCCTTGGCGAACTTGTCGTCGGACTCCTCCGGGTGGTACTTCGCGGAGTAGAGCGCGTACTTGTAGTCGAGGAACGCCTGCGGGCTGACGTCGAGCGCCGCGCCCAGCGCGCTGAGCGCGTTCTTGGAGCCCTCGCCGTTGTCGCTGTTGTCGATGAACGTGGCGCCGATGTACTTGACCTTGTACTTGCCGGCGTCGACGTCCTTGTGGACCGTCTCGCCGACCGCCTGCTCGAACTGGGCGCAGATCGGGCAGCGCGAGTCCTCGTACAGTTCGAGGGTCTTCTTGGCGGTCGACTTGCCGATCACGACGGTCGTGCCGTCGGTGCCCGACGTGTTCTTCGGCGCGGTGACGTTCTTCGCGTCGGCCGCCGCCTCCCAGTGACCGGGCTTGTTCAGCTGCATCACGCCGTAGCTGACGCCGCCGGCGATCGCCAGCACGGCGACCACCGAGACGCCGACGATCACCTGCTTGCGGACCTTGTCCTTCTTGGCCTGGCGCTCGCGCTCCGCGCGCAGCCGCTCGCGGGCGGCTGCCTTGTTGGCCTGGCTGTTGCGCTTGCTCATGGTTGTTTCTCCGTGGTGTGGGGTTGTCGGGGATGTCCGGGCTCAGGCGGTGGCGCAGGCCGAGCGAGGCGGTCCCCTCCGTCCCACGGAGTGCACGAGGAGGCGGGCGTGCGCGAGCAGGTGCGGGCGGTACGGGGCGGGCCCGGCGGCACGCCGTACGGAGCGGCGGACCGTGCCCGCCACGGCGACCGCGATCAGCAGCGGCCGGAACGCCGTGGCGGCGACTGCTCGCAGCAGACCGGCGAGCGCGGACTCGCCGCGTCGCAGCCATGCCGCGGCCAGCAGGCCGACCGACACATGGGCGGCCAGCAGCAGCCACGGCACAGCGGGACCGGGAGAGGCCAGCAGGGCGGCGGCGCCATGTCCGGCACCGGTCACCGAGGCGAGCGGGGTGCCGACCGCGCCGACCGTGCCGAGCTGCGCCCCACCGGCATCGACCTCGCCGCCGCCGCACAGGACATCGACGCCGACCGAACGCAGCGGACCCGCGATCGGGCCGCCCGCCGCTCCGTAACAGAGGTGCTGGCCGGTGGTGAAGACCGTGTCCGCGGCCAGCTCCAGCGGCACCAGCAGCCCGGCGATCGCGCCGAAACCGCGCTCCCGGCCGGCCAGCGCGTACGCCGCGGCGAAGACCAGACCGGCCAGCCCGCCGACCACGGTCAGCGGCAGTGGGACCTGGGAGAGCAGCACATGGGACGCAGCGGAGAGCGTCACGACGAGCGCTGTGAATAGCGCCGCGCGTACGACTCTGAGCTGCGTCCCGGATATGTCCATCGTCCGAGAGTGTGCCATGTGAACCTGTCAGCGCCGCCTAAAGGGGGTGTGGCATCACGAGGAGACCTACAGCCCCGGGATGCGGCCGTTGCGGAAGAGGTCCACGAAGATCTGGTGGTCGGCCCGTGCCCGCGCCCCGTAGCTGTGCGCGAAGTCCACCAGCAGTCCGGCGAAGCCCTCCTCGTCCGCCGCGATCGCCGCGTCGATCGCCCGCTCCGTGGAGAACGGCACCAGCGAGTGGCCGCTCTCGTCGTCCGCGGCGGAGTGCATCGTCGCCGTCGCCCGGCCGAGGTCGGCGACGACCGCCGCGATCTCGTCGGGCTCGTCGATGTCGGACCAGTCCAGGTCCACCGCGTACGGCGAGACCTCGGCGACCAGCTGACCCGCACCGTCCAGCTCGGTCCACCCCAGCCACGGGTCGGCGTGCGCCTGCAGGGCGCGCTGGGAGATGACCGTGCGGTGCCCCTCGTGCTGGAAGTAGTCGCGCACGGCCGCGTCGGTGATGTGCCGGGAGACCGCCGGGATCTGCGCCTGCTTGAGATAGATCACCACATCGTTCTCCAGGGCGTCGCTGTTGCCCTCCAGAAGGATGTTGTACGAGGGCAGCCCGGCCGAGCCGATGCCGATGCCGCGACGGCCGACGACGTCCTTCACCCGGTACGAGTCGGGGCGGGTCAGGCTCGACTCGGGCAGCGTCTCCAGATAGCCGTCGAACGCCGCCAGCACCTTGTAGCGCGTCGCCGCGTCCAGATCGATCGCGCCGCCGCCGTCCGCGAACCGGCGCTCGAAGTCCCGGATCTCCGTCATCGAGTCGAGCAGCGAGAACCGGGTCAGCGACCGGGCTTCGTGCAGCGCGGTCAGCAGCGGGCCCTCAGCGGTGTCCAGCGTGAACGGGGGCACCTCGTCGTTCTTCGCGCCTGTTGCGAGCGCGTGGATCCGCTCGCGGTAGGCCGCCGCGTAGACCCGGACGAGCTCACTGATCTGGTCGTCGCCCAGCGCCTTCGCGTACCCGATCAGCGCGACGGAGGCGGCGAACCGCTTGAGGTCCCAGGTGAACGGGCCGATGTACGCCTCGTCGAAGTCGTTCACATTGAAGATCAGCCGGCCGTTCGCATCCATGTACGTGCCGAAGTTCTCCGCGTGCAGATCGCCGTGGATCCACACCCGGCCGGTCCGGTCGTCCAGGTACGGGCCGCCGTGCCGCTCCCGCTCCAGGTCGTTGTAGAACAGGCACGCCGTGCCGCGGTAGAAGGCGAACGCCGAGCCTGCCATCTTGCGGAACTTGACCCGGAAGGCAGCCGGATCGGCGGCCAGGAGCTGGCCGAAGGCGGTGTCGAAAACCTCGAGAATCTGCTCCCCGCGCTGCGCTGCGCCGGTCTGCGCTTCCGACATTTCTGGGTGCCTCCTGGTACCTGGCGTGCATGACAAACGGGACGGGCGTCTCCGTCCCCTCAACGCGCGACGGTACCCGGGAGTGCCCCTCGGTTGTCGGACCGGAGACGTAGACTTCCACGCTGTCCCCCCAGTCCGTCATTGCTTGTTTCCCCGGAGGCCCGACGCCGTGACCAAGCCGCCTTTTACGCACCTCCACGTCCACACCCAGTACTCGCTGCTGGACGGTGCCGCGCGGCTCAAGGACATGTTCGCTGCCTGCAATGAAATGGGCATGTCGCACATCGCGATGACGGACCACGGCAACCTGCACGGGGCGTACGACTTCTTCCACCAGGCGAAGAAGGCCGAGGTGACGCCGATCATCGGCATCGAGGCCTACGTCGCCCCGGAGTCGCGCAAGCACAAGCGGAAGATCCAGTGGGGCCAGCCGCACCAGAAGCGCGACGACGTCTCGGGTTCGGGTGGCTACACCCACAAGACGATCTGGGCGGCGAACAAGACCGGTCTGCACAACCTCTTCCGGCTCTCCTCGGACGCGTACGCCGAGGGCTGGCTGCAGAAGTGGCCGCGCATGGACAAGGAGACCATCGCCCAGTGGTCCGAGGGGCTGATCGCGTCCACCGGCTGTCCGTCCGGCGAGGTGCAGACGCGGCTGCGGCTCGGCCAGTTCGACGAGGCGGTCCAGGCGGCCTCCGACTACAAGGACATCTTCGGCGAGGGCAAGTACTTCCTGGAGCTGATGGACCACGGCATCGAGATCGAGCGCCGGGTCCGTGACGGACTCCTCGAAATCGGCAAGAAGCTCAACATCCCGCCGCTCGTGACGAACGACTCGCACTACACGTACGCCAGCGAGGCCACCGCGCACGACGCGCTGCTCTGCATCCAGACCGGCAAGAACCTCTCCGACCCCGACCGTTTCCGGTTCGACGGCACGGGCTACTACCTCAAGACGACGGACGAGATGTACGCCGTCGACTCCTCCGACGCCTGGCAGCAGGGGTGCGCCAACACCCTGCTGGTCGCCGAGCAGATCGACACCAGCGGGATGTTCGAGAAGCGCGACCTGATGCCGAAGTTCGACATCCCGGACGGCTTCACCGAGGTCACCTGGTTCCAGGAGGAGGTCCGGGTCGGCATGAACCGGCGCTTCCCGGGCGGCGTCCCCGAGGACCGGCAGAAGCAGGCCGAGTACGAGATGGACGTCATCATCCAGATGGGGTTCCCGGGGTACTTCCTCGTCGTCGCGGACTTCATCATGTGGGCCAAGAACAACGGCATCGCGGTGGGCCCCGGGCGTGGCTCCGCGGCCGGTTCGATCGTCGCGTACGCGATGGGCATCACCGACCTCGACCCGATCGAGCACGGACTGATCTTCGAGCGGTTCCTCAACCCCGAGCGTGTCTCCATGCCCGATGTCGACATCGACTTCGACGAGCGTCGGCGCGTCGAAGTGATCAGGTACGTGACGGAGAAGTACGGCGCCGACAAGGTCGCCATGATCGGTACGTACGGCAAGATCAAGGCCAAGAACGCGATCAAGGACTCCGCCCGCGTCCTCGGCTACCCGTACGCGATGGGCGACCGGCTCACCAAGGCCATGCCCGCCGACGTCCTCGGCAAGGGCATCGACCTCTCCGGCATCACCGACCCCAAGCACCCGCGGTACAGCGAGGCGGGCGAGATCCGGGGGATGTACGAGAACGAGCCGGACGTCAAGAAGGTCATCGACACCGCCAAGGGTGTCGAGGGGCTGGTCCGGCAGATGGGTGTGCACGCCGCCGGCGTGATCATGTCCAGTGAGCCCATCGTCGACCACGCCCCGGTCTGGGTGCGGCACACCGACGGCGTCACCATCACGCAGTGGGACTACCCGCAGTGCGAGTCGCTCGGCCTGCTGAAGATGGACTTCCTCGGCCTGCGCAACCTCACGATCATGGACGACGCCATCAAGATGGTGAAGGCCAACAAGGGCATCGACCTGGAGATGCTCGCCCTTCCGCTGGACGACCCCAAGACGTACGAACTGCTCTGCCGCGGTGACACGCTCGGCGTCTTCCAGTTCGACGGCGGTCCGATGCGTTCGCTGCTGCGCCAGATGCAGCCCGACAACTTCGAGGACATTTCCGCCGTCTCGGCCCTGTACCGGCCGGGCCCGATGGGCATGAACTCGCACACGAACTACGCCGAGCGCAAGAACGGCCGCCAGGAGATCACCCCGATCCACCCGGAGCTGGAGGAGCCGCTCAAGGAGACGCTCGGCCTGACCTACGGCCTGATCGTCTACCAGGAGCAGGTGCAGAAGGCCGCCCAGATCATCGCCGGGTACTCGCTCGGCGAGGCCGACATCCTGCGCCGCGTGATGGGCAAGAAGAAGCCCGACGAGCTGGCGAAGAACTTCGTGCTGTTCCAGGCGGGCGCCAAGAAGAACGGCTTCTCCGACGCGGCGATCCAGGCGCTGTGGGACGTACTGGTCCCGTTCGCCGGGTACGCGTTCAACAAGGCGCACTCCTCCGCGTACGGACTGGTCACGTACTGGACCGCGTACCTCAAGGCGAACTACCCCGCCGAGTACATGGCGGCGCTGCTGACCTCGGTCAAGGACGACAAGGACAAGTCCGCGGTCTACCTCAACGAGTGCCGCCGCATGGGCATCAAGGTGCTCCCGCCGAACGTCAACGAGTCCGAGTCGAACTTCGCCGCCCAGGGCGACGACGTCATCCTCTTCGGGCTGACGGCCATCCGTAACGTCGGACAGAACGTCGTCGACTCGATCATCCGGTGCCGCAAGGCGAAGGGGAAGTACAGCAGCTTCCCCGACTTCCTCGACAAGGTCGAGGCGGTGGTCTGCAACAAGCGGACCGTCGAGTCACTGATCAAGGCCGGCGCCTTCGACGAGATGGGCCACACCCGCAAGGGCCTCGTCGCCCACCACGAGCCGATGATCGACAACGTGGTGCAGGTCAAGCGCAAGGAGGCCGAGGGGCAGTTCGACCTCTTCGGCGGCGGCGAGGAGGACAGCGACGAGCCGGGCTTCGGACTCGACGTCGAGTTCTCCGACGTCGAGTGGGAGAAGTCGTACCTGCTGGCCCAGGAGCGCGAAATGCTCGGGCTGTACGTCTCCGACCACCCGCTCTTCGGTATCGAACACGTGCTGACCGACAAGTCCGACGCGGCGATCTCCCAGCTCACCGGTGGCGAACACGCCGACGGGGCGATCGTCACCATCGGCGGCATCATCTCCGGACTCCAGCGGAAGATGACCAAGCAGGGCAACGCCTGGGCCATCGCCACCGTCGAGGACCTGGCCGGTTCCATCGAGTGCATGTTCTTCCCGGCCACGTACCAGCTGGTCTCCACCCAGCTCGTCGAGGACACCGTCGTCTTCGTCAAGGGACGGCTCGACAAGCGCGAGGACATTCCGCGGCTGGTCGCCATGGAGATGCAGGTCCCCGACCTCTCGTCGGCCGGGACCAACGCGCCGGTGGTGCTCACCATCCCGACGGTCAAGATCACCCCGCCGATGGTCGCCCGCCTCGGCGAGGTGCTCAGCAACCACCGCGGCAACACCGAGGTACGGATCAAGCTCCAGGGCCCCCGCAAGACCACCGTCCTCCGGCTCGACCGGCACCGGGTCCAGCCCGACCCGGCGCTCTTCGGCGACCTGAAGGTGCTGCTCGGCCCGTCCTGCCTGGCCGGCTGAGCGGCTCCCGCAACGCACGAGAGAGGCGCCCCGCGATGCGGGAGCGCCTCTCTCGGCTACCGGCCTGTGGCCGGACCGGAGACGACCGGTCAGTTGTGGCCGAAGCGCCGCTGCTGCTTACGGGCAACATCAGCAGGGCTGCCCTGGGCTTGCGACTGGGACTGCGACTCGTAAGCTGTCGACTTCGTCTCCTCCGCGCCGCGCTCCGGTATGGACGCGCGGTTCTGCTGGCTGCCCTGCTTGCGGTTCTTGTTCTTGGCCATGGTGTTCCTCCTGTGCGGAATCTCGGGGCCAGGACCGCTGTCAGATTCACATACCGGCATTTACAGCGCATGTTGGATCATTACCGTGCGTAGTGAGGGGGTATCATGCGCCGTTTTCCGCATCCGCCACGCCGATGATCGAGTTCCGGCCGTTAACCCTCACGCCGTCGGGCAGACTTCGAGGAAACCCTGAGCAGAACCCATTCCCGAATTCCGGAAGAGGGTGGAACGCGTGGACCGTTGCGTCGTCCTGGTGGACGCCGGCTACTTGCTGGGCGCCGCCGCGAGTCTGCTGGCGGGAGAGCCCGCCCGTTCCCGCATCACCGTCGACCACGCGGCGCTGATTCAGGGCCTGCGCGAGCGAGCCGAAGCCGATACGGAGCAGCCGCTGCTACGGATCTACTGGTTCGACGGCGCCCCCGACCGCGTACCGCAGCCCGAACACCGCAGGCTGCGCGTCATGCCCAGGGTGACCGTGAGGCTCGGGGCGCTCACCCGCAGTGACGGACGCTGGGCGCAGAAGGGCGTCGACGCCGCCATGCACGCCGAGCTCACCGAACTGGCCAGGAACCGCGCCTGCTCCGACGTCGTCCTGGTGACCGGCGACGGCGATCTGCTGCCCGGACTGATGTCCGCCAAGGAACACGGTGTGGCCGTCCATCTCTGGGCCGTGCAGGCCGCCGACGGCGACTACAACCAGTCCGAGGACCTGGTCGCCGAGGCCGACGAACGCCGGGTGCTCGACCGGGCCTGGATCACCCAGGCCGTGCGGGCCAAGGACAACGGCGGCAGCTGCGCCCCGCCCCCCGCAACCCGCCCCGAGATCGCCGCGATCCTCTCCGCGCCACTGCCCGAGGCTGCCCTCGCCGCCTCCGCCGAACGCGCCTCGGAGGCCCAGGCGGCCGCCGCACGCAACGGCGCGGCGGCGCCCACCGGCGAGGAAACCGCGCACTCCCCGGCCGCTCCCGGCGGCAAGGGTGTCCCCACCCCCAAGGACCTGGCGGGCACCCTGCGCGGCCCCGGCACCCCGATCGCCGCCGCACAGCCCGCGGCGCAGCCCCCGGCGACCGCGACCCTGCGCTGGTCCTCCGACAAGGGCTGGATGGAGCGCGGCGGACCGCTCGGCGAACCCGCCGAGACCGCCTCGCTGCCCACCCTCGCCCAGCTCACCTCCGCCGAGCAGCGCTGGGCGGACCGTGAGGAGGACATCACCACGGTCGGCGGTGACCCGTTCGAGGTGGGTCAGGTCTTCGCCCGGCGCTGGATGGAACGGCTGCCGGAGACCGTCCATCTGCAGAAGCTGTCCACCATGTACCCGCGGATCCCGCACCGCATCGACGGCGAGCTGCTGCGGTACGCGGCGCGGTTCGGCCTGCTCGCCCACAAGGACGACCAGATCGACGAACACGACCGATACGCGATCCGGGCGGGTTTCTGGCGCGAGATCGACGTACGCGCGGCTGCCGAACACGCCCCCGTGGTGGAGTAGTCCGGCAGCCCGGGCGCAATAAGGGGCGTCCGACCCCGTACTCTCGTACCTCGTGAGTACGGGCACAGCACAGGCGCAGACGGCGACCGGGACCGTGTGCGCGGTGCGTGATCTGGTCAAGACCTATCCCGCCGCCCGCGGCCGCCGCGGCGCGCCCGCCACCCCCGAGGTGCGCGCGACCGACGGGATCAGCCTCGACGTCCGACGCGGTGAGATCTTCGGACTTCTCGGGCCCAACGGTGCGGGCAAGTCCACCCTCGTACGCCAGCTCACCGGGCTGATGCGGCCCGACTCCGGCAGCGTCGAGATGCTCGGGCACGACCTCGTGCGCCACCCCGAGCGGGCCTCCCGGCTCATCGGCTACCTCGGGCAGGAGTCCACGGCCCTCGACGAGCTGACCGTTTCGCTCGCCGCCGAGACCACCGGGCGGCTGCGCGGACTCGCGGTACGGGAGGCACGCGCCGCGCGCGACGCCGTACTCGAAGAACTCGGCCTCACCGACATCGCGGCGCGCCCCCTGAAGAAGCTTTCCGGCGGGCAGCGGCGGCTTGCCTGCTTCGCCGCCACCCTGGTCGGGGAGCGGCCGGTCCTCATCCTGGACGAGCCGACGACCGGGATGGACCCCGTCGCCCGGCGCGCCGTCTGGGCCGCCGTCGACCGGCGCCGCGCCGAGCACGGTACGACGGTGCTGCTGGTCACCCACAACGTCATCGAGGCCGAGACCGTCCTCGACCGGGTCGCCGTCCTCGAACGCGGCAAGGTCATCGCCTGCGACACGCCCACCGGCCTCAAGGAGCGAGTGGCGGGCGAGGTCCGGGTCGAGCTGGTGTGGCGCGACCGCGCGCCCCTGGACGTTCCCGAGGTGGCCGTGCTGCGGCAGTCCGCTCAGGAGTCGGGGCGCCGCTGGGTGCTGCGGCTCGGGCCGGACGAGGCGCGGGCGGCGGTCGCCGCGGTGACCGGCGGGGCCGCGTTCGCCGCACTCGACGACTTCACTCTGGCGACGCCGAGCCTGGAGGACGTCTACCTGGCGCTCGGCGGGGACGCCACGCAGGGGCTGGTGAAGGCATGACCGTGGCGATCGGGTACGGATGTACGGCCGGGCAGGGACCGAACGGGAGCGGCACCAGGTGACGAGCATTGTTCCTGCGGAGGCGGCCGGTGCTCGGACGACGGCCGGAAGCGGTTCTGCCGCCGAGGGAGGGACCGAGGACCGCACCGGTGGCGTTGCCGCGCCGCTCGCGCCCCGGGCCCGGCTGTTTCCCTCGCTCGCGGCCGTGTACCGCGCCCAGCTGTCCCGGGCCAGAGTCGCCCGCATCCCGCTGCTCTTCGTGGCGACCTTCCAGTCCGTCGGGATCATGATCCTGATGCGCGGCGTCGTCGACGGCGGATCCGAGGCACGGGCCGTCGTCGCCGGATCCAGCGTCCTCGTCGTCGCCTTCGTCGCGCTCAATCTGCTCGCCCAGTACTTCGGGCAGCTACGGGCCGGCGGCGGGCTCGACCACTACGCCACCCTGCCGGTGCCGCCCGCCGCGGTGGTGCTCGGTGCGGCGGGGGCGTACGCCTCCTTCACTGTGCCCGGCACGATCGTCACCGCGGTCACCGGGAGCGTGCTCTTCCAGCTGCCGATGACCCACCTGTGGGTGCTCGTCGCCGTCATTCCGCTCGCCGGGGCCGCGCTGTCCGGGCTGGGCGCCGCGCTCGGACTGCTCGCGCCCCGGCAGGAGCTCGCCACACTGCTCGGACAGCTCGGCATGTCGGCGGCGCTGCTGCTGGGGGTGCTGCCGGCCGGCCGGATGCCCGCGCCGATCGGCTGGGCGCGCGATCTGCTGCCCTCGACGTACGGCGTCGAGGCCCTGTCCCGGTCGTTCGACGCCCATCCCGACTGGGCGGTCGTCGTTCTCGATCTTGCCGTCTGCGCCGTCGTCGGTGTCCTCTCCCTGGCCGTGGCGACCTGGGCGTACCGCAGGGCAGCGGTCCGGTGAGGCGCGGCACAGGAGCGCCTGGCACGATGGCAAAGTGACCGCACCTCTGACACCGCCCCACCAGCCCTCGTCCAATGGCCCCTGGCAGACGCCGCCGAGGGGCGGTGGCTCCGGTCCGGGGACCTTCCTGGAGTCTCAGGAGGAGCGCGATCCGCGGGCGGATCTGCGGCGGGCGGCCGTCGTCGCCGTCCTGCTGACGGTGGCCGGCGTCGGGCTCGGACTGCTGTGGCTGTGGCTGTCGCCTCGGGTCCCGCTGATCTCCGACGGCCAGGCGGTCTTCCTCAAGGACAGCGAGGGCGAGGAGGCGATCGGGAGCGACGGGACGTTCGTGCTGCTCGCGCTCGCATTCGGGGCGGTGTCCGCGGCGCTGACCTTCTGGTTCCACCGACGTGGCGGGATCGCGCTGGTCGTGGGGCTCGCCCTGGGCGGGCTGCTCGGGTCGCTGGTGGCCTGGGGGGTGGGCGTCTGGCTCGGACCGGAACGTGATGTGGTCGCCCATGCGCGTGAGGTCGGCAAGGGCGTGGTGTTCGACGCACCGCTCGACCTCCATGCGAAGGGTGCGTTGCTGGCCTGGTCGCTGGCGGCGATGGTCGTTCATCTGGCGCTGACCGCGGCGTTCGGGCCGCGGGATCCGGAGCCGGACTGGGGAGTCTGGGGTGTGCCGGGGGGCGGGCAGGGGGGTGCGGGCTCGGCGGGGCCGTCACCTTCGCCTTCGTCTCCGTCCTCGCCTTCGCCTTCGTCCTCTCCGTCGCCTCCGACGGAGTCGTAGCGGGGCGGGGCGGGTGGGACTACGGGGGTAGGGCCGCTGCGCGGGTCCTCACCCCACCCCGCCCCTTCCCGCAGCCGGGGCTCTGCCCCGGACCCCGGTCCTCAATCGCCGGACGGGCTGGAAGTGCCCCCGGGAGGGCTGGGGGTGCCCCCGGGGGCTGAGGGCCCACCGGGGCTGGACGTGACCCGGGCTGGGTGTGCCCTGGAGCTCGATGTGACCCCGCGGCTGGAAGTGACCTGGGCTGGAAGCGACCCGGGGCTGCGAATGCCCCCTGGGTGAGTGCCCCCGGGGCCGCTTGCGCTACGCCCGGCCGATGGCCGCGAACACTGCCCCCGTCAGCGAAGCCAGCTCCTTCGGGGCCAGTTCCACCTCCAGGCCGCGGCGGCCCGCCGATACGCAGATCGTCTCGTGGGACTGCGCCGACTCGTCCAGTACCGTCGGCAGCCGCTTCCGCTGGCCCAGGGGGGAGATGCCGCCCCGGACATAACCCGTCGTGCGTTCCGCCGCCGCCGGGTCCGCCATCGCCGCCCGCTTGCCGCCGACCGCCGCTGCCAGGGCCTTCAGGTCCAGGGAGCCGGCCACTGGGACGACCGCCACGGTCAGGGTGCCGTCCACGTCGGCCACCAGGGTCTTGAAGACCCGGTCGGGGGAGACGCCCAGCGCTTCCGCCGCCTCCTCACCGTACGAGGGGGAGGCCGGGTCGTGCTCGTACGCGTGGGTCGTGAAAGGGGTGCCCGCCGCGGTCAGGGCGACCGTCGCCGGAGTGCCGCCGGAGCCGGGCTGCTGGTGCTTCTTCGGCTTCTTTGCCACGGGGCAGGGTCCTCGCATCAGTTGGGGTGGGTCGGCGCCCTGGTCAGGTCGACTGCGGGCAGGGACGGCAGGTGCCGGATGACGGCCGTCTCGGAGCGCAGGAGCGTCAGTTCCTCGCGCAGGCGCGTCGCCGTGTCCGGTGCCTGCAGCAGTCGCTGCTTCGACGGGATGTCGAGGACCGCGGCGGCGGCCACCAGGTACGAGACGACCGACGGTTCGTCCGGCAGTTCCGCGCCCGTCGTCAGGGAACGCTCGCTCGCTCCGGCCAGTCGCTTCTGGTAGCTGCGGAACGCCCGCAGTACGCCCTCGGCA
Organism: Streptomyces sp. NBC_01669; assembly: GCF_026339735.1. GTDB lineage: Bacteria > Actinomycetota > Actinomycetes > Streptomycetales > Streptomycetaceae > Streptomyces > Streptomyces yanii. The sequence goes on from NZ_JAPEQG010000001.1 coordinate 6,702,463, forward strand.
AGCGCGCCCGCCTCGTCGCCGGTGTCCTCTTCGAGCTCTTCGACCTCGGCCGTCAGGTAGGGGCCGCCCGCGTCGACCGAGAGCAGCTTGACCCGGGTGGTGCCGGTCGCCAGGACCTCGAAGCTGCCGTCCGCGCGTTCCCGGATCTTCGCCGCGTCCGCGACACAGCCGACCCGGTGGAACGTCTGGATCGGGTCGGGGCCGAAGCCGTCCGCGGGACCGCGCTCGGTGGCGGAGGGCACCGTGGTGGCGTCCGGCATTCCGGCGGCGGTGGGAGCTATCTCGCGGCCGTCGCGGATCGCGACGACCACGAAGCGGCGCGGTTCGTCCTCATCGGTCTTCAGCAGCTCGCGCATCAGGGCGCGATAGCGCTCCTCGAAGACGTTGAGCGGCAGCACGAGGCCGGGGAACAGCACCGCGTTCAGCGGGAAGAGGGGCAGACGAGCGGTGGTCACAACGGTCAAGCGTAATGGCCGCGCGACCCGCTGTGGTCGGCCCGGTACCGCAAAGGCATCCCGGATGCCACCTGGAGGCGTACCCCGTCCCGCGCGTCCAGGAACTGGCCGAGCGGATCGTCGGAGACCAGCGACCACGGGAACGACGTCGCATGGGGCCCGATCAGCCGGAACTGTTCCAGCGCCTCGTCCCAGCGACCCCGGACGACCAGCACGTACGCCAGCAGGTTGCGGACCTCGGCCGGCCATGGATCGCCCGGCTCATACGAGGCGGACAGCGCGATCGCCAGATCCGCGGCCCTGTCGATCCGCTCCTCCAGCACCGAAGTGGTCCGTGTCTCGGGGGCGGCGATCAGGAGCGCGAACGCGGCCCGTACCGGCAGCGCCTGCACCAGTGAGCTGGGCAGAGAGTCCTCCGCGGCCTGTTCGGCGAAGTCGAAGCACTCGCGGTGCGAGCCGTACCAGGCGGCGGAGAGGTACTGCAGCGCCGCGACATGGCAGCCGTAGTGGTGCGAGGAGCGCCGGACGGCCTGCTCCCACAGCGCCTCGAAGGCGGCGTGCGGGGCATGCGTGCCGCGGGCGTGGTCGAGTGCGAGCCGCCAGGGCACCGGGTCGCGCGGATCGCTCTCGGCCGCCGCGGTGATCAGTGGTGCCACGTCGCGCAGCTGCTCGGCGCGGGCCGGCGACTCCCAGGCCCGCCGGACCGCCAGCTCGGCCTTGACGAGCAGTGCGTCCGGGTCGTGCGGGGCGGCGGCGAGCCAGTCGGCCAGCCAGCTGTCGCGGTGGCGGGCGAAGGTGACGAGTCGGCCGAGGTAACGGTCGCGGTTCTCCCACTCGGCGGCGTCCCGGGTGGTGGCGAGGAGCTTGGCGGCCGGCTCGTACTCCCCGAGGGCGGCGGCGACGAGCGCGGGGGAGAGCCGCTCGTCGGGGGCGTCGAGCAGCACCGCATCGTCTGCGGGCAGTCCGGTGGACAGCTGCGGCGCGTGCCGGATCATGCGCGCGGTACGGAGCAGGGCGCGAGGGAATGACATGGTGCAGACCATTGAAAAGCGCTGGTCGAGGCGGCGCCAGAGGGGCGCTGTGAAGCTTTGGTGCCGAGTGCATGGGTTGCCCCGATGAGGGTCAATAAAGAGTAAAGGATGCGGCGGAATCTGGCTTGATTATTTTGCTTCGGTGGTCGGTACCCGTGCTGGTCGGTCGAGGGAGACCGGTCGTCGTCGTGTCCGCCGGGCCTTTGCCTGCGGGCAGCGGGCGGCCCGTCCCGGCCGGGCCCGGTCAGCCGCGGCGCAGCAGCCGGGACGCGCCCGCCGCCACCGTCGTGGCCAATATCCACCCCAGCAGCACCAGCGCGGCCGCGGCCCACTGCCAGCCGCCCTCCATCCGCCAGTACCCGTCCTGTCCGAGGTTGATGACGGGCACCAGCAGATCCAGCGCGTACAGCGCCGCGTTCCACTCCGGGTGCTCGTCCTGCTTGATCGCCGCCGGTTCGTACTGCGAGAAGGCCACCGCCCCGGCCGCCCACAGCACCGCCATCCACACCGCCGCCCGCCCGGGCCGGTAGCCGTACGCCACCGTCCAGTCCTGCAGGATCCCCCACAGCTTCGCGGCGGGCGGCAGTGTCTCGCGCCGGCGCCGCTGTTTGGCGAGCAGCACCTCGCGGGCGTCCGCGTCCTCCCCGCAGCTGCGCAGCACCGTCGCCAGCCGTTCGTACGGCTCGGGTACGTACTCGGGGGTCGCCGCCGCCAGCCACTCCAGGCGGCGGGAGAGCGGGAAGTGCCCGTACGGGACGAGGTTCTCGTAGACGAAACCGCCCATCGCGAGACCGCCGGGCCCAGGCCAGCTGGTCGACACGTCGATCAGCGTGACGACCTTCGCGCCGTTGAGCACGACCCGGCCCTCCTCCGGGCGCTCCGCGTTGAACCGCAGCTCCGGGGCGACGATCCGGCGCAGCGACAGCTCCTCGCGGGGCGCCAGCACGAACCTGGCCTTGTGCAGGTCGACCGCGTCACCGAACCGCCCGTCGTCCAGCCGCACCCCGCCGCGGCACTCGAAGACCTGCGCCCGGGTGCCGTGTGCCGGGGCGTGGGCCATGACGATGCCGTACGGGGGAGTGGTGCCCAGGTTCCCCGTGTCGACGCTGACCCATGCCTCGGTCATGTACAAGGTCCGCTCCACCGTCAGCTGCGGGGCGTTCAGTGCGCGCCGGCCAGGCCCCGCCCGCAGCCGGCTGCCGCGCAGACTCAGCGAACCGCCGACCTTCGCGCCGCGCAGACTCAGCTCGCCACGCGTCTCGACCATCTCCGCCTGCAGGTCCTGCGCGACCGTCAGACCGTCCCCGGCGAGCGCGCGGCCCTGCCGGTCGGCCCCGAGCTCGATCTGGTTCAGCAGCAGATCGGTGCCGATATGGGCGTCGGTGAGCCGGATCCCGCGCTCGATCCGGCAGCGCGGCAGATGCAGATCGCCCTCGGTGCGCAGCCGTGCCGCCTCCAGCCGCGGCACCGCGCAGCCGACCATCCGCAACGTCGTGACGTGACACTCCGGCAGGACCACCTCCTCCTCGAAGCGGCAGCCCGTCAGTTCCACGTACGGAGCGACACGCCCGCCCGCGAGATCGAGCGTCCCGGTGATCCGTACCCCCCGGAGCTTCAGCGCGGCGACCCGTCCGGGCCGGGCGGGCGGCCCGCTCAGCAGCAGCCGGGCGACGACACGGGCGTCCACACTGCGCTCGGCTCCCCAGACCGTCGGCGCGAACGGGTCGTCCCGCATCGGGTCGCGGGCGCGCAGATCGTAGGTGCTGCCGTTCCGGAACGCCTGCCACATGCCCAGTTCCGCCGTGCTGAGGCTGCCCGGGATCTCGCTGCCCTGCGGTTCGGTCACCGGGGCCCCTTCCGCTTGCAGCTGTTATTCCCTCTGTGTTCCCTCTGGGTGACGGCGTGAACGCCGACGGTCAGTAGTGGCCGGGAGTAGTCGGCCGTGACGGCCGGGTCATGTATCAGCCAGTGATACGGGCGAACTGCCGCCGGAGGCGGTCTGAGAGAATTGGGGTGTGATTTCTCGAATCGATCTGCGCGGCGATGCCCTCCCCGAGGGCGGCGACCTGCGCGACCTGCTGCCCCGAGCCGAGTTCGACGTGGAAGCCGCACTGGAGACGGTGCGCCCCATCTGCGAGGACGTACGCCATCGTGGCTCAGCGGCAGTGATCGAGTGGGGGGAGAAATTCGACGGCGTACGGCTCGACTCGATCCGGGTCCCGGCCGCGGCCCTCTCCGAGGCGCTGGACCGGCTCGACCCCGCCGTACGGGCCGCCCTGGAGGAGTCGATCCGCCGCGCCCGTCTCGTCCATCACGAGCAGCGCCGCACGACCCACACCACGCAGGTCGTCCCCGGCGGCACCGTGACCGAGAAGTGGGTGCCCGTCGAGCGCGTCGGTCTGTATGTGCCGGGCGGGCGCTCCGTCTACCCGTCGTCCGTGGTCATGAACGTCGTCCCGGCGCAGGAGGCGGGTGTCGAGGGCATCGCCGTCGCCTCCCCGCCGCAGAAGGCGTTCGGCGGTCTGCCGCACCCCACCATCCTCGCCGCCTGCGCCCTCCTCGGCGTCGACGAGGTGTACGCCGCCGGTGGCGCCCAGGCCGTCGCGATGTTTGCGTACGGAACGGCCGAATGCCTCCCGGTGAACCTCGTCACCGGTCCCGGCAACATCTACGTCGCCGCCGCCAAGCGCCTCCTCAAGGGCCGCATCGGCATCGACGCCGAGGCCGGGCCCACCGAGATCGCGATCCTCGCCGACTCCACCGCCGACCCGGTGCACGTCGCCGCCGATCTGATCAGCCAGGCCGAGCACGACCCGATGGCCGCCGCCGTCCTCGTCACCGACTCCGAGGAACTGGCCGCCGCCACCGAGGCCGAGCTCAAGCCGCAGATCGCCGCCACCAAGCACATCACCGACCGGATCGAGCCGGCGCTGGCCGGCCGTCAGTCCGCGATCGTCCTGGTCAACGATCTGGAGGACGGCCTCAAGGTCGTCGACGCGTACGCCGCCGAGCACCTGGAGATCCAGACCGCCGACGCCGCCGCAGTCGCGGACCGGGTCCGCAACGCCGGAGCGATCTTCGTCGGCCCGTGGGCCCCGGTCTCGCTCGGCGACTACTGCGCCGGCTCCAACCACGTTCTGCCCACCGGTGGCTGCGCCTGCCACTCCTCGGGCCTGTCCGTGCAGTCCTTCCTGCGCGGTATCCACATCGTCGACTACACGCGCGATGCGCTCGCCGAGGTCACCCACCATGTCGTGACCCTCGCCGAGGCGGAGGACCTCCCCGCCCACGGCGCCGCTCTCAAGGCCCGTTTCGCCGAAGGTGAACTGGACGAGCACAGTGGCTGGAAGGTTCCGCAGCAGTGACGAACAGCAACACCACCCGTATCGACGACCTGCCGATCCGGGACGAGCTCCGTGGTCAGTCCCCGTACGGCGCGCCCCAGCTCGACGTGGCCGTGCGGCTGAACACCAACGAGAACCCGTACCCGCTCCCCGAGGCGCTCGTCGACCGTATCGCCGAGCGTGTCCGCGAGGCCGCTCGCGACCTCAACCGCTACCCCGACCGGGACGCCGTCGAGCTCCGTACCGAACTGGCCCGCTACCTCACCCGCACCGCCGGGCACGCGGTCGGTCTCGCCAACGTCTGGGCGGCCAACGGCTCCAACGAGGTGCTGCAGCAGTTGCTGCAGACCTTCGGCGGCCCCGGACGCACCGCGATCGGCTTCGAGCCCTCGTACTCGATGCACGCTCTCATCGCGCGCGGCACCGGCACAGGCTGGATCTCCGGACCGCGCAAGGACGACTTCACGATCGATGTCGACGCGGCCTGCGAGGCCATCGCTGAGCAGCGCCCGGACGTCGTCTTCATCACCTCGCCCAACAACCCCACGGGCACCGCGGTCGACGCCGCCACCGTCGTCGCGCTGTACGACGCCGCCCAGGCCGCCAGGCCCTCGATGGTCGTCGTCGACGAGGCGTACGGCGAATTCAGCCACCACCCCTCGCTCCTCCCGCTGATCGAGGGCCGGCCGAACATGGTGCTCTCGCGCACCATGTCGAAGGCGTTCGGCGCCGCCGGACTGCGCCTCGGCTATCTCGCCGCCGACCCGGCCGTCGTGGACGCCGTCCAGCTGGTGCGGCTGCCCTACCACCTGTCCTCCGTCACCCAGGCCACGGCACTCGCCGCCCTGGAGCACACCGAGACGCTCCTCGGATACGTCGCGCAGCTCAAGAGCGAGCGCGACCGGATCGTCACCGAACTGCGCGCCCTCGGCTTCGACGTGACGGACTCGGACGCCAACTTCGTCCAGTTCGGCCGCTTCGCCGACAGCCACACCGCCTGGCAGCAGATCCTCGACCGGGGCGTCCTGGTCCGGGACAACGGCGTACCGGGATGGCTGCGGGTCTCCGCAGGAACCCCGGCAGAGAACGACGCGTTCCTCGATGCGGTACGCGAACTCAAGAAGGAGCACGACGGATGAGCCCCCGCGTAGGCCGCGTGGAACGCACCACCAAGGAAACGTCGGTGCTCGTCGAGGTCAACCTCGACGGCACCGGAAAGGTCGACGTGTCGACCGGGGTCGGCTTCTACGACCACATGCTCGACCAGCTCGGCCGCCACGGCCTCTTCGACCTCACGGTCAAGACCGAGGGCGACCTGCACATCGACACGCACCACACGATCGAGGACACCGCCCTGGCCCTCGGCGCCGCCTTCAAGCAGGCGCTCGGCGACAAGGTCGGCATCTACCGCTTCGGCAACTGCACCGTCCCGCTGGACGAGTCGCTCGCCCAGGTCACCGTCGACCTCTCCGGCCGCCCCTACCTGGTGCACACCGAGCCGGAGAACATCGCGCCGATGATCGGCTCGTACGACACCACGATGACCCGGCACATCCTGGAGTCCTTCGTCGCCCAGGCACAGATCGCCCTGCACGTCCACGTCCCGTACGGCCGCAACGCCCACCACATCGTGGAGTGCCAGTTCAAGGCGCTCGCCCGCGCCCTGCGGTACGCCTGTGAGCACGACCCGCGCGCTGCCGGAATTCTTCCTTCCACGAAGGGCGCGCTGTGACAGGCCTCAACACCGTTCTGATCGTCCTCGGCCTCTTCCTGGCCGGTGGCGTCTACTCCTTCTCGAAGCAGAAGATGCCCAAGGGCGTCATCGTGCTGCTCGGGATCGCATCCGTGATGTGCCTGGTCGCAGGTGTCATGCGGATCCAGGGACTCTGGGACTGAGGGAGCGACCCGTGAGTGAGAAGAAGAAGGTCGTCGTCTTCGACTACGGCTTCGGCAACGTCCGTTCCGCCGAGCGCGCCCTCGCCCACGTCGGCGCGGACGTCGAGATCACCCGCGACTTCGACCGGGCGATGAACGCCGACGGGCTACTGGTGCCCGGCGTCGGCGCGTTCTCCGCCTGCATGGAGGGGCTGAAGAAGGCCCGCGGCGACTGGGTCATCGGCCGCAGGCTCTCCGGCGGCCGGCCCGTGATGGGCATCTGCGTCGGCATGCAGATCCTCTTCGAGCGCGGCATCGAGCACGGCGTGGAGACGGAGGGCCTCGACGAGTGGCCCGGCACCGTCGCCCCGCTGAAGGCCCCGGTCGTCCCGCACATGGGCTGGAACACCGTGCGGTCCCCCGAGGACTCCGAGCTCTTCGCCGGTCTCGACCCCGAGGCCCGGTTCTACTTCGTGCACTCGTACGCGGTGCACGACTGGAGCCTCGAAGTCACGAACGCCAGGATCAGGGCCCCCCGGGTCACCTGGGCCACCCACGGCGAGCCGTTCGTCGCCGCCGTGGAGAACGGCGCCCTGTGGGCCACCCAGTTCCACCCCGAGAAGTCCGGCGATGCCGGCGCCCAGCTGCTGACCAACTGGATCGGAACACTCTGATGTCCACCACGCTTGAGCTCCTCCCCGCCGTCGACGTCCGCGACGGCCAGGCCGTCCGTCTCGTGCACGGCGAGTCCGGCTCCGAGACCTCGTACGGCGACCCCCTGCAGGCCGCCCTCGCCTGGCAGAAGGCGGGCGCCGAGTGGCTGCATCTCGTCGACCTGGACGCCGCGTTCGGCACCGGTGACAACCGGGCGCAGATCGCCGAGGTCGCCCGCTCCATGGACATCAAGGTCGAGCTGTCCGGCGGCATCCGTGACGACGCCTCGCTCGCCGCCGCCCTCGCCACCGGCTGCACCCGGGTCAACCTCGGCACCGCCGCCCTGGAGACCCCCGAGTGGGTCGCCAAGGTCATCGCCGAGCACGGCGACAAGATCGCCGTCGGCCTCGACGTCCGCGGTACGACGCTCCGCGGCCGCGGCTGGACCCGCGACGGCGGCGACCTCTACGAGACCCTCGCCCGCCTCGACTCCGAGGGCTGTGCCCGCTACGTCGTCACCGACATCGCCAAGGACGGCACGCTCCAGGGCCCCAACCTGGAGCTCCTGAAGAACGTCTGCGCCGCCACCGACAAGCCGGTCGTCGCCTCCGGCGGCGTCTCCTCGCTGGACGACCTGCGGGCGATCGCCTCGCTCGTGCCGGACGGTGTCGAGGGCGCAATCGTCGGCAAGGCGCTGTACGCGAAGGCGTTCACCCTCGAAGAGGCGCTGCAGGTGGTCTCCGGATGACCGACTCCGTCAATCGCATCTCCTCCGGCGCACCCTGGGAGGACAAGTTCGGCTACTCCCGCGCGGTGCAGCTGCCGAACGGGCTGGTCCTGGTCGCCGGCTGCACGTCGGTCGTCAACGGACAGATCTCCGCGGGCGGCCCGTACGAGCAGGCCGTCGTCTCCTTCAACGTCGCCTTCGACGCACTGAAGCAGGTGGGGCTGGGCCGCGAGGACGTCGTCCGTACCCGGATGTACATCACGCACGCCCGGGACGTGGACGAGGTCGGCCGCGCCCACAAGGAGCTGTTCGATGACGTCCGCCCCGCCGCTTCCATGATCATCGTCTCCGGTTTCGTCGATCCCAGCCTGGTCGTCGAGGTCGAGATCGAGGCCTACCGGGAAGGTGCGCAATGAGTCTCGCGGTACGAGTCATCCCGTGCCTGGACGTCGACAACGGCCGGGTCGTCAAGGGTGTCAACTTCCAGAACCTGCGCGACGCGGGTGACCCCGTCGAGATGGCCAAGCTGTACGACGCCGAGGGCGCCGATGAGCTGACCTTCCTCGACATCACCGCGTCCAGCGGCGACCGGGAGACGACCTACGACGTGGTGCGCCGCACCGCGGAGCAGGTTTTCATCCCGCTCACCGTCGGCGGCGGTGTCCGTACCGCCGACGACGTCGACAAACTGCTGAGGGCCGGCGCCGACAAGGTCGGCGTCAACACCGCGGCGATCGCCCGCCCGGACCTCATTCGGGAGATCGCCGAGCGGTTCGGCCGACAGGTCCTCGTGCTGTCCGTGGACGCCCGGCGTACCCCCGCGGGCACCTTCGAGGTCACCACGCACGGCGGCCGCAAGGGCACCGGCATCGACGCCGTCGAGTGGGCGCACCGGGCCGCCGAGCTGGGCGCGGGCGAGATCCTGCTCAACTCGATGGACGCCGACGGCACGAAGGACGGCTACGACACCGAGATGATCGCGGCGGTCCGCACTCATGTCACCGTCCCCGTCATCGCCTCCGGCGGCGCGGGCCGGCTCACGCACTTCGCACCGGCCATCGCGGCAGGCGCCGACGCGGTGCTCGCCGCGTCCGTCTTCCACTTCGGCGATCTGCGGATCTCCGAGGTCAAGGGCGCCCTCAGAGAGGCCGGACACCCGGTCCGCTGACCGCAGTACTCCATCGATCGCCGGACGAGCCGTTGTGGCCCGTCCGGCGATCGGCGTTTTGCGGGCCGCTCCCTCACGGCATCAGGGCGGTATCCGAGATTCCGCAAATTTTATTGCACAATAAATATTGTGCAAGTTTTCTTTTCTGTCTACGGTGAGGGCATGGCAAGCAATGAATCCCGCCGGATCTCGGACCTGGAGACCCTGAAGGCGTTCGGGCACCCCCTGCGGATGAAGCTCTACCGGGCGCTCTACATCTCCCGTAAGGCCACCGCCTCCCAGCTCGCCGAGCAGGTCGACGAGGCGGTCTCGCTGGTCAGTTACCACCTGCGCAAGCTCGCCGACCACGGCCTGATCGAGGAGGCCGAGCAGCAGGGCAAGGACGGCCGCGAGCGCTGGTGGCAGCCGGCCTCGAAGGGGCTGAACGTCCATGCCGAGGATTTCAGTGACGCGCCCGAGAAGGTCGCCACGCATACCGCCATCGGTCGGCTCTCGTTCGACCAGCACGTCGAGCTGTACCGCAGCTACATCGACTCGGCCCAGAGCTGGCCACTGGAGTGGCGCAGCGCCGCCTCCGGCTCCGAGTACCTGGCCCGGCTCACCGCCGACGAACTCGCCGCGCTCGGCCGTGAGGTGCACGAACTGATCGACCGGTACGAAGAGCTCGGCCGCGCCCGCGACGAGGCCGGAGACACGGAAGGCCGCGAGAACGTCGCCATGCACCTGTACGCATTCCCGTTCCGCACCTGAGTCGCCGCCCCGGGAGGACGACCCTCATGACCGTCACCGTCACGGCCACGAAAGCACCCGAACGCCCCGCCCACCGCGACGGCAACGTCCTGCGCTGGCTCGGCGCCTACACCGCGTCGATGATCGGCGACAGCGTCTACTACATGGCGCTCGCCTGGGCCGCCGCCCGCAGCGGCAGCGCCACCCAGACCGGCCTCGTCCTCGCCGTCGGCTCCATACCCAGGGCTGTGCTGATGCTCGGCGGGGGAGTGCTCGCCGACCGGCTCGGCCCGCGCCGCGTCGTCATCGGCAGTGACGCCGCCCGCTGCCTGGTCGTGCTGGGCCTGGCAGGCGCCCTGCTCGCCACCTCGCCCGCCGTGTGGATGCTGGTCGCCGTCGCGCTCGTCTTCGGCGTGGTCGACGCCCTCTTCCTGCCCGCGGTCGGTGCCCTGCCGCCCCGGATCACCGCCGCCGGACAGCTGGCCCGCGTCCAGGGACTTCGCGGACTCGCCTCCCGTGCCGCCAATGTCGTCGGAGCCCCGCTCGGTGGCGCCGCAGTGGCTTTCGGCGGCCCGACCCTCGCGTTCGCCGCGGCCGGGGTGCTCTTCGCCGTGTCGCTGCCGTTGCTCCTTGCCCTGAGGATCAGCCCGCTGCCCACCGAGGAAGCCGCCGAACCGTCCGGCACCGCCTGGCACGACCTGACCGACGGGCTGCGCCACATCCGTCGTCACCCGGTCCTCGGGCCGCTGATGCTCGTGACCGCCGTCAGCGAGCTGGGCTTCACGGGGCCGCTCAACCTCGGCCTGATCCTGCTCGCCGGGCAGCGCGGCTGGGGGGCGTCCGGCATGGGCTGGATCGTCGCCGCGTTCGGCATCGGGGCCGGTGCGTCGGCCCTGCTGCTCGCGGTGCGGGGCCGGGTGCCGCGCGCCGGGCTCGTGATGTGCCTGACGGTGCTGATCGGCGCGGTCGCCATAGCGGCCCTTGCCCACGCCCCCTCGGTGGGCCTCGCCGTCGCCGTCGCCGTCTGCATCGGGCTCTTCGCCGGCCTCGGTGGCGCCCTGTGCGGCGCTCTGACCCAGACCGTCACCGACCCCGCCTACCTGGGTCGGGTCACCTCGGTCTCGACGCTCTTCACCCACGCGATCGCGCCGCTCAGCTACCCAGTCACGGGAGCCGCGGTCGCCGCCTGGGGGACGGGTCCGGTCTTCGTCACCAGTGCAGTGGTGTGCGCGGCCGGGGCGACGACCGGTCTGGCCTTCACCCGGCTGCGCCGCGCGGAACTTCCGGACTGACCCGCACCCGTACGCCCTACATCCCCAGCTCCGCCGTCCGCAGCCGGGCCACCGCCTCCTTGTCGCCCTCGACCTCCACCCGGGCACCGTCCTGCCGCCCGGACGCGAACAGCAGCAGTTCGCCCGGCTCGCCGGTGACCGTCACCACCGGAGTGCCCTTGTGCGCCACCGCGGTCTGCCCGTCCGGGCGGCGCAGCACAAGACCCACCGGCGCCTTGCGCCCCATCAGCCGCGCCGCCTTCTCCATACGCGACCAGAGCGCATCGGCGAAGACCGGGTCCAGCTCCCGCTGCGACCAGTCGGGCTGCGCCCGGCGCACATCCTCTGCGTGGATGTAGAACTCCACCGTGTTGGCCGCCTCGTCCACCTGCTTCAGCCCGAACGGCGACATCCGGGGCGGTCCCGTACGGATCAGCTGGATGAGTTCCTCGTACGGCTTCTCGGCGAACTCGGCCTGCACCCGCTCGAGCCGGTTCTTCAGCGGGCCCAGCAGCACCCCGGCCGCCGCGTCCGGTCGGCGCTCGCGCACCACGACATGGGCCGCCAGGTCCCGGGCCGTCCAGCCCTGGCACAGGGTGGCGGCTTCGGGGCCCGCCGCCTCCAACAGGTCGGCAAGCAGAAGACGTTCGCGCTTCGCATGGGTCGACATGCTCGCCAGCGTACGACCGGGTCCCGCGGTCCGCCCAGTGGACGCCTCACGGAACCGCCCTCGCGGCCACGGCAGAATGGGACCCATGACCAGCATGCCCGCGCCCAGCACCCCGCCCGCCAGCAGCCTGGACCCCGCCATCGCCGCCCGCCTCAAGCGCGGCGCCGACGGACTGGTCCCGGCCATCGCCCAGCAGTACGACACCGGCGAGGTGCTCATGCTCGGCTGGATGGACGACGAGGCCCTGCACCGCACCCTGACCACCGGCCGCTGCACCTACTGGTCGCGCAGCCGCCAGGAGTACTGGGTCAAGGGCGACACCTCGGGCCACATCCAGGTGGTCAAGTCCGTCGCCCTCGACTGCGACGCGGACACCGTCCTCGTCAAGGTCGACCAGACGGGTGCCGCCTGTCACACCGGTGACCGGACGTGCTTCGACGCAGACGTACTCCCGCTGGGGCAGTAGGGTCAGCCGCCATGGATCTTGAGACCTTCCGCAAGCTGGCCGCCGACCGGCGTGTCATTCCCGTCAGCCGCCGACTCCTCGCGGACGGCGACACCCCGGTCGCGCTCTACCGCAAGCTCGCGGGCGAGCGCACCGGCACGTTCCTCCTCGAATCCGCGGAGAACGGCCGCACCTGGTCCCGCTACTCCTTCATCGGCGTCCGCAGCGCCGCCACCCTCACCGTCCGCGACGGGCAGGCGCACTGGCTCGGCACCCCGCCCGTCGGCGTCCCCGTCGACGGGGATCCGCTGGACGCCCTGCGCGCCACCGTCGAGGCCCTGCACACGCCGCGCGACCTGCACTCCGGCATGCCGCCGTTCACCGGCGGCATGGTCGGCTATCTCGGTTACGACATCGTGCGCCGACTGGAGCGGATCGGCGAGCACGGAGGCGACGACCTGCAGCTCCCCGAGCTGACGATGCTCCTCACCTCGGACCTCGCCGTCCTCGACCACTGGGACGGCAGCGTCCTGCTGATCGCCAACGCGATCAACCACAACGACCTGGAGACCGGGGTCGACGAGGCGTACGCCGACGCCGTCGCCCGGCTCGACGCCATGGAGGCGGACCTCTCCCGTCCGGTCGAGAGCGCCCCCGCGGCCCTTCCGCCGTCCGAGCTCCCGCCGTACACCGCGCTCTGGGGCGGCCAGGCCTTCCAGGACGCGGTCGTCGACGTGAAGGAGCGCATCAGGGCCGGCGAGGCGTTCCAGGTCGTCCCGTCCCAGCGCTTCGAGACCCCGTGCACGGCAAGCGCGTTGGACGTCTACCGGGTGCTGCGCGCGACCAACCCGTCGCCGTACATGTACCTCTTCCGGTTCGACGGTTTCGATGTCGCGGGCTCCAGCCCCGAAGCCCTCGTCAAGGTCGAGGACGGACGCGCGATGGTCCACCCGATCGCCGGGACCCGGCCCCGCGGCGCCACCCCGCAGGAGGACCAGGCACTCGCCGACGAGCTCCTCGCCGACCCGAAGGAACGCGCCGAGCACCTGATGCTCGTCGACCTCGGCCGCAACGACCTGGGACGGGTCTGCGTGCCCGGCAGCGTCGAGGTCGTCGACTTCATGTCGATCGAGCGGTACTCGCACGTGATGCACATCGTCTCCACGGTCACCGGCCGCGTCGCCGAAGGCCGTACCGCCTTCGACGTCCTGACCGCGTGCTTCCCGGCCGGGACTCTCTCCGGCGCCCCCAAGCCGCGCGCCATGCAGATCATCGAGGAGCTCGAACCCACCCGCCGCGGACTGTACGGAGGCTGCGTCGGCTACCTCGACTTCGCCGGGGACTCCGACACCGCGATCGCGATCCGTACGGCTCTGCTGCGCGACGGCACCGCGTACGTCCAGGCCGGAGCGGGAATCGTCGCCGACTCGGACCCGGTCGCCGAGGACACCGAATGCCGCAACAAGGCCGCCGCGGTCCTGCGCGCCGTCCATACCGCCAACCGCCTCCGCGAAAGCTGACCGGGTAAGGGATAGTGGGGTACGTGAGTGCTGTCCCCGTACCCCAGCCCCGTGCCCGAGCCGCCACCGCGCCCGACGCCACGGGAAGCCGCCGCAGCCTGGCCGCCGGCCTGCTTCTCGGGGCGGCCGGTGCCACCGTCGTCCTCCTCGCCTCCGGCCAGACGTGGGCCGAGGGCAAGGCCGCCGTCGGCGGTGGCTCCCTGCCTCTGACCGTCGACGGCCAGGACGTCACCGGACTCCCGGCCGCCCTGGCCATCGTCGGCCTGGCCGCCCTCGTCGCCGTTTTCGCCGTCCGCAGCGCCGGCCGGCTGCTCGTCGCCGGGCTGCTCGCCCTCAGTGGCCTCGGTGCCGGACTGAGCGCCTACCTCGGCGCCTCCGACAGCGCGGCCCTCGACGAGAAGGCGGCGCAGACCACCGGCGACACCTCCGCCACCATCGACGCCCTCAGTCACACCGCCTGGCCGTACGTCACGGCCGCCGGCGGACTGTTGATCCTCATCGCCGGGCTGCTCGCCCTGCGGTACGGGAAGCTCTGGCCGACCATGTCGGGCCGGTACGAACGCGACGGCACTCCGCGCCCCCGCAAGGCCCCCCGCACCGCCCCGGACCCGGACCGGCCCGAGGACCTGTGGAAGGCCCTGGACCGCGGCGAGGACCCGACGCACTGAAGGACCTCCCGGCGCGAGCGGGGCGTGACCGGTGGGACACACCCCGGGTACGACCCCCAGCTCACGTCGTACCCGTCCGTACGGGACAATGGGCGTGAGCTTTCTGCACAGCAGCAGCACAGCGCCACCAGCTTTGCGTACAGCGATACCCACAGCGCAACACCAACGAGGAGCAACTCATGGCGGGCAGCAGCCACGGACACACCCCGGCCGCCTGGACCGGTGTCATCATCTCGTTCATCGGCTTCTGCGTCGCAGGCGTCTTCATGGTCGCGGCCAACCCGCTCGGCTTCTGGGCCGGTGCCGCCGTCATCCTCATCGGCGGAGTCGTCGGTTTCGCGATGAAGGCCGCCGGCCTCGGCATGCCGAAGGAGTCGGCCGAGATGGCCGCCGCCCGGGCGGCGGCCGGACAGGCCCAGACGTCTTCCTGACGCCGGTCGGAACATCGTGAAAGGCGCAGCCCGGGCCGGGCTGCGCCTTTCCGCGTGAGCGGGGACAATCACCGGGTGGACGCCTCGCCTTCTCCCGCAGCCGCACCGGGCCCGCCCGGTCAACAGCCCGCGCCGGTCTTCGTGCCGGCGCCGGGTCACCCCGCGTCGGCCTTCCCGCCGGCACCCGTGCCCGCATCACCCTTCCGGCGGCTCGTCACCCCGGTGGCGGTCATGGCGGCCGTCATCGGGGCCTTCGGCTACGTCGGCGCCGTCGACCCCAACCAGCCGGGCCACTACCCGGTCTGCCCGATGCTGCAGGTCACCGGCCTGTTCTGTCCCGGCTGCGGCGGGCTGCGCAGCGCCCACGCCGTTGCCCACGGCGATATCGCCGCCGCCTTCGGCTCCAATGCCCTCGCCGTCGTCGGCTACGCGATCTTCGCCGCCGTCTGGGTGGTCTGGATGGTCCGCGCGAGCAGAGGAATGCCCGTACGGATCAATCTCGCACCGGCCTACTGGTGGGGGATCGGCGCCGTGCTGCTGATCTTCACCGTGGTTCGGAATCTGCCGTTCGGATCAGTATTGGCACCATGAATGCCCAGCTAGTGGGACATTCGGCGGCCGGATGCGGGCCCTCGGCCCTCCTACGGATACCATCGAGATGGCTGATCCTGTTCCCTCATCACCGTCCCGGAAGGGGGCCGCTCGCGTGAGTGTGCTCGACGAGATCATCGACGGCGTCCGCGCCGACCTCGCAGAGCGGCAGGCGCGTGTCAGCCTTGACGAGCTGAAGGAGCGCGCGGCGCGCGCTCCGGCGGCCAAGGACGGAGTCGCCGCCCTGCGCGGCGAGGGCGTGACCGTCATCTGCGAGGTCAAGCGCTCCAGCCCCTCCAAGGGGGCCCTGGCCGCGATCGCCGACCCGGCCGCGCTCGCCGCGGACTACGAGGCCGGTGGCGCGTCCGTCATCTCCGTCCTCACAGAGGAGCGCCGCTTCGGCGGTTCGCTCGCCGACCTGGAAGCCGTCCGCGCCAAGGTCGACATCCCGATCCTGCGCAAGGACTTCATCGTCACCTCGTACCAGCTCTGGGAGGCCCGGGCCTACGGCGCCGACCTCGCCCTGCTGATCGTCGCCGCCCTCGACCAGGAGGCCCTCGTCTCCCTGATCGAGCGCGCCGAGTCCATCGGCCTCACGCCGCTGGTCGAGGCGCACGACGAGGAGGAGGCGGAGCGCGCCGTCGACGCCGGAGCGAAGATCATCGGTGTCAACGCGCGCAATCTGAAGGACCTCAAGGTCGACCGCTCCACCTTCGAGCGTGTCGCCCCCGAGATCCCGGCGGGCATCGTCAAGGTCGCCGAGTCCGGCGTCCGCGGCCCGCACGACCTCATCGCCTACGCAAACGCCGGCGCCGACGCCGTACTCGTCGGCGAGTCCCTGGTCACCGGCCGCGATCCGCGGGCCGCTGTCGCCGACCTGGTCGCCGCGGGCGCCCACCCGGCCCTGCGGCACGGACGGGGCTGACCCGCACCATGTCCGCCGACCGTCCCCTGCCCCGCACCCGGCCGCGCCTGCGCCTGGCCATGGTGACGGCCGCCCGGGACCCGCACGCGCCGCTGGCGCGCGGCTGCCGCCCCCGCGGCTGCCGCGCCCCCGCGCGCCGCGTGCACGGACGGCGGGTGCGGTATGTGATCGGCGACGAGCCCGGCCAGGTCAACGGCATGCGATGGCGCACGGGGACCGCGCTGTAGCGAGCCCCGGCCGACGTACTCGCACCACCCACTCGTACGTACGACCGCACCGTCCGACCGTCCCCGGTCGCGGCGGCGCTCTGCTGACGGCGCATACGGTGAACCCACCCGTTGCCATGACGAGGAGCACGTCGGATGTCATCTGACTTCTTCATTCCGGACCCCGAGGGTCTGATCCCCAGCGCCGAGGGCTACTTCGGCGCGTTCGGCGGCAAGTTCATCCCGGAGGCGCTCGTCGCCGCCGTGGACGAGGTCGCCGTCGAGTACGACAAGGCCAAGGCCGACCCGGCCTTCGCCGCCGAGCTCAATGAGCTCATGGTCAACTACACCGGCCGGCCCAGTGCGCTGACCGAAGTGCCACGCTTCGCCGAGCACGCGGGCGGCGCCCGGATCTTCCTCAAGCGCGAGGACCTGAACCACACCGGCTCGCACAAGATCAACAACGTGCTGGGTCAGGCGCTGCTCACCAAGCGCATGGGCAAGACCCGGGTCATCGCCGAGACCGGCGCCGGCCAGCACGGCGTCGCAACCGCGACCGCCTGCGCCCTCTTCGGCCTCGAATGCACCATCTACATGGGTGAGATCGACACCGAGCGGCAGGCGCTGAACGTGGCGCGGATGCGGATGCTCGGCGCCGAGGTCATCGCCGTGAAATCCGGCTCCCGCACGCTCAAGGACGCCATCAACGAGGCGTTCCGCGACTGGGTCGCCAATGTGGACCGCACGCACTACCTCTTCGGTACGGTCGCGGGCCCGCACCCCTTCCCGGCGATGGTCCGCGACTTCCACCGCGTCATCGGCGTCGAGGCCCGACGGCAGGTCCTGGAACGGACCGGCCGGCTGCCGGACGCCGCGATCGCCTGTGTCGGCGGCGGCTCCAACGCCATCGGCCTGTTCCACGCCTTCATCCCGGACGCGCACGTCCGGCTGATCGGCTGTGAGCCCGCCGGACACGGCGTGGAGACCGGCGAGCACGCGGCGACCCTGACCGCGGGCGAGCCCGGCATCCTGCACGGGTCGCGCAGTTACGTCCTCCAGGACGACGAGGGCCAGATCACCGAGCCGTACTCCATCTCGGCCGGTCTGGACTACCCGGGCATCGGCCCGGAGCACTCGTACCTCAAGGACATCGGCCGCGGCGAGTACCGCGCGGTCACCGACGATGCCGCCATGCAGGCGCTGCTGCTGCTCTCCCGCACCGAAGGGATCATCCCGGCCATCGAGAGCGCCCACGCGCTGGCCGGAGCCCTGGAGGTCGGCAAGGAGTTCGGCAAGGACGGGCTGCTCGTGGTCAACCTGTCCGGCCGCGGCGACAAGGACATGGACACGGCGGCCCGGTACTTCGGGCTGTACGACGTGGACGCGACCGTCGAGGCGGACGCGGGGAACGGCGACGCCGAGATCGAGGAGGACGCCAAGTGAGTGGCAACATCGAGCTGTTGAGCGCCGCTCTCGCCGGCGCCAAGGCGGAGGACCGTGCCGCGCTCATCGCCTACCTGCCGGCCGGGTTCCCGACGGTCGACGGCGGCATCGAGGCCGTGAAGGCCGTCGTCGCCGGTGGCGCCGATGTCGTCGAGGTGGGCCTGCCGCACAGCGACCCCGTGCTCGACGGGCCGGTCATCCAGACCGCCGACGACATCGCTCTGCGCGGCGGCGTGAAGATCGCCGACGTGATGCGCACGGTCCGCGAGGCGTACGAGGCGACCGGCGCCCCGATCCTTGTCATGACGTACTGGAACCCCATCGACCGGTACGGCATCGAGCGGTTCACCGCCGAGCTCGCCGAGGCGGGCGGCGCCGGGTGCATCCTGCCCGACCTGCCGGTCCAGGAGTCCTCGGTGTGGCGCGAGCACGCCGACAAGCACGGTCTCGCGACCGTCTTCGTCGTCGCACCGAGCAGCAAGGACGAGCGCCTCACCACCATCACCGCGGCCGGCTCCGGCTTCGTCTACGCGGCCTCGCTGATGGGGGTCACCGGCACCCGCGAATCGGTCGGCGAGCAGGCCCAGGACCTGGTCCGGCGCACCCGCGCCACGACCGAACTCCCGGTCTGCGTCGGCCTCGGCGTCTCCAACGCCCAGCAGGCCGCCGAGGTCGCCGTCTTCGCCGACGGGGTGATCGTCGGCTCCGCCTTCGTCAAGCGGATCCTGGACGCCCCCGACGAGGCGTCCGGTCTCGCCGCGGTCCGCTCATTGGCGGGCGAATTGGCCGAAGGCGTTCGAAAGCGCTGACATCGGGTGTAATCCATCCGGGTGGACCTGGGGCCGGGGAGGCACGCACGTGCCTCCCCGGTTCGTTGCTGCGGGTGTGAGCGAGAACAACCAAGAGGGAAAAAGGGCCGCGCGCGACCGGCTCATCCAGCAGCGTGAGCAGGAGAAGGCGCGCGAGCGCCGCCGGCGCACGCTGATCGTTTCCACCGCTGTGGTGGGTGTGCTGGCGCTGGCCGCCGTCATCGGCGTGATCGCCGCGAATTCGGGGGGCAAGGGCAACAAGGCGAGCAAGTCGGGGCCTGCCGTCGCACCGTCGGGGGCGACGGGCAAGGACAGCCTGGCCATCCAGGTGGGCGCGAACGACGCCCCGTCCACGCTCACGGTCTGGGAGGACTTCCGCTGCCCGGTCTGTGGCCAGTTCGAGAATGCGTTCCGGGACACGATCCACGAGCTGGAAAACACCGGACAGCTCAAGGTCCTGTATCACCTGGTCACGCTCATCGACGGCAATCTCGGCGGCAGCGGATCGCTGGACGCGGCCAATGCGGCCGCCTGCGCACAGGACGTCGGGAAGTTCTCCGCCTATCACGACGTCCTGTACCGCAATCAGCCGCCGGAGACCGACGACGCCTTCGGTAAGAGCAGCAAGCTGATCGAGCTGGCGGGCAAGGTCGAGGGCCTCGATACGCCCGACTTCCGCAGCTGCGTGGAGGACGGCACGCACAACACCTGGGTCCAGAAGTCCCATACCGCCTTCCAGAACGGCGGATTCCAGGGCACGCCGACCGCGCTCCTCAACGGCGAATCTATCTTCCCGAAGAAGGGTAACGAACCGATCACCGTGGCGAACCTGAAGAAGTGGGTCGCCGAGGCGAACAAGGGCAAGAAGCCGGGGAAGGTCACCCCGTCGCCCTCCGGTTCCTAAGAGTGCCCGGCAGTAGGCAGCCCCGCGACGCCGCGAAGCCTACTGCCGGGCACTCTAAGCTTGACTATTAACCCCACCAAGATCATGTCTTGGTGGGGTTCGTCGTTCGCCTGACAGCTGGGCGGCCTTTGCGTGATCGTGTCTTCTCGCTGAAGTCGACAGTCGATCAACCCAAAGGCCGTGATGGACAGTCTGCAAGACGACGCTGCGCGCGTCGAGGCATTGACCGGGTTATCCCGGTTTCGCCGCGAGTTCTACGAGTGCCTGACCCTGCGGGCGGATGCTCTGTTCGAGCTGGCGGACGCGGTGCTGTGTGCCGGCGGGCCGGTGGTCTCGCTGCCGGAGTTGTCGCTGGAGGCAGTGCACCGGCGTGGGCACGGGGCGATGTACGACGCGCTGGCCCAGGGCCACATCGCCGTGTCCCGCCTGCGGATGGCGCTGGCAGGCCTTGAGCTGCCGCGCGGGGCGGACCGGCAGCTGTCGATCGCGCTGGACGTCACTCCGTGGCCGCGTCCGGACGCCGAGTGCTCGCCGGAGCGCCTGCACTGCCACCGTCCGTGTCGCTGCGACGGGGTTCGCCAGACCATCCCGGGCTGGCCCTACCAGGTGGCCGCGGCCCTGGGCGGTGGCCGCTCCTCGTGGACAGGGCCGCTGGACGCAGTGCGGCTGGGGCCCGAGGACGATCCCACCGAGGTCACCGCGACTCAGATCCGTGACCTGCGCGCCCGCCTGCAGCGGGCCGGGCAATGGCGACCGGGCGACCCGCCGGTCCTGTTCGTCCTGGACTCCGGCTACGACCTCGTGCGCCTGACCTGGCTGCTGCGCGATGAACCACTGCGGCTGCTGGGCCGCATCCGCGCGGACCGGGTGATGTATGCACCGGCTGGCAAGCGCCGCGGAACCAACCCCGGACGCCCGCCCCGCCACGGAGCGCAGTTCCGCCTCGCCGACCCCGCCACCCACCCGGCCCCGGTCCAGGAGTCGGCCGGCGTCCACGACCGCTTCGGCCAGGTCCTCGCCCGCTGCTGGGGCCGCCTGCACCCCAAGCTGGACCGGCGCGGCTCCTGGGCCGACCATGAAGGCGAACTACCCCTCGTCGAGGGCACGTTGGTCCATCTGGCCATCGAGCACTTACCCGGCAACCGCGCCCCCAAGCCGCTATGGCTGTGGCACGGCGACCCCGACGCCACCGCGCACGACGTCGACCGCCTCTGGCGGATCTTCCTTCGACGGTTCGATATCGAGCACACATTCCGCTTCTTCAAGCAGACCCTCGGCCTCACCCGACCCCGCCTGCGCACCCCCGAACAGGCCGACCGGTGGGTGTGGCTGATCCTCGCCGCCTACGCGCAACTCCGTCTCGCCCGCCCCCTGACCGAGGACCTCCGGCGCCCCTGGGAAAAGCCCCTGACACCGGATCGGCTCACCCCCGGCCGGGTCCGGCGCGGCTATCCCCGCATCCGGCGGACCGTGGGCACTCCAGCCCGCGCGCCGAAAGCCTCCCACCCCGGCCCAGGCCGCCCCAAGGGCCGCACCTCCACACCCGCACCCCGCCACCCAGTCGGCAAGAAACAGCGCAAAACGGATATGCCTAGACGCGGCGGGGCCGAGCAGCAGCCTTAAAGATCAAGCTAAGTCACCCCGCTGACGTGGGCTGCGGGCCGGCCGGGGCGGGGAATCGATGACCGGCTCGTTACCCAGAAGTTGTCGGGCGGGTTGCCCCACTTCCCGCCCGGCAGGGTAGCGTCGACCCTGTCATGGACCTTGCCTACATTCCCAGCCCGTCGACCGGCGTGATCAATCTCGGCCCGATCCCGCTTCGCGGCTACGCGTTCTGCATCATCATCGGTGTGTTTGTCGCCGTCTGGTTCGGCAACAAGCGCTGGATCGCCCGGGGCGGCAGAGCCGGCACGGTGGCCGACATCGCCGTCTGGGCGGTGCCCTTCGGTCTCGTCGGCGGCCGGCTCTACCACGTCATCACCGACTACCAGCTGTATTTCAGCGACGGTGAGAACTGGGTCGACGCCTTCAAGATCTGGCAGGGAGGCCTCGGTATCTGGGGCGCGATCGCGCTCGGCGCGGTGGGCGCCTGGATCGGCTGTCGTCGTCGAGGGATCCCGCTGCCCGCCTGGGCCGACGCGCTCGCCCCCGGCATCGCCATCGCCCAGGCGTTCGGCCGTTGGGGCAACTGGTTCAACCAGGAGCTGTACGGCAAGCAGACGGATCTGCCGTGGGCACTGAAGATCAGCGAAGGTCCCAACCGGGTCGCCGGAACGTACCACCCGACGTTCCTGTACGAGTCGCTGTGGTGCGTGGGCGTCGCCCTGCTGGTGATCTGGGCCGACCGCCGCTTCAAGCTCGGACACGGGCGGGCGTTCGCGCTGTACGTCGCGGCGTACTGCACGGGTCGCGCCTGGATCGAGTACATGCGGGTCGACGAGGCGCACCACATCCTGGGCCTGCGCCTGAATGTGTGGACCGCGCTCATCATGTTCGTGCTGGCGGTGACGTACATCGTGATCTCGGCGAAGGTACGGCCGGGGCGCGAGGAGGTCGTCGAGCCGGGAGCGGCCGAGGACGCCGAGGGCGTCGAGGACGCGGCACCCGACGCGGATGCCGCCGGTGAAACGGACCGTGACGGCGACGCCGTCGGCGATACGCAGGCGCCCGATGCGGAGGCGCCGGAGAAGAACGGCACCGCAGAAGCAGCGAAGAACGCCTGACGCCACCCATCTGTACGAGGGGCCCCGAACCAAACGGCTCGGGGCCTTTCGCTGTTCCCCCCACCGAGGTCTCGGCCCCCGGCCCCCCCGCTCCTCGGTCGCCGGAGGTGCCTGGTCTTTCCCCCGTCACCCCACCCGTTCCGCCAGCGCCAGCGTCCGGCGGGCCGAGGCCACCACCGCCGCGTCCACGAAGCGGCCGTCCGGCAGCGCCAGCGCACCCGCATCCGTCAGCGCCGCCGCCACGATCTCCTGCGCCGCCTCGATCTCCTCCGCCGTCGGCCGGAATGCCCGTTCGATGACCGGCAGTTGCCGGGGGTGGATCGCCGCCCGGCCGACGAAACCCAGCGCCCTCCCGTGCACGCAGGACTTCCACAGCCCGTCCAGGTCCAGGACGTCCGGGAACACCGACTGGGTCGGCGGGGCGAGCCCCGCCGCGCGGGCGGCAACCACCACCCGGCTGCGCGACCAGTCCAGGCCCGTGTCGTCCCGTACGCCCAGATCGGCCCGGAGATCGATCTCGCCGATGGCGATGGAGCGGACCTGGGAGTGGGACGCCGCGATCGTGTACGCGTGCTCGATGCCGAGCGCCGACTCCAGCAGCGGACAGAGTGCGACGCCGGGGGCCAGAGCCGCGATGTGATGGACGGTCGCGGCATGCGTGATCTTGGGCAGCCGTAGTCCGGCCAGGCCGGGCAGTCCGGCCAGGGCCAGGATGTCGGCTTCGGTGTGGACCCGGACATGCACCGGCACACCGTCCGTGCCGGCGAGCGGTTCGGCGAGGAGTTCGGCGGTGGCGGACCGTGCATACGCCTTGCGGTCCGGCGCGACCGCGTCCTCCAGGTCGACGATCACCACGTCCGCGCCCGAATCACGCGCCTTGCGCACCACGTCCGGCCGGTCCCCGGGGACGTACAGCCAGGTCAGAGGCACCGCTGCCGCCGCCGTCACAGCACGCTCCCCGCCCGCAGCGCGGCGATCTCCGGATCCGTCAGACCGAGCCCGGTGAGGATCTCGTCGGTGTCCGCGCCGTGCGGCCGGCCCGCCCAGCGGATCGCCCCCGGGGTCCCGGACAGCCGGAAGAGGACGTTCTGCATACGCAGCGGGCCCAGCTCCGGGTCGGGGACCTCGGTGATGGAGTCCAGGGCCCGGTACTGCGGGTCCTCCATCACGTCCCGGATGTCATGGATCGGCGCGATGGCTGCCTCCGCCTTCTCGAACGCGGAGATCGCGTCGTCACGGGTGTGCCGGGCGATCCAGTTGCCGACCGCCTCGTCGAGTTCGTCGGAGTGGTCGGCGCGGGTGGCGCCGGACGCGAACCACGGCTCGTCGATCAGTTCCGCGCGGCCGACCAGATGCATCACCCGTTCGGCGATCGACTGGGCGGACGTGGACACGGCGACCCACTGACCGTCGGACGTGCGGTACGTATTGCGTGGGGCGTTGTTGCGCGAGCGGTTGCCGGTGCGTTCCTGGACGTATCCGAGCTGGTCGTACCAGAGCGGTTGCGGGCCGAGCACGGTCAGGATCGGCTCGATGATCGCCATGTCGACGACCTGCCCCTCCCCGGTGCGGTCCCGCCCGGCCAGCGCCGCCATCACGGCGTACGCGGTGGCGAGCGCCGCGATCGAGTCGGCGAGCCCGAAGGGCGGCAGGGTCGGCGGCCCGTCCGGCTCCCCGGTGATCGCGGCGAACCCGCTCATGGCCTCGGCGAGAGTGCCGAAGCCGGGGCGGTGCGCATGCGGGCCGAACTGGCCGAAGCCGGTGACCCGGGTGAGCACCAGCCGCGGGTTGACGGCGTGCAGTTCCTCCCAGCCGATGCCCCACCGTTCCAGTGTCCCCGGCCGGAAGTTCTCGATGATCACATCGGTGGACGCGGCCAGCCGCAGCAGGACGTCGCGCCCGCCGGGAGCGGAGAGATCGAGGGTCAGATTGCGTTTGTTGCGGCCGAGCAGCTTCCACCACAGACCGATGCCGTCCTTCGCCGGGCCGTGCCCGCGCGACGGATCGGGTTTGCGCGGATGCTCGACCTTGATCACCTCGGCGCCGAAGTCGCCGAGCATGGTGGCCGCGAGGGGGCCCGCGAAGAGCGTGGCGAGGTCGAGGACCCGCAGACCGGTGAGGGGGGCTTCCCCGGGCGCGGTCATGCGGCGTCGATCTCGCTGCGGTACGGCATGGAGGTCGAGGCGCCCGGCTTCTGCACACAGAGTGCGGCGGCCGACGACGCCCAGGCCAGCGCCTCCGGTACGGAACGCCCCTCGCCGAGCGCCACGGCGAGCGTGCCGACGAAGGTGTCCCCGGCGCCAGTGGTGTCCACGGCGGTGACCTCGGGCGCGGGGAAGTGGATCTTTTCTGTGCCCCGGGACGCGTACAGGCAGCCCTTCGCGCCGAGCGTGATGACCACCTCGGGGACCTGCCGGAGCAGGATGTCCGCCGCCGCGTGGGGTTCGAAGTGCCCGGAGAGCGCGGCGGCCTCGTGCTCATTGGGAATCAAGAGATCGATGGCGTCGAAGAGTTGGTCCGGCAGCGGTTGCACGGGGGAGGGGGTGAGAATCGTCCGTACACCCTGCGCATGGGCGACCCGCGCCCCTTCCAGCACAGCGGACAGAGGCAGTTCCAGTTGCAGGAGCAGCAGGTCGGCGCCCGCGATGGCGGCCATCTCGCCGGGGCCGAGGGAGGTGACGGTTCCGTTGGCGCCGGGGATCACCACGATGGCGTTGCCGCCCGCGTCGTCGACGACGATGTGCGCGGTGCCGCTGGGGCCCTCCGCGGTGTGCAGCAGGTCGGTGGCCACGCCCGCGTGCTCCAGCCCGGACCGCAGCTGCGCCCCGTACGCGTCGTCACCGACCGCGCCGATCATCATCACGTCGGCCCCCGCGCGGGCGGCGGCGACGGCCTGGTTCGCGCCCTTGCCGCCGGGGACGGTGCGGAACTCCCGTCCGGTGACGGTCTCCCCGCGCTGCGGAGCCCGTGCGACGTAGGCGACAAGGTCCATATTGGTGCTGCCGAGCACCGCGATGCCGGTCATGGGCGGCGTGCCTCCTCGTGGATGAGCCGGTGGGTCATTTCGGCGAGTGCGTCGAAGCCGATGGAGTCGAATCCGGGAACGGATGTGGCGAGCCGGTTCCCCAGCGGGGTGGTCCATCGGTCGGGCAGTGCCTCGGGCCGGCCGGCCAGCAGACCGGTCAGTGAACCGGCGGTCGCACCGTTCGAGTCGGTGTCCCAACCACCCGCCACCGCACGGCAGATGGAGCCGGAGAAGTCGCCGTCGGCGTGGGTGAGAGCGGCCGCGAGCAGCGCGGCGTTGGGCAGTACATGGACCCAGTGGTACGTGCCGAACTCGGCGTGCAGCCGGTCGACGACCGCGTCGAAGTCCTCCTCACCGCGGGCCGCGTCGATCCCGGTGCGGACCGCGTGTGCAAATCGCGAGCGGGGCGGTACGACGTGCAGACCGGCCGTCAGACAGCCGTGCACATCCGCGGCGCCACCGGCCGCCTCGGCGAGCGCCGCGGCGGTGAACATCGCCCCGTACACACCGTTGCCGGTGTGTGTGAGGACCGCGTCCCGGTGTGCCTGCTCGGCCGCGGCCGCCGGGTCGCCGGGGTGGGTCCAGCCGTGCACGTCGGCGCGGATCCGGGCGCCGATCCACTCCCGGAACGGGTTGCGGTGCCGGGCGGTGTCCGGCGGTTCGATGCCGTCGAGCAGATTGCGGTACGCGACCCGCTCGGCGGTGAATGTACGGCCCGCGGGGAGTTCGTCGAGCCAGAGCCGGGCGAGATCGGCGGTATGGAAGGACGGCCCGTACCGCTGGATCAACAGTACGGTCAGGAGCGGGTAGTTGAGGTCGTCGTCCTCCGGCATCCCGTCGATGTTCTCGGCGAGCGAGGTGGGTGCGGAGCGACGGTTCCAGGGGTGGGCGGCTGCCAGTTCGGCGGGCAGGCCCTTCGCGGTGAACCAGGTGGCGAGCGGCCAGTTCCCGGTGGCCCGGGCCAGCGCACGGATCCCCGCGAGGGGCAGTTTCTCGACGGGTTTGCCGAGCACGCAGCCGGCCGCACGCCCCAGCCACGCCGCCTCCAGCGGGGCCGTGCCGGCCGGTGAGGGGTTCGTGCGGGGCGCCGGCCAGTACGGGCAGGCCGCCCGGATCGCGGCGAGATCCGTCGGCTCGTCGACATGCAGCGGCGAGGTGAGCCCGGCGAGTTCGTCGAGCAGGCCCTCGGCGAGCGCGCGCAGGGCGGGTGGCGCGGGGGACTTCGACGCGCCCGCGCGCTCCGGGGCGGGTGCGCCGCCCGCCGCGTACCACCGGCGCTCGATGTGCCGCGCGTCCCGGCCGTCCTCGGCCGCCTGGCGCAGCTCGTGTCCGATCAGGTCCTCGGGCTGCACCCAGGTGACCCGCACGGTCATGGCGTGCCTGCCAGCGTCGCGAACGCCGCCTCGTGCGCACGCCGCTGGGCGGTGTCCCGTGCGAATACCTCGCGGGCGACGTCCGTCAGCGTCCGCGCCGGTGCGTGCAGATCGAGGCGGCTGGCCTCGGCGACCGTTTTCACCCAGGTGGCGGGGATCGCCGCTTCGCCGTGCAGCGCGCCCGCGAGGGCGCCGCTCATCGTGGCGATCGAGTCGCAGTCGCGGCCGTAGTTCACCGATCCGAGCACCGCGTGCCGGTAGTCGCCGTCCGCGACGAGCAGCATCCCGAGGGCGATCGGGAGCTCCTCGATGGCGTGCAGCCGGGACGGCCGGCGGGCGCCGAGGGACGGGGAGCGGTAGTCGGGTCCGACGGTGTCGAAGGGGGCCACCGCGGCACGCAGCGGTGCCAGCGCCGTCTCGAATTCCTGGTGCCGGACGGCCACTTCGCACACGGCCTCGATGGCGGCCCGGGTTCCGTCCTTGGCGAGCGACAGGCAGGTGTCGACTACGGTGGCGGGCGTCGCGTCCGGGGCACAAGCGGCGGCGACGGCCGCCGCGAAGACCCCGGCCGCCTCCCTCCCGTACGACGACTGATGGGCGCCCGCGAGGTCCAGCGCCTCGGCGTACGCGGCCCGCGGATGCGCGGCGTTGACCAGACCGACCGGCGCCATGTACATCGCCGCACCACAGTTCACGATGTTTCCGGAGCCCGCCTCGCGCGGATCGACATGGCCGTAGTGGAGCCGGGCGACGATCCACTTCTCGGCGAGGAAGACCCGTTGCAGTGGCAGCGCCTCGGCCTGCAGCTCCGGAATCCAGCGGGGGTTCGCGATCAGCTCCGGTACGAGGTGGTCGGCTACGGAGTACGCGTCGAGGTGGTCCCGTACGGCGCCGTACACCCGTACCAGCGCATGGGTCATCAAGGTGTCGTCGGTGACGTGTCCGTCGCCCTTGTAGTAAGGGGCGATGGGGCGGGCGGTGCGCCAGTCGTCGCCGTCCCACGGGCCGACGATGCCGGTGACCCGGCCGCCGTGGCGTTCGGCGATCTGCTCCGCGGACCGGCCCTCGACCGGGCCGCCGAGCGCGTCGCCGACGGCGGCGCCGACGAGGGCGCCGCTGATCCGTTCATCGAGGATGAGTGCGGTGGGCGGTCTATTTCCTGTGGGCGTCGTGAGCGTCATGGGCGTCATGTCGGAATTGTCCACCCGGAGGGGCTGGTTCCGTGTCTGTCAGCAGCCCGGCGAGTTCGATGAGATCCGTGCCCGCGAGTCGGGGCAGCGCACACCCGGCGAGGGTGCGGCAGGCCTCGCGCCAGCCGTCCGGGACGGCGGCGATACCGCCGAGTGCGCCGGTCAGCGCACCGGCCAGGGCGGGCGCCGAGTCCGCGACCCGCGACAGGCAGGCCGCCGCCGGAATGGCCTGGGCGATCTCGCCCCGGGCGGCGGTGGCGAGGGCGAGCGCGACCGGCACGGTCTCGGCGGCGGCGATCCCGTAGCTGTACACATGATCGACGATCTGATGCTCCAGCACCGGTACGAGCGCGAAGGCGCCCGCCGCCTCGCCGACGAAGTCCCGAGCGATCCGGACGGCGTGGGCGGCATTGCGGGCGATCTCGGTGCCGTCGGGGAGCTGGGCGAGTGCGGCGTTCACCACGGTGTCGACATCGGCCCCGCCCAGCGCCTCAGCGATCGCGGCGGCCATCGCACGGGCGCCGTGCACACCGTCGCCGTCCTGGGTGTATCGGGCATCGAACTCGGCGAGTTCGGCAGCAGGTCCGGGCTCACCGGGGTGGACGACCGCCAGCACGGCGGCCCGAACACAGGCCGCGTCGTCGAAATAGTGCGGGTTGTCGTGGCCGGTTGCGGGCGGCCGCAGCCCGGCGGCGAGATTGCCGAGCCCGGCCCGGACCGAGATCCGGGCGCGCAGGGGGAGGACCGCCGACTCGACCTCCGGCGCCTGCGCGGCAGCCGCGGCGACCTCGGCGGCCAGCGCGTTCCAGGAGAGGTCGATGGCGGCCCGCATCCGGCGCTCGGGGGAGAGACGGTGCAGCGACCCTGCCTCCGAGGCGAGCACGGTCCCGGCGGCGAACGCGGCCCATTCGGCATCGTCCGACGGCCCGAGCCGCAGCGGTTCGGGCGGCTGGTTGAGGGCGATCGGCACGGGCAGCGTGGTGGTGGCGTTCTGCTCGGCGAAGGTGTCGAGCTCCCGGGTGAGGCGCCGGGTCCACTCCGGCATCCGGGCCGCCCGGTGGCGTGCGGCGGGCCACCCCGCGGCATCCCCCGAGGCGAGCCCGAGGAGCAGTCCCTCGATCCGGGCGCGGCGCCCGGGCAGGGGCCGGGCGGGGAGGGAGGCGGGGTCGCTGGTGCGGCGAGTGTCGCGTGCGGTGGTCATGACGCAACCACCGCCGGTTCGCCGGCGCCGCCGTCTGCCCCGGCTGCCGGTTCGCCTGCGCCGCCGACCGCCCCGCCCGCCTTGCCGGTCCCGCCCATCGGGTCCGCCTCGTCCGTCTCGTCCGGCGTGAGCAGCTCCGCGATGTCCAGGACGTGGTAGCCCCGCATCGACGGCAGACAGCTGCCCCGAACCGGTCCGATCGCCTCGCCCCAGATCCGCGGGATCGCGGACACCCCGTGCAGTGCCCCGGCCAGCGCTCCCGCCACGGCCGCCGTCGTGTCCGCGTCGCGGCCCATGTTGACCGCGGTCAGCACCGCCGTACGGAAATCGCCGCGTGCCGCCGCGAACGCGCCGAACGCCAGGCCGACCGCCTCCGGCGCCAGGTCCGTCCATGGATATCCGCCGACCACCACCGCGGAGCGCACGGCCCGCTCCGTGGTGAGTCGGTCGGGATGGGCGCGCTGGGCGGCAGCTACCGCGCGGCGCAGCGAGCGTGCCGTCCAGGAGTCCATCGGTACGACGGACAGCGCGGCCGCGATCACGGAAGCGACCCCCGCACCGACCATCGCGGCGGCCACTCCGGCCGCCACCGCCTGGCCGCCGTAGATGCCCTCGCCGTCGTGGCTCACCCGGCCGTCGACCGCGACCAGGCGCGCGGCCTCCGCGGGCCGGCCTGCCGCGAACACACCGAACGGCGCCGCCCGCATCGCGAGTCCGTCGCTCCAGGCGTGCCTGTGCTGGGCGGAGATCGGGGCGGCGAGACCCCGGCGCAGGTTCTCCAGCGTGCCGCGCTCGCTGAACCCGGCGCCGCGGAACGGCCCCTCGTCCAGGTCGGCGATCCACAGGTGCCAGGCCCGCTCGACATGGGTGACGGTCAGAGCCGAACCGTGCCGGGCGAGCAGCAGACCGGAGAAGATCGCATACTCCGTGTCATCGGTGCCTGCCGGGTCGTCGCTGACGAAGCCCTCGATCCGACCCCAGCGGCGGCGGATCTCGGACGGCCGAAGGTTCTCCGCCGGTGCGCCCAGGGCGTCACCCACGGCGAGCCCCAGGAGCGCGCCGCGGGCCCGGTCGGCCCGGTCGAGGCGCTCGGCGTGGGCCGTGTGGTCCGCATGGGTTGACCGGCCCCTGCCGCGGGCGTCCGGGGCGTGCCGTGCGGCCTCCGCCGCACGGCCTGCGTCCGCACCGCCCGTGTCCGTTGCGCCCGCGCTCGTACGGCCCGTCCGCCGCTCTGCCGGGTTACCCGCAATCGACTCCATCGCGTCGACCCTTCGCTCGTACCGAGCCAGTTCTCGTACCTGTCCGATCTGTGCCACGCGGAGACCCGAGAAAGGCCGATAAGCGTGACAAAAGAGCCAGTCGGATGACGGGATACCTCTCCTGAGGCAGGCCTTGCTTACCTGGTCAGGAGGCAGGTAAGTACGGCCTGGCTTGCTGGCGGGGGGCTCTTTTCGTGCGTACTTTCGAGGGTGTTGAGGGGGCGGAGTGAGTGAATCCCGCTGCCGGAGAAGGGGAGAGCTGTGTCCATCATCGAGTCCGATGCCGTCCTGCATGAGGCGCACCGTGACAACCACACCCACCGTGATGTGAACGGCGGCTGGCTGCGCCCCGCGGTCTTCGGTGCGATGGACGGGCTCGTCTCCAACCTCGCGCTGATGACCGGTGTGGCGGGCGGCTCGGTGTCCCAGCAGACGCTCGTGATCACCGGTCTGGCGGGTCTGGCCGCCGGCGCGTTCTCCATGGCGGCCGGTGAGTACACCTCTGTCGCTTCGCAACGAGAGCTCGTCGAGGCCGAACTCGACGTCGAGCGCCGCGAATTGCGCAAGCACCCCGTGGACGAGATGGAAGAGCTCGCCGCGCTGTACGAGTCCCGTGGTGTCGAGCCCGGGCTCGCCCGCGAGGTCGCCCGGCAGCTGTCCCGCGATCCGGAGCAGGCCCTGGAGATTCACGCCCGCGAGGAGCTCGGCATCGACCCGGGCGATCTGCCGTCGCCGCTCGTCGCCGCTGTGTCGTCGTTCGGTGCGTTCGCGCTGGGTGCGCTGCTGCCCGTACTGCCGTATCTGCTCGGATCACACGCCCTGTGGCCCGCGGTGCTGCTGGCGCTCATCGGGCTCTTCGGCTGTGGCGCGGTGGTGGCCAGGGTGACGGCGCGCAGCTGGTGGTTCAGCGGGCTGCGGCAGCTGACGCTCGGTGGTACGGCTGCGGCGGTCACGTACGGGCTGGGCACGGTGTTCGGTGTGGCCGTCGGGGGCTGAGAGCCTGACGGGCGCACGACGACAGCTGCGGCACCTCGCCGCGTCGTCGGAACGTCCGAATGCATCCAGCATGCGGACGCCCCTTCGCCCTGCGATGCACCGCATCCGAATCAGCGCGCCGAGCCGTTGGGGATGACGGGACAACCCCTGGGGTCGCTCGTTCGGATCATGCTGGGCCCGCGGGTTCGGCACGCACATCTGCGGCGTTGCCGTCGGTCTTCCCCGAGCTCTCGGCTTCGCTCGAGCGGGCGAGACCCCCATTCGCTCCGCGTGGGAGCGTGACCGGGCCCGCGTTCGCCGTTTGTCCGCACTACGCCCTCACGAGTCGGACAGGACCGACTGCGCCGCCTGTCCGGCATCGCGCGTGGACGGTCCGGTTCCGGGGTGTATGCGGGGATCATGCCCGTAACCTGGGCGCCATCCGTGTGACGTACGTCTTGGCCGACGCCTCTGGGCGGAACCCCTCCGCGGACGTAAAATGAGTCTCTATACAGGGCTCCACATAAGTAGCCGTTACTCGGCGGTTTCGATTCCTTTTCCGCCGGGCATGAGCCGTAGACACCGCAGGCAACGACGCCTGCTCTCTGCGGTTCCCCCGGGCGCCGATCCTCCGACTGCGACCCAAACCCCCGCCGCTCCGCGAGCGGTGTCCGCATGTTGGAACGGACTATCCGCTTCTTGAGAAGCGCCCCATTATGTAACCTGCATGAAATTTCGCAGAGGGCCAACGTCGTCCCTCGGCACTGCATATGCCACGACGACGACGGGAGAGCCGATGCGTTCCGACGCCTGGTCGCCCATGGACGGTCGCCCCGCCCAGCAGGGGATGTACGACCCTCGTAACGAGCACGACGCCTGTGGCGTCGGGTTCGTGGCCACTCTGACCGGTGTGGCCAGCCATGAGCTGGTCGAGCAGGCGCTTACCGTGCTGCGCAACCTCGAACACCGCGGCGCCACCGGATCCGAGCCCGACTCGGGTGACGGCGCCGGAATCCTGCTCCAGGTGCCCGACACCTTCCTCCGTGAAGAGGTCCCCTTCGACCTCCCGGAGGCCGGTGCCTACGCCGTCGGTATGGCCTTCCTGCCCGCGGACGACTCCACCGAGGCCGTCCAGAAGCTTGAGAAGATCGCCGCCGAGGAGGGCCTCAAGGTCCTCGGCTGGCGCGAGGTCCCGGTCACCCCCGATTTCCTCGGCAACGGCGCCCGCGCCACCATGCCCGAGTTCCGGCAGCTCTTCGTTGCCGACGGCACGAGTGCCGGCATCGCCCTCGACCGCAAGGCCTTCGTGCTGCGCAAGCGCGCCGAGCGTGAGGCCGGGGTGTACTTCCCCTCGCTCTCCGCCCGCACGGTCGTCTACAAGGGCATGCTCACCACCGGGCAGCTGGAGCCGTTCTTCCCGGACCTCTCCGACCACCGCTTCGCCACCACGGTCGCGCTGGTCCACTCGCGTTTCTCCACGAACACCTTCCCGAGCTGGCCGCTCGCCCACCCGTACCGCTTCGTCGCGCACAACGGCGAGATCAACACGGTCAAGGGCAACCGCAACTGGATGAAGGCCCGCGAGTCCCAGCTGGCGTCGAGCCTCTTCGGCAGCGAGCAGCTCGACCGGATCTTCCCCGTCTGCACCCCGGACGCCTCCGACTCCGCCTCCTTCGACGAGGTCCTGGAGCTGCTCCACCTCGGCGGCCGCTCGCTGCCGCACTCGGTGCTGATGATGGTCCCCGAGGCGTGGGAGAACCACGACTCCATGGACCCGGCCCGCCGCGCCTTCTACCAGTACCACTCCACGATGATGGAGCCCTGGGACGGCCCGGCCTGCGTCACCTTCACCGACGGCACCCAGGTCGGCGCGGTCCTCGACCGCAACGGTCTGCGCCCGGGCCGGTACTGGGTCACCGACGACGGCCTCGTCGTCCTCTCCTCCGAGGTCGGGGTCCTGGACATCGACCCCGCGAAGGTGGTCCGCAAGGGCCGCCTGCAGCCCGGCAAGATGTTCCTCGTCGACACCGCCGAGGGCCGCATCATCGAGGACGACGAGATCAAGGCGGGCCTCGCCGCCGAGCAGCCGTACCAGGAGTGGCTGGAGACCGGCGAGATCGAGCTGGAGGATCTCCCCGAGCGCGAGCACATCGTGCACACGCACGCCTCCGTCACCCGCCGCCAGCAGACCTTCGGCTACACCGAGGAAGAGCTCCGCGTCATCCTCGCGCCGATGGCCCGCACCGCCGGCGAGCCGCTCGGCTCCATGGGTACGGACTCGCCGATCGCCGCCCTGTCCGAGCGCCCCCGGCTGCTCTTCGACTACTTCACCCAGCTGTTCGCGCAGGTCACCAACCCGCCGCTGGACGCCATCCGCGAGGAGCTGGTCACCTCGCTGCGCTCCACGCTCGGCCCGCAGGGCAACCTGCTGGAGCCGACCGCCGCGTCGTGCCGCAGCGTCACGCTGCCGTTCCCGGTGATCGACAACGACGAGCTGGCCAAGCTGATACACATCAATGCCGACGGCGACATGCCGGGCATGAAGGCCGCCACGCTCTCCGGTCTCTACCGGGTCAGCGGCAGCGGTGAGGCCCTCGCCGCGCGGATCGAACAGATCTGTACCGAGGTCGACGTCGCCATAGAGGACGGCGCCCGCCTGATCGTCCTGTCCGACCGGCACTCCGACGCCGAGCACGCGCCGATCCCGTCGCTGCTGCTCACCTCGGCCGTCCACCACCACCTCATCCGTACCAAGCAGCGCACCCAGGTGGGCCTGCTGGTCGAGGCCGGGGACGTCCGCGAGGTCCACCACGTCGCGCTGCTGATCGGTTACGGCGCCGCCGCGGTCAACCCGTACCTGGCGATGGAGTCCGTCGAGGACCTGGTCCGGGCCGGCACGTTCATCGAGGGCATCGAGCCCGAGAAGGCCATCCGGAACCTGATCTACGCGCTCGGCAAGGGCGTCCTGAAGGTCATGTCCAAGATGGGCATCTCCACCGTCGCCTCCTACCGCGGCGCCCAGGTCTTCGAGGCCGTCGGCCTGGACGAGGCCTTCGTCGCGAAGTACTTCAACGGCACCGCCACCAAGATCGGCGGCGCCGGACTCGACGTGGTCGCCAAGGAGGTCGCGGCCCGGCACGCCAAGGCGTACCCCGCCTCCGGCATCTCCGCCTCGCACCGCGCGCTGGAGATCGGCGGCGAGTACCAGTGGCGCCGCGAGGGCGAGCCGCACCTCTTCGACCCGGAGACGGTCTTCCGCCTCCAGCACGCCACGCGCAACAAGCGGTACGACATCTTCAAGAAGTACACGGACCGGGTGAACGAGCAGTCCGAGCGCCTGATGACGCTCCGCGGCCTGTTCGGCTTCAAGTCGGACCGTGAGGCGATCCCGGTCGGCGAGGTCGAGTCCGTCTCCGACATCGTCAAGCGGTTCTCCACCGGCGCCATGTCGTACGGCTCGATCTCCCGCGAGGCGCACGAGACCCTCGCCATCGCCATGAACCAGCTGGGCGGCAAGTCCAACACCGGTGAGGGCGGCGAGGACGCCGACCGGCTGTACGACCCGGCGCGCCGCTCGTCCATCAAGCAGGTCGCCTCCGGCCGCTTCGGTGTGACCAGCGAGTACCTGGTCAACGCGGACGACATCCAGATCAAGATGGCGCAGGGTGCCAAGCCCGGCGAGGGCGGCCAGCTGCCCGGCCACAAGGTCTACCCGTGGGTCGCCAAGACCCGGCACTCCACCCCGGGTGTCGGTCTGATCTCCCCGCCGCCGCACCACGACATCTACTCCATCGAGGACCTGGCTCAGCTGATCCACGACCTCAAGAACGCCAACCCGGCGGCCCGCATCCACGTGAAGCTGGTCTCCGAGGTCGGCGTCGGCACGGTCGCCGCGGGTGTCTCCAAGGCGCACGCGGACGTCGTCCTGATCTCCGGCCACGACGGCGGAACGGGCGCCTCCCCGCTCACCTCGCTCAAGCACGCGGGCGGTCCCTGGGAGCTCGGCCTCGCCGAGACGCAGCAGACCCTGCTGCTCAACGGCCTGCGCGACCGCATCGTCGTGCAGACCGACGGACAGCTGAAGACCGGCCGCGACGTCATCATCGCCGCGCTGCTCGGCGCCGAGGAGTTCGGTTTCGCGACCGCGCCGCTCGTCGTCTCCGGCTGCGTCATGATGCGTGTCTGCCACCTCGACACCTGCCCGGTCGGCATCGCCACCCAGAACCCGGTCCTGCGGGACCGGTTCTCCGGCAAGGCCGAGTACGTCGTCAACTTCTTCGAGTTCATCGCCCAGGAAGTCCGCGAGCTCCTCGCCGAGCTCGGCTTCCGTACGATCGAAGAGGCCGTCGGCCACGCCGAGCTGCTGGACACCGACCGTGCGATCACGCACTGGAAGGCGCAGGGCCTCGACCTGGAGCCCCTGTTCTACGTCCCGGAGCTGCCCGAGGGCGCGGTCCGCCACCAGCTGATCGAGCAGGACCACGGTCTCGCCAAGGCCCTCGACAACGAGCTGATCAAGCTCGCCGCCGACGCCCTGAACGCGGACAGTGCCGAGGCCGCCCAGCCGGTCCGGGCCCAGATCGCGATCCGGAACATCAACCGGACCGTCGGTACGATGCTCGGCCACGAGGTGACGAAGAAGTTCGGCGGCGCGGGACTGCCGCAGGACACCATCGACATCACCTTCACCGGCTCCGCCGGCCAGTCGTTCGGCGCGTTCGTGCCGAGCGGTGTGACGCTGCGACTGGAGGGCGACGCCAACGACTACGTCGGCAAGGGCCTCTCCGGCGGCCGCGTCATCGTCCGCCCGGACCGCGGCGCCGAGCACCTCGCCGAATACTCCACCATCGCGGGCAACACCATCGCCTACGGCGCGACCGGCGGCGAGCTGTTCCTGCGCGGCCGCACCGGTGAGCGGTTCTGCGTCCGCAACTCCGGCGCGACGGTCGTCTCGGAAGGCGTGGGCGACCACGGCTGCGAGTACATGACCGGCGGTCACGCCGTCGTCCTCGGCGAGACCGGACGCAACTTCGCCGCCGGTATGTCGGGTGGTGACGCGTACGTCGTCGACCTGGACCGCGACAACGTCAACGTCGGCAACCTCGGCGCGATCGAGGCGCTCTCCGACAGCGACAAGCGGTGGCTGCACGACGTCGTGCGCCGCCACCAGGAGGAGACCGGCTCCACGGTCGCAGAGAAGCTGCTTGCCGAGTGGGACAGCGCCGACGGCGGTGTCTCCCGCTTCAGCAAGATCATCCCGTCCACCTACAAGGCAGTGCTCGCCGCCAAGGACGCCGCTGAGCTCGCCGGTCTCTCCGAGCAGGAGACCACCGAGAAGATGATGGAGGCGGCGACCAATGGCTGACCCCAAGGGCTTCCTGACCACCGGGCGCGAGGTCGCCAAGACCCGCCCCGCGGGCGAGCGCGTCAAGGACTGGAACGAGGTCTACGTTCCGGGCTCGCTGCTCCCGATCATCAGCAAGCAGGCCGGCCGCTGCATGGACTGCGGCATCCCGTTCTGCCACAACGGCTGCCCGCTGGGGAACCTCATCCCCGAGTGGAACGACTACGCCTACCGCGAGGACTGGACGGCCGCGTCCGAGCGCCTGCACGCCACGAACAACTTCCCGGAGTTCACCGGGCGGCTGTGCCCGGCTCCCTGTGAGTCGGCGTGCGTGCTCGGCATCAACCAGCCGGCCGTCACCATCAAGAACGTCGAAGTCTCGATCATCGACAAGGCGTGGGACAGCGGCGACGTCACCCCGCAGCCGCCCGAGCGCCTCTCCGGCAAGACGGTCGCGGTCATCGGCTCGGGTCCGGCGGGTCTCGCCGCCGCCCAGCAGCTGACCCGGGCCGGCCACACGGTCGCCGTCTACGAGCGTGCGGACCGCATCGGAGGCCTTCTCCGGTACGGCATCCCCGAGTTCAAGATGGAGAAGTCGCACATCAACCGCCGCATCGAGCAGATGCGCGCGGAAGGCACCAAGTTCCGTACGGAGGTGGAGATCGGCAAGGACATCGACGCCGCCAAGCTCCGCCGCCGCTACGACGCGGTCGTCATCGCCGCCGGTGCCACCGTCTCCCGCGACCTGCCCGTCCCGGGCCGCGAACTGAACGGCGTGCACTTCGCGATGGAGTACCTGCCGCTCGCCAACAAGGTGCAGGAGGGCGACCTGACGGTCTCCCCGATCAGCGCCGAGGGCAAGCACGTCGTCGTCATCGGCGGCGGCGACACCGGCGCCGACTGCGTCGGCACCGCTCACCGGCAGGGCGCGGCCTCCGTCACCCAGCTGGAGATCATGCCGAAGCCGGGCGAGGAGCGGAACGCCAACCAGCCCTGGCCGACCTTCCCGATGCTGTACAAGGTCACCTCGGCGCACGAGGAGGGCGGGGAGCGGGTCTACTCCGTCTCCACCACCCACTTCGAGGGCGACGAGGACGGCAACGTCCAGGCGCTGCACCTCGTCGAGGTGGAGTTCAAGGACGGCAAGCTGGAGCAGAAGCCCGGCACCGAGCGGCGGATCCCCGCGCAGCTGGTCACCCTGGCCATGGGCTTCACCGGCACCGACCAGGCCAACGGTCTGGTCCAGCAGTTCGGCCTGGAGCTCGACGGACGCGGCAACGTCGCGCGCGACGGCGACTACGCCACCAATGTTGACGGTGTCTTCGTCGCCGGTGACGCGGGCCGCGGCCAGTCCCTCATCGTGTGGGCCATCGCCGAGGGCCGCTCCGCGGCGCGTGGCGTGGACCGCTTCCTGACCGGGGCCAGCGCACTGCCGGCCCCGATCCGCCCGACGGACCGTTCCCTGATGGTCTGAGCACCACCAGCAGTACGCACCACCACAACAGACGTCCCGTACAACGGCGTACGGAACTGAACGCGGCGCCTGCCCGTCCCCGACCGGACGATTCGGCAGGCGCCGTGGCGCGTCCGGGCCCGGGGCGCCGGCCAGGACCGGGCAGGCGGAAGGCTCACGCCACGGCGCCGCCGGTCAGCTGCGAGGTCTTCAGAACGACCAGGGCGACCAGCACCACGAAGACCACCCCGCACGCAGCGATCTGCACGGCGGTACGGCGCTTCGCCGGGGCGTACGCGAGCGCGGCCATGACGACGCCGCCCGTGAGGAGCCCGCCCAGGTGCCCCTGCCACGAGGTGAACCACGCGGATATCAGCATCCAGATCAGGAACCCGGCCATGAACCGGTTGACCGCCTCCATGTCCCGGCCCAGCCGCCGGTTGATGACGTAGAACGCCGCCGCCAGACCGAAGACCGCCCCCGAGGCGCCCACCGTCAGGGCGCCCGGTGCGATCAGATACACCAGCACCGAGCCGCCCAGCGCCGACAGCAGATACAGCGCGAGATACCGGCCCCGGCCGAGCTGCTGCTCGACGACCCGGCCCAGATTCCACAGGCCGTACATGTTGAAGAGGATGTGCAGCACCCCGAACGGCAACGCACCGAAGGACGACTCGCCCGGCGGAAGATGAAGGAAGGCCCCGGTCAGCAGCCGGTACCACTCGCCGTCGACCACCCCGACCGCGTGGAACCCGTGGAAGTCCCCGCTCTCGTACATGTACTGGCCGCCGTGGGGTCCGACCAGAACCGCGCCGAGCATCCCGAACCGGTCGACGATCCCGGGGCGTACCAACTCGCCCAGATACGCCGCTATGTTCAGGCCCATGAGGACGTACGTCACCACGGGCACCGCCGTCCTCGACACCGCACCGCCGAAGACCGTGCGCGCCTGCCGGATCGACCGCTGCCCCTCCTTCACGCACTCCACGCAGTGGTGGCCGACCGCGGCCTCACGCATGCAGTCCGGGCAGATGTAGCGGTCGCAGCGGGTGCAGCGCACATACGTCTCGTACGACGGATGGCGGTAGCAGGTGGTGACAGCGGCCTCCATGGCCGGCTCCTTCACGGGGGGACGGTGGCGGGCGGCCGGTGGGGGTCGGCGGCGATCAACATAGCGAACGCGGGCCGCGCGGAA
Source organism: Streptomyces sp. NBC_01669 (assembly GCF_026339735.1). GTDB lineage: Bacteria > Actinomycetota > Actinomycetes > Streptomycetales > Streptomycetaceae > Streptomyces > Streptomyces yanii. Next base: position 6,742,067 of record NZ_JAPEQG010000001.1, read on the forward strand.
GCGGCCGGGTGCGGGGACGGACCAGGTGCGGGTACGGCCAGGACGTCCACGACGCCGCAGCCGGTCCACCACGGTGACGTAACCTCGTAACTCCCTTCTCAGGAACGGAGCCCCGTATGGTCGGCATCAGTCTCCGCAAGGTCGAGGAGACCGCCCCCGCGCTCGTCAGCCTCTACCGGAGCGCCGGGGTCTCCCTGCAGAAGCACCGGCTCAGTGGAGAGCGCGCGGCCGTCTATCTCGTGCTCGACTACTCCGGTTCCATGAAGGAGTACTACAAGGACGGCAGCGTCCAGGCCCTCGCCGACCGGGTGCTCGGCCTATCGGCGCACCTCGACGACGACGGCCGCGTGCCGGTCGTCTTCTTCTCCACGGACATCGACGCCGTCACCGACATAGCCCTCGACAACCACCTCGGGCGCGTCGACCGGATCGTCGCCGGACTCGGACACATGGGGAAGACCAGCTACCACCTGGCCATGGACGCGGTCATCGACCACTACCTCGACAGCGGTTCGACCGCACCCGCGCTCGTCGTCTTCCAGACCGACGGCGGCCCGATCAACAAGCTCGCGGCGGAGCGCTATCTCTGCAAGGCGGCGAAACTGCCGCTGTTCTGGCAATTCATCGGCTTCGGCAACAAGCGAAGCTCGCAGTTCAACTTCCTGCACAGGCTCGACGAGCTGGCCGTGCCCGCACGGCGCCCCGTCGACAATGCCGGCTTCTTCCACGCCGGACTCGATCCGCGACAGGTTCCGGACTCCGAGCTGTACGACCGGCTCGTCGCCGAATTCCCCAGCTGGCTGACCGCGGCCCGGGCGCAGGGGATCGTCAAGTGATGCCACGGGTACTGAGGGCGGCCGACCGCACGGCCGTGCCCTGGAAGAACGGTGGGGGAGTCACCCGGGAGATCGCCGCTTCCCCCGAGGGCGCACCGCTGGACGACTTCGACTGGCGGGTCAGCCTCGCCGATGTGTCCGCGGACGGGCCGTTCTCCTCGTTTCCCGGGGTCGACCGCACGCTGACCGTGGTCGAGGGCGCCGGGATGGATCTCATGGTGGGCGGCGAGCACCACATCGTCGACGAGCAGTACTGGCCCCACGACTTCCCCGGGGACCTGGAGACGGACGGGCAACTCCTCGGCGGCCCCGTCGTGAACCTCAATGTGATGTACCGCAGGAAACGTACGGCGGCGGAGGTCGCGGTCGTACGCGGCACCCTCCGGCTGCAGGCACCGGAGGGCGGCACGGTCCTGGCCGTCGCACTGGAGGACGGTGCGGCGCTCGACGGCCAGGACATCGAACTCGACTGCTACGACGCGGTGTTGATGGAGGGTGCGGCGCCCGTGGTGCTCCGCACCCAGGGCTGGGCGCTGGTGATCACCCTGTCACCGGCCGGCGGGCAGGGCTATGCGGCTTCGGGCACCCGGTAATGGTGGGTCCGTGCGGTCCTCGGCGGTCCGGACGGCATCGGCAGGCCAAGCCTCCGGGCGATCGGCAGCATGGCCGCGCCGAAGTTCTCCACGGCCTCCGGCGACTCCCACAGGTCGAAGAGCTCCACGCCCGAATCGGTCGTGACGCAGACGTGGGAGAGGCATCCGGCGAAGGCGTCGCCGGGAAGCGCCTGGAGTTCTTTGTCGAGAGCGTCGTACTGGTCTGCCGTGACGCCCGACAAAGTGGCATGCACGAAGATTGCCATCGGATTCCACCTCGGGTCGCGGGAACAGTCCCTCCCCGCCGCCACGATGACGGCCAAGTGCCTCGTACAGCACACCACGATCATGGCGGTACGGCATCCGAACCAGTGGCGGCCCGGAAATCCGGACAGAAGATGTCGGGTTTCAAGGGTTCGATGGACCCATGACATCGAGTTCATGGGCAGCGTTCCAGGTGGCGGAGCCGGGCTTCGCCGAGACCGTTCAGGCCCGCTTCGAGCAGCACAAACACCACATCCTGGCCACCCTCCGCAAGGACGGTTCACCACGCGTGACCGGACTGGAAGTGAACTTCCGCTTCGGTGAACTGTGGCTCGGCATGATGCCGAACTCACGCAAGGCGCTGGACCTGCGGCGCGATCCGCGGTTCGCGGTGCACGCGAATCCGGGACCGGACGACGCGATGGAGTACGCCGACGTCCGGGTCTGCGGCCACGCGGTGGAGGAGACCGACCCCGACGTCCTGGCCCGCTTCATCGGGGAGGTGAAGCCGCCGGAGCCGTTCCATCTCTTCCGCACGGAGCTGACGGAGGTCGTCAGCACGGGGGTGGAGAACGAGGATCTGGTCGTCAGGGTCTGGCGCCCGGGCAAGCCGCTGCGCACGATCCATCGCGGATCGGACGACGGCAACCCGCGCGAGGCCACCTGACGCCCGAACGGGTGCCTGCCGGGCCGGCCGGGCCCGGCAGGCACCCGTTCGGCCCGGGGACCGGGGACAGAACGACCGCCGGACGCCCCCGGCCGCCGAACCATGGGACGTCGCCAATGTCATCGCCTTCCTGGCCGGCGGCTACTCCCCGTACATGACGGGCGAAGTCGTCCCGGTCAGCAGCCAACATGCCTGACCGGGCCCGCGCCGACGCGTCCGCGGGGGCATCGCTCGGGCGGAGAATGGGCGGGTGCCTACCAAGAAGAAGCCCCAGGTGACCCCCTCGCCCGAGCGGCGCCGCGAACTCCTCGACACCGCCGCAGAGGTCTTCGCCGCGCAGGGATACAACGCGACCACGGTCCGCAGGATCGCGGACGAGGCCGGGATGCTCGCGGGCAGCCTCTACTACCACTTCGATTCCAAGGAATCGATGATCGACGAGATCCTCTCCACCTTCCTCACCGAACTCTGGGAGGGGTACGACGCGGTGCTCGCCGCCGGACTCGGCCCCCGCGAGACCATCGAGGCCCTCGTCACCGAGTCCTTCCGGGAGATCGACCGGCACCGCGCCGCCGTCGCCATCTACCAGAAGGAGTCCAAGCACCTCGCCACCCAGCCGCGCTTCGCCTATCTCGTCGACTCCCAGCAGAAGTTCGAGAAGGCCTGGCTCGGCACGCTGGAACGCGGCGTCGCCGCCGAGGTCTTCCGCGCCGACCTCGACATCCGGCTCACCTACCGGTTCGTCCGCGACACCGTCTGGGTCGCGGCCTCCTGGTACCGGCCGGGCGGACAGCACAGCCCCGAGGAAATCGCCCGCCAGTACCTCTCGATGGTCCTGGACGGCATCGCTCTGCGTACGTAACCCACACTCACGGACCTCTCAAGGAGCGGCCGTCATGGCCGAGGCCTGCATCGTCGAAGCGGTACGCACCCCGGTCGGCCGCTGCGGGGGAGGCCTCGGAGCCGTCCACCCCGCCGACCTCGGCGCCCATGTGCTGAGGGCCCTCGTCGAGCGCACCGGCATCGACCCGGCGGCCGTCGAGGACGTCGTCCTCGGCTGCCTCGACACCGTCGGACCGCAGGCCGGCGACATCGCCCGGACCTGCCGGCCGGCGGCGGGACTGCCCGAAGAGGTCCCCGGCGTCACCGTCGACCGGCAGTGCGGCTCCTCGCAGCAGGCCGTCGCGGCGCGGCCCCCCGGCGAGGATCCGATCCGGATGCTGTCGGCCTGCAGACCATGTGCGAGGGCGGCGGCCAGGCGAACGCGATGATCATCGAATGGCTCTGAACCGGTTGCCGCCAAGGCTTTTGCGGAAGCCCGCCGACCGGCGAGCGTGGCAAGACCCACCGCTGGTCGGCAGAACGTGCTACGGTGGTCCGGTTGCAGTTTTGGTACCCATGAACTTTATGTGCGCCTGACGGGAATGCTTCCTCAGGCGCATTATTGTTTTCCGGCTTTCTCCGGATGGGGCTCAATGCGGCGACTTGGAATTCGTAAAGTGCGGATTTCCGGCACTGCACCTCTTGAGGAGAATGACATGGCTACTGGAACCGTGAAGTGGTTCAACTCGGAAAAGGGCTTCGGCTTCATCGAGCAGGACGGCGGCGGCGCCGACGTCTTCGCCCACTACTCCAACATCGCCACCTCGGGCTTCCGTGAGCTCCAGGAGGGCCAGAAGGTCTCCTTCGACGTCACGCAGGGCCAGAAGGGCCCGCAGGCGGAGAACATCGTCCCGGCCTAATTGCCGCGACGCGTACCTCGCAGCCGGGGCCCGCACCGTGAAGGTGCGGGTCCCGGCTTGTGCTGTCCCGGGGAAGTGTGCCGAGAGTCCCACGCGTACGAGCGCACACGCACATACCCACCGGAATTCTCGAACATTCACTGAGAATTCACGAGCCGGTACGCGCGCTCCGTAGAGTCCCCAGCAGTCCCAAGTAGTTCCCAGGAATCCCCAGGAGGGCAATTCCGTATGACCCGCTCCGAACGCCAGGACCGACCCGCCCGCACCCGCCCGTCGAGGGGGCGCGGCACGGCCCCGGCACAGGCAACCGCTAAGGGTTCCGGCAAGGGATCCGGCAAGGCGTCGCCCCGTCGCAGGGCCACGCCGCCGCAGGGCGAATTCGCCCTGCCCGAAACCATGACCCCCGCACTGCCCGCCGTCGAGGCGTTCGCCGAGCTGGACATGCCCGCCGCCCTGCTGAAAACCCTTGCCGCGCAGGGCGTCACCGATCCGTTCCCGATCCAGGGCGCCACCCTGCCGAACTCGCTCGCAGGCCGGGACATCCTCGGCCGCGGACGCACCGGCTCCGGCAAGACCCTGGCCTTCGGCCTTGCGCTTCTCGCCCGTACCGCCGGACGCCGCTCCGAGCCGCGCGCCCCGCTGGCACTCGTCCTCGTCCCGACCCGCGAGCTCGCCCAGCAGGTCACCGACGCGCTCACGCCGTACGCGACATCCGTGAACCTGCGGCTCGCCACCGTCGTCGGCGGCATGTCGATCGGCAAGCAGGCCGGCACGCTGCGCCGCGGCGCCGAGGTGCTCGTCGCCACGCCGGGCCGGCTGAAGGACCTCATCGAGCGCGGCGACGCCCGACTCGACCAGGTGTCCATCACCGTTCTCGACGAGGCCGACCAGATGGCCGACATGGGCTTCATGCCCCAGGTCGTCGGGCTGCTCAAGCAGGTCGAGCCGGACGGTCAGCGGATGCTGTTCTCCGCGACCCTGGACAAGAACATCGACCGGCTGGTCAAGATGTTCCTGACCGACCCGGTCGTGCACTCGGTCGACCCCTCCGCGGGCGCCGTCACCACCATGGAGCACCACGTGCTGCATGTGGCCGACGAGACCGACAAGAAGGTCATCGCCACCAGGATCGCGGCCCGCGACGGCCGGGTGATCATGTTCGTGGACACCAAGCGTGCCGCCGACCGCTTCGCCAAGCGGCTGCTGGCCAGCGGTGTCCGCGCTGCCGCGCTGCACGGCGGGCGCTCCCAGCCGCAGCGCAACCGGACGCTCGACCAGTTCAAGAACGGTCAGGTCACCGCACTCGTCGCGACGAACGTGGCCGCCCGCGGCATCCACGTCGACGACCTCGACCTGGTCGTGAACGTGGACCCGCCGACGGACCACAAGGACTATCTCCACCGCGGCGGTCGCACGGCGCGCGCCGGGGAATCCGGCAGCGTCGTCACACTGGTGCTGCCGGAGGAGAAGCGGGAGATGACCCGGCTGATGGCCGACGCGGGCATCGCGCCGCGAACCACCCGGATCAAGTCCAGCGACGAGGAACTCAGCCGGATCACCGGGGCGCGCGAGCCGTCCGGCATCGCGGTCGTCATCGAGGTCCCCCAGCCGACCCAGCCGAAGCCGCGCACACGGTCGGGCGGGGCCGGTGGAACCGGGGGCGGTGCGCCGTTCCGTTCCGGCACCCGAGGCCGGGGCCGACGCGGTGGGTCCGGCGCCGGAAGCGGAGCCGGGGCCACGCAGGGGGGCGGCGCGGCACGGGCCGGCGGCGCGGGCCGTGGCAACGGTTCGGGCGCGTCCTCGGGGCGTGCGGGAGGCTCCGGGCGAAGCAACGGCAGCGCGGCCGCGCGGGGTCGCAGGGCGGCGTAGCCGCGTACGAGGTGCGGTGACCGGTCGACCCGGTCACCGCACCGGGGCTCTGCCCCGAACCCCGGTCCGGGGTCGCCGGACAGGCTGGATTCATCAGCCTGTCCGGCTTTTTCGTTCCGCATCGTGGAGAGGCCCCCGAACGGACCGGGCACCCCGCCCCTACACCCGCGGCAGTCCCTTCAGTGCCTCCCGCGCCTCCTCCATCACCCGTTCCACCAGCACCGCGGAGTTCGGCAGGTCCTCGATCAGGCCCGCCACCTGACCCGACGCCATCACACCCAGATCCGTCCGGTCGTCGACCATCGACGCCTTCAGCAGCATCGGTGTGTTCGCCGCCAGCAGCACCTGGAGGTGGAGACATCCATGAGCGGATCAGCTACGTTCCACCAAGCATTTGTTAGGTGGCCTACCACCGCAGACCCGCCGCGGGCGGCGTCGGCATGACCACCCTCGCGTACTGCGCCGTCGCCCCCGAAGGCCGCACCGAACGACGCCAGATCCGGATGCGCCGAGAAGCCCTGCCCGGGCTGCGCCGCCTCACCGACGCGGTCCACGACGAGGGCGCCGCCGTCAGCGCACAGCTCGGACACGCCGGTCCGGTCGCCGACGCCCGCTCCAACCGGCTCCCTGCCCTGGCGCCTTGCCGCTTCCTCAGCCCGCTCGGCATGCGGATGACGAAAGCGGCGACGCCCGCCGACATCGACCGGGTGACCCGCGCACGCGCCACCGCCGCCCGCCTCGCCGTCGAGTCCGGATTCGACGCTGTCGAACTGTACTTCGGCCACAACTACCTCGCCAGCTCATTCCTCAGCCGGCGCCTCAACCACCGCGACGACGCCTACGGAGGAAGCCTCGCCGACCGGGCCAAAGTGGCCCTCGGCATCGCCCGCGCCGTCCGCGACGAGGTCGGCGACCGGATCGCCATCACCGCCAAACTCAACATGGACGACGGCGTACCCGGCGGCTTCTGGCTCGACGAGAGCCTCCAGGTCGCCCGCTGGCTCCAGGACGACGGCACAGCCGACGCCCTTGAACTGACTGCGGGAAGCTCCCTGCTGAACCCCATGTACCTCTTCCGCGGCGACGCACCGCTCGCCGAGTTCGCCGCGGTCTTCCCGCAGCCGATGCGCCTCGGTGTACGCCTCGCCGGCGGCAGATTCCTGCGCACCTACCCGTACGAGGAAGCGTTCCTGCTGCCCTGTGCCCGACAGTTCAGGGCGGAGCTCAGCCTCCCGCTGATCCTCCTCGGCGGCATCAGCCGCCGCGAAACCGTCACACGGGCCATGGCGGAAGGATTCGAGTACGTGGCCATGGCCCGGGCGCTGCTGCGCGAGCCGGACCTGGTCAACCGGATGGCCGAGGACGCCGGAGCGCGTTCCCTGTGCATCCACTGCAACAAGTGCATGCCGACCATCTACTCGGGCACTCGCTGCCCGCTCGTCACCGCGCCGCTCACGGCAGGCGCGGACACATCCGTTCCAGACGCTCCCTGACCGGGCCGTCCGTCACGTACGCCGCCGCGTCGACCGCCACCGACCGCGCATAACCGTCCGGCTCCGACTCCCGCAGCAACCGCTCCAACACCGGTACCGCCCGCGGGTCCTGACGGCGCGCCAGGCCCTGTGCCGCCTCCGCGACCGTGTCCGGATGCGCGTCGTCCAGCCGCTCCGCCAGCGCCGTGCGGAGCACCGGAGTGTCCGCGTCCAGCGTGGCCAGCGCCGTCGTCGCCCAGTCCCGCACCTCCGCATCGGTGTCCCGGCTCAGCCCCACCAGTGCCGCGACCCCCTCCGCATGGCCACCGGAGACCAGGTCGAACAGCGCCAGTGTCACCGCACGGCGCACCACCCGCTCCGGATTCCGCGCATGCCGCAGCACCTCCGGCAGGGCCACCGGATCGCCATGGTGCCCCAGCCCCAGCACCGCCGACCGGATCAGCTCCGTATCCGCCGCCTCCCGCGCCAGCTCCCGCAGCAGCGGAACCGAACGGGCGGCAAAAGGCTTCGACCCGGTGCGGAAACCGAGCTGGGCCAGCACATCCGCACCGAACGCCTGCCGCAACGGCTCACCGTCGCTCGCGCACCACGCGGCGCCCGCCTGGAACGTCTCCTCGTCGCCCCGCTGCCACAGCACCTCGACCGCCTCGTGCCAGTTGTCCAGATCCGGGTTCCCGCCGCGCAACGCCCGCGCCGCCAGCTCCGCGTACGGCGTCCGCAGACCCAGCTCCCCCTCCAGGACCGTGGCGATCGCACCGTGCCCCGTCTGCTGCTCCTGCCCCGCGAACGGCTCCCCGTCCCGCACCAGTTCGACGGTCACCGTCTCCCCGCCGTCCACCGCCGTGCGGCGCACCACCATCCCCGGCCCGTCCCCGTACATCTCCCGGAGCGCGCGCCGCATCTCCTGCTCCACATCCAGCGCAAGCATCCCCTGCGCCTCCCGCAGCGCTTCCTCCAGCGCCCTGGCCCGCGCACCCGCCCCGTACCGCAGCAGCGCCCGCACGGTCTCCAGAGACCCGCGCCGTACCGCGAACACCAGCGGCGGTTCATGCCCCGGCCCCGGTCCCGGCAGATCGGGGTCCGCACCATGGGCGAGCAGCGCCTCCGCGATCCGCGTATGACCCAGACCCACCGCCCATCGCAGCGCCGTGAACCCGAACTGCTCCCGCAGATCGGGCTGCGCCCCGGCCGCCAGCAGCGCCGCGACGACCTCCGTGTGCCCGCCGCACACCGCCCCGCAGATCGGCAGATCGCCGGCCTCGGGCCCGCACGCCCGGTCCGGATCGGCGCCCGTCGCCAGCAGCAGCCGCACCACACCCGGCCGGTCCGACACCGCCGCCAGATAGAGCGCCGTCGTACCGTCCTCGTCGACCGCCTCGGCGGGAGCCCCCGCGCGCAACAGCCGCACGACGGCGTCCTCACCCTCGTGCACGGCCTCGAACAGGTTCCGTGTGTCGGTCACCGGATCTTCTGCCACCCATCGACTCTACGACGGAGGGCCCCGACGGGCTCAGGTATTGCAGTCCAGTACGGTGCGGCACAACCCGCACCGCGCCCGCACCCGGCCGCGGACCGGTACCCGGATGCGCTGGTGGCAGGTCGGGCAGGCGAACGAGACCCGCCAACCCCCCGGACCCCCCTCGAACCGGTACGGGACCCCGGGGGTCGCGGCGGCCCCCGCATGGTCCTGGGCGTACCGCCGGTCCTTCGCGTAACGGTGCCGGCCGGCCCAGCCCGCCGCCACCAGCGGAGGCTGCTGCGCGTCCCGCAGCGCCAGCGCCCGCCCTTTCACGTACGCCGTATACGCCTGCGGACTCGTGAACCACGGCGACGGATCCTCGTCGAAAACCAACGCCCGCTTGGCCAGCACGTACCCGAACTCCTCCGGGGTGAGATAGCCGAGCTTCTGACTGGAGGCGGCGTCCTCCCGGAACGCGTCGAGCAGCAGCCAGCCCGCCCCCAGATACGCCGCCGCCGTGTCGGTCAGGATCTCGTTGTCCCGCGTACCGGGGAACTCCAGACCGAGCCGGTGCAACAGCACATGCATCACCTCGTGCGACAGCGCGGCACCGATGTCCCTGCGATGAGTGCGGAAGCGGTCGTTCAGCTCGATGAAGTACTCGGGCCCCGCCGCGAGTTCGACACTCCCCGCATGCTCCATCGCCCGGAACCCGACGATCATGCGGGCATCAGGCAGATGCAGATGCCGGACCATCGCCCGCGCCACGCGCTGCGCCCCCAGATGCAGATCGTCCTGGTCGGAGAAGGCCGCGTCGGCGGGCAGCAGGCTCGGGGCGTACCTGAGCACACCGTCGTACGACAGCCTGCGGTACAGCGCTGTGATCGCAGACCGGACGATGTCCATATGAGGGAAGCCATGCACCACCGGGCTGCCGTCCGGCACGTCCGCACCCCCCATCCGTGACGCTCAACCGGCTTCCACTGTAAGCGGATGCGCGCGCAACAGCGGCGAGGACAGCCCCGTTCACCGCTCGCGATCTTGGCCGGAATGCGGACCTTGTGAGGACTGCGAGCGCTTCCCGATAATCCGGCCCATGCCTTTGTCAGGCACATGCCCAAACGACCCCCCACGAAAGAAGGCACCCCGTTGAAGCAGCTTCTGCGCGCCCTGAAAAGATGTTCCGTCATAGCAGCGGTGGTCCTCGCCGCCGTCAGTCTCCAGCCCGCCGGAGCATCCGCGGCACCCACCCCCGTCGTCGGCGGCACCCGCGCCGCCCAGGGCGAGTTCCCCTTCATGGTCCGGCTCTCCATGGGCTGCGGCGGCGCCCTCTACGCCAAGAACATCGTCCTCACCGCCGCACACTGCGTGAACGGCTCGGGCAAGAACACCTCCATCACCGCCACCGCGGGCGTCGTCGACCTGCAGTCCACCGGTGTCATCAAGGTCAAATCGACCAAGGTCCTCCAGGCCCCCGGTTATACCGGCGTGGGCAAGGACTGGGCACTCATCAAGCTCGCCAAGCCCATTGACCTGCCCACCCTGAAGATCGCCACCAACACCGCGTACAACACCGGTACCTTCACCATCGCAGGCTGGGGCGCCGCCACCGAGGGCGGCGGCCAGCAGCGCTACCTGCTGAAGGCCACCGTCCCGTACGTCTCCGACGCCGACTGCCAGGCCGCATACGGCAGCGACCTCGTACCCGGCGAGGAGATCTGCGCCGGATACATCGACACCGGCGGCGTCGACACCTGCCAGGGCGACTCCGGCGGCCCCATGTTCCGCAAGGACGACGCCGGGGCCTGGATCCAGGTCGGCATCGTCAGCTGGGGCCAGGGCTGCGCCGAACCCGGCTACCCCGGGGTGTACAGCGAGGTATCGACCTTCGCCGCGAACATCGCCTCCGCGGCAGCCACACTCTGACGCCCCGACCGGCCCCACCGCATCAGCTCTGAGCACCCCCGGGTGTGCCCGTCCGGACGGGCACACCCGGACCCAGCTCCACCCACGGATCCCCGGCGCCCTCCACCTCCAGCACCCACACCTCGTTGACGCCCTCCCGCAGCACCGGACCCGGTACATACAGCGTCCGCTGCGGACCCGCCGACCAGTACCGGCCCAGACAGAAACCGTTCACCCAGACGAACCCGCGTGTCCAGCCCGGCAGTTCGAGCCCCGCGTGATCCGCAGGACCCGCGTCCGCCGAAACCACCGACTCGAACCAACCCCGGTACAGCCCGGCACGACCCCTCTCGGCGACAGCCCCGAACGGCACCGCGTCCACCGCACCCGGCTCCTCGAAAGCGGCCAGCCGCAGCGCCCGCGCGCTCACCCCGTGCAGATACTGCCGCTCGTGCAGGACGCCGCCCGTGATGCCCTTCGGCTCACCCAGCCGCGGCCCGTAATTGACCCGGCCCAGCGACTCCACCCACAGCTCGACCCACGCGGGCCCGGCCACCGGCTCGTCGAGGGTGGCGTTCTCGCCGCTCAGCACGCCCTCCCGGACCCCGTTCACATACACCACCGCCCGGTCCCGGAGCCCGGACACACCCAGCGCATACGGGCGTCGCAAACCCGGAACGGCGACCTCGTACCGCACCAGCCCCCGGTCCACGCCCAGCTCCTCGAACGTCGGCGGCACACCGGACTCCGCCCGCTCCGCGTCGCCCAGTACCTCCAGCACCACGGACAGCGGCGCCCACCCGGTCAGCTCCGCCCGCACCGGCGCCGCAAGCCCCGTCGGCTCCGGCGGCAACTCCGGAAGCGGACCGTCCGCGAACTCCGACAGGACCTTCCGGAACAGCCAGAACTTCTCCGTCGGCCGCCCGTACTCGTCGATCGGCGCATCGTAGTCGTACGACGTCACCGTCGGCTGAAGATCCTGGTCCTGCACCGGACCCGAGCGGTTCGCCCCCGCCCAGCCCGCAAAATTCGTCCCCCCGTGCGCCATGTAGACATTCACCGACGCCCCGCACTCCAGAATCTCCCGCAGGGCCTCCGCGGCCTCCGCCGGATCCCGAACCACCGGCGCGGCACCCCAGTGCTCGAACCAGCCGCACCAGAACTCCATACACATCAGCGGACCCTCCGGCTGATGCCTGCGCAGCACCTCGAACGCCTCACGTGCCCCCGAGCCGAAATTCACCGTCGCCAGCAACCCCGGCACGGAACCACCGGTCAGCATGTGGTCCTCCGCCCCGTCCGACGTGAACAGCGGCACACTCACCCCGTGCTCGCGCAGCACCTCCGCCAGCCGCCCCAGATAGACCTGATCGGTGCCGTAGCTCCCGTACTCGTTCTCCACCTGAACCATGACCACCGGGCCGCCGCGGTCGATCTGCCGCTCCACCACCTGCGGCAACAACTCGGCGAACCACCGCTCGACCGCCTCCAGATACCCGGCGTCCCGCGTCCGCACCCGCCGCCCGAACCGGCCCGTCACCCACGCGGGCAACCCGCCGTTCTCCCACTCGGCACAGATGTACGGACCCGGGCGCACGATCGCCCACAGCCCCGCCCGGTGCGCCGCATCCAGGAACCGGCCGAGCGCCGCCACCTCCCGGAACACCCCGGGCTCCGGCTCATGCAGATTCCACGGAACATACGTCTCCACACAGTTCAGGCCCATCGCCCGCAGCATCGACAGCCGGTGATCCCACTGCGCCTCATGCACCCGGAAATAGTGCAGCGCCCCCGACAGCAGGCGTACGGGCTTCCCGTCGAGCCGGAAGTGGTCGTCCCCCACGGTGAAATCAGCCATCGTGCTCGTACTCTCCTGTTGCGCCGGTCCCACCCCCGGGCCCGCACACCCCGGGGCCGCACAACGGCACGCACCACGGAGCGGGCGAACCCGGGAGGAATGTTCCATCCAGCCTCGCCCCCTGGCGTGCAGCCGGTCCATGGACAAAGATCACTGCTGTTTGGACACAATGCGCAGATCACCGCGGCCGACCGAGCCGAAGCGAACCCGGCGGAGTCGAGCCCGGCCGAGCCGAGCGGAGGAAGGAAAAGCCGATGCCGACGTACCACACCTGGATGCGATTCTTCACGCCCAGCCCGCTCCACCACCGCCTCGGCCTCGTCTGCCTGGGCGTCGGCCTGCAACACGGCGCCCTGCCCACCGTCGGCCCCCGCACCCTCGACCACCACGTCGCCGTCGTCATCAACTCCGGCAGCGGCTGGTTCAGCGGCCCCGACGGCCGCCGCATACCCGTCACCGCCCCCAGCCTCATCTGGCTCACCCCCGGCACCCCGCACCACTACGGCGCCGACCCCGGCACCGGCTGGGACGAAGCCTTCGTCGACTTCACCGGCCCCGCCACCACCACCTACACCGAACTCGGCTACATCGAACCCGACCGCCCCCTCGTCCCCCTTGCCGACACCGCAGGAGCACGCGCCGCCGTCAGCCGCATGGTGCGCGCCGCCAGACGCGGCAATCCCCTCCTCGAAGTCGAGACCGGCGCCGCCGTCCACGAACTCCTCGTCGCCCTGCGCCGCGCCCGTGCCGACGTCAGCCCCGACGGCGACCCCGTCCTGCAGGCGCTCGCCCGCGACGCATTCCAGCCCCTCTCCGTCGCCGAACACGCGGCCCGCCACAGCATGACCCCCGCCGAACTGCGCACCGCCGTACGCCGCGGTGCCGGCTGCAGCCCCAAGGACTACCTCCTCGGCATCCGCCTCGGCCGAGCCAAAGAGCTCCTCGCCGCAACCGACCTGCCGGTCGCCGCAGTCGCCCGCCGCGTCGGCTACGACGACCCCGCCTACTTCTCCCGCCTCTTCGCCCGCCGCGTCGGCACCGCCCCCGTCCGCTTCCGCGAACAACAGGGCCGCGCCGTTCCCGGCGGCTGGAGCGACCAGGTCCCCGACCCCGAACACCCACCGACGATCACCGCGTGGACCCCGGGCGTCTAAGCTCGACGACCATGACCCCGAGCGACATCGACGAGTCCGTACGCGCGGAACTGAACCGGCTCCGCGAGAGCATCGACAACATCGACGCTGCTGTTGTCCACATGCTCGCCGAGCGCTTCAAGTGCACCCAGCAGGTCGGCCACCTCAAGGCGAACCACAAACTGCCCCCGGCCGACCCGACCCGCGAAACCGAACAGATCGCCCGCCTGCGCCGCCTCGCCGAGAACGCGAAACTCGACCCCGCCTTCGCGGAGAAGCTCCTGAACTTCATCATCGCCGAAGTGATCAGGCACCATGAGCGGATTGCCGGTGACCCCCCGACCGGCGACGCAGCCTCCGAGAGCTGATCCTCTGCACCCTGCGCCGTACGGCGGGCCGAGCCCGCGCGCCCCGTCCCCGCGGGTTCGGGGCCGTCATTGCTGTAGCGGCACTTACGGGCCTCCATCACGTCCTGAGCCGGCGACGTTCACGAAGATCACCCACTCCACGAAGCCCTGGCGAACATCAGTCAGGTACGAGCACGCAGCGAGGGCCGCGACCTCAAGGCCGCGACCCTCGCTTCCGTGCCGCTGCAGCGAGTGTCCGAGGGGGTAGGCCCCCGGAGTCACGCTTCGGGTTGACCGCTCGCGACTACAGGTTCCGCACCCGGATGTTGCGGAAGTCGATCAGGTCGTTGTTGCTGTGGTTCTGCAACCCCACGTACCCGCTGAGGAACTGACGCAGGTCCGTGGGCGGGTCACCCGCCCGGGACGACGACTTGCCGGGCGTGTTGTCGAACTCGTTGATCACCACACCGTTGCGGATGATCGTGTAGTGCTGCCCGACCGCGCGGATCTCGTAGTCGTTCCACTGGCCCTTCGGAGTCACCCCCGCCTTGTCCAGGCCCACCGGCTTGAAGTTGTACACCGAGCCGGTCTTCTGGACCTCGCCCGTGGCCCCGTCGTAGATCTGGATCTCCTGACCGCAGTAGATCGCGAGCCACTCGGGGGCGGTGCGAGCCGAACCGACCGTCCCGCAACTGCCGGCCGGGCGGTCGGCCAGCGGCGTCCGCGGATCCGGGAACCGGATGAAGACACCGCTGTTGGCGTTGCCGGTACCCGGAGCCATGTCCCGGAACTGGAGCCTGACCGAGAAGTCTCCGAGCTCCTGCTTGGCGTACCACAGCATGCCCAGGCCACCTGAGCTGCGGATGGTGCCGTCGGGCTGGAGGGAGAATTTCCCGGGGCCGGCCTGCCGCCAGTCGGCGAGGCTCGCCGCGGTCCCGTCGAAGAGGGGCCGGTACCCGGCGATCTTGCCGATCTCGCTCTGCGCCGCCGCCTTGCTGATCGCCGCCGACTCGCGGTTGTCGAGGACGTCCTCCTTGCGGAGGCTGTTGACCACGCCGTTGACATGGCTGACGAACTCGCCGTGGTTCGGCCAGGACGCCTCGTCGTCGATCAGGTCATTGACGGTGCAGCCGCCGCCCGCGCGGTGGTTGGCCACGCCGGTGTCGGTGTCGAGCAGCTTGACGGTCGGACGGGCGTCGGGCGCGGGGCAGCCGGCCTTGACGTCGAACGTCGCGGTGGCCTTCTCGCCGTCGGCGTAGGTGACCGTCAGCTTCGCTTGGTACGTGCCGTAGTCGGCGTAGGTGTGCGTGGGGTTGGCCTCGTGCGACGGCGCGCTGCCGTCACCGAAGTCCCACTCCCAGGCCACACCGCCGACCTTGGCACCGGAGAACGCCACCGTCTTGGGCTTGCTCTGGGTGACCACCCGTGCTCCGGCGTCCTGCGGCTTCGGGGTGGCCGGGCCACCCTGGTAGGTGATGCGGATGAGCTTCTGGTTGGAGTGCAGGCTGAAGAAACCGCCCGCGTAGTCGAGCATGTACAGCGCACCGTCGGGGCCGAACTTGGCGTCCATCCAGCTCTGCAGCTGGGTGGAGCCGCTTCCGGGCGCGATGATGCTGCGCAGGTCCTCGCCGAAGGCCGGCGCGCCCGCGTCCTTGACCCGGTCGGGGTCGACGGTCACCGCGACCCGGTTGTTGGAGTTGGACTCGTCACCGATGAACCACTTGTCCTCCCAGTACGCCGGCCAGGCGACACCGCTCTTGGTGTCCACCTGGGAGCGGTGGTAGGTCGGACCGGACATGATGGCCTGGCCGCCGCCCTTGAGGTACGGCTGGGTGTAGGTGGCCTCGCTGTCGACGTAGCTCGGGACACCGCTGCCGTCGGAGCGCTTGGGGAAGACGGGGCCGCCGCCCTGGGGTGAGTACCAGATCATGTTGTCGCGGGCCGGCGGGATGTCCACCAGGCCGGTGTTGCGCGGCGACTCGTTCTTGAGGTGGTCGCAGTCGTACCAGCCGGTGAGGACACTGGCGTCGGTGTTGCTGCGGTCACGGTACGGCTGCCGGTTGCCCATGCAGTACGGCCAGCCCTGGTTGCCCGCGGAGGTGATGATCGTGGCCGTCTCGTACTTGGCCGGGCCCAGCTCGGGGCTCGGCGTTCCCGCGTCCGGCCCGACCCAGCCGGCGTTCAGCCAGTTGTGCACCGGGTCGACGGAGAGTCGTGCGATGTTGCGGACACCCATCACATAGATCTCGGGACGGGTCTTGGCCGTGCCCGGCGCGAAGAGGTTGCCCTTGGGGATGGTGTAGGTGCCGTCGGCCTCGGGGTGGATGCGGATGATCTTGCCGTTGAGGTCGTTGGTGTTGCCGGCGGTGCGGCGGGCGTCCTGGAAGGAGACACCCTTGTAGTCCTGGGTCCAGTTGTTCCCGGAGTAGCCGCTGGAGCCGCCGGAGGAGTTGCTGTCACCGGAGCCGATGTAGAGGTTGCCGTCCTTGTCGAAGGACATGCCGCCGCCGGCGTGGCAGCAGCTGTGGATCTGGGTGTCCCAGTGCAGCAGGTCCTTGCGGGTGGACTGGTCGATGGACTCGGTCGCGAAGTCGTAGGTCAGCCGGGAGACCGTCCGCTGGCCGATCCGCTTGTCGCGGTCGATCGACTCGTGCGGCATCCAGTAGATGTAGATCCACCCGTTCTTCTCGAACTTCGGGTCGAGGGCGATGCCGACGAGGCCTTCCTCGTTCTTGACCAGTTCGTCACCGCTGCCCCGGTTGCCCATCACGTCGAGTGTGGTGAGCAGCTTGACCTGTTTGGTCTTGGAGTCCCACTGGTGGATGGTGCCGCAGCCCAGGCCGACCTTGGGGTCGTTCCAGGAACTGATCGGGCCGGACGGGCAGGCGGCCTTGCCGATGTAGAAGGCCTTGCCGTCGGGGGCCATGGTGAGGCCGTGCGGCTCACCGATCTGGTCGAGCTTCCCCGCCTGGTTCTGGGCGGTCAGCCGCTCGGTCTTGTAGTTGGACGCGATGGTCGCCTGGCAGTCGCCGCGGACCATGCCGGTGGTCCACTGGATGGCGCCGAGGAGGTGGCTCTGGAACTTCGTGTCGGTGGTGTAGCTCTCCTCGGTGCGGCCCATGCCGGTGTAGAAGGACCGGCCGCCCTCGTAGTCCCGGCACCACGAGATCGGGTGGAACGGGCCGTTGGCGCTGAGCCCCGGCTTGTACTTTTCCTCCTCGACCTGGGCAATGGTGTGGACCTTGCCGATCGGGTTGGGGTCCCAGTTGATCCACTGGTCGGAGCGGGTCCAGTTGAGCGGAAGTCCCTTGTTGGCGGGATGCTGACGGTCCGTCACGTCAACGACGGACTGCTGGACCTTGGAGTCCTGCGGGGGCGTCGGCTTGGCGCTGAAGAGCCGCAGCTCGGCCAGCTGGGTCAGCGGCTCACCGCTGTTGGCGGTGATGTCCAGCCGGTAGTGCTGGTAGGCCGTGCTGTTGGTGAACTGGAACTGCCTGGTCTGGAACCGCGACGAGAAGGTCTCGCCGGTCCGGGTGTCCAGGGTCTTCCAGGTCTCGCCGTCCTCCGAGCCCTGCAGCTTCCAGTCCTTCGGGTCCCGTCCCGAGGAGTCGTTGGCGGAGGTCAACGCGTAGTTGACCACCGCGACGGGCTTGTCCAGCTTCATGGTGACCCAGCCGGTCGGCGTACGGGCCAGCCACTTGGTGTCGTTCTTGCCGTCGAACAGCTTGTCCTTGGTCTCGTTCGGCGGATTTTCCCCGTTGGCCGCGCTCTCGACGACCTTCTCGGGGTCGGGGAGGCCCAGGGCCGGGCGGGTGCCGATCAGCCCGGTGAACCAGGAGGAGTCGGACTGGGCCCGGGCGGCGTCGTGGACGCCGACGAAGCCGCCGCCGTTGTTGATGTACGACTGGAACGCGGCTTCCTGCTCGGCGTTGAGCGTCACGCCGTCGGCCGACAGGAACACCACCCCTCGGTACTTGGCGAGGTCGGCGGTGTTGAACACGCTCGCGTCCTCGGACTCGACGACCTTGAACCCGTTCTTCTCGCCGAGGTTCTCGATCGCCGCCGTGGCCTTGTTGACCGGGTCGTCCTGCTTGGCGGCCGGTCCGTGGAAGACCAGGACGTTCACCTGGGTTTCGGTGGCGGCGCCCTGGTCCTGGCTGGCGCTTTCGACGGGCGGCTGCGCCTGTGCCTGCACGGAAGGCAGCGTGGACAGCCCCACGGTCAGTGCGGCGCTGGACAGCAGAACGACCGCGCGGCGCCAGGGCCACGCGTGACGAGAGGTCCGCGCAGGACGCGACGGCGGTGATCCGCTTCGTCTCGACAGTGCGAACCGGTCTCTCTTGCCCATGTGTGCTCCTTGACTCGATCCGGAAACGGAAGAGTGATCAGGGGATGGAGCGAGGGCTGCCGCAGGTGCCCCGCCCGGCATGCGCCGGGCGCGACGGCTTTCGGTGGGCGGTCACGCTGCCCGGGAAGGACAGGGTGCCGGAGCAGGGAGGCCAGGTTCGCCTCCGGTCCTGGCGGGCGAGGACCGACCGGCGGCAGGTTGGTACACGCCCGTCAGGCCGTCAGGCAGGCCTGACGGGCGTGGCTTCGGGGGCGGAGCCCCTATCAGGACCCCGCCGCTGCCTTCTAGTGGTGGGGCATGCCGCCGGGGACCGAGCCGTCGGCCTCGGTCACGAGGAAGATCCCGGCCATGCCCATGTCCGCGTGGCTCTGGACGTGGCAGTGGTACATCCAGGCACCTGCGCCGACCCGGGCACCCGCGATCACCTGGAACCCGAAGGAGTCCGCGGGGCCGACGGTCTTGGTGTCGATGACCCGGCTCACGTCCTGCGGACCCTGCAGGATCCCGGTGCGGTTGTCCGCCCAGCGGTGGCCGTGCACATGGAAGGTGTGGAAGAAATCCCCGTGGGTGATGACGATGAACTCCACCCGCTCGCCGCGGACGGCCGTGAAGGTGGGGGTGTCGTGGTGGGCCTTGTTGTTGATCGTCATGTCGTTGAACACGACCGTGAACTGCTTGTCGGGCAGCACGTCGCCCTTGCGGCGCACGATCACGGGGCCGTACAGGCCCTTCTTGAGGCCGCCCGTGCCGTGTTCGGTCCCCACGTTGTGATCGTGATAGTGCCAGTAGCCCGCGCTGCCGGCCTCCCACGTCCCGTCGCGATTCGGCCCCGGGGCGTGGGTGCGCCAGACGTAGGTCCGTCGGCCGCCCGGCTCGACAACGCTGTCATTCATCTTGGTGCCGTCGCTGGCGACGTCGTAGTCCACACCGTGCACGTGCAGACTCGCGGCGACGTCCAGGTTGTTGACGACCTGGATGCGCATCGTGTCGCCCTCGGTCAGCTCGATGAGCGGGCCGGGAATCGACGCCTTACCGGGCTCCAGGCCGTAGCCCATCTCCCCGTTCGGCAACTTCTCCATGTACAGCGTCAGCTCACGGACGGTGCCCTTGTCGTTTCCTTGACCGCTTCCTTCACCGGGCTTGTCCTTCGGCGCGGCGGCGGAGGCGCCGAGCACCGTGGGAACGACCGCCGCGGCGGCCGCGCCGGTGGCGAACGCTCGCCGGGAGAAGAAGCGTCTCGTGCCTGCGCCTGAGTCGGTCATCGCTCTCCAATCCTCGAAACGCGAAGGTGCCCGAAGGCGTCTCGTGGTCGTGGTGTGAGTCGCCGCCGACGGCAGCTGTCCCGTCACGGCGGTACGCGGTGGTGCGCCGGGCGTTCGGCCCCGCGAGACAGGCGGGGCGGTCGCCGGACCGAACTCCGGTGGAGACGGTCCGACTTGGCCGGACCCCGGTGGAAGCGGTCCGGCTTGGCTCGCTGTGCCGGCTACGGCCGGGATCGGTTCGGCTGGGCGAAGGGGATTCGCCTCGGGACCTGGACACCGTAGCGAGCACGCATCCAGTTTTTCCAGACTCAGGTCAAAGTTGGTTGGATTCTTGTCATAGGTCTTGGCGGATAGTCAAAAGACCCGCTAACTTCCCCTCGTTGCCGCATTGAAAGAGGTTGCGTGAACCCCGCCCTCGGGTTCGCGGTGCCAGCGGCCTCGCAGCGACAGGGGCGGATGCCGCCTGTGCGTGAGTGACGGCGGCCCCCGCCGTCGTCGCGCGCGGGCGATCAACCGAAGCGCGGCACTCGCCCCGTTCCGTCCAGGGCGCCGGTCCGGTGAGCGGAGTACTCGCGTCTCGAACGCGCTCATCCCGGCGGCTGATCGTCCACCCGGCGGGACCGCGAGTCCTGCGCGGTGCCGCACAAGCGAATTCCCGGAAGGTGCAGCGGTGTTCAGAAGACTGCTCCATGCCCAAACGGATCCGCCCCCCTCAAGATCCGCGCTACGTGACCGATTCAGCGAGCATCCGATGCTGATGGCGCTGATGGCCGTTGTCTTCACAGCTTTCGCATTGGCCGTTCCGGCCGCGTACGCGGCGGTGAACCGCGCTGAGGAGCCCGCAGCGACCCAGGTGCTCACCTGGACGGCCGGCGACGATTACATGAAGTACACGTCAGCCCCCACCACCGCGGTGGCGGGCAAGGCGACCATTGTGTTCGAGAGCAGCGCGGCGACCGGCAACACGACGGGGTTGACGCACACCCTGACGTTCGACGTCTCGAACACCGACTACAACAACGACGTCAGCCTCAACATCCTGGCGAGCCCCTTCGACTCCCAGGGAGGCAGGCACACGGCCGAAGTCACCCTCACGCCTGGCGTCTACCGCTACTTCTGCGCGATGCCGGGCCACCAGATGATGACGGGTGAGCTCATTGTCACCGCCGCGCCCGGCGACGACACCACTGCGCCGGACACGTCAGCGACGGTGTCGGGGACGAAGGACTCCGCCGGGAACTACGTCGGCAGCGCGAACGTGACGCTGACCGCTTCGGACGCGGAGTCCGGTGTGGCCGGGATCGAGTACTCGCTCGACGGCGCGTCGTACGGCAACTACGCGGCGCCAGTTGCGGTGAACAGTGTGGGTCGGCACACGCTGAGCTACCGAGCGACGGACAAGGCGGGCAACATCTCGCCGGTGAAATCGGTGGAGTTCACTGTCGTGGCACCCGAGCCGCCGAAGGACACCACGCCACCCGACACCTCCGCGACGGTGTCCGGAACCAAGGACTCCGCCGGGAATTACGTGTCCAGCGCGACGGTCGCAGTGACTGCTTCCGATGCCGAGTCGGGTGTGGCCGGGATCGAGTACTCGCTCGACGGCGCGTCGTACGGCAACTACGCGGCGCCAGTTGCGGTGAACAGTGTGGGTCGGCACACGCTGAGCTACCGAGCGACGGACAAGGCGGGCAACATCTCGCCGGTGAAATCGGTGGAGTTCACTGTCGTGGCACCCGAGCCGCCGAAGGACACCACGCCACCCGACACCTCCGCGACGGTGTCCGGAACCAAGGACTCCGCCGGGAATTACGTGTCCAGCGCGACGGTCACAGTGACTGCTTCCGACGCCGAGTCGGGCGTGGCCGGGATCGAGTACTCGCTCGACGGCGCGTCGTACCGCAACTACGCGGCGCCAGTTGCGGTGAACAGTGTGGGCCGGCACACGCTGACCTACCGAGCGACGGACAAGGCGGGCAACATCTCGCCGGTGAAATCGGTGGAGTTCACTGTCGTGGCACCCGAGCCGCCGAAGGACACCACGCCACCCGACACCTCCGCGACGGTGTCCGGAACCAAGGACTCCGCCGGGAATTACGTGTCCAGCGCGACGGTCACAGTGACTGCTTCCGACGCCGAGTCGGGCGTGGCCGGGATCGAGTACTCGCTCGACGGCGCGTCGTACCGCAACTACGCGGCGCCAGTTGCGGTGAACAGTGTGGGCCGGCACACGCTGACCTACCGAGCGACGGACAAGGCGGGCAACACCTCGCCGGCGCAGTCGGTGGAGTTCACCGTCGTGGCGGCTCCGCCCGAGGACAGGACGCCGCCGCAGGTGTCGGCCTCCGTATCCGGCACGAAGAACGACTCCGGTGACTACGTCGGCAGTGCGACGGTGACGGTGACGGCTTCGGACGCGGAGTCGGGTGTGGCCAGGATCGAGTACTCCCTCGACGGCGGCTCCTACCTGCAGTACTCCGCCCCGGTGGCGATCGACAGAGCCGGGAGCCACACCTTGCTCTACCGGGCCAGCGACAAGGCCGGCAACACCTCCACGCCGCAGTCGCTGTCCCTCACCATCGTCGACAGCAAGCCGCCGACCGACTGTCCTGAAACGGACGACCGCTCCACCGTGTTCACCGGCTCGATCAACACCGGTGTCCCGAACCGCGTCACGACCAACGGCTGCACGGTCAACGAGCTGATCGAGGATCACCGGGCCTGGAAGAACCACGGCGCGTTCGTCTCCCACGTCGGGGAGATCGTCACGACGCTGCGGAAGGAGGGAGTCCTCGACCAGCGGGAGGCCGCCCTGATCAAGAAGGCGGCCGGCCAGTCCGACGTCGGCATGCCGAACCACAGTCTTGCCGGTCGCTGAGTCACGGCTGGGCCGTGACGCCGCCTGAGTCGTGTGCCTCGGCCGGCAGCGGTCCAGCGCACCAAAACCGATGGGGTGGAGAGCTGGACGGCTCCACCCCATCGGGCCTGGCCGCCTGTGCAAGAGTCTGGGCGGCAACGAGACTGTGCTGCTTCGAACCGGCTTTGTCCATCTGCTGATGAAAGTCCTGTAACTCTGCACAAGTTTCTTTTGCCGTCGAGGTCACGGTGCTACGGTCCGGTAGAAGTCGCGCCCCCAAGCACCGGGCATGCGAACGGCTCTGACCACGACGGGGGCGGCGTGAGGAGTACGACGGTTCGACCGGCCAATATGCATCAGGCCCGGCTGCTCCGACTCCTGCGCGACCTCGGCCCGCAGTCCCGGGTCGCCCTGGGGGACCTGGTCGAGCTGTCGCGCTCCAAGCTCGCGTTCGAGATCGACCGGCTGCTGGAAACCGGTCTGGTCGTCCCGGACGGCCTCGCCGCCTCCCGCGGCGGCCGCCGCTCGCACAACGTCCGGGTTGCCCCGTCGCTGCGGTTTCTCGGCGTGGACATCGGCGCCACCTCCGTGGATGTCGCGGTCACCAACGCCGAGTTGGAGGTCCTCGGCCACGTGGCCGAGCCGCTGGACGTGCGCGACGGCCCGGTCGCGGTCTTCGAGCGGGTGCTGGCGTTGGTCGGCAAGCTGCGCGAGGCGACGTCGGCGGAACACTTCGACGGTGCCGGGATCGGCGTGCCGGGACCTGTCCGGTTCCCGGAGGGTGTCCCCGTCGCGCCGCCGATCATGCCCGGGTGGAACGGCTTCCCCGTCCGCGAGGCGATGAGCCAGGAGCTCGGGTGCCCCGTCCTCGTCGACAACGATGTGAACCTGATGGCCCTGGGCGAGCAGCAGGCCGGTGTCGCCCGGTCCGTACGTGACTTCTTGTGCGTGAAGCTCGGCACCGGCATCGGCTGCGGCATCGTCGTCGGCGGCGAGGTCCACCGCGGTATCACCGGCAGTGCCGGCGACATCGGCCACATCCAGGTGGACCCGGACGGGCCGCGGTGCGCCTGCGGCAACACCGGTTGCCTGGAGGCCTACTTCGGCGGGAACGCCCTCGTACGCGACGCGACCGCGTTCGCCCAGTCCGGCCGCTCGACGGAGCTGGCCGGACGGCTCGCATCGGCCGGGAGGCTGACCCCCGAGGACGTGTCGGCCGCCGCGGGCGCCGGGGACGCCGCGGCCCTGGATCTGATCCGCTGGGGAGGCAACCGTACCGGTCAGGTCATCGCCGGCCTGGTCAGCTTCTTCAACCCCGGCCTGGTGGTCATCGGAGGAGGGCTCACCGGACTGGGCCACAACCTCCTGGCGAGCATCCGCACCCAGGTCTACGGACAGTCCCTGCCGTTGGCGACCGGCAACCTGCCGATCGTGCTCGGCGAACTCGGCCAGGTAGCCGGCGTCGTCGGCGCCGCCCGGCTGATCAGCAACCACATCTTCTCACCGGCCTGACGCTTCGATACGCGGCCGGAACCCGGGGGTGAGGCGGGCCCCGCGACGTACCGCGCCTTGAAAGTGGGGCCGACCGGAGCGCTACTGAATCCTGCGTTCAGCCCCGGCCCACGCCCGGTCGCGCAGGACGAACTTCTGGATCTTGCCGGTGGAGGTCTTGGGCAGCTCCCCGAACACCACGTGCTTGGGCGCCTTGAAGCGGGCCGGCCGGACCCGGACGAACTCGATGATCTCGGCCTCGGTGACCCCGACGCCGCCCAGCAAGCTCACATACCCGGCAGGCACCTCCCCCCAGCGCTCGTCGGGTACCGCGATGACCGCGACCTCCGAGACGGCCGGACGGTCGGCGATGACCCGCTCGACCTCGACCGACGCAACGTTCTCTCCGCCAGAGATGATCACGTCCTTGCTGCGGTCGTGCAGTTCGATGTACCCGTCCGGGTGCACGACGCCGAGGTCGCCAGTGCGGAACCAGCCGTCCGGCGGGGCCTTCCTGCCGGTGTACCTGTCCCCGGTCCGGACCCGGCGCACCCTCCCGGAGGAGACCGTCCGGCCGAAGGAGGTTCCCATGGCCGGCAGACCTGTACGCCCGGCGCGCTGACCCCACCGCCCCTGCCGCCCCCGCCGCGGCCCCGTCGGCGGAGCCCCCGCGGATCCGTTCGCGGAGGCAGCGACGACGACCGAGAAGGAGCCGCGTACCCGTGCCCGGCCGCCGACCGGAGCCCGACCGTGATCGGAAAGGGTAGATTTCGGTCAGATCCTCCTGACACGGACCCATGCCCACAGGGCGGGCGTATCGTCCGGCCCGTGACCGAATCCCGCACACAGGCGACGAGGAAGATCATCCTGATGACGTCGGTGTCCCTCGACGGATTCATCGAGGGACCTGACCGCGACATCGGCTGGCACCTCGTCGACGACGAACTGCACCACCACTTCAACGAAGAGCTCAGCACCATGGGCGGCTTCCTCACCGGACGCGTCACCCACGAGCTCATGGCGGACTTCTGGCCCACCGCCGACGCCGACCCCGCCAACGCCGGACCCGTCGCGGACTACGCCCGAATCTGGCGGGACATGCCCAAAACCGTGTTCTCCCGGACCCTGGAAACCACCGACTGGAACACCACCGTCCTACGCGAGGTCGACCCCGAACAGATCCGGGCACTCACCGCACAGCCCGGCGGCGACCTGGCCCTCGGCGGCGCCGATCTCGCAGCGGCCTTCCGACAGCACGACCTGATCGACGAATACCGGATCTACGTCCACCCCGTACTCATCGGACGCGGCAAACCCCTGTTCCAGGCATCCGACACCAGAGCCGGCCTCCGCCTCGCCGGGACCCGCACCTTCGGCAACGGAGTCGTCCTCCTCCACCACCGGCGCGCCGACCCCATCCCGCCGGAGACCACCCCAGGACACTGACCCCGCGGACCCGCCGCGTGGAACCGCCCCGCCGACCCCGCCCCGCGTACGCACCCCGCGCACACGCACCGGCTCAGCCCTGCGAGAACCCACCTGTGCACCCCCCATCCCATGCGGCAGAGTGGATCCATGTCCGTACTGACGCGCGACGAAGCGCAGACCCGAGCCCAGTTCCTCGACGTGGACAAGTACACGATCGACCTCGATCTGACCACGGGAGACGACACCTTCGACTCCCGCACCGTCATCCAATTCACCGCACTCGCGGCCGGAGACACCTTCGTCGAGCTCAAGCCCGCCACCCTGCGCTCCATCACCCTCGACGGACAGCCCCTCGACCCAGCCGACCTCACCGAGAACCGGTTCCCCCTCACCGCACTCACCCCCGGCGCACACGAACTCCGCATCGACGCCGCCATGCGCTACTCCCGCACCGGCGAAGGCATGCACCGCTTCACCGACCCCACCGACGGCGAAACCTACGTCTACACCCAGCTCTTCATGGAAGACGTCCAACGCGTCTTCGCCGCATTCGACCAGCCCGACCTCAAGTCCGTCTTCGCCCTCACCGTCACCGCCCCCGAAAACTCGACCGTCCTCGGCAACGGCATCGCCGAACACACCGGCAACGGCCAGTGGACCATCGCCCCCACCCCACTGATCTCCACCTACCTCGTCGCCGTCGCCGCCGGACCCTGGCACTCCGTCACCACCGAGCACGCCGGACTGCCCTTCGGCATACACTGCCGCCGCTCCCTCGCCCCCCACCTCGACGCCGACGCCGACGAAATCCTCGACATCACCCGCGCCTGCTTCGACCGCTTCCACGAAAAATTCGACGAGCCCTACCCCTTCGACTCCTACGACCAGGCATTCGTCCCCGAATTCAACGCCGGCGCCATGGAGAACCCCGGACTCGTCACCTTCCGCGACGAATTCATCTACCGCTCCGCCGTCACCGACACCGAACGCCAGACCCGCGGCATGGTCATCGCCCACGAAATGGCCCACATGTGGTTCGGCGACCTCGTCACCCTCGCCTGGTGGGACGACATCTGGCTCAACGAGTCATTCGCCGAATACATGGGCTACCAGACCCTCGCCGAAGCCACCCGCTTCACCGACACCTGGGTCGACTTCGGCGTCGCCCGCAAGGGCTGGGGATACGACGCCGACCAGCGTCCCACCACCCACCCCGTCGCCCCCGACCCCGCCGCCGTCCCCGACACCGCATCCGCGATGCTCAACTTCGACGGCATCTCCTACGCCAAGGGCGCATCCGCCCTCCGCCAGCTCGTCACCTGGCTCGGCGAAAAGGACTTCCTGGCCGGCATCAACACCCATTTCGCCCGCCACAAATTCGGCAACGCCACCCTCGCCGACTTCATCGACAACCTCGCCTCCGCCACCGACCGCGACGTCCACGCCTGGGCAGACCAATGGCTCCGCACCACCGGCGTCGACACCCTCACCCCCCACGTCGAAGAAGCCGACACCACCTGGTCCCTCACCGTCGACCACCACGGCACCCGCCCCCACCGCATCGCCGTCGGCGCCTACGACCACACCCTCGACACCCAGCCGGGCCCCGACCAGCTCGTCCTCCGCGACCGCTTCGAACTCGACATCCCCCAGGACGGCACCCCCACCACCCGCCCCGGCCGCCGCCCCGCCCTTCTCGTCCTCAACGACGGCGACCTCACCTACGCCAAGATCCGCCCCGACGCATCCTCCTGGAACACCGTCGTACGCAGCCTCTCCGGCATCCCCGACGCCCTCACCCGAGCCGTCATCTGGAACAGCGCCCGCGACATGGTCCGCGACGGCGAACTCGACCCCGCCACCTACCTCGAAACCGCCCGCACCCACCTCCCGTACGAAACCGACCTCGCCCTCCTCCAAGGCGTCCTGGGCTTCGCCGGCACCCAGATCGCCGCACGCTACGTCACCCCCGAAAACCGCCCCGCAGCCCTCGCCACCCTCACCTCCCTCTGCCGCGACCTCATCCGCCGCACAGAAGACGGCACCAGCCCCGGCCTCCGACTCACCGCCGTACGCCACCTCATCGACGCCGCCACCCAACCCGACACCATCCAGACCTGGCTCACCGACGGCACCGTTCCCGGCGGACCCGAACTCGACCCCGAACTCCGCTGGCGCATCCTCACCCGCCTCGCCACCCTCGGCGCCATCGACGAAAGCACCATCGCCACCGAACTCGAGAACGACCCCAGCGCCACCGGACAGGAAGGCGCCGCCCGCTGCCGCGCCGCCCTCCCCACCCCCGAAGCCAAAGCCGCCGCCTGGGACGCCCTGTTCAACGACGACACCCTCTCCAACTACCTCTTCAACGCCACCGCACAAGGCTTCTGGCAAGCCGAACAGACCGACCTCACCAGCGACTACGTCCCCCGCTACTACCCGGACGCCACCCAACTCGCCACCCGCCGAGGCCCCGCCATCGCCGAAGCCGCCGGACGCCACGCCTTCCCCACCTACGCGATCACCGCCGACAACCTCCACCTCGGCGAACAAGCACTGGACGGCAACACCCTCATCCCCGCACTGCGCCGCAAGCTCGCCGACCAGATCGACGACCTCCGCCGCGCCCTCGCCGTACGCAACGCCCACTGACCCCGCAACCCCGCACCACCCCCACAACCACACACCGCACCACCCGTGCCCGGCCCACCCTCACCACCGAGGGGAAGCCGGGCACACCCATACCACCACCGCCCCCCACCACCACCCCCACAGCCACCACCCGTCCCCCTTTCGAGTTCAGATCACCCAGCTCACCGGCCGCGACACCAGAAACCCGGACAAGCTGACACGTCCACCCACGCGCGCCCGAAGGACCCCACCACCATGTCCACCCCGCCCCTCGCCGGAGGCACCACCGGCCCCGCCGCCCTACGCCCCCTCCTCGACACCGTCCTCACCGCACTCCACGACGGAGCCCAACAACGCCACGGCCCCCTACCCGCCGGCGGACCCCGCACCGTCACCGACCACATACACCACGCCACCCACCCCCTCATCCCCGACCACGGCACCGGCCCCCACCACGCCCTCCGCACCCTCATCACCGCACTCGCCCAAGGCGCCGCAGACCCCGCACACCCCCACTGCACCGCCCACCTCCACACCCCACCCCTCGCACTCGCCGCAGCCGCCGACCTCGCCGCCTCCGCCCTCAACCCCTCCATGGACTCCTGGGACCAAGCACCCGCAGCCTCAACCCTCGAAACCGACACCACCACCGCACTCGCCGCCGAGATCTACCCCCACCAACCCCACCCCGACGCCCTCATCACCACCGGCGGCACCGAAGCCAACCAGCTCGCCCTCCTCCTCGCCCGCGAACGCCACGGCGCCGTACAGACCCTCACCGGCGCCAACGCCCACCACAGCATCACCCGCGCCGCCTGGCTCCTCGGCCTCCCCGAACCCCACACCATCCCCGCCCCCACCGGCGTCATGGACCTCACGGCACTCGAAGAAGCCCTCACCCGGCTCCACAGCCCCCACCGTGCCCTCTTCGTAACCGCCACCGCAGGCACCACCGACACCGGCCAGATCGACCCCCTCGACGACATCGCCGACCTCTGCACCACCCACGGCGCCGAACTCCACATCGACGCCGCCTACGGCGGACCACTCCTCTTCAGCCCCACCCACCGCACCAAAATCCACGGCCTCGACCGCGCCCACAGCGTCACCCTCGACCTCCACAAACTCGGCTGGCAGCCCGCATCAGCCGGCATCCTCGCCGTCCCCGACCACCACCACCTCCACCCGCTCCACCACCAGGCCCCCTACCTCAACGCCCACGACGACACCCAAGCCGGCCTCCCCGACCTCCTCGGCCGCTCACTGCGCACCACCCGCCGACCCGACGCACTCAAAATCGCCGTCACCCTCCAAGCCCTCGGCCGCACCGGACTCGCCGACCTCATCGACCACACCATCAACACCGCCCACCAACTCGCAGACCTCATCACCCACACACCCACCCTCGACCTCTACCAACCACCCACCATCACCACCGTCCTCTTCCGCCCCACCAACGCCACCGACCGCACCGTCGCCACCGTCCGCCGCACCCTCCTCACCACCGGCCAAGCCGTCCTCGGCCGCGCCCACGCCGACAACCACCTCTGGCTCAAAGTCACCCTCCTCAACCCCCACACCACCCGTCACGACCTCCAAACCCTCCTCGACCTCATCACCCACCTCACCCACACAGTCCAGAAAGGCAACCCACCCCGATGACCGACCGACCCACCCCCGACCCCGGCCAGCCACACGACCTCGTCGGCATCGGCATCGGCCCCTTCAACCTCTCCCTCGCCGCCCTCGCCCACGGCATCCACCCCCTCGCCGCGACCTTCTACGAACAACGCCCCGCCTTCCACTGGCACCCCGGACTCCTCATCGACGGCTCCAGCCTCCAAGTCCCCTTCCTCGCCGACCTCGTCACCCTCGCGGACCCCTCAAGCCCCTGGACCTTCCTCAACTACCTACGCAGCCGCGACCGCCTCTTCCCCTTCTACTTCGCCGAGCGCTTCCACATCCAACGCGCCGAATACGACGCCTACTGCCGCTGGGTCACCGACCAACTCCCCGGACTCCACTTCAGCCACCAAGTCGACGCCATCCGCTGGAACGCCGAACGAACCCTCTACGAAGTCGACTTCACCCAACTCGACACCGACGGCGAAGCCGAAGCCCTGGGCCGCGCCTACACCCGCCACATCGCCCTCGGCATCGGCACCGAACCCTTCGTCCCCGAACCCCTCCAACCCCTCGCCCAAGCCGAATCCGTCCCCGTCATCCACTCCGCCGACTACCTCCACCACCGCGAACAACTCCTCCAGGCCGAACACATCACCGTCATCGGCTCCGGCCAATCAGGCGCCGAAATCTTCCTCGACCTCCTCCGCGCCCGCCCCGCCGGACACGAAAAACTCCACTGGCTCGCCCGCACCGGCGCCTTCGCCCCCATGGAGTACTCAAAACTCGGCCTCGAACACTTCACCCCCGACTACAGCCGCTACTTCCACGCACTCCCCGAATCCGTACGCGACGAACTCGTCCCCCACCAATGGCAACTCCACAAAGGCATCGACGCCGACACCATCGCCGCCATCCACGACGAGCTCTACCGACGCACCCTCCATGGCGGCTGGCCCGACACCACCCTCACCCCCGGCGTCCACGTGCGCACCGCCGGCCGCCTCGCCAACACCCGCGTCGAACTCCACCTCGAACACACCCAACAGAACACCCGCACCCGCCTCACCACCGACGCCGTCGTCCTCGCCACCGGCTACCGCGAACGCCCCCTCGACCGCCTCCTCACCGGCCTCACCCCCCACATCCGCCGCGACGCCGCCGGACGACCCCGCATCGACGACCAGTTCCGCCTCGAACTCGACCCCACCGTCACCGGCAACATCTACGTACAGAACGCCGAACGCCACACCCACGGCGTCGGCGCCCCCGACCTCGGACTCGCCGCCTGGCGCAGCGCCACCATCCTCAACAACCTCACCCGGACCAACGCCTACCCCCTCCCACAACGCACCGCCTTCACCACCTTCGGCCTCACCCCCCAGAACACCCCCCACATCCCCCACCAGCACCCCGCCCTCATCCCCCTCGTCCAAGGCAACTGACCCCCCGCACCCACAACAAAAGGCGGCCGCCCCCTCAAAGAGGAGACGGCCGCCCCACCCACCCAGCCGCTGGTGCCGGGAGGGGCACCAGGGCGTGTATCGAAAGTAGATCTTGGTCGTGGGATGATCTTGGTTCGTGGCACGTGGAGATCTGACGGACGAGCAATGGGCGGTGCTGGAGCCGTTGTTGCCGAGGGGCAAGAAGCAGGGCCACCCGCTGACGCATCAATCGCCTCAAGAGACATCGAGCCGTGGCCACCAGGTACGACAAACTCGCGGTCCGCTACAGGGCTACCGTCCTCGTTGCCGCCATCAACGAGTGGTTGTGACGTACTGGTCCGACGACAACTCGAACACCCGTACTCGCCGACCGCAGGTGGGATTGACGGTCTCACGGACCGGATGCATCCCCAGTTTGGTCATGATCCGTTCGGAGGCGTCGTTGCCCACTTGAGTGATGCTGACGATCCGCTCCAGCCCTCGCTCTTCGAACCCGAACCGTACAGCGGCCGCGGCGGCCTCGGTGGCCAAGCCCTGCCCCCAGTGGGAACGTCCCAGCCGCCAGCCGACCTCAACCGCCGGCAGTACCTCCGGCAAGAAGTCGGGCACCGAAAGGCCGGTGAACCCGGCCAGCTCGCCAGTGGACCGGATCTCCACGGCGAACAGGCCGAAGCCCTGCGACTCCCACTCGCTCTCCCATGCATGGACCCCGCCGCGAGTCTGCTGTTCGTCACGGACGCTGCCGTCACGGATCCACCGCATGACCTCGGGGTCGGCATTCACGGCAGCCATGGGTGCAACGTCTTCCTCGCGCCAGCGACGCAGGATCAAACGGGGAGTCTCAAGCGTGACCATCCAATCATTCTGGATCACAAATGGGCTCTCCGCCATCCTCGCCAGGCACTTTCGATACACGCCCTAGAACACCGGCACACCATCACGCGTCAGCCGCCAGTCCACCGAAGCGAACTGCGCACCATCCACCGAACCCTTCGCCTGCACCCAGCCGATGATCGTGTTCCGGATCTCCTCCGAATTCGCCCACAGTTGCTTCGCACCCGGCACATGCGGGAAATTACCCCCACCGCTCGCCCGATAATTATTCACCGCCAGCACGAACTCCGCCGCCGGATCGATCGCCTTGCCCTCGAACGACAGATTCACAATCCGCGAACCATTCGGCTTCGCAATATCGATCTCATACGTCAGACCCGACACCGCGTCATAGTTGTAGTCCGGCGTGTTGCCCGCATTCGTCAACTTCGCCGTATCCACCGGAGCACCCGCAGCCGTCTGCACGTAATACCGCGCCGAGAACTCCAGATAATCCTTGATCTGCGCACCCGTCAGCAACCGTGCCTCAAGCGTGTTCTC
This sequence comes from Streptomyces sp. NBC_01669, assembly GCF_026339735.1. Taxonomy (GTDB): domain Bacteria; phylum Actinomycetota; class Actinomycetes; order Streptomycetales; family Streptomycetaceae; genus Streptomyces; species Streptomyces yanii. Next base: position 6,774,692 of record NZ_JAPEQG010000001.1, read on the forward strand.
GAACGGATACAGCCCCGCCGCATCCTTGATCGTCACATTCCCCGCCGGAATCTGCGCCGTACGGGAGAAACACGACGCCTGCGACAGCACAGGCAACGACGCGTACGCGCCACCCGCCAGAGCCGCCTTCACCGTCTCCGCCTGAACCACATTGATCAGATCGATGATCGGCTCGTCCTTCCAGGCCGCCTCCGCCGTCGTCATCGCCGCCGTCGACGTACCGATCACCTGATTGACGTACGCCACAACCTTCTTGTGCTCATCCGCCAACAACCCCGTGATCTTCGGGTCCTCCGCCACCACGTTCGAGTTCAACACCCGCGAACCCGCACCCTCCACCACCCAGCGGCCCTTCTCCCACACCAGATCGAAGTCGAACAGCGTCAACCGCTGCCCCCACTTCAACGGCTCGGAGAGCACCACCTTCTTGCCCGTCTCCTTGTTCTCCACGAAGTACTCGGGGATCTCCAGGTGAGCATGACCGACAAGAATCGCATCGATACCCGGCACCTGCTCCGCCACCAGAGCCGCCGCGTTCTCCACGTACGGAACCTGGTCACCGTACGACGACGTCCCACTGGTCCCCGAATGCGCCGACACGATCACGACATCCGCCCCCATGGACCGAAGCCGCGGCACGAACTTCGCCGCCTGCTCCTCCAACCCCGGGAACACCATCCTGCCGCTGACATTCGCCTTGTCCCAGATCGCGATCCCCGGGTTCGTCAGACCCAGAATCGCCACCTTCACATCCCGACCGTGCGGCGTACGCATCCGCTTGATCACATACGGGGCGAACGCCGGCTGCAACGTCTTCGCATCCAGCGCGTTCGCACCCAGCAGCGGAAAATCACACTGCTCCTCGAACTTCCGCAGCACCGGAATGCCGTAGTTGAACTCATGGTTGCCCAGTGCCGCCGCGTCATACCCGATCGCGTTCATCGCCTGCGCCATCGGATGCACCGGACCACGCTGCGCCGTGATCGGATCGATCTTCGCGTAGTAATACGAAAGCTGAGTGCCCTGGATCGTGTCACCCGCATCGATCATCAGGGTGTTGTGACGGCCCTTCTCCGCACGGACCTGCTCCACCAGCGTCGAGATCTTCGCCAGACCCACATCGTTGTGCGCCTTGTCGTCGAACTCCTTGTCCGTGAAGTAGTCCCAGTTGAAGACATTCCCATGCAGATCGGTCGTACCCATCACCGTGAACGAGTACCGCTTCGGCGGACGCCCGGACCCGCGACCCTGGGCCTCGGCAGGCACAGCCACACCCCCAGCCATCGCCACACCGGCCCCGGCCGCAGCCGATGTGCCCAGGAACGTCCTACGGTTCAGCGGCATCTCGTCTCCCACAGATCAGATCTCGCAGTACACAACGCGCGTAGATAATGACTCACCCGCCGCCCCACGCAACACCCCTTGCAGGTTTCTATCTGATGACCACACGGGTCGAACCCCAATGCCACAGTGAACCCATGACCCACACACCAGCCCCCTACGGCACCCCCGACCACCCCCGCGTCGCCGTCCGCGGCGAAGCCCGCCTCGAAGTCGACCCCGAAACCGCCCACATCACCATCACCGTCACCGCCCGGGGCAAAGACCGCCGAACAGCCCTCGAAGACCTCACTCGACGCAACACCAACGTCCTCGAACTCGCACGCACCTACGGACAAGCTGTCGAAAAACTCGAAACCGGGGCCCTCTCCATCACCCCCGAACTCACCTCACGCGGACGAGACGAAAAAATCCGCGCCTACCACGGCCGCGTCCACATCACCGCCGTACTGAGCGACTTCACCGCACTCGGCGAACTCGCCACCCGCATCGCCGACCTCGACATGACCCGCATCAACGGCCCCTGGTGGAACCTCCGCCCCGACTCACCCGCCCACGCACAAGCCCGCCGCCAAGCCGTACAAGAAGCCCTCAAACGCGCCCGCGAATACGCCGACGCCCTCGGCACCCACCTCACCGCCCTCCTCGAGATCGCCGACCTCGGCGCCGAGAACATCGCCCCCCTCCCACCCATGCCCGCCGCACCCGGCAGCTTCCGCGGCCGCGCCGCATACGGCGGAGCAGAACCCGAAACACCCCCCGCCCTCGACCTCGAACCCCAACGACAGACCGTCTACGCCCAGGTGAACGCCCGCTTCACCATGGAACCCCCAAAACTCTGAAAACAATGCTCATCAGAGCACCCCGCTGCACAATTCAACACTTGTCAATAACCCTTCACCCAAAGGTTGTTGAGACGACACGCAGACCCAATTCGCTACCCGTAGGTAAGGTCTAGGCTCAAACCATGCGCCGAGCAAAAATCGTCTGCACCCTGGGCCCAGCCACCGACACATACGAGCAGATCAAGGCACTCGTCGAAGCCGGAATGGACATCGCCCGCTTCAACCTCAGCCACGGCTCCTACGTCGAACACGAACAGCGCTACCGCCACGTACGCAAAGCCTCCGACGAAACCGGACGCAGCGTCGGGATCCTCGCCGACCTTCAAGGCCCGAAGATCCGCCTGGGCCGCTTCCGCGAGGGCCCCGTACTCCTTGAACGCGGCGACAGCTTCACCATCACCGTCGAACCCATCGAAGGCGACCGCAACACCTGCGGCACCACCTACGAAGGCCTCCACACCGACGTCACCACCGGTGAACGCATCCTCGTCGACGACGGCCGCGTCACCCTCGAAGTCACCGACGTCGACGGCCCCCGCGTCCACACCACCGTCATCGAAGGAGGCATGGTCTCCGACAACAAAGGCCTCAACCTCCCCGGCGTCGCCGTCTCCGTCCCCGCACTCTCCGAAAAGGACATCGAAGACCTCCGCTGGGCCCTGCGCACCGGCGCCGACGTCATCGCCCTCTCCTTCGTACGCAGCGGACGCGACATCGACGACGTCCACCGCATCATGGAGGAAGAAGGCCGCCGCCTCCCCGTCATCGCCAAAGTCGAAAAACCCCAGGCCGTCGAGAACATCGACGACATCGTCGCCGCATTCGACGGCATCATGGTCGCCCGCGGCGACCTCGGCGTCGAAATGCCCCTCGAACAAGTCCCCATCGTCCAGAAGCGCGCCATCAAGCTCGCCAAGCGCAACGCCAAACCGGTCATCGTCGCCACCCAGATGCTCGACTCGATGATCGACAACTCCCGCCCCACCCGAGCCGAAGCGTCCGACGTCGCCAACGCCGTCATCGACGGCACCGACGCGGTGATGCTCTCCGGCGAGACCAGCGTCGGCAAATACCCCATCGAAACGGTCCGCACGATGTCCCGCATCGTCGAAGCAGCCGAGGAAGACATCCTCGCCAAGGGCCTGCCCCCGCTCACCGACCGCAACAAGCCCCGCACCCAGGGCGGCGCGGTCGCCCGCGCAGCCGCCGAGATGGGCGACTTCCTCGGCGCGAAGTTCCTCGTCGCCTTCACCCAGAGCGGCGACACGGTCAAGCGCCTCTCCCGCTACCGCTCACCCATCCCACTCCTGGCCTTCACCCCGGACCCGGCCACCCGCTCCCAGTTGAACCTCACATGGGGCGTCGAGACCTTCCTCGGCCCGCACGTCGACTCCACGGACGCGATGGTCGCCCAGGTCGACGAGGAGCTCCTGCGGATCGGCCGCTGCGAGAAGGGCGACATCGTGGTCATCACGGCCGGCTCCCCGCCGGGCGTCCCCGGATCGACGAACCTGGTGCGCGTGCACCACATCGGCGAGGACGACAGCCCCAAGTAATCCGGTCGTCAGTGCTTCGGCCCGACGTGCGCGTCCATGAGCGCGACGGACGCCCGTCGGGCGACGGAGATGTTGAGCGGGCTGCTGCCTCGTGCGAGGGTTGTCCACTCGACCCCGACAGCGGTGAGCGTGTCGCTGAACAGCTTGCGGATGTCGTCCGACTTGTTGGTGAAGGAGTACCGGGGGTACTCGTAGCGCTTCCGCTCACCGGCGACGAGGCGGGTGGTCCAGTTGGTGATGCGGCAGCCGTCGGAGTGGATGAGCCCTCGGATGAATTCCCATGGGTGGGCGTCCACGATCTTCTGTTGCCAGGGTTCGAGTGCGATCTTGCGGTCGTGTTTCCTGCCGGGGCCGTGTTGGGGGAAAAAGCACGGCCAGTGCTTGCTGTGGCAGGTCACGTTCTGGCAGCCCTGACGCTGAACCCGGAACACCTTGTTGCCGGGACGCACGAGCTGCATGGCTTCGGCGCAGGCGTCGATGAGGCCGGGCCAGGCATCGGCGCAGGCGATACGGAGGAAGTACACACCCCTTCTCGCGGAGCTGATGCAGCCGTCACCGAGATAGAGGCCCAGTAGGTAGGCGTACGCGGCGGGGACTTCGGGATCGCTCGGCAGGCCGTCGCACCTTGGACAGGCTGCAGCGCGGTTCCAGCCGAGGGGTTCTATTCGTGCCTGCCACGAGCGGATGGCGGCACGCGAAATGCCGGTCTGCTTGCTTACGGAGTTCTGGCTGAAGCCTTGGGCGATGAGTGCCAGAGCGCGCTTGCGCGTATCAAGGTCGTACACAGGGCCGATCCTGATCTGGATCTTGATGACCCGCAGGTGGAATAAGCAAGCATTCACACGTTCATGTGAAGTTCTACTATTCCTCGGTGGCCTTGGAATCGAAGGAAAAGTGCCCCGAGTCGGACTCGAACCGACACTGTATGGGTTTTGAATCCATTGCCTGCTGCCAATTGGGCTACCGGGGCTCACAGAATCGAAGGTGCTCTTCGACCCGCTGCGCGACCACCATACCGCAGGTGGGTAGGCTCAAGGGAGCTGCACTTGCCCCGGAACAAGGAGCCCCGTGACCGCCCCCGAGTCGCCCCAGCCCGTCGCCGACGACGACAAGTCGCACGTCCCGCCGCTGACGACCCGCGTCGTCATCGCCGAGGACGAGGCTCTCATCCGCCTCGACCTCAAAGAGATGCTCGAGGAAGAGGGCTACGCGGTCGTCGGCGAGGCCGGCGACGGCGAGAAGGCGGTCGAGCTCGCCCGCGAGCACAGGCCCGACCTCGTCATCCTCGATGTGAAGATGCCGATCCTCGACGGGATCTCCGCCGCGGAGAAGATTTCCGAGGAGTCCATCGCGCCCGTCCTGATGCTCACCGCGTTCTCGCAGCGCGACCTCGTGGAGCGGGCCCGGGACGCCGGGGCGATGGCGTACCTCGTGAAGCCGTTCAGCAAGAGCGACGTGGTGCCGGCCATCGAGATGGCCGTGTCCCGGTTCGCGGAGCTGAAGGCGCTGGAGAACGAGGTCGCGGACCTCGCGCAGCGGCTGGAGACGCGGAAGCTGGTGGACCGGGCGAAGAGCATTCTGCAGACGGATTACGGGCTGTCGGAGCCGGCGGCGTTCCGGTGGATCCAGAAGACGTCGATGGATCGTCGGCTGTCGATGCAGCAGCTTGCCGAGGCGTTGATCGAGGACGCTGAGGAGAAGAAGCGGGCGGCGAAGGACGGCGAGTAGCCGCGTAGGTAGGTACGGATGAGGCCCGCACCCCGGATCGATCGGGGTGCGGGCCTCATCCGTGTGAAGCGGTGCGGGTCAGTCCTCGCCGAGGTACGCCTTGCGGACGGATTCGTCGTGGAGGAGGTTCTGGCCGGTGCCGGAGAGGACGATCTTGCCGACCTCCATGACGTGGCCGTGGTCGGCGAGTGAGAGTGCCGCCTGGGCGTTCTGCTCGACGAGCAGGATGGTGGTGCCCTGGGCCTTCAGCTCGACGATGGTCTGCATGATCTTCTGCATCATGATCGGGGAGAGGCCCATGGAGGGCTCGTCGAGCATGAGCAATTTGGGCTGGGACATGAGGGCGCGGCCCATGGCGAGCATTTGCTGCTCGCCGCCCGAGAGGGTTCCTGCGGCCTGCTTCCGTCGTTCCCCGAGGATGGGGAAGAGGTCGTAGGCGCGCTGGACGTCCTTTTCGATGCCTGCTTTGTCGTTGCGGAGATAGGCGCCGAGAAGGAGGTTCTCGGTGATCGTCAGCCGGGGGAAGATGTGGCGTCCCTCGGGGGAGTGGGCGAGGCCCAGGGAGACGATCTTGTGGGCGGGGATGTTGGTGAGTGGTTTGCCCTCGAAGAGGATCTGGCCGCCTATGGGCTTGAGGAGGCCGGAGAGGGTGCGCAGGGTGGTGGTTTTGCCTGCGCCGTTGGTGCCGATGAGGGTGACGACCTGGCCGGCTTCGACGGTGAAGGAGATGCCTTTGACGGCTTCGATCTTGCCGTAGGCGACGCGGAGGTCTTCGACCTGGAGCAGTGCGGTCATCGGGTGTCCTCCTCTTCGGTGCGGGTGGTGCTGGTGTCGTCGTCGGTGGCGGCTTCGGCTTCGGTGGGTTCCGCTTCCGTGGCTTCGGCTTCGGCGTGTGCTTCGGCTTCCGCTGCTTCGACTTCGGCGACTTCTTCGGCGCCGGGGGCGCCTTCGAAGGGGGTGCCGAGGTAGGCGGCGACGACGCGTTCGTCGCTCTGGACGACGTCGGAGGTGCCTTCGACGAGCTTTTCGCCCTGTACGAGGACGGCGACGCGGTCGCAGAGGTTGAAGATGAACCGCATGTCGTGCTCGATGACGAGGACGGCGATGCCCTGGTCGCGGATGGCGAAGATGAGTTCTTCGGTGACGCGGGTTTCCTGGGGGTTCATGCCGGCGGTGGGCTCGTCGAGGAGGAGGAGTCCGGGGTCGCTGGCGAGGGCGCGGGCGATTTCCAGCTTGCGCTGGTCTCCGTAGGGGAGGTTGCGCGCGAGGTGGTCGGCCTTGGTGTGGAGGCCGATGAATTCCAGGAGTTCCATGGCGCGTTCCCGGCTGGCGTTCTCGGCCTTGGTGAAGCCGGGGAGGCGCAGGAGGGCGGACCAGAGGCCTTCTTTGGTGCGGGTGTGGCGTCCGACGAGGACGTTTTCCAGGACGGTCATGTTGGCGAAGAGCCGGATGTTCTGGAAGGTGCGGGCGATGCCTGCCTGGGTGACGAGGTGGGGCTTGGGCGGCAGGACAGTGCCTTTGTAGCTGACTTTGCCTTCGGTGGGGACGTAGAGCCCGGTGAGGCAGTTGAAGAAGGTGGTTTTGCCGGCGCCGTTGGGTCCGATGAGGCCGACGATTTCGCCTGCGTTGACGGTGAGGTCGACGTTGCGTACGGCGGTGAGGCCGCCGAAGCGCATGGTCACGCCGCTTGCGTCGAGAACGGTGGTGGCGGTTTTCGTGGTGGTGGTCATGGTGGTCACGCCCCCGCCTTGGCGATGCCGGCGCCGGTTTCTTCGGACTGCCGTGGTTCCGGTACGTCGATCGTGTCGTTCTCGTGGAATTCGAGCTGTTTCCTGCGGTCGGCGACGAGGCCTTCGGGGCGGAAGCGCATCAGGAGGATGAGCGCGATGCCGAAGAGGAACAGCTGGTAGTCCTGCATGAACTGGAGTTTGGCCGGGATGAGGTAGAGCAGTGCCGCGCCGACGAAGGGTCCGCTGAGGGTTCCCATGCCGCCGAGGATGACGGCGGCGAGGAGGAAGGCGGAGTTGGGGGGTACGGAGCCGGCGAACTGGTACTGCTCGGGCGTCACGGTGTAGTTGACGTGTGCCTGGACGGTGCCGGCGAGGCCGGCGAGGGTGGCGCCGAGGGCGAAGGCGAGCAGCTTGAGCCGGAAGGCGTTGATGCCCATGGCGGTGGCGGCGGTTTCGTCTTCGCGGATGGCGACCCAGGCGCGGCCGATGCGGGAGTCTCCGGAGCGGCGGAAGACGAGGACGACGACGGCGGTGACGACGAGCATCAGCAGGTAGTAGTTGGCGGGCCTGCTGAGGGTGAAGGGGCCGATGTCGTGGCTGAGTCCGAAGTCGATCCCGAGGAGGTTGAGGTCCGGGATGCTAGGGATGCCTTGGGAGCCGTTGGTGAGGTCGGGTCCGCTGTTGCCGTTGAGGTTGTTGACGGTGACGCGGAAGATCTCTCCGAAGCCGAGGGTGACGATGGCGAGGTAGTCGCCGCGCAGTCGGAGGGTCGGGGCGCCGATGAGGACGCCGAAGACGAGTGAGACTGCGGCTCCGGTGAGGACGGCGGCCCAGAAGGGGAAGTGGACGCCGATGGCGGAGAGGGGTGCGCCGGAGACGAGGGCCGCGGTGTAGGCGCCGACGCCGAGGAAGGCGACGTAGCCGAGGTCGAGGAGGCCGGCGAGGCCGACGACGACGTTGAGGCCGAGGGCGACGGTCGCGAAGATGAGGATGTTGACGCCGATGAGGGCGTATTCCGCGGTGTCCTGGGTGAAGGGGAAGCAGAGTGCTGCGACCAGGGCTGCGGTGAGGGCGACGTTGCGGTGCTTCGTGGTCAGCGCGGTGATGCGGGAGATGAGCCCGGCGCGGGTGATTGCGGTGAACGCGAAGGCCGCGGTGATGAGGAAGCCGATGAACTGTTCGGATTCTTCGGTGGGGATGTCGATGCCGTAGGTGAAGACGTACAGCATGGCGCCGAAGGCCGCGGTGATGATGAGGATTTCGGCCCAGGCGGGGAGTGTTGTGGCGCGGGGTGCCGCGGGTGCGGTGAGGCTGTTGCGGAAGCGCTGCCAGGTGCCGGGCCGGGGTTCGTGCTGGGGGAGTGGTTCGTCGCTGGGGAGTGCGAGTGCGGCGACGGTGGAGATGAGTGCGCCGATGCCGCTGACCCATGCGCCGGGTTCGAGGTTGACGACGCCGCCGAGCTCGTAGGCGATGGCTCCCATGGTGTAGCCGGTGGTGCCGAGGGTGCCGAGGGCGAGGAGCCGGACGGGGCTGTTGGTGCCGCCGGGGGTGAGCCAGCCGAGTCCTCGGATTCCGTATCCGCTGAGTGCGAAGAGGAGGGTGAGGGCGGCGCTGGTGAGGGTGAGGATCTGGAGGCCGCCGGGGTAGCCGGTGACGGTGAGGTCGCCGGGGAAGTCGGTGGTCCAGGTCCAGGCGAGGAAGGTGCCGGCGAGGGCGATGGCGGCGCCTGCGGCGGTGAGGGCGCGGGCGACGGGGGTGGGCAGCGGGATGAGCGTGTCCCGGGCCGGTGTGGTGTGGGTGGTCATCCGTATCACGCCCGATCCGCGACGCGTTCGCCGAGCAGGCCCTGGGGCCGGAGCAGCAGGACGATGATGAGGAGGACGAAGGCCCATACGTCCTTCCAGGCGCCGCCGCCGAAGAGGTCCATGCCGGGGACGTCGCTCATGTAGCCGGTGGCGAGGGATTCGGCGACGCCGAGTACGACTCCGCCGAGCATGGCGCCGTAGATGTTGCCGATGCCGCCGAGTACGGCTGCGGTGAACGCCTTGAGGCCCATGATGAAGCCCATGCGGAAGCCGATCTGGCCGTTCTTGAGTCCGTAGGCGACGGCTGCGACGGCTGCGAACGCGGCGCCGATGGCGAAGGCCATGACGATGATGCGGTCGGTGTTGATGCCCATGAGCTTGGCGGTGTCGGGGTCCTGCGAGGTTGCCTGCATGCCGCGGCCGGAGCGGGTCTTGGAGACGAAGAGGCCGAGGGCGATCATGCAGACGGGTGCGGCGATGAGGACGAAGAGGTCACCGCGCTGGATGTTGGCGCCGAGGATGTCGAAGGCGTCGCCCTTGAACTGGGGGAAGGGGTGGTCCTTCGTGGCGTTGGGGTACCACTTCCAGATGGCCTGCTGGAGTGCGAGGGAGAGTCCGATCGCGGTGATCAGCGGGGCGAGTCTGGGTGCGGTGCGCAGGGGCCGGTAGGCGAAGCGTTCGGCTGCGACGCTGATGGCGACGGAGCATATGACGCCGCCGATGATCATGAGGGGGACGATTGCGAGGAGGTTGGAGCCGGCCGGCATCCAGAGGTACACGGTGAGAGCTCCGAAGCCTCCGATCATGAAGATCTCGCCGTGGGCGAAGTTGATGAGCTGGATGATTCCGTAGACCATCGTGTAGCCGATCGCGATGAGACCGTACATCGCGCCGAGGATGAGTCCATTGGCCAGCTGTTGCGGCAGTTCGTTCACCGCAGGGCCTCCGTGGAGTGGTTCGGATATGGCACCGCGCGGGAGCGCTGGTAGCGCTCCCGCGCGGTCTGGTTTTTCTTTCTGACCGGGAGGGCTTGGTCAGTCCTTCTTGTAGGCCTCGCTGAGCTTGGAGACCCACTTGCCGCCGTCGACCTGGTAGGCGGTCATCATGGTGTTGGTGGTGTCGCCGAACTCGTCGAAGGAGACGGGGCCGGTGACGCCGTCGAAGCTGACCTTGCCAACGGCGTCGAGGACCTTGGCGCGGGCGTCGTCGGGGAGCTTGCCGTCGTTGGCGGCGACGACGGCCTTGACGGCCTCGATGATGGCCCAGGTGGCGTCGTAGGTGCCGCCGCCGTAGGCCTCGTAGGCGTCCTTGTAGCCGGCCGTCTTGTAGTCCGCGATGAACTTCTTGGCGGAGTCGAGCTCCTCGACGGGCTTGCCGACGGAGGTGGCGATGTCGCCCTGGGCCTTCTTGTTGAGCTTGATGAAGTCGGCGCTGTACATGCCGTCGCCGCCCATGAGGGGGATCTGGACGCTGTCCTTGAGCTGCTGGCTCAGGGGTGCGCCGGCGGGGTATTCACCGCCGTAGTAGACGGCCTTGGCGCCGGACTTCTTCACCTTGGTGACGACGGCGTTGAAGTCGCGGTCGTCGGGGTTGACGTGGTCGGAGCCGGCGATCTTGCCGCCGAGTTCGGTGAACGTCGCCTTGAAGGAGGCGGCGAGACCGGCGCCGTAGGGCTTCTGGTCGTCGATCAGGTAGACCTGCTTGATCTTCGCGTTGTTGAAGAGGTACTTCGCCGCGAAGGCGCCCTGGATCTGGTCCGTGGTGGCGGTGCGGAAGTAGGTCTTGTAGGGGCGCTTCTTGTCGCCGGTCTTCCAGTTGTCGCCCTGGGTCAGCTCGGTGCCCGTGTTGGCGGGGGAGATCTGGGTGAGGCCGGCGTCGTTGAGCGGCTTCTGCATCGACTGGGAGACGCCGGAGTTCAGGGGGCCGACAACGCCGAGGACCTTCTTGTTGTCGATGAACTTGGTGGCGTTCTGCTGGCCGACGGAGGGCTGCGCCTGGTCGTCGAGCGGCTGGACCTCGAAGGTGATGCCGGGGACGGTCTTGTCCTTGTTGGCCGTCTTGGCGGCGAGGTCGGCGGAGTTCTTGATGCCGAGGCCGAGGGCGGAGAGGTCGCCGGTCAGGGGCGCGTCGACGCCGATGACGACGGTCTGGTTGTCGCCGCCGCCGCTGCTGTTCTTGCTGTCGTCGCGCGACCCGCAGGCGGTGAGCGTCAGTGCTCCGGTGGTGAGCACTGTGGTGAGGATGAGCAAAGAACGGTGTCGCACGAAAAGTCCTTTCCCTGGCGCGGCCTCCTCTGCTTGAGGTGCCGTGTCGTTCGCCGGGCCGTACTGGGTTGGTACAGGGCCGTGCTGCAGACGCGCCCGGCGGCGCGGTGACTGGCCGTGACTCTAGGCGCAGGTGGCGGGGTCGGGGATGGGTCGGCGGAGGATGTGACTGTCTTGTTATGCCGTTGAGGAAGGCTTGAGGTGGCTGTGGGGACATGTACGGCTTTTTGCTGGACGGTGAAGTGACCGCATTCTGAGAACGCGCAGCTCTGCTAAGGGGCTTGAAGCGATCTTGGTGCTGTCACGCGGTGGGGGGTGTGAGGGCGCGACGGGGTGCCCGGCGTCTGCGGGGCCGGGCTCTGTGGGTGCCCTGCGGCGCTCCGGCATTGCGCGCATGTTACGCAGTGTTACGCCGAGGGGGTGTGTGGTCCACGCCCTGTGGTGTCCGTGGGCTTCGTGTGGCTGCTGAGTGGGCCACACAAGGGGTTGCGGGGTCAAGGGTGTTGACTGTGGATGTTCTTCAACGGTCTTGTGTGGGCGGGTTGTTGTGGGCGGATATGGCTCTGCCCGGCCGGATTTGTGGTCCGGCCGGGCAGGGGTGTGTTTCGGTGTCGGTGGGTCAGGCGGCGGCGGCCTTGGGGGCGTCGCGGAGCAGGCAGGTGAGGCGGGCGGTGCAGACCCTCTTGTCCTGTTCGTCGGTGATGACGATCTCGTAGGTGGCGGTGGAGCGGCCGCGGTGTACGGGGGTGGCGGTGCCGGTGACGAGTCCGCTTCGTACCCCTCGGTGATGGGTGCAGTTCAGGTCGACGCCGACGGCGAGCTTGGTGGCGCCGCCGTGGAGCATGGTGCCGACGGAGCCGAGGGTTTCGGCGAGGACGGCGGAGGCGCCGCCGTGGAGGAGTCCGTAGGGCTGGGTGTTGCCTTCGACGGGCATGGTGCCGACGACGCGGTCCGCGGAGGCTTCGACGATCTGGATGCCCATGCGTTCGCCGAGGTGTCCGGCGGAGAAGAGTGCGGGCAGGTCGACGCCGAGGGTGGCGTACTCGTCGATGATCTCCTGGGGGAACTTGGGTGCGGTGTGCTCGCCCATGGGGTCCGGCTCCGATCGTCTGCGGTGGTTCGTCGTTCTCTTGCTGTGCGCATCGTTCTTATCAGACGACTGAGCGAACGCTTAGTGGGATGGGGTGTGCGGATTCTCTCGGGATGTTCTGCTCCCGGACGTTCCGCCTCCGGATGTTCTATCCCTTGATGTTCTCGAAGCGGACGACGACGGACTTGCTCGCGGGGGTGTTGCTGGTGTCGGCGGTGGAGTCGAGGGGGACCAGCACATTGGTCTCGGGGTAGTAGGCGGCGGCGCAGCCCCGGGCGGTGGGGTAGAGGACGATGCGGAAGCCGGCGGCGCGGCGCTCGACGCCGTCCTTCCATTCGCTGACGAGGTCGGTGTAGGCGCCGTCGGTGAGGCCGAGGGTGCGGGCGTCGTCGGGGTTGACCATGACGATGCGGCGGCCGCCCTTGATGCCGCGGTAGCGGTCGTCGAGGCCGTAGATCGTGGTGTTGTACTGGTCGTGGGAGCGCAGGGTCTGCAACAGCAGTCTGCCTTCGGGGAGTTCGGGGTATTCGACGGGTGCCGCGGTGAAGTTGGCCCTGCCGGTGGCGGTGGGGAAGCGGCGGGAGTCGCGCGGGGCGTGCGGGAGGGTGAATCCGCCGGGGTGGGCGACGCGGGCGTTGAAGTTCTCGAAGCCGGGGACGACGCGGGAGATGCGGTCGCGGATCGTCGCGTAGTCCTTCTCGAACTCTTCCCAGGGGGTGGTGGATCCCGGGCCGAGGACGGCGCGGGCGAGGCGGGCGACGATGGCGGGTTCGGAGAGCAGGTGGGGGCTTGCGGGGGTGAGGTTGCCGCGGGAGGCGTGGACCATGCTCATGGAGTCCTCGACGGTGACGAACTGCTTGCCGCTTGCCTGGACGTCCTTGTCGGTGCGGCCGAGGGTGGGCAGGATCAGGGCGCGGGTGCCGGTGACGGCGTGCGAGCGGTTGAGCTTGGTCGATACGTGGACGGTGAGGCGGGCGCGGCGCATGGCGGCCTCGGTGACGGTGGTGTCGGGGGTGGCCGCGACGAAGTTGCCGCCCATGGCGAAGAAGATCTTGGCGTCGCCGTCGCGGAGGGCCTGGATGGAGCGGACGACGTCGTAGCCGTGGTGGCGTGGTGAGGTGATGCCGAATTCCTTGTCGAGGGCGTCGAGGAATTCGGGGGCGGGTCGTTCGAAGATCCCCATGGTGCGGTCGCCCTGGACGTTGGAGTGGCCGCGGACGGGGCAGACTCCGGCGCCGGGCCGTCCGATATTGCCGCGGAGCAGGAGGAAGTTGACGACTTCGCGGATGGTGGGGACGGAGTGTTTGTGCTGGGTGAGGCCCATGGCCCAGCAGACGATGGTGCGCTTCGAGGCGAGGATCATGGTGAGGGCCTGCTCGATGGTGGCGCGGTCGAGCCCGGTGGCGGTGAGGGTCTCGTCCCAGTCGGCGGCGCGGGCGGCGGCGGCGAATTCCTCGTATCCATGGGTGTGTTCGCGTACGAAGGTGTCGTCGACGGCGCCTTCGGTCTCCAGGATCATCTTGTTGAGGAGCCGGAAGAGGGCCTGGTCGCCGCCGATGCGGATCTGCAGGAAGAGGTCGTTGAGGGCGGTGCCCTTGATCATTCCTTGGGGTGTCTGCGGGTTCTTGAACCGTTCCAGGCCGGCTTCGGGAAGCGGGTTCACCGAGATGATCCTGGCGCCTGCGGATTTGGCCTTCTCCAGGGCGGAGAGCATCCGGGGGTGGTTGGTGCCGGGGTTCTGTCCGGCGACGATGATCAGGTCGGCCTGGTGGAGGTCCTCGAGGGAGACGCTGCCCTTGCCGATGCCGATGGTCTCCGTGAGGGCGGAGCCGGAGGACTCGTGGCACATGTTGGAGCAGTCCGGCAGGTTGTTGGTGCCGAACTCGCGGGCGAACAGCTGCAGCAGGAACGCGGCTTCGTTGCTGGTGCGGCCCGAGGTGTAGAAGAGCGCTTCGTCGGGGGAGTCGAGGGCGCTCAGTTCCTCGGCGATGATCTCGAAGGCGTGCTCCCAGGTCACGGCCTCGTAACGGTCGGCGCCTTCGGGCAGGTACATCGGCTGGGTGATGCGGCCCTGCTGGCCGAGCCAGTAGCCGCTGCGGGTGGCCAGGTCGGCCACGGGGTGGGCGGCGAAGAAGTCGGGGGTGACGCGGCGCAGGGTGGCTTCTTCGGCGACGGCCTTGGCGCCGTTCTCGCAGAATTCGGCGGTGTGCCGTTTGTCGCCCTCCGGCCAGGCGCAGCCGGGGCAGTCGAAGCCGTCCTTCTGGTTGACCTTGAGGAGGGTCCGGGCGGCGCGGCGGACGCCCATCTGCTGTTGGGCGATGCGCAGGCTGTGGGCGACGGCGGGCAGTCCGGCGGCGGCGCGCTGGGCCGGTTCGACGTGTGGTGCGTCCTGGACCGGGTCACCGGTGGGCGGCTTGGTGGCCATGTCTGCTCCCCTTTGAGCCAGCGGCGAACCTGCGCGGTGTCGCTGCATGCGTTCCTGTGGTTGTTCCTGTCTTCGATCGTGTCACGCGGCGCCGGGCGCGTGCCGGGCGAGTGCCGGGCGAGTGGTGTGCGGTCCGGATTGTCGGCGGTCCGTGGCAGGATCGGGGGCGTGGCTGAGACGGCATCGAAGAAGACGGCAGACAACCGACCGCGCCTGCTCCTGATGGACGGGCACTCCCTGGCGTACCGGGCGTTCTTTGCGCTGCCTGCGGAGAATTTCACGACGGGAGCGGGGCAGCCGACGAACGCGGTGTACGGCTTCGCGTCGATGCTGGCGAACACGCTGCGCGACGAGGCGCCCACGCATTTCGCGGTGGCCTTCGATGTCTCGCGCAAGACGTGGCGGTCGCAGGAGTTCCCGGAGTACAAGGCGACCCGTTCGAAGACGCCGGACGAGTTCAAGGGGCAGGTCGAGCTGATCGGCGAGCTGCTGGACGCGATGCGTGCCGATCGTTTTGCGGTCGACGGTTTCGAGGCGGACGATGTGATCGCCACGCTGGCGACGCAGGCCGAGGCGGCCGGCTTCGAGGTGCTGATCGTCACCGGTGACCGGGATTCGTTCCAGCTGATCACGGACAACGTCACGGTGCTGTACCCGACGAAGGGTGTCTCGGAGCTGACGCGGTTCACTCCGGAGAAGGTCGAGGAGAAGTACGGGCTGACGCCGCAGCAGTACCCGGACTTCGCGGCGCTGCGCGGGGACCCGTCGGACAATCTGCCGGGAATTCCGGGCGTCGGGGAGAAGACGGCGGCGAAGTGGATCAACCAGTTCGGTTCGTTCGACGACCTCGTCGCGCGTGCCGACGAGGTCAAGGGGAAGGCCGGGCAGAATTTCCGGGACCATCTGGAGTCGGTGAAGCTGAACCGCCGGCTGACCGAGATGGTCCGCGACGTGGAGCTGCCGAAGACTCCGCAGGACCTGGAGCGTGCGCCGTACGACCGCTCGGCGGTCACGGGTGTGCTCGATGTTCTGGAGATCCGTAACCCGAGCCTGCGCGAGCGGCTGCTCGCCGTGGACCCGGGGGCTGCGGAGGCCGAGGCCCCGGCGCCGGCCGCGGGTATCGAGCTGGACGGTGCGGTGCTGGGTGCGGGCGAGCTCGGGCCGTGGCTGGCCGAGCACGGCGGGCAGCCGCTCGGTGTCGCCACGGTCGACACCTGGGCGCTGGGCACCGGCAGTGTCACGGAGGTCGCACTGGCCGCCGGCGGCGGGGCGGCGGCGTGGTTCGACCCGGCGCGGCTCGACGAGGCGGACGAGCGGGCGTTCGCCGCGTGGATCGCGGACGCCGGGCGGCCGAAGGTCATGCACAACGCGAAGAGTGCGATGCGGGTCTTCCCCGAGCACGGCTGGCAGGTCGACGGCGTCGCGATGGACACGGCGCTGGCCGCGTATCTGGTCAAGCCCGGCCGCCGTTCCTTCGCGCTGGACGCTCTGTCGGTGGAGTATCTGGGCCGGGAGCTGGCCCCCGCGGCGGCGTCCGACGGGCAGCTGGCGTTCGGTGCGGACGATCAGGCGGAGGCCGAGGCGCTGATGGCGCAGGCCCGTGCGGTCCTGGATCTGGGCGAGGCGTTCACCGTGCGGCTGCAGGAGGTCGGCGCCGCCGAGCTGCTGCACGACATGGAGCTGCCGACGTCCGCGTTGCTGGCCCGCCTGGAGCGGTACGGCATCGCAGCGGACCGGGAGCATCTGGAAGGCATGGAGCAGCAGTTCGCCGGTGCGGTGCAGCAGGCGGTGAAGGAGGCGCACGCCGCGGTGGGCCGGGAGTTCAACCTCGGGTCGCCCAAGCAGCTTCAGGAGGTTCTCTTCGGTGAGCTGGGGCTGCCGAAGACGAAGAAGACGAAGACGGGTTACACGACGGACGCGGATGCGCTGGCGTGGCTGGCGGTTCAGACGGAGCACGAGCTGCCGATCATCATGCTGCGCCATCGCGAGCAGGCGAAGCTGCGGGTCACGGTCGAGGGTTTGGTCAAGACGATCGCGGTGGACGGCCGTATCCACACCACGTTCAACCAGACGGTCGCGGCGACCGGTCGCCTGTCGTCGACCGACCCCAATCTGCAGAACATTCCGGTCCGGACGGACGAGGGCCGGGCGATCCGCCGTGGTTTCGTCGTCGGCGACGGGTTCGAGACGCTGATGACGGCCGACTACAGCCAGATCGAACTGCGCGTGATGGCCCACCTGTCGGAGGACGCGGGGCTGATCGAGGCGTTCACGTCCGGTGAGGACCTGCACACCACGGTCGCTTCGCAGGTCTTCGGTGTCGACAAGTCCGCGGTGGACGCGGAGATGCGCCGCAAGATCAAGGCGATGAGTTACGGGCTCGCGTACGGGCTGTCCGCGTTCGGTCTGTCGCAGCAGCTGAACATCGAGGCGGGCGAGGCGCGCGGTCTGATGGACACGTACTTCGAGCGGTTCGGCGGGGTCCGTGACTATCTGCACCGGGTGGTGGAGGAGGCGCGGTCCACCGGTTACACGGAGACGGTGTTCGGGCGCCGCCGGTACCTCCCGGACCTGAACAGCGACAACCGGCAGCGCCGTGAGATGGCCGAGCGGATGGCGCTGAACGCACCGATCCAGGGCACGGCGGCGGACATCGTCAAGGTTGCCATGCTCCAGGTCGACCGGGCGCTGACGAAGGCGCGGCTGAAGTCCCGGATGCTGCTCCAGGTCCATGACGAAATCGTGTTGGAGATCGCCAAGGGCGAGCGGAAGCAGGTGGAGGAGATCCTGCGCCACGAGATGTCGACGGCGGTGCAGCTGCGTGCCCCGCTGGATGTGTCGGTCGGCGTGGGTGCGGACTGGGAGTCCGCCGCGCACTGACGTGAGCGGGGCGGTCCCGGCAGTCGTACGGTGCTCAGTCGCCGGGCGGGCTCGACACCAGGCCCGTCCGGCGGCCGGGCTCCCCGGTCCCGGTCGGCGGCCGGTTCTGCTTCCGTTCCCGGAGCCGTATCCACGCCGCGTACAGCACCAGTCCGACGGCGAGCCCTGCTCCGGCGCCGAAGCAGGCGGTGGGGATGATGTCCAGTGGTGTGTCGATGTGCCCGAAGTACGCGTACCAGCGGGCGCACCGGTGGACGATGCCGAGCAGCACGCAGACGCTCAGCAGGGCGCCCGCGTACCACCGGTCCCGGTGGTCGAGGACGGGTACGGACCGCGGGGCGGGCCGGGTCCCGGTCCGCCGCAGCCCCGACACGGTGAACCAGCCGAGGACGGTCAGTGCCACGGCCGAACTGCCGTACTGCACCAGCTGGAACACCGGGAATCCGCCGGCGCTCTCGCTGAGTACCGGTACCAGCCGGGTGCCCCACCGGTCGTGATGGGTGAACGCGTCCCACACCACATGGCTGCCCGCCCCGAGGACCGCCGACAGGATGAACCAGGCAATGTCCCGTGCGCCCCGGGGGCCCTGCCGCTCTCCCCGTGCGAAGGTGTGCACGCGCCCCTGCCAGGGCTGCGGGAGCAGTGCCACCAGTGGTTCGCGCAGCAGCAGCCACAGCGCCACGAGCGCCGCCGTGATGAGCACGTCCACCGTGAACACACCCCACACGGCATGGGTGACCTCCCCGAACTCCATCGCGCCGGGGATCGCCGTGTCCGCGTAGTACGTCATGTCGGGGGCGAACGAACCTGCGACCAGCGCCGAGGCGAGGAGCGGCCCGCGCGCGGTGCCGTTCCGGCGGATCACGGGGAGGACGGCGGCGGCATGGCTCAGGGTGAACGGCATGGCGGCAAGTATGCGCGAGTGTGCGCCGGACGAGGATCCGGTGCTCGTCCGATGCACAGTCGACGCTTCCTGTACAACTTGCGGTCTGCAACGTGAAATACCGGTAAGAAGCGGTCAGGTCCCTGTGTTCGAGCGGCACGAGTTGCCGTAGGGTCGCCTGAGTCCTCGCGCTGGGGAGCGCGGGCAGCCGTCGACGGGGAGGGACCAGACGTATGGCAGCGCAATTCGGCCGCCGACTGCGCCGAGGGGCGACCACCACTGCGGTGGCCGCAGTTGCTGTGGCGGCGCTCGCCGCCTCGCAGGGCCCCGGCGCGGTCCTCGCATCGGACGGCGGCGGAGCCGGTGGTGACCAGCCGGCCGCCGGTTCCACACCGTCCGACGACTCCGCGGCCAGCGGCAACTCGCCGTACTACACGGACCTGCCCCCGCTGGTCAGCCCCAACAAGCCCGGTACGTCGACGAATCTGCCGATCACCGGCAGTGCGCAATCGGGCATACCGGCTTCGGTTCTGGCCGCGTACAAGAAGGCCGAGCGGTCTCTCGCGGACACCGACGCGGCCTGCCGGCTGCCGTGGCAGCTCCTCGCCGCGATCGGGAAGGTCGAGTCCGGCCAGGCCCGCGGCGGCCGGGTCGACGCGAACGGCACCACGTTCTCCCCGATTCTCGGCCCGGTCCTCAACGGTCAGGGCTTTGCCATGATCAAGGACACCGACAACGGGGCGTACGACGGGGATTCGACGCACGACCGTGCGGTCGGCCCGATGCAGTTCATCCCGTCGACGTGGGCGACGTGGGGCCAGGACGGCAACGGCGACGGCCGCAAGGACCCCAACAACATCTACGACGCGGCGCTCGCCGCCGGGCGCTATCTCTGCGCCGGCTCGCGCGACCTTGCGGTGGCGGCCGATCTCGACCGGGCGGTCCTCAGCTACAACCACTCGAACGAATACCTCCGTACGGTCCGTTCCTGGTTCGACTACTACAAGCGCGGCACGCACGAGGTCCCCGACGGCAGCGGCACCGTCCCGCCGCCCCTCGACGGTGGTACGGATTCGAGCACGAACCCCGGCACCTCGCCGTCGCCGACCCCGCCCGCGAGTTCGAGGCCGGACCCGAAGCCGGACCCGAAGCCGGACCCGAAGCCTTCGAAGCCGGGCGGCGGTTCGACCAGTCCCGAGCCGAGTCCCAAGCCGACACCGGCGCAGACCCTCGGCGCCGTGGAGAACGCGGGCACCGGCAAGCTGACCGCCACCGCGGGCGACGCGTTCGCCGAACGGATCAAGGTGCGGGCGAAGAACAGTCTGGGCGGCCCGCTCGCCAAGGTGTCCGTCACATTCACCATCGCCGGTGACACCGACACCCGCTTCGAGGGCGGGAAGAGCTCGGTCACCCTGGCCACCGGTGCCGACGGCACGGTGACGGCTCCGGTGCTGCAAGCGGGCGAGAAGACGGGCCGGTTCACGGTCCGGGCCATCGCCACCGGACGTTCGCTGCCGGCTGTCGCGTACACCGCGACCGTGACGGCCCGGCAGGCCGACGCGATCGCCAGGACCGACGACAAGGCACTTACCGCCGCCCCCGGCGCCGAGTTCGCCGACACCGTCGCGGTCAAGGCCACGTACCGGGGTGCGGTCGCGTCCGGTGTCGCCGTCACCGCGACGATGATCACCGACGGGGACGCCCCGGTGGAGAACGACAAGGGCCCGTACTTCAAGGACGCGGACGGCAACACGGTCCGCACCCTGACGGACCTGAAGACCGGCGCCGACGGCACGCTGACGCTCCCGAAGATCTACGCCGACGACACCACGGGCACGTACAGGCTCCGCCTGACCACCGAGGGCGGCGCCACCGTCGTCATCGAGCTCGACGTCGAGGCGCCCGCCGCCTGACGGCAGCCCCGGAGCCGTACCGCGCCCTCAAGCAGCCCCTGTGCCACCACCCGGCACAGGGGCTGCTTCAGGGCGTGTGTCGGAAGCCCGGCCTGCCCCGCGACGCCTGGCACGCACGCTCGCTGCGTTGTCGGGCTCGCCCAAGTACGTCCGGTACGAGGACGACCCTCCGCCTTGCGATGCACGCACCCCAGCCCCGCTCCTTCACCCACCCCCAATTGCCGGTTGGTCTTACGTGTTCTCATCTCGCGTCTCCATTGCTACGGTGCCCCAGCCCTGACGCTCTGTCAGATCTGCGCTCTCCGGGAGGCCGAGCATGCGTGCCGTCATCGCCGCCGCCATCGGACTGGCCGCGGCCCTCGCCCTCGTGTTCACGGTCACCGCGATCGGCGCACCACCCGGCGAGACCTCGCCCAAACCCCTGCTGACGACCGTCCCCGGACCCAAGAAGTAGGAGGGAGGACGCCATGCGCCGCCGAGCCGGACTCGTACTCCTGGCCTTCGCCGTCTTCTTCGCCGCCCTGTCGCCATTGCTGCGCTGGTACGCCTTCCCGAGGCTGGCGAAGATCCCGCCGAGCCAGTACCAGGAGGTGGTTCTGGAGGCGAAGCCCGCCACGCTCCTCGACTACAACGACGGCATGAAGGTCAAGCAGGTCCCCAAGGTCACCATCGTGCAGACCCTCAAGGGCAATGTGGAGGAGTCCGAGAAGATCGAGCGCAGCGCCGGCCGCGACGTCGTCGTCTGGGACGCCCTCAGCTACGTGGTCGACCCGAACGGCGCGATGGTCTCGCAGATCCCCGAGCGCTACATCTTCGACGCGCACAGCCAGGCCCCCGTCCACGCCACCGGCGAGAGTGTCGACGGCGACCCCGTCGAGCGCGAGGGCATCGAGTTCAAATGGCCGTTCCTCACCGAGAAGCGCGACTACGAGTACTTCGATGCCCAGACCCGTACCAGCTCGCCGATCCACTACAGGGGCACCCGGACGTTCCGCGGCATGGACGTGTACTACTTCGAGCAGACGATCCCGTGGACCAAGGTCCCGATGCCGAAGAAGATGCCGATCGCGGGCGTGACCGCCGCGCAGGTCGCCAAGACGGGCATGACCCGCTGGTACACCACCAAGCGGATGTTCTGGGTCGACCCGGTCACCGGCGCGCCCGTCAACGGCGAGGAGATCCACAAGGAGGAGCTGCGCAACGCGAAGGCGATGGGCATGTCCGAGGACACGGTCACCGCGTTCGCCGGACACGTGAAGATGCGCGAGGACTACATCGAGTCCACCGTCGCGCTGGTCACGTCCCAGCGTGTGCTGATCCTGCTGCTCACCTCGTACCTGCCTCGGGGATTCCTGATCCTTGCCGCCGGGCTGCTGGCGCTCGCACTGTGGCTGGAGGCACGGTCCCGGCGGCCGGGAGGCCGGGAGCCGGAGGCGGCGACCGCACCCGCCCCGGATCCGGCGCCTACTCCCGCCTGAGCCGCGCCGAGGTGTACCGGGTCGCCGCGACCGTCGTCGGGTCCTCCGGCCACGGATGCTTCGGATAGCGGCCGCGCAGCTCCGCCCGAACCGCCCGGTACCCGTCCTGCCAGAACGACGCCAGATCGGCGGTGACCGCCGCCGGGCGGCCGGCGGGGGAGAGCAGGTGCACGAGAACCGGCACCCCGGCCACCTCCGGTGTCTCGGTGAGACCGAACAGCTCCTGGAGCTTCACCGCGAGCACGGGCTGCGCCCCGCCGTACTCGACCCGGATCCGGGACCCGCTCGGCACCTCGATCCGCTCGGGCGCCAGCTCGTCCAGCCGGGCCGCCTCGCCCGTCGCCCACGGCAGGAGCCGCCGCAACGCCTGCCCGGCGTCGATGCGGGCCAGGTCGGAGCGGCGGCGGGCCCGGGACAACTCGGGCTCCAGCCATTCCTCGGTACGCGACAGCAGCGCATCGTCCGACACATCGGGCCACGGGACCCCCAGCTCCCGGTGCAGGAAGGTGAGCCGCTCGCGCAGCTGCCCGGTCTCCCGGGTCCAGCGCAGCAGGCCGAGTCCCTCGCGCCGCAACCCGTCGACGAGCGCTGCCCGCACCAGCGCGGGGTCCGGCTGCTTCAGCGCCCGCACGGACAGTTCGACAGCGCCCAGGCGTTCCACGGAGCGGGCCACCACGTCCTGGCCGTCCCACCGGACCTCCTCGCCCGCGAACCGCAGATGCCCGGCGGCCAGCCGCGCCGTGTCCTCGTCGATGACGGCTGCGAGCCGCACCCGCGCGGACGCCGCGTGCGCCGGGCGGTCAGCGACCGCGACGGCCAGCCAGGGTGCGCTGCGCAGCCGCGATCCGTCCCGCAGCTCCGCGCCCGTCCCCGACGCCATCAGGAACGCTCCTTCGCCGCGGGCCCGCGCCACCCGCTCCGGGAACGCCAGCGCGGCCACCAGGCCGACGGCGGCATCATCCGTGCCGGAACCCTCGCGGGCGCCTTCCAGGGACGACGACAGCCGCCGTACCTCCTGCCGCCAGCGCGCCGCGTAGCCGTCGCCGCCCCGCCGGGCGGTACGCAGCGCCGCCGCCAGGTCGTCCCCGTACTCCCGGGGCGGCTCCTCGCTCAGCAGCGCCACCACCTCCGCCGCCCGGCGCCCGCCCACCTCGTCCGCGCCGTCCAGCAGCGCACGGGCGAGCCGGGGATGCAGGCCGAGCCGCGACATCCGTACGCCCCGGTCGGTCACCCGGCCGACCGCGTCCACCGCGCCGACGGCCGTCAGGACCTCGCGGGCCGCCCCCATCGCCCCGGCGGGCGGCGGGTCGAGCAGCGCCAGCCCCGACGCGTCCGGATCGCCCCAGCAGGCCGCCTGCAGGGCGAACGCCGCCAGATCGGCCACCTTGATCTCCGGCGACGGGAACCGGGCGAGCCGCCCGCCCTCCGCCTGTTCCCAGCACCGGTACACCGCGCCCGGGGCCTCACGCCCTGCCCGGCCCGCCCGCTGCTTCCCGGTGGCCTGCGAGGCCCGTACGGTCGTCAGCGCACTCAGTCCGCGGGCGTGATCGGTACGCGGCTCCCTGGCCAGGCCCGAGTCGACGACGATCCGCACCCCCGGCACCGTCAGCGACGACTCCGCGACGGAGGTCGCCAGCACCACCCGGCGCCCTTCGGACGAGCCCGCCAGCACGGCGTCCTGCACCGCCGCCGGTGCCCGCCCGTGCACCTGCAGCACCTCCGCGGGCACCCCCGCCAGCTGTCCCGCCACCCGGCCGATCTCACCGACGCCCGGCAGGAAGCAGAGCACGTCGCCGTCCCGCTCGGCGAGCGCCCGGCGCACCACCGAGGCGACATGCGTCAGCAGCGCCGGGTCGACCCGCATCCCGTGCGGCGGCCCGACCGGCCTCACCGGCGGCGCCCACACCACCTCCACCGGGTGCGACACGCCCTGCGCCTCGACCACCGGTGCATCGCCGAGCAGTCGCGCCCACCCCTCCGCGTCCGTCGTCGCCGACGCGGCGACCAGCCGCAGATCGGGCCGGATCGCCTCCCGTACGTCGAGGAGGAAGGCGGCGACCGTGTCCGCGTCCAGATGCCGTTCATGACACTCGTCGATGATCACCGCATCGACCCCGGCGAGCTCCTGGTCGCGCTGGAGCCGTTGCAGGAGCACACCGGTGGTCACCACCTCCACCACCGTGCCGCGCCCCACCACACGCTCCCCGCGGACCGTGAACCCCACACGCTCCCCGGTCCGCTCCCCGAGGAGCCACGCCATGCGCCGGGCCGCCGCGCGGGCCGCGATCCGGCGCGGTTCGGCGACCACCACGCGGCGCGCGGGGCCGTCGCCGACCAGGCCGGCGAGGACCAGCGGGACCAGCGTCGTCTTGCCGGTGCCGGGCGGTGCGCAGAGCACCGCGACACCCCGGTCGTCGAGCGCCTGCCGGAGCGCGGGCACGGCGGTACGGACGGGCAGCCGGTCGAGGGCGTCGGTACGGATCACGCCCCCAGTGTCGTACTCCGGCCCTCCGGGCCCGCGCTCAGTCCCGGACGCAGACGAAGATCGCCGTGCCCGGGATCAGGTTTCCGCGCAGCGGGGACCAGCCGCCCCACTCCTGGTTGTTCCAGGCGGGCCACTCCGGCTCGACCAGGTCGACCAGGCGGAACCCGCCGGCCACCACGTCCCGCACCCGGTCGCCCACGGTCCGGTGGTGCTCGACGTACACGGCGTTGCCCTGCTCGTCCTGCTCGACGTACGGGGTGCGGTCGAAGTAGGAGGCCGCGACGGACAGGCCCTCGGGCCCGGGCTCGTCCGGGAACGCCCAGCGGATCGGATGCGTCACCGAGAAGACCCAGCGGCCCCCCGGGCGCAGCACCCGGTGCACCTCCCGGAAGACCTGTACGGGGTCGGCGACGAACGGCACCGCGCCATAGGCGGAGCAGGCCAGGTCGAAGGAGCCGTCCCGGAACGGCAGCACCCCGGCGTCCGCCTCCACCAGCGGGACCTCGTCGCCGATCCGCAGTGCGTGCTGGAGCTGGCGGTGGGAGAGATCGAGGGCGACGGGGCGGGCGCCCTGGGCGGCCAGCCAGCGCGAGCACTGCGCCGCGCCCGCACCGATCTCCAGGATGTCCAGGCCGCTCAGCGACTCCGCGGGGCCGAGCAGGCCGGCCTCGGCCTCGTCGAGACCCTCCGGGCCCCAGACGAAACGGTCGTCGCCGAGAAACGCGCCGTGGTCGCTCTGGTACTCGTCGGCGTTCCGGTCCCACCAGCCGCGACTTGCCCGGCTGCTCTCCGCTTCCCCGGCGCTGCGGCGGGTCGCTTCCGGTTCGGTGGTGTAGATCTCTTGGCTCATCGTGTCCGTCGTTGTAGTTTGCCTTCACCCCACCGCACGCGGTACGTACCTAGGGGCACCTGTGAGTACGGAACCGTAGTCACGCAACACGGCCGGGACCGATGTGGCCTCGGAGAACATGAAATGTGCCCGGTTTGGGCCCCTGTGTCCCCCGTGTGCGCCTTCGCGCATTGACCCTGCCCGACTGCCCCCGTATGCTACAAGTTGCGCTGCGAGCCTGCGCGCCTCAGACCTAGCAGGCCGCGCTTGCATCTGTTGCATGTCCCCTCGGTTCACGAGGTGCCTCCCGTTCGGCGGGTCGGGTGCTTCCCAGGCTGTCCGGCTTCTGCAGAGGCGATACGGGCTCTCGGCGTAGCAGTACCTACGACTCACTGTCCGTACCGGAGCCCTTTCCCACATGACGAGCAGCACCGAGACCACCGCCACCACTCCGCAGGTTGCGGTCAACGACATCGGCGACGCGGACGCGTTCCTCGCGGCGATCGACGAGACGATCAAGTACTTCAACGACGGCGACATCGTTGACGGTGTCATCGTCAAGGTTGACCGGGACGAGGTTCTCCTCGACATCGGTTACAAGACCGAAGGCGTCATCCCGAGCCGCGAGCTCTCGATCAAGCACGACGTCGACCCGAACGAGGTCGTCAAGGTCGGCGACGAGATCGAGGCCCTGGTTCTCCAGAAGGAGGACAAGGAAGGCCGCCTGATCCTCTCGAAGAAGCGCGCTCAGTACGAGCGTGCCTGGGGCACCATCGAGAAGATCAAGGAAGAAGACGGCATCGTCACCGGTACCGTCATCGAGGTCGTCAAGGGTGGTCTCATCCTCGACATCGGCCTCCGCGGCTTCCTCCCGGCGTCGCTCGTCGAGATGCGTCGTGTCCGCGACCTCCAGCCCTACGTGGGCAAGGAGCTCGAGGCCAAGATCATCGAGCTGGACAAGAACCGCAACAACGTGGTCCTGTCCCGCCGTGCCTGGCTCGAGCAGACCCAGAGCGAGGTCCGTCAGACCTTCCTCACGACCCTGCAGAAGGGTCAGGTCCGCTCCGGCGTCGTCTCCTCGATCGTCAACTTCGGTGCCTTCGTGGACCTCGGTGGCGTCGACGGTCTCGTGCACGTCTCCGAGCTGTCCTGGAAGCACATCGACCACCCCTCCGAGGTTGTCGAGGTCGGCCAGGAAGTCACCGTCGAGGTCCTCGACGTCGACATGGACCGCGAGCGCGTCTCGCTGTCGCTCAAGGCGACGCAGGAAGACCCGTGGCAGCAGTTCGCCCGTACGCACCAGATCGGGCAGGTCGTTCCCGGTAAGGTCACGAAGCTCGTTCCGTTCGGTGCGTTCGTGCGCGTCGACGAGGGCATCGAGGGTCTGGTCCACATCTCCGAGCTGGCCGAGCGCCACGTGGAGATCCCGGAGCAGGTCGTCCAGGTCAACGACGAGATCTTCGTCAAGGTCATCGACATCGACCTCGAGCGTCGTCGCATCAGCCTCTCGCTGAAGCAGGCCAACGAGGCCTTCGGTGCCGACGCCGCCTCGGTCGAGTTCGACCCGACCCTGTACGGCATGGCCGCGTCCTACGACGACCAGGGCAACTACATCTACCCCGAGGGCTTCGACCCCGAGACCAACGACTGGCTCGAGGGCTACGAGACCCAGCGCGAGGCGTGGGAGACGCAGTACGCCGAGGCGCAGGAGCGCTTCGAGCAGCACCGCGCCCAGGTCATCAAGTCCCGCGAGGCCGACGAGGCCGCTGCTGCCGAGGGCGCTGCCGCCCCGGCCGGTGGCGCCCCGGCTGCCTCCGGCGCCGGCGGCGGTTCGTACTCCTCGGAGTCCGCGGACACGTCCGGTGCGCTGGCGTCGGACGAGGCCCTGGCTGCCCTGCGCGAGAAGCTGGCGGGCGGCCAGAGCTGACGCTCTGACCCTCCGGTCGGTCATCGACTGCAGTAGCTGACAAGTGAGGCCCGCTCCCTTCGGGGAGCGGGCCTCACTTGTGTCCGGGGTCCGGTTCTACGGGGTGACCGTGATGTTGGTCAGGCCCCTGCCGCCGACGCCGTTCGCACTGGACGTGCGGAAGTGCACGCCCTCCATGTCCAGGTCGTGCACGGTCACGGAGTCAATGACGCCGTCGTCGGCGTCGGCCACGATGCCCTTCTGGCCGTCGGTGACGGTGACGCCCTGGACGGTCCGGTGGGACGCGCCGTTGAGGTGGAGTCCGTAGCCGCCGCCCGCGGTGAGGACCGCCCCGGCCGAGCGCCGTGGCCGGCAGGACGGGGGCAGCGTGCGAAGGCCTTCCCGTCGAAGGGTTCGAGCCGTTCTCGTACATGAATGTGGGGTGCATGTCTGTACATGCGACCTTGTGGCGGTAGGGAGGGGGCGTGTCCCTGCCAAGGTCCGGACCGTTGTTCTCCCGTGGTCGCGCTGCGGTGAACGGAGGGAAACGTGCGGGATACACGAGTAACTGACGGGCCGTAACACGCGCTTGCCAGGATCCCGGCAACCTCAAGATCCGAAGGGGAGCAGGGACATGACGCACACGTCGTACAACCCGCCCGTCGTCACGGGCGCGAGCCGCCGCAGCTTTCTCCGTCAGGTCGGGATCACCGGTGGGGCGGGCGCGATGTTCGCGACCATGGGGGCCCTCGGCCTCGCCCCCACCGCCCGGGCCGCACAGCGCGAACCCGCTTTCCATGCCCCCAACAAGGGCGACTTCACGCTGAAGGGGAAGGTCGCGGCCAAGGTCGTCGTCGTGGGAGGCGGCATCGCCGGACTCGCCGCCGCGTACGAACTGGGCAAGGCCGGCTACGACTGTACGGTCCTGGAGGCCCGGAGCCGTACCGGCGGCCGTAACTTCACCGTGCGCGGCGGCGATTCCACCACCGACGCCTACGGCAACACGCAGACCGCCGGGTTCACCGACGGGCAGTACATGAACGCGGGTCCCGCCCGGATCCCGCAGTGGATGGTCACCCTCGACTACTGCCGCGAACTCGGTGTCCCCATTGAGGTGTTCACAAATGTGAACGCCCACGCATATATCTTCAACGAGAAGGCCGGTATGAAGGCCCCGGTGCGCTACCGCACCGCGAAGGCCGATGTGTACGGTTACGTCGCCGAACTCCTCGCCAAGGCCACCGACAAGGGCGCCCTCGACCGGCAGATCACCGCCGAGGACCAGGAGCGACTCCTGGAATTCCTCAAGGACTTCGGCGACATCGGCGACACCCTCGACTACACCGGCAGCGCCCGGCGCGGCTACCGCATCGACCCCGCGGCCGCCGGCACCCCCGGCGAGGAACTCGGCTCCGTACCGTCCGCCTCCGAGGTCTTCGCCAGCGGCGTCGGACGCTACTTCTCCTTCGAGTTCGAGTACGACCAGGCGATGCTGATGTTCCAGCCGGTCGGCGGCATGGACCGGATACCCGCCGCGCTCACCCGGGCGATAGGCGAGCGCCGGATCCGTACCGGCGCCGTCGTCGGCGACATCACCGACACGGCCCACGGCGTCACCGTCACGTACACCCAGGGTGGGCGCACCCGCACCATCGACGCCGACTACTGCATCGCCGCCCTGCCGCCCAACATCCTCGCCAAGACCGCCCACAACCTCGGCCCCGCGGTACAGGCCGCCCTGGAGGCGTGCAAGCCGTCCTCGGCCGGCAAGATCGGTCTGGAGTACCGCAGCCGCTGGTGGGAGACCGATCATCGGATCTACGGCGGCATCACCGAGACGGACATGGACCTCGCGCACATCTGGTACCCGTCGTACGGGCACCACGGGGAGCGCGGCACCCTCATCGGGTACTACAACTACGGCGCGCAGGCCGACGCGTACGCGGCGCTCGCCCCGCGCGAACGGGAGGCGCGCGCCGTCGCCCAGGGCGTGAAGATCCACGGCGAGAAGTACCGCACGGAACTCGCCTCGTCGTTCTCCCACCACTGGCGCCAGACCCCGCACCTCGAGGCCGCCTGGCACTCCCTGTCCGGCGGCCCCGACGCCCCTGCCTTCGCACCCCTCAACCAGGCTGCGGGCCGCGTCTACTTCGCCGGTGACTACCTCAGCCACACCGATGCCTGGCAGCACGGAGCGTTCACCTCCGCACGGAAGGCGGTCACCGCACTGCACGCGCGCGTTCTGGCGTAACCACCCTGTGAAAGGGCACAGGCTGGGAATGCCTGTGCCCCGCCGGGCGTTCTCCCCCAGGAATACGAGGAGGAGCGGTAACCGTGCCTGATCCGCAGAGTTTGTACGAATGGGAGCCGAAGGGCCTGGCCGTCGTCGACATGGCGCTCGCCCAGGAGTCGGCCGGCCTGGTCATGCTCTACCACTTCGAGGGGTACATCGACGCGGGTGAGACCGGCGAGCAGATCGTGGACGGCCTCCTCGAGACTCTGCCGCACCAGGTCGTGGCCCGCTTCGACCACGACCGGCTCGTCGACTACCGCGCACGGCGCCCGCTGCTGACCTTCCGGCGTGACCGCTGGGCGGCGTACGAGACCCCGACGCTGGACGTCCGGGTGGTCCAGGACGCCACCGGGGCGCCCTTCCTGCTGCTGTCCGGGCCCGAGCCGGACGTGGAGTGGGAGAGGTTCGCCTCCGCCGTCGAGCAGATCGTCGAGCGGCTGGGGGTGCGTCTCGCCGTCAACTTCCACGGCATTCCGATGGGCGTCCCGCACACCCGGCCGGTCGGCATCACGCCGCACGGCAACCGCACGGACCTGATGCCCGGCCACCGCAGCCCCTTCGACGAGGCACAGGTCCCCGGCTCGGCCGAGGCGCTGGTGGAGTACCGGCTGATGGAGGCCGGGCACGACGTCCTCGGCGTCGCCGCCCATGTGCCGCACTACGTCGCCCGCTCCGCGTACCCGGATGCCGCGCTCACGGCACTGGAGGCGATCACGGCCGCGACCGGCCTGGTTCTGCCGGGCATCGCGCACTCCCTGCGCACGGAGGCCCACCGCACGCAGACGGAGATCGACCGCCAGATCGACCAGGGAGACGAGGAGCTCGTCTCGCTCGTCGAGGGGCTTGAGCACCAGTACGACGCGCTCGCGGGCTCCGAGACGCGAGGCAACCTGGTCGCGGAGCCGGTCGACCTGCCGTCCGCCGACGAGATCGGCCTCGAATTCGAACGATTCCTCGCCGAGCGGGAGGGTGACGGCTGACCGCCGGCGCGGACGGCGTGACCGGGCCATGACCGCGCCCGGAGGCGGGGCTAATCTCTCGACCATGCTGAAAGTGGGCCTGACCGGCGGAATCGGCGCCGGCAAGAGCGAAGTGTCACGACTGCTCGTCTCGTACGGAGCGGTACTGATCGACGCCGACCGGATCGCGCGCGAGGTCGTCGAGCCCGGGACCCCCGGGCTCGCGGCCGTCGTCGAGGCCTTCGGTGACGGCATCCTCACCGCCGACGGGACCCTGGACCGGCCGAAGCTCGGCTCCATCGTCTTCTCCGACGCCGACCGGCTCGCCACGCTCAACGCGATCGTGCACCCTCTGGTCGGCGCCCGTTCCGCCGAACTGGAGAGGGCGGCGGGCCCCGACTCCGTCGTCGTCCACGACGTCCCCCTCCTCACCGAGAACGGACTCGCCCCCCTCTACGACCTGGTCGTCGTCGTGGACGCCGCCCCCGGGACCCAACTCGACCGGCTCGTACGGCTGCGCGGCATGACGGAGCCCGAGGCTCGCGCCCGGATGTCCGCGCAGGCCACCCGCGAGCAGCGACGGGCCGTCGCCGATCTGATCGTCGACAACGACGGACCGCTGGAGGCGCTGGAGCCGCAGGTCCGCAAGGTCTGGGAGGAACTGACGCAGCGGGCCGCTGCCGCCTCCGGCCGGGACTGACGCGGCGGGCCGGTCCACCGACCGGAATACCTGCACCCGGCCGGACGTTGGAAACGGGTTGACGAAGGGAAGGATGCGACCGTGCTCGAGAGGACCCCGGAAACCCATGTCATCGACTTCCGTGCGGCCGAACGCCTGCTGGCCGCGCGCGACCCGCGGGGCGCGGTCAAGCTGCTGGACTCGGTGATCGCCGCCCATCCGGAGAACACGGCTGCCCGTCTGCTGCGCGCACGGGCCTTCTTCGCCGCCGCCCAGCTGCGCCCGGCCGAGCTGGAATTCGAACTCGTCCTGGAGCGCGAACCGGACAACGCGTTCGCGCACTTCGCACTGGCCCGTACCTTCCAGCGCTCCGGCCGTTCGGAACAGGCCGTGCGTCACTTCCGGCTCGCTGCCGCACTCGACCCGAACCCGGAGTATCTGCGGGCGGCCCGCTTCGACACGGACGGCTGACGCCACGGTCCCGTTCATGAGGATCACGGCTCTCAGCACGGGCCCTCCGCGGATCCGATCGAGGCCGGACCCGGTCCTGCGGAGCGGTGATGCATGCCTGCCCGGAGGCGGACCGGGGCTGTGCGGCATCGACGTCTTCCCCTACCGGCCCGTCCCTGATTCCAGTCCCTGATGACGGAGCCCCGCGTCGGGACCCGGACGTCAGTGCCCGTACCGGCCGCGTCCACCGTGGTCCGGTTCGTACGGGGGGATGTTGCGGCCCGGCTGGTAGTGCGGACCCTGGTGGATGTGGTGGACGATCACTGCCAGATCCACCAGCGTCAGCAGAAGCAGCAGGCCGCAGGCCGCGGCCCAGCCCGGGCGGTCGACCAGGCTGAAGGCTGTCAGGCCGAAGAGCGCCCAGGCCATGCCCCATAGACTCAGGCACAGCCGCAGGCGGAGCGGGCTACGTGCGGTCATCGGTTCATTGCCGGTACGCATAGTGATCGCCTCTCCTCCCATGATGGACCCGCGGCGGCGGTTTTGAGTAACGACGACGACAGAATGTGGGGGACCGTCCGTGAACGGCACACCATGGGGGCACAGCGCCACCCGCCGGGCCCGGGTCCGCGGGTCGCTGCTCGGCGGTGCGATCGGGGACGCCCTGGGAAACCCGGTGGAATTCCTGTCGCTCTCCGGTATCCGCCGGCAATACGGGGAGCAGGGCGTCCGGGAACCTGTCGCGGACGGGGACGGGGTCGTCGGCCGGGTCACCGACGACACGCAGATGACCCTGTTCACCGCGGAAGGGTTGATCAGGGCGCACTCCCGGGCCATGTCGAAGGGGATCGGCGGCGCCGAGACCGCGATTGTCCGCAACGCCTATCTGCGCTGGCTCGACACCCAGAACCATCCGGCACCGCCCGCCCGCGGCGGGGACGACCTCGTACGGACCGGGTGGCTGCGGCAGCAGCGCTTCCTGTACGCCCGCCGGGCCCCCGGCAACGCCTGCCTCACCGGACTCGCGGCCGGCCACATCCCCGACCCGACGGGACCGATCGGCCTGCCGGGTCCGGTCAACACCGGGTCCAAGGGGTGCGGCACGGTGATGCGGTCCGCGCCCTTCGGCCTGATCGGCGAGGGAGCGGCGACCGGCTTCGCGCTCGCCGCCCGCTGTGCCCGGATCACCCATGGGCATCCGACCGGTGCGTTCGCCGCCGGGGCCCTCGCCGCGATCATCGCCCATCTGCTGGAGGGCGACTCGATGGCGGGCGCCGTGCTGCGCGCCATGGAGCTGCTTGCCCGCCACCCGGGGCACGAGGAGACGACGGCAGTGCTGCGCGCGGCCGTCGACCTGGCCGCGCAGGGGGCGCCGACCGCCGAGAAGGTGGAGTCGCTGGGGGCGGGCTGGGTGGCCGAGGAGGCCCTCGCCATCGCCGTGTACTGCGCCCTGGTGCTGCCCGGCGCCGACGACGTGGCGGAGTCGCTGTTGCTCTCGGTCAACCACTCGGGCGACAGCGACTCCACCGGCTCGGTCTGCGGCAATCTGCTCGGCGCCCACCACGGTGACGTGCAACTCCCGTCTTCCTGGCTCGTGCTGACAGAGGGACGGGCCGTGATAGCCGAGCTGGCGGATGATCTGTGTCTGGAGTTCGAGCAGGCCGTGACATGGCCGCAGGAACGCTATCCGGTGTGCTGACGGACGCCGGACATCGAGGAGCCCGGCGCGGGAGGGCGTCGCGTGCCGGGAACCGCGCCCAACGGCCGTTCGTTCGGCTGCATATGAGCGGACGACGGGTGCGTGAGGGATATTCGGGGACGGGACCCGGTTCGATCACTCCGGACGGTTGCGCGGTCGAGCTGTACAGACGGCTTTCCGTCGGCGACGAACCGGATGTGATCGCGTCGGCGGTGCCCGCCGGTGCGAGCATTCTCGAACTCGGCTGCGGGGCGGGCCGCGTGACCCATGCGCTGGTCGAGCGCGGCTTCGAGGTCACGGCCGTGGACGAGTCGCCGCAGATGCTGGAACACGTACGGGGCGCGCGTACGGTGCAGAGCCCCATCGAGTCCCTCGATCTCGGCGACGAGACCTTCGACGTGGTGATGCTGGCGTCGTATCTGGTGCACACGAGCGAACACCGGGTGCGCGACGGAATGCTGCGCGCCTGCCGACGGCACGTCGGGGAAGGCGGCGTCGTGCTGCTGCAGCGTGAGGGTCTCGATTACCACACCGATCTGCCGAGGGAGCGTGTCGATGCGTCCGGCTGCATCGTGCGGATCGTCTCGGCGGACCCCGTCGGCGACGAGGTGAACGCGGTGCGCGCGGAGTACGTCTTCGACGATGCGCGATGGACCCAGAATTTCCTGTCGCGAGAGCTGACGAAGGAGCAGTTCGAGGGGCATCTGGAGGCGGCGGGACTGACCGTGGACCGGTATCTCATGGCTGACGGGGTGTGGGTGCGGGCCCTGCCCACGTAGGTGCGGGAGATGCGATGAGTTCCGGAGGGCGGTGGGGTCTACCCCTATGTACGCGACACCACGCGACGCTTCTTCGAGGAGACCCCGATGTCCGAGATCACGACGCCGACGAACACGACGACCACTGACGCCACGAGGGAGAGCACGGCACGCAGCCGCGGTGCGGTCGCGCTGACCGTCGCGCGGGTCGTACTGGCCCTGTTCTTCGCCTTCAGCGCGTTCGCCAAGCTGATCGCCCATGAAACCGCGATCGAGTCCTTCGACCGCATGGGCTGGAGCCATGGCGCGATGTATCTCATCGGCGCCCTGGAGATGGCAGGCGCCATCGCCCTGCTGGTACCCCTGCTGTCGGGCGTCGCGGCGATGGCCTTCGCCGGGCTGCTGGCCGGCGCCTCCATCGTCCAACTGACGTTGCTCGACCCGATGAACGCGATCATGCCCGCACTGCTCATCGGGCTGGTCGTCCTGATCGCCCGGGAGCAGCGGGACAGAACGGCACGGTTGGTCGCGCTCATCCGCAGGCGCGCGTAGGGCGAGCGGGCCCTTGTACGTCCACTGCCGCGGCCCGGCACCGAACGGCGTCCCCCGGACGCGCCTCGGTGCCGGGCTGCGGAGGCTCGCCGCCGCGGTCAGTGGACCGTGCTGAAGCTGCGCCAGGGGAGGGAGGTCGCTGCGTTCACATCGGTGAGCGTGGTGGCGACATACGTCGTCCCCGGGCCCGTGCAGTCCCGTGTCCGGTACAGGATGATGTCGATCAGGGTTCCGTTCTGCACTGCTTTGGCACCCGGAACGAGCCGGTGGCAGCCCTTCACGGAGGGGCTGTTCAACATGATCACGGCATCCCGCTCGGTGACGTAGGTGACCGGCCCGGCCGCGGTGCGACCGAGGCCGGAACAGCCGGCGACGGTGAGGGTCAGGAGCGCGGTCCCGGCTGCGATGCCGAGACGGCGGCGTCGTTGATCGATCACGGGCATGGGCGGGTCCTCGTCTTGTCTCGTCCGGCTCGTCCGTACATCAGGTGCTGACGATGGTCACCCTGCCCCCTCCCGGCCGCCCCGGCATCCGGTGCGGGGCCTGCCGGGTGATCATCCCGTGGGTCGGGGTTCGCCCGGTGTACTTAATGGGCATAACGTGGTAATAGCGGCGTGAATCAGGCATTTCCGGCTTTCAGGGGGCCGTCATGGTCGAACAACTGGTGGTCGCGATAGCGGCGGCGGCGTCCGTGGGTGTGGTCTACACGGCGGCGGCTGCGCGGGTCGTGAAGCAGTACGAACGGGGCATCGTGCTGCGGCTCGGCAGGCTGCGAAACGATGTGCGCGGCCCCGGATTCACTATGATCCTTCCCGGCATCGATCGGCTGCGGAAGGTCAATATGCAGATCGTGACGATGCCCGTGCCCGCGCAGGACGGCATCACGAGGGACAACGTGACGGTGCGGGTGGATGCGGTCATCTACTTCAAGGTGGTCGATCCGGCGAGCGCGATCGTGGAGGTCGAGGACTACCGGTTCGCGGTGTTGCAGATGGCGCAGACATCCCTGCGGTCGATCATCGGCAAGAGCGACCTCGACGACCTGCTGTCGAACCGGGAGAAGCTGAACCAGGGACTGGAGCTCATGATCGACAGCCCTGCGGTGGGCTGGGGTGTCCAGATCGACCGGGTGGAGATCAAGGACGTGTCGCTGCCGGAGACGATGAAGCGCTCCATGGCGCGCCAGGCCGAGGCCGACCGCGAGCGGCGCGCGCGGGTCATCAACGCGGACGCGGAGCTGCAGGCATCGAAGAAGCTGGCGGAAGCGGCCGCCCAGATGTCCGCCCAGCCGGCCGCGCTGCAGCTGCGACTGCTGCAGACCGTGGTCGCGGTCGCGGCGGAGAAGAACTCCACACTGGTGCTGCCGTTCCCGGTGGAGCTGCTCCGCTTCCTGGAGCGGGCGCAGCAGCCCGGACAGATGCAGCAGGAACTGCAACAACCGCAGCCGCGGCAACAACCTCAGCCGGAGCCGCAGCCTCAGCCGCAACAGGCGCCGCCCGTGGCGCCCGCGCCTCCGCCCGCACCTGCCGGCGCGCCGGTGGTCTCCGGGCCCACGCGGGTCGCCCGCTCGAAGCCGCTCGCCAGGCACTGACCTGAGCGCATGCCGGCCGGGGACCGGTTGTCAGACCCCCCGCCTAGACTCGCGTAGTCAGTGGGACGAGACGACCGAGCGCGGGACGGGAGGGGAGCGATGACCTCGGCAGGACGTGTGCAACAGGACACGCAGGACGTGGCCACGGCTCGCTTCCTGCGGTGCGCTGCCGTCTTCCTGCCCGCGTCGCTGCCGAGGGACGGGCGAGTCGCCTTCTGGGACCCGGACGACGGTCCGCTTCCGGAGGTCGAGCCGGCCGGGCCGGCCGAGGGCGCCGAGATCACTGTCGTGCGGCGTCACGGGCAGCAGGGTGAGGTGCGTGTTCGCGCCGTTCCCGCCGTCCTGCTGCCCGTCGCCGACGCCCTGCCCCTGCTGGTCCGCGCCCGGCACCGGCAGTCCGCTCATCCGGCCGCCCGCTGCTGGGGAGCGGCCGCACTCCATGGGCTCGACCTGGTGGCACGCGGCCGACTGGTCCCCGGTCTGACGGCCGAGGACCACGACGCCTGGCGGGCCGGTCCGCGCGACGCCGAGGACATCGCCCATCTGCGCGCGATCGCCGCGGCCATGCCGCCCGAGGCACATGCCGTGCCGCTCCCGGACCGCACACCGCTTCAGCTCCCGGACCCCGAGTCGCTGGTCGGTGCGTTCCTCGACGCGGTCGCCGACACCCTGCCCCGGACACCCGCGGCGGCGTACGCGATGGGGGCCCCCTTCGCGGCCCGCGAGGCCCAGCATCTGCCCCGTGCCCGCGACTGGGCCGCCGAGGTCGCTGCCGGTCTGGACGCGGGGGTACGGGTGTCGCTCCGGCTCGACCTGTCGGCGTACGAACTCTTCGACACCGCCGACACGTACGGCGGCCCCGACGCCGACGACACCACCGAAGACACCGCGGACATCCACCGCGGCGCCGCGCGGCATGCCGCCGCGGCGATCACGCAGGTGCACAGCCTGGCCGACCCGACGTACGTCATCGACGCCGCCGCACTGTGGAACGGCGGTGGCGGAGAACCGTTCGGGCCGCGGGCCCGGATCGACGCCGTGCTCGCACTGCGCCGCGCCGCCCGCGTCTGGGCGCCGCTGGAACGGCTGCTGGACCTGCCGGTCCCCGACGTGCTCGCCCTCACCGAGGATGAGCTGTACGAGCTGCTGAGCGACGCCGGGGCGCGGCTGGCGGCGGCAGGCGTGAGCGTCCACTGGCCGCGCGAACTCGTCCGCTCCCTCACGGCGACCGCCGTCGTACGACCCGCGCCCGGCTCGGCCACCGACGGCACCTCGTTCTTCGACGCCGAGCAGCTCTTCTCCTTCAACTGGCAGCTGTCGCTGGGCGACGAGCAGCTCACCGAGCGGGAGATGGACATCCTCGCGGAGGCCCACCGCCCGGTGGTGCGCCTGCGGGACCAGTGGGTCGTCGTCGACCCCGCGCTCGTACGCAAGGCACGCAAGCGTGAGCTCGGCCTGCTCGACCCGGTGGACGCCCTCGCCGTCGCGCTGACCGGCAGCGCGGAGGTGGACGGCGAACAGGTCGAGGCGGTGTCCGCCGGTGCCCTCGCCGAACTCCGCACCCGCATCCTCGCCGACGACGCCACCGTCGAGCCGCCGCCCGGACTGGACGCCACGCTCCGCGACTACCAACTGCGCGGCCTGGCCTGGCTCGACCGGATGACATCGCTCGGCCTCGGCGGCTGCCTCGCCGACGACATGGGACTCGGCAAGACCATCACCGTCATCGCCCTGCATCTGCGCCGCGCGCACCCCGCACCCACCCTGGTGATCTGCCCCGCCTCCCTCCTGGGCAACTGGCACCGGGAGATCAACCGCTTCGCCCCAGGTGTTCCCGTCCGCCGCTTCCACGGCACCGACCGCACGCTCGACCACCCCGACGACGGCTTCGTCCTCACCACGTACGGAACGATGCGGTCCAGCGCCGCCGAACTCGCCCAGCACAGCTGGGGACTTGTCGTCGCCGACGAGGCGCAGCACGTGAAGAATCCGCACTCGTCCACCGCGAAGGCGCTGCGCACCATCCCGGCCCCGGCCAGGATCGCCCTCACCGGCACCCCCGTGGAGAACAACCTCTCCGAGCTCTGGGCCCTGCTCGACTGGACCACCCCCGGGCTGCTCGGCCCCCTCAAGGCGTTCCGTGCCCGGCACGCCCGGATCGTCGAGAACACGGGCACCGCGGCAGGACTCGGGAACGAGGAAGCGATCGAGCGCCTCTCCCGGCTGGTCAGGCCGTTCCTGCTGCGCCGCAAGAAGTCCGATCCGGGCATCGCCCCGGAGCTGCCGCCGAAGACGGAGACCGACCACCCCGTCTTCCTCACCCGCGAACAGGCCACACTGTACGAGGCGGCGGTACGCGAGACCATGGCGTTCATCGAGGCCTCCGAAGGCATCGCCCGCCGCGGACTGATCATGAAGCTGCTGGCCTCGCTCAAGCAGATCTGCAACCACCCCGCGCAGTATCTGAAGGAGGAGCCGACCCGCCTCATCGGCCGCTCCGGCAAGCTCGCCCTGCTCGACGAACTCCTCGACACGATCCTCGCCGAGGACGGCTCCGTGCTGATCTTCACCCAGTACGTGACGATGGCCCGGATCCTCTCCGCCCATCTCGCCTCGCGCGCCGTCCCGTCCCAGCTCCTGCACGGCGGTACGCCGGTGGCCGAACGGGAACGGATGGTGGACCGCTTCCAGTCCGGCGAGGTACCCGTCTTCCTGCTCTCCCTCAAGGCGGCGGGCACCGGACTGAACCTCACCCGCGCCGCCCACGTCATCCACTACGACCGCTGGTGGAACCCGGCGGTCGAGGAGCAGGCCACCGACCGCGCGTACCGCATCGGCCAGACCCAGCCCGTCCAGGTGCACCGGCTGATCGCGGAAGGCACCGTCGAGGACCGGATCGGCGAGATGCTGGTGGCCAAGCAGGCCCTGGCCGACGCGGTGCTCGGCACCGGAGAGACCGCGCTGACCGAACTCAGCGACCGTGACCTCGCCGACCTCGTCTCGCTCCGGAGGCCGTCATGAGCCCCCGCTCCCGGCCCGCGTCGTACGTCCGCGCCCGCCTCGGCCCCGACGACCTGCGGCGCACCTTCGACGCCGTGCCGCCCCGCACGTCCGACGGCGGCGAACCGTTCG
This sequence comes from Streptomyces sp. NBC_01669, assembly GCF_026339735.1. GTDB lineage: Bacteria > Actinomycetota > Actinomycetes > Streptomycetales > Streptomycetaceae > Streptomyces > Streptomyces yanii. The sequence continues at coordinate 6,813,963 of NZ_JAPEQG010000001.1, forward strand.
CGGACAGTTGGTGGGGCCGGTCCTGGGTGGCGGCGCTGGAGTCCCTGTCGATGGACGAGGGGCGCCTCGCCCGCGGCCGTACGTACGCCGACAGTGGCCATGTCGCCGCGATCACCGTGACTCCCGGCCGCGTCGTCGCCTACGTCCAGGGCAGCCGCCCCCGCCCGTACCGGACCGAACTGCGGCTGCGGACCCTCACCGACACCGGCTGGGACACCTTCCTCGACGCCGTCGCCGAACGGCCCGGCCATCTCTCCGCGCTGCTCGCCAAGGAGATGCCGCACGGCCTGGTCGACACGGCGGCCGAGACCGGCATCGGACTGCTGCCCGCCGCGGACGACCTCGACCCGAGCTGCTCCTGCCCCGACCACGGCCGGCCCTGCAAGCACGTCGCCGCCCTCTGCTACCAGATGGCCCGCCTGCTCGACACCGACCCCTTCGTCCTCCTGCTGCTGCGCGGCCGGGGCGAGCGCGAACTCGTCGAGGAGCTGGGCCGGCGCAACGCCGCGCACTCCGCCAGGGAACGGCCCACGGCCGCCGTCACCCCCTCCGTGCCGGCGCGTGAGGCGTTTGCCGACCGGTTCCTGCCGCCGCTGCCCTCCCCGCTCCCGGAACCCGCGCATCCCGGCCAGCCGCCCTCGTATCCCGAACTGCCCGGCGCCCGCGACCCGCTCGCCCTCGACCACCTCGCCACCGACGCGGCGGCCCGCGCGCTCACGCTCCTCACCACCGGACACGATCCGCTCGCCGGGCTCACCCCCTGGCAGGACGCCGTCCGGCTGGCCGCCGCCCGCCCCACCGCCGGGCTCACCGCCACCACCCGCGCCCTCTACCGCGAGCTCGCCTACGCCACCGGCCGCACCACCACCGACCTGGCCCGCGCCGTCGCCGCATGGCGCCAGGGCGGCGCCGAAGGGCTGGACGTCCTGGAGAACCCCTGGGCCCCCCCGGCCGGTCCCTTCGACCGGGCCCGCCCCGCCCTCGCGGCCGGCGACTTCCCCCGCTTCCAGCCCTGGCGGAACCGCCTCACCCACCCCGAGGGCACGCTCCAGCTCCGCTTCGGCCACGACGGCCGCTGGTACGGCTACGAATCGGACCGGGACAAGGACGACTGGTGGCCCCGCGCGATGCCGGACACCGACCCGGTGGGCGCACTCATGGCTCTGCTCGGCCGCTGACACCGGCTCCGCCCGGACTCCCTGGCTGTCTGTCAGCTCCGCAGGTGGACGAAGACAGCGATCAGCAGCGCGAAGGTGACCGGAAGAAGGATCAGCCGCGCCTTCCGGAACGACTCGCTCTCCTGCTGGGCCGGCCCGCGGTCGGCGCCGTGCGCCGTCGCCGGACGCTCCCCGGCCCTATCGGTGATCGTCTCCATGGTCGGCAGCGACGGCGACCCGTCGCAGTGCGTACTGCCGGAGCGGATGCCGAACGAGCGGGTGCGGGTGCGGACGGAGCTCTCGCACCGGGACGCCCGACGTTGCGATCGGCCACATGGCCGCAGTCGTCGCGGCGGCCGTGCGACCCAGGACGGGCGGTGTCGTCAGAAATCGGCGGTCGTACGCTCGTCCAGGCGGCCCACCGAGTCCTGGGCGTATGCGTTCTCGTACGCGTTGCGGATCCGCTCGATCTGCGAATCGCGCACGCGTGACTCGGTCGCCGGGTAGAGCAGGATCACCTCGTAACTGCGCTCCCGCTCGATCACCCCGCGGGAGTCGCGCCACTGGCCGCGGCCGTCCTGGATGGTCAGGCCCCTCGGGAAGCGTGGGGTGATCTCCTCGTCGACGAAGGCGAGGAACTGCTGGTCGGTCACAAGGGGCCCGCCGTCCAGGCGTTCCGTACCGAAGAGCAGCCGAGTCTCCATGTAGGCCTTGCCGCGGGCGAGAGCGGCCGACGCGGCGGGCTGCGAGGCGGCGGGCGTGCCGCTGCCGAGGGTGGCGTATGCGACAGGTTCGCCCACGGCCAGTACGGCGAAGGCGGCGGCTGCCACCGTGAGTGCGATGGGCCGCCTCGGGCCGTGCCGGCTGTCGTTGCTGCAGGTTTTCGGGCTCGGGTGGCCGGGGCGGCTGGTCGAGTGGGGGAGGAGCGACACGGGGGTGGCCCTTCGTTCGGAGGAGGGGGTGGGCGCGGACCGCGCGCGGCTCACTGTGACAAGGGGCCCTCACCGGAGAGCGGTGGGACATGGCGGCGCGGGGGAAATCACCCGTACCGGTGACGGGGCAGGCGTGGGAGACGGAGTAGCCGGAGAGCCGATCTTCGCCAAAAACCCTTCGTTCCGGTCGGGTTGGCGGTGCTAACTTCCCTCGCGTGGCGAAACTCAATCAGATCATCGCAGTGGAGAAAGGCGTCAAGTCCAAGGCTCACCAGGACCTGACGGCGGCACATCACGGCCTCCAGAAGGCCGGGCTGCTCGCCGGGATCTCCCGGACCTACCAGCCGAAGGACGAGGAGGGTGAGCAGCTTCCGCCCGAGTCGACGCTGGTGCAGATCAAGGCCGAGGACGTGCTGCGGAACACCGCGGCGACGCTGACCCGGCTTTTCGATGTGACCGCCACGAAGGACTGGGCGAACTGTGCGGCCCGCGCGGATGTGAAGGTCGACGGCCGCGTGCTCGTGGCCGAGGTGCCGGTGTCGTATCTGCTCTTCCTGGAGAAGCAGCTGACGGACATCAATACGTTCGTGCGCAAGCTGCCGGTGCTCGACGCCGCCGAGGCGTGGACCCAGGACCCGTCGACGGACTCCTGGAAGACCGAACCGGTCCGCACCCTGCGCACGAAGAAGGTGCCCCGCAACCACGTCAAGGCGGAGGCCACCGAGAAGCACCCGGCGCAGGTCGAGGTGTACTACGAGGACGTCCCGATCGGCTACTGGACGACCGTGAAGTTCTCCGGGGCTCTTCCCGCGCGGCGTATCAACGAACTCCTGGACCGGGTGGAGAAGCTCCAGCAGGCTGTGAAGTTCGCCCGCGAGGAGGCCAACGGCGTGGACGTCACCGACCAGCGGGTGGGTGATGCGGTATTCGGCTACCTCTTCGGGTAGCCGACCATGGATTCCCCGGCCGCATTGTCACGGCCGGGGTGCGCGAGGAGCGCAAGCTGAAACTGAAGCTTGTCGTGACGACGCGGTTCCAGTGGAGGTTCGAGTCCTCCCCCCGGCATTTGCGTACATTCCCTGTACGCGGGCGGGCCGGGGTAGCCCAACTGGCAGAGGCAGACCGCGATCAATCTCAGACTCTTGCTCCAGACTCAGCATTCGCCGCCGATCGCCGGATCAAACGGGCTCGGGCCCATGCGCGTCGAGATGTTGGTTCGACTCCAACCCGCGGAGCTTCGATCTGCGGTCGTCTAAAGGAAGGACGCGGCGACATTACGACTGACCCGGGCTCTTAAAAGTGCCGGCGTGCCGAATGGGCGGCATCACTCAGGGCCCGGGGGCCGGCTACGCCCCCGGGTCCGCTCCCGTTTCCGATCCCTGCCGCGTTCCGTCGGCGAGCGATACCCCGCGCCCGGCGAAGAACCGCTCGAAGTCGGGCAGGGGCAGTTCCGCGGCCCGCGTCGTGGCCGTCGTGCCCGACGGGTTGTGGAAGTGGACCCCGTCGCCGTCCGGCGTACGGGACGTCAGCAACACCAGATGACCGCCCCGGCCCGGAGCCGGCCGCTCCGGATGCCGGATCCCGTAGTGCACCGACGCCATCACCGTCCGCCCCTCGTCCAGCAGGGCCACGATCTCGTCCGTCGACAGGTGGCGGTGGACGGTGGCATCGACGCCGTGCACCTCCCGCACGTACTGTGCGAAGGGCGCGTAGACCAGGCCCCGGATCGCCCCCTCGGCATCCTCCGTGTACGCGCCGTACTTGAGCGCTCCGTCACGCAGGGCGAACAGCCGAGGGGCGCCGGTACCGAGCGCCATGCGCAGACAGGTCACACCGCACAGGTGACCTGCCCAGCGCGCGTACTCGGCGGGCGATTCAGCCCCCGAGTCCGCCCAGCCCGGGTCGGCGGCCGGATCGAGTCCGCCCTCGACGATCCGGCCCACGAGTTCGGGCGAGGCGAACTGCGTATGGACGGCGAACCGGCAGGTGGGGCAGGTCACTGGCGGTATCCGTTCAGGAAGCGGCCGATGCGGCTGATCGCCGCGTCGAGATCGTCGGCGTAAGGGAGGGTCAGGATCCGGAAGTGGTCGGGACGCGGCCAGTTGAAGCCCGTGCCCTGAACCACCTGTATCTTCTCCCGCAGCAGCAGATCGAGGACGAACTTCTCGTCATCGACGATGTTGTGCACCTTGGGATCGATGCGCGGGAACGCGTACAGCGCGCCCTTCGGCTTCACGCACGACACTCCGGGGATCTCGTTGAGCTTCTCCCAGGCCCGGTTGCGCTGCTCGTACAGCCTGCCGCCCGGAGCCACCAGTTCCCGGATGGACTGCCGGCCGCCGAGCGCGGCCTGGATGGCGTACTGCGCGGGGGCGTTCGGGCACAGCCGCATGGAGGCGAGCATCGTCAGGCCCTCCAGATAGTTGCGGGCGTGCTGCTGCGGGCCGGACACCACCATCCAGCCGGAGCGGAACCCCGCCACCCGGTACGTCTTCGACAGGCCGCTGAAGGTGAGACAGACCAGGTCGGGGGCGAGGACTGCCACGCTGTGGTGCTCGGCGTCGTCGTACAGGATCTGGTCGTAGATCTCATCGGCGAGGACCAGCAGACCGTGCCTGCGTGCCAGGTCGAGGATGCCTTCCAGGATCTCGCGCGGATAGACGGCGCCGGTCGGGTTGTTCGGGTTGATGATCACGACGGCCTTGGTACGTTCGGTGATCTTCGATGCCATGTCGGCGAGGTCCGGATTCCAGTCCGACGCCTCGTCGCAGGTGTAGTGCACGGCCTTGCCGCCGGCGAGGGTGACCACCGCGGTCCACAGCGGATAGTCGGGCGACGGGATCAGCACCTCGTCGCCGTCCTCCAGCAGCGCCTGTACGGACATGGAGATCAGCTCGGACACCCCGTTGCCGAGGAAGATGTCGTCCACCCCGACATCGGTCAGCCCCATCGCCTGGTAGCGCTGCGCCACCGCGCGGCGGGCGGAGAGGATGCCGCGCGAATCGCTGTAGCCGTGGGCCTGCGGGAGCATCCGGATCATGTCCTGGACGATCTCCTCCGGCGCCTCGAATCCGAAGAGTGCGGGGTTGCCCGTGTTGAGGCGGAGCACGCTGTGGCCCGCCTCCTCCAGGGCGTTGGCGTGCTCGATGACCGGGCCCCGGATCTCGTAACAGACCTCGTTGAGCTTGCTGGACTGCCGGAATTCCATGCGGTGCCTCCCCGACCCGATTGCGATACTTGGTTTTACCAAGCCTGGGCTTGGAAAGTCCAACAACATGTCTAGACTGCGTCGCATGCCACGTCAGCAGCAGCCACTCGCACGCCCCGTGCGCCGCCGGAGTTACGACCAGTTCTGCGCCACCGCCCGGGCCCTCGACTCCGTGGGGGACCGCTGGACCCTGCTGATCGTCCGTGAACTGCTGGCGGGGCCACGCCGCTACACCGATCTGCACGCCGACCTTCCCGGCGTCAGCACGGACGTCCTCGCGTCCCGGCTCAAGGACATGGAGCAGGGCGGCCTGGTCACCCGCCGCAGGCTGCCGCCGCCCGCCGCCGCGTCGGTGTACGAACTGACCGAGCGCGGCCACGGGTTGCTGCCGGTCCTCGCCGCGCTCGCCGAGTGGGGCGCGCCGGCGATCGGCGATCGGCGGCCGACGGATGCGGTGCGGGCACACTGGTTCGCGCTGCCGCTGCTCCGTGCGCTGGACGCGCTGACCCACGCGGGAGTCGTCGAAGTCCGACTCGATGAGGGGGAGTTCCACGTGCGCGTGGGCGGATCGAGTGGGCCGCTCGACGGTGCGGGGGTGTACGGGGACGGACCCGCCGCTCACGCGGATGCCCGGATCGTGCTCGACGACGAGGTCTGTCTCGCGCTCGGGCGAGGCGAATTCACGCTCGCCGAGGCCGTGAAGGACGGGCGCGTCGAGGTCGTGGGCGAGGGTCCGCTGGCCGGAGAGCTTCGGGGTGAATGACTGGCATGTGACTGTCGCATGACCGTCGTGTCCGAATGATTCCGCGTATCAACTCCCGGGTAGCGTGGGGGCATTTGGGATGTCTACGTCGATGCCGAGAGGGTTCGCATGAGAATAGGCAGGCAACGGGAACGGCAGGAACGGCAGGACCAGCACGGGCAGCAGGTGCGACTCGGCAAGGCCCTGGTCGGTGGTGGTTGTGTGGCCGCGCTCGGCCTCTTACCGTCGGCGGCCATGGCCGCGCCCGGCAGCGGGGTGAGCGGCACGGTGGTCGCGAAGGGAACGTCGACCGGGAAGCTGAAGGTCAAGACGCCGAAGGGCCGGACGGATGTGACCTTCCGGACGATCACCGTGGAGCCCGGCGGCTCCACCGGCTGGCACACCCACAGCGGTCAGGTGATCGCCGTCGTCCAGTCGGGGACGCTGACGCGCACACTGGACGACTGCTCGGTCGAGGTGATGGCCGCGGGCACGTCTTTCATCGAGCCGTCCGGCGCCCATCGCCCCCACATCGGACGTAACCTGGGCAGCGAGCCGGTCGTGCTCTGGGTGACCTATCTGCTGCCCGAGGGCAGTGCACTCTCCGACGACGCCGATGCGGTGGACTGCGACGCGAAGAAGTGACGTGGCGCGAGACGCTTGCCCACCTCCGTCGCCGGCGGTCGGTCGGCGAGCGTCTGCCCGTACGCCCGCGAATGGTGCTGACGGTCGTTCTGACGACACCGTGGGAGAAGGTTGTCCTCGCGGCCTTCCTGATCGGCGGAATGGGGAGCGGTGAGGCGGCACGCGCTCGCCGAGCGGTTCGGCGTCCCGTTCCACTTCGCGAGCCCGACGTACCCGACGACGAGGCACCCCGCTGGTGGGACGGCCGACGCTGACGCACCGATCCTGGGGCGATGATGGTCGGGTGCGATTCGAAGCGATCACCTGGGAACGGCTGGCCGAAACCTTTGCCGGGTACGCCGACGGGCTGAAGCCGTCCGACGGTGGGCCGTGGCTCAAGGTCGGCGTCGACGGCGCTCCGGCCGCCCGCACCGGGGAGCTGGCCGAGCGTGTCGCGCAGGAGCTGAGGATCCGTGGCCGCGCCGTGCTCGTCGTGTCCACCGAGGGGTTCCTGCGCCCGGCGAGCCTGCGCTACGAGTACGGCAAGCAGGACCCCGACTCGTACGTCGACAGCTGGTTCGACACGGGAGCCCTCTGGCGTGAGGTCCTCGGGCCGCTGGAGGCGGGCGGCAGCGGGCGGGTGCTGCCCGATCTGTGGGACCCGGTGACGGACCGGGCCACCCGCAGCCCGTATCAACACCTTCCTGAGGGCGGTGTTCTGGTGATGCACGGGCCATTGCTGCTCGGGCACTGGTTCCCGTTCGACCTGAGTCTCCATCTGCGGCTCTCGCCGGGTGCGCTGCGGCGGCGCACCGAGGAGAGCGAGCGGTGGACTCTGCCCGCTTTCGCGCGGTACGAGGAGGAGGTGGAGCCCGCCGGGCGTGCGAACGCGGTCGTCCGGGCCGACGATCCGCTCCACCCCGCCTGGACCGGGCTGCCCGGGGGCGGGTAGGTCACCCGCCGGGTCGGCCGCCGACCGTTCCGACCGCCTCGGCCCCCGATCGGCAGCCCGCCGCCGCGGCCGTGGCCTCGTCCGCCCCTGCCAGCCGCGCCGCGAGGAACCCTCCGGTGAACGCGTCGCCCGCCCCGGTGGAGTCCACCGCTGCGCGCACCGGAACGGCCGGAACACGTCCGGTCACCGTCCCTCCGGCGGCGAGCAGGGCGCCTTCCTCGCCCAGGGTGACGACGACCCGAGGGAACATCAGGCTCAGCTTGGCGGCGGCGTCGGCCGGTTCGGGGAGTCCGGTGAGCAGCCGGGCCTCGTCCGCGTTCGGCAGCAGCAGCTCCGCTCCCTCCACTGCCGTCAGGAACGTGTCGACGCCGAGTTCGGCGAGGAAGCCCGCGGAGGCTGGATCCACGCTCGCCGGGATGTTCCGCCGCCGGGCCTCCCGCAGGGCGAGCAGGGCCGTCGCGCGGCTCGTCGCGGCGAAGAGGAGATAGCCGGACAGATGCAGATGCGCGACGCCGTCGAGCAGGGACGGCGACCAGTCGGCGGGGCAGAGGCGCAGCACGGCGCCGCTGTCGGTGAGGAAGGTGCGTTCGGCCGCGGAATCGACGAGCGCGACGACGGTGGCGGTCGGCGCTCCGTCGTCCACCACCAGCAGAGGACGCACCCCCGCCCGCCGCAGCGCATCCTCGTGCCAGGCCGCGGAGTCCGCGCCCACCCGTGCCACCAGTCGCACGTCCCGGCAGCCCGAACGCGCCGCCCAGCAGGCGGCATTGGCGCCGGCCCCGCCCGGCAGCGTGCTGATCCGGGCCGCCGTGTCCGTGCCGTGGACGAGTGGCGAGACATGCCGGGCCACCACATCTGTGACCACGTCCCCGACGACGAGCAGGCCGCCGCCGGTCACTGGGATCCTGCCGAGTCCCGCGCCGACGGTCCCTCCTGGACCGTGGCCCAGGCGATGGCGATCCGCGCCGCAAGCGATACGTTTCCGCGCACCGCCGCCACGTTGGCGTCCAGCGACGCCCCTTCGGTCTGCCGCATCAGATGGTCGAGCAGGAAGGGTGTGACGGCCTGGCCCGTGATGCCGTGCTCCCGGCACGCGTCCAGCGCCTGGGCCAGTACGCGGTCGTGCAGGGCGGGATCCAGCTGGTCCTTCTGCGGTACGGGGTTGGCGACGATCAGAGCCGCGGGGGGACCGCCGAGCGTGTCCCCGGCCCGCATCACTTCCGCGACATCCTCGGGCGTACGCACCGTCCAGTCCACCGGCTCCCCCGAACTGCTGAGATAGAAGCCGGGGAAGTGCTCTGTGCGGTAGCCGAGCACTCCGACCCCGAGTGTCTCCAGGCGCTGCAGTGTCGCGGGGACGTCCAGGATCGACTTCACGCCCGCGCACACCACGGTGATGTCGGTCCGTGCGAGCAGCCGGAGATCCGCGGACTCGTCCTGGGTCTCGGTCCACTCCCGGTGTACACCGCCGAGGCCGCCCGTCGCGAAGACGCGCAGCCCGGCGCGGGCCGCGAGGAACGCTGTCGCGGACACGGTCGTCGCCCCGCTCGCTCCCGCCGCCAGCGCCGGAGCGAGGTCCCGGTGTCCGAGCTTGCGCATCGTCGGATCCTCGGCGACCCGCTCCAACTCGGACTTGTCCAGGCCGACATGGGCCCTGCCGTTCAGTACGGCAATCGTCGCGGGGACCGCCCCCGCGGACCGTACGAGCTCTTCCAGCTCTTCCGCGACCCGTAGATTCCGGGGTCGCGGCAGACCGTGCGCGATGATCGTCGACTCCAGTGCCACGACGGGGCGGTGCGCGGCGAGAGCTTCCCGTACCTCGGTGGAGAGGGCCGGTGCGTACGGGTGGGCGCGGTGCGGCGCGTTCGGTGACATGTCCACATCCCTGTCGCGGGCGGTCCGACCTCAAACGTGTCCCGGGAGCCGAACAGCCATCGGCTGTGGGCCCTTCCCTTCCGCGACGCGTCGTTCGACGCCGTCGTGCACGCCATGAGCACCACGTCGACACCACCGCGGCAGCCGGGCGGCGCACCCGCACGAGGAGGACCGGCCGGCCTTCTTCCAGTCGGTCCTGGTGGCACGACGTTCCGACGCGGTCGCTAGGGTGACCGACCATGACCACACTTGATCAAGTTCCCGCCTCCTTCGCCGTGCACATCCCGGACGCCGACCTCGAACCGGAACCGCTCGACCCCGCGCAGATCGTCTCGGGCGAGCCCGTGGTGACCGGCAAGGTGCTCTGGGAGTCGCCGGACGGCAAGCAGCTGCGGGGGATCTGGCAGATCACGCCCGGCGTGGTCACCGACACCGAGGCCAACGAGCTGTTCGTCGTCGTCAGCGGGCGTGCGACCGTCGCGGTCGAGGACGGCGAGACGCTGGAGATCGGCCCGGGGGACGCCTGCGTCCTGCGCGAGGGCGACCGTACGACGTGGACCGTGCACGAGACACTGCGCAAGGCCTACCACATCAGCCTCTGAGCGCCCGGCGCCTGCCCGGCGGGCGCCTGCGGTCCGGTGCCGCTCCCAGGTCCCGCGGCCCGGTCAAGTGGTCCGGTCCCGCGGCCCGGTCCCGCAGTCCGGTGCCGCGGTCCGGTGCCGCGGTCCGGTCAGGTGGTGGCGGGCCGGGACAGCGCCCGGCGCAGCGCCAGCGCCGCCATCGGCAGCAACAGACAGGCGCCGGCCGCGTTCAGCCAGCCGTAACCCGCCTGGGAGACGACCACCCCGGCGACCGCGCCGCCGATGCCCGCAGCCGTGTTCATGGTCAGGTCCGACAAACCCTGCACGGCGGCGCGGGCGGGCTGCGGCACGGAGTCGGTGAGGAGCGCCGAACCGGCCACCAGACCCGCCGACCAGCCGAGCCCGAGTACGAACAGGCCGGCGGCCGTCTGGCCATGACTGGGACCGGCCGTGCCGGCCAGCAGCGCTGCGCAGGACAGCAGCCCGACGGCCAGACCGATCACGGCGAGCCGTCCGAAGCGGTCGGAGAGCCAGCCCATCACCGGTGAGAACGCGTACATGCCCGCGATGTGGCCGCTGATGACCAGGCCGATCAGCTGCAGGTCCGCGCCGTGGTGGCCCAGGTCGACCGGGGTCATCACCATGATCGACACCATCGCGGTGTGCGATCCGGCCACCGTCACCAGCGCCAGCCGGGCCATCGGCGAGGCCCGCACCGCCGCGATGCCCGCCCGCAGCGAACGGCCGCCCGCGGAGCGGCTGTCCTGCGGGGCCAGCGCACGCGCGGTGAGCAGCGGATCGGGCCGCAGCAGCACCGCGACCACTACCGCGGCGAGCAGGAAGATCCCGGCAGCCCAGAGGAACGGTCCGGCCGTCTCGGGTATGGAGGTGGACCGGAAGACCCGGCCCGCCGGAGCCGCAATGTTGGGGCCGAGGACCGAACCGATCGTGGTGGCCCAGATGACGGTGGAGATCGCGCGGCCGCGACGGTCCGGCTCGGCCAGGTCGGCGGCGGCGAACCGCGCCTGCAGATTGGCCGACGAACCGGCACCGAACCCGGCCATGCCGAGCAGCAGCAACGGGAAACTGCCCACCACGGCGGCCACGACCACCAGCCCCGCGCCCAGCGCTCCGATCAGATACGCGAGAACGAGGCCGGGGCGTCGGCCCCGCGAGGTCATCAGCGCGGCCAGCGGCAACGACAGCAGCGCCGTGCCGGTCACCGACGCGGTCGGCGCGAGACCCGACAGTGCCTCGGAGCCGCTCACCTGTGTTGCCAGCACGGGGGCCAGGGCGATACCGATGGGCACACCGAGGCCGCCGAGGATCTGAGAGGCGATCAGCACTGCGGACGTCCTGCGCCGAAGAGCGGGCAGCTCCGCCGCCGTGACGGGTGCCGCCCCGGTGGGCCCGCCTGGTTCGCCGGGTCCGCTGGGGGAGTCAGGTGCATCGAGGGTGTTGGTCACTGACGGAGTGTGCCAGCTCGCACGTGGGTAAGAAAACGGGTTCTGGGCCGGTCGGGGCACGCCGGCTCAGAACAGCGGCTGCGGCAGAACTCCTTCCAGCGCCAGCAGCTGCCGCTTGGTCTCCAGGCCGCCGCCGAACCCGCCGAGTCCGCCGTCGCTCTCCACCACCCGGTGGCAGGGCACCACCACGGGCAGCGGGTTGGACCCCATGGCCGCCCCGACCGCCTGCGCAGCCCCCGACTGCCCCACCCGCGCGGCGAGATCCCCGTACCCGACGACCGTTCCGTACGGCACGCCCGTCGCCAGCTCGCGGAGCACCTGGCGGTTGAAGCCTGAGGTGAGCGACCAGTCCAGATCGAGCGAGAACTCCCGCAACGAACCGGCGAAGTACTCCACGAGCTGGCGTATCGGCTCGGTGAGGCGCCCGGAACCGGGCGCCTCCACCGGCTCCGTCCCGAGACGGGTGCGCAACAGCCCGACCGCCCTGTCCCGCACGGCGGGCCCGGCGTGGAAGACCACGCTCACCAGCCCCGCGTCGGTCGCGGCAAGCAGCAGCGGCCCGATGTCGCTCCCGACGACGGCCCACTCGACCCTGCCGCCGGCATCGCCGCCGTCGGCACCCCCGTTGTTGTTCATGGAATCCACCGTACGGCCGGCCACTGACAACGGGGGGCGCGATGCTCCCTCCGGTCGTCAGCCGGTGGCCTCGCGCACCACGTCGGGGGTGTTGGTGATGATCCCGTCCACGCCGAGGAGGTCCACCTTCACGGCGGTCGCCGCATCGTTGACCGTCCAGGTGTCGACCCTCAGCTTCTTGCCGTGTGCGCCCTTCAGCGCGTGCACGGCGGCGACGTAGTCGGCGTCGATCGACGTGTACGACGGGTTGATCTGGTCGGTGAACGCCGCGTACGACGTCAGATCGGCGATCGCCGGGGTGCCGAGGAAGCCGGTGGTGATGTCCGGACGCTGCTGATGGACCTTCTTCAGACTGCCCGCGTCGAAGCTCTGGATCACGAGTCGGCTCCTGACGTGATCGCGGTCGAGCCACCCGGCCCGGCGCAGCACCCGCAGGGTCTCCTTCTCGATGCCCGGATAGAGTTTTGGGCTCTTGATCTCCAGCAGCAGCTTCTGCCGGTTGCGCCCGATCCGGTCCAGGTACTGCGTGAGCGTGGGGACCCGGGTCCCGGTGTACCGCGCACCGAACCAGCTGCCCGCGTCCAGCCGGGCGATCTCCGAGGCCGTGAAGTCCTTGACCGCCCACGGCGCACGGTCAGGGAAGACGTCCTCGACGTCGGTGGTCCGCTTCAGATCGGTGTCGTGGATGACGACCGGCACACCGTCCCTGGTGAGCTGGACATCGTTCTCCACCCAGTCGAAGCCGAGACGGTCGGCCCTGTCGACGGCGGCCAGGGTGTTCTCCGGCGCGTACGCCGAGGCACCCCGGTGGGCGAAGACGACCGGGGCGGCGGTGGACCTCCCGCCGGCCTGCGCGCCGACCGTCCGGATGCCGGTCACTGTCTCCGTTCCCGTGGCCGAGCCGGTGTCCGTGGCCGGTGAACGGGGGGTGGGAAGCAGCAGCGCACCGACGCCCAGCAGGGCGGCGGCGAGGGAGACGGTTGCGGTGCGTGCGTGCACGTGTACTCCTTGCGGCAGAGCGACGGACGGGCCGACTGTGACAGCCGTCTCCCGACGAGGGGCGGGCGAAGGATGGCCATCACGTGAACGCGGCAGGCAGGACGGGGTCACGGGCCGGTTTCCGAGTCGATAAAATGCAGCTCTTCTGTTTGTTTGCCGAGACTTGCGCCCTAGGGTCACCCCGAACCCGGGCTTCCTCGAAGGGCGTACGAGCATGCAGGGCACAATCGACGGTTTCAGCTATGGAGTGGTGACGCCCATCGCGGCGTTCCTCATGGCGTGCCTCGGCGCTGCCCTCGGGCTGCGCTGCACGACGCGGTCGCTGCGCACCGAGCGTTCCTTCAAGGCCGGCTGGCTCGCCCTCGGGGCCACTTCCATCGGCTCCGGCATTTGGACGATGCACTTCATCGCGATGATGGGCTTCAGCGTCGACGAGACGTCGATCGGCTACGACACCCCGATCACGTTCGCCAGCCTGGCCATCGCGATCGTCATGGTCGGTATCGGCATCTTCATCGTCGGCTATCGGGGCGCCACCCCCATGGCCCTGGTCACCGGCGGCACCATCACCGGACTCGGCGTGGCCACCATGCACTATCTCGGCATGGCCGGCATGCGCCTCGAGGGACAGCTCGAGTACGACACGCTCACCGTTTCGCTCTCCGTCGTCATCGCCGTCGTCGCCTCCACGACCGCACTGTGGTCGGCGGTCTCCATCCACGGCTTCCTGCCCAGCCTCGGCGCCAGCGTGGTGATGGGCGTGGCCGTGAGCGGGATGCACTACACGGGCATGGCCGCGCTCAGTGTTCATCTGCACCCCGCGGCCGTCGCGGAGTCCGTGACCGACAGCGGGCCGACCTCGGCCCTGATCCCGCTGATGATCGGCCCGGCCTGCTTCCTCCTGCTCGCCGCGGTGGTCGTGATGTTCGATCCCCTGGTGGTGCTGGGCTCCCCGGAGTGGGACGACCCCCGCAACGGAGTCGGCGCCGGTCGGCCCCCCGGCATACCCGCCCAGCGCCAGGTCCCGCGCTTCGGTACCCACGCCGACCCGGCGTCGTTCCAGTCGCAGCACCGGGACTCTCCGCGGCCCCGGGACCGGTGACCGGCCCCGGTTGTCAGTGGGGGGCCGTACCGTGGTTCCATGCGGCCCGTTTCGAAGATCGAACGTTCGGTGGCGCCTTTCGAGGTCGTCAGTCCCTACCAGCCCAGCGGTGACCAGCCCACTGCCATCGCCGACCTGGAGCGGCGTATCCGGGCAGGTGAGAAGGATGTCGTGCTGCTCGGCGCGACCGGCACCGGTAAGTCGGCGACCACCGCCTGGATGATCGAGAAGCTGCAGCGCCCCACCCTGGTGATGGCGCCGAACAAGACCCTCGCCGCCCAGCTGGCGAACGAGTTCCGCGAGCTGCTCCCCAACAACGCCGTCGAGTACTTCGTCTCGTACTACGACTACTACCAGCCCGAGGCGTACATCCCGCAGTCGGACACCTACATCGAGAAGGACTCGTCGATCAACGACGAGGTCGAACGACTGCGCCACTCCGCGACGAACTCGCTGCTCACCCGCCGCGACGTCGTCGTGGTCGCCTCGGTCTCCTGCATCTACGGCCTCGGTACGCCGCAGGAGTACGTGGACCGCATGGTCCCGCTCACGGTGGGGGAGGAGATCGACCGCGACCAGCTGCTGCGCCGCTTCGTAGAGATCCAGTACACGCGCAACGACGTCGCGTTCACCCGTGGCACCTTCCGGGTGCGCGGCGACACCATCGAGATCTTCCCGGTCTACGAGGAGCTCGCCGTCCGCATCGAGATGTTCGGCGACGAGATCGAGGCGCTCTCCACCCTCCATCCGCTCACCGGCGAGGTGATCAGCGAGGACCGCGAGCTCTACGTCTTCCCCGCCAGCCACTACGTGGCGGGCCCGGAGCGCATGGAGAAGGCGGTCAACGGCATCGAGCGGGAGCTGCAGGAGCGCCTCGACGAGCTGGAGAAACAGGGCAAGCTGCTGGAGGCCCAGCGGCTGCGGATGCGCACCACGTACGACATCGAGATGATGCGCCAGATCGGCACCTGCTCCGGCATCGAGAACTACTCGATGCACATGGACGGCCGCGAGCCCGGCACCGCCCCCAACACCCTCCTCGACTACTTCCCCGAGGACTTCCTGCTCGTCATCGACGAGTCGCATGTCACCGTGCCGCAGATCGGCGCGATGTACGAGGGTGACGCCTCCCGCAAGCGCAGCCTCGTCGACCACGGCTTCCGGCTGCCGTCCGCCCTCGACAACCGCCCCCTGAGGTGGGAGGAGTTCACGGAGCGGATCGGTCAGACCGTCTATCTCTCCGCCACCCCGGGCAAGTACGAGCTGTCCCGCGGCGACGGGTTCGTGGAGCAGATCATCCGCCCCACCGGCCTCGTCGACCCGGAGGTCGTCGTCAAGCCCACCGAGGGCCAGATCGACGACCTGGTGCACGAGATCCGCAAGCGCACCGAGAAGGACGAGCGGGTCCTGGTCACCACCCTCACCAAGAAGATGTCCGAGGATCTCACGGACTACTTCCTGGAGCTGGGCATCCAGGTCCGTTATCTCCACAGCGATGTCGACACGCTCCGCCGCATCGAGCTGCTCCGCGAACTGCGCGCCGGGGAGTACGACGTCCTGGTCGGCATCAACCTCCTCCGCGAGGGCCTCGACCTGCCCGAGGTCTCCCTGGTGGCCATCCTCGACGCCGACAAGGAGGGCTTCCTGCGCTCCGGGACGTCCCTCATCCAGACCATCGGCCGCGCGGCCCGCAATGTGTCCGGCCAGGTCCATATGTACGCGGACAAGATCACCCCGGCGATGGAGAAGGCCATCGACGAGACCAACCGGCGCCGGGAGAAGCAGATCGCGTACAACACCGAGCGCGGGATCGATCCGCAGCCGCTGCGCAAGAAGATCAACGACATCGTCGCGACGATCGCCCGCGAGGAGATCGACACCGAGGAGCTGCTCGGCACCGGCTACCGCCAGGGGAAGGCCGTCAAGGCACCCGTTCCCGCGCTCAGTGGCAAGGCGGCCAAGGCGGGAAAGGCGGCCGGAGCCAAGAAGGCCGGCGCGGTGGTCACGGACCGGCCCGCCACCGAGCTCGCCGGGATCATCGAGGAGATGACCGACCGGATGCGGGCGGCCGCCGCGGACCTGCAGTTCGAAGTGGCCGCCCGACTGCGCGACGAGGTGGGCGAGTTGAAGAAGGAGTTGCGCCAGATGCGGGAGGCGGGCCTCGCCTGACCCACCGCAGCCGGTGTGTTGCAAGACCGACACAAAAATGCTCCGAAGCTGCTGCGCCTTCGGCGTGACTGCGTAGGGTGCTGGGCAGCCGCACGGACGGGTGCGGGGCAGCGGAGAGGGGACAGCGCGTGACGGTCAACATGACCAAGGGTCAGGCCATCAACCTGCAGAAGAGCGACGGGGGGACCCTGACCGCGGTACGGATGGGGCTCGGCTGGCAGGCGGCGCCGCGCCGCGGTCTGTTCGGCTCGCGCACACGGGAGATCGACCTGGATGCCTCGGCGGTGCTGTTCGCCGACAAGCAGCCGGTCGACGTGGTCTTCTTCCGTCACCTCGTCAGCGACGACGGCTCGGTGAAGCACACCGGCGACAACCTGGTCGGCGGCGCCGGTTCCGGTGGCGACGACGAGGCGATCCTCGTCGACCTGCAGCGGGTGCCGGTCCACATCGACCAGATCGTCTTCACGGTGAACTCCTTCACCGGCCAGACGTTCCAGGAGGTGCAGAACGCGTTCTGCCGCATCGTCGACGAGACCAACGGCCAGGAGCTCGCCCGCTACACGCTGGACGGCGGCGGCCAGTACACCGCCCAGATCATGGCCAAGGTGCACCGCGTGGGCGCCGGGTGGCAGATGACCGCTCTCGGCAACCCGGCCAACGGCCGCACCTTCCAGGACCTGATGCCGGCGATCCTGCCGCACCTGTAGGCACAGCCGGACCGCTCGGGTCCGTATCGGTAGGGGCAGCTCCCGGAGGCAACGGCCGCCGGGAGCTGTCCCGCATGGCACCGCACCGCGGCATCACGCCGACAGACAGCGCACCGCGCAGCATCAACTCGTCGAGGGGACAGGGCAATGACGGCCGAGCTGGTCCGGGGGCAGAACCACACCTTGCCCCAGACCCGTCTGGAGATCCGGGTATCGGCCGGTACGCCCGTCGTGGCCGGTGCCACGCTCGGCGACGAGCAGGGCACGGTGCACGGCATCGAGTGGATCGCCCACCCGGGCTCGCCCCAGCTGCCCGGACTCGAAGTGTCCAAGCAGGCCGCCGCCGAGCACCGGCTCGCCGTGGACCTCGACGCCCTGCCCGCCTCGGTGCACCGCGTCACCGTGCTGCTGGCGCTGCCCATGGGCGTCGGTGGCCCGGTCAGCTTCGGTGCGGTCGCCGCACCCTTCGTCGCTGTCACGGGCCTCGAAGGCACCGAGATCGCCACCTTCACCCTCACCGGTCTCGACAGCGAGTCCGCGGTCGCCGCCCTGGAGCTCTACCGCCGCCAGGGCGCCTGGAAGGTCCGCGCGGTCGGCCAGGGCTATGCGGGCGGTCTCGCCGCGATGCTCGCCGACCAGGGGGTGTCCGGTGCGCAGGAGCTGGCCCGGTCGGTCCATGAGGCGGTCGCCCGGGGCGTGGCCCGCTCGGTGGCGCCGCCCCCGCCGCGCACCCCGGAAGGCGACCGGGTCCGCCACGCCGGCACGGCCTCCGGCCAGCAGCCGCCCGCGACACCTCCCGCCGCACCGATCGGCGACCCGGCCCCGGCAGCCACCCCGCTGCCCGGCCCCGCACAGCCCCGACCGGCAGGCGACGCGGTCCCCGCCGCGGGGCCCACCCCGGGTCCCGCCACGAGTGGCCCCATCAACTACGCACACCCGCGCCGCCAGTCCGCGGCGCCCCCGCCACCCCCGCCCACCGCACCGCCCGCCGAACCGGGCCGGCCCGCCCGGCCCGTCGCCGGGGACGCGACCGGCTGGTCCATGGAGGAGCGTCTCTACAACCAGGTCTGGGGCATGTTCGAGGATCTGGCCCGCACCACCGCCGCCTACCGCAGCGCCGTCGATTTCGCCGAGTCCCGCATGGACCAGGAGCTCGACCGGGCCCTGTCCGACCCGCGCAACCGGATCGGAGGAGCGGGCGACCGGGCCCGCGAGGAGGCCCGCACCAAGCGCGACCAGCTGACCGCCCGGGCCCGCGAGGCGCTCGACCGCGATCTCGCCCAGCTCGCCGCCGAGTCCGCCGTCGTCGAACCCGCACTCCCCGCCGCGTACGCGGGCTGGGACAACCCCGTCTGGCACGCCTACCGCGTCCCCATGGAGATCCCCATGGCCCTGCGGATCGGTGACCTCCATCTGCCCGAGAGCGTCGGCCTGCGCATCCCGCTGCTCGTACGGCTGCCGCTGGAGCGCGGAATCTGGGTCGACAGCGGGCGTACAGCCTCCGAGGCGGCGGCCCTGACCGGTGCGGACCAGCTCCGCCGCCTCGCCATGGAGAACGCCGTCGCGCACGCGGCCCGGCTGCTCGCCGTCTACCCGGCGGACGAGTTCTCCGTCCATGTCATCGACCCCGCGGGCTCGGCCGCAGCGGCGCTCGCGCCCCTGGTCGACTCCGGGGTGCTTGCCGCGCCCGCCGCCGGCGCCGGAGGAGTGGCCTCGGTCCTCGCCCACCTCACCCGGCGCGTCGACCTCGTGCAGATGGCGATCCGGGCCGGCGCCGCCGATGCGCTCCCGCCGGACCTGGACACCGCCGAGCAGTTGTTGATCGTCAACGACTTCCCGCACGGCTTCGACGACCGGGCCGTCACCCAGCTGCGCTACCTCGCGGACGAGGGCCCCTCGGTCGGCGTCCACCTGCTGATGGTCGCGGACCGGGAGGACGCGAGCGCGTACGGGCCGGTGCTCGACCCGCTCTGGCGCTCCCTGCTGCGGATCACCCCGGTCGCCGACGATCACCTGGCCGATCCCTGGGTCGGCCACGCCTGGACGTACGAGCCGCTGAGGACTCCGCCCGGCAGCCGGGTGCTGCAGAACGTGCTCGCCCAGGTGGCCGCCGCTCGTCGTGGCGGGCGGCCTTGACCCATCGGACCATCCCTGACCTGCGCTTTTGAAAGATCTTTTTACTGGCCTTTACCTTTTCTTGGTATTCCCTGTACTGTTCTTCGAACGGAGGGGAGTACTCCCATACGCGACGTGCCCGTCAGTACGGACTGTGACCGGTCCCGGGGCGTCGGCCCGTGGCGCGCACCCGGTGCGCCAGGGTGGAAGAGACCTCCGGCAGCGACGACGCTGATCAGTAGCCGTAGCGAACTGCCGGAGGCGCAGTGGACGTTTCATGGACCCTCTGGGCACTGACCATTCTTGGTCTGTCAGCCCTTATCGCCGTCGACTTCTTCATCGGGCGCAAGCCTCATGACGTGACGACCAAGGAAGCCGGAATCTGGACGATCATCTGGATCGCGCTGGCCGTACTCTTCGGACTCGGCCTGCTCGTGTTCGGCGAGAGCCAGGCATCGGGCGAGTTCTTCGCCGGCTTCATCACCGAGAAGTCGCTCAGTGTGGACAACCTCTTCGTCTTCGTCCTGATCATGGCGAAGTTCTCGGTGCCGTCCCATCTCCAGCAGCGCGTGCTGCTGGTCGGCGTGCTGATCGCGCTGGTTCTGCGAGCGATCTTCATCGCTGCGGGCGCCGCGGTCATCGCCAACTTCTCGTGGGTCTTCTACATCTTCGGCGCGTTCCTGATCTACACCGCCTGGAAGCTCATCCAGGAGGCGCGGGCCGACGAGGAGGAGGACGAGTTCGAGGAGAACCGCCTCCTCAAGTCGATCGAACGCCGCTTCGGTGTCGCCGACAGGTACCACGGCACCAAGCTCTTCATCAGGAACAACGGCAAGCGCGTCCTGACCCCGCTGATGGTCGTCATGCTCGCCATCGGCACCACCGATGTGCTGTTCGCGCTGGACTCCATCCCCGCGATCTTCGGGCTGACCCAGGACCCGTACATCGTCTTCACCGCCAACGCCTTCGCCCTGATGGGGCTGCGGCAGCTGTACTTCCTCATCGGCGGTCTGCTGAAGAAGCTGGTCCACCTCAGCTACGGGCTCTCGGTCATCCTCGGCTTCATCGGCGTCAAGCTGGTGCTGCACGCCCTGCACGAGTCCGGGGTGCATGTCCCCGAGATCTCGATCCCGGTCTCGCTCGGCGTCATCTGCGGCGTGCTGGTGATCACCACGATCACCAGCCTCATCGCCAACAAGAAGCAGGCCGCGGCCGAGGCCGACCGTGAGACGGAGGAGAGTTCTCGCATCGAGGCCTGATGCGGCGGTGCGGGTGGGCGGTGCAACCGCTCACCCGCACTCTCATGTCACCAGCCGCGTGCGCGCCACTCGGGCAGCTGCGGACGCTCGTCGCCGAGCGTCGTGTCGTGGCCGTGGCCCGGATAGACCCAGGTCTCGTCGGGCAGCACGTCGAAGAGCTTGGTCTCCACGTCATGGAGCAGGCTCGCGAACGCTTCGGGGTCCTTGCGGGTATTGCCGACCCCGCCGGGGAAGAGGCAATCCCCGGTGAACAGATGCGGGGCGCCGTGCGGGTCGTCGTAGACCAGCGCGATGGAGCCCGGGGTGTGACCTACCAGATGGCGCGCGGTCAGGGTGACCTGCCCCACCCGGATCGTGTCGTCGTCGTCTACCAGCACATCGGTCGGGACCGGAATGCCCTCGGCGTCGTACCGCCCCGCATAGGTACGCGCACCGGTGGCCGCCACCACCTCGCCCAGCGCCTGCCAGTGGTCGCCGTGCTGATGGGTGGTGACGACGGACGCGATGGAGTCGTCACCGATCAGCCGCAGCAGGGTGGGGGCCTCGGCGGCCGCGTCGATCAGGAGCTGCTCGCCGGTGGCCCGGCAGCGCAGCAGATAGGCGTTGTTGTTCATCGGGCCGACGGCGACCTTGGAGATCATCAGGTCCGTCAACTCGTGTACATCCGCAGGTCCGCCGACCTTGACCGTTCCGCTGTACGTCATACGTCTCAGCCTATAGCGGCGGCAGTACGGGAAGAGGGCCGCCGTCGACCTTCAGGACCGATCCGTCGCGGCGTCCGGCGAGCCAGCCGAGCAGCTCCGGCGCCGGGCCGCGGACCGCGACGGCCGGGCCCTCGGCGCCGCCACCCGTGGTCCAGAACCGGCCGTCGTCGGCGGTCAGACCCGTGGACACGACCTCCGGGTGACGGCCGAACCGCTCCGCGAGGAAGTCGATCTCACGGGCCACGAATTCGTCCGGAAGGTCCTCGAGCTCGTAGCCAATCCCCAGGTCGACATGGTGCAGATCGACCTCGATCCAGCGGCGGAAGGGGACCCGGGAGGCGGAGTCGGTCACGCCGTTGCGCATCGTGATGGTGCGGGACCAGTCGGCCGGCGCGGCGGCGGCGGCCAGGAAGCGGGCCGCGCTCTCGCGCAGGTCGGCCAACTGTTCGGTGAGCGGCCGGGGTGCGTCGCGCTCGATGTCCCGATCGCGGGTTTCGCTGTCTGCGTACATAGGACGGCCCTGGAGAACATTTACGAGCGCGTCGGCGTTACGGGAAAGGTGTACAAGGACATGGCCCCGGCTCCAGCCGGGCAGCCGTGACGGTTCGGCGGCGGTGACGTCGTCCAGTTTCACCGTCGCGCTGAGCAGTCGATCCGTCGCTTCACGTACGGCTGCCAGGTCGTGCGCGTGATCAATCATGCGGCTGAGCCTAGCCTCGGCACTCGTTCGGGTGAAGGAGTCATCGACCGTCCGTAAATCGAATGCGCGTGCTATACGCTCGGAGTCGAAAAGCTTCGTACACCGCTGTGGCGCCCCCCATACCCTGGGACAGGGGCTCAGTTCCCCCATTTCTCTCTAGAAAGGTGCGGACCGGCGTGACCGACCGTCTCATCGTCCGTGGCGCTCGCGAGCACAACCTCAAGAACGTCTCGCTCGACCTTCCCCGCGACTCCCTCATCGTCTTCACCGGGCTTTCCGGGTCGGGCAAGTCGTCTCTCGCGTTCGACACGATCTTCGCCGAGGGCCA
Organism: Streptomyces sp. NBC_01669; assembly: GCF_026339735.1. Lineage (GTDB taxonomy): Bacteria > Actinomycetota > Actinomycetes > Streptomycetales > Streptomycetaceae > Streptomyces > Streptomyces yanii. The sequence continues at coordinate 6,836,219 of NZ_JAPEQG010000001.1, forward strand.
GCGCCGATACGTGGAGTCCCTCTCCTCGTACGCCCGGCAGTTCCTCGGCCAGATGGACAAGCCGGACGTCGATTTCATCGAGGGCCTGTCGCCCGCCGTCTCCATCGATCAGAAGTCGACCTCGCGCAACCCGCGCTCGACGGTCGGCACGATCACCGAGGTGTACGACTACCTCCGGCTGCTCTTCGCCCGGATCGGCAAGCCGCACTGCCCCGAGTGCTCTCGCCCCATCTCCCGCCAGTCGCCGCAGGCCATCGTCGACAAGGTGCTCGGCCTGCCCGAGGGCAGCCGCTTCCAGGTGCTGTCGCCGCTGGTGCGCGAGCGCAAGGGCGAGTTCGTCGACCTCTTCGCCGATCTGCAGACCAAGGGCTACAGCAGGGCCCGGGTCGACGGCGAGACCATCCACCTCTCCGAGCCGCCCACGCTGAAGAAGCAGGAGAAGCACACCATCGAGGTGGTCATCGACCGCCTCACGGTGAAGGACAGCGCCAAGCGCCGGCTGACCGACTCGGTCGAGACCGCGCTCGGGCTCTCCGGCGGCATGGTCGTGCTCGACTTCGTCGACCTCCCGGAGGACGACCCCGAGCGTGAGCGGATGTATTCCGAGCACCTCTACTGCCCGTACGACGACCTCTCCTTCGAAGAGCTGGAGCCGCGCTCCTTCTCCTTCAACTCCCCCTTCGGCGCCTGCCCCGACTGCACGGGCATCGGTACGCGGATGGAGGTCGACCCGGAGCTGATCGTCCCCGACGAGGAGAAGTCCCTCGACGAGGGCGCGATCCACCCCTGGTCGCACGGCCACACCAAGGAGTACTTCGGGCGGCAGATCGACGCGCTCGCCGCAGCCCTCGGATTCCGTACGGACATCCCATGGGCCGGGCTGCCTCAGCGGGCCAAGAAGGCCCTGCTCTTCGGCCACAAGATCCAGACCGAGGTCCGCTACCGCAACCGGTACGGGCGTGAGCGCGCGTACACCACCCCGGCCTTCGAGGGCGCGGTGCAGTTCGTCAAGCGGCGGCACTCCGACGCCGAGAGCGACTCCAGCAGGGAGCGCTTCGAGGGCTACATGCGTGAGGTGCCCTGCCCGACCTGCGAGGGCACCAGGCTGAAGCCGATCGTCCTCGCGGTCACGGTGATGGAGAAGTCCATCGCCCAGGTCGCCGCGATGTCCATCAGCGAGTGCGCCGAATTCCTCGGCCGGATGAAGCTGAACGCCCGCGACAAGAAGATCGCCGAGCGGGTGCTCAAGGAGGTCAACGAGCGGCTGAAGTTCCTCGTCGACGTCGGCCTCGACTATCTCTCGCTGAACCGCGCGGCAGGCACTCTGTCCGGCGGCGAGGCGCAGCGCATCCGGCTCGCCACCCAGATCGGCTCCGGACTCGTCGGCGTGCTGTACGTGCTGGACGAGCCGTCCATCGGCCTGCACCAGCGCGACAACCACCGGCTGATCGAGACGCTGGTCCGGCTCCGTGACATGGGCAACACGCTCATCGTCGTCGAGCACGACGAAGACACCATCAAGGTCGCCGACTGGGTCGTCGACATCGGCCCCGGCGCCGGTGAGCACGGCGGCAAGGTGGTCCACTCCGGCTCGCTCAAGGAACTGCTCGGCAACGAAGAGTCGATCACCGGCCAGTATCTGGTCGGCAAGAAGGCCATCGCGATGCCCGACATCCGGCGCCCGGTCGACCCGACGCGCAGGCTCACGGTGCACGGAGCCCGGGAGAACAACCTCCAGGACATCGACGTCTCCTTCCCGCTCGGGGTGCTCACGGCCGTCACCGGAGTCTCGGGGTCGGGGAAGTCGACACTGGTCAACGACATCCTCTACACCCACCTGGCGCGCGAGCTGAACGGTGCCAAGTCGGTCCCCGGGCGGCACACCCGGGTCGACGGCGACGACCTGGTCGACAAGGTGGTACACGTCGACCAGTCGCCGATCGGCCGTACGCCCCGGTCCAACCCGGCGACGTACACCGGCGTCTTCGACCATGTCCGCAAGCTGTTCGCCGAGACGATGGAGGCGAAGGTGCGCGGCTATCTGCCGGGCCGCTTCTCCTTCAACGTCAAGGGCGGCCGCTGCGAGAACTGCTCCGGCGACGGCACGATCAAGATCGAGATGAACTTCCTGCCGGACGTGTACGTCCCGTGCGAGGTCTGCCACGGGGCGCGGTACAACCGGGAGACGCTGGAGGTCCACTACAAGGGCAAGTCGATCGCCGAGGTGCTGGACATGCCGATCGAGGAGGGTCTGGAGTTCTTCGAGGCCGTCCCGACGATCGCCCGCCATCTCCGTACGCTCCACGAGGTGGGCCTCGGATACGTCAGGCTCGGCCAGTCCGCGCCGACGCTCTCCGGCGGTGAGGCGCAGCGCGTGAAGCTCGCGAGTGAGCTGCAGAAGCGCTCCACCGGCCGCACGGTCTACGTCCTGGACGAGCCGACCACCGGACTGCACTTCGAGGACATCAGCAAACTCATCAAGGTGCTGTCCGGACTGGTCGACAAGGGCAACTCGGTGATCGTCATCGAGCACAACCTCGATGTCATCAAGACCGCGGACTGGGTCATCGACATGGGTCCCGAGGGCGGCAACGGCGGTGGCCTGGTGGTCGCCGAGGGTACGCCGGAGCTGGTCGCGACGGTCCCGGCGAGCCACACGGGCAAGTTCCTCCAGGGCATCCTGGACGCGGACCGGGTGAGCGAGGCGGCGGTGCCCGCAGCGCGGAAGCCCGTGCGGAGGACGGCCGCGAAGAAAGCCGTGGCCGCAAAGTCGTCCCCTGCACGGAGGACGGCGACGGCCAAGACGGATATCGACGGAAGCGCGGCGGCCAAGCCGGCCAAGACGGCTGCGGCGAAGAAGACGACCCGCGCACGCAAGGCCTGACGCGCCGCGCGTCGAGGTGACGGATCCCGGCCGCCAGGCGGGGAACCGTCACCTCGCGGGCAGCCCCGACCGGTCGAGTCCGGCCACGCTCAGCTGCCGACCGGTGACGGCCGGGCGCGGGCGGCAGCAACCGGCGACGGTCTGCCACCGCCCTGCTGCCGCAAGGAGTGGGTGGCCCAACCCGCTGCCGACCCGGCCCGCGTCGGCCGCTGCGGGTCGGTCATGGCTGCTCAGGCGTGGTCGCGACCGGTCCTGACCAGGCATGACCGTCCACGACCGGCCCGGCCGCAGGGCCGCCCGTCTCCGCCGGTATCGTCGGTTCTGTCACTGATGCCGGTGGTGCCCCGGGTGCCTTCCGGTACCCCTGATGCACCCGGCGTCTCCCCGACGCCCCCTCTTCGTCCCACCCCTCTCACCCCGTGGAGTCCGCATGTCCGGCCAGCCCACCGCCCGCCGTACCGTGCTGAAGGGTGCCGCTCTCGCCGGTGTCGCCGGGCTGGGAGTGGCCGCCTGTTCGACCGAATCGAAGCTCGGGCACGCCCAGACGCCGACCCCCACCGCCCCCGTCGAGCTCGGCTTCCCGGACGAGGTGCCGGTCGGCGGGTCCAAGCTCTACCGCGAGCAGCGGGTCGTCGTCAGCTGCCCGGCCAAGGGTGAGTTCAAGGCGTTCAGCGCCCAGTGCACCCACGCGGGCTGCCTGCTGGACAAGGTCGAGGACAACGAGGGGAACTGCCCCTGCCACGGCAGCCGCTTCGACACGACCACCGGCAAGGCGGTGCAGGGTCCGGCCACCGTGCCGCTGCCCTCCGTCCCGGTCAAGGTCGAGGGCGGAAAGCTGATCGCCGGTCCTGACGCCTGACGCCCGACGCCCCGGGCCGGGTCAGGTGAACGCTACGGTGCCGGCCGGTGAGGGTGAGGTCCGCGCGGTCACGGCGCGGCGCCCCGCCGACACCTGGGTGAAGCGGACCTGCAGCCGGGTGTCGAAGAGCAGCTCGGTGACGAGCACCCCCGTCTCCTGGTCCCGGCGGATCCGGCCCGCCCGGCAGTTCTCCCGGGCCGCCACCGCCACCCGCGCAGGATCGCGGCCCGGATCGCCGCGGTACACGGCGAGGTAGCGGTCGATCCCGTTGTGGTGGGTCCGTACGACATGCTGCGAGTCCCGGCACTGCATCTCCCGGCCGGCCCCGATCCGTACCCGCTCCTGGTGCCCCACCGTGTGCAGTCCGCCGTCGGCAGGCGACCCCAGCGCGTCGAGCAGCCGCTCCACCGCCCCGGCCGCCTTCATCAGCGAGCGATACGATCGCGCCGCCGGGCGCTCGGCGTCCGCGCGGGCGTCCCCGGCCCGCAGGAGCCGCAGCAGTGAGTCGCCCGGCAGCCGCAGCACCTCCTCCAGTGCTTCCACCGCCCGCAGGGACTCGGCGCGCTGCGGGCGCCGGGCGCCCTGCTTCCAGTAACTGAGGCTGGTCACACCGACCTTCACCCCGCGGTGTGCGAGATGGTGCTGCACCCGCTGGAGGGGGAGTCCGCGGACCGACAGAGCGGTGCGCAGCGCCAGATGGAACGGGCCGGTGTGCAGCACCCGCGCCAGTTCGGCCTCGATGTGCTGCATGACGTGCCTCCGGTGAACGTTCACGACACGGGCGGCGGGACCGCGCCGGGGGGAGTGGGGCGGCAGTTCGCCGGGGGCGGACCGTTCACGCATCCGCCTCACCGCTCACACCGCGATGTTCCCCCGCATTGAAGCGTGTTGATCCGTCCCCGACAACGGTTGATGCTCCCTCAGCAGCGTCCGGACGCGCTCCTCCGATTACCCCACCCCCCCCACCCTGTTCACCGTCGTCGCCCCGCCCTGGCGGCCGCCCACGACGCCGCCACCGACCCTGGACACCTGTCCGGATTCCTGGCCCGGGAGGGCGCGGCCACCAGGCGGCCGCACCACGCGTCAAGGGCGGCGCCGTCCCCGTGCGCACCCCGGCGAGCCGGGGATGGACGCCCGGTATGTCCGGAAAGGCGGCCGTGTGCTTCCGCTGGGCCAGGACGCGGCCCGGGCGGTCGGCGCCCGTGGCCCGACATCGGACGCCCACCGCCCCGGGTGCAGGAGGATGACCGGAACAAGCTCCTCGGCTCCGGCTGTGCCCGCTCCGGCAGGGCGGGCGGCTGTGCGGCGGACGGCATCACCCCGGACGTCACCGCACTGTCACTGCCCGCAAGTAGGGTGGGAGACATGGCAGACCCCTCCAGCTACCGCCCCAAGCCGGGACAGATCCCCGACTCCCCGGGGGTCTACAGATTCCGTGACGAGCACCGCCGGGTGATCTACGTCGGGAAGGCGAAGAGCCTGCGCCAGCGCCTGGCCAACTACTTCCAGGACCTGGCCAATCTCCACCCCCGTACGCGCACGATGGTCACCACGGCCGCCTCCGTCGAGTGGACCGTCGTCGCCACCGAGGTCGAGGCGCTCCAGCTGGAGTACTCCTGGATCAAGGAGTACGACCCCCGGTTCAACGTCAAGTACCGGGACGACAAGAGCTATCCGTACCTCGCGGTCACGCTCAACGAGGAGTTCCCGCGCGTGCAGGTCATGCGCGGTGCCAAGAAGAAGGGCGTGCGCTACTTCGGTCCGTACGGGCACGCCTGGGCGATCCGCGAGACCGTCGACCTGATGCTCCGGGTCTTTCCCGTACGCACGTGCTCCGCCGGTGTCTTCAAGAACGCCACGCGGACCGGCCGCCCCTGCCTCCTCGGCTACATCGGCAAGTGCTCGGCGCCCTGCGTCGGCCGGGTCACCCCCGAGGAACACCGCGAACTGGCGGACGATTTCTGCGACTTCATGGCCGGCCGCACGGGCACGTACATCCGCCGCCTGGAGAAGGACATGATGGCGGCGGCCGAGGAGATGGAGTACGAGCGGGCCGCCCGGCTCCGCGACGACGTGGAGGCCCTCAAGCGGGCCATGGAGAAGAGCGCCGTCGTCCTCGCCGACGCCACCGACGCCGACCTGATCGCGCTCGCCGAGGACGAGCTCGAGGCCGCTGTGCAGATCTTCCACGTCCGCGGCGGCCGGGTGCGCGGCCAGCGCGGCTGGGTCACCGACAAGGTCGAGGCGGTCGACACCTCGGACCTCGTCGAGCACGCCCTGCAGCAGCTGTACGGGGAGGAGACGGGCGACTCCGTCCCCAAGGAGGTCCTCGTCCCGGCCCTTCCGGAGGACCCGGAAGCGGTCTCCCAGTGGCTCGCCGACCGCCGGGGCTCCCAGGTCAGCCTGCGCATCCCGCAGCGCGGTGACAAGAAGGACCTGATGGTGACGGTCCAGCGCAACGCCCAGCAGGCCCTGGGGCTGCACAAGACCAAGCGCGCCTCCGATCTGACGACCCGCTCCCGCGCCCTGGAGGAGATCGCCGAGGCGCTCGGCCTCGATTCGGCTCCGCTGCGCATCGAATGCTTCGACATCTCCCATCTCCAGGGCGACGACGTGGTCGCCTCCATGGTCGTCTTCGAGGACGGTCTGGCCCGCAAGAGCGAGTACCGCCGCTTCCAGATCAAGGGCTTCGAGGGCCAGGACGATGTCCGCTCGATGCACGAGGTGATCGGCCGCCGCTTCAAGCGGTACCTGCAGGAGAAGGAACGGACGGGGGAGTGGGAGACCCCTGCCCCCACCGGAGCCGTCCCGGCCCCGGAAGCCTCCGATGCCGACCCCTTCGAGGTCGGGTCCCGCGAGGACGACGGCCGCCCCAAGCGGTTCGCCTACCCGCCGCAGCTCGTGGTGGTCGACGGCGGCCAGCCGCAGGTCGCCGCGGCCATGCGGGCCCTCGACGAGCTGGGGATCGACGACGTCGCCGTCTGCGGCCTCGCCAAGCGTCTCGAAGAGGTCTGGCTGCCCGAAGACGACGACCCCGTGGTCCTTCCCCGCTCCAGTGAGGGCCTCTACCTCCTGCAACGCGTCCGCGACGAGGCGCACCGCTTCGCCATCACCTATCAGCGCGCCAAGCGGGCCAAGCGCATCCGCTCCAGCCCTCTCGATGCGGTCGCCGGACTCGGCGAGACCAGGAAGCAGGCGTTGATCAAGCATTTCGGCTCCGTGAAGAAGCTGAAGCAGGCGACAATCGACGAGATCTGCGAGGTTCCGGGAATAGGCCGCAGGACGGCGGAATCAGTGGCTGTCGCCCTCGCCTCGACCGCCCCGGCCGCGCCCGCCGTGAACACGGCGACAGGAGAGATCATTGAAGAGGACGACGGGGGCAGCGCAACATGACTGAGCACGAGCAGGAACAAGAGCACAATCAGCAGCACGAGCACGAGCACGAGCACGAGCACGAGCACGAGCACGAGCACGAGCACGACCGCACAGACCGAGCAGACGGAGCAGGACACGTGAGTACGGGCACCACGATCGAGACGGGCGACGCCAGTGCGGCCATCCCCGAGCTGGTGATCATCTCCGGTATGTCGGGTGCCGGGCGGTCCACCGCCGCCAAATGTCTGGAGGACCTCGGCTGGTTCGTCGTCGACAACCTGCCGCCCGCGCTGATCCCCACCATGGTGGAGCTCGGTGCCCGGTCGCAGGGCAATGTGGCCCGGATCGCTGTCGTCGTCGACGTGCGCGGCCGCCGCTTCTTCGACAACCTCCGGGAATCCCTCGCCGACCTCGAGGCCAAGCACGTCACCCGGCGGATCGTCTTCCTGGAGTCCTCCGACGACGCGCTGGTCCGCCGCTTCGAATCGGTCCGCCGCCCGCACCCCCTCCAGGGTGACGGCCGCATCGTCGACGGCATCGCGGCCGAGCGCGACCTGCTGCGCGAGCTGCGCGGCGACGCCGACCTGGTGATCGACACCTCCAGCCTCAACGTGCACGAGCTGCGCGCCAAGATGGACGCCCAGTTCGCCGGCGACGAGGAGCCGGAGCTGCGGGCGACCGTGATGTCGTTCGGCTTCAAGTACGGCCTGCCGGTCGACGCCGACCTGGTGGTGGACTGCCGCTTCCTGCCCAACCCGCACTGGGTCCCGGAGCTGCGCCCGTTCACCGGGCTCAACGAGGAGGTGTCGGCGTACGTCTTCGACCAGCCGGGCGCCAAGGAGTTCCTCAACCAGTACACCGAGCTGCTGCAGCTCGTCGCCGCGGGCTACCGCCGCGAGGGCAAGCGCTATGTGACGATCGCCGTCGGCTGCACCGGCGGCAAGCACCGCTCCGTCGCGATGTCGGAGAAGCTCGCCGCGCGGCTCGCCACCGAGGGAATCGAGACCGTCCTCGTCCACCGGGACATGGGGCGCGAGTGACCAGCCGTAATCTGCGCCTGCGGCGGCTGCGCAGAGCCACTTCTGCGCTCTCCGCCCGCAAGCGCGGCGCCCCGCATCCCAAGGTCGTCGCCCTCGGCGGCGGCATGGGCCTGTCCGCGTCGCTCGCGGCGCTGCGCCGGATCACCGGCGATCTCACCGCCGTGGTCACCGTCGCCGACGACGGCGGCTCCAGCGGCCGGCTCCGCGAGGAGCTGGGCGTCCTGCCGCCCGGCGACCTCCGGAAGGCGCTCGCCGCGCTCTGCGGCGACGACGACTGGGGCCAGACCTGGGCCCAGGTCATCCAGCACCGCTTCCAGTCCAAGGGCGATCTGCACGAGCACGCGGTCGGCAATCTGCTGATCGTCGCCCTGTGGGAGCAGCTCGGCGACCATGTGCAGGCACTGGACCTGGTCGGCAAGCTCCTCGGCGCGCACGGCCGGGTGCTGCCCATGTCCGCCGTGCCGCTGGAGCTCCAGGCGCTCGTACGGGGCCACGACCCGGCCCGTCCGGATGAGGTGGACACGGTGCGCGGCCAGGCGACGGTGGCGCTCACCCCCGGTGAGGTGCAGTCCGTGCACCTCGTCCCGAACGACCCGCCGGCCGTCCCGGAGGCGGTCGAAGCGGTCCTGGACGCGGACTGGGTGGTGCTCGGCCCGGGATCGTGGTTCTCCTCCGTGATCCCGCATCTGCTCGTACCGGAACTGCTCGACGCGCTCGTCGTGACGAAGGCCCGCAAGGTCCTCTCGCTCAACCTCGCACCGCAACCCGGTGAAACTGATGGCTTCTCTCCGCAGCGTCATTTGGAGGTTTTGGGACGACACGCCCCTAAACTCGCCCTGGACGTGGTGCTGGCCGACGAAGCCGCCGTGCCCGATCGCGAGTCCCTCGCCGATGCCGCCAAGCGGCTCGGTGCCGCGGTCGAGCTGGCGCCGGTGGCCTCACCCGACGGCGTTCCGATCCATGATCCGGAGCTGTTGGCTGCCGCGTACGACCGTATTTTTCGGATGCATGGAAGGATCGGCCCATGGCGATGACGCCAGCGGTGAAGGACGAAATCTCTCGGCTTCCCGTGACCCGGACCTGCTGCAGGAAGGCAGAGGTTTCGGCGATTCTTCGGTTCGCGGGCGGGCTGCACCTGGTGAGTGGCCGGATTGTGATCGAGGCGGAGCTGGACACCGCGATGGCGGCACGCCGGCTGAAGCGGGACATTCTCGAGATCTTCGGGCACAGCTCGGAGCTGATCGTGATGGCCCCCGGCGGTCTGCGGCGCGGCTCCCGCTATGTCGTACGGGTGGTGGCGGGCGGCGACCAGCTGGCCCGCCAGACGGGTCTGGTGGACGGCCGCGGCCGCCCGATCCGCGGTCTGCCGCCGCAGGTGGTCTCGGGGGCAACCTGCGATGCCGAGGCGGCCTGGCGCGGGGCCTTCCTGGCCCACGGCTCGCTCACCGAGCCGGGCCGCTCCTCCTCGCTGGAGGTGACCTGCCCGGGCCCGGAGGCGGCGCTCGCGCTGGTCGGCGCGGCCCGCAGGCTCTCCATCGCGGCGAAGGCACGCGAGGTGCGCGGCGTCGACCGGGTCGTCGTCCGCGACGGCGACGCGATCGGTGCCCTGCTCACCCGGCTCGGCGCCCATGAGTCGGTGCTGGCCTGGGAGGAGCGGCGGATGCGCCGCGAGGTCCGCGCCACCGCCAACCGGCTGGCCAACTTCGACGACGCCAATCTGCGCCGCTCCGCGCGGGCCGCGGTGGCGGCGGGTGCCCGCGTGGGGCGTGCCCTGGAGATCCTGGGCGAAGAGGTGCCCGAGCACCTCGCGGCGGCCGGACGGCTGCGCATGGAACACAAGCAGGCCTCCCTGGAGGAACTGGGCGCGCTCGCGGACCCGCCGCTGACGAAGGACGCGGTGGCCGGCCGGATCCGCCGGCTCCTGGCCATGGCCGACAAGCGGGCCCAGGACCTCGGTATCCCGGGGACGGAATCCACCCTGAGTGAGGAGCTCGCCGACGGCCTGGTGGGCTGAGCGGAAACGGCGGCGAAAGTCGGCCGAAAGCGGAACGCGCGGCAATACCGCAGCTGTTGACAGTCAGTAATCATTGCTGTGTGTGCGGTCGGATATCCGGAGGCCCGTACTCCTACCGGGGAGATACGGGTCTCCGCGTCGCTTCCGGCGCCGCTCGATGTCACTCACGGGCACTTGGAGAGGTAGGGTCGGAGGCGGTCGGGGACATCCCATACAACTCGCCGGCGTCGAAAACCGGCGTACCTAACGAGGAGATCGGTTCGTGACGATCCGCGTAGGCATCAACGGCTTTGGCCGCATCGGTCGTAACTACTTCCGCGCGCTGCTGGAGCAGGGTGCGGACATCGAGATCGTGGCTGTCAACGACCTGGGTGACACTGCGACCACGGCCCACCTTCTGAAGTACGACACCATTCTGGGTCGTCTGAAGGCCGAGGTCAGCCACACCGCCGACAGCATCACCGTCGACGGCCACACCATCAAGGTGCTCTCCGAGCGCAACCCGGCCGACATCCCCTGGGGTGAGCTGGGCGTCGACGTCGTCATCGAGTCGACCGGCATCTTCACCAAGAAGGCCGACGCCGAGAAGCACATCGCCGGTGGTGCCAAGAAGGTCCTCATCTCGGCTCCGGCCAAGGACGAGGACATCACCATCGTGATGGGCGTCAACGAGGACAAGTACGACGCGGCCAACCACCACGTCATCTCCAACGCCTCCTGCACCACCAACTGTGTTGCGCCGATGGCCAAGGTTCTGGACGAGAACTTCGGCATCGTCAAGGGCCTCATGACGACGGTTCACGCGTACACGAACGACCAGCGCATCCTGGACTTCCCGCACTCCGACCTGCGTCGCGCCCGTGCCGCCGCGGAGAACATCATCCCGACCACGACCGGTGCCGCCAAGGCCACCGCTCTGGTGCTCCCTCAGCTCAAGGGCAAGCTCGACGGCATCGCGATGCGCGTTCCGGTCCCGACCGGCTCGGTCACCGACCTGGTCATCACGCTGGAGCGCGAGGTCACCCGCGACGAGGTCAACGCCGCCTTCCAGAAGGCCGCCGAGGGCCCCCTCAAGGGCAAGCTCGTCTACACCCAGGACCCGATCGTGTCCTCGGACATCGTCTCGGACCCGGCGTCCTGCACCTTCGACTCCCTGCTGACCATGGCAGAGGGTACGCAGGTCAAGGTCATCGGCTGGTACGACAACGAGTGGGGCTACTCCAACCGCCTCGTCGACCTGACCGTGTTCGTCGGCAGCCAGCTCTGACCGTCGAATCGGCAGGCACCTCGATGTGAGCACGGGGCTCGGACGGCGCAACGCAGCGCCGTTCGAGCCCCGTTGCATGCTCTCCCGCCCTCCAAGGAGTCCAGCAAGATGAAGACGATCGACGAACTTCTCGCCGAAGGGGTCACCGGCAAGCGCGTATTCGTCCGCGCCGACCTCAACGTGCCGCTGAGCGGCACCACCATCACCGACGACGGCCGCATCCGCGCCGTTCAGCCGACCGTGGAGAAGCTCGCCGCGGCCGGTGCGAAGGTCATCGTCGCCTCGCACCTGGGCCGCCCCAAGGGCGCCCCGGACCCGGCCTTCTCCCTGGCCCCCGCCGCCGCCCGGCTCGGCGAGCTGATCGGCGCCGACGTCGCCTTCGCGACCGACACGGTCGGCGAGTCCGCCCGCGCCACGGTCGCAGCCCTCACCGACGGCCGGGTCGCCGTCATCGAGAACCTCCGCTTCAACCCCGGCGAGACGTCGAAGGACGACGCCGAGCGCGGCGCGTTCGCCGACCAGCTCGCCGAACTCGCCGATGTGTACGTGGGCGACGGCTTCGGAGCGGTCCACCGTAAGCACGCCTCGGTCTTCGACCTCCCGGCCCGACTGCCGCACGCCGCGGGCGACCTGATCGCCACCGAGGTCGGCGTCCTGAAGAAGCTCACCGAGGACGTCGCGCGTCCGTACGCCGTCGTGCTCGGCGGCTCCAAGGTCTCCGACAAGCTCGGCGTCATCGACCACCTCCTGGAGCGGGCCGACCGCATCCTCATCGGCGGTGGCATGGCGTACACCTTCCTCAAGGCCCAGGGCCACGAGGTCGGCAGCTCCCTCCTGCAGGAGGACCAGATCCCGGCGGTGCTGGAGTATCTGAAGCGCGCCGAGGAGAAGGGCGTGGAGTTCGTGCTCCCCGTCGACGTCGTGGTCTCCGAGCAGTTCCCGGACCTCAAGACCAAGGCGCCGACCCAGCACAGCACCGTGCCCGCGCACGTCATCCCGGCCGGCGTGATGGGTCTGGACAACGGACCCGAGACCAACAAGCTGTACGCCTCGAAGCTCGCCGACGCCGTCACCGTCTTCTGGAACGGCCCGATGGGCGTCTTCGAGCACCCCGACTACGCCGAGGGCACCCGGGCCGTCGCCCAGGCCCTCGTCGACTCCGAGGGCTTCAGCGTCGTGGGCGGTGGCGACTCCGCCGCTGCCGTCCGCATCCTGGGCTTCGACGAGAACGCATTCGGCCACATCTCGACCGGTGGCGGCGCCAGCCTCGAATACCTCGAGGGCAAGACGCTTCCCGGCCTCGCCGCACTGGAGGACTGACCTTTCATGAGCACCCGTACCCCGCTGATGGCGGGCAACTGGAAGATGAACCTCAACCACCTCGAGGCCATCGCACACGTCCAGAAGCTCGCCTTCGCCCTGGCCGACAAGGACTACGACGCCGTCGAGGTCGCCGTCCTGCCGCCCTTCACCGACCTGCGCTCGGTGCAGACGCTGGTCGACGGCGACAAACTGAAGATCAAGTACGGCGCCCAGGACATCTCGGCGCACGACTCCGGCGCGTACACCGGTGAGATCTCCGGCCCCATGCTCGCCAAGCTGAAGTGCACCTATGTCGCGATCGGCCACTCCGAGCGGCGCCAGTACCACCACGAGACCGACGAGATCGTCAACGCCAAGGTGAAGGCCGCCTACAAGCACGGCCTGACCCCGATCCTGTGCGTCGGCGAGGAGGAGTCGGTCCGTGAGGAGGGCCGCCACGTCGCGCACACCCTCGCGCAGGTCGACGGCGCGCTCAAGGACATCCCGGCCGAGCAGGCCGAGACCATCGTGATCGCGTACGAGCCGGTCTGGGCCATCGGGACCGGCAAGGTCTGCGGCTCCGACGACGCCCAGGAGGTCTGCGGGGCCATCCGCGGCCGGCTCGCCGAGCTGTACTCCCAGGAGCTGGCCGACACGGTCCGCATCCAGTACGGCGGCTCCGTGAAGTCGGGGAATGTCGCGGAGATCATGGCGAAGCCCGACATCGACGGTGCGCTGATCGGCGGCGCCGCGCTCGACGCGGACGAGTTCGTCAAGATCGTCCGCTTCCGCGACCAGTGAGTATGCGGTAGCGCCGATCCGTCGTACCCTTGCGGGGGCCGTGGGGGTCATTGTCCTCCCGGCCCCCGTTGTCCGTTAGAGCAGTCCAAGGGAATTCCGGAAAGTAGGGACCAGCCGTGGTTATGGGGTTCTCGATCGCCCTGATCGTCTTCAGCCTGCTGCTGATGCTGCTGGTGCTGATGCACAAGGGAAAGGGCGGCGGCCTCTCCGACATGTTCGGTGGCGGTATGCAGTCGTCCGTCGGTGGCTCCTCGGTCGCCGAGCGAAACCTCGACCGGATCACCGTGGTGGTCGGTCTGGGTTGGTTCGCATGCATTGTTGTGCTTGGTCTGCTGATGAAGCTGGACAACTGACCCGGCGTCCGCGATTCCCGGTGAGGGTGTAACTCCTTTCACTGGACGCGCGTTGGGCCTTACGTAGACTGGGGCATCTTCGAGCACCATCACGCAGGGAGTTACGACCGTGGCAAGTGGCAACGCGATCCGGGGAAGCCGGGTCGGAGCGGGGCCGATGGGGGAGGCCGAGCGGGGCGAGTCCGCGCCGCGTCTCCGCATCTCCTTCTGGTGCTCGAACGGGCACGAGACGCAGCCGAGCTTCGCCAGTGACGCGCAGACACCGGACACTTGGGACTGCCCGCGCTGTGGCTTCCCGGCCGGTCAGGACCGGGACAACCCGCCGGACCCGCCGCGCACCGAACCGTACAAGACGCACCTTGCGTACGTACGTGAGCGGCGCAGCGATGCGGACGGCGAGGCCATCCTCGCCGAGGCCCTGGCCAAACTCCGGGGCGAAATCTAGTTTTTGTTCACCGGCCGGTCACCCCATGGGTGCCCGGCCGGAGTGCATTTGTCGGCGCCGCAGCTCTCCGTCGCCTCGTCAACCCCTCTGATCAATTAAGTTGGAGGGGCAGCGGGGCATGTGCACGTACGAGAAGAAGTGGGCTGATATCCGGGATGAACGCACAAAGCCGAACCAAGCTGAATCACACGCCCGAGTGGACCGCTCTCGGCAAGCACCGTGAGCAGTTCGGGCAGACGCATCTGCGGCAGCTGTTCGCCGACGATCCGGAGCGCGGGGCCGGATATACCCTCCGGGTCGGCGATCTGTATCTCGACTACTCCAAGCACCTGGTCACCGACGAGACGCTCCGGCTGCTGCGCGAGCTCGCCGACGCCACCGGAGTCGCCGAGCTGCGTGACGCCATGTTCCGCGGCGAGAAGATCAATACCACCGAGGACCGCGCCGTCCTGCACACCGCGCTGCGCGCCCCGCGCGACGCCGTGATCGAGGTCGACGGCGAGAACGTGGTGCCTGCCGTGCACGCCGTGCTCGACAAGATGGCGGCCTTCGCCGACCGCATCAGGTCGGGGGAGTGGACCGGCCACACCGGCAAGCCGATCAAGAACATCGTCAACATCGGCATCGGCGGCTCCGACCTCGGCCCCGCCATGGCGTACGAGGTGCTGCGCTCCTTCACGGACCGCTCGCTCACCGTCCGCTTCGTGTCGAACGTCGACGGCGCCGACCTGCACGAGGCCGTTCGCGACCTCGACCCCGCCGAGACGCTGTTCATCGTCGCGTCGAAGACCTTCACCACGATCGAGACGATCACCAACGCCACCTCCGCCCGCAACTGGCTGCTGACCGGACTTCGGGCCGAGCAGGACGCGGTCGCGAAGCACTTCGTGGCGCTCTCGACCAACGCCGAGAAGGTCGCGGACTTCGGCATCGACACCGCCAACATGTTCGAGTTCTGGGACTGGGTCGGCGGCCGCTACTCGTACGACTCGGCCATCGGTCTCTCGCTGATGATCGCCATCGGACCGGACCGGTTCCGCGAGATGCTCGACGGCTTCCACCTCGTCGACGAACACTTCCGCACCGCCCCGGCGGAGGCCAACGCCCCTCTGCTGCTGGGCCTGCTGGGCATCTGGTACGGCGGATTCTTCGACGCCCAGTCGCATGCCGTACTGCCGTACAGCCACTATCTGTCCAAGTTCACCGCCTACTTGCAGCAGCTGGACATGGAGTCCAACGGCAAGTCCGTGGACCGGGACGGCAATCCGGTCGAGTGGCAGACCGGACCGGTCGTCTGGGGCACGCCCGGCACCAACGGGCAGCACGCCTACTACCAGCTGATCCACCAGGGCACCAAGGTCATCCCGGCCGACTTCATCGGCTTCGCCGAGCCGGTCGCCGACCTGCTGCCCGGGCTCGTCGCCCAGCACGATCTGCTGATGGCCAACTTCTTCGCCCAGACCCAGGCGCTGGCCTTCGGCAAGACGCCGGACGAGGTCCGCGCGGAGGGCGTCGCCGAGGAGCTGGTGCCGCACAAGACGTTCCGGGGCAACCACCCCACGACGACGATCCTCGCGGACAGGCTGACGCCGTCCGTGCTCGGCCAGCTCATCGCCCTGTACGAGCACAAGGTCTTCGTCCAGGGCGCCGTCTGGAACATCGACTCCTTCGACCAGTGGGGCGTCGAGCTCGGCAAGGTTCTCGCCAAGAAGATCGAGCCGGTGCTGACCGAGGGCACAGGGGGCGAGCAGCTGGACAGCTCGACCGCCGCCCTCGTCGCCGCGTACCGTACGCGGCGGGGCCGCTGATCCGATGACCACGGGGGAAAGGGCGGTGCGGCTCCGGCCGCCGAACAACACGCTGGACCCGAGGGCCGTCAGCTGGTGGCGGACCCAGTGGCTGCTGCTGACCGCGGCGCCGGTGGCCGTCCTGGCCGTGCTGGGCGCGCTCATCGCGCCCGCCCGGTTCTGGCTGCTGCTGCCCGCCGTGGTCCTCGCGGTCCTCGGTGCGGCCTGCGCCGTCCTCTTCCCCCGCTGGTGGTACCGCACCCACCGCTGGGAGGTCACCGGCGAGGCGGTGTACATCAGGACCGGCGTGATCCGGCAGGAGTGGCGGATCGCGCCGATGTCCCGGATCCAGACCGTCGACACCGTGCGCGGCCCGCTGGAGCAGCTCTACAGGCTGGCCTCGGTCACCGTGACCACCGCCTCCTCCAAGGGGGCCCTGAAGATCGAGGGCCTCGACCACGAGCTCGCCGCCGAACTGGCCGAGCGGCTGACCCGGATCACCCAGGACACGCCCGGGGACGCCACATGAGTGAGGTCGCGGACGGCACGGGCAGCGAGCGGCTCGCCCCACCGGCCGGCACATCGGACCGGGACCGTACGGATCCCGGGGCGGCCGCCGGAGCCGGCTGGCGGCAGCTCGACCGGCGTACGGTCCTCGTCACCGCACTCGTCTCGACCGGCGTGGCGGCCGGCGCCGCGGTGCCCACCACGCTCGGCCTGGCCGGACGGCTCGGCCTCGCGGCCGCCGTCGCCTGGGTGCTGACCGGCGCGCTCGCAATGATCGGCTGCGGTGCGGGCGGCGACTACATACGCTGGCGGCGCACCCGCTATCGCATCGGCGCCGAGCGCATCGAGCTCCACACCGGGCTGCTGCTGGTCAAGAAGCGCTCACTGGCCCGCGAACGCATCCGCAGCGTCGACCTCACCGCCCACCCCCTGCTGCGGATCCTCGGCCTCGTCACCGTCCGGATCGGTACCGGTGAGCACACCGGCAACGAGGCCACCCTGGAGCTCGACCCGGTCCGCAGGAGCGAGGGCGAACGGCTCCGCCACGAGCTGCTGACCCGCGCGGCCACCGGTGTGCCCGGCACCCACCGCGAGGGCGAGCTCGCCGCACTCGACCCGCGCTGGATCCGCTACGCACCGGTCTCGTTCGTCACCCCCGCCCTCGGCGGTGCGGCGGTCGGGGCGGTGCTGCAGGTCAGCGACTGGTTCGGGGAACAGGGCCAGGTGCTCCACTGGATCGGCGACCGCTTCCGGGACACCTCGCTGCTCATGATGGCCGTGATCCTCGCCGTCACCGCGACGGTCGCCGGGGTGTTCGGCGCGCTCGGCCTCTGGGTCGAGATGTGGTGGAGCTACCGCCTTGAGCGAGAACCTGGCGGCACCCTGCGGATCCGGCGCGGACTCCTCACCTCCCGGTCCGTCACCATCGAGGAGCGCCGACTGCGCGGCGTCGACGTCGTCGAACCGCTCGGTATCCGGCTGTTCGGCGCCGCCCGGGTGGACGCGATCACCACCGGCCTCGCCAAGGACGACGAGGAGCAGCACGGCGACCACAACACCCTGCTGCCCGCCGCGCCCCGCAGCGTCGCAGACGCCGTGGCCGCCGACGCGCTGCGCGAGACCACGGCCCCGACCGGTGCCCCGCTGATCCCGCACCCCCTCGCGGCCCGTGGCAGACGGCTGCGCCGGGCGGTCCTGGCCGTCCTGGCACCCGTGCTGATCCTTGGTGTCCTGGGCGTGCTGCTGACGCCCGTCCTGCTGTGGGTTGCCCTGGGCTGCGCCGTGGTGGGGCTGCCGGTCGGCGTGTTCCTGGCCCGTGATGCGTACCGCGGCCTGGGACACGCCCTCAGCGGTGACTATCTGGTGACCCGCTCCGGCACCGTACGGCGGTCCACCGCCGCACTGGAGCGGGCCGGAGTGATCGGCTGGACGGTCAGGCAGTCGTACTTCCAGCGGCGGGCGGGGCTGCTGAGCGTGACCGCCACGACGGCGGCCGGAGCGGGCGCCTACACGGTGCACGACGCCGGTACGAGCGAGGGCCTCGGCTTCGCCTCCGAGGCCGTCCCCGGCCTGCTGGAGCCCTTCCTGGAGCGCACGCCGCCGCACGCCTGACCCCGCTCCGGTGTCAGGCGGATCGGACGTCCTCCGCCTGCGGACCCTTCGGGCCGTTGACGACTGGGACTCGACGCGCTCGCCCTCGGCGACGGTCCGGCCGTCCCGGGTGCCGCGCCCTCGCCGTAGCGTGTGACGCCGCCCTGAGCCGGGTTTGTCTCCGGGTGGGATCGAGTGCGCCGATGCGGCACCGCAGACGGCCAGTGGCACGGCCCCGGCTCGGCGGATCGCTCCCACGGGCGCCGGACAGCAGACAGGCCCGGTCCGCTCCTGGGAGCGAACCGGGCCTGTTGTCAGCCGCGCTGACGACCACTCAGGGAGAGGCCGGCGGATACAGCGCGCGCGGCAGCTGCGAGGCCGCCGCCGAGTCCAGCAGCCACAGCGTGCGGCTGCGTCCGTACGCGCCCGCCGCCGGGGCCTGGATCTCCCCGGCGCCCGACAGTGCGATGGCGGCGGCCTCCGCCTTGTCCTCGCCCGCCGCGAGCAGCCACACCTCGCGCGCGGCCCGGATCGCGGGCAGCGTCAGCGAGATGCGGGTGGGCGGCGGCTTGGGAGCGCCGTGCACACCGACGACGGTGCGTTCGGTCTCCCGTACCGCGGGCAGCTCCGGGAAGAGCGACGCGACATGCGTGTCCGGGCCCACGCCCAGCATCAGCACATCGAACGTCGGGACCGGGCCGTGGTCCTCCGGACGGGAGGCGGTGGCCAGTTCGGCGGCGTACGTGGCGGCGGCGGCGTCGGCGTCGTTGCCGCAGGGACCGTCCGAAGCGGGCATCGCATGGACCCGGGACGGGTCGAGCGGCACCGAGTCCAGCAGGGCCTCACGGGCCTGCGTGACATTGCGCTCCGGATCGCCGTCCGGCAGGAACCGCTCGTCGCCCCACCACAGGTCTAGCCGCGACCAGTCGATCGCGTCCCGGGCGGGCGCGGCGGCGAGCGCGGCCAGCAGGCCGTTGCCGTTGCGCCCACCGGTGAGGACCACCGAGGCGTAGCCGCGCGCGGCCTGGGCGTCCACGATCTTCGTGATCAGCCGGGCCGCGGCGGCCTGCGCCATCAGCTCCTTGTCGTGATGCACGACAAGTTGAGGGGCACTCACTTCGCTGCCGCCCTCTTCGCCGCGGTCTTCTTCGCCGCGGTCGGGGTGGTGGCGGGCTCGGACGCCTTCGCCGCGGAGGGCTCGGGCCCCGCCGCGTCGGCCAGATTCTCCACACCGAACTTCACCGTGGCCTCGTAGGTGTTGTCCGGGTCCAGACGGCGCAGCTCCTCGGCGAGCAGCTCGGCGGTCTCCCGCCGCTTGAGCGCCACCGCACGGTTCGGCTGTCCCTCCATGGAGAGCGTGGCCAGCGAACCGTCCGGGCGGTCCAGGACGATGGTGCCGCCCTTGGTCTCCATCCGTACGGCCGTCAGGCCGGGACCGGCGGACAGCGTGCGCCGCACCGGTACCTTGAGCCGGTCCGCGAGCCACATGGCGAGCAGTTCGCAACTGGGGTTCTCCGACTCGCCCTCGACCGTCGCCGACAGCACCTCGACGGGCTTCTGGTCGAGCGCGGCCGCCAGCATCGAACGCCACGGGGTGATGCGGGTCCAGGACAGATCCGTGTCGCCCGGGGTGTACGACTGGGCGCGCGCCGCGAGTTCGGCGCTCGGCGCCTCCGCCGAGTAGGCGTCCGTGATCCGGCGCTGGGCGAGCGCGCCCAGCGGGTCCTTCGCCGGGTCGGACGGTGCGTCCTCGGGCCACCACAGCACGACCGGGGCGTCCGGCAGCAGCAGCGGCAGGACCACCGACTGGGCGTGGTTGGCCAGTTCACCGTGGAGGCGCAGGACGATGGTCTCGCCGGAGCCCGAGTCGGAACCGACCCGTACCTCGGCGTCGAGCCGCGCGTCGCGCCGGCTGCGCGGCGAGCGGCTGACCCGCTTGATCACCGCGATGATCCGCGAGGGGTGCTCGCGGGAGGAGTCGCTCGCCGCCTTGAGGGCGTCGTACGCGTTCTCCTCGTCGGTGACGATGACCAGGGTCAGCACCATGCCGATGGCCGGCGTGCCGACGGCACGCCGAGCCGACACCAGCGCCTGGTTGATCTTGCTGGAGGTGGTTTCCGTGAGATCGATCTTCATGGCCGACGCCAGCTCCGTCCGTCTCGTGCGAGCATCTCGTCCGCCTCTGCCGGACCCCAGGTGCCCGCCGGGTACTGCGCGGGCTTGCCGTGCTTGTCCCAGTACTGCTCGATCGGGTCGAGGATGTTCCAGGAGAGCTCGACCTCCTGGTGGCGGGGGAAGAGGTTGGCGTCGCCCAGCAGCACATCGAGGATGAGCCGCTCGTACGCCTCCGGGCTGGACTCGGTGAAGGACTCGCCGTAGGCGAAGTCCATCGTGACGTCCCGCACCTCCATGGAGGTGCCGGGCACCTTGGAGCCGAACCGCACGGTCACACCCTCGTCCGGCTGGACCCGGATGACCAGCGCGTTGCCGCCCAGCTCCTCCGTGGCCCCCGACTCGAACGGCAGGTACGGGGCGCGCTTGAAGACGACCGCGATCTCCGTGACCCGGCGGCCGAGCCGCTTGCCGGTACGGAGGTAGAACGGCACGCCCGCCCAGCGGCGGTTGTTGATCGTCAGCTTGATCGCGGCAAAGGTGTCGGTCTTCGACTTGGGGTCGATGCCGTCCTCCTCCAGATAGCCGAGGACCTCTTCGCCGCCCTGCCAGGCGTGCGCGTACTGGCCGCGCACGGTGTGCTTGCCCAGGTCGTCCGGCAGTTCGACCGCCGTGAGCACCTTGAGCTTCTCGGCGACCAGCGCCTTCGGGTGGAAGGAGCCGGGCTCCTCCATCGCGGTCAGCGCCAGCAGCTGCAGCAGGTGGTTCTGGATGACGTCACGGGCGGCGCCGATGCCGTCGTAGTAGCCGGCCCGGCCGCCGATGCCGATGTCCTCGGCCATCGTGATCTGGACGTGGTCGACGTAGCTCCGGTTCCAGATCGGCTCGAACATCGTGTTGGCGAACCGCAGCGCCAGGATGTTCTGGACCGTCTCCTTGCCCAGGTAGTGGTCGATCCGGAAGACCTCGTTGGGCGGGAACACGTCGTGCACGAGCTGGTTGAGCTCCTGCGCACTGGTGAGGTCGTGACCGAACGGCTTCTCGATGACGGCGCGCCGCCAGGACCCCTCCGTCTGCTCGGCCAGCCCGTGCTTCTTCAGCTGCTGGACGACCTTCGGGAAGAACTTCGGCGGCACGGACAGGTAGAAGGCGAAGTTGCCTCCCGTGCCCTGTTCCTTGTCGAGCTCCTGGATGGTGGCCTTCAGGGTTTCGAAGGCCTCGTCGTCGTCGAAGTTGCCCTGGACGAAGCGCATCCCCTGGATGAGCTGCTGCCAGACCTCCTCGCGGAACGGCGTGCGGGCGTGCTGCTTGACGGCGTCGTGGACCTCTTGGGTGAAGTCCTCGTCCTGCCACTCGCGGCGCGCGAAGCCGATGAGCGAGAAGCCCGGTGGCAGCAGGCCGCGGTTGGCCAGGTCATAGACAGCGGGCATCAGCTTTTTACGGGACAAATCGCCCGTGACGCCAAAGATGACCAGGCCCGACGGCCCCGCGATACGCGGGAGCCGGCGGTCCTGGGCGTCACGGAGCGGGTTGGCTCCGGGAACACCAGACAAAGTGGTCAGCCCTCCGAAGGGGCGAGGCGCTTGAGTTCCGCCTCGGTGGAGTTGAGCAGATCGATCCAGGACGCCTCGAACTTCTCGACGCCCTCGTCCTCGAGGAGCTGCACGACGTCGTCGTAGGAGATCCCGAGCTTCGCGACGGCGTCGAGCTCGGCCTTCGCCTGCTCGTAGGTGCCGGCGACGGTGTTGCCGGTGACCTGCCCGTGGTCGGCCGTGGCCTCCAGGGTTGCCTCGGGCATGGTGTTCACCGTGCCGGGGGCGACCAGGTCGACGACGTACAGCGTGTCCTTGTACGCGGGGTCCTTGACACCGGTGGAGGCCCACAGCGGACGCTGCTTGTTGGCCTGCGCCTTGTCCAGAGCCGCCCAGCGGTCGGAGGAGAAGACCTCCTCGTACGCCTGGTACGCCAGCCGGGCGTTGGCGAGCGCCGCCTTGCCCTTCAGCGCCTTGGCCTCGTCGGTGCCGATCGCGTCGAGGCGCTTGTCGATCTCGGAGTCCACACGGGACACGAAGAACGAAGCCACCGAGTGGATCCTGGAGAGGTCCAGGCCCGCGGCCTGTGCCTTCTCCAGGCCCGCCAGGTAGGCGTCCATGACCTCGCGGTAGCGCTCCAGCGAGAAGATCAGGGTGACATTGACACTGATGCCCTTGCCGATGACCTCGGTGATCGCCGGCAGACCGGCCTTCGTCGCCGGGATCTTGATGAGCGTGTTCGGCCGGTCGACCAGCCAGGCCAGCTGCTTGGCCTCGGCGATCGTGGCGTGGGTGTGGTGAGCCAGACGCGGGTCGACCTCGATGGAGACCCGGCCGTCCTGGCCGCCCGTGGCGTCGAAGACCGGGCGCAGGATGTCGGCGGCGTCGCGGACGTCCGCCGTCGTGATCATGCGGATGGCCTCGTCGACCGTGACCTTGCGGGTCGCCAGGTCGGTGAGCTGCTGCTCGTAGCCGTCTCCGTGCGAGATCGCCTTCTGGAAGATGGACGGGTTGGTGGTGACGCCCACGACGTGCTGCTGGTCGATCAGCTCGGCGAGGTTGCCGGAGGTGATCCGCTTGCGCGACAGGTCATCGAGCCAGATCGCCACGCCCTCGTCGGAAAGGCGCTTGAGTGCGTCTGTCATGAGAATTACATCTCCTACTAGTCGTATAACGGCGTCAGCGCGCGGCGGCCGCGAGAGATTCCCGCGCTGCGGCGGCAACGTGCTCACCGGTGAAACCGAACTCGCGGAAGAGGACCTTGGCGTCGGCCGAGGCACCGAAGTGCTCCAGCGAGACGATCCGGCCGGCGTCTCCGACGTACCGGTGCCAGGTCAGGCCGATGCCCGCTTCGACGGCGACACGGGCCTTCACGGACGGCGGCAGAACACTGTCCTTGTACGCCTGGTCCTGCTCCTCGAACCACTCGACCGACGGCATCGAGACCACCCGGGTCGGGATGCCGGCCGCCTGCAGCTCCTCGCGCGCCTCGACGGCGAGGTGGACCTCGGAGCCCGTGCCGATCAGGAGGACCTGCGGCTCTGTGTTCTGCCCTTCGGCCCCTTCGGCCTCGAACAGCACGTACCCGCCCTTGGCCGCATCCTCGTTCGCCTCGTACGTCGGCACGCCCTGACGGGTCAGCGCCAGGCCGTGCGGGGCGCCCTTGCCGAACACCTTCGTGTAGCGGCGCAGGATCTCGCGCCAGGCGATGGAGGTCTCGTTGGCGTCGGCCGGGCGGACGATGTTCAGGCCCGGGATGGCGCGCAGCGAGGCCAGGTGCTCCACCGGCTGGTGGGTCGGGCCGTCCTCGCCGAGACCGATCGAGTCGTGCGTCCACACGTACGTCACCGGCAGGTGCATCAGCGCGGACAGTCGCACGGCGTTGCGCATGTAGTCGGAGAACACCAGGAAGGTGCCACCGTAGATGCGGGTGTTGCCGTGCAGTGCGATGCCGTTCATGGCCGCGGCCATGGCGTGCTCGCGGATACCGAAGTGGATCGTGCGGCCGTACGGGTCCGCGCCCGGCAACGGGTTGCCCGCCGGGAGGAACGACGACGTCTTGTCGATCGTCGTGTTGTTCGAGCCCGCGAGGTCGGCGGATCCGCCCCACAGCTCGGGGATGATCTCGCCGAGGGCCTGGAGCACCTTGCCGGAGGCGGCGCGGGTGGCGACGCCCTTGCCCGGCTCGAAGACCGGAAGGCTGTCCTCCCAGCCCTCGGGCAGCTCGCCCGCGGAGATCCGGTCGAACTCGGCGGCGCGCTCAGGGTTGGCGGTGCGCCACGCGGCGAACGTCTTCTCCCACTCGCCCTTGGCCTCGCGGCCGCGGTCCAGCGCCTCACGGGTGTGCGCGATGACCTCGTCGGAGACCTCGAAGGTCTTCTCCGGGTCGAAGCCCAGGACCTTCTTGGTCGCCGCGACCTCGTCCTCGCCGAGCGCCGAGCCGTGCGAGGCCTCGGTGTTCTGGGCGTGCGGGGCCGGCCAGGCGATGATCGAGCGGGCCGCGATGAACGACGGGCGCTCGGTCTCGGCCTTGGCCGCCTGCAGCGCCTTGTAGAGACCCGCGGGGTCCAGGTCGCCGTTCGGCAGCTGCTCGACGCGCTGGACGTGCCAGCCGTACGCCTCGTACCGCTTCAGGGTGTCCTCGGAGACCGCGGTCTCCGTGTCGCCCTCGATGGAGATGTGGTTGTCGTCCCACAGCAGGACCAGGTTGCCGAGCTTCTGGTGCCCGGCCAGCGAGGAGGCCTCCGCGGAGATGCCCTCCTGGAGGCAGCCGTCACCGGCGATGACCCAGACCATGTGGTCGAACGGGGAGGTGCCGGGGGCCGCCTCCGGGTCGAACAGGCCGCGCTCGTAGCGGGCGGCCATGGCCATGCCCACGGCATTGGCGACACCCTGGCCCAGCGGGCCCGTCGTCGTCTCGACACCGGTGGTGTGGCCGTACTCCGGGTGACCGGGGGTCTTCGAGCCCCAGGTGCGGAACGCCTTGAGGTCATCGAGCTCCAGGCCGTACCCGGCCAGGTAGAGCTGGATGTAGAGGGTCAGGCTCGTGTGACCCGCCGAGAGCACGAACCGGTCGCGACCGGTCCAGTCCGCGTCGGCGGGGTCGTGCCGCATCACCTTCTGGAAGAGCGTGTACGCGGCGGGAGCGAGGCTCATCGCCGTACCCGGGTGGCCGTTTCCGACCTTCTGTACGGCGTCAGCGGCAAGGACGCGGACAGTGTCCACGGCCCGCTGGTCCAATTCGGTCCACTGGAGGTCTGTGGTGGTCGGCTTGGTGCTCACCCTGAGTCAGGGCTCCTCTCCACTGTTGTAAACCGGTGACTGGTGACCGCACCGGGCATCGTCGAGCCTACCCCTGACGCAACACGCATTTTCCGGCTGCTTTCCAGGGTGCAGGCGACCCGCGGAGTTCGCCTCCCGTATGAGCGCAACGGCTCACTTCTGCGCTACTCCGATGAGCGCCACTCCTTACTTATGCGCTCATCGGACACGGCGCTTCGGCGCGACTCCAACACGACCCCACCCCCGCGAAGAACGGCCTGTCCCCAACGTCTACAGTGGTCTGGTTCGCGCAAGTCTTTACTGGGCCTTCATGCCCGGAGCTTGCTGGGATTTCTCTGTCAGGGGTGTGCGTGACGGCCGTCGAGTCCCGACCCGCAGGGGTCGCCTTGACTCCGAGCCCAGGGGGCCATCGCCCATTCGGGGCCCGTATCAAGGCATTCGTGGCACTGACCAAGCCGCGGATCATCGAGCTGTTGCTGATCACCACTGTTCCGGTGATGTTCCTGGCCGCTCAGGGTGTGCCCGACCTGTGGCTCGTACTCGCTACCACCATCGGCGGATATCTCTCCGCGGGTGGTGCCAATGCGCTCAACATGTACATCGACCGCGACATCGACGCGTTGATGGACCGTACGTCGCAGCGTCCGCTGGTCACCGGCATGGTGAGCCCCCGAGAGTGCCTGGCCTTCGGTATCGCCCTCGCGGTGATCTCGACGGTCTGGTTCGGGCTGCTGGTCAACTGGCTGTCGGCGGCGCTGTCGCTGGGCGCGCTGTCCTTCTACGTCGTCGTCTACACGATGCTGCTGAAGCGGCGCACCTCGCAGAACATCGTCTGGGGCGGCATCGCGGGCTGCATGCCGGTCCTCATCGGCTGGTCCGCCGTGACCAACTCGATGTCCTGGGCCGCGGTCATCCTCTTCGCCGTCATCTTCTTCTGGACGCCGCCGCACTACTGGCCGCTGTCGATGAAGGTCAAGGACGACTACGCCCGTGTCGGCGTACCGATGCTCCCGGTCATCGCGTCCAATCGCGTGGTGGCCCGCCAGATCGTCATCTACAGCTGGGTGATGGTGGCGGTGTCGCTGCTGCTGACCCCGCTCGGCTACACCGGCTGGTTCTACACGGCCGTGGCGCTGCTGACCGGCGGGTTCTGGCTCTGGGAGGCGCACGGCCTGCAGAACCGGGCGAAGGCCGGGGTGTCCGGCGCCAAGCTCAAGGAAATGCGACTGTTCCACTGGTCGATCACCTATGTGTCGCTGCTGTTCGTCGCCGTCGCGGTCGACCCGTTCCTGCGCTGACACCGTTTCGCTCCTGCCGACGGGCGGGGTACGTGGCCCATGCCACGTGCCCCGCCCGTCGCCAGTTGATCTACCCATCGGTAGCATCCGTTGCATGGCAGACATGGCAGAGACCCAGCAGGTTGACGACAGCAAGCAGGCCGCCCGCGCGGAGCGCAGGGCAGCCAGGCTCGCCAAGCAGATCGGTGCCTTCGCCAAGGCGCACGGCGGCGCCGAGGGGCAGCTC
The DNA here is from genome assembly GCF_026339735.1 of Streptomyces sp. NBC_01669. Classification (GTDB taxonomy): domain Bacteria; phylum Actinomycetota; class Actinomycetes; order Streptomycetales; family Streptomycetaceae; genus Streptomyces; species Streptomyces yanii. The sequence continues at coordinate 6,862,893 of NZ_JAPEQG010000001.1, forward strand.
GCCTACATCGGGCAGATGGGCACCCGCATCGTGCTGGTCGGCGAGGACGGCGGCTGGGGCGACCTGGTCGCACCCTCGTACGCGGTCGCCGAGAGTGCCACCGCGAAGGCCGGGATCACGATGCACGAGTCCTTCGACGGAGAGTTCGCCGCCAAGGTCCGCACCGGCCCGTACGAGTGGACGCGGATGGCCGGGATCCAGGTCGGCGGCCCCTCCAACAAGGGCTGAGAGCCTGTCGGGACGTCTCCGGGCGCATCCCGCCGGGCAGGAGCAACACCTGACACCGGGGTCACCCGTTAGGACGGGTACACACACGTCGTCGCAGGGAGCTCCGGATGACCGACATACTGCCCGTGGCGGATCTGGTCGACCAACACTGCCACGGGGTGCTCCGCACCGAACTGGGCCTCGGCACCTTCGAGGCCCGGCTGGCCACGGCAGCGGGGACGCCCACGCCCGGCACCAGCTTCTTCGACACCCAGACCGGCTTCGCCGTACGCCGCTGGTGCCCTCCGCTGCTGGGTCTCGAACCCCACTGCCCACCGGCCCGCTATCTGGCCCGCCGCCGGGAACTGGGCGTCGCGGAGACCGGCCGACGGCTGCTCCGTGCCACCGGCGTCTCCACCTATCTCGTCGACACCGGGCTTCCGGGCGACCTCACCGGCCCGGCAGAGATCGCTGCCGCGGCCGGGGCCGACGCGGGCGAGATCGTGCGGCTGGAGCCCCTGGCCGAGCAGGTCGCCGACACCTCGGGCACCGTCGAGAGCTTCCTCGCCGGCCTCGCAGCGGCCGTGCACACCGCGGCAGCCTCCGCCGTCGCCTTCACCTCCGCTGCGGCCGTACGCCATGGCCTGGAAGCCGATCCGGGACCGCCGGGGCCGGGCGAGGTGCGCGGCGCGGCCGGACGGTGGCTGGCGGGGCGGGAGGCGGAACGCCGGGCGGCGCGGACCGGTGCCGGCGGCCCGGGTACGCCGTGCGCGACCCCCGACGACCCGGTGCTGCTGCGGCATCTGCTGTGGACCGCGATCGCCTGCGGGCGGCCGCTGCAGCTGCAGCTGCGCTCCACCGACCCCCGGCGGACGGCGGGATTCGCCGCCGCGACGGCCGGGCTCGGCAGCGATCTCGTACTGCTGCACAGCTATCCGCACCACCGGCACGCCGCCCAGCTGGCGAGCATCCATCCGCATGTGTACGCCGACGCGGGCGCCGCCCTGACCCGTACGGGAGCACGCGCCGCGGCCGTCCTCGCGGAGGTCCTGGAGCTTGCCCCGTTCGGCAAACTGCTGTTCTCCAGCGGCGCTCAGGGACTGCCGGAACTGCATGTGGTGGGCGCGCGGCAGTTCCGTGAGGCGCTGGGCAGGGTGCTGGGCGGCTGGGTGGCGGACGGTGCGTGGTCGCGCACCGACGCCACGCGGGTGGCCGCGATGATCGCGTCCGGCAACGCGCGCCGGGTGTACGGGCTGGACCGGCGGCCCGCGTAGCAGGGCTCAGAGGTCACCCGACAGGCTCTCAGCCGGCGGCTGCGGGCTCCGGCGTCTGGGCGGCGGGGGCGGGCACCGGGGCGGTCGCCCCCGGGCGCTCGCGCAGCGAGAGCATCACCCGCACGACGGCGATCCACACCAGGCACGAACCGAGCATGTGCAGCCCGACCAGGATCTCCGGGGTGTCGGTGAAGTACTGCACGTACCCGATCACGCCCTGCGACATCAGTACCAGGAAGAGATCACGGGTGCGGTGCATCGGACCGACCGGCGCGTCGACGGCCTTCAGTACGAACCAGAGCGCGACCGTCAGTGCCACCACGACCCAGGCCAGGTCGGCGTGGAGCTGCGCGATCATCTTCCAGTCGAGCGGGATGCGGTGGACGTCGCTGGAGTCGCCCGCATGCCGTCCGGCACCCGTCACGACCGTGCCGACGGCGATCAGCAGACCGGCCGCGACCGTCAGCAGCCAGGTCAGCTGCGAGACCGCCTTGCCGACCAGCGGACGCGGCTCGGCGTCGCCCTCCCGAACCCGCTGCCAGGTCACGACGGCGACCGTGAGCAGCGCGGTGGAGAGCAGGAAGTGCGCCGCGACGGTGTACGGGTTGAGGCCGACCAGCACGACGATGCCGCCGAGCACGGCGTTGCCCATGACCACCCAGAACTGCGCCCAGCCGAGCCGGGTGACGCTGCGCCGCCACGGTTTCGCCGAGCGGGCGGCGATGATCGCCCAGCCGACCGCCGCGCACAGCACGTAGGTGAGCATCCGGTTGCCGAACTCGATGGCGCCGTGGAAGCCCATCGCACTCGTCGCCGTCAGGGACTCGTCGGTGCACTTGGGCCAGGTGGGGCAGCCGAGACCGGAGCCGGTCAGCCGCACCGCACCGCCGGTGACCACGATGACGACGGCCATCACGACGGCCGACATCGCCGCGCGGCGGACCGTCCGGGGGGACGGGGTCCAGCGTTCAGCGATGAAGAGGAGCGGGTTCCGCGCGGCTTGAGCGACTTCGGCTCGGGTCAGCTTGGGCACGCGCACCATCGTAAGCGGCGGCTTGTGCAAGCTTTCACGAGGGGGACGAGTTACCTCGAAACGTCATGCCGCACGTCGTCGCCGCCGGTCATTCCCAGCGGAAGAACTTTGCCGCCGCACTCAGCCCGAGCACCGCCCAGACCGCGAGGATGCCGAGATCGCCCCACGGCATCGAGGCGCCGTGCTGGAGCACGTCCCGCAGCCCGTCGGACAGGGCCGCGATCGGCAGCAGCCCCAGCACGGACTGCGCCGCGTCCGGGAACTTGTCCAGCGGCACGATGACCCCGCCGCCGACCAGCAGCAGCAGAAAGACCAGGTTGGCGGCGGCGAGCGTCGCCTCCGCCTTCAGCGTGCCGGACATCAGCAGGCCGAGCCCGGAGAACGCGGCGGTGCCGAGCACGAGCAGCAGCAGGACGGCGAGCGGGTTGCCGTGCGGCGACCAGCCCAGCGCGAACGCGATCACCGTCAGCAGCACGACCTGCAGCACCTCGGTGACCAGTACCGCGAGGGTCTTCGCGGTCATCAGCCCCCAGCGGGGCAGCGGTGAGGCACCGAGGCGCTTGAGCACGCCGTACCGCCGCTCGAAGCCCGTTGCAATGGCCTGGCCGGTGAAGGCGGTGGACATCACGGCGAGCGCGAGAATGCCCGGCGCCAGGAAGTCGACGGATCTGCCCGCGCCGGTGTCCACGATGTCGACGGCGCTGAACAGCACGAGCAGCAGCGTCGGAATGATCACCGTCAGGAGCAGCTGCTCGCCGTTGCGCAGCAGCATCCTTGTCTCCAGCGCGGTCTGCGCACCGATCATGCGGGGCAGCGGGGCGGCACCGGGCCGCGGGGCGTACGTACCGGCGCTCATGCGCGCAGCTCCTTGCCGGTCAGTTCCAGGAAGACGTCCTCCAGGGTGTGACGCTCGACGGAGATGCCGTCGGGCATCACGCCGTGCTGCGCGCACCAGGAGGTGACGGTGGCCAGCAGCTGTGGGTCGACCTGGCCGGTGATGCGGTACGTGCCGGTGGTGGGCTCGGCCGCCTGCGTGCCGTCGGGCAGCGCCTTCAGCAGCGAGCCGAGGTCGAGACCGGGGCGGCCGGTGAAGCGCAGGGTGTTCTCCGCGCCGTCGCGGCACAGCAGTTCCGGGCTGCCCTGAGCGATGACCCGGCCCGCGTCGATGATGGCGACATCGTCGGCGAGCGCCTCGGCCTCGTCCATGAAGTGGGTGGTGAGGACGACCGACACGCCGTCGGCGCGCAGCTCCCGTACGAGATCCCAGGTGGAGCGGCGGGCCTGCGGGTCGAGGCCCGCGGTCGGCTCGTCCAGGAACACCAGCTCGGGGCGGCCGACGACGGCCATCGCCAGGGAGAGGCGCTGCTGCTGGCCGCCGGAGAGCCGGCGGTACGTCGTCCGGCCGCAGCTGCCGAGGCCGAGACGCTCGATCAGCGCGTCGACGTCGAGCGGGTGGGCGTGCAGTTTCGCCATGTGGCGGAGCATCTCGTCGGCGCGCGCTCCGGAGTAGACGCCACCCGACTGCAGCATCACACCGATCCGGGGGCGGAGCTCCGCGGCGTCGGCGACCGGGTCGAGGCCGAGGACGCGTACGGTCCCGGCGTCGGGGCGGCGGTAGCCCTCGCAGGTCTCGACGGTGGTGGTCTTGCCGGCGCCGTTGGGACCGAGGACGGCGGTGACCGCACCGGTGCGTACGCCCAGGTCGAGGCCGTTCACCGCGGTCTTGGCGCCGTACCGCTTCACCAGGCCACGGATCTGCACGACCGGCTCGTTCTTCATGGCCGGTAAGTCTAGGCAGCGGCCGGGCGGGCGAGTCCCCGGGGGCCGGATTAGGTAACCCTTAGTGACTAACTCCACCGTTGATCGTTTCGGACCGTGGTTGTCAGGGCCGGAGGAATTACGCAACAATGGCGTTGTGAAATACCAGGGCGAGGCTCCGCAGGAGGAACTCGCGACCGGCGAGCGCTCGACGCGCAACCGGGTCGCGCGCTCCATCCTGGACCACGGCCCGTCCACCGTCGCCGACCTGGCGAAGCGCCTCGGGTTGACCCAGGCCGCCGTCCGCCGCCATCTCGACGCCCTCGTCTCCGACGGTGTCGTCGAGGCCCGCGAACAGCGGGTGTACGGGGCGCGGACCCGCGGCCGTCCGGCCAAGGTGTTCGCCCTGACCGACTGTGGCCGGGACGCCTTCGACCAGTCCTACGACAAGCTTGCCGCCGACGCTCTTCGCTGGATCGCCGAAACCGCGGGCGACGAAGCGGTCGTCGCCTTCGTCCGCGCCAGGGCCGCCGCGCAGTCGGTGGCCTACCGCGAGGCGATCGACGCGGCGGAGCCCGCGCAGCGCGCAGAGGCGCTGGCCAAGGCCTTGTCCGCCGACGGGTACGCTGCTACGGCGCGAAGCGCGCCCGGCCCTCAGCAGGGCGAGCAGCTGTGCCAGCACCACTGCCCGGTCGCCCATGTCGCCGAGCAGTTCCCGCAGCTGTGCGAGGCGGAGACGGAGATCTTCTCCAGCCTGCTCGGGACCCATGTGCAGCGTCTGGCCACCATCGCCCATGGCGACGGGGTGTGCACGACGTTCGTACCGCGCGGCGGACCCCCAACCGCACAGACCACCACATCAGCATCTGCAAGCACGGCCGGGAGGAACCCCGCATGACGCTCCCCACGGAGACTGCCCACCCTGAGCTCGAGGGTCTGGGTACGTACGAATTCGGCTGGGCCGACTCCGACGCGGCAGGCGCGGCGGCCAAGCGCGGCCTCTCCGAGGCTGTCGTACGTGACATCTCGGCGAAGAAGAACGAGCCCGAGTGGATGCTGAAGCTCCGCCTCAAGGGCCTGCGGCTGTTCGACAAGAAGCCCATGCCGAACTGGGGCTCGGACCTGTCGGGCATCGACTTCGACAACATCAAGTACTTCGTGCGGTCCACCGAGAAGCAGGCGGAGTCCTGGGAGGACCTGCCCGAGGACATCAAGAACACGTACGACAAGCTCGGTATCCCGGAGGCGGAGAAGCAGCGCCTGGTCGCCGGTGTCGCCGCGCAGTACGAGTCCGAGGTCGTCTACCACCAGATCCGTGAGGACCTGGAGGAGCAGGGCGTCATCTTCCTCGACACGGACACCGCGCTGAAGGAGCACCCGGAGCTCTTCAAGGAGTACTTCGGCACCGTCATCCCGGTCGGCGACAACAAGTTCGCCTCGCTGAACTCGGCCGTGTGGTCCGGTGGCTCGTTCATCTACGTGCCGAAGGGTGTCCACGTCGACATCCCCCTGCAGGCCTACTTCCGTATCAACACGGAGAACATGGGCCAGTTCGAGCGGACGCTGATCATCGTCGACGAGGACGCCTACGTCCACTACGTCGAGGGCTGCACCGCGCCGATCTACTCCTCGGACTCGCTGCACTCCGCCGTCGTCGAGATCATCGTGAAGAAGGGCGGCCGCTGCCGCTACACGACGATCCAGAACTGGTCGAACAACGTCTACAACCTGGTCACCAAGCGGGCTGTGGCGTACGAGGGCGCGACCATGGAGTGGGTCGACGGCAACATCGGCTCCAAGGTCACCATGAAGTACCCGGCCGTCTACCTGATGGGCGAGCACGCCAAGGGCGAGACGCTCTCCATCGCCTTCGCGGGCGAGGGCCAGCACCAGGACGCCGGATCCAAGATGGTCCACATGGCGCCGAACACCTCCTCCAACATCGTCTCCAAGTCGGTGGCGCGAGGCGGCGGCCGTACCTCGTACCGCGGTCTGGTCGAGATCGGCGAAGGCGCCGCGGGCTCCAAGTCCAACGTGCTGTGCGACGCGCTCCTGGTCGACACGATCTCCCGCTCCGACACGTACCCGTACGTGGACGTCCGTGAGGACGACGTGTCCATGGGTCACGAGGCCACTGTCTCCAAGGTCTCCGAGGACCAGCTCTTCTACCTGATGAGCCGCGGTCTGACCGAGTTCGAGGCCATGGCCATGATCGTGCGCGGCTTCGTCGAGCCGATCGCACGCGAGCTGCCCATGGAGTACGCGCTTGAGCTCAACCGGCTGATCGAGCTGCAGATGGAGGGTTCGGTCGGCTAGCACAGCCTGATGACCGAATCCCCGACTTTTGACAGAGAAAGCGAGCACTACGACAGCCATGGCTGAGGCTCAGAACATTCCGGCGGGGTCCACCACCACCGGGTCCATCGCGGTGGCCGCCGAGTCGACCGTCGCCACGCGCATGAGCGCGCCCCCGTCCTTCGACGTCGCGGACTTCCCGGTCCCGCACGGCCGCGAGGAGGAGTGGCGGTTCACGCCGCTGGAGCGGCTGCGCGGGCTGCACGACGGCACCGCCGTCGCGACCGGTGGCGCCGTCAAGGTCGTGGTGGAGGCCCCCGAGGGCGTCACCATCGAGACCGTCGGCCGTGACGACGCCCGGCTCGGCCGGGCCGGCACCCCGGTGGACCGCGTCGCCGCCCAGGCGTACTCGTCCTTCGAGCAGGCCTCGGTCATCACGGTCGCCAAGGAGGCCGTGCTCGCCGAGCCGATCAGGATCGCCGTGCACGGTGAGGGCGGTGTGGCCTACGCCCACCAGGTCATCGAGCTGGGAGCCTTCGCCGAGGCCGTGGTCGTCATCGACCACACCGGTGACGCGGTCGTCGCGGGCAACGTCGACTACGTCCTCGGTGACGGTGCGAAGCTGACCGTCGTCTCCGTCCAGGACTGGGACGACACCGCGGTCCACGCCGCTCAGCACAACGCGCTGATCGGCCGGGACGCGACCTTCAAGTCGATCGTCGTCACCTTCGGCGGCGACCTGGTCCGCCTCCACCCGCGGGTCTCCTACGCGGGCACCGGCGGCGAGGCGGAGCTCTTCGGTCTGTACTTCACCGACAAGGGCCAGCACCAGGAGCACCGCCTCTTCGTCGACCACAACACCCCGCACTGCAAGTCCAACGCCGTCTACAAGGGCGCGCTCCAGGGCGACGGCGCGCACGCGGTGTGGATCGGCGACGTGCTCATCCAGGCCAAGGCCGAGGGCACCGACACCTACGAGATGAACCGCAACCTCGTCCTCACGGACGGCGCGCGGGTCGACTCGGTGCCGAACCTGGAGATCGAGACCGGCGAGATCGTCGGCGCCGGTCACGCCTCCGCGACCGGCCGCTTCGACGACGAGCAGCTCTTTTACCTGATGTCCCGCGGCATCCCGGCCGAGGATGCCCGCCGGCTCGTCGTGCGCGGCTTCTTCGCCGAACTGGTCCAGCATATCGGTCTGCCGGATGTCGAGGCCCGTCTGCTCGACAAGATCGAGGCTGAGCTGAAGGCTTCCGTCTGATGGCCTTCGTCAAAGTCTGTGCGCTGAGCGAGCTGGAAGAGGACACCCCGAAGCGGGTGGAACTCGACGGAACGCCGGTCTCTCTCGTCCGTACCGAGGGCGAGGTGTTCGCGATCAACGACATCTGCTCGCACGCGAACGTCTCACTGTCCGAGGGAGAGGTCGAGGACTGCATGATCGAGTGTTGGCTGCACGGCTCCAGCTTCGACCTGCGTACCGGCAAGCCGTCGGGCCTTCCCGCGACGCGCCCCGTCCCCGTATACCCCGTCAAGATCGAAGGGGACGATGTGCTCGTCTCCGTCACCCAGGAGTCCTGAGTCACCCATGGCAACGCTTGAAATCCGCGACCTGCACGTCTCTGTCGAGGCCGACAACGCCACGAAGGAGATCCTCAAGGGCGTCGACCTGATCGTGAAGCAGGGCGAGACCCACGCCATCATGGGCCCCAACGGGTCCGGCAAGTCGACCCTTGCGTACTCCCTCGCAGGTCACCCCAAGTACACGATCACCAGCGGCACGGTGACCCTGGACGGCGAGGACGTCCTGGCGATGACCGTCGACGAGCGCGCCCGCGCCGGTCTCTTCCTGGCCATGCAGTACCCGGTCGAGGTCCCCGGTGTCTCGGTCTCCAACTTCCTGCGCACGTCCGCCACCGCCGTCCGCGGCGAGGCGCCCAAGCTGCGTACGTGGGTGAAGGAGGTCAAGGAGACGATGGCCGACCTCCAGATGGACCCCGCGTTCGCCGAGCGCAACGTCAACGAGGGCTTCTCCGGCGGTGAGAAGAAGCGCCACGAGATCCTTCAGCTGGAGCTCCTCAAGCCGAAGGTCGCGATCCTCGACGAGACCGACTCCGGCCTGGACGTCGACGCCCTGCGCGTCGTCTCCGAGGGCGTCAACCGGGTTCGCGAGACCGGCGAGGTCGGCACGCTGCTGATCACGCACTACACGCGGATCCTCCGTTACATCAAGCCCGACTTCGTGCACGTCTTCGCCAACGGCCGTATTGCCGAGTCCGGCGGCGCCGAGCTCGCCGACAAGCTGGAGAACGAGGGCTACGAGGCATATGTGAAGGGTGGCGCTTCCGCGTGACACAGCTGCCGGGCCTCCTCGACACCGAGGCGATCCGCAAGGACTTCCCCCTGCTGGATCGTACGGTCCACGACGGGAAGAAGATCGTCTACCTGGACAGTGCGGCGACTTCGCAGAAGCCGCGCCAGGTCCTCGACGCGCTCAGCGAGTACTACGAGCGGCACAACGCCAACGTCCACCGCGGCGTGTACACGGTCGCGGAGGAGGCCACGGCGCTGTACGAAGGCGCCCGTGACAAGGTCGCCGCCTTCATCAACGCGCCGAGCCGCAACGAGGTGATCTTCACCAAGAACGCCTCGGAGTCGCTCAACCTCGTGGCCAACATGCTCGGCTGGGCCGACGAGCCCTACCGGGTGGACCACGAGACCGAGATCGTCATCACGGAGATGGAGCACCACTCCAACATCGTGCCGTGGCAGCTGCTCGCGCAGCGCACCGGTGCGAAGCTGAAGTGGTTCGGCATCACCGACGACGGCCGCCTCGACCTGTCCGACATAGACGAGATCATCACGGAGAAGACGAAGATCGTCTCCTTCACGCTGGTCTCCAACATCATGGGCACGATCAACCCGGTCGAGAAGATCATCCGCCGCGCCCAGCAGGTCGGCGCGATGGTCTGCATCGACGCCTCGCAGGCCGCCCCGCACATGGTGCTCGACGTGCAGGCACTGCAGGCCGACTTCGTGGCCTTCACCGGCCACAAGATGGTCGGCCCGACCGGTATCGGCGTGCTCTGGGGGCGGCAGGAGCTCCTGGAGGACCTGCCGCCGTTCCTCGGTGGCGGCGAGATGATCGAGACCGTGTCGATGCACTCGTCGACATACGCCCCGGCGCCGCACAAGTTCGAGGCGGGTACGCCCCCGATCGCGCAGGCCGTCGGCCTCGGCGCGGCCGTGGACTACCTCTCGGCGATCGGCATGGACAAGATCTTCCAGCACGAGCACGCGATCACCGAGTACGCGGTGAAGCGCCTCCTGGAGGTCCCGGACCTGAGGATCATCGGCCCGTCCACCGCGGAGGACCGCGGCGCCACGATCTCCTTCACGCTCGGCGACATCCACCCGCACGACGTGGGCCAGGTCCTCGACGAGCAGGGCATCGCGGTCCGGGTCGGACACCACTGCGCACGGCCGGTCTGCCTGCGGTACGGAATTCCTGCGACGACGCGAGCGTCGTTCTATCTGTACTCCACGCCTGCCGAGGTCGACGCCCTGGTGGACGGTCTGGAGCACGTACGGAACTTCTTCGGCTGAGGGTTGACTGGTGAAGCTTGATTCGATGTACCAGGAAGTGATCCTGGACCACTACAAGCACCCCCACGGGCGCGGCCTGCGGGACGGCGACGCCGAGGTGCACCACGTCAACCCGACGTGCGGAGACGAGATCACGCTCCGGGTGAAGTACGACGGCGAGACCATCGCCGATGTGTCGTACGAGGGTCAGGGCTGTTCCATCAGTCAGGCCAGCGCCTCCGTGCTGAACGAGCTGCTGGTCGGCAAGGAGCTGGGCGAGGCTCAGAAGATCCAGGAGACCTTCCTGGAGCTGATGCAGTCGAAGGGTCAGCTCGAGCCGGACGACGCGATGGAGGAGGTGCTGGAGGACGCGGTCGCGTTCGCCGGTGTCTCGAAGTACCCGGCCCGGGTCAAGTGCGCGCTGCTGAGCTGGATGGCGTGGAAGGACGCGACGGCGAAGGCGCTGTCCGAAGGGAAGACGGCATGAGCGAGAACGAGACTCTTACCACCAAGCCGGCCTCCGAGGAGGAGGTCCGCGAGGCGCTGTACGACGTCGTCGACCCCGAGCTGGGCATCGACGTCGTCAACCTGGGCCTGATCTACGGCATCCACATCGACGACGCCAACATCGCCACCCTCGACATGACTCTGACGTCCGCGGCCTGCCCGCTGACCGATGTCATCGAGGACCAGGCGAAGTCCGCGACCGACGGCCTCGTCAACGAGCTGCGGATCAACTGGGTCTGGATGCCGCCGTGGGGCCCCGACAAGATCACGGACGACGGGCGCGAGCAGCTGCGCGCGCTCGGCTTCAACGTCTGATCCTCTGCGCTTCCGAACGGCCCCCGGCTCGAGCCGGGGGCCGTTCGGCGTTGTTGGTCCGCCGGCCGCATGATGTGGGTCCGCCGTTGCTCGAATACGCCCCGTACGAGGACGCTCATCCGCCTTGTGATGCACCGCATCTGACGCCGCGGCTGTTCCGCAAGGGACTACGGGACAGCCCTTGGGCGCGGTTCAGTGATTCTGTGTGGCGAACGGCCATGACCGCCGGGCAGACTGGCGGTCATGGCCGTTTCGTTCTACTCCGTCGTCGTCGACGCCCACGATCTGCCGTCGCAGGCCCGGTTCTGGTGCCGGGTGCTGGACTGGACGGTGCTTTTCGAGGCCGACGACGAAATCGTCATCGGTGCCGACAAGGACGCCGTGCCCGGCATCACCTTCGTCCCCGTACCCGAGGAGAAGGCGGTCAAGAACCGGCTGCACATCGATCTCGCCCCCGACGACCAGGCCGTGGAGGTCGCGCGGATCATCGGCCTCGGGGCCACCCGGCTGGACGTCGGCCAGCCCGCCGATGTGGGCTGGGTGGTGCCGGCGGACCCCGAGGGGAACGAATTCTGCGTGCTGAGCCCGAAGAACTCGCTCATCGACTGAGCGGCGCGACCCGCGCTCACGGACCGAACTGCGCGGGCGCGGCGGCCGCTTCGGCGAGGACCGGGCCCAGGTTCTCGTTGCGCATCCGCCGGTCCACGTACAGCAGCCCGGTCACCAGCTGCGGGAACGTCGCCGAGACGAGCTGGCCGATCAGCTGGCCCAGCAGCATGGCCACCATGTAGCCGCTCACGGCGACGATGACGGCCGCGACGCTCGGGTCGGAGTCCAGGTTCGCTGTGCTGACCATGCCCGGGAACAGGCCGAGGAACGAGAAGGGCATCTGGATGATGTAGCTACCCACCGCCGCCATGATCAGCGCCAGCAGCGAGATGCCGAAGATCCGCCACCAGTCGCCGCGTACCAGCTGCGAGGAGCGGCGCAGCGCCGAGATCGGGCTCTGTCCCTCGAAGACGACGGCGGAGGGGGCCAGGGAGAACTTGACCCAGAGCCAGGCCGCCAGCGGGAACGTCGCCAGGGCGCCGAGGAAGCCGAGCGAGATCAGCGCCGCGGCACCGGACCCGGCATCCAGGCCGACGGCCGCGACGATGGCGGACACCATGGCGACCATCATGAAGACGAATGGGATCAATGTGATCAGCCCGGTCAGGATCACCGTGCCGATGACCGCCGGTACGCGGGCCCAGGCCCGGCGCCAGATGATGCCGAACGTGGTCCGTCGCCCCAGGACAGCGTCCTGCAGGACCGCCGGTACGGTCGCGTACATCATGGCGGTGCCGATCATGAGCGACACCATTGCGACCAGCCAGACGGCGCCGAAGGCGATCACCAGCGGGGCGATGTCCTCCGTGGGCGCACTCTCCTCGGCGGAGAGCTCGACGACCCGGTGCAGATGGTCGCTGACCGCGGAGTACGCGATCGCGACCGCCGCGCCGACCACGACGACGGCCCCGCCGTACACCGCCGCACCGATGCCGAAGAGCTGCTTCCAGTAGCGGCCCATCGTGGAGAACGCGCCGCCGAGGATGTCCCCGAGGCTCAGCGGCGCGAGCGGTATCACCCCTGGCTTCGGCGGCGGCATCCACCCACCCCATCCCGGTGGTCCTCCGTACGGCGCTCCTCCGTACGGCGGGCCCCCGGGCCCGCCGCCCCACCCTGCGTCCTGCGCCACTGCCGCTCCGTTGTGTCGGGGTCCATGTGCTGGTCGGGACACGGTAGCGCTCCTGGTGGGGCAGCGGATCCCTTCTGCGCGCCCGGGTATGTGTACGGGCGTACGCAACGATACGTACACTCGTACACATGGGATATGGACTGCTGGCCGCGGCCATTGCGGCGGAGGTGGCCGGGACGACGGCCATGAAGTACAGCGAGGGCTTCACCCGGCTCTGGCCCTCGCTCATCACCGTCGTCGGCTATCTGCTCGCCTTCTCGCTGCTCGCGCAGACACTGAAGACGCTGTCCATGGGTACCGCCTATGCCATCTGGGCCGGGATCGGCACGGCGGCGGTCGCCGCCATAGGGGTCCTCTTCATGGGCGAGTCCGGAAACCTGGTCAAGGTGGCGGGCATCGCGCTGATCATTGCCGGTGTGGTCGTGCTCAACCTGGGCGGAGCGCACTGATGGTCCGCCGGTACGACCCCGAGCGGCGCGGCCGCATCATCGATGCGGCGATCCGGGTGGTCGGTACCAAGGGCATCGCGGGGCTCAGTCACCGTTCCGTCGCCGCCGAGGCGGACGTGCCGCTCGGCTCGACGACGTATCACTTCGCCTCGCTCGACGAGCTGCTGGTCGCCGCGCTGCGCCGCTCGAACGAGAATTTCTCCCGGGCCATGCGGGAGAGCGAGGCCCTCCTCGCCCCGGACGCGGATCTCGCCGAGGCGCTGGCCCGGCTGCTGGGGGAGTGGTTCTCCGGCGGGCGCGGGCGCCTGGAGCTGGAGTACGAGCTCTACCTGGCGGCGCTGCGCCGGCCCGTGCTGCAGCCGGTCGCCGCCGAGTGGACGGATGTCACCGCCGAGCTGCTGGCCGGACGCACCGACCCGGCCACCGCGCGGGCACTGATCGCGCTGATGGACGGGATCTGTCTGCAGGTGCTGCTGACGGGCGGGACCTACGACGCGGCGTACGCGCGGGAGATGCTGGCCCGGATCATCGGCTGACCGCGTCGGCCGCCCCGCCGCCGACGGGTTCGGCGGCGGGGCGGCCCCGGGCGCGCGTCGGGATGTCAGCGGCGGACCGCCGCCAAGGCCGCCTGCACGCTCGCCTCGATGTCCGCGATCGGATACAGCGCCTCGCGGACCGTCCGGTCCCGGTCCACCACCAGGGTCAGCCGCTTCAGCCGGGTGACTCCCGCCGCCCGGAACGTCGGCAGTCGCAGCGCCGCCGCCAGTTCCAGTTCCGCGTCGGACAGCAGCGGGAAGCGCAGCCGCTCCGCGTCCGCGAACGCCCGCTGCTCGTCGGGGCGTTGGGTGGACACCCCGTGCACCGTCGCCCCCGCCGCGGTGAACTCGGCCAACTGGTCGCGATACGTGCAGGATTCGAGGGTGCAGCCGCTCGCGCCCGGGATCTCGGCCCAGCTCGGCGGGTAGGCGTCCCGGCGGGCGTACGCGCTGGGGAAGCAGTACAGGACGGTGTACGGGGTGTCGGCGACCGGGTCGCGCAACGCGCCGTCGTAATCGAGGAGTTGCAGCTCCGGCAGGCGGGTGCCCACCAGAGCGTGCACCCGCGCCGCCTCCTTGGACGCCTCCGTGGCCGTCGCCATCGTCTCCCCGTCTCCCATCACCCAGGTGTCGCCCCAGTCCTGGAGCGCGATCAGTACCGGCAGCAGCGCGCGGCCGCGCGGGGTGAGCCGGTACTCGTACCGGACCGGGCGGTCCTGGTACGGATCCCGGGACAGCACGCCCGCGTCCACCAGCAGCCGCAGCCGCTCGGTGAGCACCTTGCGGGACATGCCCAGCTCGTGCTGGAGCGCGTCGAAGCGGTGCACCCCGCGCGCGGTGTCGCGCACGATCAGCAGGGTCCACCAGTCGCCGACGACATCGAGGGCCTGGGCGATCGCGCAGTCGGCGTCGGACAGGCTGGTGCGCTGCGGCATGACTTCGTCTTCTTCCGTTCTTGCTCGTGCCGAGGCCGCCCCTTACCGGATTGACCTGCGGAATGCATGCTGCCATAGTCCGTTCCCAAAAGGAACTCACTGGGGAGGGTGCTGCGGATGAGGATCTTCGGGATGGTGCGGGACGTACCCCGGACGGTACGGCTGCTGGCCTTGGGAGGCTTCCTCAACGGCGTCGTCAGCTTCACCTTCGTCTATCTCTTCATCTATCTGACCGGACCGCGCGGACTCACCGTGCCGCAGGCTGGGGTGATCGCGGGCATCGGCGGCGTCGGCCTGGTCGCCGGCAACTTCACCGGCGGCTGGTTCGGCGACCACTACGGTCACCGCCGGATGCTCCTGACGGGCGCGCTGGTGAGCGGTGCGGCGCTCGTCACCCTGCCGGTCCTGCCGGTCGCGGCGATGTACGGGGTGCTGCCGCTCGCACAGTACGCGGCAGGCGTCGTACGTGCCGCCAACGCGGCCCTCGTCGCCGTCTCCGTCCCCGAGGGCGGCAGGCGCCAGAGCTTCGCCCTGATGCGCGCCGGGAGCAACGCCGCCTTCGCCGTCGGCCCACCGCTCGGCGCACTGATCGCCGCCCACTTCTCGTACGGCCCGCTGTTCGTCGCCGACGGCCTCGGGACGCTGCTCTTCGCCGCGTACGCATCGAAGGTGCTCCCGGCGCGCGGCACCGTACACACCCGGCCGGCGCACGACCCCGGCGCACCAGGGCTCTGGCGGGAGCTGCGGGTCAGACCCGCGGTGCCGGTGCTGCTCGCCGCGATCCTCTGCGTCGACTTCGTCTACCGGCAGCAGTACTCCACCCTGCCCGTGTTCCTCGCCGATCACGGCCACAGCGCCCAGTTCTACGGGTGGCTGCTCGCCATCAACGGCGGCGTCATCCTCTGCCTCGAACTCCCGGTGGCGCACGCCCTGCGCCGACGGGCTCCGCTGAGCATCGTGGGTACCGGGCTGCTGCTGGTGGGGCTGGGATTCGCGGCACTGATCCCGGGGGCCGGCGTGCTGTTCGCCGTCACCATGATGGTGTCGCTGACCGCGGGCGAGGTCCTGTACAAGTCCACCGCCACGGCGTACGTCGCCGACCAGGCACCCGGCCATGTGCAGGGCCGCTTCCAGAGCCTGTACGCGGGGGCGTCCATCAGCGGCCAGGTGCTGGCCCCGCCGCTCGGCGGCGCGCTCTACGCGGCCGCGCCCGAGCTGCTCTGGCCGGTGTGCGCGGTGCTGGCCGGCTGTGCGGGGGTGGCGGTGCTCGCGGCGCGGCGGCTGCGGGGGCCGGTGCGCGTGGTGGCCCCGGCGCGGACTCCGGTGCCCGAGCGGCAGGCGCAGCCCGGCTGACCGGGTGGTCGGGTGGTCGGGGCGGGTGGGGCCCCGCCGTGGCCATCCGGCGAGACCGGTTGGCTCCGGCGGGGCCCCGCCGGTTAGGTTTCGTGTCATGACCGACACGACTTCCCGCACTACCGGCGCCGTCGCCGCCGGCCTCGCCACCATCGCCGGCGACGGTTCCGTTCTCGACACCTGGTTCCCCGCACCCGAGCTCTCCGCCGAGCCCGGCCCGGCCGGAACCGAGCGGCTCACCCCCGACCAGGCCGTCAACCTCCTCGGCGAGGGCGCGGCCAAGGCCGTCGGCGTGGACGCCCGCCGCGGTGTCGAGGTCGTCGCCGTGCGCACGGTCATCGCCTCGCTCGACGACAAGCCGCTCGACGCCCACGACGCGTACCTGCGCCTGCACCTCCTCTCGCACCGTCTCGTCCGGCCGCACGGCCAGAACCTGGACGGCGTCTTCGGCCTCCTGACCAACGTCGCCTGGACGTCGCTCGGTCCGGTGGCCGTCGACGACCTGGAGAAGGTGCGGCTGAACGCCCGCGCCGACGGCCTGCACCTCCAGGTCACCTCGGTCGACAAGTTCCCCCGGATGACGGACTACGTCGCCCCGAAGGGCGTCCGGATCGCCGACGCAGACCGGGTCAGGCTCGGCGCGCACCTCGCCGCCGGTACGACGGTCATGCACGAGGGCTTCGTCAACTTCAACGCCGGCACGCTCGGCACGTCGATGATCGAGGGCCGCATCTCCGCGGGCGTCGTCGTCGGCAACGGCTCCGACATCGGTGGCGGTGCCTCGACGATGGGCACCCTCTCCGGCGGCGGCAAGGAGCGCATCGTCATCGGTGAGCGCTGCCTGATCGGCGCCGAGGCGGGCGTCGGGATCGCGCTCGGCGACGAGTGCGTCGTCGAAGCGGGGCTGTACGTCACCGCGGGTACGCGCATCACCCTGCCGGACGGCCAGATCGTCAAGGCGCGGGAGCTCTCCGGCGCCTCGAACATCCTCTTCCGCCGCAACTCGGTCACCGGCGCCGTCGAGGCCCGCCCGAACAACGCGGTGTGGGACGGCCTCAACGACGTCCTGCACAGCCACAACTAGTGCCCCTCCCGGCCGCACCGGACGACGCTCCTCATGGGGCAGACATGGCCGGTCACTCTAACTCGTAGCGGCGAGGAGTTCCTCGTACGCCTTCCGCAGCCCGTCGGCCGCCTCGCGCCCGGCGGGCTGCAGCGGTTCCCGGACCGGTCCGGCGCCGAGCAGCGCCTTGGCCGTCACGGTGCCGGGCAGCCCGGACGACATCATCAACTCGGCCAGCGGAATGGTCAGCCGGTTGAGCCGGGCCGCCTCGGCGGTGTCCCCGGCGTCGAAAGCGTCCAGAACCGCCCGCAGCTGCCGGGGCGCCACGTTGGCGACCGTACTCACATAGCCCGCCGCGCCCACCGCGTACAGCGGCAGGTTGAGTTCCTCGCAGCCCGAGTAGTACGAGAGCGAGCCGGCCCCGATCACCTTTGTCGAGCCGAGCAGGTCGTACGCGCAGTCCTTCACTGCCACGATGCGCGGATGATCCGCGAGCCGCAGCAGGGTCTCCGGCTCGATGCGGGTGCCGGTGCGGCCGGGGATGTCGTACAGCATCAGCGGAACGCCGGTCGCGTCGGCGACGCGCCGGAAGTGTGCCTCGACGGCGGGCTGCGGCGGTCTGCTGTAGTAGGGCGTCACGACCAACAGGCCGTCCGCGCCTGCCCGTTCGGCCTGTCGGGCCAGCTCGGCGGTGTGCCGGGTGTCCGCACTGCCGACCCCGGCGACCAGCGGCACACCGTCGCCGACCGCCGCACGGACCGCGCGCAGCAGCGCGGTCTTCTCGGCGTCGGTGGTGGTCGGGGATTCACCGGTGGTGCCGCTGAGTACCAGGCCGTCGCAGCCGTCGGCGACGAGACCGGCGGCGTGGGTCCCGGCGGCGTCCAGGTCCAGCTCGCCGTCGGCGGTGAACGGCGTGATCATGGCGCAGAGGGCGCGGCCGAACGGGGCTGCGGGGGTTGCAGGGGCTTCAGGGACTGTCATGTCCGAAGTGTCCGCCGCCCCGACCGTGAAGGTCTACTTAGTTCTGCTTGAGGTGATGGAGAAGAAATGCTCAACCATTGGCGTGGGCCCGGGAGCGCGGTCTGGCATGATCGAACACCTATGCGGCAGGCCGATGCGGGGGCGGGTGCACGAGCATGCGAGGACCGGCGGGCACGAGGACGGGCACCGGAGCACGGAGAGGGGTGGTGGCCGCCTGCCTCACCGGGGCGCTGGCTCTGACACTGTCGGGATGCGCCGGATTTCTCGTACCCGCGGGCGAGGGCGAGCCGGAGCCGACTCCGAGCACCTCGTACACCCCCGATGTGCACGCGGACGAGCTGGACCCGTCCGACCTGGCCGTCGCCCCGTCCGCCGAGCGGCCGCCCGCAGGGGACGTGCCCGGCCCCACACCCACCCCGAGCGCCGTCGCCACCGGCGACTGCCCGTCCTCCGGCGTCGTCGTGGACATGGGTGAGGTGCAAGCGGCGCTGGGCCACCGGGCCGTGTCGCTCACCCTCACCAACTGTGGCAGCAAGCCGTTCCGGGTGGACGGCTACCCGTCCGTGCGGGCCCTCGACGACGAAGGTGATCCGCTGCCGGTTCCGGTGAACCCCGGCTCCTCGTACATGGGGACCGACCGCGGGCCGAAGCAGGTCATGCTGAAGCCGGGGAAGACGCTGAACGCGCTGCTCGCCTGGGTGTCCACCCCGACCGGCGGCGACCTCATCGAGGGCGACGCGCTGGAGATCGCGCCGGCCCCGGGGCTGGAGGCGCGCACGTTCCCGCTGGAGGGGAGTGACGTACGGCTGCTCGACGAGCTGAACATGACCGCCTGGCGCGCCGTTTCGCCCCGGTAGTGCCCCGGGCGGGGATTCAGAGGGCGAGCTTGAAGCCTTCGTGGCTGCGGGCGAAGCCCAGCGACTCGTAGAACCGGTGCGCGTCCGTGCGCCGCTTGCTGCTGGTCAGCTGCACCAGCCCGCACCCCCGCAGCCGGGCCCGGTCGACGGCCTGCTTCATCAGCTCCCGACCCAGTCCGCCGCCCCGCCGGTCCGCCCTGATCCTCACCGCCTCGATCAGCGCCCGCTCCTCGCCGTGCTTGCCGAGCCCCGGTATGTACGTCATCTGCAGGCAGCCCAGCACGGTGTCGCCGTCCACCAGCACCAGCATCTCGTTGCGCGGGTCGCTCTCGATGGCGGCGAAGGCGTTCTCGTACGCCTCGTCGACCACGACCGAGGCCGGGTCGACGACCTGCTCCTCGTCGGCGAGGAAGGCGAGGACGGCGGGCAGGTCGGGGCGGGTGGCGACGCGAAGGATCATGACCCGGAGTCTGGCACGGGCGCCGGAGAGGTCAGTGGCCGGATACCGGTGCGGCCGCGTGACCGAGCGGCACGGTGTGTGCGACCCCGGACGTGCCGCCCAGCGGGCGCGGCAGGAACGGCGTGGGCTCGCGGAGACGACGACGGTCGGCCCGGGGTGCTCGATGGCGTGGTGTCTCTCCCTGCCGCTGCAGGAGAGCGGGTCCCGCCGAACGCGTCGACCGGCGCGGCCGGTTCGTCGTGCCGGCACCGTCACGCGCCGCGTCCTGGTGACGCAACCGATCGCGCCGAGGCCGGACGCCGGTGAAACCAGGAGGTTCCCGGAACAATGAGGAACCGGAATTCGGGCCATGCGCGATGCCTGGGTTGGCGGGCGGCTCGCATGGGAACATGAATGACCACGGTCTCATTCGGCGGGCGGTCCGGTGTCAAGGGTGGGGGCAGTGAGGCGGAACAGAAGATCATGGTTGGATGACCGGCCCGAAGCCGATGTCCGGCCCGCGGGAATCCTCACCGATGAGGACATTATTGCTTATGCGGCCCATCAGGACTTAATCGTCCCTTTCGATCCCGACAATGCGAAGTACGCATCGTACGAGGTGCATGCGTCGGGCAATGCGCAGGTGCTCGTCTATCACGGCGAGGTCACCGCCCATGCCCCGCTGCTCCCGGTCGCCGGTGAACTGGTCATCGAGCCGGGAGCCACCGTGAGGATCGACACCGCGGAGTCGATCAGGCTGCCGGACAACGTGATGGCCAACATCATCGGGCTCGGCCAGCTGTACGCCTGTGGCGTGACGGTGGCCAATACGTATGTCGACCCCGGTTCGCGCGGGCCGGTCTACCTGGCCGTGACCAATCTGGGGCGGCGCACCGTCAGGATTCCGGTCGGGGAGCCGATCGGCCGGGCCCAGTTCCATCTGCTCGGCCGATCGGTGCGGACCGCGCACCCGGGCCCGGTGTACCGCAGATCCATTCAGCTGCGGGTCAATAGTGAGGAGACGCCGCACGGCTCGGTATCGGGGAGCGCCATACCGGGGGGCGGATCGGGTGTGGTGCCGGTGATCGATGCCGCGGCCGCAGCACAATTGGCGGAGCGGCAGAACATTCTTGACCACCGGCTGACCCTGCTGAAATTGGCCCTCTACGGACTGGCCGGATCCTGGCTCGGACTGCTCTGGGCCGTGGCGCCGCAGAGTGGGAATGCACTCCTCCGGTTCCTCAATGGTGACGGAATTCCGGATATCGCAAAATTCTTCGTGGCGCTGGCCGCGCCGGTCCTTATCTCCATATGTTTCAAGGACATGCGGGACACCGTGCTCCATGTGTTGCGCCGTCGGCGCCAGGGTGAACCGGGGACCCGCGAAGCCGACGGTTGACCTCAAGCGGACTTGACATATCAGGATCGCCATCAGCGGTGCACCGCAGCGGTGCGCCGGTGAGGAGATTCGCCGTGAACGAGAGCGTGCAGTTCGTGTCCCGTCCCGATATCGCCCGCAACGACGTGGGTCTCGTCGAGGCCGGCGCCTGGGACGTCGGCACCCCCGAGCGGCAGCGGGAGACCGTCGACGCCATCCGCAAGGCGTGGGCCGGCCGGGACTGGCCGCATCCGGGGCTGCTCGCGTACACCGTGCACGTGGGGGACGACGGGAGGACGCTGTTCCACTACGCGCAGTGGAGCGGCGAGGACGCCTGTCAGGAGTTCGTCCGCAACGGGCGGGACGCGCGGGACGCCGACATCGACGCGGCCGTGCCCGGGATCCGGCGGCTGGGGCTGCACACGTACGAGCTCTACCGCTCCGGGGTGGCGAAGGAGGGCGACCGCCGCGAGCCGGGATGCATCGTGATCGTCGACGTCGAGTTCGACGGGTCGGATGCGGCGCGTCAACGGGACTGGGTGGACGGTGTGTTCGAGGCGCTCGGCACGGACCCTGCGCCGGCCCCCGGCGCATCTCCGGGCACTTCCATGTGAGCGTCGACGGGGCCCGCGTACTCAACTACGCGGAATGGGTGAGTGCGCAGGCGCACATCGACGCGCTCGGCGCTCCCGGGGACGGCGTCGGGTCGAGGACGCCGCAGTGGGAGCGGGTGCAGTCGTATCCCGGGGTGATCGGCGGCGGCGTGCACCGCTACACGCCCGCGCTCAGTCTGCGGGCGGGCATGTAGCCGCCACGCGGGCCCGGGCGCTACGGGCGGAAGCGCAGCACCTGCGGGTCGTGGTCGCTGTGGGGGAGAGATCTGCGCACCTCAATCCCTTGATTGTGTACGGAAGTTGTCAAGGTTTCCGGGGCGGCCGTTCGCCGTTCATCGCATGAACCAGGCCGCATCGGGCGAAAAGCGTCTACGCTTGGGCGGCCTGAGTCCGACCGGCACATGAGGGATGGGAGAAGCTGCGTGCCCAAGCCTCGTGATCCCGCCCCCCGTCGCCGGCCGGACTGAAATCCGTACGCCCGAGGAGAACCACCTGATGTCCGCAGAGCGCCCCACCCTGCCGCCGGTACGGCTGCACACCGAGGCGGAGCTGGCACGGGACGCGCTCGTCGCGCCGCTGCTCGCCCGCGCAGTCCGGCTCGCCCGCTGGGCGGGACCGGAGACCCGGGTCGGCGCCGGTGGCGAGCTCGTCGAAGCACAGCTGCCCGCGGCGGCCGAGCACCTCGGGCTGGCGGCGGACGAGGACGGCGCGGCCGACGCCAGTGAGGCGTGGCGGCTCGCGGTCGACACCGGGCTCCTCGACGTCCATGACCCGGAGGGCGAAGCGGAGGGGGACGACGCGGAGGGGACCGTTTCCGCGGGCGAGAACCTGGGGCTGCTCACCGGCGGCTCCCCGCAGGACGTCCTCGCGATCTGGCTCGACGGCCTGGAGGCCGTGCACGCCGATGCGACCGCGCCCTTCTTCGACGACCTCACCGACCTCGTCGGCGAGGACGGCTCGATCGACTTCGACGCCCTGGACTGGGACCCGGAGGCGGAAGCCGAATTCCTCGACGGCGTGCTCGGCAACCTGTACCTGCTCACGGTCGGCGACGGCAGCGACAGCGAGGCACCCGTCCCGCTGCCCGCGCTCGCCGCGTCGATGATCGTGCCCGACGACATGGACGAGCCCACCGACGACATCCTGGAGCAGGTGTCGGAGGCGATGATGCGCCTCGACGACCAGTTCCGGCTCCTCGAGCCGATCGGGCTCGTTGCCTACCAACCGGTGGACGAGGCGTTGCTCGTCGAGGAGGCCGACCGGGCGCAGCCGCCCGCCGACGACGAGGACATCAGCCGGTACGGCATGGTGAAGCTGACCCCCCTCGGTCTGTACGGCATCCGGGCCCGGATGCTGGAGGTCGGTGTCGACGCCCCTGCGATCGGCGATCTCGCCGACAAGGGCGCCGACGCGCTGCTCGGCGGCGTCGCGTACTACCCGGAGCCGGCGGCCCGCAGCGAGGTCGAGCAGTGGCTCGCCCGCCGCGGGGCGGACGGCGCCGCGGCCGAACTGCTGGACGCGGCACGCGGCGCGGACCAGCAGGCCCCGCTCCGTCGGCTGCACTGCCAGCAGGCGCTCGCCCTGGTCGGCGCGGAGGCGGAGCCCGCGGTCCGCGCGGCGCTCGACGACCCGGAGCTGGGCGGCCTCGCCCGGGTCTGGCTCGCGGAGCGCGGTGCGGCGGACGTGCCTCCGCCGCCGGAGTCGATGATCTTCTGGCTCGCCATCGACACGATTGCCGCGCAGCTGGAAGCGGACGGCGACCTGGACGAGCTCCAGGGGCTGGTCGAAGGGCTGTCCGGCCAGCACAGCGGCTTCTTCGACCAGGCGTGGCGGGTGGAGCACCCGGCAACGGCGGACGTCCTGGAGGCGATGGGGCGGCTGCACGGAGACAAGAAGAAGGCGAAGGACGCCCGCAAGGCGGCGTTCAAGGCGCGGTCGCGGTCGGGCGGCTGAAGCGGGACACGGCGGCCGGGGCGGGCAGCTGAGGGAATGCCGGCGGCAGCAACTCTGTGAAGGTTCACAGAAAGCGTGCCGTTCGAAGTCGCCGTCAGTTCAACTTCCGTTAGTGCAGGGGCGGGAGCGTGAGCCCGCAACCAACCCGCCCCAGCTGCTCCAGGAGTACGTGATGCCCTTCACTCGCAGGGAATTCACCAAGCAGTCCGCCCTCACCGGCGCCGGAATCGCCCTGACGGGTACCGTCGCCGCCCTGGCCACCGCCCCCGGCGCCCTTGCCGCCGAGGATTCCCGGCAGGGCCACGACGACGAATCCGGTCACGGTCACAGCGACGAGCCCGGCTACGGGCCGCTGGTCCCGGACCCGAAGGGCATACTCGCGCTTCCCGCCGGATTCTCGTACCGCATCATCACGCACAGCGGTGTCACCAAGCTGGACTCCGGCGAGTACACCCCCTCCAACCACGACGGCACGGCCACCTTCGAGGGCCCGCGCGGCGTCACCCTGCTGGTCAACAACCACGAGCTGAGCGGCACCCGGGCCGGCTGGGAGCACCCGGTCCCGCTCGCCGAGGGTCTGGTCTACGACCCGATCGCCGCCGGTGGCTGCACCGTCGTCGAGACCCGCCGCGA
This sequence comes from Streptomyces sp. NBC_01669, assembly GCF_026339735.1. Lineage (GTDB taxonomy): Bacteria > Actinomycetota > Actinomycetes > Streptomycetales > Streptomycetaceae > Streptomyces > Streptomyces yanii. The sequence goes on from NZ_JAPEQG010000001.1 coordinate 6,886,793, forward strand.
CGGCCACACGGCCGAGTGGGTCGGCATCGCCGGCACGTCCACCAACTGCGCCGGTGGCGCCTCCCCGTGGGGCACCTGGCTCACCTGCGAGGAGACCGAGGACAAGGCCGGCAAGAACGGTCTGCTCAAGGACCACGGCTACGTCTTCGAGGTCGACCCGTACGACAAGCGCGCCAACCGCGACCCCCGTCCCATCAAGGCGTTCGGCCGGTACGCCCACGAGGCCGTCGTCATCGACCCCAAGAGCGGCCACGCCTACCTGACGGAGGACGCGGCCGGTCCCAACGGGCTGCTCTACCGCTGGGTTCCGCCGCACGGCTTCAAGCACGGCCGCGGCAAGCTGCGCACGCTCGCCGACGACGCCGGTGTCCTCCAGGCCACCAAGTGCTTCGACAGCAGCGGTCAGTTCGTCGACGACCTGTCCCGCGCCACGAAGATCGGCACCGTGTACGGCGTGGACTGGGTCGACGTCGTCGACCGTGACGCCAAGACCGTCTCCGTGCGCAAGCAGTTCGGCAACCAGGACGTCACCCGTGCCCGCAAGCTCGAAGGCATGTGGTGGGGCGACGGCGGCGCGTACATCGTCTCCTCGTTCGCCCGCGCGGAGAGCCCCGTCCAGCACGACGGCCAGGTCTGGTTCTACGACCCGAAGCGCCGCACGCTGACGCTGAAGGTGCTCCTCGGGGTGAACGCCGACCCGTCGAAGGACGGCGCGTTCGACGGCCCGGACAACATCACCGTCTCGCCGTACGGCGGTCTGGTCATCGCCGAGGACGGCGAGGGCATCCAGCACCTCTTCGGGGCGACCGAGAGTGGCCGTACGTACCCGATCGCGCGCAACGAGCTGAACGCGGGCACGGCTGAGAAGCCGGAGTACAGCGAGTTCACCGGGGTCACCTTCTCGCCGGACGGGAAGACGCTGTTCGCCAACATCCAGACGCCCGGCATCATGCTCGCCATCACGGGCCCGTGGAAGCGCCAGCCGAACCGGTACTGACGCCGCCCGGACCGCTCCCGGGGCTCCGATGAAAAGCCTTGGTGCGTCCGGAGGTTGATCCTCTAGGGTGCTGTCCGTGTCCAGGTGCGAAGGCAGGACCTACTTCCAAGGGGGAGATCGCGGGTTCGAGTCCCGCCGCCGGTTTTCCGACCGGTGTGGTTCAGGGGTGGAACGCCCTCGTCGGTTCCGCCGACTCTGATCTCTGGTCACAGACAACTTCACGAACTGCATGCACCTCCCGGTGCGCAGGCTGCGGCTACTTCTTCGAAACAAGTTCCGCCGCCGCCGAATCCGATCTCGGGAGGCGCAGCGTCGGCAGTGCCCGGTGCGCAGGCGACGGCTACTTCATGTGAACTGACGGTTGCGGGTTCAAGTCCCGTCCGGCCACGGCCGGTAGCTCAACTGGGTAGAGCATCAGAAATTCCGTCGCCGCCTCCTGATCTCGGGCACCGCACGCGCTGTTCCTCCTCCGAATGAATTCGGGGGAATTCATCATGACCCGCTTCAACGCCCGTACCACCAAGCCCCGTGTCGCCTCGCCCGTGCAGTCCACCGGGCGCACCGCGCCCACCCATCAGGGCGGCCGCGGACATCTTCGCGACAACCGCTCCGAGCTCTTTCTGCTCGCGGTCGCCAATTTCGTTTCGCAGGAGACCTTTTACGAGAACGCCGAGCAGCGCGACAGCCGTTTCGCGGAGCTGGTGCGTATCCTCGCCGTCGGCGACCCCGAGTGGACCGCCGGTCTGCTGGGGTGGCTGCGCCACGAGGGCGGGATGCGGACCGCGTCGATCGTCGGCGCCGCCGAGTACGTGAAGGCGCGGCTCGACGCGGGTGCCGAGGACGGACCGTCCAACCGGCAGGTCGTCGACTCCGTCCTGCTGCGCGCCGACGAGCCCGGTGAGCTGCTCGGGTACTGGACCTCGCGGTACGGCCGCGCCGTGCCGAAGCCCGTCAAGCGCGGGATCGCCGATGCCGTACGCCGCCTCTACCACGCGACATCGCTGCTCAAGTACGACACCGCGTCCAAGGGCTACCGCTTCGGCGACATCCTGAACCTGGTGCATGCCGCGCCCGACCCGGAAAAGGCAGGGCAGGGCGAGCTGTTCCGTTACGCGCTCGATCGCAGGCACCACCCGGAGGCGGCGGTTCCGCCCGCCTCGAACCGCATCCTCACCGCCCACCGCGCGCTGATGGAGCTGCCGGTCGAGGAGCGGCGGGCCGCCGTGACCGCACCCGGCGGGGCCGATCGACTGGCCGCGGCGGGCATGACCTGGGAGGCCCTCGCGGGCTGGTTGCAGGGGCCGATGGACGCCGCGGCCTGGGAGGCGGTGATCCCGTCGATGGGGGCGATGGCACTCGTCCGCAACCTGCGGAACTTCGACGAGGCGGGTGTCTCGGACGAGGTCGCCGCCCAGGTGGCGGCGAAGATCTCCGACCCGGCCGTGGTCGCCGCATCGCGGCAGTTCCCGTTCCGCTATCTCGCGGCGTACCGGCACGCTCCGTCGCTGCGCTGGGCCTACCCGCTGGAGCAGGCGCTCGGCCACTCGCTGGCGCGTGTCCCCGCCCTGCGCGGGCGGACGCTGGTCCTGGTCGACCGCTCGGGCTCGATGTGGTCGCCTCTCTCGGACCGCTCCCAGCTCAACCGGGCCGACGCCGCCGCGATCTTCGGTGCGGCGCTGGCGCTGCGGGCCGACGAGGCCGATCTGGTGCAGTTCGGCACGAACAGCGCATCAGTTGCGTACCGGAAGGGCGAGTCCGTCCTGAAGGTCCTGGAGCGCTTCGGTGACCTCGGCGGCACCAACACCGCGGAGGCGGTGCGTCGGCATTTCCGCAAGCACGACCGCGTACTGATCGTCACCGACGAGCAGGCGTCGTTCTCGTACGCCGTGGATGCCACCGCGGCCGTGCCGTCCGACGTGCCCGTCTACACCTGGAATCTGGCCGGATACCAGGTCGGTCACGCCCCGTCGGGAAGTGCGAACCGCCACACCTTCGGGGGTCTTTCGGACGCGGCATTCCGCATGGTGCCCCTGCTCGAAGCGGGTAGGGACGCCGACTGGCCCTGGAATCGCTGATTACGAATCCGGCATCAGTGCGCCCCCAGGAGTGGTCGGGCATGGCGTCGGGCGTTCCCAGGGCGCATACTCAAGGTAATGAAACAGTCAGCCGGATCCCGGCGTCACCTGCCTTCCAGTCCCTTCAACCGCCCGGCCCAGGCGGCCCCACCGGTCGAATTGTTCGATGTGGGCGACAGGGTGTCGCACGACCAGTTCGGACTAGGCCGAGTCCTTGCTGTCGAGGGCGACAACGACGCAGTGCTCATCGACTTCTCGGGGCGACAGGGGAGGATCCTGAGCCCGTACTCCAAGCTGACCAAGCTCTGAGAGAGGCGGCGAGCACGCGCAGTGTCCGCGTCCCCGTCACGCTCTCCGGCTTCAGGGGCACCTGCACCCGCAGGTGCCCCTGAAGGCGTGCCAGGGGCTTCTCGCAGCCCTACAGCGCCTGGGCGGCGGGCTTGACCATGCCGCGGACGGTGCGCGACTTCACGAAGTCGCCCAGCGCCGTCATTTCCCACTCGCCGGAGAACTGCTTGATCAGCTTCGCCATCATCACGCCGGTCTGCGGCTCGGCGCCGGTCAGGTCGAAGCGGACCAGCTCCTCACCGGTCGCCGCGTCGACCAGCCGGCAGTAGGCCTTGGCGACCTCGGTGAACTTCTGGCCGGTGAACGAATTGACCGTGAAGACCAGCCCGGTCGCCTCCGGGGGGATCCGGCCGAGGTCCACGACGATCACCTCGTCGTCGCCCGCGCCCTCGCCCGTGAGGTTGTCACCGGAGTGCTTGATCGCGCCGTTCAGGATGGAGAGCTTGCCGAAGTAGCAGCTGTCCAGGTGGTTCCGGTTGGGGCCGTAGGCGATCACCGAGGCATCGAGGTCGATGTCCTTGCCGCGGAACGCGGGTTCCCAACCGAGCCCCATCTTGACCTGCGAGAGCAGCGGGCGGCCGCCCTTGACCAGGGACACCGTCTGGTTCTTCTGGAGGCTGACCCGGCCCTTGTCGAGGTTGATCTTGCCCGAGCCGGCGGGCGCCGGAGCGGCAGCGGGCGGCGCGGCCGGGACCGGAGGAGCGGCGATCCGCGGGTCCACGGGGGCGGCGGCGGGCACCGGGGGTGCGACCGGGGCGGGCGCGGCGGCCGGCTCCTCCTCGACCGAGACACCGAAGTCCGTGGCGATGCCGGCCAGCCCGTTCGCATAGCCCTGGCCGACCGCGCGGGCCTTCCAGGCGCCGTTGCGGAGATAGACCTCGATGACCACGAGCGCCGTCTCGGCGCCCAGCCGGGGCGGGGTGAAGGTGGCGAGGACGCTGCCGTCGTCCGCGTTGCGCACGGTGGCGGTGGGCTCGATGCCCTGGAAGGTCTGGCCCGCCGCGTCCGGGCTGGCCGTGACGACGATCTTCTCGATGCCGGGCGGCACCGCAGTGGTGTCCACCACGATCGCGTCCGGCGCCGTGCCGCCGCCTGAGCGGTAGGTCACGCCCGGGCCCGTGGGCTGGTTGTAGAAGATGAAGTCGTCGTCGGAACGCACCTTGCCGTCGACGGTGAGCAGCAGGCCCGAGACGTCGAGCCGTACCGGGGCGGCGACGTCCACCGCCACACGGGCGGCGGAGAGAGGGATGTTCGAGCCGGGTGTCATAGCGGTCATGCACGGGGTAACGAACGACCCGGCTTTGCCGTTCCCTTACCTTCTGCCGGGTTGGTTACGGGGGTGGCTGCGGGCCGTCCGCTCGTTGCCGTGCTTGTACGCGCCGGTCCAGCGGGCCATCACCAGCTGGGCGTCCCCGGACGCCACCTCGGCCAGGAACTTCTCCGCCCGGCTGCCGCGCAGGGTTCCCGCGGGGCGGCCGTGATGGGTGAGGGTGACGCTCGAGTCGGCGTGCTGCTCGTACTGGAATCCGGATGGTTTCGGCATGGATCCGCATCCTGCCCGGTGCACGGGTGCGACGTCGCGCGAATATCCTGCCGCGTGTGGGCGAGCGCACCGCGTTCTGCGGACCGCGGCCGCGCGGAACGGGCAAGGAGCCGGGCCGCCGCCTCCTGTTCTTCAGGGAGCCCGGTCCGTACCCCGCAGGCGCGGTCGGACCCCTTCGTTCCTCCGGTCGGGTCAGTACGGCCAGACCGGCGGGTCGGTGACGAAGTGTCCACCGAGGTGGGCATGGTCAGGGTTGTCCGGGTCGAGTTCGCCTTGTTCGGCGACGAGCTTCTCCGCGTACTGCTCCGAGTCGTCCTGCGGTTCGTATCCCAGCGACCGGGCCGTCGTCAGGTCCCACCACAGGCGGGTGTTGTCGGAGGAGCCGTAGACGACGGTGTGGCCGACCTCCTCGGCGGTGAGTGCGGCGTGGAGGAGCCGGGCGCCGTCGCCGGGGCTCATCCAGACCGACAGCATCCGTACCGATGTCGGCTCCATGAAGCATGAGCCGATGCGTACGGACACGGTCTCCATGGCGTGCTTGTCCCAGTAGAGCTGGGCGAGGTCCTCGCCGAAGGACTTGGAAAGGCCGTAGAAGGTGTCGGGGCGGCGCGGTGTGTCGATCGGGATCAGCGGGTCGCCGGGGAGCGGGCGCGGGTGATAGCCGATGGCGTGGTTGGAGGAGGCGAACACGATGCGTCGGACGCCTTCCTCGAGCGCCGCCTCGTAGAGGTTGTACGTCCCCTCGATGTTGGCCCGCAGAATCTTGTCGAAGGAGGATTCCAGCGAGATGCCCGCGAGGTGGATGATCGCGTCGACGCCCCGCACGGCCTCCCGCAGCGCTTCCTTGTCGCCGAGGTCGGCCGTGATCGCGTCCGGCGCTCCCTCGATCGGGGCGACGTCGAAGAGGCGGAGCTCGTAGCCGTACGCGGGCAGCAGTCCGCGCATCAGGGTGCCGAGGCCGCCGGCGGCGCCGGTGAGCAGGACGGTGCGGGGAGCGGGCATGCGCGGATCTCCTCGGTGCATACGTGCGACACATCAAATGCATGGACTGTATTCACATGTATGGACACGCTAGGAAGTGCGGTCGCATCGCGTCAAGTGTCGCGCACCTCGCGCGCGGCGGAGAAGATCGGTGCAACTTCGGCTCCGTGGCGCGCGTTCCCGTCTTGACCTGCGCCGCGTGGCTGCCTTAGCGTGACCGTGTTCATAAGTATGGACATCGATCAGAATTGTGCACGCCTGAACCTGCTCAGGGAGCGCCCGTGACCTCAGCCCCCCTTGCCGCCCGACTCACCCATGTCGCCGGGCCGCTCTTCTTCCCCGTCACTGCCTACGGACCGGATGGCGCCGTGGACCTCGACGCCTTCCGGGCGCATGTGCGCAGCGGGATCGACGCAGGTGCGGCTGCCGTCTTCGCCTGCTGCGGCACGGGCGAGTTCCACGCGCTGACGCCGGAGGAGTTCCGGCTCGTCGTCGCCGCGGCGGTCGAGGAGACCGCCGGGGAGGTGCCCGTCGTCGCCGGCGCCGGATACGGCACGGCCCTCGCGATCCAGTACGCGAAGCTCGCCGAGGAGGCGGGCGCGGACGGACTCCTCGCCATGCCCCCGTACCTGGTCTTCGCCGACCAGGAGGGACTGCTCGGCCACTACGCGGCGCTGGCCGCCGCCACCGGTCTGGAGACGATCGTCTACCAGCGCGACAACGCCGTCTTCACCCCGGAGACCGTCGTCGCCCTGGCCCGGACGCCCGGCATCATCGGACTCAAGGACGGCTACGGCGACCTCGACCTGATGCAGCGCATCGTCAGCGCCGTCCGTACCGAACTGCCCGGCCAGGACTTCCTGTACTTCAACGGGCTGCCCACCGCCGAACTCACCGGCCTCGCCTACCGCGGCATCGGCGTCACGCTCTACTCCTCCGCCGTCTTCGCCTTCGCGCCCGACATCGCCCTCGCCTTCTACCGGGCGCTGGAATCCGGCGACGACGAGCTGGCCAACGCACTGCTCGACCACTTCTACCGGCCGCTCGTCGAACTGCGCGCCAAGGGCCGCGGCTATGCCGTCTCACTGGTGAAGGCTGCCGTCCGGCTGGAGGGCCTGGCGGTCGGCGACGTCCGCAGCCCGCTCACGGAGCCGCCCGCCGCCCACGTCGAGGAGCTGGCCGCGATCATCGAGCGCGGCCGCGCCCTGCTGGAGAAGTACGGGCAGGAAGAGGCTGCGTCGGGGGAGCGCGGATGAGGGCCTCCGCCTTCCTCTACCCCTGGGACGTCGTCGGGGACCCGGACGCGGCAACCCGCGTCGCCGACCTCGGCGTCCAGCAGGTGACGCTCGCCGCCGCCTACCACTCCACCCGGGCGCTGACCCCGCGTCATCCCGGTCGCCGGATCGTCACCGCCGAGCACGCCGCGGTGCTGTACCCGCCGGACCCCGGGCGGTGGGCGGGGCGCGAGCTGCGCCCCTACGCGCAGTCCTGGGTGGCCTCGGACGATGCGTACGCCGAGGCCGCGCAGGCGCTGACGGACGCCGGTCTGGAGGTGCACAGCTGGGTGGTTCTCGCGCACAACTCCCGCCTGGGCGCGGAACATCCGGACACCTCGGTGGTCAACGCGTACGGTGACCGCTACCCCTGGGCGCCCTGCATCGCGCAGCCCGCGGTCCGCGCGTACCTCGTGGACCTGGCCGCGGAGGCGGCGGTGCGCGACGGCGCGCGCGGCACCGAACTGGAGTCCTGCGGCTGGTACGGCTTCGCGCATCTGCACGCCCACGACAAGATCGCGGGAGTCGGGCTCGGGGACGCGTCGCAGTACCTCATGTCGCTCTGCTTCTGTCCCGACTGCCGGACCGGTTACACCGAACACGGCTTGAACCCGGATGAGTTGAGCGGCTCCGTGCGCGCGGCCCTGGAGCCCGCCTGGGCCGGTTCCGGTTCCTCGGAGGCAGGCTGGTCGGGGGTCGAGAAGCTCCTCGGCGCCGATCTCGCCGCCGCCACTCTCCAGTGGCGCGGCCGGGTCGCCCGTACGCTCCAGGAGTCCGCGGTCGCCGCGGTGCGTGCGGCGGCCGGAGCAGGCTTCCAGGTGCTGCTGCACGCCGACCCCGCCCCGCACCGCTCCGGCGCGAACGTCGGTGTCGACCCGCAGCACATCATGGGCGTGGCGGACGGTGTGGTGCTGCCCTGCACGGGCGGTGACGCCCAGCGCGAGACGTACCTCGGCCCGTTCGCCGGACGTCAGGGGGTGGTGGCCGCCAACTTCACCGTGGTCACCGGCATGGGCGGCAGCCCCGCCACGCTGGAGCGTGACGCCGCCCATGCGGCCTCGCTCGGTGCGAACCAACTACGCCTGTACCACGCCGGGTTGGCATCCGACCCGGACATCGAGGCCGTCACCGAGGCGCTTTCACGCCTCGGTCGATGACGGACGCGGACCGGTGGGGGTGCCCGTCAGCCATCCCCAAGCTCTCAACTCCGTTCGAGCAGGGGAGACCCCACTCGCCGGTCCGTGACCAGCAGGACCGCCGTCAGCAGGCCAGCCGCACCGATGAGTGGCAGCAGCACCCGGATGTCCAGCACAGCGACCAGCCCCGCGCCGAGCGCCAGTGCCACCGCGTTCGGCACCATCATCAGTGAGTTGGCGGTGGCGCTCGTGCGGCCCAGGACCCGGTCCGGCGTCTCCCGCTGCACCGCCGTCATCGCGGCGATCAGTACACACGGCAGCCCCGCCCCGATCGCGGCGCTCGCGACCAGCGCCACCGCGTCGTACGGCAGCGCCCGCACCCCCACCGCCAGCGCGAACAGGGCGATCCCGGCCGCGGTGAACACCCGCTCGGGCAGGCGCCGCAGCAGTGGGCCGGCCAGCAGCCCGACTGCGATCGACCCGCCGCCCTGCACCGCGTACAGCACACCCGCGTACGTGGGGGAGTGCCCGAGCCCGTCGTCGACGACCGCGTAGAGCGCGGCCCCGTTGAGCCCGGCGCACAGCATCGTCACCGCACCCGCAAGCACCAGCGGCCGCAGCACCGTTGACCCCCACACCTGCCGGATTCCCGCCGCCAGTTCGCCCCGCCGGTCCGTGCGGGCGGGCCGGGCCGGCTCCCGTACCCGCAGCAGTGCGTAGACCCCGGCGGCCAGGGCGAACGACGCCGCGTCGAGGAGCGCCACCGCGCCGCCGCCGAACCGCGCGTACAGCCCGGCGCCGGTCAGTGGTGCGAGGAGCTTCATGCCCTCGTTCGCGATCATGCGGAACCCGTTGAAGTCACCGAGCAGCCGGGGATCGACGGTGTGCGCGACGAGCGCCGACTCGGCCGAGTCCATCAGTACACCGCTCACCCCGTACAGCACGAGCACCGCGAAGAGGATCCAGATCCGCCCCGCCGAATCGATCGCGAGCAGCGAGGTGAGCAGCCCTGCCATGGCGAGACTCGCCCCGATCAGCAAGGGTTTGCGGGGCACCCGGTCGGCGACCGCGCCGAGTGCGGGACCGGTCAGCACGGGAAGCCACATGGCGAACACGGCGAGCGCCGCCAGACTGTCCGACCCGGTGAGGGACTTGACCCAGATCCCGCCGGTGAGCCACATCGCGGACGTCCCGAAGCCGGAGACCACCACCGCCGTCAGATACAGCCCGGCGTTGCGGTCCCGCAGCACCTTTCCTGCCGCCGCCCCTGTCATCGCGCCCCCGTACCTCGTTGACCTGGGGTTCCGTCAGGAACTCATGCTGGCGACTAAGGACGGGCCGGGGCATCGGGCAGATGCCCTACACCGAGGTTGCCGAAAGTTCTTCTGCCAGAAGCGTTGACGAAACATTCGGCCCACCTCTAGCTTCATCGCGTCGTACTTCGTACGTCATATATGAGACGCGATACGTGAGATGCGAGAGCCCTTCACCCATGACCTTTGCGCCCACCCCGATTCCGTCCCGCACCCAGTACGTGCTGGAGGCGATCAAGCACGCGATCCTCACGGCGCAGCTGAGACCAGGGCAGGCGCTCGTCGAGACCGAACTCGCCGCACAGTTCGGGGTCTCCAAGACCCCGGTGCGCGAGGCTCTGAAGACCCTCGCCGGTACCGGGCTCGTCGTCATGAGCCAGTACAAGGGCGTCACCGTGCGGCTGGTCGACGCGGAGATGGCCCGCGAGGTGTACGACGTACGGCTGCTCCTCGAACCGGAGGCGCTGCGCCGCTCCATCACGCGCAGGGCCTCGCTCGACGCGGCCCAGGAAGCCCTGGAGCGGGCCGACTCCGCCGGTGACAAGGCCGACCGGTCGCTCGCCAACCGCGACTTCCACCGGGCGCTGTACCTGCCCTGCGGCAACCCGCTGCTGGCCCGGATGCTCGACGAGGTCCGCGACCAGGCGGCGCTCGTGTCGACCGTCGCCTGGGCGACGATCCCGTCCTGGGAGCGGGAGGCGGCCGAGCACCGGGAGATCCTGCGGCTCGCGCTCGCCGACGACGCGGACGCCGCGGCCGGGGCCCTGCGCGATCACATCGCGTCGTTCGTCAGCCGTGCCTTCCCCGCCGGAGCGCAGACCGAGGGGGACGGGGCGTGAACCACCAGCACACCGACGAAAGGCCTGTCCGCATGGACCTCACACCGCTGAAGGCGGCCCTCGCAGATGTCGTGGCGATCCCGGTGACCCCGTTCGCCGCGGACGGAACCATCGACACGGCCGCCCACCGCGCCCTGCTGCGGCGGCTCCTCGACGGCGGTGTACGCATCCTCACCCCGAACGGCAACACCGGGGAGTTCTATGCGCTCACCCCCGAGGAGCGGCGCACCGTCACCGAGCTGACCATCGACGAGGTGGGCGGCCGCGCCACGATCCTGGTCGGGGTCGGGCACGACGTGCCGACCGCCGTGGCCGCGGCCGAGCACGCCCGTGACGCCGGTGCCGAAATGGTGATGGTCCATCAGCCCGTCCACCCGTACGTCTCGCAGGAAGGCTGGGTCGACTACCACCGGGCGATCGCCGAAGCCGTCCCCGGGCTCGGCGTCGTCCCGTACATCCGCAACCCGCAGCTCGGCGGGGAGGCACTCGCCAGGCTCGCCGACAGCTGCCCCAACGTCATCGGTGTGAAGTACGCCGTCCCGGACGTCACGCGGTTCGCCGCCTTCGCCCGGGACGCGGGACTGGACCGGTTCGTCTGGATCGCCGGTCTCGCCGAGTTGTACGCGCCGGCCTACTTCTCCGCCGGCGCCACCGGCTTCACCTCCGGACTCGTCAATGTCGCCCCCGGAGTCTCGCTCGCCATGCTGGAGTCGCTGCGAGCCGGCGACCACGCGGCGGCGATGAAGGTCTGGGAGCAGATCCGCCGCTTCGAGGAGCTGCGAGCCGACCGTCAGTCCGCCAACAACGTGACGGTCGTCAAGGAGGCCCTGGCCTCGCTCGGACTCTGCCGCCGCGATGTCCGCCCGCCCAGCCGGGAGCTGCCGCAGGCGCAGCGCGCCGAGGTGGCCGACGAGGTCGCCGGGTGGTCGATATGACCGGCCAGGACGGAAGGATCGGATCCGAGGAGCTGCGCAGCCACCAGTGGTACGGGACGGACGGGCTGCGTTCGTTCAGTCACCGGGCCCGCACCCGGCAGCTCGGCTACCTCCCCGAGGAGCACCTCGGCAAGCCGGTCATCGCGATCCTCAACACCTGGTCCGACATCAACCCCTGCCATGTCCATCTGCGCGACCGCGCGCAGGCGGTCAAGCGAGGCGTCTGGCAGGCGGGCGGATTCCCGCTCGAATTCCCGGTCTCCACCCTCTCGGAGACGTTCCAGAAGCCGACCCCGATGCTCTACCGCAACATGCTCGCGATGGAGACGGAGGAGTTGCTGCGCTCCTACCCGGTCGACGGCGCCGTGCTGATGGGCGGCTGCGACAAGTCGACGCCCGCGCTGCTGATGGGCGCCGCATCCGTCGACCTGCCGACCGTCTTCGTGCCGGCCGGACCGATGCTGCCGGGGCACTGGCGCAACGAGGTCCTCGGCTCCGGCACCGACATGTGGAAGTACTGGGACGACAAGCGGGCCGGGCTCATCGGCGACTGCGAGATGGGTGAACTGGAGAACGGACTCGCGCGTTCGCCCGGCCACTGCATGACGATGGGTACGGCGTCCACCCTGACGGCCGCCGCCGAAGCGCTCGGTGTCACGGTGCCGGGAGCCTCGTCGATCCCGGCGGTGGACTCCGGGCACGACCGGATGGCGGCGCAGTCCGGGCTCCGGATCGTCGAACTGGTGTGGCGGCAGCGGAAGCTGTCGTCGATCCTCACCGCGGAGGCGTACGAGGACGCGGTCGCCACCGTCCTCGCGCTCGGCGGCTCCACCAACGCCGTCATCCATCTGATCGCCATGGCGGGACGCTCGGGAGTGAAGCTCACCCTCGACGACTTCGACCGGATCGCCCGCACGGTCCCCGTCCTCGCCAACCTCCGCCCCGGCGGGGCGTACCTGATGGAGGACTTCCACTTCGCGGGCGGGCTGCCCGGATTCCTGGCCCGGCTGACCGACGTACTCCACCTGGACCGGCCGACGGTCTCGCACGACACGCTCCGCGAGCAGCTCGACGGGGCGCGCGTGCACAACTCCGATGTCATCCGGGAGCGGGACAATCCTCTCGCCGAGGAGGGCGGCGTGGCGGTGCTGCGCGGCAATCTCTGCCCGGACGGCGCGGTCATCAAGCACATCGCCGCCGAACCGGAACTGCTGCGGCACACCGGACCCGCGGTCGTCTTCGACGACTACAAGGAGATGCAGCGCACCATCAACGACCCGGCGCTCGCCCTCACTCCGGACCATGTCCTGGTGCTCCGCAACGCCGGACCCAAGGGCGGCCCCGGGATGCCCGAGTACGGCATGCTGCCGATCCCCGACTATCTGCTGAAGCAGGGCGTTCGGGACATGGTGCGGATCTCCGACGCCCGGATGAGCGGCACCAGTTACGGGGCGTGCGTGCTGCACATCGCCCCCGAGTCGTACGTCGGCGGTCCGCTCGCGCTCGTCCGCACCGGTGACCTGATCACCCTGGACGTCGAGGCGCGCCTGCTCCATCTCGATGTGCCGGACGAGGAGCTGGAGCGCCGGCGGGCCGCCTGGACGCCGCCGGCCACCCGGTACGAGCGCGGTTACGGCGCGCTCTACCACGACCAGATCACCCAGGCCGACACCGGCTGCGACTTCGCCTTCCTGGCCCGGCAGGGAGAAGTGCCCGACCCGTACGCGGGCTGACCGCCCCACCGAGAATTCCGGCGCACCGCATGTTCGGCATACCGAACATCATGCGGTAAGCGCTTGCGCACCACCGTCACCCGCACTTCCCTCAGAACGGAGACGTGTCATGGCCCAAGCCACCGCCGTGGCCACACCGCCCAAGGTGCCCCGGCGCCGCTCCGCGAACCCCCGCCGACTGCCCTATCTGCTCATCGCCCCCGCGGGGCTGCTGATGCTGGGCTTCATCGCCTACCCGGTGGTCAGCGTCTTCTACTACAGCCTGCAGAACTACAACGTCACCAAGCCATGGCGGAACGGCTTCGCCGGCTTCGACAACTTCACCCGGATCTTCACCGACGACGACCAGTTCTGGACGACGCTCGGCTTCAGCGCCCAGTGGGTCGTCACCCAGGTCGCGCTCCAGCTCACGCTCGGCCTCGCGCTGGCCCTGATCGTCAACCAGACCTTCATCGGCCGCGGCATCTCCCGCGCCATGGTCTTCTCCCCGTGGGCCGTCTCCGGCGTGCTGACCAGCACCATCTGGATCCTGCTCTACAACTCCTCGACCGGCTTCAGCCGTTACCTCGCGGATGCCGGGATCGGCGACTACGGCACCTCCGTGCTCTCCGACACCGGCACCGTCTTCTGGGCCGCGACCGTCGCCGAACTCTGGCGCGGGGTCCCCTTCTTCGCCATCCTCATCCTCGCCGACCTGCAGTCCGTCTCCAAGGAGCTGTACGAGGCGGCAGCGGTCGACGGCGCCGGACGGATGCGCCAGTTCTTCCACATCACCCTGCCGCACCTGCGGGACGCGATCATCCTCTCCACGCTGCTGCGCGGCGTCTGGGAGTTCAACAACGTCGACCTGCTCTACACCCTCACCGGCGGCGGACCGGCCGGCGAGACCACCACCCTGCCGCTCTACGTCGCCAACACCGGCATCGAGGGCCACGACTTCGGCTACGCCTCCGCGCTCACCACCGTCGCCTTCGTGATCCTCCTCTTCTGCTCGATCGTCTACCTGCGCCTGAGCAAGTTCGGAGGCGACCACAAGTGACTGCCGCACTCGCCGAGAAGCACACCGACACCGTCGCGGAGCCCGCACGGGACACCCCGCCGCCCACCGTGCGCCGCCGCAGGCGTGAGCGCGCCTTCGACGACGTACCGCGCTGGCAGATCTACCTGCCGCTGGGCATCTATCTGCTCTTCACCCTCATCCCGTTCTACTGGATGTTCCTCTTCGCCGTACGGCCCACCGGATCCACCTCGCTCGTGCCGTGGCCGATGACGGGGGAGCACTTCTCGAAGGTCTGGAACGAGCGCAGCTTCGCCGTCTTCTTCCAGAACAGCATGATCGTCGGCGTCTGCACGCTGATCGCCACCACGCTCGTCGCCCTCGCCGGCGGATACGCCCTGGCCCGGTTCGACTTCCGGATCAAGAACGGCTTCATGCTGGCGCTGCTCTGCTCGCAGTTCATCCCGGGCGCCCTGATGCTCGTACCGCTCTTCGAGATCTTCAAGAACCTCCAGATGATCAACTCCCTGGGGAGCGTCGTCATCGCCGAGACGGTCTTCCAGCTGCCGCTCTCCATCATCCTGATCAGCGGTTTCATCAAGAACGTCCCGGCCACGCTGGAAGAGGCGGCCTGGGTGGACGGCTGCTCGCGCTTCCGGGCCTTCTGCGCGGTGGTGCTGCCGCTGCTGCGGCCCGGACTGATAGCCGTCGGCTCCTTCGCCTTCGTGCACAGCTGGAACCACTTCCTGTTCGCCCTGATGTTCCTCAGCGAGCAGGACAAGCAGACGATCCCGGTCGGCCTGAACACCCTCATCGGCGCGGACAGCGTCGACCTGGGGGCGCTCGCCGCGGGTGGCGTGATCGCCGCGGTCCCCGTGGTGATCGTCTTCGCCTTCATCCAGAAGTGGCTGATCACCGGTTTCAGTGCCGGTGCCGTGAAGGGCTGACAGCCCTTCCGCAGCGCGCTGCCGCCACCCCCGTCCTGCCCGGTCGAGGAGACCCCCCGATGACCACAACTCCCTCAACACCGCCTGCACGTAAGCGACTCGTACGGCATTCCGTGGCTGCTGCCGCGCCGCTCGCAGACTGTGTGACCCTGCAGCCTGGAGCGCAGGCCGCGACGCTGCCCGCCATCGGTGCCGGAGCTCCGGCAGCCGCCGCCCGGGACCTCGGCCGCGAGATCCTGGCCGCCGCCGACGTGGCCCGCGGAGCCGGAGCGGGGAGGGCCGGATGAGCACGACCCCGACGCCCGTCCCGCTCGTCCTCGCCGGCGCGCGCGGTCACGGACGCTGGCATCTCGCCAACATCCGCCGCCTGCAGCACAAAGGCCTCGTCCGTCTCGTCGGCATCTGCGAACTGAATCCGCTGACCGAGGACGAACTCGCCCCCTTCGCCGGTGAACTTCCCGTCCAGTCGTCCGACTTCGGGGAGCTCCTCGACTCCACCGGCGCCCGCGCCGCCGTCATCTGCACCCCGATCCAGACCCACACCGAACTGGCCCTGGCCGCCGCCGCCCGCTCCGTCCACCTCCTGCTGGAGAAGCCGCCCGCCGCGACGTACGCCGACTTCGAGCGGATGCTCACCGGCGTGCGGTCGGCCGGCATCGCCTGTCAGGTCGGCTTCCAGTCCTTCGGCTCGCACGCCGTCCCCGCCATCCGCGAAGTCGTGGGCTCCGGCACCCTCGGGACGGTGCTGGGCATCGGCGCCGCGGGCGCCTGGGTCCGCGACGACGCCTACTACCGGCGGGCCCCCTGGGCGGGGCGGCGCAGGATCGACACGGTCGACGTCGTCGACGGTGTCCTCACCAACCCCCTCGCGCACGCCGTCGCCACCGCACTCGAACTCGCCGGCGCGGGGACCGCCGACGACGTGGCGGTCATCGAAGCCGAGCTGTTCCGCGCCCACGACATCGAGGCCGACGACACGTCATCCGTCCGCATCACCACCACCGGCGGGCTGCCGGTCACCGCGTCCGTCACCCTCTGCGCCGAACAGGCCGGGGAACCGTACGTCATCGTCCACGGCGACCGCGGCCGGATCACCTTCTGGTACAAGCAGGACCGGGTCCTCGTCCAGCGCGCCGGACACGGCCCCGAGGAGGCCGTGCACGGGCGGACCGACCTCCTGGAGAACCTCGTCGAACACCTCGCGGGCCGCGCCGAACTCCTCGTACCCCCGCACCGCACCGGGGCCTTCATGCGGGTCGTCGAAGCCGTACGGACCGCCCCGGAGCCCGTCGCGCTGCCCTCCGACGCCTGGCACACCGAGCCGGCGACCGCCTCCACCGGAGCGCGCCGGGTGGTCCGCGGCATCGACGCCCTGGTCGCGGCGGGCGCCGACACCCTCATGCTCTTCTCCGAACTCGGCGTCCCCTGGGCGCTCCCCACCGAGGTGAGTTCATCGTGACCCCCACATCCGCACTCCTCAGCTGCGCCGGACGCCCCGTCGGCCGGTACACCTATCTCCCCGCGCCCGAGGGCCGCCCCTACTTCCACCCGGTCACCACCCTCGCGGGCGTCCCGGTCACCGAGGAGCACCCCGCCGACCACCTCCACCACCTGGGCACCTCCGTCGCCGTCCCGGACGTCGCCGGGCACAACTTCTGGGGCGGCCGCACCTTCGTCCGCGACCAGGGCCCCACCGCGCTCGACAACCACGGGGTCCAGCGCCACCTCGGCTGGAAGCTCCGCGACCCGGACGGCTTCGTCGAGGAGCTCAGCTGGGAGGCGGACCACACCGAGCTGCTGCGCGAGCACCGCACCGTCGCCGCAGCCGAACTCTCCGACACCGCCTGGGCGCTGGACTTCTCCTTCTCGCTCACCAACCGCGGCACCGACGACCTCTCCATCGGCAGCCCCGCCACCAACGGCCGCCCCGGCGCCGGATACGGCGGCTTCTTCTGGCGCGCCCCGAAGGAACCCGCCGTGCCCGCCGTGTTCAGCGGATTCGGCGACGGCGAGGAAGCGGTCCACGGGCGGGTCGCCGACTGGGTGGCCATGGCGGGCGACGGCTGGACCCTTGTCTTCGCCGGAGCGACCGACGAGACCCGGCGTGACCCGTGGTTCGTGCGGACCACCCAGTACCCGGGCGTCGGCTCCTCCCTCGCAGCCGCCGAGCGGCTGCCCGTCCCGGCCGGTGCCACCGTGGTACGCCGCGTCGTCACCGTCATCGCCGACGGCCGGCTCGACCGGGCGACGGCGGCCGCGTACGTCCGCCGGGCGGTGACCGCGTGAGCCGCCCCTGGACCGCCGACCTCGGCGACGGCACCTACCGCAACCCCGTCCTGAACGCCGACTGGTCCGACCCCGACGTCGTCCGGGTCGGCGACGACTACTACCTCACCGCGTCCAGCTTCGGCCGGGTCCCGGGACTGCCGCTGCTGCACTCCCGCGACCTGGTCAATTGGACGCTCGTCGGCCACGCACTCGACCGCCTCGAACCCGCCGCCGACTTCGCCGTGCCACGCCACGACTGCGGTGTGTGGGCGCCGTCCCTCCGGCACCACGCCGGCCGGTTCTGGATCTTCTGGGGCGACCCGGACCACGGCATCCAGCAGATCAACGCCGAGTCCGTCCGCGGGCCGTGGAGCGCCCCGCATCTCGTCAAGGCGGGAAAGGGGCTGATCGACGCCTGCCCGCTGTGGGACGAGGAGACCGGCGAGGCCTACCTCGTGCACGCCTGGGCGAAGTCCCGCTCCGGCATCAAGAACCGCATCACCGGCCACCGGATGAGCCCCGACGGACGCGAACTCCTCGACGAGGGCAAGACCCTGATCGACGCGGACCGGATCCCGGGCTGGTTCACCCTCGAAGGCCCCAAGCTCTACCGGCACGACGGCGAGTTCTGGATCTTCGCCCCGGCCGGTGGGGTGACGACCGGGTGGCAGGGGGCATTCCGGTCACGGGACTTCTTCGGACCGTACGAGGAACGTGTCGTCCTCGCCCAGGGCCGCACCTCGGTCAACGGGCCGCACCAGGGCGGCTGGGTTCGAACCACGGCAGGGCACGACTGGTTCCTGCACTTCCAGGAGCGCGGGGCGTACGGGCGAGTCGTCCATCTCCAGCCGATGCGGTGGGACGGAGGGGGCACCTCCCGCTCGAGCGGAGCCGAGAGTGGGGGAGGCTGGCCGGTCCTCGGCGACCACGGCGAACCCGTCTCCGTCCACCCCAAACCCGTCGCCCCCGAGCAGCCCGCCGAAGCCCCCGCGTCCAGCGACGGCTTCCCCGGCGGGCGGTACGGCAGGCAGTGGCAGTGGACGGCGAACCACCGGCCCGGCTGGACGGTCGAGCACGCCGGGGACGGGCTGCGGCTCAGCTGCGTACGGACGGCGTACGCGCACGATCTGCGCGCGCTGCCCAACGTCCTGGTCCAGCGGCTGCCCGCCGAGACCTTCACCACCGAGGTCGGGATCACCCTCGGCAGCCGGGAGGCGGGGGCCAAGGCGGGGCTCGCCGTGCTCGGCGACGCGTTCAGCTGGATCGGTCTCGAACGCGCCGAGGACGGTGGGATACGGCTCGTGCACCGGTACGCCGAGAGCGTGGCCGAACACGAACGGGACGCCGAACACAGCCGCCCGGCACCCGAAGGTCGCGCCCGGCTCCGCATCGAGGTCACCGCGGGCGCCCGCTGCCACTTCTTTGCCGACACCGGCGACGGGGCCGGGTTCCGGTCCTCGGGCCAGCCCTTCGCCGCGGCCCCGTGGCGCTGGGTCGGCGCACTGCTCGGACTCTTCGCCACCGCACCGACCGGGGCGGGGCCCGCCGGGACGGCCGACTTCACCGACTTCCGTATCACCGCCTGACCCGCACCCCCGACCGACCAGAGATGTCCGCCGCAGACGCCGCCCACCACAGGTGTCCGACTGCCTCAGCGGCGAGGACGGCCGGGCCCGGCAGGGTGCCCACCACTGAACCCCCACGCATGCGCAGCACCGACAGAAACCAGAGAGAAGAGCCGACATGAACATCTCCACGACGCAGCGGGGGCGTGCCGCAGCAGCCGTGTCCCTCGCGGCGGTGCTCGCCCTGACCGCCACCGCCTGCGGTGACGACGGCAGCAGCAGCTCCGGCGACGAAGGAAGCGGCAAGGGCAAGATCGTCTTCTGGGACAACAACGGCGGTGTCCGCACCGACATCTGGAAGCAGGTCATCGCCGACTTCGAGAAGAAGTACCCGGAGATCGACGTCCAGTACGTCGGCGTGGCCGCCCCCGAGGCCCAGTCCAAGTACGACAACGCCATCCAGGGCGGCGGCCTGCCGGACGTCGGCGGCGTCGGCGCAGCGATGCTCGCCGGGATCGCCGCCCAGAACGCGCTGGAGCCGCTGGAGGACCGGGCCGCGAAGTCCTCCCTCGACGGCAAGCTGAACAAGAGCATGGTCGAGTCGGTGAAGGCGGCCGGCGGCTCCGACGAGCACATGTACAACGTCCCGATCTCCGCCAACAACGGCGTCCTGTACTACCGCACCGACCTGTTCAAGAAGGCGAACCTGGCCGAGCCGACCACCTGGGACACGTTCTACGCGGCGGCCGACAAGCTCACCGCGGCCAAGAAGAACGAGTTCGGCTACACCATCCGCGGCGGCGCCGGATCCATCGCGCAGGCGATGGACGCGATGTACGGGCAGTCCGGCATCACGTCCTTCTGGGACCCGAGCGGAGAGAAGACCACGCTCAACGACCCGAAGAACGTCCAGGCGCTGGAGAAGTACGCGGGCCTCTTCAAGAAGGTCACCCCGTCCGCCGACCTCAACAACGACTTCATCAAGATGGTCGCCCAGTGGGACTCCGGCACCATCGGCATGCTGAACCACAACCTGGGCTCCTACCAGGACCACGTGAAGGCGCTGAGTACCGACAAGTTCCGCGGTATTCCGCAGCCCACCGGCCCCGGCGGCAAGCGGGTGCAGGTCTCCAACCCGGTCGACGGCCTCGGCCTGTTCAAGAGCTCCAAGAACAAGGAGGCCGCCTGGAAGTTCATCGAGTTCGCCGCCTCCCACGAGGCGAACTCGAAGTTCAACGAGACGGCGGGCCTTATCCCGGCCAACACGGAGGCCGCCCAGGACGCCTGGATCTCCAAGGCGGAGCCGACCAAGCTCGCGGCCCAGGCCCTCACCGACGGTTCCACCAGCATCGTCCAGCTCCCGTACTACCTGCCGGACTGGAACACCATCAGCAAGGCCGACAACGAGCCCGAGTTCCAGAAGGTGCTCCTCGGCAAGACCACCGCGAGGGCCTTCCTGGACAAGATGGCCGACGAGCTGAACAAGGCCCAGGCGGAGTGGAAGGACCAGAACAAGAGCTGACACGGACGTCCGTCACGTCACGGCCGACACCCCGGTGACCGGAGGCCGGCGGCGGTCCGGGTCGCGCCCCGCCGCCGGTCCCTCCCGACGACCCCGCCGCGATGCGGGAACTAGTGCCGTGACCGGCAAAGCTTGCCGGGAGGGGCACTAGCCGCCGAGGCGCACGTACCCCTGCTCGACCTGCAGGCCCTCACCCTCGCCCGCCGAGCAGCTCACCTCGGGCGCCGGCTGGACCCCGACCCTGCGCACCCGGATCGACAACCCGCACGCCGTACCGGGCATCGTCGACCCCGGCGCCGGAGCGGGCAAGGGCTGCTGACCGACGGATCGTCAACAAGCCGTCGGAACGACAGCCGTTGCTCGTCCGCCGGCCCACGGATCCCCTCGGTGCGGAGCGGTCACATGGCTGCGGCAAGCGGTTACTATGCCGCCGTCGTGTCCATCGCACCACACCCGTCCGAGGGGATCCCGCGTTGCGTCACCCACTGCTTCCCGCCCTGTTCTGCACCGGGCTCGTCGCCGCCACCAGCCTGCTCACCGGCACGGCCGCGACCGCCGCCGCTCCCGTCCCGTCCGCCGGCCCCACCTCCTCCGCCGCCGAGGCGACCGCGCCGGCCACCGACGTGCGCGAACGACTGGACCGGATACCGGGGCTCACCGTCGTCTCGCAGACCATCAAGGAGGGATTCCCCTACTACACCCTCACGCTGACCCAGCCGATCGACCACCAGCACCCTGAGCGCGGCACGTTCGAGCAGCGCCTCACGCTCTGGCACAAGTCCGTGACCGCGCCGATGGTCCTCTACACCGGCGGCTACTCGCTCTCCAGCTCCACCCGCGAGATCACCACGCTTCTCGGCGCCAACCAGGTCAGTATCGAGCACCGCTACTTCAGCCGGTCCCGCCCCGCGACGGTCGACTGGAACGACCTGAACGTCCAGCAGGAGGCGAGTGACGAACATGCCGTCGTCCAGGCCCTCAAGACGATCTACGGGGCCAAGTGGCTGGGCACGGGCGCGTCGAAGGGCGGGATGACGCAGGTCTACCACGAGCGCTTCTACCCGGACGACCTGGACGCCGTCGTCGCGTACGTCGCACCGGACGACGCCGCCAACAACGACGACAGCGGCTACGAGAAGTTCTTCCGGACCGTCGGCACCCCTGAATGCCGGGCCGCCCTGAACGCCGTGCAGCGCGAGATGCTGGTCCGGCGGGATCGGATGCTGCCCCGCTTCGAGGCCACCGCCGAGGAGCAGGGCCTCACCTTCCAGTACCTCGGATCGGCCGACCGGGCCTACAAGTTCTCCGTACTGGACCAGGTGTGGAACTTCTGGCAGAGCGGTACGTACGCCGACTGCCCGGCCATCCCCGACGCGAGGACCGCCACCGATGACGAGCTGTACACCTGGTCGCTGGGGCACGGACTGAGCCCGTACGCCGACCAGGGCAACGGCGCCGAGGGCAGCGGACCGTACTACCGGCAGGCCGCCGCCCAACTGGGCTGGGCCGACCTCAAGTTCAAGCATCTGGCCGACGTCCGCCACTACCCCGGCATCTACCAGCCCAACTCGGTGCTGCCCGCGGACATGCGGGTCGGGTACGACGGGCGCACCATCAAGGACGTCGACCGCTGGGTCGCCACCCGCGGCGAGCGGATGATGTTCGTCTACGGACAGAACGACCCGTGGAGCGCCGAGCGGTTCGAGCCGAGCAAGCACGACTCCATGCTCTTCGAGGCACCGAACAGCAACCACGGCGCCCTGATCTCCAAGCTGAAGCCCGCGGACCGGGCCGCGGCGGAGGCGACCGTGAAACGGTGGGCGGGCCAGTGACGACCCACCCACCGCGGACGATCGGGTGCACGACAGAGAGTGGATCAGGTCGTTAGTGCGACGGGCCGAAGTCGTCGCGCACAGAGGCCGGTTGGCCCGTCGTACGGACGGCGCGCGCCGTCACGTCGTCGCCCCGGGTGTCCCGGTCGCCCTCCGCGTGGTTGTACTGCCCGGCGAACGTGTGCGTGCCGACCGGCACCGTCCGGCCCGGCTTCAGCGTCCAGCGGTAGACGAGGAAATCGCCCTTCTCCTGCGCGGAGGCGACGAAGTCCTGCTCCGGCAGGGAGCGCCAGGAACCGGTCGTGTTCACCCCGCCGGTGAGCGCGATCCGCAGCTCGACGGTGAGGCCGGAGAGCGGCTGCTGCGTCTGCAGCGTCACATTGCTCTGGGCCCAGTACCTGTTGCTGTGCGGGTCGACGGCGCCGTCGACCCGGAGCGGTCCGTCCTCGGTGGGCAGTGCGCCGCCCCGGGCCGGCGGTTTCGACGCCGGAGCGGGCGAGGCGGGCGGGCCCACCACCTGCTTTCCGCGCGGGTCCCCACCGCCCGCCGACGTGACCGCGTAGGCCCCTGCGGCCAGTACCGCGCAGACCGCCGCCATCGCCCCGGCGACCCGCAGCCACGGCATCGCCCCGCGCGGCGCCCGCGGCGTACGGGCGGACGGCGTGTCCGTCATTCCGCGCTCGATCCGTGCCAGCATCCGCTCCCGGTCGGGGCGGTGCGCCTCGGCAGCCGTACGCAGCCGCTCACGCAGCTCGTCGTCCATCAGTGTCTTCCTCCGCTGCGCTGCGCCGCGACGGCCACCCGTACCTGCGCGGCGGGCGTATCGGGACCGAGCAGCCGCTGCAGCTCCGCGACGGCGCGCGAGGTCTGGCTCTTCACCGTGCCCACGGATATCCCGAGCACCAGAGAGGTGTCCCGCTCCGACAGGTCGAAGGCGTGCCGCAGCACCACGCACGCCCGCTTGCGGAACGGCAGCCTGCGCAGCGCCCCCTGGACATCGACGACCACCGACACATCGGGATCGTCGACCGCGCACCCGTCCCCGGCCCCGCGCGGCGCCCAGAACAGGGCGATCCTGCGCCGCTCGCGCACCGCGCTGCGGATCCGGGTACGGGCGAGGTTGGCGACGACGCCGCGCGCGTACGCGACGGGATGGTCGGCGTTCCTCACCCGGTCCCAGCGGTGCCAGAGGGCCAGCAGAGCATCGGCAGCCAGATCGTCCGCGGCGTCGGCCTCGCCGGTGAGCAGATGGGCGAGCCGGGCGAGTTCGGCGTAATGGGCCTCGAAGAACTCATGGAACTCGGCGGCAGCGGCATCGTCGACGACCGTGCCCGCGGGTACCTCTCTCTGCACTCGAATCCCTGTGACGCGCGTGGTCCGACTGTGTACGGTTCCCGTTCCCACCCGCGGAATGCGGGCGGGGCGAGAGCGTATCAGCGCATCCCGGAAGCGCTTCGACGCGGGTGCGCGATCCACGTAAGGCGTAACACGGCGAAAACCTGAAGACCCTGTGTCCGAAGGAACAATCCAGCTACCCACCGAGGGACTTTCACCCACCCAGGAGCACCCATGCCGGACAGCACCCTGCAACGCGATGCCGTGGACAGCACCGTGCAACGCAATGCCGTCGACCGTTACTTCGCCATCAGTGACCGCGGCTCGACCTTCGGACGCGAGATACGCGGCGGTTTCGCCACCTTCTTCACCATGGCCTACATCCTGGTCCTCAACCCGATCATTCTCGGCTCGGCCGAGGACAAGTTCGGCGCCCATCTCTCCGGTCCCCAGCTCGTCACCGCCACCGCTCTGGTGGCCGCCGTGATGACCGCGATCATGGGGCTCGGCGGCAATCTGCCGCTCGCCATCGCCGCCGGACTCGGCCTCAACGCCGTCGTCGCCTTCCAGATCGCACCATTGATGAGCTGGCCCGACGCGATGGGGCTGATCGTCCTCGAAGGTCTGCTGATCTGCGCCCTGGTCGTCACCGGGCTGCGCGAGGCCGTCATGCGGGCCATTCCGTCCGCCCTCAAGCAGGCGATCAGCGTCGGCATCGGGCTCTTCATCGCGTTCATCGGCTTCATCGACGCGGGCTTCGCCACCCGCATCCCCGGCGACACCGGTTCCGTACCCGTCCAGCTCGGCGCCACCGGGCAGCTCTCCGGCTGGCCGGTTCTGGTCTTCTGCCTCGGTGTGCTGCTGACCGTCGCGCTGCTCGCCCGGAAGGTGAAGGGCGCCATCCTCATCAGCATCGTCGTGATGACCATCGTCGCGATCGTCATCAACGAGATCGCGGACATCGCCCCGGCCGCCTGGGGTCTGACCGTGCCGGCCGTCCCCGACGACATCGTGGCCGCCCCGGACTTCGGTCTCATCGGCGCCTTCAGCCTTTTCGGGGCGTTCCAGCAGGTCGGCGTCGTCACCATCGTCCTGCTGGTCTTCACCCTGATCCTCAGCGACTTCTTCGACACGATGGGCACGGTCGTCGGTGTCTCCAACGAGGCCGGACTCCTCGACGAGCAGGGCAAGGTCCCGAACCTCGGCCGGGTCCTGCTGATCGACGGCGCCGCCGCCGTGGCGGGCGGCGCGGCCTCGGCGTCCTCCAACACGTCGTACATCGAGTCCGCGGCCGGCGTCGGCGAGGGCGCCCGCACCGGCTTCGCCTCGCTGGTGACCGGTGCGCTGTTCGCCGTCGCCCTGTTCCTCACCCCGCTCGCCACGGTCGTCCCCGCCCAGGCCGCCGCCCCCGCCCTGATCGCTGTCGGCTTCCTGCTGATGGCTCAGGTCCGGCACATCGACTGGGAGCGGTACGAGATCGCCATCCCGGCCTTCCTCACGATCGCCGTGATGCCCTTCACGTACTCGATCACCAACGGCATCGGGGCGGGCTTCCTCGCGTACGTGGTCATCAAGACCGTCCTCGGCAAGGCGCGCGAAGTGCACTGGCTGCTCTGGGGAGCCTCGGTACTGTTCGCGGTCTACTTCGCGATCGACCCGATCGAGCAGCTGCTCGGCGTGAAGTAGCCGCGTCGGCGGGGCGGTCCGGGCCGGTCAGGTCCCGAACGCGCGCAACGCGGCCCGCGCCGCCCCGCACAGCTCGTCGTCCTCCGGCACGGATTCCCAGCCGCCGTGCCGGACCGGGCGTTCATCGGCGGCCAGCACGGCACGCAGGGCCGGGGCCGCCGCGGCGGCGGGCGGGCCGATCTCGGCGAGGCGGTGGACGGCCGTGATCGTCGCCCGGTAGGCGTATCTGCCCTCCTGCAGCGGGCTCAGCAGCCCGAGCAGAGCGGGTACCGCCTCACTGCTCCCACCGGTGATCTGCCACAGGGCGTAGCCGCACCTCAGCGGAAGCCAGCCCTCCTTGTGCTCGGGAAGCAGGGCCCGTATCCGCTCGGCGTACGGCGCCGCGGACGGGCCCAGTTCGCCGAGGAAGCCCACCACCTCCTCGCGGCCCCAGCGGGCGTCGAACGCCGGCAGCAGCACATCGAGCGCGGGTTGCGGATCGCCGGTCAGCCGCCAGTACGCCACCCGCAGCCGCGATACGGCGAAATCCTCCGCCGGTGCGTCGATCAGCGCCCGCAGACGAGGGCGCGGGACGGCGTCGGCCGCCACCGGACCGATCGCGGCGAGGGCGTCGAGCGCCCAGACCGCCGCATCGGTGTCCAGCAGTGACAGCAGCTCGGGGACAGCGGGCGCGGCTGCTCGGCCCCAGGCCGTCAACACCTGGCACAGGGCCCGCCGTTCGTCCTTGAGCGTCGCCGCCGCGAGCCGACGCCGCAGCGGATCCAGCAGCTCGTCGGCGCACCCGGCCAGCGGCGCGAGGGTGTCCAGCAGCGCCAGTCGGTACATCCACCAGCCGTCGGCGTGCGACTGATGCAGGGCGAAGCCGAGCCGGCCCCCGGACAGCCGGTCCACCACGGGACCCAGACAGCGCCGGTCGCCGAGCCGGGCGAGCGCCCAGACCGCGGTGTCCTGCGCATCCGCGTACACCTCGTCGCCCGTGCACAGGGCTGCCAGACCGTCGGCCCACGGCCGGGCGGCCTCGCCGCACATGCCGAGTACCCGCGCGGCGAACTGCCGGTTCTCCGGCTCGGCGTCGGTGAGCAGTCCTGCGACAGCGGGCAGCAGCACGGGTACGGGGGAGCGCCAAGTGCTGAGCACCTCGGCGGCGGTCCGCAGCGCTCCCGTGCGATGCCCCGCCTGCGGGTGGCCGAGGAGCCGCAGGGACAGTTCCGTACGGACGTCGCGGTCCGGTCCGAACGCCGCGGCCGTCCACGGCACCAGCGCCGCCGCGTTCCGGAACCCCCACTCGTTCTGCCCCCGTTCGCCGAACCGGGCATCCCGCAGGACCGATACGACCGTCTCCAGATGTTCCGGGTCCCGCTGCTCCGGGAGGGCCCGTCGCAGCGCGGTGACCGCCGCGAGCCGCTCAGCCGGGGAACCCTGACCGGCGATGTCCCGCAACCGGTCGCGGGTGGAGGTCAGTCCGGGCGCCCGCAGCAGCAGCTTCCCGGCCGCCTCGACGAGCTTTGACCGCACCTCCCCGTTCGGCTCCGCGTCCGACCGCGCCCACAGCGCCTCGCTCACCGCCTCCGCCTCCCCGGCGGCATGCGACAGCGGCTGGGCAACTGCCCGGCGCACCCCCGGATCGGAGTCGTCCAGCAGCGTGAGCAGCACGGGCAGCGCCCCGGTCCACGCCGCGGACCAGCCGGCGTCGACGAACCGGCGCTCCGCCTCCCAGCAGCCGACCCGGGCCAGACTGCCGACGAGCTGCAGCAGTTCCTCGCGGACCGTCACCACCGGGTCGGCGGCCAGCGCCACCAGATACGGCAGCAGCGGCGGCGCGGCCGAACAGATCTGACCGCCCTGGTGGTAGACGGAGGTGAGCATCCCCTCCACCGCGTCATCCGCACGCTCCGGCGCGTACACGTCGCGCACCCAGCCCGGCACCTCGACCGCGGAGCCGTACACATGCTCCAGCGCGGCCCAGTCGGTCCGGTCCAGTCCGTCGAGCGTGCGGGGGTCAGAAGGCGCGGAGGTCATGATCCCGATTTTGACAGCCGCGGCCGGCCCTCCGCGCCCGGTTTTCTCACCCCTGGAGCGCCGCCTTCATCATCTTCTGCGCGATCGGCGCCGCCAGGCCGTTGCCGCTGACCTCCGAGCGGGCCGAGCCCGAGTCCTCCACGACCACGGCGACCGCGACCTCCTTGCCGGTGGACGCCGACTTCGCGTACGAGGTGAACCAGGCGTACGGCGTGTTGCTGTTGCCCACGCCGTTCTGCGCGGTGCCCGTCTTGCCGCCGACCTCCGCCCCGTCGATCCGGGCGTTGGTGCCGGTGCCCTGCTCGACGACGGTGACCATCGCGCTGCGCAGCTGCTCGGCGGTCGAGGCGGAGACGACCCGCTTCGTGTCGCCGTCCGCGAACTCCTGCAGGGTGTTGCCCTCGGAGTCCGCCACCTTCGACACCATGTGCGGGGCCGCCAGCTCACCGCCGTTGGCGAGGGCCGAGGAGACCATGGCCATCTGCAGCGGGGTCGCGGTGACCTCGAACTGGCCGATGCCTGTCAGCGCCGTCTGCGCCTTGTCCATCCCCGACGGGTAGAGGCTCTCGGAGGCGCGCACCGGGACGTCCAGCTTCGCTGTGTTGAAGCCGAACTTCTCGGCCATCGCCCGCACCTTGTCCTGGCCGAGATCGGCGGCGGCCTTCGCGAAGACGTTGTTGCAGGAGTACTGGAGCGCCGTGCGCAGCGTGGCGTTCTCGCAGGGTGCGGACGCGCTCTCGTTTCTCAGGACGGTGGTGGTGCCGGGCAGCGTGTACGGGTCGGGGCTGTCCGTGCGCTCGTCGACCGAGCTGTAGAGACCGTTCTCCAGCGCGGCCGACGCCACCACCAGCTTGAACGTCGATCCGGGCGCCAGCGGCTGCCGCAGAGCACGGTTGACCAGTGGCTTGTCCGGGTCGGAGAGCAGCTTCTTCCACACGTCGCCGTCGTTCGTCCCACTGATCTTCGACGGGTCGTACGAGGGGGTGGAGACCATTCCCAGAATCTTCCCGGTCGCGGGGTCGATCGCGACGGCCGCGCCCTTGTCGCCGCCGAGCGCCTCGTACGCCGCCTTCTGCACATCCGGGTCGATCGTCGTCAGCACACTGCCGGGCGAGGTCTGCTTGCCCGTCACCACGTCGACGGGGTTCTTCAGCCGGTCGTCCGTGCCGTCGAGCACATGGCTGTAGATCCCTTCGAGCTGGGTGGCGCCGTACGCCTGCGAGCTGTACCCGGTGACGGCGGCATAGAGCTCGCCCTGCGTGTACGTGCGCTTGTACGCGAGATCGCTGCCCCGGGTCCTCTCCGATCCGGTGACCGGTGATCCGGCCACGATGATGTCGCCGAGCGGCTGCGCGTACTGCGCGATGGTGTTCCGCCGGTTGTGGTCGTTGTCCGCGAGTGCCTGGGCCTGGTACGCCTGCACCCAGGTCGCCCGCCCCAGCAGGGCGAGGACCAGCAGCAGGCAGAAGACCGAGGTGTGCCTGATTGTTCTGTTCATCCCGCTGGAGGGACGAGCGGCGGCGTCCGGCGCGTTCCCGTCTGTGCCGCTTCTCACTCATTCTTCATACTGCGCGTCAGGGGGCCTGGGTCAGCCGGGCGTGATCACGGTGCCCGGATCAGCCGGGCGTGATGAACCGTTCCTAACCAGTGTGCGTAAGTGAGTCTTGGACCCACTGCTGCGTACTGGGCGCATCCCGAACGGTGTTGGATGCGCTGGGTTCCCGCTTTCGCTTCCCACTCGGCGACGGCCCTCCAGGGGGCCGGTCCGTTGCGGGTGGGCGGGTTCCTTCACGCCCCCGGTCACCTGGTCCGGCCTGGGCGATCCGATGCCCCGCACGATCACTCCGGTCGTGTGGGGGCGGTGTCGTCCGTCGCCGGATCGGGTGTCCGAGGGCGCGTCGCCCGATCGCGATACCGGCGGCATCGTGACGGGACATCTTTCGACGTGGGGTGGCCAGTGGTTTCTGCCAGTGCTGGCCACCCCACATGCTGGTGTAGGCGGGGTCGACCGCGACGATCGCAAGCCCCTGTTCGGCGGCCATGGACACCAGCCGGGCCTTGAGCTTGCCGGTCGGGATGCCGGAGATGAGGTGCCGGAAGCGTTTCCTGCGGCCGTGTTTTTCCCGGGTCTTCTCGGTGGTGAAGTCGAGGTCTTCGATGCCGATCGCGGCGACACCGACAGACTTGGCCCAGTTGATCAGGCGGGTCAGGGCGTGGCGGATCTGTGCGTCGCGGTGATCGGCGGTGCCGGTCAGGTCGTAGGGGAAGCGGTGCGGGTCGCCGACGGGGTTGCCGTGCCGGTCGAGCCGGTAGGCGGCGAAGTGGTCGGCGTTGGTGTCGACGCCGATCATGCCCTGGGCGCGGGCGGCGGCGAGCGGGACCGTCTTGATGACGGGGCGTTGCCAGGATGCGGTGAGGTACCAGCGGCCACGGTTCACGTCGAGGTGGATGCGGTAGGCGACGGCCCGGTGAGCTTCGATGCGGTCTCCCCACTCCGCGCCCCGGTGCGCGAACGCCACGGTGGAGGTGAGGGTGTACCGGCCGTGCCTGGCGTTGGCCAGGTGCGCGAGCGGTACAGGTAGTTTGATGCTGACCTCGCCGTCCGGGGTGACGCGGATCGTCTCGTTCCCGAACCGCTTCCCCGACTCACCGTCAGCGGCAAGAAACCAGCGCTCCGCCTCCCACCGTTCCCGCCACTGCTCCTCGGTGAGCTGGGCCTGGGTGAGATGGTGGCGGGTGTTCAGGAGACGTTTACCGCCCCGCACCACCCGGACCCGTCCGGCCTGCCACTCGGCGACAGCGGCAGCGTGCCGCGCCTCCAGTGCCGCGAGGCGGCGGGACTTGTGGAACCACTCACTCCTGGAGCGATAGCCGCCCGCGGCCCGCTTGGTGCCCTTCTCCCCGACCGGGAGGGACAGCCGATGCCGCAATGTCTTGATCCCGGCTGCCAGCTTCTGGATGTGCGCCGCCTGGCAACGGCGCGCGAGTGCCCACTGATCGTGCGTGGCCTTGGTGATCGCCCCGGCGATCCGCGACGACGACACCCTGGTCAGGTCCCGCTTGCGCGCCGCCCAGGTGTCTGCACTGTGCTCCAGACCGTCCGCGCAGCGGGCCTTGAGATCACGGGAGGCCAGCGCACCTTGATGCGCACCGACCGCACGCAGCACCTTCTCGTCCTGGGGCGTGAGGTGCTTGAGGCGGTCCCGGATCGCCACCCCGCAAGGCCCGGGCACCACGAGGGACACGGCCAACTCCCGCAAACCACCCACCACATCACCCCCCATTCTCAAGGCCGGACACCTGCCACCCAGCCCAACGAGCAGCAGTCGCCAAGGTCACCCATTCGGCCCCAGAACTCCCGTTCCCACCCCTCGCGACCCACCGGCAGGACTCAATCCCGCTCACCACAACTCACTTCGACTCAGCAAACCAATAGCAGCTCGCAACCCCGACTCGTACACCTCGATCCTGCCCGCCCCTCTCCGTCGCACGGCGGAGACGGACCGTCGCGGGCGGAGACGTATTGCCGCGCGGCGGAGACGGCCCTCACCCAGCTCTCAGTCCAGCGTGAAGAGCAGTTCGTCGGTCAGCTCGCCGCGGGCGTGCGCGAAGCCCCGGTCCTTGCCCGTGACGGTGAACCCGCACTTCTGCAGCACCCGCACCGAACCGGCGTTGTCGGCCGCCGCCCGGGCGTGCAACGGCCGTTCCGGTACGGCCTCCAGCAGCGCCCGGAGCGCGGCGGTCGCGAGCCCCCGGCCCCAGTGCGGCCGGTCGATCCAGTACGTGACCTGCCGGTCGCCCTCGGACCCGTACACCCCGGCGTTGCCCACCACCTCGCCGTCGGCAAGCACCGTCCGCATCACCACGGTGCGACTGTCCAGGATCCGCGCCCAGTGGGCCTCGAACGCGGGCCGGTCGCCCGGGTCCTCACTGGTGAACGCGGCTGTCCGGACCGACTCCGGATCGGACATGTACGCGAAGAAGAGCGGCAGATCGCTGTCGCGCACCTCGCGCAGCGTGACCTCGGGCGCGCCCACGGGTCAGAGCCTGCGGGTGGCGAGCGTCAGCCGGTCCCGCGCGTCGAACAGTGCGTCCTTGACCATCTGCTCATGCGCCGGGGTGAGCCGGGCGACCGGCACCGAGCAGCTGATCGCGTCGCGCGCCGGGGTGCGGTACGGGATCGCGACGCCGAAGCAGCGCAGCCCCAGGGTGTTCTCCTCGCGATCCACCGCGTACCCCTGCTCGCGGATGAGGTGCAGCTCCTCGATCAGCTTCTCGCGGTCGGTGAGGGTGTGCTCGGTCAGTGCGGGCAGTGTCTCCGGCAGCATCTTTCGGACCTGCTCGTCGCTGTGGGTGGCCAGCAGCGCCTTGCCGAGCGAGGTGGAGTGGGCGGGCAGCCGGCGGCCGACGCGGGTGAAGGGGCGCAGATAGTGCTGGGACTGGCGGGTGGCGAGGTAGACCACGTTCGTACCGTCGAGACGGGCGAGGTGGATGGTCTCCGTGGTGTCGTCGGAGAGCCGGTCGAGCGTCGGGCGGGCGGCCGCGACGACCTCGTCGCCGTCGATGTACGAGGTGCCGACCAGCAGCGCCCGGACGCCGATGCCGTACCGGGTCCCTGTCGCGTCGGTCTCCACCCAGCCCAGCTCGACCAGGGTGCGCAGCAGCATGTAGAGGCTCGACTTGGGGTAGCCGACGGCCTCCTGCACGGACGCCAGCGAATGCATACCGGGACGCCCGGCGAAGTACTCGAGCAGCTCCACCGTCCGTACCGCGGACTTGACCTGTGCCCCACCTGACTCGGCAACCGACATCGCCCTCGCCCCTTCCAGCCCACTTCTTGCCAACACTGAACGCCCGGAAATAGAGTCCCTACATATTCACGATCAGGAACTCTGTTCAGAATACCGAACAACTTCTGATGTGTGGCAGAGGACCGGAAGGAAACACGGTGGCAACAGCACCAGTCTGGAGCGTCGACCCCCGCACCGGGAACCCGCGTGAGCAGGTTGCCGTGGAGGCTACAGCGGAGGAGGTCGATCGTGCGGTCCGGGCCGCACATGCCGTACGCGGTGCGCTCGCCGACCGCACCGTACGCGCCGCATTCCTGCGTACCGCGGCGGATCTGCTCACCGAGGCCGGGGAGCACGTCATCGAGGCCGCCGACGCCGAGACCGCGCTCGGCCCGGCCCGGCTCACCGGTGAACTCGCCCGCACCGCCGCCCAGTTGCGCGCGTTCGCCGAGGTCGTCGACGAGGGCGCCTTCCTCGACATCCACATCGACCACGCGGACGCCACCCGGACCCCGCCGTGGCCCGACCTGCGCCGCTACAAGATCCCGCTCGGCGTCGTCGCCGTCTACGCGGCCAGCAACTTCCCGCTCGCCTTCTCCGTCCCCGGCGGCGACACCGCCAGTGCCCTGGCGGCCGGCTGCCCGGTCGTCGTCAAGGCACACCCCGACCACCCCGCCACCTCGGAGCTCTGCGCCTCCGTGCTGCGCCGGGCCGCCGCGAAGGTCGGCCTGCCCGAGGACGTGCTGATCCTGGTGCACGGATTCGAGGCGGGCGTCGAGCTGGTCAAGCACCCGCTCGTGGCCGCCGCCGGGTTCACCGGCTCCATCCGCGGCGGACGGGCGCTGTTCGACGCCGCGGCCGCCCGGCCGGCCCCGATCCCGTTCCACGGCGAGCTCGGCTCCCTCAACCCGGTCGTCGTCACCGAGGCGGCCGCCGCCGAGCGCGGCGAGCAGATCGGTGCCGGGCTCGCGGGCTCGATGACCATGGGCGCGGGCCAGTTCTGCACCAAGCCCGGCTTCGTCCTGGCCCCCGCCGGCGAGACCGGAGACCGGCTGCTGAAGGCGCTGACCGAGGCGGTCAGCGACAGCGAGGCCGCGGTCATGCTCGATCACCGGATGCGGGACGCCTTCGTCGCAGGCGTACGCGAACGGGCCGAACTCCCCGACGTGGACGCCCCGGTCACCCCCGGCGCGGGCGGCGACCACACCGTCTCCGCCGGCTTCCTGACCGTTCCGGCACAGCTGCTCGCCACCGACGGACCGCACGACGCGCTCCTGGAGGAGTGCTTCGGCCCGGTCACCGTCGTCGCCCGCTACGCCTCCGAGGACGAGATCACCGCCGTCCTCTCCCGACTCCCGGGCAACCTCACCGCCACCCTCCAGATCGCCACGGAGGGCGCCGACGCAGACGCCCCCGGACTCCTCGCGGCCCTCACCCCGCTGGCCGGCCGGGTCCTCGTCAACGGCTGGCCGACCGGAGTCGCCGTCGCCCCCGCCCAGCACCACGGCGGTCCCTACCCGGCCACCACCTCCACCTCCACGTCGGTCGGCGCCACCGCGATCGAGCGTTGGCTGCGCCCGGTCAGCTACCAGACGACTCCGGAGGCGCTGCTGCCGCCGGAGCTGCGCGAGGACAACCCGCTGGGCCTGCCGCGCCGCGTCGACGGGCGTCGCGCGTGACGGTGAACCTGCCCGAACTCCCCTTTGAGCTGCGGCCGTTCGGGCCCGAGGGGCAGTGGGCGTACGAGGGCGGTGTACTGACCGGACGGGCTGGTGCCCGGCAGGACCGGTTCGTGCCGCCGGGCGGTGACGGCCTCGCATCCGTGAGCGACGCACCGCGTCTGCTCGGCACCGCACCCGACGGCGACTTCCGGCTGAGCGCCCGGGTGAAGGTCGGCTTCGCCGCCGCCTTCGACGCCGGGGTGCTCTATCTGCACGTCGGGGAACGGGAGTGGGCGAAACTCTGCCTGGAGTTCTCCCCGGCCGACCCCACCATCTGCACGGTCGTCACCCGCGGTCACTCCGACGACGCCAACTCCTTCGTCGTGGACGGCGACAGCTTCTGGCTGCGGCTCAGCCGCACCGGCAGCGCCTACGCCTTCCACGCCTCCGCCGACGGGGAGAAGTGGACCTTCGTCCGCACCTTCGCCCTCGGCGCCGCGGAGCAGCCGGCGGCCATCGGCTTCCTGGTCCAGTCGCCGACCGGCGAGGGCTGCCGGGCGTCGTTCGACCGGATCGCGTTCCGGCCGTCCGGGCTCGACGACCTGCGCGACGGCAGCTGAACCCTGGCGGGGGGTTCGCCGTTGCGGCGCCCAGCCCCCCGGGGTGACCGGTTCCGTCCTCAAGCGACGGACGGGCTTGATGGGTGCGTCTGGGTTCCCGGTGGCACCGTCGCCTGCCCCCGTGGGTGGTGGTCCGGGGCCCGTCCGGGGTGTCTCCTCGAGCGACCGACGTTCGGCGGGTACGCGGGGGAGCCCGGGGCTTTGTTCGTCGCCCTGCGGGGACCCCCCTGCACGGCCCCGGACCGGCCGTCGCGCGTCAGCGGCAATGCGTTCCACCGGGTCGCAGGCGCGGGTGATGCCTGGGTGGGGCCGTGCAGGGGAGTCCCCGCAGGGGCTGGCGTACGTGCCGGGTTCGTCCGCGTTGCCGGCTTCCGCGCCAGTCCTGAGGAGACGCCCCGGAGGGGCCCCGCCCACCCCACCGCCCGGCAGAGGCGGGCCCACCCCGTTGCCGGGCAACACCTCCCAAGCCCGTCCGGCGCGGGCCGGCGCAACCACGGGCCGACCGGTGGCGTCCCTCCCCGCATGATCAGAACTGCCACGGCCGCCGATCTCGACGCCATCGTCCAACTGCACACCGAGGCTCGCGCCACCTACTACCGGGGGCACCTTCCGGAGGAGGAGTACGCGGGCGCGGCGGAGGTCGGGCGCAGCCGCGCCGGCTGGTCCCGTGCGATAGACCGCCCCGACGCCACCGTGCTCTGCGCCGAACGGGACGGGACCCTCGCCGGCATCGCCGCGTACGCCGTACGCGACGGCGACATGACGCTCACTCAGCTCCATGTCGCGCCGGCCCACTGGCGTACCGGAATCGGCACCGCGCTCCACACCGCCTGCGTCGACGCCTGGCAGCGGGCCGGAGTGGACAGTGCCCGCCTGGAGGTCTTCGTGCACAACACCCGTGCCCAGGCCTTCTACGTCCGGCACGGCTGGACCTCCGACCCCGCGCACCCGCGCCACGGCTCCCATCTGGCGCTGCGCCTCACGGTCGGCCCCTGATCCCGGCGGACGACGGAGACGGTTCATGCGACGTGTGGTGCGGGGTTTCTGGGGTCCCCGGCAGGAGACGGCCGAGGAGCTGGCCGGACGCTGGAAGCTGCTGCTGGAACGGATCGCCGCGCTCCTCCCGGCGGCCGGCGGGGGTCCGGGGGCGGGCGGCGAGTGGACGTGGCGCCGGATCCACGGGTCCCGGCGCCCCACCGCGCTCCGTGCGGACGAGGAATCCCTCCTCGCGGCCCTGCGCGCGGACGCGGCGTCCCCTCGCACCTCGGACGGCGCCGGACTGCGCCTCGTCAGCACGGGCGAACCGGGCTGGGAGATCAGCGTCGCCGGCCGCGGAGGCGGCACTTCGGAGTATGTGCTCCAGGCGGTCGTGATCGCCGTCGTCTCGCCCGACGGCGCGAAGGTCCCCGACGCCGGACTCCTCACCGCCGTAGCCGAGGTGTGGGAGCCGGACTTCGGCGACGTGACCGACGACGACGTGCTCGACGCCCTGGAGGACGACGGCGGCTTCACCGTTGATGATCCCTGCATCGGCTGGCTCGGCTGCCTCTCCCCGGCGCGTGCGGCGCTGCTCCCGGACGACGTGACGGCCGGCCGGACGGAGCTGCCCGGCGGACGCGTACTCCTCGACATCGCTCCGCGCAGCGACGCCGGGAGTGTGGTCCGGACGCACCTGCGACTGCGGGACGCCGGTGTGCTGGAGCCGCTGCCCCGCCCGATGGACCGGACCTTCCTGTGACGGCGCGGGCGGGCGAGCCGTTCGCCACTCGACCGGGCGGTGTCCGAGGTCGAGGCACTGCTCGCCGGGCTCGTACCGGCGGCCGGTACGACGCGGAGCGAGGGAGAGCCGGTCACCGGGGAGTGGAGGGTGACCGCGGGCGAGGGCTTCCGGTTCCTGCCGCCCCGGGAGAGCGACCCCTGACCGGGGTACGTACGGACCCGCGTGGAACGACGCGGACGGGACCGCGCGTGGATTCCTGGACGTACTGAATCGGGGAGCCGGACCGCTGCTGGGGCGCGCATCGCACGGTCGGCACGCGGGTGCCGGTCCTCCGGATCGGGCCGGATCGGGGCCGGACACCCCCTGGTACGGGAATGACCGGGTCCGTACGGGCGTTCACCAGGGGCGCGGAGGGTGCCTCCGCGCTGCCGTGGGCAACCCGCGGTCCGCCCCGACATCCTGGAGAGAAGAAGAGTCATGCGCGTCGAGATCTGGAGCGACATCGCCTGCCCCTGGTGCTACATCGGCAAGGCCAGGTTCGAGAAGGGCCTGGCGGGGTTCGCCCATCGCGACGAGGTCGAGGTCGTGCACCGGTCCTTCGAGCTCGACCCGGGCCGGCCCAAGGGCGACACCGCACAGGTGATCGACATGCTGGCGCAGAAGTACGGGCGGACACGTGAGGAAGCCCGGTCCATGGAGGCCAACGTCGCGGCGAACGCGCGCGCCGAAGGGCTCGGCTACCTGACCGAGGGACGCGACCACGGCAACACCTTCGACATCCACCGGCTGCTTCACCTCGCCAAGGCCCGTGGACGTCAGGACGAGCTGCTGACGATTGCCTACAGGGCGAACTTCGCCGAGGAGCGGTCCGTCTTCGACGCCGAGGTGCTGGTCGAGCTGGCCGCCGAGGCCGGACTCGACGCCGACGAGGCGCGTGCCGTGCTCGCCGACCCGGAGGCGTACGCGGCCGAGGTGCGGGCC
The DNA here is from genome assembly GCF_026339735.1 of Streptomyces sp. NBC_01669. GTDB lineage: Bacteria > Actinomycetota > Actinomycetes > Streptomycetales > Streptomycetaceae > Streptomyces > Streptomyces yanii. Next base: position 6,923,910 of record NZ_JAPEQG010000001.1, read on the forward strand.
GATGAGCAGGAGGCGTCCGAGCTGGGTGCCAATGCCGTGCCGTTCTTCGTGCTCGACCGGCGGTACGGGATCTCCGGTGGCCAGCCCGCCGAGGTGTTCGCGCAGGCGTTGGAGCAGGCGTGGAAGGACCGTCCGCTGACCGCGATCGGCTCGGACGCGGCAGCCTGCGACGCCGACGGGGCGTGCGAGGTGCCGCAGTCCGGCGGACAGAGCTGACCCGCTCCACCCCGCCCGGCTGCACACATAAGCACTGCTTGGGGACACCCCTCAATTCTTCGTGATTGACGATGAGTTGAGGGGGCTTCAGGGTGGGCGTATGGAGATCTCCTCGCTCATCCAGGCGGTAGGCGCCGAGTTTGCGCCCAAGACCACGTATCTCAACACCTCCAGCTGCGGGCTGCTGCCCCGCCGCACCGTCGAGGCGGTGAAGGCGCTCGCCGACGAGAATGCCGCGGGCACCGGTCCGGGCGCGGGCAGCTTCGACGCCGTGGACGCCGCACGGGTCCGGTTCGCCGGACTCGTCGGCGTCGGCCCCGACCGGGTCGCCACCGGCAGCTCGGTCGCCGTGCATGTCGGTCTGATCGCGGCCTCGCTGGAGCCGGGCGCCGAAGTGCTGGTTCCCGAGGGGGAGTTCAGCTCGGTCGTCGGCCCCTTCGCGGCCCGCGGGGATCTGCGGATGCGGTACGTCCCGCTGGACGGCATGGCCGAGGCGGTGCGGCCCACGACCTCGTTGGTCGCCCTCTCCTCCGTGCAGTCCGCCGACGGCCGCCTCGCCGACCTCGACGCGGTCCGGGCGGCGGCCGCCGCGCACGGAGCCCGGGTCCTGCTCGACGCCACCCAGTCCGCAGGCTGGCTGCCGCTGGACGCCGGGGCGTACGACTACACCGTCACGGGCGGCTTCAAGTTCCTGCTCTGCCCGCGCGGTACGTCGTTCCTCACGGTCACCGAGGAGGCGCAGGAGATCCTGCCGCCCCTCTTCGCGAGCTGGGTGGCCGGCGAGGACCGCTGGAACAGCACCTACGGTCCGATCGGACGGCTCGCCGGTACCGCGCGCCGCTTCGACGAGGCGCCGGCCTTCCTCGCCTACCACGGCGCCGAGCACTCCCTCGCACTGCTGGCCGAGATCGGCATCGACGCCGTACACGCCCACAACACCGCGCTCGCCGCCCGGTTCCGTACCGGACTGGCCGGGATCGGTCACGAACCGGTGCCCGGGCGGACCGCGATCGTCGCCGTGCCAGGGCTCGGCGGCCGGGAGCCCGCGCTGGCGCGGGCCGGGATCACGGTCTCGGCCCGGGCCGGGAATCTACGGGCGGCATTCCACCTCTACAACACGCAGGCCGATGTGGACCGCGCGCTGGAGGTGCTGGCGGGCTGACTGTCCCGGCCCGCTTCCGGTCAGCGGGAATCCGGGCAGCCCTCGGTCTGGTGGCAGAGGTTCTCCTCGACCTTCGCCAGCAGCCGGGCCAGCTCGGTGCGCTCCGCCGCGTCCAGACCGGCGAGCGTGTGCTCCTCCAGATCCGTCCAGGCGCGCTCCACATCGGAGTGCAGCGCGCAGCTGTCGGCACTGGCCTCGACCAGGACGGCCCGCCGGTCGTCCGGGTCGGGGCAGCGGCGGACGTGTCCGGCCTGTTCGAGCCGCTGGAGCATCTTGGTGACGGTCGACGGGTCGAGGTCGACCGCCTTGATCAGCTCCGACTGGCGCACCGCGCCCGCATCCCACAGGTACATCATCAGGAACTCCTGGCCGGGGTAGAGCCCGGCTGCCCGGAGCGCCTTGCCCGCGGCGATCCGGTGCAGCCGGGCGACCCGTGACACGGCATGACTGACCGGGCCGCCGCGGGCGGCGCTCGGCAGCTCGGTACAGGCGGGGTCGACGGGTTCGGGCTTCATGGGGACTCCTCGGGGCGGTGCTCCGGGCCGGTTCCGGCGCTTGCCGTGCACTTTACCTTGGTCGGCCAATTAATGCGTTACAGTGGCGCAGGACCGAAATACTTGGCCGACCATGTAATTTTCTTTGGGGGTTCCCATGACTACCGCATTCGACCCGATCGACCTGTCCGGCACCCAGCTCGCCAACCGCATCGCCATGGCCCCGATGACCCGCAGCCGTGCCGGTGACGGCGGTGCCGCCACCGATCTCACCGTCGAGTACTACGCCCAGCGCGCCTCCGCCGGGCTCATCATCACCGAGGGCATCCAGCCGTCCGTCGTCGGCCAGGGCTACCCCTTCACCCCGGGCCTGCACAGCGCGGAGCAGGTCGCGTCCTGGCGCAAGGTCACCGACGCGGTGCACGCGGCGGGCGGCCGGATCTTCGCCCAGCTCATGCACGCGGGGCGGATCGGCCACCCGGACCTGCTGCCGGACGGGCTCGTCCCCGTCAGCGCCTCCCCGGTCAAGCCCGCCGGACAGCTCTACACCGGCACGGGGCTGGAGGACTTCACCACACCGCGCGAGCTGACCGGCGACGAGATCCGGCAGACCATAGCCGACTTCGTCTCCGCCGCCCGCAACGCCGTCGACGCCGGCTTCGACGGGGTCGAGCTGCACGGCGCCAACGGCTACCTCATCCACCAGTTCCTGGCGCCCAACACCAACCTGCGCACCGACGAGTGGGGCGGCTCCGAGGAGGCCCGGATCCGCTTCGCCGTCGAGGTGGTCACGGCCGTCGCCGCCGAGATCGGCGCGGAGCGCACCGGGCTGCGCATCTCGCCCGGAAACTCGTACAACGACATCGACGAGCCCGCGCCGGACGCCGTCTACACCGCGCTGGTAGGGGAGATCGAACCGCTCGGCCTCGCCTACCTGCACGTCCTGGAGGCGGTGGAGATCCGCGAGCTGACCCTCGCGCTGCGCAAGCAGTTCTCCGGCACCTTCGTCATCAACGTGCTGACGGACGGGCCGACCGGACCGGACGACCACTCGGTGATCGACGACGGGATCGCCGACATCATCTCGTACGGCGCTCTGTTCATCGCCAACCCGGACCTGCCGGCCCGCCTGAAGGCCGGCGGCCCGTTCAACACCCCCGACCCGTCCACCTTCTTCGGCGGGGACGCGAAGGGCTACGTCGACTACCCGGCACTGGACGCCGTGTAGCCGCGGCGGTCACGCCGAATCACGGCGTACCAGTTCGGTGGGGAGGATCACCGCGGCCGGGTCCTCCCCACCGATCTGGGCCAGCAGTACCCGCACCATCTCGGCGCTGATCCGGTCCCACGGCTGCCGGATCGTGGTCAGCTCCGGCCGGGACGCAAGCGCCGCGGGCGAGTCGTCGAAGCCGCCGACCGCGACATCCTCCGGCACCCGGCGCCCGGCCTTCTCCAGAGCGGCGAGCACGCCCTGAGCCATCAGGTCGGAGGCGACGAACACCGCGTCGAGGTCCGGGGCCCGCTCCAGCAGCAGTGCGGCCGCCGCCTCGCCGCCCGCCCGGCTGTAGTCGCCCGGGACGACCAGCGCGTCGTCGGCGGGCAGCCCGCAGTCGGCGAGCATCTCGCGGTAGCCCGCCAGACGTTCGACGCCGCCCGGGGTGTCCAGCGGGCCGGTACGCCTTCGGGTCACGCGGCGCGATCTGCCACAGCAACCCCGCCTACCGGTCGGCCGCGGCGAACATCACCGAACAGCTCGCCCGCCGCTACGGAAGCCACCCGGCGCTCGCGCTGTGGCACGTCCACAACGAGTACGGCGTCCCGGTCAGCGCCTGCTACTGCGACAACTGCGCCGCCCACTTCCGCCGCTGGCTCGCCGACCGCCACGGCAGCGTCGACGCCGTCAACGACGCCTGGGGCAACGCCTTCTGGGGCCAGCGCTACCGCAGCCTCGACGAGATCGACCCGCCCCGCACCACCCCGACCGTCGCCAACCCGGCCCAGCGCCTGGACTACGCCCGCTTCGCCGACGCCACCATGCGCGAGAACTTCTGCATGGAACGGGACATCCTGCACCGCCTCGCCCCCGGCATCCCGGTCACCACCAACTTCATGACCGCCCTCAGCCAGTGCGACTCCGTCGACTACTGGGCCTGGGGCCGCGAGACCGACCTCGTCACCAACGACCACTACCTGATCACCGACGGCCGCCGCACCCACGTCAACCTCGCGATGGCCGCCGACCTCACGCGTTCCGTCGCGGGCGGCGCACCCTGGCTGCTCCTGGAGCACTCCACCAGCGGCGTCAACTGGCAGCCCCGCAACCCCGCCAAGCGGCCGGGCGAGATGGCCCGCAACAGCCTCGCCCATGTCGCCCGCGGCTCCGACGGGGCCATGTTCTTCCAGTGGCGGCAGTCCCGCAGAGGCGCGGAGAAGTTCCACTCGGCGATGGTGCCGCACGCCGGTACGGACTCCCGGGTGTGGCGCGAGGTCTCCCGGCTCGGCGCCGATCTCGGCCTGCTCAGCGGCATCCGCTCCACCCGCACCGTCGCGGACGCGGCGATGCTCTGGGACTGGCAGTCCTGGTGGGCGCAGGGGCTGGAATGGCGTCCGAGCGAGGACCACGACGCCCGCGAGCGCGCCGACACCTTCTACGCCTCGATGTACGACCGCCACCTCACCGTCGACTTCGCCCACCCGGACGCCGATCTGTCCGCGTACCCGCTGGTCGTCGTCCCGGCCCTCTACCTCGCCACCGCGGAGACCGGCCGGAACCTCCGTACCTACGTCGAGAACGGCGGCACGCTCGTCGTCTCGTACTTCTCCGGCATCGTCGACACCCATGACGCCGTGAACCCCGGTCCGTACCCGGGCGCCCTGCGGGACGTACTCGGCCTGACGATCGAGGAGTTCTCACCGCTCGGCGAGGGCGAGACGGTCCGCCTGATCACTCCCGGGGGCGCCGCCGGGGGCCCGGAGCTGACGGGTGACCTGTGGTCGGACGTGGTGATCCCGCGCGGCGCCGAGACCGTCTGGTCGTATGCCGACGGCATTCCCGCGGGCCGCCCCGCCGTCACCCGCCACCGCCTGGGCCAAGGGCACCGCCTGGTACGTCTCCACCCGGCTCTCCGGCCCCCACCTCGACGCCGTCCTCGACCGGGCCTGCGACGACGCCCGGATCGCGCCGCGCACCGGTCTCCCGCGCGACGTCGAGGTCGTCACCCGCGCCGGCGACAGCGGCACCTATCTCTTCGCGATCAACCACACCGGGGCCGACACCAAGGTGCCGCTCGACGCCGCAGGCACCGAACTCCTCACCGGCGAGCACACCGCGGGTCACCTCGCCGTCCCGGCGGGTGCGGTCCGGGTCGTACGCCTCGACGGCTGAGGCGCCCAACCCGTCATCCCGTGCAATGGTCGAAGGGCCATCGACGATGTACGGAAAGGCGCACGGAAGGCCACCCGGGCGGACGAGGCCGGCGGTGGTGACAGCCCTTACGACCTGGTGCACGTTAGAGAGTCGATCAGGTCGTTAGGAAGCAGGCGTGTCCAGCGGCGCGCTCCGCCACTTCCACGAGCTGACGCGCTCACGCCCGGGCAGCTCGGCGCGACCGGTGGACCAGAGCAGCACGGTCCACCGGTCGGCGTCGTCCGGGGCGTCCGGGAACAGCCGGGCAAGTACGCGGTCGCACAGATCGGCGGGCGGCGCCCAGGAGATGTCCAGGCCCCGAACGACATCGTGCGTATGCACCAGGGTCTCCACGATCCCCATCGCGGCGAAGCCCTCCGGGTCCGAGATCCCGTACGCATGGAACGAGCGGACATCCGCCAGTGTCGTCCGTACCATCGCGGTCAGCAGTGCCCCGCTCGCCTCCAGGGTCTGCAGCAGTCCGACCGCACCGGCGTCGGGGTTGGCGAAGATCGCGTTGGCCGGGCCGCCCTTGCGCTCGGCTCCCCAGCGGTACGGCACCTCGCGGTCCAGCGGCGGCTTCTTCGGGCCCAACTGGGCTGCGTACGCGAAGAGATCATCGTTCAGATGCTCCACGGTCTCCCAGGAGTCCCACTCCAGTGTCCCGGCGGGCGCCCGCCAGTGGTCCTCCGGAACCTCACGGAGCGCGGCGAGCGAGAGATGGACCGCAGTGGTCACGTCGTCCGCGGTGACCGGCAGCCGGCTCGCGGTCAGCGTGGCCCGTTCCGCGGCGCTGCACTCCACGCAGAACTCATTGCCCTCGGGGTCGGCGAGCGTCGCCCAGCCCCGGCCGTTCGGCTTGCGGTGGTCGCCGACGAGAGTGGCGCCGAGGGCGAGCAGCCGCTCGACCTCCTCGTCACGGGTACGGTCCTGCGGCTGGATGTCCAGGTGGACGCGGTTCTTGCCGGCCTTGGGCTCGGGTACCGAAATGAACAGCAGTGCGGTGCCGGGGGTCTCGACGAGTGCCTCGGGATCGCCGGGCCGATCCTCGTCGGACAGCTGCGCACCGAGCACCTCGGCCCAGAAACTGCCGAGCTTGTAGGCGTCGGCGCAGTCGATGGTGACGTGTCGTACGAGTGAAGTCATGCCCTCACTCTCGCTGCTGACGGACGACCGGGTCCACCCGATTGTGCCGGTGGGCGGGGACGGCCCGGGCCGTCCCCGCCCACCGCGCCACCGCCTCATCCCACCGGCGAGAAGTCCCGCGACCCGATGAACTCCGGGCGCCTGGCCGGCGCCGCGAACGGTTCCTCGGCGGCGTTCTCCACACTGTTGAAGACGATGAAGACATTGCTGCGCGGGTACGGGGTGATGTTGTCCCCCGAGCCGTGCATGCAGTTGCAGTCGAACCAGGTCGCCGAACCGGCCGGACCCGTGAAGAGCCGGATGCCGTGCCGGTCGGCCATCCTGGTCAGCGCCTGGTCGGACGGGGTGCCGGCGTCCTGCATCCTCAGCGACTTCTTGTAGTTGTCCTTCGGTGTCCTGCCCGCGCACCCGAGGAACGACTTGTGCGAACCGGGCATGATCATCAGCCCGCCGTTGGTGTCGTGGTTCTCGGTCAGCGCGATCGATACGGACACCGCCCGCATGTGCGGCAGACCGTCCTCGGCGTGCCAGGTCTCGAAGTCCGAGTGCCAGTAGAACCCCGAAGCGCCGAAGCCCGGCTTGACGTTGATCCGTGACTGGTGGACGTACACGTCCGAGCCGAGGATCTGGCGGGCCCGGCCCACCACCCGCTCGTCGCTGACCAGCCGGGCGAAGACCTCGCTGATCCGGTGGACCTCGAAGACCGAGCGGATGTCCTGCGACGTGGGCTCGATGATCGAGCGTTCGTCGGCCCGGACCGCGGGATCGGCGATCAGCCGGTCGAGCTCGGCCCGGTAGCCGTCGACCTCGGCGGGTGTGATCAGCTCGTCGACGGTGAGGAAGCCGTCACGCTCGAAGCCCTGCAGGTCCTTCACGGCGACCGGGCCCGGGGCGCCGGGCGCCGACCAGATGACCGGGTCCTGGCGGGGCGTGATCAGCTCGGCGGAACCGCGGGTGGGATAGAGGTCGGCGCGTACATCGGTGGTCATCGTTCAGCCTTCCTCGGTCAGCAGGGGATAGACGCCGTTCTCGTCGTGGTCCTCCCGTCCGGTGACGGGAGGGTTGAAGACGCAGACGCAGCGGAAGTCGGTCTTCGGGCGCAGCGTGTGGTGCTCGTGCCCGTTCAACAGATACATCGTGCCGGGGGAGATCCAGTGCTTCTCGCCCGTCTCGTCGTTGGTGAGCTCGGCCTCGCCCTCGGTGCACAACACGGCCTCGATGTGGTTCGCGTACCACATCGACGTCTCCGTGCCCGCGTACAGCACGGTTTCGTGGAGCGAGAAGCCCACCTTCTCCTTGGCGAGCACGATGCGCTTGCTCTCCCAGGTGCCGGAGGCGGCCTTCACATGCCGGTCGGTGTTCTCGATGTCACTGAACGATCGGACGATCACGGTGAGTCGGTGCCTTTCTCTTCTTTTCTCTTCGGTGTCTCTGCGCGCCGGGGTGTCAGGCGGTTTCGCGGACGCTACGGGCCAGCGTGCGCAGGCCCTCGTCCAGTTCCTCGGGGGTGACGGTCAGGGCCGGCAGCAGCTTCACGACCTCGCTCTGCGGACCGGAGGTCTCCACCAGCAGCCCCAGTTCGAAGGCGCGGGCGCAGACCGCGGCGGCGCGCGACGCGTCGGTGAACTCCAGCCCCCAGACCAGGCCGCGGCCGCGGAACCGAGCGCCGAGCGGGGCGTGTTCGTCGCAGATCGCCAGCAGTGCCTCCTCGATCTGTTCGCCGCGGGCCAGGGTCTGCTTCTCCATCTGGCCGTCCGCCCAGTAGGCGTCGAGAGCGGCGGCGGCGGTGACGAACGCGGGATTGTTGCCGCGGAAGGTGCCGTTGTGCTCGCCCGGTCCCCAGATGTCCAGCTCCGGGCGGAACAGGCAGAGCGACATGGGCAGTCCGTATCCGCTGATGGACTTGGACAGGGTGACGATGTCCGGCGTGATGCCGGCCTCCTCGAACGAGAAGAACGCGCCCGTACGGCCGCAGCCCATCTGGATGTCGTCGACGATCAGCAGCATGTCGCGGCGGCGGCACAGATCGGCCAGCGCCCGCAGCCACTCGGGCCGCGCCACATTGATGCCGCCCTCGCCCTGCACCGTCTCGACGATCACGGCGGCGGGCTGGTTGAGACCCGACCCCTGGTCCTCGAGGAGCCGCTCGAACCAGAGGAAGTCCGGGACTTGGCCGTCGAGATAGTTGTCGAACGGCATCGGCGTGCCGTGCACCAGCGGGATACCGGCCCCGGCCCGCTTGAAGGCGTTGCCGGTGACGGCGAGAGAGCCGAGCGACATGCCGTGGAAGGCGTTGGTGAACGAGACGACCGACTCGCGTCCCTTCACCTTGCGGGCCAGCTTCAGCGCGGCCTCGACCGCGTTGGTGCCGGTCGGGCCGGGGAACATCACCTTGTACGGAAGGTCGCGCGGGCGCAGTACCACGTTCTGGAAGGTCTCCAGGAAGGAGCGTTTCGCGGTGGTGGCCATGTCGAGGCCGTGGGTGATGCCGTCGCGCTCGATGTAGTCGATCAACGCACGCTTCAGCACCGGGTTGTTGTGGCCGTAGTTGAGGGATCCGGCACCGGCGAAGAAGTCGAGGTACGTGTGGCCGTCCTCGTCGGTCAGCCGGGAGCCCTGCGCACGGTCGAACACGGCGGGCCAGCCGCGGCAGTAGCTCCGTACCTCCGACTCCAGGGTCTCGAAGATGCTCAGGGCAGGCGGGGTGATGGTCACAGGGGATCTCCTGCTTGAGGGGGGTGGGAGGGCGGCGGTGCGGTCTTGGCCGCGCTCAGAGCCTGTCGGGTGACCTCTGACCGGGCGGCCACGCCCTGGCACGCACGTTTCCCGCGTTGCCGAAATGTCCTGGTAGCTCCTTCCCCAAGCTCTCAGCTTCGTTCGAGCAGGGGAGACCCCATCCGAGGACATCCCGACGCCTTGGAATCGCACGCACCAGACCGCGTCCGCTATCCGGTCGAAGGTCACCCGGCAGGCGCTCAGGCGTGGAACGGACCGATGCGGTAGAGCACTTCCGGCAGGTGCGTCCCCTCGGGGAACAGCCCGCCGTCGAACAGCACTTCGCGCTCCAGAGCCACGTCATGGCGGAGTGCGTAGGAGGTGAACAGCCGGTCGGACGCGGTGTTGTCCGGGGTGACGGTGGTCTCGACGGAGGCCAGGCCCTGCACTGCGGCGACCCGTGCGGTCAGCGAGTCCAGCAGCTTGGCGGCCAGCCCGGTCCCGCGGTGGCCGTGGTCGACGGCCACCTGCCAGACGACGAGCGTCTCGGGACGGTCGGGCCGGATGTATCCCGTCACGAAGGCGACCGGGTCGCCGGTCTCGTCGCGGGCGACCACGGAGGTCGCGGCGAAGTCACGGCACCACAGCAGATAGCTGTACGAGGAGTTGAGGTCCAGGACCTCGGAGTCACGGGCGATACGCCAGATCGCGGCTCCGTCCTCCACTCGTGGGGTGTCGATGGTGAGGAATTCGCTTCGGGCACGTGCAAAATCTGCTGGTGCGGCGGTCATGTGAATTGAATTTACCCAGCAAATTCTGAAATTGCATCGATGTAGAGGGTTGGGTGGAACGGGCCCGTGTGTTATCACGCGGGCGCGTGCCCCGGCGCGAAGCGGTGAAGATTCCTGCCGATATGTCCGTCATTTATCCGGCAAATCTTCCCCGTATGTGGAGTCGATCACAGAGTCGTAACTCCCGGGAGGCGCGGTCGAATTGTGCCGATCGGTGCTGCCGAAACTTGAGGGTTTAGGGTCCGGGAAAGCGGGCAAAAGAATGCGGGGAGCTGCTATGAATTAACAGCTCCCCGCATTGATGAATTCGTGACGGTCCGCCGCCGGATCCCGGACCCTCCTGAATTTATTCGCTCGGCCAGGTTTCCGTAACGGCCCTGCGGGCAGCTTCGAAGTCGACCGGCCGGCCCTCGTCGGCCAGCGCCGCCCCCAGAGCCGCGAGCGAGGACTGCACCGCGCCCCGCGTCGCGTCCACACCGTAGTGATTGACCCGGATCATCTCCTTGGACAGTGCCCCGCCGCCCGCGATCAGCGGCAGCGACGGGTCGGCCGCAAGTGCCTTGGCGACCAGCCCGGCGGCGTCGATCCCCGCCGGGGCGCGCAGCGTCGTGGCGACCGGCGCCGCGTCCCGTGCCTCGTGCACGTACGGCGCCAGTCCGCCGCTGAGCGCCACCGCGCCCGCCCGCGTCGCCGCGGCGGCCGCCGCGTGCCGGGCCATCAGCGCCTCCAGCCCCTCCGCCTCGATCCGCTCCACGCACGCCTCCAGCGCCAGCATCTCCAGCTGTGCGGGGGCGTGCAGGAGCGCCTTGCGGCCGCCGTCGATCCAGCGCTCCTTCCAGTCCAGGAGCGAGAGGTACGAGTGGCGGGGGGCCTCGGGGTTGGCGGCGATCCGCTCCCAGGCGCGCCCGCTCACCGACACCGCCGACACCCCGGCCGGGCCGCCCATCGCCTTCTGCGCGCCGATCACGCACAGGTCGACGCCCCACAGGTCCGGCAGCAGCGGCTCGGCGCCCACCGAGGCGACGGCGTCCAGCATGAACAGCGCCCCGTGCGCCCGGACGACCTCACCGATCTCCGCGACCGGGTTGGTGTTGCCGGTCGCCGCCTCCGCGTGGACCAGCGAGACGAAGTCGATCTCCGGGTGCGCGGCGAGCGCCTGCGCGACCTGGTCGGCGGTGACCGCCGTGTGGAACGGCACCGCCAGATCGATGACATTGGCACCGCAGTCGCGCAGCCAGTTCCCGAAGGTCTGCCCGTACGGACCCGTGACCACGTTCAGTGCGGTCGAACCGGGCCGGGCACCGCCCCGGATGCAGCCTTCGAGGGGAAGCAGCGCCTCGCCCTGCATGATGACGACGTCCTGCTCGGTGGCGAGGAGCCCGGCCACCCGGCGTTCGATGGCGGCGAAGTGCGCGGCGGTGAGCGGGGCGAGGTCGAGGAAGGGGTGCGTCACGGTGGTGCTCTCTTCGGATCGGGTCGGCCTGCGGTTCGGCGTACGAACAGCGCTTCCGTCGAGAGTACCGAGGCCGTCATCGGCCGCCTCGTACAGTGCTGCCATGAGTGATCACACGGTGCAGCCTGTGCTGCATGTGAAGGGGCGGGTACTCGTCGGTCCCGACGACGTACGGGACGAGCTGTGGGCCGTCGACGGGCGGATCTCGTACGAGCGGCCGCCCGGCGCGGACGCGGCGGAGACCGTCACCGGCTGGGTGCTGCCGGGCCTCGTGGACGCCCACTGCCATGTGGGCCTCGATCACCACGGCCCGGTCGACGCCGCCACGAGCGAGAAGCAGGCGCTCACCGACCGGGAGGCCGGCACGCTGCTCATCAGGGACGCCGGATCGCCCTCCGACACCCGGTGGATCGACGACCGCGAGGACCTTCCCAAGATCGTCCGGGCCGGACGCCATATCGCCAGGACCCGCAGGTACATCCGGAACTACGCCCATGAGATCGAGCCGGGCGACCTCGTCGCATACGTCGCGCAGGAGGCGCGGCGCGGCGACGGCTGGGTCAAGCTGGTCGGCGACTGGATCGACCGGGACGCCGGTGACCTGACCGCCTGCTGGCCGCGCGGCGAGGTCGAGGCGGCCATTGCCGAGGCGCACCGGCTGGGCGCCCGGGTCACCGCGCACTGCTTCGCCGAGGCCGCTCTCGTCGATCTCGTCGAGGCCGGGATCGACTGCATCGAGCATGCGACGGGTCTGACCGAGGACACCATCCCGCTCTTCGCCGAGCGCGGTGTCGCGATCGTCCCGACGCTGGTCAACATCGCCACGTTCCCGGACCTCGCGGCCGGCGGCGAGGCCAAGTTCCCGCGCTGGTCGGCGCATATGCGGCAGCTGTACGAGCGTCGCTACGACACCGTGCGCGCGGCGTACGACGCGGGCGTGCCGGTCTACGTCGGCACCGACGCGGGCGGCTCGCTGGCCCATGGTCTGGTGGCGGCGGAGGTCGCCGAACTGGTCACGGCGGGCATCCCGCCCCGCGAGGCGCTTTCGGCGACTGCCTGGGGTGCGCGCGCCTGGCTCGGGCGGCCGGGTCTTGAGGAGGGCGCCCCGGCGGATCTGGTGGTGTACGAGGAGGACCCGCGGGCGGATGTACGGGTGCTGACGGCGCCGCGCCATGTGGTGCTGAACGGCCGTGTGATCGGCTGACGCCGCCGCGGTGCCGCGCTGACAGCCAGTGACCGACCGGAGCTCGCGTTCGTTGAAGCACCTCAGCGCACACCCCGGCGCAGCCGGCCGGTTCCTTGCACACGCTCGGCTGATCGGGTGACTCCGAGAGCCGCACGTGCCGAGATAATCGAACACGGAAACGGAAACCTCCCTTTGGGATGAACTCGCCTCAGGCAACGGCCAGTTCATCCTTTGTACGTAAAGATTCACGGAGTCGAGGCCACCGGTGCCCGCGATGTCCCCCATTGGACGGCGCCGGTGGCTCCATGTCTCTTGTGGGGGTTCCACCATCTTGAACAGCAACACCTTCCGACTCGCCGCACTGGCGGCTGCCGCCGCGCCCGTCGCCCTGCTGGTTGCCGCCCCGGCGCACGCCACCGGGTCCACCACGACCACCGGCGGCGGGAAGGCGGGCGCGGTCGTGCTCCGCACCGCACTCGACGTCTCACTCCTGAACAAGACGGTCGACGTGCCGCTGAGGACCACGCTCAACGAGGTGCACGCACCGGCGAGCGCCGAGGAGACCGCGCTCAGCGTGCGGCTCGACGGCGTGGCGCACGGCCGCCCGGTCGACGTGCTCCGCGCCGACGTGGCCACGGCGGACGCGACCGTCGACAAGCGCAGGGCCGAGGGCTACAGCAACCTGGCGAAGGCCCGCGTCCATGTGCCCGGACTGCCTCGGCTCTCGATCGTCGAGGTCGAGAAGGTCACCTCCAAGGCGGTCTGCGAAGTGGGTCACAAGCCCGTTGCCGAATCGAATGTGCTGGGCCATGTCAGGGTCCTCGGCCGGAAGGTCACGCTGACGGCGGGCGGCACGACCCGGGTGGCGGTGCCCGGCGTCGGCGAGGTCGTCCTCGACCTGTCGAAGACGCAGACCACGTCACGTACCGCAGCGGCGACCGCGCTGCAGCTGAAGGTGTCGGTCAACCCGCTCGAGCTCAATGTCGCCGACGTCCAGGGCGAGGTCACGCTCGTCGAGGCGACCTGTGAGACCCCGAAGGCGGCCGCTCCCAGCGCCGAGCCCACCGAGCCGGCGGGAGGCAACTCCGGCGGCGAGGTGAAGCCGCAGACCGGGACCGGCCACGCCCCGGCAGCGGTCGACACGAGCCTCGCGGAGACCGGTGGCAGCTCCACGACGCCGTACCTCGCGGGCGGAGCGGCGTTCCTGCTTGCGCTGGGTGCCGGCGCGACCGTCGTGGCACGCAGGCGCGCCCAGGACTGACACCGACCCGGCCCGAGGGGCGGGACAGGGGGAAATCAGGGGCATGGGGAGTGGCGTTCACACAGGGGCGAGCGCCACTCCCCGTCAGCGGTTCCTGGGGGAGGCGAGCACCTGGAGCGCCTGATCGAGCGCCTGCAGGAAGCGGTTGGTCGTCACGCGGTCGCGCACGGCCAGCCGCAGCCACTGCGGACCGAGCCCCGGGAACGTATCGCCCCGCCGCGCCGCGAACCCCAGCGCCCGCAGCCGCTCCCGCACCTCCGCCGCCCGCTCCAGCCGAACCAGCACGAACGGCCCTTCGGCAGGCTCCGCCACCCGCACTTCGGCGAACTCCATGAGCCCGGCGATCAGATGGGCCCGGTCCACCGCGATACGGTCCGCCGCGGCGGCCGCCTCCACCAGCGCCCGCGGCTCCATGCACGCCTCGGCCGCCGCCAGCGCGGGGGACGACACCGGCCACAGCGGCTGCGCCTCCTGGAGCGTGCCGATGGTCTCCGGGGACGCCAGCACGTAACCGATCCGCAGCCCAGCCAGCCCCCATGTCTTGGTGAGGCTGCGCAGCACGACGAGGCCCGGGACGTCCGTACGTCCGCACAGCGCCTCGCGCTCGCCCGGCACCGCGTCCATGAAGGCCTCGTCGACCACCAACGTCCGCCCGGGGCGTGCCAGTTTCTCCAGTGCGGCCGCCGGATGCAGGACCGACGTCGGATTGGTCGGATTGCCGACCACCACCAGATCCGCCTCCTCGGGCACGGCCGCCGGATCCAGCCGGAAACCGTCCTCTGCGCGCAGCAGCACCCGCCCCACCGTGTGCCCGGCCGCGCGCAACGCCGCCTCGGGCTCGGTGAACTGGGGATGCACGACGACCGGCCGCCGGGCCGGCAGCGCCCGCGCGATCAGCACGAACGCCTCCGCCGCACCCGCCGTCAGCAGGACCCGATCCGCCGGCAGCCCGTGCCGTTCCGCGACCGCGGCCCGCGCACGGCCCCCGTCCGGGTAGGCGGCGAGCGTGGAGAGGGACGCGGTTATTCGCTCCTTCAGCCAGGCCGGGGGCGTATCGGTACGTACGTTGACGGCGAGATCGGTCAGATCCCGGCCGCGGACCTCCACGTCGCCGTGGTGCCGCAGATCGTGCTGTCCGCCTGCGCGGTTGACATCGGGTCTCTCAGTGGGAGTGTGCATGACTTCCAGAGGGTGTGGGGGGCGGGTTCATGACGATGGGGATGGAGCAACGGCAGGACGACTATGTGCCCGGCACCGCACTCGACGCAACGGTCGGATCCGGATGCGCGTGCGAAGCCCGCCGGGCCACCGCACAGGTCACCCTCCCCACCCGCCCCGCGGGGTTCGACTTCCGCTTTGTTACGAGGAGTTCGTCGGCGCGGACGAGAGCCGCCGCCTCCGCGACCGACGCCGAACCGACCGCGGCGAGCACGGCGCCCGACGGGTTCGGTACGGCGACCGCGGCGAGTTCCTGCGCGCTGTACCCGCGTACGGGAACGCCCAGCCGTGCCGCCGCTCCGACGATCCCCGGCTCCTCGGTCTTCGAGTCGAGGGTCGCCAACTCCACGACGTCGCAGGGTGACAGCCCCGCCTCGTGCAGTACGGACGAGACGAGCTCCAGCACCTCACCGGCCGGCGCGCCCCGGCCCGCGCCGACCCCGACGACGAGCAGAACCATGGGGCGAGATCCTTCCGGGAACGGGAGCGGGACAAGGAGCAGCTCCGAGATGCGCGGACCGCGGTCGATCGGCTAGCAAGAGCCCATGGCGGTGTTCGTCGCGCTCGGCGCGTTCCTGATGACTCTGGTGGGCGGTTGGGTCGCCCAGCGCGTCACCGACCGCCGCCACCTGGTGCTCGGCCTCGCGGGCGGACTGATGCTCGGCGTCGTCGGCCTCGACCTGCTGCCGGAAGCGGTCGAGGCCGCGGGCGAGCGCGTATTCGGCGTCCCGGCGGCTCTGCTCCTGTTCGTCGGCGGCTTTCTCCTCGCCCACCTGGTGGAGCGCCTCCTCGCCGTACGCCAGGCGGCACACGGCGCGATCGAATCCAGCGCCGCAGCGCCCGGCGCTTCCACGAGGGGTGGTGGTCGGGAGACGCGCGGGCGTGTGCCGCAGGTCGGGCTGACGGCAGCGGCCGCGATGGTCGGCCACAGTCTGATGGACGGGGTGGCGCTCGGCGCGGCATTCCAGATCGGCGGCGGCATGGGCGCCGCCGTCGCACTGGCCGTCATCACTCATGACTTCGCGGACGGCTTCAACACGTACACCGTCACGAGCCTGTACGGGAATGCGCGGCGCAAGGCCCTGGCGATGCTGTTCGCGGACGCCCTGGCACCGATGGTCGGAGCGGCCACGACGCTGCTGTTCACCCTTCCGGAGGAGTTCCTCGGCTGCTATCTCGGCTTCTTCGGCGGCGCCCTGCTGTACCTCGCCGCCGCCGAGATCCTTCCGGAGGCACACCACGCCCACCCGGCCCGCTCCACACTGCTGTGCACCGTGGTGGGGGTCGCCTTCATCTGGCTGGTGGTGGGCATCGCGGACTGACGGCGTCACACCGCGGCCCTCTCGACGAACCGCCGCGCGACGCCCGGCGCCGAGGCCCAGTGCGTATGCAGATAGCTGGCATGGACGCCCTGCTGCACGAAGCCCTCCACGCGCCGTTCCGGCAGATGCATGCCCCAGGCGGGGGAGGCACCGGCGCCCGGCTCCAGCATCGTGCGGTGGAACTCGTGCCCACGCAGCCGTGTGCCGACCGCGGCCAGCGGACTGTCGGTGAGTGCCACGGCCTCCCGGTAGCCGAGTGTCAGCCGCTTCGACATCCGGCCGTCGGCGTCGAGCACCCCGCACATCGGCAGTCCGTCGAGCGAACGCGAGAGATAGAGCAGCCCGGCACACTCGGCGGCAAGGGGAGCCCCGGCTGCGGCGAGATCGGCAACGGCCTTGCGGAGCGGTTCGTTGGCGGACAGCTCGGGGGCGTACACCTCCGGGAACCCCCCACCGATGACGAGCCCACGGGTGCCCTCGGGCAGCGCTTCGTCCCGCAACGGATCGAACGTCACGACGTCGGCCCCGGCGGCGGTGAGGAGCTCGCTGTGTTCGGCGTAGGAGAACGTGAAGGCGGGTCCTCCGGCCACGGCGACGACGGGGCGGCCACGACCCGGCCCGCCCGGGCCACCGTCCAGCCGTTCCGGGCCACCCTCACCGTCGGCGTCCCTGCCTCCGCCCGCCTCCCGCACGGCCCCCGCCGGATCCCACGCCCCCGACGCGGCAGGCCTCCGCGGTGCCGACCGTGCCAACGCCAAAAGAGCATCCAGGTCACACCCGCTCCGCACCTGCGCCCCCATCGCCGCGACAGCGGCGACCGCGTCGCCCCGTCGCTCGGCCACCGGCACCAGCCCCAGATGGCGCGAGGGCGTGGCCACCTGCTCGGCCCGCCGCAGCACCCCCATCACCGGCACACCGGACTCCTCCAACGCCTCCCGGAGCAACATCTCGTGCCGGTCCGAGCCGACCTTGTTGAGGATCACCCCGCTGATCCGTACCTGCGGATCCCATGAGGCGAAGCCGTGCACCAGCGCCGCCACCGACCGCGACTGCGACGACGCGTCGACGACCAGCACCACCGGAGCCTGCAGCAGCTTCGCGACATGGGCGGTCGACGCCAGTTCGCCCCGTCCGGAGGCCCCGTCGTACAGCCCCATCACCCCCTCGACGATCGCCAGGTCGCACCCACGGGCCCCGTGCGCGAACAACGGAGCGACCAGCTCCGGCCCGCACATGTACGCGTCGAGGTTGCGCCCCGCCCGCCCGGTGGCCAGCGAGTGATAGCCGGGGTCGATGTAGTCGGGCCCGACCTTGTGCGGCGACACGGCGAGGCCGCGCTCCGCGAAGGCCGCCATCAGTCCCGTCGCCACGGTGGTCTTGCCGCTGCCGGAGGCCGGCGCGGCAATCACCAGTCGCGGAATGGTCACCACTCGATGCCCCTCTGGCCCTTCTGGCCGGCGTCCATCGGGTGCTTCACCTTGGACATGTCGGTCACCAGGTCGGCGGCCTCGACGAGCTTCTCCGGGGCGTTGCGTCCGGTGATCACCACATGCTGCGTCCCCGGACGGTTGCGCATCACCTCGACCACCTCGTCGGTGTCGATCCAGCCCCAGTGCATCGGGTACGCGAACTCGTCGAGGACGTACAGCTTGTACGTCTCGGCGGCCAGATCGCGCTTGACCTGCTCCCAGCCCTCGCGGGCCTTCTCCTCGTTGTCCGCGTTGTCGCCGTGCAGGCCGCGCTGGACCCACGACCAGCCCTCGCCCATCTTGTGCCAGGCGACCGTGCCGCCCTCACCGCTCGCGCCGAGGACCTTCAGCGCGTTCTCCTCCCCGACCTTCCACTTCGCCGACTTGACGAACTGGAACACCCCGATCGGCCAGCCCTGGTTCCAGGCGCGCAGCGCGAGCCCGAACGCGGCCGTCGACTTGCCCTTGCCGATACCGGTATGGACGAAGAGCAGCGGACGGTTGCGGCGCTGGCGCGTCGTCAGCCCGTCGTCCGGCACCGTGGTCGGCTGTCCCTGCGGCATTAAGCGGCCCTCCTGTTGGATCCGTTGGTTCCCTGAACGTCCCTGACGAGCCCGGCGATCGAGTCGGCCCGCAGCTCGTCGAGCGTGACGGCGGTGCCCCCGAGATCGCGGGCCAGGGAGCCGGCCAGCCCGAGCCGCACGACCCCCGACTCGCAGTCCACGACGACGGACGCCGTGCCCTCGGCCTCGTGCAGCCGCGCGGCGCGTGCCGCCAGGGCCACCGGCTCCGGACCTCCGGTCGCCCGCCCGTCCGTCACTACGACCAGCAGTGGCCGCCGCGACGGATCGCGCAGCCGCTCCACCCGCAGTACGTCATGTGCCTTCAGCAGTCCGGCCGCGAGGGGAGTGCGCCCACCGGTCGGCAGCGTCTCCAGCCGCGCGGCGGCCGCGTCCACGGACGAGGTGGGCGGCAGTGCCACGTCGGCGCCCCTGCCGCGGAAGGTGATCAGACCGACCTTGTCCCGCCGCTGGTACGCGTCCAGCAGCAGCGACAGCACCGCACCCTTCACGGCGCCCATCCGCTGCCGGGCGGCCATCGACCCGGACGCGTCCACGACGAAAAGAACGAGGTTCCCCTCGCGTCCCTCCCTGGTCGCCTGCCGCAGATCATCCCGCCGCACCACCAACCCCCGGCCCGACCGCCCGCGCGCACGCTGGTGCGGGGCGGCAGCCTGTACGGTCGCGGCGAGATGCAGTTTGCTCAGGGCCCCCTCGGGCCGCCGCGCCCCGGTCGTACGCCCGTGCTCGGTACGCGCCCGGGACCGTCGCCCCGCCGCGCCCTCGCCGAGACCCGGCACGCTCAGCATCTTCGTGCGGAACGGCTCGGCGGCGCGTACGGGCTGCTGCTCGTCACCATCGGCCCGCCGCCCCTGCGAGGGCAGTCCGGGCGTGTCGCCGTTCCCCGCCTCGGGCTGCGGCGGCGTGTCGGGCCCGTCCCCCTGTGGGGGCGGCCCACCCCCACCCGGCCCGTCCGGATCGGGATCGTCCCCGCCCCCGTCCCCTTCACCGCTGTTCTGCTCCAGAGTGTCGTCGAGCTTGTCCTCGTCGAGACCGGGCGCGTCGAACGGATTGCGGCGGCGCCGGTGGGGGAGCGCGAGCAGGGCGGCCTGCCGGACGTCCTCGGCGAGCACGTCGGTACGCCCCGCCCACGCGGCCAGCGCGGTCGCGGTGCGGGCCATCACGATGTCGGCGCGCATCCCGTCGACCTCGAAGGCCGCACAGGTGGCGGCGATCTGCCGCAACGCACGGTCCCCGAGCACCACATGGGGAAGAAGCGCCCGTGCCGCGGCGATCCGCTCCCGCAACTCCCCTTCCTCCTGGGCCCACCGGGCGGCGAACCCGGCCGGATCGTCGTCGTACGCGAGCCGCCGCCGTACGACCTCGACCCGTTGATCGGTGTCGCGTGACGCGGAGACCTCGACGGTCAGCCCGAACCGGTCGAGCAACTGCGGCCGCAGCTCGCCCTCTTCGGGGTTCATCGTTCCGACGAGCAGGAACCGCGCGGCATGCCGTACGGAGACGCCTTCGCGTTCCACGTACGAGGCACCCATGGCCGCCGCGTCCAGCAGCAGATCCACCAGGTGGTCATGGAGCAGGTTGACCTCGTCGACGTACAGGATTCCGCGATGCGCATCGGCGAGGAGCCCCGGCTCGAACGCCTTGACCCCCTCGGCGAGTGCCCGCTCGATGTCGAGCGCCCCGACGAGCCGGTCCTCGGAGGCGCCCACCGGAAGCTCCACGGTCCGCGCCGCCCGCGACACGCCGCTCCCCGCCTCGTGGGGACCATCGGGACACGCCGGATCGGGTGACACCGGGTCACACGAGAACCGGCAGCCGGAGACGACATCGACCTCGGGCATGAGCGCGGCGAGCGCCCGCACGGCGGTGGACTTGGCGGTCCCCTTCTCCCCACGCACGAGCACACCGCCGACAGCGGGCGATACGGCGTTCAGCAACAATCCGAGCCGCAGATCGTCCTGCCCGACGATGGCAGTAAAGGGATACGGGGTACTCACAAAGCCTCCTTGACGACGTCATCCATCCGCGGGCCGCATTCCAGCCCGTCCGGCGTTTGAGGATCGGGGTCCGGGGCGGAGCCCCGGTTACGGGAAGGGGCGGGGCGGGGAGGAAAGCCCGCCGCAGGCGTTCCCCTCACGCCAACCCCCCAGCCACCCCGGGCTCGTCAGCGCGACGTGCACCAGCCACAACACCGCCCCCTCGGGCCGCCGGCACCTCCGGTGCCCCAGGGCCCACGAACGGCAATCCCTCCGGCACCCCCGCCTCGATCAGCCGCATCAACGCCCCCGTATCCGCATGCTCCTCGATCAAGTCCCCCAGACGGTCCAGCTGTTCTTCCCGCAGCGCGCCGAAACTCGTGTCCGGCGCCGGCACGAACCGCCGCCCCGCCGCTGCCGCGACCTCCACCAGGAACCGACGCCGGAACGCATCGCTCTCCAGCGACCCGTGCCAGTGCGTCCCCCACACCACGCCGACCCGGCACCCGTCCAGGAACGGCTCGCCGCCCCGCACATCGGCGACCCCGTGGTGGATCTCGTACCCCTCCACCGGCTCCCCGAGCGCTGTACCGACCGGTCGGGCGAGGGTCTTCTCGCGGTCGAACCGGATCCGCACCGGCAGCAGTCCGAGCCCGTCGACCCGCCCCGCCCGCGACTCCACCTCGTCCTCGATCCGCTCCGCGAGCACCTGGAACCCGCCACAGATGCCGAGCACCGGACGCCCCTGCGCCGCCCGCCGCAGCAGCGCGTCGGCCAGCCCCCGTTCCCGCAGCCAGGCCAGCGCCTTCACCGTCCCGCGCGTGCCGGGCACGATCACCAGATCCGCGTCGGCCAGCTCCTCCGGCCGGTCCACGAACCGGACCACGACACCCGGTTCGGCGGCCAGCGCGTCCACATCGGTGAAGTTAGACATCAGCGGTACGGCGCACACCGCGACCCGCAGCACGTCCTCGCCGTGCGGCGGCGCGACGACCGACTCGCGTACGGCCCCGCGCAGCGAGACCCGCAGTCCGTCCTCCTCGTCGATGCCCAGGCCGTGGGCGAACGGCAGCACTCCGTACGTCTGTCGCCCGGTCAGCCCGTGCAGCATGTCGAGACCCGGCTCCAGGAGCGACACGTCGCCGCGGAACTTGTTGACCAGATAGCCGGCGATCAGCGCCTGGTCCTCGGCGCTGAGCAGTGCCGTCGTGCCGAAGAACGAGGCGAAGACGCCACCGCGGTCGATGTCGCCGACGACGACGACGGGGAACCGCGCGGCCCGCGCGATCCCCATGTTCACGATGTCGGTACGCCGCAGATTGATCTCGGCCGGGCTGCCCGCCCCCTCGCAGATCACGGCGTCATAGGCGCCCCGAAGCTGCTCCAGGCAGTCCACGACCGTACCGAGCAGGGATTCCTGCCGCCCCCCGTGGTAACCGCGCGCGCTCATCTCGCCCACCGGCCTGCCCATCAGGACGACCTGACTGGAACGGTCGCTGCCGGGCTTGAGCAGCACCGGGTTCATCAGCGCGGTCGGTTCCACCCGGGCGGCCTGCGCCTGCATCGCCTGCGCGCGTCCGATCTCCGCGCCCTCGCGGGTGACGAACGAGTTCAGCGACATGTTCTGCGCCTTGAACGGCGCGACCTTCACGCCCTGGCGCACCAGCCACCGGCAGATGCCTGCCGTGACGACGCTCTTGCCCGCGTCCGACGTGGTTCCGGCGACCAGCAGTCCGCCGCTCATTTCCCGCTCCGTCCCGCGGCCGGACGCCGCCCCGAGGGCGACCACCGTCCCGCGATCAGCCGGCCCGCCGCGCACACGCCGAGGGCCAGCACCCCCACCCGGCGCGACAGCCGCACCGCGCGCTCGATGTCCCCGGTCTCCACCGCACGGCCGGTCGCGCCGTTCAGTACCGGCCGGTGCTCGACACGTCCGCCGTACGCGAGGGTCCCGCCGAGCCGTACGCCGAGCGCCCCCGCGAACGAGGCCTCCACCGGACCGGCGTTGGGGCTCGGATGCCTGCCCGCGTCCGCCCGCCAGGCCCGCAACGCTCGACGTGGCTGCCCCCCGGCAACCCCGGCGAGCACGGCGGTGAGCCGGGCGCCGGGCCAGCCCACGACGTCGTCCAGGCGGGCCGAGGCCCAGCCGTAGCGCAGATGGCGGGGCGACTTGTGCCCGACCATCGCGTCGAGGGTGTTGACGGCGCGGAAGGCGACGAGTCCGGGCACGCCACCCAGCGCGCCCCACACCAGCGCGCCGACCACCGCGTCCGAGGTGTTCTCGGCCACGGACTCCACCACGGCGCGCGCGATCTGCGGCCCGTCGAGGGAGTGCGGGTCGCGCCCGCACAGATGGGGGAGCCGCTCCCGGGCCAGCTCGATGTCACCGGCGGCGAGCGCGCCGCCGATGGCGCGCGCCTCGCGACCCAGCGAGGTGCCGCCGACGACGGACCAGGTGGCGGCCGCGGTCAGGGCGACGGAGGCGGCGGGATGACGGCGTACAACACGGGCGGCCAGCGCGGCTCCACCCGCAGCGCCTCCGGCGCAGACCAGGGTGTGCAGGGCGCCCCACCCGCGGTGGTCGCGCCACAGACGCCGTTCGACGCCCGCCGCGGCCCGCCCGAAGGCGGCGACCGGATGCCCCCGGCGGGGATCACCGAGCAGCAGATCGCCGATCAGGCCGGCGGCGGCGCCGTACGCGAAGATGCGGTCGGCTCGCACGGCTCAGCCGGCCGCACTGCCTCGAAGGACCTTCGTACAGCCGACTCCTGGTGGGAGCGGCACAGAAACGGCGGACGCACGGCAGCCGGGCATGGCGATATGTCCTCACTCAGGGTCCGCGCCCTGGTTCGACGTGACCGGCGGCGAGAGTCTCCTGGCTCCCGGATCCGCAGTTCCCCCGGCCTTCCAGCCCGCATGCGCGAGCCGTGACTTCCGGTGTGGGGGACTGCTCCCCGGTGACAGTGGCGGGACCGCGCCGGATTCGCACCGGCTTCCTCTGCTGTCGCCGTAAATGGCTCCGGCAGTCCACCACGCTCCGCGAACGCCCGTCAACCTGGCGTTGACCTGCGGCGGTGCAGTGTGCGCAGACGCACATCGGGCCGGACACACGCGAGGTGTGTCCGGCCCGATGGGGGAGCGCGGGAAGGGGCTCAGGCGACGATCAGATAGATCCCGTACGCGACCGCGGCCGCGCAGAGCCCGAAGCAGAGGTACGCACCCGCACGGGCGAGCATCAGGGAGCCTCCGGTGGAGCCGCCCTGCGCGGCCGGTTCGGGCTGCTTGGAGAGGCCGACGATGCCCAGGGTGAAGAGGCCCACCAGCGCGACGGTGACGACGAGCGAGACGCCGAAAACGGAGCCGAGAGCTGCCCAGTCGATGTTCATGGTGATCTGTCCTTACACCGTGGCGGGCCGCGCCGGATCGGCGGCGACGGTTCCGGGCTGGGCCGGGATGGTGGTCTTGAGGTCCGTGGTCGTGTCCACTGCCGGGGCGACCGCGACCGCGACCGCGACCGCGGCCGCCCCGGCGGGCGGCGGCGGGGTGACGGCCGCGATGGCGGTGGTGATGACACCCGCCGGTTCGGCGTCCTCGCCGGTGGGCGCGACATCGTCGTGCCCGACCGGCTTGCGCCGGGACAGCAGCCAGATCGCTCCGGAGCCCGCGACGAGCAGGACGGCGACGACGGCGACACCCCAGGTGCCTTGCTTGGTGAGGAACTCCGCGCCCGCGCCGACCAGACCCGCGGCCGGCAGGGTCAGACCCCAGGCGACGAACATCCGGGTGGCGGTGGACCAGCGGACCACACCGCCCCGGCGGCCGAGCCCCGCACCCATCACGGCGCCGGAGCATGACTGGGTGGTGGAGAGGGAGAAGCCGAGGTGCGAGGAGGCCAGGATGACCGTGGCCGCGCTGGTCTGGGCGGCGAAGCCCTGCGGCGGCTTGAGCTCGGTGAGGCCGCTGCCCATGGTGCGGATGATGCGCCAGCCGCCCAGGTAGGTGCCGAGTGCGATGGCCAGACCGGCGGAGACGATGACCCAGACCGGCGGGTTCGAGCCGGGGGACAGGACGCCACCGGTGACCAGGGCCAGGGTGATGATGCCCATGGTCTTCTGCGCGTCGTTGGTGCCGTGGGCGAGCGAGACCAGTCCGGCCGAGGCGATCTGGCCGGCCCGGTAGCCCTTGGCGGTGGCCTTCTCCTGGGCGTCGTTACGGATCCCGCCGCCGATCCGGTAGGTCAGCCTGGTCGCCAGCAGTGCGGCGAGACCGGCGACGACCGGGGCGGCGACCGCGGGAAGCAGCACCTTGGTGACGACGGTGCCGCCGTCGACCGAGGACCAGCCGGCCGACATCACCGCGGCGCCGATCAGGCCGCCGAAGAGTGCGTGGGACGAACTGGACGGCAGGCCGACCAGCCAGGTCAGCAGATTCCACAGAATGGCGCCGACGAGGGCCGCGAAGATGACTTCTGTCCGCAGCCCGTCCTCGTTGATGATCCCGCCGGAGATCGTTTTGGCGACCTCCACCGACAGGAACGCGCCGACGAGGTTGAGAGCGGCGGACATGGCCACCGCTGTCTTGGGTTTGAGGGCACCGGTCGAGATGGTGGTCGCCATCGCGTTCGCGGTGTCATGGAAACCGTTCGTGAAATCGAACACTAGAGCTGTCACGATCACAATCGCGAGGAGCAGCGTGATGTGTTCCATTTACCCAGGCAATCGTTCGACGTCATTGGCACGTGGAACGTAGGCAACCTGGGTGAACGGAAGATGAACTGGGCGGGGCCCTGTGGTGACTCCAAACGGAGTTGAGCCGTTCTCTTTGTCGGACCACCGACAGTCGATGCGGGGCGCAGCGCCTGCCGTGGCCGGATTTCGCCTCTCCCGCCCCGCGTCGCGCCCCGTGATCCGGGGTCGGGAAACCTCCGAAAAGAGATGTGGGTCACCCGCGGGCCTGCTGCCGCGACGGCCCCGCTGACAGGATTCCCCCATGAGCGATCATCACGAGGGCGCACGCGACGGGCGTAACGGTCATAACGGGCATGACGCGAACGGTGCGCGCGACGCGATCGAGCAGGCCTGGAACGGTGTCGTCGCCACCGCCCGCAGGACCGCGGCGGAGGGCCTGGTCGTCGGTACCTCGGGCAATGTGTCGGCGCGGGTCGGCGACCTCGTCCTGGTCACGCCGAGCGGTGTGCCGTACGACCGGCTCGGCCCCGGCGACACCGTGGCCGTCGACCTCCACGGCAACCAGGTGCTCGGCGTCCTTGCCCCGACCAGCGAACTCCCGCTCCACCTGGCGGTCTACCGCCACACCGACGCCGCCGCCGTCGTGCACACTCACGCCGTGCACGCCACGGCCGTCTCCACCCTCGTCCCCGAGGTCCCGCTGGTGCACTACGCCGCTGCCATGCTCGGCGGCCCCGTCCGTACTGCGGCCTATGCGCGCTACGGAACGCAGGAGCTGGCCGAGCACATGCTGGCCGCCCTGCGCGACCGCACGGGCTGTCTGCTCCGCAACCACGGAACGGTCACCTACGGATCCACCCTCGACCAGGCCTACGACCGCACCGCTCAGCTGGAATGGATGTGCAGGCTCTGGCTCACCGCGAGCTCGGTACCCGGCCACACCCCGTCCCTGCTCTCCCTCGCTCAGCTGCGCGACGTGCAGGACGCCCTGAAGGGGTACGGACAACCCGGCTGACCGGGAGCGGGCGGCCCGGCGAGCCGCCGGACGGCCCCCGTCCACTGGCCGGGCACGGCACACCCTCCGACACTGAAGGAGTGCGCCCGGCTACAGCGACGGCAGCAGCCGTCACCACCATCCTCGGCGTCGGCGCGGCAGCGGTCGTGGCCGGCCGGTACGCCAGCGACGTTGCCCTGAGGGCGCCGTCCGGACGTCCGCTCCCCGCCGACCGGAAACTCACCGTGCACGCCACGGCGGCCGGACAGGTCACACTGACCCGCTCCTTCGCCGCGCTCCGGCCCGGTACGTACGGACTGGTGGGCGACGGCGTCCAGGCCGTCGTCGGCCCGGTCATCGAGCAGGCACCGCACGCCGCCGACGCCGTCGTACGCAGACTGGAACGCGTCGACGACGGCAGCCTGGAACCCGGCGCCCAGGTCCGGATCACCCCCGCGCTGTACAGCGGCGACCCCGGCACGGCACTCGGCCTCGACCACAGGGACGTCGAGATCCCCGGTGAGCTCGGCATCCTGCCCGCCTGGTTCGTGCCCGGCCCCCGGGACACCTGGGTCATCACCGTGCACGGCCTCGGCACCACCCGCGAACACCCCATGAACATCATGGAGTTCCTGCACCGGCTGCGGCTGCCGGTCCTCGGTCTGGCCTACCGCGGCGACCCCGGAGCCCCGCGCTCCCCGGACGGACTCGCCCACCTCGGCGAGTCCGAATGGCGCGACCTGGACGCGGCCGTCCGCTTCGCCTTGCGGTACGGCGCCGAGAAGGTCGTCCTGCACGGCTGGTCCACCGGCGCCACCATGGCGCTGCACGCGGCCGTCAACTCCGCGCTCCGCGAGCGGATCTGCGGCCTCGTCCTGGACTCCCCGGTGCTCGACTGGGCCACCACCCTGCGCGCCCTCGCCACCGCCCGCGGCGTCCCGGCCCCGCTGCTGCCGCTCGCCCTGCGCGCCGCCCAGGGCCAGACCGGTCTGCGCGGCTCCCGGCTCCTCGACACCTCCCTCCCGCAGGCCCTGCACGTCCCGACGCTGATCTTCCACGGCCCCGACGACACCCTGGCCCCCTGGCAGCCGAGCCGGGAGCTCGCCGAGCGCCGTCCCGACCTGGTCGCCCTGCATCCCGTACCGCAGGCTCCGCATGCGGCGATGTGGAATGCCGATCCGGCCCGTTACGAAGAGGCGCTGCGGCGCTTTTTGACGCCGCTGATGTGAGCTGATGCGAGGGATCGGACGGTTGGTACCGGCCGGGCCCGCAGCCCCCTTCCGCCGCGAATCCGGGTTCCGTTTGGGCTTTCGGGCCGTCAGAGGCAAGACTGCTCCCCGTGACGTCCCGTACCCCGCGCGACTCCAGGCTGCGACTTGTCCGCCCGCGACCCCTTGCCACCGCCCGCAAGGCCGTGACCACCCGGCGCACCAGGCCGGCCCCGCGCCCGCCCGAGGGCACCCCGCCCCGTGCGGAACTGGCCCGCCAGGCCAGGGCCGCGCTCGCCGACGCCGTACGGATCGCCCGCTGGGCCGCCGACGGCGCGAGCCCCGGCACGGCCCCGCTCGCCGCCCACGCTCTCGAACGGGCTGCGACCGCAATGGAATTGTCCCCGGCACAGGTCCGCTCCGGCTGGGACCGGGCCCGCCTGGCCGGCCTCGTCGAACTCCATGGCGAGACCGCACGCCCCGGCTGGCGGCTGCGCGCCTGGGACCGTGACGACTCCGCCGTGCTCCGTGGCTGGGTGGCGCTCTTCGACGCCTGGTCGCTCGTCCACCCGGCGCCCGAGGGCATCGATTCCACCGCGGTCGCCGAGGCCGTCGAGGCCGTACCCCAGGTGCTCTCCCTCCTGCAGCTCTCGGCGGGCCCGGTCACCGTGCCCGCCCTCCTCGATCTCCTCGGCCAGCGCGTCGCCGAACTCCACGAGGAGCGCTGCGAGGTGCCGTACGGACCGGAGGCACCGGCCGAACCCGCTCCCACCGCGCACCCCGCCGCCCTGGTCGCGCTGCTCCTCGACTGGGCGCTGGAGGGACTGGCCGCCGTCGGCGCACTCACGCTCGGCGTCGGCCATGCCACCCTCACCCCGCTCGGCAACTGGGCGGTCTGGGTCAAGCTGGAACAGATCTGCGTCGCCGCCCAGAGCCCGGCCGGGAACATCGAGCAGTCCGCCGCCGACATGCTGCTCGGCTGCGCCCGGCTCACCCCCGGACCGGCTCGCGCCGAATACCGCGCCTGGCTGGCCGCCCGCCCCGTCGGCAGCGCCGTCGCCGAACTGCTCGCCGTCGCCCGCGGCGAGGACGCACTGCTGCGCGGACTCGCCTTCGAGGCGCTCCGGGTCGTCGGCGCCCCCGCCGAGCCAGTGGTGCGCTCCGTCGTCACCGACCCCTCACTGCGCCCGTACGCGCTGCTCTGGCTGGCCGAGTACGACGGAACCGACCCCGAGGACGCCCAGGAGGTCCTCAGCCGCGAGGAAGCCACCTGGCTCTGGGTCGACACCGCGGCGGCCGTCGCCGACCACGGCGAGACGGCACTGCTGATCCGTCATCTCGACTCCGCCGTCCAGGGCACGGTGCCGGCGCTGCTGGACGAGGTCCGGGCCGTCGGCCACCCGCGCACCGTCCAGGTGCTGGTGGCGCTGGCCGCCGCCCATCCGGACCCCGCGCTGGCCAAGGCCGTCCGCCGGGCCGCCTTCCAGGTGCACACCGGCGGCGCGTAGGAATCAAGAGGAGCGCCCGGGGACGCGCACGCGGTCAGTCCGCGGACCCCGGGGCGTACGTCCCGAAGCTCCACACGTTGCCCTCCGCGTCACGCGCCATGTAGTCGCGCGACCCGTAGTCCTGATCCGTGGGCGGCATCAGGATCTCCACCCCGTACTCCACGGCCCGCGCATGGTGCGCATCGACCTCGTCCACCACGACGTACACCCCGCTCGGTCCCGCATCCGCCATCGCCTTGGCGAAGGTCCCCCCGCGCCCCTTGGAGCCCAGCATCACCCTGCCGTTGCCGCAGGACAGCTCCGCGTGCAGCACCGTGCCGTTCGCGCCCTCGTACACCGCTTCCTCGGTGAACCCCAGCCCCTCCGTCAGCGTCCTGATCGCGGCCTTCGCGTCGTTGTACAGAATCGTCGGATAGATCGTCGGAACCCCGGCCGGTGCGCCCGCCATGGCGCTCACCTCTTTCCACTGTCCATTGTGATCCGCGTCTCAGTCTTCCGTCGGCCACCGGCGGTGGCCGGCTCACCGGAAGGTGTTGCAGTCGGCCATGTCGCCGCTGCGGAAGCCGGTGGTGAACCACTGCTGCCGCTGCGCCGCCGAGCCGTGCGTCCAGGACTCCGGTGTGACCCAGCCCTGGAACTTCTCCTGGATCCGGTCGTCGCCCACCGCGGCGGCCGCGTCGAGCCCGTCCCGGATGTCCGCCTGCGTCAGCGAGGTGATCAGCGGCCGCCCGGTCGACTCGTCCGGCGTGGTCGTCGCGTGGTGCGCCCAGACCCCGGCATAGCAGTCCGCCTGCAGCTCCACCTTCACGGCGTTGCTGACGATCCGGTCGGTGAACAGAACCGTCCTCGCGTCGCCGTACCGAGCGCCCCGGCGGGCGAACTCCTGGCGCCAGAAGTCCTGCACGCTGTTGACCACGGCGACGGTGCGGCAGTCGTCCCTGGCGTTCGCGTCCTGACCGGTCCGGCAGCTCTGCTCGACCTGCGCCGCCGACGACGCGGTCGCCGTCGTACCCGAGTCGCCCGACGAAAGGCCCAGCTGGTCCGGGCCGACACCGAAGAGCAGCCCCAGGATCAGGGCGATGAGTCCGGCGATACCGCCGCCCACCGTCGCCTTTCCTCCGAGGATCCGGCTGCCCCGTACGTCACTGACCTCGGACGTGTCCAGATCGGCGTCGTCGTCGAACTGCATGGGGCCACCACTTCTCCGGTCCGGCCGCGGCTGCCTCACCGCACTGCGCCGAGTATCGGATAGTTCACACCGCTATGCCTGTTCTGGTGGCCGGATGGAGGCAGGGGGGCGGCGCCGGAGGGCATCCTGGGCGAGTGATCGGCAAATGCCGTAGGAGCATGCGGAAAAGCAGTTGCACACCGCCAGTAGAATGGCCCGTATGGCAATTCTCCTTGTGCATGAGTAGCGGCGTCGAGTCGAGACTCTGAAGTCGTCCCGTCCGCCGTCCATCACCGCCCTGGAGTTTTTCCGTGATCACCGCTTCCGGTATCGAGCTGCGTGCCGGCGCCCGCATCCTCATCGAGTCCGCCAACTTCCGTATCGCCAAGGGCGACCGCATCGGCCTCGTCGGCCGCAACGGAGCGGGCAAGACCACCCTCACCAAGTGCCTCGCCGGCGAGGGCACACCGGCCGGCGGCACCATCGCCCGCTCCGGTGAGGTCGGCTACCTCCCGCAGGACCCGCGCACCGGTGATCTCGACGTCCTCGCCCGCGACCGCATCCTGTCCGCTCGTGGTCTCGACGAGATCCTGCGCAAGATGCGTGAGAACGAGGAGCGGATGGCGAACGGCAAGGGCGCCACCCGCGAGAAGGCGATGAAGAAGTACGAGCGGCTGGAGACGGAGTTCCTCACCAAGGGCGGTTATGCCGCCGAGGCCGAGGCCGCCACCATCGCCGCCGCGCTCAGCCTGCCCGACCGCGTGCTCGGACAGCCGCTCCACACGCTCTCCGGCGGTCAGCGCCGCCGTGTCGAGCTGGCCCGCATCCTGTTCTCGGACGCCGACACCCTGCTCCTCGACGAGCCGACGAACCACCTCGACGCCGACTCCATCGTCTGGCTGCGCGACTACCTGAAGAGCTACCGCGGCGGCTTCGTCGTGATCTCCCACGATGTCGACCTCGTCGAGACGGTCGTCAACAAGGTCTTCTACCTCGACGCCAACCGCTCGCAGATCGACATCTACAACATGGGCTGGAAGCTCTACCAGCAGCAGCGCGAGGCCGACGAGAAGCGCCGCAAGCGTGAGCGCCAGAACGCCGAGAAGAAGGCGGCTGCGCTCAACTCGCAGGCCGACAAGATGCGCGCCAAGGCGACCAAGACCGTCGCCGCGCAGAACATGGCCAAGCGCGCCGAGCGGCTGCTCTCCGGCCTGGAGGCCGTCCGGGTCTCCGACAAGGTCGCCAAGCTGCGCTTCCCGGAGCCCTCGCCGTGCGGCAAAACCCCTCTGATGGCGGAGGGGCTGTCCAAGTCCTACGGTTCGCTCGAAATCTTCACCGACGTGGACCTCGCCATCGACAAGGGCTCCCGCGTGGTCATCCTCGGCCTCAACGGTGCGGGCAAGACCACCCTGCTCCGGCTCCTCGGCGGTGCCGAGAAGCCCGACACCGGCGAGGTCATCGAGGGCCACGGGCTCAAGCTCGGCTACTACGCCCAGGAGCACGAGACCCTCGACCCGGAGCGCACGGTCCTGGAGAACATGCGCTCCGCCGCCCCGGATCTCGACCTCGTCGAGGTCCGCAAGACGCTGGGCTCGTTCCTCTTCTCCGGCGACGACGTCGACAAGCCGGCCGGCGTGCTCTCCGGCGGGGAGAAGACCCGTCTGGCGCTCGCGACCCTGGTGGTCTCCTCCGCCAATGTGCTGCTCCTCGACGAGCCGACGAACAACCTCGACCCGGCCAGCCGCGAGGAGATCCTCGGCGCGCTGCGCACGTACAAGGGCGCGGTCGTCCTCGTCACGCACGACGAGGGTGCGGTCGAGGCGCTCCAGCCGGAGCGGATCATCCTGCTGCCGGACGGCGTCGAGGACCTGTGGGGTGCGGACTACCGGGACCTGGTCGCCCTGGCCTGATTCCCGCTCCGGGTGGTTTCCTCGCCCGCTGTCGGCTGATCCACTCCGACTGGATCATTCGGCCTACGCGTGATCCATCATCTGCGTGAGGACCTCTCGTACCTCGGCACGGCGCCCGGCAGATACCTGCCGGGCGCACCCATGTGGGGCCCTGCCCCCTCGTACGGCCCTGACCTGGCTGTTCGTCTCAACTCCGCTCCGGACGGCCCCCGAAGCCCGTCGGAATGGGAGATTCCGCTTGTGAAGGCGTATTCCCGGGGTGCGAAACCGGTTGTACGGACCTTGCCGAATGGGTGGCCAGGAAGCCCTCGAGGGGTGATCATGAGAATCCAGAGCGCACTTCCCATGAGGAGGCACGGGTGGCCGAGACTCTGAAGAAGGGCAGCCGGGTGACCGGCACCGCGCGCGACAAGCTCGCGGCAGACCTGAAGAAGAAGTACGACTCCGGTGCGAGCATCCGGGCGTTGGCCGAAGAGACCGGCCGCTCCTACGGATTCGTCCACCGGATGCTCAGCGAGTCCGGGGTCACGCTGCGGGGACGCGGCGGAGCGACACGGGGCAAGAAGGCTGCCACGGCCTGACGGCCTCAGGCCCCGTCGTCGAACTGCCGTCTGCCGCCCTTGGGGCGAGTGCGGCAGCTCGACGATGGGACCTGGGCGGATCGGGACACGTCGCAGGACGGACATGCCCCGAGGGCTCACCGGTTTCGGGCGGTGGCCACCCGGTCGGCCACGTGGCCGACCGGGTGGTTACTGTTCAGTCACTTAGCTCGACATGCTGACTGCACCCGACCCGGAGGCGCCCCATGACCTCGCTCGACTCTGTGCTCGACCAGGACGGCGTACGACTCACCGTCGATGACGCGGTTGCCACGGTGACCCTCACCAATCCGGCCAAGCGCAACGCTCAGTCCCCCGCTCTGTGGCGGGCGTTGACAGAGGCCGGACGGGCGCTGCCCGGCAGCGTGCGGGTCGTCGTGCTCCGTGGCGAGGGCAAATCCTTCTCCGCGGGGCTCGACCGGCAGGCGTTCAGTCCCGAGGGGTTCGACGGTGAGCCGTCCTTCCTCGACCTGGCGCGCGGCAAGGAGTCCGAGCTCGACGCGACCATCGCCGAGTACCAGGAGGCGTTCACCTGGTGGCGCCGCAACGACATCGTGTCGATCGCGGCGGTCCAGGGGCATGCGATCGGTGCCGGCTTCCAGCTCGCCCTCGCCTGCGATCTGCGGATCGTCGCCGAGGACGTGCAGTTCGCCATGCGTGAGACCAGCCTCGGTCTGGTCCCCGACCTCACCGGCACGCACCCCCTGGTGCACCTGGTCGGATACGCCCGCGCGCTCGAAATCTGCGCCACCGGCCGCTTCGTCCACGCGGAGGAGGCCGAGCGCATCGGTCTCGCCAACCTGGTGGTCCCCGCCGACGAGCTCGACGCGGCGACCCATGAACTGTCCGCGGCGCTGCTGGCGGCCCCGCGTGACGCCGTCGTCGAGACCAAGGCGCTGCTGAGCGGTGCGGTCTCGCGTACGTACGAGGACCAGCGCACCGCCGAGCGCGCGGCCCAGGGCCGCCGCCTCCGCGACCTCGCGGGCCTCACCGACTGAGGCTCGGCACCGGGCGTCCCCCCCCAGCGGGAGCCGCCCGGTCACTCCGCGTGCGCCGCGGTGGCGACGGCTCAGGGCCACTTTGCGTGCCCCGGGGCCGTGACGACCCCGGTGGTTCCGTGTCCACCACCGCGACGGCCGGTCCGTTCATCCCGTGTCCACCACCGCGGTGACCAGCACGGTCACCGGCGGATGTCCGTCCACGGCGTCCGCCACCGCCGTTCGCACCGCCCGTGCCACATCGAGCGCCCGGTGGTTCGCGTCCGTCGCCAGCTCGACCCGCACATGGTCCGCGGCCGTATGCACCGCGCTGCCCAGCACATGGGTCAGTGTCGCGACACCGGGGACCGCGGCCGCCGCCGTCCCCGCCGCGCCCTCCGGCTCCGCCCCGCGTACCGCGGCAGGCTCCGGGGCCGCCCGGTCGGGGACCGTGTCCAGCAGCTCCGTCACCCGCAGATCCACCTCGCCGACCACCAGGCCGAGCCGTTGCGTGGCCGCCGTCCCCAGGACCGAGCGCAGGGCGGCCGCGGCGGCGGGCAGCGGCCGGTCGGCCGTCGCCGACATCGTCGCCTCGATCCGCAGCGGTCCGGGCGGCAGCGCGCTCGGCGGCGACGGCAGCGCCGGGTCCGGGGCCGCGTCCGGGTCCGCCACGGTGATCCGTACGTCACCGAGCACCGGGCCGGGACCCGATGCGCCCACCGAGCGCCGCAGCACCGAGACCACGGCCCGCTCCGCGATCCACGCACCGTCCGCCGGACCACCCAGTGGGAGCAGTCTTCCCAGGCCGAGCCTCTGCCGTACCGCCGCCGTCCATCCGTCGGCCCTGTGCGGGCTGTCAGCCGTCGTCATTGCCCCAGCCTGCCGCATCCACGGCGCGAGACGGGGCAAGCGCACTTAATGTGGGCAAGGAAGTCCAACCCTGCCCCGAAGGGAAGAGTGGCGATGACCGAGACCCCGCAGCGGAACCGGCCCGAGAACCCCGACAGCGCGACGGGGGACGACGGCCGAAAGAGTCCGCTGACCAAGCGCGGCGGAGGAGATCCCGCCACCCGCGGCCGTACCACCATCGCGGACGGTGTGGTCGAGAAGATCGCCGGTATGGCGGCGCGCGACGTGCTCGGTGTCCACGCGATGGGCAGCGGCCTGTCCCGTACCTTCGGTGCGGTGCGCGATCGGGTACCCGGCGGCGGCAAATCGGTCACCCGCGGCGTCAAGGCTGAGGTCGGCGAGTCGCAGACCGCCCTTGACCTGGAGATCGTCGTCGACTACGGCGTGTCGATCGCCGATGTCGCCCGTGACGTACGGGAGAACGTCATCGCGGCGGTCGAGCGGATGACGGGTCTTGAGGTCGTCGAGGTCAATATCGCGGTCAGCGATGTGAAGCTGCCCGACGAGGAGGGCGAGGACCATTCCGAGCCACGTCTCCAGTAGGCCTCCCACCCGAGGCAGTTGAGGAGCGCACGATGAGCATGGCTGTGGTCGGCATGGTGGCCGGCATGGCGCTCGCATTCGCCGGGTACTTCGGCGGGTTCGGGGCCTTTCTGCTGGTTGCCGCATTGGGAGCGATCGGCTTCGTCGCCGGTCGCTTCCTGGACGGCGATCTGGAACTTGGCGACTTCTTCCGGAGTCGCGAGCGCGGCGACCGACGGCGGTGACGGCTTTGTCGGGGGTGTTCGGCAGGGTCCCTGCCGCGGAGCGGGGCGAGACCCGGATCGCCGACCGGGTCGTCGCGAAGATCGCCGCACAGGCGGCGAAGGAGGCTGTCGTCGAGCCGCCGCGGGAGGGTGCCTCGCCGCGCGCCACTGTCACGGTGCACCGTGAGACCGCCCGGGTGCGGGTCAGTCTGGAGCTCGGATATCCCACCGACATCGGCCGTCAGTGCGGTGCCGTGCGTCGGCATGTCATCGAACGGGTAGAGGCGTTGGCGGGGATGGAGGTGCCCGAAGTGGCCGTACAGGTCGAGCGTCTGCACCCCGCGGGAGCGAGCGCCGCGGCACAGGGGAGGATCCGATGACCGAGCCCCAGGAGCCGGAGAACAGCACGCGGCGCCCGCCCGCCGGCGACCCCGTGGAACACGGAGGCGGACTGGCCCTCGACCAGTTCGCCTCCGCCGCGGCGTACGACCCGGCGCCGGGGAAGGAGCGCAGCGGTGGCAGCGCCGGTCGCTTCTGGTCCGCGCGCCGCATCCCGGCCGGGCTCCTCGCGCTGGTGGTCCTCGGCGGGTCCGGCCTGCTGCTGTACGACGTGGCGGCGGTACGGGCCCATCACCCGGCCATGCAGTGGCGCCGCGCGCTCGCCGACGACCTGGCGGAGCGGCCGCTGAACAATGTGTGGGTGGTGGCCGGTGCCGCGGTCGCGGTGGCGATCGGTGTGTGGCTGATCGTGCTCGCCGCCACGCCCGGTCTGCGCGACGTGCTGCCGATGCGCCGCGACCATCCGGGGGTACGGGCCGGGCTCGACCGGACCGCCGCCGCCCTGGTCCTGCGCGACCGGGCCGTGGAGGTGTCCGGCGTGCAGTCGGTGCGGGTCCGGATGGGGCGCGCCAAGGTCGCGGTGCGTGCCGTGTCGCACTTCCGTGAACTCGACGACGTGCGGGCCGACTTGGACACCGCGCTGGGCACGGGGATCGAGGAGCTGGGCCTGGCGAAGCCGCCGAGCCTGTCCGTGCATGTCCGCCGTCCGGCGAAGAAGGGGTGACCGCGGTGCTGAGGACCGTCAACCGGGTACTGCTCGCACTGGCCGGACTGGTGCTGGTCTGCGGCGGCGGCGCGGTGCTCGCCGCCGGGCTCGGCCTTTCCGTGCCGTCCTGGTGGCCGTGGGACGGCAGGACCGATGTGCTGCTCAGCAGGGCCGACCGGGACCGCTGGCGTGCCGACGGCTGGTGGTGGCCGACCGTCCTCGTGGTCCTCGCGGTCCTCGTCGTCCTCGCGTTGTGGTGGTTCCTCGCCCAGCTCCGCCGCGCCCGTCTCGCCGAGGTGCTGGTCGACAGCGGCGACGGCGAGGGGGCGCTGCTGCGCGGCCGGGCCCTGGAGGGTGTGCTCGCCGGGGAGGCGGGGACGCTGGACGGGGTGGACCGCGCCCAGGTGATGCTGGTCGGCCGGCGCAGTACGCCGCGGGCGCGGATCCGGCTGCTGATGGAACCGCACGCGGCACCGGACGAGGCCCTCGGCCGGCTCACGGACGAGGCCCTGGCCCACGCGAGGGACTCGGCGGGTCTGGCGGAACTGCCGGCGGAAGTACGGCTGAGGGCCGTCAAGCACCGTGCGGAACGGGTGAGTTGAGGACGGGAACGTCCGGCAGCGGCAGAATCGAGCCGTCCGGAGGTCCCTCCCCAGCCCTTGTGGCATGGGGAGGGGAGGACGAGAACGGCCGCCGGACGGCCCCGGTGCCTCCGGCCCCGCTCAGAACCCGTGCCGCGACCCGCCGTCCACCGGCACCATGATCCCCGTCAGATACGACGCCGCGGGTGACAGCAGGAACGCCGCCGTCCGCCCGAACTCCTCCGGCGTGCCGTACCGGCGCAACGGAATCCGCGCCTCGGCCGCCGTACGCGAAGCCTCCACATCGCCGGACAGTGCGTCCAGCTCCCGCACCCGGTCCGTGTCGATCCGGGCCGGCAGCACGCCCACCACACGGATGCCCCGTGGGCCGAGCTCGTCGGCCAGGGACTTGGCGAACCCGGCCAGTCCCGGACGCAGACCGTTCGAAATGGTCAGCCCGGCGATCGGCTCATGGACCGAGCCGGAGAGCACGAAGCCGATGACCCCGCCCTCGCCGAGCGCCGCGGCCGCCGTGCGCGCCAGCCGTACCGCGCCCAGGAACACCGAGTCGAACGCCGACTGCCACTGCTCGTCCGTGTTGTCGGCGACGAAGCCGGGCGCAGGTCCGCCGACGCTGATCAAAATGCCGTCGAGCCGCCCGAACCGAGCGTGGGCGGCGTCCACCAGACGCTGCGCCGCGCCGGGCTCCCCGTTGTCGGCGGCCATGCCGACCACGTCCGGTCCCAGTTCGGCGGCGGCCGCCTCGACCCGCTTCCCGTCCCGCCCGGTGATGATCACCTTCGCGCCGTCCGCCGCCAGCTCCCGCGCGGTGGCATGGCCCAGCCCCCGGGTCGCCCCGGTCACGATGTATACACGGTCCTTCAGTCCAAGATCCATGGGTCCTATCCTGCCGCGTCGGCATCCAGCATGTCGCACCCGGCCAGGGCAACGGCGGTACCCACCAGTCCGATGTGGCTGAACGCCTGCGGGAAGTTGCCCAGTTGCCGCCGTGCCACGGTGTCGTACTCCTCGGCGAGCAGCCCGACATCGTTGCGCAGCGCGAGGAGCCGTTCGAAGAGTTCCGTGGCTTCCTCGGTGCGCCCGGTCAGGCGCAACGCGTCCGCCAGCCAGAACGAGCACGCCAGGAACGCCCCTTCGCCGCCCGGCAGCCCGTCGATCGAGCCGCCGCCCGTGCTGTAGCGGCGGACCAGCCCGTCGCTGCCCAGCTCGGCCCGGACCGCGTCGACCGTCCCGACGATCCGCGGGTCGTCCGGCGGCAGGAAGCCGGTCCGGGCGATCAGCAGCGTCGCGGCGTCCAGCTCCCGGGAGCCGTACGACTGCGTGAAGGTGTTCCGCACCGGGTCGTACCCCTTCTCGCACACCTCCCGGTGCACGGCGTCCCGCATCGCCCGCCACCGGTCGGCGTCCCCGGCCAGCAACGGGTTGGCCTCCAGGGTGCGCACCGCGCGGTCGGCGGCGACCCACGCCATTACCTTCGAGTGCACGAAGTGGCGGCGCTGGCCGCGGATCTCCCACAGCCCCTCGTCCGGTTCGCGCCAGGTGGACTCCAGGAAGCCGAGCAGGCTGAGCTGCAGGCTCCAGGCGTGCGGTTGGTCGGCCAGTCCCGCCTCACGCGCCAGTCGGAGCGAGTCGATGACCTC
Organism: Streptomyces sp. NBC_01669; assembly: GCF_026339735.1. GTDB lineage: Bacteria > Actinomycetota > Actinomycetes > Streptomycetales > Streptomycetaceae > Streptomyces > Streptomyces yanii. Next base: position 6,962,300 of record NZ_JAPEQG010000001.1, read on the forward strand.
TCCGTACACATCGAGCTGCCGCTGCCGGACCGCCGCGTTGCCGATCCGGACCGGGCTGGAGTTCCCGTATCCGCGCAGCCACGGCAGCTCCGCCTCGGGCAGCCGTCGTTCGCCCGACAGGCCGTACATGATCTGCAGGTCGGCCGGGTCCCCGGCGACGGCGCGCAGCAGCCAGTCCCGCCAGGCGGCGGCCTCCTCCACATAGCCGGCCGAGAGCATCGCATTGAGCGCCAGGGTGGAGTCGCGCAGCCAGCAGAAGCGGTAGTCCCAGTTCCGTACCCCGCCGATCTCCTCCGGCAGCGAGGTGGTGGGGGCCGCCACGATGCCGCCGGTCGGAGCGAAGGTGAGCGCCTTGAGGGTGATCAGCGAGCGGATCACGGCCTCCCGGTACGGGCCCCGGTACTTGCAGCGGGCCGACCACTCGGCCCAGTCGGACAGGGTGTTCTTCAGCGCCTCGTGCGGATCGACGAGATCGGGGCGCGGCGAGTGCGAGGGATGCCAGGTCAGCACGAACGCCACCTGCTCGCCCGCGGAGACGGTGAACGACGAGCAGGTGGAGAATTCCTGGCCCCACGTCTTGACCGGCGGCTCGCTGCGCAGCCAGACCGAGTCGGGTCCGGCGACCGCCACCCGGTGGCCCTGTGAGCGGCGCATCCACGGCACGATGGAGCCGAAGTCGAAGCGCAGCCGGATCACGGAGGCCATGTCGACGGTGCCGCTGACCCCCTCGACGATCCGCATGACATCGGGTTCCTGGTCGCGCTGCGGCATGAAGTCGATGACCTTGACGGTGCCCGTGCGGGTCTCCCAGAACGTCTCCAGGACGAGGGAGTCGCCCACGTAGCCGCGCCGGGTGCAGGTGTCCGCGCCCTTCGGGGCGATGCGCCAGTGGCCGTTGTCCTCGTCGCCGAGCAGGGCGGCGAAACAGGCGCCCGAGTCGAAGCGGGGCAGACAGAGCCAGTCCACAGAACCGTTCCTGCCGACCAGGGCGGCTGTCTGCAGATCGCCGATGAGGGCGTAGTCCTCGATGCGTGGGGTCACGTTCTGCCGTGTTCCCGAACCGGGGCCCTGCTAAGCAGCCGATGTCCCACAGGCGGCCGCATGCCCGACAACACCGGCTCCTGAGCACGGTGGCGGGCCGTCGCCGGACAAGTCGGCTCAGGCAGTCGCGGGCGCGGGCTTCTCCGGCTGTTCCGGCTCCGGATCGCCTGCTGCCTCGGCCTTGGCCGCGGCCTCCACCCGGTCGCGCTTCTCGCGCCGGGCCAGCACCACGTACCCCGCAGGGACACCGGCGGCGAACAGCCACCACTGGACCGCGTACGCCATGTGCGGACCGATGGAGCTGTCGTCCGGCGCCTCGATCAGCTCCGGAACGTCGCCGGACGGTTCGGGTGCGGTCTGCTCGATGTAGCCGCCGAGGACCGGCCGGGAGAGCGCCTTGGCCTGCTGGGCGCTGTTGATCAGCATCACCTGGCGGTCCGGCAGGTCCGACAGGTCCTTGATGCCGCTGGTGCCTGTCGTCTCATCGGCCTTGAGCCGTCCCGTGACGGTCACCTCGCCCGTGGGCACGGCCGGGATGTCCGGGAAGGCGCGCTGGTCGTCGGCGGTGGGGATCCAGCCCCGGTTGATCAGGACCGTACCGCCGCCCTTGAGGTCGAGCGGGATCAGTACGTGGAAGCCGATGCTGCCGTCGGTGGAGGTCCGGCGGCGCACGACGACCTCGTGCTTCGTGTCGTACGTCCCCGTGGCCGTCACCGCACGCCAGTAGTCGGAGCGCGGGACCGTGTGACCGGGAGAGGTGAGCGTGGCGACCGGAACCGGCTTCGCCTTCAGGTTGTGCGAGATCAGGGAGTTCTGCGCCACCCGGTGCTCATGCCGGTGGAGCTGCCAGAAGCCCAGCTCGACCATCGTGGGAATGAGGACGAGGGCGAGGAGGGCGAGGATCAGCCACTGCCGGGTCAACAGGAAGCGGTACACCCCATGACGGTACAACTGCGTCATGGGGTGCATCGCGCAGGGGGTGGCGGACGGGGCCGCGCGGCCGGGGCTCAGACTTTGTCGACGATGCCCACCTTCCCCTCGGCGCGGGCGCAGTGCCCGCCGCAGAACCAGTGCCCGTCGACCTCGACACCCTGGCCGATGACCTGGACCCGGCAGTGCTCGCAGATGGGTGCCATCCGGTGAATGGCGCAGGCGAAGCAGTCGAAGACATGCACCGCGCCCTGCGCGTGCACCTCGAACGACATGCCGTAGTCGTTTCCGCAAACCTCACAACGTGCCATGCGCCACAGGGTGGGACGCGGGGACGCCGGGCGGCGAGCGGCGGGCGGGCGAGTCGCCCCCGGTTCACTCCGATGACGGCGTCGGCAGAGCAGGAGCCACGGGCGCCCCGGTCGTCGCCGACACCTCGGCCACATCCCTCAGCAGGTGGGTGAAGGCGCTCTCGTCCACGATCGGCGTGCCGAACGCCTTGGCCTTCACCGTCTTCGACGTCGCCGCGTCCGGGTCATTGGTGACCAGCAGGCTGGTCAGCCGGGAGACGCTGGTCGCCACATGCAGCCCGGCCTCGACCGCCCGGTCCTCCAGCAGCTCACGGTCGATGGAGGTGTCCCCGGAGAACGCCACGCGCATGCCCTGCATGAGTGGTTTGTCCTTGTCGTACCGCCCGGGGTTCGGATACGGGCAGGCGGGCCGCTTCCGGGAGGGGCGCCAGCTGTTCTGGCTTCCGTACGAGGGCTGATAGCCGACCCTCGGGGTCACCGGGGAGTCCGACCACTCGGTCAGCGGGCGGCACTCCAGCAGCGGCAGCCGCACCCCGTCGCGCGCCGCCGCATGCAGACTCGGCCGGAACGCCTCGGCCAGCACCCGGGCGTCGTCCAGCGCGTGGTGCGCACGCTGCTGCACGACTCCGAAATGCGCGGCCAGCGACTCCAGCTTGTGGTTGGGCAGCGGCAGCCGCAGCTCCTTGGAGAGCGCGATCGTGCAGAGCCGCTGCTCGACCGGGGCGACGACCGCCGCGCGGGCGTACTCCCGGGCCAGCATCGACCAGTCGAAGGCGGCGTTGTGCGCGACCAGGACCCGGCCCGCGAGACGCTCCGACAGAGCGGCGACGACCTCCGGGAAGAGCGGGGCTCCCTCCAGGACATCGCTGGTCAGCCCATGGATCCAGACGGGGCCGGGATCCCGCTCCGGGTTGACGAGGGTGTACCAGTGGTCCTCGACATTGCCCTGCGCGTCCAGCCGGTAGACGGCAGCGGAGATTATCCGGTCGTCGCGGGCGAGTCCGGTGGTCTCCACGTCGACGACCGCATACCCCTGCGGGTAGGCGGTCGGCCACGGTGCTGCGGTCTGGCGGTCGTCGAGCATGGTCACAGAGAATACGGGCCGGTACTGACAGTCCCCTATCCGGGAGCCCTCTGTTCGACCGGTCCCGGGCCGCGGCTCCTACGTCCCGCCGACCGCCAGCAGCCCGTTCACCAGCGCCCGCACGGACGCCGTGAACAGCCGGTCCTGGTCGGCGGGCCTGGCCAGTGCCCGTGCCAGCGCCGGGTCGTGCTCCGCGGTGGCCACGCCCCACAGATCACCCTCACCGGGGCACTGGACGGGGGAGCGTTCCCGGTTGCGTTCGACCAGCAGGAAGCCGACCGTCTGGAACTGCACAGCCCGCACCGCGTCGGCGGCCCGCGCCCCGCGCAGCCCCGCGGCGTGCACCTCGTGGACGAGCGCCTGCTGCGCGGGCAGGAACATCCGTTCCGTGAGCCCGCGTTCATGGACCATCGCGATCAGATGGGGGCGGGCGCGCAGTTCGCGGCGCAGCCCCCGGGCGACCGAGACGATCCTGGCCACCGGGGTCCGGCCGGTGGGGCGGATGGCGCCCATCTCCTGGACGGTGCGTTCCACCAGGGCGTCGAGCAGAGACTCGCGATTGCCGACATGCCAGTAGATCGAGGTGACCGCCGTGCCCAGCTCGGCAGCCAGCTTGCGCATCGTGAGGGCCTCCGGGCCGTGCTGCCGCACCAGGGCGGCAGCGGCCTCCAGCACCTCTTCACGGGTCAGCGACGATCGCGACACAGTGCTCCCAGCTTCCCGGACTCCGTTACGTGCACGCCTATTCACCCTTCATCCAGCCCGGTGTAACTGTGTTACAGGACCCGGGCACGGACAACCGAGAAGGGTGGTACGTCCATGGCACGTGTACGGTACGGCGCGCGCACCGACGCCGAGATCGCGGCGGCCCGCACAGCCCGCTCCAGGCTCCCCGACATCTGGTCCACCGGTGTGGTCGCCGTCTGGGAGAGCGACCCCGACGCGGTGGCGGCCGTGCTCCCGCCGCCTCTCAAACCCGCCGAACGCCCGCTCGTCCGCGCCAACATCAGCAAGGTCGATCTGCCCGGCTATCCGCTCGGCGCGGGCTCCGTCGCCGTCGCCGCCGTGCACGACGGGCACGAGGGCTGGTACCCGCTCGTCATGCCGATGACTCATGAGCGGGCGCTGATCGGCGGCCGCGAGGTCTTCGGCGAACCGAAGAAGCTGGGCGAGGTGACCGTCGAGCGCGACGGACTCGTCGTCCGGGCCGCGCTCGTCCGGCACGGCATCGCGTTCGTCGAGGTGCGCGGCGCGGTCGCCGAACAACTGCCGCTTCCCGAACCGGCGGAGAAGCTCGACTTCTACTTCAAGTTCCTGCCCGCCGTGGACGGCGAGGGCTTCGACGCCGATCCCGTCCTCATCCACTGCACCCGCCACGAGAAGGTCCGCAAGCTGGAGCGGATCTCCGGCGATGTGGTGCTGCGCGAGTCGATGTACGACCCGGTCGCCGACCTTCCCGTACGCCGGTTGATCGATCTGACCATCGGTGAGAAGACCAGCGACCAGCAGGGCAGGGCGGTCGAGCGGGTGAGCGCCGAGGCGCTGCTGCCGTACATCCACCAGCGCTACGACGACCCGCAGCAGATCCACGACGGTCCGCCGCAGGGGAGCGTCCGATGAGGCTGGAGCAGGGGCAGGTCGCCGTCGTCACCGGGGCGGCGAGCGGCATCGGGCTCGCCATGGCCCGCAGGTTCGCGGCCGAGGGGCTGAACGTCGTCCTCGCCGATGTGGAGGAAAGCGCGCTCGACAAGGCGGCGGGCGAGCTGCGCGAGGACGGTGCGCAGGTGCTGGCCCGGGTGGTCGACGTCAGTGAGCGGGACTCCGTACAGGCGCTCGCCGACGCCGCGTACGACACCTTCGGTGCCGTCCATGTGCTGTGCAACAACGCGGGGGTCGGCTCCGGCGCCGAGGGCCGGATGTGGGAGCACGAGCCGAACGACTGGAAGTGGGCGTTCGCGGTCAATGTGTGGGGCGTCTTCCACGGCATCCAGGCCTTCGTACCCCGGATGATCGAGGGTGGCGAGCCGGGCCGGGTCGTCAACACGTCCTCCGGCGACGGCGGGATCGCACCCCTGCCGACCGCATCCGTGTACGCGGTCACCAAGTCCGCCGTCGTCACCATGACCGAGTCGCTGTACGCGCATCTGAAGGCGGAGGACGCGGCGGTCGGCGCCTCGGTGCTCTTCCCGGGCCCGCACATGCTCCGTACCGGACTGTGGGAGTCGCACCGCAACCGGCCCGAACGGTACGCCAAGCAGCGGCCGCGCCGGACCCCGTACCGCAGCCTCGACCAGTGGGAGTCCGCCATGCGGGCGGCGGGCCACGAGGTCGAGTTCACACCCGTGGAGGAGGTCGCGGGAACCGTCGTGGACGGGATCCGTGCCGACCGCTTCTGGATGCTGCCGCCGAGCGAGCACAGCGACCGGCAGATCCGCGCCAGGTCGCAGTCGATGCTCGACCGGGCGGACCCGTCGTACCTGGAGAGCTTCATACTCGACTGAGGGGCGAGCGATGACCGACCCGTATCTGATCATCTCCTCCGACTGCCACGCCGGGCTGCCCACCGAGGAGTACCGGCCCTATCTGGACGCCCGCTTCCACCGGGAGTTCGACGACTTCCTCGCCGGGCGGGAGCGCCGGCGCGAGGAGATGACCCGCCTCGGCGTACGCAACGAAGTCTTCGCCGACAAGTGGTTCCACGACAACGAGGAAGGCTTGAGGGGAGGTTGGGACGCCACCCGACGTCTCAAGGAGCTGGACGGGGACGGGGTGGCGGCCGAGGTCGTCTTCCCCGACGCGGACGCCGTCGACAGCCGGACCGCCGCCCCGTTCGGCGTCGGCCTCGGCCTCTCCGGCGACCAGGACCCGGAACTGGGCATGGCAGGTGCGCAGGCCCACAACCGCTGGCTCGCCGAATTCGTCGCACAGAACCCGGAACGGCACTGCGGTGTCGCCCTGTTGCCCGTCACCGGCGACGTCGACCGGGTCGTCGCCGAGATCCACCGTGCGAAGGAGTCCGGGCTCGGGGCGCTGATGATCCCCTCCATGTGGGTGGACAAGTCCCCGTACCACGACCGCCGTTACGACCCTGTCTGGGCGGCCGCCGCCGAAACGGGGATGCCGGTCGTCACCCACTCCGGCGCCGCCCCGCGTCACGAGTACGGCGACCACCTCGGCATCTACGTCTCCGAGGTCACCTGGTGGCCGTCCCGACCGCTCTGGTTCCTGCTCTGGTCGGGCGCCTTCGAACGCCACCCGGGGCTGAGGTTCGGCGTCGCCGAGTCCGGCTGCTGGTGGCTGCCGAACCTCCTCTGGTTCATGGACCGGCTCTATCTCGGCGCCCACGGCGGAAAGAAACTCTCGCCGTTCGCCGAACTGAAGCGGCCCCCGCACGAGTACCTGGACCGCCAGGTCTTCATCTGCGCGACCAACACCAAGCGTCGCGAGCTCGCCCAGCGATACGAGATCGGCGTCGACAACATCCTGTGGGGCAGCGACTTCCCGCACCCCGAAGGCACCTGGCCGAACACCGCGAACTGGCTGCGCACCACCTTCCACGACATCCCGGTCACCGAGGCCCGCAGGATGCTGGGCCTCGCCGCCGCCGAGGTCTTCGGCTTCGACACGGCGAAACTCGCGCCGATCGCCCGGCGCATCGGCCCGACCCCCGACGACCTCGGCCAGCCCGCGGACCAGGCGGCGGTCGAAGCGTCCTGGGCGCGTTCGCGCGAGGTCGGCCGGCACTGGCTGACGGACCACGACTTCCCGGTCCTGGGGGTTCAGTGATGGGCCGGCGCATGGACCGCTACACGGTCATCTCCGCCGACTGCCACGCGGGCGCCGACCTCCTCGACTACAAGCCGTACCTGGAGAAGAAGTACCACGACGACTTCGACGCCTGGGCGGCCGGCTATGTCAATCCGTACGAGGACCTCCTCGCCGACACCGCCGACCGCAACTGGAACTCCGGGCGCCGCCTCGCCGAACTGGCGGCGGACGGCATCGTCGCGGAGGTTGTCTTCCCCAACACCATTCCGCCGTTCTTCCCCTCCGCCTCCCTGATGGCCCCCGCACCCTCACCGGTGGAGTACGAACAGCGCTGGGCGGGCCTGCGCGCCCACAACCGCTGGCTCGCCGACTTCTGTGCCGACGCGCCCGGCCGGCGGGCGGGTGTCGCGCAGATCCTCCTGGGCGACCCGGCGGAGGCGGTCCGCGAGGTCCGCCGCACCAAGGAGGCGGGGCTCACCGGCGGTATCCTGCTGCCCGGCACCCCGCCCGGCTGCGGCATTCCGGAGCTGTACTCCCAGGTGTACGACCCGCTCTGGGCGGTCTGCGAGGAACTGGACGTACCGGTGAACCACCACGGAGGGTCGGCCTCCCCGCCGCTCGGAGACGAACCGGCGGCGCGCGCCGTCTTCATGGTGGAGACGACGTGGTTCTCCCACCGCGCACTGTGGCATCTGATCTTCGGCGGGGCATTCCGCCGCCACCCCGGGCTGAAACTGGTCCTCACCGAACAGGGCTCGGGCTGGATCCCGGGCGTCGTCGAGATGCTCGACTACTACCACGGCCGCCTGGTCGCGGCCGCCGGCCGGGCGGCAACCGCCGAGTCCAAGTTCGGTGCGGGGCTTGCCGCTTCGATGGGAGCGAGCCCCGGCGAGGTCTGGCGCGACAACTGCTTCGTCGGCGCCAGCTTCATGCGCCCCCACGAGGTGCCGCTGCGCGACCGGATCGGCCTCGACAAGATCATGTGGGGCAGCGACTACCCGCACGACGAGGGGACCGCCCCCTACTCACGGGAGGGTCTGCGGATCGCGTACGCCGGACTCCCGCCCGACGAGATCGCGGCAATGGTCGGCGGCAACGCCGCGCGCGTCTACGGGTTCGACCTGGCGGCGCTCGACCGCATCGCGGCCAAGGTCGGCCCGACGGTCGAGGAGATCGCCGAACCTCTGAAGGAGCCCCCGGCCGACGCGACCAGCCCCGCCTTCGCGCCGGGCGGGTTGGTGCGTGTCTGGTGACGTCGAGGGGGTTGCAAGCTGCTGTCGGTTTGCTGCAATGAAGTGAGTTGTGGTGAGTAGGAGTGAGTCCTGTCGGTGGGCGTGCGGGGTGGGAACGGGGGTTCTGGAGCCGAATGGGTGACCTTGGCGGCTGCTGCTCGTTGGGCTGGCTGGCAGGTGCCCGGTCGTGAGGGAGGGGGTGATGTGGTGGGTGGTTTACGGGAGTTGGCGGAACCGTTTGTGGTGCCCGGGCCTTGCGGGGTGGCGGTCCGGGACCGTCTCAAGCACCTCACGCCCCAGGACGAGAAAGTCCTCCGCCTGGTCGGTGAGCACCAGGGCCGTCTGGCCTCGCGTGACCTGAAGGCCCGTTGTGCGGATGGTCTGGAGCACGGTCCGGAGACCTGGGCGTCGCGCAAGCGGGACCTGACGAAGGAGTCGTCGTCGCGGATCGCGGGTGCGATCACCAAGGCCACGCACGATCAGTGGGCGCTCGCCCGGCGTTGCCAGGGCGCGCACATACAGACGCTGGAAGCCGGGATCAGGACGCTGCGGCACCGCCTGTCCCTCCCGATCGGTGCGCCTGGCACCAAGCGGGCCCCGGGCGGCTACCGCTCCCGGGGTGAGTGGTTCCACAAGTCCCGCCGTCTCGCGGCGCTGGAAGCCCGGCACGCCGCCGCGGTCCGTGACCGGCAGGCCGGACGGGTCCGGGTCGTACGGGGCAGCAAGCGTCTCCTCAACACCCGCCACCACCTCGCCGACGCCCACCTCACCGAAGACCGGTGGCGGGGACGCTGGGAAGCGGAACGCTGGTTCATCGCCGCCGACGGCGAGTCCGGGAAAAGGTTCGGGAACGAAACCATCCGCGTCACCGACACCGGCGAAGTGTCGATCAAGCTGCCCGCCCCGCTCGCGCACCTGGCCAACGCCCAGCACGGCCGGTACACCCTCGCCTCCACCGTCGCGTTTGCGCACCGTGGCGTGGAGTGGGCCGACCGCATCGCCGCGAACCGGGCCGTCGCCTACCGCATCCACCTCGACGTGGACCGTGGCCGCTGGTACCTCACCGCGTCCTGGCAACGCCCCGTCGTCCAGACCGTCCCGCTGGAGACCGCCCGCGCCCGGGGCATGATCGGCGTCGACACCAACGCCGATCACTTCGCCGCCTACCACCTCGACCCACACGGCAACCCCATCGGCGACCCCCGCCACTTCCCCTACGACCTCTCCGGCACCGCCGATCACCGCGACGCCCAGATCCGCCACGCCCTGACCCAGTTGCTGCACTGGGCCAAGCAGGCCGGTGTCGCCGCGATCAGTATCGAGGACCTCGACTTCATCTCCGAGAAGACCCGCGAGAAACACGGCCGCAGGAAACGCTTCCGGCAGCTCATCTCCGGCATCCCGACTGGCAAGTTCAAGGCCCGGCTGGTGTCCATGGCCGCCGAACAGGGCCTGAGCATTGTCGCGGTCGACCCCGCCTACACCAGCATGTGGGGTGCCCAGCACTGGCAGAAGCCGCTGGCCACCCCGCACCGCAGAATGTCCCGTCACGATGCCGCCGGTATCGCGATCGGACGCCGCGCCCTCGGACACCCGGTCCGGCGTCGGACGGCACCGCCCCCACACGACCGGAGTGATCGTGCGGGGCATCGGACCGCCCAGGCCCTACTAGGCACCCGAGGGCGTGAGGGATCCCGCCCACCCGCAACGGACCGCGTCCCAGGAGATGCGTCGCCGAACGGGACGCGAAAGCGGGAACCCAGTGCATCCCAAACCGTTCGGGATGCGCCCAGAACACATCAGTGGGTCCAGGACTCACTCATGCACACTGGCTAGGAACGGTGAGACCATCCCCGGGTGACGGATACCCAGGCACACAGTGAACCGCACGGCAACGGACTGGGCGCGCGGCTGAACTGGCTGCGCGCCGCGGTCCTCGGAGCCAACGACGGTGTGGTCTCCACCGCGGGCCTCGTCGTCGGTGTCGCCGGAGCCACCAACGACCGCGGCGCCCTGCTGACAGCGGGCCTGGCCGGGCTGCTGGCCGGTTCGATGTCGATGGCGGCGGGCGAATACGTATCGGTCTCCACCCAGCGCGACTCGGAACAGGCTGCACTGGCCACGGAGAAACGTGAGCTGAAGGAGACCCCGGAGGCGGAACTCGTGGAACTGACCGGCCTGTTGGAGGGCAAGGGCCTCAGCCACGAAGTCGCCCGCGAGGCCGCCCTCCAGCTCACCGACCGCGACGCGCTCCGCGCCCACGCGGAAGTCGAGCTGGGCATCAACCCGGACGTCCTGACGAACCCCTGGCACGCGGCGGGCGCCAGCTTCCTGGCGTTCACGGTGGGCGCGCTGCTGCCCCTGCTGGCGATCGTGCTGCCGCCGTCGTCGGTACGCTTGATCGTCACGGTCCTGGCGGTCCTGGCCGCGCTGGCGCTCACGGGGTGGTGGAGCGCACGGCTGGGCGACGCGGCGGTGGGGCGCGCGGTACTGCGGAACATGGGCGGGGGAGCGGTGGCGATGGCGGTGACCTATGGGGCGGGGGCGTTGCTGGGGGCGGTGGGGGTCTAGGACCTCTCGTGTGGAGGGCTGGACCATGCTGACCGCACCGGCGCGGGCGACCCGCCGCCTGCGGAGCCGCCGGCGAGCATGCTGTCGGAGCCGTTCCGCGGCGGCTCGGCTCTGCCCGACGGCCCACCGTTCGGCTCCCCGGAACCGGGGCCGAGCCCGCTCTGCGGGGGCAACTCGGTTGCGCAGGGGCAGGTCACTCGGGCGAGGATGCCGCATGAGCAGAGAGACGGACGAGGTACGCGACGCCATCGCGGGCGAGCTGCGACTGATGGACCCCGACGTGCGCACATCACGATCGCGGGCCCGGCAGCTGCTGGATCCGGATTTCGTGGAGGTCGGCGCCTCGGGTCGACGGTGGACGTATGAGGACATGCTGGCCGCGCTGCCCGAGATGGACGGTGCGGAAGAGGACGGCCCGCGCTTCGAGCCCTCGGACATGACCGGTGTCCTGCTGGCATCCGGGCTGGTGCACCTCACCTACGAGACCGTGATCGGTGGAAACCGGGCACGGCGGAGTTCACTCTGGCGCAGGCGGAGTGCGAGCGCGACGTGGCAGATGTACTACCACCAGGCCACACCGATCCCGCCCGAGGCCACATGAGCGGAATCGTGCGACGCCCCTCTTGGCAGAAGGTGCCAAAGGTTGCTGACATCGCGTCTCGCATACTTGTTGGTAACAACGTCTAGTCCCGGGCCGACCGGCAGCTCTACGGTGCTCGCATGGAGCCGAACCTGCCCGATGTCGTGCTGTGGTCCATACCGGCCTTCGTCCTGCTCACCGTTGTCGAAATGGTCAGCCACCGCATCCACCCCGACGAGGACGCCGCCGGGTACGAGACCAAGGACGCCGTCACCAGCGTCACCATGGGGCTCGGCAGCCTCGTCTTCGACCTGCTGTGGAAAGTGCCCATCGTGGCGATCTACACCGCGGTCTACGAGCTGACCCCGCTCCGCGTCCCCGTCCTGTGGTGGACGGTCCTGCTGATGCTGCTCGCGCAGGACTTCCTCTACTACTGGTCCCACCGCGGCCACCACGTCATCCGGATCCTCTGGGCCTGCCATGTGGTCCACCACTCCAGCCGGAAATTCAACCTCACCACCGCGCTGCGCCAGCCCTGGACCTCGCTGACCGTCTGGCCGTTCTATGTGCCGCTCGTGGCGTGCGGGGTTCATCCGGCGGCGCTGGCGTTCTGCTCCTCGGCCAATCTCGTCTACCAGTTCTGGGTTCACACCGAACGGATCGACAAGCTGCCCCGGCCCTTCGAGTACGTACTGAACACGCCCTCCCACCACCGGGTGCACCACGCGTCCCAGGGCGGCTATCTCGACCGGAACTTCGGCGGCATCCTGATCCTGTGGGACCGGCTCTTCGGTTCCTTCACCGCCGAGACCGACCGGCCGGTCTACGGGCTGACCAAGAACATCGCCACCCACAACCCGCTGCGCGTCGCGACCCATGAGTACGCCGCGATCGCCAGGGACGTACGGGCGGCGGGCAGCTGGGGCGAGCGGGCCGGGCGGGTCTTCCGCGGGCCGGGGTGGCAGCCGGCGTCCAGGGCCTCCGCCACCGTCGTCCCCGCACCCGGTCGCACCGGATGAGCGCCGCCACGGTCGCCGATCAGCGGGCGCGCCTCGTACGCCCCCTGCTCATCGCCTTCCTCGTCGCCTCCGCCGTCGATCTCTTCGGTGTCCTCGCCGATGTCGGCAACGCGCACCTCGTCGCCAAGCCGCTGCTCATGCCGCTGCTCGCCGGGTACGCCGCCGCCCGCCGCGGCCCCCGGCCGCTGATCGCCGCGCTGCTCTTCGGCTGGGGCGGCGACACGCTCCTGCTGCCGGACGCCGACGCCGCCTTCCTCATCGGCATGGGCTCCTTCGCCGCAGGTCATGTCTGCTATCTGTGGCTCTTCGGGCGTGCCCGGAGTTCCGTGCTGCTCGGTGTCGCGTACGCGGCCGTCCTGGCCGGCTTCCTCGTCCTGCTCTGGGGCGGGCTGCCCGCGGACCTGCGGATCCCGATGGCCGGGTACAGCCTGCTGCTCACCGCGATGGCCTACCGGTCCAGTACCTTCGGCCGGTACGCGGCCGTCGGCGGGGCGCTCTTCCTGCTCTCCGACGCGCTGATCGCCACTGGCATCGCCGACCTGCCCCAGCTGCCCGCCCCCGACTTCTGGATCATGCTCACCTACATCGCGGCGCAGTTCCTGCTGACCGTCGGAGCGCTTGCACCGGGTGCGAAATGGGCCCTTGTCACCCCTGGGGCGTACCGTGAGCGGGGTATCAGCATCTGAGATCAGCAAGGACCCCCACGCATGCGCGCCACCGTCATCCACGCCCCCCACGACATACGTGTGCAGGAGGTGCCGGACCCGACGATCCAGCAGCCCACCGATGTGGTGCTGCGGGTCCTGCGGGCCTGTATCTGCGGCAGCGACCTTTGGGCGTACCGCGGCGAGTCCGCCCGGCAGCCCGGCCAGCGGATCGGCCACGAGTTCCTCGGGATCGTCGAGGAGGCGGGCTCGGAGGTCGCTGGATTCGCGGTCGGCGACCTGGTCGTCGCCCCCTTCGTGTGGTCCGACGGCAGCTGTGAGTACTGCGCCGAAGGCCTGATGACGTCCTGCCCGCAAGGCGGCTTCTGGGGCTCGGTCGGCTCCGACGGCGGCCAGGGCGAGGCCGTCCGCGTCCCGTTCGCCGACGGCACACTGGTCAAGCTCCCGGCCGCCGCCGCGTCCGACGACCGACTGCTCACGGCGCTCCTGGCCCTGTCCGACGTGCTCGGCACCGGCCACCACGCGGCCGTCGGCGCGGGCGTGAGGCCCGGCTCCACGGTCGCGGTCGTCGGCGACGGGGCGGTCGGCCTGTGCGGCGTCATGGCCGCCAAGCGGCTCGGCGCCGAGCGGATCATCGCGCTGGGCCGCCACCAGGTGCGTACGGACATCGCCCGCCGCTTCGGCGCCACGGACGTCGTCGCCGAGCGCGGCGAGGCGGCCGTCGCGGCCGTACGGGAACTGACTGGCGGCGCGGGCGCGCATGCCGTGATCGAGGCCGTCGGCACCGAGCAGTCGATGCGTACGGCGGTCGAGATCACCCGCGACGGCGGCTCGATCGGCTACGTCGGCGTGCCGCACGGCAGCGGTACCGGGCTTGATCTGGGCGTCATGTTCGACCGGAACATCGCCCTGCGCGGCGGCGTCGCCCCCGTGCGTGCGTACATTCCGGAACTGCTCCCCGACGTCCTGTCCGGCACGATCGACCCGTCGCCCGTCTTCGACCTCACCATCGGCCTCGACGAGGTCCCCGCGGGCTACCGGGCGATGGACGAGCGTACGGCGCTGAAGGTCCTCATCAAGCCGTAGCGGACCCCGGAAGTGAACCGTGCGGGCCCGGTGGACGGGACATGTCCGCCGGGCCCGTTCCGGTCAGCGGGTGCCGCCGGTGGCAGCCGCGGTGACACCCCACACCGGAGAATCCGCGCCCAGCAGGCCCGGCGGGCGCGACCAGTCCGCCGGGCCGCCCGCGAAGGACACCGGCGGCAGGGCGTACCGCAGGCGTCCCATCGCACTGTCAGTGGCGCCGAGGTGCTTCTCGGGGTCGTACGTCTCCGCCGCGCCGTCGGCCGACTGCTCCGGGAGGCCGTTGCACAGCCAGTGCGCCGTCTGCCCGAGCGCCAGCCGCAGCAGCCGCGAACCGCCGTCGTCGTGCTGCTCGGACAGCGCCCGCAGCACCCCCGCCGCCAGCAGGTACCCGGTGCCGTGGTCGAGGGCCTGCGCGGGCAGCGCGCCCGGTGCTCCCGCGCTTCCCTCCAGCGTCGCGACGCCGGTGGCCACCTGGACCAGGCTGTCGAAGCCGCGCCGCTCGTGCCACGGCCCGTACCGGCCCCACGCGGACACCTGCGCGAGGACCAGACCGGGACGGCGTACGGCGAGTGCCTCCGGAGTCAGGCCGTACGCCTCCAGCGCACCCGGCCGGTATCCGGTGACCAGTACATCGGCGTCGGCGAGCAGCTCCTCGAACGTCGCCCGCCCGGCCCGGTCGTGCAGGTCCAGGGAGACCGACCGCTTGCCGAAGCCCGTGTCGTTGTGGGCGTCCTGACTCTCCGGCAGCTGCGGCGCATCGATCCGCAGCACGTCCGCGCCCAGCAGTGCCAGCGTGCGGGTGGCGACCGGACCGGCGAGGACCCGGGTCAGGTCCAGGACCCGGAGCCCGGCGGCGGGCAGCAGCGGCGAACCCGACCGTGGGGGGAGGCGGCGCGGCGTCACCGGTTCCGGCCCCTCGGTCCGTTCGAGCGTGAGCAGCGGGCGTGCGGCGATCGCAGCGCCCTGCTCGTGCGCCGCCCACTCCTCGGGGGTGCGCAGCGCGACCGCCAGACCGCCCGCGGCGTACACCGTCTCCTCGATCTCCACCGACCGGCGCTCGGCGAGCACGGCCGCCACCGTGTCCACACCGGTGTCGTCGGGCAGACCGAGCGCGGTGAGCAACCGGGCGCGGTGGTGCGGGTAGTTGGCGTGGGTACGGACCCAGCCGTCGGCCGTCCGCCAGAACCGGGACAGCGGGGCGAACGTCGTCGGCGCGCGCCCGTCGATCCTCAGGTGCCGCTCGCTGAGGAACGCCGTGCCCACCGCCCCGTCGTCGACCCGGACCTGCGGTACGGGACCGCCGCCCCGCATGCGGCGCGCCGCGAGTTCGGCGGCGGCCAGCGAACAGACCGCGACAGTGGAGCGGGCCAGCTCCAGGACGGGCAGCCGGGCGGGCAGCGCACCGGTGGGTCCGCCGAATCCGATACGGCCGAGAAGCGTGGGGTCACCGCCGAGAGCGGCCCAGGCCTGCTCCGTACCGGAGCTCTGTACGTGTGTCATGTCCGCACTATGGCACTGAGTGCCACTTTTGCGTAAGGAAGGGCCGGGGACGCCCCCGGCCCTTCCCGCTTTACGCCTCCCGACTACGTGCCGGTTACCTGCGGACCGCGTCCAGCGCGTCCACCACACCGGCACCGTAGAAGCCGTTGAGGTTCTTGGAACCCTCGCAGACGGCGTCGATCTTGCCGTCGTTGTTGATGTCGTACGGGGCGCCGCACGCGGTCGCGTCCGCCTGGGACATCAGCAGCGCCTTCACCGCGGCCGCTGGGGCGTGCGGGTGTGACGACTTGATCAGGGCCACCACGCCCGCGACATGCGGGGAGGCCATCGACGTACCGGCCTTGTAGCCGTACTTGCCGCCCGGCAGCGTCGACAGGATCAGACCGCTCGTGGCCGGCGGTGCGGGCGTCTGGTAGATCGTCGAGTCGCCGCCCGGGGCAGCCACATCGATGATCCCGTTACCGTAGTTGGAGTACGAGGCCTTCAGGCCCTTGGCGCCGGTCGCGGACACCGTGACGACACCCGGCAGCATCGTCGGGATGTCGAGGCACTCCCGTGGGTCGATGGTCCGGGTCACCGGCGTGGTGTCGTTCGGGCTGGTCGAGTCCTCCAGCGCGTCGGCGGCCAGGTCCTGGCGGCTGTTGCCGGCCGCGGCGACGTTGACCGTGCCCTTGCGCTCCGCGTACTGGCTGGCGCGGGTGACCGCTTCCACCAGGGCGCCCTGGTCCGGGTCGTTCTTGCAGTTGAAGAGCCAGGGGTCTGTGTAATAACTGTTGTTCGTGACGTCGACGCCGTGTTCGGCGGCCCAGACGAAGCCGCAGACGACGGCCTCGGTGTAGAAGAACCCGCTCGGGGTCGACACCTTGATACCCGCCACCTTCACGCCCGGCGCAACACCCGTCACGCCGATGCCGTTCTTCGCGGCGGCGATGGTGCCCGCGACGTGCGTGCCGTGGTCGCTCTCGCCGGTCTGCGGACGCCAGGCGCCGTCTGTCGTGTCCGGCGCGCCGCTCACACAGTTCGCCGACGCCCCGCGGTCGAAGTTCGGCGCCAGATCCGGGTGCGTGTCGTCGACACCCGTGTCGATGACCGCGACCGTGACGTTCCTGCTGCCCAGCGACACCTGGTGTGCCTGGTCCGCCTTGATGGCGGGCAGGTCCCACTGGAGGGGCTCCATCGGATCCTGGTCGCCCGTGGCCTCCGCGGCAGCGGTCCGCGCCTCCTCGGCGGAGAGCGGCTGCTCGACCCCGATGTCCTTGGTGGCCTGCGGAACGATGGGGTTGGTGCGGGTGGCCCCCGCCGACTCGACGCCCTCGACCCGGCGGATCGACTCCGCGAAGTCCGGGTTCTGCGAGTGGACGACGATGACGCCGATCTGCTCATAGGCGATCACCACCGTGCCGCCGGCCGCGGCTATCGCCTTCTTCACCTGCGTGACGGTGCCGTGACTGGCACGGGTGTTGACGACGTACGACAGCTTCGGGCCGTCCGTCGAGACCGCCGCCGTGGGCAGTCCGTCCGACGGGGCGGCGGATGCGGCGCTCGTCGGCAGGAAGCCGAGTGAGGCCGTGAGGGCCAATCCGACGGGCAGCGTCAGTACGCGGGTCCGTCTGGATCCCAGATGAGCCATGGGGTCTCCACATCATCCGTGTCAGCCGACCGGACACAGGGTGTGTCCGGCCGTGTGCATGAACGGTGAAGCTATCGCTGATCATCCGGCTCATCAATGAATTGGCGTCATTCAGTTCGAAATGTGGAGCGCGGCCGCCGAGCGACCACGGACTTCGACGTCACGAACAGCCCGACCAGCAGCTGCTCCAACACGTACGACATCCGTTCCGTCGGCACGCACGAGGCCGGGCATGTTTGTGAATGAGCCATGTCGGAGCTGGGCACGGGAACCTCACCATGTGCACCAACTCGTTCAGGTGCTCGACGAAGGCGAGGACGCTCGGCAAGAGAGATCCTCGGTCTTCGGAGCATCAACCAGGGAGGACGACTGTGAGTTGGGGCGGACGGACTTCAGGCGTGCTGCTGGCGGCAGCCATCATGGTGTCGACAGCCGCATGCTCGGCCACCGGCAATACCGACGGGGAGGAGTCCTGCGCCATTCAGTTCACGTAACAGGACCGCACCTATGAGGACGTTGCGCATGTGGACTTCACGGTCGGGCAGAAGCTCGGAACCGTGACCGAACCACCGTGCAACGACGTCGGCGCCCAGGACGAGGGAGAGGAATCTCCCGGAAGCGTGAACGCCTACCGAGTGGAAGGTGTGTCGCCCGAGGCGGCCATCGCGGTCGGGGCCACACCTGACGAGGCGGTTTTCGTGGCCTCGTACGTCGGCGACGAGCTGCCGCCCGAGGTGCAGAAGCTGATCGACGCATCATGACCCGGTGCGCGGGACGCCGCTGAGCGAACGGCAGCGGCGTCCCGCGCACCCCTCGGCCCGGTGGTGCGCCGTTGACGCATGGCGGTCAACCACCGCAGGAACCGGCCACGAGTTCCTCGGGATCGTCGAGGAGGCGCGCTACCGGGCGATGGGCGAGCGCACGGCGCTGAAGGTGCTCGTCAAGCCGTGAGGCCATGACGACGGGGCCGGACGGGAAGTGCTTCCCGTCCGGCCCCGGTTGCGCAGAGGTGCGGAGCCGACTACTTGACGGCGTTCAGGGCGTTGACGACGCCGTGGCCGTAGTAGCCGTTCACCTTGCTGTCGCCCTTGCAGGTCGTCGCGTCGACCAGCTGGCCGGACGAGTTGTAGACCTTGGACGGGCAACCCGGGTTGACGGCCTGGGCCTTCAGCAGCTCCTGCAGCTGCGCAGGCGTGGCCTTCGGGTGCGTGCTCTTCAGCAGGGCGGCGACGCCCGCGACATGCGGGGTGGCCATCGAGGTGCCCTGCTTGTAGCCGTACTGGCCGTTCAAGACCGTCGAGAGCACACGGCCGTTGGCGTCCGGGGTGGCCGGGATCTGCCACCTGTCGCCGCCGGGGGCGGACACGTCGGCGACGCCCAGGCCGAAGCTGGAGTAGTACGACTTGAAGCCCTTGACGCCGGTCGCGGAGACCGTGACGACGCCCGGCAGCTGAGTCGGGATGTCGAAGCACTTGTGCGGGTCCACGGTGCGCGGTCCCGGGGTGGTGTCGTTCGGGCTGGACGGGTCGAGGATCTCGTGCGACGCCAGGTCGTAGTTCTCGTTGCCGGCCGCGGCGACATTGAGGACGCCCTTGCGCTCGGCGTACTTCGTGGCGCGGGTGAGGGCGTCGAGCAGAGCCTTCTGGTCCGGGTCGTCCTGGCAGTTGAAGTACCAGGGGTCGACGTAGTAGCTGTTGTTGGTGACCTCGATGCCGTGCTCGGCGGCCCAGACGAAGCCGCAGACGACCGCCTCGGTGTAGAAGAGGCTGGTGCCGGGCTCACTGACCTTGATGCCGGCCACCTTGACACCGGGGGCGACACCGGTGACGCCGATGCCGTTGCGGGCGGCGGCGATCGTACCGGCGACATGCGTGCCGTGGTCACTGCCGTCGGTGTACGGACGCCAGGCGCCCTCGGTCGTGTCGGCCACGCCGCCGACGCAGTTGGCCGACTGCTCCCTGGAGAAGTTCGCCTTGAGGTCCTCATGGGTGTCGTCGACACCTGTGTCGATCACGCCGACGGTGACCGAGGCGCTGCCATCGTTGATCTTGCTGGCCTCGTCGGCCTGGATGGCGCGCATGTCCCACTGGTTGGGCTCCAGCGGCTCCTGGCCCGGGCCTGCGGCCGCGGCGGCCTTCGCGGCCTCCTCGGCGGTCAGCAGCTCGGTGCTTCCCTCCTCGGTCGTGGCGACGGACCGGAGCGGGGCGGTGCGGGTGGCACCGGCCGACTCGACTCCCGGGGTGTTGCGAATGGTCTTCGCGAAGTCGGGGTTCGAGGAGTGGACGACGATCACGCCTATGCGGTCGTGCGATGTCACGATCGTCCCGCCGGCCGCGGCTATCGCTCGGCGGACCACACCCGTGCTGTGTACGGGGGTGGTGTTGACGACGTACGACAGCTTCGGGCCGTCCGTCGAGACCGCCGCCGTGGGCAGTCCGTCCGACGGGGCGGCGGATGCCGCACTCATCGGCAGGAAGCCGAGCGAGGCCGTGAGGGCCAATCCGACGGGCAGCGTCAGTACGCGGGTCCGCCTGGATCCCAGATGAGCCATGGGGTCTCCACATCATCCTGTCAGCCGACCGGACACGGGGTGTGTCCGGCCGTGTGCATGAACGGTGAAGCTATCGCTGATCTTCCTGCACATCAATGAATTGACGTCATTCAGTTCGAACGGTGCCGCCGATGGGCGAAGCAGAGAAGTGGCAACTCGCGGTGAACCGCTTCGCCGCGCTCCACGTGCCGTTGTCAGGGGAGTCGCACCACCAAGCCCCCGACATCGAGGTTCTGTTGTGAAATCCACCGCCCCCACCACCGCACCCGCGTCGCGAGGAGAATCCGTGGCTACCGATGCATCGCCGCCCAAAGCCGGCCCGGACACCGGACCTGCCCAGCCCACGACAGAACGGTTCGTCGAGGTCCAGGAGAGCGCGGAGTTCGCCGAACTGCGCCGCGCTCACCGCTCGTTCGCCTTCCCGCTGACCATCGCGTTCGTGCTCTGGTACCTGCTCTACGTGCTGCTGTCGAACTACGCCGGCGGCTTCATGGGCACCAAGGTGTACAGCAACATCAACGTGGCCTTCGTGTTCGGTCTCGCCCAGTTCGTCACCACCTTCCTCATCGCCTGGTTCTACGCGCGGCACGCCGCGGCGAAGCTCGACCCCAAGGCCGAGGCCATCAAGTCCCGTATGGAGGCCGACGCATGAGCGCCGCGTACCACTCGCACCCCGTGATCCAGCTCGCCGCCTCGTCCACCGCCGAGCACCGGCCACTGATCATCACGCTCTTCGCGGTCTTCGTCGCCGCGACCCTGGGCATCACCGTCTGGGCAGGCCGGCAGACCAGGAGCGCCTCCGACTTCTACGCGGGCGGCCGCCAGTTCACCGCCTTCCAGAACGGGCTCGCGGTCTCCGGCGACTACATGTCCGCCGCCTCGTTCCTCGGTATCGCCGGTGCCATCGCCCTCTTCGGCTACGACGGCTTCCTCTACTCGATCGGCTTCCTCGTCGCCTGGCTGGTCGCCCTGCTGCTGGTCGCGGAACCGCTGCGCAACTCCGGCCGCTACACGATGGGCGACGTGCTCGCCTACCGGATGCGGCAGCGTCCGGTCCGTACCGCCGCGGGCGTCTCCACCATCGTCGTCTCGATCTTCTACCTGCTGGCGCAGATGGCGGGCGCGGGCGTGCTCGTCTCGCTGCTCCTCGGCATCACCAGCGACGCCGGAAAGATCCTCATCGTCGCGCTGGTCGGCGTCCTGATGATCGTGTACGTCACCATCGGCGGCATGAAGGGCACCACCTGGGTGCAGATGGTCAAGGCCGTCCTGCTCATCGCCGGTGCCCTCCTGATGACCTTCCTGGTGCTCCTCAAGTTCGACTTCAACATCTCCGACCTGCTGGGCACGGCCGCCGAGAAGAGCGGTCACGGAGCGGCGTTCCTGGAGCCCGGCCTCAAGTACGGCGCCACCAGCACCTCGAAGCTGGACTTCCTCTCCCTCGGCATCGCCCTGGTCCTCGGCACCGCCGGACTCCCGCACATCCTGATCCGCTTCTACACCGTCCCGACCGCCAAGGCCGCCCGTAAGTCGGTGAACTGGGCCATCGGCATCATCGGCGCCTTCTACCTGATGACGATCGCGCTCGGATTCGGCGCCGCGGCCCTGATCGGCCCGGACGAGATCAAGGCGAAGAACCCGGCCGGTAACGCGGCCGCGCCGCAGCTCGCCGAGTACCTCGGCGGAGTCGGCTCCACCGGCGGCGCCGTGCTGCTCGCCGTGATCTCGGCCGTCGCCTTCGCCACGATCCTCGCCGTCGTCGCGGGCCTCACCCTCGCCTCCTCGTCCTCCTTCGCCCACGACATCTACGCCAATGTCATCCGCAAGGGGAAGGCCACCGAGAAGGAGGAGATGCGGGCCGCCCGCTGGGCCACCGTCCTCATCGGCGCCGTGGCGATCATCCTCGGCGCCTTCGCCCGCGACATGAACGTCGCCGGCCTGGTGGCGCTCGCCTTCGCGGTCGCCGCCTCCGCCAACCTCCCGACCCTCCTCTACAGCCTCTTCTGGAAGCGGTTCACCACCCAGGGCGCCCTCTGGTCGATCTACGGCGGTCTGGCCAGCTCGGTGATCCTGGTGCTGTTCTCGCCGGTCGTCTCCGGCAACGCGAAGACATCGATGTTCAAGGGCGTCGACTTCGCCTGGTTCCCGCTGGAGAACCCCGGCCTGATCTCCATCCCGCTGGGCTTCCTGCTCGGCTGGCTCGGCTCGCTCCTCTCGAAGGAGGAGCCGGACAAGGGCAAGTACGCCGAGCTGGAGGTCAAGTCCCTCACCGGCGTCGGCGCCCACTGACGAGAGGGAATCAATCGAAAAGTTCGAGCCGCGCACCACGCCGTCCCGCGGCCGCGTCGTAGAGTCCTACGACGCGGCCGCGTCGCACTTCGTGGCAATCGGGCCACCTGCGTGTCGCAGGTCTCGCGTAGTCTCAAGGGAGTCAGATCCGCAACCGGGGATCCACCGGGGGAGGGGGCACCATGCTCATCGACACCTACGATCGGGTCGCCACCGACCTGCGTGTCTCGCTGACCGACCGCTGCAACCTCCGATGCACCTACTGCATGCCCGAAGAGGGACTGCAATGGCTGGCCAAGCCGGACCTGCTGAGCGACGACGAGATCGTCCGGCTCGTCCGCATCGCCGTCACCCAGCTGGGGATCACGGAAGTCCGCTTCACCGGCGGCGAGCCGCTGCTGCGTCCCGGTCTCGTCTCCATCGTCGAGCAGTGCGCGGCGCTGACGCCCCGCCCGAAGATGTCGCTGACCACCAATGGCATCGGGCTGAAGCGCACAGCGGCCGCCCTCAGGTCCGCCGGACTGGACAGGGTCAATGTCTCCCTGGACACCCTGCGCCCCGACGTCTTCAAGACCCTCACCCGACGCGACCGCCACCACGACGTGCTGGCAGGCCTCGAAGCCGCCCACGACGCAGGTCTCACCCCGGTCAAGGTCAACGCCGTGCTGATGCCAGGGCTCAACGAGGACGAGGCCCCCGACCTGCTCGCCTGGGCCGTGGAGCACGGATACGAGCTCCGTTTCATCGAGCAGATGCCGCTCGATGCCCAGCACGGCTGGAAGCGCGACGGCATGATCACGGCAGGCGACATCCTCGCCTCGCTGCGCACCCGCTTCGCCCTCACCGCCGAGGGCGAGGACGAGCGCGGCTCCGCCCCCGCCGAGCGCTGGCTCGTCGACGGCGGACCCCACCGGGTCGGCGTCATCGCCTCCGTCACCCGCCCGTTCTGCCGGGCCTGCGACCGCACCCGGCTCACCGCCGACGGCCAGGTGCGGACCTGCCTGTTCGCCCGCGAGGAGACCGATCTGCGCGGCGCGCTGCGGTCCGAGGCCCCGGACGAGGAGATCGCCCGGCTCTGGCGTCTCGCGATGTGGGGGAAAAAGGCCGGATCGGGTCTGGACGATCCGTCGTTCCTGCAGCCCGACCGTCCGATGTCGGCGATCGGCGGCTAGGTGTACTTGGTCCTCAGTGCCCCTCTGCCGAGGACTCCCACTCCGCCAGCGTCACGACATCCTTGAGGAAACCTCGAACCCCCAGGAACGAGGAGAGATGCTCCCGGTGCTCGTCGCAGGCCAGCCAGGTCTTACGGCGCTCGGGGGTGTGCAGCTTCGGATTGTTCCAGGCCAGCACCCATACGGCGGCCGTACGGCAGCCCTTGGCGGAACAGATCGGCGCGGTGGCAGCGCTCTCGGCGGCATGTTCGGGGGAGTTCACGGGCTCAACCCTAGGGCCCTGCGAGAGCCGGAGAAAAAACGACGCCGAGCAGCCACGGGGGGAGCTGCCCGGCGTCGGTCTGTCGCTCCGACGGGGGATGCGGAGCGCGTAGGCAGTATGTCACGCGGACCGGGGTGCGGTGCACCTGAACTGCATGATTGATCTGAGCTTTTCTTGAGGCTTCGGCATGCCGTGCGCTCAACTGTGCTCATGCGGTTCCGACCCACCGCCGGCCCGGTCGGCCGCCGGTTCGGGTTCCGAGGGATCGGCCACCGGGGCGGCGTCGAGCATCGGCCGCGCGGGCGGCGGAACGAAGGTCGAGGGCAGCGAAGGGGGTGTTTCCCGGCCCGCGTTGGCGATGACGACGGCGACGTACGGAAGCAGGGCACCCAGGGCGAGCGCCACGATGGCCACAGGCCTCTCGATGTTCCACAGCACTGCGGCCAGGATCACCGAGACCGTCCGTACGGACATCGAGATCACATAGCGGCGCTGCCTGCCGCGCACATCGTCCGCGAGGCTCTGCCGCGCTCCCGTGATCCGGAAGACCTCCGCCCCGCTCCGCTTCCGCATCACGTTCCACCACCCTTCCCCGGGCTCTCCGCGAGCCGCTCCCACGGTACGCCCGGCATCCGACGGGTTCGAGACCGGGGCACGCCGTATCCATGCATAACCGCACCCTCGTGGCACGGACGGACCTGTCCGACATGCGGAGTGCCGCCGATGGGCCGAGACTGGGCGCACATGCGCGACAGCGCGCCGCATGAGGAGGCGACATGGGCTGGTTGTGGGCAATCATCGTGGGTCTGGTCCTCGGTCTGATCGCCAAAGCGATCCTGCCGGGCAAGCAGAACATCCCACTCTGGCTGACGACCATTTTCGGCATGATCGGCAGCGTCCTCGGCAATGCCGTCGCGACCTGGATCGGCGTCAACGAGACCAAGGGCATCGACTGGACGCGCCACCTGCTGCAGCTGATCGGCGCCGTGGTCGTCGTCGGTGTCGGCGACATGCTCTGGACGTCGATGCGCGGCACCAGACAGAAGGCCTGACCGGCACGCGCACAGCACAGTGCGGCCGGGCACGCGCATGTCGCGTGCCCGGCCGCACTGTGCGTCCGTGTCCGGTCAGCCGGCGATGACCTCGATGGCCGCGAGGTTCTTCTTGCCGCGGCGCAGCACCAGCCAGCGTCCGTGCAGCAGTTCCTCACGGGCCGGTGCGGCCTCGCCGTCCGCGACCTTGACGTTGTTCACGTAGGCCCCGCCCTCCTTGACCGTACGGCGGGCCCCCGACTTGCTCGGCGCCAGGCCGACCTCCACCAGCAGGTCGACCAGCGGGCCGAGCTCGGTGACCTGCGCGTGCGGCACCTCGGAGAGCGCGGCGCTCAGCGTCGCCTCGTCCAGCTCGCCCAGCTCGCCCTGGCCGAACAGCGCCTTCGACGCCGCGACGACCGCCGCGCACTGTTCGGCGCCGTGCACCAGCGTCGTCAGCTCCTCCGCCAGCGCGCGCTGCGCCGTCCGGGCCTGCGGGCGCTCCTGGGTGAGCTGCTCCAGCTCCTCCAGCTCGGTACGGCTCTTGAAGCTGAGGATCCGCATGTACTGCGAGATGTCCCGGTCGTCCACGTTCAGCCAGAACTGGTAGAACGCGTACGGTGTCGTCATCTCCGGGTCCAGCCAGACGGCCCCGCTCTCGGACTTGCCGAACTTGGTCCCGTCCGCCTTCACCATCAGCGGGGTGGCCAGCGCGTGCACCTCGGCGCCCGGCTCCAGGCGGTGGATCAGGTCGATGCCCGCGGTGAGGTTGCCCCACTGGTCGCTGCCGCCCTGCTGCAGCGTGCAGCCGTGCCGTCGGTACAGCTCCAGGAAGTCCATGCCCTGCAGCAGCTGGTAGCTGAACTCCGTGTAGCTGATGCCCTCCTGGGACTCCAGCCGACGGGCGACCGAGTCCTTGGTGAGCATCTTGTTGACTCGGAAGTGCTTGCCGATGTCCCGCAGGAACTCGATCGCGGACATGCCCGCGGTCCAGTCCAGGTTGTTCACCATGACCGCGGCGTTCGCACCCTCGAAGGAGAGGAACGGCTCGATCTGGGACCGCAGCCGCGTCACCCAGTTCGCGATCGTCTCCGGATCGTTCAGCGTGCGCTCCGCCGTCGGCCGGGGGTCACCGATCTGGCCGGTGGCCCCGCCCACCAGGGCGAGCGGCCGGTGCCCGGCCTGCTGCAGCCGGCGCACGGTGAGCACCTGCACCAGGTGGCCGACGTGCAGGCTCGCCGCGGTGGGGTCGAAGCCGCAATAGAACGTGACGGGACCGTCCGCGAGCGCCTTACGCAATGCGTCCTCGTCAGTGGACTGGGCGAACAGCCCGCGCCACTTCAGCTCGTCGACGATGTCCGTCACGGTCGTTTCTCTCCTTGCACGGTTCCGATTGATGCCGCGGTCAGTCTATGGCGGTCATACGCCGAGGCTGACCGAGCTCATGTTGAAGTCCGGGATCCGCAGCGCCGGCATCGCGGCCCGGGTGAACCAGTCGCCCCACTCGCGCGGCAGCGTCTTCTCGGTGCGGCCGGCCTCGGACGCCCGGGAGAGCAGGTCGACGGGCGACTCGTTGAACCGGAAGTTGTTCACCTCTCCGACCACCTCACCGTCCTCGACGAGATACACCCCGTCGCGGGTCAGCCCGGTCAGCAGCAGCGTCGCCGGGTCGACCTCCCGGATGTACCAGAGGCAGGTCAGCAGCAGGGCGCGGCCGGTCGTCGCCGCGACCATCTCGTCGAGGGAGCGCTCACCACCGCCGTCGAGCACCAGGTTGTCGATTGCGGGGGCGACCGGCAGCCCGGTCAGCTCCGCCGTGTGCCGGGTGGTGGTCAGACGGTCCAGCCGGCCGTCCCGGATCCAGTCGGTCCTCGACAGCGGCAGACCGTTGTCGAAGACCGAGCCGCTGTCACCGGACGCATGGGCGATCACGAACGGCGCCGACTCGAGCCCCGGCGCGTTCGGGTCGCTGCGCAGCGTGAGCGGCAGCTCGGACAGTGTCTCGCCGAGCCGGGTGCCGCCACCCGGCTTCGAGAAGACCGTCCGGCCCTCGGCGGCGTCCCGGGCCGTCGACGACCACAGCTGATAGATCAGCAGATCGGCCACGGCGGTGGGCGGCAGCAGCGTCTCGTACCGCCCGGCGGGCAGCTCGATACGGCGCTCCGCCCAGCCGAGCCGCTGCGCCAGCTCCGCGTCCAGCTCGGCCGGGTCGACATCCTTGAAGTCCCGGGTGGCACGGCCCGCCCACGCGGAACGCGACCGGTCGGGCGACTTGGCGTTCAGCTCCAGCGTGCCGTTCGGCTGGTCGTGACGCAGCCGCAGCCCCGTCGACGTGCCCAGATATGTCGAGGTCAGCTGGTGGTGCGCGAAGCCGTACAGCTCACGGCCGCCGGCCCGGGCGCGGGCGAAGGCGTCACCGAGCGCCGGGGCGAACTCCGCGAAGACGTCGGAACCCGTCTCGGCCGGCGCGTCCGTGAAATCGGGCGACGACGGCACGCCGGTGATCAGCGGCTGCGCGTCCTCGGCCGGACCTGCGCCACGCGCGGCGGCCTCGGCGGCCCGCACCAGCGGCTCCAGGTCCTCGGCGGTGACGGCGGACCGTGACACGACTCCGGACGCGGCGCCCTCGGCGCCGTCGACGGTCGCGATGACGGTCAGGGTCCGCCCCCGGGTCACCCCGTTCGTGGTGAGCGCGTTGGCCGCCCAGCGCAGATTGGCGGAGGACTCCTCGTCGGCGATGACGACACAGCCGTCGGCGGTGGACAGTTCGAGCGCGCGCTCGACGATCTCGTACGGCTTGCTGATGCGGCTCATCGGCCCGCCTCCTGCGTCGTGTTGAGGATGTTCACGCCTCGGAAGAGGGCGGAGGGGCAGCCGTGCGAGACGGCCGCGACCTGGCCCGGCTGGGCCTTGCCGCAGTTGAAGGCGCCGCCCAGGACGTATGTCTGCGGGCCGCCGACCTTCTCCATCGAGCCCCAGAAGTCCGTCGTCGTCGCCTGGTACGCGACGTCGCGCAGCTGTCCGGCCAGCTTGCCGTTCTCGATGCGGAAGAACCGTTGCGCGGTGAACTGAAAATTGTAGCGCTGCATGTCGATCGACCAGGACCGGTCGCCGACCACATAGATGCCGCGTTCCACCCCGCCGATCAGATCCTCGGTGGACAGGCCGCCCGGGTCCGGCTGCAGCGACACGTTCGCCATCCGCTGCACGGGCACATGGCTCGGCGAGTCCGCGTACGCGCAGCCGTTGGACCGGCCGAGACCCGTCAGCTTCGCGATCCGCCGGTCCAGCTGGTAGCCGACCAGCGTCCCGTCCTTGATCAGGTCCCAGGACTGGCCCTCGACACCCTCGTCGTCGTACCCGATGGTCGCGAGTCCGTGCTCGGCGGTCCGGTCGCCCGTCACATTCATCACCGGGGAGCCGTACGCCAGCTTGCCCAGCTGGTCGAAGGTGGCGAACGACGTCCCGGCGTACGCCGCCTCGTACCCCAGCGCCCGGTCCAGTTCGGTGGCATGGCCGATCGACTCATGGATCGTCAGCCAGAGATTCGACGGATCGACCACCAGGTCGTACGTCCCCGCCTCGACGCTCGGAGCCCGCATCTTCTCGGCGAGCAGCCCCGGGATCCGCTCCAGCTCCGCGTCCCAGTCCCAGCCGGTTCCGGTGAGGTACTCCCAGCCGCGCCCCACCGGAGGGGCAATGGTCCGCATCGAGTCGAACTCACCCGTCGTGCCGTCCACGGCGACCGCGGTGAACTGCGGGTGCAGCCGGACCCGCTGCTGGGTGGTGACGGTGCCCGCCGTGTCCGCGTAGAACTTGTTCTCGTGGACGGTCATCAGCGAGGCGTCCACATGTGCGACGCCCTCGGCGCCCAGGAGCCGGCTGCTCCACTCGGCGAGCAGCCCCGCCTTCTCCTCGTCCGGTACGGAGAACGGGTCGATCTCGTACGCCGAGACCCAGGTCCGCTCACCGTGCACCGGCTCGTCCGCCAGCTCCACGCGCTCGTCCGAGCCCGCCGCCGCGATCACCTTCGCCGAGAGCTTCGCCATGGCGACCGCCTGGGACGCCACCTTCGCCGCCGCGTCCATGGTCAGATCCACCCCGGACGCGAACCCCCACGCCGCGCCGTGCACCACCCGCACCGCGTACCCGAGGTCGGTGGTGTCCGAGGTCCCCGAGGGCCGGGCGTCCCGCAGCCGCCAGGACGCGCTGCGCACCCGCTCGAAACGGAAGTCCGCATGCGTGGCGCCCAGCGCGCGGGCCCGGGCGAGCGCCGCGTCGGCGAGGGCCCGTAGCGGCAGGGCCAGGAATGACTGATCTACCTCATGGGGCACGTCGGCTTTCCCCTCTCGACCTGTGCGAAGTGTCTCCGCAGTGAATCATGCGGCGTGGGCCCGCCAAGGGCCCCCGATTTTCCGGTATTTTTCCGCGACGGTTCCGACGCCGCCCGCTGCCGCACTGTAGGAACCCCACAGCGCCTCGTGGGAGCCACTGTCAGGGGCCGAGTCCTTGGAAAGCGCACGTTACCGATAGATTTTCGAGGTACCAGACCGCTATCGAAAGGGTGATCCGTTGAGCCGCTCGGTTCTCGTCACCGGAGGAAACCGGGGCATCGGCCTCGCCATCGCCCGCGCTTTCGCCGACAACGGCGACAAGGTCGCGATCACGTACCGCTCGGGCGAGCCGCCCCAGATCCTCACCGAAGCCGGGGTCCTGGCCGTCCGGTGCGACATCACCGACGCCGAGCAGGTGGAGCAGGCATACAAGGAGATCGAGGAGAAGCACGGTCCGGTCGAGGTGCTGGTCGCCAATGCCGGTATCACCAAGGACCAGTTGCTGATGCGGATGTCCGAGGAGGACTTCACGTCCGTGCTCGACACCAACCTCACCGGCACCTTCCGGGTCGTCAAGCGTGCCAACCGCGGCATGCTGCGTGCCAAGAAGGGCCGCGTCGTCCTCATCTCCTCCGTCGTCGGCCTTCTCGGCTCGGCGGGGCAGGCCAACTACGCCGCGTCCAAGGCCGGCCTGGTCGGGTTCGCCCGGTCGCTGGCGCGTGAGCTCGGCTCGCGGAACATCACTTTCAACGTCGTCGCGCCCGGTTTTGTCGACACCGACATGACCCAGGCGCTCACCGAGGAGCAGCGCAAGGGCATCGTCGCCCAGGTGCCGCTGGCCCGCTACGCGCAGCCCGAGGAGATCGCCGCCGCGGTGCGCTTCCTCGCCTCCGACGACGCGTCGTACATCACTGGAGCCGTCATCCCCGTTGACGGCGGATTGGGCATGGGTCACTGACCACCATGATCGGAATTCTCGACGGCAAGCGCATTCTCATCACGGGTGTGCTGATGGAGTCGTCCATCGCCTTCCACACCGCCAAGGTGGCCCAGGAGCAGGGTGCCGAAGTCATCCTGACCGCCTTCCCCCGGCCCACGCTGACGGAGCGCATCGCCAAGAAGCTGCCCAAGCCCGCCAAGGTCATCGAGCTGGACGTGACCAACACCGAGCACCTGGACCGGCTCGAAGGCCTGGTCCGTGAGGAGCTCGGTTCGCTGGACGGCGTCGTCCACTCCATCGGCTTCGCGCCGCAGGACGCGCTCGGCGGCAACTTCCTGAACACCCCGTTCGAGTCGGTCTCGACCGCGATGCACGTGTCGGCGTTCTCGCTGAAGTCGCTCGCCATGGCCTGCAAGCCGCTGATGAGCGAGGGCGGCTCGATCGTCGGCCTCACCTTCGACGCACAGTTCGCCTGGCCGCAGTACGACTGGATGGGCCCGGCCAAGGCCGCGCTGGAGGCCACCTCCCGCTACCTCGCCCGCGACCTGGGCAAGGACGACATCCGCTGCAACCTGATCTCCGCCGGGCCGATCGGCTCGATGGCGGCCAAGTCCATCCCGGGCTTCTCGGAGCTCGCGGACGTGTGGAACACCCGCTCCCCGCTGTCCTGGAACATGGCCGACCCGGAGCCGGCCGGCCGCGGTGTCGTCGCCCTGCTCTCGGACTTCTTCCCGAAGACCACGGGTGAGATCATCCACGTCGACGGTGGCGTGCACATGATGGGTGCCTGACCTCGTACGACCCGGAACGATCCGGCCGCGTACCACCTCCGAGCGGGTGGTGCGCGGCCGTCGTGCGTCTTTGCCCGGTCCTCCCCCGCTCAAGTCGAAAAGACGGTCGATCCACCGCAGAATGTGGTGGAACCGGACTTTTGGTCAGGCTGCGGAGGTGATCGCTGTGCGCCCCACACGTCGCCGAACCCGGGCCCTGCTGGCGGCCTCGGCCGTCGCCGTCGCGCTTGCCGCCCCCATCGGCATATCCGTCGTGGGGCGAATAGGCGCCGGAGCGTCCGCACCCGCCGGCCCCACGCCTGACCCCTCCGGCGCCGAATGCCGTACGACGGTCCAGGGCTCCCAGGTGGTCTCCTACTGCCACAACCCGTATCCCTCCATCGACCGGGTACAGCTGCACACCGAATGCGGCCGCTGGTGGGACATCGACGCGGACGGCATACCCGTCGACGTCGCGCCCGGACAGACGGTGCGGCTCGACGACCGCTGCTGGAAGGAAGTCGCCTCCGCCTGGGTCACCCACCGGCGGATATAGATCCACCCCTCCGGGTCAGCCTCGTTCCACCAGACAGCTCAGCGCGTGGCTCGCCGCCTCGGCGGCCGCGGTCTCCGCGTCACCTGCCCGGATCGCCTCGACCAGTCGCCCGTGGTCCATATGGTTCTCCGGCCGCAGTTCGTGCCCGACATCGACCCGCAGATAGTCGCGCAGCAGGTCCCCCAGATCGGCATAGAGGCCCGTCAGTACGTCATTGTGCGAGGCGGCGACCACGGCCAGATGCAGCGTCGCATCCGCTGCCACGAACGCCTCAGCATCCCCCGCGGCCCAGGTCTCCTCGCGGCGCGTCATGAGAGCGTCCAGCTGCTTCAGATCCCGCTCGGTGCGCCGGACGGCCGCCAGCCGGGCCGCCGACGACTCCAGTGTCGAGCGCAGCTCGGCGACATGGCGCGGGTCGGCGGAAGCGAAACGGCGGTGCATCACCCCGGCCAGTTCGCTGGTGGCGACGACATACGTGCCCGACCCCTGACGGATGTCCAGCAGACCGTTGTGAGCGAGCGCGCGCACCGCCTCGCGGACGGTGTTGCGGGCCACCCCCAGCTGCTCGACCAGCTCGGGTTCGGTCGGAATCCGCGAGCCGACGGGCCACTCGCCCGAGGTGATCTGATTCCTCAGCTGGGCAATCACCTGGTCGGCGAGTGCCGAACGTCGCGGAGACGTCAGCGCCATGATGCTCCTTGCTCGGTTCCTGGGGGTCTGCGGATTCTCGGGTCTGCGGGTTTCCCGAAGGTTTCCGAAGCTTCTCAGACGATTGGACAATCAATCATCCCATGATTCTATGATGGGCTCCATGCCCGACGACGAGACCCAGCGCCAGCCCCTGACCCTGAACAGGCACACCACCGCGGCGAACATCCCCCTGGACGCCCCGGCCCCGCCGACCGCCGCAGGCCCAGCCCCCTGGCTCCTCCGCCTGGTCACCGTCGGTCTCGTCCTCACCGCGCTCAACCTCCGCCCCGCCATCACGAGCCTCGGCGCCCTCCTCGAAGAGGTACGGGACGGGCTGCACATGAGCGGCAGCGTCGCCGGTGTCCTCACCTCCGTACCGCCGCTCTGCTTCGCCGTCTTCGGCATCATGGCGCCGCGCCTCGCCCGCCGCTTCGGCCCCGGCGCGGTCGTCTGCGCCGGCATGGTCGCCATCACGGCCGGACTGCTGATCCGGCCCTTTGTCGGCTCCACAGCCGGGTTTCTCGCCGCCAGCGCCCTCGCGCTCATGGGCATCGCCGTCAGCAATGTCCTGATGCCGGTGATCGTCAAGCGCTGGTTCCCGGACCGGGTCGGCTCCATGACCGGCCTGTACTCCATGGCGCTGGCCCTCGGCACCTCACTGGCCGCGGCCGTCACCGTGCCCATGACCGATGCGCTCGGCGGCAGTTGGAAGGCCGGTCTGGGCATCTGGGCCGCGCTCGGGGCGGCGGCGATCCTGCCCTGGATCCCGCTGGTACGGGACCGGCGCGGCGCCCAGGGGCAGCCCGCCGCCCAGCAGCACCAGGGCGTCCCGGCCCTGCGGATCACCCGCTCCCGCACCGCCTGGGCCCTCGCCTGCTTCTTCGGCCTCCAGGCCACGGCCGCGTACATCACCATGGGCTGGATGCCGCAGATCTTCCGCGACGCCGGGGTCTCCGCCGGTACGGCGGGGGTGCTGCTCGCCGTGACCATGGCCATGGGCGTGCCGCTCGCCTTCGTCATCCCTCGGGCCGCCGCCCGGATGCGGAACCAGGGCCCGATCGTCGTCGTACTCGGCGCCTGCGGCCTCATCGGCTACGCCGGTCTCTACCTCGCACCGGCGGGCGGCGCCTGGGCCTGGGCGCTCCTCCTCGGCATAGCCAACTGTGCCTTCCCGCTCGCCCTCACCATGATCGGCATGCGGTCCCGGAGCGGCGCCGGAGTGGTCCGGCTGTCGGCGTTCGCCCAGTCCACCGGCTATCTGATCTCGATCCCCGGCCCGCTGCTGGTCGGCGTGCTCTACCAGCACAGCGGCGGGTGGGGGCTGCCGATCGCGCTGATGGCGGGCCTCATGGTGCCGCAGATGGTGGCGGGAATTCTGGCCGGGCGGGACCGGACGATCGAGGACGAAAGCTGAGATGCGAGACTGGCCCCATGCCAGTGCTCGATCCGAATCCCCAGAACGGTCAGAAGAAGCTTCTCCTCGTGCTCGGAGTGATGCTCCTGATCACGGTGATCATCGGAGTGATCGCTTCGATCGCCTCTCCCTGACACCTGCCCGAGTGCCACGCCCCCACGTCCCCGCCGGGGATGGTGGGGCTGGCACCACCATCCCCTAGGGGGCCAGGGTCAGGGTGAAGTGGGTGGGTCACCGGATGGGACGGGCGCCGCCGGATCCGTAGGTTTCAGGTATCAGAACCGATGACCCACGGAGGCGGACATGTCGGCCCGTACGTACACCCGGTCCCCCCGCCCCGCGTCGGCCGGGGTCGAGATCCGGCTGCCGTGGTGGGCCATCGCGCTCCCCTCGGTAGCCTTCGCGGCCCTCCTGCTGATGATCGTGGGATCCGGCCAGGCGCACGCGGCGACGGGCGACCCGGCGATCGGCCGGTTGCTTCAGCGAATCGTGGACCTACTGATCCTCTGAGGGCGTTCACCCACAGCGGGGGAGCCCCTCAACACCCTGCGACGGGCGGAGCATTTCATGCGAAGCTGAGGTGTATGAGCGTCGATACACCTCGCAGGATCGTCCTTCTCAGACACGCAAAGGCGGAATGGTCGCAGGACTCCGACCACGAGCGGCCGCTCGCGGAGCGCGGCCGCAAGGATGCGTCGGTGGCAGGCCGCAAACTCGTCGATTCCGGCATCGTCGTCGATCTGGCCCTCTGCTCGACCTCCGCCAGGACGCACGAGACCTGGAAGCTGGCGGTACACGAGATGCCGAAGCGTCCCAAGACCGTGTACGAGGAGCGGCTCTACGAGGCCTCGCTCGGCGAGCTGATCGCCCTGATCAACGGGACCCCCGATGAAGTGCGGAACCTGCTGATCATCGGCCACAACCCAGGGATGCACGCTCTCGCCGACGCCCTCTCCGCATCGGCGGAGGGCGACACCCTGGCCCGGATGACCCACGGCGGATTCCCGACCGCCGCATTCGCCGTCGTCGAGTTCTCCGGCTCCTGGAAGGGCGTGGAGCACGGCGTGGGCAAGCTGATCGAGTACTGGACGCCGAACGACTGATCGCGACGTCGTACGCGGATGGGCCCGGCACGGGTGAGGTGCCGGGCCCATCCGCGTACACGGAGCGGTCGATCGGTCAGGCGAGACCGTCGGCCGCCTCGACCTCTTCACGGGTGATCCCGAGCAGATACAGCACGGTGTCCAGGAACGGCACGTTCACCGCGGTGTGCGCGGCCTCGCGGACGACCGGCTTGGCATTGAAGGCGACCCCGAGACCGGCCGTGTTCAGCATGTCCAGGTCATTCGCACCGTCACCGATCGCGACGGTCTGCGCCAGCGGCACTCCGGCCTGCTCGGCGAAACTGCGCAGCAGCCGGGCCTTGCCCGCCCGGTCCACGACGTCGCCGACGACCCGTCCGGTGAGCTTGCCGTCGACCACTTCCAGAGTGTTGGCGGAGGCGAAGTCGAGCCCGAGCCGTTCCTTCAGGTCGTCCGTGACCTGGGTGAACCCGCCGGAGACGACGCCCACTTGATAGCCGAGCCGCTTCAGTGTGCGGATCAGAGTGCGCGCACCGGGGGTCAGTCGCACCTCGGCGCGCACCTTCTCCACCACCGACACATCGAGCCCGGCCAGCAGTGCCACCCGCGCGTGCAGCGACTCCTCGAAGTCGAGCTCGCCACGCATCGCCTGCTCGGTCACCGCGGCGACCTTGTCCTCACAGCCGGCGTGCGCCGCGAACAGCTCGATGACCTCGTCCTGGATCAGCGTCGAGTCGACATCCATGACGACCAGCCGCTGCGCCCGGCGGCTCAGCCCGGCGGACACGACCGCCACATCGACGCCGATGCCGGCGGCCTCGGTCGCCAGCGCGGTCCGCAGCTCCGCGGTTCCGGTGCCGGACACGGCGAACTCGACGGCCGTGACCGGGTACTTCGCCAGCCGGAAGATCCGGTCGATGTTGCCGCCGGTCGACGTGATCGTGGCCGCTATGGCGGCGGTCGACTCGGCGGTCAGCGGGTGTCCGAGCACGGTCACATGGGAGCGCCCGGATCCACGCGGCCGGTTGTCACCGGTACCGGAGATGATCTCGGCCTGCAGCTTCAGCGATTCGGCCCAGCTGTGCACGGTCGCCCGCAGGTCGCCCTCGGTGGTGCCGCCCGCGGTGGGGGTGGTGACCAGTGCGCACAGAACGATGCGGCCACGGGTGACGACCTGCTCGATGTCGACGACATCGACCGCATAGGCGGCGAGCGTGTCGAAGAGCCCGGCGGTGATTCCCGGACGGTCCTTCCCGAAGATCTTCACGAGAAGGGTGGGGGTGTCGGTGCCCTGACGGGACTCAGGGGCCTCAGAGGGCTCGGGAGACGGGGAGGACTGAGGGGACTGAGATGCGCTCATGGTGTTCCCACCGTATCGGTCTCCCTCACCCCCTCGAACCCCCGTCCCGCGGACCGGACAGCGGAAACGGTCCCCGGCCGACCCGCCCCGGCCCTGTCCCCGGCGGGAGTGAGCGGCCCTGCACGGCGTGTGTCCGATGCGACGGGCCATTCAAGCCCGGGGGTCCCGCATGCCCTCAAGGCAGGATGAAGCGGCGCTCCGTCCGGGGGTCGGGCGCTCTCCCGGGCCCGTCCGGCCGTCGGGGACAACGCGGTCAGCCGGCCCTGGACGGCCGGCCCGGCGGCGGCAACCCTTCCACGTCCCCCGGCCCGGGCCCGGGACCCGGCGGTGGCACTGCCGGCCGTACGGGCGGACCGATCGGCCCCGCCACCGTCGGCGCACCGTGAATCCCGTCCCTCGCCGGATCCGGATACGGACGCAGATACGGATTGGTCTCGTCGTGCGACGGCCGGTACACCCGCGACGGTGTGTACGGTCCGGGCTCCCCACCGCCACCGCTGCCTCCGCCACCGCCGGCCGGCCCCGTCCCCGACGGAACCGCCCCCGCCAACCAGGCCACCGCCGCCCCCACACCACCCGCGCCCGCACCCCACACCGCACCCAGCAAGGCTGCCGCCCCCGTCCGCCCGTGCAGCTCGATCCCGGCGCCGAACGCGTCGAAGCCCAGCACCGAAAGCGACGCATCCGCGGACACCTGCGTCAGCCACACCAGGAGCGCCAGCGCCGACGCTGTTACGCCGCCGAGCCGCACCGCACACCGCCTCACGAACCCGGCCCCGGTCAGCTCCCCCCGGGGCGTGCGGGTCGCGGCCAGCACCCCCGCGTACAGCATCATCACCGCGGCGGCGACCGCCAGCAGCCAGACCCGGCCGTCCAGCCCGGCCAGCCGCCCGACCGTCACCGGCTCGTCGGCGGACATCCGTAACAGCTCGTCCAGCGGATCGGGCAGCACCTTGGCCAGCTCACCGGTCGCCTGCCCGTCCCACGGCACGAAGAGGCCGAGCGGCACCCCGAGCCACGCCCCGTTCGGCGCCCCGAGCAGCGCGGCGCCGACGATGCGCTTCGGGTGGGCGTCGCCGACCGCCGCGTACGCCGCGGCCGCGCACCCGGCGACCACCGCGACCAGCAGCACCGACACGACCGCGGACGCCGCAGGCCGCACCGTCCGGTCCAACCGTGCCAGCCCGGACGGCAACGGGGTGCGGCGCGAAGCGAGCAGGGCGATGACCAGCACTCCGAGCACCCAACACGCGCCACCCGCAAGGGACTTGGGCGAGTCGACGGTGAACCCGACCTGTGCCTGCGCCCGGGCGAGATCCGCCAACCGGTCCGGCAACAGCCCGACCGGATCACCGAGCCCGCCGGGCAGACCGCCACCCCCTCCTGCCCCTGGCACCCCGTCCAGCCCCAGCGCCCCGCCGTCGATCGTCACGACGTCGTGACCTGCCCAGGCGAGCCCGCCGAGTACGGCGACGAACATGACCGTCAACACCCCTGTGCGGACCGCGAGTTCGGCACCGGAGGCGACCGCTCCCACCCCGCGCAGCGACCGCAGGAAGAAGAAGGAGAGCAGCAGTGCACCGACCAGCCCCACCCCGAGCGGTGTGACGGCGAGAGCGGTGTGCGCCTCGGCGTCGTCCAGCCCGAACGCCGAGACATTGCCGGACGGGGAGACCGATCCACCCGCTCCCAGCACCACGACGGCCGCCGTCATCGGTCCCAGCGACCCGGCCGAGTCGGCCCCGAGCAGATGCAGCCCGAGGGCCGCTGTCCCCGCCATCCCGGCCATCGCCCAGCTGACCGAGGCGACGGCCGCCAACACCACGTCACCCCAAGGGATATGCCCCGTACCGCCGCCCCTGCTCCCGCGTGCGTACCTCGCCATCAGGGACCCCCTCAATCCGCGCCGAGATGCCCTGAGTTGACCTGGTCACTCATGATCCGTACACACTCGTGGGCGCTTCCCACTCTCCGAGCCTGTTTCTCCCCCGTCAACGGTGCGTCGCAGCAGGTCTCGATTCGGTCTTGACCCCGCCCGACTTTCGTATCGGTGACTGCTCCTGGAATAGTTCCCCACGATGTTCAGCATCCCTAGACTCCCTGTGATGGGGGTAACTCGGGGGACAACTAGTGGGGCGCGGAGTGCCGGAACTCGTACTGGAATTGAATGGAAGGACCTGGACGCTCGATCCGTCCAGGCCATACACCCTCGGTCGCGATCCACAGGGCGACCTGACGATCGACGACGCCAGGGTTTCGTGGCGGCACGCCACGATCAGCTGGGCGGGCCGGAGTTGGTTCATCGAGGACCACGGTTCCACCAACGGCACCTATGTGCAGGGCCGGCGAATCCACCAGATGGAAATCGGGCCGGGCTCGGCCGTGCACCTGGGCAACGCCACTGACGGACCGCGGCTGAGCTTCAGCGGCGCCGCCGACGTGTACAGCGGTCAGGGCGCGGGCGCGCAGCAGGCCCCCGCTCAGCAGCCCCAGCAGGGTGGCGCGGGCCGGCCGGGACAGCAGCAGGACCCCGCGGCACACCAGCAGCAGGCATGGCAGCAGCAGGGCGCGCCGCAGCAGCCTCAGGTCCCGCACCAGCAGGGCGTGGCGAAGCCGCCCGCCGCGGGTGGACCCGGTGGTGCCGCGGGGGCTCCGCCGGTCTACGGGGACCGCAGTCCGACGACGTTCCACCAGGTGGCCCTGGGCAGGGTCATGCGCATCGGTCGTGCGCTGGAGAACGAACTCGTCGTCTCCGACCTCCAGGTCTCGCGCCATCACGCCGAGTTCCACGCGACACCCGACGGCCGCTTCGAGATCCGCGATCTCGGTTCCCACAACGGCACGTACGTCAACGGTCAGCCGCTCCAGAAGTCCGGCTCCGCACTGATCGGCCCGAACGACATCGTCGGCGTCGGTCACTCGACCTTCCGCCTGGTCGGCGACCGGCTGGAAGAGTTCGTCGACACCGGTGAGGTCTCCTTCTCCGCCCGCCACCTCACGGTGACGGTCGACGGCGGGAAGCAGATCCTCAAGGACGTCTCGTTCGGCGTCCCGGAGAAGTCGCTGATCGCGGTCATCGGCCCCTCGGGTTCCGGCAAGTCCACCCTGCTCAAGGCGCTCACCGGCTACCGGCCCGCCAACCAGGGTGACGTCCTCTACGACAACCGGAACCTGTACAAGCAGTTCGCCGAGCTGCGCCAGCGCATCGGTCTGGTCCCGCAGGACGACATCCTGCACAAGGAACTCACTGTCACCAAGGCCCTCAAGTACGCGGCCAAGCTCCGCTTCCCCGCGGACACCACCGAGGCCGAGCGCCAGTCCCGGATCCACGAGGTCCTCGCCGAGCTCAAGCTCGACATCCACAAGGACAAGAAGGTCACCTCGCTCTCCGGTGGCCAGCGCAAGCGTGTCTCGGTCGCCCTGGAGCTGCTCACCAAGCCGTCGCTGATCTTTCTGGACGAGCCGACCTCCGGCCTCGACCCGGGCATGGACCGCGACGTCATGCAGCTGCTGCGCGGTCTCGCCGACGACGGCCGTACGGTCCTCGTCGTTACGCACTCCGTCGCCGAGCTGGCGATCTGCGACAAGCTGCTCGTCATGGCGCCCGGCGGTTCCGTCGCCTACTTCGGTCCGCCGGAGGAAGCGCTCAACTTCTTCGGCTACACGACCTGGGCCGACGTCTTCTCCGCCTTCGAGAACTACCGCGACTACGACTGGGCCGGCCGCTGGCGCGGTTCGCAGCACTACCAGATGTACGCCGCGGACATCGACGCCGTCGCCGCACAGTCCGTACACATGCCGCCCCCGCAGCAGATGCGCCCGCCGAAGCCGCAGGGCTGGGGGACGCAGCTGTGGACGCTGATGCGCCGGTACGTGTCGGTGATCGCGTCCGACAAGGGCTTCATGGGGCTGATGGTGATCCTCCCGGCGGTGCTCGGCATCGTCAGCGTGGTCATCCCGGCCGACTTCGGCCTGGCCCCGCCGAAGCCGCCGTCCCGGTTCAACGGAGATGCCGGAACGATCATGCTGATCCTCGCGGTCGGCATGTGCTTCTCCGGTGCGGCCAACTCCGTACGAGAACTGATCAAGGAACGCGTCATCTACGAACGGGAACGGGCCACCGGCCTCTCCCGCTCCGCCTATCTGATGTCCAAGGTGATCGTCCTCGGCGTGATCACGGCCATCCAGGGCGTCATCATCTGCGGCATCGGCTTCGCCACCCGCGATCTGCCCGAAGAGGGTCTGATCATGCCGCCGGCCGTCGAGCTCTGCGTGACGATCACCGCGCTCGGCTTCACCTCGATGATGTTCGGGCTGGTGATCTCCTCGCTGGTGAAGACCTCCGAGAAGACCATGCCGCTGCTGGTCATGTTCGCGATCGTCCAG
This sequence comes from Streptomyces sp. NBC_01669, assembly GCF_026339735.1. Lineage (GTDB taxonomy): Bacteria > Actinomycetota > Actinomycetes > Streptomycetales > Streptomycetaceae > Streptomyces > Streptomyces yanii. The sequence goes on from NZ_JAPEQG010000001.1 coordinate 7,002,554, forward strand.
GTCGTCTTCACCGGCATCCTCTTCCAGGTGTACGGATCGCCCGGCCTGGAGCAGTTCGCCTGGCTGATGCCGTCCCGCTGGGCCATCGCGGGCGCGGGCTCGACGCTCGACCTGGCGCACCTGATGCCGCCGTGGGACCAGAAGAACCCGACCGACCTGGACCCGCTGTGGGAGCACACGGCCGGTCAGTGGGGGATGAACATCTCGGTGCTGCTGTTCCTCGGCATCATCTGCGGCTTCGCGGTCGCGCGACTGCTGCGCCGCCACGAGCCCGAGGTCATGCGCAAGTAGACGTGGGCACCGCGCACGGAACACCGAAGGGCGGCACCCCGGATCGGGTGCCGCCCTTCGGCGTATGCGTGTGCGCGGTGCTGTGCCGCGTCGATCAGTACGCGCTGTTGACGTTGTCGATCGAGCCGTACCGGTCGGCGGCGTAGTTGGCCGCGGCGGTGATGTTGGCGACCGGGTCGTAGATGTTCATCGAGGTACCGGGGACGTGGTACGCGTTGAACGTCGGCTGGATGACCTGCAGCAGACCGCAGGACGGAGTGCCGTTCTGGGCGTTGATGTCCCAGCCGTTGATCGCGTTCGGGTTACCGGTGGACTCCCGCATGATGTTGCGGTGCAGACCGTCGTACGAACCCGGAATGCCCTTGGCCTTCATGATGGCCAGCGCCTCGGAGATCCAGCCGTCCAGGTTGTTGGCGTAGACCGGAGTACGGGCGACGGAGCGCGTGGTGACCTGGGTGGACCGCTTCGCGACCTCGGCCTTGGCCTTCGCGGCGGCCTCGGCCTTCGCCTTGGCGGCGGCCTTGGCCTTCGCGGCGGCCTGGGCCTTCGCCTTGGCTGCGGCGACCCGCTTCGCCTTGGCCGCGTCAGCGGCCTGCACCAGCTTCTCGGCGGTGGAGTGCTGCTCGATGATGCTGGCCTGGATGGTCCTGGCCTGCGGGGCACTGGGGGCGAGGCTGAAGACCACCGGAGCGGCGGAAGCGGCCTGCGGCTCGGTCTGCGGCTTGGCCGGCGTCTCGGCGTGGGCCGGGACGAGGGAGAGCGAGAGAGCGGCGGCGGCGACAGCGGAGACGCCCGCCACGGAGAGCTTCTGGGTCTTGTTCAGGCAGCGAATACGGCTGGGGATGCTGGACGCGGACATTCAGTCGTACCTCTTCGAATCGCTGGAGTCCTCACGGAGGACGAGACGGAAGCGTGGGTTCGCATCTCCGTCGGGGACGAGTGCAATTCTTAGCGGCCGCAAAATCCCGTGGCAAAGGAGTGACGTACGAAGCTGGGTAGTGGATCAGGGGAGCGCTCGAACGGGACGGTCCGCGCTCATGACCACTCATGTGGCCCTTATGCGTCCACTAGCCGGCTTCGTAAGTGACATGGGTCCTATGCGCGGCCTCACATCGGCCGCGTAACAACTTCACCAATCGTTGCTTCGGCAATTCGGAGCGTGAGACTCCGTTTCAGGGAGCAGTAGATGCACGTCTCCGAACTCATGCCAGAGGTACCGGTGCCGCAGCGCCTCCGGGTATGCGCACTGCAGCGCGGCCCGCCCCGCGACCGCCTCCAGCATCAGCAGATGCGAGGCCTCCGGCTCATGCAGCCCGGTCAGCAGCCCGTCCACCACCCGCACCCCGCGCTGCGGCGTCACCACCAGATCCGTCCAGCCGGCCGCCGGCCGCACCACCCCGTCCGCGCCCGCAGACGACTCCAGCGCCCGCACCGCCGTCGTACCGACCGCGATCACCCGCCCGCCCGTCGCCCGCGCCGCGTTGACCAGCCAGGCCGTCGTCCGCGGCACCTCGAAGCGCTCCGGGTACGGCGGCTCGTACGCCTCGGCCGACGCCACCCCGGTATGCAGCGTCAGCGGCGCGAACTGCACCCCGCGACGCACCAGCGCGGCCACCAGCCACGGCGTGAACGGCCGCGCTGCGCTCGGCATCTCCGCCGAACCGCTCCCGTCGGGGGCCTGAACCGCGAACACCGTCTGATACGCGGACAACGGCTGGTCCCGCTCCGTGTACCCGTAACGGATCGGCCGCCCGTACCGCCGCAGCAGCCCCGGCACCTCCGTCGACACCCGCGCCCACCACAACCTGGCGCCCGCCGCCGCACCGCCCAGCGGCTCCTGCAGCACCAGTCGCGAGCCGCCCGGCAGCTGGACGACCGTCCCCGTCGGCCCACCGCGGCGCGGCACCGTCGCCCCCGTCCCGTCGGGGTGGCGCAGCTCCACCGCCCAGCGCCCGTCGTCACCCCGCGTCGAGAAGTGCACGACCACCCGCGCACCGCCGGTCCGCCCGTTCACCGCGGCGGGCAGCGTCGCAGACGTATTGACGACGAGCACGTCCCCGGCCCGCAACTGCCCCGGCAGCTCCCGGAACGCATGGTGCGACACCTCCCGACCCCGGGACACCAGCATCCGTACGTCATCACGCCCCGCGCCGCGCTGCTCCGCCGGCACCCGGGCCGAGAGCTCCGCGGGCACCGTCAATGCGTCCAGGGCGGTCACAGCTCCACCACTGTCTCCGTCAGTGACGGCGCCGCATACCGTCCGCTCGCCGGCCGGCGCTCCAGCAGACGCAGGAACGCGGGCACCACGCTCTCCGGACGCGGCCGCGGATCCTCGTCCTCCGGTACCGCCGCCGCATACAGATCGGTCTGCATGTCGCCCGGATCGACCGCCCACACGCGCAGCCCCGGCTCCTCCACTCCCAGCACCGCGGCCAACTGGTCGAGCGCCGCCTTCGACGCCCCGTAACCGCCCCAGGTCTCGTACGGCTCCGCGGACGCGTCCGAACTCACCATCACGACCGAGCCCGCCGCCGACGCCCGCAGCAGTGGCAGCGTCCCCTGCACCAGACCGAGCGCAGCCACCACATTGGTCTCCAGCGCCTGCCGCAGCCCGCCCAGCGACAGCGCGTCGAGCCGCACGAGCGGCTCCGCACCCAGCGCACTCGCATTGCTCACCAGCAGATCGAGCCCGCCGAACTCACCGGCGGCGGCCACCAGTGCCCCGCGGTGTGCGGCATCCGTGACATCCCCGGGTACGGCCGCCACCCGCGCCCCGCACGCCGCCAGCTCCCTCGCCGTCTCCTCCAGCGCGCTCGCGGTCCTGGCGTCCAGCACCAGATCCCAGCCCCGCTGAGCGAGCGCGGCTGCCAGCGCACGCCCCAGTCCCTTCGAAGCGCCCGTGATCATCGCGACAGGCATGCCAACCGTCCCCTTGCTCCCTAGGCGATCACCGATGGACCTCGGCACCCCCCAACGTAGGAACGTCGCCGTGCCCCGCGCCTCGTCCGCGAGCCGCACCCCCGCAAGGCACTTCGACCTAGGGCCGACGCCCTAGGCACCGGCCGTCCACAGGCCGATCCGGAGCCCCACCCCCGCCGGTACGGTGAGGCCATGAGCCACAGCCCACCGTCGGGCCTCGCAGCGGTGAGTGACGCGCTGCTCGCCATGAGCCGCCACCTCGAAGTGCGTGACGTCCTGAAGACCATCGTCGCCTCGGCCCGCGAACTGCTGGACGCCGAGTACGCGGCCCTGGGCGTCCCCGACGACCACGGCGGCTTCGCCCAGTTCGTCGTCGACGGCGTCAGCGACGAGCAGTGGAAGGCCATCGGCCCGTTGCCCCGGCAGCACGGCATCCTCGCCGCGATGCTCCACGAGGCGAAGCCGGAGCGCCTCGCCGACGTCCGCAAGGACCCCCGCTTCGAAGGCTGGCCGGCCGCCCACCCGGACATGTCCGACTTCCTGGGCCTGCCCATCAGGGACGGCGACGAGATCATCGGCGCGCTCTTCCTCGCCAACAAGCGCTGCCCCAAGCCCCAGGGCGGCTGCGGCTTCACCGCGCAGGACGAAGAGCTGCTGTCGATCCTCGCCCAGCACGCGGCGATCGCCCTCACCAACGCCCGGCTGTACGAGCGCAGCCGCGAGCTCACCATCGCCGAGGAGCGCTCCCGCCTCGCCCACGAGCTGCACGACGCGGTCAGCCAGAAGCTGTTCTCCCTGCGGCTGACGGCCCAGGCAGCCGCCGCCCTCGTCGACCGCGACCCGGCCCGCGCCAAGGGCGAGCTCCAGCAGGTCGCCGCGCTGGCCGCGGAGGCAGTGGATGAGCTGCGTGCCGCCGTCGTCGAACTGCGCCCCGCAGCGCTCGACGAGGACGGTCTGATCGCCACGCTCCGCACCCAGGTCCAGGTCCTGGACCGCGCCCACACCGCCAAGGTCACCTTCGAGAGCCTCGGCGTACGAGCTCTGCCCGCCGCCCAGGAGGAGGCGCTGCTCCGGGTCTCCCAGGAGGCCCTGCACAACGCACTGCGCCACTCGGGCGCCGAGCAGGTCGACGTCACGCTGGCCCGTCGTGGCAGCGGCACGGTGCTGCGGATCACGGACGACGGCAGCGGATTCGAGCCCACGGCGACGCGGCAGGCGGGCCGCCATCTGGGTCTGGTGTCGATGCGGGACCGCGCGAGTGGTGTCGGTGGCAGGCTCACCGTTGAATCGGCGCCCGGAAAGGGCACCACGATCGAGATGGAGGTCCCCGGTGGCTGACAAGATCATCAGGGTGCTGCTGGTCGACGACCACCAGGTGGTCCGCCGCGGTCTGCGTACGTTCCTGGAGATCCAGGACGACATAGAGGTCGTCGGCGAGGCGGCCGACGGCGCCGAAGGAGTCGCCCGCTCCGAGGAACTCCGCCCCGACGTGGTGCTGATGGACATCAAGATGCCGGGCACCGACGGCATCGAGGCCCTCCGCAAGCTCCGTGAACTGGACAACCCGGCCAAGGTGCTGATCGTCACCAGCTTCACCGAGCAGCGGACGGTGGTCCCCGCCCTGCGCGCGGGCGCCTCCGGTTACGTGTACAAGGACGTCGACCCGGAAGCGCTGGCCGGCGCCATCCGCTCGGTCCATGCGGGCCATGTCCTGCTCCAGCCGGAGGTCGCCGGGGCTCTCCTCGCCCAGGAGGACGGAGGCACCGGGACCGGCCGGGGGAGCACCCTCACCGAACGGGAGCGGGAGGTCCTCGGCCTGATCGCCGACGGCCGCTCCAACCGCGAGATCGCGCGGGCCCTGGTTCTCTCCGAAAAGACCGTCAAGACGCACGTCTCGAACATCTTGATGAAGCTGGATCTGGCGGACCGCACCCAGGCGGCGCTCTGGGCCGTCCGCCACGGGGTGGCGGGCTGATCAGCGCCGAAGCGGAGCGGTTCCCTCCGGACTGAGATTCATACTGTCGGGTGTATGCCACCCGAACGGCGCATCCTGTCGGGCCCGGGGGCGTTCTCCATGGCGTGCTGCGGCGGCCGGCCGCAGCGACGCGAGGAGGATCCTGAAGTGAAGAACCTGAAGAAGGCCGCTGCCGTCACCATGATCGCCGGTGGCATCATCGCCGCGGGCGCCGGCGCGGCCTCCGCCACCGGTCACGGCGCGGGCGCCCATGGTGTGGCGACCCACTCCCCGGGCGTGGTCAGTGGCAACGTCATCCAGGCCCCGGTCCACGTCCCGGTGAACGTGGTCGGCAACACGGTCAACGTGATCGGCCTGCTCAACCCGGCCTTCGGCAACGTCGGCCACAACGGCTGACCACCCCGGTTCTCTCGATGCCGGACGGCCCCGAAAGGGTCCCGTCCGGCATCAACCATGCCGCCCCACACCACGACTCACGGCCCATCACCACCGAGGATCGAGCCGCAACGGGTCGAGCCACACCCGCCCGGCACCATCAAGCCCGTCCAGGCGATCGAGGACGGACGGGCCACCGGACGCCCCGTTCCTGCGCCTGAGTGCTGTCCCGAAAACCCTGACGGGCGCACAACGACAGCCACGACACCTCGCCGCGTTGTCGGAACACCCGAATACGCCCCGTATGAGGACGCCCCTCCGCCTTGCGATGCACCGCATCCGACGCCGTGCGCTGATCCGCCGGGGATCACGGGACACCCTTTACCCCCGCTCCCGCCCCTCCACATACGCGTTGTAGGCCGCCACCTGCGCCCGCCGAGCCACCCGCTCCACCGGCCGCAGCGCCGCCCCCCGGGCCGCGATCTCCGACACGCTCACCGCCCCGCCGTGCCCGTTCTCGTACGCCAGCGAGATCAGCAGCCCCACCCGCTGCGCCAGCTCCAGCACCCGTACCGCCCGCGGCGGATATCCCGGAGCGAGCAGCTCCCGCCCCCGCTCCGCCCGCGCCCGGTACGCATCCAGCGCCGCCTCCGCCACCGGCCCGGACCCGGCCACATCGAGCCGCGACAGCGTCGCCGTCGCATCCCGCAACGCCTCCGCGAGCTCCCGCTCCGCCTCACCCAGCGACGGCACATCGGCCGGCGGCGCCTCCCGCACCGGCAGACAGCACCACACCACCTCGACGTGCAGATCACCGGCAGGCCCCGCCTCCCGCACCTCGGGCACCAGTCCGTACGGCGCACCGGACGCGATCACCGCCTCCTCCGCATCCAGCGCCCGCGCATTGAACTCGGGCGGGCCGCTGAGCCCGAGCGGATGCCCCGGCACCGGCAGGGCGACCCGGAAGCCCGTCACTCCCAATCCGCGCAGCCGCCCCAGGGCCAGCGTGAGCCCGACCGATCCCGCCTCACCCGGCAGCCCCTCGACGCGGTGCACCGCGTCCTCTCCGACAATCGCGAGCGCAGCGTCGTCCGGTGAGACAAGTCCGGCCAGAAGCGCGTTTCCCCATGAGGCCAGCAGCCCCGAGCGTGGTTCCGAAAGCATGGGAACAGCCTAGGGAACCGGACCTAAGAGCTGGAGCACTCCTGGGGTGGCGTAGGTTTTCCCTGGGAGCTGTGCCCACAGGCACGCGACGATCTCGAGACTGCATGGGGAGACAACGCGCTCATGAGCGATGTACTGGAGCTGGTGGACGTATCCGTGGTCCGCGACGGACGCGCTCTGGTGGACGACGTCTCCTGGTCGGTCAAGGAGGGGGAGCGCTGGGTCATCCTCGGCCCGAACGGCGCCGGCAAGACAACCCTCCTCAACATCGCGTCCAGCTACCTCTTCCCGACCAAGGGCAGCGCCACCATCCTCGGTGAACAACTCGGCGGCGTCGGCACCGACGTCTTCGACCTGCGCCCGCGGATCGGTATCGCGGGCGTCGCCATGGCGGAGAAGCTGCCCAAGCGCCAGACCGTCCTGCAGACGGTGCTCACCGCGGCGTACGGCATGACCGCCACCTGGCACGAGAACTACGACCCCGTCGACGAGGACCGGGCCCGCGCGTTCCTCGACCGGCTCGGCATGACCGAGTTCCTCGACCGCAAGTTCGGCACCCTCTCCGAGGGCGAGCGCAAGCGCACCCTGATCGCCCGCGCGATGATGACCGACCCGGAGCTGCTGCTCCTCGACGAGCCCGCCGCAGGTCTCGACCTCGGCGGCCGCGAGGATCTGGTCCGCCGCCTCGGCCGCCTCGCCCGCGACCCGTTGGCCCCCTCCATGATCATGGTGACGCACCATGTCGAGGAGATCGCCCCGGGCTTCACCCACGTCCTCATGATCCGCCAGGGCAAGGTCCTCGCCGCGGGCCCCATGGAGACCGAGCTCAGCTCCCGCAACCTCTCCCTCTGCTTCGGTCTGCCGCTCATCGTCGAGCACACCGGCGACCGATACACCGCACACGGCCTCCCGCTGTCCTGAAGGCCGGTGTTCTGAACACACTGCGCCCCGAATGTCCTGATCGAAGCCCTGTCGGCGAGGGACGCACGGTCCTACCATGACCGGGTGGACATCGATGCGTGGGTGTGGTGGCTGATCGGCGCGGTCGGGCTGGGTATTCCGCTCGTCCTGACCGCGATGCCCGAGTTCGGGATGTTCGCGGTCGGAGCGGTCGCCGCGGCGGTCGTCGCCGCACTCGGCGGCGGCATCGTGGCCCAGGTCCTGGTCTTCGTGGTCGTCTCCGTCGCTCTCATCGCGGTGGTTCGCCCGATCGCCGCCAGGCACCGCGCCGACCGGCCCCAACTGGCCACCGGCATCGATGCGCTGAAAGGCCGTCAGGCCGTCGTCCTGGAACGGGTCGACGGCAGCGGTGGCCGGATCAAGCTGGCCGGGGAGATCTGGTCGGCCCGCGCCTACGACGGAGATCAGAGTTTCGAACCCGGCCGGCAGGTGGATGTCGTGGACATCGACGGTGCTACGGCCGTTGTCATGTGACCGAACCGCTCACACGGCGGACCTCGGTCTGCCAGACTCGATGTCGATCATCATGAGATCCGGACCTCATGAGATCCGACCCCGATCATCGCGATCCGTCGGCAACCGAAGGGCACGAGGAACACGATGCAACCGATCATCATCGTCCTGATCATTCTGGTGGTGCTCGTCTTCATCGCCCTGATCAAGACGATCCAGGTCATCCCGCAGGCCAGCGCCGCCATCGTGGAGCGCTTCGGCCGCTACACCCGCACGCTCAATGCAGGCCTGAACATCGTCGTTCCGTTCATCGACACCATCCGCAACCGGATCGACCTCCGCGAACAGGTTGTCCCGTTCCCGCCCCAGCCGGTGATCACCCAGGACAACCTGGTCGTCAATATCGACACCGTCATCTACTACCAGGTGACGGACGCGCGGGCCGCGACGTACGAAGTCGCCAGCTACATCCAGGCGATCGAGCAGCTCACCGTCACCACCCTCCGCAACATCATCGGTGGCATGGACCTGGAGCGGACCCTGACCTCCCGCGAGGAGATCAACGCCGCCCTCCGCGGTGTCCTCGACGAAGCCACCGGCAAGTGGGGTATCCGCGTCAACCGCGTCGAGCTCAAGGCGATCGAACCGCCGACCTCCATCCAGGACTCGATGGAGAAGCAGATGCGCGCCGACCGTGACAAGCGTGCCGCGATCCTCCAGGCCGAGGGAACCCGGCAGTCCGCGATCCTCACCGCGGAGGGCGAGAAGCAGTCCGCGATCCTGCGCGCCGAGGGTGAGGCCAAGGCCGCGGCCCTGCGCGCCGAGGGCGAGGCCCAGGCCATCCGGACGGTCTTCGAGTCCATCCATGCCGGCGATCCGGACCAGAAGCTCCTCTCGTACCAGTACCTCCAGATGCTCCCGAAGATCGCCGAGGGCGACGCCAACAAGCTCTGGATCGTGCCGAGCGAGATCGGCGACGCTCTCAAGGGCCTCAGCGGCGCCTTCGGGAACCTCGGCACCGGCGTCCCCGGCTTCAACACCGGCAAGGAGCGCCGCGAGGAACCCCCGGTCGACTGACGCGTACACACCATCGTGCATGATCAGTGCATCAAGCACTGATCATGCACGGGGGAATCGGAATGTCCATCTGGGAAATGCTCGCCGTCTTCGGCGCGGGCATCAGCGCGGGCGCGATCAACACAGTCGTCGGTTCCGGAACGCTGATCACCTTCCCGGTCCTCCTCGCCACCGGCCTGCCCCCGGTCACCGCCACCGTCTCCAACGCCCTCGGCCTGATCCCCGGCTCCATCAGCGGCGCCATCGGCTACCGCAAGGAACTCGCCGGACAGCGGCGCCGCGCCCTCAAACTGAGCATCGGCGCGCTCATCGGCGGCCTCACCGGCGCCACCCTGCTGCTGGCCCTGCCCTCCACGGCGTTCGAGACCATCGTGCCCATCCTGGTCGCCCTGGCCCTCGCCCTGGTCATTCTGCAACCTCGCATCAGCAAAGCCGTCCGGCGCCGCCGCGAGCACAACGGCACCACCGCCCGGTCCGACGGCGGCCCGCTCCTCGTCGTCGGACTGATGCTCGCCAGCGTCTACGGCGGCTACTTCACCGCCGCCCAGGGGATCATCTACCTCTCCCTGATGGGCATGCTGCTCGACGACACGATGCAGCGCCTCAACGCCGTCAAGAACGTGCTGGCAGCGGTCGTCAACAGCGTTGCCGCGCTCTTCTTCCTCTTCGTCGCGGACTTCGACTGGACGGCCGTCGCACTGATCGCGGTCGGCTCCGCGCTCGGCGGCCAGATCGGCGCCAAGGTCGGGCGCCGCCTCAGCCCCACCGTGCTGCGCGGCCTCATCGTGGTGGTCGGCACGGTCGCCATCGTCCAGCTGATGCTCCGCTGAACCCGGAAGCCCGCCTCCGCACGGAGACGGGCTTCCGATACGAAGATCTGCGTAGGCCGCCTACGCCCACTATGCGGCGGTCCGGTCCAGCCACTCCGGCAGCGTCGACCGCTCACCGGCTCCCATCGCCAGCAGCATCGCCTCCGCGGGCGACGGTACGAAGGGCTGCCGCAGCAACGGCATCCCCGCCTGCTCCGGCGTCCGGGCCGCCTTGCGGTGATTGTCCTCGGCACAGGACGCCACCGTATTGAGCCAGGTGTCCTGGCCGCCCTGGGCGCGCGGCACCACATGGTCGACAGTCGTCGCCCGTCGCCCGCAGTACGCGCACCGGTGCTGGTCCCGTATCAGCACACCCCTTCTGGACCACGGTGCCTGTCTTCGGAACGGCACCCGTACATACCGGCAGAGCCTGATCACCCGGGGTACCGGAATGTCCACGGCGGCACCACGCATGCGGAGATCGGGATGCGACTGCTCGACAACAGCCTTGTCCTGCAGAATCAGCACCACCGCACGGTTCAGTGTCACCGTCGACAGCGGCTCGAAGCTCGCGTTGAGAACCAGCGTGTCCCGCATCTCGCCCACCTCCCGTGTGCCGCCCGCCCCCCTGGCAGGCCCGGATCAACTCTGGCTGGGCGGGCCGGGATGGACAACGCAATAAAAAATGCCCTGCCCTGATCTCTCCAAGACCAGGGCAGGGCAAACAGCAGGGGAACTCTCAGCTCACGGGGTACTACGCGGGACCGGTGTACTCACCGATCAGCTGAGCACGGCCCAGTGCGTGGAACCGCAGATTGAAGCCGACCACAGCGGGCGACGCATTACTGTCCGGCCCCAGCTTCTCGCTGTCCACCGCATACACGGTGAAGACGTAGCGGTGGTTCTCCCCGGCCGGTGGCGCGGCGCCGCCGAACTCCTTCGACCCGTAGTCGTTACGGACCTGAACGGCACCGGTGGGCAGTCCCTCGAACTTCCCGCTGCCCGCACCGGCCGGCAGCTCCGTGACCGATGCCGGGATGTCGAACACGACCCAGTGCCAGAACCCGCTGCCCGTCGGAGCATCCGGATCGAAGCAGGTCACGGCGAAACTCTTTGCCTCCGCCGGGAACCCTTCCCACCGCAGCTGCGGCGAAGTGTTCCCGGCCGCGAACACTTGGGCGTCCGCCAGCACGGCCCCGGGAGCGAGATCCTCGCTCACCACCGTGAACGAAGGCACCTCGGGATGGAAGTCATGCGGCAGCGGCGGCCTCTTCGGCTCGGTCACGTCAGCACCTCTCCTGATCGGCTCTGGAGTCTCGCCACCGACCCTAGAGCCAGTTGCGCCGACCACCGACCTGGGCGAGCCACTGATTGAGGTATGCCGCCCAGTCGGTCCCCCGGAAGTCGTTCAGACCGACCTTGAACGCCCGGTACGAGTCGCTGCCCTCACTGAAGAGCCCCGGCTTCTTGTCCATCTCCAGCACGACATCCATCTCGCGGTCGTCCGCGACGAACGTCAGCTCGACCTGGTTCAGCCCGCGGTACTGCTGCGGCGGGAAGAACTCGATCTCCTGGTAGAAGGGCAGCTGCTGACGCGTGCCGCGGATGTGACCACGCTCCATGTCCGCGCTGCGGAATCCGAAGCCCAGCTGCCCGAACGCGTCCAGGATCGCCTGCTGCGCCGGCAGCGGGTGGACGTTGATCGGGTCGAGGTCGCCCGAATCCAGCGCCCGCGCGATCTCCAGTTCGGTGGTCACACCGATGTTCATGCCGTGCAGGTGCTGACCGCCGAACATCGTGATCGGCGTCTCCCACGGGATCTCGAGCCCGAACGGAACGACGTGCACGGCACCGGCCTGCACCTCGAACGCCCCACCGAGCTGCAGCTTGGTGAACTCGATGTCCTGCTTCATCTCCTGGTCGTTGCCCTCGACCTCGACGCGCGCCTGCAGACCGACCGAGAGCCCCTCGATCTGCTGCGCCACGGAACCACCCTGGATCCGCACCTCGCCCTGGACGACCCCGCCCGGTACGACGTTGAGCTCGGTCAGCTCCGTCTCCACCGAAGCACCACCGGCACCCATGCTCGCGAGCAGCCGCTTGAAGCCCATATTTACTCCTCCTTGGTCTGACCCCTACATACGCGCCACGACCGTAGTCGGTTCCCGGTAACCTCGAACGCCATGATCGAGGGCCTGGACCGTACGCCGCTGACGCGGGATTTCTTCGACCGCCCCGTGCTGGAGGTGGCACCCGACCTCCTGGGCCGGACCCTGGTACGCATCACAGGCGACGGCCCCATCGAACTCCGCCTCACCGAGGTGGAGGCGTACGCCGGCGAGATCGACCCCGGCTCGCATGCCTTCCGTGGCCGCACCGCGCGCAACAGCGTGATGTTCGGACCACCCGGCCACGCCTACGTCTACTTCACCTACGGCATGTGGCACTGCCTCAACCTGGTGTGCGGCCCCGAAGGCATGGCGAGCGGTGTACTGCTCCGGGCGGGTGAGGTCCAGGTGGGTGCTGAACTCAGCCGTAAACGTCGAATCTCGGCCCGCAGCGACCGAGAACTGGCCAAAGGCCCGGCCCGTCTGGCAACCGCCCTTGACATCGACCGAGGCCTGAACGGCACCGACGCCATCGCCCACCCGGGTGCCCCCTTGTCCGTACTGCACGGCACCCCACCGCCGCTCGACCAGGTACGCAACGGCCCCCGCACCGGCGTGGGCGGTGACGGAGCCGCACACCCCTGGCGCTTCTGGATCGACGGAGATCCCACGGTGAGCCTGTACCGACCCCACGCACCACGCCGCCGCGCAACTTGACTCGCCCCTTCCGGTCACCTAACGTAGTCCGAGCCGCTTGAACGGGTACTGCTGTCGGCACGGTCCATCGGACCGAGGTTGAGCACCCGGAAGCGACCAACCACTACCTTCGATTCACCCTGGCGGGTGCGAATTCGGCATGCCGTAATTCGATCCCATCGGCTCGATTATGAGCTGCCAAGGAAATCGACTAAAGTAGCGGACACGCCGAAAGGCAAAGGCCACTCCAAAGGCCACCGGAATCAAATTCGGACCGGAAACGGAAACGAAAAAGAGTCTGGTAAGGTTGGAACCGCCGGAAAGGGAAGCGCGAAAGCGAAGAACTGGAAAGCGTAGTGACAAATCTTCTGCTCCGCAGAGGGCTCGCTTCGACCGGGAATCGGACACGAAAGAGTCTGATAGAGTCGGAAACGCAAGACCGAAGGGAAAGCCCGGAGGAAAGCCCGAGAGGGTGAGTACAAAGGAAGCGTCCGTTCCTTGAGAACTCAACAGCGTGCCAAAAGTCAACGCCAGATATGTTGATACCCCGGCCTGCTTCGGCAGGTTCGAGGTTCCTTTGAAAGTCCTGCCGGGCCTCACGGTTCCGGTAGGCAATTACACAGCGAGGACGCTGTGAACGATCGGTCCTATTCCGACCGGTCGTTCCGCTCGTGTGTGTCATCCCGATTACGGGAGAACATTCACGGAGAGTTTGATCCTGGCTCAGGACGAACGCTGGCGGCGTGCTTAACACATGCAAGTCGAACGATGAAGCCCTTCGGGGTGGATTAGTGGCGAACGGGTGAGTAACACGTGGGCAATCTGCCCTTCACTCTGGGACAAGCCCTGGAAACGGGGTCTAATACCGGATAACACTCTGTCCCGCATGGGACGGGGTTAAAAGCTCCGGCGGTGAAGGATGAGCCCGCGGCCTATCAGCTTGTTGGTGGGGTGATGGCCTACCAAGGCGACGACGGGTAGCCGGCCTGAGAGGGCGACCGGCCACACTGGGACTGAGACACGGCCCAGACTCCTACGGGAGGCAGCAGTGGGGAATATTGCACAATGGGCGAAAGCCTGATGCAGCGACGCCGCGTGAGGGATGACGGCCTTCGGGTTGTAAACCTCTTTCAGCAGGGAAGAAGCGAAAGTGACGGTACCTGCAGAAGAAGCGCCGGCTAACTACGTGCCAGCAGCCGCGGTAATACGTAGGGCGCAAGCGTTGTCCGGAATTATTGGGCGTAAAGAGCTCGTAGGCGGCTTGTTGCGTCGGTTGTGAAAGCCCGGGGCTTAACCCCGGGTCTGCAGTCGATACGGGCAGGCTAGAGTGTGGTAGGGGAGATCGGAATTCCTGGTGTAGCGGTGAAATGCGCAGATATCAGGAGGAACACCGGTGGCGAAGGCGGATCTCTGGGCCATTACTGACGCTGAGGAGCGAAAGCGTGGGGAGCGAACAGGATTAGATACCCTGGTAGTCCACGCCGTAAACGTTGGGAACTAGGTGTTGGCGACATTCCACGTCGTCGGTGCCGCAGCTAACGCATTAAGTTCCCCGCCTGGGGAGTACGGCCGCAAGGCTAAAACTCAAAGGAATTGACGGGGGCCCGCACAAGCAGCGGAGCATGTGGCTTAATTCGACGCAACGCGAAGAACCTTACCAAGGCTTGACATATACCGGAAAGCATCAGAGATGGTGCCCCCCTTGTGGTCGGTATACAGGTGGTGCATGGCTGTCGTCAGCTCGTGTCGTGAGATGTTGGGTTAAGTCCCGCAACGAGCGCAACCCTTGTTCTGTGTTGCCAGCATGCCCTTCGGGGTGATGGGGACTCACAGGAGACTGCCGGGGTCAACTCGGAGGAAGGTGGGGACGACGTCAAGTCATCATGCCCCTTATGTCTTGGGCTGCACACGTGCTACAATGGCCGGTACAATGAGCTGCGATGCCGCGAGGCGGAGCGAATCTCAAAAAGCCGGTCTCAGTTCGGATTGGGGTCTGCAACTCGACCCCATGAAGTCGGAGTTGCTAGTAATCGCAGATCAGCATTGCTGCGGTGAATACGTTCCCGGGCCTTGTACACACCGCCCGTCACGTCACGAAAGTCGGTAACACCCGAAGCCGGTGGCCCAACCCCTTGTGGGAGGGAGCTGTCGAAGGTGGGACTGGCGATTGGGACGAAGTCGTAACAAGGTAGCCGTACCGGAAGGTGCGGCTGGATCACCTCCTTTCTAAGGAGCACTTCTTACCAAGCCTGCTTGGTCAGAGGCCACTACGTCGGCAAATGTTCGACGGTGGTAGCTCATGGGTGGAACGTTGACTATTCAGCACCTGGTGGTTCAACCGGGTCGCAAGTACTGCTCCTCGGAGCGTGGAAAGCGAACCGATTGAATTCCGGGTACTGGGCGCGCTGTTGGGTGTCTGAAGGTATGGCCGCAAGGTTGCCTTCGAACGCCGGCCCCAGTGAACTCGCCTACAAGGGCGAACTGATGGGTGACTGGTCGTTGCTTGAGAACTGCACAGTGGACGCGAGCATCTGTGGCCAAGTTTTTAAGGGCGCACGGTGGATGCCTTGGCACCAGGAACCGATGAAGGACGTGGGAGGCCACGATAGGCCCCGGGGAGCTGTCAACCGAGCTTTGATCCGGGGGTGTCCGAATGGGGAAACCCGGCAGTCGTCATGGGCTGTCACCCGCTGCTGAACACATAGGCAGTGTGGAGGGAACGAGGGGAAGTGAAACATCTCAGTACCCTCAGGAAGAGAAAACAACCGTGATTCCGGGAGTAGTGGCGAGCGAAACTGGATGAGGCCAAACCGTATGCGTGTGATACCCGGCAGGGGTTGCGCATGCGGGGTTGTGGGATCTCTTTTTCACGGTCTGCCGGCTGTGAGACGAGTCAGAAACCGTTGATGTAGGCGAAGGACATGCGAAAGGTCCGGCGTAGAGGGTAAGACCCCCGTAGCTGAAACATTGACGGCTCGTTTAAGAGACACCCAAGTAGCACGGGGCCCGAGAAATCCCGTGTGAATCTGGCGGGACCACCCGCTAAGCCTAAATATTCCCTGGTGACCGATAGCGGATAGTACCGTGAGGGAATGGTGAAAAGTACCGCGGGAGCGGAGTGAAATAGTACCTGAAACCGTGTGCCTACAAGCCGTGGGAGCGTCGCTGTTGTTCTTCGGAGCAACAGTCGTGACTGCGTGCCTTTTGAAGAATGAGCCTGCGAGTTTGCGGTGTGTTGCGAGGTTAACCCGTGTGGGGAAGCCGTAGCGAAAGCGAGTCCGAATAGGGCGATTCAGTAGCACGCTCAAGACCCGAAGCGGAGTGATCTAGCCATGGGCAGGTTGAAGCGGAGGTAAGACTTCGTGGAGGACCGAACCCACCAGGGTTGAAAACCTGGGGGATGACCTGTGGTTAGGGGTGAAAGGCCAATCAAACTCCGTGATAGCTGGTTCTCCCCGAAATGCATTTAGGTGCAGCGTCGTGTGTTTCTTGCCGGAGGTAGAGCACTGGATAGGCGATGGGCCCTACCGGGTTACTGACCTTAGCCAAACTCCGAATGCCGGTAAGTGAGAGCACGGCAGTGAGACTGTGGGGGATAAGCTCCATGGTCGAGAGGGAAACAGCCCAGAGCATCGACTAAGGCCCCTAAGCGTACGCTAAGTGGGAAAGGATGTGGAGTCGCAGAGACAACCAGGAGGTTGGCTTAGAAGCAGCCACCCTTGAAAGAGTGCGTAATAGCTCACTGGTCAAGTGATTCCGCGCCGACAATGTAGCGGGGCTCAAGCGTACCGCCGAAGTCGTGTCATTCCAGCATATAGGGCCAACGCCTGCTGGGATGGGTAGGGGAGCGTCGTGTGCCGGGTGAAGCAGCCGCGGAAGCGAGTTGTGGACGGTTCACGAGTGAGAATGCAGGCATGAGTAGCGATACACACGTGAGAAACGTGTGCGCCGATTGACTAAGGGTTCCTGGGTCAAGCTGATCTGCCCAGGGTAAGTCGGGACCTAAGGCGAGGCCGACAGGCGTAGTCGATGGACAACCGGTTGATATTCCGGTACCCGCTTTGAAACGCCCAATACTGAATCAGGCGATGCTAAGTCCGTGAAGCCGGCCCGATCTCTTCGGAGTTGAGGGTAGTGGTGGAGCCGACGAACCAGACTTGTACTAGGTAAGCGATGGGGTGACGCAGGAAGGTAGTCCAGCCCGGGCGGTGGTAGTCCCGGGGTAAGGGTGTAGGGCGTGTGATAGGCAAATCCGTCACACATTGAGCCTGAGACCTGATGCCGAGCCGATTGTGGTGAAGTGGATGATCCTATGCTGTCGAGAAAAGCCTCTAGCGAGTTTCATGGCGGCCCGTACCCTAAACCGACTCAGGTGGTCAGGTAGAGAATACCGAGGCGTTCGGGTGAACTATGGTTAAGGAACTCGGCAAAATGCCCCCGTAACTTCGGGAGAAGGGGGCCATCACTGGTGATCCGATTTACTCGGTGAGCTGGGGGTGGCCGCAGAGACCAGCGAGAAGCGACTGTTTACTAAAAACACAGGTCCGTGCGAAGCCGTAAGGCGATGTATACGGACTGACGCCTGCCCGGTGCTGGAACGTTAAGGGGACCGGTTAGCTGACTTTCGGGTCGGCGAAGCTGAGAACTTAAGCGCCAGTAAACGGCGGTGGTAACTATAACCATCCTAAGGTAGCGAAATTCCTTGTCGGGTAAGTTCCGACCTGCACGAATGGCGTAACGACTTCTCGACTGTCTCAACCATAGGCCCGGTGAAATTGCACTACGAGTAAAGATGCTCGTTTCGCGCAGCAGGACGGAAAGACCCCGGGACCTTTACTACAGTTTGATATTGGTGTTCGGTTCGGCTTGTGTAGGATAGGTGGGAGACTTTGAAGCAGCCACGCCAGTGGTTGTGGAGTCGCCGTTGAAATACCACTCTGGTCGTGCTGGATGTCTAACCTGGGTCCGTGATCCGGATCAGGGACAGTGTCTGATGGGTAGTTTAACTGGGGCGGTTGCCTCCTAAAGAGTAACGGAGGCGCCCAAAGGTTCCCTCAGCCTGGTTGGCAATCAGGTGTTGAGTGTAAGTGCACAAGGGAGCTTGACTGTGAGACCGACGGGTCGAGCAGGGACGAAAGTCGGGACTAGTGATCCGGCAGTGGCTTGTGGAAGCGCTGTCGCTCAACGGATAAAAGGTACCCCGGGGATAACAGGCTGATCTTCCCCAAGAGTCCATATCGACGGGATGGTTTGGCACCTCGATGTCGGCTCGTCGCATCCTGGGGCTGGAGTCGGTCCCAAGGGTTGGGCTGTTCGCCCATTAAAGCGGTACGCGAGCTGGGTTTAGAACGTCGTGAGACAGTTCGGTCCCTATCCGCTGCGCGCGTAGGAATATTGAGAAGGGCTGTCCCTAGTACGAGAGGACCGGGACGGACGAACCTCTGGTGTGCCAGTTGTCCTGCCAAGGGCATGGCTGGTTGGCTACGTTCGGAAAGGATAACCGCTGAAAGCATCTAAGCGGGAAGCCTGCTTCGAGATGAGTATTCCCACCCCCTTTGAGGGGTTAAGGCTCCCAGTAGACGACTGGGTTGATAGGCCAGATGTGGAAGCCCGGCAACGGGTGGAGCTGACTGGTACTAATAGGCCGAGGGCTTGTCCTCAGTTGCTCGCGTCCACTGTGTTGTTCCCGGGTTGCGAACAGTCGCACCGGTTGAACAGCTTCACTACTTAATTGAAAAGTGTGCTTGTTCGCTAGAACCCGATAGGGTTTCGGTGGTCATTGCGTTAGGGAAACGCCCGGTTACATTCCGAACCCGGAAGCTAAGCCTTTCAGCGCCGATGGTACTGCAGGGGGGACCCTGTGGGAGAGTAGGACGCCGCCGAACAATCTTTCAAGGACCCCTGGTCCCAGCGTTCACGCTGGAACCAGGGGTCCTTTTGTTTTGCCGAAGCGCGTCGGGTGTCCGGCTGCGCGAGAATGTGTGTAGTACCCGAAGACAGGAGTTCCACCAATGTCCACCAACTCTCCCGACGATCGTTCGGAGCGCGAGCCGCGTCGCCGGGACGGTGGTGACCGGGGCGGCTTCCGGGGTGGTCGTGACGACAGGTCCGGCGGCCCGCGCCGGGACAACGACCGTGGTGGCTTCCGTCGCGATGACAGCCGGCCCACGAGCGGCGGTGACCGGGGTGGCTTCCGTCGCGACGACAGCGACCGCGGACCGCGTCGTGACGACAGCCGCGGCGGTTCCGGTGGTGGCTTCCGTCGTGACGACAGCCGCGGTGGCGGTTCCGGTGGTGGGTTCCGTCGCGATGATCGTGCGCCGCGTCGTGAGGACGACCGTGGTGGGTACCGCGGGCCGCGTCGTGAGGACGACCGTGGTGGGCGTCCCGGTGGTGGCTTCGAGCGTCGTGACGACCGGCCGCGTGGGCCCCGCCGCGACGACGACAGCCGCAGCGGCGGGCCCCGCCGTGACGACAGCCGCAGCGGCGGGCCCCGTCGTGACGACAGCCGCGGTGGCGGTTCCGGTGGTGGGTTCCGTCGCGATGATCGTGCGCCGCGTCGTGAGGACGACCGTGGTGGCTTCCGTCGTGACGACAGCCGCGGTGGCGGTTCCGGTGGTGGGTTCCGTCGCGATGATCGTGCGCCGCGTCGTGAGGACGACCGCAGCGGCGGGCCCCGTCGTGACGACAGCCGCGGTGGCGGTTCCGGTGGTGGGTTCCGCCGGGACGATCGTGCGCCGCGTCGTGAGGACGACCGTGGTGGCTTCCGTCGTGACGACAGCCGCGGTGGCGGTTCCGGTGGTGGGTTCCGTCGCGATGATCGTGCGCCGCGTCGTGAGGACGACCGTGGTGGCTTCCGTCGTGACGACAGCCGCGGTGGCGGTTCCGGTGGTGGGTTCCGCCGGGACGATCGTGCGCCGCGTCGTGAGGACGACCGTGGTGGGTACCGCGGGCCCCGCCGTGAGGACGACCGTGGTGGGCGTCCCGGTGGTGGCTTCGAGCGTCGTGACGACCGGCCGCGTGGGCCCCGCCGCGACGACGACAGCCGCAGCGGCGGGTTCCGGCGGGACGACAGCCGGCCCACGAGCGGCGGCGACCGCGGCGGGTTCCGTCGCGACGACCGTGCTGGTGGCTTCCGTCGCGATGACAGCCGTGGCGGTGGCGGTGCCGGCAGGTTCCCCCGCGATGATCGTGCGCCGCGTCGTGAGGACGACCGTGGTGGGCGTCCCGGTGGTGGCTTCGAGCGTCGTGACGACCGGCCGCGTGGGCCCCGCCGCGACGACGACAGCCGCAGCGGCGGGCCCCGCCGTGACGACAGCCGCGGCGGCGGTGGATATCGCGGACAGCGGGATGACCGTGAGCGCGGCGGCTACCGCGGACAGCGGGACGAGCGTGGTGGCTACGACCGTCGGGACGACCGGGACCGTGAGCCGATCAAGCGGCTTCCCATTCCTGACGACGTCACCGGTGACGAGATCGACAAGGATGTGCGGCAGGAGCTGATGAGCCTGCCGAAGACCCTGGCCGAGGATGTTGCCCGCAACCTCGTCATGGTCGCCCGGCTCATCGACGAGGACCCCGAGCAGGCGTACGCGTACTCGCGTATCGCGCTGCGGCTGGCCTCGCGGGTGGCTGCTGTGCGGGAGGCGGCCGGCTTTGCCGCGTACGCGACGCAGAAGTACTCGGAGGCGCTGGCCGAGTTCCGGGCGGCGAAGCGGATGACCGGTTCCGTGGAGCTGTGGCCCGTCATGGCCGACTGCGAGCGTGGACTTGGGCGGCCCGAGCGGGCGTTGGCCATGGCCGGCGAGCCCGAGGTGCAGAAGCTGGACAAGGCCGGGCAGGTCGAGATGCGCCTGGTGGCCGCCGGGGCGCGCAGGGACATGGGGCAGATCGATGCCGCCATCGTCACCCTGCAGAGCTCCGAGCTCGCATCGAGCGCCGTGCACCCGTGGACGCCGCGACTGCGCTATGCGTACGCCGATGCGCTGCTGGCCGCGGGGCGCGAGGACGAGGCGCGTGAGTGGTTCGCGAAGGCCCTGGAGGCCGACAAGGACGGTGCCACCGACGCGTCGGACCGGCTCGCCGAGCTGGACGGTGTCGAGTTCGTCGACGCTCTCGGTGAGAGCGACGAGGACGAGACGGTCGAGGCCGAAGCCGACACCGCCACTGATGGCGATGTCGACGATGCGGATGACGACGGGTCGGCGAAGGCGTAGGACATGAGAGAGGGCGGCATCCCGAAAGGGATGCCGCCCTCTTTTTTTTGTGTCCTGCGTCCGTGCCCGCGGTCACCCGAGGGCGAGGCTCCGCAGGACCAGGCCCGTGGCCGGCTTGGGGCCGAACGAGGTCGACTTGCGGGGCATGGTGACTCCCTGTCGGGCCAGGTCCCGGACGACTTCTTCGCGTACCGGATGCATCAGGACCGCGGTGGCGTTGCGGCGCTCGGCCTGCTCCACGGCTGCCTCGGTGTCGTGTATGTACGCGATGCGTTCCGGGCTGTCGGGGATCTGCCACACATGGTCGAGCAGCGTCGCGTGCAGCACCGTCGCATCGAGAGTGCGCCAGGCGAGTGGGCGGTCGGCCGGGATCGTGCGGGCCAGCAGTGCCTCGTCCGGGCGGTCGACGAGATGGAAGCGGCCGTCGCCTGCCAGCAGGAAGGCGTTGCCCTCGGCGGCCGCCTCGGCGAGGGCGTCGAGAGCCACGGGGAGTGGTTCCTCGATGTCGCGGACGCGGAATGTGCCGTTCAACGCGGCCAGGGCGTCGGCGACGGGGAGGCGGTGCAGCAGCCGGTGGATGGCGCGGACCCGGAGCGGGTAGCGGGCCGTGTCGACGAGGAGGACCAGGCCGAAGTCCCAGGGGCCCGGGTCGGTGTGTTCCTGCTGCAGCCGGAGGTAGGTGGCCCAGCGGTGGTGTCCGTCGGCGATGAGCGCCTGGTGGCGGGCGAGGTCGGTCTCGATCTCGGACCGGTCGGCCGGGTTGGTGACCGCCCAGAGCCGGTGCCGGTAGCCGTCCTCGGTGGTCGTCGCGAGCAGCGGCGGCCGGTGGATGGTGCGCTCGATCACAGCGGTCGCGCCGGTCGGGTCGCCCTCGCTGCGGTAGGTGAGCAGGAGCGGTTCCAGGTGGGCGGCTGTGGTGCGCATCAGGTTGGCGCGATCCTCGACGACATGGGCCATGACGTCCTCGTGCGGCAGGACGATGCCGTCGGCGGGGGAGGAGAGCGCCAGTGCTCCCACGATGCCGCGCTGCAGGATCTCGCCGCTGCGCTGCTCGTAGACGTAGAGCGCGGGCTCGTTCTCGGGGACCAGTATGCCCTCGTCGAGCCAGCGGTTCAGAGTCTCGGCGGCCTGCTCCTGGCGGGCGGCGGCCGTGTCGGCCTGCGGCAGGATCAACCTGACGATGTTGTGCGGGTCCGCCGATTCCAGGTGGTGCAGGCCGTCGGGGCGCACGACGACGTCGTACGGCGGTGAGGTCACCGCCGCGAGACTGCCGACCCGCTCGGGGACGTAGCGAAGACCGCGGAACGGGATCAGGCGCAGTCCCTGGCCGGTGGGACCTGGTGTCTTCATTTCTGCATCGTATGTGCGTTGTGGCGATGCGCGATGATCGGGGGAGAAGCATGCAATGAGGAGCGTAAAGATATGAGTCAGGTGAGCAGGACCCGGCCGAGCGGGATCAGCACTGCGCTGAGCGAGGCGTACGACACGGCTCTGCTGGATCTTGACGGGGTGGTGTACGCGGGTGGCCACGCGATCGTGCATGCCGTCGATTCGCTGGGCGTCGCGCGGGACCGCGGAATGCATCTCGCGTACGTGACCAACAATGCGCTGCGTACGCCGGCTGCCGTGGCGGACCATCTGACCGAGCTCGGGGTGCCGGCCGAGCCCGCCGACGTGATCACCTCGGCGCAGGCGGTGGCCCGGCTGATGGCCGATCAGCTGCCGGCCGGGGCTCGGGTGCTCGTCGTCGGGGGTGAAGGGCTGAAGGTCGCGCTGGTGGAGCGCGGGCTGGTACCGGTGGAGTCGGCGGACGACGAGCCGGTGGCGGTGGCGCAGGGGTACGGCGGTCCCGACATGGCGTGGGGACGGTTCGCGGAGGCTGCGTACGCGATCAACCGTGGGGTGCCGTGGTTCGCGTCCAACACCGATCTGACGATTCCGAGCGCCCGGGGGATCGCGCCGGGCAATGGTGCGGCGGTCGAGGTCGTACGGATCGCCACCGGTGCCGAGCCGCAGGTCGCCGGGAAGCCGCTGCCGCCGATGCACCGTGAGACCGTGCTGCGGACCGGGGCGGAGCGGCCGCTGGTGGTCGGGGACCGGCTGGATACGGACATCGAGGGTGCGTTCAACGGTGGAGTGGACTCACTGCTGGTGCTCACCGGGGTGACGGACGCGGCGCAGCTGGTGGCGGCCGAGCCGAAGCACCGGCCGACGTATGTGGATGCGGATCTGCGGGGACTGCTCACCGGGCAGCCCGAGGTGACGGAGAACGGTGGTGGGTTCGGATGCGGTGGCTGGACGGCCGTGGTGCGCGGCGACGAGCTGGCGCTGGAGGGCGACGGGGACGTGCTCGACGGGCTGCGGGCGCTGTGCGGGGCTGCCTGGTCGTACGCCGGTGAGGGGGCGTGCCGGCTTGATGCGGGGAAGGCGGTGGCCAGGCTCGGGCTGTAGTCCGGCGGCAGCCGGAGGGTGCTGCGCGCGGGGTGTGGGCAACTGGGCGGGAGGGTCCGGGAGTTCGCCGGGGCGCCGGATCCTTGCGGGATGAATCGGGCGTATGCGGCGTTCCGTTGTGTGCGGGGAGCCGAACGGCTCGACAACTTAAGAGGGTAGGCTAACCTAACCTCGTGTTGGTCGAGAGTCCGCCAGAGCCGAGCGCAGGTCCCAGGGCCGCGCCGGTGACATCCGCGCCCCCCGGGCGCCATGCGATCCGTGCCGCAGGGCTGTTGATGGCCGTGGTCGCGCTGGTGCTGGTGTGCCTCGCGAGTATCGCGATCGGTGCAAAGGCGCTGCCCCTCGCCGATGTCTGGCACGGTCTGTTCCGCGCCTCGGGGACCCATGACGATGTCCTCGTGCGGGAGGTGCGCATCCCGCGGACCGTGCTCGGGCTGATCGTCGGCACCGCGCTCGGCCTCGCCGGTGCGGTGATGCAGGCCCTGACCCGTAACCCACTGGCAGAACCCGGACTGCTCGGGGTCAACGCAGGAGCCTCGGCAGCTGTCGTGTCCGCGATCAGCTTCTTCGGTGTCACCTCGCTGACCGGGTACGTGTGGTTCGCGTTCCTCGGCGCCGCGGTCGTGTCGGTCGCGGTGTACCTGCTCGGTGGCAGCCGGTCCGCGACACCTGTACGCCTCGCCCTCGCCGGGACCGCGGCCAGCGCCGCGCTGTTCGGCTATGTCAACGCCGTACAGCTGCTGGACGCGGCGGCGCTCGACCGGCTGCGGTTCTGGACGGTCGGGTCGCTGGCCTCGGCGAACATGGAGACCGTCGGCAAGGTGTGGCCGTTCATCGCGGTCGGTGTCGTCCTCGCACTGCTCATCGCCCGGCCGCTGAACGCCCTGGAGATGGGCGACGACACCGCCAGGGCGCTCGGCGCCCACCTGACCCGCACCCGCGTCCTCGCGATGCTCGCCGTCACTCTGCTGTGCGGGGCCGCGACCGCCGCCTGCGGGCCGATCGTCTTCATCGGGCTGATGATCCCGCACCTGGTGCGCGCGATCACCGGCCCCGATATGCGGTGGATCCTGCCGTACGCGGCCGTGCTCGCGCCGGTGCTGCTGCTCGGCGCGGACGTGGTGGGGCGGGTGATCGCCCGGCCGTCCGAGCTGCAGGTCGGCATCGTCACCGCGCTGCTCGGCGGTCCCGTCTTCATCCATCTCGTACGCCGCAAGAGGATGGCACAGCTGTGAAGGCCATGAAGACCCGTACGAAGGGCGGGGCCGGCGCGGTTCGGGCCGTACGGACCGGCGGGGGGATCTCCTTCCGGGTGGACGTCCGGGCATTCGTGGTGATCGTGCTCCTTGCCGCTGTGGCAGCCGGGGCCGGGATCGTGCTCATCGGCAGCGGCGACTACGCGATGACGCCCGGCGAGGTCGTCAGCACGCTGTTCGGGCACGGCACCTTCCAGCAGGAGTTCATCGTCACGGACCTGCGCCTGCCGCGGGTCCTCGTCGGGCTCCTGGTCGGCGCGGCGCTCGGGGTCGGGGGTGCCGTGTTCCAGACCATCTCCCGCAACCCGCTCGGCAGCCCCGACGTGCTCGGCTTCGGCCAGGGCGCCACCGTCGGTGCGCTGACGGTAATCATCCTCTTCCAGGGCGGGGCCGCCGCGGTCGCGGGCGGCGCCGTCGTCGGCGGGCTGCTCACCGGCGCCGCGGTGTACCTGCTGGCGTGGAAACGAGGGGTCCACGGCTACCGGCTGGTGCTCGTCGGTATCGGCGCGGCCGCGATGCTCACCGCCGCCACCCAGTATCTGATCACCAAGGCGAACCTGGTCGACGCGACCCGCGCCGTCGTCTGGATGACCGGCTCGCTGGACGGGCGCGACTGGGCGCAGGTCTGGCCGCTGCTGGTGGTGTGCGGCCTGCTCATTCCGCTGGTGCTCGGGCACGGGCGGGCGCTGCGCATGATGGAGATGGGCGACGACTCCGCGTACGCCCTGGGGGTACGGGTGGAACGCACCCGGCTCGTCCTGATGGGCTGCGCCGTGCTGCTCGTCGCCGTCGCCACCGCCGCCGCCGGCCCCATCGCCTTCGTTTCGCTGAGCGCCCCGCAGCTGGCCCGCCGGCTCACTCGCTCGCCCGGGCCCAATCTGGCGCCCGCCGCTTTCATGGGGGCTGCGCTGCTGCTCGTCGCCGACTGGATCGCGATGGACGCCTTCGGCGACCGGCAGCTGCCGGTCGGTGTTGTCACCGGCGTGCTGGGTGGCTGCTACCTGCTGTGGCTGCTCGTCTCCGAGCGCAGGGCGGGGCGGATATGAGAACCCGTCGGACGGTGAATCCGCCCCGCAGGACCAGCCCGTCGATGCCCCATCCCACCGACTCCCGGAGTACGACCATGCAGCGCCTCACCGCGGACTCGGTGACCCTCGGCTACGACCAGCGGGTCATCGCGGAGAACCTCTCGGTCGAGATCCCCGACAACTCGTTCACCGTGATCGTCGGCCCCAACGCCTGTGGGAAGTCCACGCTGCTGCGGGCACTGTCCCGGATGCTCAAGCCGAGCCGCGGGCAGGTGCTGCTGGACGGGCAGACGATCCATGCGATGCCCGCGAAGAAGGTCGCGAAGACCCTGGGGCTGCTGCCGCAGTCCTCGATCGCGCCCGACGGCATCACCGTCGCGGACCTGGTCGCACGCGGGCGGTATCCGCATCAGGGGCTGCTGCGGCAGTGGTCGCCGGACGACGAACGCATTGTCGAGGAATCGATGGTGTCGACCGGTGTCCGCGAGCTGGCCGATCGCTATGTCGACGAACTGTCCGGCGGTCAGCGGCAGCGTGTCTGGATCGCGATGGCGCTGGCGCAGGAGACGCCGCTGCTGCTGCTCGACGAGCCGACGACGTACCTCGACATTCAGCACCAGATCGATGTCCTCGACCTGTGCGCGGAGCTGCATGAGACACGCGGGCGGACGTTGGTCGCCGTGCTCCACGACCTGAACCACGCCGCGCGCTACGCCACGCATCTGATTGCCATGCGCGGGGGCGAGGTCATTGCCGAGGGAGCGCCGCGAGACGTGGTCACGGCGGAGCTGGTGGAGCGGGTGTTCGGGCTGCGGTGCCAGGTGATCGATGATCCGGAGACGGGGACGCCGTTGGTGGTGCCGGCCGCGCGGGGCGCGCGTAACGTACGGGGCGCGCGCGTTACGGATTCGGTGGGGGCCTGAGCGGGATTGCGCTGCCTTTCGGCGCGCTCTGCCCTCAATCGCCGGACGGGCCCTGATTCTGCGGGCGTGATCGGTCAGCGCGGCAGGCTTGATGGTGTGGGTGTGGTCGGTTGCCCCAGGGGCTGGTGCGGCGGGTGTACTACAGCAGTGTTCTGAGGCGCATGAGGTCTCGGAGGCTTGCTTCCAGCCGGACCCGGCCCGAGGCCCAGGCCTTTGCGAAGTTCAGGTTCCCGTTCACCATGGCCACCAGGTCGTCGCCGTTCATCGCGAGCCGGATCTCGGCCTTCTCGCTCGGCGGGCCCTCGATCGTGTCGAGTACCTGGATCCGGCCATCCTTGAGACGGCCGGTGAAGGTGATCCCGAGATCCTTGATGTGACAGCTCAGCGAGCGGTCCAGGGCAGCCGCGCTGCGCACGTCGCCCTCGGCCGTCGCGAGGTTGTCGGAAAGTCTGTCGAGTGCGCTGCGGCACTCCGCCATGGTCGCCATCGTGACCGACGGTACCCCAGGCCTTCGCGGTAGCGTTTCCGCATGAGCGACTTGATGCCGGAAGCCGGGGCT
Source organism: Streptomyces sp. NBC_01669 (assembly GCF_026339735.1). GTDB lineage: Bacteria > Actinomycetota > Actinomycetes > Streptomycetales > Streptomycetaceae > Streptomyces > Streptomyces yanii. The sequence continues at coordinate 7,029,814 of NZ_JAPEQG010000001.1, forward strand.
GCGCCCGGGGAATCGGCGGAGACGGCCGGCCCCGCACCCGAGCCCGCATCCCCCGCGCCCCTCGGCGTCACGCGCACCCCCACCGGACACGCCGAGGTGGACGCGGGGCTGGAGCGGCTTGCCGATGCGGACCACCTCCCGGCGGAGGGACACATCGAGGTGTACGAGGATGTACACCGTGGGCTGCGCGATGCGCTGACCGCGCTGGATGCCCGGCCCGCACCCGCACCGGTACCCGCACCGATGCCCCCGTACAACAACAGGAGCTGAACCGAACGTGGCAGGAGTGGCACGTCGCCGCCTCGACGCCGAGCTGGTACGCCGAAAGCTCGCCCGCTCACGCGAGCATGCGAGCCAGCTGATCGCCGCAGGGCGGGTGACCGTCGGCGGCAACACCGCGACCAAACCCGCCACCCAGGTCGAGACCAGCGCCGCGGTCGTCGTCATCAAGGACGACAGCGACCCCGAGTACGTCTCGCGCGGCGGGCACAAGCTCGCGGGCGCCCTCGCCGCCTTCGTACCCCTCGGGCTGAAGGTCGAGGGACGGCGGGCACTGGACGCAGGGGCGTCGACCGGTGGATTCACCGACGTACTGCTGCGGGCCGGAGCCGGTCATGTCGTCGCCGTCGACGTGGGCTACGGGCAGCTCGCCTGGTCGCTGCAGTCCGATGAACGCGTCACCGTCAAGGACCGCACCAACGTACGTGAATTGACGCTGGAGGCGATCGACGGAGAGGCGGTGGACCTGGTGGTCGGCGATCTGTCGTTCATCCCGCTGGGGCTCGTCCTGCCTGCTCTGGCGCGCTGTGCCGCCCCCGACGCGGACCTGGTCCTGATGGTCAAGCCGCAGTTCGAGGTCGGCAAGGAGCGGCTGGGCAGCGGTGGCGTGGTGCGCAGCCCCGAGCTGCGGGCCGAAGCGGTACGGGAGGTCGCGCGCCGGGCCTGGGGGCTGGGACTCGGAGTGCGCGGAGTGACCGCGAGCCCGCTGCCCGGGCCTTCCGGCAATGTCGAGTATTTTCTCTGGCTGCGGGCCGGAGCGCCTGAGCTGGATCCCGCGGATGTCGACCGTGCAGTGGCGGAGGGGCCTCGTTGACGACGAATGCGGCACGAACAGTCTTTCTTTTGGCGCATACCGGCCGGCCGGCCGCGATCCGCAGCGCCGAGCTCGTGGTGCAGGGGCTGCTGCGCAGCGGACTCGGGGTACGGGTCCTTGCCGCGGAGGCCGCCGACCTGCCGCTCCCGACGGCCGTGGAGACGGTCCACGACGCGACGCCCGCGGCCGTCGACGGCTGTGAGCTGCTCATCGTCCTCGGCGGGGACGGGACGCTGCTGCGCGGCGCCGAGATCTCCCGGGCCTCCGGGGTGCCGATGCTCGGAGTCAACCTCGGCCGGGTCGGCTTCCTCGCCGAGGCCGAGCGGGACGACCTGGACAAGGTGGTCGACCGGGTCGTCACCCGGGCGTACCAGGTCGAGGAGCGCATGACGATCGACGTCCTCGTGCACAGCAACGGCGACATCGTCCACACCGACTGGGCGATGAACGAAGCGGCCGTGCAGAAGGTGTCGCCCGAGCGGATGCTCGAAGTCGTCCTGGAGATCGACGGGCGCCCGGTCACCGGCTTCGGCTGCGACGGGATCGTCTGTGCGACGCCGACCGGCTCCACCGCGTACGCCTTCTCGGCGGGCGGGCCGGTGGTGTGGCCGGAGGTCGAGGCGCTGCTGATGGTCCCGATCAGCGCCCATGCCCTGTTCGCCAAGCCGCTGGTGACGTCGCCGACCTCGGTGCTCGCCGTCGAGGTCCAGCCGCACACCCCGCACGGGGTGCTGTGGTGCGACGGGCGCAGGACCGTGGAGCTGCCGGCCGGAGCGCGGGTCGAGGTGCGGCGCGGCGCCGTGCCCGTACGGCTGGCGCGGCTGCACCAGGCCTCGTTCACGGACCGGCTGGTGGCGAAGTTCGCGCTGCCCGTCTCGGGGTGGCGGGGCGCACCCCACTGATCGCGTCGGTGCCGCAGATCACGGCCCTCCGGCGCACGGGAGAGTGAATCCGCGGCCGGGGCCCGTCGCACACCGGGGTCCGGACCTCGTAAGGTCGTGTCCGTGTTGGAGGAGATGCGGATACGGTCGCTCGGAGTCATCGACGACGCGGTGGTGGAGCTGTCACCCGGGTTCACCGCGGTGACGGGCGAGACCGGCGCGGGCAAGACCATGGTCGTCACCAGCCTGGGGCTGCTGCTCGGCGGGCGCGCCGACCCCGCCCTGGTGCGGATCGGTGCCAAGGCTGCCGTCGTCGAGGGACGGATCACGGTGTCCGCCGGTGACGCGGCCGCGGTACGGGCCGAGGAGGCCGGGGCCGAAATCGACGAGGGTGCGCTGCTGATCAGCCGTACCGTTTCCGCGGAGGGGCGCTCGCGCGCCCATCTCGGCGGACGGTCCGTGCCGGTGGGCGTCCTCACCGAACTCGCCGACGAACTCGTCGCCGTGCACGGCCAGACCGACCAGCAGGGGCTGCTCAAGCCCGCGCGGCAGCGGCAGGCCCTGGACCGGTATGCGGGCGACGGCGTCGCCGTGCCCCACGCCAAGTACGCGGCGGCGTACCGGCGGCTGCGGGCCGTCGTCACGGAGCTCGACGAGCTGACCACGCGCGCCCGCGAACGAGCCCAGGAAGCGGATCTGCTGCGCTTCGGACTGGACGAGATCGCCGGCGTCGAACCGCTGCCCGGCGAGGACACCGATCTCGCCGCCGAGGCCGAACGGCTCGGTCACGCCGAAGCGCTTGCCTCCGCGGCCGCCCTGGCGCACGCCGCGCTCGCGGGCAACCCGGAGGACCAGGAGGGCGTCGACGCGACGACCGTCGTCGCCGCGGCCGGGCGGTCGCTCGACGCCGTCCGCGCCCACGACCCGGTGCTCGCCGCGCTCGCCGATCGGATCGGCGAGATCTCCATCCTGCTCGCCGATGTGGCGGGCGAACTGGCCGGGTACGCCGACCAGCTGGACGCCGACCCGCTGCGGCTCGCCGCGGTGGAGGAGCGGCGCGCCGCGCTCACCGCGCTCACCCGCAAGTACGGCGAGGACATCGCCGCCGTTCTCGCCTGGGCCGAGGACGGGGCCGGCCGGCTCACCGAACTCGAGGGCGACGACGACCGGATCGGCGAGCTGACGGCCGAGCGGGACGCGCTGCGGGCCGAACTCTCCGGGCTCGGACAGGCGCTGACCGATGCGCGAACGGCGGCGGCGGCACTCTTCGCCGAAGCGGTGACCGAGGAACTGGCCTCTCTTGCCATGCCGCACGCCCGGGTCTCCTTCGACATCCGGCAGACGGACGCGGCGGACGAGGCGTCCGGCATCGACATCGGCGGGCGGAGCGTGCTCTACGGTCCGTCCGGCGCCGACGAGGTGGAACTGCTGCTGGCCCCGCACCCCGGTGCCCAGCCCCGGCCGATCGCCAAGGGCGCGTCGGGCGGTGAGCTGTCCCGGGTGATGCTCGCCGTCGAGGTGGTGTTCGCGGGCTCAGACCCCGTACCCACGTACCTCTTCGACGAGGTCGACGCGGGCGTCGGCGGCAAGGCGGCCGTCGAGGTCGGGCGCCGGCTGGCGAAGCTCGCCAAGTCCGCGCAGGTGGTCGTCGTCACGCACCTGCCGCAGGTGGCGGCGTTCGCCGACCGGCAGCTGCTGGTCGAGAAGACGGTCGACGGCGCGGTGACCCGGAGCGGTGTCACGGTCCTGGAGGGCGAGGACCGGGTACGGGAGCTGTCCCGGATGCTTGCGGGGCAGGAGGACTCGGAGACGGCGCGGGCGCATGCGGAGGAGCTGCTGGCCGCGGCGCGGACGGACGGGTAGGCGGCGGCGCACCGCTGTGCGGGGCGTCTTCGCCGTTCGGCGCGGGGACGGGCCGGCTTCGGTGTCTGCGGTGCGGTGTGCGGGCGGGCCTCGGCGCCCCTGCGTCCGAGCGCTCGGGGCGGACTCGTAGCCTGGCGGGCATGGGAGCAATGATCAGCAGGGTCGCCGCTGGTGCCGTCGCCGTCGGGGTCGCGGGCGGGGTGTACCGGGCGCTGCGGGGGCGGCCGCGCCCGGGGTGGTTGCGGACCAACTACGCGGGGCACACCGTCGATCTGTATGCCGGGCCCGCCGTCGCACTCGGTGCCGCAGCCGGGGCCGCCGTGCTCCCACTGCCGCCCCGCACCCGGACCGCCGCCACCCTCGCCGTGCTGGCCGCCGGGGGCTGTGGGGCGTACGACGACTTTGCCGGCGCCGACGATCCGCGCCGCGGGTTCCGCGCCCATCTCACCGCGCTGCGGCATGGCGAGGTGACCAGTGGCGCCGTGAAGCTCTTCGGCATCGGGGCGGCCGGGCTCGCTGCGGGCGCGCTGCTGAAGGAACGGCCCGTCGACCGGATCCTCGCCGGTGTCGTGATCGCCGGAACCGCTCATCTCGTCAACCTGACGGACCTGCGGCCGGGCGTCGCGACCGCCACCGTGTTCGCCCTCGGGGCCCCGGGGCTGGTCCGGGGCGGACTCGGTGCCGCGCCGATGGGGGCCGTGGCAGCCCTTGCCGCCGAGGAGCTGGGGGAACGCACCATGATCGGGGACGCGGGCGCGCATGCCCTGGGTGCGGCCGTCGGTCTCGCGATCGTTGCAGGCAACGGCCGCGGCGGGCTCGCCGCCCATGCGGTGGGGGTCCTGGCCGCGGCGGTGAACGGGGACCGGATCAGCGGGCTCGCCCGGCGCTGTCGGATCGGTGACGTGCTGTCGGGGCGCTGACGCGTCGCCGCGTCGCCGGCGTGGCAATATCGCACCGTTGTCCTCACCCGTCCGGGTGGTAACGCACGTCCGGTTGTCGTTGTGTACACCGGAACCACGGCTCCGAGGCGCCGGAACGTTCGTACGGACTGGCATCCTTGGCGGTGCACATACCGCCGACTCGGTAGACCCGGGAGCCATTCAACGTGTCACAGCTGCGTACGGTCCAAGTCCTGGGCGGCGGCAGTGCGGGCAGCAGCGCTCACGTCAGCTCGCTGGCCGCAGGGCTGGTGGCGAGAGGCGTACACGTCACCGTCTGCGCCCCGGCCGAACTGGACCGCGCCCACGACTTCTCCGGCACGGGGGCCCGCTTCGTCCCTGTACCGCGGCGCAGCGGCCCCGCCGCCGTCGCCGCCCTGCGGGGCGCCTGCGTGGGGGCGGACGTGGTCCATGCGCACGGGCTGCACGCCGCCGTACGCACGGGTCTTGCGCTCGGTGGGCGGCGCACCCCCCTGGTTCTGACCTGGCACACCCGGGCGTACGCCGAAGGTGCTCGCAGCCGACTGCTCCACCTTCTGGAGCGAAGGGCCGCCCGGGCGGCGGCCGTTGTGCTCGGTACGTCGTCGGATCTGGTCGACCGGGCGCGGCGGCGGGGCGCGCGCGACGCGAGACTGGCGCCGATCGCCATTCCTCTGTCGCGTATTCCCGCCGCTGTTCGCGACGATGGCAAGGCGCGGGCCGAACTCGGCGTGGTCGGACGGCCGTTACTCGTCTCCGTCGGCAGTCTCGTACCGCATCACGGGTACGACACGCTGCTCGACGCGGCACGGATGTGGCGTCAACTCGACCCCGTACCCCTGCTGGTCATCGCGGGGGAGGGGCGGGAGCGGGGTGCGCTCCAGCGGCGGGTCCGGGACGAGGAACTGCCCGTCAGGCTGATCGGGAGCCGCGACGACGTCGCCGCGCTTCTCGCCGCCGCCGATCTGGCCCTGTTGCCCAGCCGATGGGAGGCGCGGTCGCTGGTGGCGCAGGAGGCGCTGCGGATGGGGGTGCCGTTGGTCGCCACGGCGGTGGGCGGGATGCCCGAACTGGTCGGGGACGCGGCGGAACTTGTGCCGTACGGCAACGCGGAGGCCATGGCGCGGGTCGTGGTACGGCTGCTGGGGGACCCGGCGGCTCGGGAGCGGATGGTCGGCACGGGGCGTGTGCAGGCGGCGAGTTGGCCCACGGAGGACGACACGGTCGCGCAAGTCCTCAGTGTGTACGACGAGTTGGCTCAGCCGTTGGCGATCGGGCGGGGATGGTGAGGTGACGACGGGGACGCCGGAGCGTCCCGCGGCCGTCTCGTTCTCAGTCGCCCGACGCTCCCGGTTTGGCGTGGCGGCGGGCTCTCAGGGCCAGGCTCAGAGCCAGGACCGTCTGGGGGTCGTCCAGGTCCGTGCCCAGCAGCTCGCCGATGCGGGCCAGGCGGTTGTAGAGGGTCTGGCGGTTCAGGTGCAGTTCGCGGGCCGTCTCCGCCTTGCGGCCCGCGTGGGCGAGATACGACTCCAGGGTGGGCAGCAGTGGCGGGCGCGAGGTGCGGTCGTGATCGCGCAGCGGACCGATCGCCCGTTCCACGAACGCCGCCAGGTCCGGATGGTCCCGCAGTCGCCACAGCAGCAGGTCGATGTCCAGGCGCCGGGCGTCGTACCAGGGCCGATTGCTGAGCCCCTGCGCCGCCGTCGCCGTCTCCGCCGCGTGCCGCAGCCCGGCCCCGGCCGCCGCCCAGCCGCCCGCGACCCCGACCACCACGACCGGCGGATGAGAGCCCGCCCGCTCCAGCCCGGCCCGCTCGACGCCGGCCCGCAGCGCCGCCGCGACACGGTCGGCCACCGCCGTACGCTCCGACTCGGACCGCAGGCCGAGCAGCAGCGGAACCCTGCCCTCCACGGGGCGTACGCCGAGCAGCACCGGCACGCCCACCGATGACAGCTCCTCCAGGACCGCACGCGCCAGCAGCGCCCAGTTGCCCGACGGGGACAGCTCGGGGGCCAGTCGCATCACCACCGGCAGCAGCGGCGCCCCGCCCGGCTTGAAGCCCAGTACGCGGGCCTGCGCGGGTGCGTCCTCCGGTGTGATCCGGCCCTCCGCGAGGTCCGTCAGGAAGTCGCCGCGGCCGCGCGCGGCGAGTTCCTCCTCCTGGCGGGCCTGCATCAGCACCACGGCGAGGATGCCCGCCGCCCGCTCCGCCGCCATCCGGTGCACCGTCACCAGCGGCCCGGACACCGCGAGGAGTACCAGCCTGGCCCGTACCGAGCCGGACCCAGGGCCACCGCCCGGCACATCCACCAGCACCGCACCCGTGGGCGGTGCCTCGCGGGCCGCCCGGCCGCCGCGCATCCCGTCCCACACCTGGAGCGGATCGGCGGAGACCGGACCGGACTCGGTGCCCGCCGCGTACAGCAGCTGGCCGTCCGCCGTCTCCAGGAAGACCGGGTTGGCGGTGAAGTCCGCCAGAATGCCGAGCACCTGCGGGACCCCGCCGCCGCCGAGCAGCGCCTCCGTGCACCGCCGGTGCACGTCCTCGGCCTGCCGCAGCAGCGCGTAATGGCCGTTGACGATCTCGGTGTGGATCTCCTCGGTCACCGTCACGAACGGCACCTCGCGGTGCAGCTGCACGAGCGGCAGACCGGCTGCCCGCGCGGCGTCCACGATCGAGGCGGGCAGTCTGCTGAAGCGCGGGCCGAGCTCCACCACCAGGGCGGCGATCCCGCGGTCGGCGAGCCTGCGCACGAAGGTGCGCTGCTCGGCGGGGCGGGTGCCGAGCCCCAGACCGGTGGTGAGGAGCAGCTCACCGCCCTTGAGGAGGGACGCGATGTTCGGGACCTCGCCCGCGTGCACCCAGCGCACCGTTCGGTTCAGCCGGTCCGCGCCGGCCACCACCTCGGGGAGTCCGCTGCGCAGCCCCGGCAGTTCCAGGGCGCGCTGCACGGTGATTCCGCCTTGGTTCTCCACTGGTTCTGGCCTCGTGCTTCCGTTCGGGTCGGGCGGGCTGTCGCCCTGGTCAGGAAGGTACCGGCCGGATGCTGCGGAGCCGTCCTCGGGGGAGTTCACCGGGCGGCGGCAGGCTCGACGTTGTGGTTGAGGTGGAACACGTTGTCAGGGTCGTACGCGGCCTTGACCGCGGCGAGCCGGGCGTAGTTCTCGGCGCCGAGCCCGGCGACGACCCGGCCCGAGCCCTCGCGCCCGATGAAGTTGAGGTAGACGGCGCCGGTGGACCAGGGGCGCACATCGGCGCGCACCTGACGTACCCACTGGCGGCCGCGCTCGTCGTCGGACGGGCTCTCCCAGATGCCGAACGGGTGCACGGCCCAGCGAGCGGTGCGCCACGGCAGCGGGTACTCGGCGGGGCCGCGAGCCACCGCGCCGCCCATCGGGAAGAGGACGTGCTGCGAAGCGGAGGGGACGGGCATGTCGGCGACGTGGGAGCAGAACAGGTCCACCGCTTCGTCGGGGAAGGAGTCCAGGTACTCGGCGGACCAGTAGTTCCGCATCCCGGGCGGGTCGTCGAGCATGCACTGCAGATCCGCGTACGGGATGTCGGTGATCACCTCGGACTCGTGGTCGACGGCGAGCAGTGGCCCGGCCAGTTCCCGGGCCCGGGCCGACGGCCCGGTACAGGTGAGCAGGACTCCGCAGACGAGTGTGCCGACCAGATGCTCCGGTACGAATTCCTCGGGCGGCCCAGTGATGTAGAGAAGGGCGCCGCCGGCCTCGTCCGGCGCGGAGGCCATCAGGTCCCGGTACGCACGCAGCACTTCGGGACCGGCCTCGGGGCGGTACAGCAGCAGCGCGAAGGACATCTCCGGCAGCTCGTGCAGGTCGAGGGTGAGCGAGGTGGCGACGCCGAAGTTGCCGCCGCCGCCGTGCAGCGCCCAGAACAGTTCAGGGTTCTCGTCGAGGCTCGCGTGGACGGTGCTGCCGTCCGCCGTCACCAGCTCGGCGGCCAGCAGGTTGTCGCAGGCCAGACCGAATCTCCGCTCAAGCCAGCCGGAGCCGCCGCCCAGCGTGAAGCCGCCCACACCGGTGGTGGAGGCCCGGCCACCGGTGGTCGCCAGACCGTACGGCTGGGTTGCCCGGTCCAGATCGCTCATCGTCGCGCCGCCGCCGACGCGTGCCGCCTGGTCGCTCGGGGAGACCGTCACGCTGTTCAGGCGGCGGAGGTCGACCACCAGCCCGCCGTCGGTGAGTGACATGCCCGCGACGCTGTGACCGCCACCACGGACCGCGATCTCCAGGCCGTGCTCACGGGCGAACCGGACCGACAGCGCCACGTCCGCCTCCGACGCGCACTGGGCGATCACTGCGGGCCGCCGGTCGATCATGCCGTTGAAGATCATGCGCGCCTCGTCGTATCCGGCGTCCCCGGGTGCGAAGGCTTCGCCGGTGAGGTCGCGGCGGAGACCGTCCACAGCGAGGTCCGTCGGACCGGCGATGTCGCTGGTGCCGGTGGTGCCGGTGGTGCTGCGGGGCATCATGGTGCCCCCTTCCGAGGGCGTGACAAGTCAGTTCCATCCTAGGGCGGTGCTCCCGGGCCGCACCGGCCCGGGAGCACCGCCCAGCCACGCATCCGGCAGCCGGCGGTCAGCCGACGTAGGCGCCGCTCGCCGTCAGCCTCAGCGCCGTGTCGATCAGCGGCACATGGCTGAACGCCTGCGGGAAGTTCCCCACCTGCCGCTGCAGCCGCGGATCCCACTCCTCCGCGAGCAGCCCCAGGTCGTTGCGGAGCGAGAGCAGCCGTTCGAAGAGCTGGCGTGCCTCGTCGACCCGTCCGATCATCGCCAGGTCGTCGGCCAGCCAGAACGAGCACGCCAGGAACGCGCCCTCGTCGCCCTCGAGACCGTCGACGCCCGCGTCCTCGCCCTTGGTGGGGTAGCGCAGCACGAAGCCGTCCTCGGTGGACAGCTCGCGCTGGATCGCCTCGATCGTGCCGATGACCCGCTTGTCGTCCGGCGGCAGGAAGCCCATCTGCGGGATCAGCAGCAGCGAAGCGTCGAGTTCCCTCGACCCGTAGGACTGGGTGAAGGTGTTGCGTTCCTTGTCGTAGCCGTTTTCGCAGACATCGCGGTGGATGTCGTCGCGCAGCTCCCGCCACCGCTCCAGGGGGCCGTCGATGTCGCCGGACTCGATCAGCTTGATGGTGCGGTCGACGGCGACCCAGGCCATGACCTTGGAGTGGACGAAGTGACGGCGCGGCCCGCGCACCTCCCAGATGCCCTCGTCCGGTTCGTCCCAGTGGTTCTCCAGGTACGAGATCAGCTTGAGCTGGAGCCCCGTCGCGTAGTCGTTGCGGGTCAGACCCGTCATGTGGGCGAGGTGCAGCGCCTCGATGACCTCGCCGTACACATCGAGCTGCAGCTGGCCCGCCGCGCCGTTGCCGACCCGGACCGGGCCTGAGTTCTCGTAACCGGGCAGCCAGTCCAGCTCGGCCTCGCCCAGCTCGCGCTCGCCCGCGATGCCGTACATGATCTGCAGGTTCTCCGGGTCACCCGCGACGGCCCGCAGCAGCCACTCGCGCCAGGCACGGGCCTCCTCGCGGTAGCCGGTGCGCAGCAGCGAGGAGAGGGTGATCGCCGCGTCGCGCAGCCAGGTGTAGCGATAGTCCCAGTTCCGCGAGCCGCCGATGTCCTCCGGCAGGGAGGTGGTCGGGGCGGCGACGATGCCGCCGGTCGGCGCGTACGTCAGCGCCTTCAGGGTGATCAGGGAGCGGACCACCGCCTCCCGGTAGGGGCCGTGGTACGTGCACTGCTCGACCCACTCGCGCCAGAAGTCCTCCGTCGCCTCCAGCGATCCCTCGGGGTCCGGCAGCCCGGGCGGCTCGTGGTGCGAGGGCTGCCAGCTGATGGTGAAGGCGATCCGGTCCCCGGGTGCGACGGTGAAGTCGGAGTACGTCGTCAGGTTCTCGCCGTACGTGTCGGCGGGTGTGTCCAGCCAGACGGAGTCCGGGCCGGCGACCGCGACCGTACGGCCGTCGACCTTGTGCACCCAGGGGATGACCCGCCCGTAGCTGAATCGCATGCGCAGCTCGGAGCGCATCGGCACCCGGCCGCTGATCCCTTCCACGATCCGGATCAGTTGCGGTGCGCCGTCACGAGGGGGCATGAAATCGGTCACGCGGACCGTGCCGCGCGGCGTGTCCCACTCCGACTCCAGGATGAGGGAGTCCCCGCGGTAGCGCCGCCGGTCCGCCGCCGGTGGCTCCGCCCCGGTCGGGTACGCGGGGCCCAGGCGCCAGAAGCCGTGCTCCTCGGTACCCAACAGTCCCGCGAAGATGGCATGCGAGTCGAAGCGGGGCAGGCACAGCCAGTCCGCTGTGCCGTCCCGGCAGACCAGGGCAGCGGTCTGCATGTCTCCGATGAGTGCGTAATCCTCGATGCGCCCGGCCACGTGCATCTCCAGTCGAACGGCCATGTCGCCCCGTGGGGCGCTTACTGCGGGTAAAGAGGTCGTTGCAAGGGGTCGTTGTGGTGAGCCGAGGGCTCCAATGACTCGCCCGGGGCGAGTGTCCGAGCAGGATACGACGCACGTCCATGATCCGCGCGACGGTCCCGGCAACACGTCTGCGCCGAACGGGTGGGGCGTGAACACGGTGCGGTGATTCTGTGCGTCGAGTGTGTCGGGTGTGGCCGGAAGCGGGCTCCCCCGGTCGCTGATACCCTGGTAGCCCGTGGACCGGTGGTCGTCAGCAACAGCGGACGAGGCCCCCGAACCGCAGCGACGGCACCTCCGAATCTCCGGATGGCAACGCCGATACGCACCTCAAGATCCGCGACCACGGGAGCCCCCTTTGGCTATGCAGCCCACATCCACGACGACCAAGCACATCTTCGTCACCGGGGGTGTCGCCTCATCCCTCGGCAAGGGTCTGACTGCCTCCAGCCTGGGTGCCCTGCTCAAGGCACGGGGCCTTCGGGTCACCATGCAGAAGCTCGACCCCTACCTGAACGTCGACCCGGGCACGATGAACCCGTTCCAGCACGGTGAGGTGTTCGTCACCAACGACGGCGCCGAGACCGACCTGGACATCGGCCACTACGAGCGCTTCCTCGACGTCGACCTCGACGGCTCCGCCAACGTCACGACCGGCCAGGTGTACTCGCAGGTCATCGCCAAGGAGCGGCGCGGCGAGTACCTCGGTGACACCGTGCAGGTCATCCCGCACATCACCAACGAGATCAAGCACCGCATCCGCCGCATGGCCACCGACGACGTCGACGTCGTCATCACCGAGGTCGGCGGCACGGTCGGCGACATCGAGTCGCTGCCGTTCCTGGAGACGGTCCGCCAGGTCCGTCACGAGGTCGGCCGGGACAACGTCTTCGTCGTGCACATCTCGCTGCTGCCGTACATCGGCCCGTCCGGCGAGCTCAAGACCAAGCCCACCCAGCACTCCGTCGCGGCGCTGCGCAACATCGGTATCCAGCCGGACGCCATCGTGCTGCGTGCCGACCGTGACGTACCGACCGCCATCAAGCGCAAGATCTCGCTGATGTGCGACGTCGACGAAGCCGCTGTGGTGGCCTGTGTGGACGCCAAGTCGATCTACGACATCCCCAAGGTGCTGCACACCGAGGGTCTGGACGCGTACGTGGTGCGCAAGCTCGACCTGCCGTTCCGCGATGTCGACTGGACCACCTGGGACGACCTGCTGGACCGCGTCCACAACCCCGACCACGAGGTCACCGTCGCGCTCGTCGGCAAGTACATCGACCTGCCCGACGCGTACCTCTCCGTCACCGAGGCCATCCGGGCCGGCGGCTTCGCGAACAAGGCCCGGGTCAAGGTCAAGTGGGTCGCCTCCGACGACTGCAAGACCCCGGCCGGTGCCGCCAAGCAGCTCTCCGACGTCGACGCGATCTGCGTCCCCGGCGGCTTCGGCGACCGCGGTGTCAACGGCAAGATCGGCGCCATTCAGTACGCCCGTGAGAACAAGGTGCCGCTGCTCGGCCTCTGCCTCGGCCTGCAGTGCATCGTGATCGAGGCGGCGCGCAACCTCGCCGAGATCCCCGACGCCAACTCCACCGAGTTCGACGCCGCCACCTCGCACCCCGTCATCTCGACGATGGAGGAGCAGCTCGCCTACGTCGAGGGCGCGGGCGACCTGGGCGGCACCATGCGGCTCGGCCTGTACCCGGCGAAGCTCGCGGAGGGCTCGCTGGTCCGTGAGGCGTACGACGACCAGCCGTACGTGGAGGAGCGTCACCGCCACCGCTACGAGGTCAACAACGCCTACCGCGCCGAGCTGGAGAAGAAGGCCGGTCTGGTCTTCTCAGGCACCTCGCCGGACAACAAGCTCGTCGAGTACGTCGAGTACCCGCGCGAGATCCACCCCTACCTGGTCGCCACCCAGGCGCACCCGGAGCTCCGTTCCCGCCCGACCCGCCCGCACCCGCTCTTCGCGGGCCTGGTGAAGGCGGCCGTCGAGCGCAAGACGGGCGCCGGGGCAGACAGCAAGCAGGGCGCCACGTCGGGCAAGTAGTCCGGCGGCAGGCAGGCGTTACCGTTGACCGGGGTACGGATCGATCGAGGATCCGTACCCCGGTTTCTGTTTTTTGTGGGAGGACGTAGATGGTTATCCAGGACACGCCCGAGGAGTGGCAGGTCACTGCGACCGAGACCCCCTTCACGGGCAACAAGACCAGCGTCCGCACCGATGACGTGGTGATGCCCGACGGCGCGGTCGTCCGCCGCGACTACCAGGTCCACCCCGGGTCGGTCGCCGTGCTCGCACTCGACGACGCGGGCCGGGTCCTCGTCCTGCGGCAGTACCGGCACCCCGTGCGCCACAAGCTCTGGGAGATCCCCGCCGGACTGCTCGACGTCCCCGGTGAGAACCCGCTGCACGCGGCGCAGCGCGAGCTCTACGAGGAGGCGTACGCCAAGGCCGAGGACTGGCGCGTGCTGACCGACGTCTACACCACGCCCGGCGGCTGCGACGAAGCCGTACGGATCTTCCTCGCCCGGAACCTCTCCGAGGCGGACGGCGAGCGTTTCGCGGTCTCCGAGGAGGAGGCCGACATGGAGCTGGCACGGGTGGAGCTGCAGGAGCTCGTACGGGGGGTGCTCGCCGGGGAGCTGCACAACAACTGCCTCGTGGTGGGCGTCCTCGCGCTTGCGGCGGTGCTCGCCGGTGACGGGATCGATTCGTTGCGGCAGGCCGAGGCGCCGTGGCCGGCCCGGCCGTTCGAGGTCTGACGGTCCGCCTCCATTCGGGACGCCGATAAGTCTTCCGATCGGACGAGCAGCTGATCCGATCGGGGGACGCCCCCGCCACGCTCCACCCTGAGGGCGCATACGCCTGAACTACGCTCGGAATGCCCTGGCCGGAGTCCCGGCGGGCAACGCGTGCAGCGAAGTGGAGCGTGGCCCGTGACGGATCAGGCGGTGGACACCAGCGGCCCGGCGACGGCAGCGGGTACCGAGGAGCCGTCCGGCGCCGCACCACCCCGATTCTTCGGCCGCGAACGCGAGTTGAAGGAACTGAGGGCCGATATCGAACGGGCCGGGCTGGACACCCTGGCCGGCCGCAAGACCGCCCGTGCCCGGGTCCTGCTGATCGCCGGACGCCCCGGCTCCGGACGCACCGCACTCGCCGAGGAACTCACCCGCGGGCTCATGGAGTCCGGCGACTACCCCGACGGGCTGCTCCGGGTCCGGCTCACCGAACCCGGCGGCGTCCCTGTTCCCACCGAGCGCACGGCACGCGAGCTCCTCGACCAACTGGACGTCACCGGCCCGCCCGGCGCGGACGGTGACGAACTGTCCGAGATGGTCCGCGAGGCCCTCGCCGCACGGAGCGTCCTGCTGCTGCTCGACGACGCGGCCGACGCCGAGCAGGTCGACCCGCTGCTGCCGGACAACCCGGACTGCCTCGTCGTCGCCACCGCGCAGGGCCCGCTGACCGGCATTCCCGGCGTCCGGCCCTGCACCGTCGGCGGCCTCGACGCGGGCTCCGCCGTCCAGTTGCTGGCCCGCGACATCGGCCAGGTCAGGATCACCGTCGACCCGCGGACCGCCGAGACCCTCGCCGAGGAGTGCGGCGGGCAGCCGGCCGCCCTCGTCATGATCGGCGGCTGGCTCGCCACCCATCCGATGGCATCGGTCGCCGACGTCACCAAGCAGCTGCACGAGCTGCCGGACGACGACGAGCAGTCCACCGGTGCCCGCCCGCTGGCCCGTGCCTTCCGGCTGGTCCACGAGTCCCTGCCGCCGCCCGCCGCCCGGATACTGCGCCTGCTCGCGCTCGCCCCTGGCGGACTCGCCGACGCCCACACCGCCTCCGCGCTGGCCGGCTGCTCGGTCTCGGCCGCCCAGACGACCCTCGACGACTTCGTCCGGCTGGGCCTGCTGCGGACCGATGGTGCGGAGCTGTCGCAGTACGAGGTGCCCGGCTGCCTCGTCCCGCTGCTGCGCGCCCTGCTGGCGGACCGGGACCGGCCGGCCGAGATCCAGCTGGCCCGGGCCCGGATGCTGGAGCGGACCGTACGGCAGCTGCAGTCCTGCCGGGCGGTCACGGAGCCGGAGGGCTCCCCGGCCCGCAAGAAGCTCGCCGGGCTGCCGCGCTCGCTGCGCTTCCCGCATCCCGAAGCGGCCGCCGCCTGGCTGCGGATCCACCGGCCCGCTCTGCTGGCTTCCGCCCGGATCGCCGTCGAGGACGGTGAACTCGACACCCTGGCACGGCGGTTGGTGGCCGCGCTGGTGCGGGCGATGGCCGCGCACCAGGGCACCGAGGCCGCCGCACCCGATCTGTACGGGCTGCACGGACTGGTCCTGGCCGTCGCCGAGCGGCGCGAGCTGCCCCGTGAGCAGGCTGCCGCGCTGCTCAATCTCGCCGATCTGGATGCCAGGACCGGGCGCACGAAGGAGGCGCTGGCCCGATACCGGGCCGCGCTGGACGCCGGACGGGCGGCGAAGGATCCGTACGCGACCGGCAGGGCGATGGAATCCGTAGGCGGCGCCTATGCCGAGCTGGGGGACTTCCACCGGGCCTCCGACTGGTTCGGCCGGGCGCTCGCCCAGCGGCTCACCCAGGGCGAGCGCGCCGACGAGGCGCGGTTGTACGGGCGGCTCGGCGCCGTCCACACCTATGCCGGGCGGTACGGCGAGGCGCTGCGGAACTGGCGGGCCGCGGCGGCCGGATACCGCAGGCTCGGTGACCTGCCCGCCCAGGCGCGGGCGCTCAGTGAGGCCGCGAGGGTGCAGGAGTACGCGGGGCGGCCGCAGGAGTCGCTGCAGACCTGCCAGGAGGCCGTGGAGTGGGCGCGGCGGGCCAAGGACGTACGCCTGCAGGCGGCGCTGGAGCTCCGGCTGGCCGACACCCTCGAACGGCTCGGAGACCCCGCTGCGGCCCGGCTGCACCGTGGAATGGCGGACAGACTGCTGGGAGAGAAGGGCCCTACCTACGAAATCCGCAGTGCGTCGGCAGAAAATTAATGCTTTGTAAGGCTAGACAGCGGGAAGCCCTTCATTAGACTGGCTCTGCCGCGGACCTCCGTGGTGTCTCCATTTACACTAAGTGTGTCCGGGTATGTACCGCCATGCCCGAGTAACCCTCTGAGTCAAGGACCGTGATCGACGTGAAGGTCGGCATCCCCCGCGAAGTCAAGAACAACGAGTTCCGCGTGGCCATCACGCCCGCCGGTGTGCATGAGCTCGTCCGCAACGGCCACCAGGTCGTCGTCGAGCAGAACGCCGGCGCCGGGTCCTCGATCACGGACGAGGAGTACGCCGCCGCCGGGGCGCAGATCCTGCCCACCGCCGACGAGGTCTGGGCCACCGCCGACCTGCTGCTGAAGGTCAAGGAGCCGGTCGCCGAGGAGTACCACCGCCTCCGCAAGGACCAGACGCTCTTCACCTACCTGCACCTCGCCGCCTCCCGCGAGTGCACGGACGCGCTGCTGGAGTCCGGCACCACTGCCATCGCGTACGAGACCGTCGAGACCGCGAACCGCGCACTCCCGCTGCTCGCCCCGATGTCCGAGGTTGCGGGCCGCCTGGCCCCCCAGGTCGGCGCCTACCACCTGATGCGCTCGGTCGGCGGCCGCGGTGTGCTGCCGGGCGGCGTCCCGGGCACGGCCCCCGGTGAGGCCGTCGTCATCGGTGGCGGCGTCTCCGGCTGGAACGCCACGCAGATCGCCGTCGGTCTCGGCTTCCATGTCACGCTGCTCGACAAGGACATCAACAAGCTGCGTGAGGCCGACAAGGTCTTCGGCACCAAGGTCAAGACCGTCGTCTCCAACGCCTTCGAGCTGGAGAAGGCCGTCGTCGAGGCGGACCTCGTCATCGGCGCCGTGCTGATCCCCGGCGCGAAGGCCCCGAAGCTGGTCACCAACGAGCTCGTCGCCAAGATGAAGCCCGGAAGTGTACTTGTCGACATTGCAATCGATCAGGGTGGTTGCTTCGAGGACTCGCACCCGACGACGCACGCCGACCCGACCTTCACGGTCCACAACTCGGTCTTCTACTGCGTCGCCAACATGCCCGGCGCGGTGCCGAACACCTCCACGTACGCGCTCACCAACGCGACGCTGCCGTACATCCTGGAGCTCGCCAACCGCGGCTGGGTCGAGGCGCTGCGCCGCGACGCCGCGCTCGCCAAGGGCCTCAACACCCATGAGGGCCAGGTCGTTTACCGCGAGGTGGCGGAGGCGCACGGCCTGGAGCACGTCGAGCTGAGCACGCTTCTCGGCTGACGAGTCAACACATCCCGTCAACCCTGCACGTCCGGCCGGACCTTGCCGAGCAAGGTCCGGCCGGACGTGTGTCGGCCCCCGCGAGGCCCTTGTCCAACTCGCGTCGAACGTAACCTTTTACCCGTTTCGTACGGTTGTGAAATGTGCGCCGGAGTGACTGCACACCCTTGACAGGGGGGTGTTCGATTGCCGACACATCGGGCCGGGTCCGGCGGATTGTGTTGCTGCGAACCGGTGACACGCCATAGAGTCGCCAATCGTCGGCATGGTGTCACGCTGACCTATCGATAAGTTTCCTGGTCACGTCCAAGGAGGTAAGACGACTTGTGAATGAGTCGACATTTACTCCCGGGGGTGTTCAACCAGGGATGCCTGCACGGGGCCAGAGCCCGATCGGGCTGGAGGCTGTCGGCTCCGTCGCTGTCCGCACCTTCGCCACCCACCAGTACATGACGACAGCCCCCCAGATGATGGACGGCCTAAACGTGAACGCCATGGCCGGCAACGAGAGTGGCCGAGAGACCGCCCACTTCGCCGACTTCGACGAGGTGCCCCAGGGGCACTTCTACGACCCCGACGCCGAGTACGAGCCCGATCCGGAGTACGCGGCCACCCTCGCGCCCGACGCTGCCCGCCAGCGCCGCGAGCGGATCGGCCCGACCGGCCGGCCCCTGCCCTACTTCCCGATCCCGGGTCCGCTGACCGACCACGGTCCCGCGAAGATCATCGCGATGTGCAACCAGAAGGGCGGCGTCGGCAAGACCACGTCGACCATCAACCTGGGTGCCGCACTCGCGGAGTACGGACGCCGTGTCCTGCTCGTCGACTTCGACCCGCAGGGCGCCCTGTCCGTCGGTCTCGGCGTCAACCCGATGGAGCTCGACCTCACGGTCTACAACCTGCTCATGGAGCGGGGCATGTCGGCCGACGATGTCCTCCTGAAGACCGCCGTGCCCAACATGGACCTCCTGCCGAGCAACATCGACCTGTCGGCTGCCGAAGTGCAGCTGGTCAGCGAGGTGGCCCGGGAGTCCACGCTGCAGCGCGCCCTGAAGCCGCTGATGGCCGACTATGACTACATCGTGATCGACTGTCAGCCCTCGCTGGGCCTGCTCACCGTGAACGCCCTGACGGCCGCTCACAAGGTGATAGTGCCGCTCGAGTGCGAGTTCTTCGCGCTGCGCGGCGTGGCGCTGCTCACCGAGACCATCGAGAAGGTCCAGGAGCGGCTCAACCCGGAGCTGGAGCTCGACGGCATCCTTGCGACCATGTACGACTCCCGTACGGTGCACAGCCGCGAGGTGCTCGCGCGGGTCGTCGAGGCCTTCGACGAGCACGTCTACCACACGGTGATCGGGCGCACGGTGCGATTCCCGGAGACCACGGTCGCCGGTGAGCCCATCACCACGTACGCCTCCAACTCGGTCGGTGCCGCCGCCTATCGCCAGCTCGCCAGGGAGGTGCTCGCCCGGTGTCACGCCGAGTGAGTCTGCCCGGGGCCGACGAACTGTTCCGTACCACCGGGGGGATGGGGCTGCAGTCCTCGTCCCCCGCGGACCGGCGGCGCAAGGCGAACGGCGAGGCGCGGGTGCCGGCTCCGGCCGGTGAGAACGAGACTGCGGCGGACAGCTCCGGAGCGACCGGGGGAGCGGCCGAGGCCGGCGCCGTACCCTCCCAGGAGGAGCACGCGTCGGCGGACGCCGACGCGGGGGATTCCCGCAGCCGCGGCGACGACAGCGACCGGGTGGCCGTGGCCGCGCAGGCGGCCCGCCGCCCCTCGACCTCCTCCCCTTCCGCCGCCGCGCAGCAGGAGGCCGTTCCGGCCGTCCAGCAGCAGCGCAGGCGCGGAGGCGGGCGCGGCGCGAACCGGCGGCCGAGCGGCCGGGAACGCCACGACGAGAAGATCACCGTCTATGTCTCCGCCGAGGAACTGATGGACCTCGAGCACGCGCGTCTCGTGCTGCGCGGTGAGCACGGGCTCGCCGTCGACCGCGGTCGGATCGTCCGTGAGGCGGTCGCGGTGGTCCTCGCGGACCTGGAGGCGCGGGGCGACGCGAGCATCCTCGTACGGCGGCTGCGCGGCCGCTGACCGGCGGGGCGCCGGTAGCCTGCCCGGAGAGCCGCGCTGCTCGGCGGGCGGACCGTACCGTAGCGGTCACCGCCGCCCGGTGGTCAGGTCCGTCCTGAACGGGCTGCCGCCCGCCGCCCGTATCCCGCCGCACCCTGGACCTCCATGCCGACGAACGACGAGCCCGCCCGCACGCCTCGGCGCCCCCTGGGGCGCGGTCCGGGGGGCCGGCCTGCGCAGGGTGCGGAGGAGCCGTCGGCGACCGGGGGGCCGGGGGAGGCCGATGCCCCGGTCGTGCCGCCTGCCGCGCCTCTCCCCGTCGCCGGGACCACGGAGTCCTCGGTGGTCACATATGGCGACGTGAGGTCGGCGCACGGCGACGGGGCGACCGCGGCGGACGGGCACGGCACCGCGTCCGCGGATGCCGGCGGCCCCGCTGCCGCCACAGAACCCGCGGAGCTCGCAGAGCCCGTGGAGCCCGAAGAGCCCGTGGTGTCCGAAGAGCCCGCAGAGCTGGAGCTGCCGGATTCCGCTGGGCCCACGGACCTCGCTGAACCCGCGGGCGACGGGCGGTTCACCGTTCGGCTCGCCAACTTCGAGGGGCCGTTCGATCTTCTTCTGCAGCTCATCTCCAAGCACAGGCTCGATGTGACCGAAGTCGCTCTCTCCAAGGTCACGGATGAGTTCATGGCCCACATCCGGGCCATGGGACCGGACTGGGATCTCGACCAGACCACCGAGTTCCTCGTCGTCGCCGCGACCCTGCTCGATCTGAAGGCGGCCCGTCTGCTGCCCGCCGCCGAGGTCGAGGACGAGGCGGATCTCGCGTTGCTCGAAGCGCGCGACCTGCTCTTCGCGCGGCTCCTGCAGTACCGCGCGTACAAACGCATCGCGGAGATCTTCAGCGCCCGGCTGGAGTCCGAGGGGCGGCGTTTTCCGCGGACCGTCGGGCTGGAGCCGCACCATGCCGAGCTGCTGCCCGAGGTGGTGATCAGCATCGGCGCCGAGGGGTTCGCCAGGCTCGCCGTGAAGGCGATGCAGCCCAAGCCCAAGCCGCAGGTGTATGTCGATCACATCCACGCCCCGCTGGTCAGTGTGCGGGAGCAGGCCGAGATCGTGGTGGCGCGGCTGCGGGAGGCGGGGGAGATCAGTTTCCGGCAGCTCACCGAGGACGCCGCGGACACCCTCACCGTCGTCGCCCGGTTCCTCGCGCTGCTGGAGCTGTACCGGGAGAAGGCCGTCACCCTCGACCAGGAGGAGGCGCTCGGCGAGCTCATGGTGCGCTGGGCCGGGGGAGCGGATGCCGCACCGAGGGTGACGGACGAGTTCGACCAGGACGTACAGGAGGACGCAGAGGCATGAGTGAGCGCAGCGAGCAGGCCGGCATCGGCGCCACCGTCGCGGATCTCGATCTCAAGCCCGCCCTGGAGGCGGTCCTGATGGTCGTCGACGAGCCCGCCACCGAGGAACACCTGGCCAAGGTGTTGCAGCGGCCCCGGCGGGCCGTCGCCGATGCGCTGCGGGAGCTGGCCGACGAGTACACCGTGCAGCGCCGCGGTTTCGATCTCCGGCTGGTCGCGGGCGGCTGGCGCTTCTACACGCGCCCGGAGTACGCGGAGGCCGTCGAGGGCTTCGTGCTGGACGGCCAGCAGGCCCGGCTCACCCAGGCGGCTCTGGAGACCCTGGCAGTGGTCGCGTACCGGCAGCCGGTCAGCCGCTCACGCGTCTCCGCGGTGCGTGGTGTGAACTGTGACGGCGTGATGCGGACCCTCCTGCAGAGGGGCCTGGTCGAGGAAGCGGGCGCGGAACCCGAAACAGGTGCGATCCTGTACAGGACGACGAACTACTTTCTGGAGCGGATGGGCCTGCGCGGCCTGGATGAGCTCCCGGAGCTCGCGCCCTTTCTCCCCGAGGCGGACGCGATCGAGGCTGAGACGCTAGAGGGTGTGCCGTCGTTCGATCCGGACGCACCGGACACCCCGGATACTCACGCAGACGACAAGACGGAATTTTGATGCGAAGCAGTGGCAGGAACAGCGGAAGCGGCAGCGGCAAGAGCGGCGGCAACCGGAACCCCCGGGGTGGCGGCGCCGGGCGTGACGACCGGCAGGACCAGCGTCCCCGCCGGCCCCGGCCCGAGGAGCGCCGCTACGACGTGGGCGGCACGACCGGTGCCGGCGAGAAGAGCGGCGACGGCCCCCGCAAGGGCCGCGGGGCCGCGGCGCGCGGTGGCGCCAAGGGCGGGCCGAAGACCGCGCAGGGCGGCGGCAGGAGCGGCGGCCCGCGGCGTGGACCGCAGGGCGCCCCGTCCCGTCCGCGCGAGCTCGACGCCAAGATCGAGCAGCGCAACCGGGACAGGTACGCGAACAAGCCCGACATCAAGACGCCCAAGACATTTCCGGGCGCCGAGCAGGAGGGTGAGCGCCTGCAGAAGGTCCTCGCCCGAGCCGGCATGGGCTCGCGCCGCGCGTGCGAGGAGCTGATCGAGCAGTCCCGTGTCGAGGTCAACGGGCAGATCGTCGTCGAGCAGGGCATGCGCGTCGATGTGCACAAGGACGAGATCAAGGTCGACGGTCTGACCGTCGCCGCCCAGTCGTATCTCTTCTTCGCGCTGAACAAGCCCGCCGGTGTCGTCTCCTCGATGGAGGACCCGGACGGCCGCCAGTGCCTCGGCGACTACGTCACCAACCGTGAGACGCGTCTCTTCCACGTCGGCCGGCTGGACACCGAGACCGAGGGCATCATCCTGCTCACCAACCACGGCGAGCTGGCCCACCGTCTCACCCACCCCAAGTACGGCGTGAAGAAGACCTATCTGGCAGCCATCCAGGGACCGCTCCCGCGCGAGCTGGGCAAGCGCCTCAAGGACGGCATCCAGCTGGAGGACGGGTACGCCCGCGCCGACCACTTCCGGGTCGTCGAGAACACCGGCAAGAACTACCTGGTCGAGGTGACCCTCCACGAGGGCCGCAAGCACATCGTCCGCCGGATGCTGTCCGAGGCGGGCTTCCCGGTCGAGCGGCTCGTACGGACGTCCTTCGGGCCGATCCCGCTGGGCGACCAGAAGTCCGGCTGGCTCCGCCGCCTCACCAACACCGAGGTGGGCATGCTGATGCGGGAGGTCGGTCTCTAGGGCCCCCCTCCGCCCGCGGTTCCGTCCGCTCTCCGGCCCGCGGCCGGTTCCTGTTTTCGATTTTCGAACAGGAATCGGTCGCGGGCCTTTTGCTGCCGCCGTTGCGCCTTTATAGTCAGAGTGACTATTAAGGAGGCGGGTGTGAGTCTCGCGGACATCCTCGATCCCCTGCAGCAACCCCTGGTGACGGTCCTGGACACCCCGGTCAGCTGGACCGAGGTCCTCGGCTTCGGCAGTGGAGCGCTGTGCGTCTGGCTCGTGGCCCGTCAGCACCTCGCCAACTGGCCGATCGGCATCGCCAACAACCTGTTCTTCATCCTGCTGTTCACCCAGTCCGGTCTGTACGCCGACGCCGGCCTGCAGATCGTCTTCATCACCCTTGCCGTGTACGGCTGGTGGACCTGGACCCACGGGGGTGGACCGGGTTCGTCCGCCCTGCCGGTGCGCAGTACCACGCGCACCGAATGGGCCTGGCTGTGCGCGGCAGGGGTGGCGGGGACCCTCGCCCTGACCGTCCTCCTCGACCGGGCCACCGACTCGACCGTGCCGTTCTGGGACGCCCTGACGACCACGCTGTCGCTGGCGGCGACGTACGGGCAGTGCCGGAAGCTGGTCGAGTCGTGGTGGCTGTGGATCGCCGCCGACGTGGTGTACATCCCGCTCTACGCGTACAAGGAGCTCTATCTGACCTCCCTGCTGTACGTCGGGTTCCTGACGCTGTGTCTGGTCGGACTGCGCAACTGGAAACTTGATCTCACCGTGCGACAGCGGGAGTTGGCGGAGGTGGCCCGATGAAGCGGTTCGCGCATGGGCTCGTGCTCGGCAAGTTCTATCCGCCGCACGCCGGCCATCACCACCTCGTCCGCACCGCCCAGGACCGCTGCGAGCGGCTGACCGTCCTGGTCTGCGCGGCCTCCGTCGAGTCCGTCCCGCTCGCCGATCGCGTCGCCTGGATGCGGGAGGTGCATCCGGACGTACGGGTCGTCGGCGCCGTCGACGACACCCGGATGGATCTCCACGACCCGGCGATCTGGGACGCCCACATGGCTGTCTTCACCGAGGCCGTCCCGGAACCGGTCGACGCCGTCTTCACCTCGGAGTCGTACGGGGACGAACTGGCCCGCCGCTTCGGTGCCGAATCCGTCTGCGTCGACCCCGACCGCACGGTCTTCCCGGTCTCCGGCACGGCCGTCCGGAAGGATCCGGTGGGCTGCTGGGACTTCCTCGAGCCGCCCGTACGGGCCGCGCTCACCCGCCGGATCGTCGTCCTCGGTGCCGAGTCCACCGGAACCACCACGATGGCGCGCGCCCTCGCCGACCACTACCGGCGGCGCGGCGGCGTCTGGGCACAGACCCGGTACGTCGCCGAGTACGGGCGGGAGTTCAGCGAACAGAAGCTGGCCGCACTGCGCGCCCGGTGGCCCCAGGCGCAGTGGGAGGACGTCGCCTTCACCACCGACGACTTCCCGCTGATCGCCGAGGCGCAGAACGCCAAGGAGGAGGCCGCCGCCCGGACCGGGTCCCCGGTGCTCATCTGCGACACCGACTCCTTCGCCACCACCGTCTGGCACGAGCGGTACGTCGGCGGCCGCAACCCGCTCGTCGAGGAGACCGCCGACCGGGTCGGCCACCACCTGTGGCTGCTCACCGACCACGACGGCGTCGCCTTCGAGGACGACGGACTGCGCGACGGCGAGGAGCTGAGGCCCTGGATGACCGACCGGTTCCGGGCCGAACTCACCCGCACCGGAAGGACGTTCGTCGAGCTGACCGGGACGCATGAGAAGCGCCTGGAGGCCGCGCTCACCGCTGTCGACGCCCTGCTCGCCGCAGGCTGGAACTTCGCCGCACCCCTCCCGGAGCAACGATGAGCACCGCCCCGGAGGGCTACGACCCGCATGCCTTCGAGCCGTTCGCCGTCACCGTCGACCTCGCGGTCTTCACGGTCCGCGGCGGACGGCTGCACGTCCTGCTCGTCGAACGCGGCGAGGACCCGTACAAGGGTCACTGGGCGCTGCCCGGCGGCTTCGTCCTGCCCCGTGAGTCCGCCGAGTCCGCCGCCCGCCGGGAGCTCGCGGAGGAGACCGGGCTGACCGAGTCCACCGTCTCCGCCCTCCACCTGGAACAGCTGCGCACCTACAGCGATCCGGACCGCGACCCCAGGATGCGGGTCGTCTCCGTCGCGTACGCCGCGCTCGTCCCCGACCTGCCGGAGCCGCGCGGCGGCGGGGACGCGGCCAACGCCCGCTGGTGGGACGCCGGAGCACTCGGCGCGCTCGCCTTCGACCACGACCGCATCCTCGCCGACGCACACGACAGGATCGGCGCCAAACTCGAATACACATGTCTTGCCACCGCCTTCTGCCCGGCCGAGTTCACCCTGGGCGAGCTCCAACAGGTGTACGAGACCGTCTGGGGCGTCGAGCTCGACCGACCCAACTTCCGGCGCAAGGTCCTCACCACGCCCGGCTTCGTCCAGGCCGTGGAGGGATCACCGCGCCGCACCGGCGGGCGGGGGAAACCGGCCGCCCTGTACCGGGCGGGTGCCGCCACCGCCCTGCACCCTCCACTGCTGCGACCGGAAGGAAGAAGCACATGATCGTGACGAGGACCATCACCAAAGGCGCTGCCACCGGTGCGCTGACCGGGCTCGCGCTCGGTGACGCGCTGGGCTTCCCGACCGAATTCAACAACGTCCCCTCAATCCTCGCCAAGTGCGGGCCGTGGCGGCAGATGCGGCTGCCGCGTCCCGCGATCGTCTCCGACGACACCCAGATGACGCTGGCCCTCGCGCGGGGCATCCGCACCGCCATGGACCGGGGACTGCTCACCGCGCTGCGGCTGACCCGGCCGGTACGCGAAGAATTCGTCGAGTGGTACCACTCACCGGACAACAACCGCGCCCCCGGCCGCACCTGCATGACCGCCTGCCGGCTGCTCGACAGCGACCGGCTCTGGCAGGAGGCCAGCCAGACCGGTTCCAAGGGCTGCGGCGCCAATATGCGGGTGGCGCCCGTCGGACTCGTACCCGGGCTGAGCGAGGAACAGCGCTCCGGCGCGGCGCAGTTGCAGGCCGCCCTCACGCACGGACATCCCACGGCGCTCGCCGCCTCCGACCTGATGGCGCGCGCGGTGTACCTGCTGGCGCAGGGCGCGGACCCGGCGGGGCTGATCGGGCAGCTGCGCTCGTACGCGTACGAGAACAGCAACCGTTACCTCTCGCGCTGGCTCGGCGACCTGTGGCGGTACGCGGGCGACGACTCCGGCGAGAGCTACATCCGGCGCGGCTGGGACGAGTGCCTGACCGCACTGGCCCGGGTGCAGGACGCCCTGCGCGACCCGTCACCGGAGGACGACCCGTGCGAGACGACCGGCGACGGCTGGATCGCCGAGGACGCCCTCGCCACGGCCCTGCACTGCTTCCTGCTGTTCCCCGACGAACCGGTCACAGCCCTGCGCCGGGCCGCCTGCACGCGTGGCGACTCCGACTCGATCGGCTGCCTGACCGGGGCGCTGGCCGGGGCACATCTGGGGGCCGCGGCCTGGCCCAAGGAGTGGTCGGAGCGGATCGAGTACCGCAGCGATCTGCTGTCGCTGGGGGCGCTCTGGGACTCTTGATCCATGCGCACGAAGACGATGCACCTGCACGAGGCCGGGCTGCCGGTCACGGACTTCGGCCCGGTACTGGCCGAGGAACCCGGACCGCTGCTGTTCGCCACGGTCTCCGGGGCGCATCTGTACGGGTTTCCGTCCCGGGACTCGGATGTGGACCTGCGGGGGGTCCACCTCCTGCCGACGGAGGATCTCGTCGGGCTGCGCGAGCCGGAGGAGACACGTTCGCGGACGTGGGACCGGGACGGGGTCGAGATGGATCTCGTCACGCACGACCTGCGGAAGTTCGTCCGGCTGATGCTGAAGCCGAACGGATATGTGCTGGAGCAGCTGCTCTCGCCGCTGGTGGTGCACACGAGTGAGCTGCATGCGGAACTGATGGAGCTTGCGCCCCGGGTGGTGACCCGCAACCATGCCCACCACTACCGGGGGTTCGCGAAGTCGCAGTGGCGGCTGTACGAGAGCACTCGTGAACTGAAGCCGCTGCTCTACACGTTCCGGGCGCTGCTGACCGGTATCCATCTGATGCGCAGCGGCGAGGTACGGGCGCACCTGCCGGCCCTGCTGGGGGAGGTGGCGGCGCCGGGGTATCTGCCGGAGCTGATCGCGGCCAAGGCGGAGGCGGAGCACGGGGGCGCCGAGGGTGTGGACGGCGCGGTGGTGTCCGGCGACGTGGGGGCATTGCACCGGGTGCTCGACGAGGCGCAGGAGGAGTCGGGGCTGCCGGAGGCGGCCGGGCGTGCGGCGTTCGACGGGCTGCATCAGCTCGTGGTGCGTGCGCGGCTGACCGGAGGCGGGGCTCTGTCCTCGATCTCCCCCGTGACCTGAAGGCCATGGGGACCCCCTCGACGGGCATGAGGGCGGCTCGTCCGCGAGGTGCTGTCGCAGGGGGGCTGAACCCGCCGGGGACGGTCGGTGGTGACCGGATGCCCCTCCGGGGCATCTTCCCGGGCGACGAACGTTCCGGCGCGACGCAGGGGAGCCCGGGTTCTGCTTCATCTCCCTGCGGGGACTCCCCTGTGCGACCCAGGACCGGCCGTCACGCGGCAGCAGACCGGTGGTGGTTGCGGGCGGGCCCGTTCAGTCGGTGCCGGGTGACAGCGCCGACGTTCGGCGGGTACGAATCAGGAAGTCCTGCACCCGGGCCCGGTCCGGCTCCGGCGGGAGCGGGGAGCCCGTTGCCGCCTCGTCGTTCTCCTCGGCCAGGCGGGTCATCCGGCGTTCGACCTCCGGCCAGGGAACCTCGCCGCGCTTCACCGCGAGCAGTTCCTCCCTGGCCGCGCCCACGTCGACCGTCAGCTCTCCCGTACGCAGCAGATCCCGGCCACTCGCCAGCAGCCGCAGCAGATGCATGGCGTGTTTCCAGCGCGGCGCACCGTAACCACGGACATCCGCCTCCAGCTTCCTGCGCTGGCCCAGCGCGTAGCGGACGAAGGTCCGGTGGGCGAGACGGGACAGGAACGCGTCGCGCAGGGAGAGGAGTTCGCGGCCGACGGGGGTGACCTCTTCCACCAGGGGGGAGTGCAGGCACTCCAGGACATTGGGGTTGGCGATCAGCGCCAGCTCGCAGAAGCGCTCCAGTTCCCAGGAGAACTGCTCCTCCGCCGGGCCCTCGACGTGTGTCGGCGGTTTCTCGAACCGCCAGAAGAGGGGGGTCGGCGCCAGAAAGACACCACGCCGGTCGGTGTCACTGTCGTCCGTGGCGAGCCCGAACGCGCGTGAGCCCATCACACAGGAGTAGATCGTGTGGTCGCGTACGAGGGTCTCGGCGTCCGGGGTGGTCATGCCGGTGAGCGTACGTGAGGGGCAATGCGTTGCGGGCGGGGAGCCGTGGTGTCGGCATCGGCCGCATGACGGTGATCCGAAAGGCCCGGCGCGCACCCCTCCGGTGAGCGCGACGACCCCACCTTCGTACCGCAGGGACTTCGATCACCTGCCGTCTCCGGCCCGTGTGCGGGCCATTGCGCCGATGTCGCCGACGCCGCGTTGCGCGCGGACGCCCGCGGACTTCCCTGACGTGACCGTCCCGGCGGGGGCTTCGGCTCGCGCCGGGACGGCCGGTGTCATACGAGCCGGATGGTGTCACCGGTGACGGTGATCCGTTCGACGGGCAGCGGGCCCGGCGCGGGACCGGCCACGACCGCCGCGTCCGTGATGCGGTACCTGCTGCCGTGGCAGGGACAGTTGATGGTGCCGTCACTGACCGAGTCGACGGTGCACCCCGCATGGGCGCAGATGGCGGAGAAGCCCTTGAACTCGCCCTTCTTGGGCTGGGTCACCACCACCTTCTGCTCCTGGAAGATCGTGCCGCCGCCGACGGGGATGTCCGAGGTCTTGGCGAGAACCGTGCCGCCGGCGTTGGAACCTTTCGGCGCCGTGGGGCTTGCCGTGGTACTCGGGGTGACGCCCGGTGAGGTCTTCGGTGCGGATGCTGTGCTGCCTCCGTCTTCGGACGAGCCGCAAGCGGTCACCAGCCCGGCGGCGCCCGCCGCGGCTGCCGTGAGGACCGTCCTTCGTCGTGCGTCCATGGCTTGCTCCCTCTGTGGTGGCCGCGACCGGGTGAGCCGTCTGCTCCCGGCATGGGCATCGTGACCCCGCGGACGCCGAGGGCCTAGCAACCTGGCGGCAGACTCGCCCGAGTGGCAGAAGCACCGTTCTGGCCGAAATTGTCGATATTCCATCCCTCCCGAAGGGCAGAACCATGGCAGGAAAGGACCTCAGCAGCCTGCTGGGCGGCTTGCTGGGCGGCGGGAGCCGGAGCGGGGGTGCCGACGGGCGCCGGGAACATCCTCGGAGCGCTGCTGGGCGCGCTGGGCGATGACAAGGGCGGCGCGGGCGGTGGCAACGCACTCGAGGGCCTGATCGGGATGCTCACCAGGTCCGGCCTCCTCGACCAGCCCCGGTCCTGGGTCGGCACCGGTGAGCTGTTGCACGAGGAGCTGCGGCAGCGCAGCATCGGCGAACTCCACCGCCGCCGCCCGCCCGGGACCGGCGGACGCTGCTCGCCGTGCATGCCACCGCCGCGTCCCGATGACCGCCGTGTCTCACGGACAGAGCACCTCGGTCGTCTGCCGCCCCGCCCCTCTAGGCTGAAAACGCGCAGGTTGGCACCGAGCAGGTGCGACCACCCTGCAGCGGCACGAAGAACAACGGCACGAAGAAGTGAGGAGCCAGACGTGGCGGTACGAGCGGTCCGTGGGGCTGTCCAGCTGGACCGGGACGAGGCCGGACACATGGACGAGCGGGTCAGCGGCCTGCTCACCGCCATCCTGGAGCGCAACAGCCTCGTCGCGGACGACCTGATCAGCATCTGGTTCACGGCCACCCCCGATCTGCACAGCGACTTCCCGGCCGCCGCCGCACGCGGCATCGGCATCGTCGACGTACCGCTGATCTGCGCCCAGGAGCTGGACGTGGAAGGGGCGATGCCCCGCGTGGTGCGCATCCTCGCCCATGTCGAGACGTACCTCTCCAAGTCCGAGATTGCGCACGTCTACCTCGGCGCCACCGCCTCCCTCCGCAAGGACATCGCCCAGTGAGAACCGCCGTCGTCATCGGAACCGGCCTGGTCGGCACCTCCGCAGCCCTCGCCCTCGCCGGGCGCGGCGTCCACGTCCACCTCCTCGACCACGACCCGGCGTCCGCCCGCACCGCGGCCGCACTCGGCGCCGGTACGGACGAGGCGCCCGAGGGCCGCGTCGACCTGGCGGTCATCGCCGTACCGCCCGCCCATGTGGCCTCGGTGCTCGCCACCGCCATGCGGGACGACATCGCCCGCGGCTACCTCGACGTCGCCAGCGTCAAGGGCGGCCCCCGCCGCGAGCTGGAAGCCCTCGGCGTCGACCTCACGCCGTACATCGGTACGCACCCGATGGCCGGCAAGGAGCGTTCGGGCCCCCTCGCCGCCACCGCCGACCTCTTCGAGGGGCGCCCCTGGGTCCTCACCCCGACCCGCGACACCGACACCGAGGTCCTCAACCTCGCCCTGGAACTGGTCGCGCTCTGCCGCGCCGTTCCGGTCGTCATGGACGCCGACGCCCACGACCGGGCCGTCGCCCTCGTCTCCCACACCCCGCAGCTGATCTCGTCGATGGTCGCCGCCCGCCTGGAGGAGGCCGACGAGACGGCCGTCCGCCTCTGCGGCCAGGGCATCAGGGACGTGACCCGGATCGCCGCATCCGACCCCCGGATGTGGGTGGAGATCCTCTCCGCCAACCCCGGACCGGTCGCCGATGTGCTCGCCGGGGTCGCCGCCGATCTCGACGAGACGGTACGGGCCCTGCGCAGCCTCCAGACCGGCGACGCCGACAAGCGCCGCGAAGGCACCGACTCCATCGAGGACGTGCTGCGGCGCGGCAACGCGGGCCGCGTCAGGGTGCCCGGGAAGCACGGGGCGGCCCCGGCGTCGTACGAGATCGTGGCCGTGCTCATCAGCGACCAGCCGGGCGAACTGGCCAGGATCTTCGCGGACGCGGGCCGGGCCGGGATCAACGTCGAGGACGTCCGCATCGAGCACGCCACCGGGCAGCAGGCGGGTCTGGTGCAGCTGATGGTCGAGCCGAGTGCGGCCCCCGCACTGGTCACGGCGCTGCGCGAGCGGGGCTGGTCGATTCGCCAGTAGGTGGCGTCCCGCGCATCACGGCCGGACGCCCCCGGGTCCGCCGTGGCCAGGTCCGGGGCAGTTGTCCACAGGGTGCAAAGGCCCGTCCAGACACTCGGTAACCTTGAGCGGGGCGGGTTCGCGCGTCCCCGTCCCGCCCACCCCGAGTACCAGGAAGGTGTCCACCACCGTGGAAACCGCAAGCGCCGCCGCCCGGACGGCCCCGGCCGCAGTGATCGTTGCCATAGACGGCCCGTCCGGCACCGGTAAGTCGAGCACGTCGAAGGCCGTCGCCGCCCAGCTCGGCCTGAGCTACCTGGACACCGGCGCCCAGTACCGGGCAATCACCTGGTGGATGCTGAACAACGGCATCGACGTGCAGAACGCCGAGGAGGTCGCGACCGCCGCGGACAAGCCGGTCATCGTCTCGGGCACGGACCCGGCCGCCCCGACGATCACGGTCGACGGCGAGGACGCCGCGGGCCCGATCCGTACGCCGGAGGTCACCTCCAGGGTCAGCGCCGTCAGCGCGGTCCCCGAGGTGCGGGCACGGATCACCGAGCTGCAGCGATCCATCGCCGCGGGCGCCGAGGTCGGCATCGTCGTCGAGGGCCGTGACATCGGCACGACCGTTCTGCCCGACGCCGACCTCAAGATCTTCCTGACCGCCTCCCCGGAGGCCCGCGCGGCCCGCCGCAGCGGAGAGCTCAAGGGCTCCGATCTCGCCACCACCAAGGAGGCGCTGATCAAGCGGGACACTGCGGACTCCAGCCGGAAGACCTCGCCGCTCGCCAAGGCGGACGACGCGGTCGAGGTGGACACCACCGAGCTGACCCTGCAGCAGGTCATCGAGTGCGTCGTCACCCTCGTCGAGGAGAAGCGGGCCGCGGAGTGACCCCTGCCACGGGCACGCCCACGCTGCGTGGAGCGGCGGTCGGGCGCGGGATCGGCATCGGGCTGATGTACGGGCTGTGGAAGCCCCGCGTCCTCGGTGCGTGGCGGGTACCCGCCTCCGGACCCGTCATACTCGCGGTGAACCACTCCCACAACATCGACGGGCCGATGCTGATGGGCACCGCGCCCCGGCCCGTGCACTTCCTGATCAAGAAAGAGGCGTTCGTCGGCCCCCTCGACCCGTTCCTGCGCGGAATCGGTCAGCTGAGGGTGGACCGTACGAGCGCCGACCGCACCGCCATCACGCACGCCCTCGGCGTCCTGCAGAACGGCGGGGTGCTGGGGATCTTTCCCGAGGGCACCAGGGGTGAAGGAGACTTCGCCTCGCTGCGGGCCGGACTCGCGTACTTCGCGGTACGCAGCGGGGCGCCGATCGTCCCCGTGGCCGTCCTGGGAAGCACCGAGCGCCGCGGGCGGTTGATATCGGCACTGCCGCCGTTGCGCAGCCGGGTCGATGTCGTCTTCGGCGACGCCTTCGAAACCGGTGACGGGAGTGGCCGGCGCACCCGGAAGGCGCTGGACGAGGCGACGGTACGGATCCAGGAGCGGCTGACCTCGCACCTGGACAGGGCCAGGCACTTCACCGGGCGCTAAGTAAGACTTGAGTAGTGGGCCGCGTGGTCGTGGTCCATCGATGATGATGCAAAGAGGAACGGACTTCATGAACGACCAGATTCACTCCGGCGGCTCGGACCACGAGCACGGAGCGCTTGGCGACGCCGAGTACGCGGAGTTCATGGAGCTCGCCGCGCAGGAGGGTTTCGACGTCGAGGACGTCGAGGGCGCGATCGACGAGGCCGGTCACGGACCGCTGCCCGTCCTCGCGGTCGTCGGCCGCCCCAATGTCGGCAAGTCGACCCTGGTGAACCGGATCATCGGCCGCCGCGAGGCGGTCGTCGAGGACAAGCCGGGAGTCACCCGGGACCGGGTCAGCTACGAGGCCGAATGGGCCGGCCGCCGCTTCAAGGTGGTCGACACCGGCGGCTGGGAGCAGGACGTACTGGGCATCGACGCCTCCGTCGCCGCCCAGGCCGAGTACGCGATCGAGGCGTCCGACGCGGTCGTCTTCGTCGTCGACTCGACCGTCGGCGCGACCGACACCGACGAGGCCGTCGTCAAGCTGCTGCGCCGGGCCGGGAAGCCTGTCGTCCTGTGCGCCAACAAGGTCGACGGCCAGAGCGGCGAGGCCGACGCCACCGCGCTGTGGTCGCTCGGTCTCGGTGAGCCGCACCCGGTCTCCTCGCTGCACGGCCGCGGCACCGGCGATCTGCTCGACGCCGTCCTCGAAGCACTGCCCGAGGCTCCGGCCCAGCGCTTCGGCACCGCCCTCGGCGGACCGCGCCGCATCGCCCTCATCGGCCGTCCGAACGTCGGCAAGTCCTCGCTGCTGAACAAGGTGGCGAACGAGGACCGGGTCGTCGTCAACGAAATGGCCGGCACCACCCGTGACCCGGTCGACGAGCTGATCGAGCTCGGCGGCATCACCTGGAAGTTCATCGACACGGCCGGCATCCGCCGCCGCGTCCACCTCCAGGAGGGCGCGGACTACTACGCCTCGCTGCGCACCGCGGCCGCTGTCGAGAAGGCCGAGGTCGCCGTCGTCCTGATCGACGCCAGCGAGTCCATCAGCGTGCAGGACCAGCGCATCATCACCATGGCCGTGGAGGCCGGGCGTGCGATGGTGATCGCGTACAACAAGTGGGACACCCTCGACGAGGAGCGCCGCTACTACCTGGAGCGCGAGATCGAGACGGAGCTCGCGCAGGTCGCGTGGGCACCGCGGGTCAATGTCTCGGCTGTCACCGGCCGGCACATGGAGAAGCTGGTCCCGGCGATCGAGACCGCGCTCGAAGGCTGGGAGACGCGTGTTCCCACCGGCCGGCTGAACGCCTTCCTCGGCGAGATCGTCGCCGCCCACCCGCACCCGGTCCGTGGCGGAAAGCAGCCCCGCATCCTCTTCGGCACCCAGGCCGGCACCAAGCCGCCGCGCTTCGTGCTCTTCGCCTCCGGCTTCCTGGAGCACGGTTACCGCCGCTTCGTCGAGCGCCGACTGCGCGAGGAGTTCGGCTTCGACGGCACCCCGATCCACATCTCGGTGCGGGTCCGCGAGAAGCGCGGCCGCAAGAAGTGACGCCCGGCCGCCCCGCTGACTGACCGGCCGATCGACTGTCCGTCCGTGCCGGACATGACGAAGCCCCGCACCGTTCCTGTTGTGAGCGGTGCGGGGCTTCGTCGTACGGTCAGGCTCCCCCGGAGCCCGGTGGCAGCGCCGCCGGGGCGGTGCGCCCGGCGTGACGGCCGACCCGCTGCCAGGAGCCGAGGTTTCCGGTGCGCGGACCCTGACCGGAGGGGCCGGTGGCGCCGCCGGAGTGGCTCGCATGGCCGGAGTGGAGGCTCAGCGGGGTGCGGGCGCCGAACGGACTCGTACCGAAGGCCATGAAGGCCAGATTTTCCTCGCCGCTCCGATCACCTGGCAGCGCCCGGAACGACCGGCGGTACTCGGAGTACAACGCGTCGTAGATCGGGGTGTGGGACTGGCCGCCCGATGGCTCCCGCGACGGGCGCATGGCAGGGATCGGGCTCGGGCGCTGGTGGGAGGGGTCGTATGAGTGCACGTACGTGCCAACGACCCCACCGGCCGTCGGATGCGGGCCCGGCGAAGAAATAGCTGTTCGTTGCGGGTGCGAGGAGCGTACGGACATGATCAGGTCCCGGCCAGCGGCATCGCCGCCGCGACGAGGAGACCGCCGGCCGCGGCCTTCTCCAGTGCATCGCGCAGCAGGTCCTCGCGGGGCTGCTGGCCGATCGATCCGGCCGGGGCGGCGAAGACGAGAACGGTCTGCGATTTGTTGGCCGCGATCCGCCAGCCCTCGGTGACCTGCAGCGGGGCGTGCGCCTGCCACCAGGCGACAGGGGCGCCGCCGCCCGTGCCCGGCTGCAGCACGGCGTGCAGCTGGCCCATGGCGAGCAGGATCGACCAGCCGTGCAGCAGGGCGGGCAGCCTGTCCATCCGGTGGACCGGCTGGAAGCCCTGCTCCAGCAGGAGCTGCACGAACTCGTCGCCTCGGCTGCCGTCCGTACCGGGACGGGCGATCGCGCCTGTCGGTTCGACGACCAGCGCCGGGTGGAGCTCGTCGTCGATCAGGACGAGACCGCTGGTGACGCCGAGGACGGCCTGGCCGGGCATGAGCCCCTCCGGGCCCTCCGGCTCGCTGCCGGTGATGCTGCGCACGGCGCCCTGCAGCTGCTCCTCGGAGACCTGGACGACCTGGGAGGGGATGCAGGTCGCGTGCGCGAAGGCGAGCACGGCGGTCTCGTCGCCGACGAACAGCACCGTGCTGGTGCGCTCCTGCTCGGAATCGCCAGGGGTGCGGCAGGAGGTGCAGTCGTAGCTGCCTGGGGCGTTGTCGCCGACGAGCAACCGATCGGCTTCGGCATCGCCGATCTCGGCGCGTACGTCCTCGCTGACGTCGAGCATGCGCGGCACGGGTGGCTCCTCGAACTCGGTACGTGCGCCGGGCGGTTCCCGGCTCATGAAGAGACAACGGGCGATCCGTGGCCGGGGTCACGCGCGAAAGGGAACGGAATCGAACCGTCCGGCGCAGCGGGTGAATCGAAGCCCCGAAGGGTTTGCTTTCGGTCAATCCCGGCTGATCGGTGGCACATGGGTCTGCCTGGCCCGACGGGTGACCGGTTCGACAGCAGGTCGACAAATCATGAAATCGGGGAACGTGGAAGTGGCTGAAACTTGTCGATACCTTGAGTGAACCGGCGATCGGTTCTCACCGTCATGACAGGTGGAGCCCGCAGCAGATCGGTCGAACCGGGGGACACGGCGAGTCATGCACATTTCGTTTCTGCTCCACAACGCCTACGGGGTCGGGGGCACCATCCGCACGACGTTCAACCTTGCCGGGCAACTGGCCGAGCACCATGACATCGAGATCGTGTCGGTCTTCCGTCACCGCGACGCCCCCGCGCTGGGCGCCCCGGCCGGCGTACGGATGAGTCACCTCGTCGACCTGCGCAAGAAGAGCCCGACGTACGACGGCGACGCGATCGAGCACACCAGGCCCGCCGCCGTCTTCGCCCGCGGCGACAGCCGGTACCGGCAGTACAGCCGGCTCACCGACGCACGGGTGGCGGACCATCTGCGCTCCCTGGAGGCGGATGTCGTCGTCGGCACCCGCCCCGGGCTCAATGTCCAGATCACCCGGCAGGCCCGACGCGGTCCGGTCCGGATCGGGCAGGAGCACCTCACCCTCGACAGCCACAGCTACCGGCTGCGCCGTGAGATCGGCCACCGCTACACGCTGCTCGACGCGATCACGACCGTCACCGAGGCCGACGCACGCGCCTACCGGACCGGGCTGCGGCTGCCCGGCGTACGTATCGAGTCCATCCCCAACGGGGTGCCCGAGCCCGTGGTCGCCCCCGCCGACTGCGACAGCAAGTGGGTGATCGCGGCGGGGCGGCTGCACAAGGTGAAGCGGTACGACGTGCTGGTCCGCGCGTTCGCCGATGTGGTGGCCGTCCGCCCCGACTGGCGTCTTCGCATCTACGGCGGCGGCGACGCGACCGGCGACGAACGGCAGGCACTGCACACGCTCATCGGTCAACTGGGCCTGCACAACCATGTGTTCCTGATGGGCTCGGTCAACCCGCTGGAGGCCGAGTGGCCCAAGGGAGCGATCGCCGCGGTCACCTCGGACCGGGAGTCCTTCGGCATGACGATCGTCGAGGCGATGCGCTGCGGCCTGCCGGTCGTCGCCACCGACTGCCCGCACGGCCCCCGCGAGATCATCGACGACGGCACCGACGGACGGCTGGTGCCGGTCGGGGACGCGGCCGCGGTCGCGGACGCCGTGCTCGGCCTGATCGACGACGACGGAACACGGCACCGGATGGGACGGGCCGCCCGCGCCGCATCGCGACGCTTCGACCCTGCGCTGATCGCCGAACGCCACGAAGGGCTCTACACCGAACTCATCAGGCGCGGCGGGCGCCACCACTCGCACAGCGCCCTGCGCACCGGCGTGCACAGGGCCCGCGGCGCGGTGCTGGACGGCATGTACGCGCTGCGCCACAAGGCCGGCGATGCGCTCCGCAAGGGGAGGGCCGCGTGACTGTGCCCGCGCTGCGGCCGACACCGCCCGCCGAATCCACTGCCGGCCGCGTCGCCGACTGCATCGCCGACGCCGACGGCCGGATCACCTTCGATCTCCTCCGGGATCGCCGGGAGGGAGGGGCACCGGGGGCCGTCCTGCTCCTGCGCCTGCGCGGTACGAAAGGGAGGAGCGACCGGGTGGCCGAGGACGTGCGGCTGCCCCTGAGCCCGGACGGTGACGGGCGGCTGCGCGCCGTGCTGCCGGGCACGGCGGAGCTTGCCGAGGGCCGCTGGGACGCTTGGGTGCAGCAGCCGGGCACGGACGGCGAGACAGCTGTCGAACCCGGCATCAGGGATCTGCGGGCCCTGGTCGACCGCACGCCCGACCCCGGCGGCACAGTCGGCGGGGTCGTGGTCCGCATCCCGTACCCGACCGCCGACGGCCGGCTCGCCGTGCGCTGCTGGGTTCGCGCGCCGCACGCGGAGGCCGGGCCGATCACCTTCGGTCCGGCCGCGATGACCGTCGACGGGACGCTGTACGGGGCGGAGCTCGGCGACGACGCGTGCGTGGAGGCGCGGCCGGCCGGCCATCCCGAGCGGAGCTGCCGGGCGCCCGTGACCGGCAGGGACGGGAGTTTCTCCTTCAGCCTCCCGTACGACCTGCCGACCGCCGGACCGGTGACCGCGCCGCAGCTGTGGGAACTGTGGCTGCTCCCCGGCGGGCCGAGCGGGAGCGGTACCGGCGGGATCCGGATCTCGCGCATCCTCGACGACATCTGGGACCGCAAGAAGATCTTCGTCTACCCGCCTCGAGCCACCACGGGGGACGTCCTCGCCGCCCCCTGCTACTCAGCCGACAACGACCTCTGTCTACGGCTGGAACCGGTCCAACGGCACGACTGACGCGGATCGAGGTCAGCAGCTGTCCT
This sequence comes from Streptomyces sp. NBC_01669, assembly GCF_026339735.1. Classification (GTDB taxonomy): domain Bacteria; phylum Actinomycetota; class Actinomycetes; order Streptomycetales; family Streptomycetaceae; genus Streptomyces; species Streptomyces yanii. Next base: position 7,067,684 of record NZ_JAPEQG010000001.1, read on the forward strand.
CGACCGCTGGCAGACTCGCCCCATGTTGGAGACCTCGGCACGACTGCTGCGCCTGCTCTCACTCCTGCAGGCCCACCGGGACTGGTCCGGAGCCGATCTCGCCGAACGGCTCGGCGTCACCCCCAGGACCGTCCGGCGGGACGTCGACAAACTGCGCGAGCTCGGCTATCCGGTCAACGCCAGCCCCGGCACCGGCGGCGGCTATCAGCTCGGCGCGGGGGCCGAGCTGCCGCCGTTGCTCCTGGACGACGAGGAAGCGGTCGCGGTGGCGGTCGGGTTGCGTACCGCGGCCGGTCACGGCGTCGAGGGCATCGGGGAGACCTCCGTACGCGCACTCGCCAAACTCGAGCAGGTCCTGCCGAACCGGCTCCGCCGCCGGGTCGGCGCCCTGAGCGCCTTCACCGTGCCCATGATGCGCGGACCCGGCGCCTCCACCGTCGACCCGGGCGTCCTCACCGAGCTGGCCGGGGCCTGTCGGGACAGCGAGCGGCTGCGCTTCGCGTACCGGTCCCACGATGGCTCCGTATCGCGCCGGACCGTCGAACCGCACCGGCTGGTGTGCACCGAGCGCCGCTGGTACCTGGTCGCCTGGGACCTGGAGCGCGCGGACTGGCGCACCTTCCGGGCGGACCGGATCACCCCCACACCGCCGCACGGTCCCCGCTTCGTTCCGCGTCGCCCGCCCGCCGAGGACCTGGCCGCCTATGTCTCGGAGGGCGTCTCCACCACTGCGTACGCGACGCATGCGGTGATCCGGCTGAAGGTGCCGGTCGAACTGGCCGCCGAGCGCATCTCGCCGTCCTCCGGAGTGCTGGAGGCGATCGACGCGGACAGCTGCCTGCTGCGCACCGGTGCGGCGAGCCTCGACGTCCTGGTGATCCACGTGATGCTCATGGGCTTCGACTTCGAGGTTGTCGAACCGCAGGAGCTCACCGAAGCCATCAGGGCGGCCCGGGACCGGCTCTCCCGGGCACTCGGCTGAAGGCAGCCGCGGACTTTCGACCGACCGCTCGCCCGGTGTGTCCGGCCGGTCAGGGCGGGCTTGTGTCCGGTATACGGGCGGATGCAGGCGGCGGTCCGGGTCCGATGGTGTGGATATCCCGACCAGAAGATAAGGCTGCCATAAGGAAGCATGAATTCTCGGTGGCGGGTCCGTTTTAGAACGTCTTACGGGAAGTGAATTCCGACCATCGGGTATGTCATATTTCCTCGGGTTTTCCGAGCCGTTTGGTGATCGTTTAAAAGTGCGCGTGATTACTGTGCGTCGGCCTGAGAACCGCACGTTCGAGTGAAGCAGTTCGAGGGAAACGGCTGTCGTGATCCTGTGACACAAGCGTGACCGGTGGCGTACGTGAGGATGCGGTGCCGGGTGCCTGCGCCCGGCTTCCGTACTCGTCCGGGGCCGCCTACGGTGAGTGGCATGGCACCTATCCCGACCCCTCCCGCCCAGCCCGATGACACGCCCGGCGCGTATGTCGGCCTCGCCGCAGAAGCCGCCGAGCGAAGGGCCCGTGCCCGCGGCTGGCGTACTGTCAGGGCTCTGCCGCCGGGGGCGATCATCACCATGGAGTACCGGTCCGGGCGGATCAACTTCGAGGTCGACAACGCCGTGGTGACCCGCTGCTGGGTCGGCTGAGACCTCCGTCATGAGCAAGGCCCCGACCGAGGTCGGGGCCTTGACTGTGCGGGGGGAGGCTGTGCGTACCGTCCCCGCATGGGGGTGCGGTCCGTCAGCCGCCGGCCACCGGGCGGGCCGGGCTCGTGCCGCCTCGCGGCGATCGGTCCGCGTGCGGCGGGCGCCGGCTGCCGGCCGGGGTGACCGGCGTCCGCTCCGAGCGCACCACGTGCGGCGTGTGGGCCCGCTGCCGGGTCCCCGCCGCCGGAGCGGAAGGTGCCGAGGCGGCCGGACGAACGCCTGTGGCGACCGGTTCGAGCACCGGGCTCCCGCCCACGCCGTCACCACTGTCCGGTTGCGGCAGCAGCACGGTCTGGGGCGCACCGGCCGCGACGGGCACCGGGATCCGGCGACGCGCACGCAACTGCTCGCGCACTGCGAAGATCCAGTCCTCGGTACGGGTGATCAACGGCTCGACCCACGGCAGGCCCAGCAGGATCAGCAGCCCCGCGGCCCAGCCGAGCAGCACATCGCTCAGCCAGTGCGTACCGAGATAGACGGTCGTGAGCCCGACCCCGAGCGAGACCACCGCCGATACGGCCGACAGGTAACGCCTGGCCCGCGGCGTAGTGGCCAGGTAGGCGAGGATTCCCCAGGTCACCACGGCGTTGGCGGTGTGTCCGGACGGAAATATATCGCCGCCGGCGAAGAGCTCCGCGGAGCCGATCTGGGTCGCGTAGTGCGGGCCGAGCCGGCCCAGGCCGAGCTTGACGGCGCCCACGGTCAGGTTGAGCAGCAGCAGCGAGGCGCCCAGGGTCAGCAGGGGGCGCAGGGTGTGCTGCCGCCAGGAGCGCCAGCCGAGCCAGCAGGCGACCATCACAGCCGTCGGGCCTCGCTGGCCGAGCACGACGTAGTAGTCGAGGAAGGCATGGATTCCGGGCCACTGCTGGTAGGGCCGGAAGAGCATGACCTTCCAGTCCAGGGTCACCAGCCCGGAGCCGATCAGCACGGCAACGACGATGGCGAGATAGAACGCCAACGTCCCGCCGAAGAGAGCGATGCGGTGACGGCTCATCCGCGGTGGCTCTATCTTCGGCGGTTCCGGCTCCCGGTCCAGCCGGGCAAAGATGTCGGTACGCACCCAATCGACGTTACAGCGAGTGAGTGCCTGATCCGGTCGTTCGGGCCGCTTTGTGATGACGATGTGATGTGGACTATGTCTCAGTCCGGTCAATATTTCGGACCCGTCAGTGAATCCCGGTGGCCTCGTGCTCCATTTCTTCCGCGCTTATTTCGGAAGAGTGTTTGAGTATCTCCGAATAAATGGCGAGCGGTGCAGGTATCCATTTCTCCGGCCGCGATGGGCGGGTGGACGGACGGTGCCCGGCCGGTCACGGAACGGGCACACGCCGATGCCGGGGCCGGTCCGGCGCGGAGCCGGCAGGGGGTCCGGCGTGGCGTACGCCACACCTCGCGACCTGTCAGGGTATGAGATCGACCACGTGTGGTCACGTCGAACTCGCGTACGCTGACGGATCACTCGCCCGTCGATGCCGGGCCTGGAGGGGCAGTGCACGCTGCTTCCCCGGTTGGCCTGCCGAGCGCGAGGGACCTTTGGGAGGTACATGCATGTCCGGGACGACCACAGCCCGATTCCGCCTGCGCGCAGCCGCCGACGGTGCCAATCGATGGGTCGTCCTGGTCGTCCTCTGCCTCAGTCTGTTGCTCGTGGCGCTCGACGCGACGGTGCTCCACGTCGCCGTCCCCGCCGTCACCGAGGATCTGCGGCCCAGCGCCGTCGGTCTGCTGTGGATCGTGGACGCCTATCCACTGGTCTGCGCCTCGCTGCTGATCCTCTTCGGCACCCTCGGTGACCGGGTCGGCCGCCGCCGCATCCTGCTGCTCGGCTACGCGCTCTTCGGCGTAGCCTCCGCGATCGCCGCGATGGCGGACAGCCCCGGCGTACTGATAGCGGCGCGCGCCCTGCTGGGCGTCGGCGGCGCGATGATCATGCCCGCGACGCTCTCCATCCTTCGCCAGGTCTTCCCCGACCGGCGCGAGCGAGCCGTCGCCATCGGGGTATGGACCGCGGTCGCCGCCGTCGGCGCGGCCACCGGACCGGTCATCGGTGGCTTCCTCGTGGAGCACTTCTGGTGGGGCTCGGTCTTTCTGATCAACATCCCGCTGATGGCGCTGATCCTGCCGGTCGGCCGGCTGCTGCTGCCCGAATCGCGGGGCAGCGACGACGGCCCCTGGGATGTGCTCGGCGCGCTGATGGCAGCGGCCGGAGTGCTCGGGGTGGTCCTCGGTGTGAAGCGCGCGGGCACCGGTGAGGGCGTCTTCGGCCCCGCCACCCTCGTACCGCTGCTGCTCGGGGCGGCGCTGCTCGTCGCGTTCGTCCGTCGGCAGAAACGCCGTACGCATCCACTGATCGACATCGCGATGTTCGCGCAGCCCACGTTCTCCACCGCGGTCGGCTGCATCGTCCTCGCCATGCTGGCCCTGGTCGGTCTGGAACTGATCGCCGTCCAGTATCTGCAGCTGGTCCTGGGCCTCAGCCCGCTGGAGACCGGCCTGCGGCTGCTGCCGCTCACCTTCGCCGCGATGGCCGCGGGTGCGACCGGCTCGTACACCCTGCGCCGGGTCGGACCGCGCCGGATGGTCGGCTGGGGCTTCGTGCTCACCGCCGCCTCGGTGCTGATCCTGACCCTGATGGGGCAGCACGACCGGCCCGCCCTGCTGACCGTGGCGTTCGTCGTGCTCGGCTTCGGGCTCCAGTCCACGCTCTTCGGGGCGTACGAATCGATGCTCAGCGAGGCCCCGGCCGACCGGGCGGGTGGCGCGGCGGCCATCGGCGAAACCTCGTACCAGCTGGGTGCGGGCATGGGGATCGCCCTGCTGGGCAGCGTCATGAACGCCGCCTACACGCCCGGGCTGGCCAAGCTCTCGGGAGCGGGGGTCCCCGCCGAGGCGTCCGCCGCCGCCTCCCACTCACTGGGCGAGGCGTATCAGGTCGCCTCGCAGCTGGGCGGTCCGCTGGGCGGGGTGCTGCGGAGCACGGCCCGGCATGCCTTCATCAACGGGCTGCATGTCACGCTGCTGGTCAGTGCGGGTCTGCTGCTGCTGGGCGCGCTCGCCGCGCTGCGACTGCCACGGGTGATGGAGTGCCCGCCGGTGGAGATCTGCGAACCCCGCGAGGCCGCCGAGGCGGCCGTGGCCGTGGAGTCGCGAGGGCCCCGAGCGTTCCCCGCTCCCCAGGGCGCCCCGGTCCAGGGCCTGCCGAAAGGGCCCCTTTCGGTGCCCGCCCGGCGGCAACCCGCCGAGGCCACCGGCTCTGGACGCGCGGCACACTGAGCCGTAACGTCAGCACGACGCCATAACTAACACTGCTAGTTTTAGTATCGTGCGAGCCGCCGGAGGCACCCTCATGTCCACCCCATCTCCCGCGAAGCCGTCGAAGCTCCCGCCCTTCGACCCCGGCGACCCGATCGGCATCGACGATCTGCTCGACCCCGAGGACCTCGCGATCCGCTCCACCGTCCGCGCCTGGGCCGCCGACCGGATCCTGCCGCACATTGCCGAGTGGTACGAGAACGGCGAGCTGCCCGGCATCCGTGAGCTAGCCCGTGAACTCGGCTCGATCGGCGCCCTCGGCATGTCCCTGCAGGGATACGGCTGCGCGGGCGCCACCGCCGTCCAGTACGGACTGGCCTGCCTGGAGCTCGAAGCGGCGGACTCCGGGATCCGCTCGCTCGTCTCCGTGCAGGGCTCTCTCGCCATGTACGCCATTCACCGCTTCGGCTCCGAGGAGCAGAAGCAGCAGTGGTTGCCGGGCATGGCGGCCGGCGAGATCATCGGCTGCTTCGGACTCACCGAGCCGGATCACGGCTCCGACCCGGCCGGGATGCGGATGCACGCCAAGCGCCTCGGAGGGGGCACCTCCCGCTCGGGCGGAGCCGGGAGCGGGGGAGACTGGGTGCTCAACGGCCGCAAGATGTGGATCACCAACGGCTCGGTGGCCGGGGTCGCCGTCGTCTGGGCGCAGACCGACGAGGGCAGCGGCGGCAGCGGCATCCGCGGCTTCGTCGTGCCGACGGACACCCCCGGCTTCTCCGCGCCCGAGATCAAGCACAAGTGGTCCCTGCGTGCCTCGGTCACCAGCGAGCTGGTCCTCGACGAGGTACGGCTGCCCGCCGACGCCGTACTCCCCGGGGTCACCGGCCTGCGCGGACCGCTCAGCTGTCTCAGTCATGCCCGCTACGGCATCGTCTGGGGGGCCATGGGCGCGGCGCGGTCCAGCTTCGAGGCGGCGGTCGACTACGCGAAGAACCGGGAACAGTTCGGCAAGCCGATCGGTGGTTTCCAGCTCACTCAGGCCAAGCTCGCGGACATGGCCGTCGAACTGCACAAGGGCATCCTGCTCGCCCACCATCTGGGCCGTCGGCTGGACGCGGGCAGGCTCCGCCCGGAACAGGTCAGTTTCGGAAAGCTCAACAATGTGCGGGAGGCCATCGAGATCTGCCGCACCTCGCGCACGATCCTCGGCGCCAACGGGATCTCGCTCGAATACCCGGTGATGCGGCATGCGACGAATCTGGAGTCGGTGCTCACGTACGAGGGCACCGTGGAGATGCACCAGCTGGTGCTGGGCAAGGCGCTCACCGGCCTGGACGCATTCCGGTAGAACGGGGGACGCCGGCCGGACCGATCCGGCGAGCGCCCTGCTCAGCTCTGGTTGAAGAAGCCGTCGGCCGGCCGGCCGGCGGCTTCGCCGTTGAGCACCCGGGTGTCGGCCGGGGTCAGCAGGAAGACCCGGGTGGCCACGCGGTCGATCGAACCGCGCAGTCCGAAGATCAGCCCCGCGGCGAAGTCCACGACACGCTTCGCATCGGCAGGGTCCATGGCCGTGAGGTTGATGATCACCGGGACGCCGTCCCGGAAGAGCTCGCCGATGGCGCGCGCGTCCCGGAAGCTGTCCGGGGTGACCGTGGCGATCCGTCGGCCCGTCTCCTCGGCAGCCTCGGAGACCACCTGCACCCGTGGGTCGGTCACCCAGGCATTGCCGGTCCCGGTCCGTGCACCCTCGGCGTACTCGTCGTCGTCGTAGTAACGCTCGTCGTTGTCCTCTACGAGGCCCAGCCAGGCACTCGCCTTGCGCACCGATCCCATGGACGCCTCCTCTCACCGCGGTTCCTTGGTGTTCCGCATCTCTTTCGTATCCCTATGGTCGACCATGATGCGGATCGTGCGCCAAGTGGATAGTCGGCGCGTAGGCGATTCGTGACGCTACTGGTGCAAAAGATGTGGCGATTCGTCAAGGTTCCTCCCGTATTGGACCCCTGGGAAAAGAAAATATGATGCTCCGGCCCGTACGGGTGACATGGGGGACGTACGGGGGAACGGGTCACTCGATACGATGCCCGTCGCGCACCCGCACGAGCGCTGCGCATGGCTGAACGGCTCTCGGGGGATTGTCGTGTTCGGAATAGTCAGGCCCTGCACCCATCGGTTGTCCGAGGGGCTCAGGACCGCGTGGATGGCCCATCTCTGCGGGCTCTGTCTCGCACTCCGCTCGGACCACGGTCAGTTCGCCCGGATCGTCACGAACTACGACGGCCTGATCGTCTCGGTCCTGACGGAGGCTCAGGCGGAGCGCACCACGGGCCGGTGGCGCACCGCGGGTCCCTGCCCGCTGCGCGCCATGCGGACCGCGCCGGTCGCCCGCGGCGAAGGGGCCAGGCTCGCCGCCGCCGTCTCGCTGGTGCTGGCCTCGGCAAAGGTACGGGACCACGTCGCCGACCGGGACGGGCTGTTGAAGCGCCGCCCGGTCGCCGCAGCCGCCCGCCGGGTCGCCGCGGGCTGGGACAGGGCCGGGGCGCGCACCGGTGCACAGTTGGGCTTCGACACCGCGGTCCTCGTCGACGCCGTCGATCGGCAGACCGGCATCGAGCGACTCGCGGGGCTCGGCACCCCGCTGCTGACGGTCACCGAGCCCACCGAGACGGCCACCGCGGCGGCCTTCGCCCACACCGCCGTACTCGCGGGCAAGCCGCAGAACGTCGAGCCGCTCGCCGAGGCCGGCCGGCTCTTCGGGCGGCTGGCCCATCTGCTGGATGCCGTGGAGGACCAGGAAGCTGACGCGGTGTCGGGCGCCTGGAACCCGCTCACCGCCACCGGTACCTCGCGCGCCGAGGCCCGGCGGCTGTGCGACGACGCGCTGAGCGGCGTACGGCTGGCGCTGCGCGACGTCGAATTCACCGACGACAAGCTGGGGCATGTGCTGCTCGTGCATGAACTGCGCCGGTCGGTGGATCGCGCGTTCGCCACGGAGACGTGCTCCCATCAGGCGGATGCGCACCGGGCCGGTGGACACGGCGTCACCGGGGCCTTCGGGCCGCCACCCGGCAATCCGTACGCACCGAACGCCCCCGGCAGCCCGTTCGGCCCGCCGTCGCCCCCGCCGGAGCCGCCGCGCGACCGGCGCGGGCTGATCGCAGGATGTCTGGTGTGGGCGGGACTCGCCTGCACCTGCCAGATGTGCTGCGGGACCTTCGAGGACCCGTGGAGCCGACAGCGCCGCGAGGGTCTGTGCAGCCAATGCGACTGCTGCGATGCCTGCGACTGCTGCAGCAACTGCGCTGACTGCTGCAGCAACTGCGACTGCTGCGACTGCGACTGCGGGTGCGACTGCTGAGCCACGCTTCGGGCGCGGCTCAGCAGCCCCGGGTCACTTGATCTCGGGCGGCGAGATCTGCGAGGTCTCGATCGCCGACGCGCCGATGCCCCACTTCTTCAGGATGCGGTCGTACGTCCCGTCCGCCTTGAGCCCGTTGACCGCTGCCTGAAAAGCGGGCGCCAGCGGAGTGCCCTTCTTGAACGCGAAGCCGACGTCGAGCCGCTTGAACTCGTTGAGGAAGCGCACGCCCTCCTGCTGGCCCACCGCGTAGCGCAACCCGTTGATGGTCGACATCACCACGTCGCTGCGACCCTGCTGGAGCGAGGCCCAGATGGCGCCCGGATCGGAGTAGGTCTTCACGTCGTACGGCTTCTTGCCCGCGTCGGCGCACCGGTGTCTGTTCTCCTCCAGCGTCACTTCGAACGTGGTGCCCGCGGTGGTGCCCACGGTCAGGCCGCAGAGCTGGGTGAGATCGGTGACCTTCGCCAGCTTGCTGTCGTCCCGGACCGCGAAGCCCTGCCCGTCATTGAGGTACGTGACGAAGTCGATCGTCCTGCGCCGCTCGTCGGTGACCCCGAAGTTCCCGGTCCCCAGGTTGTACTTCCCGCTGTCCAGAGCGGGCAGGATCGCCTCGAAGGCGGCTGTCTCGCGCTTCAGCCTGAGCCCCAGCGCCCTGGCAGCGGCGTCCGCGATGTCGATGTCGGTACCGGCCACGGTCTTCCCGTCCGGCAGATAGGTGGCGCCCGGCGGCGAGCCGACGCTGGAGGCGATGGTCAGTGTGCCGGAGGCGCGGACGTCGGCGGGGAGCAGCGCTGCCGCGGCCTGGTTCTTCCTCACCGAGGACACGACGTCCTGCGTGGGGATCTTCCCCGTGGCGGCGGCGGTCCCGGCCGCGCCGGCCGGCGCGGCCGCCGGGTCGTCCGACCCGCATGCGGTGAGAGCAAGGGCGGCAACGGTGATCAGCGCGAAGGCAGCGGTGTGCCGGGTACGGGGCATGAGGTTCTCCGGGTCGTCGACCGTGAACAGGCAGTCGGGCAGCGCGAAAGCACACGCCACGGCAGCACGGCCACGGTCGGGGCGAAGGAAGAGCGGATGGCGTTCGGAACAGCGAACGGCGAAGAGCGATCAGGCGAGGGGAGGGTGCAGCGATGTTGTGTACGCGAAGACACGCAGGGAACAGTGCTCAGGCGCCGGACAGGGCGCGAGGCGCGGAAGCGAGGAACCGCAGGGGGTCAGCTCAACAGGAAGAGGACCACACGCGACCGAAGTCGATGTGGGAGCGCTTGACCAGCCACTGCTGCGAATGCATGGCCCCAGTGGAACAGGCGATCCGTGGCCCGTCAACCGAGGTGAGACGTACGGCTCACAGTGTGGACAAGCTTGACAGCGCGTCATGAACAGCGCTTATCTCAGAGACGGATCGCGCTGAGGGGCCCGGTCCGCGTTGTGTTGTGCGTGAAGGCACGTCCCGTGTTCGATCTCTGCATCCACGGAGCCTTCGCATGTCTGCGCAGACAGATGCATTCCCTCAACCACGTCCGGCCCCGCTCTCGAAGGACCCGGTCCCGCTCTCGAAGGGCAGCGACACGGTCCATGATGCCGAACCGCTGCGGATCGTCCCGGTGCGCCGAACAGGCCAGTGGGCGGCGGCCGTTGCGGTCCTGGTGCTTCTTGCCCTGGCGCTGAGCTCCGTCATCCGCAACGGCGCCTTCCAGTGGGATGTCGTCGGCGACTACTTCACCACCGCATCGGTCCTGCGCGGTCTCGGCCTCACCCTCTGGCTGACGGCGCTCGTCATGGTGCTCGGCTTCGCCCTCGGTACACTGCTGGCCGTACTCAGGCTCTCCACCAACCGTGTTCTCCAGGTGGTCAGTTGGGGCTACGTATGGCTTTTCAGGTCCACCCCGATCCTGGTCCAGCTGCTTTTCTGGTTCAACATCGGAGCGCTCTACCCGCAGATTCTCGGCGTCCGTACGGTCAACCTCCTCGGACCCGTCACGGTCGCCGTCATCGGGCTCACCCTCCATGAGGCCGCCTACGCGGCGGAGGTCGTCCGCGGCGGCATCCTCTCCGTCGAACGCGGACAGATCGAGGCCGCCCAGTCGCTGGGTCTCGGTGCCTGGCGTCGGTTGCGCAGGATCGTGCTGCCGCAGGCGATGCGTTCCATCGTCCCGCCCGCCGGGAACATGCTGATCGGCACCCTCAAGGGCACCTCGATCGTCAGCGTCATCGCCGTGCAGGACCTGCTGTACTCGGTGCAGCTCGTGTACCACCGCACCTACCAGGTCATCCCGTTGCTGCTGGTCGCCACCCTCTGGTACGTGGCCGTCACCTCGCTGCTCAGCATCGGCCAGCACTGCATCGAACGGCACTACGCGCGCGGCACGGCGGGTGCCCGATGAGCGAGCGACCCACCCTCGTCGTCGTCGGCGCCGGACCGCGCGGCACCGGTCTCATCGAGCGCATCGCCGCCAACGCCCCCGAGCTGTACGAGGGCCGGCAGCTCGACATCCATCTCGTCGACCCGCACCCGCCCGGCGGCGGCCGGATCTGGCGGCGCGACCAGTCCCCGCTGCTGTGGATGAACTCCATGGCCGAGGACGTCACCATGTTCACCGACGACACGGTCCAGCAGGAGGGGCCGATACGGCCGGGGCCCGCACTGCACGCCTGGGCGGCGGACGTCCGCGAAGGGCGGGTCACTGTCCGGACTGAACCTGAACTCCTCTCTGAAATACGGGCGTTGGGTGGCCAGAACTTTCCCAGCAGGCGGCTGCAGAGCGCCTATTTGGGCTGGGTGTACGAGCAGGCGGTGTCCACGCTCCCGCAGGGCATCACCGTGCACGAGCACCGCGGCCGCGCCCTGCGCGTCACCGGTCCGCGTGGCGGCCGGCAGCGCGTCTGGCTGCAGGGACGCGACGAACCGCTGACGGCCGACCTCGTCGTGCTCACCATCGGCCACCTCGATGCCGAACCGGCCCCCGAGCACGTCGAACTTGCAAAGTTCGCGGAGCGGCACGGGCTCGTCCACCTGCCGCCCGACTTCACCGCCGACAGTGATCTCTCGGTCCTGCAAGCGGGCGAACCGGTCATCGTCCGGGGCTTCGGGCTCGCCTTCATCGATCTGATGGTGCTCCTCACCGAGGGGCGCGGCGGACGGTACGAGAACGGCGCGTACCTGCCCTCAGGCAAGGAACCCGTGCTGTACGTCGGGTCGCGGCGCGGAGTCCCGTACCACTCGAAGATCGGCTACGGCTGGCAGGGCGAACGTCCGCCGCTGCCGCGCTTCCTCGGCCCGGACCGGACCGAGGAGCTGCTGAGCCGGTCCGAGCCGCTCGACTTCCGGCGCGATGTATGGCCACTTGTCGACAAAGAGCTCGGGTATGCCCACTACCACCGGCTCTTCACCGCCCATGCCGAGCGCACGACGGTCGACTGGCCGGTCTTCGAGGAGAAGTATGCGGCCACCGACCCGGACAGCCCCGAACTGCACGCCCTCGTAGCCGCTGCGGTTCCCGACCCCGCCGACCGGCTCGACCTCGACGCGCTCGACCGCCCCCTGGACAAAGTGCGCTACCCGTCGTACGACGCACTCCAACAAGGACTGCGCGACTACATCACCGCCGACCTCGACCGCCGCCACGACCCCGCCCACAGCGAGGACCTCGCCGTCTTCCTCGGGCTGCTGACCGCCTACGGGCAGTTGATGCGGCTCGGCGACATCGGCAGCTGGTGGCACGGCTTCTTCAGCTACCTCGCATCCGGCCCGCCGGGCCCCCGGCTGCACCAGCTCCTCGCCCTCTCCCGGGCCGGTGTCGTCCGCTTCCTCGGCGCCGGAACGACCGTCGAGGCGGACGAGGAGCGGGGCATCTTCCGGGCCGGCAGCGCCACCGTGCCGGGGGAGTGGATCGAGGCCCGCGCACTCGTCGAGGCCCGGCTGCCGGAGCCGTCCCTGGAACGCACCCGCAGCCCGATCCTTCAGGCGCTGTACGAGGACGGGGCCGCAGCCACCGCCACCGGACTGCTCTCCGTCCACCCTGACGACGGCCGGATCGTGGGCCGTGACGGACGCCCCCACCCCCGTCGTTTCGCCCTCGGTCCTCACACCACCGCACGGGCGAGCGGCGCCTTCACCCGGCCGCGCACCGGCGGCCCGGCGTTCCGGCAGAACGACGCCACCGCCCGCACGGCGCTCACGTTCCTCCGGGACCTGCTCTGCAGCGGCGGCAGTGATCGCCTCAGCGCCTGACCCCGACGCCCTCCCGGCCTCGTACCCCCGTACTCCGTAGCTCCATCGCCCGCAGCCCAAGGACTCCCATGTCGCTCACCAGCGATCCACCTCTCGACCGGCCAACCGGTCCGCACACCGATTCCGGAACCGCTACCGATATGGATGGCGGCGTCGACCACGGTGCGCTCACCGTCGTCCCCGTACGCCACCCCTGGCGCTGGGTCGCCGTCGCCGTCACCGCCGTCCTGCTCGCCCAGTTCCTGCACGGCCTGGTCACCAACCCCGGCTGGGAGTGGGACGTCTTCGCCCGCTTCTTCACCGCCGAGACCATCCTCAAGGCCGTCGGGGTCACCCTCCAACTGACCTTCTACGGAACGGTTATCGGCTTCGCGCTCGGCATCGTGCTCGCCTTCATGCGCCTGTCGGCCAGCCCGTTCCTCAGCGCGGTCGCCTACGCGTACATCTGGGCTTTCCGCTCCATCCCGCTCATCGTCCAGCTGCTCTTCTGGTTCAACCTCGCCTATCTCTACAAGGAGTTGCAGTTCGGCATCCCCTTCGGACCCGGCTTCTTCTCCTTCGACACGATGAACCTCGTCGGTGCGATGAGCGCGGCCGTCCTCGGACTCGCCCTGCATCAGGCCGCTTACGCGGCGGAGATCGTCCGCGGCGGTGTACTCGCTGTGGACAGCGGACAGTTGGAGGCGGCGGCCGCCCTCGGGATCCCGCGGTACCGGCAGCTGTGGCGGATCGTGCTGCCGCAGGCGATGCGTTCCATCCTGCCGAACGCCGCCAACGAGATCATCTCGCTCTTCAAAGGCACCTCGATCGTCTCGGTGATGGCGATCGGCGAGCTCTTCTACCAGGTCCAGGTCGTCTACGGGCGCAACGGCAGGGTCGTGCCCCTGCTCATGGTCGCCACCGTCTGGTACATCCTCCTGACCACCGCGCTCTCCGTCCTCCAGCACTACGTCGAACGTCACTACGCCAAGGGGGCCGCGCGATGAGCAGCACCACCAAGGACACCACCACCGATTCCCCGGACGTCATGGTCGAGATCCGCGCCGTGCACAAGAGCTTCGGCACCCTCGAAGTCCTGCGCGGCATCGACCTGTCCGTACGCGCCGGAGAAGTGACCGTGGTCCTCGGCCCGTCCGGCTCCGGCAAGTCCACGCTGCTGCGCACCATCAACCACCTGGAGAAGGTCGACCACGGCTGGATCAGCTTCGACGGCACCCTTGTCGGCTACCGCAGGGACGGCAACAAGCTGTACGAGCTCCGCGAGCGCGAGGTCCTGCGTCAGCGCACCCGGATCGGCTTCGTCTTCCAGAACTTCAACCTCTTCCCGCACCTCACGGTCCTGGAGAACATCATCGAGGCGCCGGTCTCCGCGCTGCGACGCCCCCGCAAGGACGCCGTCGCCGCCGCCGAGAAGCTCCTCGCCAGGGTCGGGCTCGCCGACAAGGCGGGGGTGTACCCCAAGCAGCTCTCCGGCGGGCAGCAGCAGCGCGTCGCCATCGCCCGCGCGCTGGCCCTGGAACCGAAGCTGCTGCTCTTCGACGAGCCGACCTCGGCGCTCGACCCCGAACTGGTCGGCGAAGTCCTCGATGTCATCAAGGACTTGGCGCGCGGCGGCACCACGATGATCGTCGTCACGCACGAGATCGGCTTCGCCCGCGAGGTCGCCGACACCGTGGTCTTCATGGACGAGGGCCGGATCGTCGAGCAGGGCGCCCCCGCCGACGTACTCGACCGCCCGGACAACCCGCGCACCCGCGCCTTCCTCTCCAAGGTCCTGTGACCTCCATGTCCTCTTCCACCCTTCCCCCAAGGAGTACGCACGTGTCCGTCCGCCGCACCCTCGCCGCCGCGCTCGCCACCCTCACCGCCGCGGGGCTGCTCACCGCCTGCGGTACCAGCGACGCCGCCACCGACGAGATCAAGCCGAAGGGGCAGAAGGGCACCGGCATCAACATCGGGCCCGACCAGCACCGGATCAGAGGCAGGAAGGTCGACGCCGTCGCGGCGAAGGTGCCGAAGGCCGTCCGTGAACGCGGCACGCTGCGGCTGGGCGCGAGCGCCGACGCGTTCCCGCCGCTCGGCTTCTACGCCACGGACGACAGGACTCGGATCGGCTCCGAGATCGACATAGCGACCCTGATCGCCGACACGCTCGGGCTGAAGCCGCAGTTCGAGCAGGTCTCCTGGGAAAACCTCTTCGTCGGCCTCGACAGCTCCAAGTTCGACGGTGTCCTGTCGAACGTCACGGTCACCGAGGAGCGCAAGGAGAAGTACGACTTCGCGACCTACCGTCTCGACAACATCGCCTTCGAGGCGAAGAAGGGCTCCGGCTGGAAGGTGAAGGGCCCGAAGGACGTGGCGGGGAAGACCATCGCCGTCTCGTCCGGCACCAACCAGGAGAAGATCCTCGTCGACTGGAGCGAACAGAACGAGAAGGCCGGGCGCAAGCCCGTCGACATCAAGTACTTCCAGAAGGACACCGACTACTACCTGGCGCTCCAGTCCGGCCGGATCGACGCCTACCTCGGCCCCAGCCCGTCCGCCAACTACCACGTCGCGTCCGCCGGTCAGTCCGAGATCGTCGGCACGCTGTCGGGCGGCGGCGACGGGGTCCAGGGGAAGATCGCCGCCACCACGAAGAAGGGCAGCGGCCTGGTCGAGGCGTACGCGGCCGCCATCGACCACATCATCGAGGACGGCTCGTACGCCAGGGTGCTGAAGCGCTGGGGGCTCTCCAACGAGGCCGTCGGGAAGTCCGAGATCAACCCGCCCGGCCTTCCCCAGCCCAAGAACTGAGCCCCGAGAGGTCCGCACAGCCATGCCTGCCACCGCCGCACTTCATCTGGCCGCCGAGATCGGCGGTCCGCCCCACTACGACGCCCCGCACTACACCGCGCTCGCCCAGCTGGCCGAGCGCGGGACCCTCGACTTCGTCACCCTCGGCGACTCGTTCGCCCGCCCCGGGCTCGACGCGCTCGCCGTGCTCTCCCGGGTCGCGCCCGCCACCCGCCGGATCGGGCTGGTGCCGACCGTCACCACCACCCACACCGAGCCGTTCCACGTCTCGTCCGCCGTGGCCACCCTGGACTGGGTGAGCCGCGGCCGGGCGGGCTGGAGCGCCGAGGTGTCGACGACCGGAGCCGAGGCCCGGCTCTTCGGCCGGCGGCCCGCCGCACCCGCCGCGGACCTGTGGCGCGAGGCCGCCGACACCGCCGAGGTCGGCGCCCGGCTCTGGGACAGCTGGGAGGACGACGCGGAGATCCGTGACGTCGCCACCGGGCGCTTCATCGACCGCGCCAAGCTGCACTACGTCGACTTCGAGGGCGCCACCTTCACCGTCCGCGGACCCGCCATCGTGCCCCGGCCCCCGCAGGGCCACCCGGTCACCGTCATCGACGGGACGGGCGGACCGAGCCAGGACGCCGCCGCCCGCCACGCCGATGTCGTGCTCGTACGGGCCACCACGCCCGAGCAGGCCGCAGGCATCCGGGCGGAGGTACGGCGCCGTGCCGCGACGTATGGTCGCGACCCCGACGCCCTGCGGGTGCTGGTGGCGCTCACCGTGGATCTCGGGGACGCCGAGACCGTACCCGAACCCGGTCCGGAGAGCGGACCGCGGCTCGCCGCCAGGGGCTCGTACTACCGCGGTGGCCCGGTCGACCTCGCCGAACTCATCGGCCAGTGGCACCGGGGCGGAGCCGTCGACGGTTTCCACCTCACACCCATCACGCCCGCACGCGATCTCGAACGGATCGTCAACGGCACCGTGGCCCTGCTGCAGCACCGCAGCCTGTTCCGCACCTTCTACCCCGGGGGAACGCTCCGCGAGCACCTGGGGCTGGCGCGGCCGGCCAGCCGATACGTCCTCGCGGAGGGACGAGCATGACCGCACCGACGCAGAAGCAGATGCATCTCGCCGCCCACTTCCCCGGCGTGAACAACACCACCGTCTGGTCCGACCCCCGCTCGAAGAGCCAGATCGACTTCTCCTCCTTCGAGCACCTCGCCCGCACGGCGGAGCGCGGCAGGTTCGACTTCTTCTTCCTCGCGGAAGGGCTGCGGCTGCGCGAGCACAACGGGCGGATCCACGACCTGGACGTGGTAGGCCGTCCCGAGTCCCTCACGGTGCTGAGCGCGCTGGCCGCCGTCACCGACCGGCTCGGGCTCGCCGCGACCGTCAACGCCACCTTCAACGAGCCCTACGAACTGGCACGCCGGCTCGCCACCCTCGATCACCTGAGCGCCGGCCGGGCCGCCTGGAACGTCGTCACCTCCTCCGACGCCTTCACCGGGGAGAACTTCCGGCGCGGCGGCTACCTCGACCGGGCCGACCTCCCCCAAGTTCTCGGCTCCGCTCGAACAGGGGGGACCCCCTACACCCGGGCCGCCGAGTTCGTCGCCACCGCCCGCGAACTGTGGGACACCTGGACTCCCGACGGGACCCCGCGCCCGTTCCGCCACCACGGGCAGCACTTCACCATCGAGGGCGAGTTCACCGTCCCGCGCTCCCCGCAGGGTCACCCGGTCGTCATCCAGGCCGGAGACTCCGGGGAGGGCCGCGAGTTCGCCGCGTCCGCCGCCGACGTCATCTTCACCCGGCACGGAACCCTGGAGGCGGGCCGCACCTTCTACGCCGACGTCAAGGCGAGGCTGGCGAAGTACGGCCGGGAACCCGACGAACTGAAGATCATGCCCGGGGTCACCTTCGTCCTCGGCGACAGCGACGCCGAGGCGCAGGAGCGTGCGGCCGAGATCCGGCTCCAGCAGATCTCCCCGCAGAACGCGATCCTCGCCCTGGAGCAGATCTGGGGCCGTGACCTCTCCTCGTACGATCCCGACGGGCCGCTCCCCGAGATCGACCCGGTCCCCGATTCGACTCTGGTGCAGGGCCGGGTCAGGATCGGTGACCAGCTTGAGGTGGCCGCCCGGTGGCGCGCGCTGTCGCAGGCCAAGGGGCTGTCCATCCGGCAGACGGTGATCGAGACGACCGGCCGGCAGTCGTTCATCGGCAGCCCGGAGACGGTCGCCGCGGAACTGATCGAGTTCGTCTCGACCGACGCGGCCGACGGTTTCATCCTCGTACCGCATCTCACGCCGGGCGGCCTCGACGACTTCGTCGACCGGGTCGTCCCGCTCCTCCAAGAACGCGGAGCCTTCCGCTCCGAATACACCGGTTCCACTCTGCGGTCGCATCTCGGGCTGACCGAGCCGGTGTGGAAAGGTTGATCGCATGAGTACGGACGCACAGCAGGCAGCCCAGGACTGGATCCACTGGCACGAGGAGCGCACGGCCACGGTCTCGGCGCCCTACGGACCGCTCTCCCTCACCGGTACCCACTGGCTCTCCGACTACCCGGAGGGTCGAATCCCGGCCCTTCCCGGGCAGTGGCGTGAGGACGGCGACGAACTGGTGCTCACGGCCGTTGTCGAGGACGGGCTCACCGTCGACGGGAAGCCGTTCACCGGCGAGGCGCGGCTCACCGCGGACCGCGGCCCGATCGACGAGTCCCGCGTCGCGCACGGCGAGCGCCGGCTGGTCGTGCTGAGCCGCGAAGGGCTCTGGGCCGTACGGGACTTCGACCCGGACTCCCCGGCACGTAAGGCCTTCCGTGCCATCGACGCGACGCCGTACGACGCCCGCTGGGCGCTGTCCGGCACCTTCCGCCCGTACGCCACCGCCCGCACGGTCCGGGTCGAGAACGCCGACGGTGTCGAGCGGGGGCTCGGCCTCGGCGGCGAGATCGCCTTCGAGGTGGACGGCACCGAGTACACGCTTCAGGTCGCGGTCGAGCACGACGGCTCGCTCTGGGCGGTCTTCGCCGACGCCACCAGCGGGAACAGCAGCTACCGCTTCCGCTTCCTGCGGCCGGCCGCGCCGGCCGAGGACGGCAGTGTGACCGTCGACCTCAACCGCGCGCTGCTGCCGCCGTGCGCCTTCGCCGACCACTTCATCTGCCCCTTCCCGCCGCCCGGCAACACCCTGCCGGTCGCTGTCGCGGCGGGGGAGCGGAACCGGATCGACCACTGACGCACCACCGCACCCGATCGGTTCAGGCCCCGGCAACCCGCGCGCTGCCGGGGCCTTTGCGGGCGAGCGGTGGGAGGGACGCGGCCCGTTGCGGTGAGCTCAGGCCAAAGGGCCCTCTTGCGCAAGAAGTTGACGCCTTGAATACTCCCGAGCAGCGCTTGTCAGGAGCACGTCGCATCCGAAATGCGGAGACGCGACCGTGCCCCCGACTGCGCCTCACGGGTCCGACCACCCCACAGGCGGACCCCCGTTTCCCCTCGGGAGGAATGACAAGTGAGGAACAAGCGCACCACCCCCCTCAGCGCCACAGCGAGACGAAGCCGGATCGTCGCGGTCGCCGCGGGCCTGGTTGCCGTCGCCGCAATCGCCGTCCCCAGCGCCCAGGCCGACTCCACCACGACATTCAGCGCCAACCAGCTCTCCGCCGCCAGTGATGCGGTGCTCGGCGCCGACATCGCCGGTACCGCCTGGAACATAGACCCGGCGACCAAGACCCTCGTCGTCACCGCCGACAGCACGGTCACCCAGGCCGAGATCAAGCAGATCAAGAAGTCCGCCGGCGCCAATGCGGGCGCCCTGCGCATCGAGCGCACATCCGGCACCTTCAGCAAGCTGCTCTCCGGCGGCGACGCCATCTACGCCCCCGGCTGGCGCTGCTCCCTCGGCTTCAACGTCCGCAGCGGCAGCACGTACTACTTCCTGACCGCCGGTCACTGCACCGACGGCAACCCGCCCTGGTACACCAACTCGTCGAACTCGACGTACATCGGCCCGACGGTCGGATCCAGCTTCCCGACCAATGACTACGGCCTGGTGCGGTACGACAACACCTCCGTCGCCCACGCGGGTACCGTCGGCAGCCAGGACATCACCAGCGCGGCCAACGCCACGGTCGGCATGTCCGTCACCCGTCGCGGCTCCACCACCGGCATCCACAGCGGATCCGTCACCGGTCTCAACGCCACGGTCAACTACGGCGGCGGAGACATCGTCTACGGCATGATCAAGACGAATGTCTGTGCGGAGCCAGGCGACTCCGGCGGTCCCCTCTACTCCGGGACGAAGGCGATCGGACTGACCTCGGGCGGCAGCGGCAACTGCAGCTCCGGCGGTACGACGTACTTCCAGCCGGTCACCGAGGCGCTCAGCGCATACGGCGTCAGCGTCTACTGACGCACCGGCACCCGATCGCACACATGACGGAGCCCTCGCCCGAATTCCGGGCGGGGGCTCCCGCACACCCCGCGGCTTTTGAGAGGATGTGGGGGAGGTCGGTCGCGCAGGAACAACGGGGGCGGATGCTGTGCCTCCCGGAGGGATGTCTCCGGGAACCCCCGGAGACACTCCAGGGGGTTCCAGTCCGTGAAACGCATCGGAGTGACCGGCCATCGCAGCATTCCCGAGGAGGCACACGCCCATGTGCTGGCCGGGATCCGGGCGGCGCTCTGCGGGCTCGACGGCTCCCTGGAAGCCCTCTCCAGCCTGGCCGTGGGCGCGGATCAGCTCTTCGCCGACCTGGCACTCGCCCACGGGGCCGAACTGACCGTCGTCATCCCCAGTGGGGACTACGAGACATCGTTCGCCGCCGGCGCCGAACGGGCCCGCTACCGGAGCCTCAAGGGCCGGGCGGCCCGGGAGGTGCTGCTGGACTTCCCGCACTCCACCGACGAGGCGTACTACGCCGCGGGCGCCTATATCGCCGATCACTGCGACCGGCTGCTCGCAGTGTGGGACGGCCGGCCGGCCCGCGGCTTCGGCGGCACGGGCGACATCGTGACGTACGCGCGGACGCTCGGCCGCCCGGTCACGGTGATCTGGCGCGACGGGGTCGAGCGCGCCTGATCCGACGTCATCTCACCGGCCTCGCCTCACATGCGGTGCCGGGCCAGCCAGTCGGTGTGTTCGGGGGAGACGATCCGCTCGGTCTCGAAGACCGCGACCGGCCACTGCCGTTCGGTCAGGCTGGTCTCCATGGCGGCCTGCATCGACTCCAGGTCCTTCTCGACCAGCGAGTGCGCGGATATCAGCGGGTGATGGCGGCGCATCTCGTTCCATGCGAGGCAGGCGGCCGCTGCCGCCGAGAGCGCCCCCGTCAGGGCGAAGGACCGGGCAGTCCCGAACGTCTGCAGCAGGCTGAGCGTCAGCGCCGGGGTGGTCAATGCGGCGATGGCGCTCGACCAGACGAACGCGCCGCGCCGCGAAACCTGCTGGCGCCTGCGGTACCAGCGCCGCTGTTCGATCAGCCGGTCCCGTACGTACGTCTCCTTGCGGACCGTGAACGCCCTGCTCCGTAGCTCTCGCATGGACTCCGTGATGAGCCCGCTGCCGGCATCGTTCATCTCGTCCCGGGGGTCCACCCAGCCGACCTTCCTGAGCTCCTGCAGACCCTCCTCGAGCCGGTTGGCGAACACCGCTTCCGGGTGCTGGGTACCGGTGTCGAACGGGGAGCCGTGGACGGCGTAGCGCCAGCACATCGACTTGATGAACTCGGCGGCGGAGCGGTTCAGTTGCCAATGCGACTTTGCTTTGCGCCGGGAAGCGACATACGTCGTGACCAGAACCCCGAGATAGGCCAACGCGCCGACGGCGTCGAGCAGTTGGAATGAGCCACCGATGCTGCCGTGCCACGGCAGGGCCGCCGGAACGGCACCCACCACGAGCAGGATCAGCTGGCCGCGGGTCGTATTGACCGCCTCCCGCTGACGTGCGATGGCGATGGCGTCCGTGTGGTGGAAGAGCGCCGGGAGGTCCTCGCTCCTGAAGACCATGGACTGAAGCGGTCCGGGAATCGCCGTCATGTTCACCCCGTCTGCAGTTTTGGACTTGCTCGTTCGGCCAGGCGGATGGCCTGTCCGGCCCGGCCGGAAGGTCTGGAAGGCCCCTGTGCGGTGCCCGGGGCGCACGCGTGCGTGGGCGGAGGCCGACCGGGTGCACGAGAGTAGAGTCGCCCGCCCGGACACTGCAATGGTGCCCTGGGCGACGACTGCTTCCCCGGATGTGGATCCGGTCGCTCTCGTGCGATCCGAAACGCTGTGGCATGGTTGGTCAACTTGCTTTTGTTGCAGGCGAGTTCCCCATTGGTGGTGTCCGGGTCTCGCCTCTCGCCGGGGGGAGCGAAGGTGCAGGAAACGAACGAGGGCGACGTTCAGTCGCCGGCCGGTGCCCAACGGAGGATCCGACGAAGCCCACTGCTGTTCACCACACCCCTCGTGCTGCTCGCACTGCTCACCGCGATCCTTCTCTGGGAAGTGATCCGCTCCAACATCACAGCCGAGGCGCAGACCGAATGGCCGTGGCGCCTGCACCTGCTCGACATGGACGCCCTGGGCAGTCTGCTGGCCGTCGCCGGTGGCGCGGTCCTGGCCAGGGCGCAGTACGCCCGCACGGTGCGGCCGTATCTGGGCTGGCGCGGATCCTGGCAGAAGGGGCATCTGAAGGAGGACGCGTCCGCGTGGCGCGTCGGCGTGCTCAACGGCGGGCAGCACCTTGCCGTGATCGACACTTGGGACTGCCGCCTCGTCCTGGCCGGGCAGGCCGACTCCGCCGATGCGCAGTGGGTCGATCTCGACGAGGCCGTGACCGAACTGACCGCTGCCGGGCTCGTCGTCGCACAGGACTTCCAGATCATCCGCTTCGGGACGGGCTTCCCTCTGGTGGGCACCGGGGGATACGAAACGGTGCTGGTGGGTGCCTTCTCGAAGCGGTTCGTCCGTGACGTCGAGGCGTTGTACCTGCGGTTCAGGGTCACCGATGTCGTGGGTGACACCCACGAGCGTGTCCTGGACTGCATGAAGGGGGCGAGGACGGATCTCAACGCCCCGCTCGACTGAGAGTGCCCGGAAGCAGGCTTCGCGGCGTCGCGGTGGAGACAGCCGATGGGGGCGTTCGCGGACGGAACCGGCAGAACGTGGCGCCGGGCGGGTGAACGGAGCGGAAGTGGACACGCGGCATCGCGCATCTGTCCTGAAGTCAAATCCACGTACCTTTCGCCGAAATCGGGGTGGCGCATCACCCGCCCTTGGTGCAGGGGCACCCCGCCGGCCCGCGCACAGGCCGGCGAAGGGGAGGGCCCGGCCTTCCGGAACTGGCTCGTGTCATCCGCTTCGGCCTGCGCTTTCTCTCCTCACTCCGACGGTGGAATGTCGAGTCGTGTTCCGTCTGGCGTAATGCTGTGTGACAGCTGCGTTTCGTGCGACGTCGGCATTTGCCAAGCGCTGTCAGCGGAGTAAAGTCGTGCCGCCGGACACTGCATTTATGCAGTAGCCGGAAGCGTTTCAGTGTCCGGAACAATCCCATCAAGGACGGCCGTGAAGACCAACGAATCCACCTCATCCTTCGCCAATGCGAAGAGCCGTGTGCCGCTCGCCGAGATCGACATCCGTGGCGTCGAAGCCACCAGGAAGCTCGATCGGGTATTCAGCACGTCAACCGGCCGTTCCACCAAGGCGTCAACCTTCAGCTCGGCTCTCTGAGTCGCGCCGCAAGGTGGCTAGACTGACGGAATGACAGGACCCCTGGTCCCCTTCCGCGAAATTGTGCTCAAAGTGCACAGCAGGTGCGATCTTGCCTGCGATCATTGTTACGTCTATGAACATGCTGATCAGAGCTGGCGTACCCGCCCTAAGGCAATCTCTGACGAGGCTATTTCCTGGACCGCTCAACGCTTGGCCGAGCATGCTCTGACGCATGCGCTGCCCTCCGTGTCAGTGATCCTGCACGGAGGGGAGCCTCTCCTGGCGGGCCCCGCGCGTCTGCGGCGCGTCTGCGAGGAGCTCACCTCGGCGCTGCACGGCATCGCCGATCTCGATCTACGGATCCATACCAATGGTCTGCAGCTCAGCCCGCGCTATCTCGACCTCTTCGACGAGTTCGGCGTCAAGGTCGGCATCTCGCTCGACGGCGACCGGGCCGCCAACGACCGGCACCGCCGTTTCGCCGACGGACGCACCAGCCACCCCCTGGTCCTGCGAGCCGTCGAGCTCCTCCGTCAGGAGCGCTACCGGCACCTCAACCTCGGCCTGCTGTGCACCGTCGACATCCGGAACGATCCGCACGCGGTGTTCGACGCCCTGGCCGAACTCGATCCACCGCTCATCGACTTCCTGCTTCCGCACGCCACCTGGGACCAGCCGCCGCCACGTCCGGACGGATCGCCCACGGCCTATGCCGACTGGCTCCTCGCGATCTTCGACCGCTGGAGGGAACAGGGCCGGCCGGTGCCGGTGCGGTTCTTCTCCTCGGTCCTGTCCAGCCTGAGCGGCGGACCCAGCCTCACCGAATCCCTGGGCCTGGCCCCCACGGACCTCGTCGTCGTCGAGACCGACGGGCAGCTGGAACAGGTGGACTCGCTCAAGAGCGCCTATGAAGGCGCGGCCTCCACCGGGTTCGACGTCTTCACGCATGCCTTCGACGAGGTCGCGGCGCACCCCGGGGTGCGAGCGCGGCAGCTCGGCCTGGCCGGGGTCAGCGAGACCTGTCGCCGTTGCCCTGTCGTGCGTTCGTGCGGCGGGGGGCTCTACACACACCGCTACCGTTCGGACAGCGGATTCGACAACCCCTCGGTGTACTGCGCGGATCTCGAAGCGCTGGTGCGCGGCATCGAGGTGCGGACGGCGGCGGAAACCGAGTCGGCCGCGGTCGCGGAGCCGCACGAGCTGGTCGCCGCGCACCAGGACCTGACGCGGACTCTGCTCGCCCGGCTCCACGCGGACCTCGACGGCCGGGGCGGAGAGCGCTGGGACGAGGCCTGGGAGCTGGTGCAGGCCTTGGACCGGACGGAGGCGGGCGCCGGTGGCCTGGACGGTGTTCTGACCCATCCCTACACCCGCACCTGGCTGCTCGACGCGCTGGACGCCGCGCACGACGGCCGGCCCGGTGCCGGCCGGCCGGCGACGCTGCGGCTGTCGTCGTCCGTGGCCGCTGCCGCCGTACGCGCCGGACTCGAACGGGATGTCCCCGTCGCCTACCGGGACGGCAGCATCTTCCTCCCCACCCTCGGCGAGGCGCGGATCGGTGGGGCGGGGGAGCACGGCACTGCCCTCGTGCGCGCCACCGACGACGGATTTCTGATCCGGCGGGACGGGCACCCCGCCGAACGGCGGATCGTGCGGACGTCGACGGAAGACCCTGGCTGGCTTCCGGTGCGTCACGTGGGTGTCGGCGGGGCGCCCGGCTTCGTACTCGACGACCTCGACCCGTACCGGGACTGTTTCGACACGCCCGTCGCTCCCCGGCTCGGGCAGTCCGAGGCCGATGCGTGGAGCGCGGGACTCGCCGGGGCCTGGGAACGGCTGACGGCGGTCGTGCCGGAGCAGGCGGCCGAAGCGGCGGGCAGCCTGATCGCGCTGACGCCGCTCACCACCGGGCACCCCGCTGTGGGGCGGCACGGCTACGGGGCGTTGGGGATCGGCGTGTACACGGATACCGAGGAACTCGCGCTCGGCCTGCTCCGCGGATTCCGGCGGGCCAAGCTGAGGGCCCTCGTGGATGTCACGGATCTGTACGCATCGGACGGAGCCTGGGACCATCGGACGCCCTGGCAGGAAAAGTCCGTTCCCTTCTCCCGACTGCTGTCCATGACCTATGAGCGGGTGGGACTGGGTCTCTTCGACCCCCGGTTCCTCGACGGGGTGCCGCAGGCACTCGACACACTCGAAGCTGCGGCCGAACTGACCATCGACGGAAAGCAGCTGCTGGCCGCAGTCCGAAAGGAGATCAGCGGTACACACGGGACATCCGGGAAGAACAGTTGCAAGACTGTTCTTGATCAAGAACCTGATTGACCGGGCGTGAGGATGGATGACTGAAAAGCGGCGTTGAATGACCGAACGCCATGGGGGTGGAGCAAGGTCCGCTCCGGAATGATGAATTCGCTCGCATTCTTCCCACACTCCTCGGATGCGAGTGCTCACACAGGACGGGGGTCGTGTGCACGCATCAACGCAACCGCGAGCGGCGGACCATCGGCCGTACTTCTTCTTGAGCTATGCGCATACACCGGGGTACGGCGGTGGAACGGACCCGGATATGTGGGTCGAGCGGCTGTTTCAGGATCTCTGCGGCCATGTAATGGCCATGACCGACCTCCCGGCGGGTGCCTCCGCCGGGTTCATGGACCGGGAGATACGGTCCGGCGAGGGGTGGTCGGAACGGCTCGGCAGCGTGCTGGCCACCTGCCGGGTGTTCGTTCCGCTCTTCTCGCCGCGCTACTTCGCCAGCGAGATGTGCGGAAAGGAGTGGCACGCTTTCGAACAGCGCGCCATCGCCCACCGCGCCCGCAGTAATCAGCCCGCCGAAGCGATCGTGCCCGCGCTCTGGGTGCCGGTTCCACCGAACCAGCTGCCCGGGCCGGCGGAGCGGCTGCAGTTCAATCACCGTGATTTCGGGGACCGTTACGTCAGTGACGGGCTCTATGGGCTGATCAAACTCAGACTCTTCGCCCAGGAGTACGAACGGGCCGTCTACGAACTCGCCAAACGCATCGTCAGCGTCGCGGCCACCGCCCGGATCGAAGTGGGCCGCCCCGTCGACTACCGGCTGGCCCCCAGCGCCTTCGGCTCGCAGAGCAGCGGTGCCGGTGCGCCTCGCCCGATGAAGGTGACCATCGCGGCTCCCACCCGGCACGACCTGCCCGAGGGACGCAACGCCGACTACTACGGCGACAATCCGCACGACTGGAACCCCTACCACCCGGCCTCCGCACGGCCCCTGGCCTATGTCGCCGAGGACCTGGTGCGCTCCCTCAACTACCAGGCCACCGTCACCTCGTTCGACGAGGAGTCCGGCCACGCGGAGAGCAAGGGGCCACCGAACAGGCCGGAAATCCTGGTCGTCGACCGCTGGGCGCTGATGGACGAGGACCGACGCCGCAGGCTCGCGGCCTTCGACGCCGAGAACCGCCCGTGGGTGACCATGGTGGTGCCCTGGAACCGCGAGGACCCCCAGAGCAGGGCCGCCGAGGCGGAGCTGACCGAGAAGCTCGAACAGACCATGCCGTCCAAGATTCGACAGGGGCGCGCGTACTGCCGCGCCGCGGCAAGGGGAGTGCCCAGCATGGATGCCTTCGGACAGGTGCTGCCCCAGGTGGTGGAGGCGGCGGCCCAGCAGTATCTGCGCCACGCGGCGGTCTATCCGCCGGCGACGGGCGGCGGTCACACTGAACGAACACGACTGATGGGGCCCATGGGCAACACACAGTTCATACCGGACATGCACGACCCTGCGACGGATGCGGAGGACGTATGACGGCCGGGCGTGACGGACGCATCGTCACTTTCTACTCGTACAAAGGCGGTACCGGGCGCACCATGGCGCTGGCCAACACCGCCTGGATCCTGGCTGCCAACGGCAAACGGGTACTGGCCGTCGACTGGGACCTGGAGGCGCCCGGACTCCACCGGTTCTTCCATCCCTTCCTCGACCCGTCGACACTCGGCGCCACCACCGGCGTCATCGACCTGATCACCGAGTACGCCTGGGCCGCGACCAGCCCGGTCCAGCGTGCCGACGACTGGCACCGCGACTACGCCCGCATCCAGCCGCACGCCGTCTCCCTCGCCCCGGAGGCACTCGGCTGGGAGTTCCCGCAGGGGGGCACCCTCGACTTCGTTTCCGCCGGGCGCCAGAACCGCGAATACTCCGCGACCGTCTCCACCTTCGACTGGGACAACTTCTACGACCGGCTCGGCGGCGGGCACTTCTTCGACGCCCTGCGCGACGACATGAAGGCCAACTACGACTACGTCCTCATCGACAGCCGGACCGGTCTCAGCGACATCGCCGACATCTGCACCGTCCACCTTCCGGACCTGCTCGTCGACTGCTTCACCCTCAGCGACCAGTCCATCGACGGCGCGGCATCCGTCGCCCGGCAGATCTCCGAGCGCTACACCGGCCGCCCCATCTCGATCTTCCCCGTCCCGATGCGCATCGACGAGGGCGAGAAGGAGAAGGCCGACGCGGGCCGCGCCCTGGCCCGGCTGAAGTTCGACCGGCTGCCCCGGGACCTGTCCAGTGACGAACTCACCGCCTACTGGGGGGCGGTGGAGATTCCGTACCGCCCCTACTACGCGTACGAGGAGACGCTGGCCACCTTCGGCGACGAGGCAGGTCTGACCAACTCGCTGCTCTCCGCCTTCGAGCGGCTCACCGCCGTCATCACCGACCGGCAGATCACCTCGATGCCCCCCGTGGGGGAAGAGGTGCGGCTCCGCATCCGCGACGCCTTCACCCGGCGCAGGCCCGCGCTGCCCGCCGATCTCTACCTCAACTATGTGGCGGAGAACCGGATGTGGGCCGACTGGATCGAATCGGTCCTCACCCGGGCCGGATTCCGCGTCGTCCCGCGCGATGTCTCCGCCGAGCCCGGCATCCCCGATCCGCTCCAGGGAGAGCCCGAGACCGCCGCCCGTACCGTCGTCCTGCTCTCCAGCGCGTACCTCAAGTCGCAGCGCGGGGTGAACCTCTGGGACCGGGCCGTCGCGGAGGATCCCGGCGGCGGCCGACGCCATCTGCTGCCGCTCCGGGTCGGTGACGTACGGCTGTCCGCGCCCTACATCGACCGCAACCCCGTCGACCTCTTCCGGCTCGACGAGGTGCACGCCAGCGGCGCCCTGCTGCGCGCCCTGGACCGTCCCGTACAGCTCACCGACGGTGTATCGCCCGGACCGCGCTTCCCCGGCACCGTCCCCAGGATCTGGAACGCGCCGCCGCGCAACCCCGGTTTCACCGGCCGCTCCATGGTCCTGGAACGGATGCGCGACCAGCTCGGCGGTGGCATGGCCGTCGTGCTGCCGCAACCGCAGACCCTCTACGGACTCGGCGGTGTCGGCAAGACCCAGGTCGCTCTTGAGTACGTGCACCGGTTCATGGCCGACTACGACCTGGTCTGGTGGATATCGTCCGAGCAGACCGACGACGTGGTGGCCAGCCTTGCCGAACTTGCCGTCCGGCTCGGTGCCCAGGGCGGCGACGACATGGCCGCCGCCTCCCAGGAGGCCGTGGATCTGCTGCGGCGCGGTGTGCCGTCGGACCGCTGGCTGCTGGTCTTCGATAACGCCGACGACCCTGAACGGCTCAGGCGTTACTTCCCGCAGGGCGGCTCCGGCCACATCCTGGTCACCTCCCGGAACCAGGCATGGTCCCAGCACGGCGACGCGCTGCCCGTCGACGTCTTCCTGCGGGAGGAGTCCATTGAACACCTCCAGCGCCGGGCCCCGGGGCTGAGCGACGAGGACGCCGCGCAGGTGGCCACCGCCGTCGGTGACCTGCCGCTCGCCGTCGAACAGGCCGCGGCCTGGATCGCGGAGACCGCCACCCCGATCGACACCTATCTGGAGCAGCTGGCCCAACAGGCCCCCGAGGTCCTGGCGCTGAACCAGCCCGCCGGCTATCCGGAACCGGTCGCCGCGACCTGGAACATCTCCATCGAACGCCTCAAGGAGCGCTCGCCCGCCGCGGTGCGGCTCCTGCAGCTCTGTGCCTTCTTCGCCCCCGAGCCGATCTCGGGGAACCTCCTGTACAGCAAGGAGATGATCGAGGCGCTGAAGCCGTACGACGCCTCGCTCCAGGAGAAGTTGGTGCTCGGCCGGGTCATCCGGGAGATCGGTCGGTTCGCCCTGGCCAAGGTCGACCAGGTCTCCAACTCCATTCAGGTGCACCGTCTTGTCCAGGCCGTGATCCGGGCGCAGCTCAGTGAGGAGGAGCAGCAGGACGCCCGGCATGTCGTGCACCGCATTCTGGCCGGTGCCCGGCCCGACGACGACGAGCCGATCGACAACCCGTCGACCTGGCCGCAGTTCGCCATCATCTGGCCGCACCTCGGCCCGTCCGACGCGCGCAACTGCAAGGAGCCCGAGGCCCGCAGGCTCTTGATCGACCGAGTCCGCTATCTGTGGAAGCGCGGTGACTTCAGGACCGCCACCACCGTCTGCGAGGAACTGCGTGCCATCTGGAAGGAGACGCTGGGGGAGCGTGACATCCAGTACCTCTACCTCTGCTTCCACCTCTCCAACATCTACCGTTCGCGCGGCCGTTACGTGGAGGCGAGGGAGCTCGACGAGATCACCCTCAGTCGGCAGCGGGAGATGCTGGGCCCGGAGCACCCGCACACGTACATGAGCACGAGCAGCCTCGCGACGGACCTCGGCACGCTGGGGGAGTACAGCAGGGCGATCGAGCTGGCGACCGAGGCCACCGAGGGGTTCAGCCAGATCTTCCACGACTCGCACCCGAGGGCGCTGGCGGCGGCCAACAACTTGGCGTTCATCCTGCGGTCCGTCGGGCAGTACGCCAAGGCCCGGGAGATCGACCAGGACGTGTTCGACCGGCGCGTGGAGGTGCTCGGCGCGGAGCATCCGTACAGCCTGTCCTCCGCCATGAACCTGGCCCGCGATCTGCGTGATGTCGGACGGTACGAGGATTCCGTCTCCATCCTCAGCCGCACCTACGACAGTTTCAAGGCCACACTCGGCCGGGCCTTCCCCGGCACGCTCAGCGCGGCAAAGAGCCTCGCGGTGTCGCTGCGCAGGGCGGGCAGACTGGAGGACGCCCGCAGGCTCACGGTGGCCACCCGCGCCAGGTACCGGGCCAAGTACACCTCCGCCAACCCCGAGTCACTGGCCTGTGACCTCAATCTGGCGGCCGACCTGTACGCGGCGGGCGAGGCGACCGAGGCCAGGAACACCGCGCAGGAGGTCGTCGAGCAGTACATGAAGGTGCCGGGGGAGAAGCACCCGTACACCCTGGCCGCCCTGAACAACCTCGGCGTCTACCAGTCGGGTGTCGGCGCGTGGGACGAGGCCGAGCAGATCCTGACCCGGGTTCTCGCGTCGATGCGGGAGGTGTACGGGCCTGAGCACCCCAACACCCTGTTCTGCCTCATGAACCTGGCCAATGCGACGGCCGAAAGGGGCGATCTCGAACTGGTGCTGGAGTCCGAACGCAAGCTGGCCGGACAGCTCAGGCACGTCCTCGGGGCGCACCACCCCGAAACCGTGGCCATGACGGCGAACATGTCGATCACGCTCGACGCGCTGGGTCGCAAGGACGAGGCGCTGCGGATCAGGACCGAGACGGTCGAGGAGCTGTCCCGGCAGCTCGGTGACGATCACCCGATGACTCGGATCGCCCGGGAGGAGCGCAGGTTCGAGCGCGAGCTGGAACCGGTGGCGGTGTGAGCCGGCCGGGCCCGCCCACGGCGGGCCCGGCCTGGGTCAGCCCTTCGAGGGGGAGGCGGTGGCCTCCTCCTCCAACAGCCAGTTGAGGACGGCAGGGAGCACGGACAGCGCATCGAAGTGCGCCGCCGCCGGCTCCAGCACCGCGGTGGCGCCCGGGATCCGTCCGGCCAGCCAGCGGGAGTGCCCGACCGGTGAGAACACGTCCTTCTCGCCGTGCCACAGCATCACGGAGCCTGTGATGTCCGCCGGGTCGAAGCCCCACGGGGTACAGAGCGCGATCGCATCGTCGATCCAGCCGTACGCCGAAGTGCGCAGCCCCTCACGGTAGTTGCGCAGCAGCATCGAACGGATCCCGGCGTCGTTGACAACGATCCGGTCGGAGTCGGTCAGCTCCCGGCGCAGATCGTCGAGGAGCTTGACCGGGTCCTGTCTGATCACGGCCGACCGGGAGATGAAAGACTCCGCGAGTCCGTCGGGGTCGGCCACCGCCGTGGAGTACGCCAGCACATTGGAGGCGGTCATCCCGTCGAACCAGTCCAGTCCGTCCGCGCCCCAGGGGGCGAGCCCGACCAGGGCGGCGGTACGGGTGACCCGGTCGGGCATCAGTGCGGCGCAGGCCAGGGCGTGCGGGGCGCCGCCGGAGCGGCCCACCACGGCGAACCGCTCCAGTCCGAGCGAGTCCGCGATGGCCCGGACATCCTCGACGACGTCCGCCACGCAGCGGCCCGCGAGTCGGTCGGAGTCGCCGTAGCCCGGCCGGTCGTAGGTGATGAGCTGTGTCTTGCGCTGGTACAGCACCATGCCGCGCGGGGCCGGACCGAGCCGGCTGCCGGGCATTCCGTGCAGCAGGAAGACCGGTCTGCCTCGAGGGTCGCCCAGACGCTCCACCATCAGATGCCGCCCGTCCCTTGCGTGCACCCGATTGCGCACTCCGCGCCTCCTCCGCTCCGTGCGGGCACGAAGTGCCCGACTTTTTCCACCGATTCGATGATGACCCATCAAAGTCCTTGGACGGAATGGCAATTGAGGTAAATCAACAGCGAATACCGGACAGGTCCAGTCCTCACCCATTGCCGACCGGCCGGTCGCACGGTGTGTTCGCAAACGGAACCGACGTGGTGCGGCTCCAGGTAGGTGAACGGGGCTGGGGCGAAGCGGTTCGGTCGTGTGTGCGTCCCGAAGTCGACCTTGTGTGCTATCTGCCCGGCCGGAACAGCGGGCGGCGCCATCCTCCGTACCCAGGCACCCCACTTGCCTGTGCACGGCCCCACAGGAGGTCGACGTTGAAGCATCGACACATATCCAGGAAGCGTGCGGTGATGGCCGGTTCGGCCGTTGTCGCCCTGGGCGCAGCGGGAATCACATTCCAGAATGCGAACGCCGGTGACGAGGTACCGCAGTTCACCGTACGGACGCTGACGCCGAACGAGGCCGGAAAGGTCGCCACCGCCCTCGGCGACGACCTGGGCGGCGACGCGGCCGGCGCGTACTACGACGCCGGCGCGAAGAACCTGGTCGTGAACGTGGTCGACGAGAGCGCCGCAGAACGGGTGCGGCAGGCGGGCGGCAGGGCCAGACTCGTGCCGAACTCGTCGGCCGAACTGAAGGCGGCCCGGCAGACCCTCACCGCGAAGGCCACGATCCCCGGCACCTCCTGGTCAGTCGACCCGGTCAGCAACAAGGTGATCGTCACCGCCGACCGTACGGTCGAGGGCGCGGCCTGGGCAAGGCTCGGGGCGGTCGTCGACGGGCTGGGCGGCAGGGTCGAACTCAAGAAGTCCGCAGGGGAGTTCAAGCCGCTCATCGCGGGAGGCGGCGCGATCTGGGGCGACGGCGGGCGCTGCTCGCTCGGCTTCAACGTGGTCAAGGACGGCGAGCCGTACTTCCTGACCGCAGGTCACTGCACCGAGGCGATCAGCAGCTGGTCCGACTCGCAGGGCGGCGCGGAGATCGGCACGAACGCGGGCTCCGACTTCCCGGGCAACGACTTCGGCCTGGTGAAGTACACCGCCGGCACGGACCACCCGAGCGAGGTGGACCTCTACAACGGCTCGACCCAGCCGATCACCGAGGCGGGCGAGGCGACCGTCGGCATGACGGTGACCCGCAGCGGTTCCACCACCCAGGTGCACGACGGCGAGGTCACCGGCCTCGACGCCACGGTGAACTACGGCAACGGCGACATTGTGAGCGGGCTCATCCAGACGACGGTCTGCGCCGAGCCGGGCGACAGCGGCGGATCGCTCTTCGCGGGCGACACGGCGATCGGTCTGACCTCCGGCGGCAGCGGCGACTGCTCATCGGGCGGCGAGACCTTCTTCCAGCCGGTGCCGGAGGCGCTGGCGGCGTTCGGGGCGGAGATCGGCTGACCGGGCGGGTCTCCGGGGCGCGCTGACGCCCGTTCGTCGGCCGGGCCCGGAAGCGGGCCCGGCCGACGAACGGGTCCGGGCATGAGCTGGAGGGAAGGCTTCTGACTGCGAGGCCGTCAATCGTGCGTCCGTCCTGGCACCGGCGATCAGCCGAGGGCAGTTGCGAGACCGCCGGCAGCGAGCCGGTCGCCCACGTCGGCCACCAATCCCTTGCCCAGGCTTTCCGCCCTCGCCAGCAGCGCCTCGAAGGCAGTGAGCCGGCGGAAGGCGTCTGCGTACATGGCCTGTTCCTCCACAGGGAGTTGGAGCACCTGGAGCCGCCTGATGTCGACACGGGAGGAGCTGGAGGCGTGGGTGCCCGCCTGGCGGCCGTTGGCCGGTGCGCGCAGACAGCCGGCGAGGAAGTCGGCGTCCAGCATCTCGGGGGTGACGCGCAGGGCGTACAGCTGAGGCCCCAGTGCGATCGGTGGTCCTTGATGCACCCATGCCCTGAACGCGCGGACGACCCCCGCGACCACGACGTCGCCCTCTTCTGCCACGGTCTGGGCGGCGCCCGGAGCCAGCAGTCCGCTGGGGGTGCCGTCCATCAGCAGGTCGGCAACGGTGAGCAGCGGAAAACCGGCTTCTTGCGGCCGCGCCGTGGTGTCCGAAGGTTGCTGCCCCGCAAGCAAGGTGAGCGCGCCTGCCTTGACGAGATCTCCCACCGTGGCAGTCGTCCGCGGCTCCGCCGCCATGAGGCCGATCTTCGACAGGTACTTCGTCAGATCGCCGAGTTCATTCAGGGACCCGGCCAGCTCGTCCCACGAAGCAGCGAGTTCGACCCCGGACGGTTCACTGCCGGATGCCGTGTAACGGCCCGGGGTGACATCCACCTCGTCGTCCAGCAGGTCCAGCAGGGAGACCCGTACGGCGCCTTCGGGCAGTTCGCCCCCGGGCTTGTCGAGTTCCGAGACGGCGGAGCGGACGAACCTGGTCAGTGCATCCCAGTCGGGCCCCTGCTCGCGTGTACCCGGCTTCCCCAGCCGTGTCGCGTCGACCAGGAGTGCGTCCTGAGCGCTCGGGCCTGCGTGGGGACCGTCCGGAGCTGCGCGGAGTAGCCACAGCTGAAGGGAGACGCTGTGCGGCTGCGCGCACCCCGGCGGCAGTGCCACGACAGCTCTCAGCAGTCCGGTGCGCAACAGGGACCCCCGGATACGGCGACCCGCCTTGCGGGAGGCGACGGCCGGAGGCAGGACGATGACTGCGGTGCCGCCGGGTCTGAGGTGGGTCAGCAGGTGCTGCACCCAGGCCAGTTCCGGCTCGGTGCGCGGCGGCAGGCCATGCGTCCAGCGTTGGTCGGTGGCCAGTTCCTCGTAGCCCCAGTCGCGCTCGTTGAACGGCGGGTTGCACAGCGCGATGTCCGCCCGCAGGCCGGTGAACGGATCGTCACGCAGAGCGTCGACGGTTGCGATCTCGGTATGGACGTCCCGGCCCCCGGTCGCGAATTCGAGGCGCGCGGACGCGAGGGCGGCCAGGGCCGGATCCCGTTCGCACCCCAGCAGAGCCAGGCCCGGACCGTCGTATTCCTGAGCGGCAGCTGCCGCCAGATGCCCCGTGCCGCACGCCGGATCGAAGACTGTGAGTCCTCCATCGCCTTCGCCGATCCGGCTGTCGAGCGCGATCCGGGCCATCAGCGTGGCCAGTTGGGTCGGCGTGGTGCTGAGCTGTCGCACATGGGTGTCCAGCCACCGTTGCAGCAAGAACTCGAACGTCTCGCGTGGGCCTTCGTTGCGCCCCAGACGCGCAGCATCGCCGACCAGGCTCTTCGCTTCGGCCGAGAGTTCCGGTGCCACGGAACGGGCCCGGGGCGAGCGCATCCGGCGGGCCGCCTCGGCGATGGCGAGCCCCGACTCGTCCCTGCTGCCGAGTGCCTCGAACCGCGGCCAGAGGAACTCGCGGGCGCCGGCGTCGGTCAGCTTCCCGTTGCTGCGCAGCCACTGCTCGACCTCGGACAGTGAGAACTGCGGGCTGACGTCCGTACCCCCGATGCGTGAGGGAAACGAGTCGTGGCGGCGGCGCCAGTTGCTCACCGCCGCGCGTCCGACCCCGGCGATCCGGGCGATCTCGGCCAGGCTGACCGGTACAGCGTTGGTTGTACTCATCGAAGATCTCCGGGGTCCTTGGCGGGCTAGGCGGGTCGGCATCCCGGCGGTGGCCGCAGTACTGGCAGGCTACTACGCACATTGACTTTGTTCACAGGCTCGACTTGTGGGATCACTGTGTGAATCGTGTGGAGGGTGGGAGATATGCAGACGTTCGCACCGGGAATGGTGCTGCGTGACCGGTACCGGCTCGAGTCCGTGCTCGGGCGGGGTGTGATGGGGCAGGTGTGGCGGGGGCGCGACCTCTATCTGGAGCGGCCCGTGGCGGTGAAGACCATTGCGTCGGAACTGCTGGCCGTTCCCCGGAGCCGGGACGAGGCGCTCGCCCGCTTCAAGCGGGAGGCTCAGGCCGCCGCCTGCCTCGACCATTCCAACATCACCACCGTGCACGACGCGTCGATCACTGACGACATCTGCTGTCTGGTGATGCAGCTGGTCGACGGAACGACCCTGGAGTACCTCTTCGACCAGCAGGAGGACGAACGGTTCGACGTGCCCACGGCTGCGGCCGTCGCCGCCCAGCTGTGCGCCGGGCTGTCGGCCGCCCACGCCGCCGGCCTCGTCCATCGTGACCTCAAGACGCAGAACGTCATGGTGCGACGTGACGGAGTCGTCAAGATCCTCGACTTCGGCCTGGTCAAGTCCCTCGCGGACGTGGACCCGCGCCTGACCATGACCGGGGAGGGTATCGGCAACATCCTCTGTGCCTCGCCCGAACTGCTCTCCGGCCGCGGTCGTCTCGACGGCCGCAGCGACCTCTATGCGGTGGGCTGCCTGCTGCACCACATGCTCACCGGCGCTCCGCCCTTCTCCACCGATCAGCCCGCACTCCTTGCTTCCCGGCATCTGACGGCGGCCCCTCCCCTCATCGCGGAATCAGGGGTGGATGTGCCGGCCTCGCTCCAGGAACTGGTGACTGCCCTGCTCGCCAAGCGCCCGGAGGACCGCCCTTCCTCCGCCACCGAGGTCTATGTGGCCCTCGCGCCCCATCTGCCGGGACCGGATCCCGCGGCGGCCGCCCACCGCGGTCTTCCCGAGGATCCGCGCCGCCCGTTCCTCGTCCCGCAGGGGCCGCAGCCCCTGTGATCGGTGAGAGGATGGTGCGGCCGATCGGGTGCGCCGCACTGCCCCGGTCGTAGGGGTGCGACAGGCGCCGCCGGCGCCGGAACTGGGGACGGGCGCAATGCGGCGAAGCATTGGGCGGTACGAGCTCACGCACGAGCTGGGCCGGGGAGGCATGGGCGTCGTATGGGCGGCGCGCGACCGCGACAACGGGCGTGAAGTGGCCGTCAAGCTCCTCGCCCCACGGGGGTACGGCTCCGAACTCACGACCTTGGAGCGCCGGTTTCTGCGGGAGGCACGCCTCACCAGCCGCCTGAACCATCCCGGTATCCCCGTCGTGTACGACCACGGCAGTGACGACGGAGAGCTGTACCTCGTCATGGAACTCGTCCTGGGCCGTGCGCTGGACGCGGTGCTCAAGGACGAAGGAACGCTGGACGTGGAACGAGCCGCAGGCGTGGCACAGGGTGTCGCCGACGTCCTGGCGTACGCACACGGTCAAGGCGTCGTGCACCGCGACCTCAAGCCGTCGAACCTGATGATCACGCCCTCCGGCGAGATCAAAGTCCTGGACTTCGGTGTCGCAGCTGCCCTGGAGCCTCACCCCGGCGAGACCCGCTTCACTGCCGCCAACGCCACACCCGGCACCGTTGTCTACATGGCACCTGAACAAGCTGTCGGCAGAACCGTGCCCGCGAGTGACCTCTACTCACTCGGCTGCGTCCTGTACGAACTGCTTGCGGGGAAGCCACCGTTCACGGACGGCAGCCTCTTCATGCTGTACCACCAGCATGCGAACGAACCCGTGCCACCGCTCTCGGGTCACCGCCCCGACATACCCACCGGCCTGAAGAAACTGGTGGCAGGCCTGCTCGAAAAGAAGCCGGAGGACCGGCCCGGTTCGGCGGCCGAGGTGCGTGCGCTGCTTGCCGCCTGGGTTCCCGCTCCGGCCGAGACGGGCCTTACCCATCCGCGGCTGGCCGAAGTCGCGGCCCTCCGCCGCTCCGGCTGCCCCGCCCGCGCGCTGGAGGAATATCAGGAACTCCTCGCCGCCCCCGGTCTCGGACGCGCGGACTTCCTCGCCGCCCGAGTCGGGGCCGCCCTGTGTGATGGAGCGCTCGGCCGCACCCGCGAGGCCCTCGACGAGCTGAAGTCCGTCCTCGCTGAGCAGCGCAGCCTCCTTGGACCGGCGGACGCCGCCGTGCTGGACACGCGCTACGAGATCGCGGTCCTTCTCGTACGCACGGGAGAGCGCCATGCTGCGGTGGAGCTGCTGCGCCGCCTGGCCGACGACGAGGAGCGCATCCTGGCCGCGGAGGACCCGCGGTGCGGGCGTTCGCGCGCCCTGCTGAAGCGGCTCGACCGCATGGCCTGACGGTTACTCGGGGTTCGGCTTGACGGCCACTCAACTTCCATGGCTGTTATCTCTGTTCACAGGGAAAAGTGGATGTTACGCTGCGATCGCGCCGTTCGGGTGCGGGGCCGACATGGTCTACGGACGGCAGCAGCAATGCGGATCGAGGGGAACACTGCCGATGTCGACAGCAGCCCAGCGCGAGAGCGGGCGGACCAGTACCGAGGAGCTTCCGGAAGAGGGGAAGCTTGTCGAGGTGCGCGGCCAGTCCTGGGTCGTCGCCCGCGTCGAGCCGTCCCCGGCTGCGAGCGAGAGCGACAAGCGCAGAGCCGCCACCCTCGTCCACCTCCAGTCCGTCGCCGACGGCCGCTTCGGCGACACCCTCTCCGTCATCTGGGAGGTCGAGCCCGGCCGCCGCGTGCTGCCCGCAGGTTCCCTCCCGAACGCTGCCACCGGCCAGTACGACTCTCCGTCCCGCCTCGCCGCGTTCCTCGATGCCGTCCGCTGGTCCGCCGTGGCCTCCGCCGACGGAAAGACTCTCCAGGCACCCTTCCGTTCCGGCGTCGCCGTCGAGCCGTACCAGCTGGAGCCGGTCTCCCGCGCCGTCGGCGCCCCCCGCGTCAACCTGCTCCTCGCCGACGACGTCGGCCTCGGCAAGACCGTCGAGGCGGGGCTCGTTGCCCAGGAGCTGCTACTGCGCGGCCGGGCCCGGCGCATCATGGTCGTCTGTCCCGCGGGGCTCACCCTCAAGTGGCGCGACGAGATGGCGGAGAAGTTCGGCCTGGACTTCACCATCGTCAACTCCGAACACTGCGCCCGGCTCCGCCGCACCCATGGCACCGCGGCCAACCCGTTCCGTGTGCACCCGCTGACCATCGTGTCCCTGCCCTGGCTGCGCGGCACGAAGGCCCAGCGCCTCCTCGACGAGGTCATCGGCGCCCCCGAGGAGAGCAGCAACGGCGACCACAAGCGGTTCTTCGACCTGCTCGTCCTCGACGAGGCCCACCACGTCGCCCCGTCCGCCCCCAAGCAGGTCTACGCCGTCGACTCCCAGCAGACGAAGCTGATCCGGCGCCTCGTCCCGCACTTCGAGCACCGTCTCTTCCTCTCCGCCACGCCGCACAACGGCTACCCCGAGTCGTACACCGCGCTCCTGGAGCTGATCGACGACCAGCGCTTCGCCCGGGGCATGGACCCCGACAAGGAAGCGCTGAAGGACACCGTCGTACGCCGGCTCAAGGCCTCGGTCACCAACGCCGACGGCACGCCCCGCTTCCGTACGCGAAAGACCGAACAGCTCGCCGTCGCCTACACGGACGCTGAACGCGAGATCCACGGACTGCTCAGCTCGTTCGCCGATCTGCGCCGCAAGAAGCTCGTCCCGACCGCCCGCGGTGGCCGCCGCGCCGCCGACTTGGTGACGCTGCTGCTGAAGAAGCGTCTCTTCTCCTCCCCGGCCGCCTTCCTCCACACGGTCCGCGTCTACCTGTCCCACCTGGAGGACACGGGCTCCCGTACGCGTACGGCGGCGGCCGAAGTCCCCGACTGGCTCGACGACTTCGCGGACATGGTCGCGGACCTGGACGACCTGGGCCTTGTCGACGCCGAGGACGCGGCTCTCACCCGCTCCACGTCCCTCACCCCCGCCGAGGACAACCAGGAACTCGACCTGCTGCAGCGCATGGAGCGCTGGGCGGTCACCCACGAGGCCGCCGCGGACTCCAAGGCCGACGTCCTCATCCGTACGCTCAAGGCCATCTGCCGCACCTCCGACGGCAAGCACTGGACAGGCGAGCGCATCGTCGTCTTCACCGAGTACCGCGACACCCTGGACTGGCTCCTCACCCTGCTCCGCCAGGAAAAGCTCACCGACGAAGGCCGCGTAGCGGTCCTCCACGGCGGTCTCACCGCCGAGGACCGCGAGCGCATCCGCCTCGGCTTCCAGGCCGATCCGTCCACCGACGAGGGCGCGGTGCGCATCCTGCTCGCCACCGACGCGGCCGGCGAGGGCATCGACCTGCAGAACCACTGCCACCGTCTGATCAATTACGACATACCCTTCAACCCCAACAAGCTCGAGCAGCGAATAGGCCGCATCGACCGTTGGGGTCAGCGCAACGACCCGCAGATATCCCACTTCATCGGCTCCGGATGGCAGCAGGCCCAGGCCGGATCGTACGAAGCGGACCTGGAGTTCCTGTCCCGCGTAGCGAAGAAGGTCGCGCGCATGGAACAGGACCTCGGCTCGGTCAACGCCGTCATCGCCGAGGCCGTCCAGCGCCGTATGACCGGCGACACGATGCCCGTCGACATCGAGAACGCCAAGCCCCGCACCATCCAGGGCCGCCGCACGGGCGGCGAGGTCGCCCCCGAGCAGAACGTCACCGCCCAGTCCAAGCGCCTGGCCGACCAGTACGACGAGACCGTCTCCACGCTCGGCCTCACCCCGGCCAACATCAAGCGCGTCGTCGACACCGCCCTCGCCCTGGACCACCAGCCGCCCCTG
The DNA here is from genome assembly GCF_026339735.1 of Streptomyces sp. NBC_01669. GTDB lineage: Bacteria > Actinomycetota > Actinomycetes > Streptomycetales > Streptomycetaceae > Streptomyces > Streptomyces yanii. The sequence goes on from NZ_JAPEQG010000001.1 coordinate 7,107,860, forward strand.
GCCCCCGACCGCACCCTCGCCGAGGACTTCGAACCAGGCCAGCTGTACGAGGTCCCGCCCCTGTCCGGCACCTGGGAACGAGCGACCCGTGGCCTCGCCCACAAGCTGCGCGAGGACGAACAGCGCCCCATCACCTTCGACGCCGCCGTCGCCGCCAAGGGCCGCGAGGACGTCGTCCTCACCCACCTCAAGCACCCGCTGGTCGCCCTCTCCACGCGCCTGCTGACCGCCGCCGTCTGGAACGCCGACTCCGTCGGCCTGCACCGAGTCACCGCCGTCGTCAGCGACGACCCGGCCATCACCACCACCCTCGTCTCCGCGTACGCCCGGTACGTCCTCGTCGGTAACGACGGCACCCGCCTCCACGAGGAAGTCGTTCACGCCGGCGGCTGGTTCGGCGACACAGGCCGCTTCCGCCGCTGGGAGTCCGTACGCACCCAGGGGGCCGTCCTCGCGAAGGCGCTCACCGAAGGTACCGAGGCGGCCCCACACCTCAGGCAGGAACTCACCACGGCCTGGGAGAAGCTGGCCAAGCCGCTCAACACCTCCCTCGAAGCCCGCGCCCGCGAGCGAGGCGACAGCCTGGAGCGAGCGCTCGCCGAGCGGCAGGCCGAGGAAGAACGCCGCATCACCGCGACCCTCGGCCGCTTCGAAGCCACCTTGCGCGCCAAGCTCAAGGAGGAGGGCGACGGCTCCAGCGAACAGTTCGCCCTCTTCAGCCGGCACGACATCACCGCCGCCGAACGCCGTCAGTACGACGACGACCGGGCCCGCTGGCAGCAGCGCCTCGACGGCCTGCCCGCCGAACGCGAACGGGAACTCGCCGCCATCGCAGCCCGCTACCGCGACCCGCGCGCCCACCTCTTCCCCGTCGCCGTCGTGTTCGTGATCCCCGCAAAGGAAGCCCGTCGATGAGCCCTCGCCCCGTCTCCCGTGGTCTCGCCGCAGCCAAGGCCCAAGCGCTTGACGGCCGCCGTCAGCACCAGGAATGGCTCGACCTCACCGAGGTCTCCGGCCCGTTCCTCACCATGCCGGTCCTCCGCCAGGCATGGCCGCAGCTCGACACCCTGGAGAAGGACGAACGGGCCCGTCTGCGCGCCCGTCACGCCGACTGGCAGAACGACACCACCGCGGGCCGCGACGAGTGGGTCGCCTACGTCCTGCGCTCCCTCCTCGGCTGGGGCGACGCACTCACGCTGCGCCAGGGCGAGTCCGACGACCTCGGACTCGACCGCCTCACCCTCCACGTCCCGGAACACGGCGCCGTCCTGTGCCCCGACTTTGCCCTTGTCGAACCGGGTACTGACCTCGCTACCGAACCCAACACCGCGGCCGCCGCCAAACGCGTACGTCTTCTCGGCACGACCGTGCCCGCCGGAACCGTCCCCACCTCCCGCGCCGCCGCGGGCGGCGACTGGGCGGCGGCCCCAGCCGACCGCCTCGCCCGGCTGCTGCGCCACCACGACATCCCGCTCGGCCTGGTCACCGACGGCCGCTGGTGGTGCCTGGTCTGGGCGCCCATCGGCGGCGTCACGACCACCGCCGTCTTCGACACCATCGGCTGGAACGAGGCCGCCGAACGCAACGTCGTCCGCGCCTTCGTCTCCCTCCTGCGCCGCCGCCGCTTCTTCGAGTACGAGGAGGCCGAGACACTGGTCGGCCTGCTCAAGGCCAGCCTGGCCGCGGGCGAGGATGTCACCGAAGCACTCGGCATCCAGGTCCGCCAAGCCGTCGAACTCCTCGTCGACGCCATAGGGCGAGCCGACGTCCGCGCGATGGACGCGGGCGCACCGGGCCTGCACGCATCGGGCGTCGCGGCAGGTGAGGTCTACCGGGGCGCGGTCGCCGTCATGATGCGTGTCGTCTTCCTCCTGTACGCGGAGGAGCGCGGCCTGCTCCCGGCGGACAACGAGGTGTACGCGACGGCATACTCCGCCCGCTTCCTGCGCGCCGAACTCAAGGCCCGCGCCGACGCGGACGGCGAGAGCGCCCTGGAACACACCACCTCCGCCTGGCACCGCCTGATAGCCCTCTTCCACGCGGTGTACGGAGGAGTCGACCACCCCGAGCTGCAGCTGCCCGCGTACGACGGCTCGATCTTCGCCCCCGACACGTACGCCTGGCTCGAACTCACCACCCCGCTCCTCCCGATCGACGACCGCACCGTCCTGCACATGCTCCAGTCGGTGCAGGAGGTCCGCGTCGGCACGGGCAAGAACGCCGAAGTCCGCACCCTGAGCTTCCGCGCCCTGGACGTCGAGCAGATCGGTTACGTGTACGAGGGCCTGCTCTCGTACGGCGGCGAGCGTGCGGTCGAGGACATGGTCGGACTGATCGGTCCGGAGGGTCTTGAACACGAGGTGCCGTTGCGCGAGCTGGAGTTGCTGGCCGCGAAGCCCGGTGGGTCGGTCAAGTCCCTCGCCAAAGCGATCCACGACAAGTGGAACGACCCGAAGCCCCCGGCGAGCGCGGCCAAGCTGGAGAAGCTGCTTGCCCCCGCCAAGGACGGGGTGGAGGCCCGCAGGCAGTTGAACGCCGTGACGAAGGACGCGGCCCTGAGCGAACGCCTGTTGCCATTCTTCGACATCCTGCGCCGGGACCTCCGTGACCTGCCGATGGTCATCCCGAACGGTTCGCTGTACGTCACCGAGTCTACGCTCCGCAAGAACACTGGCACGCACTACACGCCCCGCTTTCTGGCCGAGGACGTCGTCCGGCACGCGCTGGAACCCCTGGTCTACGAGCCGGGCCCGCTGCAGACGTCGGACACGGGGGAGTGGCGGCTCAAGTCGCCCGAACAGATCCTGAAGCTGAAGGTCGCGGACATCGCTATGGGCTCGGCGGCCTTCCTGGTCGCAGCCTGCCGTTACCTGGGCGACCGCCTGATCGAGGCATGGGAGAACGAGGGCCGCACGGACGCGATGACGTACCGGGCGGGCCGGGCGGTGGACGCGGTGACGGCTGCGGACGCGGAGCAGGACCCGGTGGTCGTCGAATCGCGTCGCCAAATAATTGAGCACTGCCTGTACGGGGTGGACATCAACCCGATGGCAGTGGAGATGGCCAAGCTGTCGCTGTGGCTGGTTTCGATGGACCCGACTCGCCCATTCACGTTCCTGGACGACCGGCTGGTGGCGGGGGACTCGCTGCTGGGCGTGCACAGCATGGAGCAGCTGCAGTCGGTGCATTTGAAGCCGCAGCAGCAGTCCGACGTACTGGCCGAGCAGGCGCGGCAGTTGGTGGACCAGCTGACGCATGAGCGCCTGGCGATCACGGCGATCAAGGGCGTGGACCTGCCCGCGCTTCAGCGGAAGCGCGCGGGTCTTGCGGAGGTCAACCGCCACTCGCGGCGGCTGCGCCTGGTAGGCGACCTGATCGCGGGGGCCGCGCTGGCGACGTGCGCGTCGGGCCGCGTGGAGTGGTACGCGCCGGACGGCGGCGACCGGGTCAAGGACCTGTTCCCGCAGGCGGCGTGGATCGTGGAGACGATCGTCGCGGACGGCGTCGAGGACGACTCGGACGTGGTGCGCGAGGCGCGGGCCACGGCGGAGGAATGGCTGGCGGCGGAACTGCCGGAGGGGGGACTGGAACAGCGGCCGGTGCATTGGCCGTTGGTGTTTCCAGAGGTGTTTTCGCTGGGGGGCGGGTTTGATGCGATTTTGGGCAACCCGCCATTTCTGGGCGGCAGGAAACTCACCGGGGTGTTCGGAGAGGCATACCGAGAGTTTCTAGTGAGATATCTTGCAGGAGGAAAGCGGGGTAGCGCGGACTTGGTGGCTTATTTCGAGCTCCGCGCACATGAGCTGCTTAACAGAAATGGTCAGTCAGGACTGATCGCCACGAACACGCTCGCGCAGGGTGAGACACGTGATGTGGGCCTAGATCAACTAACGGCCGCAGGAGTAGTAATCCGACGGGCTATCAAGAGCGCGCCCTGGCCTTCGAATTCTGCGGTGCTGGAGTACTGCGCAGTTTGGACAAGTAAGACACCCGTGGCGGCAGAGGGGGTGACGATGTTGGGCGGGGTTATCGCGCCAAACGGCATATCGACATCGTTGAATCCGGCGACACGAGAGACCTCGTGGGCCGAGCCGTTGGAGGTAAATGCCGATGTATCGTTCCAGGGTGCAATCGTGCTAGGGCTCGGCTTCACTCTGCCCGAAGCGGAAGCTCGTGCTTGGATCGGAGAGAACGAGCGGTATGCGGATGTGCTCTTCCCCTATCTTAATGGTCAGGACGTCAACAATCGTCCGGATCACGGAACGGACCGGTGGGTCGTCAACTTTCATAATTGGCCGCTAGAAAAAGCTCGGCTGTACGAGAGGGCTTACGATCAGATTGAGCGAGAGGTAAAGCCTGAGCGCCAGCGTCGGGATGCGTCAGGAAGTTACGTGCTTCGTAAGCCGCTTCCCCAGCGGTACTGGCACTATGCAGACAAGCGACCCGCATTGACTGCGGCTCTTTCATCGCTTCAACGTTGTATCGTGATTACACTGAGCAGTGCTACACAGATTCCGGTCATGGTTCCAATCGGATCAGTGTTCTCGCACATGCTGGTCGTCATTCCTAGCGACGACTTTGCCCAGCTTGGACTCCGGACTAGTGCGGTGCAGTATTGGTGGACGGCCGAAAGGTGTTCCAGTCTTAAGTCTGATCTGCGCTTCACGCCATCCGACGCGGTAAGGCCTTTGGTTCAACCGCCACTCACCGAGCGTCTACGAAACGCTGGTACTCACCTTGACTCCTACCGCCGCGAACTGATGATCCGCCGCAACGCTGGTCTAACAAGCACCTACAACCTGGTCCACAACTGCGACTGCCACGACGAAGACATCGTCGAGCTCCGCCGCATCCACGAGGAGATCGACCGCGCCACCGTCGAGGCATACGGCTGGTTCGACCTGCTGGACGACTCCGGGCAGACCCCGCACGCGGACCCGACCCACGAAACGTTCCCTCTCGACCACGGCTTCCACGAGACCGACCAGGGCACCCGCTACACCATCGGCCTTCTCGCCCGGACCGAGATCATCGACCGGCTGCGCCAGCTGAACCACCAGGCGTACGCCGACGAGGTCCACCTCGGCCTGCACAAGAAGCCGGCGAAGCACCCGGACATGCCGAAGCCCTCCGCCGATGCCATCCGGAAGCGCAAGGAGCAGCTGGCAGCGCGAGGCGGTTCGGATTTCGGTGAGGGCGCTGAGGGCGCCCTCTTCTGAGGGCTTTGCCGACCCAACTCAAAAAATTCCGTATGGCCAACCAGATCTTCTGCCGTTCGAGCTTCTAACCCTCGGTCGAAACTGTCGGGCATGCCACTCTCTGGCCAGTCGTAGCCACATTGCTCTCTCGGGGGTTAGTCGGTTTGCACCTCTGTCTTTAGAGGCGCTAGGACATATTGGAGCGGCGGTTGGGAATTGGGCGAAAGCGCGGCTCAAGCGGCGATCGCACCGCGTGGCCGGGCGATGGGCGGAAGGTCGCGGGGGCGAAGTCGCTCCCGGGGTGCTTCTGGGCGGGAAGGCTTCAGACGGCAGGGAATCGCGGGGCTCGTCCGCTGGCTGTCGGAGGTCACCGTCAAAATGTGGGGAAACAAGCCAGGACGACGAACGGAACCGCGGCATGGGCTACAAGAACGAAGCTGAGATCATGCAGGAGCTTGGGATCGAGTCCTGGAGGAACCTCTCCAAAGACAAGATGATCAGGTTCGCGGCAATGATGCCTGACATGGACACAGAGGTGGCTCTAAAGATCGTTGAGCAGTTCCCCGTGTTCAAGGAGTTCGCCATGGACACTGTGGATGCGATGGAGAAAGCGCATGAGTCCACGCTCTCGGCGAACAAGCAAAGCCAGGAATATGTACACCAGGCCTTCCAGGAGATCAGGGAAATCCTCAAGGGCGAACTCAGCAAGGGCGACCTGAGTTGGGAAGAGAAGAAGTTCCTCATCGAGAGGATCCAGGAAACTGGAAGGCTCGAGTTCCAGAAGGACAGTGAGAACAAGAAGTTCTTGGATGGGGTGCTCAAGAAGGTGGTGGTTGGCGCTGGTGCTGCACTGGCTCTAGGCGTGGTTTTTGTCGGCGGCAAGCTGATGGCAGAAAGTAAGGACAGCCCCGAAGACTCCCCGGAGGCTTGACCAAGTCTCTTCAGGTAAATAGGCGCGCTTTGGATGAGCTTGCGCGATCTGTGTGCTCGCCCATGTCACGCGCGGTGACGTGGGCGAGCACGTTGACGTGAGCGGTGTCCTATCCTTCAGTTTTGCTAGCCAAGGTAACGAACAATCCCCACGCACCCCGGCTGGCCCGTAGCACTGGTCCACCGCCCGCAACCTTCGAGTCCCGCACGAACACCGCGTCGCGTCCGCCAGCCACCTCCACGCAGTCGCCACCGTCCGACCCGCTGTAGCTGCTCTTGAACCAGCGCAGCTCGTCAACGTTTCCGGTTACCTGCTCCACGCTCATGTCTCTCCCACCAGCCGTTCGATGAGCCGCGCAGACGCCTCGACGTTCAGGGCCTGCGATCGCAGCTTGCCATACCGCAACCCGAACGAGCTGACCTCTGCCGGATCACCGACGACACACCCAACACCCTGTGACTCGAAGTAGCCGAGGTGCCGGAGTTCCTTCGTCTGAACCGTCACGAATGGCCCGTTCTTCCCAGGATGGAACCCCTGCCCGGCAGGCATGACCTGAACCTCTACGTTGCGCAACGTGCCTGCTTTCAGCAGGTGTTGCCATTGCGAGCGCATCACCTCGCCGTCGCCCACCGGGTCGCGCAGCGCCTCCTCCCCGATGATGAACGACAACTCCGCCAGCGGATCCCGCGTCAGCAGCTTCTGCCTGCTCAGTCGCGCCTCCGTGTGCCGGTCGATGATCTCCTCGCTGAACGGCGGGCAGTGGCCGCCGAACACGGCCCGTGCGTACGGCTCCGTCTGCAGCAGGCCCGGCACCAGTAGCGGGTCGTACGAGAAGCGGCTCAGCACCTCCGCCTCAATGAGGGCGAAGTTGCGGAAGAACTGCGGGAGCTTCGCCCGGTCCACATCGGCCTGGAGTACTTCCAGTACCCCGCCCGCAGCCAGCACCCGGTCCGCCGCGACGGTGAACGCCTCCTTCGCGGGTCGTCGCCCCTGCTCGACCGAGGCGACCTGTTCCAGGGAGTAGCCGATGGCATCTCCGAGTGCCTGCTGGTTCAACTCGGCCCGCTTGCACAGGTGCTGGAGAAGCTTGCCGTAGGCCACCCACACCCCTGGCAGCTCGCTGTCCTCCTTCGTCTTCGCCGCACGGCCGTTCCGCGTGTCCCGCATGTGCCCTCACGCCCTTCCGCTCACCCCACTGCGACTGGGCATGGTTCAACAGAAACGGCCATTCCTAGGACCAATACCGTTCAGTTAGTGGACCCGGATGGTGATGTGGGGGCTGTGTTTGGGCTGGGGCCAGTGTGCGTGGTGGGAGCGTTTCGCGGCCCATTTCAGGACCTTGCGTTTGACGACTCGCGGGTGTGAGCGTTTTCGGCGGGGTGGGTTGAGGTGTTGGGTGAGCCATCGGATGGCGTGACGCCATGCTGCGTCGGCCGTGTCAGCGCTCGGAGGGGGAAAATGCGCCCTGCGCGACTGAACGGCGGGCGATGCGGAGGGCCTTGACGAAGGAGACTCTGTCGGGGTCCTGGCCGGTGTGCGCGGCGGTGTCGGCCATCAGGGTGCGGATGGCGTAGTGGCAGCACAGGTGTCCCCAGATTTCTTGCTGGACAAGGTCGGGGGCTTTCGAGCGCAGTACCCCGCGGGGCCCGCGTTGATGGGTCTTCAGTTCGTCGAAGGTTGTCTCGATCTCCCATCGTTGGGCATAGACGGCTGCGAGGTCCTCGGCGCCGACGTCGGCCGGGTCGAGGATCGTGGTCAGCAGCCGGTATTCCTCGGGGTTGTCCCGGCCGTCATCGACCGTGTAGTCGATCACTCTGACTGTGAGCGGCTGCGTCGTGGCCCGGTTCGTGCCCGACGTCGGGACGATCCGGGCCAGCCAGGACCCATCGGCCAGTGTTTCCAGATGCCGGGGCCGCAGGTTCGTTTTCACTCGCCACAGAAGATCCGCGCCCGTGGCGGCGGCCTGCTGCCACAGACGGAACCCGTAGAAGCCCCGGTCGGCCAGGACCAGTTGGCCCAGCTCCAGCCGACCGACGAGCTGCCGGGACAACTCGATCTCCGACACGCTGCACGGGCCGGTGACAGCGTCGAAGACGGCATGAGTGCCGCATTCCGCCAATGCCACCAGGCGGGCCTGCGGAAACGCGGACTGCTCCCCCCGGCTGGAAGCCGGCCGCCCGAAGAATTCTGCGTTGGCTGCCGTGTCTGCCACATCCAGGCACGTCCCGTCGATCGCCACCAGACGACGCCCGGCCAGCCACGACCCCGGCGTGTCCGGCCCTGCCAGCGGACGCGCGACCCGCGCGAAGAGATCCCGCACCGGCTCGAACCCCAGACGAGCCCTGGCCTGAAAGATCGCCGACTTCGAGGGCGGCGTGAACGACTCCGACCACCCCGACGCCCACGACAGCCCATCCGTGAGCTGCGCGAACACATCCTCGTAGGAGCCATCCGAATACAGCGCCATCCCCATCGAGAAGTACGCCATCACCCGCGCGGGCAAGGACCGGTGACGCCGCTCAGTACGCCCCGCCTCCTCGATCACCGCGTCAACCACATCTGCGGGAAACACCCGCGTCAGCAACCCCACAGACACCAAATCCGACAACCGGACATCAGAAGACGGCTTCACCCAACCAGAACGTGGCATCCCCCCACAATAACCCAGAAGCACTTAACTGAACGGTATTGTTCCTAGGACACGCCCCCGGACCCGTACAACACCCGTACAAGCCCCGTACAGCGTTCGTCCGCGCCCCGGTCCACCCTCCGCCCAGGTGGCGCATCGCTGTCCCCTCGGGCGCCGAGTCTGGCGGCAAGGTGATGAACGGCACGACGCCGGGAGCGGTGGGAACTGGGAACTCCCGTCAGCGGGCCGAAGTAGCCACAAGCCAGTGCCACGATTCGTTTCGGTACGTGGTGCCGAACTCATGGACCATGACGAAGTCCTCCATCCACCGCCCACGGCCGTGGTACTTCGCCCTGCACGAGCAGGTGCAGTACGGTCCCTCGGCGTTCTTGCAGCGGGCGTTGCACCTCTCACTCGGCCTGTACTCGCGGCCCAGGATCAGATGCCTGTGACGCTTCAGGAGCCTGTTGGAAAGCGTCAAGAAGTGGCCCTTCGGCGCTGTCCAGCAATCGCGTTGCCCATCCCACATCGGCCGAGTGGCCGTCGGCATCATGGTGTTGATCGCAGCGAGGTGGCCCAAGGAAGTCGTGTTGGGCAGCCAGATGCGCACGTCGCCCGAAGCCGGGAGGGCGAGTGAGGCCAGGTGCCGCTGCTGCCAAGGGGGAAGCCAGTCCGGGGCGGGAAGCTCGTGGGTCGCCTCCGTCTGGTCGGCGGACGTGTCCTCAGAATCCGTGCCACGTACACCGCGTACGGGCTGTGCCCCTTCCCCCTTGCATCGGAGGTCGCTGTACGCGGTCAGGAGGTGAGCCGCCACGCGACCCGAGCGGGTCCGTCTGACGGGCTGCGCACAGTGTGGGCACAAGTACATATCGTATTCTTACAGCACCTGACGCGGCGGCGGACACCTCCGCGTCGCAGTCAGCCCGGACTCGAGTGGGACCAGCCCACCACTGGTACGACGGGCCAACTGGAATGCCGATGGAGTGCCTCGGCGCGTGCTCCTGCCGCCTCGGCATTCAGGCCTTGCCCGAGGTACCGCTCGCGCGACGACGTGCCCGACAAGGTGGTGGTGTTCGGAGCGCCGGGCGATCGGGTTTCGTCGGGGTTACCCTCGTGCGAGCGAAGTGAACGCTGCCCACTCATCTCGGCCGACCCGCAGCACCGGCCCGCCACCCGCGACCTTCGAGTCCCGTACGTAGACCGCACCGTGGTCGGCAGCCACCTCGACGCAGTCCCCACCACTCGTCCCGCTGTAGCTGCTCTTGAACCACGCGAGCTCGAGGGGCCGCTTCGTCTGCTGGTCGTTACTCATAGCTCCCTAGCCACGCGCTCGATGAGCAGTGAGGACTCCTCGGTGTTGAGGGCCTGGGTCCGCAGCATTCCACATCGCAACCAGAATTCGCTGACCTCATGACGATCAGACCTGACGTTCACGACGTCCTGAGCTTCCACGTACACACACTGCTTGTGGTCCCTCGTCTCCAGCAACACCATCGGGCCGTTGAGGCCGCTGTGCGCCGCCTGGGATGTCGGCATGATCTGGAGCTCCACGTTCCTCATGCGTGAGCGTTCCAACAATTTTTCCAACTGCTCCCTCCTCACCGCAGCACCACCCACATCGCGGTGAAGCGCCGACTCCTCGACGATGAACACGAACACCAGGGGCGGGTTCCTTCGAGTCAGCAGGGCTTGTCGGGCGAGACGGGCGGAGACTCGCTGTTCGACGGTCTCCTCATCCAGCGGTGGGAAATGGGCGTTGAGTAGCGTCTCGGCGTACGCCTCAGTCTGTAGTAACCCCAGGACGAGCAGCGGATCGTACGAGAAGCGGCTCACAGCCTCGGTTTCCAGCAGGGCCACGTCGCGGAAGAACCGGGGAAGCTTCGCCCGGTCCACCTCGCCCTGGAGGACTTCCAGGACGCCGCCCGCCGCCAGGATTCGCTCCGCGGCGACCGTGAACGCCTCCTTCGCAGGGCGTCGTCCCTGCTCGACCGAGGCGACCTGCTCCAAGGAGTAGCCGATGGCTTCCCCCAACGCCTGCTGGTTCAACTCGGCTCGCCTGCGCAGATGCTGGAGAAGCGTCCCGTACGCCACCCACACCCCTGGCAGTTCGCTGTCCTCCTTCGTCTTCGTCGCCCGGCCGTTCCGCGTATCCCGCATTGCCCTCACGCCCTTCCGGTCACCCCACTGCGACTGGGCATGGTTCAACAGGAAGGGCTATTCCCGGGACACGGCCCCGGACCCGTACAACGCCCGTACAAGCCCCGTACAACCAAGGCCGGCACCCGCACCCCACCCCGTACGACCACCACCGCGTACGGCCATCACACCTGGTCAGCGCCACATCCACCCGCCCACGATGGCACGGTGAAGCACCAGGCGATCACCCCCGAACCCCGCCCGACCGTGCCAGAGTTCAGCCTCCGCCTCAGCAGCACCGGACGAGGCGCCCGGCTGGCCCGCACGCTTGCCGTGCAGCAGCTCACCGAGTGGTGCGGCATTCCGTACGACTCCGACCCGGTCCGGACCGTCGCCCTGATCACGGCCGAGCTGGCCTCCAACGCGATCACTCACGGCCACCTACTCGGCCGTGACTTCAGGCTGACGCTCCTCCTCCTGCCTCAGGCGGTCCGCATCGAGGTAACAGACACCCGCCCGGACCGCCTCCCGCCCCAGCCGCCACCGGGTCCCGTCCCCACCGACGCCGGCTCGGGCCGCGGTCTCCTCCTGATTGACGCCTACGCGAACCGCTGGGGCTGCACAGTCCGCGACGCCTACACCAAGACGGTCTGGGCGGAAGTGACGCTCTCGCAGAGCTACGGGGACGGAGGCGGGCGCCGGTAGCCCTCTACAGGGCCCGTCACTCCTACGTCCAAATCCTCAACGCCCGGCCACGGCTCCCCGCCCGGCGTCGGACCACTCGCAGAGCGGTCCGGATCAGGAGGCCTTCGACTCCAGGTGGTAGGTCGTGTCGACCCAGAAACCGTTCGTGGCCCTGGCCTTGATCTCCAGTACGTACTGTCCGGGAGTCAGCGACGCGATGCCGCCCCAGATGCCCCATGCGTAGCGCTGGGTCAGCCCCGTCCTGAACGGCGCGGAGAACTCCTGCAGCGGCAACGGAATGCCGTTGAGCGATGCCGTGGCCTCTGCCACCGTCATAGACTGAGGGACCCTCGAGTACGACCTGGTGTGCTGCATATTGAGCACCGGGAAGAACCCGGGTTCAAGGAGTCGTCGCAACACTTCCGTTTTGTGTTGATAGTAGATGACTGTTGAGAGTCTCGGAGGGTGTCCTCCAGCCCAGGGTTTTGCGGGGGCGGCCGTTGAGGGCAGCTGCGACGGCAGCGAGATCCTCGCGGGTGTGTCTGCTGAGGTCGGTGCCCTTCGGGAAGTACTGCCGTAGCAGCCCGTTGGTGTTCTCGTTCGTGCCGCGCTGCCAGGGGCTGTGCGGGTCGGCGAAGTAGATCTCCAGGCCGGTGTCGATGCGGAGTTCGGCGTGCTGCGCCATTTCCGAACCCTGGTCCCAGGTAAGGGACTTGCGTAGTTGGGCGGGTAGGCGGGTGATCGCTTCCGTCAGGGCGTCGCGTACGGCTGCGGCTCCGTGGCCGGCCAGTGGGGGGCCGTTCTTGGCCCGTGTGCCGTCGTGGCCGGGCATGGGCGGTAGGTGCAGCAGCATCGTGAACCTGCTGGTGCGTTCGACCAGGGTGCCGATCGCGGAGCTGTTGAGGCCGATGATGAGGTCGCCCTCCCAGTGGCCGGGGACAGCCCGGTCCTCCGCCTCGGCCGGCCGCTGACTGATCAGCACGTCCTCGGTGACGAACTTCTTTCCCCGGCCGGAGGTGCGAGCCCGGGGCACCCGCAGCGCACGGCCGGTGCGCAGGCAGGCGACCAGCTCGCGCTTGAGTGCTCCGCGGCCCTGGATGTAGAGGGCCTGGTAGATCGCCTCGTGAGAGATGCGCATGGACTCATCATCGGGGAAGTCGACCTTGAGCCGGTGGGAGATCTGCTGCGGACTCCACGAGTTGACCCAACGGCGGTCCTGGCGCCTCGGCTTGTTCCGTCCCTTCCACGGCGGTGCCGCAGGTCCCGGCGCCGGCATGCCGTCCGGGCGGTGGATCTCTCCGGCCAGGCGGTCCTGGACGTACTCGTGCAGCCGCTCGCTGCAGGCAAGTTTGGACGGCTTCGGCCGCCGCGCGGCCAGCTCGGCCTTCCACTGCGCGATCGACGCCCGGTAGGCGAGTTGTCCGCTGCGGGTGGCCGCATTGCGCCGCAGTTCCCGCGAAACAGTGGACGGGTGCCTGCCCAGCCGACGGGCGATCTCTCGGACCCCGGTGTTCTGAGCCTTCAGCACAGCGATCTCCTCGCGCTCTGCAAAGGAGAGATACCTGCCCGACACCGGGCCCAGCTCGATCGACGGCATACCGCCACGTTCCCGGAACCATCGCGAGCCGACCGGCCCCGACACGCCGCACGCGATCGCCGCGTCCTCGCTGGTCAGCCCGTCAGCGATCTTCTTCCAGAAGGCACGCTCCACATCCCGGCGGACCGGTGGCCTGCCCGGAGACCGCATCGCCGGGCGCCCCGTCACCGCCGTCGTCCACCCTGCCGGTCGCCCCATCGGACACCTCCATGATCGAGGTGTTGCGACGACCGGTTGAATCCACCGAAGACCGGCCGGTCCGAGGGGATCGCGCAGCGCCGCACCACGCGGCCGCCGTATGTGCCGGCCAGGAACCAGAGGTCGTCCGGCTGGTTCCAGGCGGCGTGCTCGCCTGTTGTGTCCTTGACCGGGCTGCGGTCGTCAGGGGCGGACAGGGCCCACTTCCACCACCGGCCCGCGAGCGCCCCGCCCTCTTCGTTGCTCAGCTTCCACGTACTGTCGACCGATTCCGTACCACTCATGACGCCCCTCCCGCGTGCAGCCCCTGGCTCGGGGCTCGTTTCGAACAAGCGGACAGTACCCGGGGCGGATGAAGGGCTCGGCGCCGGCCTCTGCGACTGGTTGCTTCGGTCCGTCGGGACAGATCTGCCGGAACTGCTCGGCATGGGCTTCGAGTTCGCGCAGGTCATCGACGGTCAGTTCACGGCCGCTCTTGGGATACGGCTTCATCGATACGGGTGGCATGCGCTCATCATCTCGGGATGTCTTGGTGTTCACACCCTGTCAATTCGTCACTCCTACCTTCCGGAAGCGTGCGACCCCGCCGCCGACCGGTTGCGGGCAAGTCACCACCTCCCCCTGGAGTGACACGTGGAACGTCGCAATTTCCTTCGTGGAGCGGTCATCGGCGGTTCGGTCGCGGCCTTCGGCGGAACCCTGATGCACGGCGCCGCCTACGCGGCCCCGGCTCAGCCCGGTTCCGGACCCTACGGGGCACTGGGCGGCGCGGACACCAACGGCATACAGCTGCCTGCCGGGTTCACCAGCAGGGTCATCGCCCGGTCCGGCCAGAAGGTCGGCTCCACCAACTACACCTGGCACAACGCCCCCGACGGCGGCGCCTGCTTCGCCGACGGCACCGGCTGGATCTACGTCTCCAACTCGGAGATCAACCCCTCCGGTGGCGCGAGCGCGGTCAAGTTCTCCTCGACCGGCGTGACCATCGGCGCGTACCGGATCCTCTCCAGCACCCGGCAGAACTGCGCGGGTGGCGCCACCCCGTGGAACACCTGGCTCTCCTGCGAGGAGGTCAGCCTCGGGTACGTGTACGAGACCGACCCGTGGGGTGTGAACGCGGCCGTCCGCCGGGACGCGATGGGCAAGTTCAAGCACGAGGCGGCTGCGGCCGACCCGGTCCGCAAGGTGATCTACCTGACCGAGGACGAGACCAACGGCTGCTTCTACCGTTTCATCCCGACGACCTGGGGCAACCTGTCCGCCGGCACGCTCCAGGTGCTGAAGGCCGGCACCGCCACCTCCGGCTCGTTCACCTGGGCGACCGTGCCGGACCCGGACGGCGCCCCGACCGTGACCCGTGACCAGGTCTCCGGTGCCAAGCGATTCAACGGCGGTGAGGGCTGCCACTACTCGAACGACACCGTCTGGTTCACCACCAAGGGCGACAACCGCGTCTGGCAGGTCAACCTGGCCACGAACACCTATGAACTCGCCTACGACGACTCGCTGGTGGTGGGCGGCGGTGCCCCGCTGACCGGTGTCGACAATGTCACCGGCTCCTCCTCCGGTGACCTGTTCGTCGCCGAGGACGGCGGCAACATGGAGATCTGCATCATCACGCCCGACGACGTGGTGGCTCCCTTCCTGCGGATCACCGGCCAGTCCGCCTCCGAGATCACCGGACCGGCCTTCTCGCCCGACGGCAAGCGGCTGTACTTCTCCAGCCAGCGCGGTACGACCGGCAGCTCGTCCGCCGGTATCACGTACGAGGTGACCGGTCCCTTCCGGGCGTAGGCACCTCCGGCTGGGCGCTGCCACTCAACAGGGCGGCGCCCAGTCCGCCCTCCGGCAGGGGCCCGGCCGGTCGACGTGATCCGGCGAGGTCAGCCGGCCCAGACCGCGGCTTCGTCGGCCGGGACGGTGGTGGCGAGCTTCAGCTCCTTGCGGGCGGCGACCGTCTTGCCCGGGTCGATACCGGCGAAGGCCTGGTCGTAGGCGAGGTAGAAGGCGTCCGTGTCACCGGCCGAGGCGGCCTTTTCCCACGCACCGGCGGTCTCCTCCAGCCGTGCACGGAGCTTGGCGGTCTCCGGCTGCTGAATGCTCTTCAGAGCCTTGAGGTGGGTGCCGAGCGCGGCGGTAACGGCTTTGGCCTGCTTCTTGTAGCCGGCGAAGTCGTCCTCGACCTGCTCTGCTTCGGGCTGGTTCGTCCCGAGGGCCTCGTAGACGGCGCTCGAACCCTTCAGGTACGCGAGCTGGTCGGCGTTCAGGGGCTTGCTCTTCAACGAACCGGAGAATGTGCCCGCTGCCTTGGTGTACGTGCAGCTCACGGCCCGATCGCCCGTCGCCCAGCTCTCCTTGGTGGGGGAGTAGTAGTAGACGTCGACGCCCTTGGGCAGGGCCCAGGTGTCGGGGGTGAACTTTTGCGCCTCGGCCGGGCATCGTTCGTCGGCGATCTGCGCGGTTCGGTCCGCACCGGGGTACGCCGACTGCCCGTCGATCTTGAACTCGCCGATGACTTGGCCCTCGTGCGGTTCCTCGCACGGCACGACCTCGACGCTGAACTCCTCGCTCTTGGGCGCCCCGTTGTTCGGGTTGTAGC
The DNA here is from genome assembly GCF_026339735.1 of Streptomyces sp. NBC_01669. Lineage (GTDB taxonomy): Bacteria > Actinomycetota > Actinomycetes > Streptomycetales > Streptomycetaceae > Streptomyces > Streptomyces yanii. Next base: position 7,123,832 of record NZ_JAPEQG010000001.1, read on the forward strand.
AGTCGCCGGTCGCGAGCGAGAAGACCGATCGCTGGCGAACCACCTTCTTGGCGCCGGCCTTTGCGCTGTCGAGGGTTTCGGAGCACCCCACCGCTCCGACCGAGATCAGGGCTACGACAGCGGATATACCGCGCAGGGAACGGGACGTGACACCGAGAGACATGACGTAGGCATCCTCAAACGGAACGGTTGCGAACAGGTGTGCGCATCGTATGGCATGTCAGTGACAGCGCTGTGTGCAGGCACCTGGGTGCACCGGCGGTGGTTGTGCAGGTGATATCCGGACGCGTTGTCGTCCGGCACTCAAGGGTGGCCGAGAAGTGCCGGATGAGATTGTGAACTCAGTCAATGACTGACATGCTTGAGGTGGTGGCAGCTTCAGAAGGGTGCCGTGTTCGCGACTGTCGCCGTGCAGAAGGCCGGCCCACGCGTGACCTGATCCGCGTTCAACAGGGGGCGGGAGTCCGGCTCGGGGCAAGGCTCCGACTCGCCGTGATGAAACGGGTCCTGATGGCCATTCGGCGTGGCGTACGTACACCCGGTGCGGCGTTCCGCCGGACGGAGCCAGGGAGGGGCAGCAGATGAACACCATCGCTCGTAACCAGGTCATTGCAGAGGAGCAGAAGGCCGTCGACCGGGCGTACGACTGCTATACCGCGCGCCTCGCAGAGATGACCGGGACGTCGGCCGCCCAGGCCGCGGCCAGCGGCAAGGACGGTATCGCCAACCGGCTCGACGTCGTGAAGAAGGCCGAGGCGTACGGGGGACTGGGCGAGGAGTCCCTGGTGATCGCCCGTGTCGACGCGCCGGAAGATCCGGGCGAGGAGCCCCGCCCCTGGTACGTGGGCCGCCGTGCCGTATCCGATGTCCGGACCCGCGACACCGTCGTTGTGCTGTGGACCAGCCCGCTGGCCACGAAGTGGTTCGAGGCGCAGCCGCACACGCCGGGCGACGTCGTCCTGCGGCGGCAACTACGCTGTGCACAGAAGGTCGTTGAGGACTACTTCGACGACATCACCTCGGCGACTCCCGTACCCGTCGGCCCTGTGCTGGAAACCGTCCCGGAACCGCGGCCCGCCGCGGACGACGCGATCACGGCGGAGCCCGCCACCGCCGACGAGGCCGAGGCGGAAGCACCGCCCCGAGCCGCGAAGCAGCCGGAATCCAGCGAGCGCGGAAGACGCACATCGGCCCACACGCCCGCCGACGTAGCCCGGTTCCAGCGCCGCAAGCCCCTCCAGCCGGACGACTTCCTGCTCCGCGAGCTCCAGCGTTCGCGCAGCGGCCGCATGCGGGACATTGTCGAGACCATCCGCCGTGACCAGATGGACCTGGTCACGGGTTCACCCTCCGACATCCTCGTCGTGCAGGGCGGCCCGGGTACGGGCAAGTCCGCCGTCGGTCTGCACCGCGTGACCTGGCTCGTCAACAACGACCACTTCAAGGCGCAGGACATCCTCGTCATCGGCCCGCACCAGCGGTTCCTCGACTACGTCGGCCAGGTCCTGCCCACCCTCGGCACCCGCGATGTCAACGCCGTCCAGCTCTCCCGCCTGTGGGACGGCGAGATCCTCGGCACCGACACTCCGCGGGCACGGCTGGTGAAGTCCGACGAGCGCATGGCGGCCGTCCTGCGGCGCCGCGTCGAGCACGAGTGCCGCCCCGAGGCCCTCGACGGCCACCTCACCCCACCCTCCTTCGAGGACGACGAACCGGCGTTCACCGTCACCGCCGGCAGCACGACCCTGCGCGTCCCGCGCTCGGAGGTCCGCGCCCTTCTTGATGAGGCGCGCGACGGTGACGGCTCCTACCGCGAGCGCCGCGACCGCTTCCGCAGCCTGCTCGTCGACCGGCTCCTGCGGGAACTCGTCGCCCTCGCCCCGCGTCGCGGCGCGGACGGCACGATCCGCCGCAGCCTGGAACGCAACCGCCGGGTGGAGCGCCTCCTCGAGCGTGTCTGGCCCTCGCCGGGCGCCCGGGAGGCCCTGCGCAGCCTCTACGACTCGCCCGACCTCCTGCGGGCCTGCGCCGACGGCATCCTCGACGAGGAGGAGCAGGCCGCCCTGCACCGTCCCCGGGCCGACAAGGCCGAGGACGACCCCTGGACCCTGGACGACCGCGTCTGCCTGGAAGAACTCCGTTACCTCATCACGGGCGAGACGACGCGGCGCTACGGTCACATCGTCGTCGACGAGGCCCAGGACCTCACCCCCATGCAGGCCCGCGCCCTGCGCCGTCGCGTCGCGAGGGGCGGCTCGATGACCGTCCTCGGTGATCTCGCCCAGGCCACCGGCCCTTATCCGTACGCCGGGTGGGACCGCTTGGGGGCGCTGCTGTCCGACCATGGCGACTGGCGCGTCGCAGAGCTGACCACCAGCTACCGCGTACCCGCCGAGATCATGGAGTTCGTCGCGCCCCTGGCCCGTGCGGTCGCCCCCTCGCTGCCTTACCCGCGAGCCGTGCGCGAGGCCGGCGCGGACGCCGTACGGACGATCGTGACCGAGCCGTGGAAGCTGCTCGGCGACACCGTCGCCCAGGCCGTTCGCCTCGTCGGCACCAGCGACGGGCGCACGCTGCGATCCGTGGCCGTCATCGTTCCCGACGACTCCGGCTGGCTCGACGAGATCGGCCGCCACCTGGACGAGGCCGACGGCATCACCGAACAGGAACGCGAGGCGGTCTCCGTCCTGGCCGCCGCCCAGGCCAAGGGCATGGAGTACGACCACGTCCTCGTCGTCGAGCCCACCACCATTGCCGATCGCGGCCCGTCCGGCCTGCGCCAGCTCTACATCGCGCTGACCCGCAGCACCCAGAGCCTGACCGTCCTGCACACCGCGCCGCTTCCCAAGGCTCTGACGGACACCGACGGCGCCACGGAGCAGACGCTCGCCGGCATCGACGCCGACTCCGGCATTGCACCGGTGACGGAGGGAGACATCCCGGAGATCGGCACCGACATCCGGGTCCGGGTGATCGGCCACACCACCGGTGGCAACTACAAGGTCGAGGCCGTCTCACCCGCCACGGACCGCCCGCTGCTCATGGCCGTGCGCCACGGCTCCACTCCCCCCGCCGCCGGGGTGGAGCTGGACGCCTGGGTGCTCCGCCACGCCTCCAGCGTCAGCTTCGTCACGGTCGACGAGCGCGGCCGCCGGCCCATCTCGCCGACCATGGCCACGCGGTACGCGGACGCGCTCGGCGTCGTCGAGGAACTGGCCGGCGGGAACGTCCCGGACGACGTCCGCGCCCGGCTCTCGGAGCTCAAGGGCATGGCCAACCGCTGCCTGCGTCTGGACCAGCACGACTGGCTGGACGTCTGGCGCGTACTCGGCTCCCCGGACAGGACCCGCCTGAACCTGCTGCGGGATCTGGCGGCCAACGCCAACCGTGCGTCGGCCTCCGGCACAGCGGACCTGGACCGGTTCCGGGCCGAGCTGGAGCGCAGCGGCTGGGCCGAAGACCTGGCCGAGGCGCGGCGGACCATCGAGCGGCGCATCGGCGCCGCAGTCGACCCGGCGACGGCGAGCGAGCAGGACCGTGCATTTTCCGCGCCGCGGTCCGAGACGCCCGCTCCGCCCGCGCAACTCGGGGCACGCGAGGTGCCCATGCAGTCAGAGCCGAAGGAAGTCGAACCCATGACCACCACCGCAGCCGCTCCCGCCACACCGGAAGAGGCAGATCCGAGCGCGAGCTTCCGCCATGTCCTGGAGGCCTCGGTCGCAGTGGACCGCACCTGCAAGACCCATGAGGCGGTGCGCTTCGAACTGATGGCGGCCCTCCTGCGAGCGGACCGGCAGCCGAAGTCCGACTCCCCGGTGGCCGACGTCGACTGCGTGACCGAGGACGGTCACGTGCTCTACGAAGTACTCGGCGCAGGCCTTGCCACGTACGCCGATCTCCGCTCGGGAGTGGCCCGCCTCCATGAGGTCAACCACACCCTGCCTACGCCTGCCGACCGTCTCTGCCTCATCCTGGCCGGGCCCCCGGCCGAGGACTGGTCGGCCGCCACAGTCCACGGCGTCTTCGGCGTCCACGTCCTGTGGCGCACTCCGCAGGGCTGGGCCGGCCGGGACGTCGAAACCGCCCTGGGTACCGTCCAGGCGTGACCGGCACCGCCGCGGCGGTGGCCTCAGCACGGTGCCGAAAACGGCTTGAGGCATGGGTGCGCCACACGTTCGGCGAGAGTGCCCCGCCCGTGTGAACCGTTGAATGATCTGTGTGTCACGGGTCACGACCTGCTGGGCCGCCCACTGGGCGGTGTCGCGCAGGTCTCTGCCGCGCGTGAGACGGAGGTGGGCCGCGGCCTCAGGCCCTCCGGGCCAGGTCCAGGGCCGCTGTGTGGATGAACCAGTCCAGTGCCTCGCATATGGCCTCGCTGTGCTCGGCGAAGACGGCGAGCGGAAACGACGGACGCAGCTCCAGTTTGGCCTCGGGGAGGTCGATGCCGTCGATCTTGTTGAGCCGCTGCAGCAGCTCGCGGCGCTGCTCCGTGTCGTCGAACGGGCTGCGGTCCTTGAGGTACTGGAAGACGACCTCGGCGGTTCCGGTGACCGGGTAGAGAGCCATTGGCCACAACACGTGTGGGTGCGTACTCGTACCGGCGTCGAGCATGGGGAAGCAGCTCGTCTCGTCGTGGCGTCCGTAAGTGAGGTAGCCGCCCTGGTGACGCCAGAAGTCGAGAGTGGTGTTTACCCCGGCCACCGCCTCCGGCCGGTGTTCCCGCAGCTGGCTGCGGAAGCGCTCAGCTGCCTCCGCGTTCTCGTCGTCCGGCAGGGGATCGTGCGGGGTCTGCTGGGCGACGTCCTTGCCCAGCAGGGTGGCCAGTTCCGCGGCCGTCAGGCGCTGGGAGCGATTGGCCCGGCTGTACCGGTCGAACTGTACGCCCTCGCTCTGCAACAGCTCCTGGGGAGGCATCCGGTCGCTGCCCTCGACCCAGCGGAACGACGGCGAGATCTTGCCCTCGGAGTTCAGCACACGATAGGCGCCGATCACCGTCGGATTGGCTGCCAAGTAGGCGCCGACTGGCACCGGGTGGCTGCCGATGAGCTCGGCGACGTCGCCGTACGCCGTCCATGTGCCGCTGGGCATCGCGACCAGCGCTGCCCGCAGTTCCGCCCAGCTCGACAACTCCTCGGCGGCCGGGCGGAACCCACCGATCGGACCCGGCCACAGCTCCACGGCACGCTCCCAGAGGCGGTCGGCGCGGGCCGTGATCTCCGCTTTGCCCCAGCGATTCGAGGAGGCGATCTCCAGGTTCATCCGCAGCGCGCTGGAGTCGAGGATCTGCTGCTTGCGCTGGAACGGGTGGTTGGAGAGCTTGGAGTTGTCGCCGGTCAGGGTCAGGTTGCCCAGGGTGTGCACCAGCAGGTCGTGCAGCTCCTGGGGTGACTGGCCCTCCTCCGTCTCGTCGGCGAGGAGATCGAACCACGCCTGCGCCGGCCGCTGGGGGAGGATGTGCTCGACGCTGAGGGACGCCTTGGCGAAGTCGACGGGCTCGGTGGGGGAGTAGCTCTCCTCCAGGCGGCGCAGGATGTAACTGCGCTGCGGCGGGCGTCCGCCCCAGTAGAACGGCTTGCTGCGGATCGCTGTCCGCAGCTCCTCGTCGCTCGGCCACCGGCGCCGCTTCCCCGACAGGAAGCGCCGGACGGCCTCGGCCGCCGGGCGGTCGGTCTCCAGGTCCTTCGGAGCCTCCATGAAGATGCGGTTGATACCGGCGGTCGGTGTCTGGCAGATCAGGCGCCTGGCCAGGTAGGACTCGACGTACCGCAGAGCCTCGGCCGCGTCCTCCGGGCTCGTGGAGCCCGCGTCGATGAGGTCCAGCAGATGCAGGGCCAGGGGGTAGTGCGTCTGTCCGCCCCATGCGGCCAGGCGTTCCAGCGCCGCGCGCAGGGGCGCCGACCGCTCGCGGTCGGGTTCGACGATGCGGAGGAACCGCTGGGCGCGCTCCGACAACTGGGCGATCTCGTGCTGCAGCGCCTTCTCGTCACCGGCGAGCGGCTGCAGCCGCTTCTGCTGCTCGCGGTAGATCTCGCTCTGCTTGGTCTTGTAGTGACCGCGTACGACCAGATCCAGCCAGACCAGCAGTTCGAGGTTCTTGGGGCCGAGGCTCTGCTGCATGGGGAGCCACAGCTCCTGGTAGACGCGCTCGCCGCGCTGGGGCAGCAGCATGAACACGTAGTTGCGCAGCAGGTCGCTCTGGCTGAGGCCGACGCCCGTGTTGTTGATCGACTCGAAGATCCGGTAGACGTTGTCACCCGGCTCGGCGGTGATCTCCACGATCGACAGCAGACCCTTGAGAACGCTCTCCACGGTTTCCAGCCAGCCCTCCGAGGCGGCAGCCTCCTGCCCCTCGGTGAGTACTCCGCGGAAGAACCGGTACGCGCCGCCGATGTTGTCGCCGCCGCCGGCCTGAGGCGTGGACGCGACGCACGCCGTGTACGCCTCCCGGTCCGCCTGCGTGGGCAGCAGACGGTAGTGGCCCAGGCCGTCCTGGTATTCGTTGACGAGGATCTGCCGGTGCACCCGATCGGCGCCACGTGGGTCACCCGACTCCTTGAGCTGGTCGCGCAGCGCGGTGAACGCCAGCATCAACGTGGTGAGACGCTGCTGACCGTCCACGACCAGCCATTTCTGTACTCCGCCGGCCTGGATCTGGCCCGGCGCGAGAACGACGGAGCCGAGGAAGTGCGGTGCCGCTGCCTCACCCGCCCGGTGCTGCTCGACGAGCTCGCCCACGTCCTCCCAGAGTCGCAGCAGCTGATCCCTGCCCCAGCTGTACGTCCGCTGGTAGAGCGGGACTTGGAACTGCTTCTCCCCCTGGACGAGATTGAGGAAGGTGATTTCCTGGGCGCGCATGTGCTTCCTTTCCCTGCCGCGAACCGGCGACTGTACGGAGCGCCTCAGCGCGATCGGTAGTGCTTCGCCAGGTGCGCGAGCTCGCGTGCCCAGAGCTCGGTGTCGTCACCGGGGCGGGAGAAATGGTCGCGGCGGGCGAGCTGGAAGAAGCCGCCGGACGGCCACATGGTGGCTTTGAGTACGACGAGGGCGGACAGCATCGGCAGAGATCCGTCGGGGCTCCGGCGCAAGGACGCGTCCTCCAGGAGATACGACATCGGCCCTCGGTGAGCCGGTACGTCATGTCCCTGCCGGGCCGGCTCGGCGCTGAGTGCGCCGTAGGTGAGGGGTTCCGCACCGGCGGCGGCGCGCGTCTGCAGGACGCCCACCGTGGCGTCCAAGGCCTGCTCGTACTCCAGCGTGTTCCTCTTCAAGTGCCCTCCCCAGGACTGCAACTGACACGGTAGTGGATCAGCCTGGTGGTGCGTGACGGTTCATGTGCACAGGGTTGCTGCTGCCGGTCGATCGTGCGGTCATGCCTGCTAGCCGGCGCCCATGACCACTGTGTGGTTCGAGATCTTGGGCATCGTCTCGTTGGGGGAGCGGCGCAGCAGTTTCATGCTGCGGCCTTCGACCCACGCGTTCCAGGACTTGAGGTAGTACAGGAGGTGCTCGCGGGAGTCGTCGCGGCGGCGGTGGGCCTTGCCGCTGGCCAGGCTGAGCATGGTGTTGCGCAGGGTGAGGCGTGGGTCGCCGGACTCCAGCAGTGCGCCCGTGAGGATGCCGTCCCGCCATGCGGTCTGGTCGATGTCGGGCCGTGTTTCGGTGGTGACGTACCAGCCGATCGTCGCTGCGGTGACGGTGATGCGGCAGGCGCGATTGAGTGCGACGCCGTGGTGGAGGGCGTCGCGCATGCCGGGGTGCTGCTCCAGCATCACCAGAAGTTGATCGTTGCTGGTGACCGACGAGCCGCCGCTCCACGCGGAGTCCGGGGCGTTCAGGTAGAGGTGGAGGCCGCGCAGGGCTGCTGCGAGGTGTGTGGCGTTGGCTTCGCCTGCGAGTGCGAGAGCATCGCGGCCAGTGCGCTTGCGGCCTGTGTCCATGACCGTGAAGGCGGTCCGGGGCACGCCGTGTGTGACGGTGAGGGGCACCGTCGTGCCTGCTTTGACGATCGCGGCCAGGCGGTGCTGACCGTCGATCAGTACATCGTCCTCGTCGAAGGCGATGCCCTGATGCGTGAGCTGCCATTCGCCCCGCTGGATCTGGGCGGCGAGCTGTTGAACGGTGTTCTTGCTGAGCGGCCGGTTGTTGGTGTTGAGCGTCAGCCACTGAGCGGCCAACTCGGGTGAAACGCTCAGAACTTCCATATGCATGGCGTGATGGCCCTTCCGGAGGCGACACAGGGCGGCGTGTGAAACGCTGCAGGATCGAGTGTGCTTCAGTCTGTGAACTGAGTCAATCGACATGTTGCGTGGATTATGCGACGTTGCCTGAAACTTGGTGCCGGTGGTGCGGTCGGGTAGGTGAGGACTCTTGCGGCAGTCGGGGAGGTGAGTGCGGGGGTGTCGGGCTCGGTGGTGAGTTTCGGCAGTGACCCTCGTGGGTCGCAGGTGGGTTGGGGCCGGCCGATCGCATGGCTGCGATGCCTGGAGGGGCGGTTTGTGGTGCGAGGTTGCTGGTACGCTCCGTGCGTGTGCTCAGTTCACACTGGGGTGGGTTGCGCTGGGGGGCGCGTGCTGCACTCGTACCCCGGGTGGCTGGGGTGGGATTTCACAAGCAGGCCACCTCGTGGCCTCAGTAGCAGTGGAGTGGCGTGTGAGCCAGAGTGAGAGTGCGCTGAGCGACGGCATTCGGCCGGTCGGTTCCGTTCATCATTACGACGACGGGCTGCACGTCCGCGTCGACGGCGTGATGCCGTACGAGCTGGTGGACGCCGATGACTCCCACGGGTACCGGCAGGGCGATGACCTGGTCCGATGCACTCTGTACCTGAGCAACGGAACCGGACGGCCCTTGGAGGTCGACGGGATCAGTCTGTTGGTCCGTGGTGGCCCGTACGGAAAGACGGCCCGCCAGGTGCAGGACTACCGGACCGAGTTGCTCGACGACGAACTGGGCGGAACGCTGCGCACGGGGCGGAGGATTTCGGCGACCTGGGCGTACAGCATTCCGGCCGGCACCGCCGGAGAGCTGGACTTCGAAGTGCAGTTCAGGGGCAATCACGAACGTGAGAGCGTCACGTTCACCACTGCAGGTGCGACGGCCACGACATACCCCATCGACCCCCGCGTACCGGCCGCACGAAAGGAACAGGCACCGCTTCCCGATCAGGCCGTGCTGTTCGGGGACGAACAGCGTTCCCTGTTCGGGACTGCCGAGCCGGACGTTGCCGACGACTACGTCCTCGGCGCTGCGGAGAGGCCGGCCGCCACGGTCCCTTCCGACTCCTCGGTCATGCCTGTGCAGCCTGCCGTTCCCGCCCGCGCTGCCGTACCCGCGCGGACGCAGCAACTGTCCGCCGACGAGACCGACGCCCTGCGCGTCCGCCAGATCTTCCGTTTCCTCGCCGAGGCCGAGGAGTCCAAGGCCCGCCCGGTCCGCACCCTGGACGGGGCAGCCGGAACCGTGTGGTTCGACGAACTGCCGGACGACCCCGCGGTCGCTGTGATGCTCGACGGGGTGCTCTCCACCGACGAACCCGCCTGGCTGACGGTCGCCCGCCCCGACCGTGAGGATGCCCCGCAGCCGCAGCCGCTCCTCGCACCCTGGGTCGACGAGACGCGCGTTCGTGACTTCAAGCAGACCCGAGCCCCGCATCTGCGCCGACGCATCGAGCCTGAGTTCCCCGACTGGTCCGCGGGAATTCCGCTGGAGAAGACCTACCACGAGCTGGAGGACCACCCGAAGCGGGAAAGGATCGAGAAGCTGTACGCGGCCTGGGAGCAGGCGTGGACGGCCTGGGCCGAGCGACGGCGTGCGATCGACCCGCTCGTCAGACTGTACGACCGGCTCCACAAGATGCACGAGGACGCAGCGAACCTCGGCGAGGCCTATGAACTCGTCCTCGGGTTCGGCCGGCTGACCTGGCAGACGACCGGCGGCCAGCGCGTGGAACGGCACCTCGTCACCCACCGTGCCACCATTCAGCTCGACCCGTCCACCGGCACGCTCACCGCCGCACCGGACCCGACCGGCATCGGCATGGAGCTCGAAGAGGGCATGCTCGACGGCGCGCAACATGTCCCGGGCCCGGTACGCGAGGCCATTGTCGAGGTGCTCGAAGGTGCCTCGGACGCCAGCGACCCCGAACACCTGGAAGCCCTGCACACTGCCCTACGCAGCTGGGTCAACGCCGCCCACAGTGCCGGGAGTTATCTGCCGACCGCCGAGCGTGTCAAGCCGCGCAGCCTCGACGTACCGTATGTCGGGCTCACACCGGCGCTCGTGCTGCGCGAGCGCAACCGCCGCTCCACGCTTGACGCCCTCAAGGCCATCGCCCGCCAGATCGACGGCGGTACACCCCCCACCGAGCTGCTCGGCTACATTGCGGGCCGCGACGGAGCCCTCACCGCCGCCGACCTGGCGGCGGCGGACGCCCACGGGACGCCGCCCGGGACCGGCGAGATGTTCTTCGCGCTGCCCGCCAACGAGGAGCAGCGCACCATCGCGGAACGCCTGCGTGCCAACCGGCTGGTGGTCGTGCAAGGCCCCCCAGGCACCGGCAAGACGCACACCATCGCCAATCTGGTGACGGACCTCCTCGCACAGGGCAAGCGTGTTCTGATCACCAGCCACACACCGCGCGCGCTGCGTGTGCTGCGGGACAAGCTGCCCGAATCGGTGCGCGACCTGTGCGTGAGCCGCACCGAGGACGGCGCGGCAGCGCAGCGTGAGCTCGAAGCGTCCGTCAGCAAGATCCTCAGCGAGTACTCCGGTTACGACCAGAAGGCCTCACAGCGCGAGATCGACGCTCTGCAGGCGCGGCTGACCCGCGCCCGGTCCGTGCAGCAGACCATGCTGCGTGACCTGGCCGTGCTGCGGGAGCAGGAGACTCGTCGCTTCCCGGCGGAGATCGGCGACTACAGCGGAAGTCTCCAGGAGATCGCCGAGCGTGTGGCCGCGGAGACCGGGACGTACGAGTGGATCGGTCCGGTGCCGCAGGAGCAGCCCGCTCCGGTCACCGACGACGCGATACGGCTCCTGCACGCCACCCGTGCGTTCACACCGCATCACCAGACGCTCGCTGCCGAGGTACCCGGACCCTCCGAACTGGTGGGACCCGGCGACTTCGAGGAGGCCGTCGGCGTCGTGCGCTCGGCGGCGGAGGCGCACGCGGCGGTGCGTCAGGACCCGCTGAGTCTGCAGTACGACACCGCTGTGCGCGGTCTCGCCGAGAACGACCAGCAGCGGCTCTCGACGACCCTCGATGCGTTCGCCGGGGCACGGGCGCGTGCCGGGTCGCTGGCCGGTGCGGCAGGTGAGTGGGCCGAGGTGCTCCTGCGAGAGGTGGCCGCGGGACAGGACTGGCAGACCCGCAGCCGGCACGCCGCTGTGACCGGTGCCCTTGCTGCCGTCGATGCCTCGCTCTCGACCCTGCGTAACTGCATGGTCAGCGGACTGGAGCAGTACGACCCGGCCGCTGCGCTCGGCCAGGCCATCGCGCTGCTCGACGGGCTGCGGCAGGGACAGAAACTGCGCGGCCCGCTAGGCATACGGTCGAAACTCGCCAAGGCCGTCGGTCCGTTCGTGGAAGGCGTGCGCGTCGACGGGCGATCCCCCGAGGACACCGACACCGCAGCCGTCGTCATCGCCCGGATCCAGCTCGAACTGCACCTCTCCCAGGTTGAGTCCGAGTGGGGAACGCCCGCGGCTCCGTGGCAGGGACACGGCCCGCGCCTGGCCCGTCTCAGGCAGGAGGCCGAAGCTCTCGAAGCACTCCTTGCGGTCGCAGCCGCCCGCACCGATGTGCTCACTGCTGCCGCGACCTCCCCGGAACTGTCCGCGGCCACATGGCACGACCGGGCCGTCGAGAACGCCGTACGGGCACTCCTTCGCGCAGCGACCACCCTTCGCGCCGCCGAACAGTCGCGCCGGATCATCGCAGACACCGAGGAACTGCTGCGTGTGTGGAGCGACCGGCCGGGCGTCTCGCCCGCCGTGCCTCGCGCTCTTGACGCCGTGCGCGCCCAGAACCCGGACGGCTACCGCGAATTCAGCCAGGAGATCGCTGAGGTCCGCGAGGCTGCCCGGCTCCGGGCCGAGCAGCACGAGGCCATGACAACAGTGCGCGAGCTCTTCCCGTCCCTTGCCGAGCGGATCGCCCGGACTCCCGAAGATCCCGACTGGGACGAGTGCCTGCCCGCCCTGGCCAGGGCCTGGGCCTGGTCCGCGTGGCGGGACCGGATGGAGCGGCTCACGGACCCCGACGCCGACCGCACCTTGCGGAAACGGCTGACTGAAGCCGACGACGAGGCCCGGATCATGCTCGCGCGGCTTGCCGCGGCCCGGGCCTGGCACCGCTGTCTCGGACTGCTCACCGGCGACCAGTCGCGTGCGCTGAGCGCGTACCAGCAGGCCGCCCGCCGGATCAAGGGCAAGTACCAGCATCGCTACCGGCGCGATGCACAGGAGGCGCTGCGCAAGGCACAGAGCGCCGTGCCCGCCTGGATCATGCCTCTGCACCAGGTCGCGGAGACAGTGCCCATGGACCGGCCCGGTATGTTCGACGTCGTCATTGTCGACGAGGCCAGTCAGTCCGGTCTCGAGGCCATGCTGCTCAGCTGGCTCGCCGACCGGATGGTCGTCGTCGGTGACAGCAAGCAGGTCAGCCCTTCCAACGTCGGTCTCAAGCAGGACGAGTACTTCCAGCTCCGGGACCGGCTCCTCACCGGTCTCGAAGGGGACGTGCGCAGTCTCTTCGGGCCCGAGTCCAGCTTCTTCGATCTCACCGAGGCGCTGTCGGCAGGGCGCGGCACGCTCATGCTCAAGGAGCACTTCCGGTGCATGCCGGAGATCATCTCCTTCTCCAACGAGCTCTGCTACAACGGCCGGCTGCAGCCCCTGCGGCAGTACGGCGCCGACCGGCTGCCCCCGGTGCGGACGGTGTACGTCGAGAACGGTGAGGCGGTCGGTGCCAACAGTCGCCTGGCCAATGTCGCCGAGGCCGAAGCGCTCGTCGCCGAGATCGTGCGCTGCTGCGCCGACCCCGCGTACGACGGCAAGACCATGGGAGTCATCAGCCTGCGGGGAAGCAAGGCACACCTGGCTGAACTGGAGAACCTGCTGGCGGAGCGGCTCGACTACGAGCAGCGGGAGGAGCGGCGCATAAGGGTCGGCGACGCCGAGGATTTCCAGGGCGACGAACGCAACGTCATGTTCATTTCGACCGTCAACTCACCCACGACCGCTGCCGGGACAGTACCCGGAGGCTTCAACGGAAAGACGTACGAGCAGCGTCTCAACGTGGCTGCCTCCCGTGCCCAGGACCAGCTCTGGGTGTTCCACAGCGCCCGCACCGAGCAGTTCCACGAGAACGACCTCCGTCGCCAGTGGCTGGACCACCTCGGCCGGCCCGCGGAGGAGGAGACCGTCGCGGTCGTGGGCGAGGTGCTGCCCGACGTACGGCACGAGGCGTTCGACAGCCTCTTCCAGCAGCAGGTCTACCTGGAACTGACGGGGCGCGACTATCGCGTGCGCCCCGGGTACCGGGTGGGCCGCCACGCCATCGACCTGGTTGTCGAGGGCGGTACGCGGCGGCTCGCCGTGGCCTGTGACGGCGACGTGTTCGCACAGGGAGAGGACGCCTCGACCGCGGCGGCCCGCCAGCGCGACCTGGAGCGTGTCGACTGGACCTTTGTCCGTATCCGGGGGAGCCGCTTCCACCTGGACCGTGAGCAGGCACTGGCCCCGCTGTGGGCGGAACTGGAGCGGCTGGGGATCGAGCCGGTCACCGATGCACCGGAGGCCGATGTTCCCCAGGGCGAGCTTCCCGGGACGACCGGAAGCGTGGAGGGCGACGAGAACGCCGAGATCCTGGCCGGGCCCGGGGAGAGGGACGGGATCACGGGCATCGGGGCGGCAAGGACCGCGGCTGTCGGGACTGTGCGTTCGCAGGCGGAGGTTCCGGCGGTGATCGATTCCGAGCCGGCGGAGCCGGCTGTCTCCGCACCCACGCCCCTGGCCGTGCCCGCTCCCGTCACCGTGAACTCGGTGGCTTCCGCGACACCACCCGCTTCTGTGACGCCGCCTGCGGCCACTCGTGACGCACAGAAGTACCGCGACACTCCGCTAACCCCGCCTGGTGCATTCCCGGTGCGGGAGATCCCCGTCGCAGCCTTCCAGCGGCTGGTTCGGGAGATGCAAGAGCTGCAGCTCACTCTCGATGCTCCCGAAGAGACGCCGGAAGGCCTCGATGTCCGTCTCGACGCCGCGAAACTCGTATTCCTGCGCAAGACCCAGGCCGATCAGCGTGATCGCCGCGCCAAGCGTCTGGCCTTCCTGCGGGCGTTCGTCGACGCGGTTGCCGTCGGAGACTCGGCCGAAGCACCGCAGGTGGTCATTCCCGGCGCGCTTCTCGTCCTGGAGTTCGACGGTCAGGTAGACGGGGAGACTCTGTACACGGTCGCCGAACTGGCCGAGGACGGCGCGGACATCGTCTCCCCATCCTCGCCGCTGGGGCATGCCCTGATGTGGCAGCGAGCGGGGCGTGAGCTGTCGTACCAGGCATCCCAGGACAAGGCGCACACGGTGGTCGTGCGCGAGATTCGGGCCTGACACCAGGGCCGAACACCCCGACGGACCAATCGCCTTGAGCCGGGCGGTCCGTCGGGGCTGCTCAGCCGGCGACCGGGTCGAGCATCGGGCTGCGCTGCCCGCTCCACGAGATGGCCAACGCGTCACGGGCGCGTGTGCACGCCACGAAGAGCAGACAGTGCTCGGCCAGCAGATCCGCCTGATGCTGCAGGGGATCCACTTCGGCGGACGTGACCTGGTGTGCGAACGGCAGCACGGCGGAGGTCACACCGACCACGGCCACACAGCGGAACTCCAGTCCCTTCATGGCATGCATGGTGGCCACGCGTACCCCCGACGTCCCTGGACCCGGATCGTCCTTCACCGCGACTGCGGGGATGCCCTCCCGGCGCAACCGAGCGATGACCGCGTCGACCAGGGTGTTGAAACGGGCGCACACCGCGACCTCGGAAGGCTTCACCCCGTCCTGATCGATCCAGATCCGGACCTGCTCGATGAGTGCCCGGAGCTCCTCGTCCTGACTGCCGTACCCGCGTGCCGCAGGAATGCGGCCGTGCAGCTGGGAGCGGTAGCCCCGCAGCGAGTCGCGGCCGCCGTCGTCCTCGTCGTCCTCACCGAGTCGGCCCACCGGTTGACCATCCAGCAGCGACGCCGACCAGCGCAGGATCTCCTCCGTGCTGCGGTAGTTGAGACGCAGCCGCGAGGTCCGGCCACGGACCTGGACACCCAGCGAGCGCAGCGACACCCGGGAGTCGTAGATGCGCTGATGGGGATCGCCGACGAGGAACATGTCGTCCGACCGAGGTGCCACACCGGCGCGCAGCACCCGCCACTGCGCGGGGTGAAGGTCCTGGGCCTCGTCGACCACGACATGGCGGTAGCGCGGACCGCTGTCGGCGAGGGTGCGCGCGGCCCGGTCGCACAGCTGTGTGTACGTGGCCGAGTCACGGGACGCGAGGTCGGCCGTGAACCGTTCCATCACGCGCCACAGCCGGGCCCGTTGCACGCGCCCCACCTGTGTGCCGCGCCCCCGCCGTACACAGCGCAGATACTCCTCAGGCGTACGCAGTCCCTGGGCGAGGACGACGTTGCGGAACTCCTGGGACAGGAACTGTTCGGTCCACGGCAAATCCTCGCGGGCCGTGGCACGGGTCCAAGCGCTCTTTTCGGCGGCGGCAGAGAGAGGTCTGGGAGTGCTGCCCCGCGCCTCCCGGATGACCCGGGCGGCGAATGAGTCCACCGTCGTCACGTCGACGCGTTCCAGAAGGTGTGCGTCCGCCTCACCGAGCAGGAGCGCCAGGCTGTCCCGCAGTGCGGACGCCATGGCGTTGGTGAACGTGGTCAGCAGTATCCGGTCGCCGTCGCGGCCGGTGCGCAGCAGGTGGCGTACACGGTGCAGTGCCACCACCGTCTTGCCGGTGCCGGGCCCACCCGTGACCTGGGCCGGTCCGTTGAAGCCCGGATGATAGGCATAGCGACGCTGAGCGGGATGAAGGAAGATCCGCCAGCGGGTGAGATCCTCGGTGAGGATGCGCTCCAGTTCACCAGGACCGGTGACCTCCACGATGCGATTGGGGGTGTTGAGAATCGCTTCGGCGAAGGTGACGGTGGGCCGGTCCTCGGCCGTACGGACCGTCTGGCCGCGCGGAGCGATCAGTTGCTCCCACACGTCTTCGGCGGAGTAGTCGGCCGCGAGGTACTCCAGCACCTCGTACTGGTCGGCGGGCATCATCGGCGGTGCCATGACTGTCAGGTCCTCAGCGGTGACGCAGACGCGGGCCAGGCGCAGGACCTGGTCGTCGATACCGAGGTCGCGCAGCACGGTGTCGGAGTGCTGTTCGAAGAGGCGGGTGGGGGTGGTGACCGCCTTCGTTTCGAAGTATGTCTCCATCTGTTCCAAGGCTTCGACATTGCGTACTTCGAGGCCTCCGGTTGCGCCGTTGACGGAGTACGCGCGCTTGCAGGCCCAGTTGATCGCCTCGTCGTGCGCGGCGACCCTCAACAGCGTGAACAGCTCACTTCCGTCGTCCGGAGCGAGAAGCACACCTCGGTAGAACTTGGTGATGCGTATCGTGCGGATCCGGTGGTCGCGAGCCCGTTCGAGCTTCTCGAGATGCATGCCCTTGCTGGCATGGAGCTGCGGGACGGTCATGCTCCGGAACATCTGGATCGCGTCGTTGACCTCCTTCTGTACAGGTCGCTGCAGCGAGATGAGGTCTGCGACGAAGTCGTCGGAGAGAGCGAGTCGGGGCATGGGTGTCCTCGGGGCGCGCGCGGTGGCCGATGGTCGGGAACAGACTAAAGACTCCGCGTCCTCAAGAGCGAGGACAGTACGGTGCGTTGTGTGAACTGAGTCAACGGTCTATGTTGTTGGTGTTGTTGTATGCTCGCCCAAGACTTCGTGCCTCACCGGCCCGTCCGAAAGGACCCACAGCATGCCGGCCCAGCCCGACCAGGCCGCCGTCCCGCATCCGCTCGACGACGTGCCGCAGACGTTCCTCTCCGGCGACTCGTACGGTGTGCGCGACGGACTCGTCACCTATATCCGGCGTGATCTGCTGGGGCCGTGGGACGGGGAGACGGAGACACTGCCCCGATCGTCCTCCGGGCCCCGCGACCGGTACCTCGTCGGCATGCTCGGGCCGCGGCCCCACGCCACGACCTCGGGCGAAATCGCGCTGGCCGCCGCGCAGAGCGCGGACAGCGATTCCGGGGACGAGAGTGAGGGCGACGACAGCGCGCCCCAGGACCGCTTGACCCCGCAGGCAGCCGGCCACATTTGGGCCTCGTCCATGGGATTGTCCTTCACTGTCCCCGCTTCGGTCGGCACGCTCAGCGTCACCGCACGCTGGGGTCACTACACCCAGTCTGAGGAAACCACGGACCAGGGCACGACCCGCAGGGTGTGGTCACGCGAGCCTGTCGAGCACCCGGTTGATATCGACGTCACCAGCGCCGCCGGCCGGAGTGTTTCCCTTGAGGGCGATACCGTCGTCCTTGACGTACAGGTACGGAATCACCGTTCGGGGAACGGCGGCGAGGACCTGCGCATCGTCGAACTCGCCCTGGTGAACGGGCAGGAGGACAGTCGCGAGGCGCGCGATGCCCGCTGGCTCTTCCAGACCTCCCTCGAGGTCACCGCCTTCCCGGACGGCCAAGCGGCAGTGTTCTTCCCCGTCGACGACCCTCTCGATCCGGCGAACCGGGGCAACGCCTCCGAGGACCGCGAGGAGCGTCGCCTGCGTCTCCTCTACCGGGACAGCCTCAGCCACGCCAAGGGCCGTAACGTCGCGGTACACGCCCACGTACGCGACGGCGAACGCAACGCACACCGGCTCACCACCACGTGGCTCCCCGAGTACGACGTCCGGGCAACCACCGCACCCACCGTCGAGGACCAGGACCTGCTGCGTGGACTGGAGCTCGGTATGGACGAGCTCGCCGCGCTCGCGGTACCGGGGCGCCGCAGCGAACTCAGTGCCGCCCTCGCCCCGCTTGCCGACGGCTACGCCACCTGGCTCGAACAGCAGCGACGTAGCGCCCGGTCGCTCCCGGACGACCTGCGGGACTCGGCGCTGGTCGCCATCGAACAGGCCCTGGAGATCTGCGACCGCATCACCCTGGGCATAGACACGCTCGCTGCCGACGACACCGCTCTCGCGGCCTTCCGGTTTGCCAACCGGGCCATGGCGCTCCAGCGCCGCAACACCGCGATCGCCACTGCCAGGACTGGGCGTGAGGAGGACCACGGCTCCTACCGGGAGGCGCGGGACGAGGTGTACGGCAAGGGCAAGGAAGGGGCCAGCTGGCGGCCGTTCCAGCTCGCCTTCGTGCTGCTCAACCTTGTCTCCCTCAGTAAGCCGGGCCACCCGCACCGCGGGACGGGACGCGAGGCACTCGTGGACCTGCTGTTCTTCCCGACCGGTGGCGGCAAGACCGAGGCATACCTCGGGCTCGCCGCATACACCTTCGCGCTGCGCCGTCTGCAGGGCACCATCGGCTCCGGCGCCGATGCCCGCAGCGGGGAGGCCGGCGTCGGCGTTCTCATGCGCTACACCCTGCGTCTCCTGACAGCTCAGCAGTTCCAGCGCGCCGCAGCTCTCGTGACCGCCTGCGAGGTACTGCGGCGCGAGGAGTTCGCACGGGACGTGCGCTGGGGTGCCACCCCGTTCCGTATCGGTCTGTGGGTGGGAACCTCCGTCTCGCCCAACTGGTTCGACGAGGCCAAGGAACAGATCGCCGGTGCCCGCGAGAGCGCCAGTGACAAGCACGCCCGGGTCCTGCAGGTCCTCACCTGCCCATGGTGCGGCAGCGGTCTGACCGCCCGCTCCCACATGGAGTACGACGAGGCACGGCGCCGTGTACTGCTGTACTGCCCGCGCGGCGAGGGGGCGGACCGGTGCCCGTTCTCCCGGCTGGAATCCCCAGGCGAGGGCATCCCGGTCCTCACCGTCGACGAGGAGATCTACCGGCTTGCGCCGTCGCTGCTGATCGCCACCGTGGACAAGTTCGCCCAGCTCCCCTGGAACGGGTACGCGGGCCTGCTGTTCGGCCGGGTCACCGAGATCTGTCCGCGCCACGGATACCGCCACGACGACCTGGATGCCAAGACCGGTTGCGGAAGTCGCCACCATGCCAAGGGCGATCTGCCCGGGGTCACCGCGCAGCCCGTCGCCCGCCTGCGGCCACCGGACCTGATCATCCAGGACGAGCTGCACCTGATCTCCGGTGCGCTCGGCACCATCGTGGGTTTGTTCGAGTCGGCCATCGATCAACTATGCAGTTGGAGCTTCACAGACGCCCAGGGACGACGGCACGAGGCCGGACCCAAAATTGTCGCATCGACGGCGACCACCAAGCGGGCCGCGGACCAAGTCCTCGGAGTCTTCGGCCGTAAGGTCGCCGTCTTCCCGCCACAGGTCCTCGACGTCGGGGACACCTTCTTCTCCCGCCAGGTTGAGCTCAGCCGCGAGAACCCGGGCAGGCGCTACCTGGGGGTGTGCGCCCACGGCACCCGTCTCAAGGCAGCCGAGATCCGGGTTGCAGAGATCCTTCTTCTGGCAGGACAGCAGCTCTTCGACGACTACGGCAAGCCTGCCGACCCGTACATGACTCTGGTCGGCTACTTCAATGCCACCCGCGAACTTGCCGGTATGCGACGGTACATGGACGACGACATCACGACCCGGGTGCGTTCCAACGGGAGTCGTAAGGGACAGGACACCCTCTCCGACCGCATTGTCAGCAAGTCGGGGATGCTCAGCATTCAGGAGCTGACATCGCGTATCTCCTCCACCGACATCGGCTCCGCGCTCAAGCGGCTGGAGACCGGATTCGATCCGGAACGCGACACCTCGCAACGGCGACGCGCCTTCCTGCGCGAGTATGCCGCTGCCAGGATGGAGAAGCGCGAACCTCGCGCCTTGATGACGCCGATGGTCCGGCAGGCCGTCGACGTCGCCCTCGCTACATCCATGCTTCAGGTCGGCGTCGACGTCTCCCGGTTCGGACTGATGCTGGTTGTCGGTCAGCCCAAGAACACCGCCGAATACATCCAGGCGTCGTCCCGGGTCGGCCGTGACGCCAAGCGTCCCGGTCTCGTCGTCACCCTCTACAACTGGTCACGCCCACGCGACCTTGCCCACTACGAGGACTTCGAGCACTACCACGCCACCTTCTATCGGCAGGTCGAGGCGCTTTCCGTCACCCCGTTCACCCGCCGCGCCCTCGACCGGGGAGCGACCGCCACGTACATCGCCGCACTGCGCCAGGCCGCGTACGACACCTCCCGCAATCTCGACGCCCATGACGTCGATCTGGGCGGCCCGGTCGCCGCCGGTGTCGAAAGCCGCTTCCTGGAACGTGCCGAGAGGGTAGGCGGGGACCGGGCCCGTAGATATCTCAGCGAACGGCTGGACCGGCTGAAGGATGAGTGGCGCCGCCAGCGCGATGAGAACAGCGCCGCGCTCGGATACCGGAAGGAGAAGCGGAAGAACACGATCGTGAGCGGTCTGCTCAAGCGTGCCGACGGATCCCGGTGGACCGAACTCACTGTCGGCATGTCCATGCGTGAGACGGAGAACGAGATCAATCTGCTTCTGCCAGGCGGTGGCACCTTCCTCGAAGAATCCGCGGGCGGAGGCCCTGACTGGAACTTCGGCGAGACGCACACCGACAGCGACCCCGACGCGGTCGCCACCGTGGACAGCGACGAGTACGGACCCACCACCGCCGGCGGAACCGGGAAGGGACAGCGATGAGCAACAACTCGAACCGCAGGGTCGGCGCTGTCCGGCCCAGCCACCTCATGTTCACCGCCGGAATCGGTTCCCTCGTGGACCTGCCGAACTTCTCGGTCCTCATCAAGGGGCTTGATTCCTGGAGCTACAACGGGATCACCGAGTACGACATCGACGAACCGAGGCTGCGCGCCGCCGTCAACCGCTCCCTCCAGCGCTACGGGCGCGGGCAGATCGAACAGCTGCGTGCTGCTCCCTGGCTGGAGGGCGGCGACAGCGACCCGAAGGGCTGGGCTGCGCAGGGTATCGGGGTGCCGGTGACCCCGTTCCCGCAGTGGCTGCGTTGCACCGCCTGCAATGTCCTCGCCGCGGTCGACTCGGGCGAGTTCGCCTTCATCAACTCCAACCCGCGTACCCCGCACGAGGCGAAGTTCGTCCACGACTGCAAGCGGGGCAAGCCCCTTGCCGTCGCGGCCCGCTTCACCCTCGTCTGCACGGCAGGTCATCTGGACGAGTTTCCGTACACGGCATACGTCCACCACGGGCAGACCTGTGCCAAGACCCCTCGTCCCAAGCTGCGCATGAAGGACCACGGCGGAAATCAGGCGGCCAACGTCACCATCGAATGCGTCGCCTGCGGTACGAAGCGCAACATCCGTGAGGCGATGGGAGAACGTGGTCGCCGAAATCTGCCGGCGTGCCGCGGACGCCACCCGCACCTGGGTACGTACGAGGGAAACGGTTGCACCCAGGGCGCCGTACTGATGGTCGCAGGTGCGTCCAACCAGTGGTTCCCGTTGACCCTCAGCGCTCTTGCCCTGCCCAAGGGGCAGGGTGGCGACATCGAGAAGCTGCTCGACGATCACTGGCCCGATCTCCAGATCGTCGTTGAACGGGCCCAGTTCGACTTCATGGCAAGCATGAGCAAGTTCGGGTTCCTGCAACAGTTCGACGCCGATGCGGTGGTCGCTGCCATTGCCGCTCGCAAGGCCGGGACAGCCGGGCCGGCCCCCTCAGCGCCCGATGTCCAAGCGGACCTGTACGGCCCCGAGTGGGACGCCCTCTCCGGTCCCATTCCGCAGTCGAGCGACGACTTCACGTTGCGGCAGATACGTGTGCCGGCGTCACTCGACGAGTTGTTCTCCGATGTGCGGCAGGTGGAGCGCCTTCGGGAGGCCCGCGCTCTTATCGGCTTCACCCGCCTCGACGCCCCCGATCCCGAGTCGCCCGAAATCGCCACCCGGGTCGATCTTTCCCGCGGTACGCAGAACTGGGTGCCGGCCAGCGAGGTGCGCGGTGAAGGTATCTTCCTGAGGGTGCACGACCAGCTCATGGCCGAGTGGGTGGCGAGGGTGGAGAAGTCGCCGCATATGGAGGCCCACCGGGAAGCCTTCGGCCGATTCCGTACCAATCGCAAGTCGGATCGCATGACCAGCGACTTCGATCCCCTGCACGGCTGGCCGGGGGCGCGCTACATCGCTCTTCATACCCTCTCGCACCTTCTGATACGGACAATTGCGCTGGAATGCGGCTACAACTCGGCTTCTCTCGCCGAGCGGATCTATGCAGGCGATGAGGAGAACCCGAGGACGGGGATCCTCATCTACACCGCTGTGCCGGACTCAGAAGGCACCCTCGGTGGCCTTGTCTCACTGGCGGAGGAGCGAGAGTTCGACCGGATCGTCCGCCGTGCTCTGGCAGATGCGTCGCACTGCTCGGCCGACCCGTTGTGCTCCGAGAGGCTGCCGCACGACCCCGCCGACTTCCTTCACGGAGCTGCCTGCCACGTCTGTCTGTTCGTCTCCGAGACCACCTGTGAGCGCGGCAACCGCTTTCTCGACCGCCGCTTCCTCGTCCCGCTCACCGGAGACAATGACCAGGTGCTCACACCGGTCGGTCTGCTGTCGTGAGCAGACGCAGTTTCGAGTCCGCGGCCGAGGCGGCGGCCGTGGCTCTCGGTCCCTCCCGTACGAAGGACCTGGCCGGGCTGTTGGCCCGGGGGCACAGCAGGGAACGGGCTCTGACCGAACTTGCGACGCCGGGAGTCCGGGAGGCCGTCGCGAAGCTGTACGAGGCAGTGGAGGAGGACTCGCTGCCCTGTCCGGAAGCCGCGGCCTACCTGCGGGGCTATGTCGCGGCGCAACTGCGTGCACAGGACGCGGTCCAGGTCAGAACGGTGTGGAGCGGGCCCTCCACGCCCGCGGTACCGGTGCGGGCGACCGCTCAGGTACTGGTCGAGGTCATCGATGATGCCCGTGACGAACTGCTCGCCATGACCTATGCGGCCCGCCCCTATCCGGCGCTGACACAGGCCCTGACCGAGGCCACCGCCAGAGGCGTGCAGACGCATGTGGTGGTCGAGACGCTGGCCGGCGCGCGCGGCCTCCTCTCTGGCCGCGAGCCGGCCGGCGCGTTCGCATCCGTGCCCGGATTGCGTCTTTGGCACTGGGTGCGCGACCCAGACGCCGACTCCTATGCACGCCAGCACGCGAAACTCGCAGTCGCCGACCGCCGTGTCCTCTTCCTGGGCAGCGCGAACCTTACGGAGTCCGCTGCCCGGCGCAACATCGAGGCGGGCGTTCTGGTACGTGGCGGAGATGCGCCGCAACGGGCCGCCGAGCACATCGTGGAGCTTCAGCGCCGAGGAATACTTCGGCGCTTCCACGTATGAGGAAGCTCCGGATCTCCTTGTCGAAGCGACAGGGCGCCCCATTGCCCCCGCAGACGGGCGGCGCGGTTACCGGGACATGCCTCAGGTGAGCGCCGGGCCCCCGGGGATGGTCTGCGTGCGCGTCGCGTCCGTATCGTCCTGCCTGCGGCGCATGGCGAGCAGCAGGGTGAGCGCCGTGCCGACGACCGCCCACGCGGACAGCACCAGCAGCGGTCGTCACCGCGTTTCCGTTGAAGTACGCGATCGAGCGCGCCACCCAGGTCCCCGCACCCGGTGGCAGCGCGGGGCCGATCGCCCGCCAGAAGTCCGGCAGCATCGGCAGCGGGAAGGCGCCGCCCGCGCTCGGGTTGCCCGCGATCACGATGATCAGGACGGCCAGGCCGATGCCGACGTGCTGGTGAGCGCCTGCAGGGCGAGTGTGATCACGCCGTCGCCTTCGGGGCGTGCAGCACCCCGATGTAGGACGCGATGAACAGCAGTTGCAGCGCGAGCACGCCGATGACGGGCAGTGCGGCCCGTGGAGTGACGGCCTTCTTCGCCTCGTCAGCGAAAGTCATGCCCCCCACGGTCCCGGGTGTCCCCTGTCGGCGCAGGTGGGGCCGGGCCGAATGGCTGCCCGGCTCACCCGCCGGATGACCCGTGCCTGGCGCGCATCGCTGCGCAGCATGCTGTGGTTTTCCTGCCGACGCCTTGCGTGAGGAGAGTTCCCTCGCGGTGACGGTGAGTCCCGATGGAGTCGCGGTGAGCCGCTGTGTGGAATGCCACGAAATAGATCACGCGCTCGAATCGCACCATCGATCGAGGTGGATGGGGGTTAGAGTAATCGAACGCGCGTACGATGAATGTATCGGGCAAAGGACTCAAATGGGGTGAGTGATGGAGGTGCGGCATGGCGGGTTACGCCCATCTGCACGTCGCGTCCGGATACTCCGCCCGCTACGGTGCCGCCCATCCCGAACAGCTTGTCCGGCGAGCGGCTGAGCGCGGCACGACGGCGCTCGCGCTCACCGACCGGGACACGGTCACCGGTGCCGTACGGTTCGCGAAAGCCTGCGCCGAAGCCGGGATCAAGCCGGTCTTCGGCATCGATCTGGCCGTGGAGGCCATCGCACCCCCTCCTCCGGTGCAGCGCCGCCGCACCCCGGCGCGCGGTGGCGCGCACGTCGTCGAGCCGCCCCTGCGGGTGGTGTTGCTCGCGCGGAACCGGACGGGATGGGCGCGGCTGTGCCGCATCACGTCGGCCGCGCACACGGGCACGGCAGGCGGCGCGGCCCCGGTGGTGGTGCCGTGGGAAGCGCTGCGCGAGTACGGCGGTCCCGGTCTGATCGTGCTGCTCGGACCGCTCTCGGAGCCGGTACGGGCCCTGGCGGCAGGCCGGGAGGACGTCGCGGCGAAGCTGCTGGCGCCGTGGCGGGAGATCTTCGGCAGAGGTGTACGGCTGGAGGCTGTCGTGCACAGGCGGTCCGGTACGGGCCCGGGATCACTGCGGCTGGCCGCCCGCACCCTGGCGCTGGCCGACCGTACCGGCACCACCGTCGTGCTCTCCAATGCCGTCCGCTATGCCGACCCGGACCAGCACCGGCTCGCCGACATCCTTGATGCCGCGCGGCTGCTGCGCCCCATCGACCGGCGCCGCCTGGACAGCGGGCAGCGCTGGCTCAAGGGTGAAGGAGCGATGGCGCGCATCGCGCAGTTGATCGCCGAGTGTGCCGGAGCGGACACCCGGCGGGCAGGCCGTTTGCTGGCGGACACCGCCGCCACGGCGGCCGAGTGCTCCGTCGATCCCAGGGCGGACCTGGGGCTGGGCACACCCCACTTTCCGGAACCGGAAGTGCTCGGAGTCGAGCCGGGAACGGGCGGCGCGGCACAGTTTCTGCGTCGCCAGTGCGAGGCCGGCATGGTCCGGCGCGGCCTGGACCGTGACCGGGCGGCGCTCGACCGGCTGGACGAAGAGCTCGGCGTGATCTCCGAGCTGAACTACGACTCGTACTTCCTCGCCGTCGGCCAGGTCGTGGCCGATATCCGGGAGCTGGGCATTCGGGTCGCGGCCCGCGGCTCGGGCGCCGGTTCGATGGTCTGCCACGCGCTGGGCATCGCCACGGCCAACCCGCTCGATCACCGCCTGCTGTTCGAACGCTTCCTGAGCGTGCGACGGGCGTCCCTGCCCGACATCGACATCGACGTGGAGTCCGCCAGAAGGCTGGAGTGCTACGACGCGATCTTCGCCCGGTTCGGCACCGAGCGCGTGGCGGTCACCGCGATGCCCGAGACCTATCGGGCCCGCCGGGCGCTGAGGGACACCGGCCTCGCACTGGGGATCGCACCGGCGGACGTCGACCGAATCGCCAAGAGCTTCCCGCACCTGCGGGCATCGGACATCACCAGCGCACTCGCCGAACTGCCCGAAATGCGTCAACTGGCGGCCGAAGCGAAGCGGTACGGGCCGTTGTGGGAGCTCGCCGAAGGCCTCGACTCCCTGGTTCACGGCATGGCCATGCACCCCTGCGGAGTGATTATCAGCGACGCGACGCTCCTGGACCGGCTGCCCGTGCAGCCCACCCCCCAGGGCAACTATCCGATGGCGATGGCGGCCAAGGAGGAGATCGAGGCGCTGGGCAACATCAAACTGGACGTTCTGGGGGTGCGGATGCAGTCCGCGATGGCCCACGCCGTCGCCGATATCGAACGGGCGACCGGCGACCGTATCGATCTGG
This sequence comes from Streptomyces sp. NBC_01669, assembly GCF_026339735.1. Taxonomy (GTDB): domain Bacteria; phylum Actinomycetota; class Actinomycetes; order Streptomycetales; family Streptomycetaceae; genus Streptomyces; species Streptomyces yanii. Next base: position 7,150,042 of record NZ_JAPEQG010000001.1, read on the forward strand.
ACGATCCACGGCAGGTGCCGCTCGACGACGTCTTCGCGTTCAAACTCATTCAGGAGAGCCAGACCATAGGACTGTTCCAGCTCGAATCGCCCGGCCAGCAGGATCTTCTCTCGCGCCTGCAACCCCGCGACCCGCAGGACGTCATCGCCGACATCAGTCTCTTCCGCCCCGGACCGGTTGCCGGGGGAATGCCCGAGCGGTACATCGCCGCACGTCATGGCGGTACACCGGCCTACGCCCACCCGGACCTCGAACCCGTGCTCGCCGACACCTACGGCGTGACCATCTGGCACGAGCAGGTCATTGAGACGCTGTCGGTGCTGACCGGCTGCGATCGCGCTCTGGCCGAGGTCGCCCGGCGGGCACTCGGCGACAAGCACCGACTGCCCAAGATCAAGGACTGGTTCCACCGCCGGGCGGCCGCCCGCGGTTACAGCCCTGCGGTCCGGGACCAGGTGTGGAAGACCATCGAGGCCTTCGGTGCCTACGGCTTCTGCCGGGCGCACGCGGTCGCCTTCGCCGTACCGGCTCTGCAGAGCGCCTGGCTCAAGGCGCACTATCCGGCCTTCCTGCTGGCCGGCCTCCTCGAACACGACCCCGGTATGTGGCCCAAGCGCGTCATTGTCGCCGACGCCCGCCGACGCGGCGTCCCGGTCCTGCCCGTCGACGTCAACCACTCCAGGACGAAGCACACCGTGGAGCGGGCCGACGGGGAGCAGTGGGGCGTGCGGCTCGCGCTGTCCGCGGTGCGCGGTATCAGCGAGGAGGAATGCGCGCGGATCGAGGAGGCCCAGCCGTACGGATCGCTGTCGGACTTCTGGCAGCGGGCCCGGCCCAGCCGACCGGTCGCCGAACGCCTCGCGGAGATCGGCGCGCTGAACTCCCTGCACGACGGGCGCCTCACGCGGCGGGATCTGCTGCTGCAGATCGTCGAACTCCACCGGCAGTCCCGCGCCCGGTCCGCGAGCAAGGGCCAGTTGCCCATCGACGTGGAGGCGGTCGGCGGAGCGGAGCCGAGCGGCCTGCCGGAGATGACCGGACGCGAAGCCCTCAGCGCGGAGCTGAACACGCTCGGCATCGACGTGTCCAGGCATCTGATGGAGCACCATCACCGGCTGCTGCGGGAGATCGGTGCCACCGACGCGGCGCATCTGGCCGGAGCCCGTCCGGGCGGGCAGGTTCTCGTCGCCGGGGTACGGGCCTCGACGCAGACCCCGCCGATCGCCAGCGGCAAGCGCATCATCTTCGTCACCCTGGAGGACGGCTCCGGCCTGGTCGACCTGGCCTTCTTCGAGGACTCCCACCCCGCCTGCGCGTACACCGTCTTCCACAGCGGGCTGTTGCTGGTCCGCGGCACGGTCCAGGTGCGCGGCACCCGCCGCACCGTCGTCGGCACCATGGCCTGGGACCTGGACCGGATCGCCGTCGCCCGTCGCGATCACGGCCCCGAAGCCGCTCTCTCCCTGCTCGGAGTCAGCCATCCGCAACCGACCCCCGCGCAGCCGCGGCGCACCCTGATCAACGGCACGACAGGCGCCCGGCTGCATCCCTATGCCGACCTGCAGCCTGCCGGCAGCGGTTCAGCCGATCTGAGAAAGCTCGGCTACACCAGCCCAGGGAGCGCAGGATGACCACGCGCCGACGGCACATCGCCCACCTGCACCTGCACGCCCTGCCGTACGAAGGACGGTACGTGGACGCGATCGACCTGCTGACCGGCATCACCCCCCATGTGCAGGCGGTGTCGCCCGATGCTGTCCAGCTCGACCTGACGTCCGCGCTCAGGTACTTCGACCTCACCCCGTACGACGTGGTTCAGCTTGCGAAACTCAGACTGTTGGCCTTGTACGGCATCGAGAGCAGTGCAGGGCTCGCCGGCAACCGCATGCTGGCCACCATGGCGGCCGACTCGTCCGCGTCGGGACACACCACCTGGGTTCCCGTCGAACAGGCCGCCGCCTGGCTGCGCCCCCGCCCGGTCACCGCGCTGCCCGGAATCGGCCGCGCCACCGCGGCCACGCTCGGCCGGTACGGCCTGCACACCATCGGTCAGGTTGCCGACGTACCCCCGGCGACCCTGCAACGCATTCTCGGCGTCGGCCAGGCCCGACTGCTGACCGAGCGGGCCCGCGGTCATGATCCCCGCCCGGTCGTCCCGCTGGAACCGGCGGCACATCTGATGGCCGATCTCGTGCTCGACCAGGACTGTCTCGACCCGGTGCGGCATCACCGCGCGGTCCTGGGACTCGCCGACCGGATCGGCCAACGCCTGCGTGGTGAAAGCCAGGTCACCGGCCGCCTCACGCTCACGGTGCGGTACGCCGACCGCAGCTCCACCACGCGTACGTGCACGCTGGCGGAACCCACCGACCACTCGCCCGCCCTCGTCACGGCTGCTCTGGGTCTGCTGACCGCTCTCGGGCTGCAGCGAGCACGAGTCCGTGCCTTCGTGATCCGCGCCGACGACCTGCTGCCGGCCGACAGGGCTCACCGCCAACTCTCCCTGGACCCGGGCGATTACCGTGCCCGTGCCGCCGAAGCCGCCGCGGACCGGGCCAGGCGGCGCTTCGGACCCGAGGCCGTACATCCCGCCGCTCTGGCCGGCGAGCGACTCGGACCTCGGCGATGAGGATCCTCGGGGGCCGGACGCGACCGACCTGTGGTCACGATCGCCCCGCCGGAGCGCACCGATGCCGTCTCCGCCCTGCAGCGCACGTTTTCGACGACGTGATACGTCCCCGGGCGAGGCGTGCACAGCTGTACGCGGTCGTCGTGGATGATCGACCCGTTGCCTGACGTGTCGTCATATCGGGTTCGCGTGAACCTGGGATGATGCTGCGTCAGTTTTTACTGACGCGTAACTTCCCTCGCTACCTTACTCGCGCGTAATTTGGCATGAGCGCATAGAGCGTGGTACCGAACATCGGTACGGAACGTCGGTACAGAACTTGTGGTCCGGGCCGCAGGGCGCATTGACATCGCAACTCCCTTGAGCCGCAAGGAGACCACACGATGCTGCCCTGGACACGTGCGCCGCGCACCCCACGTGCGCGGAGGACCCTCGCCGCACTGCTCCTCGCCGTCGCAGCGTTCGCCGCCCCCACGGCGACCGCCACCGCAGCCACCCCCGCCGCCACGGCCCCCTCCCGGGGCTGGAACGACTACTCCTGCAAACCCTCCGTAGCCCACCCCCGCCCCGTCGTCCTGGTCCACGGAACCTTCGGGAACTCGATCGACAACTGGCTCGTCCTCGCTCCGTACCTGGTCAACCGGGGCTACTGCGTCTACTCGCTCGACTACGGCCAACTGCCCGGCGTCCCGTTCTTCAACGGCCTCGGTCCGATCGACAAATCGGCCGGGCAGCTCGCCACCTTCGTCGACCAGGTGCTCGCCGCCACCGGAGCGCCCAAGGCCGACATCGTCGGTCACTCCCAGGGCGGCATGATGCCCAACTACTACCTGAAGTTCCTCGGCGGCGCCGCGAAGGTGAATGCCATGATCGGGCTCGCCCCCGACAACCACGGCACCACCCTCCTCGGGCTGACGAAACTGCTGCCGTACTTCCCCGGCGCCGAGGACCTGCTGAACGCCGGCACGCCCGGTCTCGCGGACCAGGTCGCCGGATCCCCGTTCATCACCAAGCTCAACGCGGGCGGCGACACCGTGCCCGGCGTGCGCTACACGGTCGTCGCGACCAAGTACGACGAGGTCGTGACCCCGTACCGCACGCAGTTCCTGGACGGGCCGAACGTACGCAATGTCCTGCTCCAGGACCTGTGCCCGGTCGACCTGTCCGAGCATGTGGCGATCGGGACCGTGGACCGGATCGCGTACCACGAGGTGGCGAACGCCCTGGACCCGGCGCACGCCACCCCGACCACCTGCGCCTCGGCCATCGGCTGAGGTCTTTCGTTCGGATCATGCCGGACCCGCGAGCCCGTCATGATCCGAACGAGGGGCCGTGGCAAAGGGCTTCGCCTCCAGGTCCGACCATTTCAGGGGTTTCGCCGGGTCGTAGCCGGCCCTGGTGAGATACAGCTCGAAGGTGCCCCTGTGCGGTGCCGTGGCCCGGAAGCGGAAGGTGTGGGTGCCCGCCTTCATCTTCGTCGCCGGCCAGTCGGCGCGCGGCAGATCGAGCCCCTTGAACTTGTCGTTGCCCGCACTGCACAGTTTGCCGTCCGGGATCAACTGCCGGTGCTGTCCTGCCGCGTTGGCGATGTTGACTCCGTTCCAGTCGTACAGCGCCTGCGTCCCGCCCGCCGCGACCGCGGCCACGCACGCAGCCCACTTCGGGTGCTCGGGCCCCTCGGCGAAGCAGGCGGAGACCCGGCTGACCGGATCCGTCAGCGAACCATGGGCGGCGGACGGCGCCGCGGCGAGACCCGTCAGCGCGAGCGGCGCCGCGCCGAGCGCGACGATTGCGGCGGCCTTGCGGCGGGCGGTCCTGATCACGGCCATGGTGGCGTCTCTCCTTCGGCGGTCCACGTGGGGGCAGGGAGAAGCTAGCCGTTCGGCTGCCCGAAACAGGGCGTGGAAAAGGGAACTTGGCGATCGTTATGGCCGGCTTATGGGGCCGCTCAGCAGCGATTAAGAACACGCGGGTCAGGGGGTACGGCCGAGGGGGACACCGCCGCGTCCCGCCGCGGCGCTCGCGCCACGGTCCGGGGCGGCGATGCGGCCCTCTCCGTACGTGCACGAGGGACCCACCCGTAGGTCATGGCCGGGGTCCTCGTACGGTGCTTCCATGACCGCCGACACGTCCGACGAGATCCGCCTCGCCGCCCCGGCCGACGTCCCCGACGTACGGGACGTCACCGATGCCGCCTACCGGCACTACATCGCGCGCATCGGCGTCGTCCCCGCACCCATGCGTGCGGACCACGCGGCGGATGTGGCGGCGGGCCGGGTGTACGTGACGGGGGACCCGGACGTCATCGGCGTCCTGGTCCTCGTCCCGCACGAGGACCACCTCTTCCTGGAGTCCGTCGCCGTCCACCCGGACGCGGCCGGCCGGGGAGTCGGCCGACGGCTGCTCGCCTTCGTGGACGCGCACGCCCGCAGCCTCGGCCTTCCCGAGATCCGCCTCTACACCAACGCGCTGATGTGGGAGAACCAGAAGATCTACCCGCGCTACGGGTACGAACTGGTGGAGCGGCGCGTGGACGGCGTCTACGACAGGTTCCACTACCGCAAGCGGCTGACGCGCTGACCGGCCGATCGACTGATCGACTGTGTCAGTGGTGGCTGAGACGATCGACGCATGACGACGATCGACTGGGACTCCGCCGCCGACTCCTTCGACGAGGAGCCCGACCACGGGCTGCTCGATCCGGTGGTCCGGCACGCATGGGCGCAGCGCCTGGAGAACTGGCTGCCCGGGGGCCGTTCCGAGGTGCTCGACCTGGGGTGCGGCACCGGAAGTCTGGCGCTGGTCGTCGCCGGGCAGGGCCACCGGGTCACCGCGGTCGACCGGTCGCCGCGCATGGTCGAGCAGGCGCGGGCCAAGCTTGCCGGGACGGGCACCGAGGTGCTCGTCGGGGACGCGGCCCGACCACCGGTCGGGAAGCAGCAGTTCGACGTGATCATGGCCCGCCATGTGGTGTGGCTGCTGCCCGATCCCGAGGCCGCCCTGCGCCACTGGTTCGGTCTGCTGCGGCCCGGCGGGCGGCTGCTGCTGATCGAGGGGGTGTGGGGCGGGGTGGGCCTCTCCGCCGCGCGACTGACGGCACTGCTCACCCCGTTCACCGAGCGCATCCACCACGAGCGGCTCTCCGGCGACCCGAACCTGTGGGGCAAGCAGGTCGACGACGACCGGTACGCGCTGGTGGCGCGCGCCGAGCCGCCGCACCGGCACGCCGAGATCGTCGATGTGCATCTGATCCTGCGCCGCGGCCCCGACGTCCTGCTCGCCCGCCGCGCCGGCACGGGATACGCGGACGGGCTGTTCAACGGTCCGTCCGGACATGTGGAGGACGGCGAGGACGTCCGCGAGGCGATGATCCGCGAGGCCGCCGAGGAGATCGGTCTCGCGCTGGACCCGGACGAGCTGCGGGTCGCCCTGGTCATGCAGCACCGGGGTCCCGGCGGCAGTCCCCGGACCGGCTGGTTCTTCGAGGCGGAGTACGACCCGGCCCGCCCGCCGTACAACCGCGAACCGGAGAAGTGCTCGGAGCTCGCCTGGTTCCCGCTGGACGCCCTGCCCGACGACATGGTCGCGTACTGCCGTGCGGGGCTGGACGGTTACCGGGCGGGGGAGCACTTCCTGATCCACTGGCACGAGGACGGCGACACCGTGGCGTACCAGCCGCACGGCATCCGCCGCGCGGTCCCGCTGCGGTCCGGCGGGTCCGGTACGGGCGGGGTGCACCACATCGAGCTGTGGGTGCCCGATCTGGCGGTGGCCGAGGCGGGGTGGGGCTGGCTCCTCGGTGAGCTGGGCCATGTCCCGTACCAGAGGTGGGAGCACGGCCGCAGTTGGCGGCGCGGTGACACCTATCTGGTGATCGAGCAGTCACCGGCCCTGGCCCCGGAACCGCACGACCGGCTCCGCCCCGGCCTCAACCACCTGGCGTTCCACCTCCGGGACCGGGCCACGCTGGACGCGCTGGTGGCGCGGGCCCCGGAGCACGGCTGGCGGCTGCTGTTCGCGGACCGCCATCCGTACGCGGGCGGCGACGGGCACTGCGCCGCCTATCTGGAGGACACGGCGGGGTACGAGGTGGAGCTCGTGGTGCGTTAGCGTCCGTCGCCGGACGGGCGCGACGGTGCCAGCAGCCCCGCGAGCCCGCCCGCGAGGGCGAGGCGTTCCAGCTCGTCCAGCGCCCGGCGGGCGGCATCCGCCGCGTCGGGATCGTGTGCGGCCAGTCCGCTCTCCTCGAACTCGTCCTCGTCCAGCCGCAGTACGGAGCAGCCGTCCGCGGACACCCACAGATCGAGATCCAGGTCCTCGACCAGCAGCTCCCCGTCGCCCAGCACTGCGGGCCGGGTGATGTCGCAGTACCAGCCCTTCAGTGTCCCCTCGCCGGTGCGGACCTCCTTCACCGCGAACCATCGGTCGCGCCAGTAGTGTTCGGTGAAGACATCGCCCGGCTCGAACCGTACGAAGCCGAAGTCGCGCACACCCGGTGCGGCCCACGGTGCGGTCACCGTCACCCGGGTGCCGTCGTCGCCCACGAGCTCCGCCGGGTAACGGATCTTCGTCCGCCCCGCCTTGACCAGGACGACCTCAACCGATGTTGTGGACATGGCGCACCTCCGTGGCGCAGATCCGGTAGCCGAACCATGTGTTGATGGCCAGCATCGGGCCGTTGTCCGCGTCATTGCCGGTGTACGCGTCCGTGTAGCCGGCCGCGCGTGCGCGGTGCAGCGAGTCGGTCTTGGCGAGCTTCGCCAGACCCCGGTTGCGGTACGCCCTGCGGGTGCCGGTCATCCCCGACCAGTAGCGGGTCAGGCCGTCGGTGTTCGCCGCGCTGAAGGCCGCCACCTCGCCGTCCACCACAGCGACCGAGGTGAGCTCCCGGTCCAGACCGGGGTTGTTCCAGGTGTTCCGCAGCCAGTCCTCGTAGTCCGAGAGTTCGGCCGGGGTGTCGCTCGGCTCGTCCGCCGTGGTCTCCGCGTCCGCCTCGAACAGGGGCCGCGGGTCGTCCGCGAAGTCCGCGGCGGTCCGCAGCTCCACACCGGACGGAGGGTCCTGACGGGGCGGCAGCGTGCCGTGTGCGAGGTCGAGATGGAGGAAGTGCGCCGGACGGCTCGGCGTATACCCGCGCTTCTCGGCGAAGACCCGGTTCGCCGGCTCGTCGAGCACCCAGGTGTAGATGGCGACAGCCCCCTCCCCGGCCAGATACTCCTCAGCGGTGCGCACCAGCAGCGAGCCTGCGCCGCGGCCCACCCGGTGGGGGTGCGTGTACGGATTGCAGAAACCCTGGCCGGGCTCCGGGCTGTCATGGACGATGCCGACCTGAGCGGTGCCGATGATCTCCCCGTCCTCCTCGGCGACCAGCAGCCTGTACCGCCTGTCGGGATGGGCGTTGACCTGTTCGAAGGCAACCTGCTCAGGAGTCGTCACCATGTACGGAAGTGCGGCGCGCCGCACCCGTACCCACGCCTCGGCGTCGGTGGGCACGAAGTCGCGAACGATCACAGTCATGCGGCGGACGTTACGGGGAGAACCGGCCCGGTCGCCTCCGAATTTCCGGCGGTGGGGGAGAATCGGGCCGTGACTTTGAAGATCGCTCTCGATCCCGACTCCGGCACCGCCCCCTACGAGCAACTGCGCACGCAGATCTCCGAACTGGCGCGGTCCGGCGCGCTGCCCGTCGGCTACAGACTCCCGACCGTACGCGGCTTCGCCGAGGAGCTCGGCCTCGCCGCGAACACGGTGGCCAAGGCGTACCGGACCCTGGAGGCGGACGGGGTGATCGAGACCCGCGGACGGAACGGTACGTTCGTCGCTGCCGCGGGGGATGCGGCGGAGCGGAAGGCCGCGGAGGCGGCGCGGGAGTACGCGGACCAGGTGAGGCGGCTCGGGTTGTCGCGTACGACGGCGGCGTCGCTGGCGCAGGATGCGGTGCGGGCGGCGTACGAGGAGTGACCGCGGCCGTCCGGTCCGGTGGCCTTTCGTGTCCTCAAGGGCGCGAGAACCAAGCCCGTCCGGCGATCGAGGACAGACGGGCTTAGACCGACCGGCAAATGGAGGGCGGCGTCGCGGGGTCTGGCACGCACATCTGCGGCGTTGTCGTCAGTCAACAACGCTCCGCGTTGCCTCCCTCCTCCGCCTTGCAGCTGCACGCACCAGACCCCGCTCCTTCTCCCACCCTCCATTTGCCGGTCGGTCTTACGGGCGGAACCCTCAGAGATACAGGCCCGCGTCCGCCCCCGCGTCCTGCTTCGGCACCGAGGCAGGACCGGTGCCACGGCGCAGCGCGTACAGCTCGGCCAGCGTCGCGCCCTCCCGGCGGAGTCCCTCCTCCGAGCCCAGCCAGGCCACCGCCTCCTGGTGCGTCAGTGAGCCCACCTCGATGCGGGCCAGGCAGCGGCCGGGCCTGACGACCGCCGGGTGGAGCCGCTCCAGGTCCTCATTGGTCGTCACGCCCACCAGCACATTGCGGCCCTGGCCCAGCAGCCCGTCGGTGAGGTTCAGCAGGCGGGACAGCGCCTGGCCCGCGGTGTGCTTGGCCTCGCCGCGGATCAGTTCGTCGCAGTCCTCCAGGAGCAGCAGCCGCCACCTGCTCTTCGCCGTGCCGTCGTCCTCGCCGATCGCGATGTCCATCAGATAGCCGACATCGTTGAAGAGCCGCTCCGGGTCGAGTACGCAGTCGACCTGGCACCAATCCCGCCAGGACCGGGCCAGCGTGCGCAGCGCGGACGTCTTGCCGGTGCCGGGCGGGCCGTGAAGCAGGAGCAGCCGGCCCGCGATGTCGTCCGGTGTCACCTTCATCAGCCGGTCCATGGCCTCGGCCACCGGCGCCGTGTAGTTGCTGCGCACCTCGTCCCATGTACCGGCCGCGATCTGCCGGGTGGTGCGGTGCGGGCCGCGGCGCGGCGAGACGTACCAGAAGCCCATCGTCACGTTCTCGGGCTGTGGTTCCGGTTCGTCCTGGGCACCGTCCGTCGCCTGGCCGAGAATCTTCTGCGCCAGCTCGGCGGTGGTCGCGGTGACGGTGACGTCGGCGCCGCGGTTCCACCGCGAGATGAGGAGCGTCCAGCCCTCCCCCTCGGCGAGGGTCGCGCTGCGGTCTTCGTCGCGGGCGGCGCGCAGCACCTTGGCGGCAGGCGGCAGCAGCGTCGCCCCGGACTTCACCCGGTCGAGGGAGGAACTGTGGGAGTACGGCTGCTCGCCCGTCGCGAAGCGGCCGAGGAACAGCGCGTCGACGACATCGGCCGGGGAATCGCTGTCGTCGACGGTGAGCCGGATCGGAAGAGCGGACTCAGGGTTGGCAGACATGGCGCCCATGATCCGGCACAGGGGCACCCGGCGCACCCAGGTTTCGCCACCTTCTGCCGCCCGTCCGACCGGCCCGCATCGCTCACCTCCTTGAGCCGGCGAATCCGCGTCGGACCTGGCGGGTCCGCCGCACGACCGCGTACCCCTCGGTGAGGATCCGGTCGGCGGCGAAGTTCCGGGCGATCGACGACGGCCCGGCGGGGACCAGCCTTTCGAACTCCGCGATGCCGGTGGACCACCGGACCGTCACCCGCTCCGGGGCGTACGGTTCCTGGCGCCGCCGCGCCGGTGCATTGCCGAGTACGTCCCGCGCGGCCACCCGGTGGAGACGAAGACGGTGGCGGCGACGCCGTGCGTGTCTCGATGTCGATGTTCTGCATGCGCGACTTTGCCGCCCGGTGCGTCGGATGCCCGAATTCCGGATGACGCACGCTCAGCGGGCCGTCAAGGGGACCCCATCGGACGGACTTGGCATGAACACTTCCGGCGCGGCGCCCGTGCTGCTACCACGGAGTAGGGCAGAGATCCTGCCGGTCGGTTCAAGGGAGAATCCATGAAGATATCCAGACTTGTGGCGTTATCGTCCTCGCTTCTGCTCGGTGCCGTACTCGCCCTGACCGGGGCGGCCACCGCGAACGCCGCAACGTCCGTCGATTACGTCGCACTCGGCGACTCGTACTCCTCGGGGGTCGGCTCCGGCAGCTACGACAGCGCCAGCGGCGACTGCAAGCGCAGCACCAAGGCCTATCCCGCGCTCTGGGCCGCCGCCAACTCGCCCGCGTCGTTCGCCTTCACGGCCTGCTCGGGCGCCCGTACCGGCGATGTGACGGCCGGACAGCTCGGCCCGCTCTCCGCCTCGACCGACCTCGTCTCGATCTCCATCGGCGGCAATGACGCGGGCTTCGCCGATGTCATGACCACCTGTGTCCTCCAGTCGGAATCCACCTGCCTCAGCCGGATCGCCACCGCCCGCAGCTATGTCGACTCCACCCTGCCCGGCAAGCTCGACTCGGTGTACACGGCGATCAGGTCCAAGGCGCCGTCCGCCCACGTCGTCGTCCTCGGTTACCCCCGCTTCTACAAGATCGGCGGCAGTTGCCTCGCCGGCCTGAGCGAGACCGAGCGCTCCGCCATCAACAGCGCCTCCGACTACCTCAACGCGGCAACCGCCAAGCGTGCGGCCGACCACGGCTTCACCTTCAGCGATGTCGCATCCAGGTTCACCGGGCACGAGATCTGCTCCGGCAGCGCCTGGCTGCACAGTGTCAACTGGCTCAACATCGGTGAGTCCTACCACCCCACCGCCGCCGGGCAGTCGGGCGGCTATCTGCCCGCCCTCAACTCGGTGGTCTGACGGGGCGGCGGAAGGGCCACGGGCCGCCCCGGTCAGTCGCCCGCCGGAGCGGAAGCCCCTTCCGCCGTGGCGGAGGCCCCGTCCGTCGGGGTCTCCGTCCGGCAGGTCACCGAGAACGCCACTCCGTTCGAGGTGACCGCGACCGGACTCCTCACCTCCAGGGTGATCGTTCCGTGGTACGTGGTGTCCTGCCGGTACGTCAGCTCCGAGTGCGCCACCTGCTTCGACCGCCCGTCGCCGGCGCCGAAGGACAGCGACTGCCAGCCGGGATCCGAGCTCGTACCGTCCTTCAGCGCCCACCGGTACTCGACCTGTGCCGGCGTACGACCCACGGTGATCGTCGCCTCGACCGCCGGTGCCTCGGTGCGCGGCGGCGGGCAAGTGCCCTCGTAGCTCTCGCGTACGGGGGTGAGATACACCGTCACGGTCTGGGGCGGCGGCTTGCTCGTACTGCTGTTGCCGGTGTTCCCGGCGCCGCCTGCGCCCGGTGATCCGTCGGCGTCGGACGTTACCCGGGTGGCGGGCGCCGAGCGCGGGGCGCTGCTGGTCGGGCCCGGGCCGGGGGCGCCGGTGGACCCTCCCGCGTTCTTGTCGTCGCCCTTGTGGGCCAGTGTCCAGACGATCCCGCCGACGGCCAGCAGCAGGACCGCCAGCCCTACGGCGAGAACGGCGACCGCCCGACGCGACCGCTCCTCGGGGGCGTACGCGGATGTCGCAGACGAAGCGGGGGAGGGGAAGGCGGTCGGGGGAAAAGGCGTCGCGGGCGCCGTCGTGCCGGCCGTCATCGTGGCGCCGTGCGGATCCGCCGCGCCGGCCCCCGCGGCCCGCGGCGTACCCCCGGCGGCGACGATCCGCAGCCGATGCTCGGCCTCCGCAGCCGAGAGCCGCTCGGCCGGGTCCTTGCGCAGCAGCGCCTCGACGACCGGGGCGAGCGGGCCGGCTCGCCGGGGCGGCGGCAGTTCCTCGTCGACCACCGCCCGGAGCGTGTTCAGCGGGGTGTTCTGACGGAACGGCGAATTGCCCTCGGTCGCGGCGTACAGAAGCACACCGAGTGACCACAGATCCGATTCGGGCCCCGGCGTGCGTCCCAGTGCGCGCTCCGGTGCCAGGAACTCCGGCGAGCCGATCAGTTCACCCGTCATGGTGAGTGCGGACGTCCCCTCGACCATGGCGATGCCGAAGTCCGTCAGCACCACCCGCCCGTCGTTGGCGAGCAGCACGTTGCCGGGTTTCACATCGCGGTGCAGCACCCCGGACCCATGGGCGCTGCGCAGCGCGGCCAGCACCTCCGCGCCGATGTGCGCCGCCCGCTGTGGGGACATGGGGCCCTCGGCGTCCAGTACGTCGGAGAGCGCGAGCCCGCGGATCAGCTCCATCACGATCCACGGGCGGGAGTCCTCGGTCGCCACGTCGTAGACGGTGACCACGTTGCGGTGGGAGACCCTCGCCGCCGCCCAGGCCTCCCGCTCCAGGCGCGCGTAAAGCCGCTGTACGTCGGGGGTGGGCAGCCCCGACGGGGCGCGGACCTCCTTCACGGCGACCTCGCGCCCCAGCACCTCGTCGCGCGCCCGCCACACGGTCCCCATCCCGCCCTGGCCCAGGGGGCCCAGCAGGCGGTAGCGGCCCGCGATCAGTCGGTCCTCGCCCGGCACTTCGCTCACGGTGATCCCCCATCCGCAGGAGTGGCGGCAGCACGGCGGAAACCTCTCCACGCTAGCTCAGACCGGACCGTTCCCGACCCCCTTGCGCACCAATCCGCCGCTGCGGGCGAACCGTTCCCGTTCTGTCCAACTCGCCCTGTAATCGAGCGAATTATGAGTACGGTCGTCAACCTCCGTATGTGTGTACTCAATCCGGCGCCCGGGATACACGCGTGTCATCGCGGGGGGATAGGGTTAACCTGCCCGGGCCGGGTGCCCTCGTACGGGTGGGGAGTGACATGGAACAGATAGCGATGCGCAGCAGGCCGCGTGTGCCTGCCATCACATGTGGGAGCAGTGCGACCAGTTCGCGCCTCGACCGCCATCTCGCAGTGCTCGGCGGCCCCGCCGTCCCGCAGCGCGAGACCGCGGAGGCGACGTCGCTGATGCTGGAGCTCACCTCGCGCGACGCCGCGCACAGCCGCCGGAGCAGGAGCGCGCGTGTCTCGCTCTTCGCCCCGCTGCGGCGTCTGCGGCGCTCGCTCTTCGGCAGCCGCCACTGACCCGACGGCCTGTCACCATCGATCCGGCCCCCGACCGATCGCCCGTCCCTGACTGAACCGGCCCACCGCTCGGGCCGCGCTCAGGCGATCACACCGTCCCGGCGCAGCTCTGCTGTCTGCTCGTCCGTCATCCCCGCGGCCCGCAGCAGTGCTTCGGTGTGCTCACCGAGCGCCGGTACGGCTCCCATCCGCGGCTCCGCCCCGCCCGGCAGCGTGATCGGCGGCAGCATGGCCCGCAGCGCCCCGACCGGTGATTCCACTTCCCGCCACCGGTCCCGCGCCGCCAGCTGCGGGTGCGCCGCCACATCCGCCACGGTGTTCAGCCGGGCGCAGGCGATGCCCGCGGCGTCCAGCCCGGCCAGCGCCTCCTGCGTGGTCAGCGTGGCGAGCACCTCGGCGACCACCGCATCGGTCCGCTCCCGGTGAGCGGTCCGTGCGGTGTTCGTCGCGAAGTCCGGATCGTCCGCCAACTCCGGCCGTCCCAGAACATGCTCCGTGAGCCGGCGCCACTCCCGGTCGTTCTGCACGGAGAGCAGCAGGTGTTCCCCGTCCGCCGTCTCGAATGCGTCGTAGGGGGCGATGACGGGATGCGCGAGCCCCGTGCGCGCCGGGGTTTCGCCTCCATGCATCCGATGGTGCAGCGGATGCCCCATCCACTCGGTCAGCGCCTCCAGCATCGAGATCTCGACCGGCCCGCCGAGTCCGGTGGTCGCGCGCCGCAGCAGCGCCGCGAGCACCCCCGAGAAGGCGTACATCGCCGCCGCGATGTCGGCGGCGGGCACACCCGCCTTCACCGGCTGCCCGGGCGTGCCGGTGACGGAGACCAGTCCCGCCTCGCACTGCACGAGCATGTCGTAGGCCCGCTTGTGTGCATACGGCCCGTCGGCGCCGTACCCCGAGATGTCGACGGCGACCAGCCGCGGGTGCGCGGCGCAGAGCGTCGTGGCGTCCAGACCGAGCCGGGCGGCCGCGCCCTGGGCGAGGTTCTGTACGAACACATCGGCGTCGGCGACCAGCCGGTGCACCACGGCGAGGCCGCGCGGGTCCTTGAGGTCGATCGCGAGGGACTCCTTGCCGCGGTTGCACCAGACGAAATGCGAGGCCAGACCGCGGGCAGCGGTGTCGTAACCGCGTGCGAAGTCGCCGCCGTCCGGGCGCTCGATCTTGATGACCCGGGCGCCGAGGTCGGCGAGCTGCCTGGTGGCGAACGGGGCGGCGACGGCCTGTTCGACGGCGACGACGGTGATGCCGTCCAGGGGGAGGGGGTGAGTGCTCATAAGAACCGTACCTATCGTGTACGTAACAACTTTGTCATCCCGAGATGTTGACGTCGAAAACTTCTGGGGCCAGGGTGCTGATCGTTTGGCACGTACACAGCACCTCACCCCCGGAGGCGTACATGTGTGACCTGCACGACCAGCATGAGCACGCGCACGAAGCAGCCATGGCAGCCGGCCCGGTCCTCAGCCGCAGACGGATCATGCAGTTGCTCGGCGCGGCAGGGGTGACCACCGCCGTGATGACGGCCGAGGCCGATCCCGCGATGGCCGCGGCCTCCGAGGCGGCCGAAGCCGCGACGGACGACGGTTACGAGGCCCCGAAGGGACTGGCGCAGGACAGCCCGGCCAAACAGGCGGCCATCGGCTGGATCGACACCAACAGCGGCCGGATCACCGGGCTCAACGCGGAGATCTGGGACCACGCCGAACTCAGCCTGCGCGAGTGGAACTCCTCGCTCGCCGAGGCCGGGTTCCTGGAGAAGGCGGGATTCGACGTCGAGTTCGGCACTGCGGGCTTCCCGACCGCGTTCACCGCCACGTACCGCTACGGCAGCGGCGGCCCGGTCCTCGGCTTCAGCGGGGAGTACGACGCGCTGCCCGGCCTCTCGCAGAACAAGGGCGTCGGCCACCATGATCCGCGCGAGTACATCCACGACCCGTTCGCGCCCGGTTACGGCCCCGGACACGGTTGCGGGCACAGCGCGCTGGGAACGGCCGCCGCTGCGGCCGCGGCAGCCGTCGCCCAGGCCGCGGCGAAGCACCGGCTGCCCGTCACCGTGAAGTTCTTCGGCTCGACGGCCGAGGAGGCTCTGATCGGCAAGACGTACGCCGTCAGCAAGGGCGTGTACGACGGTCTGGACGCCTTCCTGGACTGGCATCCCTCCACCGCCAACGCCACCGGCTGGGGCACCACCACCGCGATGACCGCGGTGACCTTCACCTTCCTCGGGGTCGCCGGCCACGGCGGAACCCCGCTCGGCAACAAGAGCGCGCTGGACGCCGCCGTGATGATGGCGACGATGTCGGAGTTCCTGCGCGAGGAGAACCTCGCCCCGTCGGGGCGGCTCCACTGGGTGATCAACAATGGCGGTGACATCCCGAACGTCACCCCGGAGATCGCCGAGATCTCGTACTACGTCCGCGAAGGCAGTCCGGCCCGGGTGCAAGTACTGCTCGACAAGGTGATCGCGGTCTCCGAGGCGGCGGCGAAGGCCAGCCAGACCACGGTCGGACACCGGATCACCTCGGCCTGCTGGAACCAACTGCCGTCGAAGTCCTTCGCCGAGCTGCTGCACGAGAACATGACGCAGATCGGTCCGCCCGCATTCACCGAGGAGGCGCACCGGCTGGCGAAGGAACTCCAGGAGTCACTGGGACTCCCGGCCACCGGCATGCATGACAAGGTCGGCGCGCTCACCCCGCCCAACCCGGTCTTCATGGGCGGCGGTTCGACCGATGTTGCGGACATCAGCTGGAATGTGCCGACCGTGTCGATGGGCGCGGCGCTCGCCCCGATCGGCACCAAGATGCACACCTGGTCCACAGCCGCGTGTGCGGCCGCCGCGCCCGGCCAGGCGGCTGTGATCGCCGCAGCGAAGTATCTGGCCGCGACCGCGGTCGATCTGCTCACCCAGCCGGAGCGGCTGAAGGCGATCAAGGCCGAGTTCGCGGAACGCACCAAGGGACTGGCGTGGAAGACGGCGCTGCCCGGCGGCTATGAGCCACCGATGTACGAGCCGCCGGCCTGGTTCCTGAAGAGGACCGGGCAGAAGTGGCCGCCGAAGAACATCACCTGGCCGCCGAAGCGGGTCGTGTCGCAGGAGAAGTTCTCCTCGCTGGGGCCGGAACTGACACCGCAGAAGTAAAGGGGCAGAACTAAAGGGGCAGAAGTAAAGGGCGTGGTGCCGTGGCATGCCCCGGCACCACCGCACCGAGTGCCGCCTGCCTGGCGGTGGGAACCGTGCTCATGCCCGCCGGAGCCGGCGCCCGCAACGGTGACCCGGCCCGCGGACGACGGTCCGACCGGGACCGAAATAATTCGGCACCGAAGTACTTCTAGACTGTGCGCATGTCCGAAAAGCGAGCAGCGCGTCTCAGTCCCGACGAACGAAGGGCTCAGTTGGTGGCCATCGGCCTGGACATGCTGGCCGACCGGTCACTGGACGAGCTCTCCACCGACGAGGTGGCGCGCCGTGCCGGGATCTCCCGGGGGCTGCTGTTCCACTACTTCGACTCCAAGCGCGACTTCTACCGTGTCGTGGTGCAGCAGGAGTGCGACTGCTTCGTCGCAGCCACGGAACCGGACTCCTCGCTGGAGCCCGTTCCCTGGCTGCGGTCGTTCATCATCGGCTTCGTGGCGTACGTACTCGAGCACCGCAAGGTCTATCTGACCCTGGTCCGCGGCGCCGCGGGGAGTCATCCCACGGTGGAGGACATCGTCGAGGGGACCCGGGATACGCTCGCCCGGCGGGTGGAGGAGGGGCAGCGGCGGCTCGGGATGCCGGACTCGCCGTGGCTCTCCATCGCCAGCCGGGCCTGGATGGCGTTCGCCGAGGAGGCCGTCACCAGCTGGCCGCTCGACGAGCCGGACGCGCTGGCGGAGCTCGCCGCCTTCCTGGAGTCGAGCTTCATCAGCCTGCTCAGCACGCTGGACCGGCCTGCCGCGCTGACGCATTGATTCCGCGGTGAGCCCGGTGGGCGTGCCGCGCCGGCGCGATGACCCGTCGAGTGTCCGGGGCGTCCGCCGCGTCGGTGCGGTGGCCCCTCGGTGAGTCCGTGTCACTCGCCGCCGCGCGCATGGCGCCGGACGGCCAGCGGTACGAATACCACGAGGAGCGCCGCCGACCAGGCGAGCGTGCCCGCCACCGGGTGGGCTGCCGGCCAGGCGGCGTCCGCGGACGGCGCCGCATTGCCGAACAGGTCGCGGGTGGCGGCGGCCATGGCGCTGATCGGGTTCCACTCCGCGACCGTCCGGAGCAGGCCGGGCAGATTGTCGGTCGGGATGTAGGCGCTGGACAGCAGCGGCAGGATGAACGTGGCGCTGCCCAGCTGGCCCGCCGCCTCCTCGTTCCGGATGAGCAGCCCCAGCCAGCAGCCCAGCCAGGACGTGGCGAACCGGAAGAGCAGCAGCAGTCCGAACCCGCCGAGTGCCGCCGACGGGCCGCCCTCGATGCGCCAGCCCACCGCCAGCCCGACCAGGATCAGCGGCACCATGCCGATCGCCGTGGTCAGCAGATCGGCCGCGGTCTGCCCGAGCGGTACGGCGGTGCGGCTCATCGGCAGCGTACGGAACCGGTCCATCACGCCCCGGTGGCAGTCCTGTGCGGACTGGAACATGCCGGTCATGATGCCGTTCGCCGCCGTCGCCGCGAGCAGCCCGGGCACCAGGAACGCGCGGTACTCCTGCCCGGGCATGGCGAGTGCGCTGCCGAACACGTACCCGAAGAACAGCAGCATCGTGATCGGCATGGTCTGGGTCAGGATCAGCACCCCGGGGGCGGCCTTGATCCGCTGCAGGTGGCGGCCCAGCACGGCGCAGCCGTCGGCCAGCGGTGTGCTGGTGACCGTGCGGGCCGCAGTCGCTTCCCGTGCCTGCGTCATGCTGTCGCCTCCTTCAGGGGCGGGGAGGTGCGGCCGTCGCCGCGGTCGGTCAGGCGGAGGAAGACCTCGTCGAGCGTCGGCGGGCGCAGGCTCGCGTCGATCAGCGGTACGCCGGCCGCGTCGAGTTCGCGGACGATACGGGGGAGGGTGAGCGTGGTGTCGGTCGCGACGGCGCCCACGGTGCGGCGCTCATGGTCGAGCACCGGTTCGGCGCCGGTGAGCCGGTCGAGGACGGCCGCTGCCGGAACCAGCGCCGATGCGTGGGCGACGACCACCTCTGCGTACGAACCGATGCGGGCCTTCAGCTCGGCGGGGGAGCCGCGCTGGGCGGCCCGGCCCCGGTCGATCAGCACGATGTCGTCGGCCAGCTGATCGGCCTCCTCCAGATACTGCGTGGTGAGCAGGACGGTGGTGCCCCGGCCCGCCAGTTCGCGTACCGCCGCCCAGATCTGGTTGCGGCTGTGCGGGTCGAGTCCGGTGCTCGGCTCGTCGAGGAAGAGGACCTGCGGACGGGTCAGCAGGCCGGCGGCCAGGTCCAGACGGCGCCGCATTCCGCCCGAGTAGGTGCGGGCCGGGCGGTCGGCCGCCTCGGTCAGCTCGAAGCGTTCGAGGAGTGCGTCGGCGTGGCGGCGCACGGCCTCGCCACGGAAGCCGAGCAGCCGGCCGAAGAGCCGCAGATTCTGGCGGCCGGAGAGCTCGTCGTCGACCGAGGCGCTCTGCCCGGTCACCCCGATCGCCGCGCGCACCGCGCCCGCCTCGCGCACCACGTCGTGCCCGGCGACCCGGGCGCTGCCGCCGTCCGGGGCGGTCAGCGTGGTGAGGATCCGGACGGCGGTGGTCTTGCCCGCGCCGTTCGGTCCCAGGACTCCGCAGACGGCGCCCTCGGCGACGGCGAGATCGAGCCCGCGCAGTGCATGGACGTCCCCGTAGCGTTTCTCCAGACCTTCACTAAGTACAGCGTACGTAGTTGTCATGGTGCCCACCGTACCTCACTACGTACGGTGTACGTAACTAGGATGGTGAGCGAGGTGATGATCGATGGTGGGGCGACCCGCTGTACCCGAAGTGATCTGGGCACGCCCCGAGCGTGCGGGCCGTGGCCCGAAGCCCGCATTCAGCCGCGCCGACATCGCGGACGCCGCCGTCCGCATCGCCGATGCGGAGGGCATCGACGCGGTGTCCATGCGCAAGGTGGCGGCCGAGCTCGGCTGCGGCACGATGTCGCTGTACAACTACGTGCCGCGCAAGGAGGACCTGTACGAGCTCATGGTCGACCGGGTCAGCGCCGCTTACGAGCTGCCGGAGCACCCTTCGGGGGACTGGCGCGCCGACCTCGTCGCACTCGCCCACCAGACCCGTGCGCTGATGCACCGCCACACGTGGGTGCCCCGGCTGATGTCACCCGTCTACGGCTTCTCGCCGAACGCGCTGCGGTTCCTGGAGTACGCGCTGAGCTGCCTGGATGGCCTGGACGCGCGGTTCGGCGAGAAGATGGAGCTCATCGCCATGGTCAACGGCATGGTCACCACGTATGTGTCCAACGAGATCGCCACGGCGGAGCGGAGCCGGTCACTGCCCTGGTCCGAGGAACAGGAGCAGGCCGCCCGCACCGGCTATCTGATCAGTCAGATCATGACCGGGAAGTACCCGCGGATGGCGGCCGCGTTCGCCGAGGACTCCGGGCCGATCGATCTGGACGGGGTGTTCGACCGGGCGCTCGACCGGGTCCTGGACTCGTTCGAACGGTCCGCGTCCTGACTGCCCGATACGTGTCACACCAGGGCGAACTGCCCTTCCGGGCCCTCCTCGTGGTGGTCGAGCACGGAAGCCGGCCGCCTGGCCGTCGCCGCGACCGGCAGGACACCGGCCGCTCGCAGATCACCGGCGGTGAGCCGCGGGCCGTCGGCCGGCTCCTCCTGCCGGGGCCGGAGTTTGGTGAGCAGCGCCAGCACGGTGATCAGTTCCAGCAGTTCCGAGGTCCACTCCTGGGGCCAGCCCCGGGGCCGTATCGCCTCCAGACCGTCCGCCCCGTCCGCCGCGGCCCGTCGCTCGAACCACAGCTCCAGCATCCGGGCCCCGCCCACCCGGAACTCCCAGGCTCCCGCCGGCACGGGCGAGATGCGTCCCGTACCCAGCAGGAGCGTCTCGTCGCCGGGGTCGTACTCCAGCGTGCCGGGCGCGGCCGGTACCGCGGCCCGCACGTAGGGGCGCCGCCCGCCGGGCAGCCGCGGGCGCTCCCCGCCGCGCGCGCCGCGCAGCTGCAGCCGCAACAGTTCCTGGCCCAGCTCCACCCCGGCCCACCAACGTGCGGTGTCGGCGGGCAGTGGTACGACGGTCCCGGCGGGGGAGTGACGGGCCGCCGTGACGATCCATGCCAGCACGGTCTCCGCGGTGACCGTGTCCCCGTGCCGGGCGCGCAGCAGCCCGAGCAGTCCGGGCGCCAGATTGGGTTCCCGTCCGCCGGGCCTTCGGTAGAGCGGCCGGATCCGGCCGGGGCGGCCCGCCGGCCAGTGGCCGTCGGGCAGCAGCGCCGTCACGGACAGGGCGGGACCGGTGTCCTGCGGTACGTACCCGTGCTCGACGGCGAAGAGCTGGTGCCCGTCGGCGACCCTCCACAGCTCCGGGCGGGCGGCGTCGATCAGTCGGTGGTCGGGGATCAGCCACTGCTCGTCGAACGGTCCGTGCAGGATCCGCACCGGCTCGGGGCACGGGCCGGACTCCCGTGCGAACCGGGCGGTGGAGGCGGTCTGGCCGGGCAGCGCCGTGACCGGAGTCTGCGGGTTACGGGAACGGGTGGGCCGGAAAAGCTGTTCGCGCTCGGCTCCCTCGGTGCTGACCAGACGTCCCCAACGGGCCTTGAGGGAACCGGCGTCCGGGGCCGTCACCCAGGGGCGCCCGGTGCGCAGGGGCCGTACGGACCATGGCATGAGGTCATCGAGCAGCGGGATGTCGTCGTCCCCGCCGGCTCCGGCGCCCGCCCGTGCTGCCACCGTGTCGTCCTCCCCGTCGCCACGTCCGCCGCCCCAGGCATCGTAACGGCGCGTCGTGTGCGGTCAGTGCGCTTCGACCGTCACCGAGAACGAGAACCTGTCCCCGCGGTACCGGATCTGTGCCACATCCACCACCCGGCCGCTCTCGTCGTACGTCACCCCTGTGTAGAAGAGGATCGGGCTGAGCAGCGGGACCTGGAGGAGCTCGGCGGTGGCCGGGTCGGCGAGCCGCGCCTCGACCGTGTCCGTGATCCGCGCGATCCGGACGCCGACGCGATCGCGCAACACCTTGGTCATCGGCCAGCGTTCGAGATCGGCGGCATCGAGCCGGGCCGCGACCTCGGGATGCACCGTGTTCTCCGCCCAGTTGGTGGGCTCGCCGGTGTCGCCGTCGCAGCGCAGCCGCCGGTAGCCGACCACGTCCGTACAGCCCGGGAAGTACTCGGCGAGATCGCCGGGCAGGGCGAGCGGACCATGGCCGAGGACCGTGGTGCGCTCGCCCGACTGCTGGGCGACGATCGCATCGATCGAGCCGAGCAGCCGGACCGGCGAGGCCCGGCGGGCCCCCGGCTCGATGAAGGTGCCGCGCCGCCGGTGCCTGCTGATCAGCCCCTCCGTCTCCAGCTCCTTGAGTGCCTGCCGCATCGTGAGGACGCTGACGCCGTAGTGTGCGGCGAGCTGCTCCTCGGTCGGCAGCCGCAGCGAGGCGTCCCGGGCGCGGCCGAGTATGGACGCGCGCAGGGACTGCGAGACCTGGTACCACAGCGGCAGTTTGCGGTTCAGGACCAGCGAGTCGGGGGCGAAGGCCGTCACCTGGGGCGTCTGGGGCGTCTGGGGCAGTTGAGGCACCTGGGTCACCTGGACTCTCCGTACTGCGACACTGCGGACGCGACGAGCGGGGGCCGGGAAGCGGCGGCTTCGCCTATGGCCGGAAGTTGCGTTCGAGACCCTGCCACACGTCGTCGTACCCGCGCTGCAGGTGGTCGGCGGTCGCTGCCTGTCCGGTCGCCGTGACCGGCCAGCGGGTCTCGAACATGAAGGCAAGACCGTCGTCGATCTTCTGCGGCTTCAGCTCCGCCGCGCTCGCCCGGTCGAAGGTCTCCCGGTCCGGGCCGTGCGCCGACATCATGTTGTGGAGCGAGCCGCCGCCCGGCACGAAGCCGCCCCTGCCGGCCGTCTTCGCGTCGTACGCCCCCTCGATCAGCCCCATGTACTCGCTCATCACGTTGCGGTGGAAGTACGGCGGCCGGAACGTGTCCTCGCCGACCAGCCAGCGCGGCGCGAAGACGACGAAATCCACACCGGCGAGACCGGGGGTGTCGGACGGCGAGGTCAGCACCGTGAAGATCGACGGGTCGGGGTGGTCGTAGCTGATGGAGCCGATGACATTGAAGCGGTGCAGGTCGTAGACGTACGGGGTGTGGTTGCCGTGCCAGGCGACGACATCGAGCGGCGAGTGGTCGTACGTCGCGGACCAGAGGTTGCCGCAGAACTTGTTGATCACCTGGAACGGGCGGTCCGCGTCCTCGTACGCGGCGACGGGAGCGAGGAAGTCCCGGGCGTTGGCAAGGCCGTTGGCGCCGATCGGGCCGAGGTCGGGGAGGGTGAACGGCTGCCCGTAGTTCTCGCAGACATAGCCGCGGGCGGAGTCGTCGAGGAGTTCCACCCGGAAGCGGACACCGCGGGGGATCAGTGCGATGTGGCCGGGTTCGGCGCGCAGCAGGCCCAGTTCGGTACGGAGCAGCAGGCCGCCCCGCTCGGGGACGATCAGCAGTTCGCCGTCGGAGTCGCTGAACACCCGGTCGGTCATGGCCGTGTTGGCGTGGTAGAGGTGCACGGCCATGCCGGTGCGCTGGGTGGCGTCGCCGTTGCCGCCGAGGGTCCACAGCCCTGCCAGGAAGTCCGTGCCGGGGGCGGGGTCGGGGAGCGGGTCCCAGCGCAGCCGGTTCGGATCGGGGACGGACTCGGTGAAGGGGGCGGTGCGCACCACGCCGTTGTCGATCCGGACGAACGGCGGGTGGGCGGCCGAGGGACGGATCCGGTAGAGCCAGGAGCGGCGGTTGTGGGCGCGCGGTTCGGTGAAGGCCGAGCCACTCAGCTGCTCGGCGTAGAGGCCGAGGGGTGCTCGCTGCGGCGAGTTGCGGCCCTGCGGCAGCGCTCCCGGGACCGCCTCGGAGCTGTGCTCATTGCCGAAACCGGCGGAGTGCGCAAGCGCTTCCGCCGTCTTCCTCGCCTGCTCGATGCCGCTGGTGCCGCCCATGCCGCGCTCCCGGTGCCGAAGAATTCCTATGGGACACCGTAGGAATCAGATCGGGGCACGTCAACGGGGCAGGGCGGTGGCGCGTCGCGGATCCGGTGCGGGGTCGTGACGGAATTCTTCTGATCCGTCGCGCAGAAGGGGTTCCAAAAGTTGAACAATGCTCTACTCTCCGGCACATGTCGTGGACACGAAGACTTCTGGTGGTCCTGGCGGCACTGGCCGCCGCACTCCTCGCGGCCCCGGCCGCCCAGGCGCACGAGGAACGGCCGGTCACCCTGCCCGACGGGTCCGGCAGTGTCCCGGTCCACCGCGCCGGCGAACCCGATCTGCTGGTCTGCAAGAGCGACCGCGCCGACTTCGAACGCCGGATATCCGGCTTCCCGGCGAAGCTCCGGGCACGCAACCTCGAACTCTTCGACCGGTGCCTGAAGTCCGGCTACCGCCATCTGCAACAGGCCGTCGACAAGGTCGGCAGACCCGGCATGAACATCGCGATTCTGCCCGGCCTGTACGAGGAGGAGCCCTCGCTGCCCAGGCCGACGGGGGAGTGCGCAAGGCTCAAGGCGCCCAACTCGCAGCTCGGCTACCAGATCCTGTCGTACGCGCAGCAGAAGCAATGTCCGCACAACCAGAACCTGGTGGCGATCCTCGGCAAGAAGCAGCTCCAGATCGAGGGGACGGGGGCGGAGCGCACCGACGTCGTGATCGACGCCAAGTACCAGAAACTCAACGCGATTCGCTCGGACGGCTCCGACGGCATCTACTTCAAGAACTTCACCGCCCAGCGCACGACGTTCAACTCGCTGTACGTGCTGGCCCAGGACGGCTTCGTCATCGACGACGTCCTCACCCGGTGGAACGACGAGTACGGCTTCCTGACCTTCGCCAGTGACCACGGGCTGTACAAGAACTGCGAGTCGTACGGCAACGGCGACTCCGGCATCTACCCCGGCAGCGCGTCGGACATCAATGACGGATACGGCTACGACGTGCCGCGCTACTCGATCGAGATCACCGGCTGCCGCAGCCACCACAACATGGTCGGCTACTCCGGCACCGCGGGCGACTCCGTCTACGTCCACGACAACGAGTTCGACCACAACATGGGCGGCGCCTCGATGGACAGCGCCTTCCCCGGCCACCCCGGACTCCCGCAGAACCACGCACGCTTCGAACGCAACCTGATCCACGACAACAACGCCGACTACTACCCGTACGTCGCCGACGGAACCTGCGCCAAACCGCCCGTCGAACGCGGCTACGAGGACGGCGTCGTCTGCCCGCAGATCTCCATGCCGCCGGGCACCGGCATCATCACCGCGGGCGGCAACTGGAACATCTACGAGAACAACTGGATCTACGGACAGCGGCGTGCCGCCTTCTTCCTGAGCGCCGTCCCCGCCTTCATCCGCGGCGAGAGCGCCCTCGCGAAGCAGGCCGACACCTCGCACCACAACCGGTACGCGAACAATCACCTCGGCACGGACAAGGCGGGCCGCTCCCGGCCCAACCGCACCGATGTGTGGTGGGACGGCCAGGGGGACGGCAACTGCTGGCAGTCGGACACCGGACCGTCCACACCGCGCTCGCTGCCCGCGTGCGGGGCGGCGCGCGGCGCGGTCTCCGTCCGCACCGACCGGCTGGTGGGTGAACCGGTCAAACTCGCCCAACTGCTGGTCTGTGCCGACTACAACGTCCAGGCGCGTCGGCTGCCGGCCGGCTGCGAC
Source organism: Streptomyces sp. NBC_01669 (assembly GCF_026339735.1). Taxonomy (GTDB): domain Bacteria; phylum Actinomycetota; class Actinomycetes; order Streptomycetales; family Streptomycetaceae; genus Streptomyces; species Streptomyces yanii. Next base: position 7,175,399 of record NZ_JAPEQG010000001.1, read on the forward strand.
TGGTACGGCGCACGCGGCATCGAGCGCATCGAGGTGCAGATCGCGCTGGGCGTCGCCCTGGTGCTCGCGCTGGTCGGCGGGGTGCTTTGGTGGCGCCGCCTGCGGCACAGCCGGCTCGCCACGGCGGCCACCCTGCTCGGCGCGATCGGCCTCGGGCTGGATGTGGCCGGTGCGACGACGGGCCTCGCGTCCTCCTATCTGCCTGCGGTGGCGCTGCTGCTGACCGGGGCGTGGTGGACCGGCATCGGGCTCGTCCTGCGCGGCGGGCGGCCCGGACTGGGCTGGACCACGATGGTGCTGGGCGTCCTGACCCTGCTCGACGCCTTCGACAAGGCCGTCCTGATGATCCCGTGGATCCCGATCGGCCCCGCCTGGGTACGCGGCCTCCTCGGCGTCATCTGGGTGGTGTGGGCGGTGGCCGCCTCGGCGCGGCACGGGGAACGGGCGGTACGGAAGAAGGCGGACCCGGAGCCGGACGCGGACACGAACCCCGATGCGGCGGACACGCTGGGCGACGACCGTGCGGGGGCCGGTGCCGGTGCCGGTGCCGGTGCGGGCGCGGGTGCGGGAAAGGATTCGGGACACGGCGCGGGTTCCGGACGCGGTGCGGATTCCGGGCAGGACACGGATTCCGGGTCCCACCGGGGCTCCGGGCGGGACGGGGACCGGTCATGAGGCGATCTCCCCGCCCGCTGCGACTCAACAGGCTCACGTCGCTCACATCGCGCACGGCGTTCCCCCGGCTCGCCGTCGCCCTTCTCACCGCAGGCGCCCTCGTGTGCGGTGCGAGTGCCTGCGGTGGGCGGCCCACCACCCACCACAGGCCCGGCACCAGTCATGAACAGGCCGGCGGCAACGTCGGCCGGCTCCTCACCGCGGACGACGGATCCGGGCACCGGCTCCGACAGGTCGAGGCCACGGGCGCCCCCGCGGTGACCGTCGCCGTACGGCCGGACTCCGAGGACGGATGGAACGTCCATCTCTCCGTACGGAACTTCAGATTCAGCCCGGACAGTGTCGGCGGCGCGGCGCTCCTCGGACGCGGCCACGCCCGGCTCTTCCTCGACGGCCACCCCCTGGCCCGGCTCTACGGCCCCTGGTACCACCTTCCCGACTCCCTCGTCCGCGAGGCGGGCGGCGGCCGCACCCTCACGGCCCGGCTGTACGCCGACGATCACACAGCCTGGGCCGTGCACTCCACACCGATCCAGGCCACCACGCCTCTCACCACCACTCCTTCCGCCGGCACCCCCGCCGCGCCCCGCCCCGACCGGACTCTGGAGATCGTCATCTCTCACGGCAAGGTCAGCCCCGCCCCCGGCCGCACCGAGCTCAGGAAGGGGCAGCGCATCGAGCTGCGTGTCCGCACCGACCGCGCCGACACCCTCCATGTCCACGGCTACGACAAGGAGGCGCGCCTGCCCGCCGGACGGACCACCACCCTCACCCTCACCGCCGACCACACCGGGCTCTTCGAGGTCGAGACCCATGAGTCCGATCTGCTCCTGACCCAGCTCGTCGTACGGTGAGCGTCCTCGCCCACGGCATCGGCTCCCGGCACGACCTGCCGCTGTCCCCCTTCTACGCGTTCGCCGGTGCCTTCGCCGCGCTCTTCGTCTCCTTCCTCGCGCTCGGCCTGCTCTGGCCCGCCTCCCGATTCCGGGGCGACCGGGCGGGCCGCCCGCTTCCGGTCCCTCTCCAACGCCTCGCCGACGCCCGCCCCACCCGTATCGCCGCGCGCGCCGGCGGCCTGGCCGCCGCCCTGTTCGTCCTCCTCCATCTCCTCCTCGGCCCGGACGGTCCGGAGCGCAACCCGGCCGCGGGCGCCGTCTACGTGCTCCTCTGGGTCGGGCTCGTCCCCGCCTCGCTCCTCCTCGGTCCCGTCTGGCGACTCCTCAATCCCCTGCGCACGCTCCACCTCCTCGTCTGCCGCGCACTGGCCCGCGACCCGGCCACGGGCCGCCCCCTTCCCGTACGCCTCGGTCTGTGGCCCGCCGCGGCCGGACTCCTCGCCTTCACCTGGCTCGAACTCGTCGCCCCCGACCCCGCGTCGTCCACCGCCCTCCTTCTCTTCCTCGTGCCGTACGGCGCTGTCCACCTCGCGGGCGCCGCCCGCCACGGCGCCCGCTGGTTCGACCACGCCGACGCCTTCGAGGTCTACTCCGGCCTGCTCGCCCGGCTCTCCCCCCTCGGCCGCCGGCCCGCCGACCGCCGTCTCGTCCTGCGCTCCCCGTTCAACGGACTCGACGCCACCCCGCCGACCCCCGGTCTCGTCGCCACCGTCTGCGTCATGCTCGGCTCCACCGCCTACGACGGCTTCTCCGACGCCCCCTCCTGGATCACCTCCGTCCAGACCTCACCCCTGGGCCGCACCACCGCGGCCACGCTCGGGCTGCTCGCCGCCGTCGCCCTCGTCGCCACCCTCTATGCCCTCTGCGCCGGTGTCACCCGGCTGATCTCCGGTCAACTCCGCCACCCCCTCACCGTCTTCGCGCACTCGCTCGTCCCGATCGCCCTCGGCTATCTCGTCGCCCACTACTTCACGCTCCTCGTGACCGAAGGGCCACACACGGTCATGGTGGCACTCGGTACTGACACTTCCGTCCCGCCGGAGCCGCCCCTGGCCCCCGGCGGCATCGCCACGCTCCAGGTCGCCGCGATCGTCGTCGGGCACGTCCTCGGAGTCGTCGCCGCCCACGACCGGTCCGTGCGCCTCTTCCCGCCCGCCCGCGCCGTCGCGGGGCAACTTCCCCTGCTGGCACTGATGATCGCGTACACCATCGGGGGGCTGACCCTGCTCCTCGCCTGACCGCAGGTCCGCACCCGCCCGTCCCGCAGAGGGGAGTCACGGCATCATGGAGCCCGTGCCCCATGCGAATACGAACCTCCGCCGCGCCCCCGTGCAGCAGCGCAGCGCCGAGCGCCTCGCCCGGATACTCGACGCCTGCGCCGAACTCCTCGACGAGACCGGTTACGAGCAGCTGTCCACCCGGGCCGTCGCCGCCCGCGCTGAAGTCCCGATCGGCTCCGTCTACCGGTTCTTCTCCAACAAGCGCGCCCTCGCCGACGCCCTGGCCCGGCGCAACCTGGACAGTTACGCGGAGCGCATCACCGGTCGCCTGACCGCCATCCCGTCCGCCGACTGGCGCGGCGCCATCGACGCCGTGCTCGACGAATATCTGGCGATGAAGCGTTCCGTCCCCGGTTTCGCCCTCGTCGACTTCGGCGCCCCGGCCCCCGTGCACGACCCGGCCTCCGACGCCAATCACCGCGTCGCGGAGCGCCTTGCCGAGCTGCTCTCCGGCCATCTGGGGCGCACCGCCGACGAGGACCTGCTCCGAACGATCCTGGTCTGCGTCGAAGCCGCCGACGCGCTCCTCCAACTCGCCTTCCGCACCGATCCGTCGGGCGATCCGGCGATCGTCGCGGAGACCCGCGTCCTGATCCAGGCGTATCTGGCCCGGGTCCTGGACTGAACCCGGTACGCACCACACCGCACCGCACGGCACCGGTCCGCGCCGCAGGGGACCGGACCGCATCTCACCGCACCTCGCGAAAATCCGACGGGACCTCCCGCCCGCCAATATCGACCCGACAACACCTCCCCACCATGCGTACCGGTCGGTATGCTCGGCGGTGCTTGCCCACGTTCGCGCGCCACCGCAGTCGCCGCCCCGGGGAGGGCCCATGTCGCACGACTCCCGTACCACCCGTACCGCCCTGCGCATCTGCCCCCTCTGCGAAGCCACCTGTGGACTGACCCTGACCATCGAGGGGACACGGGTCACCGGAGCCCGCGGCGACCGGGACGACGTCTTCAGCCGGGGTTTCATCTGCCCCAAGGGGGCGTCCTTCGGCGGCCTCGACGCCGACCCCGACCGGCTGCGCACTCCCCTCGTCCGCAAGGACGGCGTGCTGCGGAAGGCGAGTTGGGGCGAGGCGTTCGACGCGATCGCCGCCGCACTGCCCCCGCTCACCGAACAGCACGGGCAACAGGCCGTCGGCGTCGTCCTCGGCAACCCCAATGTGCACACCATGGCCGGCGCGCTCTACCCGCCCGCCCTGCTCTCCGCGCTCCGCACCCGGGCCCTCTTCACCGCGAGCACCCTCGACCAGATGCCCAAGCATGTCTCCAGCGGACTGCTTTTCGGCGACCCGAATGCCATCCCGGTGCCCGACCTCGACCGCACCGACCATCTGCTGCTCCTCGGTGCCAACCCGCTCGAATCCAACGGCAGCCTCTGCACCGCCCCCGACTTCCCGGGCAAGCTCAAGGCGCTCCGCAAGCGCGGCGCCACCCTCACCGTCGTCGACCCGCGCCGCACCCGCACCGCCCGCCTCGCCGACCGGCATGTCGCCATCCGCCCCGGCGCCGACGCACTCCTTCTGGCCGCGCTCACCCACGTCCTCTTCGAGGAGAAGCTCACCGACCCGGGCACGCTCGCCGGCCATCTCGAAGGGCTCGACGACGTAGCCGAAGCCGTCAGGGAGTTCACGCCGGAGGCGGTCGCCGAGGCGTGCGACGTGGACGCGGTGACCATCCGTACGATCGCCCGGGAACTGGCCGCCGCCCCCACCGCCGCCGTCTACGGGCGCATCGGCAGCTGCACCGTCGAGCACGGCACCCTCGCCAGCTGGCTCGTCGACGTCCTCAACATCCTCACCGGCAACCTCGACCGCCCCGGCGGCGCCCTCTTCCCGCTCTCGGCCACCGCCCGTGCCCCGCGCACCGCCGCCCCCGGCAAGGGGTTCACGCTCGGACGCTGGGCGAGCCGGGTCTCCGGACATCCCGAGGCCAAGGGCGAACTGCCCATCGCCGCCCTCGCCGAGGAGATCGAGACCCCGGGGGAGGGCCGGATCCGCGCCCTGATCGTCCTTGCCGCCAACCCCGTGCTCTCCGCCCCCGACGGCGACCGTCTGGACCGCGCCCTCAGCGGGCTCGACTTCATGATCAGCGTGGACCCGTACCTCAACGAGACCTCACGCCACGCACATGTGGTGCTGCCCCCGCCCCCGCCCTCGCAGAGTGCCCACTTCGACTTCGCGTTCAACGCCCTCGCCGTACGCAACCAGGTCCGCTACACCCGTCCCGCCGTCCCACTCGCCGACGGTCTGCTCGGCGAGAGCGAGATCCTCGCCCGGCTCGTCCTCGCCGTCTCCGGGATGCACGGAGCCGACCCGTCCGCCGTGGATGCCATGATCATCGACCGGGTGCTGGCCAAGACTGTCGCCGACCCGCACTCGCCCGTCCACGGGCGCACCCCCGCCGAACTCGCCGCCGCGCTCACCGGAGGCACCGGACCGGAGCGGCGCCTCGATCTGATGCTCCGCCTCGGCCCGTACGGCGAAGGCTTCGGCGCCGACCCCGAGGGCCTCACCCTGGACCGGCTGCTGGCCCACCCGCACGGCATCGACCTCGGCCTGCTCCGGCCCCGCGTCCCGGAGGTCCTGGCCACCCGCAGCGGACGCATCGAACTCCTCCCCGCGCCGATCGCCGCCGATCTGCCCAGGCTCCGCACCGCCCTGGCGACCGAACGCGGGGCCGACTCGCTCGTCCTCGTCGGCCGTCGCCATCTGCGCTCCAACAACAGCTGGATGCACAACGTCGCCGCGCTGCGCGGCGGCTCGAACGTCTGCACCCTGCAGATGCACCCCGAGGACGCGGCCCGGCTCGGACTGGCGGACGGTGCCTTTGCCACGGTCACGGCGGACGGTGGCGCGCTGACCGCGCCCGTGGAGATCACGGAGAGCGTGCGGACCGGAGTGGTGAGCCTCCCGCACGGCTGGGGGCACGACCGCCCCGGCACCCGGATGTCCGTCGCGGCAGCCGCCCCCGGCGTCAACGTCAATCAGCTCCTCGACGGCACCCTGCTCGACCGCCTGTCCGGCACTGCCGTGCTCAACGGCATCCCCGTCGCGGTGGCACCAAGCCATTGACCTGGGGTTTTGCTCGTATTGCTCGCATGTCAACGTCTTGTTAAGGCTGCGAGTCGCGCCCTAACGTCATCCGCACCGCCGACTCCGGTGGGAGTTCAAGGGTGAACGATAGGTATCCCACATGCTGACAATCCTCGGCTTTGCCATGATTGCGACCTTCCTGGTCCTGATCATGATGAAGAAGATGTCGCCGATCGCGGCGCTCGTCCTGATCCCCGCACTCTTCTGTGTCGCCGTCGGGCAGGGCGCCAAGCTCGGTGACTATGTGATCGACGGCGTGGGCAACCTCGCGCCGACCGCCGCGATGCTGATGTTCGCCATCGTCTACTTCGGTGTGATGATCGACGTCGGCCTCTTCGACCCGATCGTCCGCGGCATTCTGCGCTTCTGCAAGGCCGACCCGATGCGGATCGTCGTCGGTACGGCGCTGCTCGCCGCGATCGTCTCGCTGGACGGCGACGGCTCCACCACCTTCATGATCACCGTCTCGGCGATGTATCCGCTCTACAAGCGCCTCAAGATGAGCCTGGTGGTGATGACCGGTGTCGCCGCCACGGCCAACGGCGTCATGAACACCCTGCCCTGGGGCGGCCCCACCGCCCGCGCCGCCACCGCCCTGAAGCTGGACGCGGGCGACATCTTCGTCCCGATGATTCCGGCCCTCGGCGTCGGACTGCTCGCGGTCATCCTCCTGGCCGTCGTCCTCGGCCGGCGCGAGCGTAAGCGGCTGGGCATCCTCACCCTCGACGAGGCCATCGTCCAGGAGCCCGAGACGGTTCTCGTCGGTGCAGGCGCCGGAGCCGGTGCAGGCGGCGGCAGCGACCGTACCCGCAAGAACTCCGGCGGAGCCGGTACGGGCACGGACGCGGAGCACACGGCGGCAGTGGCGCACGACGGCGACGCGGACGACGAGGGCTTCAAGGGCCTCGACCCGAACCGCGCCACCCTGCGGCCCAAGCTCTACTGGTTCAACGCCGGTCTCACCGTCGCCCTCCTCACCGCGATGATCATGGAACTGATGCCGATCCCGGTGCTCTTCCTGCTCGGCGCGGCCCTCGCCCTCACCGTCAACTTCCCCCACATGCCCGACCAGCGGGCCCGCATCGCGGCCCACGCCGACAACGTCCTCAACGTCTCCGGCATGGTCTTCGCCGCCGCCGTCTTCACCGGTGTGCTCTCCGGCACCGGCATGGTCGAGCACATGGCGGACTGGCTCGTCGGGGCGATCCCGGACGGCATGGGCCCGCACATGGCGATCGTCACCGGCATCCTGAGCATCCCGCTCACGTACTTCATGTCCAACGACGGCTTCTACTTCGGCGTCCTCCCCGTGCTCGCCGAAGCCGGCGCCGCCCACGGTGTCTCCCCGCTGGAGATCGCCCGCGCCTCCCTGATCGGCCAGCCGCTCCACATGTCGTCCCCGCTGGTCCCCGCCGTCTACGTCCTCGTCGGCATGGCGAAGGTCGAGTTCGGCGACCACACCAGGTTCACCGTCAAGTGGGCCGCGCTCACCTCACTGGTGGTGCTCTGCGCCGGACTTTTCTTCGGGATCATCTGACCCATGGACCACACGGAAGGGCCCGGCAGAAGCTGGCTGCTGCGCCTCGTCATCGCCTTCGCCTTCGCGCAGGGGGCGGTGTCGATGGCGCGGCCCGCCGTCTCCTACCGGGCTCTTTCGCTCGGTGCGGACGAACGCGCCATCGGCGTGATCACCGGGGTGTACGCGCTCCTCCCGCTCTTCGCCGCCGTCCCGCTGGGGCGACGGACGGACCACGGCCGGTGCGCACCCCTGCTGCCCCTCGGCGTCGTCCTGATCGCCGGCGGCTGCGCCCTCAGCGGTACGGCGGGCTCCCTCCCGGCGATGGCCGCCTGGAGCGGCGTCATGGGACTCGGCCATCTCTGCTTCGTGATCGGCGCCCAGTCGATCGTCGCGCGTCAGTCCGCGCCCGCCGAACAGGACCGCAATTTCGGCCACTTCACCATCGGCGCCTCCCTCGGCCAGCTCATCGGGCCGATCGCCGCCGGGTACGTGATCTCCGAACGTGACGGCCTCCTGGGCCGTACGAGCGCACTCGCGCTGGTCGTCTCCGCGGCCGTCGCCACCGCGTCGTTCGTCTCGCTCCGGCGCATCGAACACCGCACCGCCCCGGGCGTCCGAGCCCCGGCGCCCGCCGCGAAGGTGCCGGTCGGCCGCATCCTGCGCACCCGGGGCGTCCCGGCGGGCATCTTCATCAGCCTCGCCGTGCTCTCCGCCACGGACATCCTCACCGCGTATCTGCCGGTCATCGGCGAGCACCGCGCCATCGCCCCGGCCACCATCGGTCTGCTGTTCAGCCTGCGCGCCGCCGCCACCATCGCCTGCCGTCTGGTCATGACGCCGATGCTCCGCGTACTCGGCCGCACGGCACTGCTCACCACGACCTGCCTGCTGGCCGGACTGCTCTGCGCGGGCATCGCCCTGCCGGTCCCCGTCTGGGCGCTGGCCACGATGCTCGCCGTGCTCGGCTTCTGCCTCGGAGTCGGCCAGCCGCTGTCGATGACCACCGTCGTCCGGGCCGCCCCGCCGGAGGCCCGCTCCACCGCCCTCGCCCTCAGGCTGACCGGCAACCGCCTCGGCCAGGTCGCCGCCCCCGCGTCCGCCGGTCTGATCGCCGGGGTGGCGGGCACCGCCGCGCCGTTCGTGATGCTGGGCGTGCTCCTGCTGGCGGCGGCGGGACTGGGGGTACGGGGCGGGCGCGCCCCCGGGCCCGCCGACGACACGGTCCCTGCCCGGCCGGTGCCCCGGCCCGAACAGCCCTCGACGAACCGGAACCTCACCTGACACTTCCGGCTCACAGGCCCTCTTGCGCCTCAACCTTTGCGCGAGTCATTCCCACCATCCGGGGCAGTGGGCTAATTTCAGCCCACTGCAGCGCTCCCCACCGCTCCACCTCACCATTGCTCCCGGGCGGAACCACATGACTCGCGCGATCTCCCTGCACAACGTGAGCAAGACGTACGGACGGGCCCAGCGTGCCGTCGACCGCTTCTCGCTCTCCATCGACCCGGGTGAATTCGTCGTCCTGCTCGGCCCCTCGGGGTGCGGCAAATCGACCGTGCTCCGCATGATTGCCGGGCTGGAGGAGATCACCGAGGGCGAGCTGCTGCTCGACGGCGAGCCGTCCAACGACGTGGCGCCCCGCGAACGCGGCATGGCCATGGTGTTCCAGAACTTCGCGCTCTACCCGAGCATGACCAACCGGGCCAACATCGGTTTCCCGCTGAAGCTGCAGAACCCGCGCCAGGACAACACGGAACACGTCGAGAACACGGCCAGGATGCTCGGCATCGAGAGCGTCCTGGACCGGTATCCCGGTCAGCTCTCCGGCGGCGAGCGCCAGCGGGTCGCCATGGGCAGGGCCATCTCGCGCCGGCCCTCCGCCTTCCTGATGGACGAGCCGCTCTCCAACCTCGACGCGAAGCTCCGCAACCATCTTCGGGCCGAAATATCACAGCTCACCAGGGAGTTGGGCGTCACCACCGTCTATGTGACGCATGATCAGGCCGAAGCGATGTCGCTGGGCGACCGGGTCGCTGTGATGCGCGGCGGACGGCTCCAGCAGGTGAGCCCGCCCCGCGAGGTCTACGCCCTGCCGGAGAACGTCTTCGTCGCCGCATTCATCGGCACCCCCCGCATCAATCTCCTCCAGGCCGTCGTGCACGCCCCCCTCGAAGGGCGCATGTCGATCGACCTCGGCCGCCAGCGGCTGCCGCTGCCCGAACCGCTCAGCCCCGACCACCAGTTGCTCCGCATTCAGCAGGGCCGCCAGATCATCGTCGGCCTCCGCTCCGAAGCGGCCAGGATCGCCCCGCCCAGCCGGGCCCGCCCCGGTGAGGTCGCGCTGAGCGGCATCGTCGAACACGTCGAGTACCAGGGCCATGAGGCGCTCGTCCATTTCAACACCGGGTCGCGTCCCGCCGTGGTGCCCGATCTCGAATCGGCCCGCCCCGGCAGGGCCGTCCCGCGCCGCCGCCGCGCCGGTGGCGGCGGCGGTGGCGGTGGGGTCGGCGTACTGGAACGGCTGAAGGAGCGCGCGACCGGCCACATCAGCGGCCCCGTCGTCGCCCTCGACGAACCCGGCCCCGACACCGACTTCCCCGCCCCCCGCGGTCCCGACCGCCCCGCGATCACCGCCGGCGACCTCGTCGTCCGTACCGGTCCCGACATGCGACTGCGCATCGGCGGGCAGGTCCCGCTCCTGATCGACCTCGCGCACCTGTACGTCTTCGACCACCACGGCCGCCGGATCTGCCCGCTGCCGAAGGAGATCCCGGGGCTCGACGTCTGAGCCGTACCGCTCCAGGGCCTTGCCTTCGGGGAAGGCCCTGGAGCGGTACGTTGACCTCAAGCCGGGTCGAGGTCGTACGTTCATTCCATGAGCATGGAAGCCACCGCGTGGACGCAGCTCCACAACGTCATGAACGCGCAGCAGGACCGACGACCCTTCGACCGAGCCACTCTGCGGCGCATCGCCGCGTTCGCCCGACCGCACCGGCGGCGGGTCGCCCTGTTCCTGCTGCTGAGTGTCGCCACGGCACTGCTCGCGGTCGCCACCCCCGTCCTCGCCGGCCGCGTCGTGAACGCGATCGTGACCGGCAAGGAGGAGGGGACCGTCACGCGGCTGGCCGTGCTCATCGCCGTGATCGCCGTCGCGGAGGCGGGACTCGGGCTGGTCAGCCGCTGGCTCTCGGCCACCCTCGGCGAAGGGCTGATCCTCGACCTGCGCACTGCGGTCTTCGACCACGTCCAGCGCATGCCGATCGCGTTCTTCACCCGCACCCGCACCGGCGCGCTCGTCAGCCGTCTCAACAACGACGTCATCGGCGCCCAGCGCGCCTTCAGCAACACCCTGTCCGGCGTCGTCAGCAATGTCGTCACGCTGATGCTCACCCTCGGCGTCATGCTCAGCATCTCCTGGCAGATCACCGCACTCGCCCTGGTGCTGCTGCCCGTGTTCGTGCTCCCCGCACGCCGGATGGGTACACGGATGGCGAGACTCCAGCGCGAAGCCGCCGCCCACAATGCGGCGATGGGCACCCGGATGACCGAGCGCTTCTCCGCTCCCGGCGCCACGCTCATCAAGCTCTTCGGGCGGCCCGCCGACGAGTCCGCCGAATTCGCCGCCAGGGCGGGCAGGGTGCGCGACATCGGTGTCCGTACGGCCATGGCCCAGTCCGCATTCATCACGGCGCTCACCCTCGTATCGGCGCTGGCACTCGCCCTGGTCTACGGGCTCGGCGGGTTCTACGCGCTGCGCGGGCAGCTGGACGCGGGCGCCGTCGTCGCCCTGGCCCTGCTGCTGACCCGGCTGTACGCGCCGCTCACCGCACTCGCCGGGGCGCGCGTCGAGGTGATGAGCGCGCTCGTCAGCTTCGAGCGGGTCTTCGAGGTCCTCGACCTCAGGCCCCTGATCGAGGAGAAGCCCGATGCGCGGACGGTCCCGGACGGTCCGGTCTCCGTGGAGTTCGACGCCGTGCGCTTCGGCTACCCGTCCGCCGACAAGGTCTCCCTCGCCTCGCTGGAAGACGTCGCCACCCTGGACACCCGCGGCGGCGCCGAGGTGCTGCGCGGGGTCTCGTTCCGCGCCGAACCGGGCCAGACGGTGGCCCTCGTCGGATCGTCCGGCGCGGGCAAGTCGACCATCGCGCAACTGCTGCCCCGGCTGTACGACACGGACGAGGGCGCCGTACGCATCGGTGGCATCGACGTACGCGACCTGTCGGCCGACACCCTGCGTGACACACTCGGCATGGTGACCCAGGACGGCCACCTCTTCCACGAGTCGGTCCGCTCCAACCTTCTCCTCGCCCGCCCCGAAGCCACCGAGGAGGACCTCTGGGACGCCCTGCGCCGCTCGCGACTGGACGGGCTGGTCGCCTCGCTGCCCGACGGACTGGACACCGTCGTCGGTGAACGCGGCTACCGGCTCTCCGGCGGCGAACGCCAACGGCTGACCATCGCCCGGCTGCTACTGGCCCGCCAGCGCGTCGTCATCCTTGACGAGGCCACCGCCCACCTGGACAACACCTCCGAAGCGGCCGTCCAGGAAGCCCTCGTGGAGGCGCTCGAAGGACGCACCGCGGTGGTGATCGCCCACCGGCTCTCCACCGTACGGGCGGCGGATCTCATCCTCGTCGTGGAGAACGGCCGGATCGTGGAACGCGGCACCCACCAGGAGCTGCTGGCGGCCGGCGGCCGGTACGAGGAGCTGTACCGCACCCAGTTCGAGCGCCCCGGCGCCGAGCCCGCCGGTCTGGGCTGACCACCCCTGAGTCAGTCGGTCGTCCAGTCCGTCCCACGGGCCTGATCCACCGCGAACGCCCCCGCCGGATAGGGGAGTTCGGCCGCAAGTGCCGCTGCCCGGTCGAACTCCTCGCGTGCCTCCCGCTCGCGGCCCAGCGCCGCGAGCGCCGCCGCATGCACCGTACGCGCCTCGGTCAACGACAACCGCTCGCCGACCTCCTCGGCGCGTACGATCTCCGCGGCAGCCAGCCGCACCGCCCGCTCCGGCTGCCCCGACAGCAGCTCCGCCCAGGACAGCAGCGCGGCCGATCCGGGTCCGTTCCCGTCGGTCAGCAGAGCGAGGGCTTCCTGCGGGCGGCCCTCGCGCACCAGGAGCTCCGCCTGCGCCGCCCGTACCTCGTGCACCGCCTGCCGGTCGCCCTGCGCATCGGCCACCTCCCCGGCACGGGTCAGCAGCTCCGCCGCGCCCGTCTCACCGGCGCCGATCCGGACCCGGGCCAGCGCGGCCAGGGCGTACGGAGTGCACCACGCGGCTTGCCCGCCGGTCTCCCGTACCGCCGCCTCCGCATGTTCCCGCGCCTCGCCGAACTCCCGCAGCAGCAGATGCAGTTCGGCGAGGTTCGCCCGCTCGAAGGCGACTGCCGTCGGATCCCCGGTGTGCTCGGCGAGCCGCAGCGCCCGCTGCCCGGAGGCGACCGCCTCGGTGAGCCGGCCCGACCGCCGGGCATGTTCGCGCAGCACGGAGAGGACGGTGGCCAGCAACTCCTGGTCGCCGTACGCCTCGGCGTGCGGCAGTGCCAGATCGGCCGCCGGACGGGCCTGCGCGAACCGGCCCGCGAGCCCGAGCGAGGTCGCCTGCATCCCGAGGGCGCGGGCCAGTAGCCCCCGGCGTTCGCTGCCCGGTATGGCGTCCGCGGCTTCCTGCGCGGTACAGGCCGCGGCGTGCGCCGACTCGTACCGGCCGGTCACGAACCGCAGAACCGCCGCCGCCAGATGGTGGGTCGCGGCGGCCAGCGGCGGGGTGCGCGGACCGGGCGGATAGGTACGCAGCAGATCCTCGCCCTCGTCGGTCCCGCGGTACTTCACCAGCACCTCGGTCAGCCGGGCGGCGGCCAGGACCTGTCCGTCCTCGTCGCCGCGCCGCACCATGTCGTCGAGTGCCTCGCGCAGCACCGCCGCCGCCTCCTGGTAGCGGGCCATCCGGCGCAGCACGGCGCCGCGGTCGATCCTCGCCTGCGCCGCATCGGCGGCCAGCGCGTCGAGCCGGGCGGTGAGTTCGGCGTAGTAGCGGTCCGCGGTGTCATTGGCGCACAGGGCTGCCGCCCGCTCGGCCGCCTGTCGCAGATAGTGGGTGGCGCGGGGGTCGTCGGCGCGGGTGAGGTGTGAGGCGAGGGTGTCGACGGCGTCCGGCCTGCGCCGCAGCACCGCCTCCGCGTAGGCCGAGTGCAGCTGTCGGCGGCGGGCCGCGGACAGCCCGTCGTAGCAGGTCAGCCGGACCAGTGGGTGCCGGAACGCGAGACCGGGCAGTGGCCGCCCGCCGACCACCACGGTCCGTTCCGTCATCACCGACGCCGCGACCGCCGCGTCCACGGCATCCGTCGCCTCGGCGGACGACAGCGGCGGATGCAGCCCGTGCTCGGCGACATCGAGAACCTCGGACAGCGCGGCGCCGCCGCCCGCCACGGATACTGCCTCCACGACCCGCCGCACCGCGGGTCCCAGCCGTGCCAGCCGCGCCGCCACGAGGTGACGCACGCCCTCCGGGGCACTGAGCGCGGCGGGGTCCGCGGCTTCGTGGGCGGTGCGGGCCAGTTCCAGGGCGAAGAGCGGGTTGCCGAGTGACAGCTCCCAGACCCGCTCCACATCGGCCCTGGCCCCCGCGTCCCGGGCGACCGCCAGGCACGCGTCACGGTCCAGTCGCCCCAACTCCATGGAACGGGCAAGACCTTGGCGCACCAGGGTGTCCAGCACCGTGCGCCGGGGATCTGTCGCGGTCAGCTCCTCCGCCCGGTACGTCACGGCGAACCGCCAGTCCGTGCGCGTGGTCACCGCCCGCCGGGCCAGATGGCTGAGCAGCTGGTACGTCCCCGTGTCGGCGGCGTGCAGGTCGTCCAGCACGAGCAGCACCGGGGCGGTCGCCGCCAGATCGCCCAGCAGTCCGGCCGCCGCCCGGAACAACCGGTCGCGCTCCTCCTCGGGACTGCGTTCCGTGCCCATCCCGATCTGGCCCAACGAGGGCAGCAGTGAGGCGAGTTCGGGGTACTCGCCGCCGATTCCGGCCCGGTCGGCGGGTGACCGGTCGGCGAGCCAGGCATCCAGCGCCTCGACGAAGGCGCCGTACGGCGTGTGGCCCTCCGCGTCGTGGCCCGCGCCCCACAGTACGGTGGTCCCGGCCTCGGCCGCCCGCCGGGCCGCCTCCGCCGTGAGATGGGTCTTGCCGACGCCCGCCTCGCCGCCGACCAGGTGTACCGGCGGGCCGTCCGTGGCGAGCAGCAGCTCCAGGTCGGCCTCCCGGCCACGCAGCGGGGCCGCGGGCGGTGTGCGGAGAGCTGCGGGCAGGACCGGGGCCGCCGCCGCGCCCACCACTGTGGCCGCCGAGTCGAGGGCCAGGAGGTGGAGTTGCTCCGTTGCCGGGCTCGGGCGCACTCCCAGCTCGGCGTCGAGCGCCTCCCGGCACACGTGGTACTGGCGCACCGCCTGCCGGCGCAGTCCCTGCCGCAGATACGCGTCGATGAGTACCCGATGAGCCCGCTCCTGGGCGGGCGTCGACGCCAGGACCAGCTGCGCGGCATCCGTGGCAGGTTCCGTCTCGCCGTCCGCGAGATACGCCTCCGCAAGGCCCAGCTGCACCCGCTCGCACAGTTCCGAGAGACGCTCGCGCCGGGTCTCGGCCCAGGGTGCGTAGCGGTCCTCGGGCAGCAGCTCACCGGTGAATGCCGCGACCGCGGCGGCCAGTTCGGCCGTACCACCCCCGACGAGCGCGCGCTCGGCCAGGGTCTCGGCGTGGTCCGCGTCGATCCACACCGTCCGGGGGTCCAGCGACAGGAGAGCCCCCTCGCCGGTCAGATACGACGACGCGGCGCGCGGCACGAGCTCGGGCTCGATGGCGCGCCGCGCCGCGTGCAGTGCGACCCGCAGGCTGCCGAGCGCGGACTGAGGATCGGCGTCCGGCCAGCAGATCTCCATCGCCTGCTCGCGGTGGAGGCGGTGTCCCGGGGAAACGGCGAGGAGTTTCACGAGGGCGCGCGCGCTCGGCCGTGGCCAGCGCTCGGCAAGTGGCGCGCCTCCGTCGCGTTCTATCCGGAACCCGCCGAAAAGGTGCACACGCAGCAACGGGGGTATGTGCGGGGGGTGCTCGCCGTGGTCGGCGGTGCGCGCTGCGTTCATCAGGCAGTCACTGTAACCGCCGTTCCCGGGCAGCCCGAAGACCCCCGCGCCACCGTGCGCGGGGGTCTCCAAGGCCGGAATCTCCGGGGGTCCCCAGGTCAGGACCGGCTGATCGAGTCCACCGTCAGCCCGTGCAACTGGTCGCTCTGCAGGAGATAGCGCCCGCCCGCGAGTTCGATCGTACGGTCGTACCCGGTCTGATCCGCGCCGAGGCCGATGATCTCGTCGACGCCGTCACCGTCGAGGTCCGCCACCACGGTGTTCTGGACCGCGTACTTGTTGATCCTGGCCAGGTGGTCCGGGTAGTTGTGGCCCGCGGTGAGGACCGCCGGGTCCCAGAGGTAGATCGCGGCCTCCGTGCCGCCCACGATCAGCCGTCTGCCGCCGGGGCCCGTTCCGAACTCGGCCTGGTGCAGCGTCGGCAGGGTGTACATGCTGTACTCCTTGTCGCCGCCCGCGTAGGTGCGCAGCGCGGCCGTGCTCGCCAGGACCGCTCCTTCCTCGCCCGTGAACCAGTTGCCGGTGGTCCAGGCCCCGCCGCCGGTCGCGGTGTGCACGACCTTCCCGGTCCGCGCATCACGGAACTCGATCAGTGTGGTCCAGAAGTTGTCCTCCCTGACGATCCAGGAGTGCACGACCGCGTGCCCGTCCGCGTAGGGGATCCCCGGGTCGGCGAAGACACCGTGGTGCAGCTCCGCGGCGTAGATCCTGGTGTCGGGGTCGCCGGTCCACTTCGGATCGGCCGTCCAGAGCACCTTGCCGGACTTCCCGTCCAGCGCCATGCCGTTGACGACCGACGTGGCGGCGTCGATGGCCCCGACCGTGCCGTACGAGGCGAAGACCCGGCCCTCGGCCACCGCCAGGTCGGAGAAGACCACTTCCGCGCCTTCGGGGGCGTACGACCAGAGCTGCTTGCCGTTGCCCTGGTACGCGCGGACCGCGTCCGTCGGTACGAGCACCTCGTCGGCGCCGTCGTGGTCCACATCGGCGACGGCCACCGAGCGGACGAACTGTCCCTTGCCGTCAATGGTCCGCAGGACCCGGCCCGTGTGCGCGTCGACGATCACGGTTGCGGAGTCCGCCGCGACGACCAGCTCGTCCCGCTTGCCGTCGCCGTCCGTGTCGGCCTGCACGATCTCGCCGTGCACCGCCCCGGGCAGGGTGGTCTTCCACAGCACCTCAGGCTTGCCCGCCACCATCGACGGACCGTCGTACGCCCACAGGCCGTGCGACTGGCCGCCCGTCACGACGTCCTTCTTCCTGTCGCCGTTCACGTCCACGGCTACCGCGGAGGTCAGATCGCCCTGGAGCGGGGTGAGCGACGCCTGGCGGCCGCCGCTCAGCCGGTAGCTGCGGATGTTCTGCTCGTTGTCGACCGTCCGCACCCGCCACTCGTTGTCCACGCGGTACGGCTGGGCGTAGATCGGAGAAGCGACGGGGCCGCCCTGCTTCTCCCAGCTGACCTCGCCGTCACGCCCGCCGATGGCCGCGAGCCGGCCGTAACGCGTACCACCCGGGTTGGCGGCCGCATCCTTGTCCTGCATCGTGATGTACGAGGCGAGCACCTGCCCGTCGACGATCTGCAGACCGAGTGCGGAGTCGCCGTCCTTGGAATTGGACTCGTCCCGCTTGACGGTCCGCGACCACAGCTCGGACGCGTCCCCGCCGTCCAGCGCGTGCACGGTCGAGGCGTTGACCCAGAGGTACTCGTCGAGCGTGTCCTCGCTGACCGCGTACTCCGGCTTGGAGTCGCCCTTCAGGTTGCCCACCTGCAGGCCGAGCGCGAGGGCGTTGACCCGGGTGTCGAGGGTGGTGCGCGCCCCCGTCGCCGGGTCGTACGCGGCGAGCTGGTACTGCACGCCGTCGCGGTAGTCCGCCTGCTCGACGGCGACGAGCCGCTTCCGCGCGGAGTCGTACGCCAGCTGCCGTGAGTAGAGCGCCCCGTCGCTCTGCCACTTCACCGTGCCGTCAGCTGTGTCCAGGACCAGAGTGTGGCCCTCGGAGGCCGCCGTCGCGGTCTTGCGCCTGTTCCAGGAGACGGCGAGCAGCCCGCCGCCGAGCGCTCTGGTCGAGCCCCAGCGCCCGTCGCGCTGCCCGGTCTCGTAGGTCCATGTGTCGGTCGGCGTCAGCTTTCCGTCGGCGTACGAGAAGCGGAAGCCCTGCAGGGTCGCCCTGGCGTCCTTGGGGGCGTTGAGGTTGGTGGACGGCTGGTCGCCGACGACGAGCGTGTCGCCGACCAGGGTGACCTGCTGCGCGTCCGCGAAGATCCTGGTCCAGACCGTCTTGCCGGTCCTTCCGTCGAGGACGGTCACGAACGTGCCCGTGGAGAGCGTCGATCCGGGCACGGTGAACGGCCGGTACGGCGAATTGCCCACGTCCGCGGTGAAGACGACGTCCGCCACGCCGTCGCCGGTGAGGTCGCCCGTCGTGTAGCCGCGGTCGGAGAAGTCGGCGGCCGGGGCGACGGCGTTGTAGCCCATGGTGATCCGGGCCGGGTAGGGCTCCACCTGCCAGGGGCGTGTGGGCCGGACCTGCCAGTCGACGTACAGCGAGGCATTGTCCCGCTTCCACACCGTCGTGCCGTCGTCCGTCAGGCGGGTGACGGTGCCGGCACTGTGCACGGCGAGGTAGTCGCCGTGGCCGCCCGCAAGCTGTGTGGTGTCGGCCTGTCCCCGGTAGGTCTCCAGGTCGGAGCTCGCTTCGAGGGACAGGGTCCCGTCGGCCGACGTGTCGTCCGTGCCCTGCGGACTCTGCGACGACGGAGAGGAGTTGGATGTGGACTGCGGCGTGATCTGCTGCTCGCCGGCGAACGAATCGCCCTGGAGCCGCTTCTCCAGTCGGTCGGCCTGTGCGTCGGTGAGGACGCGCGGTCCGGCGCTGCCGGCGCTGTCGGCGTGTGCAGCGGGCGTGGCGGTCAGCGCCAGCCCGGCCGCGATCAGGGCGGAGGCGAGCCGGACGGCGCGCCGCGAAGTGGAGGTCATGACGTCGCCTTCGAGGAGATTCGGACGGCGGACTTGTCGGTGAGGACCGACTCGTTGAAGGAGTACTGCAGGGCGTCCGTACCGGCCTGGTTCTCGATGCCGATCGTCGCCTTCGCTCCCGTCTCGGGGGAGGCGGTGCCGATGGACTGGTACTGCAGGGTGATCGCACCGGTCGCCTCGTCGAAGAGAGCCTCGAAGGTGACGCGCTGCGAGGTGTCGGAGGCGAACGCGACGTTCTCCCAGACGATGGCGAATGTCCGCGCTCCGGCCGTACCGTTCGTCGCCGTCTTCACGCTCGCCTTGGCGTCGACCGTCAAGTCGTCCCAGAAGGCGGCGACGATGCCGTTCGGCTTGGTGGCGCCGGGCAGCGCCGTGTTGGCGTAGTCGCCGAGGCGCGGTTCCAGGAAGTTGACCAGGCCGTTGGTGGTGACACTGGCGTCGGTGTACTTCACGCCGTAGAAGGTGACGGGGAAGGGCAGTGACACTGTCCTGACGTTCTCGTCACCGGACAGCGCGACCTTGGTCCTGCCGCTGACCCAGTTGTACGTCGCAGGGGCGCAGCTGTTGCCCGCCGCGTCCGTACGGTTCGGCAGTGCGGCCTGCACCGTCTCGTCGCCGTCCACGGCGACCGTCGTCGTCAGGACGCCGTTGCAGAGCACCGGAGCGGCGGGCGTGGCGGTCAGGGAGAACGAGCCCTCGGCGACCGACGGGAAGCGGAAGGCACCGTTCGAGTCACTGGTGACGGCTGCGAGCGGCGCGTCAGTGATCCGTACCGTGGCCCCCTTCAGCGGCTTGCCGGTGACATCCAGCACCGTGCCGGAGACGGCATGCGCCGGTACGGCGTCCAGCGCGAGGTTCTTGGTGACCTTCTCGCCGGTGGTGACGATGAAGCCGTCCTCGGTGGCTGACGCGTATCCGTATCCGCTCACGGCCAGGGTGTACGTGCCCGCGGTGAGGTTCAGCTTGTACGTGCCGTCGGCCGCGGTCGTCACGGAGCGCTTGGCGGTGCCCGCCTGCGCCTTGACCGTCGCACCGGAGACCGGCTTGCCGGTGGCCCCGTCGGTGACCGTTCCGGTCACGGTGGCCGCGCTGCGCGGGGCCGCGTCGACGGAGGCGAGGATGTCGAGCTTGCCCTCCCCCCAGACGTTGTTCATGTCCGCCGTGCCACCGCAGTGCGTGTCGTCGACATCGACCGCGCCGTCGTTCAGGATCGCCCGGGTCTCGTCGATCTTCCCGATCAGCGAGGGGGCGGCGGACCACAGCAGGGCGGCCGCACCGGCGACATGGGGCGTCGCCATCGACGTACCACTGATGGCCCGGTACGTGTTCCCCGGCCAGGTGGACCGGACATTGACGCCCGGGGCGGAGATGTTGGGCTTGGCGGAGCCGTCGACGAGCGACGGGCCGAAGCCGGAGAAGTCCGCGATCCTCCCGTTCACGTCGTAGGCGCCGACGCCGTACGACGGGGCCTGCGACCCCGGGGCGTGGGCGGTCGAACAGGTCGTGCCGTCACCGTCGTTGCCCGCGGCGAACGCCTCGAAGATCCCGGCCGCGTTCCACGCCTCGACGATGTCCTGGTAGAAGGTCGTGTCACCGCCGCCCCAGGAGTTGTTGACGATGTCCGGTGCCATTTCGGGCTTCGGGTTCTGCCCGTTGTGATCGGTCGGCGCCAGGATCCACTGACCGGCGGCGAGCAGCGAGGAGTCCGAACAGCTTCTGGACTCACAGCCCTTGGCAGCGATCCACTTGGCACCGGGCGCGACGCCGACCCCACCCGCGCCGACCATCGTGCCCATGGTGTGGGTGCCGTGGCCGTTGTTGTCGCAGGGGATACCGCCGGCGCACTGGCCGGTCGGGTCGTACCAGTTGTAGTCGTGGCTGAACGTGCCGTCGCCCAGATTGCCCCGGTAGTTGCCGACCAGGGCCGGGTGGTCGAACTGGACACCCGAGTCGACGTTGGCGATGACGATGCCCTCGCCACGGTCGTCGTACTGGGACCAGACCTGGTCCGCCTTGATGTCCTTGACGCCCCATTCGGCGGCGGCGGGGTCCGTGTCGGCCGCGGCGTCCGTCACCGGGTTCTGCTCGATCGTGTCGAGGTGGTAGGTGCGCTCCTTGCGGATGCTCTTCACATCGGAGCGCTCGGCCAGCGCCGTGACGAGCTTCTCGTCGCCGGTCACCTTGAGCGCGTTGGCGATCCAGTACGACTGGTACCCGACCCGCCTCTTGTCGAGGAACGCCTGCAGGGGTGCCTGGCTGGAGGCCGCCTTCTCGCGCAGCGCGGTGAAGGCGGACCTGGCCTTGTCCGCGTGGGTGCGCCTGCTCTCGGCGGCCGACAGGTCGGCCCGGGGCTTCAGCACGACGAAGAAGGTCGACTCCTTGCCGTGCTCGACGGTGCCGAGGACGGCGGACTCGACCTTCGCGGTGACGGGACTCGGGTCCGTGGCGGGTTGCGCGAACGCGGGAGCGGGGCCGGTCAGTACGGCCGCGGCCGTCATCGCGGCCGCAGCCCACGCGGCGGTTCTGCGCCGCGGGGATCGGGGCAGATGCATCGGAGTGCTCCTCCATGGCTGGTACGGGGGAGCCCGCCGCGCCCCTGCTGTCAGGGGGAAGCACGGGAGGGGCGGGCTGATCCGGGACGCTAGGAGGAGGCCGTTACTGACGAATTACTGAACCGTGTGACGAACCCCGGGTGAATTGCCGGGCCGCACGTGACGGGCGTCTCTGGCGCCAAAAAACTAACGCCGCTAGTTTGGGGTGCGGGCGACATCGCCCGTACGCCTGCCCGGGAGGAAATGCCATGAAGGCCCACGACGGTATGTACATCGGCGGGGAGTGGCGCCCCGCAGCGGGCGCGGACACGATCGCGGTCGTGAACCCGGCGGACGAGCAGGTCATCGCCCATGTCCCGGCGGGCACGGCCGAGGACGTCGACGCCGCGGTACGGGCCGCCCGCGCCGCGTTCCCCGGCTGGGCCGCCACCCCGCCGGCCGAGCGTGCCACGCGGATCGCCGCCCTGCGCGACGTCCTGGTGGCCCGTCAGGACGAGATCGCGGCCACGGTCACCGCGGAACTGGGCGCGCCCCTCCAGCTGTCGCAGATGGTGCACGCGGGCGTGCCGATCCTGGTCGCCGGGTCCTACGCCGAACTGGCCGCCTCGTACGCCTTCGAGGAGCAGCACGGAAACTCCACCGTGCTGCTGGAGCCCATCGGCGTCGTCGGGGCGATCACCCCGTGGAACTACCCGCTGCACCAGATCGTCGCCAAGGTGGCTCCCGCACTCGCCGCAGGCTGCACGATCGTCCTCAAGCCCGCCGAGGACACCCCGCTGACCGCGCAGCTCTTCGCCGAGGCCACCGAAGAGGCCGGCCTGCCCGCCGGTGTCTTCAACCTGGTCACCGGTCTCGGCCCGGTCGCCGGACAGGCCCTTGCCGCGCACGA
This sequence comes from Streptomyces sp. NBC_01669, assembly GCF_026339735.1. Lineage (GTDB taxonomy): Bacteria > Actinomycetota > Actinomycetes > Streptomycetales > Streptomycetaceae > Streptomyces > Streptomyces yanii. Next base: position 7,197,428 of record NZ_JAPEQG010000001.1, read on the forward strand.
GGACGTCGACCTGGTCTCCTTCACCGGCTCCACCGCCGTCGGGAAGCAGATCGGCGCCACCGCGGGCGGCGCGGTCAAGCGGGTCGCACTGGAGCTCGGTGGCAAGTCGGCCAATGTCATCCTGCCCTCCGCCGATCTTGCCAAGGCCGTCAACGTCGGCGTCGCCAACGTGATGTCCAACTCCGGCCAGACGTGCAGCGCCTGGACCCGGATGCTCGTCGACGGCGAGCGGTACGAGGAGGCCGTCGCCCTCGCCTCCGCGGCTGTCGCCAAGTACGTGCCGGGGGAGCGGGTCGGTCCCGTCGTCAACGCGAAGCAGCAGGCCCGGGTACGCGGTTACATCGAGAAGGGCATCGAGGAGGGCGCCCGCGTCGTCGCCGGCGGCCCAAAGGCGCCGCTCGCGACGGGGTACTACGTCAGTCCCACCGTGTTCGCCGATGTCACCCCGGAGATGACCATCGCCCAGGAGGAGATCTTCGGCCCGGTCATCTCGATCCTGAAGTACGAGGACGAGGACGACGCCCTCCGGATCGCCAACGGCACGGTGTACGGGCTCGCCGGCGCCGTCTGGGCCGCCGACGACGAGGAGGCCGTCGCCTTCGCCCGCCGGATGGACACCGGGCAGGTCGACATCAACGGCGGCCGGTTCAACCCGCTCGCGCCGTTCGGCGGCTACAAGCAGTCAGGCGTCGGCCGTGAGCTCGGTTCGCACGGCCTCGGCGAGTACCTCCAGACCAAGTCCCTCCAGTTCTGAACAACCCTCCGATGCACCCCCGATCAGCAAGGAGCCGGTCCGTGGTCCGCGCCGCCGTACTGCCCGCCGTCGGAGCCCCCCTGGAGGTCACCGACATCGAACTTCCGGAGCCCGGCCCCGGTCAGGTGAGGATCCGTCTCGCCGCGGCCGGGGTCTGCCACTCCGATCTGTCCCTCTCCAACGGCACCATGCGGGTGCCCGTCCCCGCCGTCCTCGGCCATGAGGGAGCGGGCACCGTCCTCTCCGTCGGCGAGGGCGTCACGCATGTCGCGCCCGGCGACGGGGTCGTGCTCAACTGGGCGCCGTCCTGCGGCAGGTGCCACCACTGCGCAATCGGTGAGGTCTGGCTCTGCGCCAACGCCCTGACGGGTGTGGGCAACATCCACGCCCGTACCGCCGACGGCACCGAACTCCACCCCGGCCTGAACGTCGCGGCGTTCGCCCAGGAGACGGTCGTCGCCGCGAACTGTGTGCTTCCCGCCCCGGACGGCATCCCGCTGACCGACGCCGCCCTGCTCGGCTGCGCGGTCCTCACCGGATACGGCGCCGTCCACCACTGCGCCCGGGTCCGGGCCGGCGAGACGGTCGTCGTGTTCGGCATCGGCGGCGTCGGTCTCGCCGTGCTCCAGTCCGCCCGGATCGCGGGAGCCTCGAAGATCATCGCCGTGGATGTCTCCCCGGAGAAGGAGGATCTCGCCCGCGCGGCGGGCGCCACCGACTACGTCATCGCCTCCGACACCACACCGCGCGAGATCCGTAAGCTCACCGGCGGACAGGGAGCGGACGTCGCCGTCGAGTGCGTCGGCCGGCCCGCCACCATCCGCGGCGCCTGGGACTCCACCCGCCGCGGCGGCCGCACCACGGTCGTCGGCATCGGCGGCAAGGACCAGCAGGTGACCTTCAACGCGCTGGAGATCTTCCACTGGGGGCGTTCCCTGACGGGCTGCGTGTACGGGAACAGCGACCCGGCCCGCGACCTGCCGGTCCTTGCCGAGCACATCCGGGCGGGCAGGTTCGACCTCTCCATGATGGTCACCGAACGGATCGCGCTGGACGGCATCCCGGCAGCCTTCGACAACATGATCGCGGGCAAGGGCGGCCGCGCGCTCGTGGTGTTCTGAGGGCTGTCCCGTCAGGGATTACGGGACAGCCCTCAGGCCTGCTCCGGTGTGGGCGCGGCCTCCGACCGGCTCGTGGTGAGGAGGCGGGCTTCCATCTCGCCCTCCTCGAAGAGCCGCGAGGCCGGGCCCACGATCAGGGGGTCCGCCTCACCGACCAGGTCCGCGTTCTTGTCCGGATAGTCGAAGCGGTGCAGCACATGCCGGATCGCCTCCAGACGGGCCCGCTTCTTGTCGTTGCTCTTCACCACGGTCCAGGGCGCGTCCGCCGTGTCCGTGTGGAACAGCATCAGTTCCTTGGCCTCCGTGTACGCGTCCCACTTGTCGAGCGAGGCGAGGTCGACCGGGCTCAGCTTCCACTGCCGCACCGGATCGATCTGGCGGATCATGAACCGGTTGCGCTGCTCATTGCGGGAGACGGAGAACCAGAACTTCACCAGGTGGATGCCGTCCCGGGCGAGCATCCGCTCGAAGCCCGGTGCCTGGTGCATGAATTCGAGGTACTCGCGGGTCGTGCAGAACCCCATGACCCGCTCCACACCCGCCCGGTTGTACCAGGACCGGTCGAAGAGCACGATCTCCCCCGCGCTCGGCAGATGCGCCGTGTACCGCTGGAAGTACCACTGGGTGCGCTCGCGCTCCGTGGGCTTCTCCAGGGCGACGACACGCGCACCACGGGGGTTGAGATGCTCGGTGAAGCGCTTGATCGTGCCTCCCTTGCCCGCCGCGTCCCGTCCCTCGAAGAGGATGACGAGCCGCTCGTCGCGGTCCTTGACCCAGTGCTGCAGCTTGAGCAGTTCGATCTGCAGGGCGCGCTTGGTCTTCTCGTACGCCTTGCGGCCGAGCTTGTGGCTGTACGGGTAGTCCTCGCGCCAGGCGTCGCGGGCCCGGCCCTCCGGGGTCACCAGGACCGGGTCGTCGTCCCCGCTGTCGACCACGTCGAAGTCGTCGAGTTCGGCGCCGCCGTGGCGGGCCGCTCGGGCGAGGGCGGCCTGTTCCTCGTCAGCCCTGCCCGACTGCTTCTTCCGCTTCTTCCCGGGGCCGGTCGGTTTCCTGGCGCTCCGCGTCATCTCGGGGTCCCTCCACCGGCTGCGCCGGACTGTTCCGCGTCCGTCCAGTCTGCGGACGCATGCGGGAGACCGCCACCCCGGCAAGACAGAGCAGGCCGCCGCCGACGGTGAGCAGCACGGGCACCTCGTCCAGCAGCAGCCATGACATCAGCACCACCAGTGCGGGCACCGCATAGGTGGTGGCGCCCATCTTTCCGGCGGTGGTGCGCGCGAGGGCGTAGGCCCAGGTGGTGAAGGCGAGGGCGGTCGGGAAGATGCCCAGGTAGACCATGTTCAGGGTCGCGGAGAGCGGGGCGTCGGCCGCCTCGGAGATCAGCACACCGGAGAACGGCAGGCAGGCGACCGTACCGATCAGACAGCTGTACGTGGTGATCTGCAGGGCCGAGCCGTGCCGCAGCGCGGGCTTCTGGGTGACCACCCCGGCCGCGTACGCCACCGCCGCGAGCAGGCAGAGCGCCACTCCGAGCACCGACGAACCCCCGTGCCCCGACATGGAGAGACCGACCACGACGGCGCCCGCGAACGACACGGCCATGCCCATCACCAGCATGCGCGGCAGCCCCTCGCCGAGCAGCCGGGCGCCGAGCAGCGCGATCAGGATCGGGCCGATGTTCACGACCATGGCGGCCGTGCCCGCGTCGACCTGCTGCTCGCCCCAGTTGAGCACCACCATGTAGAGCCCGAACCAGAGCAGTCCGGACGCGAGGATCCCCGGCCAGGCACCCCTGGACGGCAGCCCCTCGCGGCGAACGAGAAGGATCGCGCCGAGCGTCAGCGAGCCCGCGAGCAGCCGGCCGAGGGCGAGCGCCCCGGGGGAGTACGCGTCGCCCGCGCTGCGGATGGAGACAAAGGCGGAGGCCCACAGGACCACGCTCGTGCACGCTGCGGCAATCGCCCGCCAGTCACGGCTTGCGGGCATGGTGGCCGTCGCCGAGGAGGCCTGTATGGGTGTTGTCATGGGTCCGACTGTAAGCGGGGAACGGTTCGGTCCTCACCGAATTGTTTCCGGCTCGATCCCGAGGAGCTCGTGCAGCGCCCGCTCCCCGTCCGCGGTCGCCTTCACGGCCCGCCCGGAGCCGATCCGTACGCACCACCCGGTGTCCAGGGCGTGCCTGCACAGCGCGGCGCCCGCCGTTCCCGCCAGGTGCGGCCGGCGCTCCGTCCAGTCCAGGCAGCCGCGTGCGAGGGGGCGCCTGGTCCCGCGGTCCAGCCGGATGCCCAGCTCCCCGAACCAGCCCAGGCCCGCGTCGGTGAGCGCGAAGCCGGTGTCCTGCCGCAGCAGTCCCCGTACGGTCATGGCGTCCGCGATGGCGATGCCGATCCGGCCCGCGAGATGGTCGTAGCAGGTGCGTCCGCGGGCCAGCGCGCTGCTGGTGCTCGCCGCCCGCAGGGTTCGCGGCCGTTCCCCGTCGCCGGGTGCGGCCTGGGCGGCGAGGTCCTCGACGAGGTGGGCGGTCCGTTCGTCGGCGAGCCGCAGATAGCGGTGGCGGCCCTGCCGCTCCTCGGTCAGCAGGCCGCCCGCGACGAGCTTCCCCAGGTGCTCGCTGGCGGTCGACGGCGCGACCGACGCGTACCGCGCCAGTTCACCCGCGGTCCAGGCGCGCCCGTCGAGCAGGGCCAGACAGAACGAGGCGCGGGTCTCGTCGGCGAGGAGCGCGGCCAGGGCGGCGAGGCGGGGCGCGGCCGGGTCGTGGGGTGCCATGCACCCAGCATGCGTCAGGAACGCTTCGGCGAGGGCCGAACCGTGGCCGCGGGCGTCCGCTGCTCGTACTGCAGGGCGAGACCGTCGAGGATCGCCCGCAGTCCGGTCTCGAACGCGCCCTCGTCGACCTTCTGGCGGCGGTCGGCCAGCAGATGGGCCTGGCCGAGGTGCGGGTAGTCGGCGGGGTCGTACGCCGTCTCGTCGTCCACGAAGCCGCGTGCGAATGAGCCCAGTGCCGAGCCCGTGACGAAGTACCGCATCAGTGCGCCGATGTACGTGGCCTGGGCGGGCGGCCAACCCGCTCGGACCATGCCGCCGAAGGCCGCGTCGGCGACCCGCAGCCCGGCCGGACGGCGGCCGGGGCCCTGGGCCAGCACCGGGACGATGTGCGGGTGCGCGGCGAGCGCCGCGCGATAGGAGACCGCCCAGTCGTGCAGGGCGGCGCGCCAGTCGCGACCGTCGTCCTCGTCGAACATCGACAGGTCGACCTGCGCGGAGACGGAGTCCGCGACCGCGTCCAGGATCTCGTCCTTGTTGCGGAAGTGGTTGTAGAGCGAGGGCCCGCTGACCCCGAGTTCGGCCGCGAGCCGACGGGTGGAGACGGCTTCGAGCCCCTCGGAGTCCACCAGGGCGCTCGCCGCCTCGACGATGCGGTCTCTGCTGAGGAGGGGCTTGCGCGGTCGGGCCATGCGGCACATAGTAGGGCCTGCGAACGAAAAACTAGCAGTGTTAATTAAAAGTGGGAGTACCGAAGGATGAACCTGGAGCTCAGCGAGGAGCAGGAGGCTGTCCGACAGCTCGCCAAGGACTTCGTCGCCCGCGAGATCACCCCGCATGTCGTCGAGTGGGATCGCACCGAGAATGTCGATAAGTCGATCGTGAAGAAGCTGGGTGCACTCGGCTTCCTGGGGCTGACCGTCCCTGAGGAGTACGGCGGCTCGGGCGGCGACCACCTGGCGTACTGCCTGGTCACCGAGGAGCTCGGGCGCGGCGACTCGTCGGTCCGCGGCATCGTCTCGGTCTCCCTGGGGCTGGTCACCAAGACCATCGCCGCCTGGGGGAGCGAGGAGCAGAAGCAGCAGTGGCTGCCCCGTCTCACCGCGGGCGAGGCGATCGGCTGCTTCGGCGTCACCGAGCCGGGTACGGGCTCCGACGCCGGCAGTCTGACGACGAAGGCCGTCCGTGATGGCGACTCGTACGTCATCAACGGCACCAAGATGTTCATCACCAACGGCACCTGGGCCGATGTCGTGCTGCTCTTCGCCCGCACCAACGACACACCCGGCCACAAGGGCATATCCGCCTTCCTGGTGCCCACCGACAACCCCGGCCTCAGCCGCCGCACCATCCACGGCAAGCTCGGTCTGCGCGGCCAGGCCACCGCCGAGGTGGTCCTGGAGGACGTCCGAGTCCCCGCCACCGCGCTCCTGGGGCCCGAGGGCAAGGGTTTCTCGATCGCCATGTCCGCCCTGGCCAAGGGGAGGATGTCGGTCGCGGCCGGATGCGTCGGCATCGCGCAGGCCGCCCTCGACGCCGCCGTGGGCTACGCCGGCGAGCGCGAGCAGTTCGGCAAGTCCATCGCGAGCTACCAGCTCGTCCAGGAACTCATCAGCGACATCGCGGTGGATGTCGACGCCGCCCGGCTGCTGACCTGGCGCGTCGCCGACCTCATCGACCGCGGTGAGGAGTTCGCCACCGCCGCGTCCAAGGCGAAGCTCTTCGCCTCCGAGGCCGCCGTCCGTGCCGCGAACAACGCCCTCCAGGTCTTCGGCGGCTACGGCTACATCGACGAGTACCCCGTCGGCAAGCTGCTCCGCGACGCCCGCGTGATGACGCTCTACGAGGGCACCAGCCAGATCCAGAAGCTGATCATCGGCCGCGCGCTGACGGGGGTCTCCGCCTTCTGAGCCGTCCCGCTCGAACGGGCGACTGAGTACGGGACTGAGTACGGGGGCGGATGTGGCGGGCGCCACAGCGGCCGATGCTTCCCCCATGAGTGAGACGACATCGGTCAAGCAGCAGAGCACCGCAGCCTTCTACGGTCAGGCCGTCGCATCTTTCGGGGTGGCGATGGGCGCGGTGACCCTCGGCATCTACTTCCTCGACGCGAACGCCTGGGTGCGGGGCTTCCTCGCCGTCGGCGTCCTGTACCTCGTCACGTCCTGCTTCACCCTCGCCAAGGTCATCCGCGACCGTCAGGAGGCGGGACAGATCGTCAGCCGGGTCGACCAGGCCCGGCTGGAGAAGATCCTCGCTGGGCACGACCCCTTCCAGAAGCTCTGACGATCTCATCCACCGGACCCTAAGCGCTTGCTCAGGTTCGGGGTATGGTGTTCGTCCTGCTGAAGGGAAGGGGTCGGTGACGATGAGCGCGGCGGAGGAGACCGACGGCGAGAGCTCGCCGTGGGGCGAGGTGACGCCCGAGGCGGCCAGGCGGCTCCTCGTCGCGGCCGTCGACGCCTTCGCCGAGCGCGGGTACCACGCGACCACCACCCGTGACATCGCGGGCCGCGCCGGGATGAGTCCCGCCGCGCTCTACATCCACTACAAGACGAAGGAAGAGCTGCTCCACCGGATCAGCAGGATCGGTCACGACCGCGCCCTGCTGCTCCTGGAGACGGCCGCCGACAGTGACGGCACGGCGTCCGAGCGGCTCGCGGACGCCGTACGGTCCTTCGTCCGCTGGCATGCCGAGCGGCACACCACCGCCCGTGTGGTCCAGTACGAACTCGACGCCCTGGGCGAGGAACACCGCACCGAGATCGTCGCCCTGCGCCGGAAGAGCGATGCGGTGATCCGGCGGATCATCAGTGAGGGCGTGCAGGCGGGGGAGTTCGATGTCCCCGACATCCCGGGGACCACGCTCGCCGTGCTCTCGCTCTGCATCGACGTGGCGCGCTGGTTCAGCGCGCAGGGGAGCCGTACGCCGGACGAGGTCGGCGATCTCTACGCCGACCTCGTCCTGCGCATGGTCGCGGCCCAGCGCTGAGGGCTGCCCCGTCGTCTCTGGTGGATCGGCGCGCGACGCGTCGGATGCGGTGCACCGCACGGCGGAGGGGCGTCCTCGTGCCCGGTGCATTCGGGCGTTCCGGCAGCGCGGAGAGGTGCCGCAACTGTCCTCGTGCGCCCGCCGGGGATGACGCCCCAGGGCATCTCAGAAGTAGTAGCGCGACACCGACTCGGCGACACAGACCGGCTTGTCGCCGCCCTCGCGCTCGACCGTGACGAGGGCGGTGACCTGGACGCCGCCGCCCGCCTCCTCGACGTCCTTGAGGACGGCCGTCGCGCGCAGCCGGGATCCCACCGGCACGGTGGACGGGAAACGGACCTTGTTGGTCCCGTAGTTGATGCCCATCTTCATGCCCTCGACCCGCATGACCTGCGGGACCAGCGCCGGGAGCAGCGAGAGCGTCAGATAGCCGTGCGCGATGGTCGTGCCGAACGGGCCGGCCGCGGCCCGCTCCGGGTCCACATGGATCCACTGGTGGTCCCCGGTCGCCTCGGCGAACAGATCGACCCTCTTCTGGTCGATCTCCAGCCACTCGCTGTGACCCAGCTGCTCGCCCACCCCGTCGCGCAGCTCCTGCGCGGACGTGAAGATCCTCGGCTCTGCCATGTCTCTGGTCCTGCCTTCCCGCTCTCGACCGTCCGTCGTCATCCATCGCCTGTCTAAGCGCTTGCTCAGCATGGTTGGGTGGGTACGTCCCTGTCAACGACGGACCCGTGCGGAGGCGGGCACGTAGGGTTGGAGGGGTGCCCCAGATCCCACAGACACTCCATGAACTCACGGTCGGCCAGCTCTCCGCGCGCAGCGGCGCCGCCGTTTCGGCCCTGCACTTCTATGAGGCGAAGGGCCTGATCAGTAGCCGCCGCACCAGCGGCAACCAGCGGCGCTACAGCAGGGACGCACTGCGCAGGGTCGCCTTCGTCCGTGCGGCGCAGCGGGTCGGCATACCGCTGGCCACGATCCGGGACGCGCTGGCCGAACTTCCCGAGGAGCGCACCCCGAACCGCGACGACTGGGCGCGGCTGTCCGAGACGTGGCGGTCCGAACTGGACGAACGGATCAAGCAGTTGGGCCGGCTGCGTGACCATCTGACCGACTGCATCGGCTGCGGCTGCCTGTCGCTGGAGACGTGTGTGCTCTCCAACCCGAACGACATCTCCGGCGACACGATCAGCGGTTCGCGCCTGATGCCGGAGCGCCGCTCGGCGGGCTGCCCGTAGAAAGCGTCCGCAGGGCCGGGGGCGCGCCGCCGTTCCGTCGCCCCCGAGCCCCTCATGCCGCCGACGCCAGGTCCCTCGGCCGGATCCGCCGCGCTCTCGCCAGCGCCCCCGGAGTCAGTACGGGTCGCGGCACCACGATTCCGCAGCCCGTGCAGACCGGGCCCGACCACGGCGCGCAGTCGAGGTCCTGACGCCAGACGATCCCGGTCTCCGCGCACACCGGGCACGCCGCGCCGGGCTGCGACTCCAGGGCCGAGATCAGCCGGCCCAGCACCTCGGCGAGCGGGGCGGACGGGTGGACCGCCGGATCCTCGCAGCGCGCCACCCCGTTCCCGCCCCAGATGCGCCGGTGCCAGTCGTCGAAGGCGCCCGGCCGGCGCAGCCCCTCGTGCTTCTCCCGCCTGCGGCGCTCGGCGAACCCGGCCTCGTACCGGAGCCAGACGGCCCGCGCCGCCTCCAGTTCCTCCAGCGCGTGCACCAGCCGCACGGGGTCGGGGGAACGGTCCTCGGGCTCTATCGTGTGCCGGGTGCACAAGTGGTCCCAGGTCGCCCGGTGACCGTAGGGGGCGAACCTCTCCAGGCATTTGCGCAGCGAGTACCGCCGCAGCGCCAGGTCACCCCGCGGATCGCGGACCTGTCTCGCAAGACTCCGGAAACCGGCCATCGCACTGCCACCTCCGTCGCTCGTACTTCGGCGTCAAGGTATGGACGTACGACTGCCCGTTTCGGCTCCATCGAAAGGCAATTCGCGTCCATGGGGTGAGACGCCCCACGTCGGACGGTGCTCGGGCGCGGCGTTGACGCGGTGTCATGTGGTGATTCCGAAAAAGTGACCGTTGTTCATCTTACCGACGGGTCATACCGCCAGTAACCTCCGGCGCATCGGCCTCTCGGAGGAGCACGTATGCCCCCACGCACCGTCATGTTCAGAGCTGCCACCGTTGCGGCGGTTCTCGCACTCGGTACCACCCTGCTCGCGGCCTCGCCGCAGTCCGGCGCCGCGGCGGCGGAACCCGTACCCGTCCCCGACTACTGCCACGGACAGTGCGACGACATCCTGCCGCCCGGCGAGAACGGCAACGCCACGCTCGTCGAGATCCTCGGCAACAAGGCGTTCGGTACGCACCCTTCCCACAGTGACGACCAACTCGACCGCTACAACGGCCTGGTGGCCGGGCACACGGGACTCACCGACCAGAAGCTGACCGACTTCTTCAACGACGCCTCGTTCGGCGTCCCCAAGGACCAGGTCGAGTCCGTCACCTCGCCGCGCGACGACGTCACCATCACCCGCGACCGGGCGTCCGGGGTCCCGCACATCAAGGGCACCACCCGCTACGGCACCGAGTTCGGTGCCGGGTTCGCGGCCGGGCAGGACCGGCTCTGGCTGATGGACCTCTTCCGGCACATCGGGCGCGGCGAACTGACCTCGTTCGCCGGCGGCGCACTCGCCAACCAAGGCCTGGAGCAGCAGTTCTGGCCGCAGGCCCCGTACACCGAGGACGATCTCGAAGCGCAGGTCGCGTACATCAGGAGCCATGAGGGCGCCCGCGGCGAGCAGGCGATGGCCGATGCGCAGGCGTATGTCGACGGCATCAACGCGTACCGCGAGAAGTCCAAGAAGGGCCGCTACTTCCCCGGCGAGTACGTCCTCACCGGAAAGATCGACGCCATCACCAACATCGGCGAGATACAGCCGTTCAAGCTGACCGACCTGATCTCCATTGCCTCGGTCGTCGGCGGGCAGTTCGGTGGCGGCGGTGGCGGCGAGGTGCAGGCGGCGCTCTCGCTGCTGTCCGCCCAGCAGAAGTACGGAGTCGCCGAAGGCACCAAGGTCTGGGAATCGTTCCGGCAGCGCAACGACCCCGAGGCCGTGCTGACGATTCACGACGGCACCTCGTTCCCGTACGCCGGCAAGCCGGCCAGGGCGCGCGGCACCGCCCTTCCCGACTCGGGCTCCGTCACCGCCGAGCCGCTGATCCACGACCGCACCGGCTCCGCGGGCACCGACACGAAGGCCCCGGTCAAGGCCCCGGCCGCGCTCAGGAAGGCCCAGGGGATCTACGACGACGGTGTCATCCCCGAGGGGTCGCTGCCCGGCTCCGGAGCCCAGAAGCGCGGCATGTCCAACGCCCTGCTGGTCTCCGGCAAGCACACCGCGAGCGGAAACCCGATCGCCGTCTTCGGCCCGCAGACCGGCTACTTCGCCCCGCAGCTGATGATGCTTCAGGAGCTCCAGGGGCCCGGCATCAGCGCCCGCGGTGTCTCGTTCGCCGGCGTCGGCATGTACGTCCAGATGGGCCGCGGCCAGGACTACGCGTGGAGCGCCACGTCGGCCGGCCAGGACATCACCGACACGTACGCCATCGAGCTGTGCGAGCCCGGAGGCGGGACACCCGCCAAGGACTCCACGCACTACCTCCACCACGGCACCTGCACCGCCATGGAGAAGCTGGAGCGCACCAACTCCTGGAAGCCGACCGTCGCCGACTCCACGGCGAAGGGCTCCTACCGGATGCAGGTGTGGCGGACCGCGTACGGCATCGTCACCCACCGGGCCACCGTGGGCGGCAAGCCCGTCGCGTACACCTCGCTGCGCTCCACCTACCGTCACGAGGCCGACTCGATCATCGGCTTCCAGATGCTCAACGACCCGGCGTACGTCATGGACGCCGCCTCCTTCCAGCAGGCGGCGAGCAATATCGACTACGCCTTCAACTGGTTCTACGCCGACTCCCGCACCGCCGCCTACTACAACAGCGGAATGAACCCGGTGCGCGCGGCGGGCGTCGACCCGGCGCTGCCGGTGAGGGCCGAGAAGGCGTACGAGTGGCAGGGGTACGATCCGGCGGCGAACACCGCCGACTACACCTCGTTCACCGCGCACCCGCACTCCAGCGGCCAGGACTACTACGTCTCCTGGAACAACAAGCAGGCCGCGGGGTACGCCTCCGCGGGCTTCGGACTCGGTGCGGTGCACCGGGCCGACCTGCTCGACGACCGGGTGGCGAAGCTGGTGGAGGAGGGCGGCGTCACCCGCGCCTCGCTCACCCGGGCCATGTCGGATGCGGCACTCACCGATCTGCGTGGCGAGCAGCTGCTGCCCGAACTGCTGAAGGTGCTCCGCTCCCAGCCGATCACCGACCCGGAACTCAACGCGACCGTACAGCAGTTGGAGTCCTGGCGCGCCTCGGGATCCCAGCGCAAGGAGACCGGCCCCGGCTCGCGCGCCTACACCCACGCCGACGCGGTACGGCTCATGGACGCGTGGTGGCCGAAGCTGGTCGAGGCCGAGTTCAGGCCGGGCCTCGGCGACGGTCTGTACGCGGCACTGACCGCCAACCTCGCCACCGACGAGTCCCCGGCGGCCGGCCACGGGCCGAGCGGTGCGCACAGCGGTTCGGCTTTCCAGTACGGCTGGTGGGGCTTCGTCGACAAGGACCTGCGCCAGGTCCTCGGCCGTCCGGTCGAGGGCCCGCTGGCGAAGACGTACTGCGGCAACGGCGACCTGAGCAGCTGCCGGGACGCGCTGCTCGCCACCCTGAAGCAGGCGGCGGCCGAACCGGCGACCGAGGTCTACCCCGGTGACGACAGCTGCAGCGCGGGCGAGCAGTGGTGCACGGACTCGATCGTCCACCGTGCGCTGGGCGGGATCAGCCAGAAGGCGATCCACTGGCAGAACCGCCCGACGTACCAGCAGGTGGTGGAGTTCCCGGCCCACCGGTAGGACGCACATTCCGGCCCGTCCGGCGGTCGAGGACGGAACCGGTTCGCCGGGCGGGCCCGAACCCCGGGCCCGCCCGGCTCACCTCACCGGTACTGCAGGTACTTCTTCCGTACCGCCCGGAACGCGGCGAGATCCGCCTCCCACGCCCCGACCACCTCATCCGTGTCCGCCCCCGCATCGATCATCGTGCGGACCCGCGTATTACCGGTGAGCTTGTCGATCCAGTTGTCCGGGCGCCAGGCGAACCCGCTCCACGTCCGTTTCGCCGTCACCAGCAGCGCGATCCCCGTGCGCACCGGATCGAACACCTCCCGGTCCTGGACATGCAGCTGCACCCCGCCGACCGTCTTCCCCTGGAACTTGGAGAACGTCGGGGCGAAGTACGCCTCGCGGAAAGCGACTCCGGGCAGGTCGAGGGCGTTCGCGGCCGCCGCCCACCGGTGGTCGATCCCCTCCGCGCCGAGGAGTTCGAACGGCCGGGTCGTCCCCCGGCCCTCGGAGAGGTTCGTACCCTCGAACAGACAGGTGCCCGAGTACACCAGCGCCGTGTCGGGCGTCGGCATGTTGGGGCTCGGCGGCACCCATGGCAGACCGGTTCCGTCGAAGAAGTCCGCGCGCCGCCATCCCGACATCGTCACGATGTCCAGCTCGACCGGCCGCGCGGCCAGGAACTCCGCGTTGAAGAGCAGCGCCAGCTCCGTGACCGTCATGCCGTGGGCCTGCGCGATCTCCCGGCGCCCCACGAAGGTCGAGAACGCCGGGTCGAGGACCGGCCCCAGCGCGGCCCGCCCGGTCACCGGGTTCGGCCGGTCCAGCACGACGAACCGCTTGCCCGCGAGCGCCGCCGCCTCCATGCAGTCGTAGAGCGTCCAGATGTACGTGTAGAAGCGGGCGCCCGCGTCCTGGATGTCGAAGACGACGGTGTCCACGCCGGACGCGGTGAAGACATCGGCGAGCGGCTGCCCGCTCTTCAGATACGTGTCGTAGACGGGGAGTCCGGTCGCCGGGTCGTCGTACCGCCCCTCCGAGCCGCCCGCCTGCGCGGTGCCGCGGAAGCCGTGCTCGGGGCCGAAGACCGCGACCAGGTTCACGCGCTCGTCCGGGTGCATCACATCGACGATGTGGCGCACGTCGGACGTGATCCCGGTCGGGTTGGTGACGATCCCGACCTTCTGCCCCTGCAGCAGCGCATAGCCGTCCGCCGCCAGCCGGTCGAAGCCGGTACGGACCCGATTGCGCCCGGAGCCCTGCCCCGTGCCGGGGAGGGGGCCCGCGGCCGCGCTCCCGGTTCCGGCAACCGTCGCCGCGAGGGCTCCCACCGCACCGCCGGCGGCCAGCAAACCACGTCTGGACAGGCTCATTCGGCTACCTCCATGATCGCTCCGACTGTCATGGTCACGCACGCTAGCGCGCACAAGGGCCGCATGGAACGAGGCGGACGAGAGCGGTGTGACACGAGTGGCGACAAGCTCCCGGTCAAACCCTTCCCCGATGACATACCGACTGGTTAGTCTGCTGGGGAATTCGGCTGAGAGAGGCGGAACCCGATGAGTACGGTGCAGGGCGCGGGCGTGGTGGTCACGGGGGCCGGGGGCGGCATCGGTGCCGCTCTGGCCCGCAGATTCGCCGCGGAAGGCGCCCGGGTCGTCGTCAACGACCTCGACGAGAGCCGCATCAAGCCGCTCGCCGAGGAGATCGGCGGCGCCGCCGTCGCCGGAGACGCCTCGCAGATCGTGGAAGCCGCCCGGGATGCGCTGGACGGCACCGTCGACATCTATTGCGCCAATGCCGGTCTCGCCTCGCCCGGTGACGTCTTCGCCGACGAGGAGGTCTGGGCCGCTGCCTGGGACGTCAATGTGATGGCCCATGTCCGCGCGGCCAGGGCGCTGCTCCCGGACTGGCTGGAGCGCGGCAGCGGCCGGTTCGTCACCACCGCGTCCGCCGCCGGACTGCTGACGATGATCGGCGCCGCGCCGTACAGCGTCACCAAGCACGGCGCCGTCGCCTTCGCCGAATGGCTCTCGCTGACCTACCGCCACCGGGGCGTCAAGGTCCACGCGATCTGCCCGCAGGGCGTACGTACGGACATGCTCACCGCCGCCGGTTCGGCCGGCGAGCTGGTCCTCGCCCCCAGCGCCATCGAGCCGGAGGATGTCGCCGACGCCCTCTTCGACGCCATGGCCGAGGACCGCTTCCTCGTCCTGCCGCATCCCGAGGTCGCGGGGTACTACCGGGCCCGCACCAAGGACACCGACCACTGGCTCAGCAATATGAACCACCTTCAGCAGAAGTGGGAGGAGACCGGCGCATGACCGAGTCCGACACCGACGCCCTCACCGGGTCCATCTACGCGGCGAAGCCCTGGATCTCCCTGCTCAGCGACGCCCAGCGCGCCCCGGTGAGCCCCGCCGAGACCCTGGTGCACGCCTTCCGTGCCTCCGTCGCCCGCACCCCCGAGCACCCGGCGCTCGCCTACTTCGACGGGCGTCTCAGCTACCGGGAGACCGACGCGCTCTCCGACTCCGTGGCCGGGCATCTGGCCGCGCAGGGTCTGGAGCGCGGCGACCGGGTCGCGATCATGCTGCAGAACTCCCCGCAGTTCGTACTCGCGCTGCTCGGCGCCTGGAAGGCCGGGGCGACCGTCGTCCCGCTCAACCCGATGTACAAGTCCGGCGAGGTCGGCCACGTACTGAAGGACGCCGAGGTCACCGCGCTGATCTGCGCGGACCGGGCGTGGGAGTCGTATCTGCGGGACACCGCGACCGCCGCCCCGACCGTACGGATCGCCGTCACCGCCTGCGAACTCGACCTCCAGAGCCAGAACGACGAGCGGGTCCTGAACTTCGAGCGGCTGCCGGCCCCCGAGGACGCCGACGACCTGGTGGCCGTCGCCCGCCGTGGGCTCGCCGCCCCCGAAGGCCGCGAGCTCACCGCCCCAGACGTAGCGCTGATCAGTTACACCTCCGGGACCAGTGGCACCCCCAAGGGCGCCATGAACTCCCACGGCAACATCATGGTCAACGCCGAGCGCCAGCGGACCGGACACCCGGTCGCCGAGGGCTCCTCGTACTTCGCGCTCGCCCCGCTCTTCCACATCACCGGCATGGTCTGCCAGCTGGCCGCCTGTCTCACCAACGCGGGCACGCTCGTGCTCGCCTACCGCTTCCACCCCGGTGTCGTCCTCGACGCGTTCGCCGAGCACCGCCCCGCGTACACCGTCGGCCCGTCGACCGCCTTCATGGCCCTCGCCGCCACGCCGGGTGTGACATCCGAGCACTTCGCCTCGTTCCGGGTGATCTCCTCGGGCGGCGCCCCGCTGCCGCCCGCGCTCGTGGAGAAGTTCCGGGCGGGCTTCGGCCCCTACATCCGCAACGGCTACGGCCTCACCGAGTGCACCGCGCCCTGCGCCTCCGTACCGCCCGAGCGGGAAGCGCCCGTCGACCCGGTCTCCGGGACCCTCTCCGTGGGCGTCCCCGGACCCGACACGGTCGTCCGGATCCTCGACGAGAACGGCGACGAGGTGCCGTTCGGCGAGCAGGGCGAGATCGCCGTCCGCGGCCCGCAGGTCGTCTCCGGCTACTGGCGGCTGCCCGACGCGACCGCCGCCGCCTTCCCGGACGGCGAACTGCGCACGGGCGACATCGGCTTCATGGACCCGGACGGCTGGCTCTATGTCGTCGACCGCAAGAAGGACATGATCAACGCCTCCGGTTTCAAGGTGTGGCCGCGCGAGGTGGAAGATGTCCTGTACACCCACCCGGCGGTCCGGGAGGCGGCCGTCGTCGGCGTCCCCGACGCCTACCGCGGCGAGACCGTCCGCGCATACGTCAGCCTGCGACCCGGCTCCTCGGTCGAACCCGACGAACTGGGTGCGTACTGCAAGGAGCGGCTCGCCGCGTACAAGTACCCGCGCGAGGTCCAGATCCTGACCGAACTTCCCAAGACGGCAAGTGGGAAGATCCTCAGGCGGGAACTGCGTTCCCAGCAGTAGAACGTGTGTGACTTCACTACGGAAAGGCAGGTGGCGGCCATGGCCAGAACGACGGACGGGAACGACGCCCCCGTCCCTCAGCGGCTGCTGGCCGCCGCCACCCGGCTCTTCGCCGAGCAGGGCTACGACCGCACGTCGGTCCAGGAGATCGTCGAGGCGGCAGGCGTCACGAAGGGTGCGCTGTACCACTACTTCGGCTCCAAGGAGGATCTCCTCCAGGAGGTCTACTCCCGGGTGCTGCGGCTCCAGCAGGAACGCCTCGACGCGTTCGCGGACGCCCAGGCGCCGGTCGAGCAGCGGCTGCGGGACGCGGCGGCGGACGTGGTCGTCACGACGATCGAGAACCTCGACGACGCGGCGATCTTCTTCCGCTCGATGCACCATCTGAGCCCGGAGAAGAACAAGCAGGTACGGGTGGAGCGGCGCCGCTACCACGAGCGTTTCCGGGCGCTGGTGGAGGAGGGGCAGCGGAGCGGGGTGTTCTCCACGGCGACGCCGGCGGATCTGGTGGTGGACTACCACTTCGGATCGGTGCACCACCTGTCGACGTGGTACCGCCCGGACGGTCCGCTGAGCCAGCAGGAGGTCGCGGACCATTTGGCGGATCTGCTGCTGCGCGCGCTGCGCCCCTGACGTCGGGCCAGAGGCAGGGGAGCGGCATCCGTCGGGCCGGCTCCGAGTTCCCGAGTGTGGTCCGAGGCCCCGCGGTCACCGACCGGGGGCGCTCGTGATCCCTCCACCCGGGGCCTCTCCTTCGGATCGCGCCGGGCGCCCCCCACGCGCGGCACCGGCACCCAGCCGCCCAACACCTGCGAGGGCGGCGTGGGCGTCGGCGCCACCACGTACGGCATCGCGGTGCCGATGCCTGCGCTGCGCCAGAACTGAACGACTTCCTCCACGGGCCGGACGGGCAGATTCTCAGCCCGTCCGGCTTCGGAGGACATGGCGCGGCTGCAGCCGCCGCCCCGCTACACGTACCGCTTGATCTCGCGCCGCGCCAGCGACCGCTGATGCACCTCGTCCGGCCCGTCCGCCAGCCTCAGCGTCCGCGCCCCCGCCCACAGTTCCGCCAGCGGGAAGTCCTGGCTCACGCCGCCCGCGCCGTGCAGCTGCACCGCCCGGTCGAGGATGTCGACCACCGCGCGCGGGGTGGCGATCTTGATGGCCTGGATCTCCGTGTGCGCCCCCCGGTTGCCCACCGTGTCCATCAGCCATGCCGTCTTCAGCACCAGCAGCCGCAGCTGCTCCACCGTGACCCGCGCGTCCGCGATCCAGTTCTGCACGACGCCCTGCTGCGCGAGCGGCTTGCCGAAGGCCGTGCGGGACACCGCCCGCTTGCACATCAGCTCGATGGCCCGCTCTGCCATCCCGATCAGCCGCATGCAGTGGTGGATCCGGCCGGGACCCAGGCGCGCCTGCGCGATCCCGAAGCCGCCGCCCTCCTCGCCGATCAGGTTCGTCGCGGGCACCCGCACATCGGTGAACACGACCTCCGCGTGACCTCCGTGGTAGTGGTCCTCGTACCCGTACACCTGCATGGCGCGCCGCACTTCGAGGCCGGGCGTGTCGCGCGGGACGAGGATCATCGACTGCTGGCGGCGGATGTCGGCGCCGTCCGGGTCGGTCTTGCCCATCACGATGAAGATCCGGCAGTCCGGGTTCATCGCCCCGGAGATGTACCACTTGCGGCCGTTGACGACGTAGTCTCCCCCGCTCTCGGCTTCGCTCGAGCGGGAGGTGCCCCCTCCATCGCGCGTGATCCGGGTCTCGATGTTGGTCGCGTCCGACGAGGCCACCTCGGGCTCCGTCATGGCGAACGCCGACCGGATCTCCCCGGCGAGCAGCGGTTCCAGCCACTGCTTCTTCTGCTCGTCCGTGGCGAACTGGAAAAGCACCTCCATGTTGCCCGTGTCCGGCGCCGCGCAGTTGAGCGCGGTCGGCGCCAACTGCGGGGAACGGCCGGTGATTTCGGCGAGCGGTGCGTACTGGAGGTTGGTCAGCCCGGCACCGTACTCCGCGTCGGGCAGGAAGAGGTTCCACAGACCCTGCCTGCGCGCCTCGGCCTTGAGGTCCTCGACGATCTGCGGGGTGTCCCACGGGGAGGCGAGCTGTGCCCGCTGCTCGTGCGCGATCGTCTCGGCCGGGTACACGTGCTCGTCCATGAAGGTGAGCAGCTTGGTGCGCAGCTCTTCCGTACGGGCGTCGAATGCGAAGTCCATGGGGGTGATCAGCCTTCCTGGAGGGTCGTGAGGCCGTGCTTGATGAAGACGGGGACGAGATCGCCGATGCGGTCGAAGCCGGCGCCGACGGTCCGGCCGAGGGTGTAGCGGTAGTGGATGCCCTCCAGGATCACGGCGAGCTTGAACCACGCGAACGCCGTGTACCAGGAGATGGCGGAGGTGTCCCGGCCGGAGCGGGCCGCGTAGCGTTCGATCAGTTCGGCGGGCGTGGGGTGGCCGGCCGCTCCGCTGGTGGTCGAGACCGGGGACTTGGGCAGACCCAGGTCGGAGCTGTACATGACCAGCAGGCCGAGGTCGGTCAGCGGGTCGCCGAGCGTCGACATCTCCCAGTCGAGGACGGCCTTGATCCGGTCGTCGGGGCCGATCAGCACGTTGTCCAGGCGGTAGTCGCCGTGGATGACAGTGGGCGCGGCGGAGACGGGCAGTTCGCGCCCGAGCGCGGCGTGCAGCTCGTCGATACCGGGCAGTTCGCGGTTGCGGGAGGCGTCCAGCTGCTTGCCCCAGCGGCGCAGCTGCCGGTCGAGGAATCCCTCGGGGCGCCCGAAGTCGCCGAGCTCCACCGACTCCGGTTCCACGGCATGCAGTTCCACCAGCGTGTCGACCAGGCCCAGGACGACTTCGCGGGTGCGTTCGGCACCGAGCGGGGCGAGCTGCTCGGCGGTGCGGTACGGGGTCCCCTCGACGTACTCCATGACGTAGAAGGGCGATCCGATGACGGAGTCGTCCTCGCAGAGCAGCAGCGGCTCGGGCACCGGCACGGCCGTCGGGTGCAGCGCGCTGATGACCCGGTGCTCACGCTTCATGTCGTGCGCGGTGGCGAGGACATGGCCGAGCGGAGGCCGGCGGACGACCCAGTGGCCGGTGCCGTCCGTGACGATGTACGTCAGGTTGGAGCGGCCGCCCTCGATGAGCCGGGCTTCGAGCGGTCCGTTCACCAGACCCGGTCGCTCGCGGTCGAGATGTCCGCGGAGCCGGTCCAGGTCGAGACCTGGCGGATGGACTGAGCTCATCGTGCGCACCTCCGGGGTGAAAAGACGTCGGTGCTCATGATGCCGACCAGTCGGTATGTCGTCCAGTGAACTCCCGGAATCCGGTGCGTGGACTCCGTGTCGAGTGAGTCAGGGCCCTGATGTTCAGTCGTATCTCTGAATATGGTTCACGTAGGAATATCTCTGTCACGACCGCGTTCCTGACCGGGCGATGGATGTCCGGCCACGCCCGCGCACGCTCCTGCCACCCCGCGCAGCGGCCACCGTCCGAGTTGCGGGCGGTCTGAGCAGCCCGGATGGTCGGATGATGAAGGCGATCAGCTACGGCAGGTACGGCGGGCCCGATGTCCTGGAATACGGCGAGCGGCCCGACCCCAAGGTCGGCCCGGACAGCGTTCTGGTGAAGGTGCGGGCCGCTGCCGTCAACCCGGTCGACTGGAAGGCGAGGGAGGGCCACCTCCAGTCCGGACTGGAGGCCGTCTTTCCGGTGATCCCCGGCTGGGATGTCTCCGGAGTCGTCGTGCAGCCCGGAATCGCCGTCGACGAGTTCGCCGTCGGCGACGAGGTCATCGGCTATGTGCGGGAGGACTTCCTGTCCCGCGGCACCTTCGCCGAGTACGTCGCCGCCCCCGTGCGCACGCTCGCCCGCAAGCCGCTGAGCCTGAGCTTCGAGGCCGCGGCGGGGCTGCCGCTGGCCGGCCTCACCGCGTACCAGGTGCTGCACCGCACACTGCGGATCCAGGACGGCGACACCGTGCTGGTCCACGCGGCCGCCGGCGGCGTGGGCTCACTGGCCGTCCAGCTCGCCCGGCATGCGGGCGCCCGCGTCATCGGCACCGCCAGCGAACGCAACCACGAGCACATCCGGCAGCTCGGCGGCGAACCGGTGGAGTACGGCGAAGGGCTCGCCGACCGGATCCGGGCCCTGGCCCCCGACGGGGTCGACGCCGCCTTCGACACCGTGGGCGGCGAGGCCCTCCGAGTCTCCGCGGACGTACTGAAACCTGAGGGCAGGCTGGCGTCCATTGCGGACGGCGAGGTCTTCTCGTACGGCGGGCGCTACGCCTTCGTACGGCCCGACGCGGCGGATCTCACCCAGCTCGCGGGACTGGCCGAGCAGGGCATCGTCTCGGTCCATGTCGACCGGGTCTTCCCGCTGACCCAGGCCGCCGACGCCCAGCGGCTCAACGAGGAGGGACGCACCCGCGGAAAGATCGTCGTCACTGTCCCCTGGGACAACTGACCTGCGCGGACCGCCTCAGAAGATCATCGCCGTGGCGAACACCGCGAGCGCGATCGTGCACGCCGCCGCCGTCAGGGCGCTGCGCGGTGCCAGTGGCTGCGGCCGCGCGGTCCCCATCCCGAGCACCCGCCGGTGCGCCACCCGCAAAAACGCAAGCCACGCCAGCACGCTCAGCGACACGGCGACGATCCCGGCCGGGGTCGCACCGCCGTGCAGCGCCGCCTTCCCCGCCAGCAGTGCCACCACCGTGCAGGACAGGGTGGTGCGCCGCCACGCCAGCCGGGTCCGCTCGGGTTGCAGTCCGGGGTCCCGCTCCCCGTCGGTCACCTGCCCTCCCAGCCGAAGAGGACCACCACCACCATCGCGACGGCGACGACGGCGACAGCGACACTGAGCAGCGTCGGGAACCGGGAGACCGGCAGGTCCTCGCCGCGCCGCATCGCCCGCTCGCACCGCACCCAGTGATTGACCGCCCGCAGGGAACAGAGCACACCGGCGGCGAGCAGTGCGAGCGCCAGCCCCGCCCTGATCCCCCAGGCCAGTTCCGGCAGGAACTGGTCGACGGCGAATCCGCCGCCGATGAGCGCAAGAGCCGTCCGGATCCAGGCGAGGAACGTGCGCTCGTTGGCGAGCGAGAAGCGGTAGTCGGGGGTGTCGCCCTCTTCACGGATCCGCTGCGGCGCAAACCACAGCTTCACGCTCTGTACGAACTCGTTCACGCCCGAACCTTATCGATCGTTTGGTCGCCGGCTGCCCGTCGGGGCCCGGCCTGCCCGGTACTCCCGCAACCGGTGGTATGTCTCCAGACCGTCCGGCACCCACTCCCAGTCACCGAGCCGCTCCGCCAGTTCGCCCTCGGTGAGGAACGTGTGCCAGGCGACCTCCTCCACCTGCGGGTTCACCGGAAGCTCGCACCGCACCTGGTAGACGTACGACCACCAGGTGTGCTTTCCACCCGTGTAGAGGAACTTGAAGAGCGGTTCGGGGCGGGGGAGTCCACAGACCCCGAGCTCCTCCTCGGCCTCCCGCAGCGCCGCCTCGTCGTAGGACTCGCCCGCGCCGACCACCCCGCCGACGAACATGTCGTAGTGCGAGGGGAAGACCAGCTTGGTCGCGGTCCTGCGGTGCACGAAGAGACGGCCCTCGGCGTCCCGGGCCTCGATGAAGACGCAGCGATGGCGCAGGCCCCGCGCGGTCGCCTCACCGCGCGGGGCCTGCCCCACGACCTCGTCGTTCTCGTCGACGATGTCCAGGATCTCGTCAGCAGCAGTCATGCCGCCCATCCAACCTCAGAGCCTGTCGGGTGACCTCTGATCGGGCGGCCACGCCCTGGCACGCGCGCTTCCCGCGTTGCCGAAATATCCTAGTAGCTCCTTCCCCAAGCTCTCAGCTTCGTTCGAGCAGGGGAGACCCCATCCGAGGACATCCCGCCGCCTTGGAATCGCACGCACCAGACCGCGTCCGCTATCCGATCGAAGGTCACCCGACAGGCTCTCAGGCCGGAGTCCGGGACCCGGCCGGGGATCACTGACCCATGACGTACTTCACGGTCGGACCGGTGGTCCAGCCGCCGTCCACGGCGAGCTCGGCGCCGGTGATGTAGGAGGCGGCGTCCGAAAGCAGGAAGGTCACGGCCTGGGCGATCTCGGACGGCTCGCCGACCCGGCCCATCGGGGTGTTCGGGTAGTTGCCCTCGCCCTGCTGGATGCCGACCGACGCGGTCATCGGTGTGTGGACCATGCCCGGGTGGACGGAGTTCACCCGCACCTTCGCCGTGCCCAGCTCCACCGCGCCGACCTTCGTGAGGCCGCGGACGCCCCACTTGGACGCGCCGTAACTGGAGGTCAGTGCGAGGCCCATCAGACCGGCGGCCGAGGATATGTTGACGATCGAGCCGCCACCGTTCTCCTTCATCACCGGGATGACGGTCTTCATGCCGATGAAGACGGCGGTCAGATTGATGTCGATGACCTTGCGGAAGTGCTCGACCGTCTCGGTCTCCAGCGGCTGACCGGTCGACACACCGGCGTTGTTGACCAGCCCGTCGATCCGGCCGAACTCGGCGAGGGCGAACTCGGCGACCCGCTGCCAGTCCTTCTCGGACGTCACGTCGTGGTGCAGGAAGCGGGCGTTGGTGCCCAGCTCGGCGGCGGTCGCCGCGCCTTCTTCGTCGAGTACGTCGGTGATCACGACGCGGGCGCCGCCGGCGACGGCCCGCCGGGCGGTCTCGGCGCCGAGGCCGCGGGCGCCGCCGGTGATGATGACGGTCTTGTCGCTGAGCCGGTGGAGGTCGGTCATGGTGATGTCCTTCATGCGGTACGGGGCACGGGTGCGTGCAGAAAAGCGGTCGTCGTCGCGACAAGATCGGCGCGGAACAGCTCCTCGCCGGTCAGCGGTTCGACGCCGTCGAGGTACTGGCGGGCGCGGTCGGCGAACGCCGCACCGATCAGGGTGAGCGCCAGATCGAGCCGCTCCAGCCGCAGGGGCCCGGGCAGCTCGGTCAGGCAGTCCGCCATGCGGCCGATGGCCCGCCCGTAGGCGGTGCCGTCCAGCGCGGGGTGCAGGGTGCCGGTGCGCAGCCCGGTCTCACGACTGAGCTGGGCCGAGATTCGCAGGCAGCGACGGCCGCGGTCGTCGGCCAGCAGGCTCGACTCGGCTGTCACGAGAGCGGCGAGCAGCTCCCGTACGCCTGGTCCTTCCTCGCGTGTTCCGTCCGTGTTGTCGAGCGCGTCGAGGAGGGGTGCGATCACGCGTTCGGTACGGGCCTGCCGTCCGGCCATCACGGCGTCCAGAAGTCCAGCCCGGGAGCCGAAGTGGTACTGCACCGCGGAGGGGTTGCTCTGCCCGGCCAGCCGGACGATGTCCCGCAGCTGGGCGCCGTCGGTGCCCTGGGCGGCGAAGATCTCCTCGGCCGCGCGAATCAGTCGTTCCCGGGTCTCGGGCCCTGATGTTCTCGCCATGCAGAACACTGTAATGCTGGCCATTATTAATAACCAGGCGCACCGCCCCGACTGTGAGGGAACAGACGCGGAGCCGGCCGCCCGTCAGTGCGGCTGGAGGCTGCGCCTGCGGTGATGGTGGCCGCGCCCCTCCGGCATCGCCGGATGCAGCCCCAGCAGCATGATCCCGACGACGATCGCCGTCAGACCCGCCGCCTGCCAGGCCAGCGCGGCCGCGTCGGTGCGCAGCTGGTCGCCGAGGAATCCGACCCCGCAGGCGATCCCGGCCAGCGGCTGGGCGGCGGTCAGCGCGGGCAGCGACGTCCGCAGCGGCCCCGTCTCGAAGGCGCTCTGCACCAGGATCAGGCCCGTCACGCCCAGCACCACCACCGCGTACGGCTGCCAGCCCGTCACCAGAGCCGTCCACCCCCCGTCCGACAGCCGCTGTCCGCTCACTCGGGTCAGCGCGTCCTGGAGGCCGTACAGCAGTCCGGCCGCCACCGCGAGCAGAGCGGGGGCCGCTCCGTGCTGCGAGCGCTTCGCGAACGTGGTCAGCACCAGTGCGATGCCCACGACCACGCCGATCACCAGCCAGTGCCGCAGCTCGTTCGTGACCACCTCGCCCCCCTGCGGCCGGCCTCCCAGCAGGAAAGCGGTGACCCCGCCGGCCAGCAGCCAGAGCCCCGCCCAGCCCTGCCGGCCCAGCCGCTGCCCGGTGCGATGGCGCGACAGAGCCATCGCGAAGAGCAGATTGGTCGCCAGCAGCGGCTCGACGACGGACACCTCGCCCTTGCCCAGGGCCAGAGCCCCCAGCGCCATGCCACAGACCATCAGCCCGATCCCGGCCAGCCAGCTCGGCACCCGCATCAGGTCGAGCAGCAGCCGGGGGGAGAGGAAGTCGCTCCTCGGGGCGTGCTCGGCAGCGGCCTGCTGCAGGACAAAGCCGAATCCCAGACAGCAGGCGGCGCTCACGGCGAGTACGAGGACCAGCACCGACACGCTTCTCTTCCTCAAGTCCGGCCAGGGGAGGGTGATTTGTTTCGACGATAGCGCCTCGGCGGCAGGGGTGCGGCCGGAGCGCCGCCGACCGGGCGGTTGACGCCGCACCGGACGGTGCCCAAGATCTGACGCACGAGTAACTTCCGGCTCGCCCCGACAAGGATGGAACCCATGGCGTACGACGCTGATGTGATCGTGATCGGGGCAGGGCTCGCGGGTCTCGTGGCCACTGCCGAGCTCGTCGACGCGGGCCGCACGGTGATCCTGCTCGACCAGGAGCCCGAGCAGTCGATCGGCGGTCAGGCGCACTGGTCCTTCGGCGGTCTCTTCCTCGTCGACTCGCCCGAGCAGCGCCGCATGCGGATCAAGGACAGTCAGGAGCTGGCCCTTCAGGACTGGCTCGGCACGGCGGGGTTCGACCGCAAGGAGGACCACTGGCCACGGAAGTGGGCCGAGGCGTACGTCGATTTCGCCGCCGGGGAGAAGCGGTCATGGCTGCATGCCCAGGGGCTGCGGATCTTCCCCGTCGTCGGCTGGGCCGAACGCGGCGGTTACGACGCGGCCGGCCACGGCAACTCCGTACCCCGGTTCCACATCACGTGGGGCACCGGCCCCGGCGTCGTCGCTCCGTTCGAACGCCGGGTCCGCGAGGGCGTCGCCAAGGGGCTCGTCCGGTTGAGGTTCCGCCACCGGGTCACCGGTCTCGGCCGCACCGCGGGCGCCGTCGACACCGTGACCGGCGAAGTCCTCGAATCGAGCGGCGCCGAGCGCGGCACCGCGAGCAGCCGCGTGGCGACCGGCACCTTCGAGCTGAAGGCGCAGGCGGTGATCGTCACCTCCGGTGGCATCGGCGGCAACCATGACCTCGTCCGCGCCCAGTGGCCCGAGCGGCTCGGCACCCCGCCCGCGAAGATGCTCTCCGGGGTACCCGCCCATGTCGACGGGCTGATGCTCGGGATCACCGAGGAGGCGGGTGCCCACCACATCAACCGTGACCGGATGTGGCACTACACGGAGGGCATCGAGAACTGGAACCCGATCTGGGCCAAGCACGGCATCCGGATCCTGCCGGGCCCCTCCTCGCTCTGGCTGGACGCCCGCGGCAAGCGGCTGCCGGTCCCGCTCTTCCCGGGCTTCGACACGCTCGGCACCCTCGAACACATCATGAAGTCCGGCCACGACTACACCTGGTTCGTTCTCGACCAGAAGATCATCGGGAAGGAGTTCGCGCTCTCCGGCTCCGAGCAGAACCCCGACCTGACCGGGAAGTCGGTCCGTGACGTGATCGGCCGGGCGCGCGCCGACGTGCCGGGCCCGGTCAAGGCGTTCATGGACAACGGCGTGGACTTCGTCGTCGAGAAGGACCTCGACGCGCTGGTCCGCGGCATGAACGCCCTCACCGGCGAGCAGTTGATCGACGCGGACGCGCTGCGCCGCGAGATCACCGCCCGGGACCGCGAGATCGCCAACCCGTTCACCAAGGATCTCCAGATCACGGCGGTCCGCGGGGCGCGCGCCTATCTGGGCGACAGACTGATCCGTACGGCGGCGCCGCACCGCATCCTCGACCCGAAGGCCGGCCCGCTGATCGCCGTGCGGCTGAACATCCTCACCCGCAAGTCGCTCGGCGGACTGGAGACGGATCTCTCGTCGCGGGTGCTGACCGAGGACGGCACGCCGCTCGCCGGTGTGTACGCGGCGGGGGAGGCGGCCGGATTCGGCGGCGGAGGGGTGCACGGCTACCGCTCGCTCGAAGGGACGTTCCTCGGCGGCTGCATCTTCTCCGGGCGGGTGGCGGGCCGCGCGGCGGCCGAGGCGGTCGGCGGCTGAGAGCCTGTCGGGTGACCTTCGGTCGGATGGCGGACGCGGTCTGGTGCGTGCGATTCCAAGGCGGCGGGATGTCCTCGGATGGGGTCTCCCCTGCTCGAACGAAGCTGAGAGCTTGGGGAAGGAGCTACGAGGACATTTCGGCAACGCGGGAAGCGTGCGTGCCAGGGCGTGGCCGCCCGGTCAGAGGTCACCCGACAGGCTCTGAGGGCTGTCCCGTCATCCCTGGTGGTTCGGCGCACGGCGTCGGATGCGGTGCATCGCAAGGCGGCGGAAGGGGCCCACGCGAAGGGGGTTTCCCATGTCTTGAGGGCGGTAGGGGAGTCGGTGACCGACGACAACGCCGCAGATGGGCGTGCCCGACCCCGCGAGCCCGGCACGATCCGAACGAGAGGCCCCGGCCGCAGTCGCGTCACCCCCCGACGACGGGGTCGAGCAGCTCGACGACCCGGAACCGTTCGGCGACGATCACCGTGTCGTCGTCGACCGTGAACTCCGGATCGCCGAGCGCCTCCCGCATCTCCTCCCCGTGCCAGAACCGCTCATGGCCCGCGCGCCACTGCGCCACCGATGTGTCGCCCTCGCCCTCGTCGAGCACATGCTGGAGACCGACGTCACCGAGCCGCAGGACCCGTACCTCCGTCACCTCGACGACCGCGATCTCCCGGCCGTCCGAATCGATCAGCGCCGACCGTTCGCCCACCGCGGGCAGCTCCTCCTGCTCCGCCGCGTACTCCGCGAGCAGTCCCGTCGTCGACACCTTCACGCCGGCGAGCACCGCCCCCACCAGCTGATCGCGCAGCGGCCCGGGGAAGGCGAGAAGGAACGGTTTGAGAGCTTCACGGTTCGACATGGCGCAAGTCTCACATGTCCCGGCACCTCCCGAAGGAGAGGAGGCGAAGGTCTGAGTTCCGGCCAACCCAGCTGGAAATGAGCGCAGTTGATCGATTCAGGTCTTGACGTGGAGCCCCGCCTACCGCTTTGCTGTGGCGCGTTCGAAATGTCTGTACCTGCCTCGTACGTGTTTGCGCCAGGGCCCGTACTGTGCTCGTACCCGTGTCGTAAAGGAAGCCAGCGGTGTCGCCGCCCCCGCCGCCCCCGGGCCGCTCCCGAAGACGGGGCGGGCGCTCCGGCCACCCTTTCGACACCGCACTCGACGACACCGAACTCATCGACGCACGAGGACAGTTCGTCCAGGGGCGGTGGGCCAGGGCCCGCTCCCTGCTGGTCGCCACCGGCCATGACTGGGACCGCCGCGGCCACCGCGTCGTCTCTCTCGCCGAGACCCCGTCCGCCGCCGGATGGGCCCAGGACTGGCTGCTCGCCGAACCCGAGAGCGCCGATGCCGCGACCCTGCTGGCCTGCGCCACCGTCGTCCGCGCCCTGCACGGCAAGGACGCCCCCGAAGCGGCCCGCGACGCCTGTCTGCGCGCCGCCGGGCTGGCCCCCGACGACCCCACGCCCTGGCTGGGGCAGCTGATGCTGGCCCGTGGCCACGGCACCGAGGAGGAGGCGGGAAAGTACTTCGACGAAGTGCGCCTCCGCCACCCCGACCACCATCACGCGCACCATCTGATGACGGCTCTGCTCGCCGAGAACCATCCCGACAGCGGCCAGGACCCGCTGCACGAGGTCTACGACTTCGCCGCCTGGGCCGCCGAACAGGCCCCCGCCGACTCGCCGCTCGCCGTCCTCCCGGTCGTTGCGCACGCCGAGCGTTACCGCGTCCTGGTCGCCGCCGGCAGCGAGTCCGACGACCCGGTGGGCTCCGGGCACTGGTCGGGGCGGCGGGCCCGGCAGGTGATGAAGGCGGCCTTCGACTGGTGGCTGGAGTGGGAGCGCGAGGACCATCCGCGCAACCGTGCCGACCTCAACTTCCTGGCCCACGCGAAGGTGTGCGAGGGCCGGTCCGCGGAGGCCGCCGCCCTCTTCCAGCGCATCGGCCACCATGCCACGCCCGCGCCCTGGTCGTACTCCGGCCGGGATCCCTACCGGACCTTCCTCACGGCACGCGGCGCCGCACTCGGAACCCCGTGACCACCCACCGCCGCCGAGCCACCCCCCGTTGTGCACCTCCCCGCATTTCTCCTCAACGAAGGGACCACCCCCGCCATGTCGACGGGCAGTTCAAGAACGAGCGAGACCGGCACCACCGGCGTGACGAGCGATACGGGCGGAATCAGCACCTACAAGGGTGAGGAACGGGCCCTGCGCGCGGACCGGCTCGGCACCCCGGGACTGCTTCTCTCGGTCCTCGCCGCCAGCGCACCCCTGATGGTCGTCGCCGGGGTGATGCCCACCGTCTTCGGCGTGATGGGCATCGTCGGCCAGCCGCTGCTGTATGTCATCCTCGGCATCGTCCTGATGCTGTTCAGCGTCGGTTACGCGGAGATGAGCCGGCACGTCCACAACGCCGGTGCCTTCTACGCGTACATCGCCCGAGGACTCGGCCCGACCGCGGGCGCCGGTGCGTCACTCGTCGCGCTGGTCGCGTACAGCGCCATGCAGGTCGGCATCTACGGCATCCTCGGCTTCGAGGTCTCCGGCCTGTTCTCCACCTACCTGGAGATCGACCTCGCCTGGTGGATCCCGGCAGTCGTCGCCGTCGTGATCGTCGGTGTGCTCGGCTGGCTGAAGATCGACCTCAACGCCAAGGTGCTCGGCGTGCTGCTGGTCGTCGAGTGTGCCCTCGTCGTGATCTTCGACATCGCCGCCGTCTCCAAGCCGGGACCGGAGGGCCTGTCGCTGCACGCCTTCAACCCCGACACCCTCACCGGTGCCGGACTCGGCACCGCGCTCTGCTTCTGCATCGCCGCGTTCGTCGGGTTCGAGCAGGCGCCGGTGTACGCGGAGGAGACCAGCCGCCCGCAGGTCGTCGTCTCCCGGGTGATGTTCCTCGCCGTCGGCTACGCCGCCCTGTTCCTCGCGATCAGCTCCTGGGCGCTGACCGTCGCCGCGGGCCCCGGCTTCATCGCCGACACCTCGCTGAAGGAGGGTCCCGGGATGCTGTTCGGTCTCACCGAGGACCGGCTCGGCACCACCTTCACCGACGTGCTGCACGTCCTCTTCGTCACCGGCATGTTCGCGGCGCTGCTCAGCTTCCACAACGTCGTCGCCCGGTATGCGTTCGCGATGGGCCGTGAGAACCTGCTGCCCGCCGCGTTCGGCCGGACCAACAAGTCCAGCGGCGCCCCGGCCACCGGCTCGCTGCTTCAGTCCGTCGTCTCCCTGGTCATCGTGCTGGCCTTCGCGTTCACGGACGACAAGCCGGCCGGCGACCCGACCGCCCCGGTGCTGCACCTGTTCACCTGGATGGGCAACGTCGGCGCGCTCGGTGTCATCGTGCTGATGGCCGCCGCCTCCTTCGCCGTGATCGCCTTCTTCGTCAAGCGCGGCGCGGGCCAGGCGCAGCTGTGGCGGCTGATCGCCTCCGGTCTGGCCGGTGTGGCGCTGGTGGCCATCGCCGTCTTCACGGTCCGGGACTTCGACGTTCTCGTCGGATCCGGTCCCGGCTCGGTGCTCAACTGGCTGCTGCCCGGAGTCGTCGTCGCCTCGCTCGTCATCGGCCTGGTGTACGGGGCGGTGCTGCGCTCGACGAAGCCGGCGGTGCACGCCAGGATCGGCCTGGGCAACGAGGCGTTCCAGTTGGAGAAGGCGGCGGAGAGCGGTGCGGCCCACCGCTGAGGCCCGTCGCCTTACCGAAGTGTGACGGACACCCGCGGCCCCTGGTGACATGCGGCCGCGGGTGCTCGAATGGGCTGGTGAACAGTCGCCCTCCCGATGCCGCAGGCACACCCGTGGGCCGTCGCCTGGTCCTGACCATGCTGGGGCTCGGCGCCGCCGGAGTCGTGGCGGGGCCCGCCCTGCAGCGCGTCCTGGAGTCCGGGCTCGGCGCGGTCGCCGACAAGGACCCCACCGGCCTGAGCGGACTGCTGCCCAACGGCGGCGGATTCCGCTACTACTCCGTCGCCTCCTCGGTACCGAGGAAGAGCGCCACGGACTACCGGCTGACGATCGACGGCCTGGTCGACCGGCCCGCCACGTACACCCTCGACCGGCTCCGTGCCCTGCCGCAGACGCGGCTGGTCCGCGACGTCCAGTGCGTCACCGGCTGGCGCGTCCCCGAGACCCCGTTCGAGGGCGTACGGCTCTCCACGCTGCTGGACGCGGCCGGGGTCCGGCCCGGGGCGAAGGCGGTCCGCTTCACCTGCTTCGATGGCACGTACAGCGAGAGCCTCACCCTCGACCAGGCCCGGCGCCCCGACGTGCTGGTCGCCCTGCGCATGCAGGACAAACCGGTGGCCCACTCCCACGGCGGCCCGGTCCGCCTCTACGTGGCCCCGATGTACTTCTACAAGTCGGCGAAATGGCTCTCCGGGATCACCGTCACCGACTCCGTGAAACCCGGTTACTGGGAGGAGCTCGGCTATGACGTCGACGCCTGGGTCGGGCGGTCCAACGGCCGCGACGATGCCCCCACCGGCTGACCCCACCGGGCGGGTGCACCGCTTCAGCAGGGCGGAGCGGTGGGTGCACCGCACCACGGCCTGGCTGATGCTGCTGTGCGTGGCTACCGCCGCCTGCCTGTACCTGCCCCAGCTCGCCGAACTCGTCGGCCGCCGTCATCTCGTGGTCACCGTGCACCAGTGGTCCGGGCTGCTGATCCCCGTACCGCTGCTGGCCGGTCTCGTCTCCCGGGCGCTGCGCGCCGACCTGTCCCGGCTCAACCGGTTCGGGCCGCACGACCGCCAATGGCTGCGGGCGGTGCGCCGCCGTGACCGGAGGCCCGGGTCCCGGCCCGCCGGTAAGTTCAACGCGGGGCAGAAACTGTACGCCGCCTGGATCGCGGGCGCCGTCCTCGTCATGACCGGCACCGGACTGCTGATGTGGTTCACCGGCCTGGCCCCGCTGGTGTGGCGGACCGGCGCCACGTTCGTCCACGACTGGCTCGCGCTGGCCATCGGGATCGTGCTGGCCGGGCACATGGCAATGGCGCTCGCCGACCCGGAGGCACGCCGAGGCATGCGCACCGGGTCGGTCGAGCGCCATTGGGCGCGGGCCGAACACCCGCTGTGGGGAGAATTCGCCGAGAGGCCGGACGGACGGTCCGGCGAGTCGCGGGACGACTCGCCGGACCTGCGTTAGAGGACCAGCGACAGCAGCAGGATGAAGGCGAGCGAGACCACGGAGATGATGGTCTCCATCACCGACCAGGTCTTCACCGTCTGGCCGACGCTCATCCCGAAGTACTCCTTCACCAGCCAGAAACCGGCGTCGTTGACGTGGCTGAAGAAGAGCGAGCCCGCACCGACGGCGAGGACCAGCAGCGCCGCGTGCGACGTCGACATGTCGGCGGCGAGCGGGGCGACCAGACCGGCCGCCGAGATCGTGGCCACGGTCGCCGAGCCGGTCGCGAGCCGGATCGCGACGGCGATCAGCCAGCCCAGCAGCAGCGCCGGGATCGACCAGTCCTTGGAGAAGTCCAGGATCATCTGGCCCACACCGGCATCGATGAGGGTCTGCTTGAAGCCACCGCCCGCACCGACGATCAGCAGCACGCCCGCGATCGGGGCGAGGGACTTCTCGACGGTGGTGGAGAGCCGGCCCTTGCTGAAACCGGCTGCCCGGCCCAGCGTGAACATCGCGACTATGACGGCCGCGAGGAGCGCGATCAGCGGCGAGCCGATCACATCGGTGACCCGCTGGACGTGATTCTCCGGGTTGTCCACGACGATGTCGACGAGGGCCTTGGCCAGCATCAGCACGACGGGCAGCAGGATGGTCGCCAGCGTGGCGCCGAAGCTGGGGCGACGCTCCAGGTCCTCCGACGGACGCTGC
Organism: Streptomyces sp. NBC_01669; assembly: GCF_026339735.1. GTDB lineage: Bacteria > Actinomycetota > Actinomycetes > Streptomycetales > Streptomycetaceae > Streptomyces > Streptomyces yanii. The sequence continues at coordinate 7,230,092 of NZ_JAPEQG010000001.1, forward strand.
GGGATCATCTTCTCGGGCGCCTTGATGTCCACCCAGCGGGCGGCGTAACGGGAGAAGACGGGGCCCGCGATGATCACGGTCGGTATGGCGACCAGGACACCGAGCGCCAGCGTGACACCGAGGTTGGCGCCGAGGGCGTCGATCGCCACCAGCGGGCCGGGGTGCGGCGGGATCAGCCCGTGCATCACGGAGAGACCGGCCAGCGCCGGGATACCGATCCGCATCAGGGAGTAGTTGCCGCGCTTGGCGACGAGCAGCACGACCGGGATCAGCAGCACGATGCCGACTTCGAAGAACAGCGGCAGACCGATGATCGAGGCGATGAGGACCATCGCCCACGGCATGGCGCGCCCGCTCGCCTTCGCGAGAATCGTGTCGACGATCTGGTCCGCGCCGCCGGAGTCGGCGAGCAACTTGCCCAGGATGGCGCCGAGCGCGATCAGGACGCCGACGCCCGCGACGGTCGAGCCGAGACCAGTGGTGAAGCTGGCGATCGTCTTGGCGGGCGCGGCACCGGCGAAGGAGCCGAGGGCCAGCGAGCCGATGGTCAGCGCGAGGAACGCGTGCAACTTGAACTTGGTGATCAGCAGAACGATGACGGCGATGCCGGCCAGGACGGCAATGCCCAACTGCGCGTTGCCTGCCGAAGTGATCGGTTCGACGGCGTCCGCTGCCAACATCTCGACGTTGAGACTGGTCACGGTGGGGATCCTTAGTCTTCGAGCCGGCGCAGCGCGGCGACGGCTCGCTGGGTGATTTCTTCGGGGGTGCCGGACACATCGACGGAGACGCCGGCCTCGTCCTCCTGCAGCGGCTGCAGGGTGGCGAACTGCGAGTCGAGCAGCGCGGTCGGCATGAAGTGGCCCTTGCGGTCCGCCATGCGCTCCTCGATGAGGGCCCGGTCGCCGGTCAGGTGGAGGAAGACGGCACCGGGGGCCTCGGCGCGCAGCCGGTCGCGGTAGACCCGCTTGAGCGCCGAGCTGCTGACGACTCCGCCGAGTCCGTTCCGGCTGTGCGCCCACTGCCCGATCGCATCGAGCCAGGGCCACCGGTCGGAGTCGTCCAGCGGGGTGCCGGCCGACATCTTGGCGATGTTCGCCGCGGGATGGAAGTCGTCGCCCTCGGCGTACGGAACGCCGAGTTCGGCGGCGAGCAGGGGACCGATCGTGGTCTTGCCGGTCCCTGCTACGCCCATCACCACGACTACGTGGGGGGTGCTCATTGGTGGTGCCTCGCTGTCTCCGTCGATGTCGTCCTCGACACCGGTCCGTCGCGCTACTGAAACCCATACGTAGGACTTATTCAAGATGTTGTGATCTAAAAGTCATACTTTTTGTTCGCCGGGTGCGCCCCGTAGGCTTTGCCCATGACCACACAGGGCCCCGGGCTGCATACACACGTGCTGGACACCCTGGGTCTGGAGATCGCCGCGGGGGACTGCCCGCCGGGCCGGGTGCTGCGCACCGACGAGCTGGCCCAGCGCTTCGACGTCTCGCGCACGGTCGTCCGCGAAGTGGTCCGTGTCCTCGAATCCATGCACCTGGTCGAGTCCCGGCGCCGGGTCGGCGTGACCGTACAGCCGACCGAGGCATGGAACGTCTACGATCCGCAGGTCATCCGGTGGCGACTGGCCGGCGCCGACCGGCCGCGCCAGCTGCGCTCCCTGACCGTCCTGCGCTCGGCGATCGAACCGGTCGCGGCCGGACTCGCCGCCCGGCACGCCACGCCGGAACAGTGCGCCGCCCTCACCGAATGCGCCCTCGGCATGGTCGCGACCTCACGCGGCCAGCAGCTGGAGGGATACCTGGAGCACGACATCGCGTTCCACCGGATCGTGCTCAACGCCTCCGGCAACGAGATGTTCGCGCGGCTCGGGGACGTCGTCGCCGAGGTACTGGCGGGACGCACTCATCACCAGGTGATGTTCGAGGACCCGGACCCGGCGGCGGTCACGCTCCACGTACGTCTCGCGGAAGCGGTGCGGGAGGGCGACGTGGCGGATGCGGAGCGGCTGACGAAGGAGATCGCGGTGGGCGCCCTGCACGAACTGGACGTGCTCGCCCCCTGAGACCGCGGGGCACGCGCCGCACGGGGACCCCCGCGGAACCTTTGGTGCGGGCCGCCCTCCCGAGCGCCACCGTGCCGCCGCTGCCGGGACACCCACGCACCGCGTACGGTTGTTCGTGTTCGATCTTCGGATGTCGGTCGAACGTCAGAGAAGCCGGGACCGTCACGAAAAGGGAGACCACGGTATGGCGCAGCAGGTGCAAGGGGTCATCGCACCGGGAAAGAACGAGCCGGTACGGGTCGAGACGATCGTGATCCCGGACCCCGGTCCCGGTGAGGCCGTGGTGAAGATCCAGACGTGCGGCGTCTGCCACACCGACCTGCATTACAAGCAGGGCGGCATCAACGACGACTTCCCGTTCCTGCTCGGCCACGAGGCCGCGGGAATCGTGGAGTCCGTCGGCGAGGGGGTCACGGACGTCGAGCCCGGCGACTTCGTCGTCCTCAACTGGCGTGCGGTCTGCGGGCAGTGCCGGGCGTGTCGGCGCGGCCGCCCCTGGTACTGCTTCAACACGCACAACGCCAAGCAGAAGATGACGCTGCTGGACGGCACCGAGCTGTCGCCCGCACTCGGTATCGGAGCGTTCGCGGAGAAGACCCTGGTCGCCGCGGGCCAGTGCACCAAGGTCGACCCCGAGGTCTCCCCGGCCGCCGCCGGGCTGCTCGGCTGCGGCGTCATGGCGGGCATCGGGGCCGCGATCAACACCGGCGAGGTCGGCCGTGGCGACTCGGTCGCCGTCATCGGCTGCGGCGGTGTCGGCGACGCGGCCGTCATGGGCGCCCGGCTGGCCGGCGCCGCGAGGATCATCGCGGTGGACATCGACGACCGCAAGCTGGAGACGGCGAAGAAGATGGGTGCCACGCACACCGTCAACTCCCGCACCACCGACCCGGTCGAGGCGATCCGCGCGCTGACCGGCGGCAACGGCGCCGATGTCGTCATCGAGGCGGTCGGCCGCCCGGAGACGTACAAGCAGGCGTTCTACGCCCGCGACCTCGCCGGCACGGTCGTCCTGGTCGGCGTCCCCACCCCGGAGATGCAGCTCGAACTGCCGCTGATCGACGTGTTCGGCCGCGGCGGCTCGCTCAAGTCGTCCTGGTACGGCGACTGCCTGCCCTCGCGCGACTTCCCGATGCTCATCGACCTTCACCAGCAGGGCCGGATCGACCTCGGTGCGTTCGTCACGGAGACCATCGGGCTCGGCGACGTCGAGCAGGCGTTCACCCGGATGCACGAAGGCGACGTGCTGCGCTCGGTGGTGGTGTTCTGATGACGGCCCGCATCGACCACCTCGTCACCTCCGGCACCTTCGCCCTCGACGGCGGCGAGTGGGACGTCGACAACAACGTCTGGATCATCGGCGACGACACCGAGGCGATCGTCATCGACGCCGCCCATGATCCGGTCGCCATCGAGGACGCGCTCGGCGGCCGCACGTTGCGCGCCATCGTCTGCACGCACGCCCACAACGACCACATCGACGCGGCTCCGGCCCTCGCCGACGCCACGGGTGCGCCGATCCTGCTGCACCCCGACGACCTGCCGCTGTGGAAGCAGACCCACCCGGACCGCACGCCCGACGCCGAACTGGCGGAGGGCCAGGAGCTGCAGATCGCCGGGACCACGCTCCAGGTCCTGCACACACCCGGTCATGCCCCGGGAGCGGTGTGCCTGTACGCCCCCGAGCTGTCCACCGTCTTCACCGGGGACACGCTCTTCCAGGGCGGGCCCGGCGCCACCGGACGGTCGTTCTCGCACTTCCCGACGATCGTCGCGTCGATCAGGGACCGGCTGCTCGCACTGCCGGCGGACACCACCGTCCGTACCGGACACGGCGACTCCACCACGATCGGCGCCGAGGCGCCGCACCTCGACGAGTGGATCGCCCGCGGGCACTGACGTCAGGGGATCACCGGTCCGGCCACGCGGAGAGCCGCAGCCCGCTCTCGAAGCGGCGCGGCCCGCCCGTGACCGGATCGGTGAACTCCAGTACCCGGGCAAGGAGTTGCAGCGGACGCGTCCAGTCGTCCGCCGCCCCCTCCGGTTCGACCACCGGATAGACCGGATCATGGACGAGCGGCAGACCCAGACTGTTCATATGAACCCGGAGCTGGTGGGTGCGCCCGGTGGCCGGCAGCAACCGGTAGCGGCCCAGCCCCGCCCGGTGCTCCAGCAGCTCGATCCGGCTCTCGCTGTTCGCCTCGCCCGGCTCCTCCCGGGCCGCGATCACCCCGCGCTCCTTGACGATCCGGCTGCGTACGGTGCGCGGGAAGGCCAGGGCCGGGTCGTACGGTGCCACCGCCTCGTACTCCTTGCGCACCCGCTTGTCGCGGAACAGCGTCTGGTACGCGCCCCGCTCCTCGGGCCGTACGACGAAGAGCACGAGGCCCGCTGTCAGCCGGTCCAGCCGGTGCGCGGGCTGCAACGTCGGCAGAGCCAGCTCGCGGCGGAGCCGGGCCACCGCTGTTTCGGTGATGTGTCGGCCGCGCGGTGTCGTGGCGAGGAAGTGCGGCTTGTCGGCGACGACGAGATGCGCGTCGCGGTACACGACACCGACGGGGAACGGCACCGGCTCCTCCGGCGCGAAGTCCCGGTGGAACCAGAGATACCGGCCCGCCGTGTACGGCTCGTCGGGCGCCACGGGCCCCTGCACCGAGACGAACCTGCCCTCGGCGAGCATGGCGTCCACCCGGTGCGCTCCGATCGCACCTCCGAACCGCGCCAGCAGATGGTCACGGACCGTCGCCCACTCCCCGCCCGGATCCTCGGGGAGCCGCACCCGCACCGGATCGATCCCGTCCCGCTGCGGCAGGGGCGCCGACGGAGGCTTCGCCCGGCCTCTCATCGCGAGGTCCCGGCCGGTGCGTCGGCGCCCGGGGCGCGGCAGCTGCTGACGGTGCTGGTGGTCATGGTGCCGGTCATCCTGTCACAGCGTCGGCGCAGCTCACCGGCGGTGTCAGACCGGTGGCAGCGTCACCTTCTCGGGGCCGCACCCGACGCGTTCGGCCTTCGCGGCGACATAGCCGGGCAGCAGCGCACGGGTGAGATCCGGGCTTTTCGGATCGGTACGGAGCGTGACCTCGACGACGAAGACCACCTGACCGGTCTGGCACATCGTCCGGCGGCCACCGGACCGGGAACCAGCCGTACCTCACCCCACGGGCGAGAACACGAACGAGAACTCCGTCTCGGCCGCGTCGAGGCGGTACTCCGGCAGCACGCCCGGCCCGCACGACTGCGACCCGATGCCCTGCAGCGCGTGATCCAGGTGGACCCAGACGGTCTCCCCGGCCACCAGATCCGGCCCGTGCCCCGCAGTGTCCAGCTGCTCGCTCGTCCACCGCCGTGCGGAGAACCAGAACGGCGCGCCGCCCTCGGCCCGCACCCCGGCACCGTCGCCGTCCGTCAGCTCCGCCCAGCGGACATCGGCCCGGGCGCCGTTCTCCTGCGGCCGGACGTACGGGGTCTGCATCGCGTCGACGGACGTCTCCCACCGCCCGAGCATCGAGGCGGCCCGGGTGTCCGGGTACGCCTCACCGGGCCCGCCGCCGAACCATCGCGCCCCGCCGTACGCGGCAGGCAGCCCGAACCGGATCCCCAGCCGGGGCAGCGGCACCCGCCACTCGCCCTCGGGCGCCACGGACACGGTGAGCCCGAGCCGTTCCCCGTCGGCGGTCCACCGGTACTCCGTACGCAGCCCCGTATCCACCCCGGCGGGCGCCACCCGTGTCCGTACGGTCAGCGAGTCCTCGCCCACCTCCACGGCGTCGATCCGGTGGTGCATCCGGTGCAGCCCCAACTCCCGCCACCGCAGCCCGTACCGTTCGTCCGGCTGCCAGGCCGCACCGTTGTCGTTGTCGGTGGGCGCCCGCCACACATCGAGCCGCAGCGCCTGAACGGGTACGTCCCCGAGCCGGACCAACGCCCCGGTCGCCGCATCGAAGACGCCGCTGCCGAGGATGACCACCCCGTCAGCCGCCTCCGGTCGCGAGCCCACCGCGGCCGCAGCCGGAACCACCGCCCCGACCGCCGGCTGCCCCCAAGCCACCACGTGCCCGCGCCCGGCCCACGCAGCGTCCTCGGCGAGCACCGCCCGCACGGTCCATACGCCCTCGCCGCCCTTGGGGAGTGCTGCCTCCGCGTGGGCTCCGGGCGCCAGGCCGGGCACGGTGAGCGGGCCCGATGCGCGGAGCTCCCCGTCCACCTCGTGCGACCAGACGAACTCCAGGTGGCCGAGGTCCGCGAAGTCGTACCCATTGACGATCCGGACGGTTCCCGCCGATGTCCCGGCCTCGATCCGTACCGGCTCGATGACCTTCTTGTACTCGATCAGCCCGGGGGAGGGCGTGCGGTCGGGGAAGAGCAGTCCGTCGCAGACGAAGTTGCCGTCGTGCAGCTCCTCGCCGAAGTCCCCGCCGTAGGCGAAGCCGTGCTCGGGGTGGGCGATTCCGTGGTCGATCCACTCCCAGACGAACCCGCCCTGGCAGCGCTCGTACTGCTCGAAGAGCCGCTGGTACTCGCTCAGTCCGCCGGGACCGTTGCCCATCGCGTGCCCGTACTCGCACATGATGAACGGCATCGCGCGCCGCCGGGCGTCCAGCGGCGGGTCGCCCCACGGGTCCTCGGCCCGCTTCCCGATCAGCTCGACCTCGGCGTGGGTCGGATACATCCGCGAGTACAGGTCGACGTCCTTGCAGGAGAGATCGCCCTCGTAGTGCACCAGCCGGTCCGGATCCCGGTCCTTGACCCACTCGGCCATCGCCGTGAGCCCGCGCCCCGACCCGCACTCGTTGCCGAGCGACCAGATGATCACCGAGGCGTGGTTCTTGTCGCGCTCCACCATGCGCGCGGCCCGGTCGAGCAGTGCCGGGGTCCACCGTTCGTCGTCGACCGGGTTGTTGCGCCACTCCAGGTCGACAAAGCCATGTGTCTCCAGATCGCACTCGTCGATCACCCAGAGCCCGAGCTCGTCGCAGAGATCCAGGAACGCCGGGTGCGGCGGGTAGTGGCTCGTCCGTACGGCATTGATGTTGTGCCGCTTCATCAGCACCAGATCGCGCCGCATCGTGTGTGCGTCCACGGTCCGCCCGGTCTCCGGGTGGAACTCGTGCCGGTTCACCCCGCGGAAGAGCACCCGCCGACCGTTGACCTTGACGACCCCGTCCTCGACGGCGACGGTACGGAATCCGATCCGCAGCGGTATCCGCTCACCGGCCGTCACCAGCTCACCGTCGTAGAGCCGGGGCGTCTCGGCGGTCCACGGCTCGACCGGCACGGTCACCGCCTCATCCGTTGCGACATCGACCCCCAGCCCGGGCACCAGGACCCGCCCGTCGGCGCCGTCGCACTCCACCCGCAGCGTCCCGGTCCCGGCGCGGTGGTCGTAGCCGGCGTGCACGAAGAAGTCCCGGGGCGCGCCGTCCGGCCGGTGCAGCAGCGTGACGTCCCGGAAGATCCCCGGCAGCCACCACTGGTCCTGGTCCTCCAGATAGCTTCCGGACGACCACTGGTGCACCCGTACGGCCAGTACGTTGTCCTCGGCCCGCACGACCCCGCCGACCGCGAACTCGTGCGGCAGTCGGGACCCCTTGAAATCCCCCAGCTCCTCGCCGTTGAGCCAGACCCGGGCGGCGGACTCCACCCCGTCGAACCGCAGCACGCACTCGCCGCCCTCCGGCCACCCGGCCGGCAGATCGAAGGTCAGCAGATGGTCCCCGGTCGGATTCTCGGTCGGCACCAGCGGCGGATCGACCGGGAAGGGGTAGACGACATTCGTGTACGCGGGAGCTCCGCCGGCTCCCTGCAGCACCCAGTGTCCGGGCACCGCGACCGTTCCCCAGCCGGACGCGTCGAACCCGGACTGCGCGAACGAGGCGCCCTCGGCGGAAGCGGTCGGCGAGAGCCGGAACCGCCAATCCCCGTTCAGCGACATCCGCCCGGCGTCCGACCCCGCGTACCAGGACCGGGGCGGCAGCCCGCCCGATCCGGGGGACACGTCCATGTACCAGGGGAGGGGGTGCGTATGCGTACGGCTCATGATTCTCCCTGCTCGGCAACGCCCGGTTCGCTGCTGGACGTTAACCATGGATGAACCGTTTCAACAAGGGGGCGGAGGGACCGGCGCCGGATGACTTCGGCGACCGAGTCCCTGCGAGGGCACACGGGCTCCTGTGCGGCGTACCGGCGCCGACCCTCGGTCCCGGTGGACCTGCGCCGGCAGCCGTGCGGAACCCGCCGAAACACATTCGGCCCATCGGCGCCGTGGCCGGCTTGACGCGGTGATCCCCGGCCAACACAGTCGAGATGCGGTGCGATCGACGTCCCCAGCACGACCCGCGTCCGTGCGGTCCGACCTCCGGCCGTCGGCAGACACCACGGGAAGGCAGCGATGGCCGAGAACCGGAGCGAGACGCGGTCTCTGCCGTCCGGCGGGCCCGAGACCCCTGGCCACGGAAAACCGCGCGGACACAGGCCCCGGAACGGGACCGGCTACGTGGCCGGCAGCGATGGTCCTTGACCTCGTCCTCATCGGCACGGCCATCACGCTCGGGCCCATTCACAACAGCGCCTTCATCCTGCTGCTCTCCGCCGACAGAGGTGTACGCAAGGGGCTGGCGTTCATCCTGTCGTGGCTCGGCGGCCTCGTGCTGGTGATCGCTGCCGTGATCCTTCTGACCGGCGGCACGCCCCCGGCGCGCCAGAGTGTTCCGTCGACGGCGGCGCTCGCGGCCAAGCTGGCCCTGGGCGTGGGGCTCGTCGCGTACGGCGAACACAAGCGGCGCGGTCCACCTCGCCCCCGTCGCTCACCCAAGTGGATGGCGGGACTGGACCGCGCGTCCGGATGGGCGGCGGCCGGACTGGCTGTCCTGCTGCAGCCCTGGGCCATGGTCGGTGCCGGGGCCGCCACGGCAGTGGGCGCGGATCTCTCCTCGGTGGCGTCCACGCTGGCCCTCACGGGGTTCTGTGTGCTGGCCACGTCCAGCCTGCTGGCGATGGAGCTGTACGCCACCTTTTCACCCGTTTCGGCAGGTTCAAAGCTACGAGGGTTGCTCAGCTGGCTCGACAGCCATCAGGACCAGGCGATCGTGTCGCTGTCACTTCTGCTGGGGCTGTGGCTGGTCACCAACAGCATCTACCAGCTCGTCAAGTGAGGGCGGCGGCCCCGGGCCGACCGCCGCCACCACCGTGCGGGCCGGAGCGCCGGGACCGGTCGCGGCGTCACTGGCCCGGTCGCGTGAGATTCCCTTCCCCCGGCGAGCGTTCCGCGCGCCGGTCCGGCCCGCCCGCCGCGTTCGGTGATCCCCTCCTTTGGAGGTGTGGCGCGAAGCGGCTCACTTTCCGATTCCGACCCCTCTGCTCCCGAGAGACCGGCGCGGCGGCACCGCGTCGCCCTTCCTCCAAGCGACTGCCGGGCCCCCGACGGCCCGCCCGGCGGGGTTGTCTGCCGACCGACGGGCCGCACGGAGTGCCGAAGGAGAAGTCGTGGTGGCAGGAAGTACCGGTGAGGCGCGGGGCGCCATGTCCGCGCGACTCGTGGCGGGGCAGAAAGCGCTGGTGACCGGGGCGAATTCGGGCATCGGCAAGGCGACCGCGATCGCGCTCGGACGGGCCGGCGCGGATGTCGTCGTCAACTACGTGGCCGGCGCGGACGAGGCCGAGAAGGTCGTGGACGAGATCAAGGGTTTCGGGGTCCGCGCCTACGCACACCAGGCCGACGTGTCGCAGGAGGACCAGGTCGTCGACATGGTCGCCCGCATGGTCGAGGAGCTCGGCACCATCGACATCATGGTGGCCAACGCAGGCCTCCAACGGGATGCGCCGACGGTGGACATGACGCTCGCCCAGTGGCAGAAGGTCATCGACGTCAATCTCACCGGCCAGTTCCTCTGCGCGCGTGAGGCCACCAAGGAGTTCGTCCGGCGCGGTGTCGTCCCGGAGGTCTCCCGGGCGGCCGGGAAGATCATTTGCATGAGCTCGGTCCACCAGATCGTTCCCTGGGCGGGCCATGTCAACTACGCCTCCTCCAAGGGCGGCGTGGGCATGCTGATGCAGACCCTCGCCCAGGAGCTGGCACCGCAGCGGATCCGGGTGAACGCCATCGCACCCGGCGCCATCCGCACCCCCATCAACAAGGACGCCTGGAACACCCCCGAGGCGGAGGCCGACCTCCTGCGGCTGATCCCGTACCGACGGGTCGGAGATCCGGACGACATCGCCAACGCCGTCGTCGCGGTGGCGTCCGACCTCCTCGACTACGTCGTGGGCGCCACGCTCTACGTCGACGGGGGGATGACGCTCTTCCCCGGCTTCGCCACCGGGGGCTGATCCCGCGGTGGCACGCCGGTCAGCGCCCTGGCGGGGCTTCGCCGGTCCGTGCTGCTGCCCGGGGGTGCGGAGGGCACGGGGCGCCGTACATCCGTGCTGGGGCCGGCCCTCGGCGACCGTATGCCAGGAGCGACAGCCGGCGTTGCCGTGCGTACGTCCGCGGAGTGCCGACCCCGGCCGGTCCCCATGCCGCCTCCTGCCGCAGCCACGGGCCGCCACCGCCGGAACCCGGGCGGATCGCCACCGCTCCGCCACGCCCCGGCCCTGGCTGCGCCTATGCCACCGCAGCGCGGGCGGCCCGCATCCGTACCCCGTCCCGTCCGACACCCCCGGGTGTGAACCATCGAGGCGCACATGCACACAACAGCGGCCCTAATGGCGGACGCCGCGGCCCCGCCCCAGCTCCTGCCGGCACGCCAGTTGATGGCCTTCACCCTGGCCTCGCACATTCTGCTCGTGCCGTTCGGAGTCGCACTGCCGTTCATCACCCTGCTGATGCACCACCGCGGGCTTCGCCGGGGCGACGAGGTCGCGCTGAGACTCGCTCGGCGCTGGTCCGCGGTGATGGCCGTCCAGTTCGCCATCGGTGTCGTCACCGGCACCGTGCTCTCCTTCGAGTTCGGTCTGCTCTGGCCCGGCATGATGGGGCGTTGGGGAGACGTCTTCGGACTCGGGTTCGGCATCGAGGCATGGGCGTTCTTCCTGGAGGCCGTCCTCATCGCGATCTACCTCTACGGCTGGCGCCGGCTGAAGCCGTGGACCCACTTCTGGCTGGGCGTGCCGCTGCCGCTGACCGCCCTCCTGGGAGCGTTCGGCATCATCGCGGCCAACTCATGGATGAACACCCCGCAGGGATTCACCCTCGACGCCGCGGGAAGACCGGTCGATGTCAATGTGCGGCAGGCCGTCTTCACGCCGATGTTCGGCCCCGAGTACTGGCACTTCACGGTGGCCATGTTCCTGACCGCCGGATACGCGGTCGCGGGCGTCTATGCGGTCGGCCGGCTGCGAGGGCGCCGGGACCGCTACCACCGGCTCGGCTTCACAGTGCCGTTCACGGTCGCCGCGATCCTCACCCCGATCCAGTTCGTGCTGGGTGACTCCATCGCCCGCTCCGTCTTCCACAAACAGCCGATCAAATTCGCCGCGACCGAGATCGTCTGGAAGACCGACACCCACGTACCGGAGTACATCTTCGGGCGGCTGCATTCCGACGGAACGGTCTCCGGCGGACTGAAGATCCCCCAACTCGACTCGATCCTCGCCGGGTTCAGGCCCAGCACCCGTGTCACCGGCCTGAGCTCCGTGCCGCCCGAGAACCGTCCCACGGCCACTCAGGCCACCATCGTCCACTGGGCCTTCGACATCATGGTCACCATCGGCAGTCTGCTGATCCTGCTCGCACTCTGGTACGCCTGGTGCTGGTGGCGCCACCGTGACGTCCCTTGCTCGCGCTGGTTCTACCGGTGTGCCGCGGCCTCGGGGGTCGCCTGTCTGGTCACCGTGGAATGCGGCTGGATCACCACCGAGGTCGGCCGCCAGCCCTGGATCGTCTACCAGCACATGCGGGTGTCCGAAGCGGTGACCGCCACTCGCGCGGGCTCGCTGTGGACGATGCTCGCCATCGTCGTCGTCGTGTACGTGGCCATCTTCGCCGCCTTCCTCGCGGTGCTGCTGAAGATGCGGACCCGATGGCGCATCGCCGACGCGAGCGCATCCCCCGCTGCCGTGTCCCAGGCCCCGGAAGCGGACACTCCGTACGGTCCTCGGGGTGAACGCCTGCCCACGGCGGCGGGCGCCGCTCCCGGTGAGGGCAACGACCGGACTCCTGGCGGTGCGTCGTGATGCCGGAGGTCATCGCCTGGGTCCTGGTACTCGCCGTCGCCGCCTACGCGTGCGCCGGAGGCACCGACTACGGAGCCGGATTCTGGGACCTGCTCGCCGGGGGAGCCGAACGCGGCGAGCGCCCCCGCCGGCTCATCGACCATGCCATGGGGCCCGTCTGGGAGGTCAACAACGTCTGGCTGATCTTCGTCCTCGTCGTCATGTGGACCGGGTTTCCCACCCTGTTCCAAGCGGTCTTCGGGGCCCTGTGGCTGCCGTTGGCCCTCGCCGCCGTCGGCCTCGTGCTGCGCGGAGCCGGCTTCGCCCTGCGCAAACCCGCTCGCCGGCTCGCCCAACGGCGTGTCTACGGGGCGGTGTTCGCCCTCTCCTCGCTCGTCACCCCCTTCTTCCTCGGGGCGGCGCTCGGTGGCATCGCATCCGGCCGGGTCGCGGTCGGCACCACCGCATCGGCCGATGCCTGGGCCAACCCCACCTCCGTCATCGCCGGTCTGCTCGCCGTGGCCGCCGCCGCGTTCCTCGGCGCCGTGTCCCTGTGCTCCGACGCCCGCCGCTTCGGTGCCGACGACCTGGTGGGCTACTTCCGTCGCCGGGCACTGATCGCCCTGGGCGCCCTGGTGGTGCTGGCCCTGATCGGTCTGCCCGTCACCCACAGCGATGCGCGTCACGTCTGGGAGGGCCTCACCGGAGGGATCGGCCTGCTGCTGGTCCTGTCGGCCGCGGTGAGCGCCTTCGCCACCGCTGCTCTCCTCCTGCGCCGCACCTACCGGTGGTCCCGCTGGACCGCCGTGGCCAGTGTGGCTCTGACCGTCTTCGCGTGGGGGTTCGCGCAACGCCCCTATGTGCTGCCCACCTCCCTGACCGTGGCCGAAGCGGCGGGCGCCCCTCATACGCTGTGGTGGCTGGTGATCGTCACGGTCGTCGCGATTGTGCTGATCGGGCCCGCTCTGGTGCTCCTCTACTGGATGGACACGCACGGCGAGCTGGAATCCCTGACCGACGCCGATACGCAGGCCGGCCGGGCACCCGGCGACACCCAGTAGGTCCGCCGCCGTACGTCAGCGGAGCCGTTCGACGATATGGTCGCCGACCCGCAGGGCGTTGGCGATGGCGGTCAGGGACGGATTCACCGCGCCGATGCTCGGGAAGAAGCTGGTGTCGACGACGTACAGGTTGTCCAGGTCATGGGCCCTGCAGTTGATGTCGAGGGCCGAGCTCTGCGGATCCGTGCCGAAACGGATCGTGCCCGCCTGGTGTGCGGTGGCCCCGATCGGCATGCCCTTGTGGAGGTAGAGGCTGTGGTCCAGCAGGTGGTGCGGATGCATCCCCAGATGCCCGAGCATGGTCTGCAGTTCGTGCCGGAGCTTCATGAGCCCCGTCATGTTGTTCTTCTCGTCGATCGACAGGTGCACCCGTCCGTCGCCGTCCAGCGTGACGCGGCTGTCCGGCAGCGGCAGGTCCTCCCCGCACAGCCAGAAGTCGACCGCGTGATGCGCGAGCACCTCGAACGGCATGTCGGGCGAGACCTTCCCGGCCCAGCGCGGCGCCTCGCCGCGGATCTGTTCGGCGTCGGACTTCCCGAGCATCTGGATGCCGCCCAGCGGATAGTCGAACTCCTTCGATCCGAAGTACCAGTCGTTCAGCGCCAGAGTCTTCTGGAAGCGGGTCGGGTTCGGTTCCTTCGAGACCGCCATCAGTGCCAGGTTGTTGTGCCGCATGTAGTGGCGTCCCACCACGTCCGAGCTGTTGCCGAGGCCGTTCGGATGCCGGTCGCTCGCGGACCGGAACAGCAGCGCGGCGGAGTTCACCGCTCCGCAGGCGACGACCACGATGTCGGCCGCGAAGGCTGCCGTCGAACCGTCGTCGAGCTCCGCGACCACCTTGGTGACCGTGCGCCCGGTGGGGTCCGTCTCCAGCCGGCGTACATCGGCTCCGGTGATCATGCGTACGTTGTCGTGCCGGAGCGCGGGGTCGACACAGATCACCTGGGAGTCGGACTTGCCGTTCACCAGGCAGGGGAAGCCGTCGACCCGGTTGCAGCGGATGCAGACGCTGTCGTGGGTGGCGTTGCCGTCGTCGTCCTGGGTGAGGTCGACCCCGATCGGCAGGTGGAAGGGGTGCAGCCCCTGCTTCTCCAGGTCGTCGCTGAGCTGCTGGATCCGCGGCTCGTGCCGGACCGGCGGGTGACGGTACTGGGCACTGGCCGGCCCCTCGGTCGGGTCCTCGCCGTGCATGCCGTGCACCAGGTAGAGGTGCTCGGCCTCGGTGTAGTACGGCTCCATGTCCTCGTAACGGATGGGCCAGGCGGGGGAGATGCCGTCGTGGTGCCGAAGTTCACCGAAGTCCTCGGGCCGCAGACGGAACAGCGCCGCGCCGTAGAACTTGGTGTTGCCCCCGACGTAGTAGTTCACCTCAGGGGTGAACTCACGGCCGTGCCTGTCGTACCAGGTCTCGGACGCAAGATACCTGGCCTTCACGAACACCGCGGTCGAGTCCCAGTTGTCGATCTCCCGGGGCAGATAGCCGCCCCGCTCCAGGATCAGGACACGTCTGCCCGAGGGGGCCAGCCGGTGGGCGAGTGTGCCGCCGCCCGCGCCGGTACCGATGATGATGATGTCGTACGTCTCGTCGTCCGCCATGAGAGCTCCCGTTCTCGAAGTGCACCCACGTGCCGTCACGGCCTCACAGGATCGCGATCGGATTGATGGGGGAGCCGGTGGCCGCGGGAAGCCGGAGAGGCGCGATGACACAGAGGAAGGACCACCGGTCCTCCGCCTCGCAGACCGGCACCAGATCCTCGAACTGCAGGTAGTCCAGCAGGTGCAGACCCATGGCATGGACACCCAGTACGTGGACGGGGAAGCCGACGCCCTCCGTCGTACTGGGGGCGCTGTCGTTGTTGCCGTCGCTGCCGAGCAGTGCGACCTTCCGGTCCGCCAGGAACTCCATGGCCGTGGGGTGGAGTCCGGCCCGGGCCTCTTCCGTGTCCCACGGTCCGAGTTCGTCGCGCCGGCGCCGGTGACCCACCCGGACGAAGAGCAGGTCGCCCTGGGCGACCCTGAGGTGGTGAGCGGACTCGGCAGCGGCGAGTTCGTCACCGGTGACGGAGTCGCCCGGCTCCAGCCACGGGACACCGCGCAACCGCGGAATGTCGAGGAGAACGCCCCGGCCGACGATCCCGTCATGGGCCAGTTCGACCGACAAGTCGGTCGCTCCCTCCGGCGTCAGAGTGCTCGCCGGCACGCCGTCGTACAGCGTCCCGTCGAAGACCACGTGGCAGAGGGCGTCGAGATGGCTGTCGGCGTCCCCGTGCACGTTCGTGGCGATGCGGTCCCGCGCGAACTGCAGTCCTTCCGCGTGGATATGGCCCGCCACCGCGCCGGTCATCACATGCTTGCAGGGATCGGGATTATCAGGCCCCTGCCGGGTTTCCACGGGCGCCGCCATCGTCACCGTCAGGCCCGATCCGACCTCGGCCGCCGCCGCCCGCACCTGCCGCGGCGTGATGTCGTCCAGGGCGCCGCGGCCGGCACCCCGGCCGTCCGGTCTTCGCACGCGCGCATAGAGACCGGCGAACTCGGCGGCGCTCACCGGGGACGGTGCTGTGGGGCGCGGCTGTGCGGCCATGGGCCGTGATCCTCTCGGAGAGCCGGCCGGGCGGCTGCCCGGGCGGGCGCGGTGTCCCGGCCGCGGCCGGGGGAGCGTCGACAGGTCAGCGGCGCTCCTCCTCGTCGAGCGCTTCATCGAGCGTGATGGCGGCCATGATCAGGGACAGGTGGGTGAACGTCTGCGGGAAGTTGCCCAGTTGCTCCCCGCTCGGGCCGATCTCCTCGGCGAAGAGCCCGACATGGTTGGCGTAGGTCTGCATCTTCTCGAAGGCGTACCGGGCCTGGGAGAGCCGGCCCGCGCGGGCCAGCGCGTCGACGTACAGGAACGTGCAGAGACTGAAGGTGCCTTCGCAGCCGCGCAGCCCGTCGGGCGAGGCCGCCGGGTCGTAGCGGTAGACGAGGCTGTCGGAGACGAGTACGCGGTCCATGGCGTCGAGCGTGGACAGCCAGGACGGGTCCCTGGGGGCGACGAACTCGACCCTTGGCATCAGCAGCAGCGAGGCATCCAGCACATCGTCGCCGTACTGCTGGACGAAGGCCTTCTCCGAATCGCTCCAGCCGCGTTCCATGACCTGTTCGAAGATGGCGTCCCTCGCTCTCGTCCACCTGGCCGTGTCGGCGGGCATGCGGAAGGCGTCCGCCAGGCGGAGGCCGTGGTCGAAGGCGACCCAGGACATCACCCGGCTGTACGTGAAGTCCTTGCGTCCGCCGCGGGTCTCCCAGATGCCCTCGTCCGGCCGGTCCCAGGTGTCGGCGAGCCAGTCGAGCGTCCTGGTGAGGGCCTTCCACCCCGCGTACGTGACCTGTCGGCCGATCCCACGCCCCTGGGACAGCGCGTAGACGGCTTCGCCGTAGATGTCCAGCTGCAGTTGGTCGGCGGCGGCGTTGCCCGCACGGACGGGGTACGAGCCCTGGTATCCCTCGAAATGCGCCAGGAGCTCCTCGGGCAGATTCGGGTCGCCGTCCACCCGGTACATGGTCTGCAACGGCTCTCCGTCGGTGCCCTCGCGGTCATGCAGGCGTGCGACGAGCCAGTGGACGAACGCGGTGGCTTCCTCGACGAAGCCTAGATCCAGCAGAGCACGGACGGACAGGGAACCGTCACGCACCCAGGTGTACCGGTAGTCCCAGTTGCGTTCCCCGCCTACCTGTTCCGGGAGCCCCATCGTCGGCGCTGCGATCATCGCCCCGGTCGGGGCGTAGATGAGCAGCTTCAGGGTGATGGCCGAACGGTGGACGAGTTCGGGCCACCGGCCCCGGTATCGCGAGCTGCGCAGCCACGTCTTCCAGAAGCGGACGACGTCCCAGTGCTGTGCGGTGATGGTGTCGAACGTCGGGGGCGGAGGAGCCTCCCCGCCCGGGGCGCAGACGGTGAACACGACGCTGCCGGCCTCGCCGGTCCTCAGGGTCACCGTACCCCGCACATCCCGGCCGTCGCGCTCCAACGGGAAAGTGCTCTGCAGGTGGGCGCTGATGCCGGGGGCCCGGAACAGGGCACCTTCGGGGCCGAGGTCGAGCTCGTGCTCGGCACGGCCGTAGTCGAAACGCGGCCGGCACGCGAGTTCGAAGCTGACGGTTCCCCGTACGACCCGCACCACTCGGACCAGGGTGTGCCGGTCGGTGGCGACACCCGTCAGGTCGGGAGGCATGTAGTCGATCACCTCGCCCACCCCGTCCGGCGACATGAACCGGGTCACCAGAACGGCAGTGTCCGGGTAGTACAGCTGCTTGCTGCTTCCTTCGGTACGGTCCGGCGCCAGCTCGAAGTGTCCGCCGTGCTCGCTGTCGAGCAGGGAGCCGAAGATGCTGGGCGAGTCGAAGCGGGGAGCGGCGAACCAGTCGATCACGCCGCGTGACGAAACGAGCGCGGCAGTCTGCAGATCACCGACGAGCCCGTGCTCGGCGATCGGCGGATAGCGGTCGTCCATGGTGGCTCCGGAGGTGTGGGAAGCCCCCCACCAAACCCACTATCCGGCAGAACGGATCTCCGCGCCTGGGCTGAAGGAGGGAGGCAGACGAGGCCCTCCGCCTGCTGGTGTCACGGCGTGACCGCTCGCCCGCGCCCCGGCCCCTGCACAGGCGGGGACGGACGAGCCTTTCTGCCCGCACGCATGCCCCCCGCCGGGCGAACCTGCCGCCGCGTTCCGGCAGGACACACGTGTCCTGCTTGACTCGGCAGATCGCTGTCCGCACGCTCCCGGGAGGCGGCCGACGGACCGGGGCGCCCCCGGCCCGGACTTGTGGGCCGTCCGCCCCATGGGCAGGCCGAGGAGGCCACGCGTGCACGAGAGCCGGACCGGTCGGCAGGTGACTCTCCGTCATCGCGACCACGACGTCGTCGTCGTCGAACTCGGTGCGGCCCTCCGCCACTACGCCGTCGGCGGGCGGCCGGTACTCGACGGATTCGCGCCGGACGACCGGATCACCGGCGGACGCGGTCAGATTCTCGTGCCGTGGCCCAACCGGATCGCGGACGGGCGCTACCGCTGGGACGGCCGGGACCACCAACTGCCGTTGACCGAGCCGGAGAACGGCAACGCCATCCACGGCCTGCTCCGCTGGACATCGTGGCGGGTCGTCGAGGCGCAGGACGACCGCGCGGTGCTCGACACCCCCCTGTGGCCCCAGCCCGGCTATCCCTTCCACCTCCGGGTCCGTGCCGAGTACACCCTCGGCGACGGCGGCCTCGGTGTGGCCGTGACCGCACGCAACGTCGGCACGGGCGCCGCACCCTACGGAGTCGGCCAGCACCCCTATTTCGTGGTCGGCACCGGAATCGTGGACGACGCGCTGCTGACCGTGCCGGCGCGGACACGGCTGCGCACCGACGACCGGGGACTTCCGGTCGCTGCCGAACCGGTTGCGGGCACGCCCTACGACTTCCGTGCACCACGAGCCCTCGGCACCCAGCGGCTGGACACACCGTTCGGCGGGCTCGACCGGGATGCGCACGGGCGGGCCGCGGTGCGCCTGACCCATTCCTCCGGCGCATGGGGCACGGACGTATGGCTCGGCGAGGGCGTCGAACACGTCCAGCTCTACACCGGGGACACCCTGCCCGAGGGCGAGCGGCGCCGCGCTGTCGCCATCGAGCCGATGTCGTGCCCGCCGGACGCGTTCCGCAGCGGTACGGGACTTGTCGCCCTGGGGCCGGGTGAGGAGCACACACTCCGGTGGGGGATCACCCCGTGGCAGGAATGACGGCTGCGCCGTGGTGCTCGGCCCGACCACCATCGGTCCGACGGCCACGCGCGAACCGATGGTGGTCGGCCGCATTCGTCCCGCTGCCGTCCTGTCGTCGGCCGGTCCGCTCGCGAGGGAGTTCTCCATGACGACGAATCAGGTCTTCATCCCAAATTCCTTGCGTGGATACCCCGTGCTTCAGCTCGGGGAGGAAACGCATCCTTGGCCCGTAGCCGCGAAGCGGCGGAGTCCGGGTGCGTATCCGTTCTGGCCGTTCGGTGTTCACGAACGGATCTGATAGTTTGTGAGATGTGAAGACCGAGCTGGTGAAGCGGGCGTTCAAGTACCGTTTCCACCCCACGAACGAGCAGGCAGCGGAGCTGTCGCGCACGTTCGGGTGTGTCCGCAAGGTCTACAACCTGGCGTTGGAAGCCCGCACGGTGGCGTGGTTCCAGCGTCAGGAGCGGGTGAACTACAACGCCACCTCGGCGATGCTGACGCAGTGGAAGAAGACCGACGAGCTGGCCTTCCTGTCCGAGGTGTCGTCGGTGCCGTTGCAGCAGACGCTGCGGCATCTGCAAGGGGCGTTCTCGAACTTCTTCGAGGGCCGGGCGAAGTATCCCCGGTTCAAGTCGAAGAAGAAGACCCGCCGCTCCGCCGAGTACACCAAGTCGGCGTTCACGTACCGCGACGGTGTGCTGACGCTCGCGAAAATGAGGAACCCACTCGCGATCGTGTGGTCCCGGCCGCTCCCGGCGGGGGCGGAGCCGTCCATGGTGACCGTGTCCCAGGACAGCGCGGGCCGCTGGTTCGTGTCCATGCTGTGTGAGGACGCGTCCGTCAAGCCCCTGTCGAGGCTGGATACGGCGGTCGGGATCGATGCCGGAATCACCAGCCTCGTGACGCTGTCCACCGGGGAGAAGGTCACCAACCCACGCCATGAACGCCAAGACCGTGCACGCCTGGCCAGGGCGCAGCGGGTCCTGGCGAAGAAGGAGAAGGGCTCCCGCAACCGGGACAAGGCCCGCGTCAAGGTCGCCAAGGTGCATGCCCGGATCGCCGACCGGCGCCGGGACTTCCTGCACCAGCTCACCACTCGGCTCGTTCGTGAGAACCAAACGATCGTGATCGAGGACCTGAGCGTCCGCAACATGGTCAGGAACAGGAGTCTCGCCCGCGCCATCTCGGACGCGGCCTGGACCGACATGCGCTCGATGCTGGAGTACAAGTGCACCTGGTACGGAAGGAACCTGGTCGCCGTCGACCGTTGGTTCCCCTCCACCAGACTGTGCTCCGCGTGCGGCACCATCCGGGAGAAACTGCCGTTGAACGTCCGCGCGTGGACGTGCGACTGCGGCACCACGCATGACCGCGATGTGAACGCGGCACGCAACATTCTGGCCGCCGGGCTGGCGGTTACGGCCTGTGGAGCGGGTGTAAGACCTCAACGGGAGTCCTCCCGGACGGGGCAACTTGCTGCGAAGCAGGAAACCTTCACTGCGAAGTGAGGAATCCCCCTCGTTCACGAGGGGGAGGATGTCAACGGTGTGGGACTCACCCTGGTGCTCGCCGTCGGTTCGCAGATCCTGGCCGGCCGGCTGCGCATCCCGGCGCTCATCGTGCTGCTGCCGGTCGGGTTCACCGCCGGGGCGCTGGTGGACGACCTGGATCCGCAGCGCCTGCTGGGCCCGGCGTTCTCGCCGCTGGTGTCGCTCGCCGTCGCGGTGATCCTCTACGATGCGGGCCTCGGGCTCGATCTCGGGAAGCTGAAGGGCCATATCCGCGTCGTCGTCGTCCGGCTGATCTGGATCGGCGTCCTGGTCAGCTGGGTGCTCGGCACGCTCGTCGCCATTTTGCTGCTGGGCATGGACCGGCGGGCGGCCGTCATGCTCGGTGCGATCCTCGTGGTCTCCGGGCCGACCGTGGTCGGTCCGCTGCTCGGCTTCGTCCGGCCGAAGCAACGGCTGCAGCACATCCTGGTCTGGGAGGGCTCGCTCATCGACCCGGTCGGCGGCATTCTGGGAGCGCTCGTCTTCCACCTCGTCGAAGCGAGCGGCGGCCGTCATGCCGGGGTCGGCGTGGTCAAGTTCCTCGGCAGCGTCGGCGTCGGACTGGCGGGAGGCGTCGTCGGAGCCGCGCTGCTGTGGGTGCTGCTCCGTGTGCTCCGGCTCGGCGAGGTCCTCGGGACGACAGCCCAGCTCGCCGCGGTGATCGCGGTGGCGGCCTTCTGCGATGTGGTCCGTGAGGACACCGGACTCATCGCTGCCGTGGTGATGGGACTGGCAGTCGCCAACCTTCCACGCTTCGACGTCCCGGCACGCCGGCCCTTCTTCGAGACCACGGTCAGCCTGATCCTCGGGCTGCTCTTCATTTCGATCTCGGCCACCGTCACCCCGCAGTCGCTGCGCCACGTGGTCCTGCCCGCGCTGGGCCTGGCCGTTGCGCTGGTGATCGTGGTCAGACCCCTGGTGGCGGTCCTGTCGACGCTCGGCACGGACCTGTCACGGGGCGAGCGGGGTTTCATCGGCTGGATGGCTCCACGCGGGATCGTCGCGGCGGCGACCGCCTCGACCTTCTCCGCCGCCCTGGTGGCGAGGGGAATCGGCGGCGCTTCGAAGATTCTCCCGGCCACGTTCGTCGTCATCGTGGCCACGGTGACGCTGTACGGGCTGACGGCGTCGGCCGTCGCCCGGCGGCTGGGCGTCGTGCGGCCGGCCCGCTCACGCCCGCTCCTGGTCGGCGGTGAGCAGTGGGTGGTGGATCTCGGGCTGGCACTGAGATCGGCGGGGCTTCTGGTACTGATGTGGGCCGGGCTGGAGCAGCAGCGTGAGCGCATCGGACAGGCCGGACTCGACCTGGCCCCGGGGGAACTGCTGGCCGCCGCCACCGGTGAGGGGGCCGAGCTGGAGGGCATCACGGCGGTGTTCCTCCTGACCGCCGAGGACGACTTCAATGCGCGGGCGGCCACCATCCTGCGCGGCAGCGTCGAGGGATCCGTCCATCGCGTCGGTGCTCCGCGCGAGAGCCTCGGCGTGGTCGCCCCGTTCATCGGCGGCGAGGTCCTGTTCGGCACGGAACTGACCGGGGCGGTGCTGACCCGGAGGTACGAGGACGGGGCGTCCATCGTGACCAGGCCGGCGGACCAGGCCGCGCCGGCCGACTGGGACACGCTGTTCCTCGTCCGGGGCGACGGCCGGCTCGATCCGGTCACCGAGGAGAACCGCCCGCTGCCCGGGCCGGGCGACTTCGCCGTCCTCCTGGCTCCCGCCTCCGGCGGACGCCCGGCCGCGCCTCCCGCTCCGGCCGGAGTGTGACGCCGCCGGGCCCCGCACGAAAAAGCGGATGCGGGCCGAGATGATCCTCGACCCGCATCCGCTCCGTCTCCTGCGAAGGGAGACCTTCTGGTGTCCGAGGGGGGACTTGAACCCCCACGCCCGATAAAGGGCACTAGCACCTCAAGCTAGCGCGTCTGCCATTCCGCCACCCGGACAAGGTGTCTGTCTCGCGGGCCGTGCCCGTTCCGACGTGGAAAACAATAGCAAACAATCGGGGGTGCTCGATCACGCCACTGGCCGTGTGAACGGCGCGTGACGGGGGACGGGCGCCCTTGGGCGTGCGGGCCGGGCGCGGGAGGATGTGGGGGAGCACCAGGGTGACAGTGGAAGGAAGCAGCGTGAGCGAGACGAACAAGGCCGGCGGCCTGTCCGGCGAGGACGAGGTCGTGGACCTCTGCCGTGAGCTGATCCGGATCGACACCAGCAACTACGGAGACCACTCGGGCCCGGGTGAGCGGGCAGCCGCCGAGTACGTCGCGGAGAAGCTCGCCGAGGTCGGGCTGGAACCGAAGATCTTCGAATCCCACAAGGGTCGTGCATCGACCGTGGCCCGGATCGAGGGCGAGGATCCGTCCAGGCCCGCGCTGCTCATCCACGGGCACACCGACGTCGTGCCGGCCAATGCCCAGGACTGGACGTACGACCCGTTCTCGGGCGAGGTCGCGGACGGCTGCGTGTGGGGGCGCGGCGCCGTCGACATGAAGGACATGGACGCGATGACCCTCGCGGTCGTCCGCGATCGGATGCGCAGCGGCCGCAAGCCCCCGCGCGACATCGTGCTGGCCTTCCTCGCCGACGAGGAGGCCGGTGGCACGTACGGTGCGCGGTATCTCGTCGACAAGCACCCGGATCTCTTCGACGGCGTGACCGAGGCGATCGGCGAGGTCGGCGGCTTCTCCTTCACCGTCAACGAGAAGCTGCGGCTCTATCTCGTGGAGACGGCCGAGAAGGGCATGCACTGGATGCGGCTCACCGTGGACGGCACCGCTGGGCACGGCTCGATGACCAACAGCGACAACGCGATCACCGAGCTCTGCGAGGCGGTCGGGCGGCTCGGCCGGCACAAGTGGCCGGTCAGGGTGACCAAGACCGTGCGGTCCTTCCTCGACGAGCTGTCCGACGCTCTCGGCACCCCGCTCGACCCGGAGGACATGGACGCCACGCTCGCCAAGCTGGGCGGCATCGCCAAGATGATCGGCGCCACCCTGCGCAACTCGGCCGCCCCGACCATGCTGGGCGCCGGGTACAAGGTGAACGTGATCCCCGGCCAGGCCGTCGCCCATGTCGACGGTCGCTTCCTGCCCGGCTTCGAGGACGAGTTCCTGGCCGACCTGGACCGGATCCTCGGCCCGCGGGTGAGGCGCGAGGACGTGCACGGCGACAAGGCGCTGGAGACCAGCTTCGACGGCTCCCTGGTCGACGCGATGCAGGTCGCGCTGAAGGCGGAGGACCCGATCGCCCGCGCCGTCCCGTACATGCTCTCCGGTGGCACCGACGCCAAGTCCTTCGACGACCTCGGCATCCGCTGCTTCGGATTCGCGCCGCTGAAGCTGCCGCCGGAGCTCGACTTCGCGGGCATGTTCCACGGTGTGGACGAGCGAGTGCCGGTCGACGGTCTGAAATTCGGCGTGCGGGTGCTCGACCGTTTCATCGACAACTGCTGAATTACCGCGCCCTGTTCCACCGGTAATCGTCAGCGTGTACGTACGTGACCGGAACGAGTGAAAGGGGTCATCGTCTCGTAGCCCGACCACTTATTCCTCGTTACAGGTGATGCGGTCCGCGGCTGGGACCGCATTGCCAACTAGGAGGAATAATGATCAAGAAGATCGTCGCCGCTGCGGCAGTCACCGGTGGTCTGGTGCTTGCGGGTGCGGGCATGGCCGTCGCCGACTCGGGCGCCCAGGGTGCCGCGGTCGGCAGCCCCGGTGTGATCTCGGGCAACACCATCCAGGTTCCCGTGCACGTGCCGGTGAACCTGTGCGGCAACACGGTCTCCGTGATCGGGCTGCTGAACCCCGCCTTCGGCAACTACTGCGCCAACTCCTGACGTTGTGCGTCAACCCGTAAGGGTTTGAGCCCGTCGGCCCCGGAGCGCACGCCATGCGCTCCGGGGCCGACGGGCACTCCACCCCGCGCGGTCACGTCCGGGGGTATTCCGGAAGGTAGAAGGCAGGGAACAACCTATGTGACAGGTCACGCGTAAGGGCCTGATGACCATGGCGGCGGCGGGCGGAGTGCTCGCGCTGAGTGGCGGATACGCACACGCCGACGCGGGAGCGGCCGGCGACACGTCGAATTTCCCGGGGGTGCTGTCAGGGAATTCGGTGAAGATCCCGGTCGACGTCCCGGTCAACATATGCGGTAACTCCGTGAGTGTTGTCGGACTGCTCAATCCGGCGGCCGGAAATACTTGCGGAAACGGATCGGGAAACAGTGCCTCGGGGCGGCACGGCTCGGGCGCCCAGGCGTCGGGTGCGCAGGCATCGGGCCGCCACGCGGCGGCCGGCCGCGGCATGGGCGACCTGACCCGCGAGCACCGCGCCGGAACGGGCAAGCACCGGGCCGGAGACAACGGAAGCTTCAGCGGCGCCACGGCCGAGGGGTACGCGAACGGGTCGCCCGGCGTCCTTTCGGGCAACCACATCCAGGTCCCCGTCGACGTCCCCGTGAACGCCTGCGGGAACAGCGCCACCATCGGCGGACTGCTCAACCCCACAACCGGCAACACGTGCGAGAACGACGCCGACGTGAGCACGCCCCCGGTGGACGTTCCGGTCACCCCGGTCACCCCGGTCACGCCGCTCACCCCGGTCACGCCGCTCACCCCCGAGAAGCCCGAAGTGCCCGGACCGCGAGGCGTGCCGAACGCGCCCGAGCCCCAGCTCGCCCACACCGGAGCGGGCGGGCTCGACCTGCTGGTCCCGGCGGGCGTGGGTCTCCTGCTGGCGGGCGCGGGTACGGTGCTGTACCGCCGCTCCCGCACGGTCGCATAACAACGGGCTGCGGCACCGGGCCGGAAGGCATGAAAACGAGCGGGCCCCGCGGATGCGGGGCCCGCTCGTCTCACCAGGTGGCGCGTAGCTGGCGAATGATCCGCCGCCGCAGCCGCACCCTGCGGCTGCCGTCACGGCGCAGCGTCAATCGGTCCAACTCCCAGTGCCCGTACTCGGCATGGTCGGTCAGCAGGCGGGCGGTTTCCTTCCGGGAGACCCCGCGCGGCACGTACACATCGACAAATTCGTATTCCGGCATCGCATCTATTGTGCGGGCAGAGGCTGTGTACGGATAGCGTCTGCCCTATGTCTGATGCTGCGCAGCCCACCGCTGCCGAGGTACGCGCCGCCGCCGATGCGGTCAAAGCCGCGCTCGACCATCACCTCGCGGCGGTCGAGCACCGGTCCGGGGACGACGACCCCGCCGTCTATGAGGCGTTCAATGCACTGGCCGCTGCGGCCGAGGTCTACGACGAACTCCTCTACGACCGATACGACGAGGTCACTCCCTTCGAGATCCCCGGCGTCGACGACTCCCTGCCGCCGTACGGCGGTCCTGAGGACCCCAAGGCGATCAGCGTGCTGATCCGCCGCGATTACGCGGTGGTGGAGCCGCCCCGGCTGCTCGCCCAGGCGCAGCGGATCGCCAATCCGGACCCGGGCGGCCGCGCCAACGGGACCGGCGCCGTGGTCGGCGCCAGTGTCCATGCGGCGCTCGGCGTGCTCTTCGGTGAGTACGAACCGGACGAGATCGCCTCCCGGCACCAGGAGTTCGGCCTGGAGGAAGGCGACTCCACGCTGTGGGTCTCCGCGGCGGAAGAGCTTCCCGAGCCGGGGGAGTGGCTCAGCGCCCCCTTCGACGAGGCCGACCCTCAACTGGTGGTGTGCCGCTTCGACGTCAGTTCCGTCTTCGACGAGGACGAACTCGACGAGGAGCTGGACGACCTGGCGACCGAGAGCTCCTGACCGTGTGCTGCCGGTGACAAACTGTCGTCGCCGGTGCCCCGCCCGGGGCACCGGCGACGCACCGGACGCCGCGTGGCCGCCCTTCGGGCGACGACGGCAGTCCGACGGCCGAGCCCAGTGCCGCGACCGGCAAAAGCTTGCCGGGAGGGGCACTAGGACGTCACCGTCTGCTGCGCCTCCAGCAGGGCGCGCAGCCGGGTCGTGCGGTCCTGGGACGGGGGCAGGGCCACCGCGCGGGGAAGAGCCTGATCCACCCCGTGCACGACGGAGAGATGCCGCTCGCCACGGCTGAACGCGGTGTACACCCAGGCCCGGCTCAGCCCCTGAGCCGCGTCACCGGGCAGCACGACGACGACCGCGGGCCAGCGCATCCCGGCCGCCTGGTGGGCGCTGAGGGCCCAGCCGTGGCGCACGGACGACTCCACCCGCTCCTGCGGTACGACGACCGGCGTGCCCGCACAGTCCAGATGCAGTCCCTCGGCGTCGGCCGAGACAACCGTCCCGGGCACGGTCCTGCCGGGCGTCGGGATGTGTACGACCCGGTCGCCCGGGTCGAAGCCGCCGAACCGACCGGGACCGGGGTTGAGCCGCTGCTTGAGCGCCGCGTTCAGCGCGCGGGTGCCCGCCGAGCCGCCGTGCCCGACAGTGATCACCTGGGTGTCGGCCGACGGGACACCGATCGCACGTGGCACCGAGTCGGCGACCAGTTGCACGGTGCGGTGCACCGCCTCGCCGGCGTCCTGCACGGGGACGATCACCACCTCCTTGCCGGGGGCCGCCACCTGGTTCAGCTCACCGATTCCGATCCCGGAGACCAGCTCGCCGATCGGACCGGGATCCGGCGTACGGGATACGACCTGCGGGCACGCGCGGGCGGCCAGGACGTCCGCGAACACCCGCCCCGCACCTGCCGAGCCCAGCACCCCGGGGTCGCCGCTGAGTACCAGCCGGGCGCCGTCGGGGAGTGACTCCACCAGAATCGCGGCGGTCTCCACGTCCAGCTGCGGGGCGTCCAGCACGACCAGCAGATCGACGGCGATCGCCCCGTCCGCGTCCCGGCCGGGGCCCTCCGCGCCGGAGAGCAGCCCGGCGAGGGTGACGGCCGCCGACGGCTCGTCGAGCGCCTCGGCCAGCCGCCGTCTGCCGTCCACGCTGTGGGTGGTACCGAGGGCCCGCAACCCGAGGGCGCGGGCTGCGACGATCAGCGCGGCGGGTTCCGCCCGCGCCGCGTCGCCGCCCGTGTGCGCGACCAGGCCACCGGCCGCGACCGCACGGATCAGCTCGGCCGCCGACGGGGAAC
The DNA here is from genome assembly GCF_026339735.1 of Streptomyces sp. NBC_01669. GTDB lineage: Bacteria > Actinomycetota > Actinomycetes > Streptomycetales > Streptomycetaceae > Streptomyces > Streptomyces yanii. The sequence continues at coordinate 7,257,715 of NZ_JAPEQG010000001.1, forward strand.
CGGCGGCCGCGGCCGCCTCCGACCAGTCGGCGTCCTTCTCGCAGGCGTTGACCAGCCGGGCCAGACCGTCGGCGAGGCTCTCCTCGGCCAGCGCGTACCGGTCGAGACCGAGCAGCACCTGGGCCGGCTCCTGTCCGGCCCCGTCCGCCGCCTCGTCCCCGGGTTCTGCGTCCCTGTCCGCTTCCTGATCGTCCGGACCGTCCTGGAAGACCAGCACGACGCCCTCGGCGACGGCGTGCTGCACGGCCGTCTCCGGGTCGGTCACCGCACGCTCGGCGAGCGCGGCACGCACCGCCGACGCGTCCAGCGCGGTGTGGCCCTGCAGTGCGGCGCGCTCCAGCAGCCAGCCGACCAGCGCCGCCGTCCGCCGTTCGTCGTCCGGACCGCACGCGGCGCCCAGCAGGGCCCTCGCGAAGCCGTCCGCCTGCTCGGGCCGGACGGTGGGTACGGCCAGCAGCTGCCACGGGTCCGCGCGCAGCACGTCGGCCGCCTGCGCGCCGAGCGTCTCCGCCGCCGGTCCCGCGAGGGTCTCGGGTGCCCCGCCCTCCGCCAGGACGGCCGTCACCGCGACGACGGCCTCCGGAGAGGCACCCTGCGGTGCGAACACCGGCTCGGGTTCCCGGGGGCGTACCGGCGCGGGCGCGGGCGCGGTACGGCGCGGCGCGGGTGCGGGCGAGTCGAAGAACGCGGCGCCGGGCTTCTCTCGGCTCTCCACGGCACGCACCGCCGCCAGCAGATCGGCCGCCTGCCCGCTCAGCTTGGCGCCCGCAGCGATCGGGCCCTCCTTCTCGGCCTTGCGCTTCTCGATCCGCTCCCGCAGCTCCCGCTGGGCGGCCAGCTCGGCCTCGGCCTCCGAGAGCACGGCAGCAGCGGGCGCCGTGTCGGCGTCCGTCGCGGCCGCATCCGTCTCGTCGGCTCCCTCCGGGGCAGCCGACTGCGCTGTCCCTTCCGTCTCCTCCGCCTCGCTCTCGTCGGCCCCCACGTCTTCGGCCACGTCCTCGGCGGACGAGGCGGGTACGGCGGCAGCGGAGCCGACGACGTCGGTGTCGTCGGCGGTGGCCGAGGGGCCGGGGGATTCCCCCCGGGGAAGCGCAGTCACAGCGTGCTCCAGTCCTGGTCGGGATAGCGGTGCACGGGCGCCGACACATCGTCGAGCGCCTGGCAGATCTCGTCAGGAAGACTAAGCGCCTCCACTGACAACGCCTCCGTGAGCTGCTGCGCGTTGCGCGCGCCGACGATCGGGGCCACCACTCCAGGACGGTCCCGCACCCAGGCGAGAGCCACCTGCAGCGCCGTCGTGGCCAGCCCGTCGGCCGCCGTCGCCACCGCGTCCACGATGCGGCTCGCCGGGTCGTCGAGATACGGCTCGACGAACGGCGCGAGCAGATCTGAGGCGCCGCGCGAATCGGCCGGGGTGCCCGTGCGGTACTTGCCGGTCAGCACCCCGCGGCCCAGGGGCGACGACGGCAGCAGCCCCACGCCCAGATCGAGTGCGGCCGGCAGCACCTCGCGCTCCACGCCACGCTGCAGCAGTGAGTACTCCATCTGCGTACTGGCCAGCCGGGTGCGCGCCCCCGGCGAGGCGAGCTGCCAGGTCGCCGCCTTGGCGAGCTGCCAGCCGCAAAAGTTCGACACCCCCGCGTACCGGGCGCGCCCGGTGGACACCGCCAGCTCCAGCGTCTGAAGGGTCTCCTCCAGCGGAGTCACCGGGTCGAAGGCGTGGAGCTGCCACAGATCCACGTAGTCCGTACCGAGCCGTTCGAGTGAGGCGTCCAGTGCCGCCAGCAGATGCCCGCGCGAGCCGTCGAAGCGGCGGTACGGGTCGGCCACGCTGCCTGCCTTCGTCGCGATGACCAGATCGCGCCGCGGCACCAGACCCTCGACGAGCTGCCCCAGCAGATATTCGGCCTCCCCGCCGCCGTACACATCGGCCGTGTCGACCAGTGTGCCGCCCGCCTCCCAGAAGGCCTTCAGCTGTTCGGCAGCGTCGTGCTCGTCGGTGTCCCGGCCCCAGGTGAGGGTGCCGAGCCCGATCCGGGACACTCGAAGGCCGGTGCGGCCGAGATGCCTCTGCTCCATGGGCGCTGAGATTACTGGCCAGAGCCCCACGGGGAGGAAGCCTGTGGACAACGAGGGGTCAAGTCGCCCCTGCCGGATCCGGGTGGTGCGCGCTAGAGTCCGGACCACAGGGACGTTACTGATCAGTAAGGGGAGCGGCTATGCGGCTCGGCATCAATCTCGGTTACTGGGGCGCGGGAATGGACGGCGACAACCTCGCCGTCGCCCAGGAGGCCGACCGGCTCGGCTACGACGTCTGCTGGGCGGCCGAGGCGTACGGCTCCGACGCGCCGACCGTGCTCACCTGGGTCGCCGCCCAGACCGAGTCCATCGACGTCGGCTCCGCGATCATGCAGATCCCGGCGCGCCAGCCCGCCATGACGGCGATGACCGCTGCCACCCTCGACTCGCTCTCCGGCGGCCGGTTCCGTCTCGGCCTCGGTGTGTCGGGACCGCAGGTCTCCGAGGGCTGGTACGGCGTCAAGTTCGACAAGCCGCTGGCCCGCACCCGGGAGTACGTCGAGATCGTCCGCCGGGCGATGTCCCGCGAGCGGCTCTCGTACGAGGGCGAGCACTGGACGCTCCCGCTGCCGGACGGCCCCGGCAAGCCCATCAAGCTCACCGTCCACCCGCAGCGCGAGCACATTCCGCTCTACATCGCCGCGATCGGCCCGAAGAACCTGGAGCAGACCGGCGAGATCGCCGACGGGGCGCTGCTGATCTTCCCGTCCGCCGACCATCTCGAGGACACCGCGGTGAAGCACCTGCGGGCGGGCCGCGAGAAGGTGGGGAAGACCATGGACGGCTTCGACGTCTGCCCGACGCTGCCGCTCGCCATCGGTGACGACATCAACGGACTCGCCGACATGTTCCGGCCCTACACCGCGCTATACGTCGGCGGCATGGGCAGCCGCAAGCAGAATTTCTACAACCAGCTCGCCCAGCGCATGGGGTACGAGAAGGAAGCCGCCGAGATCCAGGACAAGTACCTGTCCGGTGACAAGACCGGCGCCGCGGCCGCCGTACCGCACCAGCTGATCGACCAGACCACGCTGCTCGGTTCGGTCGAGCGCATCGCGGAGCGCATGCAGGCCTACGCAGCCGCCGGTGTCACGACGCTGACCCTTGCTCCCGCCGGTTTCACACGCGAGGAGCGGATCGCCGCGCTGCGCGCCGGTACGGACGCCCTGGAGCGGTCCGGCCTGGCGTAACCGCCCGCGGGCAGCACTACGGCCGTGGTGGGGGCTCGGGGGTCCTCCCCGCCACGGCCGTTACGCAGCACAACGCGCGCGGCCCTCATCGGTTACGCGGCACTCGTTCGGCCCTGCCGGGCATGCCTGCTGTTGCCCACCAGCCCGTACCGCATTTGACTTTCCTTCTGCGGACACCGGTACGGAGGCGCCAGCGATGCTCTCGATAAAGAACCTGTTCCAGGAGATTCTCGACAACGACGAGTCGTTCCGGCTCTTCTGTTCGATCGCCGCAGGTGGCGAGATGCAGGGCGGCTGGGAGAACGGCCGTATCGCGGCCCTGGCCCCCGGGAGCCAGCGCGCCCTCGTTCCCAAGATCGTCCGGCACGGCGCCGACGAGGACAAGCACGGCCGGATCTTCCACGCCCTGCTGAAGAAGCGCGGGCTGCGGCCGGCCGAGGTGCCGCATGAGACGGACTACACGATGCTGCTGGAGAAGCACGGCATCGGCCTCGCCCACGAGCAGCTGAGACGCGACGAGCCGCTCTCCGAGCTCGACATCGTCACGTATCTGGCACACAGCCGGGTCACCGAGCAGCGCGCCTGCGAACAGATGAAAACGCTCCACAAGCATTTCGCCGACCACCCCGACCTGGGTCGCGCGGTGAAGATGATCTCGAACGACGAGGACAACCACCTGGCGTACTGCCATGAGGAGCTGCTCCGCCTCGCCCGCGCCGGACACGGCCGGACGATCCAGCGCATCCTGCGCGAGTGCGCCCTTGCCGAGATCCGGGTGTACCGCGATGTCAGCCTCGCCGTGATGGCTCACATGGGCCGCATCCTGGGCTGGCCCAGGGCCCGGGCGGCGATGCTCGCCGCGGGGATCCACGGCGTCTACGCGTACGAACGGCTCGTCGGCTGGCGGCGCATGGTCAGCCTGGAACTGCCCGAGCGGCGCGACGCGCTGGGCGGCCCGGCGGTACCGGCGCCCGAGTACGCCTGAGAGCCTGTCGTCAGAGCCAGCCGCGGCGCTTGAACATGCGGTACAGGCCGAAGACCGCGCAGCCCATCAGCCCGATCAGCGTCGGGTAGGTCCACACCCAGTGCAGCTCCGGCATGTGGTCGAAGTTCATGCCGTAGATCCCGGCCACCATCGTCGGTACGGCCGCCATGGCCGCCCACGCCGAGATCTTCCGCATGTCGTCGTTCTGCCGCAGCCCCGTCTGCGCCAGATGCGCGGAGAGGATGTCGGAGAGCAGCCGGTCCAGCCCCTCCACGTGCTCGTTGGCGCGCGTCAGATGGTCGCTCACGTCCCGGAAGAACGGTTGCGAGTGCTCATTGACGAACGGCACAGTGGCGCCCGCCAGCCGGACCATGGGCGCGCTCAGCGGGCCGCTGGCCCGGCGGAACTCCAGCACCTGCCGCTTGAAGGTGTAGATGCGCGATGCGGTGTTCTTGGTGTCGACGGTGCTGCTCGGTGCGAACACCTCGGTCTCCAGTTCCTCCAGGTCGACCTGGAGTTCCGCGGCCACATCGATGTAGTGGTCCACGACGGCGTCGCTGACCGCGTACAGGACCGCGGTGGGTCCGTGCTTGAGCACCTCGGGATCAGCCTCCAGCCGACGGCGTACCTCGGCGAGCGGCGCGCCCTCCCCGTGCCGGACCGTCACGACGAACGAGTCTCCTATGAAGATCATCAGCTCGTCGGTGGTGACGGTGTCGCCCTCGGGTTCGTACACCACCGGCTTGATGACCACGAAGAGGGAGTCGTCGTACACCTCCAGCTTCGGCCGCTGGTGCGCGCTCAGCGCGTCCTCCACGGCCAGTGGATGCAGCCCGAACTCGCTGCTGACGAGGTCGAACTCCTTCTCCGTGGGCTCGTGCAGCCCGATCCAGAGAAACGCGTCCCCGGTGGCTCGTGCCTCGTCGAGGGCATCGGAGAAGTCGGCAGGTCCGTCGGTACGACGCCCATCCCGATAAATCGCGCAGTCCACAATCACGGCGCGCATTCTTCCTTGCTCCGGTCCCCGACGCACCTCCTGAGGGACATCGGCCTACGCTGGCCCGTATGCCCACCCTGATCCTCGTACGCCACGGACGCTCCACCGCCAACACGGCCGGGGTGCTCGCCGGCCGGACCCCCGGTGTCGCGCTCGACGAGCGCGGCGTCGCGCAGGCCGCCGCGCTCCCCGGGCGGCTCGCCTCCCTGCCCCTCGCCGCCGCCGTCAGCAGCCCGCTGCAGCGCTGCCGGGAGACTCTGCAGCCGCTGCTCGACGCCCGGCCGGGGCTGCCTCTGCACACCGAGGAGCGGATCAGCGAATGCGACTACGGCGACTGGGCGGGGCGCAAACTCGCGGAACTCTCCGACGAGCCGCTGATGTCCGTCGTGCAGCAGCATCCCTCGGCCGTGGCCTTTCCCGGCGGTGAGTCGATGCGGGCGATGCAGGCGCGCGCCGTCGATGCCGTCCGGGAGTGGAACGCCCGGATCGAGGCCGAGCACGGCGACGGCGCGGTGTACGTGATGTGCTCGCACGGCGACATCATCAAGTCCGTCGTCGCCGACGCGCTCGGGATGCATCTCGACCTCTTCCAGCGGATCCAGGCCGAACCCTGCTCGATCACCGCGATCCGCTACACGCGGCTGCGGCCCTTCCTGCTGCGACTCGGCGACACCGGGGACTTCGCGTCGCTGGAGCCGCGCGATGAGAGCGTCGGCGCGGCCACGGATACGGAAGCAGATACGGATGCGGTGGTCGGCGGCGGCGCTGGGGCGCCGTGATCGCTCCGCGCAGTAGGGTGGACGCGCCGTAGGCGCCCTTCCTCCGGGACTCTCCCGGAACCCGGCCGCCCCTCATTTGCCGTCAATTCTCAAGGGAGACAGGACGTGTCCCGTCAGGTGTTCCTCTACGACCCCCCGGACCGTTTCGTGGCCGGTACGGTCGGGCTGCCTGGACGCCGTACGTTCTTCCTGCAGGCTTCCTCAGGCGGACGTGTCACCAGCGTGGCCCTGGAGAAGACCCAGGTCGCCGCGCTCGCCGAGCGGATCGACGAACTGCTCGACGAGGTTGTGCGGAGGACCGGCGGGAACTCGCCGGTGCCCGCAGTGGCCCCGATGGACGTCACCGACACCGCTCCGCTCGACGTGCCCGTCGAGGAGGAGTTCCGGGTCGGGACCATGGCTCTCGCCTGGGACGGCGAGGAACAGCGCATGATTGTCGAGGCGCAGGCCCTGGTCGAGCTGGACGCGGACTCCGACGACGATCTCGCGGAGGCCGAGGAACGGATGCTGCAGGACGAGGAGAACGGTCCGCCGATGCTCCGGGTCCGGCTCAGCGGCGCGCAGGCGCGCGCGTTCGCCAAGCGCGCCCTGGACGTCGTGAACGCCGGCCGTCCACCGTGCCCGCTGTGCAGCTTGCCGCTCGACCCGGAAGGACACGTATGCCCGCGCCAGAACGGATACCGACGGGGAGCCTGACGGACACCCGGCTGATCACTCTGCTCACCGAGGGGCAGCTCACCGTCCGCGGGCAGGTCCGTGACGCGTCCAACGCGGTGCTCTACTGCACGGTCGCGTACGAGGGCGAGGAGCGCACCTGCGTATACAAGCCCGTCGCCGGGGAACAGCCGCTGTGGGACTTCCCCGACGGCACGCTCGCCGGGCGTGAGGTCGCCGCGTACGAGATCTCCGAGGTGACGGGGTGGGGGCTGGTGCCGCCGACCGTGCTCCGGGACGGGCCGTACGGGGAGGGGATGTGCCAGCTGTGGATCGAGGCGCCCTCGGAGTCATCCGCGGACGGTGAGCCTCCGCTGCTGGCGCTCGTCGAGGACGAGGAGCCGGGGGACGGGTGGAAGGCCGTCGCCCAGGCCGAGGTGGGCGAGGGGAGGACGGCGCTGCTGGTGCACGCGGACGATCCGCGGCTGCGGCGGCTGGCGGTTCTCGACGCGGTGATCAACAACGCCGACCGGAAGGGCGGGCACCTGCTGCCGGCGCCGGACGGCCGGCTGTACGGCATCGACCACGGAGTGACGTTCAATGCGGACGACAAGCTGCGGACGCTGCTGTGGGGGTGGGCGGGGGAACCGCTGACGGCCGAGGCCGTCGATGTGATGGACCGGCTGGCGGAAGAGCTGGCCCCGGGAACGGCGCTGGTCACCCGACTGGCGGAGCTGATCACTGCGGCGGAGATCGACGCGTTGCGGGGGCGGGTGGAGGCGCTGCGGATGACGGGGCGGCACCCGGGGCCGAGCGGCGGGTGGCCGGCGATCCCCTGGCCACCGGTGTGACGGGCCGGGGGTCGTTGCCCCTGCCCGAACGCCGCAGGCGCTGCCCCTGAACCCTCGCTCCTCACGCGCCGGAGGGGCTGGTTTTCCGGGGCTCCGCCCCGGATCTCGCCCGTGCAGGTCCGGGGCGGAGTCTTTACGACGGTGGGTGGCCGACAACCGAGCCCGTCCGGCGCCGGAGAACATCCTTGAGCCCCGCCCGGTCAGAGGTCACCCGACAGGCTCTGAGGGGGCCTGTGGGCCTCGCACGGCCCGTCCGGCGGCGGCGGGACCGGGGGGCCGGGGCAGAGCCACGGCTTCGGGAATCGGCGCGGCGGGGAGCGGGCACCGCGCAAGCGCAAGACCGTCGCTCAGGGCAGAATCCCGTATCCGGTTCGTATCCGGAAGCAACGTCCGGTTACGCTCATGGCATGCATGCCTGGCCCGCTTCTGAGGTCCCCGCCCTGCCTGGCAAGGGCCGCGACCTTCGGATCCACGACACCGCGACCGGCGGACGGATCACTCTTGACCCCGGTCCCGTCGCCCGCATCTACGTCTGCGGCATCACGCCGTACGACGCGACCCACATGGGTCATGCGGCGACCTACAACGCGTTCGACCTCGTTCAGCGCGTGTGGCTCGACACCAAGCGGCAGGTTCACTATGTCCAGAATGTGACCGACGTGGACGATCCGCTGCTGGAGCGGGCCGTGCGCGACGGTCAGGACTGGACCGAGCTCGCCGAGCGCGAGACGGCCCTCTTCCGCGAGGACATGACCGCCCTGCGCATGCTTCCGCCGAAGCACTACATCGGCGCGGTGGAGGCGATACCCGGCATCGTCCCGCTCGTCGAACGGCTCCGGGACGCCGGTGCCGCCTACGAACTCGACGGCGACGTGTACTTCTCCGTCGAGACCGACCCGCACTTCGGCGAGGTGTCCAACCTGGACGCCGAGGCGATGCGGCTGCTCTCCGCGGAGCGCGGGGGCGACCCGGAGCGCCCGGGGAAGAAGAACCCGCTCGACCCGATGCTCTGGATGGCCGCCCGCGAGGGTGAGCCGAGCTGGGACGGCGCCTCGCTCGGTGCCGGACGGCCCGGTTGGCACATCGAGTGCGTGGCCATCGCGCTGGACCACCTCGGCATGGGCTTCGACGTCCAGGGCGGCGGGTCCGACCTCGCCTTCCCGCATCACGAGATGGGCGCATCGCACGCCCAGGTGCTGACCGGCGAGCACCCGTTCGCCCAGGCGTACGTGCACGCCGGGATGGTCGCCCTGGACGGCGAGAAGATGTCCAAGTCCCGGGGCAACCTGGTCTTCGTGTCGGCGCTGCGCCGCGACGGCGTGGACCCGGCCGCGATCAGGCTGGCGCTGCTCTCGCACCACTACCGGTCGGACTGGGAGTGGACCGACCAGGTGCTCGCCGACGCCGTCGAGCGGCTCGCGCGGTGGCGTTCCGCCGTCTCCCGGCCCGATGGACTGTCCGCCGACGCCCTCGTCGACGAGGTCCGCGAGGCTCTCGCCGACGACCTGGACGCGCCGGCCGCTCTGGCTGCCGTGGATCGCTGGGCCGAGCGCCAGAACGCTGAGGGCGGTACGGACGAGGGTGCGCCGGGCCTCGTCTCGCGCACCGTCGACGCGCTGCTGGGTGTCGCGCTGTAACAACCCTTCTTTCTCTGCCTGTTGGCCGGCCTTGGACTTCTCCACGAAGTTCGGGGCCGGTCCTGTTTTGTCCATGGTCAAATGCTTGCGGCTGCGCTAAAAGCGCTCTATGCAATCATCAACGCGCATCAGAGTGGTGGCAGTTGCAGCTCTGCTGGGACTGGTCGCCGTGTTTGCGGGACCCGGCAGCGCACAGGCCGAACCCGCCGCGCCCGAGGCCACGACGGTCGGTGATCTGAGCGGTTTCTCCGCCGACGGATCCGTCTACCACCTCAGGGCCGGCTCCGCCGAGGCCCGGGTCAGCTTCGTCACCGACGAGACCTTCCGTATCGAACTCGCCCCGGACGGTACGTTCTCCGACCCGACCGGCGACGACATCGTCCTGCCGCAGGGCGCCCCGCCGCACACCCGGTGGAAGGAGAGGAGCGACCGGTACGAGCTGTCCACCGGCAGCGTCACGCTGCGCGCCTACAAGTCGCCGCTGCGCTTCGAGCTCCACCGGGCCGACGGCAGCCTCGTCTGGTCCGAGGCCAAGGGGCTCAGCTGGGACGGGAAGCGCACCACCCAGACGCTGGCCCGCGGCGCCGACGAGCAGTTCTACGGCGCCGGCATGCAGAACGGGCGCGGCAACACCTCGCACCGCGACAAGACCGTCGAGGTCGGCGTCGACTACAACTGGAACGACGGCGGCCACCCCAATTCCGTGCCGTTCTACCTCTCCTCCGCCGGGTACGGCGTCTTCCGCAACACCTACGCGCCCAACACCTACGCGTTCACCGACCCGGTGACCACCAGCGCGCAGGAACAGCGCTTCGACGCCTACTACTTCGCCGGCGACGACGCCAAGGACGTCATCGGGCAGTACACGAAGCTCACCGGCAAGCCCTTCCTGCCGCCCGTGTACGGGATGGAGATCGGCGACGCCGACTGCTACCTGCACAATGCCAACCGCGGCGAGCGCCACACCCTGGACGCCCTGAAGGTCGCCGACGGTTACGTCGAGCACGACATGCCCAACGGGTGGATGCTCGTCAACGACGGTTACGGCTGCGGCCACGAGAACCTCGCCGAGACCGCCAAGGGTCTCCAGGACCGCGGCATGCAACTCGGCCTGTGGACCCAGGACGGCATCGGCAAGATCGCCGACCAGGTCAAGGCCGGCCAGCGGGTCGCCAAGCTGGACGTCGCCTGGGTCGGGGCGGGCTACAAGTTCGCACTGGACGGCTGCAAGGACGCGTACAAGGGCATCGAGGACAACAGCGACGCCCGCGGCTTCACCTACGCCCCGGAGAGCTGGTCGGGCGCGCAGCGCTGCGGCGTCCAGTGGTCCGGTGACCAGTACGGCACCTGGGACTACATCCGCTGGCAGATCCCGACCTACGCGGGTGCCACGATGTCCGGACTCGCCTACACGACGGGCGACGTCGACGGCATCTTCGGCGGCAGCGCCAAGACGTACACCCGTGATCTCCAGTGGAAGATGTTCCTGGGCACCACGATGACGATGGACGGCTGGGCAGCCAGCGACAAGCAGCCCTTCCGCTACGGCGAGCCCTACACCTCCATCAACCGCGACTACCTCAAGCTCAAGGAGTCGCTGCTGCCGTACCAGTACTCGTACGCGCACGAGGCGACCAAGACCGGCGTCGGCATGGTCCGCCCGCTCGTCCTCGAATACCCGGACGACCCGAAGGCCGCGACGGGCGCGGCGAAGTACGAGTTCATGTCCGGCGAGGACTTCCTCGTCGCACCCGTCTACCAGGACAGCACCCACCGCGACGGGATCTATCTGCCGAAGGGCACCTGGATCGACTACTGGAGCGGCCGCACCTACCAGGGGCCCACGACCGTCGACCACTACAGCGCCCCGCTCGACACCCTGCCGCTCTTCGTGAAGGCCGGAGCCAGTGTGCCGATGTGGCCGGGCATCCGCTCGTACCAGGACCGGACCGCCGACTCCTCGCTGGCCTGGGACATCTACCCGCAGGGCGCGTCCTCCTTCACGCTGTACGAGGACGACGGAGTCACCCGGCAGCACCGCGACGGCAGGTACGCCACCCAGCGGGCGGACGTCGACGCACCCGTCCGGGGCGCGGGCGACATCACCGTGAACATCGGTGAGAGCAAGGGGGACTTCACCGGCAAGCAGAGCAGGCGGCCGTACGAGTTCAGCGTGCACACCGGGTCCGCGCCGAGCGCGGTGAAGCTCGACGGCAAGCTGCCCCGGCTGGGTTCCGCGGCCGCGTACAAGACCGCGAAGCAGGGCTGGTGGTACGACCGGGACGACCGCGGCGGAGTGGTGAAGATCAAGACCGCACCGCTCTCCACCGGCAAGGAGTTCAGTGTGAAGCTGGAGGACACCAGCGCCGTCGGCGGAAAGAACGCGGCCGCCACGGCCGTCGTCTCCTCGCCGGAGGGGCAGGAGGTCGGGGCGGGCGTCGCGGGCACGGTGGCCGTCGATGTCACCGCGGGCAGCGCCGACGTGACGGACGCCGCGGTCGGCCTGGACGTCCCCGAGGGCTGGCAGGTCACCCCGGCGAGCACCGTGGACCGGATCCCGGCGGGCACCACCCGGCGGGTCGAGGTGGCAGTCACCCCGGCGAAGGACGCCACGGCCGGCGAGGCCCGGATCACCGCGCTCGCCCGCTACCGGGCGGCGGGCGAATCCCGTACCACCGTCCAGCGGTTCGCGGCCGCGGTGATGCCCCAGCCGCCGACCGCCGACACCTGGGCGAGCGACCTGGTGTGGCTGAAGTCGACCAACGGCTACGGGCCGGCCGAACGCGACCGCAGCAACGGCGAGTCGGGCGCGACCGACGGACACACCCTCACCCTGGCCGGGAAGACCTACGCGAAGGGGATCGGCAGCCACGCCGACTCCGACATCGAGGTCTATCTCGGCGGACGCTGCACCACGTTCACCGCGGACGCCGGGATCGACGACGAAATCAACGGCTACGGCGAAGTGGCGTTCTCCGTCGAGGCGGACGGCAAGGTGCTGTGGACCTCATCGAAGGTGACCGGGGCATCGGCCACCGTGCCGGTCGACGTGGACGTCACCGGTGCGCGCCATGTGCATCTGAAGGTCACCGACACCAACGGATCCAAGACCGGTGACCACGGGGACTGGGCCGCGGCGCGCTTCAGCTGCTCCTGAGAGGCCCCTCAACGGTGGTGCGCCGGGCGGGCACGCGCCCCGCCCGGCGCACCACCGTCAGTCCTCCGATGAATCTTCGGAGTCGTTGTCGTCGTCGGAGGGTTGCTCTTGAGTGGGCTCGCCAGAGGTTCCCGGTGGTGTCCCCGTCTCCGGCCGCGACGGCTTCGGCGGCCTGGTGCGGCCGCTCGACGTGTCGCGCAGATACGAGGCGTCGCCGCTCTCCGTCGCATGCCCGCCCGGCGCCTGGCCCGGTCCGGAGCCCGGGCCGATGTCCCGGCGCCGCAGATACCGCTCGAACTCCCGGGCGATGGCTTCGCCCGTCGCTTCGGGAAGCTCCGCGGTGTCCCGGGCCTCCTCGAGCGTCTGCACGTACTCCGCCACTTCGCTGTCCTCGGCGGCCAATTGATCGACCCCGAGCTGCCAGGCCCGCGCGTCCTCGGGCAGCTCGCCCAGCGGGATGCGCAGTCCGAGCAGGTCCTCCAGGCGGTTCAGCAGCGCCATGGTGGCCTTCGGGTTGGGCGGCTGCGACACATAGTGCGGCACGGCCGCCCAGAGGCTCACCGCGGGCACCCCCGCATGCGTGCACGCCTCCTGGAGGATGCCGACGATGCCCGTCGGTCCCTCGTACCGGGTCTCCTCCAGATCCATGGTCCGTGCCAGATCCGGGTCGGAGGTGACTCCGCTGACCGGCACCGGGCGGGTGTGCGGGGTGTCGCCGAGCAGCGCGCCCAGTACCACCACCATCTCGACGCCCAGCTCATGGGCGAAGCCCAGGATCTCGTTGCAGAACGAGCGCCAGCGCATCGACGGCTCGATACCGCGGACCAGGACGAGATCGCGGGGCTTGTCCCCGCCGATACGGACCACGGAGAGCCGCGTGGTGGGCCAGGTGATCTTGCGTACCCCGCCGTCCAGCCAGACCGTCGGCCGGTTGACCTGGAAGTCGTAGTAGTCCTCGGCGTCGAGTGCCGCGAACACCTCGCCCTTCCACTCCCGGTCCAGGTGCGCGACCGCTGTGGAGGCGGCGTCACCTGCGTCGTTCCACCCCTCGAACGCGGCCACCATGACCGGGTCGATCAGCTCGGGAACCCCCGCGAGCTCGATCACCCAGGCCTCCTTCCGAAGTTCCCTTGCGTACGCACCAACCTTACGGCGTCGGGGCTCCATCGCCGCAGCCCCTGTCCACGGCCGGGTGAACCTGGCTCCAGGGGGTGCATCACCGGCCCAATCAGGGCACCAGCTTCCGGATTCATCCGAGCTGTGTCCCGTCAGTTTCCGCTCAACTCTGGACGTTGGTGCCTTCGTGGCGCTATACATCGGATGACCAGAACAGAGGTCCGATGTTATTCCCCTGGGGGCGCACATGAGTCAGACCGTCACGGACTTCGAGGTCCACGACATCCGTTTTCCGACCTCGGAGCAACTGGACGGCTCGGACGCCATGAACCCCGATCCCGATTACTCCGCCGCCTATGTCGTACTGCGTACAGATGCCCCGGACGGCTCGGACGACGACGGAGCCGGTATCGAGGGTCATGGCTTCTGCTTCACCATCGGGCGCGGCAACGAGGTGATGGCGGCTGCCATCGACGCGCTGCGCCCGTACGTGGTCGGCCGCCCGGCGCCTCGTACCGCGGCCGATCTCGGTGCGCTGTACCGCGAGCTCACCCATGACTCGCAACTGCGCTGGCTCGGCCCGGAAAAGGGTGTGATGCACATGGCGGCGGGCGCGGTCGTCAACGCCGCATGGGACCTGGCCGCGAAGCACGCGGGCAGACCCGTCTGGCAGTTCCTCGCGGAAATGACTCCGGAGGAGCTCGTCTCCCTCGTCGATTTCCGCTATATCACCGATGTCCTCACCCCGGACGAGGCCCTCGAGATCCTCCGGACGGCCGAACCGGGACGCGCCGAGCGAGCCGAACGGCTGCGTGCCGAGGGCTACCCCGCGTACACCACGTCGCCCGGCTGGCTCGGCTACGCCGACGACAAACTGGTCCGACTGGCGAAGGAGGCCGTCGCGGACGGCTTCACCCAGATCAAGCTGAAGGTCGGTGGAGACCTCGGCGACGACGTCCGCAGGCTCTCCCTGGCCCGCGAGGCCGTCGGACCGGACATCAGGATCGCCGTCGACGCCAACCAGCGGTGGGACGTCGCCGACGCGGTGGAGTGGCTGACCGTGCTCGCGCCGTTCGACCCGCACTGGATCGAGGAGCCGACCAGCCCCGACGACATCCTCGGACACGCCGCCGTCCGGGCCGGGCAGCCGGTCAAGGTCGCCACCGGTGAACACGTCGCCAACCGCGTCGTGTTCAAGCAGCTGCTCCAGGCCGGCGCCGTCGACTTCGTCCAGATCGACGCGGCGCGCGTCGCGGGCGTCAACGAGAACCTGGCGATCCTGCTGCTCGCCGCCAAGTTCGGCGTGCCGGTCTGCCCGCACGCGGGCGGCGTCGGACTGTGCGAGCTGGTGCAGCACCTGTCGATGTTCGACTACGTGGCGGTCTCCGGCAGCTGGGAGAACCGCGTGATCGAGTACGTCGACCACCTCCACGAACACTTCGCCGACCCCACCGTGATCGAAGGGGGCCGCTACGTCGCCCCGAGCTCCCCGGGCTTCTCCGCCCGGATGCTCCCCGACTCGATCGCCGCACACCGTTATCCGGAGGGCCCCGTATGGCAGGCCCGCCGCACGCCCGAGGAGGCCAACTGATGACCGGCACAAGCGACTTCGAGGGGATGTCCGCCCTGGTGACGGGTGGTGCCTCCGGTATCGGGGCCGCAGTCGCGACGCTGCTGCTGGAACGCGGCGCGCGCGTGGCCGTGCTCGACCGGGAGACCGCGGGCGCCCCCGAGGGCACCCTCGCCGTCAAGGCGGACGTCACCGACGACGACGCCGTGCGCGAGGCGGTGGACCGGGCAGCCGCCGAACTGGGCTCGCTGCACACCGTCGTGTCGAACGCGGGCATCGGCTCGATCGGCACCGTCGAGGACAACGCCGACGAGGAGTGGACCCGGGTCCTGGACATCAATGTCCTCGGCATGGTCCGCACCGCCAGGCACGCCCTGCCCCATCTGCGGCGTGCGGCGGCCGACCGGCCCGGCGCCGTCTCGATCACCCACACCTGTTCCATCGCGGCGACCGCCGGACTGCCGCAGCGCGCCCTGTACAGCGCCAGCAAGGGCGCGGTGCTCTCGCTGACCCTCGCCATGGCCGCCGATCACGTCCGCGAAGGTGTCCGCGTCAACTGCGTCAACCCCGGCACCGCGGACACCCCGTGGATCGGCCGGCTCCTCGGCCAGGCCGACGACCCGGCCGCCGAACGCGCCGCACTCAATGCCCGCCAGCCGCTGGGACGACTCGTGTCGGCCGACGAGGTCGCCGCGGCGATCGTCTACCTCGCCAGCCCCGCCGCCGCCTCCGTCACGGGCACGGCACTCGCGGTCGACGGCGGAATGCAGGGCCTGCGCCTGCGGCCCGCCGGCAACTGATCCATCCCACTGAACCCGAGCCGCACCATCCGACCGAGCACCGAGCCAGTACTCCACGAAGGACGGGACACCAATGAGAGTGCGTACGACGAGTGCGGCAGCCTGCGCCGTGCTGTTGGCCGTCACTGCCCTCGCGGGCTGCAACCGCGAGTCCACCGATGACGGCGCGGGCGCCGGGAAGGTCGGTATCGACCTGCCGCGCAGCGACAGCGACTTCTGGAACTCGTACCAGAACTACATCGAGAAGGGCGTCAAGGCGGGTGAGGTCAAGGCACTGCCGCTGACCAACTCGCAGAACGACATCGGCAAGCTCGTCGCCAATGTCCAGACGTTCACCGACCAGGGCGCCAAGGCCGTCGTGATGGCCCCGCAGGACACCGGGGCCATCGCCGAGTCGCTGAACGCGCTGAACGACAAGAAGATCCCGGTCATCAGCGTCGACACCCGCCCCGACAAGGGCAACGTCTACATGGTCGTCCGCGCCGACAACAAGGCGTACGGAACCAACGCCTGCAAGTACCTCGGCGAGCAGCTGAAGGGCAAGGGCAAGGTCGTCGAGTTCCAGGGCGACCTGTCCTCGATCAACGGCCGCGACCGGTCCGAGGCGTTCAAGGCCTGCATGGACAAGGACTACCCGGGCATCAAGGTCTTCGAGCTGGCCACCGACTGGAAGGGCGACGTCGCGTCCGCCAAGCTCCAGTCCACGCTCGCCGCGAACCCCGACATCAACGGTATCTACATGCAGGCCGGCGGTGTCTTCCTGCAGCCGACCCTCGCGCTGCTGGAGCAGAAGAAGCTGCTGAAGCCGACCGGTACGGCGGGCCACATCACGATCATCTCCAACGACGGCATCCCGGAGGAGTTCGACGCCATCAGGGCGGGCAAGATCGACGCGACGATCTCGCAGCCCGCAGACCTGTACGCGAAGTACGCGCTGTACTACGCCAAGGCGGCCCTGGACGGTAAGACCTTCAAGGAGGGCCCGACCGACCACGACTCGAACATCATCAAGATTCCCAATGGTTTCGAGGACCAGCTTCCCGCGCCCCTGGTGACCAAGGACAACGTGGACGACCCGAAACTGTGGGCCAATCAGCTAGAGAAGAAGAGCTAGCCGTGACTCCTCCCTCTCGTTGCCGAGAGGGCTTCCCTCTCGGCAACGAAGAGCCGAGACGCGGCCAAGCCCTGACCGCCGCCCGAGGGCAGGGCACCGACATCACTACAGCGCTTCGCTGAGAAGGGGTCTGATGGAAAAGGCACCACCTGCCGTAGAGGCGGAAGGCGTCGTCAAACGCTTCGGGCCCACCGTGGCGCTCGACGGTGTGCAGCTCACCGTGCAGCCCGGGGAGTCCCATGCCCTCGTCGGCCGTAACGGCGCGGGCAAGTCCACGCTGGTCAGCGTCCTGACGGGACTGCACAAGGCGGACGCGGGCACGGTCCGCTTCGGCGGGGAGCCCGCGCCCGCCTTCGGGGACACCACGGCCTGGCAGTCGAAGGTCGCCTGCGTCTACCAGAAGTCCATGGTCGTCCCCGATCTGACCGTCGCCGAGAACCTCTTCCTCGGCCGGCTGGACGACGAGTCGCGGTGGATCAGCTGGGGAAGGCTCCGCAGGCGTGCGGAGCAGCTCCTCGCCGAGTACGGCGTCCAGGTCGACCCCAACACCCGGGCCAGGGATCTGGCCGTGGAGCAGCGGCAGTTCGTCGAGATCGCGCGGGCGCTGTCCTTCGGCGCCCGGCTGATCATCCTGGACGAACCGACCGCCCAGCTCGACGCCCGCGGCATCGGGCGGCTCTTCGACAAGCTCAGGGAACTGCAGAGCCAGGGAGTGGCGTTCCTGTTCATCTCCCACCATCTGCAGGAGGTGTACGACCTGTGCACCGCCGTCACCGTCTACCGAGACGCACGCCACGTCCTGACCGCTCCGGTTGCCGACCTCACCAAGACCGAACTGGTCACGGCGATGACGGGCGAGAAGGGCAGCGGACCCGCCGCCTGGCACGCGGGCGGTGACCGGGCAGCGGTCCGGGACGCGTCGGTGGAGCCCGTCCTGCGCACCGAAGGGCTCTGCCTGGAGGGCCAGTTCGAGCCGCTGGACCTCCAGGTCCGCCCCGGCGAGGTGCTCGGCCTCGCCGGATCCGCGGCCAGCGGCAACACCGCACTCGGTGAGGCACTCGCCGGGATGCGGAAGGCCAGCGGCGGCACGGTCTCCGTACACGGGAGGACGGTGCCGTCCGGCAGCGTGCCGCACGCGCTGGACGCCGGAATCGGGTACATCCCCGAGGACCGGCACGACCAGGGCCTTGTCCTGGGACGCAGCGTCGCCGAGAACGCCACCCTCACGGTCACCGACCAGCTCGGTCCGTGGGGGACCGTACTGCCCTCCCGTACCAGGGAGTTCGCACGGTCGATGATCGAGTCGCTGGACATCAAGACACAGGGACCCGAACAGCCCGTCGCCGGGCTGTCGGGCGGCAACCAGCAGAAGGTGGTGGTCGCCCGCGCACTGGCCCGCAAGCCGAGCGTGCTGGTCGCGGTCCGGCCCACCGCGGGTGTGGACGTCAAGTCCAAGGACTCGCTGCTCGGCGTCGTCCGGCGGGTCGCCGACGAGGGCAATGCCGCAGTCGTCGTCTCGGACGAGCTGGACGATCTGCGGGTCTGTGACCGGGTGCTCGCCCTGTTCCACGGGCGCGTGGTCGGGGCGTTCGGAAGCGGGTGGACCGACGGGGAACTCGTCGCCGCCATGGAAGGTGTGGGGGAAAGGGAATGACCGGCACGATACGGCCGTCGACGGCCGACGACATCAACGGGGGACTGGGGGGCGGGCTCGGCGACGACAGCCCGCTGAGCCGGCTCAAGCTGATCCGGTGGAGCGACTTCTCCCTGGTGCCGGTGATCCTGGTGCTGATGGTGATCGGCTTCATCGTCTCGCCGGTCTTCCTCACCTCCGACAACCTGATCAGCGTCGTCCAGCAGTCCTCCGAACTCAGCCTGCTGGTCCTCGGCCAGGCCCTGATCCTCATCTGCGGACGGATGGACCTGTCCCTGGAGTCGACGATCGGCATCGCGCCCGTCGTCGCCATGTGGCTGGTGCTGCCCACCGAGGGCGGCCGGTTCGCCGGCCTCGGCCTGCTGCCCACCTGGTCGGCGATCCCGCTCTGCCTGCTGGTGGGGCTCGCGATCGGCGCGATCAACGGCTTCCTGATGCTGAAGCTCCGGGTCAACGGCTTCATCGCCACGCTCGGCATGCTCACCATGCTGCGCGGACTCCACATCGGCATCACCGAGGGCAAGTCCATCACCGACGTCCCGGAGTCGTTCCGCTACCTCGGCAAGAGCGAGTGGCTCGGCGCACCGGCCGCGGTCTGGATCTGTCTGGTGCTCTTCGCGATCGGCGGCGCGGCGCTGGCCTGGCTGCGCCACGGGCGTTCGCTGTACGCGATCGGGGGCAACCCGGAAGCGGCGCGGGCCGCGGGCATCCGGGTCGACCGGGTCACCTGGATCGTGCTTGCCATCGGCGGTCTGCTGGCGGCCTTCGCGGGCATCCTCTACACCGGCCACTACGGGGCGGTCGCCGCGACGCAGGGCAACGGCTGGATCTTCCAGGTGTTCGCCGCGGCGGTCATCGGCGGCATCAGCCTCAAGGGCGGTCGTGGCACGCTGTTCGGTGCGCTGACCGGAGTGCTGACGCTGCAGCTGGTGGTCAATGTGATGACCCTCGGCGGCGTCCCGGCACTGTGGAACCAGTTCCTCAACGGCGCGATCATCATTGTCGCCCTGGTCATCTCGCGCTTCGCGAGCGGCGAGAAGCAGGACTGAACCGGGGTCCGTACGGGCCGGTGCGCGGAGGGTTCCGCGCACCGGCCCGTACGCATGTCACAGCGTCGACCTCAACCACTGCTCCACGCTCGCCACATGCACCGTCGCCCAGGCTCGCGCAGCCTCCGCATCCCGGTCCCGCAGCGCCGACACGATCGCCCGGTGCTCGTGCAGCGTCCGGCTGACCGCGTCCTCCTGCGTCAGTCCGCGCCAGACACGGGCCCGCGTCGTCGGCCCGGAGAGACCGTCGAGCAGGGAGCAGAGCACCGAATTCCCGGACGACTGCACGATGCCGCGGTGGAACTCCAGGTCGCAGGCGACCAGCTCCTCCACCGACGGCTGTGCGCCCAGCGCGTCCAGCTGGGAGCTCAGCACGTCCAGCTGCGCCTCGCTGATCCGCGTCGCCGCCATCGCCGTCGCGGCGGGCTCCAGGATCCGGCGGACCGCCAGGAACTCCAGCACCGTGTCGTCGCGGTGGAAGTCCACGACGAAGCTCAGCGCCTCGAGCAGCAGCTGCGGGTCGAGGCTGGTGACGTACGTGCCGTCGCCCTGCCGGACGTCGAGGATGCGGATCAGCGAGAGGGCGCGGACGGCCTCCCGCAGCGAGTTGCGGGAGAGCCCGAGCTCCGCGGCCAGTTCGCTCTCCTTGGGCAGTCGGTCGCCTGGCCGCAGCGCACCCGAGACGATCATTCCCTTGATCTTCTCGATCGCCTCGTCGGTGACAGCCATGACGGTCCTCCTGGATTCGGACGGGATCAGACCCCGGCACAAGACATCCGATGTATCTCTTCATTATGGGGGTCGGATCAGGCGGAAGAACCCCGTCTGCCGCAGGAGGTGATCGATCGCTCAATTCCAGAGCGTCGATGGAGCCTCGCGCCGTACCACCGGAGCGATTTCCTCCGCGAAGCGCTGCAGTGTCTCGATCTGTTCGGGGTGGCTCACGTCCACCGGCCGCCCCAGGTCACAGCGGGTACGCGGGCGGGGGCGGCTCCCCCCGTGGAAACCGCCCCCGCCCGTGCACCTGCCGGTACCGGTCAGCCCTTGTCGGCCAGCATTCCCTCGACCCTCGTCCGGATCTCGTCCGTGGCCAGGCCCCGGATGGTCAGCGTCGTGCGGCGGCGCAGCACGTCGTCGGCCGTCTGCGCCCACTCGTGGTCACGCGCGTAGGCGACCTGTGCCCAGATCTCCGGCGCGTCCGGGTGGATGCGCTCGGCCAGCGCCGGGTTCTCGTTCGCCAGCCGCGCGATGTCGAAGGAGAGCGAGCCGTAGTGCGTGGCGAGGTGCCGGGCGGTGTCGGCGGACATCCGCGGGCCGGGCGTTCCACCGTCGATCAACAGCCGGTGCGCGACCGCGTTCGGGTTGGCGATACCGGGCAGCGGGAGCTTCTTCGGCAGATGCGCCATGGGCTCCATGTCCTCGGCCAGCGGGTGCCCGGGGAGCGCGGCCAGCTTGTTCATCACCGTACGGCCGATGTGGCGGAAGGTCGTCCACTTGCCGCCCGCGACCGAGAGCATCCCGCCGCGGCCCTCCGTCACGACCGTCTCTCGCTTGGCCTTGGAGGTGTCGCCGGGACCGCCCGGCAGCACCCGCAGACCCGCGAAGGAGTACGTGATCAGATCGCGGGACAACTGCTGGTCCTTGATCGAGAACGCCGCCTCGTCCAGGATCTGCGCGGTGTCCTTCTCGTTGACCGCGACGTCCGCCGGATCGCCCTCGTACTCCTCGTCCGTCGTGCCGAGCAGCAGCATGTCCTCCCACGGCAGGGCGAACGTGATGCGGTACTTGTCGATCGGGGTGGCGAGCGCGGCCTTCCAGGGGCGGGTGCGCTTCAGGACGAGGTGGGCGCCCTTGGACAGGCGTATCGAAGGCGCCGCGTTCGGGTCCTCCATCTTCCGCAGATGGTCGACCCACGGGCCGGTGGCGTTCAGCACCAGCCGGGCGGTGACGCCGAACTCCGTGCCGTCCGTACGGTCCTCCAGGTCGGCGCCCGTCACCCGGCCCTTGGTGAACCGCAGCCCGGTGACCGCGGCATGGTTGAGGACGACCGCACCGGCGTCGACGGCCGCACGGACCGTCATCAGCGCCATCCGGGCGTCGTTCATCTGGTCGTCGCCGTAGACCGCGACCGCCTTCAGATTGTCCGTGCGCAGCTCCGGCACATCGCGCTGCGCCTTCGCCGGGCTGATCACATGGCCGACGCCGTCACCGAACGCGGACAGCGCCGAGTACGCGAACACACCCGCGCCGAGCTTGGCCGCACCGTGCGGGCCGCCCTTGTAGACCGGCAGATAGAAGGTGAGCGGATTGGCCAGGTGCGGAGCCACCTGGCGGGACACCGCACGGCGCTCGAAGTGGTTCTCCGCGACCAGCTTCACCGCACCGGTCTGCAGGTAGCGCAGACCGCCGTGGAGCAGCTTGGAGGAGGCGGAGGAGGTGGCGCCGGCGAAGTCGCCGGCGTCCACCAGAGCCACCCGCAGCCCGGACTGCGCGGCGTGCCAGGCGGTGGAGATGCCCAGGATGCCGCCACCGATCACCAGGAGGTCGTACGTAGCCTTGGAGAGCTGCTCCCGAGTCTCGGCGCGGCTCGGAAGGGAGCCGGAGGCCGGGTGCGTCCCGAGGGCCGGGACGCTCTGCAGGGTGGTCATGTCGATTACTCCTCGTCTTCGATCCAGCCCATGGTCCGCTCCACGGCCTTGAGCCAGCTCTTGTACTCGCGGTCGCGGGTGTCCGCGTCCATGCGGGGGGTCCACTCGGCGGCCCGGCGCCAGTTGGCGCGCAGCGCGTCGGTGTCCGGCCAGAAGCCGACGGCGAGACCGGCGGCGTAGGCGGCGCCGAGGCAGGTGGTCTCGGCGACCATGGGCCGCACCACGGGTGCGTCCAGGAAGTCGGCGAGCGTCTGCATCAGCAGGTTGTTGGAGGTCATGCCGCCGTCGACCTTGAGGGCGGTCAGCTCGACGCCCGAGTCCTTGGTCATGGCGTCGGTGATCTCGCGGGTCTGCCAGGCGGTGGCCTCCAGTACGGCACGGGCGATGTGCGCCTTGGTGACGTACCTGGTGAGTCCGGCGATGACACCGCGGGCGTCGGAGCGCCAGTACGGGGCGAAGAGACCGGAGAAGGCGGGCACGAAGTACGCGCCGCCGTTGTCCTCGACCGACGAGGCCAGCGTCTCGATCTCGGCGGCGGACTTGATCAGACCCATCTGGTCGCGCATCCACTGCACGAGCGAACCGGTGACGGCGATGGAGCCTTCCAGGGCGTAGACCGGCTTCTGGTCGCCGATCCGGTAGCCGACGGTCGTCAGCAGTCCGTTGTAGGAGTTGACGGGCGTCTCGCCGGTGTTCATCAGCATGAAGGTGCCCGTGCCGTACGTGGACTTGGCCTCGCCCTCGGAGAAGCAGGTCTGGCCGAAGAGGGCCGCCTGCTGGTCGCCGAGCGCGGACGCGACCGGGACGCCGGCCAGGACGCCGTCCTTAGCGAGGCCGTACACCTCGGCGGAGGACCGGATCTCCGGCAGCACGGCGGCGGGGATCTCCATCGACTGGAGGATCCGCTGGTCCCACGTCATCTCGTGCAGGTTCATCAGCAGGGTGCGCGAGGCGTTGGTGACGTCGGTGACGTGCACGCCGCCGTCGGCGCCGCCGGTCAGGTTCCAGATGACCCAGGAGTCCATGGTGCCGAAGAGGATGTCGCCGCGCTCGGCGCGCTCGCGCAGTCCCTCGACGTTGTCGAGCAGCCAGCGGACCTTGGGACCGGAGAAGTACGAGGCGAGCGGCAGCCCGGTCTCGCGGCGGAACCGGTCCTGGCCGACATTGCGGCCGAGCTCCTTGCAGAGCGCGTCGGTGCGGGTGTCCTGCCAGACGATCGCGTTGTGGACGGGCTCACCGGTGTTCTTGTCCCAGAGCAGCGTGGTCTCGCGCTGGTTGGTGATGCCGATCGCCTTGACGTCGGCGGCCGTGATGCCCGCCTTGACGATGGCGCCGGCGACGACCTCCTGGACGTTCTCCCAGATCTCGGTCGCGTTGTGCTCGACCCAGCCGGGCTTCGGGAAGATCTGCTCGTGCTCCTTCTGGTCGACGGAGACGATCCGGCCGTCCTTGTCGAAGACGATGCATCGGCTGGAGGTGGTGCCCTGGTCGATGGCCGCGATGAACGGGCCGGTGGTGTGTGCGTCGGTCACGGTGTGCTCCTGGAGGTCTGTGAGATCTGAGGGTTACGGCTCCGAGCTCTACGGCTCACGCGAAGGCGACGTTGTAGAGCCCGCCCGCGATCGCACCGCCGATGAGGGGGCCGACGACCGGGATCCAGGCGTAGCCCCAGTCGGAACCGCCCTTGTTCGGCAGCGGCAGCAGCGCGTGCACGATACGCGGCCCGAGGTCGCGAACCGGGTTGATTGCGTAACCGGTCGGGCCGCCGAGCGAGAGACCGATGGCGACGACGACCAGGGCGGTGATCAGCGCGCCGAGCGTGCCGAGGCCGTCACCGTTGTTGTTCAGACCCTGCGTGAGGATCGCCAGGACCAGCACGACGGTGGCGATGACTTCGGTGATCACGTTCTGGACGGCGTTCCGGATCTCCGGGCCCGTCGAGAAGATGCCCAGCACCGGGCCGGCCTTCGGGGCGGCGGCCTGGTCGACCATGCCCTCTTCACTCGGCTGGCTGTACAGCGTCGCCGGGTCGGTCAGATGGGCCCGGAACTGCCCGTAGTACGTCAGCCAGACCAGCACCGCGCCGATCATCGCGCCGAGCAGCTGGGAGCCGAGGTACAGCGGTACGTCGCTCCACGGGGTGGCGCCCTTGATCGCAAGGCCGATGGTGACCGCGGGGTTGAGGTGTGCCCCCGACACCCCGCCGGCCAGATACGCGGCGGTCAGCACCGCGAAGCCCCATCCGAAGGTGATGGCGAGCCAGCCGGCGTTCTGTGCCTTGGAGTGCTTGAGAGTGACGGCGGCACAGACACCGCCGCCGAGCAGGATGAGCACGGCGGTACCGATGGTCTCGCCGATGAAGATGTCGGAGCTGGACACCCGCGACTCCTTTGTCCTTCGTCCAGGGAAGCCGAACCCCGGGTCCCTCCGGTGGTTCGTGCCCTCAGGTGAGGGCTTGACCGGCCCTTGGCACTGTCACACCCTAGCGTGTATTGCCGTTAGGCGTTCGACAATGTCGACCGGTGAACGGCAGTGTTTCCCCCTGGTGAATGAAGCGTCAAGAGTTCCTGGGCCTTTGACCCGATCGTTACCGATGATCCGCCAGTACGGTCAGAAGCGCCCGGCGCCGAGATCCCGGGAAACCGCCCGGGCGCAGTCCCGTACTGCCGCGACCAGCTCCGGACGGAGCTCGCCCCCGGAGCAGATGCGCTCCACCGCTCCGGTCACGGCAACCGCGCCGACCGGCATCCGGCGCCGGTCGTGGATCGGTGCGGCCACCGCGGCCACCCCCTCCCACGTCTCCTCCACGTCGTCCGCCCAACCGCGCGCCCGGGTCAGCGAGAGCACCGACTCGAACTCCTCCAGGTCGGTGACGGTGCGCGGGGTGAAAGGCTTCCGCTCGGCCTCGATGGCCTCGGTGTGCGCCACCGGGTCGTACGCCGCGAGCACCTTGCCCAGCGCGGTGGAGTGCAGCGGCTGCATGGCCCCGACCTCCAGGACCTGCCTGCTGTCGTCGGGGCGGAAGACGTGGTGCACGATCAGGACGCCCTGCTGGTGCAGGACCCCCAGGTGGGCGCTCTCGCCGCTGGAGCGGGCCAGGTCGTCCGTCCAGACCAGGGCGCGCGCCCGCAGCTCGTGGACGTCCAGATAGCTGTTGCCCAGGCGCAGCAGCTCGGCACCCAGCTGGTAGCGCCCCGAGGCCCCGTCCTGCTCCACGAAGCCCTCGTGCTGCAGCGTGCGCAGAATGCCGTGCGCGGTGCCCTTGGCCAGGCCCAGGGAGGAGGCGATGTCGGACAGCCCCAGACGCCGTTCGCCGCCTGCCAGCAGACGCAGCATCGCCGCCGCCCGTTCGAGCGACTGGATGTTCTTGGCCATGGCGCCGTACTCCTCCACTATGGTTCGACAATGCTGAACACTATCGGTCGATGCCGACCGATGCTCGATCCTGCGGCGAGCCTGCTGCGCCGCACGCCCCGGACATTCCCCCGCACAGCATGCCGTCCGTTCCGTGGGACACAGTGACGGTCGAAGGCGGCACCCGGCTACCCTGACGAGGTGCGGCCTCCACCGAAGCCGCAAAGCCGACAGCCGTCGCATCCCTGGGAGTACATCCATGGCCCCGTCGCCGACCCCTTCCGCCGACAGCCGGAACCGAGCCGAAGCCCTCCGCGAGGCACTCACCACCCGCGTGGTGGTGGCCGACGGTGCCATGGGCACCATGCTCCAGGCGCAGGACCCCACCCTTGAGGACTTCCAGAACCTCGAAGGCTGCAACGAGATCCTCAACGTCACCCGCCCGGACATCGTGCGCTCGGTGCACGAGGAGTACTTCGCGGTCGGGGTGGACTGCGTCGAGACGAACACCTTCGGTGCCAACGCCTCCGCCCTGGGCGAGTACGACATTCCCGGGCGCATCCATGAACTGTCCGAGTCCGGCGCGCGCATCGCCCGCGAGGTGGCCGACGAGTTCACTGCCTCCACCGGGCAGCAGCGCTGGGTGCTCGGCTCCATCGGCCCCGGCACCAAGCTGCCGACGCTGGGCCACGCGCCGTACACCGTGCTCCGCGACGGTTTCCAGCAGAACGCCGAAGGACTGATCGCCGGCGGCGCGGACGCGCTCATCATCGAGACGACGCAGGACCTCCTCCAGACCAAGGCCGCGGTACTGGGTGCGCGGCGGGCGCTGGAGGCGATGGGCAGCGACCTCCCGCTGCTGTGCTCGCTGGCGTTCGAGACGACCGGCACCATGCTGCTCGGCTCGGAGATCGGCGCCGCCCTGACCGCGCTCGAACCGCTCGGCGTCGACATGATCGGCCTGAACTGCTCGACCGGCCCGGCGGAGATGAGCGAGCACCTGCGCTACCTCACCCGCCACTCCCGCATCCCGTTGCTCTGCATGCCCAACGCCGGACTGCCGGTGCTCACCAGGGACGGCGCGCACTTCCCGCTCGGTCCCGAAGGGCTGGCCGACGCGCAGGAGACGTTCGTCCAGGAGTACGGCCTCTCGCTGGTCGGCGGCTGCTGCGGTACGACTCCGGAGCACCTGCGCCAGGTCGTCGAACGTGTCCGCGGCGCCGCCCTCACCCCCCGTGACCCACGACCCGAGCCCGGCGCCGCCTCGCTGTACCAGACGGTCCCGTTCCGCCAGGACACCTCGTACCTCGCCATCGGCGAGCGTACGAACGCCAACGGATCCAAGAAGTTCCGCGAGGCCATGCTGGAGGCCCGCTGGGACGACTGCGTGGAGATGGCGCGCGACCAGATCCGCGAGGGCGCGCACATGCTCGACCTCTGCGTCGACTACGTCGGCCGGGACGGTGTCGCGGACATGGAGGAGCTGGCCGGCCGCTTCGCCACCGCCTCCACGCTCCCGATCGTGCTCGACTCCACCGAGCTGCCGGTCCTGCGGGCAGGCCTGGAGAAGCTCGGCGGCCGGGCGGTCCTCAACTCCGTCAACTACGAGGACGGCGACGGACCCGAGTCGCGCTTCGCCAAGGTCACGCAACTGGCCGCCGAGCACGGCGCCGCGCTGATCGCTCTCACGATCGACGAGGAGGGCCAGGCCCGCACCGTCGAGCACAAGGTCGCCGTCGCCGAGCGGCTGATCGAGGACCTGACCGGCAACTGGGGCATCCATGAGTCGGACATCCTCATCGACGCGCTGACCTTCACCATCTGCACCGGTCAGGAGGAGTCCCGCAAGGACGGCGTCGCCACCATCGGCGCCATCCGCGAGCTGAAGCGGCGCCATCCCGACGTCCAGACCACGCTCGGCCTGTCGAACATCTCCTTCGGTCTCAACCCGGCCGCCCGGGTCGTCCTGAACTCCGTCTTCCTCGACGAGTGCGTCAAGGCCGGTCTCGACTCCGCCATCGTGCACGCCTCGAAGATCCTGCCGATCGCGCGCCTGGAGGAGGAGCAGGTCAAGGTCGCACTCGACCTCATCTACGACCGCCGCGCCGAAGGCTACGACCCGCTGCAGCGGCTCATGGAGCTGTTCGAGGGCGTCAACATGAAGTCGATGAAGGCAGGCAAGGCCGAGGAGCTCCTCGCACTGCCGCTCGACGAGCGCCTCCAGCGCCGCATCATCGACGGTGAGAAGAACGGCCTGGAGACCGACCTCGACGAGGCACTGCGGACCCGTCCGGCTCTCGACATCGTCAACGACACGCTGCTCGAAGGCATGAAGGTCGTCGGCGAGCTGTTCGGCTCCGGTCAGATGCAGCTGCCGTTCGTGCTCCAGTCCGCCGAGGTCATGAAGTCCGCCGTGGCCTACCTGGAACCGCACATGGAGAAGTCCGACGCGGAGGGCAAGGGCACGATCGTTCTGGCCACCGTCCGCGGCGACGTCCACGACATCGGCAAGAACCTCGTCGACATCATCCTGTCCAACAACGGCTTCAACGTGGTCAACATCGGCATCAAGCAGCCGGTCTCCGCGATCCTGGAAGCCGCGGAGGAGCACCGCGCCGATGTCATCGGCATGTCCGGTCTCCTGGTGAAGTCCACCGTGATCATGAAGGAGAACCTGGAGGAGCTGAACCAGCGCAAGCTGGCCGCCGAATATCCGGTGATCCTTGGCGGCGCGGCTCTCACCAGGGCCTATGTCGAGCAGGACCTCCACGAGATCTACGAGGGCGAGGTCCGCTACGCCCGCGACGCGTTCGAGGGCCTGCGCCTGATGGACGCCCTGATCGCGGTCAAGCGCGGCGTTCCCGGCGCCGCCCTCCCCGAGCTGAAGCAGCGCCGCGTCCCCAGGCGGGAGACCGCCGTACTGGAGGTCGACGAGCCCGAGGACGGCGTACGGTCCGATGTCGCCACCGACAACCCGGTCCCCGAACCGCCGTTCTGGGGCACCCGTGTCGTCAAGGGCATCCAGCTCAAGGAGTACGCCTCCTGGCTCGACGAGGGTGCGCTCTTCAAGGGTCAGTGGGGCCTCAAGCAGGCCCGCGCCGGTGACGGACCGACGTACGAGGAGCTCGTGGAGACCGAGGGCCGCCCGCACCTGCGCGGCTGGCTCGACAAGCTGCACACGGAGAACCTGCTGGAAGCCGCCGTGGTCTACGGCTACTTCCCGTGCGTCTCCAAGGGCGACGACCTGATCCTGCTGCACGAGGACGGTTCCGAGCGCACCCGCTTCACCTTCCCGCGCCAGCGCCGCGGCCGCCGCCTCTGCCTCGCGGACTTCTTCCGCCCGGAGGAGTCCGGTGAGACGGACGTGATCGGTCTCCAGGTCGTCACCGTCGGTTCGAAGATCGGCGGCGAGACCGCCAAGCTCTTCGAGGCCAATTCCTACCGCGACTACCTGGAGCTGCACGGCCTCTCCGTCCAGCTCGCCGAGGCCCTCGCCGAGTACTGGCACGCCCGGGTCCGTTCCGAGCTCGGCTTCGGCGGCGAGGACCCGGCCGCGGTCGAGGACATGTTCGCGCTGAAGTACCGCGGCGCACGCTTCTCCCTCGGCTACGGGGCCTGCCCCGACCTGGAGGACCGGGCGAAGATCGCCGACCTGCTGCAGCCCGAGCGGATCGGTGTCCACCTGTCCGAGGAGTTCCAGCTCCACCCGGAGCAGTCCACGGACGCGATCGTCATCCACCACCCGGAGGCGAAGTACTTCAACGCGCGGTAAGGAAATGTCCGACGCGCCGTAGCGGGACGAGTCGTACACTGGTCGGTCCAGTGCAGGCCGGCCGCCCTTTCCCTGGAAAAGGCGGCCGGCCTTCTCGTCCCTCATGGAAGGTGTGCCGCATGACCAGTACGGTCCCCGCGTCCTTGATCCGTACGGCTGAAGGCGCCGCCCTGCAGGCCGTCTTCCTCGACATGGACGGCACCCTGGTCGATACCGAGGGTTTCTGGTGGGAGGCCGAGGTGGCGGTCTTCGCCGACCTCGGGTACCGGCTGGACGAGGCGTGGAAGGACGTGGTCGTCGGCGGGCCGATGACCCGCAGCGCCGGGTATCTCATCGATGTCACCGGTGCGGACATCACCCTCCCGGAGCTCACCGTGCTGCTCAACGACCGCTTCGAGGAGCGCATCGACCGCGGTGTGCCGCTGATGCCGGGCGCCGCGCGGCTGCTCGCCGAACTGGTGGCGCACGAGGTCCCGACCGCCCTGGTCTCCGCCTCGCACCGGCGCATCATCGACCGGGTGCTGGACTCGGTCGGCCACCACCACTTCTCGCTCACCGTCGCAGGTGACGAGGTCTCCCGGACGAAGCCGCACCCGGAGCCCTACCTCACCGCCGCCTCCGGCTTCGGGGCGGCCCCCGAGCGCTGTGCGGTCATCGAGGACACCGCAACCGGTGTCGCCGCGGCAGAGGCCGCCGGCTGCTGGGTCGTCGCCGTACCGTCCGTCGCACCGATCGCGCCCGCATCGGGCCGGGTCGTGGTGGGCTCTCTCGAAGAAGTCGATCTCGCATTTCTCCGCGGCCTGGTCACGGGAATGCATTGATCCCCGTACCGAGAGTATTTCTGTGAATGAATAGAAAAGCTCTCGGCGCGGCCGTGTGCGCGTTTCGTCACGCATGCGTAGGGAAAAGTCGGGAGCATGCCAAGGCGGGGATTGACTCAGGGGTGAGCTTGGTCACCTCGAAGACTCACGATCTCCCTCGAGATTGCCCGGGATGCCTGTTTTGATCCGCCCAACTGTCCCGATTCGTGGAGTCCTGTACGGAACCTTCCCTGCCCGGGAAATCAGCGCGGCGACAATTCCCTTCACCATTCGATTACGCATGGAACGCCACCGGTCAGGGATTACCGGCGGCTCCCACTAATGTCGTTTTCTCAATGGTCGGATGAGGGAGAACGTCCAAGATGAACCGCAAGACTCTGGTGCTGCCGGCCGTCGTCGGCCTGCTCGCCCCCGTACTCGCCGCCTGCGGCGCGGCGGACGGCGGGAGCGATGGCAACGCCGCCATCGTTGTCGGCACCACGGACCAGTTCGTCGCCACCGAGGACAACCCCGCACCGCTCGACCCCGCCATCGGCTACGAAGCAGGCGTCTGGAACATCCTGCGGCAGACCGTGCAGACGCTGACCCACGTCCCGCGCGGCGGCGGCGAACCCGTCCCCGAGGCCGCCGAGAGCTGTACGTTCACCGACCGGCAGAACGAGAGCTACCGCTGCAGGCTGCGCAGCGGTCTCACCTTCGCCAGCGGCAAGCCCGTCACCGCCGAGGACGTCAAGTACTCCATCAACCGGGTCATCGGCATCGACTCCGACAACGGACCCGTCGGCCTGCTCGCCAACATCGACACGATCGAGACCCGCGACGACAACGAAGTCATCTTCCACCTGAAGACGCCGGACGCGACCTTCCCCTACAAGCTCGCCACCCCGGCCGCCGGCATCGTGCCGAAGAGCAAGTACCCGGCGAAGTCCCCGCGCGAAGGCTTCCAGGTCGACGGCTCCGGCCCCTACACGATGAAGCCGGAAGTCAGGAACAACCAGGTCGACAAGGTCGTCTTCACCAGGAACCCGAAGTACAAGGGCGATCTGAAGGTCCTCAACGACAAGGTCGAACTCGACCTCTTCCCCGACGCCGCGGCGATGGGCAAGGCACTCGACGACAAGAAGATCGACATGATGACCCGCACCATGTCGCCCGGCCAGGCGAAGCTGATGCTGGAGAAGCCGAAGGACGGCATCAAGCTCACCGAGATGCCCAGCCTCGCCATCAGCTACCTGGGCTTCGACACCACCGACCCCGCGGTGAAGAACAAGGCCGTCCGCCAGGCCATCGCCCAGGTCATCGACCGCGGCCAGATCGCCGGCCAGGTCTACGGCACCACCGCCGAGCCGCTCTACTCGCTGATTCCGTCCAGCATCACCGGGCACACCAACTCGTTCTACAACAAGTACGGCGAGCCCAGCACCGGCAAGGCCGCCGCCCTGCTGCAGGCCGCCGGCATCGAGACCCCGGTGAAGTTCACCCTGCACTACACGACCGACTACTACGGTCCGGCCACCGCCGACGAGTTCAAGACGCTGAAGAAGCAACTGAACGCCACCGGGCTGTTCGACGTCACCATCCAGGGCACCCCCTGGGCGAAGTACCGGGCGGCACAGAAGCGCGGCGACTACGCCGTCTACGGCCTGGGCTGGTTCCCGGACTTCCCGGACCCGGACAACTACATGGCGCCGTTCCTCGACAAGAACAACTTCCTCAACTCGCCCTACAAGTCAACGCTGGCCCAGAACACGCTGATCCCGCAGTCCCGCCGCGTCGCCGACCGCGCCGCCGCCTCCGCGACCTTCCAGAAGCTCCAGGACCTCGTCGCCACCGACGTTCCTGTGCTGCCGATCTGGCAGGGGAAGCAGTACATTGCCTCCCGCGAAGGCCTCACCGGCGTCGAGTGGTCGGTCAATGCCTCCGCCGACCTCCAGTTCTGGGAGCTCGGCCGCAGCGCCGCCTGAACCCCGGCGCCGCCCCGGCGCCCGGTCCCGGCCGGCACCGGCCGGATCACTGGGCGCCGGGGCGCACCAGTCCGCTCTCGTACGCGTAGACCGCGGCCTGGACCCGGTCGCGCAGCCCCAGCTTCGTCAGCACATGGCCCACATGCGTCTTGACCGTCGTCTCGCTGACGAACAGATCGGCGGCGATCTCCGCATTCGACAGACCGCGCGCGACCAGCTTCAGCACCTCCACCTCACGCTCCGTCAGCGTGTGGAGGGTGTCCGGCACGGGATCCTCGCCCGACGGCAGATGATCCGCGTACTTGTCCAGCAGCCTGCGCGTGATGCTCGGGGCCAGCATCGCCTCGCCTGCCGCGACCACCCGGATCGCCTGCACCAGCTCATTGGCCGGAGCGTCCTTCAGCAGGAAGCCGCTGGCACC
Organism: Streptomyces sp. NBC_01669; assembly: GCF_026339735.1. GTDB lineage: Bacteria > Actinomycetota > Actinomycetes > Streptomycetales > Streptomycetaceae > Streptomyces > Streptomyces yanii. The sequence continues at coordinate 7,290,327 of NZ_JAPEQG010000001.1, forward strand.
GGCGCGCAACGCCTCCACCACGTACTCGTCGAGATCGAACGTGGTCAGCACCAGCACCTTCGCCGGGCCGTCCCGGCCCGGCCCCGTGATCTGACGCGTCGCCTCGACCCCGTCCATCCGCGGCATACGGATGTCCATCAGCACCACATCGGGCTGCAGCGCCCGCACCTGATCGAGAGCCTGGAGACCGTCACCGGCCTCGCCCACCACCGCCAGATCACCCTCGGCCTCAAGAATCATCCGGAAGCCGGTGCGCAGCAGCGGCTGGTCGTCGACCAGTAGGACGCGGATTGCCACCAGATCTCCTCAAGCTCCTTCAGCGGCCGCCGGCCGGACGGCCTCGGCCTGGACCGGGTCCATTCTGCCCTGCACACCCTGCCCCGGAACGGCCGGGCGGACGGACAACGGATAGACCGGGGGAGTCCCGCCGAATTCCGGACAGACTGCCTGGTGGTCGCACCAGCCGCACAGCTTCGTCGGCCGCGGCCGCCACTCGCCCGTCTCCGTGGCCAGCCGGATCGCGTCCCACAACGCCAGCAGCTTCCGCTCCACCCGCTCCAGATCCGCCACGACCGGGTCGTACGTCATGACGTCGCCGCTGCCCAAATAGACCAGCTGCAGCCGGCGCGGCACCACACCCTTCAGCCGCCAGATCACCAGGGCGTAGAACTTCATCTGGAACAACGCGCCCTCCGCATACTCCGGCCGCGGCGCCTTCCCCGTCTTGTAGTCGACGATCCGGACCTCGCCCGTCGGCGCCACATCGATCCGGTCGATCACCCCGCGCAGCCGCAGCCCCGACTCCAGCTCCGTCTCGACGAACATCTCCCGCTCGGCCGGCTCCAGGCGCGTCGGATCCTCGAGCGAGAACCACCGCTCCACCAGGCTCTCCGCCTCCGACAGCCAGCGCGCCAGCCGCTCGCCCTCCGCATCCTCCGCGAACAGCTCCGACAGCTCCGGCTTCGACTCCAGCAGCCGGTCCCACTGGCCGGGAACCATCGCCGTCGCCCGGCTCGCCGTACGCTCCGCCGCCGGTGCGTCGAAGAGGCGCTCCAGCACCGCATGCACCAGCGTGCCCCGGGTAGCCGCCTCACTGGGCTTCTCCGGCAGCCTGTCGATCACCCGGAACCGGTACAGCAGAGGACACTGCATGAAGTCGCTCGCCCGCGACGGCGACAGGGACGAAGGCGGCTGCGGCGGCCGGGGCACGGAAGTCATGACGAAGACCCTACGACCCGCCACTGACACTCGTGGCGTCCCCCGCGATAGGGCGGGAGGCCATGGGCGACATACCATCGACGACAGACCCTCGCACACTGCATGATCGTGCCGAACGGCACCGACCGAAGGGACCCCGTGGACGAGAGCGGCGACAGCGGGCAGCCGCAGCCCGGCGCCGGCGGTACGGACCCCGCCGCGCCCGAGAACGGCAAACCGCAGCGCCCCCGGGAGCCGGGCGGCGGGCTCCTGATGGGCCGCCCCTTCGGCGTGCCGGTATACGTCGCGCCCAGCTGGTTCCTCGTCGCGGCGCTCATCACCTGGGTCTTCGGCGGCCAGCTCGACCGCGTCCTGCCCGAACTCGGCGCGGTCCGCTATCTGGTCTCCCTCTTCTTCGCGATCGCCTTCTACGCCTCCGTGCTCGTCCACGAACTCGCGCACACGGTCGCCGCGCTCCGCTACAAGCTCCCCGTGCGCCGCATCCAGCTGCAGTTCTTCGGCGGCGTCTCCGAGATCGAGAAGGAGTCCGAGACCCCCGGCCGCGAATTCGTTCTCGCCTTTGTCGGTCCCCTGCTCTCCCTGGTACTCGCCGGCGTCTTCTATGTCGCCATGAAGTTCGTCGAACCCGGCACCGTCCCCGGCGTCCTGCTCGCCGGACTGATGATCTCCAACCTCATCGTCGCCGCCTTCAACCTGCTGCCCGGCCTCCCGCTCGACGGCGGCCGCATGCTCCGTGCCGTCGTCTGGAAGATCACCGGCCGCGCCATGAGCGGCACCGTCGCCGCCGCCTGGGTCGGGCGCGCTCTCGCCGTCGCCGTCCTGATCGGCCTCCCGCTCCTCACCCACACCGGCGGGCTCGGGAACAACCCCGACGACGTCAGCGGCATGGACACCGTCACCGACGCCCTGCTCGCCGCGATCCTCGCCGCCATCATCTGGACCGGGGCGGGCAACAGCCTCCGCATGGCCCGCCTGCGCGAACACCTCCCCGAGCTGCGCGCCCGCACCCTCACCCGCCGCGCCGTCCCCGTGGAAGCCGCCACCCCCCTCTCCGAAGCGCTCCGCCGCGCCAACGAGGCAGGTGCCCGCGCCCTCGTCGTCGTCGACGGACACGGCGACCCCAAGGCCGTCGTCCGCGAGGCCGCCATCGTCTCCGTCCCCGAACACCGCCGCCCCTGGGTCGCCGTCAGCGCCCTCGCCCAGGACCTGACCGTCGGAATGATGATCTCCGCCGAACTCACCGGCGAAGAACTCCTCGACACCCTGAAGGCCAGCCCCGCCACCGAATACCTGGTTCTCGAAGAGACCGGCGAGATCTACGGAGTCCTCTCCACCGCCGACGTCGAACGCGCCTTCGTCGCCGCCATGGCCCGCCCCGCCACCTGAGAGGCTGTCCGGCTGCCTCTGATCGGGCGGTCGTGCCCTGGCACGCACGCTCCAGGCCCCCCCGCTTCCCGGTCGAAGGTGGCCCGACACTGAGGCCCGTCCGGCCGGTCGGGCCGGGCTCTCCGGCGCGCGGTCGGAGCCCCGGGAAACACCGGTACGCTGGTCACATGTCTGAACCGACCGGTGCCGCCCGCCGACGCGGGCCCTTCAAGGTCGGGGACCAGGTCCAGCTCACCGACCCCAAGGGACGCCACTACACCTTCACGCTCGAAGCCGGAAAGAACTTCCACACCCACAAGGGTTCTTTCCCGCACGACGAGCTGATCGGTGCTCCCGAGGGCAGTGTGGTCCGAACCACGGGAAACGTCGCCTACCTCGCGCTGCGCCCCCTGCTCCCCGACTACGTCCTGTCCATGCCCCGCGGCGCCGCCGTGGTCTACCCCAAGGACGCGGGGCAGATCCTGGCGTTCGCCGACATCTTCCCCGGCGCCCGCGTCGTGGAAGCCGGCGTCGGCTCCGGCTCGCTCTCCACCTTCCTGCTCCGCGCCATCGGCGACCAGGGCATGCTGCACTCGTACGAGCGCCGCGAGGACTTCGCGGAGATCGCCCAGCAGAACGTCGAGCGCTACTTCGGCGAGCCGCACCCCGCGTGGCAGCTCACCGTCGGCGACCTCCAGGACAACCTCTCCGACACCGATGTCGACCGGGTCATCCTCGACATGCTCGCCCCCTGGGAATGCCTGGAGGCCGTCTCCAAGGCGCTCGTCCCCGGCGGCATCCTCTGCGCCTACGTCGCGACCACCACCCAGCTCGCCCGGACCGTCGAGTCCATCCGTGAGATCGGCTGCTTCGCCGAACCGCAGCCCTGGGAATCGATGATCCGCAACTGGCACGTCGAGGGGCTCGCGGTCCGCCCGGACCACCGCATGATCGGCCACACCGGCTTCCTCGTCACCGCGCGCCGCCTGGCCGACGGTGTGGAGGCCCCGCTGCGCCGCCGCCGGCCCGCCAAGGGCGCGTACGGCGAGGACTACGACGGTCCCGGCAGCCAGAGCGGCTCCTCCTCCCGCGGCTGACCCCGCACAACGCACCGGCGCCGCCGCGGAGTTCCCGGACCGACCCGGGAACTCCGCGGCGGCGCCTTTTCGTTGCCCGTGCGGAGGCTGCCGCTGCGGGGCTGTGCACGGAATCCGAATCCGTACCGACCCCACCGTTCCACTGCCCTGTGAGGTGTGGCACGATGCTGGCCACCCCCACCCCACGGCTGACGCCCCGCCTTCCCGGCATCGCCGCACCACAGGAACCACAGGAGACATCCCGCGTGCAGACCTCCGAGCTCCCGGACCTCGCGCACACCGACAGCAGGCCGATGCAGTGGCTCGTGACCGCGACCGCCATGGCCGCCGTCGTCGCGGCAGCGGGCATGCTCCAGCCCGATGCCGCCACCGCCTCGGCCTCGACCCCGCACCGCACCGCCACACAGCACGGCACCGCGCCCGCGGCCGCCCCCGATCCGGCCCGGGCGACCTTCCCGCTGGACTGCGGGACGGTGGGGAGCACCGTCGCCAAGCAGGTCGTCGGTGACCTCGACGGCGACGACCGGCCGGAAACCGTCGCCGTGGTCCACTGCGCGGCCGGATCCGGCACCCCGCCGAGCGGTGTCTACGTCCTCACACAGGGAAGCGGGGCCGCACCCCGGGTCGTTGCGACCCTGGTGGACCCCGCCCAGAAGATGAGCATCGGCGACTTCACCGTGCGTGACGGAATCGTCTCCGCCACGCTCCTCGGCTACTCCTCGCCCGAGACCCCGCGCTGCTGTCCCGACCAGCAGGAAAAGGCGACCTGGCAGTGGCGGAACGGCGCCTTCGTCCGCGCCGTGCAGGGCGAACCGAACAGCACCTGACCGATCACTTCCCGTACCCGGCAGGCCGGAGCCGACGGATCAGGCTGCGTCGGGGCCGTAGACCTCGACCCTGTCCGAAACGCGACGTACATGAATGCAGTCGCCCGGGCACTCCTTGGCCGAATCGACCACGTCCTGAAGCAGCGGAAGCGGAACGGGTGTCGTCGCCCCCTTGTCCTGCAGCAGCTCGTCGTCGTCGCTCTTCACGTACGCCAGACCGTCGATGTCCAGCTCGAAGACCTCGGGTGCGTACTGCACACAGATCCCGTCTCCCGTGCAGAGGTCCTGGTCGATCCAGACCTCCAGGTCCTGCGTGTCGCTGCCGGTGGGAGCGTCCTGCTGCACGGTCATTTCTCCTGCCGTTCCCTGCGTTTCCGAACCAAAAAAAGCCAGCCCTGACGGGTGTTGACCGGTTCGACGATACAACCGGCCGCTTTCCGATGTTGAACGGTGGGTATTCCCCTGGCGTGAGGGAGAGCGCAAGGGTGAAGATCGGACACGCCCCGCAGTCTTTGTGATCTAGGGGTTTCAATCATCACCCACCCAGGTAGGGTCAGGAAGCGTCCAGCTCCCCTTGGAGGAGGTGAGGACCGTGGCAGCCCACGACGACGACATCAACCGCGGCATCCGGCCCGGGCGGGGGTCCGAAGACCCAGCCGGCCAGGTCGCCTATCTTGAGCAGGAAATCGCCGTCCTGCGACGTAAGCTCGCCGACTCTCCGCGCCATACGAGGATTCTCGAAGAGCGGATCGTCGAGTTGCAGACGAACCTCGCAGGCGTGTCCGCGCAGAACGAGCGGCTCGCCAACACCCTGCGCGAGGCCCGCGACCAGATCGTGGCCCTCAAGGAGGAAGTCGACCGGCTCGCACAGCCGCCGGCCGGCTTCGGAGTCTTCCTGCAGGGCAACGAGGACGGCACCTGCGACATTTTCACCGGGGGCCGCAAGCTCCGGGTGAACGTCAGTCCCAGTGTCGAGATCGACGACCTCCGGCGCGGCCAGGAAGTCATGCTCAACGAAGCGCTCAACGTGGTCGAGGCCATGGAATTCGAGCGGGCCGGGGACATCGTCACCCTCAAGGAGATTCTTGAGGACGGCGAGCGCGCCCTGGTCATCGGGCACACCGACGAGGAACGAGTGGTACGGCTCGCCGAACCGCTCCTCGACATCAACATCCGGCCCGGCGACGCGCTCCTGCTCGAACCCAGGTCTGGTTACGTCTACGAAGTGGTCCCGAAGAGCGAGGTCGAGGAGCTAGTCCTCGAAGAGGTTCCGGACATCGACTACGACAAGATCGGCGGCCTGGGCGACCAGATCGAGCTGATCCGGGACGCGGTCGAGCTGCCCTACCTCCACCCCGACCTTTTCAAGGAGCACGAACTGCGGCCGCCGAAGGGCATCCTGCTCTACGGTCCGCCCGGCTGCGGCAAGACACTCATCGCCAAGGCCGTGGCCAACTCCCTGGCCAAAAAGGTCGCGGAAGTCACCGGCCAGCCCGCCGGAAAGAGCTACTTCCTCAACATCAAGGGCCCGGAGCTCCTCAACAAGTATGTCGGTGAGACCGAGCGGCACATCCGTCTCGTCTTCCAGCGGGCCCGCGAAAAGGCCAGCGAGGGTACACCCGTCATCGTCTTCTTCGACGAGATGGAATCCCTCTTCCGCACCCGCGGGTCCGGTGTCAGCTCGGACGTGGAGAACACCATCGTCCCCCAGCTGCTCGCCGAGATCGACGGCGTGGAGGGCCTGGAGAACGTCATCGTGATCGGCGCCTCCAACCGCGAGGACATGATCGACCCCGCGATCCTGCGGCCCGGCCGTCTCGATGTGAAGATCAAGATCGAGCGTCCGGACGCGGAGGCGGCGAAGGACATCTTCGCGAAGTACCTCACGCCTTCGCTGCCGCTGCACGCCGACGATCTCGCCGAGCACACCGGTTCCAAGGAAGCCGCAGCTCACGCCATGATCCAGTCTGTCGTCGAGCGGATGTACACCGAGTCCGAGGAGAACCGCTTCCTCGAAGTCACGTACGCCAACGGCGACAAGGAAGTCCTGTACTTCAAGGACTTCAACTCCGGCGCGATGATCCAGAACATCGTCGACCGGGCCAAGAAGATGGCCATCAAGGCCTTCCTCGACCAGGGCCAGAAGGGCCTTCGTGTCTCCCATCTCCTCCAGGCGTGCGTGGACGAGTTCAAGGAGAACGAGGACCTTCCCAACACCACCAACCCCGACGACTGGGCCAGGATCTCCGGCAAGAAGGGCGAGCGGATCGTCTTCATCCGTACCCTTGTCACCGGAAAGCAGGGCGCAGACACCGGTCGCTCCATCGACACGGTGGCAAACACCGGGCAGTACCTGTAGAACGCAGACAGGCTGCGGATGCCCGGCCGGGCATCCGCAGCCGGTTGCTTTCCGGACAGCTCCCACGACACCGGAGCAATGACGTAATTGATCTCCCCACCAGCGCAGAGGCGCTCTAGGCTCTTCCGTACCGCCCAGTCGCGCAGTGCGGGGACGGGCACCGCACACGCACCGGACAAGCAGCGGTACTTGAGCGCCGATCCCGGAAGGGAACGCCGCCGGGCAAGGAGGGCCGCATGACCGTACGGCGAGTAATGGGCATCGAGACGGAGTACGGCATCTCCGTGCCCGGACACCCCAACGCCAATGCCATGCTCACCTCGTCCCAGATCGTCAACGCCTACGCGGCGGCGATGCACCGGGCGCGACGCGCCCGCTGGGACTTCGAGGAGGAGAATCCGCTGCGCGACGCGCGAGGCTTCGACCTCGCCCGCGAAACCGCCGACTCCAGCCAGCTCACCGACGAGGACATCGGCCTCGCCAATGTCATCCTCACCAACGGTGCCCGGCTCTACGTCGACCATGCGCACCCCGAGTACAGCTCGCCGGAGATCACCAACCCGCGGGACGCCGTCCTGTGGGACAAGGCCGGCGAACGCGTCATGGCCGAGGCCGCCGAGCGCGCGGCCCAGCTCCCCGGCGCCCAGCCGATCCACCTCTACAAGAACAACACCGACAACAAGGGCGCCTCGTACGGCACGCACGAGAACTACCTGATGAAGCGGGAGACCCCCTTCTCCGACATCGTGCGCCACCTGACCCCGTTCTTCGTCTCCCGCCAGGTCGTCACCGGCGCGGGCCGCGTGGGAATCGGCCAGGACGGTCACGAGCACGGCTTCCAGATCAGCCAGCGGGCGGACTACTTCGAGGTCGAGGTCGGACTCGAAACGACCCTCAAGCGCCCCATCATCAACACCCGCGACGAGCCCCACTCCGACGCCGAGAAGTACCGCCGTCTCCATGTGATCATCGGTGACGCGAATCTGTCGGAGATCTCCACCTATCTGAAGCTCGGCACCACGGCGCTCGTCCTGTCCATGATCGAGGACGGCTTCATCAATGTCGATCTGGCCGTCGACCAGCCGGTGCGCACCCTGCACCAGGTCTCCCACGACCCGACCCTGCAGCATCTGATCACGCTCCGCAGCGGCCGGACACTCACCGCGGTGCAGCTCCAGATGGAGTACTTCGAGCTGGGCCGCAAATACGTCGAGGAGCGGTACGGGGCGGACGCCGACGAGCAGACCAAGGACATCCTGATCCGCTGGGAGGACACCCTCAACCGGCTGGAGAACGATCCGATGAGCCTGTCGGGCGAGCTCGACTGGATCGCCAAGCGGGAGCTCATGGAGGGCTACCGACGCCGCGACGGCCTGGACTGGGACGCGGCCCGGCTGCACCTGGTGGACCTCCAGTACGCGGATGTGAGGCCCGAGAAGGGCCTCTACAACCGTCTCGCGGCCCGCGGGAAGATGAAACGCCTGCTGGACGAGCGCGAGGTCGAGGAGGCCCGTACGAAGCCCCCTGAGGACACCAGGGCGTACTTCCGCGGTCGCTGTCTGGAGCAGTACGCGGACGACGTCGCCGCGGCCTCCTGGGACTCGGTCATCTTCGATCTGCCCGGTCATGACTCGCTGCAGCGGGTCCCCACCCTGGAACCGCTCCGGGGGACCCGTAACCACGTCAAGGAGCTCCTGGACCGCTGTCGCACGGCGGAAGAGCTGGTCCGGGTGCTCTCGGGCGGCTGAAATGGCCGCGATCCGGGAATCATCGAGATGACCCCGGGCGTATGGACAAGTACCGGGCCGATGTCGGACCCCGTAGGTAGGGTCTGATCAAGTGCTTCGAACCGAGCGGGGTGAGCTATATGGCGACCAAGGACACCGGCGGCGGACAGCAGAAGGCGACACGCTCCACCGAGGAGGTCGAGGAGCAGGCGCAGGACGCGCAGGCCTCCGAAGACCTCAAGGAGCGGCAGGAGAAGCTGAGCGACGACGTCGACTCGGTGCTGGACGAGATCGATGACGTCCTCGAAGAGAATGCGGAGGACTTCGTCCGTTCATTCGTTCAGAAGGGTGGACAGTAGTTCACCGATGTGAACGACCGGGGAGCGGTGCGGCGCGCGCGGCACGGGAGAAGGCCCTCCCGTGCCGCGCGGGCACAGCTAGCTGCCTCCGCCGTGCATGTGGATCACCGCCACGGGGCGGGTAGGGTCCGTGGCGTAACCGCATCAACTGCAATTCGGCCATCGGCAAGTTGGGGGATGATCCTGACACCTTGCGCAGGGCCATCGCATACCTGGAGGGAAACGCGTGGAAGCCAACACTCGTAGCACCGGGCGTCTACCAGCTGCCTTCCTGACGCCGGGATCCTCTTCGTTCATGGACTTCCTGTCCGACCATTCTCCCGAGATGCTCCCGGGCAACCGGCAGCTGCCGCCCCTGCAGGGGGCGATCGAGGCGCCGCACGGGACGACCATCGTCGCCGCGACGTTCGCCGGTGGTGTGGTGCTCGCCGGCGACCGTCGGGCGACCATGGGCAACATGATCGCGCAGCGCGACATCGAGAAGGTCTTCCCGGCCGACGAGTACTCGGCGGTGGGCATCGCCGGTACGGCCGGCCTCGCCGTGGAGATGGTCAAGCTCTTCCAGCTGGAACTGGAGCACTTCGAGAAGGTCGAGGGGGCCCAGCTCTCCCTGGAGGGCAAGGCGAACCGGCTCTCCACGATGATCCGCAGCAATCTGGCCATGGCCATGCAGGGCCTCGCCGTGGTTCCGCTCTTCGCCGGCTTCGACGTCGACCGCGAGAAGGGCCGGATCTTCTCGTACGACGTCACCGGTGGCCGCTCCGAGGAGCAGGGCTACGCGTCCACCGGCTCCGGATCGATCTTCGCCCGCGGGTCGATGAAGAAGCTCTACCGCGAGGACCTGACGGAGCCGGAGGCGCTCACCCTGGTCGTGCAGGCGCTGTACGACGCAGCGGACGACGACTCGGCGACCGGCGGTCCCGATGTGGCCCGGCGGATCTATCCGATCGTCACCGTCATCACCGACGAGGGCTTCCGGAGGCTCGCCAATGAGGAATCCTCCGACATCGCGCGGTCGATCCTGGAACGCCGGATGGAACAGCCCGACGGCCCGCGCGCCGCGCTGCTCTGATCCGGATCCCGGGGCTTCTTCGATGCACTCGTCACTGACAGAAAGGGACGGATAGCCGGTGTCGACGCCGTTCTATGTCTCACCTCAGCAGGCCATGGCCGACCGGGCGGAATACGCCCGGAAGGGCATTGCCCGTGGTCGCAGCCTGGTTGTGCTGCAGTACGCCGACGGCATTGTGTTCGTCGGCGAGAACCCGTCCCGTGCGCTGCACAAGTTCAGCGAGATCTATGACCGGATCGGTTTCGCCGCCGCCGGTAAGTACAACGAGTACGAGAATCTGCGCATCGGCGGCGTCCGTTACGCCGATCTCCGCGGATATACCTACGACCGCGATGATGTGACGGCCCGTGGGCTGGCCAATGTCTATGCGCAGACCCTGGGCACCATTTTCTCCAGTGCGGCGGAGAAGCCGTACGAGGTGGAGCTGGTGGTCGCCGAGGTGGGCGCCGAGCCCGAGGGTGATCAGATCTACCGGCTGCCGCACGACGGCTCGATCGTGGACGAGCACGGCTCGGTCGCGGTGGGCGGTAATGCGGAACAGATCAGCACGTTCCTGGATCAGCGCCACCGGGACGGAATGACGCTGGCGGAGGCGCTCAAGCTGGCTGTGCAGGCACTGTCCCGTGATCCCAACGGGAGCGAGCGGGAGATTCCCGCGGAGCGGCTCGAGGTGGCGGTCCTGGACCGTACGCGGCCTCAGCAGCGGAAGTTCAAGCGGATCGTCGGGCGGCAGCTGGCGCGGCTGCTGGAGGCCGACGGCGGGGCCACGCCGACGGATGCCCCGTCGGACCTGGAGGACGGCGAGGGGGGCGAGGCTCCCACCGATGTCACGAAGTCGTCGGGGGCTGCCGAGTCCGCGGAGCCGCCGACAACCCCGGAGTCGTCCGAGGAGTAGTCCTGCCGGATGCACTTGTGCCCCGGTCCACCGTTCGCGGCGGGCCGGGGCATCGTCATGAACGGGGCGGGGGCCCGGAGGAGCCGCGGACGACCAGGTGCACCGGCAGGCTGCCGGGTTCGGCCGGACAGCCGTCGAGCACGGACAGGAGGGCGGTCATGCCGCGCTCGCCGACCTGCTCGGCGGGGAGCTGAACGGTGGTGAGTTCGGGTTCGACGGCGGTCGCCAGAGCCAGATCGTCGAAGCCGGTGACGGAGAGGTCGTCGGGGACCCGAAGGCCGAGCCGGCGGGCGGCCTTGCAGGCGCCCGCGGCGAGGATGTCGTCGTCGCAGATGATCGCGGTCGGCCGGGGGCCGGGGGCGGCCAGAGCGTGTTCCGTGGCTTCCCGGCCGGCCCGTACGTCGAGCGCTGCCGGAACGGTCCGTACGGAGGTGCCGGGCACGGCCCGCAAGGTGTCGCGGACGGCCCCGGCGCGAACGGCGAAGGTCCAGGAGTCGATGGCCGACGCCAGGTGCAGGAAGCGGCGGTGGCCGAGGGTGAGCAGATGGTCCGTCACCTGTCGCATGCCGTCGGCGATGTCGAGGTTGACCCGGGCCGCGACGCCGGTGTCCGCAGGGTCGCTGTCCAGCATGACCAGAGGCAGGTCGGCGCCGCGCAGGGCGTCGAGGGCATCGGCGGCCATGGACGAGGCGATGACCCCGTCGAGGGCGGCGCGGGCGGAGGCGAAGGGGTCCCTGGCCGGACCCGTGCCGTCGGGGGAGGGGTAGAGGACAACCCCGAAGTCGTGTTCGGCGGCGACGGCGGCGGCGCCGGTGTAGACACGCGCGAAGAATTCGTTGGTGAGTGCCGGGACCACCAGCAGCGCGGTCCTGGTGCGGCCGAGGCGGAGGCTGCGGGCGGCGAGATTGGGCCGGTAGCCGAGGTCCTGGGTGGCGGCGCGGACGCGCTCGGCGGTCGCCTCGGAGACCCTGCCGCGCCATTTGCCGCCGAGGACGAGCGAGACGGTGGCCTGTGAGACGCCTGCGGCCCGCGCGACGTCGCGGCTGGTGGGCCGGGCCGGGGCGGGCTGGGATGCGCTGGTCACGGGGGACCTCCGGGCTGGGCGGGTGCGGTGCTGGTGCGGACGGTGAGGTGGACCTGAGGACAGGGCACATGGTACGTATGAAGCTCGAAGTTATACGTAAAACCTCAGGTGTCCGGAAGGCCCTCGGGGGAGAGGGGCGGACATGGCCGCGGGATATCTGGACATCCTCCGGGCGCGGCATGCCGCACGGCTGCTGATCGGCACGCTGGTGGGGCGGCTGCCGAGCGGCACCGCCCACATCGCGATCGTCCTGTTCACCCGGGCCGAAGGCGGCAGCTACACCCTCGCGGGGGCACTCGCGGCGGTGTACGGCCTGGCCACGGCGGTCGGGCAGCCCCTGCTGGGCCGGGCGGTGGACCTGTACGGCCAGCCGCGCGTCCAGCTCCCGGCGTCCGTCGTCTCCGCGCTGGGCATGTTCCTGCTGGCTCTGGTGGGCCTCGGATCGCTTCCGCTGGCGTACGGGGCCGTGATCGTGGCAGGGGTGTTCACGCCGCCGCTGGAGGGCGGCCTGCGGGCGCTGTGGCCGACGGTCCTGGGGAGGGAGGACCGGGTGCACCGGGCGTACGCCATGGACGCCGTGGCCCAGGAGGTCATGTTCACCGTGGGCCCGCTGCTGGTGATGGTGCTGGTCTCGCTCTGGTCGCCCGCCGCCGCGCTGCTCGTCATCAACACCATAGGAGTGCTGGGCGCGCTTTCCGTGGTGGTGTCGGAGCCCTCCCGCACCTGGCGCTCGGCGCCCCGCGAGGCGCACTGGCTGGGCGCGCTGCGCTCGCCGGGGCTGCTGGCGCTTCTTGGTTCCTTCTTCTTCGTCGGGCTCGCGCTGGGCTCGATCACGGTGGCGGGCGTCGCGTACGCCGACGACCACGGCCGGGAGGCGGTCTACGGCTGGCTGATGGCCGCGCTCGGTCTCGGCGCGCTGATCGGCGGGGCGGTGTACGGGGCACGTCAGTGGACCGGGGCACCCGAGCGCCGGCTGCGGGGCATCGTCGCGCTGCTGGCCCTCGGCTATCTGCCGCTGATGCTGACACCCGGTGTGGTGGCGATGACCGCTCTGGCCGCGCTCGCCGGGGTGTTCCTGGCGCCGGCGATCGCATGCTCGTTCATCGTGGTGGACCGGCATGCTCCGCGGGGCACGGTGACGGAGGCGTTCTCCTGGCTCGTGACGACGTTCGGGGTGGGCGCGGCGGCGGGAACGGCCGTGGCGGGCCCGGCCGTCGAGCTGGGCGGTACGGCGTGGAGCTTCGCCGTCGCGGGGGCCGGTGGAGTGGCCGCACTGGTGGTTCTGCTGGCGACGGGAAGGGTCCTCGCAGTTCCCGGGCGTACGGACGTTTCCGTGCAGGGATCGGAAAATGATCGAAACGGTGCTGTCCAACCCGGTTTCAGCTCGGGCCATCAGGCGTAATGTTCAGTCATGGACCGCCGCATTTTCGGGCTGGAGAACGAGTACGGCGTCACGTGCACGTTCAGGGGACAGCGCCGACTGTCTCCTGACGAAGTGGCGCGCTACCTCTTCCGCCGTGTCGTGTCATGGGGCCGCAGCAGCAATGTCTTTCTGCGGAACGGCGCCCGCCTCTACCTCGACGTGGGATCGCATCCGGAATATGCAACCCCCGAATGCGACAATCTGACCGAGCTGGTCACCCACGACAAGGCCGGCGAGCGCATTCTCGAAGGCCTGCTTGTCGACGCTGAACGCCGCCTGCACGAGGAGGGAATCGCGGGCGACGTCTATCTCTTCAAGAACAACACCGATTCGGCGGGAAACTCCTACGGGTGCCACGAGAACTACCTCGTGGCACGGCACGGAGAATTCTCCCGGCTCGCGGACATCCTCATTCCCTTCCTCGTCACGAGGCAGCTGCTCTGTGGCGCGGGCAAGGTGCTGCAGACCCCGCGCGGCGCGGTCTACTGCGTCAGCCAGCGTGCCGAGCACATCTGGGAGGGCGTCAGCTCCGCGACGACGCGCTCCCGTCCGATCATCAACACCCGCGACGAACCGCACGCGGACGCGGAGCGGTACCGCCGCCTCCATGTCATCGTCGGTGACTCCAACATGTCCGAGACGACGATGCTGCTCAAGGTCGGCGCGACGGACCTGGTGCTCCGCATGATCGAAGCGGGCACGGTGATGCGTGATCTGACGCTGGAGAACCCGATCCGGGCGATCCGTGAGGTCAGCCACGACATCACGGGACAGCGCAAGGTACGCCTCGCCAGCGGCCGCGAGGCGTCCGCCATCGAGGTGCAGCGGGAGTACTACGAGAAGGCCGTGGACTTCGTCGACCGCCGCGGCATCCGCACCGGCACCGTCGAACAGGTCCTGGAGCTGTGGGGCCGTACGCTCGACGCGATCGAGACCGAGGACCTCGACCGGATCGGGACCGAGATCGACTGGGTGATGAAATACAAGCTCATCGAGCGGTACCGGGCCAAGCACAACATGACGATGTCGCATCCGCGGGTCGCCCAGATAGACCTCGCCTACCACGACATCCACCGGCGGCGCGGGCTGTACTACCTGCTGGAGCGCAAGGGGCAGGCGGCCCGCATCTGCAACGACCTGAAGATCTTCGAGGGCAAGTCCGTGCCCCCGCAGACCACCCGGGCGCGGCTGCGCGGTGACTTCATCCGAAGGGCCCAGGAGCAGCGGAGGGACTTCACCGTCGACTGGGTCCACCTCAAGCTCAACGACCAGGCGCAGCGCACGGTGTTGTGCAAGGACCCGTTCCGTTCGGTGGACGACCGAGTGGAAAAGCTGATCGCGGGTATGTGAGCCGGCGCAGGACGCGCCTCGGCTCTTGTGCGACTCGGGCCCCGTACGTCCTCGTACGGGGCCCTGTGCACGCCCTAGAGTGTCGGGGACCCAACCAACTGTGCCGTCTGAGATCTGAGGAACCAGTGCGCCGACTTGCCGGCCTTCTCGTTGTCCCCCTGCTGCTGCTGACAGCGGCGTGCGGCGGCGACGACAAGGGATCCGACTCCGCTTCAGCCTCCGCCTCGAAGAACGCATTCCCCGCGATCACCGCGGGTGCGAAGTTCGGCGAGAAGCCCACCCTGTCCAAGGGAGAGGGTGATCCTCCCAAGGATCTGAAGACGCGTGTCGTCAGTGAGGGAAAGGGCGCGGCGCTGAAGAACGGCGACGCGATCCAGGTCAACTACCTCGGACAGGCGTGGGACTCCACGAAGCCGTTCGACAACAGTTTCGACCGTAAGCAGCCGTTCGATCTGACCCTCGGTGCCGGCATGGTCATCAAGGGCTGGGACCAGGGGCTCCTCGGGAAGAAGGTTGGCAGCCGCGTCCAGCTCGTCATCCCGCCGGACCTCGGTTACGGCGCGCAGGGGCAGGGCGACATCAAGCCGAACGCCACCCTCGTCTTCGTCGTGGACATCCTGAAGGCGACGCACATCCCGGCGTCGGCCGAGGGCACTGCGGTCGCCCAGGACAACACCGACCTGCCGAAGGTGGGCACCAACACCGACGGCAAGGCTCCGACGGTCAAGATCCCGGAGAAGACCGACCCGCCGAAGAAGCTGGTCTCCAATTACATCCTGGAGTCCAAGGGCGAGGTCATCAAGGAGACCGACAGCGTCGTCGTGAACTACGTGGGCCTGCTGTGGAAGGACGGAAAGACGTTCGACAGCACGTACGCCACGGGCAAGACCCAGACCTTCCCGCTGGCCCAGGTGACCCTCAAGGGGCTGAAGAACGGGCTGATCGGCAAGAAGATCGGCAGCCGTGTCCTGCTGGTCATCCCGCCGGACCAGGCCTTCGGCGACAAGGCGCAGCAGTCCATCCCCGCCAACGCCACGCTGGTCTTCGCGGTGGACCTGCTGGCAAAGATGTAAGACTGTCCCGGTTGCCCAGTTATTCATGTGGAGGAGCAGTTCAGTGAGCATCGAGAAGCCCGAGATCGACTTCCCGGGCGGCGAGCCGCCGGCCGACCTGGAGATCAAGGACATCTGGGAGGGCGACGGTGCGGTCGCCAAGGCCGGCGACATGGTCAAGGTCCACTACGTGGGCGTGGCCTTCTCCACCGGCGAGGAGTTCGACGCCTCGTGGAACCGCGGCACCCCGCTGCAGTTCCAGCTCGGCGTCGGTCAGGTCATCTCCGGCTGGGACCAGGGCGTGCAGGGCATGAAGGTCGGCGGCCGTCGCCAGCTGACCATCCCCGCGCACCTCGCGTACGGTGACCGCGGCGCCGGCGGCCGTATCGCCCCCGGCGAGACGCTGATCTTCGTCTGCGACCTGGTCGCCGTCTGATCCGTCCCGCGGACACATCACGAGGGCCCGTGCCGGACTGCACGGGCCCTCGTTCCGTGGGGCGTGGGCTCCAGGAGGGTGCTGAAGATCTTGGCCGCTCTCGCGCGCCGAGATCTTCAGCACCCTCCTCGCTTTTGTCCGGACACTCCGGAGCGGTACGGTCGAGGGTCGTAGAGCACGTAGAGAAAGGGCGCCGATGGCGATTGCCAAGGCCGAGCGGCTGATGAACCTGGCGCTGTGCCTGCTGGGGACCCGGCGCCCGCTCAGCAAGCGCGAGCTGCGCGGTTCCATCGAGGCCTATCTGGAAGCGGGCTCCGACGAAGCCTTCAACCGGATGTTCGAGCGGGACAAGGACGATCTGCGCGAGCTCGGTCTGGTCATCGAGACCGTGGAGAACCTGGACGGCGACATCGGCTATCTGGCCCGCCGGGACAGCAACCGGCTGCCGCCGATCACGCTGGACGCCGAGGAGGCCGCGGCGCTGGGGCTGGCGGCAAAGGTGTGGCAGCAGGCCCGGCTCGCGGGCGCGGCCAGTGGCGCGCTGCAGAAGCTCCGGGCCGCCGGGATGCCGGAGGCCGAGGACGCGTACGAGGTGCACAGTGCCCTCGAACCCCGTATCCCGGTCCATGAGGCAGCGTTCGAGCCGTTGATGCTGGCGTGCCGGGACCGCCGTCCGGTCACCTTCGACTACCGCAAGGCCAATGCCGCCCGCCCGGAGCAGCGCCAGGTCGAGCCCTGGACGCTCGAGTGCTGGCGCGGTCACTGGTATCTGGCCGGCTGGGACCGTGACCGTCGTGCCGAGCGGGTGTTCCGCCTGTCCCGGATCACCGGCCGGGTCCGTTCTCGGGCCGGGGCGTTCACCGCCGAGGTGCCCGACGTGGTGACCGTCCGGGAGACCGTCGAGAGCTGGGCGGGGGAGACGGCGACCCGGACCGCGCTGATCCGGCTGCGGTCCGGCTCCGGATACCCGCTGCGCTCGCGGGCGATATCGGTGCGGGAACTCGGCGACGGCTGGGAAGAGTTGGAGATTCCGTACGGACACGGTCTCGACGCCTGGCTCGTCGAATTCGGCCCGGACGTGGTCGTGCAGGAACCCGCGGATCTGCGGGCCGATGTGGTGGACCGGCTGCGCGCCGTGGCCAAGGACTGAGGAGGGACCGTATTCATGGCGACGAACGCGATCGACCAGACGCGCCGGATGCTGTCCCTCGTGACGTATCTGAGGGAGCGCCCCGGCGCCCATGTGCAGGACGTGGCCCGGGCCTTCGGGATCACCGAGGACGAGCTGATCTCGGACCTCGACGTCCTGCCCATGTGCGGGACGAGCTTCCGTGGCGGAGATCTGCTGGACATCGACACCGACGGCGACCGGATCTGGTGGCACAACCCGGACGACGTGGCGGAGCCGCTGCGGCTCGCGGCGGACGAGGCGACGGCCCTGCTGGTGGCGGCGCGCGCCGTGGCGACGCTGCCGGGGCTGCGGGAGAGCGACCGGCAGGCACTGCTGCGGGCCACCGCCAAGCTGGAGACGGCGGCCGGTGAGGTCGGGGCGGCGAGCTCCCGGCTCTCGGTCACCTTCGAGTCCGAGGGCGGCGTCTTCGCCGATGTCGACCGGGCGATCTCGGAGCGGCGCCGGCTCTGGCTGCGGTACTACTCACCCGCGCGCGACGAGCTCACCGAGCGTGAGGTGGACCCGATCCGGCTGTTCGCCGTGGGGCATACGTACATGGAGGCCTGGTGCAGGTCCTCCGAGGACCGGCGTACGTTCCGGCTCGACCGGGTCGCCGAGATCCGGCTGCTGGACGAGCCGTCCGCACCGCCGGAGCTGGAACTGCGGGACCTGTCCGAGGGGCTGGTGCAACCGGCGGCCGAGGACCCCGAGGTGGTGATCGAGGTCGGGCCCGGTGGCCGGTGGGTCGCCGAGTACTACCCGCACGACAGCGCGGAGGAACTGGCCGACGGCGGACTGCGGATCACCTTGCGCACGCCCGATCCGGCGTCGCTGCGCAGGCTTGCGCTGCGGCTCGGCGGGGAAGGGCGCATCGTCGCCCCGCCGGAGCTGGCGCAGAGCGCGCAGCAGGCGGCGCGGGCAGCGCTCGCCGCCTACGACGGCCCTGCCTGAGTGGATACCTGAGGAGATATGAGCAACATGTCTGTGATGTCGGGTATCTCAACTGTGGTGGTTCCGGAGTCCGTAAGGTTCAAGGCGGCCTGCCCGGACTGTCGCGGGCGCTTCGAGCTCGCGGCGGGTGCCCTGCGCCTCGCCATCGGCTCCAGCCGGCGCACCACGTTCTACTCGTTCACCTGCCCCGAGTGCGGCGCCGCCGTCCGCAAGCCCGCCGGGGAGCGGATAGTGGAACTCCTCACGGGTGGGGGCGTGCGGACGCTGCGCCTCCACACCAGCCTTCAGAACCCCTGACGCACGGACACCCGGCTCCTGTGACACCTAGACAACATCGAGGCTCTGCGCATGTTCTGGCCCATGCTCGCCATCACCCTGGGATTCCTCGGGATCGCCGTCCTCGGCGTGCTGGCCATCAAGGTGTTCGTCGAGGCCCAGCGCCTGGGGCGACAGGTGACCCAGACCACTCGGCGCATCAACCGGGCGGCCGAGGATCTCGAACGGGCCGCGACCGATCTCGCCGCCACCGGCGAGGCGTTGCGCTGACACGGGCGAGGGAGCTGTGCGCCGGACCGGTCGATCGGGGCGGGCGGGGCCTCCTGTTTCTCAGGTTCGGGGGGTACGCTGCTGGTGGCGGCCCTGAGAGCGAGGCATGGGCCGTAATCGCAAGGATGCATGGGTATTGCCCTGCGTTTACTCCTGCGGGATACGATCGCTGACAGTACGAAGATCGGACGTCTGTCCGACGCTCGATCAGCCCCACCCCTGCTGCCTCGGTGAGAAGGTACACGCATATGTTCGGAAGGCTCGGCGCTCCCGAGATCATCCTGATCCTCGTCGTCATTGTTCTGCTGTTCGGCGCGAAGAAGCTTCCTGACATGGCTCGCTCGCTCGGCAAGTCGGCCCGCATCCTCAAGAGCGAGGCCAAGGCCATGAAGTCCGAGGGTGCCGCGACGGCCACCCCCGCGGACCCGCCGAACGATGCCGCCCAGGACCAGGCCGCCCCGCGCACCATCAAGGCCGCGCCCGGCGATGTGACGAGCTCGCGTCCGGTTGCCGAGCCGACCGACTCGACCAACCGCTGACAACCGGGCCGACGCAGGCGCCGTGATGGTGACGGCCTGCTGCACGAGATGAGGACGTGGGTTGCTCAAGTCTGCCCGCAAGCAGGAGACGGACCCAGAGGGCCGCATGCCCCTGGTGGAGCACCTGCGTGAGCTGCGTAACCGGCTGGCGAAGGCTCTGCTGGCGATCGTCGTCGTCACGATCGTCGCCGCGTTCTTCTACAAGGGGATCATCGAGTTCTTCACCGACCCCGTGCTGAAGGCGGTCGGTTGCGAGTCGAGTTTCGCCGAACTCGCGAAGAAGGAGGACGGCACCTGTGCGCGCATCGTCCTGAACGGTCTGCTGACACCGTTCACTCTTGCGCTCAAGGTCTCCCTCATGGCGGGCGTCGTCCTTTCGTCGCCGATCTGGCTCTACCAGCTGTGGGCGTTCATCGCCCCCGGTCTGCACAAGCACGAGAAGAAGTACTCGCTCGCCTTCGTCGGCGCGGGCTTCCCGCTCTTCCTCGCCGGTGGCTTCTTCGCGTACAAGACACTGCCCACGATGGCCAAGGTCCTGCTGGACTTCTCGCCGGCCGGCCTGGACAACCAGCTGCCGCTCGATGACCTGCTGGACCTGATCACGCGCATGGTGGTGGTCTTCGGACTCTCCTTCGAGCTGCCCCTGCTGCTCGTCATGCTGAACCTCGGCGGGGTCATCACCGGCAAGCGGATGCTCGGCTGGTGGCGCGGGATGATCATGGGAATCACGGTCTTCGCCGCCCTGGCCACGCCCAGTACGGACCCGCTCACCATGCTGGCCCTCGCCGGGCCGATCTGGGTCCTGTACTTCTGTGCCACGGCGCTCTCGCTTCTCAACGACCGCCGCAAGGCACTGCGCGCGGCGGAGGGACCTGCCGATGACGAGGCGTCGGAGCTGGACCTGACCCCCGAGGACATCGGTGAGATCGAATCGGTGTCGACGGGCGGGTCGCTGCCCGCGCAAGCGGGGCCGGACCGTGACCGGGTGAACGGTTACGACGACATCACCTGACCTTGTAAGGTCCCCCGGGTGACCAGCGAGATCACCCTCTTCGTCAATCCCACCGCAGGACGCGGCCGGGGCGCGCACGCCGCGCAGCCGGCCGCTTCCGCGTTGCGGGCCGCAGGATTCTCCGTACGCACGGTGCTGGGCGAGGACGCCGACGACGCGCTGCGGCGGGCCCGTGAGGCCGTCTCGGGCGGGACCGGTGCGCTGATAGCCGTGGGCGGGGACGGCATGGTGTCCCTCGCCCTCCAGGCCGTCGCCGGGACCATGACACCCCTCGGCGTCGTCGCCGTCGGCACCGGAAACGACTTCGCCCGCGCTCTCGGCCTGCCGATACGGGACCCGGCCGCCGCCGGACGGCTCGCGGCCGAGGCGCTCAAGGGCGGCAGCATCCGCGAGGTCGACCTCGGCAGGGTCGGGGAGCGATGGTTCGGGTCGGTGCTCGCTTCCGGCTTCGACTCCCGGGTCAACGACCGGGGCAACCGGATGCGCTGGGTCGGCGGGCGGTTCAAGTACGACCTGGCGATCCTCGCCGAACTCGCCGCCTTCAGACCGATCCCGTACCGCATCAGGCTCGACGGCGGACCGGTCCAGGAGATCGAGGCGACGCTCATCGCCGTGGGCAACGGGTCCACGTACGGCGGCGGGATGCGGATCTGTGCGGACGCCGTCATGGACGACGGGCTCTTCGACGTGACCGTCGTCGGGGACTGCAGCCGTACCACCCTGCTCAAGGTGTTTCCCCGCGTCTACAAGGGAACGCACCTCGGTCATCCCAAGGTCACCGTGCACCGGGTCTCGTCGATCGAGCTGGTCGCGGCCGGTGTCACCGCGTATGCGGACGGTGAACCGCTCGGCGCCCTGCCGCTCACCGCGACCTGTGTGCCGGGCGCGGCCAGGGTTCTTGCACAGTGAATTAAAGATCGCGCTGACTGTCGGAGGTGACGGGTAGGCTCATAACCAAGATGACAGAGGACCTCTCACCAGCTGAGCGATACCAGGCTTTCCGGATCCGCGCCGCCGAGCAGGCCACGGCACTCGCGCCCTTCCGCGAGTTGTACGAGTTCGGTCTGGACCCGTTCCAGATCGATGCATGCAAGGCCCTGGAGGCGGGTAAAGGGGTGCTGGTCGCGGCCCCGACCGGGTCGGGCAAGACGATCGTCGGCGAGTTCGCGGTGCATCTCGCGCTGCGTCAGGGCCGCAAGTGCTTCTACACCACGCCCATCAAAGCCCTGTCCAACCAGAAGTTCACCGATCTGGTCAAGCGTTACGGCGCGGACAAGGTCGGCCTGCTGACCGGCGACAACAGTGTCAACGGGGACGCACCCGTGGTCGTCATGACCACCGAAGTGCTGCGGAACATGCTGTACGCGGGCTCCCAGGCGCTCCGCGGCCTCGGCTATGTGGTGATGGACGAGGTGCACTACCTCTCCGATCGCTTCCGCGGCGCGGTGTGGGAAGAAGTGATCATTCATCTGCCCGATTCGGTGACCCTGGTGTCGCTGTCGGCGACCGTGTCCAACGCCGAGGAGTTCGGTGACTGGCTGGACACCGTCCGCGGTGACACCGAAGTCATCGTCTCCGAGAACCGGCCCGTGCCCCTCTGGCAGCACGTCCTGGCCGGCCGCCGGATGTACGACCTCTTCGAGGAGGAGACCGACCACGGCGGCCGCGGCGTCGGCCGCCGCGAGGTCAGTCCCGACCTCGTCCGGCTCGCCCGCATGGAGAACCAGCGCGGATACAACCCGCGCGAGCGCCGCCGCGGAAAGATGGTGCGGGAGGCCGACCGCGAGCGCGAGCGGCGCCAGCGCAGCCGGATCTGGACCCCGTCCAGGCCCGAGGTCATCGACCGGCTGGACGCCGAAGGCCTGTTGCCCGCCATCACGTTCATCTTCAGCCGGGCCGGCTGCGAGGCCGCCGTGCAGCAGTGTCTCCAGGCCGGACTGCGGCTCAACGACGACAGCAAGCGCCGCCTGGTGCGGGAGATCGTCGAGGAGCGGACCGCGTCCATCCCACCCGAGGATCTCCATGTCCTCGGCTACTACGAGTGGCTCGAAGGTCTGGAGCGCGGCATCGCCGCGCACCACGCGGGCATGCTGCCGACCTTCAAGGAGGTCGTCGAGGAACTGTTCGTACGCGGGCTCGTCAAGGCGGTCTTCGCAACGGAGACCCTCGCCCTCGGCATCAACATGCCCGCCCGATCGGTGGTCCTGGAGAAGCTCGTCAAGTGGAACGGCGAGCAGCACGCCGATATCACTCCGGGCGAGTACACCCAGCTGACCGGGCGTGCCGGACGGCGGGGGATCGACATCGAGGGCCATGCGGTGGTGCTGTGGCAGCGCGGCATGGACCCGGGGGCGCTCGCCGGACTCGCGGGTACGCGTACGTATCCGCTGCGGTCCAGCTTCCGGCCCTCCTACAACATGGCCGTGAACCTGGTGCAGCAGTTCGGGCGGCACCGGTCGCGCGAACTGCTGGAGACCTCGTTCGCCCAGTTCCAGGCCGACCGCTCGGTCGTCGGCATCTCCCGGCAGGTGCAGAAGAACGAGGAGGGTCTCGAGGGCTACCGCGAGGGCATGACGTGCCACCTCGGCGACTTCGAAGAGTACGCACGGCTGCGCCGTGACCTCAAGGACCGGGAGACGGAGCTCGCCAAGCACGGCGCGTCACAGCGGCGGGCCGCCGCAGCTGCGTCGTTGGAGAAGCTGAAGCCGGGCGACGTCATCCATGTCCCGACCGGGAAGTTCGCCGGGCTGGCTCTGGTGCTGGACCCGGGGCTGCCCGCCGGGCGGGCCAACACGCATCGCGGGCTCGAATACCAGGACGGGCCGCGGCCGTTGGTGCTCACCGTCGAGCGGCAGGTCAAGCGGCTCGCGTCGATCGACTTCCCCGTGCCGGTCGAGGCGGTGGAGCGGATGCGGGTGCCGAAGTCGTTCAACCCGCGGTCGCCGCAGTCGAGGCGCGATCTGGCGTCGGCCCTGCGGACCAAGGCAGGGCACATCGTGCCGGAGCGGCACCGCAGGGGGCGGGCCGAGGCCGCGGACGACCAGCAGATCGCCCGCTACCGGGCCGAGTTGCGGGCCCACCCGTGCCATGGGTGCAGTGAGCGCGAGGACCATGCGCGGTGGGCGGAGCGGTACCACCGGCTGCAGCGGGACACGAAGCAGCTGGAGCGGCGGATCGAGGGGCGGACGAACACGATCGCCCGCACCTTCGACCGGATCGTGGCGCTCCTCACCGAGCTCGACTATCTGCGGGGCAATGAAGTCACCGAGCACGGGCGGCGATTGGCCCGGCTCTACGGCGAACTGGACCTGCTGGCCAGCGAGTGCCTGCGGGCAGGGGTCTGGGAAGGGCTGAACCCGGCGGAGCTCGCCGCGTGCGTGTCCGCGTTGGTGTACGAGGCGCGGCAGGCGGACGACGCCGTGGCGCCGAAGCTGCCGTCCGGGCCGGCGAAGACGGCGATGGCCGAGATGGTCCGTATCTGGGGGCGACTCGATGCCCTGGAGGAGGACTTCAAGATCAACCAGGCGGAGGGGGTCGGGCAGCGGGAACCCGATCTCGGATTCGCCTGGGCCGTCTACATGTGGGCGTCGGGGCGGACGCTGGACGAGGTGCTGCGCGAGGCGGAGATGCCCGCGGGAGACTTCGTACGGTGGTGCAAGCAGGTCATCGATGTGCTGGGGCAGATCGCGGCCGCGGCGCCGCCGGGCGCGGGCGCCGGGTCTGTCGCGCGCACTGCGCGCAAGGCAACGGATGCGGTGCTCCGGGGGGTTGTCGCGTACAGCTCGGTGGGGTGACGGGTTTGTGTGGCGGGTTCGGTTGACCGGGCCTTGGGTGGGGTGCCTGTGGCGGTCCTGCCCGAGCCCGCCCCTTCCCGCCGTGCCTGATGTGCGGCTCCGCAGGGGGGCGGGGCTCTGCCCCGGGCCCCGGTCCTCGGACGGCCGGACGGGCTGGATGCCGGGCATATCCAGCCCGTCCGCCGATCGAGAACATCTGCCGGGCTGTCCGGCGTCGGAGGACCGGGGGGCCGAGGGCGGCCCCCCGGTTACGCGGCGCTCGTGCGCGCGGCGTCCCGCTTGGCGACTTCCTCCCGGACGATCGGGATGACATGCCGGCCGAAGTCGATCGCGTCGTCGAGCAGGTCGTAGCCCCGGGCGGACAGCACTTCGACACCCAGGTCGTAGTAGTCCAGCAATGCCTGTGCGACCGTCTCCGGTGTGCCCACCAGAGCCGTCGAGTTGCCCGCGCCACCGGTCTCGGCGGCGGTCGGCGTCCACAGCGCACGGTCGTGGCGCTCGCCCTGGGCGGCGACCGCGAGCAGCCGTCGGGAGCCCGCGTTCTCCGGGTTCCGGAGCGGGTGGCGTCGGCTGAGAGGTGCGCCCGCCCTGCGGGCCTTGATCCGGTCGAGCGTCCGGTGCGCCTTCTCCCAGGCGAGTTCTTCGGTCGGTGCGATGATCGGGCGGAAGGCGACCTGGATCTTCGGGACGTCGGTGCGTCCCGCCGCTTTCGCAGCCGCCTGGACCGCGGCGATCTGCTCCGCTGTCTCGGCGAGAGGCTCACCCCAGAGGCAGTAGATGTCGGCCTCTGCGCCCCCTGCCGCGTAGGCCGCCGGCGAGGAACCCCCGAACGAGACACGTGGGTGGGGCTGTTGGACGGGGAAGGTGTCGCTCACGAAGTCGTTGAAGCGGTAGTGCGTGCCCTCGTGATCGAAGGGCTCGTGCGAGGTCCAGGCCTTCTTGATGATCTGGATGGCCTCGCGGGTGCGGGCGTATCGCTCGTCCTTGGTGAGGAAGTCGCCCTCGCGCTGCTGCTCGTGATCGTTGCCGCCGGTGATGAAGTGCACGGCGAGGCGGCCGTCACTGATCCGGTCCAGGGTGGCGAAGGTCTTGGCGGCGAACGTCGGGTACGAGACGTTGGGCCGGTGCGCGACCAGGATCTGCAGGGTGTCCGTGCGGGCCGCGATGTAGGCGGCCGCCGGGGACGGGTCGGGGGAGCCCGAGCCGTAGGCGAAGAGCACCCGGTCCCAGCCGTGGTCCTCATGCGCGCGTGCCAGCTTGAGCGTGTATTCCTTGTCGAAGGACGCCCCGGAGCGGGGCGTCACCTCGGATCCTTCATTGGTTGCTGCGATGCCGAGAAATTCGACGGGCATGGCGAAGCCTCATCTCGTGCTGCGGTGAACCGGTCGGGTGGTGCACAGTGCTGACGCGCTGACGTACGAGCAGTCAGGGACGACACGAGGCCGACCACACTCGACCGAAGTCGATGTGGTCGCGGGTGACCAGCCGCAGCTGAGGGCGCATCCGATCAGTGGAACAGGCGGAACGGCAGGGCGTCAACCATGTGTCCGGTCAGCGGTCGAGGTAGGCGCGCCAGCCGCCGTGCGCCGTGATGTCCGTCGCGCCGCGCAGGGCGTAGGGCTCGCACAGGAAGCCGGGGACCGAGGTGCCGTCGGCGAGGTCGATTCGGCCCACCGTCATGGGGTGGGGCAGCGCTGTGGTCAGCGTGCCGAGACCTTCGGGCGGCAGCTCCCACACCTCTGCTTCGATCGTCGCGCCACCCTCGTCGACTCTCTCCAGGCCCGGCTTGGGCGGGTCGGTGCGCAGGGCGTGCAGTCGGTAGACGGGGGCCGTGGTGGTCGTACGGACCAGGCGGGCGCCCAGGGAGAGGAGTTGGGGGTTGAGGGGCTGGCCCGTCAGGTGGGCGCCGACGACTGCGATGCGGGCGGGCGGGGTGAGCAGTGCCGCGATGCGGGCCAGGCGTTCGTCCGTGTGGGCCGGGCCGATCAGCATGACGCCGAAGGGCAGTCCGGCCACGTCGCCGGCGGGGGCGGCCACCGCGCACAGGTCGAACAGGTTGGTGGAGTTGGTGAAGCGGCCCAGGCGCGCATTGGCGCCGAGCGGGTCCGCGGCCACCTCCGCGAGTGTGGGGTGACCCGGCGCGGTGGGCAGCAGGAGGGCGTCGGCGTCGGAGAGGGTCGCCAGGGCTGCGGTGCGCAGGGCGTTCATCCTGTCCTGGTCCGCGAAGAGGCGGTGTGCCGGAATGTCCCGGGCCGCCGTGATGATGTGGGCGACTGTGGGATCCAGGTCCGGGGCGGTGGGCGTGCTGTCGATGAACGCGCCGACCGCCGTGTAGCGCTCGGCGACGAACGCTCCCTCGTAGAGCATCGTGGCGGCCTCGGTGAACGGGGTCAGGTCCACCGGCCGGAGCTGTGCGCCCGCCGCGCGGAGGCGGGCCGCCGCTTCCTCGTAGGCCTGCGCCCAGCCGGGGTCCAGCTCGCCGAGCTGCTCGGTGGGCGGGACCGCGATCCGCCAGGGGCCCGGTGCGCGGGTGGGCGCGGACCGTGGTGCGCTCCCGGTCATCAGGGCGAGCGCCTGCTCGGCCTCGGGGAGCGTACGGGCGAAGACCGTGACGCAGTCCAGGCTTGCGCAGGCCGGGACCACGCCGTCGGCCGGGACCAGACCGCGGGTCGGCTTCAGGCCCACGATGCCGTTGAACGCGGCCGGGATGCGGCCGGAGCCCGCGGTGTCCGTGCCGAGGGACAGGTCGGCGATGCCGAGGGCGACGGCGACCGCCGAACCGGAGCTGGACCCACCGCTGACGCGGGACGGGTCGTGGGCGTGACGGACCGCTCCGTACGGGGAGCGGGTGCCGACCAGGCCCGTGGCGAACTGGTCGAGATTGGTCGTGCCGATGACCAGGGCTCCGGCCGCGCGGAGCCGGGCCACGACGGGCGCGTCGGCGGCCGGCTTGTACGCGTACGAAGGGCAGCCCGCGGTGGTGGGGAGACCCGCCACATCGATGTTGCCCTTCACGGCCAGCAGGCGGCCGGCCAACGGGAGGTGTTCGCCCGCGGACACCCGCGCGTCGAGGGTTTCGGCTTCGGCCTCCACCTCCGGGAGCGGGCGCAGGTCGATCCAGACCTCGGGGCGGTCGACCGCCTCGATCCGGGCATGGGCGGCGCGGACACGGGCAAGGACGGACAGGGACATGTGCGCTCCTCAGTCGGTGGAAGGCGGGGCCAGGACCAGCAGAGCCGTGCCGGGATCCACCTGGGCGCCCGGCCGGGTGAGGACCTCCGTCACGACGCCGTCCGCCGGTGCGTGGATCCGGGACTCCATCTTCATCGCCTCCAGGGCGAGCAGTGGCTGACCTGCCGTCACCGCGTCGCCCGCGGCCACATTCAGCTGCCAGACCGATGCGGCGAACTCGGCCTCGACGAGCCGGCCGCCCGGGGGCACGGTCACCTCGGCGGCCGGTGGAGCCGGTTCTGTGGCCGCCTCCGCCCGCGCGAACTCGCCCGCCTCCTCCCAGGCGTCCCGTTCCGCGGAGAACGCCGCGCCCTGACGGGCGCGGAAGTCGGCGATCGATTCGGCGTTGTCCGCCAGGAACTCCTCGTACCCC
Source organism: Streptomyces sp. NBC_01669 (assembly GCF_026339735.1). GTDB lineage: Bacteria > Actinomycetota > Actinomycetes > Streptomycetales > Streptomycetaceae > Streptomyces > Streptomyces yanii. The sequence continues at coordinate 7,318,208 of NZ_JAPEQG010000001.1, forward strand.
GCCAGGGAGAACTCGCCCTCCTCGATCCGCGGTACGAACCGGCCGGATGCGATGTCCGCGCGGAGCTCCAGGAGTTCGTCCGCCTCCACCGGATACCACTTGATGCGGTCGAAGAATCTCAGCAGCCACGGCGAACCCGGCTCGAACGCGCCGCGTTGCTGCCACCCCGACCACACCTGGGTGGTGCGCCCGACGAACTGGTAGCCGCCGGGCCCCTCCATTCCGTAGACGCAGAGATAGGCGCCGCCGATGCCGACCGAGTTCTCCGCCGTCCAGGTGCGGGCCGGGTTGTACTTGGTGGTGACCAGGCGGTGGCGGGGGTCGAGGGGCGTGGCGACGGGCGCGCCCAGATAGACGTCGCCGAGGCCCAGTACCAGGTACTCGGCGTCGAAGACGGTGCGGTACACGTCGTCGACGGAGTCCAGGCCGTTGACCCGGCGGATGAACTCGATGTTCCACGGGCACCAGGGCGCGTCGTCCCGTACGCCCGCCATGTAGCGGGCGATGGCCTCGCGGGTCGCGGGATCGTCCCAGGACAGCGGCAGGTGCACGGTCCGGGACGGCACGGTCAGCGCGCCGGCGGGCGGGAGCGCCGGCTCCGTGCGGTGGAGGAGTTCCAGGAGCCGGTGCTGGGGGAGGACCTTCGGATCCGTCTGGATCTGGAGCGAGCGGATGCCGGGGGTGAGACCGGTGATGCCCGGTACGGCCGCTGCGGTCAGCGCCTCCATCAGGGCGTGCACCCGCATGCGCAGGGCCAGGTCCAGCTGCATCGGACCGTACTCGACCAGCACGTTGTCGTCGCCGCTGCGGCGGTACGTGACGTCGTCGCTCCGGTACAGGATGCCGCCGTCGACGATGTCCGGGCGCCGCTCGCCGGTGATCGCGACCGGTGTGAAGCGGACCGTGTCGCCGGGCCGTAGCTGGCCCAGCTTCCAGCGCTCGCCCGTCACCACCGTCGCCGGGCAGACGAAGCCGCCCAGCGACGGCCCGTCGGGGCCGAGCAGCACCGGCATGTCGCCCGTGTAGTCGACGGCGCCCACGGAGTACGGCGTGTCATGGATGTTGGAGGGGTGGAGTCCGGCCTCGCCGCCGTCGGTGCGGGCCCAGCGCGGTTTGGGGCCGACCAGCCGGACACCGGTGCGGGCCGAGTTGAAGTGGACCTTCCAGTCGGCGGCGTAGAAGTCGTGGATGTCCTCCTCGGTGAAGAACTCCGGTGCGGCGTGCGGGCCTTCGGCCGCGCCGATGTGCCAGACAGTGCCGATACGGGGGCGGTCGGCGGCGGGGACGGAGGCGGCCGACGCCTGTACCGCCCCGCCGCGCAGGACGTCGCCGGTGCGCAGGGCCCGGCCGCCGTGTCCGCCGAAGCCGCCGAGGGTGAAGGTCGCCGCGCTGCCCAGGAAGTCCGGCACGTCCAGGCCGCCTCCGGCGAAGAGGACGTAGGTGCGCAGACCGTGGCCGTCCGGAGCGCCGATCGCGAGCGTGGCACCCGCCGGGACGGTGAGGGGTTCCCACTGGGCGGCCGGTGCGCCGTCGACCGTGACGGGGGCCGGGGCGCCCGTGACACAGACCGTGGTCGGGTGGGTGAACCGCAGGGTCGGCCCCTGGAGCGTGCATTCGAGGCCGGGCGCGCTCGCGTCGTTGCCGAGCGCGGTGTTGCCGAGCCGGAACGACAGATCGTCCATCGGACCCGACGGCGGGACGCCGACCTCCCAGTAGCCGGTGCGCCCCGGCCAGTCCTGCACGGTGGTGAGCGTGCCGGCGGAGACCACCTCGACACGCGGTGTCGGATCGGTGACGGTGGCGAGCGTGGCCGTGGAGTGCGCGACGGTGCGGACCCGGTCGTCGGCGAGCGCGGCCCGTACCAGGCCGAGGTTGGTCTCGATGCCGTCGATCCGGGTGGCGGCGAGCGCTGAGTCCAGCCGTGCGAGAGCCTCGGCGCGGTCGGTGCCGTACGCGACGACCTTCGCCAGCATCGGGTCGTACGACGTCGTCACCTCCGTCCCCGTCTCGACCCAGGTGTCGACCCGGACCCCCTCGGGGAACACGACCCGGGTCAGCAGGCCGGCCCCCGGGCGGTGGTCGCGGGTCGGGTCCTCGGCGTAGACCCGGGCCTCGACGGCATGGCCGCGCGGCGCATCCGGGTCGCGTACGACCTCCGTGTCGCCCTGGGCGAGGCGCAGCATCCACTCGACGAGGTCGACGCCGTAGATCTCCTCGGTGACCGGGTGTTCGACCTGGAGGCGGGTGTTGACCTCCAGGAAGTACGCCTCCGCGCGCGCCGCGTCGTACACGAACTCCACCGTGCCCGCGGAGCGGTAGCCGACCGCCCGGCACAGATCCTGTGCGCAGGAGGCGAGTTGCTTGCGGATGTGGGGCGGGAGCCCCGGGGCGGGGGCCTCCTCCAGGACCTTCTGGTTGCGGCGCTGGAGGGAGCAGTCGCGGTCGCCGAAGGTCACCACCCGGCCGTGTCCGTCGCCGAAGACCTGTACCTCGACATGGCGGGCGTCCTCGACGAGACGTTCGAGGAAGACACCGGCGGAGGAGAAGGACGCGGCGGCGATCCGCTGCACCCGCTCCCAGGCGTCGGCGAGTTCGTCGACGGATCGACAGGCCGACATGCCGATTCCGCCGCCGCCACCGGTGGCCTTGAGCATCACGGGATAGCCGATGCGGTCGGCCGCGGCCAGCGCCGACGGCAGATCGGGGAGCAGCCCGGTGCCGGGGGCGAGCGGTACGCCCGCGGCCTCGGCGGCCGCGCGAGCGGTGTGCTTCGCGCCGAACAGCTCCAGCTGCTCGGCGGTCGGGCCGACGAAGACGATTCCCGCGTCCTTGCAGCGCCGGGCGAATCCGGCGTCCTCGGAGAGGAAGCCGTAGCCGGGGTGGATGGCCCCGGCCCCGGTGTCCTTGGCGGCCTTCAGGACCAGGTCGGCGTCGAGGTACGACTCCTTGGCGGGCGCGGGCCCCAGCCGTACCGCCGTGTCGGCGAGGCGCACATGGGGCGCGGACCGGTCGGGGTCGGAGAAGACCGCGACGGTGCGGAGGCCGAGGCGGCGGGCGGTACGGATGATCCGTACGGCGATCTCGCCGCGGTTGGCCACCAGGAGTGTGTCGAAGTGCGTCATGCGGTGGCCTCGCCGGAGGTGGGCCCACTGATGGTTGCCTCGACCGCCGTCGGGTCGAAGCCGTTGCAGGGATTGTTGATCTGCGGGCAGTTGGAGACCAGGACCAGGACGTCCCGTTCGGCGCGCAGGGTGACCCGCAGGCCGGGGGCGGAGATGCCGTCGACGATGCCGAGCGTGCCGTCCTTCTCGACCGGGACGTTCATGTACCAGTTGATGTTGGAGACCAGGTCGCGCTTGCCGAGCCCGTGCCGGGCGCCCTCGGCGAGGAAGTTGTCCACACAGGCGTGCTGCGACCAGGTGTGGTGCCCGTACCGCAGGGTGTTGGACTCCTTGGAGCAGGCGCCGCCGACCGTGTCGTGGCGTCCGCAGGTGTCCTCGGTGACGGTCATCAGCGGGGTGTGCTCGTTGGACAGCAGCACGCTGCCGGTGGTGAGGAAGATGGTGCCCTGAGCGTGGACGGTGTCCGGTGCGCTGTAGCGGACGCCGGTGTCGTGGGCGTCGTACACCAGGAAGTCGACGGCCTGGTTGCCGTGCAGATCGGTCAGCGTGAGCTGTTCGCCCGTGCGGACGACGGCGGACCAGGCGGCCCGGGCGGGGATCACGTCCGAGCGGCGGACGGTGCTGGTGACAGTGACGGCGACGGTCATGCGAGCCCCCTGGCGGTGAGGAAGTCGAGGGTGTTGAGGAAGGCCCGGTGGCCCTCCGGAGTGGCGTCCCAGGCCGGATCGCCGGGAACCGTCGGGCGGGCGCGCCAGGCCAGCACCTGCAGCGGGGTGCAGGTGTAGTCGGGACGCGGATCCAGCGGATGCGGGACGTTGGCGACGAGCACGGTGAGGTCCTGCTCGGCGCGGAGCGTCACTGTGGCGCCCGGCCCGGCGGATCCGGTGAACTCCAGGGCGCCGTCCTCGCGTACCTCCACGCCCTGGAAGAAGGAGAGCGACGGGGGCAGATCGCGCGGCCCGAGACCGTTCTTCGCTGCGGCCAGCTTCAGCAGCTCCCGGCCGGCCGGCGACGGCGACTGCGGGGTGCCGTCCCCGTACCGCTCGGTGTTCCGTACGAGGGTCGAGGTGCCGCAGAGCGCGTCGTGCCGGCCCGAGCTGTCGGCGACCACCGAGGCGAGGACCCGCCCCTGGTCGGAGAGGAGCAACCGGTCCGCGCCGAGATAGGCGTTCCACTGGACCTTGACCGTGTCGGCGGTGTTGAGCCGCTCCCAGGGCCGCCCGTCCACGTACAGCAGCAGATGGGCGCAGGCGTCGCCCGTGAGATCGGTGAGCCGGAGTTCGGTGCCGCGGGCGAGCACCCGGTGCGTGTAGTTGCCTCCTGCCACGGTCTCCGCCCAGACGGGCGTGGCGGGGGCGGCCGCGGGCCAGTCGCTCGCGGGCACCACCGGCATGGTCCCGGTGCGGGTGCCGTGCTGCGCACGGGCGTGGTCCCGGGCTCCGTGTGTCGTCGCTGTCGCCATGGCTGGACCCTCCGGCTCGACGTGACTGTGCCGATCGCGCACGTCCACCGCGCGTCTCGGTCGCGTATTTCTGTCGCATGACAGAAATTAGGGTGCGGACGAGTCGGGCCCATTGCCCGTCCGTTGCACAGGAGTTACTGAGTGCTCACCAAGATCGGGGCGGGCGCGGATGTGCGACGATCGGCCCATGTCCACCACCGGGAGAAGGGTCGGCCGGCCGCGCGCGCAGCAGCGCGCGGACAGCGGACTGTCCGCGCGCGAGGAACTGCTGACCGCCGCCGCCGAGCTGTTCACCACCCGCGGATACGCCGCGACCACCACCCGGGCCGTCGCCGAACGGGCGGGCATGCGACAGGCGACGATGTACCACTACGTCGCAGGCAAGGAGGACCTCCTCGCGGAGCTCCTGGAGTCCACGGTCACCCCGTCACTGGCCCTCGCCGCGAAGCTGCTCACCGACGACACGGCGACCGCCGAGGAACGGCTCCGGGAGCTGTGCCGCTCGGACGTGGCGCTGCTGTGCGGCGGGCCGTACAACCTGGGTGCGCTGTACGTGCTGCCCGAGGTGCAGGCCGAGCGGTTCGCCGGGTTCCACCGGGTGCGGGCGGAGCTGAAGGAGGCATATGGGACGCTGCTGGCGGCGACCCGTGCGGGGGCAGCGCTGGACGAGCACGAACTGGCACTCCGGACCGACCTGGTCTTCGGACTGATCGAAGGCGTGATCCTGGTGCGCCGGTCCGGACCCGAACGGCCGGTGGCCGCGTTCGCGGAGGCCACGGCGGATGCGGCGCTGCGGATCGTGGGTACGGAGCGCGCGTAGGCCGCGCACGGTTGTCGGTGGACCTGGCACCCCGCGGACCTTCCCCGGACGTGTCTCGGCCGGTCCGCTGCGTGCGGACCGGCCGACAGCTCACGCTCCTTCGTCGTTCAGTGACCGCTAGGTCCGATTGGTCTTCGCCGCCGCTCCGGCGCAGGCCAGCCCCAGCAGTAGGGTCAGACCGCCGATGATGACGTTGTTGAGGATGACGCCCATGTCAGGGCTGCTGCCGACGACCCATGGCGAGACGATCATCCAGATGCCCATGGCACAGATGGCCCAGCTCAGGCCGTACATCCGTTCCGGTATCGCCGTGAACCCGAGTCCCAGCACCGCGATCGCGATTCCCATGATCAGGTTGTGCTGCACGAGGGTGGGCTGGCTTGCGGAGAAGTGAAGTACCCAGGGCGAGACGGCGCAGTAGAGGCCGACGAGGAACACCGGTCCGTCGACGAGCGCCACATCGCGACCACCGAGCATGCGGGCATAGCGCTCCCGCATTTCGGAAACATCCGGGTGGCTGGTGATGTCGGCGCGGGTGTGCGAGACGTTGGACATGAGAGTCGTCTCCTTCGATCCTGCAGGCCCGACCGTGGTGTGAGGGGGGTGTGCTGTAGGCGCCTGCTCCACCATTCTGCGCTTATCTCAGCCTTATGTGTACATTTCGGACCACGTGAATCCTATGATTTCCGGGCGTCCAGGCGCCCGGCCAGAGCCGCCAGCTCGGGTGTGCGCAGGACCCGGTCCCCGTACCCCGGCAGCGGGACGTGCAGGGGATCCGTCCAGCGTGTCGGGATCGCGCCCATGCCGTACACCGCCCCGGTCAGAGCGCCGGTCACGGCCGCGACCGTGTCGGTGTCCCCGCCGACGTCGATCGCCGCTGCCAGCGAGGCTTCGAAGCCATGTGTCGTGCGCAGCGCCCAGACCGCCGTCCCCAGGCACGGCCACACCGCCCCGTTGAACTCCGTCGCCAGACCGGGATGCCAGTCCGGTGCGAGGACGGTCGCCCAGCGTTCGCGCCGGTCGTTGTGGACGTCGGCCAGGGCGCCCGGCACGGCTGCGAGCGGGTCGTCGCCGTTCAGCGCCACCCGGATCAGCTCGTGGAGGACGGCGGTGCCTTCCCAGGCGGCGCCGTCGCCATGCGTCAGTGCCGCGATCCGGCGGGCGGCGTCCATCGTCGTGGCCCGCGCCGCCGGCTCCGGGCCGTCGGTCCGCGCGAAGTACACGGCGGAGGTGGCGGCCCGCATCAGCGAACCGTTGCCCGCCGCACGCCCGTTGACCTGGAAGTGCAGAGCGGCGGCCCGGTCCCAGGGGGCGCCGCTCGTCAGGACGTACTCGGTCTGCAGACCGATGTCCTTCGGCTCACCCGCGGCCCACCGTCGGAACCGGTCGAAGATGTCGGGCAGATCGAGCCCGTCCCGCTCCAGCAGCGACTCACCGACCAGTACGGCCATCTGCGTATCGTCGGTCGCCTCGCCCGGATCCCAGCCACCGCCCCCGCACATCGTGCCGACGCCGTCGGGGAAGCGGTCCGCGTACACACCCGCGGGCCCGAACTCGAACGGCGCCCCGAGCGCGTCGCCGACCGCCGAACCGACCACGGCGCCCACCACGCGGTCCTGTCTGCCCCCTTGGTTCATGCCGGGCACTCTAAGGGCTGTCCGGCAAGGAGACCGACCTGCTCCGGTACGTGCGATATGCAGCGCCCATCAGCACCGTCGCGGACAGGAACAGGACCGTGAACCACTGGAAGTACCAGTGCCCGCCCGCAGGGTCGTACACCGCGGCGCGCGGCCAGGCCAGGTTGACGGTCATGAACAGCCCGTACAGCAGCGCGACCGCATTGATCGGCACGCCCCAACGGCCCAGCGAGAACAGTGGCTTTCCGGTCTCGTCGACGGCCTCCGTCCGGGCGGCGAACCCGCCGCGCAGCCGACGGACCAGCAAAGGGCCTGTCACCATCGAGTACGCGAGGTACAGCATCACGATGCAGGTGGTGCCGATCGCCAGGAACGCGTCGGGCGAGGCGAAGTTGAGCAGCAGCAGGACCACGGCGAGCACGCCGACGACCAGTGCGGGGGCGGTCGGCATTCCGGTGCGCGGGTTGACCTTCGACAGCAGGCCGGAACAGGGCAGCCGGCCGTCGCGGGCCATCGAGAACAGCATCCGGCAGGCCGCCGTCTGCACAGCGAGCGTCGCCACGGCGATCGCGACGACCACGTCCGCCAGGAGCACCCGGCCGACTCCGTCGCCGAGGCTGCTGGTCACGACGTAACTCATGCCGTCGACCGCGAGACGGCCGTCGGTCAGGCTGGGCGCCGCCAGCAGCCCGCCCAGCACCAGCAGCCCGCCGAGCAGTCCGGCGGCGCCCAGGGCGGAGAGGATCGTGCGGGGAGCTGTGCGGCGCGGATCGCGGGTCTCCTCGCTCATCTCGCCCGCGCTGTCGAAGCCGATCATGACGTACGCCGCGGTGAACGAACCCACCAGCAGCGCGCCGAACACCCCCGTCCCGGCGCCACCGGTGTGGAAGGTGACCGACGGGGTGCGGTCGGAGTGGGTGAGGAGCAGGACCACGATCAGGACGGCACCGATGATCTCGGCGGTGACCCCGACCCGGTTGATGACCGACATCACCCGGTTGTCGACGACGTTCACCAGCGTGGTGAGGACCAGCAGGACGGTGCCGAGCAGGGCCGCGTTCGTGGCGCCCGTCGGGGACAGCGGTGCGGGGTCGCCGCCGACCAGCTGGAAGCCGGACCAGATCGGCGGCATCACCATCTGCAGGGCCAGCGCGGCCGCCGCGACCACCACGATCTGGCCGATGACCATGATCCAGCCCGCGAACCAGCCGAAGGCCGGGGTGGACAGACGTGAGGACCACTGGTAGATCGCGCCGGATATCGGGTAGCGGGCGGCGAGTTCGGCGAAACAGGCGGCGACCAGCAGCTGACCGGCCAGGACTGCGGGCCAGGCCCAGAAGAAGACCGGGCCGCCGAAGGTGTAGCCGACGGCGAAGAACTGGAAGACCGTCGTCAGGACCGAGATGAAGGAGAAGCCCGCGGCGAAGGAGGCATACCGGCCGAGGCTGCGGTGGAGTTCCTGGCGGTAGCCGAACTCCTCCAGTGAGGAGCCGGGTTCGGCGGGGGCGGGCGGATCGGGGAGTACGTCGGTGGGGGCGGTGACGGACATGGCAGCACCTGCTCTCAGGGACGGGGGAATGGGGTTGAGGAGCGGGGGGCGTGGCGTGCTTCCTGGCCGAAGGAGGAGAGCGGCAGGGAGCCCGCGGGCAGGGCGATCTCGCCGTCGGCCAGGCGCTGCCCGAGATAGCGGAAGGTCTGGACGGTCTGCGCGTAGAGGTGTTCTCCGGCGATGACGCCGGGGCGCGCCGGCCTGCCGGGACCGGTGAAGGCGGGCAGCGGGGCGACGGGCGTGTCGTAGTCGACCGTGCAGAAGAGCGGGAAGGAGTAGCGCTCCACGGCGACCTTGCGGACCCGGTGGGAGGTCGCGGCGAACTCGCCGTTGGTCCAGAGCTCCAGCAGATCACCGGTGTTGACGACGAAGCAGTTGTCGAGCGGCGGTGCGTCGATCCACTCTCCGGCCCCGTTCATCACCTCCAGGCCGGGGGCGGTGGGGCGCAGCAGGGTGAAGCATTCGTAGTCGTCCGGGAGCGTGACGGGCCCGAAGTCGAGGGTGCGGGCCCAGTGGAACACGTCGGAGCGCCGCCGCAGCCTCCCGGCGAAAGCCTCCTGGCGGGTGAGCGCGAGGAGCTCCTCGAAGCCGAGGCCGGACAGGGCGCTGACACCGGGACGGCGCGGATGGTGGGAGGGCTGGCGCAGATCCGCGTACCGGACGGGTCCCTGAACCCAGGTCACGGCGGTCGTGGTGTCCCGGTGGCCGTCCGCGTCGACGAGCAGCGAACGGTGCCAGACGCCGGTCAGTTCGGGGACGGACGGGGAGGGCGGACGGCTTCGCGGACATGGCGGCCCCTTGCGCGCAGCGGCCGGAGCCGCATTCCTGTCGGATGACAGAAATTAGGGAGAGCCTGTTTCCGCTGAATGACACAGCCGTGTCCGTGCGGCGCCGAAGTACTCACTGCGGCCGTGCACGGCAGGGACCGGCCGGGGCGGTGACGCGACCCCGGCCGGTCCGTGGTGTCCTTGTGGTGCCCGGTGGAGCTACTGCGGGGGCATCAGGACGGTGTCGACGATGTACACCGTGGCGTTGGCGGTCGGGACATTGCCGCAGACGACCTTCGAGCTGTCGTTCACGGTGTAGGTCATGCCCGAGCCGGAGGTCGTCAGCTTGCCCTTCTCCAGCGTGGCGTAGGAGCCGTCCTCCAGCTGCTTCGGCGTCAGATTCCGACCCACCACGTGGTACGTCAGCACCTTGGTGAGCTCCGCCTTGTTCGCCAGCAGCTTGTCCAGGTCGGCCTGCGGGATCTTGGCGAAGGCGTCATTGGTCGGCGCGAACACCGTGATGTTCTGGGCGTTGTTCAAGGTGTCGACCAGACCGGCCTTCTTCACCGCGGTGACCAGGGTGGAGAGTGCCGGGTTGTTGGAGGCGGCCGTCGCGACCGGGTCCTTCGCCATACCCGCGAAGCTGCCCGCGCCGTCCTTCAGCACGGACGAACAGGCCGGGCCGAACGGCTCGTTCATCTTCATCGGATCGCTCGCCGCAGTCGACGGTGATGTCTTGGCCGCGCTCGCGGGGGAGCCGGAGGAGGAGTCCTTGGAGTCGCTGGAGCAGGCCGTCAGGGCCAGGGGCACGAGCGCGGCGGCGGAGACGGCAACGGCGGCACGGCGAAGGTGCAGGGTGTTCATGTGATTCTCCAGGAGAGGTGCGCGGGTGCGCGCGACGGTTGAGAAGGGAGGAAGAAGCGAAGGAGTGGGGCATGACGGTGCGTGCGGGGAGAGGGCGGGTCAGGAGACGTCGATCACCACCGAATGCCAGCCGGTCGCACCGTCCGGGACGGTGCCGACGCGTTCGCCGGTCTGAGTGGCGCCCGTCCCGTCGGTCGCACGGACCTCCAGCGTGTGATTGCCGGAGGTGGCCGGCCACTCCCACACCCACTGGCGCCAGGTGTCCCGGCTGTCCTCCGCCGCGAGCCGGGCCCGATGCCACGGGCCGCCGTCCACCCGGACCTCCACCCGCGAGATCCCCCGGTGCTGGGCCCAGGCCACCCCGGCGACGGGCACGATGCCGGGCTTCGGCGAGGCGAACGGACGCGGCGTGTCGATCCGGGACTCCGTCTTGACCGGCGCCTGCTGGGACCAGCTGCGCCTGACCCAGTACGCGTCGTACGAGGCGAACGTCGTCAGCTCGATGTCCTTGATCCACTTGCAGGCCGAGACGTACCCGTAGAGTCCCGGCACCACCATGCGGACCGGGAAGCCGTGCGCGAACGGCAGGGGTTCGCCGTTCATGCCGAGGGCGAGGATCGCGTCGCGCCCGTCCATGACCGTCTCGACCGGCGTGCCGATCGTCATGCCGTCGACGGAACGCGCCACGATCTGGTCGGCGGGCCCGCCCTGCGACGGCGGCTTTACCCCGGTCTCGCGCAGGAGATCGGCCAGCCGCACACCGATCCACCGGGCATTGCCGACGTACGGGCCGCCGACCTCGTTGGAGACACACGCCAGGGTGATGTCCCGCTCGATGATCTCCCGCCCCAGGAGGTCCTGGAAGCTGACCGTGAGCGGGCGGGCGACCCCCTTGCCGTGGATCCGCAGTCGCCACGAATCGGCGTCGATGCGGGGCACGACCAAGGCGGTGTCCACCCGGTAGAAGCTCTTGTTCGGGGTGATGAACGAGCTCAGGCCCCGGATCCGCAGGTCCGTCCCGGGCGGTAGGGCGGGAGCCGGTGACTCGGGGACCGGGAGGACCAGATCATGCCGTGAGGCGGTGGCCCCGGCCTGCACGGAGGACGTCAGCCGCCGTCCCAGGAACCCCGCACCGGCCGAGGCCGCCGCCGCAGCGGTCGCCGCGATCACGAAACCGCGCCGGTCGAAGGCGCCGTCCCCCTGCCCGTCCCTCTCGCCGGCCGAGGGAGAGGGACGGAGCACCGGGCCGAGCCGTCCGACCAGGAGATACAGCACCCCTGCGGCCAGTACGGCACCCACCACCGAGGGCAGGGCATCGGCGGGGCTGCCTTCCGGCCGTCCCACCGCCGCCACTGCCCCGATCACGCCGAAGACCAGAACGGCCGCCGAGCCGAGCAGCCGGTGCCGCAGTGCCAGCAGCCCGACCGCCACGGCGAAAACCGCCAGCAGGGCCAGGATGCCCAGTTCGAGCACCAGCTTGTCGGCCGTGCCGAAGTGCCGTACGGCGAAGTCCTTCACGACCGGGGGAGTGCGGTCGATGACCGCCCCGCCCACCGCCGCGACCGGACCCGCCTCGGGACGTACGGCAGCCGAGACCAGTTCGGCCACGGCCAGGGCGCAGAACCCGGCGATCAGACCGCTGAGCCCGGCGAGACCGGCACGTGCCCAGCGGGACCGCCGGGCCCCGGAGGCCCCGTGCTCCTGCACGTTGTTCTGTTCCTCGTTCACATCCGGTGTTCGTCGCCGGACGCCCGGCGGATTGGTCCGTCACCCGATCGGATGAGAGGCGGTCATCGACCGATCCGCCTCGGCCCCGGCCGCGAATCACCTTCGAGGGACCCTGTGAGAGGGCCCGTTCGGCGCACACCGGGCCCGCCCGGCGCGAGCCGGAACCGAGGGACCGGAGGAACCGGCATGGCACGGAATCGGCGGTGGACAGCCGTGGTGGGCAGCGGCGTGGCGGAACTGACCGCCGCGTATGTGTTCGGCCAGGCGCACGAAGTGACGCTGTACGAGTCGGACGAACGGACCGAGGTCATGCGCACCCCCATGACCTCGCGGCCTCCGACGGACGGATACACCACGTCGACTCGGGATTCATCGGGCACAACCGGCGTACGTGCCCGTACCTTCTGCGGCTCTTCGCCGAACTCGGGGTGGCCACCCAGGAGTCCGAGATGAGCATGTCCATACGGTGCGAAGGGTGCGGCATCGAGTGCGCGGGCGGCCGCGGGCCCGCCGGACTCCTCGCCCGGCCGCGCATCGCACTGCGCGCCTCCTGCCTCCGGATGCTGGTCGAAGTGCCGCGCTTCCACCGGGCGGCGAGAGCCGGGAGCCGGCAGCCGGTGGCCAGCTGTCAGCCGAGGCCGCGCGCCCGTTCGAAGCGGGCGCGGGCCTCGGCCAGATCCACTACCGGGTCCGGATAGGCGAGCCGGGCCCCTTCCGGGCCGGTGAGCTTCCACGGCTCGTGCACCGCAGCGCCGTCCAGGCCCGCCAGTTCCGGCACCCACCGCCGTACGTACGCGCCCCGTGGATCGAACCGCTTGCCCTGGATCAGCGGATTGAGTACACGGTTGGGGCGGGTGTCCGTACCGGTGCCCGCCACCCACTGCCAGTTGAGCTGATTGTTCGCCAGGTCCCCGTCGACCAGGAGATCCAGGAAGTGCCGCGCGCCGACGCGCCAGTCCACATACAGCGTCTTGGTGAGGAAACTCGCGACCAGCATCCGGCCCCGGTTGTGCATCCAGCCCTCATGCGCCAGCTGTCGCATCGCCGCGTCGACCAGCGGATAGCCGGTGAGCCCGGCACGCCACGCCTCGATCTCGTCGGGGTCGGACCGCCACCGGTCGCCGCGCGGACGGTAGTCGGCCCACGCGGCGTCCGGCCGGGCGGCGAGAACCTGGTGGTGGAAGTCCCGCCAGGCCAGCTGCCGTACGAACGCGTCGGCGCCCGGTCCGCCCTTCTCCCGTGCCCGGTGCACCAGTTCGGCCGCGGAGAGGCAGCCGAAGTGCAGAAACGGCGACAGCCGGGATGTCGCGTCCCCGGCGAGGTCGTCGTGGCCGGTCCCGTAGTCGGCCATCGGGCCGTGCAGCCAGGAGGTCAGCAGCCTGCGCCCTGCCGTCTCGCCGCCTGCGGCAAGTCCCGGGGAGACGCCCGTCACCTCCGCTCGGGTCGGCAGCGGTGCGGACGTCGCCGTGTCCGGCACCCGTACCGTCCGCGGCCCGGTCAGTGTGCCCCGTACGCCCGCCGTCTCCCAACGGCGGAAGTAGGGGGTGAACACCGTGAAATGGTCACGGCCCGCCGGGACGACCAGGCCCGGGGCGAGCGCGGTGACCACCGCGTCATGGACGTGCAGGGCGCAGCCGACAGCCCCGAGAGCCGTGCGCAGGCGCTCCTCGCGTTCCCTCGCGTACCCGCTCACCCCGGCCGCGATGTGCAGACTCTCCGCACCCGTCTCCGCGACCACGGCGCAGGCCCCGGCCACCACGTCGGCGCTGCGGACGACCAGCCGGCCGCCGCGGCGGCGCAGCCCTGCGTCGAGATCGACGAGGCAGTCGGCGAGGAACGCCCGCCGGTTCGGCGCGTCGAAACCGGTCCGGCGGATGCCGTCGTCCTGGACGAAGAGGGGGACGACGGCATCCGCGTCGCGCACCGCGGCGTGCAGAACGGGGTTGTCGTGCAGCCGCAGATCGGAGGTGAACAGCGCCACCGAGACGGTCATGGCAGGGAGCCCCTCATGCGGTCGGGAAGGTCAGCAGTGCCAGTGGAGCGGACGTCGGCTGCACGGAGCCGCCGGCCGGCTCGACGGTGATTCCTATGCCCGACGCGCCGTCGACCGGCCCGTCCAGCAGCACCGTGTTGCTCGTCGCCGCCCGGTTGATCAGTCCCGCGGACCGCATGGTCCCGTGGTCGTCGAACCACAGCTGGTACACCTTGCCGTGGGACGGCGGCTCCATCCCCGAGGCCACGAACACGGCCCGGTTCTCGCTCCGGGAGACCACGACCGTGCCCTTGGACCCGCCCTTCAGCGCGCTGGACTTCGCCTTCGCGTCCGGCGCCGCGAGAACCCGCGCCACCTGCTCGCTCTGCTGCTGGGCCCGGTGCGCCTCCTGCTGTGCGTCCCGGGCGACCTGGTTCTGCCACACCGCGATCCCGCCGAACCCGGCAGCGGCGACCAGAGACGCGGCCAGCGCGAACTTCGGCCAGCGGCCGGTCCGCTGGACGGAGACGGCCGAGCGGGTGCGTCGGCCGCAGGACGGGGATTCCTGCCGTACGGTCGTGATCTCCCGCAGTACCCGGTCGCGCAGCTCGCGCGGCGGGGCTGCGGACACCGCGAGCCCGAGCCGGGTGGCGGTCTCGGACAGTTCCCGCACCTCCACGGCGCAGGCCTCGCAGTCGCCGAGATGGCGTTCGAACTCCCCGCGCTCCGCGTCCGGCAGCGCGTACAGGGCGTAGGCGCCGGTCAGCGTGTGCAGTTCGGCCCCGCTCATGCGATCCACCGTGCTCATGCGCTCACCCCGAGGCAGTCGCGCAGCCGGATCAGTCCGTCGCGCAGTCGTGTCTTGATCGTCCCGAGCGGTACGGAGAGGAGTTCCGCCACTTCGCGGTAAGTCAGGCCGCGGTAGTAGGCGAGCGTGACGGACTGCCGTTGCAGCTCGGACAGGGTCCGCATGCAGCGGCGCACCTGCTCCCGCTCCAGCCGGCTCTCGACCTGCTCGGTGACCTCGTCGAACTCCGGCGTACGGTCCAGCAACGCCGCCCTGCGCTCCCGGGCCGTCGTCGCCTCGACGGAGCGCACCCGGTCCACCGCCCGGTGATGGGCCAGCGTCAGCACCCAGTTCATGGCGCTGCCGCGGGAAGCCCGGAAGCGGGGGGCGGTCCGCCACACTTCCACCAGCACCTCCTGCGCCACCTCCTCCGACTGTGCGGGGTCGCGCAGCACACTCCGTACGAGACCGAGGACCGGACCGCAGACCGCGTCGTACACCTTGGCGAACGCAGCCTGGTCGCCGCGGGCGACCAGATCCAGGAGTTCCTGGAGATCGGGCCCCGCCGATGGCGCTTCGCTGATGTGCACGGCTTGTTTCACGCGGGCTTCCTCCCAGGATGCGCATCGGTTTCATGAGGCGATTCGAAGCCGACGGCAGCGCGGATTGGTCAGTGTGTGAAATCTTTCCACGCCGCCGCGAATTCGCGATACATCGTGGTTGACGCGTAAGGGTGCTCGCGATATGTTCGTACACGAGTATTCGATGACGAAGTGATGATCTGATGAAGTGAAGGGCGGTGGGGGCGGTGGCCAAGCGGCGCAAGCTCAGCAATCCACTGGCACTCACGGTGATGGTGCTGCTCGCCGAGCGGTCCATGCATCCGTACGAGATCGCCCAGACGCTTCGCCGGCGCGGCAAGGAACACAGCGTCAAGATCAATTTCGGCTCGTTGTACACCGTGGTCCAGAACCTGGAGAAGCACGGGTACGTCGAGGTGGCCGGCGTGCAGCGCCAGGGCAACCGCCCCGAGCGCACGCTCTACGGCATCACCGGGGCGGGGCGTGCCGAGATGGTCGACTGGCTCTCCGATCTGCTCGCCGTTCCGGCCGTCGAGTACCCGGTCTTCGAGACCGCGCTCTCGCTGCTGCCGGTGCTGCCTCCGGAGGATGTCGCGGAGCTGCTGGAAACCCGGGAGGCGGCGCTGGCGGTCCAGTCCGCGGCGATGCGGGGCATCCTCGGCCGGCTGACGGAGAAGCTGCCCCGGGTCTTCGTGGTGGAGACCGAGTACCAGCTCCACATGATCGATGCCCAGCTGGAGTGGATCAAGAAATTCCGTACCGAGCTTCTCGATGCCACGATCAGTGGCATCGAGGAGTGGAAGTCCTTCCACGAGACCGGCGAGGTTCCGCAGGACTGGCAGGACCTCGACGAACAGGAGATCGTCCTCGATCCCGAGCGGAAGGCGTAGCGCCAAGCGGTACCGAAGAAAGAGAAAGACCCCGGCAGGGGCTGTTGGAGCAGCGCCTGCCAGGGTCTCGAACCCCGGACCGGCCATGCCGTGAGGGCGAGCCAGGCGATCGAGGTGCGGCACACCCAGGATAGCCCGGCTCTCTTCACGCGGATCGGCTCGGCATGCCCGAACACCCCGCTGACCACAGGAGAGCTCCGTCATGAGCACCCGTGCGCCTGCAGTAGAGGCGCGACAACTGATCAAGACCTATCCCGGCGACGTCACCGCACTGAACGGCATGGACCTCACCGTCGGTGCCGGCACGGTCTTCGGACTCCTCGGCCCCAACGGCGCCGGGAAGTCCACCACCGTCAAGATCCTCACCACCCTCGCCCGCCCCGACTCCGGCGCCGCGAGCGTCGCCGGACACGACGTGCTGCACCACCCCGACCGGGTCCGCCGCGCGATCGGCGTCGTCGCCCAGAAGTCCGGCGCCGACCCGGTCGCCACCGGCCGGGAGAACCTGCTGCTGCAGGGCAGGCTGTACGGGATGCGGGGCGCCGCGGTCCAGCGCCGCGCCGATGAACTGCTGGACCGCTTCGACCTCGCCGACGCGGGGAAGCGGCAGGTCAAGGGGTACTCCGGCGGAATGCAGCGGCGCCTGGACGTGGCGCTCGGCCTGGTCCACCGCCCCGAGGTGCTGTTCCTCGACGAGCCCACCACCGGACTCGACCCCGAGGCCCGTACGGCCATGTGGGACGAGATCGCCCGGCTGGCCGGCGACGAGGGCCTGACCATCGTGCTCACCACGCACTACCTGGAGGAGGCCGACCGGCTCGCCGAACGCATCGCGATCGTCGACCGCGGCCGGATCGTCGTCGAGGGCACCCCCGACGAACTCAAGGGCGAACTCCGCGGCGACGCCGTCCACATGGAGCTGCGCACCGACGCGGACCGTGCGGCGGTCACCGCCGCGCTCACCGGACTGCCCGGGGTGTACGAGGTACTGGCCGAGGGCCGCCGGGTCAGCGTCCGCGCCGAGGACGGCGCCGCCGCCGTCCCTGTACTGCTCGGCGCCCTGGACCGGGCCGGCGCGGCGGTCGCCGCCGCCACCGTCGCCCGCCCCTCTCTCGACGACGTCTATCTGCGCTACGCCGGACGCCGCTTCTCCGAGGCCGAGGCCGCGGACGCCCAGCAGATCCCCGCCACGGTCGCCGCAGGAGGCACCCGATGAGCAGTCACGTCATCGCCCAAACCTGGTACATGACTCAGCGTCAGCTCATGGCGATCATCAGGCAGCCGGTCTTCCTGGCGATCTCCCTGGTCCAGCCGGTGATCTGGCTGTTCCTGTTCGGCAACCTCTTCAAGAAGGTCGTCGAGCTCGGCGGCTTCGGCACCACGTCCTATCTGGACTACCTGATCCCCGGCATCGTCGTGATGAGCGCCCTCGGATCGAGCATGTGGGCCGGAATGGGCACCCTGGAGGAGATCGAGCGGGGCACGCTCAACCGCTTCCTCACCACCCCGGTCAGCCGGAACGCGCTGATGAACGCCAACGTCGTGCAGAACGGCATCAGTACCGCCGTCCAGTCGGTCATCATCGTGCTCCTCGGCTGGGCCGCCGGTGCGACGTACCCGGGTGGTGCGGGCGGGCTGCTGATCCTGCTCGTCGCCTCGATCCTGCTCGGTACGGTCTTCGGTGCGCTCTCCAACGCGCTGGGGATGCTGGTCCGCCGGCGTGAGTCGATCATCGGTATCAACACGTTCCTGCTGCTGCCGCTGACCTTTCTCTCGTCCTCGTTCATGGCGCCGAGCCAGATGCCGTCCTGGATGCGGCAGATCGCCGAATTCAACCCGGTCAACTGGGCGATGGTGGCGGGCCGTTCGGCCCTGACCGCCCAGCCCGACTGGGGGCTGGTGCTCAGCCGCGGGGGAGCGCTGCTCGCCCTCGCGGTGGTGGCGGTCTGGCTGTCGACCCGCACCTTCCGCTCGTACCAGAAGTCCGTCTGACGGCGCGTGCGGCCGCTGGGTCAGGAGAGCGCCGCATCGTGGAACCGGTCCGGGAAGGTCTCCCCGGGCCGGCTCTTCGGCTTCCGGACCGCGCGCAGCACCAGAAAGACCAGCAGGCCGAACGGCGACAGCAGAATGGTCAGTACCAGCAGAGGGCTCATCACCAGCGCGGGGACACCCAGCCGACGGCCCTCCAGGAACATCCACTGGCCGAGCAGCAGATCCCACGCGATGACCTGCGCCCAGATGGCCCCCGCCCCGTTCGCCAGCACGGTCAGGTCGCGGAACGTGTCGATGTCGGGGCTGCGCACGGCAGTCCACAGTTCGGGGAAGACGGGCACGGCCATCATCAGATACACGGCCAGCACCGGCAGGACGGTCAGAGGGGACGCCGCGAGGCGCGCGGTGGGCCGCCAGTGCGGCGCCAGGATCATGAGCAGCCAGAAGGGCGCTGCCAGCCAGAACGAGACCTCGAAGAGTGCACCGGTCATGCCATGAGCTCCTTCTCGACGGAATCCGTGGTGCGGAATACGGGAGTCGGCCGCAGCGCCGCATACGTTCCGGCGGCGGTGGCGGCCAGGAGGAGCGACGCGGCAGTGAGCGTCGCGCCGTCCGGATGAATCAGTGACTGCCCGCGCAGCGCCTGCCACGCGACGAGGGCGACGACCGCCGCGTACGCCCCTGATGCGACGAGCATCAGGCGCAGCCGTACCCGCGGATCGCCCAGCCGGGGAAAGCGCGGGGCCAGCGCCACCAGGGCGAGCAGGAGCAGCGGGAGCAACTGGAGCGCGTGCATGCCGACGAAGTGCGGGATGCGCAGATCGCCGCCGGTCGTCGACCAGCCGGTGAGCGGCATCGAGGGGCCGCCGTCGGGTACGCCGACGGAGTGTGCGCCGATCACATCCGCGGTGTCGAGGTTCCCGGCGGCCCGCTGTTCGGGAGTCGGCTGCGTCATCAGGAAGCCGATTCCCGCGCCCACCAGCGCAATGAACACCCCCGAGCGGATCGCGAGGGCGGCGGCGCGGTCCTGGATACGGGCGCGCAGCAACAGGACCGCGATGACCAGGGTTCCGGTCCAGAGGGCGGCGACGGTGACGCCCATCGCGGTGAACAGCCGCTCGTCGAACGGGGTGGCGTGGTTGAAGTGGCTGCGCTTCCCGCGGATGACCTGCGCGGTGATGATCGCCATCTCGGCGAGGCTGGAGACCGTGACCACGGTCCCGGCCCACCAGCCGGTGCGCCGGCCGCGGGTGAGGAGCGTCAGCATCCAGGCGAGCGCCAGGGCGTACGCCACGAACGAGACCGCGAACTTGAAGGGCTTGAACCAGATCGCCGAGCCCGCGAGGACCCGGTCGTCGACCAGGAGTCCCACTCCGGAGATGACGGCCATGACAGCCATCGCCGCGGCGAAGAGGACTAACGGGCGGTGCCAGGAACGCCATGACGGCATGGGTGTACTCCCTGTGAAGACCGAAGATTATGGATAGTGAGACTCTCCGCTATCCGATAGTGGAACTATCTATGATGGGATGCGGGGTTGGCAAGAGCGGAAAGGGAGAACGCAGCGTGCGCATCGGCGAGTTGAGCCGCAGGTCCGGGGTTTCGGTGGCGACGATCAAGTTCTACGTGCGGGAAGGGCTCCTGCCCCCGGGGGAGTTGACCAGCCCGAACCAGGCGTCGTACGACTCCGGGCACGAGCGCCGGCTGAAGCTGATCCGTGCCCTTCTGGATGTCGGCGGACTCTCGCTCTCCGCGATCGGTGACGTACTTCGGACGATCGACGACCCCGCGCAGCCGGTGCACCATGTGCTGGGCGTGGCGGCGAAGCGGATCACGGCAATCGAGGGCAGCGAACCCGGGCCCGAACTGGACGACGCCCGCGAAGAGGTGGCCGAGCTGCTGGAGCGGCGCGGCTGGCGGGTGGAGGCGCGGAGTCCGGCCGGTGAGGCCCTGGCCGGGGTGCTGGCCGCACTGCGACGGGCCGGGCACGGAGGCTTCTGCGAGCTGCTCGACGACTACGCGAGCGCCGCGGAACCGGTCGCCCGGGCCGATCTCGACTACGTGGGACGGCGGGTGGCGCGCGAGGACCTGGTGGAGAGCGTGGTCGTCGGCACGGTGCTGGGCGAGGCAATGTTCAGCGCGCTGCGCAGGCTCGCGCACGTGGACGCCTCGGCCAGGGCGTACGGCGGCGAGCAGGGGGAGCGGGACGGGGGCGGATGAGGGGGACACGTCCGACGCGTGGGCGCCCGGGTCGCGTGTCCGCCGGCGCCACCGTTTCGTACGCGGACGACCCGGTCGCGTGCCCGTCGCCGCCGCACGTCGACGCCCCGGTCACCGTCCAGGGCGGACGGTGACCGGGGCGTGGATGTCCACCACGGGTGCCCCGGACGTGCGGCCTACGCGGCGCTCTCCTGCTCCCGCTCCACCTGCTGGTTCCACTCGCGCTTCACCGAGCGCCACGCGTCGTCGTTCTGACCGAGGCGCCAGTAGCCGGAGATCGACAGCTGCGGCAGCGGGATCTGCCGGTCGAGCCGCAGGTGGCGGCGGATCTCCTTCACGAAGCCCGCCTCGCCGTGCACGAACGCCTGCACCCGGCCCACCGGGAACTCCAGGGACTTCACGGCCGCGGTCAGCGCCTCGCCGACCGGGCGGTCGCCGCGGTGCAGCCAGGTCAGCTCGACCCCGTCGGCCGTCACGATGTTCTGTTCCTCGGACGCGTCCACCACCTCGATGTAGGCGTGCGCCACCGCACCCGCGGGCATCTGTTCCAGAGCCGCCGCGATCGCCGGCAGAGCGCTCTCGTCGCCGGCCAGCAGGTGCCAGTCCGCCGACGCGTCGGGTCCGTAACCGCCGCCGGGACCCAGGAAGGTCACCTGATCACCCGGAGCCGCGCGGAGCGCCCACGGCCCCGCCAGGCCCTCGTCGCCGTGGACCACGAAGTCGATCGCCAGCTCCCGGGCGACCGGGTCCCAGGAACGCACCGTGTAGGTACGGGTGGTCGGCCACAGCTCGCGCGGATACTCCTCGCGGATCCGGGCCATGTCGAACGGGTGCGCGTAGTCGGCGCCCTCGGGCGCGAAGCACAGCTTGACGTAGTGGTCGGTGAACCCGGACAACGCGAAGCCGGCCAGGCCGTCACCGCCGAGCACCACCCGCACCATGTGCGGGGTGATCCGCTCGGTGCGCAGGACCTGGGCCCCCTGCGCCGTGGGTGCCTGCCGCGCCGGTCGTTCTGCCACGAGGTTCTCCCTGCTCCAAATACTTAGGCTTGCCTAAGTTAGCACCTCAGTTCCGAAGTGTGGAGAGCAGCCGCTGAAGGGCACCTCCCAGTCCCCACTGCTCGGCCAGCACTTCGAGGGCGGCGGGGTCGCGCGGCTCGGTGGGAAGCGCCGGATCGAACGCGGGCAGCGGGACGTCACCGGCGACCCGGACCACGGTCGGCGCGACGGCCACGTAGTCCCGTGCCTCGTCGAGCCGCTTGCGCTGCGAGGGAGTCAGCTTCGCCGCCGGATCGTCCACCGCGGCCATGATCCCGGCCAGATCGCCGAAGGCGTCCAGCAGCTTCGCCGCCGTCTTCTCACCGATGCCGGGGACCCCCGGCAGCCCGTCGCTCGGGTCGCCGCGGAGCAGCGCCAGATCGGCATAGCCGGAGCCGTCCACCCCGTATTTCTCGCGCAGCCACGCCTCGTCCGTCAGCTGCAGGGACCCGACCCCCTTCAGCGGGTAGAGGACCCGCACCCCACGGGCGTCGTCGACCAGCTGGTAGAGGTCCCGGTCGCCGGTCACGATGTCCACCGGGCCGGTGGCGAGACCGGTCAGCGTGCCGATCACGTCGTCCGCCTCGTATTCCGGGACACCGACCCGCGCGATCCCGAGCGCGTCGAGCACGTCCTCGATGATCGGGACCTGCGGCGCCAGTGTGTCGGGGGTCTCCTCCTCGTCGGGCAGCCCGTCGGCGGTCTCCACCGCGACCCGGTGCGCCTTGTACGAGGGAATCAGCTCGACCCGCCAGTGCGGCCGCCAGTCCGCGTCCATACAGGCCACCAGGTCGTCCGGCCGGTGGTCCTGGACGAGCCGCCCGATGAAGTCGAGCAGACCGCGCACGGCGTTCACCGGCGTGCCGTCCGGTGCGCGCACCGAATCGGGGACCCCGAAGTAGGCGCGGTAGTAGAGGGAAGCGGTGTCGAGGAGCATCAGGCGTCGCGTCACACCCCGATGATGCCGCACCTCACTGACACCGACCCAAAAGTGAACTGGGTCACTGTTCTGTTTGGTTCGTGTAAGTGCGGGCAGGCGCGCCATCGGAGCGGACCACGTCGCCATTTCCACTGCAGCGCGTGCCAAGCGGACCGAATCCGCGTCGCTCCACGGTCTGCCGGAGGGGGTGGCAGACCGTTTTCGGTTCAACGCGTGAGGTGTATGTGTCAAGGCTGCAAGCCGACCACCTGTACAAGGTGTTCGGCAGACGACCCGATCAAGCCGTGCAGAAGCTCGAGAGCGGCACGGACCGCGACGAGCTGCGCGCCGACGGAACGACCGCAGCGGTGATCGACGCCTCGTTCACCGTGGAACCGGGCCAGATCTTCGTCGTGATGGGTCTGTCCGGATCCGGCAAGTCCACGTTGCTGCGGATGCTCAACGGGCTGCTGGACCCCACAGCCGGACGTGTGCTGTTCGACGGCCAGGACCTGACCGCCCTGAGCCCCCGCGAACTCCGCGCCGTCCGCTCCTCGAAGATCAGCATGGTCTTCCAGCACTTCGCCCTGTTCCCGCACCGGAGCGTCCTGGAGAACGCCGCGTACGGACTCGAAGTGCAGGGTGTGCCGCGTGCCGAGCGCGAGAAGCGCGCCGCCGAGGCGCTGGAGCTGACCGGCCTCGCCGGCTGGGAGAAGTCCTGGCCCGACGAGCTGTCCGGCGGTATGCAGCAGCGCGTCGGCCTGGCCCGCGCCCTCGCCACCGACGCCGACCTGCTCCTGATGGACGAGTCGTTCAGCGCGCTGGACCCGCTGATCCGCCGCGACATGCAGGACCAGCTGCTGGAACTGCAGAAGCGGCTGAAGAAGACCATCGTCTTCATCACCCACGACCTCAACGAGGCCATGCGCCTCGGCGACCGGATCGCCGTGATGCGGGACGGGAGGATCGTCCAGCTGGGCACCGCCGAGGACATCCTCGTCACCCCCGCCAACGACTACGTCGCCTCCTTCACCCAGGACGTCGACCGCTCCCGGGTGCTCACCGCGGGCGCCGTCATGGCCGAGCCGCACACCGTCATGGGCACCACGGGCGACGACGGCGAGGAACTCCGTACGCCCGACGACGTCCTCAGGTCGGCGCCGGCCACGGTCTCCGAGTCCACGCCGATCATCGAGCTGTTCACGCCGTGCTCGCGCAGTGGTGTCGCGGTCGCCGTGACCGACGACAAGGGCAAGCTCGTCGGGGTCGTCCCCCGGTCCCGGCTGCTTGCCGTCCTCGGCGAGCCGATGAGCCCCATCGAGCTGCCGCAGGACGCCACGACCACCGCGAAGAAGGTGGCCGCCGATGTTTAGGCTCCCGCTCGGTGAATGGGTGGACAGTGCGGTCGACTGGCTGCAGACCCACCTGGCCTGGCTGTTCGACGCGATCAGCTCCGTCGTCGGCGGCATGTTCGACGGCATAGCCGCCGTCCTCTCCGCCCCCGCCCCGCTGCTGTTCGCGGGCATCGTCGCGGTCATCGCCTGGTGGCTGCGCGGTCTGCTCGCGGGTGGACTCGCCTTCGTGGGCTTCGCGCTCATCGACTCGGTCGAGCTGTGGGACGAAGCGATGGACACCCTCACACTGGTGCTCGTCGCGACCATCGTCACACTGGTCCTCGCCGTCCCGCTCGGCATCTGGGCGGCCCGCTCCAAGACGGTGTCCGCGGTGACCCGGCCGGTCCTCGACTTCATGCAGACCATGCCCGCCATGGTCTATCTGATTCCCGGCGTCATCTTCTTCGGCGTCGGCGTCGTGCCCGGCATCATCGCCACCATCATCTTCGCGCTGCCCCCGGGCGTCCGGATGACCGAGCTCGGCATCCGCCAGGTCGACGGCGACCTTGTCGAGGCGGCCGAGGCCTTCGGCACCACCTCGCGCAACACCCTGCTGCGGGTGCAGCTGCCGCTCGCCCTGCCCACGATCATGGCGGGCATCAACCAGGTCATCATGCTCGGCCTGTCCATGGTGGTCATCGCCGGCATGGTCGGCGGCGGCGGCCTCGGTGGCTCCGTCTACCGCGCCATCGGCAACGTCGACGTCGGCCTCGGCTTCGAGGCGGGCATCTCCATCGTCATCCTGGCGATGTATCTGGACCGGATGACCAGCGCGCTGGGCCGCGAGGTCTCCCCGCTGGCCCGCCGCGCCCTCGCCAAGGCCCAGTCGGTGGCCGGCGGACTGAAGATCTGGAACTACCGTCCGCAGCCCGCCGTCGCGGTCGTCGGCGTCGTCGTCCTCGCGCTCGTCGCCGGTGGCATGGGCATCTTCGGCTCGTCGAAGCAGGACACCGGTGCCGCCACCGACGCATCGAACGTCGGCAAGGGCCAGAAGATCAGCATGGGATACATCCCGTGGGACGAGGGCATCGCCTCCACCTTCCTCTGGAAGGAGCTGCTGGAGCAGCGCGGCTTCGAGGTCGACGTGAAGCAGTACGAGGCCGGCGCGCTCTACACGGGTATGGCGAACGGCCAGATCGACTTCGAGACCGACTCCTGGCTCCCGGTCACCCATGCCACGTACTGGAAGAAGTACCGGGACCGCCTGGACGACATGGGCTCCTGGTACGGCCCCACCTCCCTGGAGCTGGCCGTCCCCTCGTACGTGAAGGGCGTCGACTCGCTCGACGACCTCAAGGGCAAGGCGTCCGACTTCAAGGGCCGCGTCGTCGGCATCGAGCCGAGCGCCGGTGAGACCGGGCTGCTCAAGGACAAGATCCTGCCGGGGTACGGCCTCGACAAGGAGTACAAGGTCGTCGACGGCTCCACGCCCTCGATGCTCGCCGAGCTGAAGCGCGCGTACGCCAAGAAGGAACCGATCGTCGTCCCGCTCTGGTCGCCGCACTGGGCGTACAACCAGTACGACCTCACCAAGCTCAAGGACCCCAAGAACCTCTGGGGCAAGGGCGACGGCATCCACACCCTGACCCGCAAGGGCTTCTCCGACGACAACCCGCACGTCGGCAACTGGCTGAAGAACTTCAAGATGACCGAGGACCAGCTCACCAGTCTTGAGGCGAAGATCCAGACGACCGGCAAGGGCAAGGAGCAGGAAGCGGTCCGCGCCTGGCTGAAGGAGAACCCGGGCGTCGCCGACAAGTGGACCCCGGTCACCAAGGCGGCGAAGGGCGCGAGCGGCAAGGACGAGCGCGACCGCACCGTCGAGATGGCCTGGTTCCCGTGGGAGGAGGACATCGCCGCCACCTACCTGTGGAAGGCCGTCCTGGAGGACCGTGGCTACAAGATCAACCTGAAGCAGTTCGAGGTCGGTCCGATGTACGCCGCGATGTCCCGCGGCCAGCTCGACGTGCAGTTCGACGGCTGGCTGCCGTACACCCAGAAGAACTACTGGAACAAGTACGGCTCCCGGCTCACCGACCTCGGATCGTGGTACGGGCCGACCTCGCTGGAGGTCGCCGTCCCCTCGTACGTCAAGGGCATCAAGTCCTACAAGGACCTCAAGGGCCGCGGGGACGAGTTCAAGAACCGCATCGTCGGCATTGAGCCCGGCACCGCCACCATGGCCAACCTGAAGAACAACGTGCTGCCCGCCTACGGTCTCGACAAGGAGTACAAGGTCGTCGACAGTTCGACGCCCTCGATGCTCGCCGAGCTGAAGCGCGCGTACGCCAAGAAGGAGCCGATCGCGGTTCTGCTCTGGACGCCGCACTGGGCGTACAACCAGTACGACCTCACCAAGCTGACGGACCCCAAGAAGGCCTTCGGCAATGGCGACACCATCCGCACGATCGCCAGCAAGGACTTCCCGAAGAACTACCCGCAGCTCACCAAGTGGTTCAAGGACTTCAAGCTCAGCGAGCAGCAGCTGGCCGGCCTGGAGAACGAGATCCAGAAGCGCGGCACGGGGCACGAGGAAGAAGCCGTGAAGGCCTGGATGGACAAGAATCCGGGCATCGCGGACAAGATGGCCCCCCAGTAGGGTCTGAAGCACCGTGAAGGGGTGCCACTGCCGGTCGGCGGTGCCACCCCTTCCGGCTGTTCCGGCATTCATTTACCGGCTGTCCTTGGCCAACCTTGTGCGTAAGGTGCTGGCAGCCGGAAGGATGACGAGTCGGGAGGGAGCCGGACATGGACGACAAGGACACACTCCGCGTGGGCGCCGCGGTTCGCCGACGACGAAGAAGCCTGGGGCTGACACTGGCCGCGGTCGCCGGCCGCAGCGGCCTGTCCGTGCCGTTTCTCAGCCAGATCGAGAACGAGCGGGCCCGGCCCAGCGCCCGGTCGCTGGACCGGGTGGCCGTTGCCCTGGAGACCACCACGGCACGGCTGCGTGCCGCCGCGGACTCCGCGCGAGCCGTCGACGTGGTCCGCGCGGGCGAGGACGACGGGGTACGCAGAGTGGTGCGGGGGCGGCACCAGCTCAGCGCACTGGAGTTCACCGGCGAGATAGACCTCGGGCGGGAGTTCCAGCACCGCAACGACGAGGTGATGTACGTCGCGGAGGGCGCCGCCGAGGTGGAGGCGGAGGGGCAGGCGTACCGGCTGGAGCGCGGCGACACGCTGTTCCTGTCGGGCGGGGTACGGCACCGCTGGCGGGCCACGATGCCGGGCACCCGACTGCTGGTCGTCGCGGTTGCCGAGCACATCGACGCCACGAACGACCCGAGGCGCTGAGACACCGGTGCCCGTGGAACGTGTCGTCTCCCTCGTCCCGTCGCTCACCGAGGCCGTCGCCGCCACCGACCCCGGCCTCCTCGTCGGCGTCACCGACTGGTGCACCCATCCGGCCGGTCTGACCGCCGCACGCATCGGCGGCACCAAGAACCCCGATGTGGCCGCGGTTCTCGCGCTCCGCCCCGATCTCGTCCTCGCCAACGAGGAGGAGAACCGCGCACCCGACCTCGCCGCGCTCCGGGCGGCCGGGACCACGGTCCTCGTCACCGAGGTCCGCACCCTCGACCAGGCCTTCGCCGAACTGCACCGGGCCCTGGTGACCGGCTGCGGGCTGCGCCGGCCCGACTGGCTCGACGCGGCCGAGGCCGCCTGGGCGGCGCTCCCGCCGCCCGCTTCCGTACCGCGCCGCGCCATCGTGCCGATCTGGCGTCGGCCCTGGATGGTGCTCGGACGCGACACCTTCGCCGGTGATCTGCTGGTCCGGATCGGCGTGCGGAACGTGTACGCGGACCACGCCGAGCGCTACCCGCGCATCCCGCTCGACGAGCTCAACGCGAGCGGCGCCGACCTGGTCGTGCTGCCCGACGAGCCGTACCGCTTCACCGCGACCGACGGCCCCGAGGCGTTTCCCGCGCTGCCCGCCGCACTCGTCGACGGGCGGTATCTCACGTGGTACGGACCGTCACTGGCGGCGGCGCCTGCGGCGCTGCGAGCAGCGCTCCGCTGAACAGCCCGCGCAGCGTCCGCAGCCCGGTCACCGCCCAGGCCGTCACCAGCAGCACGTACAGCGCGACGGCCAGCCAGGTGAACGCCGTCAGACCGGTGTGCCGGGCCAGGCCCGCGGCGCCCGTGACACACGTACCGACCGGGAAGGTGAACCCCCACCAGGTCATGCCGAACGTCATGCCGCCCCGTACCGCGCGCACCACCATCGACGCGGCCAGCGCCAGCCACAGGAGCGCGAACCCCATCACCGGCACCCCGTAGAGCACGGCGAACGCCCCGAGCGCGGAGGCGTACGGCGCCCCGATCGCCCCCGGCGCCACATCGGCGAGCTGACCGACCGCGGTCGTCGACTGGCCCAGCGGACCGAGGACCAGGAACAACGTGGGGGTCAGGGCGAGGGGCAGCGGACCCTGGTGGACCAGCCGCGCGAAGATCAGCGGCAGCATCACCAGCGTCGCCAGCAGGCTCAGCCCGAACATCGCGTAGCAGGCGAGCAGCATCCCCTCCCGCAACTGACCCGAGGGAAGCTCCGGCACCAGCAGCGGGCCGAGCGCCGCGGACACCATCGGCGCCACCACCGGCAGCAGCCAGACCGGCGATGCGGTCCCGGGCGCCGGACGGTGGCGTACGACCATCAGATACGGGATCGCGACCGCTGCGGCCAGGCCGATCGCCGTGCCCGCGGTGTACAGCACCACGTCCGCGGCGAGGGCGGCCCGATGCCCGATGACGTCCCGGCCGACCGTCATGGTGGAGCCGCCGACGGCCAGCAGCGCCATCGAGAGGCAGCCGTAGAACGGGGCGACGGCCGGGTCGAGGAGATGGGCACGGGCCTGGTCGCGGTGGGCGAACCAGTGTCCGGCGCGGGCGGCGAGCACCGCCGCGAGCAGCACCGCCGCGAGCGCCCACACCACCGTGCAGGCCGCCCGGAGCCCGGGCACGTGCACGGGAAGCGCGGCGCCCGCGCCGGCCACGATGGCCGTGCCCATGACCGTCGCGTACCAGTTGGGGCCGATGTATCGCAGAGAAGGAAGCCGCACAGCGGCGGAGTACGGGGCGGTCGTCTGCGCGCGGGTCTGCGGAAAGATGGCCATGCCACGATCCTTGTTCCGGGGGCGGTCCCCCACCAGGGAGCTTGTCTCTATGGGGTCATAAGCTGGCTTTATGCCCAAGGACGCACCCACACCCGCCCTCCTGTCCCACCGGGTCCCCGACCTCGGAGCGCTGGAGCTGCTGCTCGCCGTCGCCCGGCACGGCAGCCTGGGACGCGCGGCACGAGACGTCGGCATCACCCAGCCCGCCGCCAGCAGCCGCATCCGGTCGATGGAGCGACAGCTCGGTGTGGCCCTCCTCGACCGGTCGCCGCGCGGCTCCCGGCTCACCGACGCGGGCGCGCTCGTCACCGACTGGGCGCGCCGGATCGTCGAGGCCGCCGAGGCGTTCGACGTGGGCGCGCAGGCGCTGCGGGACCGGCGCGACTCCCGGCTGCGGGTCGCCGCCTCCATGACCATCGCCGAATATCTGCTGCCCGGCTGGCTGATCGCACTGCGCGCCGAACGGCCGGACACCGCTGTCTCGCTGCTCGCGGGCAACTCGGCGGCGGTCGCGGGGCGGCTGCTCGCCGGCGAGGCCGACCTCGGATTCGTGGAGGGGCTGTCCATACCGGAGGGTCTCGACGGAACGGTCATCGCGCACGACCGCCTCGTCGTCGTGGTCGCCCCGTCCCACGCGTGGGCCCGCCGCCGCACACCGCTGAGGCCGCAGGAACTGGCCGCGACCCCACTGATCCTGCGCGAGCGCGGCTCCGGCACCCGACAGGTCCTGGACGCGGCACTGGCCGTCCACGGCGGGCTGGCGCAGCCACTGCTCGAACTCTCCTCGACGACAGCGGTGAAGAGTGCGGCGGAGAGCGGTGCGGGACCGTGCGTCCTGAGCGAACTGGCGCTGGGGGAGGAACTGTCCTCGCGGCGGCTGGTGAAGACCCCGGTGGCGGGGGTACGGTTCCGACGACAACTGAGGGCGGTCTGGCCTTCGGGACACCGGCCCACGGGCCCGGCTCGCGACCTGCTCGCACTGACGGCGCGCGAGGCGTAGTGCGGCAGCGGGAGGGGACCGGGGCGTCCGGTTGCCGGCCCGCCCCCGAACACCGGACGGACTTCCTGCGCGTCCGGCGCGGGACCGGCTGATGCGCGGACGGCCTGATATTCGGTTGGCCCGGCCCCGGCCCCGGGCCAGGATGCGCAGATGAACGTGACCGCGCCTCCCGCAACCGGCGTCCGCCACCACTGGGCCGACCTTCCGGGCGTCGTACGCAGCGCCGTCGAGGACATCCTCGGCGCCCCTGTCGTCGACGCGCGGAACCAGAGCGGCGGGTTCTCACCGGGCGTCGCCGCCCGGATCCTGCTCGCCGACGGGCGGCGGGCGTTCGTCAAGGTGGTCAGCGCCGAGGTGAACCCCGGCAGCCCCGACCTGCACCGCGCCGAAGCCCGCAACACCGCCGCCCTCCCGCCCGACGCCCCCGTACCGCGGCTGCTGGGCTCGTACGACGACGGAACCCGGGTCGCCCTCGTCCTCCAGGACATCGACGGCCGCCAGCCCCGCATCCCCTGGATCGCCGCCGAACTGGACCGGGTCCTGACAGCGGTCGGCGAGCTCAGCCGGATCATGACCCCGGCGCCGATCGACGCACCCGCCGTCGCCGACAGCGAGGCCGAGACGTTCAGCGGCTGGCGGACCCTGCTCGCCGCGCGCGACACCGAGGGGCTGCCCGGGCGGCTCGCCCCGTGGGCGGCACGCCACCTCGACGTACTCGCGGAGCTGGAGTCCGGCTGGGCCGGGCCCGCAACCGGCGACAGCCTCGCCCATGGGGATCTGCGTGCCGACAACATCCTGCTCACCGACGACCGGGTGGTGTTCGTCGACTGGCCCCACGCGCTGCGGGCCGCGCCCTGGTTCGATCTGCTGGCGATGCTGCCGTGCGTGGCCGCCCAGGGCGGCCCCGACCCGGACACGGTGTTCACCACCCATCCGCTGGGGCGCGCCGCCGACCCGGACGGTGTGAACGCCGTACTTGCCGCGCTCGCCGGCTACTTCGTCGCGCACTCGCTGATGCCGGACCCGCCGGGCCTGCCGACCGTGCGGGCGTTCCAGGCGGCGCAGGGGGCGGCGGCGCTGGGGTGGCTGCGCGGCCGGCTCGGACGGCGCACGCCGTAGCCCGCCGACCGGCGCGCGGTCAGCCCCGCTTCGACGCCGCCACCAGCGCCCGCATCACCCGCAGGTCGTCCCCCATCTCCGGATGCCACTGCACCCCCAGCGCCCACCGGGCCCCCGGCAGTTCGACCGCCTCGACCGTGCCGTCCGCAGCATGGGCGGACGCGACCAGGTCCGGGGCGAGCACGTCCACGGCCTGGTGGTGGTAGGTCGGTACGGAGGACTCCTCGGGCACGATCGACGCGTACAGCGTTCCCGGAACCGGCGTCACCGGGTGCTCGCCGAGGACGCCGGGCGTGCCGAGCGGGTTGGTGTGCCCGTCCAGGTGCTGGGTGAGGGTGCCGCCGAGGGCCACGTTCAGCAGCTGCATGCCGCGGCAGATGCCGAGCACCGGTGTGCCGGACTGCAGGGCGGCGCCGAGCAGCGCCAGCTCCCACGTGTCGCGTTCCCGGGCCGGCGGTCCGGTCCTGGCATCGCGCTCCGCGCCGTAGCGTACGGGCTCGACATCGGCACCGCCCGCGACGACGAGACCGTCCAGCCGGGCCACGGCGGCCGCCGCCCGCGCCGGGTCGTCCGGCGACAGCAGGGCGGCGAGGCCGCCGGAGCGCTGGACCAGCCGCGGATAGGCGGACGGGAGCAGGGCGGCGGGGAGCTCCCAGACACCCCAGCGGGCGACCGGCTCCAAGTAGGTGGTGACGCCGATGAGCGGTACGGACATGGCGGGGCCCTCCGGTCGGCCGCCTGCGAGCGGACCCGGTTCAATGGTGCTGAGAAATACCTTTGCGTTTCGGTGGGCTGCCGCGCAAGCGGTCAGGCCAGGAATCCGCGCAGCAGCGCCGCCGTGCCCGCGCAGTGTTCGCGCATCAGGGCGCGCGCCGCTTCGGCGTCCCCGTCGAGCACCGCTTCGACGAACGCGGTGTGCTGTTGCTGCGAGTGCTCCAGGTTCCGCACGAGCAGCGGTATGCAGTCCAGCAGGTCGTTCACCGTGGCCCGGACGGCCGCGTACTGCGCGGCCAGCGTGGCGGATCCGGACAGTTCCGCGAGTGTCAGGTGCAGGAGCGTGTCGCGCCTGCGGTAGTCGGGCAGAGGTGCATCGTGTGTCGCAGCCAGAGCCGTACGCAGCCGTTCCGCGCCCTCGTCCGTCAGCCCGTGCGTGGCGCACAGCTCGGCCGCCCCGGTCTCCAGCACCTCGCGGAAGCGCAGGACGTCCTCGACGTCGACGGCCGCCACCCGGCGGCGCAGCTCGTCCTCGCCGGGGCTGCCGGCGCGCGGGAGCACGAACGTACCGCCGTACCTCCCCCGTCTGCTCTCCACCAGCCCCTGATCCTGCAGCACCTTCAGGACCTCCCGCAGAGTGACGCGGCTGATCCCGAGCCGCTCGGCGAGCTCGCGCTCCGCGGGCAGCCGCTCGCCGCCCGGCACCAGACCGAGCCTGACCACCTGCAGGATCTGTTCGAGTGCTTCCTCGAAGCCGTTGCCCGCCCGCACGGGCCGCAGGACAGGCCGCAGCGCCGGCTGCAGTCCCTCGATGGGCTCGCTTCCCTCCGCCACGTCCCTGCTTCCCTTCCCAACAATGGTTCTCAGCCCTACCTTATGACTTCCGGCTGACCGAAGGAGGATCTTCCCGTGGCAGACCGCACACCCCCGCTCGCGGTCGAGGAGCTACGGCTTCTCGTCGAGAGCGGTGAGATCGACACCGTCGTCCTCGCCTTCCCCGACATGCAGGGACGGCTGCAGGGCAAGCGGTTCGCTGCCGCCTTCTTCCTCGAAGAGGTCATGGAGCATGGCACCGAGGGCTGCAACTACCTGCTGGCCGTCGACACCGACATGAACACCGTCGACGGCTTCGCGATGTCCTCCTGGGAGCGCGGATACGGCGACTTCGCCATGCACGCCGACCTCACGACCCTGCGCCGGGTCCCCTGGAACGACGGCACGGCCATGGTCATCGCCGACCTCGCGTGGGAGGACGGCTCGCCCGTCGTCGCCGCACCCCGCCAGATCCTCCGCCGCCAGCTGCAGCGCCTCGCCGAGCACGGTCTCACCGCCCATGCGGGCACCGAGCTCGAATTCATCGTCTTCAAGGACACCTACGAACAGGCCTGGAACCGCAACTACCGCGATCTGACCCCCGCCAACCAGTACAACGTCGACTACTCGGTCCTCGGCACCGGCCGCATCGAGCCCCTGCTGCGCCGCATCCGCAACGAGATGGCGGCCGCGGGCCTGACCGTCGAGTCCGCCAAGGGCGAGTGCAACCCCGGCCAGCACGAGATCGTCTTCCGGTACGACGAGGCCCTGGTCACCTGCGACCAGCATGCCGTCTACAAGACCGGCGCCAAGGAGATCGCCGCCCAGGAGGGCGTCGCGCTCACCTTCATGGCCAAGTTCAACGAGCGCGAGGGCAACTCCTGCCATATCCATCTCTCGCTCCAGGACACCGACGGGCGCAACGTCATGGCGGGCGAGGACGGCGGCATGTCCCCGATGATGAGCCACTTCCTCGCCGGACAGCTCGCCGCACTGCGCGAGTTCTCCCTCCTCTACGCGCCGAACATCAACTCGTACAAACGCTTCCAGCCCGGCTCCTTCGCACCCACCGCCGTCGCCTGGGGTCACGACAACCGCACCTGCTCGCTCCGCGTCGTCGGCCACGGCCGTGCGATGCGGTTCGAGAACCGGCTGCCCGGCGGTGACGTCAACCCGCACCTCGCCGTCGCCGGACTGATCGCCGCCGGTCTCCATGGCATCGAGCAGAAGCTCGAACTCCCCGAAGCCTGTGAGGGCAACGCCTACACCGCCGCGTACGACCACGTCCCCACCACGCTCCGCGAAGCCGCCGAACTCTGGGAGCGGAGCGAGGTGGCGAAGGCGGCCTTCGGGGAGGAGGTCGTCGCGCACTACCGCAACATGGCGCGCGTCGAACTCGACGCCTTCGACGCCGCAGTGACCGACTGGGAGCTCCGCCGCTCCTTCGAACGTCTGTGAGGCACGACGTGACCACCGAGATCACCAAGACCGCCGAGATCACCGAGCACCTGGTTCTCGACCCCGCGACCGAGGAAGTCGTGGCGACCGTCCCGGCCACCACCGCCGCCGAGGTCGACGCGGCCGTCGTACGGGGGGCCGCCGCGCAGCACACCTGGGCGGCGGCGGCCCCCGCCGACCGCGCCCGGCTGCTGCGCCGCTTCGCCGTCGTCGTCGACGAGCACCGCGAGGAACTGGCCCGGCTGGAGGTCCGCGAGGCCGGTCACACCCTCGCGGGCGCCCGCTGGGAGGCGGGCAACGTCCGCGATCTGCTCGATTTCGCGGCCGGGGGAGTGGAGCGGCTGAGCGGCCGGCAGATCCCGGTCCCCGGCGGCATCGACCTCACTCTGCTCGAACCTCTCGGTGTCGTCGGCGTGATCGCCCCGTGGAACTTCCCCATGCCGATCGCCGCCTGGGGCGCCGCCCCCGCGCTCGCCGCGGGCAACGCCGTCATCCTCAAACCCGCCGAGACCACCCCGCTCACCGCACTGCGGCTCGCCCGGCTGGCCGTGGAAGCGGGCCTTCCCGAACACCTCTTCCAAGTGCTGCCCGGCGAGGGCGACGTGGCGGGCAACGCCCTCGTCGAGCACCCCGGCGTCGCCAAGATCGTCTTCACCGGCTCCACCCGCGTCGGCAAACAGATCATGGCCAGGTGCGCCGCGCGCGTGAAGCGGCTGACCCTCGAACTCGGCGGCAAGAGCCCCAACATCGTCTTCGCCGACGCCGACATCGAGGCCGCCGCGGCCGCCGCTCCCATGGCGTTCCTCGACAACGCGGGCCAGGACTGCTGCGCCCGTACCCGCATCCTCGTCGAACGCTCCGTCCACGACCGCTTCCTCGGACTCCTCGCTCCCGCCGTCGCCTCGGTCGTCGTCGGCGACCCGTCCGACGAGAAGACCCGGATGGGCCCGCTGATCTCCCGGACCCAGCTGGAACGCGTACGGTCGTACGTCCCCGAAGGCGCGAGCGCGATCCGCGGCAGCGCCCCCGAGGGCCCCGGCTTCTGGTTCCCGCCCACCGTGCTGACCGACGCCGACCCGGACTCCCCGGTGGCCACCGAAGAGGTCTTCGGGCCGGTCGCGGTCGTCCTGCCCTTCGAGGACGAAGCGGACGCGGTGCGACTCGCGAACGCCACCGAGTACGGCCTCGCCGGCTCCCTCTGGACCCGCGACGTCGGCCGCGCGCTGCGCGTCTCCCAGGCGGTGCGGGCCGGGAACCTGTCCGTCAACTCCCACTCCAGCGTCCGCTACTGGACCCCGTTCGGCGGCTACAAGCAGTCCGGTCTCGGCCGGGAACTGGGCCCCGACGCCCTCACCGCCTTCACCGAAACCAAGAACGTCTTCATCAGCACGGAGGCCTGAACCGGCATGACCACAGACACCGAGAACATCTGCCGCCGCCTGGTCGGCCGCACCGCCGTCATCACCGGCGCCGGCAGCGGCATCGGCCTCGCCACCGCCCGCCGCCTGGCGTCCGAGGGCGCCCACGTCGTCTGCGCGGACATCGACGAGATCGCGGGCAAGGCCGCGGCCGACGAGGTGGGCGGCCTCTTCGTACGCACCGATGTCACCGACCCCGAACAGGTCGAGGCGCTCTTCAAGGCCGCGTACGACACCTACGGCTCCGTGGACATCGCCTTCAACAACGCGGGCATCTCGCCGCCCGACGACGACTCCATCCTCACCACCGGGCTCGAGGCATGGAAGCGCGTCCAGGACGTCAACCTCACCTCGGTCTTCCTCTGTTGCAAGGCAGCCCTTCCCTACATGCGACGGCAGGGCCGCGGCTCGATCATCAACACCGCGTCCTTCGTGGCGATCATGGGGGCGGCCACCAGCCAGATCTCGTACACCGCGTCCAAGGGCGGCGTCCTCGCCATGTCCCGCGAGCTCGGCGTGCAGTTCGCCCGCGAAGGCATCCGGGTCAACGCACTCTGCCCCGGGCCGGTCAACACCCCGCTGCTCCAGGAGCTGTTCGCCAAGGACCCGGAGCGCGCGGCCCGCCGGCTGGTGCACATCCCGGTCGGCCGGTTCGCCGAGGCGACGGAGATCGCCGCCGCGGTCGCGTTCCTCGCCAGCGACGACTCCTCGTTCGTCAACGCCACCGACTTCCTCGTCGACGGCGGAATCTCCGGCGCGTACGTCACACCGGTCTGATCCCGTCCGCTCCCGTGCGGGACGACCGGCCGGGCAGGCGCCCGTGCCTGCCTCAAGCAGCCTGCCAGGAGCCCCCGTTGACAGCGGAACTCTAGAGTGGAGGCATGAGCGACGCGACCCCGCCCGGCTGGTATCCGGACGCCGCCGCACCGGGCACCGACCGGTGGTGGGACGGCACCGCATGGACCGCCCACACCCGCCCGGACACCGCCGCACCGCAGCAGCCGGTCCCGCCCCCGTACACGAGCCACGGCAGCAGTGGCGACGGCG
This sequence comes from Streptomyces sp. NBC_01669, assembly GCF_026339735.1. Taxonomy (GTDB): domain Bacteria; phylum Actinomycetota; class Actinomycetes; order Streptomycetales; family Streptomycetaceae; genus Streptomyces; species Streptomyces yanii. The sequence goes on from NZ_JAPEQG010000001.1 coordinate 7,354,632, forward strand.
GGGGCGGCACCCGGGCCGTCGCGGTCGCACTGGCCGGACTGGTCGTCGTCGGCGCTGCCGTCACCGGAGCCGTGCTGCTGGGCAGGGACGACAGCGGTACGGAGCCGACGTCCGCGCCGAGCAGTCCGGCACCGACCCCGGCCGCCACCACCCCGACCGCCGCCGTGGACGGCCCCTCGCCCGACCCGAAGCTGCTCGTCGACCAGCTGGGCGGCATCACACTGCCGATCCCCGAGGGCTGGGAGAAGCCGGAGCGCACCGTCGAGAAGGTGCTCACCATGCGCACCGCCCTGTCCTACACCTGCCCCGGCGACTCCTCCGACTTCTGCTACCACGGCACGGTCACCTCCCGTACCGCGAGCGAAACGGACATCACCTCACCCGAGGCCCTGGCCAAGCAGGACATCAGCGCCGCGGCCGACGCGGCGTACGAGGAGAACGCCGTCGGCGACCGGATCCACGGCGGCATCACCTCCCACAAGCTGCTTCGATCCGCGTCCGTGAGCGTGGGGGGACGCACGGGCTACGAAGTGCGCTGGCAGGTCACCACGGGCAAGGGGCCGGGCGGCTACGTGCAGTCCCTCGTCTTCCCGTCGACCGTCGGCAGCGAATCGCCGGTCATCGTGCGCTACGCCTTCGACGCCGGCCCCGACGGTCCGCCGCTCTCCCTCATGGACACCCTCACCCAGGGCATCCGGCCGATCGGCGACAGCGAGACGAGCGGCGGCGTCGGCAGCTCCGTGGCCCCCTGATCCCCGTGCTCGGCCTACAGGTCAGAGGAACGTCTTCCCCTCGCCCCGGTACGTCGGCACGGCCGCCGTGACCCGGTCGCCCTCGATCAGCTGCAACTCGTCGAAGCGCTCGCACAGCTCGCCGGCCTTCGCGTGCCGGAACCACACCTTGTCGCCGATCAGCAGATCGTCGGCCGGGGCGCCGAGCAACGGCGTCTGCACCTCGCCCGGACCCTCCTGCGGGTCGTAGCGCAACCCCTCCGGCAGATACGGGACGGGCAGCCGGTCCGCCCCCGCGGCCCCCGACGCCGGGTAGCCGCCGCCGAGCACCGTCACCACACCCACGCCGGGCCGCCGCACCACGGGCTGCGCGAACAGCGCCGCCGGGCGGGCGCTGAACGACGTGTAGTTGTCGAACAGCCGTGGTACGTAGAGCCCCGACCCGGCCGCGATCTCGGTCACCGCGGACTCCGCCGCCGTGTGCTGCACGCTGCCCGTACCGCCGCCGTTCACGAACTCCAGGTCCGGCGCCACCGCGCGCACCGCCCGGACCACCTCCGCCCGCCGGGCCACCAGCTTCTTGCGGGCCGTCGCCTGCATCAGCCGGATCGCCCGGGACCGCAACGGCCGGCCCGCGACCGCGTCCCCGACCCCGGCGATGTGCCCCTCGTACGCCATCAGACCGACCAGCCGGAAACCGGGCCTGCGCGCCACCGAGCGCGCCAGCTCCGCCAGCTGGGCGGGGGAGCGCAACGGCGAACGCCGCGCCCCGATCCTGACCCGGCCGCCGAGCAGCTGCAGCGAGGTGTCCAGCTCCACACAGACCCGGATCTCCTCCTGGCCACCGGCCCGCGCCGCGTCGATCAGTTCCAGCTGCGCGTGGTCGTCCACCATCACCGTCACCGCGGCGGCGAGCTTCGGGTCGGCGGCCAGCTCGGCGAAGGCGGACCGGTCGGCCGACGGGTAGGCCAGCAGGACGTCGTCGAACCCGGCCCGGGCCAGCCACAGCGACTCGGCCAGCGTGAACGACATGATCCCGGCGAAGCCCGGCCGTGCGAGCACCCGCTCCAGCAGGGTCCGGCAGCGCACCGACTTGCTCGCGACCCGGATCGGCTTTCCCGCTGCCCGGCGGACGAGATCATCGGCGTTCGCGTCGAAGGCGTCCAGATCGACGACGGCGATCGGGGCGTCGAGGTGGGCGGTGGCCCGGTCGTAGCGGGTCCGGTCAGCGGCACGGGCAGTCATGGCCGCAGCTTGCCAGACGCCACTACCGCTGGGTAGGGGGACGATCTGGGCAGATCCCCCGGGGCCGCGGCGCCCCGCTCCCGCCCGACCCCTCCCAACCCGTAGAGTGACAGGCACGCGGCGACCAACGGGCCTGCCTGTGACGGTGATCCGCGAGCGGTACGGAACGTGGACCAGGGGGGCGGATGAGTACCGAGGCGCAGCGCGCTCCCGTGCCGCCCCGCCCGACGACGCCACCCCACCCGGCCGGCCCCCCGGACGAGTCGGGGCACATGACGGAGCCGTCGGCCCCGGCCCTGCCCACCGCGTCCCCGGCCCGGGTGACCCCGGGCCCGAATCCGGCGCAGCATCCGGTTCCGCTGCAGAGCGAGAGCCAGAGCCGGCCCCAGAGCACGGTCCCGGAGCAGAGGCCCGTGGAGACGACCACGCGGCTCCGTCCCGTGAGCCCGGTCGCCGCCCCCGGTCCTGCCCCCGCACCCGTTCCGCCCCGCCCCGAGGCGCCGCCCGCCGCGACCCGCCGCCGGCCGGTCGGCGCCGTGGATCTCACACCGCGGCGCGGCGCGATACCGCCCCCGCCCCACCCGGGCGGCCATGTCCCGTATCCCCACGGCCACCGCCCGTCCCCCGGTCCCGAGACGCCCGCCGAGACCACCACCCGGCTGCGTCCCGTCCCTGCCCGTCATCCAGCCAGGACCGCGGCCGCCGCGGCCTGTGTCGTGCTCGGGCTCGGGCTGATCGGCGGCGCGGTCACCGGGACCTATCTCACCAGCGAATCCTCGGCCGATCCCGGCGCCCGTGACCCGTATGTCACCGGCCGCACCGCCTGGCGTGACATCCCCGTGGACACCCTTTTCCCGCGCACCCTCAAGGGCGAAGGCGCGGGTCCCGGCGGCGCGGACCGGGTCTGGACCCGGATCGGCGTCGCACCGGACAGCGGCTGCACGAGCGGGCTCGACCCCCTGCTCCTGAAGACGCTCCGACCGGTCGGCTGCGAACGGCTGCTGCGAGCCACGTACACCGACGCCACCTCCAGCAGCGTCACCACGGTCGGCATGGTCTTCACCGAGGGCGGAGCCGACGCGATGAGGGCGCTGAGCACCCGCTTCACCGACCAGCACCTCGACACCCGCACCGACCTGATGCCCCGTACGTACGCCGTCAAGGGCACCGCTGCCGCCGGGTTCGGCAACGGGCAGCGCGCCACCTGGACCGTCCATGTGCTGACCGAGGTACCGGTCGTCGTGTTCGCCGTCTCCGGCTTCGCCGACGGGCGTACGGTCACCGACCCGCAGCCCGTCGCCGACGCGCTGGCCGCGGACTCCACGACGGCCGTGGCGCAGGCAGGTCTCGGTCATGAGGCCAAGGGCATCGCCGACCGGGTCGAGCGCGGGATGCGCCGGACCGTCACCGACCTCTCGGAGAAGCCGCAATGAGCAGCCGACGCCGCCACCGCCGCGCACTCGGCGCGGTCTGCGCCGCCACCGCGTTCGCGCTGCTGCCCGCCGTCCCCGCCCGCGCGGACACGATCCGGCCCCAGCAGTGGGGCCTCCAGGCGCTCCACACCGACCGGGCCTGGCAGACCACCAGGGGCAAGGGGATCACCGTCGCCGTCGTCGACACCGGGGTCGACGACAGCCTTCCCGACCTGGCGGGCCAGGTGCTGCCCGGCAAGGACATGATCGGTTTCGGCGCCCGGCGCGGCGACCGTTCCTGGGCCCGGCACGGCACCGCGATGGCCGGCATCATCGCGGGCCGTGGCCACGGCGTCGGCCGCGGTGACGGCGTGCTCGGCATCGCCCCCGAAGCGAAGATCCTTCCGGTCCGGGTGATCCTCGAAGCCTCCGACCCGTCCCGCGCCAAGGCCCGAGAGTCCCGCGGTACGGCCCTGGCCGACGGCATCCGCTGGGCCGCCGACCACGGCGCCGACGTCATCAATCTCTCCCTCGGCGACGACAGCGAGTCCGCACACCCCGAGGGCGGTGAGGACGCCGCCATCCAGTACGCGCTGAAGAAGGGCGCCGTCGTCGTCGCCTCGGCGGGCAACGGGGGCGAGAAGGGCGACCACATCTCGTATCCCGCCGCCTACCCCGGTGTGATCGCGGTCGCCGCCGTCGACCGGTACGGCACGCACGCGGCGTTCTCCACCCGCCGCTGGTACGCCACCGTCAGCGCCCCCGGCGTCGACATCGTCGTCCCGTCCCCCGACCGTCACTACTACATCGAGTGGGGGACCTCGGCCGCCTCCGCATTCGTCTCCGGCGCGGTCGCGCTGGTCCGGGCCGCCCACCCGGGGCTGTCGCCCGCCCAGGTCAAGAAGCTCCTCATGGACACCGCGCGCAACTCACCCGAGGGCGGCCGCGACGACTCCCGGGGCTACGGCATCGTCGACCCGGCCGCCGCGATCAAGGCGGGCGGCACGCTCCGTCCGGGCGGTCTCAAAGCCGAGTCGGCCGCGTCCGCCGACTCGGCGAAGGCCGGCTACAGCAAGCGCTACTTCGGCCCCGGGCCCACCCCGCAGCACAAGGACGAAGCCCCCGCCGGCTGGCTCGCCCCGATCGCGGGCGGTCTCGGAGCCGTGCTGCTGGCGCTGGCCGTACTGCTGTGGCGCGGCAGGAAACCCTCCGTGCGCCGCTGAAGCAGGGCCGGGGGCCCGCTCACCGCGCCTCGTCGAGCACCCTCACCGCGGCCTTCGCGACCGACTCCACCCGCTCGATGCCCGTCTCCTTCGTATGCTGCCCGGCGGAGAGCACCGCCACCAGATACGTGTGCTCGTGGGCCTTCACCTGCCCGATGCTGTTGATGTCCCACAGCCCGGTGGCGCTCCGCGGCATCCAGCCGTTCTTCAGCGCCCAGTCGCTGCCCGCCGCCGACACCCCCCAGTGCTGGTCGGCCGCCACTCGGCGCATCAGCCCCTGCAGATACGTACGGGAGGCCCCGGTCAGTTTCGAATGCGTACCGAACACCGTCTGCAGCAGCTTCAGCTGATCCGCCGACGTCGTCTGCGTCAGCCCCCAGGCCTGGGCGGCGGTCGTGCTCGTCAGGCCGAACCGCTGGTTGGCCGCGTCGAGTCCGGCCGCCCCGCCGATCGCCTGCATGAGCGAGGTCGCGGCGTCGTTGTCGCTGTTCTCGATCATGGTGACGGCCCGGCTGCGCTCGTAGCCGGTGAGCTCCCGCTCGTCGTCCTGCGCCTGCAGCAGAAGTGCCGCGAGGATGTCGACCTTGACGATGCTCGCGGTGGCGTACATCCGCTTCCCGTACATCGCGCCGTCGCCGCTGTCGGTGTCCAGCACCGCGACCGACATCGTGGAGTCACCGGTCAGCGGCGCCACCGCCGCTGCCAGCTCCGCGTCGAGATCCACCTGCGGCTCCTTGCTCGTCACCACCGGGGCCGTCGACGATACGGAAGCCACGGGGCGGGGCGCAGCATCGGAGGGCCGGCCCATCAGGTACAGGCCTCCGGCGGCCGAACCTGCCAGCAGCACCACGGCCGTCATTCCGGCGGACAGCGCGGATGTACGTCTTTTCGGTATCGACAGGGGCATGGAGCGGACGCTAGGAAGAGCACCTGGCAGAGGGCTGTGGCGCACCTGAGGACATGGTGAGAAACCGCACCGACTACGCTCGCCCCGTGGCGCTGAAGAACATTCCGGACCCCGGTTACTCCGACGACGACGGCACGGCCGACCCCGCACTGACCGCGGCGCTCGCCGCCTGGGCCGAGGACCGGACGGCCGTCGGCCCGGTCCTCGAAGCGCTCAAGGGAGCCAGGCTCCTGGTCCCCGTCGTCGCCGTCCTCGGAGAGGTGGAGGAGGACGAGGAGGACAGTCGCGAAGCGCCCGGCAAGGGTGGTGGGCGACGGGTGGGCGGGCTGCGCCGGGAGAAGACCAGCGACATGGCCGTCCCCACCCTCCAGGCCGGTGACCGTCGCGCGCTTCCCGCTTTCACCTCGACCGCCTCGCTGGCCCGCTGGGACCCGCAGGCCCGCCCCGTCGCCGTGCCCCTGCACCAGGCGCTGCAGGCGGCCGCGCACGAGAAGGCGGACACGGTGGTGCTCGACCTCGCCGGTCCTGTGGCGTACGAACTGACCGGCTCCGCGCTGCTCGCCCTTGCCGAGGGCCGCACCAGTGCCGACCCGCTGGACGACCCGGCGGTCACCTCCGCGGTACGGGACGCGGTCGCCGCCGAGCCCGCCGTGCTCCGCGCCCACCTCGTCCCGGGACGGTCAGGAGGCACCCTCGCCCTGGTCCTGGCGCCCGAAGCGGCCCCCGCCGAGACGGCCCGCCGGGTTGCGGAATCGCTCGCCGCCGACGAGGTCCTGCGGGCACGCCTGGTGCGGGGCCTGGACCTCGCGCTGCTTCCGGCCGACACGATCGCGCCCGGAGAGCCCCTCTTCACACGCTGATCACCCGACCGGCCCGACGCGCGCGAACAGCCGCTCCGCCGGTGTGGCGCGGCGCTGGTGCACCGGCTGACCCACCCCACCCCGGGATGCGCGGAGCTCAGCAGGGCGTGCGGGGGAATGCTGTGAGCCCCTGCCCGTCCGGGCAGGGGCTCACAGTCGTACGGAGGGGAGGAGGGGGTGGCGGCTCAGCCGAAGACGGGGCCGGTGTACTTCTCACCGGGGCCCTGGCCAGGCTCGTCCGGTACCAGCGAGGCCTCGCGGAACGCCAGCTGCAGAGACTTCAGTCCGTCCCGCAGCGGCGCCGCATGGAACGAGCTGATCTCCGTGGCGCTCGCGTCCAGCAGGCCGGCCAGGGAGTGGACCAGCTTGCGGGCCTCGTCGAGGTCCTTGTGCTCGTCGCCGTCCTCGGTGAGGCCGAGCTTCACGGCGGCCGCGCTCATCAGGTTGACGGCGACCGTCACGATCACCTCGACCGCGGGGACCTCTGCGATGTCGCGGGTCATGTCGTCGAAGCCGGGGGTTTCACTGCTGGGGGTCGCGTCACTCATGCGCCATACGATAGGCCCACGCCGGCACGGCTCCGTCTGCGGGAGCGGCTGCGGCAGCTGGTTAGCGCCCGCCCCGGTGAGCTGCTAACCTGGTGTAACGACCGGCTGGGTAACTATGTACCCGGCCCACAAGTGGAGGCTCCGATCTCCCACCTGACCATCCTCCGGGACGGCAGGTCACCGGTCAGGTGGCGCCCATCGTTCCGTACGGACGATGGAGCCGCCCGATGCGCCCCGCGGTTGACCGCGGCGGTGTTCCGGTTTTCCAGGAGCCCCGCCTGTGTCCCGTCCGGGGCATTTTTCATGCACTGGTGCGGTTGGTCTCACGAAACAGACGTTACGTGGCTGTCCGCCAGGCGGCCGCGTGGTGCTACCGAGGAGGATCCATCAGCGCCGAGCCCCGCATCAACGACCGGATTCGCGTTCCCGAGGTGCGACTTGTCGGTCCCAGCGGCGAGCAGGTCGGGATTGTTCCGCTTGCCAAGGCCCTGGAACTCGCACAGGAGTACGACCTCGACCTGGTCGAGGTGGCGGCGACCGCCCGTCCGCCCGTGTGCAAGCTCATGGACTACGGGAAGTTCAAGTACGAGTCGGCCATGAAGGCCCGTGAGGCGCGCAAGAACCAGGCGCACACGGTCATCAAGGAAATGAAGCTCCGGCCGAAGATCGACCCGCACGACTATGACACCAAGAAGGGTCACGTCGTCCGGTTCCTCAAGCAGGGCGACAAGGTCAAGATCACGATCATGTTCCGTGGTCGTGAGCAGTCCCGCCCTGAGCTCGGCTTCCGTCTGCTCCAGCGTCTCGCTTCGGACGTCGAGGAACTCGGCTTCATCGAGTCGAACCCGAAGCAGGACGGCCGGAACATGATCATGGTTCTGGGCCCGCACAAGAAGAAGACCGAAGCCATGGCCGAGGCCCGTGAGGCCCAGGCCGCCCGCAAGGCGGAGCGTCAGGGTTACACCCCCGACGCCGAGGCTCCTGCGGAAGAGGCTGCCGAGGCTCCGGCCGAAGCGCAGCCCGAGGCTTCGGCCGAGACACCTTCCGAGGCGTGACCTCAGGGGGCGCCATCCAGGCGGCCCCGGGTCCCCTCGGAATCCCCACCAAGATCTGACGCCCCTGCTGTCCGGTGCCTGCACCGCGAGGGGCGCCACTTACGAGGAGAGAACGGCGCGATGCCGAAGAACAAGACGCACAGCGGTGCCAGCAAGCGATTCAAGATCACCGGCTCCGGCAAGGTGCTCCGCGAGAAGGCCGGCAAGCGCCACCTGCTCGAGCACAAGTCGTCCAAGAAGACCCGCTCGCTGACCGGCACGGTCGTCGTGGCTCCGGCCGACGCCAAGAAGATCAAGAAGCTTCTCGGCAAGTGAGGTTCGGCCCCCGGTGAATCCGGGGGCGCGACCTCGATCACACCGGGACCAATTCGTTTCCGGGCCGTGTGAGTCCAACCACGGCCCCGCTACAAGGAGTTAACAAGTGGCACGCGTCAAGCGGGCAGTCAACGCCCACAAGAAGCGCCGGGCAATCCTCGAGGCCGCCAGCGGTTACCGCGGTCAGCGCTCGCGCCTGTACCGCAAGGCCAAGGAGCAGGTCACCCACTCCCTGGTCTACAACTACAACGACCGCAAGAAGCGCAAGGGCGACTTCCGTCAGCTGTGGATCCAGCGCATCAACGCCGCTGCCCGCCAGAACGGCATGACGTACAACCGCCTCATCCAGGGTCTGAAGGCCGCCAACATCGAGGTGGACCGCAAGATCCTGGCCGAGCTCGCGGTCAACGACGCCAACGCGTTCGCCGCTCTCGTCGAGGTTGCCCAGAAGGCCCTCCCGAGTGACGTCAACGCCCCGAAGGCCGCCTGATCCAGGGCACACTTCTTGGCTTTTGAGCCGGACCCGCAGGCGCTCGTCGTCTGCGGGTCCGGTGCGTTGCACCCCTTGTTCCGTACCTCCGCACGCAGAGAGGCCCGTCGCCGACCATGGCCACCCCCGAACTGATCTCCCCGCGATCGCCGCGCGTCGCCGCCGCCCGGCGCCTCGCCCGGCGCAATTTCCGGGGCAAGGAGCGACGGTTCATCGCCGAGGGGCCGCAGGCCGTGCGCGAGGCCGCCGAACACCGCGGCAGTGACGGCGAGCCGACCCTGCTGGAGCTCTTCGCCACCGTCGAGGCGGCCGAGCGGTACGCCGACATCATCGCCGCCGCCCATACGGCCGGCGCCCGGGTGCACCTCGCGGACGGCGACACGCTCGCCGATGTGTCGCAGACCGTCACCCCGCAAGGTCTCATCGGTGTCTGCCGGTTCCTCGACTCGCCGTTCGAGTCCGTCCTCGCCGCGAAGCCCACCCTGGTCGCCGTCCTCGCGCACGTACGCGACCCCGGGAACGCCGGTACGGTGCTGCGCTGCGCCGACGCCGCGGGCGCCGACGCCGTCGTCCTCACCGACGCCTCCGTCGACCTCTACAACCCCAAGTCCGTGCGCGCCTCGGTCGGCTCGCTCTTCCATCTGCCGGTCGTCGTGGGCGTACCGGTCGAGCAGGCCGTCCAGGGGCTGCGGGACGAGGGCGTACGGATCCTCGCCGCCGACGGCGCGGGCGACGACGACCTCGACGACGAGCTCGACGCGGGCACCATGGGCGGTCCCACCGCCTGGGTCTTCGGCAACGAGGCGTGGGGGCTGCCCGAGGAGACCCGGGCGCTGGCCGACGCCGTCGTCCGGGTGCCGATCCACGGCAAGGCGGAAAGCCTCAACCTCGCCACCGCGGCGGCCGTCTGCCTGTACGCCTCCGCCCGCGCCCAGCGCCCCCGCCGTACCGCAGGCTGACCGGCCCCGTACCCCGCCGACCGGCGCACCGCAGCAGTGCGCCCCCACAGGGTGTCGCTCCGTCACCGACGACTAGTAGGGTGACGAACTCGGGGGCCCACTGCACCGGTTCGAGAGGTGGGGTACGGGAATATGTCTGTCGGCATGAGCAGGCCGCGCGAGACACACGCGGCCGACGTGCGCGCCGACCGGGGTCCGGACGGTGAGAATTCCCCGGCCGACGGCGAGGGCAACGGCCCCGCGGACGACACCGTCGCATCCGGCATCGACCCGGACGACCTCCCCGACGGACTCGTCATCGCCGACCGGACGGGCCGGGTCATCTGCTTCAACTCGGCGGCAGCCCGGATCACCGCCGTACCCAGGACCGCCGCACTCGGCCGCCCGCTGGAGCACGTACTCCCGCTGGAGGACCTCAAGGGCCGACGCTGGTGGGCCCTGACCGATCCGTACGGCGGCCTCGCCACCCGGGTCGGCCAGCCCGAGCGGAATCTGCTGCTCCCCGGCGGCCGCGAGGTCCTGGTCGCCGCCCGGTACGTACGGGAGTACCCGACCGGTCCGGTACGCCGGCTGGTGATCAGTCTCCGGGGCACCGAGGCCCGTCGCCGCACCGAGCGCAGCCACGCCGAACTGATCGCGATCGTCGCCCACGAGCTGCGCTCCCCGCTGACCTCCGTCAAGGGCTTCACCGCGACGCTGCTGGCCAAGTGGGAACGGTTCACCGACGACCAGAAGCGCCTGATGCTGGAGACCGTCGACGCCGACGCCAACCGCGTCACCCGGCTCATCGCCGAGCTGCTCGACATCTCCCGGATCGACTCCGGCCGCCTGGAGCTGCGCCGCCAGCCGGTCGACCTCTCCGCCGCAGTGGAACGCCACGTCCAGGCCCTCACCGCCAACGGCCAGACGCCCGACCGCTTCCTCGTCCGCACCCGGCAGCCGCTGCCCGCAGTCTGGGCCGACCCGGACAAGGTCGACCAGGTCCTCGGCAACCTGCTGGAAAACGCGGTGCGCCACGGCGAGGGAACCGTCACCATTGAACTCGCACCCGCACCCGCGAAGAGCGACGAGAAGGGAACAGCCGTCACCGTGAGCGACGAAGGCCCCGGCATTCCCGAGGAGTCGATGGGCCGTGTCTTCACCCGCTTCTGGCGGGGGAGCAAGCGCGGCGGTACGGGGCTGGGTCTCTACATCGTCAAGGGCATCGTCGAGGCGCACGGCGGCACGATCACGGTCGGCCGCGGCCCCGGCGGCGGCGCCGAATTCCGATTTATTCTGCCCGTGGGGGCTCCGGCTTTTCTGAAATAAGAGAGTTTGCGAAGCAATCAGGCAGGGCGGCGGCGGGCGACGGGAGGGCCTGAGCGGCCCGCGGGCTTCCTCCACCCCTCGTGGCCTTTAGACTCGACCTTTGGCACCTTTGCGTCCTCCAGTCGTCGAGCGGGGCCGCGCCACCAGCCAATCGGAAGCACGGGAAGAGATGTCGGCACCGAACAAGTCGTACGACCCAGTCGAGGTCGAGGCACTGAAACCGGAAGAGATCGAGCGCATGCGGGACGAGGCGTTCGCCGCCTTCGCCGCCGCGGGCGACCTCGACGCGCTCGCCCAGGCGAAGACCGCGCACACCGGTGGTACCTCGCCCCTGTCCCTCGCCAACCGGGAGATCGGCGCACTGCCGCCCCAGGCCAAGGCCGAGGCGGGCAAGCGTGTGGGCCAGGCCCGCGGCGCCGTGAGCAAGGCCCTCGCCGCCCGTCAGGCGGAGCTGGAGGCCGAGCGGGACGCCCGTGTGCTGGTTGAGGAGGCGGTGGACGTCACGCTGCCGTACGACCGCACCCCGGCCGGCGCCCGCCACCCCCTGACGACCATCATGGAGCGCGTCGCGGACGTCTTCGTGGCCATGGGCTACGAGGTCGCGGAGGGCCCCGAGGTCGAGGCGGAGTGGTTCAACTTCGACGCCCTGAACTTCGTGCCCGACCACCCGGCCCGGCAGATGCAGGACACCTTCTTCGTCCGGGGCACCGCGCCCGACGGGAAGCCGACCACGGGTGACGAGTCCGGCATCGTGCTGCGTACGCACACCTCGCCGGTCCAGGCCCGCACCCTGCTCGACCGCGAGCCGCCCGTCTACGTCGTCTGCCCCGGGCGGGTCTACCGCACCGACGAGCTCGACGCGACGCACACCCCGGTCTTCCACCAGATCGAGCTGCTCGCCGTCGACGAGGGCCTCACCATGGCGGACCTCAAGGGCACCCTCGACCACATGGTCCAGGCGCTCTTCGGCCCCGAGATGAAGACCCGGCTGCGGCCGAACTTCTTCCCGTTCACCGAGCCGTCCGCCGAGATGGACATGGTCTGCTACGTCTGCCGCGGCACGTCCGTCGGCAACCCGGACCGCCCCTGCCGCACCTGCGGCAGCGAGGGCTGGATCGAGCTCGGCGGCTGCGGCATGGTCAACCCCAAGGTGCTCATCGCCTGCGGCGTCGACCCCCAGAAGTACAGCGGATTCGCCTTCGGGTTCGGCATCGAACGGATGCTGATGTTCCGCCACAACGTCGAAGACATGCGAGACATGGTCGAGGGTGACGTCCGGTTCACCCGGCCGTTCGGGATGGAGATCTGATGCGCGTCCCGCTTTCCTGGCTGCGGGAGTACGTCGACCTGCCGGCGACGGAGACCGGCCGTGACGTACAGGCCAAGCTCGTCGCCGTCGGTCTGGAGGTCGAGACCGTCGAGCACATCGGCGCCGGCCTCAAGGGCCCCCTGGTCGTCGGACAGGTACTGACCATCGAGGAGCTGGAGGGCTTCAAGAAGCCCATCCGCTTCTGCACCGTCGACGTCGGCTCCGCCAACGGCACCGGTGAGCCGCAGGAGATCGTCTGCGGAGCCCGTAACTTCGCCGTCGGCGACAAGGTCGTCGTGGTCCTCCCCGGCGCCGTGCTGCCCGGCGACTTCGCGATCGCCGCACGCAAGACGTACGGCCGGACCTCGCACGGCATGATCTGCTCCACCGACGAGCTCGGCATGGGCGACGACGGCACGCACGGCATCATCGTGCTGTCGCCGGAGCACGAGGTCGGCACGGACGCGATCGAGCTGCTCCAGCTCGTCGACGAGGTCCTCGACATCGCCGTCACCCCTGACCGCGGCTACTGCCTCTCGATGCGCGGCGTCGCCCGTGAGACCGCCATCGCGTACGGGCTGCCGCTGCGTGACCCGGCTCTCCTCGACGTGCCCGCGCCGAACGCGTTCGGCTACCCGGTGAAGGTGGCCGACCCGTTCGGCTGCGACCGGTTCACCGCGCGCACCGTCGTCGGCCTGGATCCCGAGGCGCGCTCCCCGATCTGGATGCAGCGCCGGCTGCAGAAGGCCGGGATGCGCCCGATCTCGCTCACCGTCGACATCACCAACTACGTGATGCTGGAGCTCGGCCAGCCGCTGCACGCCTACGACCGCACCCGTATCGACGGGCCGATCGGAGTGCGCCGCGCCCAGCAGGGCGAGAAGCTCACCACGCTCGACGGCACGGCCCGCGTCCTGGACGCCGAGGACCTGGTCATCACCGACAACCGCGGGCCGATCGGCCTCGCGGGGGTCATGGGCGGCGCCAACACCGAGATCGCCGACACCCAGAACGGTGGGAGCACCACCGAGGTCGTCATCGAGGCCGCGCACTTCGACGCGATCTCGATCGCCCGGACCGCACGCCGTCACAAGCTGTCCTCCGAGGCGTCCAAGCGCTTCGAGCGCGGCGCCGACCCCCAGGCCGCTGCCGCTGCCGCGCAGCGCACCGTCGACCTGTTGGTGCTGCTCGCGGGCGGCACCGCCGAGGCCGGCGTCACCGAGGTCGCGGCTCCGTCCGCGCCCCGCACCATCGCGATGCCCGCGGACCACCCCGACCGGGTGGCCGGTGTCGCGTACGGCCGTGAGACCGTCGTACGCCGCCTCCAGCAGGTCGGCTGCGACGTCTACGGGCAGGACGAGCTCCTGGTCACCGTGCCGTCCTGGCGGCCCGACCTGAGCGAGCCGAACGACCTCGCCGAGGAGGTCATCCGGCTGGAGGGGTACGAGAACCTCCCGTCCACGCTGCCGACTCCGCCGTCCGGGCGCGGGCTCACCGACCGCCAGCGGCTGCACCGCAGGGTCGGCCGGGCGCTCGCCGGAGCCGGCTATGTCGAGGCGCTGAACTACCCGTTCATCGGCGACTCGGTGCTGGACCAGCTCGGGTTCGACGCCGACGACGCCCGCCGCCGTACGGTCAAGCTCGTCAACCCGCTCTCCGACGAGGAGCCGGCGCTGCGCACCACGCTGCTGCCGGGCCTCCTCGGCGCACTGCGGCGCAACGACGGCCGCGGCAGCCATGACCTGGCTCTGTTCGAGACGGGACTGGTCTTCCGGCCGACCGGCGAGGAGACCGCGGCCGTACGGCTGCCCGTCGACCACCGTCCCGGCGACGAGCAGATCGCCGGGCTGAACGCTGCGCTGCCGCATCAGCCGCGCCGCGCGGCGGTCGTCCTCGCGGGCGCCCGCGAGCAGGCCGGCTGGTGGGGCAAGGGCCGCCCGGTCGGCTGGGCGGACTCCATCGAGGCCGCTCGTGCCATCGCCCGCGAGGCGGGTGTCGAGCTCACCGTCCGGAACGACCAGCACGCGCCGTGGCACCCCGGTCGGTGCGCCGCGCTGTTCGTCACGGCGAACGACGCGGAGGTCCTCGTCGGGCACGCCGGTGAGCTGCACCCGGGCGTCATCAAGGAGCTCCACCTGCCGGAGCGGACCTGCGCCATGGAGATCGACCTCGACCTCCTGGAGCAGGCCGTCGACGGCGCACTCCAGGCGCCGCGGATCTCCACCTTCCCGGTGGCGACCCAGGACGTCGCGCTGATCGTCGCGCAGGACGTGCCCGCCGCCGACGTGGAGCAGGCGTTGCGGGAGGGTGCGGGTGAACTCCTCGAATCACTGAGGCTGTTCGACGTGTTCACCGGTGAGCAGATCGGCGAGGGCAGGAAGTCCCTGGCGTACGCGCTGCGGTTCCGCGCGCCGGACCGCACCCTGACTGTCGACGAGGCCACGGCCGCCCGGGACGCGGCGGTCGCGCTGGCCGCGGAGCGGACGGGCGCGGTGCTGCGCGGCGCGTAGCGCGCCGACGGCGACCGGCCATCGAGGCCGAACCGGCCGCAGAAGATGAGGAGGGGGCGTATCCGGTTACCGGATACGCCCCCTCCTTCTGCGCTCGCCGAACGGCGGGGACCGCACGCGGGCCCCGGCCCGGCCCGGGGGAACCCGGGTCCGGTCCGACCCCGCAGCCACCCTCCGATCAGTGGGCAGTAGGTCGTGCGATCCGGCGTCGTCCGCGCTGCCACGGAGTGTCGGGCAGGTCGGCAGAGCGAACGACGCGGGTGCGGGTCGTCAACTGTACGAGGGGGAGCAGACGACCCGGCCGCCTC
Organism: Streptomyces sp. NBC_01669; assembly: GCF_026339735.1. Taxonomy (GTDB): domain Bacteria; phylum Actinomycetota; class Actinomycetes; order Streptomycetales; family Streptomycetaceae; genus Streptomyces; species Streptomyces yanii. The sequence continues at coordinate 7,369,812 of NZ_JAPEQG010000001.1, forward strand.
TTGCGAGGCGACTGATTCAACCGATTCGTACCCCGGTGCACCAGAGTGCGCGGCGGGACGGTTCGGGCATTCCGTTCACACCCCGTGTGAAACGTGCTCCACTGGGGCGACAGGCCTTAGGAGGGGCAATGGAGCCCAACATCCTGCTCGAAGCCCTCATCGACGAGGCGGGCGTCTCCCGGGCAGGTCTTGCCGCGCACATCAACCAGGCCGGGCGTGCCCGCGGACTGTCCCTGCGGTACGAACACACGGCCGTGGCCCGCTGGTTGAAGGGCCAGCGGCCCCGCGGACAGGCGCCCGACCTGATCTGCGAGGTGCTCGGCGACCGGCTGCGCCGACCGGTCTCCCTCGACGACATCGGCATGGCGACGTGCGGCGGCGGGGGCACGGTCGTGCCGGGCTCGACGCTCACCGGCTTCGTCGAACGGGCCACCGCGTTGTGGCGCTCGGACGAACAGCAGCGCCCGCACGTCCTCGCCGCGGCCGCCGTCACCGGCACGACGGCGGTCATGCCCGTCTGGGAGTGGGAGAACCCGCCTGAGGACGCCGATGTCTCCCGTGCCGGTCCGACACGCGTCGGCATGGCCGACATAGCGATGCTGCGTGCCGCCCGCGCCCACTACGAACTGATGTACCGCAGGGCCGGCGGCATCGCGACGCGTTCCCGCATCGTCGGCTTCCTCAACGCCGAGACCGCCCCGCTGCTGCGTGGCGGCTACAGCGACGCGACCGGCCGTCAGTTGCACCGGGCGACCGGCGGGCTGGTGGCTGTCGCGGGCATCTGCGCGTACGACTCCGACGCGCACGGTCTCGCCCAGCGCTACTTCCACCAGGCGCTGCGGCTGGCCAAGGCGAGCGGGGACCGGGGTCTCGGCGGGTATGTGATCGCCCTGCTGGTCAACCAGTTGCTGTTCCTCGCCGACTACCGGCAGTCCGTCGCCTTCGCGGAGGCGGCGCTGCGGGCCGCGGGACGGCACGTCACGCCCGCGCTGGCGGCCGATCTGTACGCGATGCAGGCGAAGGCGTACGCACACCTCGGCGACGGCTACAGCGCCCTGGAGTGCATCCGGCGAGCCGAGTCCGAGGCCGAGCGCATCCGCCCCGGCCATGAACCCGACGAGACGGGGTACGTCGAACCGGGCCTGGTCAATGTGCAGGTGGCGGAGGCCCTGCTCAGCCTCGGCGATCTGCCGGGGGCTCGGGAGCACGCCGCTGCGGCGGTCAGCACCCCGGCGCACGACCGGGGCCGGGTGCACCGGCTGGCCATCCTGACCCATATCGAGCTGCGGCAGGGGGAGGCGGACCGGGCGGCGGGCACGGCCGCGGAGATGGCGGAACGGGCCCGGGGGATGGAGTCGCAGCGGCTGCGGGACCGGCTGCGGGCGGTGCGCGAGGATCTGGTCGGGAGTGGCTGCGCAGACGCGGAACAGGCCGCCGAGCTGATCGACGGGGCGTTGCGCGTACCGCTGTGAACGTACTGAACGTACACCGGGAACATTCCCCTCCGACGCTGCTCCTGCTGCCATGTTGCCACCAACGTGTCGGAAGGTGGCAGAACTGTGCAGTGGACGAATCTGAACGAACAAACTGTGTATGAGAACCGCTGGTTCCGGGTCAATCTGGCGGATGTCGTTCTTCCCGACGGCCGTCACCTCGACCACTACCTCGTCCGGCTCCGGGCCGTCGCCGCGGCGACCGTCGTCAACGAGGCCAACGAGGTCCTGCTGCTGTGGCGGCACCGGTTCATCACCGACAGCTGGGGCTGGGAGCTCGCCGCCGGTGTCGTCGAGGACGGCGAGGACATCGAGGCCGCGGCCGCCCGGGAGATGGAGGAGGAGACCGGCTGGCGCCCGGGCCCGCTGCGGCCGCTGCTGACCGTGGAGCCGTCGAACGGCCTCACCGACGCCCGGCACCACCTCTACTGGGCCGAGGAGGCGACCTGGACCGGCCCCCCGCAGGACGATTTCGAGTCGTCGCGCCGCGAGTGGATACCGCTCAAGCTGGTGCCCGACATGATCGCCCGGGGCGAGATACCGGCGGCCAACATGGTGGCCGGACTGCTGATGCTCCATCACTTACGGATCGGGTGAGCCACGCCGCCCACGCGATCGGTGCCGGCCGGGACATCCCCGGCCGGCCCCGCAGGCGGTACGACGACCGGCAGGTCAGGAGTACGGGTAGAAGCCCGAGCCCGTCTTGCGGCCGAGCCGGCCCGCGTCGACCATGCGCTGGAGCAGCGGGGGAGCGGCGTACAGCGGTTCCTTGAACTCGGCGTACATCGAGTCGGCGACCGAGGCCACGGTGTCCAGGCCGATGAGGTCGGAGAGCTTCAGCGGGCCCATCGGGTGGGCGCAGCCGAGCTCCATGCCGTTGTCGATGTCCTCGCGGCTGGCGATACCCGACTCGAACATCCGGATCGCGGAGAGGAGATACGGGATCAGCAGAGCGTTGACGACGAAGCCGGAGCGGTCCTGGGCGCGGATCGGATGCTTGCCCAGCACGTCCTGCACCAGTGCCTCGGAGCGCCGGACCGTCTCGTCGGACGTGGTCAGAGCGGGGATCAGCTCGACGAGCTTCTGCACCGGGGCCGGGTTGAAGAAGTGGATGCCCATGACCTGGTCCGGGCGGGACGTCGCCACAGCCAGTTTCACCAGCGGGATGGAGGAGGTGTTGGAGGCGAGAATCGCGTCCTTCCGGGTCACCACCTGGTCGAGCACCTGGAAGATCTCGGTCTTGACCTGCTCGTTCTCCACGACGGCCTCGATCACGAGATCGCGGTCGGCGAACTCGCCGAGGTCGGTGGTGAAGCTGAGGCGGCCGAGTGTCTCGTCGCGCTCCTCCTCGGTGATCTTGCCGCGTTCGGCGGCCTTCGAGAGGGAGTTGTGGAGCCGGGTGCGACCGATCTCCAGCGCCTCGCCGGTGGTCTCGGCCACCATGACGTCGAGTCCGCTGCGGGCGCACACCTCCGCGATGCCTGCGCCCATTTGGCCACAGCCCACCACTCCGACGCGTGCAATGTCGGCCATAGAGTCCGTCACCTCGTGCCTTTCGCTTATCTCCGTTCGGCGGGCTCCCGTCTGATTCCGGTCCCCGCCTCGACCCCCCGACGTTACTCCGCGGCCTACGGGTCATGACGGGCCGGGGCGGGCATGCTCTGCGTTACCCCCTGTGCCGGGGGTGACGGACGAGGACACAGAGACGGCAGGTGGCAACGAAATGCGGCAAATGGCCCGAAGGGGCTTTGTGGCGGGTGCGGCCGGGGTGGTCGCGGGGATGATGGCCTCGGTCGCGGGTGCGGCCGAGGCCGTCGCCGTACCGCGGGAAGCGTCGGTTCCGTCCGGGGCGGGTGCGTCGCCCGGGACGGGTGTGAACCTCCCGCGCGTCGCCCGGCGCGAGATGCGCGGTATGTGGGTCGCCACCGTCGCCAACATCGACTGGCCCTCGGCGCCCGGCCTGACGGCGGCGGCGCAGCAGGCCGAGCTGATCGCGTACCTCGACGAGGCCGTCGACCGGCGGCTGAACGCCGTCGTCCTGCAGGTCCGGCCGACCGCCGACGCCCTGTGGCCGTCCTCCTACGAGCCGTGGGCCCAGTACCTCACCGGCGTCCAGGGGAAGAACCCCGGCTGGGACCCGCTGGGCACCGCTGTCCGTGAGGCGCACCGCCGCGGCCTGGAACTGCACGCCTGGTTCAACCCGTACCGGGTCGCCAACCACACGGATCCGTCCCGGCTGGTCCCCACCCATCCGGCGCGGCTGCACCCCGACTGGGTCCTGCCGTACGGCGGGAAGCTCTACTACAACCCCGGACTGCCCGAGGTGCGCCGCTTCGTCCAGGACGCCATGCTCGACGCGGTCCGCCGCTACGACATCGACGCCGTCCACTGGGACGACTACTTCTACCCGTACCCGGTCGCAGGACAGGTCTTCGCCGACGACGCCACCTACGCGGAGTACGGCGCGGGCTTCCCGGACAAGGCCGCCTGGCGCCGCGACAACACCGACAAGCTGGTCCGCGAGATGTCCGCGGGGATCAAGAAGATCAAGAAGCACGTCCGGTTCGGGATCAGTCCGTTCGGTGTCTGGCGCAACGCGGGGACCGACCCGCTGGGCTCGGACACCAGGGCAGGGGTGCAGACCTACGACGACCTGCACGCCGACACCCGAGGTTGGGTCAAGAAGGGCTGGATCGACTACATCTGTCCGCAGATCTACTGGAACATCGGCTTCGCCGCCGCCGACTATGCCAAACTGGTCCCCTGGTGGGACGCGGTGGTCCGGGGCACAGGTGTCGACCTCTTCGTCGGCGAGGCGCTCTACAAGGGCGGCGACCCCGCCCAACCCGCCGCCTGGCAGGACCCGGCCGAGCTCTCACGCCACATCGACCTCGCCGCCCGCTACGACCAGGTCCGCGGGCATGTCTATTTCTCGGGCAAGGACGTGGTCACCGACCGGGCCGGCATGATGGCGCGCGTCGTGGCGGACCACTACCGCAACAGAGTGCGCCCTCCCCGCTGACCCGAGGGGTGGCGGAGAGGGCGCAACGAGGGGTGGCGCGGTCGGGGCGGTGCTGTGTGCCCGGGGAACCTACGGGGTCTCCGGGCCCCGGTGCCGGACCACGGCGTGCTGGACGATGGTGTCGGGACCTGGCGAAACCAGGTGTTCGTGTCCGTCCTCGGAGCGGACGCGATACGGGGGAGCGCCCCCGTCCCCGAGCACTTCGAGGACTTCTGCGACCCGGTCGTGCTGCCCCACGGTCCTGCCGTGCGTCAGCAGCCGGTCGCCCGCGTGTGCCTCCATAGGGAGTGACCTCCTCACGGGTGACGGTCCATGTCGACAAGTCTATGACCGGATCCGCCCGCGCACCGGGCGTACCGGTGACTCTTTTCGGATAGGGCGGGAACAGGGCGCGGTTGAGGCCGCCGTGGCGCGTGCGCCCTGGCCGTCGTGGGCCACGACGGACGCCCCCTGGCGCCGCACCCCCGCCCGCTGGGTGGCCGCGATGCAGACGAGCACGGCCACCGCCGCCACCGGTGCGGCCGCCGAGACCTTCTCGCCGAGGAGCAGGAACGACCACACCAGAGTCAGCAGCGGCTGCGCGAGCTGAAGCTGGCTCGCCCGCGGGACCCCGATCTCCGCCATGCCGCGGTACCAGACGTACAGGCCGACGAAGGTGGAACCCGCCGCCACCCAGACCAGGCCGATGACCCCGTGCGTGGTCAGCCGCACCGGCTCGAAGGAAAGCGCGACCGCCGCGCCCGCCACCATCAGCGGCGCCGCGAGGACCAGTGCCCAGCCGATCACCTGCCAGCCCGGCATGACCCCGGCCAGCCTGCCGCCCTCGGTGTACCCCGCCGCGCACACCAGCAGCGCGCCGAACAGGAAGAGATCGCCGGAGGAGAGCGCGCCGCCGCTCTGCTGCACGGTGAACACGATCACCACGGCCGCGCCGGCCAGTGCCGCGATCCAGAAGGTGCGCGGCGGACGCGACCCGGTCCGCAGTGACGAGACGACCGCCGTGGTCAGCGGCAGCAGCCCCACCACCACGGCCGCGTGCGACGAGGTGGAGGTCTGCAGGGCCAGCGTGGTCAGCAGCGGGAACCCCACCACCACGCCACCGGCGACGACCGCGAGCCCGCCCCAGTGGCGGCGGTCGGGCACCGGGACCCGTCCCGCGAGCAGCACGCTGCCCGCGATCAGTGCGGCGAGCAGGCTGCGCAGGGTCACCAGGGACCAGGGGCCGAAGCTCTCCAGTCCCCAGACCGTGGACGGGAAGGTCAGCGAGAAGGCGACGACGCCGAGGCCGGCGAGCAGTGTGCCGCTCCGGCCCGCCGGTGGGGCAACTGCTGTCGAAGGGGAGGTAACCGCTATCGATACCTGACGAGTAGCGCTATCCTTTGCTGTCATGCAAGAGCGTAGCAGCGTTGCTGAGCTGGTGAGTTCCCTTCGAGGCGAACTGAACCGCTACTCACCTGGCGGGAAGCTGCCGTCCAGTCGGGCGCTCGTGGAGCGTTATCGGGTCAGTCCGGTGACCGTCTCCCGGGCGATCGCGCAGCTCGCCGCCGAAGGGCTCGTCGTGACTCGTCCCGGCTCCGGCGCCTTCCGGGCGGAGCCCCGTGCCGACGTGCCCCCGCCCGGCGACACCTCCTGGCAGGAGGTCTCCCTCAGCGGCGACGGCGGACCGGAGGTCGTGCCCCGTACCGTCGACGCGTCCGGCGTCCTGGTCACGCTCGCCGCACCGCCGCCCGGCGTCATCGAGCTGAACGGCGGCTACCTCCACCCCTCGCTCCAGCCCGAACGGGCGCTCGCCGCCGCCCTCGCCCGGGCCGGCCGCCGCCCCGGAGCCTGGGGCCGACCGCCCACCGACGGGCTCACCGAGCTCCGTGCCTGGTTCGCCCGCGAGATCGGACCCTCGCTCACCGCCGCCGACGTACTCATCACCGCGGGCGGCCAGAGCGCCCTGGCCACCGCTCTGCGTGCCCTCGCCCCGCCCGGCGCGCCCGTCCTCGTCGAATCGCCCACCTACCCGGGCATGCTGGCGGCTGCCCGTGCCGCCGGACTGCGTCCCGTCCCGGTCCCGGCCGACGCCGACGGGGTCCGCCCCGATCTGCTGGCCGCCGCCTTCGGCGCCACGGGTGCTCGCGTCTTCGTCTGCCAGCCGCTCTTCCAGAACCCGACCGGTGCGGTCCTGGCCCCGGACCGTCGGCGTGAGGTCGTCCGGATCGCCCGCGAGGCGGGGGCGTTCGTCGTCGAGGACGACTTCGCACGCCGTCTCGTCCACGACGACGCGGGCCCGCTGCCCGCGCCGCTCGCCGCCGACGACCCCGACGGCGTCGTCGTCCATGTCTGCTCCCTCACCAAGATCACCTCGCCAAGCCTGCGGGTGGGTGCGCTGGCCGCCCGGGGGCCGGTGCTGGAACGGCTGCGGGCCATCCAGATCGTCGACAGCTTCTTCGTCCCGCGCCCGCTCCAGGAAGCCGCGCTCGAACTGGTCGGCTCCCCGGCCTGGGGTCACCATCTGCGTTCCGTGCCGACGGAGTTGAGGAACCGGCGTACCGCCATGACGACCGCCCTGCGGCTCGAACTGCCCGGCCTGTCGCTCCCGCACATCCCCGCGGGAGGCGGGAGCCTCTGGCTGCGGCTGCCGGATGCCGAAGCCGGCCCCGACGAAGCCGCGTTGGTATCGGCCGCCCTGCGCGCGGGCGTCGCGGTCGCGCCGGGCCGCCCGTACTACTGCGCCGAACCTCCCGCCGCCCAGGTGCGGTTGAGCTTCGCCGCGGTCGCTGGAGCGGGCGAGATCGCCGAGGGTGTACGACGGCTGCGCACCGCCTGCGACAAACTCTTCCCCGTCCCCGGCCGCCGCGACCTATCCTCCGGGAATGGCTGACATCCCCCAGGAGCGTTACGAGATCTCGTCCGATCCGGCCCGGCTGGACCCGGCCCGGATCCACCACTGGCTTTCCACCGACGCCTACTGGGCGCTCGGCCGTACCCGCGAGAAGCAGGATCTGGCCATCGCCGGATCACTCAACTTCGGTGCTTACGACTCCACTTCAGGAGACCAGGTCGGCTACGCCCGGGTGGTGACCGACCACGTCACCTTCGCCTGGCTCTGCGATGTGTACGTCGACCGGTCGGCCCGCGGCCACGGGCTCGGTACCCGGCTCGCCGCCGCCGTGCGCGACCACCTCGCCCCGACCGGCATCCGCAGGCTCACTCTCGCGACCGATGACGCCCACGGCGTCTATGCGAAGGTCGGCTTCCAGCCACTCAAGGACCCCGAGAAGTGGATGTACTTCCGATTCGAGCGTCCCGGAGCCGTCTGAAATTCGCCCTCTTGACCGGGGCGGCGTTCGGCTCCACGATCTCGGCCATGAGTGTTCGAGTCTCGTTCGTCGCCGCGGCGCGCAGCTCTTCCCTGCTGGCCGAGCGCTTCGACGACGACCGGCCGCTCGATCAGGCCGGCTGGCAGGAAGTGCAGCTCGCCGCACGGGCGTTGGTGCCCCTGGGCGCCGCCGAACTGCGTTACTGCTCGCCGACCGCCCGCAGCCGCGCCACCGGTGAGGCGCTCGGCTTCGCCCCCATGGCCCAGCCCGCCCTGCGCGACTGCGACATGGGCCGCTGGCGGGGCTGGACCCTCTCCGATGTCGCGGCCCGCGAACCCGCCGCGGTGGACGCCTGGCTCGCCGACCCGCGCACCGCACCGCACGGCGGCGAGCCGCTGCTCGCCTTCATCGCGCGGATAGGGGGCTGGCTGGACACCCGGCCGGCCTTCGACGGCTCGATCGTCGCCGTCGCCGAGCCGTCCGTCGTCCGGGCCGCCCTCGTCTACGCGCTGGGGGCGCCGCCCTCGACGTACTGGAACGTCGACGTCCGCCCGCTCTCCACGATCACGCTCATCGGTCTGCGGGGCCGCTGGAGCCTGCGCCTCGAAGCGGGCGCCCGCTGAACCGACGAGCCGACCCACCCGTGGGGCGTGCGGCGTCTTCCCACCAGTCCGACCAGTCGGTACGTTGGGCGTCGACCCCAGGCGTGCCCCAGGCGAGGGAGGCCGGCGTGCCGCAGATCCACGGCCATTGCGACGACCGGTTCTCCGGCGTCCGCACCGCATTCGAGGCGAACTTCCGGGCCCGCGACGAACTGGGCGCGGCCGTCACCGTCCTGGTCGACGGGGAACCCGTGGCCGACCTCTGGGGCGGCTGGGCCGACGAGGCCCGTACCCGCCCCTGGGAGCGGGAGACCCTGGTCAACGTCTGGTCCACGTCCAAGGGCCCGACCGCGCTCTGCGCCCACATCCTGGCCGATCGGGGGCTGCTCGACCTGGACGCCCCCGTGGCCAGGTACTGGCCGGAATTCGCCGCGGCCGGCAAGGAAGCCGTGCTCGTACGCCATCTGCTCTCGCATCGCTCGGGCGTGGCCGGACCGCGCGAGCCGCACAGCCTGGCCGAGCTCTACGACTGGGAGCTGACCACCGCCCGGCTGGCGGCGACCGAGCCGTGGTGGGAGCCCGGCACCCGGTCCGGCTATCACGCGTTCTCCTACGGTTTCCTGGTCGGCGAGGTGATCCGCCGGATCACCGGACTGCTGCCCGGAGAGTTCCTGCGGCAGGAGGTCACCGGACCGCTGGGCATCGACTTCACCATCGGACTCCCGGAGAAGGAGACCGGTCGCGTCGCCGAGCTCGTCGCCCCGAAGGCGCCGGGGGAGGGACAGCCGGCCGTGTTCGCGCAGATGGCGCCGGTGGCCGCCGCATCGCTGCTCAACCCGCCCACCGGCGCGGCCGCCGCCAACTCGCCCGAGTGGCGGGCCGCCGAGATTCCCGCGGCCAATGGCCACGGCACCGCCCGCGCGGTCGCCGCGCTCTACGGGATCTTCGCCGGACGGGGGCGGTCGGGCGACCGGCGGATCCTCTCCGGGGCGGCCGCCGAACGGGTCCGCGAGGGTCAGGGCAGCTGCCGGGACGTGGTCCTCGGCAGCGGTTTCGGCCACGACACGGAAATCGCCCTCGGGCTGTGGCTGAGCGGTCCCCACGGCTCGTACGGACCCAACCCGCGCGCCTTCGGTCACGACGGCGCGGGCGGCTCCTGCGGTCTCGCCGACCCGGAGGCAGGTGTCGCCCTGGGCTATGTCATGAACCGGATGGGTCCGGGCATTGCCGACGACCCGCGCAAGATGGCGCTGATCGAGGCGGTGTACGAGGCGCTGTGACCCGTCGGCGGGCCGGTTTCCCGGCCCGCCGCGAGGTCACTTCACCGTGACGGCGTCACCGGTGGAGACGACCTTCATGGTCGTGGTCGTACCGAGGAACGCCCAGCGCCAGCTGCCCGAAGCGGTGGCCTTCACCGTCGCACGGAGGTGGCCCTTGCTGTCCGTGGTCGCCGTCTTCACGGTGCTGTAGGCGCCGCCGGGCTTCTTGTACTGCAACTTCACCACCTGCTTGGTGAACGCGTGGTACCTGAGGTCCGTCCAGTTGGCCCGCGACAGCTTTCCGGTGACGGTGAGCGTGCCCCCCTTCCTCACCGGCTCGGGCGTGGCGTCCGTGGTCAGAGTCGCGGCGCGCTTCACCTTGAAGAACCCGATGGCGTCGGAGATCCAGTAGTCCCCGTCATTGGCTGCGACCGTCGCGTCGACCCGCCAGTTCCCCGCGACCGCGTTGGCGTCCCAGCCCTCGTTCCCGCTCCCGTAGGAGTCGATCCACGACGGGTCGATCTGCATCGTCGCAGTGCACACGGACGTTGTCGTGCTGACCTTCTTGCACGAAGTACCGAGGTGGTCCACCGGCCCGTAACCGTTGGTCCGGTTGAAGGCGGAGACACTGTTGACCCGCTTCACGCCCGAGTTGTCCTTGATCGTCATGGCGATCGTGAACTTCTTGACGTTCGTGACCCCGACGATCACATTGCTGCCGCCGTTCACGACGGTCCTGGTGACCCGGATGTCACCGCGCCCCTCCGCGTGTGCGGCCGGCGCCACCACGACCGCGGTGGCCACCGCTCCCACCGCAGCGAGCACGGTAATTCTTCTGCGCATGTCCCACCCCTGTCTCTCCCGCCCCGTGACGGAGGGAGACAGGGTAGCGATCAACCGGATGTCCGCGCGGCGATCAGACCCTGGGCGACACTGCCCGTGCCGTCACGGGTGCGCAGGATGTCTCGCGCGGCCACGGTGAGGCGAACCCGCTGTTCGGCATGTGTGCAGCAGGGGCGGGTTCCGGACCCCGGGGACCGCGACACACGGCCCCGGGAAGGCATGCATGGGCCGCGGTGCATCCGGGTGATGCGAACCGGGCCGCGTCGCGGCTCACGCGAGCTGCGTGGGCTCGTCCTGAAGCCCGGACCTGATCTGCTCCCGCAGCTCCAGTCCGTCCGCGTGACCGTGCATCCGGACGGCCAGCTCGGTGGTGGCGCGGACCACTTCCTCCGGCTCACCGGCGAGGGCAAGCGTGCATTTCGTCTCGCTGGGGTATTCCCGGCAGTCGGCGACCTTCCGCATGAGGCACCTCCCTGCTCCCTTCCACTCTAGGTCGGTGTTCACGCCGGGGAGGGGGGAGCAGGGAGGCGCCGGTGCGCTCACAGCCGTACGGAACTGTCCGGCTCCGGTCGGTGCGGCCGGTCATTCACCCTTGCGCGCGGCGACGGCGAGCGTCAGGGCCTCAGCGATGCCGGTCTCCGCGGCGACCTTGTCGATACCGAGCCCGGTCAGCACGCCCTCGCCGTCCTCGTGCTCCAGCAGCGCGAGCAGGATGTGCTCCGTGCCGACGTAGTTGTGCCCCATCCGCAGGGCCTCCCGGAACGTGAGCTCCAGCGCCTTGCGTGCCCCGGCGTCGTACGGAATGAGGTCCGGGAGCTCCGCTGCCGCGGGCGGCAGCGCCTCGGTAGCGGCCTGCCTGACGGCGTCGAGCGAGACGCCCTGCGCCTTGATGAACGCTGCGGCGAGCCCGTCCGGCTCACTGAGCAGCCCCAGCGTCAGGTGCTCCGTACGCACCTGGTCGTTGTTTGCGGCGCGGGCCTCGTTCTGTGCTGCCATCACGACGTTCCGTGCTCGCTCGGTGAACCGGCTGAACCCCTGACTGGGGTCGAGATCCGACGGTTCGCCGGGATCCTTGGCGACGAAGCGCTTCTGGGCCGCCTGTCGGGTGACTCCCATGCTCTTCCCGATCTCCGTCCAGGAGGCTCCCGAGCGGCGTGCCTGATCGACGAAGTGGCCGATCAGGTGGTCGGCCACGTCGCCGAGGTGATCGGCGGCGATGACCGCGCCCGAGAGCTGTTCGAGGGCGTCGGGGTGAACTTTCTTGATGGCTTCGATCAGTTCGTCGAGCCGTACCGGATTCGTCATGCTCACTGGTTTCACCATGTGTCAACCGTAGGTTGACAGTCGTGCACTGTCAACCATCGGTTGACAGTGCACGTAATGCACGTAAGGCGTGGCGACGCTCGGCCCTGCGGGGACCGGCCGGTCGGGGAAGTCGGCGCCGATGGACGCGACCCGGCGTCGAGTGCCGCAGCGCGGCGACCGTGTCCGCGCAGCGGCTCATGGAGGCAGTAACCGGGGCCGTCGCTCCGCAGATGGAGGCGGAGCGAGGGGATGGTCGGCGCGGCCGGTCAGCTGCCCGGCGAGGGGCACGTTGAGGGCAAGCGCCCGGTCCGTCGTCGTGCCGGGCAGCAGCTCCGGGACCGTGACCACGGCATGGCCGACCTGGGCGGCCGGCTCGGTCCCGGGGGCCGGGAAGCCTGCGGAGCGGGGTGCGTCGACGCCGGTGAGCGGGCCGGTCCGGAGCTCGGCGAGCTGGGCGTGAGGCCGCCACTTCCGTGCGGACCGGTGACCGTCGGGCCAGGTCGCATGGGCTGCGCCGACCTGCCAACCCGGGCACGGGCCCGCCGCGACCGGAGGGACGCCGGTCCGGGCGTGCGGGGCTGCCGTCATGGACGCGGCATGCAGCCGCTCGGCGCGTACCCGGCTCCGGTCGGAAGGGTCCATCGGGCGGCTGTCGCCGCAGATGCCGCACGGGTGTCATCGCGGACCCGAACGGCCCCTTCGGGCGGGCGCGGGGCGGGAACGAGCGCCCGGCCCCCGCTGATCGATCAGCGGGGGCCGGGGCGCCAGAAGGTTCCTCGTACGGTCAGAGGACGCCGGAGTCGGCGATGGTGACCTTGGCCCGGGTCTTGCCGCTCTGCGAGCCGTAGCTCTCGATCTTCTTGACCAGGTCCATGCTCTCCTGGCCGTCGACCTCGCCGAAGACGACGTGCTTGCCGTCCAGCCACGACGTCACGATCGTCGTGATGAAGAACTGGGAGCCGTTGGAGTTGGGGCCCGCGTTCGCCATCGACAGCAGTCCGGGCTTGTTGTGCGTGAGCTTGAAGTTCTCGTCGGCGAACTTCTCGCCGTAGATGCTCTTGCCACCACGGCCGTCACCGCTGGTGAAGTCGCCGCCCTGCAGCATGAAGTCCGGGATGACCCGGTGGAAGGACGAGCCCTTGTAGCCGAAGCCCTTCTCGCCGGTCGCCAGCGCGCGGAAGTTCTCCGTCGTCTTCGGAACCACGTCGTCGAACAGGTTGAACACGATCCGCCCGGCGGGCTCGTCATTGATGGTGATGTCGAAAAAAACCTTGGTCGTCATGGATCCATCCTGACATCACCATCGTCGGCCACCAGCGGACGGGGTGGTCCGATCGCCGGATCACCCGGCCGGCTCTCGAACGCAAGTGCGAGAAAAGGCGTCGTGCGGGCGGTCGGAGAGGCTAGCTGACCAGGCATCAGAAACCTTTGCGCAGTGCCTCTCTGCCCGCTCCGGAGCGAGTGCCGGACTGATGTGTTACGCACGGTGAGCGCCTTTGAGCTCCTGCCCGGTCGTCGCCCTTTCCTGGGTCTCCCGGGTCCTCCCGGCCTACCGGCCCGTCCCGGCGGGCTGGACCGGCAGAGTGAAAACGTGCTGAAGGGTCACGATGCGCGTGATCGCCTCGCCGAACGGACGGGCGCAGCGAGCTGCGGGAGTCAGCCGGTGCCACCACGGAGAGGTGAACCCGGCTTGTCCGAGGGCTCGCTCCGGAAGGCACCGCCGCACCGGTGGACCGGACGCGGGCGTACCGGTCGTGGGGGCCGGACCGGTCGGGCCGGCCGGGACCTGCCGCAGGGCTACGGCAGGCGCGCCATGCACCACGGTGCCGCGGGCATCGACGACGGCCTGCCGACGGCGGGACCGTGGCCACGTTCTGCTGTACGGGGACGAGGAAGGGTCGACGAATCGCGTCCACGGACAAGGAGTTGACGCACGGGTGAGTGGATTCCCGCATCGGGGTCGGCGAACGGCGCACCCGTCGACGGAACACCGCTGCCGGTGTACCGCGACGGCCGCGGCGAGTTCGCCCGCGTCCACGGGGTGCGGGACCGGACGGCTCTTGTGCTGCGCCCGGACGGACGACGCTGCCACCCGTTCGGACGGGCGCGTGTTGCCCGACACGTTCGGCGCCGTTCGTATGGCACTGAGCCTGCCGACTGCCGGCTCCGCGCCATGAGTCATCCTGCCCAGGAAGGGGCCACCGATGCCAGGTGTCGCCATCCATCGGCAAAGACGTGGCGCCATGTGCGCTGCGGGGGCCCTGCTGCTCGCCTCCTCGGTCACGATCGGAGGTTCGGTCGCGGTCGAGCTGCCCGACGGGGGGCCGTCGGCCTCCGGCGGGACGACGCTGACATGGAAGCCCTGCGAGGGTGAGGGCCTGCAGGGATTCGAGTGCGCAACGATGAAGGCGCCACTTGACTACGCCCGTCCCGGGTGGCGCACCATTGACCTGGTGGTGATCAGGCACCGGGCCATCGCTCCCGGTCGGCGGGTCGGATCACTGTTCTTCAACCCCGGGGGGCCCGGCGGAGCGGGAACGGTGGGGCTGCCGTTGCAGTATGAGAAGTTCCCCAAGGAACTACGGGAGCGGTTCGACATCGTCAGTTGGGACCCGCGCGGCGTCGGGCAGAGCACCGCAGTGCGATGTTTTTCCGGCGCGGAAGAGGCCAGCACATGGTGGGCGAATGTTCCCGACTTTCCGGTCGGCGCGAAAGAGCGCAGATCCTTCACTGCGGCCTACGCCGAGCTCGGCCGACGCTGTGACAAGCGCGTTCCGGAACTGCTGCGTCATGTCTCGACGGCCGAGAGCGCCCGCGACCTCGACCGGTTGCGTCAGGCGCTCGGTGAGCGGCAGTTGAGGTACTGGGGTGTCTCGTACGGAACGTTGCTGGGGGCGACGTACGCAAACCTCTTCCCGTCCAGGGCAGGCCGCCTGGTGCTCGACGGGAACGTCGATCCTCGGGCCTGGGTCGACGACGGCTCGAAGAGCGAGCCGGAACTGAACACCTTCCTGCGGCTGGGGTCCGATCTGGGCTCGGCCGACGCCCTGGGGGAGTTCCTGCGGCTGTGCGGTCGCGCCCCGGCGAGCAGTTGCGCCTTCTCCGCAGGAGACCCGGCAGCAACCCGCGCCAAGTTCAGCGAGCTGCTGCGGCGCCTCCCGGAAAGGCCCGTGGGCTCCTGGACGTACGCGAAGACCGTCAGCGAGGTCCGTGGCGGGCTCTACACGGTCCACCCCGGCTGGGCCGAGACGGCCCAGATGCTGCAGGACCTCTGGGAGGGCCGCATCCCGGGGGATCCGCCGGCGCCACCCGTTGGCTCGAAGTATCCCGGTTTCGAGCAGAATCTCGGCGTACTGTGCGCGGAAAGCCCCAACCCCCGCGACCCGGCACGCTACGTCGGACTCGACAAGCTGAGTACCGCGCGAGCGGGAGACCTCGGACACTGGTGGGCCTGGGCCGACGAGCCGTGCGCAACCTGGCCGGCCCGCGCTGCCAGGAACTACACCGGCCCCTGGAACAGGCACACCGCGAACCCCGTACTCGTCATCAATGCGACCTACGACCCTGCCACCCCCTATCAGGCAGGCAAGGCGATGGCCCGTGAACTCGCCGACGCCCGTCTGCTCACGCTCAACGGGTACGGTCACACGGCACTGGACAATCCGAGCGGCTGCGTCGGCCGGTATGCGGCCCGCTACTTCCTCAGCGGTGTCCTGCCCCCCGTCGGCGCCACGTGCGAACAGGACATCCCTCCCTTCGCGACGGAGACACCGGCCGTCCGCGACGGAAGAGGCGATACGGGCACGAAGTGAGCTCCGGAACGAGGCAGGCAACGCAGCCTTTCCCCGGGAGTGCGCCGACGCGGTCCGCGTACGGGGCCGCGAGCTCCCGTACGAGCGGCGGCCGTCGGTGCCGGGGCGCCTCGGAGGGCGGGCCGGGACTCAGTTGTGAGTTCCGGCCGCCCTGCGGCGATCACGGCTGTCCGACGACCGGATTCAGGACCGGCGACGGGGCTTGCCCCGCCTGCCGGTCTTGGGACCGCCGGAGCCGCTCCGCGGGCTCTTGCGGGCCGGCTTCCCGGCTGTGGACTTTCGCTGCGCGCCGCCTGTGTCAGGGCGCTTGCGCTGCTTCGGCTGCGCCGGGGTGGGGTTGCGCCCCCGCGAGCTGTTGACGGTCCGCCCGCGGACGATCCCGATGAAGTCCTCCACCAGGTCGGTGGTTTCTTCCTCCGGCCACGACAGCGCGACGCGCGACTCGGGGGCGTCCGTGAGCGGCCGGTACGTGAGGTCCTTGCGGTGGTGCAGGCGTGCGAGTGACTGAGGGACGACGAGGAGGCCCACCCCTGCCGCCACCAGCTCGATGGCGTCCGCCGTCGTGGCCGGACGCTCGATCGCGGGCCGGCCGGGCGGAAGCTCCCAGCCCAGGGTGTCGTCGAGGGGGTGCAGCACGACGTCGTCGGCCAGATCCGCTACGGACACCTCGTCGACCGTCGCCACGACGTGATCCTTCGGGACCACGACCACCGTGGTCTCGGTGTAGAGGGGGATCGCGCTGAGGTCCGTCCGGTCGATCGGCAACCGCACGAAACCTGCGTCGGCGCCCCCGCCCCGCAACAGGTCGGATGCTTCGGCGGCGGCCACCGCGACGAGAGTCAGTGGGATGTCGGGCAGCCGCTCGTTCCAGATACGCACCCACTTGGTCGGCGTCACGCCTGGGACGTATGCGAGCCGGAACGAGAGGGGTGCATCGGAGCCTGTCACCCTGCCAGGCTACCGGTCGTGGTCGGAGGAATCGCACACGCTCGCTACTCTTGACACCATGACGTCGCACCAGACCACCCAGACGATGAAGCCCGCAACCGCGGCAAAGAAGCTGGGTGTGTACCTCGAGGCCACCCCCGCCGAGTTCCAGGAGGGTGTCGTCTCGCGCAGCGAGCTCAATGCGCTGCAGGCCGATCCGCCCGAGTGGCTGCAGGAACTGCGGCGCAACGGACCGCACCCCCGCCCGGTGGTCGCGGCGAAGCTGGGCGTCTCGATCGCGGGTCTCGCACGTGGCGGAGTCACGGACCCCCTCACCACGGAGCAGATCGACGCGCTGAAGAAGGACCTCCCCGAGTGGCTGCAGAAGGAGCGCGCCACCCAGGCCGAAGTCCGGAAGGAAGCGGCGCGCATCAAGGAGAAGAACGCGGAGCGAGCCGGTCAGCCCCAGCGACCGCGCTCCTGACCTGCTTCTCTCGCCGTTCGGACTCGACGACGCTGTCGGTGGTCCTCACCCGACCGGGATGAGGAGTACCGGCAGCGTCGTTTCTGTGAGGGCCGCGTCCGTGGGGCAGGGCCGACGCTCCACGGGCGGCTGTGCGACGACGCCGGCCGGCGTGCGCCCTCCGGCGTTCGGACTGATGGCTTCACGCTCACCCGGCGGCCCGGGGACGACTGCGACAACCGGGTGGCAAGCAGTGATGTGCCCCACAGGGTTTGCGCGCCTGACCGTGATCCGAATGTGCTCGTTCAGGGGCCCGCCCGCGGCACCCACGTCACTGGGTGTGCCGGCTCGCGGCGGGTGGACGATCATGGCTGATCAGGCGGTGATGCGGTCCGAAACCACCGCGGAAGCATTGTTCTCACCCGCCTCCGCCTTGTTCAGCGCCTTCCTGGGCACCGGTTCGGACGACCCGGCCGGCTACGGCGCCGCCTTCGGGCAGCTGCTCGTGCCGGGCATCCTGGCTGCCCTGCTCGCCGCCCGCGCCCGCAGCGAGTGAGCGACGGCTTCCCGGGAGACCTGCTCGCGGGGCCGGGCGCTGCTCAGTTCAGATGCACCGGCAGCGAGTCCACCCCGTACACCACCGACAACTTGCGGAACTCCAGTTCCTCCGGCCGCACCGCAAGGCGCATGTCCGGAAAACGGGCTACCAACTTGGGGAAGGCCGCGCGGAGTTCCATCTTGCCGAGTTCGGCGCCGATGCAGCGGTGGATGCCGTGTCCGAACGCCAGGTGGGACGAGGCGGGTGGGCGGGTCGGGTCGAACGTGTCCATCGCGGGGCCGAGGCGCGGGTCACGGTCGGCGGCGCTGAGGGAGACGATGACGATGTCGCCGCCGGATATGCGTACGCCGCCGACCTCCATGTCCTCGCGGGCGAAGCGCGGGAAGGCCGTCTGGACGACCGTGAGGTGGCGCAGGAGTTCGTCGACGAAGGGGGCGGCGACCGCGGCCGGGTCGTCGGCCTTGCGTATCGCCTCGAAGTGTCCGCGGTCCCGGAGCATGACCAGAGTGCCGAGGGCGAGCATGCTCGCGGTCGTTTCCAGACCGCCGGTGAGGACGCCGTCGGCGAGGCCGGTGAGTTCCTCGTCGGTGACGCTGTCGCCGTGTTCGCGGATGAGCATGCCGAGCAGACCGTCGCCGGGGTTGCGGCGCTGCTGTTCGACCAGGCCGTGCAGGTACTCCCTGGACTGGGAGATCGCGCCGAAGGATGCGCCGACGCCGCCGAGAACATCGAAGCGGGCGACCGAGAACTGCTGGAAGGCGTCCCGTTCCTCGTAGGGGACGCCGAGGAGCTCGCAGATGACCAGGGCAGGGACCGGCAACGCGAAGTGCTCGACGAAGTCGACCCGCCCGTCGGTGTCTGCGGCCTTTGCCAGTTCGGCCAGGCGTTCCTCGGCGATCGCGTGGATACGGGGTGTCAGGCGGCTGAGGCGGCGCATCGTGAACTCGGGGGTGAGCAGCCGACGCAGGCGTGTGTGGTCGGGCGGGTCGCAGAAGCCCAGACCGCCTGGCTGATGGTTCTCGGTGACACTCGTGTGGTTGACCAGGTTGGCGAAGTCGTTGCTGAAGGCGCGGGCGTCGCCGAGGACTTGCTTCGCCTCGTCGTAGCCGGAGACCAGCCAGACCGTCATGCCGGGTATGGGCAGCCGGCTGACCGGCTCCCGGTCGCGCAGCGCGCCGATCTCCGGGACGGGGTCGAGGCCGTCACGGCGCAGCGGCAGCAGCGCGGCGTCGGGCAGCTTCGAGAGAATGGAGAGGTCGAGGCCGCGGCCCTTCTTCCGAAGCCGGGAGAAATAGAGACGGGTCACCCACGTCGCTAGTGCGGAACGTGCGGAAGGTATGGACATGTACTCGTGCTCGCATCTGTGAGGTGGGACGGACGAGGCCGGTGCCGGTAACCGGTGCGGGGAGCCCAGCAGGAGGGTAAGCCCTGCCGGTCCGGAGGCCGGTAACCCCCAGTGCGGTGCCGCCGGCCGGGCACTGCGGGCCAGGGAGGCAGCGAGCGGTTGTCCATGGCCTGGATCGATGCGTTTCCGGTACACCTCCCCACGAAGGCCTGGCCGCCATCGGCCCGGCCCGCTTCGTCCTCGAAGGCCCGGCCTCGTACCCGGCGGTGTCAGGGGCCCGAACCGAGCCGGCCGGGCGTACGCGGGAATCTCATCCGTCCGCCGAAGCGCTGGGTCACACCATCCGTGACCGAGCGCCGCAGCCGGCCCCCTTGGGCCGGCTGCGGCGCTCAGGTACACGTCAGGGTCGGTGTGCGGCGGCCGAGCGGCGCTCGTTGCGGTACGGGCCGACGCGGTCTGTCCTCACCCTGCACCAGGTCGTTACTCCACGATCAGGACGATCTTGCCGGTGGTGCGGCCGGTCTCACCCAGCGCGTGGGCCTTGGCCGCGTCCGCCAGGGGAAAGGTGGCCTCGATGTGGGCGCGGAGAGAGCCGGCCTCGACGAGTTCGGCGATGGCACTCATGCCCGCGTGGTCGGACTCGACCAGGAGGGTTTCGACGCGGATGCCCAACTCGGCGGCCTTCGCCACTTCCTGGGGTGAGCCACCGCCCAGGAGGGAGACGAGGATGCCGCCGCGGCGGAGGACGTCGAGGGAGCGGGCGCGGGTCTCGCCGGAGAGGGGGTCGAGGACCATGTCGATGTCCTGGACGGCATCGGCGAAGTCGACGGTGCGGTAGTCGATGACTTCGTCCGCACCGAGCCCGCGTACGAAGTCGTGCTTGGGCGCGCTCGCGGTGCCGATCACGTACGCGCCACGGGACTTGGCGATCTGGACGGCGAGGTGGCCCACGCCGCCGGCGGCGGCGTGGATGAGGACCCGCTGGCCGGGCCGGACTTCGGCGGTGTCGACCAGTGCCTGGTAGGCGGTGAGGGCGGCGAGGGGGAGTGCTCCGGCCTGGACGTGATCGATGCCGACCGGCTTGTGGGCGAATGCGCGGGCGGGACCGGTCACGTACTCGGCGTGGGAGCCGACGCCGTACGGGTAGGGCAGCATGCCGAAGACCTCGTCGCCCGGCTTGAAGAGGGTGACCCCGTAACCGACGGCCTCGACGACCCCCGAGACGTCCCAGCCGAGCACGAGCGGAAGCCGGTCCAGGAACAGGCCGTTCGCCCGGTGCTTCCAGTCGGTGGGGTTGAGGCCGGCGGCACGGACGGCGACCAGGATCTGACTCGGGCCGGGGACGGGCCTGGGAAGCCGTACTTCCCTGAGTACGTCGGGGGTTCCGTGAATGTCCTGGCTGATCGCGCGCATGGTGGCCTGGTTCGTGTCGTTCGTCATGGGCCAAGCGTGACCGGTTTCGCCGTTCCGTACCATGGCATGATTGCCATCTTTCGACAGGATTCTGCCAATGGGAAACGTGCACCGTGTCGTCGTGCTGGCCCTGGACGGCGTGTACCCGTTCGAACTGGGCATTCCGAGCCGGGTCTTCGGGGCTGCGGAGGGCCGGTACGAGGTCCTCACCTGCACCGTCGACGGACGTTCGGTGCGCACCAACTCCGACTTCTCGGTCGGTGTCGAGCACGGTCCGGAGATTCTGGGCACGGCCGACACCGTCGTCATCCCGCCCTTCGACACCTCCCGCATCACGCGGGAGGCGCCCGCGGCCGTTGTTGCGGCCCTCGGGTCCATGGCACCCGGCACGCGCATCGTGTCGATCTGCACAGGCGCCTTCGTGCTCGCGGCCACCGGGATGCTCGACCACCGGCCGGCCACCACGCACTGGGCGCTCGCGGAGGTCTTCCGCGACTGGTTCCCCCAGGTGGAACTGGACCCGGACGTCCTGTTCATCGACGACGGGGACGTGCTGACCTCCGCGGGCGCCGCTTCCGGGGTCGATGTCTGCCTGCATCTCGTGCGCAAGGACCACGGCAGCCAGGTCGCCAACCGGGTGGCACGTATGTGTGTCGTCCCGCCGTGGAGGGACGGGGGACAGGCGCAGTACATCGAGCAGCCGGTCCCCGAGCCGTCCGCCAACGGAACGGCCGCCACTCGTCAGTGGGCCCTGGAAAACCTTCACGAGCCCCTGAGCCTGGCGGAGCTGGCCGACCGCGCCCGGATGAGCCTGCGCACCTTCGCCCGCCGTTTCGACGAAGAGGTGGGCATGAGCCCGGGCAGGTGGCTCATCCAGCAGCGAGTCGGGCGGGCGCGCCAGCTGCTCGAATCGAGTGACCTGTCGGTGGACGAGATCGCCGGACAGGTCGGCTTCGCCACGGGTACCTCGCTGCGCCAGCACCTGCACGCAGCGATCGGCGTCTCACCCCTCGCCTACCGGCGTACCTTCCGGGGCGCACCGCGCGCAGGGGGCTGACATATCGCCGCAGGTCGGCCGAGTGGACGCTCATCCCTCCGAGCCATGGGGATTTCGATCCGACAACCCTCACGTCACCCGGGTCCGCGACCACCTGCTGCGCCTCGTCCGCAGCTGATGAGTCGGGGCATGGTGGTCATCCCGGTCTGTCCGGCACCAGGTGTGCCGTGGGTGGCCGCATGGTGCGGCAGGCGTTCAGGGCGTGCGCGCCCGACGGGTGCGAGCCGGGCGTGGGATTAATGGGTGAGGGCCGCCCGGCAGTGCGACCACTCCCTGCCGTCCGCCCGGCGGAGCATGAAGCCGGCGACGTCCGCTCGGCCGAACCTGCCGCCGATGCGGCCGCGCGAGCGGACGTCGAAGCACGCCTCATTGCTGCAGGGCGCCGCTGTGGGCGTCACACCTGTACGACGGGCGTACCGGACTGTGCGCGGGCGGCAGCCTTCCCGCCGACTCGGGAGTGTCGGTTGCGCCCAGGTGTGTCATGCGCCGAGGCCATCAGATGGCGGCGGCCACCGCCCCGTGTGCGGTGCCGTCGTCATTCGCCTCGCCAGATGTTGTCGAAGGCCGCATCCTCGATGGCTCGCCGTTGCCGTACGGCCTCCAGCTCCATCAACGCGTCATTGACGGCGGCCAGCACGGTCACCACCGCGTCGTCGGCCGTGGTCGGGAAGTCCCCGGTCCAGTCGTCCCGGATCCCGATGGCTGCCGCAAGGGCGGCGAGGACGGGCTCGTCCGATGTCCAGCGGTCCGCCGCCGCGCGGCGGGCGGGCGAATCGACCAGCACCGTCCGACCGCTCCGGAAGGGCATCCCGCGACGGGGCTGCCGAGTGAGCTGCCCCTCCGCCTCGAGCGCGGCCAGATAGGCCGCGGACAGGCCGCGACCTCTGCGCCACAGCCAGTCCTCGACCGATTCGTACGGCGCCTCCCGGATCAGCGACGCCGCGGCCTCGTCCAGCAGGTGATCGGCCATGGGGGGCCGGAGGCCCGGCACGATCCGATCGCCGTCCAGTCTGATGGCCTCGGCACCGAGGAGGTCGATCATCTCGGCTCCCGCGAGCGCGAGTGACAGGTCGCCCTGCTCCACAGGGCGACCTGGCGCCATGTCCATGACTGCGATCGAGAGGTCCCGCGGTGTGGTCATGAAGGGCTCCACGTCAGAGGCATCGGTAGCGAGGCGTCGCCGAGCAGCTGGTCCGGCACCCGATGTGACGCTGGGCGGCAAGGTCGGCTGCCGTTGTCGGTGGCCGCCGCGATCGCTGAGCGGATTTGCTGCGCGTAGCCAGCGGGCGGGAAGTCCGGCCGGTGCTGTCCATCGGGATCAGGTCACTGATGGTGTGGCCGGTGTATGGGGAAAGGACCTTCCTGCCCGTCGCCGAGCATTCCCGGTATCGAGCTTACGGAGCGAGGGCGGCAGCTGCATCCTGCGTCCGTCCCATCGTGCCGCCCCGGCCGACTGCCGCGCTCGGTCGCACCGCCTGTGCCGAAGCACGCCGGCTGTCACCTACGCAGGTTCGCTGTCACCGGGACCCTTCCTCAGCCCAGTGTGATCCGGGCGGCGACCGGCAGGTGGTCGCTGCCGGTGGCGGGCAAGGTGTGGATGTGGGCGACGGTCGCCGAGCGGGCCATGACCTGGTCGATCCGGGCCAGCGGGAAGGCGGCGGGGAAGCTGAAGGCGAAGCCGCGTTCCGCTACGTTCATCCGTGAAGTGAGCGGGGCCAGCCCACGGTCGTCGACCGTGCCGTTGAGGTCCCCCAGCAGGATCACCGTTCTCAGCTTCTCGGCGGCGACGGCCTCGCCCAGCAGGCCGGCGCTCTCGTCGCGCCAGGAGGATGCGAGGCCGCTCGCCCGGACGCGGACCGAGGGCAGGTGCGCGACGTATGCCGCGATCTCCCCGTGCGACGTCTGGACCACGGTCCGCAGCCCGCGACTCCAGGCCTCCGCGATCCCCTGGGGTTTGATGTCCAACAGCCGGGTGTCGCTCAGTGGATATCTCGACCAGAGTCCGACGGTGCCCCGGACCGCGTGGTACGGGTAGTCGGGGGCGAGGGTCTTCTCGTAGACCGGCAGCGCCGGGGGCACCAGCTCCTCCAGCGCGATGACATCGGGCTCGGCGTCGGCCAGGGCGCGGGCCGTGCCTGTCGGGTCGGTGTTCTCGTCGCTGACGTTGTGCTGCACCACGACCAGGTCGTGTCCGCCGGGCTTCGCCCCGGGCAGGAGCAGCCCGCCGAAGAGGTGCATCCAGGCCGCCACGGGCATCAGCAGGGCCACCACCGCGGTGGCCGAACGGCGCAGCAGCGCCGTGCCGAGCAGCACCACGACCACCAGGCCGAGCCACGGCAGGAACGCTTCCAGCAGACCACCCAGGTGGCCCACGGAGTTGGGGACGGCCCGGTGGAACGCCAGCAGCCCGGCCGTCAGCACCGCGAGCGCGGCGATCGCCCGCCCCCGCGTCCAGGCCGACCGGACCCTCGCGTCCTCGCCCGGAGCGCAGCGCCCCGCCCGGCGCCGCGCCCACCGAGGCGCTGCTGCCTTCACCGTCGCACCGCTGTCCGCTCGTGCTTGCTCCATCATGGCTCCCCATCCACGTGACCTCGCCCTCCAGGACGAGCCATCGGGTGAATCAGTTTCTTTTGTCCGCGGCACAGCGCCGCGGATGGCCGAGGCATTGCCCGACCCGCAACTTCCGGCCCCGAGGGTCGGCGTCGATGAGTGGGCGGCGGGCAAGGGCCGGAACCACGGGACCGCGGTGGATGGCGAGCCATGTCGGCCGGCGTACCTGCTGCCCGACCGGGAGACTTCGAGCTTGGCCGCATGGCTGGCCAAAAGGCCGGGGACCGAGGCCGTATGCCGTGACTGCGCACTGTTCTCCGCCCGGGGCGCCCGCAGGGGCGCCCCGGGCGGTGCAGTGGCGGATTATTGGGATATGTGGCACAACCTGAGCGAAGGTGCCGAGCGGAGCGTCGCCCGGCGCCGCGGCTTCCTGCCCGTACGAGGCGGGCTGCGACTGGGGGCAGCCACACATCGCCGCGCGCCGACCCGCGAGGGCTTTGCATAAAAGTGCGGCGATGCGTATAGTCATGCCATCGACGAGGAGGATTCCGATGGCGGTACGTGCAGCAGTGGCAGGGGCGAGCGGGTATGCCGGCGGGGAACTGCTCCGTCTGCTGCTCGTTCACCCCGAGGTGGAGATCGGTGCTCTCACCGGCAATACCAACGCCGGCCAGAAGCTCGGCGCGCTGCAACCGCATCTGCGACCGCTCGCCGACCGGGTGCTCCAGCCGACCACGCCCGAGGTCCTCGCCGGGCACGACGTCGTCTTTCTCGCCCTGCCGCACGGGCAGTCCGCCGCCGTCGCCGAGCAGCTCGGCGACGAGGTGCTCGTCGTCGACATGGGCGCCGACTTCCGGCTGAAGGACGCCGCCGACTGGGAGAAGTTCTACGGGTCGCCGCACGCCGGGACCTGGCCCTACGGTCTGCCCGAGCTTCCCGGTGCCCGTGCCGCGCTGGCGGGTTCCAAGCGGATCGCGGTGCCCGGCTGCTACCCGACGGCCGTCTCCCTCGCGCTGTTCCCGGCGTATGCGGCCCAGCTCGCCGAGCCCGAGGCCGTCGTCGTCGCTGCGTCCGGTACCTCCGGGGCGGGCAAGGCGGCCAAGCCGCACCTGCTCGGCTCCGAGGTGATGGGCAACATGTCTCCGTACGGCGTCGGCGGTGTCCACCGGCACACGCCCGAGATGATCCAGAACCTCAGCGCCGCCGCCGGTGAGCCGGTCACGGTTTCCTTCACGCCGACCCTCGCGCCCATGCCCCGCGGCATCCTCGCCACGTGCAGCGCGAAGGCGAAGCCGGGCGTGACCGCCGAGTCCGTGCGTACCGCCTATGACAAGGCCTTCGCGGACGAGCCGTTCGTCGACCTCCTTCCCGAGGGACAGTGGCCCGCCACCGCGTCCGTGTACGGCTCCAACGCCGTGCAGATCCAGGTCGCGTACGACGAGGCAGCCGGCCGGATCGTCGTCATCAGCGCCATCGACAACCTTGCCAAGGGCACCGCGGGCGGCGCCCTGCAGAGCATGAACATCGCCCTCGGACTTTCCGAGGACACAGGTCTTTCCACGATCGGAGTGGCACCGTGAGCGTCACGGCAGCACAGGGGTTCTCGGCGGCGGGTATCGCCGCGGGAATCAAGGAGAGCGGTAACCCGGACCTGGCCCTCGTGGTCAACAACGGCCCGCGTCGCGCCGCCGCGGGAGTCTTCACCTCCAACCGCGTCAAGGCCGCCCCCGTCCTCTGGTCGGAGCAGGTCCTCAAGGGCGGCGAGGTCACCGCCGTCGTCCTCAACTCCGGTGGCGCCAACGCCTGTACGGGCCCGCAGGGCTTCCAGGACACGCACGCCACCGCCGAGAAGGCCGCCGAGGTCCTCATCGGTCACAGCGCCGGTGAGATCGCCGTCGCCTCGACCGGGCTGATCGGCACGCTGCTCCCGATGGACAAGCTGCTGCCCGGCATCGAGACTGCCGCCGCGGCGCTCAGCGAGCACGGCGGCGAGAAGGCCGCCATCGCGATCAAGACCACGGACACGGTCCACAAGACCGCAGTCGCGGGCGGCGAGGGCTGGACCGTCGGCGGCATGGCCAAGGGCGCGGGCATGCTCGCACCGGGGCTCGCCACGATGCTGGTCGTCCTCACCACGGACGCCGACGTCGACGCCGCCGGTCTCGACTCCGCGCTGCGCGCCGCGACCCGCACCACCTTCGACCGGGTCGACTCCGACGGCTGCATGTCGACGAACGACACCGTGCTGCTGCTGGCCTCCGGGGCCAGCGGGATCACCCCGGAGCAGGGCGAGTTCGCGGAGGCCGTACGGGTCGTCTGCGCCGACCTGGCCCGGCAGCTGATCGGCGACGCCGAGGGTGCCTCCAAGGACATCCGGATCGAGGTCATCAATGCGGCGACCGAGGACGACGCCGTCGAGGTGGGCCGTTCCATCGCGCGCAACAACCTCCTCAAGTGCGCCATCCACGGCGAGGACCCCAACTGGGGCCGGGTCCTCTCGGCGATCGGCACGACGAA
The DNA here is from genome assembly GCF_026339735.1 of Streptomyces sp. NBC_01669. Lineage (GTDB taxonomy): Bacteria > Actinomycetota > Actinomycetes > Streptomycetales > Streptomycetaceae > Streptomyces > Streptomyces yanii. The sequence continues at coordinate 7,396,287 of NZ_JAPEQG010000001.1, forward strand.
GGCCGCCTTCGAGCCCGACCAGCTCAATGTCGCCATCAACGGCGTCTGGGTCTGCAAGAACGGCGGGGTCGGCGAGGACCGCGACCTCGTCGACATGCGGTACCGCGAGGTGAAGATCACCGCCGACCTCGCCGCAGGCACCGAGTCGGCCGTCATCTGGGCCAACGACCTCACCGCGGACTACGTCCACGAGAACAGCGCGTACAGCTCATGAGCGCCGCGAGGAAGCACACCGCACTGCCGAAGGCGCAGATCCTCATCGAGGCGCTGCCCTGGCTGACCCGGCACAACGGCAAGACCGTCGTCATCAAGTTCGGCGGCAACGCCATGATCGACGAGGAGCTGAAGGCGGCCTTCGCGCAGGACGTCGTCTTCCTGCGGCAGGCCGGCCTCAAGCCCGTCGTCGTGCACGGCGGCGGCCCGCAGATCAGCGCCCAGCTCGACAAGCAGGGCCTGGTCAGCGAGTTCAAGGCCGGGCTGCGTGTCACCACACCCGAGGCGATGGACGTCGTACGGATGGTGCTGGCCGGACAGGTCCAGCGCGAGCTCGTCGGCCTGCTCAACCAGCACGGCCCGCTCGCCGTCGGCATGACCGGTGAGGACGCGCACACCATCACCGCCACCCAGCACCGGCCCACCATCGAGGGCGAGCTCGTCGACATCGGCCGGGTCGGCGAGATCACCGCCATCGACACCGGGGCCATCCAGGCGCTGCTGGACGACGGCCGGATCCCGGTCATCTCCTCCATCGCCCGCTCCGCCGACGACAACCACGTCTACAACGTCAACGCCGACACCGCGGCCGCCGCACTCGCCGCCGCGCTGAACGCCGAGACGCTGATGGTCCTCACCGACGTCGAGGGTCTCTACGAGGACTGGCCCAACAGCGACGACGTGATCAGCCGGCTCACCGCCGGCGAGCTGGAGAAGCTGCTGCCGGAGCTGTCCAGCGGCATGGTCCCGAAGATGCAGGGCTGTCTGCACGCCGTGCGCAACGGCGTCGAGACCGCCCGTGTCATCGACGGCCGGGTCCAGCACTCGATCCTGCTGGAGATCTTCACCGACGAAGGAATCGGCACGATGGTCGTGCCCGACGCACAGCCAGGAACAGTCGCACAGCCAGGGACAGAGGGGGAAGCATGACCAACGCCGAGCTTTCACAGCGGTGGCAGGGCTCGCTCATGGACAACTACGGCACCCCGCAGCTCTCCCTGGTCCGCGGCGAAGGCGCCCGCGTGTGGGACGCCGACGGCGCCGAGTACCTCGACTTCGTCGGCGGTATCGCGGTGAACGCGCTGGGCCACGCCCACCCCGCCGTCGTCGGGGCCGTCTCCGCCCAGATCGCCTCCCTCGGCCATGTCTCCAACCTCTTCATCGCCGAACCCCCCGTCGCCCTTGCCGAACGGCTCCTGCACCTTTTCGGACGGACCGGCCGGGTCTACTTCTCCAACTCGGGCGCCGAGGCCAACGAGGCCGCCTTCAAGATCGGCCGGCTGACCGGGCGGACCCATATGGTCGCCACCGACGGCGGCTTCCACGGACGGACCATGGGGGCCCTCGCCCTCACCGGCCAGCCCGGGAAGCGCGAGCCGTTCCTCCCGCTGCCCGGCGACGTCACGCATGTTCCGTACGGGGACGCGGAAGCCCTCCGCGCCGCAGTGACCACCGAGACCGCGCTGGTGATCATCGAACCCGTCCAGGGCGAGAACGGTGTGGTCGTCCCGCCCAAGGGTTACCTGGAGGCCGCCCGGGAGATCACCCGGGCCACCGGCACCCTGCTCGTTCTCGATGAGGTGCAGACCGGTATCGGCCGGTGCGGCCACTGGTTCGAGCACCAGGCCCACCAGAGCATCGAGCCCGACATCGTCACCCTCGCCAAGGGCCTGGGCGGCGGGCTGCCGATCGGCGCCACCGTCGCCTTCGGTGCCACGGCCGACCTGCTGAAGCCCGGTCAGCACGGCACGACGTTCGGCGGCAACCCGATCGCCTGCGCTGCCGGTCTCGCCGTGCTGGACACCCTCGCCGCCGATGGCGCCCTGGATCGGGTGAAGCGGCTCGGCGAGCGGATCCGGGAGGGTGTCGAGGGGCTGGGGCACCCATTGGTCTCCCACGTCCGCGGCTCCGGACTGCTCCTGGGTATCGTGCTCACCGAGCCCCTCGCACCCCAGGTGCAGCAGGCGGCTCAGGGAGCCGGACTTCTGGTGAACGCGCCCGCCCCCGATGTCGTGCGGCTGATGCCGCCGCTGATCATCGGTGACGCAGAGGTGGACGCGTTCCTCGAGGCACTGCCCGGCGCTCTCGACGCGGCACACGGGGACGGACCATCAGGAGAGAAGCGCTCCGGAGAATGAGGCGACGACGATGACCGAGGCGCAGGAATCCGAGTACGGCGGGCAGTCCGTGCCGCAGACCCGCACGGCACGCCACCGCCGGATCGTGGACATCCTGAACCGGCTGCCGGTGCGCTCGCAGAGCCAGCTGGCCAAGCTCCTCGCCGACGACGGGCTGAGCGTCACCCAGGCGACGCTCTCCCGCGACCTGGACGAGCTGGGCGCGGTGAAGATCCGTAACACCGGCGGCGAGCTGATCTACGCGGTGCCGAGCGAGGGCGGTTTCCGCACCCCGCAGGTGCCGCTCGGCGAGTCGGCCAAGGAGGAGCGGATGCGGCGCCTCTCCGCCGAACTGCTCATTTCGGCGGAGGCGTCGGCCAACCTCGTGGTGCTGCGTACGCCTCCGGGCGCGGCCCAGTTCCTGGCCTCGGCCATCGACCAGGCCGAGCTGCAGGACATCCTCGGCACGATCGCGGGCGACGACACGTTGATGCTGATCAGCCGTGACCCGGCGGGCGGTCAGGCACTCGCCGACCATCTGCTGCGGCTGGCGCAGAACGGCCGCTGAGCCCGCGCGGGCTCTTCTTTCCGGACCGGGACGGCCCCTGAGCGTCCGGACCGACCCGGGAGAGGGGTCCTGGGCGCCCGGATCAGTAGCGGGCGATCGCGGTCGGGCCCGAACGGGTCCCGATCGCGATGTGCGGCCGGCGGTCCGGGTCGGCCCAGGCGAGGATCCGGTCCATCGCGGCCGCCGGTACGGAGACGCAGCCGGCGGTCGCCCCGTCCCCGTTCACATGCAGAAATATGCCCGCACCCCGCCCGCGTACCGGCCGGTCGTAGTTGAATCCGACCACCAGTGCGCGGGCGTACTGCGTCCCGTACGCGATCAGGTGCTCGGCCTCGCCCGCCCGGCAGTCAGCGGGCAGCGGCTCCACCCAGCGGTTGTAGCGGGACGCCTCGTTGTCCTGGCACCACCACGACCGGTCGCTGACCCGGCGGTACGGGTAGGCGGTCCCGGCCGGGGCCGCCTTGATCCCGAAGGCGTACGGCAGGTCGTACAGACCCGTGGGCGTGGTGTTCGTGCCCTGGACCCGCTGCTTCCCCTCGGTCAGCCCCTTCGCCCCGAACCGGGCCGACGCCGACCCCATCCGTACCCACTGCCCGGACCGCAGGTTCCACCAGCTCACCGTCCCCGTGGTGGATCCGGTGCCGGGGGCCTCGGCGGTGATCAGCTGCGTGCCGCCGCCCGTGTCGGCCATCCGCTCCGGTAGCGGCGGCGTGGCGGCGGGCCGCGCCGCCACCGAACCCGTGAGGGCGAGCAGAACCGAACCGGTCACCAGTGATATGCGCATGTCCCGGACCGTAGGCGCGACGCCCGCCGGTCCGCCCCCGGGCCTGCTCCGTACGGACCAATGCCCGGCGGCTCATTCCGCGGCGGGCATGCCCGGCAGTGGGAGCGGCAGCCCCGGGAGGCCGTCGATGCTGGTGGCGACGTGCTCCTTCTTCTCGAAGTACTCGCTGAGCGAGGCGTCGTCCTCGCGTGCGAAGCGCTGGGCGTGGAGCGGCCGGTCCTCGTCGTAGGACATGAAAGGCACGGCGTATCCGCAGGTGTCCCGGATCAGCTCGGCCGTCACCACGATGATCGCGCGCAGCCCGTGCGGTGTGGGGTCGACGCCGGGGAAGTGGGCGAGCAGGCCGGTGAATCGCGCGTCGTCGCGGAAGACGGGCTCGCCGCGGCCGTGCACCCGCACGATGTTGGGCGGTCCCTGGAAGGCACACCACATGAGGGTGATGCGGCCGTTCTCGCGGAGATGCGCCACGGTCTCCGCGTTGCTCCCGGCGAAGTCCAGATAGGCCACGGTCCGCTCGTCGACGACCGCGAAGGATCCGCTGACGCCTTTGGGGGAGAGGTTGACCGTGCCGTTCCCGTCGAGGGGCGCGGTCGCCGTGAAGAAGATGTGCTGCTCTTCGATGAAGGTCCTGAGCCGTCCGTCGATACGTTCGTACGTCTTTCCCATGAGGCGATTATCGGCGCCAATGTGGCGCCCGGCAGGGGCATTTCAGCCGGTGGGACGCCGCTGGCGGACCGTCGCGCGGAGGTGGGCTTGCAACAACCGCTCGGCCGCCACGCGCAGCGCACGCGGTCGGTCCGCCCCGGTCCTGACGAGCAGCCACTTGTGCGGTATCCGGTCGGCGTCCGGCAGCAGAGCCCGCGTCACCGCCCGGACGACGGCGGGTGACGGGTCGTCGAGGAGGGGCCGCAGCTGCTCGTACCGCACCGCGTCGAGCGCGCGCAGGCCGGTGACGGCGTGGACGCGGACTGCGGGCGCAGGGTGTGTCACCAGTGACCACAGTGCCGGGGCGTCCTCCTTGGTGCCGCACTCGCCGAGCCCGGCGGGGGCCGCGGGGCGGGCGGCCGGGTCGGCGCACATCGACCGGTAGAGGGGGAGCGGATCGATGCCGCCCTGCCGCAGTACATAGCGGGCACAGGCACGTACGACCCCGGACCGGTCGGCGAGGAACACCGCCGCCTCGCCCTGCCGCCCGGCCCGCCGCAGAGCGGTGACACCGGCGGAACGTACCTGGGGCGACCGCGCGGACAGCAGAGGGCCCAGCACCTCGTCGTACGCCCCGTCCCGCATCCCCGCGATCGCGGCCTCCGCACACAGCGTCTGGATACGTACATCGTCCGAGGCGGCGGCTGCGGTGCGGGCCAGTGCTGCCGGGGCGAGGAGACCACGATCGACCGCGATGCGGTACGCGAACCGGCGTGTGGCCCGGTCCTCGCTCGTGAGCAGCGCCACGACGTCCTCGGCGGGCCCTTCGCGCAATACACGGTCCAGCCGTTCGCGGGCGAACTCGCCCTGATCGCGCCTGGACAGCAGCAGCACCAGCGCGGTCAGCGGCGGCAGTTGCCGGCCGGGAATCTCCGAGAAGAGTGCCCGAGCCCGGTCGCGCACCGGGCCGGCCCAGTCCGCGCAGCGCACGGCCAGGAGCGGCCGCAGAGCCGGGGAGCGGGCGGCCCACTCGAGTGCCGCCTCCCGGATCCGGCCGTCCGGATGGCACATCGCGACAGCGAGCAACGGCTCGTCCGGGGGCGTGCTGGACCAATTCACCGCAGGCGGCGGAGCATCCCGGCTCCAGCGCTGTCTGCGACCGCCGGCCCAGTCGTGCGACGGGAGCAGCCCCGGCGTCGTCCACGCCAGGATCCGTACCCCGAGATCGAGGGCCGTCCAGGCCTCGGCCGACGAGGTGTCCAGCGCCTCCCGGAGCGGTATGCCCCGGGCCAGCAGTTCAGCGGCCTCGTAGTCGCTGCTCATCACGTGCCTCCACCAGGTATGCGGAGGCCGATCGTAGAGGGCCGCACGGTGTCCGGGCCCGGCATTGAGCTCCTCTTAGGGTCCGGGATCGAACGTTCGGGTGAGCCGTTCACCAGCAGCTTTGACAAACCATACAGAGGACTGCATAGTTATACCCATAGAGATTGCGCCGTATCGAAGATCGCCGCGCAGCGCGATCCGCAGGCGTAACCTGACACCGGCCTGGCCCGACGCCCACCCGTTTACGTCACCGCCTCCCCGTTTCCTCCACGGCGGGGAGGCGGTCGCACATCCATCCCCTGGCATTTCCGAGGAGCACGCAGTGAGCAACGGCACCGGCAAGAGCGACGTACGCCTCTGGGGCGGCCGTTTCGCCGACGGCCCGGCCGAGGCGCTGGCCAAGCTGTCCGCCTCCGTCCACTTCGACTGGCGGCTCGCGCCGTACGACATCGCCGGCTCCCGCGCCCACGCGCGTGTCCTCCACAAGGCGGGCCTGCTCACCGCGGACGAACTGACCCGCATGATCGCCGGTCTCGACCAGCTCGAAGCCGATGTCGCCGACGGCTCCTTCACCGGCACCATCGCCGACGAGGACGTCCACTCCGCGCTGGAGCGCGGTCTCATTGAGCGCGTCGGCCCGGACCTCGGCGGCAAGCTGCGCGCCGGCCGGTCCCGCAACGACCAGGTCGCCACGCTCTTCCGGATGTATCTGCGCGACCACGCCCGGATCATCGGCGGTCTGATCGCCGAGTTCCAGGACGCCCTGGTCGGTCTCGCCGAGGCGCATGCAGACGTCGCCATGCCGGGCCGTACGCATCTGCAGCACGCCCAGCCCGTCCTCTTCGCCCACCACGTCCTGGCCCATGTGCAGTCGCTGTCCCGGGACGCCGAGCGGCTGCGGCAGTGGGACGAGCGTACGGCCGTCTCCCCGTACGGCTCCGGCGCGCTCGCCGGTTCGTCGCTCGGTCTCGACCCGGAGGCGGTCGCCGCGGACCTCGGCTTCGAGCACGGTTCCGTCGCCAACTCCATCGACGGCACGGCCTCCCGCGACTTCGTCGCCGAGTTCGTGTTCATCACCGCGATGATCGGCGTGAACCTCTCCCGGATCGCGGAGGAGGTCATCATCTGGAACACGAAGGAGTTCTCCTTCGTCACCCTCCACGACGCCTTCTCCACCGGCTCGTCGATCATGCCGCAGAAGAAGAACCCGGACATCGCCGAGCTGGCCCGCGGCAAGTCCGGGCGTCTGATCGGTAACCTGACCGGCCTGATGGCCACGCTGAAGGCTCTCCCGCTCGCGTACAACCGCGACCTCCAGGAGGACAAGGAGCCCGTCTTCGACTCCTGCGACCAGCTCGAGGTCCTGCTGCCCGCCTTCACCGGCATGATGGCCACGCTCACCGTCAACCGGGAACGGATGGAGGAGCTCGCACCGGCCGGCTTCTCGCTCGCCACCGACATCGCCGAATGGCTGGTCAAGCAGGGCGTCCCGTTCCGTGTCGCGCATGAGGTCGCCGGCGAATGCGTCAAGGAGTGCGAGCAGCAGGGCATCGAGCTCGACGAGCTCACCGACGCCCAGTTCGCGAAGATCTCCGGGCACCTCACCCCCGAGGTCCGCACGGTCCTCAACGTGCCGGGCGCGCTGGCCTCCCGCAACGGACGCGGCGGCACGGCCCCGTCGGCCGTCGCCGTACAGCTCACCGAGGTCAAGGCCGACCTCGCCGTCCAGCACGCATGGGCGACCGCGAAGAGCTGACAGCAGCCCGGACGCAGGCGACGAGGCGGGGAGCGGTCGTGCGCTCCCCGCCTCGTCGCGTCCGTACGGACGGGCGACCGAACGGCGACGAGGGCGTCCGGGGTGCGGCCGACCACCACGTCACCGCTGTGACGGTGAGGACGCCGACACCCGCACTCGCCGGGCCGATGACCATCGGTCTGCTCCCGCCGGTGCTCATCCGCCTGAAACTCCCGGACGGCATGGAAGCCGACCTGCCGGCCGGCCTCGACCAGGTCTGCGCAGGTCCGAGGGGTGAGGTCCTGGCCGGCCCGTCCCACTCCCGGCCGGCGAGGCCCGATCGGCCGAATCCCGCGGCTGGACGCACGGGAATCCGGCTGCGTTACGTTGGCGGGGAGCACCCCATCGACGAGGAGCCCGCGATGCCCTTCGGACGCCTGGCCTCGGCCACGACCCCGACCGCCCATATCGGGCTCGGCCTGGCCGCGGTCGGCCGGCCCGGCTACATCAATCTCCACCGCGACCGGGACCTGCCCGAGGACCGGAGTGTCGACGCCCTGCGCGAGCGCACCCATGAACTGCTCGACGCCGCCTACGCCCAGGGCGTCCGCTACTTCGACGCGGCCCGCTCCTACGGCCGCTCCGAGGAGTTCCTCGGCGCCTGGCTGGCCGCCCGTCCCGAGGTACGTGATGTCGTCATCGGCAGCAAGTGGGGCTACACCTACACCGCAGACTGGAGCGTCGACGCCGAGGCGCACGAGGTCAAGGACCACAGCCTCGCCACGTTCGAGCGGCAGCGCGCCGAGACCGAGGCGCTGCTCGGTGACCGGCTCGACCTCTACCAGATCCACTCCGTGACCGCCGACAGCCCGGCGCTCACCGACAAGGAACTCCATGCGCGGCTCGCCGAACTCGCGGCGGACGGGGTCAGCGTCGGACTCTCCACCAGCGGCCCCGCCCAGGCGGACGCCATCCGTGCCGCGCTCACCGTCCGGGTCGACGGCGAACCCCTCTTCCGTACCGTCCAGGCCACCTTCAACGCCCTGGAGACCTCGGCCGGTTCTGCGCTCGCCGAGGCGCACGAGGCCGGGCTGACCGTGATCGTCAAGGAAGCCATGGCCAACGGACGCCTCGCCGGAACGGATGCCCCGGCGATCGTCCAGGAGATCGCGGCCGAGGCGGGCCTCGGGAGCGACGCGGTCGCGCTCGCGCTGGTACTGCACCAGCCGTGGGCCGGCGTCGTGCTCTCCGGCGCGGCGACGGTCACCCAGCTGGCCGGCAACCTGCACGCCCCGCTTCTCGGCCTCGACGAGGAGCGGCGGTCCCAGCTCGACGCGCTGGTCGAGGAGCCCGAGGCGTACTGGCGCCACCGCGCCGCGCTGCCCTGGAGCTGATCGGCGGCGCACCTGTCGATTCCTTGATCATCGGCCGTTCTGTCACATCGGCGCCGTTCCAAGCGTCAATGCTGTGACGGCACGCGACGGAGGAATGGGTCTGTGGACGAGAACGAGTTTCTGGCAGCACGCTTCGAGGAGAGCCGAACCCATCTGAAGGCCGTGGCCTACCGGATGCTCGGCTCGCTGAGCGAGGCGGAGGACGCCGTCCAGGAAGCATGGATCCGGCTCAGCCGCTCCGACGACCGGCAGATCGACAATCTGGGCGGCTGGCTGACCACGGTCGTCGGCCGGGTCTGCCTGGACATGCTGCGCTCCCGCCGGTCCCGGCGCGAGGAGCCGCTGGAGGCACAGACACCGGACGGACACACGCCCGATCCGGTCCTCGGCCCGCAGCCCGGCAGTGACCCCGAGCAGCAGGCGCTGATCGCCGACTCGGTCGGGCTCGCACTGCTCGTGGTGCTGGAGACGCTGGACCCCGCCGAGCGGCTGGCGTTCGTGCTGCACGACATGTTCGCGGTGCCGTTCGACGAGATCGGGCGCATGGTGGACCGCACCCCGGCCGCGGCCCGCCAGCTCGCCAGCAGGGCGCGGCGCCGGGTCCAGGGCGTGGATCCGGCGCCCGACCCCGATCTCGTCCGCAGGCGCGAGGTCGTCGAGGCGTTCCTTGCCGCCGCCCGGGGCGGCGACTTCGACGCACTCGTCGCCGTGCTCGACCCGGAGGTGGTGGCACGGTCCGACGGCGGCGCGGGTGCCCCGTCGCTGGTGCGCGGAGCCGCGTCGGTGGCCCGCCAGGCGATGATGTTCGCGCCGTTCGCCCGGTCCTCCCAGATGGCGCTCGTCGACGGGGCCCTCGCGGTCATCTCGACCCGCGAGGGACATCGGTTCTCGGTCATGCGGTTCACGATCGAGCGAGGCAGGGTCACCGAGCTGTACGTGATCAACGACCCGGCCCGGCTTCCGGAGCTGGATCTGATCGTGCTCAACGACTGAGCAGGGCCGGGGGCGGGCCGGGGCTCAGTTCTCGTCCCGGTCCGCCGCCCACTCGGCGAGCGCGTCGAAGTCGGCGCGCTCCAGCCCGATCCGCGGATCGATCCGGAGCAGCAGCGACCGGCCCGGTCCCTGTCGGGCGATCCACGCCCGGTCCCGCTCGGTTATCTCGTCGTCGACCCACGCGAACGGCCGCCCGGCCGCGTACTCCACGACGTACTGCGTCTTCCAGAGTGTCCCGTCCGGCGCGCTGCCGTGCATCGCCGGCCAGTCGATGTACGGCAGCGGCGGCAGTCCGAGATGCGGGCCGATCCACTCGTTGGCCTCGTTCTCCCAGGTTGTCGCCCAGACCAGGGCGTACCGGTCCGTGAGCGCCAGCAGCTCCGCCCCGTGCGCCGGGTTGAGCAGGACGGGCAGTGCGGGCCCCTCGGTCCACCCCGTCGGCCGCATCCGGTGTCTCGTATATCCGTCGGGGACGTGACGGCGTGACAGTGCCGCGTACGGATTGAGCGGACCGTCGATGTCGATCAGCAGCAGCGGCTTCATGGCGCCATGGTCCCGCCTCCTGGGAGGGAGGGGCGACGCATTATTCAATGAGACATTCATGTCTCATATGGGTTAGTGTCGTCTCATGACTCTTGACCGTGAGCAGGTGCTGCGCAGCGCCGCCGCTCTGCTGACCCGTAAATCGACCGCCACCATGGACGAGGTCGCCCGGGCGGCGGGCATCGGGCGCGCCACCCTGCATCGGCACTTCGCCGGACGGGACGCCCTGGTCAGAGCATTGGAGAACCTGGGGATCCAGGAGTTCGAAGCGGCCTTGGACGCCGCTGAGCTCGACAAGGGAACCTCGGAGGAGGCGCTGCGGCGGCTGATCGCGGCCGTTGAACCGAGCGCCGGACTGCTGTCCTTCCTCGTCACGGAGAACCAGCTCTTCGAGGGCGAGGAGGTGAACGAGGGCTGGAGCCGGACGGACGCACGGGTCTCCGCCTTCTTCCGGCGCGGCCAGGAGCGCGGCGAGTTCAGGATCGACCTGACCCCGGCATGGCTGACCGAGGCCCTCTACGGACTCGTCTCCACCGGTGCCTGGGCTGTCCAGGTGGGCCGGGTTGCCGGACAGGACTTCCAGTACATGATCGTCGAGTTGCTGCTCGGCGGAGCACGCCGGAGCGTGGAGCAATGACCAGCATCGACCCGCACACGGAGACGTCGGACGAGCTGCGCCGACCCGGGCGGTGGATCGCGCTGGCCGTCCTCGTCCTCGCCGTGCTGCTGGTGGCCGTCGACGCCACGGTCCTCGGTCTGGCGACACCGTTCCTCACCGAGGATCTCCAGCCGACCGGCACCCAGCTCCTCTGGATCGGCGATGTCTACTCGTTCGTCATCGCCGGACTCCTGGTCTCCATGGGCAGCCTCGGTGACCGCATCGGCCGCAAGAAGCTGCTGCTGAGCGGCGCCACCGCGTTCGGTGCGGTCTCCGTGCTGAACGCGTACGCGAGCAGCCCCGAGATGATGATCCTGGCGCGGGCGCTGCTCGGGGTCGCCGGCGCCACCCTGATGCCATCCACCCTCGCCCTGATCCGCAACCTCTTCAACGACCCGCGCGAGCGCAGCTTCGCCATCGGTATCTGGGGGGCCATGGCGTCGGCGGGCGCGGCCGTGGGTCCCGTCGTCGGAGGATTCCTGCTCCAGCACTTCTGGTGGGGTTCGGTCTTCCTGATCAATCTGCCGGTGATGGTGGTCCTCGTGGTCGTCGGCATCCGCATGCTTCCGGAGTCGAAGAACCCGGCGCCCGGCCCCTGGGACCTGGTCAGTGTCGCGCTCTCCCTGATCGGCATGATCGGTGTCGTGTACGCGATCAAGGAGCTGGCCGCGCACGGGGCGAGCTGGGAGGTCGCGGTCTCCGGTATCGGCGGTGCGGGCGCACTGTACTGGTTCGTCCGCAGGCAGCTGAAGCTCCCTGATCCGCTGCTGGACATGCGGCTCTTCCACCACCGGGGCTTCTCGGGCGCGGTCCTCGCCGACCTGCTCACCATCCTCGGCCTGTCCGGGCTCGTCTTCTTCCTCTCCCAGTTCCTGCAACTGGTCCAGGGACGCGGACCGCTGGAGGCCGGGCTCGCCGAACTGCCCGCGGCCGTCGGCGCGGTTGCCTGCGGTCTGGTCGCGGGCATGACCGCCCGCCGCTTCTCGGTCCGGTCCGTGGTCTCCGCCGGACTGGCGGCGGTCGGCGTCGCACTCGCCGCCGTCACCTTCGTCCACCAGGAGACCGGCTATCCGCTGATCGGTCTGCTGCTGCTGGTCGTCGGCATCGGCGCGGGCTTCGCCTTCACCGTGACCTCGGACGTGATCCTCTCCAGCGTCCCGAAGGAGCACGCGGGCTCCGCGTCCGCGGTCTCCGAGACGGCGTACGAGCTCGGCGCGGCCCTGGGTATCGCTCTGCTCGGCTCCATCGTCACCGGCGTCTACCAGGACTTCGTCACCCCGAACGGCGTCCCGGCCGAGACCGCAGCGGCCGCCCACGAGTCACTGGGCGGCGCGGTCGAAGCGGCCCACGGCCTGCCGGAGGCGCAGGGGAACGCCCTGGTCTCCGCGGCGCAGGCCTCGTTCGTCGACGGGCTGCACATCGCCGCGGGCCTCGGTGCTGTGGTCCTGCTGGCGACGGCCGTCGCCTCCTGGTTCCTGCTGCGCGGCCAGGCGCTGGAGGAGGAGATCGAACACCCTTAGCGACATCCTGGCCCCGTCCTTCTGCGGCCATTCGGGTTGTCCCGACATACGGAAGGGCCCGTACCGCCGAACGGGGTACGGGCCCTTCCACAAGTCCGATCAGGCGGCCTTCGCCTTCGTTGCGTACATGTCGACGTACTCCTGGCCCGACAGCCGCATCACCTCGGCCATCACGGAGTCCGTCACCGCCCGCAGGACATAGCGGTCGCGGTCCATGCCCTCGTACCGGGAGAACTCCATCTGCTCGCCGAAGCGGACCGTCACCTTGCCGGGACGGGGGAGACCGGCACCACCGGGCTGCAGCTTGTCCGTTCCGATCATCGCGAACGGCACCACCGGCGCGCCCGTCATCAGCGTCAGCCGGGCGATGCCCGTACGACCGCGGTAGAGGCGGCCGTCGGGGGAGCGGGTGCCCTCCGGGTAGATGGCGAACGCCTTGCCCTCCTCCAGCACCCGACGGCCCGTCATCAGCGCCGCGACACCGCCGCGTCCACCGTCCCGGTCCACCGGGATCATGCCGCAGCCGGTGAAGAACCAGGCCATCAGCCGGCCCTTGAGGCCCTTGCCCGTCACGTACTCGTCCTTGCCGATGTAGAACACCGGCCGGTCGCAGCAGATCGGCATGATCATCGAGTCGATGAACGTCAGATGGTTGCCCGCGAGGATCACCGGACCGTCGCCCGGAATGTTCTCCACGCCCTCCACCTGGGGGCGGAACATCAGGCGCAAGATCGGTCCGAGCACTGCCTTGATGAGTGCGTGTCGGGACAACGGTTCCTCCGGTGTAGTGGCCGGCCGAGGCGCGGGATCGTGACGGTCCATGCAGGTGAGGACGATACTCGCGGGTACTCGCTGATCGCACATCGGGTTCATCGAGTCGACACGCAGTGTTGACGTGTGTTTCCGCCATGTTCGTCCATGAGCTGCCGTCCGGACGGTGTGGCTGCCTACGATCGGGCCTCGCTCGACGGTGCCACACATCACATGCGAGGGAGCATTCATGACAGAGCGTGCGCAGGCGAACCCCGGTCGTCGGACCGTCCTGGGAGCGGGAGCGGCCGTACTCGGCACGGCCGCGCTCGGACTTCCCGGCACGGCGGACGCCGCCGAGCGGACCGGTGGCCACGGCGGCGACCACGGCAGCCGGCTGGACCTTCCCGTGCCGACCGTCATCGGTCACCGCGGCACGAGTGGCTACCGACCGGAGCACACCCTCGGCTCGTACCAGCTGGCCCTCGACATGGGCGCGCACATCATCGAGCAGGACCTGGTCCCCACCAAGGACGGCCATCTCGTCTGCCGTCACGAGAACGACATCACCGCCACGACCGATGTATCGGCCCACCCCGAGTTCGCCGGCCGCAGGACCACCAAGAAGGTCGACGGGGTCTCCCTGACCGGCTGGTTCACCGAGGACTTCACCCTCGCCGAGCTGAAGACGCTGCGCGCCAAGGAGCGCATCCCGGGCAACCGCCAGAAGAACACCCTCTACGACGGCCGCTGGGAGGTCCCCACCTTCGAAGAGGTGCTCCAGTGGGCCGACCGCGAGGGCCGCAGGCGCGGCAAGCAGATCTGGCTGTACGTCGAGACCAAGCACCCCACCTACTTCCGAGGCCTCGGGCTCGGCCTGGAGGAGCCCCTCGCCAAGCTGCTGCGCCGCTACAACCGCCACCGCGCGCAGTCGCCGCTGATTCTCCAGTCCTTCGAACCCAGCAGCATCCAGCGGCTGTCGAAGCTCGTCGCCTCCCCGCGCGTCGTCCTGCTCTCCGGCGCCGGATCGCGGCCCTGGGACTTCGTCGCGACCGGAGACCCACGCACGGTCGACGACCTCGTGACCCCCGCGGGGCTGAAGTGGATGTCGTCCTTCGCACAGGGCATAGGCCCCACGCTGGACCTGATCATTCCCAAGGACGCGTCGGGCCGGCTCACCACGCCGACCTCCCTCGTGCAGGACGCGCACGAGCAGGGCCTGATCCTGCACCCGTACACGATGCGCAACGAGAACTCCTTCCTGCCCGCCGACTTCCGTCGCGGCACCGACCCCAACGCGTACGGCGACGCCTTCGGCGCGTTCCGGACGTACTTCGCGACCGGCATCGACGGGATCTTCTCCGACAACCCGGACACCGCCCTGCTCGCCGCCGAGGACTTCACGAAGAACTGACATATCGCCCCGCGTCAGCGCCCGGCCGGTCATGCCCCGGTCGGGTGATGCGCCCCGCGGACGGCAACCGCCCGTCCGCGGTGGCACGTCGGGTGAGGCATGACGACGCTTCCCGCAGACGCCCCCGCCGCCGTCGTGCGCGCCCTGTACCCCCTCGTCAGCGCCGAGGCGACGGCCGAGGCCGGCTGCGCGGCAGTGGGCGCGGCCGTCGAACCCGCCGATCTCGAACAGACCGTCTGGCTGCGGCTGCTGGAACTGCTCGCGGACCGGACACCGCCGGCCGACCCGGCCCGCTGGGTTCGCGACACCGTACGGGAGGAGGCGCGCCGCGCCCGCCGTACCGCGCGGCGCGAACGTCCGTACGCCGATGGGACCATCCCGGATCCGGCCGACTGCCCCGAGCGGTCCGCGGTCGGCGCCGACGAACGCCGTGCGCTGCACGCCGCGGTGGAGCGGCTGCCCGGACGGTGCGCGAGCCTGCTGGCGGCGATGCTCGCCCCGACCGATTCCACGTATAAGGAAATCGCAGGGAAGTTGGGTATGTCACAAGGTAGTTTGGGGCCGATCCGTTCCCGATGCCTTGGATGTCTGCGCAGAATGCTCGCGGCGGAGGTTGTCGTTCCTGAACTGCGGGGATAGGAGCAGGGGACAACCGGTGGACCAGGTGAGCGGGAGGCATGCACACATGGGCATGAGTGTGATCATCTCGGCGGCGACCGCGGAGGACGCCGAACAGATACTGAAGCTCCAGTACCTCTGTTTTCAGGGCGAGGCGGAGCTCTACGGGAATTACCGCATCGACCCGCTGGTGCAGACCCTCGACTCGGTCCGTGACGAAGTGACCGCGAACCTGGTGTTCGTGGCACGGCTCGGTGACGAAGTCGTCGGTTCGGTACGCGGATCCACCGATCCGGACGGGACCGGAGAGATAGGCAAGCTCTGTGTGCACCCCCGGCTCCAGGGGCACGGGCTCGGCGCCCGGCTGCTGAACGCCGCGGAGTCCGCACTCGCCGACCAGCGGTCGGCCACCCGGTTCCGGCTGCACACCGGGCACCGCAGCGAGACCAATCTGCGGCTCTACCGGCGAGCGGGTTACGCCCCTGTGGGCAGCGCCACCGGTCAGGACGGTGTCCGGCTGATCCTTCTGGAGAAGGACGTCGCCGAGCGGGCCTACGTCGCCAGCGCCTAGTGCCGCGACCGGCATTGCTTGCCCCGTGACGAGCGTCGTCCGGTGCGTGCGATCGCAAGGCGGCCGGACGTCCTGGGATGGGGTCTCCCCTGCTCGAACGGAGTTGAGAGCTTGGGGAAGGAGCCACCAGGGCTTTTGGCCAACGCGGAAGGGGGTCCCCCCTGGCCCTTAAGGCCTTGGGGGAGGGCCTGCCGGTGAGCCAGGACTCACTCCTGCCCACTGCCCAGGAACGGTGCGGGCGTTACGCGTTCTTCGCGCGACGCAGCCAGATCATCCCGGTGACCGGCAGGATCACCGGGATGAACAGGTAGTCCCTGCCGAGGTACGACCAGACGGTGGCGTCCGCGAAGGCGGACGGCTCGACCAGCGTCCACGTACCGACGATCAGCACGCCCGCGAGCTCGGCGGCGCAGCACACCAGCGCCGTCCTGCGCGCCTTTTCGCCGCCGCGCACCAGCGAGTACGTGATGAAGCCGTACACCAGCGCGGCGACGGCCGACAGCACATAGGCGAGCGGAGCCCTGCCGAAGTCCAGGATCATCTGGACGATCGCGCGGGAGGCGGCGGCCACGGTGAACACCCCGTAGAACCAGACCAGTACGCGGCCCGGTCCGGTGCTCAGCTGGAAGCCGGTCTTCTCGCCGGCGGAGCGGCGATCGGTGTCGGTCACGTCAGCTTCCCCAGATGTCGTAGAGCCGTACTTCCAGGACGGCCAGTACGACCGCGCCCGCCGCCACCGTCACCGATCCCCACCGGGTCCGCTCGGTCAGCGACAGGAAACCCGCTGCGGGCACGGCCGCGAAGGCGCCGATCAGATAACAGATGAAGATCGTCATGCCCTGCTCCGGCCGCTCGCCCCGGGCCAGCAGCACGATCCCCACCACCAACTGGGCCAGCGCCAGCAGCGACACCACGGCCATTCCGATGAAGTGCCAGTCCTTGGTCGGCTGGTCCCGGTAGGCGGCGAAACCGCACCAGGCGGCGAGGGCGAGCGCGGCCACGGCGACCGCGACCGTCAGGGCGACAAGCATGAAGCGAGGGTATTACGGACCGGACGGCGTCCCGCGTGCGCCCCCGGGGCCCGGGCCGGCCGGTGAGGACGCGCGTGCAGATCCGCGCCCGGGCGCTGCTTCCGGCGCAGGGATCAGGGCCGTGGCCTTGGCCACAACCCACGACCGGTCCGGGCCGCCCGCAGATGCGGCCGCACCGTTCCGCCGCCGTATCGGTGCAGGTCACGGAGGGTTTCACCGGGATCACGGCTGCCCGGTGCGCAGGTCCACGGACTGACCAGAACTGTCCGCTATTCGGACAGGCGGGCTCGGTGGAACGGGACGTCTGTTTTACTTGCCGCATGACCACGACGAGCAGCCGCATCCTTGCGACCGAGGCGATCACTACGCCCGGTGCCCGTTGTATGTGTCGAATGCGCGCCTTCTGAGGGCCCCCGCCTGAGCCTCGCGCCCCGAAGCGAGACCGAGCCTGCCGTCCGCACCCAGCGGAACGAGCCTGCCCCCGCATGCGCTGCCCCCCGGTCACCCGCCGCCCGCAGCCTGCCGAGACCCACCGGCCCGAACATCCGAGTCCGAACAGTCTCATCAGACGAACGCCCCGTGCCCGGCGGACACCGCGCCGTGCACTCGACAGTGACGGAAACCCTGTGATCACCACTACAGGCCTCACGAAGGTCTACCAGTCGCGCGGCCGTGAGGTCACCGCCCTGGACGGCGTCGACCTGCACGTCCGCGAGGGCGAGGTGTACGGCGTCATCGGACAGAGCGGCGCCGGCAAATCCTCCCTGATCCGCTGCATCAACCTGCTCGAACGCCCCACCTCCGGCACCGTGACCGTGGCCGGCCAGGACCTCACCGCCCTCGCGGGCCGGGGCCGCCGGGCCGGTAAGGAGCTGCGCGAGGCGCGCAGCCGCATCGGCATGGTCTTCCAGCACTTCAACCTGCTGGCCTCGCGCAACGTCCAGGACAACATCGAGCTGCCGCTCGAAATCCTCGGTGTCCAGGGCCGGGAGCGCACCCGCAAGGCCCTCGAACTGCTCGACCTGGTCGGCCTCGCCGACAAGGCGAAGGCGTACCCCGGCCAGCTCTCCGGCGGTCAGAAGCAGCGCGTCGGCATCGCCCGCGCCCTCGCCGGGGATCCCAAGGTGCTGCTCTCCGACGAGGCGACCTCCGCCCTCGACCCCGAGACCACCCGCTCCATCCTGCAGCTGCTGCGCGACCTCAACCAGCAGCTCGGCCTGACCGTCCTGCTGATCACGCACGAGATGGACGTCGTCAAGACGATCTGCGACTCGGCCGCGCTCATGCAGAAGGGACGCATCGTCGAGTCCGGCACCGTCGGTGGACTGCTCGCCACCCCCGGCTCCGAACTGGCCCACGAGCTGTTCCCGGTCGGCGGTACGGCCTCCGGCCCCGACCGCACGGTCGTCGACGTCACCTTCCACGGCGAGGCGGCGTCCCAGCCGGTGATCTCCCAGCTCTCCCGTACGTACAACATCGACATCTCGATCCTGGGCGCCGCGATGGACACCGTCGGCGGGAAGCAGATCGGCCGGATGCGGATCGAGCTGCCCGGTCGCTTCGAGGAGAACGTCGTACCCATCGGCTTCCTGCGCGAGCAGGGCCTGCAGGCCGAGGTCGTGGACACGGCCGCCGCCGGCATCCCCGTACAGACTCCCGCCCCGCTCACCCAGACCCCGCTCGCCAAGGAGGTGGCCAAGTGACCTGGTCCGAAATGCAGCCGCTGCTGTCCCAGGGAACCGTCGACACCCTCTACATGGTGCTGTGGTCCGCGCTCGTCACCGTCCTCGTCGGACTGCCCCTCGGCGTGCTGCTGGTCCTCACCGACAAGGGCGGACTGCTCCGGAGCACCGTGGTGAACAAGGTCATCGGCGTGATCGTGAACATCGGCCGCTCGCTGCCGTTCATCATCCTGCTGATCGCCCTGATCCCCTTCACCACCTGGGTCGTCGGCACCTTCATCGGCCCGACCGCGATGATCGTGCCGCTCGCCGTCGGCGCCATCCCGTTCTTCGCCCGGCTCGTCGAGACATCGATCCGCGAGGTCGACCACGGGCTCGTCGAAGCCGTCCAGTCGATGGGCGGATCCATCCCGACGATCGTCCGCAAGGTCCTGCTGCCGCAGGCCCTGCCGTCGCTCGTCTCCGGGATCACCACCACCGTCATCGTGCTCATCGGGTACTCCGCGATGGCCGGCGCGGTCGGCGGCGAAGGACTCGGCTCCAAGGCCGTCACCTACGGATTCCAGCGCTTCGACAACCGGTTCATGCTCATCACCGTCGCGCTGCTCGTCGTCATCGTGACCGCGGTCCAGCTGATCGGCGACATCGCCGTACGCCTGCTGGCCCGGCGGGGCCGCACCGCCTCCTGAGACTTTCTCTCCGCTCACAAGCCCGAACTCCTTGTCCGGGCGCACCACCCTCACCACCAGAAAGAGGCACTTTTCGTGCGTAAGAACATCAAGATCACCGCAGCTGCCGCCGCCACCGCCGCCCTCGCCTTCGGCCTCACCGCCTGCGGTACGTCGTCCGACCCGGCCTCCAAGAGCGAGACCGGCGCGAAGGCCGATACCTCCAAGGCGCTCGTGGTCGCGGCGTCCCCGACGCCGCACGCCGACATCCTGAACTTCGTCAAGAAGAACCTGGCGGCCAAGGCGGGCCTCAAGCTCGAGGTCAAGGAGTTCACGGACTACGTCCTGCCGAACACCGCCACCGAGAACGGCCAGGTCGACGCCAACTTCTTCCAGCACCAGCCGTACCTCGACGACTTCAACAAGAAGAACAACACCCACATCGTCGCGGTCGCCAACGTGCACCTGGAGCCGCTCGGCCTCTACTCCAACAAGGTCAAGGACCTGAAGGACATCAAGGCCGGCCAGACCATCGCCGTACCGAACGACACCACCAACGAGGGCCGCGCCCTCCAGCTCCTCGCCGCGAACGGCCTGATCACCGTCAAGGACGGCGTCGGCACCAACGCCAAGATCAGCGACATCACGGACAAGAAGGGCCTGGAGTTCAAGGAGCTGGAGGCCGCAACCGTTCCCCGCGCCCTGAACGATGTCGACGCCGCCGTCATCAACGGCAACTACGCCATCGAGGCCAAGCTCAAGCCCGCCAAGGACGCCCTCGTGCTGGAGAAGGCGGACGGCAACCCGTACGCCAACATCCTCGCCGTGAAGCAGGGCAACGAGAAGGACGCCCGCGTCCAGAAGCTCGTGAAGCTCCTCCACTCCGACGAGGTCAAGAAGTTCATCGAGGACACCTACCAGGGCTCGGTCATTCCCGCCTTCGGTGCCCTCGGCAACTCCTGACACCCGTACCGCACCTGCGTGGCCGAGCCCCGCGCACCCCACCGGGGTGCGCGGGGCTCCGCCGTGCGGACCCGGCCATGCGCAAGGTCCGTCCCATGCTGCATGCTGTGCCTTTACACGGTCTTCGGCATGGAGCTGCGCATGACTTCCACCTTTCCGTCCATCTCCATCAGCACGGATCGGTTGGTGCTGCGCCCCTTCGACATGGCCGACGTTCCCGCGTACGTCGAGATGATGAACGACGAACTCGTCACCGCCTGGACCGAGGCGCCCCACCCCTACACCCAGGTCGACGCCGAACGCTGGGTCCGCAGGATCGCTCCTGCACAGCGAACGGGCGGCGACGGCATCGTCTTCGCCGTCACCGAATTCCTCACCCAGCGTCTCGTCGGCTCGGTCCGGCTGCGGAACACCGACTGGCGCACCCTCGCCACCGAGGCCGCCTACATCACGGCCCCCTGGGCCCGCGGCGAGGGATACGCCACCGAGTCGGTCCTCGCCGTCGCCCAGTGGCTCTTCCGCGACCAGGGCTTCGAACGCATCGAACTGCGCACCGCCGCCGACAACACCGCCTCCCAGCAGGTCGCCCAGAAGCTCGGCTGCATCAGCGAGGGCGTCCTGCGCAACGCCCGGATAGCGCGCACTCAGACCGAGGACGGCGGCTGGACCGACATCAGGACCGACCTGATCGTCTGGGGCCTGCTTCCCGAGGACCTCGACGGAGTCGCCGAGCAGCTGGCCGACGCCGGCGGCTACGGCACCTACAGCGACTGGAACTGACGCAGGGGACCGCACCGGTACGGACCGGTCGGGGACCGGATAGTCTCACCCTGCCCGCCCTCTCGCGGGCAGCCCACCTGCGACAACTCCAGGAGACTGACGACAGATGGCCGACCGGGTCACGGTGATCGGCTGGGACGGCTCGCCACTGACCGCAGTGGCCACGGCCGCGCTCTCGGCCGCCACCCTCGTTGCGGGCGCCGCCCACCACCTCGCTCTCCCCGAAGTTCCGGCAGCAGCCGAACGGATCCGCCTCGGCTCCATCGACCTGGCCGCCCGCAGGATCGCCGGCCATCGCGGCACCGCCGTGGTCCTCGCCGACGGCGACCCCGGCTTCTTCGGGGTCGTACGCAACCTCCGCGCACCCGAACACGGCCTGGAAGTCGAAGTCGTGCCTGCCGTGTCGGCCGTGGCCACCGCGTTCGCCCGCGCCGGAATGCCCTGGGAGGACGCCCAGATCGTCGTCGCCCACCCCCGCACCCTGCGCCGCGCCGTCAACGTCTGCCGCGCCCACCACAAGGTCGCCGTCCTCACCTCGCCCGGCGCGGGACCCGCCGAACTCGCCCTGCTCCTCGACGGCGTCCACCGCACCTTCGTCATCTGTGAGGAACTCGGCACCGCACGCGAACAGGTCACGGTCCTGACCTCCGACAAGGCCGCCGACCACGTCTGGCGCGACCCGAACGTGGTGATCGTCATCGGCGGCGGACCCGAACAGCAGGCCACCGGTGCCTGGATCTCGGGCCGCCACCCCCACGGCGTACGGGGCTGGGCGCTGCCCTCCGACGCCTACCCGGACAGCGCCACCGACCCCGAGGGCGAATCCCCGGGGCTGCGCGCCGCCCAACTCGCCCGCCTCGGCCCGCGTACCGGCGACCTCGTCTGGGACATCGGCTCCGGCAGTGGCGCCCTCTCCGTGGAGGCGGCGCGGTTCGGTGCGGCGGTCCTGGCGGTCGACAGCGACCCGGACGCCTGCGCCCGAACGGCCGCCGCTGCCCGCGCCTTCGGTGTACAGCTCCAGGTCGTCCAGGGCCGCGCACCCCATGTGCTGGAGCGGCTGCCCGAGCCGGATGTCGTACGGATCGGGGGCGGCGGCGTCCCCGTCGTCACCGCCGTCGCCGACCGCCGGCCCGAACGGATCGTCACCCACGCCTCGACCCGCGACGAGGCCGAAGCGCTCGGCGCCGCACTCACCGGGAACGGTTACACGGTCGAGTGCGCACTCCTCCAGTCCGTCGAACTCGACACGTCCGCATGGGCGGAGCGCGAACGCTCGGTCGTGTTTCTGCTCTCGGCCGTGCGATCGGACCTCGCCCCGTGACCCGGTCGGCGTACTGCGCGAGGTAGGCTGGCCGATCGTTGCACCGCACCTGGACGTTCGTCGGTTCGTTCGTCAATGTCCGGAAAAGGGGACCGTTTTGGGCCTCGTTGTGGTACGGCAAACCCCGGGGGACGCGCAACGTGGCGCAGCCCACAACGAGCCGTGGCAGAACTGCCTGCCGCGGCGGCGAACGGCCGCGAGAATGATGTACGTCCGCGTCCGATTCGTGCCGCGCGGCGAGCCCGCTCGTTCTTCATGACGAGCACCGGCGTGCCGTGTTCGGGCGTCCCGGGCGAAGGGCCGAAGGAGCACTGACGATGGGCGAGGGGTACGCATGAGTGACACCGGCCAGATCCCGGGCGAGGGACTGCCGGAGAACGCAGGCATGGTGGAGCAACCGGGCATCCCCGCCCCGGGTGCGTACACCTTCCTCGACCCCTCCGAGCATGCGCCCGAGGACGACGACCTTCTGCTGATGCCGAGCCCGCAGGGCGCCTGGAGCGACCAGCAGGTGGCCCCGGCCCCCGGTCAGTCGACGGACGGCGGAGCCGTGCAGGCACCGGCACCCATGGCCGAGCAGGCCGCCTACCAGGCGCAGCCGCAGGGCCGGCCCACCATGCAGGCCGTACAGGCCCAGGGACCCGTGCAGGTCCAGGCGCCGGACCCGGCGGTGTACGCCGTGCAGCAGGCGGTGGCCGGAGCGATGACCGAGACCGGGCAGGGCACGCACGAGTCCGGCGGCCGCGACTCGGGTGCCGTCGACCTCAATGGCGTACGTATGCCGGCCCAGGCCCCCGCTCCCGCACAGGCTGCGGTGGCGCAGGCCGCCGCCCCCGTACGCCGACCGCTGCACCGCGGCCCGGCCTCGGGTGAGTCGACCCCGTCGTACGGCGGGACGCCGACCGGCGGAGTGGTCCGTTCGCTCGCCGACCGAGGGCCCGCGGGCGCGCCGCAGACCCCGATGCCCGCACGGCACTCGGGACCGCCCACCACCGGTCCCGAGTACTTCGACCAGCCGGGCACCGAAGCGGCTGTGCTGCCGGGCCCGCAGCTCGGCGAGATCCCGCCGCAGGGCGGGAGCCCGTGGGCGGCCCATGTACCGGAGCAGGTCGCGGCGCCCGTGGCCGCGGAATTTGTCGCAGAAACGGTCGTTCCGGAGTCCGTCGAGCCCGCCCCGGTGGCCGAACCGGCTGCAGAGCCGGTCGCCGTGCCGGCCGCGGCCGAGGTTCCGTTCGAGCCGTCCGCGGAGGCCCCCGCTCCGGTGGAGACGCCGGTGGAAGCAGCGTCCGCAGGCCGGTTCGTGCCCGTGGAGGGGTCGGTGCCGACCACCCCGCATCTGGCCCCGATGCCGGCGGCGGAGCCGGTCGCGGCATTCGAGCCCGCGCCCGAACCCGAGCGTGTGGCGATCGCCGTCGAGCCCGCACCCGCCCCGGTCATCGAGACCGCCGGGACCGTCCATCCGGTCGAAGCGGTCGAAGCACCGGCCCCCGCGCCGGTCGCCGTCCAGGAGCCGGTCCTGGCCCCCGAGCCGGTCGTGGCCCCCGAGCCGGTCGTCGCCCCCGAGCCGGTCATCGCTCCGGAGGAGCCCGCCCCCGCACCCGTCCTCGTGGCCGAGGCTGCGCCCGAGACGGTGACGGCCCCCGAACCGGAGCCCGAAACCGGCCCCGAGGTCATCGAGACCCCGGACCTCACGGCCCCCGTGGCCGACGCGCCCGCCGCAGTTGCCGCCGAGCCCGCAGAGGTCTCCGGGCACACGGAGCCGGCCGACACGGAGCCCGTTGCGGACCAGCAGCCCGTCGAAGCGGTCCAGGCCGCCGCCGCGGCAGAGCCCGAGGCCGCGGAGGCCGCCGCCCAGACCCCGGCTCCCGCTTCCGCACCCGCCCCCGGCTACGACGACGCCGAGCGCGAAGCCGTGCTCCGGGTGATGCGCGAACGTCGCGACATCCGCAACGGCTTCCGCAGCGACCCCATCCCGCACGAGGTCCTGCTCCGCGTCCTCGAAGCCGCGCACACGGCGCCCAGCGTCGGCCACTCGCAGCCCTGGGACTTCGTCGTCATCCGCTCGGCGGAGACCCGCCGCTCCATGCACGAACTGGCGCAGCGTCAGCGCGACGCCTACGCCAAGTCGCTGCCCAAGGGCCGGGCCAAGCAGTTCAAGGAACTGAAGATCGAGGCGATCCTTGACACCCCGGTCAACATCGTCGTCACCGCCGACCCCACCCGCGGCGGCCGCCACACGCTCGGCCGGCACACCCAGCCGCAGATGGCCCCGTACTCCTCGGCGCTCGCCGTCGAGAACCTGTGGCTCGCCGCTCGCGCGGAGGGCCTCGGCGTCGGCTGGGTCAGCTTCTTCGACGAGCGCGAGATGGTCCGCGCCCTGGGCCTGCCCGAGCACCTCGAAGTCGTCGCGTACCTCTGTGTCGGTTACGTCGACGAGTTCCCCGAGGAGCCCGAACTGATGCAGGCGGGCTGGTCCAAGCGCCGCCCGCTGTCCTGGGTCGTCCACGAGGAGACGTACGGCCGCCGCGCCCTCCCCGGCGAGGAACCGCACGACCTGCTGCAGGAGACCATCTCCAACATCCGCCCGCTGGATGCCAAGGCGCTCGGCGAGGCCTGGGAACGCCAGAAGCGGATGACCAAGCCGGCCGGTGCGCTCGGCATGCTGGAGATCATCTCCGCACAGCTCTCCGGCCTCTCCCGGATGTGCCCGCCGCCCATCCCGGAGCCCGCGGCCGTCGCGATCTTCGCCGGGGACCACGGGGTGCACGCCCAGGGCGTGACCGCGTGGCCGCAGGAGGTCACCGGCCAGATGGTCGCCAACTTCCTCGGCGGCGGCGCGGTCTGCAACGCGTTCGCGTCCCAGGTCGGCGCCGAAGTGTGTGTGGTCGACGTCGGCGTCGCCACGGAGCTGCCCGCGACACCCGGCCTGCTGCCCCGCAAGGTGCGCGCCGGCACGGCCGACTTCACCACCGGCCCCGCCCTCACCCGTGAGGAGGTCCTCTCGGCCATCGAGGTCGGCATCGAGACGGCCCGCGACCTGGTCGCTGCGGGCAACAAGGGCCTGCTCACCGGTGAGATGGGCATCGCCAACACCACCGCGTCCGCCGCACTGATCTGCGTGTACACCGGCATGGACCCGGCCGAGGTGACCGGTCGCGGCACCGGCATCAACGACGAGATGCACGCCCGCAAGGTCGACGTGGTCCGCCGAGCCCTCGAACTGCACCAGCCCGACCCGGCCGACCCGATCGGTGTACTCGCCGCGGTCGGCGGCCTGGAGCACGCCGCGATGGCAGGCTTCCTGCTCGGCGGCGCCTCGCTCCGTACGCCCGTCATCCTGGACGGCGTCAGCGCGGGCGCCGCGGCCCTGGTCGCCCGGGCGATCGCCCCCGAGGCCCTCGCCGCATGCATCGCCGGCCACCGCAGCGCCGAGCCCGGCCACGTAGCCGCGCTCAACAAGCTGGGTCTGCGCCCGCTGGTCGACCTCGACCTCCGCCTCGGCGAAGGAACGGGCGCGCTGCTGGCGCTCCCGATCGTGCAGAGCGCGGCGCGGGCGATGCACGAGGTGGCGACGTTCGACTCGGCAGGCGTCACCGAGAAGTAGCGCCTGCCGTGCTCGGCCCGGCCGGCGCCTGAGGCGCGGGTCCGGGGCGGAGCCACGGTTTCGGACAGGGGCGGGCAGGGGACAGCTCCGCGCAGGGCCCCCACCCGCCCCACCGTCCCTGCCCACGCCCCGGCGCACCCCGTATCGTGGACCCACGCCCCATAAAACCGCATGTCACAGCCGCTCCACCGCCGCAGCGGCCCGCACCCCGCATTGCACGAGGAGCCCGCACCGCCATGGCCGAGCACGCCGATCACCCCGCGTACCCCGTCGGACTGCGCCTGAGCGGGCGCCGCGTCGTCGTCGTCGGCGGCGGCCAGGTCGCGCAGCGCCGCCTCCCCGCGCTCATCGCGGCGGGTGCCGACATCACCCTCGTATCGCCGTCCGCGACTCCGTCCGTCGAGGCGATGGCCGACGCCGGTGAGATCCGCTGGGAGCGCCGCCGGTACGAGGACGGGGACCTGACCGACACCTGGTACGCGCTCATCGCCTCCGACGACGCCGCCGCGAACGATGCCGCGTCCGCCGAGGCCGAGCGCACCCGAACCTGGTGCGTGCGCAGCGACAACGCCGACGTGGCCACCGCCTGGACCCCGGCCACCGGTCGCAGCGAGGGCGTCACCGTCGCTGTCCTCTCCACCGACGCCCAGGGCCGCGACCCGCGCCATTCCGCCGCTGTCCGCGACGCCATCGTCGAGGGCCTGCGCGACGGCACGCTCGCCGCCCCGCACCACCGCACCCGCCCCACCCCCGGTGTCTCCCTGGTCGGCGGCGGCCCCGGCGACCCCGACCTGATCACCGTGCGCGGCCGTCGCCTCCTTGCCGAGGCCGATGTCGTCATCGCCGACCGGCTCGGCCCGCGCGACCTGCTCGACGAACTGCCGCCGCACGTCGAGGTGATCGACGCGGCGAAGATCCCGTACGGCCGTTTCATGGCGCAGGAGGCGATCAACCAGGCGCTCATCGAGCACGCCAAGGCGGGCAAGGCCGTCGTCCGGCTCAAGGGCGGCGACCCGTTCGTCTTCGGCCGGGGCATGGAGGAGGCGCAGGCGCTCGCCGCCGAGGGCATCCCGTGCACCGTCGTCCCCGGCATCTCCAGCTCGATCTCCGTGCCCGGCGCAGCCGGAATCCCCGTCACCCACCGCGGGGTCGCCCACGAGTTCACCGTTGTCAGCGGTCATGTCGCCCCCGACGACGAGCGCTCGCTGGTCGACTGGGCGGCGCTCGCGCAGCTCCGCGGCACCCTCGTGCTGCTGATGGCCGTCGACAAGATCGGCGCCATCGCAAAGGCCCTCATCGCCCATGGCAAGTCCCCGGACACCCTGGTCGCCCTGGTCCAGGAGGGCACGACGGCATCCCAGCGCCGCGTCGACGCGACCCTCGCGACCGTCGGCGAACGGGCCGTCGCCGAAGAGGTGCGGCCCCCGGCCGTGATCGTCATCGGCGATGTCGTCGCGGTCGGTACGGACACCGCCCCGCACCCCGCCGAGTAACCAGCGGTAACGGATCTTTTTCCAAGCCGTTGGCACCACACACCGGACAAGGCAGTATCAACCTGTGGCAGATCTCATCACCGTCGACGACCCCGACGACCCTCGCCTGCGCGACTACACGGGCCTGACCGACGTCGAACTCCGGCGCAGGCGGGAGCCGGCCGAAGGACTCTTCATCGCCGAGGGCGAGAAGGTGATCAGACGCGCCCGGCACGCCGGGTACGAGATGCGGTCCATGCTGCTCTCGGCGAAGTGGGTCGATGTGATGCGCGACGTCATCGACGAGGTCCCGGCCCCGGTGTACGCGGTCAGCCCGGAGCTCGCCGAACGTGTCACCGGCTACCACGTGCATCGCGGCGCGCTGGCCTCCATGCAGCGCAAGCCGCTGCCGACGGCCGAGGAGCTGCTGGCGACGACCCGCCGCGTCGTCGTCATGGAGGCGGTCAACGACCACACCAACATCGGAGCCATCTTCCGCAGCGCCGCCGCCCTCGGGATGGACGCGGTGCTGCTCTCCCCGGACTGTGCGGACCCGCTCTACCGACGCTCCGTCAAGGTCTCCATGGGCGCCGTGTTCTCCGTTCCGTACGCCCGCCTCGACACCTGGCCCAAGGCCCTGGAGACCGTACGGGAAGCGGGGTTCAAGCTTCTCGCCCTCACCCCCGACGACAAGGCCAGCAGCATCGAGGAGGCGGCGCCGCACCGGATGGACAAGGTGGCGCTGATGCTCGGTGCCGAGGGCGACGGACTGTCCACGCAGGCCCTGGTCGCCGCCGACGAATGGGTACGGATCCCGATGGCGCACGGCGTCGACTCGCTGAACGTGGGCGCGGCCGCCGCGGTCGCGTTCTACGCGGTGGCGACGGGCCGCCCGCAGGACTGACCGCCTGCCGTTTCCTGACACGGACCGTCGGGTCGCAGCGACTGGTGCTGCCCGTGCCGACCGGGGGTGTCCATGACGCCCAGCCCGCGGGCCGGCCCCTGGCAGCCCTGCGCCGCCGCGATGCCCAGCGCCACGAGCAGCGTCACCACGACGAAGACGACGAGCCGCTGCCGCAGCAGCCGCGGATTGGCGGGACGCCGGCCCGTCGAGGTCGTGCGGGTGCCGGGCCGCGTGCCCGGCCGGCCGTTCGTCCCGTTCGTGCCCTGCGGGCGCTTGCCGGAGCGTGTCGTATTGCGCGGCACTTGCTGCTGAGGGCGTGAACCACCGGTGCGGGACGACGCACCACGCGGAGGCGCCGACGCCTGCCGGTTCTGCGGACGGGGCGGCGGCGAGCCCGCCGCGCGCCGGGTCTGCTGTTCGGTGTACGGGCCGTCGAGCCGGCCGGTCGGCCGGTCCAGCTCCTGCGCCGAGCGCTGGGCGGGCGGCCGGCTCTCGTGCAGGCCGTGTGCCTCACGGGCTGCGATTTCCTTGAGCCGCATGGAGAGTTGAAGCGTGCTCGGCCGCTCCTCCGGATCCTTCGCGAGACAGGCGCTCACCAGTGGCGCCAGCGCGTCGTGCACGTCGTACAACTGCGGTTCCTCGTGCACCACGCGGTAGAGCATCACCTCGGAACTGCCGTGCCCGAAAGGCGAGTCGGCCATCGCCGCGTACGCCAGCGTGGCACCGAGCGAGAAGACGTCCGTCGCGGGCGTCACCGCCGCGCCCCGCACCTGCTCGGGCGCGAGGAATCCCGGCGAGCCCACCGCCGTACCGACATGCGTGAGTGTGCTCGCCCCGGTCGCCCAGGCGATCCCGAAGTCGATGATCCGAGGGCCCTTGGGGGAGAGGAGGATGTTCGACGGCTTCAGGTCGCGATGGACGACACCCGCCTCGTGCACCGCCACGAGCCCCTCGGAGAGCGCCGCTCCGATCGACGCCACCTCGGCCGCCGACAGCGGACCTTCCTCGGCCACCTTGTCGTGCAGCGAGGGCCCGGGGACGTACTGTGTCGCGAACCACGGGCGGTCCGCCTCCAGATCGGCGGCCACCAGACGTGCCGTACAGCCGCCGCGGATTCGCCGTGCCGCCGACACCTCGCGCGCGAAACGCGAACGGAACTCCTGGTCCTCGGCGAGATCCGGGCGGATCACCTTGAGCGCCACCCGCTGGCCGCGCCGGTCCGAACCGAGATAGACGACACCCATGCCGCCCGCCCCGAGTCGCCGGTGCAGCCTGAACGAGCCGACGACACGCGGGTCCTCGCGCCGGAGCCGCATCATCGCCATCGTCTGCCCATCCCCGCTGCCTGGTCCGCCTGACGTGGCACAGCTTACGTACCCGTGGCCCGGCGCGCTCAGAGGCCGCGCCCTCGCCCGCCGATCGATTGTCAGTGCCGGGTGGGAAACTTGAGGAGTGGTCAGGGAGCCGCGGATCCAGGCTCCCGGGCCCGTGCGAGATCTCAAAGGTCCGTCGCAGAAGGGGGATTGGATCAGTGAAGGGCGATCGTGTGGAGATAGTCGTGGACGCGGGAGACACGACGCGTACGTACGAGGTGGTGGCCACCAGAGCGGGCCGCCGGGTGGAGACAGCTGTCCGCCGAGGGGTGGTCGAAGTGAGTGAAGTCACTCGCAGCGGCACCGTCGTCCGTACCGCCCGTTTCATGGCGACCAGGGTGCTCGCCCTGGTCGAACAACCGGTCCCGAGGCAGGACGCATCCGAGCGTGACCTCCGGGATGACCCCAAGGCGTAGCGCAGGATCTCCACCCAGGGGAGTACACCGACCACCCACGGCTCATCCTCCGGGAGGCCCGGCATTCGGTACGCGGGCATGACGACCCTCCCTCTCCGCGTCCCTATTGTTGAACTCAAGCGGCGGGCGTTGCACTCGTCCCCCGAGGTCACACGCCCGCCGCTCCAACAATCAGGTCGGGAGAGGAACCATGGCGGACACGGCGACGCGGACGATGATCCGCACGCAGGGACGCAGGGCTCATGCCGCGTTCGGCAGCCGCCGGTCGTCCGGTACGCGCCACCCCCTGGTGGCGACGGCCATGGTTCTTCCTCTGGCGGCCCTGCTCGTAGTCGTCTTCGGCGGCTGGGACGCGGTGGTCACACAGGCGTCGTCCGTGGGCGTGATGCTGGGGCGCTGAGCGGCGCCCCGGGTCCGGAAGAGCGGTCCGGACCGGGACATCCGGCCAACAACCCCGTGGGGACGGGGGTGCGGCGGACGGCAGCGTTTGTCCGGTCAGCTGGGGAGCTGACCGGACATCGCGCTGTCCGGGGGGCAATACGCGCCGGACCACACCGTCGTCACGCGGTCGCCACGGCTTGCGCGGCAGCGCGTACGCTCGTCGCGTGCCCGGGGCGGACCGGGCCGTATCTGTTGCCACCGGGGGAGACCGTGACCACCGCAGTTGTCCGCGCGCTGGGCGCCCTCGCCCATGACACGGCCCACCCGCACGGGCGCACCGAGGCCCCCTGTCCTTCCTGCCCGGCACCGGCGGTGCTCGCGGACCGCGCCGACGGTACGGTCGTCCGCTCCGGCCCCGTGGTCGCGAAGGCCCACGCCCCGGACACCGACACCGCCGCCCTGGCCGCCCGCACGGCCCTGGCCTCGGCCCCCGCCCTCAGCGGCATCCTCCTGCCACCCGTACCCCAGCCTGCTGTCCCCGAGGTCGACGGCCGTCCCGTGACCCTCTGGCCCCACGGTGAACCGGTCGACCCCGCGGACCCCGACGCCGCGCCCTGGGAAGAGTCCGCCGTCCTCCTGGCCCGGCTCCACCGCACCGCGCCCCCGCCCGCCCTTCCTCCCATGCGCGGACCCGCAAAAGCCGCTCTCGCCGTGGCCCGGATGTGCGCCGCCCGGCCCGGTGACCCGGCCACCGCCCCCGTACGCGAAGCATGGCGGCGCCTGCCCGCCTGGGCCCGTGACGAAGCCCCCGCACCCCCGCACCGCTCGCACTTCATCTGCCACGGCGATCTCCACCTCGGCCAGCTCGTCCGCCACCCCGCGACACATGGCCGATGGCTGCTGATCGACGTCGACGACGTGGGGCTCGGTGACCCCGCCTGGGACCTCGCCCGCCCGGCCGCCTGGTACGCGGCAGGACTGCTGCCCGCCGAGGTCTGGCTGCGCTTCCTGGACGCCTACCGGGCAGCGGGCGGGCCCGCCGTACGGGCCGACGGCGATCCCTGGCCAGAACTTGACGTCCCGGCCCGCGCCCTGACGGTTCAGGCCGCGGCACTGGCCTTGGCCAAGTCCGCGGCGGAGGGGCGAAATCCGGATGAGGTGGAACAGACGATGATCGACGCCTGTGCCCGAATTGCGTCCCTCCCGGTCGAGTTGACGAGCGAGCACGCGTCGTAGGGTGAACCGATCGTCTCCGGGCATGTATTCCGGCGACGGCGAACCGACGGCGAGGAGCTGAGCCGACCATGCAGTGTCCCAAGTGCCACGCGCAGATGCAGACCTACAACCGCAATGGCATCCAGATCGAGCAGTGCAGCGGCTGCCGGGGGATATTCCTCGACTACGGCGAGCTGGAGAGCCTGACCCGCATCGAGGCGCAGTGGACCCAGCAGGCCCCGCCCGCGCCGCCGGCCCCCCAGGCCTACCCCGCCGCACCGGCCCCCGCCTGGGGCGCCCCGCAGCACCACGGCGGCCACCACGGCGGGCACTACCGGCACAAGAGCTTCGGCCACATGCTCTTCTCGTCCTGACCCGGCCGACACCGCGCCGCGGGCCCGGACGCACTGCGTCCGGGCCCGCGGCGTGTCCGATGCGCGAGCTCTGCACGGTCCGGGACCGCACGATGCACACACCCCCGCGGAATGCATACCGTCGACAACTTCTGTCAGGCATCTAGGCAGCGGCATGGTTGATCCTTAAAGTTCCGGCCCATGACCTTCCTCGACAGGTCCCGGACCGTCGCCCCACCCGGCTGGAGCCGCTGGCTGGTCCCGCCCGCCGCGCTCGCAGTGCATCTCTCGATCGGGCAGGCCTATGCCTGGAGCGTGTTCAAGCCCCCGCTGGAATCGGCTCTCGACCTCTCCGGTACCGCCAGTGCCCTTCCCTTCCAACTCGCCATCGTCATGCTCGGCCTCTCCGCGGCCTTCGGCGGCACCCTCGTCGAACGCAACGGACCGCGCTGGGCGATGTTCGTCTCCCTCGTCTGCTTCTCCTCGGGCTTTCTCGTCGCAGCTCTCGGCGTCGCCACCGGCCACTTCTGGTTGGTCGTCCTCGGCTACGGCTTCATCGGCGGTATCGGACTCGGCATCGGCTACATCTCGCCGGTCTCCACGCTCATCAAGTGGTTTCCCGACCGCCCCGGCATGGCCACCGGCATCGCCATCATGGGCTTCGGCGGCGGCGCGCTGATCGCTTCGCCGTGGTCGACCGGGATGCTCGAGGCCTTCGGCACCGACAGCGCGGGAATCGCGACCGCCTTCCTGGTCCACGGCCTCGCCTACGCCGGTTTCATGGCGCTCGGGGTCCTCCTCGTCCGGGTCCCCCCGGACGGCTGGCTCCCGGCCGGCTTCCAGCCGAAGGCGGAAACCCGCCGGCTCGTGACCACCGCCCAGGTATCCGCCCGCAACGCGCTGCGGACACCGCAGTTCTGGTGTCTGTGGGTGGTGCTCTGCATGAACGTCACGGCAGGCATCGGCATTCTGGAGAAGGCCGCCCCGATGATCACGGACTTCTTCACGGGTACCTCCACTCCGGTCACGGTCCCGGCCGCGGCGGGCTTCGTCGCCCTGCTGTCCCTGGCCAACATGACCGGCCGCCTCCTCTGGTCCTCGACCTCGGACCTGGTCGGCCGCAAGAACATGTACCGCGTCTATCTCGGTGTCGGCGCTCTGATGTATCTCACGATCGTCGAGTTCGGCAGTGCCAAGCCGCTCTTCATCTGCTGCGCACTGGTGATCCTCTCCTTCTACGGAGGCGGATTCGCCACGGCGCCGGCCTATCTGCAGGACCTCTTCGGTACCTACCAGGTGGGCGCCATCCACGGCCGGCTGCTGACCGCCTGGTCCACCGCGGGCATTCTCGGCCCACTGATCGTCAACTGGGTGGCGGACGCGGGGGAGCGGGCGGGCCACAGCGGGTCCGGGCTCTACACGACGTCGCTGACGATCATGATCGGGCTGCTGATCATCGGCTTCGTCGCCAACGAGTTCATACGCCCCGTACACCCTCGCTTCCACGAGGCAGCGGAAAGGAAGGCCCGTGCGCACCAGCAGTCGTAGGACACTCACCGCCGTGGTCTGGCTCTGGGTCGCCGTGCCGTTCGCCTACGGACTGTACGAACTGATCCGCAAGGCCACGCAGCTCTTCACCGGCTGACCCGGGCGGACTCGACCCGCACCGCAGCCACGACAAAGCCCCGGTCGTCGAGACGACCGGGGCTTGCTGGTGCGCGATACTGGGATTGAACCAGTGACCTCTTCCGTGTCAGGGAAGCGCTCTCCCGCTGAGCTAATCGCGCAGGGTGACCCTGCGTGTACTGCGTGCGCGATACTGGGATTGAACCAGTGACCTCTTCCGTGTCAGGGAAGCGCTCTCCCGCTGAGCTAATCGCGCGGGGGATCCTTGCGGACCAGTGGACGATACTGGGATTGAACCAGTGACCTCTTCCGTGTCAGGGAAGCGCTCTCCCGCTGAGCTAATCGTCCTTGGAGGTGGAGACGGGATTTGAACCCGTGTAGACGGCTTTGCAGGCCGTTGCCTCGCCTCTCGGCCACTCCACCAGGAGTGCAGGGGTTCGGGAAAAGATCCCCCACTTCGAGCGGACGACGAGATTCGAACTCGCGACCCTCACCTTGGCAAGGTGATGCTCTACCAACTGAGCCACGTCCGCTTGTCGTTTCCGTTTCACTTGCGTGTCCCGGCGACGTGTTGAACTCTAGCGGATTCCTGGGCCAGTACAAAAACGCGTTTGTGCAGCGTGCTGAGGTGCACTCGCCCCGGCGCAGGTCACCGCGCACCGTCCTAGACTCACCCACGTGCACGACCTTGCTCCAATGGCCCGCTTCGGCGGCCTCGTCGCGTCCGAACTGCGGGACGTGACCAGTGATCCCTCAGCCCTCGACTCGTCCGGCTTCTGGGCGGTATGCGCTGATTTCGAGGGCCGCCTCGTCTGCGCCCGCTTCGGGACCGTACGGACCGAACCGGTGCCCGCACCCGTCCCCGGAGCCTGGCGCGGGCCCGGAGCCGGCGACTGGGTCTCGTCCCTGGACCGTGCCGCGTACACCGCGGGCGTACGCCGGATCCGCGAGCACATCGCGGCGGGCGAGGTCTACCAGGCCAACCTCTGCCGGGTGATGACCGCGGAGCTGCCGGACCCGGCCGCCGCCGACGTCGACGCCCTCACCGCGCTGCTCGCGCGCGGCAACCCCGCCCCGTACGCAGGAACAATCCGCCTGCCCGCGCACGGCGTGGAGATCGCCACCGCGTCCCCCGAACTCTTCCTGAGCCGGGACGGACGGACCGTCGAGTCCGGACCGATCAAGGGCACGGGTCGCACCGAGGCGGATCTGCTCGAGAAGGACCATGCGGAGAACGTGATGATCGTCGACCTGGTCCGCAACGACCTGGGCCGGGTCTGCGCCACCGGATCGGTCACCGTCCCCGACCTCTGCGTGGTGGAGAAGCACCCCGGGCTCGTCCATCTCGTCTCCACCGTGCGCGGCTGCCTCGCCGACGGCGCCGGCTGGCCCGAACTGCTCGCCGCCGCATTCCCGCCCGGCTCCGTCACCGGTGCACCCAAATCCAGCGCGCTCCGCATCATCGAGTCCCTGGAGACCGCACCCCGGGGTCCGTACTGCGGCGGCATCGGCTGGGTCGACGCCGACCGGGCCACCGCCGGTCTCGCCGTCGGCATACGGACCTTCTGGATCGACCGGACCGCAGGGGCCCCGGTCCTCAGGTTCGGCACCGGCGCCGGGATCACCTGGGGCTCCGATCCGGAGCGCGAATGGGACGAGACCGAGCTCAAGGCCGCCCGGCTGCTCGCTGTAGCGTCGGGCGCCCACCAAGAAACAGGAAGGACCGCATGATGTGGATGTGGGTCAACGGCGAACTGCGTGACGCCGCCGACGCCCGGGTGTCCGTGCTCGACCACGGACTGACCGTGGGGGACGGGATCTTCGAGACCGTCAGGACCACCGGGGGCCGCCCCTTCGCCCTCACCCGGCACCTCGACCGGCTGACCCGCTCGGCCCGCGGTCTCGGGTTGCCCGACCCCGACCTCGACGAGGTGCGCCGGGCCTGCGCCGCCGTCATCGAGGCCAACCCGGTGGAACTCGGCCGGCTCCGCATCACGTACACCGGCGGCCTCTCCCCGCTCGGCTCCGACCGTGGCAACGACGGACCGAGCCTGGTCGTCGCACTCGGGGAGGCCACGCGCCGCCCCGACACCACCGCCGTGATCACGGTCCCGTGGACCCGCAACGAACGCGGCGCACTGGCCGGGCTCAAGACCACCTCGTACGCGGAGAACGTCGTCGCCCTCGCCCGCGCCCATGCGCAGGGCGCATCCGAGGCGCTCTTCGCCAACACCGTCGGACAGCTCTGCGAAGGCACCGGGTCGAACGTCTTCGTCGTCCTCGACGGACAGCTCCACACCCCGCCGGTCGCCTCCGGCTGCCTCGCCGGGATCACCCGCGCACTGGCCGTCGAATGGTGCGGGGCGCTGGAGACCGAGCTGCACCTGGACGTCCTGGAGCACGCCGAGGAGATCTTCCTGACCTCCACCCTCCGCGACGTCCAGGCCGTCCACCGGGTCGACGGCCGCGAGCTTCCCGGCGGACCCGGGCCGGTGACGGCCAAGGCCATGCGGGTCTTCGAGGAGCGTGCCGGGAACGACCTCGACCCGTGAGCCGGGCCCATGACCCGGCCCGGGTCGCACCATGGTCCCGAGCCGCGGACACCGTTTCGGGCCGTACAACGGAACCGGTCCGCAAAACCGGGTGACGGGCCGCGGCGCAGCGGATAGAACACCGGTGATGACCACGACCCTCCGGCCGACCGGGCCGATTCAGCAAGGCGCCGACGGCGCGAGGAAGCGCGCGTACGACGTGTGCGACAACGGGCGACCCGTCGGGGCCGTCGAGATCGGCACCGAACCCGGGTCGGGCGGGACGACAGGGACCATCCGCGGCCTGCGGATCGACGAACCGAACCGCAGGCGCGGCCGCGGCACCATCGCCGGGCTCGCTGTCGAGGAAGTGCTGCGCGGCTGGGGCTGCTCCCGGCTGACCGTGGAGGTCGAGCCGGAGAACACAGCCGGACTGCGGCTGGCTGCTGCGCTCGGTTATACCGAGCGCAGCAGGAACATGGTCAAGGACCTGCCGCGGACCCCGCCCGTCCTGCCGGACGGGGTCACGGGGCGTCCGATGACCGAGGACGAGTTCGCGC
Source organism: Streptomyces sp. NBC_01669 (assembly GCF_026339735.1). Taxonomy (GTDB): domain Bacteria; phylum Actinomycetota; class Actinomycetes; order Streptomycetales; family Streptomycetaceae; genus Streptomyces; species Streptomyces yanii. The sequence continues at coordinate 7,433,013 of NZ_JAPEQG010000001.1, forward strand.
AGTGGGAGAGCACCGCTGTCGCCGGCTACGCGGAAACCTTTGTCGCGCGAGGCGTCCCGGCGGACGAGGCTCTGCGCAGAGCCGAGACCTCCCACCGGACACATCTGCCGCACGGTCTCGCCACGGAGGGCACGTACATTCATGTCCTCGTCGACGACGGCGGCCGGACCGTGGGGCATGTCTGGGTGGCGCGGTTCGAAATGCACCCGGGGATGGTGGTCGGGTACGTCTTCGACGTCGAGGTGCTCGAAGAGTTCCGCGGCCGGGGGTACGGTCGCGCGCTGATGCTGGAGGCCGAACGCACCGCCCTGGCCGCCGGCGACGAACGGATGGGGCTGCACGTCCTCTCGGACAACACCCCGGCGGTCCGGCTGTACGAGTCGCTCGGCTACGAAACGACGCGTCACAACCTCGTCAAGCCGTTGTGACGGGTGGAAGGACGAGCCGGGTACGTCGCTGTCAGCCCTGCTCGGCGAGGAGCCGGTCGGCAATCTCCTCGATCCGCTCGCGCAGCCCGTCCTGACTCCTGCCGCCGTCCAGCCGCTCGCCGCCGATCACATAGGTGGGGGTGCCGGTCACACCGATGGCCTTCCCCTCCGCCTGGTCGGCGTCGACGATCAGCATGTGCCGGCCGTCGATCAGAGCGGTGTCGAACTCCTCGGCGTCCAGCCCGAGTTCACGCGCCACCTCGATCAGTAGCGGCTCACCGGTACGGCCGAGCTCGGCGGTCCTGGCGAGCACGGCTTCGATGTAAGGCCAGTCCTTGCCCTGCTCCGCAGCCTCCTCGGCGGCCTGGGCCGCTGCGTACGCGTGCTTGTGCTTCTCCAGCGGGAAATGCCGCAGGCGCACGTCGAGCCGGTCGCCGTAACGGGCCCGCAGGGCGTGCACATCGGTGAGGGCTCGGTGGCAGTCGGGGCACTGGAGCTCGCACCAGACGTCGAGGACGACCGGGGCTGCAGGGGTGGATTCGTTCATGGAACCAGTCTCCCAGGGCCCACGCGCGCATCCCAACCGGCACCGGCGCGGGACCCGCTCACCGCAGGCCCGGTTCGGGTCGGCATCTTGCGGATCGGCACCTGGGGAGGACCCCGGCCCTGAAATGTCCCTGATGTGGTCCGGGATCATGGCCGCCGCCCCGGTGGGCGGTGCAGGATGGAAGGGACGTTTCCCCGTTGCGCCTGGAGGCCCCGATGCTTGCCGAGACCATTTGCTCAGCGGTGTCCGCGGCGGGCTTGGGCATTGCCGCCGTGACCGCGTACCGGAAGCGTTTCCTCACTGCGACCCGGATCGCCGCCTACTCGCTGGTCCCCATCGGGCTGGTGCTGACCGGTGTCGTCGAGTGGGTCTCCAATATCGCCTTCAAGCCGAGCGTCTGGCTCGGCTTCGGGGTGCTCGGGGTGGCCTGGCTGCTCTTCATGATCACGCGCGCGGTCGAACGCCGCGGCGTCGGTACCCGCAAGGAACGCAGGGCCGCCGCGCGGGCGGCCCAGTCCGATGCCGTCGCGCCGGCGGCGTCGGCGCCCTCTCTGGGAGCCGGCGCACCGGCGGTTCAGCCACGGGCGAAGGCGAAGCCCAAGCAGCAGACCGCTGCCCCGGGCGAGGACTTCAGTGACATCGAGGCCATCCTGAAGAAGCACGGAATCTGAAACCGGACCGCAGGCAATCATCGTTGGTGAATCGATTCATTACTGATTCTTGACGCTGCACTGGAATGACGGTTAGCGTCAGAGCGGACTGAAACAATTCAGTCCACGGTGGGTGATCCGTGGCGGGCCACCCGCACCGCGGCCCGGCGCACGAGGCTGTCCGGGTCGGGACCACGGAGTGCCTCGCAACGCCGTCCGTACGATGGGGCAACAGCCGCGGACCAGTGCGGCCAAGGGCGCCAGTGGGGCAGACCAAGTGGCACGTGTGGCAGGGATCAAGGATGTGGCCCGGCAGGCCGGAGTCTCCGTGGGCACCGTGTCCAATGTGATCAACCGGCCCGAAGCGGTGCTGCCGGAGACCCGTTCCCGGGTCCTGGCCGCCATCGAGGAGCTCGGGTACGTACGAAGCGAGTCCGCGCGCCAGCTCAGGGCGGGACGCAGCCGGATCATGGCGCTGCTGGTCCTCGACATGGGCAACCCCTTCTTCGTCGACGTGGCCCGTGGTGCCGAGCGCGCCGCCCGTGAGGCGGGCCTCGGGGTGATGGTCTGCAACAGCGGTCAGAGCCCGGCGGAGGAGGCCGAATATCTGGGACTCTTCGCCGAACAGCGGGTGTGCGGCGTACTGGTCACCCCGGCCGACGCGACCGGCCGGAACCTGGAGGCGTTCAGCCGCCACCACATCCCCTTCGTGCTGGTGGACCGGGTGGCGTCCTCGCCGGGGCACTGCGCGGTCTCCGTCGACGACGTCCGCGGTGGCTCCCTTGCCGTCGGCCACCTCCTGACGGCCGGGCACCGCTCGGTCGCCTACGTCAGCGGCACCGGCGACCTCCACCAGATCAGGGACCGCCGTGAAGGCGCCCTGTCGGCACTCGACCGGGCCGGACTGGGACCCGAGGCGCTCGTCGAGATCCCCTCCGACCGGCTGGACGTGGCCGCGGGCCGCGACGCCGGGGCCCGGCTGCTCGGACTCGTGCCGCGGCCGACCGCCGTGTTCTGCGCCAACGATCTGCTCGCCCTCGGCGTGCTGCAGTCGCTGTACGCGGCGGGAGTCCGGGTGCCGCAGGACATCGCCATCGTCGGTTACGACGACATCGAATTCGCCGCCGCCGCTGCCGTACCGCTCACCTCGGTCCGCCAGCCGGCCGTCGTCATGGGCCGGATGGCCGCGGAACTCCTGCTGCAGGAGGCGGACGACGAGGACGGCACGCACGAGCACCGCAGTGTGGTGCTTCAGCCGGAGCTCGTCGTGCGTGCCTCCAGCACGACGCCGCACTGAGCCACCCGGCGCTGCTCCGTCACTCACTTCCTTCCGCCCCCTCCCTGCCGCATGTCCGAAACGGAGACACTGTGACCCTGTTCGATCTGCCGCTGCACCAACTTCGCGACTACCGCCCGGAGTCCGGTGAACCCGACGACTTCGATGCCTTCTGGAAGCGCACCCTCGACGAGTCGGCCGCATACCCGCTCGACCCCGAATTCCAGTCGTACGACGCCGCGTTGAGCGCCGTCGAGGTACACGACGTGACCTTCTCCGGCTGGGGCGGACACCGCATACGTGCCTGGCTGAACGTTCCTTCGGGTGCCGAGGGCCCCCTTCCGTGCGTCGTCCATTACCTCGGTTACGGCGGTGGCCGAGGGCTGCCGCACGACCATCTCGTCTGGCCCGCGGCCGGCTGGGCCACCCTGCTCGTCGACACCCGCGGCCAGGGTGCCGTCAACAGCCACTCGGCGGGTTCCACCCCCGACCCCCACGGTGGCGCCAACCCGCAGTCGCCCGGCTTCATGACCCGCGGCATCCTCGACCCCGACGAGTACTACTACCGCCGGGTCTTCACCGACGCGGTCCGCGCCGTCGATGTGGCCCGCGCCCACCCTTCCGTCGACCCCGACCGGATCGTCGTGCACGGCGGCAGCCAGGGCGGCGGCATCGCGCAGGCGGTGGCGGGGCTCAGTCCGTATGTGAAGGCGGCGCTGATCGACGTACCGTTCCTGACTCACTTCCGGCGGGCCGTCGAGATCACCGACAAGGACCCCTACCAGGAGATCGTCCGCTTCCTCTCCACCCAACACGGCGTCGCCGACCGGGTGTTCCGTACGCTCTCGTACTTCGACGGGATCAGCTTCGCCGCCCGGGCCGCCGTACCGGCGCTCTACTCGGTGGCGCTGATGGACTTGGTCTGCCCGCCGTCCACGGTCTTCGCCGCGTACAACCACTGGGCGGGACCGAAGGAGATCGAGGTCTACCCCTGGAACGGTCACGAGGGCGGCTCTTCGGTCCACCGGGCCGCCCAGCTGAGGATGTTGCGCGATCTCGGCTGATCCGGCCGGGGTGCGGGAGGCGCGGGAGAACCGGCCGTGAACCCGAATATGTGACAGCGGACCGGACGCCGGAGCGAATCCTTCCGGCCCCGACGGGAGTGAACTCCCGTCACAAAGAGGCGTGTTGATCGCCAACGGGGTCCGGTCTGCGTCATGATCGTCCCGAGATGGTGGACACCTCCCCGGGCGATGCCCCCGCACCCCCTGCCGAAGAGCCGCGTGGCTGCCTCTTCGCGCTGTCCCAGCCCCCTTTGATGATCTTCCTCACGGTGGTCGGCGGCCTGCTGCTGATGGCCGCGTTGCACGATCTCTTCCTGTTGTGAGCGGGCTATGAAACGGGCGGCGAGCGGTCAGCCGGCCGCTTCTCTGCGGCGTGCCCGGTACGCGGCGACATGCAGCCGATTACCGCAGGTGCGGCTGGAGCAGTACCTGCGGGAGCGGTTGCGGGACAGGTCCACGAACGCGTCCCGGCAGTCCGGTGCCTCGCAGCGCCGCAGTCGTTCCTGTTCGCCCGCCACCACGATGAAGGCGAGCGCCATGCCGCAGTCGGCCGCGAGGTGATCGGCGATCGATGCGTCCGGCGCGAAGTAGTGCACATGCCACTCGTAGCCGTCGTGGTTGCTCAGCTGCGGCGTGGTGCCCGCTGAGGCCACGAGGCCGTTGACGAGACCGGCGGCGGTCTCGGCGTCCGGCGCCGCGAAGATCTCGGCGAACCGGCTCCGTACGTCGTGTACGGCCCGAAGATCCTTCTCGCCGAGTTCGGCCACGCCGCTGATGCGGTGGCGCCGGGCGAATCGGTAAAGCGCTTCGATGCCGGCGAGACCGTCGCTCGGTCCGCCCTCCGCCTGATCGGTCTCCGGTGCGGTGTTCACCAGCTCGACCACGATGTCGAGCGCGATCCGGGTGTCGTGGGGGATCAGCACGCTTTCGCTCCCTGGCCTCCGGCGGGCGGGCGCCCGCCGATGCCGGCTGACTCTACTGGCTCGGCGAGGACGCACAGCGGCCCGAGAGGGGCTCTGGCGCCGGCGAGGAACTTATCCGGCCGACCCAGGGGCCAGTGGGGGCGCTCGGGGGCGCTGAGGGCGCACAGGGCCCGCCCAGCGCGTACGGGAGGGCCGGGGCGTGCACCCGTCATGCCCCCGGTGGAACGCGCGCCGACGCCGTCACCACAGTGGATTCCGTGATGACGGCGCTGGTGTCTGCCCTATGAGGTTGTCCGCGCGGCACCGTCGCCCCGAGTCGGACGGCGCCGTGCAGCTCTCGACCTGGCTCAGCTCTCGGCCAGGATGTGTGAGAGCTCCGTATCGAGGTCGAAGTGACGATGCTCGGTGCCGGGTGGAACCGCGGCGTCGGTCCGCTTCAGGAACGACTCCAGGGCCCTGGCCGGGGCCTCGAGCAGGGCTTCGCCCTCTGGGGAGCTCAGCGCGATGCAGACGACGCCCTGGCCGTGACTACGGGATGGCCAGACGCGAACGTCTCCGGTGCCGGTGGGCCTGTGCAGCCCCTCGGCAAGGAGGTCGCGGGCGAATACCCATTCGACCGTTTCCTCCGCTCCGGTGTGGAAGGTGGCGTGCACGGCATACGGATCGGCCGTGTCATACCGCAGGCCCGCGGGTACAGGCAGTGAGGACTCGCTCGACACAACGAGGCGCAGGTGCAGCTCGCAGCTGACCGTGGTGTTCATAAGCGCCAGGGCCTTTCGCTCAGTGTGCGCTCGGGGATTCGCACGTCGGCGAAATCGACATGCCACCTACGGTGGCGTTGTAAACCCCTCTGACCCTTTTGTGGTTCTTCGGGTCGCTCGTGCGGCGGTGCGTAACTTTGGGTTATGCGGCCATTCCGGTGACAAAGGCCGTTCCGGTAGGTTGGGGCCATGAATGCGGAGAGTGACGCGCGGGACGGGGTCGCCGGAGCGGCGACCCCGTCGCCCGCCGCGGGGGAAGTGACGGGGGGCGTGGCGCCGGACGTCACCGAGGGTGTGGTCAAGGAGGAGCGGGCGCTCGGCTCCCGGGCGCCGGGGTTCGTCAAGGCGTCCAGGGCCCTGCATCTGAGCTGGCAGGTCGGCGTCTTCGTGGTCGGCCTCGCCGTGGTTGTGGCGGGCATCATCATGCTGCCGCTGCCCGGGCCCGGCTGGCTGGTGATCTTCGGTGGCATGGCGATCTGGGCGACCGAGTTCGTCTGGGCGCAGCTGGTGCTCCGCTGGACGCGCCGAAAGGTCACCGAGGCCGCCCAGAAGGCGCTCGACCCGAAGGTCCGGCGGCGGAACATCATCCTCACCGTGATCGGACTCGTGATCGTCGTCGTGCTGGTCGGGATCTATGTCTGGAAGTTCGGAATCGTGATGCCGTGGAAGATCCACGAGTGACCCGGGGGTGGTCGGGGAGCACCGCTGACATGGGGTAATGTTTGCAGTGCGCCGGGGCGATTAGCTCAGTGGGAGAGCGCTTCGTTCACACCGAAGAGGTCACTGGTTCGAAACCAGTATCGCCCACCCGGACAGAGGGCCCGTGAGACTGCAGAGTCTCACGGGCCCTCTGCGTTTCCCGCGGCGATCGGGCGCCCTCCCGCCTGTTTCCGCGGCGGTACGAGCCCCCGTCGGAACACCCCGCGGACCCCGCGCCGTGCGGCGTGAGGTTGAAGCGCTTCGACCGATTCCGTCTCAACCGTTGACGTTGCCCCTTCGGTGCCCGGCTTGCCCCGGCAAGCGCTTTCTCGGGCGATTCAATCGACCGTGGCAGCGGGTGCTGTCTGCCCGGGAGGGGTGTGTCATGAGGGCTTGGCGGAGTGGCCAGGGCTGCGTGCGGCCGGCGTCGGTGTGGCGGTTTCGGGGCTGATCGCCTCCGGTTGCGGCGGGGGAGCGGGAGCTGACGGAAAGATCGAGATCCGCTACTCGTGGTGGGGTGGTCAGGGGCGGGCCACGCTGATCAACAAGGCGATCGCGCTGTTTGAGAAGAAGCATCCGAACATCAAGGTCAAGACGGACTTTCACGACTACGGGAATATCTGGAAGAAGTTCAATACCCAGGCCTCCGCGGGAAATGCGCCCGATGTCTTCCAGAACTCCGTCGCATTCCTGCGCAAGTACGGCGACAAGCGGGTTCTGCTCGATCTCAATTCCCAGGTGAAGGCCGGAAATCTCGGCATGGAGAACTTCCGGGCCGGACTGGACAAGGCGGGCGGACCCGTCACCACCGTCGCCGGCAGCGAGGCCGACTGGGTCTACACCAGCGACGCCGCGCTGTACGGACTCGCCGCCATCGAGAACCTCGCACTCGTCGGCGACCGGATGCCGGCCTGAGAGCCTGTCGGGTGACCTCTGATCGGGCGGCCACGCCCTGGCACGCACGCTTCAGACCGCGTCCGCTATCCGATCGAAGGTCACCCGACAGGCTCTGAGGCGGTGAAGCAACGGGCCGGCCCACCGATCACGTGTTCCCTCAGCGCATCCGGCCCAGGGCGTCCTTCAGTCGTCGCGCATCCCGCAGCCGCTGCTCGTACGTCGCCCCGACGACCAGCAGCAGCACACCCGCGAGCGCAGGCGGCAGCCAGCGCGGCAGCGCACCGACCACCTGAACCACATAGGGCGCCAGTTCGTGCAGGGCGTCCAACGCCAGCACCGCGCCGCCGAGCAGCAGCAGCGCCTGCAGCCGCAGCCGGGCCCCGGCGAGCGTGAGCACCAGCGCCACCACGCCGAGCAGCAGCGGCCGTACCCACGACGGGTCGGTCCAGGCCGCGACGAGACTCGGCACCAGCGTCGCCGCAAGACCCGCCCCGTACGCCGTCCACGAGGATGCCGCCGGATCGCGGCGCCGCCGCACCACACCGACCACCAGCGCGGGCACCGTCACCGGCAGCGTGTACGCCTCCGGAGTCGACACCCCGGAAGCCGACAACCGCACCCACGTCGCCAGGACGAAGAGGACCACCGCCACATACCCGGCCGCCGGCCGCCGTTCCGCACGCACCGCCGTACCCGCGGCCAGCACCCCGCACAGCGCGAGCATCAGCGCCAGGTACGGCCTGTCCGGCGCGGCCATCCCGACCGCCACCGCACCCGCCACGGCGCCGGTCAGCTCGACCGGCAGCGCCGACGGGCCGCCCCGCAGCCGCGCCCCGAGCAGCACCGTCAGCGCGGGGACGACCAGCATGATCGGTGCGGCCCGGTACGTCTCGAGCTCCAGCGACACTCCGACGGCCCCGGCGAGCACCATCGCGCCCACCACAGACGCACACGCCAGAGCACCCTGCACCACCCGGGCCGTCGGTGACCCCTCGGCACGCGTCCCCGCCGCGGCCGCTGCGAACAGCACCAGCAGGACCCCGAACACCGCATAGGTCGCCGGCTCCGCAGCCAGTGACAGCGCCCCCGCGCTCACCGCCCCGACCGCACCGCACACCAGCGCCGCCGGCGCCACCGGGCCCGCCCCACGACGCAACACCCGTACCGCCCCGGCGAGTAGCGCCGCGATCAGCAGCAACTGCACCACCACCGCGGCCGCGTACGGAGCGTCCAGTGCAACCGGCACCACCAGCAGCCCCGCCCACCCGATCACCAGCGCACCGGCCCCCGCCGCACCCCGCCACGATTCGCCCGGGGAGATCACCGCACCGGCCACCCGCACCCACTGGGGCCACCAGTGGTGCGCCGCCCCCAGCAGACCGGCCACCACCAGCAGAATCACCGGCGCCGTGTACAACTGCGACCACTGCGTACCCTCCAGCCCCAGCGCACCGCGCGCACTGCCGTCCGGAGCACCCGACCACACCGGGGCCCGCCGCGACACCGGACCCGCCAGCGTCATGGCGGCCGCCGGCGCAGCCGCCAGCACCGCGCCCGAGACCACCGCAGCCGACGCCCACAGCACGCCCTGCCCGGCCGGACGCGGCAGCGGAGCCCGTACCGCCGCACACAGCATCAGACCGCACAGCAGATACACCGGAACCGACCAGTCCTCGGCGACCCCCGCGCGCAGCACACCGCCCACAGCCGCGACCACCGCCAGCCCGGCCACCACTCCGCCGGCCACCGCGATCTCCTTCGGCGCCCGCCACACCGCGAACAGCGCGACCGCCGCTCCCACCAGCAACAGTGCCCCCGGGGCAACGGCGGAGAGGGGCGAACCAGCCGTCACCGACTGCACCAACGCCACCAGCGCCCCGGAGAGCCCCGTCACGCATCCGCAGACGGACGCGGTCACCCGGACCCCAACGCCCTTGCCCCACCGGGCGATCGCAGAGTCCAGCAGCGCCGTCAGCACCAGCGCCCAACCGAAGACCGAGGCCGACGCACCCGCCGACCACGCCCACAGCACCAACGTGAACTGCACACCCACCACGGCCACCGGCAGCGGCAGACGAAGCTTGCCGAGTGCCAGGCCGTACGCCGTCCACAGCACGGCGAGCACCGCCGACGCGGCCGCGGTGAACCCGAGACCGTCCGTGTCCGGCGCCGCCACCGCGTGCAGCGCGTACGCGTCCAGCACCATCAGCACCAGAGCCAGTGCGCCGAGCGACTCGGCCGTCGACGACAGACCGCGGCGCAGCAGCAGCGCGGGCGCGGCCGACGCCGCGACCGTCACCAGGGCGAGCACTGCCGAGCGGCCGCCTATCCCCAGATGACCCCAGCTGACCAGGGTGAACGCGATCGCCGCGATCGTCAGCAGCAGTCCGCCGAGACTCAGCAGCACATTCTGGGCGTTGCGCGGCGCGACCGGCGCACCGGGAGAGCCGAAGGGGGCCGCAGGCCACTGTGGATACGGCTGCGCCGGTCCGGAAGGCGCGGCGGACGCCGGTCCCGCAGACGCGGCCGGCGGCTGCAGCACACTCACCAGCCAGGCACGACGGGTCAGCAGCTGCATCCGGCGGGCGTCCAGCCGGACCAGTTCGCGGTCGAGGAGAGCCAATTCCTCGGCGGGCGGCGGCACATGTTCCATATCCGGGAGTGTGGCGCGGCCCACAGATGCGGACATGCGCTCGGATACTCAGGTACGGGACTGAGTACGCGCAGACTGGGACCCATGGACTGGAGCCACTACCGCTTTGTGAGCATCTGGGACGTAACCGCCCCGCCCGATGCCGTGTACGGAATCCTGGAACGCGCCGCGGAGTACCCGCAGTGGTGGCCGCAGGTTCGCGAGGTCACCTCGGTCGACGACACCACCGGAACGATACGCATCCGCTCCGCCCTCCCGTACGACCTGGTCATGACCATTCGCGCGAGCCGCCGCGACCCGGCTGCCGGGATCCTCGAAGTGACCCTCGGCGGCGACCTCGACGGCTGGGCCCGCTGGACCGTCACCGCGCACGGCACCGGCAGCCGTGCCACGTACGAGCAGGAGGTCGAGGTGCGGCGGCGGATCATGCGGCTGCTCGCCGTGCCCGGACGGGCGGTGTTCCGGGTGAACCACGCGCTCATGATGCGGGCGGGACGCCGCGGACTGGCAGCCCGACTCGAAGGAGTTTGAACCACACCCACCGAGACCTGTATGGTTCAGTCCGTTCCCGGGCGATTAGCTCAGTGGGAGAGCGCTTCGTTCACACCGAAGAGGTCACTGGTTCGAAACCAGTATCGCCCACCCCGGAAGAGGCCGGTCCGTCAGCAGCACCGACGGACCGGCCTCTGCATGTCCGGAACCACCCCCGGGCGTCCGGGATCACGCAGCGGCGGGCAGCTCAGGACGCAGCGGCCAGGCCGGATCCACTGCCTCCGGCGTCCCGCTCTTCGCGAACCACGCCTGCAGACCGCGCGCCTGCGCCGCATGCCACACCGCCTGCAGCGCGTGCAGCTCCGCCGGGGACAGCCGCTCCAGCCGCGACGAGAAGCGCCGCCCCACCGCCCGTACCAGCTCCAGCGACGCCGCCGCGTCGGCCGCCGCGTCATGAGCGCCGTCCAGCACCACCTCGTACAGCGCACAGAGATCCGTGAGCGTGCGCCGCCCCTTGCGATAGCGGTCCAGGTGCTTGTCCAGAACCCGGGGATCCAGCACGCACAGCGGTGTGTTCCCCAGATAGCCGGCCAGTGACGACGCCCGGTGCCGCTTCAGCTCCCGGTCGAGGAGCGTCAGATCGAACGGCGCGTTCATCACGACGAGCGGGCGTCCCGCCGCGCACTGCTCGGCCAGTGCCCGGGCTATCTCCTCCACCACGGGCGCGGGCCACCGGCCGTTGCGCTGCAGATGGTCATCGGTCAGACCGTGGATCTCGGTCGCCCCCACGGGCACCGGAACCCCCGGATTCACCAGCCAGCGGGTGACGCGCATGCGCCCGCCCGCCGCGTCCTGGACGACCAGGGCGGCCGAAACGATCCGGTCCTCCTCGACGTCCACTCCCGTTGTCTCGGTGTCAAAAGCGGCCAGCGGCCCCTCGTACCAGTGACTCATCCCCGAACTCCTCGTGCCTGACCGGCAGATGGCGTGATTCCCCTGCCCGATTCGGTGATACCCGCGCCCTTTGCCTGATACGCCGTTTGCGGACCGCTCGCTGCGGTGACAACACAGAGGACAGGCAAGGAAGTTGCCTGAGGACGCACCGACCGAACCAACCGATCGGCACAGCCCGGAAGGCATACGGAGCCATGGCGCTCGCGCAGCCCGACCCGAGCGGGCTGTTGCCCCAGCGGATCGCTCCGCTGCGCGGCACACTCGCCACCACCGCCTGCATGGAGACCCTTCAGGTGGGCTACCTGCACGCGGTCGCGGCCGCGGCGGGATGCTCCCTGTCGCAGCCCTTTCCCGACAACGGCATCGACTGGCATGTCAGCCACGGCGCCCCCGGCCACACCGTCGACGACGAGGTGACCATCAAGGTGCAGCTCAAATGCACCTACCAGATACCGCCGCACCCACCCGGACCGACGTTCGCCTTCACGCTGGACAACGCCCACCTCGTGAAGCTCGCCCGGACGCCCGTGTCGGTGCACAAGATCCTGGTCGTGATGCTCGTACCGCGCAGCCAGGACGACTGGCTGCGCGCCGGGCACGAACGGCTCGACCTGCGGCACTGCTGCTACTGGACCAATCTGGCCGGCCACGCGGTGACAGGCCGGCACAGGACCACTGTGCGGATCCCGACCACGCGCATATTCGACGACCGCGCGCTCTGCGAGATCATGACGCGGGTCGGGGCGGGAGGGAGACCCTGATGCACCGGCCGATGGACGAGCCCGCCGACAGCACGATCCCGTCGGGCACGCGACCACACCCCAGCGAGACCGTGACCCACTGGCCCACCGCCCTGCCACCCCTCGGGGACATCCCGGACCCCGCCCGCGTCGACCCCGCGGTCCTCGGTGCCCTGCTCGACCGGCACGGCTGGCACCGCCGCGGCGGTGCGGCCGGACGCTACAGCCGATGGACCCCACCGGGGGCCGCGGCACCCTCCGGCGGCACGAGCCTCCTCGTACCCGACACCACCGCCTTCCCCGACAGCGAGGACCTGCTCGGCGAAGCACTCACGGCGCTCGCCCGCAGCGCCGCCCCCTCCGCCCGCGACGTGCTGGTCTCCCTCGCTGTGCCCAGCGACGAGATCCGCTGGTGGCGCGATGTCCCCGACGGCGCCGCCGGTCCCGCGGGCGCCGCCGGAGCGGCCGGCTGGACCGCCGCGGAGCAGTTGCGCGCCGCGGCCCGGCAGATCCTGCTCGCCGGAGCGCTCGCCGTACGGGCCCGTACCGGGTTCCACGGCGCGCGCCACCGCCGAAGGGCCCTCGCCGCTCTCGAAGGCATCCTCGTCGGACCCGCACCTGGCGGCCGCGACCTCACTGCCTGTCTCCCCGTCGAAACCGGCCGGGCCGTCGCCGTACGGCTCTGCCACGCCCTGCACGCCACCCGCGAAGCCATCGACTTCCAGCGCGCCACCGGAGGAATGGAAGCCTTCGACAGCGCCGTCGAGGCAGGCGTCAGCCGTGAGCTGACCGAGGCCGTCATCGCGCTGGTCCGCGGCTCGGAGGGAACCAGGATCTCTCTCGCCTGGGCACCGGCCGCAGGAACCCCCGAAGGCTGCCCCGCCCGGCCCGAACCGGTGGAGTTCTCGCCGGGCGACCTGCCCGCCCTGCGCCGGGCGGGAGCCCGCTACCAGCAGGACGAACCCGCCGTCGCGGTCCGGATCACCGGTGCGGTCGTCCGGCTGCGCCGCTCGGGACCGCGCGGCGCAGGAATCGTGCGGCTGAGGGTGCTGGCGGGGGCCGAGGTGCCACACGTACGGTTGGAGCTGGACGAGGAGGCGTACCGGATCGCGGGCCACGCCCACCTCGTCGGACTGCCGATCCGGGTGGAGGGGCGACTGGAGAGCCGGGGCGGCTTCCGGCGGCTGACCCGGGCCTCGCAGGTGGTGCCCGTACAGGTCGACGAGGCGGAACGGGACCGGCTGATGAAATCGCTCCAGGAGAACGTCGACTACTTCGAGGAGGCCTGCACGGGCGAATAGCCGGAATGAGGGGTCCGGCACGGTGCCCGCCGACTGCCGGAACGAACCCTTTCGCGAAGGGGGGCGTCGGCTCGGTACGATTCCTCTTGCGTGCGCAGTGGAATATGGCGCGCACCCCCCTTCAGTCAGGAGAGACCGGTGTCAGACGTCCGTGTGATCATCCAACGCGATTCCGAGCGGGAAGAGCGCGTGGTGACGACGGGCACTACGGCTGCCGAGCTCTTCCCCGGCGAGCGCACCGTCGTCGCCGCCCGGGTCGCCGGTGAGCTGAAGGACCTCGCATACGTCGTCGCCGACGGCGAGGTCGTCGAGCCCGTCGAGATCTCCTCCGAGGACGGCCTGAACATCCTCCGGCACTCCACCGCGCACGTCATGGCGCAGGCCGTGCAGGAGCTCTTCCCCGAGGCCAAGCTCGGCATCGGCCCGCCGGTCAAGGACGGCTTCTACTACGACTTCGACGTCGAGAAGCCGTTCACGCCCGAGGACCTCAAGGCCATCGAGAAGAAGATGCAGGAGATCCAGAAGCGGGGACAGCGGTTCTCCCGCCGGGTCGTCACCGACGAGGCCGCCCGTGAGGAGCTGGCCGACGAGCCGTACAAGCTGGAGCTCATCGGCATCAAGGGTGCCGCCTCCACCGACGACGGCGCGGATGTCGAGGTGGGCGGCGGCGAGCTGACCATCTACGACAACCTGGACGCCAAGACCGGTGACCTGTGCTGGAAGGACCTCTGCCGCGGTCCGCACCTGCCGACCACCCGGAACATCCCGGCGTTCAAGCTGATGCGGAACGCCGCGGCGTACTGGCGGGGCAGCGAGAAGAACCCGATGCTCCAGCGCATCTACGGCACCGCCTGGCCCACGAAGGACGAGCTCAAGGCGCACCTGGAGTTCCTGGAGGAGGCCGCCAAGCGCGATCACCGCAAGCTCGGCAACGAGCTGGACCTCTTCTCCTTCCCCGACGAGATCGGCCCCGGCCTCGCCGTCTTCCACCCCAAGGGCGGCATCATCCGCCGGGCCATGGAGGACTACTCGCGCAAGCGGCACGAGGAGGAGGGCTACGAGTTCGTCTACTCGCCGCACGCCACCAAGGGCAAGCTCTTCGAGAAGTCCGGCCACCTGGACTGGTACGCCGAAGGCATGTACCCGCCCATGCAGCTCGACGACGGGGTGGACTACTACCTCAAGCCGATGAACTGCCCCATGCACAACCTGATCTTCGACGCGCGCGGCCGTTCCTACCGTGAACTGCCGCTGCGGCTCTTCGAGTTCGGCACGGTGTACCGCTACGAGAAGTCGGGCGTGGTGCACGGCCTGACCCGTTCGCGCGGCTTCACGCAGGACGACGCGCACATCTACTGCACCAAGGAGCAGATGGCGGAGGAGCTCGACAAGACGCTCACCTTCGTCCTGAACCTGCTGCGCGACTACGGTCTGACCGACTTCTACCTGGAGCTGTCCACCAAGGACCCGGAGAAGTTCGTCGGCTCGGACGAGGTCTGGGAAGAGGCCACCGAGACGCTGCGCCAGGTTGCCGAGAAGCAGGGCCTGCCCCTGGTTCCGGACCCGGGCGGCGCCGCGTTCTACGGCCCGAAGATCTCGGTCCAGTGCAAGGACGCCATCGGCCGCACCTGGCAGATGTCGACCGTGCAGCTCGACTTCAACCTGCCGGAGCGCTTCGACCTGGAGTACACCGGCCCCGACGGGACCAAGCAGCGCCCGGTCATGATCCACCGCGCCCTGTTCGGCTCCATCGAGCGGTTCTTCGCCGTGCTGCTGGAGCACTACGCGGGTGCGTTCCCGGTCTGGCTGGCCCCGGTCCAGGCGGTCGGCATCCCGATCGGCGACGCGCACATCCCGTACCTCCAGGAGTTCGCTGCGCAGGCCAGGAAGAAGGGCCTGCGGGTCGAGGTGGACGCCTCCTCGGACCGGATGCAGAAGAAGATCCGCAACCAGCAGAAGGCCAAGGTGCCCTTCATGATCATCGCGGGTGATGAGGACATGGCCAACGGCGCCGTCTCCTTCCGCTACCGCGACGGATCGCAGGAGAACGGCATCCCGGTCGAGGACGCCATCGCCAAGATCCAGAAGGCCGTCGAGGACCGCGTCCAGGTCTGACCCGACGGACAGGGAGGCCCCCGGAGCGCTAACCGCGCTCCGGGGGCCTCTTCTCGTCCTCCCGGGTGAACACCTGCACCAGCCACGACGAGAACGAACCCGTCACTGCCCCCAGCAGCGCCAGACCACCGATCATCAGCCCCACCGCGATGGTCCTGCCGCTCGGCGTGACCGGCGCGACGTCCCCGTATCCGACCGTGGTGAGCGTCGCGCACGCCCACCACACCGCGTCGCCGAACGTCCGGATCGTGGCGCCCGGAGCCATGTGTTCCTGGTTGTACACGGCGAGCGCGCCCGAGAATCCGAGCAGCAGGGCGGTCATACCGGCGTAGCTGATCACGCGGGCGTACAGGCTCAGCCGCGGCCGCTCCCGCTGCCGCTGGATCGCTGTGTAGACCTGGATCAGACGCAACGGCCTCAGCAGCGGGAGCACCAGCACGACCGTGTCCAGCCAGTGGGTTCGCAGGAAGCGGAGACCCTGGCCGCTGAGCCGGATCCGTACGACATAGTCCGCCGCGAAGAGGAGCCAGGTGGTGACGACCAGGGTCAGGGCGAGGTCACGCCACGGCTGGGTGTGCTCGGGAACAAGGACACGGACCGCGTACCCGAGGAGGAAGAACAGCGACGCGGCGAAGAGCGGCACCTCCGTGCGCTGCTCCCAGCGCCTGAACCGGAGAGGGGTGGAGGAGTCCGCGGGCTGGTCGCTCATGGCCTCAGGATCGTCGTCCGGCGACGGGGGCGGGCCCCGGCGACACGCTCTGCAGGAGTGAAGCAATATGCTGATCTGCATGACGACTGAGCCGGAGCAGCAGATCGGAGTGGGAACGCCCGACGCGTTCCAGCGCCTGTGGACGCCTCACCGGATGGCGTACATCCAGGGTGAGAACAAGCCGACCGGCCCGGAGGCCGGCGACGGCTGTCCGTTCTGTGCGATCCCGGCGAAGTCGGACGAGGACGGACTCATCGTGGCGCGCGGCGAGAAGGTCTATGCCGTGCTGAACCTGTATCCGTACAACGGCGGACATCTGATGGTGGTGCCGTACCGGCATGTCGCCGACTACACGGAGCTGGACGGTCCGGAGACGCTGGAGCTGGCCGACTTCACCAAGCGGGCGATGACGGCGCTGCGGGCGGCCTCGGGGGCGCACGGTTTCAATATCGGGATGAATCAGGGAACGGTGGCGGGCGCCGGCATTGCCGCGCATCTCCATCAGCACCTGGTGCCGCGCTGGGGCGGTGACACCAACTTCATGCCGGTCGTCGGTCACACGAAGGTGCTGCCGCAGCTGCTCGCCGATACCCGGAAGATGCTGGCCGACGCCTGGCCCGCGGTCTGAGAGCCTGTCGGCACCCGACAGGCTCTGAGCCGAGCGGTACGAGCACGAGGCGCCCGGGAGGTCCCGGGCGCCTCTTCCGTCTGCCCTACGCGTCGTACAGGTCGGCCTTCTTGGGGATCGGGTCCTGCACCAGTCCGCTGAGGATCATGGACCGGTTGTCGAAGCGCTCCGTGTCGACGCCGTTCTCGTCCAGGACGCGCATGGCCGCGTTGTGCACGGCACGCAGGACGGGGGTGGCGGCGCGCATCGCGTCGTCCGCCATGAAGCGGTGACGCCACGGCTTCTCGGCCCAGGCGTGGCGCAGGCCGAAGGGCTCCGGGAGGGTGATCTTGCCGCCCAGGTAGTCGAGGAGCGGCGGGTACCAGGTGAAGGGGGCGCGCAGGGCGAGACGGACGACCTCCTTGGATTCCACCAGCGGGAGAGTGATCTTGCGGGTCTCCCAGAATCTGACGGTCTTGTTGACCGTCTTCGTCTTGGCCTCGGGCTTGCTCGTGAAGAGCGAGTGGACGGGGCCGAGGGCGTGCCCGGTGACCTCGATCCGGAGCGTCTCGTGGAGCACCGTGACGGTGATCATCATGGTGATGACCAGCTGACCGTCCCAGAGGGTGAACTGGACTCCCAGATAGTGGCGGTCGCCGCTGCCGAACTGCTGGTGGTTGCAGATGCGCTGTATCTCGTGCGGCTTGACCTGGAAGGTGGCGACGTCCTCGCCCTCCGGACGGGAGACCGAGTCGGCGTTCTCACCGACGGGCGAGACGATCCAGTGGGTGACCGAGGGCGTGGTGAATCCGCCGGTGTGAAGCGGTCCGCGTTCCAACTGCTTGAGCTGGTCGTGGATGACGCGAATCAGGTCCCAGCTGCGGAACTGGTGGAACTCCTTGCCGGGTTCCTTGGAGACGAGTTCCTCGGCGAGCTGCCAGCTGCCCCAGCGGGTGCCCATGCCGAGGATGCCCTTGGGGCCGGCATAGAAGACGCAGTTGGACTGCTGTTCGGCCGACAGCTTCTCCAGGCCCTGGCGCAGCGCCTCGCGGGCGGTCTCGCTGGGATTCTTCGGAACGGCCTCGGGGATCCTGGCGATGACCCCTCCGCCGGAGAGCAGCCCCTCCCAACGGGCGCGCATGTCCTTGGCGGAGGTCTCGGCGATTCGCTTGGCGATCAGCCAGCCGATGACGGGGGCGACGATCATCGCGCGCAGGTACAGCGCGAGGAGACCGTCGACCGGCAGTTTGATCAGGAAGATCAGGGCCACGATGCCGATGACGGGGAGCAGGGCCATGCCGAGGGCGCTGAGGGCCTTGTCCTTGGTGGAGCCCAGGCCGTCGCGGAGGCGGAACGCGAGGACCCACAGGAGCAGTCCGGGCAGGAAGAGGAAGCCGAAGAGAACGGTGACCAGGGTCAGTTTGGTGTCCCGGGCCTTGCGGAGGCGGGTCGCGGACAGGCAGTGCTCGACGACGGTCTGCGGGTCGGTGCCGAAGGACTGGATGAGGGCCTTGCGGGCGCCGCCCAGCATCCGTTCCTGGACGGCGCGGGAGAAGGCCTCGCCGAGGTTGGGGGTGAAGTATTTGCTCTTGAAGAGCTTGGACCGGCCCTCCTCGATCTTGGACTTGTGCCACTCGCTGTCGGCCTTGAGGATGTCTGCCACTGGGCTGTCACGGTACGCGGCGGAGGCGAGGGCGTTCGTCGCCACCGCCTGTCCGGCCGCCCCCTGGAGCGGGATCTGCGCTCCGGGAGAGAAATCGAATCCGTCGTTGGCCACTGTCGCCCCCACTTGCCGCCAAGGAACCGCTCCTGCGGCTGTTTCCCAACTGCCGTGCCCGGCACACCTTCTGAGCTGGGACCACAGCGTATCGTCCGGAGCGGAGCCCCGCCCGACCCTGTGGACAAGGGCGGGCAGGGCCGCCGACTAGGCGCCGTTTGTGGTGTTTTGCTGCTGTTCGCGGAGGCGATCGGCGAGCTGTGGTGGCATCGGTTCGTGCCGGGCGTACGACCGGTCGAATCGGCCGGTGCCGTGCGACAGGGAGCGCAGGTCGATCGCGTACCGGCCGATCTCCAGCTCGGGCACCTCGGCCCGCACGAGCGTGCGCCCCGCCCCTGACTGCTCGGTGCCGACCACCCGGCCGCGGCGCCCCGACAGATCGCTCATGACCGGCCCCACGTAGTCGTCGGGGACGAGAACCTGGACCTCGGAGACGGGTTCGAGGAGCTGGATCCGGGTCTCCGCAGCCGCTTCACGAAGGGCCAGTGCGCCCGCCGCCTGGAACGCCGCGTCGGACGAGTCCACGGAGTGGGCCTTTCCGTCCCGCAGGGTGATCCTCACGTCGACGAGGGGGTGGCCGGCCGCCACTCCGCGGGCGGCCTGGGCGCGTATCCCCTTCTCCACGGACGGGATGAACTGGCGGGGTACGGCTCCGCCGACCACCTTGTCGACGAATTCGATGCCCGAACCGGGTGGCAGCGGCTCCACCTCGATCTCGCAGATGGCGTACTGGCCATGGCCGCCGGACTGTTTGACGTGCCGTCCGCGGCCGCTCGACGGGCCGGCGAACGTCTCGCGCAGGGACACCTTGTGGGAGACGGCGTCGACCTGTACCCCGTACCGGGTACGCAGCCGGTCCAGTGCCACGTCCTGATGGGCCTCGCCGAGGCACCACAGAACCACCTGATGGGTGTCCTGGTTCTGTTCGAGGCGCATGGTCGGGTCCTCGGCGACGAGCCGTGCGAGCCCCTGGGAGAGCTTGTCCTCGTCCGCCTTGCTGTGGGCCTCGATGGCCAGTGGCAGCAGCGGGTCGGGCATGGACCAGGGCTCCATCAGCAGCGGATCCTCCGGAGCCGAGAGGGTGTCCCCGGTCTCGGCGCCGCCCAGTTTGGCGACGCAGGCCAGGTCCCCGGCGATGCAGCTGGTCAGGGCGCGCTGCTGCTTGCCGAACGGGGCGGACAGCGCGCCGACGCGGACCTCTGCCTCGTGGACGGGACGGGGTTCGCGGCCGGGGTCGGTGAGTCCGTGGCCGAGGACGTGGATCGTTTCGTCGGGGCGCAGCGTGCCGGAGAAGACGCGGACCAGGGAGACGCGGCCGACGTACGGGTCGGAGGCCGTCTTGACGACTTCGGCGACCAGAGGTCCGTCGGGGTCGCAGGACGGGGCGGGGCGGAGGGCGCCGCTCGGCGTGGTGACAGCGGGCAGCGGGCGCTCCAGCGGGGTCGGGAAGCCCCCGGTGATCAGATCCAGGAGTTCGACCGTGCCGATGCCCTGCACCCCGTCCTCGCCGGCGGGCGCCGCCGTGAGGACGGGGTGGAAGGCGTCGCGCGCGACGGCGCGCTCCAGATCGTCGATCAGAGTCTTGATGTCGATGTCCTCGCCGCCGAGGTACCGGTCCATCAGGGTCTCGTCCTCGCTCTCGGCGATGATCCCTTCGATCAGCCGGTTGCGGGCGTCCTGGAGCGGTGCGTGCTGGTCGTCGGCGGGCGGGGTCTCTTTCCGTTCGCCGGAGGAGTAGTCGAAGATACGCTGCGTGAGCAGTCCGGTGAGTCCGGTCAGCGGGGCGTGCCCGTCCGGGCCCTCGCGGCCGAGCACGGGCAGATAGAGCGGCAGTACGGCGTCGGGGTCGTCGCCCCCGAAGATCTCGCCGCAGACGCGGGTCATCTCGTCGAAGGACGTGCGGGCGGTGTCGAGGTGGGTGACGACGATGGCGCGCGGCATGCCGACGGCGGCGCACTCCTCCCACACGGCGCGGGTGGTGCCCGCCACGGCGTCGGCCTCCTGGGCCGCCGAGACAACGAAAAGGGCCGCGTCCGCTGCCCGCAGACCGGCCCTGAGTTCCCCGACGAAGTCGGCGTATCCGGGGGTGTCCAGCAGATTGATCTTGTACCCGCCCCATTCCACGGGGACCAGGGAGAGTTGTACGGAGCGTTGCTGGCGGTGTTCGATCTCGTCGTAGTCGGAGACCGTGCCGCCGTCCTCGACCCGGCCGGCCCGGTTGACCGCTCCAGCGGTCTGCGCGAGGGCTTCGACGAGGGTGGTCTTGCCCGATCCGCTGTGGCCGACCAGCACCACGTTCCGTATGGAGGAGGGCCGATCGGCCGTTGCTGCTCTGCCGGCGGCCCCGGTGTGTGCATGTGCCTTGTCGCCCATGATGTGCCTCCCGGTGGGGTGCGCTGTGCGGGGAGATTGCCTGGCGCGGTGAGGGGAGAAGGAGGGCGCGGGCACGAGGAGCCGCCGCGGCGGCTACGACGACGCCCGCGGTAATTCGAGCTTTCCACTCCGGTCAGGTTGCGTCCATACGTCGGACGCCGACGCACGAGGACGGATGCCCGGACAGTGGACCCGTCCTACTGGTGACTACGATGGGCCAGCCGGTGGCCGAAGGGGCCGCACGGCCCACCGACCCCTCGGGAAGGCCATGCTGAACAAGTACGCGCGTGCATTTTTTACGCGTGTCCTCACACCGTTCGCCGCGCTGCTGCTCCGTCTCGGCGTGAGCCCTGACGCGGTCACGCTCATCGGTACGGCCGGAGTGATGGCAGGTGCGCTGGTCTTCTTTCCCATGGGGGAGTTCTTCTGGGGCACGATCGTCATCACGATCTTCGTCTTCTCCGACCTCGTCGACGGCAACATGGCCCGACAGGCCGGCATCTCCAGCCGCTGGGGCGCCTTCCTGGACTCGACCCTGGACCGGGTCGCCGACGGCGCGATCTTCGGCGGGTTCGCACTCTGGTACGCGGGCAACGGCGACGACAACGTGATGTGTGCGGTGGCGATCTTCTGCCTGGCCAGCGGCCAGGTGGTCTCCTACACGAAGGCGCGGGGCGAGTCGATCGGTCTTCCGGTCGCGGTCAACGGTCTGGTGGAGCGGGCCGAGCGGCTGGTCATCTCGCTGGTGGCGGCCGGGCTCGCCGGGCTCCACACGTTCGGTGTGCCGGGGATCGACATCCTGCTGCCGATCGCGCTGTGGATCGTCGCCGTGGGCAGCCTGGTGACGCTCGTGCAGCGTGTCGTGACCGTGCGCCGCGAGTCCGCGGAGGCCGACGCGGCAGCCGCGGCGGACCGGGGGAGCGAGGCGGCGAAGTGAGCGGCGCCGAGGGGGATCCGAGGACCAGGCTGAAGGACCGGCTGACCGACGGGCTGTACGGGCTCGGCTGGGGCGCGGTCAAGAAGCTGCCGGAGCCGGCCGCCCGGGCGCTCTTCCGTACCCTCGCCGACCAGGTCTGGAAGCGGCGCGGCAAGAGCGTGCTGCGGCTGGAGTCGAACCTGGCCAGGGTGGTGCCGGACGCGAGCCCGGCCCGGCTCGCCGCACTCTCCAAGGCCGGGATGCGCTCGTACATGCGCTACTGGATGGAGTCGTTCCGGCTGCCGACCTGGAGCCCGGAGCGGATCAGGGCCGGCATAGACGTGGCGGACGTCCACCGGCTGACCGAGGGCCTGGAGGCCGGACGCGGTGTGATCCTCGCGCTGCCGCACCTCGGGAACTGGGACCTGGCGGGAGCCTGGGTCACCACCGATCTGAAGGTGCCGTTCACCACGGTCGCCGAGCGGCTGAAGCCCGAGTCGCTGTACGACCGGTTCGTCGCCTACCGTGAGGGGCTCGGCATGGAGGTCCTGCCGCACACCGGCGGGTCGGCCTTCGGCACCCTGGCGCGGCGGCTGCGCGACGGCGGACTGGTCTGCCTGGTCGCCGACCGCGACCTCTCCGCCTCCGGCGTCGAGGTGCAGTTCTTCGGTGACACGGCACGGATGCCCGCCGGACCCGCGCTGCTGGCCCAGCAGACCGGCGCGCTGCTGCTGCCCGTGACGCTCCGGTACGACGCGACCCCCGTGATGAAGGCCCGGATCCACCCGGCCATCGAGGTGCCCGAGTCAGGTACGCGCACCGAGAAGACGTCTGTGATGACACAGGCGCTGGCCGATGCCTTCGCCACCGGAATCGCCGAGCACCCGGAGGACTGGCACATGCTGCAGCGGCTCTGGCTCGCCGACCTCGAACCCCGTGGAGAGCAGTCGTGAAGATCGGCATCGTCTGCCCGTACTCCTGGGACGTACCGGGCGGCGTCCAGTTCCACATCCGCGACCTGGCCGAACACCTGATCGGCCTGGGCCACCAGGTATCGGTGCTGGCCCCCGCCGACGACGAGACGCCGCTGCCCCCGTACGTGGTGTCGGCGGGCCGTGCCGTGCCCGTCCCGTACAACGGCTCCGTCGCCCGGCTGAATTTCGGTTTCCTGTCCGCGGCGCGGGTGCGCCGCTGGCTGCACGACGGCACCTTCGACGTGATCCACATCCATGAGCCGACCTCGCCGTCTCTCGGCCTGCTCACCTGCTGGGCCGCGCAGGGACCGATCGTCGCCACGTTCCACACCTCGAATCCGCGGTCCCGCGCGATGATCGCCGCGTACCCGATCCTGCAGCCCGCGCTGGAGAAGATCAGTGCGCGTATCGCGGTGAGCGAGTATGCGCGCCGGACCCTGGTCGAGCACCTCGGCGGTGACGCGGTCGTCATCCCGAACGGGGTCGATGTCGGCTTCTTCGACAAGGCCGAGCCCAAGGTCGAGTGGCAGGGCGGGACGATCGGCTTCATCGGTCGTATCGACGAGCCCCGCAAGGGCCTGCCCGTCCTGATGCGGGCGCTGCCCGCCATCCTCGCCGCCCGCCCGGAGACCAGGCTGCTGGTGGCAGGGCGCGGCGACGAGGAGGAGGCGGTCGCCTCACTGCCCGAGGCGATGCGCGAGCGCGTCGAATTCCTCGGCATGGTGAGCGACGAGGACAAGGCGCGGTTGCTGCGCAGTGTCGATGTGTACGTCGCGCCGAATACGGGCGGCGAGAGCTTCGGGATCATCCTGGTCGAGGCGATGTCGGCGGGTGCGCCGGTCCTCGCCAGCGATCTGGACGCGTTCGCGCAGGTACTGGACCTGGGTGCGGCGGGCGAACTGTTCGCCAACGAGGACGCGGAGGCGCTGGCGTCGGCGGCGATCCGGTTGCTCGGCGACCCGGAGCGGCGCGCGGAGCTCAGCGACCGTGGCCGCGCTCATGTGCGACGGTTCGACTGGTCGACGGTGGGGGCGGACATCCTCGCGGTCTACGAGACGGTGACGGACGGGGCCGCGTCGGTGGCGACGGACGAACGTACGGGGCTGCGCGCCCGGTTCGGGCTGGCCAGGGACTGAGTCGGGCCTCGGCGGTCCTCCCCCGGGGGGACGCGATGGCCGGGTCGGAACCCCGCCGTCCCCGGTCCCGGACCGAGCGGAAGAACGCTGTTGCGCGGCGCCGGTGCGCCCGGCCGTCGGCGGTGGCCCGTCCGGCCGCCGGGACCACGCCCGCGGTGTCTTCGGCCCGTTCGCGGATTCCTGATCACCGGTACCAGGCAGGACCGTCCCGATGACGGGCCGCTCGGCGGGATCGGAGGGGGACGCGCGTCGGCACCCCGCTCCCCGAGGCGGGCGGCACCATCGGCAACGCCGGGCCCCGGCTCCCGGCCCGGTGCCCGCGCTGCGGCGGGCCGGAGGGCAGGGCGGGTTGCCCTCGACGGTAGCCTTGCGGCCCGTGACCGAAACCCTCATCTGGATCGCCGTCGCGCTCGTCGCGATCGGCCTGTACCTCAGCTGGACCGCCGGGCGGCTGGACCGGCTGCACACGCGGATCGACGCTGCCCGCGCCGCCCTCGACGCCCAACTGCTGCGCCGCGCCTCGGTCACCCAGGAACTGGCCACATCCGGTGTCCTCGACCCGGCCGCGTCCATCGTGCTGTACGAGGCCGCGCACGCCGCCCGGCAGTCCGAGGAGGAACACCGTGAGGTGGCGGAGAGCGAGCTCAGCACCGCGCTGCGGGCGGTGTTCGGTGAGACGGCGCAGGTGGAGGCAGTGAAGGAGATTCCCGGCGGTGAGGAGGCGGCGTCCGAACTGGCCGCGGCCGTGCGCCGGGTGCCGATGGCGCGGCGGTTCCACAACGACGCGGTGCGCGCGGCGCGGGCGCTGCGCCGCCACCGCACGGTGCGCTGGTTCCGGCTGGCCGGGCACGCACCGTTCCCGCTGGCCTTCGAGATGGACGACGAGCCGCCGGTGGCCCTGGCCGACCGCCCGGTCAGCTGACCCGGACGCGGCCGCCCCCCGCCCCGTACGGGGTCGTACGAGGCGGTACGCGTCCGTACACAGCCAAAACGATCCACCGGCCTCTTATTGGCCCTTGTCGTGGACTGGTCCCGGAGAGTTTGCTCTGCAGTGCATCACCCAGCACTTTCAGCATCTTTTTCTCCGAGTGAGGTCGATCCGTGTCCACGCTTCCCAGCACCCCGCAGTCCGCCGACTCCCCGGCCACCGGCACCGCCCGCGTGAAGCGCGGCATGGCCGAGCAGCTCAAGGGCGGCGTGATCATGGACGTCGTCAACGCCGAGCAGGCGAAGATCGCCGAGGACGCGGGCGCCGTGGCCGTCATGGCCCTGGAGCGGGTGCCCGCCGACATTCGCAAGGACGGCGGCGTGGCCCGGATGTCCGACCCGAACATGATCGAAGAGATCATCGAGGCCGTCTCCATCCCGGTGATGGCGAAGTCCCGCATCGGCCACTTCGTCGAGGCGCAGGTCCTGCAGTCCCTCGGTGTCGACTACATCGACGAGTCCGAGGTCCTGACCCCGGCCGACGAGGTCAACCACAGCGACAAGTTCGCCTTCACCACGCCGTTCGTCTGTGGCGCCACCAACCTGGGCGAGGCGCTGCGCCGCATCGCCGAAGGCGCGGCCATGATCCGCTCCAAGGGCGAGGCCGGCACCGGCAACGTCGTCGAGGCGGTCCGCCACCTGCGCCAGATCAAGAACGAGATCGCCCGGCTGCGCGGCTACGACAACAACGAGCTGTACGCCGCCGCCAAGGAGCTCCGCGCCCCGTACGAGCTGGTCAAGGAGGTCGCCGAGCTCGGCAAGCTGCCCGTCGTGCTGTTCTCCGCCGGTGGCGTCGCCACCCCGGCCGACGCCGCGCTGATGCGCCAGCTCGGCGCCGAGGGCGTCTTCGTCGGCTCCGGCATCTTCAAGTCCGGCGACCCGGCCAAGCGCGCCGCCGCCATCGTGAAGGCCACCACCTTCTACGACGACCCGAAGATCATCGCGGACGCCTCCCGCAACCTGGGCGAGGCCATGGTCGGCATCAACTGCGACACCCTGCCCGAGGCCGAGCGCTACGCCAACCGCGGCTGGTAGTCACAGATGAGCGACACCCCTGTGATCGGAGTCCTGGCTCTCCAGGGCGACGTACGGGAGCACCTGATCGCCCTGGCCTCGGCAGACGCCCTGGCCAGGCCGGTCCGGCGCCCCGAAGAGCTCGCCGAGGTCGACGGTCTCGTCATACCCGGCGGTGAATCCACCACGATGTCCAAGCTCGCCACCCTGTTCGGCATGCTGGAACCACTGCGCGAGCGGGTCCGCGCCGGCATGCCGGTCTACGGCACCTGCGCCGGAATGATCCTGCTGGCCGACAAGATCCTCGACCCGCGTTCGGGCCAGGAGACCATCGGCGGCATCGACATGATCGTGCGTCGTAACGCCTTCGGGCGGCAGAACGAGTCCTTCGAGGCCGCCGTCGAGGTGGCCGGGATCGAGGGCGGCCCGGTCGAGGGCGTCTTCATCCGCGCCCCCTGGGTGGAGTCGGTCGGCGCCCGGGCCGAGGTGATCGCCGAGCACGGCGGCCATATTGTCGCCGTACGTCAGGGAAACGCCCTGGCGACGTCATTCCACCCGGAACTGACCGGTGACCACCGGGTTCACGCACTCTTCGTCGACATGGTGCGCGCCAAGGGGTGAACGGATCCCGGTAGGATCTCCGTTGTTCATTTCTACTGGCGACGCGTTGTAAGGAGCTGGCGATGTCCGGCCACTCTAAGTGGGCTACCACCAAGCACAAGAAGGCCGTGATTGATGCCAAGCGCGGCAAGCTCTTCGCCAAGCTGATCAAGAACATCGAGGTCGCGGCCCGCACCGGCGGTGTGGACCCCGAGGGCAACCCGACCCTCGTCGATGCGATCCAGAAGGCGAAGAAGAGCTCCGTCCCGAACAAGAACATCGACTCCGCGGTCAAGCGCGGTGGCGGTCTCGAAGCGGGCGGCGTCGACTACCAGACGATCATGTACGAGGGTTACGGCCCGAACGGTGTCGCGGTGCTCATCGAGTGCCTCACCGACAACCGCAACCGTGCCGCCTCCGACGTGCGTGTGGCGATGACCCGCAACGGCGGTTCGATGGCCGACCCGGGTTCGGTCTCGTACCTCTTCAACCGCAAGGGCGTCGTCATCGTCCCCAAGGGCGAGCTCACCGAGGACGACGTCCTCGGTGCGGTGCTCGACGCGGGCGCCGAGGAGGTCAATGACCTCGGTGAGTCCTACGAGGTCGTCAGCGAGGCCACCGACATGGTCGCGGTCCGTACCGCGCTCCAGCAGGCGGGCATCGACTACGACTCGGCCGAGGCCAACTTCCTGCCCACCATGCAGGTCGAGCTGGACGAGGAAGGCGCGCGCAAGATCTTCAAGCTGATCGACGCGCTGGAGGACAGCGACGACGTGCAGAACGTCTTCGCCAACTTCGACGTCTCGGACGAGGTCATGGAGAAGGTCGACGCCTGAGACGGCGGACGACGCCTCCCCGCGTGAGCGGGGACGACCCGGAGACGGGCAGCGTCCGGCCGCTGTACAGGGGCACTCTCCGCGCGGGCGGAGCCGACGGGCCGACGGGGACACACCCCGTCGGCCCGTCGCATTGTCAGTGCGAGCCGATAGCCTGCGGGAACAGTTGACCGATCGGCAGAGGGGGCGCTTCATGCGGGTACTGGGCGTGGACCCGGGACTGACCCGGTGCGGCGTCGGCGTCGTCGAAGGAGTGGCGGGCCGCCCCCTGACGATGCTCGGGGTCGGCGTCGTCCGCACCCCCGCCGATGCCGAGCTCGGCCATCGGCTGGTCGCGATCGAGCGCGGCATCGAGGAGTGGCTCGACGAGCACCGCCCCGAATTCGTCGCCGTGGAGCGGGTGTTCAGCCAGCACAATGTCCGTACGGTGATGGGCACTGCCCAGGCCAGTGCGGTCGCCATGCTCTGCGCGTCCCGCCGCGGCATCCCCGTCGCCCTGCACACCCCCAGCGAGGTCAAGGCCGCCGTCACCGGCAGCGGCCGCGCCGAAAAGGCACAGGTCGGAGCGATGGTCACCCGGCTGCTTCGGCTCGACGCACCGCCGAAACCCGCCGACGCCGCCGACGCCCTGGCCCTCGCCATCTGCCACATCTGGCGGGCCCCGGCCGTCAACCGCCTCCAGCAGGCGCACGCGGCGGCCGCCGCCCGTGGCCACCGCGTTTCCCGTACACCCGCAGTTCCCGTCCGGAAGGTCCCCCGATGATCGCCTTCGTCAGCGGCCCCGTCGCCGCACTCGCCCCGACCACGGCCGTGATCGAGGTCGGCGGCATCGGCATGGCCGTCCAGTGCAGCCCCCACACCCTCGCCGACCTGCGGATCGGCCAGGAGGCCCGGCTGGCCACCTCCCTCGTCGTACGGGAGGACTCGCTCACCCTCTACGGCTTCGCCGACGACGACCAGCGGCAGGTCTTCGAGCTGCTCCAGACCGCCAGCGGCGTCGGCCCCCGGCTCGCCCAGGCGATGCTCGCCGTGCACAGCCCGGACGCCCTGCGCCTCGCCGTCTCCACCGGCGACGAGAAGGCCCTCACCGCCGTCCCCGGCATCGGCAAGAAGGGCGCGCAGAAACTCCTCCTCGAACTCAAGGACAGACTGGGCGAGCCCGTCGGGGCCCACATCGGCCACCAGGGCATCGGCACCGCCGTCACCTCCTCGTGGCGCGACCAGCTGCAGGCCGCCCTGATCGGCCTCGGATACGCGACCCGTGAGGCCGACGAGGCGGTCACCGCTGTCGCCCCGCAGGCCGAGGCCGCGCTCGCGAAGGGCGCCCAGCCGCCCGTACCGCAGCTGCTGCGGGCCGCTCTGCAGACCCTCAACCGCGCACGCTGACCGCACGCCGGACCGACGCGACACCCCCGACGCCCGGGCACCGCACGGCCCGGCACCGAAACACCCGAGGCGGGACTGACCGAATGAACTGGGACGACACCGGACCCGACACCGACGAGCGGCTCGACGAGCGCCTCGTCGACGCCGGCGCGGACGGCGAGGACACGGCGGTCGAAGCTGCCCTGCGGCCGAAGGACCTCGACGAATTCGTCGGCCAGGAGAAGGTGCGCGAACAGCTCGACCTGGTCCTGAAGGCCGCCCTCGCCCGCGGCGCCACCGCCGACCACGTCCTGCTCTCCGGCGCCCCCGGCCTCGGCAAGACCACCCTCTCCATGATCATCGCTGCCGAGATGGGCGCCCCGATCCGGATCACCTCGGGCCCCGCCATCCAGCACGCGGGCGACCTCGCCGCGATCCTCTCCTCCCTCCAGGAGGGCGAGGTCCTCTTCCTCGACGAGATCCACCGCATGTCACGGCCCGCCGAAGAGATGCTCTACATGGCGATGGAGGACTTCCGCGTCGACGTCATCGTCGGCAAGGGCCCCGGCGCCACCGCCATTCCGTTGGAACTTCCACCCTTCACCCTCGTCGGCGCCACCACCCGGGCCGGACTCCTGCCGCCTCCGCTGCGCGACCGCTTCGGCTTCACCGGCCACATGGAGTTCTACGCCCCCGCCGAACTGGAACGCGTCATCCACCGCTCGGCCCGCCTCCTCGACGTCGCGATAGACGCCGAAGGGGCGGCCGAGATCGCCGGGCGCTCCCGCGGCACACCCCGTATCGCCAACCGGCTGCTGCGCCGCGTCCGCGACTACGCCCAGGTCAAGGCGGACGGCCGGATCGACCGGGGTGTCGCCTCCGCCGCCCTCGGGGTGTACGAGGTCGACGGCCGGGGTCTCGACCGGCTGGACCGGGCGGTGCTCGGTGCGCTCCTGAAGCTCTTCGGCGGCGGACCGGTCGGTCTGTCCACCCTCGCGGTCGCCGTGGGGGAGGAGCGCGAGACGGTCGAGGAGGTCGCGGAGCCCTTCCTGGTACGGGAAGGACTGCTGGCCAGGACGCCGCGGGGGCGGGTCGCCACCCCTGCGGCCTGGGCTCATCTGGGTCTCGTCCCCCCTCAGCACGGCGGAAAGGGACAACAGGGTCTGTTCGGGGCGTGATGCGTCACAGGTTCGCCCGGACAGGAACCCGGGTGCGATGCTGGGCGTTGTTCCATCGATGCGGACTCGCTTAGACTCCGCCGATGCCGCCCGCACAGGGCGGCGTACCCACCCCCGTAGATCAGGCCGCATTCCAGCGCGGTCGTGCGAAGGAAAATCGTCCCGTGAATCCCGTGACTCTCCTCCCCTTCATCGTGCTCATCGGGGCCATGTTCCTGATGACCCGGTCCGCCAAGAAGAAGCAGGCTGCCGCCGCGCAGATGCGCAACGAGATGCAGCCCGGCACCGGCGTTCGGACGATCGGGGGCATGTACGCCACCGTCAAGGAGCTTCACGACGACACGGTTCTCCTCGAGGTCGCGCCCGGCGTCCACGCCATCTACGCCAAGAACGCCATCGGTGCCGTCCTCGACGACGCGGAGTACAACCGCATCGTCCACGGTGACGACGACGGGATCGACGGCGCGGTCGTGCCGGACGACGCGTCCTCGCTGACCGAGCACGTCGAGGCCGACACGGACGTCGACACCGACGTGGACGACGCGGACGATGCCAAAATCGACCTGGGCAAGAAGGCCGAGGCCGGCGACGTCGAGCCGAAGGACGCCAAGGCCGACGAGAAGTCCGAGGGCAAGGCCGACGGCGAGGCCGACTCGAAGTAATTCACGACCCGGGGATGCCGTGAGCCCACCGGCGTCCGGCATCCCCGGGACCGTGCGATCTTCTGCGGGGGCAGGTCCCCACAACACTTCGTGGCCGCTCGGGCGCACACCCGGCGCGGGGCGGTTGGACAGGGAGAAACGAGAAGGTGGCAGCACCGAAGAAGGGCCGAGGGCCGTCCGGCGGTCAGGGCAGGCCGGGGCGCGCCCTGGCTCTGATCCTGATCGCCATGGTCGCGCTCACCGGCGGGATGTTCTTGTCCGGTCACACCACGCCACGGCTGGGTATCGACCTGGCGGGCGGCACGTCGATCACGCTCAAGGCGAAGAGTCAGCCCGGTAAGCCGGACGCGATCAACCAGACCAACATGGACACCGCGGTCAGCATCATCGAACGCCGTGTCAATGGTCTGGGTGTCTCCGAGGCCGAGGTCCAGACCCAGGGCCGGGACAACATCATCGTCAACATCCCCAAGGGAACGAACTCGAAGCAGGCCCGGGAACAGGTCGGTACCACCGCCCAGCTCTACTTCCGGCCCGTGCTCGCCGTCACCGAGGGCAAGGCGACGCCCACCGGCACCGCCAGCCCCTCGGCCTCCGGCTCGCCGAAGCCGAGCGCGTCGCCCAGCAGCAAGGAGACGGCCTCCGGATCCAAGGCCACTCCCTCGGCGAGCGCGACCACCCAGGGCCGTGCGGTCACCGGCGCGCTGACGAAGGACACGTCGCCCAGCCCCAGCGCCTCCGGCACGCCGAAGGCGTCCGCGAGCCCGTCGGCCTCGGTCGACCCGGCCACCGCCGAGCTGCAGAAGAAGTTCGCGGAGCTGGACTGCTCCACCAAGGCCGGCCGCGCGAAGGCCGGTGCCAACGTGAAGCCCACCGACACCACGGTCGCGTGCAGCTCCGAGGGCGACGCCAAGTACGTCCTCGGCCCGGCCGAGGTCTCCGGTACGGACGTGGGCAGCGCCAAGGCCGCGGTCGACCAGCAGCGCGGCATGTGGATCGTGCAGATGGACTTCACCGACAAGGGCTCGAAGAAGTTCCAGAAGATCACCTCGAAGCTGTCCACGCAGCAGTCGCCGATGAACCAGTTCGCCATCGCGCTCGACGGCGAGGTCGTCTCCGCGCCCCAGGTGAACGAGACGCTCAGCGGCAGCGCCGAGATCTCCGGCAGCTTCACCCAGCAGTCCGCCCAGGACCTGGCGAACGTGCTGTCCTACGGTGCGCTCCCGCTGTCCTTCCGCGAGGACACGGTCACCACCGTCACCGCGGCGCTCGGCGGTGAGCAGCTCCAGGCGGGTCTGATCGCCGGTGCGATCGGTCTGGCCCTGGTCGTCATCTACCTGGTGGCCTACTACCGCGGTCTGGCGCTCATCGCGCTCCTGAGCCTCGCTGCCTCCGGCATACTGACCTACACACTCATGTCGCTGCTCGGCCCGGCCATCGGCTTCGCGCTGAACCTCCCCGCGGTCTGTGGCGCCATCGTGGCGATCGGTATCACCGCGGACTCGTTCATCGTGTACTTCGAACGCATCCGGGACGAGATCCGCGAGGGCCGCACCCTGCGTCCGGCCGTCGAGCGTGCCTGGCCGCGTGCCCGTCGCACCATCCTGGTCTCCGACTTCGTGTCGTTCCTCGCCGCGGCGGTGCTCTTCATCGTCACCGTCGGCAAGGTCCAGGGCTTCGCCTTCACGCTGGGTCTCACCACCCTGCTCGACGTGGTCGTGGTGTTCCTCTTCACCAAGCCCGTCATGACGCTGATGGCCCGTACGAAGTTCTTCTCCAGCGGTCACCCGTGGTCCGGCCTGGACCCGAAGCGGCTCGGCGCCAAGCCGCCGCTGCGCCGCTCGCGCCGTGTCAACGCCCCCACCGACCCGAAGGAGGCGTGAGATGTCGCGACTCGGCAGCCTCGGCGCCCGGCTCTACCGCGGCGAGGTCGGTTACGACTTCATCGGAAGCCGCAAGATCTGGTACGGCATCTCGATCCTGATCACCATCACGGCTGTCGTCGCCCTGGCGGTCGGCGGACTCAACATGGGGATCGAGTTCAAGGGCGGCGCGGTCTTCACCACGCCGTCGACCAGTGCCACGGTCGCCCAGGCGGAGGAATCCGCGACCTCCGCCTCCGGCCACCAGGCGATCGTCCAGAAGCTCGGCAACGGCACGCTGCGTATTCAGATCACCGAAGTCGACCTGTCGAAGTCCGACGCGATCAAGGCGGAGCTCTCCAAGGACCTCAAGGTCCCCGAGGAGAAGATCAACGCCGACCTGGTCGGCCCCAGCTGGGGTGAGCAGATCGCCAACAAGGCCTGGACCGGCCTCGGCGTCTTCATGATCCTCGTGGTGATCTACCTGGCCATCGCGTTCGAGTGGCGCATGGCCATCGCGGCCCTGGTCGCACTGATCCACGACATCACGATCACGGTCGGGATCTATGCCCTGGTCGGCTTCGAGGTCACCCCGGGCACCGTGATCGGTCTGCTGACCATCCTCGGTTACTCCCTGTACGACACGGTCGTCGTCTTCGACAGCCTCAAGGAGGGCACGAAGGGGATCACCAAGCAGACCCGCTGGACGTACAGCGAGATCGCCAACCGCTCGATCAACGGCACGCTGGTCCGCTCCATCAACACCACCGTCGTGGCGCTGCTGCCGGTCGCCGGCCTGCTGTTCATCGGCGGCGGTGTCCTCGGCGCCGGCATGCTGAACGACATCTCGCTGTCGCTGTTCGTCGGCCTCGCCGCCGGCGCGTACTCCTCGATCTTCATCGCCACCCCGCTGGTCGCCGACCTCAAGGAACGCGAGCCGCAGATGAAGGCCCTGAAGAAGCGGATCCTCGCCAAGCGTGCGGCAGCAGCCGCCAAGGGCGAGTCGGCCGAGGACGAGCAGTCGTACGAGGACGACGTCATCGAGGAACCCGCGCCCGCCGCTGCGGTCGTCGGTCAGCGCCAGCAGCCCCCCAGGGGCCACGGCCGGACCCCGGGGAAGCGTCGATGACCAGCACCACCGAGAGCACCAGGGAACTGCTGCTCAGCCGTATCCGTGACGTGGCGGACTATCCGAAGCCGGGCGTGATGTTCAAGGACATCACCCCGCTGCTCGCGGACCCGGTCGCGTTCACGGCCCTCACCGACGCCCTCGCGGAGCTGTGCGTACGGCACGGCGCCACGAAGGTCGTCGGTCTGGAGGCGCGCGGCTTCATCCTGGCGGCGCCGGTTGCGGTCCGGGCCGGGCTCGGCTTCGTACCCGTCCGCAAGGCGGGGAAGCTGCCCGGCGCCACGCTCAGCCAGGCGTACGAGCTGGAGTACGGCACCGCGGAGATCGAGATACACGCGGAGGACCTCACGGCCGAGGACCAGATCATGGTCATCGACGACGTCCTTGCCACCGGCGGCACCGCTGAGGCATCGCTGCAGCTGATCCGCCGGGCCGGTGCCCGGGTCGCGGGCGTCGCGGTCCTCATGGAGCTCGGCTTCCTCGACGGCAGGGCGCGTCTGGAGTCCGGTCTGGCCGGTGCTCCGCTGGAGGCGCTCATCCGCGTCTGAGACTGTCACGCATGCATCGGGTGCCCGGAACAATTTTCGGGCACCCGATGGTGCGTCTGCGGTATTCGCACCCACGTTCGGAGGGGTCGGGTCGGGCCCCACCTCATGCATCACGCCGCCGCTCAGCCCCTGCCGCACTTGGGGCAGCGGCACACCGGCACACACAGGACGGGCACCGGGAACACCCTGGGGCCCGTCCCGCGTTGTGAGGGTCCCACGGTCCCCGGGGGAGGTCCGGCCGCAGGGTCGATACGATGGCCTTTCCGGGAGTCCGGATCCGCATGAGGAGCGCTCTTGCCAGACGAGGCCCAGCCAGTCGCCGCCCCGCAGCCCGACAAGCCCGCGGCGGTCCCAGCCACGCCCGGGAAGAAGCAGCCCGCGGCGAAGGAGAAGCCGAAGCCCCCGGCTCCCGAACCGGCGAGCAGCGCCACGCAGACTCCCCCCAGGGCGAACGGGGCCGCGCCGGCGTCCCCTGCCCAGCCGGCCCCCGTCTCCCCGCCTCCGGCCGCCCCGAACCCCCCGGCCAAGCCCGCCGCCAAGCCCGTGGCCCCGGTCGGTCCGGCCCGCTCCAGCGGCTCCTCCAACCGGGTACGGGCCAGGCTCGCCCGGCTCGGCGTGCAGCGCTCCAGCCCGTACAACCCGGTCCTCGAACCGCTCCTGCGCGCGGTCCGCAGCAACGACCCCAAGATCGAGACGTCCACGCTGCGCCAGATCGAGCGCGCCTACCAGGTCGCCGAGCGCTGGCACCGCGGTCAGAAGCGCAAGAGCGGCGACCCGTACATCACGCATCCGCTCGCCGTCACGACGATCCTCGCCGAGCTCGGCATGGATCCGGCGACGCTGATGGCCGGTCTGCTCCACGACACGGTCGAGGACACCGAGTACGGCCTGGACACCCTGCGCCGGGACTTCGGCGACCAGGTCGCGCTGCTGGTCGACGGCGTGACCAAGCTGGACAAGGTGAAGTTCGGCGAGGCGGCGCAGGCCGAGACCGTACGCAAGATGGTCGTCGCCATGGCCAAGGACCCCAGGGTCCTCGTCATCAAGCTCGCCGACCGGCTGCACAACATGCGCACCATGCGCTACCTCAAGCGGGAGAAGCAGGAGAAGAAGGCCCGCGAGACGCTTGAGATCTACGCGCCCCTGGCCCACCGCCTGGGCATGAACACCATCAAGTGGGAGCTCGAGGACCTCGCGTTCGCGATCCTCTACCCCAAGATGTACGACGAGATCGTCCGTCTCGTCGCCGAGCGGGCACCCAAGCGCGACGAATACCTCGCCATAGTGACCGACGAGGTCCAGGCCGACCTGCGCGCCGCCCGGATCAAGGCCACCGTCACCGGACGGCCGAAGCACTACTACAGCGTCTACCAGAAGATGATCGTGCGAGGCCGGGACTTCGCCGAGATCTACGACCTGGTGGGCATCCGCGTCCTCGTCGACACCGTCCGTGACTGTTACGCGGCGCTCGGCACCGTGCACGCGCGATGGAATCCGGTCCCCGGCCGGTTCAAGGACTACATCGCGATGCCCAAGTTCAACATGTACCAGTCACTGCACACCACGGTGATCGGTCCCAGCGGCAAGCCCGTCGAGCTGCAGATCCGTACGTTCGACATGCACCGCCGCGCCGAGTACGGCATCGCCGCGCACTGGAAGTACAAGCAGGAGGCCGTCGCCGGCGCCTCCAAGGTCCGCACCGACGTACCCAAGCACACCGGCCGCGGCCAGGACACCGTCAATGACATGGCGTGGCTGCGCCAGCTCCTCGACTGGCAGAAGGAGACCGAGGACCCCAGCGAGTTCCTGGAGTCCCTGCGCTTCGACCTCTCCCGCAACGAGGTCTTCGTCTTCACGCCCAAGGGCGACGTCATAGCGCTGCCCGCGGGCGCGACCCCGGTCGACTTCGCGTACGCCGTGCATACGGAGGTCGGCCACCGGACCATAGGGGCACGGGTCAACGGGCGGCTCGTGCCGCTCGAATCCACCCTCGACAACGGCGACCTCGTGGAGGTCTTCACCTCCAAGGCGGCCGGCGCCGGACCGTCCCGGGACTGGCTGGGCTTCGTCAAGTCGCCGCGCGCCCGGAACAAGATCCGCGCCTGGTTCTCCAAGGAACGCCGCGACGAGGCGATCGAGCAGGGCAAGGACGCCATCGCGCGCGCCATGCGCAAGCAGAACCTGCCGATCCAGCGGATCCTGACCGGCGACTCGCTCGTCACCCTGGCCCACGAGATGCGCTACCCGGACATCTCGTCCCTGTACGCGGCGATCGGCGAGGGCCATGTCGCGGCCGCGGGTGTCGTGCAGAAGCTGGTCCAGGCGCTCGGCGGCGAGGACGCGGCCAATGAGGACCTGGCGGAGAGCGCGCCGCCCTCGCGCAGCCGCGGCAAGCGCCGCTCCAACGCCGACCCGGGTGTGGTCGTCAAGGGCGTCGAGGACGTCTGGGTCAAACTGGCCCGCTGCTGCACGCCCGTCCCCGGCGACCCGATCATCGGCTTCGTCACCCGTGGCAGCGGCGTCTCCGTGCACCGGGCCGACTGCGTCAACGTGGACTCGCTGTCGCAGCAGCCCGAGCGGATCCTGGAGGTCGAATGGGCGCCGACCCAGTCCTCGGTCTTCCTCGTCGCCATCCAGGTCGAGGCCCTCGACCGGTCGCGGCTGCTCTCGGACGTCACTCGCGTCCTGTCCGACCAGCACGTGAACATCCTGTCGGCGGCCGTACAGACCTCACGGGACCGGGTGGCCACCTCGCGGTTCACTTTCGAGATGGGTGACCCGAAGCACCTCGGACACGTGCTGAAGGCCGTACGGGGCGTGGAGGGCGTTTACGACGTCTACCGCGTGACCTCGGCCCGCAGGCCCTGACCCCGACCGCCCCCGATGCCGGCAGGCCCTCCACCGAAACGCCGAAGGGCCCTCCGTCACCGACGGAGGGCCCTTCGGGCTGTCTGAACAGCTGTCAGCCGCCGAACTCCTCCAGGCCCTTCAGCGCCTGGTCCAGCAGGGCCTGACGGCCCTCCAGCTCACGGGCCAGCTTGTCGGCGCGGGCGTTGTTGCCCGCGGCGCGCGCCGTGTCGATCTGCGAACGCAGCTTGTCGACGGCCGCCTGAAGCTGCCCGGTCAGACCCGCGGCGCGCGCACGCGCCTCCGGGTTCGTCCGGCGCCACTCCGACTCCTCGGCCTCCTGGAGCGCCCGCTCCACCGCCTGCATCCGCCCCTCGACCTTCGGACGCGCGTCGCGCGGCACGTGGCCGATGGCCTCCCAGCGCTCGTTGAGGGCACGGAACGCGGCCCTGGCCGCCTTCAGGTCCTTCACCGGCACCAGCTTTTCGGCCTCGACCGCGAGCTCCTCCTTCAGCTTGAGGTTCTCGCCCTGCTCCGCGTCCCGCTCGGCGAAGACCTCGCCACGGGCGGCGAAGAAGACGTCCTGCGCACCGCGGAAACGGTTCCACAGATCGTCTTCGGCCTCGCGCTGGGCGCGGCCCGCCGCCTTCCACTCCGTCATCAGATCGCGGTAACGCGCGGCCGTCGTTCCCCAGTCCGTGGAACCGGAGAGGGCCTCGGCCTCGACGACCAGCTTCTCCTTGGCCTTGCGGGCCTCCTCGCGCTGGGCGTCCAGCGACGCGAAGTGCGCCTTGCGGCGCTTGGAGAACGCCGAGCGCGCGTGCGAGAAGCGGTGCCACAGCTCGTCGTCCGACTTGCGGTCGAGCCGCGGCAGGCCCTTCCACGTGTCGACGAGTGCCCGCAGCCGCTCGCCCGCGGAGCGCCACTGCTCGCTCTGCGCCAGCTCCTCGGCCTCGGCGACCAGCGCCTCCTTGGCGTGCTTCGCCTCGTCGGTCTGCTTCGCCTTCTGGGCCTTGCGCTCCTCGCGACGGGAGTCGACCGTCGCGACCAGCGCGTCGAGCCGCCTCCGGAGCGCGTCGAGGTCGCCGACGGCGTGATGCTCGTCGACCTGCTGACGCAGATGCT
Organism: Streptomyces sp. NBC_01669; assembly: GCF_026339735.1. GTDB lineage: Bacteria > Actinomycetota > Actinomycetes > Streptomycetales > Streptomycetaceae > Streptomyces > Streptomyces yanii. Next base: position 7,471,158 of record NZ_JAPEQG010000001.1, read on the forward strand.
CGATGGCGGTCGTCGCGTCCTTCGCCGACAGGTCGGTGGTCTTCACCCGCCGTTCGAGGAGGCCGATCTCGACCACGATGCCCTCGTACTTGCGCTCGAAGTAAGCCAGAGCCTCCTCGGGAGAACCGGCCTGCCACGATCCGACAACCTGCTCGCCATCGGCTGTACGCACGTACACGGTGCCCGTCTCGTCGACACGGCCCCACGGGTCGCTGCTCACAGCGCCTCCTCCACCTGATGCCTGTGAGAGGGTTCACCCCCCTGGCATCGTCCACAGTTTCCTGGGGCGGGCCGCGCCCGCCCTGCACAACGCCAATCTAGGCGACCGGCCGCCCGGCTGTCCGCACTCAGCGCGGCCGAAATTCTTCGGCCCGCACGCCGAGGGCCGGGCCGGCACCGCCGGTCGGGCCCTCGGCGTCGGATCAGACCTTGTCGACGGCCGCCTTGGAGATGGTGACGGCCTTCTTCGGAGCACCGTCGGCAGCACCGCCCGTGACACCTGCGGTCCCGACCTTCTGCACGGCCTTCAGCGAGGCGGCGTCCATCGTGCCGAACGGCGTGTAGGTCGGAGGCAGCTTGCTGTCCTTGTACACCAGGAAGAACTGGCTGCCGCCGGTGTGTGCCTGTCCGGTGTTGGCCATCGCCACCGTGCCCGCCGGGAACGTCACCGTGCCGTCCTTGCCGGCCTTGCCCAGCGCGGTCAGGTTCTCGTCCGGGATCGTGTAGCCGGGGCCGCCCGTGCCGTCGCCCTTCGGGTCACCGCACTGCAGGACGAAGATGCCCTGCGTGGTCAGCCGGTGACACTTCGTACCGTCGAAGAAGCCCTTGTCGGCGAGGGACTTGAACGAGTTCGTCGTGTGCGGGGTCTTCGCCGCGTCCATCGTGAACGCGATGTCGCCCTGACTCGTCTTCAGCGAGAACGTGTACTTCGCCTTCTTGTCGATCTTCATCGCAGGCTCGGGCGCACTGCTCTCGCTCGCCGAGGGCGACGCGGACGGGCTCGCGCTCGCGGCCGCGTCGCTCTTCTTGTCCTTGTCGTCGCCGCCGACGGAGACGTACGCGGCAACCCCGACGACCGCCACCACGGCCAGCGCCGATGAGATGACGGCAGTGAGTCGCCTCGTCCTCCGGCGGGCCTCCTCCCGGCGCTGCTGCTGCCGCTCGAACTTCTCCCTGGCGAGCTGCCGCCGCCGCTGATCGCTGCTGACCACCGGGTGATCTCCTTGTACGTCGTCTGATCGGGCCTGGGTTGCCCCGTACCGTATATGGGTTAGCTGTGGAATGAGGAGCGCCGGTAGGCTCTGAACTGCCGCGACCTCCTCGGTCGCGGTCACCGCAGCCCTCCGTCGGACGACCATTAAGGACGATCGTGCTCATTGCCGGGTTCCCCGCCGGGGCCTGGGGGACCAATTGCTACCTGGTCGCCCCCGCCGCAGGCGAGGAGTGCGTGATCATCGACCCGGGCCACCAGGCCACGCAAGGAGTCGAGGAGACGCTGAAGAAGCATCGGCTGAAGCCCGTCGCCGTCGTGCTCACCCATGGCCACATCGACCATGTCGCCTCCGTCGTCCCGGTGTGCGGCGCGCATGACGTCCCTGCCTGGATCCACCCCCAGGACCGGTACATGATGAGCGACCCGGAGAAGGCCCTCGGCCGTTCCATCGGGATGCCGCTCATGGGCGAGCTGACGGTGGGGGAGCCGGACGACGTCAAGGAGCTGAGCGACGGCGCCCTCCTGAAGCTGGCCGGTCTGGAGTTCGGTGTCGCGCATGCGCCCGGCCATACCAAGGGGTCGGTGACGTTCAGGATGCCCGAGGCCGCGGATGTTCCGCAGGTGCTCTTCTCGGGCGACCTGCTCTTCGCCGGCTCCGTCGGACGCACCGACCTGCCCGGCGGCGACCACGCCGAGCTGCTCGAGTCGCTGGCCCGTGTGTGCCTGCCGCTCGACGACTCGACCGTGGTGCTGTCCGGCCACGGCCCCCAGACGACCATCGGCCGCGAGCGCGCAACGAACCCGTATCTGCACGGTATGGACGCGCCCCGACGAGGAATGTGACGAGAGACAGACTGTGAGCACGTTCAAAGCCCCCAAGGGCACGTACGACCTGACCCCGCCCGACTCCGCGAAGTACCTCGCGGTGCGCGAGGCGATCTCCGCACCCCTGAAGAACTCCGGCTACGGCTACATCGAGACGCCCGGCTTCGAGGACGTCGCGCTCTTCTCGCGCGGTGTCGGTGAGTCCACCGACATCGTGTCCAAGGAGATGTATACCCTCACCACCAAGGGCGGCTCCGAGCTCGCGCTGCGCCCCGAGGGCACCGCGTCCGTGCTGCGCGCCGCGCTGGAGGCCAACCTCCACAAGCTCGGCAACCTGCCGGTCAAGCTCTGGTACTCCGGCTCGTACTACCGCTACGAGCGCCCGCAGAAGGGCCGCTACAGGCACTTTTCGCAGGTCGGCGCCGAGGCGATCGGTGCGGAGGACCCGGCACTGGACGCCGAACTGATCATCCTGGCCGACCAGGCCTACCGCTCCCTGGGCCTGCAGAACTTCCGGATCCTGCTGAACTCGCTGGGCGACAAGGAATGTCGCCCCGTCTACCGGGACGCCCTTCAGGGCTTCCTGCGCGAGCTCGAGCTGGACGACGATACCCGCCGTCGCATCGAACTCAACCCGCTGCGGGTCCTCGACGACAAGCGCCCCGAGGTGCAGAAGCAGCTGGTCGGCGCCCCGGTGCTGCGCGACTACCTGTGCGACGCGTGCAAGGCGTACCACGAGGAGGTCCGCGACCTGCTGACCGCCGCCGGTGTCGCGTACGAGGACGACGAGAAGCTCGTCCGTGGCCTCGACTACTACACCCGCACCACCTTCGAGTTCGTCCACGACGGACTCGGCTCGCAGTCCGCGGTGGGCGGCGGCGGCCGCTACGACGGTCTGTCCGAGATGATCGGCGGCCCGGCGCTCCCGTCGGTCGGCTGGGCGCTCGGGGTGGACCGCACGGTGCTCGCACTGGAGGCGGAGGGCATCGAGCTCGAACTGCCCGCGTCCACCAGCGTCTTCGCGGTGCCGCTCGGTGAGGAGGCCCGCAGGGTGCTGTTCGCCAAGGTGACGGAGCTTCGCAAGCTGGGCGTGGCCGCCGACTTCGCGTTCGGCAGCCGCGGTCTCAAGGGGGCGATGAAGAGCGCCAACCGGTCCGGTGCGCGCCTGACCGTCGTCGCCGGTGAGCGCGATCTCGCCGACGGCGTGGTTCAGCTCAAGGACATGGAGTCGGGCGAGCAGCAGCCGGTCGCGGTGGACGTGCTGGTCGCCGAGATCCAGCAGAAGCTGGCCTGATCCACGCTTTCCCTGTGCCCGCCCGGTCCGCCGGGCGGGCACAGTGCGTTGGTGCCGGATCAGCTCCCGGAACCGTCGGCGGGCCGGCGGATCGAAACCGGTGGTGGGCTCGTCGACCACCACGAGTTCGGGGGAACCGGTCACACCGGGTGCCACGTCGAGGCGGCGCCGCCGACCGCAGGAGAACGCTGTGATCCGGGTGTCCGCGTACTGCTCCGGACCCACCATCGCGATGACGTCCGTGGTGTCGCGCGGCCGCGGGCAGGAGCGGACGAAGTGCGCCACTGTCTCCCGTACCGTCAATGCGGCGGGTGCCGATTCATCCTGCCGGACGACTTCGGCCCGGGAACGCCGACGACGGTCGGCGGACGCGGGGGCGCGCCGAGCGCCGAGACCGTTCCCGCGTCACGGCTGCGATGCCCCTGGAGGATCTCCACCGCAGTGCTCCCCCCCGGCCCCGTTCGACCGGGGGCGCCCGCTCCTCGCCGGGACGGATCCCCAGGTCGAGCCCGTCCGGCGCGGTCACTACGCCGGAGCGCTTGCGCAGGCCGTGCACGTCCTCAGTGACTTCGGTCATGGCGCGGAGCGGCTCGCGGAACCCTTGGTCCCGTGCCGCCATGTGCACATGTTTATGTCCACCGAACGGTTGACCCGAGTGGTGGTGCGGCACAATGACCATGCCCAGCAGGCCACTCACTGACGGAACGGCGATATGACGACTGCAGCGGTTGACCATCCCTCCTCCGACCAGGACGAGGACGGCAGGAAGAGGACCATCGGCGGCAGTCGCGCGTTCGCACTGCTGCTGGTGATCACAGGCGCTGCCGGGCTCCTCGCCGCCTGGGTCATCACGATCGACAAGTTCAAGCTGCTCGAGGATCCCTCCTTCACCCCGGGCTGCAGCCTCAACCCCGTGGTCTCGTGCGGCAACATCATGAAGAGCGAGCAGGCGTCCGTCTTCGGGTTCCCGAATCCGATGCTCGGACTCGCCACGTACTCGGTGGTCATCGGGATCGGCATGGCGCTGCTCGCCGGGGCCCGGTTCCGCAGCTGGTACTGGCTCGGACTCAACGCGGGCACCCTGTTCGGAGTCGGCTTCTGCACCTGGCTGCAGTACCAGTCGCTCTACAACATCAACTCGCTCTGCCTGTGGTGCTGCCTGGCGTGGGTCGCCACGATCTTCATGTTCTGCTACGTCACCACGCACAACATCAAGAACCAGATCCTTCCCGCGCCGAACTGGCTGCGCAACGGACTGACGGAGTTCCACTGGGTTCCGCCGGTCCTCTGGGTCGGCATCATCGGCATGCTGATCCTGACCCGCTGGTGGGACTTCTGGACCAGCTGAACCGGCAGGTCCCGGGCGGGGACCGGCCCGGCGGCGTTGTCAGTGCCGTGACATAGGCTTTTACGTCGTGGAGCCCGACCTCTTTACCGCAGCCGCCGAAGACCGCCAGGAGAAGGACCCGTCCAGCAGCCCACTCGCTGTCCGGATGCGTCCCCGCACGCTCGATGAGGTCGTCGGCCAGCAGCATCTGCTGAAGCCGGGCTCGCCGCTGCGCCGCCTTGTCGGCGAGGGGAGCGGCGGACCCGCCGGCCCGTCGTCGGTGATCCTCTGGGGGCCGCCCGGCATCGGCAAGACGACCTTGGCTTACGTGGTCAGCAAGGCCACCAACAAGCGTTTCGTCGAGCTCTCCGCGATCACCGCGGGCGTCAAGGAGGTGCGGGCCGTCATCGAGGGCGCCCGCCGGGCCACCGGCGGCTACGGCAAGGAGACCGTCCTCTTTCTCGACGAGATCCACCGCTTCTCCAAGGCCCAACAGGACTCCTTGCTGCCAGCCGTGGAGAACCGCTGGGTGACGCTCATCGCCGCGACGACCGAGAACCCGTACTTCTCGATCATCTCGCCGCTGCTGTCACGCTCGCTGCTCCTCACCCTCGAATCGCTCACGGACGAGGACCTGCGCGCTCTCATGCACCGCGCCCTGACCGACGAGCGCGGACTCGGCGGCGCGGTCACCCTGCCCGAGGACGCGGAGGCGCATCTGCTGCGGATCGCCGGGGGAGACGCGCGGCGCGCGCTGACGGCGCTGGAGGCAGCGGCCGGCGCGGCGCTCGCCATGCAGGAGAAGGAGATCACTCTCCAGACCGTCGAGGCGACCGTCGACCGGGCAGCGGTGAAGTACGACCGGGACGGCGACCAGCACTACGACGTGGCGAGCGCCCTCATCAAGTCGATCCGTGGCTCCGACGTGGATGCCGCGCTGCACTATCTGGCCCGGATGATCGAGGCGGGGGAGGACCCCCGCTTCATCGCCCGGCGGCTGATGATCTCCGCCAGCGAGGACATCGGCCTCGCCGACCCGACGGCCCTTCCCACAGCGGTCGCTGCCGCCCAGGCCGTGGCCATGATCGGTTTTCCGGAGGCGGCGCTCACCCTCAGCCATGCCACTATCGCGCTGGCGCTCGCCCCCAAGTCCAACGCAGCGACGCTCGCGATCTTCGCGGCCCAGGAGGACGTACGGAAGGGGCTGGCCGGTCCGGTTCCGGCCCATCTGCGCGACGGCCACTACAAGGGCGCCGCCGCACTGGGGCACGCACAGGGCTACGTCTATCCGCATGACGTCCCCGGCGGGATCGCCGCCCAGCAGTACGCCCCCGATGCCGTCCGCGACAGGCACTACTACCGGCCCACGCGGTACGGCGCGGAGGCGCGGTACGCGGACGTGGTGGACCGGGTCCGCGAGCGGCTCGGCCGCGGCGGCTCCGACGGCGCGGCCGACAGGCTCTGAGGCGCACGCTCAGGGGGCCGCCGCCTCGAACAACGTGTGCATGGCCCGGTGCAGCCCGACCATGTCGCGCACCGGTTCGGGGAAGTCGAAGCGGGCGTCGAAGCACCGCCCGTCCGCCTCGCGGAACCGCACCCGCAGCCCGAAGCGGTCGAGTGCGACCGGGACGACGGCGGGCGTGTGCGTCGCGCAGCGTCCTTCCGTCCGCTCGCCCAGCAGCCCGCACAGCATGTTCAGCTGTTCGCGGTGCGCCGCGTGCAGATGCTGCAGCAGCTCCGCCTCGTGGGCGACGAGCGGGTCGGCGGTGGCGTCACGGAACTCCTCCGGCTCGACGCCCTGCGCGCCCCACAGATCGTCGACGAATGCCTCACCCGTCTCCAGCCGCAGCATCATCCGGCCCGGCCCGGCCATCCCGGGTACGGGCGTGAGCCAGCCCTTGATCCGGCCGCGGCCGCGGATGCGGTGCGGCACCGATACCGGCGCGACGTCCGTGATCTCCAGCACAGCGGTCAACTCGTCGTCCTGGGCCTGTGTCGCGGCCCGTACGGCCGGGGAATCGGCAGGGAATTCGAGGAACAGGTCCCCTTCGGGGCCCACGCTCCGGTCCAGTGGAATCAGCTGGTCGAAGCCCGCAGTGGTCAACCCGGGGATGAGCAGTACCGCCGAACAGGTACTCTGTACGAGAGTTCGTGTGCGTTCGGCTGCTGACGGCATCCGAGTGTTTTCAAGCCCGCTGGGACGCGGCTGACCACGATCTGATCGGTCCTCCGTCGTATCGAAGCCCTCGGTGGCGTCGACGCTGTCAGTGCTGTCCGTGACGTGTGTGGTGTTCCCAGGGCGAGACATGCGATCTCCTTGAGTAAGGTGAGCCTAACCTAACCCACAACGGAGGTCTGGAGAACGTGCCTAACCAGTCGCGTCCCAAGGTCAAGAAGTCCCGTGCGCTCGGCATTGCCCTGACGCCGAAGGCCGTCAAGTACTTCGAGGCCCGCCCCTACCCGCCGGGCGAGCACGGCCGTGGCCGCAAGCAGAACTCGGACTACAAGGTCCGTCTGCTCGAGAAGCAGCGTCTGCGCGCCCAGTACGACATCAGCGAGCGCCAGATGGCGCGCGCGTACGACCGCGCCAAGAAGGCCGAGGGCAAGACGGGCGAGGCGCTCGTCGTCGAGCTCGAGCGCCGTCTCGACGCGCTGGTCCTGCGTTCGGGCATCGCCCGCACGATCTACCAGGCCCGTCAGATGGTCGTGCACGGCCACATCGAGGTCGACGGCCGCAAGGTCGACAAGCCGTCGTTCCGCGTCCGTCCCGACAACATCGTGATGGTCCGCGAGCGCAGCCGCGACAAGCACCCCTTCCAGGTGGCCCGCGAGGGTGGTTACGCCCTCGACGGCGAGACCCCGCGCTACCTGCAGGTGAACCTGAAGGCCCTGGCCTTCCGCCTGGACCGGGACCCGAACCGCAAGGAGATCCCGGTGATCTGCGACGAGCAGCTCGTCGTCGAGTACTACGCCCGCTGATCCAGGCGTAGCCGCTCTCACCAGCGCTCAGGCCCGCCCCTTCCCGATGTCGGGGAGGCGGCGGGCTTCCGCGTTCTGCCGTCCGGTGCGGGCACGGGTCCCGGCCGCTGCCCCTCCGGGCCGGGCCGGTCCAGGGCCCGGCCCGCCAGCGCCCTCGCCACCGCCGTGTCCGGATCCAGTCGGCCGCCCGCCCGCCGCCCCGACTCGTACGGCGCGTCGCCGAGCTCCTGCCGCGCCAGCTCCTCGCACCGGGCCCGGGGTCTCCCGTAGTGCGCCGAACCGAACAGCGGCAGCCCCACCGACAGCCAGATCCGCTCGGCGGCCCCCTGCAGCACCGCCGCCTCCGCCGCGTCCCCCTCGACCGCAGTGACCAGGGCCAGCAGCTCCATGGCGAGTACGGAAGCCAGCAGGTCATGGAAGGCGTGACCGATCGCCAGGGACTCCCTGAGCAGCTCCCGGGCGCGGTCCGGCCGGCCCCGCTGCAGCGCCGCATAGGCCAGCACGTAGAGCGCGTACGAGAGGGCCCACCGCTCACCGCGGTCCTCGCAGACCTCCCTTACCTCCTCGCAGATCGCAGCAGCGGCCTCCAGATCCCCGCGGAACCCGACCGCCATCGCCAGCTCGACCTGCGCCATCAGCACATTGCTGTTCAGCTCGCCGAGTTCCCGGTAGCGGTCCAGCGCGTCCTGCAGCAGCTCCTCCGCGCGGACCATGTCGTCCGTGACGAGGGCCAGACAGCCCGTGCGGTGCACCGCGTACGCCAGAGCCGTCGCGTCACCGGTCCGGTCCGCCTCCTCCCTGCACTCCTGCAGTGCGGAGATCGCGCCGACCGGGTCGCCCTGCAGCACCGCCACGTACCCGAGCACCCACAGCGCCTTGAGTCGCGAGGCGTCGTACGGCGTCTCCTCCTCCAGTACGTGGGCCAGCCAGTGCCGCCCCTCCGAGAGGCGCCCGCAGCCGACCCAGAGGAACCAGAGCGTGCCTGCCAGGTACTGTGCGAGATGGATCTCGTTCGGGCTCTCCAACGAGTACTCCATCGCCCGGCGCAGATTGGGCAGTTCGCTCTCGGCCCGGGCCGCCACCTCGCCCTGACGCGGGCTGAACCAGTCGAGCTCGCACCAGGTGGCCAGCCCCAGGAACCAGTTCCGGTGGCGACGCCGTAACCGGTCCGTTTCGCCGGTCGCGGCCAGCCACTCGGCGCCGTACTCGCGCACCGTGTCCAGCATCCGGTAGCGGGTGCCCGCCGCCGAGTCCTCACGCAGGACGACGGACTGCGCCAGGAGCGCCGTGAGCACGTCCAGCACCGACTCGGCCGGCAGGTCGGGGCCGCTGCAGATGTATTCGACGGCTTCCAGATCGAACTGCCCGGCGAAGACGGACAGCCGCGCCCACAGCAGCCGTTGCTCCGGCGCGCACAGTTCATGGCTCCAGCCGATGGCTGTACGGAGCGTGTGGTGGCGGGCCGGCGCGCTGCGGCTGCCGCCGGTCAGCAGCCGGAAGCGGTCGTCCAGCCGTTGCAGCACCTGCTCCGCGGACAGGGCGCGCAGCCGTCCGGCGGCCAGTTCCAGCGCGAGCGGGATCCCGTCCAGCCGACGGCACAGCTCGCGCGCCGATCCGCGGGTGTCCTCGGTCAGCCGGAAGTTCGGCTGCACCGCGGCCGCCCGGTCGGCGAACAGCTCCATCGCGTCCTTGTCGCCCATCGGCGCGAGCGGATAGCCGATCTCCCCGTCCAGCTCCAGAGGCAGCCGCCCGGTGGCCAGCACCCGCAACCGCGGCGCCCGGCGCAGCAACTCCTGTACGAGTACGGCACAGGTGTCGACGAGATGCTCGAAACCGTCGAACACCAGGAGGAGTTGGCGTTCGGCGAGATGTTCGAGGAGTGTCGTGCGGGGCGACCGACTGGTGTGATCGGTGAGTCCCAGCGCGTCGACCACCGCATGTTCCAGCAGCTCCGGATCGTGGACGGTGGACAGCTCCACCAGCCAGACCCCGTCGCAGTACCGTTTCTCCAGTAGGGCGGCAACCCTGGTGGCACAACGCGTCTTTCCCACGCCGCCGACCCCGACCACGGTGACCAGCCTCGACTCCCGCAGCAGCCTGCCGAGATCGGCCAGCTCCGCCTCGCGTCCCACGAAACTGTTCAGTTCCGCCGGAAGATTGCCGCGCGCCGCGGTGCCCGGGCCCGGATCGTCGGGGGCGGGAGAGGGGCGCCGAGAGCGTCGCATGAAACACGCAGAGTACTGGCGCGAAAGCTCTCCGTACAATCTCCTTTGTGCAACTACCGCCCTGCCCACCAGTAATGCGGTAGGGGGCGTGGCCCCCGGCGCGATAGGGTCGGGAGACGACGATTCGACAAGCCAGAGAGCGGTGCACTGTGTCCGGTGGAGAGGTGGCCGGGATCCTGGTGGCCGTCTTCTGGGCGATCCTGGTCTCGTTCCTCGCTGTCGTCCTGGTGAGGCTGGCCCAGACGCTCAGGGCGACCACCAAACTCGTGGCGGACGTGACCGAGCAGGCCGTTCCGCTGCTCGCCGACGCGTCCGCGACCGTGCGCTCCGCGCAGACGCAGCTCGACAAGGTCGACGCGATCGCGACGGATGTCCAGGAGGTCACCTCCAACGCCTCGGCGCTCTCCACGACTGTCGCATCGACCTTCGGCGGACCGCTGGTCAAGGTCGCCGCCTTCGGTTACGGAGTACGGCAGGCCATCGGCCGCCGGACCGCTCCGGAAGCCGAGCCGGCCCGCCGGGCATCCCGACGCACGGTGATCGTCGGCCGCACGGTGCCGTCCGCGCGGGCCAAGAAGCAGGGCGGCAGAAGCTCCCGCGGATCGAAGGACTGACGCAGCGATGTTCCGCCGTACGTTCTGGTTCACCGCCGGCGCAGCCGCCGGCGTCTGGGCCACCACCAAGGTCAACCGGAAGCTCAAGCAGCTGACCCCCGAGAGCCTCGCGGCGCGCGCCGCCGACAAGGCGATCGAGAGCGGTCACAAGCTCAAGGACTTCGCCCTCGACGTCCGCGACGGCATGGTCCGGCGCGAGGCCGAACTGGGCGAGGCGCTGGGCCTCGAGGCGCCGGTCGACCCCGAACTCCCCCTGCAGCGTCACTTCGCGGTCGAGGCGGCCGAGCCCGCCCGGGCCGCCGACGCCACCGCCTACCGCAAGCTCCCCTACAACTCGTACAACCGGAATGAGGACCACTGATGGAGTCGGCTGAAATTCGTCGCCGCTGGCTGAGCTTCTTCGAGGAGCGCGGGCACACCGTCGTGCCTTCGGCGTCGCTCATCGCGGACGACCCGACTCTGCTGCTGGTCCCCGCGGGCATGGTCCCCTTCAAGCCGTACTTCCTCGGCGAGGTCAAGCCGCCTGCCCCGCGCGTCACCAGCGTGCAGAAGTGTGTGCGTACGCCGGACATCGAAGAGGTCGGCAAGACCACCCGGCACGGCACCTTCTTCCAGATGTGCGGCAACTTCTCCTTCGGCGACTACTTCAAGGAAGGAGCCATCAGCTACGCCTGGGAGGCTCTCACCAGCTCCGTGGCGGACGGTGGCTTCGGTCTCGACCCCGAGCGGCTGTGGATCACGGTCTATCTCGACGACGACGAGGCCGAGCAGATCTGGCGCGACAAGATCGGCGTCCCGGCCGAGCGCATCCAGCGCCTGGGCAAGAAGGACAACTTCTGGTCCATGGGCGTCCCCGGCCCGTGCGGCCCCTGCTCCGAGATCAACTACGACCGCGGCCCCGAGTTCGGCGTCGAGGGCGGCCCGGCCGTCAACGACGAGCGGTACGTGGAGATCTGGAACCTGGTCTTCATGCAGTACGAGCGGGGCGCGGGCGACGGCAAGGAGGACTTCCCGATCCTCGGCGACCTGCCGTCCAAGAACATCGACACCGGCCTCGGCCTCGAACGCCTCGCGATGATCCTGCAGGACGTGCAGAACCTGTACGAGATCGACACCTCGATGGCCGTCATCGAGAAGGCCACCGAGCTGACCGGGGTGCGCTACGGCGACAACCACACCTCGGACGTCTCCCTCCGGGTCGTCACCGACCACATGCGTACGTCCGTCATGCTCATCGGCGACGGCGTCACCCCCGGCAACGAGGGCCGCGGCTACGTGCTGCGCCGCATCATGCGCCGCGCCGTCCGCAACATGCGCCTCCTCGGCGCGACCGGCCCGGTCGTCGCCGAGCTCGTCGACACGGTCATCGCGTCGATGGGGCAGCAGTACCCGGAGCTGATCACCGACCGCAAGCGCATCGAGACCGTCGCCCTCGCCGAAGAGGCCGCCTTCCTGAAGGCCCTCAAGGGCGGCACCAACATCCTCGACACCGCCGTCACCGAGACCAAGGCCGCCGGCGGCAAGGTGCTCGCCGGCGACAAGGCCTTCCTGCTCCACGACACCTGGGGCTTCCCGATCGACCTCACCCTGGAGATGGCCGCCGAGCAGGGCCTCGCCGTGGACGAGGACGGCTTCCGCCGCCTGATGAAGGAACAGCGGGACCGGGCCAAGGCCGACGCCAAGGCCAAGAAGACCGGCCACGCCGACCTGTCCGCCTACCGCGAGGTGGCCGACCACTCCGGCACCACCGAGTTCACCGGGTACACCTCCACCGAGGGCGAGTCGACCATCGTCGGCCTCCTGGTCGACGGTGTTCCCTCGCCCGCCGCCACGGAGGGCGACGACGTCGAGGTCGTCCTCGACCGCACCCCGTTCTATGCCGAGGGCGGTGGCCAGCTCGCCGACCAGGGCCGGATCCGGCTCGACACCGGTGCCGTCATCCAGGTGCGCGACGTCCAGCAGCCCGTCCCGGGCGTCTCCGTCCACAAGGGGACGGTCCAGGTCGGCGAGGTCACGGTCGGCGCCTCCGCCTACGCCGCCATCGACAACACCCGTCGCCGCGCCATCGCCCGCGCCCACAGCGCCACGCACCTCACGCACCAGGCGCTGCGCGACGCGCTGGGCCCGACGGCCGCCCAGGCCGGTTCGGAGAACTCCCCGGGCCGCTTCCGCTTCGACTTCGGTTCGCCCGCCGCCGTCCCCGGCACGGTCCTCACCGACGTCGAGCAGAAGATCAACGAGGTCCTCTCCCGGGAGCTCGACGTCCAGGCCGAGGTGATGTCCATCGACGAGGCCAAGAAGCAGGGCGCCATCGCCGAGTTCGGTGAGAAGTACGGCGAGCGGGTCCGAGTCGTCACCATCGGCGACTTCTCGAAGGAGCTGTGCGGCGGTACGCACGTCCACAACACAGCCCAGCTGGGCCTGGTGAAGCTGCTCGGCGAATCGTCCATCGGTTCCGGTGTGCGCCGTATCGAGGCCCTCGTGGGTGTCGACGCGTACAACTTCCTCGCCAAGGAGCACACGGTCGTCGCCCAGCTCCAGGAGCTGGTCAAGGGCCGCCCCGAGGAGCTCCCGGAGAAGGTCTCCGCCATGCTCGGCAAGCTGAAGGACGCCGAGAAGGAGATCGAGAAGTTCCGCGCGGAGAAGGTCCTGCAGGCCGCCGCCGGGCTCGTCGAGTCCGCCAAGGACGTCCGCGGTGTCGCCGTCGTCACCGGTCAGGTGCCGGACGGCACCTCGGCCGACGACCTGCGCAAGCTGGTCCTCGACGTCCGCGGGCGCATCCAGGGCGGCCGTGCTGCCGTCGTGGCCCTGTTCACCACGGCCAATGGCCGCCCGCTGACCGTCATCGCCACCAACGAGGCCGCCCGCGAGCGCGGACTCAAGGCCGGCGAGCTGGTCCGCACGGCCGCCAAGACCCTTGGCGGCGGAGGCGGCGGCAAGCCGGACGTCGCCCAGGGCGGCGGCCAGAACCCGGCCGCCATCGGCGAGGCCATCGCCGCGGTCGAACGCCTCGTCGCCGAGACGGCGTGACGGCGGGAGTGACGCAGATGCGCCGCGGACGTCGTCTCGCGATCGACGTCGGGGACGCCCGGATCGGGGTCGCCTCGTGCGACCCCGACGGGATCCTTGCCACGCCGGTGGAGACCGTGCCGGGACGTGACGTCCCGGCCGCCCACCGGCGGCTGGGGCAGATCGTCGAGGAGTACGAGCCGATCGAGATCATCATCGGCCTGCCGAGGTCTCTGGGCGGCGGTGAAGGGCCCGCAGCGGCCAAGGTCCGGCTCTTCGCCCAGGAGGTCGCCCGCTCGGTCGCACCCATTCCGGTGCGGTTGGTGGACGAGAGGATGACCACAGTGACGGCGAGTCAAGGACTGCGCGCCTCGGGTGTGAAGTCCAAGAAGGGCCGGTCTGTCATCGACCAGGCTGCCGCTGTGGTGATCCTCCAGAACGCTCTGGAGTCGGAGCGGGCGTCGGGTAAAGCTCCGGGCGAGGGCGTCGAAGTGGTTGTCTGATCGCGATACGGTAACGTTCCGCGCGATGCGGCGGTGTTCGAACAAACACCGCACAGCAAAGAGGCGGACGTTCGTCTCGCGGCTCTAGGGGATCGATGACTGAGTATGGCCGGGGCCCCGGCTCCGAACCGTGGCATCCCGAGGATCCCTTGTACGGGGACCAGGGATGGGGAGGCCAGCAGGCTGCCCACGGCCAGAGCCAGTACGGCGACCCGCAGCAGCCCTACCCGCAGGACCCCTATGCCCAGCAGCCGCAGCAGGCGTACCAGCAGCACCCGCAGCACCAGCAGTACCAGCAGCACCAGCAGTACGGCGCCCCGCAGGACCCGTACGCGCAGGACCCCTACGCGCAGCCGCAGCAGCCGCAGCAGCACGACCCGTACGCCCAGCAGGCCCCTCAGCCGCAGTACAACGGCGGCTGGGACACCGGCCAGCAGGCCGCGATGCCGTACGGCGCCCCTCCGAACGATCCGTACGGGAACGGAACGAACGGCTACGGCGAATCGCGCGACTACTACGGCACTCCCGATGCGTACCCGCCGCCGCAGCCCCCGGGCCGACGCGAGGCCGCGCCGGAACAGGCCCCGCCGCGGAACCCCGACTGGGACCCGGACGTACCGCAGGAGGAGACACACCCCTTCTTCACGGGCGCCGACGACGACCGGGACCCCCGGGACGACGATGACGAGTACGACGACGATCCGCGCGGGGGCGGTGGCCGCGGCGGAAGCGAACGCCGCGGCAAGGGCAAGAAGAAGAGCCGCAACGGTTGTGCCTGCCTCGTCGTCGCCGTGGTCATCGCCGGCGGTCTCGGCGGGGTCGGCTACCTCGGCTACACGTACTGGCAGAAACAGTTCGGCGCCGCACCCGATTACTCGGGCCAGGGCTCCGGCACGGTCGAGGTCGAGATCCCGAAGGGCGCCCTCGGCAACGAGATCGGGGGCATCCTGAAGGCGAAGGGCGTCGTCAAGAGCGTTGACGCGTTCATCGCCGCGCAGGCCGAGAACCCCAAGGGGAAGTCGATCCAGGCGGGTGTCTATCTCCTGCACAAGGAGATGTCCGCGGCCGCGGCCGTGAAGCTGATGCTCGACCCGAAGAGCCAGAACCTGCTGGTCGTCCCAGAGGGCTGGCGCAACGCGGCCGTCTACACGCTGATCGACAAGAAGCTCGGTCTCAAGGCAGGCACCACCGGCGATGTCGCCAAGAAACAAGCGGGCAGCCTCGGGCTCCCGCAATGGGCCAAGAACCACCCGGAACTCAAGGACCCGCTGGAGGGCTTCCTCTACCCCGCGGCCTATCCGGCTGCCAAGGGGATGAAGCCGGAGGCCGTCCTCAAGCAGATGGTCACCCGGGCCAATGAGGAGTACGACAAGGTCGACCTCGAAGGGGCAGCCAAGAAGTACAAGCTGGACAACCCCTGGCAGGTGCTCACGGTCGCCAGCCTGGTCCAGGCGGAGGGCCTCACACACGATGACTTCCGCAAGATGGCCGAAGTCGTCTACAACCGCTTGAAGCCGGATAACACCGTCACCAATCGCAAGCTTGAGTTCGACTCCGCCTTCAACTACCTCAAGAAGCAGAGCAAGATCAAGATCGGATCGAGCGAGATCCGGAGCAACAACGACCCGTACAACACCTATTACCATCAGGGTCTGCCGCCCGGCCCGATCAGTAATCCCGGTGACGAGGCACTGCGGGCGACGCTCAACCCGACCGGTGATGGCTGGATGTTCTTCATCTCGCTCGACGGCAAAAAGACCGAGTTCACCAAGACGGCCGCCGACCACGAGAAGCTCAACCAGAAGTTCAAGGAACAGCATGGTCTCAACTGACGGGCGCCGCCGGGCAGCCGTCCTCGGCTCGCCCATCGCCCACTCGCTCTCCCCGGTCCTGCACCGCGCCGCGTACGCCGAACTCGGCCTCACCGACTGGTCCTACGACCGGTTCGAGATCGACGAGCAGGCGCTGCCCGGCTTCATCGAGGGCCTGGACTCTTCCTGGGCCGGGCTCTCGCTGACCATGCCGCTGAAGCGCGCGATCATCCCGCTGCTGGACTCCATCAGCGAGACCGCGTCCTCGGTGGAGGCGGTCAACACCGTGGTCCTCACCCCGGACGGCCGTCGCGTCGGCGACAACACCGACATCCCCGGCATGATCGCCGCCCTGCGCGAACGCGGCGTGGAGAAGACCGACTCCGCCGCTGTCCTCGGCGCCGGAGCCACCGCATCCTCCGCGCTCGCCGCGCTGGCGGAGATCTGCGCGGGACCGGTCACCGCCTACGTACGGAGCCGGGAACGCGGCGACGAGATGCGCGGATGGGGCGAACGCCTCGGCGTCGACGTCCGGATCGCCGACTGGGCGGATGCGGGGCAGGCCCTGCGCGCACCCCTGGTGATCGCGACCACGCCCGCCGGAACCACGGACGCGCTGGCCGGTGCGGTACCGGACGCTCCCGGCACGCTCTTCGATGTGCTGTACGAGCCCTGGCCGACCGGACTCGCGGCCGCCTGGTCGTCCCGGAGCGGCGCAGTCGTCGGAGGTCTCGACCTTCTGGTGCATCAGGCGGTTCTCCAGGTCGAGCAGATGACGGGCCGCTCGCCCGCCCCGCTCGCAGCCATGCGGAAGGCCGGCGAAGAGGCGCTCGCCGCCCGCTGACCACACCGATCGCGCGCCCCGATCCGTCCGTCTGCTGGACCGGCGGCCGGTTCGGGGGCCCGGGCGTGGGAGGATCGAAGGCGGCGGGCCAGGGTCGCGCACCCGGTCGCGCCGTTGCAGTTCCAGGCGCGAGCATGAGGAGCACCGTTGAGCAGGTTGCGCTGGCTGACCGCGGGGGAGTCGCACGGCCCCGCACTCGTGGCGACGCTGGAGGGTCTTCCCGCCGGCGTCCCGATCACCACGGAGATGGTGGCGGACGCACTCGCCCGGCGGCGGCTCGGCTATGGCCGCGGCGCACGGATGAAGTTCGAGAAGGACGAGGTCACCTTCCTGGGTGGAGTACGCCACGGTCTGACCATGGGGTCCCCGGTCGCCGTGATGGTGGGCAACACCGAATGGCCCAAGTGGGAGCAGGTCATGTCGGCCGACCCGGTCGACCCCGACGAGCTCGCCACCCTGGCCCGTAACGCTCCGCTGACCCGTCCCCGGCCGGGCCACGCCGACCTCGCGGGCATGCAGAAGTACGGCTTCGACGAGGCCCGGCCGATCCTGGAGCGCGCCAGCGCCCGGGAGACCGCGGCCCGGGTGGCGCTCGGCGCCGTCGCGCGGTCGTACCTCAAGGAGACCGCGGGCATCGAGATCGTCAGCCACGTCGTCGAGCTGGCCGCGGCCAAGGCGCCGTACGGCGTCTACCCCACGCCCGCCGACGTCGAGAAGCTCGACGCCGACCCGGTGCGCTGCCTCGACGCCGCCGCGAGCAAGGAAATGGTCGCCGAGATCGACCAGGCCCACAAGGACGGCGACACCCTGGGCGGTGTCGTCGAGGTGCTCGCGTACGGAGTGCCGGTCGGCCTCGGCTCGCACGTGCACTGGGACCGCCGTCTCGACGCGCGCCTCGCCGCAGCGCTGATGGGCATTCAGGCGATCAAGGGTGTCGAGGTCGGCGACGGCTTCGACCTGGCCCGGGTTCCCGGCTCGAAGGCGCACGACGAGATCCTGGTCACCGAGGACGGCATCAAGCGCGCCTCCGGCCGCTCCGGTGGTACCGAGGGCGGTCTGACCACCGGCGAGCTGTTGCGGGTCCGCGCCGCGATGAAGCCCATCGCGACCGTGCCCCGCGCGCTTGCCACCGTCGACGTCGTCACCGGTGAGCCGGCCAAGGCGCACCACCAGCGCTCCGATGTCTGCGCGGTGCCGGCCGCCGGCATTGTCGCCGAGGCGATGGTCGCGCTGGTTCTGGCCGACGCCGTGGCGGAGAAGTTCGGCGGGGACAGCGTCCCCGAGACCCACCGCAACGTGCAGTCGTACCTCGACCACCTCCAGATCCGATGAGCGGCCCGCTGATCGTCCTCGTCGGCCCGATGGGCGTCGGCAAGTCCACGGTCGGTGAGCTGCTCGCCGACCGGCTCGGCACCACCTACCGGGACACCGACGCGGATGTCGTGGCCACGGCGGGCAAGCCGATCTCGGAGATCTTCTACGACGAGGGCGAGGAGCACTTCCGCAAGTTGGAACGGCAGGCGGTACGCACCGCCGTCGCCGAGCACACCGGCGTCCTCGCGCTCGGCGGCGGCGCCGTGCTCGACGGGACGACCCGCGCCCTGCTTGCCGGCCACGCCGTCGTCTATCTCTCGATGGACGTGGAGGAGGCCGTCAAGCGGGTCGGGCTGAACACCGCACGCCCACTGCTCGCCGTCAACCCGCGCCGCCAGTGGCGCGAGCTGATGGACGCCCGCCGCCACCTCTACGACGAGGTGGCCCGGGCGACCGTCGCCACCGACGAGCGCACACCCGAAGAGGTCGCCCAGGCGGTCCTCGACGCACTGGAACTGCCGGAGAGCGCGGGCGACCCCGCGGCACCCGGCCGGGAGAACACACGCATGACGGACCAGGGACCCACACGCATCCAGATCGCCGGGAGCGCGGGCACCGACCCGTACGAGGTGCTGGTCGGCCGACAGCTGCTCGGTGAGCTGCCCTCGCTGATCGGCGACCGCGCCCGGCGGGTCGCGGTCCTGCACCCCGAGGCGCTCGCCGAGACCGGTGAGGCGGTCCGCCAGGACCTCGCCGACCAGGGGTACGAGGCCATTGCCGTTCAGCTGCCGAACGCCGAGGAGGCCAAGACCGTCGAGGTCGCGGCGTACTGCTGGAAGGCGCTCGGCCAGACCGGCTTCACCCGCACCGATGTCATCGTCGGTGTCGGCGGCGGCGCCACCACCGATGTGGCCGGGTTCGTCGCGGCCACCTGGCTGCGCGGAGTGCGCTGGATCGCCGTGCCGACGACGGTGCTCGCCATGGTCGACGCGGCCGTCGGCGGGAAGACGGGCATCAACACCGCCGAGGGCAAGAACCTCGTCGGCGCCTTCCACCCGCCGGCCGGGGTGCTCTGCGACCTCGCAGCCCTCGACTCGCTGCCCGTGAACGACTACGTCAGCGGCATGGCCGAGATCATCAAGGCCGGCTTCATCGCCGACCCCGCGATCCTCGACCTGATCGAGGCCGACCCGGAGGGCGCCCGTACGCCCGCCGGACCGCACACCGCGGAGCTGATCGAGCGTTCCATCCGGGTCAAGGCCGAGGTCGTCTCCAGCGACCTCAAGGAGTCCGGGCTCCGCGAGATCCTCAACTACGGTCACACCCTCGGTCACGCCATCGAGAAGAACGAGCGATACAAGTGGCGCCACGGCGCGGCCGTCTCCATCGGGATGGTCTTCGCCGCCGAGCTGGGCCGACTGGCCGGCCGCCTCGACGATGCCACCGCCGACCGGCACCGCGCGGTCCTGGAGTCCGTCGGACTGCCGCTCACCTACCGCGGCGACCAGTGGCCCAAGCTGCTGGAGAACATGAAGGTCGACAAGAAGTCCCGCGGCGACCTGCTCCGCTTCATCGTCCTCGACGGACTGGGCAAGCCCACCGTCCTGGAGGGCCCGGACCCGGCCGTGCTGCTCGCCGCGTACGGGGAGGTGTCGGCGTGACCCGCAGGGTCTTCGTGCTCAACGGGCCGAACCTCGGCCGACTCGGCTCCCGTGAGCCCGATGTGTACGGCGCGACGTCGTACGCCGGACTCGTCGAAACCTGTCGGACGCTCGGCAAGGAGCTCGGCTTCGACGTCGACGTCCGGGAGACCAACGACGAGGGCGAGCTGATCCGCTGGCTGCACGAGGCCGCGGACGGGTCAATTCCGGTCGTTCTCAACCCGGGGGCTTTCACCCATTACTCGTACGGAATGCGGGACGCGGCCGCTCAGCGCACCGCCCCGCTCATCGAGGTACACATCTCGAACCCGTACGCACGGGAGGAATTCCGCCACACCTCCGTCGTCGCGCCGGTCGCCACGGGGACCGTGGCCGGATTCGGCATCGGCTCCTACCGGCTCGCCCTGCGCGCCCTCGCCGACGAACTGACGGACTGACACGGGGCCCCGTCGGCCGGAACCCCGGCCGCCGGGGCACTCCGGACCGTCCCCGGCCGTTCCCTGTGTGACGGCCGGGAGGGGGCACCTCCCAGCGGTAGCCGGGGGAGGTACGGTTGCCGTTCCACCAGCGCCAGTTGCCTGTACGAGACGGAGTGGCACCGGATGCAGCATGCAGTGGGGGCCCCGCTGCCGCCGCCCCAAGGACCCGGAAACGGACCTGCCGGCTGGACGCACCAGGCCCAGCACCCCGGCCACCCCGGTCCGCCGGGGCCGCCGCCCCCGCCCCCTCCCGCGCCCCAGGGCCCCGGCTGGACGGGCCCCGCCCCGCACCACGCCCCGGCGCCCGTGTCCCGGGAGACCACCGGGCACATCCAGCTGCCGCCCGGCGGCCCCGTGCCGCTGCCCGCACCACCCGCCGAGCCCGGCACGGGCACGGCGACGCTCGCCGTCCTCCTGATCGGCCCCGCGGGCGCGGGCAAGACGACCGTGGCCAAACTGTGGGCCAGCCGTCGCCGCG
The DNA here is from genome assembly GCF_026339735.1 of Streptomyces sp. NBC_01669. Classification (GTDB taxonomy): domain Bacteria; phylum Actinomycetota; class Actinomycetes; order Streptomycetales; family Streptomycetaceae; genus Streptomyces; species Streptomyces yanii. Next base: position 7,491,734 of record NZ_JAPEQG010000001.1, read on the forward strand.
TTCCCACCGCCCACGTCAGCCTCGACGACGTCCGCGAATGGGTCCGCTCCGGCTTCGCCGACCCGCAGACCGGGTGGAACGACCACTCGGAGGCCCAGTACCGCCTGGCCCGCCGCACCTGCGGCTTCGCCGCCCGTAATTTCCTGGCCAACGGGATCTCCTGCATCCTCGACGACGCGGTCTTCCCGGACCGCCCCGTCGTGGGCCTGGGCGGCTGGAAGCGTCATGTGGGCCCGGGGCTTCTGCCCGTGGTGCTCCTGCCCGGCCTGGAGATCGTGCTGGAGCGCAACGCCGCCCGCAGTGGCAACCGCCGCCTCTCGGACGAGGAGGTCGCCCGGATCCACGGACGGATGGCGGGCTGGTACGGCTCGGGGCTGCCGATCATCGACAACTCGACGTACGACGTGGAGACCACGGCCCGCGTCCTCGACGACGTACTCGCCCGCTCGATAGCCAGCCCGCCGGCCTGGTGACGGCAGGCCGGCCCCGGTCTCCGGTCCGGTGGCGGCCGGCCCCCCCGGTCGGATGCGCTGACCGGGCGGCCCGGCGCCCCCGCTCGTAGGCTCGTGGCATGTCAGAGGTGTACGCCGTCCGCCGCGGGCTGCTCCGCGACCGGTGCGCCGCCGTCGGATCCGCGGCCGCCCTGGTCTCCCGCCCCGCCAACGTCCGCTATCTCGCGGGCGGAGCGCCCCCGGGTGCCGTGCTGCTGCTCGGCCCCGACGAGGACGTTCTGCTCTGCCCCCGCGCGCCGACCGGCGAACCCGACCACGGCCACACCGACGACCAGCTGCGGCTGGCCCTGTTGCCCCCCTCCGGCGGCGAAGACCCGGCGGTCGCCGCAGCCGACCTGGCCACCACCTCCGGCGCGGAATCGCTGGCCGTCGAGGAACACGATCTGACGGTCTCTCGCCACCGGGCCATGGGCTCGGTCGCCCCGCGGCTCCGGCTGACCGATCTCGGCGCCACGGTCGAGCAGCTGCGCATCGTCAAGGACGAGGAGGAGATCGCCTGTCTGCGGATCGCCGCCGAGATCACCGACCAGGCTCTCGGCGAACTCCTCGAATCGATTCTGGTCGGCCGCACCGAACGGCACCTCGCCCTGGAACTGGAACGGCGCCTGGTGGACCACGGCGCCGACGGCCCCGCCTTCGCCACTTCGGTCGCCACCGGACCCAACTCGGGTCAGGGCCGCCACCGGCCCTCGGACCGGCGCGTGGAGGAGGGAGATTTCCTCTCCGTCTGTCTCGGCGCGAACTATCGTGGCTACCGGTGCGAGATCGGCCGTACGTTTGTCATCGGGACCGCGCCGGCCGCCTGGCAGATCGATCTGTACGACCTGGTTTTCGCCGCTCAGCGGGCCGGACGCGAGGCTCTCGTGCCGGGCGCGGCATACCGCGATGTGGACCGCGCGGCCCGGCATCTCCTGGACTCCGCAGGCCACGGAGAGTGCCTCGCACCCTGGACCGGGCACGGTGTGGGACTCGAAATCGACGAGGACCCGCAGCTGGCACCGGCAGCCATGGGTAAACTGGACGCTTGTGTGCCGGTCACCGTCGAACCGGGGGTCCACCTCCCGGGCCGGGGCGGGGTCCGGATCGATGACACGCTCGTCGTGCGCCCCGAGGCGGACGGCGGACCCGAGCTACTCACCATTACGACCAAGGAGCTGCTCGCGCTCTAGCGCGCATCCTTGGCCGTCCACCAGCTTCAGTCCAGGAGATTCCGCAACCGTGGCTTCCACGAACGACCTCAAGAACGGCCTGGTGCTCAAGCTCGACGGAGGCCAGCTCTGGTCCGTCGTCGAGTTCCAGCACGTCAAGCCCGGCAAGGGCCCGGCTTTCGTGCGCACCAAGCTCAAGAACGTGCTCTCCGGCAAGGTCGTCGACAAGACGTTCAACGCCGGCGTGAAGGTCGAGACGGCCACCATTGACCGCCGCGACATGCAGTTCTCGTACATGGACGGCGAGTACTTCGTCTTCATGGACATGGACACGTACGACCAGCTGATGGTCGACCGCAAGGCTGTCGGCGACGCCGCCAACTTCCTCATCGAGGGCTTCACGGCCTCCGTGGCCCAGCACGAGGGCGAGGTGCTCTACGTCGAGCTGCCGGCCGCCGTCGAGCTGACCATCCAGCACACCGACCCGGGCGTGCAGGGTGACCGCTCCACCGGTGGCACCAAGCCCGCCACGCTGGAGACCGGTTACGAGATCGGCGTCCCGCTCTTCATCACCACCGGTGAGAAGATCAAGGTCGACACCCGCACGGGCGACTACCTCGGCCGGGTGAACAGCTAACCGTGGCTGCCCGGAACACGGCCCGCAAGCGCGCCTTCCAGATTCTCTTCGAGGCCGACCAGCGCGGTGAGTCCGTGCAGACGGTCCTCGCGGACTGGGTTCGGCACTCGCGGTCCGACACCCGTCAGCCGCCGGTCACCGAGTACACGATGGAGCTCGTCGAGGGGTACGCGCAGTACGCCGACCGGATCGACGACCTCATCATCACCTACGCCGTGGACTGGGAGATCGACCGTATGCCGGTCGTCGACCGGAACATCCTGCGGCTCGGTGCGTACGAGCTGATCTGGGTGGACGGGACGCCGGACGCGGTGGTCATCGACGAGGCGGTGCAGCTTGCCAAGGAGTTCTCCACGGATGACTCCCCAGCCTTTGTGAACGGGCTGCTCGCCCGGTTCAAGGACCTCAAGCCGAACCTTCGCCGCGAGGCGTAGGCTGCGGCGGCGTTCAGCCCACGAAGGGCCCACGGTCGGGTGACCGTGGGCCCTTCGGCGTGCGGGGCCCCTGGGCGGGGCGGGTCTGCTGCGTGGTGCGGTGCCCCGGACCCGGGTGCGAGAACCGCACCGCCCCCCGCGGTGGCCCCGCACCCCGGACCGGGGCAGAAGAAACGCCGGGCTGCCGGGGCCCGAAAAGGCGCCTGGCAACCCGGCGGTACGTTTCTGCTGGCCGGGGCTTCAGCCCCGGACGTCAGCCTTCCTCGTGGGCAACCGCGCGACGCGCGTCCGCGTCCAGCACGCCCCAGCTGATCAGCTGTTCCGTGAGCACGGACGGCGACTGGTCGTAGATCACGGCCAGCGTGCGCAGGTCGTCCTGGCGGATCGAGAGCACCTTGCCGTTGTAGTCACCGCGCTGGCTCTGGATCGTCGCGGCGTAGCGCTGCAGCGGTCCGGCCTTCTCCGGCGGGACGTGGGCAAGCCGCTCCAGGTCCAGGACGAGCTTCGGCGGCGGCTCTGCGGCCCCGCCCGGCGTCGTACCGGGCAGAAGCTCCTGCACCGGGACCCCGTAGAAGTCCGCCAGCTCGGCGAGGCGCTGTACGGTGACGGCGCGGTCGCCACGCTCGTACGAGCCGACCACGACGGCCTTCCAGCGGCCCTGGGACTTCTCCTCCACGCCATGGAGGGAGAGGCCCTGCTGGGTGCGGATGGCACGGAGCTTGGCCCCGAGCTGTTTTGCGTATTCGCTGGACATAAGGCTCCCCGGACGAAGTCTGGTAACTCACTGTGAGGTTACGCAGCGTTACTTGGATGCGTCAAGCCGAATGGTCCGGACCGGCACCTCCCGGGGGTGCGACCAGGGGCTGGTACAAGCCCTGGTAACGTTGATGACGCAATTTCGACGTCCTTTAAGGTCCGTCCAGTGAGGCGGAGAAGGAGGTCCGTTTCTTATGGACGCACAGCACGAAGCCACCGGCAATGCGGCACGCCCCGTTCTGGAGGCTCCCGACATCGCCCGAGTACTGACCCGCATCGCCCACGAAATCGTCGAACGCGCCAAGGGCGCCGACGACGTGGTCCTGCTCGGCATCCCGACCCGAGGTGTCTTTCTCGCCCGTCGGCTCGCCGACAAGCTCCAGGAGATCACCGGCCGGAAGATGCCGGTCGGCTCCCTCGACATCACCATGTACCGCGACGACCTGCGGCTGCGCCCGGCGCGCGCCCTGGCCCGCACCGAGATCCCCGGCGAGGGCATCGAGGGCCGCCTGGTCGTTCTGGTGGACGATGTTCTCTTCTCCGGCCGCACGATCCGCGCCGCGCTCGACGCGCTCGGCGACATCGGCCGGCCCCGCGCGGTGCAGCTTGGGGTCCTCGTCGACCGAGGCCACCGCGAGCTCCCGATCCGTGCCGACTACGTCGGCAAGAACCTCCCCACGTCGCTGCGGGAGACGGTCAAGGTCCAGCTCGCCGAGGAGGACGGCCGTGACGCCGTACTGCTCGGCGTCCAGCAGACCGCCCCGGCAGGCGAGCAGTAGCTGCACACATTCCGTACGACGCACCGGTCGTACGACAGCTTCCGCGCGCCCGCATGCCTGAACTCTCCAGGAGAACACCCAGATGAAGCGTCACCTCATCTCGGCCGCCGACCTCACCCGCGACGACGCCGTCCTGATCCTCGACACCGCCGAGGAGATGGCCCGGGTAGCGGACCGGCCGATCAAGAAACTCCCGACCCTGCGCGGCCGTACCGTCGTCAACCTCTTCTTCGAGGACTCGACGCGCACCCGCATCTCCTTCGAGGCCGCTGCCAAGCGCCTCTCCGCCGATGTCATCAACTTCTCCGCGAAGGGCTCGTCGGTCTCCAAGGGCGAGTCGCTCAAGGACACCGCGCTGACCCTGGAGGCGATGGGCGCCGACGCCGTCGTCATCCGGCACGGTGCCTCCGGCGCCCCGTACCGCCTCGCGACGTCCGGCTGGATCGACGGAGCCGTCGTCAACGCCGGTGACGGCACCCATGAGCACCCCACCCAGGCGTTGCTCGACGCGTTCACCATGCGTCGCCGGCTGGTCGGCGCCGACGCCGGCCTGGGCCGGGACCTGGACGGACGGCGGATCACCATCGTCGGCGACATCCTGCACAGCCGGGTCGCCCGCTCCAATGTCCACCTGCTGCACACGCTCGGCGCCCATGTCACCCTGGTGGCCCCGCCGACCCTCGTGCCGGTGGGCGTGGAGCAGTGGCCCTGCGAGGTCAGCTACAGCCTCGACGAGGTGCTGCCGAAGTCCGACGCGGTGATGATGCTGCGTGTGCAGCGCGAACGGATGAACGCCGCGTACTTCCCGACCGAGCGCGAGTACTCGCGCCGCTACGGCCTGGACGGCGAGCGCATGGCCAGGATGCCGGAGCACGCCATCGTCATGCACCCCGGCCCGATGGTCCGCGGCATGGAGATCACCGCCGAGGTCGCCGACTCCGACCGCTGCACGGCCGTCGAGCAGGTCGCCAACGGTGTCTCCATCCGGATGGCGGTGCTCTATCTGCTGCTGGGTGGGTCCGAGCCCGCCACCACCCTTGATCGAAACGCTGCGCGCCCCGCTGATTCCGAGGAGAACAAGTAATCATGAGCAAGATCCTTATCCGCGGCGCGAAGGTCCTCGGTGGCGAGCCCCAGGACGTCCTGATCGACGGCGAGACCATTGCAGAGGTCGGTGCCGGTATCGATGCCGGCGACGCGACCGTCGTCGAAGCCGAGGGGCAGGTTCTGCTGCCCGGTCTGGTCGACCTGCACACCCATCTGCGTGAGCCCGGGCGCGAGGACTCCGAGACCGTTCTCACCGGCACCAAGGCGGCGGCGGTCGGTGGCTTCACCGCCGTGCACGCCATGGCCAACACCTTCCCGGTCGCCGACACCGCCGGTGTCGTGGAGCAGGTCTGGCGGCTCGGCAAGGAGTCCGGCTACTGCGACGTGCAGCCGATCGGCGCCGTCACCGTCGGGCTGGAGGGCAAGCAGCTCGCCGAGCTCGGCGCCATGAACGATTCGGCCGCTGGAGTGAAAGTCTTCTCCGACGACGGCAAGTGTGTCGACGACGCGGTGATCATGCGGCGGGCGCTGGAGTACGTGAAGGCGTTCGACGGTGTCGTCGCCCAGCACGCCCAGGAGCCCCGCCTGACCGAGGGCGCCCAGATGAACGAGGGCATCGTCTCGGCCGAGCTCGGTCTCGGTGGATGGCCGGCCGTCGCCGAGGAGTCGATCATCGCCCGCGATGTTCTCCTCGCCGCCCACGTCAGCTCGCGGGTGCACATCTGCCACCTGTCGACCGCCGGCTCGGTGGAGATCGTCCGCTGGGCCAAGTCCAAGGGCTGGAACGTGACCGCCGAGGTCACCCCGCACCACCTGCTCCTCACCGACGAGCTCGTACGGTCGTACAACCCGGTCTACAAGGTGAACCCGCCGCTGCGCACCGAGGCCGACGTGCTGGCCCTGCGCGAGGCGCTCGCCGACGGCACGATCGACTGTGTCGCCACCGACCACGCCCCGCACCCGCACGAGGACAAGGACTGCGAGTGGGCCGCGGCGGCCATGGGCATGGTGGGTCTGGAGACCGCGCTCTCCGTCGTCCAGCAGACGATGGTCGAGACGGGGCTCCTCGACTGGGCGGGCGTCGCCGACCGGATGTCGTTCCGCCCGGCCGCCATCGGCCGGCTCGACGGACACGGCCGCCCCGTCTCGGCCGGTGAGCCTGCCAACCTCACGCTGGTCGATCCGGCATACCGTGGAGTCGTGGACCCCGCGGGCTTCGCCTCCCGCAGCCGCAATACCCCGTACGAGGGGCGCGAGCTGCCGGGGCGCGTCACCCATACGTTCCTGCGGGGCCGTGCCACGGTCGTCGACGGGAAGCTCGCGTGACATCACTGACCCCCCTGTACCAGCTGGCCGCCGAGCAGAAGTCGGCGGACGTGACCGACTGGTCCGCCCGCATCAGCTGGGTGATCGGACTGATCGTCTTCATCGCCTTCATCTACTGGCTGATGCGCCAGGGGTGGAAGTGGCGGGGGAGCCTGCAGTCCGATCTGCCGGAGCTGCCCGCCACGCCGGAGGGGTACGCCGACGGCGAGCCACTGCTGACGATGACCGGCCGCTACCACGCCTCGACGACCGCCGGGCAGTGGCTCGACCGGATCGTCGCCCACGGCCTCGGTACCCGCAGCCGCGTGGAGCTCACGCTGACCGAGCAGGGACTCGACGTCGTACGCCCCGGAGCAGCCGACTTCTTCGTCCCGGCCGCGCAGCTGCGTGACGCCCGGCTCGACAAGGGCATCGCGGGCAAGGTCCTCCCGGAGGGCGGACTGCTGATCATCACCTGGGCGCTCGGCGACAAGCTGATCGACTCCGGCTTCCGCTCCGACCGCTCGGCCGAACACCCGGCCTGGGTCGACGCCATTCACCACCTCACCAGCACTACGGAAGGCACCGCACGATGACCATCTCCACCCGGGGAGCCGCCAAAGCTCCCGCCGTACTCGTCCTGGAGGACGGCCGCGCCTTCCGCGGCCGCGCCTACGGGGCCGTGGGGGAGACCTTCGGCGAGGCGGTGTTCTCCACCGGCATGACCGGCTACCAGGAGACCCTGACCGACCCCTCGTACCACCGCCAGGTCGTCGTGATGACCGCCCCGCACGTCGGCAACACCGGGGTGAACGACGAGGACCCCGAGTCCCAGCAGATCTGGGTCTCCGGCTACGTGGTGCGCGACCCCGCCCGGGTGCCGTCCAACTGGCGCTCGCAGCGTTCGCTCGACGAGGAGCTGGAGCGCCAGGGCGTCGTCGGCATCAGCGGCATCGACACCCGCGCCCTCACCCGCCACCTGCGCGAGCGCGGCGCCATGCGCGTCGGCATCTTCTCCGGCGACGCGGTCGCCGACGAGGCCACGCTGCTGGCCCGGGTGCTGGAAGCCCCCGAGATGGTGGGCGCCGACCTCTCCGCCGAGGTCGCGACCAAGGAGACGTACGTCGTCCCCGCGATCGGCACCAAGAAGTTCACCGTCGCCGCGATCGACCTCGGCATCAAGGGCATGACCCCGCACCGGATGGCCGAGCGCGGCATCGAGGTGCACGTCCTGCCCGCCACCGCCACCCTCGACGAGGTGTACGCGGTCCGGCCCGACGGAGTCTTCTTCTCCAACGGCCCCGGCGACCCGGCCACCGCCGACCACCCGGTCTCCGTCATGCAGGGCGTCCTGGAGCGGAAGACGCCGCTCTTCGGCATCTGCTTCGGCAACCAGATCCTGGGCCGCGCCCTCGGCTTCGGCACGTACAAGCTCAAGTACGGCCACCGCGGCATCAACCAGCCGGTGCAGGACCGCACGACCGGCAAGGTCGAGGTCACCGCGCACAACCACGGCTTCGCCGTCGACGCCCCGCTGGACAAGGTGTCGGACACGAAGTTCGGCCGCGCCGAGGTCTCCCACGTCTGCCTGAACGACCAGGTCGTCGAGGGGCTGCAACTCCTCGACCAGCCGGCCTTCAGCGTCCAGTACCACCCCGAAGCAGCCGCGGGCCCGCACGACGCCGCGTACCTCTTCGACCGCTTCGTATCCCTGATGGAGGGCCAGCGTGCCTAAGCGCTCCGATATCCAGTCCGTCCTGGTCATCGGCTCCGGCCCGATCGTCATCGGTCAGGCCGCCGAGTTCGACTACTCCGGCACCCAGGCCTGCCGCGTTCTCAAGGCCGAGGGCCTGCGCGTCATCCTGGTGAACTCCAACCCGGCGACGATCATGACCGATCCGGAGATCGCCGACGCCACGTACGTCGAGCCGATCACCCCCGAGTTCGTCGAGAAGATCATCGCCAAGGAGCGCCCCGACGCGCTGCTCCCGACGCTGGGCGGCCAGACCGCGCTCAACACCGCGATCTCCATGCACGAGAACGGTGTCCTGGAGAAGTACGGCGTCGAGCTCGTCGGCGCCAATGTCGAAGCCATCAACAAGGGCGAGGACCGCGACCTCTTCAAGGGCGTCGTCGAGGCCGTCAACGAGAAGATCGGCCACGGCGAGTCCGCCCGCTCGGTCATCTGCCACACGATGGACGACGTGATCCAGGGCGTCGACACGCTCGGCGGCTACCCCGTCGTCGTCCGCCCCTCCTTCACGATGGGCGGCGCCGGTTCCGGCTTCGCGCACGACGAGGAGGAGCTGCGCCGGATCGCCGGTCAGGGCCTCACGCTCTCCCCGACCACCGAGGTGCTCCTGGAGGAGTCCATCCTCGGCTGGAAGGAGTACGAGCTGGAGCTGATGCGCGACAAGCACGACAACGTCGTGGTCGTCTGCTCCATCGAGAACTTCGACCCGATGGGCGTCCACACGGGTGACTCGATCACTGTCGCCCCGGCGATGACGCTCACCGACCGCGAGTACCAGCGGCTGCGCGACATCGGCATCGCGATCATCCGCGAGGTCGGCGTCGACACCGGCGGCTGCAACATCCAGTTCGCCATCGACCCGACCGACGGCCGGGTCATCGTGATCGAGATGAACCCGCGCGTCTCCCGCTCCTCGGCACTGGCGTCGAAGGCCACCGGCTTCCCGATCGCGAAGATCGCCGCCAAGCTGGCCGTCGGCTACACGCTCGACGAGATCCCCAACGACATCACCGAGAAGACCCCGGCCTCCTTCGAGCCGACGCTCGACTATGTCGTCGTCAAGGCCCCGCGGTTCGCCTTCGAGAAGTTCCCGTCCGCCGACTCGACCCTCACCACCACCATGAAGTCGGTGGGCGAGGCCATGGCGATCGGCCGCAACTTCACCGAGGCGCTCCAGAAGGCGCTGCGCTCCCTGGAGAAGAAGGGCTCGCAGTTCGCCTTCACCGGTGAGCCCGGCGACAAGGCCGAGCTGCTGGCCGAGGCGGTCCGCCCGACCGACGGCCGGATCAACACGGTGATGCAGGCGATCCGGGCCGGCGCCACCCAGGAAGAAGTCTTCGACGCCACGAGGATCGACCCCTGGTTCGTCGACCAGCTCTTCCTGATCAAGGAGATCGCCGACGAGCTGGCCGCCGCCGACAAGCTCGGTCCCGAGCTGCTCGCCGAGGCCAAGCGGCACGGATTCTCCGATGTCCAGATCGCCGAGATCCGCGGTCTGCGCGAGGACGTCGTCCGTGAGGTGCGGCACGCGCTCGGTATCCGCCCGGTCTACAAGACGGTCGACACCTGCGCCGCCGAGTTCGCCGCGAAGACGCCGTACTTCTACTCCTCGTACGACGAGGAGAGCGAGGTAGCGACCCGCACCAAGCCCGCGGTGATCATCCTCGGCTCGGGCCCCAACCGCATCGGCCAGGGCATCGAGTTCGACTACTCCTGCGTCCACGCCTCCTTCGCGCTGAGCGACGCGGGCTACGAGACGGTGATGGTCAACTGCAACCCGGAGACCGTCTCCACCGACTACGACACCTCCGACCGCCTGTACTTCGAGCCGCTGACGCTCGAGGACGTGCTGGAGATCGTGCACGCCGAGTCCCTCGCGGGCCCGATCGCCGGTGTCATCGTCCAGCTCGGCGGCCAGACCCCGCTGGGCCTGTCGCAGGCGCTCAAGGACAACGGGGTGCCGGTCGTCGGCACCTCCCCGGAGGCGATCCACGCCGCCGAGGACCGCGGTGCGTTCGGCCGCGTCCTGGCCGAGGCCGGACTCCCGGCCCCGAAGCACGGCACCGCCACCACGTTCGCCGAGGCCAAGGCCATCGCCGACGAGATCGGTTACCCCGTCCTCGTACGCCCGTCGTACGTGCTCGGCGGCCGCGGCATGGAGATCGTGTACGACGAGACGCGGCTCTCCTCGTACATCGCCGAGTCCACCGAGATCAGCCCCACCCGCCCGGTCCTGGTCGACCGCTTCCTCGACGACGCCATCGAGATCGACGTCGACGCGCTCTACGACGGCACCGAGCTCTACCTCGGCGGTGTCATGGAGCACATCGAGGAGGCCGGCATCCACTCCGGCGACTCCGCCTGTGCGCTGCCCCCGATCACCCTCGGCGGCTACGACATCAAGCGGCTGCGCGCCTCCACCGAGGGCATCGCCAAGGGCGTCGGAGTCCGTGGGCTGATCAACATTCAGTTCGCGCTCTCCGGCGACATCCTGTACGTCCTGGAGGCCAACCCGCGCGCCTCCCGCACCGTCCCCTTCACGTCGAAGGCGACCGCGGTGCCGCTCGCCAAGGCCGCCGCGCGCATCTCGCTGGGTGCGACCATCGCCGAGCTCCGCGAGGAGGGCCTGCTGCCGAGGAACGGCGACGGAGGCACCCTGCCGCTCGACGCGCCGATCTCCGTCAAGGAGGCCGTCATGCCGTGGTCGCGGTTCCGCGACATCCACGGCCGCGGCGTCGACACGGTCCTGGGCCCGGAGATGCGCTCCACGGGTGAGGTCATGGGCATCGACTCGGTCTTCGGCACGGCGTACGCCAAGTCGCAGGCCGGCGCCTACGGCCCGCTGCCCACCAAGGGCCGTGCCTTCATCTCCGTCGCCAACCGCGACAAGCGCTCGATGATCTTCCCGGCCCGCGAGCTGGTCGCCCACGGCTTCGAGCTGATGGCCACCTCCGGCACCGCCGAGGTCCTCAAGCGCAACGGCATCAACGCCACCGTCGTGCGCAAGCAGTCCGAGGGCGAGGGCCCGAACGGCGAGAAGACCATCGTCCAGCTCATCCACGACGGTGAGGTCGACCTGATCGTCAACACGCCGTACGGGACGGGCGGCCGCCTCGACGGCTACGAGATCCGTACCGCAGCCGTGGCCCGCGCGGTGCCGTGCCTGACCACGGTCCAGGCGCTCGCCGCAGCTGTCCAGGGCATCGACGCGCTCACCCACGGAGACGTCGGCGTACGTTCCCTCCAGGAACACGCGGAACATCTGACCGCGGCCCGCGACTAGGCAGCCCAGCAGGGGGACACCGGAAACGGTGTCCCCCTCTCTGTGAGGACACTCCCATGTACAAGTTCTTCTTCCGGCTGGTCTTCAAGCGGATGGACCCGGAGCAGGCCCACTACCTGGCCTTCCGGTGGATCCGCATCGCGGCCCGCATCCCCGTCCTGCGCACCTTCGCCGCCGCGGCGCTCGCCCCCCGCCACAAGGAGCTGCGCACCGAGGCCCTCGGCCTGCGCATGCACGGCCCGTTCGGCCTCGCCGCGGGCTTCGACAAGAACGCCGTCGCGATCGACGGCATGTCGATGCTCGGTTTCGACCACATCGAGATCGGTACGGTCACCGGCGAGCCGCAGCCCGGCAACCCCAAGAAGCGCCTCTTCCGCCTTGTGGCGGACCGGGCGCTGATCAACCGCATGGGGTTCAACAACGAGGGCTCCGCGGCCGTGGCCGAGCGCCTGGCCGCCCGTAACCCCGTCTTCCGGACGACGGTCGGCGTCAACATCGGCAAGACCAAGGTCGTGCCGGAGGCCGAGGCCGTCGGCGACTACGTGAAGTCCACCGAGCGGCTCGCCCGCCACGCCGACTACCTCGTCGTCAACGTCTCCTCGCCCAACACGCCCGGTCTGCGCAACCTCCAGGCCACCGAGGCGCTGCGCCCGCTGCTCACCGCCGTGCGCGAGGCGGCCGACCGGACCGTCACCGACCGCCGGGTGCCGCTCCTCGTCAAGATCGCCCCCGACCTCGCCGACGAGGACGTCGACGCGGTCGCCGACCTCGCGGTCGAGCTCGGCCTGGACGGCATCATCGCCACCAACACCACCATCGCCCGCGACGGCCTCGGGCTGAAGTCCTCGCCGTCGCTCGTCAAGGAGATCGGCGGGCTCTCCGGCGCGCCCCTCAAGGCGCGCTCCCTGGAGGTCCTGCGGCGCCTGTACACGCGGGTCGGCGACGAGATCACCCTGGTGGGCGTCGGCGGCATCGAGACCGCCGAGGACGCCTGGCAGCGCATCCTCGCCGGCGCCACCCTCGTCCAGGGCTACAGCGCCTTCATCTACGAGGGCCCGTTCTACGCCCGCGCGATCCACAAGGGCCTGGCGGCACGCCTCGCCGCCTCCCCGTACGCCACCCTCGCCGAGGCCGTCGGCGCCGAGACCCGGAAGGCCACGAAGTGACTTGTGAACCCTTCGGCGCACGACTGCGCCGCGCCATGGACACCCGCGGGCCGCTCTGCGTCGGCATCGACCCGCACGCCTCGCTGCTCACCTCCTGGGGTCTGAACGACGACATCGCGGGTCTGGAGCGCTTCACGCGCACCGTCGTCGAGGCGTTGGCCGACCGGGTGGCCGTCCTCAAGCCGCAGTCCGCGTTCTTCGAGCGGTTCGGGTCGCGCGGCATCGCCGTCCTGGAGAAGGGCGTCGAGGAGGCGCGGGCGGCCGGCGCGCTCGTCCTGATGGACGCCAAGCGCGGTGACATCGGCTCCACCATGGGCGCCTACGCGGCGACCTATCTGGACAAGGACTCGCCGCTGTTCTCCGACGCGCTCACCGTTTCGCCGTACCTCGGCTTCGGCTCGCTGCGTCCGGCGCTCGACGCGGCCGTCCTCTCCGGTGCGGGCGTCTTCGTCCTCGGACTCACCTCCAACCCCGAGGGCGCCGAGGTGCAGCGCGCCACCGCCGCGGACGGCCGGTCGCTGGCCCAGGTGATGCTCGACCACGTGGCCGCCGAGAACGAGGGCGCCGAGCCGCTCGGCTCGGTCGGCGTCGTGATCGGCGCCACGCTCGGCGACGCGGGCGTGGATCTGGCGGTCAACGGGCCGCTGCTGGCCCCCGGGATCGGCGCCCAGGGCGCCACCCCCGCCGATCTGCCGGGCGTCTTCGGTGCCGCGGTGGGCAACGTGCTGCCGAGCGTGAGCCGGGGCGTGCTGCGCCACGGACCGGACGCGTCGGGGCTGCGCGAAGCCGCCGAACGGCTCACGGATGAGGTCCGTGCAGCCGTTCAGGAAAGCTGACCATGCCATGTAACAGCGTGTTGACGGAATCATGACCTGAAAACGCGGTTGTTATGTCTGAAAAGTCCTGGTCGGCTCAGGCTGACCAGGACTTTTCGTCTGTTCTCGCTGACTCCGGCGGCCTTGGCCGCTAGTCTCCGTCGAGAGCCAACGTGCACAGGTTGTTCGTTGCTCACCAGGTGTGGGGCGACTAGGTTCCTCACCGGTCCGTATCCGACAGATCGACATCCGAGGTGACGTAGGCGTGGCTCTTCCGCCCCTTACCCCTGAACAGCGCGCAGCCGCGCTCGAAAAGGCCGCCGCGGCTCGCCGGGAGCGGGCCGAGGTCAAGAATCGACTCAAGCACTCCGGCGCCTCGCTCCACGAGGTCATCAAGCAGGGCCAGGAGAACGACGTCATCGGCAAGATGAAGGTCTCCGCCCTTCTGGAGTCCCTGCCCGGCGTGGGCAAGGTCCGCGCCAAGCAGATCATGGAGCGGCTCGGGATCTCCGAGAGCCGCCGCGTGCGGGGTCTCGGCTCCAACCAGATCGCTTCCTTGGAGCGAGAGTTCGGCGGCTCCGCCGCCTGACGTGCTCAGGCACCCCTGAGAACGGGGATAATCGCTCCATGGCTGCAACATCCCGGGGGACGTCCCCCGTACCCCCGGACGTACGTCCGCGGCTGACCGTGCTCTCCGGCCCCTCCGGAGTCGGCAAGAGCACGGTCGTCGCTCACATGCGCAAGGTGCACCCCGAGGTCTGGCTCTCGGTGTCGGCGACGACCCGCAAGCCTCGCCCCGGAGAGCGCAACGGTGTCCACTACTTCTTCGTGGACAACGACGAGTTCGACAAGCTGATCGCCAACGGCGAACTGCTGGAGTGGGCCGAATTCGCCGGCAACCGGTACGGCACACCGCGCCGAGCCGTGCTCGAACGTCTCGACGCGGGCGAGCCGGTCCTCCTGGAGATCGATCTTCAGGGGGCCCGGCTGGTCCGCCAGTCGATGTCCGACGCACAGCTGGTCTTCCTCGCCCCGCCGAGCTGGGACGAGCTGGTGCGCCGGCTCACCGGCCGCGGGACCGAGGCGCCCGAGGTGATCGAGCGTCGGCTTTCCGCCGCCAAGGTCGAGCTCGCCGCCGAATCCGAGTTCGATACGACGCTGGTCAACACCTCCGTCGAGGACGTATCACGTGAGCTGCTAGCCTTGATGCTTCAGGCTTCCGCCCGCCGTGACAGCAGCACCTGAACCAGCCGAACCGGAGCACCACCCCGGCGGAATCCGCAGAATCAAAGTTTTCTTTGATCTTTACCCCCTTCGGAAGGCAGAGAGTGTCCTCTTCCATCACCACGCCCGAGGGCATCATCAACCCGCCGATTGATGAGCTCCTTGAGGCCACCGACTCGAAGTACAGCCTTGTGATCTACGCCGCCAAGCGCGCGCGTCAGATCAACGCGTACTACTCGCAGCTCGGCGAGGGCCTTCTCGAGTACGTCGGTCCGCTCGTCGACACCCACGTGCACGAGAAGCCGCTCTCGATCGCGCTCCGCGAGATCAACGCGGGCCTGCTGACCTCCGAGGCCATCGAGGGCCCCGCTCAGTAAGCAGGAACAGAGCACCTTCACCACAGGCCCGGCGGCCACCACCGCCGGGCCTGTGGTGTGTCCGGGGTCGTGGGGGCGCCTCCGGTGCCGTGAGGCAGCATGGGGGTTGTACGTGTCCGAGTACGTACCCGAGTGCGGGGAGACGCAGTGGAGAAGCCGAAGGTCGTTCTGGGGGTCAGCGGGGGTATCGCCGCCTACAAGGCGTGCGAGCTGCTGCGACGGCTGACCGAGTCCGGTCACGACGTACGGGTCGTCCCGACCGGGTCCGCGCTCCAGTTCGTGGGCGCCGCCACCTGGTCGGCGCTCTCCGGGCACCCGGTGTCGACCGAGGTGTGGAACGACGTCCACGAGGTGCCGCACGTCCGCATCGGGCAGGGAGCCGACCTCGTCGTGGTCGCCCCCGCCACCGCCGACATGCTCGCCAAGGCCGCCCACGGTCTCGCCGACGACCTGCTCACCAACACGCTCCTCACCGCTCGCTGTCCGGTGGTCTTCGCGCCCGCCATGCACACCGAGATGTGGGAGCATCCGGCCACCCAGGAGAACGTCGCCACGCTGCGCCGGCGTGGCGCCGTCGTCATCGAGCCCGCCGTCGGCCGGCTCACCGGCGTCGACACCGGCAAGGGCCGGCTGCCCGATCCCGGCGAGATCTTCGAGGTCTGCCGCCGGGTGCTGGCCCGCGGGCCCGTCGCGCCGGACCTGGTGGGCCGCCATGTGGTGATCAGCGCGGGCGGTACGCGGGAGCCGCTCGACCCGGTCCGCTATCTCGGCAACCGCTCCTCCGGGAAGCAGGGGTACGCGCTGGCCCGTACCGCGGTCGCCCGCGGGGCCAGGGTCACGCTCATCGAGGCGAACACCGGACTGCCCGATCCGTCGGGCGCCGACGTCGTACGGGTCGGCACCGCGGTGCAGCTGCGAGAAGCGGTGCTGAAGGCCGCGTCCGACGCCGATGTCGTGGTGATGGCGGCCGCGGTCGCCGATTTCCGCCCGGCCGAGTACGCCGAGGGGAAGATCAAGAAGAAGGACGGCCAGGAGCCCGCGCCGATCGTGCTCGTTCGCAATCCGGACATCCTCGCCGAGGTCTCCGCCGAGCGGGCGACGCCGGACCAGATCGTCGTCGGCTTCGCCGCCGAGACCGACAACGTGCTCGCCAACGGCCGCGAGAAGCTCCTGCGCAAGGGTTGTGACCTGCTCGTCGTCAATGAGGTGGGGGAGCGCAAGACCTTCGGCTCCGAGGAGAACGAGGCGGTGGTCCTGGCGGCCGACGGCGGTGAGACCCCGGTGCCGTACGGTCCCAAGGAGGGGCTCGCCGACACGGTCTGGGATCTCGTGTCGGCACGCTTCTCGTCCCAGGCGTGATTAAGCTCTCACACCGGTGAAAAACCTTCCATATCCGGGCGTGAGTGGCTTCTCCGGAGGTTGATTCTCGTACCGCGGACATCAGTGCCGCAGGTCACAGAACTCCCAAAGGGCGAGACACGTGGTCCGGCAGCCGACAGCGACCGATAAACTGATGCCGGACCGTGCCGGGCGCAGCTCCCGGCGGTCCACCAATGATCAGCCAGCAGCCGCTGCAACCCCAGGGAGCGATGTGTCCCGCCGTCTCTTCACCTCGGAATCCGTTACCGAGGGTCACCCCGACAAGATCGCTGACCAGATCAGCGACACCATTCTCGACGCCCTCCTGCGCGAGGACCCGACTTCGCGCGTCGCCGTCGAGACCTTGATCACCACCGGTCTGGTGCACGTCGCGGGTGAGGTCACGACCAAGGCCTACGCCGACATCCCGACTCTGGTGCGCAACAAGATCCTGGAGATCGGCTACGACTCCTCGAAGAAGGGCTTCGACGGCGCCTCCTGCGGTGTCTCGGTGTCCATCGGCGCGCAGTCGCCCGACATCGCTCAGGGCGTCGACACCGCCTACGAGAAGCGGGTCGAGGGTGCTTCCCGCAGGGATGAGGAGGACGAGCTCGACAAGCAGGGCGCGGGCGACCAGGGCCTGATGTTCGGCTACGCCTGCGACGAGACGCCCGAGCTCATGCCGCTCCCGATCTACATCGCGCACCGGCTCTCCCGTCGGCTGTCCGAGGTCCGCAAGAACGGGACCATCCCCTACCTGCGCCCCGACGGCAAGACCCAGGTCACCATCGAGTACGACGGCGACAAGGCTGTCCGCCTCGACACCGTCGTCGTCTCCTCGCAGCACGCCAGCGACATCGACCTGGACTCGCTGCTCGCCCCCGACATCCGCGAGTTCGTCGTCGAGCACGTCCTCTCGCAGCTGATCGAGGACGGCATCAAGCTGGACACCGACGGCTACCGGCTGCTGGTCAACCCGACCGGCCGCTTCGAGATCGGCGGCCCGATGGGCGACGCCGGACTGACCGGCCGCAAGATCATCATCGACACGTACGGCGGCATGGCCCGCCACGGCGGCGGCGCCTTCTCGGGCAAGGACCCGTCGAAGGTCGACCGCTCGGCGGCGTACGCGATGCGCTGGGTCGCCAAGAACGTCGTCGCGGCGGGCCTCGCGGCCCGTTGCGAGGTGCAGGTCGCGTACGCGATCGGCAAGGCCGAGCCGGTGGGCCTGTTCGTCGAGACGTTCGGCACCGCCGCGGTCGAGACCGAGAAGATCGAGCACGCCATCGGCGAGGTCTTCGACCTCCGCCCGGCCGCGATCATCCGCGACCTCGACCTGCTGCGTCCGATCTACGCCCAGACCGCGGCGTACGGCCACTTCGGCCGTGAGCTCCCCGACTTCACCTGGGAGCGCACGGACCGCGTGGAAGCACTGCGCAAGGCGGCCGGGCTGTAGGCCTGCCGCACTCGCTCTGTACGCCGGGGCCCGGGCACCGCACGCGGTGTCCGGGCCCCGGCGCGTGCGGCCGGGGCCGCTGTCAGTGGCGTCTGGTAGGAATTTGGCTGTGAGCAGCAACAACGAGCAGTCCTCGGAGCCCGACGGCGGGGCGCCGGAGCAGCTTGCGCTCATTCGGGAGACCGTGCGGCAGGCGAAGGTGCCGCGGGCCAAACCGCGGACCTGGCGGGGCGCCGCGCTCGCGAAGGAGCTGCCCGTCGCCCGGGTGCTGGTCAACAAGGGCGTGCTCCACCTCGACCAGTACTTCGACTACGCCGTGCCGGAGGAGCTCGACGCCGAGGCACAGCCCGGGGTGCGGGTGCGGGTGCGGTTCGGCGCCGGGGGGCGCAATGTCCGCGGTGGGCGCCGTGAGGGCGGCGGCCTCATCGATGGGTTCCTCATCGAGCGGCGTGCCGAGTCGGACTACCCGGGGGCGCTCGCCGCACTGGCCTACGTCGTGTCGCCCGAGCCGGTGCTCGGACCCGAGCTGCTCGCCCTGTCGCGTGCGGTGGCCGACCGGTATGCCGGCAGCCTCGCCGATGTGCTGCAGCTCGCCGTGCCGCCCAGGAACGGACGGGCCGAGTCCAGGCCCTCGCCGGAGCCGCTGCCACCGCCCCCGGCGCCGTCGCCCGAAAGCTGGGAGCGGTACGAGCAGGGGCCCGCGTTCCTGCGGTCACTGGCCGAGGGCGGTGCCCCCCGGGCGGTATGGACCGCACTGCCCGGGCCGCACTGGCCCCAGGAGATCGCCAAGGCCGTGGCCGCCACCCTCGCCTCGGGGCGGGGCGCGCTCGTGGTCGTACCGGACGGGCGCACGGCGGGGCGCGTGGACTCCGCGCTCACCGAACTGCTCGGGGTGGGCCGCCATGCCCTGCTGACCGCCGACTCCGGGCCCGAGAAGCGGTACCGGGAGTGGCTTGCCGTGCGGCGCGGATCGGTGCGTGCGGTGGTCGGGACGCGGGCCGCGATGTTCGCTCCGGTCGCGGACCTGGGCCTGGTCGCCGTCTGGGACGACGGGGATTCGAGCCACAGCGACGACAACGCCCCCTTCCCGCATGTCCGGGAGGTCCTGGAGCTGCGGGCCGCGCACGGCCGGTGCGCGTTCCTGCTCGGCGGCACGAGCTGCACCGTGGAGGCCGCCCAGCTGGTGGAGACCGGCTGGGCGCTGCCGCTGCGTGCGGACCGGGAGCAGTTGCGGATCGCGGCGCCGCTGGTGCGTACCGTCGGCGACGGCGAGCTGGCCCGGGACGGGGCGGCCAGGGCCGCGCGGCTGCCCAGTCTCGCCTGGCAGACCGTACGGGACGGGCTGCGCCGCGGACCGGTGCTGGTCCAGGTGCCGCGGCGCGGATACGCGCCGCGGTTGGCCTGCGAGCGCTGTCGTGAGCCCGCCCGGTGCCGCCACTGCGCCGGGCCGCTGGAGGCGCCGGACCAGCGGGATCTCAACTGTGCGTGGTGCGGGCGGGCCGAGACCGCCTGGCACTGCGTGGCCTGTGGCTCCCAGCGGCTGCGGGCCCAGATCGTCGGTGCCCGCCGGACGGCCGAGGAGCTCGGCCGGGCCTTTCCCGCCGTGCCGGTGCGGACGTCCGGCCGCGACCACATCCTGGACTCCGTGCCGGACGCGCCCGCGCTGGTCGTGAGCACCCCGGGCGCCGAACCCGTCGCCGAGGGCGGTTATGCGGCTGCGCTGCTGCTCGACGGCTGGGCGATGGTCGGCCGCCCCGATCTGCGGGCCGGCGAGGAGGCGCTGCGCCGCTGGACTGCCGCGGCCTCGCTGGTACGGGGACAGCCGGACGGCGGCACGGTGGTGATCGTCGCCGAACCGACCCTGCGACCGGTCCAGGCGCTGGTGCGCTGGGACCCGGTCGGCCACGCCCGCCGCGAGTTGGCGGAACGCGCCGAGCTGGGTTTCCCGCCGGTGTCCCGGATGGCATCGGTGACCGGCCTGCCGGAGGCGCTCTCGGCGTTCCTTGCCGCCGCCGAACTGCCGCCGGAGGCGGAGGTGCTCGGCCCGGTCCCGGTTCCGGGTGCCGAACCCGGCAGACCCAGAAGACCGTGGGACGCGCCGCTGGGGGAGAGCTGGGAGCGGGCGCTGCTCAGGGTTCCGCCGGGCAGCGGCGCCGCGCTGGCCGCCGCGCTGAAGACGGCACAGGCCGCGCGGACGGCCCGGGGCAGCGGTGATCCGGTCCGGATCAGGATCGATCCCCCGGACATCGGCTGACCCGGCCCGCCGCCCACCGGCCCGGTGGACGGCGCACATGCGACTGCCCCGCCGTGCGCCAGGCACGGTGGGGCAGAGGGGGACTCGGTCAGCCGTTGCGCGGGCCGGGGAAGACGCCGGGGCGCAGCTCCTCGCGCAGGGGCGGCCGGTCCGAGGAGGGCTGCGGGGGCATGGAGCGGGCGGCGGGTACTACGGGCAGCACCGGAGCCGTGCCGGACCCGGGCGTCACGGGGAGCGGACGCGGCGCGGCGGTCTCGGCTGCCACCTCGGTGGTTCCCGGCTGCGGGGTGTTCCGGCGGGCGCCGTAGCGCCGGTGGACCGCCTGCTTGGTGACTCCGAGCGCGGAGCCCACCGCGTCCCAGGAGAAGCCCAGTGAGCGGTCGAAGTCCACTGCCGCCGTCACCAGGGTCTCGACGCTGTCGCGCAGTTCCTGGGCCAGCCTGACGGTGGGGGCCGGGGCCCTGCCGTAGACGACGAAGCCCGTGGACGGGCCGGAGCGGCGCGGACGGTAGACGTTGCCCAGTTGGGCCGTGAGCGTGCGCAGTGCGTCCACCTGCCGCCGGACCCGCTCGATGTCCCGCACCAACAGATGCAGGCTGGCCCGCGCTTGGGCGTCGTGGGTTGCGTGGTCGGCCATGAAGAAGCCTCTCGAACCGGCGTTGAAGGGGGCCGGGCCGCACCGTGGCGGCCCGCTTCGGTCAATCTCTCTTGACCAACGCGTCACCCGGCGATGTGGTCACGCTCCAGGTGCGTATGCGTAGATGCGCGGGGCGCACGGCCGTGAGTACGCCCCCCTGGCGGATGGCCCATAGACTTGTGCGTTGCTCGTCACCGTACGTCTCGGCCCGAGAGGCAGTCAGCCACCCATGAAGCTCGTCTTCGCAGGCACCCCCGAGGTTGCCGTCCCCGCCCTGGACGCCCTGATCGCTTCCGACCGGCATGAGGTGGCCGCCGTCGTCACTCGGCCCGACGCCCCTGCGGGGCGCGGCCGCCGACTGGTCGCCAGCCCCGTCGCCGAGCGCGCCGAGGAAGCCGGGATCGAGGTGCTCAAGCCCGCCCGCCCGCGTGACGAGGACTTCCTCGCGCGGCTGCGGGAGATCGCCCCGGACTGCTGTCCGGTCGTCGCGTACGGGGCGCTGCTGCCCAAGATCGCCCTCGACGTACCCGCCCGCGGCTGGGTCAACCTCCACTTCTCGCTGCTGCCCGCCTGGCGCGGCGCGGCCCCCGTCCAGCAGGCGGTGATGGCCGGCGACGAGGTCACCGGCGCCTCGACCTTCCTGATCGAGGAGGGGCTCGACTCGGGCCCGGTGTACGGCGTCCTCACCGAGGAGGTGCGGCCCACGGACACCAGCGGTGATCTGCTGACCCGGCTCGCCTTCGCCGGTGCCGGGCTGCTCGCCGCGACCATGGACGGCATCGAGGACGGCACGCTGCACGCCGTGCCGCAGCCCGTGGACGGCGTCACCCTCGCACCGAAGATCGCCGTCGAGGACGCCGAGGTGCAGTGGTCCGCACCGGCGCTGAGGGTCGACCGGGTGGTGCGTGGCTGCACACCCGCCCCCGGGGCATGGACGCTCTTCCGCGGGGAACGCCTCAAGCTCATCCAGGCCGTGCCCGTCCTGGACCGCGCCGATCTGGCGCCCGGTGAGCTGTCCGCGTCCAAGAACCATGTGTACGTCGGCACCGGATCGCACGCGGTCGAGCTGCTCTGGGTCCAGCCGCAGGGCAAGAAGCCGATGAGGGCCGCGGACTGGGCGCGCGGGGTGCGGATCGTCCCGGGGGAGCTGGTGGGGATCTAGGGGCTTCCGTTCGGATCGGGCCGGATCGGGGAACGGCCCGCCGCGGAGCGGTTGGTGTCGCCGTGGTGCGTGCAGCCGCAAGGCGGCGGAAGGAGCCCACGCGGAGGGGTATGCCGCCGCCGCCCTGGGCAAGGCGTCCCGACAGCTCACTCAGCCACTGTCCCGGTACGGAGGGATTACGCTGGGAGGATTCGCCCCTCACCATCAGCGGAGCACCTTTCACGTGAACGACCAGCAGCGTCGCCGTCCCGCCAAGCCGCATCGCCGGCCCCAGAAGGACCCGGTCCGGTTCCTCGCCTTCGAGGCGCTCAGGGCCGTCGACGAACGCGACGCGTACGCCAACCTCGTCCTGCCCCCGCTGCTGAAGAAGGCACGGGCCAAGGGCGACTTCGACGCCAGGGACGCGGCGCTGGCGACCGAACTGGTCTATGGGACGCTGCGCCGCCAGGGCACGTACGACGCGATCGTCGCGGCCTGCATCGACCGGCCGCTGCGCGAGGTCGACCCGCCCGTCCTCGACGTGCTCAACATGGGCGTGCACCAGCTGCTCGGCACCCGTATCCCCACCCACGCCGCGGTCTCCGCCAGCGTGGAACTGGCCCGGGTGGTGCTCGGTGAAGGGCGCGCCAAGTTCGTCAACGCCGTGTTGCGGAAGGTCGCCGCGGACGACCTCGACGGCTGGGTGGCGCGCGTCGCCCCGTCGTACGACGAGGACGCCGAGGACCACCTGGCGGTCGTGTACTCGCATCCGCGCTGGATCGTCTCCGCGCTCTGGGATGCGCTGGGTGGCGGCCGCGCCGGGATCGAGGACCTCCTCGAAGCCGACAACGAGCGGCCCGAGGTCACCCTCGTCGCCCGCCCCGGCCGCTCCACCACCGAGGAGCTGCTCACGGCCCTCGGCGACGAGAACGGCCTCCCCGGCCGCTGGTCCCCCTATGCCGTGCGGATGGCGGAAGGCGGCGAGCCCGGCGCCCTGGGCGCCGTGCAGGAGGGCCGCGCAGGGGTCCAGGACGAGGGCAGCCAGCTGGTGGCCGCCGCCCTCGCCAATGCGCCGGTGGAGGGCAGCGACAGCCGCTGGCTCGACGGGTGCGCCGGACCGGGTGGCAAGGCCGCCCTGCTCGCTGCCCTCGCCGCCGAACGCGGAGCCGCCCTGCTGGCCGCCGAGAAGCAGCCGCACCGGGCCCGTCTCGTGGAGCGGGCGCTGGCCGGCAACCCCGGCCCGTACCAGGTGATCACCGCCGACGGCACTCGCCCGCCGTGGCAGCCCGGCGTCTTCGACCGGGTCCTGATGGACGTACCGTGCTCCGGCCTCGGCGCGCTGCGCCGCCGCCCGGAGTCCCGCTGGCGCCGCCGCGCCGAGGACCTGGAGAACTTCGCGCCGCTGCAACGTGGTCTGCTGCGGGAGGCGTTGAAGGCCGTGCGGATCGGCGGGATCGTCGGTTACGCGACCTGCTCGCCGCATCTCGCGGAGACCCGGGTGGTGGTCGAGGACGTACTCAAGGGACGGGGCGGTGAGCCGGTCGAGGCGGAGTGGGTGGACGCGCGTCCGCTGATGCCGGGTGTGCCCGCGCTGGGCGACGGCCCCGACGTCCAGCTGTGGCCGCATCTGCACGGCACGGACGCGATGTATCTCGCGCTGCTGCGTCGTACGGCCTGACGGGACCCTTCCGGGGCCTCGGTGCGGGCCGATTCGCCGGGATTGCGCGAACTGTAATGATCCCGTGAGGCTTTGGGGCGCACCGAGGCAGGGAAGTGCCGCGGAACGTGGCAGGCTTGGCACATGGCCCAGATCAACCCGAGCATCCTGTCCGCCGACTTCGCCCGTCTCGCCGAGGAGGCGACGGCCGTCGAAGGCGCCGACTGGCTCCACGTCGACGTGATGGACAACCACTTCGTGCCCAACCTGACCCTCGGCGTGCCGATCGTGGAATCGCTGAGCCGGGCCACGGACACGCCGCTGGACTGCCATCTGATGATCGAGGACCCGGACCGCTGGGCGCCGCAGTACGTCGAGGCGGGTGCCGGTTCCGTCACCTTCCACGTGGAGGCCGCGGCAGCGCCCGTACGGCTGGCGCGGGAGATCCGGGCCAAGGGCGCCCGCGCCTCGATGGCGCTCAGGCCGGCGACGCCCATCGAGCCGTACGAGGACCTGCTGCCCGAGCTCGACATGCTGCTGATCATGACGGTGGAGCCGGGCTTCGGCGGCCAGGCCTTCCTCGACATCATGCTGCCGAAGATCCGCCGCACCCGTGAGCTGATCTCCAAGCACGGTCTGGAGCTGTGGCTGCAGGTCGACGGTGGTGTCTCGGAGTCCACCATCGAGCGGTGCGCCGAGGCCGGTGCGGATGTCTTCGTCGCCGGCTCGGCGGTGTACGGGGCCAATGACCCGGCCGAGGCGGTACGCGCTCTGCGTACCAAGGCGGACGGGACCATCGCTTCGGCGGCCTGGGCGTGCAACCACTGAAGCCGGCGGGGACGTCGGCAGTGACGACGGGACCGACTCCGGCCCCCGATTGCCGGTCGGCCCGGCCACGTGCAGATGAACGCGGTCCGACGGGACTGATCAAGGATTGCCGTATCTGACAGGATGAACGGCGTATCGAGCGTGTGAACAGCAGTGAGGAGATCGCGGTGTCTGCAATGTCGGCGGGCAGGTCCGCCCTGCGGATGGGGCCCGCGGAGCTGGTGCAGGCGGCGGCCATGGCCCGTCGCTTCTACCTTGAGGGGAAGTCGAAGATCCAGATCGCCGAGGAGTTCGGCGTCAGCCGCTTCAAGGTGGCCCGGGTCCTGGAGACAGCCCTTGAGCGTGACCTCGTACGGATCGAGATCCGGGTCCCCGCAGAACTGGACGCGGAGCGCTCCGACGCGCTGCGGGCCCGCTACGGGCTGCGGCACGCGGTCGTCGTCGAATCTCCGGCAGAGGAGGAGGACGACGCCCCGGACCCGGAGAACCTGGGCGAGGTCGCGGCCGACCTCCTGGGCGAACTGGTGAACGAGGGCGATGTGCTCGGCCTGGCCTGGGGCCGGTCCACCATTCACATGGCGGCGGCCCTCGACCGGCTGCCGCCGTGCACGGTCGTCCAGCTGACCGGGGTGTACGACGCGGGAACGGCCGAGCGCGGCTCGGTCGAGGCGGTCCGCAGGGCCGCCCAGGTGTCCGGCGGCGAGGCCCACCCGATCTATGCGCCGATGCTGCTGCCCGACCCGGCCACGGCCGCCGCGCTGCGTCACCAGACCGGCATCGCCCGTGCCTTCGAATACTTCGACAAGGTGACGGTCGCCGCGGTCTCCATCGGCTCGTGGGAGCCGGGTATCTCCACCGTCCACGACATGCTCACGGACGAGGAACGGGCGCACTACGCGTCGCTGGGCGTCGCCGCCGAGATGTCCGCCCACCTCTTCGACACGGAGGGGCGCCGGGTCGGCCGCGACCTGGGGGAGCGGTGCATCACGGTCGAGGCGGACCGGCTGCGCCGGATCCCCGAGGTGGTGGCGATCGCGGGCGGCCAGCGCAAGGCGGCGGCGATCGGGGCGGTCCTGCGGTCCGGTCTGGTCACCAGCCTGGTGACGGACACGGCCGCTGCCGACTATCTGCTGACGGAGTCGGCGGCGCCGCAGCGGCCCGCGCTGGAGCGCGCCGACCCGGACGGCGATTAGGGCATCTCGTTCGGATCAGGCCGGCTCGCGGGGTCCGGCACGCACCTCTGCGGCGTCGTCGTGAGGACGAAGGACCAGGAGGAAAGCCGGGTGCGGCACGCGCACCCGGCTTTCTCCGTACTGTCCTGACTGTCCTGTCCCTTTTCTGTGTGATCCTCAGTCGACACGTCCCTCGGCCCCGCAGTCGGCGGGTTCCGGTCCGATGCCCAGGACCGTCGCCTCCAGGTACTGCTCCGGCGCCTTGTACTGGCTGACGTCGGCCGGGTTGTAGCGCGGGGTCTGCCGCGACCAGTCCAGATTGCCCCGCATCCAGCTTCGCATCCCGTCCAGGTACGGGAGAAGCATCCCGGACAGCTGGGGGTAGGCCATGAGCAGTTCGGCCTCGGCCGCCAGGAAGCGGTCGGTCTCGGTGGCGATCTCCGCGCAGACGTGTTCGAGCGCCTGCTGCTTTCCGTAACCGCGGTGGTGCCGGACCAGATGGACGAGGTTGTGGATCTCGCCGAGCACCTGTTCCTTCTCGTACGAGTACACGTCGTTGGCCCAGCACACGACGTTGCACGAGGTTTCCACGGCGACGATGAACCGGGGATCGTTGTGGATCGACTCGGGCGCCTCGATGGCGGCCACGATCTCGATCAGGTCCATGCAGACATGTATCGCGCCGGTGTGCCGCCGCTTGGCGATGTAGGTCTCCTCGGACGGCACGACACCGTTCGCCCGGTTCCCCGCCTCCCAGGTGGTGGCCGTGGTGAGGTAGGTGACCAGGTGCCAGGCGAAGCGCCGGAGCCAGTGCGCCGCCGCGTTCGGCGTCGTACGTTCCCACAGGTCGGCCAGGGCGACCACGGCGGCCGGCAGGTCCTCGTCCGGCAGCGGACCGGTTCGGGTGCCCTCGACCACGCTGCGCATCAGGGTGACCACGTCCCGCACCCGCTCCGGGCTGCGGCCGAGATAGCCGTCGTCGAGCTGGTCGTCGACGAGAAACAGCCACACGAACCAGTCAGCGACGAGGTCGAGATTGTGCTCATTTGCGGTCGGGTACACCATGCCGACGAAGGCGCCGAAGTCGGCTTGCTCGAAGCGCTCCCTGGCTGAATCGCGGTGCACCAGGCCGGTGTTGCGCGTCCAGTTGTCGAGGTGTTCACGGGTGTGCGCGACGTGCGGATTCGTCCGCTGGGGGAACGGGCAGTAAATGTCCGGCAGTTCGTTCTCCACGGGCGGGTCTGGATCCTCTCCGGTCGTACGTATGACGGAAGTTGGGGCCATTCCGCCTGTTCCTCGGGACGTAGTCGTGACCCGCGGGACCTGCGCGTTTGAAGCTACCTGACCCCTTGTCACCAGGTCCAGGGAAGATGATCGCGAATGGTTCGCATGCCATTCGGGTAGGGTCCCCGGGCAAGGCAGGTTCCACTTGCCCGGGGCTCCCGCACTCGCTCCCTGGAGGAACGTACGAACGCGGGGGTCATTTGCTGTGTCTTCGTGGCAGCGACCTGCGCCGTTTCGCGTGAAAATATGAGTGTTATGCGTTTTCTTGAACCCGGCACCGGTCGTTATACACAGTCCCCCGCGGTCCCGTACGACCTCACGTACGACGATGTCTTCATGGTTCCGGGCCGCTCAGCGGTCGGTTCCCGCCAGGGGGTCGACCTCTCCTCGCCGGACGGATCCGGCACGACCATCCCGCTCGTCGTCGCCAACATGACGGCGATCGCGGGCCGCCGGATGGCCGAAACGATCGCCCGCCGCGGCGGTCTGGTCGTCATTCCGCAGGACATCCCGATCGATGTCGTCACCGACGTCATCTCCTGGGTGAAGACGCGCCACCTCGTGCTCGACACGCCGATCGTGCTCGCCCCGGGCCAGACGGTCGCCGACGCCCTGTCCCTGCTCCCGAAGCGTGCCCACGGCGCGGGCGTCGTCGTCGACGAGGAGCAGCGGCCCGTCGGCGTCGTCACCGACCACGACCTGACCGGTGTCGACCGCTTCACTCAGCTCTCCGTGGTCATGTCCAAGGACCTCGTGCTGCTCGACGCGGACATCGACCCGCGCGACGCGTTCAACAAGCTCGACGGCGCCCACCGCAAGCTCGCCCCGGCGGTCGACGCGGACGGCAGGCTCGTCGGCATCCTCACCCGCAAGGCGGCGCTCCGCGCCACGCTCTACACCCCGGCCACCGACGCCGACGGCAGGCTGCGGATAGCCGCCGCCGTCGGGATCAACGGCGATGTCGCGGGCAAGGCCAAGCAGCTCCTCGACGCGGGCGTCGACACGCTCGTCGTCGACACCGCGCACGGCCACCAGGAGTCCATGATCAGCGCGGTCCGCGCGGTCCGGGCGCTCGACCCGCAGGTGCCGATCGTCGCGGGCAACGTCGTCGCCGCCGAGGGCGTGCGCGACCTCATCGAGGCCGGCGCGGACATCATCAAGGTCGGGGTCGGCCCCGGTGCCATGTGCACCACGCGGATGATGACCGGTGTCGGACGGCCGCAGTTCTCCGCGGTGCTGGAGTGCGCCGCCGAGGCGAAGAAGCATGGCAAGCACGTCTGGGCCGACGGCGGCGTCCGCCACCCGCGCGATGTCGCCATGGCGCTCGCCGCGGGCGCGTCCAACGTGATGATCGGCTCCTGGTTCGCCGGTACGTACGAGTCGCCCGGCGACCTCCAGCAGTCCGCCGACGGCCGGTACTACAAGGAGTCCTTCGGCATGGCGTCCGCGCGCGCCGTGAAGAACCGTACGTCGGACGAGTCCGCGTACGACCGCGCCCGCAAGGCGCTCTTCGAAGAGGGCATCTCCACCTCGCGGATGTTCCTGGACCCGGTCCGTCCCGGCGTCGAGGACCTGATCGACTCGATCATCGCGGGCGTCCGCTCCTCCTGCACCTACGCCGGTGCGGCGTCCCTGGAGGAGTTTGCCGAGAAGGCGGTCGTCGGTGTGCAGAGCGCCGCCGGTTACGCCGAGGGCAAGCCGCTGCACGCCAGTTGGAGCTAGGGTCTTCCGTTCGGTTCGGTCCGGTCCGGACCGGACCGGACCGCGGAGCGGCCGGCGGCGCAGTGGTGCGTGCAACCGCAAGGCGGAGGCGGGAGCCCACGCGAAGGGTGTTCCCCATGACTTGAGGGCTTGAGGGCCATGGGGGAGTCGGCGACCGACGACAACGCCGCAGATGTGCGCGCCGGACCCCGCGGGCCCAGCATGATCCACACGAGGGGCCCTGGCTGTGCTGACCCGCGGGGTCGTTCACGAGGGCTGCGCCCGGGCCGCTGTTGCGGCCCGGGCGTTCTCCGTTGTCAGGGGACGTACGGGGTGAGGGCATCTGCGACCGCCGCCGCCAGCAGGGCGTGGCCGCTGTCGTCCGGGTGGAGGCCGTCCACCAGGTGTTCCGGGCCCAGGACATCCCTGCCCGGCAGCACCGACAGCCGGGCGTCCCCCGCCCGGACGAGGCTCGCGCCGGCCCGCTCCAGCGCCGTCCGCAGCTCGGACAGCGTGGTTCCGAGGGCGTTCGGGGTGTCCTCCGCGTCCGGGCGCAGGAGCGGGGAGACCAGCAGGATCGGCGTCCCCGGGTGGCCCGCGCGCACCAGGGCGACGAAGGCGCGCACCGTCTCGTACAGCAGCGGCGCCGAGAAGGGTACCGACGACCAGCAGTTCGTACCGAAGGCCAGCGTCAGCAGATCGGCCGGGAGCCCGGCGATCTGCTCGGCGACGCACAACTCCCCGCGCGCCGAACCCGCGTACCCCAGATTGACCGGGTCGAGGCCCAGCGCGCGGCCCGCCACCGCGGGCCAGGCGTGGGCGGGGCGCGTCGACCACCAGCCCTCGGTGATCGAGTCCCCGTGGACCACCCACCGCGGCCGCGCCGGGGCGGGCAGCAGGGCCCCGCCCACCGCCCGCAGCCCCAGGATCGCCGGGCCCAGCGTCTCCGGCGGATGGACGGTGAACGGGCCTTCCCCCGGCGGGAGTCCGATCACGGTGACGGCCTCCTCGGCGGGCCCGGCGAGGACCTCCGCCACACACTGCCCGCCCTGCCACAGTGCGAAGAGCCCGGCCCGGCCGTCCGCCGCGCCCCGGGCCGCGGCGCGGTAGCGGATCTCCACCGCACGCGCTCCCGGTGCCAGGAACTCCAGTCGGACCCCGGTCGGCAGCAGCGCCCGCTCCGCGGTGTCCCACGGCAGCCGGGCCAGATCGGCGGGGTCGGCCCGGACCGGGCGCACGCCGTCCCGCCAGGCGACACCTCGCAGGAAGGGATCGGGGTCGAGCCAGGTCATCGGAGCTCCATTCGACGGGTACGCACTCCACCCCTACCCCGTTGCACCGCGCCGACGTCCGTACGGCCCGGCCCACCACCACGTGTTCTACTTCGGTTGCGGCACCGTGCTGCCGACGCCCCGACCGGCCATCGCAGAGAAGTGATCCACCTGAAGTGCGACTGAACGATCTCGACGAACGCATCGTCCACGCCCTTGCCGAGGACGCCCGCCGCTCCTACGCCGACATCGGCGCGATCATCGGCCTGTCCGCGCCCGCGGTGAAACGCCGGGTCGACCGGTTGCGTGCGGAGGGGGCCATCACCGGATTCACCGTGCGGGTGGACCCGGCGGCGCTCGGCTGGGAGACCGAGGGTTTCATCGAGATCTACTGCAGCCGCAACACCTCCCCGGAAGCGATCAAGAGCGGTCTGGCGCGCTACCCCGAGATCGCCTCGGCCTCCACGGTCACCGGGGAGGCCGACGCGATCGTCCAGGTCTTCGCCGCCGACATGCGCCACTTCGAGCAGGTGCTGGAGCGGATCGCGGGCGAGCCCTATGTGGAGCGAACCAAGTCCGTGCTGGTGCTGTCGCCGCTGCTGCGGCGGTACTCCTCGGGGACGCCGGGCTGATCCGGCGGGCGGGCGTCAGCTCTTCTGCTCGTACTGCGGGTGCCAGGGCAGCACCGTGAAGTCGCCGGTGCCCGCCTCGACCTTCTCGAACGGGGCCGAGGACATGCACGGGGGCAGGTGGTCCTCCGCCTCCTGGTTCAGTCAGCTGTACCCCAGCCGGTCGTGGTTGCCCAGGTCGTGGACCGACATGCCGACCCGCCTGCCCTCGATGCCGATGTCGGTCGCCGTGATGACGCCGGTGACCACGGCCACCTTGCCGCCGGTCACCGGACAGTCCACCGAGCCCTCGGCCCAGCCGGACGTGCCGTTCGGGAAGACGTGGCGGAAGCGGAAGGTGCCGTACGCCTGCTCCGGGTCCATGGTGTCCTTCGCGGCGAGGTGGGCGTCGAAGGTGAAGGTGATGTCGTCCCCGACCGGGCGGTACAGCTTCGCCGTACCGGTCAGGGCTGCCGCTTCCCGTTGCCCCCTCGCAGTTCCGGGGGCCCAGTCGCCGAGCGCCGCTGCCGAGCCGGTGGCGCCCGCGGTGATCAGCAGCGCCGCTGCGATCGCGGCGAGCCGGGTGCGGATGTGCGCGATGCGGGTCATGACAGGCCTTCCGCAGGGCGGAGCGGGAGTCGCTCGGACGACTCCGACTCTTCCGGCGGGACCGCCGCCGCACATCGCGCCGGGGTCCCCGTCCGCTCTCCGCCGCGCGGCGGGAACCCACTCCGACCCGAGACCGATATCACCCCTGTGACCTGCGGAGACGCTCCGCGCAACGAATCACCGCCGGACCGGCGAATTGCGCAATGGATCGACGGTCGGCGCGCAACGCTCGCGCCTTGTCCGGCCGGATTACCGGCCCGTACCGTCTATACGTCCCCGCCCCGCCCGCACTGCCCGAGGTCAGCCATGCCGCCGTTGCGCACCGCCCTGCTCCAGAGCTCCGGACGTCCGGGCTCGGTGGCCGAGAACATCAAGGCCCTCGACGAGGCGGCAGAGCGCGCGGCAGCCGCCGGGGCGCGGCTGCTTGTCTGCCCCGAGCTGTTCCTGACCGGGTATGCCATCGGCGACGACGTACCCCTGCTGGCCGAGCCCGCCGACGGCGCCTCCGCGCAGACCGTCGCCTCCATCGCCGTACGGCACGGGCTCGCGGTTCTCTACGGGTACCCGGAGCGCGCGGACGAGCTGATCTTCAACTCCGCGCAACTGATCGGCCCCGACGGCACCCGGCTCGCCAACTACCGCAAGACCCACCTCTTCGGCTGCTTCGAGCAGCAGTGGTTCACCCCCGGCGAGCAGACCGTCGTCCAGACCGAACTGGACGGCGTACGCATCGGGATCATGATCTGTTACGACGTCGAGTTCCCCGAGAACGTACGGGCGCACGCCCTCGCCGCCACCGATCTGCTGCTGGTGCCGACGGCGCAGATGCATCCCTTCCAGTTCGTCCCCGAGTCCGTCGTGCCGGTCCGCGCCTTCGAGAACCAGATGTATGTCGCGTACGTCAACAGGACCGGCCCGGAAGGCGAGTTCGAGTTCGTCGGGCTGAGCTGTCTGGCGGGGCCCGACGGCACGGTCCGCACCCGCGCCGGACGTGGCGAGGAGCTCGTGATCGGCGAGGTCGACCCGGAGTTCCTGAGCGCGTCCCGCGCCGCCAACCCGTATCTGCGCGACCGCCGCCCCGGTCTGTACGGCTCCCTCGTCTGAGTCCGCCGCGCCCCTCTCTTCCACTGCCCCCGCAAGGAGTCCCCACCCCATGACGTCCACGGTGCCCAACGCCGTCCAGCACACCGACGCGCAGCCGCCGATCACCATGTTCGGTCCGGACTTCCCCTACGCGTACGACGACTTCCTGGCGCACCCCGCGGGGCTGGGGCAGATACCGGCGACCGAGCACGGTGCCGAGGTGGCGGTCATCGGTGGCGGGCTCTCCGGCATCGTGGCGGCGTACGAACTGATGAAGATGGGCCTCAAGCCCGTCGTCTACGAGGCGGACCGGATAGGCGGCCGGCTGCGTACGGTCGGCTTCGATGGGTGCGACCCCTCGCTGACCGCCGAGATGGGTGCGATGCGCTTCCCGCCGTCGTCCACCGCGCTGCAGCACTACATCGACCTGGTGGGCCTGGAGACCAGCCCGTTCCCCAACCCACTCGCGCCGACCACCCCGTCGACCGTCGTCGACCTCAAGGGCGAGTCGCACTACGCGGAGACGATCGACGACCTGCCGC
Organism: Streptomyces sp. NBC_01669; assembly: GCF_026339735.1. Classification (GTDB taxonomy): domain Bacteria; phylum Actinomycetota; class Actinomycetes; order Streptomycetales; family Streptomycetaceae; genus Streptomyces; species Streptomyces yanii. Next base: position 7,524,572 of record NZ_JAPEQG010000001.1, read on the forward strand.
AGGTCTACCGTGACGTGATGGACGCCTGGAACGCCTGCCTGGAGGAGGGCGCCGACTTCTCCGACATGAACCGGGCGATGCGCGAGCGCGACGTCCCGCGGATCCGGGAGATCTGGGCGAAGCTCGTCGAGAAGCTCGACAACCAGACCTTCTACGGCTTCCTCTGCGCCTCCGACGCCTTCAAGTCGTTCCGGCACCGCGAGATCTTCGGCCAGGTCGGGTTCGGCACCGGCGGCTGGGACACCGACTTCCCCAACTCCATCCTGGAGATCCTGCGGGTCGTCTACACCGAGGCCGACGACCACCACCGCGGCATCGTCGGCGGCAGCCAGCAGCTCCCGCTGCGGCTCTGGGACCGCGAGCCGCAGAAGATCGTGCACTGGCCGCTCGGTACCTCGCTGTCCTCGCTGCACGACGGGGAGCCCCGTCCCGCCGTGACCCGACTGCACCGCACCGCCGGGAACCGGATCACCGTCACCGACGCGACCGGCGACATCCGCACCTTCCGGGCGGCGATCTTCACGGGGCAGTCCTGGCTGCTGCTCTCCAAGATCGCCTGCGACGACGAGCTGTTCCCCATCGACCACTGGACGGCGATGGAGCGGACCCACTACATGGAGTCGTCGAAGCTGTTCGTGCCCGTCGACCGGCCGTTCTGGCTGGACAAGGCCGTCGACGGCAGGGGGGTTCCCACCGGGCGCGACACCATGTCGATGACGCTCACCGACCGGATGACGCGGGGCACGTACCTTCTCGACGACGGGCCGGACAAGCCGGCCGTCATCTGCCTCTCGTACACCTGGTGCGACGACAGCCTGAAGTGGCTGCCGCTCTCCCCGAACGAGCGCATGGAAGTGATGCTGAAGTCGCTCGGCGAGATCTACCCGAACGTCGACATCAGGAAGCACATCATCGGCAACCCGGTGACCGTCTCCTGGGAGAACGAGCCCTATTTCATGGGCGCGTTCAAGGCCAACCTGCCGGGCCACTACCGCTACCAGCGGCGGCTGTTCACCCACTTCATGCAGGACCGGCTGCCCGCCGACAAGCGGGGCCTCTTCCTCGCGGGCGACGACATCTCCTGGACGGCCGGGTGGGCCGAGGGCGCCGTGCAGACCGCGCTCAACGCCGTATGGGGTGTGATGAACCACTTCGGCGGTGCCACGGACACGACGAACCCCGGCCCCGGCGATGTCTTCGACGACATCGCCCCGGTCGAACTCCCGGAGGACTGAGCGGCGTTACGCGGGCCGGCAGACGCTGCGCTGCCGGCCCAGGCCGGAGACCTCGACCTCCATCACATCGTCCGGTCCCAGGTACGGGAAGAGGCCGGACAGCGCCACGCCCTGCGGCGTACCGGTGTTGATGATGTCGCCGGGCTCCAGCACCAGATACTGCGACAGATGGTGCACCAGATGCGCCACGCTGAAGATCATGTCCGCGGTGCTGGAGTCCTGTCGCGGCTCCCCGTTGACGTAACTGCGCAGCCGCAGCTGCTGCGGGTCACCGACCTCGTCGGCCGTCACCAGTACCGGGCCCAGCGGGTTGAACGTGGCGCAGCTCTTGCCCTTGGACCACTGGCCACCCGACTCCTCCAGCTGAAAGGCGCGCTCCGAGACGTCGTTGCTGACGGCGTAACCGGCGATGTACGAGGCGGCGTCGTCAGGCGAGTCGAGGTAGGCGGCGCGGCGGCCGATGACGACGGCCAGCTCCACCTCCCAGTCGGTCTTCTTCGAACCGCGCGGGATGAGGACGTCGTCGTACGGGCCGACGATCGTGTTCGGCGACTTGTAGAAGAGGATCGGCTGCTCGGGCGGCTCGGACCCGGACTCCGCGGCATGGGCCGCGTAGTTCTGGCCGATGCAGAGCAGCGCGTGCGGGCGGGCGACGGGCGCGCCGATCCGCTGCCCGGTGATGTCGGTCTCCGGGAGCTTCGGCTCGGCGGGAATCAGGTGCGGCTTCTCGGTGAGCGCGGCGAGGAACACGCCGTCGATGTCGTCGGTGACGCCCGACAGGTCGTAGTGGCGGCCTTCGGGGCAGGCGAGGACCGGACGCTCATGGCCCGGCTCGCCGATGCGCATCAGTCGCATGGGGTGAACTCTCCTGAGAGGTAAGGGGAATGACGCGGTGGATCAGTGCAGGCGGGTCAGGGCGTCGACGGTGACCGCATGGGCCGGGGGCTGCCCCGCCAGCAGCCGCAGCACCTCGCCGACCGCACTGGCGCCGAGCCGCTGCCGGCACTCGACACTGCCCGCTGCCTGATGCGGGGTCAGCAGCACATTCGGCAGGGCGCGGAACGGGTGGTCCGACGGCAGCGGCTCGGCGTCGAACACATCGATCGCCGCATCGAGCCGGCCCGACTGCAACTCGGCGAGCAGCGCCTCCTCGTCGACCAGCCATGACCTGGCCGTGTTCACCAGGCCCGCCCCGTCCGGCATCAGCGCCAGCTGTCCGGCGCCGATCATCCGATGGGTCTCCTCCGTCACCGGCGCGTGCACGGCCACGATCCGGCTGCGCGACAGCAGTGTGTCCAGGGGGACGGACTCCACGCCGAGCGCCCTGGCGTCCGCCCCGGACAGGAACGGGTCGGTGACGGAGACCCGCGCGCCCATCGCCTGCACCATCGCGATGTACGCCCGCCCGGTACGGGACGCGCCGATCACCCCGATGTCGCTGCCGTGGATCTCGTGGCGCGGCGGGGCCTCGCTCGCCGCCGCCCACTCGGCGCCGCCCCGCAGCGCGTGGTCGAAGCGCTGGATGCGGTGGAGCAGCGACAGGGTGAAGGCGAGTGCGACCTCGGCGACCGGCCGGGCCATCTCGTCCCCGGCCTGGGTGACACGGATCCCGCGCCGGAACACCTCTTCGGTGACGTACGGGGCGACGGCCGAGCCGGTGTGCGCCACCAACTCCAACCGGTCGGCCGCCGCCAGGAGTTCGGCGTCGACCTTGGGGGCGCGCCAGGAGAGGATCAGTGCGCGGGCGCCGGGCAGCGCCGCTGCCAACGCCGCCCGGTCGGAGTGCTCGTCGAGGACGGTCAGCTCCGCCGCCCGTACCAGCTCCCGCCAGACCGCGCCGGTGAAGAACTGGGCGCGCAGCTGGGGCGGTACGGCGACGACGACCCGGGGGCGGTCAGGAGAGCCAGGCATCGAGGTGCTCCGCAATGAAGGCGTCATCGGTCAGCCAGGGGTAGGCCGCGGCCACCCGAGTGATCTCGTCCGCCTGCCCCGGCGAGAGCGTCTCGGCCGGGTCCAGGCACCGGATGTTCGCCAACAGGCCCTGTCGGCGCAGCACTTCGTGCACGCCTGCGATGCAGCCGCGGAACGCGCCGCGGACATCGAACACCGCGCTGTTGGCGTCCGTCAGCTCGGAGCGGCGGGCCAGGCAGCGCACCGTCGCCGCGTGGTCGCCGGCGCGGGCCGCGCGGACGTCGTCGAGGAGGGTGGCGGCGGAGCTGGTCCATACGGCCCACTGGCCGAGGAGCCCGCCCGCGAACCAGCGCCGCGTGCCGTTCGCCGTCTCGTACGGGGTGAGCAGGTCACCGATGATGTCGTCGTCATTGCCGGTGTAGAGCGCCACCTCGTCGGCGCGGTCGGCGGCGGCCACCGCCCGCACGACATCCGCGGTGCGGTACCGGTCGAACGGAGCGACCTTCACGGCGACCGTGGACGGCAGATCGGTGAAGGCCGACCAGAACGCCGGGGAGAGATAGCGCCCGCCGACGGCCTCCTGGAGGTAGAAGCCGATCACGGGCAGCACCTCGCCGACCGCGCGGGCCCGCTCCAGCAGGCCCTTCTCGTCGGCGCCCGGCACGGCCGGGCTGAGCAGCACGGCGTCATAGCCGAGCGCGGCGGCGGTCTCGGCCTCGGCGACGGCCTGCGCGGTGTAGCCGCAGGCGCCTGCGACCTTGATGAACGGGCGGCCCGCCTCGGCGTCGATGGTCTCGGCGGCGAGTTCGAGTACCGGCCCCAGGAGACCGACCTCGGGCTCCCGGATCTCGAACTGGGTGGTGTGCACGGCGACGGCGACACCGCCGGCCCCGGACGCCAGGTAGTAGCGGGTCAGCGCACGCTGACGCCGCTCGTCGAACGTACCGTCGGCGTGCAGCGCGAGCGGGTGGGCGGGGATCACCGCCCCCCGGGCGAGCGCGTCGAGGGAGGGCGTGGCCGTGGCCGCGGTGGAGGGAGTGGACATGGAGTGGATCAGAACCTTCCGTCACGGACCTGGAACTTGGTGGGCTTGCCGGACAGCGGCAGCCCGCGGCGCAGCCAGTCGGCCTGCCACTCGACGAGCGTGCGCAGGGTGACGTCCGGGTAGCCGAAGAGAGCATGACAGCGGCTGGCGTCGGAGAGCAGCGCCGTCGATGCTTCCTCGCCCTCGAACACCGGCTCCCGGCCGAACTCGGTGCCGAACCACTCGGCGATCCGGCGCACCGAGGCGGTCTCGGGGCCGGTGAGGTTGAGGGTGAACGCCTGGCCGTCGGTGGCATGCAGCAGCGAGCGCAGCGCGACCTCGTTGGCGTACCCCTGCCACACCACGTTCGCATGACCGGTCGTCACATCCACGGGCTCACCCGCCTGCACGCGGTACGCGATGTCGGCGAGAACGCCGTAGCGCAGGTCCACCGCGTAGTTGAGGCGGATGATGGCGACCGACGTGCCGCGGGTCAGCGCGGCGTGGTCGAAGATCCGCTCACGGCCCAGGCAGGACATGGCGTACTCGCCGACCGGCCCGACCGGGTCGGTCTCGGTGCAGCCGCCGGAGGAGACGGGCACCAGCGGGTACACATTGCCGGTGGAGAAAGCCGCGATCCGCGACCCGGACCAGCGGCGCGCCACCCGGTCCGGCATGGCGGCGTTCACTGCCCAGGCGTGCGAAGGCGCCCCGGCCGAGCCGAACTTGGCGCCGACCATGAAGACGACGTTCCCGGCGTCGGGCAGCTCCGCCAGATCGGCGGCCGGGTCCATCAGATCGAAGGCGACGGTACGAACCCCTGCTCCCTCGAGTTCCTCGGCGGCGGACGTGTCCGACCAGCGGGACACGGCGTACACCGTGGTGTCCGTACGTCCGGCGGCGTCCAGCGCACGCCGGGCCAGCCGGCACAGGCTGGGGCCCATCTTGCCGCCCGCGCCGAGGACCAGCAGATCGCCTTCGAGGCGGCCGAGGTCGGCGACGAGCGCGGGGGAGGGGGTGGCGAGCCGCTCTTCGAGAGCGGCCTCATCGGTGAACATGCCTGGCTATCCCTTGATTCCGGACGCGGTGACGCCCTCGGTGAAGTAGCGCTGGCCCACCATGTACGCGGCGAAGATGGGCACGAACGCGATGACGGAGCCGGAGAGCACCACATTGAGCGGCACGTTCTGCTGCTGGAGCGAGGCGATGCCGACGGTGAGGGTGCGCATATCGGTGGACTGGCCGATGACGAGCGGCCAGAGGAAGTCGTTCCAGTGCCACAGGAAGACGAACACGCCGAGCGTGGCGAGGATCGGCTTCAGCAGCGGCAGCACGATCCGGTGGAAGATCTGCCACTCGTTGCAGCCGTCGAGGCGGGCCGCCTCGAAGAGTTCGTCGGGCAGTCCCTGGATGAACTGCCGCATGAGGAAGACCGCCTGGGCGTTGGCCAGGGTCGGCACGATCAGACCCCAGTACGTGTCGACTCCGCCGAGCTTCGCGATCATCGCGAAGGTCGGGATCATCGTGACGTGGTAGGGGACCATCACCATCGACAGGAACGACCAGAACATGGTCTCCCGGCCGGGGAACCGCTTCTTGGCGAAGGCGTACCCGGCGAGCGAGGCGAGCAGCAGCACGCCGACGACCGAGACGACGGAGTAGACCAGGGTGTTGACCAGCCAGCGCGGCACGTCCTGGGCGTTCATGACGGTGTCGTACGCCTCGCCGGTCAGCGGCCAGGGCAGCAGGCTGCCGGGGAACTCGACCGCCGCGGACGGCTTCAGGGAGAGCACGACCATCGCGTAGAAGGGGAAGATCGTCACGATCGCGGCCGCCGTCAGCAGCACGCCGCGGGCGATCCGGCCTGCCGGGGTGGCGCGCATGCCGTGCGGGACGGTGTCCTGCTCGGACAGTTTGCGCAGCTTGCGTTCGGCCCGGCGGGCGGCCCGGTCGGTTCCGGCGGGCGCCTGGGGTGCGGGCGCCTTCTTCTCGGTCTCCACGGGTGTTGCGGTCATGGTCACTGGTCCTTCCCGATCACGAGCCGCTGGATCACGGCGACCACCACCGTCAGCACGAACAGTGCGACGCCGATGGCGGAGGCGTAACCCAGGTCGAAGTACTTGAAGCCCGCGTCGTAGAGCTGGAAGACGAGCGTGTAGCTGGCGTTGGCGGGCCCGCCGCCCGTCATGGTGTAGACGGCGTCGAAGACCTGGAACGAGGCCGTCGTCTCGATCACGGCGAGGAAGAACAGAGCGGGCTTGAGCTGCGGCAGCACGATGTACCGGAAGCGCTGCCAGGGGCCCGCGCCGTCGGTGAGCGCGGCTTCCTCCAGTTCCCGGGGGATGTCCTGCATCCGGGCGAGGAGGATCAGCATCCCGTAACCGAAGCGGGACCAGACGCCGACGATCGCGAGCGCGGGCAGGACGAGGACGTCGTCGGAGAGCCAGGAGCCCTCGGACATCCCGAACCAGCCCATCAGGGTCGACCACGGGCCGCCGGTCGAGAAGATCCAGACGAAGACGGTCGCGGCCAGCACCAGCGAGGTGACGACCGGCAGGAAGAACACCGAACGGAAGAACCTGGCGCCGCGGAACGCACGGCGGGTGATCAGCGCCAGGGACACGGACGCGATGAGCGTGCCGGGCACGGCGAGGACGGTGTAGAGGACGGTGACCTTCAGCGCCTGCCAGAACAGCGGGTCGTCCCAGAGGCGGGTGAAGTTGTCGAGGCCGATGAAGCTGCCGCCGCCGGTCAGGGAGTAGTCGGTGAAGCTCATCAGCACACCGGCCACGCCGGGACCGAACCGGAAGGCGAGGAACAGCAGGAAACACGGAAGGACGAAGAGCAGGCCGATCCGGGCCTCGCGGCGCGCCTGCGGCCCGCTGCGACGGCCCCGGCGGGTGGGTTCCGCGACGACTGCCACGGGGATCTCCTTGCGGGACGAGGGAATTGCGGTGGGTGCGAGGCCCCTGCGGGGGCTGCGCGGGTGTTCCGCGCGGGGTGGCGCGGAACCGTACCGGTGGTGCGGGGTGTACGCCCGGGTCCCGGGCGGGGGTCCGGCTGAGTGTGGTGCCGGGTGCTGTACGGGGTGCCGGGTGAGCTCTGCGGGCCCGCGCCGGCGGCGCGGGGGTGTCCGCCGGGGGTCCGGGTTCGTGACTCCGGACTCCCGGCGGGGCTTCGGTGCGGAGCGCGCCGCGCCCCGTGGTGACGGGCGGGCGCCGGTCGGCCCCTGCCCGTCACGGCTCAGCGGCCGAGCATTCCCTGCGCCGCCTTCTGCGCCGCGTTCAGCGCCTCCTGCGGGCTCTTCTTGCCCAGCAGCGCCGCCTGGATCTCCGGCGCGAGCACGCCCTGGACCTCGCGGGCCTTGTCGTGCAGCGGACCCACGGTCATGCTCGGCAGAGTCGCGCCGACCGCCGTCTGGAGCGCGTCGTCCGGGTACAGGTCGCCGCCGGACTTACGGGCCGGGAAGTAGCCCGCGGTCTTCTGCAGACCGGCCGCGTTCTGCGACTCGGCGACGAAGTTCAGCCAGTCGCCGGTGTTCTTCTTGTCGGCGCCCTTCAGCATGGACAGTGCGCCCACGGTGCCGTAACCGATCGACTCGGCCTCCTTCAGCGGCGGCTGGACGACGATGTTCTCCTTGCCCCAGAACGGCTCTACGTCCGCCGGGGTGTTCTGCCAGGTGCACGCCACCTTGCCCTTGGCGACCGGTGTCTGCTCCAGCTTCGGCGTGGTCGTGACCAGGTCCTTGTCGGTGTAGCCGCCGTCGACGAGCTTCTTCAGGTACGTCAGGGCCTTGACCCCGGCGGCGTCGTTGAAGGTGACCGTCCCGCCGTCCTCGGAGAAGACGTCGCCGCCCGCCTGCCACAGCAGCGGGTAGAACGTCATGTTCAGCGTCTGCTGGGTGTCGCCGCTGTAGCTGGTGGCGTAGTAGCCCTTCTTCTTGAGCTTCGGCGCCAGCGCCTCCAGCTCCGCCCAGCTCGTCGGGTAGGTCTTCTCGCCGATCGCGGCGAACACCCGCTTGTCGCAGATCAGCGGGTTGGCGCTGGTCAGGATCGGGCTGGCGAGCGCCTTGCCGTCGACCGTGACGGACTTCAGCGCGAAGTCCGTGTAGTCCGACTTGGCGTCGGCCGGCATGTAGTCGTCGGCCGGGACGATGCTCTTGGCGTACTTCGGCAGCTGGTCCGGGATCAGGTAGACCGCGTCCGGGCCCTTGCCGGAGGCGATCGCCGTGGCCAGCGCGGTGTCGCGGTTGGCCCACGGGAAGGTCTCCACCTTCACCGTGACGCCGGAGTGCTTCTTCTCGAACGCCTTGACCAGGCCGTCCCAGTACGCCTTGTTCTTGGCCTCGTCGAAGATGACCGGGTAGGTCCACATGGTGACGGTGTTGTCGTCGCTGCCGCTGCCGGAACAGCCGGCCAGCACACCGGCGGCGAGCGCGGTGGCCAGGACGGGGGCGGCCACGGCACGGACTCTGGAACGGCGGGTGAGGAGACGGGACATGAGGTGGTCCTCCGAGGACGTGAGGGTGGGGCGGGGGTGAGGGGGTGTCACTTGACCGGCACCGACTGGACGGTGCCGGTGTGCCGGGCGCGCTCGGCGGCGAACGCCGCGAGATGGCTGCCGAGCGACGTGGCGGGACCGGAGCGGACGGCCCCGGCATCACCGGTGGCCACGGCGGTGACGAACGCCTCGACCAGCGCGGCGTCTCCACCCCCGTGCCCATCGGCGGCGTTCGAACCGGATACGCCGAGTTCGTGGACAGTCGTTTCGCCGGTACGGAAGTCCTGCACGGTGACGCGTTCGCCATCACCGCGCAGCCAGCCGTGCGAGCCGAAGATGCGGGTCTGCCGATGGGTCTGCTCGGTGAACGCCACCATCTGGAAGGTGGCGGTCACCCCGCCCGACAGCTGCATGGCGAGCACCTGGTGGTCGACCACGTCGTTGTCGCTGCGGTACGCGCAGACGCCGTACGGACCCTCGCGCAGCGCCTGCACCAGCCCGGCCTCGTCGGTCGCCTCGGTGACATGGGTGACCGGCCAGACCGCGCCCTTCTCGCGCAGCGTCGGCATGTACAGCTTCAGCGCGCTGTACGGGCAGGCGGACTCCACCGCGCAGTCGAGACAGCGGTCGGCGGACCCGGCCGGGGCGTTCTCCGGCCGGAAGTGCTTCAGTCCACCGAAGCCGGTGACCTGCTCGATCCGGCCGCCCATGATGTACGTGATCCAGTCCAGGTCGTGGCACGACTTGGCGAGCAGCATCGGCGACGAGTCCTTCTCGCTGCGCCAGGGACCGCGTACGTAACTGTGGGCGTAGTGCCACCAGCCGACCGGTTCCAGATGGTCGAGGGAGACCAGCTGCCCGAGCACGCCGGAGTCCACGACCTCCTTCACCAGGTCGGTGTAGGGCGTGTAGCGCATGACGTGGCAGACCGCGAAGAGCACCCCGGCCCGCTCGACGCCCTCGACGATCTTCCGGGTCTCGTCCTCGGTCGGGGCGAGCGGCTTCTCGGCGAGGATCGCGTAACCGGCCTCGGCGAGGGCCAGCACCGGCTCCACATGGAAGCGGTCCTGGGTGGCGACGATGACGGCGTCCGCGATGCGGTTCTCGACGAGCGGCCGCCAGTCGTCGAACTCCACGGGCGCGCCCGCCGCGGCACGTGCCGTGGGGCGCGGGTCGGCGACTGCGACGAGTTCGGCGCGGTCGGGGTGCGCCTTGATCCACTCGGCGTACGTCAGACCGCGGTTGCCGGCGCCGACGAGCGCGACCCGGACGGGCCGGCCGGTGATCGGGGGATGCGTGGACACGGGGGTTCCCTGGGACTCAGTGGGTGGGTTCGGTGGTGCGGTCAGAACCGCAGCGTGGCCGCGGCGTGGGCGACGCGGCCGCCCTCGTCCGGCAGCGCGGTGCGCTCGGTGCCGTCCTCGACGCAGCCGGTGTGCAGCAGATGGCTTCCGGAGCCGACGAAGGCCGCGGGCCGCAGTTCGAGCCGGCCGCCCGTGAAGGTGGAGCCGGTCGCCCGGTAGCGGTTGGGGCCCTCGGTGACCAGCACATGGGCGGTGTCCCTGGGTGCCGTCGAGTCGAGACCGGACAGCTGCCAGTCGACGGTGCGGCCGCTGCCGGTACGGGACAGCAGCGCGCCGTCCTTGTTGGTTCCGTTGATCCGGGCGCCGTCGATCCGCAGCCGCTGGTCCTTGGCCGAGGTCAACTTCAGCCCGGTGTTGCGGAGTTCGCCGCCGGTCACGGTGATGTCGGTGTGCGCGAGCGAGACGGGCGCGGTGTCCTTGGAGCCGGTGAGGGTGCACTGGTCGAGGACGAGCGGCCCGGCGCCGTTGAACACCGCACCGTCGACGCCGTTCAGCGTCGTCCGTGCGAGGGTGACCGGGGCGGCCACATTGGCCTGGGTGACCTCGGCGCCCGCCGCGAACGTGAACGCCGAGTCGGCGATCACATTGGGCCGGGCGGAGAGCGTGGACGCCTGGGAGATGATCAGCGGCCCGCTCGCCGTGCACCCGCGCAGCTGCACACCGTCGGCGTTGACCCAGAGCATTCCGGAGCCGGAGAGCGACTTCTTGCCGATGACCAGAACGTCTTCGAGCGTCAGATCGGTGATCTTCACCCGGGCGACGAACCAGGAACAGGCATGGCGGCGTACGGTGATCCGCTTGGCCCGGCCGCCCCAGGCGGCGCCCGAGTTGGCGAACGTCATCAGACCGGAATTACCCGTGTAGACGAGGTCGTGCTCGAACTGGCCGTGCGTCACGAACGGTCCCTCGTCGTCGCCGTCGCCGTGGCAGTTGGTGACGTAGCAGTAGGCGGAGGCCGTGAAGTCGTTCAGGTGGCGGGCGTTGGAGGTGTGACAGTCCTCGACATGCCCGTACAGGCAGTAGATCTGCTGGGTCAGATAGCCCGCGCCGCCGTAGGTGACGGACTTCGGGTTGGTCAGCGAGCACTGCTCGGTGCGGTAGTACGTGCACCAGCGGCGCATCACCACCGGCCAGAACGTGCCGACGGCCTCGATTCCGGAAACGTCGCACCGCACCGCGTACTCGTAGGCGACCGGGTGCGAGCCGGTCATCTCGTCCTCGCCCCAGCCCTCGAAGACGAGGTTGCGGACATGGGCGCGGTCGACAGGCTCGATCCGGGTCCAGGTGAGCGTCCGGCCGGCTGCCAGGTCCCAGCCGATCTGGTAGTTGACCCGGATGTGCGTCGCGTCGACGACATCGGTGACCTGGACGAGGCGCTGGATCTCCTTCTCGTACTTCCCCGACAGGGCGTTGATCTCCACGGCCCACCACTGGCCGACGGAGAACTTCCCGGAGTCGCCGACCTCGAAGAGATCGGAGAGGTCCGGCATCGCCGCACCCAGGGTGTGGGTGTGCACGGTGTCGGTGACGGTGCCGCGGAAGGAGAGGACGGCTCCGAAGGGGTTGTCGTGGGTGTTCTTCTCGATGCCGTCGGTGACCATGCGGTGGCCGCCGAAGTCGAGTTCTATGTGGGAACGGTTCCAGAGGTGGCGCTCGGTGAAGTGCAGGTCGGTGTGGGCCTCGATGCGGTGGACCGAGGTGTCGGCGATCATCGCGTCGAGGGCGGCGTCGGCCGGTTCCTCGGTGTCGAAGTGTCCGAAGGTACGGAAGTCGACGGTCCCGTTGTGGAGCTGGACCCAGCGGCCGGGTCTACCGTCGGCGGGTGCGATCACGGTGCCGCCGTTGTGGGCCGTGTCGGACTTCTTGTCCCAGCGCACGGCCATCGCGCCGCCGTCGCCCGGGGCGTGGTAGCCGGCGACCAGGACCTGGGCGCCGTCGTCGAGCGGTGTTGTGTTCAGCGCGCGCAGCTCGTCGACCGTGTCGACACGCTGCACATCGCCGACGTGCGCCGGTGCGGCCTGCGCCGAGCCGGTGGCCACGGCCGAACCGGCCATGACCAGACCGGCAAGCCCCGATGCCCGCAGCAGCGTGCGGCGGGACTGGGCAGGGGTGTGGTGGTGCGGAACGCTCATGCGGACTTCGCCTTCCGAGAAGTGCCGAAAATGAGGGAGCGTTCCTGCGGTGGACTGCCATGAGGCGGATGGCTGAAAAAGGTCCGGCCATCAGCTGTTCACAACGCGATGGGCAGGCGTCGGAAGCGGACCGGAGGGGGTAAATCGCCGATGTCGTCTGAATGTCATCGGGGTTGGCAGGGAACCTACGGCCGATGGAGCCGATCGGTCAAGACCTGATTCCGTCGGAATGCTCGGGGTCCGTCGAGCTGTCCGCGTCGGCGACCCAGCCCAGCGAGACGCTGATCCGCCGCGCCGCGTCCCGGACCTGACCGCCCAGTTCCTGGTAGCGCCAGGCCGGCAGGCCGAGCTTGAGCCCGGTGATGCTGATGGCCCCCGCGCAGACCGAACGGTCGTCGAAGACCGGCGCGCCGATGCAGATGATGCCCTCGGCGTCCTCCTCGTCGTCCAGGGCGTAGCCGACCCGGGCGATGTCGCGCAGATGTGACAGGAAGGTGGCCGGGTCGGTGATGGTGCGGGAGGTGCGCCGGGGCAGTCCGAACCGCTCGATCACCGCGGCGGCCTCGCCCTCCGGCACCGCCGAGAGCAGCGCCTTGCCCAGGCCCGTGCAGTGCGGCAGCTCGCGCTGCCCCATCCGCAGATCGAGCCGGACACGCTGATCGAGCTCGACCTGGTCCACGACGACCGCATGTCCGTCCTCGGGCACGGCGAGCCGGGAGGCCATGCCGGTGGTCCTGGTCAGTTCCGTGAGTACGGGGTGGGCGACCCCGCGCAGGGACACCTGGGACCGTGCGCGGTCGCCGAGCCTGGCCAGGCTCATGCCGAGCCGGTAGCGGCGGTTCATGCCTTCGCCGTCGTCCGAGACGAGGCCGTACGCACGCAGGGTCTGGAGCATGCCGAAGGCGGCGCTCTTGGAGATGGAGCAGGCCTGGCCGACCTCCGTGACGCTCAGGCCGTTCCCCTGCGCGGGGGCGGCCAGCGCTTCGAGGATGTCCGCTGCCCTGGCCACGCTCTTGACCCAGTACTTCGGTTCTTCTGGGGCGGCACTGTTCGTCATAGCAGAACAGCCTAGTCCCTCACGCGGGTTGAGTGGACCCTTCTGTGAGGTGAACCCGCCTGGAATGGGCCTTTCCGAGCCGGAAAGGGGTTGACCGGCATCGGGGCCGGACGTAATATCCAGGCACTGTTCTGCTCTACAGAACAGTGTTCGGAAAAATCGAAACACCCAAGAAACACGCACCACGGACCACCACTTCCTGCGGCGACTGCCGGGCGGATGGCGCCAGGGAATCGCAGGCCGGGCAGGGCCTGCGAAAACCGACGACTCTCGACGCAAGGAGCAAGCGATATGAGTTCAGGCCCGGTAGGCAATGAATCCGGAGCCCGACTCGCCGAGCGCGCCCGCCAGGTCGTACCCGGTGGCGTGAACAGCGGTCAGCGCAGTGTTCCCGGACTGACCGACCTGGTCGTCACCGGGACCGACGGCGCACGGTTCCGTACCGCCGACGGACGCGAGTACACCGACTTCCACTCGGCGTTCGGCCCGCCGCTGCTCGGCCACAACGATCCCGACGTGGCCCGCGCCACCGCAGAGGCCGGCGCCACGCTCGGCCACATGGGTGTCGGCGTCACCGAAGGCGAGATCCTCCTCGCCGAACAGCTCACCGAGCTGATCCCGTCGATCGAGAAGGTCCTCCTCACCAGCACCGGCAGCGAGGCCACGTTCCACGCGCTGCGCGTCTCCCGCGCCGCCACCGGCCGCCGCCTCGTCGTCAAGTTCCAGGGCTGCTACCACGGCTGGCACGACTCGGTCAGCCTCAACGTCATCTCCGCCCCTTCGATGGTCGGCGGCCACGACCCGATCTCCACCGGCATCCTCCCCGAGGTCCTCGAGGCCACCCTCGTCCTGCCGTTCAACGACAGCGACGCCGTCCGCCGCACCTTCGCCGAGCACGGCTCCGACATCGCCGCCGTCATCGTCGAACCCGTCCCGCACAACGTCGGCGCGCTCCTGCCGTTCCAGGAATTCCTCACCACCCTGCGCGAGGAGACCACGAAAGCCGGCAGCGTCCTGATCTTCGACGAGGTCATCACCGGCTTCCGCCACGACCTCGGCGGCTGGCAGAAGATCTCCGGCATCACCCCGGACCTCACCACGCTCGGCAAGGCCATCGCCAACGGCGCCCCCGTCGGCGCGATCGGCGGCCGCGCCGACCTGATGGACCTCTTCTCCACCCGCCCCGGCGCCCCCGCCTTCTTCGCCGGCACGTACAACGGACACCCGTCCGTCGTCGCCGCCGCCCTCGCCACCCTGCGCAAACTCCGCGAGGAGCCGGTCCACGAGCACGTCTTCCGGCTCGGTGACCGCGTCCGCACCGAGCTGACCGGACTGTACGAGCGCCTCGGGGTCCCGGCCGTCGTCACCGGCTACGGCTCCGTCTTCGTCAGCTACTTCATGCCGGGCGAGACCCCCCGTACCTACGCCGACCTGCTCGACAACGACGCCTCACTGTTCGTCGGCTACCGCCGGAGGCTCCTCGACCACGGCCTGTTCGAGCTGCCGCTCAACCTCAAGCGCAGCCACATCAGCTACGCCCACACCGACGCAGACGTCGACCGCCTCATCGAGGGCACCGAGGCCGCCGTCAAGGCCGTCCTCGCCGAGGGCGGCGCCCGCGACCTCGAGAACACCTCCACCATGGGCGGAGCCCGCTGATGCTTACCGTGAACCGCACCCGCCCGGCCGGCCCCGCCGGACGGATCACCCGGGTCGAGACCCTGATGCTGGGCACCTCCTGGCGCGACTTCGGCTACGTCCGGGTCCACACCGACGAGGGCCTCTCCGGCATCGGCGAGATCACCCACCCCTACCGGGTCGGTGAGGTCTGCGCCCTCACCGAGGCCCTCGCCCGGCGGCACCTCATCGGCGCCGACCCGTTCGACATCGAGGAGCTGTGGCTCCGCGTCTACCAGGGCGACTTCCTGCGCGGCGGCGACATGGGCGGCATCGCCCTGTCCGGCCTCGACCAGGCGATGTACGACCTGATGGGCAAGGCGCTCGGCGTGCCCGCGTACCGCCTGACCGGAGGCGCCTGCCGCGACACCGTACGCGTCTACGCCAACGGTTGGTACACCGGCGAGCGCGAGCCCGAGACCTTCGCGGCCAAGGCGAAGGAGACCGTGGCGAAGGGCTTCACCGCCCTGAAGTTCGATCCGTTCGGTCCCGGACTCCATGAGCTGGAGCGTGCCGAGCTGCGCCGCTCCATCGACCTCGTCGCCGCGGTCCGCGAGGCCGTCGGACCGGATGTCGACCTGTTCATCGAGGGCCATGCCCGGTTCGCCATGCCGACCGCCGCCCGGCTGGTCCGCGAGCTGGAGCCGTTCGACATCGGCTGGTTCGAGGAGCCGATGCCCTGGACCCACATCGAGCGGTACGCGGAACTGCGGCAGCGCGCCGCCTTCCCGATCTCCGGCGGCGAGCACTTCCACAACCGCTACGAGTACAAGCAGCTCTTCGCGACGAACGCCGTCGACATCATTCAGCCCGACCTCTCCATGGCCGGCGGCTTCACCGAGGTACGGAAGCTCGCCGCGATCGCCGATACCCACGGCATGCTCGTCGCCCCGCACAACTCCAACTCGCCGCTCTGCACCACGGTCTCGGTGCACGCGACTCTCGGAATCCCCAACCTCAAGATCCTCGAAACCTTCGACGGGCTCCTGGAGCCGTACGTCTTCGACGCACTCAAGGGCACGCTCCCGATCGTCGACGGCCGCATCGGCCTGCCGACCGCTCCCGGGATCGGCGTCGAACTCGTCGACGAGGTCTTCGAGGAACACCCACCCAGCCACCGCTTCTGGAACATGTTCGCGGACGGCTGGGAGAAGCGGAACCGGACATGATCGTCGACGTCCACTCCCATCTCTTCCGGCACAGCCACGACTTCACCGACCCTTTCAAGTCCGACTCGGCCCGCGCCCACGCGGGGGAGGTCGACCTGACGGTGAAGTGGGAGGAGTACGCCGCCACCGCACCGGAGGGCACCCGTACGATCGTCGTCGGCGGCAAGGCCCGCCGCAGCGGACTCTGGGTCGACGACGCCGCCGTGGCCTCGTACGCGGGAGCACACCCCGACCGGCTGATCGGCTACCTCTCGCTCGACCCCACCCAGCCCGGCTGGCAGGACGAACTCCGCTACGGCCATCAGGAGCTCGGCCTGCGCGGCATCAAACTGATGCCGATGTACGCGGGCTTCGACCCTGCGGCAGAGGAGTACGACGAGCTGTACGGGTACGCCGAACGGCACGGCCTGCCGCTCCTCGTCCACACCGGCACCACGTTCGTCTCGAACGCCCCGCTGGAATGGGCGATGCCCCGCCACCTGGACGCGGTCGCCATCCGCCACCCGGAACTACGGATGGTCCTCGCCCACCTCGGCCACCCGTTCGAGGGCGAGTGCATCGCCGTCATCCGCAAGCACCCCCATGTGTACGCGGACATCAGCGCCCTGCACTACCGGCCCTTCCAGCTCTGGCACAGCCTCCGGCTGGTCCAGGACTACGGGGTCTTCGACAAGCTGATGTTCGGCAGCGACTACCCGTTCACGACGGTCGACGACTCGGTGAAGGGGCTGCGGGAGATCGCCCGCATCCCCGGCATCCCCGGACTGCCGCCGCTCGACGCGGACGCGGTGGAAGAGATCATTCACCGGCCGTCGCTGGACCTGCTGGGACTGAACGGCTGATCCCGCAGCCCCCACGATCCACCGGGACCGAACGGCACCACCCGCCGTTCCCATGATCCTGCCGGTACGACACCGGGGTCTTCCCCCATTCCCCGGCCGTCGTCCGGCAGCCGGGCCGCCGCGCAATTCACCCCCTGGTGCGGTGCGGCGGCCCACCTCCCCGTACCACCCCGCCAGGAGGAATCCCGCCATGACCGCAGCCGTCCCGCCCAGCGGTACCGACCGCTTCGACCTCACCGGCCGCACCGCGGTCGTCACCGGAGCCGCCCGCGGCCTGGGCCGGTCCTTCGCCGTCGGGCTCGCCGAGGCGGGCGCCGATGTGGTCCTCGTCGACCTGCCCGGCGCCGACGGTGTCGCGGAGACGGCCGCGGCCGTCGAAGCGCTCGGGCGGAGGTCCTGGACCTATGGGCAGGACCTTGCCGACATCGAGGCCCTGGCCGGCTTCGTCGATGCCGTACGTGCCGAGACCGGACCGCTGCACATCCTGGTCAACAACGCGGGCACGGCGGCGCTGGAGCGCTTCAACGAGATCACCCCCGCGAGCTGGTCGCACATCATGCGGGTCAACGTCGACGCGGTCTTCTTCCTCAGCCAGCGCATCGCCGAACACATGACGGCTGACGGTGTCGCGGGCCGCATCATCACCATCACGTCGAAGAACGCCCTGGTGGCGGAGGCGGGCCTGGCCCACTACAACGCCTCCAAGGCCGCCGCCCAACTGCTCACCGAGACCCTGGCGGTCGAGCTCGCCCCGCACGGCATCACCGCCAACACCCTGGCCCCCGGCATGGTCGAGACGCCCATCGACGGGGAGTTCCCGTTCGACCGGGAGGCGTTCGAGTCCGCGTACCGCGAGCGGATCCCGCTCGGCCGCTATGCGCAGCCCGACGAGTGCGTGGGCGCGCTGCTGCTCCTCGCGTCGGATGCCGGGGCGTACCTGACCGGTGCGCGCCTGGTCGTCGACGGGGGAGTGCTGGCCGACCAGATGCCGCGCATGCGGTTCATGCCGCCGTACCGCAACACCATCTGACGCCGTCGCGCACGTGTCACGTACCCAACCGATCACGCATCACGCACGCATCGACAACGCGAGGAGCACCTCCGCCATGTCCGTCAATGCATCGTCACGCCGTAATCTGCTGAGGGCTTCGGGCCTGGCCGGTCTGGTGGTGGCCGGTTCGGCCGTGGCCACCGGTGCCGCGCAGGCGGCCCCTTCCCCCGCGTCGACCGTGTCGACGGTCGACACGGTCGACGAGCTGCGCGCGCTGAACACGACACCGCTCGACGACGGCGCCCAGGTCCTGGTCGCCGGCTACCACGCCCCGGGCGACGGCGGCGCGATGGCCGTGCGCTGGGACAAGAAGTCCGACACGGCCCACAACGGCGGCACCGTGATCGCACCCGCCGACGGTAGACCCGGCCGCTGGGTCCAGCTCCACAACGGGACCGTCGACTTCCGTACCTTCGGACACTTCGACACCGAGGAACCGGCCGACGCCGCCCTCGACGCGATGATCGCCGACACCTCGGTCCACCGCATCGAGGCCCACACCGACCTGCACTTCACCGAGCGCCACCTCTGGAACCGTTCCCACATAGAACTCGACTTCGGCGGCCACCGCATGGTCACCGACGGCATCGAGAAGAACACCCACGACAACCCCTTCGGAGCCGTCCTCTCCTTCCGCGGCACCGTCACCGACACCACGGTCAAGCACGCACTGTCCGGCAAGGTCATCGAGCTCACGGACACCTTTCCGGTCCCGGACGCCACGGCGTTCGAGGTCGGCCAGTGGTGGTCCGTGCAGGTCGACCCGGTCGCGGGCGGCGGCGGTGACGAACGCGAGCTGCAGAAGCTGGTCGAGATCACCGAGATCGTCGACGGGGGACACATCCGGATCGGCTACCTCAACGGCTGGGAACTCGCCGAGGGACGCAGGCTCACCTGGACCCGCATCGAGCCGGTCCTGAACACGCACATCCGCAATCTCGTCTTCGAGGGCGCGGGGCCCGACGAGTACACCGGCTCGCACCCGGTCAGCTTCGAGTACGCCGTCGGCTGCGACGTCTCCGGCATTCACGCCACCGGCAGCTTCTGGCCGGTCGTCATGCGCCGGTGGTGCACCCGGTTCCGTACCGAGGAGTGCTCCCTGAAGAACCCGCCCACCGTCGACTACGGTGGCGCGGGCTATCTCACCCAGCAGATCTACTGCCTCTACGGCCGGGTCGCCGACTGCACGACCAGCAATGTCCGGCATCTCAACGACCTGACCGCCTCCGCCTACTGCACCGTCGTGAACTGCCACGGTGACGGCGACGACGCGGGCGGCAACCCCTTCACCACCCACGGGCAGTACGAGCACGATCTGCTCTTCGACGGCAACTCCGGGCTGATGGACATAGCCAACTCCGGTGCTCAATGGGGTATTTCCGCCAAGCGGATCACCGTGCGCAGACACGTCTGCTCCTGGTTCACCGCCAATACCAAGATCACCGATCTGACGCTCGAAGACATCACGGTGATCGCCCGTCCGACCTTCGACCAGGCGGGCACTCTCACGGTCAACGCCGACGGTGCCCAGGTGCGTGGCTGCACCGCCAGGACCTTCGCCGTGGCCCAGCGCTCCGCCCGCTCCAGCCGGCCGACCGTCATCAGCGACTGCTCGTTCGAGCTGCCCGCGGGCGCCGTCCTCGTCCAGACCCCGGTCACTGCGCAGGTCCACTTCGTGCGCTGCACGTTCAAGGGCGTCGACGGGGCGATCCTGCGGGGCGCCGGCCCTGTCCACTTCACCGACTGCACCGTCATCGGTGCCGAGAACGCGGCCCCGCTCTCCATCGGATCGGCGGACCTCCGGATCGACGGCGGCACATACGACAACACGGGCGTCGAGCTCAGCGCCGTACGCGACCAGCGGATCACCGTCACCGGCGGGACCCGCCTCACCGGCAGCAACAAGGCGAAGGCACTCCTCGGCCGCGCCGCCGGCAACGCCACCCTGACCTGGGACATCTCCTCCCTCACCAGCGTCACCACCGACTCCGGCACCGCCCACATCCGGATCGCGGACGGCACCAACCACTACGCGGCGACCGGCAGCCGATTCACCGGCGGAACGCTCCATCTCGCCCCGGGCGCACTGGAGTCCCTGCTCCACACATCATGCGTGGAGCAGGGCACGAAGCGCACGGCCATGCCGGAGGACAGCAACTCCGTCCGCACGGAAGGCAATCTGACGCTGTGAGCGCCACTCTCCGGACCGCGACCCCGGCCGACGAGCCCGCCCTGGCCGCACTCTGGGGCGAGTGCTTCGTCGCCCCGCACCTCCCCGCTCTGTACGCCCTCGATCCGGACCGGCACCACCGCACCTTCGTGGCGGAGCAGGACGGACGGATCGACGCCGTCGTCGTCTACGTACCGAGGCAGCTCCGCGACGCGCACGGTGTACCGCAGCGGGTCGGAGGCCTCGGCAGCGTCGCCACCCGGCCCGAGGCGCGCGGCCAGGGGCTCATCCGTCGGCTGCTCGTCGAGGCGGAACGGACCATGACGGCGGAGCTGTGTGCCTGGTCGCTCCTCTTCACCGGAACGCCCGGCGTCTACCGCGGCTCGGGCTGGCAGGAGTTCCCCAGCCCCGTCACCGAGGGCACGATCACCCGGGGCGGCCCCCCGGCCGGCGGCCGGTTCCGTATCCGCACCGCCACACCCGCTGACGGCCCGGCCCTGGCCGCACTCCGGGCGGCATACGACGAGCACCGGCCGCTCAGCTCGGTGCGGACCGACGAGGAATGGGCCGTACGCATCCCCGCCTGGTACGGGCCGCTCGACCGCACCCTGGTCGCCGAGGACCCCGACTCCCACAGGATCGTCTCCATGCTCGTCACCCACCACGGCGAACAGGTCCTGGAGGTACGGGAATGCGCGGTCGACCCGCGGGCACCCCAGGCCCTGGGCGACCTGCTGGCGGCGGCCGCCGCGCGCAGCCGTGACACCGGACCGACCCGCGCGCGCGTCCGGCTCCCCGACACCGCCGAGGTCCGGGCAGCCCTGCCTCGACTGCTCACCGACGCGGTGGCCGGGGAGGAGCACGTGGGCATGGCCCGACCGTTGCTGGCAGACCCGGCGGCGGTACGGGCGACGGTCACCGCGCCCGGAGCCGTCCACTGGTACGGCGACAGTTTCTGAGGACCCGGTGGGGCGCGGTCAGCGGCAAGGAGTGAGCAGACAGCGCCCCACCAGACCGGCCCCGGCGTCCAGACGCTGCCGGAACTCCTCGGCGAGGAGCGGGAGATCACGCAGCCGCCACAGCACCCGGGCCGCAGACCACGCTGCCTCACGGGCCCGCTCCAGGCTCCACGACCCCAGCAGATGGGTGAGCGGATCCGCGACCTCCAGCAGATCGGGCCCCGGCATCAGATCCTCCCGGATCTGCTCCTCCAGCATCACGAGGAGATCGCCCACCTGGTCGAACTCGTCCTCCAGCTCCGGCGGAGTGCAGCGCAGCGCCTGGCAGGTGTCCACGACCGCGAGTGCCAGGTCGTGGCCGATGTGTGCGTTGATGCCCGCCAGTGCGAACTGCAGCGGCCGTACGCCGGGATGGCGCCGGTACTGGAACAGCGGGCGCCAGCAGTCGGGCGGCCGCCGCCAGGCCGTCGCCGCGTCGACCGCCGTCAGATAGCGCTCCGCGAACCGCACATCCAGGGCGGCGGCGGCCGCCCGGTCCGGGAACGCGCCACCGGCGATCCGCCGGTCGACGGTCTCGGTGACCGTCAGATAGACCCGGTTGAAGACCGCCACCCCGTCCACCGGCGGCCAGGAGGACTGAAAGTCACGCATCCGCCTGATCACCGAGGTGACATCGGGCGGCGCGGTGACGGGACCGGCCCGGTCCGTGAACTGCTCCATCTGCTTGAACTGCGCCATGGGGGCAGCGTCCCAGCCGCGGGCCCGTCCTGGCGCCGACCGGCCGCGGGTTCATCGGAACGGGGGAACGACGGCAGAGCCATCGGTGACCCGGAGGCAGGCCCGGCGACGCTCCGGACGGGTCGGCGCGGCGGTTCGTGGTCAGGCGGAGGGCACGGGGTCGCCGAGTCCCTGCGCGAGCCTGCGCAGATGGGGGCCGTACTCCGGGTCGGCGAGCGCCGCGGCGAACTGGGCGGTGAGATAGGCCAGCGGATTGCCGGTGTCGTACCACTGGCCCTCGATGACCTGCCCGTACACGGCGCGGCTGCCTGCGTAGACGTTGATGGCGTCGGTCAGGTAGACCTCACCCGTGCGGTGCTGGTACCAGCGTTCCGTCTGCCGGCGCAGCTCGTCGATGATGCCGGGAGTCACCACGTATCCACCGATGGCCGCGTACGCCGACGGGGCGTCCTGCGGCTGAGGCTTCTCGACGAGGCCGGTGATGCGCAGGAGCCCGTCGTTCAGGTCCTCCTTGACGACGGGCACGCCGTAACGGTGCGAGTCGGCGGGGCTCATCGGCATGAGGGCGAGTACGGGGCAACTCGTCGCCTCGTACGCCCTGATCAGCTGCTGCGCACGCGGAGTCCCGGCGACGAAGACGTCATCGGGCCACAGGACCAGCATCGGCTCGTCGCCGAAGTTCCGCGCCGCGTTGAGGACAGGGGTTCCGTTGCCGTACGGGCCGTGCTGGTCGAGGTAGGTGATGTGCCCGAGCCTGGACAGTTCACCGACTTCCTCCACGGCATCCGCGTATGCGGTCTTGCCGTCCGCGCGGAGCTGGGCGACGAGAGCCGGGTTGGGCCGGAAATGGTCCTGGATCAGCCCTTTGCCGCCCGAGATGACGATGGTGATGTCCGTGATGCCCGAGGCCACGAGTTCTCGCACGGTGTGCTCGATCACCGGCTTGTCACCGACCGGGAGCATCTCCTTCGGCGTCGCCTTGGTGAGCGGGAGGAGACGTGAGCCGAGGCCCGCGGCGGGGATGACTGCCCTCCGGATCGTGGCGGACATGAGTTCCTTTCGGCAGCCCGGTGCGGCACCCCACTCGGTACCACGGCCGACGACGCTATCAGCTGGTCCGAGCGACCTGTGCGTCCACGATGTGCCGTGGACCTGCGTTTCCCTGATGGCCGGCCGGCCCATGCCCCGGCGCGGCCGCCCCGGTGGCGCAGCGTCGACTCGGGGTCCGTTCGCCCCGTTCGGGCCGGCGGCGCCATATCGGGGGCCGACCGCGGCCCGACCGGACAGGGCCTAAGAGCCTGTCGGGTGACCTCTGATCGGGCGGCCACGCCCTGGCACGCGCGCTTCCCGCGTTGCCGAAATATCCTCGTAGCTCCTTCCCCAAGCTCTCAGCTTCGTTCGAGCAGGGGAGACCCCATCCGAGGACATCCCGCCGCCTTGGAATCGCACGCACCAGACCGCGTCCGCTATCCGATTGAAGGTCACCCGACAGGCTCTAAGCTTGATCTTTAACCTCGCTGCTGTTTCAGGCGGACGTGTTCGGTGAGGGTTTCGGCTCGTTTCACGGTCTTCCCGGGTTCGTGCCGTGGGGCTGGCCTGCGGTTCTTGGAGCCGGGTGGGCGTCCGGGGCCGGGCCGGGAGGGTTTGGGCACTCCTGCGGGACGGGCGGTCTTCGCGCGGAGGTGGCGGAACCCCCGGCGGACGCGGGCGGGGGTGAGACGGCGGGGTTCGGCTGGCCGTTCCCAGGGGCGGCGGAGGTCCTCGGCGAGCGGTCGGGCGAGGCGGAGTTGGGTGTGGGCGGCGATGATCAGCCAGGTCCACAGGTCGGCGGTGTGTGGGTCGCGGACCTTGGGGACGGTCCAGCCGAGGGTCTGCTTGAACAGCCGGAAGGTGTGCTCCAGGTCGAAGCGCCGCAGGAATGCCTGCCAGCGCAGGTCGACGTCCGTGCTGGTCATCGCGGTGCGTGAGGACCACAGCCAGACCGGTTTCGGGTCGCGGTCGCCGGGCAGGTGCTCGACCTTCAGCCGGATCAACGTGCCGTGGATCAGGGGGAGTTCACCGCAGTGGTCGAGCCAGGGGCCGCGGGTGGTCAGGCGGGGATGCATCCGGTCCCAGGCGAGGGTTTCGGCCGTGCCGTAGCGGGTGGTGGTGCAGGTGGTGGCCTGGTCGGGGGTGTGCCAGGAGTCCGGCTTGGAGAAGGTGAGGACACCGCCGTGCTTGCGGGGCTGCCCGCCGCGCGGAGTGGAACGGCGCGGTCCGGCGTCACGGAGCATCACCCGGTCCGAGCGCAGCCGGCCGACCAGCTCGACGGGCAGGTCCGCCAGGACGTAGGCGAGGCGGGTGACGTCGTAGCCGGAGTCCATGACGATGAGAATGTCCTGGTCACCGGGCTTCCACTGGCCGGCTCGCAGGAGCCGGGTGAAGACGTCGCGGAGTTGGGCGGCAGTCACCGCCGTGGCGTCGTCGGCAGGGCCCAGGCGGATCGCGTCCAGCACAGCGGTCCACGATGTGCGTCCTGTTTCCAGGGCGGCGACGAAGGAGTAGGGCCAGCCGGGGATGAACTGGTCGGCGCTGCGGCCTCGCCCGTAGACATGGCAGAACAGCAGGTCCGGGCTGGTCGGGGCGTCGGGACGCAGCCAGTTGCTCACATCGACCGCGAGGACGATCCGCCCGTCGGCGGCACGCGGCAGCGGTGTGGAGGCGAGGAGCCTGCGCAGGCGGCGTGGTTCCAGCCAGCCGTGGTTGACCGCGTCGTACATCGCCCCGTGCCCGCGCCGGTGCTCGGCCGTCAGCGTCAGCTCGGCCAGCGACGTCACCGGACCGTCCGCGCACAGCACTGCGTCGGTCAGCTCGAAGAGCGCATCCGCACGGGAGTAGAGGCAGTCGTAGAACTCGACACGAAAGTGGGACAGCACGCTCAGTGCTGCGTCAGCGGGACCTGCAGGGGCCAGACTCTTCACAGCGGCCGTTCCTTCACGCGACGTTGCTCGACACCTCGAAGCGTGAAGAACGGCCGTCCTGCTGTCTCAGAAACAAGGCAAGATCAGCAGGTCAGGTGACCCGGCGAGGTTAAACAAAAAGCTAAGCAGCCGGCTCATCCGGATGACCCGCGGAACCTCTGCCGGGGGTGGCTACTGCGTGGGCGGCCTGGTGTCGTCGTACGACGACGTACCGGCGTCCAGCAGGGGCTCCTGGGTCTTCAGATGGGCCGGGGCGAAGGCCCGAAGGACGTGGTAGCCGGTGATCACGACGATGGTGCCGAGGGCGATTCCGCTCAGCTCGAAGTTGTCGGTGATCTTCAGGCTGACCCCGCCGACGCCGATGATGATGCCCGCGGCGGCCGGAACCAGATTCAGCGGGTTGCGGAGGTCGACGTTGCCGCTCATCCAGATCTGGGCGCCCAGCAGGCCGATCATTCCGTACAGGATGACGGTGATGCCGCCGAGTACCCCGCCCGGGATCGCGGCGACGACCGCGCCGAACTTGGGACAGAGGCCGAAGAGCAGGGCGAAGCAGGCGGCGGCCCAGTACGCGGCGGTGGAGTAGACACGGGTCGCGGCCATGACGCCGATGTTCTCGGAGTACGTGGTGTTGGGCGGGCCGCCCACGGCGGTGGAGAGCATGGAGGCTGCGCCGTCCGCCGCGATGGCGGTGCCGAGCTTGTCGTCGAGCGAGTCACCGGTCATCTCGCCGACGGCCTTGACGTGCCCCGCGTTCTCCGCGATCAGCGCGATCACGACCGGCAGCGCGACCAGGATCGCGGACCACTCGAAGCTCGGGGCATGGAAGGACGGCAGTCCGATCCAGTCGGCCTTGGAGACACCCGACAGGTTGAGCCGCCAGTGGTCGATCGCCTCGGAGCCGCCCGCCGGTGAATGGATCTTGCCGAAGACCCGGTCGAGGACCCAGGAGAGCGCATAGCCGAAGACCAGGCCGAGGAAGATCGCGATACGCGAGAAGAATCCGCGCAGGCACACGACGGCCATTCCGGTGAACAGCATCACCATCAGTGCGGTCCACTGGTCCTGCGGCCAGTAGGTCGACGCGGTGACCGGCGCCAGGTTGAAGCCGATGAGCATGACGACGGCGCCGGTGACCACGGGCGGCATCGCCGCATGGATGATCCGCGCGCCGAACCGCTGCACCGCGAGACCCGCGAGGAAGAGCGCCACGCCGACGACGAAGACCGCCCCGGTGACGACGGCGCTGTCCCCGCCACTGGCCCGGATGGTCGCGGCCACGCCGACGAAGGAGAGCGAGCAGCCCAGATAGCTGGGCACCCGGCCGCGGGTGGCCAGCAGGAAGATGGCCGTCGCGACACCCGACATCATGATCGCGAGGTTCGGATCCAGGCCCATGAGCACGGGAGCGACGAATGACGCGCCGAACATGGCCACTACGTGCTGGGCGCCGAGCCCGAACGTACGGGGCCAGGAGAGCCGCTCGTCGGGACGGACCACGGCCCCCGGTGCGGGGGTCTTTCCGTCGCCGTGCAAGGTCCAGCGCACGCCGAGGCCGCCCATGGTCGCTCCCTGTGTGTCCGTGTGTGGGTCCGTGCGGTGCCCGGTGCAGTTCGTCCGGCCCGGCGCGGTCCGCGGAAAAGATCAGCGCCATGGTAATGCCGGAGCGCCCATTGACTCGTGTCGGGGTTCCCTTACGTCGACTCCTAGGTCGGGTCCCATCCATGAATCGTGCGCGAAGCATTGTCGGTCCGAACAGGCGGCTCTACGCTCACACGGTCTTTCTCGTGAACATCATTCACATGTCTGATTTTGTGAGGGGGGTGCTCGATGAGTGGAGGGCCCCGTCGGCGTCTCGGCGCCCTGCTCACCGCCGCGGCCGCTCTGACCGCCGTTCTGGTCCCGGCCGCCTCTTCGGCGGCCGCCACCGCGCACGGACACCGCCCGCCGCCGCGCGCGCCGAGGACGGTGGTCATCGACGGACACCGCATCCAGCAGGCGAAGCTCCGGCTCGACCGCGGCGACCCCGCCCTGCGTACGGCGGTCAAGGCGCTGACGGCGAAGGCCGACAGCTGGCTCGGTCAGGGCCCCTGGACGGTCGTCGACAAGCCCAAGCCCGCCCGACGCCGGTGACCCGCAGGCCAAGGCGGCTGTCCCGCAGCTGGAGACACCGCCCGACGGCGACCTCCGGGCGCTGCGGCCGGCCGCGGAACAGCTCGACTCGATCGCCGGCTGAACGCGCGAGGTGGACAGGCCCCCGGTCCTGTAGACCTGGTCCCGCCTGGTCGAACGGTTCAGGCGCGGGGTTCGGCCGCCGCCGTGCCGGGCACGTCGACCCCCTTCGCCGCGACCCGGCGGTCGCCCGCCCGCAACACGCCGGCGCCCAGCACCAGTCCGAATGCCAGCACCGTCACCAGGCCGAACGAGACGATCAGCGAGGTCGCCTCGGCCAGCGAACCGATGGCCGACGGGGCGATGAGCCCCGAGGTGTACGTGATGGTGGCAACGCCCGCGATCGCCTGACTCGGGTTCGGTCCACTGCGCCCGGCCGCCGCGAAGGCGAGCGGGACGACGACGGCGACACCGAGGCCGAGCAGCCCGAAGCCGCACATCGCGAGCGCCGAGTTCGGTGACGTGACCACGAGCAGCCCGCCGGCCGTCGCCAGCACGCCGCCGACCCGCACGGTCCTGACCGCGCCGAACCGGTCGACGACCTTGTCCCCGGCGATCCGGGCCACCGCCATCGTGAGCGCGAACGCCGTCGTCGACGCGGCCGCGAGTCCCGCGGAACTGTCCATGATGTCCCGGAGGTAGACCGCCGACCAGTCGAGGCTGGCCCCCTCGGCGAACACCGCGCAGAAGCCCACCGCGCCGATGACCAGCGCCGACCTGGGCGGCAGCGTGAACCGCGGCGGCGGCTCCTCGTCCGGCTCGCTGCGCAGATCCAGCACGCCCTGACAGGCGATCAGGCCGAGCGCGGTGAGCGCGAGGGCGGCGATGCTGTGGTGCAGCCGGGCGTCGGCGCCCAGATGCGCGGCCACTGTGCCCGCCGCCGAACCGATCAGGGCGCCCACGCTCCACATCCCGTGCAGCCCGGACATGATCGACCTGTCGAGACGGTTCTCCACCTCGACACCGAGGGCGTTCATCGCCACGTCCGACATGCCGGCCGATGCCCCGTACACGAAGAGCGCCGCGCACAGCGTCAGCAGGTTCGGCGCCAGTGCGGGCAGGACCAGCGCCAGCGTCCACAGTGCCAGCAGCCCGCGCAGCGCCGTCCTGGCGCCGAAGCGATGACTGATCGCACCGGCCATCGGCATGGCGAGCGAGGCGCCGACCGCCGGGAACGCCAGGGCGAGACCGAGCTGACCCGCGCTGACCCCGGCGTGGTCCTGGATCCAGGGCACGCGGGTGGCGAAGCTGCCGGTCACGGCGCCGTGCACGGTGAAGACCGCGGCGACGGCGAACCTGGCCCGCCGCACCTGCTCCGTCCCGAAGACCGTCTCTGTGGAATCCGTCGTCATGCTGCCGTTCCCTCCCCTGGGAATTCTCTGCCACCGGTGGCCCCGGCGCCCCTCTCCACGGTGCGGCCAGTAAACTATCAGGAACCCTGCCTGATAAATAGGCCATGACGTTCGTTCCCGTGCGGCAGTGATCTGGAAGGATCTCGGCATGCCCGCATCACCGAGCACCGCCCGGGCCATCAACGACCGGCTCGCCCTGCGACTGCTCCAGCAGGACGGCCCGCTGACGGCCACCCAGCTCAAGACCCTGACCGGACTCTCCCGCCCCACTGTCGCCGATCTGGTGGAGCGGCTGCAGGGCGCCGGGCTGGTCAGGGTCGTCGGCGAGAGCGGCGCCGCACGCCGCGGCCCCAATGCCCGGCTGTACGGAATCGTCGCCGACCGGGCCCACCTCGCCGCTCTCGACGTACGGACCGACAGCGTCGCCGTCGTCGTCGCCGATCTCCTCGGCGTCACGCTCGCCGAGGCCACCCTGCCGATCGGCAGCGACACCGGAACCCATGCCGCCGCCGAGCAGGCCGCGGCGCTGCTGGAACGCACCGCGCGCGAGGCGGGCGCCGCACCGCTGCACAGCGTCGGCATCGGGGCCCCCGGCCTGATCGACCCGGTCACCGGCGAGCTCCGCGACACCACCGGCCTGCCCGCCTGGCACCGCCGCCTGGTCCGGGTGCTGCAGCAGCGGCTGCCGGCGACCGTGCTCGTCGAGAACGAGACCAACCTCGCCGCCGTCGCCGAGCACCGCGCCGGAGCGGCCCGCGACCGTGACACCTTCGTCCTGCTCTGGCTCGGCCACGGCATCGGCGCCGCCGTCATGCTGGACGGCAAGCTGCGCCGCGGGGCCTCCGGCGGCGCGGGCGAGATCGGCTTCCTGCCCGTGCCGGGCGCGACGGGGGTGCCCTCCGCGGCCAACTGCGACGGAGGGTTCCACTCCCTGGTCGGCTCCGCGCCGGTCTGTGAACTGGCGCGGGGGCACGGCATCGATGCATATACGCGGCCGGGCTCCGGGGAACAGGAACCCGCCGCCGCGTCCGCCGTACGGGCAGCTCTGGCGGGGGAGGGGGAGAGCGAGGCGTTCCTCGGCGCGCTCGCGGACCGTCTCGCGGTGGGTGCTGCCGCCGTCGCCTCGGTCATCGACCCGGGCTGTGTGGTCCTCGCGGGCGAGGTCGGCCATGCGGGCGGCGACGCGCTGGCGTCCCGGGTCGAGGAACGGCTGGCCGCGATGTCCCCGCTGCGCACAGAGGTCAGGGCAGGCGCGCTCGGCGGCTCCGCGGTACTGCGCGGCGCGCTGCTCGCCGCCCGCGAGGCAGCTCAGGACGAGCTGTTCACCGCGGGCGGCTGACGCGGGCCACGAGGCCGTACGCGACGGGGCTTCCCTCCGGGCGGCCGGGGCGCTCGGCACGCGTGCCCCGAGGTCTCCTCAGCCCGGGCGGCCGGAGCGACCCGCGCACATGTCGCGACGTGGGCTCACTCGGATCGCTCCGGGCGGCCGAAACGCTGTGCCAGAAAGTCCTCGAACGTCGCCTTCCCCACGGCCCGTTCGGGTGTCGGATGCTCGCCCCGCCGGTATCCGGCGTACGCCTTGCCCGCCAGCCGTACGGGGAGGATCCGCCGCTTCCTCCCGGTCGCCCGGAGACAGGCCCGGGCCGACTCCGTCAGCTCCCGCACCTCCGGCCCTCCAAGCTCCGGCACCCGACCTGCCGGACCGGCCACCGCCAACTCGGCGGGCCGGTCCGCGACTTCGCCGGTGTCGATGGACTGCATCCGCACCCCGGCGGGCAGCGGCATCACAGGCAGCCGGGCGGCTCCGTCGGGGATGCGCAGCACCAGGTCGTGGAACTGGGTGGTCCGCAGGATCGTCCAGCCGAGCCCCGAATCCTCGATCATCCGCTCCACGCGCCGTTCGACCGTGTAGTAGCCGAGCGGCAGCCGGTCCACACCGACGATCGAGATATAGGCCAGACGGGGGACACCGGCGCGCTTCGCCGCCTCGATGAGGTGTCCGGCCGCCGTGTCGTCGCCGCCGCGCGGCGTGGAGGCGCAGTGCACGATCGTGTCCACGCCGGCGACCGCCGCGTCGAGCGCCGTACCGTCGCGCAGATCGACGGCGTACGGCTGTGAGTGGCGGCTCGGCACGCGGACGTCGTTCCCCTCGGCGCGCAGCCGGTCCGCCGGCTGTCGTCCGAGTGTTCCGGTTCCGCCGGTCACCGGAATCGTCGTCATGGTCCCAGCCTGTCAGAGACCGGGGAATGGGTGGAGCCCGGCGGTGATCGGGGGCGAACCGATCACCGCCGGGCGGTCATGGGAGCCGGGTCAGCAGGCGCCGAGGTCCTGGCAGACACCCCAGTCGCCGGTGGTGCCGGGCGTCTCGCCCTTCGTCCACCACTTGGCCTTCCACCGGTGCGAGCCGTAGCCGACGGTCGCGCCCGCGCCGTACTCCGCGGTCGCACTCCAGGCGGCCGCCGAGCAGCTGCCACCGGTCGGATCCGGGCCCGGGCTCGTCGACGGGGCGGGGCTGGTCGACGGGTGGGCGACGGGCTGGTCCCCGTGCCCGGCTCGACCACCGTGGTGCCGCGCGCCAGATCGGCGGCCAGGGCGTACGACTTCCCGCCGAAGGTCACCGTCCAGTTCGACGGCGTGGAGGTCGGCAGGTAGTAGACGAAGTTCACCTGTACCGAGACGCCGGGCGCCAGCGTCTGCCAGGCGGGCAGCTTCAGCGAGACGCGGTTGCAGTCGCCCTTCAGTGGAATCCCGGGAGGAACCCCGGGGCTTCGACCCCGGGAGGAACCGCGTCCTTGGTGGGTGGCGCGGAGCGCCGCAGCGTCGCGCTTTCAGGCACGGAGCGCCCGCACAGCCGCCTGGCGGAGCCGGACAGGCGAACGCGTGGGCGATAGATCGCCGGTTCGGGCAGAAGATGTACGAACCTGGGCGGTTTGTGCGACTGGCGCATTAAGGTCCGTGGTTGTGAAGCTGGTTGTGCGGGTCAAGCTGCTGCCGACGCCCGTGCAGGCGTCGGTGCTTGAGGCGACCCTGACCGCCTGCAACGAAGGTGCGACCTGGGCCGCACAGGTCGCCTTCGACAAGCGCGTCCGCAAGAACCTGCCCCTGCGCGCGCTGACCTACCGGGAGATCAAGTCCAGGTGGGGGCTCGGGGCACAGGCCGCCCAGCACGCGATCAAGAAGACCTGCGACGCATACACCACCCTGGCCGCGAACCTCCGTAACGGCCGTTACGGCAAGCCCGGCTCGAAGCGTCACACCCGGGCTTCGGGCAAGCCGTTAGCCTTCCGGCCCCAGGCGGCCCAGCCGTACGACGACCGGATGCTGTCCTGGCAGCACGAGCGGCGCACCGTTTCGATCTGGACCACCGGCGGGCGCATGAAGAACGTGGCCTTCACCGGACAGGCAGAACAGTTGGAGGTCCTGGCCCGGCACCGGCAGGGTGAGTCCGACTTGCTGTGCCAGGACGGGAAGTGGTATCTGATCGCGACCTGCGAGATTCCCGAGGCCGAACCGAACGCGCACCCGGCCGCCTTTATCGGCGTGGATCTCGGGATCGTGAACATCGCCGCCACGAGCGACGGCGCCAAGTACTCCGGGCGCCGGATCAACCGCAAACGGGCCAAGGACCGGGCTCTGCGCTCCAAGCTGCAGAAGAAGGGCACGAAGTCCGCGAAACGGCGTGCGAAGAAGTACGTGGGCCGCGAGGCCCGCCGTAACAAGGACATCAACCACAAGACCAGTAAGCAGATCGTGGCGGAGGCTGCACGCACCGGTCGCGGGATCGCCCTGGAAGAACTCACAGGGATCCGCGAGCGGGCCCGGCTAAGGAAGCCCCAACGCACCACGCTCCACTCCTGGCCATTCCACCAGCTTGGCGCCCTCATCGGCTACAAGGCGAAGAAGGCCGGGGTGGCGGTGGTGTATGTCGATCCGGCGTACACCAGCCAGGAATGCTCGCACTGTCATCACGTCGAACGCGGCAACCGGCCCTCCCAGGCTGTGTTCGCCTGCCGGTCCTGCGGCTTCGTTGAGCACGCGGACCACAACTCGTCCCACAACATCGCCCACAGAGGGTGGTACGTGTGGGTCTGCGGGGTCGAGTCAACGGCCCCTGCTCTTACGCTGATCGCGTGAGAGCTGGACGCAGCCGGACTCATCGAAGCCATCGATGACCCGAGCAGCAAGCCCGGGACCTCAGTCCCGTGCCGTTGACATGGGTGACTTTGTCCCAGGGGATGCCGGACGCGAGATAGGCGGGCTTGCCGTCCTTCCCGGTCCGCCAGTTGGTGAAGTATCCGATGACCCGCCGCTGGTGGTCGGCGCCCATCTTCTCGCGCCCGTCGCTGTCGTAGACAGAGCAGTAGGGGACCGGGACGCCAGGGGTTTCGTAGAGCCCGTCGGGGCGACAGGACTCCTGGTCGGCGGCGGCCGACGGGGTGGCGGCGAGCGAGCCCATGAGCAGTCCGGCGACGGCTACGTCGGCTGCGAGCAGGGTGGCTCTCGCACGAGTGGGGGACAGCACGTGTCGTTCCTCCTGGGGAGGTCGGCAGAACACAACTGGCAAGGGGGTGGGTCGTGTTGGGCCACGGGCGTGCGCACACCGCGGGGCCGTTCCTCGGAGGTGACGCAGAGATTAAGAGGACTAGACCATTGAGTCAATAGGTCTGGACCATTACTCATGGGATGTCCGGATACGACCCCGCCCGGAGGGCCCCCCGGGACCGTCTGTGAGCGACTCCACAGGCACTCACCCGCATGGCCCATGAGCAGGCGTGGCACACTGATCGTGTACCAGCAGCAGCGCACTCCGGGGTCGGTGCAATTCCGAACCGGCGGTTATAGTCCGCGACCCGTCCGCATCCAGCGGCCGGTTGACCAGGTGGGATTCCTGGACCGACGGTTAAAGTCCGGATGGGAGGCAGTGCGCGGCGGGCCGTCACAGGTACGCCGCCGTCGGCGGACGCGTTTCCGGGATCCCCGGAACACCTGCGTCCGTGTCTTCGGTTTCGGCGTCCCCTGTTGCGTTCCGCTTCATCTGTCGTCATCGACAGGCCCCGGAGTCCGTGCCCGAAGAGGCAGGAGGACCCGGTGGACACCGCAGCCGACACCACCGCCATGCGCCGAGCGATCGCGCTCGCCGCCCGCGGACTCGGCTCC
This sequence comes from Streptomyces sp. NBC_01669, assembly GCF_026339735.1. Classification (GTDB taxonomy): domain Bacteria; phylum Actinomycetota; class Actinomycetes; order Streptomycetales; family Streptomycetaceae; genus Streptomyces; species Streptomyces yanii. The sequence continues at coordinate 7,558,042 of NZ_JAPEQG010000001.1, forward strand.
ACCAGCCCCAATCCGGTCGTCGGATGCGTGATCCTCGACGCCGAAGGACAGCCGGCCGGTGAAGGCTTCCACCAGCGCGCCGGCGGGCCGCACGCCGAGATCCACGCCCTGCGCGAAGCAGGCGAGAAGGCCCGTGGCGGCACCGCCTACGTCACCCTCGAACCGTGTAACCACACCGGTCGCACCGGCCCCTGCGCCCAGGCGCTGATCGAGGCCGGTGTCAGCCGTGTCGTGTACGCGGTCGCCGACCCGAATTCGCAGGCCACCGGGGGTGCGGACACCCTCCGTGCCGCCGGGGTCACCGTGGAGCAGGGACTCCTTGGTGAACTCGCCGAGGCGGGCAACACCGCCTGGCTGACCTCGGTGCGGCTCGGGCGACCGTACGTGCTGTGGAAGTACGCGGCGACCCTCGACGGCCGGATCGCGGCCGCCGACGCCACCAGCCGCTGGATCACCTCCGCGGAGTCCCGCGCCGACGTCCACCGGCTGCGCGCCGAGGCCGACGCCGTCGTGGTCGGCTCCGGCACCGCCCGCACGGACGACCCCCAGCTCGGTGTACGTGGCATCGAAGGTGCCGTGCAGCCGCTCCGGGTCGTCGTCGACACCGACGCCACCGCGGTACGGCCCGGCGCCCGCGTCCTCGACACCACGGCGCCCACCCTGATCGCGGTCGCCGACGACGCCGACACCGGCCGTCTTCCCGAGGGAACCGTCCTGCGGCTGCCGCGCGCCGCCACCGGCCGCGGCCTGGACATCCCCGCCCTGCTCGCCGCCCTGCACGGGCGCGGCGTCCGCTCCGTACTCCTCGAAGGCGGCCCGACCCTGGCCGGGGCCTTCGTCGCGGCGGGAACGGTCGACAAGGTCGTCGGCTACCTCGCCCCCGTGCTCCTCGGCGCGGGCCCCGCAGCCCTCGCCGACGCCGGAATCTCCACCATCGCCCAGGCGTTGCGTCTCGATGTGACCGAGACCGTACGCATCGGCCCCGATCTGCGCATCACCGCCGTCCCCGGCCCTGCCCGGAAGGGAAACTGAGTGTTCACCGGAATTGTCGAAGAACTGGGTGAGGTCACCGCCGTCGAGAAGCTCGACGACGCCTCCCGATTCCGCCTGCGCGGTCCCGTCGTCACCGAAGGCGCGAAGCACGGCGACTCCATCGCCGTCAACGGCGTCTGCCTCACCGTCGTCGACCTCGGCAACGGTGAATTCACCGCCGATGTGATGGCGGAGACCCTGAACCGGTCCAGCCTCGGCGCTCTGGAGACCGGCTCCCGGGTCAACCTGGAGCGCCCCATGGCGCTCGGCGGCAGGCTCGGCGGACACATCGTCCAGGGACACGTCGACGGCACGGGCCGGATCGTGGAGCGCAAGCTCTCCGAGAACTGGGAGATCGTGAAGATCTCCCTCCCGGCGGAGCTGACCCGCTACGTGGTGGAGAAGGGATCGATCACCGTTGACGGCGTGAGCCTGACCGTCGTCGACGCCGGACCCGACTACTTCACCATCAGCCTCATCCCCACCACCCTCGCCCTGACCACGCTCGGCATCAAGGAGCCCGGCGACCCGGTCAACCTCGAGGTGGACGTCATCGCGAAGTACGTCGAGCGGCTGCTCGGCGACCGGGACCGGGAGGACACGAAGTGAGCGCGGTCGACTGGCTCAACTCGGAGGCCTTCGCCCTGTTCGGTCAGCACATCAAGTGGTCCGACATGATCGGCAACACGGTTGGTCTGGTCGCCCTCGCGCTCGGCTGGCGGCGTTCCATATGGACCTGGCCCGCCCAGCTGCTCTCCGGTGTGATCCTCCTGGCCGCCTTCGCCTCCGCGCACCTTTCGGGCAGCGCCGGCAAGCAGCTGGTGGTCATCGTCGTGGCCGGGTGGGGCTGGTGGTCGTGGAACCGCGGCAGGCAGCAGGCCCAGGACGGCTCCATCGCCGTACGGTTCGCCACCTGGCGCGAGCGGGCCTATCTGGTCGGCGGCGCGTCCCTCGGCACGCTCGCCGTCGGCGGCCTGTTCACCGCGTTCCCGACACTGTCGTGGGACCCGTGGCCCGACGCGTACATCTTCGTCGGCACGGTCGTCGCGATGTACGCCCAGGCGCGCGGCATGGTCGAGTTCTGGTTCGCCTGGCTCCTGGTCGACCTGGTCGGCGTGCCACTGAACTTCGCCAACGGCTTCGCCTTCTCCGGTTTCGTCTACGTCATTTACGGCGCCCTCGTCCTGTGGGGCATGCGCGACTGGTGGCTGCGTACGCGGACACCCGCTCTGGAAGGAGCCACGGCATGACTGCCCAGCCCACCTGGTTGCACCGGGAAGACCCCAGCATGGCCGAGGACCTGTCCCTCGACCCCGTCGAGCAGGCGATCCGCGACATCGCCGCCGGCCGCCCCGTCGTCGTCGTCGACGACGAGGACCGGGAGAACGAGGGCGACCTCGTCATCGCCGCAGAGAAGGCCACCCCCGAGATCGTCGCCTTCATGATGAGCGAGTGCCGCGGCCTGATCTGCGCACCCATGGAGAACGACGAGCTGGAACGGCTCGACCTGCCGCAGATGGTCGCCCACAACACCGAGTCGATGCGCACGGCGTTCACCGTCTCGGTCGACGCCTCCGCGGCGCACGGTGTCACCACCGGCATCTCCGCCGCCGACCGGGCCACCACGCTCCGGATGCTGGCGGGCGGCCGGGCCGGCCCCGGCGACTTCGTGCGCCCCGGCCACATCTTCCCGCTCCGGGCAAGGACCGGCGGTGTCCTGGTCCGCAACGGCCACACCGAGGCCGCCGTCGACCTGGCCCGGCTCGCAGGGCTCCGCCCCGCCGGAGCGATCGTCGAGATCGCGGGCGAGGACGGAGTCATGCTGCGGCTGCCGGAGCTGGTCCCGTTCGCCCGCAAACACGGCCTCACGATCATCTCGATCGAGGACCTGATCGCGTACCGCCGCTCCGCCGAGCCGACCGTCCGCCGCGAGGCCGAGGTCCGGCTGCCGACGTCGTTCGGCGAGTTCACCGCGTACGGATACCGCTCCACCGTCGACGGCGTCGAGCACGTGGCGCTCGTCCACGGCGACCTCGGTGACGGCGACGACATCCTCGTCCGGGTCCACTCCGAGTGCCTGACCGGCGACATCTTCCAGTCCCAGCGCTGCGACTGCGGCCCCCAGCTGCACGCCTCCATGCAGCGCATCACCGAAGAGGGCCGCGGCGTCGTCGTCTATCTGCGCGGCCACGAGGGCCGGGGGATCGGCCTGCTCTCCAAGCTGCGCGCGTACGAACTCCAGGAGCGCGGCGTCGACACCCTCGACGCCAACCTGGAGCTCGGGCTGCCCGCCGACGCCCGGGACTACGCGGCAGGCGCCCAGATCCTCAAGGACCTCGGCGTCCACGGCGTCCGGCTGATGACGAACAACCCCGACAAGACCGCCGCGCTCCTGCGGCACGGCCTCGCGATCACCGGACGCGAGCCGATGCCCGTCCAGGCCGGCGAGCACAACCTGCGGTACCTGCGCACCAAGCGGGACCGCATGGGACACGACCTGCCCTGGCTCGACACCGCCTCGGTGTCGACCTGCGGCAACCAGTAACGAGCACGGAAACGAGCGGTAGGAGAGACATGAGCGGCAAGGGCGCACCCGAACTGTCCGTACGCAACTGCGGTGACCTGCGAGTGGCGGTGATCGCCGCCCAGTGGCACGAGAAGGTCATGGGCGGCCTCGTCGACGGCGCGCTGCGCGCCCTGCACGAGCTCGGCATCGACGAGCCGACTCTGCTCCGGGTCCCCGGCAGCTTCGAACTCCCGGTCGTGGCCAAGGTCCTCGCCGGCCGCGGCTACGACGCGATCGTCGCCCTCGGCGTGATCATCCGCGGCGGCACCCCCCACTTCGAGTACGTGTCCCACGGCGTCACCAACGGGCTCACCCAGGTCGCCGTCGACACGGGTGTCCCGGTCGGCTTCGGCGTACTGACCTGTGACACCGAGGAGCAGGCGCTCGACCGGGCCGGACTCGAAGGCTCCAACGAGGACAAGGGGCACGAAGCGGTCACTGCGGCCGTCGCCACCGCGGCCACGCTTCGGACCGTCAGCGAGCCCTGGCGCTGAACGGGGGTCCGGGACCCCGTACGCTAAGGACCATCATGGCGAACAAAACCTTCGAAGAGCTCTTCGCCGAGCTGCAGCTCAAGGCCGCCAACGGCGACCCGTCCACCTCCCGCACCGCCGAGCTGGTGGACAAGGGCGTCCATGCCATCGGCAAGAAGGTTGTCGAGGAGGCCGCCGAAGTCTGGATGGCCGCCGAGCACGAGAGCAAGGACGCCGCCGCCGAGGAGATCTCCCAGCTGCTGTACCACGTCCAGGTGATGATGGTCGCCCGCGGAATCTCTCTCGACGACGTCTACGCCCACCTCTGAGCACACTTCCGCACTCCGCACGTCACGTCCGTAGAAATCCCCTTCGCACAAAGGAAACCTGACCTCATGCTGCGCATCGCCGTCCCCAACAAGGGTTCACTCTCCGGGCCTGCGATGGCGATGCTCCATGAGGCCGGCTACCAGCAGCGCAAGGAGTCCAAGGAACTCGTCCTCGTCGACCCCGAGAACGAGGTCGAGTTCTTCTACCTGCGCCCGCGTGACATCGCGATCTACGTCAGCTCCGGCCGTCTCGACATCGGCATCACCGGCCGCGACCTGCTGCTGGACTCCGGCGCGCAGTCCGAGGAGATCCTGCAGCTCGGCTTCGCCCGCTCCACCTTCCGCTACGCCACCAAGCCCGGCACGGCCGCAGGGCCGCAGGACTTCGACGGCATGACGATCGCCACCTCCTACGAGGGCATCGTGGCCAAGCACCTCGCCGACGTCGGCGTCACCGCCTCCGTCGTCCACCTCGACGGCGCGGTCGAGACCGCCATCGAGCTCGGTGTTGCTCAGGTCATCGCCGATGTGGTGGAGACCGGCACCAGCCTGCGCAACGCGGGACTCGAAGTGATCGGCGAGCCGATCATGACGTCGGAAGCCGTCGTCATCCGCCGGACGGGTGCCCCCGAGGACGACCCCAAGGTCCAGCAGTTCCTCCGCCGCCTCCAGGGCGTCCTGGTCGCCCGCAGCTACGTGATGATGGACTACGACTGCCGCGTCGAGCACCTGGAGCGCGCCGTCGCCCTCACCCCGGGTCTCGAGTCGCCGACCATCTCCCCGCTGCACCACGAAGGCTGGGTCGCCGTGCGCTCCATGGTCGCCGCCAAGGAGGCCCAGCGGATCATGGACGACCTGTACGAACTCGGTGCCCGCGCCATCCTCACCACGGCCATCCACGCCTGCCGCCTCTGACGGCCGGACCGCCAGCGATCACCCCCGGAAGACAGAAGAACACCATGTCCGCCCCCGCGCCCCGGCCCGAACTTCCCACCCTCCCGGTCACCTTCCGGCCGACCCGTACCCGGGTGGTCCTGCTGACCGTGGGAGCGGCGATGTTCGTCGTCATCACCGTCATCGCGATGAGCCTGGAGCAGCTCAGCCCGGGGGAGCGGGTCAGCTTCATCTTCACCGCGCTGCTCTTCTTCGCCGTCCTGGCTCTGCTCAGTCGCCCCAAGGTCGTCGCCGACGACCACGGGGTGACCGTGGTCAATCTCACCCGCACCCGACGGCTGTCCTGGGCGGAGATCCTCCGTGTCAACCTGCGCGTCGGCGACCCGTGGGTCTTTCTCGACCTCAGCGACGGGACCAGCATGCCCGCCCTCGGTATCCAGCCCGGAATCGCCAAGGAACAGGCCATTCGCGACGCCCGTACGCTGCGCGCACTCGCCGAGAACCACGGCACCTGTACGGAGAACGGCTGAGTCCCCTGCCCCGCACGGCCACTTCTTGATTACTCTGGAGGGCGGTGGCGCCCTGTGCGCCCCGCCCCGCACCAGAGGCCCCAAGGCCGGCGGGGCTTTCCTGCGACCCAAGGAGTGACTCCCTCCAGCAATGGACGGATCGTCCGGTAGTACCTGCGCCGCCCCTTCCCAGGAGGCGGCGGTATGACCATCCCCCTGCTGCTTCTGAGTGCGGCATTCCTTCTCATCCTCGCCAACGGATTCTTCGTGGCGGCCGAATTCGGGCTCGTCACGGTGGAGCGGCCGGACGCCGAGCGCGCCGCCGCCGAGGGCGACCGGCGGGCCCGTACCGTCGTCGACGCCCTGCGCGAGCTCTCCTTCCAGCTCTCCGGCACCCAGCTGGGCATCACCATCACCTCACTGGTCGTCGGCATGCTCGCCGAACCGGCCCTCGCCCAGCTGCTCGCCGGACCCCTCACCGCGACCGGCCTCCCCGACGGGGCGGTACCCGGCGTCAGCGTGGTGATCGGGATGCTCGTCGCCTCCGCCGTCCAGATGGTGATCGGCGAGCTCGTACCGAAGAACTGGGCGGTCTCCAGGCCGCTCCAGGTCGCCCGGTTCGTGGCCGGCCCCCAGCACCGCTTCGCCGGTGCTCTGCGGCCGGTGATCACGCTGCTGAACACCGTCGCCAACCGGTTGGTCCGCCTGCTGGGTGTCGAACCCACCGATGAGCTGGCCTCCGCCCGCACCCCCGGTGAACTGGTCTCCCTGGCCCGGCACTCCGCCGAGGCCGGCACCCTCGAACAGGACACCGCCGATCTCTTCGTACGGACCCTGTCGCTCGCCGGACTCACCGCGCAGCACGTCATGACCCCGCGCGTGAAGGTCAGCGCCCTGCAGTCGACCGCCACCGCGGCGGACGTCCTCAACCTCACCCGCGCCACCGGCCTCTCCCGTTTCCCGGTCTACCGGGACCGGATCGACGAGGTCGTCGGCATGATCCACCTCAAGGACGCGCTCGCGGTGCCCGCCCAGGAACGCCTGCGCACCACCGCGGGGCGGATCGCCGTACCGCCCCTCCTCGTGCCCGAGACACTCCCGGTCGAACAGCTGCTTCAGCGCCTGCGCAAGGAGCAGCCGATCGCCGTCGTGGTCGACGAGTACGGTGGCACCGCCGGGGTCGTCACCCTGGAGGACATCATCGAGGAGCTGGTCGGCGAGGTCAGGGACGAGCACGACGCGGAAGGCGCCGACCGGCCCGAACTGGTCGCCGCCGCCCCCGAGGACGGCCGTCCCGCCTGGGACGCCGAAGGCAGCTGCCGGGTCCTCACCCTGCGCCGGATAGGCCTCGACGTACCGGAAGGACCGTACGAGACGGTGGCCGGACTGGTCGCCGATCTGCTCGGGCGGATCCCCGCCCCCGGCGACCGGGTCGAGCTGCCGGGCTGGCGGATCTCGGTCCGCCAGGTCGGTCACTACCGCGCGGAGCAGGTCCGCTTCGTACGCATCGCCGATGTGGCCGAACCGGTCGACGAGCCCTCGGCCGCCCGTGGTGTCCTGGAGGCCGCACGATGAGCGTCGTCCAGTTGCTCTTCGCCGGGCTCCTCGTCCTGGCGAACGGCTTCTTCGTCGGTGCCGAGTTCGCACTCGTCTCCGTACGCCGCAGTCAGATCGAACCTCTCGCGGCAGCTGGGTCCGGCAGGGCCCGCCAAGTGCTGTACGGCCTGGAGAACCTGCCGCAGATGATGGCCGCCGCGCAGTTCGGCATCACCATCTGCTCCCTGACCCTCGGAGCCGTCGCCGAACCGACCGTCGCCCACCTGCTGGAGCCGGTCTTCCACGCGGTTCACATCCCCGAGGGGCTCATTCACCCGCTCGGCTACGTGCTGGCGCTCGTCCTCGTGGTCTTCCTCCACCTCGTCATCGGCGAAATGGTCCCGAAGAACCTGGCGATGGCAGCCCCGGAGAAGACCTCACTGTGGCTCAGCCCGGCCCTGGTGGGCTTCGCCCGGCTGTGCCGCCCCGTCACCACGGCGCTGGGCGCGTGCGCCCGGCTGGTGCTGCGGCTCTTTCGCGTCGAACCCAAGGACGAGGTCGAGGCCGTCTTCACCAGCGAGCAGCTCAACCGGCTCGTCGAGGACTCCGGACAGGCCGGGCTGCTGGAACCGGAGGCGCAGGAGCGGCTGGAGGACGCCCTGGAGTTGGGCAGCAGGCCGGTCACTGATGTGCTGCTCGCCAGGGCAGCTCTGGTGACGGTGGACCCGTCGGTCACCCCGCGCAGGATCGAGGAGCTGACCGTACGGACCGGCTACTCACGTTTCCCCGTCTGCGCGGAGGGCGGCGGCCCGTTCATGGGCTATCTGCACGTCAAGGACGTCCTCGACCTGGAGGACGGCGAACGGGCGGTCCCGCAGCACATCTGGCGCCCGATGGCGACACTGCGCGCGGAGCTGCCCTTGGACGACGCCCTGACGGTGATGCGCCGCGCCGCGACCCATCTGGCCCAGGTCGCCGACGCATCGGGCCGGATCCTCGGCCTGGTCGCGATGGAGGACGTCCTGGAAATGCTGGTGGGCGAGGTGCGCGACCCGGCGCACCGGGTCTCGATACCCCGCCGGACGGTGGACGTGGCGCCGACAGGCCCGGTCCCGGACGAACTGCAACCGCTGGCAACCGCATCGGGCCCGTCCCCACACGCGAGCGTGTCCGGCGGTTGAGGACGCTCGTGGGCCGGGCGGTCTGATCCGGATCGGTCGTCGGACGGGCTTCATGTCAGGGCCCGTCCGCCCGCGAGCCCGTCCGGCGGTTGAGGGCGGTCGTGTGCCGCGCGGCCCGACCCGGGCTCCTCGTCGGACGGGCGCCCATGGACGCCCGTCCGACGGTTGAGGACGGACCGCCCCACCGGGCGGCCCCGGTCCCGCCACCCGCCGCACCCGACCGGCAAGGTCACAGCGGCGGAGGCTCCTGCTGCCCCCGGTCAACGGGCCCTCGGCCGGACAGCACTTCGCCGTACGCCTGCATCAGATCCGGCAGTCGCAGCGTCGCCAGATCGTCGCGGGTGGGCACCGTCGCGTACCCGGAGAGCCGCAAGTCCCGGTACGCGCAGCTCTTCTCGTACAGCGTGCGCAGGAACCGTCCGTTGCCCAGCTCGTCGATCCAGCCCTGGTCGACGACGTGGCCGCTGATCGAGCGCAGTTCCTCCAGGGACTCCTCGTCCCACACGTCGTCGTTGTCGGCGGCCAGTACCTCGCCGATCGAGGTGAGTTCCAGCGGCCGGTAGCTGGGGAAGTCCACCCGGGTGGTGAACCGGGAGGAGAGCCCGGGGTTGGTGGCCAGCAGCCGGTCCATGCCTTCGGGGTAGCCCGCGAGGATGACGACGAGATGGTCCCGGTTGTCCTCGGCCCGCTTGAGGAGGACCTGCAGCGCCTCGTCCCCGTACGCGTCGCCCTTGCTGTAGCCGGAGTTGGAGAGGCTGTACGCCTCGTCGACGAACAGCACCCCGCCCAGCGCCGAGTCGATCAGCTCATTGGCCTTGACCGCTGTCTGTCCGAGGAACTCGCCGACCAGATCGGAGCGTTGGGCCTCGACGAGATGGTCCCCGCCGAGCAGCCCCAGCGCGTAGAAGACCCGGCCCAGGATGCGGGCCACTGTGGTCTTCCCGGTGCCCGAGGGGCCGGAGAAGACGAAGTGGCGTTTCGGCGGTTGGACCGGAAGTCCCTGGCCGGCCCGCAGCCGCGCCATGTTCAGCTGCGCGGACAATGCTTTGACCTGGCGCTTGACCGGTTCGAGGCCGACCATCCGCTCCAGCTCCGCCAGCGCCGCGGCGAGCAGCACCGGATCGCTGGGCCCCGCCGGGAATGCCTGCGACGACTGGCCGGGCACGGCGGTCTTCTCCCGTGCTCCGTCTGTCCGCGGAGGCACCCCGACGTCCGGCAGGTTCTGCGGATCGCCGCCGGGCCGCAGTTCCCGCCCGCCCACCAGATCGGTGCCGAGCAGTGAGTCCCCGTCCGGCAACGTCTCCGCGGATGTGGAGTCGGCGCCGAATCCGGTCAGCGACACGGACGCGAGACCGGCCGCCTCGTCGGAGCCTTCGAGCCCGTCGTAGTCCGCGATCGCGGCGAGCCGCGCCGAGGTGTCCATGAACGCCGGATCGATCCGGTGCACTGCTCTGTAGAGCGGCAGGGCGGCAGCGCTGCGCCCGGTTCCCTCGTGTGCGCGGGCCAGCCAGTAGCGCAGTTCCTTGCGCTGCGGCTGTTCGCTGCGGCAGCGCATCAGCGCGGTGGAGAGCAGCGGCTCGGCCTGCCCGTACATCTCCAGCCGCACCCGCGCCATCCCGCCGAAGAGCCCCGCCTCGATGCCGAGCAGCGGATCGTCGACGAGCTGTTCGGTGTGGCGGACGAGCTGTTCCCAGTCCTTGACCAGATACGAGCGGCAGGCGTGCAGGAACCGCACCTGCGGGTCCGCGTCCACGGGTGGCAGTCCGGCCAGTGCCCGGTCCAGCTCCGGGACATGGCGTCCGTCCAGCCAGTGCGAGGCGTGCGCGAGCAGCAGATCACGCGGGCTCTCCAGTACGGGCTGTACCCACCAGCCCAGCCAGTACCAGGAGTTGAGCGTGCGTCGGTGACGGGTGCGCTGTTCGCCGAAGCGCTCGCGGTGGCGGTACATCCGCAGCAGCGCGGTCGTCGTGTCGATCCGCAGGGCGTGGAGGCCGAGCCAGCCGTCCGCCATGCCGGGATCCAGCCGCACCGCCGTTCTGAACTCCTCCTCGGCCTGCGGATAGGCGCCCATCGTGTAGGCGTCCACGCCGCGCAGCCAGGCGAGGTCGGCCGGGGCCTGTGCGCCCTGCGTGCCGATGTCCATCAGGTCCCCCACAAGCCGTGCCCCCAGGTTGTCCCGCCGCACGACCCGCCCGTCCAGGCGCGCTGAACCGCACTGCCGTGGACGGGAATTGACCGCACCGAGAGGCATCGTACCTGCGCAGGTAGTGCGCGGCTAAGAGCACCGCAAGCAGAACGAGGACCGTGACCGAGGGTAAGCGGAATCCGGTGAACAACCATGTGGAAGGGGGTGCGGGGACAGAACGAAGCCCCCGATCACGGGGGAACAACCGGGGGCTTCGCGTCAGTGAGGGCTCCGAAAAGCCGCACATTGAGAACGTAAGACCTGTACCGTCTCCGGGTCAAGCGGAGTTGAGGCACTTCCGGGCCGTTCTCCGACTGGTCAGTACGTCGCACACGGAGGCTCACGGTGGGTGACGGAACGGTTCGCTCCTGCTGTCGTACGAGGCCCCTCCAACCACTCGTACCCCACAGGCAACTGGCGTACCAGAGCATCCGCGTACGGGCGCGACGGATCGGCGGCGAAATGTTGTTCCTCGGCCACGGTCCACCCGTCCCAGAAGGCCGAAAGTGCCGGCCCGTCCCGTCGTCGGCCCCGCTGCCAGGACGCCAGGGGGTCGAGCTCCATCCACCACAGCCGTGCGAGATGCGGGCGCAGGGCCCGGCGGCCGGCGCCCACTCCCTCGATCAGTACCACCGGTGCCGGTTCCAGTGTCCGCGGTGGGCCGAGGCGCCGGGCTGTCCAGTCGTACGGCGCGTAGTGTGCGGTCTCCCCGCGCGACAGCGGGCCGATCACCTGGTCCCGGAGCCGGTCCGCCCAGCCGAACAGCTCCTCGTGGGTGGCCAGGTCGTCCAGACGCAGCACGGGCGCGTCCCCGAGTGCCGCCGAGAGGCGGGAGGCGAGAGTGCTCTTGCCCGATCCCGCATGACCGTCGACGGCGATCAGCCGCACGGGTCCGCAGGACGGCGGCAGGGCGATCAGTCCTGAGGCGAGGCGGGCGAGGTCGTTCATGCGGACCAGCGTACGAGGCGATGCGAAGCAACCGCAGGTCACGCCAGTGGACCAGACCAATATTTGTTCCGCGACGCGAGGCGAATCGCTGGCCCAATCCGGCTGCGAACCGCAATAGTTGGCGCACTGTCGTGCACCCGCAGCCCCATTCCGCTTACGACCGGGGGTCTCGCCCATGAACAGACCGACTTCACGCAGAACCGTGCTGACCGCCGCGCTCGCCGTGGCCGCCGGCGGCGGCGCGGCGGCGTCCGCAGGCTCCGCAGCCGCCGCGCCCTCGCTCGCCCCGCCCCGCGCGCCCTCGGCTGCCGCAGCCCTGGTGGACAACCATTCCTGGAGTACGTACACCGACTGGCGCAGCGGTTCCGGCGCCGGGACGCGCGCCGTCGCGGGCCGACGGCCCGGACTGGTGATCGGCACCCCGCAGGGGCGTACCGACTACACCGACCCGCACACCGGGAAGACGGCGGCCTGGGAGTACGCGACGTGGACCTCGCCGCGCCACTGCTCGTCGGTCCCGGCGACCGAGGTGATCGCGTCCTGGAACGCGGACGCCCCGGCCGGCACCTGGATCCAGATCGAACTGCGCGGCAGCTACTCGGACGACACCGAGACCCCCTGGTACGTGATGGGCCGCTGGGCGGCGGGCGACGGCGACATCCGCCGTACCTCCGTCGACGACCAGACCGACGGCAAGAGCTCGATCTGGACGGACACCTTCTCGGTGGACGACGCGGCGAGCGGGCTGCGGCTGGTCTCCTACCGGCTGCGGCTCACCCTCTACCGGACTCCGGGCAGTCGCCTCACGCCGACCGTGTGGCGGCTCGGCGCGATGGCCTCGGACATCCCCGACCGGTTCACCGTGGAGCCCAGCACGCCCGGCCTCGCCCGGGAACTGCCGGTGCCGCGCTACTCGCAGAATGTGCACGCCGGCCAGTACCCGGAGTACGACAACGGCGGTGAGGCGTGGTGCAGCCCCACCTCCTCACAGATGATCATCGAGTACTGGGGGCGCAGGCCCACCACCGAGGATCTCGCCTGGGTGAAGCCAGGCCTCGCGGACCCACAGGTCTGCCACGCGGCCCGCTTCACGTACGACTACCAGTACGAGGGCTGCGGCAACTGGCCGTTCAACGCCGCCTATGCCGCCACGTACGACGACATGAGCGCGGTGGTGACCCGGCTGAGTTCGCTGACGGACCTGGAGACGCTGATCCGGGCGGGCATCCCGGCCATAACGTCGCAGTCGTTCCTCAAGGCGGAGCTGACCGGGGCCGGGTACGGGACCTCCGGTCATCTCATGACCGTGATCGGGTTCACGGCGGAGGGCGACGTGATCGCCAACGACCCCGCCTCGCCGAACAACGAGGCCGTCCGCCGGATCTACAAGCGCCACGAGTGGGAGACGATCTGGCTCCGCACCAAGCGCTACAACGCGAGCGGCAAAGTGGTGTCGGGCACAGGCGGCGTCTGCTACCTGTACTTCCCGGCGCACCCGACCCCAGCCCAGAAGCGGGCTCTGGCCGCTGTCGGGGTCGCCTGAAACGCCCGGCGCACGTCGGGGAAGTGACCGATGTCTCTACCCCGGGGGCCCGTTCCGCTGGCACTGTGGTCGGGTCATCGGGGGACGTTCACTGCCAGCCGACCGAGTGGGATGCCATGACCACGACCGCCGCCGCAACCACCGCCACTGCCCGCCGCCGTGCACGGACCGGAGGTCCCGAGGACCGGTCCGGGCTGGTGGAGAACCTCCTGGGCTGGACGCTCGTCGTCGTCATCGCCATGTTCGTCACTCAGCTCGGCCTCATGTGACCGTGGTGCGCCCGGCGCGCACGGAAGGGGCGGGGAGCCTGCCCGGCTCCCCGCCCCTTCCCGCGTCGGCCCGCAGTCGTCAGTCGATCGCCTTGATCAGCTCACCGTCGGCGGTGTCACCGCTGAGCTCCCAGAAGAAGGTGCCGCCCAGGCCCTGTTGGTTCTTGTACTGCATCTTCGTGGCGATGGTGGCCGGGGTGTCGTAGCTCCACCAGTCGGTGCCGCAGTGCGCGTACGCCGTGCCCGCCACGGTGCCCGTGGCCGGGCAGCTGTTCCTGAGGACCTTGTAGTCCTCGATGCCCGCCTCGTACGTGCCCGGGGCGGCGCCGGTCGCCGTGCCGCCCGGAACCGTAGGTGGACTAGACCAATTGGGTCAATGGTTCGGACCATCCCCTTGGTCGTCCGGCCCCGCCCGGGTCGTCCGGGCGCCCTCTCTGTCACCCCGTGACGGATACCGTCCGATCGGGCATACTCGACCCGCCACGGCCGCTGGCCAGCAACTCTCGTAATCCGGGAGGGCAGCAGCGGTTTGGGTACTAGTGCTTTTCCGGGCCCCGGTCCGGAGATCCCCCGGCGGAGCCGCTCACACCCCGCGCGCGCACCGCCGCAACGCCCGACAGGGAGGAGAGCGCCGTCATGTCCGACCGTGCCCCGCAGTTGGTGGAGCGTCGTCTGCCCACCGAGGAGTCCAGGCAGCTCGTCGCGCTCGTCCGCGACATCGTCCAGCGGGAGATCGCGCCGAACGCGGCGGAGGAGGAGGACGCGGGCCGGTTCCCGCGCGAGGTCTTCACCCTGCTCTCCGAATCCGGACTGCTCGGTCTGCCGTACGACTCCGCCCACGGCGGCGGAGACCAGCCCTACGAGGTCTACCTCCAGGTGCTCGAAGAGCTCGCGGCCGCCCGGCTCACCGTCGGCCTCGGCGTCAGCGTCCACTCGCTCGCCTGCCACGCGCTCGCCGGATACGGCACCAAGGAGCAGCAGGCGGAACACCTGCCGGCGATGCTGGGAGGCGGCCTGCTGGGCGCCTACTGCCTCTCCGAGCCCGCCTCGGGCTCCGATGCGGCCTCGCTCCGCACGAAGGCCGTACGCGACGGCGACGACTGGGTCATCACCGGCACCAAGGCGTGGATCACCCACGGCGGTATCGCCGACTTCTACACGGTTCTGGCGAGGACCGGCGTCGAGGGTGCCCGCGGCATCACCGCCTTCCTCGTCCCCGGCGACGCCGAGGGGCTGAACGCGGCCCTCCCCGAGAAGAAGATGGGCATGAAGGGCTCGCCCACCGCCCAGCTGCACTTCGACGGCGTACGGGTGCCGGATGCCCGCCGGATCGGTGAGGAAGGGCAGGGTTTCGCCATCGCCCTGTCCGCACTCGACTCCGGGCGGCTCGGCATCGCAGCCTGCGCCATCGGCGTCGCGCAGGCGGCCCTGGACGAGGCCGTCGGATATGCCACCGGGCGGCAGCAGTTCGGCCGCCCCATCGCCGACTTCCAGGGGCTGAGGTTCATGCTCGCCGACATGGCCACCCAGATCGAGGCGGGCCGTGCGCTCTATCTGGAGGCGGCGAGGCTGCGCGACGCGGGCAGGCCGTTCTCCCGGCAGGCGGCCATGGCCAAGCTGTTCTGTACGGACACGGCCATGCGGGTCACCGTCGACGCCGTCCAGGTGCTCGGCGGCTACGGCTACACCCTCGACTTCCCCGTCGAGCGGCTGATGCGCGAGGCCAAGGTGCTGCAGATCGTCGAGGGGACCAATCAGATTCAGCGCATGGTCATCGCGCGCCACCTCGCGGGTCCCGAGACTCGCTGAGGCGCAACGGCCGGTCCGACCACAGGGGCGTCGTCATGATCCGGTTCCACTCCTGGTCATGACGGCCCGGCAGGGTCCTGCCGGCGGACTCCCAATGGCTCAGCATCGCCCGGTAGATGGGCGGATCCGTCGTATGCGGCACCGCGCGCGGCGCTGACGGGGTGGACGCCGAGGGGGGCACCGGCTGCGAACCGGGCTGCGGAACCGATTCTTCGGGGGGCGGAGCGGCGAGACGGCGACGACCGGGGCCGGCCGTGGATTGCAGCAGGGTCATGCCGGGCCAACGCCGTGGGGCGGGGCCGGGTCACTGCTGCGAGGATTCGAGCGCCCGTTCGCCAGGGTCCCCTGCCGTGCGGGCGTGGCTCGATCGCGCGCACCACGTCGGCCCGGCCGTCGTGGTGCAGTACGTGTGTGCAGGGCGTCTGCCGGAGGAATCCGGCAGACGGAGAGTCGCCGCCCGTCACTGCCTTCGATACGCGTCAGGCGGCGTCAGGGCGTCTCAGGCGGCGTTGCGGCGGATCTGGTGCGGTACCCGCAGCGGGCGCGAACCCGCACCACCGGCGTGCGAGAACGGTTGCATCCTCCAGTCGAGCCCCTGCGGGAGCGTCAGCAGCAGTCCCATCTCCTGTTCCTGGAGCTCGAGCGACTCGTCGGCCGGACGTGCCTGCGCGGCGTCGCGACCGGTTCCGGCGCACACCGTGAGGACGAACGGGTTCCACGGCGTCGGGCACAGCGCGTGTTCCGGCAGCACATCCTCGTCGGCCAGCAGCGCGATCGGCTGCGCACAGTCCGGGCAGATCACCCGGTACATCTCAAAAGTGTCGTACGCGTCGGGAGCGGAGTCCTCGACGGGTTCAACAGGCTCCGGTTCGGTACGTCCGGTGAGCTTCAGGCTCTGCATGGAGATTCTCCCCCTCGGGTGGGCCGGCAAGGCGCCACGGCCTCGACCACAGCAAGCACTTCCCGTCGCGCATCCGCCGTAACCGCGAGGTCGTCGACTACCCATCCGTAAACCTGTGGCATTCGTCACATGCCCCCTGCAGGTGCCCTGTTCGGGGCCCCTACGACTGTGCCTGGAGGGACCTGGGGCCATAGGTTGATCCGCATGGAGGAGCTGGACCGTCAGATTGTGGAGTTGCTCGTCAAGGACGGGCGGATGAGCTACACCGACCTGGGCAAGGCCACGGGCCTGTCCACCTCGGCCGTTCATCAGCGAGTCCGTCGGCTGGAGCAGCGCGGGGTGATCCGGGGCTATGCCGCGGTCGTCGACCCCGAAGCCGTCGGGCTGCCCCTCACCGCGTTCATCTCGGTGAAACCGTTCGACCCGAGCGCGCCGGACGACATCGCCGAGCGGCTCGCCGGTGTACCGGAACTTGAGGCGTGCCACAGCGTCGCGGGCGACGAGAACTACATCCTCAAGGTGCGCGTCGCGACCCCGCTCGAGCTCGAGCATCTGCTGACCCGGATCCGCTCGCTGGCCGGGGTCTCCACCCGCACCACCGTCGTCCTCTCCACCCCGTACGAGGCACGCCCCCCGCAGATCTGAGGGGGGCGCGGACGGCACCGCTCCGTACAAGGGCGAGACTGGTGCCATGACCGAGAGCACCGCCCCCCAGAGCGAACACCGCACCGTGCTGCTGCGCGGTGGAGACGTCCACAGCCCCGCCGATCCCTTCGCCACCGCCATGGTCGTCGAACGCGGCCATGTCGCCTGGGTGGGGTCGGAAGGGGCCGCCGACGCCTTCGCGAGCGGCGTCGACGAAGTGATCGACCTCGAAGGGGCCCTGGTCACTCCCGCGTTCACCGACGCCCACGTCCACACCACCTCGACCGGCCTCGCCCTCACCGGACTGGACCTCGCGGGCGCCCGCACCCTCGCCGAGGCCCTCGGCCTCGTACGCGCGTACACGGCCGCGCACCCCACGGACCGGGTCGTCCTCGGACATGGCTGGGACGCCACGCGCTGGCCGGAGCAGCGGCCTCCGTCGCGTGCCGAGCTCGACGCCGCGGCCGGCGGCCGGCCGCTCTATCTGCCCCGGATCGATGTGCACTCCGCCGTCGTCACGACCGCCCTCCTCGATCTGGTTCCCGGCGTCACCGCACTGGCCGGCTACCGCCCCGACGCCCCGCTGACCGGCGCCGCCCACCACGCCGTGCGCTCCGCCGCCCATGGCGCGATCTCGCCGCAGCAACGTGCCGAGGCGCAGCGTGCCGCCCTGGACCACGCCGCCTCGCTCGGCATCGGCACCCTTCACGAGTGCGGCGGACCCGACATCTCCGACGAGGAGGACTTCACCGCCCTGCTGAAGCTCGCCGCCGGGCGGCTGGGACCGCGGGTCTTCGGCTACTGGGCCGAGCAGGTCGCGGACGAGAAGGATGCCCTCAGGATCCGTGAACTCGGCGCGATCGGCGCGGCCGGTGACCTGTTCGTCGACGGTTCCCTCGGCTCGCACACCGCGTGCCTGCACGAGCCCTACGCCGACGGACCGGCCGGCGGCAGGGGCGCCGCCCACCTGGACACCGCGCAGATCGCCGCCCATGTCACCGCCTGCACAGAGGCCGGTCTGCAGGCCGGTTTCCACGCCATCGGCGACGCGGCGGTCTCCGCCGTCGTGGCAGGGGTCCGGGCCGCATCCGAGACGCTCGGGCTGTCCCGGATCCGGGCCGCACGCCATCGCGTCGAGCACGCGGAGATGCTCACCCCCGAGACGATCGCCGGTTTCGCGGAGCTGGGTCTGACCGCCTCGGTCCAGCCCGCCTTCGACGCCGCCTGGGGCGGCGAGGACGGCATGTACACCCAGCGGCTCGGCGCCGACCGGGCCCGCACCCTGAACCCGTACGCGGGCCTCCTGCGGGCCGGTGTGCCCCTTGCCTTCGGCTCGGACAGCCCGGTGACCCCGCTGGACCCGTGGGGGACCGTACGGGCCGCTGCGTTCCACCGGACGCCGGAGCACCGGATCTCCGTGCGGGCCGGCTTCACCGCGCACACCAGGGGCGGCTGGCGGGCCGTCGGCCGCGACGACGCGGGCACCCTCGTTCCCGGCGCCCCCGCCGACTACGCGGTCTGGCGCACCGAGGAGCTCGTGGTCCAGGCCCCGGACGACCGGGTCGCCCGCTGGTCGACCGACCCGAGGTCCGGGACGCCCGGCCTGCCGGATCTCACCCCGGGCGGCGACCTCCCGGTCTGTCTGCGGACCGTGATCTTCGGACAAACTGTCTACGTGCGGCCGAACGAGTGACGTCCCGACATTTCGTACCGCCGATCGAAGGCGCCCCCGCTTCCCCGCGACCTGCGTATCTCCGGTACTGACCAGGCAACTTCGGTAAACATCGCAGGTCAGACGGGTATTGACAGGAGGCGCCCACGGGCCGGTAGGTTCGGCCGAGTCCACCACAGGACGTCCGACCGGTTAAACCTCCACGCAGTCGTCGAACGCCGCTGGGTCATGGGGTGGTGTGCCGCACCGGCGCACCACCACTGACAGCCAGGTTCAGCGCCCGCGCCTCGGGGGCGAGGGAAGGTGTGAACCGGACGGCGGGTGTGACCCGGGTGGGGCCCGGACGTTCAGTAGACAACGGCTCTCGGTCGACCCGCAGCCAGCGGGCCCCAGGTCGGCCCGAAGGGCGCCGGGCCCCGATCCGCAGTTCTGTCCGTACTTTCCTCCTTCTGTCCGGGCGCTTGCCCGACAGGTGCCTACCGCGTCGGCCTCCGGCCCTGATGCGATCGATATGGTGTGCATCTGTGTACGGACGTGAGGGGCAGTAAGTGAACGACGGCGGTCAGAGGCGATACGGCCCGCTCGGCAGAGCCTTGGTGATCATCCCGACCTACAACGAGGCCGAGAACATCAAGCCGATCGTCACCCGGGTGCGCGCCGCGGTACCGGACGCGGACATCCTGGTCGCCGACGACAACAGTCCCGACGGCACGGGGAAGATCGCCGACGAGCTCGCCGCCGCCGACAGTCACGTCCAGGTCCTGCACCGCAAGGGCAAGGAAGGGCTCGGCGCCGCCTACCTCGCCGGGTTCCGCTGGGGCATCGACCACGGTTACGGCGTCCTCGTGGAGATGGACGCCGACGGCTCCCACCAGCCCGAGGAACTGCCCCGGCTGCTCACCGCCCTCAAGGGTGCCGACCTGGTGCTCGGCTCCCGCTGGGTGCCGGGCGGGCGCGTGGTCAACTGGCCCAAGTCCCGCGAGATGATCTCCCGTGGCGGCAGCACCTACTCCCGGCTGCTCCTCGGACTGCAGACCAGGGACGTCACCGGCGGCTACCGGGCCTTCCGGGCGGAGACCCTGAAGGGGATCGGCCTCGACGAGGTCGCCTCCCAGGGGTACTGCTTCCAGGTCGACCTGGCCCGTCGCACCATCGACGCGGGATACCACGTCGTCGAGGTCCCGATCACCTTCGTCGACCGCGAGATCGGTGACTCCAAGATGAGCCGCGACATCCTCGTCGAGGCACTGTGGCGGGTCACGGCCTGGGGCGTCACCGCCCGTACGAACCGGGTCCTGGGCCGCAAGTCCTCCTGATCACCCCCTTATCCCGCTTGGACGTCCGTCCAGGCACACTGGGGACCATGACGACCGGCACCCCGCCCCCGACCGCACCGAGGCGCTCGCGCGCCCGTACCTTCGTCCCCCTCGCCATCGCCGCCTGGGCAGTGCTGGAGATCTGGCTGCTGACCCTGGTGGCGGACGTGGCGGGCGGGTTCACCGTGCTGCTGCTCCTGATCGGGGGCGTCGTGCTCGGGGCCGTGGTGATGAAGGCAGCCGGCCGCCGGGCCTTTCGCAACCTCACCGAGACGCTCCAGCAGATGCCGGGCCGGCCCGGCGAGGCCGCGGCGCCGTCCACCGCCCCGTCGGGCAGCAAGGGCAATGGCTTCCTGATGCTCGGTGGGCTGCTGCTCATCATCCCGGGGATGATCTCCGACATGGCGGGACTCCTGCTGCTGGTGCCGCCGGTCCGCGCGACGCTCGGCCGGTACGCGGAGCGGTCCCTGGATCGCCGTATGCGCACCGCGTCCCCCGGCAGCCTCTCCGATGCGTTCCAGCAGGTCCGGATCCACCGTCCGGACGGAAAGGTCGTCCAGGGCGAGGTCATCCGCGACACGGAGACTCGGCCGGGCCCGCGCCCCGACAGCGGCCCGCGTCCCCCGCTCACCCCCTGAGAGCCTGTCGGGTGACCTCTGATCGGGCGGCCACGCCCTGGCACGCACGCTTCCCGCGTTGCCGAAATGTCCTCGTAGCGGAGCTACGAGGACATCCCGCCGCCTTGGAATCGCACGCACCAGACCGCGTCCGCTATCCGATCGAAGGTCACCCGACAGGCTCTGAGCGGGTCCTCGTCCGAAACCGCACCTGAACGGGCCCCCGTCCGAACGGCTGTCCTCGGTCGCCGGACGGGCTCGAGTTCCCCCTGTCCGGCATGCACGCCCGGGACGGAGAAATCAAACCCGAACGCCGCTCGGCGACGGAAGAGCAGGCCGCGGGACGCCCCCCGGCACCCAGCAGGACGCGACGGAGCCGCGGGCCGTGACACACACCGGTGTGTCACGGCCCGCGGCTCCGTCTCTCTGCGGTGTCGCGCGGTCAGGCAGACTTCCTGCTGTCCCGCGGGTGCACGGCAATGTTCATGGCTCCGGAGCGCAGAACCGCCAGCCTTTCGGCCAGCACCTCCTCAAGCTCCTCGCGTGTGCGCCGCTCCATGAGCATGTCCCAGTGCGTACGCGCAGGCTTGCCCTTCTTCTCCTCGGGGCCATCCCCGTCCACCAGGAGTGCCATGGCGCCGCACGCCTTGCACTCCCACTCCGGCGGAATTTCCGCCTCTACCGAGAACGGCATCTCAAATCGATGTCCGTTCTGGCATGCGTACTCCACCGCCTGGCGCGGGGCCAGATCGATGCCGCGGTCCGTCTCGTAGCTGGTAACCACGAGTCGCGTGCCGCGGAGAGCTCGCTCACTCATGAATCGTGCCTCCCGGGCTTGTCGCCCACAGGACAGGTGTCGCTGTCGTCGTCATCCGGTCAACGTCCGGTCGGCGGTAAAGATTCCCGTTGCCGGTCATGCGTCGCCCGTCGTGCCGCTGCTTTTTCAGGGTTGGGTACCCAACATTGCCCGGTTTGTCACATTCGGCAGAAGTTGTCACCCAACGGTTTGGCTTCTTCCACTCGCAGTAACGGTCCTCCGGGCAGGCCAAAGGCGTACACTACCGGCCTTTCACTTCAACGTCTAAATCCGTTCAGGAACGGGATTCCCCGCAGCCGCAACGGCCTGCCGTACGGGCACCCTCGCGAGCAGCACGGAACCGACCGCGAAGAAGATCACCAAAGAGATGATCGCATCCCGGTAGCTGCCGGTCAGCTGATACGCGAGACCGAACACCAGTGGCCCCAGCCAGCTCAGTCCGCGGTCGCTCATCTCGTACGCGGAGAAGTACTCCGCCTCCTTGCCGCGGGGCACCAGATGCGAGAACAGCGAGCGGGACAGTGCCTGGCTGCCGCCGAGGACCAGGCCGATCGCCGAGGCCAGCAGATAGAAGAAGACCGGGGCGTCCGAGGGCAGGAAGTATCCGGCGACGAGGATCAGGGTCCAGACGACGAGCGAGGCCAGGATCGTGCGCTTCGCGCCGTACACCCGTGCCAGCCGGCCCATGCCCAGGGCCCCGGCCACCGCCAGCACCTGCACCAGCAGCACGGCCGTGATCAAGGATGTCTGGTCGAGGCCCAGCTCCTCGGAGCCGTACACCGACGCCTGAGAGATCACCGTCTGGATGCCGTCGTTGTAGACCAGATAGGCGAGCAGGAACGAGAGCGTGAGCGGATGGCGGCGCATGTCGCGCAGGGTCGCGAGCAGTTGCCGCCAGCCGGAGCCGACCGCGCCCTCACCGCCCGGTGCCACCTGCCGGTCACGCAGCCGTCGCAGCGGTACGACCGTGAAGGCTCCCCACCAGACCCCCGCCGACGCGAGGCAGATCCGTACCGCGTCGGACTCGGAGAGACCGAATGAATCGTGGCCCGTGTAGAGGACCAGATTGAGGACGAGGACGAGCGCCCCCGACGTGTAGCCGAAGGCCCAGCCCCGGGACGAGACGGCGTCGCGTTCTTCGGGCTCGGCGATCTGCGGGAGATACGCGTTGTAGAGCACCATCGACACCGAGATCGACGCGTTCGCCACGATCAGCAGGAACGCACCCAGCAGGTAGCGGTGACCGTCCAGGAAGAACATCCCGGTCGTCGCGGCCGCCCCCACGTACGCGGCGGCCGCCAGCAGGGGCTTCTTGCGGCCCGTTCGGTCGGCGGCGGCGCCCGCGATCGGCATCACCACCACCGCCACCACGACGGACATCGAGACCGCGTAGGCGAAGAGCGAACCCGCGCGCACCGGGATGCCGAGCGGGTGCACGAAACCGTCGGCGTCGGCGGCGGCCTTGGCGATCGACGTCAGATAGGGGCCGAGAAACACGGTGAGAACGCTGGTCGAGTAGACCGAACACGCGAAGTCGTAGAAGTACCAGCCGCGTTGTTCGCGTCTGCGGTCCGCGGCGTCGGCACCGTCGTTGGTGCGTTCCGGCGTCGGTTCAGCGGTGTCGGCGGTCTCGGCGCTCAACCCGCACCCCCCTCGTATCTCCCCGTGGGGACGCCGCCGGGCCCGGCGTCAGGCCCAGGCCCCCCGCTCGCTCAGCACCGTGCGCAGCGTCTCGATGTGATCGGTCATGATGCCATCCACACCGAGATCGAGGAGAGCTGCCATCCGCTCCGGTTCGTTCACCGTCCAGACATGGACCTGGAGCCCGCGCGCATGGGCCTCCCGGACGAAGCGCCGGTCGACCACCCGGACTCCGTTCTGGCTCTCCGGGACCTGCGCGCACACCGCTCCGGCGCGCAGCGCGGCCGGTATGCCGTACGAGCGCAGTCGCAGACCCAGGACGCCGCGGACGCCGTACGAGGTGGCCAGCCGGGGGCCCGCGAGGCGGTGCGCCCTGGCCACCCGGGTCTCCGAGAACGAGCCGACGCACACCCGGTCCCAGGCGTCGGTCCGGCGGATCAGGTCGATCAGCGGGACAAGGGCAGGCTCGGCCTTGATGTCCACGTTCCAGCGGGCGTCGGGAAACGCCTCCAGCAACTCCTCGAACAGCGGAAGCGGTTCACGGCCTGCCACCCGGGCTTGCCGCACCTCGCTCCACGGCAGGTCGGCTATCCGGCCACGAGCGTCCGTCACCCGGTCCAGGGTGGCGTCGTGGAAGGCGACCAGACGTCCGTCCGACGTCGTGTGCACATCGGTCTCGAAGTAGCGGTACCCGGCATCGGCGGCCCGCCGGAACGCGGCCGTGGTGTTCTCGATCCCGTCCGCGGCTCCGCCTCGGTGGGCGAACGGGATCGTCGCGGGATGGTCCAGATAAGGGTGGCGTGCAGAGGTCACTGCGGCAGTATGGCCTCCTCCGATGGCCGGACGGTGACGGCGGTGGTGCCGGACCCCGGCGCGGGAGCGACGGTCTCGTCGGCCGGCTTCGCCTCGGGGACCGCGAAGAAGCGCAGGAACAGCTGGGCGAGCGGGCCGATGGACAGCGCGTACAGGACCGTGCCCACGCCCAGGGAGCCGCCGAGCAGGAAGCCGGTCGCCACCACGGCCACCTCGATCGCCGTACGGACCAGGCGGACGGAGCGGCCGGTGCGCCGGTGCAGTCCGGTCATCAGACCGTCGCGCGGCCCGGGGCCGAACCGTGCCGCGATGTACAGCCCCGTCGCGACACCGTTGAGCGCGATCCCCGCAACCATGATGACGATCCGGGCCGCCAGGCCGTGCAACTCCGGGACGAGGGCGAGCGTGCCGTCCATGGCGAGGCCGATGGCGAAGACATTGGAGACCGTGCCGAGCCCGGGACGCTGCCTCATCGGTATCCACAGGAGGAGGACCGCCGCGCCGACGATGATCGCGACGACGCCGATGGACAGCCCGGTGCGCTCCGCGAGGCCCTGGTGCAGCACCCCCCAGGGTTCGAGTCCGAGCCCGGCGCGGACCATGAGCGCCGAGCTCGCCCCGTACAGGGCCAGCCCGACGTACAGCTGCATCAGCCGCCGTGTGAGGTGCGCCCGGCGGGGGACGGCGGTGACGGACAAGATGTGCTCCCTCGTGTGGTGGTGGTGGACTGCCGCATGACACTCTGTGGCAGGGGATTGGCTGCCAACTATGGCCAATCCGAGGAAGGTGGACTGATTTACATGGCGCAGTGGACTTCGGCCGTCGGTGCCGCGCAGCTCGCCCGGCAGCTCCAGGCCCAGCAGCAGAAGCCGATGGGCCCCGGCGCCCGCAGGCCCCCCGCCTATCGCGCGCTCGCCGACGGAGTCCGGCTGCTCGTCCTCGAAGGCCGGGTGCCGGTCGCCGCCCGGCTCCCCGCCGAACGCGAGCTGGCGCTCGCCCTGTCCGTCAGCCGCACCACCGTTGCCGCCGCCTACGAGGCGCTGCGGGCCGAGGGATTCCTGGAGTCCCGGCGCGGCGCGGGCAGCTGGACCGCGGTCCCGGCAGGCAACCCCCTGCCCGCGCGCGGCCTGGAACCGCTGCCCCCGGAGTCGCTCGGTTCGATGATCGACCTGGGCTGTGCCTCGCTGCCCGCGCCCGAACCCTGGCTGACCCGCGCCGTCCAGGGCGCCCTGGAGGAGCTGCCGCCGTACGCGCACACCCACGGCGACTATCCGGCCGGGCTGCCGGCGCTGCGGCAGATGATCGCCGACCGCTACACCGAGCGCGGCATCCCGACGATGCCCGAACAGATCATGGTCACCACCGGTGCGATGGGCGCGATCGACGCCATCTGCCACCTCTTCGCCGGGCGCGGCGAGCGGATCGCGGTGGAGTCCCCCTCGTACGCCAACATCCTTCAGCTGATGCGGGAGGCGGGCGCCCGGCTGGTGCCGGTGGCGATGGAGGAGGGGATCGGCGGCTGGGACATGAACCGCTGGCGGCAGGTGCTGCGCGACGCGGCGCCCCGGCTCGCGTACGTCGTGGCGGACTTCCACAATCCCACCGGCGCGCTCGCCGACGAGAGCCAGCGGCGGGCCCTGGTGGACGCGGCCCGCTCCGCCGGGACGGTCCTGGTCGTCGACGAGACCATGAACGAGCTGTACCTCGACGCCGATGTCGAGATGCCGCGCCGGGTCTGTGCCTTCGACCCCGCGGGCAGCACCGTGCTCACCGTCGGCTCGGCCAGCAAGGCGTTCTGGGCAGGCATGCGGATCGGCTGGGTGCGGGCCGCGCCGGACGTGATCCGCAGTCTGGTCTCCGCCCGCGCCTACGCCGACATGGGCACACCCGTGCTGGAACAGCTCGCCATCAACTGGCTGATGCGCACGGGGGGCTGGGAGGAGGCCGTGGAGCTCCGCCGCGGTCAGGCGCGGGAGAACCGGGACGCGCTGGTCGCGGCGGTGCGGCGGGAGCTGCCGGAGTGGGAGTTCCAGGTGCCGCGCGGCGGGCTGACGCTCTGGGTGCGCACCGGCGGACTCTCGGGGTCACGGCTGGCCGTGGCGGGCGAGCGGGTGGGGGTGCGGGTGCCGTCCGGTCCGCGATTCGGCGTCGACGGAGCCTTCGAGGGGTACGTACGGCTGCCGTTCACGGTCGGCGGTCCGGTGGCGGACGAGGCGGCGGTACGGCTCGCGGCGGCGGCGGAGCTGGTGAGGTCGGGGGCGAGCGCGGGAGCGGAGGCGCCTCGCACGTTCGTCGCCTGACGGCCGAGGCGCAGCGGAAGGGGCGGGGAAGGGGCGCGTGATCCTTCCCCGCCCCTTCCGCGCTCCTACTCGCTGAGCGACATCTGCTCGGGGGTCAGGGCGATCTCCGCGGTCAGTGCGTTCTGCGGGGTCAAGGGCGGCGCAGTCGCCGGAGTCGCCGGATCCGGAACGGTCGCCTCGATCGGCGTCTGCCCCGTGGGCAGGAGATCGAGCACCGCCTGGCGGTGCGCCTCGCTCGTCGCGTCGTCGTACGGATCAGGCGTGGCCGGAACCTGGAGCCGCAGCACCGGACCGGTACCGAGCCGCACGTACCCCCGGCCGGGCGGGACGTCCGGGGTCGGTGTGGTGTGCGGCTCCAGGCCGAGCGCCGTCTCGATCTGGTCGCGGGAGTTGTGGCCGAGCACGACGCGGGCCCTGGTGTGGGTCCGTACCGTCTCGCTGAGCGTGTCCAGGCTGTCGAACTGATCGGCCAGTACCACGGTGACATTGGCTGCGCGGCCGTGCCGCAGCGGCACCTGCAGCAGCTCCTGCGGGTCGGGTCTGCCGTCGGCGGCCGCCAGATGACCGAGGACGCTGGGCCGGTCCAGCAGGATCCAGAGCGGGCGCCTGGTGTCCTCGGGCGCGGAGTGCCCCGCCTGTCGGGCCCGGTTGGCGGCGATCAGCCGCCGCTCCGTCTCATGGGCCGCCCACTCCAGGCTGGCCAGTGCGCCGGCCAGCCCGCACTCGACGGCCAGCACACCGGCGCGCCCGGTCAGGCAGGCGTACTCACCGGTTCCGCTGCCTTCGATGATGAGGATGTCGCCGTGCTGGAGCGCCTGGATGGCGATGGAGCGCATCAGCGTGGTGGTGCCGCCGCCGGGCTGTCCGACGATCAGCAGATGCGGCTCGGTGGAGCGGGCGCCGGTCCGCCAGACGACCGGGGGCGCGTCCCGGGTCGTGTTCCCGTCGGTCACCGGCACGGTGCGCTGCACCGCGTCGTTGTCGGTGAACCCCAGCACCGTCTCGCCCGGCGCGGTGACGAAGCGCTGTGCGGCGATCGAGGTGGGCAGTGCGTCGAGCACGCTCATGACGAGCTGGTTGCCCTCCTCGTTCCAGGCGAAGTGGTACTCGCGGCCACGGCCCGACTTGGCGTGCAGCAGCTGTTCGATCCGGGTACGGGAGGCGGTCTCGCTGTCGGTGAAGTATGCGGGGTACGAGACCTGGAGGCGGGTGACGCGACCGTCGCCGTCGAACGCGTAGCCGCTGAGCGCCTTGGCCCAGTCGCCACCGTGGGCGAACAGCGGACTGGGGTCCTCGGCGACGGAGAAGTGCGGCACGAGCGCCTCGTACAGCGCCTGCAGTCGCGCCGTCTCGGCCTTGCCGGGACCGGTCTTCGCGGGCGTGCGTTCCCGCCCTTTCCACGCGGCGGCGCCCATCACCGTGACCAGGGCGAGCAGCGGCCCGTACGGGATGAGCACCACCACGAGTACGCAGGCCGCGACGAGGAACAGAATGGGATTACGCCGCTCCTTGGGCGTCGCCGCCCACTTCTGCCGTCCTGCACCCGCCAGCAGCCGCAGACCACGAACGACCCTGATCAGCGGATGGAGGACGTCGGTGGCGTTGGCGGCGGCCGTGCGCGCGAACTCGCGACTGCGAGTGATCGAAGCGCTGCCGCTGCTCAGAATGCGGGGAAGGGGTCGCCGGGCCACGTCGGTTCTCCTGAGGGGTGGGAGCGGTCGCGGCGGGTCAGAACTTGATCCCGCCCAGGAGGCTGGCCAGGCTCGCGCCGCCCGCCGTGATGCTCGGTGCGATGGCGGTGCCTGCCAGATAGAAGCCGAACAGGGCGGTGACGAAGGCGTGCGAGCCCTTCAGACCGTCCTTCCTGAAGAACAGGAAGACGATGATGCCGAGGATGACGACGCCAGACATGGAAAGGTTCATGAGTGGTTCTCCTGTTTGGGGGACAGTCACCATGAGTCCTTCCAGGCTCACAAAAAGTATCTATAGGATAAAAGCTGTAATTGGGTGAAAACCCGATTTTTTCACTGGACTGGCCGACAGGGGAACGCGGTGCGGACGGACCTTCCGGTGCCGCGCACCGTTGCGGCCTCACGCGACGTGATGCTTTGCCGCGGCCGGGGCGCGGCATGTGCGCTGCGGAGCAGTACCCTGTCGATTCACTCGTACGGCCCCCACGGCGTACCACCCCCCTGGCAGGCAGCAGCGAAACCCGTTGATGGAAGGCGGTCCGTCCGATGAGCGAAGCCCCCGAACCCGAGGTCGTCGAGCTGGCGACCAAGGTCTTCGACCTGGCGCGCCGCGGGGAGACCGAGGCGCTCGCCGCGTACCTGGATGCCGGTGTGCCCGCAAACCTCACCAACGACCGGGGCGACACGCTGCTCATGCTCGCCGCGTATCACGGGCACGCCCCCGCGGTCGCGGCCCTCGTGAGCCGGGGAGCCGACCCGGACCGGGCCAACGACCGCGGGCAGACGCCGCTCGCCGGAGCCGTCTTCAAGGGCGAGGCTGCGGTGATCGAGGCGCTCCTCGCCGCGGGCGCCGACCCGGACGCCGGTACACCGTCCGCAACGGATACCGCACGCATGTTCGGCAAGGCCGACCTGCTGGAACTCTTCGGCTCCCGCTGAACGGGTTCGCCGTAAATGTGGTCGCGGTGGCGAAATGGGTGGGTCATCATGACGTCGCGGGCCCGATTCGGGCCACCGACGAGAGGCAGAGGAAGATGGTCTACAGCAAGCAGAAGACGGCGGTCGGCCGATCATGTTGCTGCGCGGCGTAGTGCCCACCCGGCACTTGGAACTGCACAGTCCCGGTTGCGTCGACAGCTTGATGTGAGGCTTCTCCCATGTTCGATCCGTTCATAGCGCCGAGCGGCACCCTGCTCGGCCTGCTGCAGAGGGGCCGCGGCGACGGCACGCTCCACGCGCTCGCCGCACCGCGCCCCGAGGCCCTCGCGGCGCTCAACCACTGTGTCCTGAGCGACCCGCGTCACGACTGGCAGGTCGAGAACCGCTCCCTCTACTACGCACGCCTGTATCTCGACCTCGACGGCGGCATCGAAGAGATCGAGCGGCACCTCTGCGATCCCGACGACCACATCGACACCGACGACTCGCGGACCGGCCTGGCCCTCGCGGTCCTCGGCCACCTCGCCTCGTACGGACGCGGCGACGCCCTGGCCCTGCTGAGGCGGTACGCGGCGACGGGCGCCAACTGGGCGTGGGCCCTCGACGAGCTGGCCCTGCGTGACGACGACGCCGGGCTCCGTTCCCTCGCCGTGCCCGTCCTCGGCCGGTTCCCCGCCACCGAGGAGGGCGCCGCCGAACTCGCGGCCGCCGTGCGGGACGCCTTCGAACCCCGGCCCTGGCGGCTGTGGGCCGACGACCCGCGTGAAGCGGTCGGCGCCCGGGTCAGGGCCGCCTCCGAACAGGGCTCGTTCGACCGCTGGCAGCGGCAGATGCGGCCCGGCGGCCCACGCCCCGGCTGGAGCGTCCAGGCCGTGTTCGACTGGGCCCAGCAAGGACTGGACCGCGGCAGCGTCCTCCACGTACCGGCCGCCCGCTGCCTGACTGCCGTCGCCGGTCCCGAGGACCGGCCGTTGATCGTCGAGACCGCCCGCAGCGGTCCGGACGGCGCCCGTTGCGCTGCCCTGCACTACCTCTCCGAGGCCAGGGACCCCGCTGTCCTCGACCTCATTGAGGCCGCGGCGGTCAGCCCGTCGAGCACCGTCGCCGACGCGGCCGTCGCCGCCTTCGAGCGGATGTGCGGCGACGCGGCGGTGGACCGGGCCAGGAACTGGGCCCGACGGCCCGACGCGCTCGGCGCCTCCGCCGCCGGTGTGCTCGCCTGCCGGGGTGGAGCCGAGGACTCCTCCCTCGTCCTCGCCGCCCTGCGCGACGCCGTACGCGGTGAAGGACCGGACGCACCGCGCCTGTGGACCCTGGTCGACGGCACGGGCCGGCTGGGCATCGCCTGCGCCGCACCCGTCCTGCGCCATGTCTACCGGGAGACGTCCTCCTCCCATCTGCGCGGCCGGGCGGCCCGCGCGCTCGCCGCCACCGACCCCTCCTTCGCCACCGGCTTCGCCGTCGAATGCCTGTGGGACTGCGAGGAGTCCACCCGCGAGGTCGCCGCACTCCATGCGGAGACCGGCGACATCAGGGTCGCCGAACGGCTGCGCCGACTGGCCGCCGACCCGGCCGAGGAGGCCGAGGTGCAGACCGCGGTACGCAGCAGGATCGGGCCCGACGCCCCCGCTGCCTGACCCGCTCCACGCACAGCAGGACGCAGCGCTTCGGGGGAGCGCGGCGTACCCGCCCACGGACGTCCAACGCTCATGGGACGTTCCCCGGGGGGAAAGATCCAAGTCGGCCCAGTCACGTCCGGTGCGACGACAACACGGGTATGCGTGTCGTCATCGTCACCGAATCCTTCCCGCCCGATGTCAACGGCGTGGCCCACTGCACCCTGCAGACCGCTCGGCATCTCGCCGCGCGCGGCCATGAACCGCTCGTCATCGCTCCGGCCACCGCCGGCGCGACGACCACGTCCCGCTCCTCCTCACCCCCGTACCCGGGCACCCCGGGCGGCACCGACCTCTTCGCGTCGGCCGCGCCCTGCCCCGTGGTGCGCGTCCCGTCCCTGCCACTGCCCGGCTACTCCCAGGTCCGGGTGGCGCTTCCCAGCCGTCGGCTGACCGCGGCCCTCATCGCCCACCGGGCCGAACTCGTCCATCTCGCCGGACCGTTCGTGCTCGGCGTCCGCGGCATGGCGGCCGCCGCCCGGCTGGGGCTGCCGACCGTGGCCGTCTACCAGACCGATCTGGCCGGCTACGCCCGTACGTACCTCGGCGCCGGCGAGAGCACCGCCTGGCGCCGGATGCGCGCCGTGCACAGCGCCGCCGACCGCACGCTCGCTCCGTCGACCGCCGCCGTCCGCGACCTCACCGACCACGGGGTGGAGCGGGTGCGGCTGTGGCCGCGTGGCGTCGACACCGTACGGTTCCGGCCCGCGCTGCGCGACGAGGCGCTGCGTCGGCACCTCGCCCCCGGCGGGGAGAAGCTCGTCGGATACGTCGGCCGGCTCGCCCCGGAGAAGCACGTGGAACTTCTCGCCGGGGCCTGCGGACTGCCCGGGGTGCGGGTCGTGGTCGTCGGTGACGGCCCGAGCGGCCCCTCTCTGCGCGCGGCTCTGCCCGGCGCCGTCTTCCTCGGCCGCAGGACCGGGGACGACCTCGCCCGGATCGTCGCGTCGCTGGACATGTTCGTGCACACCGGCCCGTACGAGACGTTCTGCCAGACCGTGCAGGAGGCGATGGCCTCCGGTGTGCCCGTAGTCGCCCCGGCGGCGGGCGGACCGCTCGATCTCGTCGACCACGGGCGGACCGGGCTGCTGGTCCCGCCGCACGACACCGACGCGGTACGGGCGGCCGTCGGCGCACTCGTTGCGGACCCGGCCCTCGCGGCGGCGTACGGGCGGACCGGGCGGGCCATGGTCGAGGGCCGCACCTGGGAAGCCGTCGGTGATCAGCTGCTCGGCCACTACGACGAGGTGCTGCGCGACCGGCCGGCGGTGGCCGCATGACCGGGCGCGAGCGGGGAACGACCATCGTCCGTCTGGCGAACTTCGTCACCCCGTCCTCCGGCGGACTGCGCACCGCCCTGGACGAACTCGGCCGCGGCTACCTCGCGGCCGGGCACGAACCGGTGCTCGTCGTCCCCGGCGACAGCGCCGGCGATGTGTACACCGAGCAGGGCAGGGTGATCACCCTGCCCGGTCCGGTGCTGCCGGGCAGCGGCGGCTACCGCGTGCTGGCCGGCCGCCGCAGGCTCCGCGACCTCCTCGGAACGCTGCGTCCCGACCGTCTGGAGGTCTCCGATCGCACCACCCTGCGCTGGACGGGCGAGTGGGCGCGCCGCGCCAGGGTGCCCGCCGTGATGGTCTCCCACGAGACGGCGGACGGGGTGCTGCGCACCTGGGGCGTACCGCCGGCCGCGGCCGGACGCGCCGCCGACCGCCTCAACATCCTCAGCGCTCACGCCTACACGAGGATCGTCTGCACCACGGAGTGGGCGGAGCGCGAGTTCATACGGATCGGCGCCCGCAACGTGGTCCGCGCCCCGCTCGGCGTGGACCTGCGGCGCTGCCGCCCCGGCCGCCGCAGCACGGTCCTGCGCGCCCGCCATGCGCACGGCCGGTCCGTACTGATTCTGCTCTGCTCCCGCCTCTCGGTGGAGAAACGTCCCGGCCGCGCCCTGGACGCCCTCGCCGTCCTGAACGGCCTGGGCGTGCCTGCGACGCTGCTCGTCGCGGGGGACGGGCCGCTGCGCGCGGGGCTGGAGAGCCGGGTACGGGCGGAGCGGCTGCCGGTCGAGTTCCTGGGCCATGTGCGCGACCGGGAGCGGATGGCGGATCTGCAGGCTGCGGCCGACATCTGCCTGGCGCCGGGCCCCGCCGAGACGTTCGGC
This sequence comes from Streptomyces sp. NBC_01669, assembly GCF_026339735.1. Classification (GTDB taxonomy): domain Bacteria; phylum Actinomycetota; class Actinomycetes; order Streptomycetales; family Streptomycetaceae; genus Streptomyces; species Streptomyces yanii. The sequence continues at coordinate 7,590,508 of NZ_JAPEQG010000001.1, forward strand.
CTCTCGGCCCTGGAGGCACTGGCCTGCGGCACCCCGGTGGTGGCGAGCGCGAGTTCAGCGCTGCCGGAGGTGATCGGCGGTGCGGGAGCGGCTGCGGCGGACACCGGCGACGCATTCGCCGCGGCGGTACGGGAACTGCTGGCGCGCCCGGAGAGGGAGCGGCGCACGGCGGCGCGACAACGTGCCGAACTCTTCGGCTGGGACCGCTCGGTGGCCGCGTTCCTGGCGGCGCACGAGGTGCCGGAGCGGGGCGGGATCCGGGGGGCGCGGACATGACGGGGGTGCGGGCGAGGGCGGGCGGCGCAGAGGATGCCGTGGCGGTGCCGGTCGTGCCAGGGGTGCCCGTGGCCGCGCCGGTCTGCGGGCCGGCTCCGGCGCCGGTGACGGAGGCTCTGCCGGAACCGTCTGCCCCGCCCCAGAGCCCCCACTCCCCGATCCGGTTCGCCGCGCTCGGGGACTCGTTCACCGAAGGAGTCGGTGATCCTGTCCCCGGTGGCCGGCGCGGCTGGGCCGCGTTGCTTGCCGAGGGCATCGGCGACAGCCACCGGGGCGTCGAGTTCCGTAACTTCGCCGTCAGCGGTTCGCTCTCCGGCGATGTCCGTGACCGGCAGGCTCCGGCCGCCGCCGCCTTCCGGCCCGACCTCGCCTCCGTGGTCGTCGGCGTCAACGACACCCTCCGCCGCTCCTTCGACATCCGGCTCATCGCCCGGCGGCTGGACGAGGTCTGTGCGCTCCTGACCGGCGGCGGAGCCGTACTCCTGACGGCGTGTCTGCCCGATCCCGGTTCCGTCCTCGGGCTGCCCGCACCCCTGGGGCGCCCGTTGGCACGGCGCCAGGGTGCGGTGAATGCCGTGGTGCATGCCCTGTCCGCCCGCTACGACGCCGTCCACCTGCACGTCTCGGACAGGGCATGGGTCTCCGACCGCTCGCAGTGGAGCGTCGACCGGCTCCATCCGGCCGAGCGCGGCCATCGATCGGTCGCGGCCGGATTCCACGCCCTGCTCGCCGCCCGCGGTCTTGTCCTCGGCGCCCCGCCCGGACGCGAGCCGGAGCAGCCGCCGCCCAGCCGTGCCGACTCGTTGTTCTGGCTGGCCACGGCGGGCACCGGGTGGCTGGTGCGGCGGAGCACCGATCTGCTGCCTCAGCTGCTGTGCCTGGCGGGAGCGGAGGTGCGGCACTGGGCGCGCGGCACGAGCGGGCAGCTGGACCGGCGGGCCGACCAGGCGTTGCAGGGCGCGCTTGCCGCCGTCACGCCCGAGGGGCGGCACGTCGCGTCCGTGTTGTCCGCGCCGCGCGTCAGTATGGAGAGATGACGGGACGCTGGGAGTTCTGGATCGACCGTGGCGGCACGTTCACCGACGTGGTGGGCCGCGATCCCGACGGGCACCTGGTCACCCGCAAGCTCCTCTCGGACGACCCGGACCGCTACCGTGACGCCGCCGTCGCCGGGATCCGCCTCATGCTCGGCCTCGGTCCCACCGACCCGGTCCCCGCCGACCGGGTCGGCAGTGTGAAGATGGGCACGACCGTCGCCACCAACGCCCTGCTCGAGCGGCGTGGGGAGCCGACCGTCCTGGTCACCACCGAAGGGTTCCGGGACGCCCTGCGCATCGCGTACCAGAACCGTCCGCGCCTCTTCGACCGCCGCATCCTGCTGCCGGAGGCCGTGTACGACCGGGTGATCGAGGTCCCGGAGCGGATCGATGCGCACGGCCGGACTCTCACCCCCCTCGATCTGCCTGCGACGGCGGCGCAGTTGAGAGCCGCGAGGGCGGCCGGCTTCCGCAGCGCGGCGGTCGTCCTGATGCACGGCTACCGTCACCCCGCCCACGAGGCCGCCGTCGCCGCCGCGGCCCGTGAGGCAGGCTTCACCCAGGTCAGCTGCTCGCACGAGGTCAGCCCGCTGATCAAGCTGGTACCGCGCGGCGACACCACCGTCGTCGACGCGTACCTCTCGCCGATCCTGCGCCGGTACGTCGAGGAGGTCGCGGGCGAACTGGAGTCCGTCCGGCTGATGTTCATGCAGTCCAACGGCGGACTGCGGGAAGCCGCGCACTTCCGTGGCAAGGACGCGGTGCTGTCCGGTCCCGCCGGTGGGGTCGTCGGCATGGCCCGTACGTCCGGACAGGCCGGATTCGACCGGGTCATCGGCTTCGACATGGGCGGCACCTCCACCGATGTCTCGCACTACGCGGGCGAGTTCGAGCGCGAGCTCGGCACCCAGGTGGCCGGGGTCCGGATGCGCGCCCCGATGATGAACATCCATACCGTTGCGGCCGGTGGCGGCTCCGTCCTGCACTTCGACGGCCGGCGCTACCGGGTCGGACCCGACTCCGCGGGCGCGGACCCCGGCCCGGCCTGCTACCGCAGGGGCGGGCCGCTCACCGTCACCGACGCCAATGTGATGCTCGGCCGGGTACAGCCCGCGCACTTCCCGGCGGTCTTCGGGCCGGAGGGAAACCTGCCGCTCGACGCCGACGTCGTGCACCGGCGGTTCGGGGCACTCGCCGACAAGGTGGCACAGGCCACCGGCACGCGACGTACCGCAGCCGAGGCCGCGGCCGGATTCCTGGAGATCGCCGTGCTCAACATGGCGAACGCGGTCAAGAAGATCTCCGTGGAGCGCGGCCATGACATCACCCGCTACGCCCTCACCTGCTTCGGCGGCGCCGGCGGTCAGCACGCCTGCGCCGTCGCCGACGCACTCGGCGTCGACACCGTCCTCGTGCCACCGCTGGCCGGGGTGCTGTCCGCGTACGGCATCGGACTCGCCGACGCCACCGCCATGCGCGAACAGTCCGTCGAAGCGGAGCTGGACGCCGAAGGCACCGGGACCACGGTCGACGCGCTCTGCGCGGAACTGGCCGCCCGCACCCGCGCCGAACTGCGCGCCGACGGCCTCGAGGACAGCGCCATCAGCACCCACGCCCGGGTTCTCCTGCGCTACGCAGGCACGGACGCGAGCCTGCCCGTCGACCTGGACACCGCGCCTGCGATGACAGGGGCGTTCACGGACGAGCACCGCGCCCGCTACGGCTTCATCATGGACAGACCACTGCTCGTCGAGGCGGTGTCGGTCGAGGCGACCGGCGCGGCGGGCCGGCACGTACCGCACCCGGTGGACCGGACGGTCCGCCAGGGCACACCACAACCCCACGACACGGTACGGATGTTCGCCGAGGGCCGATGGCAGGACACCCCGCTCCACCGGCGCGAGGCCCTGCAGCCGTCGGACACCGTGACCGGTCCCGCCGTGATCGCCGAGGCCGACGCCACCACCGTCGTCGACCCCGGCTGGCAGGTCACCATCGGCTACACCGGCCATCTGCTGCTCACCCGGGTCCGCCCGCGCCCCGCCCGGACCGCCGTCGGCACACGGGTGGACCCGGTCATGCTGGAGGTGTTCAACAATCTCTTCATGTCGATCGCCGAGCAGATGGGCGTGCGCCTGGAGAACACCGCCCACTCCGTCAACATCAAGGAGCGGCTCGACTTCTCCTGCGCGCTCTTCGACGCGGACGGCAACCTGATCGCCAACGCCCCGCACATCCCGGTGCACCTCGGCTCGATGGGGGAGTCCATCAAGGAAGTGCTGCGGCGCAACGGCTCCACGATGCGCCCCGGCGATGTGTACGCCATCAACGACCCGTACCACGGGGGCACCCATCTGCCCGATGTGACGGTGGTGACCCCGGTGTTCGACGAACGCGGCGAGAGCGGCTCGGGGCTGAGATTCCTGGTGGCGTCACGTGGCCACCACGCCGAGATCGGCGGCATCACCCCCGGCTCCATGCCCGCCTTCAGCCGCACCATCGACGAGGAAGGGGTCCTGTTCGACAACTGGCTGCTGGTGAGGGACGGCAGGTTCCGCGAGGCCGAGACCCGCGAGCTGCTCACCACCGCCGCGTACCCGTCCCGCGACCCCGACACCAATCTCGCCGATCTGCGGGCCCAGATCGCCGCCAACGAGAAGGGCATCGCGGAACTGCGCCGCACGGTGGACCAGTTCGGCGCGGAGGCCGTCGACGCGTACATGGGCCACGTGCAGGACAACGCCGAGGAGTCCGTACGCCGGATCATCGGGCGCCTGCACGACGGTTCGTACCGCTACGAGACCGACAACGGCGCCGTGATCGAGGTCGCGCTGACCGTGGACCGTACCGCCCGCAGCGCGATCATCGACTTCACCGGCACCTCACCGCAGCAGCCGGGGAACTTCAACGCCCCGAAGTCCGTCGTCATGGCCGCGGTTCTGTACGTCTTCCGGACCCTGGTCGCCGACGACATCCCGCTCAACAGCGGCTGCCTCAAACCCGTGGAGGTCAGAGTCCCGGCCGGTTCGATGCTGGCGCCCGTCCATCCCGCGGCCACCGTCGCGGGCAATGTGGAGACCTCCCAGGCCGTCACGGGCGCGCTGTACGGGGCGCTCGGCATCCAGGCCGAGGGCTCCGGCACCATGAACAACCTGACGTTCGGCAATGACCGCGTCCAGTACTACGAGACGGTGGCCAGCGGCTCGGGCGCCGGCGACGGCTTCGACGGCACCGACGCCGTGCAGACCCATATGACCAATTCCCGGCTCACCGACCCCGAAGTGCTCGAATGGCGCTACCCGGTCCTGGTCGAGAGCTTCCGGGTACGGGACGGCAGCGGGGGAGCAGGCCGGTGGCACGGCGGCTGCGGGGTCGAGCGCAGACTCCGGTTCCTCGAACCCGTCACGGTGGCGCTGCTCACAGGACATCGCCGCGTCCCTCCGTACGGCATGGCGGGCGGCGAACCGGGCGCGCTGGGCAGCCAGCACATCGAGCGAGCCGACGGGAAGAACACGGTCACCTCGCTGGAGGGGTGCGACACGGCCGAACTGGCGCCCGGCGACGTCCTGGTCGTGTGCACACCCGGCGGCGGAGGATACGGAGTGCGGCAACCGGTCGCTTCTGCGCCGTTTCGACCGTTGTCGGTGTGAGGACCTAATCTGTGCAGCGTGACTTCGCCTGCCTACACGGACAACGCTGCGCCCCAGCTCAGCGCGGGGCCGCGGCCCGCCCCGGGCCCGGCCGCCGACGAGGGGCTCTCCCGGCGGCTGCGCGCGCTCGCCTGCACGGCGCCGCTGCACGACCTCGACGTGCGCAAGGCTAATCTGGCCGGCGAGTACACGGTCTACGCGATGGCGGAGGTCGCGCTCGCCGCGATCGACCAGGTCACACTGCACATGGACTTCGACACGGGCGCCGATCACGAGCAGATAGTGGCCAAGCTGCTCCCGCGCGTCGCTGCCCAGGCCCCGCGTCGTCCCGCCGCGGAGCACGAGCGGGTCGCCCGCTGGGTGCTCGAGAATCTGATCAACGTCGGAAGCGTGGACCGCGGCTTCCGCGCGGTGTACGGCACGTTCGGCACCGACGGGGTGTATGTCCGCAGGGACTATGATTTCAAGCTGATCGAAGAGGTCCCCGGCTACGGCGGCAGCGTCTATCTGAGGGCCACCGACGAAGCGGTCAACGTCCTGGTCGGCGCCCTCGACACGGACGTCACCAGCGCCCAGATCGCCGCCGAGGTGAAACTGGAGGTCCTGATCAGCCGGGGCCGCCTCGCCGATGCGCAGCTCGCCGCAGAACAGGCCCGATACCGCACCGTGCAGTACGCGGAGACGCTCCGCAAGACACTGGAGGCGACCCGGCGCAACGTCAGAGCCGTCGACTGGCTCAACGCCGTGCCCGACATGATCGCCGAGGCACTGGACCACGTGGCCGACCGCTACCGCCACGAGAACGCGATCCTCACCAACATCCGCAAGGCCCGGGACGAGGCGGAGGGCCCCGAGCACAAGCGCCGCGCCGCCGAGCTCGTCGACATAGTGAAGGACTGCATCCGCCGCCACACCCAGCTGCAGTCCCGCCTGCTGGAGGCAGGACCGCTGTTCCGTGCCGAGCAGGACCGGCAGGCGTTCGCCACTCCCACGGCCAGGACCGGCCTCGACCTGTACGGCCAGCTGGTCGCCCCCCTGCTGCCGCTCCCGGTCGAACAGGCCATCCGCGTCACCGACGCGTTCTTCGCCCACGGCACGGGGCTGCGCACGCCCACCTCGGTGCGGGTGGGTGACCTGGTCGACATGCTGCTCACCCCGCCCCTGGAGCGGGAGCATCTGGGGGCCGAGATGCCCGAGCCGGATCTGATCGCCACCCCGGACGACAGCAGGTTCAGCGAGGAGCAGCTGGCGAGCGCCATGAACCTCCTCGATCTGGAGCACGACGCACCGCGCCGGCTCTCCGGGCTCCTCGCCGAGGCCCGGCGGAGTGATCCGGACCTGCCCTATCTGGTCGCCCTGCTTGCGGTGCACGCCGCATCCCCGCCGGTCGGCACCGCGTACCGGCAGGGCGAGCGGCGCCTGCTGTTCGCCGTCGACGACGGGACCCGGCTGGACGACCCGGAGTTCGGCGGGGCGGACCTGATCGTGGGCATGGCCCTGCTGGACGCGGCGGGCATGGCCGCGGACCGCTCGGAGGCCTCATGAGCGGGCAGGGGCGCCGGACCCGACGGGGCCCTGATCACCGCCGGCCCCGGGCCACCCCCGGATGCGCGGTTCCGCCCGCACCCTTCCGTACGGACGCCGTGAGAGCCGGCGCCGCCCACCCCGTACCACCGAGATCCCGCACCGAGGAGCGACCGTCGTGAGCGACCACCGCGCAGAGCACACCGACGCGTGGAGCGAGCCGACCGCCGGGTACGCGACCGCCCGGCCCGCGACCGAGGGCGACGCCGCCCACGAGACTGCGGCACCCCCCGCCGTCACCCCGGCCGACGCGGCCGACGCCGCCCGGCTCGTCGCCTTCGGGCTGCAGCCCAAGCTGATGCCCGCCCGCGACGCCGAATACGCCGAGCTTCTCCGGCGCTACCGGGAGGAGACCCCCTTCGCCCGGCTCGCCGATGCCGTGGCCACCGGACTCGGTCTCGTCGTCCTGGAGGTCTCCACCCGGGCCGGCATGGCCGTGACGGCGGGCGAGGACTCCGTCTTCGCCGTCCGCATGGGCGACTACGCCCGCCGCGCCTCCTCCGACTCCGCCGACCGCTTCCTGCACGGGCTGGCCCATCTCGCCGTCGCCGCCATGGCCTTCCCGCGCCCCGAGGACCTCGCCGACGACGCGTACATCGGCCGGATCACGGTCAACGGCATCGACGCGTTCGTACGCCAGGCCTGCCACCGCCTGGAGGAGCGGGCCGCGGAACACGGCGACAACACCGACCCGGCCACCGACGCCCCAGGGCTGGAAGCCGCCTGGCGGATCTATGCCCGGCGCAGCGCCACCGGCGCGACGAAGGACGCCCGGCGGCTGGCCGGATCCACTACCGGCATCGTCGGCAAGGCCGTCGCCTTCCTCACCGACTCCGGCTTCCTCCAGCGCACCGGGGACGACGCCGGAGGAGCCTTCCGTACCACTGCCCGCTATCAGCTGCAGGTACGCGACATGGCGGGTACCGCCGCCATGGCCGAACTCCTGGAACTCGGCGTCGTGCCCGTCACCGACGGAACGGCGACACTGCTGCCGCCGCCCGACGGCGACGACCTGGAGCTGGCGGCCGACGCCGGTCTGCCCTTCCACGCCTGAGCACCCCCACCGCCGCCCCACTCCTGCTTTCCGAACGACGAGAGTCCGCCGCCATGTACGAGCTGTCCCGGGTCCGCCTCTACTCCATCGGGCCTGCCGGTGCGCGCTACGCCGACACCGTGCTTGACCTGCGCGGAGTGGGCGAACCCGTGCCCAACCCCGCGCCGGCCCAGGCGGAGTTCTTCGAGGAGGAGCCGGTCGGCCCGCCGCGCCGCCCGGCCCCCGCCGGTGTGCTCTTCCTGGAGAACGGCGGCGGCAAGTCCGTCCTGCTGAAGCTGATCTTCTCCGTGATGCTGCCCGGCCACCGCAACACCCTCGGCGGCGCCAGCTCCGGCGTACTGCGCAAGTTCCTGCTCGCCGACGACTGCGGTCATGTCGCCCTGGAGTGGCAGCACACCCTCACGGGCGAGTGCGTCGTCGTCGGCAAGGTCAGCGAGTGGCGCGGACGGCAGGTCTCCAACGACCCGCGGAAGTTCGCCGAGGCCTGGTACTCCTTCCGCCCCGGACCCGGTCTCAGCCTCGACTCGCTGCCGGTCGCCGAGGCCACCGCTGTCGGCCGCCCCGTCGAAGGCGCATCCGGCGCCCAGGGCAGGCGCCGCACCATGAAGGGCTTCCGGGACGCACTCACGGACGCGGGCAAGTTCTACCAGCACCTCGATGTGCACTGGGAAGAGATCCACGACCGGTGGAACGAGCACCTCGGCGACCTGGGCCTCGACCCGGAACTCTTCCGCTACCAGCGCGAGATGAACGCCGACGAGGGCGAGGCGGCCGGGCTCTTCGCGGTCAAGAAGGACTCCGACTTCACCGACCTGCTGCTCCGCGCCGTCACGGACACCCGCGACACGGACGGTCTCGCCGACCTGGTCAGCGGCTTCGGGAACAAGCTGGGCCGCCGGGCCGAACTCACCGCGGAACGCGACTTCACCGCAGGCTCCGTCGACCTGCTCGGCCGGATCGTCGAGGCCACGGGTACCCGCTCCCGTACCCGCGACATCCACGCGGGGGCCGAACGCCGCACCCGCACCCTCGCCCGCAGGCTCTCCGCCCGGGCCGCCCAGGAGCGCGGCCGTACCGCCGACCTCGCCCAGCAGGTGACGGGCGCCGCCCACACGGTCACCGCTGCCGAGGAGGCCCGCAGCCGCAGCGCCCTCATCGCCGCCGAACTGGCCTACCGGCACGCCTCCCTGGCCCTGGCCGGAGCCGAGAAGGGCGCGGCCGCCCAGCGTCGCGAGCTGGTCGACGCCCGCACCCTGCACTCCGCCTGGCAGGCCGCCGAAGCCGTGCTGCGCCACCGCGCCGCCGCCGACCGGTCCGCGCGCGTCGCCGTCGCCATCCGCGAGGCCGAACGCGACGCCGCACCCGCGCTCGCCGCCCGCGCCACCGCCGCCGCCGACCTCGTACGCGCTCTGCACACCGCCGCGGAAGCCGGAGAGCAGCTGGCCAACGAGGAGGAGGAGCGCTCCGACACGCTCCAGGCCGCGGGCGAGACCGCCCACCGGGATGCCACCACCGCCGCCACCGAGGCCCAGCGCGCCCGCAGCGAGGCCGGACATCTGCGCCAGCGCCTCGCCGAGGTCGAGCAGGAGACCGCCGAGGCCGTACGGGCGGGCTGGCTCGACAACACCGCGCCGGACGCCGACCCGGCGCGGGCCGCCCTTGCCGCGAGCGACGCCGAGCAGTCCACCGTCGCAGCCTGGAACGCCGCACGGGAAGCGGCCGGAGCCGCGGCCGACCGGGCCAGGGAAGCGGCGGCCGCCGAGAGCCGCGCCGAGCTCGCCGCGGCGCGCGCCGCTGACGGTGCGCAGGCGGCGGAACAGTCGTACGAGGCCGAGTTCAGGGCCGCCGAGTCGATCGCCGCCGACCACCGACTCGCCGACCTGCTGGGCCTCCCCTCGGTGCACGGGGCGGGCGTGCCCCGGCCCCGTCGCGGAGCCACTGGTGGCGAACCGGGCACCGCGCCGGGCACCGCGGCACCGCACGGCGTGGCGCCCCAGGGCGGGCGCGAGGACGGGGCAGGAGCAGGGGCAGGCACTGGCTCCGGTACCGCCGTGGCCGGTTCCGACCGGCAGGCCGTCGCCGGCCAGGCACTCGTCACCGACCGCACCGGCGCGGCCGAGCACTCCCCGACCGCCGAAGAACCGCTCACCGCGGAGGAGTTCGACCGGAGCGCCGACGAGCTGAGGGGGCTGCTCGACGAGGGCATCGCCGCCGCCGAACGCCGCCTCTTCGAACTGCGCACCGCCGCGGCCGACGACTCCCGCATCCTCGGCGCACTCGGCGACGGCGGACTGCTGCCGCCCGGACCCGACGTGCTCGCCACCGTCGAATACCTCGGTGAGCACGGCATCCCGGCCCTGCCGGGCTGGCGCTACCTCGCCCAGGCCGTCGACCCCGCCGACCACGCGGCGGTGCTCGCCGCTCGCCCCGAGCTCGTCGACGGCGTGATCATCACCGACGCCGACTCGCACGCCCGCGCCCGCGAAGTTCTGGGCGGCGCCGCCCTGCTGCCGCGCTCCGCCGTGGCCGTCGGCACGACCGCCGCACTGCTCGCCCCCGTGCCCGCCCCCGGCACCGGCTCCGCCCGGAGCACCGACGGGGTGTTCCTCGTCCCGCCGAACCCGGCGATGCACGACGAGCACGCCGCCGACGAGGAACGCCAGGCGCTGCGGAGCCGGGCCGCCGACCGCGACGAGGACATCCGCACGCTCGCGGCCCGTCTTTCCGGGGACCGGTCCCTTGCCGCCCGCATCGGCTCCTGGCGCGCCGACTGCCCGCCCGGCATGCTCGCCGAGCTCGCCGAGGCCGCCCGTACCGCCCGCACGGCCGCCGAGACGGCCCGGGCCGTGCTCGCCGAGGCCCGTTCGGCGCGCGCCGAGGCCGACGAAGCCGCCGCGGACACCGCCCGCGTCCGCGACGAGCGCCAGGAGGCCGCCCAGCGTGCCCGCCGCGTCGCCGACGCCCTTGCGGGCCTGGCCCACCGGCTCCGCGAACGCTCGCGCTGGCAGGCACGGCTACGTGAACTGGTCGAGGAGGCGGCCGAGTCCGAGGCCCGCGCCACCGTCTGCCTGGAGCGTGCCCGCGCCGCCGACGAGGACCGCAGGGCCGCCCAGCGTGCGGCCGACGACGCCCGCCGCACCGCCCGAGCCCTGCGCGCCGAACGTGCGGAGATCGCAGGCGCCCCGGAGAACCTCCCTGAGCCCGAGGGCGACGCCCCGCGCCCCGCCCTCCCCGCCCTGCGCGAGGCCTACCGGGCCGCATCCCAGCTGTACGAGAAGGTGGGTGTCGGCGCCGACCTGCGCGCCGAACAGGCCCGGGCCGAGAGCGACGAGAGCGCCGCCCTCGCCGAACTGGACCGGCTCACCAACAAGGTCCGCAGCCGCGCAGCCCAGCTCCTCGAGGGCACCGACGGAGCCGACGGCCCGTCGCGCCAGGCGGCCGCCGCCCGCGCCGAATCCCTGGTCCAGCTCCTGGAGACCCGTGCCTCCGCCGCGAGCGAGCAGCTCGGCCGGCTGCGCGGCGAGGCCGAGCGCCTCGCCCCGGTCGACGGCGAGACCCACCACACCGAGCTCCCCGACGAGCTGGTCCCCGCCGATGCCGAGCAGGCCCAGACCCTCCTGCGTACCGCCACGGCCGAACTCGGCACCGCCACCGGCGCCCTGGACACCGCCCGTGCCGCCCACGCCGAACTGCTCCACGCCCACCGCAGCGCCGAGGCATCCGCCGGAGGCTTCGACGAGACCGCCGCCCTGCTGCGCGACCTTCTCAGGGACCACGGCGCCGACGACGACCCGGAGGCCCCCGAGCCGTACCCCGGCAGCCTCGACGAGGCCCGGCAGTCCGCAGCCGAGGCCCATCGCTCGCTGCGCGCCTGCACCGCCGACCTCTCCGCCGCCGAAAGCGCCGTACGCGAGGCGAGCGACGTCCTCGTACGGCACGCCAACTCCACCCGCTACGAGCAGGTCCGCACCCCCGCCCGGCAGCAGATCCGGGAACTCCCGGCCGCGGCACTGCCGGAGCACGCCGAGAAGTGGGCCGCCGCCTTCGCACCCCGGCTCCGCGTCCTCACCGACGAGCTGGCCCAGCTGGAGCGCAACCGCGACTCCATCGTCGACCGGCTCCGCGGACTCGTGGAGTCCGCACTCACCACCCTCCGTTCCGCCCAGCGGCTCTCCCAGCTCCCCGAGGGCCTGGGGGAGTGGTCCGGACAGGAGTTCCTGCGAATCCGATTCGAGGAGCCCGACCAGGCGACGCTCACCGAGCGGCTCGGCGACGTCATCGACGAGGCCACTCGCGCCGCCCTCAAGAAGAACTCCGACCTGCGGCGGGACGGCATGTCCCTCCTGCTGCGCGGCGTACAGGCGGCGCTGGAGCCCAAGGGCATCGCCGTGGAGATCCTCAAGCCGGACGCGGTGCTCCGCGCGGAACGTGTCCCGGTCGGACAGATGGGCGATGTCTTCTCCGGCGGCCAGCTGCTGACCGCCGCCATCGCCCTGTACTGCACGATGGCCGCCCTGCGCAGCAATGACCGGGGCCGCGACCGGCACCAGCACCGCCACGCGGGCACGCTCTTCCTCGACAATCCCATCGGCCGTGCCAACGCCACGTATCTGCTGGAGCTCCAGCGCGCGGTGTCGGACGCCCTCGGCGTGCAACTGCTCTACACCACGGGACTGTTCGACACCACGGCGCTCGCCGAATTCCCGCTGGTCATCCGGTTGCGCAACGATGCGGACCTGAGGGCGGGCCTGAAGTACATCAGCGTGGAGGAGCACCTGCGCCCCGGCCTGCCCCAGCAGGATCCGAACGGCGAGACGGTGCACGGAGAGATCACCGCGACCCGCATGTTCAAGCGCACACCGGCGACGCCCGACGCATCAGTGGCAGCCGAAGCCTCCGACGCACCCCGGGCCCCCGAGGCACCCAGGAGTGCCGGGACGCCGGCCGGCTAGCGCGACTTCGGCGTCCCGCCGGGGCACGCGCGGTCAAGCCCGCGACAGGCTGCCCGCGCCCCGGCGGCGTATCCGAGCCGCCTCCCGGTCCTCGGCCCTCGCCGCCCGACGGGCCGCACGCCGCTCCCGGCGCAGCTTCCGTGCCGAGCTGCTGGGCATGGACACCACGCCATGGCGCTGATTCCAGACCTGGCGGGTCACCCACACGTCCAGCACCGACCAGGTGGCGACCACCGTGCTGCCCACGCTGCTCAGCACCATCGGGAAGGCCAGCCACGAGCCCGTCAGGGTGGCCAGGAACGCCACCATCGCCTGGATGATCGTCAGCGACATGATGAGCACGGCGCGCACGGCCGACGTACGCACCGGATCCGGCATGCGTCGCCGTACCGCAGGCTCCTCCACCCACAGCGGCTGCCGCGGGATCCGTGTCCCGCCCTCCGCCGGCGCTCCGGTGCTCCGACGCTCTTCCGTGTCCAAGGACTTTCAACTCCCCACCCATGTCCGACTTCAGGGTTGTTGCCCGGCATGCGACGTTTCTACGCAGGCGGACCGGATCGCCCTGCCGTACGCCCTCTCCGTCATCCCTTACCCCGTGCCGACGCTCGTACAGACAGACGAGTGAATCGTCATGAAGATTCCCTCGATCCATCACGGAACGAAGACTTCCAGCCAACTGCCATGTGGGGGAATGTGGCGCTCTGGCGGGGCTCTTCTGCCGCTTTCGCGAACTTCATCGCACGGGATACCAGGACAACTCACGCCCAGAGCGTGCCAGTCCGGCTGAAAATCGTCCGGACATGCCTTCGAGTTGTCTGTGAGGCAGTAGTAGGCTCGCGCCGTTTATTGACGGAACACCGCCCCCGCACGAGGGGCTGAGCTGGGGGAGGCCATGCGCTTTCGCGGAAAGTCCATCCGCAGGAAGATCGTGGCGTTGCTGCTGGTGCCGCTCATCTCCCTCACCGCCCTCTGGGGCTTCGCCACCTACCTGACCGGCCGCGAGGCCAACCAGTTGATGGGTGCGAGCACGATCGTGGAGAAGGTCGGCCACCCGCTGGAGGACACCGTCCGGGTGGTCCAGAAAGAGCGCCGGCAGACCCTCGTCTTCCTCGCGGACCCCCGCGCCTCCGACGCCCTTCCCCTGCTGCGCCGCGAACGTGCCGCCACCGACCGCGTCGTGGCGGACGTCAAGAAGAGCGCACAGCAGAAGAGTGTTCGCGACGCCCTGAGCACCGACGCCGAAGCGCAGCTCAATTCGATCCTCAGCGCCGTCGAAGGTCTCGGTGCGCTCCGCGACTCGGTCGAGAAGCGCACCATCGACCGTAATCAGGCACTCGATTTCTACAACGGTCTCATCGACCCCTGCTACCGCTTCCTGACCGGTCTCCACACCATGGAAGACGTGGTGCTGGACAAGCAGCTACGTGCTCTGGTCGGCGTTTCACGGGCCCGCGAATTGCTGTCCCGGGAGGACGCGCTGGTCGCCTCGGCGCTCGTCGCGGGCCGGCTCGACGCCCCTGAACTCCGACAGATCTCCGACCTCGTCGCCAACCGCAAGCTGCTCGTCGAGATCAACAGCGAGGCCCTCCCGGCGGCGGAGCGGCGGCGGGTGGAGCAGTACTGGGCGAGCCCGGAGAGCGAGCCGCTGCGCACCGCGGAGAACAAGATTGTCGCCGCGGGCCCCACCGACGACCCCCGCGCGGTCGACGCCGAACGCTGGCAGGAAGTGGCCCCGCCGGTCCTGGACCGGCTGGCCAACGACTCGACCGAGATGAACAACCGCTTCCAGGACCGCGGCAGGCCCGCTGGATACAGCGTTCTGATCAAGGCCGGTGTCGCGGGCGTTCTCGGTTTCCTCGCCCTGCTCGTATCCGTCTTCGTCTCCGTACGCATCGGCCGTGAGCTCGTCCGGGACCTCTCCCGGCTCCGCAAGGACGCCCACGAGGTCTCCGGCGTACGGCTGCCGAGCGTGATGCGCCGCCTCGCCGCGGGCGAGCACGTCGACGTCGAGACCGAGGCCCCGCATCTGAGGTACGAGAAGGACGAGATCGGCCAGGTCGGCCAGGCACTCAACACCCTGCAACGCGCTGCCGTCGAGGCCGCGGTCAAGCAGGCCGACATGCGCCGCGGTGTCTCCGAGGTCTTCGTCAACCTCGCCCGCCGCAACCAGGTGCTGCTGCACCGCCAGTTGACGCTGCTGGACGCCATGGAGCGCCGCACCGAGAACACCGACGAACTCGCGGATCTCTTCCGCCTGGACCACCTCACCACCCGCATGAGACGGCACGCCGAGGGCCTCGTGATCCTCTCCGGCGCCGCGCCGTCCCGGCAGTGGCGCAAGCCGATCCAGCTGATGGACGTGGTGCGCGCGGCCGTCGCCGAGGTCGAGGACTACGAGCGCATCGAGGTCCGCCGGCTGCCGCGCCTCGGCGTGGGCGGGCCCGCCGTCGCCGACCTCACCCACCTGATCGCCGAACTCCTGGAGAACGCCACCGTGTTCTCGCCCCCGCACACCGCGGTCCAGGTGCACGGCGAACGCGTCGCCAACGGCTTCACCCTCGAGATCCACGACCGTGGCCTCGGCATGCCGCCCGAGGCCCTTCTGGACGCCAATCTGCGGCTCGCCGAGACACCCGAGTTCGAGCTCTCCGACACCGACCGGCTCGGCCTCTTCGTGGTGAGCCGACTGGCCCAGCGACAGAACGTCCGGGTCTCCCTGCAGACCTCTCCGTACGGAGGCACGACCGCCGTCGTCTTCATTCCGGCGGCCCTGCTCACCGACGCCGTCGATACGCACGGCTCGGGATTCCGCCTCGACCGGCGGGCCGAGAAGGCGATCGGCAGTGGCAGGACCGGCAAGGAAGGACCGCGCAGCGACAAGAACCGCAGGGACGGCGCAGCGGACCGGCGGACAGCCGATCGCCCGGGCGAGTCCAGGCCCGGTGTACTCGCTCCGGTCCCCAGCGGGCTCGCGGAACCGACCGTCCTGGACGGACCGGTCGAACTCGAAGGGCCGGTCGACGCACTCGGCTTCATGTCGGATCCCGTACTCGATTCCGTACTCGGCCCGGTTCTCGACGGAGTGTCCGACATCGAAGACACCGAGAGCGAACGCGGTGGCATCTTCCGCGCCCGCGACCTCCGGCGTGACGCCGACCGCGAACAGCACCAGCAGGCGTCCGACCAGATCTCCGGATCCACGGCCGATGTCCGGGCGATGCGCTCCGGCGGCCCGGTGCCGCTGCCCCGCCGCAAGTCGCCGACGCTGGTCACCGACCGGGGGCGCCACATCGACGATGCCGGCCGCGCGCACCCGACGACCACCGGCCAGGAGCCCGCGGACACCGGAAGGGACAGCGGCGCGCCCTCGTACGACAACGACCGCTCCTCCTCCGCCCCCGGGCAGTCCACCAGCGACGCCTGGGCCTCCGCCGCCGTCACCGGGCGGCCCACCGAACCCCGGCAGCCCACCGGCTTCCGGACATCCACCGAGCCCGCCGCACCCACGTCGGCACCCCCTGAAGCGACACCACCGCCCGCACCCTCATCGCACCCGGGAACCGTGGGCGGACTGCCCCGCCGGATCCGGCAGGCCAACCTCGCCCCGCAGCTCCGCGAAACATCCGGCGGACGTGCTTCCGAGCCGGCCCGCGGGGAACCGGCCGAGGACATCGAGCGGGACGCGGACGAGGTACGCAGCCGAATGGCATCGCTGCAGCGAGGCTGGCAGCGCGGCCGTCGGCAGAACGCCGAGGAAGCGACCGGGCCCGGTGAGACAGCACAAGGAACCACTCCGGGAGGGGACGGTCGATGACCGCACCGAACGCCGCAGCATCCAACGCCACACGCCAGGGATCCGGCGAACTCAACTGGCTGCTCGACGAACTCGTCGACCGGGTCGGCAGTATCCGCAAGGCGCTGGTGCTCTCCAGCGACGGCCTCCCCACCGGCACGTCCAAGGACCTGACCCGGGAGGACAGTGAGCACCTGGCGGCCGTCGCCTCCGGATTCCACAGCCTCGCCAAGGGCGTCGGGCGCCATTTCGACGCGGGCCGTGTCCGTCAGACCGTCGTCGAACTCGACGAGGCGTTCCTCTTCGTCACGGCCGCCGGTGACGGCAGCTGTCTCGCCGTGCTGGCCGACTCGGACTCCGACGTGGGGCAGGTGGCGTACGAGATGACACTGATGGTCAAGCGTGTGGGGGCACACCTGGCCAACGCCCCACGGACGCCCGGTCTGCCCGCCGGAGGGTGAGGGGCGGGCATGAGCGCTGACTCGTCCAGGGGCACACCCCCCGGATCCCCGGCCGCTCCCACCGACCCGCAGTCGTCACGGTGGTACGACGCCGATGCGGGGCCGGTGGTCCGTCCGTACGCGATGACCCGGGGCCGTACCAGCAGCGCGTCCCGCCACCGCCTCGACCTGATCGCGATCGTCGTCCCCGAACCGGCGGCCGACGACCCCGGCCGGGACCAGACGCTCTCCCCGGAACACGTGGAGATCGTCGAACTCTGCAGCAACATGCCCCAGTCGATCGCCGAGCTGGCGTCCGGTCTGGATCTCCCCGTCGGGGTGGTCCGGGTGCTGGTCGGCGATCTCGTCGAGGACGAGCTGGTGCATGTGACCCGTCCCGTTCCGCCGGCCGAGCTGCCGGACGTGAACATTCTTCGCGAGGTGATCAATGGCCTTCGGGCGCTCTAGCCGCAGCAGGCGGCCCGTGGAGCCGGTTACCTTGAAAATTCTGGTGGCGGGCGGCTTCGGCGTGGGCAAGACGACGCTGGTGGGCGCGGTCAGCGAGATCAGACCGCTGCGTACAGAGGAGCGGCTGAGCGAGGCCGGCCGCCCGGTGGACGACACGGCCGGAGTCGAGTCCAAGACCACCACCACGGTGGCCATGGACTTCGGACGGATCACGCTCCGCGAGGACCTGGTGCTGTATCTCTTCGGCACACCGGGGCAGGACCGGTTCTGGTTCCTCTGGGACGAACTGGCCCAGGGAGCCCTGGGCGCGGTCGTTCTCGCCGACACCCGGCGTCTGGAGGACTGCTTCGCGGCCGTCGACTACTTCGAGCAGCGCGCGATCCCGTTCACCGTCGCCGTCAACTGCTTCGAGGGAGCCGACCGGTTCCCGACGGAAACGGTGCAGGCGGCGCTGGACCTCGACCCCGAGGTACCGGTGCTCATATGCGATGCGCGCGACCGGTCCTCGGTACGGGACGTGCTGGTGGCGGTCGTCGAGCACGCACTCGCCCGCGCGGACCGGTTCCGCGAGCCGGCCACCACCTGAGCACAGCGGCGGAACGCGGCCCGTACCCTCGCCGACCGGGGTACGGGCCGCGCGTCGTGGGGCCACCGGATGCGGGATCGCGGAGGGAACCGCGTACCCCGTAACCGGGCACGGGACCGTGTCCGCAACCGCCTCCGGGACCGGAACGGAGCCTCTACCTGCTGCCGGCGCCCTCCTCCTCCCAGCCCAGGCTCCGCTCCACCGCCTTGCGCCAGTTGTCGTACTCGCGCTCACGGATCTCCGGCTCCAGACGCGGTTCCCACTCCACATCGCGTTGCCAGTGCGTCTTGAGCTCGTCGAGCCCCGACCACACCCCGGTCGCAAGCCCCGCCGCGTACGCCGCGCCCAGACACGTCGTCTCGGAGATCTTCGGTCGGATCACCGGAACCCCCAGAACATCCGCCTGGTGCTGCATGAGCAGCCGGTTCGCCGTCATCCCGCCGTCCACCTTGAGCGTCGTGATCGGCACCCCCGAGTCCTGGTACATCGCGTCGACGACCTCACGCGTCTGCCAGCTGGTCGCCTCCAGAACGGCGCGGGCCAGATGCGCCTTGGTGACGTAACCCGTGAGTCCGGTGATGACCCCCCGGGCGTCCGAACGCCAATAGGGGGCGAAGAGCCCGGAGAAGGCAGGAACGATGTACGCCCCGCCGTTGTCGTCGACGCTCGCCGCCAGCGTCTCGATCTCCTCGGCGCTCCGGATGATCCCGAGCTGGTCGCGGAACCACTGGACCAGCGCCCCGGTGATCGCGATCGAGCCCTCCAGGCAGTAGACGGGGGCCTGGTCGCCGATCTTGTAGCCGAGCGTGGTGATCAGCCCGCTCTTCGACGGCACGGGCCTGTTCCCGGTGTTGAGGAGCAGGAAACTCCCGGTGCCGTACGTGTTCTTGGCGGTACCCGGCTCGTAACAGGCCTGCCCGAAGACCGCCGCCTGCTGGTCGCCGAGCGCGGAGGCCACCGGCACCCCGGCGAGTGCGCCGACCGCGGTCCCGTACACCTCCGCCGACGACCGGATCTCCGGAAGCACCGCCGCCGGGACGTTCATCGCCGTGAGGATCGACGGATCCCACTCCAGCGTCTCCAGATTCATCAGCATCGTGCGCGACGCATTGGTCACGTCCGTGACATGGACTCCGCCGTCCGTGCCGCCGGTGAGATTCCAGATCAGCCAGGAGTCCATGGTGCCGAAGGCGATCTCGCCCCGCTCGGCTCGGCTCCGCAGCCCCGGTACGTGGTCCAGCAGCCAGGCGGCCTTGGGACCGGAGAAGTAACTGGCCAGTGGAAGCCCGGTGATGTCCCGGAAGCGGTCCTGACCGTCCGCGCCGCCGAGCTCGTGGCAGAGTGCGGCCGTACGGGTGTCCTGCCAGACGATGGCGTTGTGGACGGGCTGACCGGTCGCCCGGTCCCAGAGCACGGTCGTCTCGCGCTGGTTGGTGATGCCGAGCGCGCTGAGCTGCTGCGCCCGCAGCCCGGCATGGGCGAGCGCACCTGCCACCACGGCCTGGACCGTGGTCCAGATCTCGGTGGCATCGTGCTCCACCCAGCCGGGTTTCGGAAAGATCTGGCGGTGCTCGCGCTGGTCGACGGCGACAATCGCGCCGTCCTGGTCGAAGATGATGCAGCGGCTTGATGTGGTGCCCTGATCGATGGCGGCGACAAAACTGCCCGTCATGACGTCCCCTTGTCGCAAGGTCGAGAATCCGAAGTGGCAGAACCTGGATGACCGGAACCCGGATGGCTGGTGCCGTGACCGGCAATGTTTGCCCCATGGCGAGCGTGCGTGCTGGGCGGCGCGACGGGGCAAAGCTTGCCGGGAGGGGCACTACTAGAAGGCGGCATGGAAGACGACACCCGCCAGGAGCCCGCCCACCAGCGGTCCCACCACCGGGATCCAGGAGTAACTCCAGTCGGAGGTTCCCTTGTTCGGTATCGGCAGCAGTGCGTGTACCAGCCGCGGACCGAGGTCACGGGCCGGATTGATCGCGTACCCGGTGGGTCCGCCGAGCGACAGTCCGATGCCCACCACCAGCAGGGACACCAAAAGTACGGAGATTCCGGAGCCGTAGACCCCAGCCCCTGCCCCCGCCACCGGCCCGATCCCGATCCCGGCGTTCTTCCCGAAGGCCAGGATCGGCAGCACCAGACCGGTTGTGGCGATGATCTCGGTGCCGAGGTTGGCAACGGGACTGCGGATCTCCGGAGCGGTCGAGAAGATCCCCAGTGTCGGCACGGCCGTCTTCTCGGCCGCGTTGGCGCGGAACTGCGCGTAGTACGTGAGCCAGGCCAGCAGCGCGCCGATGATCGCGCCCACCATCTGTCCCAGGATGTAGAGCGGGACCTTGTCCCACTTCCCGGTGTCGACGGCGATGCCGACCGTGACCGCCGGATTGAGATGCCCGCCGGACAGCGGGGCCGCGGTGTACGCACCGGCCAGCACACCGAAGCCCCAGCCGAAGGCGATCACCACCCATCCCGCGGCTCTCGCCTTGGAGTGGTGGAGGGTGACGGCGGCGCACACACCCGCGCCGAACAGGATGAGGATCGCCGTACCGATGACTTCCCCGACTAAAATGTCTCCATTGCTCATGGCGCTCCTGGGGGTTGTCCGGCAGGTCTCGCCGGTCGCTTCCATGGCTACGGAGGCCGAGGGCAGGGAGGCTCGCTGCCCCGCCCGGCTGTCCGTGACGAGCGTGGTGACCATGTCGGACTGCCGCAGAGCGGGAGTGGCGGCAGCGACTGAGCAAGGAGTGTTCACCGGTGCTGATTGTCCGTCAAGAACGCTGACAACAAACCCAGTTCACGATGCACGGACCGGATGCTTCCGCGCGTTGCGGATGGACGCGGGAGATCTCGGCGGACCGCGACGATCGCCGATCCGTGCCCGAACAGCCCCTGATTGGCGGCGATTCCGGCGCGCACCCCCGGAATCTGCCGCTCCGCCGTGCAGCTGCCACGTCAGCTCGCAGGCCTGGGCAATGGCCTGCGCCGGTACCGCTTCGCCGAACGAAGCGAGCCCGCCGCTCGGATTGGCTGACGGAACGTCAGAAGTGTTCCACGGTCAGCGGTTCTCGGCGAGCCACTTGGCAGCGATCTCCGCCAGCTCCCCGTCGCGCCCCGCCAGCATCATCCGGATCATCTGCACATCGCCGCGCAGCGACCACGCGGGGTGCCCGAAGGTGGCCGGATTGTTCTTCTCGATCAGGAAGTGCGCGGGCCAGGCCGTGCCGTACCCGATCAGGGGCAGCGCCGCGGCATACCGCTTCCGGCCACGGGCCAAGCCGTAGGCGGTGACCGCGAGCCCGGTCAGGGTCCCCGTCAGATGGACCCACCGGGTCGCCGCCCTGGAGTGCATCGCCACGTAGTAGGGCCAGAACTCTTCGTACGAAAGGAACGCCTGCTGTGACATACGGGCACCGTAATGGCTGGGAGCGCAACCGGATACGGCCGGACCGCGTCCGAGAGGAGGGACGAGTGGCCGGAACCCACGGGGGTGGTCCCGGCCACTCGCTGTCCTACCGCGCGCTTCAGTGCCCTGCGACGGACCGCCGCGCCACCGGGAAGTCGAAGTAGGTGTCCGGGAACAGCTCAGGCTTGAAGGTGTAGTGCCACCACTCCTCGGCCAGATTCACGAAGCCGGCATCCGTGAGCGTCGTCTTCAGGAACTGCCGGTTGGCTCGCTGCACACCCTGGATCCGCGGGTCGTCGGTGTGCGACAGCGTGTCGAAGCAGTCGAATCCCGTGCCCATGTCGACCGAGTTGTCCGGGAACCGCTCGGCCTGCGGCGCGTAACAGGGCACCAGTTGTTCGCCCGGCCGGTACGGCCTGGTCGGCGCAGCGGGTAGCCTCACCAGCGTCAGGTCCACCGTGCTGCCGCGGCTGTGTCCGGACTTCTCGGCGATGTAACCGTCCGTGAACAGTCGCGTCTTGTCGACCCGGGGGTAGAACTCGCCCTTCATCGCCTCGTCGTCGAGATCCTCGGCCCAGCGTACGAAGTGATCGACGGCCCGTTGCGGCCGGTAGCAGTCGTACACCTTCAGCGAGTAACCCCGGCGCAGCAGCTGCGTCTGTGCCCGGTGCAGGGCCTGGGCCGCGGGCCGGGTCAGGATGCAGAGCGGCTGCCGATACCCGTCGACCGGCTCGCCCAGGAAGTTGTGGCCGGTGGGATAGCGCATCTCCTGGATGATCGTGGGGTCCACCGAACGCAGTGCGACGAACTCCTCGGGCGCCTTCGGCTCGGCCTTCGCCTGTGCCGCGGGGGTGGCGGCGGTGACGGCGAGCAGGGCGGCGGCAGTGGCTGCCAGGACACGGAAAGCGGAAGCGATACCTGTCATGAGCGCATCATCCATGACTCGCAGGGGTCCCGGAAGCACGATCGGATACAGTCCGCGCGTGTCCGCGCCAGAAAAGAAGACCGAGCGGAGGAAACAGGTGGAGCAACCGACGAAGGGCTCCCACTGCAGCAGCTGCGGAGCGCCGTACCCCTCGCCGGCATCCGCGATGTGGCCCCGCACCTGTACCGCCTGCGGCGACATCGCCTACCGCAACCCCCTCCCGGTCGCCGTCGCCCTGCTCCCCGTCACCGACCGGCAGGGCACCGCGCTCGTCGTCATCACCCGCACCATCGAGCCCCGGCTCGGCGGCCTCGCCCTGCCCGGCGGCTTCATCGACCACGCCGAGGACTGGCAACACGCGGTCGTCCGTGAACTCCGCGAGGAGACCGGCATCGAGGCCGACCAGCAGGACGTCCGCCTCGCCGACGCCCTCAGCGCGCCGGACGGTCACCTGCTCCTCTTCGGCCTCCTCCCGCAACGCCCGGCCGCCGAGCTCCCGCCGTCCGTACCCACCGACGAGACAGCCGGCCACAGCCTGCTCAGGGCCCCCGCCGAACTGGCCTTCCCCCTGCACACCCGGGCCGCCCGCGCCTGGTTCGAAGGGCGCTACCGCTACCGCTGACGGCATCACACCCCGCGCACCCGCACCGGGCAGGTCACCTCACCGTCCCCACCGTCCCGTTCCACCACGACCTGGCCGCCCGACAGCCGTGACGTGTACCGCTCGACCTCCGCCTGCTCCCATCCGTCACCCGCGTCCCGGACCACCAGTCCGCCCCCGGTACGCCCAGGAGCCGGAGCCCACACCTCCAGTTCCAGCCCGCCGTCCGCGCCCCGCACCGGAATCACCGCACCCGCCCGGGCCAGCACCGGCACCCGGGACAACGGCGCATCGACCAGGACCTGCCCCGGCCCCTCGTGCACCTCGCCGGTCGCCGTGTCGTACCACCGCCCCCGCGGCAGCCGCACCGCCCGCCGGTCCGTGCCCCGCTGCAGCACCGGCGCCACCAGCAGTGCGTCGCCGAGCAGAAACGCGTCCTCGCAGTCCCGCAGCGCCCGGTCCCCGGGCGCCCCCCACCACAGCGGCCGCACATACGGCGCACCCGTCAGCCGGGCCAGCTGCGCCAGCGTCACAAAGTACGGACGCAGCCGCTCCCGCTCCTCCAGCGCCGCCCTCGCGTGCTGCAGCACCTCCGGCCCGAACTCCCACGGCTCCCGCCGCCCCGCGTCCATCGCCGAGTGCGTACGGAACAACGGCAGAAAGGCACCCAGCTGGAACCACCGCAGATACAGCTCGGGGGACGGCGACCCGTCGAAGCCCCCCACATCAGGGCCCGAATACGGCACCCCGCACAGGCCGAGCCCCAGCACCAGCGCCAGCGAGGCGCGCAAGCCCGGCCAGCCCGACTCCACATCGCCGGACCAGGTACCCCCGTACCGCTGCATCCCCGCCCAGCCGGAACGCGAGAACAGGAACGGCCGCTCGTCCGGACGCAGCCGGCGGAGCCCCTCGTACCCGGCCCGCGCCATCGCCAGCCCGTACACATTGTGGGCCTCCCGGTGATCGCCCCCGAGGCCCTCCAGACAGTGCCGCGCCGACCGCGGCAGCGTCGGCTCACCGAACGCCGTGAACGACACCGGCTCGTTCATGTCGTGCCACACCCCGGAGAACCCCTGCGCCAGCCGCTCCTCGTACAGACCGCCCCACCACTCCCGCACCTGCGGATCGGTGAAGTCCGGGTACACGCACTCCCCGGGCCACACCTCCCCACGCACCGCCCGCCCCCGCGCGTCCCGCACGAACGCCCCGGCACTGCCGACCGCCGAACCGGCATCGAACACCGCGTTCCCCGGCTCCGCCTTCACCGCCGGATCGACGATCGACACCAGCCGCACCCCGTCCTCCTCCCGCAGTTCCTCCGCCAGCCCCGCCAGATCGGGGAACCGCTCACGGTCGACGGTGAACACCCGATGGCCGTCGTAATGGTCGATGTCCAGATGCAGCACGGACAGCGGCAGCCCCCGCTCCCGGTAGCCGGCGACCACCCGCCGCACCTCCCGCTCGCTCCCGAACCCCCAGCGGGCGTGCTGCGGACCGAGCGCCCAGGACGGCGGCAGCGCCGGCGCACCTGTCAGAGCCGTCCAGCCCTGAAGCACCCGGGCAGGCGTCCCCGCCAACGTCCAGCAGCGCAGCGGCCCCCCGTCCATCCGCACCTCGCACATCCCCGGACGGTCATGCCCGGACCCCGCGCCCTCCTCGCCCTCGCTGAGCGTCACCCGCCCCGCCCAGGTGTTGTCGTGGAACACCAGATGCGTCCCCGCGTCCGAGACCACCACCTGCACCGGCATCGTCAGATACAGCGGATCGTCACCGGGTCCGAAGCGCCCGCCCGGGTCGGTGTTCCACAGCGCGTACGAACCGTCCCGCAGCCGAGGCCCAGCCCCCCGCCCGCCCAGCCCGAAGAACCGGGCGTCCGCCGGCAGCTCGGACCGCTGCACCCACCGGGCGGAACCCCCCGCCACCGGCTCCCACCATCGCGGCGGCAGCTCCCGCCGGAGCACCACACCGCCGGGCGTGCGCAGTTCCACCGCCCCGTGCCGCGACACCACCACGGTCAGCCGCTCCGACACCACCTGCCAGCCGCCGTCCTTGTCCGGCTCCAGCACGGCACGCGGATCCGGCTCCGGAGCCGGACCGGGCAGCGCGTACGACGGCAGCGGCTCCGCCCCGTCCCACGCCCAGAACACCGCACCACCCGCCGAAACGCGGATGCACAACTCCGAACGGGCGAACCTGACCACACCACCACCGGGCCCGGGCTCAGCCCCCGCCAGCAGACCGGGCACCCTGGCCCGCTCCGGGCCTCGGGGCGACAGCGCCCGCGCATCCGCACGTTGCCGCCGCCAGGCCGAGCGCACCGTGCGCATCCCCCGCACCGAACCCACCATTTTCACCGAGCGCACCAGGTCACGACCGTTCATGCAGCTCACCCTGCCACCCGTCGAGGCGTCAGCGGGCTCCGTTCAACTTCCGTTCACCCGTGGCCTGACCACATAGCCGGACAAGTAACCATGGGCGGGGAACCCTGGTGCGGAAGACGATCACGTGGCATCGTCCGTGACACGCCCACCCCGCGTACCCGTACAGCCAGGGAGCCGCCCCATGACCTCAGCAGCGAACGAAGCCCCCCTCTGGCAGCCCGACCCCGAGCGCATCGCCGCCGCGGCGGTCACTCGCTTCCAGAGCTGGGCGGCCGAGCGGTACGGAGCACCGGCCGAAGGCGGCTACCCGGAGCTGCACCGCTGGTCCGTCGACGAACTGGACACCTTCTGGCAGGCCGTCGCCGACTGGTTCGACATCCGGTTCTCCACCCCGTACGAGACCGTCATCGGCGACCGCACCATGCCCGGCGCCCAGTGGTTCCCCGGCGCCACCCTCAACTACGCGGAACACGCCCTGCGCACCGCCGAGGACCCCCTCCGCGCCGGCGCACCGGCCCTCCTCCATGTCGACGAGACCCACACCCAGGTCCCGGTCAGCTGGTCCGAACTCCGCCGTCAGGTCGGCTCCCTCGCCGCCGAACTCCGTGCCCTGGGGGTTCGCCCCGGCGACCGCGTCAGCGGCTACCTCCCCAACATTCCGCAGTCGGTCGTCGCGCTTCTCGCCACCGCGGCCGTCGGCGGCGTCTGGACCTCGTGCGCCCCGGATTTCGGTGCCCGCAGCGTCCTCGACCGGTTCCAGCAGGTCGAACCCGTCGTCCTCTTCACCGTCGACGGCTACCGCTACGGCGGCAAGGAACACGACCGCTCCGAGACGGTCGCCGAACTGCGCCGCGAACTCCCCACCCTGCGCGCCGTCGTCCACATCCCGCTGCTGGGCACCCCCGCCCCCGAAGGCGCCCTCGAATGGTCCGCACTCACCTCCGCGGACACCGAACCCGTCTTCGAGCAGGTCCCCTTCGACCACCCGTTGTGGGTGCTGTACTCCTCCGGCACCACCGGGCTCCCCAAGGCGATCGTCCAGTCCCAGGGCGGCATCCTCATCGAGCACTTCAAGCAGCTCGGACTGCACTGCGACCTCGGGCCCGACGACCGCTTCTTCTGGTACACCTCCACCGGCTGGATGATGTGGAACTTCCTCGTCTCCGGCCTGCTCACCGGCACCACCGTCGTGCTGTACGACGGAAGCCCCGGCTACCCGGACGTCAGCGCCCAGTGGCGCGTCGCCGAACAGACCGGCGCCACCCTCTTCGGCACCTCCGCCGCCTACGTCATGGCATGCCGCAAGGCCGACATCCACCCGGGCCGCGACTTCGACCTCTCGCGCATCCAGTGCGTGGCCACCACCGGCTCCCCGCTCCCGCCCGACGGCTTCCGCTGGCTCCACGACGAGGTCGCGGACAACCTCTGGATCGCCTCCGTCAGCGGCGGCACGGACGTCTGCAGCTGTTTCGCCGGCGCGGTCCCCACCCTGCCCGTACACATCGGCGAGCTCCAGGCGCCCTGCCTCGGTACGGACCTCCAGTCCTGGGACCCGGCAGGCAAGCCGCTCTCCGGCGAGGTCGGCGAACTGGTCGTCACCAACCCGCTGCCCTCGATGCCCATCCACTTCTGGAACGACCCGGACGGCAGCCGCTACCGCGACAGCTACTTCGAGATGTACCCCGGCGTCTGGCGCCACGGCGACTGGATCACCCTCACCGACCATGGCTCGGTCATCATCCACGGACGCTCCGACTCCACCCTCAACCGGCAGGGGGTACGGATGGGCTCCGCCGACATCTACGAAGCGGTCGAACGCCTCCCCGAGATCCGCGAATCCCTGGTCATCGGCCTCGAGGAGCCCGACGGGGGGTACTGGATGCCGCTCTTCGTCCACCTCGCCGACGGTTCCGCCCTCGACGACGGCCTGCGCGACCGGATCAAACAGACCATCCGTGACAACCTCTCGCCGCGCCACGTCCCGGACGAGGTCATCGAGGTACCCGGCATTCCGCACACCCTCACCGGCAAGCGCATCGAGGTTCCGGTCAAGCGCCTCCTCCAGGGAACGGAGCTGGCCAAGGCCGTCAACCCCGGCTCGATCGACAACCTCGAACTGCTCCACTTCTACGAGGACCTGGCCCGCAAGCGCCGCTGACAGTCCGCACTGTCAGTGCCCGCGATTACTCTGAGTGAGCAATGTTCGACAGCGCACCGGGGGAGTCATGGCGCACACCGGGAACACCAGGAACACCACGTCCATGCGACGCACGCTGCGCCGCGAAGCACCGAGCACCATCGGCCTCCTGGCCGACGAGCGGGACTTCGCGGCCATGCGGCGCTACCGCACCTTCACCTTCGACGACCACACCGTCTATCTGCAGCAGGTCGAGGGCCTGCTGAAGATCCTCGCGGCCCAGGGCATGCACACCACGGTCGCCCTCTTCGACCCCGAGGAATACGCGGAATACTGCGCCGAATCCGGGCTCGCGCCCGACGCCCCGGCCAGCCGCAGCCGTTTCACCGCCGAAGTCGCGGCTGCCGGAGCCACCGTCGCCTACACCGGACAACCCATCGACACCCTGATCCCGCTCCTCGTCTCCCGAGCGGTCCGCCAGGCCACCTGGGAGTACGCCACGGTGCTCCTGGCCGACCTCGGTGAATGCGCCGACTGCGGCCAGGACATCGGCCGCGCCGCCTTCGACCGGGCCTCCCACCTGCTGATGCGCACCCTGGAAACGGCGGGTCCGGGCACCCACCACCTCGTCTGCAGCACCCCCACGGAGAACGAGCAACTGCTCGCCGTCCTTCACACCGAGCGCGGCGCGACGGGGCCGGCCCGACTCGAATCCGGAGAGGGAGCAGAGTTCGTCACCGTCCTCGCCGTCGGCGTCGCCCTCGAAAGCCATGGCGGACTCGTTCTCCGTACGAGTAACCCCGGGACCCCGGACCGGGTTCACGGCTGGCGACTGACCCGCGGCAGCCTCGTACCGCTCACCGCCGGCGAGGTCTTCAGCGCCTACTGCACCGACGCGGACACCGGCGACCCGGTCTCGCCGGAGTCGGGAGTGGAGTACTGCGCGGGCTTCGACATCGGCGCCGACGAACCGGAGGCCCACCACTGAGGAACCGGAGGCCCACCACTGAGAGAAGAAAGGGGCTCCCCGCCACCTGCGGCGGGGAGCCCCTCCGCGACCGGCTGCGCGGACCTACTCGCCCGACAGCACCGCCTGAGCCGCGAGCCGCGCCTCATCGGCGGAATCCGCGGCGCGCGCGGCAGCAGCGGCACGCTCGCACTGCGCGAGCGTGTGCTTTGCCAGGGTGGCCCGGACATAAGGAATGGACGCGGCGCCCATCGACAGGGAGGTGACACCCAGACCGGTCAGCACGCAGGCGAGCAGCGGATCGGCGGCGGCCTCACCACAGACACCGCAGCTCTTGCCCTCGGCCTTGGCCGCATCGGCCGACAGTGCCACGAGGTCCAGCAGCGCGGGCTGCCACGGATCCTGCAGCCGGGACACCGCACCCACCTGACGGTCGGCGGCAAAGGTGTACTGCGCCAGGTCATTGGTGCCCAGCGACAGGAACTCCACCTCCCGCAGGATCGAGCGGGCCCGAAGAGCTGCGGACGGAATCTCCACCATCGCGCCGAACTTCGCCTGCAGCCCGGCCGCCCGGCACGCGTCGGCGAACGCCTTCGCATCCGTACGGTCCGCCACCATGGGCGCCATGACCTCCAGATGGACGGGAAGCCCCTCGGCAGCCTTCGCCAGCGAGGTCAGCTGGCTCCGCAGCACCTCCGGGTGGTCCAGCAGAGTGCGGAGCCCCCGCACACCCAGCGCCGGGTTCGGCTCGTCCGCGGGCGTCAGGAAGTCGAGCGGCTTGTCCGCGCCGGCATCCAGCACCCGCACCACGACACGCCCCTCGGGGAACGCCTCCAGCACCGCCCGGTACGCCGCGACCTGCTTCTCCTCGGAAGGCGCCTGCTTGCTGTCGTCCAGGAACAGGAACTCCGTACGGAACAGCCCCACACCCTCGGCACCGGCCTCGACCGCCGCCGGCACGTCGCCGGGCCCGCCCACATTGGCGAGCAGTGGCACCTTGTGACCGTCGGACGTCGCACCCGGACCGGTCGACGCGGACAGCGCAGCCTTGCGCGCAGCCGCAGCGCTCTCCATCTCGGCACGCTTCTCGTCGCTCGGCTCGACGAAGATCTCGCCGGTGCTGCCGTCCACCGCGATCACGGTTCCCTCGGCCAGCTCACCGGCCCCGGGGAGAGCCACTACGGCCGGCACACCGAGCGCCCGCGCGAGAATCGCACTGTGACTGGTCGGTCCGCC
>NZ_JAPEQG010000001.1:7625000-9084275 GCF_026339735.1 Streptomyces sp. NBC_01669
GCGCCGATTGACTAAGGGTTCCTGGGTCAAGCTGATCTGCCCAGGGTAAGTCGGGACCTAAGGCGAGGCCGACAGGCGTAGTCGATGGACAACCGGTTGATATTCCGGTACCCGCTTTGAAACGCCCAATACTGAATCAGGCGATGCTAAGTCCGTGAAGCCGGCCCGATCTCTTCGGAGTTGAGGGTAGTGGTGGAGCCGACGAACCAGACTTGTACTAGGTAAGCGATGGGGTGACGCAGGAAGGTAGTCCAGCCCGGGCGGTGGTAGTCCCGGGGTAAGGGTGTAGGGCGTGTGATAGGCAAATCCGTCACACATTGAGCCTGAGACCTGATGCCGAGCCGATTGTGGTGAAGTGGATGATCCTATGCTGTCGAGAAAAGCCTCTAGCGAGTTTCATGGCGGCCCGTACCCTAAACCGACTCAGGTGGTCAGGTAGAGAATACCGAGGCGTTCGGGTGAACTATGGTTAAGGAACTCGGCAAAATGCCCCCGTAACTTCGGGAGAAGGGGGCCATCACTGGTGATCCGATTTACTCGGTGAGCTGGGGGTGGCCGCAGAGACCAGCGAGAAGCGACTGTTTACTAAAAACACAGGTCCGTGCGAAGCCGTAAGGCGATGTATACGGACTGACGCCTGCCCGGTGCTGGAACGTTAAGGGGACCGGTTAGCTGACTTTCGGGTCGGCGAAGCTGAGAACTTAAGCGCCAGTAAACGGCGGTGGTAACTATAACCATCCTAAGGTAGCGAAATTCCTTGTCGGGTAAGTTCCGACCTGCACGAATGGCGTAACGACTTCTCGACTGTCTCAACCATAGGCCCGGTGAAATTGCACTACGAGTAAAGATGCTCGTTTCGCGCAGCAGGACGGAAAGACCCCGGGACCTTTACTACAGTTTGATATTGGTGTTCGGTTCGGCTTGTGTAGGATAGGTGGGAGACTTTGAAGCAGCCACGCCAGTGGTTGTGGAGTCGCCGTTGAAATACCACTCTGGTCGTGCTGGATGTCTAACCTGGGTCCGTGATCCGGATCAGGGACAGTGTCTGATGGGTAGTTTAACTGGGGCGGTTGCCTCCTAAAGAGTAACGGAGGCGCCCAAAGGTTCCCTCAGCCTGGTTGGCAATCAGGTGTTGAGTGTAAGTGCACAAGGGAGCTTGACTGTGAGACCGACGGGTCGAGCAGGGACGAAAGTCGGGACTAGTGATCCGGCAGTGGCTTGTGGAAGCGCTGTCGCTCAACGGATAAAAGGTACCCCGGGGATAACAGGCTGATCTTCCCCAAGAGTCCATATCGACGGGATGGTTTGGCACCTCGATGTCGGCTCGTCGCATCCTGGGGCTGGAGTCGGTCCCAAGGGTTGGGCTGTTCGCCCATTAAAGCGGTACGCGAGCTGGGTTTAGAACGTCGTGAGACAGTTCGGTCCCTATCCGCTGCGCGCGTAGGAATATTGAGAAGGGCTGTCCCTAGTACGAGAGGACCGGGACGGACGAACCTCTGGTGTGCCAGTTGTCCTGCCAAGGGCATGGCTGGTTGGCTACGTTCGGAAAGGATAACCGCTGAAAGCATCTAAGCGGGAAGCCTGCTTCGAGATGAGTATTCCCACCCCCTTTGAGGGGTTAAGGCTCCCAGTAGACGACTGGGTTGATAGGCCAGATGTGGAAGCCCGGCAACGGGTGGAGCTGACTGGTACTAATAGGCCGAGGGCTTGTCCTCAGTTGCTCGCGTCCACTGTGTTAGTTC
The DNA here is from genome assembly GCF_026339735.1 of Streptomyces sp. NBC_01669. GTDB lineage: Bacteria > Actinomycetota > Actinomycetes > Streptomycetales > Streptomycetaceae > Streptomyces > Streptomyces yanii. The sequence goes on from NZ_JAPEQG010000001.1 coordinate 7,626,743, forward strand.
TGAAATAACGAACGGCCGTGTTGTTGCCCGGTGTTGGTTAATTTCATAGTGTTTCGGTGGTCATTGCGTTAGGGAAACGCCCGGTTACATTCCGAACCCGGAAGCTAAGCCTTTCAGCGCCGATGGTACTGCAGGGGGGACCCTGTGGGAGAGTAGGACGCCGCCGAACAATTTTCCGGGAAAGCCCCGCACCTCTGGTGCGGGGCTTTTCTGCGTTCACGATGCCCCTTTGTCACCCCCGTGCATGTGCCGGCGAAGGCTGAGGGTAGGGTCAGGGGCATCATCGGCACGTTCACAGGAGGCCCCCGGGTGGAGGTCCAGGAGACTCGGGTTCAGACGGACCGGGTCCTCACCATCCCCAACATCCTCAGCATGGCGCGCCTTGTCGGGGTACCGCTCTTCCTGTGGCTGATTCTTCGCCCGGAGTTCGGCGGGCCCAAGAGTGATGGCTGGGCGCTGCTCGTGCTGATGCTCAGCGGCATCAGCGACTACCTCGACGGTAAACTCGCCCGCCGATGGAACCAGATCAGCAGCCTCGGGCGGCTCCTGGACCCGGCCGCTGATCGCCTCTACATCCTTTCGACCCTTGTCGGACTGACCTGGCGGGAGATCCTTCCACTCTGGCTCACGGCGGCACTCCTGGCCCGTGAACTGATGCTTCTCGTGATGGTCGGAATCCTGCGACGCCACGGCTATCCACCACCCCAGGTGAACTTCCTGGGGAAGGCGGCTACGTTCAACCTGATGTACGCCTTCCCCTTGTTGCTGCTCAGCGATGCAAGTGGTTGGCTTGGATCGCTCGCCGCTGTTTTCGGATGGGCGTTCGCAGGATGGGGTACAACGCTCTATTGGTGGGCAGGGATCCTCTACGTGGTTCAGGTCCGCCGACTCGTCAAGGCGGATGCAGTAGCCGATTGAGCTCGTTTGATGCGGTGCCGCGCAGTGTGGCCGGTCCGCGGCTGAACTCTGAGATGTTGCCCTGACGGGCGAAGTCGGCTAAACCGTCGTCTCTTCAAGGAGGACGTTTCCGACATGAAGGCCGTCGTGATGGCTGGTGGTGAAGGCACACGCCTTCGCCCCATGACTTCCAGCATGCCCAAGCCGCTCCTGCCCGTCGCCAATCGGCCGATCATGGAGCATGTGCTGAGGCTGCTGAAACGGCATGGGCTCAATGAGACCGTCGTGACCGTCCAGTTTCTCGCCTCCCTCGTCAAGAACTATTTCGGCGACGGCGAAGAGCTCGGGATGGAGCTCACCTATGCCAACGAGGAAAAACCTCTCGGGACAGCCGGCAGCGTAAAGAACGCCGAGGAAGCGCTCAAGGACGACACCTTCCTCGTCATTTCCGGTGATGCGCTCACGGACTTCGACCTCACCGACCTCATCGCCTTCCACAAGGAAAAGGGCGGACTGGTCACCGTGTGCCTGACCCGAGTTCCGAATCCACTGGAATTCGGAATCACGATTGTCGACGAGGCGGGCCAGGTCGAGCGATTCCTGGAGAAGCCCACCTGGGGCCAGGTCTTCTCGGACACCGTCAACACGGGCATCTATGTCATGGAACCCGAGGTCTTCGACTATGTCCAAGCCGACGTCTCGGTGGACTGGTCCGGTGATGTCTTCCCGCAGCTCATGAAGGAAGGCAAGCCCATCTACGGCTATGTCGCCGAAGGCTACTGGGAGGACGTGGGCACGCATGAGAGCTATGTGAAGGCTCAGGCCGACGTCCTGGAGCGCAAGGTCGACGTCGAGATCGACGGCTTCGAGATCTCGCCCGGTGTGTGGGTTGCGGAAGGCGCCGACGTCCATCCTGACGCGGTGCTCCGCGGACCCGTCTACATCGGGGACTACGCGAAGGTCGAGGCCGGTGTCGAGATTCGCGAGCACACGGTCGTCGGTTCGAACGTCGTCGTCAAGACCGGGGCGTTCCTGCACAGGGCCGTGATCCACGACAACGTCTACATCGGCCAGCACTGCAATCTGCGCGGCTGCGTGATCGGTAAGAACACCGACATCATGCGGGCTGCCCGCATCGAGGACGGTGCGGTCATCGGGGACGAGTGCCTGGTCGGTGAGGAATCGATCATTCAGGGCAATGTCCGGGTCTACCCGTTCAAGACCATCGAGGCCGGCGCCTTCGTCAACACCTCGGTGATCTGGGAGTCGCGGGGCCAGGCACATCTCTTCGGCGCCCGAGGTGTCTCAGGAATCCTGAACGTGGAGATCACGCCGGAGCTCGCCGTCCGGCTCGCCGGTGCGTACGCCACCACCCTCAAGAAGGGTTCGACCGTCACCACAGCCCGTGACCACTCCCGTGGCGCCCGTGCGCTGAAGAGGGCCGTGATCTCGGCGTTGCAGGCCAGCGCCATCGACGTACGGGACCTGGAGAACGTGCCGCTTCCGGTCGCGCGTCAGCAGACCGCTCGGGGCAGCGCGGGCGGGATCATGATCCGTACGTCGCCCGGGGTGCCTGATTCGGTGGACATCATGTTCATCGACGAGCGGGGGGCAGACCTCTCCCAGGCGGGGCAGCGGAAGCTGGACCGGGTCTACGCCCGCCAGGAGTACCGCCGGGCCTTCCCGGGAGAGATCGGGGATCTGCACTTTCCGTCCAGCGTCTTCGACTCCTACACCGGGGCACTGTTGCGCAATGTGGACACCACAGGGATCTCTGCCGCCGGTCTCAAGGTTGTCGTCGATGCGTCCAACGGCAGTGCCGGGCTTGTTCTGCCCAGTCTGCTCGGGCGGCTCGGCGTGGACGCGCTGACCATCAACCCCGGGCTCGACGAATCACGGCCCACCGAGTCCGCCGATACCCGGCGCTCCGGGCTCGTGCGGCTCGGGGAGATCGTGTCCTCGGCGCGGGCCGCGTTCGGCGTGCGCTTCGACCCGGTCGGGGAGCGGCTCTCCCTGGTCGACGAGCGGGGCCGGATCGTTGAGGACGATCGGGCTCTTCTGGTCCTGCTCGATCTGGTGGCCGCCGAGCGGCGCAGCGGCCGGGTGGCGTTGCCGGTGACCACGACGCGGGTCGCCGAGCAGGTCGCCGCCTACCACGGCACACAGGTGGAATGGACGACGACGTCGCCGGACGACCTGACGCGCGTGGGACGCGAGGAAGGCACCATCTTCGGAGGCGACGGGCGGGGCGGTTTCATCGTTCCCGAATTCAGCAGCGTCTTCGACGGTTCGGCAGCCTTCGTGAGGCTTCTCGGGCTCGTTGCGCGGACGCAGCTCACGCTCAGCCAGATCGATGCCCGGATTCCCCTGGCGCATGTGTTGCGCCGCGACCTGGCCACGCCCTGGGCCGTCAAGGGACTGGTCATGCGTCGCGTGGTGGAAGCCGCCGGGGACCGTGACGTCGACACCACCGATGGCGTGCGGGTCGTCGAGGCGGACGGGCGCTGGGTGATGGTGCTTCCCGACCCGGCCGAGGCCGTCACCCATCTGTGGGCGGAGGGCCCCGACGACGCCTCGGCGCAGGAGCTGCTCGACGAATGGTCGGCGATCGTGGACAGCGCAGGTCAGTGACCTGCCGCCGGTGCGCCGGAAGGTGTCGTGCAGACGCCTCCCGGCGCACGGGTGGGGCCATTCGGCGGTAGGAGTCGCGGCGTGCGACGATGTGCGGCATGTCGCAGCAGCCCCCCGATCGGAGTACCGCCTCGCCGCCCGCGCGCCCTGACGCGTCCATGTCGCTGCTGACCAATGTGATGGACCACAGCCTGGACGACGGCTACGCCGAGGCCACGGCCAAGCGCAAGGCCGACGGGAGTGCGGCCATGCCCCGCACACTGAAGGCGAAACTGGGCCTCGCGGCGGGCCTCGTACTGGCTGCTCTCGTCGTCACCCTGGGCGCCGCGGAGGCGCGTGTATCGGCGCCGGTCCTCGCCAAGGAGCGCGAGGAGCTCATCGAACGTATCGACACGGAGACGTCGGCAGCCGACAAGCTCGAGTCCCAGGTCGACAAAGCCCGTGACGACGTGGGTGAGCGGCAACGTAAAGCGTTGGAAAAGCATGGCGGGGACCAGGGGCAGCTCGTGGCGCTGCTCTCCGGGGCGACCGCCGTCAAGGGACCCGGTGTGAAACTCGTCGTCGACGATGCCAAGGACACCGACCAGGGCGGCGGCGGACCGCGTGAGACCACTGGCTTCACCGACACGGGGCGGGTGCGCGACCGGGACATGCAACGGGTCGTCAACGGCCTCTGGCAGTCCGGCGCGGAGGCCATAGCCATCAACGGCCAGCGGCTGACGGCCCTGTCGGCGATCCGCGCCGCGGGCGACGCCATACTGGTCGACAACAAACCGCTCGTGCCGCCGTACACGGTGCTTGCGGTGGGGGACGGGAAGCGGCTCAGCACCGCTTTCGAGGACAGTGCCGACGGCCAGTACCTGAGGGCGCTGAAGGACACCTTCGACATCCGGACCAGCATGTCCGTCCAGGACGAGGTGCGCCTCCCGGCTGCGCCCAGCCTCATCGTACGAACAGCAGAGCCGAAGGCCGCAGACACCGGCAGTGGTGCGGCAGACACAGGGAAGGGCACATCGTGATCGCCGTACTGGGCCTCGTCGTGGGAGTCGTGGTCGGACTGTTGGTCCGGCCCGAGGTGCCGGCGGTGGTCGAGCCCTATCTCCCGATTGCTGTCGTGGCTGCTCTCGATGCAGTCTTCGGTGGTCTGCGGGCCATGCTCGACGGCATCTTCGTCGACAAGGTCTTCGTGGTGTCGTTCCTCTCGAACGTCGTCGTCGCCGCACTGATCGTGTTTCTGGGCGACAAGCTGGGTGTCGGAGCGCAGCTCTCCACCGGTGTGGTCGTCGTCTTCGGTATCCGCATCTTCTCCAACGCCGCGGCTATCCGCCGGCACGTCTTCCGGGCCTGAGGCCGATGAGTAACGAAGAGCTTCCCCGTGACCAGGAGCGCACCGGCGAGCAGCAGGCCGACATGTCCGAGCAGCTCACGGGGCGCCAGCGGCTGATCGCCGGGCTGTGGCCGCCCCGGGTCACCCGCGCGCAACTCATCGTGGCGCTGCTGCTGTTCGTCCTGGGGCTGGGTCTGGCGATCCAGGTGCGGTCGAACAGTGACAACAGCGCACTGCGCGGTGCCCGCCAGGAGGATCTGGTCCGCATTCTCGATGAACTCGATGACCGTACGCAGCGTCTTGAGGATGAGAAGCAGCGTCTGGACGATCAGCGTACGGAGCTGGAGAACAGCTCGGACCAGGCCGAGGAGGCCCGTAAGCAGACCGTGGAGAAGGAACGGCAACTCGGTGTCCTCGCGGGCACCGTGGCGGCACACGGGCCCGGGATCACGCTCACGATCAACGATCCGGGGGACGCGGTGCAGGCGGACATGCTGCTCGACGCCCTCCAGGAGCTGCGTGCGGCCGGGGCGGAGGCGATCGAGGTCAACGGGGTAAGGGTGGTGGCCAATACGTACTTCTCCGGCGATGCTGGCGCCATCAAGGTCGACGACCGGTCCATCTCCGCGCCGTACGTCTTCAAAGTGATCGGCAAACCGCAGGATCTGGAGCCGGCGCTGAACATCCCCGGTGGTGTCGTGCAGACGCTGGAGAAGGAGCAGGCGACCGTGCATGTGGCGCAGGCCGACGACATCGTCGTGGACGCCTTGCGACCTGCGGAGCAGCCTGACTACGCTCGGTCGTCATCCCAGTGAGGGCGCCGGACACGGGGCTCGAAGGACACGGGCAAGAGGTTGCGGGGGGTCGCCGCATCGTAATGGTGGCGTGTGGTGGAAACTGTCGAGTGGATACGGACGTTGTGAAGATGTCCGGGTCGGCAGGTGTGTTCAGTCAGGGTTCGTCCTGCCCCACGGGCGGGTCTGTTTCGGTCAAGGGGAATCGCCCGTGAAGTTGTTTGCGAAGTTGTTCGGCAAGAGCGCCCGCGATGACGCGGCCCGTCATCGCGCACCGCGCCATGGCCAGGTCGAGGAGCAGGGCACTGATCGCCCGCTCTTCCGTGACGAGGTGTCGGGTCCGGGCGGTGACATTTCGGGTGGAACCGGCGCGTCGTCTGTTGACCCTGCCGGTCCGGGCCGCATAGGTTTCGGGGATCCATCAACCTCAAGTGCGGGTGGAGGGTTTGGGTCCATGCCGGTCTGTACGAGGTGCGGCCATCGCAACGCCGAGGCCAGTCGTTTCTGTTCCAACTGTGGTGCACCGCTGCGTGGAGGCGCGTCTGCGGAGCGTCCTTCGGAGACGACGTCGACCATCTCCATCTCCGGTCTTGAGGCGTACGAGGCGGAGGCGACGGGCCAGACGCCCGTGCCCTCCCTCTCACCGGAGGCCCAGGCCGCCGTCGACGCCCTGCCGCTCGGCTCGGCGCTCCTGGTGGTGCGTCGCGGTCCGAACTCCGGCAGCCGCTTTCTGCTGGACAGCGAGCTGACCACGGCCGGCCGCCACCCGCAGAGCGACATCTTCCTCGATGACGTGACGGTCTCCCGCCGTCACGTGGAGTTCCGCCGGAGCCCCGACGGCAGCTTCACGGTCGGGGATGTCGGCAGCCTCAACGGCACGTACGTCAATCGTGAGCGCATCGACTCCGTCGCGCTGTCCAACGGCGACGAAGTGCAGATCGGGAAGTACCGGCTGGTCTTCTACGCAAGCCAGCGGGGCATCTGACCCGTCAGGGAAGGTCCATGCTGAGAACACCGACGGGCGGTGCCGGTCACGGCACCGCCACCGCCGACGACCGGGCCATGAGCATCGGCACGGTGCTCCTGCAGCTGCGGGACGAATTTCCCGAAGTCACCATCTCCAAGATTCGCTTCCTGGAGACCGAGGGGCTCGTCGAGCCGCAGCGGACCCCCTCCGGCTACCGCAAATTCCGCCCCGAAGACGTCGAGCGGCTGGCGCAGGTGCTGCGGATGCAGCGGGACCACTATCTTCCGCTCAAGGTCATCCGCGAGCACCTGGACGCCCTGGCCCGCGGCGAGCAGGTGTCCCTGCCGGCCCCGGGCGGTCCGCGGGACCTGACCGACGGTTCCTGGGACGGCGAGTCCTGGCGGGCCACCGCGGCCCGGATCGGGCGTGCGGAGCTCCTGGCCGCCGCCGAGGTCACCGAGAGCGAGCTCGAGGAGTGGGAGTCGTACGGGCTCATCGCTCCGACGGCGGAGGGTGGCTACGACGCCGAGACGGTGACCGTTGCCAAACTTGTGGCGGATCTGGGTCGATTCGGTCTGGAACCGCGTCATCTGCGGGCGATGCGCGGGGCTGCGGAACGCGAGGCCGGTCTGATCGAGCAGGTGGTCGCGCCCTTGCGCCGACACCGGAATCCGCAGACCAGAGCCCATGCGGAGGCCAAGGCGAAGGAGCTCGCGGAGCTCTCCGTGCGGCTTCATTCGGCCCTTGTGCAGACCGCTCTGCGGATCCGGCTCCACTGAGTCGCGGGGGAGCCCGACTACCCAAACCTGCCGAGCACGTCCTAGGGTTGCTGTGTGAACGAGCTCGACGTTGTGGGTGTCCGGGTGGAAATGCCCTCCAACCAACCGATCGTTCTCCTGCGTGAAGTGGGAGGCGACCGGTACCTCCCTATTTGGATCGGTCCTGGTGAGGCGACCGCGATCGCCTTTGCCCAGCAGGGCATGGCTCCGGCCAGGCCGCTGACCCATGATCTCTTCAAGGATGTGCTCGAGGCCCTGGGCCAGGAGCTCACCGAGGTCCGCATCACGGACCTCAGGGAAGGGGTCTTCTACGCGGAGCTGGTCTTCGCCGGCGGGGTCGAGGTGAGCGCGCGGCCGTCCGACGCCATAGCGCTCGCGCTGCGCACCGGCACGCCGATCTACGGCAGTGACGGGGTGCTCGACGACGCGGGGATCTCCATCCCCGACGAGCAGGAGGACGAGGTCGAGAAGTTCCGGGAGTTCCTGGACCAGATCTCGCCGGAGGACTTCGGTACCAACAGCCAGTGACCGTCCAGCAGGGTCGCTGTCAGCGCATTCGACAAGCCTTTCCCGGGAACGGGACATGGCAAACCACCCTCAGGGTGATTATCACTCGGCGTGCCGAGTGTGGCGATCGTTGACGCACCCCGAGCGACTGCCTACCTTCGAGATGGCAGGTCAAGGACGGAGGTCGGCGTGAGAAGCAGCGGCGACGGTACGGCAGCGGGTGGGTCGTACCGGCAGCACGGAAGTACAGCCGACCACACCATCAGGCAACCGGTTCAACCGGCGGCGATGGCGGGGAACGGGGCGGCTGCGGTCGGCGACATCGGCTATCGCGGGCCGACGGCGTGCGCGGCGGCGGGGATCACTTATCGGCAGCTCGACTACTGGGCGCGCACCGGGCTCGTCGAGCCGAGCGTGCGGCCGGCCTACGGATCGGGCACGCAGCGCCTCTACAGCTTCAGGGACGTCGTCCTGCTGAAGATCGTGAAGCGCTTCCTCGACACGGGCGTCGCCCTGCAGAACATCCGCACCACGGTCCAGCATCTGCGGGCCCGGGGGTTCCAGGACCTTGAGCGGATGACGCTCATGAGCGACGGCGCGACCGTCTACGAGTGCTCCTCGCCCGACGAGGTCGTGGATCTGCTCCAGGGGGGCCAGGGGGTCTTCGGTATCGCCGTCGGCGTGGTCTGGAGGGATGTCGACGCCGCCCTGTCGCAGCTGCACGGCGAGCGTGTGGACACGGGCGAGACGCTGATCGGCCATAACCCCACCGACGAGCTCGCACGGCGGCGCAACCGCGCCGTCTGACGGGCCGCGGAGCCGGGAGCGGCGATTGTCAGTGCCGTAGGGCAGCATCGGTTGATGTGAGAGCCGCGCCCACCATCCTGCATCTGGACATGGATGCCTTCTACGCCTCGGCCGAGCAGGCGGCGAAACCGAGCCTGCGCGGCAAACCGGTCGTGGTCGGCGGGCTGGGACCCCGCGGGGTCGTCGCCACCGCGTCCTACGAGGCGCGGCGCTTCGGGGTGCACTCGGCGATGCCGACTGCGCAGGCCCGGCGGCTGGCGCCCAATGCCGCCTACCTGGTGCCCCGCTTCACCCTGTACCGGACGGTGAGCGACCAGGTGATGGGGTTGCTGGGGCAGCTGTCACCACTGGTGGAGCCGCTCAGCCTGGACGAGGCGTTCGTCGATCTGGAGGCCGGTGGGACTGCCGACGACACCGCCTCGGCGCGGGCCATCGGCGAGCAGCTGCGCGACGCCATCAGAGCCGTCACCGGACTCACCGGCTCGGTGGGCCTCGCGGGTTCCAAGATGCTGGCCAAGATCGCCTCGGAGGAGGCGAAACCGAACGGGCTGCTGGTCATCGAGCCGGGCACTGAGCGGGATCTGCTCGCCCCGATGTCCGTACGGATCCTCCCCGGCGTGGGCCCCGCCACCGGGGACCATCTGCGGCGGGCCGGGATGACCACGGTCGACGACCTGGCCACGGCCGGCGAGGCGGAGCTCGTACGACTGCTGGGGAAGGCGCACGGCGTCGCGCTGCATCGCATGGCTCTCGGGTACGACGACCGCCCCGTCGTGGCCGAGCGCGACGCCAAGTCGGTGTCGGTCGAGGACACCTTCGACATGGATCTGCACGACCGGATCCGGGTCAGGACGGAGGTCGAGCGCCTGGCGGACCGTTGTGTCCAGCGGCTGCGGGCCGCGGAGCGCTCGGGACGCACCGTGGTGCTGAAGGTGCGCAGATACGACTTCTCGACGCTCACGCGGTCCGAGACGCTCCGGGGGCCGACGGACGACCCCACAGTGGTCAGAGAGGCCGCTGCGCGGCTCCTGGAGGCTGTGGACACCACCGGAGGGGTGCGGCTGCTCGGTGTGGGCGTCACGGGGCTCGCCGACTACACGCAGGAGGATCTCTTCGCCCAGGCAGCCGGTGAGAGGGCCGCGCCCGAGGTCCCGGCCCGTGAGGAACAGGACGCGGGCGGCCACGGGGACGAGCCGGCGGACGGGGCGCAGGAGCAGGAGACCGCCGAACAGCTCGCGGCCCGGCGCTGGCCCGCCGGGCACGACGTATGCCATGACACCTACGGCCACGGCTGGGTGCAGGGCAGTGGGGTGGGCCGGGTGACCGTGCGGTTCGAGGAACCCGAGTCACCGCCCGGCCGGGTGCGGACGTTCCGTGTCGACGATCCGGAGCTGCAGCCGGCCGATCCGCTCCCGCTGGTGCGTGATCCGGTGGATTACTCGTCCTGGCCGGCCAGGCTGCCGAAGTCCCGGTCCGGGCCCGGCTCGTCGGGCGGTGAGTCCAGGCCGTAGTGCCGGTAGAGCTGAAGCTCCTGTTCCGGCGAGAGATGGCGGCCCACGCCGAAGTCGGGTGCGTCCTTGATCAGCGCACGGTCGAAGGGGATCCGAAGCACGTCGTCGACGAATTCGCTGGGCTCAAGCGGCACGAAGGCGTCCCTGCTGAACAGTCCGGTACGCACGGCTGCCCACTCGGGTATGCCGGTCGCGTCGTCGAGATACACCTCGTCCACAGTTCCGATCTTGGTGCCCTTGCGGTCGAATGCCTTGCGCCCGATCAGGTTGCGCGGATCGATGTCGGTCTGCACGGTCCCTCCCATTGGTCGCGGCTACTCCACAGGCTCTACGAAAGTGCAGATTCGGGCTGTCGGCCACTTGAGAATTCGGTCGCGAGGCCCGCTGGTAGGCTGGTGATGGCTGCTGACCCCGTGCGGGAGAGTCTTCCGGAGCACATCCGGCAGGCGCCGAAGGAGCAAATCCTCCCCGGAATCTCTCAGGCCCCCGTACCGCACGGACGAGGTCACTCTGGAAAGCAGGGCGGGTTTCGTGGCGGCAGCAGCCGGGACGGATCCCTCCCTCACCGACGGTGAAAGCTGGTATGCCTCAGGGCGCACCGGTGAAGCTCTCAGGTTGAGATGACAGAGGGGGAGGCCGTCCGGGCACCCGCGCCGTGGTGCCCCTCGCAGGTCGTGACAGACCAGGAGGCCTCCACCATGACCCCCCGTCGCACTCCGCTCTCCCAGCTGGAGCAGGGCATCCCCTTCGAGCAGCGCCACATCGGCCCCGATGCCGAGGCGCAGGCGAAGATGCTCGCCCAGGTCGGATACGGCTCGCTCGACGACCTCACCGCGGCCGCAGTGCCCGATGTGATCAAGAGTGCGGAGGCGCTGCAGCTGCCGTCGGCCCGTACCGAGGCCGAGGTCCTTGCCGAGCTGCGCACCCTTGCCGACCGCAACCAGGTGCTCGCCCCGATGATCGGGCTCGGCTACTACGGCACGTTCACCCCGCCGGTGATCCTCCGCAACGTCATGGAGAATCCCGCCTGGTACACGGCCTACACGCCGTACCAGCCGGAGATCTCGCAGGGCCGCCTGGAGGCGCTCCTCAACTTCCAGACGATGGTCGCCGAGCTGACCGGGCTGCCCACCTCCGGCGCCTCGCTGCTCGACGAGGGCACCGCCGCCGCCGAGGCCATGGCGCTCGCCCGACGTGTCGGCAAGGTCAAGGACGGCGTCTTCCTGGTCGACTCCGACACCCTGCCCCAGACCGTCGCCGTGATCGAGACCCGCGCCGAGCCGACCGGCGTCGAGGTCGTCGTCGCCGATCTCGCCGCGGGCATCCCCGCCGAGATCGCCGAGCGCGGTGTCTTCGGTGTACTGCTCCAGTACCCGGGTGCCTCCGGCGCCGTCCGCGACATCAAGCCCGTCATCGAGCAGGCCCACGAGCTCGGCGCGATCGTCACCGTTGCCGCCGACCTGCTCGCCCTGACCCTGCTGACCTCGCCCGGCGACCTCGGCGCGGACATCGCCGTCGGCACCACGCAGCGCTTCGGTGTGCCGATGGGCTTCGGCGGACCGCACGCCGGCTTCATGGCCGTACGCGAGAAGTTCGCCCGCAGCCTGCCCGGCCGCCTCGTCGGTGTCTCCGTCGACGCGGACGGCAACAAGGCGTACCGCCTCGCCCTGCAGACCCGCGAGCAGCACATCCGTCGCGAGAAGGCCACCAGCAACATCTGTACCGCGCAGGTGCTGCTCGCCGTGATGGCCGGGATGTACGCGGTCTACCACGGCCCCGACGGCTTGCGGACGATCGCGCAGCGCACCCACCGCTACGCCACGATCCTGGCCGAGGGACTGCGCGCGGCCGGGGCCGACGTCGAGACCGGTGCCTACTTCGACACGCTCACCGTGCGTGTCCCCGGCAAGGCGGCGGATGTCGTGGCCGACGCCCGCGACCGCGGGGTCAACCTGCGTCTTGTCGACGCCGACCGGGTCTCCCTCGCCTGCGACGAGACCACCACGCGTGCGCAGCTCGCCGCCGTCTGGGCCGCCTTCGGCGCCGACGGTGACATCGAGGCGCTGGACGCCGCTGCCGCTGACGCACTGCCCGAGTCCCTGCTGCGTACCGATGAGATACTCACCCACCCGGTCTTCCACCAGCACCGCTCCGAGACCGCGATGCTGCGCTACCTGCGCAAGCTCGCCGACCGTGACTACGCGCTGGACCGCGGCATGATCCCGCTCGGCTCCTGCACCATGAAGCTGAACGCGACCACCGAGATGGAGTCGATCACCTGGCCCGAGTTCGGCGCGCTGCACCCGTTCGCGCCGGCCGAACAGGCGGAGGGCTACCTCACGCTGATCCGTGAGCTGGAGGAGCGCCTCGCCGAGGTCACCGGCTACGACGCGGTCTCCATCCAGCCGAACGCGGGCTCGCAGGGCGAGTTCGCGGGCCTGCTGGCCGTGCGTGCGTACCACCGGGCCAACGGCGACGAGCAGCGGACCGTCTGCCTCATTCCGTCCTCCGCGCACGGCACCAACGCCGCGAGCGCTGTGATGGCGGGCATGAAGGTCGTCGTGGTGAAGACTGCCGACGACGGTGAGGTCGACGTCGAGGACCTCCGCGCCAAGATCGAGAAGCACCGCGACGAACTCGCCGTGCTCATGATCACGTACCCGTCGACGCACGGTGTGTTCGAGGAGCACGTCGCCGACATCTGTGCCGAGGTGCACGACGCGGGCGGTCAGGTGTACGTCGACGGCGCCAACCTCAACGCACTGGTCGGACTCGCCAAGCCTGGCCGGTTCGGCGGCGACGTCTCGCACCTGAACCTGCACAAGACCTTCTGCATCCCGCACGGCGGCGGTGGCCCCGGGGTCGGTCCGGTCGGCGTGCGCGCCCATCTGGCGCCGTACCTGCCGAACCACCCGCTGCAGCCCGCCGCGGGCCCCGAGACCGGTGTCGGCCCGATCTCGGCCGCGCCGTGGGGCTCGGCCGGTATTCTCCCGATCTCCTGGGCGTACGTACGCCTGATGGGCGGGGAGGGCCTCAAGCACGCGACGCAGGTCGCCGTACTCGCGGCCAACTACATCGCCAAGCGTCTGGAACCGCACTACCCGATCCTGTACACCGGCCCGGCCGGTCTGGTCGCGCACGAGTGCATCGTCGATCTGCGGCCGATCTCCAAGGCGACCGGGGTCAGTGTCGACGACATCGCCAAGCGTCTGATCGACTACGGCTTCCACTCGCCGACCATGTCGTTCCCGGTGGCGGGCACGCTGATGATCGAGCCGACCGAGAGTGAGAACCTCGCCGAGCTCGACCGGTTCTGCGACACGATGATTGCCATCCGCGGCGAGGTCGAGAAGGTGGCCTCCGGCGAGTGGAGCACGGACGACAACCCGCTGACCAACGCCCCGCACACCGCCGCCATGCTCGGCGGCGGGGAGTGGACGCACGCGTACAGCCGTGAGACGGCCGTTTTCCCGGCCGGAGTCTCGGCCGCCGACAAGTACTGGCCGCCGGTGCGCCGGATCGACGGTGCGTTCGGTGACCGCAACCTCGTCTGCTCCTGCCCGCCGCTGGACGAGTACGACAACTGACTCACCTGTTCGGGTGTGACGCGGACATGCGTCGGGGCCGGTTCGGAGATCTTCTCCGGGCCGGCCCCCGTTTCTTACGGGCCGCGGTCAGGCGGCCTTCATCACCCGGCCGGCGTCCAGCGGCCGGTGCGGAGCGATGATCTGCCCGTCCGGGAGCAGCTCACCGGTGTCCTCGAAGAGCAGGACGCCGTTGCACAGCAGGCTCCAGCCCTGTTCCGGGTGGTGTGCCATCAGGCGTGCGGCTTCCCGGTCGGCTGAGTCGGCGGTCGGGCAGGGTGGCTTGTGCTGGCACATGGCTGGGTTCTTTCGCTGCGTTGTAGTGAGTGTCCTGCGGCTTGATGAGGTGTTCATGGCCGCCCCCCGTATCAATCGGTCCGGTTCCAGTGTTGCCCTACGGGCGCCAATCCGCAGGGATTTCGCGGCAGCGCTGCTCCTACTCTCATGACGCGTCACCCGGCCGGACGGTTCAACACAACTGCACTGTCCCTTCGGGTGGTTCGGGGTGGCCGGACCGGACTAGTCCGGATGGGACCGGGGGCGCCCCCGCGGCCCCGCGCCGCGTGTTCCGCAGCATTGTGCCCCGCCACCGGAAACGGCGACGGGGCACAGTACGGCGTGCCGGAGGCGGGACGGGGTCAGGCCGGTGAACCGAGCAGGGGGCCGGGGCCGGGCGTGATGCGCAGGGTCATCACAGGGAGCAGATCGGCGACCCGGTGCGGGCGGTGTGCCGCGATACCCGGTGGGGCGGGAGCCAGCGGTACCAGAAGATCGGTGGGGGCGAGGGTGCCCCCGGACGGGTCGGCCTCGACGTCCTCGTGCAGCCACAGCGTCAGCATGTAGAGCTCCGGGATCGACAGCAGGCGGGGCTGGTAGTGGGGTGTCACCGTCTCCGTCTGGCGCAGGGCGAGTTCGGTCGAGGCGATGTAGGGACCCTCGAAGAAGTGCGAGAAGGCCCAGCCGTCCGGGGTGAGCATGGTGTCGGCCGCGGCGACGGCCCGCTCCGAGCTGCGGATCAGGAAACGCCATGCGGTCAGCCGGGTGCGTGGCGCGAGCCCGCTCGGGCCGATCCGGTCCAGTACATGGACGGGGAGCGGGAGTTCGGGGCTCAGAGGTCCCTGGACGGACCGGAGAGCCGGGGTGCGGGCCTCGAGGACTGCGGTGGGTGAACCGAGTGCCGTGAGGACGCTGCGCAGGGCAGGCGCGGGAGCCGGGGGAACATGCAGCGGCATAGTGGGTCGCCTCTCACTTCGGAGACACGGTGATGCGTGGGCGGGTGCAGACGGCGCTGTCGGCGTGCGGGGCCAGAGGAGGCCGGTGACTGGGCCGGTGCGTCAACTCTCTGCCTCGTCCGCGGAGTTTATACGACACGTGTTCACGCGGTGTTTCCACTAGCCGTCGCAGGTATTGCCGACAAGGCGGTATCGAGACTTTATTATGCGGAGATTCTGCTGATTCGGGGTGAGCCGCGCAGCTGCCGCCTGGTGTTTTTCCGCGGCCGCGGTAGGCCGAATCGCGTCGGCGTTTTCACCACCCGCCGGACGGCGGAAACTGCACGCTGCTACATGCCGTCGGAATGTGCCCGGGACGACCGCCATCAGATTACTGGGTCCGCGCTGTCCACGGGGGCGTTATGGATCACCTCCCCTGGGCATTATCGATCGTGACGCGAGCGGCCTGGGCCGCGGGCTGCCCACTTGCGGAGGGACTCTTCGATGGGGGAGAAGGTCGTGGCGGGCGCCTTTGACCTGTCCGATCGGCAGAGGTACCGGAGGAAACTCCACCTGTGCCTGGAGGGGCTGGGGAGGCTCCTGGCGGAGGAGAGGTTCGACCGCCCCCGCAACCTCATGGGCATGGAGATCGAACTCAATCTGGCGGGTTCGGACGGCCTGCCCCGGATGATGAATGCGGAGGTGCTCGAGCGGATCGCGAGCCGTGATTTCCAGACCGAACTGGGGATGTTCAATCTGGAAGTGAACATAGTTCCGCATCACCTGGAAGATCGTGTTTTCGATCAGCTGGCCGAGGAGCTCAGGACCGGTCTCGGATATGCGCATCGGAAGGCGGGCGAGGTCGCTGCCGGGATCATGATGATCGGAATGCTGCCGACTCTCGGCCGCGCGGACCTGGTCGCGGCGAACCTCTCGGACGTGGACCGCTACACGCTGCTCAATGATCAGATAGTGGCGGCGCGCGGCGAGGATTTTGCTCTCGATATCGAAGGTGTGGAGCGATTGGTCTGCACCTCCACCTCGATCACACCCGAAGCGGCCTGCACATCGGTCCAGCTGCATCTGCAGGTCACCCCGGCCCGTTTCGCGGACGTGTGGAACGCCGCCCAGGCCGTCGCCGCCGTTCAGATCGCCCTCGGCGCCAACTCGCCCTTTCTGTTCGGCAGGGAGCTGTGGCGGGAGTCGCGGCCCCCGCTCTTCCAGCAGGCCACCGACACCAGGCCGCCCGAACTGCAGAACCAGGGGGTGCGTCCGAGGACGTGGTTCGGCGAGCGATGGATCAGCTCGGCGTACGAGCTCTTCGAGGAGAATCTGCGCTATTTCCCGCCGCTGCTCCCGATCTGCGACGAGGAGGACCCGCTGCGGGTGCTCGACGAGGGCGGGGTGCCGGGGCTCCAGGAGCTCGTGCTGCACAACGGTACGGTCTACCGCTGGAACCGGCCGGTGTACGGCCTGGCCGACGGCGTACCCCATCTCCGTGTCGAGAACCGTGTCCTGCCCGCCGGGCCGACCGTCACCGACGTGATCGCCAACGCCGCGCTCTACTACGGCCTGGTGCGGGCGCTCGCCGAGGAGTCCCGCCCGGTGTGGACCAGGCTGCCGTTCGCCGCGGCGGCCGAGAACTTCGACACCGCCTGCCGCCGAGGCATCGACGCCGAGCTGGTCTGGCCCCGGCCGGGGCGGTCGGGCGGGCTGACGCGGGTGGCGGCCGTCAATCTCGTACGGGACGAACTGCTGCCGCTCGCCGCGGCGGGACTCGACGCCTGGAACATCGAGCCCGCAGACCGCGACCACTACCTCGGGGTCATCGAGGAACGCTGCAAACGGCGGGTGAACGGGGCGTCCTGGCAGGTGGACACGTACCACCGGGGGCTGGACGCCGGGCTCGGCCGGGACGCGGCGCTCGCGGCCACCACCCGCCGGTACGCCGAGTTGATGCACGCCGGCGAACCGGTGCACAGCTGGCCGGTGGGTCTCCCTGTGCCGTAGCCCGGTGGGTGTGCCTCAGCGCGCCCGGTGTCTGCCGTCCCCGGCCGGCGCCCGCCCGGGCACGGCTATTCCTGGGCCGCGCGGCCGGCCTGCCCGGCCGTCATCACCGCCTGCAGAATGACCGCCTGGATCTCGGCAGGGTCGTTGACCTGGTACCCGCCGCCACCGGTCACCTTGGCTATCTCCTCCACCTCCTCGCGGTCGGCATCGGGGCCGACCGCGATGGCGAGGAGCGGTACCGGGCGCTCGGGGTCGG
Organism: Streptomyces sp. NBC_01669; assembly: GCF_026339735.1. Classification (GTDB taxonomy): domain Bacteria; phylum Actinomycetota; class Actinomycetes; order Streptomycetales; family Streptomycetaceae; genus Streptomyces; species Streptomyces yanii. The sequence continues at coordinate 7,644,024 of NZ_JAPEQG010000001.1, forward strand.
CGATCCGCTTGAGTTCCGCGATCAGCCCGCTGCGGGAAATGGAGTTGTCGTCCTGGTTCGAACCGTCGGTAAGGATCACGACGGCGTTGAACTTGCCCTTCACATACGTCGACTGCGCCTCCTTGTAGGCGGCCAGCGTGGTGTCGTACAGACCCGTCGCACCGTCCGGTACCGGTTGCAGTGCGGCGAACGCCGCGGCGAGCTTCTCGCGGTGGGTGCCGCCGCCCTTCGCCGGGTCGCCGAGGCGGGCGGTCGGCACCAGCCGGCGGTAGTCCTTGGTGCCGTCGAGCGTGGTGGCGAACTCCCAGAGACCGATCTCGTCGTTCGGGGTGAACTGTCCGAGGGCCTGGATCAGCGAGGCCTTGGTGACATCCATCCGCGACTGGTTGCGCCCGGGGACGACGGTGGCCATGGAACCGGAGGCATCGACGACCGTCGTCAGCCGTGCGCTCTGCACCGTGATCGTCCACATGCCGAGCGTCTCCTGAAGCTCGGCGGCCGACGGTGCAGTGGCAGGTGACGTCGCGTACGGCTGCGGCTTCCTGCCGCCCGCCGATGAGACCAGCGATTCACCGGCCGTTCCGTCGGTGGTCCTGAAGCCATGCTTCGCCAGGGTGCGCTGCGCGCTCTCCTCGCCCAGCAGCGTCATGAACCGCAGGGCGGCCCGGCTCTCGCCTGTGCTCAGCTCCTTCTCGTCGACCAGTGTGTACGGGTAGTTGAGCAGCGGGGTGCCGTCCTTCGGGTAGAAGAGTGCGAGCTTTCCGCCGCCGGTCGCGCCCGCGTTGTGGGCAAAAGCGGCCTGCTCGGAGAGCAGCACCGCCTGGTTGCGCTGCGGGTTGCCCTCTTCGGCGCCCGAGCTGTCCTGCGCCAGGGTTTCGAGTACCTGGGCGTCGCCGTCGGACATGCGCTGAGCAAGCAGTTTGGCGGTGGCCGCGACCCTGGTGTCGCTGTCGCCGCCCTGCTTGTCGGACGACGCGGCGATGCTGGTGAGGGCCAGCAGGCCGGTGGCGCTGCGGCCGGGGTCGGCAGCGCCGAGGCGCACTTTGTCCGACTCCATGGATGAGGCCATCAACTCCGCCCAGGAGTACTTCTTCTTCGGCCAGCCGAGGGCCTTCGCCGCCGACGGGACCAGGGCGAGGGTCACCGGGGACGAGGCGATGGAGTCGCCCGGCGTGATCGGGATGCCGTCGCCGGAGCGCTTGGCGCGGTCCAGCCAGAGGTCGGAGTCGGGCAGCCAGATCTGATAGTCCGGGGTACGGGTGCCTGCGGAGAGTGCGTCGGCGACCTTGTAGGAATCACGGGCGACGACCTGGATGTGGAGGCAATGCCCGTCGGACTGTGTTTCGTCCGTGCGTGCCTTGTCGGCGACGGTACGCACGGAGGGGGCGATGTCGGGCGAGGCCATCACCGTGAGCCGTACCGCAGAGTCCTCGCACGACTTCGAGAACGACAGCACGCCATCCTGCACCGCGACTGCCGTACCTGCCGCCACGGCGAGGACGAGCATGGTGGCGATGACCACGGTGCGGCGGCGGCGCGGCGGAGAACCGTCCCCGCTGCCATCCGTCGCGTAGTCGTCGGGCAAGCTGTGACGTCCCATGTCGATGGTGCCCCTCCTTGAGGATGAACAAGGAAAAAGGGGACCACACCATCACCAATGGTGGTCGTCCCCCGGCCGGTCGCGCATGATCTTCGTACCTGCATTCGAGACCCTAGCGGGACGGGGAGCGGGATGAGATGCGAATGCACAACTGAAGGCAGGTGTACAGGTGACGGAGGGGCGCGTGGCTGATTCTTGTCCCCAAGAGGCCGTGTCACGGCGGATTCTGCGGTCCGAAACGGTGCTGGTACTGGCTCTCTCGCTGGGCGCAAGCGGAGTGTCTGCCCTGATCAGTTTTGTCGGATCACTGACGAAACCAGGGGGTTTGAAGGATCAGGCCGCGACGCTCAACAGTTCATACGCCCCAGGGCGGCCATGGCTGGATCTTGCCTGGCAGCTCTTCGGCATCGCCACGGCCCTGGTCCCCGTGGCGCTGGTGGCGCATCTGCTGATCAGGGAGGGCGTGGGCCTCCGGGCCATCGGCTTCGACCGGACCCGACCCGGGTCGGACGTGGGGCGCGGCACCGTGATCGCGGCGGGCATCGGCAGCGCCGGGCTGGCCTTCTATCTGGTGGCGCGGGCCGCCGGTTTCAATCTCACGGTGGTTCCGGAGTCGCTGCCCGATGTGTGGTGGAAGTTCCCGGTGCTAATCCTCTCCGCACTTCAGAACGCCGTGCTGGAGGAAGTGATCGTCGTCGGGTATCTGCTGCGCAGACTCGGGCAGTTGGGGTGGACGCCCATGGCCGCCCTGGTGGCGAGTTCGGTGCTGCGCGGCTCGTACCACCTGTATCAGGGGATCGGCGGGTTCATCGGCAACATGGTGATGGGTGTCGTCTTCGTGCTGCTGTACCGGCGGTGGGGGCGCGTCGGGCCCCTGGTCGCGGCGCATGCGCTGCTCGACATCGGAGCCTTCGTCGGATACGCGCTGCTGGCCGGAAAGGTGGGGTGGCTGCCCACTTTGTGAGGGGGCGGGAGAGGGGCGTACGGATCCCTCGCGTGCGCGGCAGCCCGTACGCCCATCCCGTCTGTCAGAACCTGGTCAGCAGTTCGCCGTCGAGGACCGTCACCGCGTTGCCCGTCAGCAGGGTGCGGTCGCCGCGCAGCGAGGTGTGGACCAGGCCGGTCCGCGCGGAGACCTGCAGCCCGGTCAGTTCATCACGGCCGAGCCGGGCGGACCAGAAGGGGGCCAGTGCCGTGTGGGCGCTGCCGGTGACCGGGTCCTCGTCGATGCCGACCCGGGGGAAGAAGCCGCGGGAGACGAAGTCGTAGCCGCGGGCCGGGTCCTCGGCGGGGGCCGTGGCGATGATGCCGCGCCGCGAGCATGAGGCCAGCGCGGCGAAATCCGGCGTCAGTGTGCGTACGGAGGTCTCGTCGGCCAGTTCCACGAGGAGGTCGCCGATGTGTTCGCCGGTGTCCAGCACGGACAGGGGCTCGGCGCCCAGGGCGGCGGCCAGCCCGGACGGGGCGGTGGCAGGGGTCAGTGGGGCCGTGGGGAAGTCGAGCGTGAGCGAGCCGTCGGGTTGGGCGGTGGCCGTGAGGATCCCGCAGCGCGCCGCGAAGCGCACCGTGCCGCTCGCCGTGCCGGTGGTGTGCAGGACGTGGGCGGTGGCGAGCGTGGCGTGCCCGCACATGTCGACCTCGGTGGCCGGGGTGAACCAGCGCAGCGCCCAGTCGGCCGCACCGCCCGGCGGCAGGGGATGGGCGAAGGCGGTCTCAGAAAGGTTCATCTCCAGGGCGATCTCCTGGAGGCGGTCGGCTTCGGGGAATGCTTCGGAGTCCAGGAGCAGGACGGCTGCGGGGTTGCCGGTGAAGGCGCGGTCGGTGAACGCGTCGACGATGCGAATCCTCATGGGACGACCGTAGAGGTTCTGCAGAGCGGCGGACCAAGGCCAATTCCAGGCCGCCGGCCCGGGATTCCGAGAGCCTCCCCGGGGCGTTACGGCCGGCGTCCCCACGCGGAGACGAGCGGAGCGGTGGCCAGATCGAGGCGTCCGGTGGCGACGTTCTCCAGGTGCCGGTCGATCTCCTCGTCGGTGGCGAGCCCCGACGTCACGAGCCGGTCGCGGATCTGGCGCACGGTGGCGGCCTCGAGGACGGTGCACGCCGGTGAGGTGATCGGGAAGTACGCATCGGCCTGCACATCGTTCAGACCAGCCTCGCGCAGCAGTCGGGGCAAGGTCCGGCCGTAGGCGAGGTCTGCACCGCGGGCCGCCATGAGTTCACGGAAGCCTGACCGGAGGCGATTGGCGAGGCGCTGTTCGGGGCCCGACTCGTCCGGGCACAGCAGCGGCTGCAATTGGGGGTCGGCGTCCTCCAGGAGGAGTGCACCGCCGGGCCGCAGCGCCTGAATCATGCGGCGCAGTGCCTCGGCACGGTCGGTGACGTGCACCAGGACCAGCCGGGCATGGACCAGGTCGAAGCCGCCGGGAGGCGGGGGATCGGCGGCGACATCGTGGCGCAGTACCTCGACGACGTCGTCCGCGGCGCCCTGCGCCCACGACACATCGATGTCCGTCGCGACCACCGCGCCGGTCGGACCGACTCGCGCGGCCAGGCCGGCGGGAACGGAGGGGCCGCCGGCTCCGACCTCCCAGCAACGCATGCCCGTGGTGATGCCGAGCCGGTCGACATGCCGGAAGGTCACCGGGTCGAAGAGTTCGGCGAGGGCGCCGAAGCGGATGCCCGCCTCGGACTGCCGGTTGTCGAGCAGGTAGCCGTGCTCCGGGCCGGGTGCAGTCATGTCGCATCGCCTTCGTCCTGTGCGTCTCGGGGCAAGTATGCAAGCTGACCTGTCTCAACGAAGATTCCGCGAATCTCGGCGAAGGTGAACGGTGCCCGTAGGTCTCACCGAAGGATGAGCGCCTGCTCGGCCTTCGGGCCGGGGACGCAACCCCGCACCGCCTACCTCCAGCGCCAGCGTGGTGGAACCGCCCCCACGGCTTCCAGCACCGATGACGGCCCGGCCGTCCAAGAAGACCGTCGCTGCATAGCCTGTGAGAAACCCCTACCCCCAGGCTCACGCTCGCACCGCCGGACGTGCTCGGCGGCCTACCGACAGGACGCTCGCCGCTGGAGCCGCCTCGCCTCACCAGACCAGTTCCTCCAACCACCTGCTGATACCTGCGAGTTCTGTCAGGGCCCCTTCCCAACAGCCAAGTCCTGGACGGGCTTGCGTCACTGGTGCTCGTATCTCTGCGGGCAACGAGCCCGCCGCGGACTCGACCCAACCCAATACAGGCTCCTGACCTGCGAACACTGCCAGGAACCCATCGAGAGAGCCCTGTCGGGGCAGGCTCGCCGTTGGTGTTCGAGAAGCTGTCGCGAAAAGGCGCAGCGGCGCCGCCGCAAGTCTGCCAACGACACCTCGTCGGGCTGGCCTGCGAACAATGCACGTGTCCCGTCTGATGCGAATTGGCACCTGTCTCAGGTGATCTGGCCCGATTCGCTCGTCGTCTCACAGGATTCAGCGTTCGTCTGCATTGATCCCTCAGGTGTGGGCCCGCGACTGTTCTTCCAGCGCGTTCCCGAAGGCAAGGTCGTCAAGAATCGGCTGCATCTTGACGTGCGGGTCGGCACCGGGCTCGTGGGTGAAGAGCGCCTCGCCGCACTTGAGGCCGAGTGCGCACGACTGGTCGCGCTCGGCGCGGTACGCGTGCGACTACTGCTTGCCGATGGAGTCAACGAGTCGTGCCTCGTGATGCAGGACATCGAGGGCAACGAGTTCTGTCTCGACTGAGAGCCTGTCGGGCCGCGAACGTGTCCTCGTTCTGTCCCCATGGGCCAAGACGAAGAACCGCCCCCGACCTGCCGGGGCGCTGCCCTCTCTGTCAAAGTAGATCGAGTCAGGCATACTGGATGATTCATTGAGTCGAGGGCGGAGAAGGAGTAGTGCCCGGGTGGCCAGCACGAATGACCACGGGACCCCTGATCCGCAGGTAGAAGCCCGTTCGACCGGTCCGCGCCGGTATACCGCGGAGTACAAGGCGAGGATCCTCGCGGAGTACGAGACGTTGGACAAGAAGGGCAAGGGCGCTCTGCTGCGGCGGGAGGGTCTGTACTCGTCGTTGATCACGACGTGGCGGCAGCAGCGGGACAAGGGCGCCCTGGACGGGCTCGCCGCGTCGGCCGGACGGCCGAAGGCGGACCCGAGGGACAAGGAGATCGCGAAGCTGAAGGCGGAGAAGGCCCGCCTGGAAGCCGACCTCGCGAAGGCCCGCACCGTCATCGAGGTCCAGGGAAAACTCTCCGCGCTGCTCGACCAGTTCGCCACGGACAGCGCCCCGAACAGGAACGGCGAGAAGAACCAGTGACCGGGGCCCAGTTCGCGGCCGTGGCGTTCAACACCGCCCGCAACCAGGCCCTTGAAGAGCTCACCGGGCTGGTCGGACGCGTCCAGGCATGCGCCGCGCTCGGCGTGAGCCGTGCCACCTACTACCGCCAACACCGCCGAAGCCCCGCCCCGGCCAAGCCGCGGCGGGAACGGCGCCGACACCCCCGCGCTCTCGCACCCGAGGAGGAGATACGGGTCCTCGATGTGCTCCATTCCCCGGAGTTCGCTGACATGGCGCCCGCCGAGATCTACGCGGTCCTCCTGGACCGGGGTGTCTACCTGTGCTCGGAGTCGACGATGTACCGGCTCCTGCGACGACATGGCGAGGTCCGTGAACGCCGCCGTCAGGCCGTCCACCCACCCCGGACCGTTCCCGAGCTGGTCGCCGAGGGCCCGAACCGGGTCTGGAGCTGGGACATCACGAAGCTGAAGGGGCCGGTCAAGGGCGTCTACTACTGCCTCTACACGATCATCGACATCTTCAGCCGCTACACGGTCGGCTGGATGATCGCCGCCCACGAGAACAAGGACCTCGCCGAGCGGTTCCTGTCCGAGACGATCGCCAAGTACGGCATCGAACCCGGGCAGTTGACGATCCACTCGGACCGCGGGTCCCCGATGGTCGCGCAGAACGTCGCCCAGATGATGGCCGGTCTCGGCGTCACCAAGTCGCATTCGCGGCCGAAGACGTCGAACGACAACCCGTTGCCATCACACTGCGCTCCTTCGGGATTCTGCGGACAGAGCGGCCTGTTGGGCCGCGATGCGGTCGCTGAGCCTGATGCCCTGGGCGACCTCGGGTGCGGGGTGGTCGGGGCCGGGTGGGTGGAAGAGGTAGCAGTTCTTGTCGTTGTAGGCGATGCCGTGGATGAGGCCGGTGCGCCGCCAGATCTTGACGGTGGTTTCGCTGACGCCGATCGCGTCGGCGTACTCGGTGAAGCTGAGCAGGCCGCGTGCCCGCAGACGGTCGTAGCGGTGGGTGAGGTGGTAGACGTCGCGGATGTTGCGGACCAGCAGGGCGGTGAAGGGCTGGCCCTTGCCGCTGGCGTGACCACGCGCGTTGAGAATCGCGGCGATCTCGCGGTGGGTGTGGTCCTCCAGGAGCTGGTCGATCAGGTCGACGGTGGCCGCGGGGTCTTCCAGACCTTCCCGCCGGCCAGCGGCATGGGGAGGTTCAGGGTGTGGTGCTGCCCGGCGGACAGCCGGATCTGCGCGGTGATCTGGTCGGTGCGAGTGAGGGTGACATCGGTGATCAGGAGGCGGGCGATGCGTTTGCGTTCCCGCATCGGGGTGTCGGCATCGGCCCACAGGCGGTGGACGTCGGCGGCCAGGGTGCCCAGCCGGTCGCGGACGGCTGCCTCGAGCGGGGCGGCCTCGCTCTTGGCGCGTTCGTAGGTGTCCTTGGCCTCGGTGACCTCGCGCAGGGCGCGGTTCCAGTCGGCTTCCAGGGCGTCGGCGACCAGGCGGTTGTCGGGGTCGACGGCGAGGTAGCGGCGCCGGGCGAGGTCGGCGTGGTGCTGGGCCCGTTTCACGTGGCTGGCCCTGAGCTGGTCGGCCTCGGCGGCGCGGGCGGTGAGCTGGTCGGTGACTTTCAGGGCGGCGTCGATGGCCAGCGGGGTGAGAGCGCCCAGGACGAGGCGGGCGACGGCGGCGTCCAGGGCCTTGCCGGGCAGGCGTTCGCAGATCCGGGCGCCGTCCTGGATGGCATGGGTCATGCACCGGTAGTCGGGCAGGAGTTCGCCGCGGTGCAAGCGGTAGCCGACCGTCATCCGCCGGCCGCACTTCCCGCAGATCACCAGCCCCTGCAGCAGCGCCGGCCCTTCCCGCGGCGGCCCGGCCTTGCTCCCCTCGCCCCGGCCGGTCGCGTTGGACAGGAGCAGTCGGCCGTTGTCCTCCCACTGCTCGAAGGAGAGGTAGCCCTCGTGGTGGTCCTCGATCAACGCGGTCCACTGCTCGCGCGGGACGTCGGACAGCGTGGTCTTCCCCTCCGGGGTGCGGCCGGAACGTTTCCGTCCGTAGACGAACGCGCCCGCATAGCAGGGGTTGTGCAGCATGTTCAGTACCCGCCAGTGCTTCAGCGGGCCCCAGACCAGCTCACCCTTGTGGGCGCCGGTGCGGATCCGGGCGGGGAAGGACAGCTGGTCGGCGGCGAAGGCGATGACGACCTGGCGGGCCGAGCCACTCGCCGCGAACAGGGTGAAGACCCGCTCGACAGCGCCGCGGACCGCGGCATCAGGGTCCTTGACGATCCGGTCCAGTGGATCATGGACATAGCCGATCGGCAGGCACTGCTTCAGCTCCCCGCGCCGGGCCTTGGACAGCTGACCGCCCCGAAGACGCGCCTTGAGCAGGTGCAACTCCGCTTCGGACATGGTGCCTTTGAGCCCAAGGACGAGACGGTCGTTGAACGAGCGGGGATCGTAGAGACCGTCCTCGTCCAGGATCAGCGTCCCGGTCATCGCGCAGATCTCCAGGAGCCGATGCCAGTCGGTGTTGTTCCGCGCGAGGCGGGACACCTCCAGGCCGAGCACGATCCCGGCCCGCCCGAGCGAGACCTCGGAGACCAGCAGCTGGAAGCCGTCCCGGCCCGCCGCGGAAGCCCCGGACTGTCCCTGATCGGTGTCGATCACGGTGATCTGGCCCTCGCCCCAACCCAGCGCGATGGCCCGGCCCCGCAGCGCGTACTGCCGCTGGGTGGACTCGGTGTTGTTGACGACCTGCTTCAGCGAGGACTGACGGACATAGAGATACGCCCCTCGCCGGAGTTGATCAGCGGTGACCTTCCCCGCTCCGGACGGCTGATCCTGCATGACGGACTCCCTTACGAGCGCAACACTCCCGGTGACGGTGACGGTGACGGTGACGGTGACGGTGACGGTGACGGTGACGGTGACGGTGACGGGATCAGGGTGGCTGGAGGCGTCCCAGGACCAGCGAGGCCAGGGCGTCGACGAGTTCGGCTGCGACATCAGCGGTGACATCGCCCCCGGCCGCCGGGGCCGCAGGCCCCGGCGGCTTGTCACGGACGGCGACCAGAGCGAGGATCGCGCGACTCCAGGCGGCCATGCCCGAGCGGGCCAGCACCGCGAAACCGTGCCGCCATCCACCGCCGTGACCGTGAACGACCGCGGACCGCAGCCGCTCGTACTCCTCCGAGGTCCTTGTCCCGCCGTCCGCCTCAGCGGTCGGCGCCTCGTATGTTCTCCTCCTGGCCGTGGGCCCGGGCCTCGCGCCTGCGGGCCAGGGCCCGCTCGACGGACCGCGGGTGCACGGTGATCCCGAACGACTCGGCCACCACGACCGCCAAGGCCGGCGCCTTCAGCCCGGGGTTGGTCTCCAGCAGGGCCTCGAGGTGTTCCATGACCGGCCCGGTCAGCTTGCTGGGGCCCTTCGGGCCGGGCTTGCCCGGCGCCAGAGCCGCCGGGCCGCCCGCGTCCAGCGCGGCGGCGATCGCATAGAAAGACTGCCGGCAGAACCCGAACGCGGGCGCCGCCCGCGCCACGGGCACCTTGTCCACCCGCACCCGGCGCACCATCTCGTACTTGACCTGCACCAGATCGTACGGATCCAGGAACGGCGAGTTGATGAACGCCTCGTCCACCACCTGCTCGGGCCGCGGGTTGAGCGTCCGGGACTCCTCCAGGGCCCGCACCTTCGCCGGATCGACCACTCTCGTCGCCATGCCCGCCTCCTCTCCCGATGCCTGTCACCAGGATTCCGGCGCCACCGGGCCCGGCCAACCCCCAGGCCGATACCACGAGGAGTGAAAGAAGCAGGCCAGCGCATACCCCGGCGAAGAACGCGCCCCCATCCGGACCGGCGAGCTCCCCGAGCCACGGCACGAACACCACGACGCTCACGACGTGATCTCCCCGACACCCCGCAGCCGGTCGATCAACCCGGCCAGCTCCACCAGATCCTGCGTCCGGAACGGACACGAACCCTCGGCGGCGACCACGAACGCGTCCACCGGCGCCACCGACGTCCACTCCGTCGGGATCTTCGACCGGCCGCCCACCTCGTCGAAGTAGTACACCCGGTCCCCACGCCAGCACTGCCGACGCTCGATGAACTCCAACTCCAGCCCCGCCAGGGGATGGAACGGATGCGTCACCCGCACCCGCCCCTGACCTCCGTCTCCAGAGTCGGGATCACTTGCAGTTGACGGATCACGCCAACCCGTACAGCGAGAGCCAGTACAAGACCCTGAAATACCGGCACGACTTTCCCGAGCGTTTCGGATCTCTCGAGGACGCCCGGGCGTGGTGCACCCAGTTCTTCACCTGGTACAACGAGGAGCATCGGCACTCCGGGATCGGCCTGCACACGCCCTACGACGTGCACTTCGGTCTCGCCGAGCAGCTCCGCGAGATGCGTGCCGACGTCCTCCAGGCGGTCTACGCGAAGCACCCTGAACGCTTCGTCCGCAAGCCACCAGAGCCCCCGAAGGTCCCCGCAGCGGCCTGGATCAACCAGCCGGCACCAGACGGCCCACTGATCCCAGCACAGCGTTAGAACGATCTACCTGCCTTGATCGCTTTGACAGGTTCCGCTGTGGCGCAGATCGCCGGATCAGGCGCTCGGGGCGGGCGAGCCGTCCGGCCGGTTCGACCGGTTACGACAAGCTTGATGAGACGGACCCGGTGGTCTGCGTCTCACCGAATCTGGCGCACCGCAGCCCAGCGGCGACGCTCTGCGCCAGGTCGGATGCGAGAGGACAGTTGTCGGTGAGGGGTGGCAGGCTGCGCCCATGAGCCATGACCCTGCTGGTGTGGGAGGGCAAGCGGCCGGCGGATGACGCCTCTGCGGCCCGGTATTTCACCGATCTGTACGACTGGTACATCGATACAGAGGAGCCTGCGGTTCCTCCGGTGGAGCCAATAGCGGCCTGTGTAGCCGCGCTCTTGGAACGATGGCCGGATCTCACTGAAGACGAAGGCGATAGTTCGCCGTGGTCAACCGGCCCGCTGATCGGGGAAGCCGGCGGCCCGCTGATCTACTTCCCCATGCGCTGGAGCATGGCCGAGGAAGCGTCTGCCTATGCGGCGGAGGTTGCTGCGTCGATGGGCCTCCACTGCTTCGACCCGCAGGCACGGAAGCTCCGGCCCTAACCGGAACAGCAGCGACGGACCAGATCAACTGAGACGGCGCCGGGCAACCGTGCGTCCGGGACCAGATCCACTGAGATTTCCAGCGTCACAGCGTCTCAGTACTTCTGGTCGCTGCAGGTCACAGGCATCACCAGGGACCAGATCACCTGAGACGGGACAGCAGGGATGCCTCCGCCTCTGAGGTCCCTTCATCCCTGGCACAGAACGCCAGGCATCAATCTTCGGTGGCGACAGATCAAGGTTCGCTGTCACAGGTCAGCAAGCAAGTCCCTCCAAAGCGATTGTCGTCAGACCGGTTCCGATATATCGTTGACGCATCGCGACAGATCAACGATGGAAGGAGCGTAGCGATGCGTTCACATGGACACGAGCATGAGCACGGACATGGGCACTGCGGGCCCGGTCATCACGGTCGGGGCGACTTCGAGGGCCGCCGGGCCGCATTCGGACAGTTCGGTCCGCCGTTCGGTGGTGGCCCGTTCGGTGGTGGCCCCTTCGGCGGGGGGCGCGGTCGCGGCGGCGGCCGGGGGAGGGCGCGGCGCGGTGACGTACGCGCTTCGATCCTGGCGCTGCTGAAGGACCGGCCGATGCATGGGTACGAGATGATCCAGGAGATCGGCGAGCGCAGTGGCGGGGCCTGGCGGCCCAGCCCCGGCTCGGTCTACCCGACCCTCCAGCTGCTGGAGGACGAGGGGCTGATCGTCAGCGCGAGCGAGGGCGGCAAGAAGCTGTTCACGCTCACCGACGCCGGCCGTACCGAGGCGGAATCCGGGCCCGACGCGCCCTGGGAAGAGGTCGGCCGCGGGGTCGACTGGGAGAGCGTCAACGAGATCCGGCAGGCCGGCTTCGGTCTGATGGAGGCGTTCGGTCAGGTCTGGAAGACCGGCTCGGCCGATCAGCGACAGAAGGCGCTGTCGGTGATCAATGACGCGCGGAAGAAGCTCTATCTGATCCTTGCCGACGAGCACTGACCCGAGGGGTGGTCCCGACGGGTGTGGTGCGAAGGGCCCTGTGGCTGAGCCGCGGGGCCCTTCGTTCGTCCAGTGGTGGTCAGGCGGCGACCAGGCCGCCCAGTTTGCGCAGCGACTCGACGAGTGCCGCGGTCGCCGAGTCCTTGAGTTTGCCCGCCATCAGAGAGACCGCGGCTCCGGTGAACTCTCCGTCGATCCGGACCGTGGTGGCATCGCCGTCGGGTGTCAGTGAGTAGCGCATCGCCAGATTGACGCCCATCGGCCCCTTGCCCCGGGTGGTCAGCAGCCGGGTGGTCTCCAGTTCCGCCACGGTCCAGGTCACCTCGGCGGGAAAGCCCATGAGCTTCATGTTCTCCTCGTAGGTGGCCGCGAGTTCGAGTGTGGCCGGGCCGCCCTTGGGGAAGCTGGTGTGGGTGGCGTTCCACTGGCCGTACGCGGTGAAGTCCGTCAGCTGGGCCCAGACCTTCTCGGCCGGCGCTTCGATACGCGCTTCGGCACTGACTTCGGCCATGCGACCACCCCTTCTCGTCGGGTTACGGTGTCGCGGAACGTAGCCGCAGTGGCGAGAACATTCAATACTGATGACCCGTCAGATTTGATCGGTCGGTGCTGTGCGCCAGATCGGTGCCGCGTCGAACCGGTCGCAGGCGCGGGGGTGCGGGCCGTCGTCGTGGCAGTGGAACGCCGCCCGGAACAGGTCGGCGGGCAGGGGGCACGGAGAGCGAGGGCCCGGTGGACGTGCTCACGTCCGTCGATCGCCGGCAGGGCGGCCGACCGGCTCACCTCTGCTGCTTCCTTCCGGCCGCCCTGCACGTGGTGTGGCGTGGGGGATGTGTGCGGGACGGCTCGCGGTTCTTCGGGCAGAGCAGGGCAAGGCGGCGCGCGCCGTTTCCGGCAATCGGATCCGCGAATGGCGGGATCTCATCCGTAAGGAGGAGGAACCGCTCTGGTGTCCCCAACTTCGGTGGGATGCGTAAATGGGCCCCTCCGGGGATGCTCGGGCGCCCCGGGACTGATGGGGTGAGAGGTGTGCAAAACCGGACGCCGCGGATTCCTCAGCAGCCCGCACCGAACCGTGCTGAACTCGGAGCCAGACTCACCGATGAGCTGGCCTCGGTGGTGACGGGTGCCCGCAGGCGCGCTCTGCGCGACGGCGACCGGCAGATCGACACGGCTCATCTGCTGCATTCCCTCATCGAGTCGGATCCCGAGGTCCGCACTGCCTTCGAGGGCGGACCGGAGCTCGCGAAGGTGCTCGGCTACCTCGTGCAGCGCTCCATCGGTTACGGGCTTCGCTGGCAGGGCACCGTGGAGGACTCCGGCGCGATTCCGGTGGTCACTGGGGTGGTTGCCGAGGCAGGGGACGCGAGGGTGGAGGGCTGGTCGCCCTCGGCTCTGTCGGCGATGGCCGGTGCCAGGGAGCGCGCGGAGCTGCGCGGGGACGTGCGGGCCGGAGGACTCGATCTGCTCGCGGCACTGGCCGCCGACCCGGAGTGCAGGGCTGTCGAGGTGCTGGAGCGGGCGGGTGTCGACGCGGTGCAGCTCGCCGGTCGGATCATCAATCTGCCGGGCGGGGACTGACGGCTTCTCGTCGCGCGGGCGCCTCGGCGCGGCGGATGCATGACCAGAGCCGGGTCGACGCCCGCCGAAGCCGCCACGGCCCGGATGGTCGTGCGCTCGAAGCCTTTCTCCGCGAACAGCTCCCGGGCGTCGGTGAGGATGCGCGTCTCGATGGCTCGGCGACGGTCGGCACGCGAGGTGCGAGGGGCGGGTCACGGCGGTCAGGGGCCAAGGTGGTATCGGAGTGTTACGTGCGACAGTGGTCACCGGGGTGACGCTCATGACGGCAGCTGTCATGATGTGCCGATGCACGCGTCTCAGGGGAGAAGCGCCGGCCTGGGACTAGCCCTGGCCTCGGCGTTCGCATTCGGTGGTTCCGGGGTGGCGGCCAAGCCGCTGATCGAGGCAGGGCTCGACCCGCTTCATGTGGTGTGGCTACGGGTGACGGGTGCCGCCCTCGTCATGCTTCCCGTGGCGTGGCGCCACCGGGATCTCGTACGCAGCCGTCCCGTGCTGCTCCTGGGCTTCGGGCTGCTCGCCGTCGCGGGCGTCCAGGCCTGCTATTTCGCCGCGATCTCCCGCATCCCTGTCGGTGTCGCGCTGCTCGTCGAATATCTGGCGCCCGCGCTCGTCCTCGGCTGGGTCCGGTTCGTGCAGCGCCGTCCCGTCACCCGGGCCGCCGCGGTCGGCGTCGTTCTCGCGGTCGGCGGTCTCGCCTGCGTGGTCGAGGTGTGGTCCGGGCTGAGCTTCGATGCCGTCGGGCTGCTGCTTGCCCTCGGTGCCGCCTGCTGCCAGGTCGGCTACTTCGTCCTCTCCGACCCGGGGAGCGGGGACACGGCGGGCGTGGAGCCTCCGCATCCGGTCGGCGTCATCGCGTACGGACTGCTGATCGGTGCGGCCGTCCTCACGGTGGTGGCGCGGCCCTGGGGGATGGACTGGTCGGTCCTCGGAGGCCGCACCGGCATGAACGGCACGGAGGTTCCCGCCTGGTTGCTGCTCGGCTGGATCGTGCTGCTCGCCACCGTGATCGCCTATGTCACCGGCGTGATCTCGGTGCGGCTGCTGTCTCCTGCGGTGGCGGGTGTCGTCGCCTGTCTGGAGGCGGTCATCGCCACCGTGCTCGCCTGGGTGCTGCTCGGGGAACATCTCGCAGCGCCGCAGCTCATCGGCGGCGCCATGGTGCTGATCGGTGCGTTCATCGCCCAGTCGTCGACGCCCAAGGCCCCCTCCGGGCCCGTCGCGTCGGGGCTGGGCGGGGGTGGCGGCCGGGATGCCGTCGAGGGCGAGTTGTCCGCCCGCGGCGCGGCCACGTAATGTGCCGATCATGCATCTCACCGTGCTTCCGCCGCCTGCCGCCTAGCGCGGGCGGCCACTCCTGACGAAGGCCGGGCTCGGGAAGTCCCCGAGCGGATCGTCGCTGCCCGCGTGCCGAGCCGAGCGACCACCATCTGTCTTCCTCAGGAGAAGTGCACGTGTCGAATCCTGCTTCCCGCCTGCCCGTCGGGCGGAGCCTGTTCTATCTGATCGTCGCCGGGGTGGCCTGGGGGACCGCAGGGGCTGCCGCCTCGCTGATCTTCCGGGTCAGCGATCTCGGTCCTCTCGCCCTCTCGTTCTGGCGCTGCGTCGGTGGTCTCGTGCTGCTGCTCGCCGCGCTCGTGCTGCGGCCGCGACGCGCAGCCGTCCCCGCCGAGTCGCGGCGGCGCCGCCTGCTGCGCATCCTCGGGACCGGCGTCGGCCTCACCGTGTTCCAGAGCGCGTACTTCGCGGCCGTCGAGGCGACCGGTCTCGCGGTCGGCACCGTCGTCACGCTCGGGGCCGGGCCCGTGCTCATCGCCGTCGGCGCGCGGCTGGCCATGGGGGAGCGCCTCGGCGGCGGAGGGCTCGCCGCGGTGCTGGGCGCGCTCGCCGGGCTCGCCGTGCTGGTGCTCGGTGGCGAGGGCGCCGCGGTGCGTCCTGCCGGGGTCGCGCTGGCGCTGCTCTCCGCCTCCGGATATGCCGCCATCACCCTGCTGACCCGGTGGCTCGGCCGCGACGGCGGCGGCTCGGACCCGCTCGCCACCAGCGCGTGGGCCTTCGGGATCGGGGCGCTCGGGCTGCTGCCGATGGCGGCTGCGGAAGGACTTGTGCCGCACACCGCGGACGCCGCCCAAGTGGTGTGGCTGCTGGTGTACGTGGCGGCCGTCCCCACCGCGCTCGCCTACGCGCTCTACTTCGCGGGCGCCGCGGTGGTGCGGGCCACTACGGTGTCCGTGATCATGCTGCTGGAACCGGTGAGTGCCGCGGTCATCGCCGTCGTCGTGCTCGGGGAGCAGCTCACCACGGCCACGGTGGTCGGCACACTGCTGCTCCTCACGGCGGTGGCGGGGCTCGCCGTCGCCGAGACGCGCAGTGCGGCGAGCACCCGCCGCCGGGCGGCCGTTCCCGCCTGACTGTGCCGGGGGGCGGCCACCGGTGGTGGCCGCCCCCCGGGGGCATCAGAGAACGGTCAGATAGTCGGGCACGGCGATGACCGGATCGAGGTCGTCCGACGGCTGGGGCGCACGGTAGCCGCGGGCCAGCGGAACCACGCCCGCCCAGTGCGGCAGCGCGAGATCGTCCGGATCGTCGTTCGGGCCGCCGGTGCGCACCTTCGCGGAGACCTCGTCGAGGTCCAGCCGGATCACGGCCGTCGCGGCGAGTTCCTTGGCGTTCGCCGGGCGGGAGTCCGCGGTCCGGCCCGGGACGACGTGGTCGACGATCGCGTCGAGCGCGGTACGCCGCTCCTCCGGATCGGTCACCGTGCGGGCGATGCCGTGCACCACCACGGAGCGGTAGTTGATCGAGTGGTGGAAGGCGGAGCGGGCCAGTACCAGCCCGTCGACATGCGTCACCGTGAGGCAGACGGACAGGCCGGGGTCCGTCTCGCCGGCCTGCCGAAGCGGCCGCGAGCCGGTCGAGCCGTGTACGTACAGCCGCTCGCCGATCCGGCCGAAGAGTGTGGGCAGGACGACCGGTGCGCCGTCGCGGACGAAGCCGAGATGGCAGAGGTAGGCCTCGTCGAGTATCGAGTGGACCAGCTCCCGGTCGTACGAGGCCCGCTCCCGGGAGCGGGTCGGGACGGTCCGCTCGGTCGGTTCGTACGGGGCTGCCGCCTCCGGGCCCGTGGTCTGCGGCGGTGCGGTGTCCGGCATGGCCAACTCCATTGCACTAGTGCATAATCATGTTTGTGCTAGAAGAGTATCGGATCGTCGGGCGGCGTGCATCGGAGATTGCCGCGAGTGTCGAGCGAGCGGTCGGGTCGGGCGAGCTCGCGCCCGGGCAAGTGCTGCCGCCCATGCGGGAGTTGGCGGCCCGGCTGGAGGTCAATCCGAATACGGTCGCGGCCGCCTACCGCACCCTTCGCGAGCGCGGGGTGATCGAGACGGCCGGCCGCCGGGGGAGCCGGGTGCGTCCGCGCCCCGCCAGTACGGCGCGTGGCTCGCTCCGGGTCGAGGCGCCGCCCGGGGCGCGTGATCTGGGAGAGGGGAACCCTGATCCGGCGTTGCTGCCACCACTGGACGAGGCGTTCGCGGCGGCCACGCGGGCGTATGCGGAGCGGCCGGGGATGTACGGAGAAGTGCCGGTGGACCCGGAGTTCGCCGCTCTGGCGCGCGCCGCCCTCGACGCAGACGGGGTGCCGGCCGGGCCTGTGGCCGTCGCCTCCGGATCCCTGGACGCGATCGAGCGGGTGCTGGTCGCCCATCTCAAGCCCGGTGACGCGGTCGCCGTCGAGGACCCCGGCTGGGGCTCCCTGCTCGATCTCGTACCGGCGCTGGGTCTGCGTCCCGTGCCGATCCCCGTGGACGACGAGGGGCCACTGCCCGACGCCGTCGACGAGGCGCTGAGCGCCGGTGCCCGTGCGCTTGTGGTGACCGACCGTGCGCAGAACCCGACAGGTGCCGCTGTCGGGGCGGCGCGCGCCGCGGACTTGCGCCGCGTTCTCGCCGGTCACCGCGGAGTGCTGCTGATCGAGGACGATCACGGACACGCCATCGTCGATCTGCCGCTGCACCCGCTGGCGGGTGTCACGGACCGGTGGGCGTTCGTGCGGTCGGTCGCCAAGGCGTACGGGCCCGATCTGCGGGTTGCCGTGCTGACCGGGGACCCGGTCACGGTCGACCGGGTCCTGGGGCGGCAGGGGCTGGGGCCCGGCTGGGTCAGCAGGCTGCTGCAGCGGGCGGTGGCGCACCTGCTGACCTCGGGCGCCGTCGACACCGGCGCGGTCGCCCGGTCGTACGGGGAGCGGCGGGACGCGCTCGTCCGGGCGCTGAAGGAGCGCGGTGTCGAGGCGCACGGCCGCAGCGGTATGAATGTGTGGGTGCCGGTGAGCGACGAGACCGGGACCGTCGCCAGGCTGCTGGGCGCGGGCTGGGCGGTGGCGCCCGGGGCGCGGTTCCGGGTCGCCGCACCCCAGGGGGTCCGGCTCACCGTGTCACCGCTCACCGCGGCCGACATCGAGCCGCTGGCGGATGCGGTGGCGGCAGCGGCCGGACCGCTACGCCCGTTGAATTACGGCTGAGCCGGGTGGCGTTCGGTGGTCCGACGGGACGGGGCGAGCGGTCCGGGCTTGGGCTTACGGGCTCTGCTCTGGGTCAGGGCGGCGCCCGCCAGGACGATCAGGGCGCCGACCGGGGTGTTCCAGGTCAGCTGTTCGCCGAGCAGGGCGACCCCGGCTGCGGTGGCGATGACCGGAATGAAGTACGTGACCATCTGTGCGGTCGTCGGTCCGACCTCCTGGACCAGGCCGTACTGCATCAGCACCGCAAGGCCCGTACCGAGCGCCCCCAGCGCGACGACGGCGAGCGTCGGCAGCAGGGGGAAGCCGTCCGGGGCCGACGTGAACAGAGGGGTGACCAGGGCGATCTGCACGGTGCCGAGGAAGAGCTGGCTGCCGGTCAGGGCGAGGGTGGACGACCCGCTGCCCGACAGGGTCCTGCGGACGTAGATCCAGCCGACCGGGTAGCTGAGGGAGGCGAGGAGCGCCATCGCCGTGCCGCTGAAGTCCAGCCCGGAGAAGCCCTGCCAGGCGCCCAGCACCGTCAGCACACCGAGGAAGCCGAGACCGAGTCCCGCCACGCGGCGACGGGTCGGCCGGTCCTCGGACAGCGCGACGAGGGACAGTGCCATGCCCCACAGCGGCGAGGTGGCGTTGCAGATGCCGGCCAGCGTCGACGGGATGGTCAGTTCGGAGTAGGCGAAGAGCGAGAACGGCAGCGCGTTGAGGAAGAACGCGGCGACGGCGAGATGGCCCCAGGTGCGGGCGGTGCGCGGCAGCCGCTCACGGCGCACCACCATGGCGACGGCCAGCACCGCCGTCCCCGACAGCAGTCGGCCGAGCGTCACCTGGAACGGGGCGTACCCCTCGGTGCCCACCTTGATCAGGAGAAAGCTGAAGCCCCAGATGAGCGAGAGCGCCGCGAAGCGGATCCGCCAGTCCAGTGCGGGGCGGCGTGCGGAGGAGGGAGCGGGGACACCGGTCGCCCGGGTGGGGGCGGCGGTCGCGGTGGGGGCGGTCATGAGGACAACGATGACAACTTCAACCGCGTAGGACAAGTGAGACTTTGTGGGGCCCTTCGCGTAGCATTGCTTACATGTTGAACCTGGAGCGTCTGCGCACCCTGGACGCCCTCGCCCGCTTCGGTTCGGTGAGCGGCGCGGCCGAGGGCCTGCATGTCACCACGTCGGCGGTCTCCCAGCAGCTGGCCAAACTGGAGCGCGAAGTGGGGCAGCAGCTGCTCGCCAGGAACGGCCGCGGGGTCCGGCTCACCGACGCGGGCCGGCTGCTCGCCGATCATGCCGCGAGGATCCTGTCCCAGGTCGAGCTGGCCCAGTCCGACATCGAGGCCCAGCGCGGAGAGGTGGTGGGCGAGGTCCGGCTCGGCGCGTTTCCGACCGCCGCGCGCGGACTGTTCCCGGCGACGCTTGCCGCGCTGCGCGCGGACCACCCCGAACTGAAGGTGCGCACCGCCGAGTTGGAGCCGGAAGACTGCATCCGTGCCGTGATGCGGGGCGATATCGATCTGGCGGTGGTGCTCGACTGGAGCAACAAGAGGCTGCCGGTCCCCGGCGGTCTGGCCATGGCCGAACTGCTCGACGACGCACCGGACATCGCGATGCCGGCCGGTCACCCGCTCGCGGACCGGACGGAGGTGGATCTGGAGGACTTCGCCGACGACGACTGGATCTCCTGGCCGGAGGGCGAGTTCTGTCACGACTGGCTGATGTTCACGCTGCGCTCCAAAGGCATCGAGCCGCGCATCGCTCATCTCGCGGGCGAACACCACACCCAGCTCGCGCTGATCGCCGCCGGCGTGGGCGTCTGCGTGGCGCCCCGGCTGGGGCGGGGGGCGGTGCCGGACGGGGTGCGGCTCGTGCCCGTGCGGCAGAAGATGAGGCGGCACGTCCACGCCGTGTGGCGGGCGGACGCGGACCGCCGCCCGTCGATCAGGGCGGCGGTTGCGGCTCTGCGTGCGGCGGGCCGGGAGTTCGACGCTCCGTTGAACGGGGACGGCGCGGCCTGACCTCGTGACGGTGGGGCGGTGGAATCAGGCCGGGTTTGCCAGTTTCCGGAAGTCCCAGGAGGTGATCGCCTCCGGGGTGAGCCGCAGCCACGCGTGCCGCCCGTCGTGCGGCATCACGTCCATCCCGAAGTACTTCGCCGCGAACAGCCGCTCCGGAAAGTCCAGTTCGGGACAGTCCTCGCCGGTACGAGGGGCCTCGCCGACGAAGGCTGCCTCGCCCGAGAGCTCGACGCCACGCAGTTCTCCGTACTCCACCCCGTCGTCGACGACCACCGCGATCTTCGGGTCCTGGCGCAGCTGTGACCAGCGCAGGGACCGGGTGATCGAGTACAGCCAGAGCGAGGTGCCGTCCCAGGCGAACCAGAGTGCGCCGATGTGCGGGCGGCCGTCGGCGGAGACGGTGGCGACCCGGCAGGTGCGCTGCTCCGTGAGGTACGTGTCGCGTTCCGCGTCCGTCATCATGATCCGACGGCCCCGTCGCTGAATGACGGCCATGGGGCGCCCCTTCCAAGTAGCTGACCAAGTGTCAGAAATCATGGGTCCTCTTCCCTCCCGGCGCAATGGCCGTTAGCCTCGCGCGCCCGGCTGTCGGCAGAAGGGCCGCCGGCAGACACCAGGAGCCACCGAGAGGGGCAGCCGTGCCGTCCAGGGAACAGCTCGCCGAGCAACTCGATCCGGCCACCACCGCTCTCCTGACGGTCGAGTGTCAGCAGGGAGTCGTGGGCCCCGACAGCGCACTGCCCGAACTCGCCGACGCGGCGCGCGGATCCGGCGCCCTCCAGCATGTCGCCCGGCTGGTCGCAGCCGCCCACGAGGCCGGTGTCCAGGTGCTGCACGCGGTCGCCGAACGGCGCCCCGACGGGCGCGGTGCCAACCACAACGCCCGCCTCTTCCGGGCCGCCGGGCGCCTGCCCGTGCAGCAGCACTCCGGCACCACGGCGGTCCGGATTGCCGCGCCCATCGAGGTGGCCGACGAGGACATCGTCGTACGCAGGCTGCACGGCCTCTCGCCCATCGCCGGCACCGATGTGGACGCGCTGCTCCGCAATCTCGGCTGCCGAACCCTCGTCGTCGCCGGTGTCTCGGCCAATGTCGCCATCCCCAACGCCGTCTTCGACGCGGTGAATCTCGGGTACACGGCGGTCGTGCCGTCCGACGCCATCGCGGGGGTGCCCGCCGACTACACCCCCGCGATGATCCGTAACACGCTCGCCCTCGTCGCCACCGTCACCACCACGCAGGACGTGCTGGGCTGCTGGCAGAGCCCCCGGAGGGCCAGGCCCTGACCTACGAGGCGAGCGTGATCGAGTCGCCCTCGACCTTGATCGACGCGGCGGGCAGCGGTTCGGTGGCCGGGCCCGCCGACACACTGCCCGTCGCGGCGTCGAACTTGCTGCCGTGACACGGGCAGTTGATCGTGCCGTCCGAGACGCTCGATACCGCGCACCCCTGATGTGTGCACTTCGACGAGAACGCCTTGAACTCCCCGGCCTTCGGCTGCGTGACGACGACACCCTTGTCGGCGAAGACCTTCCCGCCGCCCTCGGGGATGTCGGTGGTCTTCGCCAGGACGCCCGCAGCACCGCCGGCACCGGCCTGTTCGACGGCAGCCGAGCCGCCCGAGCCCTTCGAGCCGCCGCACGCGGTGAGTACGGCGGCCACTCCGACGGCACCGGCGGCTGCGACGACGGTGCGACGCCCGGGACGGACCTCGTGCTCCTGCGATGCGCTCATGCTGGCATTCCCTTCCGCGGTGTTCATGGCTTCGACCAGGGATACGTGCGGTCGATGTCCCATGTTCAACGACCGAGGGATTTCCTCAGGAAGTCCCGCTCCAGGACCAACGGATGGGCCGCCGTCTCCTCCTGGGTGACTAGGTGGGTCGACCCGGAGAGCGGCAGCACCGTGTGCGGTTCTCCGCCGCCAGCAGCGCGGCGGAGAACCGCAGCATGTGGGCGACGGTCACATGTCTTGCAGGTCCGGACGCGCAACTTGACGCCGAGGAGGGGGACGGCCGAGGGGGCGAGCAGACGGTCCGGGGCGGCGGCGCGGCCGAGGTGGTCGCCCCATCCGGCCTTTTCGGGTGGTGCCGCCGCCCACCGGCCGACGATGCCCTCCTTCGGGCTGCTGCGGTTCCTGGGCGGATGAGGCGATCACGGCGCCTACGCTGGTGGTGGGAGCCCGCCGATGGTTGTGGGGGCGTCTCTCGGCTGACACTCCGCAGATTCTCCCCAGGCCTCCAGTCTGCTGAGTCAGGGGACGGATGCGAGGGTCATGTCCCTTTGATGGCAAGGCTGAATGAACGGATAGCCTGGTAAAATGCTCACCGAAGTCACAGCGACCCGCTATGTCACGCCCCTGCGTGAGGGCGGCTCACTCCCCGGGATCGTCGAGGCCGACGATCTCGGTACCTACGTCATGAAGTCGCCCAGTCAGGGGCGCTGACCTGCGGAGATGCCGACATGGCCGCGGCTGATCTGCAGGGATGCATCTTTCAGGGCGATTCACGTTCGTGCTGGTTTACACAGCCGATTCTCCCCACGCGCTCCCCCGGAGGGGTGGAAACTCCCCAGATCCTCCCCAGCAAAAGGCGACGCTACCAACGGAGACGAGGCGAAAACCCCTGTCTGTTGTCAGCACGGTGGGTGATCGCCAGGCGGATACGACGCCGCCATCCTTGGTTCTCCGGGGCGCGGGTTCCCATGCGGTTGGGAGCTGGATGCCATACACGGATGGTCCGTCCTGAACGAAGCCACCGGCAGCGCGGGCTTATCGAGCGTCCATGGTCCGTTAGCTGACTGGAAGGAAACGGCTGGCCCCGGGCTCTCGCCGAAGGCCCGGCCGACGCTGGGCGGCGAAAAGGGTGGTGTGCGGGGCCGACGGAACCGGGTAACGTCTTTGTCATGTTCTTCCAGACGCCGATTTACGAGTGAGAGCGTGATGGGCCCCTGCTGACGTCCTTCGACGTCGCCGCCCGTCCCCCACCGATGAATCCGTAGATCACTTCACATCATTACCGGGAGAACCCGTGACCGTGAGCAAGAACATCAACAACCCCGTGGGCATGGGCGGCGGCCAGCGCAAGAAGCTGTCCCGTACCGAACGGCAGAACAACGGTCCGCACCGCAACCTCGACCGCCAGGGTGCAGCCGACAAGAAGGCGGAGCTGGTGCGCAAGATGCGCGAGAAGGCAGGCGCAGCTGAGGGCGCCGGGCAGACGGGCGACGACACCGCACAGAGCTGACGCACCGCCGCCGCAGGGCGGCACCGTACGGCAGCAGGGCCCGGACCGCGACGCGCGGTCCGGGCCCTGCTGCCGTACAGGGCGCGGCCGGTACCGCTCAGCTCTCGGCCGAGCATCCGCGTCTCAGCCGACCACCCGCTACCGTCGCCTCAACCAGACAGCTACAGCCAGGACCCCGCTCATAGGGGCCTGCCGATTGTTGTGGCGTCCTCACGATTCTGACCGTTCGACGCGGCCTGGTTCCGGCAACGCGACGCGTCATCGGACCGGAAGGAGGACGGGCATGCCCATATCGACCGTGCCCAGTACGGTGCCTGCTCCGCGCGTCCGCCATCGCCGCCCTGCGGGGGGAGGTGGTTTTGGGAGTGGACACGTACCGCTATGCGCATCTGGCTGCGGTGCTCTCATTGACGGGGGCAGTGCTTGCTACCGCCGGGGACTGGCTCCTACGGGGCGTCCCTGTCGCGCTATCTGCTGGCGCAGGGCGTGGACGTGTTGGACGTGAATCGGATGGGCCGGGCAGATCGTCGTCGGCGCGGTAAATCGGCTCCCCTGGATGCTCAGAACGCGGCGCGATCGGTTTTGAGCGGGCAGGCTCGCGCCGGGCGAAGGCGGGCGACGGGCAGGTGCAGATCGCGAGGGTCTACAAGCTCACGAAGGTGTCGGCCGTCAAGGCCCGCACGCAGGCCATCAATCAGCTGAAGGCTGTTCTGATCACTGCCGATCCCGCTTTGCGAGAGGGGCTGGCCGGACTGGGCAATGCTGAACTCTTCCGTACCTGTGCGCGGTTCGCCGATGGGAGCAGTCGAGGGGATCCCGGATCTGCTCGGACAACTGCCCGATCCGGTGAGCGGGCAGACCCAGGTGGACGCCCGTCTGGTCCGGCTCGTGGAGCGGCATGCTCCGCAGTTGCGTGAAGTGGTGGGGATCGGTGCGGATACAGCTGTCGCTTTACTGGTCGCGGTGGGGGCAACCCGGAACGGCTGGGAAGTGAGGCGTCGTTCGCCGCTTTGTGCGGGGTCGGCCCCGTCGAGCGTTCCTCGGGGCGCCGGCAGTACTGCCGCCTCAACCGCGGCGGCGACCGGCAGGCGCATGCCGCGCTGCACCGCATCGTGTTCACCCGCCTGCGGGTCGACCCGCGTACCCAGGACTACCGAGTGCTGCGTCGGGCGGTGAGTGTCTTCTCCCGGTCGGCGAGCGCGGCGAGATCGCGCTCGGCGTCCAGTGCCGCCGCGCACGCGGAGCCGACGGCGGTGATCGCCTGGCGGTTGGTGTGGTCGACGACGTCGCCCGCACCGAAGACGCCGGGGACGTTCGTACGCGTAGAGGGCGCGTCCACCTTCAGGTGGTCATCGGTGTGTCCCGCAGAACCAGGCTGGAGAGCATGCCGGCCCCCTCCTTGATCTCCGCGATCTCGCTGTCGAACGCTGAAGGAGATCTTGTCGCCGGACAGGCGGGTCAGCCGGCCCTCGCTATTGATCCATCGCCGCTGACATGCTCCTGCAGGAGACCGGTGAACAGGCGCGTCAGCATGAGCGTGAACGCGTCATCCTCCAGTCGGAACTGGTGGTGCGACAGTCGAGTCTCGCCCGCCCTTGAGTTCTCCGGGCGCAGGCGGCGTGCGCAGAAGGAGCCAGCCCGGCCGCGGTCTTGGAGAGCCCGGCATCGAGGATTGCTCGATGCAGGGCATGAACTGCCGTAAATAGATATTTTGACATAGCTATATGCCCGTACCTAGAGTGTGGGTCATGCCCCAGCCGAGCGTGTCCGTTCAGGACATCGAGCACGTAGCCGCCGAGCTCGTGGCGTGTCTGCCTACGCTGGCTCGGGCCGTGGAACGGCAGATCGGCCCGGAGTACAAGCACCCCAAGCCGTCCGAGGCGCAGATCGCGCTGCTCCGTCATGTGGAAGCGAACGACGGGGCGACGGTGCGCAGGGCGGCCGAGGCTCTGCTGATGAAGCCGAACAATGTGAGCGCGCTGGTCACCCAGCTCACCGAGCAGGGTCTGCTGGTCCGCCGGCAGGACCCTGCCGACAAGCGGGTCGCGCATCTGCACCTCACGCCGACCGCGCGGCAGCAGCTCGCCGAGGTCCAGCACCTGATGAGCGGTCTGGTCGCCCGGGAACTCCGGGCCATGACCGAGGGCGAACTGGATGCCCTCGGCTCGGCGCTGGGCGCGCTGAACGCGCTGAACGCGCGCCTTCACTCCGTCACTCGCTGACACGCGTACAAGGCTGTCCTCAGGGCCTTTCCCGGCGTGCGGCGCTCGTCCTTGTGCGAGCCGTACGGACCTTGCCGTGTATGTCGTCGGCGGGATGACGCCTCCTTCCGGCGCTTCCTGCCTCCCTCATGTCCCCGATCCCCGCTTCGTCATGCGCGGACGTGCGCGGACGTGCGCTTCCGTCCGCGCACCTCCACCCGATGCCTTGCAAAGGACAGACACCTTCATGCTCTCCGACGTCTTGAACTCGCCTGCTCCGCCTGCCCCTTCGCGCCGTGCGGAGCAGCCGCGCGGCCGACGCGCCAACCCGTGGCTGACGCTGATCGCCGTCGCCTTCGGCCTCTTCATGGTCGGCCTCGACGGCTCGGTCGTCTCGATCGCCAACCCGGAGATCGGCAGGGACCTGCATGCCTCCACGGCCGACCTCCAATGGGTCACCAACAGCTACTTGCTTGCCCTCGCCGCCGCTCTGATCCTCGGCGGCAAACTCGGTGACCGCTTCGGCCGCCGCACCGTCTACCTGGTGGGCGTCGCAGGTTTCACCCTCTCCTCGGTGGCCATCGGCCTGTGCGGATCCATCGAAGGGGTCATCGCCTTCCGTGCACTCCAGGGTTTCTTCGGTGCGCTGCTGATGCCCAACACGCTGGGCTTGCTCCGTGCTGTCTTCCCGCCGAAGAAGTTCGGCATGGCGGTCGGCATCTGGGCCATGGTGTCCTCCGTGTCCTCCGCGCTCGGTCCGATCGTGGGCGGCCTGCTCGTCGAGCACGTCAACTGGGAATCGGTCTTCTACATCAACGCGCCCATCGGCGTCATCGCGCTCGCCTTCAGCATGGCCGTACTGCCGCAGAGCAAGAACGCCGCTGCCGCACACGAGAAGTTCGATGTCCCCGGCGTCGTGCTGCTCGCGCTCGGCCTCCTCGCCGTTGTCTTCGGTGTCGTCAAGGGCGAGACCTGGGGCTGGACTTCGGGCGGCACGCTGGGCACCATCGCTGCCGGCCTGGTGATTCTGCTGCTGTTCGGCTGGTACGAAACCCGGGTGGCACACCCGCTGCTGCCGATGCGTCTCTTCCGTAACCCGACGCTGACCATAGGCGCCGTCATCACCGCGCTGAACTTCTTCACCCTGCTCGGTGTGATCTTCTTCGTGATGCTGTACCTGCAGAATGTGCACGGCTTCACCCCGGTGCAGGCCGGCGTACGCACCTTGCCGCTGAGCCTTGCTTCGATCGTGGCGTCGCCGCTGGGTGCGGCGCTCACCGAG
This sequence comes from Streptomyces sp. NBC_01669, assembly GCF_026339735.1. Lineage (GTDB taxonomy): Bacteria > Actinomycetota > Actinomycetes > Streptomycetales > Streptomycetaceae > Streptomyces > Streptomyces yanii. Next base: position 7,670,862 of record NZ_JAPEQG010000001.1, read on the forward strand.
AGGTTCGGCCCCAGGCTCACGATGCCGCTGGGCATGGTGCTCCAGGCGGTCGCTTGCTTCGCGATGCTCGGGTGGGGCGCGGACTCCTCGTACACCGCGATGTGGCCCCCGTTCATCGCGCTCGGACTGGGGGTCGGCATGGTGATGGCGTCGTCCTCCGACGCGATCGTCGGGAACGCACCGGTCAAGGACGGCGGTGTGGCCGGCGGCCTTCAGGCAACCGCGCTGCAGGTCGGTGGCGCACTGGGCACCTCCGTCCTGGTGTCGCTGATCAGCAGCCGGGTCGGCTCGACTCTGGTGGGTGAGCTGAACTCGGCCGGCGTGCCTGCCGGTGCGACCCACGGGCTGAGCGAGGCGAAGGACGCGGTCGCGATGGGCGTCGCGCCGGTCTCCGACACCATGCCGGCCCAGCTCAGGTCCGCAGTCGTCGAGGGAAGCCACCAGGCATTCATGAACGGAGTACACACCGCCGTGCTCATCTCCGGCGTGCTGTGTGTGCTGGGCGCCCTGCTCGCAGTGGCCGGTATACGGCGCAACCCCGACGCGGCCAGCCACTGAGGGACATGACGGGCATGACAGCGGGTCCCGCGATGCGAACAGGCATCGCGGGACCCGCGTCTCGTACGTCGGGGCAAGGCCGGACGACGCGTGCACCGGCCCGACTTCACCGCCGGCATTGCGGACGATGGCGACGGAATCGCCAAGGTGTTGGACTACAGGGCCGCTGCGAAATTCGGTTCTGCTCAATGGCCGGCACGGCGAATACCTCGCTCATCTCGAACAGGTCGATGTCCCCGATGCCCCCCGGTTCGAAAGGCCATTCCACCGTCATCGACCCGGACAGCGACCGAGCACCGCTCGGTGGGGGCAGTGCCGAGACGTCGGCTTACGGACCTGGGCCTGAGGGTCCGTCAGTTCGCTGCGGGCCCGTGCACGCGGAGCGGCGCTGCCCTCTGGCATCCAATCCAGGCGTTTGACATCGAACCCAGTCGTCCAGGGCGGGCGGAGCCGGCCCGCGTCCGCGGCCTGGTCAGGCCGCGGACGCGGGCCCGGGTGGCAGATGGACGGTCATGATCAGATGGCAGGGCTCGTCGCCCGCCCCGCGATAGGTATGGGGGGCGTCACCGTCGAACGTGGCGGTCTGCCCGGCTTCGACGGAGTGCTCCGTACCGTCGACGACCAGGACCATGCGTCCCGCGGTGACGCTGACGGTCTCCACGACGCCGGCCTGATGAGGGTGGCTGGGGTACTCCTCGCCAGGCTCGAGACGCCATCGCCACACCTCGACCGGAGCGGGGCCCGAGGTCGTCAGCATGAGCCGGGCCTCGCTGCCGCGCTCGCCCGCCCACAGCGGCATCACAGTGCTGGCCGAGACCACACGGACGCGCCCTTCGGTCGGACCGTCCATCAGCGCGGAGACCGAGACACCCAGCGTGTCGGCAAGCCGGACCAGGGTCGCGAAGTTCGGATTTCCCTGCGCCTTCTCCAGCCCGACCAAGGCCCCCTTGCTGACCTTGGCCCGGCGGCCGAGCTCGTCCAGGGAGAGGCCGGCGCGAGTGCGAGCTGAACGGACATTGTGCGCGAGCGTGCGCAGGGCCGCCTCTGTCTCGGTCACTTGGTCACCATCCCCATCGGATCGGTCGGTGGAATGCACCACTCGGTCGTTCGGTTGACAGAGGGCGGTCGTTCTGTTGTACGGTTTAGTCGTTCTGCTGCAATCGTAAGGGATCGTCTCGTGATAGCTCTACTGCTGGCCCTGGGCAGCTCACTGGCCTACGGATGCGCCGACTTCCTCGGCGGTCTGGGCGCCCGCAAGGCCCACGTGCTCCGCACTGTGATGGTCGCCGCGCCGGCCAGCCTGGCGGTCGAGCTGCTGTTGTGGCCCGTGCTTGGGGCCTCATTCAGCCCCGCCGCGCTCGGCTGGGGCGCCGCCTCCGGGGTGGCCTCGGCCGCCGCGTTCGCCCTGCTCTACAAGACCCTCGCCATCGGCCCGATGAACGTGCTGTCCCCGGTCACCGCGCTGGTGTCCGCCGCGCTCCCGGTCGCGGTGGGCCTCCTGCAGGGCGAGCACCTGGGGGCGGCCGGACTTTTGGGTCTGCCGCTGGCGCTGGTCGCGGTCGTGCTGGTCAGTGCCGGGCACGGGACAGGCTCGTCCCGGCCGTCGCGTACGGCGCTGCTGCTGGCCCTCGGCGCGGGCGCGGCCATCGCGCTGCAGCTGATCTTCCTGCACCAGGCGCCGTCCGACAGCGGCGTGGCGCCGTTGATCATCGGCAGAGCGGTCTCCTCGGCCGTCACGCTGACCGCGGCCGGGCTCCTGCACCGCAGGCTCGGCACCGAGAAGCCCGCCTATGCCCTGTCGGCCACCGCCGGTGTGCTGGACTCGCTGGCGAACCTGCTGTTCCTGTTCGCCGCACGCAGCGGCGACCTCACCGTCGTCGCTGTGATCACCGCCCTCTACCCGGCCGGTACGGTCCTGCTCGCCCGCAGCGTGCTCGCCGAACGCATCCACAAGGGACAGGTCGTCGGGCTGGGGGTAGCCGCGGTCGCCGTCAGCCTCCTCGCCCTCACCTGACCGCCCTGCGCACTTCAAGGAGCCCCGCATGTTCATCCAGCCCTGGGACGCCGCCCTGGACGAGGCCGAATGGCAGACCTGGATCGTCGAAGGCCACGACTTCGGACTGCTCAGCGTCAACGGCCTGCCCGGTCGCGCACCCACCACCGTGCCCACCCACTTCGTCCCCGACGGCAGTCAGCTGCTGATCCATCTGGCCCGCCCGAACCCGGTCTGGGAGTCGATCGAGTACGACCCGAACGTCACCTTCACTGTGATCGGCGACTACGCCTTCGTCCCCGGCCCGTGGCGCGCCAAGCCGGGCACGCGTCCCATCGAGGGCGTGCCCACCAGCTACTACGCCGCCGTCCAGTTCATCTGCGGGGCGCACATCGTCGACGAGCCGGTAGCCAAGGCTGAGCTACTGCGCCGACAGATGGCCCACTTCCAGCCCGACGGCGATCACGCCCCCATCGAGGTCGACCAGGCGCCGTACGGGCGGATGCTGCCCGGCATCCGCGGCCTGACGCTGGAAGTGACGGAGGTCCGGGCCAAATTCAAGTACGACGACCACAAGCCCGTAGAGCACCGTGCCACCGTCGCCGACCACCTCACCGACCGCAGCCAGGCCCTTGACGAGCCCACGGCTCGCCAGCAGCGGTGCCGCCTGGACCGCATCGGCCCCTGGAAGCTCTGACCCCGCCCACCCCGCACCACCTCGGAACGGAGCCCTGCCCATGACCGCCTTCCGCATCACCTCCGCCGTCGCCAACGCCTTCCCCGACACTCTCATCGCCGTGGTCACCGCCAGCGGACTGCGCGGCCGCGAACCCTGGCCCGACACCGCCGCCGCCCTCGACGACCTCGAACAGCAGCTGGCCGCCGGCACCTGGACCCCGGCCGACGAGAGCGACCCGCGGATCGAGGCGTGGCACACCGCCTACCGCTCTTTCGGCACCAACCCCCGCCGCATCCGCCCCAGTGTCGACGCCCTGGGACGCCGCATGGCCAAGAAGGGCACCCTGCCGCGCATCAACCCGGCCGTCGACTCCTACAACGCTGTCTCCGTCCACCACGGCCTGCCCGCAGGAGCCTTCGACCTCGACCACGTCACCGGCACCGTCGAGATCCGGTACGCGGACGGCACCGAGGAGTTCACCCCACTCGGCGAACCCGACACCACCGAGAATCCCAAGCCCGGCGAGATCATCTACACCGACGCCACCAGTGTGCTGACCCGGCACTGGAACCACCGCGACGCCCACCGCACTCGCGTCACCGAGGACTCCACCCGCGTCGCCTTCGTCCTCGAAACCCTCCACGCCACCCGCGACGGCCACCTGCTCAAGACCGCCGCCGAGGAGCTGCACGGCCTGCTGATGCTCCACGCCGACCAGACGCGCGTGCACTACCTCAGCCCGGAACGACCGGAAGTCACAGTGTGAGCCCGCTAGCCGACCGAGGTGCCACGGAGCGCGGGGGCTCAGGGCGCAGGAGGTCTACCAGTCTGCTCACCCCTCACGACTAGATTCTCTGACAGAGAATCTAGTCGTGAGGGGTGAGCAGACTGGCGGAGTCGTATGTCGGTATCGGCTGGGTCGGAAGGGGCGGCGCCGTACGTCGAGGTGTCGTGCGTGGTGGGCAGGCGCGGGCGTCGACGGCGTCTTGAACGCGCCAGTCGAGCACGCCCCCGTCCTGCGCATGCCCCGTCTTGCCAGCGCAACGGCCAGCCCTCGTTGGTGCGCTGGGCAACGATTGCCCGTTCGCCGAGCTCTACGAACGCCGGGGCCACGTCTGCCTTCGCAGGCATCGGCCACAACTGGGTCGCGGTGCCGGATGTCGGCGACGCCAATAGGGTCCACTTTCCCCGGGTCGGCGAGGAGGCGTACGCGGCTGGTCTGAACCGCCGCCGCACCATCCGCTCTGCCGTGTGCCGGCTGATGGACGCGCTTCCCTTCGTCGAATTCGCCGCAGCCAGCCCTGGAGGGCAGGGCGAAGGGCAGCTCGGAGGGGGTGCGGCCGCACCTCACCCCGGCCGGTGGCGGCGTTGCGATACCGCACGACGAGCCCAGGCGAGGGAGGGGAGCTATGCGGTGACTGTGTCCGTGGCCGCGGTGTCGTCGTCGAAGGTCATCTCCGGTGCGGGCCGGCGGAAGCCCTTGGTCAGGACGGCCAGGTAAACGACGCCGATCGCCAGCCAGACGCCGCCGATCTGGAGTGCGACGTCACCGAGCTTCGTGAGCAGGTAGAGAGAAACGCCGGCGCCGATGGCCGGCATCACCAGGTACGAGAAGAGGTTGGGGGTGCGGCCGTGTCTGCGCTCTCGGACCAGGTGGGCGATCACGCAGACGTTCACCAGGGTGAAGCCGAGGAAGGCGCCGAAGTTGATGAACGAGGTGGCTGTGGTCAGGTCGAGTTTCATGGCGATGACACCGGCGGCCGCGGTCAGCAGCAGGTTCAGGACGGGCGTGCCGGTCTTCTTCGACAGGTTGCCGAAGACGGCCTTGGGCAGTGCGCCGTCGCGTCCCATGACGTACATGAGGCGGGCGGCGGAGGCTTGCAGGGCGATACAGGATGCAATGGATCCGGCGATGGTGACGAAGTTGATGATCTCGGCGTACGTCTCGCCGCCGACCTGCACCTTCAGGTGGTAGGCGGCCGCGTCGACGTCGGCGAACTTCGCGCCGGGGTGGACCAGTTGCATCACGAAGGACAGCACGATGAAGATCGCTCCGGCGGCGATGACGCAGCCGATGATGCCGCGGCCGATCGTCCTCGCCCCGCCCCTGGCCTCCTCGCCGAGCGTGGAGACGGCGTCGAAGCCGAGGAAGGAGTACGCGGCGATGGCTGCGGCCGCAGTGACCGCGCCGATCGAAGTGCCGGAGTTCCACAGGGCGTCCGTGGCAGGCGCGGAGGAGCCGTGCTTGCCGAGGAAGACGACACACAGGGTGGCGAAGAGGACCAGCGACCCCAGAGCGATGAACATCAGGACCTTGTTGACGCGGTCCGCGAGCTTCATGCCGAAGACGTTGATGGCGGTGGTGATGCCCACCGAGACGATCAGCCAGACCCACTTGGGTATCTCAGGGAACTGGGCGTTGAAGTAGATCGCCGTGATCAGCCAGCCGACCATCGGGATGAAGAAGTAGTCGAGCAGCATCGCCCAGCCGGACAGGAAACCGATGCGGCTGTCGAGCATCTTGCGGGCGTAGGTGTAGACCGATCCCGCGCCGGGCACGGCGCCCGCCATCTTCGCGTAACTCAGCCCGGTGAGCAGCATCGCGAGGGTGGCGATGGCGAACGCGGTCGGGGCCGCGCCGCCGCTGGTGGCGGCGACCACGCCGAAGATCGTGACGACGATGCCGGGGGAGATGTAGGCCAGGCCGAACAGGACGACGGAGAAGAGGCTCAGGTCGCCCTTCAGTCTCATGGTGTTCTCAGTTGTCTCGCTGTTCATCGTGGTGGCTCCTCGGTGGTGTGGGCGGGGTTCCAGGTGGCGGGGTCGATGCGGCCCCCGTACAGCGGGAGGTCGAGGGCTGGGTCGCCGGGGCGGAATTGGTCCCAGATCCGGTTGAGACCGGCGGTGCCGTAGCGGCGGACGTTGCTGACCTCGTCGAGGTCGATCACGTCGGTGAGGGTGGAGTCGCCGGCGTCGACGGTTTCGGCGCGCACCGTGCCCTGTGGATCGATGACGAGGCTGCGGCCGACCCCGGAGGGGGCAGCGGCATTGACGCTGGCGACGAAGACCTGATTGGTGATGGCGTTGGCGCGGCTGAGGACGACTTCCTGCGCGCGGTCGCTCGTCGCCGTGCGGACCACATTGACGATCAGCTCTGCGCCCATCCAGGCCAGATGGCGGGAGATCTCCGGGAACCAGGTGTCGTAGCAGATGGACAGTCCGATGCGGCCGACCCCGGGGAGGTCGACGACCTCGAACCGGTTGCCGGGTGTGGTCGTCTCGTACGGGCGCCACGGGCAGATCTTGCGGTACGCGGCGAGGCGCTCACCCCGTGGTGAATAGACCGGTGCCGTGTTGTGGACGCGGTCGCCGGTGCCTCGCTCGTAGACGCTGCCGGGTACCAGCCAGATGCCCAGATCCCCCGCGAGCTCGGCGAAGGCCGCATCGCGTTTGCCGTCGAGCGGCTCGGCGGCCTCCTCCGGGGCGGCGGGGACGCCGGGGGCGCTCTCGCCGAGGTGCAGTTCGGGGTAGACGACGAGGGCGCCGGGTGCGCGCAGTTTCACGCGCCGCTCCACGTCGGCGGCAAAGCCTGCGAGGTCGTCTGCCGGGCGGCCGGGCGCCTGGGCGAGGATCAGGGGCAGGGGGCGGGCCATGCGGGAACACCAGCCAATCGAAGGAACTATTCGAGGAGAAGTCGACGGAGATTCGGGCGCCGATAACCAGAAATTCCGGTGGGACAAGAATGCGGCTAGTCAGCCATAGCCTCAAATACTTGAGAGGGGTGATTACCATGCCTTTGAGGCATGAAGGTGTCATGCCTCCTCCGTCTCCCGAGGGGCCACCGCCATGGAACTCCGAGTGCTGCGCTACTTCCTGACCATCGTGGAGACCGGTTCGGTCACCAAGGCTGCCGAGGTGGTCCGCGTCGCCCAGCCCTCGCTGTCGCGCCAACTGCGCGGCCTGGAAGGGACCTTGGGGATGACACTCTTCGACCGCGGCGGCAAGCAGATGGTCCTGACGGCGGCCGGCCGGCGCTTCCTTCCTCTGGCCCGCGACCTGGTCGCCCGCGCGGACACCGCCGAGGCCGCAGTCGGTGCGCTGGCTGCCGGTCGTGCCATGCGGATCACCGTGGCGGCGCCGCCCACCACCATCACCGACGTGATCGCGCCGTTCCTGGCCACCTGGGGGCCGGAGGATCCGCTCGTCACCGTGCAGGCGGAGAGTCCGGCACATGCGTACCAGGCCCTTGCGAGGGGCGCCGATGTAGCCATCTCCTCGGCACCTCCGAGGAGCCGTTTCGCCGGGCTCCCGGTGGCCCGCCTGCCGCTGTGGGCCTACGTCCGTGCCGACCACGCCTGGGCGGACCGGGACCGCGTCACCATCAGGGAACTTGCCGCGGAGCCCCTCATCGTCCTCACCCCGGCGCACGGCACCCGCCGCATCCTGGACCATGCCGTGCAGGATGCGGACGCCTCGTACGACATCGTGCTCGAATGCGACACCCCGCACGTCGCACAGGCCATGGCGGCTTCGGGCCATGGTGTCGCGGTGGTCTCCGACGATCCCCGCTTCGACCTGCACCCGCTGCTGATCCTCGACAGCACGGGCGAACCGCTGCAGATCCACCTGCACGCGGCGTGGGACGCCGGCCACTATGCGCTGCGCAGCATCGAGGCATTCGCGGCCGGTTTGTCACGTTTTTGTGTCGAGCGGTACGGGCCACAGGTCGCCGCCCGCCTATGAACTGCAGCGACGACTACAGACCACGGCCCTCACCACGACACGAGGCGTGACCGCACGCCGACCCGACGGCCGACAGGCCAAGGAGAGCTGGAGGTATGCCTGGCGGGCAGCCTGACCAGATCGGGCAGGCATTGGACGGCGGCCCCGGCGCGCCCCACCATGCGGCGATATCCCGCATCAGCTGCCAGCCCGAGAGGACCTCGGACCATGCCGAGACCGTTCCATGCCCGACGGCTACGCCGTGCCGCCGCCACTGCCGCCGTGCTCGCGGGGCTGTTCGCCGTCCCGCCACCGACGATGGCGGCGCCCGCCGCAACCGCACCCGTACCGGGTGATCCGCTCACCGGAAGCGGTGCGGTGAACCGGACCGAACTCACCGCCGGCCAACTCGCCGGGGGGACCGCCGAGGACACCGTGCCCGACAGTGCCTTCGCTCTGCCGGCGCAAGCGGCGCCACCCACCCACAGCTTCGAAGGCACCCTCACTTTCGAGGGCCTCTCCACCGCCGGCGAATTCCGCGCGTTGAAGGACCCGAACGGATACGGAGACGCAGCAGCGACCCGGCACCTGCCGCCGGTCGACATCGCGCTCGTGCAGAACGGCAGCCATCTCGTCCCGGCGAAGCGCGGGTTGCAGTACACGGGGAACCCGGCGTGGAACCTGGCGGTGGGACCCGGCCGCGCGTGGAACGAGGACGGCGACGGCGAACGCACCCGTGCCTCCCTGCCGTTCGCGCTCGTCGAGCGCAACGCCAACTGCGTGCACAACGGCGCCCTGACGTTCCTCTTCGACAACACATCGATCTCCGAAGTCCGCTACCAGATCACCACGGAGACCTGCGAGTACTTCCAGTTCGACATGTGGGGCCAGGTGCCGGCCGACTACCGGCCCGGCCCCGTCGACGGCGCCGAGAACCTGCGCGACGCGTACGCCTCCGAGATCAAGGATCGGCTCCCGACCAAGCCCATCTCGGCGCTGGCCACCGACTACCCGGACAGTGGGGTGGACGTGGCGAAGTTCGGCTCCGGCATCACGCCGTCCGCGCTGAGTACCTTCGGCTTCTACTTCGGCGGAGTCCACTACGTGGGCAACTGTCGGACCCGGCAAGGGGAGTACCCGTTCTGCGGCCAGATGCTGCTGCCCTCGTACTCGACGGCGAAGTCGGCGTTCGCGGGAACAGCCATGCTGCGTCTGGCACAGCGCTACGGCCCGGCCGTGGCCCAGGAGAAACTCTCCGACCGAATCTCCGAGACCGCCGGCAAGACTGCCTGGAGCGGCGTCACCCTCGACCACACCCTCGACATGGCCACCGGGAACTACACCTCGCCCGGCTACGAGACCGACGAATCGGGCCGCACCATGGCGAACTTCTTCGCAGCCGAGCCCTACGCCGACAAGATGCGACTCGCCCTGTCCTTCCCACGTAAGGCCAGCCCCGGCAACAAGTGGGTCTACCACACCTCGGACACCTTCCTCGCCGCCCGCGCGATGAACAACTACCTGCAGGACAAGACCGGTTCGGACGCCGACATCTTCGACATGCTCCGCGACGACGTGCTCGAACCCATCGGTGTCGGGCCCGACTCCCTCGTCTCCTCCCGCACCGACAACAACCCCGGCGGGGTGCCCTTCGGCGGCTACGGCATGTTCTGGACGCAGGATTCCGTCGCCCGGTTCGCGAAATTCCTCAACAACGACCACGGCGCCGTCAACGGCACGCAGATACTCGACCCGACACTGCTCGCGGCCACCATGCAACGCACACCGCAGGACCGGGGCATGACCACCACCGGCACCAAGCCCATGAAGTACCAGAACGGCTTCTGGGGCCGCGAGTTCACCTCCGCTGACAACCCCGCCTACACCAGCCCCTTCTACGTACCATTCATGTCGGGATACGGCGGCATCACCGTCGCGATGATGCCGAACGGCGCCACCTACTACTACTTCAGCGACAACAACGAGTTCAGTTGGAACGCCGCCGTCGCCGAAGCCGACAAGCTAGCGCCCATGCCCGGCGCGGCAGTCACTGCGAGGTAGACCCCATCGAACGCACCCTTATCGGCCTGGGATGCGCTTCGCCTGACTATGACCGTTGCCGGGGTGTCCCACCCGAACCCTTCCAGGTTCGATAGGAGACTCCGGCCAGCCGACAGTCGCTGAGGGGTGGACAGTTCAGCCTCCTTCGTGTGGTCACGCTCCTGCCCGTCGGGTACTACAACCGACGGGCAGGAGCGTGCCTGGGTGCGTCACCGGGGCGGGATCGATCAAGCAATGACGCACCCAGGCTCAACTGACAGCTTCCACGCTAGGGGCCCATCAGAATCTGCGACCGCTGCTGGCGAAGACCTATTCAGCCGCGCCATCCGGTCGACCCATGAGGCGGAAGCCTCGCCTGCTAGCGGAGCCCGTGACCAGCGCTAATTGCCATGCAAGCATCCTCATATACGGCCTTCACTCTCAACCACTGTCGGACATCTCCTGAGTGAATGGCCAGCCTCCCCCTTGACATCCAACTCAGTCGCCCCAGGTCAGCGCACTCCACCCGACTAACTTCGCTGTCAAAGGACAACAGTTCGTGTCCTCTGACGTCCAATCGAGTCGTTTGACAGCGAACCTAGTCGTGCGAGGTGAGCACGGGTCTGCTGCGCGATCGGGCGACATCTGAACTGGCTTGCCCTGTGGGGCGGGTGGGAAGAATGTCGTTGTGCCCAAGCCCGATCCGAAAGAGTTCCGCGAGGACGTCGTGCGGGTTGCGAGGAAGCGCGTGGCGTGCTTGACCAGCAGCAGAGGATGAGGCGGCAGGTCGGTGACCTAGGAACGGGTGACGGCCCTGCTGCGCTCTCTGTCCACGGCTGTCCATGGCGCGGCAGGTGAGCGAGACGCTCCTTGCATGAGCCTCACTGAGAACCTGAGCGACGGGGCCGTGGCCGTGCTTGCAGGCGTTGTCATCGAGCTGATTCTGTGGGGCGGCCGCCAGTTACGCCGCCGCTTGCCGATAGACCCGCCGGAGCTGCCAGGACCAGATACGAAGGAGCACATGCGCATGGGACGCCCCGGTCAGCTCACCAAGCCGAATCTGCCGCCAGGCTCGCACCGGGATCTCATCAGCCTGCTGCATCACCTGCACTTGCTGGCCGGACTGCTGTCCGTACGGACGATCGCCGAGCTCGCCCGGCGGTCGCCCAGCACCGTACACAAGGCCCTCACCGGCACCGAACTCCCTGATCTGCACGTGGTGATGGCCATCGCTCTCGTCCTGGCAGACGCGGCCCGCAGTGACGATCGTGACCGCATCCTCGACGACGTCGACTCCCGCGTCGAAGCTATGTGGCTGGAGGCACAGCGCGAGGGGCGCCCGCCCGCTCCCAAAACCGTGCAGAGCGTCGTCGAGGAGACCTGGGCCGAGTTCTCCCGAGGCGAGAACCCCTGGGCCAACGTGATCCTCAACCCGGTGGATTACTCCCAGCTCGCACGGTGTCCCATCCTGTCCGTGAGCCTGCGTTCCGGTCTCGTCACGGTCCTCGTCTCCACCCCGGACTGGGACGCCTTGGGAACCGTGGAGGACCCCCAGGAATGGCATCTACTGTTCCAGACTGCAGTGATCAAGAAGCTCGACTACTTCCTGCACGTCTGGATCAAGTTGGTTCCCGGGTTCGACACCGTCGCGAATCCGTGTCCCAGGCTGACCCCCGTCGCGCCTCGTACGGCCTGACTGACGCGGCAGATCAACGGCCCTGGATCCGCGTGCGGGTTCGGGGCTTTGCCGCGAGGGCCGTGGTCAGCAGCTGTGTCAGATCCTGGGTGGCGGTGAGGGTGCGGTGCGGTCCTGTTTCTTGATGTGACCTTGCCTCCCCGTACGGCGTGCCGTTGCAGTCCGTGACGTGTGAGTGCCGACCGGTACAGCCACACAACACCCCCAGCCGGCGCACTCCTCACGACTAGGTTCGCTGTCAAAGAAGCCGAAACGACTGGATTGGCTGTCGAACGACTCGATTGGATGGCAAGGGACAGCAGTTGTCCTTCGACAGCGAAGTTAGTCGTGCGCAGCTCGCTGACCTGCGTCGACTAGGTTGGATGTCAACACGGCGGTCGCTAGCGTGGATCATTGGGTCGGAGGGGATGCTGGATGCGGATGGTGCATGACATCTGCCGTGGGTTGGCTCTGGACGCTGCCCACGTGTCCGCGTCAGCCGCTGCGTCGGCGGGCGCGCAGGGCGTTCCAGTGGCGTAGCCGTTCGCTGATCTGGGCTTCGTAGCCGTTGCGGGTGGGCTGGTAGTACGTCTCGTGGTCCATGCCGTCGGGGAGGTAGTCGGCGCCGGAGAAGCCGTCGGCGGTGTCGGGGTCGTACTGGTAATCCTTGCCGTAGCCGAGGTCCTTCATCAGTCGGGTCGGCGCGTTGAGGATGTGGGCGGGCGGCATGAGCGAACCAGTGCGGCGGGCAGCGCGGTGTGCGGCGTTGAAGCCGCGGTAGACGGCGATGGACTTGGGTGCGGTGGCGAGGTAGACGACGGCCTGGGCGATCGCCAACTCGCCCTCGGGGGAGCCGAGTCGCTCGTACACGTCCCAGGCGGCGAGGGCCTGCTGGACGGCGTGCGGGTCGGCCATGCCGATGTCCTCGTTCGCGAAGCGGGCCAGGCGGCGGGCTACGAACAGGGGGTCCTCGCCGCCGTCGAGCATGCGGGCGAGCCAGTACAGGGCCGCGTCCGGGTCGGAGCCGCGCATGGACTTGTGCAGCGCGGAGATCAGGTTGTAGTGGCCCTCCTGCGCCTTGTCGTACAGCGGGGCCCGCTGCTGGATGTGGTGGGCAAGCCCAGCGGTGTCCAGGGGAGTCTCGGTGTCCGGGAGGGCCTGGAGCTGTTCGGCCATGTTGAGGAGGTAGCGGCCGTCGCCGTCCGCCATGGCGATCAGGGCGCGGCGGGTGTCGTCCTCCAGCGGCAGCCGGTGGCCGGTGAGCTGCTCGGCGCGGTCGAGGAGCGTGGACAGTGCGGCTTCGTCGAGGCGTTTGAGGACGAGGACCTGGGTGCGGGAGAGGAGGGCGCCGTTGAGTTCGAAGCTCGGGTTCTCCGTGGTGGCGCCGATCAGGGTGATCGTGCCGTCCTCGACGTAGGGAAGGAAGCTGTCCTGCTGGGCACGGTTGAAGCGGTGGATCTCGTCGACGAACAGCAGGGTCCCCTGGCCGATGCCCCGCCGGCTGCGTGCGGCGGCGAACACTTTCCGCAGCTCGGCCACGCCGGAGAAGGTGGCCGACACCGGTTCGAAGGCCAGGTTGCTGCCGTCGGCGAGGAGCCGGGCGATGGTGGTCTTCCCGACGCCGGGCGGCCCCCACAGGATGGCGGAGCTGAGGCGCTGCTGGGCGACCATGCGGCCCAGTGGAGCGTCCGGGGCAAGGAGGTGGTCCTGCCCGACGACCTCTTCCAGCCGGGTGGGGCGCAGGCGGTAGGCGAGGGGCCGGGCGGGCTCCTCGCCGAAGAGCGGCAGAGTCGCTTCGGTCGGTTCCATCGGTCTCTCGGGTGGTGGGAGGCGGGCGTCTGCGGATGTGACGAGCCTTGCACGGGACACTGACAGGCGGGGCTCAGCCGCTCGCGGGGAAGCTCGCGGCGCTCATCGGGCACCGGGGCGGTCGCGTCGCGGCAGCCGCTTGGTGACCAGGTCGTAGGAGTTCTCGACCGCGTCGGTGACCAGCCGCTCGGTGATGCCGGGACCCGCCCCGAGCGAGATCCAGTGCCGTTTGTCGAGGTAGTGGCCCGGGGTGATCGAGGCGTAGCCGCGTTCTTGCGCGCGGGCGTGTTCGGGTTCGCACTTGACCGTGATGATCTGGTCGTCCGGGTCGTCGGTGACGATCAGGAACACCTTGCCCGCGACCTTGTACACGTCGAGTCCGGGAGTGAAGGGATATCCGTGGCTGACGTCGGGCAGGGTGCGGGCCGCCCGGCGGGCGGTGTCTTGGAGCCGGTCACCGGCCGCGCTCACCAGGACGCCCGCCTTCCGCTGCCGTAGGTGTGCGGGTCGACGGGCTGCTCGGCCTTGGGCAGGTGAGCGACGACGAGCCGGTATGACTCGGTGACGAGCTCCCCGACGAGCTCCTTGTCGACGCCTTCCCCGCCCTCCAGTGTGATCCAGTGCTTCTTGTTCATGTGGTAGCCCGGGGTGATGTGGCTGTACTGCTCCCGCAGGGCTTGGGCCTCACCGGGGTCCGCCTTGAGGATCACGACGGGACGCCCCGGGACCTCGGTCATCAGCATGAACACCTTGCCGCGCACCTTGAAGACCTCCCAGTCGGGGCCGAAGGGATGCTCCAGCGCTGCTCCGGGAAGTCCCTCGGCGCAGTCGACGGCGGTCTTGTGCAGGTCCGTTCCGTTCATGGGGCGGTGCCTTCCTCAAGAGGTGGTCGCGGCGGCACGTCCCATCCTTCCCTCGAACCCGACAAGGAGGGCGGTAGGCTGCGGACACGTGATGGTCGAGAAGCGACACCCCAGCCCGAGCGGCCAGGCCGGGCCGGCCGCGGTTCCGCTGTACGGTTTCCAGCCCCCGGTCGGCACCCCGTACGGCCTTGAGGTGAGTACAGTCGAGGATTTCTTCGTCCAGCACGACGACTGGCCGTGGAACCCGCCCCGTCCGGGCCGCGCCACCTTCCACTACCTCATCGCGGTCACCGAGGGTGAGTTGCGGCACGACGTCGACCACGTCACGCGGACCGTCGCCCCCGGCCAGTGGCTGTGGGTGCGTCCCGGGCATGCGCAGTGCTGGCACCCGCTCGGCGCGGCCCGCGGACCGTTCATCCTGTTCGAACCGGACGTGCTGCGGCCCGACATCGCCCGCCTGCTGGCCCCGCTGACCGCGCACGAGGCCCCTGCCGTGCTGAGCCCGCGCCCCGACGACGCAGCCTGGCTCCAGCAGACGGCACTCCAGCTTCTGGACGAACACCGCGCACTCGGACGCCGACCCCTCGACGTCCACCACGCCCTGCGGCGCAGCCTGCTCGAATCGCTGCTGCTGCGCCTCGCCAACGCCCCCGGGGTCACCCCCGCCGACACGAGTGCCGGGAAAAGCCGTGGTGACTCCTACGGACGGTTTGCGGACGCCCTGGAGCTGCACTTCCGCGAACTGCACCGGGCCGCGGACTACGCCGAGTTGCTCGGCTGTTCGGTCCGTACTCTCAGCCGTGCCGCCCGGGAGGCCACCGGTAAGGGGGTGCGTGAGCTCATCGACGAGCGGCGCCTCCTTGAAGCCCGGCGTCTGCTGGGAGACGCCCGGTGGGACGCCCGGTCCGTGGCCGTCCACCTCGGCTTCACCGATCCCTCGAACTTCGGCCGCTTCTTCCGCGACCGCACCGGTCTCACCCCGGCCGCTTTCGCGGCCCGGGACGCAACGCGCGGGTAGGTCTACCAACTGGGCTGGGGTCAGACCCAGTTGGGGATGTGCTCTTCGGCGTAGCGGGCGCCGAATCCACCGTTCGGGAGGATCTCGTGGATCGCGGCGAGATCGGCCTCGGTGAGGGTGACGTCGGCGGCGCGGGCGTTTTCCTCCATGCGGGCGGCGCTTCGGGTGCCCGGGATCGGGACGATGTGCTCGCCCTGGGCGAGCAGCCAGGCCAGGGCGAGCTGGGAGACGGTGATGCCCTTGGCCGTGGCCAGCCGGCCGAGTCGCTCGACGGCTTCGACGTTCTTCTCGAAGTTGCCGGGCTGCCAGCGCGGGTTGGTGTTGCGGAAGTCGGTGGCGTCGTAATGTCCCGCGGGCTTCGCGGTACCGGTGATGAAGCCGCGGCCGAGGGGCGAATAGGGGACGAAGCCGATGCCGAGCTCTTTAAGGACCGGGAAGAGCTGCTCGACGTCGCGCTCGAAGAGCGAGTACTCGGTCTGCAGGACCGAGACCGGCTGGACGGCGTGCGCCTTGCGGATGGTCTGCGGGCCGGCCTCGCTGAGGCCGAAGTACTTGACCTTGCCCGCGTCGATGAGCTCCTTGACGGTGCCCGCGACATCCTCGATCGGCACGTCCGGGTCGACGCGGTGCTGGTAGAGGACGTCGATCTGGTCGACGCCGAGGTAGCGCAGGCTGTTGTCGGTGACGGTGCGGATGTTGTCCGGGCGGCTGTTGAGGCCCAGGCCCTGCTCGGTCTGTGCGAAGCCGAACTTGGTGGCCAGCACGACCTCGTCGCGGAAGTCGCTTACCGCCTTGCCGAGCAGAACTTCGTTGTTGCCCGTGCCCCAGCCGTAGAGCTCGGCGGTGTCGAAGAAGGTGACGCCCAGGTCGTGGGCGCGGCGGATGGCGGCGATGCCCGCCTCCTCGTCACCGGGGCCGTAGCCCATGGTCAGGCCCATCGAGCCGTAGCCGATCGCCGAGACGGTCAGGCCCTGGGTGCCGAGTGTCCTTTGGTGCATGCCGATCTCCTATGTCAAACCAAACAGTTCGGTTTTAGCCTACGCCGACCGCCGCCCAGCGGCAAACCAAACGGTTTGGTCGGGTAGCGTGGAAGTATGAGTGCCTCAACCCGCGCAGACTCGGTCCGCGACCGCATCGTGAGTGCCGCCAAGGCCGAGTTCTCCCAGCACGGGATCGCCGGGGCGCGGATCGACCGGATCGCCAAGGCCGCCAGGACCAGCAAGGAACGCGTCTACGCCTACTTCTCCAGCAAGGTGGCCCTCTACCGGTTCGTCTCCGCGCAGGAGCTGGCGGCCGTGACCGAAGCGACCCGCATGGACCCCACCGATCTGCCCGGTTACGCCGGCCGCCTCCATGACTACTTCACCGGCCACCCCGACCGCTTCCGGCTCATGAGCTGGGGGCAACTGGAACTCGACGCCGGCGACTCCCTCCCCTACGACTCCTTCCGGGAATCAGTGGCCCGCAAGGTCGAGCAACTCCGCGAGGCCCAGGAAGCCGGCCGGCTGGACGCCCACTGGGACCCGGTCGACATCCTGGTCTTCGTCCACCAGATCGCCACCGCCTGGGCTGCACAGCCTGACCTGCTGCCCCCAAACGACGAGGGTCGCGCCACGTTCCTGGCGGCACGCCGAGCCGCCATCATCACGGCCGTGGAGCGCCTGTTTCCCGCGACCACGAAGCACTGACCGCGCCCCGAGCCCTCGAAGTGGCGCCTTGCTTCATTGGCGCCCGGGAGACTCGGGCGAGCGACCGAGCACTGTCGCATCTCGTGCATATTCGAGCAGCAGGTGACGGTGTCGCCTCCTCGAAGCCCGGCGCCTGCTCGCAGATGCCCGGTGGGACGCGTCGAAGTCACGACTAGGTTCGCTGTCAAAAAAGCCGAAACGACTGGGTTGGCTGTCAAACGAATCGATTGGATGACAAGGGACAAGTTCGTGTCCTTTGACAGCGAAGTTAGTCCGGCTGAAGTCGCTGACCTGCGCGGACTAACTTCGCTGTCAACGCAGTCGAGTGACGCTTCCTTCGGCCCGGGCGCTCTGGCCTGCGTCGGCTGGGTTGGATGGCAAGGAACTCATATGGAAGACCAACCTCTTGCGGTGACCGGCGTCGGCCTCCCGCACCACGGTGTGGGCCTTCGCTCTCGGCCACCGCGCCGGCCCCCTGCTGGCAGCAGCAATCCCGCGCGGCAGAAGGCTCACTCGGCGCTACGAGGTTTACGGCGCCGGTACGGCACCGATCTGCTGCATCACCCCGAGGAGGTCGGGCTGGCCCCGTTCGCCGACGATCCGGCCGTCGGCCAGGTAGTAGAAGTTCATGGCCTGCACCGAGATCTTGTTGCCGCTCGCCGGGATCCCGAAGAATTCACCGTCGTGAGTTCCCCGCATGGTGAACCGCGCGGCCACGGTGTCGCCTTCGGTGACCTTCTCCTCCAGCGTCCACTGGACGTCGGGGAAGGCACTGCGCATCATCCCGATGACTTCCATGTACCCATGGGGCCCCCGCAGTGGTTCCGGGTGGCTTGGCGCGTGGAACACCGCGTCCGGAGAAATGACCTCGCGGGCGAGATCCTCGTTGCCCGTGTTGATGAACTCGACGAAGCGGTTCATCACTGACTCGGTGGACTGCGATGGCATCTTGCTGTGCCTCTCCAGAGACGTTCGGGCGGGTACCTGTGAGCCTAACATCGAATCGATGTTCACATCGATTCGATGTTTGCGTGCGAAGATGGACTCATGCTGGAACTCGCGATACTCGGCTTCCTGGCCGAGGCCCTCTTGCCCGGACATGAGCTGCGCCGCCGCGTCTCACAGCTGACCGGCTATACGCGGCCGGTCAGTGACGGCAGCCTGTATCCGGCGATCAACCGCCTGACCAGGGCGGGCTTGATCGAGCGGCGCGCCGACCCTGCCGCGGGGGCGTCCCGATACGTGCTCAGCCTGACCGCGGCTGGGCGGGCCGACATGCTTCAGCGCCTGCGCGAGCCCGCCGACCACGAGATCACCGACTTCACCCGGTTCTACGTCGTCCTGGCGTTCCTCTCCCACCTGCCCGACGTGGCCGAACAGCACGCGGTGCTGCGCAGACGGCTGGAGTTCCTGGAAGAACCGGCGAGCTTCTTCTACGACAACGAGCGGCCCCTGCGTGCCGAGGAGATCGCCGACCCCTACCGGCGGGGCATGCTGCTCACCGCCCGCGCCACCAGCCGCGCCGAGCGGACCTGGCTGCGCGAGACCCTCGGAGAGAAGCCGCCCGCATTCGACACTGCGTGTACCGACAGCGATCCGCATGCGCCCGCCGCTCCCGCGAGCTGACTGTCCACGGAGGTACCCCCATGCTTGCTTCCTGGTACGACGAACAGGGCCCCGCCGCCGATGTCCTGCACGTCGGCGAACTCCCTGATCCCGTCCCCGGCCCCGGCGAGGTCCGCGTCCGCGTCACCGTCTCGGGCGTCAACCCCGGCGACACCAAGAAGCGGCGCGGCTGGCTCGGCTCGTCCATGCCCTTCCCACGGGTGATCCCGCACAGCGACGCCGCCGGAGTCATCGACGCGGTGGGCGCCGGAGTCGACGCCCACCGCGCCGGACAACGGGTCTGGGTATACGGTGCCCAGTCCTACCGCCCCTTCGGCACCGCCGCCCAGTACACCGTCGTACCCGACCACCAGGCCGCACCCCTGCCCGACCACCTCAGTGACGAGTTGGGCGCGAGCCTCGGCATCCCCGGCATCACCGCCCACCGCACCGTCTTCGCCGACGGCCCGGTCGACGGCCAACTGGTCCTGGTCCACGGCGTCCTCGGCGGCGTCGGCTCCCTGGCGGCCCAGCTCGCCCACTGGGCCGGCGCCACCGTGATCGCCACCGTCCGCCGCACCCCGGACCTCGACCACATCGACCCGGCCGTCGTCTCCCACGCCATCGCCCTGGACACCGGCGACCCCGCCGCTGCCATCCGCTCGTACGCGCCGCGGGGCGTCGACCGGATCATCGAGGTCGCGCTGTCCGACAACGCCGACCTCGACAACGCCGTCGCCGCCAACAACGCCGTCATCGCCGCCTACGCCACCCGCACGGACCGCACCGAGATCCCCTTCTGGCCCCTGCTGTTCAACAACGTCACCCTCCGTCTGCTCGGCAGCGACGACTTCCCCGCCGAGGCCAAGCGTCAGGCCGCCCGCGACCTCACCTCCTCCGCAGCCGTCGGCGCCCTCACCGTCGCCGTCGCCGACCGCTACCCGCTGGATGACATCGCCAAGGCCCACGACCGCGTCGACGCCGGCGGTGGCCACGGCCGCATCCTGCTCACCATCCCCCAATAGCGCGGACTTGGAGCACCGGCCCGTCACCGGTATCCCACCGGCTCTGAGGTCGGGGTGCTGCCGGTATACGTACTCCGCACGCTTCCCGGTCTGGCGGACGTGCCTTGGCCCTGGTGAGACCGGTCATCTGGGCGGCGCCTTCGTGACCTGCCCGGGCTGTTCCCGTTGGGCAGGCAACATGGCGCGTGCACCTGCGTGTGGAGCCCGGCTTGCTTCCTGCTGTTGGGCCAGGCAGGGCAGACGTCCCCTTGGCCTCCCCGGCCCGGCAGCAGGCCAAGGGGCGGCGCAGGACCACGCCTGTTCTTCTCCCGGTCACGCATATCGGAATGAGTTTGGCAAGATGCGCGGTATGCGGCAGTTGCTGACGTGGCCAGCAGCGCAAGACTGGACGGGGTCGGCTGGCGGCTGTTTCCGGCTCGGGGCCAGAGGGGAGGCCACCGACTGAGTTGGACGTCAGCGGGAAGGCCGATCCGTTGGCCTACCGTTCGTCTGCTTGCGCAGTCCTGGTCCGAGGTCGCGTGTAACGGATGTAGTGGCGGATCGAGCCGTATGTTATCGAGCACTCGTGGTGGTCCATGAGCTCTGCCCAGATCTGCCTTCCATCCCTGTTCTTGCGTGGGTATCCCCGGCTTCAGCCGGGGAGGGAAACGCATCCTAAGCCCGGAGGCGCGAAGCGCCGGAGTTCGCTCCGCCTCTGTCGTTGCGGTCAGATAGGCCGCTTCTGGCCTTCGATGTACTGGCGGATTACGGTCAGCGGTGCGCCGCCGCATGATCCTGCGAAGTAGGAGCGGGACCAGAACACTGACCCCATGCCGATCCGGTTGATGCGGCCGGTGTACTCGGCCCGCAGGTACCGGGAGCTTACGCCCTTGAGGGAGTTGATCAGTTTAGACAGGGCGACTTTCGGCGGGTAGTGCACCAACAGGTGCACGTGATCCGCCTCGCCGTTGAACTCGCGTAGCTCTGTCTCGAAGCTGGCGCAGACCTCTCGCATGATCTCCTCGCACCGTTTGAGCATGGCGTCATCGAAGATGTCACGCCGGTACTTGGTGACGAACACCAAGTGTGCGTGGAGGGTGTAGGTGACGTGCCGTCCGGTGCGGATATCGGGGTTTGGCTTCCAGCGTGGTGACATACGCCAAGCGTAGTATGATCAAGCGAGCCAACGTGGAAGGGGGTGGGTCGGATGATGCGTGCGTACAAGTTCCTTATGCGGCCCACCGTGGGCCAGACGATCGCACTGGGCGAGATGCTGCGCGATCACTGCTCCCTCTACAACGGTGCCTTGCAGGAACGCCGTGACGCGTACCGGCACGTATCGAAGACGAGCATCAAGTACGGGATGCAGTCCGCGCAGCTCAAGGAGATCCGGGTGCACGACCCGGAGCGTCAGGGCCGGTGGTCCTTCTCCTCCCAGCAGGCGACGCTTCGCCGTCTCGGCAAGGCATTCGCCGCGTTCTTCCGCCGCGTCAAGGCGGGGAAACGCCGGGCTACCCGCGCTTCCGTGGCGTGAACTGGTTCGACACGGTCGACTTCCCCAAGGACGGGGACGGCTGCCGCTGGGACTCCACTGCGCACGACCCGGTCACCCGCGTCCGCTTCCAAGGTGTCGGGCACGTCAAGGTCAACCAGCACCGGCCGGTGGTCGGCAAGGTCAAGACCGTGTCCCTCAAGCGTGAGGGCAAGCGCTGGTACGTGATCCTGACCGCCGAGCAGACCGCGCCTAAGCCGCTTCCCGCGACCGGCTCTGTGGTCGGCATCGACATGGGCATAGCCAACTTCCTTGCCGACTCGGGCGGCGAGTTCATCGAGAACCCCGGCACGGGCGGAAGGCCGCCGCGAAGCTCGAAGCGGCACAGCAGGCTGTCGCTCGGTGCAAGCGCCGCAGCAACCGGCGTAAGAAGGCCGTCCAGAAGGTTGCGGACCTGCACCGAAAGGTTCGCCGTCAGCGCCTCGATCATGCACACAAGACCGCGTGGGGCCTGGTCCGCGAACACGACTTCATCGCGCACGAAGACCTTAAGATCCGCAACATGGTCAAGGCCCCCGCACCGAGGCCCGACCCCGACCGGCCGGGCAGCTTCCTGCCCAACAGGGCCGCCGCAAAGGCCGGACTCAACCACTCGATCTCGGATGCCGGATGGGGGGTGTTCCTGACGATCCTGCACGCCAAGGCTGAAAGTGCCGGACGAGACGTGATCGCTGTGGACCCCCGCAACACCTCCCGGACCTGCCCCGAATGCGGGCACGTCGCAGCGGAGAACCGGCCCACACAGGAGAAGTTCCACTGCGTCTCGTGCGACCACAGCGCGCACGCGGACACGGTGGGCGCCCTGAACGTTCTACGGGCCGGGCTGGTCCGTCGCGAAGCCGCACCGGCATAGCGAGAAGCCCCCTCGTTCACGAGGGGGAGGAGTCACTGAGACCTCTGCCGATCATGCTCTCGACCGTGTCGGCGAGTACGCCTGTGATGGGTTCGGCCAGCGGACCCGTCTCTGAGGCGGTCAGGCGTGGTGTCTCCAGGGCGAAGCGGACGTCCCAGGAGCGGAGGTTGTAGCGCTTGGCGAGCGTGCGGATGTGTGTGCCCTTGAGGGCATCTTGGGCGATGCTGTGAGCCAAGTCCTGGCGCCGGGCGAAGGGGTTCTTCCTGGGGAGGCGCCGGCGTGGTCTGTTCCTGCCGCCCAGGGCGTTGGCGTCAGCGAGGGCGCGTTCGAGTGCTTCGGGCGAGTGGCCTGCGGTGGTGGCGAGGTTTTCGAGAAGCGGCTTGCCGAACCACTGAGGTGGGCCGCAGAGGTAGCAGTGCAGGAAGCTGGGCTTGAGATGGTTGGCGCGAGCCAGGCGCCGGATGTAGGAGTTGGCGGATTCTCCGAGGCAGGGGCGCAATCGGACCGGCAGGGGCGCAAACCGGGGCGGCAGTTCGTTTTTCATCGGCAGGCAGCGGTCTTTGTGGCCAGCGACGCCGCGGTGTGGGCAGAGTGGTCGAGCGGAATGGCCTGGAGGCTCTTCTTGGTGATCTTCTCGGTGCCGGTGAGGATGGCGTCGACTGCGGCTCCGCGGATGGCGTGGGAGAGAGATCCGATCATGCCGCCGGTGTGGTCGTGCAGGAAGCGGTCCAGGCCGGTGAGGGTGCCAGGGCGGTGTTCGTGCAGCCGCAGGGTGTCTTCCATGGTGGCGACCAGGCCCTTCCACTCAGTGCTGTAGGGGAAGGCGCGGGAGGGGATCAGGGTGAAGCGGCCGGCAATCTGAGCGCCGCGTGTCCCGGACAGCAGCCCGGATTCGTCGATATCGATGCCGGCATAGACGAAGGTGGCGGGCAGGCGTTCGGAGAAGTACTTGAGGGCGTCGGCGACTTCGGCGCCATGGCGGCTGGTGAGCGAGATGTTGTGGAGTTCGTCGACCAGCACCATCCCGGTGCGGGTGTCGGTGCAGACACCGACGACGGCCTCGATGATGTCCGTCATGTTCGAGCGGGCCCGCACCGGCAGGCCCAGGAAGCGGGCGAACTCGGTCGCGATCATGCGGGCGGTCGCGGCGGGCGGGACGGTGACATAGACGACCGGGATCCGGTCTGTGGCATGGGGGTGCCGGGCCCGGTCCAGGAGTTCATGGGAGCGCCCCAACTGCGTGATGGCGATGGTCTTACCAGTTCCCGCCGGGCCGGAAACGATCAGCCCGCGACGGGCGCTGATCGCGTGCCGTTTCAGCAGCACCAGACGGCGGCCGCAGATCACCGTCCGCTCGACGAACGAGGTGGCGACCGTGAGCATCCGAGCGTGATGGTCAAGGCGGGACTCGTCATAGAGATCCCGCTCGGCTGGGTTCATCTGCTGCCAAGCACTGCGCGGCGCCAAGACCGGGGGAGCGGGTGGGCCGTTGATGAACCTGCGCCATCCAGTCAACGTGTTCAGCTGCCGGTCGGTCTCGGCGTCGGTCCCCTGCAGAGCGGTGCGTCGGGCCGCCGGTTTGGAGATGGTCACGTGCGCCTCCAAGGATCAGCCAGCGGGTCAAACAGACCCAGCGGGATGACCTCTGCCAGTGCGGAGTCCGCCGTGTCCTCGTCCATGGGCTCGTTCTCGGCCGGTGGCTCAGGGATCTCCCGGCTTGGGGCGGTCGCTCGGGTACGGGCTGCGACCCGGCGGTCCTTCCTCGACCGTTGGGCCGGAGCGCGCTCCTCGCCGACAGGGCCGTTGTGGGCGCGCGTGAGCAGGGCGGCTGCCGCTTCCGCGATCCGGGTTTCGCTGCCGTTCGGATTCTGCTGGCGGGCGTGGTCCCAGGCCATTTCGCCGAACGGGACGCCGATGCGGTGCAGGTGCCGCCAGAACACGGTGATCCACTGGTCCCTCTCGCCGCGGCGGTCGCGTACCCAGATCCGCGAGATGTCGTAGGGGTCGTAGTGGACCTCCCACAAGCCCTTCCTCTCCGCGATTCCGGAGTGCTGACGGCGCAGCGGGTTCAACTCCGGGCTGTCGTAGGTGCGGTGCTTGATCCGGATGCCGTAGGCATTGATCGCGTGCCACCGCTCCGGCAGCAACTCGACGTAGTCCTCACCGCTCAACGGGGCCGGAACGTAGCCGCGCGACTCCAGCAGCATCGCGTACTTCTCGTTCGGCGAGAACATCCGCTTCGGCGCGCAGGGATCGCGCAGCGCGTCGTGCGGCCGGTTCTGCCAGACCGTGACGATCCACTCGTCCAGCAGGTCCTGCAGCTCGGGCAAGGACCACAGCGGTCCGTCCTCCACATGCCGGCCACGACGGTCGACCGAGCGGCCGGTGTACCCCGCGACGAACTGCGCGAACAGCGTTGCCACCGATCCCAGCGTCTTCTCGATCACGCCCTTCTCGAAGGGTGACGCCTTGTGCGTCGGCTGCAGCGAGACGCCCAAGAAGCGGCAGGAGGCACGGAAGTTGTGCGAGATGAACACCTTTCCGTGATCGCAGACGATCGTCTCTGGAACGATCACCGGCCGCGCCGCCGCCTGCTCCAACCTCTCGTCCAGGGCCAGCAGCCGCCGGTGCGGCAGGACCGACCGGGACATCCGCAGCGCCTGTGGCCAGCCCGGCCGCATCGTCTCCGGTGTGATGCTGCGGGCCAGGAGGGCGGAGGCGTCGGCCGCCTTCGTCGTAGGACGCAGCACTGCCGCCGTGATCGACCTGGACGCGATGTCGACCAGCGCGGTCAACTCGACCTTCTCCGCGATGCCGTCATCCAGCCGTACCAAAACGTCCAACGGAGTGGAGTCGATCTGCATCAGCTCGCCCGGCGCGACAGCCGGAACTTCACCGAACGGGCCGGCCGGACGCGCCTGCAACGAGCGGCGTGCCCTCGCCGAACCGGTCGCGTGCGTGCCGACCGCCAACTTGTCGAACAGCCGATAAAGCGTGCGCTCCGTGGGCAATTCGATGGCGTCGGCGTCCTCGCGGGACGCCAGGATCTCCTTCGTCCGCCAGATGGTGAACCGGACCGTCCTCGAGGAAGCATCGGTTGTCTCGGCGATCGCCCTCCTCATTGCCTCGACCACCAACGGGGAAATCTGGCCGAAGTCCGGCAGCTTCTTGGCCGACCGGCCGACCGGCCGACCGGCCGTCCGCCAGCCCGACCAGCCCCTCGCGCTGATAACGCTGGCGCCGCTGCTTGATTCCACTGGCCGTCATCCGATGGCCCGCTGCTGTCAGCTCGGCGGCCTTCGCCCGCTCCCGCTCGGCCAGGCAACGTTGCCGAGGGTCGAACTCCGGTCGCGGCACTGCCCCGTGGGGAGCATCCGGCGGCAATCCGTGCAGCACCTCCAGGATGTGTCCTTCCCACCAACGGGCCTGTTCAGCAGCCTTCTTAGGGAACTCCGCGATCCGCGCCGTCGGCGGGACCCGACGCTTCTCGCTCGTCATCCGGCAACAGGGCCTGCTGATCGCGCTCCTCGAAGAACGCGACATCGGCAGCAATCTGGCCCAAGCGCAGCCTCCTGCCGGCGGCTTCGTCCAGGCACTGCGCGACCTGGTGCGCCGCAACTCGGCAGACCCCGGCATGGTCCGCCTGTTCGCCACCCTCGCAGCGGAATCCACTGACAGCGATCACCCGGCGCACTCGTTCTTCCAGGAGCGGTACGCCATGGTCCGCAACGCCGCCACGGCCGGAGTGGAGAACGAGCGTCACAGGGGCATCCTGCCCCCCGGCCCGGATCCTGCGCACATCGCAGCCAGCCTGCTCGCCGTCATGGACGGCCTGCAGACACAGTGGCTGCTGGACGACGCCTTCGACATGGTGGCGGCGTTCGACGCTCACCTGCGGGCCATCGGTGCCCGCATCGACGAGCGGTGATCGGAGAAGGATCTTTCACTGCCTGGCACAGCACGCCGAAGAACTCCGCGCCCGAAAGGGTCAGTTATCGCTCAGCAGGTCTCGGGCAACTTCGACGTCTGTGATCAGGATGTTGATCCATCCACCGCGTGCCGCTCCCCGGATCGCAGCCGCCTTGTCCATGCCCCCGGCGACTCCGATGCGGCGATCCACCGCTCGCAGCTGGTCGGGGTCGATGCCGATGAGACGGTCGTTGAAGGGTGCGTCGACGGGGTTGCCCTCCGCGTCGAAATAGCGGGCACAGACGTCACCGACGGCACCGAGCTCCTTGAGCTGTTGCTGATCCTGTGCGGTGATGGCGTTGCCGGAGCGGCGCAGCAGCGGTGAGGGGTCGAGGCTGCCGATGCCCAGAAGCGCCAGCGTGAGATGAGACCACGTCTTTGTGACCTGCAGCATCGCAGGTTCCTGGGACAGCAGGTCGCGTAGCTCACGGCTGCCGACCAGAGCCGCGGACGGTGCGAACACCGGGCGCGCTCCGGTGAGTTCGGCCAGGCGGCTGGTCAGGCGGGTCGCGTGGAGTTGCACCTCCGGGCTGCCGGAGCCGCCGATCAGCTGCACGACTTCCTGTGCGACAGATGACGTCTTGGCCCGCATGACCTTGACGGCTTCGAGCAGGGTGGCACTCCAGGAGGAGACACCGATGACGTCTCCGCCTTTGAGCGTCGCGTCGAGGTACGTGGCGGTCGCTGCCGCGAGCGCAGGAATGACCTCCACGCCGGTGCCCTCCACTTCGACGACGACGGCGTCACGCAAGCCGTAGCGCGCGACCAAGGCGTCTTCGAGCTCGGCATGTACGCCTTCGGGCGAGACGACCACGGTGCGCACCACTCCGCGGTCGACGGCTTCCTTCAGGAGCCGCGACACACGCGCCTGGGACAAGTTGAGATGTGCTGCGATCTCGGGCTGGCGCACTCCGCGCTCGTGATACATGCGGGCCACCTTGACCAGCAGCCGCATGTGGTCATCGCTGGGAGTGGAGGACCCTGCCGCGACCATGGCTCCATCCTCGCTTGTCCGGGCGGCCAGGCCGCCGGCCGGGCTGCGTGTCTACGCCGAGGAACATCCTATCGGCGGGGCTTCATGTATACCGACTGCATCTTCTGCAGAGCCGCAACCGAGGAACTGACCAGCCCGTACTGCTGGTCCCCATCGCCTTCATAGCCGCGGACCATCCAGACCTCACCGCTGTCGATCAGCAGCCAGTACGTGATGACGCCGTCCTCGAACGCACCGAGGAACGCTGGCCGCCCCCGATGGAAGGTCGGGGACATCCAGCTCGCGGCCCGAGTCCCGCACGAACATGCGATTGCGGTCGACCGGCAACCCCGTCACGCAGCCGACCGCGGACGCGGTGGTGTCAGTGGGTGATGACGACCTTGCCGAAGTGAGCGCCGCTGTCTGTGTTCGTCTTGTGTGTTCGCGGCGTACCAGCGCTGCCCGCTCTCGTGTCGTTGCGTGCACGAGAGCGGCGTCGGGTGGCTCAGCGGTGGGCGGCGCGGTTCATCTCGACGACGTCGTCGACAGTGGGGTTGGCCGGGAGGGCGGCGAAGCGTTCCGGGAGGCTGTCGCGGATGGCCGCGTCCTTGACGCGGTCGGCCGCGGCCAGGGCCGCCGGCAGCTCGTCGAGGGTCAACTCGGTGCAGTAGGCGGGGCCGTTGGGCTGCTGACGCCAGGAGTCGGCCAGTGTGCCGGCGTCGTACGGGTCGAAGCCGGTGTCGTCCACCAGGCTCATGGCCACCTTTCGCGCCTCGTCGGAGTCACCGGCGACCGGGATGGCGATACGGCCGGGGGTCCCCGCCGGGACGCCCTTCGTGCGTTGGGTCTCGGCCAGCGCGGCGTTCCACGCCTTGATGACGGGGCGGCCGAGCAGCTCCGCGGTGTACACGCTCTCCACCTGGCCGTTGTCCACCGCCTGGATCGGCTCGCTGAGCATGCCCGGGTAGTAGTTCGAGGTGTCGATGACCACGGTCCTGTCGGGCACCGATGCGAACAGGTCTGCCAGCTGGCCCGCCACGCCGAACGGGATCGACAAGACGACCACGTCCCTGCCCTGGACCGACTCCTCCAGGGCTACTGCGCGGGCCCCGGACTCCAGCACCTCCGCCCGGACGGCCTCGGGGCCGCGGGCATCGGCCACCAGCACCTCGTGACCGGCCGTGCTGAGCTTGGAGGCGAGGTTCCCGCCGATGGCGCCGGCGCCTATAACAGTTATTTTCACGACTTGTCCTTTGCTGGGTTGTGCTGCGCCACCGGTAAAGGTGGCGTCATGTGATGACTGGGCGTGATCGAGCCGCCGGGCGTGGCGGGGCCGGACCGGATTGTGCGGCGGTTACGCCTGGGCGTCTCGCTCGCTGTAGCCGCTCGCGATCAGTGCGCGAAGTCGGCCGAGCGACTCCTCGTCGGTGCCGTTGCCCTTGATCCAGGCAAGGGAACAGGCCGCGAGGAACAGGTCGTACCCCTGCACCGATGCCCGCACGTGCCCCGCGTGCTGCGCCGCTCGCACGTACTGGTCGGTGGCGGTGATGAGGATGTCGCAGGGAATCGTGAGCGGGCTGTCCGGCTCCTGCGCCCGGGCCGCGGCCATGAGCGGTTCCGGAAGGCCGCTGTAGGCGCTGAAGTACTCCTCCATCGCCCGCAGCCACTGCTCCAACGCCTCGGCCGGGTCGCCGAGTTGCTCGATGTCTGCCTGGCGGGCGACGAGTTCCTCGGAGCGGGTCTGCAGCACGGCAGCGAGCAGTGCTTCCCGGGTGGGGAAGTGCCGGTAGAGGGTGCCGGGCCCAACCCCCGCCTCCTTGGCCACCGCTTCCAAGGAGGTGCCGACCCCGTGCCGCAGGAAGTGCCGCTGCGCGGTCTCGAGGAGGGTCGCGCGGTTGCGCTGGACGTCCGCGCGGGGCTTGCGCCCCTGGCGTCCGCTGATGACCATGCGTCCTCCTGTCCACGGTGAGTACGTGCACGCATTAAAACGGATGCTGCCTCCGTATGTCTTCGAGCGTAAAACGGAGACTCCCTCCGGTCAAACCGGAGAGCGGTCCACGGGGCGCTTGCTGCTCGACGGGTCGAGTTCGGTGGCCCTGCGCGGCTCGGTCACTGTTCCCCTTCGGGAACCGGACGGTTGTCCACGTGGCCCCATTCGCTCCCCGGCCGCCCGACACCGGGAAACCGACGCGTTGCCCCGGGTAGAGGAATGCGCATCCTTTGCATCCCCCTGTCTCGGGGCTCGGACGGGTTGCTCCCTGGCTGTAACGCTGATGAAACGGGTGCAGCCGAACCTCAGGCATCGACCACGCCTGAGGAGGTACTGATGGAGGACGGCGACGCCGGGCTGTTGTATGTGACTGCTCCCGATGGGGCGACGATCGCGGCCGAGGTCATCGTTCCCGCGCGGCCGGCGGTGGCGACGCTACTGCTCGTCCCGGGTCTGGGTTACGGGCCGTGGAGTTGGGCACCACAGCGAGCGGAGTTCGCTGTCGGTTACCAGTTGGTGTTGCTCCACAACCGCGGTACCGGGCCATTCGACGCACCGACCGGTCCGTATTCCATCGACCTTGGCTGATGACGCGGCGGCCGTGTTGCGCTCGCTGGGCTCCCCACCAACCCACGTGATGGGTACTTCGATGGGGGATACGTCTCGCTGCAGTTGGCAGCCGCGCATCCTGACCTGGTGGCGTCGGTGGTCGTGATCGCCAGTTCGCCAGGCGGTCCCGGTGCGCTGCCCGTCCCCGAGCAGACGGCCATGCTGTGGCGCGACCACGCGCACCTGCCCAGCGAAGAGTTCGCGCGGCGGACCATGCCGAACTCCTTCGCTCCCGGCTGGACCGAAGCGCATTCCCGGGAGTATGCGGAGTTGCTGGGCGCCCGCATGGCGTCACCCGTGTCGCCGGAAGCCTGGGCGGCGCAGTCGGCGGCGTGCGAGGAGTTCCTCACCCACGGTCTGCGGGGTGTGGGACCTCACCAGCCGGTGACCGGCATTCACGGCACCGCCGATGGCGTCGTGCCGTTCGAGAACCTCGCCGAGCTCGGCCGTCAGCTCCCGCAGGCGCAGAGGATCGCCCTCCGCGGCGCTGGTCATCTGTGCTGGGTGGGTGGTGATCTGGCGGAGCCGGTCGATGTCGGCGCGCCCGCCTTACGTCATGGCGACGACGACCTTGCCGGCCTTCGCCCGGCCCTTTTCGACGTACTCCATGGCCTGGAGGGTTTCGTCGAACGGGAAGACGCGGTCGACGAGGGGGCGGATCTTCCCGGTGTCGATGAGGGGGGTGAGTTCGCGCAGTTGGTCGCCGCTGGCCTTCATGAACAGGAAGGAGTACGTCACGCCAAGGCGCTTGGCCTGGCGTCGGGTCTTGGAACTGAGCGCGGTCATGGCCAGGCGGAGGACCGGGTTCGTGCCGAGTTCGCGGGCGAAGTCGGGGTCGGGCGGGCCCGCGACGCTGATAGCCATGCCGCCGGGCTTGAGCACGCGCAGGGATTTGGCGAGGTTTTCGCCGCCGAGGCTGTCGAGGACGACGTCGTAGCCGTCGAGGATCTCCTCGAAGTCCTGCGTGCGGTAGTCGACGACGACGTCCGCGCCGAGGTCCTTGACCAGGTCGACCTTGGCGGTGCTCACGGTGGTGGCCACGTGCGCGCCCAGCGCCTTGGCCAGCTGGACGGCGATGGAGCCGAGGCCGCCGGCGCCCGCGTGGATGAGGACCTTCTGACCCGGCTGTACGCGCGCCCGCTCGACCAGCGCCTGCCATGCGGTCAGGGCGACCAGGGGCAGGGAGGCGGCCTCGGTCATGGTGAGGATGGCGGGTTTGGGTGCCAGGTCGTCCTGGTGGACGGCGAGGAGTTCGGCGAAGGTGCCGATGCGGTCCTTGTCGGGCCGGGCGTAGACCTCGTCACCCACCGCGAAGCGGGTGACGGAGGACCCGACCTGCAGGACCTCTCCGGCGAGGTCGTTGCCCAGGACGAGGGGGAGACGGTAGGGCATGAACGCCTTGAAGTCCCCGTTGCGGATCCTGAGGTCCAGCGGGTTGACGCCCGCCGCGTGGATCTTCACCAGGACGTCGTCGGCACCTACCTGCGGGTCGGCTACCTCGGCGGTGCGCATGGTGGTCGCGTCACCGTACTTCTCGACCATGAAAGCCCTCATCGTCGTCTCCGTTCCGTGTCCCGTCCATGAGGGCGGGGTCTCCGCTCGCCCCAGGCTTCCGCCAGTACGAGATAGTTTGTGTTGTTTTCCTGGATGCGACGCGGGCGCACTGCGTCCTCAGCCGCGTTCACCCATCAGGCCACCGGCACGACCGGGGCAGTGATCCGGTCGGCGGCGCCTCCCTGGAGGCGGTCCAGGGAGGCGCCGATCCCCTCGTGGGGAACGCCGAGCGGCACCGCGCTGACCTCGGCCAGTCGGGCGTACTGCTCATCGGTCAGCTAGACGTCGAGGGCGCCGAGGTAGCTGTCGAGCTGGGAGAGGCTGCGCGGGCCGATGATCGGGACGAGCGTGGCCACGGAACGGGCGGCGCGCTCGCGCACCCAGGCCACCGCCACCTGGGCGGGCGTCACGCCGGTCTCCTCGGAGATCGCCAGGACGGTGTCGACGACGGCGGTCTTCTGGCCGGTGCTCTCGGTGTGGATGACCATGCCCAGGTCACTCAGGCGCCCCTCGGCGGAGCTGCGGTACTTACCGGTGAGCAGCCCGCCACCGAGCGGGGACCACAGGGCGGCGCCCAGTCCGAGGCTCTCGGCCATGGGCAGGAGTTCGCGGTCGGCGGTGCGCTCGACGAGGCTGTACTCGTCTCGGCGCCGGCGCCCCAGCCGGTGCCGAAGTTCGCGGTGCCGAGCGCGTACTCGGACACGTGCAGTCCGGTCCGGTGTCCGAAGGTGCATGAGATGTCCTTGCATGAGGGGTGGGAAGGCGGCCGCGCCGGGGTGGAGGGTGAGCGTCAGCCCGCGTTCGGCGGGGGTGTCGCAGACAGGCTCTGCTTGACGTACCGGCTGGTCTCGTCGGCGAGGATCTCGGGCAGGCCGGTCTCGATGCCGTCAAGGGCCTGGGCCGCGACGTCGGCGGCGGCGACCTTCTGATCGGCAGGCACGCCTGCGGCCATGTCGGTGTCCATGTAACCGACGTGCAGCGCCGAGACGTTGATCCCGCGCGGTGCCAGCTCCTCACGGGTCGCGTCGCTCAGCGCCCAAGCGGCGGCCTTGGAGGCCGCGTAGGAGCCGAGGCCGGCCGGGTGGAACCAGGACAGGGCGGACAGGACGTTGAGTACGGAGCCGCCGCCGTTGCTCTCGATGACGGGGGCGAAGGCCCGGGTGGCGGCGAGCGGGCCGAAGAAGTTGGTCTCCATCTCGCGACGTACCTCGTCCAGGTCGCCTCCGATCAGCGTCGCGCCGGTGGAGATGCCCGCGTTGTTGATCAGCAGCGTCGCATCGGAAGCGATGCGGGCGGCCTCCCGTATCGACGCCTCGTCCGTGACGTCCAGCCGCAGTGGGATGACACCCGGCACGTCGATCGTCTCGGGGCGTCGAGCCGCGCCGTACACCTTCACCCCGCGCTCCACGAGCTGGGCGGACAAGTGCCGCCCGAGCCCCCGGTTGGCGCCGGTGACCACTGCGACCGCGTTCTTCAGTTCCATGTCTGCTCCTGGTCCTGGCGGGGGCCGTCGGGCCACCCATATAAATTAGATTGCGCAACCAATCTAAACACCGAGTTACGATAGATGCCAGTCGACATCCAAATGGGAGGTGGCCATGGGCCGCGTATCGCAGGCGCATGCGGAGGAAAATCGCAGGCGGGTGGTGGACACCGCCTCCCGGCTGTTCCGCGAGCAGGGCACCCACGTGAGCGTTGTCGACCTCATGAAGGCGGCCGGTCTGACCCACGGCGCCTTCTATAAGCAGTTCGCCTCCAAGGAGGCGCTCGTCGACGAGGCGACCGCCCACGCCTTCGCCGAGCTCGCCCGGCGCCATGCGGCCGGGCTTGAGCGGTACGACGGGCAGAGGGATACCGCTCAGCGGGCCCTGATCGACGCCTACCTCTCCGTCGAGCACCGTGACGACCCGGCGGGCGGCTGCCCGGTCGCAGCCCTCGCCGTCGACGTCGCACGCGGGGGCGAGGGTCGCGAGGCCCGCCGCGCCTACACCGAGGGGGTGGCCGACTTTGCCGCGTTCCTCGCCCCGGTCGGGGCCGCCGGTGGGGGCGAGGACGGCATCGCCCGGCTGTGCACCTTGTTCGGCGCGCTGGTCCTGTCCCGGGCCACCAAGGGCTCCCCGCTCTCCGAGGAGATCCTCACCGCCGCGCACGCGGCCCTGACGGAAGCCCGCTGACCGGGGTCGGGGCCCCGGACACCGCGCGGCGTGTGCGCGCCGGTCGCACCCACCGTCGAACATCGCGGGCACCCCGGCGAGGGGCCGTGATTGCCCCCGGTCGGCCGTAGCGCTGTCGGCCGGGGCGTCGCCGGCGTCAGCGCGGCAGTACGACCGCCGGCTGGTCTCGGAGGCTCCCCGGTTCTCCCTGGCCGCGCGGTCGCCTCCGCGGACCCTCCTTGCTCCGCGCAGGCTCGGTGGCGTAGCCCCTCCACGAGGGCCATGGCCGCCGAGCACGGGTCGGCGCGTCGTCCGCGACGGGCCCAGCTCGGCGGCGTGGTGCGGAAGTGAGCAGCCGTCGAGGCATGGGTGAGCCGGGCCGCTGCGACGTTCAGATCTGGGCGGTGCGGAAGGCGGCGGGCGCGGTTCCGGTGTGCTGCCGGAAGTAGGCGGAGAAGTTCGCGGCGTCGGCGAAGCCGAGGTGGGTGCCGATGCGCCAGGCCGGCAGGTCCGTGTGGGCCAGCAGGCGCTTGGCTTCCAGGATCACCCGCGCGTCGATGAACTCCTTGGCGGTCTGCCCGGTGGCGGTCTTGACGGTGCTTGCGACCGTGCGGCGCGAGTAGCCCAGCGTGTGGGCGTAAGCGCTCACCGAGCGGGTGCGGGTGAAATCACGCTCCACCGCTTTTCGGAACTGGGCGAAGAGCGGCGACACGGGGGAGGGCGGTCTCGAGGCGATCGACGCGCTGCCGATGCGCAGCACGAAGGCGGCCAGGCAGTGGCGCACCAGTGTGACGGCCCGGTCGGGCGGCGTGGTGAGGGCGGCTTCGTACTCGGCCTGTAGATGCGCCAGGGCCAGGTTGACCAGAGGCCGTTCGATGGTGGTGGGGTGCAGGACTGCGAGGGAGTCCCAGACGTCCAGTCCTGCGGCGGAGGCGGTCCTGGGATCGAGGAAGCCGGGCTCGATGATCACGGTGGTGGCGTCACAGCGGGCCGGGTCGGTGACGAAGCGGTGCACCTGGCCGGGGCGGACCCACAGCACGTCGTCCGGGCCAAGGGTGTGGTCGGCGAAGTCGACCATGTGGCGCACCGCGCCCCGGTGGGGGAGGAGGAGCAGGTGGAAGGCGATGCGGTGTGCGCGAGTCACGTCCCGTCGTGTCTCGATGGCGGGGATGTCGCGCACCCGCTCGACGCGGACGCCGTGCACCGGTCCCGGGGCGGCAGGTAGCCGGCGGTGTCGACGGCATGCTGGTCGGGAGGGCTTCCCATTTTCACCACATCCCGTCCCGCGACGACGCGGCTGCGGTCGGCGACCGCAGCGGCGAGCTGCACACCGGCATCCTCACCCCCGAACCCGCCTGACCGCGCTCCACCCCACCCCCCCACTGACCGAAGGAACACCCCCGTATGAGCACCCTCGATTTCACCGTCTTCGACCTCGACTTCCCGGCCGGCTCCAAGAACAAGACCGCCACCCTCGTCACCGGCGAGCGCATCCACGGCCCCGGCCGACGTGGTACGCCGCCAGTACCTGGCCTCAGCAGCAGGCCACCTGGAAGCCCTGCGCGCCACCCTCGCCCCCGACGCGGAGTGGACCGAAATGGCCGGCTTCCCCCTCGCCGGCACCTACCGCACCCCCAAGGGCATCACCTCCAGCGTGATGGAGAAGCTCGGTAAGGACTGGGACGACTGGACCGCCCACGACGACACCTACGTCGTCGACGGCGAGAACATCGTCGTCCTGGCGCGCTACACCGCCACCAACAAGGCCACCGGAAAACCCATCGACGTGCGCGTCGCCCACCACTTCACCGTCCGCGGCGGACTGATCGTGCGCTTCGAGCAGTTCGTCGACACCGCGCTTGTCCGCGAGGCCATGACTGGCCAGGTACGCGAGAACTCGCGGACGTAGCCCGGGCGCCGACCACCGCGCCGCAACCCAGTGCCCGGCCTGCGGTTGCCGGTGGGTCTCGTTGTCTTCGGTCCCGTTCGGTCGAGCACGGAATGCGGCGTGCCATGTGCGGGACTGCCAAATTGCGCCCGAAGGAGCGAGCAGACCCGGAGTCTGTTCGCGCCGGGTGTGAGGGCGGAGCACACTGGCCGCGTCCTTGGAGAGCGGCGTGCAGCTGGAGGGGTACGCGGTGGTGGGCGGAGCGCGTGAGCGGGCTATGCGTGACTGGTCGGGGAATCTGCCGGAGCAGGGCGGCCGGTTCATCGGGCGCAGCGATGAACTCGCCGTACTGGAGCAGATGTTGGCCCCGAAGAAGGCGGCACCGGAGGGTGTGCCACCGCTGGTGACATTGGTGGGGGCGGGCGGGGTCGGCAAGTCACGGCTTGCGCTCGAGGCTGAAGTCGGCGTATCCGGGCGGGGTGCGGCTGGTGGAGCTGTCCCCGCTGCACGCCTGCGGGATGCAGGGGCCGGAGGTGGTGGGCCTGGCCACGATGGCGGCCCTGGGAGTGGCCGATCAGACCACGCGACCGGGCCCCGTGCCGTCCTGATGCCACGGGCGACCTCGGCTGAAACTCCCCAGATTCTCCCCGGGTTCAACCTGGGCCCGCAGCGTGGTCCAGGAGGCTGCGTACACAGGGGGCAGGAAGCCCGAGATTGCACCGTTATGTGAGGGTGATTCCATCGTCTCGATGGCGTCGTGGCAGATGATCTCGGTACCTTCATGTGAAAACTCCCCAGATACTCCCCAGCGTCAACGCCTGGCCACTTGTGAGGTGGCTGGCAACTCCCGGGGCGTACCTCGGGTTTCCGGGCCCTGTCGGCCGTATAGCCTGGGAAAATGCTCACGGAAGTAACTGCGACCCGCTACGTCACACCCCTGCGGGAGGGTGGATCCTTGCCGGGTTTGGTCGAAGCGAGCGATCTGGGCTGCTACGTCATGAAGTTCACCGGCGCCGGACAGGGCCGCAAGACCCTCGTCGCGGAGGTCATCTGCGGGGAACTCGGCCGGCGGCTGGGACTGCGGGTCCCGGAGCTCGTCACCATCCAGCTCGACCCGGTCATCGGGCTCGCGGAGCCGGACCAAGAGGTGCAGGAACTGCTCAAGGCGAGCGGCGGGCTGAATCTCGGAATGGACTATCTGCCCGGTTCGATCGGGTTCGATCCGCTCGCCTATCAGGTGGACCCGGCAGAGGCCGGGAAGATCGTGTGGTTCGATGCGTTGATCAACAATGTCGACCGGTCGTGGCGGAATCCCAACATGCTGGTCTGGCACGGGGACGCCTGGCTCATCGATCACGGTGCCACGATGATCTGGCACCACAACTGGCCGGGTGCGCAGGCCTCCGCGGCCAAGCCGTACAACGCCTCCGACCATGTGCTCGCGCCCTTCGGCCCGGACATCGCCGCCGCAGCCGCCGAGCTCGCCCCGCTCGTCACCGAGCAGCTGCTGACCGAGGTGACCGCCGAGGTGCCCGACGAGTGGCTGGTCGACGAGCCCGGTTTCGACACGACGGATGCGCTGCGCCGCGCCTATGTGGAGCCGCTGCTGGCGCGCGCCGCCACCATCCACGAGCGGATCTCGATGGACGCGCCCACGAGGACGACGCCGTCCCGCGCGCCGGGGTGGCTGACCGAGCGCCTCACTCCGTGGCCGCATCCCACGAAGAAGGACCGTGCCGAGAAGGCGGCGGCGGAGAAGGCGGCGGCCGGGCGTGCCGACGAGGCGCAGAGCAGCAAGGACGACAGTCAGTGAGCAAGCGTGATGTCTTCGAGTACGCGCTGCTGCGCGTCGTTCCCCGGGTCGAGCGCGGTGAGTGCTTCAACGCGGGCGTGCTGGTGTACTGCCGCGCCAAGTCCTTCGTGGCGGCCCGCACCCATCTCGACGAGAGCAAGCTGAGGGCGCTCGACCCGAACGCCGACGTGGTCGGGGTCCGGGCGGCGCTGCGGGCCGTCGAGGGCGTCTGCGGAGGCGGCGACGCGGCAGGCCAGGCCGCCGGTGACGACGCCGGGCGGCGCTTTCGCTGGCTGATCGCCCCACGCTCCACGGTGGTCCAGCCGGGTGCCGTGCACAGCGGCCTCACCGCCGATCCGGAGGCCGAGGTCGAGCGGCTGCTCGACCTGCTGGTGCGCTGATCCGGCCACCGTCGGCGTCGCGCGCGGACCCTGCGGTCGCGGCGCCGTCCGGTGTGACATGTACTGCTGCGCCCGTGGGCCGTTGACACCGAGTGTCAGGGCTTCTAGCGTCTCGTCTGCTGAAGGTACTAAGCGGTTGCTCAGTTATCGGGAACTTCCTGACGTCCGCTGAGCCGTGATCCAAGGGCGAGGAGAACCAAGCATGTCCACCACCGAGCAGCGTGTCGCCATCGTGACGGGAGCGGCGCGAGGCATTGGCGCCGCCACCGCGGTACGCCTGGCGGCCGAGGGCCGCGCCGTCGCCGTACTCGACCTCGACGAGGCGGCCTGCAAGGACACCGTCGAGAAGATCACCGCCGCCGGGGGCACCGCCCTCGCCGTCGGCTGCGACGTGTCGGACAGCGCCCAGGTGGAGGCCGCCGTGGCGCGGGTCGCCGCCGAGCTCGGTGCGCCGACGATCCTCGTCAACAACGCGGGCGTGCTCCGCGACAACCTGCTCTTCAAGATGAGCGAGTCCGACTGGGACACCGTGATGAACGTGCACCTGAAGGGCGCGTTCCTGATGGCCAAGGCCGTCCAGAAGCACATGGTGGACGCCAAGTTCGGCCGTATCGTCTCGCTGTCCTCGTCCTCGGCGCTCGGCAACCGCGGTCAGGCGAACTATTCAGCCGTCAAGGCCGGTCTGCAGGGCTTCACCAAGACCCTCGCCAAGGAGCTCGGCAAGTTCGGCATCACCGCCAACGCCGTCGCCCCCGGCTTCATCGTCACCGAGATGACCGCGCAGACCGCGGCCCGGGTCGGCATGGGCTTCGAGGAGTTCCAGGCCGCCGCCGCCACCCAGATCCCCGTGCAGCGCGTCGGCCGCCCGGAGGACATCGCCAATGCCATCGCCTTCTTCACCGGCGACGACGCGGGCTTCGTCTCCGGCCAGGTCATGTACGTCGCCGGCGGACCGCTCAACTGACCAGAAGGGCAGCAGACATCATGACTGTGCAGGACAGCGGAAAGGTCGCGCTCATCACGGGCGCGAGCCGGGGGATCGGTTACGGAATCGCGGAGGCGCTCGTCGCCCGCGGCGACCGGGTGTGCATCACCGGGCGCGGCGAGGACGCCCTCAAGGAGGCCGTCGAGAAGCTGGGCTCCGACCGGGTCATCGCCGTCGCGGGCAAGGCGCACGACGAGGCGCATCAGGCGGCGGCGGTCGAGCGCACCATGGAGGCGTTCGGCCGCGTGGACTTCCTGGTCAACAACGCCGGTACGAACCCGGTGTTCGGCCCGATCGCCGACCTCGACCTCAATGTCGTGCGCAAGGTCTACGAGACCAATGTGATCTCGGCGCTCGGCTTCGCCCAGCAGACCTGGAAGGCCTGGCAGAAGGAGAACGGCGGGGCGATCGTCAATATCGCCTCGGTCGCCGGTGTCTCCGCCTCGCCCTTCGTCGGCGCGTACGGCATGAGCAAGGCGGCCATGGTCAATCTGACTCTGCAGCTGGCGCACGAGTTCGCCCCGGTCGTCCGGGTCAACTCGATCGCTCCGGCCGTGGTCAAGACCAAGTTCGCCAAGGCGCTGTACGAGGGGCGCGAGGCGGAGGCGGCAGCCGCCTATCCGCTCGGCCGACTCGGTGTCCCCGCGGACATCGGCGGGGCCGCCGCGTTCCTCACGTCGAGCCAGTCCGAGTGGATCACCGGCCAGACGCTGGTGGTCGACGGAGGTATCTTCCTGAATGCGGGCGTGGGCTGAGCACAGCCTGCGCCGGTTTGGCCCCGATTGACTCAAGTGCCCCGTCGGACCTGCGGATTGACCCGACGGGGCGCTGCGGTATGGTCTGCCGACCCATGGCCGATCGAGGAGCGTGCACGTGTTCTACCGGGCCAGACTGCAGGCCGCTGCAGCCCTTGCTTCCCTTTCTCTGCTGGCCGGCTGCGGTCTGCTTTCCGACAGCAGCTCGGAGGCGGAGCAGAAGATAGCCGTCGGTACCACGAGTGAGCCCTCCACCCTCGATCCGGCGGCGGCATGGGACAACTCGTGGGAGCTGATGCGCAACGTCTTCCAGACCCTGGTGAGTTTCCCCACCGGCAGCACGAGCCCGGAGCCCGACGCCGCGGACTCCTGTGTGTTCACGGACCGGACCAGCACGGCCTACCGCTGCACGCTCAAGGAAGGCCTGAAGTTCTCCAACGGGGACAAACTCGACGCGGAGGCTGTGAAGTACTCCATCGACCGGATCACGACCATCAAGGTCAAGGGCGGCCCCCTTGGCATGCTCGGCTCGCTCGACCGGATCGAGACCAAGGGCGACGACACCGTCGTCTTCCACCTGAACAGGCCGGACGCCACGTTCCCGTTCATTCTGGCCACCCCCGCGATGTCCCTCGTGGCGCCCAGCGACTACCCGAAGGACAAGCTCCGCGAGGACGGCAAGGTCACCGGATCGGGCCCCTACCTCCTCGACAAGTACGTGCCGGGGGACCGGGCCGAGCTGGTGAAGAACCAGGGCTACAAGGGCTTTGCCAACCGCAAGAACAACGCCGTGACCATCCGGTACTTCGAGGGGTCCGCCCCCATGGTCGACGCGCTGAAGAAGAACGAGATCGACGCCACCTACCGCGGTCTCACCGCGGAGGAGGTGGTGAGCCTCGAGGACAACAAGGACGAGAACAGCAAGCTGCAGCTGATCGAGACCGTCGGCGCCGACATCCGCTTCCTGGTCTTCAATCCCGAGGACCCGGCTGCGGGGAACCCCGCCGTCCGCCGGGCCGTCGCACAGCTCGTCGACCGTGACGCGCTCGTCGCCAAGGTCTACCAGGGCACCGCCGAGCCGCTGTACTCCATGATCCCCAAGGGTATCGCCGGCCACACCACCAGCTTCTTCGACACCTTCGGCAACCCGAGCCAGCAGAAGGCCAAGCAGATCCTGGTCAAGGCGGGCATCACCAAGCCCGTCGCGATGACGTTCTGGTACACCACCGACCGGTACGGCTCGTCGACGGAACCCGAGTTCGGTGAGCTGAAGCGTCAGCTGGAGGAGTCGGGTCTGTTCAAGATCACGCTCAAGGGCCTGCCGTGGAAGAAGTTCCAGGAGGGCTTCACCAAGGGCCAGTACCCGGTCTTCGGCCGCGGCTGGTTCCCGGACTTCCCGGACCCGGACAACTTCATCGCCCCCTTCGTGGGCAAGGAGAGTGTCACCGGGATGCCGTACGACAAGACCGAGATCACCCAGCACCTGCTGCCGCAGACCCGCCAGGAGAGCGACCGGGGCGCGGTCAGCAAGCAGTTCGAGCAGGCGCAGAACATCCTGGTCGACGATGTCCGGCTGCTGCCTCTGTGGCAGGGCAAGCTCTATGTCGCGGCGGGCGAGGACATCGGTGGCGGCGAGCGCGCGCTGGACCCGCAGACGGTCATGCAGATGTGGGAGCTGTACCGCAAGGCCAGCTGGTAGGACTCGCCCGGCCGGTTGTCAGTGGCCCCCGGTAGGTTCTGTGGTCAAGAACCGATTGCGTACCGGAGGTTGTTGAAGTGACCGACACCGACCTGCTGCCCGAGTCCTGGCGCGGCGTCCTCGGCGAAGAGCTGCAGAAGCCGTACTTCAAGGAGCTCACCGAGTTCGTCGAGGAGGAGCGGGCCAAGGGGCCGGTCTACCCGCCCCGCGAGCAGGTCTTCGCGGCCCTGGAAGCCACTCCGTACGACAAGGTGAAGGTCCTGGTCCTCGGCCAGGACCCGTACCACGGCGAGGGGCAGGGGCACGGGCTTTGCTTCTCCGTGCGGCCCGGCGTCAGGACACCGCCGTCCTTGCGGAACATCTACAAGGAGATGAAGGAGGAGCTCGGCCTGCCGGTCCCGGACAACGGGTATCTGATGCCGTGGGCCGAGCAGGGCGTCCTGCTGCTCAACGCCGTGCTGACGGTCCGCGCCGGCGAGGCCAACTCGCACAAGGGCAAGGGCTGGGAGAAGTTCACGGACGCGGTGATCCACGCGGTGTCCACGCGGCCCGATCCGGCGGTCTTCGTGCTCTGGGGCAACTACGCACAGAAGAAGCTCCCGCTGATCGACGGGGAGCGCCATGCCGTGGTGAAGGGCGCACATCCGTCTCCGCTGTCCGCGAAGAAGTTCTTCGGCTCCCGTCCGTTCACGCAGATCAACGAGGCGGTCGCCGCGCAGGGACACCAGGCCATCGACTGGCGCATCCCCGATCTGGGCTGACCCGCCCGCAGCCGCCCGACAGGCCCCGGGCTCCCGGGGTCTCCGTCGGGTCATGGCGTGGCCGCGCCCGACCCGAAAGCAGCCCTTAGCCCGAGCCTGAGCGGGATTGCCGGTGCCAGCCGCTAGCGTCGCCGTGACCGGAATCGAACGGGCTCCAGCGGGCCCGATCGACGTCGACCGGAGTGAACCGGGAACGGCTGGAACACATGCGAGGGAGACCGCGGTGACGGAGCAGCAGGAGGCGTCGACGGATGCCGTCATGACCAGGATCGGCCAGGCGATCATGCTGCTCCACGGCGGCGACCGGGAAGAGGCCCGTAACCGCTTCGGGGCAATCTGGGCGGAGATCGGTGTGGAGGGCGACGCCCTGCACCGCTGCACCCTCGCGCACTACATGGCCGACACCCAGGACGATCCCGGCGACGAACTGGCATGGGATCTGAGGGCGTTGACCGCTGCCGACGGGCTCTCCGACGGGTGCGTCGCGGAACACGGGGACTCGCTCGCGGTACGGGTCTTCTACCCCTCGCTCCACCTCAACCTTGCGGCGGACTATGTGAAGCTCCAGCGCCCCGACGCGGCCCGGGTCCATCTGGACCGGGCCCGGAAGGCGTCCGAGGTTCTCGCGGACGACGGGTACGGGGGAGGGGTGCGCGCGGCGATCGGTCGGCTGGAGCGGCGGCTTCGGGAGCTGTGAGCCGAGGTCTGTCGCGGATCGTTGCGGTCCGTCCGTTGTCGCGGACCGCAACGATCAGAGTCGGCCGGATCCCGGCGGGATCCGCGACCGACGGGGTTTCAGTGGCCGTAGGTGTCCTCGCAGATCCGGGCCTCGGGGCTGCCCGCGGACCAGCCTCCGTAGCCCCGGCCGAGCGCGCAGACATTCGTCCCGGTGACGGGGGCGGCCGGCGGATTCAGCACCCGCGCG
Source organism: Streptomyces sp. NBC_01669 (assembly GCF_026339735.1). Classification (GTDB taxonomy): domain Bacteria; phylum Actinomycetota; class Actinomycetes; order Streptomycetales; family Streptomycetaceae; genus Streptomyces; species Streptomyces yanii. Next base: position 7,713,375 of record NZ_JAPEQG010000001.1, read on the forward strand.
GCTGCGGGCGGGGCATGACGAGGCCGGGGGACCCCGACGTGCTCCCGCTGCTGCGGGGCGCGTGGCGCGGTGCGTCGGGTGTCCGACGGCGCCTTCGCCGGCCGGTCGGAGGCCTTCGGTGACGGCTTCGGGTCGGGGATCGCCCCCAGGCTGTCCCGGACCGGCGGCCCCACGATCTGGGGCGCCAGGTCCTGGACGGGCCTGCTGGTCTCGGGCCGGGGCGCAATGCCCGACCGGGGCTCCACGGACACGCAGCCGGTGACGGCAGTGACTGCCACGCCGACCAGGAGCTTCACGGTGATACTGGTTCGCTGCACCTGGGCAACTCTGCTGTGCGGGCAGGGCGCCGCGCGAGCCGGCCGGTGATGATTGGCCCTCACGAGTGACCCCGGTCAGCGCAACGCCCCGGCTGCCGACCGGGCGCGTGGGATTCGGGTCAGTCGCCGGTCACGCCGTCGATCCGCTCCCGGACCAGGTCGGCGTGGCCGTTGTGCCGCGCGTACTCCTCGATCATGTGGGTGTAGATCCAGCGCAGGTTGAACTGCTCGCCCTTGCGGCTGCGGCCGATCGACAGGTCGTCGAGCCCGTGCTTCGCGGTGATCTCCCGGGCCGCGTCGATCTCCGCCCGCCACGTGGTCCCGGCCTCCTCCCAGGTGTCCGCCTCGGTGGGGTGGAAGTCGCCGTCCTCGTCCTCCGCGGTGCAGTACAGCGACTTCGCTTCCTCGCCGGCCATGACGTTGCGGAACCAGTGGCGCTCCACCTCCGACATGTGCCGTACGAGCCCGAGCAGGCTGAGCTGCGACGGCGGTACGGACGCCTCCCGCAGCTGGGCGTCGGTGAGCCCAGCACATTTCAGCGCGAGCGTGTCGCGGTGATAGGCGAGCCAGCCCTCGAGCATCGGGCGTTCGGCGGCTGCGATGGCGGGTTCGGAGCGTTCGTCTGTGGTCATGCCGGGCATTCTGTCCCAGTGATCAAGACCTGGCCAGATGTTATTCGCAGGGGGGTGTCAGCATGCCGCGCAGCAGTTCGGCGAAGCCGGTGCGCAGCTCTTCCTCGGTCGGTACGGACCGGTGGTACGACCCCGCGGCGCACGAGAACATCAGACCTTCGCACCAGGCCACCAGAGAGAGGGCGTGTCGCTCGGGTTCGGCAGAACCGGCTGCCGTCATCAGCGCCACCAGGGGTTCGCGGAACTGTCCGCCCGTCGCGTCGAAGAACTCCCGAAGCTCCGGGCGCCGGGTGGCCTCCAGGGCCAGTTCGTAGCGGCAGATGAGCAGGTGGGGGTGGCGGGTCAGGTATCGGTGCAGGGCTGAGGCGAGGCTGCCGACGAGCACGGCGACGCCGTGGGGCGGCCCGCCCGCGGGTCCGGCGTCCGGTTCGCCGTCCGGCCTGCCCTCGGCCCGGGCCGCGGGCATCGCAAGTTCGCCCGGGGTCAGGACCTGCGCCTCGCGCTCCGCCAGGCGCCGCACCGTCGCCTCCAGGAGAGCCTGCCGAGTACGCGCGTAGTTGGATGTCGAGCCCTGGGGGAGTCCGGCGCGTTCGTCGACCGCCCGGTGGGTGAGCCCTCGCATCCCGCGCTCGGCGAGAAGTGCCAGGGCGGCATCGGTGATCAGGTCCGCCCGGGAGGCGCCGCCGGTGCGTGTGGTGCTGGTGGCCATGGGATCAACCTACCGCTGCGACTACACCTGTAGTACGTTGGTCTCGTTACTACAGGTGTAGTTTCGAGGAGGAGTCATGGACAAGCCCCATGCGGTCGTCATCGGCAGCGGAGTCGGCGGCCTCACCGCCGCCGTGGCCCTCCACCGGCGCGGCTGGCAGGTCACCGTCCTGGAGCGGGCGGACTCGCTGGAGCCCGTCGGTGCAGGCATCAGCCTGGCCCCCAACGCGCAGCGCGCCCTGGACGTCATCAGCCTCGGCGACCGGGTCCGGTCCCTGGCGGCCTGGCAGGGCGACGGCGGTATGCGCAGTCCTAGCGGCCGCTGGATCTCCCGGACGGACAGCGCAGCGGCGACCGAGCGGTTCGGCGGAGCGATCGTCCTGCTGCACCGTGCGACCCTGATCGAGGCTCTCGTGGCCGAACTGCCCGCATCCGTGATCCGAACCGGAACGACGGCGGAACTCGTGAACCCGGGCACTGCGGGCGGCGCCCGCGCCGTGGTCAGGACGCCCACCGCGGACATCGAGGCCGACCTCGTCATCGCAGCCGACGGCATCAACTCGGCCGTACGCACGCACCTCTTCCCCGATCACCCCGGGCCGTCGTACGCCGGCTTCACCACCTGGCGCGTCGTCGTCCCCGCGCCCGAGCAGCCCTTCGCCCCGCACGAGACCTGGGGCCGCGGCGCCCTCTGGGGCACCCAGCCGCTCAAGGACGGCCGGATCTACGCGTACGCAGCCGCGGTCGCCCCCGCCGGAGGCCGGGCCGCAGACGACGAGAAGGCCGAGCTGCTGCGCCGCTTCGGCGCGTGGCACGATCCGATCCCCGGGATCATCGCCGCCGTCGAACCCGATCAGGTCCTCCGCAACGATGTGCACCATCTGATCGACCCGCTGCCCGCATTCCACCGGGGCCGGACCGTCCTGGTCGGCGACAGCGCCCACGCCATGTCACCCAGCCTCGGACAGGGCGGCAATCAGGCCATCGAGGACGCAATCGTGCTCGCCCACCACGCGGCGCCCGACGCCGACCTCGGGACAGCGCTCGCCGCATACAGTGCGGACCGGCTCCCCCGGACGGGCGCCATCGTCCGCAAGGCTGCCCAGGTGGCCCGTCTGATGTGCCTGACCGGCGCCGCCTCCGTCGCGGTGCGCGACACGCTGATGTCCGCCGTGTCCCGGCTCGGGCCGGCCCTGGTGCTGCGTACCTTCGACGGCATCGCGGACTGGCAGCCGCCGCAGCACACGTATGCTGCCCGGGCGAAGGACATGCATATGACACGGCGTTAGTCAGAGGGAGACCCCAGTGAAGGTCGGCTGCATCGGGCTCGGCGACATCGCGCAGAAGGCTTATCTGCCGGTCCTCACCACCCTGCCCGGGGTCGAACTGCATCTGCAGACCCGCACTCCCGCCACCCTCGCCGCCGTCGCCGCGTCCCACCGGATCCCGCCGGAGCAGTGCCACTCCGAGCTCGACTCGCTGATCGCCCAGGACCTGGACGCCGCTTTCGTCCACGCCCCGACCTCCGTACACCCGGAGATCACCGACCGCCTGCTCCGGGCCGGTGTCCCCACGTACGTGGACAAGCCGCTCGCCTACGAACTCGCCGATTCCGAGCGGCTGGTCAACCTCGCCGAGGAGAGCGGTGTCAGCCTGGCCGTCGGCTTCAACCGGCGGTTCGCCCCCGGCTATGCGCAGTGCATCGAGCACCCGCGCGAGCTGATCCTCATGCAGAAGAACCGGGTGGGCCTGCCCGAGGAACCGCGCGCCATGGTGCTCGACGACTTCATCCATGTCGTCGACACCCTGCGCTTCCTGGTGCCGGGGCCGGTCGAGCACACCGTCGTACGGGCGCGGATCCGGGAAGGTCTGATGCACCATGTCGTGCTGCAGCTGTCCGGAGACGGATTCACCGCCATCGGCGCGATGAACCGGCTGAGCGGCTCGACGGAGGAGCGGCTCGAGGTCTCCGGGCAGGACTCCAAGCGTGAGGTCGTCAACCTTGCCGAGGTGATCGACCACAAGGGACAGCCGAGCCTGCGGCGGCGTGGTGACTGGGTGCCGGTGGCCCGTCAGCGTGGCATCGAGCAGTGCGTGCTGTCCTTCCTGGACGCCGTGCGCGCCGGGAAGCCGCTGAGCGCCCGGGACGCGCTGGAAACGCACGAACTGTGCGAGCGTATTCTGCGGGACCTGGACTGGGCGTAGCGAAACCGCTGGTCAGGGCGGGTCCGGATGCGTCCCGCACGGGCCGGATGCAGGCTGGGGGGATGGACCGCCAGCCCGTGGAGGTGACCTGGTGAAGCCCCACGACGAGCCACAGGGGTGGGGTGCTCTCCAGCCGCCGCCCGGCTACTACTCGGCGGACGGGCGGCCACCCGACGCGATGCAGCGCGCCCTGATCCTGGACTGGGCGGTCAATCAGCGGATCGCGAGCGGCTGGCGGGTGGAGTCGCGCGCCGAGACCCAGGTCGTCATGGTCCGCGGGCAGCCGCTGAACCACGTGCTGCACGCCCTGCTCATGGTGTTCAGCTGCTTCCTGTGGGGCGCCGTGTGGGTGGCGCTGGCCGTGACGAACAAGGTCGAGCGGGTTGCTCTCACCGTCGACGCACAGGGGCGCATCGTCTCCGTGAACGCCCCGTCATAACCGTCCCGCCGGAGCGGCCGCACCGACCGGTTCCACCCGGGTCCGCCGCCGGAGCGACCGCACACCCTCATAGGCGCAGAACGCCGCCAGCACCCCGAGCGCACCCTGCACCGGCCAGTCGCCCAGCCGGACATAGAGCGTGGTGCCGGTGGCCAGCGGTACGTCGAACACGGCGGCCGCGCTGGTGTCCGTACCGAGCGGGGTGCCGATGCGATGCCCCTGCGCGTCGTACACCGTACTGATCCCGGTGAGCGTGGCGTGCACCATCGGGCGGCCGCTCTCCGCCGCCCGGAGGGCGCCCAGCGAGGCGTGCTGGGCCGGCGCCCAGCTGTGCTGGAACGTGGACGTCGACGACTGGGCGATCAGCAACTGGGCCCCGTCGCGGGCAAGCCGCCTGCTCATGTCGGGGAACGCCGACTCGAAGCAGATCAGCGGACCTATGCGGAGCCTCTCCGCTCCGGCCCGGGAGGAATGCACCGGGGACGGCGGCTCGGGAACGGACATCACCACCTGCCGGTTCCCGCGCAGCCGGTCCTCGCCCGCCGCCTTGCCCACCGACGTCACCCAGCCGAGCACCGAACGAGCCGGAATGTACTCGCCGAACGGCACCAGACGCATCTTGTCGTAGCGGTCCCCGGTCGGGCCGTCCGGCCCCACCAGCACCGCACTCTTGAAGATCCCCGTCCGGCCCGAGCCGTCGGTCTGCCGGGCATCCATATTGACCAGCACATCCGTGCCGACCTCGCGTGACAGCTTCGCGATCCTGGCTGCGAGGTCCGGGCGCTGTGACAGGTCCTCGCCGACGCTGCTCTCGCCCCAGACGACCAGGTCGAGCTGCCGGCCCACCAGCGTGCGGGTCAGTTGCTCGCTGCGTGCGAAACGCAGCTCCACGCTGTTCGACCCTTCGACGACACCGGGTTGTACGACAGCGATCCGGACCGCTCCCGCGGGCTCCGGCTGCGGCGCCCACCTCCATATCGCGCCCACTGCCAGCGCGCCCACCACGATGCCGACGGCCGCAGCCGTCCGGGCGGCGGACGTCACGAGCAGCAGGGTGACCGCGGTGTTCACCCCCACCACCAGGAGGCTCACCAGCCACACCCCTCCCACCGATGCCACCCGGAGCGCCATGGGCACCTGCCACTGGCTTGCGCCGAGCAGCCCCCAGGGGCCGCCGAGCGCATCCCAGGAGCGGGCCAGTTCGATCATCAGCCAGCCGGACGGAACCACGATCAGGGCCGCCCCGGCCCTCGCGACGGACGGCGATCCGCCCAGTAGCCGGGAGACCAGCAGCCCCCACGGCGCCCAGAGCAGACCGAGAAGCGCCGCCAGTATCACGAGGAACACATGCAGGCTCGGCAGCAGCCAGTTGTGCACCGCGAGCAGGTAGCCCGTACCGCCGAGCCAGCCGTCGAGCGCGGCCCGTCGGCCCGTACCGGCCGACCGGATCAGCAGCAGCCACGGCACCAGCGCGATATACGCGAACCACCACAGATCCGGGGCAGGAAAGGCGAGCGCGGGCAGTGCACCCGCGAGCAGCGCAGCACCACCGCGCCACCAGGGGGACCGGAGCAGGCGCTCCCCCTGCTCACGCCGAACGGCCGCAATTCGCATGCCGCGCCTCCTCGTCCTGCCCGGTGAGCAGTGTCCCCCTCCTCCTTCCCCAGTGTGGGGGGAGGGGAACGGCCGCGGCCAGAGGGAGGTGGGGCCGTTGGCGGGGATCAGCCGGGGGCGAGCTCCCCGGTGAGGCTGCGCCATTTCTCATGGACGGCCACGGTGCGGATCCGCCAGCCGATCTCCGTGCGCAACAGCCCGAACGCGTACCGGCCGCCCGAGACGAAGTTCGGTGCCGTGGTGGTGTCCGCGGCCCCGGTGGCGCCGTCGTCCGGCGTACCCCGCAGCCGCATCGGGTTGAGGTAGTCGGCCTGCACCTCGGCCCGGTCGCCGGGATAGCCCCCCAGGTCCTGGAGGTCCAGCCGGCGGTTGACGATCAGATGCTGTCGTACGGGGAAGAGGCGCATGGTTTCCGCGAGCCACTGCGCGACCTCGGCTGCGGGTCCCTCGATGCCGCCCGCGCTGCGGTAGTCGGCGCGGCCGTCCGGGGTGAACAGCTCCCCGTAGTCCTGCCAGGCGCTGTCGTCCACCGCCACCGCATAGCCGGTGATCACTGCATCGATGGACAGCTGGTCCATCACGGTTGCGAGAGCCACGCGCTGCGTCATCCGGTCAGTGTGTGCCCGCCGACCGCCGAGGCCAAGGGCCGTGCACGCGCGGCGGCGGTCCGGTCCTGATCCGGACGCCCGGGGTCCGGCACGGTGCATGCCTCAGCAGGGGACGACGGCCACCGGCCCGAGCGCGTGCGTGAGCGTCGTCTGTGCGACCGGGGACAGCCCGAACCCGAGCGCCTCGCCGCCCTTTCGCCGCCCGATCACCGTGAGCGCGGCCGTCGCCGACGCCGTCACCAGGGTGCGCGACGCGGAGCCGTGGGTCGGCTCCAGCACGAGCTCGACCTGCGGGTACTTCTCGCGTCGGCCTGCGGTGAGCTCCGAGAGGGTCCGCTCGGCGGCGCCCGCCGCCGCGTCCCGGTCGAAGACGGGTCCGCCGGAGAGCATCGACGAGAACATCGTCCAGCCGTGCACGATCCGCAGCCGCGCGCCGGGCCGGGCTGCTGCCGCCTCGAACGCGAACTCCAGTACCGCCTCGCTGCTCTCGTCGGCAGCCACTCCCGCGACAATGTCCGGGAATGTTTCCGCCGCGTCCACCGCGTCGTCGTCCCCCCGACCGCTGTGGATGACGACGACCGGGCACGTGGCCATCGAAGCCGTCGCCAGGCTGTTCGAGCCGATCAGCAGGGACCGGAATCCGCCCAGACCGCGGGAGCCCAGCACCAGCAGCGACGCGTTCCCGCCGAGCGAGGTCAGCGCGGCCACGGGGAAGTCGAGCGGGCTGAGCGTCGACGGGTGCAGGTCCGGAGCGATCAGCGACACCCGCCGTACGGACTCCGTGAGCAGCTCCTCGGCCTGTCGCTGCTGCGCCTCCTGGACGGTACGCCGGGAGGGTATCCGGACATGCACGATCGTCAGCGGAAGTCCTCGCCGGACGGCTTCACGCGCGGCCCAGTCGAGGGCTTCGTAGCTGTGCGAAGAGCCGTCGACGGCGGCGATCACGGGAAGCTCGGCGGTGGTCATGGAGTCCTCCAGAGTCCGGCGGTGCATGTCCCGGGCTGGTATGCGAACGCAGCATCCGGCAGGGACTTTCGACCCTTTTCTACCCTGTGCGTCCGAGGGCCGGCCCGGCGGGTGCAGGACCGGCCACTTTCCGGTGCCGGTGGCGGCCGGTCCCGGACCACCGCCGGGACCTGTTCCGTACGCTACGGCCAGTCGCCCTCCGGCGCTCCGGCACGAGCCTGGCGTCCGGTCGCCGGCCGGGCGTGCTCCGTGGCGGCCGGGGCGGGCACGGGCACGACGCGCGGCCGGTTGCGCGTCCGGCCCGCGGGCTCGGCGGCCTCCGAGTGCCGCGGCGAGCCCCTCGATCTACTCGGCGAGGCACGGGTCGGAGTGGGACGCTGCCGTACTCGTCGTCCTCCTCGATCGTCAGCCGCTGTACGGCCGCGCGCAGGGCCGGGCTCGGCACGCACCGGTGGCTCTGTGCGGTGGAGTGACGGATGCTCAGCCGGCCGCGCCACCGGCGGATGGGGGTGACGACCGGTACTCCGAGGGGCGTACGTCGGCTGCCTTCGGACGTACGACGACGCCGGGCGCTTCCCGAGGGATGCTCCGGGCATGCAGAACCAGCCCGCAGGAGCCACGACAGAGCCGGTGCGCGGTAGTGCAGTCGGCTCATTGCCGACCACGCCCGTGTGGCGCAATGTGCGACCGGTGGAGCGCCTCTGCTACGGGACCGGCGCGCTCCTCGTCGTCTCCGGGCTGCTGCATCTGATCGTCTTCGCCGTCGACGGCGGCTCCTGGGACGGCCCGGTGTCCTGGCGCAAGCCCGTCACCTTCGGGGTCTCGTTCGGACTGACGCTCATCTCGCTCTGCTGGGTGGCGTCCTACCTGCGCATACGCCCCCGCACGCGTACCGTGCTGCTCGCGTTGTTCGCCGCCGACTGCGTGCTGGAGGTCGGCGGCATCACGCTCCAGGCGTGGCGCGGCGTACCGTCCCACTTCAACATGGAGACCCCCTTCGACACGGCGGTCTCCATGGCGCTGGCCGTCGGCGGGGGAGCGCTGGTCGTCATCCTCACCACCCTCGCGGTCGCCTCGTTCGTCCGGCGCCCGGACGGACCGACGGCCATGGCGCTCGCGATTCGGGCCGGTTTCACGATCCTCGTCGTCGGGCTGCTGTCCGGCGCGGCGATGATCGCCCGTGGTGTCTATCTGACACGCACCGGCCATCAGTCGGCCGGCTACGACTCCACGGCATCGGTGAAGCCACTGCACGCGGTGAGCCTGCACGCGATCCTGGTGCTGCCCCTGCTGGCCGGGGTGCTGGCCAGAACTTCGTGGACCGCCCGCACCCGTCGTACCGTCGTCCGCGCCGCTGTGGGGTGTTATGCGGCCGCCGTGGGCGGGGCGCTGCTGTGGGCGGTCGTCGCGTACTGACAAAGGCGGTGCAGGCAACCGGGGCGGTGAGGAGGCGGACTCGGAGCACATGATGCAAGCTGCGGAAAAGGCAACGGGCCGGGGTGAACCGCGAAAGGCGATCATGAGCGCGAGGGATGCGAATGTCGGGAATGCAGAGGCCGCGGCCCGGGCCGACGCAGCGGCGGCCATCGGCGCGGCCGAACCGGCCGACGCGGCGCTGTCCGGTTGCGCGGCGCTGGTGACCGGCGCCTCCAGCGGCATCGGGGCGGCCACCGCCCTGGCACTGGCCCGGCAGGGCGCGGCTCTCGCGCTGGTCGCCCGTCGAGCCGACCGGCTGGAGGAACTGACCACCGCGATCCGGGACCGGGGCGGCTCGTGCGTCGCCCTCACCGCCGACCTTCGCGATGCGACTCAGGCCCGTCGTGCCGTGGAGGACGCCGCGGACCGGTTCGCGCGGTTGGACGTACTGGTGAACAACGCCGGATACGTGGCGATCGGAGCCGTGGAGGAAGGCGACCCCGAGGAATGGGACCGGATGGTCGACCTCAACCTCAAGGCCGTTCTGCACATGTCGCAGGCAGCGCTGCCGCACCTGCTGCGCGCGGCTGCTGACGCCCCGCGCCGGGTCGCCGACCTGGTGAACGTCAGCTCGCTCGCGGGCCGGGTGGCCCGTAAGAACAACAGCGTCTATTCGGCGACGAAACACGCGGTCGGAGCATTCAGCGAGGCCCTGCGCCAAGAGGTCACGGGGCGCGGTGTCCGGGTGGGCCTCGTCGAGCCGGGGATGACCACGACGGAGATGTCGACCGGCGCCGGGTTCGCAGCCGCGCATGGTCTGCCGCAGAACACGTGGCTCGACGCCGAGGACATTGCCCGGGCCATCGCCTTCATGGTCACTCAGCCGCGGCACGCGGCGGTCAACGAGATCATGGTGCGCCCGACGGCCCAGGAACGCTGAACCCTGGGACCGTCTGTTGTCTGCCGCTGGACCCGCCGGCGCGAAGGGAGACATCGGCCCACCCGGCGCTGACGCCAAGGATGGTACGGACGGGGAGGACAGCGCCGACGGCCGGACCTGTTCTGAGGGATACTCTCTGCAGGCCCCGCCGGATGATCCGGATGCACTGGTGTGCCGCCGGGACGGCGCGTGTGCACCGACCCCGAGCACCAGCAGTGGCCTCCTCGGCCTCGGCGCCCTCACCGCAACATCCATGTACAGGAGACTTGATGGCTGAAATCCCACCGCGCCAGGTACAGCGGCGCGTGGACGACGATGTTGCGGACACAGGCACACGCGGCACCGCGGGCCGCGTCGAGCCGCCGCGGCCGCAATACGCGGGGCTGTTCGTAGCGCCCCCCGACCTGCCTCCCGCCGACACCGAATGAAGATGCCCCCTCCCGCCGAAGCGAAGCGGGAGGGGGCATCTTCATGTCTACGGGCACGACTCCTCGTACTTCACCGCGGTGAACTCGACCGGCTGCCCCTTCAACGCCACGCCGGGGCTGGGGGACTGGGTGCACACCTTCCAGTTGCTCTCCAGCAGGACCATGCGGTCGTCGGCGCCGGCATCGGTCACGGTGATCGATGTGCCGGAGTCGAGCGCACCGCGAGCGGCCTTCACGGACTTCCCCGCAAAGTTCGGCATGGTGTCGCCGGCCGGGGCAGGCGCCTTCTGATCTGCGGTCGGACAAGTCTCTTCGAGCTTGACCGCCCCGAAGTCCAGCTCGGTGTCCAACGGGATGGTTTTCCCTGCCTTGTAGTTCTGGCTGCACACCTTCCAGTTCCGGTCGAACGCCTGCATACGGTCCCGTCCCGAGCTGTCGTGGGACGTCAGACTGTAGAAGCCCTGCTTCTGCGCCGCGTCCTGGGCCGACTGCAGTCCCATCCCGACGAAGTCGGGCATGGCCTTCGGCTTCTCGGCATCCTGGTCCGCAGACTCCTTGGCGTTCGTCGGCTTGTCGTCCGTCGTGTCGGCCACCGGCTCCTTGGGGTGAGCGGTCACCGTCTTCGTGACCGTGGGCACCGGCTTCTCACGGGCGGCGTTCTCCGTGTTACCGCCGCCTGCTGCGCCGATGACAACGCCGAAGCAGAACAGGCCGAACGCGGAAGGGATGATGATTCGCTTTCGCGCCCATCCCGGCCGTGCGTCGGGCGGCTGCACAGGCTGCTGCTGCGGCTGGTTGTTCCAGGACATTCGTCCCCCCTGGGTAGTTCGTGGAGAGATGACCGTAACTGCCAGTGTTGGTAGGGGTGAATCAGGTCGCCGCCGTGGTCAATGTTGATGAGTTCGGGTGTCACCCATGGCGGTCGGACGCACCGCGCGACTGGTCATACTTTTCGTGTGGAGACGCAAACCATGGAGGACGCGCGGCGTTGGCTCGCGGAGCGAGGCGTTGTCGAGGTCGGTGACAGGTGGGTCGACGCCGAGGGGCCGGAGCGGCCGCTCACCGGCAACGAGATCGCGCTCTCCTGGGCCGGCGAGGTGTTCACCGACGAGTGCCTGGACGTGGCCGAGCAGGTGAGGCTGGCCTTCGGGCTGCTGGATCTCCTCGACGACTACTGGGTGACGTGCGAGATCCGGTTCGCGGACCGAGGTTCGGAGGGGTCCCTGCCCGCCGACGTGCTGTGGGACGGCTATCGCCGACGGCTGGAGGCGGATCGGGACGCCGAGGCCGTCACCTACTCGCTCTGGGTCGACTGGTTCGAGGATCACGACACCGTCGCGACGGCCTTCGCCGAGGTGCTTGGGAACGACATCGACCACGTCGTGGCGGAGGGATCGGATGCTCTGCTCCGCCGTGCCGACCGGGTTCTGGCCTGCTCGGGCTGAACATTCCCTGGCGGAACGGCGCGCGGCGTCGGATGCGGTGCATCGCAAGGCGGAGGAGCATCCTCATACTGGGCGTATTCGGGCGTTCCGACAACGCGGCGAGGTGCCGTAGCTGTCGTCGCGCGCCCGCCAGGGATGACGGGGCAGCCCTCAGCCCGCCGACTCACCCGCGTGCGGGCTCAGCACATCGGTCGCCACCAGCGCGAACAGCACCAGGCCCAGCAGTACGCGGTAGATGACGAACGGCATGAAGCTCTTGGTCGTGATGAACTTCATGAACCAGGCGATGACCGCGTATCCGACACCGAAGGCGATGAACGTCGCGAAGATCGTCGGCCCCCACGACACGTGCCCCTCGCCCGCGTCCTTCAGCTCGAAGACACCCGAGGCGAGCACCGCCGGGATCGCCAGCAGGAACGAGTAGCGGGCCGCAGCCTCGCGGGTGTAGCCCATCAGCAGACCGCCGCTGATCGTGGCGCCCGAGCGGGAGACGCCGGGGATCAGGGCCAGCGCCTGGCAGAATCCGAAGATCAGGCCGTCCTTGACGCCGAGTTCCTTGAGGGACTTGCGCTCCCTGATCGCCCGGTGCTTGCCGCCCACCTCGTCGCGGGCGGCGAGACGGTCGGCGATGCCGAGGACGATGCCCATCACGATCAGGGTGGTGGCGATGAGGCGCAGGTCGCGGAACGGGCCCTCGATCTGGTCCTTGAAGGTCACGCCGAGGACGCCGATCGGGATGGAGCCGACGATGACGAGCCAGCCCATCTGCGCGTCGTGGTCGCTGCGCATCGACCGGTTGGTCAGCGAGCGGAACCAGGCCGAGACGATCCGGACGATGTCCTTCCGGAAGTAGATGAGGACTGCGGCCTCCGTGCCGATCTGGGTGATGGCGGTGAACGCCGCACCCGGGTCGTTCCAGCCGGCGAACGCTGCGGTGAGCCGCAGATGCGCGCTGGAGGAGATCGGCAGGAACTCGGTCAGTCCCTGAACGAGGCCCAGGACGAACGATTCGAACCAGCTCATGGGGCTTTGGCCATCCCGAAAGTGATCGTGCATCGGACGACGGCCTGCAGGGCCGTCGCCAGCGTGCGGATTGCGGTCATATGAGGGACGGGCCACGGCGGGCCCGGTGATCGTCTGCGGTGCGCGGGCAGCGTATCGCCCTTGGATGAACAGGGTGACGCCTGCCCCTGCACCCACCGCCGAACCCCAGTGGTGTCAGGGGGCACCGGACCGCAGACCGGCTCACAGGCTCAGTCCGCGGCGAGGCGGTGCCGCTTGCGCCAGGCGACAACGGCCGCACCGACGCCCGTCAGCACGATGAAACCCATCGCCGCCAGAAACGCGGGCGATGTCGGGGACGAGGCCTCGCTGCCCGCGACGACGTAGGCGGCGGTGTTCGGGATCGAGCCGAGCCCGGTGGCCACCAGGAACGGCGGATACCCCATGCGTGAGACCGCGGCGCAGTAGTTGGCGGCGGCGAACGGAACCCCCGGGAAGAGCCGCAGCGCCAGCATCGAACGGAAGCCGTGCCGACTCAGCTGCCCGTCCGCGGCCTTCAGCCAGCGCCCGCGCACCAGCGTACGGAGCGCGTCCTGCCCCAGTACCCTGCCCAGCCCGAACGAGATGCCCGCGCCGAGCACCGTGCCCGCCAGGGCGGCGGCCAGACCGGTCTGCGACCCGAACAGCGCACCCGCGGCGAGGTTGAGGAGCGGCCGCGGCACGAACGCCACGGTGGACACGCCGTACGCGAGGCCGAACAGCAGGACCGCTGCGCCGCCACCGTTCAGCTGCGCCGGCCAGCCATGGGCCAGGAGGCGCTGGGGATCGAGGAGCAGCGTGGTCGCCGCGGCGGCCAACAGCACGGCCACGAGCAGCGAGAACCGGGACCAGGGCGAGAGCAGCGCCCTCGTACAGCGCACGGCGAGGCCGGGGGCGGGCCGGGCGGCGGGGACGGGGTCGAGCATTCGGGGAGAGTAACCGACACCTGAGTGTGATCGCCGTAATGTGCACCGTATGAGCCCCGCAGCCGAAGCCGCTCCCGGCGTGCCGCCGAGCGAGCTCGCCGACACCGTGCTGGCGCGTCTGACGGTCGTCTACCCCAGGGCCGCCGATCCCGGGAGGGCCGCCTCCGCCGCCGCGTACATGAAGCACGTCGCCCCGTTCCTCGGCATCACCGCGCCGCAGCGCCGAGCCCTGTCACGTACGGTCCTGGACGGCACCGGGCGTCCCGACGAGGTGGACTGCGCGGCCGTCGCGCTGCGCTGCTGGAAGCTGCCCGAGCGGGAGTACCAGTACTTCGCAGCCGACTATCTGCGCCGCCACGCGCCCCGCTGCTCCTCCCGGTTCCTGCCCGTCGTACGGCACCTCGTCTCCACCGTCCCCTGGTGGGACACCGTCGATGTGCTCGCCGCCCATGTCGCAGGACCGCTCGTCGCCGCCGGCCCGGAGCTGAAGGCGGTGATGGACGAGTGGATCGAGGACGACAACCTGTGGATCGCCCGCACCGCCCTGCTGCACCAGCTGCGCTACCGGGACGCCACCGACGCCGAACGGCTCTTCGGCTACTGCCTGCGCCGGGCGGATCACCCCGACTTCTTCATCCGCAAGGCGATCGGCTGGTGTCTGCGCGAGTACGCCAAGACCGATCCGTGGGCTGTGCGGGACTTCGTCGACGGCGCCCGGGACCGGCTCTCGCCGCTGTCCGTACGCGAGGCCATGAAGCACCTCTGAGGTGCGGTCGGCGCCGAACTCCCTTTCCGGGCCCGGCGGAAAACCATTCGACGGCGCCACGGCCGTGGGCCATGATCGGACCCATGTTCCGGTACGCCTTCCTCGCAGCGCAGTCCGCAGTCGCGGACGCGCCGAAGGCTGCCGTCATCCCTTCCTTCCTCGCTGCCACCGCAATCACCGCGGCAGCAGCCGCAGTCGACGCAGCAGCGTTCAGCGCTGCAACAGCGCCCATCGGCGGCGCCCGAAGCTGACCCTCCCCCGACAGTCCGGCGGACCCCGTAAGGGGAGGGTCGGCGGGGCCCTGGGGTCTTCTCTCTCAGCTTCGAGTTTCCAAGGAATGAGCCATGCCCAAAACGGCATACGTGCGCACCAAGCCGCACCTCAACATCGGCACCATGGGCCACGTCGACCACGGCAAGACCACCCTGACAGCCGCCATCACCAAGGTCCTCAGTGACCGCGGCACCGGCACGTTCGTCCCGTTCGACCGCATCGACCGGGCGCCGGAGGAGGCACAGCGCGGCATCACCATCAACATCGCGCACGTCGAGTACGAGACCGACACCCGGCACTACGCGCACGTCGACATGCCCGGTCACGCCGACTACGTCAAGAACATGGTCACCGGCGCCGCGCAGCTCGACGGGGCGATTCTCGTCGTGTCCGCGCTCGACGGGATCATGCCGCAGACCGCCGAGCACGTCCTGCTCGCCCGCCAGGTCGGCGTCGACCACATCGTCGTCGCCCTCAACAAGGCCGACGCGGGCGACCCGGAGCTGACCGACCTGGTCGAACTGGAGGTCCGCGAGCTGCTCTCCGCGCACGGCTACGGCGGCGACACCGTCCCCGTCGTCCGCGTCTCGGGACTGAAGGCGCTGGCAGGCGACCCGCGCTGGACCGCGTCCGTCGAGGCGTTGTTGGACGCCGTCGACACGTACGTACCGATGCCGGTGCGCTACACCGACGCGCCGTTCCTGCTGCCGGTGGAGAACGTCCTGACCATCACCGGCCGGGGCACGGTCGTCACCGGAGCCGTCGAGCGCGGCACCGTACGCGTCGGCGACCGGGTCTCCGTGCTCGGCGCGGACATCGAGACGGTCGTCACCGGCCTGGAGACCTTCGGCAAGCCGATGGAGTCCGCGCAGGCCGGTGACAACGTGGCGCTGCTCGTACGCGGGGTGGAGCGCGACCGGGTCCGCCGCGGCCACGTGGTGGCGGCGCCCGGCAGCGTCACGCCGAGCCGTCGTTTCACCGCGCAGGTGTACGTCCTGTCGGCGCGGGAAGGCGGCCGGACCACGCCGGTCACCACCGGCTACCGGCCGCAATTCTACATCCGTACCGCGGATGTCGTCGGGGACATCGACCTCGGTGAAGCGGCGGTGGCGCGCCCCGGCGACACGGTCACCATGACCGTCGAACTGGGCCGCGACACCCCGCTGGAGTCCGGGCTCGGCTTCGCGATCCGCGAGGGCGGCCGCACAGTCGGCGCGGGCACCGTCACCGGCCTGCTCTGATCCGGGCGCCGGGTCCGTCTCCCGACCCCACGGGAGGCGGACCGGGCGCCATGCGCGAGACTGACGGCATGGCAGACATTGCACTGGTACTCGGAGCAGGCGGCGCCACCGGCGGCGCCTGGGAGACCGGAATCCTGCACGGGCTCGCCGAGGCGGGCGTGGACCTGTCCACCGCGGATCTCGTCATCGGAAGCTCCGCCGGGGCCCTCGTCGGCGCCCAGCTCGCCTCCGGACTGATCGACCTCCCGGAACTGTACGCACGTCAGCTGGCCGATCCTCAGGGCGAGCTCGGCGGGAAACTCGGCACCGCCACCCTCATGCGCTATGCCCGGGCGGTGCTGACCTCCCGAACCCCGGAGGCGTACGGGCAGAAGCTGGCCCGGATGGCGCGGGAGACCCGGACCGCAATCACCGCGGCCGAACGGCAGGAGCTGATCGCGGGACGGCTCCTGTCGCCCGACTGGCCCGAGCGGCAGCTGCGGATCACCGCCGTCCGCGCGGACACGGGTGAACTGCACATTTTCGACAAGGACAGCGGTATCCCGCTCGCCGACGCCGTCACCGCCAGCTGCGCCGTCCCCGCGGTCTGGCCGGTCGCCACCATCGACGGGCAGGGCTGGCTCGATGGCGGGGTGTACTCCCCGGCCAACGCCCATCTGGCCGCAGGGTGTGAGCGCGTCGTCGTCATCGCACCGACGGCCAGTGGCAACAAGGTGATCATCTCCCCCCGGTCCCAGGCCACCGACCTCGAAGCGAAGGGTGCCCGGGTCGCAGTCATCACCCCGGACGCGGCCGCCAGGAAGGCATTCGGCCGCAACTCCCTCGACCCGAGCCGCCGGGCCGCCGCCGCCCGCGCCGGACTCGCGCAGTCCGCGGCGCACACCGAAGCGGTCGCCGCGGTCGTCGGCAGCTGAACCGGCACCCCACAATGGGGGAGTGAACGAGCCGATACCCGTGATCCGAGAAGTGGACCAGGGCACCGCCAGACTCCTTCCCGACGTGGACCGGGACCGGGCCTGGCTGCTCACGGTCGACGGCGCACCCCAGTCGTACGTCGACCTCGACGATCCGGTCCACCTGGAGTTCGAGTACGCCCGACGGCTCGCCCATGTCCTGGACTGTGCGGCGGAACCGGACGCCCCCCTCGACGTACTCCACCTCGGCGGCGGCGCCCTCACCCTGCCCCGCTATGTCACCGCGACCCGGCCGGGCTCCCGGCAGGTCGTCGCCGAGGCCGACCTGGGCCTGCTCGCCCTGGTCGCCGAGCAGTTGCCACTCCCCGACGACAGCGGCATCACCGTGCACGGCACCGACGCCCGCGGGCTGCTGGAACAGACGCCGCCCGGCACCGTCGACGTCCTGATCGCGGACGTGTTCGGCGGATCGCGCGTGCCCGCGCACCTCACCTCCGTCGAGTACGCGCAGGCGGCCGGGCGGGCTCTGCGGGACGACGGCGTCTATGCCGCCAACCTCGCCGACGGCGCACCTTTCGCATTCCTCCGCTCGCAACTGGCCAACTTCGCCACCGTCTTCGAAGAGCTCGCGCTGATCGCCGAACCGGCGGTGCTGCGCGGCCGGCGCTTCGGGAACCACGTCCTGGTCGCCTCCCGCAGCCCCCTCGACACCGCGGCCCTGGCTCGCCGCTGCGCCGCAGACGTCTTCCCCGCCCGGGTCGAGCACGGCGCCGGTCTGGTCCGGCTCATCGGCGCGGCAAGGCCGGTCGGGGACGCCGAAGCGGTCGCCTCACCCGAGCCGCCCGACGGTTCCTTCGGTATCGGCTGACAGCGTCTTCCCTGATGCAACCTCGACGGTTGCGGTCCGGCGGGTGAGGTTGCGTACGTCGGGTACGAACAGCACGGCCCCCGTGCAGAGCACGACCAGCGCCGCGCAGCCCCACAACGCCTGACCGCGTCCGACCAGGTCCTCCACCGGGCCGGCGACCGCGGTGGCCAGCGGCAGCATCGCCACCGATCCGAACCAGTCGTACGCCGATACGCGCGACAACTTCTCCTCCGGGATCTCCTGATGCAGGGCCGTCATCCAGGAGACGCCGAACACCTCGATGGTCACGCCGCTGACGAACATCACCGCACTCAGCCCGGCCACCGGCAGCGGCACCGCCAGCGCTGCCGACGGCAGGGCCAGCGGGAAGACGCAGAGCGTCCCGGCGAGCAGGAGCCGCCGGGGTTTCCAGCGCATCATCAGCAGCGCCCCGCACAGCGTGCCGACCCCGAAGGCGGCGAGCGCGAATCCCCAGGGGCGGGCGCCGCCGAGCTCGTCCCTGGCGACCAGTGGCCCGTACACCGACTCGGCGGCACCGACCACGGCGACCACCACCGAGAATTGCGCCACGATCGACCACAGCCAGGGGCGGCCGATGAACTCCTGCCAGCCCTCTCGCAGATCGGACAGGAGTCCGCCGCCCGGCTCCCGCGCCGGGATGTGGGCGACATCCAGGAAGGCGCGCAGCGCACCGGCCACCGCGAAGGCCGCCGCGTCGACGGCCAGCACCCAGCCCGGATTCATCGCCGCGATCATGGCGCCGCCGAGCGCGGCACCCCCGATGGCGGCCCCGTGCATCGACATCCGGAAGAGCGCGAAGGCGCGGCCGGCCTGTTCGCCACTGACACTGGACATCAGCATGCCCTCGGCCGCCGGGTTGAAGAACGCCTGCCCGGTACCGCACAACGCCGTGAGCAGCATCATCTGCCACAGCTTCGGCTCGCCGGCCAGGACCAGCCAGGCGAACGCGGCCTGCGAGACACAGTTGAGCGCGTTCGCCGCCACCATCACCCGGTGGCGCGGCACCCGGTCCGCGATGGCGCCGCCGATGAGCAGGAACAGTACCAGCGGCGCGGTACGGGCGGCTGCCACCAGGCCGACGTCGCCGCCGTCGCCACCGGACTGCAGAACGGCGAACGCCGCCGCGATCAACGCACCGTGGGTACCCAGGCCGGTGATGATCGCGGCGGCGGTCAGCAGACTGTAGTTGCGGCCGGCCCAGGCAGGGCGGCGTATACGGGGACGGGGGATGCCGGCAGGAGTCACCGAGGCACTATCGCTGCCGGGCCCCCGCCCTGCCAAATGCTTTGCCGGAGCAGGTGGAACAGGTCAGGAGGCAGTGACCTCGGTCAGCCGCACCGTGCTGAGGATCTTCATGATCGTGGCGTCCGGGAGCTCGTCCTTGACGGAGTCGGCACCGTAGAGGACCCAGGAGGAGAAGTCACCGTTCTTGTTCTTGAAGGTGAAGGCGAACGTCTTGCCGTCGGAGTCGCACTTCTTCTTCTTGGTGACGTTGGGGGCGGTGGCCGTCACGAGGCTGCCGGTCAGACCCGACTGGGTGGTGTACTTCTTCGCCTTGGTGAACTTGATGGTCTTCTGCGGCATGTGCTGCGCGTAGGCGGCCCATGCCCAGGTCCCGGCCTCGCTGTGGGCGTTGGCGTCGGCGTCCGTGGCACCCTCGGCGCCGCGGGTGCCCGCACTGGCCAGGCTGTACTCCTCCTTGGTGCCGTCCTTGTCGTCGTCGTCGACGCACCACTTCTGCTGGAAGTACGCCGGCGCGGAGAAGCCGATGAGGGGCGAGCCGTCGCCCTTCTTGTCGTCCTCGAAGTACGAGAACGTCCCGGGCGAACCGACCTCCCAGTCACCGGGTACGTCGAACTGCGTTCCCCACTTGGGGTTGGTGACGACCTTCCAGCCGGCGACGAGAGGCTTTGCGTCCCCGTCGGTGCCCCGCGGGTTCGGCACCGCGGAGGACGTGTCCGCGGACGGCTTCGCGGGGGACGACGACGTCCCGTCGTCGGCGACGTCGGAGCCGCCCTTGTCGTCCTTGTTCATCACCACGACGCCGGTGACCACGGCGGCCACGACCACAGCGGTGGCTGCGACGATCGCGACGACGGTCGTCTTCTTCTTGTTGTCGCCCCCGGGTTGCGGTGCACCGGGCGGGCCCGGGACCGCGTACTGCGGCACGGTGGGCTGCTGGTACGGGTTCGGCTGCGGGTATCCCGGCTGGCCATGCTGCTGATATCCCGGCTGCTGATAGGGATTCGGCTGTTGGTACCCCGGCTGCTGATACGGGTTCTGATTCTGGTTCTGCGGGTTTTGCTCGCCCCCGGGCGGCTGCTGTCCTGGCCACATGGCGAGTAACCATAGAGGGACGGCGGCTGGTCGACTACGCCCGCCCCCGTGAAGGAACGGTCAAGGCGATGGCCACGCGGATGCCGAAAGGGGAACGTGCGGGCGTGATCCAGGGATGGCCAAACACTCCTACCCGTGAGTAACCTTCGATTCATGAGCACTGAACAGATGACAGTCGGAGACATGCTCCTCGCGACGGTTCCGATGGCCAGGACCCTCAACCTCGAGTTCCTCGAGACGACCTCGGAACGCGCGGTCGTCCGGATGCCGGACCAGGCCGACTACCACAACCACGTCGGCGGACCGCACGCCGGAGCGATGTTCACGCTCGCGGAGTCGGCCAGCGGCGCGATTGTCATCGCCGCCTTCGGAGACCAGTTGTCCCGCGCCGTACCACTCGCCGTGAAGGCGGAGATCGGCTACAAGAAACTCGCGATGGGCGTCGTCACCGCGACCGCGACCCTCGGCCGGCCGGTCGCGGAGGTCGTCGCCGAACTCGACGCGGGCAAGCGACCCGAATTCCCCGTCGCCATCGAGATCCAGCGTGCGGACGGCGCGGTCACCGGTGAGATGACCGTCGTGTGGACGCTCCGCCCGAACGCCTGAGAGCCTGCCGGGTGACCTCTGACCGGGCGGCCACGCCCTGGCACGCACGCTTCCCGCGTTGCCGCAGATGGCACGACAGGTAGGCTGCCCGCCGTGCGCCGAGGAGTTGCCCGGCGGGCGACGGCACATCAGCACGGGAGGAACCGGCGTTGCACATCCAGGAGTGGCTGGAGACAGTCCCCGCGGTCAGCGTGTACGTCCTGGTGGGCGTCGTCATCGGTCTGGAGAGCCTGGGCATTCCGCTGCCGGGCGAGATCGTCCTCGTCAGCGCATCGCTGCTGGCCGCCGGACACAGCGGCATCAACCCGGTGATCCTCGGTGCCTGCGCCTCCGCCGGGGCGATCATCGGGGACTCGATCGGATACGCCATCGGCCGCAAGGGCGGCCGGCCGCTCCTCGCCCGGCTCGGCGGGAAGTTCCCCAAGCACTTCGGCGAGGACCAGATCGCCATGGCGGAGCGGTCGTTCCAGAAGTGGGGCATGTGGGCGGTGTTCTTCGGCCGCTTCGTCGCGCTGCTGCGTATCTTCGCCGGACCGCTGGCCGGCGTCCTGCGCATGCCGTACTGGAAGTTCCTGATCGCCAATGTGCTCGGCGGCATCGTCTGGGCGGGCGGCACCACGGCCGTCATCTACTCGGTGGGAGTCGTCGCCGAGGCCTGGCTCAAGCGCTTCTCCTGGCTCGGCCTGGTGGTCGCCGTGCTGATCGGGCTGACCTCGATGCTGGTCCTCAAGAACCGCGCCAAGAAGGCGGCGGCCCAGTCCGCGGAACGTACCGTGGCCGAGCCGGGGACCGTACCGGCAGCGGACTGAGCCCGGGCGGCCCGGCTCACCGGGCCGCCCGCTCGTCCGTCATTCAGCCCTCGTGCGCCTGACGGTGCGCCTTGGCCAGCTCCACATACCCGGCGGCATTGAACGTGATGCCCTCGAGCTCCTCCTCGGTCAGCTCCCGCTTGACCTTGGCGGGCACGCCCGCGACGAGTGAGCCCGGCGGCACCTGCATCCCCTGCGGGACCAGCGCCTGGGCCGCGATCAGTGAACCGGCGCCGATGTGCGCACCGTTGAGGACCGTGGCCCCCATGCCCACGAGAACGTCGTCCTCGACGGTGCAGCCATGCAGCACGGCGTTGTGCCCGACCGAGACGCGCTCGCCGACCGTGACGGGAAACCCGGGGTCGGCATGGACGCTGCAGTTGTCCTGGATGTTGCTGCCGGCGCCGACGGCGATGGGAGCGCAGTCGGCCCGCAGCACCGCCTGGTACCAGACGCTGGAGCCCGCGGCCAGGGTCACCTCGCCGATCACGACCGATGTCGGCGCGGTGAACGCGTCCGCGTCGATGTCCGGCTCGTGGCCGCCCATGCCCGTGATCAACGCCTGCTCTGCCATCGCCCGTTCCTCCGTGTCTCCGACCGTGGTTGTCCGTTCGCGCCAGGGGAACCGTATGCGACAGCCGCGCGGCCACCGGTGAGTGGGGTGAACATCACAAGGGGCCGCGGTGACCGGCCAGGGCGCGCCGACTACGGTGAGCGAGTGCCCAAGAACAGCAACACGTTCTCCTCCCTCACCGCCTGGCGACGGCGCCTGCTGTCCCGGGCCGTCCACCGCGGCTGGCGTGCGGTACGGGAGGCGGGCGCGATCACCGCGGAACACCCGGGCGGGCTGCGGTTCGGCCGTATCGGCGAGGGGACCCGGCTGGCGTTCCCCCAGGGCACGGTCTTCGGGGAGCCGTGGATCGAGCTCGGCGACCACTGCATCATCGGCGAACAGGTCACTCTGACCGCAGGACTCATGCCGGACCTGGACCTCGGCTCGGAACCCATCCTGACTCTGGGGGACGGGGTGGTGCTCGGCCGCGGCAGCCACGTCGTCGCCGACACCACGGTGACCATCGGGTCGAACACGTACTGCGGACCGTACGTCTACATCACGTCGACGAACCACAGCTACGACGATCCGCACGAGCCGGTCGGCCGGCAGTGGCCGCGTATGGAGCCGGTCACCATCGGACCCGGCTGCTGGATAGGCACGGGTGCGGTGGTCCTGCCGGGAGCCAGGCTCGGGCGCAACGTGGTGGTCGCGGCGGGCGCGGTGGTACGTGGCGAGGTGCCCGACCACGCGGTCGTGGCCGGTGCGCCCGCACGCGTCGTCCGCAGCTGGGACCCCGAGAAGGGCTGGCAGCCGCCCCTGCGCACGCCCGCCCCGGTGCCGATCCCGGCGGGCGTGACGCCCGAGCAGCTGCTGGCCGTCGCGGAACTGGAAGACAGCTAGGGCCTCTCTTCGGGGCAGGCCCGGGCGGTGTCCGGCCTGATCCGCCGGACACCCCTGCCGCGAGCCCGCCGACTAACCGGTGGCGAGCAGCACCGTTCCCACCAGAGCCAGACCGGCCCCCGCCGCCTGCACTCTGCGCAGCCGCTCGCCCAGCACCCCGCGCGCGGCCAGGGCCGTGACCACGGGATAGAGCGAGGCGAGGACGGCGGCCACGGTGACCGGGCCGTGCTGCGCGGCGATCGAGTACGTGCCGTTGGCCGCGACGTCGGCGAGGCCGACGAACGCCAGGGCGGGCAGCGAGGCCCGGATCACGGCCGCCCCGCCCACCTCGGGCAGCGCACGTCCGCCGCGGCGCACCGACACATACAGGGCCGTGCCACCGACCGCGATATTGGTGAGGCGCTGCACGAAGAGCGCCAGGAACAGCCCGGAGACCGTCGTGGAAGCCTCCGCGATCAGCGACATCACCGTCCCGAAGCCGAACGCAGCCACCAGGGTCAGCACCACCGCCCGACGCTGGACCGGCGCCCCGCGCAGCTCCGGCCCGCCCGCCAGCACGATGCCCACGACCGCCACGGCGACGCCCGCGAACTGCAGCAGACCGGGACGCTCGCCGACGATCAGCCCGACACTCACCGGCACGGCGACGCCCAGCGATCCGAGCGGGGAGACGACCCCCATCGGACCGAGCGCCAGCGCCTTGTAGAAGCTCAACATCGCGACCGGCCCGACCGCGCCCGCCGCGACGGCGAACCAGAGCTGCGGTCCTGCCTCGCTCCAGCCCCCGGTCGCGACCACGACGACGCCCAGCACGAGGGCTGCCACCGTCTGCGAGACGACGACCACGGTGAGCGCGGGCACTCGTCGCGTGAGCAGTCCGCCGCCGAAGTCGGCCAGCCCCCACAGCAGGCTGGTGGCCAGGGCGAACAGTGCTGTCATGACATGCCTCGCAGTACAGTGCGATGAACGAGTGGGTGCACCACACCGTAGTGCAGTATTTTCGACTCTGTCATCCAGAATATTGGACGGAATGTGTCTGACCTCGACCAGCTCACGCAGTCGCTCGCGCGCAACCTCAAGCGCTGGCGTGGCGAACGCGGCTTCACCCTGGATGCCCTCGCCGCCCGCGCGGGCGTCAGCCGAGGCATGATCATCCAGATCGAACAGGCGCGTACCAACCCGAGCGTCGGCACCACCGTCAAGCTGGCCGATGCGCTGGGCGTCAGCATCACCACCCTGCTCGACTACGAGCAGGGCTCCCATGTGCGGCTGGTGCCCGAGAGCCAGGCGGTGCGCATGTGGTCCACCGATGCGGGCAGCTCCACGACCCTCCTCGTCGGTACGGAGGCCAGGGGTCCCCTCGAACTCTGGTCCTGGCGTCTGATGCCCGGCGAGGGCAGCGCCTCCGACCCGCATCCCGAAGGCACCGTCGAACTCCTTCACGTCACCAGGGGTGTACTCACCCTGGTCGTCGACGGCGAGGAGCACTCCGTACCCGCAGGCACCTCCGCCACCTTCGAGGCGCATCACCCGCACGCCTATCGCAACGACGGCGCCGAGCCCGCCGAGATCACCATGGCGGTCTCCATCCCTCCGGTGCGCTGAGTTCACCGGCTGAGACGGCCAACCGGACCCCGCGCACGCCTTGTTACGTTGCATCCATGCGCGCACCCATCGGTTCCTTCGAGAATGCCGGCCCCGCCGTCGACCGCCTCGGCCTCCTCACCCCGCCGGTCGCCAAGGCGGTGAGCGAAGGGTGGGGCGACGTCCCCGCCGACCGGATCCTCCATGTCGACACGGACCCGGCGATCGCGGACACGGCCGCCTTCGTCGAACACCACGGCGCCGAGCTGCTCGACAACTCGGCCAACTGTGTCGTGGTGGCGGGCAAGCGCGGCGGTGATGTCACCCTGGCTGCCTGCGTCGTCCTCTCGCGCACCCGCGTCGACGTGAACGGGGCGGTCCGCAAGCACCTCGGCGTCCGCAAGGCCTCCTTCGCCTCCATGGACACGGCAGTCGGCGAGACCGGCATGGAGTACGGGGGCATCACCCCGATCGGGCTCCCGGGCGAATGGCCGCTGTTGCTCGATCCAGCGGTGGCCGATCAGGAATGGGTCCTGATCGGCAGCGGCAGCCGCCGCGGCAAGCTGATCGTCCCGGGCAAGGCCCTGGCGTCACTGCCGAACGCGGTGCTTGTCGAGGGGCTCGGCGTCCTGGTGGGCTGAGCCCGACGCTCTTCGGTGATTTGGTTCAACGATTTGGCTCAACCGGCTGACCCGGCCCGCGCTCTGCGGGAGGCTTGGTCGAGTCATGTGCCATGTCCGGGGCCCGGTCCTTGTGGGCTGAACGGTGGCCGACCGCTAGCTCGAAAGGGTGCGATGCGTTCTCGGCCGAAACCCGGGAGTCCAGCGGGGAGTTTGAGTGCCGGAGACATGCGTGCACGCATATCAATGCGCCATTTGCCCGTCTTTAATCATATTTACCCCGGCAATGGGGAATGGAGATCTGCACCCATCGGGGACATGCGTGTCGCCGATTGGTCTCCATCGACATGAGAGGTTTAGATGAACACTACACTCGTCTCGGCGGCCGTCAGGCCGGGACTCACCCCGCGGCTTCCGGCCGCGCCTCGGGTGCCGCTCGCCAAGCGGGCGGCCGTCCAGAGCGGCGGGGCCCTGCCCGCATCGCTCAGTCGGCTGCTGTCGACCGACGCCGGGGCGAGCCCACTGGTGATCGCAGCCTTTCAGTCGTCGGTCTGAGTAGCCGGGACAGAATTTCGCCATGGACCGGCCGTCGCCCTCGCTGAGCCAATTCGTACTGAAGATGCACAGTCGCTGTGATCTCGCGTGCGACCACTGCTATGTGTACGAACATGCGGACACGAGTTGGCGCGGCCGGCCCAAGGTGGTGTCCGAGGACACTCTGGTCAGGGTGGCGGACCGCATTGCTGAGCACGCCCGGGCCCACCGACTGCCGGCCGTCCACGTGGTGCTGCACGGCGGGGAGCCGCTGCTGGCCGGCCCGGACCGACTGCGCCGCGCGGCCGACGAGCTCTCCCGCGCACTGGACGGCGTCAGCGCACTCGATCTGCGCATCCACACCAACGGTGTGCTGCTCGACGAAAGCTTCTGCGAGCTGTTCGCCGAGCTCGGCATCAAGGTCGGCGTGTCGCTGGACGGCGACAAGGCCTCCAACGACCGTCACCGCCGCTACGCCGACGGTCGCAGCAGCCACCCCCAGGTGCTGCGTGCCGTCGAACTGCTCAACCGGCCCGCCCACCGGCGGCTTTTCGCCGGTCTGCTCTGCACCATTGATGTGCGCAACGACCCGATCGCCGTCTACGACGCACTGGTCGCTCTCGACCCGCCACGCATCGACTTCCTTCTGCCGCACGCGACGTGGGACGTGCCGCCGCTCCGCCCCGGGGGCTCGGCAACGCCCTACGCGGACTGGCTGGTCACGGTCTACCGGCGCTGGGACGCAGCAGGCCGGCCGGTCCCCGTACGGATCTTCGACTCCGTTCTGCGCACCCTGCGCGGCGAGAGCAGCCTCACCGAATCCCTGGGCCTGGCACCGGCTGATCTCGTCGTCATCGAGACCGACGGCACGTTCGAGCAGGCGGACAGCCTGAAGACGGCCTACGACGCCGCGCCCGCCACAGGCATGGATGTCGTCGCCAACACGCTCGACGAGGTGCTTCGTCATCCCGGCATGCTCGCCAGGCAACAAGGCCTCCAGCAGCTGAGCAAGGAATGCCGCGCCTGTCCGGTCGTCAACTCCTGTGGCGGCGGCCTCTATGCCCACCGCTATCGGACCGGCAGCGGCTTCGACAACCCGTCCGTGTTCTGCCCCGATCTGATGGAACTGATCATGAGTATCCGCGACCGGGAGACCTCGGCGCCCACTCCGTCGGCGGGGCGTGCCGAGCCCCTTGATGCCGTCCAACTGGACGAACTGGCCTCTGGTTTCGGTGGCGCGGAGACGGTGAGTCGGCTGGCCGCCGCCCAGTTGGAGCTCAACTGGGACCTGCTGGCCGCGGTGAGCGAGCGCGCCCCGCGGACCGACCGGACAGCCACGGCAGCATGGCAGCTGATGGTCGACCTGGACGTCAGAGCGCCCGAGGCGCTGGACGCGGCGGTGGCTCACCCGTACACGCGGCCCTGGGCCCTGCGCATTCTGGAGGGCCGAGCTCCGCAGACCATCGCGTCCGGCCTCGCGGAGATTGCAGCTGTCGGTGCGATGCGGGCGCGCCAGGGCGACACGGTCGCGGTGCCCGTGCGGGGCGGGCTGCTTCGGCTTCCGAGCCTCGGTTCGGTGATTCTTCCCGACGAGGCATCCGTCGCCGAGGTGACGGCGGACCCGGAGGGCTTCACGGTCCGGGCGGTCGGCCGCGAGATGCGCGTCGGCTGGGACGAAGGTCTGGACGGCCTCACCCCGCACTGGCAGCCCGTCCGGATCGTGGAACGGCTCGGCTGGTCCGTTGCTCTGGAGGACACGGACCCCTTGCGCGACAGCCACCAGTGGCCGGTCTCCGATCGGCTCTCCGCGGGCGAGGCGAAGGTGTGGGCGGAGGACCTGGCCGAGGCCTGGTCACTGATCCAGCGCGAACTGCCTGGTTACGCGCCGGGCGTGGCAGCAGGACTCCGGGTCCTCACGCCCCTGCACGCGCCGGACGGCAGCGATGTCAGTGCCGCCTCCAAGGAGGCGTTCGGGGCGGTTGCGGCGGCGCGGCCCGAGACGCCCGATCTGCTGGCCCTGCTGATCGTCCACGAGTTCCAGCACGTCAAGCTGGGAGCGGTCCTGGACAGCTTCGACCTGCATGAGCCCGTTGGCGACCGTCGGTTGTTCTACGCCCCCTGGCGCGACGATCCTCGACCGCTGGACGGTCTGCTCCAGGGGACGTACGCGCATATCGCGGTGACGGACTTCTGGCGCGTAAGGAGACTGACCACGCAGGGGCAGGCGGCGCGCACGGCCGAGGCCCGGTTCGCCCGGTGGCGGGAGCAGACCGTCGGCGCCGTTCAGGTGCTTGTCGGGTCCGGCCTCCTGACACCGCTCGGCGACCGCTTCGTCGCAGGGATGGCTCGCACGGTCGAGAAATGGTCGGCGGAGGACGTCTCGCCCGCCGCGTCGGCTGAGGCGAGACGCTCCGCCGCACGACACCGCGCCGACTGGGAGGCGCGCAATCCGGCACATGCCACGCACCCCTGACCGCACCCGGCTTCAAAAATGACGGATATGGCGGTAATTGATTGATCGACAGCGACATTTGCGTGGCAGGATCAACAATTAGGCGCGTTAGTGCTGTTCCGTCGATGATTCTCTCCTTCCTAGACTGAGGTCCTACACGTGGACCGGGGGAGACGTTGGATCTTGAGGCAGCGGGGGTGCGGGGAGCTGAGCCAAGACCGTACTTCTTTCTCAGTTACGCCCATACGCCAAGGAACGATCCAAAGGACAAGGACCCGAATCTCTGGGTCGAGCGGTTCTACCGGGACCTGTGCGCCCATGTTCTGCAACTGACATCGCTGCCCGCCGGGGTGCCCGCCGGCTTTCTGGATCAACAGATGCAGCCGGGCGAAGGATGGCAGGAGCGGCTCTCCGAATCCCTTGCGTACTGCAGGGTCTTCGTGCCTCTCTACTCGCCACGCTATTTCCTGAGTGAACAGTGCGGACGTGAGTGGTACGCATTCTCCAGCCGTGTGGTCCATAACCAGGCGGCGCGGAGCAACGGAAGTCAGATGTCCGGAATCGTACCGGCGCTCTGGGTTCCCGTACCGCCGCGTCAGCTGCCGCAACCTGCCGAGCGGCTCCAGTTCAACCATGCGACCTTCGGCGACGATTACGCCGACGAGGGGTTCTACGGGCTGATCAAGCTGCGCTATCTGCGCGACCAGTACGAACGCGCCGTCTATCTCCTGGCCAAACGTATAGTCAAGGTGGCGGAACAGACCCGGATGCCCGAGGGCGATCCCCACCAGGACTACGCCTCCGTGCCCAGTGCATTCGGGCCACCGGGGCGGGCGCGGCAGATGGAGATCTCGGTCCTTGCCTGCTCCCATTCCGATCTGCCGGCGGACCGCGCCCCCGACTGCTACGGACCGGCCCAGCGCGACTGGAACCCCTACCATCCCAAGTCGTCCAGGCCGCTGGCCGACCACGCCGTCGACCTCGTCCGCAATCTCGACTACCAGGTAAGGGTGGGGGACTTCGAGACCGAGGCGGAACGGCTGCTGGGGAGCGACCGCCCGACGGCTCCCGGGCTGCTCCTCCTGGACCGCTGGGCCCTCGACGTGCCCCACCGCAGGGAGCTGGTGCGGCGGTTGGGCGAGGTGGGACGCCCCTGGATCAGCGTCATGGTGCCTTGGAACCGTGACGATCCCGACTCCGGCCGTCGAGAGTCCGAACTGCGTGCCGTGACCGAAGGGGCGCTCGAACCGCGTTCCGAACAGGAGAGCGGCCACCGGTCCCACGGAGGAGGCGTTCCCACGCTTGAGGCGTTCAGCCAGGAACTGCCCGACGCGGTGAAGGCCGCCGAACGGCACTACGCGGCCCACGCGGAGACCTTTCCTCCGCGGGGTGAGGGCGGCGGGATCCCCAGACTCCTGCTGGACGGCGTCGGTTATGGCTCAACGAGCGATTCGGTTCCACCTGTTCACGGCAAGGTCCACTACAAGGGCGGCGCCGACGACGGCGAACCCTCCGAGGGGGAGGATCCATCGAATGACCGAGAACCGTGACGGGACCGTCGTCACCTTCTACTCGTACAAGGGCGGTACCGGCCGCACCATGGCGCTTGCCAATACCGCCTGGATCCTCGCGGCGAACGGCTATCGTGTCCTGGCCGTCGACTGGGATCTCGAAGCACCCGGGCTGCACCGGTTCTTCCACCCCTTTCTCGATCTTTCCGATCTGGCCGCCACGCCCGGGCTGATCAATCTGATCACCGAATATCAGGAAGAGGCCCGCAGGCCCGCGCCGCGTGATCCGGACTGGCACCGTGAATACGCCCGGGTCAGACCGCATGCGACCTCGCTCAACTGGGCATTCCAGCACGGCGGAAGTCTCGACTTCCTTTCCGCGGGCCGTCGCAACCGGGACTATTCGTCGACCGTCGGCAGGATGGACTGGGACGATTTCTACGAGCGTTACGGTGGCGGCCAGTTCTTCGACGCCATGCGCGCCGACATGCAGAAGCACTACGACTTCACCTTGATCGACAGTCGGACCGGCCTCAGTGATATCGCCGACATCTGCACCGTTCAGATGCCTCAGGTGCTCGTGGTCTGTTTCACCCTGAGCGACCAGAGCATCGAGGGCGCGTCCGCCGTGGCCCGCGACATCGAGGAACGATTCCACGACAAGCACATCCGCATCCTTCCCGTGCCGATGCGGATCGACGACGGGGAGAAGGAGAAGGCCGACGCCGGACGGGCACTTGCGAAGGACAGTTTTCCCGGCTTCCCCAGCGGACTCGGCAAGGAGGAACTCGCCAACTACTGGGGAACGGTGGAGATCCCCTACCGGCCCTTCTACGCGTACGAGGAGATCCTGGCCACTTTCGGGGACGCCCCCAACATCACCAGCTCCATGCTGACCGCCTGCGAGCGGCTCACCTCGGTGCTCACCGAGGGGCGGGTGAACACATTGCCGCCCATCGACGAGGCGGAACGGCTGGCCTATGTGTCGGCCTACACCCGCCGCAGGCCGGTGCCGCCGTCGAACATCGTCCTCACCTATGCGGCGGAGGACCAGATGTGGGCGGACTGGCTGGAAGCCGTCCTGCTCCGTGCCGGGTTCAATGTCATGCCCGTCGATGTCCGTACCCCCCATACGGCGTGGACCGAGGCGGAGTGGGCGTCGTCCGGCGCCTACCGGATCGTCCCGGTCGTCTCGCAGGCGTACCAGAGTTCGAGCCTTGCCCGAAGCCTGTGGGAGTCGGTCCTGGGCTTCGACCCCTCGGACAGCCGACGCCAGCTCGTCCCGGTCCGGATCAGTGACGTACGGCTGACGCTTCCGCTCAACAGCCGGGGCATCGTCGATGTGGCCCGGCTGGACGAACGCGAAGCGGCCACCGCGGTGCTCACCGCACTGGACCGGACCGAATCCGCCGACGGGTCCCCGGTCGCGCCCGGCGGGCCCCGGTTTCCCGGAGCCGTCCCCGGGGTGTGGAACGTGCGGCCCCGGCACGCCTGGTTCACCGGACGCGGCTCGGTCCTGGAACGGCTGCGCGACCAATTACGCGGCAGCGGCCGCTCGAACCAGCATCTGCCGCAGGTCCTGTACGGGCTCGGCGGCGTCGGCAAGACGCAGGTGGCGCGGGAGTACGCGCACCGGTTCCGGGCCGACTACGACCTGGTGTGGTGGGTCGAGGCCGAGCAGCCCGACCGGGTGGTGTCGTCATTGGCGGAACTGGCCGAGCGGATGGACCTGCGGGCCGGTGAAGTGGTCGCCGAAGCGGCCAGGGCGGCGCTGAACGCTCTGCGCAGTGGAGCGCCGTACGCCCGCTGGCTACTGGTCTTCGACAATGTCGAGGACCTCGACCAGGCGCTCGCACTCTTTCCGGACGAGACCGGTCCGCTCTCCTCGGGTCTCTACGGTCATATTCTCGCCACCTGCCGCAACAAGCCGATATCCAGCCGGGTGGAGGCGGTGGAGGTCGAGGTCTTCACCCGCGCCGAGTCCGTGGAACACCTCTGCCGAAGGGTCCGAAAGCTGCCCCCGCGCGACGCGGACCGGGTGGCCGAAGCAGTCGGCGACCTGCCCCTGGCGGTGGAGGTGGCGGCAGCCTGGCTCGCCGAGACAGCGACCCCGGTCGACGCCTACGTCGAACAGCTCAAGGAACAGAGCACCAAAGTGCTCTCGCTCGGCAGGCCCGAGGACTACGCGCAGAAGATCGGCGCGACCTGGAACATCTCGATCGCCCGGCTGCGCAAGGAGTCCAGAGCGGCGGCCCGCCTGCTGGAACTGTGCTCGTTCTTCTCCGCCGAGCCGATCTCGATGACGCTCATCGGCAGCGACTCGATGTTCCGGTCCTTGCTGCCGTACGACCCGGATCTGCGGGAGCGGTACATGCTCGGCAGGGTCATCCAGGCACTCAACCGCTTCGCCCTGGCCAAGGTCGACCCGGCGGACAGCAGCATCCAGATCCACCGCCTCGTCCAGGCCGCCGTTCGGGCCGGGTTGAGCGCCGAGGAGCGCAACACGGCGGTGCACGAGGTGCACCGCATCCTGGCGGAGGCCCGCCCCGCCCAGGGGGCGGACCAGGACAACCCGGTCAACGATCCGCAGAGCTGGCCGGCCTTCGAGCTGATCTGGCCGCACCTCGGCCCGTCGGGGATCGCCGACTGCGACGAGGCGGAGGCCCGGCAGCTCATGGTCGACCGGATCCGTTACCTCCTCAAGCGAGGGGATCTGGAGAGCGCCCGGGTGCTGGGTACCCAGCTCAACACTGCCTGGACCCAGGAGCTGGGCGAGGACGACCTGCAGACCCTGAATCTCCGCTTCGAACTGGCCAATGCCCTCCGTGCCCAGGGCCGCTACCAGGAAGCGCGGACGATGGACGAGGACACCCTCGCCCGGCAGACCCGGCTGCTGCGCGAGGACCACCCCAGCCTGCTGATCACCACCGGCAGCCTGGCCGCCGACCTCCGGGCACTCGGCCGGTTCGACGAGGCGCTGGCCCGGGACCGGAAGATCCATCACGTCATGGGCGAGACGTTCGGGGACATTCACCCGCGCACCCTCGTCGCCGCCCACAACCTGGCCATCGACTACCGTCTTACCGGCGACAGCGAAGCGGCGCGCAGGCTCGACGAACTCACGGTGGAGCGCCGCAGCACGCTGCTCGGGGTGGACCATCCGTACACCCTGACCACCAAGGGACACCTGGGCCGGGACCTGCGGGAGACCGGGGAGTACGCGTCCTCGGTACAGATCCTGCGCGAGGTCAAAGCCGCATTCGAGCGGGTCCTCAACGCGGATGTGCCGGAGGCGCTGCGTACCGCGAAGAGCCTTGCCGTCTCGCTCCGCAAGGCCGGCCAGCCGCACGAGGCGAAGCGGCTGACGGAGGAGACGTACAACCGCTACCGCGAGCGGTACGGAACGAAGGTTCCGGACGCTCTGGCCTGCGGGCTGAACCTCGCGGCCGACTTCTCCGCCCTCGGTGACAAGCAGGCGGCGCTCGATCTCGCCAACCAGGCGCTCGACGGTTACCGCAACACGCTCGGGGACGAGCACCCGTTCACCCTGGCCTGCCGCAATAACGTCGCCATCTACCTGCGCGGCATGGGCGCGGCCGGGGAGGCGGCGGAATGGGGCGAGGAGGTCCGGGCCGCTCTGGAGGAGAGCCTGGGTGCGCAGCATCCGTTCACCCTCTGCGCCGCGATCAACCTGGCCAACGCCTATGGCGACCTGAACCGGCCCGAACCGGCCGAGAGGTGGGAACGGACGGCCCTCGAAGGGCTGTTGGACCGTTACGGACCGAATCACCCGGACGTGCTGGCCTGCCGCTCCAACCTGGCGAACACCCTGCGCGCGCTGGACAGGGAGAGCGAGGCCGAGCAACTGCGCGCCGAAGTTGTGTCCCTGGCCGTCGAACACCTGGGCGTGGACCATCCCATCGCGGTGGCAGCCCGCAATTGGCGGCGCATCAACCGGGATCTGGAGCCGCAGCCTGTGTGAGCGCGGGACAGGGGACGGGAGCCGCGAGGACGGCCGGTCCGTGCGGTACGGACCGGGTCGTCCCGGGAGCCGGCGCGGCGGCCGGGGTCACCCGGTGGCCCAGCTGAGCACGCGCGTCAGCACCCGCAACGCGCCGAAGTGCGCCGCACCGCGCTCCACCACCAGCTCCGCACCCGGGATGCGCTCCGCCAGCCACCGGGTGTGCTGCACCGGGGCGAAGACATCGTCCTCGCCGTGCCAGAGAAGTACGGGTGAAGTGATGTCCTCAGGACGGAACCCCCAGTCCTTACTGAACGACATGACATCGTCGACCCAGCCGTCGGCGGAGTTGCGCAGACCCTCGGCGAAGTTACGGACCAGCATGGCCCTGATCCCCGTGTCCGACACGATCCCGCGGTCCGAATCGGGCAGCCCGCGGTGCATATCGGCGACCGAACCCATCGGGTCCGCCCGGATCGACGCGGAACGGCGCTCCAGGGCGGCCGTCAGCTGGTGGTGTCCCGCCGCGGCGTTGATGTATTCACGCACGTTGGATTCGGTCATTCCGTCGAACCAGTCGAGGCCCTGGGCGTCACGCGGCGCCAGGCCCACCAGCGCGGCGGTGCGCGCCGTGCGCTCCGGCAGCAGCGCGGCACAGGCGAGCGCGTGCGGTGCCCCACCGGACCGGCCGACCACCGCGAACCGGCCGATGCCCAGGGCGTCCGCGATTGCGGTGACGTCCGCGGCGACATGGGCCACCGACCGCCGAGGTAATCGGTGCGAGGCACCGTATCCGGGACGGTCGTACGTGATGAGATGGATCCCCAGCCGGTACAGGACGGAGCTGCGCGGGGCCGGACCGAGTCTGCTGCCTGGCGTGCCGTGGAGCAGGAAGACCGGCCTGCCGTGCGGATTGCCGTAGTGCTCCACGGCCAAAGCGCGACCGTCCTCCGTGTGGATCAGCTGCTCCATCCGGTGCCTCCCCGTAAGGCCGATACGCGGCAAGTATGAGCGCAGGCTGACGTGTTGGTACATACGCGCACAGGCCTTCTGCCCAGTGGCGGCCGTGCCGACGCGCCGCTACACCCGCTCCTTCCGCAGCGACGGAAGCCGGCGGGCCGCGAAGTCGACCGCGTCGGTGAAGCCGAAGAGGCGGCCGGTCGCCGAGCCCACCGGGCCGCTGCGTACCGCCGCACCGTTGTCCGTGCGGGCGAACTCCGCCCCGAGCGCGGTGAAGTCGCTGTCGTCCAGCGCCACGTCCTCGTACTCCCACCAGTGGCGTCTGCCCCGGGTGGTCACCACACAGCGGTAGGTGCGGCGCGGCGGGGTGGGGACGCGGTACTCGCCGAGGTGGAACGCGGTGCAGGAGTCGAAGCCGGTGCCCAGCAGCAGGACGTGAGCCCGCACGTCGTAGAGGCGGGCCAGCGGCGAGTCCTCGCCGAGGTGGCAGTCGGGGCGGTGGTGTGCGAGCAGCTTGCCGGCGAGGGGGCCGAGGGCGGCGAACGAGGTCTGCGGATGGCTGCTGCGTGCCGCCCCCGGGGTCAGCCGTACGGCCTCCGCGAGCCGGCCCATCGACGGTGCCGCCGTGGTGGCGGGGTCGAACGGCGGCATGCCCGCGCGGACCGCCTCCCGGGCGTGGTCGGGGAGGCCGCGGACCCGGTTGCGGTACTGGGGGGAGGTGTCGGAGTTCTCCGGTGTGAACGACGGGACGATCAGGGTGCCGCCCTCGCCGAGCGCGTCCCGCAGCGCACCGATCACGGCACCGGCCCCGCCGCTGACCGCTCCCACCGCCCGCATCGACGCATGCACCAGGAGGACATCGCTCCGCTCCACGCCGAGCCGGGACAGCTGACCGGCCAGCCGGCTTCGGCGGTGGGCGACGTTCACGGCACTCGGCGCACTGGTGAGACTCACAAGGGGGCATTCTCCCAGCGGAGCGCCATGTGTGATACCCCGCACATTCGGCCGAGGAGTGGCATGTCGCTCATCGGTCCAGAAGGGGTATTTCGATCGCCGGGCAGTGGTCCATCACCATGTCGAGTCCGGCTGCCTGTGTGCGTTCGTACGCTGCGTCGTCGATCACGCCGAGCTGGAACCAGACCGCCTTCGCGCCGATCGTGACGGCCTCGTCCGCGACGGCGCCCGCCAGTCCGCTGTTGACGAAGACGTCCACGACGTCGACCGGGAACGGGATGTCGGCCAGCGACGCGTAGCCCTCCTCTCCGTGCACCCGTTCCGCCTTCGGGTGCACCGGGACCACGCGCTTGCCGAAGCGCTGGAGGACCGCGGCGACGCGGTAGGCCGCGCGCGACTCGTTGTCGGACAGTCCCACCACGGCCCAGGTGTCGCCCGAGTCCCGGAGAATCCTGCGGATCGTCTCAGTCTCGGTCCCTGCTGCGTCTGCGTACATGATGCGGACAACGGACTGCGACCGCGGGCCATTCCCGCTGCTGCGCATAGGGTGGACGGATGCAGGAGCAGTACCGGACAGTCGCCCGAGCGGGCGTGCACGAGACCGAAATCAACCGATCGCGCTTCATCTGCGCGCTCGCCCCCGCCGCCACCGAGCAGGAGGCGCAGGACTTCGTCGCACGCATCCGCAGGGAACACCCGACCGCCACCCACAACTGCTTCGCGTACGTGATCGGCGCCGACGCCTCCGTACAGAAGGCCAGTGACGACGGGGAGCCCGGTGGCACTGCGGGCGTCCCCATGCTGCAGATGCTGATGCGCCGGGAGATGCGGTACGTCGCCGCCGTCGTCACCCGCTACTACGGCGGGGTGAAGCTCGGCGCCGGCGGCCTGATCCGGGCCTACGGAGGAGCGGTCGGCGAGGCGCTCGACGAGCTGGGCACGATCACCCGGCAGCGGTTCCGGCTCGCCACGGTCACCGTCGACCACCAGCGGGCAGGCAGGCTCCAGAACGACCTGCGCGCCACCGGGCGGGCCGTCCGGGAGGTCCGGTACCAGGAAGCGGTGATCATCGAGATCGGGCTGCCGGACGCGGATGTCGAGGACTTCCGGCGCTGGCTGGCCGATACGACGGCGGGTGAGGCGCTGCTGGAGCTGGGCGGCGAGGCGTACGGGGACACCTGAACGCACTCGACGGGGTGGCACGGCCGCGCTGCGGATCCGGAAATCGGTGGGGGAGAGCGAGCCGCGCCCCTCAGCCTCTCGGAGTACTTCCGGCCGACGCCGCCGGTGACACCCTCGGGGACGTGCTGCGCGGCGAGCATCACGGGCGTACCACTGGTTCGGAGCGATCCCCCCGTCGGGCTTCTCCGGCAGGATCTCGCCGTCGCCCGGGCCGCATACCGGCAGGCGGAACGGCTCGGCATCGGAACGCCGATCGATCTTCTTCGCCGAACACGTCGGAGGCGGTGCGTGGCGATGGGAGACTGTGGGCTGTGAGGAAACAGGTTCGTGAGGGATCAGGGGCGCAGCGGCGCTAGCGTGGTCGGTGCCGACCGTGCGCTCCCGCGCCGGTCCGGTGCGGCTCCCGGGCAAGACAGGCGTGGACGCTGGGTGCGAAGGAAGAGAAACATGCAGGTCGGAGCCAGGTCTTGAGGATTCTGCACACATCGGACTGGCACCTGGGGCGGTCGTTCCACCGGGTCTCGCTGCTGGAGGCACAGGCCGCCTACCTCGATCATCTGGTGGCGACCGTCCGAGAGCGCGAGGTCGACGCCGTCGTCGTCGCGGGTGATGTCTACGACAGAGCCGTGCCCCCGCTCTCCGCCGTCGAGCTCTTCGACCGGGCCCTGCACCGGCTCGCCGCCGCGGGCGTACCCACGGTGATGATCTCCGGGAACCACGACTCGGCCCGCAGGCTCGGCGTCGGCGCAGGACTGATCGGGCGGGCCGGCATCCATCTGCGTACCGACCCGGCGGAGTGCGCCACCCCCGTCGTCCTGCACGACGAGCACGGCGATGTGGCGTTCTACGGGCTGCCCTATCTGGAACCGGCCCTCGTCAAGGACGTGTTGAAGGCTGAGCGGGCCGGACACGAAGCGGTGCTGACCGCCGCCATGGACCGGGTCCGCGCCGACCTCGCCACCCGGCCGGAATCCACCCGCTCCGTGGTCCTCGCCCACGCCTTCGTCGCGGGCGGCGAACCCAGCGACAGCGAGCGCGACATCACCATCGGCGGTGTGGCCGCCGTACCCGCCGGCGTCTTCGACGGCATCGACTACACGGCGCTCGGCCATCTGCACGGCTCCCAGGCCGTCACCGACCGGGTGCGCTACTCCGGCTCACCCCTCGCGTACTCCTTCTCCGAGGTCGCCCACCGCAAGACCATGTGGCTGATCGACCTCGGAGCCACCGGAACGATCACCGCCGAGCGGATCGACTGCCCGGTGCCCCGTCCGCTCGCCCGCCTCCGTGGCCGCCTGGACATCCTGCTCGAAGACCCGGCGCTGGCCCGGCACGAGGAGGCATGGGTGGAGGCGACCCTCACCGACCCGGTCCGTCCGGACGAGCCGATGGCCCGCCTCCTGGACAGGTTTCCGCACACCCTGAGCCTGGTCTTCGAACCCGAGCGGGCCCCCGGGGATCCGCTCGCCTCATACGCACAGCGCCTCAGGGGGCGCGACGACCAGCAGATCGCGGAGGACTTCGTGGCGCATGTCCGGGGCGGGAACGGGGCGGACGAGCAGGAGCGCACGGTGCTGCGCGGCGCCTTCGACCACGTACGGGTGGACGACGGCGTGCGCGAGGTGAACCGTTGAGACTCCACCGGCTCACCCTCACCGCCTTCGGCCCGTTCGGCGCCACCCAGGAAGTCGACTTCGACGCGCTCTCCGCCGCCGGACTCTTTCTGCTGCACGGACCCACCGGAGCGGGGAAGACCTCCGTCCTCGACGCCGTCTGCTACGGGCTGTACGGCGCGGTGCCCGGAGCCCGCCAGAGCCCCGGCACCTCACTGCGCAGCGATCACGCCCCGGCCGGCCTCCCCACCGAGGTCCGGCTGGAACTGACCGTCGGCGGACGGCACCTGGAGATCACCCGGCGCCCGGCCCAGCCCCGCCCCAAGAAGAAGGGCGAGGGCTTCACCACCGAGAAGGCGCAGAGCTGGCTGCGCGAGTACGACCCCGAGCACGGCTGGCGGGCGCTCAGCCGCTCGCACCAGGAGATCGGCGAGGAGATCACCCAGCTCGTCGGGATGAGCCGGGACCAGTTCTGCCAGGTGGTGTTGCTGCCGCAGGGCGACTTCGCACGCTTCCTGCGCGCCGATGCCGAAGCCCGCGGCAAACTGCTCGGCAGACTCTTCGACACCCGCCGCTTCGCGGCCGTCGAGGAACGGCTCACCGAACTGCGCCGTACCACCGAGACGCAGGTCAAGGCCGGGGACGAGCAGATCCTCGGGATCGCCCAGCGGATCGCCCAGGCCGCCGGACCTGCTGCCGGTGAACTGCCCCTGCCGGACGCCCGGCCTGGCGATCCGGGACTCGCGGACGGCGTACTGGAGTGGGCTGCAGTGGCCCGCAGCAACGCCCGGGAACGGCTCGACATCGCCGAGTCCGTACTCTCCGCAGCCGAGAGTGGGCAGGCCCTCGCCCGCCGCGAACTCGACACCGCACGCGAACTCGCCAGACTCCAGCAGCGGTACGAGGAAACGCGCCGCCGCGCCCGCGAGCTCGAAGCCCGCCGCCCCGAGCGGGACCGGCAGCGCGAGCGGCTCGAACGAGCGCGCAAGGCTGAACTCGTCGCCCCCGCACTGGAGTTGCGCGACGACGCCGAGCGCGCCCACCGGACTGCCCGAGCGGCCCATGAGCGCGTCCGCGCCCAGCTGCCCGACACCCTTGTCGACGCGGGTGCCGAGCAGTTGGCAACCCTGGAACGCAGGCTCCGGCAGGAGCTCGGCGGTCTCGACGCCGCGCGTCGTGCCGAGCGGCGCAGCGCGGAGATCGACACCGAGCGAGCCGAACTGGAACGCCAGGCCCGCGCCGACGACGAACTGATCCAGGAAGCGGAAGGCTGGCTGGCGGGCTGGGGGTCCACCCGCCACGAGCTCCAGGAACGCATCGAGACGGCACAGGAGTCCGCGACCCGCGCCGAACACCTTGCGGGGCGGCTGGAGCCGGCCCGCCGCCGCCTGGACGCGGCCCGTCGCCGCGACGCGCTCGCGGCCAAGGCGACGGGTGCGGCCGACCGGCTGGCCGCGGCGCGCGAACGCGCCCTGGGTGCACACGAAAGGTGGCTTGAGCTGCGTGAGCAGCGGCTGCGCGACATCGCCGCCGAGCTTGCGGCGGAACTCGTCGACGGCGAGGCCTGCAAGGTCTGCGGGTCGGGCGACCACCCGGAGCCCGCGCGGGCAGCGGAGGGGCATGTCGACCGGGCGGCCGAGGAGGCGGCTCTCGCCGTGTACCGGCGTGCCGAGCAGGCGCGTACAGAGGCGGATCGGGAGCTCGGAGTCGTACGGGAGAAGCACGCGGCGGCGCGTGCCGCGGCGCTGCCCGTCGTGGGGACCACTGCCGACGATGCCTCTGACCGCGGAGCCGCCGGGACTGCCGATGACGGGCCCCATGCTGCTGAACCTGCCGTTGTCGAACTTGAGGCGCTGGTCGCCGAGTTGGCTGCCGAGCACGCCCATGCGCACCGTACCGCCGCCGGAATGCACGCCGCGCGCGAGGCCCTCGCGGTCGCCGAACGGGAGCAGACCGAGAGGCGTGAAGCGCGGCAGCAGGCCGAGCGCCGCTCCGCCGCCCGGACCTCGCGGCGGGAAGGGCTCGATCGGGAACAGGCTGGACTGGAAGCCGAGTTGACGGCCGCGCGCGGCGAATCCGGCAGTGTCGCCGCGCACGCTGCCCTGCTGGAGCGCCGGATGGCTCTGCTCGCCGACGCCGCCGAGGCGGTGCGCGCCGAGGAGTTGGCGGCGCGGCGCAGCAAGGAGGCCGACGGCCGGCTCGCGGACGCCGCGTTCCGGGCCGGGTTCGACACACCTGAGGCTGCCGCTGCGACCCTGCTCACGGACGCCGAGCACCGCGACATCCAGCACCGGATCGATGGCTGGCAGGCCGAGGCCGCAGCCGTCGCCGAACGGCTCGCCGAGCCCGAGACCTGCGCCGCCGCCGAGCACCCGGAGGCCGACCCCGACGCCGCACAGGCCGCGTACGACGCGGCCGAGGGGCGGCTGCGGAACGCCGCCGCCACGCTCGCCGCCGCCCGGGAGCGCTGCGCCGAACTCGGCCGGCTGTCCCGCCGCGCGGCGCAGGACGTGCGCGCACTGGGACCGCTGCGCGACGAGTACGACCGGGTGGCCCGACTGGCCGGGCTCACCGCAGGCACCTCCGCGGACAACGAACGCAAGATGCGGCTGGAGTCGTACGTTCTTGCCGCCCGGCTCGAACAGGTCGCCGCCGCCGCCACCGCACGGCTGCAGCGGATGTCGTCGGGCCGCTACACGCTCGTCCACTCCGACGCCCGCACCGGAGGCCGCCGGTCCGGCCTCGGACTGCATGTCGTCGACTCCTGGACCGGCCGTGAGCGCGACACGGCGACGCTCTCGGGCGGCGAGACGTTCTTCGCCTCCCTGGCTCTGGCGCTCGGTCTCGCCGACGTCGTCACCGACGAGGCGGGAGGGGTCCGGCTGGACACACTCTTCATCGACGAGGGGTTCGGCAGCCTCGACGACCAGACCCTGGACGAGGTCCTCGACGTACTGGACTCGCTGCGCGAGCGGGACCGCAGCGTCGGCATCGTCAGCCACGTCGGCGATCTGCGTCGCCGGATCCCGGCCCAGCTCGAAGTGGTCAAGGAGCGGCACGGATCGGCGGTGTTCCACCGCGCGGCCGGCGGGGTCAGCGGCTGATCGGCCGCCGGGGGAGGGGCGAGGAGTAGACGACGCTGGTGGTGACGGAACCGAGCGTGCCGATCTTCCCCGCGACCTCCTCCAGGTGGCTCATCGAGCGAGCGGTCACCTTGAGGACGAAGCAGTCGTCGCCGGTGACATGGTGGGCTTCCACGATCTCGGGCGTCGCGTCGAGAAGATCGTGGAACGGCTTGTAGTGTCCGTTCGGATAGCGCAGCCGTACGAGGGCGAGAATCGGCAGTCCGAGCGCCTCCGGGTCCACCACGGCGGCGTACCCACTGATGATTCCCGCCTCCTCGAGGCGGCGCACCCGCTCCGTCACCGCGCTCGGGGACATCGCGACGGCGCGGGCCAGCTCGGCGAAGGTCGCCCGTCCCTCGCGCTGCAGGACATCGAGGATGCGCCAGTCGGTGGTGTCCGGGGAATAGTCGGTCATATCTCAGAGACAACAGGGAAATCCCCGGTGGATCAAGACTTGTGCCGGGGATCTCACCTTCCGGCAAAGGATCACTGGTCGTAGATTTTTGGTCATGACTTCACAACTCACCGCCTCCGCAGCCAACCCCGTCCTCCGCGTTCCGCCGGCCGCACCGGCCGAGGCCGCCGCGTACTTCGGCGCCTCGCTCGCCTTCCACGCCGACGTCTCCGATGTCGCCGCCGCTCTCGCGGCCGACGGTGACCCCGGCTTCGTCGTCCTCGACTCCCGGTCCACCGCCTCCTGGGACCAGGGGCACGTCCCCGGTGCGATTCACCTGCCCACCGCGCTCATCGCCGAGCAGGCCCGGGATCTCCTCGACCCGGACGTCCCCGTGGTCACGTACTGCTGGGGCCCCGGCTGCAACGGCGCCACCCGCGCCGCGCTGGCACTCGCCGAACTCGGCTACCAGGTCAAGGAGATGCTCGGCGGTTTCGAGTACTGGGCGCGTGAGGGCTTCGAGTTCGAGACCTGGGAGGGACGCGAG
The DNA here is from genome assembly GCF_026339735.1 of Streptomyces sp. NBC_01669. Classification (GTDB taxonomy): domain Bacteria; phylum Actinomycetota; class Actinomycetes; order Streptomycetales; family Streptomycetaceae; genus Streptomyces; species Streptomyces yanii. The sequence continues at coordinate 7,755,788 of NZ_JAPEQG010000001.1, forward strand.
CGGCGCACCGCGGACGCGCTCACCGCGCCGGTCGACTCCGACGACTGCGGCTGCTGAACGGCGAACGCGGCAGGTCCGTCATGCCCGCGTGGCACGTCGGGAACCCGTCCGACAAGCCGGGCGGACACCGCAGGAGGGCCGACCACCGGGCAGGACATCGACGTCGAGCGCGGCTTCAGGCGCTGCGACCGGGACCCTCCCCGATCAGGGCGGTGAACAAAGGCGCGGCGTCGACCCCCGCAGGCAGGCCACTGACCTGGCCGTCACCGACCTCCACCACCCGCCACACCCCGTCGTCGCGCAGCGCGAGATCGGTCGTTACCCAGTGGCAGCCGAGCTGTTTCACCGCGTCGCGTACGGGGTCGAGTGCGGGCGACGGCAACCGGTCCGGGGTGTCCGGGTGGGCGGTGACCAGCACCGGCTCGCCGTCCACCCACCACACCCGAGCCTCACCGCCCGGTACGAACGGTTCGTACGCGCGCAGCACCAGACCCCCGGCGAGCGAGTCCCCCTGCAGCTCGCAGAACCGTCCGGCGACCGAGGCGAGGTGTGCCCGGTCCGTCAACTCCGGTACATAGCAGGCCTCGTGCCACTCGTGCTTGCGGGACTTCACGAAGTCCTTCACGATCCCGGGCCCCGCGCCGAGTGGTTCGGCCAACGCCGCCAAGACCACCGACGCCGTGAGCGCCGCCGGCGCCTCGTCGCCGGAGGCGCTGCCGCTCACCGCCACGGGACGCCACACGCTGCGCGGTGTCAGCCCCGCGAACACCCCGTACCAGCCCGGCAGTTCATGAGCGCGGCGGTACGCGGAAGCATCCGTCATCAGCGAGCAACCACGGGCGGTGAGCGCCCGCTCCAGCTCCTCGTACCGGCTCGCCGGAATCATCCAGCCCCGGTACCAGTACGGTCCGGAGCCGCGCTCCACCCGGGCGAGTGCAGCCCCGAGGTCCCCGGCGAGCAGTGCGTCATGGTCCAGCAGCGCGACCCGGCCGCCGCACTCCCGTACCGTTTCGGCTTCCCCGGCGAACTGTGCGTCGGGGCGCGTGGAACGCAGCGGGTCGCAGCAGAACAGGAACCTTGTCATGATCGTTGCGCCGCTCTCTTCCAGCAGAGGGGAAGTGGCCGGGCCCACCGTACCGAGCGGGGCCCGACCGCCTTCGTGTCGAAAACCGTCCGGATCAGAGCTTCGACAGCTCGTCGACCAGATCGTCCAGACCCAGCGGCCCCTGTGACAGCGCTGCCATGTGCCAGGCCTTCGCGTCGAACGCGTCGCCATGCGCCTTGCGGGCGTTCTCCCGGCCCAGCAGCCAGGCACGCTCGCCCAGCTTGTAACCGATGGCCTGCCCCGGCATGGAAAGGTAGCGGGTCAGCTCGCTCTCCACGAAGTCCGCCGGCCGGCCGCTGTGGTTGCCGAAGAACTCCTGCGCCAGCTCGGGTGTCCACCGCTCACCGGGGTGGAAGGGGGAGTCCGCCGGGATCTCCATCTCCGCGTGCATGCCGATGTCCACGATCACCCGGCAGGCACGCATCATCTGCGCGTCCAGGTAGCCGAGACGGCGCTCGGCGTCGGGCAGGAAGCCCAGCTCGTCCATGAGCCGCTCCGCATACAGCGCCCAGCCCTCGGCATTGGCGCTGACGATGCCGATCGACGCCTGGTAGCGGGAGAGACTGTCGGCGACATGGGCCCACTGGGCGATCTGCAGGTGGTGGCCCGGGACACCCTCGTGGTACCAGGTGGAGACCAGGTCGTACACCGGGAAGCGGGTCTCGCCCATGGTGGGCAGCCAGGTGCGGCCGGGGCGCGAGAAGTCCTCGGACGGACCCGTGTAGTACGGGGCCGCGGCGCCGCCGGGCGGTGCGATCCGGGACTCCACCTTCCGTACCCGCTCGGCGAGTTCGAAGTGCGTGCCGTCGAGGGCTTCGATCGCCTCGTCCATCAGGCCCTGCAGCCAGGCCTGGACCTCGTCGACACCCTCGATGTGCTTGCCGTGCACATCGAGATGGGCCAGCGCCTCCCAGGGACCGGCCCCGGGCAGCACCTTCCCGGCCTCGGCCTTCATCTCGCCGAGCAGCCGGTGATACTCGGACCAGCCGTACGCGTATGCTTCGTCGAGATCCAGATCGGTACCGTTGAAGTAACGCGACCAGCGGGCGTACCGCTCCCGGCCCACCGTGTCGGGCGCACCCTCGACCGCGGGGGCGTACACATCGCGCATCCAGTCGCGCAGCGCCTGCGTGGCCTCCGTGGCCTGGCGGGCGGCGTCGTCCAGATCCGCGCGCAGCGAGTCCGGGCCCGCGGCGACGAAACCCTGGTAGAACCCGGTTCCGTCCTGCCCGACCCACTCGGTCAGCTGGCCGATGAAGGTGGCGGTGGCGCGCGGACCGCCGTACAGCTTCCGCTCCAGGCCGAGCGCGAGCGAGGCGCGGTACCCCTCCAGGGCTCCGGGAACCGCCAGCAGCCGCTCCACGATCGCCGCCCAGTCCTCATCGGTCTCGGTCGGCGTCACCGTCAGCACCTCACGGACGCTGTGCGCCGGCGAGTGCAGGTTGGAGACGGCTCGCAGGCTCTCGTCGGCCTCATGGACAGCGATCTCCGCGGTCAGCCGTTCCCGCAGCAGGCGGCCACAGCGGCGCTCTGCGTCGCTGTCCGCGCCCGGGAGCTGCTCGGCGGCGTCGAGCTTCACCAGGGTGGCGCGGGCGAGCTCGGCAAGGGCTTCCTGCCCGGCGGGGGAGAAGTCGGGAAGACGGCGGGAGCTTTCCACTACACCGAGGTAGGTGCCTGAGATCGGGTCGAGTTCGATGAATGCGTCGACGTAGGCGTCGGCGACCTGGCGGGGCAGCGCGCTGTTCGAAGTGTCTGACATGCGGACATCTTCGTACGGCCAGGGGGCCCGCGTCACTATCGATAGACGTCAGGGACCTGACACAGTTCATTCCGGTTCGACGCCGTGGACGCGGATCACCGACCGCGGTGGCCGGAACCGGTCATTTGGATTCTGGGGTCCTTCCGGGCGCCGTGGCGGCCGGCGGCAACAGCGGCCCGCACTCCCACTGCTGGAATATCAGCCGCGTCTCCACCCGGGCCACTTCGCGCCGCGAGGTGAACTCGTCGAGCACCAGCCGCTGCAGATCCGCGGTGTCGGCAACGGCCACGTGGACCAGATAGTCGTCGGGGCCGGTCAGATGGAAGAGCGCGCGGGACTCCGGCAACGCCCTGATCCGCTCGACGAACGGGCCGATGAGCTCCCTGCGGTGCGGGCGGACCTGCACCGACAGCAGCGCCTCCAGGCCACGGCCGATCCTGGCCGGGTCGAGACGCAGCCGGTGGCCGAGAATCACGCCTGAGCGGCGCAGCCGGGCCACCCGGTCCAGACAGGTCGACGGTGCGACCCCGACCTCGGCGGCGAGCTCGCGGTACGTGGTCCGGGCATCGTTCTGCAGCAGCCGCAGAATGTGCAGGTCCACCGGGTCCAGAACGACGGAATCAGCCATTCGCCGAACGTAGCACGGTGTTTCGACGGCATGGCCCGGCACCTGTTCAGAGTGGTGTCATGGACACCGAAGCCTCGATGCGGCCCTCGACGACACCCCGGTCCAGGGCGCTGGCCACCGAAGCCGTGCACGCCGGACGCGACGACCTCGCTGCACTCGGCCTGCACGCCCCGCCGATCGATCTGTCCACCACCTACCCCTCGTACGACTCCAGGGGAGAGGCGGAACGGATCGACACCTTCGCCACCACCGGCGCCAAGCTCGACGGGCCGCCCGTCTACGCCCGGCTCGACAACCCGACCACGGCCCGGTTCGAAACGGCTCTGGCCCGGCTCGAGGGGACCGAGAGCGCTGTGTCGTTCGCCAGCGGCATGGCGGCGCTCACCGCGGTTCTGCTGGCCCGCGCGAGCATGGGCCTGCGCCATGTGATCGCTGTCCGCCCGCTGTACGGCTGCAGCGACCATCTTCTCGGTGCCGGCCTGCTGGGCACCGAAGTCACCTGGACCGATCCGGCGGGCATCGCGGAGGCGATCCGTCCGGACACCGGTCTGGTCGTGGTCGAGACACCGGCCAACCCGACGCTCGCAGAGGTCGACATCCGGGCGCTCGCGCACTCCTGCGGATCGGTTCCGCTGCTCGTCGACAACACCTTTGCCACCCCGGTCCTCCAGCGGCCCGTCGAGCACGGCGCACGGATCGTTCTGCACAGCGCCACCAAGTACCTGGGCGGGCACGGCGATGTGATGGGCGGCGTCGTCGCCTGCGACGAGGAGTTCGCGGCCCGGCTGCGACAGGTGCGGTTCGCCACCGGCGGGGTACTGCATCCGATGGCCGGATATCTGCTGCTGCGGGGTCTGTCCACCCTGCCGGTACGGGTGCGTGCCGCCTCCGCGAGCGCCGCCGAACTGTCCCGCCGGCTGGCCACCGACCCGCGCATCGCCAGGGTCCACTACCCGGCGGTGGGCGGGGCGATGGTCTCCTTCGAGGTGTACGGGGATCCGCACCGGGTGATCTCCGCCGTACGGCTCATCACTCCTGCGGTGAGTCTCGGCAGTGTGGACACCCTGATCCAGCATCCGGCCTCCATCAGCCACCGCATTGTGGATGAGGGAGACCGGCAGGCTTCCGGGGTCGGGGACCGGCTGCTGCGTATGTCGGTCGGCCTGGAGGACGTCGAGGACCTGTGGGCCGATCTCTGTCAGGCGCTCAGCGACCCGCCTGCTCGTACGACGGCAGGGAGCGTACCGGAGTCGCTTCCAGCCGGGCGGTGATGACGAGCGTGCCCTCCTCGATCTGGTAGTCGAGGGGAAGCTCGAGGGCTCGCATGGCGGCGACCATGCCGGTGTTGGACGCCTGGGTGACGGCGTAGACGCTGTCGCAGCCGGCCTCGACGGCGAGCGTCACCAGGCGGCCGAGGAGCTCCGAGCCGATGCCCCGGCGCTGCCAGTCGTCCTCGACGAGGAGGGCCACCTCGGTCTCGTCACCGTCCCAGAGGAGGTGTCCCAGGGCGACCAGGCGGCCGGAGGCCGTCTGGACGGCCAGGGTGCGGCCGAACCTGGGGCTCAGCAGGTGGTCCAGGTAGCGGTCGGCATCGCGGACCGGACCGTGGTAGCGCAGCCGCAGTGTCTGCTCGGAGCAGCGGTCGTGCATGGCGCGGGCGGCGGCCAGGTCGCTCCGGTCCGCGCGGCGGACGGTGATCTCGTTGCCCTCGGGGAGCGTGAGCACGTGCTCGCTGCGCGGGACGCGGGGGCCGAGCCGGGCGTCGAGCTCCACCAGTGCGCGGGCCCGGGCGAACTCGGTCGGGGTGAACGGCAGATAGGGCCGCTCGATGGTGATCGCACCGCCGGACGGGTCGCGCAGTCGCATCACCGTCTCCTCGAGCATCCCTTCGACCGGTGCGCTCTCCCCGGTCGCACGGCCGGTGACCGAGACGGCAGGCAGCGAGTGGATGGTGCAGCGACCGAGCAACTGGCGCAGCGCGAGCGGGAGTTCAGCGGCGTCCAGGGCGGTGCGGGTGGCGAGTCCCAGGATCCGCGTCGGGGCGTCCACCAGGTCGTGCGCGTCGGCCCGCTCGATCCAGGTGGAGCTGCCGCCCGCGGCGGAGATCGCCCGGCTCAGCTGCCGGACCTGGAGCGAGGCGGGGGCGCGCAGCAGGAACTCGTCGACCGTGCCCTGTGCCAGCGGATGCGTCTGCAGAGTGAGGATGTCGATCCGGTGCTGGGCGAGCGTGATGCAGAGCGCGGCGAGACTGCCGGGGGCGTCCCGGACCGTGGTGCGCATCCGCCACAGCACCGTGTCCTCGTCGGACGGGGCCGGACCGGCGGCGGGCGTGGTCACGAGTGCGGCGGCAGCGGTGGCCGCCGCGTTGTCGGTGACCGTGTGGTGGGACAGGCCCACGCTGTGGTCGCCGGAGGTCGGCGGCGGGGCGTGACTGTGCCGCCGTGCCCACCAGGTGTGGAACGCGGCCGTCGCCACGAGGGCCAGGGCCGAGGCGATCAGCAGATACGGTCCGTCGGGCTGGTGCCCGATCATGTTGGCGATCGCGTCGGCCACCGCGACGGCGGTGAACAGGGCGGCCAGCTCGATCAGGTCCCGCCGCCAGTGGTGTGGGCGGCGGGCGCTCTTCGCGGATGTCACATCAGTCATGAGCTCACTGTGACGGAGCGGTGTTGCCTGATCGCGAACGTCTTGTGACTGATGGGTTAAGTGTGGATCTAGTCCCCTATCACCCGTTTTCGTTGATTGCTGTCGTGGATGATTGCGGCCGCTGCGGAGTTTGCGGCGGGCCTGGGTGCTCCGAAGGCGGGACGGGACGGGTCACGGTGGGGCGTGACCCGTCACTGCTTACGACCTGATCCACTCTCTCTCGTGCACCAGGTCGTTACGGCACGATGTCGTCGGCCGTCGTCTCCGACCCCTTTTCCCAGGCCGCCTGCAGCCGTGCCGCATGACGTACCAGCTGCGACGACCCGCCGCGCGCGGCCAGAGCCGTCAGCCCGGGTATCGGCTCGGTCGCCACCGCGCCGCAGCGTTCCGCGCATTCGGCGGCCACGGACAGCAGATCGCTCAGCCCGCGCGGGGCCTGCTCGTACGCCAGCAGCGGGGGCAGCGCGGCGGTCAGCACGGTGAGCACCGTCCGGTATGCGCCGGTGGCGGCAGCCGTACGGGCGGACTCCGCCACACGGTTGGGTTTCACCAGCTCGCGGTCGACGAGAATCGCCAACTCCCGGCCGAGCAGCACCGCGTCCAGCCTGTCCTGGGCCGCGAGCACCAGCAGGGCGTCGACCGCCGACAACCTGTCCTCCGGATGGCGGGCGCCCAGCCCGTACGCCACGGCCAGATGGATGGCCGCGGCGGCCGGGCCGCCGAGCCCGGCGAGCCGGGGCAGCGGCCAGGCCGCACCCCGTAGCTCCTCGGTCGCGCAGGTGGCGACAGCGGGCAGCATCCAGGCGGCCATCGTCTCGCCGTCCTCGGGCAGGGTGGCGAGCCAGGAGCCGGGCTCCTCGCCCCAGTGGTAGCACCGGTGTCCGTCCGGGACGTGCGGGCGGCCCAGCCAGTGGAAGCAACGCGGGAACTCCTGCTGGATGCCCCGACTTTCCTCGGTGGCCAACAGGACGCGTCGCGTCCCGGCAGCCGATCGCTGCAACCAGCTGCGCGACGGCGGCTGTTCGTTCTCCAGATGGTGCTGCTGCACAGGTGCGACCGGTTCGTCCGCGTGGAGCCAGGCAGCCAGCCGGTCACCCTGCGCGGTGCCGAGCAGGGTGGCCGCATCCGCCGCCTCCGCTGCCTCGCGCCGACCGCTGCGCCGCACGCGCAGCAGCGCCTGGGCGAAATCGGCTTCCCCGGGTTCGACCCCGAGCTGCTGATACGTACGCAGCCGCTCGACCAGCACCGCCGGGTCCAGCGAGCCGGTGTGCCATGTCGGAGTGGCCAGAAGGAACGGCGACCTGCCGATCAGTACCGAGTAGGCGGCCTCCCACAGCCGCGCCCGGAGGATTCCGTCGAGCGCCGCATGGACACAGGTGCCGGTCCCGGTCCAGCCGGCACGCCCGTCGTGAACGGCTCGCACCGAGACCCGTTCGAGCAGTACGGCCACGACGAGTTCGATGCCCGTGTCCAGGCTGAGCGTCCGCTCGACGTGGGACGATGTGTCGTCGAGCCACCACCGATCCGCCAGCGCGTCGCGCAGCGCATCCGCCAGCGCCGGACGGTCCGTGTGGGCATGGCGGACCAGTCCGTCCAGAGCCCGCTCGAAGGTGGCCGGTTCCCGTGATCCGGATCGCACCAGTGCCACCACCTCCTCGACGAGCTCGGCGGTCGTCTCCGGCGCAGGTTCGAGCCGACGCGGAGCAGGAACCGACGGCAGTATCTCCTCGTACGGCTCGGCCGGTGGCCGGGCGTCCAGCAGATCCCCGAACACCTCCGCCGCTGCTGCCCGGTGCACCGGCCCCAACAGCTCCGCGGACATGGCGAGTTCCTCGCGCAAGGGGTCGCCGACAGGGGGTGCGTACCGCGCCACCAACTTCAGCGCCCGCTCCTGGATGCCGATGTCCTCGTGACCGAATGCCTCGGCGACGACCGGCAGCAGTTCTTCGGCCGCCGACGCGTCGCGGCGCAGTGCCTTGCCGAGCAGCACGAGCTGGGCCCGGACGAGCTTCTTCTCCGTCCGGAACAGCACCGAACCCGAGACGTCCGCCAGCTCCCGCACGGACAGACCACCGCGCTCGTCCAGCCGGGCCAGCACATCCTGCGCATGGCCCGCGACGGTCGAGATGCCGTCCGCAGCCATCCCGATCCAGTCGGCGACCCGCTCGGCCTCCTCCTGCTCCGTCAGCGCGAGCCGGCGCAGCACGGTCAGGAAGAACCGCAGATCGCCGGGCTTTCCGCCACGGAGCAACCGGGTCACGCAGCAGTTGACGAGCACGGACCGCCCCAGCAGCCCCTCATCCACCGAAGTGGACAGTGCTGAGGGCCAGTTGTCCGCGGATTCGTGTTCCTGATCGCCGTACCAGATGACCTGCGGGGGCAGCTCCGTCGTCTCGAAGAGCCGTGGCACCATCACCGCGAGATGCGGATCCGCACGCAGTATGTCGATCAACGGCGGCGCGCCCTTCCGCCGCCACTGCAGGGTGGAGACCCTCTCCGCCCAGCCGACGACGAAACCCTCCGTGGTGGGCACGGAGCACTGTGCCCTCTTCACCAGTTCGGAGACGAACTCGTAGTCGATCCGAGTGGCGGTGGGCCGCGCGGCCAGCCGGTGGGCGAGGTCGCCGAGCCAGGCAGGATCACGGTCCGCGAGCACGTCGAGGACCAGCGGGTACGGGGAGCGGGTCCAGTCGCGCAGCTCCCGGCCACCGATCCAGGTGGCGCAGCCGGCGGCTCCGGAGTGACAGCCCGCTCCGGCGATCAGCAGGGCCTTCTGGATCCTGTCCCGTTCGCGCCATTCCCAGCTCCGCGACTCCTTGCGCATCGTCTTCAACTCCGCCAGCGCAGAACGGCGTTCCGCCCGGTCCAGCGGCAGGAGAAGTGCGGGGACGTCTTCCTTGCATCCCTCACGTACCGCGGTGAGCAGCTCCTTCATCGCGCACCCCCGGCAACCGGTGCGTCCCTACGGGCCATCCGGACGGCGAGAGCGTGCTTGCAGGGGCCCCGCCGCCCCCGGTAATCCGCCCACCACTGGCAGGTACAGCTCAGCACTCCGTCTTTCTCCCTCACCTGGTAGCGGCGGTTCCCCGAGGAGACGGCAGCCAGCTCCCCGTCCAGCGCGACCGCGCCCGATCCGGCCAGCTGACGGGCGGCGACCAGACGCGGATTGTGCCGCTCGGCCCGGTCGGCGTCGTACGGCAGTTCACGGTGGAAGTACGCCGCGTCCGCGAGGTCGTACCCCACCCGGCCCGCTGTGCCCAACCGGGTGAGGGCGGCCCGCACCCGCTCCACCGACAGCCCCGACTGCTCGGCGAGGTCCGTCGGTTCGATCCGCGGCTCCCAGGCGAGCAGTACGGACACCAGCTCGGCGTCGGCCGCGGCATCGTCGGTGGCCAGTGCGTCGAGCACGCCGCCCTCACCGGAGAAGCCGCGCGAGGCGTCGGGCGACAGCGTCAGCGTGAGACGCATTCCCGGCAGTACCACCTCCCAGGCGCTCGCGGCCGCGGCGCCGTCGGCCACCGGCCCGTACACCCGCAACGCCGTCGCGTGACGCAGCACCCGCTGGAGCGTCACCAGCCGCTCGGGCCCGGGCAGGCATACTGCGCCGGCCACCGGCCTCGTGGTCGGCCGCAGGGTCTTCCCGGTGGGGACGACCCACTGAGCGCCGCGCGACGCGTTTCCCGACGAGCGCGGCAGCGCGCGCAGGAACCGGACCGCCTCCGGCGCGGACAGCTCCGCCCGCAGGTCGAAACCGGCGGAGACCACCTGCGCCTCGGCGAACCCGCGCAGCCAACGGTCGGGCAGCGGCACCTTCTTCTCGACGACCGGACCGTTCAGCGTGGTGACAGCCATCTCCTCCGGACCGACCCGGAGATGCAGCGGATCGTCTCCCGCTATCCGCGAAAGCGCCTCCCGCAGAGGGTTGTTGACATCCACATTCGTTGTGCCATGCCCTGTCTGCGCGCCGTCCAGACCGTCCTGCAGCACATCGAGGCGCGCATACACCCCGCAGCAGCCGGAGAACGACTCGAAGCGCAGCCGGTCGCCGTTTCCCGTCACCACCGGGTCGAGGGAGGAGGGCAGGGTCCGCTGGTAGTAGCGCGCGGACGCCACGTCCGCCACGGCCAGCAGCCCGCGGGCGGCGACCCGCGGCGAGGCGAGAAAGCCGGCGAAGAACCGGGGATGGGGCTCTGCACCCCGCGGCGTCAGACCGCCCGCGGTCTCCAGGCCGAGCACCTGTCCGGCCTGGGAGGACTCGAGAACGGAAGGGCGGGAGTAGGCCAGGGCCTGTACGGATCGGGTCATGCAAAAACCGTAGAACCCACCACTGACAATCGGCCCCGGACGGCTGTCTGTCCGGGGCCTCGTCCGACGTCGGTTACGGGCGTCCGCTCACTGTCCGACACGCCCCGGCTGCAGCACCGTGGTGAACAGCACCGAACCGCCCTGCGCCCGCAGCCGCACCGTCAACTCGCCGCTGTCCCCGTCGATGTCGACCTCGCCGAAGAACTGCGGCGACTCCATCGGCGACACGTTCGCCCGGTCGGGCGCACGCAGGAAGACCTGGTCGGGGCCGAAGGTGTTGTCGAGTGCGTTGGCGGGGAATCCTCCGGCGGCCAACGGACCCGATACGAACTCCCAGAACGGTGCGAAGTCCTTGAACGCCGCGCGCTCGGGGGCGTAGTGCTGTGCCGATGTGTAGTGCACGTCGGCGGTCAGCCAGACCGTGCCGGTGATCCGGCGGTGCTTGATGAATCGCAGCAGCTCGGCGATCTGCAGCTCACGGCCGAGCGGGGCACCGGGGTCGCCCTGCGCCACCGCCTCGAAGTTCGTCGCACCGTCCGTGACGACCAGTCCCAGTGGCATGTCTGCGGCGATCACCTTCCACACTGCGCGGGACCGCGACAGCTCGCGCTTGAGCCAGCGGAGCTGCTCGGCGCCGAGGATGCCCGTGGTGTCGTCGGGCTGCCGTCCGGGAGAGTTGGCGTTCCGGAACGACCGCATGTCGAGAACGAACACATCGAGCAGCGGCCCGTGGCGCACTACCCGGTGCACCCGGCCGTCGCCGGACGATGCGTGCAGCGTGGACACCGGGAAGTACTCGCGGAATGCCTGCATCGAGCGCGCTGCCAGCACATTCACGTTCTTCTCGGTGTATCGGGCGTCGTCCAGGATCTGCCCGGGATACCAGTTGTTGCGTACCTCGTGGTCGTCCCACTGGATGATCGACGGCACCTGCGCGTTGAACTTCTTCAGGTTGTCGTCAAGGAGGTTGTAGCGGAAGTTCCCGCGGTACTCGGCGAGCGTCTCGGCGACCTTCGCCTTCTCCTCGGTGGTGATGTTCCGCCAGACCCTGCCGTCGGGCAGCGTCACGCTCGGCTCGATCACACCGTCCGCGTAGATGTTGTCGCCGCTGCAGAGGAAGAAGTCCGGGTCGAGGCGGCGCATCTCGTCATAGACCAGGTACCCGCCGATGTCCGGGTTGATGCCCCAGCCCTGTCCCGCGATGTCGCCGGACCACAGGAAGCGCACCCCGTCCCGGCGCCGGGCAGGCGCGGTACGAAACGTTCCGTACACCGGCTCACCGGTCCGGCGCGGATCGTCCGGGTCCGCGAGCGTCACCCGGTAGTGCACCTGCTCGCCCGCCGGAAGCCCGTACAGCGGCGTCGTCCCGGTGAAGTCCGTACCCGGACCGACGAGCGGCCCGTACCAGGTACGGGCCCGCCGGAACGACTCCGTCGCCGACGTCTCCACGATCATCCGGGCCGGCCGGTCCGCACGCACCCACACCAGGGCGGACGACGCCGTGACATCACCCACCTGTACGCCCCAGCCCGCGCGCGGACGGCCGGACAGGGCGAAGGCGGGGGCCGCCGCTCCCGCCAGGGGAAGGGTGAGCGCGGCCGAAGCCGCGAGCGAACCGCGCAGCACGGTGCGGCGGTCGGGCGAAGGGATACGCGGACGGTACGACATCGAGGTGCCTCCGGGGGCAGCGGGACAGAGGTACGGGTGGCCGGTCGACCGGCCCCACCTTTGTGCCCGTCGGCGGCGGGCACACCAACCTCAGATGAACACCGGGTCCCGGCTCCCGTCGATGTCCCGTCCGCGCGTGTCCCGTTGGGCCTGCGCCAGCAGCCGTACGCCGCGCGCGATGTCCGGGGGTGCCAGATGCGCATAGCCGAGAACCAGGTTCACCGTACGGTCCGCACGGCGCGTGGTGTCGCAGTCACTGAGCGGCCGCAGCGCAATGCCGCGACCGGCAGCGCGCTGAAGGAACACCGTCTCGGGACCGTACTGTTCGGGCAGGCGGGCGATGATATGAAGACCGGCGGCGATCCCGCTGACCGCGGTGCCGGGGAAGTGTTCCGCCAGCGCCGCGGTCAGAGCGTCGCGCCGCTCGCGGTAGGCGCGCTGGCAGCGGCGCAGCTGCCGGTCGTACCCGCCCCGGGTGACGAAGTCGGCCAGCACCGCCTGGTCGACGGCCGGATTGCCCAGATCCATCGTGCGTTTACGGGCCACGATGTCGTCCGTCATCGTCGCAGGTGCGAGCAGCCAGCCCAGCCGCAGCCCCGGTGCCAGCGACTTGCTCACCGAGCCGGTGTACGCGACATGCTCTGGGTCCAGACCCTGCAGCGCACCGACCGGCGCCCGGTCGTAGCGGAAGTCACCGTCGTAGTCGTCCTCGACGATCAGCCCGTCCGTGGTTCGCGCCCAGTCGAGCAGTGCGCGGCGACGCGTGGCGGAGTAGGCGATTCCGGTGGGGAACTGGTGCGCGGGCGTGGTCACCACGGCGCGCACGCCGGAGTGCGTGAGCGACGCGGGCGCCAGACCTTCCTCGTCCAGCGGCAGCGGGACGGTTGTCAGCCCCGTCGAAGCGAACAGAGAGGCATGCTCCGGGCTTCCGGGATCCTCGACGCCGACGGTCCGCAAGCCGCGCCCGTGCAGAACAAACCCGAGCAGCGTCGTCGCCTGGGCCACGCCGGAGCACACCACCAGGCGCTCCGGATCGGCGACCACGCCGCGTCGCCTGGCCAGCAGCGAGGCCAAGGCCTCCCGCAGCTCGGGCAGTCCACGCGGATCGGGGTAGCCGAGCGAGCTGTGCGGCAGCCGGCCCAGCACCGCGCGATGGGCGGTGGCCCAGGCGCTGCGCGGAAACAGCGAGAGATCCGGCGTACCGGGCCGGAAGTCCACCGAGGAACCAGGGGCGCGCGGAGCGAGATCGTGCGCCTCGCGCACAGCGCCGCGGACGGCACCGCTCACCCAGGTGCCCGCGCCCCGACCGCTGCGCACATAACCCTCGGCGGTGAGCTGCTCGTACGCCTCGGTCACCAGACCACGGGACACCCGCAGATCCGCGGCCAGTTCGCGGCTGGACGGCAGCCGGGTCCCCGGAACCAGGCGCCCGGAGCGGATCGCCTCGCGCAGCGCCTCCTGAAGCGCACGCCCGCGCCCCCGGGCCGGGGCGGCCGCGGCCGGAAGCAGCAACTCCCAGGCAGCGGATACGGACGCGCTCCGCTGCGCGCCGTCCCACGGCGGATTGGTCCCCGAAGACGTCATGAAAGTGGACCTTAATCCGGACCGCCTCGCTGCCTAGCGTCGGCTCCATGAACGTGACTTCCGCACGCGGGGCGCTGCTCGCGGCCATCGCCTGCGTCCTCGTGGGCGCCTCCTTCACCGCCAATAGTGTTCTCGGCGACTATCCGTACGCGGGCGGTCAGGCGCTGCGCTACAGCCTTGCCGCGCTGTTGCTCCTGCCGCTTCTCGGCGGCGGGGTGCGCTCCGGCCTCGCTCCTCTCCGTACACTCACCCGCCGCCGGTGGACCCGGCTCGCGCTGCTCGCAGCCGTCGGCATGGTCGGCTTCAACCTGGCGGTCCTGGCCGCCGAGCGGTCAGCGGAACCCGCTGTTCCGGGCGTGTTCGTCGGCTGTGCCCCGATCCTTGTCGCCGTCCTCGTCCCGCTGCTGGACGGGCGTCGTCCGACCCGCACCGTCCTGTGCGCGGCCGCGCTGGTCGCCGCCGGGGCGTTCACGGTCCAGGGCTGGGGCCGGACCGACGTGGCGGGCTTCCTCTGCTCGGTCGGCGCGCTCGCGGGCGAGGTCGGCTTCGCTGTCCTGGCCGTACCGGTGCTGCGCCCGCTCGGGCCGAAACTGCTGTCGGCCGTTGTCTGCGCCATCGCTGCCGCCGAGTCGGCACTGCTCGGTGTCCTGCTCGACGGCAGCGGATTTCTGCGGATGCCCACACCCGCGGAGACGGCGGCGCTCCTGTGGCAGGCAGTCGTGGTCACGGTCGTCGGGTTCGTCTGCTGGTACATGGGCATGGAGCGCATCGGCGCCGAACGCGCCACGCTCTTCTCCGGGCTGATCCCGGTCTCGGCGGCACTCACCGCGCCGCTTGTCGGCACCGGTTCGTACGGGATCGCGCAGGCCGGCGGGAGTCTGCTGGTGGGTTGCGGAGTGGCGCTCGGTTCAGGTGTCCTACGGCGCAGCAGGCCGAAGGGATCCTCCGGTTCGAGGGCCGGTGCCGACTCCGCGACCGGTACCCGTTCAGCGACTGGTGTCGAGGATGACGCGCGCCACGAGCGCGGGATCGTCGTTCATCGGCACATGACCGCAGCCGGGCAGACGTACCAGCCTGGCACCGGGTATGGCGTGCTTGGCCCTGACCCCCTGCCGGCGCAGCAGCAGCCGGTCGCGGCTGCCCCAGGCGATGGTCACGGGCAGCCCCGGCACATCCTCGGTGAAGGCGACATTGCGTCCGACCGCGAGAGTCTCGTGGAATCCCGTCGCTTCGCGCAGGGCGACAGTCTCCGAGACGACGGCCTCGGGTGAACGGCGCCCGGGCCTCGCGTAGATGGTGCTCGTCAGCGCCGCACGCCCGGCAGCGCTGCGCGAGAGCCGTTCGATCAACGGCATAGGCAGAGCCAGTGCTCCCTGCCGCATCGCCCGCAGAGTGCCGAAGGCGTAGAGCCGCTCGCTCTCCGTCCAGAAGCCGGCGGGCGACAGCGCCGTCACCGACCGTACGAGCTTCTCGCGTCCCAGCTCCAGGGCCAGCAGTCCACCGAGCGAATTCCCTGCGACATGAGGCCGGTCCAGGCCGAGCGCCTCACAGAAGGAGCCGAGCACCGGGACCACGCTCGCCAGGTCGTACGGAACGCCGTCCGGGAGCGCCGCGGAGACGCCGAAACCGGGCAGGTCAATGGCTATGACATCCCGCTCCGGTGCCAGCACCGGCAGCACCGGATCCCAGGCCTGACGATGGTGGCCGATGCCGTGGAGCAGCAACAACGGCTCCCCGGAACCGGTGCGCTCGTACGCCACGGACACGGTCCGCGGTCCTCCGGGTGAGTCGACGGTGAACGAGACCGAGGTGGCCATGCTGTTGCTCCCGGGGGTGTCCGGCACGAATGCGCCTTGCTGAAGCAGCCCTGCGCAAAGGGACTTAGACGTCCCGTCAATAACAATTACCGTTCAGTAGCCCGCAGTTCAAGGGGTCGGGTGATTTGTGCTGGACACGGCCCGGAGCGTCGGCTGGGATGGGACGGTGACAGCCGACATCGTTACCGACGTCTTCGAAGAACACCGCCCTGTACTGACCGGGGTCGCCTACCGCATGCTCGGCCGGATCGCCGACGCCGAAGACGTGGTGCAGGAGGCGTGGCTGCGTTGGTCGGCCGCGCCACGCGACGACGTACGGGAGCCGCGTGCGTTTCTCATGCGGACCACCACCCGCCTCGCCATCGACCGGCTGCGACAGCTGCAGATCCGGCGCGAGGCCTACGTCGGGCCATGGCTGCCCGAACCGCTTGTCACCGACTTCGGCCCTGCCGTGCCCGACACTGCCGAGCAGGCCGTCCTCGCAGACTCCGTTTCCGTCGCCGTTCTGGTCGTCCTCGAATCGCTCTCCCCGCTGGAGCGCGCCGTCTTCGTCCTGCGTGAGGCCTTCGGCTTCCCGTACGGGGAGATCGCCACGACGCTCGACAGGACCGAGGCCGCGGTGCGCCAGCTTGCCGGGCGTGCGCGGCGGCACGTGGAGGAGCGCAAGCCGCGTTACGACGTCGACCCTGTCCAGCGCCGTGACCTCACCGAACGGTTTCTCGCCGCGGCGGCGGGCGGCGACATCGAGGAGCTGCTGATGCTCCTCGCCCCCGATGTGCGTCTGGTCGGCGACAGCGGCGGAAAGTCCAAGGCGCCGCTGCGGATCATCGAGAGCCAGGACAAGGTCGGTCGCTTCCTCCTGGCCGTCGCGCAGGATCAGCCTGCCGGCTTCGAGATCCGGGTCATGGAGCTCAACGGTGGCCCCGCTCTGGTGGCGCTTTCCGGCGGAAAGCCTGATGCCGTCTTCCAGATCGATGTAAGGGACGGTGTTATCCAATGCGTATATATCGTCCGCAACCCTGACAAGCTTGCCAATCTGGCCGTCGAATAGCCGCCCGTCAGGCGCCCTGTCTGGCCGAAGCCCCACGGACCCTCCGGGCGTGGGGCTTTGTGCTGCGCGCGCCGCACGGCACCACGAACGTCCTGTGAACGCTCTGCGGCAGGGAGTCGATTCGCAGCGTGACGGAACGAGGATTGGTCTTGACCAAGGTGGTGTGCCGCCCTATGGTCTCAACGTTAAGACAGGAACCTTTAATAAATAACGTCGCGGAAAAAGACGCTGGGTGATTGCGGAGGACAGGGTGGGGACCACGCAGCTGGAATCGGTGCAGGAGCCGAAGTACTGGCACCTCAAGACCGTCCTCAGTGAGGCACTCGACTCGGACTTTGCGGTGGGAGAGATCCTGCCCAACGAGCGCGAGCTCGCAGCCAGGTTCGGGGTCGCCCGGGCAACGCTCCGACAGGCTCTGGAGCAGCTCGAACTCGAAGGCAGGCTGCAGCGCCGCCGCGGTGTGGGGACCACTGTCGCCCCGCCGCGCGTGGGCGTCGCCGTCTCGACCGCGCAGCACGACTGGACGGGCGGCGCCGACGAGGCCTGGCAGCCCATTGGCTGCACGACCGCGACGGCGCCCGCCCCGGTCCTCGCCATGCTCGACGTGGAGAGCGACGAGCCGGTGCACATCGTTCGCCGGATCCGGGTCACTCAGGGGCAGCCGGTCGCTGCGGAATTGCTGTACGTGCCGTCGGCTTCCGTGCCCGAACTGTCCGCGATCGAGACCTCGTCGGGTGCCGCCCGCGCCCGCAGCGTCGTGCGGGAACTGCACCGTCTCGGCCTCGACGGCCAGGACCGTTCGGTGGAGCTCGGCTCCGCGCGAGCGGACGACGCCAAGGAACTCGACCGGCTCCCCGGCGCACCGGTCCTCGTCGTCACCACCCGTTACCTCGCGGCAGGCGGCACGGCTGCGGTCTCCGTCGCCACCTACCGGGCCGACACGTGCCGACTCACCTTCGGTGACTCCGGCGATCTGGAGATCAGCCACCCCGGCCAGGAGCGCCACGCGTCGTGAACCCGGCCGGTCCCGCCGGCTTCGAACGAAACGCACGGCCCGTCGCGCTCAGCGGCGGGCCGTCACCGATCCCTCCACGGCGAAGAGCTGCTCCTCGACATGGTCGAGCGCCAGCCGCAGGGCGCCCGTGGCCACGGCCGCCTCGCCCAGCAGCGACAGTGCGACCCGCGGCGGCCGGAGACAGTACCGGGCCAGTTCACCGCGGAGCGGATCCAGCACGCCGTCCAGTCCCGCGGCCCAGCCGCCGATGACCACCAGCTCCGGGTCGAGCGCCAGCACCAGCGCCGCCACATCGTGCACCAGCCGCTGGATGAACCGCTCCACCGCAGCCTGAGCCCGCACATCGCCGTGCCGGGCCTCCGTGAACACCGCGGCGACCGCCTGCTCGTCCAGCGGATCCAGTGGGGTGTCCGTCGTCGACAGCAGCTTCTCCGGTGTGACCTCGCGGCCGAGCAGATGGAGTGCGCCGATCTCGCCCGCTGCACCGCCGTAACCACGATGCAGCCGTCCGCCGATCAGCGAACCGGCCCCCGGGCTCAGCCCCGCCAGGACGAACACGATGTCGTCCGACTCGGTCGCGGCACCCTTCCAGTGCTCGGCCACCGCCGCGGCGTTGGCGTCGTTCTCCACGAGCACCGGACAGCGGAAGGAGCGCCGCAGCCGCTCACCGAGCGCGAGACCGGTCCAGTCCGGCAGCGCGGTGCCCAGGCGTACGGTCCCGTCGGCCTCCACGATCCCCGGACTGCCCACCCCGACCGCACGCAGACTGCTCCGGGCCACCCCCGAGCGCCGCAGCAGATCGGCGACGACGGCCCGCACCCGGTCGAGCCGGTCGTCCGCGGAAGCCGTCTCCGACACCTCGCGCGAACCGGCGCCGATGATCCTTCCGTCAAGCCCCGACAGAAGTGCGGAGACGCGGTGCGGGCCGATCTCGATGCCGAGCAGATGTCCCGCCTCGGCGCGGAACCGGAACCTGCGGGCCGGCCTGCCCTGACGTCGGGCCTCACCCTCGTCGGGCGCCGATTCGACGACCAGACCGGCCTCGAAAAGCCCCTCGACGACGCCCTCGACCGTTGGCCGGGACAGACCCGTGATACGAGTCAGGTCCGTGAGCGTGGGGGAGTGGGCGCCCCTGAGGGCGTGAAGTACCACCGCGGAATTGATCCGACGCAACAGCGACGGGTCCCCACCGGTCAACCGGCCCACGGTGTGTCCTCCCAGCTCGCGAGCATGTCAGGCGGATCGTACTCGCTGCCCGGAAACGGAGCGACCGTGACCCGGAACAGGGATCCGGGCGCCGTCGGCGTCAGCCCGGAGCCACGAACCCCGACTCGTACGCGGCGATCACCGCCTGCGTCCGGTCCCTGGCCCCCAACTTGGCCAGTACGGCGCTGACATGGGTCTTCACCGTCTCGACACCGACCACCAGCTTGGCGGCGATCTCCGCATTGGACAGTCCCCGGGCCATCAGACGGAGCACCGCCCCCTCCCGCTCGGTGAGCGCCGCGCTCTCCATGGCCGCCTTGGCCTTGCTCGTCCCGTACTCGGCGGCAAGCTGCCGGACCGCGGCCGGGAAGAGCAACGACTCGCCCTCGGCGACCAGACGCACCGCATGCACGATCTCCGAGGGCCTGGCCCGCTTGAGCAGAAAACCGTCCGCCCCGGCGCGCAGCGCCTCGTACACGTACTCGTCGTTCTCGAACGTCGTCACCACCAGGATCTTCGGCGGATCCGGCACCGTGCGCAGCACCACCCGGGTTGCCTCGATGCCGTCCATCAAGGGCATGCGCACGTCCATCGCCACCACATCGGGGCGCAGTCGGCGCAGCAGCGGGATCACTGCGGCACCGTCGGCGGCTTCGCCCACCACCTCGATATCGGGCTGGGCCTCAAGCACCGCACGCAGTCCTGCGCGCACGAGGGGTTCGTCGTCGACCAGAAGAACGGTAACCGGCATCCGGTCAGCGTAGGCCGTCCAGCGGGAGGCTCGCGTGCACCCTCCACTCGCCGTCGTACGGACCGGTCTTGGCCTTTCCGCCCAGGAGCGCGGCCCGCTCACGTATGCCCCGCAGTCCGCTGCCGCCGCCCGGCGTACCTATCGACCCGGTGAGCGGATTGGTCACCTCGAGCTCCAGCCAGCCGTCCGCGACGGTGATCCTCACCCGCACGGGGACGGACCCGGAGTGACGCAGCACATTGGTGAGTGACTCCTGCAGGATCCGGTACCCCTCGCGGGACACCGGTCCCGGCACCAGCTCCACCGGACCGGAGACCTCGGTGTCGACCTTCGCCCCCGAACCGCGCGCCGAGTCCAGCAGCCGGTCCGCCTCGGCGAGTGTCGGCCGCTGTCCCACCGGTGCTTCCGACTCCCGCAGGACCCGGAGCACCCGCTCCAGATCGTCCAGTGCCGCCCGACCCGTCTCCTCGATAGCGGCCAGTGCCCGCTCGGTGAACGCCGGATCGTTCGTCGCCCGCGCCGCACCCGCCTGGACGACCGCCACGGTCAGGGCGTGCCCGATCGAGTCGTGCAGCTCGCGCGCAATGCGATTGCGCTCCAGCAACTGCTCGGTGCGCTCCTCCAGCGCGGTCAACCGCTCCACCGGTGACGGACCGAGCAGCCGCCGCGCCGCCGCCGTGATCACCTCGCCGCATATCACGACAACTGCGAGCAGCAGGAGAAGAGGCACGGGTGCAATCAACGCGTACCACCAGTGCGGCTCCACCCCGCGGATCAGCCAGTCGTCGCTCGGGCCCGAACCCGACGCGGTGAGGACGAGGTCAACTGCCGTGGCGGACAACCACACCGTCGCGAACCCCGCCACCACCGAGAGCAGCAGCCGCACCTCCAGCCAGACCACGGTTCGCCAGCGGGCCGCCCAGTTTTCCGCCGGAGCCGCGGAGATCGCTGCGTCGGGTCTGCCGCGGTCCGACGGCATCAGCAACAGCTGGGCCTGAACCCCCTCGGCGAGCCGCATTCCGGGGACCAGCCCCACGGGCACGGCAAAGATCATGAGGGCCCAGGGGGTGTCCATGGAGATGAACAGCCACACGCTGGCGACCGCGCACGGAATGAGCATGTGCAGCCAGCGGGTGTAGGTGATCGGCTCGGTCAGCGGACGGAGAAGGCGGCGCATGCCGCCATCGTGCCAGCCGTCGCGAATGTGACGGCTCCCCCGAGCGAGGGAGATGATCCCCTCCGGCGGGGGAGGACGGGAGCGGGCGCGGCGGCCAGGCTGAGGACATGACCAGCATCGACGTCCATGAGCTCACCAAGGAATACGGCGCGACCCGCGCCGTTGACCACCTCACGTTCAGTGTGCGACCCGGCCGGGTCACCGGCTTCCTCGGTCCTAACGGCGCCGGCAAGTCCACCACCATGCGACTCGTCCTCGGCCTGGACCGCCCGACCAGCGGCTCCGCGACGATCGACGGGAAGAACTACGCCGCACTCGACCATCCGCTGCGCCGGGTCGGCGCGCTGCTCGATGCCCAGGCCGCCCACGGTTCCCGGACCGCGCGGAACCATCTGCTGGCTCTCGCGACGAGCAACGGCCTTGCTGCCGGCAGGGTCGAGGCGGTTCTGGAGGAGGCGGGTCTCGGCCGGGTCGGCGGCGATCGGATCAAGACGTTCTCGCTGGGTATGCGACAGCGCCTCGGCATAGCGGCTGCTCTGCTCGGCGACCCGGACGTCGTCATGCTGGACGAACCGTCGAACGGGCTGGATCCGGAAGGCATCATCTGGATCCGCGAGCTGATGAAACGGCTGGCCCGCGAGGGTCGCACGGTTCTCGTCTCCAGCCACCTGATGAACGAGACGTCGTCGTTCGCCGACCACCTCGTGGTCCTCGGGCGGGGCAGGCTCCTTGTCGACCTGCCGATGCAGGAATTCCTCGACTCCCGCAGCCGCCCGCGCGTGCGCGTACGCACGACGGAGTCGGGGCGGCTCCGCGATGTGCTGACCGGCAAGGGACACGAGCTCGTACAGAGCGACGACGGGCGCTGGATCGTCGAGGGCGCCAGGGCGGAGGAGGTCGGCGCCATCGCCGCCTTCGAGGGCATCCCCATTCTTGAACTCATCGACGAACAGGCCACTTTGGAGCAGGCCTATCTCGATCTCACAGCCGATGCGACGGAATTCGCGTCCGCAGCAGCGTCACCCGCTACCCGTCAGGAGGCCTGACCATGTCGACCACCGACGTGCTCCGTTCCGAGTGGATCAAGATCAGATCGGTACGGTCCGTGTTCGGTTCCTTGATGGCGGTCTTCCTGGTGACACTCGCTGTCACCCTGCTTGCCTTCGCCACCGTTGGTCAGGCCGAGGCGGAGAACGGGGACACCGACCTGGTCTTCGGCGCCTTCTACGCACTGAACTTCGGCCAGATCGCTGCCATCAGCTTCGGCGCCACAGCGCTCTCCTCCGAGTATCTGAATGGTGCCTTGCGGATATCGCTCGCGGCGGTGCCGCGCCGTGACCTCTTCTACGCGGCGAAGATGACCCTCATCGGCGTGCTCGCCCTGGCGGTCGGGCTCGCCACCAGCTTCACCGCGTTCCTGGTGGGCCAGCTGTTCATGGGGAAGTACGCGATCGGTCTGGGCGAACCCGGAGCTCTCCGAGCCGCCTTCGGCGGCGGCATATATCTCGCCCTCATGGCCCTGTTCGCCGCCGGCCTGACGGTGCTGCTGCGCAGCGCGGTCGCCGTCCTCAGCCTGCTCATCCCGTTCGTCCTGATCGTTTCCTTCGTGGTCGGGGACATCGCGAGCGGCGTGGCGCTCTATCTGCCCGACCGGGCCGGACAGTTGGTACTGCACCAGAATCCGGAAGGCAGTGTGGGGCCATGGGCAGGGCTGGCTGTCACGGCCGGCTGGGCAGGCCTCGCGCTGCTCGCCGGCTGGTGGGCGATGAGGCGCAGGGACGCCTGAGTACCGATCTCCCGTGGGTCGGTGGTGGTGGGGCACGTCGGGAGGTGATCGCGGAAGGCGCCGGGAACTGCGCCGGGTATGGGCGAGAGAGGCTGAAATCCCCTCAAGGCTCATGCCGGTACCGTGCGGTTGACCGGCGGCATGACCACCGGCCGTCACCTCCGCCGCATCGACGGGGTGCGCAGCGAGCCTCCGACATGAGGACGCGGGGCCGCCGGCCCTGCAGTCCTTGCCCCCTGACCTCAAATCCCCCGAGCTCTCGCAGACCTCTGGTGCTCGCTTCCGCAGACCGACTCAGTCCGAATGGCTGGGAGCGGTGAAGTCAGCTGCCGCGCGGAGGCGCCCGTACTCCTCGGCCATGCTCTGAGCGGTCCAGTGGGCGTTGAGGCCGCTGGGGTTGGGCAGGGCCCAGACCCGGGCACCGCCGATCCTCCGGTCCTGCGGGCCGATCTGTGCGCGACGCTCGCCGAAGGCGGTGCGGTAGGCGGTGACCCCCACCACCGCCAGCCACTGCGGGCGCAGTTGCTCGACCTTGGCCGTGAGGATCAGTCCGCCCTCGCGGAACTCCTCGGCGGCCAGTTCGTCGGCTCTCGCCGTGGCCCGGGCGACCACATTGGTGATGCCCAGACCGTAGGTCAGCAGCTCGCGCTGTTCCGAGGGCTTCAACTGGCGGGGAGTGAAGCCGGACAGGTGGAGCACCGGCCAGAAGCGGTTGCCGGGGCGGGCGAAATGGTGGCCCGTGGCGCCCGTCATCAGGCTCGGGTTGATTCCGCAGAACAGCACACGCAAACCGCCGGCGACCACATCGGGAACGATGCGGTCGCGGGCGGCCTGGAGCTCTTCGGGGGTCATCCGGCGACGGTTCCGACTGTCAGAGGATCGACCCCGGCGTGTATCCCGCAGCCTCGGGGTGCTGCTTGGTGATCTCCTCGATCCGGGCGACGAGCGCGGTGACCTGGTCGCCGGCCGCTCCCGTGAAGGAGAGCTTGTCGGCCATCAGCGCGTCCAGCTGCTCCCGGTCGAGCGGGATGCGGTCGTCGGCGGCGAGCTTGTCGAGCAGTTCGTTGCGCTCCGTGCCCTGCTCGCGCATGGCCAGAGCGGCGGCAACGGCGTTCTCCTTGATGGCCTCGTGGGCGACCTCGCGGCCGACACCGGCGCGTACCGCACCCATCAGTACCTTGGTCGTGGCGAGGAACGGCAGGTACCGGTCCAGTTCGCGGGCCACGACCGCCGGGAACGCCCCGAACTCGTCGAGCACCGTGAGGAAGGTCTCCAGCAGACCGTCGAACGCGAAGAACGCGTCCGGCAGCGCCACGCGGCGGACCACGGAGCAGGACACGTCGCCCTCGTTCCACTGGTCGCCCGCCAGCTCGCCCGTCATCGAGGCGTAGCCGCGCAGGATCACCATCAGTCCGTTGACGCGTTCGCAGGACCGGGTGTTCATCTTGTGCGGCATCGCGGACGAGCCGACCTGACCCGGCTTGAATCCCTCGGTCACCAGCTCGTGCCCGGCCATCAGCCGGATCGTCTTCGCGACCGACGAGGGCGCGGCGGCCAGCTGAACCAGTGCGGTCACGACGTCGTAGTCGAGCGAGCGGGGGTAGACCTGGCCGACCGAGGTGAACGCCTGTCCGAAGCCGAGGTGGCCGGCGATGCGCTGCTCCAGGTCGGCGAGCTTGGCGGCGTCACCGCCCAGCAGGTCGAGCATGTCCTGCGCCGTGCCGACGGGTCCCTTGATGCCCCGCAGCGGGTAGCGGCCCAGCAGGTCCTCCAGTCGGCCGTACGCCACCAGCAGCTCGTCCGCCGCGGTCGCGAAACGCTTGCCGAGCGTGGTCGCCTGGGCGGCGACATTGTGGGAGCGGCCGGCGATGACCAGCTCGCCGTATTCGCCCGCAAGCCTGCCGAGCCGGGCGAGGACGGCCACGGTGCGGTCGCGCATCAGCTCCAGTGAGAGCCGGATCTGCAGCTGCTCGACGTTCTCGGTGAGGTCCCGGGAGGTCATGCCCTTGTGGACCTGCTCGTGCCCGGCGAGAGCGTTGAACTCTTCGATCCGTGCCTTGACGTCGTGCCGGGTGACCTTCTCGCGTTCCGCGATGGAGGCGAGGTCGACCTGGTCGAGGACACGCTCGTAATCGGCGAGGGCGGCGTCGGGTACCTCGATCCCGAGGTCCTTCTGAGCGCGCAGCACCGCCAGCCAGAGCTGGCGCTCCAGCTTCACCTTCTGCTCGGGGGACCAGAGGACGGCCAGCTCCGTGGAGGCATAGCGGCCGGCCAGGACATTGGGGATGCGAGGCTTCGCAGACACAGCAGTCACGTGTCCAGATTCTACTGGTGGTTTCTGCAGGCCAGCGCCGTGGTCGGGTTTGTGGCTTACGACAAACAGGGCCGTTCGTGCGACAGGGGCGCCTCGCAGCGGTCGGGCCGAGGGGCCGGGGCGGTCGCCGTTCAGCGACTCGGAGGGTGCGGGCGCCTGCCCTTGCGTACGCCATAGGCGGTCGCGCCGACCAGCACCACGCATGCGCCCGACAGAACCGAATGCAGGGGAAGCGTGAATGCCAGGACCAGGCAGCCCACCATGCCGAGGGCCGGAACGGCACGTGGAGGGCGGCCCTCGGACGGCGTGAGGGTCCAGGCGGCCGCGTTGGCGACGGCGTAATACAGCAGGACGCCGAACGAGGAGAACCCGATCGCGCCCCGGACATCGCCGGTGGCGGCCACGAGGGCGGCGACCGCGCCTACGGACAGTTCTGCGCGGTGCGGGACGGCGAACCGAGGGTGGACGGTGGCCAGGGCACGCGGCAGGTGACGGTCGCGCGCCATTGCCAGCGTCGTACGGGAGACGCCGAGGAGGAGGGCGAGCAGGGAACCCAGTGCGGCGAGTGCCGCACCGATGCGGACCACCGGCGCCAGGCCGGGCGCGCCGGCCGCGCGGACCGCGTCCGCCAGCGGAGCCGCGGCGTCGGCGAGCCGGTCAGACCCGAGCACCGACAGCAGCGCCACGGCCACCGCCGTGTACACGATCAAGGTGATGCCCAGAGCAAGAGGGATGGCACGGGGGATCGTGCGGGCCGGATCGCGGACCTCCTCGCCCAGCGTGGCGACGCGGGCGTATCCGGCGAAGGCGAAGAACAGCAGCCCCGCCGCCTGCAACACCCCGCCCGCCGTGGCGTCGGCCCCGGGCACCAGCCGGGACGGCTCGACCGTGTCGCCGGTCAGACACGTGGTGACGGCGGCGGCCAGGACCGCAAGGACCGCCGCCACGATCACCCTGGTCAGCCCTGCGGATTTCTGCACACCCCGGTAGTTCACGGCGGTGAGAGCCACCACGGCGCCGACCGCCACAGCATGGGCCTGGCCCGGCCAGGCGTAGGCGCCGACCGTCAGGGCCATGGCTGCGCAGGAGGCGGTTTTGCCGACGACGAAGCTCCAGCCGGCCAGGTAGCCCCAGAACTCTCCCAGGCGCTCACGCCCGTAGACGTACGTACCGCCAGAGGCCGGATAGC
The DNA here is from genome assembly GCF_026339735.1 of Streptomyces sp. NBC_01669. Lineage (GTDB taxonomy): Bacteria > Actinomycetota > Actinomycetes > Streptomycetales > Streptomycetaceae > Streptomyces > Streptomyces yanii. Next base: position 7,781,789 of record NZ_JAPEQG010000001.1, read on the forward strand.
GGGCGGCGAGCCGAGCCGAGGATGTGGCATTGCAGTACGCCACGACCGCAGCCACACCCAGCCCGATCAGGAGCCCCGACCCGGCCGCCGCGGCGGCGGGTGCCGGCGCGGCGAAGACACCGGCCCCGATCATCGACCCCAGTCCGATGACCACCGCGTCGAACACACCCAGTCGCCGTCCGAGTCCGCCGCCGTCGGACGCGTCACCGCCGTCGGACCCGTCAGCGCCGACCGCACCACCGCCGGGCACACCTGCCACGCCACTCACCCTTTGCCTTCACTCGCAGCCGCTGTCCGTAGGGGCGCACCGTACAGACCGAAGGTGACGAGGCGGTGGCCGCGCCCACGTATGACCGGAGCCCCTCGGGTGAGGCCGAGGGGCTCCGGGGTCCGTGTGCGGGAGAGGACGGGAGTTACGGGGCCAGATTCAGCCCGATCCGGATCCCCGTGGGTGAACCGAGCGCCGACACCCCGTAATTGAGGCCGGTGCCGGTGTCGATGCCCGAGGTGCTGGTGTTGTCCAGCTGCAGGATCGTGCCGTTGTTGGCGTCCTCGCCGTCCGCGCCGATCGCGATGTCCGCCCGGGAGTAGCCGGAGAGATCGGTGAGCGACACGGACGAGCCGAGCCGGTCGTTCGGCTCGGTGGAGCCGGGGATGCCGGTGGTGTCCTGGCTGTATCCGACGGCCCCGGTGCCGGTGGGACCAGTGGCGGAGCCGCGGATCAGGAAGACCTGTCCGGCGTTGCTCTGGTTGACGCCGCCGCGGGTGATGTCCTCGCCCGGGGCACCGGTGAGGATGTCGCCGTGCCCGTCGAGGTTGACGTCGCCGATGGAGACGGACGCCCCCATGTCGTCGCCGGTCTCGCCGCCGCCCGGTACGCCGGTGGTGTCCTGGTGGATGGTCTTGCGGCCGGTCGAGGTCAGGCCGGTCGCCGAACCGAAGACCGCAGTGACGGCGCCGCCCTTGGCGGTGTGCCCGGACTCGGTGGCGGAGGGCTGGCCGACCGCGAGGTCGGTCGCACCGTCGCCGTTGATGTCACCGGCGGCCAGCGAACGTCCGCCGCGGGCGTCGAGGATGCCGACCCGCTGGAGACCAGTGGTGGAACCCTTCAGCCACAGCAGGCGCCCGATGCCGCTCGGGTCGCGGTAGCTGACGGCAGTGTCCGCGTAGCCGTCCTTGTTGAAGTCGCCGGTGACCGAGGCCGCGTAGCTGACCGCGGAGGTGTAGGCGGTGGTGTTCAGATATCCGGACTTTGCTGCGCCGGTCTTGCCGTCCCAGGCCCACCAGCGGCCGGGCTTGCCCGGCGCGACGGAGAAGATGTCGGCCTTGCCGTCGGCGTCGAAGTCACCGGTGGTGACGGTCGTACCGAGCTTTTCGCCGCCGATCCGCCCGGACGACGTGACCGAGTAGCCCTTGCCGGTCGTGAGGCCGGGACCGTACATCACGACGACCGTGCCGTTGTCGGCCTGGGTGATGTCCTCGCCGGGCCCGCCGACGACCAGATCGGCGTACCCGTCGCCGTTGACGTCGCCCCAGGCGTTGGACGAGCCGAACTGGTCGCCCGCCTCGGAGCTGCCGGGCACGCCCGCGCTGTTCTGGTTCAGCGTCCGCTTCGCCGCCGAGTTCGGGCCGTCCTCGGTGCCGGGCAGTACGGTGACGCTTCCGTCGCTGCTCGCCGCCTTCGGGAGGCCGACGATCAGGTCGGTGATGCCGTCCCGGTTGAAGTCGGTGGTCGGGATCGCGGCGTTGCGGGTGCCGTTGGTGGCGTGCGTCCGGATGGCACTGAGCCTGGAGTACAGGTACGTGCCGGGGCACTTGGTGGCGTACCCGTCGCGGTGTCCGGCGATGGTGTTGAACGTGACGTCACCGTCGGGCGCGGTGTTGCCGTCGGCATCGGTGACGAGACGGGTCAGCGTCACCTTGGCGGTGGGGCTGACGCCGTACTGACCGAGCTTCCAGGCGGCGATGCGGGCCGCGGACTGCAGCGCGGCCGGAGTCGGCTTGCCCGTCTCGAAGTTGCCGAGCAGCGAAATGCCCGTCGAGTAGGAGTTGAAGCCGTACGTGTGGGCGCCCTTGACCGGCAGGTCGGCGCCGCCGGCGCGGCCCTCGAAGATCTGACCGCACTTGTCGACCAGGAAGTTGTAGCCGATGTCGTTCCAGCCGTCGGTCTTCACGTGGTAGGTCATGATCGCGCGGACCATCGCGGCCGAGTCGCCACAGCTGTAGTTGTTCGTGTCGACGGTGTGGTGGATGAAGACCGCCTGCACCTTGTCGATGTACTCGGGCGGATCCTCGACCAGCGACTCGTCGGCGCCCCACTGGGCACGGCTGATGATCGGCGGCCGATTGACCGTCGACGGCCGTGCTGTGGGTATGGGAGTCGGGGTGCCCGTGTCCGTGGGCGTTGCGGTGATGGACTCCGTCGCGGTGACCGTGGCCGTCTGCGTCGGGGTGACGGCAGCGGTCTCCGTCGGAGAGGCGGCGTCCGTGGCCGACGGTGTTCCGGGACCGGTCGGCGTGGCGGTGTCGGTGGGAGCACCGGCGGTGTCCGACGCCGTGGGCGTCGGGGTCCCCTCCAGTGCGAACGCCGCATTCTCAGGACCGCCGGGCGCGAGGGGCGCCCCCGCAGGGTTCTTGGACTCCGCCTTGCTGACGCCTGGGTCGACCACGTGCAGTTTGAGGCCCTTCGGCAGCGCCTTGCCCTGCCGCCCCGACCCCACCTTCACCTGTACGGCGTCCGACGCTCCGACCCACAGCGGCTCGGTGGCGCGGTGCGCGGCAGCCTGCTCCCGCCCGTCCGGTCCGTCGGGGGACACCTCCAGCTCGCGCCAGGAGGACCACGTGCCCTTGTCGGCCGACCGTGTACGGACCTGAGCGGTGGCGTCCACCTTCGCCGTTCCGTCCCAGCCGATGCCGACCAGTGAGAACGGCGCCGTGCTGGTGGTCGGCAACTGCCGCTCCGTGGCGGTGCCACCGCTGATCGCGAGCGACCGCAGCGTCGCCGGACGCGCCTTTGGGCCCTTGGGACCGGCCGTGCCGTCGGACGGATTCGCGATGGCGACCGTCACCACACCGGCCCCGCCGAGAACGACGGCGCCGACGGTCAGCCAGGCGCGGCGTTTCAGGCTCATCGGTCTGTACGCATGCGACGTGCGCGGGCTCAAATGCCCCACCTCTCAGAGAAGTTTGCTGGCAGCACACCCGTCACACAGGCGGTCTGGGTTACCCAGCGCATGGAGGTGTCGAAACGTCACACAGCTCGGCCTCGCGTGTCGTACATCATGGTTTGGGTGGTGACAGCAGGGGCGGGGATGGGGTGGCTGGACCACCTGTAGCCGAGCCGGTGGTGATTCGTCCGAAATGTTCGCGGGCTCGCGTGTCGATGACGGGCTGATATATAACCGCGTCGCTCTCGCCGTCCCGCCTTCTCCCCGTCTCTCTCGTCGGCGGCCGGGACGCCCACTTCACCTGTCCCCGGAGGAATGCACCGTGCTGCCCTTTTCCCGAAAGATGCCCATCGTCATGGCCGTTACCGGCGTCATGCTCCTGGCGTCGGCCTGCGGTCGGCAGGATCACGGCGCCTCTGCCGCAGATGTCGTGCCGAGTTCCCGGAGCGAGGCTGCGAAGGTGCCGAACGCGTCCCACTCTCCCAGCAGTTCCGTCTCGGCCTCCGCCTCCGCGTCCCCTTCCGGGTCGGCCTCCGCCTCTGCGTCCGCCTCCGTATCCGTGAAGCCGTCCGGCAATCGTTCGCCGTCCGCCGGTGGGACGGGGACGCATGCGGACGGCGGTACGGGGGGCGCCCAGGCACCGACATCGGCGCCCTCCTTCCCCGTGCCCGCTTCCGTGGGTGACGCCACGCAGCTCATCACCGTGAAGGCGAGCGGTTCGTACGCCACCGTCACGGCGTGGGCCAAGGGTTCGGCCGGCTGGAAATCGGTTCTCTCCACGAGCGGCCGGGTCGGGTCGAATGGTGTCGTGGACGGTGCCACCCGCAAGCAGAGCACGTACACCACGCCCTCGGGGACGTACACCATCACCGAAGGCTTCGGTGTCGAGGCCGGGGGCACGGCCATGCCGTACACCCGGGTCAACTCCAGCCACTGGTGGGTGGAGGACCCGGAGTCGAAGTACTACAACTCGATGCACTCCTCCGCCGGTGCGGACTTCCCCCTTGTCGAGACCGGCGACCGGGGGAGTGAACACCTTGTCAACTATCCGACGCAGTACGCCAAGGCACTGGTGATCAACTTCAACCGCTGGCCGGCCACCCCCGGTCGCGGGGCCGGAATCTTCCTTCACGTCAACGGGAGCGGAGCGACCGCGGGGTGCGTCTCGGTGCCGCGCGCCACCATGGACAGCATCATGGCGTGGATCAAGCCCTCCGCCCATCCGCGTATCGCCATCGGCTGATGCGGTGGGGCCCGCCGACGCGTGAGAGGGCGGTGGGTTGTACGACTGGCTGGAATTCGCCGTATGAGAACAGACACGTCCGATACCTGTGATGCTCTCCGGCCGTCCGTCGCTGGGGCAGGCATGGATAGTGATCTTGAGAAGCTTCCTGCGGTGTCGGAGATGCGTGCCTATGTCACGCGATTCGTCGCGCAGCTGACCGAGCGGAACCGACTGCCGCTCGACTACTCCGTGGTCAGCCTGCGGCTCGTCGACCTGATCGTCGACGGGCTGCGGCACAGCCGGCCGGAGCGGGCACAGGTCGAGCCGTTTCTGCGGGGGCTGGGCGCGTACACCGGCGAAGTCATGGTGCGCCGGGCCGGCGGCCGGTGGGTGGACCTCGACGGCGGCCAGCGGGAGCTGTTCGGACAGCCGGCGGGTGTCCGCATGCCCGACGGGCGGGTCTGGAACCCGATCGGGAAGGTGGCGAACCGATTCGAGTCGGCATCGGAGGAGTCGCTCCAGCGCTTCTACATGTTGCTGCACGGGCGCGCCCGTCGCCCCGTCGCCGCCCTGTGACCTGGGCGGATCCGGACTCGCGCAGCAGATTGCCCTCGCATCGCGAACCCCCTGACTGTGACATTTCTGTGTGCTGTCACGCAGAGGAAGTAGAGGGGTGGACGGGCCGAGGAACGAGGGCCCGGTGAGCCGTTTCGGGGCGGTATACGTCGGACGCAGTCGGTACGAAGAGGAAAGTGTGGCCAAAGGCGGGGAACAGCGCCGCGGGCAGATGGACGACGCCGAGCTCGGCGCTGCGGTGGAGCGGGCTCAACAAGGTGACGAGGAAGCTTTCGCCGTGGCGTACCGGCTGGTTCATCCCGGGCTGCTCGGCTATGTACGGGGACTGGTCGGCGAGGACGGCGAGGACGTGGCGTCCGACGCCTGGCTGGAGATATCCCGTGACCTCGGACGGTTCCGTGGGGACGGGGCGGGGTTTCGCGGCTGGACCGCGACGATCGCCCGGCACCGGGCGCTGGACCACTTGCGCAAGCAGCGCCGGCGGCCGCGCACCGCACTTCTGGAGCAGGACATCCTCGAACTGCCGGACAGTCAGGACACTGCCGGATCCGCCCTGGAGACGCTCTCCACCCAGCAGGCGCTCGCGCTCATCCGCGAGTTGCCGCGGGAGCAGGCGGAAGCCGTTCTGCTCCGTGTCGTCGTCGGCCTCGACGGTCCCGCGACGGCGCGGGTGCTCGGCAAACGTGCGGGGGCCGTACGCACCTCCGCCTACCGTGGACTGAAGAGACTGGCCGAGCATCTGGGATCAGGAGGGTCGGGCAGTGTGACGTCTGCGTCGCGCCGCACGCTGAGAGATGAGACATGAGAGATGAATCGCCACAGGCGACCGATGCGCCGGTATCCCCCGAAGTGGGCGCTCTGCTGGCAGCCGTGCAACGTTCCGGTGAGGCCGGCCCCGTAGCCGAGCAGCGAGCGCTTGATGCCTTCCGGTCGGCGCGCGACGAGGGGGCACTCGCACCCGTGTCGCCGCTGCGGCGTCGCAGACGCGATGACTGGCGACCGGTCGAGCGGCTGCGCTTCGTCCGCTCGGCGCGGGCGATGATCGTCGGCTTCGCGGCCGCGGCGACGCTCGGCGGGGTCGCGGTGGCTGCGGGGTCGGGCGCGATGCCGACGCCGTTCGATGACGATGAGCACGACCGGACGCGTCCCGCACACCCCGCGAGGAGTTCCTCCGCCGCATCCGATGCGCCCGGCAGCCCCCAGTCAGGTGCGCCGAATCCCGCCGCAGGCCGTACACAACAAGGGCCGACGGATCTGCCGGGCGCCGGTCGCTCCGCCGGCCACCCGGTCCAGGCACAGGACGACGAGGCGCACTGCCGTGCGTACCGCCTGGTTCAGGGGAAGGGAAAGGCCGCGGATGCCACGGCCTTCGACCGCCTGGAGGCTGCGGCCGGTGGCGCATCGGCGGTGCCGGGCTACTGCGACGGGCTTCTCGGTCCCCAGACATCGAAGGAGAAGGACCGGACGGACAAGGGGAAGTCGGAGGTACCGGACCCTGGACAGACCTCGGAATCGGTGAAGGGCAACCGGAACGGCGCCCAGAGCGACTCCACCGCACGCTGAAACAGGCCCTGGACGGGGAGTTCACCCCCGGTGGGGCACAACCACGCTGTCATGGCTGGGCTCGGTCAGGAGCGCTTCGGGCCGGACGGCTCGGGCCCGGTCTGACGATCCCTCGGACTGTGCTGAGGCGGTCCCTGGGAGGTGGGACGGATTGCCGAATCACCCTTCTGAGGGGCGGGAGTCGGCGTGGAAGAGGGCCCGATCGACCTGGTTCGTCCGGTCGGCAGCGGCAACGGCGTGACTGTCCGGGTGACGGGCCGCGATGCCGTGGGAGACCCGCGCGGCGGTGACTTCGGTGCCCGACTCCGGCGTGCCGCCACCACCTTCCCGGGCAGTTTCCCTAACGTCTCTCGGACCTACTTGCCGGGGATTGGTGTTGCCATGAAGCCGTCCATCTGCCTGTGCATGATCGTCAAGAACGAGGCACGCGTCATCGAGCGCTGCCTCGCTTCCGTCCGCGGTCTGGTGGACACCTGGGTGATCTCCGATACCGGCTCGACCGATGGAACCCAACGGCTGATCCGTGCCGCACTCGACGGCATCCCTGGCGAACTCCACGAGGACCCCTGGGTGGACTTCGGCCACAACCGGAGCCTGAACATCCGGCGTGCGCACGCCAAAGCCGACTACCTGCTTCTCCTGGACGCCGACCTGGTGGTCCGCAGGGCCGGTCCACTGCCCCTGCTGACCGCCGACTCGTACTTGCTGCGGCACGAGGGCGCGACCGAGTGCCGCAGCAAGCGCCTGGTCCGCGGTGACATCGCTTGGCGGTACGAAGGCGTCGCCCACGAGTTCCTCACCGCCGACCAGCGCGACGACCAGGAGCTGCTGGACGCTCTCGTCATCGAGGACCACGACGACGGAGGATCGCGGCACGACAAATTCGAACGTGACGCACGGCTGCTCGGCGCCGAGCTCGAACGCGACCCCGCCAATACCCGCACCGTCTTCTATCTGGCCCAGACCATGCGCGACCTCGGCGAGAGGGAGAAGGCGATCGCGCTGTACGAGCGCCGTGCGCAGATGGGGGGCTGGAGCGAAGAGGTGTACTGCTCGCTGCTGCAGGCCGGGATCCTCAGAGCCGACTCCGACGACTGGCCGTCCGCCATGGATGCCTTCTCGCGCGCCTGGGAGGCCCGCCCGGAACGGCTCGAAGCCTGCTACGAACTCTCCTCGCGGCTGCGCGGCCTCGGCCGCCATCACGCCGCGCACGCCTTCGTCTGCACGGGACTCGACCGGGAAGCGCCGGACGACCTGCTGTTCGTCCAGCCCTGGGTGTACCGGTGGGGGCTGCTCTTCGAGTACTCGGTCACCGCCTGCTGGGTCGGTGACATCGACGGATCGCTCCGGGCCTGCGACCGGCTGCTGTCGATGCCGGATCTCCCCGACGCCTATCGCCGACAGACGCTCACCAACCGGGAGTTCGCGGAGCGGCGGCAGGCCGCGCGGACCGCCTCGTGGGCGTCGCCCCCGGACTGGCGGAGGGGTCCGCACCTCACGGCCGGCAGCTGCAGCAGCTGCCACGCCTGACGCATCGCCCATACGAGCACGCGGCAGCCCGCGACGCCCGGTTGTCAGTGCCGGACGGTTGACTGTCTTTCATGAACCGACGAGAGCTGCTCGCGGCGACCCAGGCCCTCGTCCGGCCGGACACCGGGCACCTTGAGTGCGCCGAGGACGGGCACGCGTCGGGACACGTATGTCTGACAGCCGAGCCGAGAGTGCCCCTGGTCGAGCTGGTGGAGGAAGTCAGCGGTCGGTACCAGGGCTTTTGGCCGACGCGGCGAGCGGGCGTGCCGGGCGGCGCGACAAGGCAAAGCTTGCCGGGAGGGGCACTAGCGGGCGCCGTCCACCCGGCGCCAGGTCGCCACCGGGCCCGGGGCGACGGCGTCCTCGGGGGTGACCCAGAATGCCTTCCCCAGCTCAGCGCTGAACTGGGCGCCGGTCCGTCCGTCCCCGGACGACCGGCCGGTCAGACGCCGCCCTATCCACGGCGCCAGATGCTGCCGCGCGAAGCGGAGGTCGTCGACGCGCCGTATCGCCCACCGCGGGGGCACCGTGGTGGGGAGTGGCGTCCGCCAGTCGTCCTCCGGTGGCAGTCCGAGCGTCTGCCAGACCGCCTCGGCGACCCTGCGGTGTCCCTCGGCCGTCAGATGCAGCCGGTCGACGTCCCACAGCCGGGGATCGCCGAGTGCCGGTGCCCCGTACAGATCGACGACCAGCGCACCGTGGCGGTCCGCCAACTCGTCGACCAGGGAGAACAGCTCCTCCATGCGGGGGCGGAAGCGCTCCATGACCGGTCCGTTGCGTCCCGGGCTGCGCATCAGCACCAGCTTCTTGCACGACGGCGCGAGGCGTTCCACGGCTTCCTCCAGCCGGCCGCGCACCATGCCCATGTCGCACTTGGGCCGCAGGGTGTCGTTGAGACCGCCGACCAGCGTGACGACGTCCGCCTGCATGGCGGCGGCCGCATCGACCTGCTCGGTCACGATCTGGCGGATCAGCTTCCCGCGCACGGCGAGATTCGCGTACCGGAACCCGGGGGTGCGGGCGGCGAGCCGGCCCGCGAGGACATCGGCCCAGCCGCGGTACGAGCCATCGGGCAGCAGGTCCGACATGCCCTCGGTGAAGGAGTCGCCGACCGCGACAAGACTGGTGTAGGAGGCATTCATTTCCATGGCCATGGGATCGTATCGCGGTGGCGCCCGGCACCTTCCGGGCGGAGCCGCGCCCCGCGTCCGGTGGCGCGGGCAGTCGCTGAGGGCCGGCCTCAGCCCGAACCCGCGACGACCGTCCCCGAGCTCCGGGCCGGCCACCGTGCCCGCGGCAGCCGGCCGCACGGGACCTGCGCGAAGGCGATCGGCAGGGCCGACCGGACGAGGCCGGGCGCGGTGTGCAGCCCGGTCGGCAACAGGCGGGAATGAGCATGAGGAGCCCTACGACCAGGGCACATCATTCAGAGTGCGGTGGAGACTGCCATGGTTCCGTCAGCGTGCCTGCGGCCGTCCGACCAGCTCGCGCAGCACATCCTCCATCGTGACCATGCCGGCGAGCCTGTCGTCCTCGTCGAGCACTGCCGCCAGGTGCGTACGGCTCCGGCGCATCGCGGTCAGCACGTCGTCGAGGGGCGTCGCCGCCCGCACCCGGGCGATCGGCCGCATCGCCGTGACCGGGAACGGCACATCGCGTGGCGCGACGTCCAGGGCGTCCTTCACATGGAGGTACCCCAGGATCCGCTGCTCGCTGTCCATTACCGGGAAGCGCGAGAATCCGGTCTCGGCCGAGAGCCGTTCGAGCTCCTCGGGTGTCGTCCCGATCCTGGCGTAGACCACCTGCTCGACCGGTAGCACGACGTCCCGTACCGGGCGACGGCCCAGCTCCAGTGCGTGGTGCAGCCGCTCGGCGGCGCGGTCGTCGACCAGCCCGGCGTCACCGGCGTCCTGCACCAGCCGGGCCAGTTCGTCGTCGGAGAACGTCGAGGACACCTCGTCCTTCGTCTCCACCCGCAGCAGCTTCAGCAGCATGTTGGCGAAGGCGTTGACCGTGAAGATCACCGGACGCAGGGCCCTGGCGAGGGTGACCAGCGGCGGACCGAGCAACAGCACGGTCCGTACCGGCTCGGCCAGTGCGACGTTCTTCGGGACCATCTCGCCGAGCAGCATGTGCAGATACGTCGCCAAGGACAGCGCGATCACGAACGAGATCGGATGGACCAGTCCGTGCGGCACACCCACCACGTCGAAGACCGGCTCCAGCAGATGCGCGATGGCCGGTTCGGCGACGATACCGAGGACCAGCGTGCAGAGCGTGATGCCGAGCTGAGCCGCCGCGAGGAGCGCCGACACATGTTCCAGGCCCCAGATGACGCTCCGCGCACGCCGGTTCCCGGCCTCCGCCTGGGGCTCGATCTGGCTGCGGCGCACGGAGATCAGCGCGAACTCCGCGCCGACGAAGAACGCGTTGACGACCAGGGTCAACAGACCGATGAAGAGCTGGACGGCAGTCACTGTCCGTCCTCCGTCTCGTCGTCGGAGCCGGGCAGCGGTGCGTGCAGCAGCGCCCGTGCGGCGCGGCGCCCGGAGGCGTCCACGACGTCGAGACGCCAGCCGGCCAGCTCGATGGAGTCACCGACGACAGGGATCCGGCCGACTTCCGTGGCGATCAGTCCGGCGAGTGTCTCGTACGGTCCGTCCGGCACCCGCAGTCCGATCGTCCGCAACTGGTCCATGCGGGCGGCGCCGTCGGCCGACCACAGGGTGCGCCCGTCGGCGTCCTCACCTGCCGGTGCGAGGTCCGGCGTCTCGTGCGGGTCGTGCTCGTCGCGCACCTCGCCGACGACCTCCTCGACGATGTCCTCCAGCGTCACGACGCCGGCTGTGCCGCCGTATTCGTCGATGACGACGGCCATCGGGAACTTGCTGGACAACCTGTCGAGCAGCCGGTCCACCGTGAGGCTCTCCGGTACGAGCAGGGGTTCGCGCAAAATCTCCGACACGCGCTTGCGGTACCTCTCCTCGGCCGGGATCGCCAGGACGTCCTTGATGTGCGCGACACCGACGACGGTGTCGAGGCTGCCCCGGTAGACGGGGAAGCGGGACAATCCGGTCGCCCGAGTGGCATTGGCGACGTCCTCGGCGGTCGCCTGCACCTCCAGCGCGGTGACCTGCACCCGCGGGGTCATCACGTTCTCCGCGGTCAGTTCGGCCAGATTGAGGGTACGGACGAACAGCTCCGCCGTGTCCGCCTCCAGCGCGCCCGCCTTGGCCGAGTGACGGGCGAGCGCCACCAGCTCCTGCGGGCTGCGGGCGGAGGCCAGCTCCTCGGCCGGTTCGAGACCGAACCGGCGCACGATGCGGTTGGCCGTGTTGTTGAGGTGGCTGATGAAGGGCCGGAAGATCGCGGTGAAGGCACGCTGCGGGGTGGCCACGGCCTTCGCCACGGCGAGCGGCGAAGAGATCGCCCAGTTCTTCGGGACGAGTTCGCCCACGACCATCAGGAAGACCGTGGACAGCGCTGTTCCGAGTACCAGCGCCAGCGAGGACGAGACGCTCGGGGACAGGCCGGTGGCCTCCACCGGGCCGCGGATCAGCTTCGCGATCGACGGTTCGGAGAGCATGCCGACGACCAGATTGGTGACGGTGATGCCGAGCTGTGCGCCGGAGAGCTGGAAGGTGAGACTGCGCACCGCCTTCATGGCGCTCGCCGCGCCCCGTTCACCCCGCTCCACGGCTCGTTCGAGCTGGCCGCGCTCGACCGTGGTCAGCGAGAACTCGGCGGCGACGAAGGCACCGCAGGCGAGTGAGAGCAGGACCGCCACGAGCAGCAGAAGCACTTCGGTCATCGGTTCACCTCCGTCCCATGATCGGGCAGGGGTAGGAGGCTCGCCTGGCGTCGGCGATGTCGGCTACTGGGAGGCTCGCCCATGGGCGGACGCTCACACCTTTCGGGAAGGGGCGGTCATATGAACATCCATGGTAAAGGACGGGCAAAGTTGTGCCGCGCGCGGGTGATCTCCGCGAGCGTCCCAGCCCTCGGTCTCAGTCCTTGAGGTGCTTCACCCAGCGGCTCCACTGCGGCTCGGGCGCATACCCCGCCGCATGCCAGGCGTGGTGCGCGAGCTCGTTGCGGTTCAGCACCATCGCATCGCCACGCCGTCCGCCCAGCTGTACGAATCGTTCCTCCGCCGCCGTCAGCAGCGCCCGGCCGACGCCCTGCCGCCGCTGGTCCGGATGGACCGCGAGCCGATAGAGGTGGCACCGCCAGCCGTCGAAGCCCGCGATCACCGTTCCGGCGAGCTCGCCGGAACGTTCCGCGAGGATGAGGGCTCCGGGGTCGCGGGCGATTAGCCGTTCGATACCGTCCCGGTCGTCGCTGATGCTGGTGCCTTCCGCCGCCACTTTCCAGAAGGCGAGGACGGCGTCGAGGTCGACCGGTGCCGCTGCGCGGATCGCGAGATCATTCATCCTTTTACCCCATCATCGGGCCCGCCGCACCGTCGAACGAATTCCGCCATGCGGTCAGCTCCCCGCGAGTTCCTGGAGGACCGGGGCGAACGCCTCCATGTTCGGCTCCAGTACCGCCAGGTAGGAGAAGCCGTAGCGCTCCCGCTGCTCTCTGAGCTGTTCGGCCATCTGCCGGACCGTCCCCACCGTGAACAGAGGCAGGGCCAGCGCCTGGTCCTCGTCGAGGTGAGGTGTCTTCGGCAGCACTTCGCGCACGGCCGCACGACGGTCGCGGGTGGCCCGGACGTACTGGATCAGCAGATTCAGTTCGGCTGGGCTCTCCCGTCCCGCGGCGAATCGCCGGTAGGCGGCGACACGCTCGTCGAGCTGCCCGGCGGTGAGGGGTGTGAGTGTGCCGTTCCGGTCGCCGACGGCCCCGGTGAACGCGACGATCTCGGCAAACTGTGCCGCCAGCCGCAGCACCCGGTCCCCGTTCCCGCCGATGAGCAACGGCGGCCGGGGCTTCTGCGCGGACCTCGGCAGTCGGGTGTCGTCGCGCAGCAGGCGGTCCACCTCCTCGACCGTATGTCGCAGATGATCCACCCGGCCGCCGGGGGAGAGGAACTCGATGCCCGCCCGGTCGTGCTCCTCGCGGACGTATCCGGTCCCGATTCCCAGCTCCAGGCGTCCCTCGGTCAGCGCATCCGTACCGGCCGCCTCGCGGGCCAGCAGCGCCGGATTCCAGAAGGCGGCATTCAGTACGAAGGTGCCGACACGGGGCCGCTCCGTGGCCTCCGCGGCGGCCACCAGCGCGGGGAAGGGGGCCGGCATGCCCAGATGGTCGGGGACCAGGATGACGTCGTAGCCGAGTTCCTCCGCGCGGCGGCATCGGGCGCGCCACTCGTGCCCACCGGTCGGCGTCAGCATGTTCACTCCGAATCGGAACGACCTCGCCATGAACTCTCCTTGCGCCGGGCATTCGATGGACGGTCCACCTACTCTGCCAAGGGCGAGCCGCATCCGTACGCCGAACGGCCCCCTTGCCGGTGCTAGCAATCCCGCGCTAGCTTGGTGATGTGCCCAAGACTCAGCTGAACGTACGAGTGGACGAGGCCACCGCCGAGGCCGCGCGGCAGCGCGCGCTGCAGAGGGGGATGAGCGTGAACCGCTACATAGAGGAACTCGTCAAGCAGGATGCGGGCGAAGTCGGACACACCTTTGTCGAAGCCGCTGCCGACTTCATGAAGCAGTACGAGTCGGTGTTCGCCGAGGAGTTCGGCCCGGAGCGCAAAGGCAACCGTTGAACCTCCGGATCGACCTCTCCTGGCTGCTCATGGTCGCCGAGCACAAGACGCCCGGTGACCCGCAGGTCGTCGACTGGGGTGCGCTCGTCGCCGCGGTCGCCCGCCATGAGGCGGAGATCTTCGGCAGCGCCGTCTACAGCGATCCGCACTCCAGGGCTGCCGCGCTCCTGCAGTTGCTCCTGCATGTCCCCGCGCTCGAACACTCCAACGCGTTGTTCGCCTCGGCCGTCGCATACGGCTATCTCGTCGCCTCCGGGCTGAAGGTCATCACTTCGGCCGAGCAGGTGCGAGACCTGGCCCGACTGGTCAAGGAGGGCAAGGCCGACGTCCGGGCCATCGCCGACGAACTGCGGCAGTGGAGTCTGTGAATCCTGTTGTGTGAGTCTCCTGGAATGCCGCCTTCCGTCGTGAAGCATCGTTAACGTCCGGCGCATGACACACATAAGGAACACACGTGCGAAACGGATGACGGTCGCGGTCGTGGGTGCCGCGGCGGCCCTGGTGCTCGGAGTCGGCGGAGCGATCGCCGTCGGCGCGCCGGACGACGGCTCGGCCGATCCGACCCCTGTCCCCACCGCGACGTCCGACCCCGGCACGGGCGAGGTCGGCGGCAGCACCGTCGGCGGCAGCACGGACGGCAGCGGCTCCGATAGCGGCAGCGTGAGCGGTTCGGGCGGTGTCGACCCCAGCCCGAGCGATGCGCCGAGCCCGACCGGAGCCCCGGACCCCACTGTCGGCCCGGATCCCACCGACAGCCCGGATCCCACCGGCAGCCCCGCACCCAGCGAACCGGCGAGCCTCGACGACCTGGAGAAGCGGATCGACGAGCTCGGCAAGAAGATCGACGAGCTGCCCACGAAGAAGGACCTCGCCGACGCGCTGCGGGCGCTCGCGGACCGGCTTGAGCAGGACGACTAGCGCCTGATCCGGAAGACAGGCCGCACGCCTCAGGAGGTGTCCACCACGGTCGTCCGACGGGCCACGCCCAGGACGCACTCAGAAGTAGGGAGCCGGATCCCCCAGTCCGGCATCTTCACCTTGCGGTACGCCTCCACCACGAACCCGGCCTCCTCGATCGCGGTGAGCGTGTCCCGGGCCGTATGACACCCGCCGCCCAGCAGCGGCCACACCGTGCGGTCCAGTGCCCGCTGCACCGTCGCCATGGCGCGGTCATCGGCCCGCACATGCTCGAAGAAGCGCAGCTCCCCGCCGGGACGCAGCACCCGCTCGATCTCCGCGAGCGACCGCTCGACATTCCGTACGGTGCACAGCACCAGTGACGCGACGGCCCCGTCGAACGCCTCGCTCTTCACCGGCAGCGCCTCCGCGGCACCCGGCACGACATCCACCGGAAGGCCGGCACGCAGCGCGGACCGTACCGCCAACTGCCGCAGGGTGCGCTCGGGTTCGATCGCCACCACTTCGGAGACGGCGGGCGGATAGTGGGCGAAGTTCAGGCCGTTGCCCACACCGACCTCGATGATGCGTCCGGACAGTCCGGCGAGCAGTTCCGAGCGAATGGCCGCCATCCCGGCCCTGGTCTCCGCCGCCACACTCATGCGGGCGTAGAACCGGGCGAAGACCGGGTGGTGCACCGCGTCCTTCGGGATCTTCGTGCTCCGCAGATGCATGACGGACCTCCTCGACAGGACCGGCTGCACCGGGCGGCTCGGTCGGGCGGGACCGCCCGACCGGAGCTGCCCGACGTGAGAAACCCGGCCGGCAAAGTACGGCTACTTCGATTCTGCCCCGTCCCGGGCCACTCAGCCGTCAGTCGGCGGTCCGGTTGCCGCCCAACTCCGCGGTCAGCCAACTCGCCGCCCGGGCACGGAATTCGGCGGGCGCGAGGGCGCCCGCGCCCGCCGGTACGGCGCCCAGCAGCGGCGCGCCCGCCGCCACCGGCAGATCGTCGAGATTGCAGCGCGCGGCCAGATCGGGTTCGGCGGGCATGCTGCCCACGACCACGCCCAGGCACTCCAGCCCACGCGTCCGCAGCGCCTCCGAGGTCAGCGCGGTGGAATTGAGCGTGCCGAGCCCTGCGGGTGCCACGACCAGGACCGGAGCGCCGAGCAGCCGCGCCGCGTCCGCGAGCGTGGCGCCTGCGTCGTCGAACCGTACGAGCAGCCCTCCCGCGCCCTCGACCAGCACCAGATCGTGCTCGGTGGCGAGCTTCTCGGCTGCCTCCGCGATCTGTTCCGGGCGCACGGGCGCCAGGCCCGCCCGCCGCGCGGCCGTGTCCGGCGCCAACGGCTCGGGGAACCGGGCCAGTTCGAGGCCGGTCACCGTCTCGCCGGCAAGCCTGCGCACCTCGAAGACATCGCCCGGCTCGCCCGGCGCAACGCCCGTCTGGGCAGGCTTGAGCACGGCCACCGAACGCCCGGAGGCGACCGCCACCGCGGCCACGGCCGCCGTGACGACCGTCTTGCCGATCTCCGTACCCGTACCGCTCACCATCAGTACCGACATCTCAGCCCTCCCGCGCCGCCGCGCACACCGCACGGCAGATTCGCGCCAGATCGTCGTCGCCCGTCACATACGGCGGCATCGTGTAGATCAGGTCCCGGAACGGGCGCAGCCACACGCCCTCACGGACCGCGGCCTCGGTGGCTGCCGCCATGTTCACGTCGTGATCGAGCTGTACGACGCCGATGGCGCCCAGAACGCGTACATCCCGTACACCTGCGATCGCGCGGGCCCCGGCCAGGCCGCCCAGCAACCCCGCTTCCAGGCGCTTGACCTCCTGCTGCCAGTCCTGGCCGAGCAGTAGATCGATCGAGGCGAGGGCCACCGCTGCGGCCAGCGGATTGCCCATGAAGGTCGGCCCGTGCGCAAGCACCGGGACCTTGCCGCTCGAGATACCGTCCGCCACCCGTGAGGTGCAGAGGGTCGCCGCCATCGTCAGATAGCCGCCGGTCAGCGCCTTGCCGACGCACATCACGTCGGGGGAGACCCCGGCATGCCCGGCGGCGAACAGCTTCCCCGTACGCCCGAAACCGGTCGCGATCTCGTCGAACACCAACAGCACGTCATGGGCGTCGCACGCCTCGCGCAGCACCCGCAGATAGCCGGGGGAGTGGAACCGCATCCCGCCCGCACCCTGCACCACCGGCTCCACGATCACCGCGGCCAGCTCATCGGCATGCTGCGCGATCAGCCCCCGCAGATGCTGTACGTACGTCTCATCCGGTTCCTCGTCGAAGCCGCCCGGCGGCTCGTCGGCGAAGACCTGCCGGGGCAGCACGCCCGACCACAGCTCATGCATGCCACCCTCGGGGTCGCAGACGGACATCGGCTGCCAGGTGTCCCCGTGGTAGCCGCCGCGCCAGGTCAGCAGCCGCTGTTTGGCGGGCTTTCCGGTCGAGTTCCAGTACTGCAGACACATCTTCACCGCGACCTCGACCGACACCGAACCCGAGTCGGCGAGGAAGACATGGCGCAGCGGCTCCGGTGTGATCTCGACCAGCCTGGCGGCCAGCCGCACGGCGGGCTCATGGGTGAGCCCGCCGAACATCACATGGCTCATCCGGTCCAGCTGGCCACGCGCCGCCTCGTTGAGCACCGGGTGGTTGTAGCCGTGCACCGCCGACCACCAGGACGACATGCCGTCGACCAACTCGCCCTGCCCGTGGGCCGGTTCGGCGAGCCGCAGACGTACCCCGGACGCGGACTCCACGACCAGCGGCTCCTGCCGGCCAGGCATCGGGCCGTACGGATGCCAGACGTGGTCCCGGTCCAGGGCCCGCAGTTCGGCCGGGGAGAGGGGCTCAGGCATTGGGTGCGAGATCCGTTCCCGCGCCACGACGGCGGACCGCCACCAGATCCGTACGCGCGCCCGGCGTCCCGGCCTCGGCGTCCCCCGGCTCGTCGGTCACGTCACCGCAGGGCGCACAGCCCCCGGCGTGCGAGCCGCAGCCGCCACCGGTCTCCGCCTCGGCCGCCGCGTCCGTACGGTGCCGGGGCAGCGTCGTCGTACCCGCGCCCTCCACCTCGAAACCGGCGTCCGCGATCATGTCCAGATCTGCCTGCCCCGCCTGGCCCTCACTGGTCAGATAGTCGCCCAGGAAGATCGAGTTGACCAGGTGCAGGGCGAGCGGCTGCATCGAGCGCAGATGCACTTCTCGGCCGCCCGCGAGCCGGACCTCGACATCCGGGCAGACGAACCGGACCATTGCCAGAATGCGCAGACAGCGCTGCGGGGTGAGGTTCCACTCCTTGGCGAGAGGGGTCCCCTCGAACGGAATCAGAAAGTTCACCGGAACCGAGTCCGGGTCCAGCTCGCGCAGCGAGAAGACGACGTCGACCAGATCCGCGTCGCTCTCACCCATCCCGGCGATCAGCCCGGAGCACGCCGAGAGTCCCGCGGCCTGCGCCTGCTGGACGGTCTCCACCCGGTCCGCATAGGTGTGGGTGGTGGTGATGTCCCCGTACGTCCCCTCGGACGTATTGAGGTTGTGGTTGTACGCGTCGGCGCCCGCAGAACGCAGCCGGTCGGCCTGCCCGGCGGAGAGCAGACCGAGGCAGGCGCACACCTCGACGCCCTCGTTCTGCTCCTTGATCGCCTCGATCGTCTGCGACACCCGGTCGACGTCCCGGTCCGTCGGACCGCGGCCGCTCGCCACCAGACAGACGCGCTTCGCGCCGCCCGCCACCCCGGCGGCGGCGGCCTTCGACGCCTCGTCCGGTTTCAGCCAGGTGTACTTGAGGATCTCGGCCTTCGAGCCGAGCCGCTGAGAGCAGTACGAGCAGTCCTCCGGGCAGAGCCCGGACTTGAGATTGACCAGATAGTTCAGCTTCACCCGTCGGCCGAACCACTGACGGCGCACCTTCCCGGCCGCGGCCACCACTTCGAGGAGGTCGTCGTCCGAGGTCGCCAGCACGGCGAGCGCTTCTTCGCGGGTCGGCAGCTCGCGCCGCAGCCCCTTGTCCACCAACGTGTTCAGGAGGTCCATGGTCACGATCCTGGCTTACGGCACCGCCCGCAGCCAAGGAGGAACCGGACAACAGAGCCCACAGAGCATGTGTGTATTGCCACACCATGACGGGCCGCGCCCCCGGTTAGGCTCTGTGAGCTGCCTACAAAAGGGACCGCCGCCATGTCCTTCGCCCCGTTCGACTGGATCGATGACGAGGCGCGCCGCCGTGCGGACGCCGGGCTCGTCCGTACTCTGCGCCCCCGGCCCGCCGAGCCGGAACTGCTGGACCTCGCGAGCAACGACTACCTGGGCCTCACCCGGCACCCCGAGGTGACCGCTGCCGCCGCCGAGGCCGCGCACCGGTGGGGTGCGGGCGCCACCGGCTCCCGGCTGGTCACCGGTTCCACCGCGCTGCACGCCGAGCTCGAACGCGAACTCGCCGAATTCTGCGGTTTCGAAGCGGCCCTCGTCCTCTCCTCCGGCTACGCGGCCAATCTCGCCGCCCTCACCGCCCTCACCGGCCGTGGCTCCCTGATCGTCTCCGACGCGGGCAATCACGCCTCCATCGTGGACGGCTGCCGCCTCTCCCGGGCGGACACCGTCGTCGTACCCCACGCCGATCCCGAAGCCGTCGCCAAGGAGCTGCGCGCGCACGGCGGCCGCGCCCTGGCCGTCACCGACTCGGTCTTCTCCGTCGACGGAGACGCCGCGCCGCTGCCGGAACTGGCCGACGTCTGCCGTACGGAGGGCGCCGCGCTGCTCGTCGACGACGCGCACGGTCTGGGTGTGCTCGGGGAGGGCGGGCGCGGCGCCCTCGCCGCCGCCGGTCTCGCGGGTGGTGACGGGATCGTCACCACCCTCACCCTCTCCAAGTCCCTGGGCAGTCAGGGCGGAGCCGTCCTCGGCCCGGCCCGGGTGATCGACCATCTGGTCAACGCGGCCCGCACCTTCATCTTCGACACCGGGCTCGCACCGGCCGCGACGGGCGCGGCTCTCGCGAGCCTGCGCCTGCTGCGCCGCGAGCCGGCACGCGCGGGCAGGGCCCGTACGGTCGCCACCGCACTGTACGAACGGCTGACCGCGGAGGGGCTGACCGCCGTACGCCCCGACGCCGCAGTCGTCTCGGTCAGGGCACCTTCGCCGGACGCGGCGGTGCGCTGGGCGGCCGACTGCCGCGCGGCCGGGATCGCGGTGGGCTGCTTCCGCCCGCCGTCGGTCCCGGACGGCATCTCGCGGCTGCGGCTCACCGCGCGGGCCGACCTCACGGAGGCGCAGATCGCGACCGCGGTGGCGACCGTCCTGCGGACCGCGCCACTGACCTGACGGAGCCGGCCGGTCAGCCGACCGGACCGTCGTTCAGACCGGAGACGAACGAAGTCCAGGCCGCCGCGGAGAACCGCAGCGGGGGCCTGGACACATCTTTGGAATCCCGCACGGCCAGCTGTTCCGCGCCGAACGGAGCTGCTTCCACGCAGTTGTTCATACCCGTGCTGCGGCTACTGCGCCGCCACATTAACTCGTGCTGTGCGAGGCAATCGGACATCGGGCCCCCTCGGGCAGTCTGAGGTTCCTAACCGTCGCGGTCGATCGCGGCGATGAGGTCCAACGAGTGCTCCGGCGACAACGCGTGTGCCTGCATCGTGCGGAAGGCCGAGCTGTACGCCTCAAGGTCTTCTTTCCGCTCCAGGTAGAGGCTACTCGTCAAATGGTCAAGAACGACCACATCCAGATCGGAAGTATTCGGAAATGAGAAGATAACGAACGGTCCAGTGATGCCGATGTATCCGCCGACCGAGAACGGCAGCAACTGCACCTGCACATGGGGAAGTTGGGACAACCGTGCCACATGGCGCAGCTGCTCACGCATCACTCGGCGCCCGCCGACCTCGCGCCGCAGCACCGCCTCGTCGAGCACTGCGGTCAGCCGCAACGGCGGGTCCGTCCGCAGCACCCCCTGCCGCGCGAGCCGCACCTCCACCAGCGAGTCCAGCTGACCGGCGGGCAGCCCGTCCAGGGACGAACGGGTCACCGCCCGCGCGTAGTCGGCGGTCTGCAGCAGTCCGGGAACCACCGAGGTTTCCAGCGTGCGGGCGGTCCGGGCCTGGGACTCCAGACTGATGAAGTCCCGGTACTGGGGCGGGATGAGGCCGCGGTAGGCGTGCCACCAGCCCGTGCCACCACCGCCCGCCGAGCCCGCAAGCATCTCCAGGAGCGCCCGTAACTGTGCGTCGTCCACGCCGTAGGCATCAAGCAGCCGGCCCACATCGGCCGGCTTCACCCCGCTCGCACCGGTCTCGATCCGGCTCACCTTCGACTGGTGCCAGCCGAGGATCCGTGCGGCGTCCCGACTGGTCAGTCCGGACGTGTGGCGCAGACTCCGCAGTTCCTCCCCGAGTTTGCGGCGACGTACTGCGGGGCCGTGCTGCATCGGCGGCCTCCCTCCCTCTCGTACCGAGGGGCCAGTGTGCCGCCACCCACGCCTGTCCGGGCCGGAGTTCACCGCTTCGAGCGACAGATATATGCATATCTCGTCGGATCGCCGTCACAGCGGGCAGCATCAGTGGCAATCTGGCGCGAAGCACATCCCGGACCGGTCGCGGGTCGGTCCGGGCAGGAAAGGGACGGCTCGCCATGGCAGACCATCAAGAAGCACGTGTCACTCTGCCCAGCGAGCCGGTCTCGGTCCCCACAGCCCGGAGATACGTGGCCCGGGTGCTCGCCGACTGGGGACTGCCCGACGACACCGAGACCGCCGACACCATCCGGCTCATCGTCTCGGAACTCGTGACCAACGCCGTCCAGCACACCTTCGGTCAGTCGCCCACCTTCACCGTGGACCTCCGGCTGGAGCGTGAGGAGGAGCTGCATCTCGGGGTGACGGACAGTCACCCCCGCTGGCCCCAGCGCCTGCCCGCCGCCGTGCGGCAGGACAACGGTCGCGGCATGGTGATCATCCGCTGTCTGGCCAAGGAGTGCGGCGGACGTCTCAGGGTCACGCCCACCAGCGAGGGGGGCAAGACCGTCTGGCTCGCGCTCCCGTGGACCGTACCCGACCGGACCTGACTGCCCGAGCGGGCGGCGCACGTCACTGCGCCGACGTCGCCCGCCCGAAGCCGCCGCGCAGCAGTGCGCACAGCGTCGCCGCCGCTCCGCTCGCGCGCTCGCCGTGGTGCACCACCGAGATCGTCCGCCGGAACGCCGCGGGTTCCAGCCGCCGCACGGACAGGGGAGTCGGTGACATCGCGGCGACCATCTCCGGCACCACCGCCATCCCGATCCCCGCGCTGACCAGGGCGCACACCAGGGCATAGCCGGGCGACTCGCAGACCACCGCGGGCGTCGCCCCCACCTCGGCCAGGGCGTTCTCCACCCCGCGGCGGGGCGGATGGGCCGGTGCGCTGCTGATCAGCGGCCGGCCTGCCAGCTCCGTCACCGGCAGCCGTCCCGTGCCCTCGGACAGCACCTGGCCGACCGCAGTGATCAGCACCAGCTCCTCGACCAGCAGCGGCTCCACGCAGACCCCGGACGGCACCGGCGCCGCGGGCCCCGGCTCGTACGCATGGGTCAGCGCCAGATCGACCTCGCCCGAGGCGACGGCGGCGATCCCCCCGGGCGGTTCGTAGTCCGTGACGGACAGCTCCACATCCGGGTGGGCGCGCCGGAACGCGCTCAGTACCGGCGGCAGCAGATGGATACCCGCCGTGGTGAACGTGCCGACCCGGAGGCGTCCGCCGGAGAGCCCGGCCAGTCGGCTCAGTTCGTGGCGCGCACGGTCCATCTCGTCGAGGACCCGTCGGGCGCGTACGACCAGCAACTCGCCCGCGGCCGTCAGCCGGGCGCCACGGTGGTGGCGCACCAGCAGCGCGGCGCCCGCCTCCCGCTCCAGCTTGGCCAGCTGCTGGGAGAGTGCGGGCGCGGTGTAGCCGAGGCGGGCGGCGGCGCGCGTGATCGAACCGGCCTCGGCGACCGCCACCAGCGCCGCGAGCCGCGTCGGGTCGAACATTAAGCGTTCCTTTTGGCAGACCCAGAAGATTGCAAGTACATGCTGAAGGCTACGTCGGTCCATGGTGGACCCATGGACGGACAACTGATCGCCTTCATCGGGGTCGCCGCAGGGATGGTGGCGCTGCCGGGCGCGGACTTCACGGTGGTCGTACGGAACGCACTCGCCTCGCGTGCGGCCGGGGTGGCCACGGCGCTGGGGGTTGCCGGGGGACTGCTCATCCACACGGCGCTCGCCGTCGCCGGGCTCGCGGCGGTCCTGGTCACGATGCCCGTCCTGTTCCGCGCGGTGCAGCTGCTCGGCGGGGCGTACGTCCTCTATCTGGGAATCAGCGGCGTGCACGCGGCACGACGCCGTACCAGGGATGCGGGCGTGGACACGCGAGTGGACGGAGGGCCGACGGCGACGAGCGCGCGGCGCGCCCTGCGCCAGGGCTTTCTGACCAACGCTCTGAACCCCAAGGCGCCCGTGCTCTTCCTGAGCCTGCTGCCGCAATTCGTCCCTGACGGACAGCCGCCCCTCCCCAGGACCCTGCTGCTGGCCACCGTCGTCGTGCTGCTCGCGCTGATCTGGTTCCCGTCCGTGGCGCTCCTGGTGGACCGTCTGGGCCGGTGGCTGCGCCGGCCGCGTACCGCCCGCGCCATCGAGGGCGGCAGCGGCGCGGCGCTCACCGCGCTGGGGCTGGTCCTGGTGACCGGACCCCTGGTGCACTGAACCACGTGGTGAATGGGGGAGCCTGAGGAGAATCGGAGGGGTCAGCGAACTCGTCCGTACCAGACGCTCCTCGTCCAGATCTTCTCCAGCCGCACGACGGAACCGGTCTTCGGAGAGTGCCAGATCTTCCCCCTGCCGGCGTAGATGCCCACGTGATAGACACTTCGCCCCCAGTGGAAGAAGACCAGATCGCCGCGTTTCCGTTTCGATGCCGAGACGTGGCGGGTCTTGTTGTACTGCTGCTGGGCGGTGCGTGGGAGCCTCTTGCCCACCTTTTTGAACGTGTACAGCACCAGGCCGGAACAGTCGAAGCGATGGGGGCCGGTGGCCCCGTACCGGTACGGCGATCCCTTCTTCGACGCGGCGATCTTGAGGACCTTCGTCGAATGCGTCGCGGCCTGGGCGTCGGACACGGCGCCGGGGGCGATCATGGTGCCGCCGACGGCAGCGAGCGTCAGAACCGTGGCCGTACCGGCCCGGGTGATCAGAAACGGGACATGAACCTGCGCAGTCATGCGCAACCCTTCGTCAGCCGCCTGTGAAGGATGACCTGTCGGGTTCGGGCTGGCGAAGTTGCCCGGCCGCGCGATGCGGCTTCACCCCGAGGGACGACCGGATGCCCGGTCGACCCGTTGCGCTCGGGTCCTCCACTCCTGCCGATCCACTTCTGTCGACCAGTCATCCGGGCGGCGGCAGGACTCGGCGTCCGCCCGGACCGCCTCGCCGTGGTGGCGGGGGCTTGTCGTCCCACGGATCTTGACTCACCGACTGCCGGATTTCCGACGTAAGACAGCGATATGGGAAGTTCACCACCAATGGTCTATTCGGGTGGGCGAGGGGTGATTTGGGTACTCGTCAGGCTGCCTCGACCGGTCCCGTACCAGCGGCGGAACGGCATATTTCGCTCACCGTCCACGTCGGCGGCGCAAGTCGAGCTGTCCCTCTCGTGGGGGATTCCTTGCGCCGGACGAGCGAGAAAATTCGATCAGCGTGCCGGGCGTGTCGCCTATGGAGAGATGATCAACTCATCGGGGCCGGGGGCACGGTGACCCGTTCGGCCCGCCGTTCCCCGTCCAACACGCGCAGTGCCCGTGCCAACGTGGCGGCGTGGATCTGTGCTTCACCCCGCTCGTGCATCAAGGTGAGCGCGTCCCGCAGGGCGCCCGACCGCGAGGCGAGTGCCTGGGCCGCGCGCAGCGCGCCGTAGGTGTCGCTGCCGCGGGCGGGGTTGATCCGGCCCAGCTGGTCGAGCACTTCCAGGTAGCAGTCGATGAACTCGGCCTCGGCGCGCGTCAGCGCGGGCAGCGGTGGGAGGTGGGGTGGCTGCATCGGCGGTTCACCTCACGCTGTTCGGCGGGAGCGACGTCTTGCGGTTCTCCAGGACGTGGTCCACCAGCCCGTACGCCTTGGCTCCGGCGGCGTCGAGGATGAGGTCGCGCTCGAAGTCGGCGGCGATTCGCTCGGCGCTGCGGCCGGTGTGGCGGGCCAGCATGCGGGTGAGCAGCTCACGGACGCGGACCAGTTCCCGCGCCTCGATCTCCAGATCGGACGGTTGGCCCTGAACCGGCTCCGGGAGCTCGGGCTGCTGGACGACGACCCTGGCCCCGGGCAGGGCGTGCCGTCGGCCGGGAGCGCCCGCGGCGAGCAGGACCGCCGCGCTGGAACCGGCCTGGCCGAGGCAGAACGTCTCCACCTCGCAGGTGAGGTAGTCCATCGTGTCGTAGATGG
Source organism: Streptomyces sp. NBC_01669 (assembly GCF_026339735.1). Taxonomy (GTDB): domain Bacteria; phylum Actinomycetota; class Actinomycetes; order Streptomycetales; family Streptomycetaceae; genus Streptomyces; species Streptomyces yanii. The sequence goes on from NZ_JAPEQG010000001.1 coordinate 7,806,924, forward strand.
CGGACATGGCGCCGAACGAGCCGCCGGGGGAGTTGATGTAGAGGGAGATCGGCCGCTCGGGCGCGGCGTGCTCCAGATACATGAACTGCGCGACCAGGTCGTTGGCGGCGGTGTCGTCGACCGGGGTACCGAGGAAGACGATGCGCTCGGCGAGCAGTTTGGAGTACGGGTCGAGGGTGCGGGTCCCGTCGGTCGTGCGCTCGGTGAACTCGGGCAGGACGTAACGGGCGGCAGGGCGGAACATGGCTGGCCTCTCCTCCGGTGTCTGTACGCGCCTGCAGGGGCATCCGTAAAAAATGTACAGGACGTACAGAAGGTTATGATGGGGACTATGGCCTACGAGATTCCGGTGACGCAAGCGCGAGCTGAACTCGCCGAACTGATCAACCGCGTCGTCTACGGCGGCGAGCGGGTCGTGGTGACGCGGCACGGAAAGCCGCTCGTGGCGCTCGTCTCGGCCGCTGACCTGGAGCGACTGGAGGACGACGCGGCCGTCGCGGAGGAGCAGGTGATCAGCTCGGTCTCCTCGATCGGCCCCGCGGCGTCCGCTCCGGGCGAACGGCGGCGCTTCGGCATCGCCGCGGAACACCGGGGACAGCGCGACGGGGGCAACTGACCGCCTCTGCACGCAAAGGCCGTGCACCCCCGTCCGCTTCGGCAGGGGTGCACGGCGGCCGTGGCGGTGGGACTCAGCCCACCAGAGCCGGCTCCGGCGTGCCGGGTGCCGGGACCGTCGCCAGTGCCCGGCGTCGGCCTCCGGCGAGAACGGCGGTCAGTCCCAGGGCCACCCAGACGGTGAGGGTCAGTGCGGCGCCGCCCGCGGCGCTGCCGTCGAAGAAAGCGACCGACCGCAGCAGTGATCCGCCCGCGCCGGGCGGCAGCAGCTGTCCGATCGTGCCGACCGGCCGGGGCAGCAATTCGGGCGCGCTGGTGACGCCGGAGAACGGGTTGCCCAGCAGCACCATGACCAGGGCGCCGAGCCCGACCCCGGGCGGGCCGATCAGTGCCGCGAACCCGGCCACGGTCGCGCCGATGGCCAGCACGGTGAGCCCGAGCGCCCCGGCCTCGGCCCACCAGTTGCCCGTGACCACCCCGAGCCAGCTGTCCGTGAGGGCTGTGGCGGCGATCCCGACGAGCGCCGCGACACCGATCAGCGCCGCGGCGGCCCGGCCGCCGCGCAGCTTCAGCTCGCGCCGAGCGCGCTGCCGCGCGGATCCCGGGCGGGCGCCGCCACGACATCCGTGACCGGCACCTGACTGCCCGTCGGGGCCTGTGCGGTGACGGCGTCGCGCAGCAGCTGGGCGACCACCGGGCTCGCCGCGGACGCGGTCAGCAGGTGCGGGCCCTCGGGTGCGGTCACGACCGCGCCGTATACGACCCGGTTTTCGATGGCGGTACGGGCCGCGGCCTCGCCGCCGTAACGGTGCACCTCGAAGGCGTCGCCGTGCCGCTCGAACTGTTGCTGGAGCCGGTCGGCGGCGGGCGCGGAGCCCGCGATGCCGACGGGCAGGTGGCGCGGCGCGATCCGGGCGGCGGGCCAGACGAAGGCCCAGAGTGCGATGGTCACCACGACCGGGATCAGGAGGACGACCGCCACCATGCGGCGGCTCGGCGTGGCGGGCATGGGGCCTCGATTCAAAGAGAAGGATCGTTCGTTTTGCGTTTCGCACTCACTGTTCCGCCGGTGCGGGAGCTGTCAAGAAGGAATGTTCGTTTTAGATTGGCCGCATGGCTCGCGTATCCCAGGAACACCTCGATGCCCGCCGCCGCCAGATCCTCGACGGCGCCGCGCGCTGCTTTTCCCGGAACGGATTCCACGGCACGTCGATGCAGGACGTCCTGCAGGAGGTGGGTCTCTCCGCGGGTGCGGTCTACCGATACTTCAGCGGCAAGGACGATCTGATCGCGGCCATTGCCGGGGAGGCGGTCGGCGGCGTCCGGCGGGCGTTCGAGGAGGCTGCCCGGGTCAGCCCGCCGCCCACCCCCGATGTGCTGATCGGCCGGGTGACGCGCACGCTGTTCTGCGGCGACGACCGGGGAATGGACCGGCAGGCCTACGCCGGGCTGATCGTGCAGGTGTGGTCCGAGACGCTGCGCAGCGAGCGGCTGGCCGCCACGCTCAGTGAGGCGTACGGCGGTCTGCGGCTGGCCTGGACGGAGCTGGTCGAGGTGTACCGCGACACCGGCATGCTCGCCGCCGATGTGCCGTCCGACCATGTGGCCCGCACGCTGATCGCCACCGCCCAGGGGTTCATTGCGCAGCTGGCCATGTTCGGGGACGCCGCGCCCGAGGTGCTGGAGGACGGCCTGCGCGGGCTGATGTCCATGGATCTGCAAAAGATCAGTTAACGCGCCGGAAAAACTTGCGCCCTAACCTGCAATACCTCGTCGTGAGACAGCGGTTCTGCGTTCAACAGTCTGTTGAGCACGGTTAATGTCTCGCTGCGCCCAGAACCGGACTGGGCGAAGGACTGTGAGGTGGACACGTTGCAACTGACCCCGCATGAGCAGGAACGCCTGCTCATTCATGTGGCTGCCGATGTGGCGGAGAAGCGCCGGGCACGTGGACTGAGGCTCAACCACCCCGAGGCGGTCGCGCTGATCACTGCGCATCTGCTGGAGGGTGCCCGCGACGGCCGTACGGTCGCGGAGCTGATGGCGTCCGGGCGGAAGGTCCTCACCCGCGACGACGTCATGGACGGGATCCCCGAGATGGTCCACGACGTCCAGGTCGAGGCCACCTTCCCGGACGGCACCAAGCTCGTCACCGTCCATGACCCGATCGTCTGACGGGGCGCCGCCGTGATCCCCGGAGAGATCCTGTACGCGGACGGGCCCGTGCCGCTCAACGCGGGCCGAGCCGTCACCCGCCTCACCGTCCTCAACGCCGCCGACCGGCCCGTCCAGGTCGGCTCGCACTACCACTTCGCCGAGGCCAACCCGGGTCTGGACTTCGACCGTTCGGCCGCGCACGGCCTGCGGCTGAACATCGCCGCCGGAACCGCCGTCCGCTTCGAGCCCGGCATCCCCGTCGACATCGAACTCGTGCCCCTCGCCGGACGGCGCATCGTCCCGGGCCTGCGCGGCGAAACCGGAGGTGCCCTCGATGGCTGAGCTCAACCGCGCCGTGTACGCCGATCTGTTCGGGCCCACCACCGGCGACCGCATCCGGCTCGCCGACACCGATCTGCTCGTCGAGGTCGAGGAGGACCGCTCCGGCGGTCCCGGACTCGCGGGCGACGAGGCGGTGTTCGGCGGCGGCAAGGTGATCCGCGAGTCGATGGGCCAGGCGCGCACCACCCGCGCCGAAGGAGCCCCCGACACCGTCATCACCGGTGCCGTCATCATCGACCACTGGGGCATCGTCAAGGCGGACATCGGCATCCGCGACGGCCGGATCACCGGGATCGGCAAGGCCGGCAACCCGGACACGATGGACGGCGTCCACCCCGACCTCGTCATCGGCCCCGAAACCGAAATCATCGCCGGCAACGGCAAGTTCGTGACGGCCGGCGCCATTGACGCCCATGTCCACTTCATCTCGCCGACCATCGTCGACCAGGCGCTCTCCGCCGGTGTCACCACGCTCGTCGGCGGCGGCACCGGACCGGCCGAAGGCACGAAGGCGACCACGGTCACTCCGGGAGCCTGGCACCTGGCCCGGATGTTCGAGTCGCTGGAGACCTACCCCGTCAACATCGGGCTGCTCGGCAAGGGCAACACGATGTCCGGCGACGCCATGCGGGCCCAACTGCGCGGCGGCGCACTCGGATTCAAAATTCATGAGGACTGGGGGGCCACCCCGGCCGTCATCGACGCCTGCCTGAAGGTGTGCGAGGAGAGCGGCGCGCAGCTCGCCATCCACACGGACACCCTCAATGAGGCCGGATTCGTCGCCGACACCCTCGCCGCGATCGCCGGGCGCTCCATCCACGCGTACCACACCGAAGGCGCCGGCGGCGGGCATGCCCCGGACATCATCACCGTGGTCTCCGAGCCGTACGTCCTGCCGAGCTCCACCAATCCGACCCGGCCGCACACCGTCAACACCATCGAGGAACACCTCGACATGCTGATGGTCTGCCACCATCTCAACCCCGCCGTGCCGGAGGACCTGGCGTTCGCCGAATCGCGGATCCGGCCGTCCACCATCGCGGCCGAGGACATCCTCCACGACCTCGGGGCGATCTCGATCATTTCCTCCGACGCCCAGGCGATGGGCCGCGTGGGCGAGGTCGTCCTGCGCACCTGGCAGACCGCCCATGTGATGAAGAAGCGCCGTGGCCCGCTGCCCGGCGACGGTCGGGCCGACAATCACCGGGTCCGTCGCTATGTCGCCAAATACACCATCAATCCGGCTGTCGCCCAGGGCCTCGACCAGGAGATCGGCTCCGTCGAGACAGGCAAACTCGCCGACCTGGTGCTCTGGGAGCCGGCGTTCTTCGGAGTCAAACCGCAGACCGTCATCAAGGGCGGACAGATCGCGTACGCGCAGATGGGCGACGCCAACGCATCCATCCCCACCCCGCAGCCGGTCATGCCCAGGCCCATGTTCGGCGCACTCGGCCGGGCGCCCGCCGCGAACTCGTTCAACTTCGTCGCGAGCGCGGCCATCGAGGACGGGCTGCCCGAACGCCTCGGACTCGGCAAGAGGTTCGTACCGATCACCAGTACCCGTGGCGTGACCAAGGCGGACATGCGGGAGAACGACGCCCTGCCGCGCGTCCACGTCGACCCGGACAGCTTCGCCGTCACCATCGACGACGAACCGGTCGAACCCGCGCCCGCCGCCGAACTCCCCATGGCCCAACGCTATTTCCTCTTCTGAGACAGGGCATGTGATGAGCCGCGCAGCTCTGCTCGTCCTCGCCGACGGCCGGTTCCCCGCCGGTGGCCACGCCCACTCGGGTGGCGCCGAACCGGCCGTCGAGGCAGGACGCATCCGTAACGCCGAGGACCTGGCCGCCTTCTGCCGGGGCCGCCTGCACACCACCGGACTCACCACCGCGGCACTCGCCGCGGCGGCCGCCCACGGCCTCGACCCGCTCGCCCTCGACGAGGCCGCCGACGCGCGCACCCCGTCGCCCGCCCTGCGGGCGGTCGCGCGCAAGCTCGGCCGTCAGCTGATGCGGGCCGCCCGCGCCACCTGGCCCAGCCCCGAACTCGCCGCGCTCGCCCAGGCCCGCCCGCGCGGCGCCCACCAGCCCGTGGTGCTCGGCCTCACCGCACGTGCGGCGGGGCTCGGGCCCGAGGACGCGGCGCACTGCGTGGCGTACGAGACGGTCAGCGGACCGGCCACCGCGGTGGTCCGGCTGCTCTCCCTGAACCCCTTCGAGGCCACCGCTGTCCTCGCCCGCCTGGCACCCGAACTCGACCGGGTCGCCGAACAGGCCGCCGTCGCAGCACGGAGCGGCATCGACGCGCTGCCCGCCGCATCGGCGCCGCTGCTCGACATCACCGCGGAGGCCCACGCCGCGTGGCCGGTCCGCCTGTTCGCCTCGTAGAACCACACGCACCACACCCCACCAGGAGCCGCACCCCATGCATCTCGACCACTCCCACGACGGCCCGGCCGCGGTGAGCGCCGATGCCGCACGCCCGGACGGCACCCGCCGCGCCCTGCGCATCGGGCTCGGCGGGCCGGTAGGCTCCGGCAAGACGGCGACGGTCGCCGCGCTCTGCCGTGCGCTGCGTGACCAGCTGTCCATCGCCGTCGTCACCAACGACATCTACACCCGCGAGGACGCCGAGTTCCTGCTTCGCAACGCCGTACTCCCGCCCGAGCGCATCCAGGCCGTCGAGACCGGCGCCTGCCCGCACACCGCCATCCGTGACGACATCTCCGCCAACCTCGAAGCCGTCGAGGACCTGGAGGACCGCGTCGGACCTCTCGATCTGATCCTCGTCGAGTCGGGCGGCGACAATCTCACCGCCACCTTCTCCAAGGGCCTCGTCGACGCCCAGATCTTCGTCATCGACGTGGCGGGCGGCGACGACATCCCGCGCAAGGGCGGCCCCGGCGTCACCACCTCCGACCTCCTCGTGATCAACAAGACCGACCTCGCTCCGTACGTCGGCTCCGATCTGGACCGGATGGCCCACGATGCCGCACAGCAGCGCGGCGCACTGCCCGTAGCCTTCACCTCTCTCACCTCCGGCGAAGGGGTCGGCCCCGTGGCGGCCTGGGTGCGCGCACAGCTCGCCGCCTGGACCGCATGAGCGTCCAGGCGGCCGCCCGGATCACCGCCGTCCTCGACGGCCGCGGCGCCACGGCCCTTCCCGTGCTGGAGAGCGACGGGCCGCTCGCCCTGCGCCGGACCAGGGCCACCACCACCCCGTACGCCCGCGTCACCGTCGTCGGTGCGATGAGCGCACCGCTGGGCGGCGACCGGCTCTCCATCGCCGCGCGCGTCGAGGAGGGCGCCCGGCTCACGGTGGACTCCGCAGCGGCCACTGTCGCGCTGCCAGGACCCGGTCGGATACCCCAACCCGCCTCGTACGACGTCGCGTTGACCGTCGGAGAGCGGGGAGTTCTCAACTGGCTTCCGGAGCAGCTCATTTCCGCGTCCGGCAGCGAGCTGCACATGACCACCCGGGTCGAACTCGCCGCCACGGCACGGCTGGTGCTGCGTGAGGAGCAGGTCCTCGGTCGGCACGGCGAGTCCACCGGCACCCTCGGCGCCCGCCTCACCGTCCACCGTGTCGGCCGTCCGCTCCTCGACCAGGAGGTGGCGTACGGTCCCGGGGCGCCCGGCGGCTGGGACGGCGGGGCCGTACTCGGCGGCCATCGCGCGGTCGGCCAACTCCTGGTCGTGGACCCGGGATTCGAGGACAAATGCCCCGATACCCGACTGCTGGGGCCGACCGCCGTACTCACCCGTCTCGCCGGCCCCGGGGTGCTGGTGACCGCGGTGGCCCCCGATGCTCGACTGCTGCGTACCGTCCTGGACGACGCCCTGGGTGAGCTGCTGGACGCCTGACGCGGGTGGGCACCGCTCAGCGGGACACGGGTCTCCGGTTATCGATTCGGTAAAGAAGTGCGTGTACAGCCTGTTCCCAGGAACCCCACAGGCGACAGGATCCGCGGGAGGACCCGATGTGAACTGCGTCGCTTTCTGCGGCGCTTCAAACAATGGGGGAGGTTCCACTTGAGACGCACAGCAGTGCTCGGCTCGGCCGGCACTCTGATCGCGGGCACGCTCATAGTCGGCGCGCTAACCGCACCGACGGCCACAGCCGACGGCCGCCACCACAGCGGTTCGGAGGCGCGCGGCGTCCAGATCGCCGCCGCACGGGCGGCCCACGCCGGCATCGACTGGAAGGACTGCCCGGCCGACTGGGCCCTGGCCACACCCATCCAGTGCGGCTGGGTGACCGTACCGCTCGACTACGCCAAGCCCGACGGCAAGCAGATCAAGCTCGCGGTCGACCGGCACGTCAGCACCGGTACGAAGGAGGAGCGGCAGGGCGCGCTGCTCTACAACCCGGGCGGCCCCGGTGGTTCCGGGCTGCGTTTCCCCACCCGGATCACCAATAAGAACCCGCTGTGGACGAAGGCAGCGAAGGCGTACGACTTCGTCGGCTTCGACCCCCGCGGTGTCGGCCACTCGGCGCCGATCTCCTGCGTCGACCCGCAGGAGTTCGTAAAGGCCCCGAAGGCCGACCCGGTACCCGACAGCGAGGCCGACAAGCGCGCCCAGCGCAAGCTCGCCGCCGAGTACGCGGACGGCTGCGCCGAGCGCAGCGGCGACATGCTGCCGCACATGACCACGCCGAACACCGCACGCGACCTGGATGTCATCCGCGCCGCGCTCGGTGAGAAGAAGCTCAACTTCCTGGGCGTCTCCTACGGCACCTACCTCGGGGCGGTCTACGGCACGCTGTTCCCGGACCACGTCCGGCGCATGATCGTCGACAGCGTGGTCAATCCGGCGAAGGACAACATCTGGTACGAGGCCAACCTCAACCAGGACATCGCCTTCCAGAAGCGCTGGGACGACTGGAAGGCATGGGTCGCCCAGAACGACGCGGCCTTCCACATCGGCACCACCCCTGCCCAGGTAGAGCAGGAGTGGCTGAAGCTGCGTGCCTCGGCCAAGAAGAACCCGATCGGTGGGGTCGTCGGACCCGCCGAGCTCATCGGATTCTTCCAGAACGCGCCGTACTACGACTCCACCTGGGCGCTCGTTGCCCGGACCTGGAGCAACTACCGGGCCGGCGACACCCAGGCGCTGGTCGACGCCGCGGGCCCCGACATGTCGGACCTCGCGGGGAACGCCTCCTCCGAGAACGGCAACGCCGTGTACACGGCCGTCGAGTGTGCGGACGCCAAGTGGCCCACCAACTGGCAGAAGTGGGACCGCGACAACACCCGGCTGCACAAGGACTACCCGTTCATGACCTGGGCGAACGCCTGGATGAACCTGCCCTGTGCGACCTGGTCGGCCAAGCAGCAGACCCCGCTGGAGGTCAAGACCGGCAAGGGTCTGCCGCCCGTGCTGATCGTGCAGTCCACGCGTGACGCCGCCACCCCGTACGAGGGCGCCGTCGAGCTGCACAAGCGGTTCAAGGGTTCGCGTCTGATCACCGAGAAGGACGCCGGTTCGCACGGCGTCACGGGCCTGGTCAACCCCTGCATCAACGAGCGGGTGGACACCTACCTGCTCACCGGGCAGACCGACGGGCAGGATGTGACGTGCACCCCGCACGCCACGCCGAAGCCGTAGGCGACTGAGTGAAAGGGACGGGCGGCCGGAGAACCACCGGCCGCCCGTCCTGCCGTACGAGGACCGTTCACAGTCCCCGGTCGTACCGCTCCAGCCAGGCGTCCTCCGCCGAGTAGTCGAAGAGAACCTCGCCGTACGCCCGCAGCATCGCCGGGAAGGCGTCCCGCCAGTCCCGTCCGTCCAGCCGCGCGGCGAGCCACTCCACGGTCTTTGGCAGCGACTCCGCATAGCCGGTGACCGGCCGGTAGCCGAGCTCCTTCTCGGCGGCCGTCATGTCGTACACGATGGGATGGGCACTGCTCCACGGCGTCTCGCCCACGTGCCCTGCGGGAGGTGGTCCGTCCACCAGCACCGTCTCCGTCTCCAGGCCCAGCACCCCGTCGATCGCCGACGCGATCTCCGCGACCGTGGGCGCCGTCGGATCGCCCGCGTTGAGCACCCGCGATCCGGGCCGCAGGGCGGCGAGCCTGATCAGCTCGGCGATGTTGGACACATGGACCGGATGGAACCGGCTCGCACCGTTGTGCGCGAGCACCCGGCGCCTGCGGCCGTCCAGGAGCCGTTTCACGAAGTACAGTTCGCGCGGGGAGCGGCAGTACGAGCCATGGATCGCACCGGCCCGCAACAGCGTCACCGGCAGAGCGTCACCCGCCGCCAGCAGATCCCGCTCCAGCCGGATCTTCCGGGTCCCGTACGTGGCAGCGCCGGGTGCCACCGTGGCCTGCGTCTCGGGGATCGGCAGCGGGTACTGCGGCGCACCGTCGGGCTCGCCCTGCGTGTCGAAACTGCGGCCGCGGTCGTCCTCGTACACCGCGCCGCTGGAGATGACGACGGCCGAACCGATCCGGTCGGCGAGCCCGATCAGCTGCCGGGCGTGCTGTTCGCCGTACGCCACCATGTCGACCAGCACGTCGCACCCGTCGCCCAGCGCCGCGGCGAGTGCCCCCTCCTCGTCGCGGTCGAGGGCGACTGCCCGTACCTCATCGGCCCATCGCTCGTCCCGCCCGCCCGCCCGCGAGGCTGCCGTCACCTTCCAGCCGTCCTCGGCGAGTGCCCGCACGGCCACCCGCCCGATCTGTCCCGTTGCTCCGAGAACCCATGCGTGTCCCTTGCCCATGAGGTGCACGCTAGGCGGCGGCCGGCCCGTCGGACCACGGGAGTTCGCCCCTCGCGGATTCGCCGTCAGCGTCGCCGTTTCGGGAACTTCTTCGCCTGCTCGGCCTGTTCGGCCTTCACCTTGGCCGCGTACTCGTCGACGTACTCCTGACCGGAGAGCCCGAGGATCGCGTACATGATCTCGTCGGTGACCGCCCTGATCGCCGCCTTCTGGTCCTCCACGCCGGCGTAGCGGGAGAAGTCCAGCGGCTCACCGAAGCGGATGGTGACCTGTTTGATGCGCGGCACGACCCTGCCGGGAGGCTGGATCTCGAACGTACCGACCATCGCGCACGGCACGACGGGCACCCGCGCCTTGAGCGCCATCACCGCGACACCGACCTTGCCCTTGTAGAGCCGGCCGTCGTGCGAACGGGTGCCCTCCGGGTAGATCCCGAGCAGCTCGCCCTTGCTCAGCACCCCGAGCCCTTCACGGATCGCGGCCTGCCCCGCGTCCTTCCCGGACCGGTCCACCGGAATCTGCCCGGCGCTCCGGAAGAACGCGGCAGTCAGCCTTCCCTTCAGGCCCGGGCCGGTGAAGTACTCCGCCTTGGCGAGGAAGGTGATGCGCCGTTTGATGATCGCGGGCATCAGGAAATGGTCGGAGAACGACAGGTGGTTGCCGGCGACGATGGCCGCACCGTCCTCCGGGATGTGCTCCAATCCCTCGATCCTGGGCCGGAACAGCAGGCGCAGCAGTGGCCCCAGAATGACGTACTTGAGCACGTAATAGAACACGGGGCGGCTCCTAGCTCTGCCGGTTCGGCTCCAGGGCTGCATTCTGCCAGGTCAGCGGATATCTCAGGGGAGGACAGCCTATGTGCAGCTGTCGTCCTGCGTAACCGTCTTCGGGCGGGTCGATGCTGACCCTGTGCTGACATTACTGGCAAGGCGTCAGGTTGAGCTCTCTGCGTCGGAGTCGGTTGTCGGGGGCGCTCACGGCCCTTGATTCTTGCGGTCCATGGGGTGCGGTATCCACAAGCTGGCGACTTGACCGCCGAGCGCCAGGAGTTCGGGCCTGTCGGTCGCCCTACGGCGATCGAGGGGCGGCACTTCCGGGAGTTCGGCCGCCATGCTGTCTGAATCACTGGAGCTAAATGGCGGGGGCAGCATGCTTCGATCTCATTCCGATGACGCATCATGTCGAGTGTGTCGCGATCCTTGAACCGGCCGCGAAGGGCTCCTGACCTGCGGCTTTAGCAGTGTGCATTATGTGCGCTATGGGCGTTACGGGCGATATCTTGACGCTGAAATGACGCTCGTGACGCTCATTTGACGCTCGTTCTGATGGGGTGTCATGTGCGATTAGGTGCAGGTCAGACGGGCCTGGAGGTCGCTGCTCCGCAGAGTTCCGGTCAGGAAAGTGCTCGTTTGCTGTCCGGGTTATGGTGATATCGGTGAGCGCGATATGCACGCTCCGGGCTTCGTCCGTGGCGGGGTGCCGGGATGGGACGGCTGGTCTCAGTACGAGGGGCCGTACGGGCTCCAGCCGTGCAGGAAGGGCTTCGAGTCCTCGGCTTGCGGTTTTGGGATCTTTGGGAGGCGGGGCGGGGTGTTCACGCGGTTGAGGTGTTGGAGGTGCGCTTCGGCCCATGTGGTCCATGCTTCTGCGTCGTCTTTGGCCTGTCCGTCGGGGAGCTTCGCCACGTGGAGGCGGACGGTGCTGAGGTACTTGCCGAGGCCCGTCGCGTGACGCCATCTTTCCGCTTGTGCTTCGAGGTGCTTCACGAGGTATGACTCGGCGTACGCGATGCGGACCTGCTGCATCGCGGCTTCCCAGCGCAGGCGCTCATTCAGATCCGCTACGTGGTGATGCAGACCGCCGTGATGGCCGCCCGCGCGCTCCCCAGTACCGAGCATCCACCTGACGCCTCTCTCGGCTCATCGACGCCCACGGCCGCCTCCTTGCTGCCCGTGCCCTGCACCCCTTGCCGTGCCCTGCTGTGCGGCGACGCAGCTTGTCTGCTGACCGAGGGTATTTCGGCGGAAGAGATGGCAGGCGTCCGACTGATCGGGAACGTCGGCGAGTTCAACGACGACGCCCACGACCTCGAACAAGAGCCGCGTTCCGTAATGCGGGCGTTGAAGTCGACCACCTGTAAAGGGAAGTTGACCACGGGCGCGAAAGTCGACGCCGAGATGGACCAGGACCAGTTCTATCTCGCGCTGACCAAGAGCGGTCGCCATGGCGCCTCCGTGCATGGCCGACGGTCGGTCATCATGACCAGCTCAAGGTCCGACACCGAGATCTGGCGTATTGACGGGGATTCTTGAATCTCTCCACCCTGTGCTGAGGATGGCCTCGGAGTTGCTCACCTTGATTCCTCAGGCGGGCGTGCACGTGCTGATCCCGAACTAGAGGGCTGGCCCGGGGGTTGGGCACGGCGGCATGGAACGGCGGTCCGGGGCGAGCGGGCATCTCGTATTAGGCGGCAACGGGTGGCGTGGGAGGGGACTCAGGGTTCGATGACGAGGCGTTCGATGAGGCCGTCGCCGAGTGTGAACTGGTAGCGCAGATCGATGGTTCCGCCGGGGAAGTTGCCCTCGAGGCGGTGGGTGGCGATGTAGCGGGTCGCGTCGGTCTGCTGGGCGTCGGTGAGGTGGATGGTGTAGGTGAATTCGGTGGCGGATCGGTCGAGCCACCCCTCGATCGCCTCGGTGCCCTCGTAGGTGTTGCCGTCGTCGATCACTGTGGCTTCGCCGGTGAACGCCGTCATTGCGGTGGCGGTGTCGTGGGCGCGGTGCGCTTTCAGGTAGCGGGTGATCACCTCGGGCAGGGTGTCCGGGGTGCTGGTTCGGGGCTGGTTGTCGTGCATGACGTTCCTTGGGATGGTGGCGGGTTCAGACGGTGGGGGTGGTGCCGCCGTCGATGACGTGTTCGGCGCCGACGATGGCAGAGGCGCGGTCGGAGACGAGGAAGGCGACGAGTTCGGCGACTTCCTCGGGCCGGTTGGGGCGACCGAGCGGGATGCCGCCCAGGGAGTCCATGAGCCGGCCCAGCGCCGCTTCCTGGGTGATGTCTGCGTCGCGGGCGATCCGGGCGACGAGGTTGTCGGCGGCCGAGGTCTGGATGAAGCCGGGCGAGACGGTGTTGACGCGGACGCCGTGCGGGGCGACCTCGTTGGCCAGGCCCTTGCTGTAGGTGGTCAGGGCGGCCTTGGCGGCGGCGTAGGCCAGGGTTCCGTTCCACAGTGGCATGCGGCGCTGGATCGAGGTGACGTGCACGATCACGCCGTTGCCCTTAGTGATCATGTGAGGGAGGAGTGCTCGGTCCAGGCGGACGGCGGCCAGCAGGTTTGTGTTCAGCTCCCTGGCCCAGTCGTCTTCGCCGAGCGCCGCGAACCCTCCGGCCGGTGCCTCGGACCCGCCGAGGGTGTTGACCAGGATGTCGACGCCTCCCACGCGGGCGTCCACCTCGGCGGCTACGTGGGCTGCGCCCTGGGCGGTGGACAGGTCGGCGGTGATGAACGCCTTCTCCTCGACGTCGTCGGGGCGGCTGCGGGCGGTGACCAGTACGGTTGCGCCAGCCTGGGCGAGACGTCGGGCGATGGCTGCTCCGGTGCCCTTGGTGCCGCCGGTGACCAGAGCGCGTCGGCCTTCGAGGGATTCGCTGATGGATGTGGTCACGGTGTGCTCCGTTCCCGGGTGCAGGCGCAGAAGGCACCGCTCCCGCCATTACTGCTAAAATAGAAGCTACTAACTTCGACTTTAGCAGTAACCGAGGGGATGGTCGCCATGGCAAGCCGGATCAGGCTGGAGGACCGGGAGTGCCCGCTGTCCACGACGGTGGAACACGTAGGCGAGTGGTGGACGCTGCTAATCCTCCACGACGCCTTCGACGGCTACACACGCTTCGACCAGTTCCAGGAGAGCCTGGGAATCTCCTCCAGCATGCTCACCACTCGGCTGAAAACCCTCGTCGCGGACGGGCTACTGGAGCGCCGGCCGTACCAGACCAACCCCGTCCGCCACGAGTACGTTCTCACCGAACTCGGGCACTCCCTGCGACCGGTGATCGTCGCCCTGGCCGCGTGGGGCAACTCCCGCCTCACACCGTCCGAACGCAGCATGATCCTCATCGACGCCCAGAACGGCGAGGAAGTCGAGCCCGTCGTCGTCGACGCCAAGACCGGCCGCCGACTCGACGACAGCGACACCTACGTCTTCACCGCAGGTCCCGCAGCCAGCGACGCCATGCGCCACCGTTACGCGACACGGCCCACCAGCCCCGCGGAGGCGTAAGGCCGCACTGGCCCTCTTGTAGTCCCCCAAGACCGACGCGCGGCCAGTAGGCACTGCGGCCGTCCTATTCGCAGACACCACTGGTGCTGTACCTAGAGCACGGCTCCACCCGCCTCGTTGCGGTTCGCGTCGCGGGGCCTCGCCGTCCCCTGTAGCTCCTGGCCGCCGTCCTTGGCCGCTCAGGCTGCGGCAAGACCACCGTGTCGCGCAGCTTGCCGACTTACTGCGCGCCAACGCGGGCAGCGTATGGCAGGAGCGCCATCTCCCGGGCGTTCTTGATCGCTGCGGCGAGCTGGCGCTGTTGCTGGGCGGTGACGCGGGTGACGCGTCGGCTGCGGATCTTGCCGCGGTCGGAGATGAACTTCCGCAGCAGGTCGGTGTCCTTGTAGTCGATGTACGTGATCCCGGCCGTGTCCAGGGGGTTGGGGCGGGGCTTTTGCGGATTGTGGGGGTCGTGACGGCGGGCTATGGGGTCCTTCTTCGGTGCGGATGTCGGATGTCGGATGCCGGATGAGGGTGTGGTGCCGGGGTTATGAGACGGGTTCGAGGAGGGAGTCGAACGCGGCTGGCAGGTGCTTCCACGCCTCGGGGCCGGCGGCTTACTCGTCGTCGGTGAGCAGGCAGGACTCGAGAAGCTGTGCCAGGCCGTCGCGGTCGAGGCCGGGGGAGGTGAAGACGAGGTGCTGGCAGCAGTCGCCGTGCTCGGGGTGCCAGTCCAGTGCGGCTGCGGCTCGGCGGATCGGGGGCACCATGTCCCAGGCAGCGTCCGCCAGGGAAGCCAGCCACGGGCCGGCGTTCTCCACGCACAGTGCGCCGCCTGCGGCGTCCCAGGCGAGCAGGGTGTCGGGGCGGTCGGCGAGCCAGAACCGGCCGCGGCTGCGAGCGGCTGCGCAGCAGAGGTCTTCCAGTGCCTGGTAGAGGCGTTCGGGGTGGAAGGGGCGGCGGCGGTGCCAGGCGAGGGTGGCGACTCCTGCTTCGTCTGCTTCCTGGGGCAGCAGGGCGCAGGCCGGGTGCTGGGCGGCTGCGGCCGCTTCCACGTCGAAGCCGGCGAAGGCCAGTTGGGCGAGTTCACCGGATCCGGCGGGCACCTGACGGGCGGTCGGGTGGAGCTGGGCAAGGAGCGCGCGGTCTTCGTCGTCGGCGTCTTGGCTGTCGACGAGAGCGAGCACGGGCGCGTACTCCAGCTGGCGGGCCCAGGTGTCGCCGACGGTGCGCTGGTCGGTGGCGGCAGCGGCGAGCCCGACCTCGGCCAGGTCGTCGCCGTTGGCGAGGCAGGGCAGTACGAGCGCGGGGTCGACGGCGGTCACCACATTGGCGAGGCCGGCTGGTTCAGTGCATTGTGATGCCGGGAACGGCCTTGTCGGGGAGTCGTTGACGGCGCATTCTCTACGAATGCTCCGCTGTGTGGTGCATATTTCTCGGCTCTTGCTCTGATCGCTTGCAGATGCAGTTTCATTCGGACGCGATCAGCCGATGTCCGAATCACCCGACTCTTCGAGCAGACGGGCCGCGAGGCCGTCGGCCCACTCCACGGCCCAGGTACGAAGAGCGGTGATGGTGCTCTCGTCCAGGCCGTAGGCGGCGAAGGCTTCGTCGTCGGTCCACTCGGCTCCGGCGAGGTTTGCCTGCAGGTCTTCGCGCTCGAAGCGGCCGCGGGCGTGGCGGCGGCCGAATTCTTCGAGATCGGCAGTGTTCCAGCGGCGGGAGGCTGCGAACACGTCGATCAGGTCACGAGGCGCTCCGCGGTCAGCGAGGGCGCGGACCTTGGTCCCGATCACGTCCTCCTCCGCGAGGACGGGCCCGTACGGGCTCTGGGCGACCGGCCGCCAGAAGATCTCCTTGAGGATGTCGACCTCGCAGTCCTGCCCGGTGGCCGGGTCGGTCACGGTGAAGCGGGCGGACAGCGGGGCGGTCTCCAGCGCGTGCACCTTCCAGCCGCGGGCTTCCAGGCCGGCGCGCAGCGTAGCCGCGATGTCGGCCATGGGCGCCGGGTTCTCGGTGGCGACATCGAGGTCCTGGCTGGGGCGGTTTACGAGGCGGTGCGCCCGGACGGCATAGCCGCCCGTGAGGACCAGGGGGTACGGGGAGCCGAGGGCGATCACATCCGCCAGGAGCCGTGTGTGCAGCTCCGGCATGTCCGTCACGCGGCTGCCTGGGCGCGGGAGGCGAGCTGGGGGAAGGCGTCTTCCCATACCGTGCGCACAGTGCGGCCGACGAGGGTGCGCAGCACCGGCCACAGATGGATGAGCAGGTCCCGGTCGAGGTAGCGGGGCAGGTCCTCGCGCAGCCCCTCGTGCAGGACGGTGCGGTACAGGCCCATACGCTGGCGCGGCTTGCCCAGGTCGTACGAGGTCATCCCGGACCAGGCCATGTGCAGCGGCAGCTCGACGACCCCCTGCGTCGGGCCGTGCAACTCGTCCAGCGACTCCGGCAGACGGCACCGGAACTTCTCCCGGTACAGCGCGAGGTCCTCGGCCTCCGCGCCCGAAAGGTTCTTCGGCGCGGGTGCGGGGTGGTGTGGGCTGGAGGGCATGCCCCCATTATGGCGACCGGATAGGTGGTGCGGGTCATGATGCGGGGTCGGCGTCCGGAGCGAGCGGGGGCGGATCCCTCGGGGGCGAGCTGGGTGCCGCAGTCTGCTCCGCCCTGAGCAGAACGGACTCTCGGCCACCCATGCGCTACGACCTTGTCGAGAGCCTCCCAGGCAGTCATTCCAGGTGGTCCTGTGCCACTCGGCGGGGCCCGTGTCCGGTGGTACGGCTACGATTCGGCCGCCCGTGTGCCGCGTGGAGTCGGAGAGGAGGAGTGGCGGGGCGAATCTCTACGGAATACTCGGTCCCATGCTGTTCCTGGCTTCGGGGGCGGCGGGCGCTCGCGCGGCCCTGGCCCTCGATGACGCTCTCCTGCGTCGCACCCGGTCCCGGCTCCTGCGGCTGGGGCTGCAGCTGGCCTTCGCCGGTGTCACGGCGGCCACACTCGGCGGGATTGTCGTGGTTGCCATCGGGTGGCCGTACCTTCCCCTGACTGCGCTCCCGTGGCTCGTGGCCGCGCCGGCCCCGGGGGATACCGATGGCGTGCCGCGGGGCGTCGGCGAGCGGGCCGTGAGGGGACACGAGCGGCATGCCCAGGTGCGTGAAGAGACCCGAGGCGGGTGTGTCGGTGGGTGGACGCCTCGTCCGTGCGGCGAGGGTGGTCAGGACGGGGGAGAGGCCGTCCAGTGCGCGGGTGCGGTGGTGGGCGTATTCAAGGGTGATGGCGAGGTCCAGCGCGCCGACGCTAGCTTCCACCGGGGAGCGGGCCGTCAAGGATGCCGTCGGCAACGTGCCTCCCGCCGCAGCCGCCCGTAGCGCGAACGGCAGCAGCTGGCACCTGCTGACCCGTGACGCTCGTTTGACGCTCGGGCCTGGAAGCAGCGCACTCGCAGAGCCGGTAAACCGCCTCTGACCAGCAGTTTTCCTGTGATAAGCCCCTGTGACGTGAAAACGATGACGCATCACGTGGAGTGCGTGGCGATTCTTGAGCCCGTCGAAAAGCGGTCCTGACCTGCAGGTACGCGCCGTGTGTGTTATGTGCGTTGTGGGCGTTACGGGCGATAGGCGGAGCTGCCCCTGGCCTGGGAAGTTGTCCGAGGTCAGAAGGAGTGCCCGCGCTCGCTGGTCGAGGCGGTCTGCGCCCGGCATGGCGTGAACCGACAGCCGGTGCCTGGACCGCCCCCAGGCGAGCGGTTGAGGACGTAGTCTTCCGCCGGACACCAGAACTCGTGCACGGGGTCGCTGTCTCCGATCCCCTCATGGCCGGCGCCCTCCGGTCGGCAGGGATCTTCTCCGGCAAGAACAAGCGCTCGGCCGCCCAGAAGCGGCTGTGAAACACGTTGCCCGCCTCGTCCCACGCGCCACCGTGGCGCTCACCCGTCGCCGTTCGACCAGACCTGACGGGCGCCCACCCACGTGGCGCGCACCGGAACGGCCGCGAGGGCGTCGGGGGCGGTGGCGAACAGGTCCCGGCCGAGCACGGTGAAGTCGGCCAGGTATCCGGGAGCGATGCGGCCCTTGAGATGGGACTCGCCTGTGGCGCGCGCGGAGCCGACGGTGTAGACGCCCAGAGCCTCACGGACCGTCAGGGCCCGGTCGGCGCCGAGGACATCACCATCGCTGGTGCGCCGGGTCACCATCGTCTGGAGGGCGAGCAGCGGCTCAAGGGGACCCGCCGGGTGGTCGGACGAGCCCGCGACGACGACGCCGGCGTCCAGAAAGGAGCGGTGGTCACTGACCCGTGCGGCGCGCGCGTCACCGTAGTAGCGGCGCAGCTTGGAGCCGTGCCCGTGGACGAATGCGCCGAACGGCACCGGGGTGACCTCTGCGGCGCGGATCCGGTGGACCAGCTTCTCGTCGACGAGGGAGCAGTGCTCGATGCGGTGGTTGATCCGCTGCTCGGGGTGGGCGGCGCGGGCCGCCTCGATGGCGTCGAGGACCTGGGAGACGGCCAGGTCGCCGTTGGCGTGCACGCCAACGCGCAGGCCCGCCGCGTGCAGGGCGAGAACTGCGTCGGCGAGCTCGGTCTCCTCCAGGAGCTGGATTCCGTTGTCGGACCCGGTCTCGGCCGGGTAGGGGTCGCGGCACAGGCAGGTGCCCCCGGCCAGCGCGCCATCCATGATGATCTTGGCGCCGACGATGCGCAGCCACTCGTCGCCGAATCCGGCGTGCAGGCCCGCGTGGCGCAGGGGGTCCGCGTAGCGATGCCACAGGAGGGCGCCCACCCGCATCGTCAGGCGGCCGCGCTCGCGCATGCGCTGATAGGTGCGCAGTGCGGACGGGGTGGTCACGGCGTCGCAGACGGAGGTGACGCCGGCCGCATGGTAGGCGGTGAAGACGTCGGCCAGCGGTTCGAGCAGGGCCTCGGGCGCTTCCTGCGGCAGCAGGGCGGGTTCGCCGGAGGCACGGTAGAGCTGGTCGAACCAGGTCCGCTCGTAGAGCCAGCCGTCCAGTCGGCCCGTCGTGTCGCGGCCCAGGTCGCCGCCGGTCTGGGGGCCGCTGCCGTCGTGCAGACCAGTCAGCATCAGGGCCGCGGAACCGGCGACCGCCATGTGAAACGAGAAGTGGATCACCAGGACCGGGTGTCGGGTGGTGATCGCGTCGAGCGCGGTGCGGTCGATGCGGCCGTCGGGGTCGGTGGCGGGGTTGTAGCCCTGGGCGACGATCCATCGGCCCGGCTCGGTGGCGGCCACTCGCGCCGCGAGCCGCTCCCGGGGGGTTCCGGTGCCCGCGCCCAGGTCGAGGCGGAGAGCGGCGTTGGCCACCTCCATGGGATGGCAGTGCGCGTCGTGGAAGCCGGGCACCAGGTGGGCGTCGCCCAGATCGACGGTCTCGGCGCCGGGCAGTGCCGTGTACGCCTCGGCTGCCTCGCCGACTGCGGCGATCCGCTCGCCGACGGTGGCGAGGACCCGAGTGTCGGCCTCACCGTCCAGGGTGGTGATGCGGCGGGCCCGGATGATGCGAACAGGCGTGGGAGGGGCGACGGGGCTGTGCTGCCTGTTGGTCGCGGCGGTCATACGTTCGGTCTCCTTCTTGTTCCTCGTTCCCGTGCGGCTGGACATGTCTACGAGGACGGCGGCCGGACGGGAACGAGGGGGCGGTGCGGTGGTGTGGCGACGTCCGGCGGACGGTCGCTGGTGACGGTGCGTCTTCGGGAAGGGACTGCAAGGTCAGCGCGCGGGTGTCGGGGCCGGCGCCGGGGCCTCCCGCTCCTCCTCGGCGGCACGGCTGCTCCGCAGGCGCGAGACCGCCTCGGTCACCACTGCCACCAGGACGTTGACCGCCAGGGAGACGAGACCGTTGCTGACCGGACCGTCGTAGATGCCACCGAAGGTCAGCCAGATGAGGACGGCCTCGCCGGCGACAATGCCCGCCCCCGCCGACGGTGCGCGTAGCAACGGGCGCCTGGTCAGGGCGGCGGCCGTCGCCGGGGCCATCTGGGCGAGCCCGCTGTAGGTGAGCAGGAGCAGGTTGGCGAGAGCATCAGGCCGGGCGACAGCCAGGACGAGGGCGACTCCGACACCGGCCACCACGGTGGCGTGGTTGACGATGAGCGCGCGACGGCGGTCCTGTACGCGCAGCACATTGCGGGCGACCATGGTCGACATGCCGAGCACGATGGCGGCGGCCGGGACCATGGCAGTGGCGGCCGCTCCGACGGCCACGACGCCCACGAGCCAAGCGGGCAGTGTCTGGGAGACCAGGGTGAGCAGGACTCCGTTGTTCCCGTTGACAGGAGCCGAGAGCGCGGTGATCGCGAAAAGGCCTACGATGATCGGGATGGCCTGGGTAGCTCCGTAGACGGGCATCCAGATGCTGTTCTTACGCAGGGCGCGCTCGGAGTCGGCGGCCATGACCGCGGGCCAGCCGTGAGGCATTGTCATGAACAGCACGCTGAACAGACTGGTCAGCATCGCGGTGAAGAACCAGATGGTGCCGTGCGGGCCACTGTGCGGGACGCTGAGCAGCTCACTGTGGTGGGAGCGCAGTTCACCGCCGAGGCTGCCGAGCCCGCCATGAAAGTGGGCGGGGACAGCGACGAGCAGGACGATCAGGACGACCAACATCAGGGCGTCCTTGAAGTACGCGGTCCTGGCGACACCGTGGATGCCGGACCACAACACGAAGGCAACGATGAGCACCGAGGCGAGGATCATCGCGGGGGTGCCGACGTTGTCCTTGCCGGTGGCGAGTTCGACGACCAGGCCGAGTCCCGTGATCTGCAGTTGCAGATAGGGCAGCAGGAAGAGCACGCCGAAGACGGCGGTAACGGTGCCGAGCAGGGGGCTGCGGTAGCGGTCGGCGAAGAAGTCGCCTTGCGTGACATGGCCGCGTTCGCGCCCGATGCGCCACACGATCGGACTGATGACGTAGAGGCCGACGTAGGCGATGGGCAGGTACGGCAGGGCGTAGACGACCGCGACACCGGAGCTGAAGGCGAGGCCCGCGAGGCCCAGGAACGTGAAGGTCGTGTAGATCTCCCCAGCCTGCAGGAACCAGGTGGTCAGGGCGCCGAAGTTACGGCCTCCGACGCTCCACTCCTCAATACTGGTGGCGGGCTTGCGACGGCCCATCATGCCGAGTAGGCCGATGACGACTATGCCGACGACGCAGACGACGAGGACGGTGCTCATCGGCGCTCCTCCTGGAGGTTTTGGGGGCGGGCAGCGAGCGCAGTGTGGCGCCGCTCGACGAAGGCGAGGGCAGGGGTCAGGGCGAGGACCCAGACGACGGACCAGACCAGCAGGGACGGCATGCCGAACCACAAGTGCGGTCCGTTGACGAAAGGCAGCCAGACAGCTGACAGCAGGGCCACTACAGGCACGGCGGTCAGCAACCACGGAAGGCGCATAGCGAACTCCGAGACATGTCGCGAGTCGGTGGTCGGCTGCCGAGAGACGGACAGCCACCGCGGCGGACGGCCGGCGGCCGTTGCCAAATCACGCAAGTAGCTTGAAACTCCTGGAGTGCACCCCATGGATTTCTGCATAATTCATTCAGGAGCGATGCCACAGTGACCGATTCCGCCACCGGCTTGTTGGACGAGCTGGATCTGTCCCTGGTCAATGCGCTCCAGACCGCGCCCCGCGCGTCCTGGGCGCGGGTAGGAAAGGCCATCGAGGTCAGCCCGGTGACGGCGGCGCGGCGCTGGGAGCGGCTGCGCGCCCAGGGCCTGGTCTGGGTGACCGCGTACGGCGGAGCCTTCGTCAACCACCACCACTGTGTCGCCATCGTCGGCGTGGACTGCGAACCCGGCCGCATCCCAGCGATCTCGGCCGCGCTTGCCGAGCAACCGCAGATCGCCAGCATCGAGCACACAGCGGGCCACCACGACCTGTCCCTCAACGTCATGGTGGACTCGCTGGCCGACCTCTCCCGGCTGCACACCGAGGTCCTCGGGAGACTGCCCGGGGTGCGTGCCACACACAGCCGGATCGTCACCCGGTTCTTCACCGAGGGCTCCCGCTGGGACATTCGCGCCATCAGCCGCGACCAGCGCGAGGCAGTCCGCTCCGGGGCGCCCCCCGCGGTGGGTGACGTCGATCCCGCACCGGCCGAGGCCGACCGGGAGCTGCTGCTCGCACTCGGCGCCGACGGGCGCGCCGGATACGGCGAATTGGCCCGGCGTACGGGAATGAGTGAGTCGACGGTGCGGCGCCGGGTGGCGTGGATGGTGCGCACGGGGGCCGCGCTGCCGCGCTGCGAGGTGGCGCACACCTACTCGCCGTATCCGGTGTTCGCCACCTTCCACGCGAACGTGCCCTCCGACGCACTGGCCCGGGTCGGCCCCGCACTGGCGGCGCTGCCGGAGGTGCGGATGTGCGCGGCGACCACCTCGAACCACAACCTGGTGGTCAACAGCTGGGTGCGCTCCACCTCCGATGTGCTGCGCCTGGAGTCGTACATCGCCGAGCGCTTTCCGGAGATCGCCATGACCGAGCGCTCCCTCACGCTCGGCAATCCCAAGCGCATGGGCTGGATCCTCGACGAGGCGGGGCGGGCGGTGCGGCACGTACCCATCGACCTGTGGCGGCGGCCGGGGGCCGGCTGAGCCGCCAGGGGAGTCGCACGCCTGCGATAGAACCTGGTGCGTCCGGCCCTTGAATCGGCCCTAGGTCCGTGTCGTGGTCCGCGTCGGTCGATGCAGGCTGTGGGCACAGCGCAGCGATCACGGTCTCGGCATCAGCGGACGGCAGCCTCACCGTGCCCCGAGCCGTGGTTGCGGCCTGCTGCAGTTCCTGGCGCGCCGCCGGCAGAAGGGTATGTGTTCCTCCCCGATGGCTCCTTGGGAAGGTGCTGCAGCAGCAGTGCGGCCTCCGCCTGGTTGAACCGGACTGGTGCTCCTGGCATCCGCCGGTGGAGATCCGAAGTACCACGTCGCGCAGGCGCGGCGCCGTTTTCCCGGTCGCGGGGCACGCTGTCTCCGCCGGCCCGACGTCGGTGAGCACGGTCTTGCCGCGGGTGCCGTCGGGGGAGTTGCCGCCGTTCTTGCCTGCCGGGTCGTGCTTGTCATGGCCGAAGCGGTCGGTGAACTCGCCTTCAGGGGCGGACTCCAGCAGCCGTTTGGTCAGGGCGGAACTCCTCCGTGGTGCCGGTCGTGGTGTACGTCTGCCCGCACCCCGACCGGGGTGCGGGCAGACGTACACCACGCGGTGTTCTTCAGGCTCGTTCAATGGCCGATGGGACGCGGCGGTGGACTCTCATCAGGACATGGAGCCGATCTCCTTCAACCGGTCGACGTAGTTCTGTGGCAGGCGGCCGGTGCGGTCGGGGCCCACGTTGAGCAGGAAGAGGGCGTTGCCGGCGTTGGCCTTGTGGAGGTTGTCGACGATGTCGCTCGCGGACCGCGGGGCACCGGTCGACGTGGTGTTGAACCATGTGCTGTTCGTGTCCAGCGTGTCGCTGGCGTCGACGGGGCGGGCGTTGGTGGCGGGGGGCATGCCCTGGACCGGGACCTCGTAGACGATGACGTCCGAGGTCTGGAGCGTTCCGAAGTGGTCATTCTTCGCGACCACGGTGTGCGGCGAGACCTGCCGGATCATGTCGCGCACGGGCTGGTAGGGGATCTTGGAGTACGGGACATGCCAGCCCCAGCCGTCGAACCAGAGGTAGTCGATCTGCCCGTACTTGGTGAGCAGTTCGCGCAGCTGGTTCTGGATGAGTTCGGTCGAGTCGCCGTTGTGCCTGTCCCAGATGGAGAAGTAGATCCCGACCTTGAGGCCCTTGGCGTGCATGGCGTCGACGTACTCGCGGACGATATCGCCCTTGCCTCCCTTGTACGGGCTCCTGGCGACGTCGTAGTCGGACTGGGCGGTGTCCCACAGGGAGAAGCCGTCGTGGTGCTTGGCGGTGAGCACGCCGAACTTCATCCCGGCGTCCTTCATGCTCTGCGCCCACTGCTTCGGGGCCAGGGCGGTCGGATTGAAGTCGGCCGGGTTGCCGTTGGGGTCGGCCCACTGGGTGTTCTGATACGTCGACATGTTGAAGTGCAGGAACATGCCGAACGGGCTGTGTTTCACCCACTTCTGCGCGTCCGCGGACGGCGAGACAACCTCGTCACCGAAGGCCTGGACCTCGGCGAGCGAGAGGTAGTCGGTGCCTTCGAGCTGGATACGGAGGTAGCGGGCAGAGCGGGTCATCGCCACCTCCGCCGAGGGGCCGGAGAGCGAGCTGACCTTGGTGGCGGTGACGCCGGCCTGGTTGCGGGCGTCGGTCAGGCTCCGGGCCGTGATGGGGGTGTCGGAGGCGAGGACCCAGAAGTTCGACAGCCGCGCGGTGCAGCAGTCGGTGCGGTTCCAGACGACCACCTTGTCGACCTTCTTCGAGGCCCCCAGGTCGGTCTGCCAGTACGGCTGGGACTCCAGGCCGGTGTGGCTGACGGAACCGGTGCCCCAGTTTCCGTTCGTGCTGCCGTCGGCGGCGCGGTTCGCGGCACCGCCCTCATAGGTGCTGTTCTGGGTCGCCGCCGTGCCGAAGACCAGGTTCCGCGGTTCGCTGCCGGGTGGTGCGCTGTCGGCTGCCGTGGCCCCTTCCGCTGCCGCGGCGGTTTGGGAGACGCCTGTGGCCAGCAGGCCGAGCACCGCGACGGCGCCGGCCAGGCGTGTTCTCAAAGAACGCATCGCTCCTACTTCCCCTAGGCTGCAATGAATTTCCTATATGATTTTGGGTCGACAGTGGTCAGTCAAGGGGCGCGTCCCGACTTGTTCAGATCGTCGCCCTCCGGAGCCGTGGCGTTGTGGGGTGAGTTCGGGCGCCTGGCCTGCGGGGCTGTCGGAAGGCTGCAGTGGGCCGGGTCCAGCTGGCAACTTTTCCTGGCGAACGGCTCCGAATGTGCGGCCGGGGCCATGGTTGCAGTGCATGCCGGCGAGGTCTCCGCACCGCTCGCGGGTCTTGACGAGGTGACTCGACTGACGCATCATCGCCGCATCGATTTCCTATTTGATTTTGGAGGTGAGGGAGATGCGTCTCCGAACCAGATCTCTCCTGCCGGGAGTTGTCGCCGCCGCGGTGCTGGCCGTGGGCTCGACAGCTTGCACGATCAAGAACTCGGATGAACCGGCGGGCGGGCAGGTTCCCACGACCGCGCGGGCGGGCAGCGGCACAGCGGAGCTCGCGGACGGATCGGCCACCAAGGTCGCGCTCGTGCCCGGTGGCGCTCACCCCTACTTCCAGCCCTGGAAGACCGCCGGCGCCGACGCTCGGAAGACCTACCGGCTCGGGGACGTGACGTTCGACGAGACGGCGGAGTGGGACCAGCAGAAGCAGAACAACCTGCTGTCCACCCTGGCCGCGCGCGGCTACAACGCGTTCGGCGTCTTCGGTGTCTCGCCGACGGACATCAACACCACGTTCGCGGACCTGAAGTCCCAGGGCTTCGCTGTGGCCTCACTCGGCTCCTGCCCGGCGGGCACGACGAACGAAGCCGACTTCTGCCTCTCCACGGACGTCGAACTCGCCGCGTACAAGGCGGCCAAGGCCGCCATCGACGCGATGGGCGGCAAGGGCAAGATCGTCCACGTGACGGGCAACAATGTGGACGCCAACACCCAGCTGCGGATCAAGGGCGTCGCCAGGGCCGTGAAGGAGTCGGGCGGCAAGGTGCAGCTGCTGCAGACCGTCACCGACATCGACAAGGACCTGCAGACCGCGCAGAAGGCGGTGTCCGACCTGCTGGCAGCCAAGGGCAAGCAGATCCAGGGCATCGTCTCCACCGCCTACAACCCGGCCGTCGCCGCCGCCGACGCGGTCAGGAGCTCCGGTTCGCAGGCGAAGGTTGTCGCCATCGACGACGACGCCAAGATCCTCAGCTCGATCAAGCAGGGCACGGTCACCGCCACCGTCGTGCAGAACCCGGTGGGACAGGCCGAGGTCGGCGCATGGGCACTCGCGCTGCTGCAGACAAAGCAGTGCACCATGCGGACGCCAGGGCAGTCCGTCGACTCCGGCTCCTTCGTTGTCACCAAGGACAACATCACGACCTACGACAGTGCGAGGCAGACGAAGACCGATCAGCTGAAGAAGCAGTTCGCTGACGAAGTCCTGGCGTGCAGCTGACCCCTGCCGTCCCCGCACTACAGAAAACGGACATCACGAGATGAGCATCATCACAACCGCCACGGCCAAGCTGGCCGACATCGCCGTGGAGACGGACCGCACCGACGCGGTGCAGTCCTTCGTCAAGCAGGAGACGGTACTCGTCGACATCACCACGGCGGACGGCAGCGCGGGGACAGGCTACGCCTACACCATCGGCACCGGCGGAACCTCCGTACTGGCCCTGCTGCGGGACCACCTGCTGCCCGTCCTCATCGGTCAGGACGCGCGCAACGTCGAGGCGCTGTGGCAGCGGCTGTTTGCCCTTACCCGTGCGACCACCACTGGAGCCATCACCTCGCTCGCGCTCGCCGCCGTCGACACCGCGGTGTGGGACGTGCGCTGCAAGCGCGCGGGCGAGCCGCTGTGGCGGCTTGCAGGCGGCCACCGCCAGGAAGTTCCGGTCTACGACACCGAGGGCGGCTGGCTCCACCTGAACACCGAGGAACTCGTGAAGGGCGCGCTCCAGGCCCAGGAGGCCGGGTGGGCCGGCGTCAAGATCAAGGTGGGCAAGCCGCATGCCGCCGAGGACGCGGAGCGCCTGCGCGCCGTACGGGAGGCTGTCGGCTCCTCGCTGCACATCATGACGGACGCCAACCAGTCGCAGACGATGTCCTCGGCCCTCCAGCTGGCAGCCGCGCTGGAGCCCTACGACCCTTACTGGCTCGAGGAGCCCCTGCCGGCGGACGACATCAGTGGCCATGCCCGGTTGGCGAGTGCGACGCGGATTCCCGTCGCTGTCGGCGAGTCCATGTACTCGCCCATGCAATTCCGCAACTACCTCGAGGCGGGCGCCGCTTCCATCGTGCAGGTCGACGTCGCCCGGGTCGGCGGGATCACGCCCTGGCTCAAGGTCGCGCACACGGCGGAGAGCCACAACGTCATGGTGTGTCCGCACTTCCTGATGGAACTGCATGTCAGCCTCGCCGCCGCGGTGCCCAACGGCATGTACGTCGAGTACATCCCGCAGCTGCGGGCCGTCACCCGCAGCGAATTGACGGTCCGCGACGGGCTGGCCGTGGCGCCCGACGTTCCGGGGATCGGCATCGACTGGGACGTGGACGCCATCGACAACCGGAGGGTGTCGTGACAATGCCCGTTGCCCCACCGGACGGTGACACCAACACCGCCGAGGCCACTGCGTCGCGTCCCGTGCACCGGCTGCCGTTCTGGGTCAACCAGCGGCTTGGCCTGCTCGTGCTCATCGTCTCCCTCAGTGCCCTGTTCGGTGTGCTGCGGCCGGCGTTCCTCGACGAGCGGCTCGTGCTGTTCCCGCTGCTGCGGGACATCTCGACGCTGACTGTGGTGGCGCTCGCCCAGATGGTCGTCCTCTCAGTGGGGCACATGAACCTGGCCGTCGGACGGATGGCCGCTTTCGGGGCCCTGTTCGCGGGATTCGGATACGACCGGCTGGGCCTGCCGCTGCCGCTGGGCCTGCTGCTGTGCCTGTTCGCCGGAGCCGCCATCGGCGCGCTGACCGGCTGGATCATCACCCGCACAGGGGTGAGTTCCTTCGTCGTGACCCTGGCGATGGACTTCGCGCTGCTGGGACTCGTCTCCCTGCTCTACTCGGCCCTGACCGAGAACGCCGCCTTCACCACCAAGCCGTCAGGGCTCGCGGAACTGCGCTCGTACTCGCTGGCCGACATCTGCGTCGGGCCCGTGTGCGGATCCCCGGCCGTACCGCAGCTGGCGCAGTTCACCGTCCTGGCACTGCTCGGCCTCGGTTTCCTGTACGCCTGCACCCGCATCGGCCGGGAGCTGCTGCTCACCGGGGCGAACCCCGCAGCGGCGGAGCTGTCCGGCATTCCCACCGGCCGCCGCGTCATCCTGGCGCACACGCTCTCGGGGCTGCTCGCCGCGCTCGCCGGATTCATGGCCGCCGTCAGCACCGGAACGTTCCGCGCCTCCATCGGGGACGACTTCATGCTGCCCTCGTTCCTCGGCGCGGTGCTCGGCGGCACCCTGCTCACCGGCGGCGTCGTCTCGGTGCTGGGAGTTCTGCTGGGCACGTCCCTGGTCGGCGTCATCCGCAAGGGGCTCGACCTGCTCGGTGTCGGTCTCGAAAGCCTGAACATTTACCTCGGATGCGTACTCCTGCTGGCCCTCTCGGCCGACCGCGTGCGTACCGTCCTGTCCTATCGCAAGGTGGTGCGCTCCACATGATCACAATCCGCGATCGGGGAGCCCGGGGCGTCGCGGTCCTGCGCCGCTTCTCCCGCTCCACGACGATGACCCTGCTGTGCGTGGTGCTCGCTGGTTACGTCGCCCTGGGTGTGGCCTCCTCCGGCTCGTTCTTCGAGGGCCCCTCGGTGCGCACCTTCCTGCAATACCTGGCCACCCCTGTCCTCATCGGGCTCGCCCAGATGATCGCGCTGTGCGTCGGACAGCTCAACCTCGCGGTCGGGGCGCTCGGCGGCTTCACTGCCTGCCTGATGGGCGTCCTCATGGCAGACCAGGGCGTGCCCGCCGGGGTCGCGGTGGCAGCCGGTGTGCTGACGGCGACAGCTGTCGGTTTGGTGACGGGCCTGTTCATCGTGGCGACGAAGATCAACGGCTTCATCGTCACACTCGGGACGATGACGATCCTCCTGGGAGCGCAGTACCGGCTGGCCGGTACGCGCACCGTCGACGGCTACTCCGCCGGCCTGAGGGACCTCGGCAGGGCGGCCCCGCTGAACGTCCCGCTGGTGTTCGTCACGGCTCTGGCCGCTGCGGCCCTGCTCGCTGCCTTCCTGTACCGCAGCAGCGCCGGCCGACGGCTCCTGGCGGCAGGCGGCAACCCGCTGGCGGCCAGGCTGTCGGGCATCTCCACCGACCGGCAGATCGTGCTCGCCCACACCCTGTCGGGGCTCTTGATCGGCGTGGCCGCCCTGACCGCAACGGCGTCGCTGCCCGGAGTCAACCGCAGTGTCGGCGGCGACTGGCTGCTGCCCAGCTTCGCGGCTCCCATCATCGGCGGCGTCGCGCTCACCGGAGGCTCGGTCGCTGTGCTCGGCACGGTGCTGGCAGCCTTCGTGATGCGGCTCATCGACGCCGCACGGGCGCAGTTCTCCCTCGACCCGAGCTGGGTGAACTTCCTCATCGGCCTGGTCGTGCTCGGCACGGTGGTCGGCGGCCGTATCCACCAGACCCACCTGGAGAAGAAGGGCAGTTCGCGCGGCCGCACACCGCCCGCGCCACCGGAGAGTGACGCGCAGCCGGCTGTCGTTCTGCCGCACATGGGAGGTGCCCGATGAGCAACGTCCTTCTCGAATGCCAGGCCATCGTCAAGGTCTTTCCCGGGGTACGGGCCCTGGACGGCGTCGGACTGCGCCTCACCGCGGGGTCCGTCCATGCGCTGCTCGGCGAGAACGGCGCGGGAAAGTCCACCCTCATCAAGGTCCTGACCGGGGTGCACACACCCAACAGCGGCCGTCTCACCTGGTGCGGCGACGAGGTCCACCTGCGCTCGCCGCTGGAGGCCACCCGCACCGGCATCGGCGTCGTGCACCAGGAGCGCAATCTGATTCCCGGCTTCTCGGTGGCCGAGAACATCACGTTGCAGAGCCCTCCCTCGCACCGCGGTCTCATCGACCGCGCGGCCATGACCGCCCCCGCTCTGACATGCCTCGGTGAGCTGGGCCTGGACATCGACCCGGACCAGCCGGTCCGTGAACTGTCCGTGGCACAACAGCAGTTGGTGGAGATTGCGAAGGCCCTGTACACCGAGAGCCGGGTGCTGCTCCTCGACGAGCCGACGGCTTCCCTCTCCCCGCAGGAGGCGGAGCGCCTGTTCGAGGTCGTCCGGCGGCTGACAGCCCGAGGGACGTGCGTCGTCTTCGTCAGTCACAAACTGGAGGAGGTGTTCGCCATCTGCGACACCGTCACCGTGCTGCGTGACGGCAGGTCCGTGCTCGAGTCCTCGCCGCTCGCCGACCACACCCAGGACGACGTGGTCAGCCTCATGGTGGGCCGCGCCCACTCGGCGACCGAGATGCGTCCGCGTGAGGTGGACACGTCCGCGGCACCGGTTCTCTCGCTCGACAGGGTCTCCACCGCCGCCGGGCACCGGGACATCAGCCTGGACGTACGGCCCGGCGAGATCGTCGGTCTGTACGGACTGGTCGGAGCCGGGCGCAGCGAACTGGTCAAGGCCGTGCTCGGCCTCGACCGCGTCACCGGCGGCGAGATCCGGCTGCACGGCAAACCGGCGCGTATCGCTTCTCCCCGGCAGGCCTTGCACGTCTTCGGCATCGGTTATCTGACCGAGAACCGCAAGGAGGAAGGGGTCTTCCTGGAGCAGCCCATCGTCCGGAACATCACGGTGACGGTGTGGAAGAGGCTGGCGAAGGCGTTCGGGTTCGTCTCCTCACGCGAGGAACAGGAGGTGTCGCACGACCTCGTCGAACGTCTCGGCATCCGCATCTCCGGGCTCGGTCAGAACGCCGGTGAGCTGTCCGGTGGCAACCAGCAGAAGGTGAGCCTGGCGAAGTGGCTGGCGGCCGACACGCGGCTGCTCATCGTCGATGAGCCGACGGTCGGTGTCGATGTGCGCACCAAACACGCCTTCCACGAACTGATCTGGGAGCTGGCCCGCGACGGTCTGCCCATTCTGCTGATCAGCAGCGACCTCGCGGAGATGATCACGCTCGCGGACCGGGTGGTTGTCATGGCCGACCACCGGATCCGCGGTGAGGTCGACAACGACCGCGACTACGAGCGGATGAGCGGCAGGATCATCCGTATCATCCACGACCGCGCGCTCTCGGCCGTGGGCCCGAAGGCGGTGCGGGCATGAAGCGCGTGGCGCAGGTCATCCGGGTTCGCCCGGAAAAGCTCGACGAGTACCGCGAACTGCACCGCGACGTCCCCCCGCCGGTACTGGAACAACTGCGGCGCTGCCACATCGCCAACTACTCGATCCACCTGCTCGGCGACCGGCTCTTCAGTTACTTCGAGTACCACGGCGACGACCTGGCCGCGGACATCGCCCTGATGGCTGCGGACGAGGCGACGCAGGCATGGTGGAAACTCACCGACCCCTGCCAGCAGCCCGTGGAGGAGGCGGCGCCGGGCGAGTGGTGGGCCTCCACGGAGCAGGTCTTTCTCATGGAATAGGCCGCCCCAGCACCCCAGTTCGGCTGTGCGTGGACGACCGTCCGGCGCCCCGGGCTCCGTACGACCACCCTCGCGATTCGCCCCGCGATCCGCGACCGCAAGGAGGAACACGTGAAACTGCTGCGCCTTGGCGCCCCCGGCGAGGAACGCCCCGCAGTCCTCGACAGCGACGGACGCACCTACGACATCTCCGGGCTGACCCGCGACATCGACGGCCCCTTCCTGGCGGGCGGCGGTGTGGAGAATGAAGAGGCAGACATGAACAGGCACGACGACAGCGACGCCCGGATCGGTGAATGCGCACCGATGAGGGAACTATCCGGACTCAAAGCCCTGGTCACCGGCGGGGCTTCCGGTATAGGACTGGCCACGGCACGGTTGCTCGCGGCCCGCGGCGCGGACGTCGCCGTCCTCGACCTCGACCCGTCGGCGGTGCCGGAGCCACTGCGTGGCTACCGCGCCGACGTGGCAGACGACAACACGGTGAGGACCGCGGTGGATGCGGCAGCCTCGGACCTCGCGGGCATCGACATTGTGGTCAACAACGCGGGCATCGGGGCCGTCGGCACCATCGAGGACGATGACGACGGCCAGTGGCACCGTGTCTTCGACGTGAACGTCATGGGCGTGGTGCGCACGACCCGGGCGGCACTGCCCCACCTCAGAGCCTCCTCTCACGCCGCCCTCGTCAACGTCTGCTCGATCGCCGCCACGGCGGGCCTACCCCAGCGGGCGCTGTACAGCGCGAGCAAGGGCGCGGTCCAGTCGCTGACGCTGGCCATGGCCGCGGACCACGTACGGGAGGGCATCCGGGTCAACTGCGTGAATCCCGGCACGGCGGACACGCCGTGGGTGGGCCGCCTCCTGGACCAGGCCGCGGATCCCGCCGCGGAACGCTCCGCGCTCAACGCCCGCCAGCCCTTGGGCCGCCTCATTTCGGCCGACGAAGTGGCCGCCGCCATCGTCTACTTGGCCTCCCCGGCCGCCGCCTCGGTGACCGGCGCCGCCCTCGCGGTGGACGGCGGGATGCAGGGGCTGCGCCTGCGGCCGGCGGGACAGTGATGGGCATGCACCGCACCGTTCACGAATCGGTACTGCCGCGCCGCACCCTGGGGCGCAGTGAAGTCGCCGTCACCGCCCTGGGGTTCGGCGCCGCCGCCGTCGCCGGCCTCTTCTCCCCCGTTGGCGAGGACGAGGCCGCCGCCGCTGTCGAAGCGGCCTGGGACGCGGGCATCCGGTACTTCGACACCGCCCCGCACTACGGTCTGGGTCTGTCGGAGCAGAGACTGGGCGCCGTACTGCGCGCCAAGCCCCGGGACACGTACACGGTCTCGACCAAGGCCGGGCGGTTACTCGTACCCTGTGAGAAAGGCGGGCGCGAGGGGGACTTCGGGGACGATCTCGCCCACGGTTTCGCCGTACCGGCGACCCACCGCAGGCGGTGGGACTTCAGCGCCGACGGCGTCCGCCGTTCGCTGGAGGAGAGCCTGACCCGGCTCGGACTCGACCGCGTCGACCTCGTGCTGCTGCACGACCCCGACGACCACGAGGAGCAGGCGTTCCGGGAAGCGTATCCCGCCCTGGAGGAACTGCGGTCCCAGGGCGTGGTCGGCGCGATCGGCGCGGGCATGAACCAGAGCCGCATGCTGACCCGCTTCCTCGAGGACACAGATGTCGACGCCGTGCTGTGCGCCGGTCGCTACACCCTGCTGGAGCAGACGGCCCTGGAAGAACTGCTGCCCGTCGCCGCGGCGCGCCGCAAGAGTGTGATCGTCGGAGGCGTGTTCAACTCGGGCCTGCTGGCCGACCCGAAGCCCGGCGCCACGTACGACTACGCCGCCGCTCCGAAATCCCTGGTGAGCCGTGCGCTGCACATGCAGGCCGTCGCCGAGGAGCACGGGGTGCCACTGCGGGCCGCCGCACTGCGCTTCCCCTTCGGGCATCCGGCCATCGCCTCCATCCTCGTCGGCGCGCGCTCGGCGGCTCAGGTCCACGACGCTGCCGCACAGGTGGATCGTGCGATCCCCGACGGGATGTGGGAGGCGCTGCGGAGCGAGGGCCTGCTGCCGCCGCACGTGCCGGTACCGGAGGGGACGTAGTCATGCGCATCGCGCTGTTCATCACCTGCTTCAACGACACGCTGTACCCGCAGACCGACGCCGTACACACCAGCAGGAGGATCGACGAGCAGCAGAGAAAAGGTGCTCGGACGTATGCGGGAGGCGCTGACCGACATACCGGACATCGAAGCGCATGACACCGTGGCCGTGCCCCGTTCGAACCGGAGGGCCAGAACACGGTGACGGCGGCCCCCGTCCTCAGTGAGGCAAAACATGCACATCATCGATGCACACCACCACCTCTGGGACCTGGACGTACGCGACCAGGAGTGGATCACCGGACCCGAACTCGCCCCGCTGCGACGTTCGTTCACCCTGGAGGACTTCGAGGCCGAGGCCCGGTCGGCCGGGATCGCCGCAGGCGTCCTCGTGCAGACGGTGGCCGTGACCGAGGAAACCCCGGAGTTCTTGTCCCTCGCTGCCGGCAGCGATCTCATCGGTGCGGTCGTCGGATGGACGGACCTCACCTCACCCGGCGTCAGCGACGAACTCGCTCGCCTGCGGGGCCTTCCCGGAGGAGAGTACTTGCGGGGCATCCGCCACCAGGTACAGGGCGAGCCCGACCCGCGATGGCTCACCCGGCCGGATGTGCTGCGTGGGCTGCGCGCGGTAGCAGCCGCAGGTCTCGTCTACGACGTCGTGGTGCTCCCCCACCAACTGCCCGCCGCGATCCAGGCAGCCGCCTCCGTGCCGGAACTGACCTTCGTCCTGGACCACTTGGGTAAGCCGCCCATCTCGTCGAAAGCGGTCGAGCCCTGGTTCACCGGACTGCGGCGCCTCGCCGCCCTGCCGAACACCGTGTGCAAAATCTCCGGAATGGTCACCGAGGCCGACTGGGCATCGTGGACCGTCGACGACCTGCGCCCTTACGCGGACTCGGCGCTGGAGGCCTTTGGCCCGCACCGGCTGATGTTCGGGTCCGACTGGCCGGTGTGCACCCTGGCCGCGAGCTGCACCGACGTCGTCGCGTACACGCGGGCTCTCACCACCGCACTCGGCGAAACCGAGCAGTCGGCCCTGTGGTCCGGCACCGCGGCCCGGGTCTACCGAGTGGCGGTCGACGAGCCGGGACTGTGACGCCTGGTTGCCCACCGGCCAGGACTGTCTCGCCTTGGCCGAGCCGACGTCGGAAGTCGCGCGCGGTCAGGGCTCCTCATCCCGGCTGAGCTGGCGCTGGAGGCTGCGGGTGAGGTGCTCCGCCATCGCTTCGGCCGCGCGGTCGGGATTCCGGCGCAGTATCGCGCGGACCACGCGTTCGTGCTCCGCGAGGGTCGGGTCGTCGGCGCCGAGGACGCTGCTGAGCCTGAAGATGTGCAGATGGGAGTGGAGGCGCTCCACCGCGTCCGAGAGCAGTGGCCGTTGGGAGGCCTGCGCGATCGCGTCGTGGAAGCGCTGGTCGAGGGAGGCGAAGTCGCGGTAGGCCGCATAGCGCCCGGCCGGCCCCGGATGGGACTGCATCTCCTCCACGATCCGCTCGATGCCGTCGAGCTGAGCCTCGCTGGCGTTGACCGCGGCCAGAGCGGCTGCCTTCGGTTCCAGCAGCAGCCGCATCTCGAAGAGTTCCTCGAGTCCCTGGCGGGTCAGCAGCTCGGTGGCGCGGTACCCGGAGAGCGCCCTCTTCACCACCAGGCCGTCGGACTCCAGTCTGGCCAGCGCCTCCCTGATCGGGGTCGGTGAGACGCTCAGGGCGCGGGCCAGGGCCTCGATCCCGACGCGCGCGCCAGGAGCGATCTCATGGTCCATGACCATGGCCTTGATGTTCTCGTAGACGCTGTCCGAGAGAGCCTGACGTGCGGGAGGCAGGTCCCGTCCGCTCCCTTCCCGCGGCGCCCCGGCCGCGGACGTGTCGTGCGGCGGCATCCGGCCTCCTGCTGCTGTTCGGGGCTTGTCGGGGCAGCAACAGTTTACCCAGGTGAGGGACGCGGTTCAGGGGCCGAGCCGAGTCTGTCCACCGGAAAGCTCCGGCCCGCCACGGGAGCTGTGCATGTCCGCCGCGTCGCTTCGGTCAGGCGGAGGCCTGTTGGATGTCCGCGGGGACGGGCGCGTGCCCGGGGATGGTCTGCTCGGCCCAGATGGTCTTGCCGCAGTGGCTGTAGCGGCTGCCCCAGCGTTTGGTGAGCTGGGCGACGAGGAACAGGCTCCGGCGGGTCATGTGACTGTCAAGACATCTGGTCCTGACTGCGAACCTGCTGGCCGGTGCACTCCTGGCCGCCCCGCTCGCGGTCGCTCCGAGGGTCGTCGTGGGCGCTGCCGAACCAGCCGCCCGGCCCGCTGCCGCTCCCAACTCCGCGCCGCCGGACGTCGTCCCCGCACTCCAGAACTGGCAGGGCGGCATCGGACAGGTCACCCTGGACCGCCACAGCCGGATCGTCGTTCCCGCCCACGTCCCTCGCCGGACTGCGCAGACTTGCCACCCAAGTAGCCGAAGAAGCAGCCGAGTTGACGCCGGTGCGCCCCCGGGTCGCCACCGGCCCAGCACATCGCGGCGACATCGCCCTTCGACTGGACGGCGACGCGGACCTCGGTGCCGCTCTGGTCCGGAGACGTATCTCCACCACTCCCTTGAGAATCAAATAGGAAATTGATGAGACTGATGGTTGACCGGTGATGGCGTCCAGTCAAGACCCGTGGCGCGCTTCATCTCCCGGGTGAGCCTTGACGTCGATGGTGGGAGGTTGGGGCAAGGGCCCTTCTTCAAGCGGTAAATCTCCGGGTTGGAAGCCGATTCTCTGGAGTGGTTGCGACGTGCGACCGCAGCTCGGTGCCGCCTGTGGGGGCTTGGAAGTCAGGCGCATTGATTGGCTGAGCAGAGGAAAAATCATATAGGAAAATCGGTCGAAGTCATTGACACGACGTGCCAATGCCACTGCACTTCTGCCCAGACGCCGCCCCCGGTCGTCGGACGCCCCAGAACCCGGTACAGCCTGCCCAGAAGGAGCCGCACGCCCATGTCCCGTCGTACACCTTCCCAGCCCCCCGCCGAAGACGAGGGCGGTATGTCGCGTCGCGGCGTACTGCGCACGGCGGCATCGTTGGGTGCGATTTTCGCGCTGTCCTCGCTGCCGGAGTTCACCACGAACGCTGCCGCGGTGACGCGGCCGGCAACACTGTCGCTGGTGCCGAAGCGCGACGCGCTGATGCTCTGGTACACCAAGCCGGGCACGGAGAACCGGATCATCGAGGAGGGGCTGCCGATCGGGAACGGCCGGCTGGGTGCTCTCGTCACCGGCGACCCGTCCCGTGATGTGATGGTCCTGGCGGATGCGACACTGTGGACCGGCCATGCCAACGCCGCGCTCCAGTCGGACGGGCAGTTCCCGTACGACACGGGGGACTTCGGTACGTTCGGGATGCTGGCCAAAGCCTTTCTCGAGATTCCGGCACACACGATCGGCGCCGTCAGCGGCTACCGCCGCACGCTGGACATGAGCAACGGCCTGGTGGCCGCGTCCTACCGGCTCGGCGGTGTGACGTACCGGCGTGAGGTGTTCTCCAGCCATCCGGACGACGTGATCGTCGTGCGGCTGTCGCAGAGCGGCGGCGGCTCCTACACCGGGTCCATGACGCTGTCGGGGACCCGTGGCGAGACCGTGACGGTGAATGCGGGTGCCGCGGAGGCGTCGTTCGCGGCGGCGCTGCCGAACGACCTGAAGTACGCGACGGTCGTGAAGGCTGCCGGCAAGGACGGCACAGTCTCGGCGGCCGGTACGAAGGTGACGTTCAGCAACTGCACCGAGGTGCTGCTGATCATCTCGGGGGGCACCAACTACAGGGCCGACCCGTCCCAGTTGTACAAGGACATCTCGCACGTGCCCCTGGACACGGCGCGGGCCAAGGCCTCGGGGGCGGCGGCGGTCGCCGGTACGTCGTTGCTGGCCACGCATGTATCCGATTTTCAGCGCCTCCAGCAGCGCATGACGGTGAACCTGGGTACGTCGTCCGCCGCGCAGCGAGCGATGGACACGCCCGCTCGGCTTGCCGCCCGTGCGGCGGCCGGTTCCGCACCGGACCCGGAGCTGGAGGCGACCTACCTGCAGTTCAACCGCTATCTGACGATCTGCGGCTCCCGCAGCAGTCTCCCCACCAACCTCCAGGGCTTGTGGATCGACAGCAACACTCCGTCCTGGATGAGCGACTACCACAGCGACATCAATGTCCAGATGAACTACTGGCTGCCGGACCGGGCGGGCCTGCCCGAGTGCTTCGACGCGTTCACCGACTACTGCGTTGCTCAGCTGCCCGGCTGGCAGGCCACTACCAAGAACCTCTTCCAGGACGCCCGCAACCGGTTCCGCAACACCTCCGGCAAGGTGGCCGGCTGGACCCTGGCGATTTCCACGAACATCTGGGGCGGCAACGGCTGGTGGTGGCACCCGGCCGGCAACGCGTGGATGTGCAACTCCCTCTACGAGCACTACGAGTACACCCAGGACACGGCCCACCTGGCCAAGATCTACCCCCTGCTCAAGGGCGCCTGTGAGTTCTGGGAGTCGCGGTTGATCACCATGACCGTGCCCGACCCCGCGACCGGCGGCACGCGACAGGTCCTCGTCGACGACCACGATTGGTCTCCCGAGCACGGACCCCAGAATGCCCGGGGCATCACCTACGCCCAGGAACTGGTCTGGCAGCTGTTCCAGAACTACCGGTCCACCGCGGCTGTGCTGGGCAAGGACTCCGCCTATGCCTCCACCGTCTCCGCGCTTCAGGACCGGCTGTACATGCCCGAGGTCAGCGCCACCAGCGGCTGGCTCGAGGAGTGGATGAGCGACGACAACCTCGGCGAGACCACCCATCGCCACTTGTCACCGCTCATCGGCCTCTTCCCTGGTGACCGCATCGCCGTCGAGCACTCGCCGACGGCCCTCGTTTCGGGCGCCACCAAGCTGCTCGAGGCACGCGGCATGGCCAGCTTCGGCTGGGGCAGTGCCTGGCGGGCCATGTGCTGGGCGAAGCTGAAGCATTCGGACAAGGCATACCAGCTCGTCCTCGACGTGCTGAAGCCGTCGGTGAACTTCAGCCACGGCAGCGCGATCAACATGTTCAACATGTACAGCTTCGGCAGCAGTTCGGTCTTCCAGATCGATGGCAACTACGGCACACCAGTGGCGATGATCCAGATGCTGGTGCAGTCCCGTCCCGGACGGGTGGAGCTGTTGCCGGCCCTGCCGCGGGCCTGGGCCGCCGGGTCCGTCACGGGAATCGGGGTGCGCGGCGGCTTCACGCTCGACATGAAGTGGAAGAACGGCCAGGTCACCCGCGCCACGCTGCGGGGGGCCGCGGGCAGGTCCACCGTGGTCGTCGTCGGCGACTGGAGCAGCCGGGTCACGATCCCCTCCGCCGGATCTGTGGCGGTCGCGCCGCCTGCCCAACACTCCGTCTTCCAGCTGGTCAACCGCAAGACGGGCAAGGCAGTCGACGTCCCGGATGCCTCCACCGTCAACGGCACCGGCCTGATCCAGTACACCCCGAACTCGGCCGTGAACCAGCAGTTCCGATTCATCCCCGTCGGCGGGGGACTGTACGAGATCTACAC
Organism: Streptomyces sp. NBC_01669; assembly: GCF_026339735.1. Taxonomy (GTDB): domain Bacteria; phylum Actinomycetota; class Actinomycetes; order Streptomycetales; family Streptomycetaceae; genus Streptomyces; species Streptomyces yanii. The sequence continues at coordinate 7,845,928 of NZ_JAPEQG010000001.1, forward strand.
CACCCACGGCAGCACACCCCTGGTCTGGTCCGTCCGGGGCGACACCACGGCCGCCGACGCAAAGATCGTCCAATGGACGCCCGAACACAGCACCAGTCAGCAGTGGAAGATCACCGACGCCGGCGACGGCTACGTCACCGTCACCTGCTCCCGCAGCGGCCTGGTTCTCGGCGTCACTGGGGATTCCACCGCCGACGGCGCGACGGTCGAGCAGCAGGCGGCCAACGGGGGAAAGGGCCAGCAGTGGCGCCGTATCGGCAGGTGACCCGCAGGGAACGGGGCCGGTGACCACCGTACCGACGTGCCCGGGCGGGGAGAGACGGAGCATCCTGACGGGAGAGCCGACTCCAGTGGGTGACCACGCGTCCCCGGTCCCACCACGGAGGAGCGAGGTGAAACCATCCGCCCGCATTCCGGAGGGCGCCTCCGGCCTGGACGGCGTCGTGGCGGCACTGGTGGCAAGGAGAGCTTGCAGCGCATGCTCGCCGCCATCCCACTGACCGAGGACGAACGCCCGGCGGTCGATGACGGGCGCACCCGCCATCGATGCGCTCCTCGACCGGCTCACCGACATCCCCACGCCCCTCGGCCCCTTACCGCGCGAGCTTGGCCTCCCCACCACCGCCACCATGCTGCCCATCGTGGAGGTTCGCCCACGCAATCAGGCATGAACAGGGCATAGGAAGAGGCCGGACACCGTGTCCCGGCGGACTGTGCGTGAGGCGCTGCACCCCCGCCGCGCCCAGCACCCGGGCACCTGCCGATGCGCTGACGCGGCTCCCGCCGGACGGTCTCAGTCCAGGGTGGACCGCACGGTGGGGGAGCAGGGCGGTCAGTTGGCAGATGTCGTCGAGGGCGTCAATCCGAGGAGGGCATGTTCGGTCGCGGCCTGGCGGACGGCGGAGACAACGCAGCGGGTCAGGCTGCGGCACCTGTCCGCCGGCAACCGGTCACCGGTGCCGCGGGGGTGGGCGACGACCGATTCGTGGGTGCCGGCGTCTTTCAGCGTCAGACGCAACCGGGTGGTGAGCTTGTCATCGACAGGCAAGCGCCGCTGCCTCGTGACATGGGTGGCAAGGTCCTTCAGTGCTTGCAGGCTTTCAAATTCCGTGTCCTGATCTCACGGCCGATGGCCAGTCGGTGCCAGATCGGACGGGGATCTCTCAGCGATAGTTGACCAGCCTGTCCCTGGGGTCTGAGCCTGCTGATACATGGCCCCGCCGGATCATGCCCGGACCAGTTTCAACGGGTTTCGCGCTGCGGGTCGGCGACCTGTCGGAGTGCTGTTTTGAATGCGGTGTATTCCGGTTCGCCCAGTGCTTGCGCGTGGCGTTCTTCAATGGCGCGCATGATGGATGCGGCGGCTTGCATCTGGAGCAAGCCGCGGTCGGTGGGGCAGATGAGTTTGGCCCGACGGTCGGCGGGGTCGGGTCGGCGTTCGACGTAGCCGAGCCGTTCCAGGTCGTCGATGAGTGTCCCGATGATCTGTTTGTGCTGCCCGGAGAGCTGCGACAGCTCGCTGGCGCGGATGCCGTCGGCCCTCAGGTGGGCGAGTACGGCTCCGGTGCGGGGCTGGATATCGTCGAATCCCTGCTCAGCGAGTGAGGCGTACAGTTCTCGCTGGACGGAGAACAGCAGTCGTGCGGCGAGCACGCCGATGTCCGGATCTTTGGCTTCCAGCCCGGTCAACGCCTTCTCCCGTCCCGGCAGTCGCCCGCCGCTCGCCCCTGTGACCGGCGATTTTAGTCGCCCTCCGCCCGGCCTCAGCTTCCGCGACAACGGCCGGGAGGCTCACGCCCCGCCATCGACCCTTGCACTCCGGCACGAAGTCGGCCTAGACTTTAAGAAGTCACGAATCTTGACTATCAAGATTTATGACTACGCTACGTGGGTGCAACAGGACTCAAGGAGCGGAAAGATGAACGAGCGCAGCAAGTTCCTGGACCCGATCACCCGGGAGAACGCAGCCGTGGTGCTGGTCGACCACCAGGTCGGCCTCCTGTCCGGAGTGCGCGACATTCCCGTCGGCGAGCTGAAGCACAACGTGGCGGCCCTTGCACGGGCTGCGACCGCGCTGGACATCCCGCTGGTCGTCACCACCACGGCGGCCGACAGCCTGTGGGGGCCGACCGCACCCGAGCTGGTGGAGGCGCTGCCCGCCGGACAGAAGATCATCGACAGGAGCACGGTCAACGCCTGGCACGACGACCGGGTCCGTGAGGCAATCGTGGCGACCGGCCGTCAGAAGCTGATCTTCGCGGGAGTGTCGCTGGAGGTCTGCGCGGCCCTGCCCGCTTACGCGGCCACGGCCGCCGGGTACGACGCGTATGTGGCCGTGGACGCGTCGGGCACCTTCAGCCAGGCCAAGCGGGAGGCAGGCCTGCTGCGCATACAACAGTCCGGAGTCATCGTCAGCGACTACGCCACACTCATGGTGGAGGCCCTTGCCGACAACGCGGATCCCGCGGCCGATGCGGTCTATGCCGCTCTGGACATGCCGTTCGCCGTTCTGGTCGGCCAGATCTCGGCCGCCCACCAGCACATTTCCGCGAGCACGAAGCGTGACGACCTTCACCAAGGGTGATCACGCGGTAGGCGACGGCCTCGTCCGTGCTCCGATCCTGCGCCACGCCAGGTGCACCAACGCCATGTCGGCCGGTCAGCCGGCCATTGCCCCACATCCACTCGTCCAGCCGAACAAGCCCCCTGCGCTGCCGCACGGCACACCAAGATCGACACCGCAACCAGCAACCCGTAGGCACTGCTCAGGAACGACATGTGGCCCGGACTGTGGCGCCCCGTGGGGGCTCCGGCGGAGTAGCCCGGTGAGCGCCTGATCCTGCCCGCGCTTAGAAAGAGACAGGGAGCTGAGGCGACGGAGGGAGTGGCTTGGGATGCGGATCGTCGTGGACCTCACCCGCTGCCAGACGCATGCGCAGTGTGTGTTCCTTGCGCCGGAGGCGTTCGAGCTTCCTGGGGAGGAGGCGTTGCTGTGCCGCCCGGATTCCCCTGACGAGCAGTTCGACCGCGTGCGCCAGGCCGCGGCGGCGCACCCGGCGCCGCCCTGCTCAGCATGGACGCGCAGGAGCTCATCAACACCGTTGCGCTCGCCATGCGGCGCGGCGTCAAGGTGGCCGAACTCCGCGACACCGTCTACCAGCACCCCACCTCCACCGACGCCTTCAACGACGTACTCGCCACCATCGTGCGAGCCGACTGACCACAAACCGCTCACGTCCCACCCGTTCCTCTTGGATCAGTCGGCGTGGCATCGGGAAGGAAGGGTGCGGCTGTGACTACCGCGTCGATGACAGGGAAAGTCGCGCTGGTGACCGGGGCGACCAGCGGCATCGGGGCAGCCGCTGCGGAAACGCTCGCCGAGTGCGGCGCGTACGTACTGGTGGCGGGCCGGGACCGAGGGCGCGGCGGGGCCGTCGTCGAGGCCATCCGGCAACGCGGCGGCACGGCGGATTTCGTGGCCGCCGATCTGCTGGACGCCGACTCGGCGCGACAGCTGGCTCGGCAAGCCGTCGAACTGGGCGGTGGCCGGGTGGACATCTTGGTCAACGGTGCGGGCATCTACCCGTTCGGGCCCACCGAGCAGACGCCGCAGAGCGAGTTCGACGCCGTCTACGCGCTGAATGTGAAGGCCCCCTTCTACCTGGTGGCGGAACTCGCGCCAGCGATGGCCGAGCGGGGCAGCGGGGCGACCGTCAACGTCAGCACCATGGCGGCCGCGTTCGGCGTCTCGGGAATGGCTCTGTACGGCTCGAGCAAGGCGGCCGTGAACCTGCTGACCAAAGCCTGGGCTGCCGAATACGGCCCGCGTGGGGTCCGGGTCAACGCCGTGCAGCCCGGTCCGACGCAGACCGAAGGCACGGCAGGCATGAGAGAGGACCTCGACACCCTCGCATCCCAGGCGCCCGCCGGACGGCCGGCTACCCCGAGGGAGATCGCCGAGGCGATCGCGTACCTGGCCGGCGACGCCGCGAGTTTCGTGCACGGTGTGGTGCTGCCCGTCGACGGCGGCCGCACAGCCGTGTGACCCGGGCCCGAGACCGAGCCGTCGGCCCGCACCCCCTGAGAGCGATCGGCACAGCATCCGTTGGGAACTTGACAGTTCTGATTCCACATAATCGGCAACGTGTGCGTCACCGCCCCCTCCGGCGTGCCATGCGCGGCCGAGTCCGGCGACGCCATGGGCACCGCCGTCTCGGCAGGCGACTACAACGCCGACGGTTACGCGGACGTCCAGACCGGCGCCCCGAACGAGGACCATCACCCGCAACTCGGTGAACCAGTCCGACGCCGGCACATCGATCCTCCTCAAGGGCACCGCCTCGAACTCGCCTGCAGCATCATCTGCTTGAGACGCCTCCGAACCCCATTCCGAAACGATCAGTATGGCCGCCCGGACGGGCTCATCGGCTGGCGATGGCTGCGTCCGGGCATCGAGTCCAGGTGCTTTCAATTTCTCGGCTTGCGCGCGACGCCGATCACGCATGGAGAGCTGGGGGTGGTGCGACCGTTGACGACAAAATCGAAGTGCCGCGCCTTCTCGACGGTGAAACCGGCATCCTCGATGGCTCGTTCGGTGTCCCGGTCGAGGTTGCAACCGCCGCCGAGCAGAGGCCACACGATATTGATCCGTCGCCTCCGCCGAGACCGGCTCGGACTGGCGCACCTGGCTGTCCAAGGGGCGCGCCGAGACCACCGACGACCATGCGGAACCCGTGCCGTCGACCGTGCGCGCCACACTGGAACTCCCTCGCGGCGCCCAGGGCACATACCGGATCGGACTCGCTCTGCCCGACGCCCGCTTCGATGGGGTGGCCGGCGCGGTGCGCTGCGCGAACGCGACGACGCGCTGGGTGAACGGGGTGAACGTTCTGGCCGAAGTCCCGATCGGGCGCTGAAACCCGGTCGACGGGTGGGCCCGCGACCGGCCGGGCCCGCTCGTCGTACCGGGAAAAGGGCCCCGCTCAGGTGTCGCGCGTGGCGACCATTCCCAGAGTGATCAGCCCGAGCACCACCCAGCCGAACCAGAGCCAGCCGTTGCTCCCCAGCGCCACCGTGTAGGCGGTGACCGCCACCAGGGCCCCGACGGTGAGCATCCCCATCGTCTTCGTCGATCCGGACATGCGCGCACCCTCCTCGTCGGCCGCGCGGCCGTGGACCCCATCGTCACCCGGAAGGTGTCTCCACCGCTACTGTCCGCGCGCCTGCAGCGAGGCGAGATAGGCGTTGTACGCCTTCAGCTCCTGGTCCCCGTCGCGGTCCGCGGCGCGGTCCGCACGCTTCGCGGTCCGCTGCTCGGAGCGGTACCACTGGAAGACCAGCGCGATCAGCACCAGCACCGACGGGATCTCGCTGAACGCCCAGGCGATGCCGCCCGCCCAGTTCTGGTCGCTCAGCGCGTCGATGCCCAGCGAGGCCGGCGGATGCTTGTACGTCTCCACCATCGGAGAGGTCGCCATCATCAGCGCGATACCGAAGAACGCGTGGAACGGCATCCCCGCGAACAGCTCCAGCATCCGGATCACATAGCCGGGCCGGTGTGGTCCCGGGTCGACGCCCATGATCGGCCAGAAGAAGACCAGTCCGACGGCGAGGAAGTGCACCATCATCGCGAGGTGACCGGTCCTCGAGCCCATGAGGAAGTCGAAGAGCGGGGTGAAGTACAGCGCGTACAGGCTGGCGATGAAGAGCGGGATGGTGAAGACCGGATGCGTGATGATCTTCATGTACCGGCTGTGCAGCAGCAGGAGCAGCAACTCGCGCGGGCCCGTACGGTCACGGCCCGCGACCGGCAGTGCGCGCAGCGCCAGGGTCACGGGGGCACCCAGCAACAGCAGGATCGGCGACAGCATGCTGATCACCATGTGCTGCACCATGTGCACGCTGAACATGACCATGCCGTAGTCGTTGAGCTTCGTGCACATCACCAACGCGATGCTCAGCACGCCGACCGTGAAGAAGATGACCCGGTTGACCGGCCAGCCGTCCCCGCGGCTGCGCAGGCGCAGCACCGCGTAGCCGTACAGGCCGAGCGCGAGGACGCAGCCGATCAGGAATACGGGGTCCGCGGAGAAGTGGAGCCCACGTCCCAGCGTGAACGGCGGCAGATCCATGTTCATGCCGTGCCCGCTGTGATCCATCTGTTCACTCCCGATGGGGACGTCCCCGTTTCGCGCCGGTTGTCCCGACCAGAGTAGAACTGCCCCCGGCCGCAGCTGCGGCCGGGGGCAGTTCTCAGGTGCTGGTGTTGCTCAGAGCACGCACTCGGCCTCGGCGTACCGCTCGGCCGGGACCGTCTTCAGGGTCTCCACGGCCTGGGCCAGCGGCACCATGGTGATGTCCGTGCCGCGCAGCGCCGTCATCATGCCGAACTCGCTACGGTGCGCCGCCTCGACCGCGTGCCAGCCGAAGCGGGTCGCCAGGACCCGGTCGTACGCGGTCGGGGTGCCGCCGCGCTGGACATGGCCGAGTATCACCGGGCGGGCCTCCTTGCCCAGGCGCTGCTCCAGCTCGATGGAGAGCTGCGTGGCGATCCCGGTGAACCGCTCGTGGCCGTAGATGTCCTTGGTGCCCTGCTCGAACTCCATGGAGCCCGCGCGCGGCTTGGCGCCCTCGGCGACGACGACGATCGCGAACTTCTTGCCCGCCGAGAAGCGCTTGCCGACCAGCTCGGTCAGCTCGTCCATGTCGAAGGGGCGCTCCGGCACGACGATGGCGTGCGCACCGGCCGCCATGCCCGAGTGGAGTGCGATCCAGCCGGTGTGGCGGCCCATGACCTCGACGATCAGGACCCGCTGGTGCGACTCGGCGGTGGTCTTCAGCCGGTCGAGGGCCTCGGTGGCCACGCCGACCGCGGTGTCGAAGCCGAAGGTCACATCGGTCGACGCGATGTCGTTGTCGATGGTCTTCGGCACGCCGACGATCGGCAGCCCCGCCTCGGAGAGCAGATGAGCCGCCTTCAGCGTGCCCTCGCCGCCGATCGGGATGATCGCGTCGAGACCGAGATCGGCGACATGGCCCTTGGCCTGTTCGACGCCGCCCCGCAGGTGTGCGGGCTGGACCCGGGACGAGCCGAGGATCGTACCGCCGCGGGCGAGAATGCCGCCGACCGCGTCGAGGTCGAGCTTCCGGTAGTCGCACTCGAGGAGGCCCTTCCACCCGTCGTGGAAGCCGATGACCTCGTCGCCGTGGTCGACCACCGCGCGGTGCACGACGGAACGGATGACGGCATTGAGGCCGGGGCAGTCGCCGCCGGAGGTGAGCACACCAATACGCATTGCCCGGGAAACCTTTGCAACGTGGGCCGACGACCGGACCACGTCGTCCGGTTGGATCCCTGCCACCCTACCGGCGCAGGGTGGCGGGACCGAACCAGGCGTCCGCCTGCTGGACTCCGCTCAGTTGAGCGAAATATGCGTCATGCGGGCCATGCGGGTCACGCGGGCTGGGTGGCCGACGCGATGCGCTCGGCGCGCAGCGCCTCGTACCAGCGGTCGTCCGTCGGCGGCAGCGCGTTGACGTCCAGGGCCAGCTTCAGGAGCAGGTCCGCGATCATCGGGTTACGGGCCATCACGGGCCCGTGCATGTACGTACCGAAGACCGTGTCGTTGTACGCACCCTCGGTGCCGTCACCCGTGCCGTTGCCCCGGCCGAGCTTCACCCGGGCGAACGGCCGCGCCGTCGGGCCGAGATGAGTGACGCCCTGGTGGTTCTCGAAACCGGTGAGCGGCGGCAGGCCCAGCTGCGGATCGATGTCGGCCAGTACGTCACCGACGCACCGGGCACCCTCGCCACGCGTGGAGACCACGTCGAGCAGACCGAGACCGGGCTCGCGCTCACCGAGGTCGTTGATGAACTCGTGGCCGAGGATCTGGTATCCGGCGCAGACCGAGAAGATGATCGCGCCGTTGGACGCGGCCCGGCTGAGGCCGCCGTCACGGCGCAGCCGCTCCGCGGCGAGGCGCTGCGGCCGGTCCTCACCGCCGCCGATCAGATAGATGTCGCCGGACGTCGGGATCGGCTGGTCGCTGCGGACGTCGACGCGCTGCACGTCGAGACCGCGCTGCCGCGCCCGGCGCTCCACCACCAGGGCGTTGCCCTGGTCGCCGTAGGTGCTCAGCAGGTCGGGGTAGACCCAGACCAGACGCAGACCGTTGTTGCTCATGCTTCGTCCTCTCCGGAGGTGGCCGGGGCCGGGGTCAGTTGCCGACACGACGGCGCAGATCCTGGAAGGCGGTGTAGTTGGCGATGACCTCGATACGGCCGGGCGGGGCCTGCTGCACGGCCTCGTCGAGGTTCTCGCAGACCCGGAAGTCGAGACCGGCCACTTCGAGGCGGACCGCGAGGTCCAGCTTGCGGTCGCCGAGCACGAAGATCGGGTGGCCCGCGAGCTGGGTGTAGTCGACGTCCCACAGCCAGGAGGTGTCCGTGCCGTCCGCGCCCCGGGCGTTGACGGAGAGGATCACCGGCGTGGGCGGCGGGTCGATCAGGGAAAACGTTTCGAGCCAGCCCGCCGGGTTCTTCGCCAGCAGGAGCCGCAGCTCACGGCCGAGGAAGGAGACCACGTCGTAGCGGCCGGCGACGGCCTGCACCTGATACATGCGCTCCAGGGCGACCTGCGGCGGCACACCGAAGACGGCCGCGACGGCGGCCGAGCTGGTGGCGTTCGCCTTGTTCGCGCGGCCGGGGAGCTGCAGGTGGATCGGCCACGCCGAGCCGTGCGGGTCCAGGACGTAGTCGCCGTGCAGCACCCAGCTCGGGGTGGGACGGCGGAAACCGCATTCGCCGCAGAACCAGTCGTCTCCGGGGCGCTGCATCACACCGCCGCAGGACGGGCAGGACCAGGCGTCGTCCTTCCACGCCTGCCCGGCCGCGACCCACACCACGTTGGGGGAGGAGGACGCCGCCCAGACGATCAGCGGGTCGTCGGCGTTGGCGACGATCACGGCCTTCGAGCCAGTCAGCCCCTCACGCCACTTCTCGGCCAGCATCCGGGTTTCCGCGGCGCGGTCCAGCTGGTCGCGCGAGAGGTTGAGCAGCGCGATCACCTTGGGTGTGGTGTCCCGCGCGACGCCGGCGAGGTATTTCTCGTCGACCTCGATCACGCCGTACTTCGCGTCCGAGCCACCGGCCAGGGCCGAGGTGATACCCGCGGGCATGTTGGCGCCGAGCGCGTTCGACACGACCGGGCCGGCGGCCCGCAGTGCCTCGGCGATCAGCCGGGTCGTCGTGGTCTTGCCGTTCGTCGCCGACACGAGGATCACGTCCAGGTGCTGCGCCAGCCGCCCCAGCAGGTCGGGGTCGAGCTTGAGCGCCACCCGGCCGCCGATCACCGATCCGCTGCCGCGCCCCGCAGCGCGCGACACCGCCGCTGCGGCCTTGCCCGCCGTCACCGCCAGCTTGGCCCGCGGCGACAACGGCTCCGTGTTGCCTGCCATCGTCCTAGATCCTCCTTGCATCGGTCCGTGCCCAGCCTATCGATGTCCGGCGCGGCGACCGCACCACGGCACCACCAGGAAGGCGGAGGTCACGTGGAACGTACGATGGCGGCCATGCGAAACCGCCCGATCCCCGGCAGTTCCGGACTCGTCCGCGCCATGACTCTGCTCGGTGACCCGGTGCTCCACGGCGCCTGCGAGGACGTCACCGACTTCGGTCCGTCGCTCGCCCGGCTCGTCGAGGACATGTTCGCCACGATGTATGCGGCGCAGGGGGTCGGTTTCGCTGCCAATCAGATCGGCATACCGCTGCGGGTGTTCGTTTACGACTGTCCCGACGACGACGACGTCCGTCACCTCGGCCATCTCGTCAATCCGAAGCTGGTCGAGGCGGACGGCATCACGGTACGCGGACCGGAGGGCTGCCTCTCGCTTCCCGGCCTGGAAGCCGGTACCCCACGCTTCGACCATGCGGTGGTGGAGGGCGTGACCGTCGACGGGGAGCCGGTGCGGGTCGACGGCACGGGCTGGTTCGCGCGCTGTCTCCAGCACGAGTGCGACCACCTCGAAGGAACCGTCTACACGGACCGGCTGACCGGGCTGCGCCGGGCGAGGGCACTGCGCGCGGCCCGCCGGGCGCCCTGGGGACGTACCGACTGACCACGCTCTCCCGCCGTCAGAAGCCGGGCCCGCCCGGAAGGTCGCCCGCGGCGGCCAGCCTGCCCCACAGCAGATCGGCCAGGCTGCGTACCAACTGGGCGCGTGAGCAGGGGCGTTCGCCCAGCCACCAGTCGCCCGCCGCGTGCATCATGCCGACGATGCCATGGCCCCAGATGCGGGCCATCTCCTCGCTGTCCGGGCCCAGGTCCACCCGCTCGGCGATGACCAGGGCGAGCTCTTCGCCGAGCCGGCGCAACAGCGGGGCGGAGTGGCGCCCGACGTCGAAGCCCTGCTCGGGGGAGGGGGCGGCGTCGTCGGACGGGTGCATCAGGAAGCGGTAGACCTGCGGGCGGGCCTCGATGGCCGCGAGATAGGTGTCGAGCGTCGCCTCCACCCTCTGGCGGCGCTCGGCGGGGGCGTCGAGTGCGGCCCGCAGCGCGCTCAGCAGCGCGTCGGTGTGGCGCTTGGCGAGCGCGCGGTAGAGGCCGCCCTTGTCGCCGAAGTGCCGGTACAGGATGGGCTTGGTGATCCCGGCCTCCGCCGCGATGGCGTTCATCGAGGCCTTGGGCCCGTCTCTGAGCACCACGCGGTCGGCGGCCTCCAGCAGCTCCCGGCGGCGCTGCTCGGCCGCGGTCCGCTGTCTTTCGGCCTGTCGTGTGGTCTCCATGTCGCCTCTCCCCACCCTGGCCGTGCAATTGGCCATGCAAGTCCGTTACGCCTGCGCAACGTAACACCCTGACCATCGGTGGTGCCGATCGGAGTCTGACCGGTTGACAGAGGCTACTTGTCGGTAACAGACTTCGGTTACCGCAAGTAACGGTGATTTTTACGGTAGTGCATGGAGGGGAACATGACCGAGTTCACGCTCGATCTCAACGACGACCAGAAGCAGGTCCGTGACTGGCTTCACGGCTTCGCCGCGGATGTGATCCGTCCGGCTGCTTCGGAGTGGGACGAGCGTGAGGAAACGCCCTGGCCCGTCATTCAGGAGGCGGCCAAGGTCGGCATCTACTCCCTCGACTTCTACGCCCAGCAGTTCTTCGACCCGACGGGGCTCGGCATCCCGATGGCGATGGAGGAACTGTTCTGGGGCGACGCGGGCATCGCCCTGTCGATCGTGGGTACGGGCCTGGCGGCCGTCGGCGTCCTCGCCAACGGCACCGAGGAGCAGATCGGCACCTGGATCCCCCAGATGTACGGCGATGCGAACGATGTGAAGGTCGCCGCCTTCTGCTCCTCGGAGCCGGACGCCGGCTCCGACGTCGCCTCGATGCGGACCCGTGCGGTGTACGACCAGGCCAAGGACGAGTGGGTGCTGAACGGCACCAAGACCTGGGCGACCAACGGCGGCATCGCCAATGTCCACGTCGTCGTCGCCGTGGTCGACTCGGAGCTCGGATCCAAGGGCCACGCCTCCTTCATCGTGCCGCCGAACACCCCGGGGCTCTCGCAGGGCCAGAAGTTCAAGAAGCACGGCATCAGGGCCTCTCACACGGCCGAGGTCGTTCTGGAGGACGTCCGTGTCCCGGGTCACTGCCTGCTCGGCGGCAAGGAGAAGTTGGACCAGCGCCTGGCCCGGGCCCGCGAGCGCGCCCAGTCCGGTGGCGAGCGCGTGAAGAACGCGGCGATGGCCACGTTCGAGGCGTCCCGCCCGGCGGTCGGCGCGATGGCGGTCGGCACCGCGCGCGCCGCGTACGAGGTCGCGCTGGACTACGCGATGACCCGGACCCAGTTCGGCCGTCCGATCATCGACAACCAGGGCGTCGCGTTCCAGCTCGCGGACATGCGGACGCAGATCGACGCGGCCAGGCTGCTCGTCTGGCGGGCGTCCTGGATGGCGACCACAGGGAAGCCGTTCGAGTCGGCCGAGGGCTCCATGTCCAAGCTGTACGCGAGCGAAACGGCGAAGAAGGTCACCGCGCAGGCGATCCAGATCCTCGGCGGCAACGGCTTCACCCGTGAATACCCGGTGGAGCGGATGCACCGGGACGCGGCCATCTACACGATCTTCGAGGGTACGAGCGAGATTCAGCGGCTGGTGATTGCGCGCACGCTGTCGGGCATGCCGATTCGCTAGCGCTGTGCCGCGGGGGTTGGGTGTGCGGGGGCGCCGGAGCGGTTGCGGTGCCTCCGGCGCCGCTTTGTCCTCAATCGCCGGACGGGCTTGATCGTGTGTCCGGCCGGGGTGAGGTCGTGCCGGGCGGGCCGGCCATCAGGCCGCCCGGCACAACACCGCCCGTCAGGCGGGCAGCAGGGCCTCGATTGCCGCAACGAGCTCCGGCGCCTCCGGTTCCGTGCGGGGGCGGATGCGGGCCACCGGCTCGCCGGACGGGGAGATCAGGAACTTCTCGAAGTTCCACTGCACGTCACCCGCCTCGCCGTCCGCGTCCGCGAGCTGCGTCAGCTCCGCATACAGCGGGTGCCGTCCGTCACCGTTGACGTCGACCTTCTCCAGGAGCGGGAAGCTGACTCCGTACGTCGTCGAGCAGAACGTCTGGATCTCCTCCGCGCTGCCCGGCTCCTGGCCCGCGAACTGGTTGCACGGAACACCGAGCACGGTGAAGCCCCGGTCCCCGTACTCCTTCTGCAGCCGCTCCAGGCCCGCGTACTGCGGGGTGAGCCCGCACTTGGAGGCGACGTTCACCAGCAGGACCGCCTGGCCGCGGTAGGCGCCGAGGGTGGTCGGCTCGCCGGTGAGCGTGTGGAGCGGAATGTCGTACAGCGTCATGAGGGTCTCCTTGTAAGTCGCTTCCGACGCCATTCTTACGCCCACAGGTTCATCGGCACGAAGCCGACGGCCCGATCGCGACATCCGTCCGGTCTCGCCGATCGACGTCACCAGATCGGCGTGCTCGGCCGCGCCGATGTCGTCATCGCCCGCGGCAACCCGCTCACCGACGTCCACGCACTCGGCGACCCGGCGAACATCCTGCTCGTCATGAAGGACGGCGTCGCCTACAAGGACGTCGAAGGACTCGTTGCCCGACCGTCCGTACCGGCGCCCGCCGCGCCGATCACCTTGTAGTAGAAGGTGGTCGGCTTCAGAACCCCGGCGGGGTCTCCGGCGTAGTCCGGAATGGACCCGCACTCCATCCAGCCCGCCGAGCGGTAGAGCCGCTCGGCGGGGCTGCCGGTTTCGGTGTCCAGGACGAGCAGCGTCAGACCGGTGCTTGCTGCCGCCTGCTCGGCGGTGGCCAGCAGCGCCCGGCCCAGCCCCCGGCCGCGCACCGAGGGGCGCACCATCACCTTCGTCACCTCGGCGCGATGCCGGGCGTTCGGCAGCGGAGCCAGGTTCAGGCCGATGGTCCCGGCCAGCCGCTCGCCGTCGCGGGCGAGCCAGACGCGCTGATGTCCGGCATCGACGGCCGCGGCACGCCCCCGCCACCAGGCGGCGGCCGCATCGCGGTCCAGGGGCGCAAGGAACCCCACCGACGCACCGCCCTCCACCGTCTCCACCAGGAGAGCGGCGAGCTCATCGGCGTATGTGACCAGCTCGGGGCCGGACACGGGGACGATCTCGGTCATGACAGGGTCCTCTCACGGCAGAACGATCATCAGGGCATAGCGGACCGGGTTCGGGCCCGGGCAGTGGAAATGCGAGGGTCCGCGCAGCCGGAACCGCAGACAGTCGCCCTGGTGCACGGTGTGCACGGTGTTCTCGACGGTGATCTCGACCGTCCCGTGCAGCACCCAGATGTGCTGCTCAAGACCGGGCACGGGGGCGTCGTCGTAGGCGATGGCGGCGCCCGCGTCGAGCGTTCCCTCGATGATCTCGGCGCGCAGTCCGGCGTGCGGCGGTGAGACCGAGCGGCGGACGAATCCCGACGCCTCGTCCCGCCACACCGGCTGGCGCTCGGCCGGCACCAGCTGCGGCGGTTCCGCCTCCACCTCCGTCAGCAGCCTCGACATCGTCCGCCCGTACACCGTGCACAGCCGTCCCAGCTGGGCGGCGGTCGGACTCAGCTCGCCGCGCTCCAGGCGCGACAGTGTCGAGCGGCTGACGCCGCTGCGCCGGGACAGTTCGTCCAGCGACCAGCCGCGCTCGGTGCGGAGCTCACCCAGCCGGGCGGCAAGCCGGGCATCGACGGACATCGGCTCCACCACGTCAGACTGTCTCACATGAGAGATCTTATCCCTGATGTGAGAGGAGCTGGGCGTCGTCGGCCGAAGTGCCTACGGGGAGCCGCCGTGTCAGGCTGAGACGGGGGATCCCGCCCGGTCCGGCCTGCTCGGCCGGACCGAGGGCACCGCCACTCAAGGAGGCCGACATGGCCAGCGACACCACCGGACCCCGAGCGGCCCGCGCCTACCCGAGCCCCACGCACGCGCCCACATCGGGGACCACCGTCCTGGCATCATCCCTGATGATCTTCGGTGGAGCGATGGCGATCCTCGAGGGGATCGCGGCCATCTCCAAGGACGACATCTTCCTCGCGACGCGCCACTACGTGTTCCAGTTCAGCCTGACGGGCTGGGGCTGGGTCCACCTCATACTCGGCATCGTTATCGTCCTCGCCGGCTGCGCCGTGCTCAGCGGAGCCCTGTGGGCACGCTACTTCGGTGTCGCCGTCGCCGGGCTGGGCGCGATCGCCAACTTCCTGTGGATCCCGTACTACCCCCTGTGGGCCATAGTGCTGGTCGCCGTCAACATCTTCATCGTCTGGGCGCTGTGCACGGGCATGCACCGAGAAGCGGACGAGGCTCTGAGGGCCTGACTCCGACCCGGGGCCTGCCCGGCGGCCTGGCACCTTCTCCCGGGCGGCGAACGATTACGGCAGTCGGCCCTGTCGGGCCGACGGAACCCGGAAACGCCGCCTAAGGTGCGAATCATGCCGGAGAGCACAATGTCCAAGGAAGGTGTGGCGGGGGGCGGGGCGGCCCCGGCGCCCGACCCCCGCCGCTGGCAGGCACTCGGTGTGTGCCTGGTGGCGGGCTTCATGACGCTGTTGGACATTTCCATCGTCAACGTCGCCCTGCCGTCCATTCGGAACGGCCTGCGAAGCCCGGAATCCGATCTGCAATGGGTTCTCTCCGGCTACTCCCTCGTCTTCGGACTCCTTCTCATCCCCGCCGGACGGCTCGGCGACGCCCGGGGGCGCCGTGTGGTGTTCCTGGCGGGACTGGCGGTGTTCACGCTGGCGTCGGCGGCCTGTGGAGCCGCCCCGACCAGTTTCTGGCTGGTGGTCGCCCGAGTGATTCAGGGCATCGGTGGAGCCTTGATCTCGCCGCAGATCTCCGCGTTGATCCAGCAGATGTTCTCAGGCCAGGAGCGGGGCCGCGCCTTCGGCATGTTCAGCACGGTGGTCGGTATCTCAACCGCCGTCGGCCCCCTGCTGGGCGGGCTGTTGATCCAGGCTGCCGGACCGACCGACGGTTGGCGCTGGGTGTTCTACGTCAACCTGCCGCTCGGCGTCGTCTGCTTCCTGCTCGCCCGGCGCCTCCTGCCGGACACCCCGTCGGCCGGCCGCGTGCGGCCGCGCGACCTGGACCCCGTCGGCGTCCTCCTTCTCGGCGCGGGCCTGCTGGCCCTGCTGCTGCCCTTCGTCCAGCAACAGCAGTGGCCCGGAAACGAGAAGTGGCTGCTGCTGGCCGTGGCCGCGGTTCTGCTCACCGCCTTCGTCGGCTGGGAGTCCCGGTGCGGCAGACGCGGCACCGCGCCGGTCCTCGACATGTCGCTGTTCCGGCTGCACTCCTACTGGCTGGGCTGCCTGTTGAGCCTGCTGTACTTCGCCGGATTCACCTCGATCTTCTTCATCAGCACGCTCTATCTGCAGGCCGGCCTGCACTGCACCGCCCTCGAGGCCGGACTGGCCATCACACCGTTCGCTCTGGGGGCGGCGGCGGCCGCGGGACCAGGCGGCCGGATGGTCGGCCGCTACGGCCGACCGCTGGTCGTTGTGGGGCTGTCCATGGTGGTCGTCGGACTCGGGGCCACCGCGTTCGCCGTGCACGTCGTCCCGGGCCGCGGCGTTGCCTGGGCGATGGCGGCCCCATTGCTCCTGGCGGGCGTGGGCAGCGGCCTTGTCATCGCCCCGAACCTGACCCTGACTCTGTCCCAGGTGCCGGTGGTCGGCGGCGGGAGCGCCGGGGGCACGCTCCAGACCGGGCAGCGCGTCGGCTCCGCGATCGGGATCGCCGCGGTCGGCTCGGTCTTCTTCGCCCAGCTGGCCTCCGAGGGCTGGACCACCGCGTTCGACCTCGGGCTCGTCGTCTCCGTCGCCTTCGTCATGGGGGCACTCGTCGTGGCTCTGGCCGATGTGGCGGCATCCCGGCGGGGCGGAAGACATAGGGCGACGTGTCCGACCCGTCCGTCCGCCCGGAAGGGAGACCACAATGAGCAACCCGACCGGCAGTGAGCCGCACGGCAACGCCGCGTACGGACGCACGACCTTCAAACGGTCCAGGAGCCATTTCGCCGACCGGATCACGGCCGACGGGAGGGACGGCTGGCCGGTCGAGGCGGGCCGCTACCGGCTGGTCGTCAGCCGCGCCTGCCCCTGGGCGAGCCGGGCACTCGTCTCCCGGCGGCTCCTGGGCCTGGAAGACGCCCTGTCGCTCGCCGTCGCCGACCCGATCCAGGACGACCGCAGCTGGCGCTTCACTCTGAACGAGGGCGGACGGGACCCGGTGCTCGGCATCGTGTACCTGAGCGAGGCGTACGAAGCGCGCGAACGCGGCTACCCCGGTGGCGTCAGCGTGCCCGCGATCGTGGACGTACCCAGCGGGAAGCTCGTCACCAACGACTTCCAGCAGATCACCCTGGACTTCGCGACCGAGTGGACCGCGCTGCACCGGTCCGGGGCCCCCGATCTCTACCCCGAACGGCTGCGAGACGAGATCGACGAGGTCATGGACGGTATCTACCGCGATGTGAACAACGGTGTCTACCGGGCCGGATTCGCCACTGAACAGGACGAGTACGAGGCCGCATACCGCGCGGTGTTCCGCCGGCTCGACCTGGTCTCCGAACGCCTCGCGGACCGGCGCTATCTGGTCGGGGACACTCTCACGGAGGCGGACATCCGGCTGTTCACCACGCTCGTCCGCTTCGACGCCGTCTACCACGGGCACTTCAAGTGCAACCGCTCGAAACTGACCGAGGACCCGGTGCTGTGGGCCTACGCCAGGGACCTGTTCCAGACCCCCGGATTCGGCGACACGGTCGACTTCGACCACATCAAGCAGCACTACTACCGGGTCCACACGGGGATCAACCCCACCGGCATCGTGCCCCTGGGACCCGATCTCTCCGGGTGGGGGACACCGCACCGTCGCGAGCAGCTCGGGGGCCGCCCGTTCGGGGACGGCACCCCGCCGGAGCCGAGTCCGTCCGGCCGCACCCGGCTGTGAAGGACACGTCGCGGTCCCTGAAGCGCACGTTCACGGCAGTGGACCGGCGGGCGGCCCGTGCGGGACGGTGGCCGGGTCCGCGGCGAGCCGGAGCGAGACGACGTACGCGACCACCACCGAGAGGATCACCAGCGGCATGACGGTGAGCCCCGGCGACCCCAGCAGCAGGGTGGCCAGCAGCACCGAGGTCATCGGGAGCTTCAGCATCGCCACGCACATCGCCCCGATACCCATGGCGAACCCGGCCGTCGGATTCAGCCCCGGGAGATGGGAGAGCGCGATTCCGCCCGCCGCTCCCACGAACATCGCGGGAAAGACGGGACCACCCCGGAAACTGCTCAGCGACGCGCAGTACGCCAGCGCCTTGCAGACGATGAGCAGGAGCAGCGCGCCCACCGAGTACCCGGTGCCGGCGGCAAGAAGGGGGTCCAGAGCGTTCTGCCCCGAGTACAGCATCTCGGACGCGTCCTTTCCCGAACCTTCCGCATACACCAGGGCCAGGACACCGACCGCCAGGCCCATCAGCACGGTGCCCACCACCGTCCTTCGCTCGACCCGCCCCTGCAGGTGGAGGGCGAGCCGCCGGATCCCTTCGCCGACGACGGCCGCCGCCAGCCCGATGACAAGGGCCCAGCCGAACTGCGCGATGTCGGGCGGTTCGGCCCGCGGCACATGGTGCAGTGCCAGGGAGTATGTCCCCAGACCGGTCCACGAGCCGAGACCGATGAAGATGAGCGAACCGATACCGGCGGCGAGCAGTCCCGGCACGAGCACCATCCCGAGCATCGCCCCGGCCAGGCCCGACGCCTCCATCAGGAGAAACGCACCTAGAAGCGGCGACCCCAGCAGCGCGCTGACAGCGGCGAAACTGCCGGCAGCCCCCACGAGCGCACGTGCGCTCGGCGCGATGTCCCGCTTCAGCAGCCGCACGGTCCACACGGCCAGCCCGCCGCCGAGGGCGATGAGTGGCGCCTCGGGCCCGAGGACGGCACCGGCACCGAGGGAGGCCAGGGCCGCGATCGCGATGCCGGGCAGCTCCACCGCCGGTGGGGGCCCGGCGAGCGCCAGGCCCTCCGCCGGTCTGTGACCGCCCGTGCCCGGAAGGAAGCGGATCGTCACACCGACCAGCAGGCCGGCGACGACCAGCAGCGGCAGCGGCCACCACGACGGCGTGGCGTGGAAGCCCAGAGCCTTCGGCAGATCGGAGTAGGTCAGCGCCTGGAGTTCGTGCGTGAGCGCCAGGAAACCGAAGGCCACGGCCGAGATCGGGACTCCGAGCAGAGCCGCCATCAGCAGCAGTCCCACGTATCGACGGGAACGGATGAGCGCGAGGGGATCGGGTGGCGCCGTGGCGGATGCTCCGGCGGGCTCGGCCGACATGGTCATGGTTTCCTCGTCGTCGGAGCGTCCGGTGCGCGCGGGGCTGCGACCGGGCCGTTCGGCTCGGACGCGGGAAGGCGCCCCGTGCGGACCGCGTCGACCAGAGCCAGGTGGTCCCGCTCGTTCAGGTCGGCGTACGTCTCCGCGAACCGTGCGATCGCACGGTCGAAGGAGTCGCCGCGTCCCAGATACGTGGCGATAGCGATCCGGTCGCCGGACCTCGCGTGGGCGCGGGCCAAGGTGCTGCCGCAGACCTCACCGAACGTCCGCATCCCGACCGGCACCATCGACTCCGGCTCGATGGCGCCCTTCCAGTCGCGCAGCTGCCGCACATAGAAGTCGCGGCGCCGCCCGTCGGTCCCTTCCGTGCGTTGCCAGCCGAGGAAGATGTCGCTCGCCGCCTGCATCAACCGCTGCCCGGCGACCACCCGCTCGCCCTGGTTCCGGTACGTGCTGGGGCCGACGGATGGGGCGAGCACGGAGGTCCCGGCCTCCTTGGCCTGAAGGAAGAGCGGATCGCGGTCGTCCCTGCCGAGCAGCAGGATGATCCAGCACCGCGTGCCGACGCTGCCGACCCCGACCACCTTGCGGGCCACGTCCACGAGCCGGAAGTCCTGGAGCAGAAACCGCCGGTCCGACGGGAGACTCAGCGCGTAGCTCCCGATCAGCTCGCGGAACCAGTCCATCGTCGCATCGAGCTCCTCACCGGGCAGCAGATCGGCGAGCGGTGCGAGCAGGGGCGGATCCGCGGCGATCCGGAGCCGGCCGTCGACCATCTCGGTCAGCTTGCCGAAGGCCTGCAGACTGTCCCGGGTACGGGCCTTGGCCATGGCACGGTTCAGGCTCTCGCGGCCACGTTTCGCCAGCTGCTGCGACGCCACGGTCCGGAGGCGTTCCACATCAGTCTTCGTGTACCAGACGTCGAGGTTGCGCATGCCCGCGAACCGGATCATCGACTCGCGGTACGACCGCACCGCTGCCGGCACGATGTCGGCGCTCTCCCGCTCCGTGAAGCCGTTCGCCCGCCCTGCGACGACAAGGCTGACCGCCAGCCGTTTGACGTCCCACTCCCAGGGGCCCGGCAGCGTTTCGTCGAAGTCGTTGATGTCGAACAGCAGGTGACGTTCCGGGGAGGCGAGCAGCCCGAAGTTCAACAGGTGTGCGTCGCCGCACAGTTGGGCCCTGATCCCGGAATCGGGGGTGGCGGCAAGATCGGCTGCCATGATCGCGGCGGCGCCCCGGTAGAAGTGGAACGGCGACTCGGCCATCCGGCTGTGGCGGATCGGGACGAGCTCCGGAACCCTGGTCGCGGACTGGGCCTCGAGGATGCCCATCGGGTCGGGCCGGTCGGCCGGCGGTGCGAACGAGGCGTGGCTCGAACGGGGGGTGCGTCGGCGGGCGGCCTTTCCGGCGGCCGCCCGTTCCTCG
Organism: Streptomyces sp. NBC_01669; assembly: GCF_026339735.1. Lineage (GTDB taxonomy): Bacteria > Actinomycetota > Actinomycetes > Streptomycetales > Streptomycetaceae > Streptomyces > Streptomyces yanii. The sequence continues at coordinate 7,866,201 of NZ_JAPEQG010000001.1, forward strand.
GGTGTCAGGTGCGGCGCGGCGCGGTGGGTCGACGTGGCGTCCTGGGGCATCGAAGACTCTCCTGACTGCCGCAGGCGCCTCACCGCCCGGACGTGTGCTGCCCCTCGACGTGTGCTGCCCCTCTCCGATTATCACGGGTAGCCCCGGCCTCCGGCATCATCTGGTGGGCCAACGGGCTGGGGGACGGTGCCACCGCAGTCGGAGGACCGCGTGTGCCGCACAGCGGGGGTATGGACCCGTCCCGGGGCGGCGCGCGGTGGCTCCGGAACCGCGACCGGCCGGCACATCCGGGCAGGGGCCTCCCGCGCCGAGCGAGGGACCGTACGGTTCGCCCCGGGCCGCCGGCCCCGGTTCGACCATGGCCGTGCCATCCGCGCGGACCCTCGACGGGCCACGCGACGCCCGCGACCGCCGGCGCGACCCGGGTATGCCGTCCGCGTCACGCCCGCTTGTCGTCCCAGGGGGTCCCCAGCCAGCTGTCGAAGGTGCGCAGGAGCGCCACCAGAGCCGCGCCCAGCCGCCAGTCGCACCACTGCGCGTGCTGAAAGAGGTGGTCGTCCTGGAACTCCAGCGGGGTCTCCGTGGCGGTCCGCCAGAAGATGCGACGCGGCCCGCGGGCGACATCACCGCTGCCGCTGAGGAGGCTGCCCACGATGATGACCGCCTGAACGGGGGACAGCAGCCACCACACGTACCACCAGAAGATCCGCCCCTTGTAGCCGACGGCCTCGGGGCAACCCGTCTGCGTGACCGTCCAACGGGTCCGCAGCCCGCTGCCGGAGAGTGCCTTCTCGCGGACGAACGTACCGATGGGCTCGCCCTGGGCCCCGAGTACCTCATACGTCGCCACGCCGTCGCCGGCGGACGTGGTGATCACCGTGGCCAGCCGCGCCCGGCGCTGCGGATCGTCCCACAGGACGAAGGAACGCGTCCCGTTCTTACGGGCCGCCAGGTACGCCGGTATGCCGCCCGGGGGCAGTTCGCGCTCCACGTAGGCGACGTTCCGGGCCGGGTCGCCGAGCGTGTCCGCGTACGTGATGACATGCCCGACAGAATCGACGGCGCCCGGTGCCGCGCTCTTCTTGTCCCGGGGGACCGGTTCCATGGTCAGCACGCTGCTCATCCGCGAACTCCTCCGTTGCGCTTCGTTCGGAAGTCGCAGGGTAGACCGCGGACTTGAGAAGATCGATTCGTGGAGAATCCTGAGCCGTTCCCCGGGCACGACATCGAGGCCCCGGCCGAGCCCGACCGGGCGACCGGCCGCCGTCCGGTCCGCTGCCGCCTGTGCGGTCGCCCGCTCACCGGCAGGGAATCACGCCGCACCGGGCTCGGCCCCGCCTGCGACGCCAAACTGCACCCTGCCGCGCCGGACATCCGCACCCGCCGGCACGAGGTCGAACAGGACCCGCTGCCCGGCACATGAGCCGGGCTACGTGCCCAGCCGGCGGAACAACCCCTCCTGCACCACGGACACCAGCAGATTGCCGCTCCGGTCGTAGATCCGGCCGCGCGCCAGTCCCCGCCCGCCCGTCGCGATGGGCGACTCCTGGTCGTACAGGAACCATTCGTCGGCCCGGAACGGACGGTGGAACCACATCGCGTGGTCCAGCGACGCCATGTCGAATCCGCGCGGCCCCCACAGGGGTTCCACCGGGATACGGACCGCGTCGAGGAGCGTCATGTCGCTGGCGTACGTCAGCGCGCAGGTGTGCACGAGCGGATCGTCGCCCAGCGGGCCGACCGCACGCATCCAGACCGCGCTGCGCGGGTCCGCGTCCTTGATCTCCTCCTGCGTCCAGCGCAGCCGGTCCACGTACCGGATGTCGAACGGCTGGCGTCTGGCCATCCGCTCCAGTGCGTCCGGCAGCGCCCCGAGATGCTCGCGCACCTCTTCGGCGACGGTGGGCAGCTGCTCGGGGTCCGGAACGGTCCGGGCGGGCGGCAACTGGTGCTCGAAGCCCGCCCCCTCCTGCCGGTGGAAGGACGCCGTCAGATTGAAGATCGTCCGGCCCTCCTGCACGGCGGTGACCCGGCGCGTGGTGAACGACCGCCCGTCCCGGACCCGCTCGACCTCGTAGACGATCGGCACGCCGGGGCGGCCCGGCCGCAGGAAGTAGGCGTGCAGCGAATGGACCGGCCGGTCCCCGTCGGTGGTCCGGCCGGCCGCCACCAGTGCCTGCCCGGCGACCTGGCCGCCGAAGACCCGCTGCAGCGACTCCTCGGGACTGCGCCCCCGGAAGATGTTGACCTCGATCCGCTCCAGGTCGAGCAGGTCGACCAGGCGCTCGGCGGGGTTCGTCATGCCGTTCGTCTCCACTCTCGCAAAGGTGCCGTCGCGGCGGTCACGCTCACAGCTGGCCGACCGAGGTGACCCGGACGACCGCCCGGCCCTCTTCGTCGGAGGCCGCCAGATCGACCTCCGCGCTGATGCCCCAGTCGTGGTCGCCGTTCGGGTCGGCGAACGTCTGCCGCACCCGCCACAGGCCGTGCGCGGCGTCCTCGTCGATCTTCAGCAGCTTCGGACCGCGGGCGTCCGGGCCGGTGCCCAGATCCTCGTACTCGTCCCAGTACGCGTCCATGGCCTCGCCCCACGCGTCCTCGTCCCAGCCCGCCTCGCCGTCCAGCTCGCCGAGCTCGGCGACCTTGTCCAGCGCGGCCAGCTCCACCCGGCGGAACATCGCGTTGCGGACCAGCACCCGGAAGGCGCGGGCATTGGCGGTGACCGGCTTGACCTCGTCGGCCCGCTCCTGTGCCTGCTCGGCGGTCTCCACCTCCGGGTTGGCGAGCTGCTCCCACTCGTCGAGAAGACTGGAGTCCACCTGCCGGACCATCTCGCCGAGCCAGGCGATCAGATCCTCCAGGTCCTCGGACTTCAGGTCGTCCGGGATGGTGTGCTCAAGAGCCTTGTACGCGCTCGCCAGGTAGCGCAGCACGATCCCCTCGGTGCGGGCCAGCTCGTAGTTCGAGGTGAACTCCGTGAAGGTCATGGCCCGTTCGTACATGTCCCGGATCACGGACTTCGGCGAGACCGGGTGGTCGCCCACCCACGGGTGGCTCTTTCGGTACACGTCGTACGCGTGCCACAGCAGCTCGCTCAGCGGCTTCGGGTACGTGACGTCCTGGAGCCGCTCCATCCGCTCCTCGTACTCGACACCGTCCGCTTTCATCTGGCCGACCGCTTCGCCGCGCGCCTTGTTCTGCTGGGCGGCGAGGATCTGCCGCGGGTCGTCGAGCGTCGACTCGACGACGGAGACCATGTCCAGGGCGTACGACGGCGATTCGGTGTCGAGCAGGTCGAACGCGGCCAGCGCGAACGTGGACAGTGGCTGGCTGAGCGCGAAGTCCTGCTGGAGATCGACGGTGAGCCGCACGATGCGCCCCTCCGTGTCCGGCTTGTCGAGCTGCTCCACGACGCCGCCGTCCAGCAGGGAGCGGTAGATCGCGATGGCCCGGCGGATGTGGCGCAGCTGCGCGCGGCGCGGCTCGTGGTTGTCCTCCAGCAGCCGCCGCATCGCCTCGAAGGCGTTGCCGGGACGTGCGATCACGGACAGCAGCATGGTGTGTGTCACCCGGAAGCGGGAGGTCAGCGGCTCCGGATCGGACTGGATCAGCTTGTCGAACGTGGTCTCCGACCAGGCGACGAAGCCCTCAGGAGCCTTCTTGCGGACGACCTTGCGCTTCTTCTTCGGGTCGTCGCCCGCCTTCTTGACGGCCTTCTCGTTCTCGATGACGTGCTCGGGCGCCTGCGCGACGACGAAGCCCGCCGTGTCGAAGCCGGCCCGGCCCGCGCGGCCGGCGATCTGGTGGAACTCACGGGCGCGCAGCGTACGCACCCGGGTGCCGTCGTACTTGGTGAGCGCCGTGAACAGCACTGTGCGGATCGGGACGTTGACGCCGACGCCGAGCGTGTCCGTACCACAGATCACCTTCAGCAGACCCGCCTGGGCGAGCTTCTCCACCAGGCGGCGGTACTTCGGGAGCATGCCCGCGTGATGCACCCCGATGCCGTGCCGCACATAGCGGGAGAGGTTCTGGCCGAACTTCGTGGTGAAGCGGAAGTTGCCGATCAGATCGGCGATCTTCTCCTTCTCCTCCTTGGTGCACATGTTGATGCTCATCAGCGACTGCGCCCGCTCGACGGCCGCGGCCTGCGTGAAGTGCACGATGTAGACGGGCGACTGCCGGGTGTCCAGCAGCTCGGTGAGCGTCTCGGTGATCGGGGTCAGCCGGTACTCGTAGCTCAGCGGTACCGGCCGGGTCGCCGAGCGGATCACGGAGGTGGGACGGCCGGTGCGCCGGGTGAGGTCCTGCTCGAACATCTTGACGTCACCGAGCGTGGCCGACATCAGGATGAACTGGGCCTGCGGCAGCTCCAGGAGCGGGATCTGCCAGGCCCAGCCGCGGTCCGCTTCCGCATAGAAGTGGAACTCGTCCATCACGACCTGGCCGATGTCGGCGTACTTCCCGTCGCGCAGCGCGATGGAGGCCAGCACCTCGGCGGTGCAGCAGATCACCGGGGCGTCCGCGTTGACGGAGGCGTCGCCCGTGAGCATGCCGACATTCTCCGTACCGAACAGCTTGCACAGATCGAAGAACTTCTCCGAGACCAGCGCCTTGATCGGGGCGGTGTAGAAGGTGACCTTGTCCTGGGCCAGAGCCGTGAAGTGTGCACCCGCCGCGACCAGGCTCTTTCCGGAACCCGTGGGGGTGGAAAGGATCACGTTCGCCCCGGAGACCACCTCGATCAGCGCCTCCTCCTGAGCAGGGTAGAGGGTGATGCCCTGGGTCTCGGTCCATGACGAGAAGGCCTCGAAGAGGGCGTCCGGGTCGTCGGTCGGGGGCAGCTGATCGATAAGGGTCACGCCCCCATCTTGCCTGCCTTCCGCCCGGATGCGGGAACCGGACGACCGTACGAAGATCACGGACGGTACGCTGCCCACTCAACTCGGCCGCATCGCAACGGCGATGGCGGCCGGACAAACTTTGGGGGCGGAAGAACCATGATGGGACCGGCACACTCGCTGTCCGGGGCGGCGGCCTGGCTGGGGGTGGGCGCGGCGGCGGCAGCCGCGGGTCATACGATGCCGTGGCCCGTCCTGGTCGTCGGTGCACTGATCACCGCGGGCGCCGCGCTCGCTCCGGACCTCGACCACAAGTCCGCGACCATCTCGCGCGCCTTCGGACCGGTCTCCCGCGGACTCTGCGAGATCGTCGACAAGCTCTCGCACGCCGTCTACAAGGCGACCCGGGGCTCCGGCGACCCGCGCCGCAACGGCGGTCACCGGACTCTGACGCACACCTGGCTCTGGGCGGTGCTGATCGGCGCCGGGGCTTCCGCCGCGGCGATCACCGGCGGCCGGTGGGCAGTCCTGGCCATTCTCTTCGTCCACCTCGTGCTCGCCGTCGAAGGACTGCTGTGGCGGGCCGCCCGGATGTCCAGCGACGTCCTGGTGTGGCTGCTCGGCGCGACCAGCGCCTGGATACTGGCCGGCGTCCTCGACAAGCCGGGCAACGGCTCGGACTGGCTCTTCAGCGCCCCCGGCCAGGAGTACCTCTGGCTCGGGCTGCCGATCGTCCTCGGCGCCCTCGTCCATGACATCGGCGACGCGCTGACCGTCTCCGGCTGCCCGATCCTGTGGCCGATCCCGCTGGGCCGCAAGCGCTGGTACCCGATCGGGCCGCCGAAGGGCATGCGGTTCCGCGCCGGAAGCTGGGTGGAGCTGAAGGTGCTGACGCCCGCGTTCATGGTGCTCGGGGGAGTGGGCGGGGCGGCCGCCCTCAACTTCATCTGAGCGCCCCACCCGGCCGCCGGGGGATCAGGCCGATTCGCGCGGCACCAGACGGTGCGCGAGAACGATCTCCCGGGCCGGGCCCGAGCCCTCGCCCTCCAGCCGGTCCAGCAGCAGCTGCGCCGCCGAACGGCCGATCTCCCGGGCCGGGTTGAGCACGGTGGTCAGCGCGGGCGAGACCAGTGACGCCGCCTCGATGTCGTCGTACCCGGTGATCGCCACCCGGTCCGGCACCCGCAGCCCAGCCGCCCGTGCGGTGTCCAGCGCGCCGATCGCGATCAGATCGTTGGCGCACACCACGGCGTCCGGCGGCTCCGTGGCGGTCAGTACCGCCGTCGCCCCGGCCCGTCCGCCCTCGCGGGTGAAGCTGGTCCAGGCGACCAGCTCCTGGTGCACCGGCAGCCCGGCCGCCTCCAGAGCCTTCCGGTAGCCGACGAATCGCTCCTCGCCCGGCTCCACCCCCCGCGCGCCCCCGATGTAGGCGATCCGCCGGTAGCCGCGCCCCACCAGATGGCTGACCAGGTCGTACATGCCCTCCGTCTCGGCGGCCCGCACCACATCGCCGAGCCCGGGCGCCAGCGGTCCGCCGAGCCGTACGAGCTTGGATCCCGAGGCCGTGATGCGGTCCAGATCCTGCCGCGTGGCGCCGTACCGGCCGACCACGATGCCGTCGATACGGCGCGCCACCAGCTGCCGGATCACCGCGGGCAGGTGCGGGCCGTCCATCGGCGCCTCGCAGACCACGGTGAGGTACTCGTGGGCCAGTGCGATCTCCTGCATGCCCGCCGCGATGGCGGTATTGAACGGGTTGGTGATGTCCGGGACGACCAGGCCCAGGGTGCGGGTGCGTTGCGTACGCAGTCCGCGCGCCGAGGGATCCGCCTGATAGCCGAGCCGCTGTATGACGTCCTCGACCCGGGCGCGGGTGGTGGCCGAGACCGGGCGGCGGCCGCTCAGCACATGGGAGACCGTGGTGACGCTGACGCCCGCTTCGGATGCCACATCCACGATCTTGATCCGGCCGGCGCCGTGCACCATCAGCCTCCCGTTGTTGTCCAGGGCTGTTGTCCTGGTGTTCGAGGTCACTCTATCCAATGTGCAAAACGTTTTGTATGGTGCTTCCGATCGTGCCGCACGGAGGCCGAGCCAGGTTATGCAAAACGATTTGGAGAACGCGATGTCCATCGCAGGCAGGAGAGCCGCATGACGAGCTCTCCCAGCCGCAGAACCGTGCTCGGCGCCGCCCTCGGCGTGGCCTCGGCGGCGGCCCTGGCCGGCTGCTCGGGCGGCCGACCGGCGGACGGCAGAACAGCGGTGCGGTTCCTCGGCCCGGAGACCCCCGAGACGTTCCGGGCGGTCATCCGCGGCTTCGAACGGGCCAACCCCGGTATACGGATCGACTACACGCCGGTCCCGCCCGACCAGCTCGGCGACGTCCTGCAACTGCGGCTCTCCGCGAAGGACAGCGCGATCGACGTGTACGCGGTCGACCAGCCGCGCGTCCCGGCGCTGACCGCCCGCGGCTTCCTCACCGACCTGAACCGGATCGCGGACCGCACCAAGGCCGCTGTCACCCCCGAGCAGTACGCCGTCAGCTCCTGGGACGGCACGCTCCGCTCGCTGCCGATCTGGACGTCCACCCAGTACCTCTTCTACAACGCGGACCTGCTGGCCAAGGCCGGGGTGGCACTCCCCGACGCGGCACCGGCCGACCGCTGGAGCTGGGAGCGGACCAGGGCCGCGGGACGCCGGGCGATGGACCGGGCCGGAGCCGACTACGCGCTGCTGCTGGAGCAGACGGACCTCTACTACGGGCTGCAGCCGCTCATCGAGTCCCTCCACGGCGGATCAGGCATCACCGGAAAGGACATGCTCACGCCCGCCGTCACCACCCAGGGCTGGATCGACGCGCTCGACTGGTACCGCACGCTCTTCGCCGACGGCTCGTCGCCCCGCGGCATCCCGTCGTACCAGCTCTCCTCCCTCTTCACCTCGGGCCGCGTGCCGTTCTTCGTCGGCGGCCCGTGGAACCTCGGTGCCTTCGCCGGACTCAAGGACTTCACCTGGGGCACGGCCCCGCAGCCGAAGTTCGCCCACGGCCGCGCCGTCACCCCCACCGACTCCTGGTCCTGGGGCGTCAACCCGTACGCCGAACACCCCGAAGCGGGCCTGCGATTCATGGAGTACGCCGCACTGACCACCGAGGGCAGCCTCTCCACCGTCGAGGCGTCCCCGCTCATCCCGTCGAACCGCAAGGCCTTCGACCGGTACGCGGCGGACCTGGCGGACAAGGCGACGAAGAGCACCGCCGGGGTCGCCACGATCATGCGGTACGAACTCGCTCACACCGCCGTCAGCCGGCCACGCAGCATCGGTTACACGCAGTTCGAGACCGTCATGGGCTCCGCCTTCTCCGACATCCGCAACGGTTCCGCCGTGGAACCCCGGCTGGCGAAGGCCTCCGGTGAACTGGTGCGTACCTGGGAGCGCCTGCGATGACCACCTCACCACCCCGCACCCCGCCGCGGCCCGCACGCCGCCGCGCATCGCAGGGCCGGACCGCCCTGTACTTCCTGGCACCCGCGCTGCTCGCCCTTGTGGTGCTGCGTCTGCTGCCCGCCGCGATGGCCCTGGTCAGCAGCGCGCGCCACCACAGCCTCGTCGACGGCACCACCACGTTCGTCGGCCTCGGCAACTACACGGACCTCCTCTCGGACTCCCAGTTCTGGCAGAGCGTCCGGGTCACGCTGCTGTTCAGCCTGGTCATCAACCCGCTCCAGGTGCTGATCGCGCTCGGCCTCGCCGTACTTCTGGGCCGCAGGTTCGCGGGCGTCCGCTTCTGGCGCTCGCTGGTCTTCGCACCCATCGCCGTGCCGCCCGCCGTGTCCGCCGTCATCTGGGGCATCCTCTACCGCCCCGAGGGACCGCTCAACGCGATCCTCGGCGCCCTGGGGATCCCGCCGCAGCCCTTCCTCACCAGCTCCGAGCAGGCGCTCTTCGCGCTCATCGTGCTGATGTCCTGGGTCGGCGTCGGCTACTGGATGATGTTCCTGATCGCCGGGCTCCAGGACATTCCGCAGGAGTGCTACGACGCGGCCGCCGTCGACGGCGCCTCCGCCTGGCAGCGCTTCTTCCATGTCACGCTGCCGCTGCTGCGCCGCCCGCTCGCCTTTGTGCTGGTCGCCGACACCGTCGCCAACTTCCTGGTGTTCGCGCCCGTGCAGCTGCTCACCCGCGGCGGCCCCGACGGCTCCACCAATCTCATGATGTACGACGTGTTCCGCCGCGCCTACAGCGTCGGCGACATCAACTTCGCCCAGGCCGAAGTGGTGGTGCTCGTCGCCATCACGCTCGCCGTCGTCGTCGTCCAGTTCCGGATGATGCAGGGCAAGGGCGAGGAGTGACCCAGTGAAGACCACGAACGCGCCGGTGCCCTCGACCCCGCGCCGCCTCTCCGCTCTGCGGCACATGCCGCTCGTCACCGCCGTCGTCATGGGCGTGCTGTTCGCGCTGCCCCTGCTGTGGGTGCTCGCCGGCTCGCTGCGCCCCGGTGACAAGGTGCTCGCCGGGCTCGACCGGGTGTCCTGGCACAGCCTGATTCCGACCGATGCCACGCTGCACAACTATGTGACCCTGTTCCGGGGCGACTTCGGCCGAGCAGTACTCAACTCCATCGGCGTCGCCGTCGCCACCGTCCTGCTCGGCCTGGTGCTCTCCGCGATGGCGGCCTTCGCCCTCTCGGTCTTCCGGTTCCGCGGGCGCGGGCTCGTCTTCGCCGTGATCCTGCTCAGCTTCATGATCCCGTTCGACGCGATCGCGATCCCGCTGTCCGACATCTTCCGGGACTGGGGACTGCAGAACACGTACGCCGGTCTGATCCTGCCCGGCATAGGCAACGGCCTGGCGATCTTCCTGCTGCGTCAGTTCTTCCTCGCCATCCCGCGCGAACTCGTCGAGGCCGCGCGGATGGACGGGCTCAGCTGGTGGGGCGTCTTCACGAAGATCTACGTACCCCTGTCGCGGCCCGCCCTGATCGGCGCCGGCCTGACCCTGTTCACCTTCCAGTGGCAGTCCTACATGTGGCCGCTGCTCGTCGGCACCGAACCGGACAAGCAGCTCGGCCCGATCGCCCTCGGCACCCTGCAGGGACAGATGGTCGTCGACTACGGCCAGGTGTTCGCCGCCGCCGTCGTCCTGACCGTCATCCCGCTCCTCGTACTGCTGCGCCTGCAGCGGTACTTCACGCAGTCCATCGCGGGCAGCGGCCTGAAGTGACCATCGATCCACCCGCCAACGACCCCAGGAGCAAAGTGAACCAGCCCACGGCAGACGTCCTCCTCGACACCGACATCGGCAGCGACGTCGACGACGCCCTCGCCCTCGGTGTGCTGCTCGGCTCGCCCGAGGCGCACATCGCCGGCATCACCACCGTCTACGGCGACACCCTGCTCAGGGCCCGCCTCGCCCACCGGCTCGGCGCCCTCGCCGGACGCGACCTCACCGTCGTGCCCGGAGCCACCGAGACCCTCTCCGGCAAGGCCGTCTGGTGGGCCGGACACGAAGGCCGGGCCTTCCCCGACCTGGAGACGGAACCGGTACGCGACGACATCGCCGCCGACCGCTTCCTGGTCGACACCGTGCTTGCCGAGCCCGGCGCGAGCGATGTCATCGCCATCGCCCCGCTCACCAACATCGCCCGCGCGATCCGCCTCGACGACCGCTTCGCCCCCGGGGTACGCACCCTGTACATGATGGGCGGAGACTTCGGCCCGCGCGCCAAGGCCGAGCACAACATCGTCAGCGACATCACCGCTGCCCGCATCGTCTTCGGCTCGGCCGTGCGCATCGTGGTCACCGGGCTGGACATCACCACCCGGCTGCGCATCGAGCGGGACGGCGTCGAGACGATCCGGGCGGCCGGCCCGTACGGGGAGGCGCTGGCCCGCGAGATCGACGGCTGGACCGGCTTCACCGGCGAATCGTGGAGCGTGCCGCACGACCCGATCACGGCGCTGTCCCTGCTCCGCCCCGACCTCTACACCACCGAACGCGGCACGGTCGAGGTCACCGACGAAGGGCTGACCCTGTTCACGTCCGACCCGGAGGGCAATGTGGACCTCGTCGTCGACGCCGATGTGCAGGCGATCGCCGAGCAGATCGTCGCCCGGATCGTACGGGCCCGGGGCCTCTGAGAGGGGGCGCCATGTCCACCCGGCCGGCCTCCACCGACGCGGTCGTGGGCGGCTGGTGCGACGCGTACCTCATGGCCGCGTCGCACGCCGCCCCGCCACCGGGGAGACCGTGCTCGGCAGCGACCTGACGGCCCATCCGGGCGGCAAGGGTGCCAACCGGGCCGTCGCCGCCCGGCTCGGCGCCGATGCCACCCTCGGTCGACGTGGTGGAGACGACCGGGGGCGGGCGACGCCATGACCGGCGCACTCGCCCACCGCCCGGCCCGGAGCGACGACCTGGTGACCGCGGTGCGGTACGCGGTCAGGGTCGGCGCTGCCGCCGTGCGGGGCGCAGGTGCGCAGAGCGCGTACCCCACGGAAGGGGACCTGGCGGGACTGTGGCCACGACGGTGCCCGTGGTGGAAGGCGATCCACGACGGGCGCCCTCGTCGCGTCCGCCCGGAGAGCGGGTACCGTGCAGCCGTGACCGGTTCCGCGCAGCGCCCGCTTCTCTTCCTCGACGTCGACGGGCCGCTCATTCCGTTCGGAGCGACTCCGCAACAACGCCCGGACGGGTATCCGACGTACCGCACGGGGGCCGCGCCCGGGCCGGCCGAGTCGAATCCCCTTCTGAGCAGGATCGATCCCGCGCTCGGGCCCCGGCTGACGGCGCTGGGCTGCGACCTCGTCTGGGCCACGACCTGGTTGGACGAGGCCAACGAGTGCATCGCACCGTGGCTCGGCCTGCCGGAGCTGCCCATGGTGGCCTGGCCGGATCCGGCGTACGAGGACGAACTCGACCGGCGGGACGGGCTGCACTGGAAGACGCGCCCCCTCGTCGACCGCGCGGCAGGGCGCCCCTTCGTCTGGGTGGACGACGAGATCACCGGCACCGACCGGGCCTGGGTGGCCGCACATCACCCGGGGCCGGCCCTCCTCCATCGCGTCGACCCCGCCCAGGGGCTCACCGACGCGGACTTCGCCGCTCTCGACGCGTGGCTGCGCGCGAACCGGTGACGGTCCGCGCACCACCTTCGCCTTCTCCGCTCAGCCGTGCCAGGACCGCCACAGCGCCGCATACGCGCCGTCCGCCGCAACCAGCTCGTCATGGCTGCCCAGTTCGCTGATCCTGCCGCTCTCGACCACCGCGATCACATCCGCGTCATGCGCGGTGTGCAGCCGGTGCGCGATCGCCACGACCGTACGGCCGTCGAGCACCCGCGCCAGCGAGCGTTCCAGATGGCGGGCCGCCCGCGGGTCCAGCAGCGAGGTCGCCTCGTCCAGCACCAGCGTGTGCGGATCGGCCAGCACCAGCCGGGCCAGGGCGATCTGCTGCGCCTGCGCCGGGGTCAGGGCCAGACCGCCCGAACCGACCTCGGTGTCCAGACCCTCGTCCAGCGCCTTCGCCCAGCCGTCCGCGTCGACCGCGGCGAGCGACGCCCACAGCTCCGCGTCCTGCGCGCCGTCACGGGCCAGCAGCAGGTTGTCGCGGAGCGAACCGACGAACACATGGTGCTCCTGGTTGACCAGCGCCACATGCGTACGCACCTGCTCCGCCGTCATCTGCGACAACTGCGCACCACCCAGGGTGACTTCACCGCTGCGCGGGGCGTAGATCCCGGCCAGCAGCCGGCCGAGCGTGGACTTGCCCGCACCGGACGGGCCGACCAGCGCGAGGCGCGTGCCCGGGGCGACGTCGAGGGACACCTTGTGCAGCACGTCGACCCCGGCGCGGTAGCCGAAGTGCACACCGTCCGCCCGGACGTCCCGGCCGTCCGGGGCGACCTCCGCGTCGCCCGCGTCCGGTTCGATGTCCCGCACGCCGACCAGCCGGGCCAGCGACACCTGTGCGACCTGCAACTCGTCGTACCAGCGCAGGATCAGACCGATCGGGTCGACCATCATCTGCGCCAGCAGCGCACCCGTCGTCAGCTGTCCGACAGTGAGCCATCCCTCGATGACGAACCAGCCGCCGAGCATCAGCACCGCGCCGAGGATCGTCACGTACGTGACATTGATGACGGGGAAGAGCACCGAACGCAGGAACAGCGTGTACCGTTCCCAGGCTGTCCACTCCTTGATCCGCCGGTCCGACAGCGCCACCCGGCGCGCGCCGAGACGGTGCGCCTCCACCGTCCGTCCGGCGTCCACGGTCTCCGCCAGCATCGCGGCGACCGCCGCGTACCCGGCGGCTTCCGAGCGGTACGCGGACGGCGCCCGGCGGAAGTACCAGCGACAGCCGAGGATCAGCACCGGCAGGGCGATCAGTACGGAGAGTGCCAGCGGGGGAGCGGTCACGGTGAGCGCACCGAGCAGCAGCCCCGCCCACACCACACCGATCGCCAACTGCGGCACGGCCTCCCGCATCGCGTTGGCCAGCCGGTCGATGTCGGTAGTGATCCTGGAGAGCAGATCACCGGTTCCGGCCCGCTCCAGCACGCCCGGCGGCAGCCCGACCGACCGCACGAGGAAGTCCTCGCGCAGATCGGCCAGCATCTCCTCACCGAGCATCGCGCTGCGCAGCCGCATCATCCGGGTGAACACGGTCTGTACGAGCAGTGCGAGCCCGAACACCGCGGCGGTGCGCTCCAGATGGAGGTCGGCGACCCCGTTCGACAGGTCCTCGACCAGTCCGCCCAGCAGATACGGCCCGACGATCGAGGCGATCACCGCGACGGCGTTGACCGAGATGAGTACGGCGAACGGCCTGCGGTGGCGCCGCATCAGATCCCGTACATAGCTGCGTACGGTGGTGGGGGTGCCGACCGGCAGCGTTGTCGCCGACTCCGGGGCGGCCGGGTCGTACGCCGGTTGTGCGACGCCGATCATGCCCTCTCCTCGATTCCTTCGATCTCTTCGATCGCCTTGATCCCGCTGACTTCGCTGATCCCGTCGATCTCGTCCGATGCGGTCAGTGCCGCGATCTCGTCGTCGGTCTCCCGGGTGACGACAGCCCGGTACCGCGGTTCGGTGTGCAGCAGTTCGCGGTGCGTACCGACCGCTGTCACGGTGCCCCGGTGCACCAGTACCACCCGGTCCGCGAGGTCCAGGAGCAGCGGTGACGAGGCGAACGCGACGGTCGTACGCCCCTGGCGCAGCGCCTTGATGCCGGCGGCGACCCGGGCCTCGGTGTGCGAGTCGACGGCGGACGTCGGCTCGTCGAGAACCAGTGCCTCCGGATCGGTGACCAGGGAGCGGGCCAGGGCGAGCCGCTGCCGCTGGCCGCCGGAGAGCGACCGGCCGCGCTCGGTGATCCTGGTCGTCATCGGATCGCCGTCCCTGGTCACCGAGGCCTGTGCCAGCGCGTCGAGCACGTCACCGCACTGGGCGGCGGCAAGCGCCTCCTCAGCGGTCACCTGGCCGGACGACGGCACGTCCAGGAGCTCCCGGAGCGTCCCGGAAAGCAGCACCGGGTCCTTGTCCTGGACCAGCACCGCGGTCCTGGCGGCCGCCAGCGACAGCTCGTCCAGCGGGACGCCGCCGAGCAGGACGGACGGATTCTTCTCCGGCGACGGCGAGCCCTCGGGAGCGTCGTCCGTCGTGTCCTGCTCCGCGGCCGGCTCGGCGTGCCCACCGAGCCGTTCGGCCAGTCGGCCGGCCTCGTCCGGGTCTCCGCAGACCACCGCGGTGAACCTGCCCGCGGGGGCCATCAGCCCGGTGACCGGGTCGTACAGATCACCGGAGGGCACCACGTCGACGGTCGACGGCTCGACGGTGCGGTGCAACGACAGCACCCGCACGGCCCGCTTGGCGGACGGCCGCGAGAAGGAGTACGCCATCGCGATCTCCTCGAAGTGCCGCAACGGGAACAGCATCAGCGTCGCCGCGCTGTACACCGTGACCAGTTGGCCGACCTCGATCCGGCCCTCGCGGGCCAGCGTCGCTCCGTACACGACCAGCGAGATGAGCAGCACGCCCGGCAGCAGCACCTGGATCGCCGAGATCAGTGACCACATCTGCGCGCTGCGGACGGCCGCCCTGCGGACCTCCTGCGAGGCACGCCGGTAGCGGCCGAGGAACAGCTCCTCGCCGCCGATCCCGCGCAGCACCCGCAGCCCGGCCACGGTGTCCGACGCCAGTTCGGTGGCCTTTCCGGCCTTCTCGCGCTGAAGATCCGCGCGCCGGGTGGCGCGAGGGAGCAGCGGCAGCACGGCCAGTGCCAGGAGCGGCATGGCGAGTGCCACCAGCACCCCCAGCGACGGCAGATAGAGGACGAGTCCGACACAGATCAGCACGAGAGCGACGGCGGCAGCGGCGAAGCGGGAGAGTGCCTCGACGAACCAGCCGATCTTCTCGACGTCGCCGGTGGACACCGCGACGACCTCGCCCGCGGCGACCCGGCGGGTCAGTGCGGACCCGAGTTCCGCGGTCTTGCGGGCCAGTAGCTGCTGGACGCGGGCGGCGGCGGTGATCCAGTTGGTGACGGCGGTCCGGTGGAGCATGGTGTCGCCGACCGCGATCAGCACACCGAGGACGGCGATCAGCCCGCCGGCCAGCGCGAGGCGGCTGCCGGAACGGTCGACGACGGCCTGCACGGCGAAGCCGACGGCCAGCGGCAGCCCGGCGACGGAGCACTGGTGCAGCAGGCCCCAGGACAGGGACTTGAGCTGTCCGCGGATCTGGTTGCGGCCGAGCCAGAGCAGGAAGCGTGGGCCTGACCGGACATCGGGATCGCCAGGATCCGAGTAGGGAAGATCGCGAATGTGCATGACGTCCCATGGTTCTGAGGATCGGTTTTTGTTCGGTGACTGACTCAAACCGTGCAAGGTTCACCCGGGGGCCCCGGTCGAAGCAAAGGGTTTTCTCCACGGAATGCGTATTTCGCGCCAAGGTCACCGAGCGGGCCGTGGGAGGTCGCACTGCGGGGCCCGGCCTGTGCGGCCGGGCCCCGCAGCGTCGCGCCGGCCGTCAGGCCTTCGCGGGCTTCGCCGAGTCCATGCCGGGGCGGGCGTTCTTCCACTCGCCGCGGGTGAAGTCCGGGATCTGCTGCGGCGCGCCCTTCGCCTTGATGGAGAGGTGGCTGAGCGGTACCGGAGATGTCCAGGTCGCCGCGTCATACACATCGAAGTCGGGAACGAGCCCCAGACGCATGCACTGCATCAGCCGGAACACCAGCATGTAGTCCATTCCACCGTGCCCGCCGGGCGGGTTGGCGTGTTCCTTCCACAGCCAGTGGTCCCAGTCGGCGTACGCGCCGAAGTCGCCCCAGGCGTCGTTGGTGTGGTCGGGCTCGATATAGATGCGGGCCGGATAGTCCTCGAAGAGCCCCTTCGTGCCGCCGAGACTGTTGATCCGCGAGTACGGATGCGGTGTGGACACGTCGTGCTCCAGCCGGATCACCCGTCCCTTGGCGGTCTGGACGAGACTGATCGTGCGGTCGCTCTCGATATAGGTCTCCTTCCAGCTCGGGTCACCTGCCGGCATGTGCTTCTTCCGGTACTCGGCGAGACCCAGGGACGGCGAACCGACGCTGGTGATGCTCACCGCACGGTCCCCGCGGTTGAGGTCCATGTAGTTGGCGACCGGACCGAACCCGTGGTTGGGGTAGAGGTCGCCGCGCAGCCGGGTGTGCCACAGCCGGCGCCATGGACCCTCGTAGTAGTCCGGATCGAACATCAGGCCGCGCAGATCGTGGTTGTACGCGCCCGCGCCGTGCAGCAGGTCGCCGAAGAGACCGGCGTGCGCCATGCGGAGCACCCGCATCTCGTTCCGCCCGTAACAGCAGTTCTCCAACTGCATGCAGTGCCGTCTGGTGCGCTCGGAGAGATTGACCAGCTCCCAGAGCTGATCGAGCTGGAGAGCGATCGGACACTCCACCCCAACATGCTTGCCGTGGAGCATGGCGGTCTTCGCCATCTCGAAGTGTAAGTCCCAGGGAGTCGCCACATAGACGAAGTCGATGTCCCCGCGCTTGCAGAGATTCTCGTAGTCGTCCTCACCGTTGGTGTAGACGGCGGGCGCCGGCTGACCGGCGGCGGTCACCTTCGCGGCGGCCCGCTGGGCCTTCTCCTTGACCGGGTCGCACACGGCGACGACCTGCACTCCGGGGACGGCGAGATAGAGATCGATCATGCTGCCGCCGCGGTTGCCGAGGCCGACCAGGCCGACCCGGACGGTGGAACGCCCTTCGAACGGCACTCCCACCATGGTGGCGCCCTGGCGCTGCGGCGAGGCCGTCTGCGCCTGTGCACCGGCGGCGGATTCGGAGCCGAGGGGGGTAGCGGCGGATGCGGTGCCGCTGCCGAGACCGCCCAGTCCGAGCCCGGCACCGGCCACGCCGGCGGCGGTCGTCCACAGGACCGAACGACGGCTCATCGAGCCGTCGTCACCGTCCTCCGTACCGTGGTTCTGCTGTGCTGCGTCGTTCATCGATCCTCCAGGAGGGGGGTCTGACGTGCGCGGCTGTTGCTCTGAACCTCGGTCACGACCTTGATAGTTGAGACTGCTGATACGCAAGGGGAGGGTTTGGACTCTCGACACCGAAACCATGGACTTTCGTACGCGGCCCGCGGATGCCCAGGAGAACGCCGACCACCGGGCGGCCCGGCCGGTCCCGGTGGTCGGTTGCGTACGCGGTCGTGCGAGAGACGGGTCAGGGGCGCGTCGCCCGCTCCAGTTCCATCAGGACGGAGTGGTACGTGCGCCCCGTGGCCCGGTCCATGCCGATCTCGCACATCCGGTTCGCGGAGAGATAGGCGTCGTACTCACGGGAGTTGACCTCGGCCGCCTCCTTCGCGGTGGCCGACGCGGTCAGCTCCTTGTGCAGCATCCCGCGGTCGCCCGCGAACGCGCAGCACCCGGCGTCGTCCGGTACGACGACCTCCTCCGCACACGCCTCGGCGACTGTACGCAACTGCTCCACGTCGCCGAGATGCTGCATGGAGCACGTCGGGTGCAGCACCGCCGAGCCGGTCTTCCGCAGGATCGTCAGTTCCGGCAGCAGCTCGTCGGCCGCCCAGACGAGGGAGTCGACGACCGTCAGCTCCCGGTGCAACTCCCGGTTGTCCTCGGTGAGATAGGGCACCACCTCATGGGCGATGCCCAGCGTGCACGACGAGGCGTCGACGACCAGGGGCAGCTTTCCGCCCGCTGTCCAGCCCCAGGCGGCCTCGACGATGCGGTTGGCCATCACGACGTTGCCCTCGTCGTAGCCCTTGGAGTGCCAGATCGTCGAGCAGCAGGTCTCCGCGACGTCCTCCGGGATCCACACCGGCTTTCCGGCACGGGCCGAGACGGCGACGACGGCCTGCGGCAGCGACGGGCCACGGTGGCCTTCCGGACCGCCGAAGATCCGGTTCACGCACGCCGGGTAGTAGACGGCGCTCGCCCCGACCCGCGAGGTGCGTGGCAGCTTGCGGGGCGCCGCGCCGGGGATCTCGGGGAGCCACTCGGGCACCAGATCGGGGCGTACGGCCTTGCGGGCGAGCCCGGTGACGGTTTCCAGCAGCCGGTCGCCGATCCTGTCGGCCGCGGCGACCGCGAGCCGCGCCGAGGCCTCCACCGCCTTGAAGTTCCTCGCGGTGAGTGCCGCGATCCGTTCCTCACGCGGTGAGTGCCGCTGGTGGCGGAAGTCCTTCATCATGGCGCCGGTGTCGATGCCGACCGGGCAGGCGAGTTTGCAGGTGGAGTCACCGGCACAGGTGTCAACGGCCTCGTACCCGTACGCGTCGAGGAGCCCGGTCTCCACCGGCGAACCGCCGGGCTGGCGCATCATCTCCCGTCGCAGCACGATCCGTTGACGCGGGGTGGTGGTGAGGTCGCGACTGGGACAGGTCGGTTCGCAGAACCCGCACTCGATGCATGGGTCGGCGATCAGCTCGACCTCGGGAATGGTCTTCAGCCCGCGCAGATGGGCCTTCGGGTCACGGTCGAGGACGATCCGCGGCGCGAGCACCCCGTCGGGGTCGATGACCTGCTTCGTACGCCACATCAGCTCGGTCGCCTTCGGGCCCCACTCCAGCTCCAGGAAGGGCGCGATATTGCGACCGGTGGCGTGCTCCGCCTTGAGCGAGCCGTCGAAGCGCTCCACAGTCAGCCGGCAGAAGTCGTCCATGAACGCGGCGTACCGGTCGACATCGGACGGCTTCGCCGCGTCGAACGCGAGCAGGAAGTGCAGATTGCCGTGCGCGGCATGGCCCGCGACGGCGGCGTCGAAACCGTGCTCCGCCTGGAGCCGGAGGAGGGCTTCGCAGGCGTCGGCGAGCAGCGACGGCGGGACCGCGAAGTCCTCCGTGATCAGAGTCGTACCGGACGGGCGGGAGCCGCCGACCGCGGTGACGAACGCCTTCCGGGCCTTCCAGTAACCCGAGATGACCTTGGCCTCGCGGGTGAACTCATTGGTCACCGAGGCGACCGGCACGACAAGGTCCAGCCCCTCGGCGACCGCGGCCGCCGCCCGCTCGTACGCCTCCTGCCCCGGCTCGTCCGGAGCCCGGAACTCCACCAGCAGCGCCGCGGTCTCCTTCGGCAGCTCGGCCCAGTCCGCGGGCACGCCCTGGACGCTCACCGACGCCCGCAGCGTGTTGCCGTCCATCAGCTCGACGGCGATCGCCCCCGCCTCGTTGAAACGGGGCACGGCAGCGGCGGCGGCGGTCAGTGAGGGGAAGAAGAGCAGGGCGCTGGAGACCTTCCGGTCCAGCGGCAGCGTGTCGAAGACGACCTCGGAGATGAAACCGAAGGTGCCCTCCGAGCCGACCATCAGTCCGCGCAGGATCTGTACGGGGGTCGAGCCGTCCAGGAACGCGTCGAGCCGGTAGCCGTTGGTGTTCTTGATCTCGTACTTGGCGCGGATCCGGGCGGTCAGTTCCGCGTCCGCCTCGATCTCCGCCTTCAGGGCCAGCAGCCCCTCGCACAGCTGTGGTTCGGCGTGGGCGAGCAGTTCGTCCGCCGCCGGATCGGCCGTGTCGACGACCGTGCCGCTCGGCAGCACGAAGGTGAGCGAGGCGACGGTGCGGTACGAATTGCGGGTGGTGCCCGCGGTCATTCCGGAGGCGTTGTTGGCGACGACCCCGCCGATCGTGCACGCGATGGCGCTGGCCGGGTCGGGGCCCAGCAGCCTGCCGTACCGGGCGAGGGTGGCATTGGCGCGCATGACCGTGGTCCCGGGGCGGATCCGGGCCCGCGCACCGTCGTCCAGCACCTCGATGCCCGCCCAGTGGTGGCGGACGTCGACAAGGATGTCCTCGCCCTGCGCCTGGCCGTTCAGGCTGGTGCCCGCGGCCCGGAAGACGACTTCGCGGCCCTTGCCGTGCGCGTACGACAGGATCGCCGAGATGTCGTCGATGTCCTCCGGGACGACGACGACCTGCGGGACGAACCGGTAGGGGCTGGCGTCGGAGGCGTATTTCACCAGGTCGGAGACGGTCCACAACACCTTCTTGGGCCCGAGCAGCGCGGTCAGTTCGCCGCGCAGCGGCTCGGGTGTGCCCGTGGCCCGCGCGTCGGGGACCCGGTCGGGGGACGGGGTGCGTGCCGCACCCGGGCGGAGGACTTCCGGCTTCGGCTCCAACAGCGGCATGGCGATGGTCCCCTCGGTGGTTCGGTGCGGTACTCCCACCTTTCTACCAGCGAGATTTCACACCGCTCATGATCGGTGCAAGGCCTCGAGGCCGGCCGGCGAACCGGCCCGGCACGGGCTGCGCCGACTCGCCGCGGCACCCGGCACCATCCGAAGGCGGGAGCCTCAGCAGCGACGCTCCGGCATTCCCGCGACCAGAGCGGACAGCAGCCCGCCCAGCACCTCGCGCTGATCGGTGGTCAATGGAGCCAGGATCTCCTCCGCGGCCGCCCTGCGCGCGTCGCGCAGCGAGCGCAGCGTGGCGCGGCCCTCGTCGGTGATCTCGATCCGGACCACCCGGCGGCTGTCCGGATCCGGGGCGCGGCGCACCCGGCCGCTCGCCTCCAACGCGTCGACCAGGCTGGTCACGGCGCGCGGCACGACATCCAGGCGCTGCGCGAGATCCGCCATCCGGGGCGGCCCGTCGTAGTGGGCGACCGTGCGCAGTAGCCGGAACTGGGCCGGCGTGATGCCGATCGGCTCCAGCTGGCGGCTCTGGATGCGCTGGAGCCGGCGGGTGAGCCGCAGCAGCTGCTCGGCCAGCAGGCCGTCGGAGTCGGGGGAGTCCATGGGGGAACAATATCAGGACGACGTTCATTGTGAGTATAGGTAACAATGAGCTATGCTCGCAAAGGTCGGACAGCCGCCTGCGGCCGTCTCCCTCCGTCACGCCTGCCGAAGGAGCCCATGAAACCCGACGAACCCACGTGGACACCCCCGCCCAGGGACGGCGCGCGGCCACCCGCCGAGCTGCGCCGCATCCTCCGCCTCTTCCACCCGTACCGCGGTCGGCTCGCGCTGGTCGGACTGCTCGTCGGCGCCTCGTCGCTGGTGTCGGTCGCCTCGCCGTTCCTGCTCCGCGAGATCCTCGACACGGCCATTCCCCAGGGGCGGACGGGACTGCTCTCGCTGCTCGCCCTCGGCATGATTCTCACCGCCGTGATGAACAGCGTCTTCGGCGTCCTGCAGACCCTGATCTCCACCACGGTCGGCCAGCGCGTCATGCATGACCTGCGCACGTCGGTCTACGCCCAGCTGCAGCGGATGCCGCTCGCCTTCTTCACGAAGACCCGTACCGGCGAGGTGCAGTCCCGTATCGCCAATGACATCGGCGGCATGCAGGCCACCGTCACCTCCACCGCCACCTCGCTGGTCTCCAACCTCACGGCGGTCATCGCCACCGTTGTCGCCATGCTGGCGCTCGACTGGCGGCTCACTCTCGTCTCGCTCCTCCTGCTGCCGGTCTTCGTCTGGATCAGCCGCCGGGTCGGCCGCGAGCGCAAGAAGATCACCACCCAGCGCCAGAAGCAGATGGCTGCCATGGCGGCCACGGTCACCGAGTCCCTCTCCGTGAGCGGCATCCTGCTCGGCCGGACGATGGGCCGCGCGGACTCCCTCACCCAGGGCTTCGCCGACGAGTCCGAGCGCCTGGTCGACCTCGAAGTGCGCTCCAGCATGGCCGGACGGTGGCGGATGTCGACGATCGGCATCGTCATGGCCGCCATGCCCGCCGTCATCTACTGGGCCGCGGGACTCGCCCTGCAGTCCGGCGGACCCGCTGTCTCCATCGGCACGCTCGTTGCCTTCGTCTCGCTCCAGCAGGGCCTCTTCCGGCCCGCCGTGAGCCTGCTCTCCACCGGGGTGCAGATGCAGACGTCCCTCGCACTCTTCCAGCGGATCTTCGAGTACCTCGACCTCAGGGTGGACATCACCGAATCCGAGTGGCCCGTCCGGCTGGAGAAGGTCCGCGGCGAGATCCGCTTCGAGGACGTGGACTTCAGTTACGACGAGAAGAGCGGCCCGACCCTCAGCGGTGTCGATGTCACCGTGCCGGCCGGCGGCAGCCTCGCCGTTGTCGGACCGACCGGTTCCGGCAAGTCCACGCTCAGCTACCTGGTGCCACGGCTGTACGACGTCACCGGCGGCCGGGTCACGCTCGACGGCGTCGACGTACGCGAACTGGACTTCGACACGCTCGCCCGGGCCGTCGGTGTGGTCTCTCAGGAGACGTACCTCTTCCATGCCTCCGTCGCCGAGAACCTGCGCTTCGCCAAGCCGGACGCGACGGACGCCGAGATCGAGGCGGCCGCCCGCGCGGCACAGATCCACGACCACATCGCCTCGCTGCCCGACGGCTACGACACCCTGGTCGGCGAGCGCGGCTACCGCTTCTCCGGCGGCGAGAAACAGCGACTGGCCATCGCCCGCACCATCCTGCGCGACCCGCCCGTCCTGATCCTCGACGAGGCGACCAGCGCCCTCGACACCCGTACCGAATTCGCCGTACAGGAGGCGATCGACGCACTGTCCGCAGGGCGCACCACGATCACCATCGCTCATCGCCTCTCCACCGTTCGTGACGCGGACCAGATCGTCGTCCTCGACGGCGGCCGGACCGCCGAGCGCGGCAGCCACGAGGAGCTGCTCCAACAGGACGGCCGCTATGCCGCGCTTGTCCGCCGGGACACCCAACTCGACCCAGTGACAAGCTGATCGGGACGCGGAGAAGTGAGCGCTGGAGGTGCGGGGCCGGTTCTCCGTCCGGCATGATCGCCGCCCATGAGAGCGCTGCTCGGGGTGGAACTCCCCGGATTCCGGCCCGTGGACCACGACACATGGGCGAACGACGACGGCGATGTGCTGTCGGTGCATTTCTTCGGACTGCCGCCGGACCTGCCGGCGGGTCTCGACGACGGCCCCACGCTGCGGGAGTCGCTCACCCACTACACCGCGCAGGCGGGCGGCGGCCTGATCGAGGCGTCGGTGAAGCGTCTGGGCGAGCTGCCCGCGCTGCGTCAGATACTCAAGCTGCCTCTGCCGGGGCAGCAGCACGGACAGGCGTTCATCGGAAGCTTCACCGTGCCGCGTGCCGGGTGCAGCACGGTGGTGAAGGTCCAGGCGGCCGAGCATGGCATGACAGGGATGCGGGAAGCGGTGGTGCTGGCGAAGGTGGGCCATGAACACTACTTCCGGCCCCACCCCTACGCTCCTGACGTCCAGGGCGGGCTGCCGTTCCACGCGGCGGACCACGAGCGGTGGGACGCCGAGTTCCCCGACCATCCCCTGACCCGGGTCCGCCGTACCCTCGGCGTGCTCGCGGAGGCGGTCACCGTGGTACCCGAGTTCGCCGCCCTCCCCGAGTTCACCGGGCCGGGGAGCCCAGGCTGAGACCGCACACGCGACGGCGCCGCCGCTCCCGTGGGACGGGGAGTGACGGCGCCGGGGCGGAACAGAGGTCAGACGAGCCAACCCACGAAGTGGACGAGGCCGGCAAGCAGGTTGGTCAAGACGTTCATCAGGTGTTTCTCCTCGTACATGGTGCATCTCTGGGACAGCGCAGTCGCGGTCTGCAGCCCGTTGCTTGCGCCCTGTAATCATCAGCTGTCGCAGATGAGTTGAGCAACGATCGGCCAAACGATCACGCGTTCCAGCGAACACCCGATCCCCTGTTCGTGTGTTCTGTCCTCGCGGTGTGGAGCCGTGTCGTCCGTCCGAGCCGCCCACGGCCCGGGATAGCGTGCCCGCATGGCGAACGAGTCCCCGACCACCCGTCCCCACCGCAGACTCCGCCCCACCCGTCGCGGCCGCCTGGTGCTGTTCCTCGGCATCGTCCTCGTCCTCGGTGTCGCCGCAGCCGTCCTCGTGCCGCTGCTGACCAGGGAAGCCAAAGTCGGCCCGGAACGTACTCTCGTCATCCCGGAAGGATGGCGGGCCTCCCAGGTGTACGCGGCAGTCGACAAGGCGCTCGATGTGGCACCCGGCACGGCCGAGAAGGCTGTCGGAGCGGCGGAGCTCGCACTGCCGGCCGAGGCGAAGGGCAACCCCGAGGGCTACCTCTTCCCGGCGACGTACCCGCTCGCCTCCGGCGCCACCCCGGCAGGCCTGCTGACCTACATGGTCGACACGGCAGGGCGGCGATTCGGTGGGGATCACATCGCCGCGGGGGCCCGTCGCAACAACGTCTCCGTCCACCGGACCGTGACGATCGCCAGCATGGTGCAGGCCGAGGCGGACACCACGGACGACATGGCCAAGGTCGCCCGGGTCATCTACAACCGGCTGGCCAAGGACATGCCGCTCCAGATGGACTCGACGCTCAACTACGCACTGAACCGCAGCACCTTGGACACCACCGTCGGCGACACCAGGATCGACAGCCCGTACAACAGCTACGAACGCAAAGGGCTGCCGCCCACCCCCATCGGCAACCCGGGGGAGCAGGCGATGGAAGCGGCGATCACGCCGACGCCGGGTCCCTGGCTGTACTTCGTGACGGTCGCACCCGGGGACACCCGGTTCACCGACAGCTATGCCGAGCAGCAGAAGAACGTCGAGGAGTTCAACCGCAACCGGCGCACCGCGAGCGGCAGCTGAAGGGCGATGTCACACCAGAGCGGCGGTGTGCTCACCCCCGCGGCCGACGACGTCGTCCTCATCGGCCTTCAGCAGCTGTCTGATGGCACGCACCGCCGCCCGCCCCGCCCGATTGGCGCCGATGGTGCTCGCCGACGGCCCGTACCCGACCAGATGGATCCGCGGGTCCCGTACGGCCTGCGTGCCTTCGACCTGGATGCCACCGCCGGGCTCGCGCAGCCGCAGCGGCGCGAGATGGTCGATGGCCGCGCGGAACCCGGTCGCCCAGAGGATCACATCGGCGTCCACCGTCCGCCCGTCGTCCCAGGCCACCCCGGTCGGAGTGATCCGGTCGAACATCGGCAGCCGGTCGAGCACCCCCTCCTCCCGGGCGCGCCGCACGGCGTCGGTGACCGGCAGCCCGGTCACGCTCACCACGCTCTGCGGCGGCAGTCCCCGTCGTACGCGCTCCTCCACCATGGCGACGGCGGCCCGCCCCTGGTCCTCGCCGAACGGCCCCTCCCGGAAGACCGGAGACCGGCGCGTCACCCAGAAGGTGTCCGCCGCGACCTCGGCGATCTCGATCAGATGCTGCGTGCCGGAGGCGCCGCCGCCGACCACGACCACTCGCTGTCCGGCGAACTCCTGGGGCCCCGGATAGTTCGCGGTGTGCAGTTGACGCCCCCGGAAGGTCTCCTGGCCCGGGTAGCGCGGCCAGAACGGCCGGTCCCAGGTGCCGGTGGCATTGATCAGGGCGCGCGTGGCATACGTACCCTCGGAGGTCTCGACGAGCAACCTCCCGCCGTCGCCATCGCGCACCGCACTCACGTCCACGGGCCGGTGGACCCTCAGGTCGAAGGTGTGCTCGTACGTGTCGAAGTACTCGCCGATCACTTCGGACGACGGGCGGCTGTCGTCGGCGCCGGACAGTTCCATGCCGGGCAGCGCGTGCATGCCGTGGACCTTGCCGTACGTCAGTGAGGGCCACCGGAACTGCCAGGCGCCGCCCGGATGGGGCGCGTGGTCGAGCACGACGAAGTCGCGGTCGGGCTCCAGACCTGCGCGGCGCAGATGATAGGCGCCGGACAGACCAGCCTGTCCGGCGCCGATCACGACCACGTCCACTTCGCGTGCTGCCCCGACCCCAAAGTTGTTCACGCTTCTACCAACGACTTCGGGCTCAGGGATCTTCCCGGTCAGCGGCCCCCGGCGATCAGCAGGGGCGCCCCGCCCGGAGCGGACGCCGGGCGCCCGTTCGCGGCAGGAATCCCCAGCATCGGCGATGCCGGAACGGTCGACAGCAGACCGCGCGCCGCCAGCTCCGGTGTCACGCCCTCGCCGAACCAGTACGCCTCCTCCAGATGCGGGTAGCCGGAGAGCACGAAGTGGTCCACGCCCAGCGCGTGATACTCCTCGATCCGGTCCGCGACATCCGCATGGCTGCCGACCAGCGCCGTGCCCGCGCCGCCTCGCACCAGACCGACGCCCGCCCACAGGTTGGGCGCGATCTCCAGCCGGTCGCGCGAGCCGCCGTGCAGGGCCAGCATCCGCTGCTGCCCCACCGACTCGCTCCGTCCCAGTGCCTGCTGCGCCGCGGCGATCGTCTCGGGATCGAGATCGCCCAGCAGCCGGTCCGCGGTCGCCCACGCCTCCTTCGCCGAGTCGCGCGAGATGGTGTGCAGCCGGATCCCGAACCGGACCGTACGGCCCTGTTCCTCCGCGAGCCCGCGGATCCAGTCGATCTTCTCCTTCACGGCGGCCGGCGGCTCGCCCCAGGTCAGATAGACATCGGCGTGCGCGGCGGCCACGGGCCCGGCCGCCGCTGACGACCCGCCGAAGAAGATCTCCGGCAGCGGGTCCGGCGGCAGCGCCGTCAGACCGCCCTCCACCTGGTAGTGCTCACCGTCGAAGTCGTACGGCTGCCCACGCCACGCGCCCCGCACCACCGAAAGGAACTCGGCGGTCCGTGCATAGCGCCGGTCGTGATCCAGATGGTCACCGAACCGCCGCTGCTCGGTGGAGTCGCCGCCCGTCACCACATTGAGCAGCAGCCGCCCCCGGGTGATCCGCTGATACGTGGCGGCCATCTGCGCGGCCAGTACCGGCGAGATCACCCCCGGCCGGAACGCCACCAGGAACTTCAGCCGCTCGGTGTGCTGCGCCAGCGCCACCGTCGTCAGCCAGGCGTCCTCGCACCACGTACCCGTCGGCGTCAGTACCGCCTCGAAGCCGAGCTGTTCGGCTGCCTTGGCGATCTGCGCCAGATACTCGATGTCCGGCGCCCGCACCCCGCTCACCGGCGTGACGCGGTCCCGCTTGATCCCGCCGTCGGTGTACGCGTGCCGGTCGACGAGCGTGCGGCCGTCACCGCCCGTGGGCAGGAACCAGTGCAGATGAACAGTCATGACGAGGCCTTTCCTTACGAGCGGGGGTTGCCGAGGACGCGGGCAGATC
Source organism: Streptomyces sp. NBC_01669 (assembly GCF_026339735.1). Taxonomy (GTDB): domain Bacteria; phylum Actinomycetota; class Actinomycetes; order Streptomycetales; family Streptomycetaceae; genus Streptomyces; species Streptomyces yanii. The sequence goes on from NZ_JAPEQG010000001.1 coordinate 7,893,524, forward strand.
GCGGTTGAACCGGGTGTCGGCGAAGTCCTTGAAGGCGAAGCGGCGCGGAATGAGCTTCGGATCGGCGAACGTGTCGGCGATCTCCTGCTCCGACGTGATGGCCGCCGGATCGATGGCGACGGGCACCCGCGTCCCGTAACTGCGCTTCACCGCGTCCAACGCCACGGCGTACGGCAGTATGCGTGACGAGCAGCACCGCGCAGCCGCGCCGCTGCCAGGGCTCGGCGACCAGCTGCTGCGCCTTGATCCGGGTCAGCGCGTCGAGCGCACCGAACAGCTCGTCGAGCAGCGGCAGATCGGGTTCGCGCGCCAGAGCCCGAGCCCGACCTCTTCCAACGCCCGTTCGGCCACCGCCCGTTCGGGCTTGCCCGGCAACCCGAGCAGTACATTGCGCCAGACCCGCTTCCACGGCATCAGCCGATTCGCCTGGAAGGCAACAGCGCGCCGTTTGGGCACCAGTACCGTGCCCGTGATGTCGCGGTCGAGCCCGGCCGGCACGCGTAGCAGAGTCGACTTCCCGCAGCCGCTCCGGCCCGGGCGATGGTTCCGGGCGACGAGAGCACATCGGGATGCAGGACACCGGTCGCACTGAGCACCTGCCGCAGCACGAGAAGCAGCAACGGGCCGATGGTGCGCCGTAGTGTACGGGGTACGGACCGCAGTCGTGAGCCGCGGGCGGACGTCGGCGCGACGGGCTCGAGTTCGACTTCCCGGTATGAATCGGCTGTATTGATTTCCCCTGATACATCCGGCGGGGCGAGGGCATGGCCAAGGGGCATGAAAGCTCCACGAGCAGTCCACGGACGGGGAGAAGGCACGGCTCGACAGCCCGGCACCCGGACGGCGGACCCGTTACGGCACGGGAGCTACGACAGGGGAAGGGCGCGGCGGCGTTCGACGAGGCGCCTTACGGCAACAGAGCGGTGCGCGAGTCAGGTGCGGGACAAGGGAACCCTCGGCCACCTGCGGAATACGTGCTGAAGGAACGTCAGCAGCCGTGACAACACACGGCAGAGGCCACCCGCAGCAGGTCGATGTGACCGCGCGAAGTGAGCAGAGCTGAACGGAACATGTCGCCGAACGTAGCGACGCACCCCGGAACCGGTCAATGCTGTCTCGGCACGTGGACGCGCCATCTCGTGTCACGAGCGAGAAGATGGGGGCATGCCCGATGCCTTCATCACCAGCGTTCTGCACATCACGACCGGTGCCGCCGAGACGGTCACCGACCTGACGGACGACTGCGTACGGTTCCTCACCCGCGCTGCCGTCGGCCGGGACGGCCTACTCAACATTTTCGTGCCCCATGCCACCGCCGGAATCGCCATCCTGGAAACCGGAGCGGGCAGCGACGACGACCTCCTCGCCACCCTCCACACATTGCTACCCGCGGACGACCGCTATCAGCACCGCCACGGCAGCCCCGGCCACGGTCGCGACCACGTCCTGCCGGCCCTCATCGCACCGCACGCCACATTGCCGGTGATCGGCGGACGGCTGGAACTGGGTACGTGGCAGTCGGTGTGCCTGGTCGACACGAACAGGAGCAACACCAACCGTAACGTCCGGTTGAGCTTCCTCGGTCAGTGAGTCGCCTTGGTGGCACTGTAGGGGGGAAGCCCGGCCTCGCCAACTGAGTGATGCGCACAGTTGTCCGCCGGCCCGCGGGTAACTGGGCTTCGCCCCACCTCAGGCGCAGGGAAAAATCCCTTCCGCGTCGTCCACCTGTTCCCTATGACGCACCACGTGGAGTGCGTCGCGATCCTGGAGCCGGCCGCGAAGGGCCTCTGACCTGCAGGTTCGAGTGGTGTATGTTATGTGCGCTATGGGCGTTGCGGGCGATATCTTGACGCTGAAATGACGCTCTACGAGGCATCGTGAGGCTCATTTGACGCTCGTTCTGATGGTCCATCAGGTGCATTGTGCCGCTGGTCAGGAGGTCTCCTGGCTACGCAGGTGTGGCAAGTTGCCGGGAATTTTGTGGTGACAAGCGGTCCCACTCAGCCACATGCCCGTAGTACCAGTAGGTTCTTCGTCTGCTGGTGGTACAGGCGTCACGCGTCGCTGACCTGTGTAAAACGTGGCCACGTATGGCTCGTTGGAGCCGTCGGCCCGGGAATGGTCCGGATCTTGTCCTCAGCGAGACGGGCCTGGTCATCTGTCGACGCCGCATCCCTCGGCTCGTGGACTGCTCCCAGCGGATGTGTCGGCCCGTCGAGTGCTACATCGAGGTGGGCAGGTGCGGGGAGCGGAGCACTAGCAGGGTGATCTCGCTGGGGGCGAAGACGCGGAACGGCGGGCCCCAGAAGCCGGTGCCGCGGCTGGTGTAGAGGAGGGTGCGGGGGCCGTGGTGGCTGAGGCCGGCGAGGGCGGGCTGGTCGATGCGGACCAGGTGGTGGAAGGGCCAGATCTGGCCGCCGTGGGTGTGGCCGGAGAGCTGGAGGTCGATGCCGTCGGCTGCCGCCCGGTCGATGAACTTGGGCTGGTGTGCCAAGAGCAGGACGGGTAGGTCGGGGTCGGCGCCGTTCAAGGCTCCGGCGAGGTGGGCGCGGTGGCCTGTCAGGCCGGAGGACTCGGCGGTGACGTCATCCACGCCGGCGACCACGAGGGTGTCGCCTCCGCGTTCGAGCAGCAGATGGCGGTTGCGCAGAGGCTCCCAGCCCAGCTCGTCCATCAGGTCGACCCAGCCCTGGGCCTCGCTGTAGTACTCGTGGTTGCCGGTGACGTATACACGGGCCCGGGTGGCCCGCACGGTTCCGAGTGGAGTGGCCTGGGCGCGGCGGCGTTCGGCCGTGCCGTCCGCGATGTCACCGGTGTGGCAGACCAGGTCGGCTTCCAGGGTGTTCACCGTCTCGCATACCTGTGCCGACCAGCGAGTGCGATCGAGGGGGCCGTAGTGGGTGTCGGTGATGAGGACGACGCGGGTGCCGTCCAACCCGGCACCCAGCCGTGGGAGTTGCACGTCGAGTCGGCGCACGCGTGGCACGCGGCGGGCTTCGGCGTACCCCCAGGCGAGTAGTGCGGCGGTTATGCCGAGGACGGCCCAAGTGACAATTCGAGCCCGGTCCTGACTCTCGTCGACGCCGGCCACGGTCAGGACGAGCCGCAATGGGACGCCGAGCAGAATGGACCAGGTGAACAGAACCCAACTGGTGCCCAGCAGGGTGTCACCGACGATCGCCGCCCGGTCCTGCTGGCGCCGGCCGTGGCCGCGCACCATCGCGAGCGGCATACCGACGAGGCCGAGGGCGAACAGGGCGGTGCCGGCGAGCGTGACGGGCAGCGGCCAGTGTTGGCCGCTGTGCAGGAGCACCCAGCAGGGCACGGCCCACAGCAGGACGGGGGCGATCAGGGGGATGTAGCGCATCAGGCGGTGCAGTCGGCTCTGCCGCGGCGCTTGCGCTTCACTGTCGGCGGGTCGGGTGTCGCTGGTGTCGGTCACGCTTCCCCTCACAAACCAGGCTGCCGTCCCGCGCACTGTATCCGGTCGCCCTCGGGCCGGCCGGACCGGCGTTCATGGGCGCGGATCACCGAGTCGGTTCGCAAGATGGTCGCCGAGGTCTCGGCATACGTCCCGGGCTACCGGATGGTCCAGGACATTCAGATCACCGAGATCCCGGCCGACCAGCCGGTCGAGACGCTCCTGGCCGAGGGTGCGACCGCACGGCCGACCCACCAGGTGTCGGTCTTCCTCAGGGTCGGGGGCGCGGGCATGTACCTCCCGGCGTATGCCGGAAACCTCGACATCATGACCTCGGCCGCGGTGCAGATGGCCGAGAAGATCGCCGCCGCGAAGGAGGCCACGAAGTGAGCACCCCGATCTTTGTACAGGACGTCACCCTCCGTGACGGAATGCGCGCCGTCAGGCACCGCATCACGCCCGAGGACGTCAAGCGCATCGTCGTGGCCCTGGAGGAGGCCGGCGTCGACGCGATCGAGGTCGCGCACGGTGACGGCCTCGCCGGCGGCTCGCTCAACTACGGCCCGGGCTCGAACACCGACTGGGAGTGGATCGAGGCCGCCGCCTCGGTCCTGAAGAACGCCCGTCTCACCACTCTGCTACTGCCGGGTGTGGGCACCATCCACGAGCTGAAGCACGCCTACGACCTCGGCGTTCGCTCAGTGCGGGTGGCCACCCACTGCACCAAGGCCGACATCTCCGCGCAACACATCGCCGCCGCCCGTGAGCTGGGCATGGACGTCTCCGGCTTCCTGATGCTCTCCCACATGGCCGAGCCCGAACAGCTCGCGAAGCAAGCCAAGTTGATGGAGTCCTATGGCGCCCAGTGCGTCTACGTCACCGACTCCGGCGGCCGACTGACGATGAACGATGTCGCCGCCCGGGTGCGCGCCTACCGCGACGTCCTCGACCCGGCGACCGAGATCGGCATCCACGCCCACGAGAACCTCTCGCTCTCCGTTGCCAACTCGGTGGTCGCGGTCGAGAACGGCGTCTACCGCGTCGACGCCTCGCTCGCGGGACACGGAGCGGGCGCGGGCAACTGCCCCATCGAGGCCTTCGTCGCCGTCGCGAACCTGTCGGGCTTCAAGCACAACTGCGACCTGTTCAGACTGCAGGACGCCGCCGATGATATCGTCCGCCCCCTGCAGGACCGCCCGGTCCGGGTCGACCGCGAGACCCTCACGCTGGGCTACGCGGGTGTCTATTCCAGCTTCCTGCGGCACGCGGAGACCGCCGCGCAGCGGTACGAAGTCGACGTGCGCGACATCCTGATGGAATGCGGTCGGCGACGACTGGTCGGCGGCCAGGAGGACATGATCGTCGACATCGCCCTCGGCCTGGCGGCCGGCCGCTGAGGTCTGCGACGGTCGGTCGGTTCACGGTCGACTCCGTCGCCGTGAACCGACCGACCGGGAACGGGAGTCGCCGCGCCGCAGGGACACCTTCCCGGTGCCATGGGCGGGATCCGGACATCGGCATACCGCCCGACCACGACCTGCGCAGCCTGCTGGACACACCTCTCCCCGAAAAAGGGTGGAAGCAGCCTACGCGGGAAATGTGTAGCAGCAGAGGATGGCGGCGAGACGGTCCGTTCGACGACCCATCTGCGGCGTCCCAATCGCTCGCTCGACTCGATTCCTTTGCGGGCGATGCGGACTCCGATGCGCTTGCCGCGGAGTCATTTGCGCAGGTCGGCCCGGGCATAGGCTTTGTCAACGGGCAGCAGGCCCCCTGTATCCCCACCATCCTGAGCATGCCCGGTCTCGGCCCCGTCCTGGGAGCCGAGTTCATCGCCCTCACCGGCGGCGACATGGGCGTCTTCGGCAGCCCCGACCGCCTCGCCGGCGTTTCGGGACTGGCACCCGTCCCGAAAGACTCAGGACGGATCAGCGACAACATGCGCCGACCTCGCCGCTACTGCCGCCCGCTGATGCAGGTCTTCTACATGTCCGCCCAGGTCGCTGCCCAGCACTGCCCCGTCTCAAAGGCGTTCTACGAACGCAAGAGGGCCGAGAGAAAGACCCACAAGCAAGCTGTCATCGCCCTCGCGCGCCGCCGCCTGAACGTCCTGTGGGCGCTCCTCCGCGACGGTCGCCCCTTCGAGAGCAGTTCACCCACCCGTGCTGCCCGCCTTGGATGAGGTGACCACACCCAGTCACGAGCCAAGTTTGACAACCACATGGGGAATCAGTAGGAGCATCTCGTCGATGAAGCCCTCCACCCGCTTCAGCACGCTCACCCTGGGCGGAGACGATTTTCGCACCGGCGGTACCGGATGGTTCAGGGCCTTGACGACCGTCTTGCGCAACACCCGGTAGCGCCGCGCCGGCGTCCGCTGCGCCACCGTCGGATCCAGTCGGCGGTTCCGGGCGGATCCGCCCGAAGATCCATTCACGCGACCTGTATACGAAAAGGTCTCCTGATGCGACCTTGATCAACGTACACAGCGTGACCGGCCGAACGGTCCAAGACCTCGATGACGCCGAAAGCGGAATGTCGCACACCGTCAAACTCGGGACAGCCAATCTCGTTGCCCAATCCGCTGTCGCTGTCAAGGACGATGACGGCGCCCACAGCAGCCGGCACTCCCACCGTTGTCACAAACAACTGCCCCTAGCGAAAACAGACTTGTCCCCATCGCATCACTAACACAGCGGATACACAGCACCGTTGACGCGTTTCACTGCTGACCTTAGGCTCGCTCACCATTGGTTCCGGCCAGGGTTCGCACAGACGGTCCCGTTCCTGACGTACGTGCGACCGTCCGTCGTCGCTTCGGCTACGGCGGGCTGGGGCTGCCGCTCTGCCGGAACCGCCGCTCCACTCCGTACCGACGACTCTGGAGAGCATGTGAACAGACGTCGCGCGCCCGGCTGGGCCGCCTCGGCACTCGTCACCACTCTGGCGCTGACCGGTGCACTCGCCGGCCCTGCCGTCGCGTCACCGACCGCCACTTCCGCTCGGACCCCGACCACCGCGGTCGCCACCGCGACCGACGGCATCACGCACGAGCAGAACGACCGTGTCCCGGAGGGCTCGGTCTGGACCCAGCACTACTTCCCGTCCTCGGACGGCTCCGGTACCGAACTGCACGGCGACCTACTGATGCCCGAGGGCGTGTCTGCCGGGCAGAAGGTGCCGGTCATCCTCTCCATCGGCCCGTACTTCGGACACATGGGCCAGACGGGCCCCGAGGGCTGGACCCACACGGGTCCCTCGAACCGTTTCCAGGACTTCATCGAGGGCAGCGACCTCTTCGCCCACGGGTACGCGTTCCTCATGGTCGACCTGCGCGGCTTCGGCGGCTCGACGGGCTGCCTCGACTGGGGCGGTCCCGGCGAGCAGGCCGACGTAAAGGCCGCGATCAACTGGGCCGCGAGCCAGCCGTGGTCGACCGGCGCGGTGGGCATGTACGGCAAGTCCTACGACGCCGTCACCGGCCTCATCGGCAACGACCTGAAGCAGTCCGCGCTGAAGGCCGTCGTTGCCCAGGAGCCCCTCTGGGACATGTACCAGTACATCTACTCCAACGGTGTCCCCCGCCCGAATGTGACCGGAACCGCCAATGCCTACAACGGCATTGCCACGCTGGCCCCGCTGTCGGACGACGACGCGCACTACCAGGCCAACGCCCGGTACGAGAACTCCCACCCCCAGTGCCTGACCGAGAACTCGGCCGGCTACCGGATTTCAGACCAGAACGACCCGTTCTGGACCTCCCGTGACCTGGCCAAGATGGCTCAGGGCACCAACACGCCGCTCTTCGTCACCCAGGGCTTCATCGAGAACAACACCAAGCCCGAGGAGATGCAGGAGTACCTCACCAACCACACCGGCCCGGAGCGCGGTTGGGTCGGACAGTGGGACCATGTGCGTGGTGGAGACCGGGTGAGGGACGGCCGCCTGGCTATGGGCCGCGAGGGCTGGTACGACGAGACGCTGTCCTTCTACGACCAGTACATCAAGGGAGTTGAGCCCGCGGTCGACTACCCGACGTACTCCGTCGAGGACTCCACCGGTCACTGGCGGGCCCAGGACACCTGGCCGGTGGTGGAGCGCAACGTCACCCTCCCACTGGGGAACGGCAGCTACCTCGACGACGGCGGCGCCTCCGCCCGCGCCGCCCTGGCCGCAGCCGGCGCGCCGGCGCCCAAGGCGGTCCAGCCGTCGGGCAACTGGGACATGGAGAACGCCCCGGCGACCGAGCAGCCGGCGCCCAAGGGTCTGGCCAAGGGGATCGCGAAGAGGCAGCAGGCCGGTGAGGTCGGCTCCAGCTTCTTCGTCTGGTCACAGCCGCTCACCCAGGACGTGCGGCTGACCGCCACGCCGAACATCTCGCTGACCGCGAAGGGCGAGGGCAACGTCATGCTCAAGCTCTACGACGTCGGCCCGGACGGCAAGGCCGTGATGTTCAACGAGCAAGTCTCCCTGCTGAAGAAGGGCCGGATGAGCGTCGACCTCAAGGCGACCGACTGGACGCTGGCGGCCGGGCATGTCCTGGCCGTGGAGATCGGCTCGATCCGGACCGGGTCGTGGCGTGACACCCCGTCGGGCCGGACCATCGACATCTCGGGCGCCGTGCTGAGGCTGTCCCTGGACGACCCGTTCGACGACGTGGCCACCCAGGGCGACCGCTCACCGTACCTGGACACCTACCTGCGCCAGTACACCGCGGACCTGCCGGCCGGTCCGGCGTCCATCACCGTGACGCCCGGCGGCCACATCTGATCCCACGCCCACAGGCCGGCGCCGGCGGCACGGCTCCCGGACTCGCTCCGGAGCGCCGTCCGGCGCCGGCCCAGGCACCAGGGGTTGCCGAGTACCAGCGCTTCTCACGGACATCGAAAAAAGGGGCGGGTGGGGCCCGCGGCTGCCGGAGGTGGGTCGAGTGAGGGCCACGGGGGCACGTTCGGTCACCGACGCGCAGTTGCGCATCATGGTGGAACGGCACGGTGAGGGCGTCGCGGTCAACGTGGCTGCCAACCCCGGCACATCGCCCGGTCTCCTGGAGGACCTGACCCGGTGGCTGTCCCTTGGCCGGAAGCTCCTGCGAGTTGTCGCGCGGCATCCCCCGGCCCCGGCCGGGGCCCTGGAGGCCGGTGTCGACGACCAGCGGGCGCACCCTCTGGCCGCCCGGCATCCGAATCTGCCCGCGCGGACGATCGTCAGGCTTCTGGCCGTGCGGTGTTCCACGACACGACGAAGCCCCGCCATGCTCTTGGCGGGGCTTCGTCGTGTGCGGCACGGGAGCAGCCCTGGGCTCCCTGTTCGTCACCCGCTTTGCTCTGCCGTACTGCCCTGCGGCTAGTTTGTGTGCAGGACAGGTACGCAGGCCCGTGGGGGCAGGGGTGCACGGGGTGACGGGAGGTCGGGAAGAGTGTTGCTGCGCGGAGGTGATCCAGCCGAGATCGGCGGTTATCCGCTTGAGGCGCGGCTCGGCTCGGGTGGCATGGGCACGGTCTTTCTGGCCCGTACGAGTTCGGGGCGGCCTGTCGCGATCAAACTGATCCACCAGCAGTTCGCGGGGGACGACGAGTTCCGCATCCGTTTCCGGCAGGAGGTGGCGGCGGCGAGGCGGGTGAGCGGCGCGTTCACCGCCGCCGTGGTCGACGCTGCCCCTGAGGCCGAGCAGCCGTGGATGGCGACGACCTATATCGAGGGGCACACGCTCGCCCAGCGCATCGCCACGAAGGGCCCGCTGAACGGAGCGGAGCTGAGGAGGCTTGCCATCGGGCTGGCGGAGGCGCTGCGCGACATCCACCGGGTGGGGGTCGTCCACCGTGACCTGAAGCCCTCGAACGTCGTGCTCTCGCCCGAGGGCCCGCGCGTGATCGACTTCGGCATTTCGCGCGCCGTGGACCAGCAGACGCTGACGATGACAGGGCGGGTCATCGGTACGCCGCCCTTCATGTCGCCGGAGCAGTTGCAGGCGCCGCGTGGTGTGGGGCCGCGGTCCGATGTCTTCTCGCTGGGGACGCTGCTGGTGTACGCAGCGACGGGCCACGGGCCCTTCGACGCGGACAGCCCATACATGACGGCGTATCAGGTGGTGCACGAGGAGCCGTCGCTGGGTGCCGTGCCGGTGGCCTTGCGCGCGGTCGTTGAGTCGTGCCTGGACAAGGAGCCCAAGGGGCGCCCCTCGGCGGACGAACTCCTGGTGCTGCTGCGGGACCTGCCGGCCGACCTCGGCGGGACCGACGTGAACGGGGCCGGCGCGGGCCGCACCCGTGACGTGATCACCCAGCATCACTTCGCGACGCGGGCCACCCCGGCGCCGACTGCCCCGACCACCGCCCCGGCCGGTCCCGATACAGGGAGCACTGGCACCCCCATCGGCCGCCGTCTGCGTCGCCGATGGCGTCCTGTGCTCGCGGCCGCGGTCGCGGTGGCAGCGATCGGCGGGGGAGCCGCCGCGCTGAAGGCGGGCGGCTTTGGGGAGAACAGCGGCGGCGACAAGGGCAACAGCGTTGCGGCGCCGGGTGCCGCACTTCCGGACGGCTTCGAGCCGTGGCGCAAGACCGTGGAGGGCGGTCGCGAGGACATCCCCGACGAACTGCGTTGCGTCGCGCGCGGCGATGCGCTGTTCTGCGGGGGCGGCGGTGTTGTCGCGACCCGTATCAGGGCCCTGGACGGCTCGCGGGTGTGGACGGCGAAGAGCCCGGGCGTCCCCGTCCAGGGCATGCACTTGGTGGGCGCCACCGACGACACGGTGCTCGGTTACCGCTTCGCCGCCCAGGACGCCCCGCAGGACCCTCCCACCGAGGTGGTGGCCATCGACGCGAATAATGGCCGGGAGCTGTGGTCTGTGCCGTCCGGCGCCCAGTCGACGGCCGTCACGGGTCGGACTCAGGACGCCATAGTGGTCGGCTCCGCCGTCGTGACGGTCGACGCTTCCAACTCCCGCTTCGAGGCCCGGGACGCGCACAGCGGTAAGGTCACCTGGACGACGTCGTTCCCCGCGGGTACGCAGTGCGCTCCCGTCCCGGTGGGCCCACAGCTCTTCGCGATGTGCGCGACGTATGCGGAGGTGGATGCCTCAGAGGTGCGCCACCCCACCCTGTACACGGTCGACCGCGCCTCGGGGACGCTGGGCAGGCCCATCGCGGTCAACGGTCCCGCCGTGCCGATAGGCGTCGCCAACGGCAGGCTCGTACTCCTTCAGGAGCACAGGGAGGGAACGGCGCTGGCCGGCTACGACGGGGTGGCGCGGGTCGACCCGGCCTCGCGGAAGGTCACGTACTCCCGACTGGCCAAGACATACGCGGGGACGCCCGGCATGGCGGACGGCACCGTCTACGTGAGCGGGCAGACCGGTCTCGTCACGGCGCTCGACCCCGCGACCGGCCGGAAGAAGTGGTCGCGGCAGACAAGCGTGGAGGGTGCATCGGGTCCCGTTGCGGGAGCCGACGCGCTGTATTTCAGCTCGGCCACCGGCCGGGTGGTCGCGCTGTCGCCGTACGACGGCAAACCCCTGTGGACAACAGATCCGCAGGCCGATGGTTTGACGGGCGAGCAGGGCGCAAGCCCGCGCGTGACCGTTGCGGGGCGTGCGGTGATCGTGGCCGCGGCCAAGAACACCCTCTTCGCCTTCGACGCGCAGAACCCGCCGAAGTCGGGCTGACCGGGGCGGCACCGGACGCCGGCCGCTTTCCTTGCCGTGCGGACACCTCAGCGGCTCACTCGGTCGCCTACGCAGCCGGGCTCCACTCCGTCAAGGGGCGAACAAATGCCCAATAACGTAGCGTGTGATGGACGCAGCAAGCCGGGCTCGCCGTGACGGAAGCGGCTGCGCAGCGCGTGGTACTCCCGGCTCGTCCAGGCCGGGAGAAGAAGCATGACAATACGAGTCCGGCAGCAGCCCAGCCGCCGCTGCACAGCTCTGCGCACCGGGGTCCCGCTGGTCGCTCTGGCGCTCGCCGTCACAGGCTGCGGTGCATCGGTCCCGCCCGGGGCAATAGCCGACTCCCCCCGATCCCTCGCTGCCAGCCATGGCACACGAGGCCCGGGTGCCGCCAGTGCACTTCCGAGCCGTACCAGCACTGATGCTGCCCCGGCACCCGCGAGTACCACCCCGTCGGCACCTGCCGCCACCTGTACCGACCGATACCTGTCCGGCATGACCACTGCTCAACGGGCCGGACAGCTTTTCATGGGGGGAATCTCAGCGGCCCACCCCGATCAAGCTCAGCTGCGCACTCTACGCGACAACCATGTGGGGTCAGTCATGCTGACCGGCCGCAGCGCCGCCGGTACGACGGCGACCAGAAAGCTCGTCGACGGTTTCCGAGGCCAAGCGGATCGGATCGCCGACCGGCGGGTCGGCCTCCTGGTCGCGACCGATCAGGAGGGCGGCCGGGTGCAGGTGCTCAACGGCCCCGGCTTCTCGGCCATGCCCAGCGGCCTGACCCAGGGCAGCTGGCCGACCGCGACGCTGCGTACTCAGGCCGCCGGATGGGCCAAGCAGCTCAAGGCTGCCGGGGTCAACCTGAACCTGGCACCGGTCGCCGACGTGGTTCCGGCCGCTCTGGGCACCCGCAACATCCCCATCGGTTCCTTCCAGCGCGAGTACGGCCATACCGCGGACACCGTGACCTCCCACACCGGCGCCTTCGCCGCCGGCTTCGCGCAGTCGGGCGTGATGACCTCGCTCAAGCACTTTCCCGGGCTGGGCCAGGTGATCGGCAACACCGACACCACCGCCAACGTCGTGGACTCGGTGACGACCGTCGGCAGTTCCAGCCTCACGCCGTTCCGGGCCGGGATCCGGGCCGGGTCACCTTTCGTGATGGTCTCGTCGGCCACCTACACCAAGATCGACCCCAAGCACCTGGCGGCCTTCTCACCGACGGTCATCGATCACCTGCTGCGCAGCCAACTCGGCTTCAAGGGAGTGGTCATCTCGGATGACCTCGGGAACGCGGTCGCGGTACGGTCCTTCAGCCCTGCCCAGCGGGCCGTGAACTTCATCGCGGCCGGCGGAGACATGATCCTCACGGTGCGGCCGAGCACCGTACCCGCGATGACACAGGCCATCCAGACCCGGATGCGGCAGGACGCTTCGTTCCGGGCCAAGGTCAACGACAGCGTGCGGCGGATACTCGATGCCAAGCGCAACGCGGGCCTGCTCGACTGCCGCTGAGGCCTTGAAGCAACAGCACGGTGCGAAGCGCTGTGTGCATCCACCCGGGATCAATGGCCACGCCCACAGTGCGTTCCATGGGAGCGAAGGACTCCTCGCGCAGGGTCCCCATGTGGAAGGCGACCCCTTATGCCCAGACGGGAACTCCGGTTCCGGATCCATCCGGGCCGCGAACCGCGACGGCAGGCCGGACACGTCCGTCTGGTGTCCGTTCTCGGCCGAAGTGCCACATGTGAATTTTCCACCTGGTTGCTGTGCCCAGGCTTCAGCCCGGGACCTGCGAGTGAACGCCTGGAGCCAGAGGGTGGCTTGATGGCGGTTGAGCCCACGGAGACCGATTGGCGCATTCAGGAAGCCGTTGCGGATTGGACAGTTTTTGGTGGTGGGCGCCGCCGGTTGCACCGACCGGGCGACTTCCTATTCTGTCGCCCCGACTCTGCTTTCGGCAGGTCGGAGGTGGGCCGGTCTCTCATCCGTGAGAGGGAGGCCTTCCGTGCGGCCGGGGCTGCTGCAGCCGGGCCGCGAGCTCACCCGGCAGGACGTCCCGGTTTGCCGGAGTGAGCTGGACGACCTCGATGTCGGCGCGCCGCTTGAGGGCGTCGGTGAACGGATCGCGGTGCGTGTGGACCGTGGCGACGACGTCGACCTCTGCGACGAACAGCGCGTCGACCGCGTGCCGGAACGCCGTGCACGCAAGTTCCATCCGCCCCAGCTCGTCGATGAGCACCAGCCGCCCTGTTGCCTCCTCCGTTGCTGCCGACCGAAGCGACGGCAGCGCCAGTCGTTCCAGGACGCCCAGGTCGACGCCGTATTTCCCTACCCGTGGCGGACCGGGCAGGTCGACATGGGCGAGCACCTCCCGCCGGCCTGTCAGGGTCTCCAGGGCGAAACCGACGCGGGCGCCGGATTGCCGGATCTCCTCCGTGGTGAAGCCGGTGGCCGCGTGGGTGGGCAGCAGCGCGGCGAGCCGACGGAGGGCGGTCGTCTTGCCCGCGCCAGGGCGGCCCGCGAGCAGAATCCTTGTCGGCACACTGCCATCTTCACCCCCGCTTCCGGAGGCGGGCCGGGTGGGCTCGGCCGAACGGGGGTTTTGGGGTGGGGACCGGTGCCGGTGCCGCCGTTGCGGGTATGGCGGCGGGCATGAGCGGAATTGAACTCAGCAGCACCGCGTTCGACGACAAAACGGTGATCCCCCGTCGGTACAGCGGGGAGGGTGAGAACATCTCACCGCCCCTGACCTGGTCGGGGGTGCCCCACGAGGCCACGGAGCTGGTGCTCCTGTGCGAGGACCCGGACGCGCCGGGGACGACCTTCCTGCACTGGCTGGTGACCGGCATCGATCCGGGGACCACCGGGGCGGCGGAGGGCCAGAAGCCCCACGGGGGCCTGCCGTGGCCCAACGGCTTCGGCCGCGTGGGCTGGGGAGGGCCGATGCCTCCACCGGGGCACGGGCCGCACCGCTACTTCTTCCGCCTGTACGCCCTGTCCGAGCCGCTGCCGCTGCACGACCACCCGGGCGCCGAGGACGTGCACCGTGCACTGAAGGGCAGGGAGCTGGCCTCCGGCACCCTGGTCGGGACCTATCAGCGCTGAGCGCGTCACCGCTGGTCGTAGCCATGGGCGCCGTACAGCCGGACGAACCGGGCCCCTGTGACCGTCCTGCGCTGCACCAGGCCGCGGGCCCGCCGCTCGTACTTACTCGTTGCGGTGCCGGTGAGCGGGGTCCGGTTCCGGTCAGGCGCAGCCCGGGCAGTCGAAGCCCTTGGTCTGGTTGAGGTTGAGCAGCGTCAGCACCGCACGGCGGACCGTCGTCCGTTCCAGGGAGTGCCGTAGCGGGTTGGCCGCCGCCGGCACGCCTACCGCCCAGGTCTTGGGCGGGGTGATCGAGACGTCCGTCTCCTCCGCGCCGCTCCTGCTCCTGTCCATGTGTCCCATCCGCTGCTCATCCGCCGCGCTGCCGCTCCGGCCCGGTGTCGGCACGTCCCGCGCGCGGCGCGGTCCGGGGCGGTCGCGCGCAAGGGGCGACCCGTGATCCGGGAGGCGCAGGGCGCCGGCGTCAGGACGGGGTCCCCGGGTCGGTGTACCGCAGCAGGGCGCCCACGCCCTCGTACAGCCTCAGCTCGCTCTCCGGTACGACGACCAGCTCGGCACCGGTGCCGACGAGGGCCCGGACGAGGGCCTCGTCGGCGCGTTCCTCGCGCGGGGCCCGCACGCCGAAGGACATCAGCTCCGCCTCGGTCAGGGCGAGATGGGTGGGCTGGGAGCCCGTCCAGAGCCGCAGCGAAGACCCTGGCGGCCGGTTCAGCAGCAGTGCCGCGACCTGGCCGCGCTGGAGGGCGGCGACGGTGGCGGCCAGCCCCTCCGTCATGGGTCCGTCCAGGGCACGCCGGCCAATGAAGATGTCCACGAGTTTCCGGTCGTGCGCGGCCATGCGGCCGCGGAAGACGCCATCGAGCTGCGGCTCCAACAGGGCGCGTCCGGTGTCGGTGGGGGTCCGGCCGCCCACGCGTACGACCTTGTCCCGCAGGGTGTGTGGCAGGCGGCGGATCAGTACGTTGCACGCCCACTCGTCCCCGCCCACGACGACGGCGTCGGCGTGGGCGCGCCGCGCACGTTCGTCCAGCCGGTGGCCGAGCCGTAGGCAGGTGCGGTGCCAGGTCGCCACCGCGACTCTGCGGTGCAGCCGCTCACCCGGGGTGACGGTGGATGCCGGCCAGGTGCCGGTCTCCGCCTCCAGAGTTACCCAGCCGTGGGTCTCGGCGGTCGGAAGGCCGCCGTAGTGGACGACTACGGCCATGTAGGGGATCTCCGGAACATGCTGGGTGACCAGGGGCATCGCGTCCGGCAGGGTGCTGTAGCGCGCGGAGTCGTGCTCGGGCGGCCTGGGTAGCTCCCCGTCCAGGACGAGCGTGCCGTGGGCGGCGAAGATGGCCTGACCGTGCGCCCCCGGCACCTCGGTGTCGGCGCCGACCACTTCCTCCAGCACGTGCAGCAGTGCCCGGTCCGAGCCCTGACGGGAGAGACTCTCGCGCAGCCGCCGCCAGCGCAGCGCGATCGCCCGCTCGGGATGCTCGACGTCTCGGGAGGTGTCCAGGTACACAGAGGCGAACGGGCCCGGCTCCGCGTAGAGGGGATCAAGGAACGACAACCTCATCGCCACTCCTCGTCGATGGTCTCCCCTCCTTTCATGATGCGCGCCCCGGGAGGCGATGGAGTTCGACGAGCGGCAAAGCGGTACGGAACGCGGGGCGGTCGGGCTCCGGCCGGCGGCAACCGGCCCATCGTGAGCATGGTGGCGGCGACCGGGCCGTCCAGCACCGCCAAGTCGCGGGCCGGGACAGCAGGCCGCTGAGCAGCCGGGCTCCGTAGCCGAGGGTGGAACCAGGTCAGGCCGGACAGGCCGGTGGAAGGCTGTTCGACCCACCTCGGTCGACAGCTGTGGCAGATCTTGTCGTCGAAGGCGAAGACGGACTCGCCGTGCCCGTTGTGACCAGGCCCCTCTGGTGCCCGTCCGGAGGCGGCCACGTGCAGGCCACGGACCCCGGGGTGCGCAGCACCTTCGGGTGTGCGAGACGGCCCCCGACAGGCTCTGAGGGGGGAGCCGAGATCACGCCTGCACCTGCAGGCGTGCAGCGGACCACCGAACTCAGAGCCCGGTGACTTTGGCGCTCGCCGACAGCTCGTAGACCAGGGTCACCGTGCGGCGGCTGCCGGGCGGGAGGGTGACGTCCCAGCGGGCGATGCCCTCGGCGTCGACCACGTCGGGCGCCGGGGAGCATGAATCCTTGTGCAGGCGTATCTCCACTGCCGAGACCTCCGAGACCGGGATCCGCTCCCGAAGGACGACCACCCGCTCGCCGTGCTCCCCGGGGGCGGAGAACCGGGACAGGTGCAGCCGGACCGTGCGGGTGACCACGGTCCGCTGGGTGATACCGGCGGAGTCGCGGGACTCTTCGGCATGCCGGACCACCCTGTAGTCGTCGCAGCTGCCGAAGGCCAGCTCGACGGGGGCGCCGGGGGCAGTGAAGCCCAGCGTGCCGCGGCCGCTGAATGCGCTGCCGCGGACCAGGTCCACGGGCCCGGCGAGCAGCGCGTGGCCGGACAGGTTGTCGAACCGCACCACCTGGGTGACCAGGGGGGACAACTCCGGTGAGCAGGCGTACTCACTGGCCGCGGCCGTGGTGAATGCGGAGAGCAGCACTCGGTGGGCGCGGCCGTCACCGGGCACCGAGACCGGCGCGGGGGGTCTCAACACCCGCGCCTCGCCACCGTCGTCCACTCCCGGCAGGCCGAGCACCGGAGCCGGGCCGAGGGCCCCGATCTCCTCCTCGCGCAGTTCGACGTCGACCGTGCGGCGCTCCGCTGCGGAGCGGTCCTTGAGTGTCAGCCGGTCCTCGCCCAGCCGTGGCGGATCGGTGGCCAGCGCCGAGCGGGCCGTCGACAATGTCAGCCGTACGTCCGACCAGTCCTCACCGGTGCGCTGCCAGACCATCGCGTCGGTCTCCAGTGTCAGGGAGTCCCCGTCGAGCACGGCCCGGTAGGCGGGCCGCCACAGCGCACAGGGGGTGAGGTGGCTCAGGCGCAGCCCGACCGGCCCGGCGACCGTGGTCTCCACGGTCAACTCGATGTGGCCGACCAGCTCGGCGGGCTCCTCCTCGGAGAGATGCATGGCCCGCTGGGCTTCCCCGAGTTCGACAGCGAGGGCGGCCAGCCGGGCCTCCACGGCGCGGAGTTGCTCGCCGTGCGCGTCGCGCTCGTCGTCCACCCGGTCCAGTTCGCGGGCCCAGCGAGGCCGTTCGGTCTCCCCGGAGCCGGCGCCTTCGCCGATCTCCCGCAGCAGATCGGCGGCGAGGCGGCCGAGCAGGTCAAGGCGGGCATGCAGCCGGTCGCGTCGCTGCCCCAGGGCCAGCCGCTCCTCTTCGAGGGTGTGTACGCGGTGGCGCAGGGCGGAGTCGTCGTCGGTGGACGGCAGCGGCCCGCGCGGCGTCCAGCTGCGGACGATCCGCACGTCGAGCACGGTCGCGGGGTGATCGGCGGTCAGCTCGGCATGGAGGGTCCGGTCGACGGCCAGCGCACTGACCGGCCCGAGACGCAGCCGCTGGACCCCGGCCTCCAGGTCGAGCACGACGGCGCGTTCGATGTGGGCGCGATCCTCAAGGCACGTGACGGCGGTGACGGGGAGGGCGATCGGCTTCGGGGCCGTGGACATGGCGTGTGTCAGCTCCTGCGGTTGCCGCCGACCAGGGCCTTGCCGGTCGGGATGCGGATCTCGTAGCCGCCGTCGAGGGCGGCAGTGGCGCCTGCGGGCAGGTCCAGTCGCCAGACGCGGGTGCCCGGAGCATGTCGATCGGGCCCCGTGCCTTCCTCGGGTGCCGTCCAGTCGGCCCGTTCCTCGATCCGGACGTCCGGGTCGGAGCTGACCGGCACCCGCTCGCGGACTTCCACGGTCACGGGCCTCGCGAGCCGGTTGGCCAGCTCCACGTGGACGCGGTGGTCGAGCACGGTGGTGTTGTTGCGCAGGCCGGAGGTCGACTCGTGCAGGTTCGTACGGTGGGTGACCCGGATGCCCTCGGCCGGCCCGAGCCCCACCCGGCGGACACCGCCGGGGGCAAGCGTGGGCAGTGCGGCGGTCAGGAGGAAGTCGTCGTCGACGGTGACCTCCACCGGGCCGGCCAGCAGTGCCTGGTCGGTGGCGTTGGAGAGCACCAACGTCGCGTACACGGTCTGCTCCACGGACGGCACGCAGAGGTACTCGGTCCGCAGGCCGACCGGGATCTCGCCGATGGTGACGGTGTGCCAGGTGCCGTCCGACGGAATGTCGGCGCGGGCGGTGGCATCGAAGCGGTGGTCGAAGGAACCCGCCGACTCGCGGGGCCGCACGGCCTGTCCGGGCAACGGCAGCGCGGCCACCGCTTCGGCGCGGCGGCGGTACTCGGCCGCCACCGGGTCGAAGGGAGAGTCGGGAAACAGCCGGCCTCTGCGACCCCCCTGCTCGTCGGGGCCGCACAGCACAAGGGCGGCATAGTCGAGCTCGGCGCCGCTCGGTTGCGGCGGACCGGCTACCGGCGCGGGAGGGGGTGGCGGCGCAGCCCGGCCCGGAGCCGCGGGCGCCATGGCGGCGGGGGCACCCGCGAAGGACCTGCCGCCGGTACGCGGCCTGTCGCCCGGTCGCGACCCGGCCGGCTGCGCGAGGGCGGGCATCCCGTCGCCGAAGACTTCCGGGGGAGCGCCGTCTGCGCCGCCGGGCACCGGGACTGCGGCCGGCGAACCGCCGTACCTCTGCGGTGCCGGCGGCGGGGGAGGCGGTGATGGCGGAACGGGACCGGGTGCGGAGCCGGCCCCGACAGCCGCGGATGCGGCGGTCGTGGCTGGGCCAGGGCCTGCCGCGTCGTACCCGGAGAACAGGTCGACGAGCCCGGCCGGGGGCTCGCGCCAGCCAGAAGGCGCGGGGGCGGGCTGACTGCGTCCGATCCGGATCGAGCTGAGCCTCGGCAGGTCGGTGCGGCGCCGAAGATCGGCGGTGGCCAAGGCGATGCGCACGCCGGTCCAGTCCTCGCCGGTCCGCTGGGCGACCGAGGCGCGCAGCACCAGACGGCCGCTGCCGTCGCCCTGACGGTGAGTGAGACGGTAGGTCGGCACCCAGACGGCGCCCGGCACCCCGTATTCCAGCTCCAGCTCCAGCTCCACCTCCGGCTCACCGGTGCCCTCGAGGGTCAGGACCGCGCAGACCGTGGTCTCCACCTGCGTTGACGGCGCGTCGGTGGAGGCGCGGGCGAGCCTGTCGGCGGCGACGGTGAGCTCGTGCTCGACGTTGTGCAGTGCCTCCTCCAGCTCGACGAGGCGGTTGTGCAGTCCCGTCAGCCGCTCGTCGACGAAGTCGGCGAGCTCCAGCCACGCGTCGACCGGGGCGCGGCGGTGCGGGTCCTCGCGCCTGCGGGCGGGTGGGACCGGGTGGAGAGCCCTGACCTCCTCGATCAGGCTCAGCTGTCGGTCCCGGCGTCCCTGCGCCGCCGCGCACTCGTCGCTCAACCGCTCGACCTCGTGCCGCAACTCGTCGGGCGTGCCCGTGCCGAGCAGCTCGGCCTCGACTTCCAACCGGACCTCGGTGACGCGCACCCCGGGGGCACCCAGGACACGGGCCCGTAGCGAACCCGGGTCCAGCGAGCGGGGCAGTCCCGTCACCCGCACCCGGCCGTCAGGCGACACGCTGCCCCGGGCCAGGCGTCGGCAGACCGCGCCCTGCGCGTACACCACGACCGAATCGAGGGTCGATCCCCACCTCTGTGTCGACTCAGCCGTCATGTGCTCCGCCCCCCGCCGCATCCATGCTGAGCGAAGCCTACGCCCGGGCGGTCTGCGCGTCCGCGTCGAATCAGGAGGACGGCTTCCAGGACCACACGTCCTGTTGGCTGAGCAGCCGTTTCAGCGGGGCCGTCAGGTCTGCATAACCACGGCGATGTCGAGCTCCAGTACCACCTTCTGGCTGACCAGAACCCTGGTCGCCGCGTTCCAGTTCACGCCCCAGTTGTCGCGGTTGATCGTGATGCCGCCCTTGAAGCCGACCCGGTAGCCGCCCCGTGGGCCGTTCTCGGCGCCGGTCAGTTCGAGGTCGACGGTGACCGGCTTGGTCACACCGCGGAGGGTCAGGTCACCGGTGACCCTGAAAACGGTGTCGGCGAGCTGTTGCACCGTGGTCGAGGTGAAGACGAGGGTGGGGTGGTGGTCCACGTCCAGGAAGGTGTCACGCAGCTGGTCGTCACGCTGCTGGTTGCGGGTCTGGATGCTCTTCGCCTGGATCGTGAGCCGGGTGCTGGACTTCGACGGGTCTTCGCCGTCGATGTGCGCACTGCCCTCGTACTGCTCGAACTGCCCGCGCACTCTGGTGCCCATCGTGTGCCGGGCGACGAAGCCGATTCGCGTACCGGAGGGGTCGAGGACGTAGTCGCCGGTCAGCTCGCTGAGTGTGGTCATGATGGACATGCCAGGTCGCTCCTGGTGGGAAAAGGGTGGTTGATCTTTCAGTTCCGAGACGGTCACGGTTCGCGGACAGACCCGGGCACTGTGCGGGGCTCCGAGCCGGCCAGCGGGGTGGTGTCGAGGTACCTGACCTCGTAGACGCGCTCGGTGAACTTCCAGCCGCTCTGGGTACGCCGGTAGCGGTCGTGGTAGAGGGAGTGGTTCAGGTGCGAAGAGCCGTCGCGCATGCGCCCGAACTCCGCGACGTAGGCACGGCCGACCGCGGTGTCGCCCTCGATCCGGATCGTGCCCGGGTGCACGGTCTGCACGAAGTACTCCCAGTGGTCCTGCAGTCGCTCGATCGCGGCGCGGATCTCGCCCCGGCCGACGAACTCAGCGGGAATGTGGGGCATCCGCCACGCGCCGTCGTGGGTGAACAGCGACGCGAACCGGTCGTGGTCGTGCATCATCCCCGCGTCGGTGAACTCGCCGCGTAGCGCCTCGATCTCGACGCGATCCGCGATGGCCTGAATGTCGGTCATGGTGTCGACCGATCTTCCTGTTCGATGGCTGGCGTTCGTCTCAGCAGTCCGACGAGACGACCGCCCGGAATGTCAGGTCGACGTGCCGCCTCACATTCCCAGGGGGTGGCTCGTCGTACTGGTGTGAGCAAGATGCGATCAAGGAAAGTCGGTAACTCCATGAACACCTCGTCCGAGCCGGGACTCGGCCGGCCCGATCCGGGTCTGAGCGCGATCATGAGTGAGCGGCGTCAGCTGATCGGCGTGGCGTACCGGCTCCTCGGCTCGCTGGCCGATGCAGAGGACGTCGTACAGGAGACGTACGCGCGCTGGTACGCGATGTCCCGGCAGGAGCAGGAGGCCGTCAACCATCCCGGCGCCTGGCTGACGAAGGTAGCCAGTCGTATCTGTCTCGACCTGCTCCGCTCGGCACGGGCACGGCGCGAGCGCTACGTGGGCGAATGGATCCCCGAACCGCTGCCCGGACGTCCGGAGTGGATCGATGTGAGGCCGGGCGACACCACTGCCGACCCGGCCGACCGGGTCACCCTCGACGAGTCGGTCCACATGGCCTTCCTCGTCGTCCTCGACTCGATGACCCCGGCTGAGCGCGTCGCCTTCATCCTGCACGACGTATTCCGCTACTCCTTCGCCGAAGTGGCCGAGATCGTCGGCCGCACTCCCGCGGCATGCCGCCAGCTGGCCTCCTCGGCCCGCCGACGCCTCCACACGTCGCAGACCCCCGCTGCTCCCGCAGCTCAACGTGCCGCCCTCGTCAGGCACTTCAAACGGGCCTGGGAAGCCAAGGACATCGACGCCCTCGTCGGCCTGCTCGCCTCCGACGCCACGGCGGTCGGCGATGGTGGCGGCCTCGTCAGCGCCGCGCCGCGCCCCGTCGAAGGCGACGAGCACATCGCGCGCTACCTGGTCGATCTCGCCGGCAAGGTACCCGACCTGACGATCCAGGAGCGCACGGTCAATGCTCAGCCCGGTCTGATCGCTCAGCAGGCGGAAGTCACCGTCGCGGTGTTCGCGTTCGACGTCGATGGCGCCCGGATCACGCGCATCTGGGCAGTCCGGAACCCCGAGAAGCTCCGGCCCTGGACGGCCCGAACGGCGTAGCCGTCGATCCGGGCCGAGGCGGAGCGTCACCAGCTCCCGCGTCGCGGGCGGGCACGGGATTCAGCTCCGCATGCGGTTCGTCTCGCCCGCCCATCCGCGCTCCGCGCCACGCTTGCGGGCGGTGGGCGGCTCCGTCGGACCCCGGGTACGCCGGTCCGAGGCCCGGTCAGACGGGTGAGCTCCCTATGGCTGCGGCGGCGCAACACCCGTGGCGCGCAGGGCGCGTGTGGCTCCTGGTGGTCGTGCCACCACCGGCACGATCCGGCTCCGGTCCTGACGCGGCCGCCCGAGTGACCTACGCCTTGGGGCGCGGGTGCACCAGGTGCCGTGCAACCCGCGCGCCGGTCGGGCCGGCGAGCCGTTGCTCCGTCGTGTCGGCGGGCGCTGTTCGCTCCCACCGCGATGCTCCTCCGCCTTTCTTCGCCGCCCATGTCACAGACGGCGGGGCTGTCTCGTCTCGGGTCTCAGAGAAGGCTTTGAGCGGGAGCCGGCGGCGCGGTCCTGCGCTACGGCGGGCTCTACGGGCCGGGCGCCACCGACGACCAGGTCGGGTTGATCCGGAAGCGGCAGTTCCCGCTGGTGGGGCGCGCCACCGGCTACAGCTCGTGGGTGCATCTCGACGACGCGGCGAGTGCGACCGTCCTGGCCGTGGAGCAGAAGGCGAGGGGCGTGTTCAACATCGTCGACGACGAGCCGGCCCCGGCCGCCGAGTGGCTGCCGTATGTGGCCGCGTGTGCGGGGGCGAAGCCGCCGATGCGGGTCCCGGTGTGGCTGGCCCGGCTGCTGGCCGGGGAGGTGGCCGTGGTGATGACGACCGAGGGGCGCGCCTTCTCCAACGCCAAGGCCAAGCGGGAGCTCGGCTGGGAGCTGCGCTACCCCTCGTGGCGACAGGGCTTCAAGGAGGAGCTGTCGTGACCCGGACCGAGGAGTTCGAGGACCTGCGGCCGCTGCTGTTCGCGATCGCGTACCGAATCCTCGGCAGTGTGACCGAGGCGGAGGACGCCGTCCAGGACACCTGGCTGCGCTACGCAGCATCCCCGACCCGGCCCGCCTCGGCCAAGGCGTTCCTGTCGGCCGTGGTCACCCGCATCTCGATCGACACGCCGCGCTCGGCCCGGGTCCGACGCGAGGAGTACGTCGGGCCCCGGTTCCCCGAGTCGCTGCTCACCGACCCGTACGAGAACCCGGAGCGCTCGGCAGAACTGGCCGACTCCCTGTCCATGGCGGCCCTGTTGCTGCTGGAACGGCTGACCCCGCTGGAGCCTCGGTCTGTCGACGGGCACATCATCGGCCGGGCCGAGGACTGGGAGGTCTCGGGTGCCACGAACCCGATGTCACACCCCAGGCTCGGCCCCTGGCTCCGTGGTGAGCGCGGCCCTCACGACGGCCCGGTGCCCGGCGGCAGGGAAGACGGTCACGAATGACACGGACAGTGAGAGCGAAAGTGACGGGCCGCGTACGAGGCACGCGCTTCGTGGCTCAGCCCGGGTACGGGTCGTAGCAGTCGAGGGCCGGGTGGTAGAGCACTCTCCAGGTGCTCGGGTCGACGACGCCGCTTGCGGGCAGGCCGTGGCAGCCCTGGATCCAGCGGATCTTGTCGCGCAGGCGGAGGTCGAAGACGCCGTCGACGGTGAGTTTGGGCGGGACACCTCCCCACCGGTTGCTCAGGCACTGCGCCTGCATGACCGCGCTGCCGCTCTGGCCGAAGCTGAGGACGGGGCGAGCCGTGGACGGCGTGTGGGAACACCCTCCGTCCGTGGACTCGGCGCCCGATGCGAACTGTGGCGCCGCCATGCTCAGTGATGCGGCCACGCACAGGGTGGCGCTCCAGGTGAGGAGTCTGAGACGGCTCATCCGGCCTCCTCTTTCGTGTGATCGGCCCCGGTGGGCTTGCGCTGCCGGGAGCCGGAGTGCGACGTATCTCCCATCCTCTCCGGGTTGGATGTGGTTCGCGACCCTTGCGGGCTGCGTCGCAGGTGGCACTCACGTAGCGCGGTGGAGGGCGCCGTGCGAGCCCGCCGGGGCCGTCTCGCCCTCTACGCGATCGTGTCGTCGTCGATCTCGCTGAGCGAGCCCTCCTGGGCGCGCGGGGCGCCCGCGAAGTAGCGGAGGTGTTCGATGGCGAGCGGGATGTCGGCGGCCGGCGTTTTCCGACGGCTGGTTCCACGACACCGCGCTCGGCACCGGCGCGCCGCTCACGGCCCGCGGCCGCGGCATCGAGGGTGCGGTCCCGCTGTGGACCGGCACTGCGTCCAGGACGCAGGCCCGCGCCGTGCGCGACAAGCTGACGGACCCGGCGGAGTTCGCGACGACCGTCCCGTTCCCGACCGTGTCGAAGAGCTCCCTCTACTTCTCGCCGACCGCGTACTGGCGCGGCCCCGTCTGGTTCGACCAGGCCTACTTCGCCCTCGGCGGGCTGCGCCGCTACGGCTATGACAAGGACGCGAATGCCCTGACGGAGCAACTCCTCACCCGAGCGTCGGGCCTCACCGGCAACGGGTCGATCATGGAGAACTACGACCCGATGACGGGAGCCCCACTCAACTCGCCCAACTTCAGCTGGTCGGCGGCTCTGCTGCTGCCGATGCTGACGCGGGACAACTAGGCTCTGTCTCTCCGATCACCTGTTCAGGAAATGCGCAACGGGCGGGATCTCGCGGGTGCTGAGGTACCACCCGGACAGCCCCGTTCTCCTCAACGGCAGTGCTGCACGGGCGGGTGTCCAACGAAGGCCAGACCGCCTACAGCACAAGCAATGCCTGGTCTACATCACGTTCGCGTCTGGCCAGCGCATGCAATACGGCCTGATCACCGTGCCTTTCGCGGGCAGCCGCGACAAGCACGTCAACCGCGACAGCGAGTGCGGCTTCGGGCGCCGGGCAGCGAGCGCCCACACTCAATGCCAAGTCATCGAGGTGAACCGTCAGTTCCACACAGCGGGTCTGGAGATAGCCGTCGAGCAGCATTTCCTCTCCTGGTCGGTGAAGGATGGCCACTCGCCGATCGGCAGGCTCCTTGTCCAACCGCCGCGCCAGCCGTTGCCACGCAGCCTGCGCCTGCTCACCCACGAACGGAGCCAGATCAGCGGCGCAGCGGCGATCACGTCTTTCTCGGCACCGCGACAGCAGTCGCAGTCGTCATCTGGCTCCGAACATGACCGCACGAACAAGCCCTACCCGATGAGGGTCTCCTTCGGGCGGACCACACAGAACTCGTTCCCCTCCGGATCGGCGAGCACGGTCCACGACTCGTTGCCGCTCTGCCCGACGTCCGCCCTGCGGGCGCCGAGTGCAAGAATGCGCTCGATCTCGGCCTCCCGATCCCCTGCGGCGGACGTCAGATCAAGATGGAGGCGGTTCTTGACAACCTTACGATCCGTCACCGGCATGAAGCAGATACCCACCGGCGCCGTCTCGTCCGGCCCGATCACCACCTCCCGCTCCCGCTCGGACAGGATCCGCCAGCGCAACACCTCAGCCCAGAACCGGGCCAGGGCGGACAGGTCGTGGGCATCGACAACGATGTGGTGCAGAGATAAGGGCATGTCGGTCAGTGTGCCCCGTGATCGGCCGGACAAGTCCTAGCCGGCCTGCGGCGGCCGTTCGTCGCGCGCGGGGCGCCGCTCGGTGCGTGGTCCAGTGTGTGAGCTGTCGCCGTCCCGTCGGCCCCGGGACGCTGCTTCCACCTCACTCACAGGGGGCACGGCGAAGGCCCCGTGATCCACCTGCTCGCAGCCCGCGCGGAGCGCCGCTTCTCCGGCAAGGAACGGGCGGGGGTGCAGGCTTTCGAGGACATGTGTGAGGTGTGGCGGCCGGTGGTCGACGCGATCGCGGAGGACCTGAACGACTGAGTCCGGTCACGTCGCGCGGGAGCGGAGGCTGGCACGGCTTCGCCTTCCGAGGGTCGGGTCCTGCCGGGTGCGGAGGGCGTGCAGCGCGGGGAGGCGGGCGGGTGGGGCCGGCGTGGACCCCCGCGGGGGATCGGCTTGCGATGGCGAGCCTGTGTGCGCGACAGCCGGGCGTAGGATCACTGGAATACCTGCAGGTCGGAGGCGTCCGACGGGTTTCGCCCCGCCTGGCAGGGAATTCCTCGGAGTCCGACGGGAGTCGGCTTCGAGGGGCACGTGCGACACATGCAAGTGAAGAATGGGGTGCCGTGGGAAGCCACACCCGTCGTCCTGGAGAGTACGTCAGGCCAGTCGGCCGAATACTGCTCGACGACTACTGTCAGGCGTCCGGGGAGTTCTATGCCTCAGGGGCGTACTACCTTCAGGAATCGTTGAGCAGATTCCGTGCGGGCCAGAAGGTCGAGGCCGAGCTCGTGCCCGAGCCCCACAACCCGTGGGACGCTCGGGCGGTCGCTCTTGATGTGGAAGGGCAGCGAGCCGCTTACCTGCCCGCAACCTCGGCGAAAATGTGGCACGACGTCGTGAGGGCGTGGAATTCCGCCGGTTTCGCGGTGTACATCGGCGCCGAGATCAACCGTTGGGACGGGTATGACGAGGGGGGCCGCTTCGGCCTCACCGTGCCCAAGTGGGACTGGGAAACCCTGTTGGACCTGGCGGAGGCGGCGGAACTGCGCGTCGCCTGGGAAGCGGCCATGGCCGACCTGACCGAGGAGCAGCGGCTGCTGCTGCGCAAGGACGGGGGCTACAGCCCCGACGAGTCCGTCCTGAAGGCGATGTGGCAGAGGCGTCCGAAGCATCCCATGTTCAGGTGGGGGGCGAAGAGCGACGGAGACCTGACCGATCGGATGCCGTTCTGGTGCGGCTACTTCGTCCGCGAGCAGATGCGGGAGGAGCGGGAGCGCGTCCGGTTTGCCCGTTCCGTCAAATCGGCCCTGCTCCGCGAGTTCAAGGGTGAGATCAAGAGGAGGCGGGAGCGGGAGCGCGAGCAGTCGCGTCTCCTGTGTCAGGAGCAGGACGAACGGGTTCTGCGGTTGCAACGCGAGGGCTTGCGTGTTTCGGACATCGCCGCCGAGGTGGGCTTGACCCACAAGCAGGCCGAAAATGCCCTGTCTCGTGCTCGTAGCGCCGCGGGAATCACATCTCGGCGGCAGGAGGACCTTCAGACCGAGCGCCGCCGTAACGCGGCCGAGGCCGTCCGTCTCAAGAGGTCCGGGATGGCAAGGGCGCAGATCGCGAGAGCCATGGGCCGGTCCGCAGACACCGTTGACGAACTGCTGAAGGACGGACTCTTCTATGAGGCGCCCGAAGTCCATCCGGAGCGGCTGAAGTTGGCGCGACGGTGTGTCGAGCTCCGGGCTGCGGGGCTGGTGAAGGAAGAGACCCTGGGGAGGCTGGGAGTCAGTCGTAAGCAGGCGCTGAGAGCCTTTCGGGACGCCTCCTTCCTTGAAGCTGAAAGGTGCGAAGAGCCCATCGGTTCCGCGGTATGACACGGAGGGGCGCGGGGGCCGAGGGGTATCGGGTGCCCTCCCTTCGGCCCCCGGCTCGCCGCCCTGGCCCGCTGGCGTACCGAGCCGACGGCGAGTGACCGCCGCTGGGCGTTTCTCAAGGCGTCGACCCGGGGCCAGGCGGTCACCGGCACGGTTGCCGGGATCACCTCCTTCCACATGACGTTCGCCGTCATCGGTGGTTCCTGGCGGTGCTCAATAGGGTGATCAGGACCCGGTTCGGGATTGCCCGGGTCATCGCGATGACCGGGGACGTGGCCACAGCCGTGGACCAGTTGCGCGGGGTCAGGGACGACTGTGCCCGGGTTCTCGGCGAGGAGCACCCCGACACGCTGGCCACGCAGGCGGAACTGGAGGCGCTGCTCGCTGGTTGACCGGACGGATGGCGGGACGACGGAACCGACCGGGTCATCGCTGCCGGGCGATGACCCACGTTGGGGGCTGCCGGCGCGCAACGTGCACCGTGATGGCTCCGCCGGCCAGGGTCCCGAGCAATGCACTCGGACGCCGCGGCGCGCTTTGGCACGACGCCGAATCACTACCGACGAGCAGCGTGACCGGTCAGGGGCGACGCGTCGTCCCTGCCGGGGCGGACGGGCACGCTCCAGTCACAGCCATCCGCAACGTTGCGCCTGCAGAGCCATCTGGAACCGGCTCGTCGCACCCAGCCGGGCCATCAGGATCTGCACCCGGCGGAACAGCGTGCGGCGGCTGATTCCGATCTCCCGGGCGATGACCTCGTCGCTCGCACCGCCGGCCAGGAGCCACAGCAGGCGGCGGTCGGCGGGCAGCAGGCCGCCCGGCCGGGCGGTGCGGCCGTGGAAGGGCAGTGCGTTCTGCCATGCCTGCTCGAACAGTGCCACGAGCGCGGAGAGCAGCCCGCACGGCTGCACGACCAGCATGGTGTTGTGCACATCGGCCTCCTTGATCGACAACGACACGAGCGCGTACGCCTCGTCGATGATCACGAGCTTGACCGGCACCGACGGCAGTACCCTGGCCTGCTCACCGGCCTCGATGCACGGTTCGATGACTGCCTCCAGCTGGCCCGGATGCTCCAACGACTCCCGCGAGTACACGACACGCTGCGTCACACCGCGGGCGAGGGTGGCCAGCGCATCGTCGGTGGCGCCGGCGAGGGGGAAGTACGGCGGTGAGTCGAACTGCCGGATCTGTTCGCGGGCACTGGCCCAGGCTTGGCGCATCCTGGGACCGATGGCTTCCCCGGTGACGACTTCGACGAGATCGTCGTTGTACGCGGCGAGCCGCTGCCGCCGGAACGACTCGAACGCGCCCCCGACGGTGATGCGCGACTCGTCGAGCTCGGCCGCCCGGTGCCGGCCGAGGATCTCCAGCCCTGCGGCGGGCGGAACCGGGGCCACCACATCCCCGCCCTCCACGGCGGCACTGGCCAGGCCTGCGTCGACCAGTTCGCCGTACGCCGCGGCGAGTTCCGCGCCGTCCAAAGCGGCCGCGGCCCCGATCGCGCTCAGCGGAGCGGGCGCCAGCTCCAGCAGAGCCATATAGACCCGTCCTGCCTCGTGATCGATCCCCAGAAGCCGAAGAGCCTCGCTGAGTTTTGCATTCGCCATGTGCCACATTATCGACGGCTCCCGTTGGGTCCGGGCAGGCGGTTCGGATGTCCGGTGGCCGATCTGTGCCACTGGCAGTCTTCGGCACCCGTTGGGCGCGGTGCGGGGTACCGTCCGGGAGTCGCCGACGATCGGTGGCAGCGAGCGGGCCTGGGGCTGCACCGGGACGGAGTTCGGCCTGTGCGGACGCGCCTCTCTTCCCCCCGCCCCTGAGGAACCCACCCAGAAGAAGGTGTATGAAGTGGCGAAACGTCGAAAGAACGGTCTCTACCAGGGGATCTCCGAGGAGCTGTCCGCCCTGATGCGGACGGGGTGGGCGGACACCGAGCGGCACGGTCTGCAGCCCAGCGAGCAGGCTCCGTACGCGGCCCGCCGGCGCGCCGCGCTCTCCGAGCGCTTTCCCGGCGAACGCCTGGTGATCCCCTCGGGGAACCTCAAGACCCGCTCGAACGATGACAGTTACCCGTTCCGGCCGTACACGGGCTATGTGCACATGACCGGGGACCAGGCCCGTGACGGCGCTCTCGTGCTCGAACCCCGCGCGGACGGTGGCCACGACGCGTACTGCTACCAGCTGCCACGGGACAGCAGGGACAACGACGACTTCTGGACAGGCGCGACGGCAGAGCTGTGGATGGGCCGGCGCCGTTCCCTCACCGAGTCGGAGCGCGTGCTCGGACTGCCCTGCCGAGACGTTCGCACGGCCGCCCGTGACCTGGCCGCTGCCTCCGGCGCACCGACGCGGATCGTCCGTGGTCACGACCCGTCCCTTGAGGCCGCTGTCACCACTGATGAAGAGCGTGACGCCGCGCTGGAGGAGGCGCTCAGCGATCTCCGCCTCGTGAAGGACGAGTGGGAGACGGCCGAGATCCGCAAGGCTGTGGACTCCACCGTGCGCGGATTCACCGACGTCATCGGGGAGCTTTCCCGGGCGATGGCGTCGTCCGAGCGGTGGATCGAGGGAACCTTCTTCCGCCGGGCACGTCTCGAGGGCAACGCCGTCGGCTACGGCTCGATCTGTGCCGCGGGCGAGCATGCCACGATCATGCACTGGACGGACAACGACGGTCCGGTGCGCCCGGGCGATCTGCTCCTGCTCGACGCGGGTGTGGAGACGCACTCCCTCTACACTGCCGACATCACCCGCACGCTTCCGATCAACGGAACCTTCACGCCACTGCAGCGCGAGATCTACGACGCGGTGTACGAGGCCCAGGAGGCCGGCATGGCGGCGGTCAAGCCGGGTGCCCGGTACCGCGACTTCCACGAGGCGTCGCAACGCTACCTGGCGGCGCGGTTGGTCGAGTGGGGCTTCATCGACGGCCCCGTCGACCGCGCGTACGAACTCGGCCTGCAGCGCCGCTTCACCATGGCCGGAACCGGCCACATGCTCGGTCTGGACGTCCATGACTGCGCGAAGGCCCGCAACGAGGAGTATGTCGACGGCGTGTTGGAGCCGGGCATGGTGCTCACCGTCGAGCCAGGCCTGTACTTCCAGGCGGACGATCTGACCGTGCCCGAGGAATGGCGCGGCATCGGCGTCCGGATCGAGGACGACCTGCTCGTCACCGACGGCGGGCACGAGAACCTGTCGGCCGGCCTGCCGCGCGCCGCGGACGAAGTCGAGGTGTGGATGGCCCGGTTCGCGGGCTGAGCGGGTCGTCGACGTGGCGGTTCGCGCTTCCCGTGACCTGAGCCGTCCAGTCGAGTCCGAGGCCGGTCAGGTGCGGGAGCTTGTGCTCGGTCTCGTGTCGTGGCGCCCTGGTCCTGGCCGGGGCGCAGGAACACTCCGGCGTCGACTCACCACAGAGAGCCACTCCCGTGCAGACCTCGGCCCCGGCTCCGAACAGCAGAGGGAACGCGCCCGGGCGAGGTCATCCAGCAGCAGGCCGAGGGCGGCACAGGCAGACGGGGGCATGCCTCCGCTCACGAATGTCCCCAACAGCGACCGTCGTGTCCGGTTGAGCTTCCTGGGTGACTTCAGCTGCGAGGGTGCAGGCGCAGTTGTCGCCGGTCGCTGCCCGCCGCCGCACTGGTTACGGCTTCGGCGTGGGAGGCCAGCGTTGGGTCGCCGAAGCCGTCATCGCCCTGCTGGACGGGTTCCGCTGCTTTCGCTTCGACCGGGAAATCCGGTCGGGGGGCGATCGTGACGTCCTCGTCGTCCTGGATGCCGGCTACGACGCTCCGCGCATGACCCGTCCCATCTCCTTCGCGGCCCGCCGGTGGAGGTTCTTGGGAGGGGCTGGACGGGGCGCCCGGGCAGGTCACCGCACCGACCGCTACGAGCCCGCGCAGACGATGGCGTGGGACCGTATCCCCCCAGGCTCACCCACCGCTCGGCCCGGATCGTCCACGGCCGCAACTCCCCGTCATCGAGGACACGTTGATCCGCCTGCAGTTCGACCGTCTGTCCGGCGAGGACCTTGACCGGCGCCGGCAGGCATTCCTGTGCGGATTCGACCTGGAACGCGTTCCGCATGGTCAAGCAGACGCTCGGCCGGAACCACCCGGAGATCCGTCCCACAGGCGGCAGGTCGCTGGACGTGGCTGATCAGCACCGTGTACACCGAGCCGTGGTTTGCCCGACCGCTCAATGAAGACCTTCGTGAACCTGCCGATGAGCGACCGGCCGGTGACGATTCGACCCGAGCCGCACTTGTACGGGTGTAGACAGGGCATCAGTCACGAGGGCGCCCGTCGGGCGCGCACGTCGCGAACGTCAGGAAGGGACTGTGCATGTTCCGGAAGGTACTTGTCGCGAACCGTGGTGAGATCGCCGTCCGCGCGTTCCGGGCCGCTTACGAACTGGGCGCCGGAACGGCGGCGGTTTTTCCGTACGAGGACCGCGGCTCGCTGCATCGTCTCAAGGCCGACGAGGCCTACGAGATCGGCCGGAGAGGGCACCCGGTGCGCGCCTACCTGTCGGTCGAGGAGATCGTGGGCGCGGCGCGCAGGGCCGGGGCGGACGCCGTGTACCCCGGGTACGGCTTCCTGTCCGAGAACCCGGATCTGGCCCGGGCCTGCGAGGACGCCGGGATCACGTTCATCGGTCCCAGTGTCGGGGTGCTGGAACTCACCGGCAACAAGGCGCGCGCGGTCGCGGCGGCCCGTGCGGCGGGTGTGCCGGTCCTGGGATCGTCGCAGCCGTCGACCGACGTGGACGAGCTGGCGGTGGCCGCGGAGGAGATCGGCTTCCCGTTGTTCGTCAAGGCGGTTGCCGGAGGCGGCGGGCGCGGAATGCGGCGAGTGGACGACCCCGCGCACCTGCGCGAGGCCATCGAGGCGGCCTCCCGCGAGGCCGAGTCCGCCTTCGGCGACGCCACGGTGTTCCTGGAGAAGGCCGTCGTCGACCCCCGCCACATCGAGGTGCAGATTCTCGCCGACGGACACGGCGACGTCATCCACCTGTTCGAGCGGGACTGCTCGGTACAGCGGCGCCATCAGAAGGTCGTCGAACTGGCCCCGGCGCCCAACCTCGACCCCGCGATCCGGGACCGCATCTGCGCCGACGCGGTCGCCTTCGCGCACAGCATCGGCTACCGCAACGCCGGCACCGTCGAGTTCCTGCTCGACCGGGAAGGCAACCACGTCTTCATCGAGATGAACCCGCGCATCCAGGTCGAGCACACGGTGACCGAGGAGGTCACCGACGTCGACCTGGTCCAGGCGCAACTGCGCATCGCCGCCGGCGAGACCCTGGCCGACCTCGGTCTCGCGCAGGACAGGATCTCCCTGCGGGGTGCCGCACTGCAGTGCCGGATCACCAGCGAGGACCCGGCCAACGGGTTCCGGCCGGACACCGGCACCATCAGCGCGTACCGCTCGCCGGGCGGCTCAGGCATCCGGCTGGACGGCGGCACCGCCTTCGTCGGCTCGGAGATCAGCGCCCACTTCGACTCCATGCTGGTGAAACTGACGTGCCGGGGCCACGACTTCGCCACCGCGGTGCGACGCGCCCGGCGCGCGGTGGCCGAGTTCCGCATCCGCGGCGTGGCCACCAACATTCCGTTCCTGCAGGCGGTCCTCGACGACCCGGACTTCCAGGAGGGCCGGGTCACCACGTCGTTCATCGAGGAGCGCCCGCAGCTGCTGACCTCGCGCCACTCCGCCGACCGTGGCACCCGCCTGCTCACCTACCTCGCCGACGTCACGGTCAACAAGCCGCACGGCGAGCGCCCGCACCTGATCGACCCCACGACCAAACTGCCGGGCATCGCGAACGGCGTACCGCCCGCCGGGTCGAAGCAGCAGTTGACCGAGCTGGGGCCGGAGGGCTTCGCACGGTGGCTGCGGGCGTCACCCGCGGTGGCCGTCACCGACACGACCTTCCGGGACGCCCACCAGTCCCTGCTGGCCACCCGGGTGCGGACGAAGGACCTGCTGGCCGTCGCTCCGGCCGTGGCCCGGACTCTGCCGCAGCTGCTGTCGCTGGAGTGCTGGGGCGGCGCCACCTACGACGTGGCCCTGCGCTTCCTGGCCGAGGACCCATGGGACCGCCTCGCCCGTCTGCGTGAGGCGGTGCCCAACATCTGCCTGCAGATGCTGCTGCGTGGCCGCAACACGGTCGGCTACACCCCATACCCCACGGAGGTCACCACCGCCTTCGTCGAGGAGGCCACCCGGACCGGCGTCGACATCTTCCGCATCTTCGACGCTCTCAACGACGTCGGCCGGATGCGGCCGGCGATCGACGCCGTACGCGAGACCGGAGCGGCCGTCGCCGAGGTGGCCCTGTGCTACACCTCGGACCTGTCCGACCCGGCAGAGAAGCTCTACACCCTCGACTACTACCTCCGGCTCGCCGAGCAGATCGTCGAGGCCGGCGCGCACGTCCTGGCGATCAAGGACATGGCGGGGCTGCTCCGGGCACCCGCCGCCGCGAAGCTGGTGACCGCGCTGCGCAGGGAGTTCGAGCTACCCGTCCACCTCCACACCCACGACACGGCCGGCGGTCAGCTGGCCACCTACCTGGCCGCGATCAATGCGGGCGCCGACGCCGTGGACGGAGCGGTGGCCTCGATGGCGGGCACCACCTCGCAGCCCTCGCTGTCGGCGATCGTCGCGGCCACCGACCACTCCGAGCGGCCGACCGGGCTGAGTCTGCGGGCGGTCGGCGACCTCGAACCGTACTGGGAGATCGTGCGCAGGATCTACGCGCCGTTCGAGGCCGGCCCGGCCTCGCCCACCGGGCGCGTGTACGACCACGGGATCCCTGGCGGTCAGCTGTCCAACCTGCGTGTCCAGGCGCGGGAGTTGGGCCTCGGCGACCGGTTCGAGGAGATCGAGGCGATGTACGCCGCGGCCGACCGCATGCTCGGCCGCCTGGTCAAGGTCACACCGTCGTCCAAAGTGGTCGGCGACCTCGCCCTGCACCTCGTGGGCGCGGGCGTCCCACCCGAGCGGTTCGCCGCCGAGCCCGGCGCGTACGACATTCCGGACTCCGTGATCGGGTTCCTGCGCGGCGAGTTGGGCGACCCGCCCGGCGGCTGGCCGGAGCCGTTCCGCAGCAAGGCCCTCAAGGGCCGTGCCGCCCCCAGGCCGGTCGCCGAACTGTCCGCCGAGGACCACGACGGACTGGAGAAGGACCGGCGGGCCACCCTCAACCGGCTGCTGTTCCCCGGGCCGGCGAAGGAGTTCGAGGCGCATCGCGACGCCTACGGCGACACCGGAGTCCTGCCGAGCAAGGACTTCTTCTACGGTCTGCGGCCGGGGGAGGAGCATGAGGTGGACCTCGAGCCCGGAGTGCGGCTGCTCATCGCACTGGAGGCGATCGGCGAAGCGGATGAGCGCGGCATGCGCACCGTGATGGCCACGCTCAACGGCCAGCTCCGGCCGATCCAGGTGCGCGACCGCTCGGTGGCCTCGGAGCTGCCGGCCGCGGAGAAGGCCGACAAGTCCGACCCGAAACACGTTGCCGCGCCGTTCGCCGGGGTGGTGACGCTGTCGGTCGCAGCCGGAGACCGCGTCGAGGCGGGTGCGACCATCGCGACGATCGAGGCGATGAAGATGGAGGCCGCCATCACCGCTCCGGTCGCCGGAGCGGTCAACCGACTGGCCATCAGCTCCGTTCAGCAGGTCGAGGCGGGCGACCTCTTGATCGTGATCATCTAGACCCTCCGGGGGCGATCGCCCGGGCCCCGGGCCGTGCAGTCGCCCGGCCCGGCTCCGGGACTCCATGGCCCGGAGGTCCACCGGCCGGGAGGGTTCACCGTGCGTGCGACGATTCCGCGGTGAACCCTCCCGACCGTCTTTCCGACGCAGAGCGCGCCTTCATGATCAACGCGTTCGAGATCGACATCCTGCCCGGTGTACGAGGTGACCTGGACGAGCCACTGGTATCCGCACCTGCCGCGGAGCTGGCAGCCGTCCTGCTGCCCCTCGTCGACCGGGGCTGGATCGAGGTCTGCCGTGTCATTCCCTGGACCGCTCCCGACGGGAGGCACGGATTCCAGCCCGGCACGCCCATGGTGCGGGAGGAGCTGCCGAGGCTCCTGGCCGACGCCGACAACTGGGAGTACCCCGACAGCGGCGAGTGGATCGGCTGTCTGACGCTTGCCCTCACCGAGGAGGGACGTCGGATCCCCTGGTGAGCCGGGGACGGTCACTGCTCCCGCATGCCCCACGGAGAGCCGTACGCGTTGAGCAGGTCCAGGAAGGGGCGGGCGGGGAAGGCCTCAGGGCCGAGGACTCCCGAACCGGTCCACGCACCCGTGGCCAGGAGTTCGAGGGCGACGACCGGGTTGACGGCCGTCTGCCACACCACCGCCTGGGAGCCGTACTCGGCCATCGACCACTGGTTGTCGACCACGTGGTAGAGGTAGACCTCGCGCGGCGCGCCGTCCTTGGTGCCGCGCACCCAGGTGCCCGCGCAGGTCTTGCCGTGCATGCGCTCGCCCAGCGTCGCCGGGTCGGGCAGGCAGGCGGCCACGACGTCGCGGGGCGACACGCCCACCGGGCCCGTGGCGCTCGGCACGGTCACCGGGTCGGTGCGGTCCAGGCCCAGGAGGTGCAGCGTCCTGAGGGTCTGGATGAACTCCTCGCCCAGGCCGTATTTGAAGGTCACGCGCCGTGCGTCGATC
The DNA here is from genome assembly GCF_026339735.1 of Streptomyces sp. NBC_01669. Lineage (GTDB taxonomy): Bacteria > Actinomycetota > Actinomycetes > Streptomycetales > Streptomycetaceae > Streptomyces > Streptomyces yanii. The sequence continues at coordinate 7,929,808 of NZ_JAPEQG010000001.1, forward strand.
CAGCGGGGGACGAGCAGCACCTCCTCGTGCTCCACGTTCACGCACTCGACCGGGCCGATGCCCTCGGGGAAGTCGAACACCTCCGGCTCGCTGAAGGGCGCGGTGGTGAACCAGCCGCGATCCGCCTCGTAGACGACCGGCGGATTGAGGCACTCCTCGATGGTGGTCCAGATGCTGAAGGAGGGTGCGAACTCGTAGCCGTCGACGGTGAGGTTCGCGCCGTCGCGGATGCCGATCTCCTCGATCTCGTCGAAGAGTTCGTCGGCCGCGTACCGCGCGAAGACATCGGACAGCCCCGGCTCCACACCCATGCCGACGAGGGCCAGCGCGCCCGCCTTCTCCCAGTCGGCGGCCTGCGCGAACTGCGTGTCGCCGAGCATGACCCCGCACTCCTCGTACGGCCGCTCGGGGTGCGGGCGCGACAGAGACATTGCCATGTCGAGGTAGGTTGCGCCGGCCGCGAGCGCCGCCCGGAAGAGGGGCATCACGAACCGCGGGTCGGTGGCATTGAGCAGGACGTCGCACCCGTGCCGCATCAGCAGCGCGGTCACCGCCGCCTGATCGGACGCGTCGACGTGCTCGGCACGGAAGCGGCCCTCGGTGTCCGAGAGGGCAGCGACCGCCGCCTCGGCCCGGCTCAGGTCGTAGTCGGCCACGACCATCTCGTCGAAGAACGAGCGCCGGGCCGCGATCCGGGTGATCGCGGTGCCCACACCGCCGGCTCCCACAAGCAGAACACGCATGACACGGACTTCCTCTCTGTGGAGACGGGGCGTGCCCGCGCGGACCGAAGGTGCGGCGCCCCTGCCGGGAGATCCAACGCCGCGTGCTCGGATAAGGTCAATGGTGTTGGCATAAGGCGCGCGGCGAGGAGGCGGCAGTGGCGAAAGCTGTGGTGCCCGAGGAGAAACGACGGCGGCGCCGTCCCACCAGGAGTGGCACCGTGCTGTCCGAGCAACTGATCGTCGAGACCGCCCTGCGGATGCTGCGTGAGCACGGCAGCGCGGGACTCAGCGCCCGCCGTCTCGGCCTGGCCCTGGACGCCGATCCCAGCACCCTCTACCGGTACTTCCGCGGCATGGACGATCTGACCCTCGCCATCGGCGACGCACTCATCGGGCAGGCCCTGCAAGGCTGGCGGCCCACGGGGGAGTGGCGGTCGGATCTGCGGGGCCTCGGGTTGCGCATCCACGCCGTGTATGTCGGGCATCCGCAGGCGGCACTGCTGACCGCGAACCGGGTCACCGGCCGGGCCCACGAGCTGGCGGCCGACGAGGCCATCCTCGACGTACTCCGCACGGCGGGGTTCCCGCTGCCGGACACGGTACGGATCTACCAGGCCTTCATCGACCAGACCCTGGCCTTCGCCGCGCTTGACGCCGCCTCGCTGGCCCTGCCACGCGAAAGTCTCAGCGCCGACGAGGACATGTGGCGCTCGACGTACGCCCGCCTGCCGCGCACCACACACCCCCGGATCGCCGAGGCGGCGCACCTCCTGGCGACCCGCATGGTCGACAGCGCCTATCCGACGGCCCTGGAGATGCTGCTGGACGGTGCCGCAGCGCAGTGGGAGGCCCTGCGCTCCCGGGGATAAAGGATTGTCCGGGGTCGTTGCGGGGAGCAGGGGCTTGCGGGCCTGGTACGGGAGGAGGCGGAGAAGTAGTCCAAGCATTCGGCCACTTCATCAGGTCCATGCCGACATGAGCCGTGGCGGAGAACTGGTGCTTGTCCCAGACGTCGTAGCTGCCGAGCCGGCGGACGGCGGCAGCGGACGACTTCTGGGTCAGTGCAGGCATATGCGGGCGGCGGTGCGCTCCTGGCGGACCTCATGGCGACGGCCACGACCGTGTGGGAGGTCGTGTTGCGACGGTGCCCACGGCCGGGCCCGACGTGGGTCGCCCGGACGGCAGCGCATGTCCGTCCGGGCGACCACGCGGTGCGGGTCACGTGGGGTGCTTGATTTCGATGTGCTTCGCCTCCGCCTTCTCCTCGCCGAGGCCGACGCTGACGGTCAGCATGCCGTCGATGTACTCGGCATGGACGTCGTTCTCGTCCGCGCTCTTGGGCAGGGTGACACTGCGGGTGAGGGAGCCGTAACGGATCTCGCTGCGATTCTTGTCCACCTCGCGCTCGGTGCGCTCTGCCCTGATGGTGAGGTTGCCGTCCTCGACCGTGACGTCCAGATCCTTGACCTCGATGCCCGGGAGTTCCGCTCGAATGACGTACCGGCCGTCCTCGGTGAACTCCTCGATCCTCATGGTGTGCAGATCGGCCATGGCCGGCATGGTGAATCGAGTGGGGAAGGCCTCGAACCAGTCCGGCAGATCCGGGAACGGGAACTTCTGCTTGCGTGCGAGTACAGCCATGCCCAGACCTCCTCGGTCCTGCGGTTACGACGTGTCCAGTCCACCGCGCCACGCTCCCGGACGCAGGGGCCGAACAGTCCGCAACGGGGGTCCGAAGGTCCCTGGAGCTCACCCTTTCCCTGGGGAACAGCTCTCTGAACGGGGGCCGCTCGGTCCTCCGCCTCGCCGTCCATGTGCGTACCGTGCAGGTATGAGCTGCGGCCGCAGCCCACGGCTGCTGCCCCGCGCACGCAGACAGGTGGAGGAAGCCATGACAGCTGCCAGTGAACCACTCCCGATCATGCTCGGCATCGACGCCGTGGAGCCGGCCGATGCGGCCCTGGCCTGGGCCGCCGACGAAGCCGCCCGCCGTGGGGTGCGCCTTCATCTGGTCCACGCCGTGTTGCCCGTGACCCATCACATACGCGGCGTCGAGGAGACGGCACACCACAAGGCCCTGCGCCAGCTGGGCGACGAGGCACTCGACAAGGCGGCGGCTCGTTCCCATGAGCGGCAGCCGGGTGTTGAGGTGACGACCTTCATCACGGACGGCAATCCGGCCCAGGTCCTGGTTCGGAGGTCCGCTCACGCGCGGCTGGTGGTCCTCGGCTCGCGCCGACTGGGCCGGCTGGGGGAGGTGCTCAGTGCTGCCTCGACGACCATTCCGGTCAGTGCGCACGCTGCCTGCCCGGTGGTCGTGGTGCCGGAAGCCGGGCGCACTCAGGAGGAGCCGCCGTACCTGGTGGTCGGGGTGGACGCCAGCCGGTCGGCCGATGCCGCGCTGGATCACGCCTTGGAGGCCGCTGCCTCGCAAGGCGCCTCCGTGCGTGCGGTGTGGGTGTGGCAGCGGCGGCTGCCAGGGCTTTTCGACGAGGACTCTGCGCTCGAGGCGTGCCACAGGCAGCTGCATGAAGCAACCGCGGCGCGGTCCAGTGCCTACCAAGATGTTCCCCTGAGTCACGCGGTGCTGCGGGGGCATCCTGTCGAGGCGTTGGCGGAGGCTTCGGAGCATGCGCTCGCTGTGGTCGTCGGCCGCCGTGGTCGGGAGGGTTTCACCGGTATGCGGCTGGGCTCCGTCCCGCACGGGCTGCTGCACAGGGCAGCCTGCCCCGTGATCACTGTGCCCCCGCCGGCCGACGAAGGGATCTGAGACCGGGAGACCGGGCCGAACCGCATACCGTTCCGGCCGATTGCGCGAGCCTTTCGCCCAGCGACTGCGCACCGGGTCTCCGTGCTCCGGCTGTTCCGGAGCCGACTCCACTGCGGCCGGCTCCCGCGTCAGCCGGGGGATCCGGCGGCGACGCAGGGCACGTACCCGTGGACCACCTGCAGGGGGTGCGCCACTCGTCCCAGCAATCTCGGGCTCCGTCGAACATCCCTGATGTCCTGGTGGCGGTGTTCCTGTCCCGGCTTGCCGAGGGTATAACGCCGATCTCGCGGCGCTGAGCGAGGCGGCCCTCTGCGCTGCACAGGCTCCGGAAACCGTGGTCTGCCTCAGCATCGCGCCGGGCTTCGGCGCCGGAATCGTCCTGGGGACCACGGTGAAGGTCACCGTACGCGACGGCGTGGTGGACCCCGGTGGCCAGATGGTGGAAGCCGATGTCCCGCGGCTCCTTGCGCATCAAGGGCATCGGCGACATGACAGAAGTGATCGATCACGTGAGCCGTGTGTGAGGCAGCGCGGTCCGGAAGCGGTGCTCGCCCGGCCAGGCATGGGTGAAGGGTCTGGTTGTGTGGCGTGCCAAGCCCCGGCTGGCCGGCTGCCGAGGCCGGGGCCGAGGCCGCGATCGTCGCGCACGTCGACGCGGACCGTGTCGGTCGCGGCGGACGGCAGAAGCAGCGGTCTTCGCGATCCGGCGGAACGTGCCGGGCAGTTGGGGGTCGAGCGTGACGCGCGGGGCCGTCGCCCGTACACGGTGATGGTCGCCGGCGATCCGTAGAGCCACCGACACACCGCCGGAAAAGCCCTGCCCTTCAGTGATGCGGATCCTCATGCTCGTGGAACTGAGCCGCGATGACCGCCGCTTGTACGTGGCGTTCCCAACGGCGACCTGACGCCCACCGTCCCGGCACACGAACGGAGCGCCACCGCACGGTGGGGGCCCTCGCCGCTGTGAGTCGCAAACGCGTTCAAGGCCTGGCCAAAGAAGGGCCGGTGCGCAAGGATCACGCTCGCACCACGCCATCCCCCGCAATTCGACACACGACCGCACCACATCTCAGCACGGGAGGATGTACATGACTCGCCGCACACCCCGCGGCCTGATCGCCGCGGCCACCGCCACCGTGGCTCTGCTCGCTCCGGCCGGAGCGGCCTCGGCCTCGGGCGCCGTCCCTGCCCCGGCCGAACCACAGGCCCGGGTATTCATGGTCAACCCCGTCCAGTCCTCGGGCGACCAGTCGCTCTCCGACGCCAAGGACTCGGCCGACGCCGTCCCCGCCTCGAGCTATGCCTCCGCCGCGTTGCGCAATCTCGACGGCAGTGGCGGACTCTCCGGACGGTGGGCGTACATCAGGTCGGACACCGGTGCCTCCGCAAAGACCGCCGACGTCGGCACGTACACCCGGCACGACGACCAGTTCGAGCAGGTCATGGCCTATTTCTGGGTCAACGAGGCACAGGAGTACCTGCAGGGCCTCGGCTTCGGCAGCGAACTGCCCGGCGCCAACAACCGTGCGCAGCCCGTCCGTATCAACCAGTGGGGGGCGGACAACTCCTTCTTCACCGACAAGAAGGCCGAGATCCGCTTCGGTAAGGGCGGCGTGGACGATGCCGAGGACGCCGAGGTGATCGTTCACGAGTACGGGCACGCGGTGCACAACGCCCAGGTGCCCGGCTTCGGCACCTCCCCGGAGGCCGGGGCGATCGGCGAGGCCTTCGGCGACTACCTGGCAGTCGAGGTCGGCGCCCATGCGGACGCCCGGTACGGCTGGCCCCTGAAGGCCGACCTGGCGTGCGTCGCCGACTGGGACTCGGTCGCCTACAGCGCTGCCCCGCACTGCCTGCGCCGGATCGACGGGAACAAGGTGTACGGGGACCGGGTGGGCGAGGTGCACGCGGACGGTGAGATCTGGTCCCGCGCGCTCCTGGACATCCGGGGGGCGCTCGGCGCCAGGGTCGCCGACCGCATCATCGTCAACGCTCAGTTCGGCTTCGCACCCGACACCAGCTTCGAGGACGCCGCGTTGACGACGATTGCGACAGCGCAACGCATGTACGGCAAGAGCGCGGCGGACGCGGTCCGTGCCGCGTTCAAGGCCCGCGAGATCCCTGGCATCCAGTAGGCAGAGTCACGGCGGTTTCCCCCTTCCCAGGGTGGCCCTCAGCGTGGCCTCGCGTCGGCCTTGAGTCCGTTGCGAGGCCTCGCGTCGGCCGGATCGATCACCGAGCGCCGCTACGGAAGATGAGGCAAGTGCAGGCCGGCACCCGGGGATTGCATCATGGGGGCAGCCTTTCTGACGGGGCGCCGTCCCTTGGTTCGGTGGGCGCCACGTAGACGGAGAGGCCTGTGCTCCCGCGCAGCGGTGGCAGGGACTCGGGCCGCCAGGCCCGGGCGTAGGTGGGTGGCCTGTGCCCGGGAGCCACAATCACCGCGACAGGTGTGCGACGCGCTGCCGCGCGCAGACCGTCGGCTGTGATACTCCCGTCGTGGCCGCCGACCTGTCGCGACGCGCAGCGGGCGTAGTAGCCGATCGGTACCGCGTCGAAACCGGTGACCGTGCACGGCGGGCGTACTCCCAGAAGGCGCAGCTGGTCGGCGATCGCCGTGTACTCCTGCCGCGCCGCGCGGCTGCGGGCGACGGCATGGCCGAGTACCCAGTACTGGACGGCGAAGTGACCGGCCAGGGCGAGCGTGAGCAACACGCCGACCGACGGCCGCCATCCGGGGCGGGTGGAGGTGAACAGAGCGCGCAGGCACTCGGCGACAGGCAGCGCCAGCAGAGCGTAGGTGGGAAGCAGGAAACGGGGGGCAGCGTAGTCGATCATGAACAGGTAGGGCGTCGCCATGGACGCCGCGACGAGGGTCACGAGGACGGCGGCAGGGCGGCGCGCGCGGGCGGCGACGATGCCGCCCGCCGTGAGCAGTGGGAGTGCGAACCACCACGCCGCGGTGACCGGGTCCTTCCAGGGCACCTCGCACGGACGGCACAGAGTCCGCCCGTCGAGGGCTCGAATCTGATCGTCGACGGCGAGGTGCCGGCCCAGGCCGCCCTGAATCTCGCCGGCGCGGTGCAACCGGGCGACAACGCCGCCGTAGTGCAGATGGGCTTCGACGATCCACGGTGCGCAGCCGAGGAGAAGGGCGGCCACGAGCACGGTCGCCACGGCCGGGCGTCGCCGGCCCGGGACCGCCAGGGCTGCCACGGCCAGAGGCAGGACCAGGTAGCAGGCGTCCGGGGGCCGCATGAGGGCGACCAGGGCCACACCGGCGCCGAGGCCGGCGAGCGCCTTGCCGTCGGCCGTTTCCCTGACGGCTCGTAGAAAGCACCCCACGGCGGCCAACGACCCCAAGGCGCACCACAGGTTGGGCATCGCCTGCGGGCCGTAGTACAGGGTGATCCACAGCCCGGCGAACATCGCACCCGCCCCGGCGAGAACCGCGGGCGGCAGGAGAGGACGCCAGACCCACAGGGCGAGGAAGAGCCCGCATCCGGAGCACAGCGCCAGATACACGTGCAGCGCAGCCATCGAGGACGTCAGCGCGGCCACGGGCGCGACCAGATACGAAATCCCCCGAGCCCGGGGCGCACTGAAGAACGCGGCCGGGACGTCCCGGCTGACCTGGCTGACGTAGACGGTCTCGTCCCAGCCGAGCCCCGAGCCGGGCACCACCAGCACCAACTGCACGAAAACAAAAGCAGCGGCGACGGCCGCGAGCCAGGGAAACGGGCGGCCGTACGCGTGGTCGACACCAGCGAGCCGCATCTGCGCCACTCGCGGGCCGACGGCCAGTCGGTCGGGCATGGATCAGTCCTCCACGGCACCGGGCAGCGGGCCGGGCTCTCGGCGCAACTCTGCGAGTGCCGGGCGCAACTGACCAACTTCGATCGGCCATGTGGAGCACACGTCCTGCGGAACATCACCCTCGCCGTGCCCGCCCACGCCTTCCTCGCCGTCCGGGCCACCGGCACCGACAAGGAGGCCGTGGACACGCTTCCGCCGGCCTCAACCCGCGCACCGTGGCGGAAATCGGCGTCTTCTCGCAGCTCTCCGGCCCTCGCCCGGACCGCCTCGCGACGCCTTCACCCACGCACTGACCCGGTCCGCCTGGAGACGACACCACCAAGCCACCGCACGCCGCAGCCACGACCGAAGACGCGGGTCAGGAGACGAAACACTCCTGCAGATTGTCGTCGCGCCCTGGTGCGAGGTGGAGGTCCGCATGTCCACCGAATACCCGGCGTCGACCTGTGTGCGGCGCCGTCAATTCATCAGCTACGCCTCGCACTTGAGTCGTTCCGGTTGTGTGCCACACGACTGCCTTCACATATACATCACCTTTTCTTCAACTTTCCATCACGAATTGTGTATGCTCCAGGCGCTTCATCCGCACCACTGGGGGGAATTCCTCATGCGCATACGCCATGTCATAGCCACCGTCGCCGCTGCCGGAACCATCGCGGTTGTTGCCGTCGCCCCGGCACAGGCAGCCGAATACTCGTCGGCGCTGAAGATCAAGGGTGTCCAGTACGACGCGCCGGGCTCGGACTCCAACAGGTGTTCCACCGGGAACACCAAGGACGAGTACCTGACGATCAAGAACTACTCGTCGACGGCGACCGTCAATCTCAGGGGCTACGTCGTCAAGGACGCCGCCGGCAACCGCTTCACCTTCTCGGCGAGCCACTACCTCCAGCCCGGCGACTACGTGAAGCTGCGGGGAGGCCACGGCACCGACTCCGACGCCAAGAACGTCGTCTACCGCCAGAACTGCAACTTCATCTGGAACAACGACAAGGACACCATCTACCTGTACAAGCCGTCGGGCAGCCGGGCCGACGTCCACGCCTACACCAAGACCGGCTCCGACCCCGACCGCAACGGCTACATCAACTACCACGGCTGACGCACCATCACTGCGTACCGAGGAGAACGGCGGCAGAGGACGAGTGCTCTGCCGCCGGTTCGCCCGCGGGACCTCCCGCTGTCATCCGGCGCTCCTGTCAGTGGCCGGCGGCGCTCTCCTTGCGACAGGGGTCCGGAGCGGCACCAGTGATCCTGCGCAACAGGCCTGCGCCGATCGAATCGTTGCTGCCGTGTTCCGGGCAGTCGCCTGTGCCTCGCCGGCTGTGCGGAGGACGCCGGCCCGGCGCGGGGCGGCACCGAGGCCCATCGTGCCCGCCCGGGACGGGCCGCCCTGGGCCGGCCGTGCGCCGAGCCGGCCCGGAGGCATCGTCGGGAGCATGACGCACGGCGACGGCCATCACGCGGCGGCGGTGGGCCCGCAGTGCCGAGATCGCCTCGATCGGCGTGGATGCGGAGCCGAACGAACCCGTCCCCGAGAGGGGCCAGGAGCTTGTGACGCTCCCCGAGGAGCGACCCACCCTGGCCCGGCTCGACGCTCACGCACACTGGTTAGGAACGGTACCTTCACCGGAAGCCTGAAGATTCGGGCCCCGGTCGTAGGCGGAGTGTGCCTGGACTGTTTCACCGGAACGTGGCAGACCCTGGCCTGGGACGGCGCAAGCATCGTGGCGACCGCGGTCGTGGTGACCCCGCCGCGGGCTACCAGTGCGCGGGACGGGTGAGGGCGGCAGGCAGCTTGGTGGCCGAGTCGCCCTTGGCCGCGTTGAGCTGGGCCTGGGTGAGAAAGATGCTCCCGGTGAGGTCGGCTCCGCTCAGGTCGGCGCCGCGCAAGTCCGCCCCGATCAGGTCGGCCATGCGCAGGTCGGCCTTCTTGAGGTCGGCCCCGATGAGGCAGGCCCCGCGGAGACTGGCCCCCCGCAGCCGGGCGCCGCTCAGCCTGGCCCCGATCAGCTGGGCACCCCGGTGGTTCTTCTTGCGGCCGGGCACCTCGGCCCGCACCAGGTCACTGGTCCGCAGCAGCAGGGCGTTCACATCGTCGCGCTGCGCCGCCACGTCGAGGTCCATGAGCGATGCAGCGTCCCCCCGGGTGAGGCCGTCGACGCGCTTCAGCGCACGGCGCAGATCCGGGTGGACGGGGCGGGCCGGCGCGAGATCGAGGGCCTCGGTGACGTACCACAGCAGTTCGTGGAGCTGCCGCATGACCGGCAGGACCTCGAACATCGGGCGGGCGCTCTCAGGCGCCTGCCGCCAGTCCGTTCCACCGAAGGTGACCTGTGAGACCTTCTGGCCCGCACCGAAGCAGTCGAACACGGTGCAGCCCTGGAAGCCCTTCTCCCGAAGACGTGTGTGGATGCCGCAACGGAAGTCCACCTGAAGGTTCGCGCACGGCTGCCCGGCGTCCTTGTCCACCGCGAAGTCTGCGGAACGGGCGAAGGGCAGCGCGACGCAGCACAGCCCGAAGCAGTTCGCGCAGTCGGCCTGCAGGTCGTTGCGGCCGCTGCCGCCGGACGGGGCCGCGTGCTTCTGGGGCAACTGCGTGCTCTCCTGTGACGGGACGAGCACGGCGGTCCGCCACGCTCCGAGGTGAGCGTCCATTGTCTCAGACGGCGCGCGCCTGCCGTCCGCGGGAGTACGGCCCCGGGGGTGGCGGCGGGTTCAGCCCGCATGGATCGGTGGGCGGCGCTCCTTCCAGGGGACGGTCTGCTCCAGCTGGGCGGCCACCTGGAGCAGCAGGTCTCCCGGCCGTGCGCGGCGACGAGCTGCACCCGGATCGGCAGGCCCTCCCGGCTCTGCCCCAGCGGCAGGCTGATCGCGGGATTGCCGGAGACGTTGAAAGTGGCGGTGAACGGACCGGACTCGAAGATGGCCCGCAGCCAGGAGCGGACGGTGTGGCGGGAACTGTGGCCTTCAAGCCCTTGCGCAACCCGGTCAACAGCCCCGTGCCCGGGGACTGCCCTGCCGAACCGACACGATGCCTGGCCCGGTCTCCGCACTTACGGTGGAGGGATGGCAGTGATCAACGGTTGGAGGCGGGAAGCGCGAGCCCGGCCCGGCGTGGTGGACGCGCTGATGTCGGCCGTGCTGTTCGTGCTGTCGGCTGCGGCTTCTGCTGTTGTGCCGGACGAGCACCGGATTGAGTTCCGGTGGCAGGGCGTGGTGCTGGCGGCGGTCGGCTGCTCGGCGTTGATGTGGCGACGTCGTCACCCGTTCGGCGTACTGGCGGTCGCGGTCGCCTGCGGGGTGTTTTTTCAGGTGCTCGGATTCCGGGAGAGCCCGCTGGTGGCAAGCCCGGTCGATGTGTCCGTGTACACCATGGCGGTGCAGACCGACCGGCGCACCACCTGGACCACCACGGCGGTCACGGCCGCCGTCCTGGTGGGGGCGGCCGTGGCGTTCGCCCCGGGCTCGTGGCTGGAGCCGGAGAAGGCGGTGATGCTGGCGTGGACGGCTCTGTCGGCCGCCATCGGGGACGCGGTGCGGTCACGCCGTGCCTATGTGGCAGCCGTGGAGGAACGGGCGGAGAACGCGGAGCGGACCCGTGAGCAGGAGGCACAGCAGCGAGTGGCGGCCGAGCGGGTCCGGATCGCGCGCGAGCTGCACGACGTCGTCGCGCACCACATCGCCTTGATCAACGCTCAGGCAGGCGTCGCCGTCCATCTTGCGGAGCGGCAGCCGGAGCAGACACTCGCCGCGCTGGAGAACATCCGGGACACCAGCGGGTCGGCGCTGGATGAACTGCGCGCGACCGTAGGCCTGCTACGGCAGTCGGGTGATCCGGCGGCGCCGCGCGATCCGATGCCGGGTCTGACGCAGCTACCGGCCCTGCTGGCGTCGTTCGAAGGCGCCGGCCTGGCGGTCAGGCACAGTCAGCGCGGAATCAGTGAACCTCTGGCGCCGGCGGTCGACCTGGCCGCGTACCGCATCGTGCAGGAGGCCCTGACCAATGTGCACAAGCATGCCGGCGCGGACCACGCCCGATTGTTCCTGCATTACCGCCCCGAATGGCTGACGATCACCGTCGAGGACGACGGAAGCGTCGGACCGCACCACCAGCCGACCCAGGGGACGGGGCACGGGCTGATCGGGATGCGCGAGCGGGCTGCCATCGTCGGGGGCACGCTGTATGCGGGAGCCCGCCCGCAGGGCGGCTTCGCTGTGACTGCCGATCTGCCCCTGCGAGCCGCAACGGCCACGGGCGGTCCGGCAACGAACGGACCGCCGAGGAGAGATGGGTATGACGATCCGCGTACTGCTCGCCGATGACCAGGCCCTGCTGAGGGGCACCTTCAGGATGCTGTTCGATGCTGCGGACGACATGGAGACCGTGGGCGAGGCATCCAACGGCCGCGAGGCAGTGGAGCTGGCCCATGCGCAGCACCCGGATGTGCTCCTGATGGACATCCGCATGCCCGAGATGGACGGCCTCGCCGCGACGCGGCTGATCGGCGAGTCGGAGGACCTCGCAGGGGTGAAGGTCCTCATCCTGACCACCTTTGAGGACGACGAGTACGTCGCCGAGGCGCTGCGCGCGGGTGCGAGCGGCTTTCTCGGCAAGGGTGCGCGGCCCGAGGAGCTTCTCGAGGCCGTGCGCACAGTCGCCGCCGGGGAAGCGCTGCTGGGCCCGTCTGCCGCCCGAGCGCTGATCACGCGATTTCTGACGCAGCCGGAAGCGTGCCCGGCAGCCATGCACCAGCGGCTGGAGTGCCTTACACCACGGGAACGCGATGTCCTGGGGCTTGTCGCGCTGGGCCTGTCGAACGAAGAGATCGCCGATCGCCTGTTCATCAGCCCGCTGACCGCCAAAACCCACGTCAACCGGGCCATGACCAAGCTGGCGGCTCGTGACCGGGCCCAGCTCGTCGTCATCGCCTACCAGAGCGGCCTGGTCAGCCCGGCGATGGAGCCGAGTCGCTCAGCAACATCCGCCTGATGGTCGGCGCAGGTACGTGTCGCGTTCCGTCCCCGCGGTAGGCCGGCGGACCCCGTACCACGGACGTGGTAGCCGGGAATCGCTGCACGGGGACGATGTGCGAGGGGCCGGTCACGGGCGAGAGTGAGGTGGTGAACGGAGGTTTCGCAATGATCGAAGCCCACTGCCTTACCAAGAGGTACGGCAGCAAGACAGCCGTCGAGGATTTGTCCTTCACGGTCCGCCCCGGCATCGTGACGGGGTTCCTCGGTCCCAACGGGGCCGGTAAATCCACCACCATGCGGCTGATCCTCGGCCTGGACGCCCCAACCGCAGGGCACGTCACCGTCAACGGCCGCCCTTACGCAATGCACGAAGCGCCCCTGCGCGAGGTCGGGGCGATGCTGGAGGCCCGCGCCATCCACACCGGCCGCACCGCCTACCACCACCTGCTGGCCCTGGCCGCCACGACGGGCATCCCCCGCCAGCGCGTGAACGAGGTCATCGACCTCGTAGGCCTGCGCGAGGTCGCCAGTAAAAGGGCCGGCGGTTTCTCCCTGGGTATGGGCCAGCGCCTCGGCATCGCCAGCGCGCTTCTCGGCGACCCTGCCACGGTCATCCTCGACGAGCCGGTCAACGGCCTCGACCCGGAGGGCATCCGGTGGATCCGGAATCTTCTCAAGAGCCTGGCGGGGGAGGGGCGAACGGTGTTCGTCTCGTCGCATCTGATGAGCGAGATGGCGCTCACCGCCGAACATCTCGTCGTCATCGGCCGCGGCCGGCTCATCGCCGACACCTCGGTCGAGGAATTCACCCGCAGCGCGGCCCGCACCGTGGTGCGCGTGCGCTGCCCGGACATCGACCGCTTGAAAGGTCTGCTCGCGGGTCCGGACGTCACCCTCACTGCCTGCGCGCCCTACACCTTGGAAGTAGTCGGCCTGACGACTGACCAGATCGGCTACACCGCCGCCGACCACGGCCTCACCCTGCTCGAACTCTCTCCCCAGCGGATCTCCCTGGAAGAGGCGTTCATGGAACTGACCCGGGACGCGGTCGAGTACCGCTCCACCGCCGCCGGGGAACCGGTCGCAGCAAGGAGCGCGTCATGACCACGATCCTCACGCGCCCGCTCGGCGCGACAGTGCGCCCCGGCAAGGTGACCCTGCTCCGGGTCCTCAGGTCCGAATGGATCAAGCTGCGCACCGTGCGCTCCACGTCGATCACCTTGCTGACCGCCGTGGCCGCGATGGTCGGGTTGGGCATGCTGGTCACGCACCTGCGGGCAGGCGACCTCAACGCCCGGGAAGTGGCGCACTTCAACGGAGCCGAGGTCAGCCTGAGCATGTACCGGCCCGCGCAGTTGGCCGTCGGTGTCCTCGGCGTCCTGATGTTCACGGGCGAGTACTCCACCGGAATGATCCATGCGACACTCACGGCCGTCCCCAGGCGGCTGCCCATGCTCGTGGCCAAGGCCGCCGTATTCACCGGCGTCGTCCTCGTCCTGATGACTGCGGCCTCTTTCGCCGCCTACTTCGGTGGCCAGGCTGTCCTGTCCTCCACTCACGCTCACCTGTCCACGCATCTGTCCGACCCCGGCGTGACTCGTGTGGTTTTCGGTACCGCGCTCTACCTCACCGTCGTCGGACTGTTCGGCGTCGCCCTGGGTGCCATCATCCGCAGCTCTGCGGGAGCCATCGCCACGCTGGTGGGCATCCTGCTCGTCCTGCCCGGACTGGGCGCCCTGCTTCCGGCCGACTGGGCTCAGCACATCGACCCCTACCTGCCCAGCAACGCCGGACAAGCCGTGCTCTCCGTCGTCCCCGATCCCGCGATGGCCCCCTGGACAGGTCTCTCACTCTTCGCCGGATACGCAGCCGCCCTCCTCGGTCTCGCCGCCTGGCTCCTCAAGCGACGCGACGCCTGACCGGCGCAGGACGAAGCCGCACCGCTGTCACCGCTCTTTCGGGCCGCGGCCCTGGCCTCGGGCACACCCGGACGCGCCGCCCGCCACGGAGCCCCAAGGAAGCGGTGGTGCGGAGGGCAAGGAGGCCAGAAGACGCCACTGCATGCGTAACCCTCCGAGCCACGACCGGATCGACATGCCGCGGACAGAGCCCGCCCACCGTATCCCCGATCCACGGCTGAACCTCCTGGATCTTCCCGTTGCTGTTCGCAGCTCTCGTCCTCCTCGCCCGGCGCCGGGCCGGCCCGCAGAGCGGCGGCCCCGCCGATCGAAGGCGAACCACACCCGTCAGGACAGCACCGCCGAACAGACCACATCCACCATGGACGTCACCGAGCAGGACCAGGATGACGCCACCGCCTGAACCCCATGGCCGCGCCGACCGCGCGACCCCCCGCCCCGAGAGGACACCCGCCATGTTCACCACACCCCAGGAATGCAGCACGATCCGTGAGCTGCTGGCCGGATACGCACTCAATGCCCTCGCCGCCGAGGAAACCGCCCAGGTCCGCGACCACCTGACAACCTGCCCCACCTGCCGGGACGAACACGACTGCCTCGCAGCGGTAAGCGCGCACCTGCCCCTGCTCCGCGACGCGCTCGCCCGCGACACCGGCCGACGGCAGCACATATACGTGCCCGCCCCGGCGGAGGGCTGCCACACGCCCCGTCACCAGCCCCGTCGGCGTCGGCCGGCCCGGGGGGGAACGGCCAGGCAGCTCACGCTCACCCAGTTGGTGAGCAGGACGCGTGCGTCAGGCGAACCCGGCGAGCGCGCAGGAAGGAAGGCCCAGGGCCCCCGGGCAACGGCGGACGGCGCGGAGGGGCGGGCCGCGCCTCAGCCTCTCCGCCGGGTGGCCACACCCCGGCCGGCCGCGTCAGGCTGAGGTGGGCCGACCGGGCCTCGTGGTCGCAAAACGCCCCCATCGCCTGGCCGTTGAGGTTTGTTGCCCAGCACTCCTCCCATGCCTTCGTCATCAACCGGATCGTCTTCGGAGTGCTGGTGTTCGGCCTGCTGGGGGCGGGGGTGGTCAACGCCTGACGGTCAGCCGCGGGGAACTGTGAAGGCGGTGAGCGCCGCGGTGCCGGGTCCGAGCCGGGACCACGGGCCCGGGAACAGGAGCACGGCGATGCCCGAGGTCGGGAACTTACCTTGGACCCGTGCGAGTGCCTGGTCGTCGCCTTCTCCGGCCAGGGACAGGACAAGGTCCTGCACGCCAGGCTGATGGCCGATCAGCAGAACGGTCCGCCGCCGCTCCGGGACCGCACGCACCACATCGAGCAGGGCGGAGGCGGTTGCCTCATGGACCCGCTGCTCGAAGACCACCTTCGGTGACACACCGAGTTCCGCCGCGACAAGCTCCCACGTCTCACGGGTACGCCTGGAGGTAGAGCAGATGACCAGGTCGGGCACACACCGAGCATCGCGCAGCCACCGCCCGGCCGCCGGGGCGTCCCGGCGGCCCCGCCCGGCGAGTGGACGCTCATGGTCGGGTACACCCTCCGGCCAGGCCGACTTGGCGTGCCGCAGCACGATCAACCGGGTGTGCGCGGACCTGGGCACGGTCTCATCTCGCTTCCGCCGGCTGCACGCGACCGACTCCGCGACCGGCGTCCGCCGTTACTTGCCCGGATGCCGACAGCACGCGGGGAGCGCTCCGCGGTACGAGCGTGCAGCTCCCGAGGGCGAGGAACAGCCGCTTGCCCTGACCGGCTCGCAGAATCGTGAGGCCCACGGGCGCTCCCTCGAACTCGATGGGTCGGTTCCCCCGAGGCAGGCCGGAAACCGGCCGGCCCTGACGCGACCAGTCTTGGTCGGCATCCGGCACCAAGCCAGTCCATTGCTCCACCCGGCGGACCGCGCTTCGTCAACTGCCTGCCCCTGCTCGCCTCGACGGAACCGTGGTCAACATCGGCCGACTCGGTCAGGCCGCTTCCACCATCGACCTGGATGCCGGCACGCTCGCCTTCGAGGAGGGTACCCGGGCTGCCCGGCGCCCGCGGTCCCACCAGGCGCACGGCGAGATCGTTCTCACCGTGCCCTGAGCGCCTCGGCGCGCGGATCCGTCCCGGCCTACGACCCGCCCCGGGCCTGCACAGGAGAACCGGTCGAGTTGCGCGCGCCGATGCCCGCTGCACTGCGGCGATGAAGATCTCTGCCGGGAACCAGCGACTGCGCCTGTTGGGTGACTTCGCGAGTGTGCAGCCGCGGGAGCCGGGAGGATTCGGCGCCGTCTGGTACCAGCAAGGAATGCCCAGGCGATCGCATCTCCAGTCCGACAACCCGGACCCCGGCTCCCGGCCTGGAAGGCGGAGGTACCCGATCCGTGCGGCGTCGCGCCAGGCGATGCGTGGCATCAGGGGCCCCGCGCCCCGGGGCCTGGGCTCGCAGCGAGCACCGGCCGGCCCGACGCAGGAACTGCATGTGCCCCTCGCGCTGCGGACGGCCGCTGCCTACGCCTGGCGGACGCTCGTCGTGGGAGCTGTCGTCTACGCCGTCTTTTCCGTGCTGGGACGGTTCCACGAGGTTGCGGTAGCAGTCTTCCTCGGCCTGGTCGTCACAGCGTTGTTGCGCCCGGCGGCTGACCTCCTGGCTCGTGTGATGCCTCGGCCACTCGCCGTGGCAGTGACGCTCCTCGGCAGTATCGTCCTGGTCCTCGGCGTGCTGTCCCTGGTCGGCGAGGCGGTTGCCGGAGAACGTGCCGGGCTGGAGCGGCAGTTCAGAGAGGGCCTCGCCAGGATCGAGCGCTGGCTGGAGGAGCCACCCTTCCGGTTGAACCCCGGGGCGCTGAGCGACTTGCAGGTCCGGATCGGACAGTACCTGTCCAGCCATCGGTCCACCCTGGTCAGTACGGCGCTCAGTGGCGTGGGCCGACTGGTGGAGGTGATGACCGTGTTCGCTCTCGCGCTGTTCTGCTCGGTCTTCTTCATCCACTCGGGCGACCGGCAGTGGGACTGGTTGTGCGAACAGCTTCCGGCGACGGCGCGGGAGCGAACGGAGATCGCGGGCCGGGCGGCGTGGCGGACGTTCACCGGGTACACCCACGGCATCGTCGTGGTGGCCACCACCAACTCCGTACTCGTGGGGCTTGCCCTCTTCGTACTCGGAGTGCCGCTGGCGTTTCCGCTGGCGCTGCTGGAGTTCTTCGCTGCCTTCGTCCCACTGATCGGCTCACCCATCGCCCTCGGAGTGGCTGCCGTCGTGGCTCTGGCGTCAAAGGGGCCGATCGTAGCGGTCGTTGTCATCGCGCTGATCGTCGTCATCGGCCAGATCGAGGGGCACCTGCTGCACCCGATCGTGATGAGCTGGGCAGTCCGCCTGCATCCAGTCGTGGTCGCACTCTCGGTGATCGGTGGCGCGATCGCGGCGGGGGTGCTGGGAGCGGTGGTGATTGTTCCGCTGGTATCCGTCGTCTGGTCGGTCCATCAGGCTCTCCAGCGGGCACGGAGATCCACGCAGGCGAAGGCCACCCCTACGCGGTCGGCGACCGGCATGCGCAGAGGACGAGGGCCGAACCGTCCCGGCGTGTAGCGACCCGGGACCGGATTTTCGACATCCTCTCCAGCGAAAACCTCCACCGCTGAGCTGTGCCCCGGCCCGCCGCTCCTCGTGCGGGCCGGGGTGAGTGCCCCGACTGATCAATCAGGAGTCGGAAACACGAACTGCACATCGGTGAGGTGTTCCGACAGCTCCCACAGGCGGCGGCCTGTCTCGGCGTCGGCCGCCGCGGGGGACAACTGCACCCTCGTCGGTCCGCCGCGCAGCTCGGCCAGGCCGTCCGGCCCGATGAATTGACCGCTCTCCGCATTCGGGTCGGTCGCCGCATACAGCTGTGGCAAAGCGCCGTTGGCCGCGGTCTGGGCGAACAGCGGGTTGCCCATGCGCCCCAGGACCACCCGCCACAGGCCGACCGGCGCACTCGTCTGCAGGTTGGTGGCGGCATAGCCGGGATGGGCGAGCAAGCTGCGCACCGGGCTGCCGACTGAGGTCAGCCGCCGGTGGAGTTCCCGTCCGAAGACGGAATTGGCGAACTTCGACTGGTTGTAGAAGGCCATGGGCGAGTAGCTGCGCTCACCGGCGAGGTCATCGAAGTGGATGCGTCCCTGTCGGTGGTTGATCGAACTCACCGTGACCACGCGGGGGTCGCGCCCGACGGTCAGCAGATCGAGCAGCAACCCGGTGAGCGCGAAGTGGCCGAGGTGGTTGCAGGCGAACTGCAACTCGTGGCCCTGCGCGCTCAGCGATCGCGGCGGCGCCATCACACCGGCGTTGTTGACGAGCACATCCAGCCGCGCATGGTCGGTATGCAACTGATCGGCGAAGGCGCGGACCGAGTCGAGATCGGCGAGGTCGAGGTGGCGCACTTCGAGGCAGGCGCCCGGCTGCTCGGCGGTGATCTCCGCGACCGCTCGGTGACCTTTTCCCTCGTCGCGCACCGCAAGGATCACGTGCCCGCCCCGGCGGGCGAGCGCCCGGGTGGTCGCCAGACCGAGGCCGCTGTTGGCCCCGGTGACGACGAACACCCGCTTGGTCTGGTCCGGGATCTGATCGACAGTCCAGCGCTGCTCCTGTGTCATATGGCATACGCTGCCGTGCATGGCACTTGGTGTCAAGGTGATACTTGGTGTCATGTACGGCATGGCGCTACGATTGCTGGGTGAGTGCCCACCCCGAAATCAGCCTGGCTCAGCGCAAACGTCAGCTCGTGGCCGACGAGCTGACCGAAGCGGCGCTGCAGTTGCTGGCGTTGAAGGGGTTCGACGCGGTCACCATCGACGAGATCGTGGCTACGGCCGGAGTGTCCAAGCGCACCTTCTTCCGGTACTTCGCGTCCAAGGAGGACGTGGTCGTCCAATTTCTGGCCGACATGGGCATCGGCATGCACGCAGAGTTGGCGGCCCGCCCCATCGAGGAGCGGCCCTCCGTGGCGCTGCAGCACGCCGTCTGGGTCTCCATGGCTGCCTGCGGCGACCCCTCCGACCGGGCGCTGCGAGTGGTGCAGCTGATTCTGCGTACCCCCGCCCTGCACGCACGCTTTCTGGAGCGCCAGGCGCAGTGGCGCGACGACCTGACGGCGGAGTTGGCGCGTCGCCTGGAGCTCGACCCCGACACCGATCTGTACCCGCAGCTGGCCGCCGGGATGGCGCTGACCGCCTTCGGCGCCGTGCTGCAACGGTGGAGCGGCAGCGAGGGTGCCGAGGACCCCGCCGAGCTGACCGACCGGGCCTTCAAGGTGATCGCCCCGGCGTTGGACGCCGTCGAACGGCGGGCCTCCCCCGGGCACATGCCCCACGGGGCCTGAGCCGGCTGCTCCGGCGGTCCCCGTGGGTCTGCCGATGCACCGGCTGCGCAACACCGCACCTCACCCGCAGGGCCGGAAACCAGCATGCCGCTGACCTCGGCACCCTGGCCGATGTCCGGCCGCGAGTGCACGTGTCCGGAAGCGCTGCAGCTCCGCACGTCCCCGACGGTCGCCACCCTGGAGGCGGATCTCTGCGCAAAAAACTTCAGGTAGACGTCGACGTGCTCGGCGACGCACGGATGAACGGGTTGCGTCGCTGATGCGGTGATGCCTAACCGGACGAGTCCATAGCCCCGGGTATGTCGTCGACGGGCTCGTGTCGGTCCGCGAGCTCGCACGGTTCGCCGATGAACCGGCCGGCCGGCGAGGCTGGTCCGGAGACGGAAGAACTCACTCCTGGTCCCGGCCCGGCAGCTACGGGACACCCTCAGGAAAGGCGGCCGTGCACCTGCCTTCCACTGGGCCCGTACACGAAGTCGGCGGTGGTATCCAGGATGAACTCCAGTGGGAAGCCCAATTCGATCGCGCTGGCCTTGTTCAACTGGCTGACCGCGTCACGTTCCCGCCCGCCTCCGCGTAGGCGGTGAACATCGCGCGGCATTCCTCCACCGACGCGCCCCACCCCCAGTCCTCTCCGAAGGTCATCGTTCCCAGAAACGCTTCGGAGACCCGCAGCCCGGCACGGCCCAGCAGCCGATACGTCATCACATGTTCCTGTCGAAGAAGGACACGGTCCGATCGATGGCCGGCAGTACGTAGTTGTCGTCGTCGTACAACTCGATGTGGTTGCTCGTGTCCAGCAGCAGAAGTTCCTTGGGCTCGGGCGCCGCCGCGAAGGCGGCCTCCGCGTCGGCCACGGGAATGGCCTGGTCGCCGCTGCCGTGCACGATCAGCAGGGGAGCGGTGACCAGCGGCAGGAAGGCATCCACATCCAGCGTCAGCTCCTGCAGCACGGACAGTGCGGTGCAACGGTTCTCCCACCCGGAGCCGGCGCCCCGCACGGTCCCGTAGTACTCGAACGGTTCCGGGCCGGGGTTCCCCGCGGGCATGCCTTCGGGATTGACCGCGGGCCAGTACTCGATCTCGCCGGTCTCGAACTGCCGTTGCGCGATCTGCGCGAACTGGCCCATCAGCGCCGCGAAGTTCTCCGCGCCGAACCGGTCACGGATCAGCCCCGGATTGTTGTAGGCGGCCGCGATGAGTGCCACAGCCTTGACCCGGGGGTCGAACGCGGCGAGCTGCACCGAGTAGATCCCACCCAGGCACACCCCACAGACCGCGATCTTCTCCGGGTCGACCTCCGGCCGGGCGGCCAGGAAGCTGACCGCGTTACGCAGGTCGGACACCTTCGCGGAGGCGTCCTCGTGCTGACGCGGTTCTCCTTCGCTGTCGCCCCAGTTCCGGTGGTCGAAGGCCAGAGCCAGGTAGCCGCGCTGTGCGAACCGCTTCGCGTAACAGCCGGTGACCTGTTCCTTCACGCCGGAGAACGGGCCGGTCAGCACCACTGCGCCCCGCTCGGTCCCGGGTTCGGGCAGATGGAGGTCACCGACCAACCGGTACCCGTCGCTGCTGAACTCGACCTTCTCCACAGTCATCACGAATCCCCTTACGTTCATGCCGAGTTGGCGTCGAAGAGGAACCTACGCGCGGCGGCTCCCCGGCGTATTGCACGTTCTTGCCGCCATCCGGATCAGCGCGGGGCCAAGTCCGTCCACGCCGTACCCCGATAGGTCGACTGGTACACGGCGGGGGTCACCCCGTATGCCTTGGCGAACACACGGGTCAGATGGGGCTGATCGTGGAAACCCGTCTCGTGTGAGACCTCGGCGATCCCTGTGCCGCGCCGGAGCAGCACCCTGGCCCGATCGAGCCGGAGACGCAGATGCAGCTGGTGCGGAGACAGGCCGAACCACGCCGTACACACGCGTACGAGCCGGTACTTGCTCACCCCCGTTACCACGCTGAGCTCGTCCAGCGTCACATTGCGGGCCAGGTTCTCCCGCAGATACTCACGTGCGACCTCGGGGGCGCGCCGCGCCGTGCCCGTCCCGTCTCCGTCGGCCCCGGCACGGTACGAGTGCCGCGCCAGCGCCGAGACGAACTCCAGCACCTCGGTCTCCCGCCTCAGCGCGGAACCGGGATCCTCCGAAGGCCGGTGGAGGGAGCTGTGTACGGACCGGAAGCGGCCGGCCAGCCCGCCGTGCGAGATCACCGGATCCCCGAACCGAACGGCCTCGGACGCGGTGACCTCGGTGATCAACGACGGTGACACACACATGATGAGCCAGCGTGCCCGGCCGAAGTCGTCCGGCGTCCCGGAATGCGCGTCGTCCGGATGAAGGGCGATCAACTGGCCGGGGGCAGCCCGGAAGGTCGTGCCACGCCTGCGCACGGTGAACCCGGAGTCGATCACGAGAACCAGTTTGAGCTCTTCATGAAGATTGCCGCTGTAGGACTGCGCCTGCCCGTCCACCACGACGACGTCTGCCACGTCGTCCGACACTCGTGGAACCCCTGCCTGATCCGCCCCGGACATGGCCGCCACACTAGCGCTTCGCCCCTGTACTGCCGGGGGGCGCACATCGGTGTCGAGCGGACGTCGGCCGGCCCCATTGCCGTCCGCCCGGGTGCGTACCTGTGCTGTACCGCCGAGTTGAGCGTTTCGATCGTTCCAGGTGACGCCGACCATGCTGAAGGGCTTCGTCGTGCGGGCCGGGGTCGGTGCCGGGATGGCAATGGTCCGGACGCTGCCCGAACCGGTGGTGGACGTGGATGCGGCGGGGGCAGCAGGGAGGCCGATGACCACCGCGGCTGCGAGGCGGTGAGGTTCCCAGAACGCACGACGGAGGCTATCCGTTGGCGCTCTCTTCCGCCTTCGGCGCAGCTGTGACGACCGCAGGAGTCCCGGCCGGTTCGGCCGCCTCGGCGGAACCGGAGCCGTCATCGGCCTCGGCGCCGTCGGTCGCTTTCGGTGTCTCCGTAGGTGACATGGCAGTCCGGCTTTCGGGTCGGTACGTGTTCCTTGAGTGGTTGTACTCGGTGCAGAACTCGGGGTTATACACCATCCGAATCCACACAGTCGAGCGGACGGAAATATCGGGCGAATATCGTTCGGGCCGAGGGTCAAGTGTCTGGAATGTTACGAGGGTTGACGGGCCGAATGGTCACCCGATATGAATCACGCCGCCACGGTCGACTTCTGTCGGAGTGAGGGGACAGGTGTCTCTCGGTGCGCCGCTGACCAGTGGTTTGCCCTGAACGTGCACCTTTTCCTTTCGGTCGTGGCTCGCATGCGCAGAAATGCGCAGAGAAGCAGAGAGGGAAAGGCGTGAAAGTTCCGTACAGGAGATATCTCTCCTGTCTGATTGTGTCGGCGGTGGCAGGTACGTTGCTGCCGCAGGTCGCGTATGCGGCCCCGGTATCGTCAGCCAAGGACGATGACAAAGGTGTCGTGGACACCATCGCCGGGTGGTTCTCCGACGGTGATCACGAAGAGTCCAAGGCGCCTGTCGGCGGCACGTTGGAGATACCCAGCCGTCAGAAGCTTTCCAAGGGCAAGAAGCTTCCGAAGCCGGAGCGGGTGAAGGAGCTGACGGGGCGGCGTACGTCGCAGGCGCGGTTCTGGCAGTTGTCGGACGGGCGGGTGGAGGCCGAGCTGTCGGCGGTTCCTCTGTCGTACCGGTCCGGGACGTCGTGGAAGCCGATCGACACGTCGGTGCGTGCCACGGAGGACAAGGGTTTCGACTTCGCGAACACGGCCAACACCGGGCGTACGTGGTTCGGTTCGGACGCGAAGAAGCTGGTGCGTTTCAAGGCTCCGGACGGCCGTTCGGTCACCTTGGGCCTGGAGGGTGCGAAGGGCGGGCTGACGCCGCACGCCAAGGGCGACACCGTCACGTACAAGGACGCCGCTGCCGGTGCTGATCTGCAGTATGTGGTGGGCCGGGGGCAGGTCAAGGAGAACATTGTTCTGGACGCCGCGCCGCCGGGGCCGGTGTCGTACACGTTCACGCTGGACACCGAGGGACTGGTCCCGAAGGCCCGTAAGGACGGGTCGGTCGCGCTGTTCGGTGAGCTGCCGAACACTCCGGTGCTGGTGATTCCGGCGCCGTACATGACCGATGCCAAGAAGGATGCGCTGTCGCCGACCGGTGGCACGTACTCCACGAAGGTCCGTCAGAAGCTGAGCCGGGACGGCAAGGGCTGGAAGCTGACGGTCACCCCGGACGCGAAGTGGCTTGCGTCGAAGGCGCGGCAGTACCCGGTGGTGATCGACCCGACGATCACGATCGCGCCGTCACCGGCGGCTTCGCAGGACACCATGGTCCTGTCGGACCAGCCAGCGGTGAATTTCAACAACACCTGGAAGATGTCGGCGGGCAAGACCGACACGGGTATCTCGCGTTCGCTGGTGAAGTTCCCGCTGACGGAGATCCCGTCGGGTGTCAAGGTCGACTACGCGCGGCTGGGGATGTATTTCGACCAGTCGCACACCACCAATGCCAACGATGTCACCATCGAGGCGCACCGGGCGACCGGTGCGTGGGACGAGACGACGGCGACGTGGTCCAACACCTCGGCGCTGGTCGGTGAGTTGTCGGGGACGACGGTTCAGCAGGACGACGGGGACGTGGGGACCGCGGCGGTCGGTGAGTGGCCCCGGGGGACCACGACCGGCGGGGCGGCGACCAACGACGACTTCGCGTACAACAAGAACACCGCGACGGGTGAGACGTACACCTGGCAGCCTCAGGTGGCCGAGTCCGCGACCTACCGCGTGGACGTGCATTACCCGGCGGCCTCGGACGCGGCGACCGCGGCCCCGTACGCGGTGACGTACAACGGCGGCACGAAGAACTACACGGTCGACCAGACGGGCACGGCCGGTACGTGGAAGACCCTGGATGCCACCCAGTACGACTTCGCCAAGGGCAACACCGGCAAGATCGTCCTCGGTGACACCGGCTCGTCGACGACGCGGACGCTCGCGGATTCGGTCCGTCTGGTCAACCCCAGCCAGATCGTGAAGAACACCGGTGAGTACAACCAGTGGCACAACTTCCCGGTCACCGACACCGTCCAGAAGTGGGTGTCGGGCACTGCGACGAACTACGGCTTTGTGCTGCAGGCCAAGGACGACACGCTGGCCGCGACGCCGACCGGTGGTCCGCGCTACGAGGCCGGTGACGGCAGCGTGTACGGGGGTGAGACCTCGACGATTCCCCGGCTGACGGTGACGTACGGCAAGGTCGGCACCACCCTCAACTCGCCGACCGTGGTGCATTCCACCGGTCCTGAGCTGTCGTGGCCGAAGTACACCAACGCAACCGGCGACACGAACCTGGACATCGTCGAGTACCAGCTGCACCGCTCCACGCAGCAGGTCTTCACCCCGTCGGCGGCCACCCTGGTCGCACCGGTCGACAAGGCCGCGACCACCTACACGGACACCACCGCTGTACCGACCCCGGACTCCAGCTCGGCGGAGATCGGGAAGTCGTACTACTACCAGCTCGCGGTCAAGACCAAGGACGGCCAGCTCCTCGGCTCACCGACCAGGACGGTCGGCATCCCGAAGGCCGGCCGCACGATGAAGATCATCCAGGGCGGTCAGGGAGGTGTCACCGACACCACGCTGTCCTCCCAGCAGCCGACCGTCAACCAGGACAAGATCCAGTCCTTCGGCGTCGGCCAGACCTGGCTCAGCGTCGGCAACAACTCCACCACCTACGGCAAGACCCGCGCCGTCCTGAAGTTCCCCACCACCGGCATCCCCTCCACCGCCACCGTGCTGGAGAACAAGATGTACATGTGGGGCGCGGAGACCACCACCGGAACCGACGGCGCGATCTACGAACTCCACGCCCTGACCAAGGACTTCGACGAGACCACCGCCACCTGGAACAACGCCAACGCCACCACCGCATGGACCGCAGCCGGCGGCGACATGTCGGCCACCGTCTCCGACACCGTCGCCACCGTCAGCGACGTCGGCCGCCACTGGTGGGACGCCACCGGACTCATGCAGTCCTGGGTCAAGACCCCCACCTCCAACAAGGGCGTCGCGGTCAAGCTCAAGGACGAGACCACCACCGGACCCCAGGAACGCACCCTCTTCCTGTCCGGTGAGGCAGCCGACCCGCAGCTGCGGCCGTACATGCAGGTCATCTACGTCGACTCGACCACCGAGGACACGTACTACGCGCCGACCACCCCGGCGCGGATGACGCCGAATTCCACCTACACGGTGGACTTCACGGTCACCAACACCACCGCGACCGCGTGGGCGGCCGGTGAGCGCGAGCTGTCCTACACCTGGAAGCTGCCCGACGGCACGGACGTCACCACCGGCGGCAACCAGCTCAGGACCGCCGTTCCGGCCCTGCTGCCGGGCAAGTCCGCTACCATCCAGGCCCAGGTCAAGACCCCCATCAACTCCGATGAGGGCAACAAGCGCACCGACTACGTGCTGGGCTGGGACGTCCGCAAGATCTCCGACGGCACCTGGCTGTCGGCGGGCACCGGGGGCATTCCGCCGCTGAAGCAGAACGTGGCGGTCGAGGACCCGACCTCCAACTCGCTGGGCCTGGAGAAGTTCTACTCCTACACGGGCAAGAACACGGGCGCCGGCTCGACGGTCATGAACAACCTCGCCTCCGGTAACAGCGTGTGGTCCTACAACGCCTTCACCAACCCCGGCCGTGGGCTGAACACCTTCGCCCGCTTCGCCTACAACTCCCTCGACACCAGTGACACGGTCCTCGGCGCAGGCTGGTCCGCACAGGCGGCGGGCCCCATCCGGATGGGTGCGCCCCTGGACTTCCACCCCAACCCGAACCCGACGGAGATCCGCCTCCCGGACGGCGACGGCACGACGCACATCTTCAGCAAGCAGCCGGACGGGACCTGGAAGGCCCCGGCAGGAGTCCACTACAAGCTCACCCCCAAGGCGAACCTGGACTGCACTCCGGCGAAGGATCCGATCCCTGACGCCTGGACGATGACCCGTCCCGACGGCACCCGTTTCCTGTTCGGCTGCGACGGCTACATGACATCCGTTGTCGACAAGAACGGCAACACGCAGACGTACACATACGAGGAGCGCAAGTCCAACAACAAGCCGACCAAGTTCCTCATCTACATCACCGACCCGGCCGGGCGGCAGTCGCTGACCGTCGAGTACTACTCGAAGACCGACTCGAGCAACCCGAAGATCATTGACCACGTCAAGTCGATGACCGACATCTCGGGACGGAAGGTCACCTTCGAGTACTCGGACAAGGGCCTGCTGACCAAGCTGACGGACGGCGCCGGTTCCACCCAGCCGAAGGTCTTCGTCCTCGACTACGACGCGACCCAAGGCAACAAGAACGTCAAGCTGGTCAAGGTCACCGACCCGCGCGGCAACGCGACGTCGCTCGACTACTTCTCGCCGCAGACCGGGGACGACCCCAAGTACCACTGGTGGACGAAGACGATCACGGACCGGCTGCAGGGCAGCACGGGCTTCACGTACGCCGTGAACGCGGGGAACGCCAAGTTCACCGACTCCAAGGTCACCGACGCCGAGGCGCACACCACGACCTATGTGACGGACGACTTCGGCCGAGCGGTCCAGACCACCAACGCCAAGGGCCAGTACTCCAAGCTGGCGTGGGACGCGGACAACAACGTCACCTACCTGGAGGAGAACAACGGCGCCAAGACGGCCTACTGCTACGACCAGAAGACCGGCTACCCGCTGTGGGAGCGCGACGCCGAGAACAACAAGGCGGGCGTCCCGCCGTCGAGCGACTGCGCACCGGGCACCTACCCGGCCAACGCGGCGAAGTACGAGTACCAGACGCGGCTCGACGGCTACTCGGCCGACATCTTCCGCAAGACCTCGCCCGAGGGCCACGCCTACCTGTTCGGCTATGACTCCTTCGGCAACCTGAAGTCGGTCACCGACCCCAAGGGCGTGGCGACTTCGACGGCCGGCGACTACACGGTCTCCTACGAATACGACACCTACGGCGAACTCGCCAAGGTCACCGATGCCAATGGCAACGCCACCGTCAACAGCGGCTTCGGCGCCGACGGCTACCCGGCGACGATCACCGATCCGCTCGGCAAGGCCACCCGGTTCACGTACGACGTGGCCGGCCGGGTCACCGAGGTCACCGACGCACTGGGGAAGAAGAAGACGCAGGCATACGACGTCTACGGGCGACTGCTCGCGGGCACAGTTCCGCAGAACCAGGACACCGGCGTCCTCATCACGACCCCGGCCCCGGTGTACGACGCGAATGACAACGTGATCCAGTCGACGTCGCCGAACGGTGCGGTCGCCACCGGCGTCTACGACGCCGCGGATCAGGTCAAGTCTTCGACGGCGCCGAAGGACACCAGCACCCAGGAGCCCCGGACCACGACCTACAGCTACGACAAGGTCGGCAACCTGCGGACGACCACCGAGCCCAAGGGGAATGTGGCGGGCGCGGTGGCGGGTTCGTACACCACCACCGACAACTACAACGAGATCTACCAGCTGATGTCCGTCGTCAACAGCGATGGCGACAAGATCAGTTACGAGTACGACCCCGCGGGGAACATGGTCAAGACCATCTCTCCGAAGAAGAACGCGACCGCCGCCACGGACGACTACGCGGCCATCACCGGCTATGACCTGAACCACCGGGTCGTCACGATCACGGACGCGCTCGGCAAGACCATGTCGCGCAAGTACGACAAGGACTCCCGGGTCGTCGAGTCGACGGACGCGGAGAACAACACCTCGTACATCAGCTACGACGAGCGGGGCAAGCAGACCGAGGTCAAGGTTCCCTACTCCGGCGGGCCTTCGGTCACCTACCGCTCGACCAAGTTCGAGTACGACCAGGTCGGCAACACCACCAAGGTCATCTCGCCGCGTGGCGTGGAGACCACCACCAACGCCGACGACTTCACTTCACGCACGGAGTACGACGCGCTCAACCGGCCGGTCAAGCAGTACCAGCCGTACAGCTCCACGGACTCCCGCTACAACAAGGCGGACGTCTACACGCAGACCACCTACGACGCGGTCGGCCGGGTCTCCAAGGTGTCGGCGCCGCCGTCGCAGGGCCAGACGGTCCGCAACGACAGCACGATGACCTACTTCGACAACGGCTGGACCAGGTCGTCGACGGACCCGTGGGACATCGTCACCACGTACGACTACAACGTGCTCGGCGAGCAGACCAAGCGCACGCTGACCTCGGCGGGCGGCTCCTCCGACCGCACCATGACGTGGGACTACTTCCCTGACGGCAAGCTGAAGTCCAAGTCGGACGACGGTGTGCCGCTCGGCAAGTCGGTGGTTCTGGTCGACAACACCGACACCCAGAACGTGTCGTCGACGGGAACCTGGACGAAGGGCGACGTCGTCGGCCAGCAGGGCTACGACCACCAGGTTCACGCCTCCGGCGCCGGCACCGATGCCTTCACCTGGACCCTGAACATCCCGAAGGACGGCACGTACACCGCGTATGTGAAGTTCCCGAAGGTGACGGGCGCCGCCACGGCCGCCAAGTACACGGTGACCGACTCCGCGGGTCCGCACGACAGGACGCTCGACCAGAACACCGGAACCGACAACTGGGTCTCGCTCGGCTCGTACAGCTTCAAGCAGGGCAATGACGGCAAGCTCCAGTTGTTCCAGAACAGCGCGGGCGCGGTCGTCGCCGACGGTGTGCAGCTGGTACGCGACACGACGGGCGAGACGGACACCGAGCAGAAGTCGTACACCTACACCTACGACGTCAACGGCAACATGACCTCGATCGGGGACACGTCGTCCGGGGCCAGGATCGACGCCTACACGATGACCTACACCGGACTCAACCAGGTCCAGAAGGTCACCGAGGCGCTCGCCGGGCAGGAGAAGAAGTCCACCTCCTACACCTACGATGTCAACGGGCAGTTCAAGACAGTCAGCCACCCCGATCAGTTCGCCGAGTACACCTATGACGAACGGGAGTTGGCGAAGTCTGTCTCCGTCGGGGACAGTGCGACCGACCCGAGCCCGAAGGTCACCGGCTACACCTACACCGACAACGGCCGCAAACTCAAGGAGACCAAGGCCAACGGCAACACCGTCGATTACAGCTACTTCCTCAACGGCTCGCCGAAGAGCACGGCTGAGAAGAAGTCCAACGGGACGCTCGTCTCCTCGCACGCCTATACCTACGACGCCAACGGCAACAAGGCGCAGGATGTCGCGAAGAAGATGAACGCAGACAACCACGCGGCGTACCTCGACTCCACCACCGACTTCACCTACGACCCGGCCGACCGGCTGACCTCCGCGGTGAAGACGGGCAATGGCGCGGGCACCGAGAGCTACGTCCACGACGACAACGCCAATGTTGTCTCACAGACGGTCAAGGGCGTCTCGTCCACCTTCACCTACGACCGCAACAGGCTGCTGTCGGCCTCCACCGGCGGCACCTCGTTCAGCTACAACTACGACCCGTTCGGCCGCCAGGAGTCGGTCACCTCGGGCGGAAAGGTCATCGAGCGCAGCGCCTACGACGGGTTCGACCATGTCGTGGAGTCCAGCAAGATGGTCGACACGGGTGCGCTGAAGACCACCAGCTACACCTTCGACCCGCTGGACCGTACGTCGTCGAAGACGGCAGAAGGGAAGACCACCGGCTTCACCTATCTGGGTCTGTCCGACGAGGTCCTCAATGAGGACGTCGCCGGCAAGATCACCAAGGCGTACCAGTACACCCCCTGGGGCGAGCGGCTCTCGCAGGTCACCAAGAACAGCGACGGGACCAGCGAGGACGGCTACTACGGCTACAACAGCCACACCGACGTCGAGTCCGTCACCACCAAGGACGGCGACGCCAAGGCGACGTACGGCTACACCGCCTACGGGTCCGACGACAAGGACGAGTTCACCGGCGTCGACAAGCCCGACACGGCCGACCCGACGAAGGAGGCGTACAACCCCTACCGCTTCAACTCCAAGCGCTGGGACGCCAATTCGGGTACGTACGACATGGGGTTCCGGGACTACAACCCGGGTCTGAACCGGTTCACCACGCGAGACATGTACAACGGTGCCCTCGCAGACATGGACCTCGGCACCGACCCGATGACCGGCAACCGGTACGCGTTCGCGGGCGGCAACCCCACCAGCTTCGTGGAGCTCGACGGCCACGACTTCGGGTTCCCGTTCGACGACATGTGGAACACCATCCGCCAGATGATCAAGGATGCCAAGGCGGCCCGGAAGGCGCTGGGGCTCCAGCACGCGAAGGACTTCACGTACGCCCACAACCAGGCGCAGGCCGTGGCCGCGGGCGAGATCAAGAAGCAGGCGGCCTCGCTCGGGGTCGCCGACTTCGAGGTCATCCAGGGTCCGAGTGTCGCCAACGGCAGCAAGAAGTGCATGGGTGACCCCACCGCGTACTGCCCCAACCCGGGATACATCGACATCCTCGGCCACGACAAGAAGACCGACATCTACTTCGTGTGGGAGGTCAAGTCCGCGGGCCAGGCCGCCAAGGCCGTTCCCGAGGCGCAGTGGTACGTCGACCGGCTGAAGGCCAACGGTGAGAAGGCCGTCCTCGGCTGGGCCATCGGCGGTCCGTACGACGTGGCCACCACCGGCGACAAGGTCGTCGGGCCCGCCGAAGGAGCCGTCATCTACGGAAAGCAGCAGAACAAGAAGTTCAACAAGGTGCTGACGTCCAGCCCCGCGCTGGCCTCCCAGCAGAACCAGTCGCAGCCGACGCCCACGCCGAGTGCGGGCCCCGGCCCCGGTGACTACCCCGGTATCGCCTACCAGCCGGGTCTGGGGCATCTACCGCAGCCCGCGAACGGGTCCAGCGCCTGGCCGCTCCTCGTGCCGATGGCCGTGCTGACTCTCCCCCTGTGGGTGGAGGGCGGCGCCGCCGCGACCGGCACCGCGGTCACGGTGGGGGTCACCGCCGCGATGTTCGAACTGGCAGCATGATGCGAGACACATGGGAACAGAAGGAGAAGAGTTGATCTCGCAGAGTGCCTGGCGACGCCGTTACGTCGTGCCGGTGGCGAAGGAAGAAGGGCTCACCCAGGACGGCAAGGTGTTCCGCCTCGCAGGTACCCACGGTGACTGCGCCCTCCTGGAATTCCATCCGTACCGCATCGACCTGCGGCGGGAAGTCTTCTTCGTCAGGGCTTCCATCGTCCTGGCTCCCCAGCGCGGCTGGCTGTACCGCAAGCACTGGGAGCAGGCGCGAGAGCGGCCCGCGCTCCCGGCCGAGGCCGTGGTCGAGTGGGAGCTGGTCCCGCCGGTCGCGGTCGCGCAGGAGCCCGGGGCGGACATGCCGGCCCGGAGCTACTGGGCGTACGGGGCAGGGATCGAGCCGGAAGGCTGCGCTCGTGAACTGACCCGGATGCTGCGCGAGGAGACCGTTCCCCGGATGCGGCGGCTGCTCGACCGGGCCGCACTGCTCGCGGAAATCAAGGACCCGGCGCCGGACATCCGCCGCCGGCGTCCACCGGGCTGGGCCGAGGTCCTTTTGAACGTGGACCAGGTGGCCCCGGCCGACCTGGAACCGCTGTTTGAGAAGGTCGAGACGGACTATCCGCTCGCGGACGAGTTCATCGACTGGGCCCGCGCGTATGCGACGGCCCAGACCGCGAACCGGTAGAAGCCGGTCGGCGGGACGCGTCACTCTGTGGCCGTCCACTGAGCACATGCTTGGTGGACGGCCACAGGCCATTGGCGACCTGGTGCACGATAGAGAGTGGATGAGCGAGCGGCGTCATGCGGCTTCGAATCCAAGGCGGCAGAGGGAGGCGAACCGGCCCGTGGAATCGCTTCCGCGGGCCGGTTCGCATGCCGGGGCGGGCGACGCCCGCCCGCGGATCAGGAGTAGAAGTTGCGCTGCCACCGGTGCTTGGCCAGCACGGCGAGCTGGTCGGTGGTGAGCGGCCGCCCGTCGCTCAGGGCCGTGTTGCGCTCGACGTTGCGAACGGTGCGCATGCCGGGGATGACGGTGGAAACCGCCGGCGAACTCAGCACGAAGCGCAACGCGGTCTCGGCGATCTCATCGGGGGCGATAGCGAGGTCGGCGACGATCGCGGCCACCCGCTGTTCGACCTGTGCCGGGCGGTCATCGCGGAAGTAGCGGTTGCGCCAGTCACCCTCGGGGAACGTCGTGCCCGCGGTGATCCGACCGGTGAGGCCGCCCTCGTCCAGGGCCACCCGCACGATGACACCGACGCCGTGTTCCTCACAGGCCGGCAGCAGCGTGTCGGCGGGCGCCTGGTCGAAGACGTTGTAGATGACCTGCACGCTGTCCACGACGCCGCTGCGTACGAGTGCGAGTGCACTGTCGGGCTGGTGGTCGTTGATGGAGACGCCGAACAGGCGGATCTTTCCCTCCTGCTTCAGTTCGGCGATCGTCTCCAGCCAGTCGCCACGGCCGACCCAGTCGTCGCTCCACACATGGAACTGCAGTACGTCGAAGTGGTCCAGGCCGCTGGTCCGCAGGCTGGTCTCCAGGCTTGCGCGGATGTGCTCGCCCGGGAACGTCTCTGCCGGGTCAAGGCCGTTCGGCGCCGGCCACGTGCGGTTCTTCGGCGGCACTTTGGTCGCGACGCGTACCTCGTCGCCGGCCCGCTCACGGACGACCCGGCCGACGATCCGCTCGCTCTCGCCGTAGCCGCGGGCGGTATCGATGAAGTTCACGCCGAGGTCGATGGCGCGGTGCAGGGCCCGTACGGACTCGTCCTCCGTGGCACCCACCCAGCTGGACTCACCGATGCCCCACGCGCCATAACCGATCTCGGACACGGACAGTCCACTTCGCCCCAGCTCGCGGTAGCGCACAATCATCCTCCACGTCTTGGTCCTCGTCCTGGCCGAGCCGAGGCTTCCGCCAGGAATCAGGTTGACGATAGGCGACACGGGTGGCAGGGGCAGGTGGATTTTGCGGGGCCGCTGTCGTGGTCACGGGCTCTCCGCTGTGACAGAGGTGTGACGGCTGCTGCTGTCGCGGAGCGAGGGAATCGGGCGGTCGCGGCCCCGGGAGGCCTGGGGGATACGGGAACGGCGGCGCTGCTGATTGTGCCGAGAGGGGGGATGGAGGTGGCCGACAAGTCGCGACGTGTCGGGCCGACAGCGTTCCTGCTCGGTGTGGTGATGGCACTGACATATGCCACTTCGATTATCTGGCCATGGGCGGTCGGCGCCCGGACGTGGATGTGGGGGACGTCATCGTCTTCCCGTTCATCGCGCTCATTGCGCACTCGGTCGTCCTCGGTGACCGCGCGCCCGACGATTCAACCGTTTTCCGGGGGCGGAGTCTGACGGTCCTGGAGGCCGGGGCGGAACGGCTGCGAGGGTGGGTGGCGAGGCGCATCGGCGAATCACTGACGATTCACAGGACAGGTTTGAGATGTTGCGCTCCGATTTCATCGACCGCGTTCACTGAACGTGGATCGTCTCCCTCTTCCATAGCGACAGGATCGAGCGCGCATGGTCCGAACTCTGCCGAGAGCCTGGGCACGGGCATCAGCGCTCGGGCTGCCCCTACGAGGGGCCGGCCTACTGGTTGTTCTGGTCGGGGACCACATGGACCGCCGCTTCCTCGGCGGAGGCCGCCGCGCCGTCGATTCCCATGTCGAGGGCGATCATGCACCTCTCATCGTCTCCGTGCGCGCCCTCGTCGGGCGCGACCAGTCGCCCCGCGCGCAGATCACCGACCTCCCCGTCACGGATCTCACCGTCCGTGTCGACGACATCACCGATCCCGTCCCCGTCCGGGGCGTACACGTCCGGCTCCTCCTCGCTGAGGCGCTGGTCGAGACTTTCTCCCTCTCGCTGCTCAGCCGCAGTGACACCATGGTGTTCCACGGCCCATGGCCGCTCAGGGGGTGAATAGCCTGTGTCGAGCGGGTCCTGGCCCGCCCTGTCGTCAAGGGTGTCGGCCGGGTCCAGCAGCCCGGCGTCGTCCTGCACCTCCGAGCCGTCCGGCTGGTAGACCTCGTCACCCATCGTGGTGTCGCCGTCCATGGCACCTCCACTGTCGCGAATGAATCGTCGGGACAAACGTCCCACTTCGCGCCATGTCCTCTCTATCATCATCTGGGGTGTCGGCCGTCGGGACGACCGGAAGCGCGCCGGCGCCCCGACGCACTGCTCAGGGGAATGCGCCGTCCACGGGCAGAATCTCTCACCGAGGCGCCGTATGGGGGGCCGGTCGGATACGCGCGGGAGCCGCCGGGCCCACGGTCAGCCGACGTGGACGCGGGGCCGCAGAGCGGGGTCCGGCTCCGCCCGGCGCAGCACCTCGCGGGTCACCGGGGCGACCTCGCCGTCGCCGAAGACGAGGAAGCGCAGCAGATGGCTGACCGGGTGGCCCTCGGTCCAGTTGAAGTAGGCGTGCGGGACCTGGCCGGTGCGGTCGCGCAGCTCCATCAGGACGGCCGCGATGGTGTTGGGCACCACCGCGCTCTCCATGCGCAGCCTGCGCACTCCGTGCTTCTCGTCGCCGTGCACGGCCACCGTGGCGGTGAAGTCGGAGGAGTCCTGGATGAAGACCTCCAGGAAGAGCACGGGGCGGCCGTCGGGGATATGGGTCTGCTCGCGCTGGCTGTACTCCTTCGCGCGATACGCGACCGTGCTGTGCTCCTGCGGCTCGTTGGCGATGATCCGGAGCGGTCCGGCCGCCGCGGCCTCGTCGATCAGCCGGACCGCGTTCTCGTCGAAGGTCACCGCCGCGGCGCGCAGCTCGAAGGCGCGGTGGATCCGCGAGGCGGAGGATGTCAGCAGGATGGCGATGATGAACAGCGAGGCGATCTTGATGCCGTCGGGCCGCTCGACCACGTTCGTGACCAGGGTGTATGCGAAGACCGCGGTGATCGTACCGAAGCCGATCATGGCCCACCGGTTGCCGCGGCGCTGCACGGCGACGGCAGACGCGAAGGAGGCCGACAGCATCAGCACCAGCACACCCGTCGCGTAGGCGCCGCTCTGGTCGTCGACATTGGCGTTGAACCAGACGGTGATGAACACCGCGATCGCCATGAAGACCAGCACCAGTGGCCGCACCGCACGCGTCCACTCCGGCGCCATCCCGTAGCGCGGCAGATAGCGCGGTACGAGGTTGAGCAGCCCGGCAAGTGCGGAGGCTCCGGCGAACCAGAGGATGGCGATGGTCGACACGTCGTACACAGTGCCGAAGGCTTCGCCGAGATGTTCGTGCGCGAGGTACGCCAGTGCGCGGCCGTTCGCCGCGCCGCCGCTCTTGAACTCGTCCTGTGGGATGAGGATCGTCGTGGCGAGGCTGGACAGCAGCAGGAAGCAGCTCATGATCACGGCGGCGGCGGTGAGCAGCTTGCGGGTGTCGCGGATCCGGCCCGCCGGATTCTCGTACGTGTCCGTTGCGTCGCCGCGCACCTGGGGCATGACGGCGACACCGGTTTCGAATCCGGACATGCCGAGCGCGAGCTTCGGGAAGACCAGCAGTGCGACACCGATCATGGCCAGCGGTGAGGAGTGCTCCAGGGTCATCGCGTCCGTCCAGTCGCCGATCCTGACCGGGTGGGTGAGGATCTGCCAGGCGGAGCCGGCCAGGACGACGACGTTGAGGAGCAGATACGTCGCGACGAGCACCACCGCGATGCCGATCGCCTCACGGAACCCCTTGAGGAAGACCGCAGCGAGGGCGGCGACCAGGACCAGAGTGATCCAGACGTTCTCGCCGTGCAGCCAGTGCGGGGCGAAAGGATTCTCCACGACGTGTGCGGAGGCGTCCGCCGCCGAGAGCGTGATGGTGATCATGAAGTCGGTGGCGGCGAACCCCAGCAGCACCAGGACGAAGAGTTTCCCCGCCCACCAGGGCAGCAGGCGCTCCAGCATGGCGATCGAGCCCTCGCCGTGCGGGCTCTCCTTGGCCACCCTGCGGTAGACGGGGAGCGCCCCCAGCAGGGTCAGGGCGATCAGCACCAGGGTGGCCAGCGGCGAGAGCAGCCCGGCCGCGAGTGCGGCGATGCCCGGCTGGTAGCCGAGGGTGGAGAAGTAGTCGACACCGGTGAGGCACATGACCCTCCACCAGGTGTGCCCCTTGTGCTCGGGGCTCGGCGTGCCGTGCGGTCTGCTCGCTCAGCCCGTCCAGCAGCCAGGGCCGCCATCCGCGCCGCCGCTGCAGCGTGGTCTGTCCCCGCCCCTGCCCGGACCCGACCGGGGCGGGCCCTTGCATGCCAGTCATGTGCGTGCTCTTCCTGCCGATCGACCGTACGACGAGGAGCGAGTATCCAGCACGTTGTCACCCGCCCGACGGCTGGGGGCGAACGCGATCGGTGGCCGGAGTACCAGGGGTGCGTCAGTATCCCGTCAGCGGACCCCCGATGGCCGTCAGTATCGCGTCAAGGAGGGCGGAGCCCCTGGTCACCGGGCATACGGTGACAGCCACTGCCCCGGCCCGCCTCCCCGCACCGGGGCCCTGTCCCGTCCCCGGGCTCATCGAGGAGGAATCCCATGCCAGGGACCGCAGCCCGGACCGCGTACTCGTCGGCCGGCGCCACGACCGGGCACCCATGACACGGCTGCTCGTGGTGGAGGATGATCCCCAGCTCGTGCAGGCTCTCGTGATCACTGTGCGGGCGCGCGCCCACGACGTCGACACCGCGCCCGACGCGACGAGCGTGGCGCTCGACGCGCGCGCCGACGTCTCCCTCACCCAACCGTTCAGCATCGAGGAGCGTCGACCTGGGCGCCAGGAAAGCCGACCGCAGGGGCGCGACGTACGGCTGACCCCGACCGAATGGCACCTGCGGGAGTTCCTGATCGACAAGCCCGGGCGGCCGATCACCCAGCGGCAGCTGCTCCAGGAGGTCTGGGACCTGTCCTGCAGCAACAAGACCAACTATCCGCGGGTCCGCATGGCCCGGCTGAGGCTGAATCTCGAATCGGACGCCTCCCACCCCCCGGTATCCGATCACGGAGCCGGGCCTGGGATACCGCTTCGAGCCGTAGGGATCGGGCGGGACACATGGGACGCGGGAAGCTTCGGATCTACCTCGGTGCGGCTCCGGGCGTGGGCAAGACCTACGCGATGCTCTCGGAGGGCCACCGCCGCGTCGAGCGCGGCACGGACTGCGTGGTCGCATTCGTGGAACACCACAGCAGACCCCGCACCGAGGTGATGCTGCAGGGTCTGGAGCAGCTGCCGCGCAAGGAACTGGACCACCGGGGCGCCACCTTCACCGAAATGGATGTCGATGCCCTCATCGCCCGCCGGCCCGCTGTGGCCCTCGTCGACGAACTGGCCCACACCAACATCCCGGGTTCGCGCAACGCCAAGCGCTGGCAGGACATCGAGGAACTCCTGCAGGCCGGCATCGACGTCGTCACCAACGTCAACATTCAGCATCTGGAGTCGCTGGGTGACGTGGTCGAGTCAATAACGGGAGTACGGCAGCGTGAGACCGTCCCCGACGAATTCGTCCGGCGCGCCGACCAGATCGAACTGGTCGACATGTCGCCCCAGGCGCTCCGCCGCCGTATGGCCCACGGCAACATCTACCAGGCCGACAAGGTCGACGCGGCACTCTCCAACTACTTCCGCCCCGGCAATCTCACCGCGCTGCGCGAACTGGCCCTGCTGTGGACCGCGGACCGGGTCGACGAATACCTCCAGGAGTACCGGTCCGAGCACCGGGTCTCGAAGATCTGGGGCTCGCGGGAACGCATCGTCGTCGGTCTCACCGGCGGCCCGGAAGGACGCACCCTGATCCGCCGCGCGGCCCGGCTGGCGGAGAAGGGCGCGGGAGGCGAAGTGCTTGCCGTGTACATCGCCCGCAGCGGCGGTCTCACCTCCGCGTCCCCGAAGGAACTGGCCGTCCAGCGCACCCTGGTGGAGGACCTGGGCGGCACCTTCCACCACGTGATAGGCGAGAACGTGTCCTCCGCGCTGCTTGAGTTCGCCCGCGGCGTCAACGCGACCCAGATCGTCCTCGGCGTGTCCCGCCGCAAGCCCTGGCAGTACGTCTTCGGGCCCGGCGTCAGCGATACGGTCGCCCGCGATTCGGGCCCCGATCTCGACGTACACCTGGTCACCCACGACGCCGTCGGCAGGGGGCGCGGACTGCCGGTGACGAGGAGCAGCCGGCTCGGCCGCTCCCGGATCATCTGGGGCTGGCTGGCCGCGGTGGCCGGACCTGCACTCCTCACCGTCCTCCTGAGCAGCCTCGCCCCCGAGGTGGGTCTCGCCAACGACATGCTGCTGTATCTGTCGCTGACGGTCAGCGCCGCCCTGCTCGGCGGGCTGCGACCCGCGCTCGCCTCCGCGGTCTTCGGCTCCTTCCTGCTCAACTGGTACTTCACCCCGCCCGTCCACACCCTGACCGTCGCCGATCCGCAGAACATCGTCGCCATCGCGATCTTCGTGGGTGTTGCCGTTTCGGTCGCCTCGGTCGTGGACCTTGCCGCCCGCCGCACCCATCAGGCGGCCCGGCTGCGTGCCGAGTCCGAGATCCTCTCGTTCCTCGCGGGCAGCGTCCTGCGCGGTGAGACGACGCTGGACGCCCTGCTGGAGCGGGTCCGCGAGACCTTCGCGATGGAGTCCGTGGCGCTGCTGGAGAGGGAGAGCGAGGTCGCTCCGTGGACCTGTGCGGGCAGCGTCGGGCCCAGGCCGGCCGACCGGCCCGAGCAGGCCCATGTGGACATGCCCGTGGGCGACGACATGGCCCTTGCGCTCTCCGGCCGGGTGCTGCCCGCCGAGGACCGGAGGGTGCTCGCCGCGTTCGCCGCACAGGCCGCCGTCGTCCTGGACCGCCGGCGTCTCCAGGACGAAGCCCAGCGGGCCCGCGGGCTGGCCGAGGGCAACCGCATCCGCACCGCCCTGCTCGCCGCCGTCAGCCACGATCTGCGGACGCCCCTCGCGGGCATCAAGGCATCCGTCACCTCTCTGCGCTCCGACGACATCGAATGGTCCGAGCAGGACCGGGCCGAACTCCTCGAAGGCATCGAGGCCGGAGCCGACCGCCTGGACCACCTGGTCGGCAATCTCCTCGACATGTCCCGGCTGCAGACCGGCACCGTCACCCCGCTGATCCGTGAGATCGACCTCGACGAGGTGGTCCCGATGGCGCTCGGAGGCGTACCCGAGGGGAGTGCGGTGCTCGACATCCCGGAGGACCTTCCGATGGTCGCCGTCGACAAGGGGCTCCTGGAACGGGCCGTTGCCAACGTCGTGGAGAACGCCGTCAAGTACGGCCCCGAGGACAGACCGGTGCTGGTGTCGGCCAGCGCCCTGGGCGACCGCGTGGAACTGCGGGTCGTGGACCTCGGCCCCGGCATACCGGACGAGGCGAAGGACCGTGTCTTCGAACCCTTCCAGCGTCACGGCGACGCCCCGCGCGGCTCGGGTGTGGGCCTCGGCCTGGCGGTGGCCCGCGGCTTCACCGAGGCGATGGGCGGCACACTGGCCGCCGAGGACACACCCGGCGGCGGACTCACCATGGTCCTGACGCTGCGCACGGCCACCGTCCGGGCGGGGGCCTCTCCGGATATTCCCGTCACCGCGACGACATGACGCAGGCCGCTGCGTGGGAGCGGTTTCAGTTGCGGCGGATCTCCCATGTGTCGCCGTCGGCCGAGGCGCCGCGCAGACCGTCCAGGGCATCCACGCCGACGAATTCCACCATGTGCGGGGCGGCGAGCGAGGCAAAGCCGAAGGTGCGCCCCGGATCCCAGCCGAGGGATCGGCGCAGGCGGCGGAGCAGGTGCGCGACGCCGGCCTGGGCGCCTGCCAGCACCCAGGCGTCCGGGGCCTGCGCGGTCAGGCACTGGGCCGGCCCGTTGAGTACAAGAATTGAACAGTTGATGCGACCTGGTGCCCCTTCGATGCGATCGGACTCGCGGGTGTCGAACAGGGGCTGACGGTCCGTCCGTTTCAGTGGACTGTGCTGACGCCCGTGCTGACGGGATGCCCGGCCGGTTCCACCGCGACCTCGTTCACTTCGGTACGGGGACTCGCGAACGCCGGGACACCGCGACCCGGACGGCCCGTCGGCGCCACCACAGGCCGGACTGCTGAGCCGGTCCGGCCGGTCGGCGGCATGCGCCGGTCACTCGCACTCCGCGATCACCCGTTCTCCCCGGCCGCGCGCCGGTCCGTCGAGGGTGACGACAACGGGACGACCCGCAGCGGGGTGCGCGGCGGGCGGGCCCGCCATTCGCGCGGGTAGCCGATCGACACCTCCTCGAACCGCACGCCGTCGTAGTGAGTCACCCGCGGAATGTGCAGGTGCCCGTAGATCACGGCCGCGGCGCGGAAGCGGCGGTGCCAGTCCCGGGTGAGTTCCGTCCCGCACCACTGGGCGAACTCCGGGTACCGCAGCACATCGGTCGGTTCACGCACCAGCGGATAATGGTTGACCAGGACCGTACGGTGGTTCTCCGGAACGGCGGCCAGCCGGAGTTCGGTCTGCCGTACCCGCGCCCGGCACCAGTCGTCGCGCGTCGGGTACGGGTCGGGGTGGAGGAGGTGCTCGTCGGTGCAGACGACCCCGGTCCTGTGGGCATAGGCGAGGGACTCCTCCTTGGTGGTCGTTCCCGGTGCGCGGAACGTGTAGTCGTACAGCACGAAGAGAGGCGCCACGGTCACCGGCCCCTCCTCGTCCTCCCACACCGGATAGGGATCCTCCGGGGTGACGACGCCCAGCTTCCGGCAGAGCTCGACCAGATGGAGGTACCGCGCCTCGCCCCGCAGCTCCACGGGGTCGCGCGGGTGGGTCCACAGCTCATGGTTCCCCGGGACCCACACGACCTTGGTGAAGCGCTCGCTGAGCATCTTCAGCGCCTGCTCGATGTCGGCGACCTTCTCGGCGACATCGCCTGCGACGACGAGCCAGTCGGCGTCGGTGCCGGGACGCAGGGACGACGCGATGGCACGGTTATCGGCGTAGGCGACGTGCAGGTCGCTGACCGCCAGCAGCTGTCCGTTCAGGGCAAGCACTCCTCGTTCCGTGGGTTTCGCACCCGGCTGTCCCCGGCACTTCCCACCAGTGGTGGAACAGTCCGGGACCGGAGCGGGTGAGCGTGACGCCGTGTGCCTGGCAGGCCCGTTCGCCCTTCCCGGCTCCGATCGAACCATCCGGCCCGGCAATGTACGAGACGCCATGACGCCGGGCGTGGTCGCCGGATTCCGGCAGGGCCGGTGGGTCCGGCCGCGAATCCGGTGAGCCTCTCAGATGCGGTACGCGCCTGCGGGCACGCCGTGGGAGACGCCGTACGGGGTCAGGGCGACTATGCCTGTTCCGCGCGAAGGTGTACCGGGAGAACGCGAAGCCGACCCGGTGGCGCGACTCCTCGGTGGGCGCGTCGAGGAGGCCCTGGAGCACATCATCGAACCCCGCACCCCCGATCCGCCCGAGCACAGCTGTGATCTCCCGCCGGTCCACCGGGGAGGCCTCGTCCATCAGCTCCCCCACCAGCGGCGGTACCGCATCACTCCCCAGAGCGACCAGCGCAGCTGCCGCCGCGTCGCGCCGATCCGGCAGACCGAGGTCCCGCACCACGTCCACACCCACAAGAGCCCGCTTCGGCAGCGTCAACCGGCACCCCGACCGTCATGATCGCGCACCGATTCCCCGCCCGGGACCAGATCTTCCCAGCCGGGAGCGCAAGGCGGGGTGGTGGAGCGCCCCTGTCGCCCCCGGCCTCCCACGCCGACCGACGTAGCATGATCCCCATGGAAAAGCGCACACTCGGCAGGACCGGACAGGACGTATCCGTCGTCGGACAGGGCACCTGGCAGCTCGGCGGCGACTGGGGCGAGGTGCAGGAGGCGGATGCCTTCGGTGTCCTGGACGCGGCCGTCGAGTCGGGCGTCACCTTCTTCGACACGGCGGATGTGTACGGGGACGGCCGCAGCGAACAGCTCATCGGCCGCTATCTGAAGGACCGCCCCGACGCCGGAGTGTTCGTCGCGACGAAGATGGGCCGCCGCGCCGAACAGGTTCCGGAGAACTACGTCCTCGACAACTTCCGTACCTGGAACGACCGCTCGCGGGCCAATCTCGGTGTCGACACCCTCGACCTCGTGCAGTTGCACTGTCCGCCCACCGCCGTCTACTCCTCGGACGAGGTCTACGACGCACTCGACACCCTCGTCGCCGAGCAGCGGATCGCCGCCTACGCGGTGAGCGTCGAGACGTGTGCCGAGGCCCTCACCGCCATTGCCCGGCCCGGGGTCGCGAGCGTCCAGATCATCCTCAACCCGTTCCGTCTCAAGCCGCTGGACGACGTCCTCCCGGCCGCGCTGGCGGCTGGTGTGGGCATCATCGCGCGGGTGCCGCTCGCTTCCGGGCTGCTCTCCGGGAAGTACACCGAGGACACCGTCTTCGCCGCCGAGGACCACCGCACGTACAACCGCCACGGCGAGGCCTTCGACCAGGGCGAGACCTTCTCCGGCATCGAGTACGCGACCGGGGTGGCGGCGGCCGCAGAGTTCGCCGGGCTCGCACCGGAGGGCGCGACCGCGGCCCAGACCGCGCTGCGCTGGATCATTCAGCAGCCCGGTGTCACCAGCGTCATCCCGGGTGCGCGTTCCGTGAAGCAGGCGCGGGCCAACGCGGCGGCTGCGTCGCTTCCGCCGCTGCCGCAGGAGACGCTGGACGCGGTACGGGACCTCTATGACCGCCGCATCCGGGCCGCGATCCACCAGCGCTGGTAGCAGGACCGGCCGGTCGCCGTCAGTCGCGGAGATCGACCCGCACGCTCAGCAGGTCGGTGCCGAGCGCCCGGACTGCCGCGCTGTTGAAGCGCGGCAGTGTCGTGAGCCGGGCGCGCGGGTCGTCCTGCGGGACCGGATGGGCCGTTCCGGCGTGCCAGCGTCCCCTGATCCGGACCCGGACCTCCGGGTTCGCCCGGATGTTGCGTACGTACTGCGACTTGTCGCCGTACTCCGAGACCAGCCAGAACTCCCTGCCGACCCGGCGGCCGCCGACCGGGGTGCGGCGGGGCAGTCCGGACGTGCGTCCTGTGGTCTCCAGGAGGGTCTGATTCGGCAGTCGGCGGATAATCGGGTTGCCGATCCGCCGCTGGAACGTCGTGACCGCCCGGAACTTCATCTCGTGATAGCGCGACATGCGTGACTCTCCCGTCGTTGCCGGTAGCTCTCGCCGGAGCCGGCCCAAGGGCTGTCCCGACATTCCCGCCGGGCGCACAACGACAGGGGCGGCACCTTGCCGGTGTCGGAACCCAGCGAGTACGCCCAGTATCAGGATGCTCCTCCGCCTTGCGACGCACCGCACCGGACTCCGCGACTGTCCGACCCCGATCCGCCGGACACCCCCGGTCGAGAAGCCGGGCGGGCTGCGGCATCCGGGGAGGGATGATCAGCCCAGCGCCGCGCCGTGCAGGAGCAGCAGTGCGATGTCGATACCGGCCAGGCCGAGCGTGGCCAGGAACGGCAGGCGGCTGTCGGGCGCGGAGCGCAGCGGGAGACAGACGGCCACGGCCAGGGTCCCGGTCACGACGAGACCGGTCCAGCTCGTCGCGTCCGGCGGCCCCGGTGGGCCGAGGACGAGGACGGCCGATGCGGCGAGCAGCGCGAGTGCCGCGACGGTACGGGTCCGGCGTCGGCCCAACCGCTGGGGCAGGCCGCGGACGCCGGCGGCCAGGTCGGCGTCGATGTCGGGGAGCACGTTGGTGAAGTGCGCGCCCACGCCGAGGAGCGCGCCCGCGACCACTGGCGTGGCGGCCGGCCAGGGGTGACCCGGCAGCGCGAGCGTGACGAAGGCAGGCAGGAGGCCGAAGGCGACGGCGTACGGGAGCCAGGACAACGATGTTCGTTTGAGGCCCAGGTTGTAGGACCAGGCGGCGGCGACCCCGATCAGATGGGCGCCGCCCGCCGCCGCGCCGTTCGCCAGCGACAGGGGGACGCACAGGACAAGTGCGGCGCAGGCCGCCACCGCGACGGTACGGGCCTTCACGGCGCCGTCCACGAGCGGCTTGTCACGCCGGTTCGCAGCCGTGTCCCGTGCGATGTCGATGCGGTCGTTGCTCCAGCCGACGGAGAGCTGTCCGGTGAGCAGGGCCAGAGCGACCAGGCAGCTGCCGGACGCATCGCGGCCCGCGGCCACTGCCAGCGCGGTGATCAGGGCGGAGACGGCCAGTGCGGGGGCCGGGTGGGCCGACAGGAACAGGGCCACCGCGACCCGGCCGAGGCGGGGAGCGGCCGACGGCACGGCGGCGGGCGCCG
Organism: Streptomyces sp. NBC_01669; assembly: GCF_026339735.1. Classification (GTDB taxonomy): domain Bacteria; phylum Actinomycetota; class Actinomycetes; order Streptomycetales; family Streptomycetaceae; genus Streptomyces; species Streptomyces yanii. The sequence goes on from NZ_JAPEQG010000001.1 coordinate 7,974,592, forward strand.
AGGCGGACACGGAAGGTGCCCGGAAAGTGTGATTCATGACGTTCGATCAAAACATGCTATTCGCCCGTATGGTGACGAGATGACGCGAATCATCGCGATCCATGGTGTGCTCCCGCCGCACCGGTACGAGCAGTCCGAGATCACCCATGCCTTCGCCGACATGTGCCTGCCACCCGGCGCCGACCGCGGTGTGCTGGAACGCCTGCACACATCCGCCGCGGTACGCGGCCGCCATCTGGCCCTGCCCCTGGAGCGGTACGCCTCCCTGAGCGGCTTCGGAGAGGCCAACGACGCGTTCATCGAATCCGCGCTCCCGCTGGGGGAGCAGGCAGTGCGCGGCGCCCTGGACCGGGCGGGTCTCGACGCGAGCGAGATCGACCTGGTCATCTCCACTTCGGTCACCGGTATCGCCGCCCCGTCGCTGGAGGCGCGGCTCGCCGGACGGGTCGGGTTGCGGCCCGATGTGAAACGCGTGCCGATCTTCGGTCTGGGCTGTGTGGCCGGAGCCGCCGGACTGGCCCGGGTCCACGACTACCTCGACGGCCACCCCGGACAGGTCGCGCTGCTGCTCTCGGTCGAACTCTGTTCGCTGACCCTGCAACGTACCGACGCGTCCGTGCCGAACCTGGTGGCGGGCGCGCTGTTCGGCGACGGCGCCGCCGCGGTCCTCGCGGTCGGCCGGGACCACCCGCACCGTCGGGGGCAACAGCGCGGGCCGGAGGTGGTCGCGACCCGCAGCACGCTCTACCCCGGCACCGAACGCAGCCTGGGCTGGGACATCGGCGACGCGGGCTTCCGGATCGTCCTCGGCGCCGACCTCCCGGACCTGGTGCGCGAAACGCTCGGCAAGGAGGTTCGCTCCTTCCTCTCCGACCACGACCTCAAGACGCAGGACGTGACGGCCTGGGTCTGCCACCCCGGCGGTCCCCAGATCCTGGAAGCCGTACGCGAGACGCTCGATCTGCCCGCCCGGGCACTGGAAGCGACCTGGCGTTCGCTGGCCGAGATCGGCAATCTCTCCTCCGCGTCCGTCCTGCACATCCTCAGGGACACCCTGGCGCTGCACCCACCACCGCCCGGATCGCCCGGTCTCCTCCTCGCGATGGGGCCGGGCTTCTGCACCGAACAAGTCCTCCTCCGTTGGTAGCCGCCTGTGATCCCCTACGCCGTCCTCATCCTCCTGGTCGCCTTCGAGCGCCTCGCCGAACTCGTCACGGCCCGGCGCAACGCAGCCTGGAGCCGTCGCCACGCCGGAACCGAGTACGGGCGCGGGCACTACCCCGTCATGGTCGCCCTCCACACCGCGCTGCTGGCCGGCTGCCTGGGGGAGACCTGGCTGGGCGACCGGCCCTTCCTTCCCGCGCTCGGCTGGCCGATGCTCGCCCTGGCCCTCGGTGCCCAGGGGCTGCGCTGGTGGTGCATCACCACGCTGGGGCCGCGCTGGAACACCCGCGTCATCGTGGTGCCGGACCTGCCGCTCGTCACCGCCGGACCGTACCGATGGCTGGACCACCCCAATTACGTCGCCGTGATCGTCGAGGGCGTCGCGCTGCCGCTCGTCCACGCCAACTGGCTCACCGCGACCGGATTCACGCTCCTCAATCTGCCGCTTCTCGCGACCCGTGTGCGGTGCGAGAACACCGCTCTGGCCGGGGCCGCCCCGGCGCCGACTCCTGCGGCCACGCCGTGATCGACCTTCTGGTGGCCGGCGGTGGCCCCGCCGGACTCGCCACCGCGATCCACGCCGCCGGATCCGGACTCGAAGCGGTGGTCATCGAACCGCGCCCCACCCCGATCGACAAGGCCTGCGGCGAGGGCCTCATGCCGGGGGCCGTGCACGCCCTGGCCGAACTCGGCATCACCGTCGCCGGACACTCACTGCGCGGGATCCGGTACGTCGACGACCACCACAGTGCCGAAGCCCTCTTCGCACCTGCCCCCGGCTGCGGCGTCCGACGCACCGAACTGCACGCCGCCCTGGCCCGCCGAGCGGCGGAACTCGGCGTACCGGTGATCCCGGCGCGGGTGGGTGGCGTCCGACAGAGCGCCGACAGCGTCCGCGCAGCCGGCATCACCGCCCGATACCTGGCCGCCGCCGACGGACTGCACTCACCGATCAGACGCCAACTCGGCCTGGACCGCCCGGATCCGCGGCCCCCGAGGTTCGGCCTGCGCCGCCACTACGCGATCGAGCCCTGGACGGACTACGTCGAGGTGCACTGGTCAGCACGGGCCGAGGCCTATGTCACGCCGCTCGGCCCGCGCCTGGTCGGCGTCGCCGTCCTGACCGCGGAACGCGGCCCGTTCGACAGCCACCTGGCCCACTTCCCCCTCCTCTCACGCCATCTGCCCCCGAGCACAGCCGCCCCTGTGCGCGGCGCCGGACCGCTGCGCCAGCGTGTCGGATCCCGGGCGGCCGGGCGGGTCCTGCTGGTCGGGGACGCCGCGGGATACATCGACGCGCTCACCGGCGAAGGGATCTCCTTGGCCCTCGCCGGGGCCGCGCAACTCGTGCGCTGTATCCGGGACGACCGCCCACTGGCGTACGAGCAGGCGTGGCGCAAGGTCTCCCGGCGCCACCGCCTGCTCACCGAATCGCTGCTCCGGGCCCGGCAGCACCCGCGGCTCGCCCGTCGTATCGTCCCGGCCGCGACCCGCCTTCCCGCGGTTTTCACCGCCCTGGTCAACCAGTTGGCGTGACCGGCTCTCCGGGCGTGGCTGTCTCAGCAGCCTCGTCCTTCATCGCCGACGGCAGTCTGCTCAGTCTGCTGACCGGTGAGACGACGAGCCCGATCACCACGGCGGCGGAGCCGATCGCGGCCACGGTCAGAGCGCCCCTGGCGCCGATGGCGCCCGCCAGGAGACCGGCGGACAGACCGCCCAGGGCGCCGCCACCGAACAGCCCGACCCGCAGGGCGTAGCGCACCGCTGCCGCGGAACCGAGCACGGTCGCGTACGGGAACTCCCACTCCTCGAACCGGGTGGCGGTGTCGGCCGGCCGGTAGGTGCCGGGCTCGATCCAGCGGGCGCCGTGCATGTCGATGAAGAGGGGTTCGTACCCGTCCTGGAGGGCCCGGTCGGAGACGTAGAGGAAGCCTGAACCGCGCGGTCCACGAAGGAATTTGCGGCACGTCGCCGTGAGGAAGTCGCAGCCGATCTCTTCGACGTCCATCCCGTACTGGCCCACGGTCTGGCAGGCGTCGACGAGATACAGCAGGCCGAGCTCGCGGCAGTGGCGCCCGATCTCCGCGACCGGCTGGACGAGGCCCGAGCTGGTGGGGACGTGCGTCGCCGCGACGAGCCGTGGGCGCCGGGACCGCATGAGCGCAGCCATCGCCGCCACGTCGACGCCGCTGCCGTCCGGGTGGTCGGGTGCGTGCACGATCTCGACGCCGTACCGCTTGCGCAACGACAGGAAGGCGATCTGGTTGGAGATGAAGTCGTTGCGTGTGGTGAGGATGGTCTCGCCGGGCCGGAAGTCGATGGCCGAGAGGGCGTTGCTGTACGCGTGGGTGGCGCTGCCGGCGAAGGCGATGTTCCCGGGTCCGGTGTTGATGAGTTCGGCGATCGCCGCGTAGAAGTCGTGGACCTGTTCCGCCCGCGCGTCGGCGGCTTCGTAACCGCCGATGTTCGCTTCGAGTTCGAGGTGGTCGAGCATCGTCCGGAGCACGGGGCGGGCCAGCAGACCGGCACCGGCGTTGTTGAAGTGGATCACTGACGCGCAGCCGGGGGTGTCGGCCCGCAGGGCCGCGATGTCGAGGAGCGGTTCCTCACGGAGAGCAGAAGCGCTATCGTCTGCCTTCATGTCTGACAGTAGCAGTACTGAGATGGTGGTGGCGATCCTTCGCGCGGAGATCGCCCGGCTCGCCCCCGGCGACCGACTGCCCAGCAGCCGCGATCTGATCAGCCGTCATGTGGTCAGCCCCGTCACGGTGTCGCGCGCCTTCGCCCTGCTCGCCGCCGAGGGGGCGGTGGTGACACGGCCGGGCAGCGGCACCTACGTGGCCGCGCGCCCCGTCCGGTCGGAGACCGATGTGCCGGACACCTCCTGGCAGGCGGTGGCCCTGGCCGGACGCGATCTCGACGCACCCCTCGTGGACGGGACGTCGGACCCCGCCCCCGACGGGTCGATCGCGATGGCCGGCGGCTATCTGCACGAAACGCTCCAGCCCACCCGGGCGTTGGCCGCCGCGCTGGCCCGCGCGGCACGACGCCCGGACGCGTGGCACCGCGCCCCGACGATGGGCCTGGCACCACTGCGCGCGATCTTCGCCCGCCAGGCCGGCGCCGATGTGAGCCCGGACGACGTGCTCGTCACCGGCGGCGGCCAGGGTGCTCTGTCCATGGTGTTCCGGGCGATCGCCGCACCGGGCAGCCCGGTCCTGGTCGAGTCGCCTACCTACCCGGGGGCGTTGGCCGCCGCCCGGGCCGCAGGGCTGCGCCCGGTTCCCGTCCCGATGGACGGCGACGGCATCCGCACCGATCTGCTGGCCGACGCGTTCGCCATGACCGGAGCCCGACTGCTGTACTGCCAGCCCACGTTCCACAACCCCACCGGCACGGTGCTCACGCCCGCACGGCGACGCCAGGTCGTGGACGTGGCGCGCGCCGCCGGCGCCTTCCTCATCGAGGACGACTTCGCCCGGAACCTCGGCCACGGCAGGCCGGTACCCCGCGCGCTCGTCGCCGAGGACCCCGACGGCACCGTGGTCCAGCTGACGTCGCTGACCAAGCCCGCGTCGCCGAGCCTGCGCATCGGAGCCGTGATCGCCCGCGGCCCGGTGATGCGACGGCTGCAGGGGATGCGGATGGTCGAGGACTTCTTCATCGCACGCCCCCTGCAGGAAGCCGCCGTCGAACTGGTCAGCACACCCGCCTGGGAGCGGCACCTGCGCGCCCTGTCCAGCGCGCTGCGGGAGCGCTGCGCGGTGCTGGGCGGTGCGTTGGTCCGTGAGACCCCCGGCTGGAAGGTGACCGGGCTGCCGACGGGAGGACTGCATCTGTGGATCCAGCTCCCGTCGGGATTCTCCGACTTCGCGGTCGCCGAGGCGGCACGGGCGCATGGTGTGGTCGTCGACCCGGGCCGCCGCTACTACCCGGCAGAACCGCCGGACACTTACCTGCGTCTGGGCTTTGCCGCCGCCGCCGACCTCGCCGAACTGACCGAGGGCGCCCGCCGCCTCGGCGCGGCCGCACGAGGTGCCGAACGCTGAGGGCCGCGCGCCGCGTCAGGGGCGCCGGAAGGGCGGCGGAACCCCGGGAGCCGGGTACCCGGCACCCGCGTACCCGGTAAAGGGCGGGGGTGTCGTTGCCCGGCGTCCCCGCGTCAGCAGGCCCACCAGCGTGCAGACGGCACCCGCCAGGGCGAGAACCACACCGACGATTGCGCCGAGCCCCAGCACCGTCGGCACGGTGGCATCGTCAAGCGCACGTCCCCGCACGGCTGTCACGGGCACGGTGCCGACTTTCTCACCGGAGAAGTAGCGCGAGTCGTTGGCGTTTGCACGGTTGTCGCCGAGGAGGAACATCCGCCCGGCCGGAACCTTCACGTCGTACGGGCCGTGCCCGCCGTCGACCTCCGTCCCCTTCAGGTACGGCTCCTTGAGCGGTGCCCCGTTGACGGTCAACCGGGTCCCGTCAAAGACCACATGGTCGCCTCCGAGCCCGATGACACGCTGCATCACGGCCTCGCCGTTGTAACGGTCCGGCACGCTGAAGAGCACCACATCGCCCTTCCGCGTCTTCTCGCCGCCGGTCTTCTCGATGAAGACCCGGTGACCCGGGACGTATGTCGGTTCCATGGACTCGCCCCTGGGTGTCACCGTCGTGTAGTCGCTGCGGATGGTCCAGAGCGCCCCCGCTGTCAGCACGATCCCCAGGACGGCAAGTACGGCCCCCGTGATCAACACCCCACGTCCCGCGCGTCGCATTCGCCGATCTCCCGTCGCAGTCATCACCCTCACCCCACACGTGCAGCGACACCGTAGAGGGTCCCGGGCGACGGGCAAACGGCGGGGCGGGGATCAGGAGCACGGGACGGCGGACTGCAGCCGGTGGAGGGCGTCACCGTGCTCGCGCAACTCGCGGACGCGTCCGTCGGCCACACCTGGGCCTTCTACGTCATTCAGTTCACCACCATGACCCTGCTGGCGCTCTCCGCCAACACCTCGTTCGGCGGGCTCCCGGTGCTGCTGAAGCTGCTGGCCCGTGACAACTACCTTCCGCACGTCTTCGGACTGAAGGCGGACCGCCAGGTCCACCGGCACGGTGTGCTGACCCTTGCCGGTGTCTCCGCCGCCCTTCTCGTCTTCTCCCGAGGCGACACCAACACCCTGGTGCCGCTGTTCGCGATCGGCGTCTTCGTCGGCTTCACCATCGCGCAGACGGGCATGGTCCTGCACTGGCACCGGACACGCGGCGAGCGTTGGGCGGGCAAGGCGCTCCTCAACGGTGTCGGCGCCCTCCTCACCGGCGTATCCGCCGTCGTCGTCACCGCCACCAAATTCCACGACGGCGCCTGGCTGATCGTGGTCGCGCTGCCCCTGCTGGTCGCCGCGTTCGAGTTCGTGCACCGCGCGTACGGGAAGATCGGCGACAGGCTCGAGGTGGGCCGCATCCCCGAACCGCCGCACCGCGACCGTTCGTTGATCATCGTCCCGGTCTCCTCTCTGACCCGCCTCACCAGCGAGGCGCTGACGGCCGCGGTGTCGCTGGGCGACGAGGTCAGGGCGGTCACGGTCTGCCACCCCGACCCGGAGGATCGCGCCCTGAGCGAGGCACTGGAACGGGACTGGGCGCTGTGGAACCCGGGAGTGCCCCTGATACGCGTCGACTCGGACCGCCGCTCCTTGGGCCGACCGATCGCCTCATTCGTACGGGAGCTGACCGCCGCCGAGCCCGGCACCCGGATCACCGTCCTGATTCCCGAGGTCGAACCCGCCCACGTCTGGCAGCGCGTACTGCAGAACCAGCGGGGTGCGGTGGTGGCCCATGCGGTACGCCGCGACACCCATGCGGTGATCTGCCGACTCCGCTTCCGGCTGGACCTGGACGTGGCCGTCCCGAGGCCGGCCGTACCGCAGGCGTGTCAGCGCCGGGGGGCGCAGTCGTGAGCCCGCCGCCCACGCCTCTCCAGGCGTTCTGAGAGAACTCGGGTATGGGACTCCCGGGCTGCGGCAAGTCGCCGCAACCTCTGTGTTCGAACGGTCCGTTCAGCGCATCTGGCGCCGGACCAGCTCGTGGAGCCGCCCGCTCGTGTCCGCGAGGAGTTCGGCGGGCGGTCCCTGCTGGACGATGCGGCCGTCCGACATGACGATCACCCGATCGGCGTCGAGGACCGTCGAGAGTCGATGGGCGATCACGATGCGGGTGGCGTTCAGCGTGCGGGTGCTTTCGATCACGATGCGCTGGGTCTCGTTGTCGAGCGCGCTGGTGGCCTCGTCGAAGAACAGGATGCGCGGTCGGCGTACGAGTGCCTGAGCGATCATCAGGCGCTGACGCTGCCCGCCCGAGATGGAGCCGCCGTCCGCGATCATGGTGTGCAGACCCATCGGCATGCGCTTGATGTCCTCGGCCAGACCCGCCATCGCGGCGGCCTCCCACGCCTCTTCCTGGGTGAAGACTTCGGCGCCGCAGATGCAGTCCAGGATCGATCCGGTGAACGGCTGGGCGTTCTGCAGGACCACTCCGCAGCTGCGTCGTACGGCCGCCTGGTCGAGGGATGCCAGGTCCTGGCCGTCGTAGAGCACGCTGCCGGAAAGCGGCCTGTCGAAGCCGATGAGCAGTCTCAGCAGGGTCGACTTGCCGCAGCCGCTGGGGCCGACGATGGCCACGAACTCGCCGGGACACACCTGGACGGACACATCGTCGAGGACCAGCGGACCGTCATCGGTATAGCGGAAGGAGACGTTCCGTGCCTCGATCCCGCCGGACAGGGCGCCGGGCTGGATGCTGGCCCCGCGTACCTCGGGAGCTTCGTCGAGCACCGGCTTGATCTGTTCGAACATCGGCAGAGCCGCCGCAGCCGAGACGAACGCCCCTGTGAGCTGGGTGACCGAAGTCAGCAGCATGGTCACGGACGTATTGAAGGTCAGGAACGCGCCGGAGGACATCGACCCGCGAGCCGGACCCGCCAGCAGAACGAACATGGCCAGTGAACACAGCGGCAGATATACCGCATTGAGGACGGTCGTCAGATTCTTGATCCGGCCCGCGCGCTGCTGCAGCTCGCGACTGCGGGCGAACTCCCGCGCCCACGCCGCGTACGCGAAGCTCTCCGCCGCTGCGACCCGCAGTTTGGGCAGCCCGCGCAGCGTCTGGAACGCCTGGTTGTTGAGCTTGTTGGCGAGCTCGACCAATCGGCGCTGCCAGCGCAGCTCCCACAGCCCCATGGCGAGGAACACCGCGGCTATGACGATCAGCATCGCGATCGCAGTCAGCGCCAGCGGGACGCTGAAACAGAACAGGAGGACGAGGTTCATCGCCCCGACCGTGCCCGCCTGCACAGCGACGGGACCGATGCCGGACAACACCCGGCGGATGGCGCTGATGCCCATCGCCGCGCTTGCCAGCTCACCGGTGGAACGCTCGGTGAAGAATGTGGTCGGCAGACGCAACAGCCTGTCCCACACGGCGGGTTGGAGGGTGCTCTCGATGCGTCCCTCCATCCGCAGGATGGTGAGGTTCTGCATCAGCATGAAGACGGCGGAGACGAAGCTCGTGACGATGACGGCCAGTGAGACCTGCACGATGAGGCTGTTCTCGGCGTTGGGTACGTAGACGCCGAGCACCTGTCCCGTCGCGATCGGCACCAGCGCTCCGAGGGCGACCGTCACCATTCCCGCCAGCGCCAGGTTGCGCATGTCGGCCCGGGTGCCGCGCAGACTGAACCGCAGCAGCTGCCACTTGCTCATGGGCCGCTCCGGCAGCGGACGGTAGAGCATGACCGCGCGCTGTTCGAACTCCTCCGCATTGGCCGCGCCGACGCGGGTGCGCCTGCCGGTCACCGGATTCACCGCCTCGTACCCGCCGCGGCGCCACAGCAGGGCGACCGGCGCGCCGCTCGCGGCCCGGTGGCCCACCAGGGGCCCGGTGTTCTCCCGCCACCAGCGCCGGTCGAGCCGGACCGGGCGGGTACGGACCCGCGAGCCGACCGCGACACGCTCGACCGGATCGACCCGGTCGCTCACCACTTTGCTCATCGACGGCTCCGAGAGCGTGATCCCGGCCGCCTCGGCCACGAGCCGGCAAGCGGCGTACGTCGCGTCGTCGCCTGCGCCGGCCGCACGCGAAGCGGTTCTCCGGGAACGTCCGATGGAGGAGACCAGCGTCCGGTCGGCCTCGTCGCGGACGGCTTCGCCCGCCTTGATGCCGGCTGCCGTGCGGTCCTCGTGCGCGAGCTCCAGCCGTTCGATCCAGCGGTCCAGCGCGGACAGCAGGCGGTACTGCTGGTTCACCATGGCCTGCCACAGCGCGCCGTCGACGAGCAGATCGCCTGCCGCCTCCGCGCTGTACGCGGCGCCGTACTGCACGCTGCCGGGGGACACCGGCAGCCACAGGATGTCGTCGTCGGCCACCGTCTCGTCGACCGTCGTCCGGCCGTCCAGCGGTGCTTCGAACAGCACCTGCCGACTGCGCCCGACGCCGAGTGCCACGGCGTGCTCCAGCAGGCTCAGAGCTGTGTCCCCGGTGTCGTACCAGCTGCGGTACTGATCGTCGTACGCCGCGGCGTCCGCGTATTCCGGCCGGTACAGCTCACGCAGCGGGATGCGGCGCAGCACGCACTCCTGCAAGGGCCTGCCGATCAGCGTGTGCCGCGGTCCCTCGACGGGCCCCAACAGCAGCGTCCCGGGTTCCAGCCGGCCGAGGAAGTGCCAGTGACCCTGCGCCGCCGCGTCGACCGCGAACAGGTCCAGGGCTCCGCCCACGACGAGCCACAGCACCTGCGGCCCTTCCAGCGAAAGCCTGCGCAGACCGTGGCAGTCGACCTGTTCGCCGAGACCTCCCAGGGCGCCGATGACCGCGTCGTGCTCTGCGGCGGACGAGTCCGGCCCCGCGCCCGCGAGATGGTGAACGGATTCCACCTCAGTGCTCCTTGACCAGCTCGGCGTACGGACCTCCGGCAGCGACCAGGTCCTCGTGCCGGCCGCGTTCCACGACGGAGCCGTGGTCGAGGACCACGATCTCGTCGCTGTCACGGACCGTGCTCAACCGGTGCGCGATCACGACACAGGCGCAGCCGCGGCGCCGCAGATTGTCGATGATGATCTGCTCGGTCTCCGCGTCCAGGGCGCTGGTCACCTCGTCGAGTACGAGGATGCTCGGCCGGCGCACGAGTGCCCGGGCGATCTCCAGACGCTGCCGTTGCCCTCCGGAGAAGTTGCGGCCGTCCTGCTCCACCCGGCTGTGGATCCCGCCGGGGCGCCGGGCGACGACCTCGTACAGGGCGGCGTCCTCCAGGGCGGCGACGACGGCGTCGTCCGGGACCGACGGGTCCCACAGCGCCACGTTGTCCCGCACAGTGCCCTCGAAGAGGAAGATGTCCTGGTCGACGAAGGAGACCGAGGCGGCCAGCGCACTGCGGGGAATGTCCTCCAGACGTTGTCCGTCCACCCGGATCGTGCCCTCCCACGGGCTGTAGAGCCCCGAAATCAGCCGGGAAACCGTCGACTTGCCGCTGCCGGACCCGCCGACCAGCGCCACCTGCTGTCCCGGCCCGACGGACAGCGAGAATGCGGTGAGCAGCGGTTTGTCGAGCGGGCTGTAGCCGAAGGTGATCTCCTCCAGCGTCACATGGCCCGTGAGCCGGCGCGTGCTCGCAGCCGGTTCGCGGCGCGAGTACAGCGAGTCCACCGGGAAGTTCTCGACGTCCTTGAGGCGGGCCACATCGGCGGCGAAGTCCTGCACCCGGCCCGCCACCGCATTGAGCCGCGCGACCGGAGCGGTGAACCGGGTCACGAGCGCCTGGAACGCGACCAGCAGACCGATCGAAATGTGGCCGTCGACGGCCCGCAGTCCACCGATCCACAGAATCAGGGCGCTGTTCAGCGTCGCGAGCATGGGGGCGACGACAGCCAGCCAGGCGCTCGGCACACCGAGGCGCTGCTGCTCCTCCAGTGTGGTCGCGTGCTGCCCCGCCCAGCGGCGGAAGTATCCGTTCTCGCCGCCGGTGGCCTTCATCGTCTCGATGAGCTGCAGCCCGGTGTACGAGGTGTTGGTCAGTCTGGCGCTGTCGGCCCGCAACTTCTGGGCACGGGTGGCCCGCAGACGCACGACGACGCGCATCGCCACCACGTTGAGCAGCGCCAGCCCCACACCGATGACCGTCAACTGCGGGTCGTACGTCCACAGCAGGACCGCATAGAGCAGTACGACGACCCCGTCCACGCCGACGGCCGTGAGGTCGCGGGCCAGGGTCTCGGCCACGACGTCGTTGGACTGCAGCCGCTGGACGAGATCGGCGGGGCTGCGCTGGGCGAAGAAGGTGACCGGCAGCCTGAGCAGATGCCGGAAGAACCGGGCACTGCTGAGTGTGGAGGAGATGATGCGACCGCGCAGCAGGTTCGCCTGCTGCAGCCAGGTCAGTACGACGGTGAGGGCCACCATGGTGGCCATCGCCGCGAACAGAACGCCCAGCAAAGAGGTCTGATCACCGATCAGGAACATGTCGATGTACGCGCGGCTCAGCGCAGGCAGCGTCGCGCCGACGGCCACGAGGAGCAGGCTGGCGATCAGCGCGGCCAGCATCGTGCCCGAGGTGCCGCGCAGCCGCGCCGGCAGGGCGCCCATGATCCCGGGCTTCCGGCCTCCGCGGCGGAAACCGTCCCCGGGCTCGAAGACCAGGACGACGCCGGTGAAGCTGGTGTCGAAATCCTCGGCCGAAACGAAACGGCGGCCCTTGTCCGGGTCGTTGATGTGCACACCTCGCCGCCCGAAACGGCGGCCCATGCCGTCGTACACGACGTAGTGATTGAATTCCCAGAAGAGGATGGCCGGTGCCTGCACGTCGGCGAGGGCCGTCGGTTCCATCTGCATGCCCTTGGCCTGCAGCCCGTAACTGCGCGCCGCCTTCAGCACATTGCTGGCCCGGGAACCGTCGCGCGAGACGCCGCAGGCGATGCGCAGCTCCTCCAGCGGCACATGGCGGCCGTAGTGCCCGAGCACCATGGCCAGCGAGGCGGCACCGCATTCCAGCGCCTCCATCTGGAGAACGGTGGGGCTGCGTACGGTCCTGGCCTTCTTGCTCTTCGGCGTCGGCTGCGGACCCGAACGGCGCCTGCTGCCCGGGGGGTTGTCCGGGCGGTGCCGACCCCGGCCGGGAGGTGGAACGTGCGGTGCGGAGGGAGAAGCGTGCGGTGCGGTCACGGGAGCAGCCAATCGATCGGACGCTGGTCGGCCAGGTGGATGGCGCCGGTGGCCAGGGTCATGGAGTCGATCGCGTACGGGGGTCCCTGGGCCGACGACCACCGGTAGCCGGACTCCGTGGCGGACGACCGGTCGAGCCGCACCAGGACCGCTACCGGCCTGCCGTGCTGCGTGAACTGCTCGCCCAGCTGGCCGTCGCCGAGGAAGCCGCTGATCTGTCGGCTCGTCTGGGACGTCCTGCCGACCGCGGCCACGTGACCGCGCAGCACTCCGTATTTCTGGGCCGGCACCGACTGGGCGGTGAGATCCACCGAGGCTCCCACGGGAACGGTCGGCCCGCTGTCGCCCGGCACATAGAGCATCACCATGAGGGGATCGCCGGCGCCACGGGTCCGTTCCACGCTCGCCACGTCCGCGCCGGTGGTGACCACCGAGCCGATCGTGGCGGTCAGAGCGGTCACCCGTCCCGCAGCGATCGTGCGAACGACGCGGTCGCCCTGCTCCGTACGGACTTTGAGCAGCGGTGCGTCGGCGGGCACGCTCCCGCCTTCCTTGGCGAGTACGGCGGTGACTTGGCCCGCGACCGGGCTCTGCAGGATGTAACTGCCCTGGGCGTGGGTGAAGATGCCGGGTGCCCGGAGTATCGAGGAGACGGATCCGGTCATGGCCCAGAAGCAGGCGGCGGCCATGACGAGGACGGTGACGCCCAGGGCGAGGCGGCCCTGCGGGCGGGCGAAGCGTACCGGCAGGTCGAGTTCCTCCGGCGACTGCAGCTTGGAAAGGGCCTGTTGGCGGAACTGCACGGAACTCTTCCCTCACTGTCAGGTCTGTGCAGTGAGCCCCGGAACCGCATGGTTCCGGGGCTCACACGCCGTCTCAGAGACCGGCGACGAGACCGGTGGCCAGGCCGGTGACGGCACCGGTGTTCACGCCGGTGGTCGAGGTGACGAGACCGGTGACCGAGCCCGCGACGCCGGAGACCGGGGCGACGGCGTCAACGGTGCCCGTGACGTTGCCGAGCAGGCCGCCGACGAGACCGCCGGAGACGTTGTCGAGGTCGTTGTCGGAAATCTCGAGGGTCTCGACCTGGGGGGTGTGGTTCATGAGAGAGGCTGCCTTTCAGCTTGATATTTCATAGCGGTAACCCCTTGGTGTGGCTGCCGCATTGGGCAGGATCAAAGCACGTTGACGCGGTGCGCTGCTAATCGAACCGGGTGCTGATCAGGGGTTTTGTTGGTACCGAAATAGCCCTGGGTGCAGATGTGTTCATGAATCGAAGGCGGCTTCTTCACAAGCTTCACTGTCTGAATTCCCTTTGTTTAAAAGCCCTTTTGCTCAACTGGGACACTCGTGTTTAAAGCTCCCCTGTGGTTGGTCCGGACCAAGGTGTGCAGGTGGGTGACGGTGACCGCTCTGGGCATGAGGTGTGCAGGTTTACGGAAGGTGGATGGTGAGGCGAACCAGCCGGCAGGAGGGCTGCCGGCGGTGCGTCCCGATCGGTGCGAGGGGATGCGGCCGTCGGCGGTGTCCCTTCGGGCTCAGCGCCGCCGCCGCGTCGACCGCCTTGCCGTGCTCGTACAGCTCGGCGACCCGCGCCTCGAAGGGCCCGCTCCCGCTCCGCCGGGTCCTCGATCGCGGACAGTTCCTTCCGGTATCCGAGCCGTACGGCACCCTCCAGACCCATGCCGCCCAGCTCCCCGCTCGGCCACGCCGCCGTGGCCACGGGGCGCGCTTGGATCCGCCCATCATGGCCATCGCGCCGAGACCGTACGCCTACGTGCCCACCCTCCCCGGCGGCGCGCTCACCGCCGATGTTCTGCGCGAGTGGGCGGCCGGGGTGATGGCGGCGTACAAGGTGCCGGGCATCGAGCTCGTCGAGAGCTTCCCGATGACCGCCACCGGCAAGATCAGGAAGGCTGCGCTCCGGCCAGCCAGTCGTACGCGGTCTGCGCCGTGAACTCGCCCTGACCGCCGCGGAAGAGCAGCCCCGCCGTGGTGAACGCCGGATCGTCGGCCGTCGACGCCACATAGGGGACCGCGATGCAGCGCATGCCCGCCGCATGCGCTGCCGCCACGCCCGGCGCCGCGTCCTCCAGCGCCACGCAGTCGCCGGGCGCCGCGCCCAGCCGCCGCGCGGCCTCCAGGAACACGTCCGGCGCCGGCTTCCCGTGCGCCACCTCGTCGGCGGAGACATACGTCGTGACGTACGCGCCGAGTCCGGTGCCCGCGAGCACCGCCTCGATCGCGGCCCGGGACGAACCCGATGCCACGGCCGTCGAGATCCCCTCCTGATGCAGCCGTTCCACGAACTTCCGCATCTCGGGGAACACCTCCGTCGAGGATCGGGCCAGCTCCAGATAGAGAGCGTCCTGGCCGGCGAGGAGTTCGTCGACGGGCGTCGCGATCCCGTACTCGGTCCGCAGCGCCGTCAGCGTCTCGCGGGTACTGATCCCGATGTACCGGGTGTGGTGCTCCCAGGTGAAGTCCGGCACGCCGTGACGGGCGAGGAGCCGGCGCCCCGCCTCGTAGTAGTTCGGCTCGCTGTCCACGAGTGTGCCGTCGAGATCGAAGATGACCGAGGGGGCAGGGCCGGGCCGAGTGCTCATGGCACCCAGCATGCCAAGGCGGTGGTCAGTTCGACGGTCCGGCCGTGGCCAGGCCGATGGATTGGACCAAGGGCAGCAGCCGGTGCGGAACCCGCTCGCGCAGGGCCACTTCGGTGCGGGTCCGCACCACGCCGGGCAGCTGGATCAGCTGCTGGATCACATCCTCCAGGTGCCCGTTGTCGCGGGCCACGACCCGCGTCAGCAGATCCCCGCCGCCGGTGGTCGAGAACGCCTCGATGATCTCCGGCACGGCGGCGAGGGCCTCGCCCACCTCGTCCAGATGCCCCTGGGTGACCTCCAGATGGACGAAGGCGAGCACCGGGTGGCCGAGCGCGGCGGGGGAGAGGACCGGGCCCGTACCGGTGATCACGCCGTTCCGCTCCAGCCGGTCGATACGGGCCTGCACGGTGCCCCGGGCGATGGAGAGGATCCGCGCGTACTCCCGCACGCTGGTCCGGGGCTGCTCGATGAGCAACCGCAGGATGCGGGTGTCGAGTGCGTCCACCGCCATGGTCCGTCGGCCTCTTCCTGGTCTGCTGATAGGGACTCCGACTGTACCAATGGCCCAGTGGACGGGTAGGGGCCCGTCCACATGGGGTCAGGGACGGGCATCCTCGGGGAGGGTGACCAACCAGCGGGTGGTGCGACGGGGGCGGAGGTAGAAGGCCCAGTAGAGGGTGGCCGCCGCCATGATGCCGCCGGTCCACAGCAGGTACGTGGCCTCCTGCTGGCTGAGGATGTAGACGAGTACGGCGATCAGTGCCACCGGCATCGCCGGCCAGAGCGGCATCCGCCAGGCGGGCAGGTCCTTGTGGCTGGTGCGACGGGCGGCGAGCGCGGCCACGGCGACCAGCAGGTACATGCCGGTGACCGAGACGCCGGTCACGCCGTACAGGGTGTCGAGGTTGACGAAGCACAGCGCCGCGCCGGGAACTCCGACCACCAGGGTGGCGACCCACGGCGAACCGAAGCGGCCGAGGCGGGCGAGGGCGTTGTTGACCGGCTCGGGCCACGCCTTGTCCCGGGCGGAGGCGAACAGCACCCGGGAGTTCTGGATGACCATGACGATGCCCGCGTTGATGATCGCGAGTGCGACGCAGAGGCTCACGAACGTACCGACGGCCGAGTTGCTCCAGGCGGTGACCATGCCACTGATGTCACCGGAGGTGAGCGCCGCGAGGTCGGGTGCGCCCATCGTGATCGCGACCACCGGGACGAGGATGACGGCCGTCGAGATGGCCAGGGTGGCGAGGACCGTGCGGGCGACGTTGCGCCGCGGGTTCTCCATCTCCTCGGAGAGGTAGACGGCGGTGGAGAAGCCCTGGGTGATGAAGAGTGCGATGGCCAGACCCGAGACAACCAGCATCGCGGTGACCGGGCGGGACGCCCCGCTGTCGCTCGCGACCACACCATGGATCAGGCTGCCCGCGCCGCGCTCGGTGTGGGCGAAGCCGAGCACGGCGACGACGGCCGCCGCGATGACTTCGAGAACCAGGAAGACGCCGGTGATCCAGGCGTTGGCACGCAGGTCCAGCAGACCGGCCAGGGTGGCGAGCACCATGACCCCGGCCCCGGCGGCCTCGGCCGGGATGTGGACCAGCGGAGCGAGGTAGTCCGCCGTGCCCATGGCGATCACGGGCGGGACGATCATTACGACCAGCAGAGACAGGACGAACACCAGCCACCCGGCCAGCCGACCGGTCAGGGTGGTGACCATGGCGTACTCGCCGCCCGCGCTGGGGATCATGGTGCCCAGCTCCGAGTAGCAGAACGCCACGGCGATACAGAGCAGCGAACCGATGGCGATGGTCAGCGCGGTGGCGGAGCCGAGATCTCCGAACAGGTCGGGCACGACCACGAAGAGCGTGGATGCGGGCGTCACGCAGGAGAGGGTCAGCAGGGTCCCCCCGACGACGCCGATGGAACGCTTGAGGGTGCGCGGGCCGTCCTGGCTGTGGGGATCGGCCTCCGCCGGTGCGGTGCCGGAGGTGACGGGCTGGCTGAGCATGTCGGTCATGGAGCGGTTCCGATCGACTGGGTGTGACGGGTGACGGCGGGAGCGCTATCGCCTCCGTGGCTTGCTGCGCTGTTGGTTTCGTCTGCTCCCGGCGCGTTATGGAAACCTGTGGGAATCGTCACGTCAACCACCTATTACCTACGGAATTCGTTGTCGCCAGGCGCAAGGCTGGCGGTATCCGTAGATTGGGTGAGGATCGACCTCTTATTGACAACTTGATGGTTCGGCGTCTTTGTTCACTTGATGACCTTCGAAACGAAGGCATGTATTCGTCAGCACCTTTGATGCGGGAGTCGGCGGTGAGGGGGTCGGGTGCGGCGAACCGCGCTCGGACCGCAACGGGATGCGCAGCGTGTAACCGGTCACGTTGTACGGATTTTTGCCTTGCGCGGCGTGCGGGGGGTTCCGGCCCGGACCGACTGTCCAGGTGAGGGGCGACCAGGAAATCGCCGCCCGCGTTCCGGCGGGGCAAAGCTTGCCGGGAGGGGCACTAGGCTCCGGGGCCATGCCACATGACGAGGGCGCGGCGATACCCGCCCCTGATGCCTCTTCTGTCTTACCCGCCCCGTCCGCCCCGCCGCTCCCAGGGGTTCCGCAGGCGGACGGTGGCCGCAGAGCCACCTGGTTCGAACTGTTCAGCGACCTCGTCTTCGTCGCCGCCGTCGGACAGATCACCCACCGGATCGGCGGCCACCCCGGCATCACATCGGCGGTCGCCGCGGCGGCGCTCTTCGTGCCGCTGTGGTGGACCTGGGTGCTGTACACCGTGCGCGCCAACCGGGCCGCATCGGTCGCCGTGGAGGGTCCGGCCCACCGTCGTCGCCTGCCCGCGGCGCAGGGTGCGCCCGGCTGAGGCGGACCATGTGACGCCCGCTCCTCATGACGATGTAACCAGTGTTACTTTTGCTCGATGGGTGAGGAATCGTCGACATCCCCGCTGTCGTGGGTGGTGCTGATCGTGCGGCTGCCGACGCAGCCGTCCCGGCACCGGGTCGCGGTATGGCGGGAGCTGCGCAAGGTCGGCGCGCTGTCTCTCGGGCAGGGCGTGTGGGCGGTACCGGAGGTGCCGGTCTTCGCCGACGGCGTTCAGCGGGCCGTGCAGCTGACCGAACGCGCCGGCGGCGAGGCCGTGGCGCTGCGCGCCGCCGGGCGCGAACCGGCCGACGCCGTCCGGTTCCAGGCCATGTTCACCGCCGCACGCGAGGAGGACTGGGCGGAGTTCCTGGCCGACTGCGGAAAGTACGAGACGGAGCTGGACAAGGAGATCCGTCATGCCAAGTTCACCCTGGCCGAGCTCGAGGAGGAGGAGCAGAGCCTGGAGCGGCTGCGCCGCTGGCACCGTGACCTGAAGGCCCGGGACGTGTTCGGGGCACCGGGATCCGACGCGGGTGACCGGCAACTGGCCGAGTGCGCCCGGCGGTTCGAGGACTACAGCGAGAGCGTCTTCGCCCACCTGCACGCCTTCGGTACGGACGGCGAAGGCGCGCAGCCGTGACCCCCGGGCCTGCCCAGGAATCGAGGCCTCTGCCCGCGGCATCGCGGCGGCGGATGTGGCCGCTGTACGCAGCCGGGTTCACCACCGCCTTCGGCGCGCACGGCATCGCGGCCAACCTCGGCCAGGGCGATGCCGGCCTGACGCGTTCGGTGCTGTACCTCGGGCTGCTGCTCGCGCTGTACGACGGGGCCGAGGTGGTGCTCAAGCCGGTGTTCGGGACGCTCGCCGACCGGATCGGCGCCCGGCCGGTGCTGCTCGGCGGGCTCGTCGCGTTCGCCGCCGCCTCCGCGGTGTTCGTGGTGGTCCGCGATCCCGGCCTGCTGTGGGCCGCCCGGCTGGGACAGGGCGCGGCCGCCTCCGCGTTCTCGCCCGCCGCCTCCGCGCTGGTGGCCCGCCTCAATCCGCAGGCCCGGCACGGCCGCGCATTCGGCTCGTACGGATTCTTCAAGAGCATCGGCTACACCGCAGGCCCCCTGCTCGGCGGCGTGCTGGTCTGGGCCGGCGGCCTGACGCTGTTGTTCGCGGTGCTGGCGGCCCTGGCCGCCGCGGTCGCCCTGTGGGCCGCGTTCGCGGTACCTGCCGTCCCGCCTCTGCCCAAGGCACGTCAGACCGTCCTGGGACTTGTCCGGCGACTGGCCGACGGTGCCTTTCTGCGTCCGGTGGCGGCCCTGGCCGCCGCCACCGCCGCACTGTCCGTCGGGGTCGGGTTCCTGCCGGTGTCCGGGGTGGCTGCCGGTCTGTCGCCGGTGGTGACCGGCGCGGCCGTCTCCGTCCTCGCCCTGTGCGCCGCGCTCGTGCAGCCGTGGGCCGGGCGGGCCCTGGACGACGGGCGCCTCGGCGCCGGCGGGGGTCTGGTGGCCGGACTGCTGGTCACCGCGTGCGGACTGGCCGCCGCCATGCTGCCCGGCCTGCCCGGTGTCCTGTCGGCGGCCGTGCTGATCGGGGCCGGAACCGGGCTGATCACTCCGCTCGGCTTCGCCGCCCTCGCGGGTACCACCCCGCACGAACGGCTCGGCCAGACCATGGGAACGGCTGAACTCGGACGTGAACTCGGCGACGCCGGAGGCCCGTTGCTGGTCGCCGCCGTCGCCAGTGCCGCCGGCTTGACCTGGGGCTTCGCGGTACTCGCCGCAGCGACCGCCCTCCTGCCGCTTCTCCTGGCCGCTCACCGCACACCCCCGGCGCGCGGCTGACCTTGCCGTCGGTTCAGCGCGCCGCGGTCACCCGTGGGGTGTCGCGCAGCCCCAGGCGCAGGTGCTCGACGTGGTAGAGGGCCTGTTCCAGGAGTTCGGCCACGTGGTTGTCGTAGAGCGCGTAGATCACCGAGCGGCCCCGGCGTTCACCGGTGACCAGGCCGAGGTTGCGCAGCAGCCGGAGCTGGTGGGAGCAGGCGGACTGTTCCATGCCGACCGCGTCGGCGAGTTCCGTCGCGGCGCAGGGGCCCTCCTGGAGCTGGACGAGGATCCGCAGCCGGGACGGGGTGGCCAGCGCCTGGAGGGTGGCGGCGACATCGGCGGTGCCCACTGTTTCGAGGCGTTCGCGTGACGTGGCGGCTTGCGTGCCGTCGGATCCGTGGCCCATGGGCCTCATCCTACGGAGATGCACACATGAATGTATGTTCATGGATTCCTGTATGGTGGCCGGACCGGACCCGCTCTGCCTCCCCGTGCGTGAAGGAACCCCGATCCCATGACTTCCACCCTTACCGGCCGGGCCCCGTCCGCCAGTGCCTCCCGCAGCGCGCCCGTCCCCGGGCGTCGCACCCGGATCCTTGCCCTCCCCGAGGCCCGTTGGGCGGCGGCCGCCCTCGTGCTGTTCCTGATCGCACTGCCGCTGCAGCTGGCCGGCGCCCCGGCCTGGAGCTGGGGACCGCTGTATGCCCTCACGTACCTCACCGGCGGGTGGGAGCCGGGATGGGAGGGGCTGAAGGCACTCAAGGACAAGACCCTGGACGTCGATCTGCTGATGGTCGTCGCCGCCCTCGGCGCGGCCGCCATCGGGCAGGTGCTGGACGGAGCCCTGCTGATCGTCATCTTCGCCACCTCCGGCGCCCTGGAAGCCGTCGCCACCGCCCGCACCGCCGACTCCGTACGCGGTCTGCTCGACCTCGCCCCCGCGACCGCCACCCGTCTGAACACCGACGGCGGCGAGGAGACGGTGGCCACCGCACAACTGGCCGTCGGCGACGTCATTCACGTGCGCCCCGGCGAGCGACGTCGATCAGGCCACCATCACCGGTGAACCGTTCCTAACCAGTGCACATGAGTGAGTCCTGGACCCACTGTTGCGTACTGGGCGCATCCCGAACGGTGTTGGATGCACTGGTCCCCCGCTTTCGCTTCCCACTCGGCGCTGGCCCTCCAGGGGGCCAGTCCGTTGTGGGTGGGCGGGTTCCCTCACGCCCCCGGTGACCTGGTCCGGCCTGGACGGTCCGATGCCCCGCACGATCACTCCGGTCGTGTGGGGGCGGTGCCGTCCTTCCCCAAGCTCTCAACTGCGTTCGAGCAGGGGATACCCCATCCCGGATCGGATGTCCGAGGGCGCGTCGACCGATCGCGATGCCCGCGGCATCGTGACGGGACATCTTTCGGTGGGGGGTGGCCAGCGGTTTCTGCCAGTGCTGACCACCCCACAGGCTGGTGTAGGCGGGGTCGACCGCGACGATGCTCAGGCCGTGTTCGGCGGCCATGGACACGAGCCGGGCCTTGAGTTTCCCGGTCGGGATGCCGGAGATGAGCTGCCGGAACCTTTTGCGGCGGCCGTGTTTTTCCCGGGTCTTCTCGGTGGTGAAGTCGAGGTCTTCGATGCCGATCGCGGCGACACCGACAGACTTGGCCCAGTTGATCAACTGGGTCAGGGCGTGGCGGATCTGGGCGTCGCGGTGACCGGCCGACCCGGACAGGTCATAGGGGAAACGCCGCGGGTCACCGACCGGGTTGCCGTGCCGGTCGAGAAGGTAGGCGGCGAAGTGGTCGGCGTTGGTGTCGACGCCGACCATGCCCCGGGCGCGGGCAGTCTCCAACGGGATGGTCTTCACGACGGGGCGTTGCCAGGATGCGGTGAGGTACCAGCGGCCTCGCTCCGTATCGAGGTGTATGCGGTAGGCGACGGCCCGGTTCGCTTCGATGCGGTCGGCCCACTCCGCGCCCCGGTGCGCGAACGCGATACGGGCACTGAGGGTGTACCGGCCGTGCCGGGCGTTGGCCAGGTGCGCGAGCGGGGCAGGCAGCCTGATGGACACTTCGCCGTCCGGGGTGACGCGGATCGTCTCGTTCCCGAACCGCTTCCCCGACTCACCGTCGGCAGCGATGAACCAGCGTTCCGCCTCCCAGCGCTCCCGCCACTGGTCTTCGGTGAGCTGGGCCTGGGTGAGGTGGTGGCGGGTGTTGAGGAGACGTTTGCCGCCCCGCACCACCCGGACCCGTCCGGCCTGCCAGTCGGCAACAGCCGCCGTGTGCCGGTCTTCCAGTGCCGCGAGGCGGCGGGACTTGCGGAACCACTCGCCCTTGGAACGGTAGCCGCCCGCGGCCCGCTTCGTTCCGGGCTCCCCGAGCGGGAGCGACAGGCGGTGCCGCAACGTCCTGATCCCGGCCGCCAGCTTCTGGATGTGCGCCGCCTGGCAACGGCGTGCGAGCGCCCACTGACCGTGCGTGGCCTTGGTGATTGCACCCGCGATCCGCGACGACGACACCCCGGTCAGCTCCCGCTTACGCGCCGCCCAGGTCTCCGCACCGTGCTCCAGACCATCCGCACAGCGGGCCTTGAGATCACCGGAAGCCAGCGCGCCTTGATGCGCACCGACAGCACGCAGCACCCTCTCGTCCTCGACGGTCAGGTGCTTGAGACGATCCCGGACCGCCACCCCGCAAGGCCCGGGCACCACGAAGGACACGGCCAACTTCCGCAGACCACCCACCACATCACCCCCTCCCCGGCCGGACACCTGCCACCAGACCCAACGAGCAGCAGCCACCAAGGTCACCCATTCGGCCCCGGAACCCCCGTTCCCACCCCCGCGAATGCACCGCCAGGACTCACTCCTGCTCACCACCACTCACTTCGACTCAGCAAACCGACAGCAGCTCACAACCCCTCCCGGTGGCCAAGGGGACGGGCGACGAGGTGTTCGCCGGGACGATCAACGGCACCGGGGCCCTCCGCGTCCGGGTCGAGCGCGACGCCTCCGACTCGGTCATCGCACGCATGGTGACGATGGTCGAGGAAGCCTCCCGGACCAAGGCGCCCACGCAGTTGTTCATCGAGAAGGTCGAACAGCGGTACTCGCTCGGCATGGTCGCCGCGACCCTCGCCGTGTTCCTCGTGCCGCTCGCCTTCGGCGCGGACCTGACCGGGGCTCTGCTCCGCGCGATGACCTTCATGATCGTGGCCTCGCCCTGCGCGGTCGTCCTCGCCACCATGCCGCCGCTGCTGTCCGCCATCGCCAACGCCGGGCGGCACGGGGTGCTGGTCAAGTCCGCCGTCGTCATGGAGCGCCTCGGTCAGGTCGATGCGGTCGCCCTGGACAAGACCGGCACCCTCACCGAGGGCACCCCGCGTGTCACCGACATCCGGCTCCTGGCCGGATCCGGCCTCGACGAGAACGCCCTCCTCACGCTGGCGGCGGCCGCCGAGCACCCCAGCGAGCACCCCCTGGCGCGCGCCGTCGTGGACGCCGCACGCGAACGCGGCCTCGCGCTGCCCGCGGCGGCGGACTTCGGCTCCGCTCCGGGAATCGGGGTGACCGCCACCGTCGACGGGTACGCGATCGCGGTGGGCGCTCCGACGCGCCTGCTGAACGGGGCGGTGGACCCGGCCTCCGTCCGCGCCGCCGCGCTCGCCGAGCAGCTTCAGGACGGCGGCCGCACCGCGGTCGTCGTCACGGCCGATGGCAGACCGATCGGGGTACTGGGCATTGCCGACCGGCTGCGTCCGGACGCAGCAACCACGGTGATGTCCCTCGGTGCCCTCACAGGTACTGCGCCGATGCTGTTCACCGGGGACAACCCGCGCGCCGCCACCCGGCTGGCCGCCGAGGCCGGCATCACCGACGTACGCGCCGGCCTGCTGCCCCAGGACAAGGTCGAGGCCGTCAGGGCCCGGGAGCGCGCGGGCCGCAAGGTCCTGGTGATCGGCGACGGCGTCAACGACGCCCCGGCGCTCGCCGCCGCCCACACCGGCATCGCGATGGGCCGGGCGGGTTCCGACCTCGCGCTGGAGACCGCGGACGCGGTGATCGTCCGCGACGAACTCGCCGCCGTCCCCGTCGTCGTCGCCCTGTCCCGCCGCGCCCGCGGCCTCGTCGTGCAGAACCTGGTCATCGCCGCAGTGTTCATCACCGCGCTGGTCGTATGGGACCTGGCCGGCACTCTGCCGCTTCCGCTCGGTGTCCTCGGCCATGAGGGCTCCACCGTGATCGTCGGCCTCAACGGTCTGCGCCTGCTGCGGGACGGCGCCTGGAAGCGCGCCCGTGCCGAGGCCGGCGCGTGAACCGCCCGGGAGGTCTTCCTTCGGCCCGACGGTTCAGCAGGACGTGGTCCATTGGCGCTCACCTGGCACATCGAAAGCGTATCGGGCTGTGCCAATGGCGCAGTTATGTCGGTTCGACTTGAGCCAGATGGCGGCGAGGTGCTCTCATGAACCCGGTCGATGGCGCTGCGGATCCCGCGGCGCCTTTTTCATGTCCGGACAGAACAGGGAGTGGTAATCGGTGCTGAAGCGGATGTTGGTGGCTCCGGACCCGGGGCGGCTGCGGCTGCGCAGCTCGGCCCGGGCCGTTCTCGGCATCGGTCTGGCCGTGACCCTTTCGGGCCTGGTCAGTCACTCGCTTCCCGCGGCCGTCGCCGGCGGCCTCGCCGCTCTGCTCGCACTCTTCACGGTCACCGACGCACGGGTCCGCGACCAGGCGCTCACCACCTCGCTGCTACCCGTCGTCGGATTCCCGGTCCTGGCACTCGCGACGGCGCTGCACGACTACCCCCTGGCGCGCGACGCCGCATTCCTTGCCGTCGTCTGCGCGGGGGTGTACGCGCGCCGCTGGGGTCCCCGCGGTCATGCCCTGGGGGTTTTCGCGTTCATGGCGTTCTTCATGGCGCAGTTCCTGCACGCCGTACCGGGCCAGCTGCCCGAGCTGTACGCCGCCGTCGCGCTCTCGATCATCACCGCCGCGGCCGTCCGTTTCGGCGCCTGGTGCTACGAACGACGGTTGCCCACGCCCGTCGTACCCGCACTCCAGGGCAGTCGCGGGCTGGCCCGGACGACCACGCGTCAGGCGATCCAGGCAACCGCCGCCGGCGCCTTCGCGCTCGGCATCGGGCAGCTGCTGTCCGCCGATCGCTGGTACTGGGCCGTCGGCACCGTCTGGTGGGTCTTCGTGAACACCGCCTCGCGCGGCGAGACACTGGTCCGCGGCTTCCGCCGCGTCCTGGGCACAGTGGCCGGGATCGCCGCAGGGCTGCTGGTCGCCGTGCCGCTGCACGGCGACACGGTTCCCACCGCGGCCCTCGTCGCCGTCTGCGTCTTCGGCATTTTCTACACCGCCGCCGTCTCGTACAGCTGGATGGTCTTCTTCGTAACCGTGTTGGCCGGACTGCTGTACGGCCTGCTCGGCGTCCTGAACCCGGGGCTGCTCGTGCTCCGCCTCACGGAGACCGGGGCCGGGGCCCTCGGCTCGGCGCTCGCCGTCCTCCTCGTACTGCCCGTCACCCTCCACGCGACCACCGACGCCTGGATCCAGCGCGCACTGCGCTGCGTACACGCCTGCACCGCGGGGGCCGCCGCCCGCCTGGCCGGTTCCCCGACCGCCGACCCCGGTCCGCAGGTGACCGAACTGGAGGCGCTGCTCGGCCGGGTCAGGCTCTCGCTCGCCCCCCTGGTGCATCCGCTCAAC
This sequence comes from Streptomyces sp. NBC_01669, assembly GCF_026339735.1. GTDB lineage: Bacteria > Actinomycetota > Actinomycetes > Streptomycetales > Streptomycetaceae > Streptomyces > Streptomyces yanii. Next base: position 7,999,959 of record NZ_JAPEQG010000001.1, read on the forward strand.
CCTCTGCGGGCCCGTAAGGAGCGCGCCCGCCAGGTCCTCGCTCTGCTCGACCTGTGCGCCCGCGAGGTGCGTGGTCTCGCCGCGGTCGCCGCCGACCCCGACGCCTCGCACGATGCCCGGCTCGGAGCGGCCTGCCGCCGCGTCGAGGCCGCGGTGCTCGCCCTGGCGCAGCCGGGACCTGCCCGTACGGAACTGAACGCTCCGCCCGCACACGCACCGCACCACCACCCCGGCGCCGAGGCCGCACTCGCTCATCTGCACGCCCTGGAGCGGGCCCTCGCGGAACTCGCCGCGCCCCTGCGCACCTCACCCCGCGCTCCGCTCGTCCCGGCCTGACCTGCGACCCGCGGCAGCAGGCGGCGGCGACACGGCCCTGGTCTAGACCGCGCAGGGTGCACTGCTACCGTCGCCCCGGAAGATCACGGCGGCCCGAACCGTCATGGTCAGTCGGCGGAGAGGGGCAGTAGCGGTGAGCAGCAACGGTGCGGGACGGGCATTCATAGGGTCGTTCACGTCGGCGGGCGGTCGGGGAGTCATCGTCGCCGCCGTGGACCGGGAGACCGGGGCGCTGACCGTCCTCGGCGCCACGGACGCCGTCCCCGATCCCTCGTATCTCGCCCTGGGCCCCGGCTCCACCACCCTCTACACGGTCAGCGAGACCGAGTCCGGCGCGGCAGCCGCCCTCGACATCACCGGCGACGACCCGCAGCTGCTCGGCGGGATCCGGCCTGTGGACGGCAGCGGACCCACCCACCTCGCACTGACCGGCGGACACCTGATCACCGCCAACTACGGCTCCGGCAGCGTCACCGCCCTCCCCGTGCGCGCCGACGGAACGCTGGACGCCGCCACGTCCGTGCTCCGGCACGAGGGAAGCGGTCCGCACCCGGCCCGCCAGCAGGCCCCGCACGCCCACCAGGTGCTCCCCGACCCGTCGGGCACCTGGGTGCTGAGTGTGGACCTCGGAACCGACTCCGTACGGATCTGCGCCCTCGAGACGAGCACCGGCACGGTGCGGCTGCACGGCGAGACGGCGCTGCGACCGGGCACCGGACCGCGCCACCTGGCCTTCCACCCCGCGGGCACCCACGCCTACGTCCTGAACGAACTCGAACCGACCGTCACCGTCTGCCGGTGGGACGCGGCCACCGGAACCCTCGCACCGGTCGGCGAAACGACCGTGGTGCCCGAGGACGTGGCCACCGACGCGGACGCGGTCGTCCACCCGTCCGAGCTCGTCGTCTCGCACGACGGCCGGTTCCTCTGGGCCGCCAACCGGGGACACGACAGCATCGCCGTCCTCACCCTCGACGAGACGGGCGAGAAGGCGTCCCTGGTCACGACCGTGAGCTGCGGTGGCCACTGGCCGCGCGACCTCGCCCTCGACCCCACCGGGCAGTGGCTGTACGCGGCCAATGAGCGGTCCGGGAACGTCAGCTGGTTCGCCGTCGACCCGAGCACCGGCATCCCACGCCACGCGGGCTCGCTGACGGCTCCTGCCGCCTCCTGCGTGATCTTCGGCTGACCCGACCCACCGTCCGGCCCCAGGGCGCAGGAGACAGCACAGAGCGGGGCCCGTACCGGTCGAACGTCCGGTACGGGCCCCGCTGCTCTGTGCTGATCAGGTCAGTGGGCCTGGGCCCCCTGCGGCGTCACCGGGGCGATGCCGAGCGCCGTCGTGTACATCGACAGGACGAGTTTGCCGATCGCGGGGTACGCGCCGAGCGGCTCCGCCGTCGCGCAGCCCGCCTCCTGCACAGCGGCGTCCAGCAACCCCTCGGGCACCTCGGGACCCACCAGGTACGGCGCCACGGCCAGCTGCACCGAACCGGAGGCCTTCAGCTGGTCGGCGATGGACGCGACCGAACCTTCGACATCGAGGGCAGCGGCCATCACCGGCACCGCGAGGCGGGCGGCCAGCAGCATGCCGGTGATCCCGGCGGCCTGCACGGCCTCCTCGCCACCCACGGTGGCCAGCACGATCCCGTCCGCGGCCGTGGCCACAGTGAACAGCCTGGCACGGTCGGCGCGGGCCAGACCGGCCTCGGAGAGGCGCACGTGCAGCGCCTCGGCGAGCAGCGGGTGCGGGCCGAGCACATCGGTCAGCTCGACCGGGGCACGGCTGTCCATGACGGCTTGGCGTATCCGCCGGAGCAGGGCGTTGTCCGGTCCCGCGAGCAACGGCACCACAACGGCGGCCGGGCCCTCGGGCTCGGCGACCTCACGGCCCGCGGCCTTCGCCTGCTCGAAGCGCGCGATGCGCTCGGCGGCGGAATCCGCGAGTACGGAGACAAGCGTGGGGTACTCGGCATCGTCGCCGTCGAGGTAACCGATCCGGGCATGCAGACCGGGCAGCTCGGAACGGGCAATGCTGATCACCTCTTCGGCCAGACTGCGCGTGGCCGAAGAGGGGGTACCGGGAACGGCGAGAACGAGCGCGGCAGCGCCCTCGGGCGCGACCACGGGCTCCGGGCGGCGGTGCCGTCCGGACTGGCGAGGTCGCGGCATTCGTACAGGCAGGCCGGAAGCGGGCCCAGTGGGGGTGCTCATGGCGCCGCATGCTACTGGTTTTGGGTGCCCCACCGTTCGGGGAGGGCCCAGTCGGGCGTTATCTGTCCGCTTTTATCCGATCAATGGCTTACCGGCCAACTGCCCTGCTCTGTCGCCCCTTATGGTCGCCCCCGCCCGGGCCCGTACGCGGGCACGCACAGCAGCGTCGGGTGGAGCGGCAACCGCAGATCGCCGGTGGCCAGCGCCTCGGCGATGCGCAGCGAACCGGTCAGCGGATCACCCGAACCGGGGACCGTCCGCGCCTGCGGCAGTTGCCGGGCGAGCTCTTCGCGCAGGGGGACGAGGAGTGGATCGCCCATCCGGAACAAGCCACCCGTCAGGGCCACTTCGCACGGCTCGTCGGTCGCCCCGCGCTCCGGGCACACCGCGGCGGCCGCCTCCGCGATATGACCGGCGGCGTCCCGCAGAATGCCCGCGGCGACCGGATCGTCCCCGGCGCACGCGGCGACCTCGGGGGCGAACGAGGCCAGCAGCGCCGGACGGTCGGTACGCGGATAGAGCAGACCGGGCAGCTCCGGCGCCGGACCGAACACCGCCTCCAGCCGGGCCAGCAGCGCGACCGAACCACCGCGCCGACCGTCATGGGCGCGCATCGCCGCATCGAGCCCGGCCCGCCCGATCCAGGCACCGCCGCCGCTGTCGCCGAGGAGGTGGCCCCAGCCGTCGGCCCGGCGCCAGCTCGTCAGATCCGTCCCCAGCGCGATCATGCCGGTGCCGCCCGCGACGACGGCTCCCGGCCGCTGCCCGACCGCTCCCGCGTACGCCGTCACCGCGTCGGCGGCCAGCGCCAGCAGCTGCACCCCGAGCGCTCGCTCCAGCGCCGCGGGCAGCTCCGCGCGCAGCTGGTCCCCGAGCGTCGCCATGCCGGCGGCGCCGATCGCCACGGCGAGGACGGACGAGTCGGCGGCCGTCCTCGTCCGCTCCCCGGCCTGCGCCCGCAGCTCGTCGACTGTGGGAAGGAGTTGCTCCAGCAGGTGTCCGGCGTCGATCCCGGCCGGGCCGGTCCGCACCGGCTCGGCGCAGACGGCCGTCGCCACCGGCTTCTCGGCCCCGATCGCGCCGAGCGCCACCCGGAGCCCGGAACCGCCCGAGTCCACTCCGAGGACGTACGACCCCGCGGCGGCGGTCACGGAAGCTGCCAGTCGACCGGCCGGGCTCCCTGGCGTTCCAGCAGTTCATTGGCCCGGCTGAACGGCCGTGAGCCGAAGAATCCGCGGTCCGCGGACATGGGGGAGGGGTGCGAGGACTCGATCGCCGGGAGCTCACCGAGCAGCGGCCGCAGATTGCGGGCGTCGCGCCCCCACAGGACGGACACCAGCGGCGTGCCGCGCGCCACCAGCGCCCGGATCGCCTGCTCGGTCACTTCCTCCCAGCCCTTGCCGCGATGCGCCGCCGGCCGACGGGGCGCCGTGGTCAGCGCCCTGTTGAGCAGCAGCACCCCCTGGCGGGTCCAGGGAGTCAGATCGCCGTTGGACGGCCGGGGCAGCCCCAGGTCCGTGTGAAGCTCCCGATAGATGTTCTCCAGGCTGCCCGGCAGCGGCCGGACCTCCGGCGCGACTGCGAAGCTCAGTCCCACCGCATGTCCTGGTGTGGGGTACGGGTCCTGACCGACGATCAGGACCCGCACCTCGTCGAACGGCTGCTGGAACGCCCGGAGCACATTCTGCCCTGCAGGCAGATAGGTGCGCCCAGCGGCGATCTCCGCGCGCAGGAAGTCGCCCATCGCGGCGATGCGTTCGGCCACGGGTTCCAGGGCCTGCGCCCATCCCGGCTCGATGATTTCTTTCAACGGTCGTGCTGCCACGGGCCGCACTCTACTGCTCATACGACCGGGGTGATCAACCGCCCACGACCGCCGCCCGTACACAGAGAACGTCCGGCAGGTGCGAGGCGAGTTGCTCCCAGCTGTCGCCGTCGTCCCCGCTCGCGTACACCTCGCCGTTCCGATTGCCGAAATAGACCCCCGCCGGATCGGCGTCGTCCGTGCAGAGGGCGTCGCGCAGCACCGTGCCGTAATGCGTTTCCTCGGGCAGTCCGGCGGACAGCGGCTCCCAGCTGTTGCCCGCGTCGCTCGTACGGAACACCCGGCAGCGGTGCTCGGCCGGCACGCGGTCGGCATCGGCGTTGATCGGGAAGACGTACGCCGTCTCCGCCCGGTGCGGATGCGCGGCCGCGGCGAAGCCGAAGTCGGAAGGCAGCCCCCCGCCGATATCCGTCCAGTTGTCCCCGGAGTCGTCACTGCGGAACACACCCCAGTGGTTCTGGAGATAGAGCCGGTCCGGATCGACCGCATCCCGGGTGACCTTGTGGACGCACTGGCCGAACTCCGGGTTCGGATCCGGCAGGAAGACCGCCGACACCCCCTTGTTCGACGGGGCCCAGCTCGCTCCGCCGTCCTTGGTGCGGAACACCCCGGCCGTGGAGACCGCGACGGTCACCGCCTGCGCGTCCCTCGGGTCGGTCAGGATCGTGTGCAGCCCCTCGCCGCCCCCGCCCGGGACCCACTTCGAGCGCGTCGGATGCTCCCACAGCGGGCGCACCAGCTCGAACGACTCCCCGCGGTCCTCGGAGCGGAAGAGCGCGGCCGGCTCCGTCCCCGCGTACACGACATCCGGCGCCTCTGCCCCGGCCGGGTGCAGCTGCCACACCCGCTCCAGCGACGCCCCGGTGAACTGGGGGAATTTCACCGCCGGTTGCTTCGGCTCGACCCACGTCGCGCCCAGGTCGTCGGAGTGGAACACCGAGGGTCCCCAGTGCGCGCTGTCCCCGCCGACCAGTAGCCGGGGGACCTGGCCGCGGGTGTCGATGGCGATGGAGTAGATCGCCTGTGCGTTGAAATGCGGGTCGCTGAACTGCCACGTGCCACCTCGTCTGCGGCCGATGAAGAGTCCTTTGCGGGTTCCCACAGTGAGCAGTACGTCGGACATCGCCGACACCTCCCGAAACGCCTTTGTCGCGGACACGGGTCAGTCTGCACCCGGCCACTGACAGTGGCTCGCAGAGAAGGCATTTGTGCAGGTCGGACGGCGAGTGCGGGGCGGGCGGCGATTCTGTACCCGGGTCGTGGCCGACACCGTCGGGGCACCCTTGACCGCCGTCCGGGGCGGGCCGTAACTTCCCTCGTAGAAAGCGCTTGCCCAATGTGGTGGGCCCTCGATGGGCCCCCGACGAACAGCCGACGAACCGGACCGAGGAGCGCGCGTGGTGACCTTCGAAGGACTGCCCGGCGCCGTAGCCGTCTCCCACCTCAGGGTCTACGACTGGCCCACCGAGGACGGACTGCGCGGCGGCACGCCCCACCTCCATCTCACCTGTTCCGAGGGGTATGTGGTGGTCGGGGGCACGGGCTCGGTGCAGACGCTCACCGTGTCCGGCTTCCGGCAGACGCCCCTGGCCGCCGGTTCGCTGGTGTGGTTCACCCCCGGCACGATCCACCGGCTCGTCAACGACGAGGACCTGCGCATCGTCGTTCTCATGCAGAACAGCGGACTGCCCGAGGCGGGCGACGCCGTGCTCACCCTCCCGCCGCGCTTCCTGACGGACCCCGACACCTATCGCGCGGCCGTTGCTCTGCCCGTCCACGGCTCCGAGCCGGAACAGGAAGGCGCCGCCCGCGCCCGCCGCGACCTCGCCGTCCAGGGCTTTCTCGCGCTGCGCCGGGCCACGGAGGCGGGCGACACCGAGCCGCTCGCCGCCTTCCACCGGGCGGCCGCCACCCTCGTGAGACATCGGACGGACGACTGGCGGGGGCGCTGGGAACAGGGCGCCGCCGCCGCATCCCGGGCAACCGGCGACCAGCTGGACGCCCTGGCACAGGGGGACGGCGGCCATCTCGCGGCTGCCTGCGTGTATGCCCAACAGCCTTCGGCGTACGGAAAGTTCGGGATGTGCGGCCGTCTCGATGTCTACAGCGGCTGAGCGTCGATGGCTGCGGTGTCGCCAAGGGCCCGGGCGATGCTCGCCGAGGTCGTGCCCCACGGCGTGGCGACGGCGGTCTTGGTGGCGCGCTCAGATGTCCAGGGCCTCGTCGGTCCACTCGAACGTCGGCGCTCCAGTCGCGCCCGGTGTCTGTTCGGACCAGATGATCTTGCCCTCGGCTGTATAGCGGGTGCCCCAGCGATCGGCGAACTGGGCGACGAGATACAGGCCGCGGCCACCCTCGTCCGTCGTCGACGCATAGCGCAGATGCGGTGCGGTGCTGCTGGAGTCGGACACCTCGCAGATCAGGGCACGGTCGTGCAGCATCCGGACCCGGATGGGAGGGTCGCCGTAGCGGATGGCGTTGGTGACCAGCTCGCTGAGGATCAGCTCGGTCGCGAAGGTCTCTTCCTCCAGTCCCCGGTCGATGAGCCACTGGGACACGTCCTTGCGGACCCCGGCGACGGCCGCTGGGTCGTGCTCGACGTCCCATTCGCCGACACGGGAGGGGTCGAGGGTGTGCGTAGCGGCCACCAGGAGGACGGCGTCGTCACCCGGAGGGGTGGGCAGGAGCGCGGAGATCAGGTCGTCGCAGGTCTCTTCCGGGGTCCGGTGCTGTCGGGCCAGCGCTCCGCGCATCGTGTCGAGTCCGGTGTCGAAGTCCCGCTGGCGCGACTGGACGAGACCGTCGGTGTAGAGCACCAGACGGCTCCCCTCCGGCAGGGGCAACTCCACCGACTCGAAGGGCAGCCCGCCGATGCCCAGGGGCAGGCCTGCGGGGACATCGGGGGATTGCACCGTGCCGTCGGGCAGCACCAGGACGGGACCGGGATGGCCCGCCCGGGCAGCGGAGCAGGTGCCGGCCACCGGGTCGTAGACGGCGTACAGGCAGGTGGCCCCCGTGATCTCCGCGCGCCCGCCGTCGGCGGTCTCCGTCCGGTCGGTCCGCGCGACCAGTTCGTCGATGCGCGCGAGGAGCTCGTTGGCCGGAAGGTCCAGTGCGGAGAAGTTGTGGACCGCGGTGCGCAGGCGGCCCATCGTCGCGGCGGCGTGCAGACCGTGCCCGACGACGTCACCGACGACCAGCGCGACGCGGGCACCGGGCAGCGGAATGACGTCGAACCAGTCGCCGCCCACCCCCGCCTGAGCCGGCAGATAGCGGTAGGCGATGTCGAGCGCGTTCTGCTCGGGCAGGCCGCGGGGCAGCAGGCTGCGCTGCAGCGTCACCGCCATCTCGTGCTCGCGGGTGTAGCGGCGGGCGTTGTCGACACAGACGGCCGCCCGGGCGACCAGTTCCTCGGCGAATGTCAGATCGTCCTCGTCGAAGGGGTCCGGATTCTCCGAGCGCCAGAAATTCGCCATGCCCAGGACCGCACCGCGTGCGTGCAGCGGAACGGAGAGCAGGGAGTGGACACCGTACGCGAGGATCCTCGCCGACCGTTCGGGGTCGATCCCCTGCCAGCTCGGTTCGGCGGACAGGTCCGGCACCAGCATGGTGTGTCCATGGATCAGTCCCAGGGCCGCCGGGCTGGTGGGAACGAATCCGACGACCCGCCCGATCGGGTAGAAGGGGAGGTGGTCTGCGCGCACGCCCGCCGCGGCTGTACGCCGCATGTTCAGCACGGTGCCGAGCGGCACCGACGGTTCCTCACCGCGCAGCACGGGCTCGGCGAGGTCGACCGAGGCGAAGTCGGCGAAACGGGGGACCACCACTTCGGCCAGTTCCTCCGCGGTCCGGGTCACATCCAGTGTCGTACCGATGCGCACACCAGCCGTGTGCAGCAGGAGCAGCCGCCCCCGTACCTCTGCGGCCCGGCCTGCGAGTGCGGCCAGTTCCGTCGTGTCCCGCAGCGTCGCGACTGTCCCGGCAGGCCCGCCGTGTTCGTCGGTGGGCCGCAGATTCACCGCCAGCAGCCGGTCGCCGACCACGCGCACCTCGTCGGAGGCGGAGCGGCCCGAGGCGAGCAGTTCCGCGAGGGGAGGAGGCAGGCCGATGCCCGTCACCGGAAGTCCTTCGGCGTCCGCGGGCAGGCGCAGCAGTCGCCGGGCCTCGTCGTTGGCCAGCAGCAGTCGCCCATTGCCGTCGATGATGAGGACGCCTTCGCGTACGGAGTGCAGCACCGCGTCGTGATGCTCGTACAGCCGCGTCATCTCGACGGGGCCGAGGCCGTGCGTCTGCCGCCGCAGACGTCGGCTGATCAGTGCCGCACCGCCGGAGGTGAGGGCAAATGTGGCCACCGCGGCGCCGACCAGCGCCGGCAGTTCGCGGTCGGCCAGTTTGTTCACGTTGCTGACCCTGATGCCCACGGACACCAGGCCGGCGGTCGAACCGTCGGCCCTCGGTATGGGCACCACCGAGTTTACGGCCGGCCCCCGGCTCCCCGTGAAGGTACGGGTGAAGCCATGCCCGAGAAGGGCCTCCTTGTACGGGCCTTTGAGGTGCTTGCCGATCAGCGCGGGATCGGGGTGGGTGATGCGGATACCGTGTATGTCGGCCACGACGACGGTATCGACGTGGGTGGTCTTCCGGATCGTCTCCGCAAGCGGCTGCAGCACAGCGGTGGGATTGGGGCTGTCCAGCGCCGTGACGATGCCGGGGGAGTGAGCGAACGCCTGGGCGACGGCGTACGAACCTCTCTCGGCTTCGTGAACGGCGGCCCGCCGACCCTGCACCACGAGCGAGAGCGCCGCCGCGGCGACGAGCAGCACCACGAGCACCAGTTCCAGCAGCAGCACTTCCGCGGCGACGCTGCGCACGCCGAGCAGGGCACGGGAGCGACCGGGCTTCGATCGTCGGAGCCTTGAAATATATGCGCCAAAGCCGCCCATAGCTCCTGTTTACCCGCTATGTCCATACAAAATGTCGTGCGTGTAGCGCCGGTACGCGGTCAGGCCGCGGCCTTCATCATGGGGCGGCGCATGTGCGACGAAGGGGAACTCGGTCGGCCCGACCCGCCGCCCTTCCGCGCCGACGTCCGCATGCTGACCCACCCCCCCGACACCCCTGGGGCGGGCAGGGCGGCTCCACCTTCGCCTTCGTCGCGACAAGGATCGAAAGCGCCTGCGCCCAGGCACGCCAGGCCGCAGGGGCAGGGGGCAGGACATGAAGAGGCGGGGCGCAGACCCTGCGCCGGTTCCTCCATACCGCGTCCCGCCACGGAGGACCGACTGCCGGACCCCGGCGACCTCGCTCGCTGTCCGCGAATCGCGTCGCCTGGCCCCGGACAGCCCTCGACGAGGCCGTGGGCTGCGATCGGCCCACGGCGATGCCCACGTCGCCGAGCCGATCGTCCGCACCGGGATCAAGATCGGGCGGCATCTCGACCTCAATCACGGACACCGGTGACAACCGCAGGTCGAGACGGGTATCAGTGGCTCGGTTCCGCCGTGCTGCTGCGCACCACCAGGTTGGTGGCGAGGTCGACCCGGGTGGTCGCGGGCTGCCGGCCCCGGCCGAGATCGAGAACCAGCCGGGCCGCCGTCTCGGCCATCTCGATGAGCGGCTGCCGCACCGTGGTGAGCGGTGGCCCGATCCACCGGGTGAGCGGCAGATCGTCGAAGCCGACGACGCTGAGGTCCTCCGGGATGCGCAGGCCCAGTTCGCGGGCGGCTTCGTAGACGCCGAGTGCCTGCAGATCGTTTCCGGCGAACACCGCGGTGGGCGGCTCCGGCAGCCGCAGGAGTTCCAGCGCCGCGGTGTAGCCGTCCTCGTGCGAGAACTCGCCCTCCCGGATCAGATCGGGATCGACGGGCAGACCCGCTGTCTCCATCGCGGCCCGGTAGCCGTCGACGCGGGCGCGGCTGCACATCATGCGGGACGGGCCGCTGATGACGCCGATCCGTCGGTGTCCGAGACCGGTCAGGTGGCGGGTGGCGGCCAGTCCGCCCTGCCAGTTCGTCGTTCCGACCGACGGCACGTCGTCACCCGGGTCGCCCGCGGGGTCGACCACTGCGAACGGAATGTTTCGGCTGGTCAGCTGGGCGCGCTGGGCTGCGGTCAGATCCGAGAGCACCAGGATCACACCGACCGGACGGCGCGCCAGCACGCCGTCCACCCAGGTCTGGCCCGGGGTCAGCCGTCCCGCGCTCTCGGAGAGCACCAGGCTCAGTCCCTCCTCCCGGGCCACGTTCTCGACGCCTCGGACGACCTCCATGGCCCAGCTGCTGTCGAGCTCATGGAAGACCAGATCGATCAGCTGGGACTGTGCCGTGGAACCCCGCCTGCGGCGGTAGCCGTGGAGCAGCAGCAACTCCTCCACCCTGGTGCGCGTACCGGGTGCAACGTCGGCGCGGCCGTTCAGCACTTTCGAAACTGTCGGAGCCGACACTCCGGCCGCGCGGGCGATCTCCGCCAGCGTGGCTGTGCTCTCCGACTGCTCGTCGGCAGACGCCTTCTCCTGTGGGGACTGGACCTTCGCAGGGCTCATGCGGGAATCGTAGCTTCCCGTGGCTCCGATCGGGGAAGGGGTCAGGGTTCGGAAAATCCTTCCGGCAACCTCTTGACGTGCCCGAAACACGACCGTACGGTTCCGGCAACATTCGAAAGCAACCCCGAAACATTCGACAGAGGTGCGGTCATGCGGTCGGGAATTTTCACTCAGGGCACACGTGCGGCGAGATGGACCGCGGCAGGCGCCGCCATGGTCATGGCCGGGCTGCTGACAGGTTGCGGATCCGGCAGCGGCAGCGGCAGCGACGGCGGAACCATCACCGCCTATGTCTACGGTGATGACGCGGTCAAGGTCCAGCAAGCTGCGGTAACGGAGTTCAACAAGACCTCCAAGGTCAAGGTCAAGCTCGTCTCGGTCCCCGGCACCGACTACGTGAACAAGCTCCGCAGCTCGATGGGCTCGCCGAGCGCCCCGGACATCTTCTTCAACTGGGGCGGCGGTTCGATCAAGCCCTACGTCGATGCCAAGCAGCTGGTCGACCTCACCTCGACCGTCAACGGCGACGCAGAGCTCAAGGACGGATTCCTTCCGTCGATCATGACGGCGGGTGGCCTCGACGGGAAGATCTACGGGGTGCCGATGCGCGGCATGCAGCCCGTGATGCTCTTCTACAACAAGAAACTCTTCACCGAGAACAAGCTCGAGGCCCCCAAGACCTGGGAGGACCTGCAGAAGGCCATCACCACCTTCAAGGCCCAGGGCATCACGCCCTTCGCCCTCGGCGGTTCCGACAAGTGGCCCGAGCTGATGTGGATGGAGTACCTGCTCGACCGGATCGGCGGACCCGAGGTCTTCAAGAAGATCCAGAACGGCGACAGCTCCGGCTGGGGCGACCCGGCGGTACTGAAGGCGGCCCAGACCGTCAAGGACCTCGTCGACCAGGGTGCCTTCGGCAAGAACTTCAACTCCGTCGACTACGGCAACGGCGGCGCGCCCACGCTTCTCAACAAGGGCAAGGCCGCCATGCACCTCATGGGTTCGTGGGAGTACTCGACCCAGCTGGGCAAGGCGCCCGAGTTCGCCAAGAAGGACCTCGGCTGGACCGCCTTCCCGACCGTGGCCGGCGGGGTCGGCGACGCGGCGGACGTGGTGGGCAACCCCACCAACTACTGGTCGATCAACGCGCGCACCAAGCACAAGGACGCCGCGATCGCCTTCCTCAAGACGATGGCCTCGCAGAAGTACGCCAAGGCGCTGGTCGACAACGGGGACATCCCCACCACCTCCAACGCGGCCTCGATGCTGAGCACCTCGCCCAACCCGCAGTTCGCCAACGACCAGTACAGCCTGGTCCAGAAGGCGCCCAGCTTCACGCTCTCGTGGGACCAGGCACTGGAGTCCCAGTACGCCACCCCGCTGCTCACGGAGCTCAGCAAGCTGTTCGCCGGTAAGTCCAGCCCTGAGCAGTTCGTCGCAGCGATGAAGGCCGTCAAGTAAGAATGTCCGCTCACACTCCGCACCCGAAGATGCGCGGAGGCAGGAAGACGGCCGTCGGCAACGTCGGCCGTCCACCCGTCAGCTGGGCCCTGCCCGGCATCCTCTTCTTCGCCGTCTTCGCGATCGTCCCGCTGGCGATCGCCGTGTATCTCTCCTTCTGCAAGTGGGACGGGCTGAACTCCCCGACCTCGGCCGGCCTGGACAACTGGACCCGGCTGTTCAAGGACCCGGAAGTCCGCCAGGCCGCCTGGCTGAGCCTCCTGCTGACCACCATCAGCTGGGCCTTCCAGACCCCCGTGGCACTGCTGCTCGGGGTCTGGGCGGCAGGTCGCCAGCGCAGCCGGGCCGTGCTCTCCGCGGTCTTCTTCGTCCCGCTGCTGCTCTCCACCACCGCCATCGCCATGCTCTTCCACGCCCTGCTGGACCCCAACTTCGGCGTGATCAAGGAGATCGGGCCCTGGTTCGGGATCGACCCGAACGTCATGGGATCGTCCACCGGCGCCCTGCTCACCGTGGCGTTCGTCGGCGGCTGGCAGTTCATGCCGTTCCACACCCTGATCTATCAGGGCGGTACCCGGCAGATCCCCCAGGTGCTCTACCAGGCGGCCGAGATGGACGGCGCCGGTATGTTCCGGCAGTTCTTCCACATCACGCTGCCGCAGCTGCGCAACACCATCACGACCTCGTCGGTCCTGATGATCGTCGGCTCGCTGACGTACTTCGACACCGTGCTGATCATGACCAAGGGCGGTCCCGGCACGGACACCACGGTCCTGCCGTATCTGATGTACCGGACCGGCTTCCAGACCTACGACCTCGGCTACGCCGCGGCGATCGCCACGGCCCTGGTCGTGGTGGCCACCGCCCTGTCGCTGGTCCTGGTCCGCTTCAGCGGATTCGGGAACATGCGGTCCACCCGGGAAGGTATGTGACGAGATGTCAGTCGACACCCGCCACACGGCGCCGACCGTGTCGCCCGCGTTCCGGACCCGCCTGGCCACAGCCCGCCGCCGGAAGCGGTGGGGCAACCCACTGGCCGGTCTGGGCTCGCTGGTCTGGCTCGTCCTCGTGGTCGTACCGCTCTACACGCTGATCTCCTCGTCCCTGATGCACCAGGACGAGGCGCTCAACGGCGATCCGCTGGCCTTCCCGACCAACCCGACGCTCGACAACTACAAGACCGTGCTGGACAGCGGTTTCTCCACGATGCTCGGCAACACGGTGATCGTCGCCGCCTCCACCGTGGCCATCGTGCTGGTGCTCGCGGTGCCCGTCGCCTATGTGGCCGTGCGCACCCGCAGCCGGCTCTCTTCGCTCGCCTTCCGGACCTTCCTGCTGGGCGTCGCGATCCCGGCGCAGGCGGTGATCGTGCCGCTGTATCTGCTCATCGGCAAGATGGGGCTCTACGACAGCCTGCCCGCGATCATCCTGCCGACGGCAGCTTTCGCGATGCCGGTGGCGGTACTGATTCTCAGCGGCACCATGCGCGATGTCTCCGAGGAGATGTACGAGGCGATGGCGCTCGACGGCGCCACGCCCCTGCGGATGCTGTGGCAGCTGGCGGTACCGATGTCGAAGGGCGGCATCAGTACGGTGGCGATCTACACGGCGCTCCAGGCATGGAACGGCTTCCTGTTCCCGCTGATCCTGACGCAGTCGGAGGAGAACCGCGTACTGACCCTCGGTCTCTTCAACTTCCAGACCCAGTTCGGAGTCAACATCCCGGCCGTGCTGGCCGCGATCGTCCTCTCCGTCGTGCCGATCTTCGCCGTGTACCTCGTGGCACGGAAGGCGCTGATCAACGGACTGATGGGGGTGGGCGGCAAGTAGCACACCGACGCCGCCCCGCACCACCGCACTCATGAGAGGAACCCCTGCCCCCATGGCAATCCACCCTGTCCCGCACGCACTCCGAGCCGAGCCGGCCGCCGCCGTCGACGGCCCATGGCGCGACCCTTCCCTCACCCCGGAGGAGCGGGTGGCCGACCTCGTCGCCCGGATGACCCTGGAGGAGAAGGCCGCACAGCTGTACGGAGTCTGGGTGGGCGCCGACGCCGATGGCGACGGGGTCGCACCGCACCAGAACGACATGGTCGACCCGGTCGACTGGGACGAGCTCACCACCCGCGGGCTCGGCCAACTGACCAGACCGTTCGGCACCGCCCCGGTGGACCCCGGCGTCGGCGCCGTCTCACTGGCCCGTGCCCAGAAGCGGATCGTGGAGGCCGGACGGTTCGGCATCCCGGCGCTCGCCCACGAGGAGTGCCTCGCGGGCTTCACCGCCTGGGGCGCCACCGCCTACCCTGTCCCGCTGTCCTGGGGAGCCGCTTGGAACCCGGATCTGGTCACCGAGATGGCCCACCGCATCGGCCGCGACATGCGGTCGGTGGGCGTCCACCAGGGACTGGCACCCGTCCTCGACGTGGTACGCGACCTGCGTTGGGGCCGGGTGGAGGAGACCATCGGCGAGGACCCGTACCTGGTCGCCACCATCGGCACCGCGTACGTTCGCGGCCTGGAGTCCGCCGGCATCGTCGCCACGCTCAAGCACTTCGCCGGATACGCCGCGTCGGCCGGCGCCCGCAACCTTGCGCCGGTCCGGGCCGGAACGCGGGAGATGACCGACGTCACTCTTCCGCCCTTCGAGATGGCGCTGCGCGAGGGAGGCGCCCGTTCGGTGATGTCCTCGTACACCGAGATCGACGGCGTCCCCACGGCGGCCGACCCGGTGCTGCTCACCGAACTGCTCAGGGACACCTGGGGGTTCAACGGGACCGTAGTCGCCGACTACTTCGGCATCGGCTTCCTGGAAACCCTGCACAAGGTCGCCGCGGACCGCTCCGACGCCGCCCGCCTTGCGCTCACCGCCGGGGTCGACGTGGAACTGCCCACCGTCCGCAGCTACGGCGATGCGCTCGTCGCCGCCGTGCAGGAGGGCGCCGTGGCCGAGGAACTGGTCGACCGGGCACTGCATCGCGTGCTGCTGCAGAAGTGCGAACTCGGTCTGCTCGACCCGGAATGGTCGCCGCTGCCGGTCGTGCTGGCCGGGGCGGACCCCGAGCAGGCGCGTGAGACCGTGGACCTCGACCCGCCGGAGAACCGGGCACTCGCCCGCCAACTGGCCGAGCAGGCCGTCGTGCTGCTCGCCAACCCCGGCGATGCGCTGCCCCTGCGCGGCGACGGCCGGATCGCGCTTGTCGGGCCGCGCGCCGATGACGCCCTGGCCATGCTCGGCTGCTACTCCTTCCCCAGCCATGTCGGCGTCTCGCACCCCGAGGTGCCGATGGGCATCGACATTCCGACCGTCCTGGAAGCGCTGCGTGCGGAGTTCCCCGGCGCGGACATCGGTTCGGCGGCCGGCTGCGACGTGGACGGCACGGACACCTCCGGCATCGAGGCGGCGGCCGAACTCGCCCGCCACGCCGATGTGTGCGTCGCCGTGCTGGGCGACCGGGCCGGGCTGTTCGGTCGCGGCACCACCGGCGAGGGCTGCGACGCCGCCGACCTCGCCCTGCCCGGTGTCCAGGGCGAGCTGCTCGACGCGCTGCTGGCCACCGGAACCCCGGTGATCCTGGTGCTGTTGACCGGCCGGCCGTACGCGCTGGGCCGCTGGGCCGACCGGACGGCTGCCACCGTGCAGGCGTTCTTCCCCGGCGAGGAGGGCGGTCCGGCGCTGGCCGGTGTGCTCTCCGGCCGGGTGAACCCCTCCGGCCGGCTGCCGGTCAGCGTGCCGCAGGGTCCCGGCGGTCAGCCGTGGACCTATCTGCAACCGCCGCTGGGGCTGGCGAGCGGGGTCAGCAACCTGGACCCGACGCCGCTCTACCCCTTCGGACACGGTCTGTCCTACACCTCGTTCGAGTGGGAGGCCGGCGCAACGCCCCCGGCCGAGATCCCCACCGACGGCTCCACCCACATCGAACTCACCGTCCGCAACAGCGGGGACCGCGAAGGCGCCGAAGTGGTGCAGCTCTACGTGCACGACCCGGTCGCCCAGACCACCCGCCCGGAATCGCGGCTGGTCGGGTACGCCCGAGTGCAGCTCGCCGCCGGGCAGGCCCGCCGCGTGCGGTTCCACTTCCATGCCGATCTGGTGTCCTTCACCGGTATCGGCGGCCGACGGATCGTCGAACCCGGCGATCTCGAACTGCGGCTCGCGACATCCAGCGCGGCCGACGACGTCAAGCAGACCGTACGGCTGCGACTCACCGGTCCCGAGCGCACGGTCGATCACCGGCGCCGGCTCGTCTGCGACACGTCGATCGAACTGACCTGAATCTGCCCCTTGCTTGAGGGCCCGGGCCTCCCCGCTCCATCTGCGGGGAGGATCCCGAAACTTTCGACGCGGTACTTCCATCGAAGGGAAATGTCATGCGCAAGGCAAATCGGGCTGCCGTCGTCGGCACCGCCGCCGCAGCCCTGCTGGTCTCCACGTTCACCGTCGCCGCCAGCGCCACCCCCGAGAACGCCGCCCAGCACACCAAGCCGAAGAGCGACGCCGCGGCCAAGACCCTCGGCGCTCTGGGCAAGCGCGCCGACCTGCGGATCGGAACGGCGGTCGACATGTCGGCGCTCGCCTCCGACGCGCCCTACCGGGCCGAGGCCGCGGGGGAGTTCTCCTCCGTCACCCCGGAGAACGTCATGAAGTGGGAGGCCGTCGAGCCCCAGCGCGGCACGTACGACTGGGCCGCCGCCGACAAGCTGGTCGACTTCGCCAAGGAGAACGGCCAGCTGGTCCGGGGCCACACCCTGGTCTGGCACAGCCAGCTGCCCGCCTGGCTGAACAGCGGCGACTTCACGGCCGATGAGCTGCGGGACATCCTGCACCAGCACATCACCGACCAGGTGACCCACTTCAAGGGCAAGATCTGGCAGTGGGACGTCGTCAACGAGGCGTTCAATGACGACGGCACCATGCGGAACAGCATCTGGCTGCAGAAGCTCGGCCCCGGCTACATCGCCGACGCATTCCGCTGGGCCCACCAGGCCGACCCCAAGGCCAAGCTCTTCATCAACGACTACAACATCGAGGGCGTCAACGCGAAAAGCACCGCCCTCTACAACCTCGTTGCGCAGCTCCGCAAGGAGCACGTGCCGGTTCACGGTGTCGGCATCCAGGGGCACCTGGACGTCCAGTACAGCGCCCCGCACGACATTGCCACCAACATGAAGCGCTTCGACGACCTCGGTCTGGAGACCGCGATCACCGAGGCCGACGTCCGCATCCCGATGCCCGTCGACAACACCAAGCTGGAGGCGCAGGCGGAGGCCTACGACGTCCTGCTGCGCGGTTGCCTGCTCACCGAGCACTGCACCGACTTCACGGTGTGGGGCTTCACCGACAAGTACTCCTGGGTCCCCGGCGTCTTCAAGGGGGAGGGCGCGGCGAACATCCTCGACGAGAACTTCAAGGCCAAGGCCGCGTACAACGCGATGAGCGCGGACCTCACGCTGGCCGCAGGCAGGGACTGAACGCCCACATGATCAACAGCGCAGAGGAGGCAGCACAGTGACGGACGGCCTCCGGATCCATGCAGTGACGATCACCCCGGTCGCCTTCCGTGACCTGGCCCTGCTCAACGCGGTCGGCGTGCACGAACCGTACGCCCTGCGTGCGATCGTCGAGGTCGACACCGGCGAGGGCCTCGTCGGCCTCGGCGAGACCTACGCGGACGAAGGGCATCTGCGCCGGCTGCGGGCCGTCGCGGACGCCCTCATCGGAATGGATGTGTGCGCGCTCGGTGCGATGCACCGCAAGGTCGCCGAAGTCCTGGCCGCAGACAGCGGAGTCGGTGGTTCCGGACTGACCGGGATGATCACCACCAGCAGCGCCGTCGACCGGGTGTTCTCCCCGTTCGAGGTTGCCTGCCTGGACCTCCAGGGCAAGGCAGCCGGCCGCCCGGTCAGCGACCTGCTCGGAGGGGCGGTACGGGACTCCGTACCGTTCAGCGCCTACCTCTTCTACAAGTGGGCCGCGCATCCCGGGCAGGAGCCGGACGACTGGGGTGCGGCACTGGATCCGGAGGCCGTCGTCGCCCAGGCGCGCCGGATGATCTCCGAGTACGGCTTCACCGCGATCAAGCTCAAGGGTGGTGTCCGGCCGCCCGAGGAGGAGGTCGAGGCGGTCCTGGCGCTGCGCGATGCCTTTCCCGGGGTGCCGCTGCGGCTCGACCCCAACGCGGCATGGAGCGTCGGGACCTCGATCGAGGTGGCCCGCCGACTGGAGGGTGTCCTCGAGTACTTGGAGGACCCGACGCCCGATCTGGACGGTATGGCGCGGGTCGCCAGGGAGACGCCGATCCCCCTGGCCACCAATATGTGCGTCGTCGCGTTCGAACACCTGGCGCCCGCGGTCGAGCAGGGCTCGGTCCAGGTGGTGCTCTCCGACCACCACTACTGGGGCGGCCTGCACCGCTCCAAGCTGCTCTCCGGCATCTGCGACACCTTCTCCATGGGGCTGTCCATGCACTCCAACTCGCACCTGGGGATCAGCCTGGCCGCGATGACCCATCTTGCGGCCGCCACACCGAACCTCACGTACGCCTGTGACACCCACTGGCCGTGGAAGACCGAGGAAGTCGTGGAGCCGGGCACGCTCACCTTCGCCGACGGATCCGTGCGGGTTCCGCAGGGGCCGGGGCTCGGTGTCGAGCTGGACCGCGACGCGCTCGCCCGTCTGCACGAGCAGTACCTCAGCTGCGGCCTTCGCAACCGGGACGACACCGGCTACATGCAGCGGGTCGACCCCCACTACGAGAAGAAGACCCCGCGCTGGTGAGCCGCGGCGACCGTCGGTTGCCGTACTCCTGCCGCGTATCAAGGCATTTCAAGGAGCATTCATGGCTTGGCTCGACTGGGCCGCCCTCGGCGGCTACTTCCTGGTGATGCTGCTCATCGGTCTCTGGTCGCACCGACGCGTCGGTGATGTGAGCGACTACTTCACCGGCGGCGGCCGGATGCCCTGGTGGCTGTCCGGCATCTCCCACCACATGTCCGGTTACAGCGCGGCGGTGTTCGTCGCCTACGCCGCCATCGCGTACAGCTACGGCATCACCGTCTACGTCTGGGCGTTCCTGCCGCTCGCTCTGGGCACCGGTGTGGGGGCCTGGCTGTTCGCCCCGCGCTGGAACCGGCTGAGGCAGCGCTACGCGGTCGCCTCGCCGCTCGAATATCTCGCCAAGCGCTACAACGTGCCGACCCAGCAGGCGCTCGCCTGGAGCGGCGCCCTGCTCAAGGTGTTCGACGTGGCCGCCAAGTGGGCGTCGGTGGCCGTGCTGCTCAACGTGTTCACCGGTATGTCGATGACGACCGGCATCCTGATCACCGGCGTCGTCACCCTTCTGTACTGCACCGTGGGCGGGCTGTGGGCCGATGCGCTCACCGACTTCGGCCAGTTCGTCATCCAGGGCATCGCGGCGCTCGCCATGGTCTGGGTGGTCGTGGACCGCCTCGGCGACGGCATCTCCGGCCTGGGCACGCTCTGGCACAAGCTGCCCGAGGGACACGGCCATCCGCTGGTCGGCCCCTACACCGCCACCTTCCTCGGCGCGTATGTCGTCGTGAAGCTCTTTGAGTACAACGGCGGCATGTGGAACCTGGCCCAGCGCTACATGGCCACGGACACCCCGCAGGCCGCCCGCCGTTCGGCCGAGCTCTCCGCGGTGCTGTACGTGGTGTGGCCGGCAGTGCTGCTCTTCCCGCCCGTCGCCGCGGCCGTCCTGCTGCCGGACATCGCCGATCCGCAGAAGGTCTATGCGCTGATGGCGGAGTCGTACCTGCCGGCCGGACTGGTGGGTCTGACGCTCGCCGGGATGTTCTCGCACACCATGGCCATGGCCTCGTCCGACGCCAATGCCGTCTCCGCGGTCGTCACCCGGGACATCATCCCGGCGGTCGTGCGCCGCGCCAAGGAACTGCCGCCGGCGACCGGGCTGCTCATCGCCCGCGTGTGCACGGTCGTCTTCATCACCGTGAGCATGCTCGTCGCCATCGAGGCGGATCACTTCGGCGGGGTGCTGGGCATCATCGTCGGCCTGGTCGCGGCCGTGATGGGGCCGATCTCCATTCCGATGCTGCTGGGGCTGCTGCCACTCTTCCGCAAGTGCGGGCCACGCGCCGCCCTGTCCTCCTGGGCGCTGGGGCTGCTGGGCTACGTCCTGGTGAAGTTCGTGCTGGAGAGCACCGACCAGACCGTCGTCATCGTGACCCCGCTGGTGACCTCGCTGGTGGTGTACGTGGTGGTCGGCCTGCTCAGCCCGGAGCCCGACGCAACGGCCGACGCGATCGTGGCCGCGGTGTCGCCCGCCCCCGACGGTGACAGCGACGCCGAGCCGGCGGTTACCGCGGTGCCGCAGGCCGCCGTGCCCGGCACCTCCGACTGACGTACCCCCTATCCGACAACTCGTCAAGGTGCACACCCGGCCAATTTGTCATGGGTGTGAACAAAACTGGGAGAGCAGTATGGACAGGCACTTCCCGCAACACACGAGCCGCAGAGCGATTCTGGGGCTCGGACTGGGGCTCACTGCCCTGACGGCAACACCTCTCGGCTCACTGCTCGGTCTCTCGTCGGAGGCCTTGGCCACCGCACCCGGCGCGACCGGGCTGCCGACCGACCCCGGCGCATACATCTCCTTCGCCCCCCGCTCCGGCAGCTTTCCGCTGGTCAGGGGAGGCGCGGCGGCCTCGATCCTGGTCAGCGACCGAGACTACGCGGGGGTCGTCCGGGTGGCCGGCGACCTCCAGGCCGACATCGAGCGTGTCACCGGCGTCCGCCCCGCTCTCTCACGGGGTGCGGCACCGAAGGGCCGCGAGATCGTCATCGTCGGAACCATCGGCCGCAGCCCGCTGATCGACGGACTGATCGCCGCGGGCAAGATCGACGTCTCCGGCATCAAGGGCAAGTGGGAGACCAGCCTCCAGACCGTCGTCGAGAAGCCGTTGCCCGGTGTGGACCGGGCCTTCGTGATCGCGGGCAGCGACCAGCGCGGCACGATCTACGGTGCGTACGACGTCTCCCGGGGGATCGGCGTATCGCCCTGGTACTGGTGGGACGATGTCGTCCCCGTGCACCGGGACGGGCTGTACGTCCTGCCCGGCCGCCACACCCAGGGCACCCCGGCCGTGAAGTACCGCGGGTTCTTCATCAACGACGAGAACCCGGCGCTCGGCACGTGGGCACCGGCATTCTTCGGCCCTGGCAAGGCCCCCGGCTTCGAGGGCGGTTTCAACGCCGACTTCTACGCCAAGATCTTCGAAGTGATGCTTCGCCTGAAGGCCAACTATCTCTGGCCGGCTGTGTGGGGCCGCGCGTTCGCCGAGGACGATCCGAAGAACCACGCCACCGCGAAGGCGTACGGCGTCGTCATGGGCACCTCTCACGAGGCACCGATGATGCGCGGTATCGAGGAGTGGAACCGGCACGCGGTCGCCGCCGTCCGCGACAGCGCGGGCAACATCACCACCCCCGGTCACGACCCCTACGGCGGCACCGGCGAGTGGTCCTTCCGCCGCAACGCCGAGGCGATCAAGGCGTACTGGGCCGACGGCATCCGCCGGATGAAGGACGAGGACTTCGAGGGCGTCGTCACCCTCGGCATGCGCGGCAACGGCGACGTCAGCCTGCCCGACGGCGACGGCATCGAGCTGATGACCGAGATCATCGCCACCCAGCGGCAGATCCTGGCCGAGGTCTCCGGCCAGGACGTCACCACGATTCCGCAGGTGTGGACCCTTTACAAGGAGGTCCAGCGGTACTGGGACCGCGGCCTGCGGGTGCCCGACGACGTCACCGTCGTCCTCACCGACGACAACTGGGCCAACATCCGTAAGCTCCCCGACCTCAAGAACGATGCCCGCGAAGGCGGTTACGGCCTCTACTACCACTTCGACTACGTCGGGGTGGGCCGCAACTACAAGTGGGTGGACACCACGTCGCTGCCGAACATGTGGGACCAGCTCCACCAGTCCGTCGCCTACGGGAACCACGGCCTCTGGGTCACCAACGTCGGCGACCTCAAGGGCAACGAACTGCCCACGCAGTTCTTCCTGGAGTACGCCTGGAACCCCGACCGCTGGACTCTCGACAGGCTGCCGGAGTGGGAGGAGCAGTACGCCCGCCAGAACTTCGGGGAGCAGCAGGCCGAGGAGGTGGCCGAGGTGCTCCGTACCTATGCCCGGCTGCAGTCCCGCCGCAAGCCGGAGCTGCTCAACCGGAAGATCACCCTCGACCCGGCCAAGGATCCCGCCAAGGACCCGTCGGCGATCAGCTACGACGACCAGGCCACCCCGTTCAGCCTCACCGACTACCGGGAGCTGGAGCGCGTCACCGAGGAGTGGCAGCGCCTCGGGGCCGAGGCCGAGCGGATCGGCCGCAGGATCCCCGCCTCCACCCAGGACGCCTGGTACGAACTGGTCGGCTACGAGGTGCAGGCCACCGCCAACCTGTACGCCCTGCGTGAGGCCGAGTTCAAGAACCTGCACTACGCGGCCCAGGGCCGGGCCCTCACCAACGATCTGGCGGCCGCCGCCGAGGCCCGGCTCGCCGACGACCTGGCGCTGGCGGACCGCTTCAACACGAAGGTCGCCGACGGGAAGTGGCAGGGGTTCCAGACCCAGCCGCACATCGACTACGGCGATGTGGCCCGCTACGGGCCGAACGCCCCCTGGCAGCAGCCCGAGCTCAACAACGTCGCCATCAAGGACGTGCTGTTCCCGGCGGTCAAGCGCATCGACCTCCCGGCCGGCGCCGAGATGGGCGTGGCCGTCGACGGCTCGGACATGTGGTGGCCCGAGGAGAGCTCCCCGGCTGTGCTGCCGGCCTTCAGCCCGTACCAGAGCCAGGCCGCGCAGTACATCGAGGTGTTCAACCGGGGCGCCGCCCCGTTCGACTACCGGATCCGGACAGGGGTCTCCTGGCTCGTCGCCGACCGCGTCAGGGGCCGGGTCGACAAGCAGGACCGGATCACCTTCCGCGTCGACTGGTCACGGGCGCCCAAGGGGGTCACGGAGGTGCCGATCACGGTCAGCGGTCCGGACGGCCGCGAGGTCGTCGTCCAGGCCGTGATCGACCACCCCAAGGAGCGGCGCTCGCAGCTCGAGGGATTCGTCGAGGCCAACGGGTACGTCTCCATCGAGGCGGACCATTACTCCCGTTCCGTCGGCGGCAACGGGATCACCTGGCAGCGCATCCCCGGCATCGGACGGACCGGCGCCGGCATGGAGCCCTTCCCGGTCACCGCTGCCCGCCAGAGCCCGGGCGGCAGCAGCCCGCGGCTGGAGTACCGGGTCAGCCTGTTCACCACCGGGCCGGTCACCGTGCACGCGTATCTGTCGCCGCGCAACAACACGCTGGCGTCCGACGGCCTCACGTATGCCGTCTCCTTCGACGACGACGTGCCGCAGAGCGTGAACGTCACGGCGGTGACGGGATCGGACGACGGCACGATGAACGTCCAGTGGGCGCGCAACACCTCCGACAACGTCAACCGCACCCGTACGGTGCACCACATCGGCCGGGCCGGTGTGCATGTGCTGAAATTCTGGATGGTCGACCCGACGGTGGTGCTGCAGAACCTGGTGGTCGACACCGGCGGCCTCAAGCCCAGCTACCTGGGCCCGCCGGAGAGCCTCCGGCTGAAGTGAGCCGTGGGACGGGCAAGGGGAGAGCAGAGCGATGAAGAGTGAGATCGAGGACACCGACGGACAGGGTGCGATCCTGGGCGTGACCCCCGTTGGGGCGGGGGTCGAGGTCCGGGTAGCCGGTCCGTCGGGGGCGTTCTCACTGATCTGTACCCCTGCCCGGGCCCGGGAGCTGGCTGCGGCTCTCGCTCGTGCGGCGGACGAGACGGAGAGCGCGCAGTCGGCTGAGCCCGTGACGGTCAAGGCGGGGGAGCTGCGTCGCGGCGATGTGCGGGACGGCGACCGGGTCATGACCGTGGAGGCGGTCAGGGTCGACGGGGCCACGGCTCACATCACCTGGAAGTCCGGCGCCGGACGCAGTTGGACGCAGGGCTACGACGTCGATGCGGAGATCACGCTTCGACGCCGCGCCTGAATCCTGAAGGACTGACCCACGCGTGCATGAGGCCCCTCCCGAAGCCGGGAGGGGCCTCATGCACGCGTGTTTCGTTGTACGAGAGCCTTCGTAATTTGACGAATCTCGTACTACGAGATGTATCGTACTAGCGATCCTGCCGTTCCCGGCGAAACGGAGTCTGCCGTGAGTGTCCTTTTCCAGCCCCGCACCCTGCGATCGCTTGTCATACCCAACCGGGTATGGATGGCGCCCATGTGCCAGTACAGCGCGGAACCCGTGGGGCCGGAGACCGGCGTCGCGACCGACTGGCACTTCGCCCACCTCGCTGCGCGCGCGATCGGCGGTACCGGTCTCATCCTCACCGAGGCGACGGCCGTCAGCCCCGAAGGGCGGATCAGCCCCGCCGACCTCGGGATCTGGAACGACACCCAGGTGGCCGCCCTCCGGCGGATCACCGCGTTCATCAAGAGCCAGGGTTCCGTCGCCGGCATTCAGCTCGCCCACGCCGGCCGCAAGGCATCGACGGCTGCCCCCTGGCTGGGCGGAGGGCCCGTGGGCCCGGACGAGCACGGCTGGCAGCCCGTCGCCCCCAGCCCGCTCCCGTTCGACGAGGGCCACCCCGTACCGCACGAGCTGACCGTGGACGAGATCCACGGCGTCGTCGAGCAGTTCCGCGAGGCCGCCCGCCGCGCCCGCGAGGCCGGCTTCGACGTCGCCGAGGTGCACGGAGCCCACGGATATCTCATCGGGCAGTTCCTGTCCCCGCACAGCAACAGGCGCTCGGACGAGTACGGCGGCAGCTTCGAGAACCGCGTACGGTTCGCTCTCCAGGTCGTCGACGCCGTCCGCGACGTATGGCCCGAGGACCTGCCCGTCTTCTTCCGGATCTCGGCGACCGACTGGCTCACGGAGAACGACGAGGACGACCGTGAGGGCTGGACCGTCGACGAGACGGTACAGCTGGCCAAGGAGTTGCAGGCGCACGGCGTCGATCTGCTGGACGTCTCCAGCGGCGGCAACGCTGCGAATGCCCGTATCACGACGGGACCCGGATACCAGGTCCCCTTCGCCGCCCGGGTGCGCGAGGAGACCTCGCTGCCCGTCGCCGCCGTCGGTCTGATCACCGAGCCGCAGCAGGCGGAGAAGATCGTGGCCGACGGGCAGGCGGACGCCGTGCTCCTCGGACGGGAGCTGCTGCGGAACCCGTCATGGGCGCAGCATGCGGCGCGCGAACTGAGTGGTGAGGTCCACAGGCCCGCCCAGTACCTTCGCGCCGTCTGACACGACGAGCCCCTGCCGGACATCCGGCGGGGGCTCGTTGCGTTGCGGCCGGGTCGCCGCGCTGGGTTCCGCGTCAGCCCCGCCGCCGACGCACGCGGCACGCCCTTCGACCTCACCGCTCCGTGCACCGTCGAAAACAGGAGCGTCCTGGTGGCGAGCGGACGTGCGTCCCCAGGTCGGACACACCCTGTGCCACGGCGGTGGCGTGTGTGAGCCGGCACAGAGGTGACGGGCGTGCTGCGCGCCCGTCCGTCACCCCGCCCGGTGGCGTGGCTACTGCAGATAGGGCCCGTCGGAGCCGATCCTGCCCGGCGCGGCGTTCTTGCCGCCGAGGTCGAGTACGTACACCCGAAGGTTGCCCTTGCCCGGCGCCGGGACGGTGAGGGTGCCGCCCGTCACGACCTCGGTGTCCCCGGTGACGGCGTCCTTGTAGGTGCCGTTCGGGATTCCGGTGTACGTGGCCGCTCCCGTGACGGTCACCAGTGCGAAGCTGTCGACACCGCTCGACGCATCGGTGTAGCGACGCTTGTACGCCATCGAGCCGGAGATGCCGTCGGTGGAGTACTGGCCCATCTGCAGGGCAGGCACCGCCCGCCGGATCTCGTTGAGCCGCTGCAGATGCTTGACCAGTGGCTTTCCGAGCGTGGTGGCGACCTCGCCGGTGGCCGAGGAGACCTTGCTGAAGGCGGACGCCTCGACGGTGCCCGCGAGATGGTCGCCGTAGTACGCGCGGCCGGTGGTCGCCAGCGGGCAGGTGGGCCCGCAGTCGATCTTCTTGCCTGCCTGGAACTCGATCTCGGATCCGTAGTAGAGGGTGGGGATGCCGCGGAACGTCCACATCAGCGACATGTTCTCGGCCCAGGCGTCGGTGCCGCCCGCGTACCGTTCGCTGCTCTTGTTGGGGCCGTAGTCATGGCTGTCGACGTACACGACGTTGTACGTGGCGTCGTTGTAACTGTCGTCGGAGTCCTTGCCGTTGTTGTATGCGTTGTTGGCGTCACCGAAGTTCATGTGCATCCGCATGTCGATGACGTTCATGCCGGAGAACTGGCTGTGGTCCGGTGTGTGGTAGGCGTTTCCGTTCAGGAAGGCGTTGGTGGAGGTCGGCTGGGATCCGGTGCCCTGCTGCTGCTCGTAGTCGTACATCTCCAGGGCGGCCTTCGTATCGTCGGCGTCGTACTCCTTGCGCTCCTTCCAGGTGTAGAACTGCGCGGAGTGGTTGACCGA
The DNA here is from genome assembly GCF_026339735.1 of Streptomyces sp. NBC_01669. Lineage (GTDB taxonomy): Bacteria > Actinomycetota > Actinomycetes > Streptomycetales > Streptomycetaceae > Streptomyces > Streptomyces yanii. Next base: position 8,026,878 of record NZ_JAPEQG010000001.1, read on the forward strand.
GCCGCGGTTCCACTTGTCGTTGACAAACGCGGCGACCTCACCGAAGACGAAGAAGTTCTTTGCGGCCTCCGCACCGAACTGCGAGGTGACGCGCTCCTGGATCGCGGGCAGGAAGCGACGATTCCAGGTGGTGCGGGGGATGTGGACGGCGGTGTCGACGCGGAAGCCGTCGACCCCCATGTCGATGTACTTGTCGTAGGCGCCGATCAGGTAGTTCTGGACGGGCGCGCTCTCGGTGTTGAAATCCGCGAGATCCTGGTGCAGCCAACAGCTGCGGGAGTCCTCGCCCTCCCAGTTCCCGATCCAGCAGTTGTGGTAGTACGCCTTCGGCAACATGCCGGAAGTCGGGCTCGGCCACTGGCAGTTGTATATCCTGTAGCCCTCTGCAGAGGTGCCCCCGGTGGGCTTGCCCCAGTTGACACAGGTGTTTCCGGACGGCTCCGCGGTGGACCAGAGATCGCCGTTGTAGTACGACTTCCCGGACTTGGACTCGACGCTCAGACCGTCGTACTCGAAGCCCTCGTTCTTCTCGTCGTAGTACCAACTCCACTGGTCGTCCCGGACCCCGTAGACCGTCGGCGTGAAGAGGCCCTTGGCGCCCCAGCGCGAGGAGTGGTTGTAGACGACGTCCTGGTAGATTTTCATGCCCTTGGCATGGGCGGCGTTGATCAGATCCTGATAGGAGGCGCCGGCGGACTCCAGGCGGGCGTCGACCTTGTAGAAGTCGTAGCCGTGGTAGCCGTGGTAGTCGTAGTCGGACCGGTTCAGGACCACCGGAGTGATCCAGACGGCGGAGAAGCCCATCCCCTTGATGTAGTCGAGCTTGTTGACCAGGCCCTTGAAGTCACCGCGGAACATGGGGTCGTTGTTGGCCGCGTTGCCGGATTTCACATGCTGGCTGCCGCCCCGGTTGTTGGAGCTGTCGCCGTCGTTGAACCGGGCCGTGAGGACGAAGTAGATCGGGTCCTTGCGCGGGTCCGTGCCGAGCGGTGTGCCGGCCGCCGGTGCGGCCGGCTTCTCCCCGGTCGTGGCGGTGGCGGCGGTCGACGCCGCCGATACGTTGCCCGCCGCGTCCACGGCCTTGACGGTATACCTGTACGCCGTCCTTTCCTCCAGGTTCGCATCGGAGAAGACGGTGGAGCCGACATCGGTCACCATCGTGCCCTTGGTGCCGCCGGTGCGTGTCACCTGGTACTTCGTGACTCCTCGGTCGTCGGTGGACGGGTCCCACGACAGCACGACCGAGACGCCGTCGGCGTCGGCGGTCACTTTCGTCGGCGGGGTCGGGGCCTCGGTGTCCGCGGGTTCGGCGGCGCACGGGTCCTGGGCGTCGGCGGTGACCTGCTTGTTCTCGACCGTGGAAACGCCTGCGGGGATCGTGTAGTTGCTGCCGTTGTTGTTGTCCCAGATGCCGTTGCCGTTGTTGAACGCGGCCTGCATCTTGCCGGCGCTGCCCAGATCGACGGACCGCTTCATCCACCCCGTACAGGCCGCTTCCATGCCCACGCCGGGTACGGCGGTCCACGACCCGCCCTCGGGCTGGTAGTGCAGATTGGTGGTGGTCCAGCCGACCGTCGCGGTGGAGTAGTAGACGGAGGCGGTGTGGGTGTCGCCCGGGGTGGGCGTGGGCGTCGGCTCGGTGCCGGTGTCTGCGCACGGGTCGCTGTGCGCCACGACCCCGTCCTTGACGGTGATGGTGCCGGTGCCCAGCGCGTAGTTGTTCCCGGCGTTGTTGTCCCAGACGCCGGAACCGTTGTTGAACGTGGCGGCCAGCCCGGACGCACTGCCCAGACTCACCGTCTTCTTCATCCAGTCCGTGCACGCGGCCTCCATCTGCACACCGGGCACGGTGGTCCAGGAGCCGCCGTCCGGGGCGTAATGAAGGTTGTACGTGGACCAGTTCCGGGTCTTTGTGTAGTAGAAGACCGTCGCTGTGTTCTCCGAGGCCGCGACAGGTACGGCGGTGGCAGGGGAAGCGGTGCGTGGTACGGCGGTGACGAGTCCCAGAAGCCCGACGGCTGCCACGGCTGCCGCCAGGGGGCGTCTCAGCAGCCGGTGGGGGGTGCGTTTCATGCGTATCTCCAGGGGGAGGGCGCAGGCCGTTCGGCCGCGCCGGCCAAGAGCGCCGCTGCTCATCGAGCAACTGCGGTCCCGCCGGAGAACCCTGACGCGCCTCGGGGTTCGGGCGAGCAGTACATCCGTCAGCAAGAGCTGTCAGAATTTTGCTGCAATGTTTTGCGGTGCGGAAGTTACCCGTGCATGACGGATACGTAAAGAGCTGTGGCGACGCCGCTCGTGTACATGCGGCGTGTGCGCGGGAGTTGGCGTGAAAGTGCGCCGGGTGGGGAATGGCGGATTGCGTGGCGATGTTGCGGCGACCATGACCTTCTTCGTTGACGTGACCGTGCGCGGCTATGAGCTCGACACACAGGGGCATCTGAACCAGGCCGTCTATCTGCAGTACGCCGAGCACGCCCGGTGGGAGCTGCTGCGAGCTGCCGGGCTGCCGCAGGAGAAGCTGCTGGCCGGCGGGGTGGGACCAGTCGCGCTGGAAGTCACGGTGAAGTTCCGGCGGGAGCTGCGCGGCGGCGAGCGCGTCCGGGTGACGTGCCGGTTCGTGTACGGCGCGGGGAAGACCTTCGAGGTCGTGCAGAGGATCCTCAAGGAGGACGGCACGGTCGCGGCGGAGGTGACGGGCGTGGCAGGCATGCTCGACCTGACGGCCCGCAAACTGATCGCCGATCCGGCCGGGCATCTCGCCTCGCTGGCCGAGAGGCCGGACCTGCTCAGCGGCTGACCGGCTTCCGGAACGGAACCGCGTTCGCGCCGTCGTGGATCTCGTGTCAGGGGGGACGGTCACACCGGGCGTCGTACAGGGTGGAAGCTGTCGTGGTGCGTCAGCCATACGGCAAAGTACGATGGGTCTCGTACCATAAGGTACCCGTCCGAAACGACGTAAGGGGAGTCACCGTGACCGCCACCAGCGCCGCCGCCGTTCGTGTCACCGCCGCCCCGGGCGTCGGGGCCCGATTGCTCGCCCACCCCGCACGCGAGGAGATCCGTATCGAGGCGGTGCTCCACGCGCTCTCCGATCCGATGCGGCTGCAGGTCGTCCGTGAGCTGGCCGCCGCCGAGGACGAGCTCACGTGCTCCCGTATCGAACTGCCGGTGTCCAAGTCCACGACCACGCACCACTTCCGGGTGCTGCGCGAGAGCGGCATCGTCAGTCAGACCTACCGGGGCACCGCCAAGATGAACGGGCTCCGCCGCGACGATCTGGACACGCTCTTCCCGGGGCTGCTCGACGCGATTCTCGCCGCCGCGAACCAGCAGGCGGACCGGCTCGGCGAAGACTGACGGCACCCGGAGCGGTTCAGCGGCGGTCGCCGTGTGCGGCCTGCAGGAGCCCCGTCCAGTCCGGGATCTTCACCGGCCCTCGGCCGAGCGACTGCCCGAGGGCTGCCTCGGCCCGCTCGATCGACAGCCAGCCGTCCCATTCCACCGGCCGCAGCCCCCACGCCCGCAGCGCGGCCACCGGATCGGGGGCCGACGGCCGCGCCTCGAGCAGCGGCGCATCGTCCAGCAGGGACGCGACCGTCTCCTTCGCGCACGGCCGGTTCGAGCCGATCACTCCGGTCGGCCCCCGCTTGATCCATCCCGCGACATACTCCCCGGGTGACGGCACGCCGTCCCGTAGCACCCGCCCCGCCAGGTGGGGCACGGTACCGCGGGCCGGATCGAAGGGCAGACCGGGCAGCGGCAGCCCGCGATAGCCGACGGCCCGCAGGACGAGCTGGGCGCCGATCTCCTCGTACGCACCGGTGTCCTGTATGCCTCCGCTGCCGTCCGGCGCGGTACGTGCGAACCGGACCCCGGCGACCCGCCCGTCCCGTTCGAGGAGCTCGACGGGCCGCAGAAAGAACCGCAGGTGGATGGTGCGCATCGGGTCGGGCCCGGTGGCAGGGGCATCGGCCCACCCGCGCAGCACCTCGATATTGCGCCGCACCACCGCCGGCAGCGGCACCGGTGAATCCGCCGGCGCCCCGACGGGGGCGTACGCCGGATCGCGGGCAAGCTCCGCCCCGTCCACCACGACCCGCGCCCCGGGCAGCCCACCCAGCTCGCGCAGCTCCTTGGTGGTGAACCTGGCCTGCGACGGTCCCCGCCTGCCCGCCATGTGCACCTCGCGCACCCGGCTGCCGGCCAGCGTGCCGAGCGCCGGATGGGGTACATCGGTGGGCCGCAGTTCCTCGGCGCCGCGCGAGAGGATCCGCGCCACGTCGACCGCCACATTGCCGACCCCGATCACCACGGCTGAACGGGCCTGCAACGCAAAGCTGTTGGCAGCCGCATCGGGGTGTGCGCTGTACCAGGAGACGAACTCGGTCGCCGAGTGGCTGCCGGGCAGATCCTCGCCGGGAATGCCGAGCCCGCGGTCGGTCGCCGCCCCGACGCAGTAGACCACCGCATGGTAGAGCTCGCTCAGCCGCTCGGGTGGCAGCCCGTCCCCGCCCACCTGGACATGGCCGAGGAAGGTGATCCGCTCGTGCTCCAGGACGGTCCGCAGACTGTTCTGCAGCGACTTGATCTTCTCGTGGTCGGGGGCGACGCCGTACCGCACGAGGCCGTACGGGCAGGGCAGCCGGTCCAGCACGTCCACCCGGACATCGGGCACCCGGGACTGCTCGACCAGAGACTGAGCGGTGTAGACCCCGCTGGGGCCGGAGCCGACGACGGCGACATGGAGCACGGTGCACCTCTTCCCGGAGGGTGACTCCAGCATCCCACCGGTCGGCGGGGCAGGGGAGAGGTGCGGCCGCGCGGCGCGTCAGGAGGACAGTGCGCGCATCCGGTCGATCTCGACCGTCTGCTGGGCGATCACATCGCCCGCCATCTCCTCGACCTGAACGTTGTTCCCCTCCGAGAGGGCCTCGGTCGCCATCGTGATCGCTCCCTGGTGGTGGGTGATCATCAGCTGCAGGAACAGCTTGTCGAAGGCCTTGCCCTCTGCCGCCCGCAGCTGCTTCAGCTGCGTCTCCGTCGCCATGCCGGGCATCCCGGCGTGGTCGTGGCCGCCCGCGTGCTTCTCGCCGCCGTTGTGCGTGAGCCATCCCTCCATGGCACCGATCTCCGGCTTCTGCGCCGCGGAGATGCGCTCGGCAATTCGCTTGACCGAGGCGGACGAGGAACGGGACGGCGCCAAGGCGGTCAACTCCAGTGCCTGGGCGTGGTGCTGGATCATCATCTGCACGTAGCGGAAATCGGCCGAGTTGGGGGTGTCGGTCCCGGCGGCCTTCGCGGCCTCCTCGACGGACAGGGTCTGCGCGGGCTCTCCCGGCTTCCCCGGTGCCACAACCGAAGGGCCCCCTCCTGCACGCGCGTTGGCGTCATGGCCGCCTCCGCCCGCATCGCACGCGGCGAGGGAGAGTACGGCGGTCGCCATGGCAGCGACGACTACGAATCTGTGCACATGCGCGACCTGACGGAATATCAACAAGGCTGCCTCCAATGCCACATGGGGTCGTATTGGATCATTTGGCGCACATCCGCGACCTCAGGGGTCGATAACTTTCATTACGTTCCTGTTGCCATCTGTTGGGATGCCCATGGGAAGGACGATACTGCCGGGGTCAGTCAACCGTTCAACCACGCTTTGGTACAGAGGAGGACGCAGTGACTTCGTTGCACACCACCCAAGTGCGGCGCAGACGTCTGGGTGTGGCGGCAGCCGCCGCCGGACTCTTCGCCACTCTGCTGACGGCCGGACCAGCGGCCGCAACGCCCGACCCCGGTGATTCACCCGCGGCCCGCACCGGTCTCTCCGCAAGCCAGGAGGCCGCCGCCACGGCCGCCATCGAGGACGGCGAGATACCCGGCGTGGACGAGATCGTCCACAGCGACAACATCACCCCGCTGGCCAACGTCCCGAAGGACGCACTCAAGGGTCTCAACACGGACCTGGCCTTCCAGGGGAAGTACGCATTCGCCGGTAATTACGACGGCTTCCGGATCTACGACATCAGCAACCCGAGTTCCCCGCAGACCGTCGCCCAGGTGCTCTGCCCCGGATCCCAGAACGACGTCTCGGTCTCCGGGAACCTGCTGTTCCTGTCCACCGACTCCTCGCGCAACGACAACTCGTGCGCCAGCACCACCCAGCCCGCCACGGAGAAGTCCTCCTGGGAGGGCATGAAGATCTTCGACATCAGCGACAAGCGCAACCCGAAGTACGTCGCCGCCGTCGAGACCGCCTGCGGCTCGCACACCCACACGCTGGTTCCGAAGGGCAGCAGCGTATACATATACGTCTCCTCGTACTCGCCGAACGAGGCGTTCCCGGACTGCCAGCCGCCGCACGACGGGATCTCCGTCATCAAGGTGCCACGCAAGGCGCCCGAGAAGGCCGCGGTCGTGAACTTCCCGGTGCTCTTCCCGGACGGCGGCAACCCGGGCGCGCCCACCAACCCCGGGGTCTCGAAGACGACCGGCTGCCACGACATCACGGTGCTGCCGTCGAAGGACCTGGCCGCCGGTGCCTGCATGGGGGACGGCCTGCTGTTCTCCATCGAGGACCCGGAGAACCCGAAGATCATCGACCGGGTTCAGGACAATGTGAACTTCGCGTTCTGGCACTCGGCGACGTTCAACCAGAAGGCGGACAAGGTCGTCTTCACCGATGAGCTCGGCGGCGGCGGCGCGGCCACCTGCAACAAGGAGATCGGGCCGAAGCGCGGCGCCGACGGCATCTACGACATCGTCGGCAAGGGCGACCACCGCAAGCTGGTCTTCCGCAGCTACTTCAAGATCGACCGCCCGCAGGCCGCCACCGAGGTCTGCGTCGCCCACAACGGTTCGATCATCCCGGTCAAGGGCCGCGACCTGATGGTCCAGGCCTGGTACCAGGGCGGAGTCTCGGTATGGGACTTCACCGACTCCTCGGCGCCCAAGGAGATCGCGTTCTTCGAGCGCGGTCCCGTGAACCTGAACGCCGTCACCACGGCCGGCCCCTGGTCGGCGTACTACTACAACGGATACATCTACTCCAACGACATCGCCAAGGGCTTCGACGTCCTGAAGCTCGACGACCGGCGGACCGACCCGGCGAAGCGCGTACGGATGCCGGAGCTCAATGTGCAGACGCAGCCGGATTACTTCGACAACTGATCCGGCTGTGCGGGTCTCGCCGGACCCGTGCGCTCACGGCGCGTTCCCGCCGGGCGGATCCTCGCCCGGCGGGGCGCGGCGAGCAGCGGGGCGTGGTGCAGGGCCTCATGGACCGCTGCGCCGCGCGGGCACATGCTGAACCGCTGCGTTGACCGGTTCATGCTGCCCGTCATCAGCGCAACCCCCGACCGATGTCCGACGGGCCAGGTCGTGCGGGGTGGCCGCCTGGTTCCGGCGACGCGGGGGATCGCCGGAATCGGCCGTTCCTACGCGGCTTCGTACCGGTGGGCCCGGCCACCCCGCCACTCGACCCAGTCGGGGCTGTCGAGAATCTGCTCGGGATCGTCGAGCCCGGCAGCCTCCAGGAACACGATCACGTCGTGATCCGAGTGGGCGAGCCCCAGTATCTGGACCCGCCCGTCACGCTGCACGGTGACACGTCGCCCGCCGGAGGGGGACGGCCGGAAAATCACGATCGGGGCAGAAGTCATGCCTCCAGGGTGCGACGCGCCGGAGGGCGCCGCACAGGGAATGGCCGATTCGGACGGGGAGCGGCATGCCGCCCCGTACCGCTTACGCCGCAGACCTCGCGCTCCCGCCGGTCACTGCGGCCCACTCCACCAGGAGTCGCTGGTACTCCTCCTCGTCGTCCGGGGACAGGCATCCGCCGGAACGCTGCCACAGGTCGCGAATCTCTTCATTCACCACTGCGGCGGAACGCACGGAATCGGCTGAGCGCGGATAACGGGACATGCCTCCAGGCTAAGGCCCTGGTGTGACAATCGGACCCATTGGGCGTCAGGGACATCTCTCACATGTCCCTCCGCGGAATCACGGAATGAGCCCGAGTGCCCGTAGCCCGCCCGGCCGTTCCTCCACCGGCAGATGCTCGACGAAGCGCACGTCACACCCCAGTGCGGCCGCTCCGCCATCCGCGTGTCGATCGTCACCCACCATCACCACATCTTTCGGATCCTGGCCGATAAGTGTGCAGGCGGTGTGAAAAAGATGTGGGTCCGGCTTCTGGATCCCGTGCTCGTACGACAGGACATAGGCGTCGACCAGGGCGTCGAGACCATGGGCGCGGAAGATCGGCCGCAGGTCCCAGCCGACGTTGCTGACCACGCCGACCCGGATCCCGCCCGCACGCAGCGCCCCCAGCACCTCCGCCGCGTCCGGGTACGGCCGCCACGCCGTCGGCGACATGTGCCGGTCGTAGAGCGCCTCGTACAGCTCCGGATCCGGCAGGGCGACCTGGCGGGCCAGCCCCGTGTACACCTCACGGTGCCGTTCCGCGCTCTCGTCGCGCGTGGCCCACGCCGCGGCAAGCCGGTCGGGAACGCGCTGCGGCACCGGGCCGCCCGGCAGCGCCCCGGCGGCCGTCAGGTCCGCCACGTACCGCTCGAAGTCGGCATCGGTCACGGTCATGTCCCGCTCGGCGAGGACCGCCGAAAGCCAGGACCGGACGGGTTCGATACAGAAGAGGGTCCCGGAGAAGTCGAAGAGCACACCCTTGATCACCATGGGTCCGATCCTCGCCGGTTCAGGAGCGTTGCGGCAAGGTCGCCCGTTGCCGTCCCTCGTACCGGGCGAACACGGCGATCGAGAACGCGACCACCGATGCACCCAGCAGCCAGCCCCCCAGCACATCGGTCATCCAGTGCACCCCCAGATAGAGCCGGGTCACGCCCACGCCGATCACCGAGACCCACGCCACCGCGAGTGCGACGTGCCACACCCGACGCCGCACGCCGTGCCGGTGCAGCAGCCACAGCAGCAGACCACAGCTCACCACCGCCGTCATGGCGTGACCGGACGGGAACGCCGCGTAGTGGGCGGAGTCCACCGGGTTCGGCCACTGGGGGCGCTCCCGGCCGATCGCGGACTTCAGCCCCTGCTGCAGCAGGGTGGCGAACAGACTCGTCGCCGCCACCCACCCCGCGAGCATCCGGGCCCCGCGCCACCACAGCATCACCACGGCGACCGCGATCAGGACGCGCATCGTCCAGGGGTCCCACACCCAGTCGGTCAGGATCCGGTTGATGTGCACGAGGCCAGGCTCCGCCACCGCCCGCCGGTGCAGCGCGTCGGCGACCGTACGGTCCAGCGACATCAGCGGGGACCAGCGCAGGGCGACCAGGACCAGCAGCACCAGGGCGAGGGATCCGCACACGATGCCGGCTCCGAGAGCAGGCGAGCGGCTCGGCGGGGAGAGGGGCGGGGGCGGGGCTGGAGAGTGCATGGGGTGATCCTTGCGGACGGACCACGACACCGGCTATCCCAGCGCGCTGAGTCCCGGCACGAAGGCCACCAGAAGCGGCACCACCGGCACCAGGGCAGCCGCCGCGGTCAGCCGCAGCCGACGCCCCGCGGTGAGCCGCTCGACGGGGGACAGCAGCCGGTTCACGCGCAACGGCAGCTCCGCGTCCGGCGTCGGACAGGGGCCGAACACGCCCCGGTCCTCGTTCAGTTCGACCAGGGCGAGAGCGATCGTCAGCCGCCCGAAGCGCCGTGACGCCACATCGTCCGCTGCCAGTTCGACGAGCCGGTGCATCTCGTCGCGGAAAGCGGCGAACACCGGCACCTGGGGGAACCCGTTCGCCAGCGCTGCGGAGCAGTGCAGCAGCCAGTCGTGCCGCGCCTGTGCGTGCCCCTGCTCATGGGCCAGCACCGCATCCAGCTGACGGCCCTTCAGCCGTCCAAGTGCCGCAGTGGTGATGACCAGTTGAGGTGCTGCTCCGGGCAGCCACCAGGCGTCGGGGCGCTCACCCTCCAGCACCACGAGCCGGCCGGCCCCGGGCTGCTCGCCGGGCATCAACGGGGAACGGACCAGCAGTTCGGCCCGACGCCGCCTGCGCCGCACCTGCGCCCGGCGGATCTCCCGCGTCAGCATCGCCGCGCTCCAGATACCACCCAGCGCCAGCAGAACGGCCATGACGGCGGACCACGGCCCGTACGCGGCCAGCGCGTATGACTCCACCACGGCGTGCGGTGCGGGCGCGAACACCTGCCCGCGCACCGCCTGCCAGGCGGCGGCCGCGCTGAACGTCATGGAGAGTCCGAAGGACAGCAGTACCCCGGCCACCACGCACTGCCACACCCACAGCGCCACCACGGGCTCGCGCTCGGGCCACTCGGCCCGCGCCATCAGCCGCGGGGTCACGACGGCGGCCAGTGCACCGAGCAGCAGCAGCACGAGGGAGACCAACATGACGTCAGCCTATGAGTGGCGCGGTACCCGCGGGTATGGCTGCGCTCGGCAAGTGATGTACGCCACGGTTGACCGCACTCCCTGTCTCACAGCGTGAGCAGCATCGCGAACATGGCGATCCCCATCGTCAGCCGGCAGGCCAGTGTCAGCTCCGGCCGTGCGCCCCAGCCGCTTCCGATCGGCCGCTCGGCCGGACCCGCGGCGGCGACCGGAATCAGCCGCGTCCCGGACCGCAGCACGTAGGCCGCGTAATAGACGAGCAGCATCCCCGTCAGCAGCGGCACGCCACCGGCGACCTGCGTCATCTGATGTCCACCGTGCGCACCCTGCGCACCGCCCGCACCGTGCGTTGCCGCGCCACTGCCCGGCGCCATCACCAACGCCATGTAGACCATGGCCAGTGAGCCGACCAGATGGTGCAGATGGTGCCCCCTGCGGCGGGCGAACCAGAGACCGCGCAACGCGGCCGCGCCGAAGAGCACCACGTACACAGCCCATCCCCACACGGGCGGCGGGAAGACCGCGGCGGGCGCCGCCATCGCGGCCATGCCGAAGCCCATGACCGCCTCGGCGCGCGCTGTTCTGCGCTCCTCCTCCGCCCCGCTGCGCATCCGCAGCAGGCAGTACGCGCCCGTGACCCCGCACAGCGCCATCAGCAGCCAGCCGGACATCGCCGGTCCGTGCACAGCGCACCTCCCCAGGACGTACGACGTCGGTGTCGACTAGTCGATGCCCCGGCCCGGCAGGTCGTACGCGGCGCACTGATGTACGAGGGGAGCGCGTGGAGGAAACCCGCAGAAGGGTGTGGCCACTTGCGCGCCGTCGCGGGTCGCTGCCCTCAGGGCCGGAATCGCAGCGGATGGTCCTCCGGCACTTCGACGACCGCGATCCGCACGCCGTCCGGATCGGAGATCCACATCTCCACGAGCCCCCACGGCTCGCGCACCGGTGGCCGTTCCACCTCGACGCCCCGGGCCGACAGTTCCTCGTACGCCGCCCGGACGTCCGCGACCTGCAGCCACAGCCGCAGCCCGGGCGAGGGCGGCGCGACGGAGCGCCCGGAGACCTCCAGGAAGCCACCGCCCAGGAAGTACACCGTCCCGCGCTCGGGGCCGGTACCGAACTCCCGGTACACCGGCAGCCCGAGGGATTCTCCGTAGAACATCCGTGACCGCTCGGGGTCGGTAGGGCTCAACAGGACCCGACTGCTCAGCACATGCACCATGGTCGAGACACTAGGCGCGGACCAGCGGGTTACTCTGCTGCGGCACGGCCCAGCAGAGAAACGGAGAGCCTCACCATGGACACTGCCCCGCCCCGCGACTCGGGACAGCTGACCTTCCGCGACGCGGCGGACGCCGATGTGCCCGCGCTCGTGACGCTGATCGAGTCGGCGTACCGGGGCGACTCCAGCCGCGCGGGGTGGACCACCGAGGCGGACATCCTGCAGGGGCAGCGGACCGACCCCGACGGGGTCCGCGCGGTGGTCGAGGCACCTGGCAGCCGACTGCTCGTGGTGGAGCGGGACAGCGAACTGATCGCTTGCTGTCAGCTCGAACACCGCGGAGAAGCCGCCTACTTCGGGATGTTCGCGGTCCGCCCCGAGTTGCAGGGCGGCGGCCTCGGCAAGCTGATCATCGCCGAGGCCGAACGCACTGTCCGGGAGAGCTGGGGCGCCACCGAGATGCACATGACCGTGATCTCGGTGCGTGAGGAACTGATCGCCTGGTACGAGCGCCGCGGCTACCGGCGTACGGGAGAACTGAGCCCGTTCCCGTACGGCGACGAGCGCTTCGGCGTCCCGCAGCGCGACGATCTCGCCTTCGAACTGCTGATCAAGGACCTGAAGGCGGGCTAGCTGGACCCTGTCTCTCAGAAGTGGCCGCAGGCAGGCGCGTGGAACCTGGTCGCACGCACTGGGCAACGAGTCGATTGACGCAGGACAATTCGCAGGTGATTGACCGAGTCGGCTTGGCTGTATCGGCGTTGGGTGTTCTGGTCTGCCTCATGCTCGTCACCGGTGCGTTGCAGGCGTATCCGGCCGGAGATGAGTCGGTATGGTTTGTCGTTTTTGCATGCCTGCTGCAGGTCGCCAATGTGTTGCGGCTGGTGCGTGACATCCGACGACGCCGCACGATGCGAAGCGAGGCGGGCTGACCTCTCACGACTGGTCACCGGCGAGCCCATATGAGGATGGCGGCGAGGTGGAGCGCGGCCTGGTAGGCGATGGCGAGCTTGTCCGTTCGCATAGCCAGGCCGCGCCCTTGCTTCAGGCGGTCGATGCACCGTTCGACAGTGTTCCGCTGCTTGTATGCCTCGGCGTCGACACCGGGCGGTCGACCTCCGGCGCGGCCTCGCCGCCTGCACCTATGCGGTGAAGCGGCCGGCGCGGCGGATCTCCGGGAAGTCGGTGGTCGCGCCGTCCAGCTCCAGAGCGCGCACCAGACGCAGATGATCCTGGGTGTTCACCACCCAGCCGATGACCTTCACTCCCTCGGCGTGGGCCTGCTCGACGACCTCCAGCGTGAGGCGGCGGATGTTCAGCGCGAGCGTCGCCGCGCCCACCGCCTTCGCCCGGTCCACCACATCGCTCTTCCACCGGCTGGCGATGAGCACGGTCCGTACTCCCGGCACCAGTTGAGCGATCTCGGCGACCGCCTCGTCGTGGAACGACGACACCTCGACCCGGTCGACGAGATCGCGCCGCCGCATCACCTCGGCCAGCGCCCGGGCTGCGGCCGCATCCTTGATCTCCGCCTGCAAGGGGGAGCGCACGGCATCGAGCACCTGCTCGAAGACGGGCACCCGTTCGCCCTGCCCGGCATCGAGTTCCCGCAGCTCGGCAAGGGTCTTCTCGGCGATCGGGCCCGTGCCGTCGGTCGTCCGGTCCACCTCGGCGTCGTGCATGACGGCGAGTGCGCCGTCCTTGCTCAGATGAAGGTCCAGTTCGATGACGTCCATGCCGGCCTGCTCGGCATGGACGAACGACCGCAGGGTGTTCTCCGGCTCGACACCCATCACCCCGCGATGACCGATGGTGAGAAAAGTCAAGGCACTCTCGCTTCCGTCGACGGCGTCTCCCCGCGTGCTGCTCCTGCCCACGCGGCACTTCGGCACTCGGCTTACGGCAACTCGGCAGCCTAGTGGTCCGGACCCGGGAGAGAGCCGGTAACGCGAGGGTGAATGGCGCCGTGTCCCGGGACGTCGGCCGCACCGAGCAGGAATCCGGTGACGACGGCTGCGACAAGGACGGCACGGATACTCACGCGGCGGTCTCCGGAGGGGTAGGAGGGAGGCGGATGGCACCCGTCCTACCGGTAGCGCCGGTGTCCGGCGAGCTGTGTCACCCGTACGTGGGCGCGCCCTGCACGGCCTGAACGCCCGGATGCGCGACCGTCGGCGGTCCGAGGTCCCCCGGAACCGACGGAAGGAGTCGCGCAAGCGGAATGTGACAGGAAGAATCGCGGTGACCATGGGGGGTCGGCAGGATAATTTTCTGAGGCTCACTTGTCTCGAAGAACCACACATGGATACGGTTGCTTGACGCGAGGTTCTCCCGTGGAGGAAGTGTGATGACGGAAATTCTTGTGCACGACGCCGAGGTCGGCGCGATAGCTACTGCCCAGCGGGTGGTCGAGCAGCCTGCCTGGCCCGCGCTCAGGGATGCCGTGGAGGAGATCCGGCTCTGGCAGGCGAAGGACGGTTCGATCGACTTCGACGCCGACGGCGCCCCCTCGCCTGCCACCGTCCTGGTGACGCTGGAACGCGTGATCGCCGCGATCGAAGAGCTTTCCCCGCTGCTCCCGCACGATGCCGCGTACCACCGCGCCCTCGTCGTGGACCTGCGCCGCTGGGCGGCGGACGGCTTCGGTGTGCCGGACTTCCTGGACTCGCTGCTCGCCTTCCAGCCCGCCAAGAACCGCGCCGACGGTCTGCAGCACCTGGTCGTCTTCGCGATGTACACGCAGAACGGCAACCCGGACCGCAATCTCGAAGCGGTCGTCCTGCGGATGGTCTGGCCCGAATGGCTCGCCGAGCTCGAAGCCACGCGCTACGACAACCCGCTCTTCTGCGGCATCACCTTCGAGGGCTTCACCTCCGGTTACGACACCAACTCCGCGGTGCTCTTCCCGGAGACGATCGCCGTGCGCGAGGCCCCCGAGCGCTTCAGCTGGGGCGGCATCTTCTGCGACCGTGAGGCCGCCCGCTTCCGCCGCGTCACCGAGGCCTCCGTCGAGCTCCTCGGCGTGGAGCTGCCCGAGGACATCCGCGAGATGGTCGGCGACCAGCAGCGCTGCGAGCAGGCATTCGTGCTCTGGGACATGGTCCACGACCGCACCCACAGCCACGGCGACCTGCCGTTCGACCCGTTCATGATCAAGCAGCGCCAGCCGTTCTGGATGTACGGACTTGAGGAGCTGCGCTGCGACCTCACCGCCTTCAAGGAGGCCGTGAAGCTGGAGGCCGACGGCTTCCCGCAGGGCCGTGACGTGCAGTACGCCGTGCTGTTCGACCGGATGTTCCGCTTCCCGGTCACCGGCGAGCGGGTCCGCAACTACGACGGTCTCGGCGGCCAGCTGCTCTTCGCGTACCTCCACAAGCACGATGTGATCCGCTGGACCGACAACACCCTGAAGATCGACTGGGACAGGGCTCCGCAGGTCACCAACCAGCTCTGCGGCGAGATCGAGAAGCTCTACCGCGACGGCATCGACCGCCCCAAGCTGGTCCACTGGTTCGCCGCGTACGACCTGGTCTCGGCCTACCTGGCCCCGCACCCCGGCTCCCGCTGGGCCAAGGGTCCGGATGCCCTGGACCTCTCGCAGCCGCCTCGCAAGCTCGTGGACGACGTGCTTCCGGACGAGTTTCCGCTGAGCATGTTCTATGAGGCGCTCTCCAAGAAGCTGAAGAATGTGATTGCCTCCACCAGGGGGATCACTGCGGCGGACGCCGGGCAGGCAGCCGCGTGAGCGCTCGTTCCAAGGAGGCGGTGACCATGAACGCAAACGGCACGGGCAATGGGAACGGCGCGCTGGAAGGCGCGGTGATCGCCGTTGCCGGAGCCGCCGGACCGGCCGGCCGGGCGACGCTACTCAGGCTCGCCGAGGCCGGTGCGATCGTCGTCGCCTCGGACGCGGACGCCACCCGCCTGGCGGAGGCCGTCGACGCCGCACGGTACGCCCACGGCGGTGCCACCGTCACCGGCGACACCGTCGATCTGCTCGACCTCGCCGCCGCCCGGGAATGGGCGTACAAGACCGAGAAGGAGTTCGGCCGGATCGACGGCCTGGTCCACCTCGTCGGCGGCTGGCGCGGCAGCGCCACCTTCGCCGAGACCGACCTTGCCGACTGGGATCTGCTGGAGAAGCTGCTGATCCGCACGGTTCAGCACACCTCGCTGGCTTTCCAGGCCGGGCTCGGGCGCAGTGACCGCGGCCGGTATCTGCTGATCAGCGCGGCCGGTGCGAGCAAGCCCACCGAGGGCAACGCCGCCTACGCCGCGTCGAAGGCGGCCGCCGAGGCCTGGACCCTCGCGCTCGCCGACGCCTTCCGCAAGGCGGGGGGCGACGAAGGGCCGAAGACAGCAGCTGCGATCCTGATCGTCAAGGCACTGGTGCACGACGCGATGCGCGCCGAGCGCCCGAATGCGAAGTTCGCGGGCTTCACCGACGTCAAGGAACTGGCCGAGGCCATCGCCGGCGTCTGGTCCAAGCCCGCCTCCGAAGTGAACGGAAAGCGTCTGTGGCTGACCCCGCAACCATAAGGACCGACGCGCAACGTCACCACGATCCGCAGATACGCGGATTCGCCAGTGACAACTACGCGGGCGCCCACCCGGAGATCCTCGCGGCCATCGCCCTCGCCAACGGCGGTCACCAGATCGCCTACGGTGAGGACGACTACACCGAGAACCTCCAGCAGATCGTCAAGGGGCACTTCGGCCCCACCGCCGAGGCGTTCCCGGTCTTCAACGGCACCGGGGCGAATGTCGTCTCGCTGCAGGCGATGACCGATCGCTGGGGCGCGGTCATCTGCGCCGAGTCCGCGCACATCAACGTGGACGAGGGCGGCGCCCCGGAGCGCGTGGGCGGCCTCAAGCTGCTCACCGTGCCGACCCCGGACGGCAAGCTCACCCCCGAGCTCATCGACCGGCAGGCGTACGGCTGGGACGACGAGCACCGCGCCATGCCCCAGGTTGTGTCGATCACTCAGAACACCGAGCTCGGCACCGTCTACACGCCCGATGAGATCCGTGCCATCTGTGAGCACTCCCACGAGCGCGGCATGAAGGTTCACCTCGACGGGGCGCGGATCGCCAACGCCGCGGCGTCGCTGGGCGTCCCTGTGCGTACCTTCACCAGCGAGGTCGGCGTCGACGTCCTCTCGTTCGGCGGCACCAAGAACGGGGCGCTCTTCGGCGAGGCCGTCGTCGTCCTGAACCCCGATGCCGTACGGGCCATGAAGCATCTGCGGAAGCTGTCGATGCAGCTGGCATCGAAGATGCGGTTCGTGTCGGTGCAGCTGGAGGCGCTGCTCGCCGGTGACCTGTGGCTGCGCAACGCCCGGCACGCCAACGCCATGGCTCAGCGGCTCGCGGAGGGTGTCCGGGCGGTGGACGGCGTGGAGATCCTCTACCCGGTCCAGGCCAACGCCGTCTTCGCGCGTCTGCCGCACGACGTGAGCGAGCGGCTCCAGAAGCGCTTCCGTTTCTACTTCTGGGACGAGACCGCCGGCGATGTGCGCTGGATGTGCTCCTTCGACACCACGGAGGACGACGTGGACGCGTTCGTCCTCGCGTTGAAGGAAGAGATCGCCAAGTAGCATCACACTGCGCATGAATATGCGGCCGACCGGAAAGTCATTGCTTTCCGGTCGGTCGCTTCCGTACGCTCTGCATGCATGGAGCTGACGCAGCAAACCCCAGACATGGCCGCCTATCTCGCCGCAGATGTGGCCATCGACCATGAGCATCCGCTCGTGCGGCAGACCGTCGATCGCCTTCGCGTCGATGGCGCCGACGCATATTCATACGCGCTCGCGGCCTATGAGTTCGTCCGCGACACCATTCCGCACTCCGTCGACTCGGGTGATCCCAGGGTCAGCTGGCGCGCCTCGGACGTCCTCGCCACCCGTAACGGCATCTGTCATTCCAAGTCCCACGCGCTGACGGCCCTGCTGCGGGCGGCAGGCATCCCGACGGCCCTCTGCTACCAAGGCTTCGACGACGAGAACGGGGATCCGGGCGTCCTGCACGGGCTGATCGCCGTGCGCCTGCCGGGCCGGGACCGCTGGGACCGCCAGGACCCGCGCGGCAACAAGCGCGGTGTCGACGCCCAGTTCTCGCTCGACGAGGAACGGCTGGCCTGGCCCATCGGGTCGGGGTCCAATGGAGTGGACTATCCAGTACTCTATGCGGCACCGCATCCGGCGGTTCTGCGCGCCCTGCAGACCGCCGAGGACCGCACGCACCTGTGGCGCACGCTTCCGACCGCGCTCTGACCCGTCCCGAGGCGACGAGGGCGTCACCTGCCGCCGCTGGAACTGGCGGCAGGGCGTACGCACCCGGCTCACCGAGGAGTCGGTCAACGCCGTGTTCCTCCTGGAGAGCCTCACCCCGACGACGATCCGCGAGCTCGAAGCCGCAGGCGCCGAACTCGCGGAGAAGCTGAGCCCCGGAGCGCGGATCACCGTGCGCACCCCGGAGTGACGTTTCAGCCGTGGTGGTGAACGGGCCCGGTCAGCTGGCCTCGCGCACCTCGGCGGGCGTCGGAGCCGTACCGCCGAGGTGCGCGGGCACCCACCAGGTGTCGCTCGCGTCCCTCGGTCGCACCGGGTAGGCGCGCTGCGCCGCTTCGAGGAGCTCCTGCACCCCTTCCCGCAGCCGTCGGGTGATCGCACCCGCGTACTGGTCGGTGGGGGCCTCCACCGGCGCACCCACCCGGATCGTCACCGGAGTGTGGCTGCGCTTGAAGTTGCGCGGCCGCCCCTTGGTCCAGATCCGCTGCGTGCCCCACAGGGCCATCGGGATCAGCGGTACGCCCGCCTCCTGGGCCAGCCGGGCCGCGCCGGACTTGAAGCTCTTCAGCGTGAACGACTGCGAAATGGTCGCCTCGGGGAAGACGCCGATGATCTCGCCGGAGCGCAGTGAGGCGAGCGCGTGGGCATACGCGTCCTCGCCCTGCTTCCGGTCGACCGGGATGTGCTTCATGCCGCGCATCAGCGGACCGGAGACCTTGTGCCGGAAGACCGATTCCTTCGCCATGAAGCGGACCAGCCGCTTCTGCGGCAGCGCCGCGAGCCCGGTGAAGATGAAGTCGAGGTAGCTGATGTGGTTGCTGACCAGTACCGCACCGCCGGTCTTCGGGATGTGCTCCGAACCCTGTGTGTCGATCTTCAGGTCCAGCGCCTTGAACATGGTGCGAGCGGCGCCGATGACCGGCCGATAGACGAGTTCTGCCATCTGGAGAAGACCCTTCTTCAGCGCCTGGGGAGGGTTCTCCCGGCGGAAGTTACGCAGCCGTAGGTTTTCGGCATTGCGCCGATCGTGCCCCATGTCCGTCGCGGTGGCCAGTCTCGGCGGGCGCGGGGCGCGAGATTCTCGTCACGTGGAGTCGGCGGGAATGACTCCGCGCCCGACGGTGCTGACCCCTTGCGAGGGGCTCTGACAGGAGGCGGACGGTGGACGGGCAGGCACGCGCGAACAGGCTGGATGCGGCCCAACTCGGCGCGGAATTGGGGGAACGGGCCACCCTCGTGCAGTTCTCCAGCGCCTTCTGTCAGCCCTGCCGGGCCACCCGCCGCACCCTCGGCGAGGTGGCCGGAATGGTCGACGGCGTCGCCCACGTCGAAATCGACGCCGAGGCGCATCTCACTCTCGTACGCGAGCTCGACATCAGCCGCACGCCGACGGTGCTGGTTCTCGACGCGACCGGCCGGATCGTCCGCCGAGCGGTCGGGCAGCCCCGCACCGTCGATGTTGTCGCCGCGCTGGGGCACGCGATGTGACGGACCGTGATGCATCTCCCACATTGCGGAACCCCCTTGACTGCACCCACCACGCATCGTCAGTCTGACGCTATGCCGCCGGAACTCCTTCTCTACGGCCGGGTCCACGTGGACCTCGCCCGCAACGCGAGTGCGCGCTGTCCGGGTGCCTGAGCACCCATGGCCCCGTACGCCTCCCTCGCAGAAGGACATCTCCATGCCGGCTTCGCCCGAGCTCTTCAGCGCCCGCACGGCTTCCCCCGATCTCCTGCGCTCCGTCTTCCGGCAGCATGCCGCCGGTGTCGCGGTGATCACCGCCGCCGGTGACCGGCCGGTCGGCTTCACCGCGACCTCCCTGAACTCCGTCGCCGCCGAGCCGCCGCTCATCTCCTTCGGCGTGGGGACCTCGTCCTCCAGCTGGCCGGTCGTGGCGGAGGCCGAGCACATCGGCGTTCACATACTGGGCGAGCACCAGCAGGAGCTGGCCGCCACATTCGCGCGCAGCGGCGCCGACCGGTTCGGTCCGTCCACCTATTGGCGCAGTGGGCCGGAAGGTGTCCCGGTGCTCGACGGGGTGCTTGCGTGGCTGGTCTGCCGCGTGGTGGCGCGCATCCCGGCGGGGGACCACCGGATCGTGATTGCGGAGGCCGTCGTCGGCGATCCGGCCGGGGGCGGCCGCCCGCTTCTCTACCACCAGGGTCGTTTCACGGCGTTGCGGGACTGAGAGTTCCCAGGTGGCGCATGGGCACCGGGCGTCGGCTAGGTCACAGTGCAAAGCGCTTGCTCATGGGTAACGTACTGGGTGTACTGACGAGTAATATTTCGCTCGGAGCATCGGTCGCCCCGACCGGAATCCGTCCCATCAGGCGCCTATGCTGCGTGCATCAAGGCAGCCCAGAAATGACGATGCAGTAGGAGAGCCGGCGTGAGCTTGAGGATCGTTGTCTGTGTGAAGTATGTGCCCGACGCCACGGGTGACCGGCACTTCGCCGATGACCTGACGCTGGACCGTGAGGATGTGGACGGTCTGTTGTCGGAGCTCGACGAGTACGCGGTGGAGCAGGCGCTGCAGATCGCCGATGAGGCGGACGACGCGGAGATCACTGTGGTGACGGTGGGTCCGGAGGATGCCAAGGACGCGTTGCGCAAGGCGCTGTCGATGGGTGCGGACAAGGCCGTTCATGTCGAGGACGACGGTCTGCACGGTACGGATGTGATCGGTACGTCGCTGGTGCTGGCGAAGGCGGTCGAGAAGACGGGTTACGACCTGGTGATCTGCGGTATGGCGTCGACGGACGCCGCGATGGGTGTGCTGCCGGCGGTGCTGGCGGAGCGTCTGGGTGTTCCGCAGGTCACGCTGCTGTCCGAGGTGAAGGTCGAGGGCGGCACGGTGACCGGGCGTCGGGACGGTGACAGTGCCAGTGAGCAGCTGCAGGCGTCGCTGCCGGCGGTGGTGTCGGTGACGGACCAGTCCGGTGAGGCCCGGTATCCGTCGTTCAAGGGGATCATGGCGGCGAAGAAGAAGCCGGTTCAGTCCCTGGATCTGGAGGACCTGGAGATCGACGCGGACGAGGTCGGTCTGGCGGGTGCGTGGACCGCGGTCGATTCCGCGGCGCAGCGTCCGGCCCGCACGGCGGGCACGATTGTCAAGGACGAGGGCGAGGGCGGCAAGCAGCTGGCCGAGTTCCTCGCGGGCCAGAAGTTCATCTGACCTGTCGGCCTGTTCGGCCCCGTACGTTCCTCTCACCCTCGTTTGCGCAGGAGATTGAAGTCCCATGGCTGAAGTTCTCGTCTATGTCGACCACGTGGACGGTGCCGTCCGCAAGCCCACCCTGGAGCTGTTGACGCTGGCCCGCCGGATCGGTGAGCCGGTCGCGGTCGCGCTGGGCAGTGGTGCGGCCGGTACCGCCGGGGTGCTCGCCGAGCACGGTGCGGTCAGGGTCCTGACCGCCGAGGCGCCGGAGTTCGCCGATTACCTGGTCGTGCCGAAGGTCGACGCGCTGCAGGCCGCGTTCGATGCGGTGTCCCCGGCCGCGGTGCTGGTGCCGTCGTCCGCGGAGGGCAAGGAGATCGCGGCCCGGCTCGCGGTCCGGATCGGGTCCGGGATCATCACGGACGCGGTGGACCTGGAGGCCGGTGAGCTGGGTCCGGTCGCCACCCAGTCCGCGTTCGCGGCGTCGTTCACCACCAAGTCGCGTGTCTCGCGCGGCATCCCGGTCATCACGGTCAAGCCGAACTCGGCGCCGGTCGAGCCGGCCCCGGCCGCGGGTGCGGTCGAGACCCTGGCGGTCTCGTTCTCCGCGCAGGCCACCGGCACGAAGGTCCTCTCCCGCACCCCGCGCGAGTCGACCGGGCGCCCGGAGCTGACCGAGGCCGCGATCGTGGTCTCCGGCGGCCGCGGGGTCAACGGTGCGGAGAACTTCGGACTCATCGAGGCGCTCGCCGACTCCCTCGGCGCGGCCGTGGGTGCCTCGCGCGCCGCGGTCGACGCGGGCTGGTACCCGCACTCCAACCAGGTCGGCCAGACCGGCAAGTCCGTCTCCCCGCAGCTCTACATCGCCTCCGGTATCTCCGGCGCGATCCAGCACCGGGCCGGCATGCAGACCTCCAAGACCATCGTCGCGATCAACAAGGACGCCGAGGCCCCGATCTTCGACCTCGTCGACTACGGCATCGTCGGCGACCTCTTCCAGGTCGTCCCCCAGCTCACCGAAGAGGTCAACTCCCGCAAGGGCTGACCTGTCGGGGGCTGTACCTCTTCTCGATGGTCCGGGGCCGCGTGGTGTTCTCACCGCGCGGCCCCGGGCCGTTTCTGATCACCATTGACGCAGGTCCGGCGGCCTTATAACTTCACTATACGGATTGTTGATTCCGGGAAGCGGAAACAGCGGCACTGTGGAGGGTGTGGACATGGGTCAGCAGGAGAAGGTGGCAACGAGCCTCGCCGGCGCGGTCAGCGCGGAGATCAGTGCCTCCCTCACCGCGGTGGACGCCGAACTCGCCCGCCGCTACCCGGGAGACCCCGGCACCCGCCAGCCCGTCCACACGGTCTACGTGCCCGGCGACACCTTTGCCGCAGAGACCATCCGCTCCTGGGGCGACCAGGCGCTCCGCGCCCTCGACGAGCATGCCCCCGATGCGGCCTCGTTCGCCGCCGTCCTCGGCATCCCGGAGGAGCTCGCCGCGCCCGTTCACGACCGCGTCCGCGCCAAGCTGGAGCGCGAGCCCGTCGAAGACCTGCGCATCGACTTCGAGGACGGATACGGCCCCCGCCCCGACGCCGAGGAGGACGAGGCTGCCGCCCGCGCCGCGCGGCTGGTCTCGGAGGCGTACGAGAACGGCACGGCGGCCCCGTACATGGGCATCCGGATGAAGTGCATGGAGGCCGCCGTACGCGACCGGGGCATCCGCACCACGGACATATTCCTCACCGGTCTGATGCAGGCGGGCGGGCTCCCCGAGGGCCTGGTGCTCACCCTTCCCAAGGTGACGTACCCCGAACAGGTCACCGCCTTCGTCCGGCTCCTCGACGCCTTCGAGCAGGCCCACGGTCTGCCGTCGGGCCGGCTCGGCTTCGAGATCCAGATCGAGACCAGCCAGTCCATCCTCGCCGCCGACGGCACCGCCGCCGTGGCCCGCATGATCGATGCCGCCGGGGGCCGCGCGACCGGCCTGCACTACGGCACCTTCGACTACAGCGCCTGCGTGGGCGTCAGCGCCGCTTACCAGGCCAGCGACCATCCGGCCGCCGACCACGCCAAGGCGGTCATGCAGGTGGCCGCCGCGGGTACCGGCGTACGTGTCTCCGACGGCTCGACCAACGTCCTCCCGGTCGGCCCCACCCACCAGGTCCACGAGGCGTGGCGGCTCCACTACGGGCTCACCCGCCGTGCGCTGGCCCGCGCCTACTACCAGGGCTGGGACATGCACCCCGGCCACCTGCCGACCCGTTACGCGGCCGTCTACACCTTCTATCGCGAGGGCCTGGAACAGGCCGCCGCCCGGCTCGCCGCGTATGTCGCCAAGGCCGGCGGCGACGTCATGGACGAGCCCGCCACCGCCAAGGCCCTCAGTGGATACCTGCTGCGCGGCATCGACTGCGGCGCACTCGACACCGCCGAGGTCGCCCGCCTGACGGGGCTGACGCGGGCGGACCTCGACGCGTTCGCCTCGCCCCGGCGCGGAGGACTGACGGTGACGGCGCCGTAGGCCCCGGCCCGTACCGTCAGCCCCGCAGGAAGGTCTCGACGGTCCCGCTGAAGCGGACGGGATCGTCGAGCCACGGGAAGTGACCTGCGCCCGGCTGGACGGCCAGTTCGGCCTTGGGGAACAACCCTGCGACGCTGGCCGCGACGCGAGGAAGCGGACCGCTGTCCAGCTCGCCCGCGAGGACCAGGACCCGGGCGTCCAGCGCGGCAACGGCCTCGCGGGCCGCGGCAGGGGCGAAGGCATCGAGGGACGCGTAGACGTCCGCGGCCTCGTGGTTGCTCTGCTCGACGTCGGCTGCGGCGTGCGCCTGAGCGGCGGTGTCCCAACGGCCGTAGAAGAACGGGGCAATGGCATCCCAGTCGGCGTCGGTGGCGGAGCCCGCCCAGACGGCCTCGTACGCGTCGTGCGCGGCCTCGAACCACGGCTCGGCCCTGCGCAGCGCGGCGGCCTCGCGGCGATGCTCCTCGGTGAAATCGACACCGAGGGCACGCGCACGGGCGGTGATCAGCGTGAGGGTCCGGATGCGCCGGGGGTGCCGGGCCGCGTGGAGGATCGCGAGATCGCCGCCCGCGGAGTGCGCCAGAACGTCCACGCGGTCCAGATCGAGGTGATCGCGGAACGCCTCCACATCGGCCACCTGCCGGTCGACGCGGTAGGTGGCCGGGTCGGCGAGGATGCCTGAGCCGCCGGTGCCCCGCAGATCGAGCATGACCAGTTGGCGCCGGTTCGCCAGGCCGCCCAGATCGCCGAGGTAGGCGGAGGCGCGCATGGGTCCACCGGGCAGGACGAGCACCGGTTCGCCCTCACCCACGAGGTGATAGGCGAGTTCGGTTCCGTCAGGAGCGGTGAAAGCAGGCATGGGGTCATCCTGGTGACCGTACGACAGACGCAACAAGCGGTTTACGCGGAACTCCTCGTCCGTACCCCGATTGCCGCCGGGAGGACCGGGGATGGCGCGGGAGCCGAAAACGGTGAGGATGGCGGGACCGACTCGCGAGGAGACGCCATGACCGATGCCGCTCGCCGCCACGCAGACCTCCGTGGATCCGCTGCCGCGCTCCTGCCCGAACTGGTCGGGCTGCGCCGCGCGCTGCACCAGGAGCCGGAAATCGGCCTGGAACTGCCGCTGAGCCGGGCGAAGGTGCTGGCAGCGCTGGAGGGGCTGCCCCTCGAGATCACCCTCGGCAAGCAGCTCACCTCGGTCACGGCCGTGCTCCGCGGCGCGCTGCCCGGACCGGTGGTGCTGCTGCGCGGCGACATGGACGCGCTGCCGGTGCAGGAGACCAGCGGACTGCCGTACGCCTCCGCCGTCCCCGGCGTGATGCACGCCTGCGGTCACGACCTCCACACCGCGGGACTGGTCGGCGCCACGCGACTGCTCTGCGAGCGGCGCGACACTCTGGCCGGAACCGTGGTGTTCATGTTCCAGCCCGGTGAGGAAGGCGACGCCGGGGCCCGGGTGATGATCGACGAAGGTGTGCTCGATGCCGCGGGGACCAGGCCGGTGGCCGCGTACGCCCTCCATGTTGCGTCCGCCCTGCTGCCGCACGGTTTCGTCAGCACCCGCCCCGGACCGATCCTGGCCGCCGCCGACAACCTCGACGTGACCGTGCGCGGGCGCGGCGGGCACGGGTCCAGTCCGCACAGCGCCCTGGACCCCATCCCGGCCGCCTGCGAAGCCGTCACGGGGCTGCAGACCATGGTGACGCGCCGCTTCGACGCCTTCGACCCGGTCGTCGTGACCGTCGGCAGCTTTCACGCGGGCACCGCCCACAACGTCATTCCGGACGAGGCCGTGTTCTCCGCGAGCATCCGGTCCTTCTCGGCCGGGGCGCGGGCCCGGGTGCTCCAGGAAGCGCCCCGGGTCGTACGCGGCATCGGGGAGGCCCACGGGCTGACCGTGGAAGCAGTCGTCGACGAGGGCTACCCCGTCACCGTCAACGACCCCGTCGAGGCGGCGTACGCAGCCGAGACGGCGGCCCAACTGTTCGGGGCGGACCGCTGCTTCGAGCTGCCGAACCCGATCGCCGGGGCCGAGGACTTCGCCTTCATCGGTGAACACGTCCCCTCCGCCTATCTGATGCTCGGTGCCTGCCCGGCCGATCTCGACCCCGCCACAGCTCCCTACAACCACTCCCCGGCAGCCGTCTTCGACGACTCCGTACTGGGTGACGCTGCGGCGCTGCTCGCCGGTCTTGCGCTCGGACGGCTCAACAGAGGCTGAGCCAGGGCTCTTTGGTGCCTCAGGCCACCAGCTCGTGGTTCATGCGACCTGTGATGCGGCCCGCGAGGGCGAGCGGCGCGACCGAGCAGAGGACACCGCCCAGCAGTGCCGACCACCAGAGGACCGCCGGACCGAGAGCCGTATAGACAGTGACTCCCAGGGTCAGGGCCGCGAACCGGGAGACCCCCCAGGTCCACTGGAACGCCCCCTGGTAGCGGCCCCGTGCGTGGGCCGGGGCGAGGTTGGCGACGATCGCGGAGGCGATCCCGGACACGCATGCCTCGCCCACGGACCAGACCACCACCGACAGCGTGTAACCCGCGACGCTGTCCGCGACACCTGTGAGCGCCACACCCACGGCGATGAGAACGCTGCCGGCGGCGTGCACCGGAATCTGCGGCAGCCGCGCGAGGCGAGCTGTGGCGAACGGCTGCAGGACCACCACCAGCACCGCGTTGACCGCCGCCATGGCTCCGTAGACCGCAGGGGAAAGCGCACTGTCGTGGACGGCCAGCGGCAGGGCGACCTCGGTCAGTGAATAGACGAAGAGCTGCACCCCGAACAGGGGGAGCAGCGCGAGCAGCAGCCGGTCGCGGAGGACGACGCCGTATCCGATGCCGTCGCGCGCCTCGGCCCGGTCCTTCGGCGTCCGTGTCTCGGCCACCCGGGTGGCGACGACGACGGCGTACAGCAGCATGGTCCCGGCGTCGACCGCGAAGAGCAGCCAGTAGCCGTGGGCGGCGAGGAAACCACCGAGGACGCCTGCCGCCGCCGTACCGATGTTGATGCCCCAGCCGAACAGTGCGTACGCCCGCCGCCGGCGCTCCGCGTCCACGGAGTCGGCCATCAGCGCGTACACCGCAGGGCTGATCATCGCGCCTGCCGCACTGAGCAGCAGCGCGGCGCCGGCCATCGTCAGCACGCCCGGTGCGAGGAAGAGCGCACCCTGCGCCCCGGAGGCGCCGAGGAGACCGATGAGCATCGTCGGGCGGCGGCCGATCCGGTCGGCGAGCAGTCCTCCGACGGCGGGGCCGAGCAGGTTGCCCGCGCCCAGGGCGCCGAGGACGTACGAGGTCTGGGTGCCGGTGACGCCACGTGCGGCAAGGAAGAACACGAGGAACGGAGTGACCAGGTAGCCGAGCCGGTTGATGATCGTGCCGGCGAAAAGGGTCCAGACCGTGGGCGGAAGGCCGCGAAAGGTGGAGAGCATGCGAGGAGCGTGCAGCCCGACCGCGATACCGGGCCATTGATTAAGGTGGGACCGAATGCAACGGGCGATCGGCCCGAGGGACCGGGACGGCGGGGGCACATGGAGTCGGAACTGAGCTTCTCCACCGCAGACTTGGCGCAGACCCGCTTCGCCATCTCCCCGATGTGGGAGGTCGTCACCAGCTTCCGGCTGCTGCGCGCCGAGAGCGAACCCCCGCTGCACCGGCGCTGGGCCGCGCAGGTACGGCCCCGGCTGGCGGAAGCGGGGCTCGACCGCGGGTGGCTCGCCGAGCTGATCCCGGCCGGCGGATATCTCGCGGACTTCCTCAACCCGACACCGCCCGCCCCGTTCCCGGAACTCGCGGCCGAACTGGAGGCGATCCGGCAGACCCCGCCCGAGCGGGTACGGACCGATCTCGACAGGCTCGGCGTCGAGCGGGACCTCGGGCGGTCCGCGCGGCTCGGACTGCTGCGCGAGGCTCCGGAAGCGGCGCTGGAGAAGGTCGCCGCCGAGATCGAGACCTACTGGGAGCTGGCGCTCGCGCCGTACTGGGCCCGGATCCACCAGCTGCTCGAAGCCGATGTGTTCCGTCGGGCGCGGCAGGTTGCCGAGCTCGGGGCCGCGCAGGTCCTCAATGAACTGCACGACTCGGTGCGGTGGGACGAGAGCAGCCTGCGCCTGGTACGCCGCCACTGCGCCCTGACCCGCGCCGACTCGGGCGCGGGGATGCTGCTGGTGCCCTCCGTGTTCGCCTGGCCGCGGGTGCTCACCCGCTCGGTGGCGCCGGACCCTCCTCAACTCGCCTATCCGGCACGGGGTATCGGCACCCTCTGGGAGCCGCGCAGCACCGCAGCCGCCGATGCGGTCGCCGCTGTCCTGGGCCGCTCCCGCACTCTGCTTCTGACCGAGCTCGACACCCCCGCGTCGACCACCGCGCTCGCCCGGCGTTCCGGACTGTCCGCGGCCGGCGTCTCCCAGCACCTCACGGCCCTGCGCGACGCGGGCCTGGTGACCGCCCACCGCGCCGGACGCTCGGTCCTCTACGCACGTACGTCAGTGGCGGACGCGCTGCTGACGCCCGCCGGAAGCTGACTGAGCCGGTCCGTCGACGCCCCGGCTCAGGAGGGCGGCAGTTCGCCCGAGCCGCGGGCGATGAGGGACGTCGGCAGTTCCACCCGCGCCGGGGCGTCGTCCGCGCCGTCCAGCCGGCGGAAGAGGTGCTCGGCCGCCGTCCGGCCCACGGCCGCGGCGTCCTGGGAGATGACCGTGATGCCCAGCAGGTCGGCCAGTTCGATGTCGTCGAAACCGACCAGGGCGACCGGACGCTCCCGCTCCGCCAGCACGCGCACCGCGGTGACCGTCACCCGGTTGTTGCCCGCGAAGAGCGCGGTGACCGGTTCGGGGCCCGAGAGCATCGCCTCGGCGGCCGCCCTGACCCGCGCCGGGTCGGTGGAGCCGAGGGAGACCCAGGAGTCCTCGACGGTGATCCCGGCGTCCGTCATCGCGGCGTGATACCCGCGCAGACGCTCGGTGGCCGTGTGGATACGCGGCTGGTCACCGATGAAGCCGATCCTGCGGTGTCCGTGCGCGATGAGATGGGCGACACCCTGCCGGGCGCCGCCGAAACTGTCGGAGAGGACGATGTCGGCGTCGATCCGGCCCGCCGGGCGGTCCACGAAGACGGTGGCGATCCCCGCCTTTATCTCCGGCTCCAGGTAGCGGTGGTCGTCACCGGCCGGAATCACGATCAGCCCGTCCACCCGGCGGGCGCACAGCGCGAGCACGAGCTCCTGCTCGCGCTCCGGGTCCTCGGCGCTCGATCCGTTGATGAGCAGGGCGCCGTGGGCGCGGGCGACCTCCTCGACGGCGCGGCTCAGCGGCCCGTAGAACGGGTCGGCGAGATCCTCCAGGACCAGGCCGATGGAGGCGGTGCGACCCTTGCGGAGCACGCGCGCGCTGTCGTTGCGGCGGAAGCCGAGCGCATCGATCGCCTCCTGGACCCGGCGCTCGGTGTCCGGTGTGACCCCCGGCTCGCTGTTGACCACGCGGGAGACCGTCTTGAGGCCTACTCCGGCCCTGGCGGCCACATCCTTCATGGTCGGCCGGTTGCCGTAGCGGGGCTCGGAGTGACGGGCGGTCTCTGCCACGATGCGCTGTCCTGTCGTCGGGTGCGGACTGTCCGGCCGGTCGCAGGCGGGTGCTGCGGAGGTGCCGGAGGCTGTGCCGTCGAGCATAGGCCCTGGACAACGTTGTCAACTGAATAGAGACTAGGCAGACTATTTACTGAAGCTGCAGGTCCCCGACCCCTCACTCATCCGGAGCCCACACCGATGCATACCGACCTCGTCGCCGCGCTCGACATCGGCGGCACCAAGATCGCCGGCGCTCTGGTGGACGGCAGCGGCACGCTCCTCGTGCGGGCGCAGCGGCCGACGCCCGCCCGGGAGAGCGGCGAGACGGTGATGGGCGCGGTGACGGACGTGCTGGCCGAGCTGACCGCCTCGCCGCTGTGGGGCCGGGCGACTGCCGTCGGCATCGGCAGCGCAGGTCCGGTGGATGCCTCGGCGGGGACGGTCAGCCCCGTCAACGTTCCAGGCTGGCGTGACTTCCCGCTGGTGGACCGGGTACGGAGGGCCGCCGGGGGGCTCCCCGTGGAACTGGTCGGTGACGGGGTCGCGATGACCGCGGCCGAGCACTGGCTCGGTGCGGCCCGCGGTTACGACAACGCGCTGTGCCTGGTCGTGTCGACAGGGGTCGGCGGCGGTCTGGTCCTCGGCGGCAAGCTGCACCCGGGGCCTACCGGCAACGCCGGTCACATCGGTCACATCAGTGTGGATCTGGACGGCGACCCGTGTCCGTGCGGTTCGCGTGGCTGTGTGGAACGGATCGCCAGCGGGCCGAACATTGCCCGCCGCGCCCTGCAGGGCGGTTGGCAGCCCGGCCCGGACGGTGACGCCACGGCCGCCGCCGTGGCCGCCGCCGCACGGGCCGGACACCCGGTGGCGGTCGCCTCCTTCGAGCGCGCCGCGCAGGCACTGGCCGCCGGAATCGCCGCCACCGCCACGCTGGTCGAGATCGACATCGCCGTCATCGGTGGGGGAGTGGCCGGTGCGGGCGACGTCCTCTTCGCTCCGCTGCGCCGCGCCCTGCGCAGCTACGCCACGCTCTCGTTCGTCCAACAGCTCACGGTGGCACCCGCGGTGATGGGTACGGACGCGGGGCTGGTGGGCGCCGCGGCCGCCGCCTCGGCGGTCAGGCCGGGTGGGGCGGCGGCCGCGGCCGTACTGAGCGGCTGATCACCGCTCGGCTGCCGGACGGGACGGGGCGCCGCGCCCCGTCCCGTCCGGCAGCCGAGCGGTGATCCGGAGGCCGAGCGTGTCCGGTGGCCGCGCGCCCCTGTCCGGGAGCCCCTTCCGGAAGGGGCTCCTGGCCCGTACTCAGTGCCTGCCCGGCCCCTACCGGGCGGGCACTACTCCTACGGGGCCCGGCACCCGTACCGGACTCAGCACCCGATCCGCAGGTCCGCCCAGTCGGCGTGGTCGGAGTCGATCCCGTCCCCGCCGTCGGTGACCACCAGACGTACCACCTGCGCACCGCTCACATCCGCGGTGATCGGCTGCGCGGCCATCGCGTTGGTCAGGACGCCGGTCGACGCCACCTTCGTGCCGTCGGCCCAGATCTCGAACGCCACCGTGCCCTTGGCACCCTTCTCGTCGTCGACTCCGACCTGGGCGGTCACGGCGCTGCACGCACCGCCCGCGTAGAACTCGACGGCGCTGTCCGCGTGTGCCCCGAGCCCCTTGGCGAAGACGGTGCCGCCGATGGTCAGCGGATTGCCGTCGCCCGCCTTGCTCTCACCGTTGCTGGTGTCCTTCTCGACCGGACCCCAGCCGTTGGACGCGGAGAGCTGCGGCAGATCGCTCAGATAACTGTTGCCCGCCGGGGGCGCCACCACCACATGCGCCTGGAACGGCACCGAGGACCGCACGCGCGTCCCGGTCGGTGACCAGTACTGGGCGCTGAGCTTCAGATCGTACGTACCGGTGGCTGTGCCCGCGGGCGGCGTCACCTGCCAGCGTGTGGTCAGCGCACGGCCGGTGGGCACGACGCCGGTGCCGGTCGGCGACAGCGCCTCGATCTGCCAGCCCGACGGGCCGGTGAGCGTCGCGGAGACGCTCTTGGCAGGCGTACGGCCCAGATCGGTGACCGTCGTCGTCAGCGGCGCGCTGCGGCCGGCCTCCACCAACGGGCTTCCGTTCAGGCCGAGTTCCACGGCCGGTGGGTAGGCGGCCCACGTGCTGTCGGCGGCGACGCGCAGCAGTACCGTGCCGTGCGCCGGGACGGTCGCAGAGATGCCGCCCGCCGTGTTGTACGTCGTGTGCTGCCACAGGTCGCGCGTCGTGTAGGCGTCGGCCTCCGGCAGACCCGCCTCCTTCGCGGTCGTCGAAATGCGCTGCGCGGACCCGGTCTCGTTGAAGAGCGCCACGACCCGGCTGCCGTCCTTCATCTCCTTGGCGACGACCCAGCGCCCGCCGGTGGAGGAGACCACGGCGCCCTGCTTTCCCAGCGGGTCCTGATCGACCGCGATGACCTCCTGGTTCGAGAGGATCTCGAAGGTCTCCGGAGTCGCCTTGCGCAGATCGGAGCCGATGAGCAGCGGCGCCGCCATCACGGACCACATGGAGAAGTGGGTGCGGTACTCGGTGTCCGTCATTCCGCCGTTGCCGACTTCGAGCATGTCGGGGTCGTTCCAGTGCCCCGGTCCCGCGGCGGCGGCGAGCGGCAGGTTCTGCTTCATGATCGACAGCATGCTGCCCCAGCTGTCGCTGATGTCGCCCGTCGTGCGCCAGAGATTGCCGACGTCGGCGGCCCACTCCCAGGGCTTGTTCTGGCCCCACTCGCAAATGCTGTAGACGATGGGACGGCCGGTGGCCTCCAGCGCGTCGCGCATCGTCGTATAGCGCTTCTTCGCGTCGACGCCCTGGTTGTTGCAGTTGTCGTACTTGAGGTAGTCGACGCCCCAGTCCGCGAACTGCTGCGCATCGCTGTACTCATGGCCGAGTGCCCCCGGCAGTCCGACGCTGTCGCACGTCTTCGTGCCCGCGCTGGTGTAGATGCCGAGCTTGAGCCCCTTGGAGTGGACGTAGTCCGCGACGGCCTTGATGCCGTTCGGGAAGCGCACCGGGTCGGCCTCCAGTTTGCCGTCCGCGTTGCGCTGCGGCTTCGCCCAGCAGTCGTCGAGGTTGACGTACTGGTAGCCGGCGTCCTTGAGGCCCTTCTCGACGAAGATGTCGGCGATTCCCTTGACCATCGCCTCGTTGAACTCGGCCCGGCAGTGGGTCGAGTTCCAGTTGTTGAATCCCATCGGCGGGGTGAGTGCGAGCCCGTTGTCGGACTGCGGGCTGACCGCTGCGGCAGGCGCCGTCGTCGGTGAGTCCGCGACGGCGGGAGCGGTTGCGCCCGCTGCGCAGAGCAGACCGGCGGCCAGCGCTCCGATGACTGTTCTGCCGCTTGTGCGGGTCGTACGGGTTGGAAGATGACGCATCGTTACGTTCCTCCACACTCGTGTCAGATCGGATGACATCATGTGCACGCCAAGGGCGCGCGATTACGTTAGAGCGTGTTGGAGTCTGTTGGAAGGGGTGCGGTAAAGGTTGTTCGGTATCTCGTCAAAACCCTTGACGGCACCCCTACTTGGAGGTGGGATCCAATCGCACGTTCGGTTGTGTTGGGTTGCATCCCGGAGGAGGGGGTCATGGCGCACTCGTCGTACGACAGGTCAAGCGTGCCCGGCAGTGTGGCAGGACATCGGATGTCTCGGCGAAATCTGCTACGTGGTGCGGCAGTTGGCGCGGGCGCGATCACGCTTCCCTCGCTGCTCACGGCATGCAGCAGTGGCCCCGGTGGTGACGGCAAGACGATCCATCTGGGGTCGAATTCGTCCGACCCCATTCCCAAGAAGGCTTTCGCCGACGCTTTCAAGGCATACGAAGCGCAGTCCGGAGGGCGGAAGATCGAGGTCAACACCGTTGACCACAACACCTTCCAGGAGAACATCAACAAATACCTGCAGGGCAATCCGGACGACGTGTTCATGTGGTTCGCCGGCTACCGGATGCAGTTCTTCGCCAAGAAGGGACTGCTGCACGACATCAGCGACAACTGGCAGCACTACGAAGGGTTTTCGTCCGCGCTGAAGGCCCAGTCCACCGGTGAGGACGGCAAGCAGTACCTCACGCCCTACTACTACTACCCGTGGGCCGTCTTCCACCGGAAGAGTCTCTTCGCCGACCGCGGCTACCAGGCGCCCAAGACCCTCGACGAGTACGTGGCGCTCGCCAAGCAGATGAAGAAGGACAAGCTCGACCCCATCGCGTTCTGCGACAAGGACGGCTGGCCCGCGATGGGCACCTTCGACTACATCAACATGCGGACCAACGGCTATGACTTCCACAAGAGCCTGATGGCCGGCGAGGAAGCCTGGACGGACAAGCGCGTCAAGGACGTCTTCGACACCTGGCGTCGCCTCCTTCCGTACTGCCAGCAGGGTGCCAACGGCCGCACCTGGCAGGAGGCCGCGACCAGCCTGCAGAAGAAGGAAGCCGGTATGGCGGTCTTCGGGCTGCCGCACCCCGGCGCCCAGTTCCCCAAGGGCGAACAGGAGGACATCGACTTCTTCCCGTTCCCGGTCATCAACCCGGAGCACGGCCAGGACGCCGTCGAGGCACCGATCGACGGGTTCCTGCTGGCGAAGAAGTCGAAGAACCTCAAGAACAAGAAGACGCTGGAGAGCGCCAAGGACCTCGTGAAGTGGCTGGCCACCGGCAAGGCCGAGGACATCTACCTCAAGAGCGACCCCAACAACATCGCGGTCAACGACCAGGCGGACATCTCCCAGTACTCGGCGCTGCAGAAGAAGGCCGTGGAACTCGTCTCCGGTGCCAAGCAGATCTCCCAGTTCCTGGACCGCGACACCCGGCCGGACTTCGCCTCGACCGTCATGATTCCCGCCATCCAGAAGTTCATCAGCAACCCGAACGACGTGGACGGCCTGGTCAACGACATCGAGCGGCAGAAGAAGACCATCTTCGCCTCCGACTGAATCTGGAGTACCGACCGTGTCGTTCCTCTCGGAGCGGCGCACCGAACGGCGGGGCCCGCGGCGATTCTCCGGCCGCGACCTCGCCGTCATCGGTCTGCTGCTCGGCATACCCGTCCTGCTCGACATCGCCATCGTGTGGGGCCCGACCCTCGCCTCGATCGTGCTCTCCTTCACCAGTTGGGACGGCATCGGCGACATCAACTGGGTCGGTACGCAGAATTACGTGAACCTCTTCACCAATTACCCGCAGTTCTGGCCCGCCGCCCGGCACAACCTGCTCTGGCTGGCCTTCCTCGGGCTCGTCGCCGCGCCGTTCGGGCTGTTCCTCGCCGTACTCATCGACCGGGGCGTGCGGTTCAGCCGCTTCTACCAGTCGACGCTGTACATGCCGGTCGTGCTCTCGCTCGCCGTGGTCGGCTTCATCGCGCAGCTGATCTTCTCCCGCGATCAGGGGGCCCTCAACGCGATCATCGGGGACACCCGGTCGCCGACCGACTGGCTCGGCGACCCGGACCTCAACATCTGGATGGTCCTGCTCGCCGCGGCGTGGCGGCACACCGGCTATGTGATGATCCTCTACCTGGCCGGGCTCAAGGCTGTTGATCCCTCGCTGAAGGAAGCGGCCGCCATCGACGGGGCGAACGAGGCCCAGACCTTCTTCCGTATCGTCTTCCCCACGCTGCGGCCGGTCAACGTCATCGTCGGCGTCATCACCGTCATCGAGTCCCTGCGCGCCTTCGACATCGTGTACGCCGTCAACCACGGCCGCAACGGACTCGAACTGCTCTCGGTGCTCGTCACCGACAACATCATCGGTGAGGCGAGCCGCGTCGGCTTCGGATCGGCCATCGCCGTGGTCCTGCTCACGGTTTCCCTCGGATTCGTCGTGACGTACCTGGTCCAGGAGCTCCGAGGGGAGAAGAACCGATGACCGTCGACACCGCCCCCGCCCGCCCCGCCGCACAGCCCGCGCCCCCGCCACCCCCTGCGGTGCGCCGCGGTGTCCGCCCGGGCCGGCTCGGCGTGCACGCCTTCCTGATGGCGGTCTCGCTCGCCTTCCTCGCGCCGCTGCTGCTGGCGGTGTACGCCTCCCTGCGACCGTACGACGAGACCTCCCAGTACGGCTACTTCTCGCTGCCGAGGCATCTGTCGTTCGACTACTACCGGCAGGCGTTCGCCGACTCCGGGATGACGAAGTACTTCGTCAACACCATGATCATCGCCGTCCCGGGGGTGCTCGTCACCCTCTTCCTCGCCTCGTTCGTGGCCTTCGCCCTGGCCCGGCTGAAGATGCGCGGCGGGATCGTGCTGCTGATGCTCTTCACGGCCGGGAACCTGCTGCCTCAGCAGGTGATCGTGACTCCGCTGTACGTGGTGTTCAACCGCATCCCGTTGCCGTACTGGATGTCCGACTCGATGACGATGTACGACTCGTACTGGGCCGTCGTCGTCGTCCAGATCGGCTTCCAGCTCGGCTTCTGCGTCTTCGTCCTCGCCAACTTCATGCGCACCCTGCCGCAGGAGATCCTGGAAGCCGCCATCGTCGACGGCGCGGGCGTCTGGACGCAGTACTGGCGGATCACACTGCCGCTGTGCCGCCCGGCCCTCGCCGCGCTCGGCACACTGCAGTTCACCTGGATGTACAACGACTTCCTCTGGGCCCTGGTCTTCGTCTCCGACGGCGACAAGCTGCCCATCACCTCCGCCCTCAACAACCTGCGCGGGCAATTCTTCACGGACTACAACCTCCTCGCCGCGGGCTCGGTGATCGTCGCCCTGCCGACGCTTGTCGTCTTCCTGCTGCTGCAGCGGCACTTCATTGCGGGGCTCACCCTGGGATCGAGCAAGGGATAGGTCCGACCTGGGCACACCGCACCTGAGCGCCACAGAAGTGCCCTGCCGCGCAATCTCCCGACACGGCGGGGTCGCCCGGTAGGTGCTGGTGATTCTCGGCCGCACCTTGGGAAGGATGGGTTCATGCCACCCACATGGATATCCCAAGAGCCCGCCAGGAACGGACAGGACCTGACCCTCGGGGAGCTCGGCGACTTCGTACAGAAAGCCATCGAGAGCGGAACTCCGCTGACGCAGCCGCTCTCGATCGAGGCGAACAACCGCGGCAGGCGACTCAAGTGGATCGGTGTCGAAAGCCCCGCGAAGAAGAGCTGATCAGTTGCCGTCGCCCGCGGCCTGCCGCTGAACCGGGGGGATCACACTCAGGTTTGAGGGCGGGCCGCGGGCGGCGGCGATGAGATCAGCGTCGACACCCACCACACCTGTCACCCGGCACAGCCCGCCCTGCCCGGCGG
Source organism: Streptomyces sp. NBC_01669 (assembly GCF_026339735.1). GTDB lineage: Bacteria > Actinomycetota > Actinomycetes > Streptomycetales > Streptomycetaceae > Streptomyces > Streptomyces yanii. The sequence continues at coordinate 8,063,292 of NZ_JAPEQG010000001.1, forward strand.
CGACGGCCTGTACGCCCATGCCATGGTCGTGCGGCTCGTCGGTCGGGCCCCGTTTTGCGGGTCCCGGCCACATGCTGGTGACGAAACGCCCCACGCTCCGCGATCTGCCGGGCTGCTGTCAGCCACGCTCAGTCTGCGATGTCCCGGAGCGCCGCAGCTCGCCCCCGTTCCCTGGACGAGGTGAATCCCCGTGCGGAGACCACGACGTTGCTGATGGCGATCATCCCGATGCCGATCCATTCGTTGAGGTCGAGGGCTTGGCGGAGCAGGCCCCAGCCGGCCAGGGCCGCCCAGACGGGGTTGATGCTGGCGAAGGTGCCGAACATCCGGGCGGGTACTCGGCGCAGGGCGAGCAGGTCGGCGACGTAGGGCACGATCGAGGACATCAGTCCACAGGCGACAGAGAGGGCGATTGCTGCGGCGGTGGGGGCGTGGAAGGCGAACCAGGTCACGGCGATCGGGGTCCAGGCGGCAGCGGTGACGAGGCCGGCCACGGCGGTTCCTTGCAGGCCGGGAAGACGCTGGCCGAGGGTGCGATTGAGCAGGATGTAGGAGCCCCACGCCGTCGCGGCGAGCAGTGCCAGGGTGATGCCGATGATGTCGGCAGTGGGGCCGGGGTTGGTCAGCACCACCACGCCGACACCGGCCAGGACGGCACAGGCGATGTCGAGCACACGTCGTGAGCTTGCGATAGCGACGGTGAGCGGGCCGAGGAACTCGAGGGTGACGGCCAGGCCGAGCCCGATTCGGTCGATCGCGGCATACAGGCTGAGGTTCATCACACTGAATACGACCACCAGACCGAGGATCGGCCACCACTGGTCCTTGCGCAGGCCACGGAGCCTCGGGCGCACGATCGGTGTCAGGACGATTGCGGTGACGAATTGACGGACCGCGACCACGCCGACCGGACCGATCGCCGGGAACGCCAACGCACCCAGGGCGGCGCCGGTCTGGTTCGACGCCGAGCTGGTGAGCATCATCACGATGCCGGCACCACGCTGACGCGAGGTCGCCGTCGCAGCAGAGAGCTGCTCGCCGCCGGCCGGTGCGTTGCGCGTGCGATCCGTGGTCTCAAGGGTGTCCATACGCCCATGGTGGGATCACGGCGCTGCATAACCTATTGCATATTGCGGCCTTGCCATACGCTTGGGTTATGGATTGGAGTCTTCGAGAGCTGCGGTTCTTCGTCACCGCCGCTGAAGCGGGGTCGTTCACCGATGCCGCCGCGCAGTTGTACGTCTCGCAGGCGGCGGTCTCGCGCACGATCGCGGGCCTGGAGAGGACCGTCGGGGACAGGCTCTTGCGGCGGGTGCCGCGAGGGTGCGAGCTCACCATGACCGGACAACAGGTCCTGCCTCATGCGCGGAGGGTGCTGTCCGAGGCTGAGAGGTTCACCGAGTTCCTGACCTCGCGCCACGGCGTCCTGCGGCTGGGGTATGCGTGGGCGGCTCTCGGGCGGCACACCGCGCGCCTGCAAAGGGACTGGGCTCAGCGCCACGATGCCATCGAGCTGGAGCTGGTCCGGCACAACTCGCCCACCGCAGGCCTGGCCGAGGGCCTGTGCGATGTGGCGATCGTACGAAGACCAGTCGATGAGAAGCGATTCGACTCCCTCGTGGTAGGGCTGGAACGTCGGCTGGTCGCCTTCGCCTCCGACGACCCACAATGGTCGCGTCGGCGCCGGCTGAGCATGGCCGAGATCGCCGACCGCACCGTGATCATCGATCCCCGGGTCGGGACCACCAGCAGCCAGTTGTGGAACGGCGCCGACCATTCACCCCGGTTCATCGAATCCACCGATGTCGACAGCTGGCTCGACGCCATCGCCGCCGGGCGCGGCGTGGGAACCACAGCCGAGGCCACCGCGCACCATCACCTGCGCCCCGGAGTGACCTACCGGCCCATCAAGGACGGCCCCCGCATCCCCGTCAGACTCGCATGGTGGCACGACCACCTCCCCAACGGCCTGGGCGACCTGGTCGATGCCATCACCCAGCTCTACGCGACCACCTAGCTGCGCTCCCCACCACGGTTCGAGCGCTGAGGAGCGAACCTGAACGGTGCCCCACGAGCGGATGTGCCCTAGCAGTACCGATCCTCGGCCCGGCTGAAGCCAGTGGTGTATCCACTGTCGTAGCCATCCGCGTAGCCCTGGGTGCGGAGGTTGGGGAACAGCCGTAGTTGCTGTTGGTGGAGCTGTAGGCCTGTCTCAACCCGGCAGCTGTCCCTTCCGTCTGCATACCCGGCTCTGAAGCCATCTCGGTAACCATCTCGGTAACCTTGCTGGTAGCCATCCTGGTTTGGATAGCGTGCGACCTCCAGCGCTGCAGAACTCGGCACGGCTGAGGCTTGGGCGGCGACAGCCGCTGGCGAGAACGCGAGAGTGGCGACAATGAGCGCTGGGCTGAGCCGAGCAAGCAGGCGTCTGGGAGTCATGATTCTCTCCTCGGATCGGCACTGGTTCAGAGTGGCAAAGCCCCTGGCAAGGAGCCCAATGCCCAGTTCTCTGCGCCTGATTGGCCGCCAAGGTGCCACCCGGTCTGCCTCTCCTAGCTTGCGCTCCCTCTCAGGTGATGTCATGTCGAGAAGGACCTTGGATCCGCATGCCCGGAGACCCGGGACCTGACCGCACAGGACCGCGCCACTGCGCGGGGCCTCTTGACCGGAGCGAAAAGATCAGGAACACCCCATGCTTCACCTCTGCGACGTCGCGGCGGCCTGGACCAGAATTGTCCGCCGGCTTGAGACCAACGCCCCGGCCGGCTTCGAGGCCCTGAACCCGCCCGCCACCGATGCCGACATCCAGGCCCTCGCTGACGCTCTCGGTCATCGCGTGCCGGGCGGTCTGGAAGCCCTGCTACGTCTGAACAGCGGCTCCACCGTCGTGCTGCTTCCAGCGTTCCCGGCCATCCGTGCCCCGGCAGCCGCGGGCGTCAGGAGCCCCGGCAGCCGCGGGCGCCAGGAGCCCCGGCGAGGCGCCGCCGATCGCGGTTTCGTGTCACAGCGGGGATGCGTGGCACTGCGGAAGCCGGCCACGGCACCATCAGGAAGGCGATCCGTCCACGTGGGTCCGGAGCGGCGCTGTGCCGTGAGGCGTGGGCCCTGTCAGTGGCAGCTGCGATGCTGCCCGCATGGACGAAATCATGCGACGGCGGGTGTACGGCGCCGACCACGACGATCCTGATCCGGGTCCACAGCCCGGGCGTGCATACCGTGAGCTGGTCGGCGGCCCGCTCGACGGGCTGCTCCTCGACGTGACGGGCTGGTCGGAGGTGGCACTCGCCGACGGAGCCGCACTGATCACCGAGATCGGCATGCACGGCCCGGGTGGCAGGTCGGAGTACGGGCCGCGGGCGGACGATTCACTGAAGTGGGACTGGCGGGGAGACACGCCCTGAATCAGGTGGCCTCGTACTGGTGCGCTGCGGCGCCCTGCCATTCCACCAGGGCGGGGGTGTCGAGGGCCCGCTCAGGGTCCGCCATGCCGGCGTCGGCGAGAAACACAATGATGTCGCGGTCGCTGTGCGCCAGCCCGAGCTGTTCGTCGCGACCGTTGATATGGACGGTCACGAGCCTGGCGCCGGACGGTGTGGGGGCGTGAACGATGATCGGTGGAGTCGACATGGTTCCAGGGTGGCGCGTGATGCCGGTGTGCGCGCATCTGGCTGGTCCGGATGTGTGGTCCCCGAGGATCATGGGTAAGGGGCGTGGTCCGGTTGCCCGTCCTTCGGCCGATGGCCCTTGGCCGGCGGCGGGGGTCCTCGAGGTACCTGCCGGTGCCTGCCTGACCAGATGTTTGTGATCGCCAGTGCGGGGACGAATGGTGCTGTCAGGTTTCCCTCATGGCCGAAAAGAGCGGTGCTGTGCAGGGGGAGTACGTCCACGAGGGGACGTACGCACGCATCGAACGTGAGAGGCGGTCCCTGCTCGGACTCCCCTCGGTGTCGGCGTGTTCGATCCTCCGCTGGACGGCTTGGTCCTGGCAGAGCTCCACGGATGCGCGCTGCCCCTGCGGCCCGGGCGACGCGTGAGAAGGAAGAAAAGGGTTCGCCGCCGGGGCACGACGGATGACAGCGTGACACGCATGTCGCCGCTGTACGGGAAGCGTGCGTGCCAGGGCGTGGCCGCCCGATCAGAGGTCACCCGACAGGCTCTCAGGGCCAAACGGTTTGTGGCGCCGTTCTCGTTCAACCGTATGACGTGGATCAAGCCGTCGTTCCTGTGGCTCATGCATCGCAGCAACTGGGCTCGGAAGTCCGGGCAGGAACGTATCCTCGCGGTTCGGATCACCCGGGAGGGATGGGAGGACGCCCTCTCCCGGGCCGTGCTGGCCACCGCTGCCCCGGCGGCTCTCGCCCACTTGTGCAAGGAGGGCAGGCCGCGAAAGCCCAGCGGCTGCTCCCGCCGGAGCGTGTATACCAGCCGCCCGAGGTCGTCGCGAGACACCTGCACATCGACACGTGAACAAGTCGCCGGAATTTCTGCTGCGGTGAAGGGAGTTGACCCCGATGAACTCCCGGGGTGCCGAACCACCCACGACCCCGCCCTCGACCTCGAACGAAGGATTCCGACTGTGGCAGCCGAGCTCTCCGATGATTTGAAGAAGTACCTCGACGACTCGAAGGCCTTCGCCACCGTAGCCACCGTTCTGCCGGACGGGCGGCCGCATCTGACCGTTGTCTGGATCACGCGCGATGGGGACGACCTGCTGTTCTCCACGACCGTGGACCGGCTGCAGGGCAAGAACGCTGCCCGCGACCCGCGCATCACCCTGCTGATCAGCCCGCCCGAGAACCCGTACACCTATGCAGAGATCCGCGGTACCGCCACCGTCACGTCCGACAGCACCCACGAGCTGTTGAACGAGCTGGCGCACAAGTACACCGGTCAGGACTACGCAACGTTCAATCCGGCCTCGAAGAACGACGGTCAGCGGGTTGTCGTGCGGGTCTCACCTGTGAAGGTCACCGGCAGGCTCTGACGCGACGACCGGATTCCGGCCGCAGGCCGTGGCGGCGGGCGCGGGGCGGAGTCACTGGCCCCGGTCCGCCGCCTGCTGCGGTACGACCACCAAGAAGGCGTCCTCCTCCAGGTCCATCACGACCTCGGCCGCCACACCCTCGCCCCGGCGCGCAGCCGCGAACTCCTCCGCAGGCCAGCTGCCTCGCGGACCTCCCGCGGGAAACCGCTCCAGTACTGTGCGCTGCACCGTGCACCCCCTTGCTTCGTCGGCTCCAACGACGCCCCGCCGTCCCCGTTACGGCCGCTCGGGCGCCCGACTCGTACGGTGGGACGCCTGCCGACGGGCGTCCGGCACGTGCTTTCGTGCAACAACATCGCCACAGCCGGGTTTTCGCGGCAGAGTGTTGCGGGCAAGCCACAGAGGGCTACGGAAGAGGGGGAACCGTGATCGTCTGGATCAACGGTGCGTTCGGCGCGGGCAAGACGAGCGCCGCGCGCGAACTGATCGATCTGATCCCGAACAGCACCTTCTACGACCCCGAACTGATCGGCGGGGGACTGCAGTACCTGCTGCCCCAGAAGAGGCTTGCCGAGGTGACCGACTACCAGGACCTGCCGATCTGGCGGCGGCTGGTGGTGGACACGGCTGCCGCTCTGCTCGCCGAGGTGCCCGGGGTGCTCGTGGTGCCGATGACGCTGCTGCGACAGGAGTACCGCGACGAGATATTCGGAGGGCTCGCCTCCAGACGCATTCCCGTGCGTCATGTACTGCTCTCACCTGAGGAAACGATCCTGCGGCAGCGGATCGCCGGCCGTGAGGACGTACCGGACGACCCGGAAGCCGGCGAGCGGGTACGGCAGTGGGCGTACGCACATATCGAGCCCTACCGGACAGCGCTCGGCTGGATCTCCGCGGACGCGCACACCATCGACACCAGCGCGCTGACCCCGTACGAGACGGCCGAGCGCATCGCCGACGCCGTACGCACCGGGGCCGCCGGCGTCTGCGAGATCGTGCAGACGCCCGCGCCGACCTCGGAGACCCTCGCCGCCGGGGTGCTGCTCTTCGACGAACACGACCGGGTCCTGCTCGTCGACCCCACCTACAAGCCCGGCTGGGAGTTTCCCGGCGGGGTGGTGGAGCCCGGCGAGGCACCGGCACAGGCCGGGATACGGGAAGTGGCCGAGGAGATAGGGATTCAGCTCGACCGGATCCCGAGCCTGCTCGTCGTCGACTGGGAGCCGCCGCACCCGCCCGGGTACGGAGGGCTGAGGCTGCTCTTCGACGGCGGGCTGCTGCACTGCCAGGATGCCGAACGGCTGCTGCTGCCGGGCTCCGAACTGCGCGGCTGGCGGTTCGTCACCGAGGCGGATGCCGCAACGATGCTGCCGCCGCACCGGTACGAGCGGCTCCGCTGGGCGCTGCGGGCCCGCGAGCGGTCAACCGTGCTCAACCTGGAGGCCGGAGTCCCGGTCGGCTGACGACCGCAGCACGGCGGCGGCGTCGACAGTGAGGGGATCACCGTGCCCGAAGCAGACCGTGGACGGGGCCAGCGCCGCCATCCGCCGGAACGAGGCCAGTGCCTCGGCCCGGTCCGTGTTGAAGACACCCAGCATCGCCGTGGCCGGGCCCGCACCGGAGGTTGCGCCGCGGCAGAGGGCGCGGGCACGCCCGGGGACGCACCGATGGACGACCGTGCCCGATCCGGCACGGACCCCGCGCGGGGGAATCCTGCGGACCGGGTGCAGACAGGCGAATTCCGGGACGGCCGTGCCCCCCGCGTACGAGAGGTGCGTCCGCCCCGGAACAGGCGATGCGACGTCAGGAGCGCTTGGACTCCGCGTAGTTCTGCAGGAACAGTGCCTCGGCGACCGACAGCCGCTCCAGCTCCTCGGGCGACACGCTCTCGTTCACCGCGTGGATCTGCGCTTCCGGCTCGCTCAGGCCGATCAGCAGGATCTCCGCCTCCGGGTAGAGCGCGGCGAGGGTGTTGCAGAGCGGGATCGAGCCGCCCATCCCGGACGTCTGCATCTTCTCGCCGGGGTACGCGGCTTCCATGGCCTGCGCCATCGACGTGTACGCCGGGCTGGAGGTGTCCGCGCGGAACGCCTGGCCCTGGCCGACCTGCTCCACCGAGACCCTCGCCCCCCACGGGGCGTGCGCCTTCAGATGGGCGGTCAGCAGCTTCGTCGCCTCGGCCGCGTCCTGGCCCGGCGGCACCCGCAGGCTGATCTGCGCCCGCGCGCTCGCCTGCAGCGACGGCGTCGCGCCGACCACCGGCGGGCAGTCGATCCCGATGACGGTGACGGCGGGCCGGGCCCAGATGCGGTCGGCGACGGTACCCGTGCCGATCAGCTCCACACCGTCGAGGACCTTCGCGTCCTTGCGGAAGTCGGACTGCGGGTACTGCAGCCCGTCCCACTCGGCGTCCGTGGTGAGCCCGTCGACGGTCGTGGTGCCGTCCTCGGCGCGCAGCGACGCCAGCAGCTGGATCATTGCGGCCAGCGCGTCGGGGGCTGCGCCGCCGAACTGCCCGGAGTGCAGGTTCCCTTCGAGGGTGTCGAGGGTGACCCGCAGCATCGTCATGCCGCGCAGTGTCGCGGTGACCGTCGGCAGACCGACCCGGAAGTTGCCGGTGTCGCCGATGACGATGGTGTCGGCGGCCAGCAGCTCGGGGTGCGCCTCGGCGTACCGCTCCAGACCGCCGGTGCCCTGCTCCTCGGAACCCTCGGCAATCACCTTGACGGAGACTGGGACGCCGCCGTTCGCCTTGAGAGCGCGCAGGGCGAGGAGATGCATGATGAAGCCGCCCTTGCAGTCGGCCGCGCCGCGGCCGAACCAGCGGCCCTCGCGCTCCGTCAGCTCGAACGGCGGGGAGATCCAGGCCGACTCGTCGAGCGGCGGCTGCACGTCGTAATGCGCGTAGAGCAGTACGGTCGGGGCGCCGGCCGGGCCGGGCAGGAAGCCGTAGACCGACTGGGTGCCGTCGGGGGTGTCGAGCAGGGCGACGTCCTGGAAGTCCTCGGCGCGCAGTGCGTCGGCGACCCAGGCTGCGGCCGCCTCGCACTCGCTCTTCGGGAACTGCGCGGGATCCGCCACCGACTGGAAGGCCACCAGCTCGGTCAGCTCCGCTTTGGCACGGGGCATCAGCGAGGCCATGGTCTCGGAAATCGGATGGGCGGTCATGGGCACGCTCCTCGTGGGTGCGACGTTATGTGTACGAATCCGTCTGCATGAACGCCGTGTGTGCGGCGCTGCATGTATGGCGAACGCACGGTCGATCCTCCCACAGCGGGGACCGGTCGCAAGGCGCCGTAGGATGCCGTGAGCAGCTTGGGCCACTGGTCGGGATCGGGAGCAGAAGCACATCGTGAGCAGCGAGAACGCAGACGCCGGACGTGAGCTTGAAGAGTCGTCCGTGTGGGATGTCGTCGTAGTCGGCGCCGGACCGGCCGGGGCCTCCGCGGCATATGCGGCGGCGGTCGCCGGGCGGCGGGTGTTGCTGCTGGAGAAGGCGGAACTGCCCCGCTACAAGACCTGTGGCGGCGGCATCATCGGCTACTCCCGTGATGCGCTGCCACCCGGATTCGAACTGCCCTTGCAGGACAGGATCCATGCGGTGACGTTCTCGCTCAACGGCAGGCTGGCGTGGACCCGCCGCTCCAGGCGGATGCTCTTCGGGCTCATCAACCGGCCCGAGTTCGACGCGGGTCTGGTCGAGGAGGCGCAGAAAGCGGGCGCCGAACTCCGCACCGGGGCATCGGTGACCCGGGTCGAGCAGCACGGCGCCTCGGTCCCGGACCGGCGCACGGTCGCCGTGGTGCTCGCCGGCGGCGAGACCGTCCTGGCCCGCGCGGTCGTCGGCGCCGACGGCAGCGCGGGACGCATAGGAGCCCATGTCGGCGTCAAGCTCGACCAGGTGGACCTGGGCCTGGAGTCGGAGATCCCCGTCCCGGCCACCGTCGCGGAGGACTGGGCCGGGAGGGTGCTCATCGACTGGGGTCCGATGCCCGGCAGTTACGGGTGGGTGTTCCCGAAGGGCGACACCCTGACCGTCGGTGTGATCTCGGCGCGCGGTGACGGCGCAGGGACCAAGCGGTATCTGGAAGACTTCATCGCCCGGCTCGGTCTCGCCGGGTTCGAGCCGAAGATCTCCTCCGGTCATCTCACCCGCTGCCGCAGCGACGACTCGCCGCTGTCGCGCGGGCGGGTGCTCGTCTGCGGCGACGCGGCGGGGCTGCTGGAGCCGTGGACCCGCGAAGGCATCTCGTTCGCACTGCGTTCCGGTCGGCTCGCCGGTGAGTGGGCGGTCCGGATCGCGGAATCGCACGACGCGGTGGACGCCCGCCGCCAGGCGCTCAACTACGCCTTCGCCATCAAGGCCGGGCTGGGCGTCGAGATGGGTGTCGGTCGGCGCATGCTGAAGCTGTTCGAGCGCCGCCCGGGCATTCTGCATGCGGTGCTGACCGGGTTCCGCCCGGCCTGGAAGGCGTTCGCCGGGATCACCCGCGGGACGACCTCGCTGGCCGAGCTGGTCCGTACCCACCCGCTGGCGCAGCGGGCCCTGTCGGCGATGGATCGTTAGCCCGTTTCTCGGCGCTCACCCTGCCGACCGGACCAAGACGCCGGTGGGCCGGAGTTCGGGCCGATGGACGGTGACGGTCCCGTCCCGGCGGGTGGCCCGGGCCTCGCCGTCCAACGCGTCGGTTGATACGTCGACAGACAGTGCTGCGCCCGTCGGAGGCGAACCCGTCGATCCCCGGTGGTTGCCGCAGGCCCGGCCGCGACGCCTGCGGCGGGCGATCTGTCGGGGCCGTCGGCCCTTGCCCGGCAAGGGCACAGGCAGTTCCGTGCCGGTCTGCGTCAGGATGTGATCGTGATCCGGAAGACGGGGTGGTCGGGGGCGATGCGGCGCAGCTCCTCGACGGACGAATCCGGGCCGACGCCACCGAAGAACACCCCTACCTCCGCCTTCCAGCGCTTGAGGTAGGCCCGCAGCAGTTCCGGCTTTTCGTCGTCGGCGATCTCGACGGCGGTGAAGACGTCGGTCTTCTTGCCGAGGTGGAGCTCACCGCCGCTGGCAGCCCGCATGTTGTGCGTCCACTGCACATGGCCACGCGGCGCGACGAGATACTGTTGCCCGTCCACGGTCAGGAGGTTGACCGGGGTGCGGCGCCACTCGCCGCTCTTGCGGCCGCGGACGGCCAGGACCCTCGATCCCCAGACGCTGATGCCGCGCCGGGTGATCCAGGCGACGGTGCGGTTGAAGACGTTGACCGTGAACCAGCCGGGCTTCTGAACATGTACGGACATGAGATTCCCCTCGTGGAAAGTGTGAGCACTGCTCTCGCTCGAGCTCAGTGTGCACAAGGTTGGCGCTCAAAAGCAAGAGCAGTGCTCTCTTTGTTGGTCGGTGCTCCAATTCGTGGCAGACTGAGTTCCATGAGCACCATCCGAGGAGCCAGGGAACGGGCCCGTATCGAAGTCACCGCAGCCATCAAGGACGAGGCGAGGAAGCAGCTCGCAGCCGACGGGGCCGCGAAACTCTCGCTGCGCGCTGTCGCACGTGAGCTGGGCATGGTCTCGTCCGCGCTGTACCGCTACTTCCCCAGCCGCGACGAGCTGCTCACGGCTCTGATCGTCGATGCGTACGACGCCGTGGGCGAGGCCGCCGAGACCGCTCACCGGGCCTCGTGCGACGTCCCGCCCGTACCCGCCGCCCATCTCGCCCGCTGGATCGCGGTCGCCTGCGCCGTACGCGAGTGGGCCCTGGCCCACCCCCATGAGTACGCCCTGATCTACGGCTCGCCCGTGCCCGGCTACACGGCACCCCAGGCGACCGTCGGCCCCGCCTCCCGCATCGGCTTCGTTTTCATCGGGATCGTCGAAGACGCCCACCGCACGGACGGCCTCGCCGTGCCGCCTCTCGCCGCCGAGCTGCGGCCCGAGGCCGAGAGGATGGCCGCCGACTTCGCACCCGATCTCCCTCCGGCGGTTGTCCCCGCTCTCGTGGCCGCGTGGTCGCAGCTCATCGGGCTGATCTCCTTCGAGATCTTCGGCCAGTTCAACCGGGTCGTCGAAGCTCGGGAGGCCTTCTTCCGGCAGGCGGTCGCCGACCTGGCCCGTAACGTCGGACTGCTCGACGACCGGGCCGACCGCACGGCCACGAGAAGCGCCGGTGCCTGAGCCTGCCCGCCCGTATGTCCGCCCATCGGCCCGGCCGGATATCTCGCCTGCGCCGGCCGGGGTACTCCACAGGGAGTACGTGTGATCACCACGCCCGGCTGACGCCGCCGTCGAGGCCCGCGGTCTAGCGTTGCCGGTATGGAAGAGCAGCGCTCACACGGAAGCGGCGCTCCCCCCTGGGAGCAGGGCGGACCGCCGCAGCGGCGGCCCTGGGCGCACGCGCCCCCAGGGGGCCCCAGGGGGCCTTGGGGCCCCTGGGGACACGACGGGCCGCCGCGCTGGCTGACGGGGATGCGCGAGCGGTCCGCCGCCCGGCTGCCCTGGCCATCCACCATCCTCCTCGGCGTAATTGTCATGGTCGGCTCTTCCGTCGCGGCCCACGGTCAGCTCGGTGAGCGCGCCCCGTTGGACCTCTTCGCCCGGGTGCTGCTCTTCATCGCCGTCGCCGTGCTGCTGCTGCGCCACCGCCACCCCGTCCTGGCGGTCTTCGGCAGTGCGGCCGCGGCCACGGTCTATCTGGGCGCCGGGTATCCGTACGGCCCGGTTTTCCTCGCGGTCGCCGTCGGCTGCTTCAGCGCGGTTGTCGCGGGGCACCGGCGGGCGGCCTGGGCGGCCGTGGGAATGGTGTGGCTGGGTCACCTGCTGATGGCGCACTGGCTCTACCGCTGGCTGCCGCCGAGCGGCGACTCGGCTGCGCCCTGGGGGCAGGAACTGGGCGTCGCCGCCTGGGTGGTGGCGATCGTCGCGGCGGCGGAGTTCGTACGCGTACGCCGCGAGCAGTGGGCCACCCAGCGTGCCCAACGGGCGGCCGCCGAGAAGCGACGGGCCGACGAGGAGCGGCTCCGGATGGCCCGGGAGCTCCATGACGTGCTCGCCCACAGCATCTCCGTCATCAATGTCCAGGCAGGCGTCGGACTCGCGCTGCTCGACTCCGACCCGGAGCAGGCGCGGAATGCCCTCACCACGATCAAGACGGCCAGCAAGGAGGCCCTCGGCGAGGTCCGTCAGGTCCTCGACACACTCCGTACCCCGGGGGACGCCCCCAGGGCCCCGGCCCCCGGGCTCGACCGGCTGCCCGAGCTCGTCGACCAGGCGGCGAGCGCCGGACTGGCCGTGACGGTGGAGACGGAAGGCGTACGCGGCGCCGTCCCGCCCGGTACGGATCTGGCCGCCTTCCGGATAGTGCAGGAGGCGCTGACGAACGTGGTGCGGCATTCGGGCTCGCGCACCGCACGGGTCCGGATCGGCTACGGGACCGGCCGCGTACGGCTCCGTATCGACGACGACGGCCCCGCCACCGGCAGCGAGGCGGGCGGCAGCGGCAACGGGCTGGCCGGCATGCGGGAGCGGGCCGCCGCACTGGGCGGCACGATCGAGGCGGGCCCCCGGGCCGACGGCGGTTTCCGGGTGCGGGCCGAGCTTCCCCTGCACTCGGCGTTCGACGGGGACCCGGCGTCGAGCGTGGACACCGCGTCGACCATGGACACTGTGCAGGACCCGACGGAGGAGAGACCGTGATCCGCGTACTGCTCGCCGATGACCAGCTGCTGGTCCGCGCAGGATTTCGCGCCCTGTTGGACGCCCAGCCGGACATCGAGGTGGCGGGGGAGGCCGCCGACGGGGCGGAAGCCGTGCGGCTGGTGCGTGAGCTGCGCCCGGATACCGTGCTGATGGACATCCGCATGCCGCATCTCGACGGTCTCGCCGCGACCCGCACCATCACCGGCGACCCGGAGCTGAACGGGGTCAAGGTGGTCATGCTCACCACCTTCGAGCTCGACGAGTACGTCTTCGAAGCGATCCGGTCCGGCGCCTCCGGTTTTCTGGTCAAGGACACCGAACCGGAGGAGCTCCTGCGGGCGGTACGGGCCGTGGTGGCCGGTGACGCCCTGCTCTCGCCGGGGGTGACGCGCCGCCTGATCGCCGAGTTCGCGGCCCGTTCCAAGGAGCCCGCGGCCGCAGCCGGCCTGGGTGAACTGACCGAGCGGGAAAGAGAAGTGATGGCGCTGGTCGGCATCGGTCTGTCCAACGAGGAGATCGCCCGCCGGCTGGTTGTCAGCCCGCTCACCGCCAAGACCCATGTCAGCCGCGCCATGGTGAAGCTGGGCGCACGCGACCGGGCCCAACTGGTGGTGCTCGCCTATGAGTCGGGCCTCGTGCGTCCCGGCTGGCTCGGCTGAGACGGAGCCCGCGCGCGGAGCGTGGCCATCGGGCGACCGCGCCCCCGGCGGGGAAATCCCCACAACACATCGACGAGGCGGGCGACGAAGACGACGGCCGAGACGACGGCCCCGCTCAGGAGCACCACTCGCTCCGCCGTGCGCGACAGGTCGAGGCAGACGGTGGTCGCGGCGACGGCGATGAACGCGGCCGCGGCCAGAACAGCCGCGCTGACCAGGGCGAAGACGATCTCGACGGTCATCGCGTCCCGGTCTTCCTGACTTCGTCGCCCCATGTCCGAAGTGTCACAGGGGCGGTGGGCCGCGGGCAAGGATGCCGCGCCGCCCACCGCCCCGTCCCCCCGCGCCGGTTGGTCATCGGGGCAGCGGACCGGCCGGTCAGTCCCGGACCGCCACCTTCTCGGCGGCTGCCGCCCGGTCGCCGGCGGACGAGGCGACCAGCACCGTGTGCTGAGCGGGCCGGCTGCGGCGCAGGCCGGTCAGGGTGATCAGCAGTCCGATGAACGCGATCACCGTCACCACCAGCAGGCCGGGACGGTAGCTGTCGAGGACCGCCTGGGGAGAGCCGTCGCCGCTGCCGTGCGCCGTGATCACCGCGGTGACGACGGCCAGGAAGATCGCCCCGCCGACCTGGATCGAGGTGTTCAGCAGACCGGAGACCATGCCCTGCTCCTCGTCGTCCACTCCGTTGGTGGCCTGGATGTTGAGCGACGGGAAGGTCAGCGCGCATGCCGCCCCGAGCAGCAGCATGGACGGCAGGATGACCGCCGCGTACGACGGGGCGAGGGTGATCCGCAGGAAGAGTGCGTAGCCCACGACGAGGAAGGTGAAACCGGCGGCGATCACGCGCGGCGTCCCGAACCGGTCCACCACATCGCCGATCTTCGTGGACGACAGTGCGACCAGCACACCGGCGGGCAGGAAGGCCAGCGCGGTCTCCAGGGCGGACCAGCCGAGGAGCGACTGCATGTACTGGGTGACCAGGAACTGGAAGCCGACATAGCTGCCGAAGAACGCTGCGGCGCCGAGCTGGGCCCTGACCTGGCTGCCGGAGCGGAGCACGCCGAGCCGGATCAGCGGATTCGCGGTACGCCGTTCGATGGTGATGAAGACGGAGAGCAGGACGGCGACGGCGAGGAACGAAAGCAGCGTGCGGGCGGACGCCCAGCCGGCCTCAGGGGCCTGCACGACGGTGAATACCAGCAGGAGCATGGAGGCCGTGCCGGTGACGGCGCCCGGGAGGTCGTACCCGCGGTGGGTGTTCTCGCGGTCGCTGTGCGGGATCAGCTTCAGACCCGCGACCAGGGCGAGCAGTGCGATGGGGACGGGCAGCAGCATGGTCCAGCGCCAGGACAGCTGGGTGAGGAGCCCCGACAGCACCAGCCCCATGGAGAAGCCGGTGGCCGCGCAGGTGGTGTAGATGGACAGGGCGCGGTTGCGCTGCGGTCCCTCCTTGAACGTCGTTGTGATGATGGAGAGTCCGGCCGGTGCGGTGAATGCGGCGCTCAGACCCTTGATGAAGCGGCTGGCGATCAGGAGCGGTCCGGAGTCGACGAATCCACCGAGCAGTGAGGCGAGGGCGAAGACACCGAGGGCGATCAGGAAGACCTGGCGTCTGCCGAGGAGGTCGGCCGCACGTCCTCCGAGGAGCAGCAGTCCGCCGTAACCGAGGATGTAGCCGCTGACGATCCACTGCAGGGTCGAGGTGGTCAGACCGAGATCGTCGGCGATGGACGGCAGAGCGACGCCGACCATGGAGACGTCGAGCGCGTCCAGGAACATCGCGGCGCAGAGCACGAGCAGGGTGCCCCACAGCCGCGGGCTCCAACGCGCATGGGAATCGGGGACGTTGAGCGGAGAGGTCATGGCGAGGACAGTACATGCATATGCATTGAATGCAAGTGCATTTAATTCCGATGCAACAAACGCCCTCTTCTCTGCTAACGTGCGGACATGGCCGCGAACAAGCCCGAGCACGTGCTCGTCGACGAATGGCGGGACATCCTCGCGCTGCACGCCAGGACGTTGTGCGAACTCGATCGCGAGCTGCATCGGCACGGCCTCGGCGCCAGTGACTTCGAGGTGCTCGACGTCCTCGCGGAGGGGGCGTCGGAGGACGGCGGCGCCGCCTATCGCGTGCAGGAGCTGGCGTCCCGGGTCCACCTCAGCCAGAGTGCGCTGTCGCGCCTGGTCGCGCGGCTGGAGAAGGACGATCTCGTCTGCCGCGGGATGTGCAGCGAGGACCGCCGAGGCGTCCGGGTCGAGCTGACGGCGAAGGGCCGGGCGCGCCATGCCGAGGTGAAGCCGTTGCAGCGCTCGGTGCTCGCCCGGATGCTGAACGGCGCGACCGGCTGAGCGTGGTGCGGGCCACGGCGGGGCGGTCCGCGCCTGCCCGTACGCCGGTCAGGACCAGGTGATCCCCGAGTTCTCGCACCACAGGCGTGCGAGCCCCCGGTCGCCCGACACCGCCACCGCCGTGAGCGGCTTCCGGTTCCAGAGCGTGAGATAGAGCTCCTCGGCCGTTCCGCTCAACTCGCAGTCCCCGGAACCCTCTTCGGGTTCGCCCGCCCCCGTGGTGCGGACGGCCTGCGGCGGCTCCGCCGAGAGACGCACGGTCCATGCGGCGTCCGCGTCCGTGGCATGCACCCGCAGCGTACGCGGGACGTCGGTGCGCACCCGGCTCTTCGGGCGGGCGTGCAACCCGCGCAGCAGCTCGTCGATCCCGTCCAGCGCCAAACCCGCCGCCACCGGTGACAGGGGACCGCCGCGCGCGGACTCGGCATCCACCCGGTGAATCGTCGTCTCGTGCGCCTGCCGTCGGGCCCAGAACGCAAGCGGGGACGGTGCGGGAAGAAACGTCCAGCACTCCAGATCGGCGGGGGCGCCTGCCAACGCGGCCACCAGCCCGCCGTGCCCCTCGCGGAACCAGTCGAGCAGCGCGCCCCCGTCCAGATCGGGCTCCCCGCCGTCGGGGTGGTACGCGGTGTGGCCCTCGATGACATACGCGGTCGCCCAGCGGTGCACCATGCCGGTGTGCCGGAGCAGATCGCGTACCTGCCAGCCGGGACAGGTCGGCACCGGTGCGCCGGGCCCCGCCTGTTCCGCCGCGGCGGCCAGCAGGTGTCCCGCGCCGGCGAGCGACCTGATGTGGTCGGCGATTCCCGTCGTCTCCATGCTCTCCATGCTTTCCATGGTCGAGATTGTGACAGCGGCTCAGGCACCCTGGGGACGGGCGGAACGGGACCGGCCGCCACGGCGCACCAGCCGTACGAACCAGCCGAGGGCGAGCGCCTGCACCAGGACGGACACGACGAGGGCGAGATAGACGAACCAGGCCGGACCGGCGGCGTCCGCTCCCCACAGCGTGCTGCCGACGAAGAACACGAACACCGTCGGCGCCGCGAGCAGGAACAGCCACACGCCCGCGAACGACGCGTCCTCGTGCGGGACGAACAGGGTGTCCACGGCGACGAACACCGATGTCGCCAGAACCACGCCGAGGTAGATCAGCGAGGCGGGATTGCCGAAGGTCAGTCGTGCGAGCGCGCGGAGGTGCTGCTTGTTCATGCCCGGCTTGTTCATGGTCTGCTCCCCGTGGACGGTTGACACTTCCATGGTGCGACCGGGGAGCGGGACCTGCCTGAGTACACCTACTCAATCGGGCATCAGTACGTGAGACGTGCGTACGTCGATCAGGCGCGGGTCACCGCATGGCGAGCCGCATAGCCCAGCACGGATGCCGCGCCCGCCAGCACCGCCACCGTCGTCAGAGCGACGGGCAGCGAGAACCAGTCGGCCAGGAACCCGATCGCGGGCGGCCCCAGCAGCATTCCGCCGTAGCCGATCGTCGACGCGACGGCCACTCCGCTCGGACCGGCCAGCTCGCCGGCCCGGCCGACGGCGACGGGGAAGATGTTGGCCAGCCCGAGACCTGCGACGGCGAAGCCGAGCAGGGCGAGCCAGGCCGTCGGGGCGAGCGAGCCGAGGAGCATGCCGGCCGCGCCGGTGGCGCCGCCCGTGACGAGCGTGCGGGTCTGCCCGAGTCGTTCCAGCAGCGCGGTGCCGGTGAGCCGGCCCGCGGTCATGGCCAGGGCGAACAGGGAGTATCCGGCTGCGGCGATGCCCGGTCGGGCATGCAGGTCCTGTTCCAGGTGGAGCGCGCTCCAGTCGGCCAGTGCGCCTTCCCCGTACGCGGTGCAGAGCGCGATCACGCCGAACAGCAGCACCACCTTGCGGGCGCGCCCGGTCATCCGGCGCGGCTGCTCGGTGCGGTCGGTCACGGATACGGTCCAGGGAGCCCGGTGCCGCAGCAGGGTCGGTCCGGCGGCGGCGGTGACGAGCAGTCCGACCCCGGTGAGGACGAAGAGATGGGTGGCGGGGGAGAGCCCGCCGGCGACCAGTCCGCCGAGGCCGGCGCCGAGCATGCCGCCGAGGCTGAACGCGGCGTGGAAGCTGGGCATCACGGGGCGCCGCAGGCCGGCGACGAGATCGACCGCTGCGCTGTTCATCGCCACGTTCATCGCACCGTACGCCGCACCGAAGACCAGCAGCACCGAACCGAGCGCGAGCGCCGAATGCGTCTGCGCGGGCAGGGCGATGGCGAGTGAGAGGAGTACTCCGCACACCACGGTCACGGGGTGGCTGCCGAATCGTCGGCAGAGCCCGCCGGCGAGCATCATGGTGATGACCGCCCCCGCGGAGACGCCGAGCAGCGCGAGGCCGAGAGTGGAGGCGGAGGCGCCGGTCTGGTGCTTGATGGCCGGGATGCGGACCACCCAGCCGGCGAAGAGGAAACCGTCGAGGGCGAAGAACACGGTCAGTGCGGTACGGAGGCGGGCCGACGAGGGTGGGGCGGTGTCTCCGCCTGGTCCCCCCGGTAGGGCCGTCCGCAGTTTGTTTAGTTGCGGCACAAACTCAGCATAGGGGCCCACGGACAACAGACGCAAGACGGTCTCCCGCCGGAGCGGGCAGCGGCATCCGACCCGGCGGCGCAGGGCGGCCTCCGTGACCGAAGCCGACAGAAGTCGGCCACCGGGGCGTCGGCAGCGGCTCCGGATCATGGGAGACTCGGCCCCATGAACGGCAAGGCGACCACCACCCGGACGAAGTTGGAGAGGGGCCGGAGCGCGCTCGGACCCGCGCTGGAGCTGGTCCACACCGGACGCGCGCCCACCCGCGCCGTGCTCACCTCCGAGCTCGGCGTCACCCGCGCGACCGCCGGCGCGGTCGCCGCGGAGCTGGAGGCGCTCGGCCTCATCCGCGTCGACTCGAGCCCCGGCTCCGCAGCGGGCTCACAGGGCCGCCCCTCGCACCGGCTGGCCGTCCGGGAGTCCGGTCCGGTCGCCATCGCCGCGCAGGTGCATGCCGACGGATTCCGCGCCGCGCTGGTCGGGCTCGGCGGGCGGCTCGTCGCCACCGCCCCCGGCTGTGTCACGGTCACATCGGACCCGGCACAGGTCGTGGGCGAAGTCGTCGACGCGTGCGCCCGGTTGCTGCACGACAGCGGGCTGCGCTGCGTCGGCGCGGGACTCGCCGTCCCCTCCGCCGTGGCCGAACCGGAGGGCACCGCGCTCAACCCGCTGCACATCGCCTGGCCGGCAGGCGCCCCGGTCCGCGAGATCTTCGCCACGTGTGTACGGGAAGCAGGCATCCCCGGCCCCGCGTTCACCGGCAACGACGTCAACCTCGCCGCGCTCGCCGAACACCGGCACGGCGCCGGCCGCGGGGCCCAGCACCTGCTCTGCGTGGCCACGGGCCACCGTGGCGTCGGCGGTGCCCTTGTCCTCGACGGCCGTCTGCACACCGGCAGTTCGGGCCTGGCCCTGGAGGTCGGCCATCTCACCGTGAACCCGGAAGGGCGCCCCTGCCACTGCGGCGGGCGCGGCTGCCTCGACGTCGAAACCGACCCGCTCGCCTTCCTGACCGCCGCCCGCCGGGAACCGGGCCCCGAGGAATCCCTGCTCAAGCAGGCGAGTGACCTGCTGCGCACCGAGTACGAGGACGCGGCGGTTCGGAACGCGGCCGAGGAGCTCATCGACCGGCTCGGCCTCGGCCTGGCCGGCCTGGTCAACATCCTCAACCCGGACCGCATCATCCTCGGCGGGCTGCACCGTGCACTGCTCGACGCAGACCCGGAGCGACTGCGCGCGGTGGTCGCCGACCGCAGCCTCTGGGGGCGCAGCGGCAGCGTGCCGATCCTGCCGTGCACCCTCGACCACAACAGCCTCGTGGGCGCGGCGGAACTGGCTTGGCAGCCCGTCCTCGACGATCCGCTGGCCGCACTCGCCTGAACCGGCGGGTGAGGTCCGGCGCCGCTACCGCGCGGGCTCGGGTACGAGGGCGAACGCCTCGATCTCCAGCAGCAGTTCGGGGCGGAACAGCGCAGCGACCTGGACGGCGGAGCTTGCGGGCAGGCGTTCGGAGTCGATGTACGTGTCGCGTACCGTGCGGACGGCGGGCAGATGGGCGATGTCGGTCACGTAGTAGGTGAGCTTGACGACGTCGTCGAAGGACGCACCGGCGGCCGCCAGACAACGACGCAGGTTCTCGAACACCTGCCGTGCCTGCGCGGCGGCATCACCCGCTCCCACGACGTGGCCGTTCGCGTCGAGTGCCACCTGCCCGGACACGGCGACGAGCCGACCGGAGCCGGTGACGACGTGGGTGTACCCGACTCCCGGGGTGACGCCCTCCGGAGCCGTGATGTGTGTGAGATGCGTGTTGTCCATGGCAGCATCCTCACCCGCAGACGAGCGTCGGCACCAGCGCATATGTGTCGGGATCAGAGGCCGCGGTCCTTGCGATGCACCTCAGCACACACGGGCCAAGGCTCATCCTTCGGCCTCAGCAACGGCCCGCCGGCTGAGCTGTCATGGATGGAAGGGTCCCCCCGCCTCGGGTGAAGACGCGTGGTCGTCAAGGCGCGCCCACTCAACTCCGGAAATCGTCAGCCGGGATGGCCCGCCGGGAAATCTGGCGGGCTATCCCGGCTGTATCAGCAGGAGCAACTGAGAACGTAATCGACAGTCGCGTCGAAGAGATTCAGAAGATCCCGCCTCGCGCCGAGTTCAGAAACGCCGGACTTCCTACTCGCTGTCCAGGTTCTCCGAGAAGTCGGCCGCCTCGAGGAGCCCATTTCCATTGAGTCAGTGAGCGATCGCCTCGATGGCGAGATCCCGATCGATGAAGCACCTGGCCGAGATCTCCAGCGAGTCGTCGAAGATCACTCGCCGCAACGGACCACCGGGGTGATCGGTCGACCTGGTCACGGTCTGCCAGAAGTCCTCGTTGGTGTGGATGAGAACCCAATCGTCCAGCGACACACCGATGTTCAGCGAGTCCTCGGGAATGTCCTTCCCTCTCCAGAGGGAGAGCCCTGGAAAGTCTTCCACTCCCGCTTCCCGATAAAGTTCGAGAGCCTTCTCCGCGGCCGCTACTACCTGCCCGACCTGAGATACTTCCAGCCCGGTCTCTCGGTTTGTGGTCGGATGCCAGAACCTGAGATAGTGCTCCGCAGTCACACCTTCCATCCTCTTACTCCTTCGGTGAATTCCCAGGTCGACGTGGTTCCGTTGTCCGGGAAATTGACTCTGAGTGTAGCTTCGTTGGGTAGCAGCTTGTGGAGCATGTGCCTACGGAAGCCGGCGGCCGCGCAGGGGCCCCCTCGTAGTTGATGTAGAGGTCCGCATCGCTGATGCCTATTTTCTGCATGATTCCTGCAGCGTGCCCCTCAACGTGTCTCGTTGCGTACGTCCTACCTGATCCGGGTCCCCCCGGAAAATTGTCGCCTTCGTGGAACCATCGCCCCGGGCCCGGGATCTGACTCCTCAGCGGGACGTCCGCTGTCTCCGCCCGGAGTCGGCGGGTCCGCTGCGCTCAGTAG
This sequence comes from Streptomyces sp. NBC_01669, assembly GCF_026339735.1. GTDB lineage: Bacteria > Actinomycetota > Actinomycetes > Streptomycetales > Streptomycetaceae > Streptomyces > Streptomyces yanii. The sequence goes on from NZ_JAPEQG010000001.1 coordinate 8,084,506, forward strand.
CCATATCGCCTGCTGGCGAGCGCCAATCGGTTGCCCATGTACGGGTCCGTGGCGAGGCCATCTCGTCCAGCGCGCCACAAGCTCATCGAGCGCCAACTCGGCGTCGCCAGCAGTGTTGGCTGCTGCAGAGATCACAAGTGCCACCGCGGGAACGGAATGTAACAGGCGGTGCTGCCGGACCAACGCCCGGCAGCACCGCCTTGATCCATTTCGCCGCGGCCAGAGGCCTATTCGCTGCAAGATCCCACAGCTACTGCAGGGTCGTCAGCTGCCCCTGAGCACACCGGAATCGGGTGCTTGCTTGAGAACTCATGCACGGGATTCACGGCAAAGGTACAGAGAAACCCTGATGGGGGTGTCATCGGGATCGAGATGCTCGAGACCCAGTATCACGTGCACATCGGAGACCCTCCAGCAGCCAACCCACACGAATGCGAAGTAATCGCTGTCGAGCACCAGGTCTTCTGGCTCCACTGAGAACTTCTCGCCCATCAGAGAAGTAAGCCGACCTGCCAGCTCGCGACAATCACGAATCTTTCCCTGGTGCTCCCCAGTGACGTCGCTGACGTAATCGGGGGAGCCCCAATCGACCTGCCACTCCTGCAATGTGACGCCGAGCACCACCAGGCCCTCGTAATCTTCGATTCCCAGACGGAGGCCATTCCGCGTCAAACGCTTCGGGTACGGCAGAGATACCGAGCCAGCAGGATCCCAGCCAGACAGGACGAGTTCAGAGGAAATCCGCTCCGCATCCCACGGAGATTCGAACCGCGCAGCCAGCTCAATGAGCTGGAGAGCGTAATCCAAATCGACATCAAGCATCAGCTTCTCCCTCCGGAAGAAAAATGATGGACCGCAAGTGCACCGCTTTCCAAAAAAAACGGCGAAGCGTCAGTCCGATCCGTTCGGATCCTCCGCGTCCGACTCGACCGACCCGAAGGTCAGGTCGGGGCCTGGGGGCCACAGCTGACTCGCGGAGAACAGTGAGGGCGCAGCGTAGGGTCTGGGCGCCTCACGCCACGACGGCTTACTTGAAACGACGCAACTGTTCCCTTCTCCTTCGAGCATCCAGGTCCAGTTTCGCGCGTCGGAATCCAGCCCGGCGAACCTTGCAACGTCATCGAACTCAGCGCTTGTGGCAGGTCGTACGTGGATTCCACGATAGACCGGCTTCAACAGCATGAATTCGACATGCCCGAAGTAGATTTCGACCCTGGTCGTGGTGTTGTCGATCGCGACTGGATCGCTACGCAGGATCAGATGACGGTGCGACACATCAAAGCTCCACACTTTGAACATCCGGTCGCGTCGGGTGAATTCAGACATACGTCACCTCCTGCTAGTCGGCCCAGTCGGCCGCGGCATGTTGCTAAATAATGGCGAATTTCAGCGCAGCCGAGACTTGCCCCCTGTCACGTGCCCAAACATTCCAACGAATAGTTGATTCGTCATTGAACAACTCGGCACATGTGCGCCACACGTGCACGCGCACTCCACCCTCCTCCCACCACCATTCATGAGACCCCGAGGGCTCGTCCACGAAATTTAGGGCTTCAGCCCGTGACATCACATCAGCAACGCCCTCGGGCCCTCCGGTTGCCACGCTGATCCAGCTCTCACATTCCCAGTACATAGCAGCGGACTCGATCAACGAGTTGACGTTGTTGAACGCCTTCAAAAATCGGGAGTCATTGCCGCGTTCGCCGAAATAGTGGATTGAATCATCAGGTGCCACGAAGACGCCAACAGGAAGAAGAGAGGAATCTACGAGCGAAACCATGGGAACGCCGTCGTCCGGATCCAGCTCGGCGAACGGCTGAAAGTTGACAGTACCTTCCGATGCCCATCCAGCACTCTCGTAAGAAAGCCCCCCGTAACGCATGCGAAGGAAGTGCAGACGTTCCCAGAACTCTACGCCCCCCTCCCCGAACGACTCAATATATTCGGCCAGCACCTCCTCGCGGTCATCAGACCATGCAATCGCCCCCCGCCGAGCCCTCCGAGAGAGGAAGATTTTGGCCCGCTCGGTCAGACCTGCAGGGTCTTCGAGAATAAATGGGGTCAAGAAAGGATTCACTCAGAACTCCCCTATCGGAGATGCGCAAAGCAGCCTGCACGGTATTGAGTGCAGGCTGCTTCGCATACTATACCCCTACTTCATCTCCTATCAGAGTAGGGGGCGATCAGCCCGTCCGGTGTAATTCACCCCCAAATCATTGAGGACTCGGGTGCACTGCGCGCAGGGGAGCATCAGCTCTCCATCGAGTTTCGTCCCGATTCGCTTGGAAAGAATGCCGATGGTCGTGAGCTGGTGGCCAGCCGGATCAATATTGGCGTTAAACGCCTGATTGATACAGTGCATCTCACTGCACCGCCCGTTGGTCACATTGAGTTTCGCGTAGAGATCCTGCAACTTCGGATGGATCGGATCGGTGAACCCGGACCTGCCGAACTGAGCTCCCGGAATTGTTGAGTCAGTAATCGTTCCAGGACGCTGCCTCTTCGGCGCTGCATTTATGATGGCCTGGCGCTGGCTGCCCAACCTTTCGAGCGATTGCCCGAGATCATCAGCGAAATTGTCGACCGCCGTACCCGCGCTGTCGACAGTGAACCGGGGGGCACGGCTCAGGCCACGCCCCGCATCAACCGCATCGTCAAGAAGCTTGGCGCCCTTCCCTACACCCGGGAAGACCGACGCGGCGGCGATGGTGCATTGCCACGCCGACGGGTCGTTCGAGCAACCCTGGATGTCGGAGAATCCGGACAGTTCCTTGACGAAGTCCCAAGGGTCCACCCAGTTCTCGAGCCCCGTGGAGCCGTCGTGGTACTGGACGTTGAACTCGAGGCGCTCCGGGTCGGGGATGATCGGGTCCCCGCCCATCTGGTACTGGTTGCGTGCCTGGCAGCCGACGTCGCAGGCTTCGTGCCCGTCCCGCTCGATGCTGTTGACCGGGTTGCCGCCGGCGAAGCCGTAACGGTTGCTGGTGGCGGGCCCGGCACCCAGGCTCATGTCGGCTGCGGCGCCGGTGTACGAGTCCCGGTTGATGAACCGGTTGTGCTCCGGGCTGTAGTCCCGGAAGCCCATGTCGTAGGTCTCCGACTGGGCGTTCCAGCGCTTGCCGTTGAAGCGGTAGGGGTTTTCCCCCTCGTCGCCCGGCGCCACGATGCTGTCCAGGCCGGTCCACTCGTCCTTGGCGTCCTGGCCATAGGCGGTGTAGCCGTAGGTGGAGCTGGGCTTGCCGTCGGACGCGTTGGTGAAGGTCTCGACGTCGCCGTGGCTGTTGTAGCCGTAGTAGCCGCTCTCGCCGTTCAAGTGGTTCAGCTGGGAAAGGCGTTCTCCTCCCAAGCCGAACTGGTAGGTCTTGACGAGGGTTCCGTCGAGCTCGTCGCTGAACACCTCACTGTCCAGCCCCAGGTAGCTGTACTCGTCGGTGTAGGCGTTGTTGACACTCTTCTCGACCGTGCGGTCGAGAGCGTCGTAGCGGTAGTTGGTCGTGTTTGTCTTGTCGCCCGCCTTGCGGACCGTGCCGATGAGCCGGTCGAAGCCGTCGAAGGTGTTCTCCTCGACGGCGGCGCCACCGTTTTCGGTGACGGACTTCATCCGGCCGAAGGTGTCGTAGTTGTAGATGGCCGAGGAATCGACCAGATTCGAGGAGGAGCTCAGCCGGTTCTTGTTGTAGTAGAACTCGGTCACCTCCGACTTCTGGAGGAAGAGCTGCTTGACGACATTGGAGTTGTCGTCGTGCCAGTACTGCTCCGTCCGCGGCTTGCTGCCGGTCTTGTCCAACTCCCTGATCCGGTCGACCGGATCGTAGGTGTAGTTGGTCACGGACTGCCGGACCCCGTCGCCGTCACCGCTCAGCAGCGACGCCGTGTCCTTGCTCTTGTTGCCGTTGGCGTCGTACTCGTAGCCGTGCGACGAAACCAGCGCACCCTGGCTCGTCTTCTCCGTGCTGGTCTTCGGGGCGCTGTTTGCGTAGTAGGTGTAATCGACGGTGTTGCCGTTGCCCTTGGTGAGGGTGGCACGCTGACCGCGATCCGTGTACGTGAACTGCGTGATGTCCGGCTGGGGGTCGGTCGGCACCTGGCTTGCCGTGACCTTCTTGAGCAGGTTGCGCAGGTCGTACTCGTACTTCGAGTTCTGTTGGGGATGGCTGACGGTGTCGAGCTGGCCGTCGGCGTCGTAGGTGTAGGAGGTGGTCTTCGGCTCCTGGCCGGTGAGCGACTCCGCGACCTTGTCCACCTGATTCAGACCGGTGTAGGTCATCGTGTACGGCTCGCTCGTGGTGCTGCCGACCGTTTCGCCGATCGTGAGCATGTTGCCGTTCAGGTCGTAGTCGTAGGCGTACGACCTGTCCGCGGAAGGGTCTCCGGCGGCGTCTGTGCGGCCCTTCAGGGATCCGTCGGGGTAGTGCGACCAGCCCATGGCCCGCGTGGACGTGCCGTTGTCACCGGTCAGCGTCCGCTTCTCCTGCTGACCGACGTTGTTGTAGTCGTAGGCCGTCTTGGTGTTCCACGCGTCGGTGGAGGTCTTGATCCAGCCGTTGTCGAAGTAGGTGTAGTCGGTGTCGATGCGTGCCGGGTCACCCGCCGGCGGCAGCGAGGTCTTCTTGACCCGGCCTACCTCGTCGTAGACCGTTTCGGTGTAGACATCCGCCTTGTTGTACTTCTCGTCCGCCGGGTCGTACGGCTGGAACTGCTTGACCGGCCGGTCGAGCTTGTCGTACTCGGTGCGGGCTGCGAAGTCCGCGTCCGTCCCGGTGGTGGCGGTGCCCCGCGGTGTCTCGACCTTGATGGTGTTGCCCACCTGGTCGTAGTGGAAGCGGGTGGTGCGCACCGTGGTGCCGTCGTACGGCACCTTCTGCTCGGCGACCATGGCCCGCGCGTCGTAGACGACCTCGGACTTGTTGCGCTCCTCGTCGGTGGTGGCGACGACCAGGGAGTCCTTGTCGTAGCTGGTGGTGGTGTACTTGCCCGCCGCGTCGATCTGCTTGACCGGCCGGTGGTCGAGGTCGTACTCCGTCTTGCTGGAGTAGTCGGTGGTGTCCGCCGACGCGTTCTTCTTCGGGTCGATAACCGTGACGGCGTTGCCGACGTTGTCGTACTCGTAGGAGACCTTGTCGTCCTTGGCGTTCACCGCCGACGTGAGCTGGTAGATCGCGTCGTAGTTGTTGGTGGTGACGTAGTCCGTGGCGTCCGCGGTGGTCGCCACGCCCTTCGGCTCGGTCGTCGTCCTGAGGTTGCCGACCTTGTCGTAGGTGTAGGCCGTCTTGCGTTCCGTGGTCAGGTTGTTCGCCGGCGCGGTCGCCGACATCACCTGGTCCATCGGGTCGTAAACCGCCTTCGACACCGCGTTCGTCGGTGACGTCGACTCCACGATGTTGTCGTTGGCGTCGTACACCGGAGCCGGGGTGGTGATGTAGATGCCCGCCGCCTGGTCCTTCGGCACCTTGCTCACCAGCGGACGGCCGTAGGTGTCGTACGTCTGCGTGCTGGTCTTGATCAGCGCGTCGGTGGCCGAGGTGACCTGGCCGCGCTCGTCGTAGACGAACTTCGTGGCCTTGGCGTAGGGGTCGGTGACCGTCTTCGGGGAGCCGACCGGGGCGAAGTCCGACGTCTGCGTCGCGTTGCCGTTGGCGTCGGTGGCCTTGGTCTGCTGGCCGTATGCGTCGTAGTCGTACTTCGTGGTGTAGTCGTCCGCCGTGGACGATTCGACGCCCTTCGGGTCGGTGACCGTCTTCAGGTTGCCGAAGGAGTCATAGCCGAACTGCCACTTGCGGCCCTCCGGGGAGGTCTTGGTGTACAGGTCGGCGCTGTAGCCGTCCAGTCGTGTCTGGTACTCGAACCTCTGACTGTTGGCCGGATAGGTGCCCGGCGCGCAGTCGCTGGACGGCGGCACGCCCGCCTTGTTGTTCTCCGCGTCACGCTGCCACAGCGGGTAGCCCGTCTTCTGGTCGTAGCAGTACGCGGTCTTGGCGCCGTTCGCCTCCTCGATGTAGGTGACGTTGTTGTCCGCGTCCCACGACGTCTTTGCAGTCTGCGACTTGGCATTGGTGGCCTGTACGGGCCGCCCGAAGTCATCCGAGGTGGTCGTAGTGGTGTGGGCCTCGGCGTCGGTGACCTTGGTGTCGGTGAACTTCGTGTTAGTGGCGTTGGCCGCGTACGTGAAGCCCGTGGCGCCGTTCAGCCGGTCGGTGATCGTCTTGGTCCACCAGTGGTACTTCGGATCATCGCCAGTCTGCGGGGCGTAGTACGCGAGCTGTGTGGCGTTGCCACGCGGGTCGGTGACCTTGACCAGCTTGACGTTCTTGTTGCCCTGGGTGGCGTCGTAGGTGAACTTGAACACCTTGGGCTGGGCGGATCCGTCACCGTCGGTGATCTGCCCCAGCAGGCCCTTGTCGGTGTAGGAGAAGGAGACCTTGCGACCGGAGATGTCCGTCATGGACTTCACGTGGTCGTAGATCTTGGAGTTGGTCAGGTTCGTGCCGGTGACCTTCGCTCCGGTGGCGTCGATGTAGTCGTAGGACGCGTCACCCTTCTTGAAGTAATCCACCGTCAGCGACTGCCGGCCGGCCGGGTCGGTGATGTAGGTGAGGAACTTCGTCGGCTTGTTGTTGGACTTGCGCTCCTCGTACGTGAACGACTGGGTGTTGCCGTTCTTGTCGATCTCCGAGGTCAGATAGCCGTCACAACCGAACAGGAAGCGGGTGCCGTCCGGACTGGTCATCGTCCAGGCATCCGGGACCGGGTCCTTCAGCGGGGTGCAGTCCAGACCGGCCTTCGGGGCCAGCTTGAAGTGCGCACCCGCCGGCGCCTTCCAGGAACCATCACCCTGCTTGGCGAAGATGTGCGTGGTGCCGTCACCGTCCGGAAGCTTGATCTCCGTCGGATTCGGATTCGGGCGGAAATCCAGCGGCGCACCCATCCGGATCGGCCCCGCGGCCTGACCCGACCAGCCCGCACCCAGCACCGTGTCACTGGTGTCGAGCGAGTTGTAGGAGAACCCCGCGAACGTGTTCAGCCCGCGCCCCGGGTTGGTGAACGCGTTGTAGGACCACACCGCATTGCCGGACGACAGGTTCGACATGAACGCCGAGCCGGCACCCGTGTTCTTCCCGGTGTAGGAGTAGAACCTCTCCAGACCCAGGTCGTTCGAGGTCGGATCCTCCACTGCCACGTTCTGCTTCAGCGTCGGAATGCCGCCGGTGCCGGCCGACAGCCAGGAGCCGTCCGAGATCTTGCGGACGTCCCAGCCCAGCACATGGTCCGTGCGCTTGGACCCGTTGTCCGAGTTGATCGGCGTCTGGACCTTCGCCTTAATCGTGGCCGACTTGCCCGGCAGCAGCGCCGGAATCGCGGTCTTGAGCTGGTTGCCGCCGGTGGTCACGTCCGTGCCGTCGGGCAGCTTCCAGGTGTAGGAGAGCTCACGCTCACCCGCCGCCCAGGCCGCAGCCGTGGTGTTGGTGACCGTGAAGTCCACCGTGTACGTGGAGTTCGGCGTCATACGTGCCGGCGTCTGCGGCGCGTAGTAGGTGTCCTCCGTCGCCGCATCGACGTAGATCACCTGCATGTACGGACGCAACTGCGGTTCGGCGGCCTCGCCGTTCAGAAACAGCGTGCGCTCCTGCGGACCGGTGGTCGTCTCGTCCTTGAGCTTGACCGCGACACCGTGGTTGCCGGTCGGGGTCTTCACCCACGACTGCATCAGACCGGTCGCGTCCCACCAGTGCCGTCCCACCTCCGAGACCGAGGCGACGGTGTCGGAGACGGTCGCGGACATGTCGCCGCCCGCCGTGGTCCACGCGGTGGTGGCGTTGAGGTTGTTCCAAGTGGCGGTGGTCTCGTCGAAGTCCTTGGTCAGACCGTGGAGTTCATAGATTGCACCGTCGGTGCCGGTCGTGGTCTCCGCACCCCACATGTACATCTTGTTCTCCAGCACCGTGGCGGTGGTGGGGATGCCCGTGGTGGGGAACTTCAACACGGCACGGGTCTTGCCGTACGTAGTGGAGTTGTTGCCGACACTCAGCCACTTCTGGCCCACGCCGAAGGACTGGATGGCATCCTGGTTCGTAGTCGGCTGTTGCGAGGACAGGGTGGTGTCGGTGACGCCACCCTGGCTGCCCTGGATGATCTTCATGGTGCGGCCGGCCTTGGGGATACCGACGACGCGGGTCGGCGAGCCGAGCAGCTGGCCGTCCTTCGTCTTCACCGCGAGCTGGTAGTAGTACGACTTCCCGATCTCGGCCGAGGACGAGTCGGGGGTCGGCACCGCCGTGGTGTCCGTGTAAGTCGTCGCGCCCGATGCGATCGGCGCGATCAGCGTCGCCGCGGACGGGGTGAAGACCTGCTGCGTGGAGCGGTGCAGCTGGTACTCGGCGATGTCCAGACCCGTGTCACCCGTGGTGTTGGTGTACTTCGACCAGGACAGCTCGGGGCCCGTGGAGTGCACCACAGTCGGCGACTTCAGCGAGGTGCCGACCTTGCCGTAGGTGACCGTCAGCCGCGGGATGCTGGAGGTCTCGCCGCCGTAGACGGAGCCGTCGCCGGCCTCGTAGCGCGGACCACCGGTCAGGGCCGTACCGGACTCGTCGGTGCCCTTGAGAATGAACCCGTAGTTGGTCGCCGTGCCGGAGACCCACTTCTGGACGGTGTCGGTAACCGCGAAGTCATGCCACTGGTTGTACTCGCCGGTGTTCTTCACGATCGAGGCCGGGTTCACCAGCCGGATCGAGTCGGCCAGAGTTCGGGTAGTGGCCGATCCCGTACCGCCGAGCACGATCTTGCCCGTGTTGCCCTTGGCGAAGTAGTACTGGGTGGCATCCAGGGTCTTCCAGGTGCCGGCGGTGCCGGTCTGGTTGACCGTGTAGTTCTTCGTGCCGTCCCGGTAGGTCACCGTGTACGGGGCCGCGGTGGCCGCATCGGAGGCCGCCGGGTAGTGCACATCCACCCGGTAGGACGCGGTCTCGGCCACATTGGGCTGCCAGGTGTAGGACTGACCGGTGGAGGTCGTCTTGTTGTAGACGAAGTCGTCGTTGGTCGCCGCCCCACCTGTGGTGGTGCCACCCGGCCACGAGCCGACCGCCGCGGTGCCCGCATCACCGTCGTCCTGCGTGACGGTGGTGCCGGACAGCTCGCCGACCAGGGCGTTGGTGTTGGTCCACGTCGCCGTCGACTCGTCCCACGCACCGGTCGCCCGGTAGGCGCCGATGGTCACATCGTTGGCGTTGGTGGTGTGCGCCTGGTCGAAGTACATGCCCAGACGGGCATAGTCGATCTTCGTGCCTGAGGGGATCTCGGAGAGCGGGAACTTGATCAGGGAGCGGGCGATGCCGGTGTCGGTCTTGCCGGCCGACAGCTTCCAGGTGTTGTTGAAGTTCACCCCCGCCTGATCCGAGAGGACCATGGTGTCCTGCGAGGTCGCCGCATTCGGCGCGATCGTGATCGTCGGGTCTATCGCGACCGGGTACTGACGGTCCTTGGCGGCAAGCCACGCGGTGTCCGGGGTGACGACCAGCTTCCACTGCTTGCCGACCCGGGTCAGCTTCTGAGTGACCTTCGTGGAGTACGTGCCGCCGGTCGGTGACAGCGCATCCTTCTTCGCGTCCGTCATATACGGAGCCGGGATCACCATCACCGGGGTGTTCGGCAGCTCACCGAACAGCGCGACCGAACCGTCCTTACGCGCCTTGGGAGTCAGCCCGTCGGTGTTCAGCGTGAAGGTGTACGAGACCGGGCCCGCCGGGGCCTGATCCAGAACGATGTTTTCCTTCACCTGGCCACGGCCGACCTTGTACTCCAGGTCCGCGCCGGAGACCGCGTCGCTGTAGGTGACGGTGTCGCCCTTGACGGTGGGCTTGAGACTCGCCTTGTCGGCGTCGAGACCCATGGTGACCGAGCGGCCGTCAGGGGACTGGAAACGCAGCAGCCTGCCCGCGTCCGAGCCGAACCAGCTCTTGCCCTCGTTGGCCGTGTTGGCGAAGTCGAAACCCTTGGCCTGTGAGGACCGCACCGTAGTGTCGATCGGCAGCCAGGATGTGCCGGACCTGTAATTCGTGGGCACGGCCGTCAGGTCGGCCTCAACGCTGCCGTCCGACATCTGCCAGAACCGGGCCTGCGAAGTCCGCTTGCCCGTCAGCTCCTTGACCCGAGTGGCCTTCGGAGAGTTCTTGCTCTTCGGTAGCTTCTGCCGACTGGGTATCTCCAATTTGTCGCCGGTGGGCGGCTTGTTATCGCTGTCATCGTCGTCGGAAAACCAGCTCTTGACGGTGCCGACGATTCCCTTATCCCCACCGCCGTCTGATGACGAGGACGGTGCGGCATACGCGATCTGCGGCAGCAGTGAACTCATCATGGCCGAAACCACTAGACAGGAGATGTATCTCCCGTACCGAACTTTCACCCCAAACCCTTTCCATAGTGCACCCGTTGCACAGATACCGAAACGGGCACGTCGTGGTCCGCCCGGAAGCCTGGGGGACCCGGAGGAACAACACCGTGACCCATCCCGCGAGCTGGGCATGCTTGAGGAACCGCCGACGCCGACGGCACGTCAAGAGACAGCTCACCCCTCCCGGGCGAATCTCGGTCACAGCGCCGCGGTTTCTAGTTCGAGAATTGATGCACTGTCAAGCGACAAGACATATCAGGATAGTTAGACGCCGAATTGGCCTCACTATGCCCTGCTTGTCTTAGCGTTGGATTCGATGCCTCGCCGTGGTGTATAACCGCCCGACTTTGCATCGGACGAATTCAGCCTGGAGGGGCCGTGAGTGCACCAGCAGACCCGACGTTGAATACCGGCCAACCGGTTTCAGTCGCAGAATCCTCCGATGTGGCCGAAAAGGGACCCGCTGGCCCGGCGACGGCATCGCGCAACGGCTCAAGCAACAACCGGCGCGGCTTCGTCATCGCCGCCGCGGTCGTCGCCGCGTGCACCGGCCTGGTCCTGTATGGCGTCCTGAACACCGAGGACCAGCCGAAGCCGCGCGCTGTCCCCACCGCCGAGGTCACCTACGAGGTCACCGGCACCGGCACCGTCGAGGTCTCCTACCTCGCGCGCAGCGAGGCCGGCGACGCCACCGTCGAGAAGGCCGTCAAGCTCCCCTGGAAGAAGTCCGTCCAGGTCCCCCTCGGCAAGGCCCCCAGCGTCAACATCGCCCTCGACGGCAAGGGCGGCCGGGCCCTGTGCGCCCTCGCCATCCGCGGCCGGCACGTCCAGAGCGCCACCGCCTCCGGCACCTACGGCCGCGCCACCTGCACCGGCGAACTCCCCGCCGCCACCGAAGAGAGCACCGGCTGACGTCCGCCCTTCCCTGTACCGCAACGCGCACCGCGGCCCGTACCGCCGCCGCGGCCGCGGTCGTCCTGGCCGCCCTGGGCCTCACGAACCTCGTCACCGGTCAGATGAAGTCCATCATGGAGAGTCCGTGGGCCAAGTCGGTTGCCAAGATCCCGATTAAGCTGCTTGCCGGCCTGAAGGATAAGGCCGTTGATCTCCTTGGGGTCGGCGGAGGAGGCGGCAACTCCACCTGGACCAAGCCGGTAAACGCGCCACACGGCACCCAGTTCGGCGTGGCCGGCTCGATGTGGCCCTCCGGGCATCACGCCGGGCTCGACTTCCCCGCAGCCGTAGGCACGGGCATCAAGGCCGTGGCTGACGGCCGCGTATCGATGTCGACGAGCGGTGGCCCATACGGGAACCACGCCGTGATCAACCATGGTGGCGGACTCGCCTCTCTGTACGCCCACATGTCCTCCATCCTGACGTCGGTCGGCAAGGCCGTCCGCCAGGGCGAGACGATCGGGCGCGTGGGTGCGACGGGTGACGTCACTGGCCCTCACCTCCACCTGGAGGCACGGCGCCAGGGGCGTTCAGTCGACCCGATGCCGTACCTGACGGACGGCGGAGGGAAGATCTCCGGCAACGCATCGGCGCGAGCCGCGCAGACGTTCGCGCGGAACCTCCTGCCGACGTTCGGATGGGGCCAGGACCAGTTCACCCCGCTTCAGAAGCTGTGGCAGGGCGAATGAGGCTGGAACTACAGGGCGACGAACCCCAGCTCCGGCGCATACGGCATCCCACAGGCGCTCCCCGCGTCGAAGATGGCGTCCGCCGGCTCCGACTGGAGGACGAACGCCGCCACGCAGATCAAGTGGGGCATGCAGTACATCAAGTCCCGCCCGGACTGCGGAAGTCCAGCAGCTGCTTACTCGAAGTGGTTGTCCCGCTCGCCGCACTGGTACGACAACGGCGGCTATCTCCCGGAGGGCTTGTCCCTCGTCGCCAACGGCACTGGGAAGCCGGAGCCGGTCTTCACCTCGTCGCAGTGGGACACCTTGCGCGCCAGCGCGGGCCAGGGCGGGGGACAGGCGTCGAATATCACCGTCGTGTCGAAGACCTATCTCGACGGCAGGGAGGTCTCTGGCGTGATTGACCAGCGCATCGAGCTGTACGACGCCGACACCGGCCGCGCGATCAACGCCGGCCGCATCATCTGACGCACACACTGGCCCGCTCCACCGCCATGGAGGAGTGGGCCACCGTAGTACCCCAAGTGTCCCCGGTGAGCGCCGACATGGCGCCTCTGGGGGCTCCCACCACTTCGAGAGGACGAACAACCGTGAAGAGCAACGAGACCATCACTTGCGGCCACTGTCACGCCCCCGTGCCGCAGAAGGAGGGAAGGGGGTCGTCTGCGCCGCTTCCGCTCGCAGGGTCACGGGCGTCTCTACCGGCGCCGCATGCGTTCGCTGGCTTCGACGTGTGATGGCCCCATTGCCGCTCGTCGGCGTACCGTCTGAGCTGTGAGCGAGCATCTCGGAGACAAGCTGAGCCGCCTCCGCCGGCTGTCGAACCTGACACAAGAAGAGCTGGCGGAGAAGTCGGGTGTGTCCGTTGACGTCGTGCGGAAGCTGGAGCAGAAGCGCAAGGGATCCGCACGCCTGCCGACGCTGCACGCCCTGGCCAGCGGGCTCGGCGTCGAACTGACGACCCTGCTGGGCGATCCTCCCGGCGTCCCGTCGACGGGGGAGGCCGACCCGCCGCAGTTGGTAGCGGTGAGGCGAGCCATTCACCCGCTCATGTTCGCCCCTCCGCAGGAGTCTGACGGGGCAGAAGTACTCACACCCTCACTGCTGCGAGCAGAGATCGCTGACGCGTGGCCCATGTATCGCTCGGCAGAGTTCCCGCAGCTCTTGAACCTGCTGCCGGGAATCCTTGATGATGCCCGGCTCACGGCGTCACAGGAACACCACGAGGGACAGGCCGCGCTGAGCAAGGCGTTCCAGTTGGCCGGGCACCTGAGCATCCGTCTGGGAAGCTTGACCTTGCGCTAGCCGCCCTGGAACGCGCCATAGCGGCCGCGGAAGTCTCTGGGGATCCCCTTCTGGTCCCGATGATCTGCAACTCTCTGGCGTGGGCCTACCAAAGATCCAATCGGCTGGACGACGCCAAGAGCATTGCCCTGCACGCGGCACAAGGCATGGAGCGGGACGGGCTCACCGACGACGCACCAGGGCTACGCGTGTGGGGCGGTCTGACAATGAGTGCGGCTACCTCGTACGCCCGGATGGACGATTACGACGCAGCTGACCAGATGATGCGCGCCGCTGAGAAGGCCGCCGGACGCCTGGCGAAACTGCCGCCCACAGATGGTGACGGGCGTCTCCTGTCCGTCTTCAGTAAGTCTTCCGTCCGCATCGAACGCGTGCGCCTGGCGGTACAGCACGGGCGGCCGGAAGAGGCGCTAAGCCTAGCGAAGGGTATGCGCCTGTCCAAGGACACGCCCCCTTCGTGGCGTACCTGGCTGCTCCTGGACGTGGCACGCGCGCACACCGACGTCGGCAACGCGGAAGGGGCTGTGAAGGCGCTCGAAAGCCTCCGGCGAGTCGCCCCCACGTGGATGCGGCACCACACCTTGGCCGTGGCCATCGTGACGGACTTGTGGGCTCTACCGAACCGTCCCGCGGGTCTACGGTCCATCGCGGAGTTCCTGGGCGTCGCCGATTAGCGTGGCGGAACTATGCCGCTGCATCCCTGTTTCGTCGTTCGGCGTGACGAAATCCTGACGTCACGAGCCCGCGGCGGAGGAACGGACATGGCGACCTTGGATGGCCGCCAGCGCCAGGTCGGGCTTGCCCGTGAAGTGGTGGTACATGCTGCCTGGTCCACGCCCGCCTGCTGCTGGATGGCCTTCGGGCTCGTGCCCACATAGCCGCGCTCCCACAGGAGCTCCTGGGTGGCTTCGATCAGACGACCCGCAGTACTCATGAAGCTCACTGCACATACCAGTAGGTACAGAAACCGGGAATGTTGGCCGGCCAACGGGAGCAGCCGCGGAACCGCCGCATACTCCCGCGGGGGTACGTGCACTGCCGCTGGCCGTACGACGACTCGGACCCCCTCCCGGGGCCAGGCTCGGAAGCGTCGGAAGAACGCCGACCGAGAACTCTGAACCGAGGGAGCTGACCGAGATGAACACCCTGGCTTACTCCGGTGGACCCGGGCCGTGGATCCTCCTCTTCCCGCTGGTCTGGGCGGCCGTCGCCGTCACGGTCGTCACCGTCCTGCGCCGTACCGTGTGGCGAGGCGGCCGACGCGGTCCCTGGGGCCCGCGCGCCGCGCACAGCGACCCCGCCGCCCTCGGCGAACAGTCGCCCATCACTCTGCTCGGCCGCCGCTTCGCCGCGGGCGAGATCGACGAGGACGAGTACTGGCGCCGGCTCTCCGTCCTGGACGAGCAGTTCGGCCGTACCGGCCGGCGAGGTGCGGCATGACCACGACCATCCGCACCGGCGTCGTCGCCGCCGCCCGCGTCGTCGACGCCGTGAAGGTCTACGGCACGGGCGACACCGAGGTCAGGGCCCTGGACGGGGTGAGCGTCGACTTCCCGGCCGGCCGCTTCACCGCGATCATGGGGCCCTCCGGCTCCGGAAAATCCACCCTGATGCACTGCGCCGCCGGACTCGACACGCTCACCTCCGGCTCCGCACTCATCGGCGACACGAACCTCAGCGCGCTCGACGACCGCAGGCTCACCCTGCTGCGCCGACAGCGCATCGGCTTCGTCTTCCAGGCCTTCAACCTCATTCCGACCCTCACCGTCGCCGAGAACATCACCCTTCCCATCGACCTCGCGGGGGAGCGCGGCGACCGGGAGTGGATCGACGCGCTCATCGACACCGTGGGATTGCGGGACCGGCTGCACCACCGGCCCAGCGAACTCTCCGGCGGGCAGCAGCAGCGGGTCGCCGTGGCCCGCGCCTTCGCGGGCAACCCCGATGTCGTCTTCGCCGACGAACCGACGGGCAACCTCGACTCCCGGGCCGGACAGGAGGTGCTGCGGCTCCTCGGCCGCACCGTTCGCCGGACCTCCCGTACGGTCGTCATGGTCACCCATGACCCGGTCGCCGCAGCCCACGCGGACGAGGTCGTCTTTCTCGCCGACGGGCGCCTCGTCGACCGCATGCCGGACCCCACCGCGGAGCGCGTGCTCGACCGGCTCAAGGCCTTCGACCCGTCGCCGGGCGCAACGGCGGTGACGCCATGACCGGCGCCCGCGCCTCCGTGCGCCTCAGCGTTTCCTCGCTCCGCGCCCACAAGCGTCGTTTCGCAGGCACGTTCACCGCCGTTCTGCTCGGCGTCTCCTTCCTCGCGGGAACGCTCGTCATGGGCGACACCCTGCGCGCCGGCTTCGACACGATGTTCGCGAACGCCGCCGGCGGTACGGACGCGGTCGTCCGCAGTACGAATGTGGTGACCGTGTCCGGTGAAGGGCAGGGCACCCGGCAGCCGGTGAGCACCACCCTCGTGAAGACGATCGAGCAGACGCCGGGCGTCGCCGCCGCGGCCCCCGACATCCAGGGCGCCGGGCAGCTGATCGGCGCCGACGGCAAGCCCATCGGCGGCCAGGGCCCGCCCACCGTCGCCGGCAACTGGATCCAGGACCCGAAACTCAACCCTTACAAGCTCGCCGAAGGGCGCGCCCCGTCCCGGTCCGGGGAGGTCGTCATCAACCGCGGCACCGCCGACCGGGGAGGGCTGAAGATCGGCGACACGACCGTACTGCGCACCCCCGACCCCGTGCGCGTCACCGTCGTCGGCCTGGCCACCTTCGGCGGCGAGGACGGCATGGGCCAGGCCACCTACACCGGGATGACGCAGGCCGACGCCGAGAAGTACCTGACCCCGAAGCCCGGCGAGGCGTCGAGCATCCAGGTGCGCGCCGGCCCCGGCACCAGCCAGCAGGAACTCGTGGACGCGCTGACTCCCGTGCTGCCCGCGGACACGGAGGCCATCACCGGACAGGCCTCCGCCGCCGAGAACCAGAGCATGATCTCCGGTGCGTTCCTCAGTCTGTTCACCACGCTGCTGCTGGTGTTCTCCGGGATCGTCCTGCTGGTCGCCACATTCTCCATCCACAACACGTTCGCGATCGTCGTCGCGCAGCGCACCCGGGAGAACGCCCTGCTGCGCGCCCTCGGCGCGTCCCGCCGTCAGGTCCTCGGCTCGACCCTCGTCGAGGCAACCGCGGTCGGCGTGCTCGCCTCCGCCGCCGGACTGGCCGGGGGCATCGGGATCGCCGCCGGACTGCAGGCGCTCTTCCCCGCCGTCGGCTTCCCGTTCCCCGACGGTGCGCTCGTGATCAGCGGGATCTCGCTGCTGCTTCCGCTCGCCGTCGGCGTACTCGTCTGTCTCGGCTCGGCCCTCCTGCCCGCCGTCCACGCGGGACGCACCGCACCGCTCGCGGCCCTGCGCGAGACCGCCGTCGACGACTCGGCGGCCTCCCGGACCCGAGCCGTCACCGGTGTCCTGCTGTTGCTCGCGGCGTTGGGCGCCATCCTGATCGGCGTCCTTGCCCATCCGTCCGTCTGGCCGTCGGCCGCCGGTGCAATCCTGGCGCTCGCCGCCTTCGTGGTGCTCGGCCCGGCCGCCTCCACATACGCCGTACGGATCCTCGGCGCTCCACTCGACCGGCTGCGCGGTGTCACCGGCGCGCTGGCCAGGCGCAACGCGCTGCGCAGCCCCAAGCGGACCGCCGCCACCGCGACCGCGCTGATGATCGGCGTCGCGGTCGTCTCGCTCTTCACCGTTTTCGGCGCCTCGCTGAAGGCGACCATGAACCAGACAGTGGACCGGTCCTTCGCCGGTGATGTCGCCATCAGCGCACCCGTGTTCGGCGCCGGTGGCAGCGGTCTCAGCCCCGCGCTCGCGCCCGCCGTCGGCCGGCTGCCGGAAGTGTCCACCGCGGTCGGCCTCGGCAAGGGCGTTGCGGAGGTCAACGGCGCGGGACGCGCCCTGACCGTCACCGACCCTGCCGCGCTCGCCAGGGTCTTCGACCTCGGCCCGGTCAGCGGATCCATGAACGCACTGGGTCCGAACGGCATCGCCGTGTCCGGCGCGGAGGCAGCCGAGCGCGGTCTGCACACCGGCTCCACCGCCCGGCTCACCTTCACCGACGGCAAGCAGCAGACCTTCACGGTCCGTGCGGTCTACGACCGGTCGGAACTGGCGGGCACCTACGTCATCACCCGGCAGGCCTGGGCGCCGCACCGCGCACAGGACTCCGACAGACTCATCGCCGTGTCGTTCAAGGACGGGGTGTCGACCGCCGACGGAAAGGCGGCAGTCGAGAAGACCGCTGCGGCGTACGGCAGTCCGGACGTGCAGACGCGCGGCGAGTACGCGCGGTCCTCGGCCGGCTCCATCGACATGATGCTCACGCTGGTCTACGCGCTGCTGGCACTCGCCGTACTGATCGCCCTGCTCGGGATCGCCAACACCCTCACTCTGGCCATCCATGAACGCACCAGGGAACTGGGCCTGTTGCGGGCCGTCGGACAGACCAGGAGTCAGCTGCGGACCATGGTCCGTTGGGAATCCGTCCTGGTCGCCGCGTTCGGCACAGCAGGCGGTCTGCTGCTCGGCGGCTTCCTCGGCTGGGTGCTCGTGAAGGCGTCCGAAGGTGCGGGCGACACCCCGTTCGCCTTCGCGCTGCCGCCCACCCGGCTGCTGGTGGTCGCGCTGGTGGGGATCACCGCCGGGGCGCTGGCCGGCTGGCGACCGGCTCGGCGTGCGGCGCGCCTGGACGTGCTCCGGGCCATCGCCGCCGACTGAAACAGGCAGCGAGGAGCGGGGCGCCCGCGGGCGCCCCGCTCCTCGCTGAGTCCGGGGCCTGTCTTTCGGATCAGGCCCTAACCGACCACGGCGGACCGGGCGTCGGTGTGCGCCACGGCCTCCAGGGGGGACGTGGTGGTCACGGCGCCGAACGGGCCGTCGGTCGTCGCCCCGTACAGCGAGTTCGGCGGCAGAGTCACCGTCGGAGAAGGAGCCGGCAGTGTGAACCAGACGACCTTCCCGGCCCGGCCCCACGGCCGGAAACCCCAGCTCTCGCTGACTGCGGCGATCATCGCGAGTCCGCGCCCCGAGGTGCTGGAGGCGTCGGCCGCGCGCACGGTCGGCAGCCGCGGGTCGTGGTCGTGGACGGAGACCGTCAGACGTTCGAGCAGCAGCTCTATCTCGACGGTGCACGTCTTGTCCGGCTGTGCATGCCGGTGGACATTGGTCAGAAGCTCCGTGACGCCGAGCGCTGCCTGGTCGATCAGAGGGTCGAGATGCCAGTAGCGCAACTGCGCGGAGATGATTCTGCGGACCTGACCGATCCGCGACGGCAGGGCCTGGAGCTCCACCGTGCAGTGCCTGCTTGGCTCGCTGATCACGGCTGCGACTCCCCGAAATAGGTCCGGAAGAAGACGACGGAACGGAGGCGGCGGGTGGCCGTCTGTCGTTCCTGGTCCGGCGGGCTGGATCACAGTGTCACCGCCGGTAAACCATGAGTGACGCGATTCCAATGTCACTCAGGGGTCAGTGCTCCGCAACTCGCGGTGACCCGGCCGTGGCGCACCGTCAGCCCCGCTCGGCCGGCCCCGCTTCTCTGCCCGGCCGGGTGCCCGCGCTGCGCAGCGCCTCCAGGAAACGGCGCGATGGCCCCGCACGGGCCGGCCCGCGGTCGCGCTGCCCCATGGTCAGCCGGTACCACGTCCCGTTGACCCGCGCCAGCGTCGAGTCGACTCCGGCGAACCATGGCCTGCGCGCACGCACCGCCCCCGCCGGGGCGCTGTCGATCTCCCGCCCGTAGCTGGTCAGCAGGGCCACCCGGCCGTCCTTGACGATCACTTGACCGGCCCTGGTGAGCGACCTGGCCCACCGCTCGATCCGTACCCCCGTCGCGCTGAACTCCGTTTCCTTCATGGCTGGTTCGCCCCCTTCGTGACGCTTCCGGCGGTCAGTCTGCCCGCACGGCCGTGGGCGCACCAGGTTGCAGCGAGGCGGCATGTCGCGAATGCGCCACGGCGTGCCGCAGTCGTCCCGTTCCCCGGTACCAAGGCAGTGCTATGGATCCCCAAAGTCAAAGTTTGTGCAGGTGGGGGGCCTATCGTGGGATGTGGAGTCCGGGGGGCCGGTGGCCCGCAAGTCCGGTCACGACGAGCAGGAGCGTGCTGATGAACACCAGTGAGCGCAGGCCCGACGGCGAGGTCACGGCGACCGTCGACATCGACCGCACCGATCATGACTACAGGGCCTGGCTGAAGGAGGCCGTCCGCAAGGTCCAGGCCGACGCCAACCGCTCCGCCGACACGCATCTGCTGCGCTTCCCGCTGCCCGAGGCCTGGGGGATCGATCTCTACCTCAAGGACGAGTCGACGCACCCCACGGGCAGCCTCAAGCACCGGCTGGCCCGCTCGCTCTTCCTCTACGGGCTCTGCAACGGCTGGATCCGGCCGGGCAGGCCGGTGATAGAGGCGTCCAGCGGTTCGACGGCCGTCTCGGAGGCGTACTTCGCGAAGCTGATCGGGGTGCCGTTCATCGCGGTGATGCCCCGCACCACCAGCTCCGAGAAGTGCCGGCTGATCGAATTCCACGGCGGTCAATGCCACTTCGTCGACGACGCCCAGAAGCTGTACGAGGAGTCCGCCAGGCTCGCCGCCGACTCCGGGGGCCACTACATGGACCAGTTCACCTACGCCGAGCGGGCCACCGACTGGCGCGGCAACAACAACATCGCCGAGTCGATCTACCAGCAGCTGCGGCTGGAGCGCTATCCGGAGCCCACCTGGATCGTCGCCACCGCCGGGACGGGCGGCACCTCGGCGACCATCGCCCGCTATGTGCACTACATGCAGTACGACACCCGGATCTGTGTGCCCGACCCGGAGAACTCCTGTTTCTTCGACGGCTGGACCCACCACAACGCCCTCGCCACCAGTGACTGCGGTTCACGCATCGAGGGGATCGGTCGGCCCCGGATGGAACCGAGCTTCGTGCCCGGCGCCATCGACCGGATGATGAAGGTGCCGGACGCGGCCAGCGTCGCCGCTGTGCGGGCCCTGGAGCAGGCCATCGGTCGCAAGGCGGGCGGCTCCACCGGCACCGGGCTGTGGAGCGCGTTCAAACTCGTCGCCGAAATGGTGGACCAGGGCTGCACCGGCAGCATCGTCACACTGCTCTGCGACCCGGGAGACCGCTACCTCGACAAGTACTACTCCGACAACTGGCTCGCCGAACAGGGTCTGGACATCGCCCCGTACGCCGCGACGATCCGACGCTTCCTGGCCACCGGCAACTGGCCCTGCTGAAGCCCGGCCGTCGCCACGGTCATGCCGACCTGATGCGCGAGCACGTCGACGGCGACGGGGGAGTGGCCCGGCAGCCCCGCTCTCAGGCGGAGGCTGCGGCCAGCCGCCTGTCGAGATTGCGCACCGCGTCCCGGAACGCCCGGCCCAGTGCCGGTCGGCCCAGTCGCAGGACGAACCGGAACGCCGTGGGGCCGTCGGCGGCGAAGGTCCACTGCACGCGTGTCCCGGTTGCCGTGGGGGTGAGCCGCCACTCCTCCAACAGGGCCTGCAGAGCGGGTGCGTTGGTCTCATCGACCCGGTACGCGTACCGCTCGCAGGGTTCCTTCGCGACGATCGTCTCGTGGAACACCGTGCCACCCTTGAGCCGGATCTCACGGCCCGCGCCCGCCGCGGTGGGCCGGGCCGCCGTCACCGCGGTGAACCAGCCGGGCCAGCCGTCGACTTCCTCGGCGAGCGCCCGGTACACCTCCGCGGGAGGGGCTGACGCCTCGGCGGCGAAGACCAGCCGTAGCGGGGCGGTCCGGACGAAGCCGAGGTCCACGGAGCGGAGCCGACGTGCCATGGGGCGCACCTCCCGTGCGATCGGCGGCGGACGCACCCGGTCCGCGGCGACCCGTACCATATCTGTCGCGTCATCAGATGTCTTCAGCTGTGCGGACGTTACGTCGCGGTCTGCCGCGGTGCTGCCCGGGCGGCCGCCGTGACGTTACGTGCCATGCCGCCGAAGACCACCGAATGGAACGGCCACACACTCCACCAGTAGGCGTGGCCGAGCAGCCCGCGCGGATGGAACAGGGCCCGCTGCCCGTACACGGTCCGCCCCTCCTCGTCCCGGCCGACCGACAGCTCCAGCCACGCGGGACCCGGCAGCCGCATCTCCGCACGCAGCCGCAGCAGCCGACCCGGAACGATCTCCTCCACCCGCCAGAAGTCCAGCGAGTCGCCCACCCGCAGCCGTTGTGCGTCCCGTCGTCCGCGCCGCAGCCCCACACCTCCGACAAACCGGTCGAGCCACCCCCGTACCGCCCAGGCGAGCGGGAACGAGTACCAGCCGTTCTCCCCGCCGATGCCTTCGATCACCCGCCAGAGCGCATCCGGCGCCACCGGTACGGTCAGCTCGCGCTCGTCGCGGTAGAGGCTGCCGCCCGACCAGTCGGGGTCGGTCGGCAGCGGATCGCTGGGCGCGCCGGGTACCGCGGCGGACGACCACCGGGTGTCCACCCTGGCCTCCTTGATCCGTTGCAGTGCCAGCCGCAGGGCCTGGTCGAAGTCGATCGGGCCACCCGGGGGATCGGGCACGTAACGGGTGATGTCCTGCTCGCGGCAGACGACCTCGTTGCGCAGCGACTCCGCCAGCGGACGGGCGATGGACCGTGGTACGGGCGTGACCAGACCGATCCAGTGGCTGGACAGCCCCGGTGTGAGCACGGGGACGGGAAGGATCACCCGGTGCGGCAGCCCGGCGACCCGCGCGTACCGCTGCATCATGTCGCGGTAGGTCATCACGTCCGGGCCGCCGATGTCGAAGGTGCGGTTCACGTCCGCCGGGAGCGAGGCGGAGCCGACGAGGCACCGCACCACGTCCCGTACTGCCACCGGCTGGATCGAGGTACGCACCCAGCTCGGCGTGACCATCACCGGGAGCCGCTCCGTCAGATGGCGCAGGATCTCGAAGGACGCCGAACCCGACCCGATGACGACCGCGGCCCGCAGCACTGCCGTCGGCACCCCGGAGTCCAGCAGGATCCGTCCGACCTCGGCCCGTGAGCGCAGATGCGGTGACAGTTCGCGATCCGGCACCCCGGCCGGGGTGAGTCCGCCGAGGTAGACGATCCGGCGGAGCCCGGCCGTGCGAGCCTGCTCGCCGAAGATCCGGGCCGACCGGCGGTCCGTCTGCTCGAAGCCGCGCCCCGATCCGAGGGCATGCACCAGGTAGTACGCCACGTCCATGTCCGCCAGCGCCGCCCGCACCGACGCGGCATCGGCGACATCGCCCTGCACCACCTCGACCCGGTCCGCCCACGGGTAGTCGCGCAGTTTGCGCGGGGTGCGGGCCAGACAGCGGACCCGGTGGCCGGCTTCGAGCAGCGCGGGCACCAGCCTGCCGCCGATGTAGCCGGTGGCACCGGTCACCAGACAGCGCAGCTGCGTACCACCGGGAGTGCCGGAGCCGTGGTCGGAGTCGGCGTGGGACGCGGAGCCGGAGAATTCGGTCACGCGGCCGAGTCTCGCACCGGACCGCCGCACCGACCTGGCGGAAGACGCCGAACGGCCTCTCCCGGCCCCCGCCCCTTCCCAGCTCCGCCCCTCTCAGCGCACCGCGGACAGCGTCCCGCCCTCGCGCAGCCGGGCCTTCAGCTCCAGCTGCGCGTCCTGCGGTGCCCGTACCGCCAGCGTCGTACCGTCCGCCGACCCGCGCACGGTGCCCGTCACCTCGATCCGGTTCACGGCCCGGCTGCCCGCCGCCAGCACGTACCACCGGCCGGACGGAGCTCTCCAGTGCGTGCCCGCCAGGACGTGCTGCCCGAACCGGCTGCACAGCGCCGTATCGGGCCGGTCGGCCACCACCGCACCAGGGGCGGTGAGCGACGCGGCGGGCTGCAGGAACTGGACCAGCACCCGGCCGGGTCCCTGCCAGGTGTCGGCCCGGGTGCACACCCAGCCCGCCGGTGTCCCGCCCTCCGGCAGAGGCTGCCGGGCAAAGGCCCAATTGTTGACCGCACGGACGCCGCTGCCCCGCAGCGCCCGCAGCGAGCACACCGTACGTGCCCAGTTCAGCAGGGCCGGACCACCCGTCGCCTCGCGCGGCCCGCGCGGCGGCGCGCCCTTGCCGGGCAGCGGTGTGTACGTGAGGTGACTCCTCCCCCTCGTGAACGACTCCGTTGGGAAATCCGTAAACCGGTGATGCCGAGTGTGCCGGGCTGCCATGATCGGCCTGTTCGCCGATCG
This sequence comes from Streptomyces sp. NBC_01669, assembly GCF_026339735.1. Taxonomy (GTDB): domain Bacteria; phylum Actinomycetota; class Actinomycetes; order Streptomycetales; family Streptomycetaceae; genus Streptomyces; species Streptomyces yanii. The sequence continues at coordinate 8,108,089 of NZ_JAPEQG010000001.1, forward strand.
AGGGTGGGGCTGGATGTCGCTGGAGCCGCGGGCTGATCGTGGAGTGCCGGAGCTGACTGCGCGGGTGGTGCGGGCTTCGTTCCCGAAGGGGACGCTTGCGGTCCGTGTTCGTGAGGCGCTCGGTCCGCTGTTCGAGGACGAGTCCTTCGCCGAGGCGTTCCCCGGACGGGGGCGGCCGGCGGTCTCGCCTGGGGCATTGGCGCTGGTGTCGGTGCTGCAGTATGCCGAGGGGCTCACCGACCGGCAGGCCGCTGACCAGGTCCGGGCCCGGATGGACTGGAAGTTCCTCCTCGGTCTTGAGCTGGACGACCCGGGGTTCGACTTCTCCGTCCTTTGCGACTTCCGTGCCCGGCTGCTCGAGCACGGTCTGGAGGAGAAGGTCCTGGACCTGATCCTTGAGCGCATCTCCGGGCTCGGGCTGCTGCGCGCGGGGGGCCGTCAGCGGACCGACTCCACCCACGTGCTCGCGGCGGTGCGGACGTTGAACCGGATGGAGTTCGTGGGCGAGACCCTGCGGGCTGCGCTGGAGGCCCTGTCAGCGGCGGCCCCGCAGTGGCTGTCCGCGCTGGTCACCGAAAACTGGGTCAGACGATACGGCGCCCGGATCGACTCCTACCGCTTCCCCAAGGGGGAGAACGTGCGCCAGGAGTGGGCCGAACAGGTAGGCCGTGACGGCTTCACGATCCTTGAGGCCGCCTTCGCTCCCGGCTCTCCGGACTGGCTGCGGGAGATCCCCGCCGTCCAGGTCCTGCGCCGGGCCTGGGTCGAGCAGTACCACCGTGATGGCGAGGGGGTGCACTGGCGGGAGGGCAAGGACCTCCCGCCGGGCAGACGCCGACTGTCCTCGCCCTACGACCCGGACGCCCGCTACGGCGTGAAGCGGGGATCGGGCTGGTGCGGCTACAAGACGCACCTGAGCGAGACCTGCGAACCCGATGTCCCACATCTGATCACCCACGTGGTGACCACGGATGCGACGGTCGCCGACACCGAGCTGACCGACGTGGTCCACCAAGGCCTGGCCGCACGGAAGTTACTTCCAGGCGAGCACGACGTGGACGCCGGCTATGTCACCGCCGCGCACATCGTCACCGCCCGGGACGAGTACGGGATCGAGCTGGTGGGGCCGGTCGGACTGGACACCTGCCACGAGAACCACGAAGGCGAGCACTTCACGCAGAGCGCCTTCACGATCGACTGGCAGACCAAGAAGGTCACCTGCCCCCAGGGCAAGATCAGCGCCAGCTGGTCCGACCAGCGAAAAAGCAGCGGAACTCCCATCGCGCGGGTGCACTTCACCGCCCAGGACTGCGGGAACTGCCCCGTGCGCGAGAAGTGCACCAAGGCAGCGAACGGCAAATGGGGCCGCAGCCTGACCCTGCTCCCCCAAGACCAGCAGGAGGCGCTGGAAGCGCGGCGCCGCGAGCAGCTGACCGACGAGTGGCAGCAGCGTTACAACATCCGCGCCGGCGTGGAGGGCACGATCTCCCAGGCAGTGCGGCGCACCGGCATCCGCCGGACCCGCTACACCGGCCTGCCCAAGACTCACCTCGGCAACGTCCTCGCCGCCACGGCGATCAACATCATCCGCCTCGACGCCTGGCTCGACGACACACCCATCGGCAAGACCAGAACCACACATCTCGCCGCACTTGACCTGACCGCCTGGCCGTCAGCCGATTCGCGGATTTCCCAACGGAGTCGTGAACGAGGGGGCTTCTCGCTATGCCGGTGCGGCTTCGCGACGGACCAGCCCGGCCCGTAGAACGTTCAGGGCGCCCACCGTGTCCGCGTGCGCGCTGTGGTCGCACGAGACGCAGTGGAACTTCTCCTGTGTGGGCCGGTTCTCCGCTGCGACGTGCCCGCATTCGGGGCAGGTCCGGGAGGTGTTGCGGGGGTCCACAGCGATCACGTCTCGTCCGGCACTTTCAGCCTTGGCGTGCAGGATCGTCAGGAACACCCCCCATCCGGCATCCGAGATCGAGTGGTTGAGTCCGGCCTTTGCGGCGGCCCTGTTGGGCAGGAAGCTGCCCGGCCGGTCGGGGTCGGGCCTCGGTGCGGGGGCCTTGACCATGTTGCGGATCTTAAGGTCTTCGTGCGCGATGAAGTCGTGTTCGCGGACCAGGCCCCACGCGGTCTTGTGTGCATGATCGAGGCGCTGACGGCGAACCTTTCGGTGCAGGTCCGCAACCTTCTGGACGGCCTTCTTACGCCGGTTGCTGCGGCGCTTGCACCGAGCGACAGCCTGCTGTGCCGCTTCGAGCTTCGCGGCGGCCTTCCGCCCGTGCCGGGGTTCTCGATGAACTCGCCGCCCGAGTCGGCAAGGAAGTTGGCTATGCCCATGTCGATGCCGACCACAGAGCCGGTCGCGGGAAGCGGCTTAGGCGCGGTCTGCTCGGCGGTCAGGATCACGTACCAGCGCTTGCCCTCACGCTTGAGGGACACGGTCTTGACCTTGCCGACCACCGGCCGGTGCTGGTTGACCTTGACGTGCCCGACACCTTGGAAGCGGACGCGGGTGACCGGGTCGTGCGGAGTGGAGTCCCAGCGGCAGCCGTCCCCGTCCTTGGGGAAGTCGACCGTGTCGAACCAGTTCACGCCACGGAAGCGCGGGTAGCCCGGCGTTTCCCCGCCTTGACGCGGCGGAAGAACGCGGCGAATGCCTTGCCGAGACGGCGAAGCGTCGCCTGCTGGGAGGAGAAGGACCACCGGCCCTGACGCTCCGGGTCGTGCACCCGGATCTCCTTGAGCTGCGCGGACTGCATCCCGTACTTGATGCTCGTCTTCGACACGTGCCGGTACGCGTCACGGCGTTCCTGCAAGGCACCGTTGTAGAGGGAGCAGTGATCGCGCAGCATCTCGCCCAGTGCGATCGTCTGGCCCACGGTGGGCCGTATAAGGAACTTGTACGCACGAATCATCCGACCCACCCCCCTTCCACGTTGGCTCGCTTGATCATACTACGCTTGGCGTTTGTCACCACGCTGGAAGCCAAATCCCGATATCCGCACCGGACGGCACGTCACCTACACCCTCCACGCACACTTGGTGTTCGTCACCAAGTACCGGCGTGACATCTTCGATGACGCCATGCTCAAACGGTGCGAGGAGATCATGCGAGAGGTCTGCGCCAGCTTCGAGACAGAGCTACGCGAGTTCAACGGCGAGGCGGATCACGTGCACCTGTTGGTGCACTACCCGCCGAAAGTCGCCCTGTCTAAACTGATCAACTCCCTCAAGGGCGTAAGCTCCCGGTACCTGCGGGCCGAGTACACCGGCCGCATCAACCGGATCGGCATGGGGGCAGTGTTCTGGTCCCGCTCCTACTTCGCAGGATCATGCGGCGGTGCACCGCTGACCGTGATCCGCCAGTACATCGAAGGCCAGAAGCGGCCTATCTGACCGCAACGACAGAGGCGGAGCGAACTCCGGCGCTTCGCGCCTCCGGGCTTAGGACGCGTTTCCCTCCCCGGCTGAAGCCGGGGATACCCACGCAAGAACAGGGATGGACCGGAGCGAGATCGCCCAGATCGGTGAGGAGGAAGGCGTGGTTCTCGGCGATGCGCTCCGAGGAACGCAGCTGCATCACCGGCCAGGAGCCACAACTGCCGCCCGGCGAGGGGCGCGATACGAGTGCGGTGACACCGTCGTGGCCCACCTTCAGCGACCGTGCCGGAGCTTTCGGCGCCAGCAGATCGCGCGTGGTGGTCTCCGAGACCCACGGGGCGAGCAGGAACCGGGCCCCGTCCCCCCTGCGGCTGACCACGACGGCCGCCCCCGTCGTCACGTCCGCGTCATCGATCCGGGCGAAGTCGAGCGCGGCCGGCCCGGCCCCGGTCAGCGGCTCCGCGTAACGCACCACGCGTACGCCGCCGTCGTGGAACAGCACCACGGCCGCACCGTCCACCTCGCCCGCGTACAGCAGCCGGGGCGGCTGGGCGGGCGGTACGGAGAGCGTCCCGGGCGACGTGGAGACGTGGACGGTACGTGGCGTGTGCCCCCAGGTATGCAGCGCCCGGCCGAGCAGATCCCGGTCCTGGGTGCGGTCCCCGCGGGCCGGCCACGCGGTGAAGTCGACGCGCGAGGTGTCCGCCCATTCCGTGGCAGCCGTACGCAGCAGCGCCGCCGGATCGACGGCGGTGGATCCGGCCCGCGCGGGACCGTCCTGCGGGCCGCCCGGACCGTTCTCGGTGGCCAGCACGACCAGACCGCCCGCCATCACGCACAGCGCGGCAGTGGAGGCCACGGCCCGCAGCCGGTGCCTGCGCCGCAACAGATCGCTGGGGCGGGTCTGGAGCGTGCACGGGTCGAACTCGGCGGAGCGCAGCAGCGATTCGGTCCGCGGCCGGTCGGCGGACCCCAGCCGTCCGGCCGCACGTACCGCGCCCGCCGCATCGCTCGCCCCCGCCCGGGCGAGCAGCACCGTTGCCTCGAGGTCGGTCAGCTCCTCCAGCAGCCGCAGCGCGAACGCCGCCCGCACGGCTGCGGACACCGTGGACAGTGTCCGGTCCAGGGCCAGTTCCTCCGCGCCACCGGCGCGCGGGAAGAGGCGCAGCCCCCGGACGAAGGGGAGCGCGGGGCGCAGCGAGGCCGGTGCCGGGATCCGCGCGGGCCACCAGCGGGGCCGCCGCTCGTACGCCAGCGCGGTACGCAACACCCGCAGCCGCACCCAGGCGTATGCGGAGGAAGCGCCGTGCGCCGCGGCGAGATGCCTCGGGGACGGTACGCTCCGCCCCTGTGCCGGGACCCGGGTCCGGAGCGGTTCGGGAGGTCCCGCGATGGCGGTGCGCCGACCGGGCAGGGCGCGCTGGACGGCCGCATGGGCGGCGAGGACCCGTCGGTGCCGGCCGAGCGACGGCGGCAGAACGAGGTAGGCGAGCCGGACGAGACGTGGGTAATGTTCCACGAGCGCGGCTTCGGCCTGCTGGACGCCGGGGCGTTCGCTGCTGCGGGTGGAGCGCTGCCGGGATGGGTGGATCGGCATGGGATCGGTGCCTTCCGAGCCGTTGGCGATAACCGTCGTACCGACAAACGAGTCGATCGTGTGACGGTCACATCGGGCGCAGGTCCGGATGCACGGCTGCCCGGCTGTCGCGTCGGTTGCACGGCCGCGGCGGCAGCCGCGCACCGCAGGAGTTACGGCCGCACCGTGCCGTCGAGCAGACCGTCCAGCACCCGGCCGAACAGCCGGCGGCCCGTTCCCGCGATCAGCGGATCGCCCCATTGCGGCAGCAGCCGGATACGGAGTTCCTCCACCCACACGACATGGGACCCGGACTTCGTCGGATACACATCGATCGACGCCCGGCCCAGTACCACCGAACCGCGCTTCTCCAACCGGCAGAGCCCGGCCCGCCCGGTCACCGGCGGCATCCAGCGCACCACTTCCATCGGATCGTCGAACGCCAGCGGGCCCACACCCGTGCGGGCCACGAAGACGGTCCCGATCCTTGTGGGCAGTCCGGTCGGGACGGTGATCCGGGTCAGCGGGACGTGTGCGCAGTGCCGTTCCCAGTCGGTCACCCGGCGCCAGGACTCGGCGGCGGGGAGGGAGGTGAATCGCTCGATCCGGAATACGGCCACAGCAGGATCCTAGGACGTCCCGGCCACGGCGCGAGCCGAGCGGAACCTCTGGCTCGCCGTTCCTCACCAGTGTGCGTAAGACCGACCGGCAATTGGGGGGTGGGTGAAGGAGCGGGGCTGGGATGCGTGCATGACCGGGGCGACCGAGGAACTCGTCGTTCAGAGACTGCGCAAGCGGTACGGAGACCACACGGCGGTGGAGGACGTGTCCTTCACCCTGTCTCCGGGCTCCTCCCTCGGCATCGTCGGCGAATCCGGCAGCGGCAAGACCGTGACGGTACGGATGCTCGTCGGCCTGGAGCGCCCCGACGGCGGCACCATCCGCATCGGTGGACGTGACCGCTCGGCGCCCGCCCGGGGCAGAGCCGAGCGACTCGCCCGCGCACGCGAGATCCAGATGGTCTTCCAGGATCCGTACCTGTCCCTCGATCCGCGGGTGAGCGTGGGCCGGTGCGTCGAGGAGGTCCTGCGCCTCCACTTCCCGATGGAGGCGACGGCCCGGCGGGAGCGCGTCGCCGAACTCCTCGACCAGGTCGGGCTCGGCGAACGGGAGGCGGCCGCCCTGCCCGGCAAGCTGTCCGGCGGCCGGCGCCACCGCGTGGCGATCGCCCGCGCGCTGGCCGCCGAACCGCGCGTCCTCGTCCTCGACGAGGCCGTGGCGGCCTTGGACGTGTCCATTCAGGCGCAGGTCCTCGAACTCCTGGGCACCATCCGGCGTGAGGTCGGTATCGGCTTCCTCTTCGTCACCCATGACCTCGCCGTCGTCCGGCACATCACCGACGAGGTGATGGTCCTCAGGGAGGGACAGGTGGTGGAGGCGGGCCCTACGGCCGAGATCCTGGACGCGCCTCACCACCCCTACACACGTCTGCTGCTCAGCTCCGTCCCCCGACACCGCTGGAACCCCACCGACGCCGCGGCCGCCCGCCGCTCCCTCGGTTGACCAACCCGTTCCGAGCCCCGGACACCGCGGCATCCCTCAACTTCCTACCGAAGGGCCTGGAGGCCCTCGGCCTGGGCTCTGCCGACCAACTCGTCGATTCAGCTCATCCGGCTCTGCCGGTGACAACTGCTGAGCCTCGGCAGAGCGCGTGACGCCCCTTCGGGGAACCCGCTGCCCAAAACCGCGCGCATGCGGTGCGAGAATGCGGCGCCGGTGCAGCGTCCGCCGGTCTGTAGCCACCGCGGCGGCAGAGCGGACCGGTGCGAGGCTGAGGCAAGTGACACGGAGACCCCTGCCCCGGGCGGGCTGATGGCAACACAAACATCAGCCCCGGTACTCCACAGTGATCGCCTTCTGCACCACGCCTGTGAACGTGGCCTATCCCCCTGCCACCCCGCCTTGTAACCTCTGATCATATTGTTCACGGAAGACGACGGTTCGGGCACGCCGTCGTCTGTCTCCAACGGTGGGGCGAATGTCTACCAGCGATTCCGACACACGCGACCTACCGGCGATCGCATCACCCGGCTTGGTCGGACGCGAGCGCGAACTCGCCGCCCTGAGAGCGGCGTTGTCCGACCCGCCGGTGGTCGTGCTGATCGAGGGCGAGGCCGGGATCGGTAAGAGCCGACTGGCCCAGGAGCTACTCGCGGCGCATGCCCCGGCCCACCAGCGGGTGCTGCTGGCCGTCTGCCCGGCTGTTCGACAGCCCTTTACGCTCGGGCCGGTGGTGGACGCGATCCGACCGGCGACCGAGGATGTCGCCCGGCTCGGCCTGAGCGGACTGGCTGGGGCGCTCCGGCCGTTGTTCCCCGAGTGGGCATCAGCGTTGCCGCCCACACCCGACCCGGCCGAAGACGCAGCAGCGGCACGGCACCGACTTTTCCGGGCCATCGAGGAGATCCTCGAGCGGCTCGAGATCGGGTTGCTCGCGGTTGAGGACGTGCACTGGGCAGATGAGGCCACCCTGGAGTTTCTGCTGTTCCTGGCATCACGTCCGCGGCAACGCATCAGTCTGCTCGTGAGCTACCGTCCGGAGGAAATCGCGCCGGACTCCTTGCTGCTGCGGTTGTCGTCGCGGCAACCGGCGGGAGCGGCGCGGCTGCGGCTGTCGTTGGAGCCGTTGGATGTTCCCGGGACTGCCGAGATGGTGTCCTCGATGCTGGGTGGGGAACGGGTTTCCGACGAGTTCGCGACCATCCTGCACGACCGGACCGACGGGCTTCCTCTCGCGGTCGAGGAGACCGTCCGGCTGATGTGGAACCGCGCTGATATGACCCCGCGGGGCGATTCCTGGGCGCGGCAACGACTGAGTGAGATCGACGTACCGCCGACGGTGCGGGACGTCGTACTGGAACGCGGCGCACGGCTTGGTTCGGCGGCGCAGGCGGCGTTGCGCGCGGCCGCCGTACTCACCGACCCTGCCTCCGAGGACGCCGTCGTTGAGGTGATGGCGCCGACAGGGGATCCGGCGAGTCGGCTGGCCGGTCTGGCGGAGGCGGTGGGTTCGGGGCTGCTGAGGGAGGACCCGAGCGGGCTGGTTTCGTTCCGGCACATGCTGGCGTGCCGCGCGGTGTACGAGGCGATTCCTGTGCCGCAGCGGCGGGCGATGCACCTGCGTGCCGCACACGTCCTCGAAGGCGCCACCCCGTCTTCGGTCGCCCAGCTGGCGCGCCACTTCCGGGAGGCCGGCGACACGACGACGTGGTGCCGGTACGCGGAACAGTCTGCCGACCTCGCCCTCGCCTCGGGTGACGATGCGACGGCGGTCATCCTGGTGCACGATCTGCTCACCAACGCGGACCTGCCGCCCGCCGACGTGGTGCGGCTGACCAGCAAGGTTCCGTTCTGTCTGCTCAGCGGGCACGAACGCTACCGCGAACTGATGGACGCTCTCCGCCTAGTGCTGGACACAGGTGAGCCGGCGCCGAGCGAGGCGGCGGAGATCCGCTTCCATGTGGCCCGGCTGCTGCAGCAGACGGAGGCGTTCGAGCAGTCCCGGATCGAGATGGAACGCGCACTGCCCGACCTCGGGCACGACCCGGCGAAGGCAGCCCGCGCAATGATGTTCCTCGGCCTGCCGTACGGGACGACGACACCGGCGGCCGAACACCTCAGGTGGCTGCGGCGCGTTGCGCAGGTGCCGGTCTCGATGGCGCCGGGGGATCGGCTGAGCATCCGGGTCGGGCGGGCGAGCGGGCTTTTGCTGCTCGGTGAGGAGGAGGGGTGGGCGGAGGCAGCGTTGATCGCCGATGACGCGTCCACCGCCGCGGAGAGGCAGCAGATCACGGTCGGCCAACTCAACGTCGGGCACATGGCGCTGATCTGGGGGAGGTACCCGGAGGCGAGGCGGGCGCTCACGCTGGCCGCAGGGCTGGCCGACACGTATCAGTACCAGAAGCTCCGCGGGAAGGGGCAGGTGACACTGGCCCACCTGGACTGGCTCACCGGAGACTGGGACGGGCTGGCCGACCGGGCCGGATCGCTGGCCGGTGACGAGGAACTCCTGCAGCCGGTGAGTCGCCTGGCGCCCGCCATGGTTACCGGCTTGCTGTATGCGGCCCGCGGTGATCAGGACCGAGCGGACGAGTGCCTGCGGCTCGTCCTTGAACAGGCGGTCCGCCATGGCGGGGCGGAGTACTCCATCGAACCTGCCGGCGCCCTGGCCAGGCTTCGGCTCGGCGCCGGGCGGATCGACGACGTGCTGCAGCTGACCGACGAGCCGATCCGGTTCCTGGAACGCAAGGGCACCTGGATCTGGGCCACCGAACTCGCCCCGGTCCGGGCCGAGGCGCTGCTCATGGCCGGCCGCGCCGACGAAGCCGGCGACCTGGTCGACGCTTTCGCAGCGGGAGTGCGCGATCGCCGCGCACCTGGCCCGCACGCCGCATTGTCGACCTGCAGGGCGATCCTGGCCCAGCATCAAGGCGATCCCCTCGGCGCCGCCGAACTGTTCGCGCGTGCGGCCGACGCGTGGCAGGGCCTTCCGCGGCCGTACGACGCCCTGCTCAGCCGTGAGCGACAGGCCCGCTGTCTGCTCCGTGCGGACCAGTCCGAAGCGGCTCTCTCCGTCCTTACGGAAACCTTCCAGGGGTTGTCCACCCTCGGCGCTCGTGGCGACGCCGAGCGCGTCATGCACACACTGCGTGCGTACGGTGTCGGGGTGAAGCGTCCGTCGTGGCACGGTGGTCGGCGAAGCTACGGCGATCAACTGTCCCCCCGGGAGCTCGACGTAGTCCGGCTGCTCGTCGGAGGCCGGACCAACCGGGAGATCGCCGGTGTCCTCATCCTGTCGCCGAAGACGGTCGCGCGGCACGTGGAAGCAGCGATGCGCAAGCTCGAGGTGTCGTCCCGGACGGCGCTGGCCGTGAAGGTCGTCGAAGCCGGCGTCGTCGTCGACAGCCCGGCCGGTGCCCACCGTTAGGCGGGCGCGGCAGCAAAGTTGGGTCATCTGCCCAATCGTCCGGTAGCCGGTGCGCGAACAACACTCAACGGCATGGAACCAACACCTCCGCCTGTCGCCACTCATCCCCCCGCGTCCGCAAGGCTTCTGGCGCACGGTCGAATCCGACGGATCGCCTCGGCCGGCCCATCCGTCCTGGATCTCCGACGCAGCCAGTGCCCCTCCCGGCACTAGGTTCCGGGGCGAACCCCGCAGGCTGACCGACCGGTGCCAGGTCACTGCCGCACCAGCAGGACGCGCCGTTCGCCGTCCGGCGCTGCGCCACCGATCGGCCTGGAGCAGCACTGGTTGGCACCACCCACATGCATCGCAGCCGCTCAGCGCGATGCCGAATCCCCGCAACCGCGCGGTATTCGTGCGCATTCTCCCCTCAGAAAAGGTCATTGCCGCATGAGACAGTCACCACCGGCTGGGGCATCCAGGCTCCCGGTCCACCTGACCATCCCCATACTCCGGCACTTGCCGCACCGCTCACATCGGGCACTCACGGCGCTGCTGGCCACGGTCTGTGTGGCCGGGACGCTCGGCATCCCCGCCATTGCCGCCGCCGAAGCGCCGGCCGCCCGGGCGAGTCAGCCGCAGCAGAACGGCCCGGTCGTCGCCACACACACGCTCACCCTCGTCACGGGCGAGGTCGTGACGCTGGAGCGCCACGCCAACGGCCTGCAGGCGGCGACGGTCGAGCCTGCGCCCGACGGCACCCCGGCGGCGTTCTCCACCATCAAGGTGGGCGACGAGGTCTATGTCATCCCGGACAAGGCACAGCCGTACCTTGACGCGAACGAGCTCGACCGTGAGCTGTTCAATGTCACCAAGCTGGTCGAGTACGGCTACGACGACGCGCACCGCCGCGCCGTGCCGCTGATGGCGACCTTCGCGGGCGCGCCGGGCAAGGCGGGCAAGGCGCTCAAGCAGGCCGCGCCGGCCGGTTCGGTGAAGGCCGACGAGCTGCCCAGCGCCAACGCGGTGGCACTGCGCGCGAGCAAGAAGAAGGCGACGACGTTCTGGGAGGCGGTCGACGACGACAGCGCCGCCGCGACGAAAGCACCGAAGCTCGCCGACGGCATCAAGAAGCTCTGGCTCGACCGGCCGGTGAAGGTGACGCTGGATCAGAGTGTGCCGCAGATCGGCGCGCCGGAGGCGTGGGCGAAGGGCTACGACGGCACCGGCACCAAGGTGGCCGTCCTCGACACCGGTGTCGACCCCAACCACCCCGATGTGGCGGGGCGGGTGAAGAAGACGCAGAACTTCACCGACGACCCCGACGCGGTCGACCACCACGGTCACGGCACGCATGTCGCCTCGACCATCGCCGGCTCGGGTGCCGCGTCGGGCGGCAAGTACAAGGGTGTGGCGCCGGGCGCCGACCTGTACATCGGCAAGGTCCTCAACAATGCCGGTAGTGGCCCCCAGTCGGGGGTCATCGCCGGCATGGAGTGGGCGGTGGCCCAGGGTGCGGACGTCGTCAGCATGAGCCTGGGCTCGGAGGCCCCCAGTGACGGCACCGACCCGATCAGCGAGGCCGTCAACCAGCTCACCGCGTCCTCCGGCTCGCTGTTCGTCATCGCGGCCGGCAACACGGGCCCGGGCAAGTCGACCGTGGGCTCGCCGGGTGCCGCCGACGCCGCGCTGACCGTCGGCGCGGTGTCCAAGCAGGACCAGCTCGCGAACTTCTCCAGCCGCGGCCCGCTCAAGGACACCTTCGCGGTCAAGCCGGAGATCACCGCACCGGGCGTGGGCATCGTCGCCGCGCGCGCCGCGGGCACCTCGATGGGTACCCCCGTCGACGCCGACTACACCGCGGCCAGCGGCACCTCGATGGCCACGCCGCATGTGGCCGGCGCCGCGGCGATCCTCGCCCAGCGCCATCCGGACTGGACCGCCGACCGGCTCAAGCAGGTGCTGGTCGGCACCGCCAAGCAGGGCTCGTACACCGCCTACCAGCAGGGCAGCGGCCGGGTCGACGTGCCCAAGGCCATCGACGCCACGGTCTACTCCAGCCCCGCCGTCGTCAGCATGGGCAAGTCGACGGCCGAGAGCGCGCCGGTCACCAAAACGGTCAACTACGTCAACACCTCCTCCACGGACAAGACGCTGTCGCTCAGCCTGGCCTCTTCCGGGGAGACCGGGCCCGCACCGGACGGCACGTTCACGCTCAGCGCCACCGGCGTAACGGTCCCGGCGAACTCCACCGCGAGCGTGACGGTGACCTACCACCCCGAACTCGGCGCCCTGGGTGACTACACCGGTGTCATCACCGCCACCGCGACCGACGGCACCGCGATCCACACCACCGTCGGCGCGACGAAGGGGGTGCCCACCGTCGACCTCACCGTCGACACGATCGACCGGCACGGAAACCCGGCGACCGGCGAGCTCGCGGTGTTCAACCTGGACACGGGGGCTCTCCAGCAGGTCTTCCCCCAGGGCGGAACCAAGACTGTCGCGGTGCCGCTGGGACGCTACTCCGTCATGGGTCTCGTCCACACGAGGGACGAGGCCTCGTCCCTGGTCACGGACTACACCCTCGCCGGTGAGCCCGTGGTGGAAGTGAAGGCGGATCGGACGATCACGCTGGATGCCCGGCTGGGCAAGGAGGTCAAGGTCGCCACGCCCAAGGAGTCCGAGCAGAGCCAGTTCAAACTCGGGTACCGCCAGCAGCTCCCCGGCAAGCTGGGGCTCGACTTCATGAAGGGCGCGTCGAGCCCGCTCTGGGACCACGCCTATGTGGTGCCCACCAAGCCGGTGGAGCTCGGCACGTTCGAGTTTCACTTTCAGCAGCGCAGGTTCTCGCCGGTGATCCGGGCGTCCTATGCCGGGCAGGAACGCGCGCTCCCGCTGGAGCCAGTGATCTATGCGGCCCGGCTGTACGGCCCCAGCACGCTCCAGGCGGTCGACGCCGGCATGGCGAGGCCGGAGGACCTGACCGGCAAGGACCTCGGCGGCAAGCTCGCGGTCGTCACCCGCGATGCCACCCGGAAGTCCATCGACCAGATCACCGCGGTCGCCGGCGCCGGCGCGAAGGCAGTGGTCATCGTCAACGACCGGCCCGGCCCCTTCGCCACCATCGTGCCGCGTGCCACCGGCACTGCCATCCCGGCCTGGTCCCTCACCCAGGACGAGGGCGCGGTGCTCTTCGGCCGCATGGCCGACGGTCCCACGCAGATCGTCCTGAAGGGGATCACAGGCGTTCCCCAGGTGTACAACATCGCGACGATGGTTCCCGGCAGGATTCCGGCCGACCCCGTCGACGCGGTCACCGCGGAGAACTCGACCGTGGTGAAGTCGCACTACCGCAGCACCAAGGGCACCATGATCGGCGACGCCGCCCTGGCGTTCCGCCCGAACGATTCCCTCGTCTCCGGCGTCCTGGACTCCTTCGACGCGTCGGTGGACCGGGAGGAGTGGTACTCCACCGGCAGCAGGTGGCCGATGATGAACCAGATTCGGTGGGCGCACAGCGTCTACCCGGACCGCACCGACATCTCCCGCAGTATGAGGAACGGACTCCGCACCTACCAGCCGGGCGAGCAGCACGAGGAGACCTGGCTGGGCGCGGCAAACGGCCCGGCCGGACCGGAGAACACCCAGGCGGTCCGTGAGGGTGACAACATCACCCTCACGGTGCCGGAGATGAGTGACAGCGAACCGGGGCACTACAGCCAGTTCGCAAACGACGCCGACAAGGCGACGGCGCGGATATACCAGGACGGGAAGCTCCTCAAGGAGGCGCCGCGACTCTCGCTGACCACGCTGCCGGTCAGTCCTGACCCGGCGACCTACCGCGTCACCCTGGACACCCAGCACCCGGCGTGGTTCCCGCTGTCCACACAGACCAGCACCGCATGGACGTTCAAGTCCGTCCGGCCGGCGAGCGGCAAGGAGAACCTGGCGCTGCTCTGGCCGAAGTACGGCTTCGACCTGGATGCGGAGAACACCGCCGTGGGTGACGCCATCGACGACTTCGATCTGGCGTTCGCGCTCCAGACCGGCGCTACCCCGGACATCGACGGGGTCGAGGTGGAGGCGTCCACCGACGACGGTGCCACCTGGAGCCCCGCGACGGTGAAGACCAAGATCGACGGCCACTACAAGGTGTCCGTCCGCAACCCGGCATCGGGCTACGTGTCCCTGCGCATCAAGGCACAGGACGCCAACGGCAGCAAGATCGAGCAGACCCTGATCAGGGCCTACGCCGTACGCTGACCCTCGCGGCAGATCCTGACTTGTTTGACCGCACCCCTGGCATGAGGCTTGTCCTTGTGCCAGGGGTGCCCCCCTCTGGTCGAACTGAGCGCGCCGGCGCAAATCCGAGCGTCAGTGCGCAGTGACTCCGCACCGTAATTGCCGGCGTCGGTCTCTTGCGATCTTTCGGGACGGCGCACAGGTCTACGACGCCACCACCAACACCCCCATCACCACCCCGGCCGGTGAAGGCCTGCTCGTCTCGGACTTCGTCGACTCGGGCAAGCCGGCCTCCGTCACCGTCCCGGCCGGGCAGCTCCAGGACGGCGAGACGTACAAGTTCCGTACGAACGCCTGCGACGGCACCCACTACAACCTGAGCGGGACTCCAGGGACCCAGTTCGTGGTGGACACCACTGCACCCGGCGAACCGACGAGTATCTCGTCGGCTACCTACCCAGAGAACTGGGGCGGCGGCGCCGCCGGAGTGGCAGGCAGGTTCGACGTCACCACTGGCGCCTCCAACACGCGCGACGTCCAGTACCGCCTCGCCCCGTACGAGGACGACGCAGCCGAATACGGCGGCTGGTCGACGGTACCTACCACGCTCTCGAAGGCTGTGGCGGCGGAGACCACCGCCTCGTTCAGCGCCACCCCCGCCGACGACGGCAACCATGTGATGCAGACCCGCTCGGTCGACCGCGCCGACAACGTCGGGCTGATCAAGGACTACGGGTTCACCGCGGGGAACCGGGACTACAACCGTCAGCAGAAGATCGACATCAAGCTCCCGACTCCGGACACCAGCTCCCAGGACCCGGAGCCGACCGACGCGCCGCCCGCACCCTTGGGATCCCCATTCCCTCAGCTCTCGGAGAGGTCGGCCGCGGTCTCACCCGCCACCACCAGGCCCGGCAGATGTTCCTCGATCTCCTCGCGGGCGCCCGCGGACAGACCGGAATCCGTGATGAAGGTGTCCACCTGCTCCAGCGTCGCGAACGAACTCAGGCCCACCGTGCCCCACTTGGTGTGATCGGCGACCACCACCACCCGCCGCGCCGACTGCACGAAGCGCCGATTGGTCTCGGCCTCCGCCAGATTCGGTGTCGAGAGCCCGGCCTCGACCGAGATCCCGTGCACCCCGAGGAACAGCACATCGAAGTGGAGCGAACCGATCGCCTGATCGGCGACCGGGCCGACCAGAGAGTCGGACGGAGTCCGCACCCCACCGGTGAGCACCACCGTGGCGGCCCCGGCGCGCGGGCCGCCCGTCGCCGTCGACCGCTGCGCGGCATGGAACACATCGGCGACCCGCACCGAGTTCGTCACCACCGTCAACTCCGGTACGTCCAGCAGGTGCTGGGCCAGCGCATACGTCGTCGTTCCGCCGGAGAGCGCGATCGCACTGCCGGGAACGGCCATCGCTGCGGCGGCCCGCGCGATGTCCTCCTTGGCGGTCAGCTCCAGCGTCGACTTGGCCTCGAAACCGGGCTCGTGCGTACTCGCCTCGACGACCGGCACAGCGCCGCCGTGCACCTTCTCGATGACACCCTGACGGGCCAGCGCGTCCAGGTCCCGGCGCACGGTCATGTCGGAGACGCTCAGCTTGCGGGTCAGCTCATTGACCCTGACCCCGCCACGCCGGCGCACCTCGTCGAGGATCAGTGCACGCCGCTGCTCCGCGAGGAGATTCTGATTCTCGCTCAACGCCGGGTCCGGTCCTTCCCTCTGGTATCCGTACAGCAGCCCGTCGGTTCAACAGTCTGTCGGACGGGCTCATCCTGCCACGCGGCTCCGTCCGGCGCCGCACTGGGGAGATTCGGTGATCCGGGTACCGGCTCGGCCCGGGTTCCGGGATTCTGGTGACTACGCATCAGTACGCGGGCCGGAACGCCGCGACAGCAAGAGAGCGAGTCATCCACGTGCCCCCTGTCACCGAGGCCCCGCACAGCACGGAGGCCGCGCTGGAACTCCTGGTCCATGGCGTCGGCGGAGCCACCCCCCAGTCGATGCTCCGGGATCCGCGCGTCGCCCGGGTCACCGGTGATGCGACGGCTGCCATATTCCGGCGCTCGGGGGACATCGACGCCGAGCAGCATCCGGAGCGGTACCGGGACCGGCCCATCGAGGAGGCGTACTGCTGGTCCAATCTCACCTCCGGCAACGGCTCGCGCGCGCTGTGGCTGCTGCTGCTCCCGTTCATGGTCGTCAACCTGGCCCACTGGATGCGGCCCACGGCCAAGGGCCGCACCCGCGCGGTCCGGCTGTACGGCGTTCTCGTGCGCCTCGTCGCCCTCAGCCTGACCGTCCTGCTGACGGCCGCGGCGTGCGAGGTCGCGCTGGATCTGGTGGCCTGGCAGTGCGCGGGTGTACCGGAGTGCTCGAACCAACGGTCCTGGCTCGGCTTCCTGTCGACGGCGCAGGACGGCTGGTGGTCGCAGCCGGGGCGGCGGCTCGCGCTGGCGGCTCTGGTGCCCACCGTGCTGGTGGGACTGCTCTGGTTCCTGTCCAACCGGACCTGGAGCGCCTACGAGTCGCAGCGCCCGCTCAACGGCGCGGAACCGGATGACGACGTCCTCGACAACGGGACCGAGGCCACCCCCGCGACCGAGGGCCCTGGCGCCGAAGCCCCCGCTGCCGAAACGCCCGTCGTCCGCCCGGCCCTCGGCCGCCCCGGCTTCTGGTACGGCCGACGGCTCGTCGCCCGGCTGCGGGCCGCGCACACCGCCGCCGGGTTCCTGACCGTGGCGGCCTCCGTCGCGGGTGCCGCGGCCCGTCACGACCGCGCCGTCACCGGTTCCGTCCCCGAGTTCCTGGGGCAGCTGATCGAGGCGATGCTCGTGCTGGGCACGCTCGTCGTGCTCTGGGTGGTCTGCCGCCGCGGTCGCAGCGAGCGGCGGCTCGACAACCGGCTCGACGGCGCCGTCATCAGCTGGCTGCCGGGCACCGCCCTCGCCCTGCTCGTCGTCACCGCGGTGTACGCGGCCTGGTCCCGTCCGGGCTGGGTCTCCGCCGGCACGCTCCCCGGTGACGTCACCTTCGGTGTCCTCACCGTCGGCCAGGGCATGCTCGTGGTTGCCCTCGCGGCAGTCGCGCTCGGCCTGTACCGCCGGACGCCCGAGCCCCGTACGGTCATGTACGGACTCGGCGGCCCCGCGGTCGCGATGCTCGCCTGCGCCCTCGGCGGCGTCATGACCGGCGGGGTAGCCCAGCGCGTTGCCGACTGGCTCGACGGACCGGGCACTCCCGGCATGGGCCGGAGCTCCCTCATCGACGGGCCGCCGGTACTGCTGAGCTGGCAGGCCTCGGTCATCCCGGTACTCCTGGCCCTGCTGCTGATTCCCGCCGTCGTGCTGGGCGTACGCACCTGGCTCGCCGCCCGCGCCATGGAACCCGAGGTCAACCAGGAGTACGGGGAGAAGCGGCCGGACGCCGCCCGTACCTGGCAGATCGCCAGGACCCGGGCCCTGGCCGGGCTCACCGACTCCGCGCCCTGGCTCCTCGGGCTGGTCTCCGGCGCCACCCTGCTGCTCGGCGCGGGGGCGGTCGCCGGGGCGTGGGTGAGCGGAGAGGTACCGGGGCTGGCCCTGGACGGTGCCGGCCCGTTCATCGAGTCGGTCGCGGAAGCCGCCCAGTCGACCGGCTCCTGGATGGTCGGCTTCGGCTTCATCGTCTTTGTGACCTGCGGCCGGCGCGCCTACCGGGACGCCTCCACCCGGCGCACCATCGGCATCCTCTGGGACGTCGGCACGTTCTGGCCGCGCGCAGCCCACCCCTTCGCGCCCCCCTGCTACGCCGAGCGGGCCGTCCCCGACCTGGCCTCCCGGATGTCCGGCTGGACCGGTCGCACCCGCGGCAGGCTCGTCATCTCCGGGCACTCCCAGGGCAGCGTCCTCGCGGCGTCCGCCGTCTGGCAGCTGCCCGCCGGGGCCCGGAAGCGGGTTGCGCTGCTCACCTACGGTTCACCGATCGAGCGGCTGTACGGGCGCTGGTTCCCGGCCTACTTCGGTCCCGGACCGCTGCATGGACTGCACCGGTCCGTGCACTGCTGGCGCAACCTGTGGCGGGCCACCGACCCGATCGGTGGCCAGGTCCGGCTCGACGTGGATGCCGGGCCCGAGGTGGACCGGGGGCCTCTGCGGGATCCGCTGGTCTACGGGCGTACGCCGGAGCACCCGCTGCCCGAACCGGTGCTGGGCCACTCGGACTACCAGGCCGACCCGGTCTTCGCCGAGGAACGGGCGGCGCTGCTCGTCCGGCTCGGGCCGGTGCTGCCCCGCCAGGCCGACGGGGGCTCCGGGGAGACTCAGAGCCTGTCGGGTGACCTCTGATCGGGCGGCCACGCCCTGGCACGCACGCTTCCGGCGTTGCCGAAATGCCCTGGTAGCTCCGCTACAAGGCCATCCCGGCGCCTTGGAATCGCACGCACCATGCCGCGTCCGCTCTCCGATCGAAGGTCACCCGACAGTCTCTCAGGGGAGTTCCGGCAGGTCCTCCGGGTAGAGCAGGGTGAGGTCGTCCGTGCTCGGTTCGGCGAGCTGGGCGACCCGGCCGGCATGCCGCTCGACCATCGACTCGAAGGTCTGGCGGGCGGTCCGGCCATTGCCGAACGCCGGGCCCTTGGGCAGCTCGGTGAAATACTTCAGCAGCGCCTCCCCGGTGCCCTCGGCGAGGCTGTACTCGTGCTCCTCGGCCTGCTGTTCGACGATCCGCAGCAGTTCGGCGGGCTCGTAGTCGCTGAAGGTGATGGTCCGTGAGAAACGGGACGCCACACCGGGGTTGACGGTGAGGAACCGCTCCATCTCGTGGGTGTAGCCGGCGACGATCACGACCACCGCGTCCC
The DNA here is from genome assembly GCF_026339735.1 of Streptomyces sp. NBC_01669. GTDB lineage: Bacteria > Actinomycetota > Actinomycetes > Streptomycetales > Streptomycetaceae > Streptomyces > Streptomyces yanii. Next base: position 8,127,106 of record NZ_JAPEQG010000001.1, read on the forward strand.
GGTGGTCCTCCATCAGCTTCACGAGCGTGTCGATCGCCTCCCGGCCGAAGTCCCGGCCGGAGTCCTCGGGCGACAGCGCGTACGCCTCGTCGACGAACAGCACCCCGCCGCGCGCCCGCTCGAACGCCTCCTGGGTACGGATGGCGGTCGAGCCGATGTGCTCGCCGACCAGATCGACCCGGGACACCTCGACGAGATGCCCCCGCTCCAGCACCCCGAGCGAGGCCAGGATCTCGCCGTAGAGGCGGGCCACGGTCGTCTTGCCGGTGCCGGGGGAGCCGGTGAAGACGAGATGGCGTCGCACCGACGCGGCCTTCAGCCCCGCCTCCAAGCGGCGGCGGCCCACCTCGATCATGTCGGTGAGGGCACGTACCTCGCGCTTGACGCTGTCCAGGCCGACCAGCGCGTCCAGTTCACCGAGAACGGCGCCCGAGGTACGTACCGGCTCGGCGGGTGCCTCGACGGCGGCGGGCACGGCCGGGCGCTGCGCGGGCACCGCACCGAGCAGCCCGGGGGCCGACTGGGCCGCCGTCAGCACCGTGGGCGGCGGGGGAGTGGCGGTGCGCAGTGCGCTCTCGTCGCTGGTGCAGTCCTCGACGACCGGGCCCGTCCCCTGCCCGTCACCGTGCGAGCCGCCCTCGGCGAACTCGTAGCCGCCGCGCGCGCACCGCTCGGTACGGCACCGGGTCAGCGTCGTACGGCAGCCGTCCATGACATGGAAGCCGTATCCGTCACTGCCGGTGACCCGGCAGCTGTCGAAGGTGCCACGTCCTTCGGCGGAGACGTAGAAACCGGCCTCGGCGGGCGAAGTGACCGTGCAGCGCTCGATGGTCGGGTCGGCGCCCTTGGTGACGATGACCCCGGTCTGTGCCGTGTCGATGGTGCAGTTGTTCAGCGTGCCGCCGCTGCCGTGGTCGCGGAACCAGGCGCCGGTGGACGCCTCCCGGATCCGGCAGTCGTCGAGTTGTGCGGTCGCCCCGTCGCTCACCGACACCGCCGTGTTGCGGACCTGGGTGAGATCGCTGTCGACGACATCGGCGCGCGAGCCCCGGTCGAGGACGAAGATCGCGTCCGGCACGTCATGGACCCGGCAGGAGTCCAGTATCACGGTCGCGCCGTCGCTCACCCAGACCGCCGGGTAGTCGCCCGTACTGTCGTGGATCTCGCACTGGTTGGCGTCGACCCGGGTGCCCGGGTCCCACACGGACAGGCCGTTGCGCCCGAAGCGGCGGACCGTGGAACGGGTCAGGGTGAGGACCGAACGGGAGCGCAGATCCACCGCGTTCTCCGGGATGTCATGGATGTCGCAGTCGGCGAGCGTCAGCACCGCGTCCGTGTCGAGCGTGACCCCGTCCGCCGAAGTGCGGTGCACCGTGCAGTCGGTGAGGTGCGCGGAGGCGCGGGCGGTGACCTGAATGCCGCTGCCCTTGATCTCGTACACCTCGCAGCCGATGGCCTCCAGCCCGCTGCCCTCACCGGTGATGCTCAGTCCGGCGCCCGAGGAGTGATGGATCCGGCAGCGTTCCAGCCGCGGATGCGCACCGTCGCGCACCGAGACCCCGGACTGCCCGGCCGACACGATCTCGCACTCCTCGAACACCCCGCCCGCACCGTCCAGCACGGCAATGCCGACCCCGGCCGGATTGTCGACCGTGCAGCGGCGCACGTTCGGCCGGGCCGCACCGCGCACCTCTATCCCGGCGGCCGACCGCGTCACGATCCGCAGATCCGCCAGCTCCGGGGCGCCGTCCTCGACGAGCAGTGCGGGGGCCGCCGAGTCCTGGCCCTCCACATGCAGATCCTGGACGACGGCGGAGGCACGCACCGTCAGCGGTACGCCGTCGACCGGCGCGATCCGCACGGAGCCGACGGAGCCCTCCGGACCGCGCAGGGTCACCGCGCGGTGCAGGACGAGATTCTCCCGGTAGGTGCCCGGCGCGACGGTGAGGACATCACCGTCCGCCGCGGCCTCGAGGGCTGCGGTGAGGGAGGCGTATTCGCCAGTGCGGCGCCGCCACCGCGATGTGCCGGTGTGCGTCACCTGGACCGTGCCCTGTGCCATGGCGCTGTTGTGCCCCCACCTCGTGCGTGTCCGATGCCCGTGCGGCCGGCCTTGCGGCAGGGGTCGTCACGGGTCCGTCCGCCGAAGAGGTGAGCGGACCGGTCCACCGTAGCGCGCGTGGAGGGCGGGAGTTGACGGGATCCCAGCTCATCAGCTGCCGGTGCCGGTCCTGCCCCAGTCCGGACCGGCCTCGGCCCACGCCCGGTCGAGCCGCGCATACCGCCGTTGCACCATGCGCCATACGATCAGGCGCCGCCCGCCCTCGATCAGTGCGACGCCCAGCAGCATCACCCCGAATCCGGCCAGTGCCGCATGGGTGTGGGCCGTGGGGGCATCCATCGGGCGCAGCGCCGGGCGGCCGTCCGGATCGGTCCAGATGCGCACCCTGGCGCCGGGATCGGTGGTCTTCGAAAAGGTCGTGACCCTTCCGCTGCGGGCGGTGCCGTCCGGGGCCTTCCAGCGCGCCACCACCGACGTCTGCGTCGTGCGCTCCGAGGAGATCTCGGGGTCGGAGACCAGACGCGGCGGCCCCGACGCCACGCGCACCACAACCGCCGTCGTGGCACGCCGCTGCGCCTGCTGGATCCGTACCGACTCCTGCAGGACGTCGTCCATGAGCGAACCGCACAGCCACCCGAGCGCAGGCGCCGCCACCGTCATCAACAGCAGCGCCACCAGAGCCACCCACGCCTCGCGCCGGTCAGTGGCGCGGCGCAGGGGATTGTGCCGCCAACGCCATACTCCCGATACCGCTCGCACAGTCCTGCACCCCCTTCCGCATCCGTCATATCCTGATACGGCACAGCCCGCGCGCCGAGCAGACGAAGAGAGAGCCACCTCACCCCGTCCAACGCGCGGGCCGGTCCCGCGAGTTCCCCTCCCGGCCGGGCCGTCAGCCGAGAATCCGAACCGGGTCCCCGACCCGGATCACTCCGGTCCCGTCCGGAATCAGATACTGGCCGAACAGCAGGTCCTGCCCGACACGGCGGTGGCGCGCGAGCGTACGCAGCGGCTCCTTGCCGCGCTCCGCCGTGCCCTGGTCGGTGGTGGTGATGACACAGCGGTCACAGGGTTTGACCACGCGGAACGGGACATCGCCGATGGCGATCCTGTCCCAGCCGTCCTCCGCCCACGGCGCCGTGCCGTCCACGACGACATTCGGCCGGAAACGGTTCATCGGCAGCGGCCCCTCGTCTGCGTGGTCGCCCTGCGCGATGAGTGAGTTCAAGGCGTCCAGCGAGGCGCTGGAAGCCAGGAGCAGCGGGTAACCGTCGGCGAATCCGACGGTCTCTCCGGGGCGCGCGTACGCGGGATCGATGAGACGGCGGGTCCCGGGCGCGTCGAGATGGACGAGCCGGACCTCCGTGCCCAGGCGCTCGCTGAACCAGGTGTGGGCGGCGGCCGCAGCCTCCACCACCTCGATGGTGGACCGGTGCAGCGCCACGGGGACCGTGCGTCCGGGCTCGGGCACCTCGACGGCCAGCGGCGCGCTCCCCGGCGCGGACAGACCGATGCCGCCCCCGGGCAGCGGCACGGCGGAGACCAGCGCCATGCGCGGCTGCTGCCGTTGTGTGACGGCCCGGCCCGTGGTGTCGACCAGCATCCACCGGCGGTCGCCGTCGAGTCCCCATGGCTCGACGGCGGCCTCGCCGGGCTCGCATCCGGCCAGCGACTTGACCGGATGGATGTGTACGGCGCGCAGTACGGGAGGACGCATGTCTCCATCCTGCCAGTCCCCCCGGGCCCGTCCTTCGGATCGGGCCCGGGGCGGACCGCGGCCGTGTGCAGCGGGTTCCGCGGCGGCTCAGTACCCCCGGCTCTGGTACGGGCGGTTGTACAGGTCCTCGTACGGAGAGGGCGCGGGGACGGGCCGCGGCGACGCCGGGCGCATCGACTCGTACCCCGTGCCCGGCGCCGGGCGCTGCTGCTGGGGCTGAGGCGTCTGGTAGCCGCCCCGCATGCCGGTCGGCTGCTGCGGGATGTACGGCGCGGGAGCGTGCTGCAGATGAGCCGGCTGCATCGGCGCGTAGTTCTGCTGCGATGCGGCCATCTGCTGTGGGTAGCCGTACGACGGGTTCGGCTGGGAAGGCGCCGCGGGAAGCGCCGGCAGCGCCGACGGGAGCGCCGGCAGGTAGCTGTTTCCGGTGTCGTACACGGCCGGCACTCGGATCGGGGCAATCTGGGGCGTACCCCGCTCCGCGACCAGGGAGTCGTAGATCGGAGTGTCGGGGAACGACGGTGCGGCGTAGTAGCCGCCGCCGTAGGTGGAGCGGGGGGAGGTCATGGCACCTAAGTTAAGCCCACGATGTGCTGGTTGGGGAGGCCTAATCTTAGGGTCATCTGTTTTACGCCGGTTTTGTCCGCCTGACCTGCGAAAACATCGTTAAAGCCTCCGTTAACAGCGGGCGCATTCCCGATGGAGGGCCCCATGGCTGACGAGAAGTGGCGGAGGGGCTACAAAGGGCGACATTCGCGTGGCACTTGCCGGGCTCGGCGGGGTCGCCGGCCACCGGTTTCGGGGGAACACCCAACCCGCTGCGCCGCCTCACCCTCATCCCCGGCCTCGGCACCAAGAAGGCCGTCCGACTCACGGTCAAGGACGTACGCACCTTCCTCCTGGCAGTAGCAGGGCCAGGTCACCGTCCCGCCGCCCCGCGGCCCGGCCCGCCGCGCAAGGACGCCCCGCAGGGCGAGCAACTCGCGCACCGGCGCCGCCAGTCCTCCCGCCCGGATCTGCGTCCAGGACGTCATCGGCGAGACGAAGAAGTGGAGGCCCCTCCAGCGTTACACCGGCCGCCGCGAGACCTACCCCGAGACCCACGCCGCGATCGCCTCCCTGGTCTTGACCGGGCCGCCCTGCGGCCTACCCGGCACCGGACGAGCACCGAACTCGTCCTCGTCCGCGACACCGTCTGCTGATCACGCACGAGCCGAGCTGCCAGGCCAGCACGCCCCCACCTCAATCGCCGACCACGTTAGTCCTGTGCCGGCCACTCGCGGGCCCGCAGAGGCATCCGGGAGGCCGACCGGCCCCCGGTGCGCACGGCGAGCACCTGGTTGACGCCTAGCCGGTTGTGGTCGAAGCCGAGCGCCGTGGCCGCCATGTACAGCAGCCAGACCCGGGCCCGCCCGGGCGAGGTCAGCCGGACTGCCTCCTCCCAGTGCTCCTCCAGCCGCGCCACCCAGGCCCGCAGGGTGAGCGCGTAGTGCTCGCGCAGTGCCTCCACGTCGCGGACCTCGAAGCCGGCCCGCTCCAGCTCGCCGACGGTGGTGCCGACCGGGGACAGCTCCCCGTCGGGGAAGACGTAGGCGTCTATGAACTCGTCGACCCGGTACGCCTCCTCGTCCGGCCAGGGGCGCCGGGCGCTCTGCTGGTCCAGCAGCCTTCCGCCCGGCTTCAGCAGGTCGTACAGGGTGTGGGCGTAGGTGCGGTAGCGCTCGGCGCCGACGTGCTCGGCCATCTCGATGGAGGAGATGGCGTCGTACGGGCCGTCCTGGACGTCCCGCCACTTGTCCCTGAACCCGCCCGCCCCTCCCGTGGGGAGTCGGGAGGGGCGGCGAAGCCATGCCAGATCGGGGAGTGCATGGCCAGGGTGCGTGCCTTCGCGGCAGGGTTTCACGAGGCCCGCTCGGAGAAACAATGCCACCGACTTCCCTGGCGCGGTACCCACGCATGCACGAACGGTCAGCGCATGTGCCTATAGGTACATCGGTCCGGCCCGAACCCGAATTACTTCGGCACCCGTCGGCGCCCACCAAGTCGTTCAGTAACTGCCCGGCCAGCCCCATGAGATGCATGCTCTCATCGAGAGCGATCTGCTCCTCCTCGGGGACGTCCAGCACCAAAGCTGCCGCGTTCACCGGCAATTGGAGCAACGTGGAGGTCTTCAGCGCGGCTACCGACTTCCAGAATTCGATACGCGATTCCGGGGACGCAGTCGCCAGACTCCGCTTGACTTCGGCGAGGCGCGTGGACATGTCGAGCGCCTGACCGGTGAATCCGTTGCGTACCGCGCCCACGGCATAGCTGACCACTTTGGGATCGGATATGTGGTGCAGCCCGGTCATCATCATCCAGCGGGTGATGGCGGCGAGGTAGCGGTCGGGTCGCTTGTCGCAGCGGGTGGCAATGCCGCGCCATTGCTAGAGGCGCTGGAAGCAGCGTCCGCCGACGTTGCGCCGACGGTAGGTGGCCTTCTCGAAGCCGTCGGGCTCGATGATCGTGTCGCGGGGTGACCCGAGAGCGTGCCTCCGTGAGGGGGCCGACGATCCATTCGCGGCGCGTCGCGGCGACGCCCACGGTGCCCCATTCCTGCTCAAATTGGATCGCCATGCGTTCGGGGTCGAGGAATCCGCGCGAGGTCCGTCGCTTGACCGTGTCGTTTGCGAGGGCCCGGATCTCGATGCGCCGGCCCGCCGGAATAGATCCGACGGGCCCGGCAAACGGATGGCGAACGCGCCCTGCCCGAAGGGGCCGTCGGTCTGGGCTGCGGTGTTGGCGGCCATCGGTCCGTGCAGGTATGCCGTGCCTGCGGCGGCGGTCACGACCTGGCCGGGCCGGCCCGTGAGGCCGTCGAGGATCTGCGGGTGCAGCAGCCCGAACGCCCGGTCACCGTCGCGGCTGCACTGCTCGAGTGGACCGACGAGTCCGGGCTGCGCCAGGTGTTGTGCCACCTGTTGGGCAACGTACGCGTGCACACGCCCGCCGAGATGCCGGCGGAGACGAAGCCCACGGATCATGACCGCGCGGTGAGGCGGACCGGCAGCCGGGCGGGGCCGTTGGTCGACAGCGATCCCACCCGCTCGATGTCCCCCAGTGGCTCCGCGGGGGTGACGATGAACCGCTCGTACAGGGCGGGCAGCGCGACCCTCGCCTCCAGGCGGGCCAAGGGCGCGCCCAGGCAGTGGTGCGGACCGTGGCTGAAGGCGCGGTGCTGGTGGGCGTTGCGCCGGTCCGGGAGGAACGTGTCCGGGTCGGCGAAGACGTCGTCGTCGCGGCCGATCGCCGCGATGTGGAGGAGCACGGGTTCACCGGCCCGGATGGTGACGCCTTCCACGTCGACATCCCGCTCGGCGTACAGGAACATGGTCGTGGCGGCGGGGGGATCGAAGCGGAGCGACTCCTCCACCACGCCGTGCCACGGGTCCTGGCCGGAGGCTCCGTCGAGGACGCGCGCCAGTTGCTCGGGGTGTTCGGCCAGGCGCTGGACCGCGTTGCAGATCAGGTCCTGAGTGGTCTCGTGACCGGCCAGGAGCATGAGGAACAGCGTTCCGGCCAGTTCCTCCTCCGACATGTGACCGGCGTCGAACTCCGTGATGAGGGCCGAGGTGAGGTCGGTACCGGGCTGCTTGCGCTTGGCGGCGATCAGCTGGGCCATGCTGCCGAAGATGCTGGCCTCCGCAGCCAGCCGCTCATCGGGCGGGGTCGCGCCGCTCAGCAACAGGTGGCTGTCCACGGCGAGTTGATCTCGCGCCTCCAGGTCGTCGAGGCCGTACAGCTCGCAGATCACGGTCACCGGCAGCTGGAAGGCGAAGGTGCTGCGCAGGTCCACGACCGATCCCGGCTCGGCCGCCGCGAGCGCGTCGAGCTGCTCGTCGACGATCTCCTCGATACGCGGGCGCAGCGCCTCGACCCGGCGCGTGGTGAACGCGGTCTGGATCGGCTTGCGCAGCCGGGTGTGGTCGGCGCCGTCCATGATGAGCATCGTCGGTGTGGTGATGAGCTGCAGCAGGGGCCAGGTGGCCGGTACGAGGCTGTCCTGGTAGGCGCGCCAGTGTCGGGGGTTCTTGCGCATGTCGGGGTGGGTCAGCAACTGGTCGGCGACCCGCCGCCGGGTCACCGCCCACGCCGTCACGCGGTCCGGGAGTTCCACAGGAACGAGCGTGCCTATCCCCTGGAGCGCCTTTCCCTCCGCCGCGAAGTCCCGGCCGAGGGGATCGAGGCGGTAGAGGGGGCGGCCGAGGTCCAGTTCGTGGGGCGCGGGGATGTCGTCGGTGAGCCGGGAATCGATGTCGGTCACGGGATGCCTCTGCTGCGATCGGGGACTGGGGCACGGCGGGACGCGCGCTGCGTCGCAGTGTCCCGCTGAGCCGGGCCGGGGCGGCGCCGAAAGTCCCGACTCAGCACGGGTGACTGGATTCTTGTTGCCCGAAGGGGAAAGAACTAATGATCTGGTTCGGAGACGCGTGAGCAGTAGCGGCAGATCTGGTCGGCGGTCTTGGTCCATGTGAAGGGCCTGGCCTCGTCGTTCCAGACCTTGATCCACTCTTCGAGTGCGGCCTTGAGGTCGTCGGGGGAGCAGAACACTCCGCGTTCGAGGCAACGCCGTTCCAGCTCGGCGAATCGCCGCTCGACCTGGTTGGTCCACGACGAGTGGGTCGGGGTGAAGTGGAGCTGGAAGCGGGGTGCGCGAGCACGCCGGACCAACTCACAACCAGATCACTAGGGTGGCCTCGCCACCGGCCTCGCCGGCTGTTCGTCGACCGCGGCTACGACTACGACAAGTACCGCCGCCTCCTGCGGGCCCGCGGCATCACCCCGAAGACCGCCCCCGCAAGGGCATTGCCCATGGCTCTCGCCTGGGCAAGAGCCGCTGGATCGTCGAGCGGGCCTTCGCCTGGCTCCACCAGTTCAAGCGGCTCCGGATCCGCTAGGAGATACGCGCCCACCTCCACCTCGGCCTACTCCAACTCGCCCGCATCATCATCTGCTTGAGACGCCTCCGAACCTCACTCCGAAGTGATCAGTTGGGCCGGTCCCACTCGATCGGGGCGAGGGAAAGGCCTTCATCCGGAGCTTTTCCAGCACGGACAATCTGCCCTCGGCGTGGATCCTCTGCGTTGTGATGCGGTCTGGGTAGCAGCGGGTGAACATCGAGGTGAAGTGGCTGCCGTAATGGAGGGATTCTGCGTCGTCCGTGCTGCCGAGCGGACGGACCACTGCCTGGAAGTTCGGCTCGTGGAAGTACGCGAAGGCGTACCGTTCCTTGTCGGCGAGCTTCACTTTGTGCGGTGTCGAGAGCAGTTCCCCACCGGTGATGAACTGGAACATGTCGCCGGGGAACACAGTGAAGGTGTGCGGTACGGGTTTGACGTACGTCCACTTGTCGTCGTCCTCGTATGCGCCCGCGGCGCTCTCTTCGGCCAGCCAATTGCGATTGCGGCTCTCTCGTGGGATAGGAGGCCGGATGTGCAGGGCCTGTCCGACCTCGTCCTGGGCGGCGATGACCAGCAGACCGTAGTCGGTGTGGGCGCCGATGCCGCGTTCGCTGGTGGTCGATGCGGCAGGGAAGCGCAGGACCCGCAAGTAGTGCCATCCGTCGTCGGTCAGACGGGTGAACGCGTCGATGTCCTGGCCGAGTCCAAGCGCAGTGAGTCGGAGGATCCGGTGTCCGACGTCACCGGACTGATCCATGGGGGCGTTGATGGCGTTTTGGTACTGCTGATCGGGCCAGGGCGCGGGGCCGTGGCATGGCCAGCCTTCGCCGACCCGGGCGTCATCGAGGGGGACATGCTTCGTGCCCGCCTGCTGGTTCGGCGCGCGCATGGTCAGGCGCGGAGAGACCGATGTCCCAGCTGCGAACGGCTCAAGTGAGTTTTCTCGAGGACCGTTCGAGGTCGTGGGAGGCGCCAAGCCCAAGCCAATACAGGGGCGGTGGTGAGGACAGACGGGTATGCGATGGGTTGGGCCTGCGAGCACATTGCCACAACCGGCAGTGGGCGAAGATCCCTTTTCGGAGCCGGTCGGGACCTTGTCCCGACGAGCTGTCGCGTGATCGACCGGGCAAGCCCTAAAGGGTCTCGCTCGCCGAGTCGATGAGGCGGCGACGTGCCGTCTTCACGGCGGGCGCCAGCGCGGCCGCGGCGCCGACCGCGGTTGCTGTGACGACCAGGGTCACCAGGACGAGCGGTGAGGGCACGTGAGCGATACCCGAGCCAATGCCGCTGGAGCGGCCCTCCTCGTCGACGAGCCACTGTCCGAGCGCCGCTCCGACCCCGGTGCCCAGGAGGGCGGAGACCAGGGTCCTGAGGGCCGCTGCCGTCACTATCACAGCGCCGATCTGGCGGGGGGTGAGGCCGATGGCCTTCATCGCCAGGAGGTCGCGTACCCGGGCGCGTACTCCGGTACTGATCAGCGTGAGCAGTTCGACGAGGGCGATGAAGGCCAGGACGGCGATGAGCGCCGCGATGACTCCGCGTGGGGTGTCCAGCCGGTCCGCGGGGGTGGGGGTCTCGCGAATCTCCAGAGCGTCGTTGGTCGCCTCGGAGACGGCGGCCGCCACCTCCCTGGGGTCGGCTCCCGGTCGTAGGACGAGCGCGTGGAAGCGTGCCCGCATCGCCGGGGCGCTGTTCCTGAGGCTGTCGAGCGAGGTGGAGATCACCCGGCCGCCCTGGTCGGGTTCGACGCTGCGGCCCACGATGTGCAGGATTTGCGGGCGCCCCTCGACCGTCATCCGGACCCACTCCCCAACCCGTACGCCCAGCAGGTCCAGCAGCCCCTGCCCGGCGACCGCCTCGTCCGGGCCGGTCGGTGCACGACCTTCGACGACGGTGTGGGGGTACGGTCGTGCCTGGCTGCCCATGCCACGCAGAGTGATCGTCCCGGTCTGACCGGGAACCAGCGCGACGAACTCCACGCAGGGGAAGGCGTCTTCGACGCCGGGGACCGAGGCAAGGGCGCGCTCAAGCGCCGGGTCGTCGGCCGGGCCCGGCTTGTCGGCGCGTACGGTCAGGGCGGCGGCGCGGCCCATCTGGGCGGGGTCGCTGCGGAACTGGTCGAGTGTCGACCAGGCGACGAGGGCCACGGTCATCAGGGCGACGGGGAGAGCGAGCCTGGTGATCGACAACAGGCTGCGTCCGCGGCCGGAGAACGCGGAGCGCCAGCCGAGAACCAGGGCCGGCGACAGGCGCAGTCCGATGGCGCGGCGGCCGAGGAGGGTGAGCGGGGCAGCGGTGAGGAGCGCCGACCTGGCGGCGGGGACGGGCGGTACGCGACCGGCCCGCCAGGCGGCGAGCCCGGTGGCGGTACCGATGAGAAGGACCGCGGTGCCAGGCAGCCCGACCACGATCGCCCGGTGTCCGGGCATCTCCGGCCACAGGACCACCGCCTCTCCGATCCTGCCCGGTATCCACCGGCCGAGCGTCAGGGTCGCCACCGTGCCGAGCCCGGCACCCAGGACCGCGAAGCCCAGGTGCTGGACGAGGAACCCCCGTATCACCTGGCCGGGAGTGAAGCCGATGGCCTTCAGCACCGCGATGTCCTTGAGCTGGCCCCGCACGCGTGCCCTGACCGCCCCGGAGATGGCAACCGCCGCCGCGAAGAGGGCAGCCAGGCCGAAGGCGGCGAATATCTGTCCGAGCAGCCGGTCGTCGCCTCCCACGTCGGCCTTGGCCTCCTGCCAGTTCGTCACCTGGTCGACCCGGTCGGCGCCCAGCAGCGTCACGGCTCGCTGGACGACGTAGTCGGTGTCGTCCGGGTCCTTGAGCCGTAGCCCGACGCTCTGTCCCGCACCGGTCGGGGCCATTCGTTCCAGTGCCCCGGGCAGCACCCAGGCGACGCCTGCTCCCTGACCGGCCCGGTAGAGGGGTTCGGCGCTCTCCGCGATGCCCGTGATCCGCAGGGACAACGGTGCGCCGTCCTCGCCGGTGACCGTCACCGTCTCGCCGGGGTCGGCCCACAGGGCACGCGCGAGTGTGCTCTCCAGAACAATCTCGTCCGGGCGGCCGTCGGTGGTCGCCGAGTTCAGCCAGCGTCCCTCGGTGACGAGGGGGCGGGCCACCGTCGGCGGCTGTGGGCCCGTGCCCCGTAGGACGACCCTCGCCCGTGCGCCGGCCACCTCGACGGTGGCGTCGGCCGTCCGGAAGGGACCGGATATCGCGGCGACTTCGTCCAGCGAGGTAAGCGCGGCCGCGTCGAGGTCACCTCGGGTGTGAAGCCAGATGTGCGCGCCCTGGGACTGGTTGAACACACGCTGCCAGGGGTTGACGGCGTAGCTGAGGAGCGCTCCGGACAGCAGCAGCGAGGCGATCACGCCGGCGCTGGCGAGCACGGCGAACAGGGCCTCGCCCCGATGGGCGCGCAGGTCGGAGTGAGCCCACCGCAGAATGGCCCGCACGACGCATCGCCTCAGTCTCTCAGTTTGAGCACGCCGGACACCCCCGGGCGTGCCGTGCCGCCGTTGCCAAGGGTCGCGTCGTCGGCGACCTGTCCGTCGAAGAAGCTGATGACCCGGTCGGCGGCACTGGCCATGCGGGCGTCGTGGGTGACCATGAGGATGCTCTGGCCCCGCCGGTGGAAGCGGGAGAGCAACCGTACGACGTCGCGGGTCCCCTTGCCGTCGAGGCTCCCCGCAGGCTCGTCGGCGAGCAGCAGCGCCGGGCTGTTGACCAGGGCTCGGGCGAGCGCGACCCGCTGCTGTTCGCCCCCGGAAAGCTCTCCCGGCATCGATCGGTCCCTGCCTTCCAGCCCCAGTTCTTCGAGGAGTTCCGCTCTGCTTTCCCTCGCCGACCGGGGCGAGACCCCGGCGAGGAGGGCCGGCAGTTCGATGTTGTCAGCGACGGTGAGGTTGGAGACCAGATTGAAGAACTGGAAGACGATGCCGATGTGGCGTCGGCGCAGCATCGCCCAGCGGGCTTCCGAGTATCCGTCGACCCGCTCTCCGCCCAGCCACAGGCGCCCGCTGTCCGGCCGTTCGAGACCGCCGACGAGGTGGAGCAGGGTGGACTTTCCCGCTCCGGACGGGCCGGTGACGGCGACGAACTCACCCGGCCGCACGGTCAGGTCCACACCCCGTACCGCCTGGACAGGGGCGCTGTCGCCGTGGTGGGTCTTCGTCAGACCCTCGGCATGCACGATCGTCTCCTGTGGGGGCGGTGCGACGGGACCTTCGGTCATTCCAGCTCCTCCTGACAACGCTCCAGCCAGTCGAGGTCGGCCTGCAGGTGCAGCATGGCACCCTCGATCAGGAGTTGGGCGATCTTGTTGTCACGGTCCTCCGAAGCGGCGAGCTTGGAGAGGGTGCGCATGGTGTTCAGGTGTTGGCGCCGCTGCCTGTTGATCAAGGCGATCGGGTCGGCGAGTCCCGACACTGGGGCCAGCGCGAGTTTCATGAAGAACCCGTCGCGTACCCTCGGCTCGTCGGCGGTTTCCTCGAACCACGCGGAGACGGCGTCCCGCCCCGCTTCCGTCAACCGGTACGTCCGCTTGTTGGGGCGACCGGTCTGTTCGACATCCTCACCCTCGATCAGACCGCTCTTCTCCAGCCGCCCGAGGGTCACGTAGACCTGGCCGATGTTCGGCTGAGGGTATGCGGAGCCGAGCAGTTGTTCAAGGCCCTGCTTGAGCTCGTAACCGTGGGCAGGGCCCCGGGTGAGGAGTGCCAGCAGCTGCTGCCGCACACGCTCCCCCTTCTGTGTCGTTCGTTCCGGAACCCGATGCCGGACCTGAGACCGGTGGACCAGGTGACGGCCGTGTCATCTGGCGGTCCAGTATCGCCGATTCCCCGGGCTCGACATATGCCACGATGGTCCACGTCGCGTCCGGGACCACGTCCAGGAGGAACCTATGCGGTGGATACGGGCCGTGAGGAGGGGGATTCTCGCAGCGGCGATCGTGCTGGCCGGGAATTCCGGCGTCGCGCAGAGTCCCGGTGAGCTGCCGGCCGGGGACCGAGGCCCGCTGACGTTCGTCACGGCGGGAGATCTCACCCACTACCTCGCACCGCTGGTCGACGACTGGAACCGCGACCATCGGGCCGAGCGGGTCACGCTCGTCGAACTGCCGGACTCGGCGGACGAGAGCCGGGCACAGATGCTCAGCGAACTTCGTTCCGGCAGCAGCCGGTTCGACGTGCTCAACATCGACGTGGCCTGGACCTCGGAGTTCGCGGCTGCAGGTCTGATCACCCCCCTGAACCGCGGACGATTCGAGCTGGACGCCTTTCTGCGCCCCGTGGTCGACACGGCCACCTTCGAAGGGCGGCTGTACGCCGTCCCGTACGTGACCAACGCCGGGTTGCTGTACTACCGCAAGGACGTGCTGGACGCGGCCGGCGAGAAGCCGCCGCGGACCTGGGCCGAGCTGGCTCGCCAGGCGCGCACCCTCGCCCCGCGGCACGGTCTGGAGGGGTACGCGGGGCAATTCCTGCCCTACGAAGGGCTGACCGTGAACGTCACCGAGGCGATCCAGTCCGCGGGCGGGACCGTCCTCCGTGACGAGGGCGCGCGGGTCGGAGTCGACTCGGACTCGGCGCGAGCTGGCCTCGCGTTCCTCGCGGACGGGCTGCGCGAGGGCTGGATACCCACCGAGGCCCTGCGGTACAAGGAGGAGGAGTCCCGTGCCGCCTTCGAAGAAGGCCGCCTCCTCTTCCTGCGGAACTGGCCGTACGTCTACGCGGACGCCAACGGCCCGGGATCGAAGGTCGCAGGACGCTTCGGAGTTGTTCCTCTGCCCGGTCTCGACGGGCCGGGCACGAGCGTGTTGGGCGGATCGAACCTTGCCGTGTCCGCCCGCTCGAAGAACGCCGCCACGGCCGCCGACTTCATCGCGTACCTGACGAGCGAGCGGGTGCAGCGGCAGGTACTGACGCGAGGCGCTCTACCGCCGGTGAGAGCCTCGCTCTACGACGACCCGTCCCTCGTCGCCTCCCATCCCTATCTTCCGATCCTCCGGCAGAGCGTGCTGGCGGCCGCGCCCCGCCCCAAGAGCGCGCGGTACGAGCAGGTGAGCCTCGCCGTCCAGGCCGTCAGCCAGGATGTGCTGGCGCTGCGCGAGACCCCTGAGGAAGCCGTGCGGCGATTGACTCGCGAGCTGAGCGCCATCTCGGGCGGCTCTTGACACTCCCGCGCTCCTCCCTGCCTTCCCCACTCTACTTGCTTGTTAGGTAGTGGTCTTTCCCTTTTGCTCGTACAGTCTGCCCAATCAGGCATCTGCACAAGCGAGTTCTGCAGCATCGTTGACATCTCGCCTTCATGAGTACTTAACATGAATGCACATCAGAGGCTCCCGTTCGGGCGCTCTCGCATTCACTTCAGACAGGTCGACGCGAGATGCTCAGCACTCTTGCGGCCCACGCCGGCCGCCCTCCCCACACCCGCTCCGCCACCCCCTGGTGGCGGGACGCGGTGATCTATCAGGTCTACGTCCGCAGCTTCCTCGACAGCACGGGGGACGGAGTCGGAGATCTCGCCGGCGTGCGCGCCGGACTTCCGTATCTGAGGAAGCTCGGTGTCGACGGCGTCTGGCTGAGCCCGTTCTACCCCTCGCCCCAGCACGATCACGGGTACGACGTCGCGGACTACCAGAACGTCGACCCCGTGTACGGCGACCTCGCCGAGTTCGAACGCGTGGTGACCCAGGCCCATCGGCTCGGACTCAAGTTGCTGATCGACATCGTTCCCAACCACTGTTCGAGCGAGCACCGGTGGTTCCGGAAGGCCCTGGCCGGCGGCCCGGGGAGCCGTGCCCGGTCACGGTTCCACTTCGCCCCGGGCCGCGGCCCGAACGGGGAGGAGCCCCCGAACAACTGGCACGCCATGTTCGGCGGTTCCGCCTGGAGCCGCGTCACGGAACCGGATGGCTCCCCCGGCGAGTGGTATCTCCACCTGTTCACGCCGGAACAGCCGGACCTCAACTGGCGCGACCCCCGAGTGGGCGAGCACTTCGAGCAGGTGCTGCGCTTCTGGTTGGACCGCGGCGTGGACGGCTTCCGCATCGATGTGGCCGCCGGCTTGTTCAAGCATCCCGATCTCCCGGATTCGGACGACCCGACGGCGGACGAGCGCACGCGTGACTCGGTCAACCCTCTGGCCTGGAACCAGCCCGAGGTCCATGACGTGTGGCGCCGCTGGCGGGCCGTGTGCGAGGAGTACACAGCACGCGACGGCATCGAGAGGTTGCTTGTCGGCGAGGTGTCGGTGCCAAGAGCGCGAGAACACGCGCTGTACGTACGGCCGGACGAGCTGCACCAGGCATTCTTCTTCGACCTGCTCAGTGCCCCCTGGGATGCCGCCGCCTTCCGCGCCGTCATCGACGAGGCCCTGCGTGACATCGCGGGTACGGGTTCGACGGTCACCTGGGTCCTCAACAACCACGACCAGGTCCGCACCGTCACCCGGTACGCGGGCGGCCCCGGCGCCGAGCAAGTGGGCTCCGCGCGGGCCCGAGCGGCGGCGCTCTTTATGCTGGCGCTCCCGGGCGCTGCCTACGTCTACCAGGGTGAGGAACTCGGTCTGCCCGAGGTGCTGGACCTGCCCGACGACGTGCTGACGGACCCCATCTTCCACCGTACGGGAAGTCGCGCGCGGATCCGGGACGGCTGTCGCGTCCCCCTTCCTTGGTCGGGCCAGGCGTCCCCCTTCGGGTTCAGTGACGGCACGGCCGGTGTGCGCACCTGGCTACCGCAGCCGGAGTGGTTCGCCGAATACGCCACCGATCGCGCCCTCGCCGACACCCGCTCGTTCTGGCACCTCTACCGCGAGGGACTCCAGCTGCGGCGCAGCCTGCCCCAGCTGGGCGAAGGGACCCTGCGCTGGCTGGACGCGCCACCTCAGGTCCTCGCCATGGCGCGTGGTGACGGGTTGGTCTGCGCTGTGAACTTCGGTTCCGAAACCGTCCCCGCTCCGGTGCCCGGTTCGCCGCTGTTGTCCAGCGGCCCCTGCCCGGCGGGCGAACTCCCCGGAGCGACCGCCGCCTGGTGGTCCACCGACACCCCCACCTCCTGACCTGCCCCGCCCCGTTCCCAAAGGAAGGATGGACCGTCATGCGACGATCCGCCACGATAGCCCTCCGTACCACCGGCACCGTCTCCACAGTGCTGGCTCTGGCGCTCACCGTCACCGCCTGCGGCGGAGACGCCGAACCCGCCGGCAGCGGCGAACTCAGCGGCAAGACGGTCACGGTCGCCGGAGTCTGGACCGGCAGTGAGCAGAAGAACTTCAAGAAGGTGCTCGACGTCTTCAGCAAGAAGACCGGCGCCAAGACCGTCTTCGTGCCCTCGGGCGACAACGTCTCCACCTTCGTCGGCAGCAAGATCGAGGGCGGCAACGCCCCCGACGTGGTGCTCGTCCCGCAGGTCGGCGTGCTCCAGCAGTTCGCCAAGGCGGGCTGGCTCCAGCCACTGTCCGGGAAGACCACAGAGACCGCCACCGCAGGCCTGGCCCCCGTCTGGAAGAACTACGGAACGGTCGACGGGACCTACTACGGGCTCTACTTCAAGGCAGCCCACAAATCCACTGTCTGGTACGCCCCCGAGGCACTGTCCCAGGCCGGGGTGAACGAGCCGAAGAGCTGGGACGAGCTCCTCACGGCGGGACGGATGCTCGCCGACTCCGGACGACCCGCCTTCGCGGTCGCCGGCGAGGACGGCTGGACGCTCACCGACTGGTTCGAGAACATCTACCTCTCCCAGGCCGGACCGGAGAAGTACGACCAGCTCGCCCAGCACAAGATCAAGTGGACGGACGAGAGCGTCGTCGCGGCGCTCACGACACTCGCCGAGGTCTTCAAGGACAAGCAACTCGTGGCCGGCGGAGCCCAGGAGGCCCTGCAGACCGACTTCCCCGGCTCCGTGGAGAAGGTCTTCGGTCCGGAGCCCAAGGCCGGCATGGTCTACGAAGGCGACTTCGTCGGCGGCGTCGCCAAGGACGAGTTCGGCAAGAAGCCCGGCGAGGACGCCAAGTTCTTCCCGTTCCCTGCGGTCGGCGCGGGGACCCCACCCGTGGTCAGCGGCGGGGACGCGGCGGTGGTCCTGAAGGACGCCAAGAACGGCGAGGCCGGCATGAAGCTTCTGGAGTTCCTCGCCACGCCGGAAGCGGGCGAGGTGTGGGCCGGGGCCGGCGGCTTCCTCTCCCCGAACAAGAACGTCAAGCCCGAGGCCTATGGCGACGACACCACGCGCGCGACCGCCGAGTCGCTCGTCGCCGCCGGCGACTCGGTGCGCTTCGACATGTCCGACCAGGCCCCCGCGGCCTTCGGCGGCACCAAGGGCGCCGGCGAGTGGAAGCTGCTCCAGGACTTCCTGCGCGATCCGTCGAACCCGAGGGCGACCGCGGTGGCTCTGGAAGCCGCGGCGGCCAAGACGTACGGGAACTGAGGCCGCCCCCGTCATGTCCCACACTCCGAAGGCACGCGCCGCGGCGGACCCGCGGCGCCGTGCGCTGCGCAGAAGACGCCTCCTCGGCATGCTCTTCGTCCTTCCGGCCCTCCTGCTCCTCGGGGCGCTGGTCGTCTATCCAGTCGTGTTCTCCGTCGGGCGCAGCCTCTTCGACGCGAGCGGCGACCGTTTCGTCGGCGCCGCCAACTACATGGAGATGTTCCAGGACCCGGCCACGCTGAAGGCCGTCCGCAACAGCGCCATCTGGGTCGTCGTTGCGCCTGTGCTTCTCACGGGGCTCGGGCTCGTCCTCGCCGTCCTGACCGAGAAGGTGCGTTGGGCTACCGCGTTCAAGCTCGTCCTGTTCCTCCCCATGGCCGTGTCGTTCCTCGCCGCGGGCATCATCTTCCGCCTCGCCTACGAACAGAACCCTGACCGGGGCGTGCTCAACGCGGCGATCGTCGGTGTCCACGACGCGATCGACGAACCGTCCCCCTACCCGACGGCACGGGCTCGTGAGGGCAAGGGTCTGAGCGGCAGTCCCGGCGAGGGCTACACGACCGTCGAGGTCCGCCCCGGGGGCGACATCGTCCTGCCCTTCGTCGGCGTCGCGCCCGAGGCCGTGCCCCATCGGGCAGCGCCCGCGTGGACGCCGGAGCCGTCGGCGGGGAGCCTGTCAGGCGCCGTGTATCTGGACTTCACGCCAGGAGCCGGTGGCCGGCAGGGCCAGATCGACCCGAAGGAGAACGGCCTTCCCGGCGTGACGGTCGAGGTACTGCGAGGAGGCACGGTCGTGGCATCCACGAGAACGGGTGACAACGGCTCGTTCCGCTTCGATGACCTCGGCGACGACGCCTATACGCTGCGGGTTCCTGCGTCCAACTTCGCCGCCGGCTACACGGGGGTCGACTGGCTCGGTCCGGCTCTGGTCACACCGGCGATCATCGGCGCCTACCTGTGGGTCTGGACCGGATTCTCCATGGTCCTGATCGGGGCGGGGCTCGCGGCCATCCCGCGCGACGCCCTGGAGGCGGCCCGCGTGGACGGCGCGACCGAGGGCCAGATCTTCCGCAAGATCACGGTTCCGCTACTCGCCCCCGTGCTCACCGTCGTCTTCGTGACGCTCGTCATCAACGTCATGAAGGTGTTCGACCTCGTCTACATCATCGCCCCCGGCCCTGTGCAGGAGGAGGCCAACGTGCTGGCCACGCGCATGTGGCTGGTCTCCTTCGGTGGGGGCAACGACCAGGGGCTGGGTAGCGCGCTCAGCGTCCTGCTGCTCCTCCTCGTCGTACCGGCGATGATCTTCAACATCCGGCGCTTCCGGAAGGGCGGAGCATGAGCAGCCACACCGGACGGACCCGATGGCTGGGCAACTCCGTGGTCCAGGTGTTCCTGGTCCTCGTCGCCCTCGTATGGGTCACACCGCTTGCCGGGCTCTTCCTCTCCTCGCTGCGCTCGGAGCAGGACAACGCCTCGAACGGCTGGTGGACGTCGCTGATCGACCCCGCCCAACTGTCGGTCGACAACTACCGCGCGCTCTTCGAGGAATCCGGTCTTGTCTCGGCCTTCTGGAACACGGTCCTGATATCGGTGCCGACGACGGTGCTCGTCGTCGGCATTGCGGCGCTCGCGGGATACGCCTTCGCCTGGCTGAGCTTCCCCGCACGGGACGCCGTGTTCCTCGTGGTCGTCGGCCTGCTTGTGGTGCCGGTGCAGATCGGCCTGCTTCCGGTGGCCAAACTCTTCGGCGCAGTCGGGCTCTTCGGCACCGTTGCGGGCGTGATCATCTTCCACGTGGCGTACGGCCTGCCCTTCGCCGTCTTCCTGTTGCGGAACTACTTCGCGGAGATCCCGAAGGAGATGCTGGAGGCAGCGCGTCTGGACGGCGGCAGCGAGTGGCGGATCTTCCTGCGGCTGATCCTGCCGCTGGGCCGGCCCGCCATCGCGAGCCTCGCGATATTCCAGTTCCTCTGGGTGTGGAACGACATGCTCGTGGCACTGCTGTTCGCCGACAGCGAGTCGCAGCCGCTGACCGTGGCGCTCCAGTCCCAGATGAGGCAGTTCGGCAGCAACATCGGCGTCCTGGCGCCGGGTGCCTTCCTGTCGCTCGTCGTACCGCTCGTGGTGTTCTTTGCCTTCCAGAAGCACTTCGTCCAGGGGGTGATGGCCGGCTCAGTGAAGTAGCCGCGCAGACTGCTGTGCTCCGGGGCGTGTACCGGCGCCGAGACGGTCTCTGTGTGCGGTCGAGTCGTGTTCCTGCCCGGTGCCGCTGAGAATCTCCGTAGCGACACCGGGTGATGGAAGAAACCCAATGCCGCTTTGAGGTTGAGGTGTTGGTGCTCGGCGGTCGTGCTTCTTGCGCGGCGCCCATCGCGTCGACCTTCGTCACCGGTAACCCGTCGCAATCACGCGATGGGCCAACCACCCCAGCGGCTGCGGCGAACGCGGACATCGAGCGTGGACCATTCGGAGATCAAGGGGCACGGCCGGCAGAGACGGACACCTTGATGGCGCTCGCCCACGACGCAGGGGTCGACTCGGCCGGCCCAGTTCGCTCAAGTCACCGCCGAGCCGATCCGGAGACAGGCGTCGGAGACACACATGCACCCACGCGCGACTTCCCGGACAACGTCTGGCACATGGCCGGCATGCGCGGCACCGGCAGCGACACGGCCATCGCGGACGAGGTGTACGTGCCGGACTCCCACACGATCTCGCTCACCGCCATGGCGAACGCCGCCTATCGGCAACGCCATCCCGACGAGCCGCGGATCACCTTCCACCTCTCCATCAACCTGCCCCTGGTGGCGACGGCCGTCGGGATCGCCGCGGCAGCCCTGGAGAAGGTGCTGAGCGCCGCGGCCCGGGGAAAGCGCGCGGTCTCCCCCCTGCACCGCCTGGTCGCCGAGGCCCCGCCCATCAGCTCAACGTTGCGGACGCCGCGACGCTGATCGACACCGCACGCCTGCACCTGCGCCGCGCCGCCGACGAGGTGGACACGCACGCCCACGCGGGCCGCCGTCCCGCGCTCACCGAGCGGGCCCGGCTGCGCATGGACGCCGCCCACGCCATGCGCTGTGCCCGGAACGCCGTGAGCCCGCTGCTGAACACCGCGGGCGCGGGCAGCTTCGCGGACGGCTCGGACCTGCAACGGGCCTGGCGCGACATCGAGACGGCCTCCCGGCACGCCGCCCTCAGCGTCCAGACCAGCAAGGAGATCTACGGCCGGGCGCTCCGCGGTGCCCCGCTGCCGCCGAGCCCGGTCATCTGAGAGGGGCCGACGATGACGACAGTCGACTCCCGGGTGGCCCTGGTCACCGGCGCGGGACGCGGCATCGGCGCCGCGATCGCCACCCGACTGCACGGGCTGGGACACCGGGTGGCCCTGCTGGACCGGGACGGTGACGCCGTGACCGAGCTGTCCGGCACGCTCGACCCCGACGCGGGCACTGCGCTGCCGCTCCGGGTGGACGTGGACGACACGGACGCGGTCCGGGCCGCGCTGCGCGAGGTCTCCGGCATCTGGCACGCACCCGACGTCCTGGCAAGGTGTTCGCCCGCGAGCTGGCGGCGCACGGCGTGACCGTTAACGCGATCGCCCCGGCCGACGTCCATACCCCCGCGGTGACACAACTCGGCGCGTCGGCGGTGTCCGAGGCGGCGCGGAGTATCCCCGTGGGCCGCATGGGCAGGCCGTCGGAGGTGGCCGCGCTCGTGGCTTATCTGGTGAGCGAGGAAAGCGGATACGTCACCGGCACCACGTTCGACATCAACGGCGGCACCCACATGCGCTGACCGCCCATTACCTTCTCGGTGGCCCCGCGATGGGGCGCCCGGCCTCCAGAGTTGGCATGACTTTCTCTCCCCGTCGAATGCATGACCTGCGCGCGATGTCACCGTTGGGGTGGGCCAGTCGGCTCAGAGGGGGGCTCACCCCGGCCTTCGCCGGTCGCCCGCGCACGTCCGGGCAGCAAGCACCACCCGATCATCGACCGGCATGGCACACCCCTTGCCATCTCGCTGACCAGCGGAAACCTGCACGACGTCACCCAGCTGATGCCGCTGCTCGACGCGATACCCCGCATCCGCGGCGCTCAGGGCGGCCTCACCATCGGCCTCGCCGGCTGTTCGCCGACCGCGGCTACGACTACGACACGCCGACCTCCACCTCGGGCTCCAACTCGTCGCCAGCATCATCTGCTTGAGACACCTCCGAACCTCACTCCGAAGTGACCAGTCAGGCCGGCCGGGTCTCCTCGTGGTAGCCCAGGTCGGAGAGCTTCTGGTACAGGGAGGCTCGGGAGGTGATGCCGAGCTTGGGGAAGAGGTTGTACAGGTGGGTGCTCACGGTGCGCGGGGAGAGGTAGAGCCGGCGGCCGATCTCCTTGTTGGACAGGCCTGTTGCCGCCAGCCGGCCGATCTGCAGCTCCTGCCGGGTGAGGTCGGCCGGATTGCCGGCTGGACCCGCGGGTACTGGCAGCAGCGGGGCCACCCCCGCACGCTCGTGCTCCCGCTGCGGTCGGCGGATGACGGCCCGGACCGCAGCGGTGCGCACCTCGGCCTGCAGGACGCCGCTGCCACCGCCGCCGGGGGTGCGGCGCTTGCGGTCGAAGGCCAGGCGTAGGCGGGCGAATTCGAAGGGGTGCCGCTCCCGCTCAGGGGAGCCCACCGATGCCTCGAGGAGAGACTCCGCCTGCTGCGGCGGGGCGAGCAGGGCACGCGCGCCCGCGACCAGGACGAGGTGCCGGCCCGAGCGGTGGGGGAGTCCCGCGGCCTGGGCCGCCGCCAGGTGCATGTGCCCCTCGTGGGCCCTGCCGGTCAGTACGGCCGATTCCACCAGGGTCAGGAACACCCAGGGGTGCAGGGGGGACAGGGCAGCGCTGTCCGCCGCCGCCCCGGAGGCCCGCAGGGCATGGGTGTAGGCCTCGGCGTACGCGCCCTCGGACAGGGCGGCCCAGGCGCTCGCCTGATGAACCATCAGGGAAGTGAGCCCCGAAAGACCGCTTACCGCGGTCAACTCGCGGATCAGCGCGCGCGCCGTCCCCGCGTCACCGTGGGCCGCCGCGATCAGGGCCGACTGTGCCTTGGCACGCCGGGCCGTGAGCGCGAGTCCGTGCTCCTCGGCGAGCCGCAGCATGCGCGAGGTCGCCTCTTCGGCAGCGTCCCGGAGGCCGCCCAGGAGGAGGTCGAGCCCGAGGACGCCGAGTGCGTCGGCGCAGTCGATGACGGCACCGCCCTCGTCGCTCGCCTCGACCACCCGCCGCAGCCGGTCCTGGAGCGGGCCGAGTCCGTCCAGGGCGAGCGCGAGGTGGGCGAGCCGCAGCACCTCGGCGCTGCCGGCGTCCGGGGGGAGGTCCTTGACGGCCGCGTTCAGCCGCGCCGGGGTCCGCGGGCCCCCGTCGGTGAGCGGCGCGGACAGCTCCTTGACGAGACGGGCCCAGGAGGGCCCCGTACTCAGCCTGGAGGCGATCGCGTGCCACTGCTCCGCGTCGCCCGAGACCATGGCGAGGGAGAAGAGCCGGGTGAGCAGCTCGTCGCGCCAGGCGCCCCGGGGGCCGGAGTCGGCGCCCGGCGCGTCCCCGCACGAGTCGAAGGCGCCCAGGAGCAGGTGAAAGGAGGCCCGGCTGTCACCGTCCCGCTCGGCCAGCAGTTGCGCCTGCGCGAGGGCGAAGGCTGGGCCCTCCGGCCGGGCCGCCCCCGCCGAGGCCTGACCCAGCAGCTCCGCCGCGAGCGCGAGCCGCCCCGCGCGCCCGGCACTGTGGGCGGCGAGCGCCAGCAGTTCGGCGCGTTCGGGGGAGCTTCCGCACAGGTCGGCCGCCCGGCTGCGCGCCGTGAGGGCCAGGTGTTCGAAGCCGTGCCGGGCTGCGCGGGCCGCACCGGCCGCCAGCGCGCCCGCCGCGGCGGGATCGAGCCCTACGGCCGATGCCACCAAGTGCCGTACCTGCTCATCCGGTTCATCGTCGAGTACGGATGCCAGAGCCCGGTGCGCGGCCCGCAGCCGGTCGGGCGCCGCCGCTGCAACCACCGCGGCACGCAGCAGGGGTTCGGTGAACACGAGCCGCCCCCGCTCCCCGGCGACCCGCAGGACGCCGGCGTTCTCGGCGGTCACCAGCGCCTCGCCCGCGGCCTCCCAGCCGTGGCGGTAGGCGGCCCACACCGTGCGCGTGCTGCCGTGCGCCTCCAGGGCAGCCAGCAGGAGCAGCTCCCGTACCTCCTCGGGGAGGGCCTCCACCGGGGGCCCGTACACGCTGCGGAGGGGCTCGCTGAGGGGCAGGAGGGCGGGCAGCGGCTCGCGCCCCGCCAACTGCGCCTCGGACAGGACCCCGGGCAGTTCGGCCAGCGCCAGCGGGCTGCCGTCGGCGGCCTCGATGATCCTGCGCCGTGTCTCGGGGGCGAGCGCGGGGTGCCGCGCGTCGAGCAGCGCCGCCGCGTCGGTCCCAGGCAGCGGGCCCACGGGGCACGCGGCGGTCCGCGCGTCGTCGAGGAAGGGGCGGGCGCTGTCCGCCGTGGCGGCGACGAGCGAGATCCGCGTGCTGGTCAGCCGGCGGGCGAGGAAGCCGAACACCGCGCGGCTCTCGGGGTCGAACCAGTGGATGTCGTCGAGTACCAGCAGTACGGGCCGCTCCCGGGCCGAGTGCCGGAGCAGGGCGAGGACCGCCGTGGAGAGGCGGAAGACATCGGCGCAGGAGGTGTCGCCGGTTTCGAGGGCGGACCGGAGCATGGTGCGCTGCGCGCAGGGAAGCTCGTCCAGCTCGTCCTGGACGGACCAGAGGGCCTGGTGCAGTGCCGCGTACGGTAAGGACACCTCGGTTCGCACGCCCGCTGCCCGGAGCACCAGTGCCCCTGTGGCCCGGGCCTCGGCCGCGCAGCCGTCGAGAAGAGCGGTCTTGCCCATGCCCGGCCGGCCGTGCAGCGTCAACACCTGGCCGGCGTCCTCGTGCGGCAGCCCGTGTACGAGGGCGTCCAGCCGGGCCGTCTCCTTCTCTCTGCCGACCAGTTGCCGGGGGGTCCTCGCCTCAGCGGACTCCATCGTGTTCGCCCCCTTGCCTCGTGTTCCTGTCGGTTCGTCGTTCAGCACAGCACGCGGCTCCGGGGATCCCCGCACCGGCGGCCCGAGTCCGTCCCCTTTGTGCAGGACGTGTGTCCACCCGGGCAGCGGGAGGGTTCGGAGGACCGATTTGATTAGCCAACACATATGCACGCATCTGGCCAGTTGGCTGGGATCACGCATGGTTCAGGTGGTTCCCCATGCCTAACGTGCATCTATGCAAGGCGGGGCACCGTCATCCTGGCCCAGGTGCGCGACACCGTGCCGGCGGGCAGGGTCGGTCGGGCGGAACTGCCGGGCAGCTGCATCCGCTCCCTCATCGACCGGATGCACACGGCGCAACAAGGCGCCCTCGCGCCGCGCGGGCCCTCGTCGGCCCCCAGCGCGTTCTCCTCGCGCGAGATCGACGTACCGCGGCTCCTCGCCGGCGGATGGGACATGGTCGAAGTGGCTAGCCGGCTCTACTACTCCGGGCGGACCATCAAGAGTGTGATCACCAGCATGATGAACCGGCTGGGCCTGCACAAGCGTTCGCACGCCGTGGCGTACGCGCTGCGCCGCAAGCTTCTGTGACGGTGCGTCAGCGCGCACAGCACGAAGGCCTCCGCCCGGCAACTGCTGCCGGACGGAGGCCTTCTTCCTTCCTTGGGTGAGCGCCGCGATCAGTACTGGGTGCCGCTGCCCCAGAGGAACCTGCCGCCGGCCGCCTGGATCGTGACGTTGCCGTCGTTCTGCAAGACCAATTCGGCCCCCGGGTTCCCGTCCGTGCGGGACGACCAGACGGCCGTGCCGTCGGCCGCCAGCACGACCAGGTTGCCGTCGCCCTGGAACACCGCGCGGTCTCCGCGACCGGAGGTGCCCGAGGACCAGCGGGCACGGCCGTTGCTGTCGAGGATGACCAGACTGCCGTTCTGCTGCATGGTCAGCGAGATGCGGTTGGTGGCGACCGACTGGCCGCGCCCGATCACGTAGGTGCCGTGCAGGACCTTGGTCTGACCCTCCTTCGCCGTCGGCGTGGCGCGTACGGCCGTGGTCTTCTTCTTCGGGGCCGAGGCCGAGGCCGGGGCCGGGGCGGGGGCCGGAGCGGCGGCCTTCACCCGCGGAGCGGCAGCCCGCGGGGTGGCGGTCCTCGTCCCGGAGTCGGATCGAGCGGTGCGCCGGACCGCGGGACGCGGCTTCGGGTCGGCCGTCGTGTCCGAGGCCGCCAAGACCGTCCTGGGCGTCCTACCCGAGTCCAGGGTCGTGGTGTCGGGGCGGTTGCTGCTGTCGACGTGGTTGCTCCAGACGGGCCGCGGGATCGCCCCGAGCGGTCTGTCCGGCCGTGCGTCGTCCGCCTTCCGGTCCTTTGCCCTGTCCTTCCCGGTCGCCTTCTCGTCGGTGGGCCTGATCAGCGGCGGCTGGTAGCCGGAGGTGTCCACTGGATCCGGCAGGCCGGGAGCGGTCTTGGACGGCAGGACCCCCGGAGGCTGCTGAAGCCGTTCGGCGGGCTCCGGGAACTCCTTGCCCGTACCGCCCTGCACGCTGGGCCAGGTGGCGCCGCCGCGCTCCCCGAGCGTGGCGACGGGGGCGGAGGCGGGGATGTCGCCGACCGCGCGCGTCGCCTGTTCGGCATTGGAGCGCTGGTTCACCACCAGCGGTACGGAGACCAGTACGGCTCCCGCGATGGCCGCCGCGGCCATCAGCGGACGCCCGCCCTGGCCGCCGCTCCCGCCCGCGGACTGGCGAGCCGGCGGCGTCGAGCTGTTCGCCGCGGCGCGCGGGGGCGCCGCCGTGGGAGCGGCCGCCGCCGTGCCCGTGGGGGCGGAGCCGTCGTCGTCCGCCCGCTCGGCCGTAGCCGGCGAGGCCGGTGCGACCGGCGTCGCCGTGGGGGGCGCCGGGCGGGCCTCCGCGGTGGACCGGGAGCGCCGGTTGGCGCGCCTTGTCAGGCGGGTGGGAGCCGGCTCGGCCGCGGCCGGCCGCGGTGCGGGTTCGGCAGGGGCCGGCTGCGAAACGAACACCGGCCCGGAGGCGGTCCGTTCGGACGCGGTGGCGTCGTGCAGGGCCACCGCCTGCCGTATCCTCAGCCGCTCCGTGCTCTCGGACCGGGCGCCCGGAGGGCCCTGGCTCATGGTCCGTTCCTCTTGTGCCACTGGAATCTCCTCTGTCGATGGATGTCGGGCCTGCCCTTCAGGACAGGACTGGTGCGGGACCGGCTGCCGGCTCCCGGGCACCGGGCCGCTCCGTCAGCCGGCCGACGCAGCGGTCGGGCCAGGCGGCCGCCTCGTCCCACCGCGGTTCGGAGTCCGCGAGCCACGTGAGCAGTCGTTCCTGGAACAGCGCGTCCTGGGGGTCGAGTTCACCGGGTGCGGCCGGTGGAGCGGAGTCGGGCAGCTCCCGGAGCAGGACCAGTCGGCCACCGGCCCAGCCGTCCCGTACCCCGAGGACGCGCAGCCGGGTCCCCGCGCCGAATACGACCTCCTCGACGGCGTCGGCGCCCGCGGCCCCGCCATCGAGCAGCGGCCGGATCCGGCGTGCGGTCGCCGACCAGATCAGGTACCGGTCGCCGCCGGCCTGGGGCAGCGGCCGGTCGGCGGCGAGCGCGCTGATCGGCGCGTCGGAACCCAGTTCCGTACCCGGTACGGGATCCTCCGCCCCGGCGCCCGGGCCTGTACTCCGCAGCGCGGGCCCCCGGTAGGAGGGGAGCCGGCGCAGGCCTGCGTTGACCGCCGCTCGGCGCCGGCCTTCCGGCAGGACGGCCGCCTCACCCGTCAGGTACAGGTGCAGGGCGACGAGGTCGGACCGCATCGCGTCGTCGGCGCGGCTGCGTACGGACGGCAAATGGGTCAGCGCGCGGACCACGGCCTGGTGGTGCCGCTCCCACGCCGGGCCGAGGAGGGTGCGCAGGTCGGTGGGGCCGGCGGCGGGCGCCGCCGGCGGGGGTGTGGGTGCAGGCACCACGGGCTCTGGTGTGGGTGCAGGCACCACGGGTTCCGGTGCGGGTGTAGACACCACGGGTTCCGGTTCGGGGACCTCGACGGCCGCCGGGGCCGGGGTGGGAGCCGATGCCGGCTCCGCCTGCGCTGTCGCTGCTGTCGCCGACTGCCCGGCAGGCTCCGCCGCCGGGAGCGGGGTGCCCGAGGTCAGCCAGCCCGGCAGGGCGCCGGCTGAGGCGGCCGCGCCCGGCCCCTCGGCGATGTCGATCTGCGGCAGGGCCAGTACCTGCGTGGTCTCCGGATTTTCCGCCTCGGGCACGGGCTGGGGCCCGGCCGGGGCCAGCGAAGGGGCTGTGGAGGACATCAGGGAGGCGGGCGCCGAGGCGACGGCGGCCGCGGGCTGCTGCTGAGGCGGCTCCGCGACGGCCGGGGCGTGGCCCGGCAGGTACGCGTTCGCGCCCACACCGGGCAGCCAGCCCCGGCGGGCCAGGCCGATGCCGTGCCGGACCGTGATCCGGCGTAGTTGCGTCAGCTGGTCGTCGGTGCAGTCCGCGTGGATCTGGAGCATGGCGCGCTCGCGGTCCGACGTCTCCAGCTCGGCGAGCATGCCGTCCAGCGCGGGCAGCAGCGAGTCGTCCGTGGCGACGCCGGGCAGTCCGACGTCGATGGCCAGGACCTCGGCCTCGACCGGGCGCTCCCACGCGCTCGTGACCCGGCCGGTGGGGCCCACCCACAGCCCCGCGCGGGTCACCGCCACCTGCCAGTCGTCGGAGAGCCGGTACGTCCCGTCCTGCTTCCCGGGGGCGAGGCCGGCGAGGGGCGGCCGCCAGCGCTTGAGGCGCCCGACCGGGCCGTCGAGGGGCCCGTAGACGACCGATTCCACGTATGAGTGCCAGGTCGGGTCCCCTTCGGAGGAGATCAGCAGGGTCCGCGACTCGGGCGGCTCGCCGTCCGTCGCGTCGAGCAGCAGCGGCAGTCCCCCCGAGACCTCCACCTCGGTGTCGAGCAGGTGGGCGACCGCCTTGGCCACCGGCAGCAGGTCCCCGGACCAGGGGATCAGCCGGGTCGCCCGGCGGATCCGGTCCGGCAGGGCGGCCAGCACGCTGGCGACGGCCTCGGCGGTGGTGCCGCCGGCGCCGGGGCCGCCGACCAGCAGGACCGCGCTGGTCGCCTCCATCGGCACCGTGTGCGCGAGCGCCGGCACCGGGGGAGCCGCGTACCGGTCGGGGCGCAGGATGATCCCGGCCGGGATGTGGTCGATGCGGTGTCCCTCGGCCGTGTCGGCGGCCAGCCGGGAGAACGCCGGCTGCCAGACAGGCGCCGGGAAGCGGCGGCCGACGACCTCGGGGGCGCGGCCGGCGGTGAAGCGCAGCCAGCCGTGGTGGGAGAAGAGGGTGCCGTCCGGTCCGACGACGGGCACGCCGTGGCAGGCCAGCACCTCGACCGGCCAGGCTTCGGTGATCCGCCCGGCGATGCCGGAGCCCGCGCCGTCTGCCATGACCAGTGCCACGCGGCCGAACCGGTGGCCTACTGCGGCGGCCAGGATGGGGGTGAACTGGTCGAGGAGCGTGGAGGTGTCCTCGACCCCGCTGTCCACCAGGAACACCAGGTGGTCCTGGGCCATGGGGCCCAGGACATGGGCGGCGTCGGTCAGGTACTGGGGCGCCTGCTTCGTGAGGTGGAAGAGGTGGACGCCGGGGGCACCTTCAGGCGCGGGCGGATTCTGGGCGCCCGCCGCCGGAGCGTTCCTTTCGCTGCCGGGCATCCGTCGGCCGAGGAAGCTCTGCCACAGGCTCATGAGCGGCCACTCCCGTCGTGCTGGAGGACCCGTTGCCGCTCGCCGCGTGAGACGGCGGACTCCAACACGAGGTCTTCCGGCAACAGTTGGCTCAGTGCTTCGGGGCTGGGGTTGGCGAGGCCTCTCAACCGGCCGGCCTGCCTGGTCATCATGGTCTCCACGACCTGGCGAGCCAGGCGCGCGTTGCCGAAGGACTTGCCGCGGGGCGTTGCCTCGAAGAGCAGGCGCAGCGTCTCCAGGGTCTCGGGGGCGCACTGGTAGCCGAGTTCGAACGTGTGCCGGTCGGCGATGGTCACCAGTTCGTCGGTGGTGTAGTCCTCGAAGGTGACGTGCCGTGAGAAGCGGGAGGATAGACCGGGGTTGGAGTCCAGGAACCGGCCCATTTCGTCGGTGTAGCCGGCGACGATGACGACCACCTCGTCGCGGTGGTCCTCCATCAGCTTGAGCAGGGTGTCCACCGCCTCCCGCCCGAAGTCGGAGGGGGCGTCTAGCGGGGTGAGGGTGTAGGCCTCGTCGATGAAGAGCACCCCGCCCAGGGCGCGTTCGAAGGCCTCGCGGGTGAGCTGCGCGGTGTGGCCGATGTACCGGCCGACGAGATCGGCGCGGGCCACCTCGACGAGCTGGCCGCGGGGCAGCACCCCGAAGGAGCAGAGCAAGTCGGCGTAGAGACGGGCGATGGTGGTCTTGCCGGTGCCGGGAGGTCCGGCGAACACGAGGTGGTGGCTGATCCTGGGCGCGGGCAGTCCGGCGGCCTGGCGTTGCCGGGTCGCCGCGAGGAGGTCGACCATGCCCGCGACCTCCTCCTTCACGGCGGACAGTCCGATCATGCCGTTGAGGCGGGCCAGTACCTCCGAGTCGTCGGGCCGGTCCTCCCCGCCCGAGCTGATCATGGCGGCCTCCGCCTCGCCCACGTCCTCCGCGACGAGCTGCGCGAGGTCGGACTGGCTGATCTCGGAGCGGGACGCGAGCCGGATGGCTTGCCGGTCCACCATTTCCTCGAACACCTTGCGCGCGGCGCGGCCGTTGCCGAAGCTCGCGTCCCGGGGCATCCGGGTGAAGTGCAGGGCGAGAGCCTCGCGCGCCGTCGGGGCCAGCTGGTAGCCGTGGCCGGCGCACATGTTCTCGACGATCGTGACGAGTTCGTCGACGGTGTAGTTGATGAACTCGATGCTGCGGGTGAACCGGGAGGCGAGTCCGGGGTTGGCGGACAGGAAGGCCTGCATCTCCTTCGAGTAGCCGGCGACGATGACGACGACTTCGTCGCGGTGGTCCTCCATGAGCTTGACCAGGGTGTCGATGGCCTCCTGGCCGAAGTCGGCCCCCGAGCCCTTGCTGTCGGAGAGCAGGGTGTAGGCCTCGTCGATGAACAGAACACCGCCCAGGGCCCGTTCGAAGGTCTCGGTGGTCTTGATGGCGGTACCGCCGATGATCTGGGCCACCAGGTCGGCCCGGGAGACCTCCACGATGTGGCCCGAGGGGAGCGAGCCCAGCTCGGCGAGGATGCTCCCGTACAGCCGGGCCACAGTGGTCTTGCCCGTGCCGGGCGGGCCCGCGAAGACGAGATGGCGGCTCATGGGCGGTGCGGGCATTCCCAGGCTGGCGCGTTGCTGGGCCAGCCTGTTGAGGTTGATCAGCGTACTGACCTGGTGCTTGACGCCCTCCAGCCCGACCAGGGCCTCCAGTTCGCCGAGCGGCCCCTTCGGCGCCGTGTCCGGGGTTCCGTCACCCGGGCCGGCCGCCGCCGTGCCCCCGCTCCCTCCGCCCGAGGGGACCTCCTGCTTCGGAGCGCCCTCCCAGATGTCCGCGGCACCGTTGCCCGTGCTCACCAGCCCGTCCACCGAAAGCCGGGTGCCCGGACGCGAATGCCGCAGCCCGGCACCCCGGTTGTTGCGGACCGCGCACCCCGCGATGGTGACCTGTTCGGCGCTGTCGACCCGGATGCCGTCGCCGGTGCTGTCGGCGAACCCGCAGGAGTTGAGGGCGGCTCGGGCGCCGGCCGCGACCAGGATGCCGTGGGCGCCCGCTTCCTTGACGTTCACCCGGGTCATGGACAGCTCGCCGCCGTCCTCCACCGATACACCCTCGGTACCCGTACCGCTGATCTCGCAGTCCCGTAGGGAACCCCGGCCGAGGGACCCCACCGACACCCCGGCCTGCTTCGAGCCGCGGATGGTTGTGTTGCCGACGTGCGGGTTGCCGTGCCCCTCGATGCGCAGGGCCGCCGAACCGGTGTTCTCGACCTCGCAGTGTTCGAGCCTGCCCCGGCCGTCCTCGGCGACCTCGATCCCGAAGCCCTTCGTTCCATTGATGCGCACCCGACGCAGCAGCGGGTTGGCCCCCGAGCGCACCGAGATGCCGTGGCCGCCGGCGTCGAGGACGTCGAGCCGGTCTATCTCCGCGACCGACTCGTCCACGAGGAGCACGGCGACGCCCTCGGTGTCCCGTACCGTCGTGCCGGTCAGCACCGGACTGCTGGACTCGGCGACCCGTACGGCCGCCTGCGCCGAGGTACGGAAGACGCAGTCCTCGTACGTACCGCGGGACTTGCCGGTGACGAGCAGGCCACTGCCCCGGGTGTCGGCGGTGCCGCAGCGGCGAAGCAGGGGATCCGAGCCCGCGGCGACGACCATGCCGTGACCGGTGGTGTCGGTTACCTGGACGTTCTCCAGCACGGTGCGGGAGGTGCTGGTGACATAGACGCCCACGGTCACCCCCGTGACCGTGACGTCCTGCACGGTGACGCTGCTGGAACCCTCCAGCGCCACGGCCGGTTTGTCCGTGGAGGAGATCTCGCTGTTCTCGATGGAGCCGCGGGCCTCCCCGTTGGCCAGGATCCCGTTGCCCCGCGCGTCTCGCAGCCGGCAACCGCGCACGCTGAGCCGGCCCTGGTCCACGACGACGACCGCGGAGGTTCCCAGGTGCTCGATGACGGAGTCCTCCACCGCGCTCGGCTGGGCGGAGGTCACCACGATGCCCGCCCCGTCCGGGTTGGTGATCCGGCAGTCCCGCAGGGCGAGCGAGCCCGTGTCGGAGGCCGATACGGCCGTCCAGCCCTTGCCGACCACCTCACAGTCCTGCAAAGCCAGTTGGCCCCGGGCGGCATGGACCACGGGCACGTCGCTCTCCCCGCCGCGCAGCAGCAGATCGGTGAGCATTACCGCCTCGGCGGCCAGGGTGATCGCCGTGTCACGGCGCGGGGCGATCTCCACGCTCCCCTTGGGGCCGTCGGCGACGATGGTGACCTGCGTGGTCACCAGCAGGTTCTCCACGTACCGCCCGGGCTGCACGCTGATCACCGCGCCCGTGCGGGCGCGGGAAAGTGCTTCCTTGATGGTCCGGTACTCGCCGGAGCCGTTGTGATCGACGGTGAGTACCTGGCGTACCACGACGGTGCCTCCCCTTGTGGCGTGGTGATGCGGCGGTGCGTGACGCGGATCGCGCCGGCTCACAGGCTGCCCGGGGCCGGTGGTCGGCGGCTACCGAACAATGACTGGTTCCCGCGACGTAAGGCGGGCGGTCGATGACGTAGATTTCGGCGCGGCGGGCCTCGGGCATGCCGAACTCCGCTCACGAGGGCACCGGTTGGCGTATGACGCTCCTACGCTGCGTCCATGAGAGCGATGCGACGGGGCGCGGCCCCTTTGATGTCCGCGATGGCCCTGGTCGCCGCAGCGGCCGCTCCCGGCGCGGCCGCCGGGTCCGCGGGAGAGACCCTGCCGGTGGTCGTACAGACCCTGGCGGACGACGCGCCCTGCCGGCCGGCCTCCGGCAAGCGGGCCGATCAGGCGCCGTGGACCCAGGACATGCTCGGCCTGGACCGGGTGTGGCGGATGACCCGCGGACAGGGGGTCACGGTCGCCGTGGTCGGGACCGGGGTCGGCACCACGATCCCGGCGCTCGCGGGCCGGGTGACCCCGGTCGGGGCCAAGGACGGGCAGGACTGCGTGGGCCACGGCAGTTTCGTCGCCGGGCTGATCGCCGCCGCGCCGCGCGAGGGCTCCGGCTTCACCGGCGTGGCCCCCGCGGCGCGGATCCTCGCCGTCCGGGCCACCACCCAGAGGGGCGCGACCACCGCGGCCACCGTGGCGCGGGGGATCGAGGCCGCGGTCGGCGGCGGGGCCAAGGTGATCGCCGTCCCCTACGCGTTCGCCGGTCGCAGCGCCAAACTGACCGCCGCCCTAGCGCTGGCCCGGCGTGCCGACGCCCTGGTGGTGGCACCCGCCGCGCCCGACCAGCCGCCCCGCCAGGCCGCCGCAGACGCCGCGCAGCCCCAGGACTACTGGCCCGCGGCCGAGCCCGGTGTGCTCTCCGTCGTGGACTTCGCCGCCGACGGCTCCCGCCCGCCGAACGCCGCCGTCCCGCGCCACGCCGACCTCGGGGCCCCCGGGGACCGGGTCGTCAGCGTCGGACCGGGCGGCGAGGGTGCCTTCACCGGGTCCGGCTCCTCCCTCGCGGTGGGCTTCGCCGCGGGCGCCGCGGCCCTGGTCCGGTCCTACGAGCCCGGCATCGACGCCAACCGCACCCGGACCCGGCTGCTGGGCGGCTCGTACACGGCCGCCGTGCCGCGCCTGGACCCGTACGCGGCCGTCTCGGGGGTGCTGCCGGCCGACTCCGCGGCGGCCCTGGCGCAGGCCCGTCCGGTCACCCTGCCGGTTGCGTCCCCGGATGGGGGCGCCCGGTCGCGCAGCATGCTGATCGCGATCGGCGGCATGTCCCTGGTCCTGATCCTCGGAGCCCTCGGCTGGCTGCTGCCCAAGGCACGGGCGCGCGGCTGGCGGGCCGGCTGAGCGAAATCCGCTCGGCGGGCCCGCCGGCCGCGCGCCCGCTCAGTCCTCCAGGAGCGCGGTCTGGATCATCCGGCTGCGCCGCCTGGCGATCCGGATGGCACGCCCCGGCGGCAGCAGCTTCGGCTTCACGTTCCCGATGAAGGTCCCCTCGCTCGGCGGGCAGGACATCATCAGCGCCGTGCTGTTCGCGTCGAGCAGGGTCCGGACCACACTGTCCGAGGTGCCGCGCACGGCGCCCGACGAGGCCCTCGCCACGACCATGTGCAGGCCCACCTCGAAGCCGAGGGGGACGTGCGGGAGCAGGGATTCCAGCGGCGAGTTGAAGCCGCTGCCGACCATCTCGTAGTCGTCCACCAGGACGAACAGTCGCGGCCCCTCCCACCAGTCGCACAGCCGCATCCGGGCCGGCGGGATGTCCTCGCCCGGGGTCCGTTCGGACATGGCCTGGGCCACGCCCTGGGCGTACTCGCGCAGCGCGTCCCCCGACACGGCGTGGCCCAGCCGGTACTCCGACGGCACCGCCTCGACCAGTTCGCGCCGGAAGTCGGCGATCAGGATCTTCGCCTCCGCCGGGGTGTACCGGGAGACGATCGACCGGGCCAGCGACCGCAGCAGGTTGGTCTTCCCGCACTCGGTGTCGCCGACCACCACCAGGTGCGGGCTCTCCTCGAAGTCGTGGTGGACGGGCTGGAGTTCGTTCTCCTCGATGCCGATCGGCAGCCGGTGCCCCTGCGGCGCGGGCAGTTGCCCGTACCCGAGGCGGGCGGGGAGCATGCGGACCGCGGGCGCCCCGGGACGCCCCGCCCAGCCGTCCGCCACAGCGCTCACCAGGCCCGCGACGCCGTCGGCGAGGTCGTCCACCGACTCGGCGCCGTCGATCCGCGGCAGCGCCGTGAGGTAGTGGAGCTTGGTCTGGGCGGTGAGTCCCCGGCCCGGCGCGTTCGCGGGGACGGTCGCCGCCTTGCGCATGTCGATGACGGAGTCCATCGGATCACCCATGCGCAGCTCCATCTTGGTGCCGATGGCCTCGCGCAGGACGGGGGTCAGCTCCATCCAGCGGGCGGTCGACAGGAGCACGTGGATCCCGTAGTTGAGCCCGCGCTGCGCGATCTTGTTGATGTCGTCGACGAGGTGGTCGAAGTCCTGGCGCACGGTCGGCCAGCCGTCGATGACGAGGAAGACGTCGCCGAAGGGCTCGTCGTCGAACTCCCCGGCCGCCCGGCGGCGCCGGTAGCTGGTGACCGTGTCGATGTCGTGGTCCAGGAAGAACTGCTCGCGCCGGCTGAGCAGCACGCTCACCTCGCTGACCGTACGCCCCACCCGGTCCTCGTCAAGGCGGCCCGTCACCCCGCCCACGTGCGGGAGCTTGGCCAGCCCCGAGAGCGTGCCGCCGCCGAAGTCCAGGCAGTAGAACTGGACTTCCCGCGGGGTGTGGGTCAGCGACAGCGAGGCGATCAGGGTGCGCAGCATCGTGGACTTGCCGCTCTGCGGCCCGCCCGCGACCCCCACGTGCCCGCCCGCCGCCGACAGGTCGACGGTGAGCAGGTCCCGCAACTGCTCGAAGGGCCGGTCGACCACCCCGACCGGGACCCGCAGCCGCGGCTCCCCCTCCACCGCGGTCAGCCCGCGCTCGTGGTGCGGCTCCAGCGGCGGCAGCAGCATGTCGAGCGGCGGGGAAGCGGCCAGCGGCGGCAGCCACACCTGGTGGGCCGCCGGCCCGGAGCCGACCAGCCGGCCCACGGCCACCGACAGCAGCGAGTCGGACTCCTCCTCGCTCGCGGCCCGCGCCGCCGCCGCCGCCTCCTCCTCTGTCGGCTCCACCGGCTGCCGCGGGACGACCCAGGTGGTGCTCCACGGCACGATCTGGTTGGCCACCCGGGAGGTGGAGACGGCTCCCGTCCGGCCCCGGTACGTTCCGGACACGTACGCGGCGCGGAACCGGGTCAGCTCCTCCACGCCGGTCTTCAGGTAGCCGTTGCCCGGCTCGGGCGGCAGCAGATAGGCGTCCGGCACGCCCAGCACGCCGCGGCTCTCCATCGCCGAGAAGGTCCGCAGCCCGATCCGGTACGACAGGTGGCTTTCGAGCTGGTGCACCCGGCCCTCGTCCAGCCGCTGGGAGGCGAGCAGCAGGTGCACGCCCAGCGAACGGCCCAGTCGGCCGATCATGACGAACAGGTCCATGAAGTCACGGTGCGCGGAGAGGAGTTCACTGAACTCGTCCACCACGACCACCAGGCTCGGCAGCGGGGCGAGCGGTGCGCCGCCGGCCCGCGCCTGTTCGTAGTCCAGGGCCGAGGCGTAGTTGCCGGCCTGCCTGAGCAGCTCCTGGCGGCGCATCAGTTCACCGTGCAGGGCGTCCTGCATACGGTCCACGAGGGCGGCCTCGTCGGACAGGTTGGTGATGACGGCGGAGACGTGGGGGAGGGTGTCGAGCCCCAGGAAGGTCGCGCCGCCCTTGAAGTCGACGAGGACGAAGTTGAGCCGCTCCGAGGAATGGGTCAGGGCCAGCCCGAGCACGAGGGTGCGCAGCAGCTCGCTCTTGCCGGAGCCGGTCGCCCCGATGAGCATGCCGTGCGGCCCCATCCCGCCCTGCGCCGACTCCTTCAGGTCCAGCTCCACCGCTACGCCGTTGCCGGCCAGCGCGATCGGCACCCGCAGGTGCTGGTGGGCACTGCGCCGCTGCCAGAGGGTGGCCGGCTCGTGGCGGCGCAGGTCGTTGATGCCGAGCAGCCCGGTCAGCTGGATGTCGGAGGCCAGCGGCTCGGCCGACTCCCCGCCCGTCGTCGCCCGGAAGGGCGCCAGCTCCTTGGCCAGTGCCCGGGCCGCGTTCGGCCCCAGCGCGTCGGGTACGCCGAGCACCGTCGACTGCTCACGCCGGTTGCTGTCCGTACGGACCAGCTCGACACGGCCCTCGGTCAGTTCCAGCCGCAGGACGGTGCGGCCCGGACGCCAGCGCAGTTCCTCCGAGAGGTCGATGACCACGCAGTTGCGGAACCCGGCGCCGTCAAACCGGTGACCCGAGGACACACTGCCCCCGTCGATCAACACGACCACCAGGGGCTCGTCCCGGGTGGGCGAGGCCGTCGGATCGAAGGGCGGGCGCTCGGCGAACTCGGCGCCGATCAGGTCGGTCAGCTCACCGACCGCCGAGGCGGCCATCCGGGTCGGCCCCGCGCCGTCCGTGGCCTGCGGGTGCAGCGCGTGCGGAAGCCACTTCGCCCAGTCCCATTCCTCTTTCACCTCGTCCGAGACGCACAGCGCGATCCACAGGTCGTCGGGGCTGTGCAGGGTCGCCAACTGCCCCAGCACGGCCCGCGCGAAGGCCCGCGCCTCCTCCGGCTCCCCGCGCACCAGCACCCGCGACCACGCCCGCAGGTACACGGCGATGGGCTGGTCGGGTATCTGCGCGTACGCCTCCACGAAACAGCGCAGCGCGTGCGCCGTCAGCGGTTCCAGGTCCTCCACCGGGCGGGTGGTCACCGGAGCCAGGCGCAGCCCCAGCCGCTGCGATCCACGGGCGATCCGCACCTCGGCGAAGTCCTCGTCGCTCACCCGCCGTTCCCACAGCCGGCTGGACCGCGCGAGCGACCACAGTGCCCCCGGTGCGGGATGGCGCCAGGCCAGGGCCTCGCCCTGCTCCACGATGGTCCGGCGCACCCGGCGCCGGACCTGCGACAGATAACGCAGGTAGTCGCGCCGTTCCCCGTTCATCTTCGACTTGCGCTCGCCCCGACGCTGCATGGCCTGACCGACCAGCATCGCCACCAGGCCCGTGGCCATCATGCCGACCGCCACGTACATGAACACGCCGCCCGCGCCCGGCCGCAGGAACACGAACATCATCGACATGGACATCATGCCCATGGGCAGGAACGTCCAGATGCCACCGGCGTTCGGCTGGGCCTCGGCAAGGACCGGCGGCTCCTGGAGGCTCAGCTCACCGTCCGGCATCTCCGGCCCGCGCCTGCGGGCCGGCCTGCGGTAGAGGGTCACGCTCACGGACTGCTCCTTCGTCTGCGCGTCGGCGCGGCGCTACGGGTTTCAGACCCTAGGCGGCGGCCCGGTCCACCCGGCCGGCCCCGGGGAGAACACCGTCATCCGGGCCGGGGAATTGCGTCATTCGTCGGAAGGGCGGAGCGCTCATCCGCCCGTAGTGTGCGGCCCATGAGTGAGAGTCCCCTCGCCGGGCTGAGCCGCCTGACCATCCAACTGCCGGATCGCAGAGTCGAGTTGGCAGCCCCGACCGATATCCCCGTGTCCGACCTGCTGCCGGCGCTGCTCAGCTTTGCCGGCAGTGCGGCGGAGGAGACCACCGTCGAGGGACAGGGCTGGGTGCTCCAGCGTCTGGGCGAGGCGCCGCTTGACGAGGAGGGCACGCTGTCCACCCTCGAGGTGCGCGACGGCGAGACCCTCTACCTGCGGTCGGCCGCCGACGCCATGCCCGAGGCCCATTTCGACGACATCGTCGACGGGATCTCCACCGTGATGGGACGCCTCGGCGGCGACTGGACCGAGTCCAGCAGCCGCACCTTCGTCCGGGCCGTCGCCGCCACCCTCCTCGCCGCCGTGGCCCTGGTCCTTGCCATGCCCGGACTGCCGCCCGTCGACCGGGGTCTGACCGCCGCGCTGTGCGGCGTACTCCTCCTGGCCGGCGCGGGCACGGCGAGCCGGGCCGTCGGCGACGCGTTCACCGCGGTCATGCTGGGCTGCGCTGCCGTCCCCTTCCTGGCCCTGGCCGGCTGGCTGCTGCCCGGCGGACCGCCCGGCGCGGACCTGCTCGGCCCCCGGCTGCTCTCCGGTGGCGCCGCCGCGACCGGTGGCGCCGTCCTCGCCCTGTCCGTGGTGGGCGCCTCCGCAGCCGTCTTTCTCTCCGTCGGGGTGGTCGCCGCCTTCGCGACCGCCGCCGGCGGGCTGATCGCCGCCACCGGATTCCCGGCCCCCGACGTCGCCGCGGTGGTCGCCGTCGGGGCCGTGGTCCTCGGCGGGTTCGTCCCCGCACTCGCCTTCCGGATGTCCGGCATGCAGATGCGGCCGTTGCCCACCTCACCCGAGGAACTCCAGGAGGCCATCGAACCGCATCCGAGCGAGGAAGTGGCCCGGCGCGCGGCGACCGCGAACGCCTGGCTGACCGCCCTCTACGCCGCGACCGGCTTCGTCTGCACCATCTGCGTCACCGTACTCGCCGACCACTTCGGCCTCGCCGAGGCCGTCACCGCGACCACCCTGACGGTGCTCCTGCTCCTGCACGGCCGCAACCTCGGCAGCGTCTGGCAGCGGGTGTCGATCCTCGCCCCCGGTGTCTGGGGTGTCGCCGTCCTCGCCATGGCCTGGGCCCGGGCCCTCGGCGACAGCGGCAGGCTCGGCCTGGTCGCGGTCCTGGTGGTGCTCGCCATCATCCTCACCATCGCCATCTGGACCGTACCCGGACGACGGACGGTGCCGTACTGGGGGCGCGCGGCGGAACTCCTGCACTCCCTGGTGGCGCTCGCCCTGCTGCCCCTCGCCCTGTGGGTCCTGGGCGTGTACGGCCTCGCACGCGAGATGACCGGCTGACACCCGGTCCGCCGCCGTCCCGCCCGACCCGCCGCAGACATCCCGAACACCGACGACCAGGCCGGAGGGCCACGTGCAGTCAAGGCGCGACCAGGTACAGGCCCATCTCTTCCAGATGGGCCGGCTCACCTCCGGAATGCTCCGCGCCAACCCGGACCACCTGGAAACCCCCGGCGGGCGCACCAACCGCGGTATGACCTTCGGGCTGGCCATCGGCGTGGTAGTGGTCCTCGTCTCGGCCCTCTGGGGCCTCTTCTCCCCGGGCGCCTCGACCAGCTGGCGGGCGGAGGGCACCCTGGTGCTGGAGAAGGACACCGGAAACCGGTACGTGTACGCCCAGGGGCGGCTGCGCCCCGTCCTCAACTACGCCTCCGCGCGCCTGCTGCTCGGCGGCGACATGAAGTCCGCGACGGTCAGCAGCAAGGCCACGAAGGACGCCCCGCACGGCCCGCCCGTGGGCATCCCCGGCGCCCCCGACTACCTCCCCGGCCGCGCCGCCCTGCTGTCCTCGCCCTGGCAGGTGTGTGCGTCCACGACCAAACAGACTTCAGGGGAGGTGGACGTACGGACGCGGCTCGCCCTCGGCGCCGCCGCGGACGGGCGGCCGCTGGGCCCTGGTCAGGGGCTCCTCGTCCAGGGGCCCGACGGGCGCCGCTCGGTGCTCCTGGGAGGGGAGCGTCACCTCTTGGACGAGGCCACCGGCGCGGTCACCTCGCTCGGTTACGGATCGGCCCCGGTCCACCCCGTTTCCGCGGCCTTCCTCTTCGCGCTCCCCGCCGCCGCCGACCTCGCCGCGCCCGCCGTACCGGGCCGCGGGGAAGCCGGACCCGCGCTCGACGGGCGCCCGACCCGCATCGGCCAGGTCTTCAGGGTGGAAGTCCCGGGCGCCGCCAGCCAGTTCCACCTGCTTCTGCGCGAGGGGCTGACCCCGCTGACCGAGACGGAGACCGCCCTCGTCCTCGGCGACCCGGACACCCGCAAAGTCGCGTACGAGCGACAGACCCCGGCCGCGCGTCCGCTCGGGGCGGAGGCCGCCCGCGGCCACCTGGCGCCCGCGACGGTCCGCCCGGCCGGCGCCGGCCTGCCGGCCTCGCCGCCCCGCCTGGTTTCGATCCCCGCCGGCACCGAGCCCTGCGCCGTGGTCCGGCCGAGCGACGGCACGGGCTTGGCGGTCAGCGTCTCCTTCGCCCCTGCCGCCGTCGCCGAGGACCACGTGGCGCAGCCGCCGGCCGTGGACGTGGCCCCGGCCTGCCTGCCCGTGGACCGGGTGGAGGTGCCGCCAGGCAAGGGCGCCCTGATCCAGGCCCTCAGCAGCGCGGGCACCCGGATGGGCGACACCGTCTTCCTCGTCACCGACTCGGGCGTACGCCACCCGGTCGCCTCGGGCGGGGCCCTGGAGGCGCTCGGCTACACGGCCGCCGACGTACGCGGTCTGCCGTCGGCCCTGCTGATGACCCTGCCGACCGGCGCGACCCTGGACCCCGCAGCGGCCGCCAAGGCCCCCGCCGCGGACGCCGGAGCCCCGCGCAGAAGCTGCCCGGGCGCCGCCACAACCCCGGCGCCGGCCCTGGGGAGTTGACGTAAATCCAGGTT
This sequence comes from Streptomyces sp. NBC_01669, assembly GCF_026339735.1. Lineage (GTDB taxonomy): Bacteria > Actinomycetota > Actinomycetes > Streptomycetales > Streptomycetaceae > Streptomyces > Streptomyces yanii. Next base: position 8,168,953 of record NZ_JAPEQG010000001.1, read on the forward strand.
CGGAGCGGCAGGTACGTCACGCGACGGATCCGCCCGGGGCGCGGGTGGAAACACACTCGAACCTCAGGACGAACTCACCACGGAAAGGGTGGTCCCGATGCCCGACAGCATTCCCGGCGGAGGATACAAAACCGAACGCGAGGCGAACATCAAGATCGCCGAGCTGATGCAGAACGCCCATGACGACATCACCCGAATCCGGGGCATCGTCCGCTCCTCCGCCAACGACCTGGTCGGCCCGAGCGGCTACGGCGGCGCAGACGGCAAGGCGTACCAGGACCTCCTGGCCTCGTGGGACGCCGACGTGATGAAGGTCGAGCGGGGCCTGGAAGGCGTCAAGGAGACCATGATCAGGAACTCCGGCCGTCAGTCGGACCTCCAGGACACCACCACCAGCCAGATCACGCGGATGCAGGACGCCATCTCCGGCCTCAAGGGCTGATCCGTCCGGAGCTCCCGGCGGACCCGGAAACACCCTGAAGGCCCGCCGCCGCGCCGCAGCGCATCCAGCAGCAGGCGAAAGCAGACGAAGAAGGAGGACCTCGTGCCCGAGGCCAGTTACGACCACGGATCCATCAACATCCACTACGGCACAACCGATGGTGTGACCGCCCAGCTCATCAACGCGAGCGAGGCGATCGACACCGTCCTGAACAACCTCCAGCAGGCCATCGCCCAGTGGGCCGACAGCTGCATCGGTATGGACAAGGGTGCCTTCAACGACAAGTTCGTCGAGTGGCACGGCTACGTCGACCACGCGGCGCAGGCCGTCGCCGGCAGCGGCAAGCTGCTCAGCGAGATCGCGGAGGGCTACGGCGTCCTCGACCGCGGCCTGGCCCAGGACTGGGGCAACCTCCAGGTCTACTGACCACCCCTCCGGACCCAGGGAGCATCCCGGTGCCCACTCAGGCGCAGCTCACCAAGCTCGACACCCCGGCGATCAACGCCTTCATCAACGGGCCGCTCACCGAGTTCCTCGCCGTGATCGAAGAGCTCGGCAAGGACTCGGGCACCGCCCTCTCGCCCCGCAACATCGCCCGGGGCTACACCAACCCGGACACCTTCTCGCTCACGAAGCCGCTGGCGATAGGGCTGATGTCGGGCGGGGACACGGTGCACGGATCGACCCTCAACAGCACCACGCTCAAGTTCACACAGAGCATCGACACGATGCTCCAGAACATGACGAACCTGTCGCAGGAGATCAAGGACACCCTCCTCAAGATGGTGGAGGAGTTCCTCAAGAAGCAGGGGGGGACTCTCGACGACATCAAGGCGCAGGAGTTCCTCAACACGATCAAGTCGGCCGGCAGCCCCACGAACGACCCGACCAAAACGTCGACCGACCCGACCAAGACCGGCACCTGAGCGACCGGACCAAGACCGGCGCCTTCAGCGACCGGACCGCACCAGAAGGAAGAGCGGAGGGTATCCATGCCTGCCGACCTGTGGGCCTCGGCGGTCCAGCTGCTGACGGGCTATCCGATGCCCGACCGCTCGACCCTTTTCGAGCATCTCAACGGTACCGACGACAAGACGCCGTTGATGAACGTGAAGGTCGAAACGCTCGGCGATTTCGCCGTAGTGGACAAACTGTCGACCGTCGGCCCCAACGTGGAGGGCCACTCGTACGTACTCGCCTACTACACGGGTCCAATAGGCCCACGCGGCTACGCCGAACTCAAGAAGATCACGATCGACTTCCTGTGGAACCCGTCCGAGCGCCCTGCCCAGCCGGGCACCCCGCTCGACCAATACATCTTCGGCCCGTTGAACATGCTCAACGGGATCGTGAACAACCCCTTCTCCACGCAGGGCCGTTCCTACGGCGGTCTCGTGATCGAACCGCAGAACGCCGTAAACCTGCGGTCGTTCTCCGACGTCGCCGGCGCCTACGACCGCACCTTCCAGTACTTCAATGACGAGGAGGCCGTCCTCAAGCAGTGGGCCGACTCCCTCGGGCACAAGGACGCGGACATGAAGGGAACGGCCGCCGACGCGTTCGCCGCCCTGATCAGGCGGATGGAGGAGAACTACAAGGGTTACAAGGAACAGCTCCTCCCGCCCGGTTTCTCGGCCAAGAACTACGCCCTGCTGCCGGTGAACGGGCGGGGCGCTTCCCTCACCAAGCAGGGCGATTCCCTCATCGGTGCGGCGAACGCGGTCCACCAGTCGGCTTACGACCTGGTCATGGCCTGGTACCAGTGGGGCGCGAACCCGGTGTCCAACCCGATGCTGGCGTTGTCGAACCTGATCTACGACGTCGCCCTCTGGATCCAGGCGAACAACATCAGCCAAGTGTTGCTTGACCAGAGCGGCAATGACGGCTACGACGTGCTCGCCGGCCCCTCCTTCCAGCAGAACCACCCCACTTGGGGGGATCTCACCCAGATCGACAGCTGGGGCAACATCGGCAAGCTGGCGATCAAGCTCTGGAACGACGCCGTCGAGTCGATGCTGCTGCCGGCGGGCAACAGGGAACTCAGCGAAGTGAACAACGCCTTCGTCGACGCCACCGCCGTCCTGACCAACCCGCTGGTGACGAGGAACACCTCGCCGATCGGCAGCGACGCCAAGGACGGCAAGGACGGCAAGGGCGGCGACGGCTCCGACCAGAGTTGGGAAGACATCCTGCGGAAGCTGGGCCTCGGCGGGGACGACGGCAAGGGCGGCAAGGACGGCAAGGGCGGCGACGACGGCAAGGGCGGCAACAACGAGACGAAGATCCCGCCGCCCCCCAAGCTCAACGACCTGAACGACAAGGGCGGCAACGGGGCCGACGGAACCGGGGGGAAGGACGGTACGGGCGGGAAGGACGGCGGGATTCCCGACCCGAAGGAGTTCCTCAAGAACGCGCCCCCTCCCGATCTCAACAACCCCGGCGGTAACGGCTCTGGCGGCGGGCTGAACAACGGCTCCGGCCTGAACGTGCCGGGCGGGGTTCCCGGCGGTATACCGGGCATCACCGGTTCAGGAGGTCCCGGCGGCAGCGGCAACCCGAACACGACCACCCGGGTGCCCGCCCCGAACGTCAACCTCGCGGGCCCGCCTGGATCGGGTCTCCCCGGCTCTGGCCTCCCCGGCAGCGAGCTCCCCGGCGGCACAAACCCCGACGGCAGCCCCATCATTCCCGGTCTGCCGAACTCCACGCTCCTCGGATCCAAGCCGCCCACCCTCCAGAACCGGGATGGCTCCGGTACGCCGGTCGCCTTCCCCGACGGCAGTACCCGGACCGTCCTGCCCGACGGCAGTGTCCTCACCACCAGCCCGGACGGTACGAAGGTCACCCGCAGCCCCGACGGCACCATCCTGACGGAGAAGCCCGACGGTACGAAGGTCACCGCCAAGCCCGACGGGACCACCACGACCGTCAAGCCCGACGGCACCAAGCGCGTGCTGCACCCGGGCGGGGTCGTCACCCTGACCGATCCCGACGGCAACACCTCGTACCTGGGCCCGGACGGCAAGCCGCTGGGGGGGTGCCCCGACCTCCCCCTGACCACCCCGCAGCTCCCCGGCCTCAACAGCCCCGGTTTCGACCTCCCCGGGGTGTCCGGAGCGGGCGGCGGAGTACCGGGAGGAAGTGGCGGTACGTACGGTGGCGGCGGCGGGAACTCGCTCCTCGCGAACCCGCCCAGCTACGAGGAGGCGGGCTACGACCTGTCCACCGACTTCCCCGCCTACGGCGCGGACGCCCTCGGCAGCGACCCCAACGCCCTCGGTGGCGTGCCGGGCGGCAACCCCGCGACCGGGGCCCCGCCCATGATGCCCCCCGGCATGGGAGCCGGCGGTATGGGCGGCGCGGGTGGCGCCCTGGGCGGTGGTGACCGGGTCCGCGAGTTCGTCGGCGACCCCGCGGGCTCTCCCAACCGTATGGCCCAGGGCCCCGGCGGCCAGGGCACCGGGGGCACGCCCCCGTACATGCCCCCACCCGGCGGCCAGCAGGGCGGCCAGCAGACCCAGAGCTCCGACCGCGAGCGGGCCAACTGGCTGGCCGAGGAAGAGGACGTCTGGGGCACCGAAGACGAGGGCAACCCGGCCGTCCTCGGCCGGGAGGAGCCCAGCACCACCGGCGCGAAGCGCAACGCATTCATGACAGGAGAGGGCTGATGGGCTCGCCGCACCACTCGATCGAAGAACGCCTCGCCATGGCGGTCGCGGATCTGGAGGCCTCGGAGCGCGCGGCCGCCCAGGCCCAGGAGCAGGTCCGCGGCATGCGGCTCTCGGCCACCTCCAAGGACCGCAGCGTCGAGGTGACCGTCGCGGGCACCGGCGAGGTGACGGCCGTCCGTTTCCTGGAGAGCCGCTACAAGAGCATGGCCGCCCCGCAGCTGGCGGCCTCCGTCATGGAGGCCTTCAACAAGGCGCGCTCCCTCGCCTCCCGGGACGTGGCCGACGCGGTCAAACCGCTCACGGAGAGCGTGAACGCCCTCAACTCCATGCCGGGCATGCCCGATCTGCCCGGCATCCCGGGCACGACGGCCGACTGGGGGGCCCTGATCGGGCAGTTCCTCGGCCCGGCGGCGCCCCCCGAGCCCGAGCGGCCGGCCGACGGCGCGTCCGGCCGGCGACGGGGGCGGGGCCGTGCGCTCTACGACGAGGTGGAGGGCGACCCGAACGACTGAGCGGCCGTCATCCGTGATCAACATGTACGTCAACTGACGCAGGCGCCCGGGCATTTCCGGGCGCAGAATTCCCGCACCACCGCGCGACACCGGGAGTAGGCATGCCCTCAAGTTTCGAAGCGTCCGCCAACGACGTCCTCGACGCGACCAAGGTGTTGCGCAATCTCACGACGCACATCGACGAAGTGGTGCAGAGGTACAACGACGGCGTGAACCAGACCAGGACCTGGTACGGGACGGATGACGACGACTTCGCCAAGAAGGCGGGCCCGCCCTACGAGAACACGGTCAAGAACGTCACCAAGGGCATGCTGGCCTTCACGGAGGCCCTCTCGGCGCTGGCGAACGGCACCGTGAAGAACGCCAACGAGTACGTCAACCACCAGGACGACGTCCTCTCCTCGATCAAGAAGGGCAACGACGGCCGGTCGGGATCCCGCGGATGAGCCCCGCGATAGACCCCGGACTCGGGGGCTGGCCCGACTGGGCCAGAAAGCTCGTCATGATCCTCACGGGCGACCTGCCCCCGAGCGCGCTGCCGCAGAAGGCCCTCGAAGCGGGCCAGGTCCACGAGCGGCTCGCCCAGGACCTCGACACGATTGTGGAGATGGCCCGCAATGCCAGCCTGAAGATCGGCGACGGCATGCCGGAGGAGGCCCGCCGGCAGTTCCAGCAGACCGTCGACAGTCTGACCACCGGCCGGGGCAAGTCGCGCCTGGACGAGTTCAAGGCACAGCTGCACGGTGTGCGGGCGGACCTGCAGGACAAGTCCCAGCAGATCTACGAGATGTACTGGCAGGTCATGGCCGCCCTGCTGCAGATGCTGGCGTTGCTGGCCTGGGTGGCGTTCCTGGCCGTGTTCGGCTTCGGCGGTCTGGGCGGTCTCTCGGAGGCCATCTTCAACCGTGCCCGCGTGGCCGTGCTGGCGAGCATCGCCACGCTCCTCCAGCGCGTCAAGGTGCTGCCGGGCGTCTTCGAGGCGTTGGAGGAGGCCCTGCTCTCGTTCGCCGTCCAGCTCGGCAACAAGCTCTTCGGCAACAAGCTCTTCAGGCGGAACGACCTCGACTGGGGGTCGATCGGCAAGGACGGCCTCTTCGGGTTCTTCGCGGGCGGCATCGGCGAGATCCTCGGCGGCGCCTTCCACAAGGGCAAGGACCTCCTGTCCAAGCTGGGCAAGAACGCGAACGACTTCGGAGGCGTGAAGAACCCGCCGGACTTCGGCCAACGTGTGCTCAAGGAAGCCGGCGACAACGTCAACGACTTCGTGTCCGAGGGCTTCGGCGAGAGCCTCGGCGCGGCGGCGATGGGCCTGTTCTTCGAAGGCTTCGGGTTCACCTGGGCGACGTTCCTGGGGGCCGGCAGCAGCGGCGTCGTCGAGCGCAACCTGGAGCATGGCGCGGCGGGCGGGGCGAGCTGGCTCAGGAACAAGTTCCTGAAGCCGCCGCCGACCCCGGACGGGGTGAACTCCAGCTCCCACAACTGGCCGACCCGAAGCGCGAACCCGGACTCGACCCCGAACTCGAACTCGGACTCCGGGTCGTCCCGGAACAACGATCGCAGCAACGGCACGAACGGCCGCACGGGCCCTCGTACGGACTTCAACCCGAGCGGGCCGACCCGGCGTCCGCCCCTCACGACCTCGAACGGCGACGCCAACGGAACCGGCGGGGGAGACCCCACCCGCAACGGCGGCGGAAACCCGAACGGCAGCGGGAACCCGAACGGCACCGGTAACCGGAACGGCAGCGGATCCGGCCGCCCGCCGGTCGTGGCCACCAGCACCCAGGACCTCCCCGACATCTCCACCTACCAGCCCGGCAGTGACACCCCTCCGTCCACACCCTCGACGCCCACCCCGGACGTCGTCCGGAGCGGCGCGGGCCAGGACACCTGGCAGCTCCCGAACCGGCCCCAGGGGTTCGTCGCGGACCCGGCGGGCACCCCCGGCACGCTCCCGCCGAACGGCAAGGACGGCCCTCCCCGCACCGTGACGGGTCCGGGCAGCACCGGAGTACTGCCTGGTACGGGACCTGTGAGCGGTGACGCCACCCCCGACGGGCAGCGCCCCGGACCGCAGTCCGTGCGGATGCCGGTCCCCACCGTCGAGGTGAACCCGGTCCAGGCACCCGGCACAGACCCCGCTCCCGGTACCACTCCGGTGAACCCGTCGGACCCGGCAACGGGGACCGGGCCGCGCTCCATGCCGGAGCCGAGCGTCTTCGAGACCGGCGACCTGACCTTCCCGTTGGAAGACCTGAACGACACCGGCACCATCGACACCGGCACCATCGACACGCGCACCAGCGACACCGGCACCGGCACCACCGACACCGGCACCCCCTGGTCCGGACCGGCCTCTCCTGACCAGGAGGTGCGCGGCCAGAACGAACTGACGATGGATCAGCAGGAAACCCTGATCGTGCAGGGAGTCATCCCGCGCGCTTCCGGCATGGGCGAGGACAGTCTGGTCCTCGCGCTCGGCGCCACCGCCCCCGACCTCGTCACGGGAACGCCGGCGGAGATCCGCGCCCACCTGTCGCAGGCCCTCGTCGCGGAGCTGGAGGCGGACCCCGGCGCCGGCACGCGCCCGCTGTGGACCGCCGTCGACGCGCAGGCGCAGGCCTCCGTCGCCAGCGACCGCACGGCGGACCGGCTGCGCATCGGGGACCCGCTGCCGCGGTCGGAGATCTACGCCCAGGAGCTCCGGGCCGTCAACAGGGCCTGGGGCGACGACGAACGGCGCTCGCTGGCGTACGCGATGAGCACGTACACGTCGGCGTCCGACGCCACGGACGACGTCCTGCCCCTGGTGGCCGGACAGGTCTACGGGCTCACCGTCAACGTCGTGCAGCCGAACGGCACCACGACGCTCGTCGGCTCGCCGGACGGACGCTCCGTGACCGTCGCCCGACTGCCGAGGCCCCGCCGCGCCCGAAAGTCCAGCAGGGACCGTGACCGGTGGCTGGCGGCGGCCAGGCCCGAGGAATCACCGGAGAAGCACAGGCTGTCGGACGAGGCCTTCCAGCACCACTGGGAGCAACTCCCCACGGACACCGTCGGATTCGTACGCGCGGCCACCGCGGCGCGGTCGCTGCTCGCCGATCACGGGCGCGCCGCCGGCCCGCTCACTTCCACCCCGTTCTCCGAACTCGACGCCGACGACCGCGCCGCCCGCCGCCTCGCGGTCATCCTCCACGGCGACAGCGACCTCTACAAGGACCCGGCCCGTCGCGACGAGGCCCTGGCCTGGGCCCTGCACCTGCTCGGCGACCCCGCTCCGGCCCGTCCGGTCACGGAGTCCTCCGTGGAACCCGAAGCAGTGCCCGCCGCCGTGTCCACGACAGAGACGGACCCGGACACCTTCGTCAACGACCGGGACGACGACAGTGACGGCACTCGGGTGCCGGAGCGCTCCTTCCAGATTCGCTGGGACAAAATCAAAGCGGACACGGCCGAGTTGGCGCGGGCCGCCGCGGCGGCGCGGTCGCTGCTTGTTGAGCACGGCCGGGTCACCGACCCGCTCACTGCCACTCCGTTCTCCGAGCTCGACAACGACGCCCGCGCTGCCCGCCGCCTCACGGAGCTTCTCTACAGCGACGCCGGGCTCCGCACCGACCCCGCCCGCCGTGCCGAGGCCCGCGCCTGGGCGGTGCAATTGCTCGAAGACCCGCTGTTCCCGCACACGGCGACGCACCCCGCACCGGCCCGTCCGGTGATGGAGCCGGGCACCGTTCCCGACGACGACTCCGACACCTCCTCCTTCATCTCCTCCGTCTCCTCCGTCTCCTCGGACGAGGGCTGGGATCGGCTCCCGGACGACGAGAGCTCGGACCTCGCCTACGCGGACTCCGACGCCGTGGACCTCGCGGAATCCCTTCCGCTCCTGCCTCAGCCGGACGCCGCCGAGCAGGTCGCTCAGAACGAGACCGCTACGCCGCCCCCGCCGGCGTACGAGGAGGCCGGCGCATCGCCCGCGCAGCAGCAGCCGGAGCCGCCCTCCTACACGGCGGACCGTGCCGGCTCAGTGGAGCAGCAGTCGGAGCTGCCCTCCTACAGGGCGGACCCGGCCGGCTCACCGGCCCTGGTCTCGTTCGTCTCCAAACACCTGCGGGCGAACCGGCAGCGCACGGCCCGGCTCCTCGCGTACCAATGGTTCGACGTCAAGGCCGTGGACCGGCTGCGGCGGGAGTTGGGGTTGCGCAAGGCCGACGACCTCCTCGAACTCGCGGATACCATCGGGCGGGTCCCGGAGGACCTGCCGAGGATCGCCGTCGAGATGGGACTGACGCCGGTCCGCCTCTACAAGATGGCCCGCGACCTCGGTGCGGATCCCCGCCACATCTCCGTCGTTCTCGGGCCGACCCTGCGCGAGGGCGGAGACCGGGCGGCGCGTGATCTGGCGCGTTCGGCGGACTGGACGCTGGGGGCCCGCGACAGGCACCCCGAGGCAGGGGCCCACCCGCAGGGCAAGGGCTGGCTCCTGGCGGTCGCCGCCCACTACCGGGTGAGCTGGGAGGGACTGACGTACCCCGGGCAGGGCCTGGCCCACTATCTGGCCAGACGGGCCTCGCAAGCTCCTGTCCTGACTCGGCCCGACCACATCAACATCGCCGAGCTGGTGGAGGAGTGGGGCTGGGATCTGGGGTTCGGACCGCGGGGCGGGAGCCCCGGTACCGCCGCGTGGGAGCTCGACACCAAGACCCCGCCCCCCGGGGAGGAACCGGCTCCGTCGGTGCGGGAGCAGGCGGAGCAGGCAGCCGAGGCCTCCCGGCAGGCCGGGACTGTGGTGGACGGCCTGCTCACGGACAAGGGCGCCACGGTCACCCCGCAGCAGCGCGCCACGCTCACCGAGACCGCAGCAGCGCACCTCTTCCTCGATCCCGCAGACACCGAGGGAGCCCGGACGGCCGCCGCGCGACTCCTCGACGAGGCGAACGACGCCGCCGAGACCGCCGCACGCCGCGCCGACCTGCCGTTCGACCCGGCGGCGTTCGACCGGCTCTGGGAGAGCGCCCGGCAGGAGGCCGTCGGGGAGAACCTGGAGTCGGCGCTGGCCGACGCGCGCGGCCTGGTGGGCCCACTGCGCAGGCTCCCCGTGTCGTTCGACCGCGACACCGCCCCGTACCTCCGCCTCAAGCCCGAGGACCAGGTTGTACGCCGCGTCGCGCACCACCTCTACACCTGGCCCGGTGACAGCGAGGGCGCCCGCGCCCTCGCGCAGCGCCTGGTGGGGGACCTCCCGCCGGAGCGGCCGGGCCTGTTCGCCGGAGCCAAGTCCTCCGCCAAGAAGAAGGCGAAGAAGAGGGCCACCGCGGCCGAGTCGGGGAGCCAGGAACCCGGAACCTCCACCGGGCCCGGCACGGCCACTGCGGCCACCCCGGCCGCCGCCGGCTCCGCAGCCGCCCCGAACTCCGAGGCAGGGGGGCTGTTCAACGGCATTCGACTGTCCCCCGAGAATGCGCACGAACTCGTCCGCGACGCCTACGACCAATGGCGCGCGTGGAACCCCGGCAACGATCGCTCCACCCCTGAGTCGCGCGCGGAGTTCGTCGCCGAAGCGGTGCCGTCGTTGCTCGGCTACGCCGATGAATTGTCCCGGAGCCATCCCGAGTTCGTCCTCGACGGGGGCGTCGTCGCGTTCCTGCTCTCCCACCAGCTGCATCCCGACAGCCCCGACAACCTGGGCCCGGCCACGTTGACCGGGCTCGCCCGGGAGCGGGGGGTCATGGACGCCGCCGGCCGCTCTGCGGACCTCGCGAAGGCCGTCGACGATCATCCCTGGCTCATCGCGCTGCTCGCTGCCCATCCGGATCTGCTGGACACGCTCGGAAACCCGGATCTGCAAGGCGAGGTCGGGCCATTGCTGCGCGACGGCGCCGCCGTGGAACGGATCCTGGGCGACGGGTACATGCTGCGCGAGCTGGAGACTGACCGGAATCTGCGCCACATCGTCCTGCGCAACCACCGGGTGGTCATGGGGCTGGACGGCAACCTCGAGCTGGTGAGGCTCGTCATGGGGCACGACCAGCTGTCCCTGACGAACCACCTCGTGGCCGACGTACCGCACTTCGCGGCCCTGCTCATCGACCTCGATGCCCAAGGTACGGACGGAAAGGCCGAGTTGTTGCGGGTGCTCGGCGCCATCAAGGACAGCCTGGACCTCCAGTACGAGATGTTCGACCATCTGGAGGCCTTCGCCGACTCGAACGAGATCCACCGGCTCCTCACCGACAGGCCCCTGCTGTCCGCGATGCGAACCCACCCGGCGCAGATCAAGACCGTGCTGGGCGTCCCCGGCATGCTGGCAGCGGCGCACCTCGACCCCGGAACGCTGTCCGTCCTCGACAGCGACCCCTTCCTCTCGGACGTACTCCTGGACGTGCCGAAGCTGGGCAAGGAGCTGGCCGCCGACCCCGGGCTGCTGCGGGCCGCCTACGCCAACCCCCAACTGGCCGCGACGCTCTCGGATCAGCCGAGCGCCCTCGCCCAGGCCCTGACCACGAAAGACCACGGAACCCTGGAGCGGGCGCTCGCCTCGGCCGCCCCGAAGCCCACCGAAGAGGAGTCCACGTCCCGGCCGGACGTCGATCAAGGGACCGAGCCCGCTTTCCATCGGGTCCTGCGCACCGCGCTCACCGGGCACCAGAACCTCGTCGGGAGCTTGATCGCAGAACCGGAACTGACGAGGATCCTGACGCAGAGCCCTGATCTGCTCTCCGCACCCCACGAGTACCGGCGCCTGCTGCACCCGGCACACGGTGTGGACGCCCGCTCCCTGCTCCTGAACCACGAGGACGCACTGCTCGTCCCCGGCATGCTCCGGGCGATGCTCCGCCACCCGTCGGTCCAGGGAATCAGCCCCGCGCTGACCGACGAACTCCTCGTGCTCGCGGAGAGGTTGCGTGGCCGCCCCGAGCTGGCGGAGACGTACCACCGGAGCGGGGCATGGATGCTCCGGGCCATGGTGAGCGCCAACTCCTACGCCGTCGCGACCGCGACGGAGGGGTTCGTGGCGGCTGCCGGCCGTGACGGCCTGCTGCTCTCGGTGTTCAACGAGAACCAGGACCTCATGCGCTTGCTGCACGAGGTGCCGGACGCCCTGGCCGCGCTGACGGCGGGCGAAACGGCGCTCCTGGAACTGGCGGCGCGATTCCCGCTCGTCGTGAACGCGCTGCTGGGCACCCCGGCCGCCACCGGGGCGGGCGGGCGGCACGGTCGCGTACTGAAGGCGCTCGCGGCCGCCGCCGCGCAGACGCCCGAGACGGCACACACCCCGGGCGCCACCACCACGCGCACGGCGGGACACTGGTCGCGCTTCCTGCTCGGCGACGAACTGCTCGATGCCCTCGCCACGGAGCAGGCCGCGCCGCTACTGCCGCTCCTCGCCACCGACGCGGAGATCTTCAACGCCGTGGTGGAGCGGCCGGCCGTCACCCAGATCATCCGGCAGCACCCCCAGCGCCTCACCGAACTCGTCGACGACCGCGTCGCCCTGCTGAGCGAGGTCAAGGCCGCCGGTGTACGGACCATGACCGAGACCGGCCTCGATATCTCGGTGCACGACGCCGCCCGGTTGCGCACCCTGGCCCTGTCCCACGAGGCCGCCCGGAACGTGCTGCGCGGCGCCCAGGACGAGACCGGCCTGCGCGTGCTCGACTCCCTGCACGACGCGTACCAGGAGATCCCCGGACTGCGGGATGCCGTCGCAACCGACGAAGGCCTCCTCCACCTGCTGTACGCGAACAAGGAACTGCTCCCCACCCTCCGCCACCGGCCGGACCTCCTCCCCGTCCTCACCGACCCCTCGAAGCACGCCCAGCGCGCGCTCCACCTCAACACGGCGCTGACCGCGGCGCTGCGCACCAACGGCCCGCTCCATCACGCCTTCGTCCAGGACTCCTTCCTGGTCGAGGAACTGGCACGGGACTGGGACTCGGGGAATCAGATCGCCCGCAACCGGAATCTCTTCCGGTTCGTGCGGATTCCGCACCTGCAGGGGGCCTTCGGCTACAAGTCCCCGGCCGAGCGCTTCATCGAGGTCAGCGAGGCCATGACCGACGCGCTGCTGCGTGACGGCCTCCGGCTCCTCCCGTCGCTGCGGGACAACGACCCCTTCTTCGAGGAACTGTTCGACCTCTACGGGGACGGTGCCCCGGAGCGGGTCCACCGCGTCGACGCGGTCGTGCGCGCCGTGACGTCCGATGCCGACAGCCCGCTCCTGGCAGCCGTCGCAGGCACCCCGGGCCTTGCCCGGATCCTCTACGACGCGCCGATCCTGGCGTCCGCGCTCACGGCGCACCCCAACGCCTTCCTCCATGCCGACGAGGTGCGCGGCCTCCTGTCCGACGCCGACCTGGTGGCCGGCCTGGAGCAGGCGCACACCGTGACCGAGCAGATCCTGGCCTCCCGTGACCTGCTGACCGCGGTTGCCGACGAGCCGCGGCTGCCCGAGGCCATGCTCAAGGTCCCCGGATTCGCCGACCTGCTCGCCCACCACCCCGACCTGCACCCCCTCGGCGCCATGGGCCTGGCGACCGACGTCCTCGCCGACCCGAACCTGGTGCCCGCCTTGCACGGCCTCCAAGGCCTGGCCGAGGCCCTGATCGCCGTACCGGCCCTCTCCGGCCAGTTGCGCAAGCCCGGGGTCCTCTCCCTGGTCCGTGCCCACCGCGTCCTGGTACGCGACGCTCATCGGCAGACCCGGCTGTGGCGGGCCCTGGACCACCTGCCGGCGCTCGTCACGGCGGTGAACGCCGATCCCGCGCTCCTGGCCAAGGCGGCCCGCCGGGCGAACCTGCTCGACAGCATGGCCGAAGCCTCCCCGGAGCTGACTGGCGAGGATCTGCGCCACCTCTTCGCCGACGAGGCGTTCACCACCCTGCTGAACACCCAGCCCGCGCTCGCCAAGGCCGTCCTCGGCGACCCCGAACTGCTGCGGTACGGCCTCGGGCAGCCGCACTTCGAGGCCGCCGTCCTCGCCCTCGGCACCGGCAAGAAGGGAAAGCTCGGCAAGACCGCGAGGGCCGGCTCCGGCGCGCTCCGGCGCGCCGTGGACGAGTACGGTGCGAAGCTCCCCGCTTCCGCGACCACATCGGAACCCGGACCGGACGCCGATCCCGTACCGGCACCCGCCCCGGCACATGTGGCCGCCCTCGAACCGGCACCCACCCCCGTGCCGTCGCCCACGCAGGCGCGGCCCGGGACGGGCGAGACACCGGCGCAGGCCGCACAGCTGGCGGCCCTCGCCGAGGCCGTCCCGCCCGTCGCCGCACTCCTGGCCCAGGACCAGGCCCTGACCGACTGGCTCGTGGACCGTCCCGCGATCCTGACCCGACTGCCCGGCCAGCCGGAACTGGCCGCCCTGCTGCTCCTGCGGCCCGACCTCGTCGAGCTGCTGGAGGAGCAGCCCGAGGACGCGCCCACTCTCACCTTCGCCCACTACGCCGCGAGGGAACCCCTCACCGGGGACCTGGACCAGGACGTGGACGGGTACCTCGGCTCCATCGACGTGGCCCTGGCGGACGACAACCGCGCGCTCGTACGCGACGCCGTCCGGCCGGCCTGGCGCCGGGGCGACGACGAGCGCCGTGCTGCGGTGGAGGAGCGGGTCGAGCGGGTGCGCGCGCGCTTCACCGCACTGGACCCGGTCACCCCGGCGACCTGGGAGTACACCGGCCGCGTGCGGTACGCGAACCGGATGCACGAGGGCCTGCTCAGCGGACACGAGGGGCTCCTGTCCAGGCTGGCCTCGGGAGCAAAGAATCCGGAAGAGGGCTCCGCGTACCTCAACGGCGCCCTGCACGCCCACCTCGGCTCGGGCTGGGGCGGCATCTCCTACACGTACGTCGCGAATCCCGAGGACGGCACGGTGGACCTGCTGGTCTACGCGCGGGCCACGCGCCGGGCCCGTTCGGGAAACGGCTACGTGTGGGAGAACAGCGGCGCCCGGCCCAAGGACGGCCCGCTCCCGATCGAATACGCCGAGGAGGCCCCCGAGCTGATCCGCTCCCGCGAGCTGGTCGAGCGGCTGCGGACCCGGGCCGGCATCGACACGCTGGTCGACGCCTTCCGCGCCAGGCAGGGCAGGGCGGGACTCCGGACCTCGCCGGCTCCGCACTCGGAAAGGGTCAGCCGAGGCCCCTGGACGCCCGAGCCCGGCCCGTCCGCCGTGCGTCGCGACGCCGCCTGGGCCGCGCGCCGGGACGACGCCCCGGTGGTGCACCTCAGCACGGAGCGGTTCGACCCGTCGCGCACCATGGCCGAGGGGCACACCACTCTGATCCGGTCGCAGATCCGGCGGATCCAGGTGACCCCGGAGGCGTGGGTCCGCGACGTGACGCTGGAACTCCCCGTCATCGGCCTGCGCACCGCCGACCGGGAGGTCTTCGAGCAGCGGCTCCAGGGCATCCTGGACCAGGCGCTGAACGACCGCGGGCACAGGTTCAAGGACTCCGGCGACCGGCTGTACGTACGCGTCGAGCTGAAGCGGGGCGCCACGCACGAAGAGGCGATCACCGTCACCTCGACCCCGAAGGGGGAGCTCCTGCCGGACGCGGACCAACTGCACCTCGACCTCGGGGAGACCGACGAGATCCTGCTCCACGAACTGCTGCACTACCTCGGTGAGTCCGACCGCTACGCCTCCGAGAACGCGGTGTTCCGCTCCTCCGCCGACTCGACGGCGGTGAAGGAGCACGGGGTCATGGCGGACCCCGAGGGCGGGCTCGTCGTCACGGAGGACTCGCTCGCCGCCATCGAGGCCGCGCACGCCACCGGGCCGGTCCTCCGGGACCACCCACTGCCGTCGCCCGCGGGGACACCGACCCCCGGCCCGGACGAGACCCACAGCGTCCTGTTCGCCGAAGGCGTCCGTGTCGGCGGCCCGCAGACCGATGCGCTGCGCCCACTGGCGCGGCGGCTCGCGACGTACGCGCACGAGCACCGCGCGATGCCCGGGGCTGTGCCGGACATCCGGATCGTGGGGTACGGCGACGGGCAGTCGCTCGCCCTCTCCTCGGCCGCCGCCCGGCAGAAGGGGCATCGGCGCGCCGAGGCCGCGGGTACGGTGCTGCTCCGCTTGGTGTCGGAGGAGCTGGACACGCTGGGCGCGGAGCAGGGGCTCGCGGACCGGTTCAGGTTCACCACGACCGGGTCGGCCACCTCGCACCGGGCGAGCGCCCTGCTCGAGCCGGAGCTGCGTACGAGCGGCCGCAGCGCGGTCATCACGGTCGACTACCCGGCGACGCCGGAATCCGTCACCGCCGAGCCGCAGCCGCAGCCGCAGCAGGAGCCGGAGTCCCGGGGAGAGGCGCAGTCCCCGGGCGAGCCGGAGTCCGGCGCGGTCCCGGAGCCCGGCAGCGTGGCCGATACCCCGGTTGTCCAGGAGGACCCGGAGCACACCCTCGAGGCGGCCGACCCGAGCCCGCAGGGTCTGTTCCGGGCCCTGGAAACCCGGGACGCCCTGGAGCCGGGGATGCGCGACGCCGACGGACGGCCCGACCTGGCGGCGCTGAGCCGTTGGGTCGCCGCCGCCATGACCGAGGCCGACCTGCCGCCCGGGCTCGTCGACCTCAGTGGCCCGGCCATCGCCCTGAGCCAGCTCGACGGCGCCGGGATCACCCTGACCCCGAAGCAGCGCACCCAGGCGGTCCTCACCGGCAAGCTCGGCCCGGCCTCGCTGGAGGGGATCCAGCGGACCCGCTACGCCGTGGCCACGGCATCCGAGTGGCCGGAGCCGGTGTCCCGGGCCGCGTTCAACACAGTCTCCCGCATCCAGGGCATCCCCCTGGCGGACCTCAATCGCGGCTCGTCCCTGCCGGAGCCCGCGCCAGAACCCGAGCCCACACCCGCGCCCGAACCCGGCCCCACGCCCCGGCCCACCCTGCTCCCCGCCGGGACCGTCCCCGCCGACGCCGACACCGATTCGCTCGGGGCGGTGGCCAGGCCGCCCTCTGAGAAGTCCCTCGGCAAGCGCCGGTCCACGGACGAGGCCGGTAGCGAAGGGTCCGGCGTTGACGTAGAGCGGGATGCAGCCGGCGAGGAGGCGGAGTTCGAGGGAGCGGAGGAGCTGAGCCCGCTGGCTGTGGCGGCTCTGGCCCGGCTGCGCCGTGAGTCTCCCGCTTCCTGGCAGGAGCAGTTGGGTAAGGCTTCCAGGCTCCTTGCCCTGTCCCTGGCGGTGACGGCGGAGGGACGGGTCGCGCAGCGTGAGGCGACGGTGCTGACCGCCGCGGCCCTGTACGACACTCCGCGTGAGACGGCGGCCCTCCTCGATCACCATGGCTCCCGGCAGCCGGACAAGGGTGAGCCGCCCGCTCGGGGAACCGTTCTCCTCACGGCCCTGCACGAGGTGCTTCACGACCTGCCGGTGGGCGAGAGCCCCCGCAAGGGCGGCTCGCTGCAGGGCACCGGCTCGGCGGAGGACGGCGTCGACACCCCGGGCGCCTCAGGCTCCGGCTCCCAGCCCCTTCCCGTAGCCGTCCCGGTTCAGGTCTCCGAGATGTCTACGGTGGACTGGATACGTGACCGGGATGCCCTGGATGAGGGGCTCCTCTTCGCCCCGCCCGAGGCCCTCACTGCCCCGAGTCTCAGGCAGTCCGCCGGGGCGGGTACGTTCGATCTGCCTGACGGGCGTCTTCACGGGGAGATCCGTGAGGCGATTGTGCAGGCGGTCCCCGAGGGCGTGCGTGAGGGTGTGCGGCGGGCGCTCGATGACCGGTTCTCGGTGGAGAGTTTCATCAGTGAGTTGCCGCAGGCGATCGGTGACCGTCTCGTTCTCGGTCTGCATGTGGACGGCAGGTACTTTGAGGCGGCTGTGCGGGTGCGGGTGGGTGACTGGCGTCAGATCACCGATCCGCACGGGCGCCGTCTTTCCGGAACCGAAGGGCTCCTCCCGCCTTCGGTGTCTGCGAAGCGGGAGCCGCGTACCCGTCAGCTCCTGGAGTCGGGTGAGTCGGTGGGTAGCAGCCGGGCCCGGGCCCACGGCATTGCGCTGCCTGCCGCGATGTTGCTCAATCACACGCTCGATGCGATTCCGCATCTGAGTTCGGTGGCGGCGGTGTTCAGTTCGGTGCTTGCCGGGTACAGCGCGGCCTCGACGAGCACCGTCTCCTCGGGAGCGACCACTGCCCGCTATACCAAGGGCACCTACCGGGCTGTCGATTTCCTGTATGACGTGCTGTACGACGTCACCGTCCAGGGCGCCAGCGGATCGATGGTGCCGAGGCAGAACCAGGCCGTTCTGGAAGGGGCGTTGGTGGGGCGGCACGACCGGCGGTTGTTGCGGAGCCGGCCCAGGCCGTCGCAAGGGGTCACCCACGCGACGTCCGGGTGGTGGCAGGCGCCTGTGCCGGCCACGCCGTCCAGCGGGGATGCGGGCACTGCTCTGCTCCGCAACGCTCTGGAGAATTTGGGGCAGCACCGGGCGCGCACCGCCCGGGACACCACGGCCTACCAGGAGTGGTGGCCGGTGGAGCAGGGCGGTCCCGACCTGGCAGCCACGCAGGTGGCCCCGAACCAGCGGGACATCCCGCTGCGGGTGCCTCGTACCTCGGTCGTCGAGTCCTTCGATCACACCGAGGAGTTGCGCCGGGCTGTGTTCTCCGTGCTGCCTGAGTCGATGTCACGGGTCGGGACGCCGGAGAAGACCGCGGTTGACACCTTCACCGCCGTCCATTCGATCGCCGGTGCCCTCCACCGGGCCATGGCCGGCGGCTATCTGTCCGTCCCCTTCAACACCGGCGGCGGAGCGACCGAGTTCATCGAGCTGAGCACCGCTTTCCACGATGCGGAGCTGGTCACCGAGGAGGATGGCACGCCCCGGGTCGACTGGATGATCCATATCGATACTGAGGATGTGAACGTCGACAACGTCGCTCACCGGCACAGCGGCAGCGATGCCCTGTCGATCTCAGCGGCGGCGCTGTTCGGCACGGGCACTGGGCAGTTCGGATCCACCGTCTCCGTTCCGGCGCTGGGGGGCAGCCGTTCGGTGGGGGTGTCGGATCCCGGGCAGCAGGCGGGTTCGGTGACCCTGCACAAGATCAAGCTGGAAGAGCCCAGCGTGGTGCTCGCCGGGCGCACCCGCACCACGGTCCGAGGCCGCGGCCAGGCGGAGACCGTGGAGGGCACGGCCCGGCTGCGTATCCTCTTGCAGGATGCCATGCGGCTGGGGCTGATTGACCCACGACACGCTCCCCGTGCCGTCGTGGACGGGCCGCACGCGGGGAACGTCGAACTGCACGCCCGCACCTCTCCTGGTCGGCGGTTGCGTTTCGCTCCGGTGCTGGACGGCTGGCTGCCGCAGCTGAGCCGGGTCGATTCCGTGGACCAGGATGATGCCCGGCGTCTGATGGAGCGGGTGGTGCGGGAGGTGCGTGCGGTGGCGCCGGACATGCTGCCGCCGGACGAGGACGGGGTGAAGGCCCATGAGTACACCAACCTCATGACGATCGCCAATCTCGTGCGTCCCGAGCCGCTGGCGGCGCGGCTGCATGACATCGTCAACGGTGGGATTTCTGTCGTGCTGAGCAGGCCCGGGCTGACGGGTCCGCAGGAAGTGGTCCTGACTCTGTCGGGCACGCTCGACCCGGGCCGTTTCACTCACCGGGGGATGTGGGACGGCAACAGCGAGACGTATTACGGCGGTTTCTACGAGCTTCAGGGTGACCGGTCCACCGCGTCCTCTTTGGAGGGCGGTTTCGATGTGCCGCTGAACTACAGCTCGACTCCTGACCAGTTCACGTTCCGTGGTGCGGGCGGCCGTATCGGGCCACGGGTGGGGACCGGCTGGGTGGCGACCACGGGCGGCGGTTTCTCCGTGGGTGGCGCGTCGGGTGGCGGGTCGCGGTTCATGGCCGGTTTCGAGGGCACGGTCGGCGTGCACGTTACGGTGACCCCGTCCGGGCGGCGGCCCGCGCCCGCGCCGGCTCAGCTGCCCGTGGCTGTCACGGACGGCGGCAACGTCATCGAGTTGACGCCCGTCCGGCACGTGACTAGCACGGCGGCGCAGGAGACGGCGCTCACCGCCGTGGAGGAGGGCCGGGCGGGACGGGACATCGCCGCGCCGGTCATGCTGAACCTGCGTTTGATGGTTGCCGACGATCTTCTGGAGGAGTTGGGGCCGGACGGGGAGTGGCACGACTCGGTCGGTATGCGTTCGCATCTCGACCCTGACACGCGGATGGCCAGCCGGGAACTCGACCCGGACCAGCAGGAGCTGGTCTATGTGCCGGGTGAGAACGAACGGCCGCCGTTGCACACGCTGTTCATGGCGGACACCAGTCGGATGCACACCGCGGTGGACGGACTCCTCGGTGAGCTGGGCGTGGATCTGGAGCCTTCGGAGCGGGTTGGTCTGCATACGGCGCTGAATGCCATGGGCTCGCGGGTGGAGGACTTCATCGGCGGCAGCCGCCCGTTCTGGACCCGCACGGTGGGCCGGGACACCTTCGGTATGCCGGTCCGGCTCGAGCTCCAACTCCGGGCGGTCGTGAGGGAGATGACGACCAGGGGAGTCAGCCAGACGTCGTATCAGTACGACCACACGCTGACGACGGCGTCGGTGAGTGACAGCGCCACCCGTGACCTGATCAGCGTGAGCGGATCCATCGGTGTGAACGCCTCCTTCACCTCCGACCCCCGCCCGCAGGATTACGGTGGCACCGCCGAGGAGCGGAACGCGGCCACCGACAACTCGCACACTCCGACGGCCGGTTACCGCTACGGGACGGGGGCGCCGCGCACTCTGACGGTGAGTGCCGAGGGGCAGAGTGACCGGGTCGATATCGTCCTCGGTGCTCAGGAGCACATCTATGCCCGGATGGAGTACCGGCTCGTCGCCACGCTGTCGTCCCGGAGCCCGGTGCCGCTGGGAGCTGATCCGGCCACCGCGCGCAATTATGGTCAGCGCACGGCCCGCCGTACGATCGAGGACGCCCACGCTCTGCTTGTGATGCCGGCCGGGCTCGCGGAGCGGATGCGCGCGCAGGGCCACGGCCGCGTGTCGGCCGAGACGGCCGAGCCGGGGCCCTCGCGGCTGTCCCCGGGGCTCCCGGCGCTGTCGGTCACGGGCGCAGACAACCGATTCCCCACCACCCATCCGGCCGATGGTCTGGGTCACGCGGTGCTGCACGACATCCCCGACCTGACGCCTGTGGTCGAGCGGACCCGGGGAACGCTTTTCCGGCAGCTGGATGCTGATCACGCTGAGCTTGTGCTGACGCGTCTGCGTGCCGCTCTGGCCACCCGGCAGGGCACCAAGGCCGCCATGGAGCCCATGGCGTCCGGTGTCTTCCGGATCGTGGTGCCCTACCGGGGTGCTGTCTCCACGGCGCTCGCCGTGGTCACGGCCCGGGTCGACCTGTCCAACCCCATCCACACGGGCGACACGGACTCCCTCCATGTCATCGAGGGTAAGAACGTGCGCCGCGACGACGTGTCGTACTCGGCGTCCTCTTCCTGGTCGCATTCCGGCAACGCCGGCTGGAACTACGGGCACGCGCTGCACGACCCGACCCAGCCTGTGGTGGACGGGGGCGGTGGTGTCGGTTTTGGCGCCGCCTATGGGCAGGGACGCTCCCTGGGTTCCTCGCTCGGCCAGACGCGAAGCTCCGGTCTGCTTCACGTGGAAAGGCCCGCCCTGGTGGCCTACGACGTGCGGGTCACCCTCTCTCTCGACCATTATTGGGGGGCGACCGCCTCGACCGGTGTGATCGGCCCGGTGGTCTCCCTGGTCGGTAAGCACACCCGGCATCAACTCGCCGCTGAGGACCTGCCCAGGGCGCTGACGCTGGCGCATTCGCAGCAGTTGATGCAGCCCGAACCTCCCACGGGCCCCGGCCGGCCGGCGCCGCAGACGACCCTCGCGCACAGGGCCGGGCCGCGCACCGGTCTGCGGCCCGGACCCGAGGACCTGACCGAATCGTTCATCGGCACCATCGGCGGACTGCGCGAACTCCTGGCCCAGGCCGAGAACCTGCTGGAGCACAACGTGTCCCCGGCGCTGGGCAGCAACAGCTGGCACGGCGCCCGCGCCCACCTCGAAAGCCGTCTGGCCGCCGTGTTCAGCATGGCCTTTATGCACCAGCGAGCCGTCCACCTGCTGGGCGGCAGCACGCTCCGTGTCCCTCTCACCGTCCCCGGCATGTTCACCAACGACCGGCTCACTCTTGTCCTGTCCCTCGACCACGACGACCTGAGCCGTATGTCGACGCATGGCGAGGGAGCGGGGACCCTCACCGGAACCATCGTCAAGGACTTCCGGCGCTCGCACCGCTCGGTCGGCGGTGCCGTCGACGCCGCTCTGCGTCTGACGGGCTCGGCATCGCTGCGTTCCGGCATGGCCACGGAGGGCCCGGACGTCCTGCGGCCCGGTATCACCGCGGAAGTCGGACGGAGCCGGGGGACCGGACAAAGTGGCGGCGGCCTTTCCAGCATGCTGGAGAGCGGGGACAAGTCGATGGGCACCCTGGGCGAGGAACTGGCCGACCCGGACCAACGGAAGTACACACACCTGTCCGTGGGGCGGGCCCGCTGGAACATCGGCCTGGAACGGTCGGACGGAACCGGGGCCGGCATCCAGGTCACCGTGGAGCAGGACGCCCTCACCTTCTTCGCACCCGAGGAACGGGCCCAGCAGCTCCTCGCACTCCACCCGACGGCCATCACCGAGCCCCGCGTGGGCGCGCAGCCCCCGTCACGCGGCCTGCGTGGCCTGATGCCGGGAGCCTGGCAGACCGGCCCGGACAACGACACCGAATCCGACACAGGGCAGCAGCCGGGGACGACCTCCACACAGCGCCCCGAACCCACCGGCGAGCCGACCCAGCTGAACCTGCCCACCACCGAGGCCCTGACCGACCTACGCACAGACATCCACGAACAAGTGGGTCCCCAGGTCGGAACCCGGCACCTGATCCAGGACACGGACGGCGCCACCCAGACCCAGACCGTCGACGGCCTGTTGTCGGCCGTGACCGACGGGGCCGGGCGGGACGGCCTGTCCGGGCAGTTCTCGGAGAGGTCTCTCGGTAAGCGTCGGGCCACGGGCGAGGCTGGTATCGAAAATTCCGGCGTTGACGAAGGGCCGGACGCGGTCGATGAGGATGGGGAGTTCGGGGCAGCGGAGGAGCTGAGCCCGCTGGCTGTGGCGGCCCTGGCCCGGGTGCGCCGCGAGTCTCCCGCTTCCTGGCAGGAGCAGTTGGGCGAGGCTTCCAGGCTCCTCGCGCTGCCCCTGGCGGTGACGGCGGATGAACAGGTCGCGCAGCGTGAGGCGGCGGTGCTGACCGCCGCGGCCCTGCATGACACTCCGAGTGAGACGGTGGCCCTCGTCGACCATCACGGCTCCCGGGACCCTGACAAGGGTGAGCCGCCCGCCCGGGGAACCGTCCTCCTGACGGCCTTGCATGAGGCGCTCCATGATCTGCCTGTGGGCCAGAGCCCTCGCAAGGGCGGCTCGCGTCCGGCCACCGGCCCGGATGAGGACGGCGTCGACACCCCGGGCGCTTCAGGCTCCGGCCTCCGCTCCCCGGAGCAGTCGGCTCCCGCGGACGTGGCGCTCCCGCCGAGTCCCGCGGTCGGTGCGCTCATGAGCGGCGAATCCGATGACCTGGCGACCGGGCTGGGCCCGGTGCCCCGGCCGGAGCGGACCCCGGTGCACCAGGATCCGGCCCCTGCGTCCCCTTCCGAGCCTCTCCCCGCGTCGCTCCCGGCCTCGCTCTCCGAGTCCTTCCCCGTGACGGTCCCCGTTCCCGTCCCCGACATGACCCCGACGGACTGGGTACGGGCCCAGGATGCCCGGGATGAGGGGCTCCTCTTCGCCCCGCCCGAGGCCCTCACCGCCCCGAGTCTCAGGCAGTCCGCCGGAGCCGGCACCTTCGACCTGCCCGACCGGCGCCTCCACACGGCCATCCGCGACGCGATCGTGGAAGCGGTCCCCGAGGCCACGCGCGACGGCGTGCGGCGGGCGCTGGACGACCGCTTCTCGGTGGAGAGCTTCATCAGCGAGCTTCCCCAGGCGATCGGTGACCGCCTCGTCCTCGGCCTGTACGTGGACGGCAGGCACATCGAGTCCACCGTGCGCGTCCGGGTGGGTGACTGGCGGCAGATCACCGACCCGCACGGCCGCCGCCTCCCCGGAACCGAAGGGCTCCTCCCGCTCTCGGTGTCCACGAAGCGGGAACCGCGCACCCGCCAGCTCCTGGAGTCGGGCGAGTCGGTCGGCAGCAGCCGGACCCGGGCCCACGGCGTCGCGCTGCCCGCCGCCATGCTGCTCAACCACACGCTCGACTCGATCCCGCACCTCAGCTCGGCGGCGGCGG
Organism: Streptomyces sp. NBC_01669; assembly: GCF_026339735.1. Lineage (GTDB taxonomy): Bacteria > Actinomycetota > Actinomycetes > Streptomycetales > Streptomycetaceae > Streptomyces > Streptomyces yanii. The sequence continues at coordinate 8,192,894 of NZ_JAPEQG010000001.1, forward strand.
TGTTCAGTTCGGTGCTCGCCGGGTACAACGCGGCCTCGACGAGCACCGTCTCCTCCGGAGCGACCACCGCCCGCTACACCAAGGGCACCTACCGGGCCGTCGACTTCCTGTATGACGTGCTGTACGACGTCACCGTGCAGGGTGCCGGCGGGCCCACGGCACCGAGGCAACGCCAGGCCGTCCTGGAAGGGGCACTGGTGGGGCGGCACGACCGGCAGCTGTTGCGGAGCCGCCCCAAGCCTGCGGCGGAGGTCACCCACGCGACCTCCGAGTGGTGGCACGCACCCGACCCGGCAACCCACGAGGCGGATCCGCAGGAAGCTCCCGCGCTCTACGCCCCGGCCGCCCCGGACCGCCGGGACATCGGCACCGGCCTGCTCAGGAGCGCCCTGGCGACCCTGGGGGAGCACCGGGAGGACCGGGAGCACACCGCTCCGGACGCCATGGCCTATCAGGAGTGGTGGCCGCTCGGACGGCCGGAGGAGGAAGCAGACGACACCGACCCGGCCGTCACGGAGGGGGCCCCGAACCAGCGGGACATCCCGCTGCGGGTGCCTCGTACTTCGGTCGTCGAGTCCTTCGATCACACCGAGGAGTTGCGCCGGGCTGTGTTCTCCGTGTTGCCGGAGTCGATGTCGCGGGTGGGGACGCCGGAGAAGACCGCGGTCGACGCGTTCACGGCTGTCCATTCGATCGCGGGCGCGCTTCACCGGGCCATGGCGGGTGGTTATCTGTCCGTCCCGTTTAGCACCGGTGGCGGACCGACCGAGTCCGTCGAGCTGAGCACCGACTTCCACGACGTGGAGCTGGTCACCGAGGAGGACGGCACGACCCAGGTCGACTGGATGATCCATATCGACACCGAGGATGTGAACGTCGACAACGTCGCCCACCGCCACAGCGGGAGCGATGCCCTGTCGATCTCAGCGGCGGCGCTGTTCGGCACGGGCACTGGGCAGTTCGGGTCCACCGTCTCCGTTCCGGCGCTGGGGGGCAGCCGTTCGGTGGGGGTGTCGGATCCCGGGCAGCAGGCGGGTTCGGTGACCCTGCACAAGATCAAGCTGGAAGAGCCGACCGTGGTGCTCGCCGGGCGCACCCGCACCACGGTCCGAGGCCGCGGCCGGGCGGCGACCGTGGAGGGTACGGCCAGGGTGCGCATCCTCCTGCAGGACGCGATACGGCTGGGGCTGGTGGACGGACGATCCGCTCCCCGGGCCATCGTGGACGGACCGCACGCCGGTAACGCCGATCTGCACGCCCGTACCTCTCCCGGCCGGCGGCTGCGTTTCGCCCCGGTGCTGGGCAGATGGCTGCCCCAGCTCAGCCGGGTCGACTACGTGGATCACGATGATGCCCGGCGCCTGATGGACCGGGTGGTGCGTGCGGTGCGTGCGGCGGCGCCGGAAATGCTGCCGCCGGACTTGGACGGGGGGAACCCGCCGGCCGACCCGGTGCGTGGCATGAAGGCCCATGAGCACACCAATCTCATGACGATCGCCAATCTTGTGCGTCCGGAACCGCTGGCGGCGCGGTTGCATGACATCCTCAATGGTGGGATCTCCGTGGTGTTGAGCAGGCCCGGAGTGACCGGTCCGCAGGAGGTGGTCCTGGCTCTGTCCGGCAGCCTCGACCCGGATACCTTCGCCCATCGGGGGATGTGGGACGGTAACAGCGAGACGTATTACGGCGGTTTCTACGAGCTTCAGGGTGACCGGTCCACCGCTTCCTCCTTGGAGGGCGGTTTCGATGTGCCGCTGAACTACAGCTCGACTCCTGACCAGTTCACGTTCCGTGGTGCGGGCGGCCGTATCGGGCCACGGGTGGGGACCGGCTGGGTGGCGACCACGGGCGGCGGTTTCTCCGTGGGTGGCGCGTCGGGTGGCGGGTCGCGGTTCATGGCCGGTTTTGAGGGTGCGGTCGACGTCCATGTCACGGTGACCCGGTCCCGTCCGCCCGTGCCCGCGATGCCCCAGCCGCCCGTGGCTGTCACGGACGGCGGCAACGTCATCGAGTTGACGACGACCCGGTCCACGACCGGCGCGCCGGCGCGGGGGACGGATCTGGGCGCTGTGGAGGAGGGCCGGGCGGGGCAGGACACCGCCGCGCCGGTCGCGCTGAAGCTGCGTCTGATGGTCGCCGATGACCTTCTGGAGGAGTTGGGGCCGGACGGGGAGTGGCACGACTCGGTCGGTATGCGTTCGCATCTCGACCCTGACACGCGGATGGCCAGCCGGGAACTCGACCCGGACCGGCAGGAGCTGGTCTATGTGCCGGGTGAGAACGAACGGCCGCCGTTGCACACCCTGTTCATGGCGGACACAAGCCGGATGCACACCGCCGTCGAGGGACTCCTCACCGAACTGGGCGTGGATCTGGAGCCTTCGGAGCGGGTTGGTCTGCATACGGCGCTGAATGCCATGGGTTCGCGTGTCGAGGACTTCATCGGCGGCAGCCGCCCGTTCTGGACCCGCACGGTGGGCCGGGACTCTTTCGGTATGCCGGTCCGGCTCGAGCTCCAACTCCGGGCGGTCGTGAGGGAGATGACGACCAGGGGAGTCAGCCAGACGTCGTATCAGTACGACCACACGCTGACGACGGCGTCGGTGAGTGACAGCGCCACCCGTGACCTGATCAGCGTGAGCGGATCCATCGGTGTGAACGCCTCCTTCACCTCCGACCCCCGCCCGCAGGATTACGGTGGCACCGCCGAGGAGCGGAACGCGGCCACCGACAACTCGCACACTCCGACGGCCGGTTACCGCTACGGGACGGGGGCGCCGCGCACTCTGACGGTGAGTGCCGAGGGGCAGAGTGACCGGGTCGATATCGTCCTCGGTGCTCAGGAGCACATCTATGCCCGGATGGAGTACCGGCTCGTCGCCACGCTGTCGTCCCGGAGCCCGGTGCCGCTGGGAGCTGATCCGGCCACCGCGCGCAATTATGGTCAGCGCACGGCCCGCCGTACGATCGAGGACGCCCACGCTCTGCTTGTGATGCCGGCCGGGCTCGCGGAGCGGATGCGCGCGCAGGGCCACGGCCGCGTGTCGGCCGAGACGGCCGAGCCGGGGCCCTCGCGACTCTCCCCGGTGCCCTCGGTCACGAGTGTCGGCCCGTTCCCCACCACTCACCCGGCCGATGGTCTGGGTCACGCGGTGTTGCATGACATTCCTGATCTCAGGCCGGTGGTCGAGGGGGCCCGGGACACGTTGTTCCGGCAGTTGGATGCTGATCACGCTGAGCTTGTGCTGACGCGTTTGCGTGCTGCTCTGGGCACCCGGCAGGGCACCAAGGCCGCTATGGAGCCGATGGCTTCGGGTGTGTTCCGGATCGTGGTGCCGTACCGGGGTGCTGTGTCCACGGCGCTCGCCGTGGTCACGGCCCGGGTCGACCTGTCCCGCCCCGTCCACACGGGGGATGCGGACACCTTCCATGTCATCGAGGGCAAGAATGTCCGCCGGGAGGACGTGTCGTACTCGGCGTCCTCTTCCTGGTCGCATTCCGGCAACGCCGGCTGGAACTACGGGCACACGCTGCACGACCCGGCCCAGCCTGTGGTGGACGGGGGTGGTGGTGGCGGTTTCGGTGCCGCCTATGGGCAGGGACGTTCCCTGGGTTCCTCGCTCGGTCAGACGCGCAGTTCCGGCATGCTGCACGTGGACACTCCCGCTCTGGTGGCCTACGACGTGCGGGTCACGATCTCCCTCGACCACTACTGGGGGGCGACCGCCTCGACCGGTGTGGTCGGCCCGGTGCTCTCCCTGGTCGGCAAGCACACCCGGCACCAACTCGTCGACACCACCCTGCCGGGGGCGCTGACCTTGGCGCATTCGCAGCAGCTGATGCAGCCCGAACCTCCCGCGGGCACCGGCCGGCCGGCGCCGCGGACGACTCCCGCGCACAGGGCTGGGCCGCGTACCGGTCTGCGGCCCGACCCCGAGGACCTGACCGAATCGTTCATCGGCACCATCGGCGGACTGCGCGAACTTTTGACCCAGGCCGAGAACCTGCTGGAGCACAACGTGTCCCCGGCGCTGGGCAGCAACACCTGGCACGGTGCCCGCGCCCATCTCGGCAGCCGTCTGGCCGTCGTGTTCAGCATGGCCTTTATGCACCAGCGGGCCGTTCACCTGCTGGGCGGCGGCACGCTGCGTGTCCCGCTGACCGTCCCGGGCATGTTCACCAACCGGGGGCTCACTCTTGTCCTGTCCCTCGACCACGACGACTTGAGTGTTACGTCGATGCACGGCACGGGCGACGGGACCATCACCGGGACCATCGTCAAGGACTTCCGGCGCTCGCACCGCTCGGTCGGCGGTGCGGTCGATGCCGCTCTGCGTCTGACGGGCTCGGCATCGCTGCGTTCTGGTCTGGCCACGGAGGGTCCGGACGTCCTGCGGCCCGGTATCGGCGTGGACGTCGGGCGGGGCCGGGGGACCGGACAGAGCGGCGGGGGTCTCTCCAGCATGCTGGAGAGCGGCGACAAGTCGATGGGCACCCTGGGCGAGGATCTGGCCGACCCGGACCAGCGCAGGTACGCACACCTGTCCGTGGGGCGGGCCCGCTGGAACATCGGCCTGGAGCGGTCGGGCGGAACCGGGGCCGGTGTTCAGGTCACGGTGGAGCAGGGCGCCCTCACCTTCTTCGCGCCCTTCGAACGGGCCCAGCGGCTCCTCAACCTCGCCCCGACAGCCATCCGCGAGCCCCTCGTGGGCGCGGAGCCTCCGGCGCGAGGCCTCCAGCGGCTGATGCCGGGTGCCTGGCAGCCGGGCCCGGACAGCGACACCGACTCGGACAGCGACACGGAGTCGGACACGGGGCAGGCGCAGCGGACGGCCGACGCGCCGGCCTCGGAACCGGTCGCCGCGCCGACCGAGCCGAACCTGTCCACCGACGAGGAGCGCAACGACCGCGACCGGTGGCTGGCCGCGGCACCCGATCCCGCCCGGATGCGGGACGAAGCCTTCCAGGCCTACTGGAACCACCTCCCCACGGACACGGCCGGCTTCGTACGGGCTGCCGCCGCGGCACGGTCGCTGCTCGCCGAGCAGGGCCGGGTCACCGACCCGCTCACCTCCACGCCGTTCTCCGCACTCCCCGCCGACGGCCGCGTCGCCCGCCGTCTCGCGGCCGTCTTCCACGGCGACAGTGGTCTCTACCGGGACCCCGCCCGGCGCGACGAGGCCCTGGCCCGGGCCCTTGAACTGCTCGATGCCCCCGCTCCGGTCCGTCCGGTCACGGAGTCCTTTGTGGAACCCGAAGCGGTGCCTGACGCCGTGTCCACGACCGGGTCGGATCGCGACACCCTCGTGGAGGAGGTGGAGTTCGAGGGGGCGGAGGAGCTGAGCCGGCTGGCTGCGAGGGCCCTGGCCCGGTTGCGCCGCGAGCTTCCCGATTCCTGGCAGGAGCAGTTGGGCAAGGCTTCCCGTCTCCTCGCGCTGCCCTGGGCGGTGACGGCGGATGAGCGGGTCGCGCAGCGTGAGGCGGCGGTGCTGACCGCCGCGGCTCTGTATGACACTCCGCGTGAGACGGTGGCCCTCCTCGGCCACCACGGTTCCCGGAACCTTGACAAGGGTGAGCCGCCCGCTCGGGGAACCGTTCTCCTGACGGCCCTGCACGACGCGCTCCGCGATCTGGCGGTGGGCGAGAGCCCCCGCAAGGGCGGCTCGCTGCAGGGCACCGGCCTGGCGGGCGACGGCGTCGACACCCCGGGCGCCTCAGGCTCCGGCTCCCAGCCCCTTCCCGTAGCCGTCCCGGTTCAGGTCTCCGAGATGTCTACGGTGGACTGGATACGTGACCGGGATGCCGTGGATGAGGGGCTCCTCTTCGCCCCGCCCGAGGCCCTCACTGCTCCGAGTCTGAGGCAGTCCGCCGGGGCGGGTACGTTCGATCTGCCTGACGGGCGTCTTCACGGGGAGATCCGTGAGGCGATTGTGCAGGCGGTCCCCGAGGGCGTGCGTGAGGGTGTGCGGCGGGCGCTCGATGACCGGTTCTCGGTGGAGAGTTTCATCAGTGAGTTGCCGCAGGCGATCGGTGACCGGCTCGTTCTCGGTCTGCATGTGGACGGCAGGTACTTTGAGGCGGCTGTGCGGGTGCGGGTGGGTGACTGGCGTCAGGTCACCGATCCGCACGGGCGCCGTCTGCCCGGCACCGAGGGGTATCTGCCGCCGACGGTGTCTGCGAAGCGGGAGCCGCGTACCCGTCAGCTCCTGGAGTCGGGTGAGTCGGTGGGTAGCAGCCGGACCCGGGCCCATGGCATTGCGTTGCCCGCTGCGATGCTGCTCAATCACTCGTTCGAGACGATTCCGCATCTGAGTTCGGTGGCGGCGGTGTTCAGTTCGGTGCTTGCCGGGTACAGCGCGGCCTCGACGAGCACCGTCTCCTCCGGAGCGACCACTGCCCGCTATACCAAGGGCACTTACCGGGCTGTCGATTTCCTCTATGACGTGCTGTTCGACGTGACCGTGCAGGGCGTGGGCGGGTCGGTGGCGCCGGGGCAGCACCGGGCTGTTCTGGAGGGGGCGCTGGTGGGCCGACACGACCGGCGGTTGCTGCAGAGCCGGACCAAGCCGCCGCAAGGGGTCACCCACGCGACGTCCGGGTGGTGGCATGCACCGGTCCCGCCGTCCAGCGGGGAAGCGGGCACTGCCCTGCTCCGCAACGCCGTGGAGGCCTTGCGGCAGCACCGGGCGCGCGCCGCCCGGGACACCACGGCCTATCAGGAGTGGTGGCCGCTCGGACGGCCGGAGGAGGAAGCAGACGACACCGACCCGGCCGTCACGGAGGGGGCCCCGAACCAGCGGGACATCCCGCTGCGGGTGCCTCGTACTTCGGTCGTCGAGTCCTTCGACCACACCGAGGAGTTGCGCCGGGCTGTGTTCTCCGTGTTGCCGGAGTCGATGTCGCGGGTGGGGACGCCGGAGAAGACCGCGGTCGACGCGTTCACGGCTGTCCATTCGATCGCCGGTGCCCTTCACCGGGCCATGGCGGGCGGCTATCTGTCCGTCCCGTTCAACACCGGTGGCGGAGCGACCGAGTTCGTCGAGCTGAGCACCACTTTCCACAATGCGGAGCTGGTCACCGAGGAGGACGGCACGACCCAGGTCGACTGGATGATCCATATCGACACCGAGGATGTGAACGTCGACAACGTCGCTCACCGTCACAGTGGCAGTGATGCCCTGTCGCTGTCCGCGGCGGCGTTGTGGGGCACAGGCACCGGGCAGTTCGGGTCGACCGTCTCCGTCCCGGCGCTGGGGGGCAGCCGTTCGGTGGGGGTGTCGGACCCGGGGCAGCAGGCGGGTTCGGTGACCCTGCACAAGATCAAGTTGGAAGAGCCGACTGTGGTGGTCGCCGGGCGCACCCGTACCACGGTCCGGGGCCGTGGCCGGGCGGTGACCGTGGAGGGCACGGCCCGGCTGCGTATTCTCTCGCAGGAGGCTGTGCGGCTGGGGCTGATTGACCCACGACACGCTCCCCGTGCCGTCGTGGACGGGCCGCATGCCGGGAATGTCGAACTGCATGCCCGTACTTCTCACGGCCGGCGGTTGCGTTTCGCTCCGGTGCTGGGTAGTTGGCTGCCGCAGCTGAGTCGGGTCGATTCCGTGGAGCATGATGATGCCTGGCGTCTGATGGAGCGGGTGGTGGGTGCGGTGCGTGCGGCGGCGCCGGACATGCTGCCGCCGGCCGCCCAGGTGCGTGGGGTGAAGGCGCATGAGCACACCAACTTCATGACGATCACCAACCTGGTGCGTCCGGAACCGCTGGCGGCGCGGTTGCACGACATCCTCAATGGCGGGATCTCCGTGGTGTTGAGCAGGCCGGGACTGACAGGTCCGCAGGAGGTGGTTCTGACTCTGTCGGGCACTCTGGATCCGGGTCGTTTCGCTCACCGGGGGATGTGGGACGGCAACAGTGAGACGTATTACGGCGGTTTCTACGAGCTTCAGGGTGACCGGTCGACCGCGTCGTCTCTGGAGGGTGGCTTCGACGTTCCGTTGAACTACAGCTCGACTCCTGACCAGTTCACGTTCCGTGGTGCGGGTGGCCGTATCGGGCCACGGGTGGGGACCGGCTGGGTGGCGACCACGGGCGGTGGTTTCTCCGTGGGTGGCGCGTCGGGTGGCGGGTCGCGGTTCATGGCCGGTTTTGAGGGTGCGGTCGACGTCCGTGTCACGGTGTCCCGGTCCCGCCCGCCCGCGCCGGCTCAGCCGCCCGTGGCTGTCACGGACGGCGGCAACGTCATCGAGTTGACGACGATCCGGTCCACGACCGGCGAGCCGGCGCAGGGGGTGGATCTGGGCGCTGCGGAGGAGGGCCGGGTCGGACAGGACATCCTCGCGCCGGTCGCGCTGAAGCTGCGTCTGATGGTCGCCGACGATCTTCTGGAGGAGTTGGGGCCGGACGGGGAGTGGCACGACTCGGTCGGTATGCGTTCGGATCTCGACCCCGAGACGCGGATGGCCAGCCGGGAACTCGACCCGAACCAGCAGAAGCTTGTCTATGAGCCCGGTGAGAACGAACGTCCGCCGTTGCACACCCTGTTCATGGCGGACACCAGCCTGATGCACACCGCCGTGGAGGGACTCCTCACTGATCTGGATGTGGATCTGGAGCCTTCGGAGCGGGTCGGTCTGCATACGGCGCTGAATGCCATGGGTTCGCGTGTCGAGGACTTCATCGGCGGCAGTTACCCGTTCTGGACCCGCACGGTGGGCCGGGACACCTTCGGCATGCCGGTCCGGCTCGAACTCCAGCTCCAGGCGATCGTGAGGAAGATGACGACCAGGGGGGTTAGCCGGACTTCGTATCAGTACGACCACACGCTGACGACGGCGTCGGTGAGTGACAGCGCCACCCGTGACCTGATCAGCGTGAGCGGATCCATCGGTGCGAACGTCTCCTTCACCTCCGACCCCCGCCCGCAGGATTACGGTGGCACCGCCGAGGAGCGGAACGCGGCCACCGACAACTCGCACACTCCGACGGCTGGTTACCGCTACGGGACGGGGGCGCCGCGCACTCTGTCGGTGAGTGCTGAGGGGCAGAGTGACCGGGTCGATATCGTCCTCGGTGACCAGGAGCACATCTACGCCCAGATGGCCTACCGGCTCGTCGCCACGCTGTCGTCCCGGAGCCCGGTGCCTCTGGGAGGCGATCCGGCGACCGCGCGCACCTATGGTGAGCGCACGATCGACCGCCCGATCGAGGGCGCCCATGCCCTGCTTGTGATGCCGGCCGGGCTCGCGGAGCGGATGCGCGAGCAGGGTCAGGGGCGCGCGTCGGCCGAGCCGGCCGCCCAGGCGGGGCCCTCGCGCCTGTCCCCAGTGCCCTCCATCACGGGTGCCGCCGAGCCGGTGCCTTCGGTGATGGCCGATGGTCCGTTCCCCACCACTCATCCGGCCGATGGTCTGGGGCATGCGGTGCTGCATGACGTACCTGACTTCAGGCCGGTGGTCGAGGGGGCCCGGGACACGCTTTTCCGGCAGTTGGATGCCGATCATGCCGAGCTTGTGCTGACGCGTCTGCGTGCTGCTCTGGCGACCCGGCAGGGCACCAAGGCTGCTATGGAGCCGATGGCTTCGGGTGTGTTCCGGATCGTGGTGCCGTATCGGGGTGCTGTGTCGACGGCGCTGGCCGTGGTCACGGCCCGGGTCGACCTGTCCAACCCCGTCCACACGGGCGACACGGACTCTCTCCATGTCATCGAGGGCAAGAACGTGCGCCGGGAGGACGTGTCGTACTCGGCGTCCTCTTCCTGGTCGCATTCCGGTAACGCCGGCTGGAACTACGGGCACGCGTTGCATGACCCGACTCAGCCTGTGGTGGACGGGGGTGGTGGTGTCGGTTTCGGTGCCGCCTATGGGCAGGGACGCTCCCTGGGTTCCTCGCTCGGCCAGACGCGAAGCTCCGGTCTGCTGCACGTGGAAAGGCCCGCTCTGGTGGCCTATGACGTGCGGGTCACCCTCTCTCTCGACCATTATTGGGGGGCGACCGCGTCGACCGGTGTGATCGGCCCGGTGCTCTCCCTGGTCGGCAAGCACACCCGGCACCAACTCGCCGCTGAGGACCTGCCCAGGGCGCTGACGCTGGCGCATCCGCAGCAGTTGATGCAGCCCGAACCTCCCACGGGCCCCGGCCGGCCGGCGCCGCAGACGACCCTCGCGCACAGGGCCGGGCCGCGCACCGGTCTGCGGCCCGGACCCGAGGACCTGACCGAGTCGTTCATCGGCACCATCGGCGGACTGCGTGAACTTTTGGCCCAGGCGGAGAACCTGCTGAAGGAGAACGTGTCCCCGGCGCTGGGCAGCAACAGCTGGCACGGTGCCCGCGCCCACCTCGAAAGCCGTCTGGCCGCCGTGTTCAGCATGGCCTTTATGCACCAGCGGGCCGTCCACCTGCTGAGCGGCGGCACGCTGCGCGTCCCTCTCACGGTCCCGGGCATGTTCACCAACCGGGGGCTCACTCTTGTCCTGTCCCTCGACCACGAGGACCTGAGCGTTACGTCGACGTACGGTGCGGGCGCGGGGACCATCACCGGGACGATCGTGAAGGACTTCCGGCGTTCGCACCGCTCGGTCGGCGGCGCTGTCGACGCTGCTCTGCGTCTGACGGGCTCGGCATCGTTGCGTTCCGGTATGGCCACGGAGGGGCCGGATGTCCTGCGGCCCGGTATCGGTGTGGACGTCGGACGGAGCCGGGGGACCGGACAAAGTGGCGGCGGCCTTTCCAGCATGCTGGAGAGCGGGGACAAGTCGATGGGCACCCTGGGCGAGGAACTGGCCGACCCGGACCAGCGCAAGTACACACACCTCTCCGTCGGCCGGGCCCGCTGGAACATCGGCCTGGAACGCTCGGACGGAACCGGGGCCGGTATCCAGGTCACGGTGGAGCAGGACGCCCTCACCTTCTTCGCGCCCGTGGAACGGGCCGAGCAGCTCCTCACGCTCGATCCGGTGGTCATCACCGAGCCCCTCGTGGGCGCGCAGCCCCCGTCACGCGGCCTGCGTGGCCTGATGCCGGGTGCCTGGCAGACCGGCCCGGACAGCGACACGGAGTCAGACAGCGACACCGAATCGGACACGGACCAGGAACCCAGGGCGGCCTCCCCGCAGCACCCCGAACCGGCCGGCGGACCGGCCGAGCTGAACCAGCCCACCCCCGAGGCCCTGACCGACCTGCCCACAGGCATCCAGGAACAGGTGGACCCCCAGGTGGGAACCCGGCACCTGCTCCAGGACGTGGACGGCGTCACCCAGCCCGTCGACGGCCTGCTGTCGGCCCTGAGCGATGGGGCCAGGCAGGGCCGCCCGTCCGGGCAGTTCTCGGAGAGGGCTCTCGGTAAGCGTCGGGCCACGGGCGAGGCCGGTATCGAAGGGTTCGGCGTTGACGTAGAGCGGGAAGCGGCCGACGAGGAGGTGGAGTTCGAGGAGGCGGACAAGCTGAGCACGCTGGCCATAGCGGCCCTGGCCCGGTTGCGCCGCGAGCTTCCCGATTCCTGGCAGGAGCAGTTGCGCGACGCCTCCGAACTCCTCGACCTGCCCCAGGCGGCGACGGGGGACGACCGGGTCGCGCAGCTCGAGGCGACGGTGCTGACCGCCGCGGCCTCGTACGACACTCCGCGTGAGACGGAGGCTCTCCTCGACCACTACCGCTCCCGGCAGCCCGACAAGGGCGAGCCGCCCGCCCGGAGAACCGTCCTCCTCTCGGCCTTGCACGACGCGCTCCGCGCTCTGCCCGTGGACCAGAGCCCCCGCGGGGGCGGCTCGCTGCAGGGCACCGGCCCGGCGGACGACGGCATCGACACCCCGGGCGGCTGGCAGACCGGCCCGGACAACGACACTGAATCGGACACAGGACAGCAGCCGGGAACAACCGGCGCGCAGCGCCCCGAACCGGTCGGCGAGCCGACCGAGCTGAACCTGCCCACCGCCGAGGCCCTGACCGACCTGCGCACAGGCATCCAGGAACAGCCGCGTCCCCAAGTGGACACCCGACACATGCTCCAGGACGCGGACGGCGCAACCCAGACCGTGCCGGCGCCCTGGGCGGCGGACCGGGTGCGCTTCCTCCTCGTCGAGGCCGACGGTGGCAACCTGATGCTGTTCGGCCCGGAGGGGATCGCGGAGCCGTACGCCCCTGACGAGGCGGCGACCCGCATCGCGGAGATCCTCGCCGCCGCCGGATCCGGAGCGGTCCCGGGGGCTTTCGTCCTGGTCGGGGTGGGCGACGCGGTCGCTCGGCAGTACCTCGCCGATCAGCTGTCGTACCGGATGGGCACAGCGGTGTGGGTCGCCGACACACCGTCACACCTGGAGACCGGCCTCGACGGGATCTCCCGCGTCCGCACCGAAGGGGACGGCGAGTGGACCAGCGTCGACCCCCCGCGGCACGGGACGGACGCCCCGGGACCGCACGTTACGGTCGATTAGGGGGCCGCCGAGCCCACCGGCGCGCAACCGCCCGCACCCTTGCGGGCGGCACCGGTGCCCGTTGGTGCACAGTTCGGACCCAGCCCGTGTCCCGGCCGGGCGCTCGGTGCTTCTCTCCGGATCAGCCGACAAGTCCTGGAGGTCGACATGGGGAACGGGTCCGCGCGGCAGTCCGGAGTGCCGGGCTGCAGATCGGTTCTGCTCGCCGCGCCCAGCGGGTTCTGCGCGGGGGTCTCCCGGGCTGTCGAGACGGTCGAGCGGGCCCTCACCCGGTACGGGGCGCCCGTCTACGTGCGCCGGCAGATCGTGCACAACCGGCAGGTCGTGGAACGGCTGCAGCACGCGGGCGCCGTTTTCGTCGCCGAGGTCGACGAGGTCCCGGCGGGGGCGGTTCTCGTCCTTTCCGCCCACGGAGTGGCCCCGGGAGTACGGGAGGCGGCGGCGGACCGGGGCCTGCGGGTCATCGACGCCACCTGCCCGCTGGTGACCAAGGTGCACCGTGAGGCCCGGCGGTACGCCGAACTCGGCTACGACATCCTGCTGATCGGGACCCCGGACCACGACGAGGTCATCGGGACCGCCGGGGTGGCCCCCGGGCGTACGCACATCGTGGACGGCCTCGAAGCCGCACGCGTGCTGGAGGTGGCGGACCCGGGGCGGCTCGTGTGGCTCGCGCAGACCACCCTCACCGTGGATGAGACCGAACGGGTCGCGGCGGAGCTGCGCAAGCGGTTCCCGGGGCTCCAGGACCCGCCGAGCGACGACATCTGCTACGCCGCGCAGAACCGGCAGGCGGGCGCGAAGCTATTGGCCGGGGCGAGCGACGTCGTGCTGGTCGTGGGCTCCGCGAACTCCCACAACTCCTGCCGCTTGGTGGACGTGGCGAGGGCCTGCGGCACCCCGGCCCACCTGGTCGACGACCCGGCCGCGATCGAAGACGGGTGGCTGCACGGCGCCGCCGTCGTCGGCGTCACGGCGGGGGCCTCCGCGCCCGCGGAATCCATCGGGGCGGTGATCGCGGAGCTGGCCGCCCGCGGGTACCGGGATGTGCGCACGGTGGAGGTCGCGCGCGAGGGCCAGCATTTCTCCCTGCCCCGCGAACTGGCCGCGTCCCGCCCCTGATCCGGCGGCCGGACAGTGTTCCGCCCCGCGCACCGGGGGTGGCGGGGTGGGGCTCCTGCTCGGCGGCGCGCTGACGGAGTTCGGCAGGCCCCCGGGCCACTCCCCCCGACGGCCACGGGCCTGGCCTTCCCGCCGATGGTTACGGCGATCATGATCACCTCCACCCTTCCACCAACGTCCTGCTGTCCGCATCGGGCCCAGGCCCGTCGTCCCCCTCGGGACGGCGCCGGCGGTGGGCTGCTCGGGATGACCGTGCTGGGTCCGGACCGCGCCTACGCCGCCCGCATCCTGCCCGCGCTGGTGGTGCTCAGGCTCGGCGTCGGCCTGGTCCTCGCCCCCGGGACGAGCGGCGCCACCGCGGCCTCCGCGGGCGTCAACACTATGCAGCAGGTCGGCGGTTCCATCGGCGTGGCCCTGCTCAGCTCCGTGGCGGCCTGTGCGGCCTCCGCCGAGCTCGCCGGAGCCTCCCCGGCCGCCTGGAGCGGGGTGCGCGCCGCGCTCATCCGCCCCGACGGGCACGTGGCCTGGGCCGGCACCGACCGGGACGACGACCGGCTCGCCGCGGTCGCGAACGAGGCCGTCTCCGCGACGGCAGAGGCTATGGCGGCCACGGCCGCCCGGTAGGGACACCGCGCCCGTGGGCAACAGCCATGCGCCGGGGCGAAAGAGATCCCGGACGCGGCGCCCGAGAGTGGACAGCGACACCGTCCCACCAGATCAGGCCGCAGTCCTTCGGGCTCCGGCGAGAGCCCGAAGGGCCACCCCCATGACCTCGTCCTCCCCCTTGCACACCGTCCGCGGGCCCGTGGCGGTCGGCGACCTCGGCACCGTCCTGATGCACGAGCACGTCTTCGTCCTGAGCGAGGAATTCCGGCGGAGCATGCCGGAGACCTGGGACGAGGAGGAGCGCGTCGCCGACGCCGTGACCCGGCTGAAGGCCCTGGCCGCCACGGGCGTCACCACGATCGTGGACCCCACCGTGATCGGGCTGGGGCGGGACGTCCGTCGCGTCGCCCTGATCAACGAGCAGGTCGATCTGCACATCATCGCCGCCACCGGCATCTACACCCTGGCCGACGTACCGGACTTCTTTCGTTACCACGGGCCGGGGACGATGCTCGGGGGCCCCGAGGGCATGACCGAACTGTTCGTCCGCGAACTCACCGAGGGCATCGCCGGCACCGGCATCAGGGCTTCGTTCCTCAAATGCGCGATCGAGGACGAACTCACCCCGGGTGTGGAGCGGGTGATGCGGGCGGTGGCCCAGGCCCACCTGCGCACCGGAGCGCCGATCACCGTGCACACCAACGCGGCCGCCCGTACCGGACTGACCGCGCAGGAGGTCCTGCGCAGCGAGGGTGTGGACCTCGGCGCGGTCGTCATCGGGCACAGCGGCGACACGGCCGACCTGGACTACCTGCACCAGCTCATCGACAACGGCTCGTACGTCGGCATGGACCGCTTCGGCCTCGACGTCCTGCTCCCCGCCGACCAGCGGGTGGCGACCGTCGTGGCCCTCGCCCAGGAGGGACTGGCCGACCGGATGGTCCTGTCGCACGACGCCTCGTGCCACATCGACTGGTTCCCGCCGGGCGTGCGCGAGGAGATCGCCCCGGACTGGCACCACACCCACCTGCACGACCAGGTACTCCCCGCACTGCGCTGGTCCGGCGTCACCGAGGAGGAGATCACCACCATGCTGGTCGACAACCCGCGCCGCTACTTCACCCCGCCGGGCGCCTGACCCGCCGGCGGCGGGAGGGCGCCGTGGCGGGCCTCGCGCGGCGTCATGCCGAACTCCTGCCGGAACGCGGTACTGAACGACGCGTGGCTGCCGAAACCGCAGGCGTGCGCGATCCCCGCGATCGACTGCCCCGCCCAGCCCGGACTGGACAGCCGCGTCCGGGCCAGGAGCAGCCGTTCCCGGCGGATGAGGTCGCGCGAGGTCGTTCCCGCATCCCGCAGCACTTGCTGGATGTAGCGGGTCGACCAGCCCAGTGCGCGTGCGATGCCCGCGACGTCCAGGCCGTCGTCGCCGGCGTGGCGGCGGACGTACCGGCGGATGTCGGCCTCGACCGTCGCCCGCTGCCCGGAGGGAGCCGAGTCGACGGCGCCCTCCGCGGCCAGGCACACCAGGTCGAGCAGCCGCTCGCAGGCGAGGTCGAACGTCACCTCCGAGAGCTGCTCCCGCTCCTCCTGCAGCGCGGTGACCATGGTCCGGATCACCCGGCCCAGACCACTGGCCCCGCTGAACAGTTGCGGCTCGCGCGAGACCGTCGGGCTGCGGGCGAGGACCTCCCGACCCGGCACGATCAGTGAGATCGAGCGGAGGTCGGCGTTGTGCGCGAAGGCCATCGGTCGGTCGATGGAGCACAGGGCCATGGCGCCGGGCGCGATCTCGCCCGAGGCCGGCCCCTGTTCCACCCAGGCGGTCCCGGCCAGCGGGACGAGCAGTTCGTACGTGCCCCGCGGATCGCTCCCGATGTGCCGGGACGTCCGGGTGACCGTCTGCTGTCCACCGGTGCACAGGGCGATGGCGTAGCTCTGCGAATGCTGGCAGTCGAGCCGCCCGGTCCACGGGGCGGTACGATCCGCCACCGCGACGCGGCTCGCTCCGTGCAGACCGGTGAACGCATCGTTCCAATCGCTGACCGAGGGAAGGGGACCGACCGCAGTCAACTGGTACATGCGAACATCCTCGCCCATGGGGCCGGGCAGCGTAACCCGTTGTGGAGCCCGGCCGTTGGACCGCGCCGGAAGGCGAACCCATGGATCTGGACGCGGATGAACACGCACGGGCCGAGGACGCCGCGCTCACCCGTACCACTCCGCCGGTGGGGGATTATCGATCGCTTGGTCGCGGACCGGGCCGCATGGTGCGCGGATCCGGTCCGGCCATCCTGACCGCAGCGACCGACGGCTCCTGGCGCGCCGCGCCACCGGCCGCGACCGATCGGCGGAACTGACCTGTCCCGGGGGCATTCTTCCCGCCGGGGCAGAGGACGCCGTTGAACGGGCAACCTCCAACAGGTTTTGGTCCTGCGGCCGACGACCGCGGCAATCATGAACTGCACCGGGAAGCCGGCTCCAAGAGGTGTCGGATCTCTGGCGTCAGGCCATGCCGTCCCGGTGGACGTCCTCGATCTGACGAACCGTACGACGGTGGAAGCCTGGGCGGCCCGTGAGCCGACCCATCGGCATCGGCTTCCGCGACGACCTCCCGAGAAAGGGTATCCCCATGAATCTGGCCCCCCGCATGAAGCGTGCCGCAGCCGCCGTCGGAGCCACAGCCGTCGCCGCCGCAGGAATGGTGATGGGGGTGGCGGCCCCGGCGTCCGCCGCCACCGGCACGAGCACCATCTGCGCGTCCGGCAATTACAGGGTCCACTTCGAGTTCCCCCAGCAGGGCACCTCCGGCGACGTTTCTCGGGGAGTGTGCCAGATCGTCCCGCTGGAGTCCGGTACCAGCTACGTCAAGATCTGGGGCTACTGGAACACCAACCCCGGCATGTTCTACGTCGGCACCGGGCACCCCCAGAATCCGGGTTCGACCACCTTCTACGCCGGGGGCACCACGACCAGCCCCTACCTCACCTTCGGCTGACCGGTTGTGCCGCCGGGGGGTGGGATTCCCCGGGGGGTCCGACCGTCCACGAAGCCACCGTGCACGAGAACGATGTTCCTGATGGTTGCCATGGTCACTCCTGACCTGGAGGGACAGCGTCTTGACGTCTGTCCCGGTGCACACGAGCCAAGTTGAAAAGACGCGGCCGGGCGACGCGGAACAGCACGCAGAAGTACCCGCCCGATCTCCGCGGGCAGCACCTTGGACGAGGTCAGGGGGCGGCGGTCGCCAGAGCGCGGCAGCGGATGCTCGCCCCGGTGTCACCGATCGCTTCGAAGACCTGCGCCGCCCGCGCGTAGGCGCGGCTGCTCTCGCTGGTCTGGCCTTCGCCGGCCAGAAGGGCAGCCAGTGTTTCCAGGGCCCCGGCCTGCCGGTAGTCGGACATCTGGAGCGTGTCCATGAGGTCGATTCCCTCGCTGAGCGTGGTGATCGCCTCCGCACGGCGGCCGAGGTGTCCGAGGCAAAAGCCGATTCGCATCAGCGCAAATGGCCGGCTGTGCGTTGCGACGCTCGGTGTCATCCCCGACTCCGGGTCGTCCAACAGAGCGAGCAGTCCGAGGTATTGCTCCAACGCCTCGGTGTAGCGCCCTTCGTCGAGAGAGCAGTTGGCGATGCAGGCGAGGCTCTGGACGTAGGAGTCGATGTCGCCGATGGTCTTGAACAACTCCGCTGCCCGGGAGGACGACGCGACGGCCTCCTCAAGTCGGCCGAGCATGAGCAGTGCCGAAGCGGTGTACTCGTGTGCCCAGGCGATCTGCGCCGTGGCACCGCCCCGGGTGGCCAACTCAAGCGCCTCGGCCGCATACCGCAGTACAGCCTCCGGGTCGCTGGGCGGCACCGAATGAACCCAGGCCAGATAGTTCAGCTGGGTCGCCTGCTGCGCCAGGTCGCCGAGGGCGGCGGCGGCCTCCGCTCCCCGTGTGAAGACCTCCTGCCAGTGTGGGCTGTGCGCCCACCGTTCGGAGAACCAGTGCATCGACTCCGCGCAGTCGAGGACGAGGGTGTGCCGGCCGCTGCCGGCCGCAGTGCGCATCGCCCCCAGCCAGTTGTCCGCGTTCACCCGCAGCCACCAGTCGGCCTCCTCGACGGAGGACGGGACGGCGAGATCGGGGTCGGGCCCGTCGGGACGGCCGTAGCCGGGTTCGAACCACCGCCCGGACAGCGTGGCCATCCGCAGCAGCCACGACGTCACCTGCCCCGTCAGCGCCTCGCACTCGGCCACGGCCTCCTCCTCGTGGAGGCGGCCGCGGGCGAACAGGCGGACCAGGTCGTGGAAGCGGTAACGGCCCGCGGCGCTGTCGTGCAGCAGGCCGAGGTCGACCAGGTCGTCGAGAGCCTCCCAGGCATCCTCGTTCGGCACCCCTCCGGCGACGGCCGCCAGGGGGGCGTCGAAGTCCTGTCCCGGTACCACAGCGAGTCGCCGGAACATCCGCCGCGCGGAATCGGCGAGCTGCTCGTACGACATCCCGAACGCGTTGGCGATCTTGAGATCGCCGGCCTTGAACTGGTCCAGTCTACGCTCCTCGTTCGCCAGCCGGGCGGCGAGTTCGGCGGCGTCCCATCCGGGCCGGCTGGCCAGGCGGTTCCCGATGATCCGCAGCGCCAGAGGCAGACCGCCACACAACTCGGAGAGCCGCGCGAGGGCCGATTCCCCGTCGGATGCGGAACGTTCGCCCAGAATCCCGGTCAGCAGTTGCGTGGACTCCTGCAGCGGCAGGGGCCCGAGGATGAGCCTGCGGACGCCCTCCAGACCCGACAGCAACCGCCGGGTGGTGATCAGCGCCCTGCCCGCGCCCCCTCCCGGCAGCAGCGGGCGCACCTGCTTCTCCGACGCGGCGTTGTCGAGGACGACAAGGACACGCCTGTCCCTCAGCAGCGACCGGTACAAGGAGGCGCGCCCCTGGATGTCCCCGGGGATCTGCTGGTCCGCGACACCGAGCGCACGCAGCAGCAACTGCAAGGCGTCATCGGCGGCCAGAGGCCGCTGGGACATGCCGAACAGGTCGAGGAAAAACACTCCATCGGGAAAGCTCGGCCGTACCGAATGAGCGGCATGGACGGCGAACGTGGTCTTCCCCAGGCCCGCGGACCCGGTGATGAGCCCCACCACGCCGACACCCGGCGAACTCTCGGCGTACACCAGCTCGCTCATCCAGACCAGTTCAGCGGCACGGCCGGTGAAGTCGTCGACCGGCCGCGGAAGTTCACACAGACCCGTCGGACGCGTCCAGTGATCCCGTAGCCGGCCCTCGCGCGCCAACTCGAGCAGCTGCTTACGGGCATCGCCCTCCAGCGCGAGCGCGTCCGCCAATGCGGTCACGGTCCGATGCTGAGGCCCCCTGCTGCGGCCGCGCTCCATGTCCGACAGAGTCCGAGCACTGACCCCCGACACCTCGGCCAACTTCTCCAACGTCAGACGAGCCGCGCGCCGATGACTGCGTAAAACCTCCCCGAAACCGAGACGTCCAGTGATGGCGCCACACCCCCTCAGCGGCGAAGGCACCCCACTCGCCGCAATCTTGCACATGACGACTCCGACCGCGCACGTTCTACCACCAACGACCCATAACCGGGGAATCGTATCGGCAACTGTTCGCCTGCACCCCATGCCACCGGACACACCGCTTCGTACCGTCCCCAGACCAGCCATGAAACTGCCGACGCACACGTCGGCGACGTCCGCATAGGCCACCGGTGCGGACTGCGCGCCGGAAATCACCGTCGTCAAAGTCCCCTGCACCCCTGAACGGGACGCCGCCCTGCGGTCAGCCCGTGGCCGGCACGTCGATGACCTGCTGGTCTCCGACCTTGATCAAGCACATAGGGGGCACACCCCGATCACGCCACGTCCACTCCCGCCCGGCCGCACACGGCCGCCGCGACCGACGCCGCGTACTGCAGTGCCTCCCCGGCCTGTGCGGCGGTCAGGGCGGCAGGGCCGTCGCCCCGCAGGGCCCCGCTGCCGACGAGCCGCGCCAGGACCGCCGCCATGAAGGCGTCGCCCGCCCCGATGGTGCTGGCCACGGTCACCGGCACGGCCGGTACGGAGACGTGGATGTCGCCTGGCAAGAAGGCCGAGCTGCCCTGAGCACCGCGGGTCAGGAGCACCAGGCGCCCCTCAGCCGCCAGCTTGCGGCAGGGTGTCTCGGGGGTGTCGCCGGGCCAGAGTTGGCAGGCATCCTCGTCGCTGACCTTGACGATGTGGCCCAGCGCGCACAGCTCGCGCAGGCGGCGCAGGCTGCTCGCCGGGTCGAGTGTGCGGTCCGTGCGGACGTTGGGGTCCACCGCGAGCACCGAGTGGCGTGCCGCCGCGCGGGCGGCGGCGAGCACGGCCTCGGATGCCGGGGGTACGACGGCGGCGAGGCCGCCTATGTAAACGGCGTGAAAGTCCCCCAACTGGTCTGTGAAATCCGTCAGTTCGAAGGTCGCCGTGTTCTGGAGGTGGAAGTGGTAGCGCGTCCCCTCCGGGCTGGGGTCCGCCACGGCGAGGGCCGTGGGTAGGCTGGAGCGCGCGCAGAGGTCGAGCTCCACGCCGGCGGTGCGGAGCCGGTGCTCGCTCCGGCGGCCGAAGTCGTCATCGCCCAGCGTGCCGGCGAAAGCGGTACGGACGCCCAGGCGGGCCAGATGTGTGGCCACGTTGGCGGGTGCGCCGCCGGGCTGCGGGCGCAGGGTGCCGTCCGTGGCCGGCACGAGATCGGTCAGTGCCTCGCCCATGACGAGGACCGTTCCTTCGCGGTGCGGCGCGGCCGTCTGGCCGGGGACCGGCACAGGCTCGCGGTTGAGGCCGCTCACGGCTGCACCACGATCTTGCGGCCCTGGCCCGCCTTGAAGCGGTCGATCGCTTGGGGGTACTGCTCCAGCGGCAGTCGGTCGCTGATGAAGACGCCGGGGTCGAGGATGCCGGTGGCGAAGAGGGCCGCGGCCCGCTCGAAGCTGTGCAGGACGGCCATCGAGCCGGTGATGGTGATCTCCTGGTTGTAGATCTTGTACGGCTCGATGATTGCGGTCGTCGCATAGTCGGCGACCCCGAACTGCAGGAACGTACCCCCCTTGGCGACGCGGCGAAGACCGTCCTGGATGGCGGCCGCATTGCCCGTCGCGTCGACCACCACGTCCCAGCCGCCCGGCCGCTCAAGCTCGGCCGCCGCCGAGGCGGAACCGGAGACGCCCAACTCCCGTGCGGTGTAAAGGCGTTCGGGGTTGATGTCGACGATGTCGACCGTGGCGGCACCAGTGTGCTTGGCCAGCTCCAGCATCATCAGGCCCATGGTGCCCGAGCCGTAGATCAGCACCTGGGCCCCGAGTGTGCCGCTGAGCACGTCGTAGCCGCGTACCGCGCAGGACAGCGGCTCGATGAGCGCGGCATCGCGTGCGTCGATGTGCTCGGGCAGCCGCACGCAGTTGGCCACCGGCGCCAGGGCGTACTCGGCAGCGCCGCCCGGAACGGTGACCCCGATCGCCGCCCACCGGTCGCAGAGGTTGCCGCGTCCTGCGCGGCAGGAGCGGCACTCGTGGCAGTGCAGGGAGGGATCGACGGCGACCTGGTCGCCGATCGACAGTTCGGTCACCTCGGCGCCGATGCCGACCACCTCGCCCGCGAACTCGTGGCCCGGGACGATGGGCAGCGTAGGGGCGAACTCGCCCTGCAGGATGTGCAGATCGGTCCCGCACAGACCGCACGCGGCCACATCGACGACCACTTCACGGGGCCCCGGCGTGGGGTCGGGGAGCGAGGTGACCGACACCTTGCCGGGCGCCTCGACGATTGCTGCCCTCATTTGACGGCTCCAAGGGAGAGGCCCTGGACAAGCTTGTCCTGGGCGGCGAAACCGGCGGCGAGCACCGGCAAGGACACGACGACCGAAGCGGCACAGAGCTGAGCGAGGAACAGGCCCTGGCTGGTGACGAATCCGGTCAGGAACACGGGCGCCGTCTGCGCGGTGACTCCGGTCAGTACGCGGGCGAACAGCATCTCGTTCCAGCTGAAGATGAAGCAGATCAGCGCGGTGGCCGCGATCCCCGGCGCGGCGATGGGTGCGACGATCCGGGTGAGGATCGTGGGCAGCCTGGCCCCGTCCACCTGGGCGGCCTCGATGATGGACACCGGCACATCGGCGAGGAACGACTGCAGCATCCAGACCGCGATCGGCAGGTTCATCGATGTGTAGAGGATGACCAGGAGCCAGATGTTGTCCAGCATCCCGGCGTTCTTGGCGAACAGGTAGATCGGCAGCAGCCCCGCCACCACCGGCAGCATCTTCGTGGAGAGGAAGAAGAACATCACATCCGTCCACTTGCGGACCGGCCGGATGGACAGGGCGTAGGCTGCTGGCAGGGCTAGGGCCAGGACGAGAGCCGTGGAACACAGGCTCGCCGTGGTCGAGTTGATCAGCGAGGGCCACGGGTCGGCGCCCCCACCGGCGCCGAAGAACCTCTTGTAGCCGTCCAGCGTGAGCGCGGCGCCGAGCGAGGGTGGGTTGGTCGCCGCGTCCGGCTCGGAGTGCAGTGAGGTCAGCACCATCCAGGCGACCGGCAGGCAGAAGACGATGCCGGCGCACCAGGCGACCACACCGAGCCGGGCCGAGCGGCGCCGTGCCTTGCGGGCGGCGGGCGGGAGCGGTGCCTCGCGGCCGGAAGGACGTGCGGTGGTGAGCGCGGTCATCGGCGGTTCACCTCTTCGTTGAACAGGGACGAGACCACCCGCAGCGCGAACGTTGCGATCA
Organism: Streptomyces sp. NBC_01669; assembly: GCF_026339735.1. Lineage (GTDB taxonomy): Bacteria > Actinomycetota > Actinomycetes > Streptomycetales > Streptomycetaceae > Streptomyces > Streptomyces yanii. The sequence continues at coordinate 8,215,792 of NZ_JAPEQG010000001.1, forward strand.
CGATCGTGCCGATCACGACGAGCACCCCGGCTGCCGAGGCCAGTCCGTACTCGTGGGCCTGGTAGAAGGTCTGGTAGATGGTGTATGGCAGGTTGGCGGTGCCGAGGCCGCCCGAGGTGATGGTGAACACGGCATCGAAGTTCTGCACGATGTAGATCGAGCCGAGCAGCACACCGAGTTCGAGATAGCGGCGCAGATGCGGCAAGGTGACGTACCGGAACATCTGCCATTCGGAGGCCCCGTCGAGACGGGCCGCCTCCATCACGTCCGGCGGCCGGCTCTGCAGCCCGGCCAGCAGGATCAGCATCATGAACGGCGTCCACTGCCACACCAGCGCGCCCTCGACGGCGAGCAGCGGCGAGTTCGAGATCCAGTCCGGCTGTGTGGGGGTGTCGTCGCCGAACAGCCCGGCGACCCACGTCCACGCCCCGTTGAACAGCCCGTACTCGGGGTTGTAGAGGACGTGCTTCCACAGCAGCGCCGCGGAGATCGGGACCAGCAGGAATGGTGTGATCAGCAAGGTGCGTACGAATCCCCTGCCACGGAAAGTGCGGTCCATGAGCAGCGCGAGCAGCAGCCCGAGGACCACGGATGCCACGACCACGGAGGCGGTGAGCAGCATGGTGGTGAAAACCGACTCGCGCATGGCGGGGTCGGTGGCGACCGTCTTGTAGTTCTCGAACCAGCTGAGACTGCGGGCGTCGGGGTTCAGGGAGTTCCAGTCGAACAATGAGATCACCAGGGTTGCCACGAATGGCAGTTGGGTGACCGCGATGAGGAACACCAGGGCGGGCAGCAGTGGTGCGCGGGTCGCCCAGGCACGGGCGGCGGACGGCTGCCCATTCCTCTTGGAGTGCTTCGCCTGCGCGGTGTGCCGGGGCGTCGCGGCCGCCGGTGGGGATGCGCTGACCGATGTGGTCACTGGTACTCCTTCGCGACCTTCTCGGCGAGTGCCTGGCTCTTCTCCAGGGCCTCGTCGACGGACTGGCGGCCTGCGATCGCCGCACTGACCTCCTGCGAGACCTTCGTGCCCAGGTCGGTGAACTCCGGGATGCCGACGAACTGGATGCCGGGTGCGGGGCGATCCTGGACACCGGGGTCGCCGGGCCGCGCGGAGTCGATGGCCTGCAGGGTCACGTCCGAGAAGGCCGCGGATTCCTTCTTGTACTGGGGGTTCTGGTACGTCGAAGCCCGCTTGCCGGCCGGAACGTTGGCCCAGCCGATCTGCTCGCCGACCAACTCCTCATACTTCTGGCTCGACGCCCAGGAGATGAACTTCCAGGCGTTGTCGGTGTTCTTGGAGGCCTTCTGGATGCCCCAGGCCCACGTGTAGAGCCAGCCCGAGCTCTCGGTCTTGTCCACCGGGGCCTGGACGTACCCGATCTTGCCCTTGACGGGGGAGTCCTTGGCCTCCAGGGACCCGGCGGCCGCGGTGGCGTCGTACCACATGGCGGTCTTGCTCTGGGTGAGGTTGTTGAGGCACTCGGCGTAACCGGCCTGCGGAGCGCCCGCCTCGCCGTGCTCGCGCACCAGGTCCACATAGAACGTGGTGGCCTTCTTGAACTCGGGCGCGGTCAACTGCGCCTTCCAGTCCTTGGTGAACCAGGTGCCGCCCATGGTGTTCACGACGGTCGTCAGCGGGGCCATGACCTCGCCCCAGCCAGGCAGCCCGCGCAGACAGATGCCCTTCATCCCCGGCTTCGCGCCGTCGGCCTGGGCCGCGAGGTCAGCGACCTGCTGCCAGGTGGGGCGCTCCGGCATCGTCAGGCTCTTCTCGGCGAAGACGTCCTTGCGGTACATGAGGAAGGACGATTCGCCGTAGAAGGGCTCGGCGTACAGCTTGCCGTCGGCCGCGGTGAGGGACTTCGTGAGCGGTTCCAGGATGTCCTTCTGGTTGAAGGCGGTGTCCTTCGCGACGTGTTCGTCCAGGGCATGCAGCCAGTCGTTCTTGGCGTAGATGGGGACCTCGTAGTTGCTGATGGTCGCGACGTCGTACTGGCCCGCCTGGTTGGAGAAATCCTGGCTTATCTTGTCGCGGACGTCGTTCTCCGGCAGCACCGTGAAGTTGACCTTGATTCCGGTGTCCTTGGTGAAGTGCGCCGCAGTGAGCTTCTGCAGCTCCACCATCTGCGGGTTGTTCACCATCAGTACGTTGATGGTGTCGCCGCCGGAGGAGGCGGTGCCGCCTGCACCGCTGCAGGCGGCGAGGAGCGCGCCGGCGGCGCCGGCCGCCGCGATGCGCATGCCGATGGCATGGCGTCGGCTTCGGGGCGTGACCTGGGGACGCGTGACGTGGGGACGATTCTGGACAGGCATGGCGGCCTCCTGCGGGTTACTGCTGCGGGTTGAAGTGAAGTACTGGGCGGGTGTGTTCACACCCGGATGACCTGGGGGCCGAGCAAGGAGTAGCGCTGGGCCTCGGCCGACTGCAGGCCGGTGTCGGTGACGATCGCCTCGACGTCCCGGACATCGGCGAAGCGGCAGAAGCTGACGGCGCCGAACTTGGTGTGCGCGCCCACGAACACCCGGCGCCGAGAGCCGCGTACCGCCTGGCTCTTGACCTCGCTTACGGCCGGGTCGGGGGTGGTCAGACCGTACTCGCGCGAGATGCCGTTGGCGCCGATGAAGCACAGGTCGAGGACGAGGCCGGCGAGCATCCGGGAGGCCCAGTGGTCGACCGTGGCCAGTGTCGAGGGCCGCACCCGGCCGCCGAGCAACAGCACGGTCGTCTGCTCCGCGTCGGTCAGGGTGTGGGCCACCGCCAGGGAGGCGGTGACCACGGTCAGCGGACGGTCGCGGGGAAGCGCGGCGGCGATCAGCTGCGGGGTGAAGCCCTCGTCGATGAAGACCGTCTCCGCCTCGCCGAGCAACTGGGCGGCCGCCGCGGCGATTCTGGTTTTCTGCGGAACATTGCGGGTGGTCCGCTCCACGAGGGTCGTCTCGAAGCCGGCGCTCTCCACGGGCCGGGCGCCGCCGTGGTTCCGGCGGATCAGTCCTTTCCGTTCCAGCGCATGCAGGTCACGGCGGATCGTCTCCCTGGCGACGGTGAACTCTGCGGCCAGATCCGCTACTTCCACGGATCCCGAGTTTCGAGTGATGCGCAGGATCCTCCGTCGGCGTTCATGGGTGTCCACGCCACACCTTCCAACCGGGGCTGTGTCACTGCCCGTTCGGGCCTGTGGGATGTTTTTACTAGTGCTTTGACAGCGGTGACCAGACAGTTCGCCGTGCGCATGCTGCCCGTTCATGCCCGATTGCCGGCCACCGTTTCCGCTGATCAGGTGGCTGGCGGCGGTTGGAGCGGGCAACATCGCTGCCCGTTGGAGGTAAGGGCGGGGCCCACTCCCTGCCCGTTCGATCTTGGTGAGATCTCTCTGACGTGCCGCAAGTTCCGGTCATCCTGCCGATGTTCACCGTGTGGCGCGTGCCACATCATGGGTCGTGGTTGGGCCGTTCAGGCATCCAGCGAGGCCCCGGACGCCGACCCGGGGCCCCCTAGCGTCGAAGTGGTGAGGGCTGTGACAGCCGAAGACCGTCGCCATACGATCCTCACGGTCGCCCGCCGTGAGGGAGCAGTGGAAGTCGTCACTATGGCAGAGGAGTTGGCGGTCTCCCTGGAGACCGTCCGCCGCGATCTGCGGGTCCTCGAGGAGCACGGGCTCGTACGTCGCACGCACGGCGGCGCCTACCCGGTGGAGAGCGCCGGGTTCGAGACGACCCTCGAGGCCCGCACCGTGCGCTACGTACCGCAGAAGGCCCGGATCGCGCAGGCGGCCGCCGAGCTGCTCGGCGAGGCGGAGACCGTCTTCGTCGACGAGGGCTTCACGCCTCAGCTGATAGCGGAGGCCCTGCCTCGGGACCGTCCGCTCACCGTCATCACCGCGTCGCTTGCGACCGCTTCCGTGATGGCCGCGCGGGATCAGGTCCAAGTGCTGCTGCTCGGGGGGCGGGTGCGGGGCGGCACGCTCGCCACGGTCGACCACTGGGCCACGGAGATGCTGGCCGGCTTCGTCATCGACCTGGCGTACGTCGGGGCCAACGGGATCTCCCGCGAGTACGGGCTCACCACCCCCGACCCCGCGGTGGGCGAGGTGAAGGCGCAGGCGGTGCGTTCGGCGCGGCGCCGGATCCTCTCCGGGATCCACACCAAGTTCGGAGCCGTCAGCTTCTGCCGGTTCGCCGAGGTGCGGGAGTTCGAGGCGATCGTGACCGACACCTCGCTGCCCTCGGCGGAGGCACATCGGTACTCGCTCCTCGGGCCTCAGGTCATCCGCGTATAGCACCCTCGTCAGGGCGCAGGGACCGTCGGCAACCTGGCCGCCGTGAACCTCGACCAGATGGCCAAGGGCGTGAAGTGCGGCCTCAAGCAGATCCAGTAGCGACCGCATCTGGTCGACGGATGCCTCACGGGAACCGGCCTGATCACGGGCAACTGACCGCGATCAAGCCGACATCACGCATTCAAGTTCAGCAGCGGCGTCCGGAACCGTCTTGCCGGTCCGGGAGGCCGCAGGCAATTCGCGAACCATGGTCGAACTGTCGTCAGAAAATCGCCGGAAGGAACGAGCTCGCGCCTATGGCAGGGCTCGGCAGGCGGTCACCTCGATCTCAATCATGAGTCCGGGAACGAGCAGTTGGTTGACTTGGATTGTCGTGGAGGTCGGGAAGGGGCCGTTGGCATAAATGCCCTTGCGGTACGGCAATGCGCCGACCAGGGCATTCATGTCTGTTACATACATATTCTCGCGGACAACATGTCGGAAATCGAGAGCGTACTTGCCCAGGCTCTCCTTGATGCGCTGGTAGATGAAGGTCATCTGGGCGGGCAGATCGCCGGGGGAAACGCAGTTGAAGTCCTTGTCAAGGGCCGCTGTGCCCGACAGCCAGACGGTGTTGTCCACCCGGATCCCTTGGGAATACCCGAGGGATCTCTGCTGGGATTCCCAGTAGTAGAAGAGATCGGTTCTGCTGGGCGCTGCCGATGCCTCGGGTGCGGCAAGTTGGCTGGCAACGGTGGCCACTCCTGTGACGCAGGCGCCAGCGAGGAGGCGGCGGCGGACGAGGCTGTTATTGGGGGACTCGTTTGGAATAGACTCACCTCGGGCACTCATCACTGCTTCTCTCCTGTTATGAGGGTTGATACAGATCAGCCCCTACCGGCGAGTTGACATGCGGGCGTGTTGAATTTGCGGGCGACGGCATGCCGAATTCGCTGTGGAAGGCGATTGGGCCGAGAGTTTTCACTCCGGCGACGCGGAGCGTAGATCGCCTGTGTGAGGCCCGTCAAGGCATTGGGGGTGATTCTTTTCGCTCCTCAACTGGATTCCGGGGTTCGCAAGGGAGAGCCGAAGGGCTTCACCTGGCTGGACTACCGCGACCTCATCGTGCGCGCCCGGTACCCTCGACCGCCTATCGAGGATGTCCAGCCTCGTGCCAGGTCCCGCGATGGGCGTTGGCTGGGACGATGCCACGCTTGCGGATGTGCCCCCGGAGCTGAGGCGCGGGCAGGGGTGGGTTCGTCAATACCGCTCCTGTCTTGCGGTGGTGGCTGGGTAGTTGCGGCGACAGTCGGTGCCGCCAGGGTCATCGTCGCCGTCGAGCGCGCGCATTCTTCGCCTGAACTCCTGGAATCTTCCGTTTTGTTGAGTAAGCTGGCCTGCGGCTGGGCCCCGACGGACCAGGTGTGATACAGCGGAGAAGGAGTGCTCCTCATCACTGCCATGCCCCCCTTCGCGGAACTGCTTCGTCGTCATCGGCATGCGGCGCGCCTGACGCTGGAGCAACTCGCCGAACTTTCGGGCGTCAGTGGCCGCACCCTGTCGGACATGGAGCGGGGACGCAGCAGAGGGCCTCAGCACCGCACCGTCACCGCCCTCGCAGACGCACTCGCACTGGAAGGGGCCGACCGCAAACAACTCATCGAGCTGGCACGCGACGGCCGCCTGCGGGATCACTGGAAGCGCCCGACCGGCCTGTGCGAACTCCCGCGAAACATAGATGACTTCGCGGGCCGGGCCGCGGAACTGGCCTGGACGCAGAACCTTGTCCGCGACGAGGACTCGGCGGCCGTCGCCGCTGTGGGACTGATCACCGGTCCTGCCGGTCTGGGCAAAACCGCGTTCGCCATTCATGCCGGCCACACCCTGCGCCCGGACTTTCCGGACGGGGTGTTCTTCCTTGATCTGTTCGGCATGTCCTCGCGCCCTCTGCCCGTTGACCAGGCCCTGGCGCAGCTGCTCCGTGCATTGGGTGTCCCGGACCAGCAGATCCCTCCTGACATTGCCGAGTGTGCTTCGTTGTACCGATCGCTGCTGAGGGACAGACGCGTGCTGGTCGTGCTCGACAACGCCGCCTCGGAAGAGCAGATCCGCCCACTGCTGCCGGGTGGAGGCCTGGGCAGAGCGTTGGTGACCAGTCGTCGGCTGCTGGCCGGCCTGGAGGGCGTGCGCCGCCTGAACCTGGGCCCCCTGCCCCTGCTGGACACCACCCTCCTGCTGACCGGGATCACGAGGGACCGCGGCGCCTCGGACGGCGAGTCAGTGCTCACTCAGCTCGCGCAGCTGTGCGGCGGCCTGCCCCTGGCAGTGCGGATCATCGGCAACCGGCTGGTCAGCCGCCCCGCATGGAGCGCCGCCGAACTCGTCATCCGGCTGGCCGACGACGAGCGCCGTCTCGACCAGCTCAAGGCAGGGGACCTCAAGATCGCCAACGCGTTCCGGATGTCGTACGAGCAACTCGCGCCGTCCGCACGCAAGGTCTTCCGCCGACTCGCTCTGGTGACCGGCCACGACTTCGACGCCGCCCTCGCCGCGGTGGTCGGCGAGATCTCCGTCGAGGACGCCTGGGACGTGCTCGATGAGCTGATCGACCTCGGCCTGCTACAGGACAGCGGGGCGGGCCGCTACCGCTTCCACGACCTGGTCAGGCTGTTCGCCCGCGAGCGGCTCAAGGCCGAGGACCCGGCGGCTGAGCGGGAGGCGATCGGGGGGACGATGACGTCCTGGCTGCTGCGGATGGCCACCACCGCCGGGCGATGGTTCGAACCGGCTTACGGCCACCCCGACCAGCCTGACGCCGACCTCGCCGACCTGTCTTCGGAGGAGGAGGCCGATCACTGGCTGCGCGTGAATGTGGACAACTGGCTGGGTGCGTTGGGGACGGCAGCGAGCGACGGCCGGCACTCCGCCGTCCTCGACTGCGTGGAGTCGTTGGACTGGTTCTCCGACCGCTGGATGCACGCGCCGCACTGGCACGAGGTCTTCTCCCTCGGTGTCGAGGCCGCTGCCGGCCTGGGCGATCCGGTCCGGCAGGCCGGCCAGCTCAACTCGTTGGCCTGGGTCCATCTGCTGCCGCGCGACGACCCGGAGACCGCACTGCGGTACACCACCGAGGCGATGGACCTCGCCACGCGCAGTGGCTCCACGGCAGAAGTCGCCTCCGCCCTCCACCACGCGGGAGGCGCGCTGCGTAGACTCGGACGGCTTGACGAGGCCACCGCGTCGGAGACCCGGGCGGCGGAGATGTTCAAGGCCAACGGCGATTTCGACGCGTACTGCCATTGCCTCGGCGCCCTTGGCACCTGCCTTCGTGACGCCGGGCATCACGCCGAGGCCCTGGAGCGGTACCTCGACCTGTGGGCGTTCCTGAACGACGCCGGGTCGGGGGTGACGCCGAGCGTGGCGGCGTTCGTCCGTCCCATCGCGCTGGCCCGTGCCGGCGAATGTCTCGGACTGCTCGGCCGTCGGCCCGAAGCGATCACCAAGCTCGTCGAGGCGATCGGACTCATGGAGCAGGCTCAGTCGCACGTCCCGCAGGCCCACGCCCTGGAGACATTGGGGTCCTTGCTGGCCGACGAGGGCCGCAAGGACGAGAGCAGCCGTGCTTACGCGAGGGCGGCCGAGGTGTTCGAGGCGGTCGGTGACGCCGACGCGAGCCGCCGCTGCCACGACCTGGCGGCCGCCGCACCCTGACGCGTCCAGCAGTGTTCGGCGTGCAGAACTTCTGCGTGCTGTTCTGCGTGGCCTCACCACTTCCAGGCGCGTTGACTGGAGCCAGTCCGACGGGCCTGTGGGGGCCTGTCCATCCACCCTGGGAGAGAGCATGTCGACCATCGGGAACATCGTGCTCGTGCACGGTGGCTTCGTGGACGGGTCCGGCTGGCAGGGCGTTTACGACGACCTCGCCGGGGACGGCTTCCGCGTCCGGATCGTGCAGAACCCGACGCTGTCGCTCGAGGGTGACGTCGCCGCGACCCGCCAGGTGCTGGACACGCTCGACGGCCCGGCCGTGCTGGTCGGCCACTCCTACGGCGGGGTCGTCGTCAGCGAGGCCGGTATGCACCCCAACGTCGCGGCGCTGGCATACATCGCTGCTTTCGCCCCGGACAAGGGCGAGTCGGTCGGCACGCTCATCGCCGACCCGGCGCCCGGAACGCCGGTGCCGCCCATCCTGCCTCCGCAGGACGGCTTCCTCTTCCTGGACCGCGACAGGTTCCACGACGCCTTCGCCGCCGATCTGCCCGAACAACAGACCGCGTTCATGGCCGACGCTCAGGTCCCCTGGGGCGTGGACGCCCTCAGCGGGGCGGTCACCGAACCGGCCTGGCAGCACAAGCCCAGCTGGTACCTGGTCGCCACCGAGGACCGCATGATCCCGCCGCCGGCCCAGAGGGCCATGGCCGAGCGCGCAGGCTCGACCGTCGTCGAGGCCATCGGCAGCCACGCCGTCTACGTCTCGCAGCCCGGCGTGGTCGCCGGCCTCATCCGCGAGGCCGCCACCGTCTGACCGGAGGAGCGGACGCGGTGCTCCGCGCGGCGACTTTGCCCTCCCGGAGCGGCACGACGGCGCAGATGGCCTGGAAGCGTCGGGCCAATCCGTCCAGTCAGGACTGATCACGGGGACGGTCAGGGACATCGTGCCGACGGCCGACGGCCACCGGGTGGCCGTCGTGCAGAACCCGAGTCGACAGTGCGGTCGTCCTGGTTGGTCATGTGTACGGCGGCATGGTCATCACCGAGGCGGGCAACCACGCCAAGGTCGCCGCGTCCGCCCCCGACCGGGGTGAGTCGGTCGGCACGCTGATCGCCGACCCGCCGACCCGCCGACCGCCGCCCGGCGCACCGGTCCCGCCGATCCCAAGGCGACCGGGTCGGCATCGGCCGGGACCACGCTGACCGACTTCTCCCGTTCCGGCCACGCAAACGCGGGCCGCCGCCGGCTCCCGCCCTTCGGCCGTCGCGGCGCATCTCGCATCTCCGACCGCTTGCAGGTGAAAGTGATGATCAACCTTCTTCAGACACCCTCTACCAGCGTTTCCGCGACGGCCGGCACATCCAGCGTCGTCCCGATGGCCGAGCACGTCATCGCTCAGAGCGGGCCCCATGGCGGCACCGGCGGTCTCGTCGGGCGATCGGCGGAGCTGGCGCTGGTCGACGCGCTCCTCGCCGAGGCGGCAACACGGAGTGCCGCGCTGTTCCTGACCGGTGCGGCCGGAGTGGGCAAGAGCGCGCTGCTCAATGTCGCGGCGCGGCGGGCGGAGCAACGTGGATTCTGTGTGGTGCGGGCTGCCGGAGCGCAGTTCGATCAGCATGTCGGTTTCGCGGGGCTGAATCAGATCCTGCTGCCGTTGGCGGGAGAGCTGGCTTCCCTGCCGGCGCGGCAGGCGCGCACCCTTCAGGTGATTCTTGGCCTTTCGGCGGGTGAACCGGAGGAGCTGTCGGCTGTCGCGTACGCGGTGCGGGGTCTGCTGTTCCGGATCGGTACCCGGAGCAGCCCCCTGGCACTGGTCATCGACGACTACGCATGGCTGGACCGGCCCAGTGCGGTGGTGCTGGGTACGGTCGCCCGCCATGCCGGCACCGGGCGCGTTGCGCTGCTGGCCGCCTCCCGGCGGGACGAGGCCTTTCTCCCCGACACGGGGACTCAGGTACACGAAGTGCCGCCCCTCGACGCGAAGGCGGCGATGAAGCTGGTGGCGGAGCGTTTTCCGGCCATGACGTCCACGGTTCGCCGACGGGTGCTCGCGGAGGCCGGGGGGAACCCCCTCGCGTTGCTTGAGCTGCCTGTCTCGCTCAGTCTCGCGCAGCAGACGCAGCGACGTTCTCTGCCGATGGTCCTTCCGCTCACCGAGCGCCTGCGGATGATCTTCTCCGAGCGGGTCAGGGCCCTGCCGGACGCCACACGGAAACTGCTCCTGCTGGCGGTTCTGGACGACACGGGCGACCTGCACCTCCTGCCGCGGACCGGCGACGGACCAGGGACTCTCACCGAGCTCTCTCCTGCCGAGCGTGCGGGGCTGGTGCGGGTCGACGCCCGAGCCGGGCGCCTGGTCTTCCGGCACCCGCTGACCCGCTCGGCCGTCATGGAACTGTCGACCAGCGCCGAGCGCCGCTGGGCGCACCGGGCGCTCGCCGACCTACTCCCGGAAGGATCCGAACGTCGAGCCCTGCACCTGGCCCGCGCCACCGTGGGGCCGGACGACCAGGTGGCCGCTCTGCTGCACGAGGCCGCCTACACCACCCTGCGCCGCGGCGACGCCGTCGGCGCTGTCTCCGCCCTGCTACGCGCCTCGGAGCTCAGTAGCTCAGGTACAGCCAGGGGCCGGAGACTGGTTGAGGCTGCCTGCCTGAGCGCCAACGTCACCGGCGACCTGCGCAACGTACGCGCGCTTCTCGACGATGCCGCGGCCGTCGATCCGTTGGGCGGCACGTCCCCGGCTGCCGCCGCGGCGGCAGCCGGGGAGCTCCTCAACTGGGACGGTGACACGGACGGTGCCTACCGGCTGCTGGTCCGAGCGATCACCGACCACGCCCCCGCGGGTCCGGCCGATGACATCATGCTTCGCGAGGCACTCCACACCCTGCTCATGGTGTGTTCCTTCAGCGGGCGGCCGGAACTGTGGCAGTCCTTCGACACGATCCTGGCGCGATTCCGTCCGCACGCTCTTGACCCCCTGCTACTGGTTCTGCGCGGCGCCCTTGGCGACCCGGCCCACGCGGCGCTGCCGGTACTGCCCCGCCTTGACGAACTGATCTCCGGACTCCACCGGCAGACCGACCCCACTCGCATCGTCCGCACGGCCACCTGCGCCGCCTACGTCGACCGCCTGCCGGGCTGCCACAGCGCATTGCTGCGCGTCGTCGAGGACGGCCGCGGCGGAGGAGCCGTGGCCTCGGCCATACCGGCCCTGCTCCTTCTGGCCGACGACGCCTACGCCAGGGGACGGTGGGACGATGTCGCCGAACTGACCGACGAGGCCCTGCACTGGTGCGCGTCCCATGACTACCGACTCCAGGCCTGGCCAGGCCGTCTGCTGCAGGGCCTGCTAGCCGCCGCACGCGGTGACGACGAAGTCGCCCGGAGCATCGCAGACCGCCTCGCCTCCTGGAGCAACCCACGCGGCCTGGGCGCGCTGCGCGTCTACTCATCGCACATCAAGGTTCTGTCCGCGCTGGGACGCGGCGACTTCGACAGCGCCTACCGGCATGTGACATCCGTCAGCCCGGCGAGCCGGCCGGCGCCGCATGTCCCGCACGCACTGTGGCTCATCTGGGACTTCACCGAGGCGGCGACCCGCACCGGTCACCACGCCGAGGCAGCCGCACATCTGGCGGCCGTCCAGGACGTCGGCATCCCCTCCATCTCACCACGTCTGGCCATGATCACGGAGGCGGCGACCGCCCTGGCCGACCCGTACGTCGTCGATCGCGATCTCTTCGACAAGGCCATCGCCACACCCGGCGCAGAGCACTGGCCCTTCGATCTGGCCCGGATCCGCCTGGGCTACGGCGAACGACTCCGCAGAGCCCAGGCGAGCGTCGCGGCACGCCCCCACCTCGAGGCCGCCCTGAGCACCTTCGAACGCCTCGGAGCCGCCCCGTGGAGCGCACGCGCGGCCGGCGAGCTGCGGGCAAGCGGCCAGGCCGCGGCCCCTGTCACGCCCGTAGCGGGTGTCGAAGCGCCGCTGACTCCGCAGGAATGGCAGACCGCCCAGCTCGCTGCCACGGGGCTCACCAACAAACAGATCGCCGCCCAGCTCTTTCTGTCCCACCGCACCGTGGCCGCCCACCTGCGCGGCGCCTTCCGCAAGCTGGACATCGCCTCCCGCGGCGGGCTGCGCGACGCGCTGACCGGCCTTGATCAGCTGGCCGTGGACAGCCCCGTACGTCGGGCCGTCTGAGCATCTTTAGGCCATTTGGTCGAAGCCGGTGGGGGACGGCACTGCCTAACCTGGGGTGTCATACAAACCTGTGACCAACAGCGGGAATTCATGAGCAGAGGCACGAGCCGCCGTCATGCGGGGCACTGCGCACTCCGTTGAGAGAGCGGAGTGAGTCACTCGTCGGTCGCCCGACGAACGCAATGTTGTTCATCGCCGCGCGTCGCATGTGTCCGGAGACCGGGGACGGCTGACTCGCGGCAGAGAGACGAGTCCGCGCGTGACACGTCATTCCCCGTCACTCCTCGTCATCTGCCCGGGCCAGGGCAGATGACGCTCAGCATGGGCGTCGGGCGGCCTCGCTGCCGACACTGAGTCCGACAGAGGTGAGTGACATGAAGAGGATGACATGGAGGGACTTCGCCTGGCTGTCCGAGGCAGCCGATGATCCGTCAGCATGTTTGACCACGTGGGCGAGCAACCCCCGGGCGCCGTACATGCTGCCCACTGGCCGCTTCTTCGACGTGGTGTCGGTCGACCAGCGAGTCGGCATCGAGGCGCTCGATCAACTGCTGCGCCGAAGACGGCCCTTCGGGCCGATAGTACTGGACCACCGGGCGGGAAGAATGGGCTTCATCCTGGCCTCGCAGAGCTGGCAGGACTTCGCCCACCAACTCGCGCGAGGAGAGGGAGCGGCTCCCGCGCACCGCTACCTGAGCCACGGCTCCGTGGTCGTCGTCCCCGGCCCCCAGCCCGTGCTCGGCGACCGCTACGAGTGGCTCCGCGCCCCGACCCGGCGGCCTTCGGCCAGCCCGCTCCTCCCGGTCGCTCTGGCCGCCGTGCTCGTCGCCTCCGCCGAGGTGCTCACCTGCGCGGACCGGTACGGCGAGATCCCTCGGCCCACACCTGCCCTCGCTCCGGCCGCACTCGAGGGGGTGTGGGCGCATGCGGGATGACACCATGGAGCGGCTCGACGTGCATGAAGAGATGCCCTGATCGCCGCAGGGCCCTTGAACTCCCCTGGGCAAGATTTCGCTCAGCCTCCAACGGGTAACCCCGTCCCATGAGTGGCGCAGCCGCATCCGGGCGCCCTACGGTCAAGTGACCAGTGCCTGAAGCGAACTTGTGATGCGGGACGCGGTCGAGGCGGCGCGTGTTGAGGATGCGACGCTGACGCGGGCGGCTCAGGCCGGTGACATCGCCGCTCTGGGGTTGCTGTTGGAACGCCATAGGGCGGGCATGCGTGCGGTGGCGTTGAGCATTCTGGGGCCGGGTGCGGATGCGGATGACGTGATGCAGGACGCGGCGCTGACGGCGTTGCGGCGGATCGGTGATGTGCGTGACCCGGGTGCTGTGGGTGCGTGGCTGCGGATGATCGTGCGCAACGCCGGCCGGTCCTTGCTGCGGGGCGCCGTCGCCGCCCAGCCCGTGGACGAGCTGCACCTGCCGTCGCCGGAGGACGGTCCGGAGCAGTGGCTTGAGCGGAGCGCGGTGCGGGACTGGGTCTGGGAGGCGCTGGAGGAGCTCTCGCCGCTGCTGCGTATGCCTTTGGTGTTGCGGCACTTCACCACCGGGGTCACCTCGTACGAGCAGATCGCTCGTGCGTGCGGCGTTCCGGTGGGCACGGTGCGCAGCAGACTGAGCCTGGGGCGGGCCAAGTTGACGGCCGCTCTCGCCGCTACGGAGGACGCCGCGCACGGTGACGCGGAGCAGCGGTTCCTGGCCAGCCGCATCGAGGCTCGCGAGACGCTCGCCGCTGCCGAGAGCGGACACTTCGGCAAGCTGCTGACGGAACGCTGGTCTCCCGAGATCGCCCTCCTCAGTGGTCCCGACCGGGTGGGTGGCTGGGACCTTCTCGTGCGCAGCATGGACAACGACGTCGAAGAGGGCGTGCGACAGCGTCTCATCCATGCGGTGGCCGGTCGGTCGCTCACCGTCTGGGAGATGGACATCATCAATCCGGCGGACAACCCCGAGCACTGCCCGCCGGGCGTGGCGTGGCTCATGACCCTGGACGACGCCGGCCGGGTGCAACATCTGCGGCTCGCCCACTCCCGGCCGGTGCAGCTCATGGACCTGCTGCCGGTTATGTGATGGACGCCACTTCGACGGAGTGAACTTCGTCCTCTGCTCCGCGTCCTGTCGGTGTCATCGCCGATTGCTGAACCCGGAGAGTTCCATGACCATCCCCCGAACCGACCCCCTCACGGTCGGTACCCACACCGTCGACATCGACGGGGTGACGCAGAGGTATCACGTCCACGGCACGGGACCTGTGTGCATCGCGCACTCCGGCGGGCCCGGCATCTTCTGGGAGTACCTGCGCATGCCTGCGCTGGAACGACACCTCACGGTCGTCTATCCGGAGCCGATCGGCACCGGCGGCTCCGGCCGCCCCGCCTCCCATCCGCACGGCTACACCCGGCCGCGCTACAGCCGGCTCCTCGAAGGTCTGATCGAGCATCTCGGCGTGCCCGAGGTGCATTTGTTGGGTCACTCCCACGGCGGCTTCGTCGCCCAGTATCACGCCCTGCGTCACCCCGAACGGATCGCCGGGGTGATCCTGTACGAAAGTGCGCCGTTCACCGGTCCCGAACACGCTGCCGAAGCCGTGCGTCTGGTGCAGAAATTCGCCGAGCGGCACTCCGACAACCCCGAACTTTCCGCGATCCTGGCCGCCTTCGCGGCGATTCCCACCACCTCCGACGACGCCGGGTTCACGACGCTGCTCAGGGCGCTGGTGCCCGTGTACTTCGCCGACTACTGGGGCCGCGAAACGGAGTTCGCGCCCTTCCGCGCCGCGGTGAGCGCCACATTCATCTCGGGACTGGACGAGAACCTCGAACCGCACCTCATCGACGACAGTCAGCAGCTCGGCTCGCTCACGGTGCCGACCCTGGTCGTCGTCGGCCGTCACGACTTCATCTGCGGAGTGAGGTGGGCCCAGGAGCTGCATCAGATGATCCCGGGATCGGAACTGCTGATACTGGAGCAAAGCGGGCACTTCGGTCACATCGAGGAACCGGAGGAGTTCTCCCGAGGAGTGACACGGTTCGTCACCGCCACAACTTCGGGCGCCGCCTGACACATGACACCGTGGACACTGCGGCGGCGCGCCGACTGGGCACCGGTCTGCTGACGCGACCCTCTCTGCTTAGGTCAGGCCGATGACGCCGTCGGCCGCAGGCTTCGGGCGACGCTCGGCAGGCCGGACCCGCAGGAACACAAAGCGTGAGGTCATCGCTGCTTTGGATCCCTTGCGCCAGGTGACGGTCGCCGCGTGGCGGCGACCCGCGGCCAGGACATGCGCGCAGGCTGAGTGGTCGGGTGCGGTAGCGGGGCAGCGGGCGCGGGCCGAGCCCGCCGTAGCGCAGCTTGTAGGGTTTGGCCGCTTCAGCGTGGGCGGTCATCTTGCCCTTGACCTGCAGCGCGTAGGCCAGGCCCCCGGTCCTGAAGGGCGTGCCGGAAGTCGGCGTTCGCCCCGTAGCCGGCATCCGCAACCAGCACCGCGGGCCGCAGCCCGACAGCCGCGAGCTCGTCGAGCATGTCCAGAGCCAGCTGCCATATCGGTCGGTGATGTTCCTCGTCGGGGACCCGGCAGCGGGCCCGCCGGCCCGCCGCCTCGGGCCCGTCCCAGCTGCGGGGCAGGAACAGCCGCCATGACAGCGGGCACGAAGCGGTGTCGGAGGGGGCATGGACACTGACCCCGATCTGGCAGTTGCCGATCTTGCCCAGGGTGTCGGAGGCTGCCTCGCCACCCCGGGCGAGGAGTATCCGTCCTTGGGGAAGCCGGTGTCGTCCACCACCCACACCCGCGGACGCACCACCGCCACTGCCCGGCGGGCCAGCCCGGCACGGACTGCGCCCGCCGGCCAGGTCGAGGACGTCATGAACTGCTGCGACTGCTGATGGTCCACACCCAGGCGCCCGGCCATCGGCTGCATCGACTTCCGCCGCCCGTCCAGCAACAGACCCCGCAGATACAACTCGCCCTTCACCCGCTGGTCAGCACGCGCCAAAGGTGCGAACACCTCCCCGGCGAGCTCCTCCAACCGGCCACGACACGCGACAAGTTCATCCGCCCTCGTACCCGCAGGAAACCACCAGAACCACTGCCTGCCCAGACACGTAACAACGCCCTACTAGGTCATTCAGCCGAAGCCCAAAAGGACGGAACGAGCTAGTTTTTCACCTGCATCACAGGTTCTTTACAGACATCAGGAGCCATGAAATGAGTCCCCTGAAGAACGTCGTCCTCGTGCACGGAGGATTCGTCGACGGTTCCGGCTGGCAGGCCGTGCACCATCTCCTCACCCGCGAAGGCTTCAGTGTCAGCATCGTGCAGAACCCGACCCACTCCCTCGAGGGCGATGTCGCGGTCACGCGACAGGTCCTCGACGCTCAGGACGGGCCGACCGTGTTGGTGGGCCACTCCTACGGTGGCGCCGTGATCACCGAGGCCGGCCGGCACCCCAAGGTCGCCGCGCTCGCCTACATCGCCGCTTTCGCCCCGGACAAGGGCGAGTCGGTCGGCACGCTGATCGCCGACCCGGCGCCGGGTGCACCCGTTCCGCCGATTCTGCCGCCCCAGGACGGCTTCCTGTTCCTCGACCGTGACAAGTTCGCGCACTCGTTCGCAGACGATGTGGCGGTGGAGGACGCGCAGTTCATGGCGGACTCACAGGTTCCCTGGGGCGTCGACGCTCTCAACGGGGTGGTGGCGGAGGCCGCTTGGCGTACCAAGCCGAGCTGGTATCTCGTAGCGACCCTGGACAGGATGATCCCTCCGCCGGCGCAGCACGCCATGGCGGAGCGAGCGGGCGCCACCGTGAGCGAGGTCCTTGGTAGCCACGCCGTCTACATGTCCCGACCCGCGGCCGTCGCGGAGCTGATCAAGCAGGCTGCGGGCGTCCAGGGCTGACCTGAAGTACACGCGCCTGCGTCACAGGTGTGCGATCTGCCCTGTTGAGCGCCTCGGCTGCGGCAGGGCAACCATCAGAATGATGAGAGGCAAGACATGCGTATCAAGGTCGTACGTCGCCGTCTGATCGCGGCAGGCGTTTCCGGCGCAGCGGCAGTCGCCGTTGTGGCGTCGATGGCTTCGGCGACAACGCCGGAGCGCCAGTCGGACGGCACCAAGCCGACGGTCGTGCTGGTGCACGGCGGTTTCGCGGACGCATCCGCGAGCTGGGCGGGAGTGATCGAGGGGCTCCAGAACGACGGTTACCCGGTCGTCGCGACCGCCAACCCGCTGCGTGGGCTTCCCACCGACGTTCCGTACCTGGAGAGCGTCCTCAAGTCCATCGACGGCCCGATCATCCTGGCAGGCCACTCCTACGGGGGCGCCGTGATCACCAACGCCGCCGCTGCCAATCCCCACGTCAAGGCGCTGGTCTACGTCGCCGCCTTCGTGCCCGACGAGGGCGAGCTGCTCGGCGATCTCATCAACAAGTACCCGGGCACCGAGATCCCTGCCGCGCTCGATCCCGTACCGTTCCCGAACCCGGACGGCAGCACCGGCACGGACCTCTACCTCAAGGCCGACAAGTTCCGCAGCACCTTCGCGGCGGACCTCCCGGTCTCGGTCACCAACGTCATGCAGGCGGCCCAACGGCCGTTCAGCGCCTCCTCCTTCACCGACGTCACCAAGGCCGCCGCCTGGCACGACATCCCCTCCTGGGGGTTGGTCGCTGCCTCGGACAAGGCCATTCCGCCGGCCCTGCAGCGCTTCGAGTACCAGCGGGCCCACGCCCGTGGCACGGTCGAGGTCTCCGGAGCGTCGCACTCCGTCATGATCAGTCATCCGGACGCGGTCACCAAGCTCATCAAGAACGCCGACCGCTCCACCCGCTGACCCCGTTCCGTCTTCCGCGACAGCCCACCTGTTCCAGGTGGGCTGTCCGTCGTGCGCTTCCACAGGCGTATCCGGATCCCGGAGTAGTCCACAGGACCATCGCGCGGGTCTGCCGCTTGCGTCATGAAGAGGCGATGCTTCGCGTGAGTGCGTCCCGCAGTCCCGCACGAGAGGTGACGTTCAGCTTCGGAAAGACACTGCGCAGATGTGCGGCCACGGTGCGAGGGGACAGGAAGAGCTGGGCGGCGATCTGTTTGTTGGTCAGCCCTGTGGCGGCCAGCTGGGCGATCTGCGCTTCCTGCGGAGTCAGTGGCGTACGACTGTCCTCAGTCGATGTCACGGTCGTGACGTGGACGCCGCTCGCCCGTAGTTCGTTCGCGGCTCGTGCGCACCACGGTTGGGCCCCCAGGCGCTGGAACGTGCTGAGCGCGGCCTCCAGATGGACGCCGGCGGCCCCTCCTGCTTTGGCTCTGCGCAGCCTCTCGCCGTAGGCCAGACAGATCCGCGCCCAGTCGAAAGGCCATCGTTCGGCGCCGGGGGCCGCGATGGCTCTCTCGAACAGGTCATGGTCGATGACGTCCGGGGTGGCTATGGCCCCGGCGGCGTCGGTCATCATGGCCAGGCGCGGTGAGATGGACGGGATGCCGGATGTCCTGACCGCCGCGACGTGTTCGATGGCCTCGGCATGGTGACCGGTCCGAGCCGCGGATTCGGCGAAGTCCCAGAAGAGCCACAGGGAATGGGGCATGTGCGAGGGCAGCCGACCAGGGGCGCTCAGCGATCTCAGACAGCGGTACGCGCTCTCGAAGTCCGCGCTGCCGAGCGCGGACAGCGCCCGTATGTGGGAGGCGTACACATGCAGCGCACCCAGTCCTCTGGGGTTCCCCCAGCAATCGAGACGGTCAGCGATCTCCAGCGCGGTCTGGTCGTCGCCTCGCGCGGCTGACAGCAGTCCCCGCAGGAAGTGACCCGTCCATCCCAGCAGGCGGTAGTTGTGTGTCGCGCACCAGCGCAGACCTTCGTCGATGACGTCCGGAACGTCGTCCCACTGTCCGCCCGCGTAGGCGTCGTTGGCCAGCAGGAAGTGGGCCTCTATCGCCGTGGCGATGGCTCCTCCGTTGCGGCCGTCGTCGACGACACGCCGCAGAGCACTACGACAGCTGGGCAGGCGGTCGACATAGGCACCCGCGATGGCGGTCCGCACGATGCGCCGGGGATCGGTCTCCCGGGTGAGGCCGAGGATGAGGTCGTCCAGCACGTCCAGAACCGACGATGCCGCGTGAGCGGGATCACCGAAGGCGCCGCGAAGCACGCGCAGCAGGGGATCGGGAGAGTGCCGCAGGACCTCTGCCACCGCGCTGTCGAAGGCCTGCCACTGGTCCGGCCGGCCGCTGAAGAAGCACACCATGAGCAGCGTGTGCAGAGCTTCGCGGAGGATGTTGTCGTCCGTCTGACCAGGTTGGGCATGACTGCGGATCGCGCCGACGAGAAGCCGGTGGGCGGTGTCCGCGTCGCCTTCGCCGTTGAGGAGCTGGCTGGCTGCCGCGGTCGCCGCGGCCAGCGAATCCGCGCCCACGGGATCGGCGGACATGGCATTGTCCAGCAGGGAGCGTACGTTGCGGAGGTCACCAGTGATGTTGGCGCCGAGGCATGCTGCCTCAGCCAGCATGCGCCCCTTCGTCGTCCCGGAGCTACTCAGCTCGGAAGCGCGCAGCAGGCTGGTGATGGCGCCGACGGCGTCGCCGCGACGCAGCGTCCTGTAGGCCACATCGTGCAGGAGCGCAGCCACCTGATCGTCCGGGCCGACCGCCGCGGCGGCCAGATGGCGGACCCGGCGTTCCGAACCTTCCGGGAACTCTTCGGCCAGGTCCAGGTGCATCCGTCGACGCTCCGCGCTCGTGGACAGCTCGATGACCGCGGAACGAGTGAGGGGGTGCCGGAAGACCAGGCGGCCCGTCAGGGAATCCACCCATACCAGGCCTGCCCGCTCGGCAGGGCCCAGCCTGGTGAGGACGTCCGAGCTGTCAACAGCCCGCTCGAGGATGTGCAGATCACCGGAGCCGTCCAGAACGGCGAGCAGGAGCAGCTCCCGTGTCGCGCGCGGCAGGGCACTGACCCGTACGGAAAAGATCTTCTTCAGGCGCTCGGAGAGCGGCAGCACAGCCGGCAGCGGTCCCCGTTCCGTCTGCTGAGCCTCGTTGAGCGGGACGGGCAGTTCCAGTAGTGCCAGCGGGTTGCCGGCGGCCTCCGTGACAAGACGCTGCCGGACCCTGGCCGTCATGGCGGGGAATCGCTCTGCCACCAGTGCCTTCGCGGATTCCTCGTCCAGGGCCCGAACCTCGTACGAGGGTATCCCGGTGCTGCTCAGGAAGGATTCGTCGCCGGTCCGGGATGCCGCGAGCAGGACCAGGGAACCGGTCCGGACGTTACGGGCGACGGTGCCCAGAACCACGGCGCTGGGCCGGTCGAGCCAGGCTGAGTCATCGATGACCAGCGTGATGGGGCCACGCTTCGCCGCGGTCTGGGACAGCAGGACCTGTACAGCGTTGGCAATGGCGAGCAGCTCGGCCGGCTGCTCCTCGGACAGTCCTCGGACTGCCTGGAGCGTCTCCGCCTGCCGCGTCGGCAGAGCCGGGATCTCCTCCGCCAGCGGTTGGAGTAGCTGGGTGAGGCCCGAGAAGCTGCCACTCTGCTCGAACTGCGAGCCCGCGATCCTTACGACTGTGAAGCCCGCCTCGGACGCCCGTTCCGCCGCGGTGTCCAGCAAGGCGCTTTTCCCTACCCCCGCCTCTCCCGTCAGCACCAGTGCGGCGCCCCTGGTGGCGGCGGAATCGAAGAGATCGTCGATGAGAGCCCGCTCCGCCGACCGTCCGACGAGGCGGCCCGCTGAACGCGCGCCGTCTTCGTCCGCTGGGTGATTGCGGCCGTCCGAGGCTGGTGAGGTAGGGAACGACATGAGGACCTTCCATTCTGCTCGAGCCGGATCAAGGGCATGACGGAAGGGACACCCGAAAGTTCGCTTGTAGGTGCGTGAGCCACATCACATTGCCAGACCTTGCGTCGCTCGCCAAGACCTCTGGTCGTTCGCCTCGTACGAGCGGTACGTGCACCGCCTCAGGCGACGCGTGCTGCCGACCGCCCAGACGTCCTTGACCGCTCGGGAGCCGGCCGCCCACATCTGCCCTGCTGAGTGCCGTGCCGCCGACTGTCGCCGCCATCAGGGACGCTTCCTCGGCGGTGAGCGCCGACGGGTCCGTGGTGGCGAGGCGGGAGAACATCATCGCGAGGCGGGCTTCCTCCCACAGGTCGAGATCGCACTTGCTTGCGGGGCCGTCGGTCCCGAGGCCGACGGAAACCGACGCCGTGCGGAGGGCATGGAGAGGGGCCGTTCCGGAAGCGACCTTGGCGTTCGAGCCGGGGCGGTGTGCGACGCCGGCTCCTGACTCGGCCGGCAAGGAGACGTCGCCCTCGGAGAGGTGGACGGCAATGGGCTGCCAGCAGCCGCCCGTCCATGAGCCCGGTCTCCCTGAGCAGCCGGGGAACGGATCCGAACCGCTCCCGGGGCGTGATGTCCTCGGCCGACGTCTCCGCGGCATGAATGTGCACCAGGGCGCCTCACCGTGCGGACTCCTCCGCCGTGATGCGCAGGGCTTCGGGAGGCAGGGTGTAGGTCGAATGCGACCCGTAGGTTCGATGCGTTCGCCTGGTCCGAAGCGCAGGCCGTCCTCGTCGATCCACTTCCCGATGGCGGCCCGTGCAGGGGAAGCGCGGGCCGACGCGGTTGAGCTTCGCGCTGCTGCTGAAGCACTACACGCGGCAGAGTGCGCTTCCCTCGGGGCCGGGCGGAGTTCCCGGATGAGGTGGTCGCCCACATTGCCGGGCAGATGAAGCTGCCGGCCGGGGAGTTCGACTCCTACCAGTGGACCGGCAGCACGATCGAGTACCACTGTGCCCAGATACGCGAGCACCTGGGGTTTCGGGGTGTGCTCGATACAGGACGCAGAGAAGCTGACGGCCTGGCTGGTGGCGAACATCGCGCACGCGGAGCGCAGGCCGGAGCGGGTCCGTGAGGAGTTACTGCAGCACTGCCACGAGGTGTGCATCGAGCCGCTGGCAGCGGACCGGAACACGCGGATGGTCCGATCCGCCCTGCGCACCGCGGAGGAGACGTGGTTCTCGCGTATCCCCGCCCGGCTGCCGGCGGAGGTGCGGGCCCGGGTACTCGCCCGGACTCGACCGCCTTGCCCGCTCCGTTCCTGACGCCCGCGACAATCGCCGACTCCCTCGTCGCCCGTGGCGTCCGGCTCTCCCTCGGGGCACGGTCTACGACCCGGCCGACCTGATGGGCGAGATGTTCTTCAACATCCTCGCCACCTTGGCCGAGTTCGAGGTCGACCTGCTGCGGTTGCGCAGCCGCGAGTGCGTGGCAGTCGCTTGGGCGAAGGGGAAGCTGAATTGCAAGCAGCCGAAGCCGGTCACCCGCCGGCACGCCCACCTGGCCGAGCAGCATGCCACCGGTCAGCACTCCATCGCTGACCTCGCCGAACACTTCTCCTTCAGCCGCGCCACGGTGTACCGGGTCCTCGAACGCGCCCGTACAACAACCTGAAACAGCAGCCCGATCAAGCCGCACGGCACCGTTTGCAGCAGGATCGGTGACACGTTCGTTAACGGCACCCCTACTTCGCGGTGATCAGCCCCGGGGGGCGGTTCCGCGGGCCCGTGCACTCGGCGACGATCAGTCCGGCCGGCCTGGCCGTCGACTGCGTCAGCTCTTCCAGCGTAGTCCCGTCCAGCCACTCGGCGTTGCGGGCGCCGGGACTGGCCGGACGCTTCTCAGCGGGCTCCTGGGGGAACATCTCGCGCATCAGTACGCGGGGCCCCCGGCTGTCGAGCACCTTGAGGACCTTGAAACGAGTGCCGGGAACGAACACCAGCCTTCCTCGGGTGTACGGATCGACGGATTCCGTACGGCGTCCGGTGAGCGACCACACCAGATACCCGGGGCCTCCCGCGCCAAGCGCCGCTGGGGACGACGTCGCGTTCCAGAAACCGTGGTCGACGACCACGGGGTTGTCGCGATACCACCTCACCAGGCTGTCGGCCACACCGGTGCGCACGATCGCGGGACCTCGGTAGGCAGGCAGCCTGCGCAGGCCTGATGCGACGCAACGAGCAAGGGGGATGTGTGCACCGGGCTCTCCCTCGAGTAGCGTCGGATCCAGCCATGCCCACTCCTCGGCCAGGTAGAGGCGGACCGCGGCCAGGTCGGCGAGAGCGCCGACGTCGCCGGCGCGACGGCCGTCCCCAGAGGCCCACTCCTTCGGGAGTGCCCCTCCCACGTCCGACATGGTCCGGCGGAATCGCGTGCCGTACTGGCTGCACAGCTGGAGCCGGTCGCGGGCTATTCCGCGCCCGCCGTTGGAGACTATCCGGGCAGCGGCACGCGGGACCGGCTGCGCTCGGACCTCGGGGTCGGTCCTGAGGTCGGACGGAACGATCGTCGAGCGTATGTTCGGTTCTTTGTCGAGGGGTCTCTTCGTCACGTTCATGGCGTCGCTTCTCCCTGAGCCGCGGAGGATGGAGGAGTCGGCAGGAGCGCTGTGTCAGTGGCTCTCTCGAAGACTGTAGGAACGCCATGAGGCCCAGGGCACACGCGAGGGCCACGTCAGCGCGAAAGGGTATGTGATGCTTCCTGTTCGTGCCGGCCGTGGCCCTCGACATCGATCCGACTTGAAACCGGCGCATAGTGCACTAAGAGAACCAAGCTGGCTGAAATCTTACTGGGTCATTTGACCGAAGCTGCGCCACTGGCAGTCGCCGTAGTGTGCCGATGTAGCTCGAAGCCCACTCGCAGGCCCCGTCGTCCAAGCGGCAGGCCAGGGTGCGTGCCGAGGTGTGCATGTCGGTTCTATCTGGGGGTTGCTGAAGTGACTATGACTGTGACTCAGACGGATGGAACGGGAACCGCGCTGGCAGTTCCGATCCGAGTTGTCCTGAGGGCGAGCGACGCCTTCCTGGAACATGCGACCGGCGCCTACCTGCAGTCGCATTCCGGCGTGAACATCGTTCCCCAGCAGGGACTCCCCGATGTGGACGTGTCGGTCATGCTGCTGCACTGCCTGAACGACGACTGGCTCAGGGTTCTCAGGCAGGATGCTGCGCGCGCCGGCGGCGCACCGGTCCCGGTCGTGGTGATGGCAGATCGCGTCAACGAGCAGCAACTCACCCTGGCAGTCGAATACGGACTGACCAGCTTTCTCTACCGAAGCAGCTCGAGCCTTGAGCAACTTCTCGACGCGACCATCGAGGCGAGCTCCGGACGCAGTCGTTTTCCGAATGAACTGGTGGGTCATCTGATTGCCGAACTGGGGCATCAGCAACGACAGCAGACGCTCGCGCAGTTGTCGAGGAGAGGCGGACTCGCGCCGCGGGAGATCGAGGTGCTCCGCATGCTGTCCGAAGGGATGAACACGCTTGAGATCTCCGAGAAGATGAGCTACTCGGAGCGGACGATCAAGGGAATCATCCATGAGACTGTGAAGCAGCTGAACTGTAAGAACAGGACGCAGGCCGTGGCGTGTGCGGTCCGGACGGGTATTCTCTGAAAGGCCTTTTCGAGGATTCCCGTGAATTCATCCGGCGGTCCGGGCGAGTGGTGCTGTGGCGGGTACGGCCGTTGTTCGACGACTGGTCCAGTTCTCTCGCGGAGCGGCCTCGGGAAGGCGCGGGCCGGATCAGATCGCTGGGCGTCGGCTGGGGAGGCAGACCGCTCAATCCACATCCGGAACTCCTCATGCTCGGCCCGGATGTGGTGTATTACCCCGAGCTCGTGCTGGGCGCGGACATGGAAGTCTTCCTGGACTTGGCTGGTATGGCGAACTCGGGAAGGGGGTGATGTCCTCCACATGGGCATCATTGAGCTTCTCCCCTTAGCCGGCGTCTATGTCGTCATGACTGCCGAGGACCAACGGCGCGAAGGCATCGGCACGGCACTCACGGGGGCGGCACTCGAAGCGGGGCGGGAACGCGGACTGAGCGTCGGCACCCTTCAGGTCAGCCCGTTCGGCTTTCCCGTGTAAGAGCACTTGGGATTCGAAACCGTCACCGCGTACGACCTCTTTCGGACCTCCGCGAAACTCCTTGATGAACCCTCAGAGAACGGTAAAGGCAAATGAATTGGAGCATAACCAGAGCGGCCGGCGTAGTGGCGCTCGCACTGACGGCGTCTGTGCTCGCCGCGACGCCCGGCAGCGCAGCGGACTCGCAGATCCTGAGTCACTACTACGACCCGGGCACGGAGATCGTCCCTTCGACGGACACAGTCTGTGCTCCGGGTGGCACAGCGATCCACGGGAGTGCCACGTTCGGGACGCAGCCGGGCGATGTCTGGCAGGGCACGACGACCTACGACTACTGCCTGTACCCAGAGTCTACGCCGGGCCAGTACCGCTACGTCGGGACGGAGACGCTGACGGGCTCGGCCGAGGGGTGCGGATCGGGATCGTTCACCTGGATCGGACGGGGCAGCACAGCGGGTGGCGGAACCTGGCGGATCATCCGGGGATCGGGCACCGGCGACCTGGCCGACGCGCGTGGAAGCGGAACGAACACCGCGACAACCAGCCCGACGTTGGAGAACTACGGGCACTTCCGGGGAGTGTTCGACTGCTGAGAGGCGGGGGAACGGGCGCTGAACGGCCGCTTTGGGACGAGGTGGTTGAACTGTCCACCACGGGAGATCCTCTCGTGACCGCCGAAGCCCGTTCGCTTCGGGTGACGGCGACCACTACGCGATGGGCTACTCCTACACCCGCGACGACCCGGACGACATGGTCACCGTGGTGGCACTGGGCGTCCTCGACGAGCGAGCCCCGTCTCCGGTCCGCGTCGTGGTCGAGGAGGTCGGCACCGATGCGTGGACCCACACCCCGCGCGAGGGCGGGTTCGTCACGGTCGAAGAAGCCCTCCAGTGGTGCGACGACCGGCTCGCCGGCACGGCAGGACCCCTTCCGCCGGTGCGGCCGACTGCGTCGCCAATCCGCCCGGTTCTCCCGCCAAAGGCGCGTGCTCCTCGCCCGCCCGGCCGATCGCGCTGACCAACAAGCCGACTGGCGCGACGGAACATAGCCGACGATCGCCGGTTGGCCAAACCGGCGATTCTCCGGACTTTTAGACAGCCGACGGGGCGACACGACCGGTCCGCCTCTCTTCGCATTCCCCCTTTCTCGTACGGAGGTTACTTCCGCATGCGCTCAACCAGAATCTCCATATCTGCCGGGATGCTCGGCTCCCTCGTGCTGCCGATCGCGTCCGCGACCGCGGCCACCGCCACCCCATCGGCCGTGCCCAGCAGCGCGCAGAGCGCCCTGCCGACGATCCGCGACTGCGACCGGCCCGGACTGTGGGCCATCGGCACCCGCGCGGTGACAATCCGCTCCAAGCCCACGACCGGTCCACCGCCGTCGGAGTCCTCCACCGCGTGAAGGGCCGGGTGTCCGGCACCTACGTCTACCGCGACGTCTACATGTGCCTTGGCTGACAGGCACTCGGCGATAACCCGGCGACAACGTAGCCGAGTTGATCGCTCCTCCTTCAATTCCCTTCCCGCGAAGAGGAGATCCCCTTGTCCGACGACATATCCGACACCACAGAGAATGTCGTGGGCGTACTCACCGCACAGATCGAAGCGCATTTCGGGGTGCGCATGGATCAGTTGAAGGCCGCGGTCTCCGTGGCACGGACTGCCAACCCTGACGCCACCGACGTCGTCAAGTGGCACAGGCTTCTGGCGGACTCCCAGGCGGAGCTCGACCGGGCGGAGGACGCCCTCCTTGCCGCGCTGGAGACCCAGCCCAGCGAGGTGGACAATCCGACGCTGGGCCTCGCCCACCGCGTCAACGCGGCTGTTGCCGCACGGGATGGGCGAGCTCTGGTCGTACGGTGGCTTCTCGACACGGACGCTCCGGGGAAGAGGGATCTCGCTGCCGAACGGCTCGCCCGTCTCAGCCGCGCTGGCCGTAAGGGACCAGCCGTGCAGACCAGCCCTCCGCACTGACCCGCGACCGCACCGGCACCGCCATCGGCGGCGCGAACGGGAAGGGCAGCGCAGCGATGAGCGTCCGGCTCAAGCCCAGCACCGTCGACGGGGAGCTGCAGGACGTCTTCGACGTCCCCGTCGCTGAGCTGTACGAGACGGCGACCAGTACTGGTGCCTCTCCTGCGGTGATCCGCGCGCTCGAACCGCGGTCGTTCCTCGCCTTGGCCGAGGAGCAGGTCGCCCGTGTCCGTAACCGCGTGCACGCCGCCATGGCGCCCGACCGCGACATGGGCGAGCTGTCGGCGGAAACCCTGCGGCGGGATGAATAGT
The DNA here is from genome assembly GCF_026339735.1 of Streptomyces sp. NBC_01669. Taxonomy (GTDB): domain Bacteria; phylum Actinomycetota; class Actinomycetes; order Streptomycetales; family Streptomycetaceae; genus Streptomyces; species Streptomyces yanii. Next base: position 8,243,173 of record NZ_JAPEQG010000001.1, read on the forward strand.
GGCTGGACGCGGCGCTCGATGCCCGTAACGGCTACCGGGCGGCCCTCGACGATCTGCTGCGCACCAAGTCGCCCCTAGTACGGCAGCCCCGGCCGGTCCAGTTCACGTAGCTGTGCCTCGCCGAGAACGACGGACGCCTCCAACGCCGCGGCGGAGTACCGGGAGATGGTGGCTATCTGTCGGGTCAGTTCCTCGGCGAGCCCGAAGCCTTCGCGCGTGAGGTCCTTGATCTCAGACACGGTGGTGCTGGTCTCAGGCAGGCCGGGGCCGTCCACGTCCCAGGCGAGGATCGTCCCGAGCCGGGCCCTCAGCTCCTCGACCGGAACGGTCGGCGCGGACGGGCACAGCCACGCGATCGACCGCATCGAAGCGAACCGGGCCGTCGCCTACCGCATCCACCTCGATACGGACCGTGGCCGCTGGTACCTCACCGCATCCTGGCAACGCCCCGTCGTCAAGACGGTCCCGCTCGCCACCGCCCGTGCCCAGGGCATGATCGGTGTCGACACCAACGCCGACCACTTCGCCGCCTACCGGCTCGACCGGCACGGCAACCCGGTCGGTGACCCGCACCGTTTCCCCTATGACCTGTCCGGTTCGGCCGGCCACCGCGACGCCCAGATCCGCCACGCCCTGACCCGCCTGATCAGCTGGGTCAAGTCTGTCGGTGTCGCCGCGATCGGCATCGAAGACCTCGACTTCACCACCGAGAAGACCCGTGAGAAACACGGCCGCCGCAAGCGGTTCAGGCGGCTCGTCTCCGGCATCCCGACCGGCAGGCTCAAGGATCGGCTGGTGTCCATGGCCGCCGAACACGGGCTTGCGATCGTCGCGGTCGACCCCGCCTACACCAGCATGTGGGGTGCCCAGCACTGGCAGAAACCGCTGACCACCCCCCACCGAAAGATGTCCCGTCACGATGCCGCCGGCATCGCGATCGGTCGACGCGCCCTCGGACATCCGATCCGGCGTCGGACGGCACCGCCCCCACACGACCGGAGTGATCGTGCGGGGCATCGGACCGTTCAGGCCGGACCAGGTCACCGGGGGCGTGAGGGAACCCGCCCACCCACAACGGACCGGCCCCCTGGAGGACCGTCGCCGAGCGGGAAGCGAAAGCGGGAACCCAGCGCATCCAACACCGTTCGGGATGCGCCCAGTACGCAACAGTGGGTCCAAGACTCACTTACGCACACTGGTTAGGAACGGTTACCGGAGGATCGCCGGACAGGGTCCGGAGCGACTGTGGGATCCGTGGCAGGGTGCGGATTAGGTTGGCACGGAAAAGTCTTCGGGTGGCCGGACTCGTGATGGGGTGAGCATGACCATGCTAAAAGGAGCCAATGTTCCAGTGGCGGCCCAGGCCGTGCGGGTCGAATTGGGGTGGCGTACCGCCCCGGGGGCGCCGGACGTGGATGCATCGGCGCTCCTTCTCGTGTCGGGAAAGGTGCGCAGCGACGCGGACTTCGTCTTTTACAACCAGCCGGTGCACGGCTCCGGCGCGGTGCGTCATGAGGGCAAGCGGAACGACGCCGGCAGTGTCACGGACAGCCTCGCGGTGGATCTGGCGCGGGTGGAGCCCGTCATCGAGCGCATCGTCCTGGCCGCCTCCGCGGACGGTGGCAGCTTCGGGCAGGTGGGGGCCCTGTGCGTACGGATCATAGACATGTCGAACGGCTCGGAGATCGCGCGCTTCGACAGTGCGGACGCGACGGTGGAGACCGCATTCATTCTCGGTGAGCTCTACCGTCGGCAGGGCGCCTGGAAATTCCGCGCCGTGGGGCAGGGGTACAGCAGCGGCCTCGAAGGTCTCGCCACGGACTTCGGTATTTCCGTCGACGAGCCGCAGCAACCCCAACAGCCTCAGCAATCGCACCAGCCTCTTCAGCCCCAACAACCCCAAGCGGCAACACGAGTTGACCTGCCGTCCCCGCCTCGGCTCCCCCCGCACGCGCAGCCCCCGGCTGCCGCTCCGATGGCACCCCAGGTGCCCCCTGCCGCGCCGCCCGTACCGCCGTCCCCTGAGCCAGTCCGGTTCTCCAAGGTGACGCTGACCAAGGACGCGCCGTCCGTCTCCCTCGCCAAACAGGGCGGCACGTCGGGAGTCATGCGCGTCAATCTCAACTGGGAGGTGCGCAAACAGTTCAAGAGTTGGGGCAGCAAACTCGGCAGGGCCATCGCCAACCACGCTGATCTCGATCTTGATCTCTGCGCCCTCTACGAACTGACCGATGGCAGGAAGGGAGTCGTGCAGGCGCTCGGAAACGCCTTCGGCGCTCTCGGGCAGCCCCCGTATATCCATCTCGACGGGGACGACCGCACGGGCGCCGTCTCCACCGGCGAGAACCTGACCATCAACCTCGACCACAAGGACCGGCTCCGCCGAGTCCTGATCTTCGTCACCATCTATGAAGGCGCCCGGAGTTTCGCCGATCTGCACGCGACCGTCACCCTGCAGCCGCAGCACGGCGCCGCGATCGACTTCTCGCTCGACGAATGCACCGTTCCCTCCACCGTCTGCGCACTCGCACTCATCACCAACGACGGGGGAGACCTCACCGTGCAGCGCGAAGCCCGCTATCTCGTACCCGAACGCGGGGTGAGTCCGCAGCGCACCATCGACTACGCCTATGGGTGGGGGATGAACTGGACACGCGGCCGTAAATGACCCCCGGTTCGTCCGGGTCCCGCCACCGCGGACGGACCGGTGTTCCCTCCGCTCATCGGTCCGGTGCGGCCTTGGGACGGGCGTAGGTACGCCCCTTCCAGGCCGCGCCGCGGCCGCGGTGGTGCTGCACCGCCGAATCCACCGTCATCAGCAGATACAGCACGGCGGTGAACGGCAGCAACGGCGCGAGCCACATCGACTGCCGGTAGTAGCCGAGCATCGGCATGTACGTCCCTGCCATCACCGCCCACGCCGCGCCACCCGCCCACGCCGCCGGCCGGTCGCCATGCAGCAGCCCTGCCGCCAGCGTGACCGGCGGGGCGAGATAGACGAGCGCGAGACCCAGCACCGTACCGATGAGCAGAACCGTGCTGTGCCGCAACTGTGCGTACGCGCTGCGCGAGACCATCCGCCACAGATCCGCCAGCCGGGGATACGGCCGCACACTGTCCACCCGCTCCGCGAGCCCCAGCCAGATCCGCCCGCCGCTGCGCTTCACCGCACGGGCCAGCGACACGTCGTCGATGACCGCCTGCCGGATGGACTCCGGAACCCGCGCCCGCTCGGCGGCCCCGGTCCGCAGCAGAACACAGCCGCCCGCCGCGGCCGCGGTCCGTGCCTTCGCACGGTTCACCCACCGGAACGGATAGAGCTGCGAGAAGAAGTACACGAACGCCGGCACGACAAGGCGCTCCCAGACACTCGCCACCCGCAGCCGGGCCATCTGAGAGACCAGATCGAACCCGCCGGAACAGGCGGCGGCCACCAGCTCCCGCAGACTGTCCGGCTCATGCGCGATGTCCGCGTCCGTGAGCAGCAGAAATTCCGGCGCCGGCTCCCGGGCCCGCGCAAGCGCGATCCCGTGCCGTACGGCCCAGAGCTTGCCCGTCCAGCCGGACTCCGGCTCCCCGGGAGACACCACCGTCACCGGCAGCCCGCCGTACCGCACGGACAGCGCACGGGCAAGATCACCGGTGCCGTCCTTGCTGCAGTCGTCGACCAGGAAGATCTCCGCTACCCCCGGATAGTCCTGCGCCTGCAGCGACGGCAGGCTCACCGGCAGCATGTCGGCTTCGTCACGCGCGGGCACGACGATCGCGACCGACGGCCAGCGGTCCGGCGCCGCACGCCGAGGCAGCCGCTGGTCGGTCCGCCAGAAGAACCCCTGTCCCAGCAGCAGCCACACCCATGCGGCCAGCGAACCCACGGCGATCCAGGCAACGGCGCTCATTTGCCGCAGTCTGCCCCACTCCGACGAGACCGCAAGGGCGGTCGACTATGGTGACCGGGTGAAGATCGCGCTCATGGACTCAGGAATCGGCCTGCTCCCGGCGGCCGCCGCGGTACGTCGGCTGAGGCCGGACGCCGATCTAGTGCTCTCCTCCGACCCCGAAAGCATGCCCTGGGGTCCGCGGACGCCACAGGACCTGACCGCGCACGCGCTGGCCGTGGCCCGCGCGGCCGCCGCCCACCGGCCCGACGCGCTGATCGTCGCCTGCAACACCGCCTCCGTACATGCCCTGCCGACGCTCCGCGCCGCGCTGGAACCCACGCTGCCCGTCATCGGCACCGTCCCCGCGATCAAGCCGGCCGCGGCCGGTGGCGGACCCGTCGCCATCTGGGCGACCCCCGCCACGACGGGCAGTCCGTACCAGCGCGGACTCATCCGGGAATTCGCCGGCTCCGTCGACGTCACCGAGGTCCCCTGCCCCGGTCTCGCGGACGCCGTGCAGAACGCGGACGAAGCCGCGATCGACCGTGCCGTCGCCGCAGCCGCCGCGCTCACTCCACCGGGCGTACGGGCCGTCGTTCTCGGCTGCACCCATTACGAACTGGTCGCCGAACGGATCCGTGCCGCCGTACAGCAGCCGGGCCTGCCGCCCGTAGCACTGCACGGCTCCGCCGGGGCCGTCGCCGCCCAGGCGCTGCGCCGGATCGGGGTCGCACCCGCCCCCTCGGCCGAACCGGCCACCTCCCTCACCGTGCTCCTGAGCGGCCGTGAAGCCGAGCTGCCGGCAGCCGCCCTGACCTACGCCGAGGGGCGGCTGCTGGCAGCCGTCAGCCCCGCCCACTGAGCTGGCGTCGACTCGGCGAGGGCCCGCCCGGCCCATCCCGGATGCCCGGATTCTGAGTACGCTGCTGGCATGAGGGACCACCCCCGGAAACCGAGCGAGACCGGTGCCGAGGCGGCTCCCGCCGTCTGGACCGGCCGGGCCACCAACAAGGCGCAGTGGGTGCTCGCCGCAGCCGGTGCGGCGTGCATGGCACTGGGTATCGAGCTCGCCGTGAGCTCCAACTGGACCTCCGGCATCGCCCCCCTGCTGATGTCGGTGATCGGCTGCGTGGCGGCCGGACTGCTCATGCTGTTCGGGACGCTCGCCTTTGTGAATGTGGCCGTGCGGGTCGACGGAGACGCTCTGGAAGTTCGCTGCGGCCACATGGGTCTGCCGCGTCGGCGGATCCTGCTCACCCATGTGGTCGGGGCGGATTTCGTCCCCCGGATCACCCCCCGCCAATGGGGCGGCTGGGGCTATCGGTGGCGCCCCGAGCAGGGGACGGCCGTGGTGGTCCGCAGGGGAGAAGGCCTGGTGCTCAAGCTCGGCGACGGGCGGACGTTCACCGTGACGGTGGACGATGCGCAAGAGGGCGTACGGTTCATCCGCGAACGGCTCCACCTGCGGGCGGCCGACGCAACTGCCGGGACCTGAGCGGTCAGCGGTGCCGTACCCGTCAGAGGGGGGTGCGACCGACCCGCGGACGGCGTCCGGCCGCGGTCCCCGTGCCGTACCCGGCACGGTCCGCATCCTCGTCACCGTCCGTACGGGATGTGTCCGGCGTGCCGTCCCCGATCGGCTGCCGGGCCGAGGCCAGCCCCGCGAGCAGCCCCACGCCCGCCGTCACCGGCGTGAAGCTCAGCACGTTCCCGACACTCGCCAGCGCCGCCAATGCGGTGAGCGCGGAGCCCGCCGCCAGCACGACCGCCGTGCTGCGGGGTGAGCGCCACAGCACGTACAGCAGCCAGCCGAACGCCGCCCCCAGCAGCGCCAGCCCCACGATCCCCTGCTCGGCGGCCTGCTGCAGCGGCGCCGAGTGGGGCTTCCCGTCCGACCGCACGGTCTGCTGGGCGGTGGGGCTGAGCTCGGCGAACCGGTCGGGCCCGATGCCCAGCAGGGGATGTTCCTCGGCGAGATCCACCGCGTCCTGCCAGAGCAGCACCCGGTTCCGGGTGAGCTGCCCCTCCAGGGAGACCATCAGCCCGTCGGGCAGCGCATCCTCGGCCACCGCCCATGACGTACCGACGACCAGCGCCGTGACCAGCGCCAGCCCGGTCAGACCGAGCAGTCTGCGGCGCATCCTGACCGCGGCCAACGAACTGAGCAGCACTCCGAGCGCCGTGACGAACCCGGCCACCGAGTGCAGGGCCGACGCGGCGCAGGCGGCGCCGAGCGCGAGCAGCCGCAGCGTGAGACGCATCGGTGCCCGACGGGCCGCGGCGGCCGCACAGCAGGCGGCGCCCGCGGCCAGCACCAGCAGCGCGGCCGCCGCCCCGGTGTGACCGGGCGCGACATCGGCAGAGGCGGTGGCGCCCGGCATACCACCGCGCCAGACGAGCGCCAGGACGAGGGCGGCGACGGCGGCGACCGCCGCGGTGGCCACCGGCAGCAGCGTGCCGCAGATCCGGCCGCAGGCGAACCCCGCGGCGACTGCCAGGAGCGCCAGCAGCACACCCTCCGGCCTCGTCTCCCGCCCGGCCGCGCTGATCAAGGACCAGATCGCGCAGGCGGCGAGGATCACGGCTCCGGCGGCATCGGACGCGCTGCCGCGTTCCCGAGCCCCGTACCGGCCCGCCCGTGCAGTCATCGCGTCCGACCCCCCGAACTGTGACCGTCCCGTCCACGACGGCCGGATCCGGCCGGTCGGCGGGGGACTGGCGCACACGGTAACGGGAGTGGTGCGGGTTTGTGGAGGTATAGCGCAGGAACGATCCGGCAGGAAGCATTCCGAATGCATTCCGTCCCCGCCCCGGGTCTGCCCCGCGCTTGCCTCACCACCGTAGACTCCGCCAGGTGAGCGCCACCATCAGCCCAGTCGACGACCCGCAGTCCTCCGCCACTCAGCCGCGGGAGAGACGGTTCCTGCCGCGGCTCGCACGGCCGGCCGCGGCCGTGCTGTCGGGTGTGCTGCTGTATCTGAGCTTCCCGCCCCGACCGCTGTGGTGGCTGGTTCTGCCCGGTTTCGCACTGCTCGGCTGGGTCCTGCACGGCCGTCGGCTGCGCGCCGGATTCGGCCTCGGCCTGCTCGCCGGGCTCGGCTTCATGCTGCCGCTGCTGCACTGGACGGGCGAGGAGGTCGGTCCGGTGCCGTGGCTGGCGCTCGCCACCGCCGAAGCGCTGTTCGTCGCCGTGGGCTGCATCGGGGTCGCCGCCGTGTCCCGGCTCGCCTGGTGGCCGGTCTGGGCCGCCGCGGTCTGGGCCCTGGACGAGGCGGTCCGGGCCCGGGTGCCGTTCGGCGGATTCCCCTGGGGCAAGATCGCCTTCGGGCAGGCCGACAGCGTGTTCCTGCCGCTCGCGGCGGTGGGCGGCACGCCGCTGCTCTCGTTCGCGGTGGTGCTGTGCGGCTTCGGGTTGTTCGAAGCGGTCCGTTCCTTCCGTGCCTACCGCAGCACCGGTCGGATCCCCCGCGCCGCGGTCGCCGCCGCGGCCGCGACCGTCCTCGTACCCCTGGCCGCGGCGTTGGCCGCGCGCCCGCTCGTCGACGACTCTGCGGAGGACGGAACCGCGACCGTCGCCGCGATCCAGGGCAATGTGCCGCGCCTCGGACTCGACTTCAACGCCCAGCGCCGCGCCGTTCTTGACAACCACGCGCGCCGCACCGAACAGCTTGCCCGCGAGGTGAAGGCGGGCAAGGTACCGCAGCCCGACTTCGTCCTGTGGCCCGAGAACTCCTCCGATCTCGATCCCTACCGCAATGCCGACGCGCGGATCGTCATCGACGAAGCGGTGAAGGCGATCAACGCCCCCACCGTGGTCGGCGCGGTCATCGAGCCCGACACCGGCAAGCTGCGCAACACCCTCATCCAGTGGGACCCTTCGGGCGGCCCCGTCGCCACGTACGACAAGCGCCATGTCCAGCCGTTCGGCGAATACATGCCGATGCGTTCGTTCGCACGCATCTTCAGCTCCGACGTCGACCGGGTGCAGCGCGACTTCGGACCGGGCAAGAAGGTCGGCGTGTTCGACCTCGCGGGCACCAAGGTGGGGCTCGTCACCTGCTACGAGGCCGCGTTCGACGACGCCGTACGCGACACGGTCGAACACGGCAGCCAGCTGATCGCGGTCCCCAGCAACAACGCCACCTTCGGGCGCAGCGAGATGACGTACCAGCAGCTGGCCATGAGCCGGGTGCGGGCCGTGGAACACAGCCGGTCCGTCGTCGTCCCCGTCACCAGCGGCGTCAGCGCGGTCATCCGCCCGGACGGGACGATCGTCCAGAAGACGAAGATGTTCACCCCGGACGCGCTGGTGGACAAGGTGCCGCTGCGCTCCTCGCTGACCCCCGCGACCCGGCTGGGCACGCTCCCCGAAGGGCTGCTCGTGCTGATCGCCGCAGCGGGCATGGGCTGGGTGACCGTCAGGTCGGTACGGGCGCGCCGCGGACGCTGAACGGTGGCGTGTGCCACGTAGGGTCGGCGCATGGCCATTCCTGACTTCATCCGTGAAATCCGTGCCACGGCGGGCACACAGCTGCTTCTGCTGCCGGGCGTCAGCGCCGTGGTCTTCGACGACGAGGGCAGGGTTCTGCTCGGCAGACGCTCGGACACCGGCAAGTGGGCGCTCATCGGCGGCATCTGCGAACCGGGGGAGCAGCCCGCGACGACGGCGGTGCGCGAGGTGTACGAGGAGACCGCCGTGCACTGTGTGGCGGAGCGGGTGGTGCTCACCCAGGCGCTGAACCCCGTGCAGTACGCCAATGGCGACCGGTGCCAGTTCATGGACATCACCTTCCGCTGCCGGGCGACCGGCGGTCAGGCGCGCGTCAATGACGACGAGTCCCTGGAGGTGGACTGGTTCCCGCTCGACGCCCTGCCGCCGTTGAACGAGTTCGGCCGCTTCCGGATCAAGCAGTCCCTGAGCGACGAACCGACCTGGTTCGAGCCGACGGTCCAGCCGTGACGCGCTAGTACACGCGCCGTGGCCGGACGGGCCGGTAACCCGGCCCGTCCGGCCACCGGAACTCAGGCGGTACGGGCATCGGCGGGCAGCACCGCGGGCGCGTCCGGCTCCGCCGTCGCCTCGATGTCCGCGAGATCCCGGTGCCTGGTCTCCTTGGCGCACACGACCGCCAGCACGGTGATGAGCGCCGCGGCGATGACGTACAGCGAGATCGGTGTCGAGCTGTGGTAGTCCGCGAGCAGCGCGGTGGCGATGAGCGGAGCCGGAGCACCGGCCGCGACCGATGAGAACTGCGCACCGATCGACGCACCCGAGTACCGCATCCGGGTCGCGAACATCTCCGAGAAGAAGGCCGCCTGAGGCGCGTACATCGCTCCGTGGAAGATGAGCCCGACGGTGACGGCGAGCAGCAGACTGCCGAAGCTGCGGCTGTCGATCAGTGCGAAGAACGGGAACATCCACAGCCCCACACCGACCGCCCCGATCAGATAGATGGGCTTGCGGCCGAACCGGTCCGACAGTGCGCCCCACACCGGGATGACCGCGAAGTGGATGGCAGAGGCGATGAGTACGGCGTTCAGCGCCGTCTGCTTGCTCAGGTCGGCGGCCGTCATCGCGTAGACGAGGACGAACGCGGTGATCACGTAGTAGCTGATGTTCTCCGCCATCCTGGCGCCCATGGCGATGAGCACATCCCGCCAGTGGTGCCGCAGCACGGCGACGAGCGGCATCTTCTCGGCCGCCGCGACGGCCCCCCTGCGCGCCTCGGCCTGCGCCAGCGCAGCCTTGAACACCGGTGATTCATCGACAGAGAGACGAATCCACAAGCCGACGATCACGAGCACACCGGAGAGCAGGAACGGGATGCGCCAGCCCCAGGACCCGAAGGCGGAATCCGAAAGCAGCGCGGTGAGCGCGGAGAGCACCCCGGTCGCGAGCAGCTGCCCGGCCGGCGCCCCGGTCTGCGGCCAGGAGGCCCAGAACCCACGCCGCTTCGCATCCCCGTGTTCCGATACGAGGAGCACAGCCCCGCCCCACTCACCACCGAGGGCGAAGCCCTGCACCAGTCGCAGGACCGTGAGCAGTACCGGCGCGGCGACACCGACGGTGGCGTGCGTCGGCAGCAGCCCGATGGCGAAGGTCGCCCCACCCATCAGCAGCAGACTCAGCACCAGCAGCTTCTTGCGGCCGAGCCGGTCGCCGTAGTGCCCGAACACCAGGGCGCCCAGCGGCCGGGCGGCGAAGCCGACCGCGTAGGTGAGGAAGGAGAGGAGCGTTCCGACGAGCGGTTCGGACTCGGGGAAGAACAGCTTGGGGAAGACCAGCGCGGCTGCTGACCCGTAGAGAAAGAAGTCGTACCACTCGATGGTGGTCCCGATGAGGCTCGCGGCGACGATGCGCTTGAGTGAGCGGGTGGTCGGTGGAGCGGATGCCGAGGCAGCCATGGATACCACTTCCGGACGGTTGCGGGGACGTTTCCGTGTCGCCACACCGTAGGAACGGGCAGGTCAGAGGCGTATGTGGTGGGAGACCATAGTTCCGGAGGCGGCTGTGCGCGCGGCCACCATGAGGCAGGGGTTCGCGCGCCCTCGGGAGCCGGCTGAGCGGGGTACGGGCGCCTTTCGGACTTGCGTCGTTCGGCAGCCAGTGCAGCCCTCTTCGGAGCGTCTCCGTCCGAGGGGCGAGGTGCCGGAAGGAGTGGTGATGGACGCCGACATACCGCGTTCGGCGGCCGGCCCCGATCAGCCGACTCACCGACCTCACGGGGCAAAACACCTGGGCCATATCCGTCGGATCATGTGAATGCCGGCTGACGCGTTGCTCTCGTCATGGGGCGGGGTGATCTGACAAATCTCCAGTGGACCCGGCTGGAGCCGCATCTGCCTGCTCACTTGGCCGATACCGCTGTGCACCGGCACGGCTTGGGTGATGATGGCGGTCATGGCATTGTCGACGGCGTTCACAGAATTGTTCGGTGTGCAGCACCCGATTGCGCTGGCGCCGATGGGAGGGTCGGCCGGTGGCGCCCTGGCGGCGGCCGTCTCTCGCGGCGGAGGACTCGGGCTGTCGGGCGCGGGGAACGGGGACCGCGGCTGGCTGGCCCGTGAGTTGCCGATCGTTGCGGAGACCGGGAAGCCGTGGGGGGTCGGCTTCCTGGCCTGGGCTACCGATGTCGGCGCGGTCGAGCATGCGCTGGAGCACAGCCCCAGGGCGGTGATGTTGTCCTTCGGTGATCCGAGCCCGTTCGTCGACCGGATCCGTGAGGCGGGCGCGTCGCTGATCATTCAGGTCACCGATCTGGACGAAGCCAGGCGGGCTGTGGACGTGGGCGCCGATGTCATTGTGGCGCAGGGCACCGAGAGCGGTGGGCACGGTGCCCGGCGGGGGCGATCCACCCTGCCGTTCGTACCCGCCGTGGTCGATCTGGCGGCACCGGTGCCCGTGCTGGCGGCCGGCGGGATCGCCGACGGCCGCGGTGTGGCCGCAGCCCTGGCCCTCGGCGCCGCCGGGGCGCTCATCGGAACCCGCTTCCAAGCCACCACCGAGGCCCTTGCCGACCCCGCGACCATCAAAGCGATCATCGAGGGAGGTGGGGAGGACACCGAGCGCAGCAGCGTGCTGGATATCGCCCGAGGTTCCCAGTGGCCGTCGAAGTACACCGCCCGCACCCTGGGCCACCCCTACCTTGACCGGTGGCGGGGCCGGGAAGCCGAACTCGCCGCGGATGCCCAGGCCAAGCAGGACTATCACGATGCCGCGGCACGAGGAGACGTTCCCTCGTTGCCCCTCTGGGCGAGCGAGGGCATCGACCTCATCAACGACCTGCCCACCGCAGCCGATCTCGTCGCCACGCTGGCCGCGCAGGCTGAGGGCGCGCTGGGCCGGGCGGGAAGGCGTTGACTCAAAGGGCCTGCCCGACGTGGTCACGGCCGGGCCATCAGCCGCAACCGGCCATCCGCCGGTCAAGTCCCCAGGCCACGCACGGCTACTGAGGCTGACATCCGCAACTGGCCGTCCCTGGGGAATACCGGATGGCCGCTACACAAGCGGCCCACCTGACCGTCACCGACATAGACGCAGAGAACTCCGGCGCTCCGCGCTCAGGATGCGTTTACCTCCCCGACTGAAGCCGGGGACACCCACGCAAGATCAGGGATGGAGGACGGTCGCGACGGTTGTCGGGTGGCCTTGTGCGCGGCCGTCGGGGCCGGACGTGGGGCGCGCATCGCCGGAGGGATGCCGGCCAGTGCACCGATGGCTGGAGGGGAAGGGGGAGGGCCGGCCGCGGGTCGCTGACGGCCGGGTTCATCCCAAATTCCTTGCGTGGATACCCCGTGCTTCAGCTCGGGGAGGAAACGCATCCTTGGCCCGTAGCCGCGAAGCGGCGGAGTCCGGGTGCGTATCCGTTCTGGCCGTTCGGTGTTCACGAACGGATCTGATAGTTTGTGAGATGTGAAGACCGAGCTGGTGAAGCGGGCGTTCAAGTACCGTTTCCACCCCACGAACGAGCAGGCAGCGGAGCTGTCGCGCACGTTCGGGTGTGTCCGCAAGGTCTACAACCTGGCGTTGGAAGCCCGCACGGTGGCGTGGTTCCAGCGTCAGGAGCGGGTGAACTACAACGCCACCTCGGCGATGCTGACGCAGTGGAAGAAGACCGACGAGCTGGCCTTCCTGTCCGAGGTGTCGTCGGTGCCGTTGCAGCAGACGCTGCGGCATCTGCAAGGGGCGTTCTCGAACTTCTTCGAGGGCCGGGCGAAGTATCCCCGGTTCAAGTCGAAGAAGAAGACCCGCCGCTCCGCCGAGTACACCAAGTCGGCGTTCACGTACCGCGACGGTGTGCTGACGCTCGCGAAAATGAGGAACCCGCTCGCGATCGTGTGGTCCCGGCCGCTCCCGGCGGGGGCGGAGCCGTCCATGGTGACCGTGTCCCAGGACAGCGCGGGCCGCTGGTTCGTGTCCATGCTGTGTGAGGACGCGTCCGTCAAGCCCCTGTCGAGGCTGGATACGGCGGTCGGGATCGATGCCGGAATCACCAGCCTCGTGACGCTGTCCACCGGGGAGAAGGTCACCAACCCACGCCATGAACGCCAAGACCGTGCACGCCTGGCCAGGGCGCAGCGGGTCCTGGCGAAGAAGGAGGAGGGCTCCCGCAACCGGGACAAGGCCCGCGTCAAGGTCGCCAAGGTGCATGCCCGGATCGCCGACCGGCGCCGGGACTTCCTGCACCAGCTCACCACTCGGCTCGTTCGTGAGAACCAAACGATCGTGATCGAGGACCTGAGCGTCCGCAACATGGTCAGGAACAGGAGTCTCGCCCGCGCCATCTCGGACGCGGCCTGGACCGACATGCGCTCGATGCTGGAGTACAAGTGCACCTGGTACGGAAGGAACCTGGTCGCCGTCGACCGTTGGTTCCCCTCCACCAGACTGTGCTCCGCGTGCGGCACCATCCGGGAGAAACTGCCGTTGAACGTCCGCGCGTGGACGTGCGACTGCGGCACCACGCATGACCGCGATGTGAACGCGGCACGCAACATTCTGGCCGCCGGGCTGGCGGTTACGGCCTGTGGAGCGGGTGTAAGACCTCAACGGGAGTCCTCCCGGACGGGGCAACTTGCTGCGAAGCAGGAAACCTTCACTGCGAAGTGAGGAATCCCCCTCGTTCACGAGGGGGAGGATGTCAACCCCTCCAGCGGGTACGTCGGCCCCGGCCGCATCAACGTGCCGTCTGCTGAACGTAGTGACAGCGATACCGCCGGATCGTCACGCGGGCTGCGGGGAACGAGGGCGCGGCAGTAAACCGCTGTCGCGGATGGGGCTGTCCCGCGATCGGTCGACGCCGCGGGGTGCTACGCGGCGGAGGAGGGAAGCTGCTTCATCTCGTCGACGGCCTGTCGCACGGTGATGGCCGAGGTGTAGAGGATGGTGCCGGGCTTGATCTTGCCGGAGTCGCCGCCGTGGGGGCGGACCTGGATGGTGCGCTCGCCCAGGTAGGTGTAGCTCTTGGCGTCGAAGATCCATTCGGTGCGGGCGCCGGAGGTTTCGTCGAGCCGCGCGACGGCCACGCCGTGGCGGCCGGCTGCGTCCACGGCGTCCTTGACCTGGACCACGCCGGGGATCTTGGCCGCGGTCTTGAAGAGGGAGACGTTGAGATCGGCGGGGGGCATGGATTCGTTGAGGAGATCCCCGATGGTGGTGAAGGCCTGCTGGTCGGGACTGTTGCCCTGTCCCTTGGTCTCCTTGTAGATCTTCGCCAAGAGTGCGTCGGGGTCGGTGGTCAGGGTGGCGAGATAGTCGTAGGACGGGCCGCCCAGCCGTGCGGGTTCGATCTCACCCTTCTCGTTGATGTGGTCGATGGTCTCGCCGCCGGGCGGGGAGACGGCCGGGTCGATGAGCCAGCCCTTCGCGCCGTCGGTCGAGCGCCAGGTCTGTCGGCGGTGGATGCCATCGCTGACGACGGTGGTCTTGTCGCCGACTGTCTTCTCGTAGGTGGTGCCGACCTGGCTCTCGATATAGACGTACTGCCCCGAATGCACGGTGGGCGCCGGGTTCTTCGCCGCGGTCAGCGAGATCTGGTTGAGCAGCTGTGGCACACCCTGGGTGGTACCCGCACCGACCTGTGCAGTGAGCGCCGGCCCGGCGACGGGGGATTCGTTACCGCTGCCGGATTCGGTGAGGGTGAGGACACCGGCGGCGATCACGGCCAGCGAGCAGGCGGCGGCCGGGATGACGATCAGGGGCCGCATGAACCCGCGGCGCCGCGCGGGTGCGGTGGCCGGGGCGGCCGACTGGGTGTCCTGGTGGATGAAGTTCATCAGTTCTTCCCTGTGGAAGGCGTGGCGGCCCGCGGGAAGGTCGGCTTCCTCGAGGGAGACCAGACGCGCGGTCTCCTGCCATTCATCAGGCATAAGACGGGACTGGCTCATGTTCACCGGGTTCCTTCCTGTACGGGCCGGGCCGCGATGTTGCGGTCCCCTCTTACCTGTCGATCCACAGGTCGGGGTTCCCGGAAATCTGCCTGCATTTCCGTATCCGCGAGTTTGCGCAGCTTGGTCCGGGCCCGTGAGAGACGGGAGCGGACCGTTCCGACGGGGATGCCCAGGACCTGGGCGGTGGTGGCGTAGTCCAGGCCCTGCCACAGGCACAGGCTGAGCACTTCGCGCTCGGTGCGCCGCAGCCCGGAGAGAGCGGTGGCGGTGGCGGCCAGGCGCCGGCGGTCGTCGATCCGGCCGGCGACCTCGTCGGCGTGATCGGCCACAGCAGTCTCTGCTTGGGCGGCGGCGAGGGCGGCCGCCTTGAAGCGGCGGTTGCTGCGAGACTGGGCGCGGACCAGGTTGGTGGCGATGCCCAGCAGCCAGGGGCGCAGGGTGCCGCCGTCGGCGTCGAGCCGCTGATGGCCCCGCCATGCTTCCATGAACGTCGCGGACACCACGTCCTCGGCCGCTGCCCAGTCCGCGGTCAGTCGAAAGGCATGGTTGTAGAGGGTTCGCGCGTACTCGTCGAAGAGTTCCGCGAAGGCCTGCGGATCCCCTGCGCGTATACGCGCGCGCATAGTTGTCGTCACATCAATCAGCTGTCGATTCTGAGCACGGGGTTCCCGAGACGTGAGTCACAGGGATCATGCCCTCGGACGGTCCCGCGGCGGAATAACCACAAAGTCCGTTCCTGTGTGCCGTCGATCGCTCACATCCGCAGCCGGTTGTGAGCTCGGGCCCGACGGCGGCGAGCGTACCCCAGCAGAGCCCACCGGAGCCGCACGTCCCCTTGGCCGGTACCGGCCCCCCGGGCTGTTGGTCGAAGTTCGACCAAGCGCTCCCGACATCGGAATTTCGAGCGGCCCTGGGCCTCATGATCCTGGAACTGACGGCGCTGGTTGCCATTGACGCTGGTCAGCAGGTCCAGCCGCCGGGCCTCACCGTGTCGGTGGCGCGGGGGAGGCCACCCAGGAACCGGCGGTCACCTCGTCGGATTCGAGCACGTCCTCGCCGTAGAGATCCTGCAGCCAGTTGGTCTGGTAAATGGTGTCGAGGTACCGCTCGCCGAGATCCGGGCCGACGGCCACCGCGGTGAGATCGGGGGCGTCATGCCGGGCCAACCAGTCCGTTGCGCCGCTGACCACCGTGCCGGTGGAGCCGCCGAACAGGAATCCGCGCCGGGCCAGACGATGGCAGGTACGGACGGTGTCCGCCTCCTCG
Source organism: Streptomyces sp. NBC_01669 (assembly GCF_026339735.1). Lineage (GTDB taxonomy): Bacteria > Actinomycetota > Actinomycetes > Streptomycetales > Streptomycetaceae > Streptomyces > Streptomyces yanii. The sequence continues at coordinate 8,259,210 of NZ_JAPEQG010000001.1, forward strand.
ACACGTATCACCTCATCCACATAGGACTCGTCGAGCAGTGGCGGGCGCATGCTCATCCCCAGGCCGGGAATCATCCGGCGGCCCGGCGAACCACCGAAGGACACCGAGCCGACGCTGTCCACGGCGATGATCCGCACCGGCCGGTGCCACTCCCGGAAGTAGCGCGCGCAACCCATCAGGGTGCCTGTGGTGCCGGCCCCGACGAACAGCACGTCCAGCCGCGGGAACTGGCGGGCGATCTCCGGTGCTGTCCTGCGGTAGTGCGCCTTCCAGTTGCTCGGATTGGTGTACTGACTGAGCCACACGTACCGGTCGTCGGAGGCGCACAGCGCACGGACGTACTCGATCCGCGCGCCGAGAAAGCCGCCGTTGGCCTCCTGCCCGGCGATCATGTGCACCTGGCTGCCCAACGCCTCCATCATCATCCTGGTCGACAGGTTGCCGCGGGAGTCCGTCACACACAGGAACCGGTAGCCCTTGCTTGCCGCGATCATGCTCAGCGCCACGCCGAGGTTTCCGGACGAGGACTCGACCAGGATCGATTCCGGCGTGAGGATTCCATCCCGCTCTGCGCTCTCCACCATCTCGGTCGCGGCCTTCAATTTGATCGAGCCGGCGAAGTTGAAGCCCTCACACTTCAGGAAGAGCGAGTGCCCGAAGATCGACCGAAGGTCGACATAGAGCTCCTCTTCGTTGAAGGCGTAGGGATCGGATACGACGGGCACGATGGTCTCCTCTGTCTGGAGCAGAGCACTTCCGGAACGTCCATCCGACCGTGGGCGGGCTTATCGCTCTTGCGGGCGGGAGCCAGTGCCCAACCGGGCCGGACGGGGCCCTGCGTCAGCGGTCGCTGTCTCGTACGCCCTGTCCTGCGGCGATTTGACCGGCGATCTCTCCTGGGATGAGTCCTGGACAAGCCTCCTGGGCTCCGGGCGGACTCATCCGTAACGGCTCAGTTCGTGGAAGAAGTCGTCGACGACGTGCAACTCTCCGCGGCGGACCACTTCGTCGTAGACGTCTTTGCCCACCGCGAGGTCGAGCACCCCGAGGCCGAAGGGCGAGAACACCACCGGCCGGTCCGCCGGCACCGTCACGCGCCCGGCCATCACGTCGTCCAACGTGCCGTGCAGGAAGTCCCGGTTGCCGGTGAGCTGCTCGGCCAGATGCGGCGAGGTGTCGGCTTTCAGACAGTGCTCGATGTCATCGACGATGTTGGCCGAGGCGAGCAGGATCTCCGGCGCGAGGTCGCGCAGCGACACGTGCAGCACCAGCGGATGGTGTGCGAACCATGACAGGTCGCCGACATGCGGCCGGCCGGCGACGGTGGCGAAGACCACCAGGTCGCTGTGTCGGATCAACTGCTCGGCGCTGTCGTGCACGGTGATCCGGCCGGTGGTCCCCGACTGCTCCAGGTAGCACCGGAAGCCTGCCGCGCTGTCGGCGGACAGGTCGTGCACACCGATCTCGTCGAACGACCAGCCGGTGCCGGCCAGGAAGGTGTGGATGTAACGGGCGATCAGGCCCACCCCGACGAACCCGACACGCGTCGGTCGCGGCCGGTCGCGGCTGAGCCAGTCGGCCGCCGACGCCGCCGACGCGGCCGTCCTGGTGGCGCTGATGATCGAGCTCTCCAGGCAGGCGAACGGGTAGCCGGTGTCATGGTCGTTGAGGATCAGCACGGCGGAGGCCCTCGGAATGCCGGCCGTCACGTTCTCCGGAAAGCTGGAGATCCACTTCAGGCCGTCCACCCCCACCTCGCCGCCGATCGAGGCGGGCAGCGCGATGATCCGTGAGGACGGGCGGTCGGGGAAGCGCAGGAAGTACGACGGCGGGTTCACCGAATCACCGGCGCCGTGCACCCGGTAGGTGGCCTCGACCAACTCCACGAGCTGTTTCTCGCGCCCGTGCAGTGCGCGCTGGACCTGGGCACCGGAGATCACGGCGAACGGGGGCACGGTGACCGGAGCGGACCTTGCGGACTTCGTAGCGGTGGAACCGATGGTGGTCATCCCGCGGTCACCTCGACGGTCGGCGAGCAGTCGGCCAGACGCACCGGGTCGGCCATGGCGACGAGCACCTCGCGCGGCCCTTCGAAGGGCTCCCTGCTGTGCGCGGTCCGGACATTGTCGACGAGCATCAGGTCGCCGGTCTGCCACGGCTCGCGTGCGGTGTTGGCCTCGTAGACGCTGTTGAGCAGTTGCACGACGTCCTCGCCGATCGGGTCGCCGTTGCCGAAGCGGGTGTTGAACGGCAGCCCGTCGGCGCCGTAGACGTCGACCAGGTACTCGCGCACCTCGGGGGCCATCGTCCACTCGTTGAGGAACGCGATCTGGTTGAACCAGCAACGTCGGCCGGTGACCGGGTGACGCACCACGGCGCTGCGGCGCTGTCTGGTGCGCAGTCCGCCGTCGGGCTGCCACTCGAACGTGATCGCGTTGGCACGGCAGTAGCTCTCGACGGCGCCACGGTCCGCGGTGCCGAACGCCTCGGCGACGGACGCCCCGATCTCGTCGTTGTAGCTGCGGGTGAGCAGCCAGCCCTCCCGCTCGAACCGCTCGGTCAGGTCGGCGGGCAGCGCGTCGAGCACGGTCGGTGAGTCGGCCACCGCGGTTGCCCCGCCGGTGGTGGGCGCGCCGAGACAGGCGAACATCATCAGGCTGGGGAACTCAAGCGTGTAGCTCAGTTCGTGGTGCATGCACATCGGCTGGTTTGGCGGCCACTTCGATGAGGAGTACACGCCGTCGGAGTAGGTCCGTCGGGGCGCGAAGACCTCCTTCTCGGTCATCAGACCGGTGGCCAGTCCCGAGAAGACGGCGCCGGTCCCGTCCACGTCGCGCAGCCCGAGGCCGCGGACCAGGACCGAACCGTGCTCGGCGACGACAGCGCGCAGCGCGTCCCGGTGCTCGGCCGCCCAGCTCAGCGCGTCGCCGGTGGCCCCGGCCCGGAGGAGAGGAGGTTTGCCGGTTTCGAGTTCGACGTCGAGCGGCGACACCGTGGATATGGAAGACATCTCGGTTTCCTTTCAGTTGCCGGTCAGGAAGAAGCGAACAGTTCGGCGCCGCGCAGCACGGCCTGTGCCGCTTCGGTAGGACGGGTACGCAGGAAGTAGTGGCCGCCGTCGGTGAGTTCGTGCAGGTCGACCTGCTCGGCGAGGAGCTGCCAGTCGCGATGGCGACGCGAGTACTCCGCCGTGCTCGGGTCGTCGGCGGCAACGACCACGGTGACCGGCGCGGTCAGCTTCAGCGTCGGCGGGCTGTCCAGGGCGTCGGCGAAATAGCGGTGTGCGGACAGGCAGTCGTGCCGGTAGGCGGCACCGATGTGCTCGGCGTGCTGTGCATCCAGCTCACCGAGCTCGGGGTACCCGCCGTCCGCGCTCAGCATGCCGGTGATCTCGGCGTCGCTGCGCCGGGTCAGCTCGGTGATGCCGGCGCGCCGGTCGGCGGCGTTGCCGAGCAGCTGCGCGCCGAGGAACACCCGCTGGACGTCCACCCCGCGCTCCTGCAGCTTCCTGGCCGTCTCCACGGCCAACGCGGCGCCCGAGGAGTGGCCCCAGAGCAGGACCCTGGTCAGGCCACGCCGGATGATCTCGACGACGACCTGCTCGACCACCTGTGCCATCGGCGCGAACGGCTCGCTCCCGGCGGCCACGTCGTGACCGGGCAGCTCGACCGCGTAGACCGCCGGCCTGCCGCTCGGCAGCGCCCCGGCCATCGGCTGGAAGTTCACCGCGTTGCCGCCGGCGTAGGGGAAGCACACCAGGGCAGCAGCCTGCGTACCGTCCGATTCCGACAGTGGCTGAAGCAGCCCGGAGCGCCCGGAGCACAGCTCGGACCTGCCGTCGACCAGCCCGGCCAGATCGGCCAGGATCGGGTGACGGGTGACGTCCTTGAGGGACACCGCACGGTCCAGGGTGATCGCCAGCTTCACTGCCGACAGTGACGTGCCGCCCCGGTCGAAGAAGTGGTCCCGCCGTCCGATCTGGTTCTGGGGGATGCCGAGCACCTTGGCCCATGCGGCCGCCAGCTGCTGTTCGGTCGGCGTATTCGGCGCGCGGTACTCGTCCTGGACGAGGCCGAGTTCTCCGGCGAGTGCCTGCAAAGTCTTCCTGTCGATCTTGCTGTTGGCCGTCAGGGGCAGACTTTCCCGCCAGTGGAAGGCCGACGGGACCATGTAATCGGGCAGCGACTCACCGAGCCTGTCCAGCAGGACGTCTTCCTCGAGTGGCCGCCGACCGGAGTAGAACGCCACCAGGTGCTTGCTCTGGTCGGCCCGCTCGGTGACCACCACTGCTCCGTCGCGTACACCGGGCACCCGCAACAGGGTGTTCTCGATCTCGCCGATCTCGATCCGGAAGCCACGAATCTTTACCTGGGTGTCCCGGCGGCCGAGGAACTCCAGCTTGCCCTCGGGCTGCCAGCGGCCGTAGTCGCCGCCCCGGTAGAGCCGGGCGCCCGGACGGTGCGGATCGGTCAGGTAGGCCTGCCGGGTGCGCTCGGGGTCGTTGACGTATCCGCGGCCGACGCAGACGCCGGAGAAGACGATCAGACCGGGGGCGCCGAGCGGCACCGGGGTCAGGTGCTCGTCGACGACATAGACGTGCACGTTGTTGACCGCGGGACCCAGCGGGACCCGGTCCCCGTCGGGCGCGCGGTCCATGACCTCGTGGTTGGTGTCGTCCGACGTCTCGGTCAGTCCGTAGGCGTTGACCAGTTTGATTCCGGGCTGGGCGGCGAACCAGCGCTGCGTGAGCTCCTTCTTCAGCGCCTCGCCGGTGACCGACACGCACCGCAGGTCCGGCAGCTCGCGCGGGTGCTGCGTCAGGCACGACACGACGACGTCCAGGTAGGAGGGTACGACCTGGAGGACGGCGACCCGGTCGTCAACGATCTTGTCGACGAACCGCTGGACGTCCAGGATCACCTCCTGCTCCACCAGCAGGGTCCGCGCCCCGATCAGGAGCCCGGACACCAGTTGCCACAGCGAGATGTCGAAGCACTGGGGTGCGGTCTGGGCGACCACCTGTCCCTCGCTGATCCCCAGGTCGTCGATCTTGGCGTAGAGGTGGTTGAGCATGCCCGCGTGCTCGCACATCGCGCCCTTGGGCTCCCCGGTGGACCCCGAGGTGAAATAGATGTAGGCGAGCTGGTCCGGTGCGACGTGGAGGCCCAGATCGTCGTCGGCATGGTCCTCCTCGTAGGCTGCGCCGACGAAGAGCTTCTGGACCCCGGACAGCGATTCGAGGGCCTGGTCGAGCGTGGAAGTGCTGCCGGGTTCGGTCAGCACGAGCTCGCATGCGGCACGGGAGAGCATGGTTGCGAGGCGATCGGCCGGGAAATGCGGCTCGATGGGCAGGTACACGCCGCCGGCCTTGAAGACCGCGAGCACGGCGGCCATCCAGTCCAGGTTGCGCTCGGTCACCACCGCGACGACACCCTCGGGGCGAAGCCCCCGCTCCAGCAGGGCCCGTCCCAACCGGTTGGCACGCGCGTTCAGTTCCTGATACGTCAGCTGCCGCTCTCCGTGGGTCGCCGCGACGGCGTCCGGGTGTGCCGCCACCCGCTGCTCGAACAACTCGTGGAACCGGCGGTCCGGGAGCTCCCGGCGCGGACCGGCGAGCCCCTCGAGCTGGAAGCGGAGTTCCTCGGCGGAGAGCAGGCTCTGCCGCCCGTGCTCGGCGTCCGGATCGGCGGCGATCAGCGCGAGCGCGGTGAGGTGGTATCCGGCGATCCTGACGGCGCAGTCCGCGTCGAGCGCGTCGGTCCGGTACCGCAGCCGCAGCACGAGCCGACCGCGGCGTTGCGAAAATCCCACCCACAGCACGGTGTCATCGGCGAGTTCGCCGCCCGAGCCGTGCGGATCGAACACGGTCTCCATCGACGGTTCGGCCAGGCCCAGTTCGCGCCTGAGCTCATCGACCGGAAAGTCCTTGTGCGCCGGCAGATCTGACGTGACTCGATGGGTGTCCAGCAGCAGCGTCCGCCACGAGTGGGGTTCGGTCGTCAGCAGGCAGGGCAGCGGCCGGCTGCCTTCCGCCGTGACGTAACCGGTCGCGACCTCGTGCTCGCCGGACAGCGCGGCGAGCACCTTGGCGTGCGCGGCCAGCAGTACAGAGTCGAGTGGCATCGTCAGGTTCTCGGCCAGCCGGCCCAACGCTGCCACGACGTCGTCCGGGACCGTCGCCTCGTGTTCGCCGACGCCCGTCATCGGATTGAGCGTCCACCGCGGTATTGCGGTGAATTCACCGGCGACGAGCACAGCGCGCCAGAACTCCCGGTCGGCCTGTACGTGCATTCCCATCTGGTCGTCCCTCTCCATTCACCGTCGCCACCGTGCTGTTCGGCGCCGACAAGGGCGGCGCTGCTACGCCTTCAGCGTCAGTGCCTCGGGTTGATAAGGGGCATCTCGCATCTCCGTGGCGGGATTTCCTCCCCAGCGTGCGTGCTGTGGGACTTCCTCGCCCTTCATGAGAAAGGAGTCCGGGGCGAGCACCGCGCCGTCGCCCATCGTCACGCCGTAGTGGATGTGGGCTCCCACACCGAGGGTGCAGCCGGCGCCGATGGTGCTGCGATCGGACTTGAAGGTGCCGTCCTCCTGCGAGTGGCACTGGATCTTGCTTCCCGCATTGAGCGTGCAGTCGCTCCCGATGGTGGTGAGCGTCCGCTCCGTCAGATAGCAGCCGTCATCAAAGACCTTGCTGCCGAGCCGAACCCCCAGCATCCGCCAGATCACGTTCTTGAAAGGGGTGCCGTTGAAGACGTTGAGGTACTTGTCAGGCACCTTCCAGAGGCGCTCGTGCCACCAGAAGTACGGGTCGTAGATGGAACACAACTGCGGTCGCAGCGCGCGGAATGCCGCGATGCCGCGCTCCACCAGTACGAAGTAGACAGCGGTGAACCCAAGGCTGAACACCATGAACGCGGCGATCAGTACATGCCCGTAGGAATCGTACAGATCGACGTTCGCCAGGCCGAGCATCGTGAGCACGAAGAAATGCAGCCACCGCACGAGCAGGAAGAGGATCATCGAGCGGATGTTGTAGCGGTTCTTTGCGGCGAGGTTGCGGCGCAACTCGTCACCGGTCCGGAGATGGTCGAACCGGGAGTCGCGCTCGACCGACCGGGGAATCTCGAAGCACGGCGAGCCGAGCAGGCCGACCCCCTCCCGCACCTCGCCGTCGAGCGGAATCATCACCTTCGTCGCGAGGAGGCAGTTCTCGCCCGTCTTGGCCCCTGAGGGATAGGCGATGTTGTTCCCGAGGAAGTTGTGTGCCCCGATCGAGGCCCGGGACACCCGGAAGGACGTGCTCGAGAAGTCGGCGTTGATGATGGAGAGCCCGTCAGCGACCATCGTTCCACTGCCGACAGAGCACAGATACGGGGATTCGTGTTGCACTTCCGTGCCGAAGTTCGACCCGGTCTGCTCGACCCGGGACAAGTCGTATCCGAGGCCGCGCAGGTAGGGGACGATGTAGGAGCTGTCACCGAACAGCCAGGTGAAGAACTTTATGTTGGTCATGCGCCCGATCGCCCGGTGTATCGAGTAGTGAAATCCGTACAGCGGATAGACCTTGTCCGGTTTGACGGCCAGGTTCAGCAGGCGCGGAACGGTGAACAGGACGACAAGGCCCACGACGACGAAGCCGAAGAACAGCACGAAGGAAAGGATCAGCGCGTCGATGTAGAGATCCGGCGAGGTGAGCCCCACAGCACCCGGGCCCAGCCGGTTGTGCAGCGCCGGAACGATGGCCACCAGCATGTACGCGCCACCGACAGCCAGCGGCACGTAGAGGAAGAACAGCTGAAGCACGGTGATGAGACCGAAGCCGGCCCGACGCAGCGTGCCGCACTTGGCCGGCCCGATCCTCAGGTAGTCGTGCTCGGTGAGCTGTGCCGGTGATCCGTGCCAGCGGCGGCCGTCCGGGACCTCCTGGCCGCTGTACAGCGTGGACGTGTGGCCGAGTTGCGCCCCGTCGCCCATCGACGTGTCGATGTCGAGCACGGTCTTCTCGCCGATGAACACGTCCCGGCCGAGGGTGACCCGGCCGGTCTGGATACGGCCGGCGTGTGCCCGGTAGCAGAGGAAGAACGAGTCCTTGCGGATCACTGTGCCGGCGCCGATCGTGAGCAGGTCGGTGCAGACCGGAACGTTGCGGGAGAGGATCGTGACCCCCTTGCCGATCCGTGCGCCCAGGGCTCGCAGGTACAGCACGTACAGGGGATTGCCGACGAAGAAAATCATCGGGTTGGCGTGGATCAGTACCTTGACGGTCCAGAAACGCAGATACGTCAGACCCCAGACCGGGAACTCGCGCGATTTCCACCGGCCGATGAGGAGCCATTTGGCCACGATCGGGAAGGTGCAGAGGCCGACGAAGCCGACGCCGCCGAAGACGAACGACCGCAGATAGATGCCGATCACATCCGAGCCGGCGGAGACCCATGCATAGCCTCGGTCGGCAACAAGTCCGGCAAGGAAGGAATATCCCAGGAAAAGCAGGAACTGCAGCGTTCCGCAGAGGGCGTATCGCACCGTGCCGGCCGGGGGCACCACCTCGGTCGACACTGGGACCGACGGTTCGGCAGGGGTGGTTACGGCGTTCGCGAGCCCGGTCGTCAGGCTTCGGATCGTGGGGTGCCGGTAGATATCCTTCATCGACGCCGAGGGGAGGTCCGTCCGCTTCCTGACCCGTGCGCAGAATTGGGCCATCACCAACGAATTGGCGCCGAGGTCATCGAAGAAGTGGCTGTCGACCGACACCCGCTCGACGCCCATGACGTCAGCCAGCACTTCGGCGAGGTTTCTCTCGATTCCGATACTCGGGCCGGTGTATCTGCGCTCGTCGATCGCAGATTCATCCGGCCCGGGCGTCAAGACGTCGACGGATTTTTCCTCCATGCGAGCTCCTTGAGGAACATTCGAGCGCCATCGGCCATAGTGGTCGGCGCCCTGACACACGCTCTTTTCGATGGCCGGAGCGAGCAATCCGGAATTCCGAGGTCGGGATCTGTTGTCCAGTTCCTCAACCGTTGCCCAGTCTCTGCTGCTCACCGTCGGGCTGCCACTCGAATTCGATCACGTCGGCGTGGCTGCAGCTCTCGGCGACGCCCGGGGGTTCTCGCCGCCGGAGGTCTGGCGTCGGGAGAATGGAGCGCTCGCCGCCGAATTTCATTCCTCATGCACGATCCGGCCCCATACGACGGCGATGAGCTGCACACGGTTCTCGCCCTACTGCATACGAGTGGCGTGGGCCTGATCCGGGACGGGGCGGCGCCGGTGGCGGGCAATGGAGTGCCTGGCAGGTCGGGGCTGCCCGAAAGTCACGGATGTGCCGGGCCCTGAATACCCGGCGTTCGGGGCTTCCGGCCTCGGCTGGGGCGAGCGCTGCGTCAGGCTGGGTATGCGTGCGTCTGTGCGGCCTTGACCGTGGCCCAGACCGTGGCTCCCGGATGGAGGTCGAGTTCGGCTGCGGCGACCGTGGTCAGGTCGGCAGCGAGGGGGAGCTCGCCGGTGAGGTCCGCGCGGATCTGGTCGCCGTGCGTTTCGAGCCCGGTGACCTCGCAGTGCCACAGGTTTCGGGCGCTGGAGCCGGTGGGCCGGTCGCGATGGAGGGTGACCGCGCCGGGCGGGAACGCGACGAAGGCGGGGCCGGCGAGATCCTCGGTGGTGGTGATCGCCGGGCCGGAGTCGAGCTGTACGGTGTGCCCCTCGGCCAGCCCCTTGTAGAGGTTCAGGCCGACCAGTTGGGCGATGTAGTCGGTACGCGGATGGCGGGCGATGTCGGAAGGGGTGCCCTCCTGGACGACCCGGCCGTGCTCGATGACGACCAGCCGGTCGGCCAGCACCATGGCGTCCAGCGGATCGTGCGTGACCAGCACGGCGACCGCCTCGAAGTCGGCGAGGTGGCGGCGGAGTTGGGCGCGTACATCGAGGCGGGTGCGGGCGTCGAGCGCGGCCAGCGGTTCGTCGAGCAGCAGCAGGCGGGGGTGGGTGGCCAGAGCGCGGGCGAGGGCGACGCGCTGGGCCTGGCCGCCGGAGAGTCGGCGGGGTTTGGCGCCGGCGTGGTCGGCGAGGCCCATGCGGTCCAGCCACTCGGCGGCCTGCGCGCGTGCCTCGGCCTTGGGCGCGCCCTGGCAGCGGGGGCCGAATGCGATGTTGTCGAGGGCGGAGAGGTGCGGGAAGAGCAGGTAGTCCTGGAAGACGACGCCGACCGGACGGGACTCGGGCGGCGTACGGTCCAGCGCGACGCCGTCGAGGCGCAGATGACCGCCGGTGAATGGGGTGAGACCTGCGAGCGCGCGCAGGGCGGTGGTCTTGCCCGCGCCGTTGGGCCCGAGGAGCGCCACGACGTCGCCGGGCGCGGCCGCCAGCGCCACGTCGAGGTGGAAGGCGCCGCGGTTGACGACCAGATGGGCGTCCAGGCCCGCGGCGGCTGCGTCCGTGGTGGGGAGGCTGCCCGTGGCGTCGTCGATGTCCGTCATGAGGGGTTCGTCCAGCGGTTGCGCGGTGGGGGAACGGGAACGGAAGCGCCGGCGGTCCGGCGCCTCGGCGATCCGGGGCGGACTGCGAGTGGCTCACGGGCGGTTCGGGTCATGAGGCCGTCATCCAACGGTCCCGCAGTCCGGCCAGGACCGCGATCGACACGGCGAGCAGGACCAGGCTCAGCGCGATGGCGGCGGCCGGGTCGTTCTGGAGGGCGAGGTAGACGGCCAGCGGCATGGTCTGCGTACGGCCGGGAAAGTTGCCCGCGAAGGTGATCGTCGCGCCGAACTCGCCGAGCGCGCGGGCCCACGCCAGCACGGAACCCGCTGCGATGCCCGGCGCGATCAGCGGCAGGGTGACCCGGCGGAACGCGGTGAAGCGGGAGGCGCCCAGCGTGGTGGCGGCCTCCTCGTACCGGGGATCGGCCGCCCGTAGCGTGCCCTCCACGCTGATGACGAGGAACGGCATCGCCACGAATGCCTCCGCGACAACCACTCCCGCCGTCGTGAACGGCAGCGTGATCCCGAAGGCCGAGTCCAGCCACTGCCCCACGACACCGTTGCGCCCCAGCGCCAGCAGCAGTGCCACACCACCCACGACCGGCGGCAGGACGAGCGGCAGCGTCACCAGGGCCCGTACGAAACCCCGCCCCGGGAAGTCGGTGCGCGCGAGAAGCCAGGCCAGCGGCACGCCCAGCACCAGACTCACCGCGGTGGCCGCGGTCGCGCACACCAGGGACAGCTGAAGGGCTTGCCACACCTCCGGGCTGGTCAGCTGGTCCGGCAGGCTGCGCCAGGGAGCCCGTACGAGAAGGGCGATCAGCGGCAGCAACAGAAAAGCCAGGCCTACCAGGGCCGGCAGCAGAAGAGGCAGAGGCGCCCGGCCCCGGGCGTCCGCCCGTACACGCCGGCGCCGCGGCCGACCCTCGCGGGCGTCGCCACCCACGAGGATCTCGTCCGCGGCGCCGGACTTGTCCAGTTCGGTCACGGCTTGAGGAACCCGGCCGCCGTCAGGACCTTCTGGCCCTCGGGAGACTGAACCAGAGCGATGAACGCCTTCGCCGCTTCGGCGTTGGGCGCGTCCTTGAGCAGCGTGATCGGGTAGTCGTTGACGGCCTCGGCGGACTCGGGGAACTCCACGCCCTCCACCTTGTCACCCGCCGACTTCACATCGGTCTTGTAGACCACGGCGGCGTCGGCCTCCTTCAGCTCCACCTTGGTCAGGGCGCTCTTGACGTCCTGTTCGTACGAGACCGGGGTGAGCTTGAGCTTGCTGGCGTCCAGCGCCTTCTGCGCGGCAGCCCCGCACGGCACCGTCTTGTCGCACAGCACGACCTTCAGGCCGGACTTGGTGAGGTCCTTGAGGGAGGAGATCTTGTCGGGGTTGCCCGGCAGGGTCGCGATCTCCAGCTGGTTGCGCACAAAGGTGGTCGGCGTACCGACTGCGTTCCCGTCGGTGACGATCGCCATCGTCTTGGGGCTGGCGGCGGCGAAGACGTCGGCCGGGGCGCCACCGGTGATGCTGGCGGCGAGGGTGTCACTGCCTCCGAAGTTGAAGGTGACCTTCGTACCCGGGTGGGCCTTCTCGAACTCCCTGCCCAGGGTCGTGAAGCTCTCCTTGAGCGAGGCGGCAGCGAAGACGGTCACCGTGCCGGACAGCTTCTTCGACGAGCCCGTGGACGCCGAGGAGTCCGGCTTGGCCGAGGAGTTGTCGGACGAGGAGCAGGCGCTCAGTGCCAGCAGCGCAGCGGCGCCTGCGCCGGCCACCTGCAGGGTCCGGCGGGTCCGGCGTGCGGAACGGGTCATCACGGGGTCTACTCCCTCTGGTTTCTTCCGGAAGAGTCCGTCGGACTCTTCCACGGCCTCTCGACGACCACGTGGGTCGACTTGATCACGGCAACCGCCGGAACACCGGGCTCCGACGTCAGTTCCTCAGCCGGGTCCCGGCTGAGGACGGACACCACCCGGAACGGCCCGGGCTGGATCTCCACCCGCGCCGACACATCTCCGAGGATCACGTCGGTGAGGATCCCGGCGAGGCGGTGGCGCGCCGAGGATCCGCTGTTCGTCCGCCCGGTGCGATGCAACTCCCGGGCGAAGGAAGCCGGTTCCGGCCCGGGATCATCCGGTGGCCCAGCTCGTCACGCTCGGCATGCAGTTGTCCGCCGTCGGCCCGGCGCCGCAGTGTGTCGGCGCTGACACCCGGCAAGCCGGCTGCTTCCTCGATCCGGTAGGCGTGCATGTGCAGATCATACTGCCGCAGATACGAGGTGGAAGTCTTCTGTGGCATCGCATGAGCTGGACTGTCAATGGGTGATGGTGGGCATGTGCGTTTATACGGGGCCGCTGTCCGGGTATCGACATCCGGGAGGTGGTAGCCCGTGAGTCATTCCCTTACGGCCGCCGATCCGGTGGCAGAGGTAGCCCTGATCGGCGACCTCGCGCGGCCGGCCCGGCTGTCGGTGCCCGACCTGCTCGCCTGGCCCCAGCACCGGGTGCAGGTGAGCTTTGAGTGCGCCACCAGCGGAATCCAGCGCCATTGCTTCGCAGGACCGCTGCTGCACGATGTCCTGTCCGACGCCGGCCCCGCCTTCGACTCCACCCGGCGCAAGGACCGCCTGCGCTTCCTGATCGCCGTGACGGGCGCGGACGGCCACCACGCCGTCCTGTCCTGGGCGGAGATCGACCCCGACTTCGGCCGTGCGTCCGTCCTGCTTGCGGCCAGCATCGACGACACCCCGCTCGACGGGGCCGGCCCGCAGCTCGTGCTGCCGCAGGACCGCTGCGGCGCCCGGCACATCAGCGGCATCAGCGCGATACGCGTGGACGGCGGCTACACGGCGTGGACGTGACACCGGCGAGGCGAACCCGGTGGGGCTTCGACAGTTCCATGAGGGGCTGCTCGCCCTCGGCTGACGCGCAGCCACCACGCCCACCGCATCCAGGGCCGGCGACACCCGGTCGCGGGTCGGCGGAAGCTCTGTGAAGCGCACGCCGGTGGCGTCCCGCGGGGCGACGCGGACCGCGTGGCCCGGTCGTACGACCTGGAGGGTATGCGCGTCGGCACCGTCGCCGCCGGACGCATCGGCCTCGCGGTGCTGCGCCGCCCCGCGCCGTTCGACGTGAAGCTGCACTGCACGGTCCGGCACCGCCTGCCCGAGGAGGTCGAGCGGGAGCCGGTGCCGGCCTTTCGTCCGCCGCCCGCACCGCCCGACCATCCCTGCGCACGATGCCGCACCACGGCATGACCCCGCACCTCCGGCTCCTCGCTCTTCGCGCAGGCCCGGTACGCGACGGACACCCGCCAGATCCTGGAGTCCTGGCTGGACGGCACTGCGGTCCGCGAGGAGTGGACGAGCACCTGATCGCCGACGGCGGGGCGTTGGCCGGTGCGGGGGCGCGCTCCTCCTCGGTGAAGGCGTGCCCCCGGCCACCGTCTGTACGTGTCCGCTCAGGTGCGGTCGATGTGCACGCTGGTCGACTTCACGCGGGCGGTGGCCTCCACGCCGACCTCCAGGCCCAGTTCCTCCACGGCCTCCCGGGTCAGCAGCGAGACCAGCCGGTGCGGCCCGGCCTGGATCTCCACCTGGGCCGCGACATCGCCGAGCTTGACGGCGGTGACGATGCCCGGAAAGGCGTTGCGGACAGAGGTGTACGGGGCATCCTCCTCGCCACCACCGGTCCTGGCGACCTCGATCGAGAAGGCGGCCAGATCTCTGCCGTCGATGAGCCGGCGTCCGCCCTTGTCACGATGCGTGGCCACCCGGCCGGCATCCGCCCACCGCCGCGCGGTATCCGGGCTCACGCCCAACAGGCGGGCCGCCTGCCCGATTGTGTAGGATTGCATACGCGCCAAGATAGTTACATATTCCTTGCATATGCAAGCTCTTAGCCGTAGTGGTGTTGGCATACGCCGCACCACTTGAGTGGGCTGCGGCGTCCGGCCCCGGCGGGAATGCGGTCGTGAAAGTCTAGTAGGGCTTTGCCGGGTGGCGCCGTACGCAGGGCTGCCTTGGGGAGGGTTGTCGGCGGGTGGGGCAGGCGCCGGTCCCGGACTCCGCACTCGGTGCGCGGCCGGGCGCCGTGCCGAGGGCCTTGACCGCCGGGCCATGACGCGACAGCACCCCGGCGGACCCGGCCCGCCGGCCACACCTCTCCAGGGCCGAGCCGCAGTCCATTCCGCGAGGCAGGTCATGAAGTACGTCACAGTGCCGTACCCGGACCGTGTCCGTCGTCAGGGCTCTGGCGCCGGCAACGCCCCACCCCTGTCAGCCGATCCGAGGGTTCCTCGCCGATGGGGCGGGCGCTTCGTCGCCCCCAGGGCAACTTAGGTCACCCTTCCCCGTTGCTGTGGTCGCCTGGTACATGTGGGATTCCACCAGCGCATCGGAAGTTTCGCCATGAACAAGGAAGATCCCACCGATCTCATACCCTTCACGATCGATCTGACTTTCGAGGAAGCCCGGCGACGGGCCGAGGTCGTGGCCGCACTCGGGTCCGACTGGGACCCGGTCGCCGTTCTCCAGGGCGAGGACGAGGCGTACGCACTCCTCTACTCGGGCCTGGACGCCGAGCAGCAGCGCACCTACGACCTGCTGGTGGCGGCCGGTGTCCTGCCAGGAAGGGAGCCGGGCCGTGAGGCTGCCCATTGACCCACAGGCGGACGTCGCCCGCCGTGCCTGGATGGCCTGCCCCGTCTGCGACGACGCCCGCCACTGTGGGACCTGCGCAGACCGCCGTAACTGCGCTGATCACTGGCGCTACTTGATATCCACCAAGGGACCGGTCGTTCACCTTCAGTGTCCGCAGTGCACGCACATGTGGTCAGTGAACACGCGGCCTGGCGTCACCTGCCGCGACGACAGCACCCCCGGTTTCTGACGGACGGCGGGCCGAGCGGGAAGTCGCAGCTCGTGCCACCGGCTGCTTGATCACTGCTCGGCGGGGCCTTTCCACCGGACGAAGACCTCGGTGCTCGGACGGAGTTCGGAGAACCGGCCCGACGGGGAGAGCTCCCGCAGCAGTCGACGCACGTCTGCCTCGAAAGCGTCACGATGCGTGCTGAAAAGGTGCGGAGCCGGGGACGACATCGAGAACACCCACGCGACGACATCGTCACAGGTGCGTTCCAGAGCCTGCCCATCGGGAACGACATGGCGCTGCGGACCGGAGAATCCCGCCCGGGTGAGCACCGCCGCCTCATCGCCGGGAGTCCCGTGCGGCAGCACCCGCTGACCGGCTCGTCGGACCCGTCCCAGGTAGTGCCTGACCGGCTCGTCCATCGCTGCACAGGGCACCGCCGGACAGGGATGACCGTCGACGGCTCGGGTCTCCGTCTTCAGGTCCGAGATGTGCACCCGCGCCCCGCCGGGCTGGAGCGTGTCCCTGGTGGTTGCCGCCGCCAGGTCACGATCCATCCGGTGGAAGGACTGACCGAAGGTCGCGACGCTGAACGTTGCGAGACCTGCGGGAAGATCCTCGGCCCGGGCCTGAACCCACTGAGCCTTCCCGGCCGCTCCTGACTCGGCGGCCCTGCGTCCGGCCTCGGCAATCATCCCGCTGTCCGGGTCCACACCGACGATCTGTCCGGGCGAGCACGGCATGGCTGCGGCGAATGGGCGACCTGCTGCAGAGCCGGTTCAGCGAGGCGCCGGGCAGGGTGACCGGAACGTCGCCGAGACGGTTGCGGACGGACTCGTCGGTCTCCTCGATGCGATTCGACGGGCAGCCGAGGCGCGTCAGGAGCTGTCTGCCAGGTCGTGGCCGGTGATGGCGCGGGCGTAGGCGTGCAGGGCTGCGATCACCTCGGCGCGGGTGCGGCGGCCGGCGAGCACCTCCATCTGATAGCCGTCCTCCATCGCGACGAAGCTGGCGGCGAGCATGCGCGGCGGGTCCTGGAGGGCAAAGTGGCCCTGGGCCTGCCCCAGAACCAGGATCGCGGTGTAGACAGCGATCTGGCGCTCCGTCAGCGCGCTGTCGAGCGCGGCGGCCTTGGCGTCGCGAAGGCAGCGGGGCCAGTACTCGAACAGCAGTCGGGTCAGCGCGTCGCCGGGGCCGCTGGCGACTCCGTTGTCGATGCAGGCCCGTAGCCGGTCGCGAGCGTCGGAGAAGCGGTCCGCAGCCTGTTCGCGCTGCTGACTGTAGCGATCGATGGCTTGCTGGTAGGTCTCGTAGACGAGCCCGTCGAGGTCTCCGTAGTAGAGCACCGCGGCAGGCGTGACCCCGGCCTCCTCGGCAATGTCGCGCAGGCGCAGGCCCTCAAGTCCGCGGGCCACCAGTGCGCGCTGCACGGCCGCGCCCAGCTCAGCCCGACGGGCCTCTTTGCCTTTGCCCTTCTTGGCCGCCACGCCTGCCTCCTCGATCGACTTACTAAATATGACTTCAACGATATCGGACCAGCCCTTGACTGAGTAGCGGCACAGCTCTTAAATCCACGTTTAACAAACGTCGACCCGAGGGAGCTCATGTGACGACGAACCCGACCGATGCCACGGCCAGAGCCGGCTCTCCACCCGCCCCGATCGGCAAAGGGCTGCGTGGCGGCTCCGTGGGCCTCCTCGCGGCCGTCGCCCTCGGCCTGTCCTCCGTGGCCCCCGCCTACAGCATCTCCGTCACCCTGGGCTTCGTGACGCTGGTGGTCGGGCACCTCGCCCCGGCTGCCTTGCTGCTGGGCTTCGTCCCGATACTCCTCACAGCCTTTGCCTTCCGAGAGCTCAACCGGGTGATGCCCGACTGCGGCACCACCTTCGTGTGGACGACCCGCGCGTTCGGACCCGCCGTCGGCTGGCTCTCCGGCGGCTGGGTCCCGCAGATCGCGACGCTCATCGCCATGACGGCGCTCTCCCAGGTCGGCGCCACCTACCTGCTGGAGGTGCTCGGCCTGCCCGCGCTCGCGGGCGACACCACTGCCGTCACCATCACGTCCGTGCTTCTGCTGGCAGCCGTCACCGCGATCGCCTACAGGGGTCTGCAGCTCGCGGCCTCGGTCCAGTACGTGCTCCTCGGGCTGCAACTCCTTGCGCTGCTGGGCTTCGGCGCCGCCGCCTTCGTCCGGGCCGACGCGGCCACGCCCTCGTTCGCCTGGCTCAATCCCTTCGCCTTCGGCGGCTTCGGCCCCTTCGCCGAGGCTGTACTGCTGTGCCTGTTCATCTACTGGGGCTGGGACGCGCTGATCACCGCCAATGAGGAGACCCGCGACGGTGACCGGGTACCCGGCCAGGCGGCGCTCATCTCCACCCTCGTACTGCTGGGCACCTACCTGTTCACTGCATTCGCCGCGGTCAGCTACGCCGGTACCGGCACCGAGGGGCTCGGACTGGGCAATCCCGACAACGCCGCCGACATCCTGGCGACCCTCGCCCCGCCCGTGCTCGGCACGGCGCTCGCCAAACTCATGCAACTGGCCGTCTGCGTCTCGGCCGTGTCGGCCCTGCTCACCTGCCTCGTCGGCAGTCCCCGCAGCGCACTCTCCATGGGCGTCCACGGAGCCCTGCCCCATGCGTTCACCCGCATCCACCCGCGCCATCGGACACCCAGTTTCGGGACGGTCTTCTTCGGCGCCGCCGCAGCCGCCCTGCTTGTCCTGCTCACCCTCGTGTCGGACAACTTCCTCGGTGACGCCATCCTGTCCATCGGCCTGCTCATCGCCTGCTACTACGGCGTCACCGCGCTGGCCTGCGTCTGGTACTTCCGCACGTGGCTGCGCGACTCCCCGCGCGACCTGCTGTTGAGGGGCGTCATGCCCCTGCTGGGCGGCCTGCTGATGCTTGCGGCCTTCACCCGCAGCGCCTACGACATGGTCGACCCGGCCTACGGCAGCACTTCCTTCCACGGCGTCGGAGGGGTCTTCCTGCTCGGCGTCGGTTCCATCGCAGTGGGCGCACTGGCCATGCTGATCGTCCGCGCCCGCTTCCGCCTCTTCTTCCGCGAGGGCCGCCGCGCCGTCGCCGAGCTCACCCTTACCGAGGACTGACACCACCCATGCGCACTCTCGCCATCGCTGCCCTCCAGACCGCGCCCGTGCCCCTCGACCCCGAAGCGAGCTGGCAGCGCTTCGCAGCCCAGGTCCGGGCCACCCACGAACTGTTCCCGCATGTCCAACTCGTCGTCGTCCCCGAGCTGCTGCTCGCCGCCGAGGGTCCGTTGCTGGAGTCCTCATCCGACTGGATGGAGCAGGCCGCTGTCCCGATCCCGGGCCCGCTCACCGACCGGATCTGCGCCCTCGCCGTGGAAACCGGTCTGTGGCTGGTCCCGGGCAGCCTCTTCGAGCGTGCTGAGGACGGACGCATCCACAACACGGCCCTCGCCGTCTCCCCCCAGGGCGAGATCGCGGCCCGCTACCGCAAGATCTTTCCCTGGCAACCCTACGAACAGACCGCGCCCGGAAGCGAGTTCGTGGTCTTCGACATCCCCGGTACCGGCCGTGTCGGGCTGGCCATTTGTTACGACGGGTCCTTCCCGGAGGTGGTTCGCCAGCTCGCCTGGCTGGGGGCGGAGATCGTCATCCAGCCCACCCTGACCACCACCCGCGACCGCGAGATGGAACTGGTCTGTGCCCGCGCAAACGCCTGGACCAACCAGCTCTACGTGGTCAACGTCAACACCGCCGACCCGGCCGGCGTCGGAATGAGTGTCATCGTCGATCCCGAGGGCATCGTCCGCCAGCAGGCCGGCCCCGGCGAGGAAATCCTCGTGGACGTACTGGACCTGGCCACGGTGACCCGCGTCCGCCGTTACGGCTCTGCCGGCATCAACCGCCCCTGGGACCAACTGGCCCGCTACGGAGAGCAGATAGAACTTCCCATGTACGGCGGCACGTTCCGCACACCCGACTGGCTCAAGGGCGACTGAGAGTCGCCCGGCAGTGGGCTTCGCGGTGTCGCGGGGCCGGTGCACGCACCTCGCGGCGTTGTCGTCCATCACCAACTCCCCCATAGCCCTGAAGGGGCATGGGGACCCTTGGCGTTGGCTCAATCCTCCGCCTTGCGATGCACGCACCCCAGCCCCGCTCCTTCACCCGCGCTGCCTATTGCCGGGCACTCTGAGCCACATGCGGGGAGGTCCGTGACGTCCCGTACGGGTATTCCATGACCTGCCCGGCTTCGTCACGCCGGCCATCTCGCCGCCACGTGCGACCACGAGGGCAGCCGGTTCCCGGGCGAGGCGGGCCCGGGAGCGGTGCGACCGGGGTACGTGGCCATGGCGCCGGCAGTGGACCTCGGAATCTGTCCGTGCGAGAACGGCAGGCGGATTCGGGCACGAAAATTTGTCGAACAAGGCAATCCCGCGAGCGCTCTGGAGCGTATCCCGTCTGGAAGCCTCTTCAGGAGGGAAGCTCATGGCGATCTTCAGTCATCTCATCCCCGCGAAATACCGTCACGACAAGAGGGACATGACGTCGAGGAACTTCGACGACCACGGATTCGACGACCACGGAAGGGATCGGCGTCGCCACCGTCGTCACTCCCACCACGGTCACCACTGGTGACTGCACAGGACGGCTGAGCGGGCCAGGGCTCCTGGACCGTTCAGCCGACGATCTCGAGGAACGCGTCTATGAGGCGTGTCTCGCTTCATGTTCTGCGGCGGCTGCTGTCGGTGGCCGATGATCCCGACGCGGTCGTCGCCGCCGCGCCGCCGGTCGCCCCGCGTGACGCGTTCCGGCGCTTCTGGCCCTACACGCGCGGTGGCCGGCGCTTCCTCATTCCGATACTCGTCTTCAGCGTGATCGGACCCGTCGTCGACGCGGCCGAGATCTGGCTCTTCAAGATCGTGGTGGACGACGTCCTCGTTCCGCGCGATCTGCGTCCCTTCCTCTGGATCGCCCTGGCATACACAGGGCTCATCATCGGCTCCGGCGTTCTGGGGTTCGCCGACGACGTGACGTCCACCTGGGTCAGCGAGCGCTTCCTGCTGGCCCTCCGGTCGGATGTGTTCCGGCACGTCCAGGGCCTCTCGCTCGGGTTCTTCGAACGGCGGCGGCTGGGGGACGTGCTGTCGCGTATCACGGGCGATGTCGACGCGGTCGAGACGTTTCTGCTCTCGGGGGTGGCGGATGGCCTCTATTACGTGATCCGGTTGGGCGTCTTCCTGGGGCTGCTGTTCTACCTGAGGTGGGATCTGACCATCCTCGCGCTCGTCATCGTGCCGCTCTTCTGGTGCGCGGCCCGCCGCTTCTCCCGGCTGATCAAGGCCGCATCGCGGGAGCGGCGGCGGCGCAGCGGTTCGATCAGCGCGATCGCCGAGGAGTCGCTCGGCAACATCGCGCTGGTGCAGGCATACAACCGGCAGGAGACCGAGGAACACCGGTTCGCACGCGAGAGCGTGGGCAAGTTCCGCGCGGCGATGGCCTCGGCACGCATCCATGCTGTCTACAGCCCCATCGTCGAGGTCATCGAACTGACCGGCGCGCTGGCCGTCATGGGCCTGGGCACGTGGAAGCTTGCCCAGGGGCAGCTCACGCTGGGCGGGCTGCTGGTCTTCCTCGCGCTGCTGAGCAGCCTCTACAGTCCGATCCGCGGTCTGTCCCACCTCACCAACACGTTTTACGCGGCGTCCGCCTCCGCCGAGCGGATCATCGAGTTGCTCGACCAGCGCCCCCAGGTCGTCGAAGCCGCCGACGCCCGGAGGATCGGGCGGGCCCGGGGCGACGTCGAATTCCGTGGCGTCTCCTTCCGCTATCCGGGTACGTCCCGGTGGGCGCTGTCCGATGTGTCGTTCCAGGTGACGCCCGGCACGACGCTGGCGCTGGTCGGTGCGAGCGGTGCCGGAAAATCCACGGTCGGGAAGCTGCAACTGCGCTTCTACGATCCGGATCAGGGGTCAATCCTCCTCGACGGCACCGACCTCAGGGACCTGCAGCTGTCCGAGCTGCGCGAGAACGTCGCGGTGGTACTGCAGGAGACGCTCGTGTTCCACGGCACCGTACGGGAGAACATTGCCTATGGCCGCCCGGACGCGGCAGAGGCAGACATCGTCGCGGCGGCGCACGCCGCCGACGCCCATGACTTCATCCAGCTGCTTCCCGAGGGCTACGACACCGTGGTGGGCCAGCGCGGCCGCACGCTGTCCGGCGGGCAGGCCCAGCGACTTGCGATCGCCCGCGCGATGATCAGGGACGCACCCGTACTGATCCTGGACGAACCGACCACCGGCCTGGACACCCAGTCGGGCCGCCGGATCATGGAACCGCTGCGCCGGCTCATGGCCGGGCGGACCACCATCGTCATCTCCCACAATCTGATCACCACCCGCGACGCCACCTCCACCGTGGTGTTGGACGGCGGCCGGGTCGTCGAGCGCGGCACGCACGAGGACCTGCTCCTGCGCGACGGGGCCTACGCCCGGCTTCACCGGCTGAACGGAGTGACCGGCCCGGCCCTCTCCGTCTCCCCATCCGCTCGGAAGGTTCTCTCATGAGCCGCGCCATGTCCCGACCGGTTCCGCCCCTCGCTCCCGGAGCGATCCCCGCGCCGGGTTATGAGGTCCTGGCGCACCTGGCCCGGACCGGCTGGCTCGACCTCTACGACGCCTGGAGCGAGGAGCGGGACTGCCGATGCGTCGTGAAGGTACTGCGCCCCGACCACCGCCACGAGGAGCAGCTGCGCGACCGGCTGCTGCGAGAGGGCCGTTGGCTCCGGACATTCACCCATCCGCACCTGGTCCGCGCTTACGAGACCTTCGAGTCGCCCGAGCCGCTCGTCGTGCTGGAAACACTGACAGGCGAAACGCTGGCCCACCTCATCGGCCGGTCGCGCCGGCGACCGGCCACCGCGGACGTGGCCCTTCTCGGCGTGCACCTGTGTTCCGCGATGCACTACCTCCACGGTCACGGCCTGTTGCACCTGGACCTCAAGCCGTCCAACGTCGTCGTCGACTGCGGGCACGCCAAAGTGCTCGACCTGAGCGTCGCACGACCGCCCGGAAGCGCACCTCCGGGCGTCGGCACCTTCTGCTACATGGCTCCCGAACAGGCGCGTGGCGGGCCGCTGTCGGCCGCGGCCGACGTGTGGGGCATCGGCATAACGCTGTACGAAGTCGCCGTAGGCGACGTGCCGTTCGACATCGGCGTCACCACGGACGGGACCGACGACAGCGACGACACGGGCGGCGAGGACGACTGGTATCCGCAGCTTGAGGAACCTGCTCCGCCCATCCGGTCCCGCCGACGCCTCCCGCGTGATCTCGCCACGGCCATCGACAGCTGCCTGCGGCCCGACCCGGCTGCCAGGCCCACGATTTCCGAACTCGCCGCCGCCCTCGACGCGACGCTGCCTCAGCAGCGATGCCACGTCGCTCCGCCGGAGGTCGACTGACACGGCAGACAGCCGCTTGCCGTGATGCCGAATCAGTCTCTGAACGGGGCGGGCGATGTGCGAGGCAGGAAACCGGGACGTCAGAAGTCGACGGGTTCGCGGATGAGCGGGCAGGTCATGCAGTGGCCGCCGCCACGTCCACGGCCGAGTTCGGCGCCGACGATGGTGATGACTTCGACCCCCGCCTTGCGCAGAAGGGCGTTGGTCTGGGTGTTGCGGTCGTAGGTGAAGACGACGCCGGGTTCCAGGGCGACGGCGTTGTTGCCGCTGTCCCACTGCTGTCGTTCGGAGGCGTACACGTCGCCACCGGTCTCGATGACGCGCAGTCCGGGAAGTCCGAGTCCCTTGGCCACGACGTCGACGAAGGCTGCCGAGCCTTCATCGGTGATGTCGACGCCGAGGGGCTTGTCGCCGGGGCGCAGGGAGAAGGCGTGGACCCCGTCCATGATCGTCGGGTAGAGGGTCACGATGTCGCGGTCGGCGAAGGTGAAGACCGTGTCCAGGTGCATCGCTGCGCGCAGTTTGGGCATGCCCGCGACGATGACGTGCTCGGCGGCGCCGTTCTCGAAGAGGGAGGCGGCGACCTGCGTGATGGCCTGGCGGGACGTACGCTCGCTCATGCCCATCAGGACGACGCCGTTTCCGACGGGCATGATGTCGCCGCCCTCGAACGTGGCCTGGCCCCAGTCCTGCTCGGGGTCTCCCCACCACACGGTGGAGTCCTTGAAGTCCGGGTGGAAGGTGTAAATGGCCTTCATCAGGAGGGTTTCGTCGTGCCGCGCCGGCCAGTAGAGCGGGTTCAGGGTCACCCCGCCGTAGAGCCAGCACGTGGTGTCGCGGGTGTAGAGGGTGTTCGGCAGCGGCCGCATGAGGTACTCGCGGGCCCCCGTCGATTCGCGGGCCAGGGCAAGGTAGCCGGAGCGGAACTCGCCCGGCAGGTCCGCGGTGGCGAGCCCGCCAATCAGGTACTCGGCGA
This sequence comes from Streptomyces sp. NBC_01669, assembly GCF_026339735.1. Classification (GTDB taxonomy): domain Bacteria; phylum Actinomycetota; class Actinomycetes; order Streptomycetales; family Streptomycetaceae; genus Streptomyces; species Streptomyces yanii. The sequence goes on from NZ_JAPEQG010000001.1 coordinate 8,282,978, forward strand.
GTCTGCGGGGATCGAGGGACTCCAGGAAGGCCCTGGTGTCGTCGATGAGCCCGATGCCCACCGCGTTTGCGGTGATCTTCCGGTCCAGTAGCCAGGTCCGGGCCTCGGGGACGGCCATGGTCTCGGCGAGCAGGTCGTGCAGCTCGACGACCTCGACGCCGCCCCGGCGCAGCTTGTCGACGAAGTCGGCGTGGTCGCGCTCGGCGTTCTCCACCCACATGACATCGTCGAACAGCAGGGCGTCGGAGTTGGTCGGGGTGAGACGTCGGTGGGCCAGACCGGGCGCACAGACCAATACCTTGCGCAGCTTGCCGACTTCGGAGTGGACACCGAGAACCGGCTCGGAGGTGGTGGTGTCAGTCATGGGCGTGCTATTCCTTCCGCGGTGGCGAGGGGGCAGGGACGTCCGGGCGGGCAGAGTTCGATCCAGCCGGCTGCGAGGGCGATCACACCGATGACGGCCCCGGCGATCGAGACGGCGCAGATGACCGCTTCGGCGGGCGAGAACAGGCGTCTGTTCTGCTCGCGGCGGGCCTTGACGAACAGGAACGTGGCCGGGGCGTAGATGATGAAGGAGACCAGGACGTACTTGAGCCCCGCGGCGTACAGCAGGAATGCGGTGTAGAGAGCGGCGAGCAGACCGATGGCCAGTTCCCGGTGGGTGGTGCCGCCGATGGCGACCTCCTGGTCCGGTCGCAGGGCGATCTTGACCGCGAAGGCGGCGGCCAGGAGGAACGGGATCAGAGTGAGCGCGCTCGTCAGGTCGAGGGCGAAGTTGAAGGCGTCGTCGGAGAACAACGTGATGACCAGCACGATCTGGCTCAGCGCGGTGCTCATCAGGAGGGCGGGTACGGGGACGTCGGCCGCGGTCGACCGGCTGAGGAAGCGCGGCATGTCGTCGTCCTTGGCGGCGACGAACAGCACCTCGGCTGCCATCAGCGTCCACGCCAGATAGGCGCCGAGGACCGAGATGATGAGCCCGACGCTGACGAAGACCTTGCCCCACGTGCCGACCGCGGCCTCGAGGACGCCGGCCATGGACGGCTGGCGCAGCTCCGCGATCTCGCCCATCGGCAGGATGCCGTACGAGACGATGGTGACGGAGGCGAAGACGGCGAAGACACTGAGGAAGCCGAGGACGGTGGCCCGGCCGACGTCCTCACGGCGTTTGGCGTGGCGGGAGTACACGCTGGCCCCTTCGACGCCGAGGAAGACGAAGACGGTGGCGAGCATGGTGCCGCGGACCTGGTGGAAGAGCGATCCTGCGTAGTCCGCTCCGCCGAAGTTGTCTGCGAAGACGGACGGGTTGAAGAAGAAGAGGGCCAGGATGACGAAGACCAGGATGGGGACGACCTTGGCCACGGTCACGATCCTGTTGATGGCCGTCGCTTCCTTCACTCCGCGCCGGATGAGGAAGAAGAACGCCCACAGGCCGACGGTCGACAGGACGACCGCAAGGACGGTGTCGCCGTCACCGAGGGGCGGTGCGAGAGCGCCGATCGTCGACATGATCAGGACCCAGTAGGTGACGTTGCCGACGCACGCGCTGGCCCAGTACCCGAACGCCGAGAAGAAGCCGAGGTATTCACCGAAGCCGGCCTTGGCGTAGGCGTAGACGCCCGCGTCGAGGTCGGGTCTGCGGACCGCGAGGGACTGGAACACGAAGGCCAGCATCAGCATGCCGATACCTGCGATCGCCCAGGAGATCAGCGCGCCGGCGACGCCGGTCTCCTCGGCGAACCGCCGGGGCAGGGAGAACACCCCGGCGCCCACCATCGAGCCGACGACCATGGCGGTCAGCGTGAGCAGGGTCAGCTTGATCGCGGGTTGTCCTTCAGGGACGGTGGACGGGGTGGCCCCGGTGTCGGCGTTGGTCATCAGTTCCCTCATCGACGCGCCCCGGCGGGCTGCGAGTTGGCTGTCATTGAGCGTCGGGCTCGGTGTCGGCGGCGACAGGTGCGGTCTTCTCGATCTTGAAGCCGGTCATGCCGTAGAGCACGCTCAGGGCGGGGTTGGCGTAGTTGAAGACGGCGTGCGGCAGGTAGGAGAGGGTCGGTACGCCGAGCACGGCGCCCATGAAGGCGCCGCACGAGTTCCAGGGCACGAGTGCGGACGTCACGGTGCCGCTGTCGGCGGCGAGCCGGGACAGGTTCGTGGCCGCGAGTCCCCGCCTGGCGAACTCGAGGCGGAACACCCGTGAGGGCAGCACAAGGGCGATGTACTGGTCACCGGCGACGATGTTGAGGCCGAAGGCGCAGGCGAACACGGTGAAGAACAGCCGTCCGGTGCTCCGGGCGGAGCGGGCCAGGGGGTCCACGAGGCGGGTGATCAGGCCGAACTCCTCCAGCACGGCACCGAAGGTCACCGCCCCGATGATGAGCCAGAGGGTGAGCAGTATGCTGTCCATGCCCCCGCGGGACAGGAGATCGTCGTACAGGGGCCGTGCCGACCGCGACACCGCACGTCTACCGGGACTGGAATCTAGCCCCATTCGCACCCTTTGTCGCGCTATGAGCGATGAGGAACCTTAGACTGACCGGCAATTGGGGGTGCGTACCCCAGCCCCGTGACGCCGTCCCCCGAATTGCCGCCCGGTCTCGAGGAGCCCGGTGGGCGGCGCTCGTACGGGTGCTGCACGAACTGCGATCTCGGACCGGGGCACCGATCCGGAGATCGGCGCACGGCGGACGCCGCCGACGTGGACGCCGGCGGAGAGGGGGCGCGCCGATGAAGAGGAAGGCGCCCCTCGGGGCGTGTCCGAGAGGCGCCGTGGCAGATGGCCGGCCGGAGGGTGGGGGAACCGTCAGGTCCAGAGCCGGTATGTCACCACTCTCGGCATCTCCGACGGCCTGCTGTCGGTGAAGACGAGATGGAGCTGGGTGTAGTGCCGCTGGTGAGGATGCTTCTTCAGTGGCTCCGAGCGGTCGAGCCTGACGGTCACAGGATAGGAGTGGAACGTGCCGGCGGCGCAGAACGGCCGACAGTCGTTCACTACGTTGAGCCCGCGGCCCGCAGCGAAATTGGGTTTCCAAGCCGACCACCGGAGTGCGGTGAGGATGCTGTTGCCATCCCCGCAGGCGATCAAGAAGTCGTTCGGGCGTACTTGAGGATGCGAGAAGCAGTCGACGATCACGACGTCGGCGGGTGACCGTGTTTTTGTGGAAGCGGATGCCGGTGCGATCGCTGTTGCGAGCGACGCCGCGGCACAGATCAATACCGCTGCCTTCAGCTTGTGTCTCTGCATGTCCGCTCCCAGCCGTCTCTCTCCGAGCCCATCTGGCCTTAGCCGTACGCCTGGTCCGCCCCGGGGCGCGATCTGCGAATCCGGAGCAGATGCCGGACGGTGCTGCTGGCCCCTTCTCAACGGTTGTTCCGATATCGACGCTACGGCCGCGTTCAGGGACGCACCACCCGCACAGGTAACAACTTCGTAAAGCGATAGAAATATGCATATCTTCGCGCATGTGAATGGAGTTCACGAAGGCGTCGGAGGTGGCGAAACGGGGCTGTGTCCCCGTTTACGGCAACCGTGCCGGCGGAGCCTTCATGCGGGGAGCTTCTCGCGTCCGCAGATCCGCAATCCGCCCGGCGCCGCTCTCCCTGAGCCAGGCCAGAAAGGTGAGAACGAAGATGCCTTCCACCACCAGGGACAGGACGCCGTACGGCGGCTCCCAGCCGGCTTCGCGATAGTCCGGCAGCCCGACGGTGCGGGACAGCAGGAATCCGATGATCATGCCGATGCTGGTAATTGCCCCGATCAGCCATGCGCCGAACGGTTGCCTCTGAAGGACGAGTGCTGCGGCGACGGCGAGCATCACCACGCTGCCGAACAGGAACAGAATGCCGATGTAGGGCATCTCCGTCAGGTGGGAGGGGACCAGCAAGAGGTGGATCACCGCGTTGGCCAGGGCGCAGAATGCTGCGGTCCCGCGCAGTGCGAGGTGGGTCGTGCGAGACGTCATCACGACTCCAGGGGTCCGAGGCGGCCGACGCCGCCTTGCTTCTGACAGGGGTTGCGGGCCGGGGCCACGCCGGGGCGTTTCCGGTGCCCGCCGAGCCTTCCGGTCCTGGGACCGGTCGGCCACTGTCGTTCGTAAGAGCGTGCCTTTGTTACCTACGGTGCTGCCGGGCCAAGGGTTCATGATCGGCCCGCTCCGGGTGGGTCGGCGCTACGTGTTCGTGCCGGGAGGCTTTGGTACCTGGACCGCGACCTGGGGGTTCCGGCCCAGTTCTTCGGCAGCGCCGCGGGCTGCCGGGCGGAGGCAATCCCTGGGGGCTCGTGTTACGTAGGGAGTATGCGCAGGATTGGCATTCCCTTGGAGCGGGTGCCCGACGAAGCGCTGCTGGCCGGCCTCATGACCGGCGATCCCGAGATCGCCGTGGCCTTCGTTCGGCGGTTCCAGCGCCGGGTTTTCGGCGTGGCCGTCGCTGTGGTCGGAGACGTCCAGCTCGCCGAGGACATCGCTCAGCAGACCTTCGAGCGCGCCTGCCGACACGCTCAGGTCTACGACCCGCGCCGGGGATCGGTGCCCACCTGGCTGGCGGCCATCGCGCATAACCTTGCGATTGACGCCGTACGCGCCCGCAAGGCCACTCCAGTCGACCCCGCAGACCTGGAGAACATGATGGAGACCGTCACCAGCACGCCGGAGCGGCAGGCGCTCTCCGCCGAAACCGCAGCGGAACTGCGTCGAGCGGTCGCCGCGCTGCCGCGCGATCAGGCACGTGCGCTGGTGATGGCCGGCATCTACGGGATGACAGCTCAGCAGGTCGCCGATTTCGAGAAGATCCCGCTCGGTACCGCCAAGACCCGGATCAGGGCAGCCATGGGCAAGCTCCGCGCATCCCTCGCAACCAAGCAGGCGGACCACGATGACTGAGACCCGTGGATTCACCTGTGAGCAGCTCCGGGAGATCGGTGCGGAGCTGGCGCTCGGCGTACTGCCCGCCAAGGAGCGGGCCGGGGCGATGGACCACCTGGAGCACTGTCCTGCCTGCCGCGAATACGTCCACGAGTTGGTGGCCACGGCGGACGCGCTGCTGGATCTTGTCCCGGGAAGCGAACCGCCGGTCGGCTTCGAGGACAGGGTGTTGGACCGGCTGGGACTGTCTTCCGGGCGACGGCCGCTCCGGCGCGTACGGTGGCGGCGCTTCGCCCTCGCCGCGGCGGCAGCCGCGGCGGGCCTTGCCCTTGGTGGCGGGGGTTGGGTGCTCGGCGCATCCATCGGTCGTCCGGCCCCGGTCGCGCCGATCGTCTCTCCGGTGCAGTCGCACCTGCTCACCGCCCCACTCACCCACAGGGGCGAGTCGCGCGGGCAGATTTTCCTCTACGCCGGAGCGTCGCCCTGGCTGTACATGACGGTGGACGCCGACGGGCACTCCGGCATCGTCCGGTGCGAGCTTCAGCGGGCCGACGGCTCCACCGTCCAGGTCGGTTCCTTCGCCCTCAGCAAGGACGGTTACGGCGCCTGGGGCGCGCCCTACCCCGCCGGCACGGCGCCGGTCACCAGCGTCCGCCTGCTCGCCGCTGACGGCTCCGTGCTCGCCGCCGCCACCTTCGGACAGTCCCACCACTGAGCAGGGGTCGGGCTGCCGCGGGCCGCGCCCAAACCCTCGGTAGCTGTCAACCTGCCTGCCCCGGCCGCGCCGCCGTCTCGATCCGTCGGGTCGGACGCGCACCCCGGAGAAAATACCCTCGGGGTATCTCCTTCCGAGGTTCGGCGAGACGCCTCCACGTGCGGACTTACCGGAGGTCTAAGCTTGACTATTAACCCCACCAAGATCATGTCTTGGTGGGGTTCGTCGTTCGCCTGACAGCTGGGCGGCCTTTGCGTGATCGTGTCTTCTCGCTGAAGTCGACAGTCGATCAACCCAAAGGCCGTGATGGACAGTCTGCAAGACGACGCTGCGCGCGTCGAGGCATTGACCGGGTTATCCCGGTTTCGCCGCGAGTTCTACGAGTGCCTGACCCTGCGGGCGGATGCTCTGTTCGAGCTGGCGGACGCGGTGCTGTGTGCCGGCGGGCCGGTGGTCTCGCTGCCGGAGTTGTCGCTGGAGGCAGTGCACCGGCGTGGGCACGGGGCGATGTACGACGCGCTGGCCCAGGGCCACATCGCCGTGTCCCGCCTGCGGATGGCGCTGGCAGGCCTTGAGCTGCCGCGCGGGGCGGACCGGCAGCTGTCGATCGCGCTGGACGTCACTCCGTGGCCGCGTCCGGACGCCGAGTGCTCGCCGGAGCGCCTGCACTGCCACCGTCCGTGTCGCTGCGACGGGGTTCGCCAGACCATCCCGGGCTGGCCCTACCAGGTGGCCGCGGCCCTGGGCGGTGGCCGCTCCTCGTGGACAGGGCCGCTGGACGCAGTGCGGCTGGGGCCCGAGGACGATCCCACCGAGGTCACCGCGACTCAGATCCGTGACCTGCGCGCCCGCCTGCAGCGGGCCGGGCAATGGCGACCGGGCGACCCGCCGGTCCTGTTCGTCCTGGACTCCGGCTACGACCTCGTGCGCCTGACCTGGCTGCTGCGCGATGAACCACTGCGGCTGCTGGGCCGCATCCGCGCGGACCGGGTGATGTATGCACCGGCTGGCAAGCGCCGCGGAACCAACCCCGGACGCCCGCCCCGCCACGGAGCGCAGTTCCGCCTCGCCGACCCCGCCACCCACCCGGCCCCGGTCCAGGAGTCGGCCGGCGTCCACGACCGCTTCGGCCAGGTCCTCGCCCGCTGCTGGGGCCGCCTGCACCCCAAGCTGGACCGGCGCGGCTCCTGGGCCGACCATGAAGGCGAACTACCCCTCGTCGAGGGCACGTTGGTCCATCTGGCCATCGAGCACTTACCCGGCAACCGCGCCCCAAGCCGCTATGGCTGTGGCACGGCGACCCCGACGCCACCGCGCACGACGTCGACCGCCTCTGGCGGATCTTCCTTCGACGGTTCGATATCGAGCACACATTCCGCTTCTTCAAGCAGACCCTCGGCCTCACCCGACCCCGCCTGCGCACCCCCGAACAGGCCGACCGGTGGGTGTGGCTGATCCTCGCCGCCTACGCGCAACTCCGTCTCGCCCGCCCCCTGACCGAGGACCTCCGGCGCCCCTGGGAAAAGCCCCTGACACCGGATCGGCTCACCCCCGGCCGGGTCCGGCGCGGCTATCCCCGCATCCGGCGGACCGTGGGCACTCCAGCCCGCGCGCCGAAAGCCTCCCACCCCGGCCCAGGCCGCCCCAAGGGCCGCACCTCCACACCCGCACCCCGCCACCCAGTCGGCAAGAAACAGCGCAAAACGGATATGCCTAGACGCGGCGGGGCCGAGCAGCAGCCTTAAAGATCAAGCTAAGCGGTCGCGTACACGCGGCTCGCGAACTCGGCGACCTGTTCGTCGCTCAGGTTCTTTGCGAGATTGGCTTCCGTGATCATGCCGACCAGGCGATGGCCGCCCTGGACGTCGATCACCGGCAGCCGCTTGATCTGATGTTCCTCCATGGTCGTCAGGACCTCGGAGGCATCCGCTTCGGCATCGATCCAGTGGACCTTGGCACTGAGGGACCCGGCCTGCACGGTCGCTGGGTCGACGCCCTCGGCGCAGCACGTGATGACGATGTCGCGGTCGGTGATCAAGCCGGTGAGCCTGTTGTTGTCGCCGCAGATGGGCAGGCAACCGACGTTGAGATCGCGCATCATTTTCGCCACATCCAACAGCGACTGGTGCGCACCGACGCACTGCACGCCACTGGACATGATGTCTCGCGCTAGCAGCTTGGCAGTCATGATTTCCTCCGTACTCGACAGCGTTGCCTCTCCGTCATCGATCACAACACGAATGGCTCAGCGTCGCTCCCCGGACGTGTCGGCGAAGTAGCGGATCCCGAATCGGCCGCGACCGGGCACGGATCCAGGCGCTCGTGCAACCCGTCATGTGCCGTCGCCCGTGAGTGTCGGCCCGGCGGCTGTGCGGCGCGGTCGACATCCGGACCGCTGACCGTTATGGCTCCACGTGGCCGAATCCCACCTCGAAGCGCTCGACCGAGACAACCCGTTGGCCTTCCCTGTGGGCGACTTCCTCGCGGAGCCGGGTGGCCCGGTCCTCGCTGGCCTGCATGGCCTGCTCGTCATCCCACAGAGTCAGGGACGTGGCCTTCCCGGAGGCCCGGTCGACGAGGTAGTACACGCCCCGGAAGCCGGAAACTTCCCGGATCTGCTCGAGAATCGCTTCCCAGTTCGCGGTCAGGTCTCCCTCCGCAGGAACGGGTGAACCCTGATAGGTGCTCAGCCTCGCGAACATGGCTGCCACCCCTTTCCTGGCCGGCTGCCGGTCGGGGGGACAAGCAGCCTCAGATCCAGCGTGCTCCGGCAGGCCGCATGCCGCATGCCGGAGCACGCTGCCATGCGTCCACCGGCCCGTCGAGGGGCGGTTCGTACGATACGAGATGTATGCCCGACTTTGAACCGGTAGTGACGGTATGCCCGACACCCCTCGGAAGGAGCGTGCTTCCCAGGAGGGCGGAATCCCTACGACCTGGCCATGTGGGTGTGGCCGGAGGTGACGGGGAGGCCCCGAACCATCTCTCCGGTGATACGGGGGCCCGACTGCTGACACCGCACCCGGCGTCCCAGATCGCACCGAGAGCGTTACGCACACCTCGCCGGGCCTACCTCCAGATCGTCACACCGTCCACCCGATCGTGTTCATGTTCGCCAAAACGATGTGCTGGGCCAGCAGTTGTGACCCCCTTTGCTCCTGCCTGCTGATGGTCGGGCTTGACCTGCGCCTCCCGGCCCGGTCTCACTATGTAGTCCAACTTGACATTAGTTCGCCTTATGGAAGATAAAGAAGGTCCTTTGGGCTGAACTTCACACAGTGTGACATTCGACGTGTGGCAGCCAACGATCGTCTACGTGAATGAGTAAAGCCGTGTCCCACGCCGCCGTCCCGGATCAGCCGACCGACCCCGCCGCGGACTGGGAGGCATGGCGCGCCGAGCGGCGCCGCTCGGTCACTTCGCCCGCGGGGAACCTCGCTCTCGTCGAGACCCGCTGGGCCCCCGCCGGTGAGCGCCCCGACCTCGATGCGGCCCGTGCCGGACAGCCGGAGACAGTGACCGTCACCACAGTCGAGCGCACCGACTTCGTCACCGGCGACCCCGAGCACGGCCTGCGCTTCTGGGACGCGCAGTCGCCCGCGATCCAGAACTTCGAGCGCACCGATGTCTTCCCGTACGACCCGGCCTGGGTGCTGGAGGCCTCGTACACCCCGGTGCCCGGTGCCCGGCGGGTGGGGTTCGAGCACATCCGGGACAACGGTGGTACCCGTGACCTCGCCGTGCCGGGAGACATCGTGCTCACCCTGGACGGCCGGGACTACACGCTGAGCGCCTTCGACGACGACGGCACCCTGCTGCTCGTCTTCGGCGACCCCACCAACGGCGACACCACGTACGGCGCCGGGCGCTTCCTCTTCGTCACCCACGTCGGTGAGGGCCGCGTCCTTCTCGACTTCAACCGCGCCTTCGTGCCGCCCTGCGGATTCTCCGACCAGTACAACTGTCCGATGCCGCCGCGGCAGAACCGTTTCCACCTGCCCGTCGAGGCCGGCGAGAAGCGCCCCGTCTTCCGCGACGGCTTCTCCGCGCAGCACTGACCAACCCCCGCACTCCCGCATCGCAGCACGAAAGCGCGTACTCCTCATGAGCATCAAGAAGACCTCCCTGTACGGCGGCGCCACCGCCGCTGCCCTCGCCCTGACCCTCACCGCCTGCGGCGGGGGCTCCAACGGCGGCGGCGCCGCCGGAGGGGCGTACGACAAGAACGCCACGGTCAACATCGGTTCGCTCTACGAGCCGCAGAATCTCGACAACACCGCGGGCGGCGGTCAGGGCGTCACCGAGGCGCTCAACGGCAATGTGTACGAAGGGTTGTTCAAGCTCACCGACGACGGCAAGGTCGAGAACCTGCTCGCCCAGGACTACAAGGTCAGTGGCGACGGACTCACGTACACCTTCACCCTGCGCGACGGCGTGAAGTTCCACAGCGGCAAGAAGCTCACCAGCCAGGACGTCAAGTACAGCCTGGAGAAGGTGATCGCCAAGGACTCGCAGTCCGCGCGCAAGAGCAATCTCGCGGTCATCAAGTCCTTCGAGACACCGGACGCGCGCACGGTGAAGGTCCAGCTGTCGAAGAAGTCGATCTCCTTCGTCTACAACCTCTCCTACGTGTGGATCATCAACTCCGATGCGAAGAGCCTCAAGACGAGCGAGGACGGCACCGGCCCGTACAAGCTGAACAAGTGGACCCGCGGCTCCGCCCTCAGCCTCGACCGGTTCGCCGGCTACTGGGGTGACGCGGCCAGGAACAAGCAGGTCGTCTTCCACTACTACAAGGACGCGACCGCTCTCAACAACGCGCTCCTGACCAACGCGGTGGACGTGGTCACGAGCGAGCAGTCGCCCGACGCCCTCGACCAGTTCAAGAGCAACCAGAACTACAAGGTCAACGACGGCAACTCGACGACCAAGCTGCTGCTCGCTTTCAACGACAAAGCCAAGCCCTTCACGGACGTCAAGGTCCGCCAGGCCGTCTCCGCCGCCATCGACGACAAGAAGCTCCTGGAGTCGGTCTGGGGCGGTTACGGCAAGCTCATCGGCTCGATGGTGCCGCCCACCGACCCCTGGTACGAGGACCTCACCAAGGTCAACGGCTACGACACCGCGCGGGCCAAGAAGCTGCTCGCCGAGGCCGGATACCAGAAGGGCTTCACCTTCACCCTCGACACCCCGAACTACGACCCGCACCCGACCGCGGCGACCTTCATCAAGTCGCAGCTCGCCAAGGTCGGCATCACCGTCAAGATCAACACGATCACGCCGGACGAGTGGTACACGAAGGTCTACAAGAACCACGACTTCACGGCCACGCTCCAGGAACACGTCAACGACCGCGACCTGGTCTGGTACGGCAACCCCGACTTCTACTGGGGCTACGACAACAAGCAGGTCACGAAGTGGGTCGACGAGGCCGAGCAGGCGTCGGGCACGGCTGAGCAGACCGAACTGCTGAAGAAGGTCAACCGCCGGACCGCCGAGGACGCGGCGAGCGACTGGCTGTACCTGTACCCGCAGATCGTCGTGGCGAACAGCAAGCTGTCGGGCTACCCGGTCAATGGCCTCAACTCGCAGTTCTTCGCCTACGACATCGAGAAGGGCTGATGGCGCGGTATCTCCTGCGCCGTCTCGCCTTCCTGCTCGTGTCGCTGGCGCTCGCGAGCGTGGTGCTGTTCGTGCTGCTGCGGATGCTGCCGGGAGACCCCGCCAACGCGCTCACCTCGGTGGGCGCCGGCCCCGAGCAGATAGCGGCGGCGCGGCACTCCATCGGCTCCGACAAGCCGCTGCCCGAACAGTTCGTCCACTGGATCGGGCAGCTGGCGAGCGGTGACCTCGGTACGTCGTTCGTCAGCTCGCTGCCGGTCGCGCCCGAGGTCGGTTCGCGGCTGAACGTCACCATTCCGCTCACGCTCACGGCGTTCGTCCTGGCCGTCCTCATCGCCGTCCCGGTCGGCTTCGTCGCCGCGCACCGGCGCAGGACCTGGTACGGCGCGCTGCTCAACGGAGTCTCCCAACTGGGGATCGCCGTCCCTGTGTTCTGGCTCGGGATGATCCTGATAGCCGTCTTCGCGCTGAACGCCGGCTGGCTGCCCGCAGGCGGCTTCCCGCCGGACGGCTGGTCGCAGCCGGTCGAGGCGGTCCGCTCGCTCGCCCTGCCCGTCATCACCATCGCACTCGTGATGAGCGCCTCGCTGATCCGCTACGTCAGGTCGGCCACGCTCGACGTACTGGACAGCGACTATCTGCGCACCGCGCGAGCCCTGGGCTCGTCGTTCGGGCAGGCCATGTGGCGGCACGGGCTGCGCAACGCCTCGGTACCGGTGATCTCGATCCTCGGCATCGAGCTGGCGTCCACACTGCTGGGCGCGGTGGTCGTGGAGTCGGTGTACGCGCTTCCCGGCCTCGGCTCACTGCTCGCGACAGGCATCGCACAGCACGACTATCCGGTGATCCAAGGCGTGCTGTTCGTCTCCACGCTCGCGGTGTTGGTCATCGGCTTCGCCGCCGACTTCGTACAGAGGATCATCGATCCTCGGCTCCGCGGCAGGCTCTCCGGAGGTGCCCGATGAAGCAGTCGACGAAGCGCTCGTACACGCTGACCTTCGGATGTGCACTGGCCGGCCTGATCGCGCTGCTTGCCCTGGTCTCGCTCTTCTGGGCCCCGTACGCCGCCGACGACACGTCCGGCGGGCGGCTCACGGGCCCCGGTGCGGGTCACCTGCTGGGCACCGACAAGCTCGGCCGCGATCTGTTCACCCAGCTGATGACCGGCTCCCGGGTCGCCTTCGAGGCAGGCCTGGGCTCGGTTCTCATCGCGGCCGTGGTCGGCGTCACGCTCGGGGTGCTGGCCGCGTTCGCCCAGGGCTGGCTCGACGACACGCTCTCCGCCTTCCTCGACATCCTGATCGCCTTTCCGACGCTGCTGCTGGCGATGCTCATCGTCGCCGCGCACTCGGCCACATTGGGGTCGGCCGTGCTGGCGATCGGCCTCGCGCAGAGCGCGGTCGTGGGACGACTCGTGCGGATCCTGGTCAAGCGGGTCCTGGCGCAGGACTACATCACGGCCGCGCGCACGTCGGGCACCTCGTGGCCGCGGATCGTGGCCGGGCATGTGCTGCCGAACATCTGGCCGACGCTCGTGGTGAACCTGGCCCTCCAGTTCGGACTCGCGGTGCTGGCCGAGGCCGGCTTGTCCTACCTGGGTCTGGGGGCGCCGCCGCCCAACGCCTCGTGGGGCCGCATGCTCCAGGAGGCGCAGGCCACCTTCACCACGGCCCCGGCCGGCGCGCTCGCCCCCGGCATCCTGCTCGTCCTGCTCGTCATCGGCGTGAACCTCATCGCCGACGGACTGCGCGACACCCTCGACCCGGCGGCCCGACGGAGGCGCGCATGAACATCCTCGACGTGCGCGACCTCGGGATCCGTACGGCAGACGGGCGCACGCTCGTCGACGGCCTCTCGCTGACCATCGCTCCCGGCGAACGACTCGGCCTCATCGGAGAGTCGGGCTCCGGGAAGTCGCTGACCACCCTCGCCGTGCTCGGCCTGCTGCCCGACGGCATGACAGCCACCGGCGGCGTCGAACTCGCCGGCACCCAGATCGTGGGCGCGAGCGAGAAGCAGCTCAGGGGCGTACGCGGCCGGGACGCCGCCATCGTCTTCCAGGAGCCGCTCACCGCACTCGATCCGCTGATGCGTGTCGGCAGGCAGATCGCCGAACCGCTGAGCAGAAGGCGAGGGCTGAGGGGCGCCGAGCTGAAGCGGGCTGTCGTGGACGCGCTGGAGCAGGTGCGGCTGCCCGAGCCCGACCGGATCGCCCGCGCCTTCCCGCACGAAATCTCCGGCGGGCAGCGGCAGCGCGTCGCGCTCGCCATGGCACTGGCATGCGACCCGAAGCTGCTCATCGCGGACGAGCCGACCACCGCGCTCGACGTCACCGTGCAGTCCGACATGCTCGACCTGCTCGACACCCTCGTACGGGAACGGGACATGGCCGTCCTCTTCGTCAGCCACGACCTCGCGGTCGTCTCGAAGGTCACCGATCGCGTCGTGGTGATGAAGGACGGCCGCGTCGTGGAGGAGGGCGACGTCCGCACGATCGTGCGGGAGCCGCGTGAGGAGTACACCAAGGCGCTGGTGGCGAGCGCGCGGCAGCTGGAATCGGCTCTTGACCTGAGGAACGCGTGATGACGCCCGTACTGGAGCTGAACGGAGCCTCCTTCGCCTACCGCGGACACACCGCGCCCGTCGTCGAGGACATCTCCTTCACCGTCGAGACCGGGCACAGCCTCGCCCTCGTCGGCGAATCGGGAGCGGGCAAGACGACTCTGCTGCGGCTGCTGCTCGGGCTCGCCCGGGCAACCGCAGGCACCGTGCGGTTCGACGGCGACGAGCTGAAACCGCGCGACCGCGAGCAGATGCGGCGTTTCCGGCGCAGCGTGCAGTGTGTCTTCCAGGATCCGTACTCGTCGCTGGACCCGCGTCGCCGCGTCGGCAGCATCGTGTCCGAACCACTGCGTTCCCTCGGTATCGACAGCCGGAGCACGGCCGCGCCCAAGGTGGCCGAAGCCCTGGAACGGGTCGGACTCCCGGCCGACGCCGCCGAGCGCTATCCGCACGAGTTCTCCGGCGGCCAGCGCCAGCGCATCGCGATTGCCCGCGCGACCGTGTGCGACCCGCGGGTGCTGCTCGCCGACGAACCCGTCAGCGCACTCGACGTCACGACCCGCGTCAAAGTCGTCGACCTGCTGAACGAGTTGAAGCAGGAGCAGAGGCTGACTCTCGTCATGGTCTCCCACGACCTGTCGGTCGTGGCCTCGCTGTGCGAACGCACCGCCGTCCTGGAGAGCGGCCGCATCGTCGAACAGGGCGAAACCGGACAGGTGCTGGGTTCTCCCGCGCATCCGTACACACGTCGCCTGGTCGACAGCGTGCCGCGCCTTCCCGCGTGACCGGTGGGCTCGATAAGGAGGCTCCGGTACCGCCTCGGCCGATCGGTAGCGGCCGGCGGTCCGTCCGGCGTGATCTCCGCCGGCACCGCCCCGAGCGCCGCTGAGGGTGCCGTGCCGGATGCCTCAGCGCCTCACGGTCCTCAGCTCGCCCCGGCCCACGCGTAGCGGTGTTCCGGTCGGCCGGTGTCGCCGTACTTGAGACTGAGGCTGATGCGACCCGCGCTCTCCAGATACTTGAGGTATCGCTGGGCCGTGGAGCGGCTCAATCCGGCGCGGACAGCGACCTCGTGTGCCGACAGCGGTTCGTCGGCTGCCGACAGGACGTGGCGGATGACGTCGGCAGTGGGCGCGGAGTGCCCCTTGGGCAGGCCGGCTGCGGCAACGGCCTGCGGAGTGCGAAGCGCTCCGAAGATCTGGTCGACCTGCTCCTGCCCGGCCTCGCCCCGGCCGCTGCCCACACCTTCCAGAGTGCGGCGCAGGGCGGCGTAGCTCTCCAGCTTGGACCGCAGGCCGCCGAAGCTGAAGGGCTTGACCAGGTACTGCAGGGCGCCGTAGCGCATGGCGGTCTGCACAGTCGTGACATCCCGAGCGGCCGTCACCATGATCACGTCTGCCGTGTGGCCGCGCTGGCGAAGCCGCCGTACGAGCGTCAGTCCCGTCTCGTCCGGAAGATAGTGATCGAGCAGTATGAGGTCGACATGTTCGCGCTCCAGCACGGACAGCGCCTGCGCGGCGGTGTGCGCGCGAGAGACGACGCGGAAGCCGGGCACCTTGGCCACGTACGCCGCGTTGATCTCGGCCACACGGAAGTCGTCGTCGACCACGAGGACGTCGATCATTGGAACTCTCCCACTTCGGTCAGCTGCCGGACGGCGAGTGTCTCGGGCAGGACGACGGTGAAGACCGCGCCACCGCCGGCCCTGGCACTGACGCGGGCCACGCCGCCGTAACGCTCCGCGAGCCGGCGTACCAGTGCCAGGCCGAGCCCACGGCCCCGATGTGAGGGGGACTCCTTGGTGGACCAGCCCTCGGTGAAGATCTGTTCGCGCAGATCGGGCGCTACGCCAGGACCGTTGTCGCTGACCCGCAGGACCGCTGTGGTGCCCTCCGCGAAGAGTTCCACTTCGATGAGTGAAGCGACGTCCAGTGCGTTGTCGATCAGGTTGCCCAGGACGGTCACCAGATCGCGCGGGTCCACCACCACGTCGGGGAGCAGGGTGCTGGGGGAGATGCGCAACGACGCGCCCCGCTCTGCGGCGATGGCCGACTTGCCCACCAGCAGCGAAGACAGCAGAGGGTCATTGACGCGTTCCGCGACCTGCTCCGCCGACGCCCGGTGACCATGGGCCACCTCCGCGACGAACTCCATCGCCGCGTCGTGCCTCCCGAGTTCCAGCAGCCCGAGCAGGGTGTGGAGCCGGTTGGCATGCTCGTGGTCCTGGGCGCGGAGCGCGTCGAGAAGGCCGTGCGTGGAGTCCAGTTCGCGGCCGAGCAGCTCCAATTCGGTGCGATCGCGCAGGGTGACCACAGCGCCGCCGTCACCGGTCGGCATGCGGTTGGCGATCAGCACGCGTCCCCGGCAGACGGTGAGGAGGTCCGCGCCGTCGACCTGCCCGGCCAGCACCTCTGCCGTACGGCCCGGGGGCAGCACCTCGCCCAGCACACGTCCGACGGCGTCCTGGGTCAGCTCCAGCAGACGCTGCGCCTCGTCGTTCAGCAGACGGATCCGCCCCCGCGCATCGACGGCGAGAACTGCTTCGCGGATGCTGTGCAGCATGGCCTCGCGCTCGTCCAGCAGCGCCGAGATGTCGGCGAAGGCCAGTCCATGCGTGCTGCGCTGCAGGCGTCGCGAGACGGCCAGGGCAGCCAGCACACCTGCGGCGAGTGCAGCCCCCGCGTAGAGCAGAAGTCCGGGAATGGTTCCGAGCAGCCGCTCGTGGACGCTGTCGTAGGCAATGCCCACCGAGACGGCACCGACGATGGTCCCGCTCCTGTCGCGGAGGGGGACTTTCGCGCGCGCGGAGCGGCCCAGGGTTCCGTCGTCGATCTGCATGATTTCCCGGCCGGCCAGGGCCGTGCTGGGATCGGTGGAGACGTGCTTGCCGATCTGTCGGGTGTCGGTGTGCGACCAGCGGACCCCGCGGGTGTCCATGACCACGATGTAGAGGGCACCGGTGGCCCGCCGGATCCGCTCCGCCTCGGCCTGTACCGGACCGCTGGGGCTGGGCTCGGTGCTCGTCAGGTGGAGCACCAGCGCGGGTTCGGCGGCAGTGGTCTGGGCGATGGACAGGGCCTGACGCATCGCCTGGTCGTCCAGCTGGTGGCTGAGCGGGGCAAGGAAGAGTCCGGTGACGAGCATGACCACCCCGGTCGTGATGGCCACCTGAGTGAGCAGGACCTGCGCGAAGACACGGCGGGGCCAGTGAATCCGCATGCGTTCGCCCTCTGCCTTCCGCTAGCCTGGAACCCGAAGATCCGTTTTGCCTTGTGTGAACGCAACGTAAACGTCGCCGCCGCCTCTGACTAGCCCTCGTTGCGCTTTCGTTCTGTGAGCGTGAGCAGAACGAGCAGAACCGCAGGTTATGGGCAGAAGCGGGAGTTGTGAGCGCAAGGGTGCCGCCGTGCCCAGGACGCACCTAGCGTCCCGCCTCATGAACAGCGAAACGAGCCCCGCCATCGAGCTGCGGGGCGCGAGCAAAGCGTTCCGGACTCCGTCGGGGGCGCTCCACACCGCCGTACGAGATCTGGACCTCACGATCGGGCGCGGCGAGTTCGTTGCCGTGGTGGGACCGACCGGATGCGGCAAGTCGACCACCCTGACCCTGGTCAGCGGCCTGGAGGAGCCCACCGAGGGCGAGGTGCTGGTGGCCGGTGAGCCGGTGCGCGGCATCGGCGACAAGGTCGGCTTCGTCTTCCAGCAGGATGCGGTCTTCCCCTGGCGCACCGTGCTCTCCAACGTGATGGCAGGTCCCCGCTTCCGGGGCGTGCCGAAGCCCGAGGCGAAGGAACGCGCCCGGGAGTGGCTCGCCCGGGTCGGCCTGTCCTCCTTCGAGGACCGCTATCCCCACCAGCTGTCCGGCGGTCAGCGCAAGCGTGTCGCGCTCGCGGCCACGTTCGTCAATGATCCCGAGATCCTGCTCATGGACGAGCCCTTCTCCGCACTCGATGTGCAGACCCGGGCCCTGATGTCGGACGAACTGCTGGAGTTGTGGGCCGGGACCGGCGCCTCCGTCGTCTTCGTCACCCATGACCTGGAGGAGTCCATAGCGCTGGCCGACAAGGTCGTGGTCATGACTGCGGGACCGGCCACCGTCAAGGAGGTCTTCGAGATAGACCTGCCCCGCCCGCGCAAGGTCGAACAGGTGCGTCTGGAGCCCCGGTTCCTCGAGATCTACCGGGAGATCTGGTCCTCGCTCGGCGAAGAGGTTCGCATCACCCGCGAGAGGGGTGCTCTCCATGTCGCCTGAATCCATCACCGCGAGCGCCGCTGTGACCAAGACCGAGCGGACCCAGGCCAGAGCGCGGGCCACCCGCAACCGCAGGTTCCTGGTGCTCGGCAGCCGGATCGCACTGCTCTTCGCGGTCATCGGGCTGTGGGAGTGGCTGGCCAGGACCGCGGTCATCGACCCGTTCAACTTCTCCATGCCGTCGAAGATCTGGGACCAGATCCGCACCTGGGTCGTCGACGGCACCGCCCAGGGCTCCCTGTGGGAGCAGATCTGGTACACGCTCTACGAAGCGCTGCTCGGCTGGGTCATCGGTGTGATCGCCGGTGTGCTGCTCGGTATCGCGCTGGGCCGGATCCGCTTCGCCGCCGATGTCCTGGGCCCGTACATCAAGGTGCTCAACGCCCTGCCGCGCATCGTGCTCGCCCCGATCTTTCTGATCTGGTTCGGCCTCGGCCCCGCCTCGAAGGTGGCCTCCGCGGTCGTCCTCGTGTTCTTCCCCGTTTTCTTCAACGCCTTCCAGGGCGCCAGGGAGGTGGACCGCAACCTCGTCGCCAATTCCCGCATCCTGGGGGCCAGCAACCGCCAGGTCACCTTCCAGGTGGTCATCCCCTCAGCCACGTCGTGGATCTTCACCAGCCTGCATGTGAGCTTCGGCTTCGCGCTCATCGGCGCCATCGTCGGCGAGTACATCGGCGCCACCAAGGGTCTCGGGCTGCTGGTCGCCGCTTCCCAGGGCACCTTCAACGCGGCCGGCGTCTATGCCGCCATGGTCATTCTCGCGATCGTCGCGCTGCTGGCCGAGGGGCTGTTGACCTTCCTCGAGAAGCGGCTCTTCCGCTGGAAGCCTGCTGACGCCGACTCCGCACGCTGACGCCGCACGCCATCCGAACATCCCATTGCTTCTTCACAAGGACGTGAACCAGTTGCGTACATTCACCCGGATCTCGGCCGCCGCTGTCGTCGGCGCACTCGCCCTGACCACGCTGACCGCATGTGGCGACAACTCCACCTCCGCCTCCGGCGACAAGAACGTCAAGGTCAAGATCATGGTCGGGGGCCTCGACAAGGTCATCTACCTGCCCGCGATGCTCACCGAGCGCCTGGGCTACTTCAAGGACGAAGGGGTGTCGGTCCAGCTTCTGACCGAGCCCGCGGGCGTCCAGGCCGAGACGGCCCTGGTCTCCGGTGATGTACAGGGCACCGTCGGCTTCTACGACCACACCCTGGACCTTCAGGTGAAGGGCAAGCAGGTCGAGTCGGTCGTCCAGTTCTCACACGCTCCGGGCGAAGTCGAGATCGTCTCCAACCAGGCAGCGGGCGGCATCAAGTCGGCGAAGGACTTCAAGGGCAAGAAGCTCGGAGTGACGGGCATCGGCTCCTCGACCGACTTCCTGACGAAGTACCTCGCCGTCAACAGCGGTGTCCAGACCGACCAGTTCTCACCCGTCGCGGTGGGAGCGGGGCAGACCTTCATCTCCGCCCTCCAGCAAGGCTCCATCCAGGGCGGTATGACCACCGACCCGACCGTCGCCACCATCCTGGACAAGAAGCTCGGCAAGATCCTCATCGACATGCGCACCCCGGAAGGTTCCCAGCAGGCGCTCGGCGGGCCGTACCCCTCCTCCAGCCTCTACATGCAGACCGAATGGGTCAACAGCCACAAGGAAACCGTCCAGAAGCTGGCCAACGCCTTCGTCAAGACGCTGAAGTGGATGTCGACGCACAGCGCCGACGAGATCGCGGCCAAGATGCCCGCCGACTACGCGCAGGGCGGCGGCACGGCCCTCTACGCGCAGGCCATCAAGAGCACGCTGCCCATGTTCACCACGGACGGCGTCATGCCCGCGGACGGACCCGCCACCGTCGAGCGTGTTCTGAAGGCCTTCAACCCGAACCTGAAGAACGCCAAGGTCGACCTCGAAAAGACCTACACCACCGAGTTCGTCAAGAACGCGGGCTGACCGCACGCGTCGATCGCGCCTGCGCACCGGCGGGCCGGCTCACCGGAAAGCCCCGGTGTGCAGGCGCCTTGGGCTCACGCGACGGCCTGAATGACGTACCCACTGGTTGGCGGAGCTCCCGAACTCGAACGACTCGCCTCGGCGAACACGTCGTTCTCCCGGGGGCTCCGCTTTCCTGCGAACGGCGGAAGGCGCGGCACGCGGCCGTGCGACACCGGAGGGCGCCCGGGCAGAGGCGGAATGCGTGATCCGGCACCGAGAGGCACGACCTCACCGCGAGGCGCCCGGGCCGCCTTCTGGCTATGGTCGACGAGGGGCCGAGTAGCTGATTGACGGAGGCTCCCATGATCATGAAAGTTGAAACACGCGATGTGGCCCCGCGCCTTGCCACTGGAGCGTTCATCCTGAACTCAGGGTTGAGCAAACTGAAAGCGGACGAGGAGACGGCCGCGGGCGTGCACGGCATGGCCTGCGTGGCCTACCCATTCCTGAAGAAGCTGGACGCACAGCGCTTTACGCGGCTGCTCGCCTGGTCGGAGATCGCGGTCGGCGGAACACTGCTCGCTCCCTTCGTTCCGACCCCACTGGCCGGGCTCGCCCTGACCGGGTTCTCCGGCGGGCTGGTCGGCCTGTACCTCCGGGTCCCCGGACTGCGGGAGCCCGGCAGTCTGCGACCCACGCAGAACGGCGTCGCGATGGCCAAGGACTCCTGGATGCTGGGGATCGGGATCGGCTTCCTGGGCGCTGATTCACGATGGGGAGGTGGGTGTACGACCCGGCGCCGGCGACGCCGGTGCGGACGGCACTGACCGGAGGGCCGACGCCGGACCGGCGGTGCTCTTCGAGGCGTGTCGATGGCAGGGCCCGGGTGGGGGAGCGGCGATGGTGGTCGCATGAAAAGCGCGGACCTTTTGACGGATGCGTTCACACGAGTCCAGGAATCGGTGCACTCGGCGGTCGAAGGTCTGTCCGTCGATGACCTGCATGTGCGGCTCGACGAGGGCGCCAACTCGATCGCATGGCTGGTGTGGCACCTCACCCGGATTCAGGACGATCATGTCTCGGACGCGTTCGGTGTGGAGCAGGTCTGGTTCTCCCAGGACTGGGACTCCCGCTTCGACCTGCCTTTCGAGAGGGGAGCCACCGGGTACGGGCACAGCAGTAGACAGGTCGCGTCCATGCGGGTGAGTTCGCCCGAACTGCTGCTCGGTTACCACGACGCGGTCCACGAGCGGAGCGTCGAATTCATCCGTGGGCTCGACGCCAGGTCCCTGGACCGCATCGTGGATGAGGCCTGGTCGCCGCCGGTCACCCTCGGCGTCCGGCTGATCAGCGTCATCGCGGACGACCTGCAGCATGTCGGCCAGGCCGCATTCGTCCGGGGCTCGATCGAGCGGCGGTAGAACCGGACACCTACGGTTCGGCTGCCCGGGTGACCTGGACCGTGCGCCCGGCCGACCGTCATGGTGACGGGTGCGGTGTGGACCCACGCGCAGCCGTCGGCCGCGGTCCCGGCCGCCCATGAACCGACCTTTCGCCGGCATTCATGCGGCTCGACTTCGCCGCGACTCTCCGCCAGTTGCCCGAAGTGCTGCTCACCGGGAGCTGATCCGCGCATCGCAGTGAGGCGCGGGCAGCCCCGCGACGGGCATCATGATCAGAGCACACATATGACGGCATCAGGACGCAGGACGGTGGCCATGACCCCGGAGAGTCTCATCCCGCAGCGAGCCGTGCTCGGGACGTGGCCGACCCCGCTCGAGCCGATGCCAAGGCTCGCCCTTGCGCTCGGCCTCGGCGCGGACGACCTGTGGATCAAACGCGACGACCTCACGGGGTTGGGCGGCGGCGGGAACAAGGTACGCAAGCTGGAGTGGACATGCGGCGCGGCCCTGGCCGACGGTGCCACGGTCCTGGTGACCACGGGTGCGCCACAGAGCAACCACGCTCGTCTGACCGCCGCCGCCGGCGCCAGGCTGGGACTCGACGTCGTACTCGTACTCGCGGGATCCCCTGGAGCATCGGCCTCCGGAAACCTGGCACTCGACGGTCTGTTCGGCGCCACGGTCGTATGGGCCGGTGACGTCGGCGACCAGGCACTCGACGCCACCGCGCAGGAGGTTGCCGCCGGGCTGCGACGGCAGGGCGGTGTCCCGGCGGTCATCCCCTTCGGCGGTTCCAGCGTGCTGGGCGCGCGCGGATACGTCGAGTGCGGACGCGAACTCCTCGCCCAGGCCCGTGACCTGGAGACCGTCGTCGTAGCGGTCGGTTCGGGTGGCACGATGGCCGGCCTCGTCGATCCGCTGGGCGCCGCCCGAGTGATCGGTGTCCATTGCGGCGCCGTCACCGACCCGGCCGGGACCGTGGCCGCGTTGGTCTCCGGACTGTCCGGTACGGACTGCGCGCCGGACAGCCTGAGAATACGGCTCGACCAGGTCGGCGACGGCTACGGCGCTCTGACGGAGCAGTCCATGGCAGCCCTGACACTGACAGCCCGCACCGAAGGCATCGTGCTCGACCCGATCTACACCGGACGCGCGATGGCCGGTCTGATCGCGGCGATCGAGGACGGGGACGTGCTGCCCGGGCAGCGCACGGTCTTCCTGCACTCGGGCGGTCTGCCCGGACTCTTCGGTCACCGGGCGACGCTCGCGCAAGCGGAGGCGGCGTTGACCGTTTCACGACCATAGGCGGCGGGCTCGCCGCGGTGGCCACCACCGCCCTGATCCAGCACATGTGGCCGCCCCCCGCCACCGAGGCGCACTCCGCGGTGCTGCGCGCCCTGCACGACACGGGGATCCGGGCGGATCTGTGCCATGGGGTGGCGGACCGGCCGGACGTGACACGACGGTGGGGCTTCGACACCCGGCTGGTACAGCCGCTGGACGACGTCTTCGCCCATACCGACAAGCCGGCCGGCGACGCGGTGGGCAGCAGGGTGGCGTTGGGCCTCGCCGTTCCCGATCCGCGCAGTCTCACCGCCGGAGGGCGGTGGCGGAATCGTCGCTCCCGAGGCCCCGTCCACCGTGCCCGCGGCGCGCGAGCCACCGCACCCTGACCCGGGGATCAGCGGTCCGGTCCTCCACCGGCGGTGAGGCACTCCAGGCCTCAGCGGGCCGACTCCTCGACCACGACGGAGTCGCCCTGAGGCACGGCGCCCTGTTGTGGGCGACAATGGAAGACGCAGGCAGGACATTCGCAGCCGCCGATTCTGGTCCGGAGCCACCCATGGATTGCCCGGAAAGTTACGAGCTGGTATTTCAGGCGTCCGCCGTCGAGGACGACACCGTGATCGTTCGGCGCACCGCGAAAGAAGGGGCCGGCGGCTATCCCATCTACGAGGACGAGACGGGAATCGTCCGCGCGGAGATCAGCGAGCTCGGTGAGGTACGCATGCTGGCCAGCGGCGGACACCAGGTGTTCGGATCACCGCAGGTCCGCGCGGTCACCGAGCACACCAAGCCCTGAGGAGACCACGCCGCCTCGACCGCCCGGTGGACCTCAGACCCCGGCGTGGACCTTCTGAAGTGCAGCGATGTCGAGCTTCTTCATCGTCATCATCGCTTCGGTGGTTCGGCTCGCCTTCTCTGGATCAGGGTCGCCGATCCAGTCGATGAGCACGTTCGGCACGACCTGCCACGACACGCCGTACTTGTCCTTGAGCCATCCGCAAGGACCTTCCTCGCCGCCTTCGCAGAGCCTGCTCCAGTAGTAGTCCACTTCCTCCTGGTCGTCGCAGCGGATCTGGAACGAAATGGATTCGTTGAAGGTGAACTGCGGTCCGCCGTTCAGTGCGACGAACTTCTGGCCGTTGATCTCGAACTCGACGGCCATAACAGACCCGGCCGGACCCGGCCCGGCCTCGGAGTAGCGGCCCACCCTGCCGAGCTGCGAGTTCTTGAAGATCGACATGTAATAGTTCGCCGCCTCTTCGGCCTGTCCGTCGAGCCATAGACAGGTGGTGAAGCCTTCGCTGGTCATCGCTGTCTCCTCGCCATAAGGGTGTGTCCACCGATACCGACCGATTCAGCGTCGAAAACTCATCGGTGTCCGGTTCAGAAAAAGGGACGGGTTGCCGTCCGCCATTCGGCGGCAAACCGGTGCACCGTCGCGAACCGCTCTGCCGGATCCCTACGGGTGGCCCGCGCGAGCACCGCCAGCTGTGCCGGACTGCCCCGCCACGCCCGCTCCTCGTCCCCGGAGTCCAGGAGAAGCCGAGCGGCACGGCCCAGGGTGAACACCGTCGTCCGCGTGTCGATGAGTGCCCCCCCGCACGGACTCCTCGGGCGCCATGAACCGCCGTGACCCCGGCAGCCGGTCGTCGGCCTGCATAAAGGGGCCGGGCCGGTATTCGTCGAGGTCGATCAGGCGCACCCTGTCCCGGGCGAAGTCGTACAGCAACGCACCGTCGTAGAAGTCGACCGCCACCTGACCGGCGTCCTCCACGGCGAGATGAGCGCTCAGGATCTGCTCGAACGCGTGGAGTACCCGGGTGACCGGCAGCGCCCGGAAGCGTGCGACGGCGCTGTCGGGGCTGGAGCGGTTGCGCCTCGCGTACAGCACATCGCCCTCATGCCACGGCATCACCACCGCGCACCTGTCACCCACAGTGATCCGGTGGAGCTGCGGGACGATCGCCGGGTGGCGTACCGCCCGGTGGAAGGCCCACCCGCGGTCGAGCGACCGCCGGCCGGCTTCCGTGACCGCCGCCTTGACGAACCACCGCTCACCGTCTTCGAGCCGTACGCCGTAGGACACACACCCCGAGTCCTGTTCGCGAAAGGCGGCGAAGACCTTCCCCACACGGTCCAGATACGGCTCCAGGGCGGACAACTCGGTTTTCTCCAGCAACGGGTGCGAGGCCATGGACAGCATGATGCCCTCGCCCGTCGGTCGTCCGCAGATCGTCCGAGAGCTGTTCGCACCATCGCGCCCGTGCCCGACCCGCGCGAGGCGGCCGGGTAACACCCCTGGATGATGGGCGCACCACCAGACGGCCGCCCTGACCACCCTGACCGGAGGTATCCGATGAACGGCGCTCCCCACGTACGGCACGCGCGCCCCGCCGATCTGCCGCGCATCGCCGAACTCGCCGCCGAGCACGCCGCGTACGAGAAGGATGCCTCGCCGTCCCCGGGTCTGGCGGAGAGGCTTGCGGTGCTCCTCTTCGACGTTCCGGACCCGCGGTTGCGCTGCCTCGTGGCGGAGCGGGCCGACGGAGAGGTCGTCGGGTATGCGACCTGTATGCCCGAACTGTCCACCTGGGAGGGGCGCGAGTACCTCCACATGGACTGCCTCTTCCTCCGCGACGGCAACCGGGGGCTGGGCCTCGGGGCGCTGCTCATGGATGCCGTAGCGGCAGAGGCGCAGCGGTTGGGGCTTACCGAGGTGCAGTGGCAGACGCCCGCGTGGAACGAAGGAGCGATCCGGTTCTACGACCGTCTCGGCGGCCGGGCGAAGGAGAAGATCCGCTACACGCTGCCGGTCATGGACTGAGCGTCCGCTCCTCGGTGCGGAGCCAGTTGCCGTGCAGGCCCAGCGGTACGCGTACGGGGATGCGGACCCGGGCGAGCGGACCCGATCCCGGGTTGTCGGCGGGGATGACGAGCAGCCAACTGCTCGCGTGCGTACGGTCGGTGGCGTACGTCATCCAGTAGCCGTTCCCACCGGATCCGTTCCCCGTGGAGGGGGCGAAGACCGGTTCGCCGACCGACAGGTCGCCGGCCCGCCACAGCACCGAGGCTCCGGTGCCGTCTTCGGTGTCGTACCGGCGGATCGCGTCGTACTCGCCGGGCAGCAGGTCGACGTCGCCGGTACCCGAGGCGACGGCGGTCCAGAGGTGCTGACGGCCGATCAGTCGGTCGCCGATCCTGCGGGGTTCGATGCGCGAGTCATCCAGTTGCGTACGGTGCATCGTGCCGCGGAACGGGTCGATGACCGCCCGCACCGGACCGCCGGGGTTCGGGCGTTGTCCCTCGACGGGTGCGCCCAGGGAGAGGTGCGCCCACTGGACGTACTCCAGCACGACGTCGCCGTCACCGGGGACGGTGCTGTAGGCGTTCACCATGTGCCAGAGCCAGAACGCCTCGTCGTGCGCCCCCCGCACCGGCCCGTCGTCGCGGGGGATCAGTGCCACCCGGGTGCCCTGTTCGGGCCTTCAGGCGATCTTCGATGTCGTGGCCGACCCCAGTACGTGGAAATACGCGGCGTTCGCCGGACTCATCGCCGCGGTCGTGCTCAACTATGCCGATCTGCGGCGCGGCAGCTACAAGATGCTCGACGTCACGGGCATCGCCTGACCGTGTCCGAACGGAAGCGAGGCCGATGGCCTGCCACTCACTCATGGAAGAGTGGCAGACCACCGACCGTTCACGTGGTGCGGCTGCTTACTTGGGCCGGCGCGTGTCGCCGGAGCCCATGTTGCCGAGCTGCTCGCTCTGCTCCTGCAGCTTCCGCGCCTTCTCCTGGAGCCGCTGACGCTGCTCCGGGTCGGTCGCGCGCTCCGCGGCCTCGGTCAGATGCCGGGCCTTGTCGCGCATCTCCTGGGCGCGGCCACTGGTTTCGCCTGCAACGCTCATCGTCACTCCTAGGACGGTAGGGAAGAGCGGGCTCATTCAGAGAACCAGCGTCCGGCTGTCACCGCATTCCGAACCGTTACGCTGCGTTACCGGCTGTCCGTGGGGCCGTGGGCCGGGTCGGCGCTGGCATGATCAGGGGTATGAACGAGTGCATCATCGCCGCGTGTGACGGGGCATCGAAGGGGAATCCGGGGCCTGCGGCCTGGGCATGGGTCGTGGCCGATGCGCAGGGGACTCCGCAGCGTTGGGAGGCGGGGCCGCTGGGCACCGCGACCAACAACGTCGCCGAGCTCACCGCACTTCAGTCGCTGCTGGAGGCTACGGATCCGGCCGTGGAGACCGAGGTCCGGATGGACTCGCAGTACGCGATGAACGCGGTGACGAAGTGGCTGCCGGGGTGGAAGCGGAACGGCTGGAAGACCTCGGCCGGCAAGCCCGTGGCCAACCAGGAGCTGGTGGTCCGCATCGACGAATTGCTGAGCGGCCGGACCATCCGCTTCGTCTATGTGCCAGCCCATCAGGTGGACGGCGATCCGCTCAACGCCCTTGCGGACCAAGCGGCCAGCGAGGCCGCCGTGACGCAGCGGGCGGCCGGTACTGCGCACGGCTCCCCGCTGCCGACGCCCGCCGCGGCCAGGGCGTCCGAGAGCCGAAGCGGCAGCGCGGCGGCGAAGAGGAAGACGGCGGGCGCTGCACGCCCCGTGCGCACCGGGGGCACCATCCGGGCCAAGTTCGCCGGGCGTTGCCACTGCGGAAAGCCGTACGCGGCGAAGGACGTGATCGCGAAGAATCCGAACGGATGGGGCCACCCGGAGTGCAGGTCGGCGCCCGCCTGAGCCGACAGCCTGCCGGGCCGGGACCGGGGGAGTGCTCACCTGAAAGAGGTTCTCCGTGCCATGATGCGGCTCCGAACGCAGCGCTTTCGGTGTTCCGCCGGCGCTGCGGGAACGGCTGGACGCTGGGGGGCGGATGGGATCCACAGGCACGGTGCTGCGCGAGTTGCGCGGCGCGCAGAAGACCGCAAAGGGTGTGTCGCTCTACTCGCGGTATGTCAACCGCCCGGCCGGGCGTGTGCTTGCCGCGGGCGCCTACCGGATCGGGCTCACGCCCAATCAAGTCACCTTGGTCAGTGCGGCCTTCACTTTCACCGCAGTTGCCTCGGTGGCGCTGGTCCGGCCCTCCTGGGGGCTCGCCTTCGCCGTGTACGCGGGGCTGGCCGTCGGCTTCGCCTTCGACTCGGCCGACGGGCAGCTCGCCCGGCTGACCGGACGGGGCGGGCCGGACGGAGAGTGGCTGGACCATGTCGTGGACTGCGCCAAGCTGATCCTCGTACACACCGCCGTACTGATCTCGTTCCACCGTTTTGCGCAACTGCCCGGCGAGGGCTGGCTGCTGCTGCCGCTGGGTTTCCTGTTCGTCGCGGTGCTCACCTTCTGCGCCGGTCTGCTGCGCGAGCAGCTCGGCAAGGCGGCCGCCCGCCCCGCACCGGCCGGCAGTGCCACGGCCCCGGTGTCCCGGGTGCGGGCCGTGGCACTGCTCCCCGCCGACTACGGGGTGTTCTGCCTGGTGTTCCTGCTGTACGGCGACGAGACCGCGTTCCGTATCGGCTATGCCGCACTCGCCGTCGTGCACGCGCTGTTCCTCGTGGCGTTCCTCGTCAAGTGGTTCAGGGAGCTGAAAGCGCTCCGGGCTGCGGACTGACGAGGGTGTCCAGCGCCCGGCGCAGCTGGGTGCTGGACGTGTGCACGGTGTACGGGAAGTAGACCACCTCCACACCGACCTCGGCGAAGTCGCGTTCGAGTCGTTCCCCCTTTTCCGTGCCCCGCCAGTCGTCGCCCTTGAAAATGACGTCGAACCTGACCTGCTGCCACGTCTCGACCTTGTCGGGAACGGTCTCGACGAACGCCGCGTCCACATAGCGCACACTGCGGACGATCTCAAGCCGCTCCGGCAGCGGGATCACCGGCCTGTGGCCCTTGGCGAGCGCGGCCATCTCGTCCGAGACGACCCCCGCCACGAGGTAGTCGCACTGGCTGCGGGCATGCCGCAGGATGTTCAGGTGCCCTACGTGGAACAGGTCGTAGACCCCCGGCGCGTAGCCGACCCTGTGCACCATCCGTTCTCTCCCCCCACGGTGAACATGATGTCCGTGTTCCGGTCGCAGGTGTCCGGACATGGCATCCGGTCCTGCGGGATATCGGTATCCGTGCTGATGGTGCAATGACCTTACTGTGAAGACCACTTGCGCATCACGTGAACGGATAAGCTCAC
Source organism: Streptomyces sp. NBC_01669 (assembly GCF_026339735.1). Lineage (GTDB taxonomy): Bacteria > Actinomycetota > Actinomycetes > Streptomycetales > Streptomycetaceae > Streptomyces > Streptomyces yanii. The sequence continues at coordinate 8,311,783 of NZ_JAPEQG010000001.1, forward strand.
TTTTGGGGTTGTTCCCTCGGGGGAACAGAGGCTGTACCGGGGGGAAGGTGATCGTCCGATGTTCCACGCTGATCACGGCAAGCCGTTCGCATACCGCAGGCTTCTCGTGGTGTCGACCAACTATGCGCCGGAGCTGACCGGAATCGGCCCGTACGCCGCACAACTCGCCGAGCACTGGGCAGCGTCCGGAGCGGAGACCCACGTCCTCACCGGCATGCCGCACTACCCTTCCTGGCGCACGGACCCCGAGTACTGGGGGGTCTGGCGAACTACCGAGAGCCGCGCCGGGGTGCTGGTCCACCGACGAAGACATTATGTGCCGCCTCGTCAGACCGCCCTTCGCAGAGGTGCGTTCGAGGCGACCGTGCTCGCGCACGCTCTGCTCGCGCCGCCCGGGTCCCGGCCGGACGTAGTGGTATCCCAGATGCCGAGCCTGGCCGGCGGTGTCATCGGCGCCAGGCTGGCCCGCCGCCACCGGGTCCCGTACATACCCGTCGTACAGGACCTGATGGGCGCCGCCGCCGCGCAGAGCGGCATCCGTGGCGGGGACCGGGCGGCGGCCGTCGCCGCGAGGGCCGAGCGGTACGCGCTCCGCTCCGCCTCCCTCGTCGGCGTCATCCACGAGAGCTTCGTCTCCCGTGTCACCGCCTACGGCGTCGACCCGGGACGCATCCGCCTGGTCCCCAACTGGACCCATGTGCAGCGGTCTTCGGCCGACCGCGCCGCGACCCGGGCCCGGCTCGGCTGGCACGCCGACACCCCGGTGGTGCTGCATTCCGGGAACATGGGGCTCAAGCAGGGACTCGACGTCCTCGTCGACGCGGCTCGACTGGCCCCCGATGTGCGCATCGTGCTGATGGGCGACGGCAATCAGCGCGAGGAACTGCGCGCCCGCGCGACGGGCCTGCCCAACCTCGACTTCCTGCCGCCCGCCGGTGCAGATGAGTTCACCGACGTCCTGGCCGCCGCGGACGTCCTCGCGGTGACACAGCGCGCGTCCGTGCTCGACATGAGCGTGCCGTCCAAACTCACCTCGTACTTCGTCTCCGGCCGCCCCGTCGTCGCCTCGGTGGCCGACGAGGGCGGCACCGCCCAGGAGGTGCGTCGCTCCGGCGCAGGGATCCTGGTCGCACCCGAGGACCCCGGCGCGATGCTGGCAGCCGTACGGAAGCTCGTCGAGGGACCGGCCGAGGCGGACGCACTGGGCGCCCGCGGGCCGGAGTACGTCGCACGTCACCTGAGCCGCGAAGCGGGCCTCGCCCGGTTCGACGCCCTGCTCACCGAGGTCCTCGAAGACGCACAAGGGAGACCACGCCGATGACGCATCCGATCCGCGCGCTGGAGGAGCAGGACGAACCCGCTCTGCTGCGCGACCAGTTCCGGCAACTCCTGCGCTACCGCGCACTCCTCGCCGTCGGCGTGGTCCTCGGATTGCTGGGCGGCGGCTGGCTCGCCCTCAGCGGCGAGGCGAGCTACACGGCCACCGGCGAGGTGTTCGTCCGCAACGCCACCTCCGACCCCTTCGCCACCGGCGCCTCCGCCGACAAGGGGATCAACATCGGGTCCGAGCGGCAGACAGCTGTCAGCGACGCGGTGGGCACCATTGCCTCTCGCGCCCTGGCGCGGCGCGACGACCGGGTGAAGGTCGGGAAGCTGCTCGCCGGTCTCCAGGTCACCAATCCGCCCAACACCCTCGTGCTGCGCTTCTCCTACACCGCCCGCACTCCCGCCCTGGCCAAGCAGCGGGCCGAGGCGCTCGCCGACGCCTATCTGGAGATACGCAGGGAGCGCACCGAGAACAGCATCGACAACATGGTCGACGGCTACCGCGCCCAGCTGAAGCCGCTCACCGAACAGCGCGACAAGCTGGCCGGCGAGTCGGCCGGGACCAGCGGCGACGACGTGACCAGCGCCCGGGCCAACCTGGTGGTCGCGATCTCCGAACTGAGCAGAAAAATCTCGGAGTTGCGCGCTCTGGACACCACACCCGGCTATCTCAACAAGAAGCCAGTCGCACCGGAGAAGCCCACGGGGGCGGGACTGCCCCTGCTGCTCGGGCTCGGCGGCGTCGTCGGACTCGCGCTCGGTCTGCTGCTGTCCTGGGTGCGTCTCGTCTTCGACCCGGCGGTCCGCTCCACCCGGGAGCTGGTCCGCTCGCTCGGTGCCCCGCTGCTCGGCACCCTGCCGAAGGAACGCGGCTCCCAGGGGGCGCTGCTCGCCATCGGACGAAGCGGCAGCAGGCTCGCCGAGGAATACCGGGCGGTGGCGTTCCGCCTCGCCTACGACCCGTCGTTCGAACAGCGCCGACGGCTCCTCGTCACAGCCCCGCGCGGCGACAACGAAGCGGCCACCGCCGCGGCGGTCAACCTGGCAGCCGCCTTCGCCGAAATGGGCCGTGACGTGCTCCTCGTCGAGGCCGATCTCCGTACCCCGTCCCTGGCCCGCGATCTCGGCGCGGCCGTACAGGGAAGGCCCCGCTGGGCCGCGGAGGGCGACGACCGTGCCTGGCCGTCGGACAGCCGTACGAACGTGGACGTGCCCGGCTCCGGCGCCTTCACCCTGATCGCCGGACGCCGGATCGACAACGTGCCGCGCGCATTGACCTCGGCGCCCGTCAGCCGCATCGTCGCCGAGGGGGACCGCCCCGGCTCAGTGGTCATCGTGCTGGCGCCGCCCGTGCTGTCGTACGCCGACGCCGTCGCCCTGATCGACCGCGTCGAGGGCGTCGTGGTGGTCTGCGACCCGCGCGAAGTCCACCGCAGCGACCTGGAACGGATCCGCGAGATCATCGGCGCGGCCGGCGGCACCGTACTCGGTACCCTCCTGCATCCCGGGCGCGGCCGCTTCGAGCGCAGGTCGCGCCAGAAGTCCGGCAGGCGCCGCACGAACGGGGGTCGGCCGGGGCAGGACGGCCAGGACGGCCGCGGTGGACCCGAGGGCTCCGAACACACCGGCGACCCCACCGAAACCCTCGGGCTGCGCACCTTCGACACCTCCGCAGGGCGCCGGTGAGAGCACGCACCGCGGTCGTCAGCTCCGTCGCGGACCAAGGGGTGGCGGCCCTCACCAACATCCTGGTGCTGGTGGCGGCCGCACGGCTCTCCACCGTCGCCGACTTCGCCCGCTTCTCGGCCGTGTATCTCGTCTTCACGGTGCTGCTGGGGATCTCCGGCGCCTACACCGGACAGCCGCTCGTGCTGCGGCGCGGCGCCGGCGAGGAGGTGCGCGGCGCCTGCAGGTCGGCGGTCGACTTCACCCTGCTTGCCGCGTCGGCGCTCGGCGCGTTGCTGGCCGCGGTCTGCCTGTTCGTGCCCGGGGACACCGCGCGCGCCCTGATGGTCCTGGGGCTCGTCCTGCCCGTCGTGCTCGGACAGGACGCCATGCGCTACGCCTTCTCCACCCTGCAGCGGCCGCACCTGGCGCTGGCGAGCGACGTGCTGCGGCTCGCCTGTGTGCTGGGCGCCCTGGCCGTCCAGCCGTACGGCGCCCCGGCCGCACGGCTCGTCGCCGTCTGGGGGCTGTCCGCGCTGCCCGCGCTGCTGCTCTCCGCCGCCCTGCTGCGCCGCCACGTCGCCGGTACGCAGCGGAGGTTGAAGGTCCTGATGGGGCGAGGACACCTCGGGCGGCGGTTCGTGGTCGAGTTCGGCGTGGGGAACGCGACCAGCCAGCTCTCCGTTCTCGGACTCGGTGTGTTCGGCAACCCCCTGGTCGTCGGCGCGCTGCGCGGCGCGACCACGCTCTTCGGACCGCTCAACGTGCTGTTCACCTCCGCCACCAGCTTCGGCCCACCCCTGCTCGGACGGCTCGGCTCCGAGCGGCGCCGGATACGCGCCACCGCCGGTCTGGCCGCGGTCCTGGCCGCCACCGCCGCGGTCTGGGCCTCCGCGCTCGCGCTGCTGCCCGACGGTGTGGGCCGCCATCTGCTCGGTGACACCTGGCCCACGGCGGCGGCACTGCTGCCGGCGACCGGCAGCCAGTACACGGCGATGGCCGTCGGCACCTGCGGGCTGCTGGCGCTGCGGATGCTGGACCCGCGCACCACTCTCTCCATCCAGGTGGTGTTCTCGCTCGCCGCCGTCGCGTTCCTGGCGGGCGGCTACGCGGTCGGCGGCGTGCCGGGTGCTGCCTGGGGGCTGTGTCTGGGATCCGTCTGCAAGGCGGTGGCGACCTGGATCCGGGTGGCCGGGCTGCACCGGCGCACCGCACCCGCGCAGCCTCCGGTCAGCGTGTCCGTGGCCCGCCCCGGCCCCGGAAGCTCGTGACCAGCAGCAGGCAGAGTGCTCCGATGGCCAGCTTCCCGACGGACTGCAGCAGCGGTCCGCGCAGCAGGATGAATGTGTACCCGGCGATCAGCGGTGCCGCGATGGCCAGGACACTTCCGGGCCCGGGTCCGTCCCGGGACACCGCCAGCGCGTAACGGCGGTCGGTGCGCGCGGCGGCGTACCCGATCAGTGCGAGACCGCCGACCATCCCCGGCGCGCCGAAGTCGACCCAGAACTCGGTCCACAGCGGCGCCGAGAGGTTGGTCATGTTCATCCCCATCCACTGGCCGACCCGGACCCCGGTGTCCTCCGGCTTGCCGCTCCACACCGCCCGCGGCACGAAGAACAGTGCGGAGCCGGCCAGTTGACGCCCGTACGTGTGGTCACGGGTGTCGACCCAGGAGATGGTGTTCGCGAACATCACCGTCTGGTCGTAATCCTTCGTCGCCAGTGGTTCGAAGACGGACGACGACTGCACCGGCCGGTACCCGGCGTCGTCGTATCGGAACCGGTCCGCGTACGGGAACAGCACCAGAGCCCCGACCACCCCCATCGCGAGCACCGACCGGTACATCGCGGCGCTGCTCGGGAACGCGGTGAAGAGGAGCGAGACCAGCACCGTCAGGAACCAGTAACGGGCATTGGAGATAGGGTTGTTGACGATGATGTTGAGAATCGCCAGCGCCAGCCAGACCAGAACCGTCGAGGGGGAGCGGCGGGCCCGCCGCGAGGTCACCAGCCGACGGGTGTAGAACAGCAGCGCCAACAGGGCGGGCACCGTACCGAAGCCCTTGAGGAAGGCGGAGCCCACGTTCGACTCGGAGGACGCGACCGAGCTGACGGCGACGGTGGCGCTGATCTCCTGGCGGCTGGTGAAGAAGATGGCGGGCCCGCCGAGCTTCAGGATGTAGTACCCGCTCGCGGCGAACGCGAGCAGCACCAGCAGCCGGAGCCTGATCCGGTGCGCGGTGGCCGGGCCGCTCCCGCTGCGCGCCGCCGTGCGCCGGCGCAGCGGCCGCCGGGACGCCAGCAGCGCACCGAGGTCGAACGCCGCGCAGCCCACCAGGATCAGCGAGATCGCCGTCACCAGGTCCGACCGGGGCCCGACCATCGGCGTCGGGGTCTGGCCGATGACCGCCTGGGCGAACGGAGCCACCCCCATCGCGATGTACACGAACATCCAGAAGACGCCCTGGAGCAGCCGCCGTCCGGTCGACAGGATCATCGTGGCCAGCCGCGCACCCGCATAGCAGGTCAGGACGAGCTGCAGCCAGTAGGCGGTGTCGCGGACGCCCGTGCCCGGCTGGGCGGCGATCACCGCGGGCAGGAAGCAGACCAGGCCGAGGATGAGCGGCACGGCCAGCGCCCGCGAGAGCATCGCCCAGGACATCGGCCTCGCCGGAGGCCGGACCCGCCGGCCATCGCCACCCCGCCGTACGGGTACGGGCGGCGCCGTCTCGTGCACGGACGTCATACGTCCCCCGTTCCGTGGATCGGTGAACACTCTAACGAATCAACCCACTTGGGGTAATCAGGATGACTACTCTGTGAAGAGTAGGCCGAGGTCGAGGGGAACCCTGGTGAAAATCCTGCACATCGTCACACTGCACACTCCGGACCATGCGTTCGGTGGTCCGACCCGGGTGGCGCTCAACCTGTCGAAGGTCCAGCGTGCCCATGGCGACGACGCCCGGATCCTGGCGCTCGGCGACGGCTTCGTCGGCGAGCTGCCGAGCGAGGTCGAGGGCGTGCCCGCCCACCTCTTCCAAGCCCGTCACCTCCTGCCGATGTTCGAGGTCAGCGGCATCACATCGGGCGCGCTGCTGCTGGCCGCCCGGCGCCGGATGCGCGGGGCGGATCTCGTCCATGTCCATCTGATGCGCGACCTGGTGACGCTGCCCGCCGCCCTCCTCGCGCTGGCCCTGCGCCGCCCGCTGGTCGTCCAGACACACGGCATGGTGGACCCGACCGAGAAGCGCGTCGCCCAGCTGACCGACCTGCTGGGCGTACGGAAGGTGCTGCGCGGCGCCGACGCGGTGCTGCACCTGACCGAGATGGAGCGCCTCGATGTGAATGCCGTGGCCGCCCCGGTGCCGCTCACCCGCACCGTGCGGCTGGTCAACGGCGTACGCCCGCAGAAGCGCAAGCCCGCCCGGGACCCGGGGCAGCCGCCGACAGTGCTCTTCCTGGCCCGGATCCAGGAGCGCAAGCGCCCGGAGGACTTCGTCGCCGCGATGCCCGCAGTCCTTGCGAAGTACCCGGACGCCCGGTTCGTGCTGGCAGGACCGGACACCGGAGCACTCCCCGGAACGCTGGAACTGGCCGCGAGACTGGGAGTGCTGGAGTCGCTCGACCATGTGGGACCGCTCGGCCATGAAGAGGTGCTCGCCGCCGGACGGCGCGCCGATGTGTACGTACTGCCGTCGATCGAGGAACCCCTCGGGGTCTCGGTCCTCGAAGCGATGTCGGTCGGTACGCCCGTGGTGATCACCCGTACCTGCGGGCTGGGCCCCGATGTCGCGGAGGCCGGGGCGGGCCGGGTGATCGACAGTCGGGTCGGCGAGGACGAGGCCAACGCCCAGAAGGTCGCGCAGGCGATCCTCGAACTCCTGGAGCCGAAGACCAACGCCGAAGCTGGAAACGCTGCGTGGCAGCTGGTCAATGAGCACTTCACCATCAAGGCCGTGGCGCAGACCCTCCGGCGGACCTATGAGGACGTGGTCCGCCGGAAGGCCGCACTCCGCTGACACCGGAAACGGTGCGGGAGGTTCACCCCACCTTGCCCTCACGGGACTTGAGGGCGATCTGCCACCGGTAGAAACTCATCGCCAGCGCGAAGTCGAAGCCCGCCCGCCCGTCGAGGAAGCCCCGCCGGTAGACGTACATGTACGCGAACGACACCAGCGGCTTGAACGGCGCCTTGTGGAACAGCTGCCCCTGGCGCGACTTCACCTTCCGGACCTGCTCCTTGACGTCCGGATGGTGCTCCAGCCACGCCTCCCAGTCCGAGTAGCGGTTGTGCCGCTCGAACCACGCCGTCACCGGGTCGAGGTCCTGGTGCTCGATCGGGTTGCGGAGCGCACCCGCCGTCGGCGCGACCGGCTGGTAGTGCCCCTCGACCTCGCCGATCCCGGGCGCCGCAAGATCCCCGACCTCCGGATAGTGGCACCGGGTCCGGTCGGTCAGGGACCGCTTGCGGATGGTGTACCCGTGGCGCAGCCTCCGGCCCGAGAACCAGTAGCCCAGCGGGATGTCGTACGCCGCCGGCTTCGGTGCCCCGGGATCGGCGAAGATCTGCCGCAGCTCGGCCAGCAGACCGGGACTGAGCCGCTCGTCGCCGTCGAGCAGCAGGATCCAGTCGAGGTCCGTGCGGACGTTCTCCAGGCACCACTGCTTCTTCCGCGGATGACCGCCGTCCCAGGTGTACGTGACCACCTCGGCGCCGCAGCTCTCGGCGATCTTCGCCGTGTCGTCGGTGCTGTGCGAGTCGACGACAACGACCGCCTCGAAGTGGCCGAGGACCGATTTCACCGCCTCGGCGATGTTGAGGCCCTCGTTCTTCGTGGGGATCGCCACGGCTATCGGCAGCTTGCTCATCCCTTGTCTCCTTCGGGCAGCCAGGCGTAGCAGCCTGTGGAGGTGAAGGCGCGGGCCGTCGTCGCGACGGTGATCCCCACCCGCTTCCCGGAGCCGGAGGTGCCCGACGCCAGGTTCTTGCCGCCCGCCCCCGTGACCTGCCAGGTGCAGCTCTTCGTGGGGGTGACGGCGTAGTAGCGGCCCGGCCGGATCTGCTGGTTCTTGTACGTGCCGTCGGCGTACCCCAGAGCGGCCCGGTCCACCAGGTCCTGATGGTCGGTGCAGAGGTGCGCGACAGCGGGCTTCGCACCGGCGACCTCGCCGGTGACGATGGCCGCGACCGCGGTGTCCTTGTCGACCTTGACCAGGTACGACAGCTTGTCGCAGGTCTCCTGGCCGGTCTGGAGCACCGCTGCCGGGTCCATGCCCTTGGGCACCCGGTCGACCAGGTACTCCTTCTGCTTCTTCGTGAAGGAGCCGGTGGCCGGGGTGAGTTCGTCGGTGGGCAGTTTCGGTGGTTCGCTCGTCTTCTTCGCCGACGGGCCGGCGGACGCGTCGGCGTCGGGCCCGGCCGTCGCCCCCGCGACGGGGGACTCGGCGGCCGACGGCTTCGCGCCACCCGCCTCCCGGTGTTTTCCGTCGGAGGACGAGCCGCAGGCGGCCAGCGCCGCCGTCAGTACGACGACGGCGGCGCCGGCCAGGAACGGATACCTCATCCACCCGTCCTCAGGGCGTAGTGGGCACTGATCGTGGAGCTGCTGAGCGCGGTCGGGTAGACGGCGGTCTCGTCGATCTGCCCGGCGAAGAAGTCGCTCGTCGGACGGTTCGGCCAGCTGCCCAGGTTGTCCCCGCCGACCCGCCAGTACCCGTTGTAGCTCTCGTTGGCGGTGTACAGGATGTTGGACGCGCGCAGCTGTCCGTCCACGTACAACGCCATGCCGGAGCTGCCCTGCGTGGCGACGACATGGTGCCAGGTGCCGTCGTTGTAGGCCCCGGAGGTGGTGATGGTCCGGGTGCCGCCGCTGTAGACGCCGAAGGTCAGCCGCCCGTCATTGAGCATGTACACATGCTTGTCGTACTGGTTGCTGTTCTGCATGGTCAGGTTGCCGAAGCCGATGATCTTCCCTCCTCTGGTGGTGGTTGTCTTGATCCAGGTCTCCACCGAGAACTTGGTCGGCTGCGCATGCCGCTTGTTGCTGTACGCGTACTGGGTGGAGCCGTTGAAGCCGATCGCGGTCGACGGTCCGGAGACCGCGGCCGGAGTCTGCCGGTAGGCCGGAGCGTTGCGCAGGAAGCCGTTGTCCAGACCGGTCCCGGTGTCGGCGGCGAACGTCGACGTCCCCTCGTCGTACCGCCAGTACAGCGACGCGCCGTCGGCGAGCACCCTGGCCGGGTAACTCTCCGCCGCGGAGGCCACGATGGCGGTCTGGGCGGGGGACTTGGCGCTCGTGTTGGTGCCGTCGCTCGCGCTGATCCGATACGTGTGTGTCTCGCCCGGAGCCACGTCGGTGTCGGTCCACCTCAGCTGCGGCCGGTCCCAGAACACCGAGCTCCCCGTGGTCGTGTACACGGGGGTGCTCGCACCGTCCTTGTAGATCCGGTACGTGAGTTCGCCGTCGTCGGTGTCGAAGCTGGTCTGCCAGTTGACCTCGACCTTGCCCGCGGCGACCGTGGAGAGGCTGACGTTGGGCACCCACGGGGCCCCGGTGTCCGGACCGTCGGCGAACCGGGTCAGGCCCTGCTGCGCGGAGCCGTTGACCGTGGTGAACTCACCGCCGACCCACAGGTAGTGGTGCCCACCCTGGTCGGTCTGGGCCATCACCCGCGGTCCGACCGGCTCCCCGATGCCGTCGTTGGTGTCCGGGAACCACGGCAGCAGTTTTGGATCGTTCACCGACTGGGCGAGGAGATGCTTGCGCGGCTGGTCGGGGAACTCGCCCATGCTGGAGCAGTCATGGGCGTGACTGCCGCTGTACAGGACCCCGTCGTGGACCAGCACGGCCTGCGTGGCGCCGAGGCAGGTGTCCCGCCAGCGCTGCTCGAAGTTGCTGAGGTTCAGCGCGATCCGCCCGTCGAAGACACCACCTCCGGTGCCTTCGTTGGCGGTGTAGAAGCCGGTGGCGTCCGTGGTCAGGTCCTGCACCGTGGAGGTGTCCGGGATGAAGCCCGGGTAGCTCTTGGTGATCGCACCCGTGGTGGCGTCCACGACGGCGAGGGCGTGCGAGGTGGTGCCGTTGACGGTGAAGAAGTCGCCGCCGATCAGCACATGCTGCCCGTCGGGCGTCACCTGGACGGCCCGGCCCACCTCGTCCGTATTGGCCGTCCACGGCTTCAGCTGGGCGCCGGTGGTGACCGCGGCGAACTTGTTCCGGGTCTGCCCTGCGACGGTGTTGAAGTCGCCGCCCAGATAGACGGTGTCGTCCGTGACGGACAGGGCCCGTACGGTCGCCGAGACGGCGACCTTGAAGTCCTGGCGCGGGGTGCAGGTCGCCGTGTCGATCGCGGCGATATTGCTGACGCCGACCCCGTTCACCGCACCGAACTGCCCACCCGCGTACAGCGTGGTGTTGTCGGGGGAGAGGGCGAGGGCCCGAACGGTCGCCGTTCCGGAGGAGAGGGTGAACGACAGGCTGCAGCCGGTCGGTGCGCCGGTCGCCGCGTCGAACGCGGCGAAGTTGACCGCGGGCTGTTCGGATGTGCCGGCTGCCGCGCCCGGGGGACGGACGGTGGAGAAGGTGCCACCGGTGTAAACGACCCCGCCCGTGGCAGCCATCGACCAGACGATGCCGTTGGTCTGCCAGGTGGAGAGGTCGTCCGCGGTGAGGGAGACCGGCGGTGTGAGAGCCGCCGCCGGGGAGGCCCCGACCGCGGTCGCGGCCAGGGCTCCGGCGAGCAGGCAGAGCGCGGCGGACGCGGCACGCACCCGGCCACGTCCCGCGCGTCTGCGCCCCGTACTTCCGTTCATCATTCAGCTCCGAAGGTGAGAACGAGCTGCGGCCGGTAGGCCGCGGTCGATACCTCGCTCGACCAGATGCGGAGACTGTCCGTCCCGCTGCTGGTCAGGGCGAGTGAGTAGACGGAGCCGAGTGCTCCGCCCAGTGCCGGTGCGTTCAGCTCCACCGAATGGTCGGTGGAGACCGAGGTCGCGCCGGTGATGGTCCCCAGCACGGTCGAGGAGAGCGACGGCCGGGTGTTGTAGGTGACCGCCGACTCGGTCCAGGTGCCGGTGACCGGCACCACGGTGTGGCTGTCGGAGGAGCCCGCCGTCGAGTCGGACGACGTCCGGAACGTGAGCCGGGCACTCTTGAGGACCTGTCCGGCAGGGGCCGCGGGCACGGTGAAGCGCAGATAGCTCAGATACGCCGTACTGCCGCGCGAGGCGAGCTGGTTGTCGTTGTAGTTGGTGTTCGGCGCGACGCTGTTGACGTACGCGTCGTCGTCCGGAGTGAGCGTCACGGTGGTGTCTCCGGGGCCGGACGGGGTGTCCGCCAGGGCGTGGTGCGCGGCGACCTGGGCGGCGGTCAGCGCCGACGGGTAGACCGCGGTCTCGTCGACCTGCCCGGCGAAGTAGGTGCTGGTGGGACGGTTCGGCCAGGTGGTCGGCATGGCGTCGCCGCCCACCCGCCAGTACCCGTTGTACGAGCGGTTGCCCGCGGTCGTGTTGGAGCCGACGACCACCCCGTCCACGTACAGCCGCATGCCGGACGGTCCCTGGGTGGCGACGACATGGTGCCAGGTGTTGTCGTTGTAGGAAGCCGTTGTGGTGAGGGTGGGCCTGCTGCTGGTGCTGCCGACCTGGACGCCGAAGGCGAGGCGCCCGTCATCGGTCATATAGACGAGCTTGTCGGAGATGCTGCTGGTGTGGCCCTGGGCGGTGCCGATGTTGTTGCCGTAGCCGACGATCCGGCCGCCCCGCGTGGTGTTCGTCCGGAACCAGGTCTCGATGGAGTACGGCGTCGGCGAGGTGTAGTGGTGCAGACGGTCGCTGTACACGTACTCGTCCGTGCCGTTCAGGGACAGTGCCGCCGAATCGGCGACCGCGGACGGGGTCGACCGGTACGTCGGCGCGTTCATGTACACCCCGCCGTCGTCACCGGCCGAGGCATCCGCGGCGAACGCCCCACCCGCCTCGTCGTAGCGCCAGTACAGATTGGCACCGTCCGCGAGCACCCGCTCCTGGTACGGGCTCGCCGAAGCGGCCGCGGTGACGGAGGCGGCGGCCGACAGGGCGCTCGTGTTGGTCCCGTCGCTCGCCGTGATCCGGTACGAGTACGTCCGTCCGGCCACCACATCGGTGTCGGTGAACGTCAGCTGCGGGCGGCTGAAGAACAGTGAGGACCCCTGCGTCGTGTACACGGGCGTCGAGCCGCCGTCGCGGTAGACCCGGTAGGTGAGCAGGCTGTCGTCCAGATCCAGACCGGACCGCCAGCTGACCTTCACCTCACCGGCCCGGGGAGCGGAGACACTGACGGCTGGCACGGACGGCGCGCCCGTGTCGGGCGTGTTGGCGAACCGGGTCAGGGACTGCTGGGCGACCCCGTTGACCGTGGTGAACTCGCCGCCCACCCACAGGAAGTCGCGGCCGTCGCGGGAGGACACGGTCAGGGCGCGCGGCCCGACCGGCTCACCGATCCCGTCATTGGTGTCCGGGAGCCAGCCGAGCATCGCCGGATCGTCGACGGACTGGGCGGTGAGGTGCTTGCGGACCTGGTTCGGGAAGCCGCCCATGGTGGAGCAGTCGTGGACATGGCTGCCCGCGTACAGCACTCCCCGGTAGACCCGCAGTGCCTGTGTCGCCCCCTGGCAGGTGTCCCGCCAGCGCTGGTCGAACGTACCGAGCCGCATCGCGAGCCGGCCGTCGAAGGAGCCGCCTCCCGTGCCTTCGCCCGCGACGTACCAGCCGTCGGAGGCGGTGTCGGTGACGATGTCCTTGATGACCGCGGTGGACGGGATGAAGTTGCCGGTGTAGGCGCGGGTCAGCGCGCCCGAGCCGGCGTCGGTCACCGCGAGCGCGTGCGAGTCGGCGCCGCCGACGGTGAAGAAGTCGCCGCCGATCAGGACGTTCCCGCCGTCCGGAGTGACTTTGAGCGCCCGGCCGGGATCGTCGGCGTCCGGGTTCCAGGCGGTCACGGCACCGGCCGCGGTGACGGCGCCGAAGAAGCGCCGGGCCTGGCCGTTGACTGTCTGGAAGTCGCCGCCCGCGTAGACCGTGCCGTTCGCGGCCACGTCGAGCGCCCGCACGGTCGCCCCGAAGTTCGGCGCGAACCCCGGACGGAGGGTGCAGGTCGCGGTGTTGATGGCCACCAGGCCGTTGGCAGACGTCCCGTTGACGGCGTTGAAGTATCCACCGGCGTACAGCGTGGACTTGTCGGGGGAGAGCGCGAACGCCCGGACCGTGGCGGTGCCGCTGCTGCGGGTGAAGGAGAGCGAACAGCCGGTGGGCGCCCCGGTGGCCGCATCGAACGCGGCGAAGTTCACGGCGGGCGTCGTGCTGCTGCCCGCCGGGGCACCGGCCGGCCGTACGTTGGCGAAGGTGCCGCCCGCGTACACCACCCCGTTCGCCTCGGCGAGCGCCCAGACGATCCCGTTGGTCTGATAGGTGGTCAGGTTGTCGGCGGTGAAGCCGACCGGCGGAGTCAGCGCCGCGGCCGGGGGAGCGGTGGCCGCCGAGGTGGTGAGTGCGCCCGCGGCGAGCGCGAGGACGGCGGCGTACACGCCACTGCGTCTGAGACGTCTTGGCGCTCTCATCGATCCACCCGCACGGCTGCACCGGTGAGCTGGTCGGAGAGTTGCCGGATGTCCGCCTCGACCATGATCCCGGCCAGCTCCTGCGCCTTCACGACGGGCTTCCAGCCGAGCAGTTCCTCGGCCTTGGTGGCGTCGCCGATCAGGGCGTCGACCTCACTGGGACGCTCGTACTTCGCGTCGTACCGGACATGGTCACGCCAGTCCAGCCCCGCATGCTCGAAGGCGAACTCCAGGAACTGCCGGACACTGACCCCTTCACCGGTGGCCACCACGTAGTCGTCCGGCGAGTCGCACTGCAGCATCCGCCACATCGCGTCGACGTACTCGGGGGCGTAACCCCAGTCCCGTACGGCATCGAGATTGCCGAGGTGGAGGTGTTGCTGGAGCCCCGCCTTGATCCGCGCGACGCCGCGGGTGATCTTGCGGGTCACGAAGGTCTCGCCGCGGCGCGGGGACTCATGGTTGAAGAGGATCCCGTTGACCGCGAACATTCCGTACGCCTCACGGTAGTTGACCGTCGCCCAGTACGAGTAGACCTTGGCGACGCTGTATGGGCTGCGCGGATGGAACGGGGTCGTCTCGTTCTGCGGCGGTGGAGTGGCGCCGAACATCTCGGACGACGACGCCTGGTAGATCCGGGTGTCGATGCCGCTGGCGCGGACCGCCTCCAGCAGCCGGATGGTGCCGAGCCCCGTGATGTCGCCGGTGTACAGCGGCGCGTCGAACGAGACCCGGACGTGCGACTGCGCACCCAGGTTGTAGACCTCGTCGGGCTGGATGTCGCGCAGCAGGTTCACCAGCGCGACTCCGTCGGCGAGATCGGCGTGATGCAGGACGAAGGACCGGTTCTCCTCCTCCGGGCCCTGGTAGATGTGGTCGATCCGCTCGGTGTTGAAGCTCGACGAGCGGCGTATGAGGCCGTGGACCGTGTACCCCTTGTCGAGCAGCAGCTCGGACAGGTACGAGCCGTCCTGCCCGGTCACGCCGGTGATGAGCGCGGTCTTCGCCACGACTCCCCCCTTCTGTGGTCGTCTGTGTTGCTGTGGGTGCACCGAAATATCGCGATCTGAGCGATCCGCGGCAAAACGTCACCGCGACATACAGTTACTGGCACAATCCGAACCATGACGACTGATCTCCCCGGCCCTCCCCAGGAATCCGTCCGCCCCCTGCTACGTCCCGGCTCCCGCATATTCGTCGCGGGACACCGAGGTCTCGTCGGCTCGGCGGTGGTGCGCCGCCTCACCGCCGAAGGCCACGAGGTGATCACCCGCGGCCGTGACCGGCTCGATCTGCGCGACGCCGCACCGACCGAAGCCTTTCTGCGTGACATCCGCCCGGACGCCGTGGTGCTGGCAGCCGCCAAGGTCGGCGGGATCATGGCCAACAGCACGTATCCGGTGCAGTTTCTCGAGGACAACCTGCGCATCCAGCTGAGCGTGATCGCCGGTGCGCACGCCGCCGGGGTCGAGCGGTTGCTCTTCCTCGGCTCGTCCTGCATCTACCCCAAGCGCGCTCCCCAGCCGATCCCCGAGGACGCCCTGCTCTCCGGCCCGCTGGAGCCGACCAACGAGGCCTACGCGCTGGCCAAGATCGCCGGGATCGTGCAGACCCAGTCGTACCGGCGGCAGTACGGCGCCTCGTACATCAGCGCCATGCCCACGAATCTCTACGGGCCCGGCGACAACTTCGACCTGGAGTCCTCGCACGTCCTGCCCGCCCTGATCCGCCGCTTCCACGAGGCGGGACGGGGCGGCGCCCCGGAGGTCACCCTCTGGGGCTCCGGCAGCCCCCGGCGCGAGTTCCTGCACGTCGACGACCTGGCCGCCGCATGCCTCCTGCTTCTGGAGCGTTACGACGGTGACGAACCCGTCAACGTCGGCTGCGGCGAGGATCTGACGATCCGCGAACTCGCCTCCACCGTCCAGGATGTGACGAACTACCAAGGTCGTATCTCGTGGGACACGACGAAGCCCGACGGCACCCCGCGCAAGCTTCTCGACGTCTCCCGCCTCTCCTCCCTCGGCTTCAAGCCGCAGATTCCGCTGCGTGACGGCATCGCCCGGACCTACGCCTGGTGGCTGGACCACCGGGGCGCCCAGGACTGACCGCGCCCCCGGCCGGGCCGGGCGGGCCGCCGCAGAGCGCCCCCGGCCCGCCCGGCCGACCCCGTACGGCCGGTCGAGGTTCATCTTCCGCATCCGGTCCCCGCCGCTCTCAGTACGCCCCGCGGCCGTCGGTGACGGCGCGCAGCGTACGGGCCATGAGCCCCAGGTCCGTGGCCACCGACCAGTTGTCGACGTACCACAGATCGAGCGAAACGGTCTCCTGCCAGGAGAGGTCGGAACGCCCGCTGACCTGCCACAGTCCGGTCAGCCCGGGCCGGACCGCGAGTCGCCGGAGCTCACGCTCGTCGTAGCGGGACACCTCCTCCGGAAGAGGCGGACGAGGACCCACCAGGGACATCTCGCCACGGACGACATTGAGCAGCTGCGGCAGCTCGTCGAGCGAGCTCCGGCGCAGCAGCCGGCCGATCCGTGTCACCCGGGGATCACGGCGGATCTTGAACATCGCACCGTCGTTCTCGTTCGCTGCGAGGAGTTCCGCCTTGTGTGTTTCGGCGTCCTCGACCATGGTGCGGAACTTCCACATGGTGAACGGCCGGTTGTGCCGGCCCTGGCGGATCTGGCGGTGGAACACCGGGCCCTCGGATGTGAGCCGTACGGCTGCCCCGATCAGGAGCAACAACGGCGCCAGCAGCACCAGCCCGAGCGCCGCACCCGTGCGGTCCACCGCACCCTTCAGGGCCATCTGTGGCCCCTGGCGGAGCGGCGGCACGATGTGCAGCAGCGTCAGCCCGGCCGCCGAGGCGGGCCGGACCCGGTCTGCCGCGATCTCCGAGAGGTCCGACAGCACGGACAACTGCAGCCCCCCGTCGTGCAGGCCCCAGGACAGTTGCCGCAGCCGCTCCCCGGAGAGCTGTGATCCGGGTATCACCAGCGCCAGGTCCGCCTCATGGGCGAAGGCTCCGCCCAGCACCGTCGACACGTCGTCGTCGGCGGGAGCCGGTGCGAGGCGCCCCGGGACCGCAGCCTCGCAGCCCAGTGGTGCCTCACCGACGGGTATGGCCGCAACGACGTTGTATGCGTGGTCCGTTCGGGAACCGAGCAGCCGTACCGCCCGGTCCACCCCCGAAGCCTCACCGACCACCAGCACGCGGTGCTCGGCGCGTTGCCGCCTTCCTGGCCAGGTGAGTTGGCGGACGAGCGAAGCAGTCACGGTCACCAGCAGGCCGGGCAGGAGCGCCACGACCGCGGTCACCGGCCGTACCGGCTTGCCGAACACCGCGCTGAGGACGGCCAGTGCGCCGATGAGCAGCAGCCAGTCCCCGGGCGCGGTCAGTGCGCCTCGGAGGCCCCCCGGCCGCCTGGTTGTGTACCGGCCACGCGCCAACCGGGTTCCGCACCACACCAACGCGGCGACGAGTGCCGCCAGTTGGGCCTGTGGGAGCCCGCCCGTGCGAAGGATGAGCCAGGCCGGTATCCCCAGCCCGAGAAGATCGGCCCCGACGACGAGCGGCAGGTGCCGGCCCCGTCTTCTTTTCGGGGCGAGCGTCTGGTCAGAACGTTTGCGCTGTACGGTCGGGGCACTCCACAGCTGTTCAAGTTCCCTGCTGCGAGGCCGATTTGAAGTGGCCCGTGGTCGTGACGCCCCCGCCAGTCCCACGGATCCGGGTATGTCGGATTCGGGTAGCTCGACATGCCCCATGAACCCCCCAGTCACAGTTGCATCTCCACAAACGGGACGCATCCGCCGATCCCATGGACTGACGGATGCGTCCTCGCTCGCTGCACGATATCCACACACGTGCCATTTCGCTGGAGTTCTCGTGAAGTTCAGACATAAACGATGGCTCGGATCTCGTCCCGTTCCGCGCTGAATACAGGAGGTCTGCGGTCGGCTGTTGGCATTTGGCGGATTCCGCCCTGCGATTATGTGCGGATATGTCACGTCCTCGCAATGCCGCACCCACGTCTGGGAGAATCCACCCATGGCGGCGAGCGCCGGCAAGCAAGAGAAAGAAGGCGTGCGGTGACTCCCGCGGAGAAGAACTGGGCCGGAAACATCACCTTCGGGGCGCGGCGCCTCCATGCCCCCCGCTCGGTGGCCGGGATCCAGGAGATCGTGGCCTCCGGCACCACGGTACGGGCACTGGGCACCCGGCATTCCTTCAGCACCGTCGCCGACACGGCCGGAGACCTCGTGTCGCTGGCCGGATTGGACCGCGTCGTCGAGATCGACCGGGCGGCCGGATCGGTCACCGTCGGCGCGGGGCTGCGTTTCGGGGAGTTCTCCGATGTCCTCCATGAGAACGGCTACGCCCTGCACAACCTGGGCTCACTGCCGCACATCTCCGTGGCGGGCGCCTGCGCGACCGGCACGCACGGCTCGGGCATCGGCAACCGTTCGATCGCCGGAGCGGTCAGGGCGCTGGAGATGGTCACGGCGGACGGCGGGATCGCGGAGCTGAAGCGCGGCGACGCGGACTTCCCCGGAGCTGTGGTCGCCCTGGGCGCCCTGGGGGTGGTGACCCGGCTGACCCTGGACCTGGTGCCCGCCTTCGACGTACAGCAGTGGGTCTACGAGGATCTGCCGCAGTCCCGGCTCGGCGACCCGGACGGATTCGACGAGGTGATGTCCGCCGCATACAGCGTCAGCCTCTTCACCGACTGGCGCGGTGGCCCGGTGAACCAGGTCTGGCTCAAGCAGCGGGTGGACGCCGGAGGAGCGCGGCAGGCACCCGCCGAATGGCTCGGTGCACGGCTCGCGGACGGCCCGCGCCACCCGATCCATGGCATGCCCGCTCAGAACTGCACCCGGCAGCAGGGCGTCCCCGGCGCCTGGCACCGGCGACTGCCTCACTTCCGGCTGGAGTTCACCCCCAGCAACGGGGACGAGCTGCAGTCGGAGTACTTCGTGGCACGGCGCGACGCCGCGGCGGCGTACGAGGCACTGGACCGGATCCGGGACCGGATCGCCCCGCTGCTGCAGATCGGTGAGATCCGCGCCGTGGCCCGCGACGACCTGTGGCTCAGCCCCGCGAGCGGCATCGACGCGGTGGCCTTCCACTTCACCTGGGTCCCGGACACGGCCGCCGTCACGCCGGTGCTCGGCGCGATCGAGGAGGCGCTCGCACCGTTCGGGGCCCGGCCGCACTGGGGCAAGGTGTTCACGACTGCGCCCGAGACGCTGCGCACGCTGTACGGGCAGTACGCCGACTTCGAGAAGCTGATGGCCCGGTACGACCCGTCCGGCACCTTCCGCAACGACTTCCTGGACCGCCACTTCCCGCGGTGACGCACAGTGTGAAGGTCAGCGGCCGTCGCGCTTGTGCCGGTATCGGGACGGCCACGCGGTCGCCGATCTTCCCGGCGCGAGATGTTCCACCACCTCGGCGAGCTCCTCGCAGGCCTGCTCGATCCTGCGACGGATATTCATGTCCTCGCTGACGATCGATGCCAGCAGCAGTGCGGTGAGGGCCATGGAGCCGTTGAGGATCGTCAGATTGAGCATGATCTCAAGGATCGTGTGACCGGTGAACGGTCCCACTTTCTCGCTGCCCGCGACGATCGCCAGCACGGACAGCACCAGGGCACACGGCGCGCTGCCCGCGAGCTGGAAGCGCAGCGCGGCCCAGATGAGCACCGGGAACGTCACGTAGAGCATCGACAGAGAGCTTCTGGTGGCCACCAGGCCGAGCACGACGCAGACGACTGCCAGCGCGGTCGCCTCTGCCCACCGGTCGGTCCTCCGCGGCAGCCGCGCCCTGCGCATCACGAGGAGCAGCGGGGTGACGATGAGTACGCCCATGGCGTCCCCCGCCCACCAGGCCGCCCAGACCGGCCAGAAGTGGCCGAGCGGCAGCCTGCCGGTGAGTGCCAGCATGCCTGTGCCCACGGTGGCGCTGATCAGCATCCCGGCCATCGCACCGAGAAAGACCAGGACCGCCCCGTCGCGCAGCCGGTCCAGCTCCTTCCGGAACCCGGCCCGGCGGAGCATGAGGTACGCACAGACAGGCGCGAGGGTGTTGCCTGCGACGATGCCGGGGGTGGCGAGGTCGACCGGGCCGGTGATGGTGGCGACGACGAGCAAGGATCCAAGAGCGATACCGGGCCAGATACGCAGGCCGAGATAGAGCAGAGCGCTCAGTGCGATGCCCGTCGGCGGCCAGAGGGGGGTGACTCTGGCTCCGTGGATGGTCACCTGCCTGAGCAGACCGATCTGTCCCGCAGCGTAGTAGGCGGCGGCAACCGCCAGGATACTGAGGGCGGTCACCGCCGTACCTCTGGTTCCCTCACTGCGGATCACAGCTCTCATGAGACACCGCGGGCCCGGGGCGGCGGCTGTGTGACACGCTCGGCTCGGGGATGCTCACGGTGCGCTGCCGGCGTCACCCGTCGTCACGCTGTGCGGCCCGGGATGCGTCGTGGCGCAGGACAAGTACGGCGGCATCGTCCTCGTGCCCGGTGCGCTCCGCCGCCTGCAGCACCGCGTCGGCCAGCTCGTCGGCCCCGGCCCCGGCGCGTGGGGCCACCAGCCGCACCACCGTGTCCATGCCCTCCTCGATCGGGAACGACGGCCCCTCGACCACCCCGTCGGTGAGCAGCACGAACACCCCCGGGGTCGTCAGCCGGTGCCGCGTGACCGGATACTGCGGACCGGCCTGAATGCCCAGCGGCAGACCGCCCGCGTCCTCGGAGATGCCGGAACGTCCGTCGACCGTCGCCCATACCCCGGCCACATGTCCGGCGCGCGCGGTGTCGAGTACCCACGTGCGCGGGTCGAGACGGGAGAACGTGCAGGTCGCGAAGAGCGTGCTGTCGACGGACAGCAACAGATCATTGGTGCGGCTCAGTATCTCGCCCGGATCCGAGGTCGTGGCGGCGATCGCCCGCATCCCGATCCGGATCTGCCCCATGAACGCGGCGGCTTCGACGTCATGGCCCTGTACGTCCCCGATGGCGAAGGCGAGCGTGCCGTCCGGCAGCGGAAAGCAGTCGTACCAGTCGCCACCGATGTCCAGGCCGTTGCGGGCCGGCGTGTAACGGGCCGCCGTCTGCAGACCGGGTCGGGTGGGCAGGGTGGCCGGCAGCATCTCGCGTTGCAGCGCCTCGGCCAGCTCCACGCGCGCCTGATGCAGCTGCACCTCCTGCCGCGCCCGGGCGGTGAGCCGCTGCAACGTCGTGAGCAGCTCCTCCGCACTCACCGAAGTGGGAGGACGACGCCGGTTCATGGGCCGCTCCGCAGTGCATTCGTTCGCGAGCCGCAACACACAGGGCCTGACGTGGCGGGACGGAACCGTGAGGCCCTTCTTCCGGCTGCCCCTGCATCATATTTCGACGTTGAACACTCTGCAGTGCGAGCAGCCGCCGGCGGATCGCATCGTGCCGACCGGAAGGGGCCGGGCCGGGAGCGCGCGAACGGACGCGTGTGGAGAGATCCTGAGAACAGGACCGCGTCGTGGCGGCTCATCGTGGCCGGACGCGGGAGAGGAGGTGCGCGATGACACGCACGCTGGAATGGAAGCTCCGCCTCGATCTCTCCGAGGAGGAGGGCACGACCAAGGCCGAGGCCGTGCTGGACACCGGTTCCGAGAAGCTCACCGGCCACGGGGTGGCGCGCTGCAACCCGACGGACGTGGATATCCCCAGCATCGGTGACGAACTCGCGGCGAGCCGTGCGATGAAGGATGTCGCCGGCCAGCTGATGAGAGAGGCGGACCGTGAAATGGAGTCAGTGGGTGCCGGACCCCCGAAGGGTCCCCTCGGCAAGCCGTACGCCTGGACCGACGTGTCGAGCTGAGGCCCTGGTTTCGGGTCGGACCGGATCAGGGTGTGGCCCGCCGCCGAGTGACCGGTGTCGCCGCGGTGCGCGCGGCCGCACGGCGGAGGGGGGAGACAACGGGATGGCTTGCCCCCTGCCTTCAGGGCTGTTCCTGTCCCCCGGAGGACGTATGACACGTATTTCATTGAAGTGTTCACGATCAGCACCCGGCTGACCCGGGTGACCCGCGAGATGACGCACCGCGATCCGGACACGGCACCGGCCGCCGTTGCGGCGGCCGTCCCCGACCGGAGCGGCGGCACCCGGCCGGGCGAGACGCCGGGTGCCGTCCTCTACACAGGGGGCCGACGTGCCACCGCACGTGGAATCGCGGCCCTCGTGCTCTCCGACAACCGGGAGCGCGACTATCCCGCGCTGCTCGCGGATCAGATGCGGCGGCTGCACCGGCCGGCACACCGGGTGGTGCGGTCCAACCCGCGCCAGGCCGGACCGGGTTCCGAACCACGGGCAGCGGTCATGGCAGCAGCGCTGCCCGGCGTGGACGCGTTCGTCGACGAATACAGCCTGCAGGCCCTGGAGCAGTTGGCGGCCGTCGTCGGTGGAGCCGCACCGGCAGGCGGTGAGTGCCATGCGTGAGATCCTCCCGGCGCTGAGCCGCTGGTACGCCTCCGGTGAACCGTTCGGACTTGCGACGGTCGTCGCGGTCACCCGCAGCGCGCCCCGCGGACCCGGGGCGGCGATGGCGGTGGGGCCCGGAGACGAAGTCGTGGGCAGCGTCTCCGGCGGCTGCGTCGAAGGCGCCGTCTTCGACCTGGCCAAGGAGGTCGTGGAGACCGGACGGGCACAGCTCCACACCTTCGGATACAGCGACGAGGACGCCTTCGCCGTAGGGCTCACCTGCGGAGGCGAGATCACCCTCCTGGTACGTCCCGTGTCGGCCGTCACCGACCCCGCGTTCGGCGAGGTCGCCGCGTCGGTCGCCGCACACCGTCCGGTGGTGGTCGCCACCGTGACCGACGGCCCCGCCCCGCGCGGCGCCGCGCTCGCCGTATGGCCGGACACGGTGTCCGGCTCCCTGGGCACCAGCGGCCTCGACGTCGCCGTCACCGCCGACGCCCGGGGCGAACTGGCCCAAGGGGCAACGGGCCTGCGCCACTACGGACCGCGCGGCGAACGCCGCGAGGACGATGTCACCGTGTTCCTGCAGTCGTTCGCGTCGCCGCCGCGCATGCTGGTCTTCGGTGCGATCGACTTCGCCGCCGCCGTGGCCCGCATCGGCGCGTTCCTCGGCTATCGGGTCACGGTGTGCGACGCCCGCCCGGCCTTCGCCGATGCCCGCCGCTTCCCGGCCGGGGCGGAGGTGGTCGTCGACTGGCCGCACCGCTACCTGCGCGGCACCGACACCGACGAGCGGACCGTGATGTGCGTACTCACCCACGATCCGAAATTCGACGTCCCGCTGCTGGAGGTGGCCCTGCGCTCCCCGGCCGCGTACATCGGCGTGATGGGGAGCCGCCACACCCATGAGGATCGTCTGGCCCGGCTGCGCGAGACCGGACTCGGCGAGGCGGAGCTCGCGAGACTGCGCTCGCCCATCGGCCTCGACCTCGGCGCCCGTACCCCCGAGGAGGTGGCCGTCTCGATCGCCGCGGAGATCGTCGCGCTTCGCTGGGGCGGTACCGGCGCCCCCCTGGCGGACACGGCCGGGGCGATCCACCGGCCGCGACCGAAGTCCGTGTGAGGAGGAGACCATGCAGTTGCACAACTCATTCACCGTTCCGGTACCGGTCGACGAGGCGTGGCGGGCGCTGCTCGACATCGAGCGGGTCTCGCACTGCATGCCCGGCGCCACTGTGGAGGACTTCGACGGCGAGACCATCAAGGGCTCCGCCGAGGTGCAGGTGGGGCCGATCACCGTGACATACCGCGGCACGGCGACCTTCCTGGAGAAGGACGAACCGGAGCACCTGATCGTGCTGGCCGCCAAGGGCAAGGAGGTGCGGGGCCAGGGCATGGCCGCGGCCGCCGTCACCGGGACGCTCGTCGAGCGCGGCGGCGGCACGACCGTCACGGTCGACACCGACCTGACGATCACCGGACGGCCGGCCCAGTTCGGCCGCGGAGTGATGAGCGAGGTCAGCGACGGGCTCATCGGGCAGTTCGCCGGCCGCCTCTCCGCACAGCTGTCGGAGGCGGCAGCGGCCGCGCATGGACCCGCAGCGCAGAACGGCGCCGCGGAACCGGCTGCGCGCGGGCCCGTCTCGCGGACCGGCGCCGCGGAGCCCGAACCCGCGGCACCGCTCGTGGGCGGCGGCACAGGCGCACACGAGGCGGAACCGGTCGATCTGCCGCGCAGGGCG
This sequence comes from Streptomyces sp. NBC_01669, assembly GCF_026339735.1. Lineage (GTDB taxonomy): Bacteria > Actinomycetota > Actinomycetes > Streptomycetales > Streptomycetaceae > Streptomyces > Streptomyces yanii. The sequence goes on from NZ_JAPEQG010000001.1 coordinate 8,335,574, forward strand.
GGTGCGCCGGTGGCCGAACGCGCTGCGGCGGTCCTCGGCGCGGCCGCCCTTGCCGCGCTGGTCGTGGTTCTCCTGCGCGCGATCTGCCGCCGGCGGGGCGGCCACGGCCGGTCCGGTGAGGGGCCGGCCGGCCCAGGTGCCGCGGCCGGCCGGACCGTCGTGGTCCCGATCGGTTCTCAGCCGACGTAGGTGATGTCCGAGGGGGAGTGGATGCGGTTGCTGCCATCCGCTCCGGTACCGTTCCTGGTGGGTTCGCCGCTCATCACACCCTTGTGCAGATGTCGATATCGGTGCCGGCATCGTCATGGATCGTGAGGCCCGAGAACTGAGCTGCGTCACCGTAGTTGGTGTTGATGCCGACGAGGGTGTCTCCCGGCGAGGTGACCCGGATGTTCTGCAGTTGGACGTGCCGGCCGTACATCGTGGAGCAGTTGCCGCGCGAGCGGTACAGCTTGCCGAATTCCTCGACGAACCCCGGCAGGGGCAGCCTGCGGGCGCGCCCTCGGCACTCGTGTGACCGCAGATGCCGGCCGCTCGGGCCGTAGCGTTGCCCCTGCCAGAGATCGATCCGTGCGATTCCGGGGCGGGATGACGCCATGTGCTGGAGTGCCACCGCCGATCTCGTGGCCGGTACGGGCATCGCCGCGATCGGAGCGGCCTGCGTCGCGCGCACTCGCCGAACCCGTGATCTGCCGCTCGCCGCACTGCCGTTGCTTCTCGGAACCCATCAGATCATCGAGTCGATCGTCTGGCGCTCCGGTGGCGGCACGGGCCCCGCCACCGTGGCCTGGGCCGTCATCGCCCTTCCGGTGCTGACGTTGTGGGTGCCGCTCGGGGCTGTGCGCCGCGCCGCCGCATGCCCGGCGCCGACTCCCGATCCCGCTCACGGTGGGCGCCGTGACCGCCACCTCCCCCGCGTCCTCTCTGGCCACCCGCCCCGTGACCGCAGAGATCCACGGCCACACCCTCGGCCATGTCCTCGACCTTCCCCACTCCGAACTGCTGGTCGTGGGTTACCTCGTGGCCACGGTCGGCTCTCTGCTGCTCTCCGGCGACCGGCTGCTCCGGCTGCTCGGCGTCCTCGTCGCCGTCGGGGCCGTCGGGGCCGGGGTGTGTGCGGCGCTGTGGCGGCTGGAGTTCGTCTCGACCTGGTGCGCGTTCGCGGCGGTGTGTTCGGTCGTCCTCCTCGTCCGGGCGCGACGCGGTCCGTCTGCGGATCCACGGACACCGGCGCAGAACTGCTGAGGTTCACTCCACCGACGGGGCCGGCAGCCCGATGGGATTGGGGAACGGCAGCACCTTGGCCTCCAGCACCCGTCGGGTCGGCAGCTCCAGCGCGGCGAGCAGGGTATCCACGGTGGTGTCGTCGAGCGTGCGCAGCAGCCGGGCGGCCAACCGGTCGGTGGCGTCCTCGATCAGAGCCCGCTCCCCATGGCCGCGTGGCGTGGCGGCCCCGTCCGCGTCGACGAGTCCGCGCGCACGCAGCCGCTCCTGGGCCGCTGCCCACTCCTCCTCGCTCCAGCCCCGGTCGAGCCGGATCCCGTCGCGGGGGACCCGGTCGGTCGCGGCGGCGAGAACGAGGGCCTCCGGAGCGTCCAGACCATGGTCGGCGAGCACGGCTACATGGGCGTCTCCCCGGAACTCCCGTACAGATGTGCTGAGTTGCCACAGTCTCTCCACCGGGTCATCGCGGTCGCAGAGCGGGCGGTTGGCGGCGAACAGGGGCCGGGCCATCAGGGGCGCGTCCTCCACCATGGCCGCCAACGGCGGGCAGAGCTCACCGGCCCGGGCCTCGATGCCGGGGATCACCTTGCGCAGCGCCTCGGCGGCCCGCTGGGCGCGCATGTCCGTCATCGCCCCGGGAGAGACGATCTGCCACGCCGCGGGCAGTGCCCGCGCCACCATCCCGGGGGCGAAGACACCGAGTGCAGCGGCGGCCGCACCCGGGTCGACCCGCCCCATCGGGGCGGTGCGCGCGGCGAAATATCCCATCCAAAACCCCTTCAGGCCAAGGGATTTGCCCATGGCGCGGCACTGCGCGTCGAAATACGTGACCGCATGGAGGGGTTCGGTGCGTAGCCACAGGGTGCGGGATCTCGACTTCATGCACACCAAGCTAACGCGCGCCGAAGTGCCGCTCCACGATCGCCGTGGTGTCGGTGCCGCGCGGCAGGATGCCGTACTGGTGACCGCGGTCCGCGCCGAGGCGTGCGGCGACGAACGCCTCGGCCATGGGCGCCGGAGCATGCCGCAGCATCAGCGAGGACTGCAGGGCGAGCGCCATGCCCTCGACCGTCGCCCGCGCACGGAACTCCGCGGCGAGCGGATCGGGCAGATCCGCGACCAGCTCCTGACGCACCCGACGCACATGGGCGTCCAGCGCAGCACTGGCCCCGGCCGTGGTCTCCAGCTCGGCCCAGAAGGCATCCAGGGACTGTGGGGTCCTGGCGATACCACGCAGCACATCGAGCGCGATCACATTGCCGGAGCCCTCCCACACCGCCATCACCGGCTGCTCGCGGTAGCGCCGGGCGAGCGGCCAGTCCTCGGTGTAGCCATTGCCGCCCAGACACTCCAGGGCCTCGTACGCGTGGTGCGGACCGCGCTTGCAGATCCAGTACTTGGACACCGCGGTGGCCAGTCGGCGGAACATCGTCTCGGACTCGCTGCTGCCGGTCTCGTAGGCCCGGGCGAGGCGTAGCGAGGTCCAGGTCGCTGCCTCCGTCTCCAGGGCCAGGTCGGCGAGGACGGCTGTCATGGCGGGCTGCTCGACCAGCCTGGCACCGAAGGCGCTGCGGTGCTGCGCGTGCCAGATCGCCTCGGACACCGACTGGCGCATGCCCGCGGTGGTGCCGAGAACACAGTCCAGACGGGTGTGGTTGACCATTTCGATGATGGTGGGAATGCCGCGACCGGGCTCGCCGACCCGCACCGCCCAGGTTCCGTCGAACTCCACCTCGGACGACGCGTTCGACTTGTTGCCGAGCTTGTTCTTCAGCCGCTGGATACGGACGGTGTTACGGGTGCCGTCGGCCAGCACACGCGGTACGAGGAAGCAGGTCAGCCCGGCCGGGGCCTGGGCCAGAACGAGGAAGGCGTCCGACTGCGGGGCCGAGAAGAACCACTTGTGGCCGGTCAGCAGGTGGGTCCGGCCGTCGGGGTCGGAGGCCACCGGAACCGCGCGGGTGGTGTTGGCGCGAACGTCGGATCCCCCCTGCTTCTCCGTCATGCCCATGCCGAACGTCAGCCCCGACTTGCTGCCCGGAGCGATCAGCCGTGGGTCGTACGAGCGGCTGAGCAGGCCCGGGAGCCAGTCACGGCCCACCTCGCCGTCGCGCTGCAGGACGGGGACCACGGCGTGCGACATCGACATCGGGCAGGCGTGGCCCGGCTCGATCTGGGCGAACAGCATGAACGACGCCGCCCGCGCGACCGCGGCACCCGGCTTCGGATCGGCCCAGGCCGCGGTGTGCGTGCCGTAGCCCACGGCCGCGCCGATGACCTCGTGGTACGCGGGGTGGAACTCGACTTCGTCGACGCGAGTGCCGTACCGGTCGTGGGTGCGGAGCACGGGAGGTGATGTGTGCGCGAGCTCCGCGCTTTTCTGGAAGGGTTCCGAGCCGACCAGGCTGCCGATCTCATGGAGCTCCGGCTCGTGCCAGGCCGCGCCGAATGCCCGTACCGCCTCGGAGAGCGGCAGATTGGTGCCGTACTCGTCCAGGCCGGTCCGGGGCGGCACCTGATTGGTGACCTCGTGGGTGGGGTGCGATGCGGGAGCCCCCGACCGGAGGCCGGTGGGGTGGGCGGTGACGGTCATGGCGGCGGTCCTGTCTGACGTCGACGGTAGGAATTTCGGCCGGGAGGTTGCTCTGCTGGTACGGCGGTGCGGGGGAGCGGTCAGGTGCCGCCCGCTCCCACCGCTCTCAGGCACAGGGCGGCGATCTCTGCCACGACCGGCTCCGGGTCGGTGCGTTCGCCCACCGGGGAGAGCGGACCGAGCAGCGCCTCGCTGATCGCCCCGATCACCGCGGCGGCCGAGAGCCGGACGTTCTGCACGGGCAGCTCGCCGGCCTCGATCCCCGCGGCGATGACCATCTCGGCGAGGGTGTGGTAGCCGCGGCGATAGGTCAGCCGCTCCGCCTCGACCAGTGGATCGACCGGCTCGGCGAGCAGCGCCCAGGCCGTGCGGGGGGTCCGCAGCGCCCGGAACGCGAAGACCTCGACCAGGGTGCGCAACTGCTCCGCCGCCCCGCTTGTGGCGCCCACGGCCTGCTGCACCGCGGTGAGCTCATGACCGGCGACATGACGGAAGACCGCGGCGAGCAGCTCCTGCTTGGAGGCGAAGTGGTTGTAGACGCTGCCGGTGGCGACTCCGGCCCGCTCGGCGAGCGCGGAGATGCTGGCCGCGGCGTATCCGCCCTCGGACAGCAGTTGCCGCGCGGCGTCCAGCAGCCGCTGGCGATGCGCGAGCCGGGTCGCCTCGGTACGGGCGGTGGGGCGGTAGGCCATGATGCTCTGAACCTCGATTCATAACTTCAGCTCCCACTGAACCACCGTTGTGTCCGCCGCGCAAAGAATCGTGGTCGTCGGCCGGCGACGGCAGGGAGGTAGAACCCTCTTTCTCCTTTCTCCGGGTAGCAGAAAGCCCGTTCGAGGCCGGTCGAGCGACGGCTGTTACAGAATTCCGTGCCGGTCTCGCAAGGGTGAGCCGTGGTGCGCGCGGGTTGACGTGGCGCGCGCTGTGCCGGGTGTGCCGGTATCGAACGGGTGGGTGCAGTGGTCAGCGATTGACAGGTACCCGGGTAGTTGAATACGTGCCAAATGCACGCGTGTGTGACGGAAATGTCTGCATTTCGTAACACGTAATGAGGCGTGTGCCGCAAATCGGGCAATAGGGCCAAAGTGTGTGCTCTCGGCATCACGCCGGGACCGATCAACGCTCGGGCCGCACGGTCCGGGCCTGCACTTGAGGGGTTTTCATGTCCCGTTCCGCACGGCGGTTCGCTGCTGCCGTTATTGTTGCCGGCGCGCTGGTGGGCGCCGCCGCTCTCCCGGCCGCCGCCGACGACAACGACCGCGGTTATGGCCGGCCGAGCTCGTATTCCGGCGTCGACCTGGGCGACATCCAGTACAACAGGCCCGGATCCGACAACGGCACCAACCGCAGCTACGACGGGTGGTGGGGCCACGGACGTGACGACGACAACCGCCGTCACGAGAATCGCGATCACGATGGTTGGGGCCACAAGGACCGCGACCACAAGGACCGCGACCACAAGGACCGCGACCACAAGAACCGCGACCACGATGGTTGGGGCCACAAGGACCGCGACCACAAGGACCGCGACCACAAGAACCGCGACCACGATGGTTGGGGCCACAAGAACCGCAACCACAAGAACCGCGACCACGATGGTTGGGGCCACAAGGACCGCGACCACAAGAACCGCAACCACAAGGACTGCGATCACAAGGACCGCGACCACAAGAACCGCGATCACGACGGTTGGGGCCACGACGGTCGTCGTTGACCCCCTGCACCCACCTGTCCTGACCCTCTGACCCCCGCTCCCTGACCCGGGAGCGGGGCCCCGCCCCATTCGCCCGCGGCGCACCCCGGCCCCCGGCCGGGGTGCGCCGCCTGACTCAGAGGTACCGGTCCATGGGTCGGGTAGTTGTACAGGTCCTCGTCCTCGCCCTGCCGCTCGCGGCGCCCGGCCGGCGTGGGCAGCAGCGGTGTCTCCGTGTCCGGGCTGAACATGATGCGCTCAGTGGTCCGGTCGATCTCGGTGAGGGACCGCCGTGTCGATGCGGGCTCCAGAGCGGCGGGCAGCTCGGACGGGGGGCAGCACGGTGCTGCGAGCCGTGGCGGTCACGGCCATCACCGGCGTGCACAGGGCGACGACGACGAAGGCCAGGGTCCGCAGCGGGTGCGGCACCGCGCGGCTCGCATGCGGTTCTCCGTGGGACGTGTGCGTGCCCATCCCCTTGTGCTCCGTCGCCCTGCGGACCGGGGTGACCGGAGGGTGCCCACGTCATTCGGGGCGCGCGATCTCTTGTTCGGCCCAGAGCGCCTTGCCGGTCCGGCCGTATCGGGTGCCCCAGTGGGTGGCGAGCTGGGAGACGATGAAGAGCCCGCGTCCGCCTTCGTCGACGGTGCGGGCGTGGCGCAGGTGCGGGGCCACCGGACTGTTGTCGTGGACCTCGCAGGTCAGCGAGCGCTCCAGGATGAGCCGCAGGTGCAGCGGCGGGGTGCCGTAGCGGACGGCGTTGGTGACCAGCTCGCTGACGATCAGTTCGGTGGCGTAGACCGTCTCGTCGTCGAGGTCCCAGCCGTCGAGCCGGTCGCGCACGAGCGTACGGGCGATGGCGGGTGTCGTCCGGTCGTGGGCCAGCTCCCACGTGGCGACGTGGTCGGGCGGGACGGTGCCGGTCCGGGCGAGGAGCAGGGCGACGCCGTCGGGGAAGCTGCCGGACGGCAGGTTGTAGACGACGTCGTCGCACAGCTCCTGCAGGCTGCGTCCGGGGTGCACGAGCGCCTCCCGGACCCGCGCGGCGCTTTCGGCGTCAGGCAGCAGCGCGCGGGTGCCGAGCGCCAGGACGCTGCCCTCTTCCAGCTGAAGGGTGGCAGTGGCGAACGGGGCGCTGTCGGCGGAGAAGAGGGCGGGCCCCTCAGGTAGGTCGAAGGGCGGCGTCCTGCCGTCGGGGCCGATGACGAGCGGCTCGGGATGCCCCGCCAACGCGATCGTGCAGCGGCGCGTGAACGGGTCGTAGACCGCGTACAGACACGTCGCCGTCAGAGATTCCCGGTGCAGGGAGTCACCGGGGGGCAGTGCGGCACGCTCCTGGGCCAGGCGGCCGGCCGTGTCGCTCAGCCGGGCCAGGACCTCGTCGGGATCCAGGTCGAGGCCGGCCAGCGCATGGATGACCGTACGCAACTGTCCCATGGTGATGGCCGTCTGGAGACCGTGCCCCGCGACATTGCCGACAACCATTGCGGTGCGGGCGCCGGACAGGCCGATGGCGTCGAACCAGCAGCCGCTGTTGCGCCCGGGAAGGAGGACATGCGCGGTGTCGACGGCGACATGGCTGCTCTCGTGCTGCGGCAGCAGCCGCCGCTGCACCGTCGACGCGATCACATGGTCGCGCTCGAACCGGCGCGCATTGTCGATGCTCAGTGCGACATGGGCGACCGCGGTCAGCGCGAGAGCGACGTCGTACTCGTCGTACGGCTCCGACCCTCCGCGGCGGTACAGGCTCACCAGGCCGAGGACGGCGCCACGCAGCTTCAGCGGGGCAACGATCAGCGAATGGGCCCCGATCGCCCGGATCAGCCGGGCGCTCTCGGGATCCGCGACCAGCCACGGGGTGTCCGCGTCGAGCCGGATCCGACGGGGCCGCAGGTCGGACATCGCCAGGGCGAACGGGGTACGGGCGGGCAGCCTGCGTGTGTCGCCGACGAGACCGTCCTGGGGACCGGTGCCCTCGGCACCTCGCAGCGCTGCCCGCCGCAACGGCACTTCGGGCGCCAACGGGCCCACCCGAGGATCCGCACCTCGCAGCACATCGTCCACCACCTCGACCACGGCGAAGTCGGCGAACCCCGGTACGACCGCGTCGACGAGCGCCTCGCAGGTGGTCGCCACATCGAGGGACCGGCCCACCTCCTTGAGCACGCCGGCCAGGGTCGCGGACCGTGCGCGGGCCTTCTCACGTTCGGTGACATCGACGACCGAGGCGAGCAGGCCGAGGGTCTGCCCCTGTACGTCGTCGAGGCGGTAGACGGAGACCATGAGATTGCGATCCGGACCGGGCGTGTCCTGGAGGCGGCCCCGGATGAGGCGGTCGCGCACGGGCGCGCCGGTGTCCAGCACTCGTTGCAGCACCGCCCTGGCCTCGTCGGGCCGTTCGAGGTGGTACGCGTCGGAGAAGGGACGCCCGACAAGCCGCTGGGCGTGGGCAGGGTCGGACAGGGAGTTGATCCGCACCAGCCGCAGCTGCGGATCGAGCACATGGAGGCCCACCGACGACTGGGTGAACAGTCTTTCGAGGAGCGCGGTCCCCATGGCGTCGGGCGGCATCGGCGCGGGGACGGTGGGACCTGCGTCCGACACGGTTGCACCCCGATCGCGCTCTGCTGGTCTCTGTGCATCGACACGTATGGGATCAGTGTCCGCGCTGCCCGCGCGCCCGGCCACCGATATGTGGCAGACGGGTGAACGCGGAACAGAGGCGTCGGCACACCCCCCGGCGGAGGGGGCGGCAACCTTTCCGCTTCCGGCGGCAACTGACGTGACGACATCCGCCCCCGGCCCCGAAGGTGCCTACCGTGGCTCATCCGCATCACCGAACCGCCCGCAGACGCCGCGCAACCCGGTCGCACACCCTGTTCACCGCACGGCCCTGGCGTGGCAGAACACCGCGTACGACCAGCCACCGCACCCCAGTTTCTTCATCGGGACCGGAATGCCGACGGCGCCGCGGCCGAACGTCTCCACGCCGTGACCACGGGCGCCTGATCCAGAGCGGCCTGTCGGGACGGTTCTCCGTCCCGGCAGGCCGTTCGGATACGAGGAGGACCCGACGCGGTCACTGAGGGAGACAGGCTCTCAGGCGGAGCCGACCTCGGACGCCTTTCCGGGGACGGAGGACGCCGCGGAGGACCGCGGTGTCATGGACTCCGTGTTCGCCGGCTCCGGGGCCGGCCGGGACGCGGGCGACTCGGTGACGGGCGGTGGTGCGGAGGCCGTCGGCTCCGGGGAACGCGGGGACGGCGAATTCGGCGGCTCGGTCGACGGCGACTCGGATGCGGGCGGGTGCGAGGACGGGGACTCGGATGCCGGCGACTTCGATGACGGCGACTTCGAGGACGCCGAAGCCGACGGGCAGGGGCCGGTGGAGGGGCAGGGTCGCGGTGTGCGCTCGGCGGGCGGCTCGGTCTTCTTGTCGCTGCCACCGGTGTCACCCGCCTTACGGGCGAGCCAGTCCCCGGACTTCGGGTCGAACATGATGAACTCGTCCACCACCTGGGCCGCGGGTTTCACCACCACGACGTGCGAGGAGCTGAATCCGGGCCAGGCGTCGCCCTTCAGCCGTGTGGTGCCCTTCACCGCGACCGGCGGGAGCAGCGGATTCCCGCACGCGCAGCGCACCCGCGGTACACCGTGGTCGTCGACGAGAACGGCCGTGCCCGCCTGAAGCACCGCCTGGTAGCTGGTGGGGGCGCCGTTCCGGTACCCGTGGTTGGTGACCCGGGTGTCCATCCGCAACTGGACGGGGGTCAGCGCCCGCAGGTAGTCGGGGACGCCCGACGGATCGATGCCCAGGACGGAGGCGAAGGCCCTGTTCTTGTCCGGATCGGCTGTCAGCGCGGTGATCTGTTTCTCCACGTCGCAGCTGGCGACCTTGCGGGTACCGCCGTACAGACCTGGGGTCGCCCCGTCCACGCCCTGCGTGACGTTGGCCCGGGTCTCCGACGGGTTGGGCACCGGGGTCGGTGTCGCCGGGGCGCTGGTGCGCGCCGTCGACTCGGTGAACGGATCCTGCCCGGCCGACCCCGTCGGCTGCAGGAACACCTCACCCGCCGCCACCGAACCGCCGTGGGGGCGGGTGAGCACGATGGTCAGGACCACCGCGGCCACGAGGGCGGCGCCGATCGACGCCATCTTCGGCACGGAACGCCACCAGGGACGGCCCGGACCACCGGGTCCGCCCGGGACGGATGGCCCACCGGTGGAGCCACCACGGCCACCGCCACCGCCCGACGGGACATCGGGCGGTGGCGGCACGGAACCCGGCTTCGAGGGGCCCGAGAGCGGGCCTGAAGGGGGGCCTGTCGGGCGGCCGGACGACGGCGGTTGGGCACTCACGGGCTCTTCTTCCCAACGGAGGGATCAGTCCCAGGTTCTTCCGTTACCCGCCCATTGTGTGCCGGGTACTCGCGCGGCCCGCAAGCTGACGCCGTCGGGCCCTCCCAGGGGGCGGATGGCCGCGCTCCTGCCTAGCGTGGCAGCGTGAGCCACCAGGGAGCCATCGACCGAAGCGGAGCGCCGCGCGCCGCGCACGGCTGGGGTGAAGCTCTCCTGGCGGTGCTCGCCGGACTCGTGGTCATGGCCGTCACCGCGGCCCTCGGTCTCTGGGCGGCAGGTGCGACCGGTCTTCCCGCGGGCGCGTTCGCGCGTGTCGTCGCGGCCGTCGTGGTGATGGCGGCGGGCGGCTCCGTCTCCCTGTCGGGAAATGTCGGGGAACTGGCCAGCACCCATGCGGAATTCTCGGTGCTTCCGCTGTCCGTGACTCTGGCCGGGGCCCTGGTCATCGCCGCCGGCTTTCTGCGGCCCCTGCGCCACCGGGCGGTCGCGGGCGCACGCGAACTGGCCGGCTGGGCCGCCCGGGTGGCAGTGCTGTGGGCGCTGGTCCTGATCGGACTGTCGCTCCTGGCCCGTCAGAGCTTCGACGTCCCTGTCCAGGATCTTCCCCGGGATGTCATCGGTGACCTGCTGGGCGCCTCGCCGAAGGTCGGATTCAGGACCGACGTCCCGCTCACCCTGCTCCTCGGCCTGCTCTGGCTGGTGGGCGTCCTCGTCCTGGCTCTCGTCGTGTCGCGCGGCGCCCCGCTCCCGGCCCGCCTGCTGCGCTTCCAGGAGTCGGTGCGCCCAGCCGCGTACGCAATGGTCGCGCTGCTGCTCGCGTACGTCGTCCTGGGCGTGATCGTCGGACTCGTCGTCGTGGTGACCCGGGGCCACCCGGCCGAGACGTTCGCCGTGATCCTCCTGGGGCTGCCGAACCTCGTCTGGCTTGCGTACACGCTCGGGCTCGGGGCGTCCTGGGAGGGCAGGGTGGACGGGCCGTTCGGGCTGCCCATGCCACAGGTGCTGGACTCGGTTCTGCGTACGCCGGACCTGTCCACCCTCAGCGTCTCCACGCTCGCCGACCACGACAGTCGGGCCTGGTGGCTGGTCGTCGCCGCCGCCGTGCTGAGCCTGGCCGCCGCCTTTCTCATGGCGGTCCGCTCGCCCAGCTGGATGCGGCCTTGGCAGCACGCCGTACACATGGCGGTGGCGCTCCTCCTCACCGTGCTGACCATCTGTCTCGTCGCCGGGGTCTCGGTGCACTACGGCCTGTCGCTGCTGGGCATCGGGGACCTGGGTGGCGGTCTCGGCGGAGAGGTGACGCTGCGCCCGCGACTGGGATCCGCGCTCGTCGTCGCCGTCGCGTGGGGGCTGGTCACCGGCTTCCTCGGCAGCCTGCTCGCCTCAAGGATCCACCGGCGGGGAGAAGTCCCGGCGGACGGCTGAGGCGGTTACGGACTTCGCCTTCCGTACCAGCCCGGGGAACACGGGCAGTGCCCAGCGCGGCGGCGCGGGCGGCGGTTCGCCCCCCGCCTCCGTGGCCCAGGCACCGATCCGCATATCCACCTGCGTCGGCGGATGGTTCTCCTGCACTGCGCCCCGGGCGGCACTGCGCAGTGCCGCCACGAACTGCAGACACGAGTCGTACCGGTCGTCCGGGCTCTTGGCCAGGGCCTTCGCCAGTACGCCGTCGACGGTGGCCGGGAGATCGGGGCGCCGGCCGGTCAGCGGTGGCGGCGGGTCGAACTGATGGGCCCACAGCAGCGCCATGTCGTCGTCGCGCTGGAAGGGCGGCGCACCGGCCATCGTCTCGTACACGACACAGGCCAGGCTGTAGACATCGCATCGGCCGTCCACCGGGCGGCCGGAGATCTGTTCAGGCGCCACATAGTCGAGCGTGCCGACGAACTGGCCCACCGAGGTGAACCCGGTCAGCGACAGCGACTTCTTCGTCAGCCCGAAGTCCGTGAGGTACACATGCTCCGGGTGGTCGCTGTCCGTGCCCGCCGCGACCAGTATGTTGCCGGGTTTGACGTCCCGGTGCACCAGATCGTGGTCGTGGGCGGCATCGAGCGCGGACGCCACCTGCGTGGCGATCCGGACCGCCGCCGCGATCGGGAGCGGACCCTGACGGTCGATGAGGGCGCGCAGGTCCTGCCCGGCGACGTAACGCATCGCGATGTAGAGGATGCCCTCGGTCTCCCCGGCCTCGAAGACCGGCACGATATGCGGGTGATCGATCGCGGCGGCCACCCGCGACTCATGGGTGAACCGCTTGCGGAAGGTGTCGTTGCGGGCGAGTTCGGGGGCGAGCAGCTTGAGGGCGACGGTGCGGTCCAGTCGCAGATCCCTGGCCCGGTACACGACGGCCATGCCGCCGCGGCCGATCTCGCTCTCCACCTGGTAGCCGGCGATCCGTCTGCCGAGCAGATCGGACGGGCGGCCCACGGGCAGTGCCGTGTCCTGCCGGGGGTCGGGGGAGTGCGGGGCGCCCGGCGCGGGGTCGGGGGAGATCATGCGTCACCCGTCCGGGTGGGTGGATGCGCGATGTCCGCCCCGGACCGGTCGACGGGCCGCAGGAGCTGCGTCGGCTCGGCATCGGCGGGATCCGCCGGGCGGTACGGGGCCACCTGCACGGGGTCGACGATCTGCGTCGGCTCGGGCTCCCGTGCGTGTGCCTCGCCCTCTCCGCGGTCCGTGGGGGCACTGCTCGGCCGACCGGGACCGCCCGAGGCCGCGTACGTGCTCAGCTGTGTGCCGTCGCAGTACACCCAGCGCTCATGCTCGGCGTCGTACAGCCACATCGCCTCGCCGTCGACGACCATGCCCACCCGCAGCCCCTGGGTCCGGCGGCGGAAGGTCTCCCCGTCGATCCGGCCCTCGGCCAGCTCCTCCGCGGCGCGCCGGTACTGGGTCAGCGACTCCTGGACCCGCGCCATCAGCGGCCGGGGGTCCGCGGTGCGCGCGAGCGGCTGTCCGGACTCCGGCGGGCCGTGGGGGACGGAGACGAGCAGCCGGCCGTCGACCCATGCCGACCAGCCGTTGGCGCAGAGGATCTGCCCCCAGTCTCCCCGCCGGCCGAGCAGCTGGACGGGAAGCAGCGGGTCGAGCGGCTCGGTGGGCCGGGTCGGGTCGGGTGCCTCCCAGGCGGACATCCCGTCCGGGGGGACCACGTGTGTGGGGCGGAACCCCGGTGTCGTCATGGGCTCCCGCCTCCGCTACTTCCGCATGATGACGGGCTCGTGCCGGCGGAGCAGCCGCGCCACCACCAGTCCGAAGACGACCGACAGCACCACCAGCATCCCCATGTTCAGCAGCCACGCCGCCGCGGTGTGCTCGAACAGCGGATCCGCGCTCACCCTTCCCGGCACGATCCTGGCGAGCCCGATGGTCCCGCCCATCGCCGCGAGCGCCCACCGGGACGGCACCAGCCACGCCAGCTGCTCCAACCCGGGCACCCCGTGCAGTTTCAGCAGCGCACCGCAGAACACGACCTGGACGATGGCGAGGAGCACCAGCAGCGGCATGGTGACCTCCTCCTTGCGCACCAGCGCGGAGACGAGCAGACCGAGCATCATCGCCGTGAACGACAACAGGGCCATGGCCAGCGTGACTTCGACCAGTGGTGGCAGGAGAACGCCTTTGCCGCCCGGGGCGTTCAGATCGACGCCCACCAGACCGACCAGCGTCAGAACCACCGCCTGCAGGACCGTAACGGTGCCCAGGACCACCACTTTGGACATCAGATACGCCGATCTGGACAGCCCGACGGCCCGCTCCCGCTGGTAGATCGCCCGTTCCTTGACCAGTTCCCGTACGGCATTGGCGGCGCCGGTCAGCACGCCGCCCACACAAAGGATGAGCAGCGCGTTGATCGCCGTGTCCTGGGTCAGCCGACTGCCGGCCAGGGCCCGGGTCATCGCGCCCATCACGAACGGCAGAGCGATCATGATGGCCAGGAAGGTCCGGTCGGCGCTCAGCGCGGCGGCGTACCGGCGCACGAGCGTCCACAGCTGAGCGCCCCAGCTCCGGGTCTTCGGCGGTGGCGCGACCGGGGCGACCGCGGCGTGCGGCAGCCGGGGCTGCGCGGTGGAGTTCGCGATGCACTGCCGGTGGAACGGGGACGCGCGGTACTCCGCCGACCAATCCCGGCCCCGGTCGTGCTCGAATGCCTCGAACGCCTCCGGCCACTGCTCGAACCCGAGGAAGGCGAGTGCGTCTTCCGGGGGCCCGAAGTAGGCGGTCTTCCCGCCCGGGGCGAGAACCAGCAGCCGGTCGCAGACGTCGAGGCTGAGCACACTGTGCGTGACGACGATGACCGTACGCCCGTCGTCGGCGAGCCCCCGGAGCATATGCATGACCGAGCGGTCCATACCGGGGTCGAGCCCCGAGGTCGGCTCGTCGAGGAAGAGCAGCGACGGCTTCGTCAGCAGCTCCAGCGCGACGCTGACGCGCTTGCGCTGGCCGCCGGAGAGGCTGTGGATCGACTGTTCCGCCCGCCTTTCCAGACCCAGCTCACGGATCACTTCGGTGACCCTGGCCCGGCGTTCGGACGGGGCTGTGTCGTGCGGGAAGCGGAGCTCGGCGGCATACCCGAGGGCGCGGCGCACGGTCAGCTGGGAGTGCAGGATGTCGTCCTGCGGGACGAGCCCGATGCGATGGCGCAGCTCGGCGTAGTCGTGGTAGAGGTCGCGGCCGTCGTAGAGGACGCTGCCCTCGTCGGCCGGGCGGAGGCCGGTCAGTGCGTTGAGCAGGGTGGACTTGCCTGAGCCGCTCGGACCCACCACGCCGAGCAGGCACTTCTCGCCCACCGGGAAGGAGACCTGGTCGAGCAACGTCTTGCGGCCCCGGTCCACGGTGACCGCCAGGTCCTGTACATCGAGCGAGACCTCACCGGTGTCGACGAACTCCTGCAGCACGTCGCCGACCAGAGAGAACTCGGAGTGACCGATACCGACGATGTCACCGGCGGCGACCGGGGCGCGGCCGACCAGTTGGCCGTTGAGATACGTCCCGTTGTGCGAGCCGAGGTCGACGATCTCGTATGTGCCGTCCGGATGCGCCCGCAGTTCGGCGTGCCGGTGCGAAACGGTCAGGTCGTCGACGACGAGGTCGTTGTCGGCGCTGCGGCCGATGCGTACGGTATGGACGGGCCGCGGTCGCACAGTGGTCGGCTGCCGGAACGTAACGGTGGCGGCCGGCATGGAGACGGTGGACGGGCGGTCCGCCGGATGCAGAGCGGGGGCCGGGGGTTCCTGACCGACCAGAACGGCGCACGGCCCGTCCGCGGGATGGCCGAACCGGATGACGCTGCCGGGTCCTACGCCCGACTCGTGGATGCGCCTGCCCCCGGTGTACGTACCGTTCGTGCTGTTCTCGTCCTCCAGGGACCAGTGGTCCGCCACGGGCCGGAGCACCGCATGGTGCCACGAGACCCGGACATCATCGATGACGATGTCGCTCAGCGGGTCGCGGCCGACGTGGTAGTCCCGGCTCGGACTCATCACCGTGGGTCCTGCGTCGGTTTCGAGAATGAGCTCGGGCGCAGTCGACGCGACAGGCCTCTCTGACATGGTCGAATTCTATCTATTGGTGGGGATATCTGCTCATGGGTCCACGCCGGGCCGCTCTGTCGCAACATGGCGGGCTCACGGGGCCGGCGCGCATGTCCCCAGGCCTGACCGGACCCGATTTCCCGGCCGTCGTGGTGCGATGCCCAGCGGCCACGCTGTCGGCGCACGCTTTCGCTCGGAGAGCCGGCGCGGACAAGTCGTCGACCCGGCAGGGAAGGAGACCCGTCGCCGACCCGGGTGACGATCACTGAAGCAGACCCGCCTCATGGTGCCCGCCTCGTCCTCGCCGGGGCAGATCCCCGATGCATCGTTCCCGGCCGGATCGCGTGGGCACAGAATGGCTTGATGGCACACGTACGTGACGATCCATCGTGGTGACGCCATCCGTCGCCGGGGGTTACCTGATGGCCGGCCCCGGTTCGCTGGTGGCGGCACCTGATCCGACCGGCGACTTCGCCCGCCGAGCCGTGTCACGCACCGCGGTCCCCCAGCGGTAGGCTCGCCCTGTCGGAAGGATCCCGGTGGCGGCGACTCCGCCGCCGAACTGGGGAGGTGAAGTGCAGAGACGGCGAAACCCCGGCCATGGTGCCGGGAGCTCTGCCCCCGGCGGAGACCGCGGGGCCCTCCTGATCGAGGAAGCGGTCTCCGTCATCTGCCTACGGCCCGAGAGGAGCGCAGAGCCGGCTGCGACCGAGATCGCACCGCGAGGTGTGAGGGAGTGGCCCCGCCTACCCGCCCGTGTAGAAGCCGATCGTCGCTGCCGTCGTGGCCGCCACGACCCCCCCGTCCGCGCCCGAGGCGGCATAAGCGGCGCCCCACTCCTCGCCCGACCGCGTCATGAACTCCTTCGCCTCGGGCGACGTCTGCCAGGCCGCGGCGTCCGCCTTGCTGATCTCGCCGCCCGCGAGGTGCCTCCCGAGCCCCAGGAGCATCAGGTCCCAGCCGACCCCGACCGCCCCTGGCCCGAACTGCCCCCAGAACTCCTCCGGCACCACGGCCACATGCTCCAGCTCGAACACCGTCCGTCCCTCGCCCTCCGGCGTGAGCCGCACCTCGACCTCGCTGAACCCGGGATCCGGCCCGAACAGCCAGGTCACCCGCAACCGCTCCGGCGCGACGCACTCAAGGATCTCGCCTCCGGCGTTCCCCTCCAGCTGGTACTGCCCGCCGACCTTGAACTCCCCACTCACCGGCAGGAACCACCGCCCGATCCGCTCGGGTGACGTCACCGCGTCCCACACATCGGCAACCTCGACGTCGTAGGTGCGCCGCAACAGCACCGTACGAGCCTCACCCTCCTCGATCTGCCGCCCGCCGACCTCCCGGTGCAGCCGGTTGATCTCCTCGACGATCTCACTCATCCCTGCTCGCTCCCTCGCTCAGCCTGCGCTCGCGCTTTCCCCGCGCGATCTCCGTCCCCAGCGCGTCGAGCCGCTGCTCCCAGAACCCCCGGAACCTCTCCAGCCATGCGTCCACCTCCCGCAGCGGCCCGGTCTCGACGGCGTACAACCGCCGAGTCCCCTCCGCCCGCACGGAGACGAACCCGCTCTCCCGCAGCACCCGCAGATGCTGCGACACGGCCGGCTGCGAGATCCCGAATTCCTCGCGGATCACGGCACTGACCTCACCCGATGCCTTTTCACCCGATGTGAGTAGTTCCAATATTCGGCGCCTGACCGGGTCCCCAAGAACATCGAAGGCATGCACACGCCCGACTATGCCATCATTCGCTTATATAAGCGAACCCTTAATAAAGAGCGCAACATCTACCCGCATCCGGGTGTGCAGCTCCCGGACGCGCTCCAGCTCCGGGGGCCGGCAGCGGCCGTCATGGTGGGGCCTCCTCCGGCCGCCATCCCCAGGCCGTGATCATTCCCGGCGACAGCGCAGCGCATTCGGGTGAGTCGAGATACCGGACCGCCGCGTCGACCGCCGCGTCGTCCACCAGCCCGGTGGCCAGGATCGCCTCCCTCGCCCGGTCCCATGTCCCGGCCCAGAAGCGGCTGATGGGGCTTCCGGGGGCCAGGGGTGGCACCTGGATCTCGGCGGCGACGGACACAAGCCCCGTGGCGCGCAGCAGATTTGGGTAGTCGGGGACCCAGGAGACGTCGGTGCCGATGGTGTCCCGCAGCCCCTGCCACATGGCCTGCATGACCCGGGTGTACGGCGTCGTGGGCGCAGTCGCGGTGGTCAGGTCGATGGCGTCGCTGAGGACGAGCACCCCGCCGGGAACCAGAAGTTCGGCCAGGCCGGCGATCAGGCGCTGCCGCGAGGGCAGATGCATCAGGACGAATCGGGCGTGTACCAGCTGGAATCGGCCGGGATCGAACCCGGGGGCGCTGATGTCGGCCTCCAGGACACCGAGCCCCGGGAAGGGGCGGGCGGTGAGGAAGCGTACGTCGCGGTCGACGGCGAGCACGGTGGCGACACCCGCCTCGCGCAGCAGCCGCCGGGCGATGGTGCCGGTGCCGGCTCCTACGTCGAGGCAGTTCCAGCCCGGCCCGACCTCCAGGTTCCGCAGGCGGGCCATGGTCATGTCGTCGTACGCGAGAGCGCCGAGGTCGATGCGGTCGTCCTCGCCGGCCTGGTCGGGCCGGAACACTGCCTCCCCGTAACGGCCTGCTGTGGACAACCCCGGCGGCTGTTCGCCGGGCCGCGCGCGTGCGCACATGCGTCGGTCACCGCCTCTTTGCCTCGGAGGGCTTCGCGCGAGCGGCCTGATGCCCCTGGGGTGACGGCCACCGCCCGCCGCGGGCACTCCTCCATTATGGCCGGGGTGCTCCGTGCCTTCCTGGCGTAACTGCGGGCGGGCATGGTCCTGACCCCCGGACCCTTGACGGCGAGGCCTGCGAAGAGGGCGAGATGCGGCCGGGTCCGTCGGCCGCCGACGGGTCATGGCGGCGACCCCGGTCCTTCAGTCCGGGTTCACCGCCGGGTTCCGGAACCAGGCAATCCTGCCCGGGACGGCCCTGGGGCCCCGGCCCGGTGCTGTCCACGACGAAGGAGAACTCCCCGCATGTACCGCCCCGTGCCCGAATGGGCCGACCCCCAGGTTCCCGCAGAGACGCTCGACGCCCAGGGGCTCAGCCGCCGCGGTCTGATACGCCGCGCGGGCCTGTTCGGTGCGGCTTTCGCCGCCGCGTCGCTTGCGTCGCCCGCCCGCGCCGCGACCCCGGCCGCCGAGGGGAACGGTCGCGCCCCCGACCTGGTCTATCTGGTCGGCGACCACCACAACCACTCCGTGTACAGCCATGACGCCAAGTACACGTTCTCCCAACTTGCCGCCGCCGGGCAGAAGTTCGGTCTGGACTGGATGGTCTTCACCGAGCACAGCAACATCGGCCACGTCGACTTCGGTGCCGCGCTGGAGCACCAGGAGATCCTCAGGGCACGCGCCGACAACAAGCGCATGCTGATCTTCCAGGGGCTGGAGTGGTACATCCCGGGCGCCGAACACTGCACCGTCTTCTCCCCGCCCGGACGGCACGAGGTCGAGCTCCTCACGAGGTTCGAGAAGGCATTCGACGGGAAGCTGCTCGGCTACACCGCCGGCGCCCCGGACCACCCCGACACCCCGCGGAACGAGGCGCACGCGGTGAAGGCCCTCAGGTGGCTGGCCGAGCAGCGCCGTACCGGATACGTCGACGACGTACTCGTCCTCGCCAACCATCCGATGCGTCTGGGGATCGACTCCCCGCACGAGATGCGCGGCTGGCGTGACGCCGCACCCGGCATCATGATCGGCATGGAGGGCGCCCCGGGCGCCCAGGCCGGCGCGATCCCGGGCTGGCACCCGGACACCAACATCCGCGGCGAGTACACCAATGCGCCGTCCGCCGACTCCTGGCCCGGCTATCCGCGCGAGGCGTACGTCACGTACGGCGGCTTCGACTGGGCGACCGCGACGGTCGGCGGCCTCTGGGACGCGATGCTGGCCGAGGGCAAGCTCTTCACGATCACCTCGAACTCCGACGTCCACCGGGTCGCCCAGGACACCTGGGTCAACGGTGCCTGGCCGCCCGGCGAGAACTTCGACAGCACCGGGCATGTTCCCGACCCGTACGACACCACGGAGCCGCAGCCCGGCGGCGACTTCTGGCCGGGTCAGTTCAGTCGTACGCATGTCGGCGTCACCCGGTACGGCTACCGCCATGTGATGGAGGGTCTGCGGGCCGGCCGGGTCTGGGTCGACCACGGGCACCTTCTCGACGGCATCGACGTCAAGGTGCGCGGCGAGCACGGCAACAGCGCGACGCTCGGCGGCCGGTTGCGCGCCCGGCGCGGCGAGCGGCTCACGCTGACCGTCACGGTGACGGCAGCGTCCCGCCGCAACCCGTACGGGGTGCTCCCGCAGCTGGAGCACGTCGACGTGATCCGCGGCGCGGTCAGGGGCCCGGCCGCCGACCGCGACGACTGGCACGCTCCGGACACCCGGGTCGCCCACACCGTTGACGTTTCAGGACGCCGCGGCACGTACACCCTGAACATCCCGGTCGGACGCGCGGACGAACCGTTCTACCTGCGGCTGCGCGGCAGTGACGGCAAGCGCCACGGGACGGGGTTCCTCGGCGCGTCGGTCGACCCGCACGGTCCGCTGCCGCACGAGCCGGGGCAGGGAAACCCGTGGCTCGACACGTGGTTCTACACCAACCCGGTGTTCGTGGAGATCGTCCGCTGACCACGCAGCCGCCTCCCGCGCGACGCCCGGACGTCGCGCGGGAGGCGGCCCTTCGACCGCTCAGGCGCCCAGTGCCGCCGAGACCACGGCCTTGGCCTCGTCCTGCACCTGGTCGAGGTGATCGGACCCGAGGAACGACTCCGCGTAGATCTTGTAGACGTCCTCGGTGCCCGAGGGGCGGGCGGCGAACCAGGCGTTCTCCGTGGTCACCTTGATGCCGCCGATCGGTGCGCCGTTGCCGGGAGCCGAGGTGAGCACTGCCGTGACGGGTTCGCCGGCCAGCGTGTCGGCCGTGACCTGCTCCGGCGAGAGCTTGGCGAGTACCGCCTTCTGCTCACGGTTCGCTGGGGCATCGATGCGGGCGTACGCGGGCTCGCCGAAGCGGGCGGTGAGCCCGGCATAGTGCTCGGACGGCGACTTCCCGGTCACCGCGAGGATCTCCGAGGCGAGCAGCGCCAGAATGATGCCGTCCTTGTCGGTCGTCCACACCGATCCGTCACGGCGCAGGAACGACGCGCCGGCGGACTCCTCGCCGCCGAATCCGAGCGACCCGTCGACCAGACCGTCCACGAACCACTTGAAGCCCACCGGCACTTCGACCAGCGGCCGTCCAAGATCGGCGGCGACCCGGTCGATCATCCCCGACGACACCAGGGTCTTGCCGACGCCCGCCGAGTCCGGCCACTGATTACGGTGCGCGTACAGGTAGTTGATGGCGACGGCCAGATAGTGGTTCGGGTTCATCAGCCCGCCGTCCGGGGTCACGATGCCGTGCCGGTCCGCATCGGCGTCGTTCCCCGTCGCGATCCGATAGCGGTCCCGTTGACCGATCAGCGACGCCATCGCGTACGGCGAGGAACAGTCCATCCGGATCCTGCCGTCCCAGTCCAGCGTCATGAAACGCCAGGTGGGGTCGGTCAGCGGATTGACGACGGTCAGATCGAGCCGGTGCTGCTCTGCGATACGTCCCCAGTACGCGACCGACGCGCCGCCCAGCGGGTCCGCGCCGATCCGCACCCCGGCCGCGCGGATCGCGTCGAGGTCGAGCACGGACGGCAGGTCCGCGACATAGGTGCCGAGGAAGTCGTACGTGGAGGTGGTGGGCGCCGCCAGCGCGCGGACGTACGGCAGCTTCCGTACGTCCTTCATGCCGGCCGCGATGATCTCGTTGGCCCGCTCCTGGATCCAGCCGGTCGCCTCGGACCCGGCCGGGCCGCCGTTCGGTGGGTTGTACTTGAATCCGCCGTCGCCCGGCGGATTGTGCGACGGAGTGACCACCACGCCGTCGGCAAGACCCGAGGTACGGCCCCGGTTGTGGGTGAGGATGGCGTGCGACACCGCCGGGGTGGGGGTGTAGCCGTCGGCGGAGTCGATCAGCACAGTCACGTCATTGGCGGCGAACACCTCGATCGCAGTGACCCGTGCGGGCTCGGACAGCGCATGGGTGTCGGATCCGAGGAACAGCGGGCCGTCCGTGCCCTGCTGCGCCCGGTACTCGCTGATGGCCTGACTGGTCGCGGCGATGTGGTCCTCGTTGAACGCCGTGGCCGTCGACGTCCCGCGGTGACCCGAGGTGCCGAACGCCACCCGCTGGTCCGGCTCGGCCGGATCGGGATGCAACGTGTAATACGCCGTCACCAGCCGGGCCACATCGGTCAGGTCCTCCGGACGTGCCTGCTGTCCGGCTCGTTCGTGCGGCATCTGCCCACTCCTCCGTATCGGTCGGTCGTTGCGATCTGCCCGCCGGATCAGTTTCCCCGGTGGCCGACCTGGACCGGTGGGTGCCCCGCCGTACGCACCGCCACGGCGGCGGCGTACCCGGCGGGGACCAGCACGTCGGTGACGGTCCAGCCCGGGGGACCGGGCTCCGGCACGGGCCCGGTGCCCAGATGGTCCAGCGAGAGCTCGCGTGCGAGCCCGATCCCTTCGCCCTTCAGATACGCCTCTTTGCGGGTCCACGCCCGGGCGAAGGCGGCGGGCCTGTCCTCCGCGCGGAGTTCCGCCAGCTCCCGTACCTCCGCCGGATGCAGCATCGCCCCGACGTCCGCGGCGGCCCTGCTGTTCGGTACGACCTCCACGTCCACCCCGACCGGCGCGGCGGCGAACGCCAGCAGCGACAGGTCCCGGCTGTGCGACAGGGAGAAATGCACCCCGCCGTCGGTCGCCGGACGGCCGTGCGGACCGCCGCAGGACGGGCACGGCTCACGGACCAGCCGCACCTCGCGCGGTTCGACACCCAGCCGGGCCCCGAGCAGTATCCGCAGCGCCACATGGGCCGCGACATAGCAGCGCCGGTCGGCCGGAGCGACGAATCTCCCGGCACGCCGCTGCTCCCCGGCGTCGAGAATTCCGGGCGCGAGCCGCTCGGCCGGATCACCGTGCCGCACCGCGTCCACGATCCACAGAGCAGGTATTCCGGCAGGCCAGGAGGGCAGCATGCCCCGGGCGCCGTCCGCCGGGTCGAACTCGATGGGCTGATGCACCGGTCGGATCATCTCCAATCACTGGCGAACGCCGTGAGGGAGCGTCATCGGCGCGGGGAGCAGCGTCAATTCTATGGAGACCCCGACAGGACCCGGCATAGATTCGTCCACGATGTGAGCAGCTCATCGTGCCGGGGAGGCGCGACGAGCGCTGTTGCGACAGGGAGAAACAAGATGGCACCCAACCATTCCGCGCCGGCCGACCCCGTACTGCTGCGGAGGGCCACCGCCGAGGACGCGGCCCCCCTCACCGAAGTCTTTCTCGCGTCCCGCGCCCGGTCCATGCCGTATCTCCCGAAGGTCCACAGCGATGAGGACACACTCGCCTGGATGACGCACGTCGTCCTGCCCGAAGCAGAGGTCTGGGTTGCCGAGGCGGTGAGCGGTGAGGTGCTGGGCTTCGCCTCCCTCGACGGCACCGAGCTCGAACACCTCTACCTGCGGCCCGACGTACGGCGCCGCGGCATCGGCTCGCTGCTCCTGGCGAAGGCCCGCGAGATCTCCCCGGCGGAGCTCACCCTGCATGTCTTCCAGCGCAACACCGAGGCCCGGGCCTTCTACGAGCGGCATCGGTTCGCCGCCGTCGACTTCAACGACGGCAGCCGCAACGAGGAGAAGGAACCCGACGTCATGTACCGGTGGGTCGCGCAGGGCTGACCGACCGGCACAGCGGCCACGTACCGCATGCACCGGCTCGTACGGGTGTGGACGCGACCTGTTGCGCTGTCCGGATGATCACGCTCAAGGCGGCAGCGGGTCCCGGACGAAGGACAGGTGTCCGCTCTTGTTCGCGCTCGATCCAGGCATTCCAGGAGTCATGCATGCGTTTGCGTACACGATGGGCGTCGGTCGCCCTGCTGCTGCTCGTACCGCTGATCAGCAGTGCTTACGCCGTCGCCGCCGTTCCGGGTGACGGCGGCGTCGTGGTGGAACGTTCCGCGCGGGCCGTTCCGGGGCAGTACATCGTCACCCTCCAGCCCGAGTACTCGGCGACCTCCGCCATGGAGCAGCTCGGCGTGAAGCCTCTCTTCACGTACAACAGTGTGCTGCGCGGGTTCGCCGCCGTGCTCAGCCCCGCTCAGCTGGCCACGGTCCGTTCGTCACCCGATGTGGCGGCGGTCGAGGAGAACTCCGTGGTCACCGTGAGCGAGCCGCCCGCCGCGTCCGCCGCCGTGCCGTCGCGCTCCGCGGTCACGGCGGCGAGTTGGGGACTGGACCGGATCGACCAGCGGAAGCTTCCGCTCGACCACGCGTACAAGGTGACGGCCACCGGCAGGGGCGTCACGGCGTATGTCGTCGACACCGGAATCGACACCCGGAACAGTGAGTTCGGGGGACGCGCCGTCGTCGGATTCGATGCCGTCGCCGATGGTCACGCCGGGCAGGACTGCCATGGCCACGGAACGCATGTGGCGGGCACGATCGGCGGTGCCACCTATGGAGTCGCCCGATCGGTGTCCCTTGTCGCCGTGCGCGTTCTCAACTGCAAGGGGAGTGGGACCGCGGCCGGGATCCTGGCCGGATTCGACTGGGTGGCCGGGCATGCCAAGCAGCCCGCGGTCCTGAACGCCTCCCTCGGCGGCCCCGGGTCCGCGGCGGTCGACAACGCCGTCAACGCCATTGCGGCCCGGGGGACCGTGCCCGTCGTCGCGGCGGGGAACAGTTCGTTGGACGCCTGCACCATCTCCCCGGCCCGCGCGGAACACGTGGTCACGGTCGCGGCCAGCGACGGTCAGGACCGGCAGACCAGCTTCAGCAACTACGGCCGCTGCGTGTCGATGTACGCCCCCGGCTCTGCGATCGTCTCGGCCAAGCTCGGCGGTGGTTCCGTGGCCATGAGCGGAACCTCGATGGCCAGCCCCCATGTTGCCGGGGTCGCCGCTCTCTACAAGCAGTGGAAGCCGGCCGCCACGCCGAACGACCTCACTCGCTGGCTCGTCGACCAGTCGACCAAGAACGTCCTGTCGTCCGTGGGCGCGGGTTCGCCGAACCGGCTCCTCTACACAGCGGGGCTCTGATCGCGATCCACTGAAGCCGTTCGACCGGCGGGGTCCGCATCCGCGGGCCCCGCTTGCTGCTGTGCGGTGCACAGTCCTTTCGCTCTTCCGCACATCCATTGCGCCATGTGCGACGCCATCTGTCGATCTGCGTGGCGCGCCCCGGCGCCGGGCGTGCGGTGAGTCTGCCGGGTACGGCGGCTGCAGGCGCCTCCCCTGAGGGCGAGGGGCGCCCGTTCGGTGGACAGGGCGGCGCTTCGGGCTGTGCACAGCCGTCGACGCGCACGCCACATGCGTACTGCTGTCAATCATTTACGAAAACTGCGCGAGATATTGCGCTGTCATGGGGGTGGTGGTTGAGTGTGCCGCGCCCCGGCAGAGAGCCGGCCGCGGGCCTTCCGTGCTCCTGCCCGAAGGGGACCAACGATGAGAAGTGCTGGGTTCCGCCGTCATCGCCGTACACGCCGCACCTCCGCGGCCGCCCTCGTCACCGCCCTCACCCTGACCGCCCTCGCCTCCTGCGGTACGAGCAGCAGCGGCAACAACAACGGCGGTGGTTCCGGAGGCGGTTCGTCCGACCCGTCGGCCCCCCTGGACCCGAAGACGAAGGTGACGCTCTCGATCGACTGCATGCCACCGGCCGCGAAAGCGGCGGAGCTGCGGGAGTGGAACGAGGACATCAAGACGTTCAACAAGAAGTACCCGAACGTCACGATCCACGGAAAGTCCACCCCCGGGCAGTGCCTGGAGCCGCCGCGCTTCACCGCCATGCTCAAGGCGAAGTCGCAGCCCGACGTCTTCTACGCGTACTTCACCGACCTGGAACAGGTGCTGGACAACGACGGGGCGGCGGACATCTCCGCCTACGTCAACGACAGGACGGTCCCCGCACTCAAGGACATCCAGCCGCAGGTGCTCGACGTGGCACGCAAGGACGGCAAGCTGTACGCCCTGCCGACCAGCAACTACACCATGGGCCTGATGATCAACCGGAAGCTGTTCACGCAGGCCGGTCTCGACCCGGACAAGCCGCCGGCCACCTGGGACGAGGTCAGGGCGGCCGCCAAGGAGATCGCCGCACTCGGCAAGGGCATCGCCGGCTACGGCGAGTACAGCGCGGGCAACACCGGCGGCTGGCACTTCACCGCCACCCAGTACGCCCTCGGCGGCGACGTGGTCGACTCCACCGGCAAGAAGGCCGCCTTCAACGACGCCACCGGCAAGCAGGTCCTGCAACAGCTGCACGACATGCGCTGGGAGGACAACAGCATGGGCCGGACCCAGCTTCTGAAGTGGGGGGACCTGCAGAAGCAGATAGCCAGCGACAAGCTCGGCATGTTCCTCGCCGCACCCGACGACATCACGTACATGGTCCAGCAACTCGGCGCCAGGTACGAGAACTTCGGCATGGGTCCGATCCCCGGCGCCCAGGGCACCCTCTTCGGCGGCAACAACTACATGATCAAGAAGGGAAGTTCACCGGACCGGATCAAGGCCGCCGTCGCCTGGCTCAACTTCAAGAACCTCACGCAGGGCAAGGGCCAGTTCGACTGGGCCCGCACCAAGGCCGACCAGCTGCCCGTCGGACTGCCGCAGCCGAACTTCTTCCTCGGCGCCACCAAGGCGAAGGACGACGCGGAGCGCGTCGCCAACGCCACCATGCCGGTCGAGAACTTCAAGGCCTTCATGGACAACCCGGTCACCGGTAAGGCCGAGCCGCCGAAGGCCCAGGAGATCTACAAGATCCTCGACAACGCCATGTCCGGTGTCCTGACCAACAAGAACGCGGACATCGACAAGCTCCTCTCGGACGCCGCGAAGCAGGTCGATCAGGTGCTGGCGAACCAGTGACGGGCGCGCGGGCCGGGTCGTGCGGATCCGGCCCCGCATCCCGGCCCCGTCCATCCGCGGCTGAAGAACACCGGCACCGAGGAGAAACCATGTCGGCCCCCACTCTGTCCACCGGCAAGGCAACCAGGCCACGCCACGGACAACCACGCACGGCCCGCCCGGACTCCGCCCGTGAGGAGTTCGTACGAGCCCTGCGCCGCAACCTCTCCGCGCACGGCTTCCTGATCGGAGCGGTGCTCTGCTTCTCGTTCTTCTCCTGGTACCCGATGGTCCGGGAGTTCATCCTGGCCTTCCAGAAGAACGAGAACGGCAGGACCACCTGGGCCGGCTGGTCCAATCTCAGCCGTGTGGTCAATGACCCGGCCTTCTGGCAGGCCTGGCGCAACACCCTGCTCTTCACCGGGCTCGCCCTGCTCCTCGGATTCGCCGTCCCCTTCGTCGTCGCCGTCGTACTCAACGAATTCCGGCACGGCCAGGGCTATCTGCGGCTGCTCGTCTACCTGCCGGTCATGCTGCCGCCTGTCGCCTCCGTACTCCTCTTCAAGTACTTCTACGACCCCGGCTACGGACTCTTCAACCGCATCCTGGAGGTCTTCCACCTGCCCGCCCAGCAGTGGCTCCAGTCCACCGACACCGCGATGCTCTCCGTCGTCATCGCAGCCACCTGGATGAACATGGGCGGCGCCACCCTGATCTACCTCGCCGCACTCCAGTCGATCCCCGGAGAACTGTACGAAGCGGCCGAACTCGACGGTGCCGGACTGCTGCGCAAGGTCTGGCACGTCACCGTCCCGCAGACCCGGCTCATCCTCTCGTTGCTCCTGCTGATGCAGATCATCGCGACGATGCAGGTCTTCACGGAACCGTTCCTGCTGACCAACGGCGCCGGCCCCGAAGGTTCCACCACGACCGTCGTCTACCTCATCTACCAGTACGCCTTCAACTTCAACAACTACGGCAGTGCGGCCGCGCTCGGACTCGTCCTGCTCGTCGTCCTCGCGGGCTTCTCCGCCGTGTACGTACGACTCAGCCGCACCAGCGAAGACTAGGCGGGGACCGACCATGGCATCGAACACCTTTGTCTCCCGGCGGCGCGCCCCCGCACGGCGCACGGCCGAACGTCGCGCCGCCGCACCGGAACGCCAACGGACCCTGATCTCACCGGCCCAGCTCGCCCGGCCTCGCGGCAGAGCCGTGTACTGGACCGTCTTCGCCCTGGTGACCGTCCTGTTCACGGTGGCCTTCCTCGGGCCGCTGTACTGGATGGTCACCGGTGGCCTCAAGACCACTCAGGAAGCCGTCCAGAGCCCGCCCACGCTCTTCCCCACCTCCGTCCACACGGAGAACTACTCCCGTGCATGGACCGTGATGGACCTGTCCCGGCTCCTCTTCAACACCCTCTACTACGCGTTCGGCGCGCTCGCCTGCCAGTTGCTCTTCGACGTCACCGCCGCCTACTCGCTCTCCCGACTGCGGCCCGTGTTCGGCAAGGCCATCCTGGGCATGATGCTGGCCACGCTGATGATCCCCGCCACCGTCCTCGTCGTACCGCAGTACCTCACGGTCCTCGACATGCCGATCGTGCAGCGCAACCTGATCGACTCGCCCTGGGTGATCTGGCTGCCGTCCGTCACCAATGCCTTCAACATCTTCCTGCTGAAGCGGTTCTTCGACTCGATCCCGCGCGAACTCCTGGACGCGGCAGCCATCGACGGGGCATCCCCGCTGCGCACCCTGCGCTCCGTGGTCCTGCCCATCTCCCGGCCGATCCTCGGTGTCGTCTCCATCTTCGCCGTCGTCGGCGTCTGGAAGGACTTCCTCTGGCCGATGCTCACCCTGCCCGACCCGGGCGGACAGACCCTCAATGTGGGCATCTACTCCCTGGCCAACGGGGTTCCCGAGAACGTCCTGATCGCCGCGCTCACCATCGCGTCCGTCCCGACGCTGATCGTCTTCCTGGTCTTCCAGCGCAACATCATGAGCGGACTCACTGCCGGCGGCCTCAAGGGCTGACCCTCCCGTCCCCCGCTACCGGCACCTCCCCAGCACTCCGCCGCCGGCTCTCCCGTCCAGCGCCCCGCTGTCCGTGGCCGACGGCGGAGTCCCACCTGCCCGAAAGGAACGCAACGTGGCAGCCAACCGCCCGTCCGAGACCACCGCGAACTGGTGGCGCGACGCCGCCATCTACCAGATCTACGTACGCAGCTTCGCCGACGGCGACGGTGACGGCACCGGTGATCTCGCGGGGGTACGGGCCAAGCTGCCCTACCTCGTCGAACTGGGCGTGGACGCCCTCTGGTTCACCCCCTGGTACCTCTCGCCGCTCGCCGACGGCGGATACGACGTGGCCGACTACCGCACCATCGACCCCGCCTTCGGCACCCTCGCCGAAGCCGAGAAACTGATCGCCGAAGCCCGCGCGCTCGACATCCGCACGATCATCGACATCGTCCCCAACCACGTGTCCGACCAGCACGCCTGGTTCACCGCGGCACTGGCAGCGGGACCCGGCAGCCCCGAGCGCGACCTCTTCCACTTCCGGCCCGGCCGCGGCCCGGACGGCGCCGTCCCGCCCAACGACTGGGTCTCCGAATTCGGCGGCACCCCCTGGACCCGGCTCCCGGACGGCGAGTGGTACCTCCATCTGTTCGCCACCCAGCAGCCCGACCTGAACTGGGCGCACCCCACGGTCCGTCAGGAGCACGAGGACGTGCTCCGCTTCTGGTTCGAGCGCGGTGTCTCGGGCGTACGGATCGACTCGGCGGCCCTGCCCGCCAAGGATCCCGCCCTGCCCGACTTCACCGAGGGCCGCGACCCGCATCCGTACATCGACCGGGACGAACTGCACGACATCTACCGCTCCTGGCGCGCCATCGCCGACGAGTACGGGGCCATCTTCGTCGGTGAGGTGTGGCTCCCCGACGCCGAACGCTTCGCCCGCTATCTGCGCCCCGACGAGCTGCACACCGCCTTCAACTTCAACTTCCTGGCCTGCCCCTGGGACGCCGGGCTGCTGCGCTCCGCGATCGACGACACGCTCGCCGAGCACGCTCTTGTCGGCGCCCCCGCCACCTGGGTCCTGTGCAACCACGACGTGACCCGGACCGTCACCCGGTACGGACGCCAGGACACCGGTTTCGACTTCGCGGCGAAGACCTTCGGCACCCTCACGGACCTGGCACTCGGCACCCGCCGGGCTCGCGCCGCGGCGCTGCTCTCGCTGGCCCTGCCCGGCGCCGCCTACCTCTACCAGGGGGAGGAGCTCGGCCTTCCGGAAGCGGACATCCCGCGGGACCGGATCCAGGACCCGATGCACTTCCGCTCCGGCGGGACCGACCCCGGACGCGACGGCTGCCGGGTGCCGCTGCCCTGGTCGGCGCAGGCACCGTACGCCGGGTTCGGATCCGCCGTGGAACCGTGGCTGCCGCAGCCGGCCGGCTGGTCCTCCTACGCCGCCGACGCCCAGGATGCCGACCCCGACTCAATGCTCAGCCTCTACCGGGAGGCGCTGCGGCTCCGCCGGACCGAACCCGGCTTCGGGAGCCCGGGGACAGCGGGGGAGCGGCTGACGTGGCTGCCGACCGCGCCGGGGGTGCTCGCCTTCACCCGTACGGACCGGCTCGTCTGCGTCGTGAACCTCACCGGGGAGGCGGTCGAACTGCCCGGCCACACCGAAGTCCTGCTCACCAGCGGTCCGCTGGCCGACGGAGGAAGGCTCCCGCAGGACACCGCGGCCTGGCTGCGGGGCTGACGGCGACGCGGGCGGATCGCGCCGGTTCCGGGGCTGCGGCACAGTGGTCGTATGGATGATCTCAACGCCCTCGCCGACGAGCATCTGGCCGCCGCGCGTACGTCCCCGCACGGCCGCAGCGCCCATCTGCTGCTGCGGCAGGAGCCCCTGCGGCAGACGGTCATCGCGCTCACCGCGGGCTCGGCCCTCGACGAGCACAACGCGCCGCCCGCCGCCTCGCTCCAGGTCCTGCGGGGGGCCGTCCGCCTCACCGCAGCCTCCGGCGACGTGGAAGTGACCGCCGGAGGGCTGCAGCCCATCCCGCACGAGCGGCACGGACTGCTGGCGCTGCAGGACGCGGTGGTGCTGCTGACCGCGGTCAACGACTGACCTCACCGCACCCGGACCCGTACCCGTACCCGCTCCAGCACCCAGAGCACGAAGCTGCCCGTGGCCAGCGAACCGCCCAGGACGCAGATGCCGGTCCAGCCCGCGCGCGACCAGACCACCGAGGCGAGCGCGGCTCCCGCGGCCCCGCCCAGGAAGAAGAGGGTCATGAACCCGGAGTTGATCCGGTTGCGGGCCTCCGGGCGGAGCGCGTAGATCACGTTCTGACTGCTGTTGAGCGCCGCCTGCTGGGCCACGTTCAGCGAGACCACGCCGAGCGCGAGCCACAGCAGCGAGGACTCGCCGGCGAGAAGCAGCAGCCAGGAGAGGGCGAGCAGGGCGGCCGAAGCCCCGGAGACCGCCTGGACACGGCCGCGGTCGCTCAGCCGGGCCGCGAAGTTCATGCCCACCACACCGATGACGCCCACCAGTCCGAAGAGCCCGATCGCGGCCGCGTTCCAGTTGTAGGGCGCCCGGGTCAGCAGGAAGGTCAGCGCGGTCAGCTGCACGCTGTACGAGGCCATGGAGAGGGCGGCAACGGCGGACCGCCAACGCAACAGGGGCTCCGTGCGCAGCAGGGAGAGGGTGGAGCGCAACAACCCGGCGTAACCCATCGGGGCGGTGTCGTCCGAACGGGGCAGCCGGGGCAGACGGCGGTGCAGGAGCACCGCCATGGCCGCCATGAGCAGGGCGTTCACCCAGTACGCAGTCCGCCACCCGCCGAGCTCCGACAGGGCGCCGGAGGCCAGGCGCCCGACCAGGCCACCCAGCAGGACGCCCGACATGACGAGGCCGACGACCCTGCCGCGTTCGGCCGGAGCCGCGAGAGTTGCCGCGAACGGCACCACGACCTGGGCGCCGACAGAGGTGAGCGCCGTGAGCGCCGTCCCGGCGATCAGCAGGGGGCCGGTGGGGGCACCGGCGGTCAGCAGCAGGAAGAGCGCGGTGAGCGCGAACAGGCCCACCGCCAGCTTTCGGCGCTCCATGACGTCGCCGAGCGGAACCAGCAGGATCAGGCCCAGCGCGTAGCCGCCCTGGGCGGCGGTCACGATCAGCCCCGCCGCCGTGACACCGATGTGCAGATTCGCCTCGATCACGTCGAGGAGCGGCTGCGCGAAGTAGTTGCCCGCGGCCGAGAGTCCGGCCGCGACGGCCATCAGGAGAACGAGCCCGCGGCCGAGGACGGGCGACGCCCCGGGCGGGATCGGCAGAGCCGCGGTGCGCCGTAGCGCCTGTGTGGAGTGAGCCATGCCCCTCAGCCTCGGGGACCGGACATCCATGAGTCCAACACATGTTTTTCATTCGATCGATCGTCATTCACGATAGATGTATGGAGCTTCAGCAGATGCGGTACGTGGTGGCGGTGGCGGAGCTGGAAAACTTCACGCGCGCCGCGAAGAAATGCCTGGTCGTGCAGTCGGCCCTGAGTCATCAGATCGCCCGTCTGGAGAAGGAGCTCGGCGCCCGGCTGTTCGATCGCACGAGCCGCCAGGTCCGCCTCACCGCCGCCGGTGAGGCGTTCCTGCCCGCGGCCCGGCAGGCGCTGGACGCGGCCGAGCGGGCCCGCGCCGAGGTGACGGCAGCGGCGGGGGAAATCAGCGGGCGTCTTGGGATCGGGGCGATCCCGACGCTCTCCACGGTCGACATCCCGGCCGCACTGCGGGAGTTCCATCTCCGCCACCCGAAGGTCCGTATCGACCTGAGGGAAGGGGCGAGCAAGGACCTTGTCCAGGAAGTGCAGGACGGGACGCTCGACGTGGCGTTCCTCGGTGTACTGCCGAGCTACCGGCCGAAGGGGGTGCGCGACCGAGAACTGGGTCGCGGGGAACTCGCCGCCGTGGTGGCGCCCGGCCACCCGCTGGCCGATGAATCCCAGGTGGACCTGGAGCGGCTGGCGCGGGAGACGTTCGTCGACTACCCCGCCGGCACCGCGGCCCGCGCCCAGTCGGAGGAGGCCTTCGAGGCGTCCGGACTCACCCGTGAAGTGGCGTTCGAGGTCAGCGGAACCGACTTCATCGTCCGGTTGGTGCGCAGCGGACTGGTCGTCGCTCTGCTGCCCGCCGCGTTCGCGGCGGAGCTGACGGATCTCACCGTCCTTCCGGTGCGCAATGCGCCCGCACGGACGGAACGGCTGGTGTGGAGCCGTTTCCGCCCCACACCGGCGGCTGCCGCATTCCTGGCGGGCCTGGGCATCGGGGGCGACGAGCTCTCTCCCCAAACCCTCTGACTTCACTCCTGACGGAAGAAATGTCCGGGCACGCGATGAGTTTCACCTGCCCGACCCGTCCTACCTGTGTCCGGTAACTCCGGCTACGAACAAAGGAAACATCAATGAGCCAGAGCACCCCTCCGCCGCAGGAGTACGCCTACACGCTGACTCGTGAGCTGGACGCCTCAGCCGCCCGGGCCTTCGAAGCCTGGACCACACCGGCGCAGTACGAGCAGTGGGCCGGCGCCGCACCGGGGACGGTGAAGATGGACGCGCGGCCGGGCGGGACGTGGAGGGCGGTGATGGTCACCCCCGACGGGCAGCAGTTCCCCCTCACCGGCTCCTACCTCGACGTGGTGCCCGGCAGGCGCCTGGTCATCGGCATGGACGTGCCCGGCAAGTCCGCACCCGCCACCATGAGCCTGTTCCTCGACGAGAACGACGGGGCAGGGACCACGCGCATCACGCTGACCCAGAGTTGTGACAGCGCCCACGAACGCGACCTGGCAGAACAGGGCAGCACGATGCTCCTGGACTCTCTCGGCTCCTACCTCACCAAGAGCTGACCCGCCGCGTCACGCAGTAGCGCCGCACCTGTCGGCCGGCGGACGCATGCGGGCCCGTTCAGTCCGCCGGCAGAGCCCGGCGCCGACGGCGAAGGAACTCCTGTTCGGCGGCGTTCTGCGTACGGGCGACCGCCGCGTCGTACGCCGTCGCCGCCTCGGCGGCACGGCCCAGGCGTCGCAGCAGGTCCGCCCGTACGGCGTGGAACACGTGGTAGCGGTCGAGTGCGAGCTGCTCCACGAGCGCGAGCGCCGCGTCCGGTCCCTCGACCTCGGCCACCGCGACGGCACGGTTGAGCGCCACCACCAGCGTCGGCGCCTGCACCAGCAGTTGGTCGTACAGCCGCAGGATCTGCCCCCAGTCGGTGGCGGCCGCGGTCGGCGCATCGCTGTGCACCGCGTTGATCGCGGCCTGGATCTGGTACGGGCCGGGACGGTCGCGACGCAGACACTGCCGTACGAGCGCCTGACCCTCGGCGATCAGCTCGTGGTCCCACCGGCTTCGGTCCTGCTCGGCGAGGGGCAGCAGCGCACCGTCCGGGCCGGTACGGGCGGTGCGGCGCGACTCGCTGAGCAGCATCAGCGCGAGCAGTCCTCGCACCTCCGGTTCGTCCGGCATCAGATCGGCCAGGAGCCGCCCGAGGCGGATGGCCTCCGCACAGAGGTCCTCGCGCACCAACCGGTCGCCGGAGCTCGCCGTATGCCCTTCGTTGAAGATCAGGTACACGACGGCGAGCACGGACCGGACCCGGTCCGGAAGATCGGCATCGGCCGGTACCCGGTAGGGAATCCGGGCATCACGGATCTTCCCCTTGGCGCGCACCAGCCGCTGCGCCATGGTCGGTTCGGGCACCAGGAACGCATGCGCGAGCTCCGCCGTGCTCAGCCCGCCCAGCAGTCGCAGCGTCAGCGCGACCTGCGCACCGGTGGAGAGCGCGGGGTGGCAGCAGGTGAAGATCAGCCGCAGCCGGTCGTCGTGCACGGGACCCTCCTCAGCCGGTTCGCTCCCGGCGTCCAGGGACTGCGCCAGTGCCGCCCGGGCCTGGCGGTCGGCGCGGGAGGCCTCCCGGCGCAGGCGGTCGATCGCCCGGTTCCGCGCCGTGGTGATGATCCAGCCGGCCGGTGCGGGCGGCAGCCCGGCCGAGGGCCACCGGTCCAACGCGGTGACGAACGCCTCCTGGACCGCCTCCTCCGCGATGTCGATGTCGCCGAAGGCACGCACGAGTACGGCCACCGAGCGGCCGTACTCCTCGCGGAAGAGACGCTCGACGTCCGCGGTGAGTACGGCCGGCGCGCCGGTGGGACGGCGCGGCTCGGCGGCGCCGGGGTGCCGGGAGGCGCCGGACATCAGCCCTCCACTTCACCCTCGAACGGCCGGACCTCGATGGGCAGGGTGATCGCCCGCGCGGCTTTGCGGCCCCAGTCGAGGGCCGCATCCAGATCGGGCGCCTTGATGATGCACAGCCCGCCGAGGTACTCCTTGCCTTCGGCGTACGGGCCGTCGGTGAGCAGTGTGTCACCGTCCTTCGCCTGCACCACGGTGGCCGTGCTCGGGGCGTTCAGCCCTCCGGCGAACACCCAGGCTCCAGCCTCCCGGAGCTCCTCGTGGAAGACCTCCACGTTCCGCATGATCCCTTCCAGCACCTCGGGGGCGGGCATCTCGCCCCCGGTCGGCGTGATCACGCTGAGCAGGTAGTGCTTCATGGTGTTCCTCCTGGGGTGCGACGTCGGCACCGTGCCGGCGTCTCACCCTCTATACGAACGGCTGCTGCCCGGATCGACACGCAACACGGTCGGGCTCCGAAGAATTTTCTGCCGGAGCTCCGCGTGATTCCGGTGGTCCCCGCGTGTTCTGCGGGTTTCCGCACACGGGGACTTGTGGGAGCGCTCCCAGGGTCGGCAGGATGAGGTGATGACCCAGCTTCCCGGCCCACGGGCCTACCACCCCGACGACCACGCGGCCCTTTCCGACATCTGCGTCCGGACGGCCGACAACGGTGGCGACTCCCGACATCTGTATCCGGATCCGGAACTGATGCCCTCGATCTTCGCCACGCCCTACGCGTACCTCGAACCCGATCTGGCCTTCGTGATCGACGACGGTACGGGCCGGGCGGTCGGCTACATCCTGGGGACCGCCGACACTGCGCAGTTCGTGACGGCGTTCCGGAAGCAGTGGCTGCCCCTGGTCGAGGAGCGCTTCCCGGAACCGGACGGCCCGCCGCGTACCCCCAGCGGGGAGATGATCGCCCTCCTGCACAATCCGGAACGGATGATCGTCCCCGAAATGGCGGCCCACCCCGCCCACTTGCACATCGACCTGCTTCCCGCATGGCAGCGGAAGGGGTACGGCAGAGCGCTGATGCGCACGTTCCTGACCGCCCTGCGAGCCAAGGGGGTCGGGGCCGTGCACCTGTCCATGCTCACGGCGAACACTCCGGCCAGGGCCTTCTACGACCGCCTGGGATTCGCCGAGATCGACGTTCCCGATCCCGGACCGGTCACGTATCTGGGCCGGAGCACCACGCCGGACCTGTGAGCTCCTCCAAGGGCTTTCCTTCCGGATCGTGCCAGGCCCGATCCGGAAGACGGTCCCAAGGGGGTGTCCGCGGAGTCTGTGAAACAACCGCCCGCGCCAGCAGGAACCGCTCTGCAGGGAGCAGCTTGTGGTGGCCCGGAGCCGGCACGAACGCCCCAGGCGGTCACTTCCCCTATCTGTTGCTGGAGGTGTCGCACAGCGCGCGGTCGACAAGGTCACTGGCGGCCTTGTGTTGCCGGAGCGTTTCATCGAGGTCGTTGAAGCTGGTGGACATGGAGACGGTGACGGTGCGGCTGCCGTCGTCGGTGGCGCCGTTCAGGGTGATGTAGCCGGCTTCGCCTCCTTCGTGGCTCCAGTAGCTGCCGCCGCAGGTCAAGGGGCGGTTGACCAAGCCCAGGCCGTAGCGTCCGCCGGGCCAGAATGCCTCGATCCGCTTGTCGACCGGGACGGTGTCCTGCATCTCGGCCATGTGCGCCTCGGAGAGCAGCTTGCCGCCCAGCAGTCCCTGGAAGAAACGGTTGACGTCCGCCGTGGTGGAGACATAGCCGCCGAGGTCGGGGACGATCTGTTCGGTGACGTCGGTCCGTTCGCCGGAGGTGAAGACCTGGTAGCCGTCGGCGTGCGGGCGACGAAGGGGGGACGTGGTGCCCGGCAGATAGGTGTGGTTCATGCCGAGTGGTTTCAGGATCCGGCTCTCGACCTCCTCCTGCCATGGGCGGCCGGCGGCCTTTTCGACGATCATGCCGAGGACGACGTAGCCGGTGTTGGAATAGCTCCAGCCGGTGCCGGGCTGGAAGTCCGGGTGGTGCTTCATCGCCTGGGCGACGATCTGTTCGGGGGTGTAGGTGTCGTAGCGGTGCTGGTAGTACTCCTGCGGGGTGTCGAAGCCGGGAAGGTCGTCGTGGAGGCCGCTGGTGTTCTGCAGGAGCTGGCGCACGGTGACCTTCCGTCCGTCGTTGCCGTTGCCGTCGATCACACCGGGCAGCCAGCGGTCCACCCTGTCGTCCAGCGACAGCTTGCCCTCGTCGACCAACTGCAGGATCACAGTGGCCATGAGTGCCTTGCCGGTGCTGGCAATCCGGAAGTAGCCGTCGCGGGGCACCGGGCGGTTCGTGCCCGCCACGGCGACGCCGGTGGTGGCGACCAGATCCCGGCCGGAGGCGGTGGTCACCCGCGCCTGGACGCCGGTGATCCCCAGTGCCTGGATGCCCTCGGTGTCCAGGCGCAGGTCGTCTTGCCGGTAGCCGGACGCGGACGTCGCGGCCGCGCCGTCCGAGGGCTGGACAGCTATGGCCACACCCGCTGTGCCGAGTGCGGCCGCCGCGACGGCCAGCCACCCTCGGCCGATCCGGCGGTGACGCTGCTGGGACGGACGGTGCTGCGGCGCGGAGGCCGGAGTTGTGGATCTCATGAATGCCACGCTAGGTAAGCGTCGAGTTGCGTGTCGCTACCGCAGGCGGCCGGTTGAAACCTACAGGTGGCTGTAGTGCCGCAGGGGCGCCCGGCACGTACAGTGGCGCGTCTGAGGGCCCCTCCCGGTCCCGTACGACAGACGAAGGCGAACCAGTGCACGGCGTGATCGGCGAGGCCCGCGCATGGTTGGTCCAGACCGGGCGCAGCGGACGCTACCTGCTCGGCACTCTGATGACCGCGACGGTGACGCTCGTGGCGGCGCCACTGCTGTGCATACCGTCGCTGGCAGCTCCCTGGGCGGAGCGCCACCGCCGGCGCGCCGGGGCGCTGCTGGGCAGACCGGTGGAGCCGCGCCCGTACGCCCTCCTCCGCGACCTTGCGTGGCTCGTGACTCAGGTGGCCACCGGCCTGCCCGCGGGCACACTCGCCCTGCTGTGCCTGGGTAACCTGCTCCTCACCCTTGTCGTCACCGTGGGGTGGTGGGCCTTTCCCACGTCGGATCCGCCACGGCTGCTGCTGCTCGGTGTCCCTATCAACAGCTGGGCACCCGCGCTGACGATCAATCTGGCGCAATTCCTGCTCCTTGCGGCGCTGGCGACCATCGCCCTGCCGCCGCTCGCCCGGGTGCACGCGCGGTGCTGCCTGGCAGTCCTGGCACCGTCTCCGGCGGAACAACTTGCCGCGCGCGTCACCGAGCTCACCCAGACGCGCGCAGACGTCCTGCAGGCGCACGGCGCGGAACTCCGCCGGATCGAACGCGACCTGCACGACGGCACCCAGGCCCGGCTGGTGGCCATCGCCATACGGCTTGCCGTGGCCGGGGAGAGCCTTCCCCAGGACCCCGACGCGGCCGCTGCGCTCGTACGGCAGGCCCAAGCCGAGACCGAAGAGGCTATGACCGAGCTGCGCTCCGTCATCCGCACCATCTACCCTCCGGTCCTGGCCGACCAGGGCCTCGTCGGCGCGCTCGGCACCCTGGCCACCAGGGCCGGCGTGCCGACCTGCATCGACATCGGCGAGGTCGGTGAGGTCCCTGCCGCGGTCGAAGCGGTCGCCTACTTCGCCGTCACCGAGGCGCTGGCGAACATCGCCCGGCACAGCCGAGCCACCGAGGCCGCCGTCCGCGTCACCCGCAACGGCGCGATGCTGTCCGCAGAGATCACCGACGACGGGACCGGCGGGGCGGACGCATCTCGAGGCAGCGGCCTGGACGGGATTCGCCGCCGTGCCGCCGCCCTGGACGGCACCATGAAGATCAGCAGCCCGCCGGGCGGGCCGACCACCATCACCGTGGAGCTGCCGTGCGTGTAGTCATCGCCGAGGACAACGTCCTGCTGTCCTCCGGACTCGAACTCCTGCTGAACTCCCAGGGCTTCGAGGTTGCCGCGATCACGGATGACGCCCCCGGCTTCCTCGCCGCCGTCGAGACCCACCGCCCGGACGTCACCATCGTCGACGTGCGGCTGCCCCCGACCTTCCGCGACGAGGGTATCCGCGCCGCCCTCCGGGCCCGCCGCGACCGCCCCGGACTTCCCGTCCTGGTCCTGTCTCAGTACGTCGAGCAGGAATACGCCGGCCGCCTCCTCTCCGACACCCGCGGCGGCATCGGCTATCTACTCAAAGACCGGGTGAGCCGTATCGCAGAGTTCACCGACGCACTGCGCCGCGTGGCCGCCGGCGGTACCTCTATGGACCCCGAGGTCATCGCCCAACTCCTCGCCGTCCGCGGCGATCCCGTCGACGCCCTCACCCCCCGCGAACGCGAGGTCCTGACTCTGATGGCCGAAGGGCACGACAACGCCACCATCGCCCAGCGGCTTTTCATCACCGACAACGCCGTCCACAAACACATCGGCAGCGTCTTCCTCAAACTCGGCCTGTCGGCCGGCGGCAGCGGCCACCGCCGGGTCCGCGCCGTCCTGGCCTACCTCCGCCGCCACGGCGGCACCGAACCCAGCCCCTGTTGAGTGACTGATGAGCAGGTACGTCACGCTCGCGACTTGCTCGCCCGCCCTGAGAACACCGTCACCTCGACCGCGAAGCTCCTCGGCGTCTCCAGGAACACGATCTACAACGACGCGCCCGAGCTGAAGGGCGGTCGCCGTGCACTCACCGAGGCGACCCATAACACCGGAACTGCCCCGACCTGCAAGGTCCGGGGACTGATCACCGCCGTTTGCGGCTGGTGACGATCCTGCTGGCTTATTCGGTCACGCGGCGAGGGAGAGGTCGAGGCGGGCAAGGTGGCTGACGCGGGTGCGGTCGAGCGGGTGGCCGTTCCACCAGGCATCGAGGCGGATGAGGTTGAGCGCAACGGCGGAGAGGACGTGCTCCAGGTGGGTCTTCTGGAGGCCGAGGTAGCGGGCACGTCTCATCCCGGTGACCGCGACGGCCTGGTGGATGGTTCCCTCGACGCCCGCGCGGGTTCCGTACTTGGCTCGCCACTGCTCGTCGGACTGCTGGAGGCGGGCATGGTCGAGGACTTCTTGCAGCTCGCGGGGTTGCAGGGAGAGGGTCCGGCCGCCGGTCTTCGAGCGGGTGCACTGGTCTCGCACCGGGCAGGGGCGACATGT
Organism: Streptomyces sp. NBC_01669; assembly: GCF_026339735.1. Classification (GTDB taxonomy): domain Bacteria; phylum Actinomycetota; class Actinomycetes; order Streptomycetales; family Streptomycetaceae; genus Streptomyces; species Streptomyces yanii. The sequence goes on from NZ_JAPEQG010000001.1 coordinate 8,375,418, forward strand.
CTCCTTGTCGAATTTGATGACGATGGCCTTGGTCCCGCGCTGGGTCGCGGGGCTCCACCAGGTGCTGGTTTCCCCGCGTGGGCAGGTGGCCTGCCGCTTCTCCCAGTCGATAGTGAACGCGGTGCGGTCGAACCCGGCGCCGGCACGTGCCTGGGGTGAGCTGTTCAGCAGGACCGGGGTGACCAGGGTGACCCCGAAGTTCTTCTTCATCCCCACGATCAACTCGACGGAGGCATAACCGGAATCGAGGAAGTGCTCGGCGGACAGAAGACCACGGCCTGCGAGCATGTGATGGACCGGTTCAGTCATTTCCGCGTCGGTCACTGTGGCGTCGGTGGTCGCGATGCTGGTGATCAAGCGTGGCGGCGGTCCGTCGGCTCCAGGGATCGTCGCCTGGCCGGTGGGCGCGTCCTGGTCATCAGTTTCGTCGCAGGACTCACTGATGTGGATCTTGTAGCGGGTCCACCAGGAGCCCTGTTTGAGGCCGTAGCGTGCGTCCGTGTCGTACGGGGAGGCCAGCCGCAGTCTGCCGGGCGGGAGGTTTTTGCTCTCCCGCCGCTTCACCTCCGCCCCGGCCTCGGTCACGGCGCGGTGGTAGTTCTGCACCCATATCGTGCGCAAAACCTGCACCGCTGGGAGCTCACGCAGCCAGGCCGGGGTGTCAGGGGCGTGCACCGCCTCCAGCAGCGCGAACCCGTCCCGGCCGTAGACCAGGGCCATCTCCTCGCGCTTGCTCGTGGAAGCCGGCGGATGCCAGGAGTGAATCCGCGGGCCGTAGCGTTCGGCCCATTCCCGAACGGGCACCGCCTGGGTCAGCCAGTCCGGGGCCGCGCAGGCCAGCGCCTCCAGCGCGGCCCGCAGCGTCTCCCCGGCCAGCTCCAGCCTGTTCAGATCGCGTACTGCCGCCAGCACGCGGGTGGAGTCAGTGCGTTGCCTGCCTCCCGCCTTCACCAGGCCCCGGTCCTTGAGCGCGGTCAGCAGCAGGTCGAGCACCTTCTCCTCCATCCCGTGCTTGACCAACCGCGTGCGGAACTCGGACAGCACCGAGGCGTCGAACCCGGGATCATCCAGCTCCAGGCCGAGCGCGTATTTCAGGTCCATGCCGTACCGCACCCGATGCACTGCCGCCCGGTCGGTGAGGTTCTCGGCGAACTGCAACACCGTCACCAGCGCGAGCTGGCCTGGTGACCAGCCTGGCCGTCCTCTGGCTTCGAACGCCTCGGCGAACTCGGCGTCCGCGAACAACTCGCCCAGCTCGTCACGGACCCGCATCGCCAACGGGTACGGGCCCCGTGCCGCCACCGCCCGCGCCACCTGCGCGGTCAGCTCAGGCACCTTCGGCCACGGCCTCGGCTGCATCGACATTCCACACCCCACCCGCGACCGGGAAAGCCAAGACGGCCGTTGCTGTCCTGCCCAACGAGCCGTCAGCCCCGCTGGGCACGGAATAAGCCAGCAGGATCGGTGACACGGTTCTTACCGGCACCCCGACATGCTGGACCACCGGAAGTTCTACACCTTCGACACCGAATCGGCCCCCGCGGGCGCTGGCGGCAAACGGTAGGGCAGTCCGGGGCGGTCGACCTGGCCGCCCTGCCCGCGGTCGACCCCGGTGCGACGACCCGCACTTCAATCAGGCCATCGTGAAATCCGGTCACGGCGTACAACCCTCGCGGTACACAAGGTGTCGTACATGCGAACACGTATACGTCTACAGGCTCCCGGGGGATCCTTGAACACCACGCACCACCTCACCCGCCGTACCCGACTCGCGTTCGTCGCCGGCATAGCCGTCCTCGCGAGCGTCACGGCTCCGCTGACCACAGCCACCGCGTACACCGCCACCACCCCGGTTTCGAAGGCCGGCGCCGAGAACCCCGCACCGGTGACCGTCGTCCAGGAAGGCGGCCCCACCGACGTCGCCACCGGCGACGTCCCGGCGTCGAAGGTCCGTTTCACCGCCACGCTGCCCGCGGGCTTCACCGGCGACGTCAAGGCCCAGCTGGTATTCACCCGGACTCCGGGAGCGGGCTGGGAGCCCCGGCAGGTGGCCTCCGCGCTCGACGCCACTTGCTCTCTGAACGGCGGCCCGTACACGTCGTGCCGGTTCGACACCGGCCACGACGAGTACACCGAAGGCATCATCTACCTCAGCCTGCCCACGGCCACCGCCACCACGGAGAACGCGGGCACGACGCTCACCTGGCAACTCCTGGTGAGCACCAAGGCCATGCTGGCCGACGGCCTCGGGGGCACCATCAACCTGACGGACGCCGCCGGGACCGCCCTGGCCGCGGCACCCGCACAGATCAACTTCGTCGAGGGGCGTGCGACCTCCCGCCCGACCATCTACGCCCGCGACACCGCCGGTACACTGTGGCAGTACGAGTCCGACGGCAAGTACGGCACCACCGCCTACAGCAGGCGCACCAAGGTCGGGGGCGGCTGGGAGATCTACAACACGATCACCCGCCTCGGCAAAACCGCCGTGGGCAGCGCTTCCACCGGAGTGGGCCACGACCTGGTCGCCCGTGACAAAGCCGGACGGCTCTGGTTCTACCGGGGCACCGGCCAGCCCGGGACCCCCTTCAAGCCCCGCACGCTCGTTGGCAGCGGCTGGGGCCAGTACACCGCCATCGTCGGCATGGGCGACTCACGTACCGACCGCGTTAACGACCTGCTGGCCCGGGACCGCGATGGCGTCCTGTGGTTCTACCGCGGCACCGGCGACCCAGCCAGGCCCTTCAAGACCCGCGTGAAGGTCGGGGGCGGCTGGAACAAGTTCACCAGCCTGACCTCCTTCCCCAACGGCATCGTGGCGAAGGACGCGGCCGGTGTGCTGTGGCTCTACGAGGCGAACCCGACCGGCGAGGTCGCCGCCCCGCTCAAGGCCCCGCAGAAGTTCGGCGTCGGTTTCGGCACCTACCGTGCCCTCGCCTTCGGCGACGACTTGGGCTGGGGCGAGGGCAAGGAGCTGGTGGCCCGAGACGCCAGCGGCAACCTCTGGGCGTACGAAGGTTCGTACTCCTACCCAGGCAAGCGCGGCCTCACCGGCAAGCGCACCCAGATCGGCACCGGCTGGAACATCTACAACACGCTGATCTGACCCGGCCACCCGCCGCGCCACGCCGATCTTCCGGCGCCGCGCGGCGGGTGCCGGACAGAGCCAGGTCCTACAGGGCGCTGACCCAGTACACCGCCCTGTAGGGCGCGGGCAAGCCCGTGCCACCCCGGGCGCACTCGTAGTGCAACTCCGCCGCCCGTCTGTGCGCCCAGGTCCTCGTAGCCGCTTGCGCATGGCCCCGGCACCTCCCGCCCGGCCCCCTCTCCGGCCCACGTCCGCCACGGCGGATCGCCCGGCCTGTTCTTCGACGCGGCCTCCTTGCGGATCGACTCCTCGGCGATCCGCCGGGCCCTGCCCTGGTCGTAGGCCACGCCAACCCGCTGCCGTACCAGGCCCAGGTGGTTTTTCATGGTCTTCGCCGCCCGGTACACCGCCAGCGTGCCCTCCGGCAGCTCCACCGCCCGCCGCACGAACTCCGCCACCGCCTCCGGAATGTTTTCCACCTTCGGGAAGCACCCCATGCGCTGATACGACTTGGCACCGCCTGGGTCAGCCAGTCCGGGGCCGCGCAGGCCAGCGCCTCCAGCGCGGCCCGCAGCGTCTCCCCGGCCAGCTCCAGCCTGTTCAGATCGCGTACTGCCGCCAGCACGCGGGTGGAGTCAGTGCGTTGCCTGCCTCCCGCCTTCACCAGGCCCCGGTCCTTGAGCGCGGTCAGCAGCAGGTCGAGCACCTTCTCCTCCATCCCGTGCTTGACCAACCGCGTGCGGAACTCGGACAGCACCGAGGCGTCGAACCCGGGATCATCCAGCTCCAGGCCGAGCGCGTATTTCAGGTCCATGCCGTACCGCACCCGATGCACTGCCGCCCGGTCGGTGAGGTTCTCGGCGAACTGCAACACCGTCACCAGCGCGAGCTGGCCTGGTGACCAGCCTGGCCGTCCTCTGGCTTCGAACGCCTCGGCGAACTCGGCGTCCGCGAACAACTCGCCCAGCTCGTCACGGACCCGCATCGCCAACGGGTACGGGCCCCGTGCCGCCACCGCCCGCGCCACCTGCGCGGTCAGCTCAGGCACCTTCGGCCACGGCCTCGGCTGCATCGACATTCCACACCCCACCCGCGACCGGGAAAGCCAAGACGGCCGTTGCTGTCCTGCCCAACGAGCCGTCAGCCCCGCTGGGCACGGAATATGCCAGCAGGATCGGTGACACGGTTCTTACCGGCACGACGGCAGTGAGTTCAGCGTGACTGAGGGGCTTTCACCGGGAACCCACGGCGTTTTCCGCTGGCGGGCACGAAAGTGCGGTGGGTATCGGCAGGATACTGAACTTGAATTCGTGATGCCGGTCTGACCGGGGCGGGTGTGGTTGCCGGTATCCGACGGTGCAGGCGGTCGACCAGCGAGGCATCCACTCACCAGACTGAGCGGGTGACGACACGACCATCCTCTCCTGAAGATCTCCGGGCTGTTCTCTTCGATTCAGGCGGCGTGCTGATGCAGCCGATCGGTGGCCGGTGGAACCCACGAGCGGACTTCGAGCAGACCGTCCTCGCCTACGACCCCTCGATCACGCCGGAACAGTTCGCGGCAGCCATCGCCGCAGGCGACCATTTCTTCGCCACCTCGTCGTCGACGCCCGACTACGACGACTACCACCGGGTGATGCTTCACAACCTCGGTGTGGACCCGACCTCGCAACTCCTCGCTGACTTGCGCCGCGAAGTCCCCCCGGCCACGGTCCTGGAGACGTACCCAGAGGTCGTTGGAACCCTGGAAGAGCTGAGCCGGCGAGGCGTGCGGATGGCGGTGGTGTCGGATGCCTGGCCCGGTCTGCCCGCCCTCCACGCGGGACTGGGGATCGGGCAGTTCTTCGAGGCGTATGCGATCTCCGCCGAGCTCGGCTGCAACAAGCCGGACCCGCGCATGTACCACCACGCCAGCACCGCGCTGAATCTCCCGCCTGCGCAATGCCTGTTCGTCGACGACGATCCGAGCCTGGTCGCCGCCGCGATCAAACTCGGATATGCGGGGAGCGCGGTCTGTCGGGGATCGGCTACCTCGGATATGCCATCCATCGCGTCCCTGGCGGAATTGCTGGACCTCTTCTGAAGCGATGGCAGGCAGTGCGGTCTTCGCGCGGTCACCGGCAGCGGTGGCGATGGCGCTGCCAGCAGACCGCCGGTCAACCGTCGAGGGGCAGCCCGGTGCCCGTGCTCAGCCGAACGGCCCCGACATCACCCAATCAAGTTCAGTAGTCATTCGCCCTCGGCGGCCCGCTCGATCTGGTCGTCCAGCAGGTCCTGGGCGATGGTCGCGTAGCGGCTCGCGGTGGTGTGGGACAGGTTGAAGACCAGGGCGAGGTGCAGCGGGTCGGCGCCGACGGTCAGGGCTTCGTGCAGTACCCGGTCGCCGCGGATGCGTTCTAGGTAGACGCCCTGGTGCAAGAGGTGCCGCTTGAGGTATTCGGCGCTGACGGGCCCGGTCCCCAGGGCGGTTTTCGCGTTGATGATCACGTGCCGGTTGGGGGTCTTCGGCCAGCTGACGCTGCGTTGGTTGAGCCAGGCCAGCAGGGTCTGGTGGGGGAGTTCGCCGAGTCGTTGAGCGTGTCCGGAGATGGAGATCCGGCGGTGGGGTAGGTCGAGGTCGTCCAGGGTGAGGTGTCGGATGGCCGTGGCGCGGGCGGCGTGGACGGCGGCCAGGGCGACGATCAGTCGTTGCGCCGGGGTGACGGCGATCCGTTCGACGGCGAGCACTTCGGCGTCGGTCATCGGCAGCAGGTTGCGCTCGATCTCTTCGGTCTTGAGCCGGGTAGTGGGGTTGGCGAAGATCAGGCCGCGTTTCTTGGCGAAGCGGAACAGCGAGCGCAGTGCGGCGATGGCGTTGCGCCGCCGCCATCCGCGCAGCGGAGCCAGGGCGGTACTGACGTCGGCGACGGTTATCTCACGCAGGTGCTCGCGAGTGGCCGCCCAGTTCTCCAGCAGAGGTTTGACGCACCCGAAGTAGACGTAGAGGCAGGCGTGCGACCGTGGCCTGGCGCGGCTGTCACCGTCAAGCAGGACCAGCAGCCAGTCACGGACGTCTCTGGCGAAGCCGGCGGGTAGTTCGCTGGTGCGGCGGTCGAGCCAGGAGCGGATCGCCAAGGTGCCGTCCTCGTCCAGAAGTCCCAGAACGGGCTCCGGTCACCCGGACGAGGTAACAGGTCCTGGTACAGGCACTCTCAAGAACGCCGGTCGGTCGTGGACGAGGCCGGGAACTCAGCGACTATTGCTCACCCGGTCTCGCCGTCCATCCGCTGGCCGGGCGGGACTCCGCGGAACGCCCTGGCGTCGCGCTCATCGCGTCCGTTCCATGCACACCAACTGGTCCCGCCCGTCCCACGGTTGCGTGTGCGTGAAGCCGAGCCGCTCGTGCAGGGCGATGGCGCCCGTGCGCCACTTCCACACGGACAGACGGACCGTCGGGACTGCGCGCTCCTCGGCATCCGCAAGCGCGGCGTTGATCAGCCGGGACGCGATGCCCCGGCCCCGGAACCCGGGGTCCGTCCACAGCCGCTTGACCTCCGTACGCCCGTCGACCGCGGCCGTCACGACGAGACAGCCCACGGGCGCGTCCCCGCTGAAGGCCATCAGGACAAGATCGTCACGGAAGGCGGACCGCGGATCCGAGATCTCCGCCCGGTACCGGTCGGGCAGCTCCGTCACATCGGCGACGGCCTCGCCCTTCTAGGCCTGCGTCTGCAGATGGTAGGCCGCCAGCAGGTCGGTCAGCGCGTCCGCGACGGCCGGAGCAAGGCCGCGACCTGGGTGACGATCGACGGCAACCCGGGATGGATCACTCATGACGCCAGGATCACATACCGCGACGTGTCTCGATCGGCCGGAACCGGGTGCGGGAGCGGCGCCCCACGGAGGGATGTCCCGGTAAGGACCTGGGCAGGTAGTGGTGTACGAGCCGGACCGGGGCCGGGCCGGGTGCAGAAGGGTGTGCGATGTGAGCGAGCGGACCGAGTGGCAGTTCTCCGACGACCGTGGACAACTGTCGAGTGCCGGGCGGCGCCCGTCGCGTGTGCTCGCCTATGTCCAGGCCGGAGCCACGCTGTGGGACCACGGGATACGTCCGAGCGGGATCTTCGGATCGGACCACGACGGCGAGTCGCCCGACCGGGCCAAGACCGGGTCGCTGCCGCTCACCGAGGTCGACTATCTCGGTGCGGGCAGCGTCCTGGACGTGGACACCCTCTTACGGGGCGGGCCGGATCTCGTGGTGGCCGTCAGCTACGGGGGAGGGCGTGTCTACGGATTGGCCCCGGAGACCGCCAAGCACTTGGAGGAGCACGTGCCGGTCGTCGTGATCGACGTGGGCCAGGCACGCCCCCTCAGTGACATCGGCGACCGGTTCGCCGAGCTGGCCCGCTCGCTCGGGGCCGAGGAGGGAGGGTCCGCGGCGACGGACGACCTGGAAGCAGCCCGGGAACGGCTGCGCACTCTCGCCGCCGGTCCGTCCCGGCCCCGGGTGCTCGCCCTGTCACCGACGGAGCAGGACCAGGCGCATCTCGCGCGTCCCCGCATGTGGCCGGAGCTGCGCGTGCTGGCGGAGCTGGGTGTCGACGTCGTCGAACCGGCCGCCGGGCCCGGTGCCAACTGGTCCACGGTCGGCTGGGCGGAGGCGGCGGCCCTCCGTCCCAGGATCCTGCTCACCGACGTCCGGTCCAATGCCACACCTCTGGACCGGCTCCGGTCGAACGCTGACTGGACGGCGCTGGAGCGGGCGGCCGCGGTGGTGCCGTGGAATCCGGAACCGGTCTGCAGCCCCCAGGCCCATGCACATTTCCTGACGCTGGTGGCCGACGCGGTGGAGGCGGCGCAAGGCCGGTAGCGCGCCGGAACCGTCGCACCGCCCGGCACGTCCGACGGGCAAGCAGCAAGGACCGAGGGTGGACAGGGGCGGGGCATGAACAGAGGCAGGGTGGGCGGAACGGTCGCGGTGATCCTCGTGACCGCGCTGACGGCGTCGGCGTGCGGCGGGGGTGCCTCCGAGGATCTCGTGACCGAGGGGAGCCCCCCGGCCGCGCCCTACAGCGGCCCGCTCGACGTACCGCATCCGAACGTCGAAGCCGACACCCCGCAGGCGATGAAGACGAAATCGGGGGCCGCCGGCCGCGCTCTGGAGTGCGCGGGGGACATCTACTCCGGCAGCGGCAGCGAAACCTGGAGCAAGGGCGACGGCGGGGCGACGCCCGAGGAAGGGCTGAAGCTGCACTTCGAGATCGAGCAGCCCGATCTGCCGCAGTACGGCTATCGCGTGGAACGCGAGGAGGCGGACCGGGTCCTGTACTCGTTCGACGTGGACCGCAGGACGAAGATCGCCGTCGTCGTCGCCAAGGACCAAAAGGGGCGTCCGGGCTGGGGGCCGGAGACCGCCGCCTCGTGCGACCCGGCGGAGCTGCCGTCGAGCTATACGGACAAGCGGCCGTACCGGGTCTGGACCGACAAGGACGGCCACCGGGTGCCGGTGTCCGAGCTGAACAGCTCGGCGGGCGAGGCGCACTGCGACTGGCAGGAGGCGAACTTCCTTGAATGGGAAGCGGGTTCGGGAGGGGAGGTCTCGGCCGATCGGAAGGTCTATGCGCGTGACCCGAAGGGCGTACTCCCGTCCGGCATGCTCACCTCGGCGTACGACGGGGACGTGACGATGCCCGCCGGTGCGCGGTCCACGGGCTACCACCTGGACGACTGGGAACTGTGGCTGACCGACGACATGTCCAGGGTCTATGTCCGCACCCCGGACGGGGTGGAGGCGTGGCCCGCCGTGAAGCAGGACATGGGATGCCGGTGACCTGTCCGGCGTGGCGGGCCCTCACGACGGGTCCGAGGGTCCGTCATCGAGCGCCGGACAGGCGCGGTACGGCGCCCAGGACCTGTGTGACACATGCTGATGGGCCCGACGCGTCTGCGCGGCAGCAGATGTGTGGGCCCCGAGCGCGTCGGTGGTTGTTACTGTCGACGCCTTGACCGGCGGGAGGGCGGCGGCAGGGCATGCGGGTGACGATGACGAGCACTGCGGCGCGGACTGGCCACGTGAACGAGGACTTCACTGGCGCCGTACCGACGGCAGCGGTGCTGATCGACGGCGCCGGCATCTCCGGCACCGAATCGATCTGCCGGCACGGCGTGGCCTGGTAAGCCAGCCGACTGGGAGGCAGCCTCCTCGGTCTCTTGTCACTCGTGCGGGACCGCAGCCTTTCGGCGCTGCTCGCCGAGGCCATCGAGCAGGTGACGGACGATCACCGGGGCACCTGCGACGTCGCCGACCCCATCAGTCCGTCGGCGACCATAGCCATCCTGCGTCTGTCCGACGGCCTCATCGAGCACCTGGTGCTCGGTGACTCGGTCCTCGTGCTCGACAGAGCAGACAGTGCGCCGCTCGTCGTGTCCGATCCCACGCCGAGAGCCACCCCTTCTTCACCGGCAAGGCCCGGGTCGTCGACACCGAGGGGCAGGTCGCCAAGTTCGAACGCCGGTACGGGGAGGGAGAGCGCCCGGAAGCCCCCTGACCCCGTACCGCCCCGGAGACTTCCGCCGCGCCGCCGGGTGCGGCGGAAGACTCCGGCCGTCACCCCTCTTGACACCGTCGGTCAACCCCTCGTAACTTGCCTGCAACATCGAACTAACGCGCGTTACTAAAGCGCGTAACCGGAGCACGACCCGCCGCCGGCGGGACGCAGGGGGTAGTCGAACATGGCCACGAACAAGGCGCGCCGCGTGACGATGAGCGATGTCGCTCGCCATGCGGGTGTCTCGCGGACCACCGTCTCCTTCGTGCTCAACGAGCGTGCCGACGCCGCCATCCCCGAGGACACCCAGGCCCGCATCCGGGCCTCGATCGAGGAGCTCGGCTACCGGCCCAACGCCGGAGCCCGCGCGCTCGCCGCCAAGCGCAGCGAGTGGTACGGGCTCATCACCGAGATCGTCACCGCGCCGTTCGCCGTCGATGTGATCAAAGGTGCCCAGGACCGGGCCTGGGCCGACGGGAAGTTCCTCCTCATCACCGCGGGCGACAACGACCCCGCCATGGAGGCCGCCGCCTTCGACAAACTCCTGGAGCAGCGCGCAGAGGGGCTGCTGTACGCCACCACCTGGCACCGCGCCGTGACGCTGCCGCCCGCCGCCCGCGAGGTGCCGGTCGTCCTGGTGAACTGCTTCGACGCGGACGGCGCCCTGCCGTCCGTGGTGCCCGACGAGGTGGCGGGCGGGTACACCGCGACCCGGCGGCTGATCGACGCGGGCCACCGGCGCATCGGGTTCATCAACCTCGACACCGGCATCCCGGCCGCCGTCGGCCGGCTCAAGGGGTACGAGCAGGCGCTGCGCGAAGCCGGCGCCGACATCGACGACACCCTCGTGGTATCGGGGCACGCCACCGCGGACGGCGGCTACGCGGCGGCCTGCGAACTGCTCGACCGCGCGGATCCGGGTCACCGCCCGACCGCTCTGTTCTGCGGGAACGACCGGACGGCGATGGGCGCCTACGACGCCATCAAGGAACGCGGACTGCGGATCCCCGACGACATCGCCGTCATCGGATTCGACAACCAGGAACTCATCGCCGCCTACCTGCGGCCCGGCCTCACCACGGTCGCCCTGCCCTTCGAGGCCATGGGGGCAAAGGGCGTTGACATGCTCGGCGCTCTCACAGCGGGCCAGCCGCTCACCACCACACAGGTGACGGTCGACTGCCCGCTGATCGAACGCTCGTCGGTCTGACTGCAATCAGTCCGACGGGGATCCTCACCCGTCTTCGGCACAGTGAAGAGAGAGAAGAAACCACATTATGGCACCGACCATACGTGTCCGGCGTTTCCGGCCTGCCGTACTCGCCGCCCCCGTCGTCGCCGCGGCCCTGCTGCTCACCGGCTGCAGCGGCACCGGTACGAACGCCGCGGGGGACACCTCCGGCGACCAGCTCCTCACCATTCCCCGTGAGGACTTCGCCACCTTCACCCGGAACTTCAACCCGTTCGCCCCCAGCCAGGTCGTGGCGCCCCTGACCACCCAAGCGATCTACGAGGCGATGCTCGTCTACAACCCGGCCAACGGCAAGGCAACGCCGTGGCTGGCCACCTCCTGGGAGACCAGTGCCGACGGCAGGACGGTGACGTTCACGCTGCGCGACGGCGTCAAGTGGTCCGACGGCAAGCCGCTGACCGCCGAGGACGTCGCGTACACCTTCGCACTGCAGAAGAAGCTGCTCGGCGGCTACGAGTATCTGAAGTCGGCGAAGGCCGAGGGCGCGGACAAGGTGGTCTTCAGCCTCACGAAGCCCTATTCGCCCGGTCTGTTCGAGCTGGGCAAGCAGGTCATCGTGCCCCGGCATGTGTGGGAGAAGGTCAAGGACCCGGCGAAGGACACCAACCCGAACCCGGTGGGCACGGGCCCGTACACCAAGGTCGCCAACTTCCAGAGCCAGTCGTACGAGCTCCGCAGGAACCCCGAGTACTGGCAGCCGAAGAAGCAGCAGATCGCCGGGATCCGGGTGCTCGGCTTCTCCGGGAACGACAGCGCCAACCTGGCGTTCGTGAACGGCGAGGCGGACTGGACGCAGTCCTTCATCCCCGACGTGCAGAAGAGCTTCGTCGACAAGGACCCGAAACACAACGCGTACTGGTACCCGCGGACCGGGTCGATGGTCGAGTGGACCATGAACACGACCAAGGCGCCGTTCGACGACCCGAAGGTGCGCAAGGCGCTCAGCCAGGCCGTCGACCGGGACAGCGTCACCGAGGTCGGCATGAACGGGTACACGGAGCCGGCCGACTGCACCGGCCTGTCCGGCGGTTACGACGCGTGGCGCGACGCCGCCCTCGCCGCATCCTGCACCTGGACGAAGCACGACGCCGTCGCTGCCGGCAAGGCGCTCGACGAGGCCGGGTACCCGAAGGGCTCGGACGGCAGGCGCAAGCTGAAGAGCGGCAAGCCGTTCACCTTCGACATCTCGGTCGGATCCGCCTCCTCCGACTGGCTGTCCGTCGCCAACATCATCAAGCAGAACCTCGCCGAGGTCGGTGTCACCGCCCACGTGAAGTCCCCCGACTGGGCCGCCGTCGTCAGCGGTTACGAGACCGGTGACTACGACACCGGGATCGTGTGGAGCGACAACGGCGCCACACCGTTCCAGTTCTACCGGACCACGATGGGCACGGAATCGGTCAAGCCCGTCGGCACCAAGACGGTCAGCAACTACCACCGCTTCGGTGACAAGAAGGCCGATCGGCTGCTGAACGAGTTCGCCGCCGCCCCCGACGAGGCCGGGCAGAAGGCCAAGGTCGACGCGTTGCAGAAGCTGTTCGCCGAGGACGCGCCCGTGGTGCCGCTCTTCCCCGGCCCGGAGTGGGGCGCGTACACCGACATCCGGTTCACTGGCTGGCCGACGGCGGACAACCCGTACGCCACGCTGACCAACCGCGGTGACACCACCGTCCTCGTCCTGACGAGCCTGAAGCCCGTCAAGAACCGACAGCACTGACACCCCCACTCACTCCGGTGGTCCGCCCGCGCCGACAGCAGCTTCGGCGGGCCACCGGCCCCTCAAGATCGGAGAGGGACCAGTGCGTTACATCCTGCGCAACCTGGGCTTCTACCTGCTGGCCTTCTGGGCTTCCATCACCCTGAACTTCATGCTGCCCCGCTTCATGCCCGGCGACCCGGTCTCCCGGATGTTCGCCCGCTCGCAGAGCCAGATGCAGCCCGAGCAGATCGACCAGCTCCGACGGCTCTTCGGCCTCGACCACCGGCCGATGTGGCAGCAGTACCTCGACTACGTCAAGGACGTCTGCACCGGGCACATGGGCATCTCCATCTCCCGCTTCCCGACCCCCGTCTCCGAGGTCATCGCCTCACAGATCGGCTGGACGCTGCTGCTGGGCGGAACCGCCCTGGTCATCGCCGTCGTCATCGGTAATCTGCTGGGCATCCTCGCCGCCTGGCGCCGCGGTGGCGTCCTCGACTCGGTGTTCCCGCCGCTGCTCGTCTTCGCAGGCTCGTTCCCTTACTTCTGGCTCGCCATGGGCGCCCTTTACCTGTTCGGCATGACGCTCGGCTGGTTCCCCATGCGACACGCCTTCGACGTCGGCTTCAGCCCGGACCTGTCCTGGGCATTCCTTTCCAACGCGGCCTCGCACCTGGTGCTGCCCGCACTGACGATCGTCCTGGTGTCGATCGGCGGCTGGATGCTCGGCATGCGCAACACGATGATCGCCACGGTCGCCGAGGACTACATCACGATGGCTGAGGCCAAGGGGCTCAGCCCCAGCCGCATCATGTTCCGGTACGCGGCACGCAACGCGATGCTGCCGTCGGTCACCAACTTCGGCATGGCGCTCGGATTCGTGGTCGGCGGCGCGTTGCTCACCGAGGTCGTCTTCGCCTACCCGGGCGTCGGCTTCCAGCTGCTCGCCGCGGTCCAGGGCCTCGACTACCCGCTGATGCAGGGGATCTTCCTCACCATCACCGCCGCGGTCCTGGTCGCCAACTTCCTCGTCGACCTCGTCCATGTCCGTCTCGACCCGCGCGTGCGCGTCCGCTGAGCGGCCGGAGAAGGAGAAGACCCATGAGTGTCCTCGACTCCCGCACGGAGCCCGCCGCGCCACGGACGGCGCCCCCGGACGCCGACGCGCCGAAGGCCCCTCGCGCCCGTGCCGGGCTGCTGCGGTCGCTGCTCGCCAACCGCAAGGCCCTGTTCGGTGCCGTCGTCCTCGTGCTGTTCGTGCTGCTCGCCCTGCTGGCGCCGCTGATCGCCCCCGGCGACCCGTCGAAGATCAACAGTCTGGGTGCCGGCGCTCCGTCGGCGTCCCATCCGCTCGGTACGACCGCCAAGGGGCAGGATGTCCTCGCACTGACCCTGTGGGGTGCGCGCAGCTCGCTGCTCGTCGGCTTCTCGGTCGGGATCGCCGCGACCGCCCTCGCCGTGCTCGTCGGCATGGCGTCCGCCTACTTCGGGCGGCTCGTCGACGACGTGCTCTCGCTCGTCACCAACATCTTCCTGCTCGTGCCCGGCGTACCGCTGCTGGTCATACTCGCAGCGTTCATGCCGCCCGGCACCACGACCGTCATCCTGGTCCTCGTCGTCACCGGCTGGGCGGGCTCCGCCCGGGTGCTGCGCGCCCAGGCCAAGTCGATCCGCGGCAAGGACTTCGTCGCCGCCTCCGTCGTCACCGGTGAACGCGCCGTACGGATCATGTTCCGGGAGATCCTCCCCAACATGGCGTCGGTCGTCATGACGACGCTGCTCGGCTGCGTCATCTTCGGCATCGGCGCCCAGGCGGGCCTGGAGTTCCTCGGTCTCGGCGACGCGAGCGTCGTCAGCTGGGGCACCAACCTGTACTGGGCCGGCAACGACGGCGCGCTGATGACCGGCGCCTGGTGGGTGTTCGTGCCCTCCGGCCTGTGTATCGCCCTCGTCGCCTTCGCCCTCGCGATGGTCAACTACGCGGTCGACGAGATCACCAACCCGAGGCTGCGTGCACGCCGCCCCAGGACCGCCACGAAGAAGGGCTGAACGATGACCGTGCCCTCTCACCGGACCGCTTCCCCCCACCGGCCGGTTCCGTCCCGCGAACCCGTCCTCGACGTACGGAACCTGCGCGTCGAGTACGGCGGGGACGGCCGCTCCGTCGTCGGCGCCGACAACGTCTCCTTCACCATCGGCGCGGGCGAGATCTTCGGTCTCGCCGGGGAGTCCGGCTGCGGCAAGTCGACCGTCGCCAACGCCGTGATGCGCCTGCTGAAGCCGCCCGCGCAGATCACCGCCGGGTCGATCCTTTTCGACGGCCGTGACGTCCTCGCCATGGACCCGCGCGAACTGCGCGCCTTCCGCTGGCGCGAGATCGCCATGGTGTTCCAGTCCGCGATGAACTCGCTCAACCCGGTCCTCACCATCGGCGAGCAGATCGGCGACATCTTCACCACACACGAACGGATGAGGAAGCGCCGGGCCCGGGCCCGCTCCGGGGAACTCCTCGAACTCGTGGGCATCGACCCGGCCCGGCTGAAGGCCTATCCGCACCAGCTCTCCGGCGGAATGCGCCAGCGCGTCGTCATCGCCATGGCCGTCGCCCTGAAGCCGACGCTGCTCATCATGGACGAGCCGACCACTGCGCTCGACGTCGTCGTGCAGCAGGAAATCATGGCGCAGATCGGCGACCTCCAGCGCGAGCTGGGCTTCTCCGTCCTGTTCATCACCCACGACATATCCCTGATGGTCGAGCTGTCCCACCGGATGGGCGTGATGTACGGCGGCCGGCTCGTCGAACTCGCGGCGGCGAAGGAACTCTTCGCCCAACCGCTGCACCCCTACACCCAGGCGCTGATGAACGCCTTCCCGCCGCTCACCGGACCGCGCGTCGAGCTCACCGGCCTCGCCGACACCCCGCGTACGGAACACGGCTGCGGCTTCCACGCCCACTGCCCGGACGACCGGTCCGACTGTTCGACGAACATCCCCGACCTGCGCGAAGTGGCCGCCGGCCGCTTCGTCGCCCGTACCGGTGGAGGCGCGCGATGATGGCCCCGGCCGCCGCGACCCGTGCCCCGCTGCTGAGCGTGCGCGGACTCACCAAGGACTTCCGGATGGGCGGGCTGTTCTCCCGCGACCGTCACCGGGCACTGAACGCCGTCGACGTCGACATCCCGCACGGCCGGATCGTGGCCCTCGTCGGCGAGTCCGGGAGCGGCAAGTCGACCCTCGCCCGTTGCCTGGCCCGGCTGGAACAGCCGAGCTCCGGCCAGGTCCTGCTGGACGGCGAGGACGTCCTGAGAACGCAGAAGCGCGGCGCGTCCCGTGCCTACCGCTCAACCGTCCAGATGGTCTTCCAGGACCCGTTCGGCTCCCTCAACCCCGTTCACCGGGTCGAGCACTTCCTGCGCCGGGCGCTGCTCGTGCACGGGCGGCCCGCGGGCGAGGACGAACTGCGGGAGCTGATCACCACGGTCGGGCTGACCGAGGACATGCTCGAGTCGTATCCGCACGAACTCTCCGGTGGTCAGCGTCAGCGCGTCGCCATCGCCCGCGCGCTCGCCGTCGACCCCCGGCTCGTCCTCGCCGACGAACCGACGTCCATGCTCGACGTCTCCGTACGCATCGGCATCCTCAACCTGATGCGGCGGCTGCGCGACGAGCACGGCATCTCCCTGCTGTACATCACGCACGACCTGGCCTCGGCCCGGTATGTCGCCGACACGACCCAGGTGCTGTTCGCCGGTGAACTCGTCGAGGGCGGCGACTCGCTCGCCCTGATGGACCGACCCGCCCACCCGTACACCCAGCTCCTGCTGTCGGCCGTGCCCGACCCGGAGCGCACCGAGGGCTACGACCCGGTGCTGCGGGCCGGGCTGCGCGCCGCCGTGCTGACGCCGGAGTCGTGCCCGTACGAGGACGAAGGCACCTGCAGCCGCACGGAGCCGGTCCGTCACACCGTCGGTGAGGACGACGGACAGCCGCACTGGGTGCGCTGCCATCTGTACGCCCCCGCCACCCCCACCGCGCGCCGCGTCCTGACCGCGGCCACCCCGGAAGTCGAGAACGTCTGATATGACTCACGACATCACCCTGCCCCGCGCCCGCCACCAGGACGCGCCGAGGGGCCTGGCCGAACGGGCCGTCCTCGACCCGCACCGGCCCCGATTCCACTTCACCGCTCCCGGCGGCTGGCTCAACGACCCCAACGGGATGACCCATTGGGACGGCGTCTACCACCTTTTCTATCAGTACAACCCCCTCGCCGCCGCCCACCACCGCATCCACTGGGGCCACGCCACCAGCCGCGACCTCGTCACCTGGACCGACGAACCCGTCGCCCTCGTCCCCGGAACCGACGGACCCGACCGTGACGGCTGCTGGTCCGGCGTCCTCGTCGACGACGGCGGCACCCCGACCCTCGTCTACTCCGGTCGGCACGGCGATCGTGAACTCCCTTGCGTGGCCACCGGATCACCCGATCTGCGCAGCTGGCGCAAGGAACCCGCCAACCCGGTGATCGCCGCCCCGCCGGAGGGCGACCTCACCGCCTTCCGCGACCACTGCGTGTGGCAGGAGGACGGCAAGTGGCGCCAGCTCATCGGCTCGGGCATCCGGGGCGTCGGCGGCACGGCATTCCTGTACGAGTCCGAGGACCTGCGCAGCTGGCGGTACGTGGGCCCGCTCCTCACCGGCGACGCGAGCACCGGCACGGCGGCCGACCTCGACTGGACCGGCACCATGTGGGAGTGCGTCGACCTGTTCCGGATCGACGGCGCCGACATCCTGGCCTTCTCCGCCTGGGACGAAGGCACCACGCACTACCCGCTCTACTGGACCGGACAGTACGAGGGCGACACGTTCACGCCGCGCGGACTCCACCGACTCGACTACGGCCAGCGGTACTTCTACGCCCCGCAGTCCACGCGTGACGCACTCGGCCGGCGCGTCATGTTCGGCTGGCTCCAGGAGGGCCGCGACGAGGACGCCATGGCCGACGCCGGCTGGTGCGGAGTGATGTCCCTGCCGCGCGTGGTCACCCTGGGCGCCGACGGCCTGCTCGCCCAGGCACCCGTGCCGGAGCTGGCGCGGCTGCGCCGCGACGCGGTCCGCACCGGTGCGTTCGCCGTCACCGACGGGACATACGTCCGGCTCGACGACGTCAGCGGCGACCAGCTCGACATCGAGGCGACGCTGCGCCTCGCCCCCGGAGCGGTCGCCCGGCTCGTGGTGCGTGAGACCCCGGACGGTTCGGAGCGGACCGTCGTCGAAGCGGCACGCGCCGAGGACGGCACCGGCACCCTGCGACTGCGCCGCGAGGCCAGCAGCCTCGACCCGGCCGTCGACACCGAACCCCGGCACGGGGAACTGCCGTTGACCGGAGACGGCACGGTGAATCTCCGGGTCGTCGTCGACCACTCAGCGCTGGAGATCTTCGCCAACGGGCGCGCGCTGACCGCCCGGATCTACCCGACCCGCCCCGACGCCCTCGGCGTGGGTATCGCCGCCGTCGGCGCAGTCGCCGTGGAGCGGCTCGACGCCTGGCAGATGGCCGCCGTCTTCGACGGTCCGCGCCCGCTCTGGCCCTGAACGACACCCCTCCACCCTGAGGAGACGACCCATGTCCCTTTCTCGGCGTGCACTCCTGTCCTCGGCCGGTCTGACGCTGCTGGCCCCCCTCGCGGGGGCCGGCCGGGCGTCGGCCGCGCCTTCGGCCCCGGCCGGGGTCCGCTCCGGATCCCTCTCCGGCGACCTTGCCGCGATTCCCGATCCGATCGGCCTCACCGGCACATGGACCCGCACCACCGACGGCGGCCAGCGGGTCGTGACGGGATCCGGGCGCAGTGCCGTCGCCCTGTCCGAGCAGCGCATCGGGGCCGTGGCCGGATATGCGGCGCACATCACCATCGACCCGCAATCGCCCCATGCCGTCGGCTCGTTGGTGGTGCGCGCCACCGAGGACGGCGCGGCCGGCTACGCGGCGAGCCTCGACCCCAACCTGCACCGGGTGCGGCTCCACGACCTCGCCACCGGCCGGGACCTCGTGCCCCCGGCTCCCGTCACAGCCACACCCGGAACCACCTTCCTTCTCGAAATAGCCGTGGACGGTGCGGATTTGACCGTCTCACTGGACGGCGAGCAGGTTCTCGCCGCACGGGACACCAGGTACGAGGAAGGCGCCGCCGGGCTGCACGCCTACAACGGCACCGTCGTCTTCGGGCCGCCCGGACTGCGCTCGGTCACCACCACCGCGACCGGCTGGACCACTGACGGCGGCACCTGGACCGCCACCCCGCTCGGCTGGCACGCGCAGGCCCCCGCCGACACCAACTGCCGTGCCTTGGCGTCGACCCGGGTGTATGACGCCTCCTTCCAGGCCGACGTCCGGATCCGCGATCCTTACGCCGTCGCCGCCCTGCTGATGCGCACCGATGCGAAGGGAACGGACGGCTACGGCATCCAGGTCGACCCGAACCTGAACCGGCTGCGGCTCTACCGGATCGACGGCGACACCACCCTCGGCACGCACAGCACCGCCATCGAGGTGGGCCAGGTGTACCGGATCCGCATCGAGGCGGACGGCCCGCGCCTGAGCGTCCGCTGGCAGACCGACTTCATCACTCCTGACGGCTACGCTCCCGTCATCACGGCCGAGGACTCGGCGCACACGGCCGGGCAGCTCGGTGTACAGGCATACAACGGATCCGTCCTCTTCGAAGGGGTCGCCACCAGCGGCCCGGTGACGGACCTTCAGGGATGGTCGACGGTATCCGGAAGCTGGACCCCCGATCTGCGGGGACTGCGGGCCGAGGGGGCGAGCGCGCTGAGGACCGCCCCGTTCCCGGGCGGGGACGTCCTGTACAGCGCCGATGTCCGACTGGCCGGGGCGGCCGGCGCCGGTCTCGTGTTCCGGGCCGACGCATCCGGCGCGGGCGGCTACGAGGTGAGGCTCGATGCCACCGGCGTACGGCTCCTGGACCGCAGCGACGCCACCGAGCTCGGCCGCGCCGCGCCGCCCGTCCGGCCGTTCGCGGCGGGCGGCACGTACCGGACCGCGATACGCGCCCTCTCCAGTGCCGTCACCGTGACCGTGGACGGCGTCGACGTCCTCACCACCACCGTGTCCCGCACGGGCGGAGCCGCCGTCGGACTGGCCGTGACGGGCGGCACGGCCCTCTTCCAGGAGGTCAGGGCCCGCACCCCGCAGACGTACTGGACGGACACCTACCGGCCCGCGTACCGCTACACGCAGCTTGCCTCGCACACCAGCGACCCCAACGGTCTGGTCCGGTACGCGGGGGAGTACCACCTCTTCCACCAGGACTCCGGCCAGTGGGCGCACGCCGTCTCCACCGACCTGCTGCACTGGCGGCCCCTGCCCGTCGCGCTGCCCGTCTCCGCATTCGGCCACACCTGGTCCGGCTCCTGCGTGGTGGACACCGACGACGCGAGCGGCCTCTTCGGCGGCGGCTCCGGACTGCTCGCCTTCTACACCAGCTATCACCCGGACAAGCCCGGCGGGAACCAGTCGGTGCGTCTTGCCTCCAGCAGGGACAGGGGCCGCTCGTGGCAGTGGTACGGCACCGAACCTGTCGTGCAGAACCCCGGCGGCCCCGACGGCGGCTGGGACTTCCGTGACCCGAAGGTCGTCCGCGACGAACAGCGCGAACAGTGGGTGATGGTGGTCTCCGGCGGCGACCACGTCCGCTTCTTCACCTCCACCGACCTGCTGCACTGGACCCACCGGTCGTCCTTCGGCTACGGGGACTGGGTGACCGGAGGAGTCTGGGAGTGCCCGGACTTCTTCCCGCTGCCGGTCGACGGCGACCCGGACCGGGTGCGATGGGTGCTCACCCTCTCGACCGGGGCGGTCCGCACCACGGACGGGTCGGCGGCCGAGTACTTCGTCGGCGACTGGGACGGCGCCGTATTCCGTACCACCAACACGGCCGGCACCCCGTTGCGCGCCGAGGCCGGCCGCGACTACTACGCCGCCATGAGCTTCTACGGGCTCCCTGACGGCCGGCGCGTACAGCTCGGCTGGCTCAGCAACTGGGACTACGCGTTCAGCGCCCCGACGGGCGAATGGAACGGCCAGCTCGGCATTCCGCGCGAACTGACCCTTTCCGACGAGGGACTCGTCCAGCTCCCCGCCGCCGAGGCCGAGACCCTGCGCACGAGAAGCACCAGCATCAAGGGCGTCACGGTGAGCCCGGACTCCGTCAACCCGCTCGCGGAGGTGCGCGGCCGTTCGTACGAGATCGAGGCCGAGATCGCCCTGCCGGGCACGGGCGCCTCGACCGAATTCGGTTTCCGGCTCCGCACCGGAGGGGACCGGCGGACGCTGGTTGGCTACGACGTCGGCGCCGGGAAGCTCTTCGTGGACCGTACCGCCTCGGGTGTTTCCGACTTCACGGAGCACTTCGCGGGACGGACCTCCACGCCTCTGCCCCTCGACACGGTCGACGGTGAACGACGGTTGCGGATACGGCTGTTCATGGACACCTCCTCGGTCGAGGTGTTCGGCGGCGACGGCCGCGGCACGATCAGCAGCCTTCTCTTTCCCGAGCCGGACGACCAGGGCATGGCGTTCTACGCCGACGGAGGCGAGGCTCGCATCGTCAGCCTGAGCGTCCACCGGCTCCGTGACGTCTTCCGGATCACCGATACCGGCCCGAGTTCGCCCGCAACCCCGGCAGACGGTGAGTTCCGCAGCGGCGGGCTCGGCGATCTCACGGTGGTCCCGGCCGGCCACTGGACCACCAGCGGCGCCGGCCGCACCGGAACCTTCGACCGGGACTCGACCGCCGTCTCCAGCACGGAATACGGCGACCTGGAACTGACGACCCTGGTACGGTTCGGCGGCCCGGACGGCATCAGCGGTGCCGGATCCGTGCTGCTCCGAGCCACGCCCGACACGGCCGACGGATACGCCGTCAACCTCGACCCGAACCTGCGGACGGTCCGGCTCTTCCGCAGGGACGGCGGACAGACGACCGTCCTCGCCGAAGTGCCCCTGCTGCTGCGCACCGGGGTGACCCTTCCGCTACTGATCCGGGCCCGGGGCGGACGGATCGAGGCGTTCATCGACGGCCGGCCGGTCATCGATGTGACCGACACCCGCTATGCACGCGGCAGGATCGGGCTCAATGTGTTCGGAGGCCGCACCGCCTACCAGGACACCTTCGTCACCGCACTCTAGGAGACCCCACCCTCATGCTCGACAGACTCGACCTGCTGGTCATCGGCGAATGCGTCGCCGACATCGTCCGGGTGCCGGGTGCGGCCGACCAGGTCCACCCAGGAGGCAGCCCGGCCAACGTCGCGTACGGCCTGGCCCGGCTCGGACACGGCGCCACCCTGCTGACCCAGCTCGGCCCGGACGACAACGGGCGGCTGATCAGGGACCATCTGGCCGGAGCCGGGGTCGAGGTCCGCACCGACGGCGCCGCGGCGCCCACCCCGTCCGCCGCCGTGACCCTGGACGACAGCGGCCGGGCCGCGTACACCTTCGAGATCACCTGGACGCTCGACCCGGTCTCCTTGGACCGGCCGCCCCTCCATGTCCACACCGGCTCCATCGCGACAGTGATGGAATCCGGTGCGGCCACCGTCCTCGCCGCCGTCGAGTTGCTGCGGACGTCCGCGACCGTCAGCTACGACCCCAATGTGCGGCCCGAGCTGATGGGGGACCACGACGCGGCCGTCCGCAAGGCCGAGCGCTGCGTCGCGCTCAGCGATGTGGTCAAGGCCAGCGACGAGGACCTGGAGTGGCTGTATCCGGGCGAGGAACCGGAGGAGGTCGGCGAGCGGTGGCTCGCCACCGGCCCGGCCGTCGTTCTCGTCACCCGGGGAGGCGACGGTGCGCTGGCCGTCTTCCCCGGCGGGCAGGTGACGGTCGACGCGCTGCCCACCGACGTGGTCGACACGGTGGGGGCGGGCGACGCCTTCATGTCCGGCACCCTGCACGCCCTCGCCACGCACGGGCTGCTCGGTGCGGACAGCCGCGAACGGCTGCGCTCGCTGGACCGGGACACCGTGACCGATGTCCTGTGCCACGCGGTGGCCAGTGCCGCCGTGACCGTCGCACGGGCCGGCGCCAACCCGCCGGACGGGGCGGAGTTGGCGGAGGCGTTCACCCGTTTCTGAACGGGGTGCCGACATGACGGTGCCACCGCCCCTCGCGGGGACGGTGGCACCGTCATGTGATGACGTCAGCGCGGGGTCACCCGACCGGAATGGCCCGGGGGAGCGCCGAGTCGACGGTGTTGCCGTGCCGGTCCTCGGCCGTCACACGGAGGCCCAGGAAGCCGCCCTTCACGAGCGCCGAGTGCGGCGCGAGGAAGCGGTACTCACCGTCGTGGTGACGGAGGACCACGACCTGCTTCCAGGTCACTCCGTTGTCGGCGGTGACCCAGGCGCGGACCTTGCGCAGGCCGTCCACCGCGCCCGTGACATCGGCCTTCACCAGGAGCGGCAGGCCGGCCCGTGCCTGGTTCAGGTTGTTCAGCGGAGCGTCGAACGAGACATTGAGCAGCTTCACCGGGGTCGCCGTGTCACCCGTGCCGCCAGCCGTGAAGGTCCACTTGTTGGTGGCCTCACCGCCCATCGGGAAGATCCCGGCGGAGGTAAACGTGCGGCTCAGCTCGTAGGAGGCCTTGTCGGCGTCCGCGAAGGTCTTGTCGATCAGAGAGCCCCGATCGGCGACCAGCGCGCCGTTGCGGTAGAGGCGCGTGGTGGCCTGGAAACGCTGCGGGAAGTTGAAGTCGGAGTACTCACCGACGAGTCCCTCGGGGTCGACATTGTCGTCGATCTTCAGCTGGAGCCGGGCGCCCGTGGCCTGTCCCGAAGCGCCGACCGAGAACGGTCCGGTGAACCAGGTGTCATGGGTCGAGCTGCCCGGCTCGTAGGTGAACTGGCGTGGTGTGTAGTCCATTTCCGCGCCGCTCTGGTGGCGGTAGGTGAACCGCAGCCACGTCCTGTCCTCGGCCTGGATGTACTCCGTACGCTCGCGCGGGACGGTCAGGTAGGACGGCGAGGACACGTTGAGGCCGTTCAGCCCGGTCCCGTAGACCGTGCTCCCCTCCTGGTAGCGGAGTTTCTCGTTCATGCCCCTGTACGTCATGCGGACCTTGGCGAACTTCTTGATCTCGCCGCGGGTCAGCCGTCGCTCAGGGTTGTCGCCGACCTCGTCCTGGGCGTAGGCCGCGTCGTAGAGGGTGGAGGTGTCGCCCACGGTGATGTCGCTGTCCGCGTCGGCGAGGCGCCAGCGCTCGTTGAACGCGACCTTGCCGAGGTGGGCCTCCGTGGTCGGCGTGATCCACAGCGCGTCGCGCGGGAAGGCCCCGTAGGCGCCGCCGGCCAGCATGCTGTGCCGGATGCCGAACTGACCGTCGTCCGTGGTGCGGCTCAGGTTGCCCGTCATGAACTCGGGCCTGGTGTCCTTGCCCTCCATGGACGCCGTCCAACGGCGGGCCTTGCGCGCGTCGAAGACGATCTCGTTCGAGCCGGCCTTCAGGTCGGCGCTGACGATCGCGATCTGCGGGACCCCGTCGGTGATCATTCTGATCATCGCCAGACCCATGTAGCGGCCCTCGGGCACCCGCAGGTCCCGGGTGCCCTCCGCGCGGACCTCGGCGTTCATCGCGGCACCGTTGTCCGCGTTGAGCAGGGAGATCTGGGCGGCGGCGGGCTTGCCCGCGCGGTCGAGCGTGGTGACCTTGACGGTCTGCGCGCGGTCGAGGAGAAGCGGGATGCGCAGCGACTGGCCGCCGCCCGCCGGGAGTGCGGTCAGGGAGCCGCTGTACGTGCCGGTCGGCGTGCCCGCCGTGTCGACGGTCAGCGTGACATCGGTGGACTCACCGGCGCCCAGCGTGACGGTGGACGCCGACAGCTTGAGCAGTCCGGCGGGCGGAGTCGAACCCGTGGCGGCCAGCGTGCCCGTGAGCCCGAGGGTCACGGAGGCGTCGCCCGTGTTGGTGAGCTTCACGGTACGGGTCGCGGTGCCGTCCGCGATGTCCAGACGGCCGAAGTCCACGGCGCCGGTGTCCGCCACGACGGACTGCTTCAGCGCGGCCGGAAGGTTCACCACACCCGTGCCGACGTCGTACACCGACTGGCTGCTCTGCGGTGCCGTCGCGGTGCCCATCAGCGTGTGCTTCAACTGGTCCGGGGTCCAGTCGGGATGTTGCTGGGCCAGCAGCGCCGCGGCGCCCGTGATGTGCGGGGCGGCCATCGACGTACCGCTCAGGGCCGTGTACGCCGGGTCGGACTGCACGGTGCCGATGTTCGTACCCGTGGCGCGTGCCGCGACGACGTTCACGCCGGGGGCGGCGATCTCGGGCTTCACCGTGCCGTTGAAGGAAGGGCCACGGCTGGAGAACGAGGCGGTGCCGCCCGCGAAGTCCACCGCGGCGACCGACAGCGCGTGCGGGGCGATGGACGGGGCCGACACGGTGCTGATGTTCGGACCGTTGTTGCCCGCCGATACCACGAACAGCGTGCCGGACGAGGCGGCCAGCGCTTCGAGCGACTGGGTGACCGGGTCCTGGCCGTTCGTCGGACCGCTGCCCAGCGACATGTTGACGACCTTCGCGCCCTGCGCGACGGCCCACTCCATGCCGGCGATGACCGACGAGTCCGAACCGGAGCCGTCGTCACCGAGCACCTTGCCGACGATCAGGTCGGCGTCCGGCGCGACACCGGAGCGTATGCCCGGGGCGCCGGCCCCGCTGCCCGCCACGGTCGCCGCGACATGCGTGCCGTGGCCGACCTTGTCGAGGGTGTTGCCGCTGCCGGAGAAGTCCTTGACCTCACTGATCCGCCCCGCGAGGTCGGCGTGCGTCCGGTCGACGCCGGTGTCCAGCACGGCGACCTTGACGCCCTTGCCGGTGCGGCCGGACTGCCAGGCGCTGTCCGCGCCGATCTGGGTGAGGTTGCGGTCCAGCGCGTCGGCGTGCACCTTGCCGTCCAACCAGATGCCGACGACGCCGTTCAACGCACCCTTGGTGTCGAGCGCTTCACCGACCTCGTCCGCGTCGTCCTTGTCCAGGACCGCCGTGCTGGCCTTCAGCGCGTGGAAGTCCCGCTTGGCAGGGAACAGCCCGTCGCTGGAGAGCGCCTCGGGGCGGGCCGCGCCGGTGCGGCGCACGATCAGCGGCAGCGAGTCGACGTGGGAGTCGTCGTAGCCGTCGCGGATCAGACCGTCGACGTTGAACAGTTGCGGGTCGAGGAAGGAGCCGACCTTGCCGATCACGTCCGTCGGGTAGAAGTACGCGTCGCCGTCGATGTCCGTACGGGCGAGCATCGTGCCGGGGGCCGAATCGGGGGCGGGCACCGCGCTGTACGACTTCCTGCCGTCCGCGGTGGTGGTGACCGTCACCCGGTCACCCGTTATCAGCGTGACCGTACGGCTCACCGCGGCGCCGAACGCCGTGGCGGCCGGCTCCGGTGCGGGCCCGGCGGTGGCCGACGGCACGACCGCGGGCGAGCACAGGGCGGCGACGGTGATCGCGGCCACAAGTCTGGCGCGGGCAAGGGGTCTCATGAGGACTCCGGCTTCTGGAGGGGGGACGGATGCGGCGTGCCCGGCGCGGGAGACGGCGGCAGCTTGATGCGGTACGCGCTCTGCTCGCCGGTCTCCTCGTCGGTGAGCAGAGTGGAGCCGGTGAGCCGGCACCATCCACGGAGCGACGAGCGGACCCGAGGGTTGGCGCTGTGCAGTTCCAGCACGCTGCCCATCGGCAGTTCGCGGCAGCGCCGTTCCAGCAGGCCGAGGATGCGCTCCCAGGGTTCGCCGCCCGCGTCGACGACGGCGCGGACCGAGTCGTCCGGACCCGACGCGTCGGACGACGCGGGGGACGAGGCAGCACACATGGGCACTTCTTCCTCGGCGGGAGGTACGGGCACACACGCCCCGGGGTTCCGGGGCTGGTCAGGACCGTAGGGAAGCCCCGTTACCCGCGAATTACCGCTGCTACGACGTGGTCGGCGGCTGCGCGGCGCGGGCGGCGGCGAGCTCCTCCGTCAGCCTGCGCATGCCGTCGAGCACCTGCGGATCACGCGCCAGCGACACCGCGTCGCCGCACTCCCGCAGCGCCTCGTCCGCCTCCGCAAGGCGCCCGCACCGCAGCTCCACCTCGGCGAGCCCCACCAGCGCGTACGGCAGAACCCACGAGGTACCGAGCGAACGGGCCAGCCGGACTGCGGTGTTGGCCAGCGCCGTCGCCCGCTGATGATCGCCCACGAGGAGTTCGGCACCCGCCAGATTGCTCTGGTCGAAGGCGAGCACCGTGGGGTCACCGGTGCGGCGGGCGATCGCCACGGCACGTCGCGCGCAGTCCCGTGCGGCCTCCGACCGGCCCTCCTCGCGGGCCAGTTCACCCACCACGGACAGCGCGCTGGAGAGCAGCGCGGCGTCTCCGGTCCGCTCGGCCGTCCGCAGTGCCTCCTCGGCGGCCTCGCGGCTCTCGCGTACCTGCCCGGAGACCAGCAGGGAGGCGGCACGGATCGTGAACAGCCGGGACAGCAGCGGATCCCGGTCCCTGTCGGGCAGCCGCGCCGTCTCCTGCTCGGCGCGGCGCAGGGCGGACACCGTCTCGTCGACATGTCCGGCGTAGAAGCTGAGCGCGCCGATGGCCAGCTGCAGCCCGGCACGGTCGACCACGGGTGACCGCTTGGACGCCGGTGCCGAACGGAGTACCGCGAGACCTTCGAGCGGGCGCCCGGCCCGGCCGAGCACCTCGGCCAGGGACACTGCGGCCCGCAGTGCCCCGATGTGGTCGGCGGCCGACGTCAGATCCCGCAACGCGCGGCGCAGCACCTCTTCGGCCTCCGGGTAGCGGGCCGCGCGGCGCAGCACCTTTCCCCAGGCCAGCCGCGCATCGGCGGCCCCGGCCCGGTCCAGCGCATCCAGATGGGCCACCAGTTCCCGGTAGTAGTCGCAGGCGCTGTCGTTGGCGTACAGGGCGGCCGCCCGGTCGGCGGCGGCACGCAGGAATACCGGCGCACGGGCGTCGTCCGACACCGCCATATGGAAGGCAATGGTGTCGACGGCGTCGGGACGCAGACGCAGCACCGTGTCCGCGTAGGCCTGGTGGAGCTGTCTACGCGCGGCCCTGCTCAGCTGCTCGGCACAGGCCAGGCGCACCAGGGGGTGACGGAATGCATAGCCGAGGACGGACCGGCCGCCCAGGATGACGTCCCGTTCCTCGACGATGCCCGAACCGGCGGCGGCGTCGAGCGCCGCCGTGACCTCGCGGCCGTCCAGGGGCGGGTGCAGACCGGCGGAGGTGACGGTCTCCAGTTCGGCGAGCGAAACCGCGGTTCCGCCGGCCACCGACAGGGCGGCCAGTGTGCGCCGGGCGTCCCCGGGCAGCCGGGCCAGCCGGCCCGCGACCAGCCGGCGGATGCTGTCCGGAACGGCATCGCTGTCCGGTTCAGCAGTGGTGCGCTGCCGCGGTTCCATGCGCTCCAGATCCGCCTCCGGACTGCTGGTCAGTTCGAGGGCGAACAGCGGGTTCCCGAGGGAGAGCTGGAAGATGCGTGAGGCCGTGCGACGGTCCTTGGCGCGCCCGCCGAGACCGGCAGCCGCGGCGAGACCGGCGCAGTCCGCGCGGCTCAGACGGAGCAGATCGATCTCCACCGCCATCCGCTGTCGCAGGATCGCGTCGAGGACCTGCCGCCGTGCGTCGTTCGGGTCCGGACTGTCGACGCGACAGGTGGCGATGAACCGCCACCGTCTGGCCTGTGTGGTCCGCACGAGGTGATGCAGCAGACTCAGCGATCCCGGGTCGGCGGCGTGCAGATCGTCGAGCACGACGAGGACCGGACGGGATGCCGCGAGATCGGTGAGGACTCCGGCGACGGCCCGGAACAGCCGGGCGCGTTCTTCCTCCGGGCTCGCGGCGGCAGGTGGACCGCCGCCCAGGGAGGGCAACAGGGCAGCCAGCCCGATGTGTTCGGCGCTCACCCGGGAGCGTTCCGCGGCGCTGCATCCGGCGAGGTGACCGTCGAGCGCGTCCGCGAACACCCCGTACGGGGTCTGCCCCTCGGCCTCGTGGCTCGTACCCCACAGCACGCACACGCCCTGCGCTGCCGCACGCCGGGCAGTCTCCGCGACCAGCCGGGTCTTCCCGATGCCCGCCTCACCGCGCACCACGACGAGCGGAGTGTCCCCGTCCGCCGCCGAGGCGTGCTGGGCCAGGAGCGCCAGCGGGCGTTCCCGGCCGAACAGCGGGAGTCGTTCGGGGCGGCGGATCGCGGGGGGCAGCGGCGCGGGGTCCGGTGAGATCCGGGAGAGAGGCGGGGCGCCGAGGGCATCGAGCGCCGCCAGGGCCGTACGGTGCATGGCTTCCAGCTCCGCGCCGGGACGCACCCCGAGCTCGTCGGCGAGCGCCTCACGGCAGGCGTGGTACTGGCGAATGGCCTGACGCGGCCGGCCCATGTCGCACCAGATGCGGGCCAGTTGCAGATGCAGGACCTCATCGGCGGGGGAGCGGTCCACCGCGTCCCGCAGCACTGCGACAGCCTCGTCGGTGCGGCCGTTGTCCAACAACTGTCCGGTCAGGGCCGGGACGAGCTGTTCGCGCAGCACCTCGATACGGCGACGGCGTTCACCGGCCCACTCCGCGTAACGGTCCTCGGGCAGCAACTCCATGTGAAGCGAGCTCAGTGCGGTGCCGAGTGCATCGGCGTCCCCGGCGGCGAGCGCGGTGCGCGCGCTCTTCTCCACCTCGTCGGCATCGACCCGTACCCGGTCCGTGGCCAGGAACAGCAGATCGCCCTCAGTCACCAGGTAGGAGGACGGAACGCGGGCAGCCAGCTCCGGCTCAAGAGCGTGGCGTGCGGCGTGCAGGGTGACCCGGAGATTGCGTACCGCCGCGTCCATCGGGGCGTCCGGCCACAGCAGGTCCATCACTTCCTCGCGGTGACGCCGGAGACCCGGAGCCACCGCGAGCAGCTTCACCAGGGTCTGCGCGGTGCTGCGCCGCCACCTGCGCGGGATCTCCACGCCGTCGTCGCGCACCGCCGCGAAGCCGCCGAGGAGGTACAGGGACAGCCGAGGAGCGCGCGGGGCTTCAGCCGGTCCTGACATGCGGACACCTTAGCGATCAACGGTCAGCTGCACGACACGTGTGTACCGCTGTGCCGTTACTGAGGCGTTACTGAGAACTCCACCCATCGGATGACCTGGTTCCGAACGCCCGCGAAGACCGCGAGTCTTACGCCGACCGTGCCGGGCCAGGGAGGGAATGCGGTGTTCGAAGCTCTGGGACTGACCGAGGAAGAAACACGGATTTATGCAGAGCTGGTACGTCGGGGTCCGTGCCGGATCGACCGGCTGCCCGCCCTGACCTTGCTGTCGGCCGAGCGCATCGAGGCGGCGTTGACAGGCCTGGAGAAGCAGGGCCTGCTGACCCACACGGATGGTGCGTGCCCCCGGGTCGTCGCTTCCCCGCCGGACATCGCCGGCGAAGTCCTGCTGCTGCGCCGCATGCAGGAACTGCACACCGCCCGCGCGGCCATGGGCCGGCTCGCCGCCGCGTACCGCACCACTGCACGGCACCGGGAGACCGACCGGGTGCCGGTGGAATTCACGCCGGATGCGGCAGTCGCCCAGCGCATCGACCAGATCCAGAGCAAGGCCCGGGAGGAGGTCCTGATGTTCGACATGCCGCCGTACGTCTCCCTGGTCGGCAGTCCCGGATCCCTCTCCCACTCCAACGACCGGGAACTGGAGCAGCTTTCAGCGGGTGTGAGCTATCGGACGGTGTACGACCTCCGCGCCCTCGACGGCCCCGGCGGCCTCGGCCGGATCAGGCGGTACGTCGAGGCCGGCGAGGAGGCCAGGTCGGCGCCCAGGCTGCCGATGAAGATGGTGATCGTCGACCGCGAACTGGCGATCCTGCCCGCTTCGGACGACAGGCACAGCGGGCACAGCGGGTCCGTGCTGGTCCGCCCGAGTCCGCTCCTGGACGGCCTGATCGCCCTGTTCGAGCAGTTCTGGGCCACGGGGCTGCCGCTCGCGCCGGTCGCCGGATCCCCGGGCGCGAGTGGGGCTGGGTCATCCGAACTGGCCGCGTCGGACATCCAGTTGCTCACGCTGCTGCTCAGCGGCATGACCGACGAAGGGATCGCCCGGCAGCTGGGGCTGGGCAGACGCACGGTCCTGCGCAGGGCCAGGGCGCTGATGGACCGGGCGGGCGCGGCAACCCGTATGCAGTTGGGCTGGTACGCCGCACGGCGCGGTTGGATCGGGCTGCCGCGCGGACCGGTGGACGGGCACGAGGGCACGGCCGGCCCGGTGCGTGGCGCTTAGGTGACGCTGGCACGAATGCGCCGCCACCTGCTCTTCTTCACTGTCCGCGACCGGTTGTAGCGTCCCGGACTGCGACGCCGACCCTGCACATGACACGAGGCCCACCGGTCTTCGCTGTCCGCTTTCCGGTTCCGGCGCGCCATCGTTCCCGATCTAGGAGGAGCACGTGCAGCACTCTTCGCGAGGGAGAACCAGGAGACGCCTGCTGGCCACCGCCGCGGTCGTCGCCGTCAGCGCTTCACTTCCCGGCCTCACCGGGGCAGTCGGCGCCCAGGCCGCCCCTGCCGCCACCGGAATCGTCCAGCCGCAGCAGAAGGCGGTTACCGCAGACATCACTCTGGTCACGGGCGACACCGTCGCGGTGACCACCGCGGCGGACGGAAAGCAGTCCGTGGAGGCCAGGACGGCTCCGGGCACGGGCAAGACGTTCCAGACCATGAGCGGGCCGGACGGCGACCTGTACGTCTTCCCCTCGGACGCCCTGGATGGCATCGCCTCCGAGGCCCTGGACCGTCAGCTGTTCAATGTGACACGGCTGCTGAAGGATGGCTACGGCGACAGCAAGGCGGCCGAGCTTCCCGTCATCGTGTCGTACGGCGACAAGCCGTCGGTGGCGACACTGAAGAAGCGGGCGGATGCCCTGCCCGCCGGTGAGCGCGGCGCTGTGGTCGACACGCTGGACATGGCTGGTGTGCACGTGGCGAAGGACGGCGCGAAGTCGTTCTGGCAGGCGGTCAGGCCGGTCTCCAGGAAGTCCGTCCGCGGCAAGGCCGTCACGGCCCCGGCGAGCAGCGGAGTGACCAAGGTCTGGTACGACGGCAAGGTCAGGGCGACGCTGGACAAGAGCGTCCCGCAGATCGGCGCACCCGAGGCATGGGCCGCCGGCTACGACGGCAAGGGCACCAAGGTCGCTGTCCTGGACACCGGCATCGACACCACCAACGCCGATGTGAAGGGCCGCGTCACCGCGGCCCAGAGCTTCGTGCCCGGCGTGCCCGTCGACGACCGTCAGGGCCACGGCACCCACGTTGCCTCGACCATCGCGGGCAGCGGTGCCAACTCCGCGGGCAAGTTCAAGGGCGTGGCGCCCGGGGCCGACCTGATCATCGGCAAGGTGCTCGACAACAGCGGCTCCGGCGCCGTCTCCTGGATCATGGAGGGAATGGAGTGGGCCGCTGACCAGGGCGCCGACGTCGTCAGCATGAGCCTCGGCGGCCCCGCCCAGTCCGGCGGTGACCCGATGACGGAGTTGGTGGACCGGCTCAGCGCCACCACCGGAACCCTCTTCGTGATCGCCGCCGGGAACTCCGGACCGGCCGCTTCGACGCTCGGCAGCCCGGGAACCGCCGACTCCGCGCTCACCGTCGGCGCCGTCGACAAGTCGGACGTCCTCGCGAGCTTCTCCAGTCGCGGTCCCCGCAAGGGCGACTACGCCATCAAGCCCGAGATCACCGCGCCGGGTGTCGCCATCGTGGCGGCCCGCGCCGCCGGGACCGCGATGGGCACCCCGGTCAACGAGTTCTACACCTCGGCGAACGGTACGTCGATGGCCACCCCGCACGTCGCGGGTGCCGCCGCCATCCTCGCCCAGCGCCACCCCGACTGGACCGGCGAACGCATCAAGAGCACGCTCACCGCGCACGCCAAGCCCGGCACCGCCACCGCCTACCAGCAGGGCTACGGCCGGGTCGACATTCCCGCGTCCCTCGACCCGAAGCTGGACCTTTCCGGCAGCGCCGACTTCGGCCTCGTCGAATGGCAGGAGGGGCCGTACGAGAAGGAGACCCGCAAAGTCACTCTCTCCAACCCGACCGCCACCGCCACCGAGGTGACGCTGTCCACGGAGATCGGCGGCCTGCCCGCAGGCGCGTTGACGCTCTCCGACCCCGAGGTCACCGTTCCGGCGAACGGCACCGCCGAGGTCACCGTCACCCTCGACCCGGCTCTGGTCACGGACGGCGAGTTCACGGGGCGGATCAACGCGACGACCACCGAAGGCGCCACCGCGCATACCGTCGTCGCCCTGATCAAGGAGCCGAAGCGGTACGGCATGACACTGGACTTCAAGGACAGGTTCGGGAACGCCCCGAGCCGCACCGACGTCCAGATCCTCGGTCTGGACAACAACGTCTTCGAGACCTTCACCAACTATGGCGGTCGCCACGAGCTGCGGCTGCCCGAGGGGCACTACACCGTCACCGGCATGATCGTCACGAGCGCCGCCGGCACCGCGTCCACCGACTACGCCAGTGACCTGTTCAGCCTCGACGAGCTCGACCTCACCGCCAAGGACGGCAGTGCGGTCGTCGATGCCAGGCAGGCAACCGACTTCCGGATGGACGTGAAGGACGAACGGCGCCCGTTGGAGGACTCCGACTTCTCGTACCAGCTGACCCGGTCCGCGGACAACGGCTGGCGCCTCATGCGCGGTGTCGCGGGCCTGAGCAACTGGAGCGACGAGCACTTCGGCGCCATCCCGACCAGCAAGCCCACCTCCGGCCAGCTGTGGACCTCCTTCTACCAGGGTCTGCGCGAACCCATCGTCCAGGCGACGGTCACGCGGCCCGACACCTTCCCGATCAAGGCGAAGACCTCCAGCTACCTCAACCGGTTCGAGGGCACCAAGAGCTTCGACCTGGTCGATGTCGGCGGTGGCTCCGCCGAGGAGCTCGCGGGGAAGGACCTCACGGGCAAGGCCGCGGTGCTGCACGTCGACCGCACCAGTGCCGCGAGCGCGCTGTCGAAGGGGGTCGAGGCCGCCGGGGCCTCCGCGATCATCCTGGTGCCCAACGACGCCTCTCCCCAGGCCATGGTGGTGGTCGGCGTCACCGTCCCCTACTTCGCGACCAGTCACACCGACGGTGGCAAGCTGGCCGCCCGGCTCGCCAAGGGGCGCACCACGGTCGCGTTCAAGGGCGTCAAGGAGTCCCGCTACGCCTACGCCGGCCAGTGGGACCACCACAACGGCATCCCGGCGGACCTGCGCACCCCGGCGCGCATCGCCGACTTTGCCAAACTCAAGGACACCTTCCACAGCGACGGGGCGGAGCGGATGGGGTACGCCACCATCAACTCCTGGGGCCCCTACCCCATGACCTCGTTCCGCAGTGGTCAGTTCCTGCAGCAGGGCAACCAACGGGACCAGTACCTGTACGGGGCGTCGACAGTGACGTACGGTCACTCGCTCCAGGCCCGTACCGACTACGGCGCGAACGTGTCGGAGACAGCCAAGGGGTACAAGCCGGGTCGCTCCTACCAGGAGGACTGGAACGCCCCCGCGATGCACCCGTCCAACTGGACCTCGTACATGTGTAACTTCTGTCGCACGGACGTCGGTACCGTCTTCGGCGGTCAGGTCGGCGGCGACTCCGACCCCGATCACTACCTCAAGGGCGGCAGGGCACGCACCTGGTCGTACTTCCGCAACGGTGAACGGATCACCGACACCACTCAGTTGATGGTGAAGGAGAAGGCCGACTACATGTTCGTCGACGACAACACCCGTGCCAAGGACTACCCGGGCGTCACACTCGGCACCAAAACCCGTACCGAGTACGGCTTCTCCTCCGCCGCGCCGACCGAGATGCAGGTGGAAAACTGCACGGCCACCCTGCCCAAGGCCACCACCTGTGAGGCGTTGCCGGTCGTCCTGCTCGACTACGGCATGGACGCCGACGTCCTCAACCGGGTACAGGCCGACCGGAGGTACTCCTTCACCGTCGACGCGTCCCGCTCCAAGGGCTGGACCGGTTCCACCGGGATGGCCGGGGCGAAGGTGTCCGTCAGCTACGACGACGGCGCCACCTGGAAGTCCGTCGACGTGGATCGCGCCGACAGCAACTCCTTCCGGGCGTCCTACCGGACCCCGAAGCTCTCCGCCACCAACGGGTTCGTGACCGTCAAGGCGGAGGTCTGGGACCACGCGGGCAACCGCACCGTCCAGACGATCACCCGGGCCTACGCGCTCAAGTAGGCGCGTGCCGGCTGCCGTCAGCCCCGCGCGGTCGGCAGCCCCTTGGAATGCACCGAGCGCTGCCCGCCGCACGGCGGGCAGCGCGACCCGGTAGACGCCCCCCCGCCGTACCCCGGACCCCTTGCACCCAACCGAGGCGCAGGGCCTGTTCCAGCCCGGCCAGGGTGTGCGCCCGCTGAGTGGATTCAACCCCACGACTGATAGCGGCAAGTGACAGTCCCTCAGGATGTGGCGCGAGAAGGCTGACGACATCCCCCACCTCCTGCGGCTCTCGTTCCAACCGCTGCTGTACCCGGCCCGGATACAGCGCGCACAGCGGATTTCCGCCGGAGAGACGGAAGATCTCGTGCCCCTCGAATCCGCCGCCCGCCATCCGGGCGCACTGCTCGCGGGTCAGCCGGCCGAGAGCGACTCGATGTGCCTCGGCCACCACCTGCGGCAGCTTCTGATCCCTCGCCCGGTACGCCACCACGAACCGAACCGGCAGCGCGGCGCAGTGCCGCGCCAACTGCCGCAGCAGCCGCAGCACCTGCGGAGCGGCCCGTTCGAGATCGTCGACGAACAGCACGACCGGCCGGTGCTCGGCAAGATCCGCGACGAAGGCACAGATGTCCGCGGGACTCGCTTCACCCGCCCTCTCCATGGATCCGTACAAGGACGTCAGCACGGAGGCCACCCCGGGGTGCGCGCCGGCCACCGCCGCGCGCGCCCGGGGCGCCAGACGTCCCACGAAGTCGTCGATCGGCGCCAGGACAGCGCCGTACGGCCCGCCGAATTCCGGACCGTCCCCCCGTGTGTGAAGAACATGGATCCGCCGGCCACGCAGCCGGGCCGCCGCTTCGGCCAAGGTCCGGGACAATCCGATGCCCGGCTCGCCGGTAAGTGCCACGACGCGCGGCGCCGCAGGGCCGGGCACCGCGGTGAGCAGGGCCAATTCGGCATCACGGCCCATGAAGGGCGACTCGTCGGCCACCACGCGCAGAGTCCTGGGGGGAGCGACCGGCGCGGCCAGGGCCTGGGCGAAGAGTTCGCGCAACGGCCGGTCCGGTTCCGTAGCGCAGGCGTTGAGCAGGGCTTCGCGATACGCGTGGTACTGCCGCACCGCCTCCTCGGGACGCCCGGCAGCCAGCAGGCACTCGAGGAGCGCCTGGCACACATCCGCGGCCAGTGGATCGACCTGGAGCACCTCGCTCAGCAGCCCGGTCACCACACCGGTGGCCCGGTCGGCACGGGCCGTCGCCACCGCTCCCCGGCGACGGAGCTCGCGATGGGCCCTGCGCGCTGTCCGGACGAACCCCTCATGGTCGTCGTCCGGCAACAGTTCGGGCAGCAGCGAGCGGGCAACCTGCACGAGCCCGTCCGGGGTCGCCCGGTCATCCGACACTGCCTCCCGGGCAGCCGCGAGATCGACCCGGACCCGGTCCGGGGACAGTGCCACCGAACCGTCCACGCACGACACGAGGTACGAGGAGGCAGCCCTGGCCGACAGATCGGGTTCGAGCGCCCGCCGCACGGCGTGCAGTGCCACCCGCAGACTCCGGGCGGCAGCGTCCCGGTCGGCATCGGGCCACAGCAGCGCGCCGAGCCGGATCCGGTGCAGCCGGCCCCCCTCGGCGAGCGCCAGGGCCTTCAGCAGCCGCCGGGCACTCGGCCGGGACCATCGCTCGGCCGGGAGCTCCATGCCCCCGCACTCCACCCGGAATCCGCCGAGCACCCGGATGGTGACGTCTTCCACCGTTGACGGGGCCACCGGAGTCCCTCCGTGCGCCGGACCATGACGCCGGTTCACGGTAGGAAGCCCGCATTACCCGGCCATTACCCGTGCGCCTGCCCGTGGGGTTCCGGAAGCAGATGGGGCGTGCTGTCGTCGTCGAGGAACTCCACGACCGCGAGGGCGAACAGCGCCGCGATCGCGATCCACACGGTGACGAGCCCCGTCGGCCGGTCCCACACGAGCAGGACCGCGGCGGCGACCACGACGACCGTCCAGTTGAGCCACGGCTTCGCCCGGTGCACCCAGGCGC
Organism: Streptomyces sp. NBC_01669; assembly: GCF_026339735.1. GTDB lineage: Bacteria > Actinomycetota > Actinomycetes > Streptomycetales > Streptomycetaceae > Streptomyces > Streptomyces yanii. Next base: position 8,412,306 of record NZ_JAPEQG010000001.1, read on the forward strand.
CGACCGGACCGCCGGTGAAACCGGCCGCGTCGCGTACGGCGCCGATGCCGCCGTTCCACATGGCCTTGACCCGGGTGGCGGCGCGGCCCTCTCCGGAGAGCCAGGCCGCGAGCGCCACGACCACGCCGAGCGTGACCACCAGCCGGACCACGGCGCGCAGATAGATGACCAGGGCGTCGAAGACGGCGGCGGCCGCCGGCTGTGACACCGACGCCGGAAGGCTGTCCAGATAGAAGGCGCGGAACACCCACAGCGCCAGGCCCAGCACCGCACCGCCCACCACGATCGCGAGGGCCGCCGTGACCAGTGCGCGCCGTCGGCGCAAGGCGAGCAGCACCCCGCCGGCGGCGAGCACCAGGGTCACCACCGGCAGCCAGAACCCGGCCAGTTGCAGCAGCCGGAACCCCTTCTGGGCCTTGCCGACCGCGTCGGACGTCAGCACGGTGAAGTCGGTGTGGATCTCGGGGATCTTCGCGGCGATCGTCAGCCCGTGATCGACGAGGAGCTGCTTCACCCGGTCGATCACCGGAGCGAGATCGATGACAACCGTGTCGTCGGTGAGTTTCACGGCCCCGCCCCCACTGCCGGTCAGCGCCTTGACGGCCGCGGCGTGGGCGTCGCGGTTGAGGCCGACCCACACCTTCTCGAAGGCGTCCGAGGCCACGAACTTCTCCACGGTCCCGTGCACGAAGTTTGTGAGGCCCGTGGTGAGCGGGGCGCTCAGCCGTCCCAGCGCCTTGTCGAGGACCGGCCGGTCCGCCGGGGCCACCTCGTCGAGCAGCGCCTTGACGTCCAGATGTGTCATGACGGCACCGGTGACCCGGTTCGCCAGAGCTGCCTGCACAGCGGGATCCGACGCCAGCGGCTTCATCATCGCCACATAGCGGTCGGTGTCGCCGACGTCGTTCTTGGCCCAGGCAGCAACGGCGCTCAGCGGCGTGAGGACGGCCGCGACGAGGATCAGCAGCACAGCGAAGAACGAACGGATCCGGGGCCGGGAGCGCACGGGCGTGCGCGCTTCCAGCTTCGTCACCCGCGCACGCAGCGCGTTCAGTTCGGCGTCGTCCGAGGGGTGCTGTGACTCGTCGTGGTCCGCTGATGCCATGTCCCAAGGGGACGCCCTGTGCGTGCGGGCAGCACGGCGAGTTGCTCCGTACGGGGGAGCAGGGGGCTCGCCAGGCGTGAGCCGGTGGTGCTCCCGTGCTCCTCGCGCCCCCATTCGGCCCAGTGAACGCATCCTCACCGGGGTGACGGCCGTTCGCCAGCCGGCGGGCCCGATCGGTTGCGGGGAGTCGGAGCAGCGAGTGACGAGGGATGCGTACTCGACGCCGGGGTGCAGCCGGATGCGGGGACGGGTGGCGGTATGCGGACTCACCGCCTCCGGAGGGTGGTCCGACCTGGGGGTTCAGCCGTACTTCGCCGGCCGGGAGCCCATACGGACCACGCACAGAGGGCGACGGAAGGAATGGCACATGACGCAGGCTGACACCGGGGTCGCGGTGACGGGAGTGGGGCTGGTGACCCCCGCGGGCGCCGATGAGCACGCCTTCTGGGCGGGGCTGTGCGCGGGACACTCCGTGGCACGGCGCTGTGACGAACTGGCCGGACTGTCGGTCGACTTCGCCTGCCCGGTCGACGGACTCGACCTGGACGCGGCGGTGGGCGGACGCTCGGTGTGGCGGATGGCACGGTTCGTGAAGCTGGCCCTGATCGCCGCCCGTCAGGCCGTCGCGGACGCCGGACTCTCCCCGGCGGATTGGGACGGGAGCAGGGTCGGCGTGGTGCTCGGCGTCGGCGTGGGTGGTGTGTCCGTCCTCGTCGACAACCTTCGCAAGCTCGACGGCGTAGGACCTGAGGCCGTCTCCCCGCTCCTGGTGCCGATGATGATTCCGAACGCGGCGGCCGGGGAGCTCGCCATCGAGCTGCGCGCCCAGGGCCCCAGCCTGGCGCCCGCCACCGCCTGCGCGTCCGGGGCGACCGCGATCGCGGTCGCCCGTGACCTGCTGACGAGGGGCCGATGCGATGTGGTCGTGGCGGGAGGCTCGGAGTCCGCGCTGACCCCGCTCGTGGTGGCGGCCTTCGCGAAGATGGGGGCGCTCTCCACCCGTACCGGTGATCCGGGGGGCGCGTCGCGGCCGTTCGCCACCGACCGGGACGGGTTCGTCATCGGGGAGGGTGCCGCCGTGCTCGTGCTGGAGCGGACCGCTGACGCGTGCGCCCGCGGCGGACATCCGCGGGCGCTGCTGACCGGCGTGGGTTCCAGTACGGATGCCCACCACCCCACTGCCCCGACACCCGACGGGCGCGGTGCGCAGCGGGCGGTGGAGGCGGCGCTGCGCGAGGCGGGCTGGGCGCCCCGCGAGGTCGACCACATCAACGCACACGGCACGTCCACTCCGTTGAACGACGCGATGGAGACGGCGCTCATCTCCCGGCTCTTCCCGCACCGGCCCTCGGTCACTGCCCCGAAGGGCGTCGTCGGACACACCCTCGCCGCTTCCGGGGCGATCGAGGCGGTGGCGACCGTACTGACCCTGGAGCAGGGCATCGTGCCGCCGATCGCCAACCTGGATGCGCTGCCGGACGGGTTCGCGCTCGACTGCGTGACCAAGGAGCCGCGCCGGCAGTCCGTCGAGCGCGCCGTCAGCCACTCCTTCGGCTTCGGCGGACACAACGTCGCTCTTGCCTTCCAGCGCGTCTGACCGGTCGAAGCGCCCGCAGGTCCCGGTGGGAGCGGCGAGGGTGTGTCCTCGCCGCTCCTGCATCGTTCTCCAGTTCATGACCGCAACGATCGACAGCACCACCAGCCAAACCGTTGCTGACGTGTTGAGAGGCGTCATCTTCGGCGGCAACTTCCCTCAGGAGCACGGCTTCTGGCGGCGGCTGATCTCAACGGAACCGTTCCGCCGCCCGGTCGGCGGCGGTCCCGACGAGCGTCTCGCCCTGACGTACGAACGGCTGAGGATCCTCAACAGCGCGCTCGACAGCGCAGCCGGGCCCGCTGCCGACCCACGCGCCCTAGCCGCCCTGCACGAGTGGCTCGGCCCGGTCGATCCGGCGCTGACCACCGTTGCGGGCATCCACTACAACCTCTTCCTCGGCAGCCTCCTCGACCACGACGGCGAGAGCCGCCGTGACCTGTCGGACTTCCTCAGGTTGCGGCGCATCGGCACCTTTCTCTGTACGGAGGTGGCGCACGGCAATGACGCGGCGGCCGTCGAGACCACGGCGACGTACGACCGCGTACGCGACGGGTTCGTGCTGCACACCCCGCACTCCGGGGCACAGAAGTTCATGCCCAACACCAGCCCGGCCGGCGGCCCCAAGTCAGGACTGGTCGCGGCGCGCCTGCTCGTCGACGGCGCCGACCACGGGGTCTTTCTCTTCCTGGTGCCGCTCACCGACGACACGGACGCTCTCCCGGGGGTACGCGTCCGCAGGCTTCCGGCACGCCTGGGCAGCCCCGTCGACCACTGTCTGACCTCCTTCGGCCGGGTCTTCGTGGGGCGTGACGCATTGCTCGGCGGTGAGCACGGACGGATCGGCGACGACGGGGAGTTCAGCAGCGTTCTGCCCAACCGCAGGCGCCGCTTCCTCACCTCGATCGCACGCGTCACGGTCGGCAAGATTTCCATGAGCGCCTGTGCGGTCGGCTCCGCGCGCGCGACGCTCGCCGTCGCGGTGCGCTACGGAGGCCATCGGCACATCTCCGGGCCGCGCGCGACGGAACGGGTGCGGGTGATCGCCCACCGCAGCCATCACGGCCCGCTCGCCGAGGCCATGGCCACGGTGTTCGCGATGAGCCTGCTGCACCGCAGGGCCCTCGACCGCTGGGAGGGGCAGCTCGGGACCGGCACGGAGACGGGACGGGCCGCGGCGGAGCGGCTGGTCGCCGTCGCGAAGGGGTGGATCACCTGGCAGGCCCGTGCCGTTGTCGTCGAATGCCGCGAACGGTGCGGAGCGCAGGCGCTGTTGGAGAACAACGGCATGACCGAGCTGATCACCGGCGTGGAGGCGGTGATCACCGCCGAGGGCGACAACCTGGCCATCCTCGCCAAGGCCGCCGCGGAAATGCTCTTCGCCGCCTCACCGGCCGCGGACGGTGGCACCTCGGGCCGAGCGACCGGAGAGCTCGCGGACCCCCGGTTCCTGGGGTGGCTGCATGCGCAGGTGGAGGTCATCTGGTTCGCCCGCGCCAGGGAGCGGATGAGCAGCGCACCGCACGGTGATCCGCTGGCGCGGTGGAACGCGGCGTCCGGGCCCGCCCTGCGGGGCGTCGAGGCGCACGCCCGCCGACAGGCGGCCGAGGCGTACGCGGAGGCGGTTGCGGAACTGCCCGAAGGTCCTGGCCGCGAGAGGCTGGCCGAGCTGGAGCGGCTGTTCGCCCTTCAGTGGGTGGCCCGCAACAGTGGCGATCTGCTTGCCGCCGGCCATCTGACGACCGATCAGGTCACTGCCCTGCCGGAGGCCGTCGAGCAGCTCATCGCCGCCGTCGCCGGGCATCTGCCCACCCTGATCGAGTCCTTCGCGCTGCCGGGCGAGGTGCTCGCGGACTGGCCCATCGCAGGCGCCGACTATGTCGATGCGTACGACGATCCGGAGGCGTCCTGGCACGCCACCGGGGCGCAGGGGGAGCGGTGAAGGCTTCGGACGAGCGAACCGCCGGGCAGCTGTGCCGGGTACGGGACGTGGTCGGGGCCCTCGGAGTCCGGGTTGTTGTGCTGGCGTACTGGGGCACCGCATCCGTCCTTTCCCGGTGCTGTACGAAGCCGCGGATGATCGTTGGCGAATCGGTTCGCCGCAAGGCGTAACCGGCAGATCGGGAGTCAGTTACATCGGCGTCGGGACCGTGCGTTCCGCCGTCCCGGGCATCGGCAGAACCTGCATGACGTGCGAGACCTGTACGACCTAGCGAAGAGGAAGATCATGAGCGCGATTCACCCCAAGATCACCGACGTTCTCACGAACACCTTCAAGGTGCCCGCCGCCGAGATCCTTCCCGGTTCCACGATGGACAGCCTGGAGATGGACTCACTCGCCGTCGCCGAGTTCGCCGTCATCATCAAGGAGACGCTGGGGGTCGAGGCCGACTCCGACAAGCTCTACAAGGACGCCACCCTCGCCGACATCACGACGTTCATCGATGCTGCGGTGAGCGGCGACCCCGCGATGAGCAACGCCCGATGAACAGGCCTGCCGTCGCCGTCACCGGCCTGGGGATGATCACCCCGGTCGGCAACGACACCGACACCACCTGGGACGGGGTGTGCGCCGGGGTCTCACCGGCCCGCACCGTCCCCGAACTCGAAGGCTGCGCGATCGACTTCGCCTGCACGGTCTCCGGCATCGATCTGGACGAGGCGGTCGGCGGCCGTGCGGCCTTCCGGATGGGGAGGTACGTCAAGTTCGCCGTCCTCGCCGCGCGGGAAGCGGTCGCGGACGCCGGACTGGACCCGGCCGACTGGGACGGCACCCGGGTCGCCGTGGTCGTCGGCACCAGCAGCGGAGGCTCCGCGGGCCTGACCGAACAGGCCGTCGCCCTCGACCGGCGCGGACCGGGGGCCACTTCACCGGCGGGGATCCTCCTCACCATTCCGAACATGCCCGCTGCGGAGATCGCCATCCGGATGGGGGCGACCGGTCCCAGCCTGGCGCCGTGCACCGCTTGTTCGTCCGGGGTCACCGCGCTCTCCGTCGCCCGTGACCTGTTGGTCACCGGGCAGTGCGACCTCGCGATCGCCGGAGCCACCGAGTCGATCGTCTTCCCGGTCGCCATGACCGGATTCGCCCGGTCCGGTGCCGCCGCGACGAGGGACGGCGACCTGGCCCGCCTCTGCCGGCCCTTCGCGGCCGACCGCGCCGGTCTCGTCATGGGCGAGGGCGCCGCCGTCATGGTGCTGGAACGGGCGGACGACGCACGGGCCCGGGCAGCGGTCCCGCGGGCGCTGCTCGCCGGGACGGGCGCCACCACCGACGCCCACCACCCCACCAGTCCGCATCCGTCCGGCGCCGTCGCCCGGGCCGCGGTCGAGGCCGCGCTGCGCGACGCGGACTGGGGGGCCGAGGACGTCGAACACGTCAACGCGCACGGCACGTCGACACCGCTGGGCGACGCCACCGAAGCCGCTCTCATCAGCCGGGCCTACCCGCACCGGCCGCCCGTCACCGCCCCCAAGGGGGTACTGGGCCACTGCATGGGGGCTGCCGGAGCCATCGAGGCGGGGCTGACGATCCTCACGCTGCAGCGCGGTGTCGTACCGCCGATCGCCAACCTGGAAGCCCCGGCGCCCGAGTTCGACATCGACTGCGTCACCGAACAGCCTCGCCACCGGCCCGTCCGGCGCGCCGTGAGCCACTCCTTCGGGTTCGGCGGCCACAACGCCGTGGTCGCCCTCCAGCGCCCGTAGGCATGGGGGAGCGGGCCGGGGCGGGACGGCGGGGGCGCCTGCGGCCCCACCACACCGCCGACCAGCCGCACGGGGCAGCGTGATAGCTTGCCGAAGCCAGTCAAACTCCACGTAGGGGTCAGGGAATCCGGTGCGAATCCGGAGCTGACGCGCAGCGGTGAGGGGGACGGGCGGGGCCACGGCCACTGGGACATCCACGGATGTCCTGGGAAGGCGTCCCGTCCGAAGGAACCCGAGTCCGAAGACCTGCTGGCACCTGCCGCCCGGTACCGGGCGGCAGCACTCCGTACACCGGGCTCCGCGCATGGGCCCTGAGACGCAGAGGGACTCCGTGCCGTCCATAGCCAGCCCTGTCCGCGCCGCCGCCCTGCTCTCGGCGGCACTCCTCCTGCTGACCGCGTGCGGCGGAGGGACCGACAACTCCACAGCCAAGTCAGCCGGTGGCGAAGGCTATCCGGTGACGCTCAGGAACTGCGGCCGCACCGTCACCGTCGCAGCCGCACCGCACCACGCCGTCTCCGTCGACCAGGGATCGACGGAGATCCTGCTCTCCCTCGGCCTCGCCGACCGGCTGGCGGCCACAGCCACCTGGACCGACCCGGTGATGAAGGGGCTGGAGAAGGCCAACGCGAAGGTGCCACGCCTCTCGGAGAACCGGCCGTCGTCGGAGAAGGTCCTCGACCAGGAACCCGACTTCGTCAGCGCCTCGTTCGAATCGACCCTCGCCAAGGGCGGCGTCGCCCCCCGGGAACAGTTCGAGGAGCTCGGTGTCCCCACCTACGTGTCGCCCGCCGACTGCACCGGCAAGGACAACAGCGGCGGCGGCGACGGAGCGCGTACCGAAGCACTGACCATGGACAGCGTCTACGGCGAAGTGCGCGACCTGGCCGCGGTGTTCGGCGTCCAGCAGCGCGGAGACGAGCTCGTCGCCCGGCTGCGGGAGCGGGTCAAGAAGGCCACCCACGGCATCGACGCCTCCGACGCCACCCTCCTCTACTGGTTCTCCGACTCCAAGGCCCCGTACCTGGCGGGCTGCTGCGGCGCACCCGGCGTCATCACCAGGGAGCTCGGAGCGAAGAACGTCTTCGACGACACCCATGAGGAATGGCCGCAGATCAGCTGGGAGACCGTCGCCGACCGCAACCCCGACGTCCTGGTCATCGGCGATCTGACGCGCAAGGCACAGACCGCCGAGAGCGCCGCGAAGAAGATCGAGTTCCTGGAGTCCAATCCCGCGACGAAGAACATGGACGCCGTCAAGCACAAGCGGTACGTGCTCCTCAGCGGCCAGGCCATGAACCCGTCCATCCGGACGGTCGAGGGTCTGGAACAGGTCGCCGCCGGGCTGCGGACGTTCGGGCTCGCCGGGTGACGGACACCGAACGGGTCGCAGCGGTACGCACGGAGCAGGCACCCGGAACCGATCCGCACCACAGGGCCGGTGGCGCGCGGGGGCTGCGCGACGGTGTGCTGTGGGCCGCGGGCGTCGCCCTGCTCGCGCTGTCCGTTGCCGTCGCCGTCACCATCGGCCCCGCCCGGATCTCCGTCGCCGACGTCTGGTCCGCGGTGGCCGCCCATCTCGGGGTGGGCGACTCGCGGCTCACCCCGATCCGGGACGGCATCATCTGGAACCTGCGCATGCCCCGTACTCTGCTCGCCGCCGTGTGCGGCGCCGGGCTCGCGGTGTGCGGCACGGTCATGCAGTCCCTGCTCCGCAACCCGCTCGCCGACCCGTTCGTCCTCGGCGTCTCCTCCGGGGCGTCGACGGGCGCGGTCGTGGTCGTCGTACTCGGGGTGGGCGGGGCAGCGGTGTCGATCTCGACCGGGGCATTCATCGGGGCGCTCTGCTCGTTCGCCCTGGTGCTGCTGCTCAGCCACACCCTCGGCGGTACGACGGACCGGGTCGTCCTCTCCGGCGTCGCGGCCATGCAGCTGTTCTCCGCACTGACCTCCTTCGTGGTGATGACCTCGGCCGACGCCGAGCAGACCCGAGGTGTGCTGTTCTGGTTGCTCGGCTCGCTCAGCGGGGTCGGCTGGACCGATGTGTGGGTCTGCTTCACCGTGCTCGTCGTGACCCTGCTGATCTGTCTGGGCCACGCCCGTACGCTCGACGCCTTCGCCTTCGGTCAGGACGCGGCCGCCGCACTGGGAGTCAACGTCGGCCGCACCCGGATCGTGCTGCTCTGCACGACCGCGCTGCTGACCGCCGCGCTCGTCAGCTCGGCGGGCGCCATCGGCTTCGTCGGACTGGTGCTGCCCCATGCCGCCCGGGCGCTCACCGGCTCCGGGCACCGGCGGCTGCTACCGGTCACCGCGCTGGCCGGGGCGGTGTTCCTGGTCTGGGTCGACACGCTCGCCCGGACCGTCCTCGATCCGCAGGAGGTGCCGGTGGGCGTCGTCACCGCCCTCATCGGCGTACCCGCGTTCGTATCGGTCCTGTACCGCACCCGGAGGACCACATGACATCCAACGGCACCGCCGCAGGTCTGCGCGCCCAGCGGGTCTCCCGGGAGGCGGGCGGCCGTCTCGTCCTCGACGGGGTCTGCCTCGTCCCCCCGCCCGGCGCGACCGTCGGACTCCTCGGCCCCAACGGGTCGGGAAAGTCCACGCTGCTGCGGGTGCTCGCGGGGGTCCTCGCGCCGGCGGCGGGCGTGGTGACGCTCGACGGCGAACCGCTCGCCGCGATCGGCCGGCGCACCGTCGCGCAGCGGGTCGCCGTGGTCGACCAGCACGCCGACACCCAGGTCGAGCTGCGCGTCCGCGACGTCGTCGGGCTCGGCCGCATTCCGCACCGCCGCGCCTGGTCGGCGCCCAGCCGCGCGGACGAGGAAGCGGTACGCGAGGCGCTGGAACGCACCGGACTCGCCGAACGCAGCGACCAGTCCTGGCACACGCTCTCCGGGGGCGAGCGCCAGCGTGTCCAGATCGCCCGCGCACTGGCGCAGCAACCGCGTGAACTGCTGCTGGACGAGCCGACGAACCATCTCGACATCCAGCACCAGTTGGAGCTGCTGTCCCTGGTCACTTCGCTGCCCGTCACCGGCGTCATCGCCCTGCACGACCTCAATCTGGCCGCGATGTTCTGCGACCGGATCGTCGTCATGAAGGAGGGGCGGGTGGTGGCCGCCGGTACCCCGACGGAGGTGATCACCGAGCAACTCATCGCGGACGTGTACCGGGTACGGGCGGTGGTCACCCAGGACGGCCCGGACGGGCGGCCCTCGGTGCGATTTCTGCCCGGACGCGCGGAGTAGCCGGACATACGGAACTGGAGGCGGACCCCGGCACGGTGCGGGCCCGCCCCTGGCCTGTCCGCTCCCGGGAGCCGCGCCTGCCCGGTCGCGGGGACCGGCCGTGGAACTCACCTGGTGAGGCCGTAGTGACGGTAGAGCTCCTCCTCCTCGGAGACGGAGAGATGCGCATCCGCGTCCACTCTCGGGGCGCCTTTCACGCGGTCCTTGGGATGAGGGATGTGCAGATCGGAGCCGACCCGGCGAGCGCCCTCCAGGGGCACGAAACTCTCCTTCATGCCGAACAGGCCGGTCTTCACCGTGATCCAGTCCGGTCTGCCGGTGGCGTCGTCGAGATACACCCGCCCCACGGTGCCGACCTTCTCGCCCCTGGGGTCGTACACCGTCAGGCCGTCGAGCTCCTTGGACTCCGTGAAACCGTCAGCGGCTCCCATGACCGGTTCCTCCTCGCCCGGGCGCGCGTTCTGTGGTCGGCTCCACCGAGGAAGGCACGTCCGGCTTCCATCGCGCCTCACCCGGATGGGCGATGCAACTTCCCGGCCCGGAACCGTGGCCCGTCGCATCCGGGGCGGCAGCGTGCGATGCCGGTGGTGGGGGAACAGCCCGGCGTTGGACCATTCGAGTGAGGTTGTGACGGGGGAGGCGTACGTGGGACTGCGGACGGGCATCCCGGGCGGCCCGGCCGAACGGCGCGCCGACCGCACCGGTCCGCAGGAACGAGGCCGCCTGGCGGGCGCGCGATGGGGTCGGCTCAGGTTGAAGGATCCTGCGCGGGCACCACTGGCTGTGATCATCGAGACGGCTGTCCATCCGCGATCTGAACGTGGCGCGGCAGTGCCGCCTGAGGTCGCGTCGGCTTTCGTGTAGAGGACCTCGCGGGCCTGCTCCGCGGCGCGGATGATGCTCTCGCCGACGAAGTCGACGAAGCGGGCGATGTTGTCGAGGCGGGTGGCGGCCGGTGTGCCGGGGCCGAGGACGCTGACGCCCTGCCGTGTGGTCTCGACGAGGTGGGCGTGGCCGCGGGCGCCGACGATCACCGACTGGTACCGGACGTCGTCGTCGGCGACGTAGCGCTCACGGCGGCTGTCGGCCGGCCCCGGCGCGATCTGCCGGCGTTCCTGCTGGGTGAGCCTGCCTCCCGGCATCGCAACTCCCTTCGTGCTTCCTTGATGCCTCCGGCATAGCGTTCATTCTCAATCCATTGCAATGAACGGCTGACCCTCATTGCATTAGATCCAAAACCATTGCAACGATTATCTAGCTCTCACCTGCATCGATGCTGATAATTCGCAACGAATATATTGATGGATTCGTGAATGCAACGTAGCGTTTCCGGTGTTAGAAACAACGAGCCGACAGGAGAGCACCATGCAGAAGTTCGACACCCCCGCCCCGATCTCCGCCGTCCTCGACATCCCCGCGGGGCGCGTCCGGTTCATCGCCGCCGACCGGGCCGACACCGCGGTCGAGGTCCTGCCCGCGGACGCCTCGAACGGCCGCGACGTGAAGGCGGCGGAGCAGACCGAGGTCGAATACGGCGACGGCGTCCTGCGGATCGAGGCCTCGGCGAGGAACCGGATCCTCGGCAGCTCCGGATCCATCGAAGTGACCGTCCAGCTGCCCACCGGCTCCCGCATCGAGGCGAAGGCGGCCAGCGCCGAGTTCCGGGGCGTAGGACGGCTCGGCGACGTCGCCTTCGAGGGCGCGCAGGGCTCGGTCAAGCTCGACGAGGCCGCGAGTGCCCGACTCACCCTCCTCGCCGGCGACGTCTCGGTCGGCCGCCTGGGCGGCCCCGCGGAGATCAGCACCCAAAAGGGCGACATCCGGATCGCCGAGGCCGTGCGCGGCACGGTCGAACTGCGCACCGAGGCGGGCGAGATCTCGATCGGCGCCGCCCGCGGAGTCTCCGCCTCCCTGGACGCCGGCACCACCTACGGCCGGATCCACAACGCGCTCAAGAACACCGAAGGTGCCGCCGCCGGCCTGAACATCCACGCGACCACCGCCTACGGCGACATCGCCGCCCGCAGCCTCTGAAGGAGCACCCATCATGACCAACCTGGCCATCGCGGCGAACGGGCTGCGCAAGTCCTACGGCGACAAGGTCGTGCTCGACGGCGTCGACCTGGCCGCCCCCGAGGGAACGATCTTCTCCCTGCTCGGCCCGAACGGCGCCGGCAAGACCACCGCCGTGAAGATCCTCTCCACTCTCATCTCCGCCGACCCGGGCACCGGCGACATCCACATCGGCGGCCACAACCTGGCCACCGACTCCCAGGCGGTGCGTGCCGCGATCGGCGTCACCGGCCAGTTCTCCGCCGTCGACGGGCTGATCACCGGCGAGGAGAACATGCTCCTCATGGCGGACCTGCACCACCTCTCCAAGCGCGAGGGGCGGCGCGCCGCCGCCGAACTGCTGGAGCGCTTCGACCTGGTCGAGGCGGCGAAGAAGCCCGCCTCCACCTACTCCGGCGGCATGAAGCGCCGCCTGGACATCGCCATGACCCTGGTCGGCAACCCGCGGATCATCTTCCTCGACGAGCCGACCACCGGCCTCGACCCGCGCTCCCGCCACAACATGTGGAGCATCATCCGCGAACTCGTCACGGGCGGCGTCACCGTCTTCCTCACCACCCAGTACCTGGACGAGGCCGACGAACTCGCCGACCGCATCGCCGTGCTCAACGACGGGAAGATCGCCGCCGAGGGCACCGCCGAGGAGCTGAAGCGGCTCATCCCCGGCGGACACGTGCGGCTGCGCTTCGCCGACCCGGCCGCGTACCAGTCGGCCGCCTCCGCGCTGGGCGAGGTCACCCGGGACGACGAGGCGCTCGCGCTGCAGATCCCCAGCGACGGCAGCCAGCGCGAGCTGCGCTCCATCCTCGACTGGCTGGACTCCGCCGGCATCGAGGCGGACGAGCTGACCGTGCACACCCCCGACCTCGACGACGTGTTCTTCGCCCTGACCGGCACCGCCCCGCAGCCCGGCCAGTCCAGCCTGCCCAGCCAGCCCAAGGAGGCTGTCCGATGAGCTCCCTCTCCCTCGCCGTACGCGACTCGTCCACGATGCTGCGCCGCAACCTCCTGCACGCACGGCGCTACCCGTCCCTCACCCTGAACCTGCTGCTCACCCCGATCATGTTGCTGTTGCTCTTCGTCTACATCTTCGGCGACACGATGAGCTCGGGCATCGGCGGCGGCGGTCCGGACCGCTCCGCATACCTCGCGTATGTCGTCCCGGGCCTGCTGCTGATGACCATCGGCAGCACCGTGGTCGGAACCGCAGTGTCCGTCTCCAACGACATGACCGAGGGCATCATCGCCCGCTTCCGCACCATGGCGATCCACCGCCCTTCGGTGCTCGTGGGGCACGTCGTCGGCAGCGTGCTGCAGTCGATCATGAGCGTGGTCCTCGTGGGCGCCGTCGCCGTGGCCATCGGCTTCCGGTCCACGGACGCCACGGCCCTGGAGTGGCTGGCGGCGTTCGGGCTGCTCGTGCTCTTCGCCCTGGCGCTCACCTGGATCGCGGTCGGCATGGGCCTGATCAGCCCGAACGCCGAGGCCGCCAGCAACAACGCGATGCCGCTGATCCTGCTGCCGCTCCTCTCCAGCGCCTTCACCCCGGTCGACTCCATGCCCGGCTGGTTCCAGCCGATCGCCGAGTACCAGCCGTTCACGCCCACCATCGAAACCCTGCGCGGGCTGCTGCTCGGCAGCGAGATCGGCCACAACGGGTGGCTCGCCATCGTCTGGTGCTTGGGTCTCGCGGTGCTCGGCTACTTCTGGTCGACCTCGAAGTTCAACCGCGACCCGAAGTAACCGCCGTGACAGCGTGGGCCGCCTCCCGCAACTTGTCCCGCCCCAGGGCGGCGTACTCCGACACCGCGTCGGCGTACGCCGCCCGTCGGCGTTCTCGGCCGTCCGCCGGGCCCGCTCCGCCGACATCATCGGCTGGAACTCCCGTACCTCCCTGAGCCGTTCGGTCGGCGCGAGCAACCGCACTCCGGAAGGGTCGCCGCCGGCAAGGCCCGCCACGGCGAACCCATGCAGGGCGGTGCCGTGCCCTTCCAGGAGGTTCCGGCCGAGCCGGTCGTAACTCGGTCACAGGGGACCGGCCTTCGAGAGGCACCTGCGGAACGTCCTGCGCGCGTCAAGGCCCGACGGACGGTTCGACGATCTGATCCGTACCGAGCTCGCCATCCCCGCTGACCTGCTACCACCCCACCGTGCAACCGCACTTCGTATCCATCGCGCCCGCCGTAGGATCTGCCTCCTTGCCCCGGCCGCCGCCGGTCCGGAGCCGACGACCGTACAGGAGAGGCCCGTTGAACACCCCGCCGATACGCGATCAGGCCACCGCGCACCACATGGACCCGGCCGGAGGGTGCCCGCACGCCGACAACGCGCGGCTGCTCGCCCGGGGCGCCGTGGCGTCCGTCGTGCTCCCCGGCGGGGTGCCGGGGATGGCGGTGCTCGGGCACGACGCACTCAAGGAGTTCCTCGCCCACTCCGATGTCGCCAAGGGCGCAGCCCACTTTGCCGCGCTGGCCGAAGGGCGGATCCCCGACGGCTGGCCACTGCGGACCTTTGCCACCGTGCAGGGCATGACCACCGCAGACGACGAGGACCACCGGCGGCTGCGCTCGCTGGTCAGTACGGCGTTCACCGCACGGCGGGTGGAACACCTCCGGCCGCGCATCGAAGTCCTCACCACCGAACTGCTCGACCGTGTCGACGTCATGGCCGCCGAGGGGGACGGGACGGTGGACCTGCGCGCGGGGTTCGCGCTGCCGCTGCCGCTGGGTGTCATCTGCGAGCTCCTCGGGGTGGACGAGCGGCACCAGGACCGACTGCACCATCTGTCGAACCAGATCGTCTCCACCGACATCGGACCCGCGGAGGCCATGGCCGCCAACCGGGAGCTGGTGGAACTGCTGAGCACCGTTGCCGCCGCCCGGGCCGAGCAGCCCGGCGACGACCTGATCAGCGCGCTGATCGCGGCCCGCGACGAGGGTGGTGACCGGCTCAGCCAGCAGGAACTCATCGGCACCCTGCTGCTGATGATCATCGCCGGTCACGAGACCACGCTGAACCTGATCGCCAACGCCGTGCGCGCCCTGTGCACCAACCGGGACCAGCTCGGCCTGGTCACCTCGGGCCGGGCGGGGTGGCCGGACGTGGTGGAGGAGACACTGCGCTGGGACAGCCCGGTCAGCTACTTCCCCTTCCGCTACCCGACCCGTGACCTGACCCTCGACGGGACCGTCATCCCGAAGGGCACCCCCGTACTCGCCGGATACTCGGCCGCCGGACGCGACACCTCGGCGCACGGCCCGGACGCCGACCGCTTCGACGTCACTCGGCCGGCCAGGACCTCGGCGGCACGTCACCTCTCCCTCGGGCACGGGCCGCACTACTGCCTGGGAGCGCCGCTCGCGCGGATGGAGGCGACGATCGCGCTGGAACAGCTGTTCCGCCGCTTCCCGGCACTTGAGGTAACCGTCCCCGACGCGGAGCTGCCCCGCCACGCCAGCTTCGTCGGCAACGGCGTGCGGACCCTGCGGGTGCGGCTCCGGCCCGACACGGATTCCGTCGCGGGCTGAGGCCCGGCACCGCACGGCACACCACAGTGGCCCGGCAGCCGAACTGCCGGGCCACTGCCACGTCCGCACGCCTTCGTCCGTCCGCACCCATGGAGCCTCGACGCCGCAGGTCCCGCCCCGTGCATGGCCGCGCAGTCAATTCACGGGAAACCCTTGACACTCGGTGAAGGCGCCCGCATCGCGCCTGGTCACCACCCTGACCGCGCGCGGCCTCCTGCTCTGCGACGACAACAGCCGTCGCTACCGCCCCTGACCCGCGCCTACGCCCACGACGGTGTGCGCGCCGATGCCGCCGTCCTCGACCGTCTGATCGCGATGGCTCGCGACGAGATCTGACCCGCTCCGGCAGACAGGTGCGGCACCGCACGGAGGGGTGCCGCACCTGCCGCATATGATCGACAGATCGTTTCCGACCGTCGTCCTGCCGTGCCACCGGGGGGTGCGAGCTGCTGTCGGTTTGCTGCATTGAAGTGAGTTGTAGCGAGCGGGAGTGAGTCCTGTGGGTGGATTTGTGGGGGTGGGAACGGGGGTTCTGGGGTCGAATGGGCGACCTTGGTGGCTGCTGCTCGTTGGGTCGGGTGGTAGGTGTCCGGTCTGGAGGGTGGGGGTGATGTGGTGGGTGGTCTGCGGGAGTTGGCCGTGCCCTTCGTGGTGCCCGGGCCTTGCGGGGTGGCGGTCCGGGACCGCCTCAAACACCTCACGCCCCAGGATGAGAGGGTGCTGCGTGCGGTCGGTGAGCATCAGGGGCGCTGGCTTCCGGTGATCTCAAGGCCCGCTGTGCGGATGGTCTGGGGCACGGTGCGGACACCTGGGCGGCGCGTAAGCGGGAGCTGACCGGGGTGTCGTCGTCGCGGATCGCGGGTGCGATCACCAAGGCCACGCACGATCAGTGGGCGCTCGCACGCCGTTGCCAGGCAGCGCACATCCAGAACCTGGCGGCCGGGATCACGATGCTGCGGCACCGGCTGTCCCTCCCGGTCGGGGAGAAGGGCACCAAGCGTGCGGCGGGTGGTTACCGGTCGAAGGGCGAGTGGTTCCGCAAGTCCCGCCGCCTCGCGGCACTGAAAGCCAGGCATGCTGCTGCTGTGGCCGACTGGCAGGCCGGACGGGTCCGGGTGGTACGGGGCGGGAAACGTCTCCTCAACACCCGCCACCACCTCACCGAGGCCCAGCTCACCGAAGACCAGTGGCGACAACGCTGGGAGGCGGAACGCTGGTTCATCGCTGCCGACGGTGAGTCGGGCAAGCGGTTCGGGAACGAGACGATCCGCGTCACCCCGGACGGCGAAGTGTCCATCAAACTGCCTGCCCCGCTCGCGCACCTGGCCAACACCACGCATGGCCGGTACACCCTCACCTCCACCGTGGCGTTCGCGCACCGGGGCGCGGAGTGGGCCGACCGCATCGAAGCGCACCGGGCCGTCGCCTACCGCATCCACCTCGACACCGGCGGTGGCCGCTGGTATCTCACCGCATCCTGGCAACGCCCCGTGGTGCAGACCGTCCCGTTGGAGACTGCCCGCGCCCGGGGGATGATCGGTGTCGACACCAACGCCGACCACTTCGCCGCCTACCGGCTCGACCGGCACGGCAACCCGGTCGGCGGGCCGCATCGTTTCCCCTACGACCTGTCCGGTTCGGCCGGTCACCGTGACGCACAGATCCGTCACGCGCTGACCCGCCTGATCAACTGGGCCAAGTCTGTCGGTGTCGCCGCGATCGGCATCGAAGACCTCGACTTCGCGCCTGAGAAGACCCGGGAGAAGCACGGCCGCCGCAAGCGGTTTAGGCAGCTCGTCTCCGGTATCCCGACCGGCAAGCTCAAGGCCCGGCTGGTGTCGATGGCCGCCGAACACGGCCTGAGCATTGTCGCGGTCGATCCCGCCTACACCTCCCTGTGGGGTGGCCAGCACTGGCAGAAGCCGCTGGTCACCCCCCACCGCACCATGTCTCGTCACGATGCCGCGGGCATCGCGATCGGACGACGTGCCCTTGGATACCCGGTCCGGGATGGGGTATCCCCTGCTCGAACGCAGTTGAGAGCTTGGGGAAGGACGGCACCGCCCCCACGCGACCGGAGTGATCGTGTGGGGCATCGGACCGTCCAGGCCGGGTCAGGTGACCGGGGGCGTGAGGGAACCCGCCCACCCGCAACGGACCGGCCCCCTGGAGGACCGTCGCCGAGCGGGACGCGAAAGCGGGAACCCAGCGCATCCAACACCGTTCGGGATGCGCCCAGTACGCAACAGTGGTTCCAGGACTCACTCATGCGCACTGGTTAGGAACGGTGCACCATCCGTTCCGTACGCGTCCGCCCACCCGGACAACGGGGCGAGCTGCTGACCCGGCAGGAGGACGGTCTCGCCCTGAACCACCTCGTCTGGAGGCTCGGACCCGGCTGGCGGGTGTGCAGCAGCGCCGTACTCGGCGGCGGCATCGGGGATGCGCGAGTGGACCCTCAACGCCCAGGTGCCCGGCGGCTATCCGCGCCTCGACCCCGACTGGCACCTCGCCGAGATCGCCGCCGCCGAAGCGCTCACCGGTGCCGGTGCCGGACTGATGACCGCGGCCGATGTCACCGCGTACACCGTCGCCGACGAGGAGGGCGTGACCGCCACCGCCACCGCCACCACCGGTCTGGGTGTACGGGGCCTGGCCGCCGACCCGGCCGCGGGACACGCCGGGCCGCTGCCGCCCGGCACGGTGAATATCGTCGTGACCGTCCCCGTGGCCCCCTCCGACGCCGCCCTGGTCAATGGCGTCGCGACCGCCACCGAGGCGAAGGTCCAGGCGCTCCTGGACGCCGGACTCGACTGCTCCGGCACCCCCACGGACGCGGTCTGCATCGCCTCGCCGGAGCCTGGACCTGGCGCGGCCGGTGAACCCTTCGCGGGCCCGCGCTCGACCTGGGGGTCGCGACTCGCCCGAGCCGTGCACACCGCCGTACGGGAGGGCGCACTGCGGCACCCTTGACCTCGCACCACCCACGCGCCGACGAAGGGACCCTTGCTCTCATGACGTCCACCCCTGTCAACGCCATCCCCGAGCGGCCGACCGTGGCCGTCCTCGGCACCGGGATCATGGGATCCGGGATGGCCCGGAGCCTGCTCCGCGCCGGACTCGATGTCCGCGCCTGGAACCGTACGCAGGCCAAGGCTGCCCCCCTCACCGCCGACGGCGCCACGGTCACCGAAACGGCGGAGGAAGCCGTACGCGGCGCCGACGTCATCGTGACGATGCTGAACGACGGACTGTCCGTAGCCGCCGCGCTCACCGCTGCGGCGCCCGGGGTGCAACGCGGCCAGGTCCTGCTGCAGAGCTCCACCGTCGGGATCGACGCAACCGCCGAACTCGCCCAGAGAGCGGCGGACTTGGGGCTCGTCTATCTCGACGCCCCGGTTGCGGGTACCAAGCAGCCCGCGGAACAGGGTGCGTTGACGGTCTTTGTCTCCGGTCCGTCCGCCGTCCGCCCGTTGGTGAACCCTGTGCTGAACGCGATCGGACAGCGCACGGTCTGGGTCGGCGAAACACCCGGCGCCGCCTCGCGGCTGAAGCTCGTGGTCAACACCTGGGTGATCAACATGGTGGGCAGCATCGCCGAGTGCCTGAACCTCGCGGAGGGGCTGGGCGTCGACCCGCAGTCGTTCCTCGACGTGATGAAGGGCGGCCCGCTGGACTCGGCGTATCTCCAGGGCAAGTCCGCCGCGGTCCTCTCCGGCGACCTCACCCCGAGCTTCGCCCTGTCCACCGCGCTCAAGGACACCCGCCTCATCCTCGCAGCCGCCGAACGGACCGGGGTGACGTTGGATCTCGTCGCCGCGTCGGCGGACCGGTTCACGCGCGCGGAGGAGGCGGGACACGGCGGCGAGGACATGATCGCCACCTACTACGCGGGCCGCCCCGCCGAGAAGGACGACGACTGACCGTCCCCGGTCGCGGCGGGCGCCGGGGCCACGCGTTCCGTGGCCCCGCCGAACGCCAGGAACGTGGTGCGCGAGGCGATGAGCCAGACCCCGTCGACCTTGCGGAACGTGTCCTCGTAGTGCCCGACATTGGCGGGCAGGCGGGGCAACGGCAGGCCGTCGCCCCTGCCGTCGACCCGATAGGTCGCGAAGTACGTCGTCGACGAAGCGGACGTCGCCGATTCCACGGTGACCAGGATGTTCGTACACATCCGCCGGGACAGCCGGTCCGCCGGGCGGCCGTCGAAGTACGCACGCAACGCCTCGCGACCCTCGACACGCCGCCCACCGACCGGCCACTCCCAGGTGCCGTCGGGGGTGAACAGCTCGGCGACCGTGCCCGGTTCGCCGAGATCGAGCCGGCGGACGAACTCGATGACGAGACGTCCGCACGCCCGCTCGGCCAGCAGCAGTTCCAACGGATCGAGGGGCGCGGGGGAGTTGATCGGCATACCGAGTTCCTATCAGCCGGGTCCGGGAGACGCCAGGTCATTTCTGCCGACCGCACCTCGCTCCGTCAGACCACGCGCACCTCGTGCCGTACGACCGCGTCGAAGAGATAACCCTGCGTGTTATGGAGCGCCACATCGGGCTGGGTACGGCCCGTTCGGTCCGTCGCCCGTGCCAGCAGGACCGCAGAACCGCGCTCCTTCGGCAGCCAGTCGGCCGACCAGCGGACCCAGCTCCCGCTCCGGGGCTCGTCACGGAGCCGGGCGCGTCGCCACCGGGTGCCGCCGTCGGTGCTGATCTCGACGGTACGCACCGGCACCCCTCCCGACCAGGACCGTCCCGTCAGCACCTGGCGCCGGTGCACGGGAACCGACGCACCGGGCGGCAGCTCGAACGCGCTCTTCAGGGTCTGCCGGGTCAGCGGTGCGCTGCCCTCAGGCGGATACGCCGGGCCGAACAGCCGGTAGAGACCGGTGTTCCACGGTGAGAGCAGGGGCTCCGCACTCACCTCGATGTCGCCGACCCACTTGATGTTCGCGATGCCGACCCAGGACGGCACGATGAGCCGCACGGGGTAACCATGGTCGGGCGGCAGCGGCTCGCCGTTCATCTCGTACGCGAGCAGCACATCGTCCAGCGCCTTCGACACCGGCAGCGGACGCCGCACCCGCCCCAGGTTCGTCCCGTCGCTGATGACCTCGTTGTCGAGCCCGCGCGGCAGCACGTCCACCGCGTCCCTGCCGATCCCCGCCCGCCGCAGCACATCGGCGAGCCGTACCCCGCGCCAGCGAGCCGTACCGATCGCACCCAAGGTCCAGGCGGTGCCGCTGACCTGCTGGTTCTGCTGCGTCGCATAGAAGCTGCGGGCGTTCCCGGCGCACTCGACAAAAGCCGTGCGGGTGACAGACGGCAGGGCGAGCAGCTCCGTGTAGGTGAAGTCCACGGCCGGGCCGGTCAGCCCACTGCCCCATACGGAGAGCCGCCAGTCCGCCGCGTCGATCCTCGGCGTCACGGTGTGATTGCGTACGAAGAAGCGATCGGCGGGAGTGAGCAGCCCGGTGGACCGCAGCGCTGCGAAATTGGTTTCGGCATTGGTGCCGCGCACGGTGAAGAGCTCGGGCGGCAGCGGCTTCACGATGCCGGGAGCCGGCGCGACGGCCGCCTGTGCGGGGGCGGCCGCGGCGGCTCCGGCCGCCGACGCGGCCGCCACGAACTTCAGCAGATCGCGGCGGTCGATCCCGGCGGACCGCGCGACACCGCGCGACCACTGGCCCAGGCGCATCCGGTCGTATACGGCCTCGGACAGCGGAACGGATCTCATCAACACTCCAGGGATGGTGAGTGGACGGACAACAGGTCAGAGGGGTGGACCATCGGCGGAACCGGAGAGCAACTCCCATACCAGAGAGCCGACCTGGGGCGTCTCGATCAGGAAGCCGTCATGTCCGTATGGCGGTTGAAGGACCCGCAGGCGGTCCGCGCCGGGCAGTAGATCGGCCAACTCCGCCTGCTGATGCAGCGGATAGCGCAAAGCGTGGCAGTGGCTCCGTGGGGCGTCAACACGCCTGGACGCGCGGCAATCAGCGCGCAGGGGCCCGCTCCGGCACCCGGCCCGGAGCCGTCCGCCCCTGTTGCGTGTGGCGTCTGACCTGGGCTGTTGTTCCGATACAGGCAGGTGTACGGAGACCGGTCCTGACGGGCGGCAGCAGCTGCCCGGTCCGCGGTCGATTTCATTCGGACGTAATGTCCGAGCGGCCCGACGACATCGGGCCGCTCACTCGTGGCGCCTCACTCCTGGCACCTCACTCGTCGTCTCTCACTCCTCGACGAACATGCCGCTGCGGAGCTTCTGCAGGATCCGGCTCAGCAGCCGCGACACATGCATCTGGGAGATGCCGAGCACCGCGCCGATCTGCGACTGCGTCATCTCCTGACCGAAGCGCATGTCGATGATGCGACGCTCGCGCGCGTCGAGGTGGCCCAGCAGTGGGGCGAGGGTGTGCAGATTCTCGACCGTCTCCATGCCGGGGTCCGGGGAGCCGAGGGCGTCGGTGAGCGTGCGCCCCGGCGGGTGGAGCCGTCCCGCGCCTGCCGGATCGGACGGCATGTCCAGCGATCCCGCGGTGTACCCGTTGGCGGCGACGATGCCTTCGGCGACCTCGTCCTCGCCGATCCCGAGCTGCTCGGCGAGCTCCGGCACGGTGGGGTCGCGGTCGAACTCCGTAGCCAGTGACTCCTTGGCCTTGGCGATGTCGACCCGCAACTCCTGCATCCGGCGCGGCACGTGGACTGCCCAGCTCGTGTCGCGGAAGAACCGCTTGATCTCCCCGACGATGTACGGCACCGCGAAGGAGGTGAACTCCACCTCGCGGGAAAGGTCGAACCGGTCGATGGCCTTGATCAGCCCAATCGTGCCGACCTGGACGATGTCCTCCATGTCGCCGCTGCCGCGGTTCCGGAACCGGCCCGCGGCGAACCGGACGAGCGAGAGGTTCATCTCGATGAGCGTGTTGCGCGCGTACTGATGGGCGGGGGTGCCTTCCTCGAGGAGCTGGAGGCGGTCGAAGAACAGGCGGGACAGGACCCGCGCGTCCTTCGGGGCGACCTTCCCGGCATCCTCGATCCACGGAAGTTCGCCCGCCGAGCCGGTCATGCCCGGGGCGTCCGCACCGGCCGTCCGCGCTCTGTGCGCCGTCATCTCGTCACGCTCCCCTGGTCGTAGGCCATGAGGTGTATGCGCCTGCCCCCGGCAGGGGCACCCATGCGTGAAAGAGCGAGTCGATCCGGCCAATCGGCGTGAATGGCCGGGACTGTTCGTGATCCGGTGTCACATCCGTGCAGGTGAGGGGCGGAAGAACACAGAACCGCCCC
This sequence comes from Streptomyces sp. NBC_01669, assembly GCF_026339735.1. Taxonomy (GTDB): domain Bacteria; phylum Actinomycetota; class Actinomycetes; order Streptomycetales; family Streptomycetaceae; genus Streptomyces; species Streptomyces yanii. The sequence goes on from NZ_JAPEQG010000001.1 coordinate 8,434,850, forward strand.
ACCGGTACGGGGGAGCCCGGTGGGACGGTCTCTATCAGACTGCCACAGGTGTCCGCCCAATGTGGCCCGACCGGTCCGTATCGATGGGCAGTTGAGTCGAAATCGATTCCGGACCGGGCAGCGGGGTGGGTCAGTCGCGCGGGTATCCCACGATGGTGTGGGTGACGGCGGGGGAGTCCTGCGTCGTGTAGTAGTGGCTGCTGAGCCCTGAGAAGCGCGCCGTGTCCCCCGTCTCCAGCAGATGCGGGATGTCGTCCACCACCAGTGTCACCTGGCCGGACATCACCAGCACGTACTCCACGGAGTCCGCGCCGTGCGAGCTGATCTGGCTCTGTGCATGCGGGTGCAGACGGGTCCGGTAGATCTCGATACGGCCCAGCTCATGGCCGGCGAACAGCAGATTGACCGAGGTCTCGTCGTCCGGTTCGTCCAGCGACGAGGCGCGGATGATCTCCGGCCGGAGCAGGGGCTGACGCAGGAGATCCGTGCAACTGGTGTCCAGCACATCGGCGATCCGCACCAGCACATCGACGGTCGGATTGGCTTCGGCACGCTCGATCTGGGACAGCAGTCCCTTGCTGACGCCGGTCGTCGCGGACAGTTCGCGCAGACTCCAACCACGCGCCAGACGACGGCGGTTGAGGTTCCCGGCCAGCGACGCACGCACCTTCCCCGCGCCGGGCTGCCGGGCGCCCGGTGGACGTGGGGCCGCACGCCCATCCCTGCGCCGGCGAGCCGAAGCAGGCGCCGTCGGCTGAAGTCTCCACCCGGTTCCGATGTCATCGGGAACCACCCATCTCGCAACTGTCCACTGGAACTGCCCAACTGGGCGGGGGCGGTATACGAATGCTGGGGAGGCGTCAAAGAGTGGCGCATGAACGTCCAGGTCGTGGACGCCCGGCAGGGTTCAATCACGGGGAAAGCATCAAAAAGGTGTTGAAAGGGAGTCGATCGAGGGCCGGTGGCTGGGCAACGGCCGGCGTACCGGTTCCGGAACCCGCTCGATGTACTCTGCCCCCCTCGCATGGCGGATGTTGATCGGCGCGTCGAGATCCGGGACGACCACCCTGGCGGGTCCACGGCATCCGGACGCCCCCGGTGCCGCCCGTCCGGCCCGCGGGACGGCTCCGACCTGCTCCTATGCCGCTCGATCCGGAATCATTGCGGCCCTGTGAACACTCCGGCACCCCGGGAATATGTGCATGCCGAATGGACTTTTCGTTGCTGTAGCCCACGGTGGCGGTGCCGACAGCCGATGCCACGAACCGGAGCGAGGGAGCTCATGCCCAAGGCGTACGTATTCACCCGCAACGGCGGACCTGAGGTGGAAGCCTTCGTCGAGCAGGAGGCGCCGGCCCCTGGGCCCGGGGAGCTCCTGGTCGCGGTCCGGGCGGCCGGAGTGAACCCCGTCGACTGGAAGCTCCGCGACGGGTACCTCCGGCCCGGCAGCACGGCGCCGGAGTTCCCCGCCGTGTTCGGCAGCGAGGTGGCCGGGACCGTCGAGCGGGTCGGCCCCGGAGTCGAGGGGTTCGAGGTCGGGGACGCCGTCTTCGGCAACCCGCTGAGCGGTGGGTACGCCGAGTACGCACTGCTGCCCGTCGCGGTGACCGCCCACAAGCCCGACAGTCTGCCGTTCACGGAGGCGGCCGTCCTGCCGGTCGCGGCCGCCACCGCGTACGACGGCCTCCGCCAGCTGGACCTCGAGCCGGGCTCGACACTGCTGATCACCGGCGCCGGAGGCGGTGTCGGCGTGGTCGCCGTACAGCTCGCACGCCACTTCGGCCTGCGGGTCGTCGGCACGTCGAGCGAGGCCAAGAAGGACTTCGTCGAATCGCTCGGTGCCGTGCACGTCCCGTCCGGCCCCGGCGTCGCCGAACGCGTGCGGGCAGCAGCACCGGACGGCATCGACGCCGTCTACGACCTCGTCGGCGGCGACGACCTGCGGGCCGTGGCCGAACTGGTCACGGACCGGAAGCGGCTGATCAGCGCCGGGGGCAAACCGCTGGCCGTCGAGCTCGGCGGGGCAGCCGTCGCCCGCGCCCGTACCGCAGCCGTACTCGACGAGGTGGCACGCCTCGTCGTCGACGGAGCCTTCACGACCTACGTGACACAGACCTTCCCGCTCGGCGAGGCGGCCGCAGCGCTGCGTGCGGTGGAGAGCGGACACACCCGTGGCAAGATCGTGATCGAGGTGGCTGCCGCATGAGCGTTCCGCTCCCCACGACCGCGTCCGGGCACCCGCTGGACAACCCGGCCCGCGCCTCGCTGACCGGACCGCACGCCCACTTCGCCGAACGCCGGGGCCGCGTCCTGCGCTACCCCACCGATGTGGCGCCCTGGCTCGCGCTTCCGGACACCCCGGATGCCGACGACTGGGCCGACGCCGCCGCCCTCGCCGGCCCCGGCGCATCGCTCACCCTCACCGCCCTGCGCGAACCGCCGCCCGGCGACTGGGAGATCACCTTTCACGCCGAGGGCGTCCAGCTGGTCGACGCCGGACTGGCAACAGCCCCGGATCCGGAGGCTGTCCGCCTGGGTCCGGCCGATGTGCCGGAGATGCTCGCCCTGGTCGAACGCACCCGCCCCGGACCGTTCCTGCCGCGCACCGTCGAGCTCGGCACCTACCTCGGCATCCGGCGCGAAGGGGCACTCGTCGCGATGGCCGGGGAGCGGCTGCACCCGACCGGCTACAGCGAGATCAGCGGTGTCTGCACCGACGAGCCCGCACGAGGCCAGGGACTCGCGGGCCGGCTCGTCCTCGCCGTCGCGCACGAGATCAGGGAGCGCGGCGACATCCCGTTCCTGCATGCCTCCGCGACCAACACGAACGCGATCAGGCTCTACGAGTCCCTGGGCTTCCGGCTCCGCCGCCGGACGTCGTTCCTCTCCGCCGTCGTGCCGCGGCAGCTGCCGGTGTCCGGACGCACCGGTGGTACGAGTGGCGGGCAGGTGGCAGCCCTGCACTGACGTGTGAGCCGTCTCTCCTCGCTGCCGGGTGGCGGAGGTCCTGCGGCCGGTGCCACGGGACCTTCGGCCCGGGACTTCCGGACCGCACCCCACCGGCAGACCCCGACCGAGGACCTTCGGCCCTGCCTCTGAGGCCGTTGGCCCCGTGTGCCCGCAGTCCGATCCGGGTGGACTGGATACGAAGGCCGGGAACAGGCCGGCACCGGTACGAGGAGGCAGTGGCGTGACGATCGGGGACCATCGTGCGGCGGTGGTGGGAACCGATCCGGGGGAGGCGGCGGTCTCCGCACCCCGGGTTGGCGACGCCATGCTGTTCGGCGGCCTGCTTCTGCTGACCGCCGTGATCGTGCTCCTCGACGTGCGTACCGGCGAGGATCTGCAGGTCGTGCCGCTGCTCGTCGTCGTGCCCGCCCTCGTCTCGGTCTTCGGCACCGTCCGGCAGACGGGGTACACCGCCGCCTGGATCATGGCGGTGGTCGTCACCTCCCGGCTGGTGTCCGGGGGAACGTTCTGGGACGTCGCCGTCGGCGTCGGCTTCACGGTCCTGGCCTGTGTCCTGGGAGTCGGCTCCTGTTTGCTGCGGATCCGCCATGCCACCGAGATCGCCCGGCTGCGCTCCGCGGCCGTCGCACTCCAGCGGCAGATCCTGCGCCCGCTGCCCGTCCTGACCGACCAGGTCGTCGCCCACGGGGTCTATGCGCCGATCGAGGAGGACCGACTGGTCGGCGGCGACATCTACGAGGTCGTCGAATCCCCGTACGGAACCCGGGTGATCATCGGCGATGTGCAGGGCAAGGGGATCGCCGCCATCGGTGCGGGGTTCGCCGCGCTCGGCGCGTTCCGGGAGGCGGCCATCCGCGAGCCCACCCTGACCGGAGTGGTGGACGCTCTGGAGGACGCGGTCGCCCGGCACAACACCTTCTCCGCCCAGACCGGCGAGGTCGAACGCTTCGTCACGGCCCTGGTCCTCGGCTTCGAGGGCGAGGACCGGGTGGAGGCCGTCAACTGCGGTCATCTGCCGCCCCACCTGCTGCACGACGGAGGGGCAGCCGCGGTCCCGCTGCGCCTGACCTCCGTACCGCTGGGCATGGTGGAGTTCAGCAGCGAGGCGCGCGGCGCGGAGCAGTTCGACTTCCCGGCCGGTGCGACGCTTCTGGCATTCACCGACGGAGTGACCGAGGCCCGCGACGCCTCCGGCGCCTTCTACCCGCTGGACACCCGGCTCGGCCGCTGGGCCGGGTACGGACCGAGTGAAGTGCTGGACGCGCTCCATGCGGACCTGGAGGCCTTCTCCGGCGGCGTACGACGCGATGACATCGCGATGCTCGCCCTGCGCAAGGCGCCGACCGGCAACCGGCGCCGACAGTCCGGGGCGATGTCCGGTCAGGGCGCCCGGAGGGCCGCACAGACCTTCAGCGAGTGGTGACGGACAGGCGAGCCCCGATATCCAAGTGTCCCGGCGAGACTCATGTCGCGCCGGGACATTTGTAGGTGTATCGTGCAGCCATGAATCCGGAACGGAAGACCCCGGAGAGGCGGAGCCGCAAGGCCCGTCGCACCAGGGACTCACTGGCGCAGGCCGCCTTCGAGCTCGTACTCGACCGCGGTCTGAGGAACGTGACGGTCGAGGAGATCGCGGAACACGCGGACGTCGACCGGCGCACCTTCAGCCGGTACTTCACGAGCAAGGAAGCCGCAGTCCTGGACCCGCTCCGGGGCGACGGCGACCGGGTCAATGACGCCCTGCGCGCCCGCCCCGCCGACGAGCCCCCGCTCACCGCCTACCGCCGCGCCGTCCTCGACTGGCTCGAAGACCCCGAGGCACAGGCCTGGCACCGGCGCCCCCGGATCTTCGACCTGCTGGTCGTCGCCGAGGAGGAGCCGACCCTCTACGCGGCGTTCCACCACATCCGGGTGGATGCCCAGGAGGACTCGGTCGCCATCGTCGCGGAGCGGCTCGGCGTCGACCCACGGCTGGACATCCGTCCCGCCGTCACAGTCGCCGCAGGCGCAGGGGCACTCCTCGCAGCCCAGGCCGCCTGGGTCCGCGGCGGACAGCCGGACGCCCTGCCCCGACTGGTCGGGCAGGCCTTCGACGCCCTCTGCGGAGAACTGCTCGCGCAGCGTCCCGCCGGGCCGGCGCCGCACAGCACCACGGAAGGAAACACACCATCATGAGCCTCTCTCTCACCCCCGCCGACCAGGAGTTCGCCGGCCGGACCGCCCTCATCACCGGCGGCGCCTCCGGAATCGGACTGGCGCTGGCCCACCGGCTGGCCGTGGGCGGCGCGGCCGTCGTCGTCGCCGACTACGACGAGGAGAACGCCCGCAAGGCCGTCGCCGAGCTCGAAGGCGCCGGCGCGAAGGCAGCCGCCGTCGCCATGGACGTGACCGACCCCTCCTCCGTGGAAGCGGGCGTGCAATTCGCCGTCGACACGTTCGGAGCCCTGCACCTCGCCGTCAACAACGCGGGCATCGGCGGCCCGAGCGCCCCGACCGGCGAGTACGCCGTCGAGGACTGGAACCGGGTCGTCGCCACCAACCTCAGCGGAGTGTTCTACTCCCTGCGGTACGAACTCCCCGCCATCGTCGCCGCGGGCGGCGGCGCCGTCGTCAACATGTCGTCGATCCTCGGTACCAACGGCTTCGCCGGATCCCCCGCCTATGTCGCGGCCAAGCACGGCGTCGTCGGTCTCACCAAGACGGCGGCCCTCGAATACGCCGCACAGAACGTCCGGATCAACGCCGTCGGCCCCGGCTTCATCGACACGCCCCTGCTGCGCAACACCGAAGGCCCGGCCCGCGACCACCTCATCTCGCTGCACCCGGCCGGACGCCTCGGCACCGCGGAGGAGGTCGCCGAACTCGCCGCCTTCCTGCTCTCCGACCGCGCCTCCTTCATCCACGGCAGCTACCACCTGGTGGACGGCGCCTACTCCGCGTCCTGAGTGACGTACGGGGGACACGGAAGCCGGAAACATTGAAGTGAGAGCGAGGAGAACCCCATGAAGGCCGTCCAATACCGCACCGTCGGCGCCGCCCCCGAGGTCGTCACCGTGCCCGACCCGGAGCCCGGACCCGGCCAGGTCCTGCTGAAGGTCACCGCCGCAGGCGTCTGCCACTCCGACATCGCGGTGATGAGCTGGCCCGCCGACCAGATCCCCTTCCCGTTGCCGCTCACCCTCGGCCACGAGGGCGTCGGCACCATCGCCGCCCTCGGCGACGGCGTCACCGGTCTCTCGGTCGGTGAGTCCGTCGCGGTCTACGGCCCCTGGGGCTGCGGCACGTGCATCAAGTGCGCCGAGGGCAAGGAGAACTACTGCCTGCGCGCGAAGGAGCTCGGCATCACGCCGCCCGGGCTCGGTTCGCCCGGCGCCATGGCCGAGTACATGATCGTCGACGATCCGCGTCACCTGGTGCCGCTCGGCGGTCTCGACCCCGTGCAGGCCGTGCCGCTCACCGACGCGGGGCTCACCCCCTACCACGCGATCAAGCGGTCTCTCCCCAAGCTGGTGCCCGGCGCCACCGCCGTCGTCATCGGCACCGGTGGTCTCGGCCACGTGGCGATCCAGCTGCTGCGCGCCATGACGGCCGTCCGCGTCATCGCCCTCGACGTCACGGAGGAGAAGCTCGCCCTCGCCCGCACCGTCGGCGCCCACGAGACCGTCCTCTCCGACGAGCACGCCGCGGCCAAGGTCCGCGAACTGACCGGCGGCGTCGGCGCGCAGGTCGTCCTCGACTTCGTGGGGGCACCTCCCACGGTCACCACGGCGGGTGCGGCGGCCGCGATCGACGCCGATGTCACCATCGTCGGCATCGGCGGCGGCGCCCTCCCGGTCGGCTTCGGCTCCCTGCCCTACGGGACGACGGTGACCTCCCCGTACTGGGGATCGCGCTCCGAGCTTGCCGAGGTCCTCGACCTGGCCCGCGCGGGATCGGTCGAGGTCCACGTCGAGACGTACACCCTGGACGAGGCGCCGCTGGCGTACGAGCGGCTGCACCACGGCAAGATCAACGGCCGCGCGGTCATCCTCCCCAACGGCTGATTTCTCCAGCGGTACACGAGGGAGTGCGGGCCGTCGCCGATGGGCGACGGCCCGCACGCTCGTGCTCCGGAGCGATGCGTACGCCCGGTGCTTCGGCGATACTCGACCAATGGAATTCGTGGCACTGATGACGCTGCCCGGACTGGTGATCGGGCTGACTCTGATCGCGTTCGTCGACCAGCTGATGCTGCGAGCCGGGCGGGCGGGGATGCTGCCGTGGCGTAACGGCGCGCGCCGGGGCCAGGTGTCGGCGACCGGATTCGAGCAGCTGCACGCGACCTTCTCGCCGGGCAAGCAGAGCGAACTCAAGGAGCGCCAGAGCGCCCTGCTGCTCCGTGACGACGAGGAGGACGGCGCCCCGCCGAACCGTTCCACCGTCGACCTCGACGGCGGCCGCGCCGTCATCCATCGCGCAGCGGCCACACCCTCGCAGGGCTCCGGCACGCTCTGAAGGCTGTCCCATACGGGTGTGGCCGCTGGGGGATGGGCGGGGTGATCTCAGCGGATGATCCGAAGTGGAGTGGACCTGGCAACGCGGTCGGCGATCTCACCGGCCCGCCGGCCAGGCGAAGACACGGTGCTGATCGTGGACGGCGCCCTGGTACCGACCCGTGACCGCAGCATCGCCGCCTCCAGCAAGAACCATCGGTACCCGACGAATCTGCAGGTCGTGATCGACGCCAACAGCCGCCCCGGTGTGCTGTCCCGGGACGTCGGTGACGCGCGACATGCTCCTCCTCGGTGCTTGAACAGATGAGGGCCTTCTGGGTCCGGTGTGGATGGCGACATCTGCACCGAGTCGCAGAAGGCCCTGCGCCGTCAGGGCCCACGCCGGGCCGACGTGTTCGGGCCACGCTCCCCTTTGGCGCCGCGCCTGTCAGGGGCCACGGCCGTGGGGAGGCCCGGCTGTGCGGCGGCGGTGCCCGCACGTCAGGTGACGAGGGTGTACAACCGTTTACCCATGCTGCCGGTCTTGTTTGCTGCGGTCCGGGAATTCCGCTCCACCGCCTCCGGCATCACCGCCCGCTCCTTCTCGCTCGCCGACGGCACGGTCGGCATGAGCACGGCCCTGGCCCGTTTGGGCGCGGCCTTCACCCACTGACCCCGACGCAGCACAGCGACAGAGCACTGGGAGTGACATGAACAGACGTGCACTGCGATGGAACCTCGGACTCGCCACCGCGCTCGCGGTGAGCAGCGCCATGACCACCCCTGTGATCGCGCACGCGCAGGGGATCGCGATCGGCCGGGCCGCCCCCGTCGCGGAACTCCCGGACGACTTCAACGGCGACGGATACTCCGATATGGCGGTCCCCGTGCCCTCGGCGACCGTCGGCGGCAAGGCGAAGGCCGGATATGTGGCCGTGATGTACGGCTCGTCGACGGGCCTGAAGGCCTCGACCAAGCAGGTGTTCCACCAGGACAGCGCCGGCATCCCCGGCGTTGCCGAGGCCGGGGACGCGTACGGAAGTTCGGTCACCACCGGTGACCTGGACGGCGACGGGTACGCCGATCTGGTCGTCGGCGCCTCCGGCGAGGATGTCGGCACCGTCACCGACGCGGGCTCGCTCGCGGTGATCTGGGGAGGGGCCAAGGGGCTGTCGGGTTCCGGTTCCGTGACACTGGCCGTCGGCGAGGGGTCCTACGACAGACTCGGGCGCACCGTCAGGGCCGGGGACTTCGACGGGGACGGCGACCTGGACGTCGTCGGCGTCGAGAACTACCTGAATCTGCGTGTGCTGTCCGGGCCGTTCGGCCGCGACGGCTCCGCGCAGGGCACGGCCCGGATCGCCGACATGGACGACATGCGCCTCCTGGACCTCGCCGCGGGCGACATCAACGGCGACGGGGTGACCGACCTTGCCGCGGTGGTCAACTCCGTCGACGAGTACGACTGGCGGCACATCCGCTACTGGACGGGTACGAAAACGGGACTGACCGCACCCGGCTCGGTCAAAGGTGCGAACGGCTACTGGCTCGAGGGCGGTGAGAGCCTCGACATCGGCGATGTGAACAACGACGGCATCGAGGACATCGTCGTGGGGCGGGCGGTCGACGGCTACGACAGCGACCTGGAGATACCGACCGCCAACGGCGGCATGATCACCTACGTCCCGGGCAGCAGATCGGGCCCGGTCGGTACGCGGGCGAAGGTCTTCAACCAGGACAGTGCGGGCATCCCGGGTGTCGCCGAGAACAACGACGCATTCGGTGACTCCGTCCAGGTCGCCGACATCGACGGCGACGGCTATGAGGACGTGTCGGTCGGTGTTCCGGGTGAGGACTTCGACGGCAGGAGCCAGGCAGGCTCGGTCGTCACCCTGCGCAGTACGGCCTTCGGCCTCACCGGCAGGGGAGCCAAGAGCTACTCGCAGGACACCGCAGGGGTTGCGAGCTGCTGTCGGTTTACTGCATTGAAGTGAGTTGTAGCGAGCGGGAGTGAGTCCTGTGGGTGGGTTTGTGGGGGTGGGAACGGGGGTTCTGGGGTCGAATGGGTGACCTTGGTGGCTGTTGCTCGTTGGGTCGGGTGGCAGGTATCCGACCGTGAGGGGGGTGGTGGATGGTCTGCGGAAGCTGACGGCCTCCTTCGTGGTGCCCGCGCCTGCCGGGGTGGCGATCCGCGACCGCCTCAAACACCTCACGCCCCAGGACGAGAGGGTGCTGCGTGCGGTCGGTGCGCACCAGGGTGCGCTGGCTTCCGGTGATCTCAAGGCTCGCTGTGCGGATGGTCTGGAGCACGGTGCGGACACCTGGGCGGCGCGGAAGCGGGAGCTGACGGCACGGTCGTCGTCGCGTATCGCGGGGGCGATCACCAAGGCCACGCACGACCAGTGGGCGCTCGCGCGCCGTGGCCAGGCCGCGCACATGAAGAGCCTGGCGGCCGGGATCAGGACGCTGCGGCACCGGCTGTCCCTCCCGGTCGGGGAGAAGGGCACCAACCGTGCGGCGGGTGGCTACCGGTCGAAGAGCGAGTGGTTCCGCAAGTCCCGCCGCCTCGCGATGCTGGAGGACCGGCACACGGCGGCTGTTGCCGACTGGCAGGCCGGACGGGTCCGGGTGGTGCGGGGCGGGAAACGTCTCCTCAACACCCGCCACCACCTCGCCCAGGCCCAGTTCACCGAAGAGCAGTGGCGGGAACGGTGGGAGGCGGAACGCTGGTTCCTTGCCGCCGACGGTGAGTCGGGGAAGCGGTTCGGGAACGAGACGATCCGTGTCACCCCGGACGGCGAGGTGTCGATCAGGCTGCCTGCCCCGCTCGCGCACCTGGCCAACGCCCAGCACGGCCGGTACACCCTCACCTCCACCGTGGCGTTCGCGCACCGAGGCGCGGAATGGGCCGACCGCATCACCGCGCACCGGGCCGTCGCCTACCGCATCCACCTCGACACGGAGCGAGGCCGCTGGTACCTCACCGCATCCTGGCAACACCCCGCCGTGAAGACCATCCCGTTGGAGACCGCCCGCGCCCGGGGCATGATCGGCGTCGACACCAACGCCGACCACTTCGCCGCCTACCGCCTCGACCGGCACGGCAACCCGGTCGGTGAGCCGCACCGCTTCGGCTACGACCTGTCCGGGTCGGCCAGCCACCGGGACGCCCAGATCCGCCACGCCCTGACCCGGTTGATCAACTGGGCGGTGCGTGCCGGGGTCGCCGCGATCGGCATCGAAGACCTCGACTTCACCACCGAGAAGACCCGCGAGAAACACGGCCGCAGGAAACGGTTCCGGCAACTCGTCTCCGGCATCCCGACCGGCAAGCTCAAGGCCCGACTGGTGTCGATGGCCGCCGAACACGGGCTTGCGATCGTCGCGGTCGACCCCGCCTACACCAGCCTGTGGGGTGCCCAGCACTGGCAGAAACCGCTGACCACCCCCCACCGCACCATGTCCCGTCACGATGCCGCGGGTATCGCGATCGGACGACGCGCCCTCGGGCACCCGGTCCGGGATGGGGTATCCCCTGCTCGAACGCAGTTGAGAGCTTGGGGAAGGACGGCACCGCCCCCACACGACCGGAGTGATCGTGCGGGGCATCGGACCGCCCAGGCCGGACCAGGTCACCGGGGGCGTGAGGGAACCCGCCCACCCACCACGGACCGGCCCCCTGGAGGACCGTCGCCGAGCGGGACGCGAACGCGGGAACCCAGCGCATCCAACACCGTTCGGGATGCGCCCAGCACGCAACGGTGGGTCCAGGACTCACTTACGCACACTGGTTAGGAACGGTACCCGGCGTCGCGGAGAACAACGACCGCTTCGGGGCGGCCGCCAAACTGGTCGACACCAACGCCGACGGTCGCGCCGAGGTGATCGTCGGCGCGCCCGGCGAGAACGCCGACGCCGGCTCGGTGTGGGTGTTCAAGTCCACTTCCTCCGGGGTGACACCAACCGGTTCGTTCACCTTCGGCGCGGGCACGCTCGGCATGGTCTCGACGCGCGCGCAGCTCGGCTCCACGTTCAACTAGGTCCTGGCCGGTCGATCTTCGTGGATCAGCCTGCGGCGTCCGGTGCGGTGCATCGCAAGGCAGAGGATCGTACGCGTACGTGGGCGTACGTGGGCGTACTTGGGCGAGTCCGACAACGCGGCGAGGTGCCGTGCCGGACATCGCGGGCCCACGAGGATCGGACGGACAGGGCCTACGGGGTCCCGTCTGCTCGAACTCGCGGTGCGGCACGTGATCGACGGTGGCACGGCTGTGGCTCTCGACCTTGACGGCCAACTGCTTCCACTGCCGCCCAAGGTCGCCCAGCCGGTCCGGGCCCTACGCCGGCAATGCCACAAATCACTGGACATCGCACAGGCCGGGCGGCGAACGTTGGCGGCATGGAGCAGGAGGGGATCTGGGACGGCGATGCCGCCCAGCGCTATGACACGCCCGGCACAGGCATGTTCGCCCCCGAGATCCTGGGGCCGACCGTGAACCGCCTCGCTGAGCTCGCAGGTGGCGGAGCAGCACTTGAGTTCGCCATCGGGACCGGCCGGGTGGCCGTACCACTCGTCGAGCGAGGAGTCCCCGTCACCGGCATCGAGTTGTCGCTTCCGATGATCCATCAACTGCGAACCAAGGCGGACGAAGCGACCATCCCCGTGATCGTCGGTGACATGGCGACTTCCGTGGCCCCTGGGAAGTACACACTCGTCTACCTCGTCTACAACACCATTTCCAATCTGCTCACCCAAGCCGAGCAGGTCGAGTGCTTCCGCAACGCTGCCCGCCACCTCACGCTCGGTGGTCGGTTCGTGATCGAGCTCTGGGTGCCCGAGCTGCGCAAGCTCCCACCGGGCCAGACGGCCACCGTCTGGGACTCCGAGCCCGGCTACATCGGTTTGGACACCTACGACGTTCTGCGCCAGCACGTCGTATCGCACCACTTCTCGTTCGACGACACGAAGCAGGCTCAGCTGTTCCGCAGCCCGCACCGCTACATCTGGCCTGCCGAACTTGACCTCATGGCTCAGCTGGCCGGATTCGAGCTGGAGACCAGGCACGCGGACTGGGCCGGCGCCGCGTTCACTGCCGAGTCGCGTTCTCACGTCTCCGTCTACCGAATCCCGCCGAATCAGTAGGCTCGCACGGTCCGGTATGGCGGCGCGCCGCGTACCCGAGCACAATCCCGGGCGTGACAGCGCGGTCCCACCGGTACTCCATCCCTGATCTTGCGTGGGTATCCCCGGCTTCAGCCGGGGAGGGAAACGCATCCTTGGTCCGGAGGCGCGAAGCGCCGGAGTTCGCTGCGCCTTGGGGTGACGGTCAGGCAGGTCGCTTCTGCCCTTCGATGTACTGGCGGATCACGGTCAACGGTGCACCGCCGCATGATCCCGCGAAGTAGGAGCGGGACCAGAACAGCGACCCCATGCCGATCCGGTTGATCCGGCCCGTGTACTCAGCTCGCAGGTACCTGGAACTGACGCCCTTGACGTGGAAGTCGGCCACCCCTCACCTCCCGGGATCCCTCGAGACCCGAGAGGCGTGAGGGGAACTACGGGACAGCCTCTATGGCTTCGGGCGCGGCGGTCCTGCGGCGCAGCATCGAGTCGGCCAGACCGGCACCGCATTTCTGGAGCAGGCTGTACGCGAGGACCGGCAGCAGCACGTGGGGGCTGCCGGAAAGGTTCGTCGCAGCCAGCACCGCACCGGCGCTGCTGTTGTTCATCCCGCAGGTGAGCGTGATTGCCACGGTGTCGGCCGGGTCGGCCCGTACTGTACGGGCCAGGCACCAGCCGATTGCGAACGACGCCGCACACAGCACAGCCGCCACGACCACCGACGCCACCAGCAGCGCGGGCCGTGGGTTCAGCAGGAACCCGCCCAGTGCGCCCGACGCATTGCTGTAGGTGAGCAGCAGTGCGTCGACCAGCCCGAGCAGTCCGATCCACGGCAGATGCCGGGCGAGCGCCCCGGCGGGCAGCACCTGCTGGACGAGGAGCCCGGCGGCACACGGCACGATCACGCTGATCACCGCGAACGCCCCGCCGTTCACCGCGGCCAGCCTCGACAGGTCCTGTGCGTAGTGGCCGACCGTCACCATCGACGCGGCCGAGAGTGTCAGCGGGATGGTGAACGGGCTCAGGAGCGTGGAGGTCAGGACGATACCGACGATCAGCGACTGGTTGCCGCCGGCCCGGCTTCCCCAGACCGTGGCGCCGCCCGCAACCGGTATGGCACCCACCAGGGCCAGTCCTGTGAGGAGCCCGCTGCAGCCGTCCGTGTCGGGGAGCCGCCCGAGCGCCACCGCCATGCATGGCAGCAGTGCGAGCGGGATCAGCGTATTGGCGAAAGTTCCGACCAGCAGTGGCAGCGGTCGGCGCAGGAGTCGCGGCAGATCCCGGGCGGGCACCCGTAATGCCGCGGTGAAGAGCAGCCAGGCGAGGAGGAGCGACGGCAGCGTGAGAGGCGTCCGGGCCCCGCCGGGTGCGGACACCGCGCCGAGATCCAGCTGCCGCATGGCGAGACCGGCCTGCGGTAAGAGGGCTGCGGTGGCGTAGGCGGCCACTATCGCCCAGGTCAGCCGGTGCTGAAGGAGCGCGAGTGCACGCGTGAGCGCGGGCGGACGCGTGACGTGGTTGGTTCGGACGAGGGGCACGACCGGTGGACGGGGCATCGCACTGGACCTCTGTGAGGGTGGACCGGGACCGGCGGGTCACCTGCGGTGTGCGGGCAGTGCCGTCCGTATCAGCGCGGCTCCGAGCCCCAGCCAGAAGGCGGCGAACAGCCAGCCGGCCACCACATCGGTCACCCAGTGCACCCCGAGCAGGACCCGGCTCAGCCCGACGGCCGCGGCCCAGCAGCCGACCAGGACGGCGGCGACGCGGCCGGCCCGGCTCCCGTACGTCCGGTGGCCGATCGCCACCACCAGGAGTCCCGCCATGAGCGCGGACGTCGTCGCGTGCCCGGACGGGAAGGCGAACCCGGAGGCGTGCGTCGCCCAGTCGCCCACCGGCGGGCGGGACCGGTTGATCGCTTCCATCAGCCCGTAGCGCAGCGCCTGCCCCAGCAGCAGGAAGGCCAGGGCGCCTGTCGCGTACCCCAGACGGCGACGCAGGTTCCGGCCCGCGATCAGTCCGGCGGCCACCGCGGCGGCGTACGGGAACACGCCCGTACCCGTCGCCGTGACCGCCCTGGCCACTGTGACCAAGGCGGAGGGCCGATGGTGCAGGGACCATGCGTGCGCAGCCCGATCGACGGGCAGCACGGCCCCGTGCCGGGCCGTGAGGACCACCGCCGTCAGGCCGAGGAGACCGACGAACCCGATCAGTACGGCCCCGAGCGCCGTACGGATACAGGGATCGATCGGGTCCGCAACGGCCCGGCGCCCGGCCTCCGCGTCCTTGGTCACCGCGCCGCCACCAGTGGGCGCAGCCTGGTCTCGCGCAGCCGCACCACGACCGGGGCGAAGCGCCGGGCGGCGACGGTCAGCGGCCAGGCCACGAGCGCGCCGGTGACCAGCCCGATCAGCACGTCGTGCGGATAGTGCACGCCGATCCAGACCCGGGACGCGGCCATCAGCAGCGCCGCGGGCACAGCTATGGCACCGAGTCGGCGGTCGGTCAGCAGGATCGCGACCGCCGCGGCTGCGGCGATGGCGGCGTGATTGCTGGGGAAGGACCAGTCGCCGAGCGGAGGGCACGCTTCCACCGTGACCGCATGCAGGGTCTGGCAGGGCCGCTGTTCATGGACGGCCATCTTCAGCAGGTCGTTGGCCACATAGGCGGCCACCACGACCAGGGGCGCACAGAGCGCCATTGCCAGGCGGGCGGGGGCGTCGGAGCGGGACCGCCACCAGGCGACGAGCATCAGCAGGGCGAAGAGCGCGAGACCGAAATCGGACCAGATACGGATCGCGGAGTCCAGAGCGGCGGGGGAGCGCTGGGCGAGCTCGGTGATCCAGGTGTAGAGGCCACCGTCGAGGGAGGTGGCGGCAGAGGCGAGCAGCATCAGCTGTGGTCTCCTTCGGCGGTGCGGCGGCCGCGCGAGCGCATCAGCTCGGCGGCGAGGGGGATCAGGGAGACAATGACCACGACGGCGACGATCGGCAGCAGGTAGCGGTCGACATTGGGCACCGACGACCCCAGTCCGTAGCCGGCGAGCACCAGTGCGACGGTCCACACCAGTCCGCCGACGATCTGCCAGATCGTGAAGAGCCGGGCCGGTACGTTGAGCGCCCCGGCCAGCGGGTTGAGCACCGTGCGCACCACAGGGACGAAGCGCGCCAGCACGATCGCGCGCGCGTGTCCGTACCGTTCGAGCAGTTCCTCGGCGCGAGCGGCCCCCTCATGCAGCCGCTTGGCCCGGCTCCGGGCCAGCAGGGTGCGACCGCCGCGGCGCCCGATCCAGTACCCGGTCTGGGCGCCGAGGAGTGCGCCGACCACGGCAGCGATGAGTACCTGTGGCAAGGAGAGGTGGACCGCGCCGTGGGTACCGGGCACGCTCAGCAGCCCCGCCGTGAAAAGCAGGGAGTCGCCGGGGAGGAAGAAGCCGACGAGCAGTCCCGTCTCCGCGAACAGCACGACCGCGATGCCGAGCGCGCCGAACGTGGCGAGCAGCGATCCTGCGTTCAACAGGTTCACTGCCTGCGGCACGGCCGCCAGTGAGGATACGGACACGGCGGAAGGCCTCCCATAATGGTGACTGGGCGCACCGACGGGACGCCCGACTGACTACAGTGCTGTAGACGGTCTACGTCACTGTAGACGCTCGGAGCGGGAGGAGAGTTCCCATGTCTCAGGTGCAGGGGATATCGAGCGAGGATCCGGACCCTCGCGCGGGCGGCAAGCCGACCCCTGGGCCGGGCGTGGAGTCGGCTCAGGCCTCCGCTTCGGTGCCCGGACCGGCACCGGAGCCCTCCTCGGCGCCGGAACGGCGACCGGCCGGCGAGCTGGAATCCACTGTTCTCGCGGCTCTGTGGGCGGCTGACTCCCCGCTCACCCCCGGTCAGGTGCAGGGCGCCCTCGGCGCGCCCCTCGCCCGCACCACCGTCACCACGATCCTGACCCGGCTGTACGAGAAGGGCACGGTCACCCGCACCCGCGCCGGGCGCGGCTTCGCCTACACCCCCACCGAGGATGCGCCCGGCCTCACTGCCCGCCGGATGCACAGCGAACTGCAGAAGGAAGAGGACCGCAGCACCGTGCTGGCCCGATTCGTCTCGCAGCTCACCGACGAGGACGAGCAGCTGCTCCGCGAACTGCTCGACGGAGACGCCCGATGATCTACGCCGTATGGGTTCCCCTGCTCATGCCGTTCGTCGCGGTTCCCGCCGCGCGCCGTCTGGCGGACGCCCTGGCGCCCCTGCGTGCCGTTCGGCTGCTCGCCTCGACGGCCGTGGGTCTCGCCCTGTGCAGCACGCTCGCCCTGGTGCTGCTGGTGGTGCCCGGCGCGACCCAGCTGTCCGCGGTCGCCGCGGTCGGTGAACTCGTCAAGCCGCTCGCCGCGGCGCCCGCCGCCGTGACCGTCCCGCTCGCCCTCGCCGCCCTGGCCCTGCTGTCCGGCTGCACCGCCGCGGTGGTCCGTACCGCCCGCCGCCACTGGGTGGAGCTGCAGCGCGCCAGGCAGTCGGCCGAGTGCTCCGGTGGTGAACTGGCCGTCCTGCGCGACAGCCGCCCCGACGCCTATGCGCTGCCCGCGCTCCCGGGCAGCCCTGGCCGGATCGTCGTCACCACCGGCATGCTGCGCGCCCTGGACCCCGCCGAACGGGACGCCCTGCTCGCGCACGAGCGTGCCCATCTCGCGGGCCGTCACCACCTCTTCCTCGCCGCTGCCGAGCTCGCCGCCCTCTGTCATCCCGCTCTGCGCTCGCTGCGCGCGCCCATGGGCTACGCACTGGAGCGCTGCGCCGACGAGGCCGCGGCCGTCGCTGTCGGCGACCGGCGGGTCGCCGCGCGCGCGATCGGCCGCGCGGCGCTCGCCGCTCGGGCGGCGGAAGGGGTGCGGGCGCGCCCTCGCGTGGCGCTCGCCGCGGCGGCGGGCCCCGTTCCGCGCCGGGTCGCGGCGCTGCTCGGCCGGGCCACCCACCGGCCGGGCGTCGGCCGCGCCGCGGCGGCCGCGCTGCTGGCCTGCCTGATCCTGTCCGGGGCCGCCGCACTCGAAGCGACGAACGATCTGCACAGCAGCATCGAGGTCGCCCAGGGCGAGGTCCCGCAGCGCTGACCCGGCGAGGTGCCTGCGGCGTGCGTGGCGCACGTTCTCCCATCCGCCTCAGAAGTCGGCAGCCGTCGTGGGCGACGCGACACGGCGGCACGCGGTGCCCGTGCTTGCTCACCCTCTACAAGATCCCGGGCCGGGACTGCGCCACCTGGTCGGCGGACGGGGCATCCGACACGGCCGAGTACAAGGTGTGATCGAAGCCGTCGCCCGCGGCATCGGCGGCCACGACGCCTGGCCTGGCCGACGCGTCGACCCCGGCCGAAGTCGAGTGCTTTCATCGCCCAAGGGTTCGGCGCGCCAGCGGTGCGCACGGCCTGAGACCGAGCGAGTGTTGTCGAACCGTTGATCCGCAGGACATCCGGCCGTACGGGCACGCCATCCGAGGTTCCCGGGCCATGCGCGACGCCGGTCAGGGGTGGCCAGGTATCCCCTCCGGACGGGGCCGGCGGACTGGGGAAAGCAGAGCCACTGCCGCGATGAGCAGGCAGCAGACGCCGGCGGCCAGACCCACCGGTGCCGTTCCATGGCGCTGTGCGGCCCAGGTGAGAACGGCCGCGCCGACCGGGGCTGCCGAATAATGGATGGTCCAGAACGCCGAGGTCACCCGCCCCAGCAAGTGCTCAGGCGTCACTTCCTGGCGTAAGGACATCGAGCACGTGCCCGCCATGCTGGTGCAGCCCAGGAATGTTGCGGTCAAGACGGCAGTGCCTGCCACGCTGTCGGCCCGGCCGATGCCCGCCACGGCGAGTCCGCAGACCGCGACGGTGCCGATCCATGTTGCGCCGAAGCCGAGCCTGCGGCGGACCGGGGCCACGAGGAGGGCTCCGGTGATCGTGCCCATCGCTCCGGCTGCGAAGACGGTTCCGACCGCGCTGTCGCTCTGGCCGAGGTCGTGCTTGAGGTGGTAGATGAGCAGGTCGTTCAGGCCGAGAGTCAGGAAACTGAAGACGGTCAGAAGGACGGTCAACGCTCGCAGCACGGGGTGTCGGCGCAGGAAGGTCACCCCGGCCAGCAGGTCGTCCCACAGCCTCGGCCGAGCCGCTCCTGCCTCCGGCGCCGCGCTGGTCCGAGCCGCGCGCGTGCCGCCCGGGAACCGTACGAAGCTCACACAGGCTGCCGACAGACCAAAGCTCGCCGCATCCACGCCGACAGCGGCTGCCGGGCCGAACCAACCCGCCACCACGCCCGCGCACAGCGGGCCGATCACCCCAGCCGCTGCGGCCGTCGCATTGAGTCTTCCGTTGGCCTCCGTGATCCGCCGGCCACCCACCAGGCTGCGGACGACGGTGACGTACGTGACGGAGAACAGCATCCCGACAGCCTCACCCAGAGGCAGCAGCACGTAGAGCAGCCAGGTCTGCGGGCCCAACGCCCATACCAGCGGTATCAGTGCGTACAGCGCCATGCGGACCACATCGCACGCGATCAGCAGCTTCCTGCGGTCCACCCGGTCCACCACGACGCCGGCGAAAACCCCTGCGAGGAGCGAGGCCGCGCCGGCTACGGCGGTGAGCAGGCCCATCTGCGCCACGGATCCCGTCGCGTGCAGCACCAACAGCGGCAGCGCAATCAGGGCGAACGAGTCCCCGACGACCGAGAGGGTCTGCGCCACCCAGAAGATGCCGAAGTTGCGGTCACGCCACAGCGGGCGTGACCCTTCCGATGAAGGGCCGTTGACGGCGGGTTCAGACATATCGAGGAGCGTATGGGGGACTTGTGCGGCGCACACCCGATTTCTGCAGGTCAACACGTTGTTCTGTGAGGGTGTGAGGTGGCCCGCGGCTGTGCTTTCTCGTCACTTCGGCCGAGGGCTGTGCCGGGCCGCAGCCGGGACCTTCCCCGGTTGAACGGCGGATCCTCGATCGCCGACCCGGGGCAGAGCGTGAGGCGCACACTGCCCGTCACCACGGCCGGTGAACAACGGAAGTGACCCGCGAGTCCCAACGTCCTTTCGGCTACGGGGTTTCCGTATCGCCGTTCCGCGACCGGGCGGCCCGCGCGCAGCGGCTCAGTGCCCGTCCGGCGCCTGCCCGCCGCGCACATGGTCCCGCAGCCGGTCGACGAAGACCCGTTGGCCGGCGACGAGACGCTCCGCCGCCTCCTGCGGTGTCCACCAGGCGAACCGGTCGATCTCCGGGAACTCCCGCTGCACGCCCGACCCCCGGGGCCACTCCATGGTGAACGTACCCGGCTCGGCCCGGGCCGGATCGGCATCACCCTCCAGAGCCCACACCACCACCGTCTTGCCTCCCGCCTGGCGGGACTCACCGAGCGGCACCCACTCCCCGTCCGGCGCCGGATGGCCGAACTCCTCCTCGAACTCACGGCGGGCAGCGGCCTCGGGTTCCTCTCCGGGCCCGTACTCACCCTTGGGGACGGACCACGAGGCAACGTCGCGGCCCGCCCAGAAGGGGCCGCCCATGTGCCCGAGGAACACCTCGAACCCGGCGCCCCCGTCCGTCGACCGGAACAGGAGAAGACCCGCACTGCGCTTCTGAGACGACATGTCGTCAAGTCTTCCCAATGATCAGGGGTGTCATCGACTCGCCGCACCCTGTTTCCCCTGAGGTTCCCGAGGCCCTCTGGTGCGTGGCGGTGCGCGCGGCCATGCTGTCCGCCGACAGCGCTTACTGCCCGCGCAACCATCGCCATTCCAGGAGGATTTGTGGGCCCTGGCATAGTCGGCAAAGCAACGCGTCCGCTCGTGCTCCTCGCGGCGGTGTCCGCGATGACGGTGGGAGCCGTTGCCCCTGCCGTCGCCGATTCGACCCCCGACCCCCGACCCCGTAACTCCGCCGAAGTACTCAGACCCGTCGCCCCGCCGGCAGCGAGCCATGCGGCAGGCGACTCCCGATCCGTCGTGGACGGCGACGGCATCGAGACCGCCCGCACCGCGCGCCCGGTCGCCCCCGGAGTCCGCCTCAGCTCGTACGACCGGCTCGAATCCGACAAGTGGCTGCGCGTCGACTCCCTCTCCGTCGACCTCGACGGCAGTGGCGTACAGGCCGACTACCTCTCCACCGGCAAGGTCTCCGACCGGCGCACGGTCTCGCAACTCGCCGCCGGACACGACGCGGGCCCCGGCCGCCGGACCGTCGCCGCGATCAACGCCGACTTCTTCGACATCAACCAGACCGGTGCGCCCGAAGGCGTCGGAATCAAGGACGGCGTGCCCGTCCAGTCACCCGCCCCTGGAGTCAACCGGGCGGTCGGCATCGGCCCCGGCAGCGCGGGCCGCATCCTGAACCTGTACTTCGAGGGCACACTCACCCTGCCCTCCGGACAGCGGCCGCTCACCGCCTACAACGCCGCCAATGTGCCGAGCGGGGGAGTGGGCGCCTACACCCCGGCCTGGGGAACCGCAGACCGTGCACTCACTGTCGACAAGGCGACTCCCGTCGCCGAAGCGGTCGTACGCGACGGCAAGGTCGTCTCCGTGTCGGACACCCCCGGCTCCGGCGCCGTCCCCGACGACACCACGGTCCTCGTCGGACGCGAGGCCGGAGCCGCCGCACTCACGTTGCTCCGGCCGGGCGACCCCGTGTCGCTGACCTACCGGGCACGCACCGACAGCGGCGACGTACCCCGCACCGCCGTCGGTGGCCGGGAACTCCTCGTCGTCGACGGCGTCGCGCAGAACCACGACGGAGAGGGCAACAACACCGCCGCCCCGCGCACCGCCGTCGGCTTCTCTCAGGACGGCAGCACGATGCAGATCCTCACCATCGACGGCCGGCAGGCCGACAGCGGCGGTGTCACACTCACCGAACTCGGCCAGATGATGCGGCGGGCAGGCTCGTACAGCGCGCTCAACCTGGACGGCGGCGGCTCCTCGACCCTCGTCGCGCGTGTGCCCGGCAGCGACGCGCTGCAGGTGGAGAACAGCCCGTCCGACGGCACCGAGCGCACTGTCCCCAACGGCCTCGCCCTCACCGCCCCCGACGGCAGCGGCCGCCTCAAGGGCTTCTGGGTCGAGACCCGAACCCCGGCCGGTACCGCACCAGGCGTCGACCCCGTCAAGGGCGGCCACCCCGAGCGGGTCTTCCCCGGACTCACCCGCAGCCTCACCGCGACCGGATACGACGAGACGTACGGCCCTGCCACCGGCATCCCGCACTGGCACACCGCCCGCAACAACGTCGGTACGGTCGACGGCAACGGGCTCTTCACCGCACGCCACAGCGGCACCACGGAGGCGCGCGCCGAACTGGGATCCGCCCGCGGCAGCACCGCGCTGACCGTCCTCGACAGGCTGGCCCGGATCCAGCCGACCACACAGCGGGTGGGTCTCGCGAACGCCGAAGCCACCGGTACCTTCGGCATCGTCGGACTCGACGCGCACGGCACCAGCGCCCCCGTCGAACCCCGCGACGTCACCCTCGACTACGACCACGCGCTCTTCGACATCCGTGATGACGGCAAGGGCAACTTCACCGTCACCTCACGCACCGGCGGCGGCGCCGGACAGATCAGGGCGACCGTCGCGGGCACCACCACTGTCCTCGCCGTCAGCGTCGGCCTCGCCGAGCAGGCGGTCTCCGACTTCGACGACGCCGGGTCCTGGAAGTTCAGCCAGGCCCGGGCGAGCGGATCCCTCTTCGCCACCCCCGACGGCCACACCGGCACTGGACTCGGACTCACGTACGACTTCACCCGGTCGACCGCGACGCGCGCCGCGTACGCCGCCCCGCCCCAGCCGGTCACCGTGCCGGGACAGCCCCAGTCGTTCAAGCTCTGGATCAAGGGCGACGGCAAGGGCGCCTGGCCGACGCTGCACCTCAAGGACGCCGCGGGCTCCGACCAGTTGCTCCGCGGACCGTACGTCACCTGGACCGGCTGGCGGCAGGTCACCTTCGCCGTGCCGACGGGCGCGGCCATGCCGCTCAGCGTGTACCGCTTCTACCTCGCCGAGACGGCGGCCGCCCAGCAGTACACCGGTGAGATCGTCATCGACGACCTCACCGCCCAGGTGCCGCCCACCGTCGACCTGCCCGAACAGGCCGTGACCATTGATCCGTTGATCGATCCGGCCGCAGTCACCGAAGCCCGGGACTGGCAGTTCGCGGTGATGTCGGACGCCCAGTTCGTCGCCCGCGACCCCGACAGCGCCATCGTCACCCAGGCGCGGCGCACCCTGCGAGAGATCAAAGCGGCGCGGCCCGACTTCCTGGTCATCAACGGCGACCTCGTCGACGAGGGATCACCGGCGGACCTCGCCTTCGCGCGCCAGATCCTGACCGAGGAACTCGGCGACTCCCTGCCCTGGTACTACGTGCCCGGCAACCACGAAGTGATGGGCGGGAAGATCGACAACTTCATCACCCAATTCGGTCCCGCCCAGCGGACGTTCGACCACAAGGGCACCCGGATCATCACGCTCGACACCTCCAGCCTCACCCTGCGCGGCGGGGGCTTCGCCCAGATCAAGGAGGTGCGCGCCCAGCTCGACGCGGCTGCGAAGGACCCTGACGTCGACTCGGTGATGCTGATCGAGCACGTTCCGCCGCGCGACCCGACGGTTCAGAAGGGCAGCCAGCTCGGGGACCGCAAGGAGGCGGCCCTGGTCGAACAGTGGCTCGCCGACTTCCGCCGTACGACGGGCAAGGGCGCCGCATTCATCGGCAGCCACGTCGGGGTCTTCCACGCCTCGCACGTCGACGGCGTGCCGTACCTGATCAACGGCAACTCCGGGAAGGCACCGGCCGGACCGGCGGACGAGGGAGGCTTCACCGGCTGGTCCCTCGTCGGCGCGGACCACGTCTCGCCCGGCGAACAGGCCGCCGCGCGGGAGAAGCCGTGGCGGGGCACGCCCGACTGGGTCTCGGTGCAGACCCGGGCGCATGTCGACACGCTGACCCTGGACGCCCCGTCCGTGCTCGGCGCGGGACACACCGCGAAGATCACGGCGACCGTCACCCAGGGCACCCGCAGCGTCCCGGTCGCGTTCCCGCTGGCCGCCGACTGGACCGGGTCACCGAACGTCCACATCGGCGACCGGGACAGCGCCCGCCACCGGCACACAGCGGTCTTCGACCCGTCCACCGGCACCCTCACGGCGCTTCGGCCGGGCACGATCACGCTCGCGGTGACGGTCAACGGCACGACGCAGCTGACCCGGATCCGGATCGCCGCGGCGGGCACCGCCACGGCAGCCTGACGCAACACGCGCACCGCACGGCGGTCCCGCACCCGGTTCCACGACCGGGTGCGGGACCCCGTACTTCCGGTCTCTCACAACTTGCGGTAGCCGTACGCCTCGGTCGCCGCGGCCTCCACCGCGGCAAGATCACCGCCCGCCGACGCCGTGACCAGTGCGGCGACCGCGCCCTCCACGAACGGTGCGTCCACCAGCCGTGCCCCGTCCGGCAGTTCGTCTCCCTCGGCCAGCATCGCCTTGACCGTGAGCACCGCACTGCCCAGGTCGACCAGCACCGCGATGCCCACGCCGCCGTCGACCTTCCGGGCCGCCTCGGCGATGAGCTCCGCACTGGTGCCGAGCCCACCCGACGGCGTACCGCCGGCCGCGGCCACGGGCGCCGTCGCACCACCGGCTGCCAGCCCCTTGGCCAACTCGGCCACCGCCTCGGCCACCGGCCCGCTGTGCGACACCAGCACGATTCCTACCTGCTTCTCCTCGCTCACGAGCCGCCTCCACCGCGTTCGTACGACTCCGCCAGCGTGGCGATCAGCAGCGCGGACGACGTCGCCCCCGGATCCTGATGCCCGATGCTCCGCTCACCCAGATAGCTGGCCCTGCCCTTGCGCGCCTGCATCGGCACGGTCGCGGTCGCACCCGCCTCGGCCGCCTCCCGGGCAGCGGCGTACGACGTACCGAGCGCTTCCACACCCGGCAGCAGCGCGTCGAGCATCGTCTTGTCCCCGGCCTGCGCACCGCCCAGCTGTCCCACGGCGGCGACACCCGAGGCGAACGCCTCGGCCAGCTGCTGATCCGTCACGGCGGGCGCATCGCCCAGCGCCTTCCCCGTACGCCGCAGCAGCGTCCCGTACAACGGCCCCGACGCCCCGCCGACCGTCGAGATCAACTGCCGCCCCGCAAGCACCAGTACGGCCCCCGGCGTCTGCGGGTCCTCCTTCTCCAGCACCGCGGTCACCGCGGCGAATCCACGCTGCATATTGCTGCCGTGATCGGCGTCCCCGATCGCAGAGTCGAGCTCGGTGAGGCGGTCCGCCTCACGGTCCACAGCGGCCGCGGCGGCGGCCATCCACCGGCGGAAGAAATCAACGTCGAGCACATGGATCTCCTTGTCCCTGGAACAACGTCATGGGCGCACGGCCGCTGCTCAACGGCCCCAGCGGAGCGCGGGCGTCTCGACCGGCGCGTCCCAGAGCCGCAGCAGCTCCTCGTCCACCTGGCAGAGCGTCACCGAACAGCCCGCCATGTCGAGCGAGGTCACATAGTTCCCCACGAGCGTACGAGCCACGACGACATGCCGCTCGGACAGCACCCGCTGCACCTCGGCATTGAACCCGTACAGCTCCAGCAACGGCGTCGCCCCCATCCCGTTGACCAGCAGGAGCACCGGATTGTCCGGCCGCAGATCCTCCAGAATCGCGTCCACTGCGAAGTCCGCGATCTCCCCCGACGTCATCATCGGACGCCGCTCGCGCCCCGGCTCGCCGTGGATGCCGATGCCCAGTTCGAGCTCGCCCGGCGGCAGATCGAAAGTGGGGGAGCCCTTGGCCGGCGTGGTGACGGAGCTCAGCGCCACCCCGAAACTCCGCGACGCCTCGTTCACCCGCCGGCCGATGGCCTCCACCCGCTCCAGCGGCGCACCCTCCTCGGCCGCCGCCCCGGCGATCTTCTCGACGAACAGGGTCGCCCCCGTGCCCCGCCGCCCGGCCGTGAACAGACTGTCCGTCACGGCCACGTCATCGTTGACGAGCACCTTCGCGATCTGCACACCCTCGTCCTCGGCGAGCTCGGCGGCCATCTCGAAGTTCAGCACATCGCCGGTGTAGTTCTTGACGACGAACAGCACCCCCGCGCCACTGTCGACGGCGGCTGCGGCGCGCACCATCTGGTCCGGAACGGGCGACGTGAACACTTCCCCGGGACAGGCGGCGGACAGCATCCCGGGCCCGACGAACCCGGCGTGCAACGGCTCATGCCCGGACCCGCCCCCGGAGACGAGCCCCACCTTTCCGGCGACGGGCGCGTCACGCCGTACGACGACACGGTTGTCCACATCCACGGTCAGCTCGGGATGGGCAGCGGCGATGCCGCGCAGGGCGTCCGCTACGACGGTCTCGGGGACGTTGATCAGCATTCTCATACGTGTCTCCTGGCAGCGCTGGCAGATGTCACTGTGACCGGTGTCTTTCCTGGTCGGAGTGGGTGACGTCAGTTGTAGATCTTGGCGGTTGTCGGCCTCGGTAGCGGTGGGTGGCGGTACTGATGCCGACCCGATGCCGACTTTCGTGACGGGGTGTCAGGTGGCTGGCCGGGTTCGACCGGTTTGCAGGTGCAGACCCAGCGCCTTCAGCAGTATCGGCGGTTTGGGCCGACGATCACAGACCGCGGCGATCGGTGCGTCCCGTCGGCTATGCCACCGGCGAGATCGATGGCGGCAGGGCGCTGCTCCTCGAGGCCCGATTACAGGGCGCGGTGAGGCGCACGTTCGAGCCGGCCGGGTCGGCCGGCTGCCGGTATTGCGGGAGCGATGGCGAGCCGTGGTGATCGGCTCATCCATCTGCGCCCCTGGCGGTGGCGCGACGGGCTGTGATGGTGCACAGCATGAGCGCGGTCGGCGGTGGCACGGCGCCGCCCGGGCTGGTCGCCTCGCAGACCACCCCGGGCGGCGCGACCACCTCGTACCGACGCGAAATAGTGGCGCTCGTCCTTCGAGCCGTGGCCGTACGACAACGGACCGCACTGCCCCCCAGTGCGGCCCGTTGTCTACTGCGGTCCGGGGTCTCCGGGGAGGCGTTCCAGGGCGGCGGCCACATCGGTGCGGCGCGCGATCTCCGTGAGGGCGCGGGCCATGACCGATCCCGGCTCCCGGGCGGTGACCACCAGCCCGACCGGCACCGTCCGGGCGGGCTCGACCATCGGCACTGCCCGCATGCCGTGCGGCACGCCGAACACATGCAGCCAGGTGTGCGGCACGATACTGGCCCACCGCCCCGTCCTGACATGGGCGAAGAGGGCACCCACGGAATCGGTCTCGACCCGGGGCGTCGGCCGCAGCCCGGCCTCGGCGAACACCTTGTCCAGCACCTGACGCCCCTGCATGGCCTCGGTCAGCAGGCAGAGCGGCAGCCGTGACGCCTCCGCCCAGGTCGCCGTCGTCCCATGGGCGAGGCCGTCGGCGACGTCGGTCAGCAGCACGTACCGCTCCTCGTACAGCGGGACCGCCTGGAAGTTCTCGGAAAGACCTCTGTGCAGATACGTGATTCCGGCGTCGATCTCGAAGTTCTGAAGCTGCCGGAGGATGTCCTCCGACTGGAGGTCCGCTATGACCTCCACGGTGACCCGGGGATGCGCCACGCAGAACGGGCCGGTCAGCTGTGCGACGGCGCCGGACGCGGTCGGGACCGAGCCGACCCGCATCCTGCCGCTCAGACCGTTGCGCAGGGCGCCGACCTCGCTCTTGAGGGCGTCCCGGTCGGCGAGGATCCGCTGCGCCCACACCACGATGCGTTCGCCCTCGGGCGTGAGGCCCTCGTACTTGCGGCCGCGCCGGACCAGCGGTACATCCAGCTCTTCCTCGAGCTTCCGGATGGCCTCGGAGAGAGCGGGCTGAGAGACGTAGCAGGCCTGGGCGGCACGGGCGAAATGGCGCTCCCGGGAGAGGGCAACCAGGTACTCGAGTTGACGGAACAGCACCCCATGGGTCTACCGGACCACTCGTCGGAAAGCCAATCGGCGTCGCCGCGGTGTCGGTACGTGTCAGGCCACGGGCTGTGGTTGCAAGCGCTCGGCGCCGGTGTAGACGTTCATCGAGGCGCCGCGCAGGAATCCGACCAGCGTCAGCCCGCTTTCCGCGGCGAGGTCCACGGCGAGCGAGGAGGGGGCGGACACGGCCGCCAGCATGGGGATTCCGGCCATCACCGCCTTCTGCACCAGCTCGAAGGAGGCCCGGCCGCTCACCATCAGCACCGTCTTGCGCAGCGGCAGCAGTCCCGACCGCAGGGCGTGGCCGACGACCTTGTCCACGGCGTTGTGCCGGCCGACGTCCTCCCGCAGGCACAGCAGCTCGCCCTCGGCACTGAACAGTCCGGCGGCGTGCAGACCGCCGGTGCTGTCGAACACCCGCTGGGCCGCCCGCAGGCGGTCGGGCAGGGCCGTCAGCGCCTCCGGTCCGATGCGCAGCGGATCCTCGGCGACGGACCAGGCCGCCGTGGTGCGCACCGCGTCCAGGCTGGCCTTGCCGCACAGCCCGCACGAGGACGTGGTGTAGAAGTTCCGCTCCAGCGAAGGGTCCGGGGCAGCCACGCCTCGGGCCAGGGCGACATCCACCACGTTGTAGGTGTTGCCGCCGTCGGCCGTGGCGCCCGCGCAGTAGCGGATCCCGGCCACGTCGTCGGCGGCGTGCACCACGCCCTCGCTCACCAGGAACCCGGCCGCGAGGTCGAAGTCGTCGCCCGGCGTGCGCATCGTCACGGTCAGCGGCCGTCCGCCGACGCGGATCTCCATCGGCTCCTCGGCGGCCAGGGTGTCGGGGCGATGGGAGGGCTCCCCTTCCCGGATGCGCAGTACGCGCCGCCGCACGGTCACTCGTCCCATGATTCGCTCCTCTCCTCGGAGCCCTGCTCCGAGGCTGTTGTGCGGTTGAGCCGGTTCATCGGTGGACTGGTTCGACCACGGATGGGCGAACCGGACGGTGTCACCGCGGCGCCGCCGGCCGCGGCTCTGGCGTCGACGGTTCGGCCGCTGCCCGACCGTCGACGGTATGACCTGCGGCGGACCCCGCAGTCCTTCCCCGCCGTCACGGCAGGTCCCGACGGCTGTACCGTGCCGTGATGACCAGGCACAGCAGGCCCGCGGCTGCCAGGCCCGCGAGCAGGGTCGGGTAGGAAGCGGCCCCGGCTGTGACGGCGAGCAGGAGCGGCGTGAGAAAGCCGCTGTAGGTGGCGCCGTGATAGAGCGATGCCGCCGAGGTTCGGTCCTTCGACGGCGCCAGCCGTTCGATCTCTCTCAGTCCTGAGGCCAGGGTGAGGCCGTACCCGGCCCCGAGGAAGACCGCCGCGGCCAGCACGAGGCCCGCGGAGTTCCAGTACACGGCGCACGCGCTCACCAGAAGGCCGCCGATCACGGCGACCATCGCGGCAAGTGTCGCCCGCGCGCTGCGCGCGTGATCCAGCCGGGCGGCCAGGGGCTGGACGGCGAGGCCCACCGTGAGCGTCAGTGCCGTCACCAGGCCGCTGAACACCGGCGCGTACCCCGGAACTCGGTCGGCCACCAGCGGCGGCAGCACGACGTACGCCACGGTGGACGCGGTGAAGACCGCCGGGCTCGCCGGAAGTACGACCCGCATGAACCGGGGGTGCCTGACGGCCCCGCGGCACAGGCCCGCGGTGAGCGGCTCCACCCCGGCGCCGGGGGTTACCGGCGAGGTCTCCGGCACGTGGCGGGTCGCGCCGAGCACCAGCAGGGCCAGCAGTGAGTGCACGAGACAGGGCACCACCATCGGGTGCGGCAGCCATTCGGCCAGGGCGCCGGCCGTCAGCGCTCCGGTGGCGAAGCCGCCACCGGTGGCGTAGGTCGCGCGGCGGGCACCGGCGGCGGGGCGCAGCGCCCCGGCGGACAGTTCCCGCAGCCAGGTGGCGCCCGCGGTCAGGATGACGCCTGCCGCGACGCCGGTGGCCAGGCGGCTGACGTACACGGCGGTCTGGTCCACGGCCGCCGCCGCCAGAAGGGTGCTGGCAGCGGCGGACAACGCCAGCGCGAGCCGCACCACACGCCGTCTTCCAAGTCGCTGCGCGGCCGGGCCGCCGAGCAGCAGGCCGGGGAGCATTCCCAGCAGGTAGGTGGTGAACATGGCGGCGACCGGGACAGGGGGCCAGTGCTCCTGGGTCCGGTACACCACGGCGAGTGGGGTGAACTGGTTCGCTCCCCAGCCGCCGACGAACACCGCGGCAGCCGTCGGAAGCCAAGGGCGCGCGGCGTGAGATGCGGGCATGCCGGAAAGTACCTTTCTGAACGAGGTGCTTCGTGCCGGTTCTCGAGGTGCGGTGGCTCTTCCCTGACCTCGGGGGAACACGGGGCCGGCTCATTCGGTGCCGCGTGCGGGTTCCAGGCGGACCACGACGCCCTTGGAGGTGGGGCAGTTGCTGATGTCGGCGACGCTGTCCAGCGGCACCAGGACGTTGGTCTCGGGGTAGTAGGCCGCCGCGGAGCCGCGGCTGGCGGGGTAGGCGACGACCCGGAAGCTCTCCGCGCGGCGTTCCTTCCCGTCGTGCCAGACGCTCACCAGGTCCACCACCTCGCGGTCGGCGATGCCGAGGGCGTCCAGGTCGGCGGGGTTGACGAGCACGACCCGGCGGGCGTTGTGGATGCCGCGGTAGCGGTCGTTCGGGGCGTACCAGATGGTGTTCCACTGGTCGTGCGAGCGCAGAGTCTGCAGCAGCAGGTGCCCCTCGGGGACCTGCGGCATCGTGAACTCGTTGCAGGTGAAGACGGCCTTGCCGCTCGGGGTGCGGAAGACCCCCTCGTTCACCGGGTTGGGCAGCTTGAAGCCGCCGGGCTCGGCCACCCGGGCGTTGAAGTCCTCGAACCCCGGCACGACACGGGATATCCGGTCGCGGATGGTGCCGTAGTCATCCTCGAACTGCTCCCAGGGGATGGACGGTTCGTCTCCCAGGGTCCTGCGCGCCAGCCGGCTGATGATCGCGACCTCGCTGAGCAGGTGGGGGGAGGCGGGCGGCAGCTTCCCCCGGGAGGCGTGGACTTCGCTCATGGAGTCCTCGACGGTGATGAACTGCTCGCCGCCGGCCTGGAAGTCCCGGTCGCTGCGGCCCAGGGTGGGGAGGATGAGGGCCGTGTCGCCGCACACGGTGTGGGAGCGGTTGAGCTTGGTGGAGATATGCGCGGTGAGCCGGCACTTACGCATGGCCGCCTCGGTGACCGCGCTGTCGGGGGTGGCCCGTACGAAGTTTCCGGCGACGCCGAGGAAGAACCTGGCCCGGCCCTCGTACATGGCCCGAATGCCGTTCACCGAGTCCAGTCCGTGATGGGCGGGTGGGGTGAAGCCGAACTCGCGCTCCAGGGCGTCGAGGAACTCCTGCGACATCTGCTCCCACACGCCCATGGTGCGGTCGCCCTGGACGTTGCTGTGGCCGCGCACCGGGCACACACCCGCGCCGGGCCTGCCGATGTTGCCGCGCACCATCAGAAAGTTGATGACTTCACGGATGGTGGGCACCCCGTGCTTGTGCTGGGTGAGCCCCATCGCCCAGCACACGATGATCTTCTTGCTCCGCAGGACCCGGTCGTGCACCTGCTGGATCTCCTCGCGGGACAGCCCGGTCGCCGTGAGGACGTCCTCCCAGGAGACCTTCCGCGCGTGCTCGGCGAACTCGGCGAAGCCGGTGCTGTGGGTCCGGATGAAGTCCTGGTCGAGCACGGTGCCCGGCGCCGCGTCCTCGGCCTCCAGCAGCATCCGGTTCAGGGCCTGGAACAGCGCGAGGTCGCCGCCGGCGCGGATGTGCAGGAACTGGTCGGCGATCGGCGTGCCGCGGCCGAGCACCCCGCGGGCCTTCTGCGGGTGCTTGAAGCGCATCAGTCCGGCCTCGGGCAGCGTGTTGACCGCCACGACCTGCCCGCCGTTGCGCTTGGTCTCCTCCAGCGCCGAGAGCATCCGGGGGTGGTTGGTGCCCGGGTTCTGCCCCACGACGAAGATCAGGTCGGCGTTGTGGATGTCGTCCAGGGAAACGCTGCCCTTGCCGGTGCCCAGCGACTCCTGCATCGCGAACCCGCTGGACTCGTGGCACATGTTGGAGCAGTCCGGCAGGTTGTTGGTGCCGTACGCGCGGGCGAAGAGCTGGAGAAGGAAGGCGGCCTCGTTGTTCAGCCGGCCGGAGACGTAGAACAGCGCCTCGTCGGGGGAGTCCAGCCGCCGGAGTTCTTGGGCGAGCAGGCCGAACGCCTCGTCCCAGCCGATCGGCTCGTAGTGGGTCGCGCCGGGCCGCTTGACCATGGGTTCGGTCAGCCGGCCCTGCTGGTTGAGCCAGTAGTCGGACTTGGCGTCGAGCTCGGCGACCGAGTGCTCGCGGAAGAAGTCCCGTGTGACGCGCCGTGAGGTGGCCTCGTAGTTGATGTGCTTGGCGCCGTTCTCGCAGTACTCGTTCATGTGCCGCTTGCCCGGCGCGGGCTCGGGCCAGGCACAGCCCGGGCAGTCGATGCCCTTGGGCTGGTTGATGTTCAGCAGCGTCAGTGCGGTGCGGCGCACGGACGTCTGGCCCAGGGAGTACTCCAGCGCGTGTGTCACCGCGGGCAGGCCCGTCGCCCAGGTCTTGGGCGGGGTGACCCTCAGGTCGTCGCTCGGGTCCTCGATGCCGCTCATGATCTGGTCTGCCTCTTTTCCCTGTGTACCGGCCAGGATCGTGCGTCGAATACTCGCGTACTCGCGTGCGCCGTCTGCGAATGTCCAGCTCCCGCCGCCGGAGCAGCTTCCGCCGAGCCCCGACGGAAAGTCAAAGAGGGGTTTTCGATGAGCTGATAGGTGCGGCTTATTACCTCGCCGAGCGCAGGTCACAGGCAGTCTGTGCGGCCAGATAAGCGCCGCCGATCACGTAATCGAGAATCCCTCTTTGACTTCTTCGGGGAATTCGCCGAGGGTGATCGGCGAGCGATTAATCCGGTGCCGGCAATGAAGGGAAACAGGGTCGAATTCCGGCGTCTGATATCTCGGCGGCAGTTCGTGAAGCAGTGAACGTCATCGCCTTCCGGGCGGCACCGTGGAGTGAGGAGAGACCTGCCGTGGACCTGGTTTTGGCCAGGGCCGCGAGGGCTGGGCGTTCCGCTGCTCCGGCGCCACCGTGGTGGCGGCCGTGGCCACACATCCCTGCCCAGGCGGCCCATTACACCCCCGAACCCGACTTCGCCGACGCCCCGTGAAACCCGACGCGCCATGAAGCCCCTTGCCCCCGCCTGCGCAGCCACGCCCGATCTCGCACCGCATGACTGCCTCCGGGCAGAGGAAGAAGGCAGACCGTGCCCCGACCGCACCCCGACCAGCGCAGCGACCCCGCCCGGACCGGTTCGTTGCGGCACCACTCCGCCGGGCGGCTCACCGCTGCCCCGAGCCCGGCCCCGCTGGTGGACCGCTTCGGCCGGGTCCACACGGACTTGAGGGTGTCCCTCACCGACCGGTGCAACCTGCGGTGCACGTACTGCATGCCCGCCGAGGGCCTGGGCTGGCTGCCCCGTGCCGAAGTGCTCACCGACGACGAGGTCGTGCGCCTCGTTCGCGTCGCCATCCAGCGCCTGGGGATCACCAAGGTGAGGCTGACCGGTGGTGAGCCGCTGCTGCGCCGGGGCCTGCCCGGCCTGGTCGCCCGCCTCTCCGCCCTGGACGCGGCCCCTGAACTGTCGCTCACCACCAACGGCATCGGCCTGGCGCGCAGTGCCGCCGCCCTGAGCGAGGCCGGGCTGAACCGGGTCAACCTCAGCCTGGACACCCTGCGCGCCGAGCGGTTCGCCGCGATCACCCGGCGCGACCGGCTCACCGACGTGCTCGACGGACTGCACGCCGCCCGTGCCGCGGACCTCTCCCCGGTCAAGATCAACGCGGTTCCGGTCCGCGGGGTCAACGACGACGAGATTGCCGATCTGGCTGCTTTCGCCGTCGAACACGGTTACCGGATGCGGTTCATCGAGTCGATGCCCCTGGACGCGCAAGGCGCCTGGGACCGCGACCGGATGGTCACCGCCGAGGAGATCCTGGAACGCCTCGGCGAGCGGCTCGACCTGGTTCCGGTCGGGCGGCAGGACAACGCGCCCGCCGAGGAGTGGCGGATCGCCGGCACGGACGCGGTGGTGGGGGTCATCGCCAGTGTCACCCGCCCGTTCTGCGGCAGCTGCGACCGGGTGCGGCTCACCGCGGACGGGCAGCTGCGCAACTGCCTCTTCGCCACCGAGGAATCCGACCTGCGCGCACTGCTCCGCGGCGGCGCCGACGACGCGGCACTGGAGGCGGCCTGGCGGACCTCGGTCGGGGGCAAGGGCCCCGGCCACGCCATCAACAGCCCGGAGTTCCGCCGCCCGGAGCGCCCCATGTCGGCCATCGGCGGCTGACGAAGGAAGACGAGAACCGAGGAAGCGGTGAGCTGGATGCGTCAATGGATCGCCGCGGCCGAGGCCGAACCGGGTGTCGACCTCGATGTCGACATGGCCGGACTGCTCGACATGACCAAGGTCGACGCCCATGGTGTGCGCCCCGCCGCTCCGCTGACGGCGTTTCCGGTCGGCTGTGCCGCAGCCCGCGCGGGTGGCGGGCCCGAGGCGGTCGCCGCGGCCAACCACAGGGTGGCGGCGCCGGCGGAACGCTGGGCGGCGGAGCGCGAGAGTGATTCGGGGACCGCATGACCACGGCGCGTATGAGCGGCGCGGGCGGCACGCCACAGCGGGCGGCCCGGACCCACAACCATCCACCACAGGAGGCACAGCCGTGGACACATCGATGACGCCTGCCGGCACCATCCGCTACTGGGCGGCGGCGAAGGCGGAGGCCGGCGCGACGGAGGAGTCCTACCGCGCGGCGACACTCGCGGAGGCACTGGAGCAGGCCCGGTCCCGCCACGCCGACCGGCCGCGCTTCGCCCAGGTGCTCGGATACTGCTCGTTCCTCGTGGACGGCCACCCGGTCGGCGGCCGCGACCATGCCGCGGTCCCTCTGGCCGAAGGCGGAACGGTCGAGATACTGCCCCCGTTCGCGGGCGGCTGAGGCCCTTGCCGCGCTCCGAACCCGCCCCACGCCGCTCTTCCCCAGGATCTGAATCATGACGAACATGCCGGACGCCCCCCGTCACCCCATCCGCCTGCTCGAACTGAGGGACACCCCGCTCTCCCTCGACGAGGTGTACGCGGCGGTGGGCGACGACGCCGCAGGCGGCACCGCCGTCTTCGTCGGCACCGTGCGCGACCACGACGGCGGCAAGTCGGTGGCCTCCCTCGAGTACAGTGCCCACCCCAGCGCCGGGCGCGAGCTGCGCCGGGTGGCCGAGAAGGCCGCCACCGACTTCCCGGTCCGCGCTCTCGCCGCCGTACATCGGATGGGCCATCTGGCTGTCGGCGACATTGCGGTGATCGCGGCCGTCTCCTGCCCGCACCGCGGGGAGGCGTTCGCCGCCTGCAGCCGCCTGGTCGAGGACCTGAAGCACGAGGTGCCCCTCTGGAAGCACCAGATCTTCGCGGACGGTGACGAGGAGTGGGTCGGCGCGTGCTGAGCGCCGCCGTGCCACCGGCGCGGGCCTCCCCGGCACACCCGTGCCTTCAGCGCTCCATGACCCGCCCGGCAGCAGACGCAGGTGATATACACCGCGTATGCCCCGTTTGCGTCTTCTGTTCACTGCTGTGATCGGGAGCAGCCGGAGGCGTTCGGCAGCCCGTGTGGGGCGCGCGCTCTCCCCGCGTGGCGCGCTCGCCCTGCAGAGCGTGGACGGTGCCCTGTCCTTCGCCCTGCGTGCCGCGCTGGCCATGGCGCTGCCCGCGCTGCCCATGGCACTGGCCGGGCGGGCCGACCAGGCTGTCTACGCCATGCTGGGCTCCTTCACCACCACGTTCGGCCGCAACCTGCCCTACGCGCGCCGTGCCCGCGTGCTCGCGCTGGTCGCGGCAGCCATGACGGCGTGCGTGGGCTGCGGTTCGGCACTCGCCGCGTGGGCCCATCCACGGGACGGGGGAGCAGGTGCCGCCGTGGTGGTCGCGGCGATGGCCGCGGTGGCCGGGATCGCGAAACTCGCCTGTGACGCGGCGCGCCTGAGTGGGTTGGGCGCGGTGCTGCTGCTCTTCTCCTTCGCCGTGGCGGCCAATGGTTCGCCGGCCCCGGCCGACGTCCTTCCCCATACCGCCCTGGCCGCGTTGGGTGCGGCCGTGGCCTGGGTACTGGCCGTGTCGGGCTGGTTCGTGCACCCGGATCGTCCACAGCGTCTCGCGGTGGCCGCGGCTCTGCGCGAGCTCGCGGACCTGGTGGAGGCAACCGGCGCGGGGGACGGAAGCGGGCTCGTCCGGCACCGGGCGACGGCCGCTGTTCTACAGGCGTATCGGACTCTGGGTCTCCTGCCTCCGACAGCCGCCGAGCGGGGCGGCCGGGGCGGCACGTGCGTCCGTCTGACCGACCTCTCCTGGTCGCTGCTGATCGGCGCCGCCCGCCGGCCGCCGGACGACCCCACCCGCCTGGCGCGGGACCTGCGCCGCCAGGTCCGCCTGCTCGTGAGCCGTCGCCACCGGGTTCCGCGACTCCTGCCCGAGCTGTCGCCCCCGTCCCTGGTCGCCCAGGCCGGCATGGCCTCCGTGGCGGGCCCCGAGCCGGTTCCGGCCGATCCGACGGCCCGGCGCGCCGCCGAACTGCGCGCCGCGGAACTGGTGACGGGGCGGCGCCCCGGCGGCCCCGGCCACGTGTCGGTCCTGCTCGTTCCCGCCCTGCGGATGGCCATCGGCACCGGTCTTGCCGGAGGGGCGGCCCTTCTTCTGGGCCTCGGCCACGCCTACTGGGCGGCGATCTCCGCCGCCGCGGTGCTGCATTCGATCAACGTCCGCACCGCGGCACAGCGCGCCGTCCAGCGCACTTTGGGCACGGTCGCCGGACTGATGCTCGCTCTCGGCGTGCTGTCCGCGCGCCCCGACCCTGTGGTCCTCGTCCTGGTGATCGTGCTCCTGGAGTTCCTGCTGGAGTACGTCGTGGCGCGCAACTACGGTCTCGGCGTCGTCTTCCTCACGCCGCTGGCTCTGCTGCTGTCCGACCTGGCCTCTCCCTCACCTGCCGGAGCCCTCGTCGAGGACCGGGCGCTGAGCAGCCTCCTCGGGATCGCCATCGCGCTGGCGTGCGCGCTGTTGGTGGTCCACGACCACGCGGCGGTCCGAGCGGAGCGCGCGCTGGCCGCGTGCACGGTGGCGTCCGAGCGTGCCGAGCAGGTGCTGGACGTCCGCTCGGAGCCGTCGTACCCGATCGTCCAGACGCACCTGGCGGCAGCTGTGGTGGAGTTGCGGGAGGCCGACGACGCCGCGGCGGGCGAGCTCTGGCCGGCGGAGATCGATCCCACCGAACTCGCCGCCGCGGAGCAGCGTGCCTATCACCTCCTGGAGCGGCTCGTCCGGGGACGGTGATGCCACGCGGCGTGCCGCCGGTGCGCGCTCCCTGCTTCAGGCGGCGGGGCTGATGGTGACCTTGACGTGCTTCATGATCGGCTGGTCGCTCTGGGTGCTGTAGTCGCCGAGTGCGC
Organism: Streptomyces sp. NBC_01669; assembly: GCF_026339735.1. Taxonomy (GTDB): domain Bacteria; phylum Actinomycetota; class Actinomycetes; order Streptomycetales; family Streptomycetaceae; genus Streptomyces; species Streptomyces yanii. Next base: position 8,471,916 of record NZ_JAPEQG010000001.1, read on the forward strand.
ACAGCACGTTCATCTCGGGCATGTAGCCGGCCGCGCAGCCGCGAGGGATGTTGTAGGGGACGGCGAGGTAGCCGCTGAGGGACCGCTGACTGCCGTCCTTCGCGGTGCTCGTGATGTCGACCGGGCCGAGGTCGGTGATGCCGCGCTCGCGCATGTCGGCCCGGTTCATGAAGACGAGCGTGCGCAGGTTCTTGATGCCGCGGTAGCGATCGTTGTCGGAGTAGATGGTGGTGTTCCACTGGTCGTGGGACCGCACGGTGCCCAGCGCCAGGGTGCCGGGAGCCGGGACGACGTCGGGCAGTGCGGCGGTGGAGAACTCGGCGCGTCCGGACGGGGTGAGGAAGACCAGTTCACGAGCGGGCTGCTTGATGCGGAAGCCGAGCGGCAGGCGCACGCGGCGGTTGAAGTCCTCGAAGCCGTCGAGGACCTTGGCCATGGTGTCGCGGATGCGGTCGTAGTCCTCGACGTACCGCTCCCAGGGCGTGGCGCTGTCGGGCAGGGCGGCCCGGGCCATGCCGGCGATGATGGCCGGCTCGGACAGCAGGTGCGAGGAGGCGGGGCGCTTCATCCCGATCGAGAGGTGGACCATGCTCATCGAGTCCTCGACGGACGTGCTCTGGATGCCCTTGCGTTGATGGTCCTTCTCGGTACGGCCGAGGCACGGCAGGATGAGGGCCTGGCGGCCGTGGACGACGTGGCTGCGGTTCAGCTTGGTGCTCACCTGGACGGTGAGGTCGCAGTTGCGCAGCGCTGCGTAGGTGTACGGGGTGTCCGGCGCAGCGAGGGCGAAGTTGCCGCCCATGCCGACGAACACCTTCACATCGCCGCTGTGCATCGCCTTGATCGTGTGGACGGTGTCCAGGCCGTGCTCACGGGGCGGCTCGATATCGCAGACCTCGGCGAGGCGGTCCAGGAACTCGTCGGTGGGGCGGTGGTCGATGCCGCAGGTGCGGTTGCCCTGGACGTTGCTGTGCCCTCGTACGGGGGAGGGGCCCGCTCCTTCGCGTCCCAGATTGCCGCGCAGCAGAAGCAGGTTGACGATCTCCCGGACGGTGTCGACGCCGTGCTCGTGCTGGCTGATGCCCAGGCACCAGCTGACGATGCTTCGGTCGGCCTCGCCGTACACGCGCGCCGCTTTGAGGATGTCGGCGCGGCTCAGCCCGGACTGGTTCTCGATCTCCTCCCACGAAGTGGCCTCGCACAACGCGCGGTATTCCTCGAAGCCGGCGGTGTGGCGGTCGATGAACTCCTGGTCCAGAGCCTTGGGGTCGGATTCGGACTGCTCCAGGATCGCCTTGGCCATGCCGCGCAGCAGGGCCATGTCGCCGCCGATGCGGGGCTGCAGGTTCAGCGTGCTGGTGCGGGTCGTCTTGAAGAGGGCCATGTCCGTGAAGTCGTGCGGGACGATGGTACGTGTGGCCGCCGCCTCGACGAGCGGATTGATGTGCACGATCTGGGCGCCGCGGTGGTAGGCCTCGGCGAGGGCGGTGAGCATCCGAGGCGCGTTGGAGGCGGCGTTGACGCCCAGGATGAACAGCGCGTCGGCCGCCTCCCAGTCCTTGAGGTCGACGGTCCCCTTGCTGGTTCCCAGGGACGCCTGGAGGGCGCGGCCGCTGGCCTCGTGGCACATGTTGGAGCAGTCCGGCAGGTTGTTGGTGCCCAGTTCACGGGCCATCAACTGGTAGAGGAACGTAGCCTCGTTGCCGAGCCGGCCGGAGGTGTAGTACGACGCCTGATTGGGGTTGTCGAGGCCGCGCAGGGTACGGCCGACCACCTCGAACGCGTCTTTCCAGCTGATCGGGACGTAGTGGTCCGTATCGGGGTCGTAGACCATCGGTTCGGTCAACCGCCCCTGGTTCTCCAGGTCGTAGTCGCTCCACCCGGCCAGCTCCGTCACCGAGTGCGCGGCAAAGAACTCGCGCCCGACCCGCTTGCGGGTCATCTCCCAGGTGACGTGCTTGATCCCGTTCTCGCAGATGTCCAGGTGCAGACCCTTGGTGTCGTCCGGCCACGCGCAGCCCGGACAGTCGAACCCGGTGTTCTCGTGGTTCATCCGCATGATCGCCCGCGGCCCGTCCACCAGCGCACCCTCGCGCACCAGGAAACGGGTCACGCTCTTGGCCGCGCCCCAGCCTGCGGCGGGATGGTGGTAGGGGTGAAACTCTGGATCCTCCTCGGGGGTGGGTCCCACGCGGGGCTCCAGGGGTTCCTGTTCGTCAGTGTTGGCGCTCAAGACTCTCAACCCTTCCACCATGCGTGCATGAGTGGATAGAACGGCACTTTCGGGCAGGCTATGCCCGCTGGTACCCGCTCGCCATTCGACCTTTGGGAGACTGGGCGGTGCCGGATGTTCCGGTAGGGGTGTGCCGCCGCGCTGCACCCCGGTTCACGCGCGGCTACTCTGCTTTTTGTTTAACCTCGCCGGGTCACCTGACCTGCTGATCTTGCCTTGTTTCTGAGACAGCAGGACGGCCGTTCTTCACGCTTCGAGGTGTCGAGCAACGTCGCGTGAAGGAACGGCCGCTGTGAAGAGTCTGGCCCCTGCAGGTCCCGCTGACGCAGCACTGAGCGTGCTGTCCCACTTTCGTGTCGAGTTCTACGACTGCCTCTACTCCCGTGCGGATGCGCTCTTCGAGCTGACCGACGCAGTGCTGTGCGCGGACGGTCCGGTGACGTCGCTGGCCGAGCTGACGCTGACGGCCGAGCACCGGCGCGGGCACGGGGCGATGTACGACGCGGTCAACCACGGCTGGCTGGAACCACGCCGCCTGCGCAGGCTCCTCGCCTCCACACCGCTGCCGCGTGCCGCCGACGGGCGGATCGTCCTCGCGGTCGATGTGAGCAACTGGCTGCGTCCCGACGCCCCGACCAGCCCGGACCTGCTGTTCTGCCATGTCTACGGGCGAGGCCGCAGCGCCGACCAGTTCATCCCCGGCTGGCCCTACTCCTTCGTCGCCGCCCTGGAAACAGGACGCACATCGTGGACCGCTGTGCTGGACGCGATCCGCCTGGGCCCTGCCGACGACGCCACGGCGGTGACTGCCGCCCAACTCCGCGACGTCTTCACCCGGCTCCTGCGAGCCGGCCAGTGGAAGCCCGGTGACCAGGACATTCTCATCGTCATGGACTCCGGCTACGACGTCACCCGCCTCGCCTACGTCCTGGCGGACCTGCCCGTCGAGCTGGTCGGCCGGCTGCGCTCGGACCGGGTGATGCTCCGTGACGCCGGACCGCGCCGTTCCACTCCGCGCGGCGGGCAGCCCCGCAAGCACGGCGGTGTCCTCACCTTCTCCAAGCCGGACTCCTGGCACACCCCCGACCAGGCCACCACCTGCACCACCACCCGCTACGGCACGGCCGAAACCCTCGCCTGGGACCGGATGCATCCCCGCCTGACCACCCGCGGCCCCTGGCTCGACCACTGCGGTGAACTCCCCCTGATCCACGGCACGTTGATCCGGCTGAAGGTCGAGCACCTGCCCGGCGACCGCGACCCGAAACCGGTCTGGCTGTGGTCCTCACGCACCGCGATGACCAGCACGGACGTCGACCTGCGCTGGCAGGCATTCCTGCGGCGCTTCGACCTGGAGCACACCTTCCGGCTGTTCAAGCAGACCCTCGGCTGGACCGTCCCCAAGGTCCGCGACCCACACACCGCCGACCTGTGGACCTGGCTGATCATCGCCGCCCACACCCAACTCCGCCTCGCCCGACCGCTCGCCGAGGACCTCCGCCGCCCCTGGGAACGGCCAGCCGAACCCCGCCGTCTCACCCCCGCCCGCGTCCGCCGGGGGTTCCGCCACCTCCGCGCGAAGACCGCCCGTCCCGCAGGAGTGCCCAAACCCTCCCGGCCCGGCCCCGGACGCCCACCCGGCTCCAAGAACCGCAGGCCAGCCCCACGGCACGAACCCGGGAAGACCGTGAAACGAGCCGAAACCCTCACCGAACACGTCCGCCTGAAACAGCAGCGAGGTTAAAGATCAAGCTCTGACACTGTTCCCCTTTATTGCTTTTGCGCCTTAGTATCCGTCGTCGGGAGTGTCATGGCCGTGTCCCAGCCCGTCGTCACGCCTCCCTCCAGGGCAGCGGTCCTCCCGGTGGCCACCATGGCCCCCGGTGGTGAGGCCATCGCGTGCGAGGGGCTCCAGGATCTGGCGGGTCCGACCCGTTCCGTGGCGTTCCGTTCGACCCGGCCGGCCCGGGGCTCGCCGCCGTCGACGGACTGCGCGCACGGTCGTCGAACCCGGTGCTGAGTCTGCCCGCCGAGCCGCGCGACTGTCCCGACGCGGTCAGCCGGGCTCTGACATCGCTGCGACTGGCCGGGATCGACGGCCCGTACACGCTCCCGCTCGGCACCGACGAGTACCGTGCGGTCAGCGAGACCTCCGACCACGGCTGTCCGATCGCGGCTCACCTCGACCGGATGCCGGACGGTGCCCGGTCTGAACGCCGGCCCTCAGCGGTGCCTTCGTCCTGTCCACCCGCGGCGGCGACTTCGAACTGAGCCTCGGCCAGAACGTGGCGATCGGCCGCACCGGGCACGACGTGAGCGGTGTCGAGCTGTACGTCCACGAGACGCTGACGTACACGGACGAGGCCGTCGTCGTACTGGAAGCGTGACACCCTTCACTGAGCTGCCGAGGCATCACTCTCGAGGCCCCATGAACCACTGGCTGATGCTTTCCGCCGTTCCCCGACTCGCGGGCGCGGCGGTCGTCGGAGTGGTCGTCGGAGCGGTCGTCGGCGTCCTGACCCACCCACCCCTGGGAATCCTCGCCGGGATCGCCGCGGCGGAAATGTTCTTCGTCGTGACTGGGTGGATCGCCTTGTGGCCCATGGACGCCGCCACCACCCATCGCAACGTCCGGCGCGAGGAGTTCCGGCCCGTCGTCGAGGAACTCGCCGTCGTCGTGGCCGCCGTGTGCGGACTGGTCAGCATCGTGGCGCTGCTTCTGGTCGGCCACTCGGGCCTGAGCCACGCCGCGGCCGCGACGGCGCTCTGCGGCGTGTTCATGGCCTGGGCGGCACTCCACCTGATGTACGCCGCCCGCTACGCGTACATCTACTACCTGCCACCCGGGGGCGGGATCGACTTCAACACCGACGACCCGCCGCGGTACAGTGACTTCCTCTACTTCAGCTACAACCTCGGCATGACCTATCAGGTCTCCGACACCGACGTCTCCAGTTCCACGATCCGCGCGGTCGCCCTCCGGCACTGCCTGCTCTCCTATGTCTTCGGCGCCAGCATCCTGGCCACCACCATCAACCTTGTCGCCGGAATCGTCACGGGCTGACACGAGTGCGGTCCCGTACGGTCAACGGTCCAGCGCCTTGACCGCATAGTTTCGCCAAGTTGGTGGCTCCGTCTCGCTATTCTGCACAGCGTGATCAACTCATACGCGAGCTTTGACGATGCCGGGGTCGCGATAGCTGGCGCACGTGCCGGCGCGGATGTGGTGCGCACCATGTACGGACAGCGGCTCACTCGCATCGACAAGAGTGCTGGGGACTTCGCCACCGCCGCCGATGTGGAGGCTGAGAAGACGATCCTCGGCGTCATCCGTGCCGCTCGGCCCGATGATGCGGTACTCGGCGAGGAAGGCGGGCAGCACGGTGCGACCGACGCCGTGCGCCAGTGGTTGGTGGATCCCTTGTGCGGCACGCTGAACTACGCCGTGGGCAACATGTTGGTGGCCGTCAACGTGGCGCTGCGCAACGGGGCGGCGGCGGTCGCCGACCCGTTCAGCGGCGAGGTCTTCTTCACCGACGGTGAGACCGCCTGGGTGCGTCACGACGGGGCCGATGCGCAGTTGGCGCCCACGCCCGCTACCCGGCTGGTGGACGTCAACCTGGATCCGCCGTTCCCGAGTGCGCCCGGCTTCCGGGCCGTGGACCTGCTGGCCCACCCCGAGTTCGTCGAGCGGTTCCGGCCGCGTGTCGTGTCCACGACGCTGGCGTTGGCCTGGGTCGCGGCCGGCAAGCGCGCCGCGTACGTCACTGATGGCGGTGACCTGTCCGGGAGCGTGCATTTCGCCGCTGGCATCGCTGTGTGCCGGGCCGCCGGCTGTGTAGTCACTGGGATCGACGGCGCCCCGATCGGCCCGGCCGGCCGCGGACTTGTGGTGGCCGCTGACGCCGAAACTCACGGGCTGCTGATGTCGATGATGCGCAGGCGCAGCTAAGGGGTTAAGGGGTGTCCCGTAGTCCCTGGCGGGACAGCCCCCTTCGTTCGATGCGGCCGACGGCACCACACCGCCGGCCGAGTCCCTGACGGCCTCATGCTCGATCGTTGTCTCGCTCACTTGGCGTCTCTCCCCTGATCAGCAGATCCGCCGTTGATTGGACACCCCCGCGCACCTCATGCTCGACCGCCTCGGATTCACACCCTGGTATTGCCGTCCTGCTCGGCTTCGAGCCAGCCCAGCCGGGCCGCCTGGAAGCCCAGCTGCATGCGATTGTGCACCTTCGCGACGTCCATCAGGTACCGGATCCGGCGCTGCACCGTCCGCAGGGAAATGCGCAGTTGGGTGGCGATCGCTTGGTCGGTGAGGCCGGCCAGCGACAGGCTGAGGATTTGTGCATCCAGGTCATCGATGGCGGGCGCGTTCCCCAAGGTAACTGCAGTGGTGACAAATTGCGTCGCCTTCTCCCATTCGGACTCGAACAGTGCTATTAGCGCGTCGAGCAGGCTGCTCTCGTGTAGGAGCAGGGCTCCCGACTTTGCGGCATTGGCTGAACCGATGAGCGGAACAATGGCGAACTCGCGGTCCACGATGAAGAGTTTCAGTGGCAGCGTCTCAGTGATTCGGACCTCCTCTCCTGCGGCCCGCGCCTGGACGATCTCGTCGAACGACGGGGCTCCCCCGTCGAGCATCGCGCTTTCGAGTATCACGCGGTAACGGACACCGCGCGCCATGACCGAGCCGTCGGTCAGGTTGCCGGTCGAAAAGACCGGCGCCTTCGCGAAATTCATGACCTCTTTCCGTGCGCCGAGTTGTATGCGTCCGACGCGCTCGCGGATGGCCTCGCTGCCGTGGATCACGTCGACGACGTCCGCGACGCCGCGCCCGAGGGTGGCCGCGCGATAGATCTCGTCGAGGGAGTCGAGTTCGAGTTCCGCCAGCTTGAGCTCGTTCTGTCGCTGGACCAGGACGGCCCGTAGTGCCGCCGCCGGCGGGGAGGCCACGAACCGGGTGGTGTCCCCGAGGCTGCGCGCGGCGAGCCCACGGTCTTCGAGGATGCCGAGGACGCGCACCACCTGGCGGGCGTCGCAGCCGACGAGTTCGGCGAGTTCGGCGGGAGTGGCGGAGGCTACCGAGATCAGCGTGTGGTAGGTCTCTGCCTCTTCGGGGGTCAGCCCCAGCACGTCTGACAGCATGATGTTCCTCCACGAAATCGCGAGAGACGGCCGGGGCGAAACTCACGTCTCGCCCCGGCCATGACCCCCTCCGGGTTGGTTCACCGCTTCAGCGGTTCACCTCAGCGCAGTTGGTACGCCTTGGGAATCGTCTGCTTGACGGTGTCCCCCGCACTGTCGGTCGCGGTGATCCGCAGTCCGACTCCTCCGGGAGCCTCGTCACGCTTCGGGTGCTTGATTTGCGCGGTGAACGTGTTCTGCCCGTCGGCCTTGGTCATTGCCGGCTGCCAGGTCTTGCCACCGTCGACGCTGGCCTCGACCCGCAGCTCGGTCACGGTCGGTGGCTTGCTGAGCCGATCCTGGTAGTAGCCGGTGACGGTGACGCGGTGGGTGCCGTCGGCCTTGGCGGTGTTGTCCAGATCCAGGCCCAGGTTGTACCGCAGGAAGATCAACGGCTCCGGTCGGCACATACCTGGATCCTTGACGATGGCGTCCGCGATGCACGGCTGCGACGTCGGCGCGTCAGGCTTGGTCGGCCGGTCGGACATGTACTCCCACACGGTCTTGACCCCGTTGGTTTCCGCCTCGAACGAGTATCGGGCTGATTGCGTAGGCAGGTCATACGTGATGACGTCAGCACTACCGCAACCCGCCACCGCAAGCACCGCTACGGCTGTCAGCGCCGCCAGGTTCACTGTCCGGCGCCACCTCGATGGCGCGGTCGCGTTCATCGGACCGGTCTCCTTTCTCGCTTCGGTCATCACCGCTTGCTCCCCGACACCAGGTCCGGCGCGTTGCCGGGCTCGCCGAGCTGGAAGGCGAACTCGAGCGGGACGAGCCGTTGCTCGAGTTCGTCGCCGGCCTGGTTGGAGAGGCTGACGTCGCAGGTGGTACAGGTTTGCATCCCATAGAGGAGCGGGAACAATGGCGTTTCGTTGACCATGCCGATCACGGCCTGGCGACCGCCTCCGCTGCCGGTCAGGTACATGGTTGGCCAGAAACGGTCGGCCTCCCGGCAGCCGGCGCACGGCAGGCCGGTGCTGGTGGTGAAGCCCGACTTGGTGCGGACCTGGGGCACCGCGCCGGGCAGGGACGGACCCGCGTTCCAGTCGATCGTGTTCTTCCTGTCGAGCGCCAGGTCCTGAGTTTCGCCCTGGCCCGTTCCACTCAGCGCGGACGGCGCGATGTAATGCCTGGTGGCCAGCTCAAATGTGTCGACCGCGTTGTCGTCCCGCGTGACCCACGTGGTGAGCTGCCGTTGGCTGGCCGGCTTGGGCATGTCCATCTCCACTACAACCGGGCCGGCGTCGGTGGTCCGGCTCCAGCCGAAGTAGGTAGTCACCCCGGGCCGGTCAGCGTGGATACGGTGGTCGACACGGTCGAGCTCCTCGGGCAGGACCTTGTACGGCAGGCTGGCGGGAATCCGACCGCTGGTGCTGAACGCCAGCGCGTAGCTCTTCGACACCTCGCTGTTGCCGCCGAGTTCGACCTGGACGCCGGAACTCGCCCCGCCCCCGATCCGCCGGATCAGCGTGGCGGCCTCGGCCGGGGATACGGTCACGATCGGCAACGCTGCGTACGGTTCGACCGGCGGGCAGCTGTCCGGATCACTGTTCTCGCACTTGTAGTTCCGGGTCCCGTACGACTCCAGGGTGACCCGATCGGTCCCGCCGGCCACCAGCACCCCGACCGCACCCGCCGCGGCAGCCGCCGCCACTCGCTCACGGAGTGCGGTGAAGTTGCAGGTCGTCGTGCAGATGTCGGTCGGCCGCAACAGCACCAGCGCACCCTTCGCGTCGACCTTGGCGAGCTCCTCGGCCGAGCCGGTGCCTGCGTAGACCACGGGCTTCTGCCCGTTGGTGGGCAGTCGGGGGATCGTCAACCGCACGGAGCGGACCCGGTTCTTCCCGTCTTCCTTCCACCCCTGGCCCCCGCCGTGGATGGAGTTGTCCGGCGTCGCGTAGCGGGCGTCCAGGTCGAAGGAGTCACCGTTTCCCGTGACCTTCATCGTTACTGACGGCGGTACCAGGACATGGCGGCTGTTGAAGGTGAGCGTGCCGAGGCTCACCTCGCTGGTCGGCAGTACCCACCAGTTCGGTTCACCGGGACCGTATTCGGTGCCCACCCCTCCGCCAAGCCCCCAATTGCTGTCCACAGAGGTCCGCTGGTATTTGAAGGCCGCGCGGTATGTCTCCGTCGGCTCCGGGGCGTTCACCCTGACCGGCTTGGCCTTCCGCAAGTCCAGCTCCACCGTGGTCGCCCCGGTGATCTGCACCTGCGGTGCCATCGGTGCGGCCCGGTGCAGCTCACCGGCCGCGTCCCGCCACGACATCGCGAGGCCCGCCGCGACCGTGCCGGCGAAGACCCTGGCCTTGACCGTCTCGCCACCCGGTGCCACCAGCGGGTCCTCGTAAAGGCCCAGCTTGTCCTCGTTCATCGGGACGATCAGCGCGTTGCCGTACCGGATGTCGGTGGCGCCGGCCGGAGGAATGACCTTGATGGTCAGGTCGTGACGGATCGGCTCCAAGAACGCCGAGAGCCGCGACGTTCCCAGCGTCGTCCCCGTACTGTCCTTGGCGGTCAGGGCGCCTGTGTATCCGCCGTACTGCCCGGCATCGTCCACCCCCTTGCCGTCCAGGGTCACCGTCACGTCGGCCGACCCCTTGGCGGGCACGGTCACCTGGTTGGCGCTGAGCGTGAGCAGCCCCGCCGGCGCGGGCTTGCCCGAGGAGGAGGCCGAGGCGGAAAGCGTGAGCGTGATCGGCTCGTCGGTCCAGTTGGTGTAGGTGACCGTCCTGGACGCCGACGAGTGCGGGTATTCGAGTCGGCCGAAGCTCAGGTTCCCGTCCGGGATGATCTTCGGATCGATCGCACGGGCCACGTCCACCCGGCCGGCGCCCTGCGCGTACACGTCGTGCCCGAGGTCCTTGGCGGTGGCCATCAGCAGCGCCTTGATCTGCCGCCCGGTGAAGTCCGGGTGCTGCTGGGCGATGATCGCCGCGGCACCGGCCATATGGGGGGTGGCCATGGAAGTGCCACTGGCGGTCGTGTAGTAGTCGTCCACGGGCTTGCCCATCGCGGTGCCCTTGGCCCGGGCTGCGGTGATGGCGACGCCCGGAGCCGCGATGTCCGGCTTGGCCCCGCCGTCCCCGATCCGAGGCCCGCGGCTGGAGAAGGGGGCCATCTGGTCGCTCTTGTCCACGGCCGCGACCGTCAGCGCCTCGTCGGCAGAACCTGGCGACCCGACCGTCTTGGCGCCGGGGCCGTTGTTGCCCGCGGCGATGACGAACAGGGTGCCGTAGTCCTTGCTGAGCTTGTTGACCGACTGGCTCAGCGCGTCCGTTCCGTCGGAGGGCGGGCCACCGAGGCTCATGTTCACCACATCGGCACCGGACTTGGCGGCCCACTCCATGCCGGCGATGACCGCGTCGCCGGCGCACGAGCCGTCCGGACCGCAGACTCTGCCGATGAGCAGCTTCGCACCGGGCGCCACACCGCGACGCAGCCCGTCGGAGGCCTTTCCGGTGCCGGCGATCGTGGACGCCACATGGGTACCGTGTCCGTGTTCGTCCACCGGACCCTTCGGGCTGTTGGTGAAGTCAACCGCCTCGGCGATCCGGTCGGCAAGATCGGGGTGGGTGGCATCGATGCCACTGTCCAGCACCGCGACCTTCACGTTCGAACCGTCATAGCCGCGGCTCCAGGCGGCGGGCGCGCCGATCTGCGGTACGGACTTGTCGAGCTGAATCTTCGTCAGCTCGTTCAGCCACACCTTTTTCACTCCGGCCAGCGGGCCGGCGGCCCGAGCGGCGGAGGCGGACTTGCCGGCGTTATTCTCCCGTACCTCTCGCCACCACTGGCCGTTGCCCTTGATGGTCATCGAGCGGGCGTTGATGCTCTTCAGGACGTTCTTCGCCTTGGTACCGTCAGCGGTCGGCGCCGTCCGAGCGCCGATCTTTTCGGAGTACGCGGCGATCGCCGGGACCTCACCGGTCGTACCCTTGGCCGCCCAGTCGGCCAGCTTGGCTAGGTTGAAGAGCTCCCAGTCCAGCAGGTCGGCACGGAGCAGCGGCAACGCGTCGTCCGGTACGACGTAGAGCTGGCCGTTCCTGGTGACGGTTTGGAAGACTACCGACTCGTTCCCGGGCCGCTTCGCCGGCTCGATCTCGTGGACGACCGGCTTTCCGTCCGCGGTGATACCGATCTGCACCTTGTCGCCGGTCACCAGCGTCAGCGACAGCTTTGCCTGAGTTCCGGCGGCAGCGCGGAGAAGGTCGCCGCCGACCGAAGCGGGCTGGATCTGGTTGAGGGCTGCAGGGGTAGAGGGAGCTGGGGTTGGGCTGGCAGCAACCGCCGAGGGGGTCGATATGACCATCCCGAGGATGGTGATGCCGGCGACCGAGGCGGCCAGTCGGCGCCCAAAACGCCTCATCGCCAGGCCTCCTGAGATGCCGTTCTTTCGGTTTCGCCGTGAATATGGCGAGGGGGATGCATAAGTGCCTCCTGCTCGTCGCGACAAAGAAGTCCTTGCCGTATCAGCAGATACTTTCGGGCTCAGCACCGACCGAGGCAACTGATTGAGCGTGGCGGATTTCTTCCATGTCACAAACCCGCCACAGCAATTGGCCGGGAAATCGGCGAGGAACGCCACGCCGCCTTGCTGATGCTGGTCGGGCGCGCCGGAGTACCACGTCGAGACGTACGCCCGGTGATCCAACCCGAAGGATTCATGGACAGGAAAATACCGCCGGCGCCGCGTTCAAAAATGTGGAGCTGCGCCGATGGTGCGGTGCGTCAAGCAGGCGGGTACAGACGTCGAGAACTCTCGGACACGTCCGGCACTTTCAAGGACTTTGCTGATTTTTTTCGGCAATACGGAGTCCCGGCAAGATATTTGATTGCCAGTACAACGGGGTGCGTCCCTGGCGCGAGGGCGTGCCTTGCGCCAGGGGTGCGGTCGGAAAAGGTCTGTCATGAGCGTCAGCGCACGGCGTATGCCTTGATCAGGGTCTGCTCGATCTTGCTGCCGTTGTTGTCCTGTGCCTTGACGCGCAGGGACACGTGGCCCGATGCCGGGTTGCTCACGGACACCTTGTAACTGCCGTCGCTCTTGCTCATGACCTTCGCGGGCTGCCAGGTGGCACCGCCGTCGGCGGACGCCTCCACCTCGACCCCGTCGATGTCTGGGGTGGCGCCGTTCTGGAGAACGAACGCCAGGTCGAAGTGGTAGGTGTTGCCGCCCTGGGTGGTGTTCTGCGCATCCAGGTTCAGGTCGTACCTCGGCCAGAGCAGCGCCAGGTCCTCCTCGCCGTTCGCCGGCCGGGCGGACTTGAACGTCCACGCGGTGCTGGTCTCGGTGGACAGCGGGAACCACGCCGGGTGCGACGTGTCCATGGTGATCCGGTAGGCCGCCGGGTCAGGGCTGACCGGCAACATCATCATCGCGCGCGTCGTCTCGGTGAGGAGTTTCTCGTCCTGGTACACCCGCACCATCGCCTTGTCGGACGCCGCGCCGAACCAGCCGAAATGCTCCGGTTCGCTGTCACCCATCTCCGGCACGATGAGGGTCATGTCGTCGCCCTCGCGGACCGCGCGGGTGTTCGCCGGTCCGGCCGGGCCGTTCGCCGCGCCCAGCCAGGTCTCCTCGCGCTGTTCGCCCGGGCTATAGGTGCGGAGCACGTCATTCATGCGGCGGGCGATGTTGGTGGGGTCCGGGAAGACTGCGTGGGACCACCGCATGTCCTTCAGGGTCGGCCACCTGCTGCCGGTGGAGGACCACTCCTCCCGGTCCAGCGGCCCATCGACGAACTCCACCACCTGGACGATGAGGCGCTCTCCCGGGCGGACCACCGAGTCGGTCTCGCCAAGTTTGGTGCCCTTGGAGCCGCGGTAGTGGGACTTCACCACGGCCGAGTTCTCCGCGGTGACCGCGTCGACGGGGTCGACCGGAATTCCACCGGGAACCATGAGAGCGATGTTGTACACATACGGGCTCTTGGCGATGCCGTGCAGGTTGATCTGCGTGGGACCGCCGGCCATCCGGTCGAGGAGCACCGCGCCTTCGTCCTGGGGGAGGGTCCAGGCCGGGATGGCGGTGCGGGCGACGAGCGGCACACTGGCGTAGAAAGAGCCCGGCTGGTCGCCGACGATGATCACTGCCTTCGCCCCGGCATCGGCCACGGCGGCGATCTGGTCGGCAGTCTGCCGGGTGGCATCGCTGGTGACGACCGCGAGTTTGCCACCGAGGTTCTTGCCGGCCAGGTCCTCGGGCCCTCCCTTGTCGGCGTTGACTGCCCGGAGCGTGCTGGGGCCGTCCAGCCGGGCCGCATTGAACACTGGCTCAAGCGGGAGCGCGCCGGCCTGCCCGGCAATGGACGCCCGGATCACTGGGGCGTACCTGCGCTGCTGGAAGTTGAACTCGAAGGTGCCGTTCGTCACCGGCGCGGTGGGCACCGCGTAGGCATGATCCCAGATCGCGCTCGACATGATCTTCATGAAGTCAATCCCGTAATTGCCGGGGAGTTGCTGGCGGTACCCGATTCTGTAGCCGTTCGGCTCGGACTCCTTGGGCGTCGCGACCTTGACCTCCTTGCCCAGCCGGGCATCCAGCGTGATCGTCTTGTCCGCCTTCAGTTCCACCATGGGGTCGCCGGCGAGGGTACTGTTCAGGATCTCGACTCCGGCCTTGTCCCGCGTGTAGACGACACCCATGACCGAGTAGCGTCCCAGCGGCACTGCGACAGTTGCCGTTCCGTCCCGGAGGTAGGGCTGGATGACCTCGTCCTCGTCCAGGTCGAACACGGTCACGTCGGTGCCCTGCGCCGGGTTTCCGTTCCGGTCGATCGCGTTGACGGTGAGGTCGACGGTGGGCACCCCCTTCGTCGCGCCGACGGTGGTGTGGATCGCGGAGCCGTCGGGCGCGGTGGCGGTGACGACACCCGTGTAGTCACCCAGGACGCAGAGTTCGGGGTGGTAGGTCACCGTCACGCTCGCGGTGGAGTTCGGCGGGACCGTCACGCTGGTGGCGCTGAGCGTGAACGTGCCGCCCGGTGCGGGTCCGGTCTCCCCGGAGGCGGCCAGGCGGAGCGACAGCGTCTTGTCCGCGCTGGACGTGTTGACGTAACTGACCGTCTTGGTGACCGGCGCGCTCTCGGCCGTCGACTTGCCCATGCTGACGACGGCGGGGCTGGAGTAGACGGTGGCGTCGATGGCCTTGGGCACGTCGACCCGGCCGCCGCCCTGCTGGTAGGCCGTGTACGAGCCCTGCTCGGCGGTGCTGACCAGCACCTGCTTGAGCCGGTCGGCGGTCCAGTCCGGGTGGCGCTGGGCGAGGATCGCCGCGGCGCCGGCCACGTGCGGGGTGGCCATCGAGGTGCCGTTGGCCGAGGTGTAGTTGGCGTCGACCGGGCGACCCATCGAGGTGCCGGCGGCGCGCGCGGCGACGATGCCCACGCCCGGTGCGGTGATCTCCGGCTTGACCGCGAAGTCGCCCTTGCGAGGGCCGCGGCTGGAGAAGCCCGCGAGCAGCTCCGACTTGGACACCGCGCCGACGGTCAGCGCGGCGTCGGCGGCACCCGGCGAACCCACGGTCGACTTGTCCGAGCCCTCGTTGCCGGACGCGATGACGAACAGCGCGCCGGAGGACGCGGTGAGCTCGTTGACGGCCTGGCTCAGCGGGTCGGTGCCGTCACTGGCGACCGGCGAACCCAGGCTCATGCTGACGACGTCCGCACCTTCGGCCACCGCCCACTCCATGCCGGCGATGACCCCCGACTGGGGGCCTTCACCGGCGCTGTTGAGGACCTTGCCGATGTACAGGTCGGCGCCCGGCGCCACACCCTTGTACTTGCCGCCCGACGCGGCACCCGAGCCCGCGATGGTCGAGGCGACATGCGTGCCGTGACCGTGGTGGTCGACCGCGTCGGGGTCGTCGGTGAAGTTCTGCGTCTTCTTCACCTGCCCCGCCACATCGGGGTGGTTGGGGTCGATACCGGTGTCGAGAATGGCCACCTTGGTGCCGGTGCCGTCGTACCCGGCCGCCCATGCTTCCAGGGCGCCGATCTGCGGCACACTCTGGTCCAGCGTCACCTTGACCGGCTTGTCGAGCCAGAGCTTCTTGATGCCGCCGGCGAGCTTCGGTGCGGTCGTCGCTGCGGCGCTGTCGTCGTCGACCGCCTCCCAGAACGTCGCCGCCTTCTTCTTGCTCGCGCGCAGCGCCACCGCATTGGCGCTGGGCAGCTCGTCGGACTTCACCGAACCGGCCGGCGCGGCCTGCTTACCCGCCTTGCCCGCCTTGCCCGGCGCGCCGGCGTAGGTCGCGATCAGCGGCACGGCGGGGCGGTGCGCGTCGTCGTAGCCGTACTCGACCAGCTTGGTGACGTTGAACAGCTCGCGGTCGAGCTCGTTCGCGGCAAGGTACGGCTGTGCCTTGTCCGGGATGACATAGACCTCCTCGCCCACCCTCATGCTGGAGAAGCCCGCTGGGGTGCCGTCAGGTGTGGGCGCGACCGTCGCCGCCTGGAAGCCGCTGGCGTGACGCTCCAGCGTCACCACCTCTCCCGTAACGAGAGTGAGCTTGTGCGTGGCGACAACCGGGCCGACCTGCTGCGGCCGGGCAGCCTGAGCGGCCGACGCGACCGGTGTCGCTGCGGCGACGGGCAGGGTGCAAAGCGTTCCGGCCACACAGGCCGCGGTGAGCACCCCCAGGGCCGTACGCACTGGACGGCGTGTCAGCCGGTAGGCTATGGAGGTGGTTGAGCGGGCTGAGGATCTGGTCGACCCAGCCCGTCGTGACTGTCTCATTGAGGCGATGACCTTCTCTGAGAGGGAATGAAGGCGCGCGAAAGCC
The DNA here is from genome assembly GCF_026339735.1 of Streptomyces sp. NBC_01669. Classification (GTDB taxonomy): domain Bacteria; phylum Actinomycetota; class Actinomycetes; order Streptomycetales; family Streptomycetaceae; genus Streptomyces; species Streptomyces yanii. The sequence continues at coordinate 8,488,124 of NZ_JAPEQG010000001.1, forward strand.
ACGCGGTCGCGGGAATTCGGCGCCGCGTCGGATCACTGCATGTGGATGCGGTATGTGGTTGTGCTGCACTTTCAGGTGAGAGCAGTGCAGCAGTACCAGGACGGCGGACCGCGTGCCGTGTTGCGGCGTCGGCCATGGGCCGCCGCTGTGTCAGCTCGGTGGTGTGGCAGGGGAACCTCGCTGCGCTGTGGGGTCCGGAAACTCGGGCCGGCCGGAGGGGGTGGGCGGGTCTGCAGGATTCGGTCGTGCGGTCGGCTAGGTGGGGCCGGGCAGGGGTTCGGGGATCAGGCCGTGGGCCAGTGCCGCCGTCACGGCGCCGGTGCGGCTGTCCACCCCGAGCTTGGCGAAGACACGGACCAGATGGGTCTTCACTGTTGCCTCGCTGATGAACAGCGCGCGTGACACCTGCCGGTTCGACAGTCCCTTCGCGAGCAGGACGAGAATCTCTGTCTCGCGTGGGGTCAGTGTGGACTGCGGTGCCCGCATGCGGCCGAGCAGCCGAGTGGCGACGGGCGGAGCCAGCACGGTCTCGCCGGCCGCGACTGCGTGCACTGCGGAGATCAGCTCCTCGACCGGCGCGTCCTTGAGCAGGTAACCGGTCGCACCCGCCTCGACGGCGGCAAGGATCTCGGCGTCGGTTCTGTAGGTGGTGAGGACCAGCACCCGGGGCGGGGCCGGCAGGGCTCTGATCCGGCGGGTGGCCTCGACACCGTCCATGCGCTCGCCGCTGCCTCGCCCGCTGCCGGTCGCATCGGTGGCGACGCCTGACATCTCGTCGGTACCGCCGCCCATGCGCAGGTCCATGAGGACCACGTCGACCTCCGTCGACCCGGCGACCATTCGCAGCGCCTCGGCACCGTCCCCCGCCTCACCGGCCACCACGACCTCGGGCACGTCATCGAGCAGCGCACGCAGGCCACGGCGCACGACCGGGTGGTCGTCGACGATCAGCACGCGTACCTGCGCGACGGAGGCGGTCTGCGGCGCGGTCATGATGTCACCCCATTCGGAATTGGCAGACTGGCGGCGACCGCCGTTCCCTCGCCGATCGCGGACTCGACGGTGAGCGCGCCGCCCAGCTCCTCTATCCGCTGGCGCATCCCGAAGAGCCCGAAGCCGCCACGGGAGTCCTGTAGGGGCAGCTCCGGATCGAAGCCCTTGCCGTCGTCGAAGACATCGAGCGTCACCCGGTCGTCCAGGTAGCAGAGGCTCACCACGCACCTCTCGGCGTGCGCGTGCCCGCGCACATTGGCCAGCGCCTCCTGGGTCAGCCGCAGTAGCGCCACATCGCACTCGGCACCCAGCGGGTACGGCTCCCCGTGCAGATGGAAAGCGGTGCTGAGACCGTCCTCGGCACTCCGGTCGACCAGTCGGCGCAACGCCTCGGGCAGGGGCGTCTCGACCAGGGGCGGCGGGCTCAGTTCGTACAGGAAGCGCCGGCACTCGGCGAGGTTCGCCGTCGCGACCTCGGTGGCCGCGGCGGTCCGCTCCTGCGCCAGGGATGCGTCCGGTGGCAGCGCGGCGTCGGTGGCGCGCAACAGCATGATCACGCTCGAGAGGCCCTGCGCGACCGTGTCGTGTATCTCCCGGGCCAGCCGCTGGCGTTCGGCGAGCCGGCCGGCCTCCCGCTGCGACTCCGCCAGCGCGTCCCGGGTGACGACCAGCTCAGCGATGAGCGCCTTGCGGGCCTGGCTCTCCCGGTACAGCGACTGGTACCCGAGCAGCGTCAGCGTGGAGACCAGCGCGCCCAGCAGCGGTCCGGCCACCTGGGGGATCCCCAGCGCGCCGGCCTCCGCTCCCTTGGCGGCGACCACGATGGCGGTCCCCAGAGCGACGGCCACGACCGCCAGCCGCAGCGGCAGGTGCAGGACATACAGTGCGAACAGCGGGAACCCCAGCCAGCCGAACCCCGAACTGAACGCCATGAGGCAGGTCCATACCGCGGTCAGCGCGCCAAGCCAGCGCAGCGCACGGCCCGGGTTCCCTCCGGTTATGTCGACGGACTCGGTGGGTTCCTCGCGACGTCGAGAGTCGGCAGGCCTGGCAGGGCCGGCGAATCCCACCGCGTACGTGGCGGCGAGGAGCACGGACAGGGCGGCCACGATGGACGTGTCCTGGCTCGGCACAGCCGTGCCTGGACCGATCACGATCAGGAGGGCAGCGACGAGCGAGGAAACGAACAAGCCGTTCAGTGCATGCCGCAGCGTCGGCGGCATGGCGCACGCCGCCCCTCTGGGCTGCCCAATCCTCATCCGCGCCTCACTCCTGGTTCACTTCAGGCGGTCAGCGTTGAGACTAAGCCGTGCACCGGTTCGGGGTCGTGTCCATCGTTCGGTTGACTTGGGAGGGTGCTTGATCCTTGATCGCCCTTGAATGCAATGGTTCTCGAGGCGGATGGCGGCCGCAGAGAAGTGGCCTGCCGGGGCTGATGTGCTAGATGGGGGAGAGCGATTCGAACACTGCGCCCGTCTTTCCTCGCCTTCCTCCTGTCTCATCACAGGTCGCCTCGATCCTCCGCAACTGCCACCGACGCGACGTCAGCTATCCGGGCAAAGCAGGCCGTTCGCGGTACCGGCCCGGCCCTGGAAGATGCCGCTGAGGATCTCGAGAGGCGCGGCAGTGTCGACATCGTGGGGCGATAGGTTCGGACCATGACAACCGAAGGTTCCTGGTAGGTCCTGGTCGAGGAGAACATCGAGTCGCGCGAGCCGGCGGGCGACGGCTGCGCCGCCATCCCCCGTTGGCAGGTGACCAGCGGCCGGCCGGGTACTCCCGCGCGGGCGGTTTACCGTGCCGCCGAAGGATCGTGGCTGACCGTCGTCCGGCGCGGAACGGACAACTGGCACTTCCGGGTCACCGCAGCCGAGTTGGTGCACACGCAGGAGTACGTGCACGCACCGCGCTACCGAGGCGATGCCTCGGCAGCGCGGACGGCCCAGCCCATGACCGGACCGGACTCCGAGTCAGCCGCCTGCAGCGTCGATGCGGAGGACTGCGACGAGGTGTTGGGGTCGTTGGTGAGGATGTTCTTGGGTGTCGTCCGTGCTCGACGGATCGCCTCCGACCTCGTTGTACACCAGCTCTGCGAGCAGATAGGCGGACAGGTCGTATTTCTGCGCTGCATTCCACCGTCTGAAATCCACCCTCCGCCGCACGCCCGCTGGAAGGATTCCGGCCATGACTGACAGCGCCCCGGGCCAGCAGGCCCGCGAATTGCTCACCAAGGCATCCCAGCACCCGATCGCCAGCCCCCAGCGCGACGCCCTGGTGGCCGAAGCCGCCGTGTGGGCACGGCTGGAGCACGCAGCCAGCATGGACAAGTACACGGCCGCAGCAGTCGATATCGAGTCCGCACTGGCCTCCCTCGCTGCCCCCGTGCAGAAACTCGGCAGCGAGGTCGGTGATCTGACCGAACGCATCAAGCTCGCCCAGAAGTGAGCGGCCACGCCTCCGGCAGCGGGGCAGGAGTGCGGCGTTCGGCGATCGTCATGGCACCACGAACACGCCCTGTTCAGGCGCCGCCGGCGGGTCAGGCCGCAGCCAGGCGGCGAGGGGCCCGGGTGTCGGCGTCGGTGCGTTCGAAATGGAAGATGTCGGGGGTGCTCCGGATGTGCTCGGGGGCGACGGATGTGGGGATGACGACATTGCCCAGCCGTAGGTGCTGGCGCAGGATGACCTGCGCGGGGGTCTTGCCGGGGCGTTCGGCCACGGTGGTGGTCGCCCGATCCCTGAGCAGGGCTCCCTGAGCGAGCGGGCTCCAGCTCGGTAGCGATGCGGTGTTGGGCGCGGAAGGCGCCCAGCTTGCTCTGCTGGACCCGAGGGGGCAATTCGATCTGATCGACGGCGGGGGCGCTGTTGTTGTGCTCCAGTCGGTGTTGCACGTGCGCGAGCTGGAAGTCGGACACTTCGTCACGCTCCGGGGCACCGCGCCGGACAGCGCCGACAACAGCGTCTCCCGGACGATCACCCGGGCCTTCGGCCTGCGCTGACGTCATCGGCGGAGTACCTACCGGGTGGGGTCGAAGCCGGAGGCGTTCCGCCCGTTACTCGCGCCAGGCCGGCGTTCGCTTGCTCAGTTCGGGTCGGCCGACGTGAAGGTGACGGGCAGCCGCTCGGGGCCGCGCAGCCCGCCCGGTCGCCACTGCAGCTCGCCGGGCGGCACGGCCAGGGTGAGGTGGTGAAGGCGACGCAGGGCAGTGCCGATGGCGATCTGGCCCTCGAGCCGGGCCAGCGGCGCCCCCAGGCAGTAGTGGATGCCGTGCCCGAACGCGAGGTGAGCATTGTCCTGTCGGGTGATGTCCAGGCGATCGGGTTCGGAGAACCGTGCCGGGTCGCGGTCGGCGATGGCGGAGGCGACCAGCACGGTCGCACCGCGCGGGATGGCCACGCCCGCGATGGAGACGTCCTCGCGCGCGAACCGCGCGATCCCGGGGCTGACCGGTCCGTCGTAGCGAAGGAACTCCTCGATCGCGCCCGGCAGAAGCGCCGGATCTTTCCGCAGCATCTGAAGCTGGTCGGGGTGGGCGAGCAGCGCGGCGATGCCGCTGCCGATCAGGTTGACCGTGGTGATGTATCCGGCCACCAGCAGCAGGAAGGCCATGGCGATCAGCTCGTCCTCGTCCAGCCGGTGCTCCTCGTCCCGGGTGGCGATCAGCGCACTGAGCAGGTCGTCCCCGGGCCGGGCTCGTTTGGCCTCCAGGAGCCTGGTCAGGTACGAGTGCATCTGCCGCCACGCCGCGTCCATCCGGGCCGGGTCCGGCAGCTCCGCCCCTTGCAGGATCATGTCGTCGGTCCACCGCTGGAAGTCGTGCCGGTCGGCCACGGGCACCCCGAGCAATTCGCTGATCACCGTGACCGGAAGCGGCAGCGCGAAGTCCTCGACGAGGTCGGCGTTGCCGACCGGCACGATCGCGTCGAGCAGTCCGTCGGTGATGGCCTGGACACGAGGCCGCAGCTCGGCCACCCTGCGCGCCGTGAACGCACTGGAGACCAGGCGGCGCAGGCGGGTGTGGTCGGGCGGGTCGGAGCGGAGCATGTTGCGCAGTACGGACTCGCGTTCGGTCGCGGGCAGCCGCTGCAGGAGGCGCGGATCCGACGCGTCACGGACGTCGCTGCTCAACCGGGGGTCGGACAGAGCCACGATGCCATCCTCGTAGCGCGTGACCAGCCAGGCTTCCAGGCCGCCGGCGATGACGGCGCGCCGTACCGGGCCGTCCTCGCGCAGCTGTCGGTAGAGCGGGAAGGGGTCTGCCACGAAGGCCGGGTCGGCGTAGGGCAGAAGGACCGGCTGCTGGCTCATCATGCCTCCCAGAAGGATCCGTGAATCTTCACGGCAGATTTGCAGGTTTTGATGGTATATGTCCCAGTGAGGGATACCGGGATTTCACCGAGGGCAGGGGCTGCGATGGAACGGACCACGTGCTGTGTTGTGGGCGGCGGCCCCGCCGGAATGGTCCTCGGCCTGCTGCTGGCCCGGGCCGGAGTAGCGGTCACGGTCCTGGAGAAGCACGGCGACTTCCTGCGCGACTTCCGCGGCGACACGGTGCATCCGTCCACCCTGGCGCTGCTGGACGACCTCGGCCTGGCGGAGCGGTTTGCCCGTCTGCCGCAACGGCGGGTGACGACGGTCCAGTTGCCGCTCGGCCCTGACCGTTCGCTGGTCACCGTCGGAGACATCGGCACGCTGCGGGGCCCCTACAACTACGTGGCGATGGTGCCGCAGTGGGACCTGCTCGACCTCCTCGCGGACGAGGCCGCTCGAGAGCCGTCGTTCTCCGTGCGGATGAGCACCGAGGCGACTTCCTTCCTGGTGGAGCGCGGACGGGTCACGGGGGTGCGGTACCGCACCCCCGACGGCCGCACCGGCGAACTGCGGGCCACCCTCACGGTGGCCTGCGACGGCCGGGGCTCGCTGGCCCGGTCTCGGCCCGAACTGGGCCTGCGGAGATTCACCTGCCCCATGGACGCCTGGTGGTTCCGACTGCCACGGCGCGAGGGCGATCCGCACGGGCTCGTGGGAGGCGTCGGCGAGGGGTTCCTCACCGCCATGATCGACCGCGGGGACTACTGGCAGTGCGCGGCGCTGATCCCCAAGGGGACCGATGCCGAGCGCCGTGCCGCCGGTCTTGAGCGGTTCATGGCCGACTTCTCGGCCGGCGTTCCCTGGCTCGGGGACCGGGTGCACGGGCTGCGGTCGTGGGACGAGGTGAAGATGCTCGACGTACGGCTCGACCGCCTCCGGCGCTGGCACCGCCCGGGATTGCTGTGCATCGGTGACGCGGCGCACGCGATGTCCCCGGTCTTCGGTATCGGCATCAACCTTGCTGTCGAAGACGCCGTCGCCACCGCCCGGTATCTCGTCGAGCCGCTGCGCAGGGGTACGGTCGGTCTGGCGGACGTACGCGCCGTACAGCGCCGGCGGTGGCCGACCACAGCCGCGACGCAGGCGCTGCAGCGATTCGCCCACGCGCGGGTCATCGCACCCGTACTGGAGGGACGCCCGCCCTTCGGTAACGCCAAGCGGTCACAGCGGATGGCCGAACTGTTGACCACCTCGCGGTGGCTCAAGCGAGTGCCGGCGTACTTCATCGCCTACGGCGCGGTACGCGAGCGTCCACCCACCGCGTCCATGCGATGAGCCCCTGCTCCTGGCCTGACCTGGCCCGGCCCCGTCCTCGCTTCTGGCCCACGGACCCCTCAATACGTCCGCGGCCCGGCCACCGAAGCGGGGCCGGACGACACCAATGAGGGCGCGATCGCCCGCGTCCCGGGAACGCGGGACGTGCCGGCCGGGCTGGAACACGCGGCTTCCGGTATCCCGGCCTGCAGCCAGGGAGCGGAGACTGATCTGGTCACCCGCCCGTCCCCCATTGTGGCGGGTGGCGACGATGTAGTCGGCGTATCCCGCGTCGAGGCCGCCTCGGGGGCGAAGGCGCGCCGAGGCATCCTGCGGAAGGCGGTCTCGACAGCGGGGGTGCGGATCCGGTCGGCGCCGACGAGCTGGTCGGTCAGCCGGTTCCGCACCATGGAGGGAGCCCCGGCCCGAGCGGATGTGGCGGGGGGTGGGGGAGCTCGGCGGCACGACCGTCCTTTCGGTCTGCGGGGTCAGGAGTGGTCCGGGACGGGCGGGGTGCTGGGGTTCGGTACCTGGGCGCGGGAATCCGGTGCGTACTGGGCGGCCTGGGTGTGGAACATGGCTGCGTACCGTCCGTCTGCGGCGATCAGTTCATCGTGGGTGCCGTGTTCGCTCAGGCGTCCCTGGGTGAGGACGTAGATGGTGTCGGCGTGGCGGACACCGGACATGCGGTGAGTGACCAGGACCACGGCCCGGTGTGGCCCGGCGAGTTGGCGGATGCGGTTGAAGGCGGCGATCTCCGCTTCGGGGTCGAGCGCGGAGGTGGGTTCGTCGACGATCAGGACGCTGTCCGCGGGGCACGTGGAGCTGCGCCAGTGCGTACGGGCGAGTCCGATTTTCTGCCACTCGCCTCCGGAGAGCTCCGAGGCACCGCGGAACATCCGGGCCAGCAGGCTCCGCAGACCGTGGGGCAGTTTCGCGATGACCGGGGAGGCACCTGCGTAGTCGACAGAGGGCTCCAGTTCCTCGTGCTCGGCATCCTGGTCGGGGCGGCCGATGCGGATGTTCAGGGCGGCTGTCACCGGCCAGCGCTGGAAATCCTGTGTCAGCAGTGCGACGCGGTCGAACACCTGGGCGCGGTCCAGGCCGGTCAGTTCGGATTCGCCCCAGCGCACCGTGCCGCTCTGCGGCAGCAGCAGGCCCGCCAGGACCTTCATCAGGGTGCTCTTGCCCGATCCGTTTTCGCCCACCACTGCGGTCACCGACCCCATGGGGAGAGTGATCGAGACCCCGTCCAGTGCCGGAGCGTCGCGGTCCGGGTAGCGGTAGGTGACCTTGTCGAGGACGACCTGTTCGACCTGGTGCGGCACGGGTTCCCCGCCCGAGGGGATGGCTCGTCCTGCGGCCTCGGCCAGGAACCTGTCGTGGTCCTGGACGTAAAGACTCTCCTCGTGCAGCTGGTTGACGTTCATGACCAGCGCGCCCAGGCTCGCGGAGCCGGAGCGTACGGCGATCACGGCGGTGCCGGCCACGGCAAGACTCATGTGCCCGGCCGTGATCAGCCAGAACATCACCCCGTACGTGCCTGCCATGGCCAGACCGGACAGGGCAGCGGCCACCAGCTCGGTCAGGGCCTTGCCGTTGGCGAGCCGCTTCTGCTCGGCCTCGGCGCTCTCGGCCATCCCCTTGTACTTGTCCAACAGGAACGGGCCGACCGAGTGGATCCGCACTTCCTGGGCCGCGCTGCGCTCGGTGAGGAGGTTGCCGATGAGGCGGCTGGCGCGCACATGCTCGACCCAGGTCATCACCGACACATAGCGCTCCTGCGCCACCCGCATGGCTCCCCAGCCGCGCGGTGCCGCGATCAGCAGCAGCATGGGCAGCAGCGCGGGGTGCAGGATGGTCAGGACGCTTGCTGTGGCGATCAGAGAGATCGTTCCGTTCAGTGCGGCGACGCAGGCGCTGATCATGCGTCGGGCCGAGGCGGCACCGTATTGCGCGACATCGATCAGGCGCCGGAACTCCGGGTCCTCGATGGCCTCCAGCTCGACCGCGGTGGCTGCGGCCAGGTACTCGGTGGTCGCGATCCGTTCCACCAGGGGCTCCAGGCGCCCGGCCCGTGAAGTGGACCAGCCGGCGAGGCCGGCGTTCACCACCGCGACGACCGCGCCGGCGATCAACGCGGGAAGGGCGCCGTACAGGCGGTCGACAGGCGTGCCGCTGCCGAGCAGGGCATGCATCACGGCGTTGACCGCGAGCAGGCTGACGGCTGCCGCGATGCCCTGGCCGATCTCACTGACCCCGACTGCCAGCAGCGCGGGCCGGTCGGCGGACCAGGCCCTGCGCAGGGTTCTGCCGACCAGTCGGGGCATGGCACGAATGGCCGAGAGCATGTTCAAGTCGAGCCGTGCACGTTCATGTTCGGCCCAGCCCATGTCGTAGCGCAGGGGCCCGCCGAACAGCTCGTGCTCGGCTGCGGAGACTGTCGGCTCGACCATCCGCACCCGGCGCAGATACCGCTTCACGATGCGCCTCCCCGGGTGGGAACAGGCCAGTGCAGGGCCAGGTACGTGCGCCTCTCGGCGAGCAAGCGGCAGATCGCCACGGTGTAGGGCCGGCAGTCCTGCGACGCCTTGCCCACGGCAGCCCGGAACAGCCCATCGTGCCTGTCGGGCTCAGCATGGTGAGGCTCGCCGCTCCAGGATTGCGCCACGAACGCCGGGGTGATCCGGTCCTTGCCGAGGGGGACGTCACGCATCAGGCCGCAGAACTCCTGACGATGCGGGTCGACATCGATCCCGGACTCCACGCGTGCTGCCTGATCGAGCGACTCACCCTCTTCCAGGTGGTCGCCCGCCCCTGGGAGTTGTTCCGGCGCAGGGTCGGAACCGCCGGCTCTGCGGACGGACAGGACATGTCCGTGCGAGCGGAACAATAACCGGACAGCATCTGCCATCAAACGGTAACGATCGTTGGTCACGCGAAGGTCCCCCTCTTCTGCCACTCCACCGTGGGCCAGCCTCGCGCGGTCACGGCCTCGCCGCCATACCGCGGCCCGTAGGCCGGAGCGCCGGCTGCGTCCGCCGCTGCGAAGCGGACCAGGGCGTATTTCTCAGGTCGGCCTGCCGAGGCTGCCCAACTTGCGCGGCGGGATGCCATGCTCCCCGGGCTCGGCGAGCGCCGTCACCGAGCCGGGCGGCATCGACCCTCTGGTGAACAACGTCGGAGTGGGGGACGCCGTCCTGCCGGTCGGCGCCTCGACAGCGACGACACTCAGTGGATCCGCATTTTCGACCTCAACCTGCTCAGCACCGCCCCCGAGTCGCTCTGCCCAAGGGTTGTTCCGTCATTCCTGGTGCCGGCAGAGCGGTGAACACTCGGTCCCAGGTGTCATCGATCGCCCAGTTCCGAAGACGACCGTCGGCGCCCTTCCACGAGCCGAACTCCGCAGGCAGAACCATCCACGGAGATCCTGTCCGGTTACTTCCGGGCGATCGCGTCGATCACCTGGCGACCCATCGAGCGTCGGTCAACACACCCGGATCACCGACGGCCCGCCCACAGTCGCAACGCCTCAGAACCACGCCATCGACTTGTCGAGCACTCCTCCCACCGCACCGTAAATGCTGCACCGGACGGAGTGCCGTGCCTTGCGGCGGAGGGCGACCCCCACGAGGAAGGAGAGCGTGAAGAGCCCACCAAGGACTACTGCTACCACCGGGTTGTAGACGAAGTAGACGAAGCACGCGACGCCAACCCAGACCAGGATCGGTAGGAGAGAGCCGCGTAGAACCTTCCAGAACGTGATCCGTACCGTCCCAGGCGGCAGCACACGCGCATTCCACACCTCGATGTGGTTCCTGGTCACGCAGTGCTCAAGGCGCATGGAGTCATCAGATCACCACCAGTTCCTGACTGACGTGGTGATCCGTAAGAAATCGCCTCTGCTCGGTCAGCCTGCGAACCCTGACAGGATGTGCCATCACGCCTCCCCACGCCCGTCGAACGTGTCGTCACATCCAACCGGAGCAGGAATCCCCAGCACCAACCCGGTGATCGCTTCCGGTCACCGCACTAGAGGAGCGTGGTGAGTCCCGGTTCGGTGGACGATTGCGTCGAGCCTTTTGTCTTGCCTACGCCTCGCAGGAAGCCGAGTGAGAAGAGACCCGCTCCGGCCATGACGACGGCCGCGCCGACTGACGCGACGCCCATTCCGTGGGTGAAGGCGTCACGTGCAGCCGCCAATACGGCGTCTGCCATGGCGGCCGGGAGATTGGCTGCCGTCGCGCCGCCCAGGGTTTCGCGTACTGCTTCGGCGTGCGGCATGTCGGATGGCAGGGCGTCGGACATGTCCCGGCTGTAGACCGCGGCTCCGATGGAGCCGAGGACGGCCATGCCCAGGGCTCCACCCAGTTCCTGACCCGACTCGAGTACGGCCGCGGCTGAACCCGCGCGCTGCGGTGGGGCCGCGCCCAGGGCGAGTTCGTTGGCGAGGGTCATGGCGGCGACCAGCCCGCCGGCATAGACGGAGGCGCCGACGAGGGTGAACCAAAGGGCCGAGTCAGTACGTACCTGGGTCAGCCAGAGGAAACCGCAGGCGGAGACGAGGAAGCCGCCGCCCATGACATACGCACGGTCGATCCGCTGTGCGAGCGCCGCCCCGATCGGGGCCATGACGGCCACGCCCGCGGCCGGCACCAGGCTCCACAGCGCGGCTGTGAACGGGCTCAGGCCGAGCACGGACTGCAGATACTGGGTGAGGAAGACGGCCAGCCCACCGTGGCGAACATAGCGAGCAGATTGGCGAGCACAGGGCCGCCGAAGGCGCGCCGGCCCAGGAGGCCGAGGTCGATCATGGGATGAGCGAGGTGCCTCTGGCGACGTACGAATGCGAAGCCGAGCACGAGTCCCACGGTGATGCCGAGAACGGGCAGCGGTTCGTAGCCGTGCCGGGCCCACTCCTTGATGCCGTAGATGACCGGGAGCAAAGCGCCGAGTGAGAGCGCCGCACTCAGCGGGTCGAGGCGGCCTCGGACGGCTGGTGTGGACTCTGGCACCAGGAAGGGCACCAGCGCGAGCAGCAGCACCATGGCAGGCAGGTTGATCAGGAACACCGAGCCCCACCAGTAGTGTTCCAGCAGCAGACCACTGACCACCGGTCCCAGTGAGATCCCGGTGGTCATGACGGCCGTCCAGATGGTCACCGCCTTCCCGCGCTGCTTCTCGTCACGGAAGAGGTTGCGGATCAGGGCGAGGGTCGAGGGCATCAGGGCGGCGCCGCCGAGTCCGAGCAGCGCGCGCACGGCGATGAGCAGGTCGGCGGAGTGCGCGTACGCGGCGGCCACCGAGGCCGCGCCGAAGACCGCGGCTCCCGTGAGGACCAGCGTGCGCCGCCCGATCCGGTCGCCGAGCGCGCCCATCGTGATGAGCAGCCCGGCGAGTACGAAGCCGTACATGTCGAGAATCCACAACTGCTGTGTGGCGCTGGGCTCCAGGTCCTGGCTGATGTAAGGGATCGCGAAGTACAGGATCGAGACGTCCATCGAGACGAGGAGCAGTGGCAGCATCAGGACACCGAGGGCGACCCATTCCTTGCGGCCCGCGCGGGGGCCGGGTGTGTTCTCCATGGTGGTACGGAATCGGGTCATCACGTACGCCGCAAACAGATGCCTAGTGCACTCTGCTGTACCCCCTGTCAAAAGGGCGGGGAGGGCAACCAGTGCACTAGTACGGTGAGGGCATGGCCACCGAACCGCCCTACCTCCGCATCGCCGGGGATCTCCGCCGCCGCATCGCCTCGGGCGAGCTGGCCCCTGGCGACCGAGTCCCCTCCACCCGGCGTATCACGCAGGAATGGAGCGTCGCGATGGCGACCGCGACAAAGGCGCTCACCACGCTGAACCAGGAGGGACTGGTGCGGGCCGTGCCTGGTGTCGGCACGGTAGTTGCGGAGACAGGGCGAGAGCGCAACGCGCCCCCCGGTCAGCGTCTCACCCGCGAGCGCATCATCCGTGCCGCGATCGCGCTCGTCGACGCGGAGGGTCTCGCCGCGCTCTCCATGAGGCGAGTCGCAACCGAGTTCGGTACCTCCACCATGGCGCTCTACCGCCATGTCCCGAACAAGGGAGAGCTCATACGGCTGATGTCGGAAGCGGTGTTCAGCGGGGGACCGTCCGGCCCACCACCGGCGGGTTGGCGTCCGCGGCTGGAGCGGGAGGCGCGGTGGTTGTGGGGTCAGTACGAGCAACATCCCTGGCTGGCGAGAGCCGTGGCCGCCCTCACTCGGCCGATGGCTTCGCCCCATGCGATGCAGTACACCGAGCGGGCCCTGAGCGCCTTGAGCGGGCTCGGCCTTACCCCGGATCAGATGATCCATGTCCACCTCACGCTTCTCGGATACGCCCAAGGCGTCGCGATGGCCGTTGAGCTGGAATCCCAGGCGCGGCAGGACACCGGAATGACAGCCGAGGAATGGATGACATCCAATGAGCCACGGATGGAAGCAATCCAGACGACCCAGTCTTATCCGATCCTGTCCACGCTCTTCGACCAGGACGGGTTCGAACTCGACCTCGGCACCCTCTTCGAATTCGGGCTCGCGCGGATGCTGGACGGACTCGAGTCACTCCTCGATCGGCTTCCGAGGGAGCCTTCGCGGTGGAGCCTCTGACGTGTCGGTGCCACTGCCTGTTGGGCCGCGACGCCTGGCAGGGCAAGGTTTGCTGCGACGACGTGTCCGGTAGGTGACACGCATCAAGAACCGGATGCGCGGGCTTCTCGCACCCGGATCCACCCCTCCATGGAGCGGGTCCTGGGGCCCCGTCTTGACCATCCGGCCGTTCCGGCCCTGCTCGAACGCTGCGGCTCCCCGGTCAGCCATGTGAGGAAGGCAGGACGGCGAGGACTGGTCACCCTGCTGCGGCCCAAGGCCCCGCTCATGGCTGGACGTGTCGTCGAAGACATACTCGCCGCCCTCGACGAACAGAGGGTCGTCGTCCCTGGCGCCGACGCTGCCGCGCTGACCCGGCATCGGGGTCAGGACCGCAGCCCGGATCCTCATCGACGTCGGCGACGGCACCGCCTTCGCAACCGTCTGACGTCCGGCGGCCTACGCCGCCCCTGCGCCTGCCACGCACAGATCCGGCTCGTGCATCCGCGGCAAGTACCCCTCCCGACGCGGGAGCAAGCAACTCTAAGGAGCCTTCTACCTTGCCGCCTTCGCCTCACGGGCCTACTACGCGCCACCGTGAGTGGAACCAGTGCGAGCCCCACCAGCAGGCTGTCCGTCGGAACAAGGCCCGATCCGTGCTTTGAGCAGGTCCGGCCCTGGCCTCTTCCGTCGCCCTCTGCCGCGGCAGATCGGACACTGACTGGCACTCAGAGCGCTGAGCCACAAGGCAAGTGACAGCCATTCAGATAGAGATCGACGTGACTATTTTTCAAATAGACGCGGCTCTATGCATAAATGGCGCAAATTCACCCTATCGGCCGTCGGCATCACACTTTAGATGCGCCCGACATGACAGATAAAAGCACCATTAAGTACGTTTGTCACGCATCGGCTACAGCCGATGTCTCTGAGACAGGAGAAGTGATATGACCACGCGTACTGTCGTCGTGACCGCTGCCGCTGTAGGCGCCGCGGCCCTGGCGGCAACTGGTATCAACTACGCCACGGCCGCGGATACCCCCGCAGCCGCGCCCGTTGTCCAGCAACAGGGCGCCGCTCCCGGCGTGCCTTCGCAGGACGGCGGCGGCGCCGGGGAGAAGGGTAAGAGCAACGGAGGTGGCGGCTTCGGCGGCAACGGCAACGGCAACGGCAACGGCAACGGTGGCGGCTACGGCGGCAACGGTGGCGGCGGCGGTGGCGGCGGCTACGGCGGCAACGGCAACGGTGGCGGCTACGGCGGCAACGGTGGCGGCGGCGGTGGTGGCGGCTACGGTGGCGGCGGTGGTGGTGGCGGCTACGGTGGTGGCGGCGGTGGTGGTGGCGGCTACGGCGGTGGCGGTGGCGGCGGCTACGGCGGCGGGGAGAAGGGTAACGGCGGCCGCGACAACGACTTCGACAAGGGAAGGATTTTCTTCAACGAGCGGTCCTACTCCGCCCACTCCGACGGCTGCATCACCGTGGTGAGCGGTCTGGGCTCCAGGACTCTCAACGTCCGCAACGACAGCCGCCGGACCGTTGAGGTCTTCCGCGGCGCAACCTGTGACAACGGCTCTCCTGTTGCCACGGTCGGCCCCTGGAGCACCAGCAACGGTGTCACGCCGCGCTTCGTCCACGGCGGCGTGTGGGTCAAGAACGGTGTCGTGGGCAGCTTCCGAGTGATCAGGGACTTCCGCAACGACAAGTGGTAACAGCAACGCCCGCACAGAATGGAAACCCTGGCCCGCCGGAATCGGGCCAGGGTTTCCGGCATTCGATTCGCGGTGCTCATCGGGTCGGCGTCGCGGAAGCCGGAGGGCGCGCGGCCGCGCACGGGGTGGACGACCGGTATGCAGGCTTCGAGGTTACCTTGGCTCGGGTGAGCTTCTGGCCGGGGCGATCTCGAGGAGGCCAAGCAGTGTCTCGCGGTGGAGGTCTGCGATCGGGCTGACAAGGTCCGGGTGGCGCAACAGCGGCGCCGCGCGGTGATCGCGAGCGCTGGGAATGGTCAGCCGACGCGCATCGCCCACACTGCCCGCGCCGTGGTGGGTTGCGGCCAGGCAGGCCGCTGCCACGGTCGCGAGATCGGCGTCGGCCAGCAGGCAGGCCGCCCAGCTGACAACGGTTTCGTCCACCCAGGTGCGCCAGGCGTATTCGGCGCCATCCAGCGGGTGGGTATCGGTGCCGGTGGCAGCGTCCAGCCGTTCGGAGCCACCCGGGCCGAGCAAGTTCAGCAGTTCGGCGTCCAGCTCGGTGGGGTAACGGAGGGCGGCGGCGATCGTGGCCGCCTGCCATGCCTGGGCTTCGGCCAGGGCATCGTTCAGCGGGCCAGGTGCCGGTGGGAATGCCGACAGCAGCCAGCGAGCGGCGGCAGCTATGACTGGCGAGAGATCACTGGGCATGGTGAACCGTCCTTCACACGTGCCCGCCATGGTTGTGTTGCCTGTGCGTGATCCGGTCGCGAGCGCTCGCGCGCCCGGGGCGCGCGTGGCAGGTAAGCGTAGGGCGGCCGCCTGAGTGGCAACAGGACGTACGTCACAGCCGGGGCGCCCGTCCTCGCCCACGGCTGCGCAGGCCGCGGCCGATGCCGAAATCACGGGAGCGGTCCATGAGCCCGGCGCCGGGAGTCAGCAGCTTGTCGGCGAGTGGCTTGTCCGGCGAGCGCCTTGGCCTTGCGGATCTTGTTGCCTCTTTGGATCGGGACAGCATCCCCACCGATCGGGCCGCGAACACACTCCGCAACGGCGACAACGGCAAGTGCATCACCCAGGTCTACGACGCCGCGGACTACCGGGACTGCTCGGATTCGACCGTCTGGTGGACCGTGCAGAGCAGGTCGGACGGCAGCTTCCAACTCGTCAACCAGCAGACCGGCCAGTGTCTGTACTCCAAGGGGCTCGGCCAGGCTGTCTTCGTGGGCGACTGTGCCCAGAGCACCGGCCGACTGTGGCGTACGGGTTCAGGCGGCGGCCTCCGGAGCGACTACGGCGGCTGCCTCGACCTCGGGACGAGCAGCGGCCTGGTGACGCAGACGTGCCCCGGGGAGGCTTCGCAGCGCTGGACGAGTCAGGCCTGAGGGCTGTCCCGTAATCCCTGGCGGGCGCGCGACGACAGCTACGGCACCTCGCTGCGTTGTCGGAGCCCGAATACGCGCAGTATGAGGACCCTCCTCCGCCTTGCGATGCACCGCATCCGACGCCGCGCGCTGTTCCGCCTGGGATCACGGGACAGCCCTTAGAGGAGCGAATGGCCGGCGGAACGGCTCAAGCGGCACTGAGTGCGGCGCCGGGCCCGCCCAGAAGGCACTTGGGCTGCCGTCTCACGGCCGCGGCCAGGGCCTACCGTCCAAGCGCTCGATGTCGGTGTTGAAGCGCTTGAGGTAGTCGGCGAAGGCGGCGATGTCCTCGTCGGACCAGTCGGTCATGATCTGGTCCAGGGTGTGGATGGTGCCCTCGCGCTCCTCGTCGAGACGCCGCTCGCCTTCCGTGGTGATACGGAATTTGCGTGCCATGCCGCCGTCCGGGTCCGGGATGCGCTCGACGAGCCCGGCGCGCATGGCGGCCGCGGTCTGCCGGTTCAGGGTGGACGCGTCGAGGCCGAAGGCGTCACCGAGCTGGCCGATGGACATCGGGCCCTGCACCCGGATGCGGCTGAGCAGGATGTACGCGCTGCGCTCCAGGGTGCTGCCCTGGCGCCGCCCCTTCGACTTGTGCAGGTGAAGGTAGCGGCTCTGCAGCATCTGCTCGTACTCCACCTGGCGCGTGGCCCTGCTCATCGGATCTCCTCGACGGCCCTGTGCATGCCGGACGGTGCATGCGATATCACAATGATCCTGCCTCATGCATGATGCATTCAACATGGTCGATACATGAGATATGTATGATGCATATTCCATCCCAGCCTCGAATGTCGAAGTAGAGGAGTCCTTCATGGACGGCCCCGGGCCCACCCCCCGATCGGGCGGCGTCGTCGCCACGCTCGCGCTGGCCGGTACCGTCGCCGCGGTCATGCAGACCCTGGTGACACCGCTGATCGCGGATCTGCCGAAGATCCTGCACACCACGTCCTCCAATGCCACGTGGGTGATCACCGTCACGCTGCTGTCGGCCGCGGTCTGCGTCCCGGTCGCCGGCCGCCTCGGCGACCTGTTGGGTAAGCGCAAGATGCTGCTCGCCTCCTGTGTGCCGCTGCTCGTGGGCTCGGTGGTGTGCGCCCTGACCTCGTCCGTCGGGATGATGATCGTCGGGCGCGGGCTGCAGGGCATGGGCATGGGCGTGGTGCCGCTCGGCATCAGCCTGCTGCGTGACCTGCTGCCGCCCGAGAAGCTCAGCTCCTCCATCGCTCTGGTCAGCGCCTCCATGGGCATCGGCGGCGGCCTCGGCCTTCCGATCGCCGCCGCGGTCGCCGAGTACGCGAGCTGGCGGGCACTGTTCTGGGGTTCGGCCGTCCTCGCCGCGCTGATCGGCGCGATGATCTGGTCCTTCATTCCCGACGTACCGGCCGCGGCGAAGGGGCAGCGCTTCGACCTGGCCGGTGCGCTCGGCCTCGGCGTGGGCCTGGTCTGTCTGCTGCTCGCGATCTCCAAGGGTGCGGACTGGGGCTGGGGTTCGGTCAGCACGCTCGGCCTTTTCGTCGCCGCGGTCGTGGTCCTGCTGGTCTGGGGTTTCTGGGAGCTGCGCACCCGTGACCCGTTGATCGATCTGCGCACTACCGCCCGCCCCCGGGTGCTGCTCACCAACGCCGCCTCGGTCCTGATCGGCGTCGGCATGTACGCGCAGATGCTGATCGTGCCGCAGCTGCTGCAGTTCCCGAAGGCGACCGGCTACGGCCTCGGCCAGTCGATGCTGGCGATGGGCCTGTGGATGGCACCCGCCGGCCTCGTCATGATGGTCGTCTCGCCGTTCGGCGGGAAGCTGACCAACGCGCGCGGCCCGAAGTTCACCCTCGTCTCCGGTTCCCTCGTCATCGCGGCCGGCTATGCCCTGTCGATGGCGCTGATGGGCTCGACCTGGGGCCTGCTGATCGTCACCGTCGTGATCAGCGGTGGCGTCGGTCTCGCCTACGGCGCGATGCCCGCCCTGATCATGAGTGCGGTCCCGGTGTCCGAGACGGCCGCCGCAAACGGCTTCAACACGCTGATGCGCTCGCTCGGCACCTCGATCGGCGCCGCGGTGATCGGTGTCGTCCTCTCGCAGATGACGGTCACCATGGGCGGCTTCACCTTCGCCTCCGAGGACGGCTTCCGCACCGGCCTGCTGATCGGCGGCGGCGTCGCGCTCCTGGCAGCCGCGGTGGCCGCGACCATCCCGGGCGTTACCCGCTCCGCGGCTGCACAGGACGGTGAGGCGGAGAACGCCGTTACCGCCGAGCCCGCTGCCAAGGCCTGACGCAGGCGCAGTAGCGTTGTTGTCCGCTCCGGGACGTCGGTGCCCCGGAGCGGACGCGTGCCCACCACCGTTCAGGGCACGGCGTCGAACTATCCGTCCGGCAGCCCCGGATGCGGCCGCGCGTCGAACGTGTTGAACGCCGTCACGAGCAATCCGTGCGCTCCCACCGTGAACACCAGGTCCATGAGCTGTGTTCGTCGCGTGCCCTCCGCGACTCGACCGTTGCCGTTGCCGAATCCGCCGTCGCCCCGCCGCGCCTGATCGTCGAGCGCACGGCGCCACAGACGCAGTCGGCGCCGTCCGGTCGCCCTGGAACCCGATGGGGTGCGCGAACGTACCCGCTTCTTCGCGGGTCCGGATACGGCAGGCCGTGCCGGAAGTCGTTCGTCGGGAGTCGGAGTAGCGCCATCAGGGCCCGTTCTGTGCCGCTGGGCGACTCGGTGGATGTCGTGAGCGGTGACGATCCCGTCGAGTCGGCCGCTGTCCGTGACCAGGATGGGCAGTCCGCCGCCTGAGCCGAGGCGGTCCAGGACCTCGGTGAGGAGTTCGTCCGGTGTTGCGAGCGTGCACTGCGACAGCGGGGTCGCCACTTCCCGTATGCGCAGCGTCTCCCGCTGCTGGGACGGCAGAGCACTGAGTCGGCGCAGTCGTATGACACCGCTGGGACGGCCTTCGAAGTCCACCAGTGGGAGGACCGTATGACCCGACTGTGGGGCCACGTCGGACAGGAAGCGGTCCACCGTCAGCCAGTCCGCACCGGTGGCGGCCGGACTGGTCATCGCCTCCCTCACGCGTATGCCCCGCAGGGCCGTGCGGAGCTCGGCCCACCGTCGTTCGGCCGCGGCGGTGAGCGCCACGAACCAGCCGATGACCATCAGCCACAACCCACCCGGCACCCCCCGCACAAAAGCCAGCCATCCGACCACGGCGAGGCCCGTGCCGATGACCTGTCCGCTGCGCCCGGCCACCCGCCAGGCCCGGTCCTCGTCACCCGTACACCACCACAGCGCGGCCTGCAGGACTCGGCCCCCGTCCAAGGGCGCGGCAGGCAGCAGATTGAAGACGCCCAGCAGCAGGTTCGTGCCGCCCAGCCAAGCCAGCACAACAGCTGGTATCCGCCAGCCCCCTGCCCCCACCCCGGCCGCGACCCCCAGCGCGGCCCCACCGAGCACCAGGCTGGTCAGCGGCCCGCTCACGGCGACCGCGAGCGCCGCCCGTGGCGTCTCAGGCCGCTGCATCCGGGTCATTCCGCCCAGCGCCCACAACGTAATGTCCCGCACGGGGATCGCGGACCTGCGGGCCGTGAGCGCGTGCGCCACCTCATGCGCCACCAGACTCACCAGCAACAGCAGAGCACCGATAACTCCAGCCACCGCGTACACCACCGGCGCCAGGCCCGGCGCGTACGCAGGCAGTGTGCGGCTGCCCAGACCGTACGCGAAGAGCAGCATGATCAGCGGCACACTCCAATGCGCACGCAGCTCCAGCCCCCGCACACTCCCGATCCGGATCGAACCCTTCATCGCGATCACCTGCAGACGGAACACGAGGCACGGCCGCCGACCGGAGTCCGTCCCCTTACATGGTCCGTCAGCCGCCCCGGCGACCGGAACCCCCAGCATCAGTGCGAGGTCGGCCGTCCCGCCGTCATCGTCAGCGAACGAGCCGGTTTGCGGCACTTCGAGGGCGGAGGCAGGGTGGGAAGAAGGCCCCGCTCACCTCACCTCTGCCGACCTCTCGGAAGGACTGGGATTCTGATGACCAAGGGCACGGCGAAGGCGAAACAGGTCAAGGGCAAGATGAAGGAGACCCTTGGCAAGGCAATCGGCGATAAATCCATGCAGAGGCATGGCCGGGGCGAGCAGCTGCGCGGGAAGGCGCAGGAGCTCACCCACAAGACAGCCGACCGGTTCCGGAAGCGGACCGGGCACTGATCTCGACCACTCATCAGCGAAGTAGAAGCAGCGTTCTGCCGCTGCGTCATTCCTGCCCGGGCCCGGCGCCGGGTTCGCTCACTCTGCGGCAATACATCCGGGGACCCTGACCCCTCCGCCCCGGCCCGCGGGGTCGGCGTGGCGCGCGGGCGCCGACTGCTGTCCAGCGGGGCATGAGGCGGCTGGGCGGGGCGTTGGGCATGGGTGGGCCGGGACAGGGCACGGCGGGTGCCAGGGTCCACACTCCCCGGCACCCACCGCGGTTCAGCCCGGTTGGTCCGGGCTACCGTTCCCGGCGACTCATGCGGTGCCGCGCTGCAGGTAGGCGCGGTCCACCGTCTGCCGGACGGTGTTACCGGCCGCGTCCTTCGCCGTCACGCGCAGCGTCACGTACGCGTCGCCGTGGACCTGAGTCGGCTGCTCCACGGTGGCGGTGAAGCCGCTGCCCTTGCGGGCTGTGGTGGCAGGGGTCCAGGTGCGCCCGTCGTCGTAGGACGTCTCGACCTTCAGCGTCACGCCGCGCGGCGCCGCCATGCCGTCCTGCATCCGGACGTTCAGGCCGAGAGTGTGCCTGCGCTGCGGGCCCACCGCGTTCCGGACGTCGACCGGCACGGTGTAGTCGACCTGAAGCATCGGCAGCAGGGCGGTGTGGGCTGCGGTGTCGGAGCGGAACGTCCACGACGTTCGCGTGCTGGTGCCGAAGCGCCAGTCGTCCGAGGTACGGGCGGTCGTCAGGTCCATCCGGTATTCGGCGTTGCCCGCGGGCACCTCGAAGTTGCCCCACGCGCCCTGGTCGGACTCGGCGATTCGCTTCCCGTTCCGGTACAGCACCGCCGTGGCCGTGTCGCTCACCGCGGCCGCCGTGACGCCGGTGCCGACGCCGCCACCGAAGGAGTCGGCCTCCGCGAACGACCAGTGGCCGGTGCCGGAGTCGTTGAACTCCGGCACGTACACCGACAGGGTGTCGCCGTTGCGCACCGACGGCAGGTGCCCACCACGCGGGATCGACGGGCGGACCACCGCTCCGTACCAACGCTCCGTGGCGTGCTGGCCCGGCCGGTAGGTCCGCGGGTCGTCGTGCATGCCGGCCGCCAGCGGGAAGTCGGGGACGTCGATGACGTTGTGGTGCACGACGTGCTTCCACAGCGTGTCACCGCCGGTCACGTACTCGATGCGTTCCTGTCCCGCCGGAACGTAGCGCGTGTACTGGTTCCACGCGGTGTCCTGGTACGGCCGCCATCCGAAACGCTGCTCGCTCGCCCAGGACGAGGCGCCGGTGCGGGTGTACGTGCTGCGGACCACCGCGCTCTCGCGCTCGGAGACGGTGTACACCAGCCGCTTGGGGACGGAGCCCTTGGCCACCTGCATCACGTCGTACAGGTACGGGCTGCGGACCGTGCCGGAGAACTCCACCGTCGTGGTCCGCTCGCCGGCGCGCTTGAGCACCGCGGTGCCTTCCGCCGTGCCGGCGCGCATGGTGGGCAGAGCCATCCGGTCACCGGTCGGGGTCCACCGCGTCCAGGGGTAGAAGCCGTCCTCCACGACCAGCATCAGTGCCTTGGCCCCGGCGTCCGCCGCGGCCTGTGCGAGCGCCCGGTCGTCGGAGAAGTCCCAGCGGACGACGGCCAGCTTGCCGCGTACGTTGGCGGCGCGAAGCTCGGCGCTCGTGCCCTTGCCGGCGTCCACGGCGGTCAGCCGTGCTCCCTTGTCACTGAAGGCCGGGGAGGCGTTCACGTAATACGGGCTGAAGCTCAGCGAGGTACCGGCGACCTTCGCCCGCAGCTGCGGGGCCACCATCTGCCAGCGCGAGGAGAACTCGAAGTCGCCGTCGGTGACCTTGGCGGTGGGGCTGACGTAGATCCGCTTGGCGATGTCGAAGAACATCACGCCCTGGATCAGGCCGTTGCCGTCGATCTTCCGGTACGTCTGGTAGCTGAGCACACCGCGCTGCTCGGCAGGGCGGGGCGTGCGGATCTGCACCGGGGTGGTGTCGGCGGCGTTGAGCGTCACTGACATGTCCCTGGTGACCTTCACCTCGGGGTTGACCACCTCGCGCAACTCCTGGCCGTCGGCCGCCCTGTCCAGCGTGCCGAAGCTGAGCTGGTAGGTGCCCTCCTCCACTTCGGCGACGGCCGGCTCCATGCTCGTGTAGTTCACGAAGCCGTCGGCGCCCCAGATCACCGGAGCGGCGCCCGCGATGACCTTGCCGTCGCGGTCGCGGGCGACCACGGTGAGCTTGTGCACCGGGGCGTGCACGTTCAGGGCCACAGTGGTGTGGGCGAGCACGGTGCCATCGGCAGATGTGGCGGTGACGTAGCCGTAGTACTTGCCGCGGACGGCGTTCGCCCCGTCGGTGTGCAGCGGTGTTTCGGCCGTGGCGCCGGGGGCCAGCTGCACGGTGCGGGAGCCGAGGGTGACCGCGCCGTCGGCGAGGGCGCGCCCGGTGTCGGTGGCCAGGGTGGCGGCCAGGGAGAGCGTCACCGGCTTGTCGCCGGTGTTGGTGTAGCGGACGGTGGCCGTCTGGCCCCCCGCGCCGCCGGCCTGAAGGGGCGTGAGGGTGACGCTGCCGGTGGCCGTCACAGGGCCTATGGCCGTGGCCAGGTCGATGCGGCCGCCGCCCTGCTCGGTCACCTTGGTGCCGGGCGCCGTGTGGGAGGTGCTGATCAGGGCGTCCTTGAGCTGCTGGGAGCCCCAGTCGGGGTGCTGCTGGGCCAGCAGCGCGGCGGCACCGGCGACATGCGGGGTCGCCATCGAAGTGCCCGACGCGGAGGTGTAGTTGGCATCGACCGGGTCGCCCATGGTGGTGCCGGACGCGCGGGCGGCGACGATGCCGACCCCGGGTGCGGTCACGTCGGGCTTGACCGCCTTGTCCCCCTGCCGCGGGCCGCGGCTGGAGAAGGGGGCGAGGGAGTCGTCGCGGTCGACGGCCCCGACGGTCAGCGCGGCGTCGGCCGCTCCCGGAGAACCGACGGTGGAGGGGCCCGGGCCCGCGTTGCCCGCGGCGACCACGAAGAGCGTGTCGGTGGACGCGGTCAAGGTGTTGACGGCCTGGCTCATCGGGTCGGTGCCATCGGTATCGGCGTCCGAACCGAGGCTCATGTTGACGACCTTGGCGTGCTCGGCGGCAGCCCACTCCATGCCGTCGATGACGGAAGACTCCGAGCCGTAACCGTCGTCGCCCAGTACCTTGCCGATCAGCAGGTCGGCGTGGGGCGCGACACCGCGCCGGGTGCCCGACGACGCGGCGCCCGTGCCGCCGACGATCGAGGCGACGTGCGTGCCGTGGCCGAAGTGATCGTCCGTGCTCGGGCTGCCGGAGAAGTCTTTCGCCTCCGCAATGCGACCGGCCAGGTCGGGGTGGCCCGCGTCGACACCGGTGTCCAGCACGGCCACCTTCACGCCCTGGCCCTCGTAGCCGGCCTTCCAAGCGGTGGGTGCGTTGATCTGCGCGGTGCTGCGGTCCAGCACGGCCTTCACCCTGCCGTCCAACGAGACCCGCGGAGCGACCGCGGCACGGGCGGCGTCCGACTTTCCGCCGGGGTTCAGCGTCTTCCAGAAGCGGCCCAGGTCGTCGTCGGCGACCCGCAGCGACCGCGCGTCGAGGCTCTCCAGCTTACGGGCGGGCGTTGCGGCCGCCTTGAACGCCACCAGCCGGTCAGCAGTGGCCGCGGCGGCCTTCGCCGCCTGCGAGCTGACCCTGGCCCCGATCCGTGACGGCTCCGAGGAGACGATCAGCGGAAGCATGGAGGCGTGGGCCTCGTCGTAGCCATCGGCGATCAGGGCCGTCACGTTGAACAGCCGACGGTCCAGTGTGCCGGCGGACACCAACGCCTCGGCGTCGAACGGCAGCACGGTCAGCGCCTTGTCGTCCCCCTCCAGCGTCCTGAAGGGGATGTGCTCGCGCCCGGGTCCGGGCTGCACCGACGCGGTGCGCCGTCCGCCGGGCAACCATGTCACGGTCACCCGGTCACCGGTCACCAGCCGTACGGTCGCGGAGCGAGCTCCCGGCACGGCGGCGGCTCGAGTGGTGGTCCCGGTGACAGCCGTCCGCGTCGTGGCGGCGGCCGGCAGGCCTCCGGTAACCAGCATCAATCCTGTCGATACAGCCGCCGTCAAGCGGATCCATCTCATCAGCGAAAGACCTTTCGTACAGCTGGGGGTCACAACCTGTCCGAAAGAATCGGCTGATGAAGCCGGACGTGTCACTGACCTCACGTGTCGCACCTGCGACATGTCCCAACAGCGACACGTCACGCCGGCCGTCCGCCGGATGTTCGCCGTCGGCCCAACGGCCCACGGCCCACGGCCAGGGACAGTTCTCGACGGGTCGTCCCAGGGCGATCGTCTCGGGCACGGCGACGGGCATGACCGGCGCCGGCTGCGGTAGCCAACGGTGCTCGAACTCGGCCTGCTCGATGGCCTCCTCGACGGGGTCAGACAGCCCGGCCGTAGCCGTCGGCTCACGGGGGAGTGCTCGTGGAAGCGCCGGATGTGCTCGGTCAGGTACGGCGAAAGATGAGGGGCGGACGCGTCCGCCCCTCGAACGGTTGCGTCAGCAAGGGTGCACCTGTGATCTCTGGGGTGCTGCTGAGCAGATCTTCGACGGCTGTTCCGACGACAGCTTCCGCCGGCCCTCGCCCGCGTCGCGGCGCAGTACCCGGACACGGACGTCGTGTACGAGATCGCTCCTTGAGGGGCACCGCCTGGCGGGCGCGACCTGACGATACGAATGCCGCCTGAACGACGGCCCGTCAGCTGAGCTGCCTCGGCAGCCCCCGGGGAGACCTGTACGGTCGAGACCGACCACGTTGCCGTCGTAGGAGATCACTGCATGCCTGCCACGTTCTCCTCGACCGCGGCCCGTGACCACGGAATGTTGGATGTCGGCGACGGAAACCTTGTGTACTGGGAGGAGCGCGGGAACCCGGACGGCAAGCCGGCGCTCATCGTGCACGGTGGCCCAGGCAGCGGGAGTCCGTCCGGAACCCCCAAGGCATTCGATCCGGAGCGCTACCGGATCATCCTGTTCGATCAGCGGGGCTGCGGACGCAGCACTCCGCATGCGAGCGATCCCGCCACAGACATGGGTCTCAACACCACAGAGCACCTGCTGTGCGACATGGAGCAGTTGCGCGCGTACCTGGGCGTTGAACGGTGGTTGGTCTTCGGCGGGTCGTGGGGGTCGGCGCTGTCGGTCGCCTACGCGGAACGTCATCCGGAACGAGTGTCGGAGATGGTGCTGCCGGCGTTCTGGACGATGGGCCGGTCGGAGGTCGACTGGCTGTACCGCGGCGGGGTCGCGCGACTCTTCCCCGAGCAGTGGGAGCGGTTCAGGGACGGCGTGCCCGAGGGTGAGCGCGGCGATGACCTGGTCTCCGCCTATGGGAAGCTCCTGGACCACCCTGACCCGGGCGTGCGGGCGCAGGCGGCCCTCGGCTGGTCCGCCTGGGAGGACGCTGTTCTCTCCCTGGAGCCCAACGGCAAGCCGACTCCTTACAGCAACCGAGCGTCGGACGCGCTGGTGGCGTTCGCGCGGATATGTGCCCATTACGCCGCCCATGACGGCTGGTTGGAGCACGGCGCGCTGCTGCGCGGCGCCGGGCGCCTGGCCGGGATCCCCGGCGTGATCATGCATGGCCGGCACGATCTGAGCTGTCCGCTTGTTACCGCCTGGGAATTCACCCGGGCCTGGCCGGCATCGGAACTGCTGGTCTTCGACGACGCCGGACACCAGGGCAGCGCTGCAATGAACGAGCAGGTGCGCCGCGTGCTGGAGAGATTTGCCGGGCGGTGACGGCAGAGCGCGCAGTCGAGCGGTGTCGGTGCTGGTCGCCCCACGGCAGAGGGCGATGCCGAGATCGCACGGCCGTGTCTGACGTCGGCAACTTCCGTCCCGAAGCCGGATGAACAACACGGGAGCCCGTGGGTGTTCTGCAGGGTTCTCGACAACGCAGGAGCGTGCATGTGGAAGGACGCTCCCCGTCGGGTGGCGCCTCGACGGGGTCGGCCGAGCGGCCGTCGAGGGGGGGAGCAGGGTCGGGCGGTACGTGTCGGCCGGGCGTCGGGTGCAGGAGCTGGTCGTCCCGAAGGGCGGCGGCCGCACCGACGGCTTCACCCCGTGAGCGGATGCATCTCCAGCCCTTGCCGCGCCGAGGCCGTCGTTCCCGTGCCCGTCCCGGCCTCCGTAGGCCCACGGAGAGACAGAACCGCTCGACGACGTCCCCTCTGCGTCTCCTTCCCGACGGCGGAACCCGCACGGGAATGATTCAAGCTTCAACTAAGTTTCCACGGTCAGGCGACGGGCTCATCGACTCCCCGCGTCTTGGAATACCTCAGGCGCCAGGCGTCTGAACCGCTGAACGAATGCTCGCGCAGTGAACGGAGAACGTGATGGCCGGTATACAGGGAGTGAGCTGGAGCGAGCGGCGGCAATATGCGAGCCGCCTCTTCGAATCCCAGCGTTACCGCGCGGCCTCCCGGGTTCTCACGGACCTGGTTGCCGCCGCGCCCCGCAACCTCGACCTGCGGATGCTTCTCGCCCATTCGTACTACTACACGGCGCAGCTCTCCCTGGCCGAGGCGGAGCTGCGTCACGTCCTGCGTGACGAGCCCGCCCACGCCTCTGCCCACCTCGCTCTCGCCCGCGTCCTGGAGCGCCGGCACCGCTGCTCCGAGGCGGCTCCGCACATGAGGATTGCGGACACGATGACCGCACGCGATCTTCTTGCCCTCAGGTACCCCCACAGTGCATCCCCCCGACTGGCTGCTTGAGGCCGCTCCCGGCCGTCGGCCGCCGGCTGTGCGCCGCCCGGGGGTGGCAGGCCGGTTATGCGCCGCTCAAGGCGCGTGGAAGCACCCCGGTCGGTTGTCTCCTCGAGTGGCCGTGGCCTGGCTGCGGGCCATCGTGGACAACGGCAGCGGGCTGCGCCTGGGGCCCATCGCGAGGTGGCCCGGCCGACGGGGTGGATCTGCAGTCGAGGGCACCCGGGGCCGGGAGCAGATCCTGGCCGGTCACGCACTGCGTGAAGGGACCTGGCACGCGAAGCGGGAACCGTCGCCGCCCTTTCGTGTGGCGGTCATGCTGCGGGGCTCCAGCAGGATCGCCTCCGGCGAGAAGATCGCATCGGGCGCGGAGGCACCTCCATGCGTGGACGGGGCCAACGATGCGATGTTTCCGCGTAGTCAGGCGTGGGGCCGGTGGCCCAGCGCCCGGACGATCTGCCCCGCGTTTTTGTAGCGCTCGTCCCCGGGCAGTTCACGCACCGCATCGACCAGAGTGTCCGGAGCATGCTCCTTCGACAAGGTCTGCACGAGTGACGAACGATTGCCCGGGAAGGCCGTGCGATTGAGGTGGCGCGCCAGATCGGACCTCAGGGCTTCGGCCGCCTTCTCGGCACGCATCCGGTCCCTTTCCTCGCCGGGCGGGGGCACGGGGCCGCCCGCGTCCACTCGCACGTCGTCGTCGGCTGCCGGCTCGGGATCGTAGGTCTCCTCGGCATGGGTGGAGTGGCCGGACCTCAGGTAGCCCTGCAGTTCGTGCTTCCTCGCATCGTCCTTGTACGGGCTGACCTGGTTGCTTCCTCGCTCCATGGTGGAACACCTTCTCTGTGTGCGGTGATGCTGCCGGACGGTCAGCCGACGGACAGGGCTTCGAGCAGGTCCCCAGCGGCCGGATCGGGCAGCGCCCGGGCGGGCCGGGCCTGTGGTTCACGAGCGGCCGGTGGCCGCTTCCTCAACCATCGAGGTGTCGACACACCAGCCGACGCGCCTCACCGACCGCCTCTTCCGGACGGTCCACGACGTGCTCCTGCACGCTGCTCCGGTCCTGCGTGTACTGCTGACGGGCAGTCGAGGCCAGCGGCTTCGGATCGAGGTCGTCGTGCCGTTCTTCGTGGGCGGCAGATCGCGCTCTGCCGCCCCCTTGCGCAGGCTCGGCGCCTCGTCGTCTGAGGGCTGGGATGGCTTCGGCTTCCTGGTCATGTCCTGACCTCGCTGTCCAGACTTCGTGCTCAGGCGGCTCTCTGCACACCTTTCGAGGGTAGTCGAAATCACCCATCTGCGCGTATGAGGGCACTCGGGGTACTTTGCGCCCCTTCCCCGTCGGCTGCCGCCGGGTTGAGCCGCTGCCGCCCCTGGTCGGGAAGGGCCGCCTTCGTGGATTGGCCCGCCACCGGCGTTGTGGCTCTGAGATCACCGGCGGCTCTCGGCCGCTCCGGTTGCTGCCCATGAGGAACCCCACCCAGAAGGGGAACACGGCCCGACAGCCGAGAGGGCCTCCTGGTCCGCAAAGGGTCCACAGGCCCCCGCCCATGGACGGTGGACACGAACCGACCCCGTCGTGGACGTCAGGTCGTAGGATGGTCGTCCATGGGAGACGCTCCGCACGAGGTCAACGCATGGCGCCAGGGGCGCAACCCGCAGCGCCGGAAAGTCGGGGTGCTCGGCTGGGCCTTGCTGGTCCTGCTCGTAGTCGCGCTGTTCACTCTGGTGCCGCGCTGACTCATGACCCCGCGACGAGGCCGGCCCAGCACACCGAGGCCCACCTCACCTGAGGCACGATCATATGGGGCGTTTCGCTCCGGCGCCCTGTGAACAACAGTTCCCCGGGCATTCACGATGCCCTCATGTCTGGGCTTCGTACGGGCTGGAACCGCGGCTTAGCGTCACAGGGACCAGTTCGTCCGATGTACATGAGGTTCATATGTCCCTCCGGCACGCAGTCGCCGCGCTGGCCGTCGTACCCGCGCTCGTGGTACCCGCGACGGCCCACGCGGCCACGAATGACAATGGCCACGTCCCGCCCCAGCAGACCCACTTCGACCTCCAGGCTCACCGCGGCGGCATCGGCATGACCACCGAGGAGTCCCTGGAGGGCTTCGCCAAGGCCCTGCGCCTCGGAGTGACCACCTTGGAGTTGGACACCCAGATCACCAAGGACCAGAAGGTCGTCGTCAACCATGACCGGCAGGTCAGCGCCCAGAAGTGCAAGGACACCGGGCCGGTGACGCCGGGCGACCCGATGTACCCGTACGTCGGGAAGTACATCAAGGACCTGACGCTGGCCCAGATCAAGACCATGGACTGTGGCTACCAGCAGCTGCCCGGCTTCCCCGAGCAGGAGCAGATCAAGGGCTTCCGGATGGTGGAGCTCAAGGACGTCCTCAACCTCGTCAAGAGTTACAACGCCAAGCAGGTCAAGCTCAACATCGAGACCAAGGTCGAGGCGGGCGCGCCGGAGCAGACTGCGCCGCGCGAGCTGTTCGTCCGCCGCGTCCACGAGGAGATCCACCGCTCGGGGATCGAGCGGCAGGTCACCATCCAGTCCTTCGACTGGGGCGCGCTGAAGGAGATGCACAAGATCGCGCCGTCCTATCCGCTGGTGGCGCTGACCAACTACGACTTCCTTCAGGTCGGCAAGCCCGGAGCCTCCCCGTGGCTGGGCGGCATCGACGCCGACGACTACGACGGCGACTTCGTCAAGGCCGCTTCCGCTGTCCCTGGTGTCACCGCGCTCTCCCCCAATTACGGCTTCCCGCAGAACGGCACCGTCGCGGACCCGAACTTCCGCTTCTACCCCGACGAGAAGATGATCTCCGAGGCCCACGCCCGCGGCCTGAAGGTCATCCCGTGGACCTGTGACGACAAGGCCACGGTCGAGGCGCTGATGGACATGGGCGTCGACGGCATCATCACCAACTACCCCAACCACGTACGGGAGATCATGGCCGAGCGCGGCATGCGCCTGCCCAAGGCCTACCCCGCGCCACACGATCACTGACGAGTGCCGGCACGCCACAGGCGCATACGTCCCCGGAGCAGCGTTTGCTCCGGGGGCGTACGCCGTTATGGGGGCGCGCGCCGTTACAGGGAGGTGGCGCCACTGCTCAGCACAGGGGGGTCACCACGTTCTGCGCCGGGACCGCGCCCCGACAAGCCAAGTTTGCGGCAGGTGCGTCCCAGTTCGGCCTGGTCTCGCCCTCACGATTAGGTCCCCCACAGACGGCCGAGCCGGGGAAGCAGGGCATTCGACGGTCCTCGACCTTTGGCCATGGCACCCGTCAGGGCGGCCAAGAGGAAGATGCCCCTCGGCCTCAGGCTTCAGGAAACCGACTGGTCCCACGGCGCCCTCCTGAGTCCCGCCCGGTCACCGCTCGGTTCATCGTTCAGGTGTCAGGGCCCTGTGCGTACCGGGCCTCAGGAGCCGGGCCGCCAGCCCAGGGCCGGCCCGAGAACGGTGGAGATGTCGGTGAGGATCTGGACGTAGTCGTCGTGGTCGAAGGTGAACGGCAGAGCGAACGCGACCTCGTCGACCTCCCGGAAGGCGGCGTCCGCGTAGAGCCTTTCGGCGATCTCGGCGGAGGGCCCGACGAGATCGGGCGCGAACATCATGCGCGCCGGTCCCTGCGGCTGGGCGGTACGCGGCAGTCGCGTGCGGGCGTACTCCTCGTACTTCGCGCGCTGCTCCGGCGAGGCGGAATCGGTCGGAATGACGACGAGCCCCTGCGAGACCCGGGCGAGGTCGCCGTCGGGGTGATGGGCGCGGAACGTCCGGATGTGCGAGAGCTGGATCTCGCCGAAGTCCTCGGACTTCTCCGCCTTCACGACGCTGCTGGTGAGGAAGTTCATGCCGTGCGCACCCGCCCACTCGGCCGACCGCAGGCTGGCGCCGCCGTACCACATACGGCTGCCCAGGCCGGCGGACTGAGGCTGGACGCGGTCGGAGAACACCTCGAAGCCCTCGACGCCGCTGAAGTCGGTCGCGGGTACGCCGCGCACGAAGTCCAGCAGCCGCCGGACCCGCTCGTAGCTGAAGTCCTCGGCATCGGCGGTGTCGGGGTAGAGCGCCTCCCGCACCTTGGCGAAGTGCATCGGCGGACCCACGCTGACCCCCGGATTGAGGCGGCCCCCGGACAGGATGTCGACCGTCGCCAGATCCTCGGCCAGACGCAGGGGGTTCTCCCAGCCCAGCGGAATGACCGCGGTGCCCAGCTGGATACGACTGGTGCGCTGGGAGGCCGCTGCCAGCAGGGCGACGGGGGAGGAGATGCCGTACTGCAGATGCCGGTGCCGCACCCACGCACTGTCGAAGCCCAGCCGCTCACCCAGCTCGATGATCTCCAGCGTCGACTCGTGCCCGCGACGGGGCTCAGCGGCGTCGAACAATCCGATGGTCAGGAACCCCAACTTCCGCAACGGTTCAGAGATCGGCGGCACAGGGTCCCTCCATCGTCCACGGCAGGCGCGAATCACCCACGGGTACGACAACGTCGGTGCGGGAACGGGCATTCCGAGTCGGGCGGCGTCTTGGCCTTTCCCGTGCGAACTCGGGGCGACCGGCCCGGTAGCCGCGCATGTACGTGGCCGCGCCCGACGGTCGGGTACCCGGTCCTTTCGGTTGCCGCTGCGGTGCGCTCGGCGATCACTTCTCCCAGGGCATCTTCAGCCGGTCCAGCAGCGGCGCCGCCCAGGACGGGAAGGCCGCGGGGTGGGACAGCGCGGGGCGTGGGAGGTGGCGGGCGAGCTGGGCGGGACGCCACCGGCCGCCCAGATGCCGGCCGGAACGGGGAGGACAGTCGTGCCACCGGTGGCAGCCTCTGGCGTGATCACCCCTTGGTAGTAGTCGAGTTCGGTGCCTTCGGCGCGACGCGGGTCCAAGTCGTCGCAGACCGCGACGATGCCCAGTGGCTCCTGGTCCGACAACTTCTCCAGGCGCTCCAGGGTCTGCGGTTCGATCCCGCGGACGAAGTCGATGCCCGCCAGGTTCGACCCCGCGTGCACCAGTGGCACTCGGGCCTTGAGGCCGGCGACGGTGAAGGCCGGCGCCTCGTCTCAGGCGCTGGACTTCACAGCGAAATCGACGTCTGCGGTGTTGACCGTGCCCGCGGTCCGGCCGGGAGCCGTGTGGTATTTCCAGTACAGGTTCGTGTGGGCGATGACCTTGTCGGGTGTCGGCGCTCCGTACTGCGACAAGTCCTCCGTGGTGTGGGCGTCGCCGACCAGTGTCGCGTCGTAGCCGCGGGTGATCGCGCCGTGGAGCGTCGAGCGGATGCACTCGTCGGTCTGCGCGCCGGCGACGAAGAGCCGGCTGATGCCGCGCGCGGCGAGTACCGACTCCAAGTCGGTCTCTTCGAAGGAGTCGGCGTACGCCTTCTGCACCAGGGGCTCGGAATCGCGCCGCACGAGTTCGGGCACGTACTGCCAGCTCTTGCTGTCCCGGGGCAGCTCGTCGCTGTTGTGCTGCACCCAGACAACGTCGATGCCGGCGTCGCGCGCTTTGTCGACCAGGGTGCCGATGTTGGCAACGATGCCGTCCCGGGCGTACGCCTCGCCCACGACGCCGTTCTGCACGTCTATGACGAGCAGGGCGGTGTTCGGCCGGTTGACGAGCGTGCTCACGGTGCCTCCCGGCACATGGGGATCGGGGTCTCGACGATGCTATGCCAGTTCGGACGTGTAGCGGGGGCGTTGCCGAACTTGAGTGGCAAACGGCAACTCGCCGGCGCCCGAGCCCGCAGGCAGTTGCGCGACCGCTCGGTGGAGAGTTTGGGTGGCACCCTGGGTGAGTGCGACGGCGCAGGGAGTCAGAGCGTCAGAAGAGCGTGCCGCGCCTTCGGAGTGGGCCGGACCCTTCGCAGCCATTTCCGTCGGACAAGCTGATCTGCGGTTCTTCACATGGGCGTCGTGGGCGCTGCGTTTGTCACGGGCGGACCGCGAAGGGATGCGGTATCCCTGAAGTGTGGATTCCCGGAGCAGTCACTTGTCACTGCACCGGCACGGACCGTACTCGAAGGCACTGCTGGCTGTGCCGGTCGGCCTGGTCGGCCTGGTGACCGTCGTCGACGTCCTGGTACCGCCTGAGGTCCACCTCGGTCCGTTCCTCGTCGCGGCGCCGGCCGTGACGGCCTCCTTCGCCGGTCTCCGCATGACTGCTTTCGTCGGTGCGGTTGCCGTACTTGCACAGGCGCTGGTAGCTGTCATGCGCACCAGCTTCAACGACCTCAATCACACCTACCAGATCATCGCGCTCTTCCTGATCTCGGCGTTCGCCGCCTTCCTCGCCGGCCTGAGGGAGCGAAACGATCAGCGGCTCAATCAGTTGCGCTCGGTCGCTGAGGCGGCCCAGCACGTGGTGATGCGCCCCCTGCCCGTACGGAGCGGTCCCTTGCACATTGCCTCGGTCTACCTGGCTGCAGAGGACGAGGCGCAGCTGGGCGGCGACCTGTATGCGCAGGCACGCGCCGGCGACGGAACCCGGATGATCGTCGGAGATGTGCGAGGCAAGGGCCTCGATGCCATCGGCGAGGCTGCCGATGTGCTTGGTGCTTTTCGTGCACTGGCCCACAAGGACACCGAGCTGTCCGAACTGGTGGCTCTCCTGGACACGGGTGTCGCAGCCAATACGGCTGACGCACACCAGGAGCGAGCAGAGACTGCTGACGGGTCGGAGACGTTTGTCACCGCAGTGGTGATCGAAATCCCTGACGCATCTCGCGAGATCCACCTGATCAGTTGCGGACATCCGCCGCCTCTTCTGCTGCGTGGCGACCTGGTGATTCCGCTGGAGGCACGAGAGCCTTCGCCGCCTCTGGGACTGGGTAATCTGCTGGCCGCGACCTCCATGACCGACACGTTCACCTTCGATGTCGGTGACGTCCTGCTCCTGTACACCGATGGTGTCATCGAAGCCCGTGACCCTTCAGGAGTTTTCTACTCCTTGCCGCAAGCGGTCTCCGCCTGCCTCTCCAAGAATCCGGATTCCCTGCTGGCGCACCTGAAGGTCGATCTTCAGCGTCATGCAGGTGGTCACCTGAGCGACGATGCGGCCATGGTCGCCATCGAACGCCTGGACGTGACGGCCGCGCCCGAGGTCGTGAGGCGCCGCCCTGACGACAGACAGCGACCGGATCAGGTATCTCCTGGGTGGACGGACTTCGATCGCTGAGCCTTTTCCGACCGAGGTTTTTCGTAGGCGAGTGGAATCGCTGCACAACATGACGAAGCTCCTGGTGGACGGGTTCCCGGCCGAGATCACCCATATCTGTCGGCAGCTTCGTGTGCCGAGTGTGGGCCGAGCTCCAGCGCGTCCGCTCCACCCTCGCCCAGGTCGCCCATGACCCCGGGGCCGCCCTCGCCCACAGGGGCCGTCACTGCGGCAGGCGCCCGCTAAGCGGGGTGACCGATGTCTTCGGTGGCGGGGGTTTTCGGGCGGCGTACGGCGAGGGCCGAGATGTCGTCGTTGAGGTTTCCATTGCTGTACCGGAGGAGATCCCCGTGAAGCCGGTCGATCAACTCGCGGGGCGTGTCCGGGCTTTGCCGCCGCATCCAGTCAGGCAGCGGGAAGAACTCGCCGGTACGGTCCCGGGTCTCCGTGACGCCGTCGGTGTAGAGCAGCAGTTGGTCGCCCGGGGCGAAGGCGACGGTTTCGATGGTGTAGTCGTCTCCGAGAAGCGCCGCGAGGTTGAGGGGCGGCGAGGGGGTGGAGGGGTCCAGGACGCGGATCTCCCCGTGGTGCATGAGCAGCGGCGGGGGGTGCCCGCAGTTGAGGAGCCTGACGTGGCCGGCGCCGTGCGGGATCTCGGCGAGCAGGGCGGTGGCGAAGCGCTCCGGCAGGTCCTGGGAGGGGTGCGCGGCACTGTGGCGGGCAGTGCTGGTCTCCAGGCGGTGGATGATGCCTCTCAGGTCGGGCTCGTCGTATGCGGCCTCCCTGAAGCAGTTGACCACCGCCGAGGCTGCCCCTACCGCGGACAGGCCCTTGCCGCGTACGTCGCCGATGAGCAGCCGGACCCCGTACCGTGTGTCGGCCGCCTCGTAGAAGTCGCCGCCGATCCTGGCCTGCGCCTGGGCCGCCAGATAGAGCGACTCGATCTCGACTCCCCCGATGCTGTGTGGCAGGGGGCGCAGCAACACCTTCTGCGCTGTGTCGGCGACGATGCGGATGTGGAAGAGCGCCTCCTCCCGCTGGATTCTGATGTGGCTTGAGTATGCGGCCGCCGCGGTGACCGCGACGATCGCAGCCCCTGTGTACGCCGTCCCCAGGTCGGCGTAGATGAGGCTGAGACCGATCATGATCACTAGGCAGAACGCTCCCAGCAGGGCAGTGGGGAGCACGGGCCAGATGGACGCGGCGAGGGCGGGGGCGGCGGGCAGGAGGCGGCTGAAGGCGACCTCTCTCGGTGTGGCGAACGCCAGGCCGGCGATGAAGGCAGTCAGGATCACTGGTGACAGCAGCGCAGATTCCCACGGGCCGCGGTAGCGAGGAGGTCGGCGTCGCAGCCGTTGGGGCGTGATCACAAAACGCAGCATATCCGGGCAAACTGTCACCGACCTCCGACGGACGGGGCGGACCGTTGTTCCAGCGGCCAGTCGCTGTGCGTGGCCCGTGTCTCCGGGCCGACCGGCGCGCCCCCTCACCGGTCCCGCGCACCTACACGGGAAGGGGTTGCTCGGCCCAGATGGTCTTGCCTGTGCCGGTATGCCGCATTCCCCAGCGCTCGGTGAGCTGGGCGACCAGCATGAGGCCTCGTCCGCCCTCGTCAAAGATGCGGGCACGGCGCAGGTGTGGTGCGGTGCTGCTGGCGTCGGAGACCTCGCAGATCAGTGTCCTTTCCTTGATCAGCCGCAGCTGAATGGGCGGGGCAGCGTAGCGGATCGCGTTGGTCACCAGCTCGCTGACCACGAGTTCGGTGACGTAGGCCAGGTCATCCAGCCCCCAGGCGTGGAGTTGGGCGGTCGTCCGAGAGCGGGCTTCGGCCACAAAGGCCGGATCGGCGGGAAGATCCCAGACGGCGATGTGCCCGCTGTCCAGGGCACGGGTACGGGCGATGAGCAGCGCGACATCATCGGCGGGCCGCTCGGCGAGCAGAGCATCGAGCACGTGGTCGCAGGTGGTTTCCAAGGACGGAGCCGTGTCGGCGAGGGCTGTGCGCAGAGCGTGCAGGCCGGCGTCGACATCGCGATGGTGCGCCAGGACAAGGCCGTCGGTATAGAGGGACAGGAGGCTGCCTTCGGGCAGTTCGCGTTCAACGGATTCGAATGGCAGCCCGCCCAGGCCGAGCGGCGGGCCGGTGGGCAGTTCGAGGATCTCCACCTTGCCGTCAGGGGTCACCAGAGCGGGCCAGAGGTGGCCGGCGCTGGCGAGTGAGCACTTGCGGGAGGTGGGGTCGTAGACCGCGTACAGGCAGGTGGCTCCGAGTTCTCCGAAAGGCGCCTCGGCTTCGGACTCGGGCCCGGATCCGAGCCGGACGACGAGGTCGTCCAGATGCGCAAGCAGCTCGTCCGGGGCCAGATCGACGTCGGCGAGGGCGCGTACGGCGGTGCGAAGGCGCCCCATGGCAGCGGAGGCGTGGATCCCGTGACCGACCACATCGCCGACAACGAGGGCGACGCGGGCGCCGGAGAGCGGGATCACGTCGAACCAGTCACCGCCAACACCGACCTTCGAGTCTGCGGGCAAATAGCGGCTGGCTACGTCGACAGCGGACTGCTCGGGAATCCCCTGCGGCAGAAGGCTGTGCTGGAGGGCCAGAGTCGTGGTGTGTTCGCGCGTGTAGCGGCGGGCGTTGTCGAGACAGACTGCGGCGCGCGCCACAAGCTCCTCGGCGATCTGCAGGTCGTCCTGCTCGTACGGCCCGGCAGACGGATCCAGACGGACGAAGAGCACAACGCCGAGGTTGGTGCCGCGGCCGCGCAGCGGCACCGTCATCAGCGACTGCGCGCCGTGCCGACTCACCCAGGCGGTTCGGTCCGGGTCGTGGGCCAGCCAGCGGGTGATCTCGGGCTCGCCGATCTGGTGCACGGTGCCGCGACCGGTGGTCAGGCAGCGAGCAACCGGCGAAAACTCCGGGTAGTGGGACCACGCGCCGACCGTGACGACAGCCTTCACGTCGGGGCGGACGGCCGCGCGCCGCAGCAGCAAGGGACCCTGGAGGGGAACCGCCGGAGGCTCCTCGCCGTGCAGCACGGCGTCGAGGAGATCGACCGAGACGAAGTCCGCGAGGGCGGGCACGGCCACGTCGGCCAGTTCCTGGGCGGTGCGGGCCACGTCCAGGCTGCTGCCGATACGCCTGCTGGCGTCATCGAGCAGCGCCAGGCGTTCGCGGGCCGCGAACTGCTCGGAGAAGTCGAGGGCGGCCAACTGCACGCCATGCACCAGCCCGAAGGAGTCCTTGAGTGGGGTGAAGTGGATGATCCAGGGGTGAGCTTGGGGCTCTCCTGGCACCTTGACGTAATTCTCGATGTGCTCGGACTCACCGGTCCGCAACACGCGATCGACGGCCCGTTCCGGGGCCTGGAAGCCAGGATCGGGCATGTGCTCGGTGATCCGGAGCCCGCGAAGATCCTGCTCCGAGGCGGCGAGCTGCCTGGTCATGGGCTTGTTGGCCCGCAGGAGTCGGCCCTCGGTGTCATAGATCGCCAGGGCGAACGGGGACTGGTAGAACGACCAGCAGAGCAGAGGGTCCATGGCGCGGTCCACCTCCTCCACCACCGGGACGCCTTCCAGCAGCCAACTGGCTCGCTCGTCACCCGTGGGCAGCGGACGCGCCCGCAACCGGCATTCGACTGCGCTGCCGTCCCGGTGGCGGAGTACCACCCGCCCGGTCCAGTCCTCCTGCCGATCCCATCGCTCACGAGCGGCGTCGGGGAGGGGAGATGCAAGCAGCGCCGCCGCGAGCCGGCCGACGGCCTCACCGGCGGAGTACCCGAGCAACTGTTCCGCACCGGTGCTCCAGCTGGTCAGCGTCCCATCCGGAGCGGCCATGGCAAGAGCCGAGGCGGAGGTGAGGGAGTCACGAGGCATGCTCGCCGGTGTGTCCATGGCTGTCCATCCCGCCTTCGAGTCCACTGCTGATTCAAGGATCTCTCGGTCCTGCCGTCAGATCGCGTCAAACAGGGCCGCACGTGCCGGGCGCAGAGAATCGGACTCCGGGGAAACCAGGGAGTCAAACGACGGTGACCATCCGTAGCGGTTGCCGACAGGCGATCGACTGCCAGTATCGCGCTGATCAGCGTGCGAGCCGATCCGGCGGTGCCGCGCCCGCTCCGCGGCGTCGGACAGGACGGCGGGTTGAGTGCCCTCCGCCGGACGTGTCGGGCTTCCACTCGCGCGGGAGCCCCGGCGGAGGCTCCTGCGGGCCGTTTTCGCCGACGGGGATCACGGGTCCAAGGTTTTGGCCCTGTTCACGAACTTTGGCCCTGTTCACGAACTGGTGAAAGACGGCTCACCCTCGCCCGTGAGGGCCGTCTCTTGCGGGTTGCGCCTGCGTATCAGTCCATCACCGGCCCGGCGGCCGAACGCACCGCGTCCAGCACGGGGTGCGTCGAGCATGCGAGCCGGTGAGAACCGCTGAGGTACGGCGATGCGGTCGCTTACCCGAGGAACGCTCCGGTGGTGGCCACGAACCGGTCGGCGTCGTCTAGCCACGGAAAGTGCCCGGCTCCGGCCTGAACGACGAGCTCGGCGTTCGGAAACAGACCGGCGAACTCGGCCATCGTGCGAGGAGGGGCACCCGGATCGACCTCTCCGGCGAGCAGGAGTACCGGCGAAGCGAACCGGGCGAGCGCGGCGCGGGTGGCTTCCGGATCGAAAGCGCCCTCGGCACCGAAGGCAGCCACGACCTCCATGTTCATCTGCTCATCCCCAGCGGCCTGATGGGCCCGAGCCACCTCGTCCCAACGACCGTAGGAAAACGGTGCGATGGCCTTCCAGGCGTCGTTGGTGGCCTTGCCCGCCACTATCGCCTCCAAGGCCGCGAACGCCGCCGGGAACCACGGCTCGTCCCGGCGGAGCTGCGCAGTCTCGCGCCGAAGGTCGCCTGTGATCGTGAAGTCGACGGCCCGGACGCTCGGCGTGATCAGCGCCAGCTTGCTGACGCGTTCCGGATGGCGGCCCACGTACAGTGCTGCCAGATTCGCGCCGGCGCTATGTGCGAGCAGGTCCATCTGGTCAAGGCCGAGGTGCTCGCGCAGGGCTTCCAGGTCGTCGACGAGTCGGTCGCAGCGGCAGGATGCGGCGTCCTCCGGCATCTCCGACCGGCCGGTTCCCCGGAGATCCAGTCTGATCAGTTGCCGGTGCGTGGAAAGGCCGCCGAGGTCGCCCAGGTATACGGAGTCCGTCGGTCCTCCGGGCAGGCAGACCACGGGATTTCCGTCGCCGAAAACGTGGTAGGCAAGGTTGGTTCCGTCATATGCGGAGAAGGCAGGCATGGCAAAGATCCTTTCAGCGGTGTTTCGGAGAGAAGCGCCGAAGCGGTACGTCGGCTTGATCCACGCAGGTCAGTGGCGTGCCTGCGGGGCGTCGAGGTCTCGGACGAGATGACGTGCGAAGAAGCGCTGTGAGCTCTCCAGCTCGAACGCGGGGATGCCCGCGTGGCGGCCCGGGTTGGCGTGCAGCGTCTTCTCACGGGAGGCAAAGCCGTCGGAGAGCGCGAGGCCGGAGTCGCGCGGCACCAGCTCGTCGTCCCACTGCAGCGGAAACTCGACCGGGACGGTGACCTGTGCCGCCGCCTCGGCCAGGGTTTCGTGGCCCGCGCAGCCGAAGACGGCGGCAGGGATACTCGGTTCGGCTGCGGCCAAGGGCACGCCGATCGCGCTGCCCGGTGACACGCCCCAGAACCCCACCGGTCCGCTTGCGTCGACGTGGTCAAGGTCTTGAAGCGCGTCCAGGGTGGACTGCCACTCCGGAACGGCACGCGCCGCCAGCGAGACGCTGTGCCGGGCGATGAGCGGGTCGATGGGCTCGTCGACGGACATCTGTTCCTTGATGCCTGCCGCGAACTGCTTGTCCTGCTCGGTACTTTGGCGGTCGCCGTGTCCGGGCGCGTCGATGGCCGCCGCCGCGACGCTGCAGCGAGTCACGTAACAGCGGGCCCGGGCCACGAGGCCCTGCGCGCTCTTGTGCTGGCCGCCGCCATGGCCCAGCAGCGCCAGGGGGCGCCTGCGGGTGACACCGATGGGTGACCGGAGCAGACCTGAGATGCCGTCATGGGTGAACGGACGTTCCGAGACACCGTTCGAGGTCGTCTCCGAGGTGAAGTACATAGGTCGTGGCCTTTCGGGATGCCTACGGGCGCTCCCAGGGCCACCTATGTCAGATGAACCGCACAGCCGCGGGGGAGGAGAGCACCCAGCCTGATACAGCGTTAATGGGTCTCACCTCCTGGGTCGGTCAAGTGCACGGCGACGTTATCAGGCCTGGGGCCGGGGGAACAGACCAAGAGTGGAGCCGGTTGCCGCCGCACCCTGACCCGGCGCTGAGCAAGGCGTCCGAAGGGTTCGTCAGGCCAGTGCTCGGACGACGAGCCGGTTCCGTTCTCCGTCAAGGATGCCGGCCAGGAGGTTGTGGCTGTCGATCACCTCAGAGATGCCCCGGGTCTCGATCCTGTCCGACCACGCGTCCAGGTTCGGCCGAATCACTCCGGCAGCCCGCACGGCTCGGTCACCGCGTCCCGGAAGTCGTTGAGTGACTCGATCAGCCGACCGCGCAGGTCAACGATCAGCTCGCTGTCCGTCATCGCAGCAGACCACTGAATCCCGCGATGCGATCAACAACGTGGCCCAGGTGATCAGGGGTAAGTCTTCACACGGTGGTATCTCCCGTCACCAGGGCACGAGATACCACCGCGGTCATTTTCAGGGCAGGAATTCGTAGAACGGGCCGTCAGGCGCGAAGTTGCGAGAGCACAACGTCACGTCCCTACCCTTGAGATAAGCCAGCAACCACTCACTGAACGTCATCTCGTAGAGAGTCCAGGCCGGACTGTCGAACTCCTGGACCACGACGCGCCAGGGCGACGAGGGGTTGCCGGGAACGCGAAGGAAAACCGCCTCGCCCGTCGTGGCCGACGCCACCGGCATCAGTTCCCCGGGGTTCGCCCCCACCGGACTCGGCAGGAACTCCGCCATGTCCTGCGCGGCTACGACCTGACGGAGCCGGACCAGACCCACGCGGTCCGGCTGCTGGGCAGTGTCTTTCACGGCTACGTCAGCCTGGAGATGGGTGGAGGCTTCAGCCACAGCGCCCCCGACTCGCAGGAGACCTGGTCACGGGTCTTGGACGCTCTCGACGCCCTGCTGCGGAACTGGTCCGAGCCCTGACGTGCGTCCCATCAGCCGGATGCCATCGGCCGCCACCCACGTGATGACGGCTCATCGGCATTTCGTTACAGATCAGACGTGCAGACTTGGAAAGGCTCGGACAATGGACACCAACCACAACCTGCTCACCGCGCCCCTCACCGCGGACATCCTGCGCGGCGCCCTCGATCTGGAGCGCACCGAGCACGGTGTGCTGCCGCACCGACTGCCGGCCCGGGCCCGTGCCCAGTGCGCCGACGGCCAACTGGCCATGGCGGAGGCCCAGCTCTCCGGCGTGCGGCTGGTCTTCCGCACCCGGGCCACCGTCGTGGAGCTGGACACGCCGCCCACCAAACGCGTCTACGTGGGCGCCCCGCCCAAGACCTCCGGCAGCAGTTCCCCGTCGGAGACGACCGGCGGCTGATGGGTACCGGCTGCCGCGTCCATGTGGTGCCCGACAATGAGCACGGGGCACCCGCAGCAGCGCCCCCTACTGAGTCAAGACAGAAAGAAGAGAAGCGCCGATGACTGCCGTGCACGGAACAGCGGTGAATATTCCCACCCCGGATGGCTCGGCCGACGCATACCTGGCCCATCCCGACGATGGCAGCCCCCATGCCGCTGTCCTGCTCTACATGGACGCCTTCGGGCTGCGCCCGCACCTGAAGAAGATGGCTGACCGCCTTGCCGGGGCCGGCTACACCGTGCTGGTCCCCAACGTCTTCTACCGTCATGGCCGCGCCCCGGTGGTGGAGCTTCCCGACTTCATCGACCCCGTTCAGCGCCCCGACATCTTCCAGCGCATCGTCCCCATCATGCGGTCACTCACCCCCGAACTGGCGATGCGTGACGCCGACGCCTACCTGCGCTGGTTGGCTGCTTGCCCACAGGCCACCGACGGCCCGGTCGGCGTCACCGGCTACTGCATGGGCGCAGGCCTCGCCCTGCGTACCGCCGGCACCTACCCGGACCGCGTCGCCGCCATCGCCGGCTTCCACGGCGGGCATCTGGCCCCCGACACCCCCGACAGCCCGCACCTACTCGCCGACCGCATCACCGCCGAGGCGTACTTCGGACACGCCGATCAGGACCACGCAATGCCCTCCGAGCAGATCGACCGCCTCGAGAAGGCACTCACGGCAGCTGGTGTCCGCCACCAGGGCGAGGTCTACCGAGGCGCGCACCACGGATACACCCAGGCCGACACCGCCGCCTACAACCGCGATGCAGCCGAACGCCACTGGACGGCACTTCTGGACCTTCTCACCCGTACGCTCTGACCGACCCCGGCTCCTGTCGCCCGGTCCCGAGTGGGAATTCTCGCAACCGTTGCTGCTGTCGGCGCCTGCAGAACCAGTCGAGGCGGTATATCGACCTGGGGTCGGCACGGCTACCCGTCTGGTTCTCGGCTGCTCGTGGGCGTACTCGAGCGCCATCCGCGCCTCCACTCCGTTCCCACGGAACGTCACTGGGGCGTCAGGCGGCCACGAGGTAGCAACGGATGAGCGACGGCGCTGCTGTCTCTCGAAGCGGGCCGCATACGATCCGGGATATCGGGGGCGCGACCCCCGGGGGAGGGGGGCTTATGCGGCGGGCCTTTTCGTGGCCGGTGTTCCGGCGCTTCGTCGGCACCGTTGTGGTCGGTGCGACCCTCGTCGCGACCTCAGGGTGCACGGTCCCCGTTGATGCCGTCACCGGGATCTCCGTAACCGGCGACGGCCATCTGGTCGGCGTCATGATGATCTGCGGGCACCATATCGACGGCGCGACGCTCTACGTGGACAGCACCGACGTCAAAAGCCAGACGACGATGGGTTCATGGACCGCTGACCGTCCGCTCACAGCCGGGCTCGTCACCTGGCCCCTGGACACCCCCGCCGCCGGCTGGACCGTGACCAAGCCCCTGGCCCCACTCACGGCCGGGACCACGTATGCCCTCTACGGCTGGACCAAGGACAACTCCTGGTCATCGGCAAGCGTCTCCTTCACCCTGACCGACCGGGACCGGCTCACCCCGGGAGAGGTCCACTACGACGATCTCTCGGCCAACGGCGGTGGTTCCCCCACCGCCGTCCCCACAGCGGACTTCACAGCCACGGCCTGCCGGGACACGTAGCCACAGCCCGTCACGCCGAGGCAGGAGCAGCGGCACAGCCTATGTGCCACCGAAGTATGTGTGCTCAGATCTGAGCCGGTCCCTTCCCGGACCATGGATCACGTGATCATGCCGACAGGGGTGCGGCTGATCCACCCATCGCTGCGTGGGCGGCGCCATGCCCTGTTGGGCGTTGAGATAGGGGAGCGCAGTGACGGGGGGCACCTGGTCACTGGTGTCGGACCCGTCGTCCGGGCGGATCGCCTGGTGTCTTTCGAGCCCGCGGATACCTGCGCCTATCTGCTCCACGGCCAGCGCCTTCTCCGCCCTGGGTGTCTTGGTGCGTTCTGGCGTGGTGGATGTGGCCGGCCATGTGAGGAACTGCCATACATAGGCCGGGCCGACCGTGCTGGGCTCGGCCTCGTTTGCGGAGGGCGACGCGGCCTCGGTCAGGATGCGGTGCCCGAGCCACCAGCCCCCGCGGTGGTGCGGGGTACATCGATCATGGTGACGCTCCAGGTCAGAACCATGCAGGAGGTCCTGGTCACCGCCGTGCGGCTGACGGTCACCTCACGGACCGCCGCACCGGCCAAGGAGACCATGGTCGGATTCGAACAGTGCGGAGGCGGAGTCGACGAGCGTTACGTCGACCGGGACCCCTCCCGGCCCGCCGCGGCCTGGAAGGCGTGCCCGGAAGAACACGCATAGCCCCGGGACCGGCTGGGACCTGCACGGGTCCGCCATTCCGCCCTGACCCACCTCGGTGAGCAGGGCGCCTCTCGGCTGATGCTGACGGCTGCTGTCAGGGGCTGGTCTTGATCTTCTTCATGGTCAGGTGAGATTCGAGGCGGAGGACGCAGGGCAGGCCGCTGAGCTTGCCGGTGAGGAAGGCCTCGTAGGCGGCGTGGTCGGCAACGGCGACGCGGATGAAGTAGTCGGGGCGGCCGAACATGCGACGGAACTCGATGACCTCCTCGTAGGACGCCACGGTGGCCTCGAACTCCTCAAAGGTCTTGCGGTCGGTGGCACTGACCTCGACGTCGATGAGGACTTCCAGTCCGCGGTCGAGGGCTTCGGGGTCGATGACGGCCCGGTATCCGGTGATGACACCGAGCTCCTCCAGCCGCTTGACCCGGCGCAGGCACGGCGGCGGGGTCAGGCCGACTCGTTTGGCCAGTTCGACATTGGTCAGCCGCCCGTCCTGACTCAGATGAAACAAGATTTCACTGTCGATGCGATCAACATGTACTTCATTGCTC
The DNA here is from genome assembly GCF_026339735.1 of Streptomyces sp. NBC_01669. Taxonomy (GTDB): domain Bacteria; phylum Actinomycetota; class Actinomycetes; order Streptomycetales; family Streptomycetaceae; genus Streptomyces; species Streptomyces yanii. Next base: position 8,533,091 of record NZ_JAPEQG010000001.1, read on the forward strand.
ATAAGTGGATCGTAGAGCCATTGTCAGCAACCATATAAGGCAGATTTTGTCCTAAAGTTTCTACATGGGAATACCTCCGTCCGTTGCCGTTGATCCTTCTCGGCCTGCCGTCGCGTCCCAGGCCCCCGCTCCGCGCCTGACGCCTGCGGCTCTGGCCGCGTTCAAGGACTCCACCTCCGTGGGCCTGGGGCTGGTACCGCTCGGCCTCGCCTTCGGAGTACTCGTCACCCAGTCCGGCCTGGCTTGGTGGTGGGCGAGCGCGTTCACCGCCCTCATCTACGCCGGATCGTTCGAGTTCCTGCTCGTCGCCCTGGTCGCCGCCGTCGCACCGCTGGGGACGGTCGCCCTGACCGCCTTCCTGGTGAACATCCGGCACGTCTTCTACACGTTGTCCTTCCCCCTGCACCGCGTGCGCGGGCGCCTCGCGAAGGCCTACAGCACCTTCGCCCTGACCGACGAGGCCTACGCCCTGGCCACCAGCGAGCAGGCCCGCTCCTGGCCCAGCCGCCGCATCCTGTGGCTCCAGCTGTACATGCATCTGTACTGGGTCGGCGGCGCCACCGCCGGCGGACTGCTTGGCTCGCTCATCCCCGACAGCGTCACCGGCCTGGAGTTCGCCCTTACTGCCCTGTTCACCGTCCTGGCCCTCGATGCGATCAGGGACCGGCGCGATGACCTGCCCACTCCCGTCCTCGCGCTGCTCAGCGCACTTGTCGCCCGCCTTCTCTTCCCTGGCCAAATGATGCTGGCCGCCTTCGTCCTGTTCGCCGCTGCCCTTCTGACCCGGCACCTCACCGCCCGCACGAGGACCCGCCGTGCCTGACACCCCCTATCTGATTGCCGCAGTCGCCATTTCCGCCACCGTCACCTGGGCCTTGCGCGCCCTGCCCTTCGCGGTCCTGGCCCCCCTGCGCGCCAGCAGCACCGTCCAGTACCTCAGCACCCGCATGCCGGCCGGCGTCATGGTGATCCTGCTCGCCTACTGTCTGCGCGACCTTCATCTGACCGAAGTACGCGCCATCGCCCCGCTGGCGGCCCTGGCCGTCACCATCGGCCTGCATCTGTGGCGACGCAACGCCCTGCTGAGCATCCTGGGCGGCACCACCGTCCACGTGGTCCTCGCCAGCACCCTCTTCGCACACTGACCGGGCCCGCCCACCCGCGTCCACCAGCAGGGCGGCAGGCCCGGGGTGGCGATCACGGGACCGCCCCCTCGGACGGGGATTCCGTGTCGTTCCTCCTCGGTGACGTCCGGATCGCGCCGGGCGCAGGCTGCCGGGCAGGTCAGGAAGTTGGAAGGAGTAGAGCTGCCCGGCCCGGCCGTGCGGTTGTTCCACGCATCGCTGCGTGGGCGGCGCCATGCCCTGTTGGGCGTTGAAATCAGGGAGCCAGTGACGAGGGACACCATCGCTGCGAGCGCGGTGTCGGAGAAGTCGGACGCGGTGGGGAACGGCGCCGCCCAGGGTGCGGTGGGGGGCTCCTTCGGTGCAGGCGCGTCCGGCGAATACTGCAGCGGTAACTGACAGTCCGGTGGACCTGAGCGTGGCCGGTTCAGTCGAGAAGGTCGTACCTGTCCGGCTCCCAGTCCGCGAACAGGGTCAGCGCCTTCTCCGTCTCGGTGCGTTCTGGAGTGGTCGCGGTGGCCGGCCACCAGTTCTCCACCTGATGGGCGTCCACAAGGACGAAGCCGCGGTACCCGTCGAAGTCGCCGGGGTCGCTTGCCACACCGATATGGATGGGTGCGTCGTCGGGTAGATCTTTGAGGGCGTCGCGCAGCTGTGCGGCGTTCCAGATTTGGGGGGTGTGCTCGAAGGTGTCGGCCATGCGCACAGGTTGCCGGAGAGGGCTGTCCAACTGGGGGAGACACGACCGCTTGGAGGGCTAAAGCGCTGATCCGGTGCAAGGGTTGCGGGCTGCTGTCGGTTTACTGAGCCGATGTGAGTGGTGGCGTGCGGGAGTGGGTTCTGGTGGTGCATTCGCGGGGGTGGGAACGGGGGTTCTGGGGCCGAATGGGTGACCTTGGTGGCTGTTGCAACGCCCCGCCGTCCGGGCCGTCCCGTTGGAGACCGCCCGCGCCCGGGGCATGATCGGCGTCGACACCAACGCCGACCACTTCGCCGCCCACCACCTCGACCGGCACGGCAACCCGGTCGGCGACCCGCACCGCTTCCCCTACGACCTGACCGGTTCGGCCGGCCACCGCGACGCACAAATCCGCCACGCCCTGACTGGGTTGATCAACTGGGCGCGGCGGGCCGGTGTCGCCGCGATCGGTGTCGAAGAACGGACCACCCGCCGGGAGACAGGATGATGGGGCGCCGGTCAGAAATGTGTCACCAGCCGCAAACGGCCCCGCAGGGGCAGGGGAGATCCAATTCCGGGCGTCACACAAGGTCAATACGCCGCAGTGCCAGTCCATCGTAAAAACTTCGTCGCCGCTGGGACGGTCGCATGGTTCGTTCAACTGGAGTTGGGCAGGTTCCGGATCTCCGCCAGGTTTCTCCGGAGGAAGCAGACGAGATGCTCCGACGGCGACCTATAGCCATAGCCATGGGCATCTCCGGTGCCGGCCATGCCAGTTGAGCCGTCTGGTTACCCAGCCGTCGGAATCGCCTCACGAAGCACTGACCGGAACCGCTCTCCTGTGGATGCATTGCCCCAGCAGTTCCGCGGAGGGGCGCCGTCATGTCCGACCGGGGGGCTCAGTCGACCCCCGAACCGCTGGTCACAAGGGCCGACCGGCGTCGAGAATGTCGCCATGACCGACAGCCGCGACGACGCCGACCGCATATTCATCCGCAGCACATGGGGCACCAACCGATACGTCTACAACCCGCACAACCCCGTCGGCCGCGCCCTCATCATCGGCTCGCTGCTGTTCGCCGTCGGCGGGATGTACCTCCTCTATCATCCGGGCCTTCTCAGCGGCTCCAACAACTGGGACGGGGACGAACTGCGGTCCGCCGTGACAGCGGCGACCGCCGAGCTGTCGAGCGAGGCGCAGTTCGGACCCGGGACCATCAACTACGAGGACATCCTGCAGGCCCGCATCGCAGAGAAGGGCCACAGTTCGCAGGACGCGCTGACTGTCACGCTCGCCTCGGATCCGCCGGATTCCGCCGTGCTCAACGGGGGCGCGGAACAGGCCGACTACACCGTCACCGCCGACGGCACGGACACTGCCTTCTGCCTCGAGGTCTACGCCATGAAGCGCAAGCAGGCGATGGGCTACGACTTCGTTGCCACCTCCATCGGCGATGGCGCGTGCCCTGCATCCTGATACCCGTTTGTCCGCTCGGACGCGGGCCGGGCTCTGGTGCCCGTCCCGCCTCTCTTCCGAGCCACTACCGGGGTGGGCCGGCGGAGTCAGTGACCTCGGGGGAGGCCTCGCCCAGCAGGGGCCCGGGAGGAGCCCTGCGGCACGGGCGGCGCCGCGGGCAGGGATTCGCGCGCGGTACGGACATGCTGCCGATTCGCGCGTGCCGCGTCTGTCGTGACCTCAGCTCCCAGGCCATGGTCCTCGAGCACAGGAAATCCCCGTTCCGCAATTGCGGAACGGGGATTTCCTCACGTATATTGAGTGGTTCTGTGCACTCATAGAAAAGACCCCTCACCGGGGCCACTAAGAACACCATATCCGGCAGGGAGCGATTTTGTCAACTCGCGAAAACGTCGAATTGCAGAAGGAGCAGGAATTCATCGACCGGCTCTACAACCGGGTCGACACGCTGCGCGGGGTCACCGCGCAGCGTGTCGAGGACGCGTTGACCCCGGTAGGGAACGGCCTGCAGGCTCGTCTCGAACGCGATGTGCTCCTCGCCGAACGTTCCGGTCTGCTGGCAGCCCTGAACGCGGTGGACGGCTCGCTGTGCTTCGGCCGCATTGATCTCCGCGACGGTGCCGCGCACCATATCGGCCGTATCGGAATCCGTGAGGACGACACCGAACACACGCCTTTGCTGATCGACTGGCGGGCACCTGTCGCCCGGCCCTTCTATCTCGCCACCGGGCATACACCCATGGGTCTGCGCCGACGCAGGCACATCACCACCGAGGGCCGCACGGTGACCGAACTGCACGACGAGATCCTCGATCTCGGGGACCGCGAACGCAGCGGTTTCGAGGACCCCAGCGGTGACACCGTGCTGCTCGCCGCGCTCAGCTCCGCCCGCACCGGCCGCATGGGCGACATCGTGCGGACCATCCAGGCGGAACAGGACCGCATCATCCGTGCTCCGCACCGTGGTGTCCTCGTCGTCGAGGGCGGCCCCGGCACGGGCAAGACCGCCGTCGCGCTGCACCGTGCGGCCTTCCTGCTGTACGAGCACCGTGAGCTTCTGGCCAAGCGCGCGGTCCTGGTCGTGGGCCCCAATCCGGCCTTCCTGCGCTACATCGGCGAGGTGCTGCCCGCCCTCGGTGAGACCGGGGTCATGCTGGCCACGCAGGCCGAGCTCTTCCCCGGTATCCACGCCCGCGGAACCGATTCCCCCCGTGCGGCCGCCGTCAAGGGCGGCGCGGGGATGGCCGAGGCGCTCGCCCGCGCCGTACGCGACCGGCAGGGGCTGCCCGAGCCCGGCGCGCCGGTGGTCATCCCGCACGACGACGGGGACCTCGTCCTGGACTGGGAAATCGCCTACGAGGCCCGGCAGTCGGCCCGCGAGACCCGTCTGCCGCACAACCTCGCCCGTCCGTATTTCGCGTTCCACGTCATCGACGCCCTCACCGCGCAGCTCGCCGAACGCATCGGCGCGGACCCGTACGGCGGCCCGAACTTCCTCGGTGCGGACGACATCGCCCAGCTTGGCAAGAGCGTCGCCGCGAGCGAGGAGGTGCACGCCGCCGTCGGAGAGCTGTGGCCGGCGCTCACCCCCGAGGAGTTCCTCGCCGGCTATCTGGCCGAGCCGGTGTACGTACCGGACGAGGACGCCGAGGCCATCCGGCGCGTTCCCGGTGACGGGGAGTGGACCCCGGCCGATGTGCCGCTCCTCGACGAGGCGGCCGAGCTGCTCGGGGCCGACGACAGTGCCGAGCGGGCCGCCGCCGAGGCCGAGCGCCAGGAGCGGGTCGCTTATGCACAGGGCGTCCTGGAGCTGTCCCGGGGTTCGGAGACATACGAGTTCGAGGACGAGGAGTCCGAGCGCCTGGCCGCCCACGACATCATCGACGCCGAGCGGATGGCCGAGCGACAGGAGGAGACCGATCACCGGAGCGCGGCCGAGCGGGCCGCCGCCGACCGGACCTGGGCGTTCGGCCACATCATCGTCGACGAGGCGCAGGAACTGTCGCCGATGGCGTGGCGGCTGCTGATGCGCCGGTCACCGACCCGCTCGCTGACCCTGGTCGGTGATCCGGCGCAGACCTCCGAGGAGGCGGGCGTCGGCTCGTGGGAGAGGATCCTGGAGCCGTACGTCGGCGACCGTTTCGAGCATGTGAGGCTGGGGGTCAACTACCGTACGCCTGCGGAGATCATGGAGCTGGCCGCCAGGGTCGTACGGGCTCAGGACCCCTCGTTCGAGCCGCCCGCGTCGGTGCGGTCCACCGGCGAGACGCCGTGGACGCGGGATGCCGGTGCGGATCTGGCGGGCGCGGTGGCGCGGGCCGTCGCGGAGCTGACGCCCGAGGAGGGGCGCCTCGCGGTGATCGCACCGCGAGCGCTGCACGAGGAGATCGCGGCCCCGCTCGACGGAGTCACGGCCGGCGCTGAACCCGACCTCACCCGTCCCGTGGTGCTGCTCGGCCCGCGTGAGGCCAAGGGGCTCGAATTCGACCATGTCCTGGTCGTGGAGCCGGGGCGGTTCGGGACCAGTGACCTGTACGTGGCGCTGACCCGTGCGACGCAGCGCCTGGGCATCGTCCACCGGGAAGAACTGCCCGAGTCGTTGCGCTGACCGCTGCGGCGCCGGGAGCATGAGGGTCGGTTCGACCCCGACGGAGGGTGTCGGTGAAACAGTGGCCCGAGGGCCCCTCAGCTGACCCGGAAGCAGCGTGGGAGCGGTACGACTCCGGTATGCGGGCGTTGCGAGAGGTGATCAGGGCCGACGTGCGCGCCGCGCACGTCGGCCTGGGAATCGTCATCGTCGCGAGTGTGATCGTAGGCGCGTTCGCGGGGCCCGTGGCCGGAGCCCTCGTGGCAGCGGCCTTTCCCGTCGTGTTCCTTGTGGCGCTGGCGGTCATGTTCCTTCGGGGACAGCCGTTCGGCAGCATCATTCGGCCGGCTTGAGTGGGTGGTATCTCGGCTTTTTGCCCGGCCAGCGGTGGGAGATGAACGGCGGGCGGTCGATCCACTCGAAACAGCGCAGGATGAATTCGGTGAAGGTGCCGGCGGTCTCGAACCACCCCCCGCTTTCGCCCTGGACGATGATGCGCCAGTCATCGGGGTCCGGTTCCAGCGCCAGGAAGAAGTACGAGTTGCCCTGCTCGTCGGATCCCCACTCGATCAGGCCGCCCTCCTCGGGGTGGAACGGCCACGGAAGCAGTTCGGGATCGGCTTCCTTCGGCCCTCTCTTGGGCCAGAGCCGCTCCGCTTCCTCCGCAGTGCCGTCCATCGGCCGGTCCAGCCACAGGTAACCGTCGACGGCGCCGGGGCCATAGAGGTCAAGGAACGCCTTGTAGTCCGACGGCAGCGCCAGCCCCAGGTGTGCCTCCGACGCTTCCCACAACGTCGGCCTCGCCCCCCAGGTTTCCGGTTCGCCCAGCCGCGCCCTCAACCGCTCCAGAGCCGTGACAGCCATGCCCTTCACTCCACTCCTTGTCGATGCTCAGCGCATCCTGTCCTCCCCGATCGGCCCGGGCCAACTGCCGAACGCCACCCGTCTTCGACAGGTACGGGCCGGCTCCACCCACGTGTGCGGGGTCCCCACCGTTCGCCGAACTTGAATCCGGTGCCCCGGGCGACGTTCGCGCAGCTTGCCGATGCCACCCTTGACCGTCGACGGACTCGCGTATGCCACCACCGGCCCCACCAGGCCGCGGCCGATGTCGAGAGTCTGGCGGGCCTCTGGCCGTCTCACTGCCTGGAACGCGGTCGAACACCACTCCCAGGCCGAATCGCGCTGTCAGAGCGCTTCATCGACGGCAGGGGATTCCGGCAGGGCCTGCTCCACCCAGATGGTCTTGCCGGTGGGCGTGTAGCGCGTGCCCCACTGCTGTGCGATCTGGGCGACGATGAACAGGCCGCGGCCGCTCTCGTCGTCAGCGGCGGCGTGGCGCAGATGGGGTGAGGTGTGCCCGGTGTCGGCGACCTCGCAGATGAGGGTCTGGTCGCGGATGAGCCGGACGTGGATCGGCCCCGCGGCGTAGCGGATGGCGTTGGTGACCAGCTCACTGACGATGAGTTCGGTGGTGAACGACAGTTCGTCGAGTCCCCACGCTCCGAGTTGCCCCATGGCCATGGCGCGGGCCTTGCCGACCATCGCGGGTTCCGCGGTCAGTTCCCACACCGCCACCTGATGCTCGCCGAGCATCCGTGTGCGTACGAGGAGCAGGACCGCGTCATCGTTCGCCGGCCCCGGCACCAGGGTCGCGACTGCGCGGTCACAGAGTTCTTCCAGGGAACGCCGGTGCTGGACGAGGGTTTCGGCGAGCAGGCCGAGGCCGACGTCGAGGTCGTCGGCGGCCGCCTGGACGAGGCCGTCCGTGAAAAGGGCGACAAGGCTGCCCTGCGGCAGCTGGAATTCCGTGGTCTCGTAGGGCAGACCCCCCAGTCCCAGCGGAGGGCCCGCCGGGAGTTCCGGGTAGGTGGTGACGCCGCTGTCCGGCAGGACGACCGCAGCCAGTGAGTGGCCGGCACGCGCCATGCTGCACTGTCCTGACACCGGGTCGTACACCGCGTACAGGCACGTCAATCCCAGGGCTGTGTCCTTCCTGGGCCGCGTGCGGCCCGCACCATGAACGGCCGCCCGCTCCTCGGCGGTCTGCTCGGCCAGGTCGTCCAGGCGCGACAGGAGCTCGTCCGGGGCGAGGTCGAGGCGGGCGAGGACACGTACACCGGTACGCAGGCGCCCCATGGTGGCGGCGGCGAGCAGTCCGTAGCCGGTCACCTCCCCGACGACCAGGCCGACACGCGTTCCCGACAGGGGGATGACGTCGAACCAGTCGCCGCCCACCCCGGACCGGCTGTCGGCGGGCACATAGCGGCTCGCCATCTCGACAGCGGTCCGCTGTGGCAGCCGGTGGGGCAGCATGCTGCGTTGAAGCCTGAGGGCCGCGGTGTGCTCGCGCGTGACGATGAGCATCAGCACGACACCGAGCAGCAGGGCTCCGAGGCCCATGACGGTCACCCCGCCCGTCCGTCCGATGAACGGCAGGTCGATGGAGGTCTCACCGTAGCCGGGGTCGGCGTAGACGTCGAAGGCGGCGTAGCAGAAGAGGAAGAGCATCATCAGCCCGCCCAGACCTGGCAGCAGCCCCTTGCACAGGAAGTCTCTGAGGCTGCGGGTGAGGACGCTGCGGAAGTACCAGACACAGGCGAAGCCGGTGAGGCCGTAGTAGAACGCGATCGCGAGGCCGACCGACTCGACGGAGTCGGCAAGGACGTTGCGGCTGACCGCCGTCAGGAGGACGTAGAAGCCGATGGAGGCCAGGCCCAAGCTGATCGTCGACCAGGTCGGGGTGAGAAATCTGCGGTGCAGCCGGGCGAATCGGGAGGGCACGGCCTTGTGCGCGGCCATGGAGAAGACGGTGCGGGCCATCGGGAGGATGGTGGTCTGGGTGGAGGCCACCGCGGAGGTCAGCACCATGAGGATCAGCAGTTTGGCAAAAAGGGGCCCCAGGCCGTTGCTGCCGAAGACGGCGTTGCCCAGGCCCGAGAGCACGTCGCCCGCGTTGTCCCTGTTGCCCAGCCCGATTCCGGTGGAGCCGACTCCGGCGAAGGCCTGCGCCGAGGTGGTGACCAGGACATAGATGATCAGCAGCAGCACAACGGAGATGACGGCGGCGCGCCCCGGGATGCGCGTGCTGTCCGCGGTCTCCTCGTTGACCGTGACGGCGGTGTCCCAGCCCCAGTAGATGAAGACGGCGGCGAGGATGCCCGTGGTCAGCGCTTCGACCGATGGCACGTGGAGGGGGTTGAACCAGGACGCGGAGACATGGATCGCCATCTCGGGATTACCGGTGTAGACCTTGACCAGGGCGGTGACGGCGAACAGCACCAGTACGGCCACCTCGAAGAACAGGAGCCAGCGCTGAACGGCAGCCGAGATCTCGATGCCGATGTAGCAGATCGCGGTCATCACGATGATCCAGACGACGCCCGCGATCGTGACCCACACCCTGTTTCCCGTGAGTGAGTCGTAGCCCAGGAGCCGGAAGCCGTAGATGCCGGCGATCTCGGCGAGGTTCGCCATGACGATGATGTCGGCGACGATGATGCCCCAGCCGCCCATCCAGCCGGTGCGCGGGCCGAAGGCACGGGTCGCCCAGGTGAAGGTGGTCCCGCAGTCGGCGTTGCTCGCGTTGAGTTCCTTGTAGGCGTACGCGATCAGGAGCATCGGGATGAAGGCCAGGATCGTGATGATCGGGGCCTGCAGGCCGACCCCCGCCACGATGAGGCCGAGCGTGGCCGCGATGCTGTACGCCGGGGCGGTGGACGCCAGGCCGATGGCAACGGAGGAACACAGTCCCAGGGCACCGGATTTGAGTCCTTTCCTGCCTGCGCCCGGGCCGAGCGCCAGAGGCGCGTCGGACGCCGCAGGCCTACGGGAGAGCTTCACACCGGATGCCAACCTCCTCATTTGCCTTCCGCCCACCATTTTCGCCGCAGGTGATGAGGCCTGCCACGGGAAACCGGCTGGATGACCTACGCGGCTGTCAGCAGGACCAGTGGGGGCGGATTGGCGACTGGCCCGTCCGGCGGGACGGCGGTCATACCGTTGGTGAGCGCGCCGGACCCCGGTCGTCGGCGGCCGCAGGGGTCGGCGGTAAGGCCCGCAGCGCAGAGGGCAGGTGGGTGCTCAGGACGGCCAGGACCGCGAGCGCGAAGGGGATGCCGGTGCCCATCGGCACCGCCGAGCCGTCCAGGCTTCCTTCGCCGACCGTGGCGGTGGCTGCGGAGACGGATGCCCGGACCGCCACGCCGGGCACACGGCGGCGATGACCGGCAGGGCTGCGGTGGCCGGCTACGGAGTTGGTCGACGACAAGTTCCCGATTCAGCTCGATCCGCGCGACCAGGAAGAACCCCCGTCACGGGCAGCCGCAGGCCGGGTAGCGCCTGCTGTCCGTAAGGCGAGGCCTCTCCGGTCTGCCAACCGTCTTGCGCTGGGATGACGACGGGGCCAGGGGGAGTATGGGGGTATCCGGAGCAGCAAGGAGACCGGCGCAGCCGAAGGCCGGCAGGAGGCCCGCGTCGGTTGGCAGGCGGAGGGAGTGCCTTGCATGAACAGCATCGAATCCTTCCCGGCCGACATCAGTCGGCTGCGCCCCGGGCGTTCACGCCCGGGTGGGCTGCTGGATCTGCTGACTGTCGCCGCGGTGGTGCTGGACGCCGACGGGCGGATCGCTTTCTGGAGCCCGCAGGCCGAGGAGCTGTTCGGCTATACCGCCCAGGAGGCTCTTGGCCAGTACGCGGCACGCCTGATGGTCCACGAGGAGCACCTGGATCTGGTGATCAAGCTGTTCGCCGAGGTGATGGACACGGGCCAGAGCTGGGCCGGTGCTTTCCCTATCCGGAACAAGGACGGCAGCACCCGGCTGGTCGAGTTCCGCAACATGCGGCTGCTGGACCCCCTCGGCGACGTATACGCCTTGAGTATCGCGGCCGACCACACCACCCTCCAGCAGGTCGAAACCGAGCTCGCGCTCTCCGAGCGGCTGGTCTCGCAGTCTCCGATCGGGCTCAAGGTCATGGACACCGACCTGCGGTACGTGACCGTCAACCCAGCCCTGGCCCACATCAACGGCCTGCCCGCCGCCGACCACATCGGCCGGAACGTCCATGAAGCCCTGCCCTTCCTGGACACCAAGGCCATCGAGTCCGTGATGCGCCAGGTCCTGGCAACCGGCATCCCCGTCCTGGACCGGTACGTCGTCGGACGCACCCCCGCCGAACCCGAGACCGAGCACGCGTGGTCCACCTCGTATTTCCGGCTGGAGGACCGCGTCGGGCGGGTGCTCGGTGTGGCTGCCTCGGTGGTGGACATCACAGAGCGGCACCGTGCGGCCACCGAGGCCGCACGGGCTCGCCGGCGCCTTGCCCTCATCGCCAAAGCCTCCGCTCGCGTCGGCACGACCCTGGAGGTGGACCAGACCGCCCAGGAGCTGGCCGAGGCCACGGTGCCGGACCTCGCCGACGTCGTCGCGGTGGACGTCCTCGACTCCGTCCTGGCCCTGCGCCGCTCGGCCGCGCCCGCGACCGGCCCGGAACTCTTCCGCGCCCTCGCCGTCGTAGCCGCCTATCCCACCGAGGTCGTCCGCGCCGCCGACAGGCCCGGAGACCTTGCCACCTATGGTGCTGACCGCCTGGTCACGCAGTGCGTACACACTGGTCGGCCGGTGCTGGTGCCGCACGCAACCGATCAGGATCTGCCCCGCATCGCCCGCGACCCGGCTGCCGCCGCCCTTCTGGCCCAGGCCGGCGTGCACTCGTATCTCGCGGTCCCACTGATCGCCCGCGGCGAAGTCCTGGGCGCCGTGGACTTCATACGTGCTCGCAATCCGCTGCCCTTCGACGAGGACGATGCCACCCTGGCCGGTGAGCTCGCCGGTCGCGCCGCGGTGTGCATCGACAATGCGCGTTGGTTCCAGAGCGTGCGCAACATCGCGGTCACCCTCCAACGCAGCCTGCTCCCGGATCACCCTCCGCACCACGCGGGCCTGGACGTCGCCTCCCGCTATGAACCCGCAGGAGCTGCCAGTGAGGTCGGCGGGGATTGGTTCGACGTCATCTCCCTGGACGGCGACAAGACCGCCTTGGTGGTAGGTGACGTGATGGGCAGCGGCATAGACGCCGCCGCGACCATGGGCCGACTGCGCACCGCGACGTGCACGCTGGCCGATCTCGACCTCGACCCGGCACAGGTGCTCCGACAGCTCGACAAGACCACCGCACGCCTGGAGCACTACATCGCCACCTGCGTCTACGCCGTCTACGACCCTCGCCGCTCGGAGTGCCACATTGCCACAGCAGGACACATGCCTCCCGTCCTCGTACGCACAGGCCATCCACCGGAACTGGTCGACCTGCCCACCGGCGTCCCCCTCGGCGTCGGCGGCGTCCCCTTCGAAGCCGGCACCGTCCGATTGGGGCACGGAGATCTGCTCGTCCTCTATACCGACGGACTGGTCGAAACCCGCGAACGTCCCATCGACGAGCGCCTGAAGACACTGCTCCAGCTGCTGGAAGGCCCCCAGCGCCCCTTGGAGGAGACATGCGACCGGCTCCTCAGTGCACTGCGCGACCCGGAGCACCACGACGACGTGGCTCTGCTCATCGCGCGTCCTCAGGCATAGCCGGTTGCGCGTCCGCCGTGTTGAATCACCCGGCGATCGGATCTCATACGACTCCGGCCGTCCTGCACGGCGTCGCCCGGCAGTGGCACTGCCGTCGCCGGACGCCATCCCCGACGCGCCGCTGACCTCCAACACGCCGGCCAAGCCTCGATGGCCGCGGCCGGCACCGCCGCTCCCAGGCCGCGTTCGGCTACGGATCCAGGACTCCGGTCCGCCTCGTGCCGCTGCAACGCAATCGCTCTGTCCCGCGCGAGCACCTCCTTCACCGAGACGGCCGCGCGCACGGCTTCGCCGAGCAGGTCCATCCGTCCCGTGAAGTAAGGGAGTTGGCGGGATTTCCGCAGAGAGCCGCCGTCGGACAGAGGAGTTGGAGGACGGTCCGTCGCGCGGCCCGGCTACAAGCGGGTGCTCAGCGGTTGCCCAGACCTGCTCAGTTGATCCCCTCACCCACCTCTGCGTGATCTTGTCCGGCGTGCCGGGGCGAGCCCGTCACGTCCGCCAACAGCCAGCGGATAATTTTGCCGCGAAGGAAAGATTGCCATTTCGGTAAGTTTTGCTACAGTGGCTGACATGACACAGGGAGACGACGCTCGCATCGGGCTGCGGGAGCGCAAGAAGCGGGAGACCCGCGTCGCGCTGAGCCAGGCCACGATCCGTCTGTGTGTACAGCGCGGGTGGGACAACGTGACAGTCGAGGACATCGCCGCCGCGGCGAATGTGTCTGTGCGCACCTTCCGCAACTACTTCTCCGGTAAGGCCGAGGCGATCGCAGCCAGTCATCTGGAGCGCATGCTGCGGATCGCCGACGAGCTACGCACACGGCCGGTCGCCGAGCCCTTGTGGGACTCGATCGTTCACGTCGTACAGGCCCAGTTCGCACAGGGAGACGAATCAGGCGCAAGGTCGTCCCACGACCAGCGCTGGAGGGACGGGCTCCGGCTCATGCTGGCCGAACCGGCGCTGCAGGGGGAGGTCGTCAAGGCGAACGCGGCCGCAGAAGAGGAACTGGCCAAGGCGATCGCCGAGCGGACCGGTACCGACGTGGCCCGTGACGTGTACCCGAAACTGGTTGCCGCGATGGTCGGCGCGGGCAGTGCCGTGGCCGTGGAGCACTGCCTGCGTACGGATCCGCCCGCCCCGCTCGTCCCGGTGTTGCGCGAGGTCTTCGACCGGATCGCCACAGGCCTTCATGTTCCCTAGCAAAACCGTGTAACCGATCCTGCCGGGCCGCTGTCGGGCCGATCCGTCCTGCTCTTCTTCGTCCACGCAAAAGGGGACACGTTCGTGATCAAGGATGTCGTCATCGTCGGAGGCGGCCCGAACGGGCTGATGCTTGCTTGTGAACTGGCCTTGGCCGGGGCACGGCCAGTCATTTTGGAGAGTCTTCCCGCGCCGAGCACGGAGCCGAAAGCGAACGGGCTGCTCGGCCAGGTTGTGAGAATGATCGACCGCCGGGGCCTGTACGAGCGCCTGAGCGGTACCCCGGGGCCGCCGCAGCCGAACTCCGCGTACTTCATGTTCGCCGCGATGGGCCTGAACCTGAGCCTGCTGGAGGACAGCCCGGTCTACGGCCTGCCGGCGCCGCAGCACCGCATCGTGCAGGTCCTGGAGGAGCGAGCCACTGAACTGGGCGTCGAAATCCGGCGGGGACACAAGCTCGTCGGCCTGTCGCAGGACGACGAGGTCACCCTGGACGTCGCGGACATGGACCGGGCCTACCGGCTGCGGGCCCGTTACGTCGTCGGCGCGGACGGAGCACACAGCATCACGCGCAAGCTGTCCGGCATAAATTTTCCCGGCATCACCTACGACCGGCGGACCAACCGGACAGCACACGCCACGGTCCCCACGGAGTGGGTGGAGCCCGAGACCGGCGCGTTGAGCGTGCCCGGCTACGGGACGATCCTGCCGTTCCTGCCCCACCGCACCGAGCATGGAGGGTTCTCGTACGCGCCGTTCCCCGGCCACCCGCCGCTGGTCAGCACTACAGAGTGGGACCAGCACCGGACAGAGGCTCCCATGAGCCTTGACGAGCTGCGGGCGAGCATCCGCCGCGTGCTCGGCGCCGACCTGCCGCTCGGCCCGCCGACCGGCGAGGGGCCCCACGTGCTGCGCAGGCTGAGCGGCGGGAACACCCGAGTGGCCGAACGATTCCGGGACCGCCGGGTGTTCCTGGTCGGCGATGCCGCCCATGTGTATACCTCAGGGGGCGGGCCCGGGCTCAACCTCGGCCTGCAGGACGCGATCAACCTCGGCTGGAAACTCGCCGCCGAGATCCGCGGCAGCGCCCCACCCGGACTGCTCGACAGCTACGAGACCGAACGCCGGCAAGCCGCTCACCGGATGGTCATGTACGCCCAGGCGCAGGCCGCGCTGACCGCGCCGGGCAGTGATGTCACCGCGCTGCGCGAGCTGTTCAACGAACTGCTCGGCCACCGGAACACCGTCCAGCACCTCGCCGACCTCACCGCCGGCACCGACATCCGTTACGACATGGGCTGCCACCACACGCACCCCCTGGTCGGACGGTTCGCACCGGACATGGAACTGCACACCCCGACCGGGGCGGTTCGGCTGACGGAACTGACCAGAACCGCGCGGCCATTGCTGCTCGACCTGACCGAAGACGCATCGGTTGCCGGGGCGCTGTCCGAGTGGCACGACCAGGTGGACATCGTCACCGCACAGCCCCAGCCGACCGCGTCTGCAGCCACCGCCCTGCTGCTTCGTCCCGACTGCTACGTGGCATGGGCATCGGCGTCATCCCGCCCGGACTCAGCAGACCTGGATGCGCTCCAGGCAGCCATGCAGCGGTGGTTCCGGCCTACGGAAACCCTCACAGCGGGCGAGGAAACGCAGAGGGACCTCAACCTCATTGAGCCGTCAATCACATGAGGAATCTGAGCACCCCTGGGGAACATCACGGATCAACCGACCTGCGGCAGGCCCTGAAGGCTTGAAGTGTGCTGTGGCCACGCGAACTGAGCGCTGCACTTGGCGACACAGGCCAAGTGCAGTGCGCAGTCACACCCGTTCGCGTGTCGCGGTCAACCCTGGCCATCCGCTGATCTGTCTCGCTCGACCGCGGAAGAGTATCCCGGCCGAGCCGGGGCCACTGGGCGGACGGCGTCCATCTGCGGATACGCCTGGAGGAAGCGAAGCCGCGGCCCGGGTGCTGAAGGGCGTACGCGCCGACGGCACGAAGGAACTGATCGCGATGACCGACGGACGGCTACCGCGAGTCGTCCGAGGCGTGGGCGGGCCCGCTGCGGGACTGCGCTCGCCGGGGCATGCGAGCCCCGTTCCTGGCCGTCGGCGACGGCGCGCTCAACGACGGGCACCGGATGATCACGGTCCGTACCAAGGACGCGGTCACCTTGTACGCCCGGTGCGGGATTGAATGCTCAGGCGGCCATGGCAGTGAGTTTCGACGGGTTCATCATCCACAGCACTCGGTCGATACCGTCTGCGGTGACGCTCACCGTGACAACGGCGAACACGCTCCCGTCACGGTACAGACGCACCGCAGCCCGGCCATTGGTCTCGACCGGCTCCACCGAGACACCAGACCAGAAGCTCTCGGCGAACGCGTGGATATATTTCGCCACACGGTGAGGGCCCACGACGGGGAACTTCGACGCCCGGACGGCGCCCCCGCCGTCCGAATACGAGACGACGTCCTTCGCGAACAGCTCCTCCAGTGCGGTCACATTCCCTGTCTGTGCGGCCGCCACGAACGCGGTCAGGAACCGCTGGTGCTCGGGGGCCGCGACACTTGCACGTTTCCCCGCGGCCAGATGCTTTCGCGCCCGGCTCACCAGCTGGCGCACGTTCTCATGCGTCTGACCGATGATCTCCGCGATCTGCTCATACGGGTAGTCGAACGCCTCCCGAAGCACGTACGCCGCCCGTTGCGTGGGAGTGAGTTTCTCCAGCAGCATCAGCACCGCGACCTCCAGAGCCTCCCCGCGCTCCGCTCCCAGTGCCGGGTCACTGCTGGTGTCGACCGGCTCCGGCAGCCAAGGGCCGACATAGGTCTCACGGCGGACCCTCGCGGATTGCAGGACGTTGATCGCGATCCTCGTCGTGGTCGTCGCGAGAAACGCCTGCGCGTTCTGCACCGTGGACCGGTCGTAGGTCTGCCAGCGGATCCAGACCTCCTGGAGGATGTCTTCTGCGTCGCTGACGCTGCCCAGCATCCGGTAGGCGATCCCGAACATGCGACCGCGGGCACCGCGGAACACCGCCTCTGCTTCCTGAAGGTTCTCGGCGTCTTCCGCTGGATCGTTCTTCGACGGCACTCTTCGAAACCCTTGCTACTCGACAAGCTTGCCGACGGTAGAGACCTTACGCATGAGCGCCGCGATGCCGTCGGGGATCGGCGGGACAGCCTCCCGTTCCACCAGCCCTGGACTGGACCACACCAGGTTGACCTGCAGCGATGGGTCGAGCTCCGGGTGGTCGGACCGTTGTGGCAGCCGCGGGCCGCGCGACGCTCGAGTGCGGCCTCGATCGTCGCGCGCGCCGCGAGCACCGCGGACTTCAAGTCGACGTCGTGGGCGATGTCCTGGAAGCCCGCGATGCCCGGGTGCATATCGGCGTCGGGCTGGACGCGGTGGAGTCGTCGGACGGGAGGTCGACACGGCCGAGCACTGGGGGTCGCGGCTGGTTCAGGAGAGCCAGTCGGTGTAGTGGGTGGGGGCGATGCGGGCGTCGTTCCGGGCGGTGAGGACATCACCGTGGACCGCGGCGAACATGCCGGCGGTGTCATCGGTGACGACGGAGCGCCCGTCGCCCTTGGCGGTGAGAGTGAGCCGGCCGAGTTCGTCGAGGGGATGGACGTCGGGGCCTGCGATGTGGAGTACGCCGTTGAGCGGGGTGCCGGCGGCGACTTCGGCGACGACGCGGGCGACATCCACGGCGGCGATCGGCTGGAGTGGCGTACGCGGCAGGCGGACGGTCTCGCCTTCGGTGGTCTCGGACATGACCGCGTCGATGAACTCCATGAATTGCGTGGCGCGGACGATGGAGTACGGGAGAGGGCCGGCCTTGAGGATGTCTTCCTGGAGCACCTTCGCCCGGTAGTAGTCCAGGTCGGGCACCTGATCCACGCCGACGATGGAGAGGATGACGAAGTGCCCGACGCGGCCCTTCTCACTCGCGGCGAGGAGGTTGTCCATCGACGTCCGGAAGAAGGCAGGCGAGGCGTCGTCGAAGGTTGGTGAATTCGTCAGGTTGATGACGGTGTCGGCGCCCGCCACGGCATCATCCAGACCCTGGCCGGTGATGATGTCCACGCCTGTGGACAGGGAATGCGGGACGGCCTGGTGGCCGGCCGTGTTCAGGTTCTTCACGACCAGCGACCCGATCAGCCCGGTTCCGCCGATGACTGCGAACTTCATTGCATGGTCCTCTCGTCGATGACGATGTCCGATATATGCCTTGGTGGCGCTAACTTCACCCAGGCCGCGCGGCCGACGCAACCGCACGGCTTCTCGCCCGCCTTTCTCGTCGAGCAGCGCCCAGCCGTATCGCGCGCCGGGCTCGTTCCGTCGTCGAAGCAGTTGACTGGCCGGCCCTCTGTGGCGTAGCCGGCGCGCTGGATGCCGGGCCGCGCCGCGATGACGAGACAGGCGCCGCACCGGCCATGCGAGTGCGATGCCTGTCCGGGGTGCCGTTCATGCGCGCCACCGGCAGTGATCTCGCAGGATCGGCGGGCGGGATGCGCGGCCGCCTGCGCTGTCAGAGGTTGGAGAAGCGGCCTGCCTGGGCGAGGATCTGCTCGGGGTCGTCGACCGGCGGGTAGATCCACAGCGTATTGATGTTCCGCTTGAGGGCCTTGGCGTCCTTGCCGGTCATCAGGACCGTGCGGTCCCAGCCCTGTGTGACCACGGCGCCGGCCGGACCGAGATCCAGGCAGGTGCTGTAGGGATCGGGGGTGAAGGGCAGCGGATCGGTTCCCAGGAGGTCGGCGGCCACGTTGTGTCCGGCGAATTTCCCCATCGGCTGGGCGTGCTGGCAGCTCTGCGTCGTGTAGTGCCCTTCCTCCGCGAGGGCGACGGCGGTGTCGCCGGCGGCGTAGACGTCAGGGACTCCCGTCACTCGCAGATAGGCGTCCACGCTCAGCCGTCCCAGCCGGTCGCGTTCTCCCGGGATCTGTGCCGTCAGAGAACTGGCGACCATTCCGGCCGTCCACACGACGGTGGCTGTGGGGATCACCTCAGCTGCTCGCCTGCTCGCCTGCTCGCCCGACGGCCCGCACAGTACGGGCCCCGGTGTCGATACCGGTCACAGTCGCCGTGACCCGGCGTACGCCGATGGGCCCGAGAACACGGTCCAGAGGCACCCGCTTGCTCTCCGGGTCCTCTTCGTAGAGACGGGGACGCACGACCACATCGTCACCACCGCTGACCAGAGTCACCCGCACCTCCTCACCTGCCTCACGCGTGGCTCGCACGGCTCCTGCCGCGCTCCACACGCCGGCGAATCCTCCACCGATGACAAGGATGTCCTTCATTCGTTCTCCTGTGCCGTGTTGACGTTTACGCACCATTGACAAGACGGCCGGGCAGAGTGTGACAGGAAGGAGAGTGTGACGTGCGTCCCCGAGTGGTCGGTCAGAACTGTGGCGGCGCCTTGCAAGGGCCCCAGTAGTGACGGTGCCGTGCGCGCCCCAGTCCCCGCGCGGGGTGATGTACTGGGCGGTGATCCCTCGCCGGAGGATCAGACGCCGGCCGCGTGCGCGTCGTGCTCGCGCGGCATCCGCATCACGGTTGCCGGGGACGGATGTTGGCCCTCTTCTTGCTGGTGGTGATGACGAGGGCTTGGCGATGTCGCGCAGGCTCATGTCCTGCTCGCGCAGGTGCAGTGCCATCCCTGTTCTTGCGTGGGTATCCCCGGCTTCAGCCGGGGAGGGAAACGCGTCCTAAGCCCGGAGGCGCGAAGCGCCGGAGTTCGCTCCGCCTCTGTCGTTGCGGTCAGATAGGCCGCTTCTGGCCTTCGATGTACTGGCGGATCACGGTCAGCGGTGCACCGCCGCATGATCCTGCGAAGTAGGAGCGGGACCAGAACACTGACCCCATGCCGATCCGGTTGATGCGGCCGGTGTACTCGGCCCGCAGGTACCGGGAGCTTACGCCCTTGAGGGAGTTGATCAGTTTAGACAGGGCGACTTTCGGCGGGTAGTGCACCAACAGGTGCACGTGATCCGCCTCGCCGTTGAACTCGCGTAGCTCTGTCCCGAAGCTGGCGCAGACCTCTCGCATGATCTCCTCGCACCGTTTGAGCATGGCGTCATCGAAGATGTCACGCCGGTACTTGGTGACGAACACCAAGTGTGCGTGGAGGGTGTAGGTGACGTGCCGTCCGGTGCGGATATCGGAATTTGGCTTCCAGCGTGGTGACATACGCCAAGCGTAGTATGATCAAGCGAGCCAACGTGGAAGGGGGTGGGTCGGATGATGCGAGCGTACAAGTTCCTTATGCGGCCCACCGTGGGCCAGACGATCGCACTGGGCGAGATGCTGCGCGATCACTGCTCCCTCTACAACGGTGCCTTGCAGGAACGCCGTGACGCGTACCGGCACGTATCGAAGACGAGCATCAAGTACGGGATGCAGTCCGCGCAGCTCAAGGAGATCCGGGTGCACGACCCGGAGCGTCAGGGCCGGTGGTCCTTCTCCTCCCAGCAGGCGACGCTTCGCCGTCTCGGCAAGGCATTCGCCGCGTTCTTCCGCCGCGTCAAGGCGGGGAAACGCCGGGCTACCCGCGCTTCCGTGGCGTGAACTGGTTCGACACGGTCGACTTCCCCAAGGACGGGGACGGCTGCCGCTGGGACTCCACTCCGCACGACCCGGTCACCCGCGTCCGCTTCCAAGGTGTCGGGCACGTCAAGGTCAACCAGCACCGGCCGGTGGTCGGCAAGGTCAAGACCGTGTCCCTCAAGCGTGAGGGCAAGCGCTGGTACGTGATCCTGACCGCCGAGCAGACCGCGCCTAAGCCGCTTCCCGCGACCGGCTCTGTGGTCGGCATCGACATGGGCATAGCCAACTTCCTTGCCGACTCGGGCGGCGAGTTCATCGAGAACCCCCGGCACGGGCGGAAGGCCGCCGCGAAGCTCGAAGCGGCACAGCAGGCTGTCGCTCGGTGCAAGCGCCGCAGCAACCGGCGTAAGAAGGCCGTCCAGAAGGTTGCGGACCTGCACCGAAAGGTCCGCCGTCAGCGCCTCGATCATGCACACAAGACCGCGTGGGGCCTGGTCCGCGAACACGACTTCATCGCGCACGAAGACCTTAAGATCCGCAACATGGTCAAGGCCCCCGCACCGAGGCCCGACCCCGACCGGCCGGGCAGCTTCCTGCCCAACGGGGCCGCCGCAAAGGCCGGACTCAACCACTCGATCTCGGATGCCGGATGGGGGGTGTTCCTGACGATCCTGCACGCCAAGGCTGAAAGTGCCGGACGAGACGTGATCGCTGTGGACCCCCGCAACACCTCCCGGACCTGCCCCGAATGCGGGCACGTCGCAGCGGAGAACCGGCCCACACAGGAGAAGTTCCACTGCGTCTCGTGCGACCACAGCGCGCACGCGGACACGGTGGGCGCCCTGAACGTTCTACGGGCCGGGCTGGTCCGTCGCGAAGCCGCACCGGCATAGCGAGAAGCCCCCTCGTTCACGAGGGGGAGGAGTCACGGGAAGCATGGACTCGTCTGCGACGCCGGCGCCGCCGCGATCGACGGCCATCACACAGGCGACCACCTATGAAACGCTGCCCGGTTCCCGTGCGCCGTACGGTGGGCCAACGGGTCGGTTCAGCCCCGGATCGGTTCTCGTGGTTCTCCGGCTCGTCCCCGAGGAAGGCGTCCAGGGACCTGGCCCACTGGAGCGCCACCGATGTGCCCCTTTCCCGAGCCGGCATGAGACGGTGCTGTGCCGTCGTACGTGAACCGCGTCCAGGCGAGTGATCACGCAGGCCCATGCCGCTGGTCGCCTTGCGTTGGGGTGAGGCCGGGCACAGCCTCGTAACGTCCAGGAAAGATGCCCAACACAGCGCGAGGAGCAATCGGCCATGGCGGTATGTGAAGTCTGTAGCAATGACTACGAGAAGGCATTCGAGGTGCGTGCGGCAGGGGTTGTTCACATCTTCGACAGCTTTGAGTGCGCCGCCCAACGGCTCGCTCCGTCCTGCGAGAACTGTCAATGTCGGATCCTGGGGCATGGCCTCCAGACAAACGGCCAGTTCTTCTGCTGCGCCCACTGCGCACGCCAGAAAGGCCACGCACAACTGGTTGACCACGCTTGAGCCAACGCCAGATTCCTGCCTGCAGCAGGTCGCCTCGGTGTTCGGTTGCAGACCGCCGCGCCACGAATCGTCATGGGCAGCCGAAGCCGCCCGTGACTTCGTTGAGTTGCAGCGGCGGTGACCGGTGGCCTGCTGTCCGTCGGACGGTCCCGACGGCGCGGGCTGAACCGTGGCCCATCGTGCCGTTACACCGATCCGCCGGCACGACCGGACGGCACCGCCCCGGGTCGGCCTGCCACCCGTCGAGGTCCTCGCCGGAAGCCATCCCACGCTGCGAGCGATGCCGCCGGCCAGATCCATGAAGTTCAGTAGTCGGGCGGCGAACTCCTCGGGGGCGGGTGTCTCTCGCCTGCCCGCAGTGACTGCGGTCAGCCGCTCGGACGCTGCGCGGCCCGGAAACCGCGAGCCGCTGGCCGGATACGCCCTTCATCGCCCTCGAGCCCGCGGGTTACTGCATCCAGCTGTCGGCGCCGGGGTCGCCGCCCTCCGCGCGTACGGCGAGCCGCTCGACGTAGTGCTTCCAGCCTTCCTCGTGCGCGGCGCAGGACTCCGGGGTGGGCAGGCCGCTGTGGACCAGCCGCAGCAACGTGCCGTCCGGAGTGGGTTCGAGGGTGATCTCCACGGTGCTGGACCCGGGCGCCACGGGCATGCCGCCCTCCTCCCAACCCCAGGTGAAGACAAGCCGGTTGGGTGGGTCGACCGAGAGGAAACGACCGGAGGCGACGTTCTCCCCGGTGACTCGCGTGCGGTAGGCGCCGCCCGGCTCGAAGGAGAACGTGCCGTCGGCGCCCATCCAGGACAGCCACTTCTCGCGGTCGGTGAAGAAGCCGAAGACGGTCTCCGGGCGGGCGGCGATGTGCCGCTCGAGCGTGACCGTGTCCGTGGGGGTGTTCATGGTGTGTTCTCGTTCCGTTCGGCCGCTTCGGCGAGACTGGCCAGGGCGTCGAGCTTGGCGCCCCACATCGCCTGGAGATAGTCGGCGAGCGGGCCCAGAGCCTCGCGGTCCGCCCGGTAGAACCTTTTGGTCCCGTCCTTCCGCAGCGTAACCAGGCCGGCGTCCCGCAGCACTTTCAGATGCTGGGAGACCGCGCCGAAGGTGACCTCGAAGCGGGCTGCGATGTCCCCGGCGGGCAGCTCGTCGTCCCAGATCAGCCGCAGAATCTCGCGCCGTCTGGGCTCGGCGATGACTTGTACCGCGTCCATGTTCCGAATTTTAGTCGACGCTTCAGTTTGCTATCCGGGGAGGGCTTATTTTAGTGTGAACTCAAATAGATCGCTTCCGCCGTACGACGGACGCATCACCCTTCAGGAGCTCCTCATGGCCGAGATCAACTTCCAGACCGACATCGCCGCCGATCGCGGCCGCGTACTGGCGGCGCTCAACACCCACGACGGCCTCACCGGCTGGTGGACCAACGATGTGAACCGCAAGGATGAGGTCCTGTTCTTCAACTTCCCCGGCGTTCCCGAGCCCTTCCAGCTCCGCCGCGAGAAGGCCGACGAGGACAGCGTCGTCTGGGTGAATATCGGCACTTTCCCTCCGCACTGGGCCGGCACCACCATTACCTGGGAACTGACCACGGGCCCCGACGGCGTCGGTACCCGCGTGGCCTTCTCGCACTCCGGCTTCACGGAGGGCGAATCCGAGCTGCCGATGATCAGTGACACCTGGGGTCAGCTGATGACCCGACTCAAGGGCTTCATCGAGACCGGCAAGCCCACTCCCTTCTTCACCGTCTGACCTGCCCGCACGAGACCAAAGACCAGGAGCCCGCCATGGATGCCGCACTCAACGAACTCGCCACCGCCTTTGCCGGTGTGGCCCGCGCCGTACACCCCGATCAGCTCGAAACACGCACCCCCTGCGAGAAGTTCACCGTCGCCGAGCTTCTCGGCCACCTCGCCGGAGTGCTGGCCGGCTCCGAGCGCGCCGCCCGCAAGCAGCCGCAGACTCCCGAGACCACGGCCGCCGAGCCCGCGGCCGTCGCCGATCTCGCCCTCAAGGCAGCCGCGGCCTGGGCCGAACCCGCCGCGTACGAAGGCATGACCGCCTTCGGCCCCGGCGAGATGCCCGCCCAGTTCGCTGCCGCGATCACTCTGCAGGAACTCGCTCTGCACGGCTGGGACCTGAGCCGAGCGATCGGCCGCACCTTCACCGTCAGCGAGGAGACCGCCGAGGTCACCTTGACTGTCGTCGAGCAGCTGGCCGAACAGGCCCGCGCCAATGGTTCGTACGGCCCGGCCCTCGAAGCGTCGGCCGACGGCCCCGCCTTCGACCGCGCCCTCGCGGCCAGTGGCCGCAACCCCGCGTGGGCGTAAAACCGCACGCCCTCCGCCCTTCCTTGCCTCCGGCCGTCCCGGTCGACCGCCGACCGGGACGGCCGGATCGGCGCAGCAACGGCCCCCATCGGTGACATCGCTGCTGCTCCAGGGGTGCGCCTCAAGCCGCGGTGAGGTGTCCGTGTGGGAGGTCGACCAGCAGGCTGGGGCTTCCGTCGCTCCTGTCGCGGCAGCAGCCCGGTGACGCGTGGCGCCGGCCCTTGGCGTGTGATCGACGCCTGCGAGCGCTGGGACGAAGTCGATGCCCAGCCCCCGTACGACGGATCCAGCTCCCCTTCCCCTCGGTCGCCCCGGACGCGCCGAGACGTTCGTGACGCGGGGCCGCCGGGGGGAGAGATCGGCATCCTGTGCCGGTCGGCACGCAGGAGGAGGCCATGCATCGGGGCTGTGCACGACTGCGGTCGACGTGCCGTTTCACGAGGGCCTCCCGGTCGCACCTGGTCATCTCGAGGCGTGCGCGGCAGCGGCCGCACCGCTGACCGGGGCCGGCCGGCCGCTCACTCCTGCACGCATCCGCGGCCATGCAGAATTCGCAGCGAGGCCGATCAACGATTCGTGCCACGCGCACGACGGACAACCGTGCGAAAGCCATCGCCCGGAGCGCCTGAATCGGTCTGTACCGCACGGTTCCGGTTCCGTCTGCGGGGCGCAGGGCCGGCATGGCTCGATGGCTGGTGAAGTCGTGCTGCGCCCTGTCCAGATCGCACTCGACGCGGTGGCACCTGCACCCCGGCGACACGCAAAGGGCCCTGCCTGATCGCTACAGGTAGGGGACCGCCCGAGCAGATTCGTCGGCACGAGCCGTCCGGGTTTCGCTGATGGTCGACGGACGGACGTCTGCTTCTGCGGGCAGTGCGTCATCCCGTTGGCAGTCGTGGCTCGTTCCGACCGGGACGCGGAGCTTCGTCCGACAGCCACGCCATGCCCGCATCAGAGGATTGTGGACCTGTTTCCTCGGTTCATCAGCCTTCAATCGGGCGAGCAGTTCTGTTCGGTCCAGATGGTCTTGCCGTTCTGGCTGTAGCGGGTGCCCCAGTGGTGGGCGAGTTGGGAGACGATGAACAGCCCTCGACCGCTTTCGTCCACGACCCGGGCGTGCCGCAGATGGGGTGCGGAGTCGCCGGCGTCCGTCATCTCGCAGGTGAGTGTGCGCTCCAGGATGAGGCGCAGTTGCAGGGGAGGGGCTCCGTAGCGCAAGGCATTGGTGGCCAGTTCACTGACGATCAGCTCCGCGGTGAAGGCCGTTTCCTCATCCAGGTTCCATTGGGCCAATTGGCGCCGGACAAGCGCCCGGGCTTCGCCGGCGGCTGTCGCGTCGGGGGTGAGTTGCCAGGTGGCCACGTGGCCGGAGGCGATGTCGGAGGTCCGTGCCAGGAGAAGGGCGGCGTCGCCTCGTGGGCGCTCGTTCCCCAGTGCGTAGACGACGTCGTCGCACAGGGACTGCAAGGAGCGGTCGGATCGACCCAGGACGCTCCGGAGCAGGCCGGGATCCGTCTCCGTCTCCGTCTCCGTCTCCGTCTCCGTCTCCGCCTCCGGGAGCAGGGCTGACGTGTAGAAGGCGAGGGTGCTGCCCTCGGCGAGTTCGAGGCTCGCGGAAGCCCTGGGCATGTTCTGGGTGCATCCCAGCGGGGGGCCTGCCGGAACATCGCAGACGCGGGTCGTGCCGTCGGGATGCACGACGATCGGTGCGGGGTGACCCGCACGGGCGATGGTGCAGATGCGGGTGAGGGGGTCGTAGACCCCGTAGACGCAGCTTGCCGTGAGCGTCTCCTTGTGGAGCGGGTCGGCGCACGGGAGCGCCGCGCGTTCCTCGGCGAGACGATCGGTCGTGTCGTGCAGTCTGGCGAGGAGTTCGTCGGGTTCCAGGTCGAGGGCGGCCAGCGCGTGGATGGCGGTGCGCAGTTGCCCCATGGTGGTGGCGGCGGAGATTCCGTTCCCGGACGCATGGCCGGTGACCAGAGCCGTGCGGGCGCCAGGCAGGACGATGGTGTCGAACCAGCTCGCGCCCCGGTCTGCGGGGAGGTGGAGCCACGCTGTGTCGAGGGCTGTTTGCGGAGAGGGGTTCTGGGGCAGGAGTCGGCGCTGGGTTGTGGCGGCGATGGTCCGCTCGCGGGTGAAGCGGCGGGCATTGTCGATGCACAGCGCGGTGTGGGCGGCCAGTTCGAGTGCGAGGCCGACGTCGTCCTCGCCGAAGGATTCGGTCTGCCCGCAGCGGTACAGGCTCATCAGCCCCAGCACCGTGCCGCGGAGCGTCAACGGTGCCGTGATGAGCGAATGTGCTCCCGCCGCGCGGATGGCCGCGGCCCGTGCCGGGTCCGCAGCCAACCACGCACTCTCGGCAGTCAGTTCCAGGAGCCGGGGGCGCAGGTCGGACAGAGCCCGTCCGAAGGGGGTCCCGTACGGAACGTTGCGTACATCGCCGAGCGGATGCACGGGCTCCGCGGCACGGCTGCGGAAGGCGGCACGCCGTAGGGGCACATCCCGGCTGAGCGGACCGAGTGGGGGGTCCTCACCCCGTACGACTTCGTCCACCACCTCGACCACGAGAATGTCTGCATACCTGGGCACCAGGACATCCGCTGCCTCCTGGCAGGTGGCAACCACATCGAGGGTCCGGCCGACGCATTCGCGAACATCGGCGAGGACAGAGGCGTGTGCGTGCGCCCGCTCCCGGTGGGTGACATCGACGGTGAAGATCGCAAGCCCGAGGACCGTACCTTGGTCGTTCCGAAGTCGGAAGGCGGATACGGAGAACACTCGCCCCCCGCCGTGATCAGCATCAAAATGAACGCGCACCAAGCGGTCGAGCGCCGGCAGGCCTTGCTCAAGTACTCGGCGGGCCATGGCTTCCTCGGCCGCAGGGTCCGCAAAGGGGTACGCCTCCGCGAGTGGCCGGCCCAGTACGCTTTCGGCCGTTACTCCGTGCATGGCCAGTGTGGCCGTATTGATGCGCACGACCCGGAGCTCGGGGTCGAGGATGTGCAAGCCGATGGGTGACTGGTTGAAAAGGGCCTCGATCCCACCGGCACTGATGCTGCTTGCACTGGTCCCGCCCGCGGGTTCCGCCGGCTGTCGCCCGATTTCCCAGGCCACAGCGCCGTCTCTCAGTACCGGCCGCACTCGCAACTCACACGTTGCCATGGGGCCGTCCCGGCAGCTCAGCCGTACCTCTTCCTCGCCGATACCGCCCTTGCAGACCGTGAAGAGCCCCGTTGCCGGAGAGCCCAGTACCTGGGACGCAGGCAGGCCCAGCAAGGACTCGGCCTCGTGGCTCCACTCCATGATCACGCCGGAACCATCGATGATCATGAGTGCGTCGCCTCTCACGGCCAAGGCACCTCCGTCGCCGTCGGGGCAATCACCCACCCTCACGGCGGTTGACCGCCCCGACCCTCGATGATCCCGCAGATGAGGCGCTGATCCCCATCTGCTGTTCTCAGTGTGCCGCGATGCGCCCGACGCGGCGATGTCGAGTCGCACCAGGTCACGACAGCCGTTGAGCCCGGACCGGTAATGGATCACTTACGTTGCGTGACCTGAGAACGGGCGGCTCGGAGCCGACCTGGCGCCGCCGCGGCGAGCACGGTTGTGTCGGCCGGTGCCGTCTCGGCCTGTCCGCCGCAGGGTGTCCGCGGTGCGACGGACGGCGTGCGCGGAGGCCGGGCCGCCTCACGCGGTGACCATGGGCGCAGGTCGACGCGGCCAACGAGTCCGACGTCGAGGGCTACCTCGCCGAGGTGGCCGGTCGGGCGGGGCGCCGGACGTGGTGCTGAACGCGATCGGTATCCAGGCCGTACAGGGCGTTCCGCTGCTCGAACTTTTCCTTACCGACTTCGTGTCCCCGACCACGGCCTGGGCGTCGTCGCAATTCCTCACCTCGCGCATCGCCGGACGACACATGGTCCAGCGTGGTTCGGGCGCCATTCTCACGCTCTCCGCGTCGCCGGCCACGCCGGCCATCGCGGGGACCGGTGGATTCGCGGTCGCCTGCGCGAGCGTCGAGGCGCTCAGCCGGACGCTCGCGGCCGATACTTGGGACCTGACGGCGTGCGGGTCGTCTGTTTAGGCCCCACCGCATCGCCGAGACGTTCATCGCGCCGGACCTGGACATGCCCGATGCCGAATTCCGTGCCTTTTGAAGGAATGACACTGTCGGCGTCGGGCCTGCCCCAGCACTCGCGGCGACGCGTTCCGCAGCCGACGAGGCCTGGTGTCAGGAGCCGTTGTCGTACCGGGTGGTTCTTCCGGTGGTCGAGCGGGGAATCCTGGTCGGATGGTCTCCCGGTGGCCGGACATGGAGATGACCAGGCATCCACGGTGGCGGTGAACGCCGGTTTCGCCCTCAGGTGCCCTCGTTCACCTCCAGCAGCGGCGTTTGTCGTTGAGTTCCAGCAGGTTAGTGGGGGCACCGGCTCGTGCACGTTCACGAGAGGTGACGGCAGTACGGTGTCGTCCTCGTCGGAACCCGGCGTCCACGTCCCGGACTTGGTGCTGAGTACCGGTACTCATGCGAGGTCCACCGCTCGAACCCCACACTGCGGCCATGACACAGATTTTCAAGAGGGGCACCCGCATGGGGTGCACCCGGGGGCGGTCCCACGTCTGGCGCGGCGCGGCACTGGCGGCGCTGTGCGCACTCGCGCTTACCGCCTGTGGTGCCGAGCGAGCGGGCGGCGGGGACCGTATCGAGGCCGGCCGCGGTGCTGCGGAGCCCGGTGCCCCCGAGCCCGGCGACTCCGAGTTCCTTGCGTTCATGGAACTCCTCCTCTCCGTCGCCGAACCGTGTCAGGCGGACCTTCCGAGCCAGGCGCCGCCGGTGGAGCCGGCTCCAACAGCGCCGCCCACCGCGCCCTTGCCCGAGCTCCCCCTCCCGGCTGAACCGCCGCCCACGGGTGAGCCCCGGACCGATGAAACGGCCAAGGGGAAAGTCGAGCTGGACTCCGTCGAGAAGTGCGAGGCACCCCTCCACGCCCGTCGCATCACCAAGGCGCTCAACCGCATGCCCGACCCGACGCCCTCGCGCGTCCGGGAGGCCCTGCGTGGTCTCGGCTACATCGACGAGCGGATCCACGGCCCGCAACGCTCCGGCGAAACCGTGGAGTTCATTCTCGACCTGCGGGTGATGGGCGGCCAACTGTGTCTGTCCGGCAGCGTCAGCGGTGCGAGGACCGCCATCGAACCGTATGGCGCCTCCCCGGAGGTCGGCTGCCCGGACGTACGACGCCGCGGATGAACAGCGGAGGACAGGCACCGCCGCCCGGCCGCGGCAGGAGCATCCCGATGCTGCCCTGGCAAGGACCCTGGTGACTTCAAGGCTGGGGTTCTGCGAAACTTCCGTGACGGTTCACCCTGCGTAGTCAGACGTTGAAGGCTTCATCGCTGGTGTGCGACATGGGACGAATCGTCAATCCGTCCGGCGGTTCCTCAGGAGGTTGAGCGTCTCAAGCGAGACGTCCCAGTCGTCGTCCCAGCTGTCGAGCAAGATGGCGCAGTGGACGATGGGTTGCAGTTCGTCGGGGTTTCCCAGGCTATCGGCGACTTCAGCCCAAATGAGGCAGGCGCCCGCAGTCGCGTCGCCCGAGGCCGGCCAGCAGCCAATCAAGACATGCTGCCGTTGCGGCCGTGCTCCGGGCCCCGACGCTTTTCGCCTCGTCGTTCATGTCCACCGACCCGCCCGTGGATCTGGGCGCCTCCCGAACACAACCGACTTCACAACCCGTGAATGAATCCGCTCAGGGGCTGGTTGCCGCTCGGGCCAGCCCTGAGGTGAACTCATCTGCGGTGAGGATGGCGTGGGCATAGGTCGGAGCGTTGAGCTCGAACGTCGCTTGCATCTCCTCAGGGCGGAAGGCGGCGATGGCGTCCTTGATCAGCGTGACGTGATAGCCGAGCTCCTGGGCGAATCGCGCAGTGGTTTCGATGCAGGTGTTCGCCCGCATGCCGATCAGCACGATCCTTGAGACGTGATGCTGTTTCAGCAGGAAGTCCAGGTCGGTGTTGGCGAAGCCGCTGGCGGACCAGTGTTCGTGCACGCGAAGTTCTCCCTCGCGCGGCTGGAAGTCCGGGTGGAACTCTCCGCCCCACGTACCCGCGGCGAAGACCTGCCCTTTGCGCGTTGCGTCCTGCGAGGCGGACAGATACGCCCACGTGTCGTAATCGCCTGGAGAAGTCCGTCGGTGGGGCACGAACAAGACGCGCATACGGGAGGCACGGGCGGCCGCCAGGACCTGACGCATGTGGCCGAGGAGGCCCACCTGCTCGGCAACTGCCTTTGTTCGCGGCCACAGCTTCCCGCCCTCGGACAAGAAGTCGTTGTACGGGTCAACCACAAGCAGTGCGGTCGTCGCGCCGGCGTATCCGGGGTCGTTCATACCAAGGCTCCCCTCGCGGGTGGTTCTGGACGGTGGCGGAACAATCGTCCATGAGGCACGGACGCGTCGCCCGGCCGGAGGTGGGTGGCGGTCAGCCCTTGAGGAAGTCCAGCAGTTCCGCGTTGAAGGCCTTCTCGTGCTCGCCGACCAGGCCGTGCGGGGCGCCGGAGTGGACGATGAGGGTCGAGTCCTTGATGAGTTCGGCGGACTTGGGCGCCGAGGCGACGAAGGGCACGATCTGGTCGTCGTCACCGTGCACGATCAGCGTCGGAACGTCGAAGCGCCTGAGGTCCTCGGTGAAGTCCTGCTCCGAGAATTGCTCGATGCAGTCGTATGCGCCCTTGAGGCCGACCTGCATGCTCCACATCCAAAAGGCCCGGCGCACCCCGTCCGAGCCGGTGGCCCCTGGCCTGTTGAAGCCGTAGAAGGGATCCGCGAGCTCCCAGTAGAACTGGGAGCGGTCGCCGGTGACACCCTCGCGAATGGCGTCGAACGCCTCGATCGGCAGGCCCTCCGGGTTGGTCTCGGTCTTGAGCATCAGTGGAGGCACCGCACCCAGCAGCACAGCCCCGGCGACGCGGCCGGTGCCGTGGCGGCCGATGTAGCGGGCCACCTCCCCGCCGCCGGTGGAGTGGCCGACCAGGACGGCGTCGCGCAGGTCGAGGGTGTCGATCAGCTGCGCAAGGTTGTCGGCGTAGGTGTCCATGTGGTTGCCGTTCCACGGCTGGCCCGAGCGGCCGTGCCCGCGCCGGTCGTGGGCGATGGCCCGGTAGCCGTTTTCCGCGACCAGGCGGAGCTGGCCGTCCCATGCGTCGGCGTTGAGAGGCCAGCCGTGGCTGAACACGACCGGCTGCCCACTGCCCCAGTCCTTGTAGAAGATCTCTGTCCCGTCAGCAGTGGTGAACGTGCTCATCGTTGGTTCCTCCCAGCTGACTTTCCCGAGCTGTCACACCGGCGACGGTCCCCGTCCCGCTCACGACCATGTATGTGCGGGTCCAGCTCCTGGGACGCTTCACCGATCGCACCCACCGCCACGGACGCTGCTCACGCTCCGCTCCGCCAGTCAGTTTCGACCATAGAACGCCACAGATCGGGGCGCCACGTTGAGCCGGATGGGGGGAGTGCCCCTCTGCCGACGGGCCGGCGCCGAGCAGTGGATCAGGGCCGTGCGCTGAAGGGGATGCAGACGGGCAGGTCATCGTTGATGGTGTAGTCGGTGCTGTGCCGTCTGCTGTCGGAGACGGAGGAGACGGTCACCCTGCGTGCTCGCGTCCGTCCCGCGGGCCGAAGGCTTCGAGAGCGTCTGCGTCGGTTGCGCGCGCGTGCAGAAAATAGTCGGCCCACTCCGCGATTTCGGGGTACGAGGAGTCCTGGCTGACCTGGGTGACGGCGGCCTCGATGTCGAAGTCGGTGACGCGCAGGTCGACGCCAGGGCCCAGGATGGCCCAGTGGGCTCCGCTTCGTCCGTAGGGCATGCCCACGCTGCCGGGGTTGATCACCAGCCGGCCGTGGGCCAGGCGGACGAATGGCATGTGGGTATGGCCGCAGACGACGGTGCGGATGTCGGTGTCGAGCCCACTGAACACTTCCTTCCAGCGATCGAGGCGCGAGTCGACCAGGACGACCTCTTCGTCGTCCCGGGGGGTGGCGTGGCAGAACAGCACCTTGCCCAGGCCGTGCACGGACAGGGAGAGTGATTGCGGCAGCCGGCCGAGGAGGTCGAGGTGGTCCTCGCGCAGCTGTTCGGCAGCCCAGGGGGCGATCGGATCGGGGATCGAGTGGCGCTGCCCGCGGCGGTACTCCAGAAGTTCGCGGTCGGCGTTGCCACTGATCCAGGTGACCCGGTCGCCGAGGCTGGTCAACAGGTCCAGGACCTGGGTCGGTTGCGGACCTGCGGTGATGTCGCCGGTGAGCACGATCTGATCAGCGGCGCTCACCTCCGGCTCGGCCAACACGGCCTCGAGCGCGGGCAGGACTTCGTGAATGTCGGAAAGGACGGCTACTCGGTTCAGCATGGTCACCACTGTGAGGTGAAGACAGCTGGGAAGTGAGAGCGTTCGCCTGACGCGAAGGACGAGGAGGGGCTGCTTCACCGTGCACGGTCACTGGAGGCGTAGTTTTTGTGAGCGCCTCTTACGAGGCGGAGAGTTCCGCTCACTGCGTCGCGTCCGCCCTGCTCAAGGCGTGGAAGGCACGATGTTGAGTACGTCGCCCGAGGAGAAGGCCGGGTCGACGATGCCGTTGGTCTGCGCGTCGGCGGTCGACTGGACCTCCGCGTCGTCGCGCCCCGGCAGGAAGTGGAACAGGTCGCCGGGGGAGGTGCGCTCCAGCCGGGCCCAGCGCTGTTCCGCCAGGGATGACGGGACGACCCTCAGCCGGGGAGATCGTCGCCCGTGATGGGACCCATGCCGACGATCACCCTTGCTCACCGGAAACGGTCCGGTGGAGTCTCCGCGGTGGCACGCTGACCGGCTGTACCTTTCCGACGGGACCTCTGGCGAGGTGATCGCCGCGCCGGGCCGGCCGGGGCGAGACGACTGCTCACCTCGGTGGCCCTGGACACCGGGACCGCCGATCCTGTGAGGACGGCGGCCGCGGGACCACATCACTGGTTGCGGCGATCGCCATGCCGACTGTGCGGTGGTGCCATCGCCGGTCTCCCGGTATCGGTCACACCGGTTCCTGGTCGGCTGTGGCCATCGGCCCGGCGAGTACTGATCTGGTGCACACGGTGAAGAGGGCGCCGCCGGGGTCGCTGATGACGGATTCGGTCCCGCCGCCGGGCGAGGGGGCCACGGCGGTTGCGGTTCCTCCTGCCGCGCGTGCTGCGACGATGGCCGATTCCACGTCGTCGACCTGGAAGTGCACGTGCCAGCGCGGCCGCACGCGGGGGTCGGGAGATTCCCCGACGCCGCCTCCGCGCAGGGTGGCCACAGTGTTCTTGCCCTGGCGGACGGTGACGGTGTCCTGCTCGTAGGCGTAGGTGACCTCGCAGCTGCCGGGTTCGCCGGAGGCCCAGTCGAAGATCTCGGCGTAGAAGATGGCGGCGTCGAACGCGTCACGGGTGCGCAGCTCGAGAAAGGCCGGTGCGTTGCCGCGGCCGGCCGACCAGGGTAGGGCGCGGCCTTCCCAGAAGCCGAATACGGCCCCGTCGCGGTCTGCTGCCATCACGCCCCGGCCCAGGCCGAAGCGCATCGGGCCGACGGCGATGGTGCCGCCGCGCTCACGGGCCCGGGCTGCGGTGACGTCCGCGTCCGCCACGGCGAAGTACGGGGTCCACGCCCCGGCCACCGGCAGGCCGGGCGCCACCTCAGCCAGCCCGGCCACCGGTCGCCCCTGAACAGAGGCGACCGAGAAACCCGTTCCCAGGCTGCCCGGGCGAAACTCCCATCCCAGAACGGTCGTGTAGAAGTCCTGCGTGGCGCGCAGGTCGCGGGTCATGAGGTTGACCCAGCACGGTGTACCGCACACCGGAGTGACGTGACGTGCAGGCGTCATCAGGATTCGTCTCCTCGCCCCCGCACGAGGGGCTGTCAGCGGCCGAGTGCCTCGCGCAGCTCCTGTTTGTTCATCGTCGAGCGGCCCTCGACGTTCTTCTTCTTCGCCTCTTCGTAGAGCTGGTCCTTGGTGGGTCCCTGCGCTCCGCGATGGGACCGTTCACCGCCACGCTGCGAGGCGGATTTCGGATCGCGCAGGGATGCCCTGCTCGCCGTTTTCGCCTCTCCCGAGCGGGCCCGCTCCTTGTTGACGGTGCGCGCGGCGATTTCCTTCGCACGCTCCTCGGAGACACCGCGCGTCTCGGCACTCTCCTTGATGTGCTCGTACTGCCGCTCCCGCTTACGACTGGATCCTGCCGGCATCACACCGCACCTTTCCTCCTGTCCGACCTGTGCGCGGCAGCTCGGGTGGCGATTCGAGCGCCCGCACCATCCCGTACCGGGCCACCCCATGCACTCCACGCATACGCCCACTACGCCCCGCACGCCACCCGGGACAGCGCCGGATTTCCCCGGACGGGCCCCGAGGGAAGGCCGCCCTGCGAGCCGCCATGGCTGGTGGGTGCTGCCGGCGGGTTCCCCTCGCTGCGCGACAGCCCGGAGTCGGCGCAGACTGGGGGTATGAACCCCTACGAGGGGCTGGCAACGGTGGAGCGCAGCGACGGGACCCTGGTCCGTGTGTGGGCCGAGGTCACCGTCGCCCAAGAGCACAGCGTGGCAGACCCTGACCGGCCCTGGACGGCCCGGCTGACCGCGCCCGGCGGCGAAGGCCTGCTGCTGCGGGGCGCCGTCAGCTTGATCCTCGAATCCGGGACCCGCTGGCCCGCCGAGGTCACCTACACCCAGCTGTCATCCGGCCCGCACTCCCCGAGCTGGACCGAGATCCAGGGCACCGGGCCCGCTGTGACCGTGCCCGGCGTGATCTCCGGCGACCATGCCCGGGACGACGCGCCAAAGCCCGGCGTGACGGGTCCCGGCGAGCGGCGAGGAACGGTTCTCCGGCCCGAACCGGACCCCGACCACGACGGAACCGTTCCTAACCAGTGTGCGTAAGTGAGTCTTGGACCCACTGTTGCGTGCTGGGCGCATCCCGAACGGTGTTGGATGCGCTGGGTTCCCGCGTTCGCTTCCCGCTCGGCGACGGTCCTCCAGGGGGTCGGTCCGTTGTGGGTGGGCGGGTTCCCTCACGCCCCCGGTGACCTGGTTCGGCCTGGACGGTCCGATGCCCCGCACGATCACTCCGGTCGTGTGGGGGCGGTGCCGTCCGACGCCGGATCGGATGTCCGAGGGCGCGTCGTCCGATCGCGATGCCGGCGGCATCGTGACGGGACATCTTTCGGTGGGGGGTGGTCAGCGGTTTCTGCCAGTGCTGGGCACCCCACATGCTGGTGTAGGCGGGGTCGACCGCGACGATCGCAAGCCCGTGTTCGGCGGCCATCGACACCAGCCGGGCCTTGAGCCTGCCGGTCGGGATGCCGGAGACGAGCTGCCGGAACCGTTTCCTGCGGCCGTGCTTCTCGCGGGTCTTCTCGGTGGTGAAGTCGAGGTCTTCGATGCCGATCGCGGCGACCCCGGCACGCACCGCCCAGTTAATCAACCGGGTCAGGGCGTGGCGGATCTGGGCGTCCCGGTGGCTGGCCGACCCGGACAGGTCGTAGCCGAAGCGGTGCGGCTCACCGACCGGGTTGCCGTGCCGGTCGAGGCGGTAGGCGGCGAAGTGGTCGGCGTTGGTGTCGACGCCGATCATGCCCCGGGCGCGGGCGGTCTCCAACGGGATGGTCTTCACGGCGGGGTGTTGCCAGGATGCGGTGAGGTACCAGCGGCCTCGCTCCGTGTCGAGGTGGATGCGGTAGGCGACGGCCCGGTGCGCGGTGATGCGGTCGGCCCATTCCGCGCCTCGGTGCGCGAACGCCACGGTGGAGGTGAGGGTGTACCGGCCGTGCTGGGCGTTGGCCAGGTGCGCGAGCGGGGCAGGCAGCCTGATCGACACCTCGCCGTCCGGGGTGACACGGATCGTCTCGTTCCCGAACCGCTTCCCCGACTCACCGTCGGCGGCAAGGAACCAGCGTTCCGCCTCCCACCGTTGCCGCCACCGGTCTTCGGTGAACTGGGCCTGGGTGAGGTGGTGGCGGGTGTTGAGGAGACGTTTCCCGCCCCGCACCACCCGGACCCGCCCGGCCTGCCAGTCGGCAACAGCCGCCGTGTGCCGCGCTTCCAGCATCGCAAGGCGGCGGGACTTGCGGAACCACTCGCCCTTGGAACGGTAGCCGCCCGCGGCCCGCCTCGTTCCGGGCTCCCCGAGCGGGAGGGACAGGCGGTGCCGCAACGTCCTGATCCCGGCCGCCAGCTTCTGGATGTGCGCCGCCTGGCAACGGCGCGCGAGCGCCCACTGACCGTGCGTGGCCTTGGTGATTGCACCCGCGATCCGCGACGACGACACCCCGGTCAGCTCCCGCTTACGCGCCGCCCAGGTCTCCGCACCGTGCTCCAGACCATCCGCACAGCGGGCCTTGAGATCACCGGAAGCCAGCGCGCCTTGATGCGCACCGACAGCACGCAGCACCCTCTCGTCCTCGACGGTCAGGTGCTTGAGACGATCCCGGACCGCCACCCCGCAAGGCCCGGGCACCACGAAGGAGGCCGTCAGCTTCCGTAGACCACCCACCACATCACCCCCTCCCCGGCCGGACACCTGCCACCGGACCCAACGAGCAGCAGCCACCAGGGTCACCCATTCGGCCCCGGAACCCCCGTTCCCACCCCCGCGAATGCACCGCCAGGACTCACTCCTGCTCACCACCACTCACTTCGACTCAGCAAACCGACAGCAGCTCACAACCCCCTGAAGACCTGGGCTCATGCCGCCTGGAGTGGCAAGGGCGACTATGTGTGAGGGGTGAGTTTGCGGGCTCCGGACCAGCTTCGCCGTGCGTCAGTGGCCTCGCGGCCCCATTGAGCCCTGCTCGTCACCATGCCCACTCGCTCTCCGCGGTCGATCATGCCGATTCCCGCTGGTTCCGTCGTGCGACGGACAGGCACATCCGCGACGCGGTGCAGGGCAAGGCGTGCGGTTTGCGGTCGTCCGAGGTGGGCGGATACTGAGATTCTCTCCCGCGACGACCTCGTACGGACCTTCGGCGCCTGGCGCCCCGGGCGGCTCACGGACGCGGGGGCCGCAGCCGAGTCCGTGCTCACCGACACGGGACTGCCGGCACAGATCGAGCGCTCCACACCGGCTGGTGCCGCGGCGGGTGCTGTCCGTCGAACCGGATGACCGACCTCGACTGCGAGCGCTGAGAGTCGAGGAGCACGGCCCTGATGCTGCCGGCCGATCGTTGAACTCCGTTGGATTCCTTGAACTCCGTTGAACCCCTTGCGAGTTGAACCATCGAGGCATTGTCGACCCGGAATCGTCAGGCCGACTGGACGCCCGAGTGGCGGTCCGCTTTGCAATGAAACAGGATGAATCTCCCCCCGGCCGGATCAGCTGCGCCAGTAGTTGTTCGCGGCTGCGATGGTGGCGAACTCCACGGCCACCACATGGGATGCCGCGATGAGGCTCTCGGGGGTCGTCGCGTAGTCCTGACGGCCGCCCTTGAGTACGTCAAGGTCCGGCTGAATATTGTGGATGGTGTGACGGGCGATCAGAAAGGCCAGTTCACGGCCCTCTTCGGGAGTCTGGGTGATCAAGCTGTTGCCGGGGACCTTGGTCAGCCCCTCGTCCGGGACTCGATTCATCATGATGTCGATCTATCGCATGTGCGGGGTGGTGAGCGGTCGGCACTCGGCCGCCCGCACGGTCGTCCCGTTCGGTGCTGCGGCATGTCCGGGGCGGCCGCGGCGGATGCGCCGGCGCGGCGGTGTGCAGGGGGTTCTACGGCCGATCAACGACCGGACCGCCGGGGTGTGTCCGGGGCGTCGTAGGGCGATGGCGAGCCCCGTTCAGTGCAGGTCCACTTCGAAAGGATGGCGACGGTCGGCGGGGCAGACGAAGATCCGCAGGTCGCCCCATCGCCCTACGATGACTCCCGTTTCGTCATCGCTGGCCACGGTGAACAGCAGTGTCATATCGGTCTCGCACGTGCGGCAACGGAAGACCATCGGGTGCGTCAGGTGCCAGGTCGGCCAGCCCCCGAGTTTCCAGCCCGCGAGACGAGTGATCACGTCGCCGCCGTTGCCGGTCCGGCGTACCAGCTCCTGCAGCGCAGGACGGATCTCCGACGGCAGTTGCTCTCGAAACGGGAAGTCGGTCAGCGACTCGCCGGTGAGGATGCACGGCTCCGGCAGATAACCGTCCTCGGAGTGCCGTGAGGGCGAGGGAGGGGCCTCCAGTGGGGTGTCGACGTCCGCGGCTCGCCGCCATCGCACCTCCACGATGGGGCTGACGTCGGCTTGTTGCGCGGGGGGATCCCAGTGTTCGTTGGGGCACCACAGAATCTGCAGGAGATCGCGGTCGGAGGGCCACCACGGCCCCGGCATGTCCCGCTCGAATATCTGGGCTACCGGCACCATGGCCGTAGCGGGGAGGCCCGCAGGTTCGATTTCGTCGGGCACGGCGCACGTAGGCCAGGGTTCGTCGCGCGGCCAGAGCAGTGGGCCGCCGATCGAACTGTTCTCCGGACCCGGTTCTCCCCGCTGGGGGTGCAGCACGATGGCTTCGCGCGCAAAAGGCGCAAGGCCCGGCAGAGCATGGAGTATCGCTTCGGTCGAAGGTCTCGGGAGGTATGTCATCGTGCCTTCTCGTCGCTGGCGAATGATCGCTCGTAACGTACAGGTCGGCAGTGACAGTGGTTCCCGACAGCGGGTCGTGGCCGGAGACGCACGGGTGGTGCTGAAGCGGTCGGCTGCACTTCCACCAGGGATGCCGGGATCGCACCTCGGACATGACCAGGTGGGTCGGGCTCGCGACGCCGAAACGACGGAGAGCGGGGGCGGACACCGGTCGTGACCGCGGTGGAGTACCGGCCCCGTGCGTGAGGTGCCCCGTGCGCGCCTGGCCCGACGGGGCTCTTCGCTGTCCGCGGCGCGCGGGGACGAGGAACTGCGCAGCACCCTGGAGCGTTTCGAGCGTCGTCTCAATGAAGCACTGTCGACCGCGATGCGACGGCTCGTCGGTGACGTGGCCGACCTTCGGCGGCAGGGGCAGGTCATGATGGGTACTGCCGTGTTGATCACCACCTCAGGAGCGCCGATGGCGAGTCGGGTCCACCAGCCGCTGGAGAACGCTGAGTTCGATTTTGTTCTGGCCAGGGCCGACGCACCAGTGCTTGCGTACTTCTGCGGGACCTGGGCGAAGGTGGCTGAAGTGTGCAGGGAGATGGATTCCCTCGTGCGCGAGATGGCCGACGCGTACGGGGAGCGGCTGACCGTCGTCAGGACCGACATGGTCCGGTGCGCGGAACCGACCCGACGCTACGGGGTCACCGGCGCGCCCTCGTTTCTCCTGATCAAGCAGGGGGAAGTGACAGCGACTCGGACCGGACCCATGAACCGGACGCAGTTGAGGGAGTTCCTGGACGCCAACCTCTGAATACTCCGCAACTCCTGACACGGAGTTGTACCGCGGCGCGCACGCGGACGCGCGGGGGTGCAGTCGGTTCAGCGCGTCCGAACGTGGAAGCTGTAGGGGTGAATACCTCAACCGGCGACGGCTCACCAGAACGCGCCGGCTACCGGCGATCGGCGGGGTCGCCGCGCGGCGAGGCCCGGCGCCGCGAACTGCTCGAACGGGTCACCGACGACCTCATGGTCAACGGGCTCGTGGGCTTCTCGCTCCGGCGTGCTGCGCGGGCCGCCGGCACCACACACAAGGTGTTGCTCTATTACTTCGACGGAGCCGACGACCTGCTCCGACAGGCGGTCCCGGGGCTGCGCGAGCGGCGCATCGGCAAGGCGTTCGCCACTGCCGCACAAGGGCCGGGCGGCGGGACGCTGGCGGACCGGGTGCGTGCCATGTGGCAGAACCTCGACGAAGAGGATGTGGGGCTGCGGCGGGTGCTCGACCAGCTCATCGGTCTGGCGATGTACGACCCGGTCCGCTATGCCGAGCTCGGCCGGGAGGCCTCGCAGCAGTATCTGCCCGCCCTGCTGTCCATTTGTCCCGAGGACTGGTCCGACCGACGCAGGCACGAGGTCGCGGAGATGATCCTCGCGACCCTCCGGGGCTTCCTGGTGGAGCGGGTGACCAGCGGCGGCACCGCAGGGGTCGCCGCGGGGTTCACAACTGCTGGGCAGACACGTCGTTTTGGCGAACATGGGCACGATTGGGTGAACGGTCTGACGATCTGCGGGTATGCCTGGCGGGTTGTGCGTAATGTTCTCGGTGCGATCTGGGACGCCGGGTGTGGCGTCAGCAGTCGGGGCCCCCGTGTCACCAGCGAGATGGTTCGGGGCCTCCCCGTCGCCTCTGGCCGCACCCATATGGCCAGGTCGTAGGGATTCCGCCCGCCCGGGACGGACCGCATACGGGATATGCGTCGCCGACCGGGACGCGAAAGCGGAGGACCAGTGCGCCCAAGACCGTTCGGGGCGTGCCGGTGAGCCAGGACTCACTCCTGCTCACTGCCCAGGAACGGTTCGAGGCGCTGATCCGTGCGCTGGAACGCGAGGAGGCCGCCGACCGATAGCTGACCCGTGCCGGAAAGCCGTGGTCAGGGTCTGCCTTGTGGAAAGGGTTGAGTGAATCTGTGTGCGGTGGCGGCCCTTGGGCGGTCCGCTTAGCGTTGCCGATGCAAGCAGACCCCCCGGCGAGAGGGAAATGGTGCACACGCCATGGCTGACAAACCCGCCGTAGTTCTGGTCCACGGCTTCTGGGGAGGCGCCGCCCACTGGGGCAAGGTCATCACCGAGCTGCACAGACGTGGCTTCGGCTCCCTGCACGCCGTGGAGATTCCGCTGACCTCGCTGGCCGACGACGCCGCACGCACGCGCAAGATGGTCCAGCAGATCGACGGGCCCGTGCTCCTGGTCGGGCACTCCTATGGAGGCGCCGTCATCAGCGAGGCCGGAGATCTGCCCAACGTGAAGGGTCTCGTCTACATCGCCGCGTTCGCCCCGGACGCCGGGGAGAGTCCCGGTGCGATCAGCCAGGAGATGCCGCCGGCCGCTGAGGAGAACCTCGCCCCGGACTCCGACGGTTACCTGTGGATCAAGCAGGACAAGTTCCACGAGAGTTTTGCGCAGGACCTGCCGGCCGACGAGACGCTGGTCATGGCCGTGACGCAGAAGGCTCCGCTGGTATCGACGTTCGGCGACAATGTCACCTCGGCGGCCTGGCGTGCGAAGCCGAGCTGGTACCAGGTCTCCACCGCGGACCGCATGATCCACCCCGACAACGAACGTCGCATGGCCCAGCGCATGAATCCGCGCAAGACCATTGAACTGGTTGCGGGGCACGCCTCGTTGGCCTCCCAGCCCGGCCCGGTCACGGACTTCATCGAAGAGGCGGCCGCAGGCTGATCACGGATACCGAAGGCGGGGGAGACGGGCAGTGCCTGCCTCCCCCGCCTTTCCCGCGTGGCTGTGCCACTGCACGACCAGCGACGGGCGACGGCTCCGAGCCGGTGAGCAGACGTGTCGTGCCGAACCGCCGCACGACACTCTGCACGGGGATCAGCCCTTGCGGGAGTTGACTTCTTCGGTGAGCTGGGGGACGACCTGGAAGAGGTCGCCGACGATGCCGTAGTCGACGAGGTCGAAGATCGGGGCCTCGGCGTCCTTGTTGATCGCGACGATGGTCTTGGAGGTCTGCATGCCGGCCCGGTGCTGGATCGCGCCGGAGATACCGGAGGCGATGTAGAGCTGCGGGGAGACGGACTTGCCGGTCTGGCCGACCTGGTTGGAGTGCGGGTACCAGCCCGCGTCGACCGCGGCGCGCGAGGCACCCACGGCCGCGCCGAGGGAGTCGGCGAGCGCCTCGATGAGTCCGAAGTTCTCCGCACCGTTGACCCCGCGGCCGCCGGAGACCACGATCGCGGCCTCGGTCAGCTCCGGGCGCCCGGTCGACTCACGCGGGGTGCGGGAGAGGACCTTCGTGCCGGTGGCCTGCGCGGAGAACGAGACCGCCAGGGTCTCGACCGCACCCGCGGCCGGGGCCGGCTCGACCGGCGCCGAGTTCGGCTTGACCGTGATGACCGGGATGCCGCGCGAGACACGCGACTTGGTGGTGAACGACGCCGCGAACGCGGACTGGGTGGCGACCGGACCCAGCTCACCGGCCTCCAGGTCCACCGCGTCCGTGATGATCCCGGACCCGATCCGGACCGCGAGCCGGGCCGCGATCTCCTTGCCCTCCGCGGACGACGGCACCAGCACCGCGGCCGGGGACACCGCATCGAACGCGGCCTGCAGCGCGTCGACCTTCGGCACGACCAGGTAATCGGCGAACTCCGGCGCCTCGGCGGTCAGGACCCTGACCGCACCGTGCTCGGCGAGCACCCCGGCGGTACCGGCCGCACCACTGCCCAGCGCGACCGCGACCGGCTCACCGATCCGGCGGGCCAGCGTCAACAGCTCCAGGGTGGGCTTGCGGACGGCACCGTCCACGTGGTCGACATAGACGAGAACTTCAGCCATGGGACTTCAATCTCCTGCGCAAACGAGGGTGAGAGGAACGTACGGGGCCGAACAGGCCGACAGGTCAGATGAACTTCTGGCCCGCGAGGAACTCGGCCAGCTGCTTGCCGCCCTCGCCCTCGTCCTTGACGATCGTGCCCGCCGTGCGGGCCGGACGCTGCGCCGCGGAATCGACCGCGGTCCACGCACCCGCCAGACCGACCTCGTCCGCGTCGATCTCCAGGTCCTCCAGGTCCAGGGACTGAACCGGCTTCTTCTTCGCCGCCATGATCCCCTTGAACGACGGATACCGGGCCTCACCGGACTGGTCCGTCACCGACACCACCGCCGGCAGCGACGCCTGCAGCTGCTCACTGGCACTGTCACCGTCCCGACGCCCGGTCACCGTGCCGCCCTCGACCTTCACCTCGGACAGCAGCGTGACCTGCGGAACACCCAGACGCTCCGCCAGCACCGCCGGCAGCACACCCATCGCGGCGTCCGTCGACGCCATACCGCAGATCACCAGGTCGTAACCCGTCTTCTCGACCGCCTTCGCCAGCACCAGCGACGTACCGATCACATCCGTACCGTGCAGACCGTCGTCCTCGACATGAACGGCCTTGTCCGCACCCATCGACAGCGCCTTGCGCAACGCGTCCTTGGCATCCTCCGGACCCACCGTCACCACAGTGATCTCCGCGTCGTCCGCCTCATCGGCGATCTGCAGCGCCTGCTCCACCGCGTACTCGTCGAGCTCCGACAACAGACCGTCCACATCCTCACGGTCCAGCGTCAGGTCATCGGCGAAGTGCCGGTCACCCGTGGCGTCGGGCACATACTTCACACAGACAACGATCCTCAAGCTCACGCCGGCTCTCCTACTTGGGTGTGGGTCCTGAGATGACCATATGGTACTCAGTACCCTCTGTAAAGGTACGTAGTGTCGAACGGTCGGTATTGGTGTTAGGTTCCGGGCATGACCGAGGCACGCAGACCAGTGAAGAAACCCCCCATGCGGGAGGTGCTCGCCGAAGCGGCGTTCCAGCTCTTCCTGGAACGGGGCTTCGAGCGGACCACCGTGGACGACATCGTTGCGCGGGCCGGGGTCGGACGGCGTTCGTTCTTCCGGTACTTCCCCTCCAAGGAGGACGTGGTCTTCCCCGACCACGAGCGCTGCCTCGCCGACATGACCGCGCTTCTGGAGGCGGCCGACGAAGGCGACCCGGTGAGCACGGTGTGCGATGCGGCCCGGCTCGTCCTGCGGATGTATGCGGCGAATCCGGAGTTCTCGGTCCAGCGCTACCGCCTCACGCGGGAGGTTCCCGGCCTGCGTACCTACGAGCTGTCCGTGGTGCGCCGCTACGAACGGACGATGGCCGAATACCTGCGGGGCCGCTACGTCGGCACGCCGGACGGCCCGCTGCATGCCGAGGTGATCGCCGCTGCCGTGGTTGCCGCGCACAACAACGGCCTGCGCTCGTGGCTGCGTTCGGGTGGCGAGGGTGACGCCGAGGCCGCGGTGGACCATGCCCTCGGTGTCGTGCAGGAAGTCTGGGGGGCGAAGGCCGCGGGCGCCGCAGGGTCGACCGCGGACGACGACGAGGTCGTCGTGGTGGTCGCCTCCAAGAGCACGCCGATGTGGCGTGTGGTGCAGAGGATCGAGTCGGCTCTCGCCGAGGACTGACCACAGAGAAGGAACTCAGTACCTTTACGTCTCGGCACTCAGTGCCATATGGTGCGTGTGCGTCTGTGTCGAGTCACGACGCTGACGCACCGAGCCGAGTTCAGGGGGTCGAGACGTGTCCCACTCCGTTTCAGAGATCGGTGCCGCACCAGCGGCGCAGGGTGAAGCCGGACTGATCTATCAGCTCTGCCGCTGGTGCGGCACCGCGTCCTTCAGGCGGCTTCTGTGCCCTGTGTGCGCGTCGAGCGATCTGGATTCCGTACGCAGT
Organism: Streptomyces sp. NBC_01669; assembly: GCF_026339735.1. Classification (GTDB taxonomy): domain Bacteria; phylum Actinomycetota; class Actinomycetes; order Streptomycetales; family Streptomycetaceae; genus Streptomyces; species Streptomyces yanii. The sequence continues at coordinate 8,577,554 of NZ_JAPEQG010000001.1, forward strand.
GACGGCCTCGGCGTCGTCGTGCGGACCAGCGTGGTGCACCGCTACACAGAGGCGGCACGTAATGAGTCCCTCGTCCGGCTGCCCGAAGGCTTCGTGTTCCGGTGCCGTGTCGTGGGCGCCGCGCCGCACCTGGTGCACGTCGGCGCGCGGGTGCGCCCTGTGGCGGAAGCTGCCCCGGAGACGGGCGAGATCGTCCTCGAACTCTGCGACCCCGGCGCGTATGCCGAATGGCAGTAGGCCGGTCCCCGAGGCAACCGGATGCCCCCGGACCCCTACGGCGGCTAGGGCTGTCTGTAAGTCCGGGCGCGGCTTCTACGCCTACGGCGACTGATCTCGCACTCGGTTGGCGATTGTGGGCCCGGGGCCGCCGTGGTCTTCCACGCTCTGCTCGCCGATGCCGGCCATCGCCGCATGGGCCGGGCACGGGCCTGCACGGTAGATCGGGGGTTGTCCGGCCATGATCCACCAGGCGATCCCTGGGGGCGTGTTCGGGAGGTCCTGTCCGCCTGCTCGCTGTACGGCGCTATCCCTCGAACGCTCCGTCGGCGCAGCTCGGGTTCTCCACCAGTACCGCTGTGTCCAGCGCTGCCGTGAGGCGGTTGAGGCGGGCCTGAAGATCGGTGATTTCGTCGAGACCGAAGCCGGTTGCCGCGGCGATCCGGCGGGGGACGGCGAGCGCCCGCTCGCGCAGTGCGGCGCCCTCGTCGGTGAGGTCGATGTGCACCGAGCGCTCGTCCTGGGCGCTGCGCTCGCGCCGTACCAGGCCCGCCGCCTCCAAGCGCTTCAGCAGCGGCGACAGCGTGCCGGAGTCCAGCCGCAGATACTTGCCCAGCTTCTTCACCGGCAGTTCGCCGTGCTCCCAGAGTGCCAGCATCACCAGGTACTGAGGGTAGGTGAGCCCGAGGTCCTTGAGCAGGACGCGGTAGATGCCGCCGAAGGCGCGTGAGGCGGCGTTCAGGGAGAAGCAGATCTGCTGGTCGAGGCGGAGGTAGTCGGCCTCGGACGGGGCTTCGCGGCTCGGGCCGGGCGTGAAGGTCATGAATCCAGCGTACCCCTGCAGGCCATTCAGTTGTGCACAACTTAATTGTGTGCTTTCCTGATGGGGAGGCGGCCGGACAGCGCCGCTGGAACATGACTTTCGAGAGGGATGGTTTCCATGGAAGCGCTCTACACCGCCGTCGCCACCGCCACCCACGGCCGCGAGGGCCGCGCCGTCACCCCCGACGGCAAGCTGGATCTGCAGCTGGCCATTCCGGTGGAGATGGGTGGGAGCGGCCAGGGCACGAACCCTGAGCAGCTGTTTGCCGCCGGTTATGCGGCCTGCTTCGCCAGCGCCCTGGGCCTCGTCGGCCGGCAGGCCAAAGTCGACGTCAGCGACGCCGCCGTGACCGGCGAAGTCGGCATCGGCAAGCTGGGGGAGGGTTTCGGTCTCGCGGTCACGCTGCGCGTGGAGCTGCCCGGGACCGTCGACGAGACCACCGGCCGCAAGCTGGTCGAGCAGGCTCACCAGGTCTGCCCCTATTCCAACGCGACTCGCGGCAACATCCCGGTCGAGCTCGTCATCGAGTAGTGGACTCCGGGCGGCGCAGGGCCGACGTCTGGGGCCGGGCCCCCTCCGCCGGCTCCACGTCTCACCCCGCCGCCTCCTCGGGCGGAGCGCGGTGCTTGCCTCGGGTCGCCGCCGCGACCCGAGGGTGGCCCTCCAGGTCGGGGCTGGAGAGGCGGGCCCGCCGGCCGACGTCGATCCGCCGGGCACCCTCCGAGGCGGGTTGACGCCCTGTATGGGCAGACGCTGACCGTTCGTCATCGACCTCGCCCGTACCTGCCCGCTTTCGCGTGCTGCTCAGCCGCGTATCCGGGGCCGGCGGGTCTGCTGGACCGGCCGGTGACCCGACCCCCGCCCGCCACTGACCGCGGGCCCTCCCGGGGAACCCAGGCGTGCCGCCATCCCCCGCCCCGGGGTGGCGGCACGCCACTCGCACGCTCACCGGCCTTGTTGCGGGGTGAGCCGCGCCGGGGCAGCGCGGACCGGACATGCAGAGGGGCCCTGTGGGAACGGGACGGCCTCCCGCTCCGGCCGGTAACGGATCGGATGGTCGACGTGGGTCTACGCGGGGAACATGTCGCTTTCGGTGGCGATCATGGCGACTTCGGCCAGGTCGTGCCGAACGACCTCCGCAGCAGTTCGGTGCTCGTAGGGGCCTGGCGGCTCGTCCCCGCATGGAGGGCAGTGCAGAGGCGCAGGCCTGCCGATGCTGTGCTGAACGTCCGTGGCCACACACCAGAAATTCCGTGTCATTTACATGTATATAATTGCGGAGGTCGCCGGGAAGCCGGGCAGGCAACTACGGAGAGGGCCAGGTAAGGGACGGTGCCGGACGCAGGAGACAACAGTGCCGGCCGGACGGAATCCTCTCCCGGATCCCGAACGGCCAGGACTTTTGCCGAGGCCCTGTGGTTTCCGGCGGCTCTGTTCCTCGGCTTCCTGTTCTGCTTTGCGCCTGCCCTGCACGCACCCCAGCTCCACCATGCGAAGGTGGCGATATCCGACTCGGCAACGGCGCGTCAGGTCGATGCTGCTCTGCAGCGGCAGTACCCCGGGGGCTTCGACATCGCCACCGTGTCGGGCCGGGAGGAGGCCCGTGATGCCGTACTCGACCGGACCGCTGTGGCCGGCTTCGTCGGGAGCCCGCGTGCGGAGCTGTTCGTGGCCCAGGGCAACGGGGCGTCCCTCGCGCAGGCGCTGACCAAGGACTTCACCACCGTCGCGGCCGGGCAGGGCCGGCAGCTCACAGTCCACGATGTGGCGCCCACGGAGAGCAAGGATCCCATGGGCACGACCGTCGTCTACTTCGGTATTGCCTGGAGCGTGCCCGGCTACATCCTCGCAACGACACTCCTGCGCGCTGTGACGTTCGACCGCCGCAGGAAGCTGCTGTCGATCGCAGGGGTAGCAGCCCTCTTCGCCATCGTCGGCTTCCTCGTCGGTGTGGGCCTGGGATACTTCCCCAACGACCCGGCGATCATGGCCATTGCGTTCCTGCTCACCACGTCCGTGGCCACCTTCGCCTCGGGGCTGGCGCCCTTTGCCAGGCACTTCTTCCCCGCGTTGGGCATGGGCCTGTTCATCGTGCTGAGCATCCCCACCAGCGGCGGCGTGGCCCCCGCCCCGCTGCTGCCGCCGTTCTTCCACTACGCCCATGCGGTCATGCCCCTCGCCAACGCGGTGGACGCCCTGCGCGGAGTGCTCTACTTCGACGGCGCGGGACTGCTCAAGCCCGTCCTCGTGCTGTGTGCCTGGATCACAGCGGGCGTGGTCCTGCTCGGTCTCGATGCCTGGCGGCACCACCACAAGGCGTCCCGTCGGCAGTCCGCGGCACGAGAAGATGTCGCTGAGCCACCAATGGACGATCCTTCCGTGGAAACGCCGACGCCCACCGCCCTGCCGGTCCACGCCCGCCACTTCGGCGAGACGGTGCCTGATCTGACGGGCACCGTTTGCGATGCCGAGCAGCGGCCGATACACCGTGCCTCGGTGACCGTCATGGACACCTCCGGCCGGCAGCTCGTGTCCACCACGACGAACGCACAGGGGCACTACGCCATCGCCGGCCTGCAGGAGGGCTACCTCAGCATCGTCGTCACTTCCGTCGGCCGGAACCCCGCGGTCCATCAGCGGGAACTGCGCTCCGGAGCAGTCGTCCGTGCCGATTTCGCCCTGCACGAAAGGGTTGGCACGCCTTCCCCGACTGCCATGGCCTAGACCAGTTCTTCGAAGCGGCCGATCGGCGCACCTTCGAGATGCTCGGCGATGAGAGAATTTCCGCCCGCTCGGAGCAGGCGTTGTTGAGGTCGAACAGGGGAGGCTTGCCCGAGTTCGCGTTGAAAACATCCGGCCCTGACTCGCCCTCGGCCCAGGTGACTCTGGACCGGATCGACGAAGCCATCCACGCCCAGCTCGGCGCCCCGTCGAGGGCACCCCTCTGGTCGTCGAGGTCGGGCATCGACACCCTGCCCACTCACCTCTGTCCGGGTCGCGTCGTGGGCAGCAATGGATGCTCACGGAAGCCGAGTTGGGGAGTGTGACATCGACGACACCGGATGCCCCGCAGGCGGTGACGCCGGTGCCGCCGGATGCCGGAGCGCACGCGGCTGCGAACGCCCCGGCCGCCCCTTGGTACCGCTGGGTCCATGGCTGATCCGGACCGGACACCGTGGCGGTTCAGCGCACCCTGATGGGTGAATGTCACGCCATGGTGGGCGCCGGGCAGCCCACGTCGGTCCCGTGGCTGGTTTGCTGCACCAGGAGACTGGCGCGACGCGCCGGGGGGACCTGCCGGCCGCCCCGGTGGGAGCGGCGCCCCGCCGGGTGCCGAGTCCACCCGCGAAGGACCGATCGAAGGAGCGTCGCAGTGACGACGATGGGCACAGCTGGGGCGGACGAGGCAGACGAGTCGTACGCGAACGAGCTGCCGGTACGGAGCAAGGAACCGGGCAATGTGGTCGTCAGGTGGATGACCACCACCGATCACAAGACGATCGGCACGTTGTACCTGGTCACCTCGTTCGCGTTCTTCGTCGTCGGCGGCGTGATGGCACTCATCATGCGTGCCGAGCTGGCCCGCCCCGGCACGCAGATCATCTCGAACGAGCAGTTCAACCAGTTGTTCACGATGCACGGCACGATCATGCTGCTGATGTTCGCGACGCCGCTGTTCGCCGGGTTCACGAACTGGATCATGCCGCTGCAGATCGGCGCGCCCGATGTGGCGTTTCCGCGGCTGAACATGTTCGCGTACTGGCTGTACCTCTTCGGCTCGATCATCGCCGTGGCCGGCTTCCTGACTCCGGCGGGGGCGGCGGACTTCGGCTGGTTCGCCTACTCCCCGCTGACCGACGCGGTCCATTCGCCCAGCATCGGCAGCGATTTGTGGATCATGGGCCTGGCCTTCTCCGGATTCGGCACGATCCTCGGTTCGGTCAACTTCATCACCACGATCATCTGCATGCGCGCACCCGGCATGACGATGTTCCGGATGCCCATCTTCGTGTGGAACGTTCTGCTGACCGCTGTGCTGGTCCTGCTGGCCTTCCCGGTGCTGGCAGCGGCCCTTCTGGTGCTGGAGGCGGACCGCAAGTTCGGGGCGCGGGTCTTCGAGGCGGCCAATGGCGGCGCACTGCTCTGGCAGCACCTCTTCTGGTTCTTCGGCCATCCGGAGGTGTACATCATCGCGCTGCCGTTCTTCGGCATCGTCACCGAGATCATCCCCGTCTTCAGCCGTAAGCCGGTCTTCGGCTACATCGGTCTGATCAGCGCCACCATCGCCATCGCGGGCCTGTCGATTACCGTGTGGGCGCACCACATGTTCGTCACCGGTGGTGTGTTGTTGCCGTTCTTCTCCTTCATGACGTTCCTGATCGCGGTACCGACCGGGGTGAAGTTCTTCAACTGGATCGGCACGATGTGGAAGGGATCACTGTCCTTCGAGACACCGATGCTCTGGTCCATCGGCTTTCTGGTGACCTTCGTCTTCGGTGGTCTGACCGGCGTCATCCTGGCCTCGCCGCCGATGGACTTCCATGTCTCGGACTCGTACTTCGTCGTCGCGCACTTCCACTACGTGGTGTTCGGCACCGTGGTCTTCGCGATGTTCGCCGGATTCCATTTCTGGTGGCCGAAGTTCACCGGCAAGATGCTGGACGAGCGGCTCGGCAAGATCACGTTCTGGACGCTGTTCGTGGGCTTCCACGGCACGTTCCTGGTGCAGCACTGGCTCGGCGCGGAGGGCATGCCGCGCCGGTACGCGGACTATCTCGCGGCCGACGGCTTCACCGCGCTGAACACGATCTCGACGATCTCCTCGTTCCTGCTCGGACTGTCGCTGCTGCCGTTCTTCTACAACGTGTGGAAGACCGCCAAGTACGGCAAGCCGGTCGAGGTCGACGATCCGTGGGGTTACGGCCGTTCGCTGGAGTGGGCGACCTCATGCCCGCCCCCGCGGCACAACTTCCTCACCCTGCCACGGATCCGCTCCGAATCCCCGGCGTTCGACCTGCACCACCCCGCCGTGCGCACCCTCGACGAGGCGCAGAACCACTCGCACACCGCCCCCGGGGGTCCGGGGCGGAATCCGGCGTGACGGAGCCCCGGCGAAAGGAGGACGAATGGACGACGACAAGGACAGTACCGCCCGCGGCCTGGCGCAGATGGAGGGCTACCTGCTGTGGAACGCCGAGGTCGAGGAGGCGCGCAGACGGGCTGCCCGGTTCACCGGCGAGCTGCCCTGGCTCACCACGGCCCAGCGTGAGGACGTGGAACGCGTCTACACGGCGGAGCGGGTTGCCGCATCCCGGGCGATGCTGTCCCGGATCTCGGCCCGCGCCATGGAACTGCGCGGCGAGTACAACGACCGCTACCGCGCGCTCAGAGCACGCTGCGTCGCGACCGCCGTCGTCACCGCATGCGCGGTCAGCTGCACCTGCACGGCCCTCACCCTGCTGACCCGCTGACCCCTGCCGTCGTCCGTTCCGCCGCCCGATCAGAGGTCACCCGAGAGGCTCTCAGCGGGCGAAGTCGGCCGCGGTTCGTGAGGATGAGGGGTGATGGGCGCGTGTGACCGGGCAGGAGTACGGGCGACCGCGCAGACCCGAGAAGGGACGAACACCGTGGCACGACCCAGGATTCTCGTCGTCGGCGCCGGATTTGGCGGGGTCGAGTGCGTACGCCGTCTGGAGCGCGGACTCAACCTCGGCGAGGCGGACATCGCGCTCGTCGCCCCGTTCTCTTACCAGCTCTACCTACCACTGCTGCCCCAGGTGGCCGCGGGCGTCCTCACCCCGCAATCGGTCGCGGTGTCGCTGCGCCGCAGCCGCCGGCACCGCACCCGGATCATCCCCGGCGGAGCGATCGGCGTGGACCCGAAGGCGAAGATCTGCGTCATCCGTAAGATCACCGACGAGATCGTCGACGAACCGTACGACTACATCGTCCTCGCCCCCGGCAGCGTCACCCGTACATTCGACATCCCGGGGCTGCTCGACAACGCCCGTGGCATGAAGACGCTGGCCGAGGCCGCCTATGTACGCGACCATGTGATCGCCCAGCTGGACCTGGCGGACGCCAGCCACGACGAGGAGGAACGGGCCTCCCGGCTGCAGTTCGTCGTCGTCGGCGGCGGCTACGCGGGCACCGAGACCGCGGCGTGTCTGCAGCGGATCACCATGAACGCCGTAAGGCAGTACCCCCGGCTCGACCCGAAGCTCATCAAGTGGCACCTGGTGGACATCGCCCCGAAACTGATGCCCGAGCTGGGGGACAAGCTCGGGCTCAGCGCCCTGGCAGTCCTGCGCGAGCGCGGCATCGAGGTATCGCTCGGCGTTTCCGTCGCCGAAGCCGGACCGGACAAGGTGACACTCACCGACGGCCGCGTACTGCCCTGCCGCACCTTGATCTGGACGGCCGGTGTCACCGCGAGCCCGCTGGTCGCCACCTTCGACGCCGAAACGGTACGGGGCCGGCTGGCAGTGACACCCGAGATGACCCTGCCGGGGTTCGACGGCGTCTTCGCGCTCGGCGATGCCGCCGCCGTCCCGGACCTGATCAAGGGTGACGGCGCGGTCTGCCCGCCCACCGCGCAGCACGCCATGCGCCAGGGACGCAGGCTCGCCGACAACCTGATCGCGACTCTGCGCCACCAGCCGCTGAAGCCGTACGCCCACAGGGACCTCGGGCTCGTCGTGGACCTCGGCGGCAAGGACGCGGTCTCCAAGCCGCTCGGTATCGAGCTGCACGGCATCACCGCGCAGGCCGTGGCCCGTGGCTATCACTGGTCGGCACTGCGCACCAATGTGGCCAAGGCCCGGGTCATGACCAACTGGATGCTCAACGCGATCGCCGGTGACGACTTCGTACGCACCGGATTCCAGGCCAGGCATCCCGCCACGCTGCGCGACTTCGAGTACACGGACGCCTATCTCACGCCGGCACAGGTCCGTGAGCACACGGCGTCGATGACCGCCCGCGGCTGATTTCGGAACTCCTCATCGGGTCCGGTCACATTCCTCCGGCGGCGCGTGTCATAGCACCGACGGACGGAGTTCCGTCGCTGTGACCGGCAGCAGAACACGCGACACGAGGAGCACGCCATGACCGCAGGCATCAAGACGATCATCTACCCCGTCAAGGACCTGTCCGGGGCAAAGTCCCTGTTCAACACCTTGCTGGGGGCGGAGCCCGTGATGGACGAGCCGTACTACGTCGGCTACCGGGTCGCCGGTCAGGACATCGGTCTGGATCCCCACGGCCACAGCAAGGGGATGACCGGTCCGCTCGCCTACTGGCACGTGGACGACATCGAGGCCGACGTGAAGAAGCTCCTCGAAGCGGGTGCGGAGACCGTGCAGGCGATCCAGGACGTCGGCGGAGGCAAGCTCACCGCCTCGCTGAAGGACGCGGACGGCAATGCGATCGGCCTCATCCAGCCCGCCTGAGTCCCGAGGTCCCGTCGCCGAACCGCTTCTGCGGGCGACGACGGATGTTCGGCGACAGGAGCTGGGCCCGCTGCTCCGTCGGAGCAGCGGGCCCAGCCGGCTGCGCGCTCAGGCGTCGAGGATCCGCACATCCAGCCGGCCGAGGTGATCGGCGTCGGCGAGGAGGTCGATCGAGACGATCCTGCCGTCCTCGACGGTGAAGTCGAAGACCACCCGCGGTTGCCCACCCGAAGTCCAGACGGCGCCCGGAACACCGTCGATCAGCGCCGACTGCGCCGCCTTGGCACGCCCCGAGAACGTGTCGGCGACCGCCTGGGCCCCGACGGCCGCGGCCGCGCCCGACAGGGCGGCCGCTGCGTCGACGCGCAGGACGACGTCGGGGTCGAGCAGGGCCAGCAGCGCCTCGAAGTCGCCCTCGCGCGACGCGGCCAGGAACGCGTCGACGACTTCGCGACGGCGGGCGGGATCCGACCCGGGGGCCGGCATCGGCACGGTGCTCTGGACGCGTCGGCGCGCACGGCTGGCGAGCTGGCGGGTCGCGGCGGGGGTGCGTTCCACAATGGGGGCGATCTCGTCGAACGGCACGGCGAACATGTCGTGCAGCACGAACGCCAGGCGCTCCGCCGGCGACAGCGTGTCGAGCACCACGAGCATCGCCAGGCCGACCGACTCGGTGAGCTCCGCCTGTTGTTCGGGACCGGTGCCGTCCTGGTGTCCCACGGCAGGTTCCGGCCGGTGCGTCTCCCAGGGGTCCTCACGCCGGGTGTCGCGGGCGCGCAGCATATTGAGCGACACGCGGGCGATCACCGTCGTGAGCCACCCACCGAGGTTCTCGACCGCTTCGGCGTCGGTGCGGGTGAGCCGCAGCCAGGTTTCCTGGACGGCGTCGTCCGCCTCGGCCGCCGATCCGAGCATCCGGTAGGCCACCGCCCTGAGCCGGGGCCGGTGCTGCTCGAAGCGCCCCGCCAGAAGTTCCTGTTCGTCCATCGGTCACGTTCCTTACGTCGCGCAGTGTCGTACGTGTGACCCATGGGACCAGCATGTTGTGACCGGGGGCGCACGCCGACACGCCGTCGGAACGCCCCGGACGGGGAGAGCAGGTTCACCCGGACGGTGTGCCCAGTCCTCCCCGTCGCGGGTGACCGGTCGTCGACTCAGTCGTTGCCCCCGTGGCCCGCGGTCAGCGCCGGGTTCCGTTCCACCACCGGCTCCAGAACGTCGTCGATGGCCTTGAGGAGGTCCGCGTCGAACGTCACGCCCGCCGCCTTCGCGTTCTCCGTGACCTGCTCGGGCCGGGAGGCGCCGATGATCGCGGCGGAGACGTTGGAGTTCTGCAGCACCCAGGCGACGGCCAGCTGCGCAAGGCTCAGACCGGCTTCGTCGGCGAGCGGCCGCAACTGCTGGACGCGCTCCAGGACGTCGTCGCGGAGCCACCCGGCGACGAAGTCCGCACCGCCCTTCTCATCGGTCGCCCGAGAACCGGCCGGAGGCGGCGCCCCCGGCTTGTACTTGCCCGTCAGCACGCCCTGGGCGATCGGCGACCAGACGATCTGACCGATGCCGAGCTCCTCGGAGGTGGGCACCACTTCGGCCTCGATGACCCGCCACAGCGCCGAATACTGCGGCTGGTTGGAGATGAACGGAACGTTCAGCTCGCGGGCCAGCCGGTGCCCGGCGCGCAGCTGGTCGGCCGTCCACTCGGAGACGCCGATGTAGAGGGCCTTGCCGGAGCGGACCACGTCGGCGAACGCCTCCATGGTCTCCTCCAGCGGCGTGGAGTGGTCGTAGCGGTGCGCCTGGTACAGGTCCACGTAGTCGGTCTGCAGTCGACGCAGGGAGTTGTCGATCGATTCGAGGATGTGCTTGCGGCCCAGGCCGCGGTCGTTCTGTCCTGGGCCGGTCGGGAAGTAGACCTTGGTGAACACCTCGATGCTCTCGCGGCGCTGGTCCTTGAGCGCCCGGCCGAGGACGGCCTCGGCGCGGGTCTCGGCGTAGACGTCCGCCGTGTCGAAAGTGGTGATTCCGGCGTCCAGGGCGGCGCGGATACAGGCGACGGCCGCGTCCTCCTCCACCTGGGAGCCGTGGGTGATCCAATTCCCGTAGGCGATCTCACTGATCGTCAGACCGCTGCGGCCGAGTCGGCGGAATTCCATATGCCTGCTCTCCCTGTGCTGATACGTGAACACGTCATGCTATGCCGAGGGTTCTGCTTCCGCCGGGAAGGTTCAGGCAGCGGGGACGGTGCCGCGGATGCGGCGGAGGAATGTCGCGTTGTCGGGGGTCTGCCGGATCCTGTCCAGCAGCACTTCGAGGGTCGCCTGCGCGTCCCGGGTGTGCAGTGCGCCCCGGAGACCTCGGACGGCGGTCAGTTCGGCGGCAGGGAGCAGCAGTTCCTCGCGGCGGGTGCCGGACTGCGGAATGTGCACGGCCGGGTAGACCCGCTTGTCCGCCAGCGTGCGGTCCAGCCGGAGTTCCATGTTCCCGGTGCTCTTGAGTTCTTCGAAGAAGAAGTCGTCGGCGCGGGAACCGGTGTCCACCAACGCCGTGGCGAGGATGGTCAGCGAGCCGCCCTCCTCGGTGAGCCGGGCGGCGCCGAAGAGCTGCTTGGGGCCGAGCAGGGCAGTGGCGTCGACGCCACCGCTGAGGGTGCGGCCACCGGCGGTGGCGGCGTTGTTGTGGGCCCGGCAGAGCCGGGTCAGCGAGTCGAGCAGGATCACGACGTCCTGCCCCTGCTCGACGAGCCGCTTCGCACGCTCCACCGCGAGTCCGGCGAGTGCGATGTGCTCCTTCGCGGGCCGGTCGAAGGTCGACGCGAGCACGTCACCCCGCACGGAACGGCGCATGTCGGTGACCTCCTCGGGGCGTTCGTCGAGCAGCACCACCATCAGATGGCACTCGGGGTGGTTGGCCGCGACGGCGGCGGCGATCTGCTGCAACAGCACGGTCTTTCCGGTCCTGGGCGGGGCGACGATCAGCCCGCGCTGTCCCTTGCCGACCGGGGCGACGAGATCGACGACGCGCGTCGCCGGACTGCCGCCGGGCGTCTCCAGGCGCAGCCGCTGCCGGGGGTGGAGGGGGGTGAGATCGGCGAAGTGCGGCCGGTCGCGCAGCGCCTGCGGGGTGCGTCCGTTCACGCGCTCGACCGCTGTGAGGGAGCGGGCCCGGTCGCAGGGTCCCTGGACGAGATCGCCCCTGCGCAGGCCGTACCGGCGGACGAGGCCGGCGGACACCTGCACGTCGACGGGGGACGGGTGGCCGCCGTCGGTGCGCAGGGCGCCGTGCCCCTGGCGCGTGATGTCCAGGACACCGGTGACGGTGGTGGGGGTCGGTTGCTGGTCGAGGGAGCGTTCGAGTGTGGTGGTCATGCGGGGTGGTCCTTTCGCGGACATGGCGAATGAGGGGCCCGGCGGGTGTGAGGGGCGGTGTGATCACGCCCCGGACGACGGGCAGGAAAGTCCGTACCGGACTGAAAGAAGGTGGTGCGGAAGGCTGCGCCGCCGGCCGGGAAGGACGGGAGGAACAGCATCAGAAAGGAGAACCGGCACCGGCGCCCGAAACTGGGGCGTACACACGTGCCATTTGCACTGTACCACCCGCCGGACGCGAATCGCGCCGGGAATACAGGAGGGGCGGTGGCCGACCCGCAGCCACCGCCCCTGACCTGCTCACCCGCGCCGACCGCGGTCAGCCGCCGAGCGCATGCACCTCGTTGAGGATCGCCCGCATCTGCGGTCCCGACTTCTGCGCGTAGTCGCCGCCCGTGTACCCCCACCAGTCCCAGCAGCCCTGCGGGTTGCCGCGCAGCAGGCTGATGTCGGTCTGCGGGTACAGGATCACCAGTTTGTTGGTGTCCGCGTACTCGTTGAGATGGGACTCGCGGGCGAACCGGTCACCGACGAACGTGTTGTCGCTGAGGCAGCCGTGCAGCGCGACGACCAGCTTGCACGCGGCCCCGGCCGCACAGGAGTCCGGCGTGTAGAGGAAGCTGCTGCTGCCCATGCTGTACCACTGGGCCAGCCCGCCCGGCACGTACCGGTTCTGGTCGTGCCTGCTGACGGTGCCCGACTGCGTGGCGGCGGGTGCGTTCACCTGTCCCAGCCAGTGGCCGAGCATCTCGCCCTGCGGGTCGTTCCCGCAGTTGATCAGGAACGGGTAGAACGTGGTGCCGCAGCTCAGGGGGGCGTTCGGAGTGGGCCAGCCGTGCCCCGCGGGGTCGGTGTCGTGGTACGCGGTCCGGGCGCCGAAGTCCCGGTAGAACTGCACCCCTTCATCGCTCACCGACGTCCGCACGAGGGGGTCCTTCGTGCCGTGGTACGTGTAGACGGGCTTGCCCGCGAGGTTCGACACCGGGTCGATCCGGCCCTCCGCCGACCAGCGCCGCGCGATCTGTTCGATGCCTTCCGGGTCGGTGGAGATCAAGCCCGTACCGCAGGCGACCAGGCCGACGACGATGCCGCCCTTGCCGCAGTAGTACGGGCCTGCGGCGACAATGCCCGCGCCCTTGAACGTGCCCGAGTAGGCGACCTGCAGCTGCGAGGCCATGAAGCCGCCGGAGGAGATCCCGGTGACATAGGTGTCGGTGATGTCGAGGCGGGGGAGGCCCGGTTCACCCGCATGGGCGGGGGCGGTGAGTCCCAGGGCCGCGGCCAGTGCGGCCGCGAGGGTGACGGCGGCGGCTCGCAGGGAGCGGAATTTCATCGTGCGCTCTCCTTCACTGTGGGGGGTCCGTTCGGGGAACGGAGACGGACGGGGCCATGGTTGGCCGTGCATCGCCCTCCGGGAAATGGAGGTGAGCCACGCCGTCGGCGCCCGATGAGTGGAGATTTTCTCCGTCGCGCGGGGGTCACTGCCGGAACGCTGCGGTATCACTGGCCGGGTGACGACGACTCGTACGACTGCCACCGCCGTTCTGCTCCGCCTGCTGTGCGAGGAAGCCGACGAGGCGGCGTTCCGCACGGTCGGCGCCGAACCGGAACTGGTCGGCGAAGCCCTGGAGATACGGTCCCGGCTTGCCGCTCACCGCCGCCGCGAGGCCGCGCTCGCCGGGCTCTACGAGACTGCCGGCGACCTTGCCTCGCTGCGCGATCTTGAGGACGTCCTGCAGGCCATCGTGCGCCGCGCCCGCACCCTCGTCGGCACCGACGTCGCGTACCTGCTGCTCTCCGACCCGGAGGAGGGAGACACGTACGTACGCGTCACCGACGGCATCACGACGGACGGCTTCAAGACCGGGAGACTCGCCGCAGGCACCGGTCTCGGCGGACTTGTCGCCGCGACCGCCGTGCCCTACCACACGGCCGACTACCCCAACGACGCCCGCTTCGAGCACACCCCGTACGTGGACGGCGTCATCGGCGCCGAGGGGCTGGTGGCCATCCAGGGCGTGCCGCTGAAATTCGGTGATCAGGTGTACGGCGTGCTGTTCGCCGCCAACCGCAGGGTGCGGCCGTTCTCACCCGACGAGGTCGACCTGCTCATTTCCCTCGCCAACCACGCCGCCCTCGCCATCGAGAACGCCACCCTCTTCGAGGAGGTCCGCAAGACCGCCGCCGTCCATGAACGGCTCACCGCCGTCGCCCTCGACGGCGGCGGACCGACGGGACTGGCCAAGGCGCTCGCCGAGGTGCTGCGCGGCAGCGTCCTCGTCCTCGACGCACAGGACCGGCCGCTCGCCGCAGCCGGCGTCGCACCACCCGAACGGGCAGCTCTCGTGGCGGAGATGGCACAGGCACGCGAGCGTCGCAGCTCCGCCGTACGCGGAACCTCCTGTGTCACACCGATCGTCGCCGCCGACGAGCACCTCGGCACGCTGCTGTTCGTACGCGGCGGACTCGACGCCTCCGACATCCACGCCCTCGAACGGGCCGCGCAGGCCGCCGCGTTGATGCTGCTCGGCGAGCGCACGGTCGCCGAGGCGGAGCACCGGCTGCGCGGCGAGATACTCGACGACCTGCTCGGCGCCCCGCACCGTGACCCCGAAGGGCTGGGCCGCCGGGCCGCGCTCGTCGGCCTCGACCTGGAGCGCGGCCACGCGGTGCTGGTGGCCCGTGGCGGGGACCACGGCCGACGCCGCCGCATCACGGAACTGGCGGGCGGTCATGCGGCCAGGTCCGGCGGTGTCGCGGGCGAGTACGGCGGCAACACCGTTGTGCTGCTGCCGGGCGCCGACGATCCCGGCGGCGCCGCCCGCACCCTCGCCGAAGCCCTGACCACCGCGACCGGACACCCCGTCACGGTCGGCGCGGAGCGGGCCGCACCCGGCGCCGCGGCTGTCGTCGAGGCACACCGCGACGCGGCTCGCTGTCTGGACGTACTGATCGCCCTGGACCGCGCCGGCGAGGGAGCGTGCCGCGAGGACCTCGGCATTCACGGCATCCTGCTGGGCCCCGCGGGCCGCGACGAACTCGACCGGTTCGTCCGCCGTACGATCGGCCCGCTGGTCGACCACGACGCGACCCGCGGCAGCGATCTCGTGCGGACCGCGCTCACCTACTTCACCTGCGACGGCAATCTCGGTCGTACCGCCACCGCTCTGTACGTCCACGTCAACACGCTCTACCAGCGCATCGACCGGATCTCGGCACTCCTCGGCCCGCAGTGGCGCCACGGCGACCACGGGCTCCAGGTCCACCTGGCCCTCACCATGCACCGCACGGCGGGGTGAGGGCCGAGGAACCGCGGATCAGCCGTCGCGCGCCTCGCCCCGGAACGCGGCGAGGATCTCCTCGGCGGCGAGTGTCGCCGTCAACTCTCCGTCGCGCACGCGCTGTTCGAGAGCCGGCGTGAGGGCGCGGACTTCGGGATGGCTGCGCAGACTGTCCAGCAGCTCGTCCCGGACCATCGTCCAGGTCCAGTCGACCTGCTGCTCGCGCCGCTTCGCGGCGAGCCGCCCCGTCGAGTCCAGCAGCGCACGGTGCTGCTCCAGCCGCTCCCACAGGGTGTCGAGACCGGTCGATTCACGGGCGCTGCACGTCAGCACGGGGGGAGTCCACGCGGCGTCGGCCGGGTGCATCAGCCGCAGTGCGCCCGCCAGTTCACGGGCCGCCGCACGCGCGTCCCGCTCGTGCGGACCGTCGGCCTTGTTCACCGCGATGGCGTCCGCCAGCTCCAGGACACCCTTCTTGATGCCCTGCAGCTGGTCACCGGTACGGGCCAGCGTGAGCAGCAGAAAGGTGTCGACCATCTGGGCCACGGCCGTCTCCGACTGGCCCACGCCGACCGTCTCCACCAGCACCACGTCGTAACCCGCGGCTTCCATCACCACGATGGACTCCCGGGTCGCCTTGGCCACCCCGCCCAGTGTCCCGGCGGTGGGGGAGGGGCGTACGAACGCCGCCGGATCGACTGCGAGCCGCTCCATCCTGGTCTTGTCGCCCAGGATGGAACCGCCAGTACGGCTGGAGGACGGATCGACCGCCAGCACCGCGACCCGGTGCCCGAGCCCGGTGAGCATCGTGCCGAGTGCGTCGATGAAAGTGGACTTCCCGACGCCGGGCACCCCGCTGATGCCGATGCGCCGGGCGTTGCCGGACTGCGGCAGCAGCTCGCGGAGCAACTGCTGAGCCAGCGCCCGGTGATCGGGGCGGGTGGACTCGACGAGAGTGATGGCGCGCGCGATGTGCGCCCGCTTCCCGTCGAGCACTCCCTTCACATAGCTGTCGATATCGATCGTCGGAGCCATCGGGTCAGCGGCTCACAGCTCATGGCCGAGCGCGGCACCGAGCCGCGTCACCAGATCGAAGGCGGCGTCGGGGATCACCGTGCCGGGCGGGAACACGGCCGTCGCACCCGCCTCGTGCAGCGCCTCGACGTCCTGCGGCGGGATCACCCCGCCCACGACGATCATGATGTCGTCGCGGCCTTCGGCGGCCAGCTCCTCACGGAGCGCCGGCACGAGGGTGAGATGTCCGGCCGCCAGCGAGGAGACACCCACGATGTGAACGTCCGCCTCGACCGCCTGCCGCGCCACCTCCGCCGGCGTCTGGAACAGCGGGCCGACGTCGACGTCGAAGCCCAGGTCGGCGAAGGCCGTCGAGATCACTTTCTGACCCCGGTCGTGGCCGTCCTGGCCCATCTTGGCGACCAGGATGCGCGGACGGCGCCCCTCCGCCTCCTCGAACCGGTCGACCAGCGTCCGGGTACGGTCCACGGAAGGTGACTCCCCAGCCTCGTTGCGGTACACACCGGAGATCGTACGGATCTGGCCGGCGTGCCTTCCATACGCCTTCTCCAGAGCGTCCGAGATCTCGCCGACCGTGGCCATCGCGCGGGCCGCGTCGACCGCGAGCGCCAGCAGATTGCCGTCGAGGCCCTGGCCGGGACCGCGCTCGGCAGCCGCCGTCAGTGCTCGCAGCGACGCCTCGCAGACCTCCTCGTCGCGCTCCGCGCGCAGCCGCCGCAGCTTCTCGATCTGCTGGGCGCGCACCGAGGAGTTGTCGACCTTGAGCACATCGATCTGCTCATCGGTCTCCACCCGGTACTTGTTGACCCCGATCACCGGCTGCCGCCCGGAGTCGATCCGGGCCTGCGTG
The DNA here is from genome assembly GCF_026339735.1 of Streptomyces sp. NBC_01669. GTDB lineage: Bacteria > Actinomycetota > Actinomycetes > Streptomycetales > Streptomycetaceae > Streptomyces > Streptomyces yanii. The sequence goes on from NZ_JAPEQG010000001.1 coordinate 8,594,575, forward strand.
CGGGCCGCGGCCTCCTCCACCCGGAGCTTCGGGATGCCCGCGTCGATGGCCTGCGCCATCCCGCCCGCCGCCTCGACCTCCTCGATGTGCTGCCACGCCCGTCGCGCCAGGTCGTACGTCAGCTTCTCGACGTACGCGCTGCCGCCCCACGGGTCGATGACCCGGCCGGTACCCGACTCCTGCTGCAGCAGCAGCTGGGTGTTCCGGGCGATCCGCGCCGAGAAGTCCGTCGGCAACGCGAGGGCCTCGTCGAGGGCGTTGGTGTGCAGCGACTGCGTGTGCCCCTGGGTGGCGGCCATCGCCTCCACACAGGTCCGTGTGACGTTGTTGAACACGTCCTGCGCGGTGAGCGACCATCCCGATGTCTGCGAATGGGTGCGCAGCGACAGGGACTTGGCGTTCTTCGGCTCGAACTCCTTGACCAGCTTCGCCCAGAGCAGCCGGGCCGCCCGCAGCTTCGCGATCTCCATGAAGAAGTTCATGCCGATGGCCCAGAAGAAGGACAGCCGCGGTGCGAACGCGTCGACATCGAGACCGGCGTCCCGCCCGGCCCTCAGATACTCCACCCCGTCCGCGAGGGTGTACGCCAGCTCCAGGTCGGCCGTCGCACCCGCTTCCTGGATGTGATAGCCGGAGATGGAGATCGAGTTGTAGCGTGGCATCTTCTGCGAGGTGTACGCGAAGATGTCGGAGATGATCCGCATCGAGGGCTTCGGCGGATAGATGTAGGTGTTGCGGACCATGAACTCCTTGAGGATGTCGTTCTGAATGGTCCCGGCCAGCTTCTCGGGCGGTACGCCCTGCTCCTCGGCGGCCACGATGTACAGCGCGAGTACGGGGAGCACCGCGCCGTTCATCGTCATCGACACCGTCATACGGTCCAGCGGAATGCCGTCGAACAGCTGGCGCATGTCGTAGATCGAGTCGATCGCCACGCCCGCCATGCCGACATCGCCGGTCACCCGCGGATGGTCGCTGTCGTAGCCGCGGTGGGTCGGCAGGTCGAAGGCGACGGAGAGTCCCTTCTGCCCGGCCGCGAGATTGCGGCGGTAGAAGGCGTTGGACTCCTCAGCCGTGGAGAAGCCCGCGTACTGTCGGATCGTCCAGGGCTGGTTGACGTACATCGTCGGGTAGGGACCGCGCAGATACGGGGCCATACCGGGGTAGGTGCCGAGGAAGTCGAGCCCTTCCAGGTCACGCCCGGTGTACAGCGGCTTGACCGAGATGCCCTCCGGCGTCTCCCACAGCAGATCGCCTTCGGGGTCGCCGGTGGACTCCTTCACCGCTGTGCGCCACTGGTCCTCGGACCCCTCGGCGCCGGTGCCCGGCCCGAGTTCGATGTCGGAGAAGTCGGGGATCCGCATTACGCCACACCCATACGGTCGAGAACGGAGGAGAGTACGGCCACCACATCGCAGCCCGCGAAGACGTACGCGTCGACATCGGGATACTCGGCGGGCCGGCCCGCGAGGAAGACCCGCTGCGCACCGGCCGCGCGCAGCGCCGAGGCCACGGCACCGGCCTGCTCGGCGTAGAGCGCGTCGCTGGAACAGAGCACCGCCAGACCTGCCCCACTGGCGGCGAAGGCTCCGGCGGCCGTCGACGCGTCCACCGACACCGGGTCGTGCACGGGCTCGATCCCGCCCGCCTGGAACAGGTTGGCGGCGAACGTGGCTCGCGCGGTGTGCGCCGACGCGGGTCCGAGCGCGGCGAGGAACACCCGTGGGCGGCTGCCCGTCGCCGCCAGATGGGCGTCCGACCGCGCGCGAAGCGCCTCGAACGCCTCGTCACGACGGACCACGGGCAGGCCGCCCGACGCGCCACCGGCGCCGGGAGCCGTCTCGCGCTCCACCGGACGCTCCGCCAGCTGAGGGAACTCACTGACCCCGGTGATCGGCTCCTTGCGTCGCGCCAAATCCTTGCTGCGCTCCGCCCAGGTGGCCGCCAGCCGCTCACCGACCAGGCCGGAGCCCAGCGCCGGGGCCTGGCCGCCCGCACGCTCGATCTCCTGGAAGAACGCCCAGGCTGCGTCGGCGAGTTCGGATGTCAGTCGCTCCACGTACCACGAGCCGCCCGCCGGGTCGATGACCCGGGCCAGATGCGACTCCTCCAGCAGGATCGTCGACGTATTGCGGGCGATGCGCCGGGCGAACGCGTCCGGCAGACCCAGCGCGTGATCGAACGGCAGCACCGTGACCGAGTCGGCCCCGCCGACTCCCGCGCCCAGACACGCCAGCGTTGTCCGCAGCATGTTCACCCACGGATCGCGCCGCGTCATCATCACCGGCGACGTCACCGCGTGCTGACGCTGCGCACCGGCGCCCGGAGCCCCGCACACCTCGGCCACCCGCGCCCACAGCCGACGTGCCGCCCGCAGCTTGGCGATGGTCAGGAACTGGTCGGCCGTCGCCGCGTACCGGAACTCCACCTGCGCGCAGGCCGCCTCGACGGAGAGCCCCGCCCCGGTCAGCGCACGCAGATAGGCCACACCCGTGGCCAGCGAACTGCCCAGTTCCTGGGCGGCCGAGCCACCGGCCTCGTGGTACGGCAGCGCGTCCACCGTCAGAGCCCGCAGCCCGGGGTACTCCTTCGCGCACCGCTCCGCCCAGTGCACGGCGGCCGTCAGATCCGGAGCATCGCCGCTGCGCGCCGCCTGCCCCAGCGGATCCGCGCCGAGACTGCCGCGCACCGATGCCGCGGCAACCCCGCGCGCCTGATACAGCCGGAGCAGTTCCGTTGCCGCGGCGTCGAGTTCACCGCCCGCGTCGATCGCGAGGGGAGCCAGATCGAGGTAGACACCGTCCAGCGCCCGCGCCAGACCGGACACCGGCACACCCGAGGTACCGCCGACCGTCAGCCACAGCGACGTGACACCGTTCTCCAGATCCGCGAGCACGGCCTCGTTCAGCCGGGCCGGATCCGTCAGGCTGTGCCGCTGCCTTACGTCCCAGCCGCCCGCCACGTTCCCCGCGGCCTTGCTGCCGCGGGTGAAGGGAGCGAAGCCCGGATATCCGGCATCGGGCGCGTCATCGCGCGAGGTGTAGAGAGGGCGGGTGATGAGCCCGTCCTCCACCGTGGTGGACAACGCTTCCTCGGCGGCCGAACCCGCGACATCCTTGCCCGACTTGCGCAGCACACCTTCGACAAGGCTCTGCCACTGCTCATGGGCTGGATCAGGGAACTCGGCGGCCAACGAAAGCCCGTCAGCAGGCAGGACCGTCATGCCTGGATGCTAGGCGAAGGCTCAGATGAGCAGCAGGGGGACCGCCTGTGACCTTGCCCTCTCCCAACGCGCTTGATCCAGTACGGACAGTGGCGTAGTCGGAGAGCCGTCGAGACCTTGGCGTTTCCTCAACCCGTGCCGGGATGTGCTCCACGGATCTGCCGCCTGCATCGCAGTTGCGAGATCATTCTCAATATCTTGTCGCATATGCGGTCCCGCGCGTGTGGGCGGGCGGTGCGCCTGCCGGGGGCCCTGATACGGCCCGCCGCTGGGTGACGCCGGAAGGGGCGCGACCCATCGCGCCGAAGGCGGATGACGTCTCACCGGCGGCCGGGACCTGGCACGTTCTCCATCGGGGCCGGTCAGGCAGGGAACGGCGAGGATGGAACGTGTGGCCTCATCCCGCGCGCGCCGGGGCCGCGCTCCGCCTCGGCGTCACCTCGCCGGCCCCGCACCGTCGCGGTGCCGCCTGGGCGGCCCGGAACGGCGCACTCTTTCGGCACCGGAGCCACCTGTCCAACACGGCGTATGGCCCCCGCACCCATGACGTCGCCCGGGGCGAGGCCCGCCGCGAGGCGCAGCAGCGGCTCGACGGGCCCGGGGTCGGCCACCCCGCCCACCGGTCGTCGTGGGTGGCGCGGATGCTCGGGCGCAACGCCTGGCCCGGTACCGGCGCGCCCGACGGGAGTCCCGCGCTCGCGGACGGTGGCGTCGTCGCCGACGAGGTAACGGAAGGGAAGCGGAGCCTCGTGATCATTGCCTCGGAGGCCACCCCCGTCGCGCTCCGCCCGTGGCGGCCGCAGAGGTCGCCGCCACGGGCAAATTGTCACAGTGCGGCGGTAAATAACCGAAGTTATGCTGCTGACATTCCATCCCTCACGAGAGGAAACGCCCGTGACTGTGGGACCAGTGGAGTACCTCGTCGTCGCATTCCCCGGCAGTCATTTCACCGGGGCCATCGCGCCGGCGCTGGCGGACGCGGTCGCCTCGAAGGCGGTGCGGATTCTCGACCTCACGTTTGTGTACCGCGCCGAGGACGGCACGCTCGACATGGTCGAACTGGAGGACCTGGACCCTGATGACCTGGTGTCCTTCGAGCCGGTCGAGGGAGTGGTCAGCGGCCTGCTGAACAGCGAGGACATCCGCGCCCTCGGAGAGAGCGTGCCGCGGGGCAGCTCCGCCGCGCTGATCGTGTGGGAGGACCTGTGGGCGGTACCGCTCACGGAGGCCGTTCGTGCCTCGGGCGGCCGGCTGGTGGCCCATGAGCGGATCCCGGCCGACGTCGCGGAAGCGGCAGTGGCCGCCTCCGGTTCCGCCGGCTGAACCCGCCCCGCCCGCCAACTGTCGTCATCACCGCATCGCACTGGAAGGGGCGCACATCATGCCGATTTTCCGAGGACCGGGCATGAACCGCCGCGGACCGGGACTGCTGGGCACGGTCGCGCGCACAGCCGTCGTCGCCGGAACCGCATCGGCGGTCGGTGGACGGGTCCAGAGGCGTCAGCAGGGGAAGTGGGGAGCCCAGGAGGTGGTCGCACAGCAACAGGTGGAGGAACAGCGGGCCGTACAACAGCAACAGTCCATGCAACAGCAGATGGCGCCGTCCGCGCCTGCGGCGGACGGCCTCCTCGACCGACTGGAACGGCTGGCCGAGCTGAAGAAGCAAGGCGTTCTGACCGAAGCCGAGTTCGAGGCGCAGAAGGCGAAGATTCTGGCAGGCTGACCCGGCCGCCGCCCACCGCCCCGTTCCCGGCGTTTTCCTTTGTCGATCTCCCGGCAGCCTGCGAGTTGATTCGGCCGAGCCGAATCAATTCATCAGCCGTGTCCGGAGTAAGGGGAAGTCCATCGTGCAGACCGCCAGGCCCGTTCCGGCAGCCACCGTCATCAATATGCGCGACCTCGGCGGCATTTCGTTGGGTCCCGACCGCCGCGTCCGGCCCGGTGCTGTAGTGCGCTCCGGTCAGCTCAGTGAGCTCGACACGGTGCACGACCCGGCAGTGACCGCCCTCGGTATCCGCACGGTCGTCGACCTGCGGACCGCGGATGAGCGCACGGCGGCCCCGGACCGTCTGCCGCCGGGAGCCCGGCTGTTCGTCGCCGACGTCCTCGGTGACAAGCCGGGCGTGGCACCCGCCCGGCTGCGCGCGCTGCTCGCCGACCGGGTGGCCGCGGACGAATTGCTCGGGGGCGGAAAGGCCGAGGAACTGTTCGCGCAGACATACCGGCAGATGGTGCTGTCGCCGGGCGCCTCGGCCGCGTACCGGGCCTTCGTCGAGACGGCCGCGGACGACGGGGCCCGTCCGGTGCTCTTCCACTGCACGGCGGGCAAGGACCGCACCGGCTGGGCCACCGCATTGCTCCTGCTGATGGTCGGGGCGTCGCGCGAGGTCGTACGTGCCGAGTTCCTTGCCGTGAACCCGGTGGTGCGGACCGCCTTCCGTCCGTATGTGCAGGGCTTCCTGGACGCAGGGGGCGACCCGGAGATCGCCGCCGCGATCATCGAGGTCCGCCCCCGCTATCTCGACGTCGCCCTGGATGCCATGGACGAGCGGTGGGGCGGACTCGACGGATATGTGCGTGACGGGCTGCGGATCCCCGAGCCCGTGGTGGAGCGGCTGCGAAGCCGGCTGGTGGTCTCCAACTGATCCCGGAACCGGTCGTCGACAGGGGATCCGCGGGTTGACTTGATACCCCTAGGGGGTATGTTGTTGGCCTGTCGGAAGCGCCCGCTTCCCCGTCGATGGAGGCCGTCATGAACAACGGACTGAAGATCACCGTCTTTGCCGCCGCGCTTGCCGCGACCTTCGGGACGGCGTACGGCGTCGGCAAGGGGGCCGACCCGCTGGTCTCCACCGGCGCTCACGCGCCGCAGCAGCACAGCGGCCACGGCGCCACCGGGCGGGACGGCGCCGCCGAGCACGGGCCCGGCGGACTGCAGATATCCGAGGACGGCTACACGCTGGCGCTCGACACGCCCGCGGTCGCCGCGGGCGGCCGAACCGGGATCCGGTTCGCGATCGAGGACGACGCCGGTCGCAAGGTCACCGCCTTCCGGCGCGAACACGGCAAGGAACTGCATTTCATCCTCGCCTCGCGCGACCTCACCGAGTACCGGCATCTGCACCCCGTCCGCGCGGCCGACGGCACCTGGTCGACCTCCGTCGATCTGCCGAAAGCCGGTGACTACCGGGTATTCGCGGACTTCACCCCGGCCGCCGAAGGCGCCGAGAACCTCACGCTGGGCGCGGATCTCCCGGTCTCCGGCACCTACCGCCCCGCCGCTCCGCCCGTCGCCCGCACCACGGCCGAGGTCGAGGGCTACCGGGTCGCCCTCGGTGGCGAACTCCGGGCCGGCCGGGAGAGCGAACTCGAACTGACCATCAGCCGCAACGGAAAGCCGGTCACCGATCTGCAGCCCTATCTCGGCGCTTACGGGCACCTGGTCGCCCTGCGCTCGGGCGACCTCGCCTATCTGCACGTCCACCCGAACGACGGCGGTCCCGGACCGGCGGTCTCCTTCACGGCGACGGCGCCCAGCGCGGGCACGTACCGCCTGTTCCTCGACTTCCAGCACGAGGGGAAGGTCCGCACCGCCGCCTTCACGGTCGAGGTGGAACCCTCGGTGAGGACCCGGATCGGGGCGAACAGCGGGCACCAGCACTGAGGGGTCGGCCCTCGGTATCGTGGGGGGACGGGATCATGGGTTCTCCGAGAGGGGCGTACGGTGACCGAGCGAAAACCCCCGGGCGTCAGCTTCGAATCATGGGTCGACAAGCAGATCCGCGATTCCGAGGAGCGCGGCGACTTCTCCCAACTGCCGGGTTTCGGCAAGCCGCTGTCCGATATCGACCGCCCGTACGACGAAGCCTGGTGGATCAAGGCGAAGATGCAGCGCGAAGGCGTATCGGTGCTCCCGCCGGCCCTGGCCCTGCGTAAGGAGGCGGAGGATGTGCGCGAGGCGGTGTCCGGAGCCCGTTCGGAGGCCGAGGTGCGCCGGATGCTCACCGAGGTCAACGAGAAGATCGAGGCGGCGATCCGGCGGCCGCCGCCGGGGCCGCTGCTGAATCTGCGCCCGTTCGACATCGACGCGGTGGTCGGGGAGTGGCGTGCCGGACGCGGCTCGGTGTAGCTAGGGCGGCGGTCCGTCCATTGATACGTAATACTCCCTCTATGAGATCGAGTGTTACGCCGTCGAGTGGCGAGGTGGGTCGCGGAGCGGTGCGGGTCCGGCAGGCGACGGTGAGCGACGCGAAGCGTCTCACCCGACTGGTCAGGAACTCCCGTGCCTACGAGGGGCCTTACGCGCCCATGGTCGCCGGATACCGGGTGGGAGCCGACTACATCGAGGCTCATCGGGTGTTCGTCGCCGTCGAGTCGGCAGAGTCCGGTTCCGGCCGCCTGCTCGGCTTCTACTCGCTGATCCTCGACCCCCCGGAACTGGACCTCATGTTCGTCGCCGACGACGCCCAGGGCCTCGGGATCGGCCGCCTGCTCATCGGGCATCTGTGCGGCGAGGCGCGGAATGCCGGACTCACCGGCGTCCGCATCGTCTCGCATCCGCCTGCTGAGGGCTTCTACCGCAGTGTGGGTGCCCGGCGGACCGGCACCGAGACGGCCCGTCCGCCCGCCGTGATGTGGGACCGGCCCGAGCTGATGCTCCCGGTCGGCTGACGGACCGCAGAGGGGTCCGGCCGGGACCCGGATACCCGGTCCCGGCCGAACACCTCGTGTGCCGGGCCCCGCTACGAGGCGAAGCCGCCGTAAGGACGCGTGATGATCTCCATGGCGTGGCCGGCGGGATCGAGGAAGTAGATGCCCCGTCCACCGTCATTGTGGTTGATCTCGCTCGGATGCTTCCGGTGCGGATCGGCCCAGTAGGTGATCCCGAGCTCCTTGATGCGGGCGTACGCCGTGTCGAACTCCGCCTCCGAGGTCAGGAAGGCGTAATGCTGTGCGGTGATCGATTCGGTGGGAATGGTCGCGAAATCCAGCGTGACCCCGTTCGCGGTGGCGACCGGGATGAACGGACCCCATTCCGCGCCGATTTCCAGACCAAGGATGTTCGCCAGGAATTCGGCGGATTCCCGGTTGTCCCGGGCGTGAATGATGGTGTGATTCAACTCGACTGACACTGTGGAATGCCTCCAACGGGCATCTCACGGGCACCTCCACGCCTCACCCGGCCGGTGACCGACGCGCGATGCCGTACCCAAGATCGTAGGCGAGCGGCGCCGGGCCGTCGAGTGAGTACGGCGGGAAGGGATACGGAACAGTTCCTTCCCAGCCGGTCTATGCGCCCTCCGCCACCTCCTCCACCTCCGTGACCTCCACGATCTCCGCAGTCGGGTTCCGGACGTCCGTGACCGTGAACAGTCCACCGTCCGGATCCAGCAGCGTGGCCTCGCTGCCCTCGGTCGTCGACCGCTCCTCGACGACCGAGCCGCCGTGCTCGCGCGCCGTGGACACCGCCGCCGCCACATCGTCCACCGGGAAGTGGACCTGCCAGTGCGGACGGATCAGCGGATCGGGTGCCGCCTCGACCGCCCCGGAGCTGATGCGGGCGAGCTGCCTGCCGCCGCACTCCACGATGACCTCGTCCTTTGCGTACGACACCTCGCAGCAGCCGGGGCGTCCGGTCGCCCAGTCGAGGACCTCACCGTAGAAGATCGCCGCTTCGAAGGCGCTCCTGGTGCGCAGCCGGAGCCATGCGTGCGAGTAGTTGTCCGGCGCCGGGGGAGAGGTCGCCGGCTCCGTGCGCTCCCAGAAGCCGAACACGGCGCCGTCGCGATCCGCCGCCAGAGCCCCGCGCCCCTTGCCGAGGGCCAGCGGCCCCACCGCGACCGTTCCGCTGCGTTCGCGGATGCGTGAGGCGGTCACGTCCGCGTCCGGAACGGCGAAGTAGGGCGTCCAGGCGACCGCGACCTGATAGGCGGTCGCCACCGCGGCGATGCCGGCCACGGGCACGTCGTCGCGGCGCGCCACGGAGAACTCCTGGCCCAGCTTGCCCGCACGGAAGGTCCAGCCCAGGACGGCGCTGTAGAACCCCTGCGCCGATTCCAGGTCGCGGGTCATGAGGTTGACCCAGCAGGGAGCAGCCGACCCTGTGAGCGCAGCCGGCGCGGACACCGTCCTGGGTTTGCTTCCGGTCATGGTCCCACTGCCTTCATCGGGTCTGCGGCATGCGTGTGCCGGTGGCCGTCGGGCCTCTACCAGCCTCACTTCGGTCGCCCGCTCCCGCAACACGCATCGGCGCGCGGGCCGCAGAAGCTCGCGGAGCTGTTCGGCGGTCGGACCGGGGACCGGAACGAGACACTCGTGGGGATCCGCCGACGGGCCGGGCAGGACAGTGGGCCCGGGCTTCCCCCGGTCACAGGGACGGAGTCGGTCGCGCCGGATTCCGCTTCAGTCGCGTGGCTCGTCCTTCTCCCGCGGAATGGGCTCGTTCCCGTGCTCCCGGGGAATGGGCTCGTTCCCGTGGTCACCGAGTTCGTAGGGCCAAAGTCCCCGTCCGTCGGCCGGGAAGCTGTCGTCACCGTGGATGTCGCGCTCTTCCAGGTGGGTCCGGTGGTCCGGCCGCGGCGGCTGCTCGTCGGGCCGGGGCGGCGGCAGTTCCTGGTCCCGGCGCCGCATTCCCAGCCAGAAAGCACCGATCAGCACGGCCACCAGGGCCACTCCGACAATCGGCATCACCACCCCGGTCGCGCCCCGTCCGTCCGCAAGGGGCAGGGCCAGGGCCAGGGGACTGAGGGCTCCGTTCGAAACGTCCATGCATGCCGAATACCCCGACACGAGGATGTCACTCGGCAATGTCTGTCAATTCATGTTTTAAGTGGACATAGGTTGAAAAAAGTTTCGTTGCTCAGTGGCCCGATGGCCGAGCGGTGGACATGCTTGTTCCTCCCTCTGGCGGAGCGGTCTGCCCGGACGTCGTTTCCCGTCGGGTTCGGCGGCGCGGGCTTCACCGCTGCCGCGCACATCCGCCGCCGTCCTTCTCGTGTCGCCGACACTCAGCCGTGGGGTGAGCCTGGAGAGGGTTCCCGATTCACCGATCAGTCCGTGGCGCGGCGCCGCGGAGCGGCCGTGCTCGGGAACCGCCGGGGCGGCCGCCGTCGGCGCCGGTCTCGCGCTGCTCGCGGGTTCGGCCCGCGCACGCTTCGGGATCTTCGCGACCGGCATCGCGTCCGCCGAGGATCCGGTCCACACCGCAGGTCCCCGGCGCGGCAACCTGCGGCAGAACTCCGAGCGGAAGGAACCCCGGTGAACAGCACACAGTCGCAGACGGAGGAGTATCGGCACGGAAAGGAGGTGTCGGTCGCCATCAGCGGATGCGCGAAGGATGACGCACGAACGGTCTTCGACGTCCTGCGGGCCGCCTTCGCCACTGACCGGGCTTTGGTGGACGTGCCGCAGGACCTGGCGGGAAAGCGCCCCACGGTATGGACCATGACCGTCGACGTGTCCGAGGCGCGGGTGGTCTCGGGTCCCGTCGTGCTGGGCGAGCCCGTGAAGGTCGATGTGCAGGGCGGTTACTGGGCGGTCGAGGAGCTCAGGAAACACCTGGCGGACGCCTTCACGGTGCAGGTCGTCGGAACGGTCTCCGGTGACCAGGAGGAGGAGGTGCGCCTGCGGCTGGAGAGCCGGTAGGGCGCAGAACTGTACCGGCGTGGGGGCGATGAACCCGAAAAGCCGATGCGCATCTGGTACAAAGCACGCAAAGTCACATTGATGAGAGGTGTGAGCGCGTGGATCCCACCAGCGAGCGGGAGAACAGTTCCGGACAGCTGGGGGAGACCCGCCACCGTTCCGCCGTGGCGCTGCACATCAACGGCACGCCACGGACCCTGACACTCGATCACCGCACGACCGTCCTGGACGCGCTGCGCGAACATCTGGGCCTCACCGGCGCCAAGAAGGGCTGTGACCACGGTCAGTGCGGGGCGTGCACCGTCATTGTCGACGGCCGGCGCGCCAACAGCTGTCTGCTGCTCGCCGTCGCGCACGACGGGGCCCGCATCACGACTGTCGAGGGCCTCGCCGACGGTGACCGGCTGCATCCCGTCCAGGAGGCATTCCTGGCCAGGGACGCCCTGCAGTGCGGCTACTGCACACCCGGTCAGATCTGCTCGGCCGTCGGCATGCTCGGTGAAGCGGCGGACGGCTTCCCGTCCCACGTCACCGAGGACGGCGGGGACGGTTCCGCCCCGGCGCGGCTCACCGCCCCCGAGATCCGGGAGCGGATGAGCGGCAACCTGTGCCGCTGCGGCGCCTACCCGCGCATCGTCGAAGCGATCGAGGACGTGGCGTCGTGAAACCGTTCGGATATCTGCGCGCCCGCACCACTGACGAGGCGGTCAGCGCGATGACCCGCCACCCGGGGGCCGTCTTCCTCGGCGGGGGCACCAATCTGATCGACCTGATGAAACTCGGTGTGGCGACCCCGGATCTCCTCGTCGACGTCAGGGGGCTGCCCCTGGACCAGGTGGCGGACACCTCCGACGGAGGTCTGCGCATCGGTGCGACCGTACGCAACAGTGACCTCGCCGCCCACCACGCCGTGCGCACCCGCTACCCCGCCCTGTCGCAGGCGCTGCTCTCCGGAGCCTCCGGGCAGCTCCGCAACACCGCCACGACCGGCGGAAACCTGTTGCAGCGCACCCGATGTCCGTACTTTCAGGACATCTCGAAGCCGTGCAACAAACGGGTACCGGGCATCGGCTGCCCCGCTCGTGAAGGCACCCACCGCGACCTGGCGGTCATCGGCCACTCCGAGGCATGTGTCGCCACCCATCCGTCGGACATGGCCGTCGCCCTGGCCGCCCTCGACGCCACGGTCCAGCTGTACGGGCCGGACGGCGAGCGGAGCGTACCCGTCACCGACTTCCACCGCCTGCCGGGAGACACTCCCGACCGCGACACCGTGATCCGGCCGGGCGAGCTGATCACCGAGGTGCTGCTGCCGCCGCGTCCCGAGGGCGCCGTCTCCGTCTACCGCAAGGCCCGCGACCGTGCCTCCTACGCCTTCGCGCTCGCCTCCGTCGCCGCGGTCGTCACCGCCCGCGACGGCCGCATCGAGCACGCAGCACTGGCCTTCGGCGGGCTCGCCCACCGCCCCTGGCGCGCCCGCGCCGCGGAAGAGATCCTCCGGGGCGCCGCCACCACCGACGACACCTTCACCCGGGCCGTGGACGCCGAACTGGCGGCCGCCCGGCCGCTGCGCGACAACGCATTCAAGGTGGAGCTCGCCCGCAGCCTGGCCGTCGACGCGCTGGCCGCACTCACCACCCGCAACTGAGGAAGTGGACTTCCCACCATGAGCGACGCGCCCCAGCCGCTGGGCAGCCCTGTGGTCCGCCTCGAAGGCCGGGACAAGGTCGTCGGCGCCGCCCGCTACGCCGCCGAGCACACTCCGCCGGGCTGTCTGTACGCCTGGCCCGTACCGGCCACCGTCGTACGCGGCCGGATCACGGCGATCCACACCGACGAGGCACTCGCCCTGCCCGGCGTGCACACCGTCCTCACCCATGAGAACGCCCCGAAGCTGAAGCAGCCGGACGACCCGGTCCTCGCCGTCCTCCAGGACGCCTGGGTCCCGCACCGGGGCCGGCACGTTGCGCTCGTGGTGGCCGACACCCTCGAATCGGCCCGCGCCGGAGCCGAGGCCGTCCGGATCGAGTACGAGAGTGCCGGGCACGATGTCCTGCTCGACGAGGACCACCCGGGCCTGTACACACCGCAGACGGTGAACGGTGGATACCCCGCCGTTCGCGAACGGGGCGACTTCGACCGCGCCTTCGCCGTGTCCCCCGTACAGATCGACGCCACATACACGCTCGGGCCCCTCCACAACCACCCCATGGAACCGCACGCCGCCACCGCCCATTGGACGGACGACGGGCAGCTGACCGTGTACGACTCCAGCCAGGGCACCGGAACGGTTCGCGACGCCCTGGCCACCGTGTTCGGGCTCCGGCCCGAACAGGTCACGGTCGTGTCCGAACACGTCGGCGGCGGCTTCGGCTCCAAGGGCACCGCGCGCCCGCAGGCGGTGCTGGCCGCCATGGCCGCGCGCCACACCGGACGCCCCGTCAAGCTCGCCCTGCCGCGGCGCGAACTGCCCGCCGTCGTGGGCCACCGAGCCCCCACCGTGCAGCGCGTCAGACTCGGCGCGGAACTCGACGGCACCCTCACCTCGCTCGCCCACGAGATCATCACCCACACCTCCACGGTCAAGGAGTTCGTGGAACAGGCGGCCGTACCGGCCCGCACGATGTACTCGTCCGAGCACAGCCGCACCGCCCACCGGGTGACCGCCCTGGACGTGCCCAGCCCCTCGTGGATGCGGGCACCCGGCGAGGCCCCCGGCATGTACGCGCTGGAGTCGGCCATGGACGAGCTGGCCGTGGCCCTCGGTATCGACCCCGTCGAACTGCGCCTGCGCAACGACCCCGCGTACGAACCCGACACCGGCCGCCCCTTCAGCAGCCGCGGCCTCGCCGCCTGCCTGGAGGAGGGCGCCGCACGCTTCGGCTGGTACGACCGCGATCCGAGCCCCGCGGTCCGAATGGAAGGCCCACTGCTGCTCGGTACGGGCGTCGCCTCCGCCACGTACCCCGTATACATCGCCGGCTCCAGCGCCTCGGCACACGCCGCCGCCGATGGCACCTACCGCATCAGGATCAATGCCACCGACATCGGCACCGGCGCCCGCACCGTCCTCGCGCAGATCGCGGCGTCCGCGCTGGACACCCCCGTGACCGACGTCCGGATCGACATCGGCAGCAGCGCGCTGCCCGAAGCGCCCCTGGCCGGCGGTTCCGCGGGTACGGCCTCCTGGGGCTGGGCCGTGCACAAGGCATCCACCGCCCTGGCACGCCACCTGCGGGAGCGCACCGGACCCCTGCCCGACGAGGGCGTCACGGTCACCGCCGACACCGCCCAGGACGCAGCGGTGGAATCCCCGTACGCACGGCATGCGTTCGGTGCGCACTTCGCCGAAGTCGCCGTCGACACCCGCACCGGTGAGGTCCGGGTGCGGCGCATGCTCGGTGTCTTCGCCGCCGGACGCATCCTCAACTCCCGTACCGCACGCTCCCAGTTCATCGGCGGCATGATCATGGGGCTCGGCATGGCACTGACCGAGGGCAGCACGATCGACCCCGTCTTCGGCGACTTCACGCAGAACGACCTCGCCTCCTACCACGTGCCCGTCTGCGCCGACGTCCCGGAGATCGAGGCGCACTGGATCGACGAGGACGACCCGCATCTCAACCCGATGGGCAGCAAGGGCATCGGCGAGATCGGCATCGTCGGGGCCGCGGCCGCCATCGGCAACGCGGTGCGGCACGCCACCGGAGCCCGGCTGCGCAACCTCCCGCTCACTCCGGACAAGCTGCTGCCGTATCTGCCCTGACGCCCGGTGAAGCGCGGGTGGACCACTGGTGGCCGCGTTCGACGCCGACTGGAAGCCGCAGGGCGGCCGGAGCGTGGGCATCGTGCTGGTCGGCGCCCCGGTGGCGCTCGGACTCGCGGCACTGATCTCGCTGCTGACCGTGGGCCGTACTCGCCTGCTCCTGGCGGTACTTCGAGGAGCCGCACCGACGGCACGCCGGGTCGTTCCCCGCCTCGGGGGCCGGCGGGGCTGCCGGCCGTCGCGCTCGGCGCCCATGCCGTAGGGCGCCCCGCGGCATGGGCGGCAGACCGGTGGACGGAGCCGCTGCGGCGCCTTCACTCGGGGCACATCGGCAACTACGTGACCTGTGCGCTCATGGGCATGACACTGCTCGCCACACTGGCCCTGCCCGCCCTCTTCCAGGGCCGAGCAGGCTTCCGGGGACAGCCTCCCGCCCCGTGGCCACGGCCCCGTCGGCCGACGTGTTGCGCAACCGGTCCTACCGGGTCACCCTAAGGAGTGACCTAACAGTGACATCTGCTCACTCTTTGTGTTCGGGGGGTCGTTGGTTCAACGAGCGAAGCAGGTGGGCCTCGATGTGAGGAGCCTCGACGATGACCGTTCCACTCGACCGGCACTATCTGGTCGAACTCCAGGTATCGGCAGAGCGCGTTACCCAGGTGCGACGGATCGTCGCCGCGCATCTGCGCCACTGGAGCCTCGAACTCCACATCCGGCCGGTGTGCCGGGGTGTGGAGGAGTTGCTGACCAACGTCCACCGGCACGTCGGTGACGACAACCATTGCGTCGTCGAACTCCGCTGGTCCGGACGGCACCTCACGGTCTCCGTCGCGGACAACAGTTCGGAGATGCCGCGGCTGCTCAGCACCGGCGGCGGTGGTCTCAGCCGTGTGATGGCCCTGAGCCACAGCTGGGGCACCTGCCGGACTCTCGACGGCAAGGTCGTCTGGTTCACCCGCTACGCCGAGGCGCCGCGGAGTACCGATCTGCTGCCCCGCACGCCGCTGCCCGGGGTACGCGAGTTCCTGCTGCCGCCCGTCTCCGAGCCCGCCCTCGTCTGACGCGGCCGCCGCTGCCGGCCCCACGAAACAGGCAGCGCGCATTCCGATCCGGACCGGTACGCGGGTCCGTACGCGAAGAAGACCGCCCTGCCCACCGGCGCGGATGACGTGCTCACAGCACACATGGTCCGCGCCGGTCGGGTATCCGCACGAGGGTCCGCGTTGCGCGACGGGGCGTGGCGAGGCACGGTCGAAGAACCGAGGCAAGGAGGCCACAGTCATGCCCATCGCGACGGTCAACCCCGCGAACGGCGAGACCCTCAAGACGTTCGACGCACTGGGAGCCGCGGAGATCGAACGCAGGCTCGCGGCCGCGGACACCACGTTCCGGGAGTACCGCACGACCGGGTTCGGCGAACGGGCCCGCCTGCTGAACCGGGCCGCCGACCTCCTCGACGAGGACCAGCAGGACATCGCCCGCACCATGACCACCGAAATGGGCAAGCCCGTCAGGGCGGCCCGTGCGGAGGCCGCGAAATGCGCCAAGGCCATGCGCTGGTACGCGGCCGCCGCCGAGGAACTTCTCGCGGACGAGCACCCGTCGGCCGGCGATGTGAGCGATGCCGGAGCCTCCCGGGCCTATGTCCACTACCGTCCGCTGGGCCCCGTCCTCGCCGTGATGCCGTGGAACTTCCCGCTCTGGCAGGTCGTACGGTTCGCGGCCCCCGCGCTCATGGCGGGCAACGTCGGCCTGCTCAAGCACGCGTCGAACGTCCCGCAGACCGCCTTGTACCTGGAGGACCTGTTCCGCCGGGCAGGTTTCCCGGCAGGCTGCTTCCAGACGCTGCTGGTCGGGTCCGGGGCGGTCGAGTCCATCCTGCGTGACCCCCGGGTCGTCGCCGCCACCCTCACCGGGAGCGAGCCGGCCGGCCGCGCGGTCGCGGCGATCGCGGGCGACGAGGTGAAACACACCGTGCTGGAACTGGGCGGCAGCGACCCGTTTCTCGTCCTTCCCTCGGCCGACGTGCGGCAGGCCGCCCGTACAGCGGTGACCGCCCGCGTGCAGAACAACGGCCAGTCCTGCATCGCCGCCAAACGGTTCATCGTGCACACCGATGTGTACGACGAGTTCGCCGAGGAGTTCACCGCAGGAATGCGCGCTCTGAAGGTCGGCGACCCGCAGCAGGAGTCCACTGACATCGGCCCCCTCGCCAGCGAACAGGGCCGCACCGACATCGAGGAGCTGGTGGACGACGCCGTAGGGCAGGGAGCGACCGTGCTCTGCGGTGGCAGCCGGCCCACCGGTCTGGGCGCGAGGCTGGACCGCGGCTGGTTCTATGCCCCCACTGTCCTCAGCGCGATCACCCCGGCCATGCGGATCCACCGCGAGGAAACCTTCGGCCCCGTCGCCACGCTGTACCGGGCCGCCGACCTGGGCGAAGCCGTGGCCCTGGCCAACGACAGCCCCTTCGGTCTCAGCTCCAACGTATGGACACGTGACCCCGACGAAAGCCGTCAGTGCGTGCGTGATCTGCAGGCGGGTGGTGTCTTCTTCAACGGCATGACGGCCTCCCACCCCGCACTGCCCTTCGGTGGAGTGAAGCGCTCCGGCTACGGGCGGGAGCTCGCCGGGCACGGGATTCGCGAGTTCTGCAATGCCACGACGGTCTGGTACGGACCCGAGGCGGACGAAAGCCGGTCCGCATAGCTGCCCCGTGACGCCGGCCCGTACTGCTTGCGACCCTGTCGAGGAGACGCACATGAGCGACGCCCGCACGCCTCACACCCGCACGGACGACGCCCGTGCACCGGACGCCTCTGCTCCGGCAGGGGCGTCCGGCCTGTCCGACGTCGAGGTATCGGCTCTTGACGCGCACTGGCGCGCCGCCAACTACCTCGCCGTCGGCCAGATCTATCTGATGTCCAACCCGCTCCTGAAGGAGCCGCTCGCCCCGGAGCACATCAAGCCCCGACTGCTCGGTCACTGGGGCACTTCTCCCGGACTCAACCTGGTCCACACCCACCTCAACCGTGTCATCAAGGCCCGCTCCATCCAGGCGCTCTGTGTTTGGGGCCCCGGCCACGGTGGTCCCGCCGTCCTCGCCAACGCGTGGCTGGAGGGCAGCTACTCCGACACATACCCCGATGTCAGCCGTGACGCGGCCGGCATGGGGCTGCTGTTCAGACAGTTCTCCTTCCCCGGCGGGGTACCGAGCCATGTCGCACCGGAGACACCAGGCTCCATCCACGAGGGCGGGGAACTCGGCTACGCCCTCACCCATGCCTACGGCGCCGCGTTCGACCACCCGGACCTGCTCGTCACCTGCGTCATCGGCGACGGTGAAGCGGAGACGGGCCCGCTCGCCGCGTCCTGGCACTCCAACAAATTCCTCGACCCCGTGCACGACGGGGCCGTCCTTCCGGTGCTCCACCTCAACGGCTACAAGATCGCCAACCCGACGGTGCTCGCCCGTCTCCCCGAGACGGAACTGGACGCACTGCTGCGCGGCTACGGGCACGAGCCGCTGTACGTCGGCGGAGACGATCCCTTCACCGTCCACCGGGCGATGGCCGACGCGATGGACAGGGCCGTCGACCGCATCGGGGAACTCCAGAGCGCCGCACGCACCGGCGGCGACACCGGCCGTCCCGCCTGGCCCATGATCGTGCTGCGCACCCCCAAGGGCTGGACCGGCCCCCGGGAGGTCGACGGGCTGCCCGTCGAAGGCACCTGGCGCGCCCACCAGGTTCCGCTGTCCGGCGTCCGGGACAACCCCGAACACCTGCGGCAGCTGGAGGCCTGGCTGCGCTCCTACCGGCCCGACGAGCTCTTCGACAGCGAGGGCAGGCCGACCCCGCAGGTCCTCGACTGCGTACCCGAGGGGACGGCACGCCTCGGCGCCACCCCGTACGCCAACGGCGGGCTGCTCCTGCGCGATCTGCCGGTGCCACCCCTTGAGGAACACGCCGTCGAGGTCGCCGAACCCGGCACCGTCCAGCACGAGCCGACGCGGGTGCTCGGCGGGCTCCTCGAAGATGTCATGGCCGCCACCGCCGGACGCCGCGACTTCCGCCTCGTCGGCCCCGACGAGACCGCGTCGAACCGGCTCGACGCGGTGTACGAGGCCACCGGCAAGGCCTGGCAGGCGCGGACGCTCCCCACCGACGAGCATCTTGCCCGCGACGGCCGTGTCATGGAGGTCCTCTCCGAGCACCTGTGCCAGGGATGGCTGGAGGGCTATCTCCTCACCGGCCGGCACGGACTCTTCTCCTGCTACGAGGCGTTCGCCCACATCATCGACTCGATGGTCAACCAGCACATCAAATGGCTGCGCACCTCACGCCGGCTGCCCTGGCGCCGCCCCGTCGCCTCCCTCAACTATCTGCTCACCTCGCACGTCTGGCGTCAGGACCACAACGGCTTCTCGCACCAGGACCCCGGGTTCGTCGACCACATCCTCAACAAGAGCCCCGAAGTCGTTCGGGTCTACCTGCCGCCGGACGCCAACACCCTGCTGTCCGTCGCCGACCACGCCCTGCGCAGCCGCGACTACGTCAATGTGATCGTGGCGGGCAAACAGCCCGGTTTCGACTGGCTCACCCTCGACGAGGCCCGGGCGCACTGCGCGCGCGGGGTCGGCGTCTGGGAATGGGCGGGTACGGAGGACGGCAGCCGTGAACCCGATGTCGTGCTGGCCTGCGCCGGGGACGTACCCACGCTGGAGACCGTCGCGGCGGCCGGGCTGCTCCGCCGCCATGTGCCGGAACTCGCTGTGCGTGTCGTGAACGTGGTCGACATGACGAAGCTGCTGCCGCAGAGCGAGCATCCCCATGGCATGCCCGACGCCGAGTACGACGCCGTCTTCACCCGGGACAAGCCGGTGATCTTCGCCTACCACGGCTATCCCTGGCTGATCCACCGGCTCGCCTACCGGCGGACCGGGCACGCCCACCTGCACGTGCGGGGCTACAAGGAGGAGGGTACGACCACCACGCCGTTCGACATGGTCGTCCGGAACGACCTCGACCGCTACCGGCTGGCCATGGACGTCATCGACCGGGTGCCCGGACTCGGCGTCCGTGCCGTGGCCGTGCGCCAGGCGATGGCGGATGTCCGCACCCGCCATCACGCGTGGATCCGTGAACACGGCACAGACCTGCCCGAGGTGGCCGACTGGACCTGGGACGGCTGACAACGCCCTGTCCGGACGGACCCCGAGGTGGATGTGGACCGACGGGGGCGAGCGCTCAGCGGCCGACCGCCCTGGCCAGTTGGGACTTCGTCATGTTCGAGCGTCCCTTGATGTTCTTCTTCCTGGCCTCTTCGTAGAGCTGGTCGCGGGTGGGGCCTTCGGCTCCGCTGCGGGGGCCCGGACTGCCGCCGCGCTGCGCGGACGAGAGGTCATGGACGAACAGATCGCTCGCGGTCCTCGACTCGCCGGAGCGAGCACGCTCCATGTGCACCGTGCGCGCCGCGATCTCCTCGGCCCGCTCCTCACTCACTCCGCGCTCCTGCGCACTCTCCTTGATGTGTTCGTACTGCCGCACACGGTTGGTACTGGATCCGGGTGGCATGGTGCGGTCACTTCCTCTCCCGGGGGCTGTGTCTTGTGCGGGACGGGGATCCGGGGCGCCCTCTCCAGTGTCCCAGCGGCTCCAGGGGCACGCATCGGATCGCCGCCCGTACGGGGCCTCGCGGCCGCCCGGGCAGCCGCGCAGCCGCCCTGGTCCTCATCCGCCCTCGAAGTGGCGAGGGCGCCGCGGCCCGCCGTCCGGAGGCTGTCCGCCGTCCTGCGTACCGCCGCACCCGCTCCGGCCCTGTTCACATGGGGTGCTTCCGCTGCGCAGAGACTCCTGCTCAGTAGCGCAGAGCTGCCGCGATCCGCCCGTGCTCCGCCAGCGAGTCGTCGGCGAGGAACACCACATCGGCGCCGCTGTCCAACGCCGCCTCGACGAGCTCGTCGACGATGTCCTCGCGGATCGTCCCGTCGGCGGTGCCCACGGTGCCCGCGGGCACGGGCTCCAGGTGCTCGTCCGTGACCCGCACGGTCTGCTGGAACTGCTCCTCCACCGCGACGAGAGCGGCCCGCCCCTCCCGCACGGCTGCCCACACCTCGTCGAGACCACCTGCGTAGGCACGGCGGCCGCGGGCGTCGTCGAGCCTGGACGCGACCTCCGCGGCGGCCTCTGTCCGGCGTTGGCCGAGAGCGGGTGCGAGTTCCTTGAGGAAGCCGCTCGGCGACAGATCGGCCGGCACCCCCTTCGTGACCCGGCCGACCGCCGGCTTGGTGGTCCCGCCGACCTCGTCCAGCAGGGCGAGGGCCGGGGCGAGACCGACCAGGTACACCGGTCGCGGATCGGCGGCCAGGACGGCACGCAACTTCTCGTCGACGGAGCGCAGGAAGATGCGCGTCTCCTCGTCGGAGAACGTGCTCGGCGTGTCCCCGATCTGCTCTTTGCGCTGCGGGTTCGGTTTCTCCTGCGGAACCGTCAGCGGGAACCCGCCAGTCTGCTCCTGGCGCACGGAGTCGGCCGTTCCGCTCCACAGTGTCGCGTGGTCGGCCGCGACGGTGAGTGCCCAGTACGGTTCGGCCAGGGCCTTCGAGGCCACCAGGTTCCGGGTCAGATAGGTGTCACTCAGGACCACCCGTTCGGGCGCCGTACGGGGAAGCAGCCAGATCTGATGCTCGTCCGCCGTGGCCAGGACGAGCAGACCGTCGAGCCTGCGGCGTGTATCGACCTCGTCGATCGCGCGGGCCAGCTGCGTCTTGATGGCCGCCCTGGCCTCCCGGGACACCGCGGGATCGGCGTCGAGCCGCCGTTCGGCTTCGGAGAGCAGGTTGCGCAGCCGTACGGCGTCCTGGGCGTTGTCCGGAGCCTGTCGGTGCGTCGGCATGGTCAGGGACACAGCCGGATAGGGCTTGGGCGCTCGCAGCTCCTGCAGCAGGCCGGCGGTCAGGGCGTCCGTATCCATAGTTCCCTCCGGAGGATTGCGCCCACTCCCGTGCAGAGCGGACGACTTCGACGAGTCAATTCATACCTTTTGATCCTAATATGAGCGAATTGCTTGACCTTGCCTCAGGAGGGATGTGCGATGTCCACGCTCACCGTGTGGAAGCCAGTCGGCCGAGGGCGCGGAGGACGTGGAGACCACGCTCAAGTCCCTGCAGAAGGAGGGGCTGATCAAGATCCTGGACGCCGCGGTGGTCAGCTGGCCGGCCGACAAGTCGAAGCCGAAGACCAAGCAGCTGCTCAACCTGGTCGGCGCGGGCGCCTTGAGCGGCACGTTCTGGGGAATGCTCTTCGGGCTGATCTTCCTGATGCCGCTGCTGGGCGCGGCCATCGGCGCGGCGGCCGGGGCGCTGGGTGGCAAGCTGGCCGACGTCGGCATCGACGACGACTTCATCGACGAGGTCAAGAAGCAGGTGACGCCCGGCACTTCGGCCCTGTTCCTCCTGACCACGAACGAGGTTCCGGACCGGATCAGCGGCGCGCTCCCCGGTGGGGGCGCCGAGCTCCTCCACAGCAACCTGGACACCCTCAGCGAGGCGCGGCTCCGTGAGGTCTTCGGCGACGACGCCGCGTGACCCGAGTGGAGGAGCCCGGTGGATCCGGGTTCGCCCGGTGCGTCCCCCGTCCTGCCGTATGCCGTCGACCCACTTTCCCGAGCAGACCCGGAGTGTCCGTGAACCAGTCCCGCCCCCTGCGGCGCACCCTCGGCGGCCGCACCGCCCGCCGCCTGACCCCCGCCCTGTTGGCCGCGGTGATCGTCGCCGGCACCGCCGCCTGCAACGGCTCCGGCACCACCGCGCCGGGCACGGCCAGGAGCACCCGTACGGTGTCCCCGGGCACGGCCGAGTCGCCGTCCGCGAGCGCCTCGCCGCGCACCCAGGAGGAGTTCGCGGCCTCGGTCTCCGCCGAGGTCGAACGCAACAGGCAGCGCGCGACCAAGCAGCTCGCAGGGGTGCAGGGTCAGGGGAACGCCGTGAAGGACGTCTCGGTGACCGGGCTGCCGGTCGCCAAGTCCGAGCAGTTCCGAAGCGCCCTGGTCCGCGTCACCAACCCCACCGACAAGCCGGCGTTCTACGCGGTCCGGGTGGAGTTCGTCGACGCGTCGGGGAAGGTCCTCGATTCCGTGGTGCTCGGCTTCGCGGACGCCCCGCCCGGCAGGACGGTCAGTGAACACGCGAACAGCCGTAAGGCAGCGGGCGTCAAGTCGTTCCCCCGGATCGCCCAGGCCGAGCGCAGCTGACGACGGGGGCGAGGTGAGCGCCGCCGCCGACGCAGTGACGGACGTCCTGCGGGAACTGCGCAGCCGGTTCATGGGGGAGAGGGCCGGAGAACTCATCGACTACATCCCCCAGTTGGCGCTGGCCGACCCGGACGCCTTCGGGCTGGCGCTGATCAGCATGGACGGCCACCGCTACAGCACCGGTGAGGCCGATGCCCCGTTCACCATGCAGTCCGTGTCGAAGCCATTCGTCTATGCCCTCGCGCTGTCCGTCCTCGGACTCGACGAGGTGTGCCGCTGGGTGAATGCCGAGCCCAGTGGCGAGGCGTTCAACGCCATCAGCCTGGAACGGGCGACCGGACGTCCGGCCAACGCCATGGTCAACGCCGGTGCGATCGTCACCACCGCGCTGATCCCGGACACCGCCGACGCTCCGAGGTTCGACCGCATCCTGGACTGCCTGAGCCGTTTCGCCGGACGGCAGTTGGACGTCGACGAGGCGGTGTACGCCTCCGAGGTCGCCACCGGCGACCGCAACCGCGCCCTCGCCTACCTGATCCGCAGCACCGGTCTGCTGCCCGTCGACCCGGTGGCGTCGGTCGAGACCTACTTCCGGCAGTGCGCGGTGCGGGTCACGGCCCTCGACCTCGCCGCGATGGCTGCGACGCTCGCGCACGGCGGGGTGAACCCGCTCACCGGTGAGGCGGTCGTCGAGGAAACGGTCGCCGCGCAGGTGCTCGCCGTGATGGCGACGTGCGGCATGTACGACGCCTCGGGCGACTGGCTGCTGCGAGTGGGGCTGCCCGCCAAGAGCGGGGTGTCGGGTGGTCTGATCGCAGCGGGACCGGCCCGGTTCGGCCTGGCGACGTACAGTCCGCCCCTCGATCCGACCGGCACCTCGGTGCGCGGACGCCGAGCGCTGGGGGCGCTCTCGGAGCGGCTCGGTCTGCACCTGATGCACAACCCGGCACTCGCCGGTTCGACCGTCACTCTGGTCACCACCGCCGACGACCTGCCGTCCGCCCCGACGGGGGAGCAGGAGCGTGCTCTGCGGGAGCAGGTGTCGGTCGTGGCCGCGCAGGGGGCGCTCGACTTCACCGCGGTGGAACGGGTGCTGTACGCGCTCGACGAGTCGCGGACGCAGGAAACCGCGTCCGTGGTGCTGGATCTGCGACAGGTGACAGGGGTGGACACCGTGGCCCTGGCGATGCTGCGGTCCGGACTGGAGCGGCTCGCGGAGGGCGGCCGGCGGACGGCGGTGGTCGACCCGGCGGGCCACTTGGCAGCAGTGTCCGCCGGCGAAGGTCCGACGGCGCCCCAGCGGTTCACCTCACGCGACGAGGCCGTCGAACGCGTTGCTCATGACCTGGAGCCCTAGGGGCGACCGGGGCGCCGACACCGGCGAGGGTACGGGCGAGGGTCCGGCCGGCCGTGCCCGTCATGCCTGCCGTACGCGCCGTCCGCTCGTCCGCGGTCACGTCGTCGGGCGGTTCGCCCGACGACGTGACCGCGTGCTGGACGAATCGGCCGTTCTACCAAATGGATTCGACCCATTCCGGGTGGTCGATGAACGGGTTCCTGTTGTGCTGGTACTGGTCGAATATGACGTCGTTGCGTCGCTTCTCGAAGGTGTCCGGCGGGTCTTCCTGGCTCCACTGCTTCAGCACGGAGAGCCTGCCGATGTTCGGCGCGGAGCCGTTGTTCACCTTCTCGTTCGGTTCGAGGTCGGCGAAGGCGTCGTCGCCCTCGTAGCGCACCGCCATGTAGAGGATCATGCGAGCGACATCGCCCTTGGCCGCATCGCGCGGCTCGAAGGAGTCGCTGTCGGTGTAGTTGCCCGGTGCCCCGCTCACCGCGCTGCCGCCGTTGTCGAAGTCCTTGTTGCCGCGGATGGAGTTGACGGTGACATCCTCCGGGCGAAGGTGGTGGATGTCGGTGCCGGGTCCGGTGGTGGTGCCGAAGTCGCCGTGCGACTTGGCCCAGACGTGCTCACGGTTCCACTGGCCGACCGAGCCCCCGTTGTCGCTCTTCGGCTCGGAGCGCCCGGAGTAGATCAGGATGACGTTCGAGGAGTTGGCGGGGTCCTGGTCGGTGTTCTTGAGCGCGTCCCAGACCTGGCTGTACGAGATCTTGGACTGGACGCTGATGATCGAGTGCAAGGCGCTCTTGAGCTGGGTGCCGGTCTTGCCGATCGCGCTCTGGTAGTACGTGTCGTCGAGCGTGGTGAGCGGCGTCGCGGCCGCCGGTGCGGTCCGGGGCGCGGCAGGTGCCGCCGGTGCGGCGGCGGCCGTGCCGGCGAGAACCGCGAAGGCGGCGAGGGTGGCGAGCAATGGGCGCCGGTGGTGATGGCGGCGACGGGACATGTGGGGTGTCCTCTCCGGGGCATGCGGCACCGCGACGCCGTCACGGGGTGGGGGACGGCGCCGTGGTGGTTGTGTGGTACGTGGTCAGCGGGAGCCTTCCACACGCACCGTGATCACGGTGTGAACGCTGCGTACTTATCATGTGCAGGTCAAGTGAACGCTTCGGATGCGCTCCTGGAGCCGCAGGGCGAGAATTGCCGCAAGGACGAGGAGGCGGCATGAGCGAAGACCCCGAATCCGTATCCGCATCCCTGGCCCGGGGGGTGACCCCGGACAGCCTCTTGCACACCGGCGGGAGCGACAATGCGTCGGCAGAGGACCTGGTGCTCGCCTCCGGGCGGGACCTGACTCCGCAGAATCTGGAGTGGGCACAGCGCCGGCTGGCACGAGAGGGCCGGGCGGCAATCGAAAAGCAGTTGCCTTAGAGGAACTCACAGTGGGCGGCCGGCGCGGCGGGGAGTGTGTGGGCGCTCCCCGCCGCTCGGCTAGCCTGAAGGCACAATGAACCGTTTGACGACGTCAAAGGGCGAGTACGAGCTCGCCCGCTACCCCGAGCACCCGCGCGACCCGTTCCGCGCCTGGGACGCTGCCGACGAATATCTGCTCCAGCAGCTGGAGGGGACCGACGGTGCGACCCCGGTCGAGCTGACCGGCACCGTGGTCGTGGTGGGTGACCGCTGGGGCGCCCTGAGTACGGTGCTGGCCGGGCACCACCCCGTACAGATCACCGACTCGTACCTCGCCCAGCGTGCGACGCTGGCGAACCTCGTCCGCAACGGCCACGACGAGGACGCCGTACGTCTCCTGTCGGCCAGGGACACCCCGCCGGACCGGATCGACGTCCTTCTCGTGCGGGTTCCCAAGAGCCTCGCGCTTCTGGAGGATCAGCTGCACCGGCTCGCGCCCGCCGTGCACGCCGGAACCGTCGTCATCGGCACCGGCATGGTGAAGGAGATCCACACCTCCACCCTCAAACTGTTCGAGCGGATCATCGGCCCCACCCGCACCTCGCTCGCGGTGAAGAAGGCTCGGCTGATCTTCTGCACCCCGGACCCGGCGCTGGCCCGTACCCCCAGCCCCTGGCCGTACCGGTACGAGCTGCCCGGCGACGTCGGCGCGGTCTCCGGCCGGACCGTGGTCAACCACGCCGGGATCTTCTGTGCCGAGCGCCTCGACATCGGCACCCGCTTCTTCCTGAACCATCTTCCCGAGCGCACCGGCCACGACCGCGTCGTGGACCTGGGCTGCGGCAACGGGGTCGTCGGCACCTCCGCCGCGCTCGCCAACCCCGGAGCGGCGGTCACCTTCGTCGACGAGTCCTACCAGGCGGTCGCGTCCGCCGAGGCGACCTTCTGTGCCAATGTCGGCGCGGACGCCGAGGCACGCTTCCTGGTCGGTGACGGGACGGCGGACCTGGTCCCGGGCAGCGTGGACCTGGTGCTCAACAACCCACCGTTCCACTCGCATCTGGCGACCACCGACGCCACCGCCCGGAACATGTTCCACGGGGCGCGGACCGTGCTGCGGCAGGGCGGCGAGCTGTGGGTCGTCGGCAACCGGCACCTCGGGTACCACACGCAGCTGCGCCGGATCTTCGGCAACTGCGCCACCGTCGCCGGCGACCCGAAGTTCGTCGTGCTGCGCGCCGTCAAGCGCTGACACCCCGGGTGCGGTTCCGCGGCCCTTCCGGATTCTTGCAACACGTTCTACTGTGTGCGCCGCCGCACACGGACGACGCGACCGCGAGACTCCTGGAGGGGCCGTGCACCTCGAATACACGCCTGAGCAGCAGCAGTTGCGCGCCGAGCTGCGCACGTACTTCGCCGGACTCGTTCCCGACAACGCCTACGCCAGATACGACGACCCCACCGTCCAGAAACGCTTCTACCGCGAGACGATCCGACGCCTCGGCGCCGACGGCTGGCTCGGCGTCGGCTGGCCCACGGAGTTCGGCGGACGCGGCCTGTCCCCGATGGAACAGTTCATCTTCTTCGACGAAGCGGCCCAGGCGGGCGTACCGCTGCCCCTGATGGCGCTCAACACCGTCGGCCCGACGATCATGCAGTTCGGTACCGACGAACAGAAGGCGTACTTCCTGCCGAAGATCCTGGCAGGCGAGATCGACTTCGCGATCGGCTACAGCGAACCCGACGCGGGCACCGACCTCGCGGCCCTCAAGACCCGCGCCGTACGCGACGGCGACACATATGTGGTCAACGGGCAGAAGATCTGGACGACCAACGGCGACACCGCCGACTGGGTGTGGCTCGCCGTCCGCACCGATCCCGACGCCCCGCCGCACAAGGGCATCACCATGCTGCTCGTCCCCACGAGCGACCCCGGCTACTCCTGCACCCTGATCAACACCCTCGCCTCGCACGACACCACTGCAAGCTACTACGAGAACATCCGCGTCCCCCTCTCCCGTCGCGTCGGCGACGAGAACAAGGGATGGCGGCTCATCACCAACCAGCTCAATCACGAGCGCGTCACCCTCGCCGCCCACGGCACCATGGCCATCCGCGCCCTCCACAACGTGCAGCGCTGGGCCGCCGGCACCGAGCTCGCCGACGGGCGCCGGGTCATCGACCTCGGCTGGGTCCGTGCCCTCCTCGCCCGGACCCACACCCGGCTCGACGCCATGAAGCTTCTCAACTGGCAGATGGTCTCCGCCGTCCAGCGGTCCACCCTCACCCCGCAGGACGCCTCCGCCGTCAAGGTCTTTGGCTCCGAGGCGCGACGCGACGCCTACGCCTGGCTGATGCAGATCCTCGGCTCGGCCGGACCGCTCAAGGAAGGCTCGGCGGGCGCCGTCCTGCACGGCGAACTCGAACGGGGATACCGGTCCGCGGTCATCTTCACCTTCGGTGGTGGCAACAACGAGATACAGCGGGAAATCATCTCGTGGATCGGCCTGGGGATGCCGCGCGTACGCCGCTGAGGGTTTGTGACCAGGCTCTTTAGTTGACACAAAAGCAGGCTAGTTGGCACCGAATATTGCGGCCGTTCCAAGGGATGTCCCGCAACTGATCTTGGCATGAAGGTTGGTTGTCAGGACTGGATCCTGGGGACCACTGGGGCGCTCCGTCGCCACGGTCGCGTCGTTCTCGCGGACTGTCCGGTTTGGTCACTTGGTGTCCAAGGTGACCCAGGGCGCGACGGGTGGCGGGCGGATCTGTCTGGGGAAATGGGCGGCAGAGTCCGCCTGCTATGGTGCGCCGATGTCAACGATCAAGAGGTTCCAAGTCACCTTTGACTGCGCAGAACCTGAGCGCCTCGCTCGTTTCTGGTGCGAGGTGTTGGGGTATGTCATACCGCCGCCACCGGAGGGGTTCGCCACCTGGGACGATTTCAACCGTACCCTGCCTCCTGAGGAGCAGGGTTCATGGTTCGCCTGCAGTGATCCCTCAGGCGTGGGCCCGCGCCTGTACTTCCAGCGCGTCCCCGAAGGCAAGATCGTCAAGAATCGGGTGCATCTCGACGTCCGGGTCGGCACCGGGCTCGTGGGGGACGAGCGCCTCGCCACGCTCGAAGCTGAGTGCGCACGGCTGGTCGCGCTCGGCGCCACCCATGTGCAAACGCTGTATGCCGATGAGGAAAACGAGTCGTGCATCCCAATGCTGGACATCGAGGGCAACGAATTCTGTATCGACTGAGCATTCTCCGAGCAGGGGAGGCGGGGAGCCGCCTCCCCGGGGCCGCTCTGGTCTCGTATGGGGCGGGAGTTACCCCGTGAGGGCGAGGTTGTGCAGCCGGGCGATGCCGAGCATGGCGGTGTGAACGCCGTCGCCTTTCAGACGGCAGTCACGAAGGATCTTCCATGCCTTCATCCGCGCGAAGGCGTGCTCGACGCGGGCCCGGACCTTGCGGTGGGAAGTGTTGTGCTCCTCTTTCCAAGCTGGCAGTTCGGTCTGGCCGCGTTCACGGCGGTGCGGGATGAGCAGGCCGGTGCCCCGATAGCCGCCGTCCGCGATGACCGTGGCCCGGCCGACGGCAGCCTTCGCACCAGAAAGTTCCCACGCCTTGCAATCGTTGCGGTTGCCCGTGACCGGTCGGCCGACGGCGACGACGAGTCGGGTATCGGCGTCGATGACGACCTGGTGGTTGGTCGAGTACCGGTAGTTCTTCGACTGCTCGGCAACCTGCGAGCAGGGGCGCCCGCACGGGGCCGTAACGAGCAGGCCCCGGTCAGCGGGGGCACTCGATGAGCTGCTCGGACCAGATCGTCTTGCGGTTCTGGCCATGGCGGCAGCCCCAGCGCTGGCCGAGTTGGGCGACGAGGAACAAACCGCGTCCTCCCTCGTCGGTGGTGTGGGCGCGCCGCAGGCGAGGCTGGGTGCCGCTGGAGTCGGTGACCTCGCACACCAGGACGTCGTGGCGAATCAGACGAAGTTCCGCAGGCGGACGACCGTAGCGGATGGCGTTGGTGACCAGTTCGCTGACGATGAGTTCGGTGGTGAAGGCGAGGTCCTCGAGGCCCCACGCGGTGAGTTGGCGGGTTGTCCATTCTCGGGCTTTGGAGACAGCGGCAGGGTCGGCCGGGATTTCCCAGTGAGCGGTGTCCTCCGCCGGGATGGCGCGGGTGCGTGCGAGGAGCAGCGTCGCGTCGTCGCGCGGCGCTTGGTCTGTCAGGTCGGCGAGGAGAGCCCGACCGGTTTCGTCCAGAGCGCGATCCGGACGGCAGGACGCGGCGAGGGCATCCGTCAGGCGCCGCAGGCCTTGGTCGATGTCGCGGTCGCGCTGTTCGACCAGGCCGTCGGTGCAGAGAGCGAGGACGCTGCCCGGCTCGAGGTCGATCACGGTGGTCTCATACGGCATGCCGCAGACGGCGAGTGGTGGCCCCGGGGAGATCGCGACGACTTCGGCGGTTCCGTCGGGCCGGACCAGGACGGGTGGCGGGTGCCCGGCACTGGCTATGGCGCATCGTTGGGTGACCGGGTCGTAGACCGCGTACAGGCATGTGCCGCCGATGATGTCGTGGTCGCCGAGTGGGGCTTCGGCCGCGAGGCGCTGGACCAGGTCCGCGATCCGGGTGAGCAGCTCGTCCGGTTCGAGTTCCAGGTCCGCGAGCGTCTGGATGGCGGCGCGCAGGCGGCCCATGGTGGCGCTCGCGGACATGCCGTGGCCGACGACGTCCCCAGCGACGAGAGCCAGCCGGAGAGAGGGGAGAGCGATGGCGTCGTACCAGTCGCCGCGGATTTCCGCTCCGTCGCCTGCGGGCAGGTAGACGCCGGCGGTCTCGGCTGCAGGGCTGTCGGTTGTGGCCGGGGGAAGGAGGCGCTGCTGCAGCACTACGGCCGCCCGGTGCTCGCGCGTGTAACGGCGGGCGTTGTCGATGGCGAGCGCACCCCGTGAGGCGATCTGTCTCATGAGATCCGCCTCGTCTTCGGTGAAGGGGTCGGATCGGCCGCATCGCCAGGCCGATATGGCGCCGAGCGTGAGTCCGCGGGCATGCAACGGTGCCACCATCACCGAATGGGCGTCCTTCGGGACGAGATACTCGACCAGCTGCGGGTCGCTGACCATGGCGATGAAGTCGTCGAGGCCGAAGACGACTGTCTCGCCGTGTCGGAAGCTGCGCAGGAGGGGGTGGTCGGGAAGGGGCGGGACGGGGTCGCCGCGCTTGATGCCGGCCGGCCACACTGCGGTGGCCGGCGCAAGCGCCGCGTTGTCCATGTCTCCACCGCACAGCTGCTTCGAGGGCTCTTCCCCGTCGAAAACGGAGCGCGCAAGGTCGACTGCGGCGAGATCTCCGAACGCGGGTACGAGAACGTCTGCAAGGTCCTGCGCGGTGCGCACGACGTCCAGGGAGCCTCCCACCTGCTCGGCCACCTCGCGGGCGAGATCCAGATGACGGCGGGCACGCAGATCGTCGGCACTGTCGATGTACAGGGCTGCGACCCTCGTGGGGCGTCGTCGCGCGTCCTCCAGACGGAAGGCGGACAGAGACAGCGCGTGCTGCCGCGCCGGATCGTGCCGCCAGCTCACTTGCAGGTTCCTGCGGACCACCGGGACACCGATTTCGAGCACTTGGCGCAGTACTGCCTCGAGGTTCTCGGCGTCCTCGGCACGAAGCACGTCGCGCAGCCGAGTGCCGGGTGCCACTGGACGGCCGTCGAGAGTGCCCGGCGTGGCGTTTGTTTGCAGGGTGGTGAGATCCGTGTCGTGCAGAGCGATCGTGATCCGGTTCTGTGCGGACAGTGCGCGCAAGAGCGTTGCGCCCTGCTCGTGGGCGGCGACGTGGTGTGTGGGTGCGACCAGGACGAGGACCTCCGCCGAGCCCTCCACCTTTGTGGTCCGGAAAGTGACATCGATGGTGTTGCCGCACTGGTGCCACAGCCGTACGCGGCCGGATTCCGGCATCTTCGTGGCGCCGCGCAGGTCGTCCGGGAGGTCGGCCACCAGTTCCTGCGCGGGGCGGCCGCGGACCTAATGGGCAATGAAGAGATGCCCGCTCCTCGCATAACCGGCCCGCCAGACTTGGACCGAGAGAGCGGAGTCACGCTTCGACGCAGGGAAGGCAGAGGACGGTACTGGGGGAACCGCACCGTAGACCAGGGGCTCGACCCCTGAGATGAGACTCGGTCCCCCGTATCGCCGTCTGCCCCGCCCTCTCGGCCGCGGTGCCGGACGCCGACGTCGGCGCGACGCCTACCGAACACCTGGGCTCAAGCCTCGAAGAAGACCGGCGGGTGCCGACGCTCGCGGCCGGCACCGTGACCGAGCACATGATCGGACCGTTGATGCTTGTGGTCCGAGCCGCCCGCAGGGAGCACCTCTTCCGTGTTCGGGAGCCGCCGAGCTCTCGCCAAGACCGAGGACCCTGCGGGTCGCTGGGGTCACGAACGGCTAATCGGATGACGGGCCATCGAGCCCTGCCATTAGGGAGACGCGTGCCCCGCACGGCTGTGACCAGCCACGGCAAGCAATTCGACCGAGAGGACGTGAACCGCTTTGAAGGTGTCCTGCGGCATCGACTGGGCCAGCGACCATCACGACGCCGCCATAGTCGACAACACCGGATCGTTACTGGCCAAGGCCCGGATCGACGACACCGCCGAGGGACTCGCCGAGCTCCTGCAGCTCCTCGCCGAGCACGGCGACACCGCCGAGGCCCCCGTCCCGGTGGCCATCGAGACCTCCCGCGGTCTGCTGGTCGCCTGCCTGCGCGCGGCCGGCCGCCCCGTCTACGCGATCAACCCGATGGCCGCCGCCCGCTACCGCGACCGCCACACCGCCGCCCAGCGCAACCTCTTCAACCGCATGCTCGGCTGCCTCCACCACTGCCTCACCCGCCGCGTCTGCTACAGCGAGACAGTCGCCTTCCCTGCACCCTCAGACGCTCAACTCACGGAGGCCGCTTGACAGATCTTCCGCATCGGATGTCTCGTCGCCCGCGATCCAGCCCACGCGGTGCCCAGCATCGAGGAACCGGCCGATCATGCGGACGGCCGGCTCCGGCTTGGTTGAGTGAGACGGGCCAACTGAGCGCTGTAGTTGGCCCGTGGGCGTTCTGGTTGGCCTCGCTGAGCGCCGCTGTCGGCCTGTAGCGCTGCGAGGCCCGGTGGCCTTCGGTGTCAGTGGCCCCGCGTACGGTCTGCGCATGGCTGATCAGGATTCTCCCTTGCCCTCGGTGCACGACTTCGCGACCTGGGAGCCCGTGCTGCGGCTTCTGCGGGACAGCGGCGCGAAGGAGCAAGCTGCCCCGTCCATCCGCGTGGCGGGTCGCATCGGCCGACAGGGATGGAGTCTGCCTCTGCGACGACAGCTGCCCCCGCCCGGTCGGGCCGCCCAGGTCGAGGACATGCGGGACGAGATCGAGGCGGTGGAGCGGGTGCATCACGCGCTCGCGGACGCCGGTGTCGATGACGTCTCGTTCACAGCGGAGATATCGCCGGCCGGGAAGACCGTGCTCCGTCTGCTCGGGCCCAGCCCCGCGGTGGAGCCCGGCATCGGCACCCCGCACCCTGGGGCGCTCATTCTGGTTGAGGGCGCCATTCCTCAGCCCTGGCGCTGTCTTCCCGATCCGGTGCCCGGGGCGGTGCCGGCCCCTTCGGCGGATCCGGCGTTGCTGGAGCGGACGCTCCGCGAGCGGTTGCCCGACGCCATCGGCGCGACGGAGGCGGAGATCGCCGCTGCGGAAGCGCGCCTCGGCGTCACCCTGCCCGAGGAGCTCAAGGCGCTCTACCGGGTGACACGGTCACGGTCGGAGGACTGGGGCGACGACTACGAGGCAGCGGAACGTGAATGCATGGCGGTCGGCTGCGAACTCTTCGCGTTGGACGACCTGTACATCGCCGACGCGTCGTCCCGCCACTGTCTTTGGAAGTTCGCGGCGAAGGAAGCGGTCGTCACCCCGCCCGACGCCGCGGTGCAGGGCCTGGTCGGCTCACCCGGTTGGATCGCCTTCGGGGACAACGGCGGTGGCGACCGGCTGGCGGTCGATCTGACACCCGGCCCGCGCGGACACGCCGGGCAGATCATCATCCTCAGCCACGAGGAGAACATCGGCGCCTGCCTGGTCGCCGACTCGCTCACCGACCTGGTGATGAACCAGCGCAGCAAGCGACGTGGCGGTGCGGGCGGAGACCAGCCGCCGACCGTGGCCCACGTCAATATCCGAAGGCTGCCAAGCATCGAGGTCGCCGCACACCCCGGCTTGGAGGTCCTGTCCATCGGCGTATGGGATGCTGAGCCACTCAGCCTTGCTCCGGTCACCGAGCTGCCCCGCCTGCGGACCCTTGCCGCCTACCCCGGCACGCTCGCCGATCCCCTGGAGATCGCCGAGCTCACCACACTGGAGTACCTGGAGCTCGGCCCGGATGAATGGCGCGTCCTCCTCGACGCGGGAGCCGTCCCGCACAGCCTGTCGGCCGCCGCCATCATGGTGAACGGCAACCAGGACCCCCTGCCCATCGTGGCCATCGCCAACGAAATCCTGGCCCTCTGGGACCGGCCCCAGATCATCCAGACCGTTCTCGAAGGCAACCTCGGCCCCATGTCTTAGCCGGCGGTGGCAAGCACCGCGTCGCACAGGACAACACGGGCGGCGTACGCTCCGCCGCCACGAGGCGCCCGCCCGGCGCGACGTCGACGGCGGCCGGGTCGGCGTCGCGGTCCTCGCCGGGTGCGACCGAGCCGGAGCGGGGCCTGGAGCATCAGCCCGGTCGCAGCGCATCCTGTGGGTGCAGACGCCATACGTGCGTACGCGGCCGAGCGGGAGGTACGAGCAGTGATGGTGGAAGCCGACCCGGGGCTCTTCGGTCCCGAATCCGTCACCTGGCAGTTGCACGGCGACCCGATGATGTGGATCGCCGGGGTGCGTGCCCTCTACCTCCAGGCGCTGCACCCGCGCGCCGTCCGCGGCGTCATGCAGAACTCCGATTTCCGCAAGGACGCCTGGGGGCGGCTGATGCGCACCGCCGGCTTCGTCGGCACCATCACCTACGGCACCACCGAAGCCGCCGAGAAGGCGGGCGCCCGCGTCCGCCGGATCCATCGGCTGCTCAAGGCCACCGACCCGGCGACCGGCGAGACGTACGGCGTCGACGAACCGGAGCTGCTGCTCTGGGTGCACTGCGCCGAGGTCGACTCCTACCTCCAGGTGCAGCTCCGCTCCGGCCAGAGGCTCAGCGCCGCCCAGGCCGACCGTTACATCGACGAACACCGCACCAGCGCCCGCCTGGTGGGCCTCGATCCCGACAGCGTACCCGCGACCACCGCCCAGCTCGCCGCCTACTTCGACCGGGTGCGCCCCGAACTCGCCGCAGGAGCCGAGGCGTTCGACGTCGACTCCTTCCTCCGCCGACCGCCCGTCCACGCCCTGTTGGTACCGGCGCGCGAACTCCTCTGGCGGCGCGTCGCAGCACTCGCCTACCAGTCACTTCCCCCTTACGCCCATGAGCTCTACGGGAGGGCCGCGCCGCCCCCGCACGCCGTCGACCGGCGGCTGCGTGCCACCGGCACCGCCCTGCGCTGCATCCCCTCACGGCTGCGCTGGCAACTCCCGCCCGGCCACATTGTGAAGGCGATGGAACGACTCGGTCCCGGCAGCCGCCCTACCCCCTCCAAACTCCGCAGCCGGGCAGCCATACTGAACGGGCCGGGGAGGGCGCAGCAGTAGGCGAAGCGACGGGGGCGACAGCACGCGATGGCGGACACCAGGCTGATCCAGAGCCGGTACCGGCTGCTCGATCTGATCGGGCGCGGGGGCATGGGCGAGGTGTGGCGCGCCCGCGACGAGTCGCTGGGCCGCCACGTGGCCGTCAAATGCCTCAAGCCGGTGGGGCCCCAGCATGATCAGTCGTTCACCCGGATCCTGCGCGAACGGTTCCGTCGAGAGGCACGGGTGGCCGCCGCCCTCCAGCACCGCGGTGTCACCGTCGTCCATGACTTCGGCGAGTACGAAGGCGTTCTCTACCTGGTGATGGAGCTCCTCGACGGGCGCAACCTCAGCCAGCTCCTGGAGGACAACAAGCAGCATCCGCTGCCGGTCCCGGACGTCGTCGACATCGCCGAACAGGTCGCCGACGCCCTCGGCTACACCCACCAGCAGGGCATCGTGCACCGCGACCTCAAGCCCGCCAACATCATGCGGCTGGCCGACGGCACGGTGAAGATCTGCGACTTCGGCATCGCCCGGCTCGGGCACGACATCGGCTTCACCTCCCGCCTGACCGGTACGGGCATCGCCATGGGTACCCCGCACTACATGTCGCCCGAGCAGATCAGCGGTGGCCAGGTCGACCACCGCAGCGACCTCTACTCGCTGGGCTGCGTCCTCTACGAGATCGCCACAGGGGTTCCGCCCTTCGACCTCGACGACGCCTGGGCCGTTCTCGTCGGACACCGCGACACCCAGCCGGAACCGCTCCGCACCCACCGCGCCGAACTCCCTGGCTTCTTCGACCGCGTCGTCCTGGAGCTGCTGGCGAAGACCCCGGAGGAGCGGCCCGCAGACGCGGGCGACCTGCGGCAGCGGATCGCCGTCGGACGCACCGGCGAACAGCGGCATCTTCCGGCGTCCGGACCTCCACGGCCGTCGGGACGCGTCCGGCTCGCCCCGCCGGTCCCCGTCGTACGCCCGGGACAGCAGCCGCCCGACGGCGAACCCCGGCTGCCGTCCTGGACCCGGGGCATGACCACCGGACACAAGGCGTCCGGCGCGATGCAACTCGGTCTCGCCCCGCCCGACCACTCCGCGGGCCTGACCGGCGAGTGGACCACCGGCACCGACCTGAGGGCCCTGACCGCGGGGCTGCCGTCCGCCCGGCCCGAGCGGCCCACCCCCTCCCCGGAGCTCCTCTCCACTCTCGCCAACCGGCACAGCGCGGGCCTCAACCTGGGCCGGCTCGGTCACTGGGAGGAGGCCGGCGAGGTGCACCGCGCGGTCGCCGCCGAACGCGAGCACGCCCTGGGCCCCGACCACCCCGACACCCTCTCCAGCCGGTACGAGGTGGGGTTCACCCTCAGCCGCACCGGGCGCGCCGCCGACGCGCTGCGCGAATTCGGGCGCGTCGCCCAGGGCCGCGAACGCACTCTCGGCCCCGACCACCCGGAGACCCTCGCCGCCCGGCAGGAGATGGCATACGTACTCGGCCAGCTCGGCCGTCACTTCGAAGCCCACCAGGTGTACGCCGCGGTGCTCGCCTCCCGGGAAAGGTCGATGGGCCCCGACCACCCCGACACCCTCCGCTGCCGCCACAACCTCGCGTTCAACCTCAGCAGGCTCGGGCGCCTGGAGGACTCGTACCGGATGTCCCGCGACGTGGCGCATGCCCGCACCCGGTTGCTCGGCGCGAGCCACCCCGACACCCTGGTCACCCTCTATGAGGTCGCGTACACCCTCGGCCAGTTGGGGCGCTGGACGGATGCACTGCAGACCTACCGGGAAGTCGCTCAGGGGCGCGTGCGAACCCTCGGCGCCGACCACCCCGACACGCTTTCGGCCCGCTACGAGGTCGGCATCAGTCTCGGCAGACTCGGCCGCAGCGCGGAGGCCCTGGAGCTCTACCGCGCCCTCGTCGACGACCGGACCCGGGTGAACGGCCCCGCCGACCCCGAGACGCTCCGGGCCCGCCACGGCCTCGGCGTCAACCTGGGGCGGCTCGCCCGCTGGGAGGAAGCCCTCGCCGAAGCACGCGACGTGTGCGCGATCCGGGAACGGGTCCTGGGCCCCGACCACCCCGACACTCTCATCAGCCGCCGCGAGGTCGCCGTCGGCCTCGGCTGGCTCGGCCGCTGGGCCGAAGCCCTCACCGTCTACCGGACGGTTGCCGAGGCCCGCGAACACGTCCTCGGAGCCGATCACCCCGACGCGCTCGCCAGTCGCAACGACGAGGCGCACTGCCTCGAACAGCTCGGCCGGGGCACGGAGGCCGTCGAGCTGTACCGCAGGGTCGCGGCGCTGCGCCAGCAGCGGGGCGTGCCCCCGCACTGACTGTGGACTCCCTGGGCCACGGCCTCTGGCCAGTGGCGATCATCCTGTGTTACCAAGGGCCATGCCCGCACCTGACACCTATGACGCAGTGATCGTGGGCGGCGGCCACAACGGTCTGGTCGCCGCCGCCTACCTCGCCCGCGCAGGACAGTCCGTCCTGGTCCTCGAACGCCTCGGGACCACCGGGGGAGCGGCCGTCTCGACCCGTCCCTTCGACGGGATCGACGCACGGCTGTCGCGCTACTCCTATCTGGTGTCCCTGCTGCCGCAGAAGATCGTCCGCGATCTGGGGCTGGACTTCGCCGTACGGAAGCGGACCGTCTCCTCGTACACCCCGACCGTCCGTGGCGGGCGAGCCACCGGACTGCTCGTCGGCGGGGACCGCACCCGGGAGTCCTTCGCCGCCCTCACCGGCGGGGAGCGCGAGTACGAGGCCTGGCAGCGCTTCTACGCCATGACGCGGCAGGTCGCCGAGAGGGTCTTCCCGACACTCACCGAACCGCTGCCCACCCGGGACGCGCTCCGCGACCGGATCGGTGACCCAGACGCCTGGCGGATGCTCTTCGAGGAACCGATCGGTGTGGCCGTCGAGGAGAACTTCGCCGACGATCTCGTACGCGGAGTCGTGCTGACCGACGCCCTGATCGGCACCTTCGCAGATGCGCACGACCCGTCGCTGCTCCAGAACCGCTGCTTCCTCTACCACGTGATCGGCGGCGGCACCGGCGACTGGGACGTCCCCGTCGGCGGCATGGGCGCGCTCACCGACGCCCTCGCGCAGGCTGCCCGGACGGCGGGGGCCGAGATCCGGGTCCACCACGAGGCGACCCGGATCGAGACCGACGGGACACGGGCCGAGGTCACCGTCGGCTCAGCCGAGGGCGAGCGGACGGTCGCCGCCCGCCGGGTCCTCGTGAACGCTTCGCCGCAGGCCCTGGCCGCACTTCTCGGCGACGAACAGCCGGCTCCTGCCGAGGGCGCCCAGCTGAAGGTGAACATGCTGCTGCGCCGGCTGCCCCGGCTGCGCGACCGTTCCGTCGACCCTCGCCAGGCGTTCGCCGGGACGTTTCACATCGCGGAGGGGTACGGGCAGCTGGCCGACGCCTACCGGGACGCGGCTGCGGGCCGGCTGCCCACGGCCCCGCCGTCGGAGATCTACTGCCACTCGCTGACCGACCCGTCGATCCTCGGTCCCGACCTCGCCGCGCGCGGCTACCAGACCCTCACCCTCTTCGGTCTGCACACGCCCGCCCGGCTCTTCGCCGCGGACAACGAGGCGACGCGCGCCGCCCTCCTCAAGGCCACGCTCGCCGAACTCGACGCGCATCTCGACGAGCCGATCGCCGACTGTCTGGCCGTCGACGGGAACGGCGAACCGTGCATCGAGGCGAAGACCCCGCTCGACCTCGAACAGGATCTGCGGCTGCCCGGCGGCCATATCTTCCACCGGGACCTCGCCTTCCCGTTCGCCACGGAGTCCACCGGCCGGTGGGGCGTCGAGACGGAGCACGCCAACGTCCTGCTGTGCGGGGCGGGCGCGGTGCGCGGCGGCGGGGTCAGCGGGGTCCCCGGCCACAACGCCGCGATGGCGGCGCTGGGCCGGTGACCCGTTCCCGTACCTACGGACCGAGGACGCCGCGCAGTGCGCCGAGCTTGCGCGGCAGGTCGTATTCCGCGCCGCCCTCGTGTCCGTTGTACGTGAACACCTCGATCTCGGCCGGACCCGCATAGCGGTGGTAGGCGGCGAACACCGTCGACGACGGGCAGATCTTGTCCATCAGCCCGACCGAGAACCACGCCGGAGCGGTCGCCCGTGCCGCGAAGTTGACGCCGTCGAAGTAGGACAGCGTCTCCATCGCCTCGTCGATCCGGAAGCGGTGCCCGGACAGCCAGCGGGCGATCTCCGCGTACGGACCCGCGTCCGTGATCTGCGAGGCGCGCCGGTAGTGGCAGAGGAACGGCACATCGGCGACAGCCGCCACCACGTCGTCCCGCAGCCCGGCGACGGCGAGGGCGAGACCGCCGCCCTGGCTGCCGCCGAGCACCGCGACCCGTGACGCGTCGACGGCCTCATGGGCCTGGGCCGCGTCGACGGCCCGCACCGCGTCGGTGATCAGCCGCCGGTAGTAGTGCCGGTACGGATCCTCGATGCCGCGGGTGAGGAAGCCCGGGGACGAGGAGCCATGGCCGTCGGGGCCGATGTCCGGGGTGTCCGCGGTGTTCTTGCCACCGCCGCCCTGTCCCCGGTTGTCCATGACCAGATGCGCGTAGCCGAGGGCGCTCCAGGTCAGCCAGGAGTACGGGATGCCCCGGCCGCCGTTGTAGCCGATGTACTGCACCACGGCGGGCAGCGGGCCCGAGCGGACGCGCGGCAGCATCAGCCACGCCTTCACCGGCTGCCCGCCCCAGCCGCGGAACGTCACGTCGAACACGTCGACGGTCGCGAACCCGGCGTCGTACGGGACGAACTCGGCGTCCAGGCCGTGGCGGCCGGTCTCGGTGAGCGTCTTCGCCCAGAACGCGTCGAAGTCCGCGGGTTCCTCAGGCTCCGGCCGGTAATCGCGCAGCCGCTCCAGGGGCATGTCGAACAACAAGGTCTAGCTCCTCTTCAGGGTGAGCGTGAGGGTTGCACCGTGGAGTTCAGTGGTGTCGGCCGTGATCCGGATGCCCTTGGCGGTGGACACGGCGCTCACGCCGGGATCGGCGGAGACGACGGACAGACCGCGCCGGCCGAGATCCAGCACGACAGCGGACCTCAGCTGGGTGGGATCGGACAGCGAGACCGTGACCGTCTTCCCCTCGGGCCGCACCAGCACCGACGCCGGCCCGTCCGAGGTGAGGTCCTGCGCGGTGCCCGCGGTCCAGAAGTTCGCCGCGAACAGGCCGTCCGCGCAGCGGCGTACCGCGTGCACGGCCGTGGAGTCGGCGACCAGCTTCACCGGCGGCGCGGCCGACCACAGCCTGGTGCGTTCGGCGGATGCGGCCGGCGCCTGAAGCCAGAAGTAGCCGGCCCCGTCCGGCGCGGTTCCGTGGTCCTGCCACAGCGTCAGATACGGGCGGGTGACAGGGGTGTCGGTGCCGTACTTGAGGTTGATCTCGCGCCAGGTCGCGGTGCGGTCCTCGCGCACGCCATTGACCTGGGCGGGCTCGGGGAAGATGTAGCCACCGGTTCCGGCGAGATGCAGCCAGCGGACCCGGTCGAGCCGGTCCGACCAGCCCGCGTCGGCGGGTACGGCCGTGCCGTTGACGAGGAGGGCGGCCCGCGGGTCGCGCAGCTTCCGGTTCTCCACAACCGTCTCGGCGGTGCCTGCGCCGGCGGTGATGCCGGAGCCGACGCAGGCGATCACGTCGTCCAGGCAGAACCAGCTCTTGAGGCCGTGCAGCGAACTCCCGAACGCGCGCAGCTCCATGCCGTACGCACCGAGTGTCGTTCCGGGCAGCGCGGCGCCGCCCGCCCAGTCGGCCGTGCTGGTGGTGCGCTGGCCGGCCGCGTCGGCGGGGCGGCCGGCGAGGACGGTGGTGCCGGACAGCCGGGTCGGGTCGACGGTCGGCCAGTAGTCCTCGCTGTAATGCCCGAGGTCGTCGGTGTAGAGCAGGACCATGCCGTCGGAGAGGTGCCAGGCGTGCAGGTTCTCGTTCTGGATGGACTCGTAGTTGTAGATCCTCGTCGAGTACGCCGAGATGCCGAGTGCGAACGAGGGCCGGTGGTGGGCCGCCTTGTCCATCCGCGGGTGCTGCTTGTGGGCGACCAGCGGGCCTCGCGCCGGGACGGGCGAGGCGATGATCTGCCGGGCGGCGATGAGCGTCGCCAGGTCGGTCGCGGCGAGGAAGTCCCGGTAGGTGTCCTCGGCGATCCACTGCTTGACCAGGGCGGTGAACCGGTCGGCGGTCTCTCCGGGAAAGCTCGGAATCAGCCGCACCACCGCTTCGATCACCGTCTGCGCCGAGACGTGGCCCTGCTTGCTGGGGCGGGCGATCTCGCGCCCGCAGACGGACGCCATGACATCGCCGCGGGCGATGAGCGGGTCGAAACCGTCGTCGACCCAATGCCGGACGTTGTCGAGATCGGGGTCGGTGACCGTCCATGCCGTACCGGCGAGCAGGTTCAGCAGCCGGGAGA
This sequence comes from Streptomyces sp. NBC_01669, assembly GCF_026339735.1. Taxonomy (GTDB): domain Bacteria; phylum Actinomycetota; class Actinomycetes; order Streptomycetales; family Streptomycetaceae; genus Streptomyces; species Streptomyces yanii. The sequence continues at coordinate 8,636,362 of NZ_JAPEQG010000001.1, forward strand.
GGTTGCTCAGGAGTTCCTTGCCGTAGCCACCGTTGTACGGGTGCTTGTAGTGCTGGAGGAACGAGCCGTCGGAGTAGAACCCCTCGCCGGTGCCCTCCGCGGCGGTGCTGGTGTCGTTGAACGCCAGCACACTGTTGGCGCCCGAACCCTCGACGTCCGACAGGGCGTCACGGACGCGGAGGAGATCGTCGCCGTTGTCGCGCAGCACCGCGTTGACAGCGACGACGGTGGAGATCCACACCCGATTGGCACCGGTCGCGATCTGCCGGTCGGCCCGCCACAGATTGGGGTCGGGCGTGTAGTGCCGGACTGCCGTGTTGATGAGGGTCAGCCGTTCCGTACCGAGCGCGTCGTACAGCAGGACGGTCGCGTCGTTGAGGGCGAGCGCGGAGCCGATCTCCCAGTCCCAGTCGTTGTCGAACCTGGTGTGCCCGGGGCCGTAGCGGTTCGTCAGCATCCAGTCGATGCCGGCCAGCAGCAGATCGCGCAGTGCGGTGTCGCCGTACTGGGGAGTGCCGGGGACGGCCCACGCGGTCGCGACCGTGGCGAGGCGCTTGAACGACGTGGTGACGTGGTTGGAGAGCGTGGTGCTGGTCAGATCGGGGAACAGACCGTCGGCTCGGGTCGGGTCGAGGCCCTTGGCGGAGGTGGTCGCGGCTTTACCGATCCGGGCCACCGTCGCCGCGATCTGCGAGTCCGTGAGGTCGAGTCCGGGGCCGCCGGTGAGCAGGGTGTGCCAGCGGGTGCGGAGCGCGGCGGCGCCTTCGGCGGCTTCCGCGGCGTGTGCCGTACCCGTGGTCGGGGTCAGGGGCAGCGCGGCGGCTGCGCCGAGCGCCGCCGCTCCCGTGAGAACGGTGCGTCGGGTGGTGCCTCGGTTCATGATGCGGGCCCTCACAGGAGGTGTCGTCGGTCGACGGCCGCGGCGAGCGCCGCATGGCCGGAGGGGTTGGGGTGCAGTCCGTCGCCGCTGTCGTGCGCGGGCAGCATCCGCGAGGGGCGGTCCGGGTCGCGGACCGCGGCGTCGAAGTCGGCGACGGCGTCGAAGACCCGCCCCGTGCGCACGGCCGCGTTGATCCGCTGCCGGACCGCTTCGAGCTCGGGCGTCCAGCGGGTCCAGCCCTCGAACGGGGTGATGGTCGCGCCGACGGCCCGCAGCCCAGCGTTCCGGGCGCGCAGGACGAGCTGTCGGTAGCCGGCCAGGAGGAGTGCCGGGTCGGTCTGGCTGGGCGGCTGCTGAAGGTCGTTGACCCCGAGATGGACGAGGACGGTGCGCAGCCCCGGCAGGGACAGCACATCGCGGTCGAAGCGGGCCTGACCGCCCGGCCCGAACCGGGCGTCGTCGAGCAGCACCCGGTTGCCGCTGATGCCGAGATTGGCGACGGCGGATCCGGGCAGCCGTCGCGCCAGCTGGTCCGGCCAGCGCAGATCGGCGTCGTCCGGCGTGCCGACGCCCTCCGCGATGGAGTCGCCGAGCACCGCGATCACCGGCCCGTGTGCGCCCGTCACTTCGACGCCCGTCAGCAGGAACACGGAGGTCGTGCGGGTTCCGTCGACGCTGTGCGAGGCATGCGTGTTGCGGTGGAAGGAGAGCGGTCCGGTGGGGCCGGGCAGCCGGGTCTCCACGGTCAGCCGGGCTGCGTCGGGGGTACGGAGACCGGCGACCGGATCACTCGTCAGGGAGGCGCCGGCGGCGACCCACGCCTGCTGGCGTCCGCCGAACGTCACCGGCTGCCCGCCCGCCGTCACCGGGCCGATCAGGACGGGTACGGTGCCGAACGCGTGCCCGTACCGCAGCCGGACCTGTCCGCCGGCCGACAGCCGCACGGTGGCGGTGAACGTCCCGTCGGTCAGTCCGGCGCTCGCCACGGCGTCGGTGGCGGTCGGCGCGGTCTGCGCCGTCGCCCAGGACGTCGTCCAGCGTGACCTGCCCACGCCGCTCCTCGGTGCCTCGGCGGCCTGCGCAGCCGGCGCCGTCGCGGCCGCCGCGGCGAGCCCTGCCGCAGCTGCCGTCAGTACCCCGCGTCTCGCGGGTCCCCGGCCGGTCACCGGGGGCACGCACCCGTCGGGGCGTACTCGCTGCCATAGGTGCCGACCGCGTCGCCGCCGGTGTTCCCGCTCATCGTGTTGGTGCAGACCGGTCCCTGCGGGGTGCGCATGAACTTGATGCCGCCGCCCGCGTTGCCGGTGATGGTGTTGCCGTAGACGCTGGTGCCGATTCCGTCCGTGGCGGTGTCGCCACCGAGCCGGATGCCCGCGCCGACGTTGTCGTGAATGGTGTTGTAGCGGAAGATGTTGCCGCTGCCGCGCGCGTCGAGCCCCCCGGAGCTGGAGTCCTTCTGACCGCTGCAGTCGTTGTACTCCACGTAGTTGTTGGTCGAGTTCTCCTTCACGTCGACGCACTCATTGCCCTGGGTGGCGATGGTGTTGTGGTGGATGCGGTTGTTCTTGCTGATGTCGGGGGCGGCGTCCGGGGCCCCGTTGGCGCCTTGCTGCTCGGGGGCCGTGCCGAGGTAGATGCCCTCACCGTTCTTGCCACCGCCGCCGAACTCGAAGTCGGCGACGCCGCAGTGGGTGATGGTGTTGCCCGAGATGTCGGCTCCGGTGACGAGATAGCGCACCCGCAGGCATTCGTCGGCGGCGTTCTTCAGCGTCATACCGGTGATGCGCAGCGCGCCCACACCATTGCCCGGAGTCGTGCTCATGACATATATGAGCTTGAGGCGGTACCCCGAGACATCGGTGGACGACCCGTGCAGCCCGTCCACGGTGAACCCGCTCAGTGTGGTCGAGTCGTGCTGCACCTGAATGATCCGGGCGTCCCCCGCCCCCTTCACCACGGCGGTCGAGGGGCCGGTGATCGTGACGCCGGAGCGCCTGGTCACCACGTCCTGCTTGTACGTACCGGCAGCGAGGTTCACCACCGCGCCCGTGGGCGCCAGGTCCACGGCCTTCTGGATCGTGGCGAGCGGGGCACCTGCCGACGTGCCCGCGTTCGAGTCGTTGCCCGACGGCGACACGTAGTACGCGGTCGCCGCCTCCGCCGCGACGGACGGCGGCGGGCAGGCGAGCGGAGCTGCCGCGGCGAGCGCGGCGACGAGAGTGGTGCGTAATACACGGCTCATGGGGTGTTCCTCCTGGGATCGGCGAAGGACAGAGCGAGCAGTACGGGAATGCTCGGGCCGAGAAGCAGCGGCCCCAGCGGTACGACGAGTGAGAGCAGCACGGCGGAGATCACCGCGCCGAGCAGTGCGGTGCCACGGGCGGCCGAGCCGAAGCCGAGCACCAGCGCACCGCGCGACCAGTCGCGGACGCGTCCGCGGGGCGTACGGCCCGCCTCGGCCGCCAGCGCCACATGGTGGATGACCGCTGCCGCCGCGATGCCCACCTGCGCGGCGAGCACCACGAACGTCCAGGGCTCCGAACGGCCCAGCAGATGGACGATGTTGGCCGCGAGGACGAGCGCCGCGGCGGTGGACGCCAGCGAGTGCCGCCACAGCGCGCGCCAGTACTGCGGGAATGCGGTGAACACCTGCGTGAAGCAGCGGCTGTCGCCCTCCGCGCGCCACCGCTGGAGAGCGTGTCCCATCGCGGCGAGCGCGGGCAGCCAGGTCACGACGCCGAGCGACAGCACCGCGAACGCGGCCCCGGCAGCGGCGGGATAGGCCACGAACTCCAGCCGGCGCAGCAGTGTCGGCCAGCCGGACAGGGCGCCGGCCCGCGGCTTCCGGGTCGAGAGGGTTGCCTGCATGATCAGCCGACCTTTCCTGTGTACGGCTCCGCGACATCGAGGAGCACGCGGCCGTTCAGCCGCAGCCGCGTGGCCGCGACCACGTACGGGGCGCTGTCACCGTCGCCGAGCAGCACGGCGGCCGCGTCGGCAACGACGTCGGCGGTACGGATCCGGCGGGCGACGGGGGCGAGCAGCACCGTTTCGCCGTCGAAGGCGACTCCGTGTCCCTCCACGCACGCGGCGTGCTCGCCCGGGCCGGACGCACCGGGCGTGATCGTGGTGAGGAACAGCCCGGAGACCGACCGCGCGGTCGTCGACCGCAGTGTGTGCAGCGTCCGGGTGAGACGCAGCTCCGGTGTGCTGGACGTCGGATTGGCCTCCACCTCGGTGACATCCGAGGTGACCGATGCGTCGTGGGGCGCGAACTGCCCCACCCGGGCCACGGCGGCGCCGGACCGGATCAGCCGTGTACCGTCCGGCTGCGGCTCGGTCGGCCGGTCGGTCTGGAGGAGGAACGTCCACTCCCGCTCCGTATCCGCCTCGGCGAGGTCCAGGAGCACCAGCCGCCCCGACGGGGTGAACACCAACGTCCGGTCGAGTCGCCGCACCCCGAGCTCCGGGTCGTACATCGCGGCGATCTCCGCCGTGGCGTGCGCCCAGCCGCAGTCGTCGTCGAGGAGCACATCGCGCTGCCGCGCCTGCCGCTCGAACGGGATGTCCTGGTAGACGTGGTAGCGGTCCTCGTCCGCGTAACCCTGCCCGTCCACCAGCAGCAGGTTGTGGTGCGCGGCCCGCTTCCGGTTGCTGTACCCCTCGTCCACCGCGAGGAATTCGCCCTGCGAGACCAGCACGAACGAACCCGAGTCGGGGTGGTGGTGCCCCTGGTTGAGCGTCTCCCAACCCCTCTCGGCCCGGTGCTTCGCGGAGGTCTCCCACGCCTTGTGACCGCCGCCCGGGCTTGCCTTGACGGAGACGAGCGTGGCGTCGTCGTCCCATCCCGTACGCGCCGCGAGCAAACCCAGATCCGGGAAGAACGCCCGGGTCGCGGTGGGCCGTGCGGCCGGGACGGACGGGTCGTACCAGAGGTATTCGAGGTACGCCTCCGGCAGGATCCCCGGCCGCACCCCGCTCTCCGACGCCTCCTTCCACAGGAGTTCGCCCGACGCCAGATCGCCCATCCACTGCGCCTCCGGGATGCCGTACTGGGCAGCGAGGCGGTAGTACAGGCCCGCGCTGTGCCCGCTGCGCCGGTCGTGGCAGTCGCCGTGGTCGACATTGCGGGCGAAGCCGGGGGCGGTCTGGTGCAGCCGATAGCGGAACGTACGGGAGAGGAAACCGCCGCGGTCCCACCAGTCGATGCCCTCCGCCTCCTGGAGGAGGTCCAGTTGGATCGCCAGGAACGGCACACCGTAGCGCCAGTAGACGACGCCCTCGGCGTGCGAACCGTCCTCCGGCATCAGATCGAGGACCGTACCGAGATTGTCCTTGGCGCGCCCGGTCCATTCCTCCTTGCCCAGCACGTAACCGGCCGTCGCGAGCCCTGCGTAGCAGATCCAGTTGTGGTTCTGCCAGTACGACGACGACCACCAGCCGCCCTCGCTCGCCACCGCAAACTCGTACATCCGCCGCCCCTGGAGCAGCAGCTTGTACCGCAGCAGCGCCCGCACCCCGTCCGGCAGATCGTCACCGATCCACCGGTAGGTGAGCGAGAGATGATGCAGCAGCCAGCCGGCGTCCAGATCGTGGTCCGGCATATGGGCCTTGCCCCAGTGCGGCAGCCGTACCGCCGCCTCGATCCAGCGACGACTCTCAGCCAGATGGGCCCGGTCGCCGCCGACCCGGTAGGCCAGCGCCGGGTTGGAGGCGGCGGGACCCAGCCAGGTGATGCTGGCCAGGGGATGCGTACGGGGCGGGGTCAGCCCGCGGTGGCGGGCGGCCTCCTCGTACAACCGCACCTCCTGCGCGGGACGCGGGCCGGGCGGCGGGGTCGCCGAGAGCAACAAGGGTCAGTCCTCCGTCCGGAACCGTGCCGTACTGCCGTCGGCCAGGCCGACCGTCAGTCCGTCACCGTCCAGCTGTACGTCGGTGACGGCGGGGCCTGCCGACGACGCCTGGTACACGGAGGCGAACACGACCCGCTGCGCGTCGGCGGTGAAGTCGACGCGGGTACGCATCCGTTGCGGATCGTCCGCCGGGCCCGGCCCCGGCCGGGTGACCGGACGGACCGGCACGCCGTCGGTGTGCGTGTGCCAGCCGTGCAGCGTCTCGTCGCCGTACCACGTGGTGCGCACGGGACCGACTCCCTGCAGCTGGACGTCCAGCGCGACGCCGGGGCGCAGCTGCGCGGTGAACTGCCGGGTGTCCTCGGCGGTCAGCGTCAGCAGGTCGACGAGAAAGCTGTCGCCGAACGCGATCCGTCGCACCGCCCGGACACCCTCGTACGCCTGGGTCACCTCGGCCGTGACGGAGGAACCGTCCGAAGCGAGCAGCTTCCCGGTGCACTCCGCCTGCTCGGCGCGGTCCGCCCGGAAGGCGGGATGTACCTCTGTGGACGCGTACAGATCACGGAACTCCGCGTGCGCATAGGGAACTTGGCCGGGGTCGGGCTGCCATGGAGTGGTGTCCCCGTAGAGATACAGCGACAGCTTGTCGCGATGGCCGTGCGAGCCGCCGTGCGGACCGAAGTCCAGCAGTGCGTGGATCCCCGCACCGTGCAGCACCGCATATCCGGCCTCGCCGAACACCGTGACCGGACCGGCCGCAGGGCGTACCGGCAGCGGCGGGCCCATGAACCAGCCGCCCAGTTCCCGGTCCAGCCCGTCGTCGTGTGCGCCGAGCTCGGCCCGGGCCCGCTCCGCCACCGCATCCAGGACGGGGGACGGAACCAACTGCTGGGCCAGCGCCACCAGTTCGAGCCACTCCAGGGCGAGAGGGCGACGCAGATACGGGCCGTCGTGCAGTGCGGGAAGAATGCCGCCCGGCGTGGCGATCGCCGCCAGTACATCCGTCATCCCGGCCAGCACTCCGATCACGTCGGACGGAACGGCCGCCGGGTCGGTCGAGCGCAGCGCCAGCAGCGCGGCCCGCAGTACGAACCCGTGGTAGTAGGTGCTGCCCTCCCACTCCCAGCCGTCGTCGGCGACCGCGACGCGCAGATGCGCGTACAGCCCGTGCTCGCCGTCGAGCCATACCTTCGCGCCGTCCCATTCCTCGCCGCGGGCCGCGGCGGCACCACGACTCGCCGCCACACCGGCGGCGTTGAGCCACGCGGTGTAGTTGGAAGCGAGATGCCCCTGGCCGGTCAGCACATCCCGGGCGTCCAGCGCGGCCCGTTCCAGATCGTCGAGGAGCGGCAGCACCGCGCCCAGACCGTCCGTGGACTCCTCGGCGAGCGTGATGACGGTGTGCCCGATGCCGACCGCCCAGATGGCATCGGTAAGGGCCTGGTGGAAGAGCCGGCCGCGCAGCATCCAGGTCTGCGCCTCGCCGTGCCGCTCGATAGCGAGCTCCGCGTACAGACCGGCGTACTCGACGAGCCGCGCCACCGCCTCCGCCCGCTCGCCCCGGTGGGCCAGCACCCGCAGATGCCGCGCCCACGCCTGGTGCGACAGCACCAGCCAGGCGCCGCGCACCGCCTCGTCGTCCACCCGGCAGCCGTACGAGCAGCGCGCACCGCCGTCCGGGAAGACCCCGGAGAGCAGATCACCGTGATCGAGCTCGACCCCGTGCGCCGGGCAGACGTACGCGTGCCACCAGCCGCCGCGCTCCCGCGCGATCCGCCTCAACGCGGCCATACGCCACCGTCGATGTCCACCGTGGTGGCGGTGAGGAAGCCGGACGACGGCGACGCCAGGTGGACGACGGCCGCTGCGACATCCTCCGGCGTGCCGGCCCGGCCCACCGGGATGCCTGCCTCCATCGCCTGCTGCGCCTCGGGCGCGGTGAACGTGTCGTGGAAGGCGGTGCCCTTGATGAAGCCGGGTGCGACGGTGTTGACCGTGATCCCGGTACCGCCGAGCTCCTTGGCCAGCCCCTTGGTGAAGCCGCGGATACCGGCCTTGGCCGCCGCGTACGCCACCGAGCCGGGACCGCCACCGTTGTGCGCGGCCAGCGACGACATGGTGATGACGCGCCCGGCGGGGGACTGCGTCAGGTGCGGCAGTGCGGCCCGCACGGTACGGAACGTCGACGTCAGGTTGGTCGAGATCACCTGGTCGAAGTGGTCGTCGGTCATTTCGGCGATCGTGGCGCGGCCGATCAGATGGCCCGCGTTGCAGACCAGGACGTCCAGACCGCCGAGGAATCCGGCCGCCTCCTCGACGACCCGGTCGACGTCCGCCGTCACGGTCACATCGGCCTGGAACGCCTTCGCCCTGCGGCCCAGAGCCTCGATCGCGGAGACCGTCTTCGCGGCCTCGTCGGCGGAGGAGTGGTAGTGGACGGCGACATCGGCGCCGGCCTCGGCGAGAGCGACGGCGATGGCGCGGCCGATGCCATGGCCCGCCCCTGTCACCAGTGCGCGGGAGCCGTTGAGATCAGCAGACATGGGGGTAACCCTTTCGATGACCGGCCGCTCGGGACCGGAACCGGTCACTTGAGACCGGCAGTTGCGAAGCCCTGCACGAAATAGCGCTGGCCGATGAGGAAGAGCACGACCATGGGGAGGGTGGCGAGCGTGGTGCCCGCCATCAGGAAGTGCCACTGGGGGCCGTTCTCCGTCTTGAAGACGGAGAGCCCCACCTGGATCACCCGCAGACTGTCCGTGCGGGTCACCAGCAGCGGCCAGAGGAAGTTGTTCCACGACGACTCGAAGGTCAGCAGCGCCACCGTGGTGAGCGCGGGCTTGACCTGCGGCGTCATGATCCGGGCGTAGATCCGGAACTCGCCCAGACCGTCGAGCCTGGCCGCCTCCTCCAGTTCCACCGGAAGGTCCAGATAGAACTGCCGGAAGAGGAAGACCGCGAACGGGGTGACGGCACCGGGAATGATCAGCGCCCACCAGGAGTCCAGCCAGCCGCTGCCGCCCTGGCCGAAGATGTCGTTCCCGCCGGCCAGCGGCATGAAGCGGACGATCAGGAACTCCGGCAGCACCTTGGTGTACGTGGGGATCATCAGTGCGGCGATGAAGAGGTAGAAGATGACCTCGCTGCCCCGGAACTTGATCCGCGCCAGCGCGTACCCGGCCATCGACGCCACGACCACGTTGATGAGGGTGTGGCTGAACGCGATGATGAAGCTGTTGCGCGCGTACGTCGCGAACGGCGCCGCCTTCAGCGCGTCGACATAGTTCCCGAACTCCCAGTGTTCCGGGAGCAGTCCGGCGTCCTGGGAGGCGATCTCCACCGGGGTCTTGAGCGAGGTGAGCACCATCCAGACGAATGGGGCCACCATCAGCAGTGAGACGACGGTGAGCGTCAGATAGAGCGCGATCCGGCCGACGGAGAGCGGCTTGCCCTTCGTCCGGGGCCGGGCCTTCTCCACAACCCCGGGCCTGTGAAGCTCAGTTGTGGCCACGGGTGCCTCCCATGATCCGCCGGTTGACCAGGGTGAAGCCCATCAGCAGCACGAACAGCACCAGTGACTGCGCGGAGGCGTAGCCGATGCGGAACTCCCGGAAGGCGGACTTGTAGATCTCGAACGTCATCATCGTGGTGCTGTTGGCCGGGCCGCCGTCGGTCAGGATGTAGATCTGGTCGAACGACTGGAACGCGCTGATCATCGACGTGATGAGCACGAAGAACGTCGCGGGCTTCAGCAGCGGCAGGGTGATCGAGAAGAACTGCCGCACCTTGGACGCACCGTCCACCGAAGCCGCCTCGTACAGCTCCTTCGGCAGGGACTGCAGCGCGGCCAAGTAGATGAGCATCTTCATGCCGATGCCCTGCCAGATGCCGACCAGGATCACCGAAGGCATCGCCCATGATGTCGACGACAGCCAAGCCGGGCCTTGGATCCCGAGGAACGACAGGAGTGTGTTCAGCAGCCCGTTGCCCGGGTTGTAGATCCACAGCCAGACCAGGGCGATCGCGACGGTCGCCGTCACCTGGGGAATGAAGACCGCGGTACGGAAGATGCCCCGCGCCTTCAGCCCGGTGTGCAGCGCCAGGGCCACGAGCAGCCCCAGCATCATGCCGAACGGAACGGTGAAGAAGGTGTAGATGACGGTGTTGACGATGGACTTGCGGAACACCGCGTCGTCCAGCATGTCCCGGAAGTTGTCCAGGCCCACGAACTGCGGCGCCGTCAGCACGTCGTACTTCGTGAAGGCCAGAACCACCGACGCGACGACCGGCAGGCCGATCCAGAGCGAGGCGTGCAGCAGCGCGGGCGCCACCATCAGCATGCCGGCGCGTTGCCTGCGGCGCCCCGGGCCGGTGGGTGCCCGGCCGGTGCGTTTCTTCGCGACCGTGTGCTCGGTCGGGGAAGGCGGCCGCGCGGGCCTCGCCTTCAATACGGATGTCGCTCCCACAGTGACGGGTCCTTACATCCGGCCGATGGCGGCCTCGGCTAGCCGGCCGAGTTCCGCGATGGCGTCCTTCGCTGACTGGTTGCCCACGATGGCGGGCTCCAGCGTGGGCTTGATCTTTTCGCGGATCTCCATCCAGGCAGCGGTGCCGCCCTCCGAACACGCGTCACCCATGCTCTGCAGGGAGAGATCGACGAACTTGTTCTCCTTCACATAGCTGGAGTCGCTGAGATCCTTCAGCCCGGGAACCGATCCTCGCTGCTTGGCCGCACCGAGGATCGACTCGGGCGTCGCGAGGTACTCGACGAGCGCACGGGCCGCCGCGGGGTGCTTGGAACTGGCGGACTGGGTGACCAGCGTGCCGCCCTGGAGCATCGCGGGCTTGCGGTTGGCGAGGACGAACGCCCCGAGCTTGTCGTCCTTGAGGAGTTCCGGATTCTGTTCCCCGACCTGCTTCCACAGGGCACTGCTCGTCATCATCATCGACGCCTTGCCGGTCTGTACGTTGGTCGGGGCCCCGAGGTCCGTCTTCTTGGCGTAGACGGCGGAGCCGTCCTTGATCAGGTCCTTGAAGAACTGCAGCGCCTCGACCCCGCGGGCGTCGGTGAACAGCACCTTCTTGCCATCGGCGCTGAACAACTGGCCGCCGTTGGCGAAGAGGAAGGTCTCCCAGCACTGGCGCAGATGGATGGAGAACGGGTCGAATCCGAACCGGCCGTTCTTGGTCAGCTGCTTGGCCACGGCGCGCAGTTCGGCCCAGTTCGCCGGGGTCTTCTTGATGCCGGCCTCGGCGAAGTGGTCCTTGCGGTAGACGACGATGCGGGTGTCGAGGACGACCGGCAGCGCGTACAGCTTCCCGTCGTACCGGGACGGCTCCAGGACCCGCTTCTCGTAGTCGTGCGCGGTGGCGAACTTCTCCGGCAGCTCGGCGATCGCCTTCTTCGCGGCGAACGGCGGGATCCAGCCCACGCCCATCATCAGCACGTCGGGCAGCAGACCGCCCGCGAGCCCCGTGGTGATCTTCTCGTTGAGCTGTTCGTACGTGGTGTAGTCCACGTTGACCTTGACGTCCGGGTACTTCTTCCGGAAGCCGCCGAGTATCTCCTTCTCCAACAGCGTCTTGCCGTCGGCGCCTTCGTAGATCGGGGTGAGCAGAGTGATCTCACCCTCGGCGGGGCCGTCGGCGGAGCCGCCCGCCGAAGTGCCGGTGCCGCACGCACTGAGGGCGGCGGCAGCGGTACCCGCGCCGATGGCAGCAAGCAACGACCGTCTTTTGAGTTCCATGGGACACCCCTTTTGAGGTGGAGACTGTGGATCGATCCAGCAATGACATCCCAACTATGGCTGGGAAACGCTGGTAAATCGATGCACTGATGCTAGGAACGCCTCAAGAGGGACGTCAACAGCTGATGCTCAAGAATTTTCGGGGAAGTTAACAGGTGTACCGGTGAAGAGAGTTCAGTAAATCGGTACACTAGTCTGGTGGAACGCGTTCCGAACCGGAGGTGGCATGAGCGGGGTAACGATCCATCAGGTCGCGGAGGCTGCGGGGGTCTCCGCGAGCACGGTCTCGAATGTCCTCAACGGGCGTACGGACCGTATGCAGGCGACCACCCTGGCCCGTGTCGAGCAGGCGATTGAGCAGCTCAGCTACCGGCCGAACCGTGCGGCACGGATGCTGCGCACCGGCCGGATCAAGGTCATCGGTCTGATCGTGCCGTCGGTGGCCAACCCCTTCTGGGGGGCGCTCGCCCGCGAGTTGGAGGCCATTGCGCTCGCCGAGGGCTACCACGTGCTGCTCTGCAACAGCGAGCGCGATCCGGCGCGTGAACTCAAGTACAGCGAGGAGCTGCTGGCCGACGGGGTGAGCGGAGTGGTGCTCTGCTCCTCACTGCCGTCGCTCGACCATGTGGCGCCGTTGCTCAGCCGCGGTCTGAAGATGGTCGCCTTCGACCGCACCGCCCAGGCGGGTGACCCCCCGTCGCTGGCCAGCATCAGCGTGGACAACGCGATGGGCGCCGAGCTCGCCACGCGTCATCTCATCGAACTGGGCCACCGGCGCCTCGCGTTCGTCTCCGGCTCGGTCAACAGCGTCAACCGTCGTGAGCGACTGCGCGGCTTCCGCGCGGCCCTGGAGTCCGCGGGGCTCGACCCGGCCGACGCGGTGGTCTGGCCGGGCGCCGACACCACCGAGTTCGGCGACAAGGACGCCGCCGAGCTGGGCCGTAACGCCGCCCGGGAGCTGCTGTCCGGACCGCGCCCGCCCACCGCGTTCGTCGCCATCAACGACATGTGCGCGATCGGGATCTGCCGGGGCGCGAAGGACGCCGGGCGCACCGCCGGACAGGACGTCTCGGTGGTCGGCTTCGACGACATCCTGCTCGCCGACCTCTTCGAACCGCCACTCACCACGGTCCGCCAGCCGCTTCCGGAGATGGCTGCCGAGACGTTTCAGCAGCTGAGGGCCCGGATCGACTCGGCGCCGGTGGCCGGGCGCTCGCTGCTCATCCGGCCGCGCCTGGTCGTACGGGAGTCGACGGCGACGGCGCCGGCCGCTGTGCCTGCCCCCGCATCCGCCTGAGCCGGACAGCGGGCAGGGCTGCGAGGAACGGCGAGGTCCGGGCAGCCGCGCCGGCCGGGAACGGACGGAGCAGGGCGCGACGATCCGGAGATCGCCACGCCCCGCGGCAAGCGGTGATGGATGCTCAGGAGGCGGTGCACACACGGATGGAGGGCGTCGCCGAGCTTCCGTTCGTCATGACGCTGAACCCGAAGGTCGTCGAGGCTCCCGCCGCCAGACTGCCGTTGCCGTTCGGCTTCATGGTCCTGATGTTGCCGCTGGTGTCCCAGCTGGGAGCGCCGTTCCAGGTCGTGGAGACTGTCTGCGGCGCGGTCCTGGTGTTCGGCAGGCGGCCGAGTGCGGCGCCGACGGCGTCGATGGCTCGGAGCTGGAAGCCGACTCGGGCGTGGGCACAGACGGTGTCGGTGACACCGATGGAGGCGAGCCGACGCGCGCGACGCGGCTCAGGCGCGCTGGTCGAGACCGGCGCTGAGCGGCGGCTGCGGCGCGTCGAGCAGCGAGGTGTCCACCTCACCGACGCCCCAGCCGTACGCGAGTTTGTGCACTTCCAGCACGAAGAACGAGTCGGTCGAGACGACTCCGTCGATGTGATGCAGTCTGCGGTTCATCAGGTCGGTGAAGTGGTTGGTGTCGCGGCAGATCACCTCCGCCATCACGTCGTAGGTGCCTGCCGTCATGATGACGTACGAGGTCTCGGGCAGCTCCCGCAGTCTTCGGCAGACCTCCTGGGCGCTGCCCGGCCTGACCCGGATGCCGACCATGGCGAACCGGTCGAAGCCGATGGTGAGCGGGTTTGCGATGCCGACGATCTGGAGGGTGCCGTTCTCCTCCATGCGCTGGACGCGGTATCGCACGGAGGAGGCGGGGATGTCCAGTTCTTCGGCGATCTGGCTGTACGGGCGGCGGCCGTCCGCTTGGAGTGCGGCGATGATCTGGCGGTCGGTGTCGTCCAGGGGGCTGCCACCCAGCGTGCTCATGCTGTTGCTCCGGCTCTCATGTACGGTCCGCCACGGTGTGCGGGCCTGGATCTTTGGTCGTACGGGCCTATCCTGCCCGGCTCAGGAGTCGAAGCCGAGGCCGAGTCGGTCCAGGGTGCGCAGCCACAGGTTGCGATGGCCGTACGTGTCCTCGCGGGCCATGGACCACCGGGTGGCCTCGACGCCGAGATGCCGGACCGGCTCCGGGGGAAGGGCACCGGAGGGCGGCGGATCATGGCGGGCCGGAGCCGTTCCGTGCGCCCGCCGGAGAGCAGGTCCAGCATGACCTGGGCGGGTACCTCGTTGCCGGCTCGGTGGGGCAGTGCGGGGCCGGGGCCCCGATGCTGTCGGGGCCCCGGTCGGCGGACGTTCGGATGAGCGGGGAGCTCAGAGACTGATGACGCCGGTACGGGTGTCGGTCATGTCCATCAGCGTCCACTTGCCGCCGATGCGGCCCCAGCCGGTGGAGCGGCTGCCGGCGCCGCCGAAAGGCATGTTGATGTCCCACCAGTTGTTGCTCTCGTTCACGACGACCTGGCCGACGGCCATTTCCTCGATGAAGCGGAAGGCGGAGGTCATGCTGCGGGTGAAGACGGCACCCTGAAGGCCCAGTTTGTCGTCGTTGGCGATGCGCAGAAGGTCGTCCTCGTCCTGCCCGGTGATGATCGGGACGACCGGGCCGAAGGACTCCTCGCGGGACAGCAGGCTGTCCTCGGGCACCCCGTCGACCACGGTGAACTCGTAGTAGAGGTCGGTGGGGTGCCCTGAAGCGCGCTTGCCGCCGAGCAGGATGCGCGCGCCGCGCTCGCGGGCGTCGGCCATGTGGCGGTCCATCTTGGCCGCGACGCCCTCGTTGTTGAGGGGGCCGAGAACCGTCTTGGGGTCGAACGGGTCGCCGAGGGTGATGCGCTGGGCCTCGCGGAGCACGGCCTCGACGAACTCGTCGTGGATGTCCGCGTGCACGATGACGCGTTCGGTGGCGCAGCAGACCTGTCCGGCGCACGGATAGGCACCGTCGACAGCGGCCTTGGCGGCGGCCTCGACATCGGCGTCGGCGAGGACGACGAGCGGCCCGTTGCCCGAGCACTCCATGATGGAGCGCTTGAGTCCGGCGGCGGACTGGATCTTCGCGCCGGTCGCGGTGGAGCCGATGAACCCGATCGCGTGGATGCCCTCGTGGCGTACCAGCGCATCGCCGGTGTCGCCCTCTCCGGGCACGATGTTGACGAGGCCGTCGGGCAGTCCGGCGGCGACGAACGCCTCCATCGCCTTGAGGACGGTGAGCGGGGTGTTGGCCGGCGGCTTGACGACATGGGCGTTGCCGGTGGCGAGACCGGGGGCGACGAACTCCGCGAGCATCAGCAGCGGGAAGTTCCACGGCGTGATGATGCCCCAAGTGCCCACCGGGCGCTGGAAGGTGAACATCCGCTTGGTGTTGTCGGTGGAGGGCAGCGTCTCGCCGTGCAGTCGTACGGCGTCCTCGGCGTGCAGGTGGAAAAGTTTGGCCGCCTCCTCGATGTCGGCGACGGACTCGGCGAGCGGCTTGCCCTGCTCCAGGGACTGGAGGTGGGCGAGTTCGTCCACGCGCTTGCCGAGTTCCGTACCGATGCGGTGGCAGAGCTCGGCACGGGTCCACACATTGGTCGCGGCCCAGGCGGGCTGGGCCTCGTTGGCGGCACGCACCGCGGCGTCGACGTCGGCGGCCGCGGGCAGCGGGAAGGTGCCCACGCGTTCGCCCGTCGCGGGGCTGATGACCTCGTGGGTGGTCCCGGAAGTGCCTTCGGTGTACGCGCCGTTGATGAAGAGCTGGTGCCGGTCGGCGGTCGGGGTGGTCATGCGTTGGCCTCTCTGTCCTGTCCTGACCGGGAAAGGGTGCATCGGCTCTGGGCCGCGCCGGCCCGGGTCCGGTGCGATGACTGGAGACTCGCTGGGCAATCAAGGACTGTCAAGACTGCTGAATGAGCAAAAGTGGAAGTCGATCATTGCTTTTTCGTGAGTATTGACAGGCATTTTTCGCCTCCTCTATAACGAGGCCTCATCGACTGTCATGTCTGCGCCCACTCTGAGGGGAACGCCATGTCATCCCAGCCACAGATCCCAGCCCCGTCCTCGTCGGACCCTTCGGACCCTTCGGACTCCTCGGGATCGGCGGGTGCGTCCGCCCCGGCACTGCCGAAAAAGATGAGCTGGTTCGACGGATTCGCGATGTCGCTGACCATGCCGGCGGCGCTCATCGCCTCGCTCGGCGCCTCCATCGGCGGACTCGGCGCCTGGGGTGCGATCGCCCTGTGGACGGCCTCGATGGTGCTGGCCACCGCGACGAACTGGATCTACACCGAGATGGCCGCGATGTTCCCCGATTCCTCTGGAGGGATCGCGCACTATGCGACCGAGGGCTGGAAGAAGCGGGCGCCTGTGGTGGGTCCGATCGCGAGCATCGGCTACTGGTTCCCCTGGACGACGGCCCTCGCCGTCTACTCCGGACTCATCGGCTCGTTCGTCCAAGCCCAGTGGTTCCCCGGCCAGGACTGGAGCGTGGAGTTCGGGCCGGTGAAGGTGGACTTCCCCATAGCCGTGGGCCTGCTCGTGATGCTGCTGCTGTTCGGCGCGGCGATGATCGGCCTGCACGTCGCCATGTGGGTCGTCTACGTCACCGGCGGTGCGCTGCTCGTGCCGCTCGCTGTGTTCATCGTCCTGCCGCTGTTCTCCGGTGACTGGAGCGCGCAGGGCCTGCACTGGAATCTGCACGGCGCCGCGGGGCTGCGCGAGGCGCTGGTGTGGCTGTACGTCATGGCGTGGACGTCGTTCGGTGTGGAGGTGTGCGCGACCTTCGCCCCCGAGTACAAGGACACGGTGCGCGACACCTCCCGGGCCCTGCGCGCCGGTGTGTTGTTCTCCCTCGGTGTGTTCATCCTGCTGCCACTGACCCTGTCGGGGTACGTCGGCGAGAAGGCCATCGGCGAGGAGCCCACCACCTTCTTCATCGGAGCCTTCCAGGACCTGGTGGGCGGCGCCTCCGACCTCATGGTGGTCTTCCTCGTCGCCTCGCTGCTGCTCATCATGATCACCGGTCTCGCGGACGGTTCCCGCGTGCTGTACGAGATGGGCAAGTCGGGGCTCACCATCAGGCAGGTGGGGGTGCTGAACAAGCGCGGTGTGCCGGCCCGGGCGCTGCTGGTGGCCCTGGTGCTCAATGTCTTCGTGCTGACGGTGCTTCAGACCCCGCTGGCCATCATCGTCACGGGCAACCTGGGATACATCCTCGTCCATGTGCTGGCGGTCTCCGGCTTCGCGCTGCTGCGAAAGGACCGTCCGGACGCCGTGCGTCCCATCAGGCTGCCCCGGTTCTTCGTGCCCCTGGCCTGGACGCTGGCCGGGTTCCTCACCGTGGTGCTGGTGGTGGGCGCGACCGGCTTCTCCATCACCGGATACGGCGGCTACACAGAACTGGGAGTGGCACTCGCCGTTCTGGTCGTGGCGGTACTGCTGTGGCTGTACCGGACCAAGGTGCAGGATCGGCACCTCACCGACGACCGCCCGGCCTGACCCGGCCGGCGCACAGGCTTCGGGCAAGCCGCCGGAAGCAGGCGTGAAGCGGACCCGCTGGCCGCGGAATCATCGCGATGGTGCTGTCGGACGCCCCGCTCTCACTGGGTTCACCGTTCCTCACCAGTGTGCGTGAGTGAGTGGTGGACCCACTGTTGCGTGCTGGGCGCATCCCGAACGGTGTTGGATGCGCTGGGTTCCCACTTTCGCTTCCCGCTCGGCGACGGTCCTCCAGGGGGCCGGTCCGTTGTGGGTGGGCGGGTTCCCTCGCGCCCGCGCCCGCGCCGCCGGCCCCGCCCGCGCGGGCGGGTGGGGCCGGCGGCTGCCGCGGTCGACGGCCTGGCGTTGCGGGCGACGCCTGTTACAGATCGATTGATGTTG
This sequence comes from Streptomyces sp. NBC_01669, assembly GCF_026339735.1. Taxonomy (GTDB): domain Bacteria; phylum Actinomycetota; class Actinomycetes; order Streptomycetales; family Streptomycetaceae; genus Streptomyces; species Streptomyces yanii. The sequence continues at coordinate 8,654,043 of NZ_JAPEQG010000001.1, forward strand.
CCGCGATCTGAAACGCGAGCAGCTCTGAGTCGGTTGTTCACGAGGCTGCCCTGACCGGGGGCCATCTGCGGATCAGTGAGTGCGTCGCCTCGCAGCGTGTCGTTATCGACATGTAATAAGCGTTACAGTAGAGCGCAATCCTTCGCCGTGTGTAACGTGCGGGACGTCCGTCGGCGGTGAATTCCAACCGCACGACAGTTCCGCGAGAGGGGCCCGTGTTGCACACTCACCCGATCCGCCGCGCCGTTGCGGCCGGTGCACTGTTGATCACATCGGCCATGACCGTGTCCGCATGCGGCAGCGGCAGCACCGACAGCGAGTCCGCCGCTCCCGCGGTCGACGCCACCGTCGCCGGTGTGCACATCACCAGGGATACGAAGCTCCATGCCGCGCTCCCTGCCGACGTCAGGTCCGCCGGCAAGGTCAGAGTCGCCACCGACGTCCCTTACGCGCCGTTCGTGATGTTCGTGACCGAGGGCAAGCCCGAGCTCACCGGCCTCGACTACGACCTGGGGCAGGCGCTCGGAGCCAAACTGGGGGTGCGATTCGCCTTCACCGCCCAGAAGTTCGACGGCATCGTTCCGGCCATTCAGGCCGGCAAGTTCGACGCGGTCATGTCGGCCATGACCGACACCAAGGAGCGCCAGCAGGTCCTGGACTTCGTGGACTACTCCGTGTCCGGCTCGGGCATCCTCGTCACGAAAGGGAACCCGGACCACATCTCCCGACTCGACGACCTGTGTGGCAGGAAGGTCGGTGCGGAGGCCGCCACCCATCAGCTGGACGTACTCAAGGCCCACCAGCCCGCGTGTGCGAAGGCGGGCAAGGGCCCCATCTCCATCCAGACATTCCCGAAGGATTCAGACGCCCAACTCGCCCTGCGATCACGGAAAGTAGCAGCCGACCTGCTGACCAAGCCGGCCGCGGGCTGGACCGCCAAGACTGCCGACGGCGGCCGGGCCTTCGCAGTCGTCAATGACCCCGCGGCGGCCGGCGGCTACGAGGCCACCCCCAACGGGATCGGCGTCACCAAACGCCTGCCCGGGCTCACCGACGCCATCCAGAAGGCCGTGCAGGCGCTCATCGACGACGGGACGCTCCGCAAGATCTGCGCCAAGTACGGTGTCGAGTCCATCGCGGTGAACGAAGCCACCAAGAACGCGGCGGTGTCCTGACATGACAGCCATGACCCCCGCCGGGACCATGAAGAGCGTTCCCGCACCGACCGCGCCCGCCCCGGACACCCTGACCGCCGTGCCGGTCCGGCACTGGGGCCGGTGGCTGGCCGCAGCGGCAGCCGTCACCGCCCTCATCGGACTCATCGGTTCCCTGGCCGGCAACAAGAATCTGCACTGGGACATCGTCGGACGCTACGTCTTCGCCGACCTCGTCTTCAGCGGACTGGTCACCACCTTGTGGCTCACCGCGGCCGCCATGGCGATCGGGCTCGGCCTCGGCGTCCTCGTCGCGGTGATGCGGCTGTCGTCCAACCCCGTACTCCGCGCCCTGGGAACCACCTTCGTCTGGGTCTTCCGCTCCACGCCCCTTCTCGTCCAGATCATCTTCTGGGGATACGCGGGCGCGCTCTACCAACAGGTGCTGATCGGCATCCCGTTCACCCACATCACGTTGCTGCAGGCCGACACCAACGCCCTGCTCACGCCCACGGTAGCCGCGCTCCTGGCGCTGGGGCTGAACGAGGCGGCGTACGCGAGCGAGATCGTCCGCGCCGGCATCCAGTCCGTCGACCCGGGACAGACGGAGGCCGCGCACTCGCTCGGCATGAGCCCGTCCCTCACCACCCGGCGCATCGTGCTGCCCCAGGCCATGCGGGTCATCATCCCGCCACTGGGCAACGAGACCATCAACATGCTCAAGATGACCGCGCTGGTCTCGGTGATCTCCGCCCACGACCTGATGTCCAACATCCAGGACGTGTACGCGCAGAACTACCAGGTCATCCCCATGCTCGTCGTCGCCTCCATCTGGTACCTGATACTCGTCACGGCCCTGAGCCTGCCGCAGTCCTGGCTGGAACGCAGGTACGGGCGCGGCATGGCCCCCGCCGCTGCCGTCGGCCCACTGCAACGCCTCGTCGCCGGAGCCCGGCTGAGCCTGTCCCGTACCACCCCCGCACCGACCGGACCGAAGGGATGAAGACAGTGGAGACGCCGATGGTGCACGCCGAGGGCGTGCGCAAACACTTCGGGAAGGTCGCCGTGCTCCAGGGCATCGACCTGACGGTGGAACGCGGCCAGGTCTGCTGCCTGCTGGGCCCCTCCGGCTCCGGGAAGTCCACGTTCCTGCGCTGCATCAACCACCTGGAGAAGCTCGACGGGGGCAGGCTGTCCGTCGACGGTGCGCCGGTGGGCTACCGGCAGCAGGGCAACCGGCTCCACGAGCTGAAGGAGCGCGAGATCGCCCGCAGCCGCCGGGACATCGGGATGGTGTTCCAGCGGTTCAATCTCTTCCCCCACATGACGGCGGTGCAGAACGTCATGGAGGCACCCGTGAAGGTCGCGGGCGCCACCAGGGCCGAGGCCCGCGAGGACGCCCTGCGCCTGCTGGACCGCGTCGGCCTCGCCGATCGCGCCGACCGATACCCTGCCCAGCTGTCCGGCGGCCAGCAGCAGCGTGTTGCCATCGCACGGGCCCTGGCGATGAAACCCAAACTGATGCTTTTCGACGAACCGACGTCCGCCCTGGACCCGGAGCTGGTCGGAGAAGTTCTCGACGTCATGCGTCAACTGGCCTCGGAAGGAATGACGATGGTGGTCGTCACCCACGAAATCGGGTTCGCCCGCGAAGTCGCGGACACGGCCGTCTTCATGGACGGTGGCGTCGTGGTCGAAGCGGGCGCCCCGCGGCAGGTACTCGGCGACCCGCGGCAGGAACGCACCCGTGCCTTCCTGTCGAAGGTCCTGTGAGCGCCCCCGTGCGGCAGCAGGGCACAGCGGCACGCACCGCGGCCCTGCTGCTCCCCGGCGCCGTCGCCCTGCACGACCGCTATCTGGCGGAGCTGGAGCACCTCGTCTCCATCGACTCCGGCTCGTACAGCCCCGACGGAGTCAATCAGGTCGCGGCATGGACCGTGCGACGCCTGACGTCCTTGGGCTTCGCGGTGGACCGTGTCCCCGTCACCGCCGAAGGCCGCGACACCCGTTTCGGTGACCTGGTCGTGGGCCGGTTGCGCGGACAACTGCCTGTGGAGCGTGGCGGAAGGTGCATCCTGCTCGCCGGGCACATGGACACCGTGTTCGACGACGGAACCGCGGCGGACCGGCCTTTCCGCCGAAGCGGGCCACTCGCCCACGGCCCCGGGGTCAGCGACGACAAGGGAGGACTCCTGGCCGGGCTCACCGCCGTGGAACTCCTGCTGCGCCGAGGGATGCTGGACTTCGCGGAGCTCGTCTTCCTGGCCACCCCCGACGAGGAGGTCGGCTCCCCGGCCAGCCGTCCGGTGACCGTGTCCCTCAGCCATGGCATCCACTACGCGCTGGGCCTGGAATGCGCCCGGGAGAACGGCGACCTCGTCGTCGCCCGCAAGGGCGTGGCGGACTTCGTGATCACCGTGACGGGGCGGGCCGCGCATGCCGGAATCGAACCGGAGCGCGGAGCGAACGCCGCACTGGCCGCCGCACATCTCCTCATCGAATGCCAGCAGATGAACGGGCGCTGGGGCGACGTCACCGTCAACGTGGGCATGATCAGGGCGGGCAGCCGCATCAACATCGTCTGTCCCGAGGCGGAGCTTCATGTGGAGGTACGGTCGTCGACGGATGCCGGCATCCGACACGCCCGTCAGGCGATCGAAGCGGCCGCCGCGAGCCTCTCCGTACCCGGCGCCACCGCCACCGTCCGGCAGACCGAAGCGATTCCGGCGATGGAGGACACCCCAGCGGCTCGTGCCATGCTCACCCATGCCCTGGAGGCCGGGAGGGAACTCGCCATCGACCTGGGTGCCGCAGCCACCGGCGGCGTCGGCGACGCCAACACCATCGCCGGAGCCGGTGTCCCCACCCTCGACGGCCTCGGTCCGGTCGGCGGCGGCGACCACGGCCCGGACGAGTGGCTCGACGTCACGACCGTTCCGCGCCGTGTGGCTCTGCTGGCAGCCCTGATCGTGGCGCTCGGCGACGCCGGAGGCCACTGACCGGCCCCCCGGATGCGGCCCGTCGTCCGTGCGGACACAGCTCGGGGCCGGGCGCCGCGTAATCTGAACCCCTTTGGAAAGGTGGCCCGGCCCATGTCCTCACTTGCCGAAGAGATCCGGCACCGCATCGGTGACCTCAGTCCCGCCGAACGCAAAGTTGCCCGGGTGCTGCTCGCGGGCTATCCGTCGGCAGGCTTCGAGACCGTGGCCACGCTCGCGGAACGGGCCGGCGTGAGCGCCCCCACGGTGATCCGATTCGTGAACAGACTCGGCTACAAGGGTTTCCCCGACTTCCAGGCGGCCCTGCGGGAGGAGCTCGACGAGCGCAGCGCCTCGCCGCTGGCTCTGTACAGCACCCGCGGGTACGGCACCACCCCGCCCCTGGTGCAGGAGGACGACGGCTCCGGAACGGCGCGTGCCGGCAGTGGCCAGGACGTCTTCAGTGCCGAGGTGGCCCGTACCCTGCGCGAGCTTCCCCCGCACGACGTGGAGGCCGCAGTGGCACTGCTCAGCCACCCCAAACGTCGGATCGTCCTCGTCGGCGGCCGGTTCACCCACCTGCTGGCGCAGTATCTCGGCCTGCATCTGATGCAGTTGCGGGGTGAGGTGGTGATCCTGCCGGACCGGGACGTGGAGAGGACCGCCGTGCTCGCGGGGCTGGGCAGGCAGGACGTCCTCGTGGTGTTCGACTACCGCCGTTACGAACCGGACAAGATCGTCATCACGGAGATGGCCAGGCAGTGCGGCAGCAAGATCGTCCTCTTCACCGATGCCTGGCTGTCGCCGGTGACCCATCTCGCCGATGTCGTCCTGCCCAGCCGGGTTGCGGAGCCGTCGCCGTACGACAGCATGGTGCCGACGCTGGCCACGGTCGAGACGGTTCTCGCGGGCGTGCTCGCCCAGCTCGGCGAGCAGGGGCGTGTCCACCTGGAGCACAGCGAGAACGTCGCCCGGCAGGCCGGGATCCAGCCGGTCGACCCCAAGCCGGAGGCCCCGGAGGCGGCCGGGAAATGACAAATAGTCACATGCCAATTCCGGGCCAGGAGCTGGATCACGAGGCGCTGGTGGTCCCCAGTTTTCGAAGCAGCCATCCGGCGCCTGTACCGTGGTCGGCGGGGGAGCGGAGGCCTGGATCGGCCGGCCCATTGAGGGCAGCCGCAGGACGGCCGACTTCCCCCTCTTCTCGCCGCCGCGGTGGAACGTCACATGGTGCGGCCCGCATTGACTGCTGCCGGGCTGCAACCATGTGCTGCTGAGATTGTTCGCCGGCCCCGAGAGGGCGGGCCCGTCCCCCATGGCCCCGGTGGGAAACGGGGACGGTCCGGGCAACGACTACGGATGCGCCGGTTTGCGGACCATGAGGAACGCCTGGGGGCCTGCGTCGTTCCAGCCGGCCTCGCGCACGAGCCTGGCGTCCACGAGGAGTCCGGCCCGACTCAGGAGCTCGGCCACACGCTCGGGTTCCAGCCAGTAGACGTCGAGCGCCAGTGCATGGCCGTACGCGTGGTCCAGATGCCGGATCTCGTCCCCGGCCTTGAAGGCCAGCAGCAAATGGCCGCCCGGGGCCAGCACCCGGTGGAATTCGGCGAACACCTCGGGCAACAGCTCGGGCGGCGTGTGGATGATGGAGTACCAGGCGACGATGCCGCCGAGACTGTCGTCGTCCAGGTCGAGGGCATTCATCGAACCCACGTCGAAACGCAGGTCCGGGTACGTCTTACGGGCCACCGCGACCATCTCGGGCGAGAGGTCGATGCCCCGTGCGGTCAGTCCCAGGGACTGCAGGTGTCCTGTCACCCGCCCGGGACCGCAGCCGATGTCGGCGACCGGTCCGGCATCGGAGGCCTGTACGAGTTCGACGAACGCGGCGAGCATCGCCCGGTCCAGCGGCCTGCGTCCGAGTTCCGTTCTCAAGAGCTCGGCGTAGTCGGCCGCGACGGTGTCGTAGGACGCCCGGGTGGTACGTACGTAGGTGGGTTCGGTCATGACGAAGGAGCGTAATGGCTCGGGAGCGGCCCCACATCAACGGATCGCAGTACGGAGTCCCCATGCCGATGCGGCCGCACGCCCGAAAAAGAAATGGGTTGCTCCCGCTCCCGCACGGCCCCACCATCTGCTCATGAACTCGATCACCGCCCTCCTGCCGACGACCCCTGCCACTCGACCGGTGCGGGTCCAGCAGCAGTCCGGCCGGTCACGGAGGCCGATTCCTCTCCCCGCGTGAGCGCCGCCCTGGTCGCGGGGCTGCTGGCCGGCTTCGGCATTGCCATGCCGGTCGGAGCGGTCGCGACCTATCTGGTGGCTCTCACCGCACGGACCTCCCTCGGAACCGGCGTCGCCGCCGCGCTCGGAGTCGCGACGGCCGACGGCCTCTATGCGCTGATCGCGGTCGTCGGAGGCTCCTCACTCACCCGTGTCATCGAGCCGGTCGCCCTGCCGCTGCGCTGGGCCTCGGCCCTGGTGCTCGTCGTCCTGGCGCTACGGAGCGCCACTACCGCGATCGGCCAATACCGCAAGCGGCACTCGGTGTCCGGGTCCGACCGGACCCCGCTCAGCCCCGCGCGCGCCTATCTGGGGCTGACGGGGATGACCCTCCTGAACCCCACGACCGTCGTCTACTTCACGGCGTTGGTGCTGGGCAGCCGGGCGACCGCCGCCGCCCCGGACCGACTGGAACAGTCCGTGTTCGTCCTCGCGGCGTTCGCCGCGTCAGCCGGCTGGCAGTTGCTGCTGGCCGGCGGGGGAGCGCTGCTCGGTCGCGTACTGACCGGCGGCCGGGGGCGGCTCGTCACCGCCCTGGCGTCCTCCGTGCTGATCTCAGCGCTCGCCGTCCATCTGCTCGTACCGGCGTCCTGACGCGCAACCAACCCGTCGAACCAGCGGCTGCCGGCCGGTCCGAACCGGCCGGCAGCAGCCGCTCTCAGTCGGCGGACACCGTCCACCCGTTCGCCTCGATGCGCCCGGCGTCGCCCGACCTGCCGTCGTCGAAGACGGTCCGGCCGTCGTCCTCGACCCGGATGCCGTCCACATACGCCCCGCGCCCGACGTACAGCTGATCGGTGGTGTACCGCCACCGCAGACGCACCTCCTTGCCCCGCCAGGCGGCCAGGTCCGCGTCGAGACGGTGCCAGACCCGGCCCGACCAGCCGGAGACGGAGCCCGCCGGATGCGGTTCCGGCTCCACCCGGTGGGAGCCGGACGTCGTCGCTGCGGTGGTGAAGGGCACCGGCTGCCAGGTCGTCCCGGCGTCCGACGAGGCCTCCAGGAAGAGGTAGTCGGAGCCCGGCTCGGTGTCCCACCACACCGCGCAGCTCAGCGCGGCACGCGAGGACGCCGGACGCAGAGCGGGCAGTGCGAGCGTGGCGGAGGCGGCGCTCGCCATGCCGGAGAACCAGGCGGTACGGCCCCGGGCGGGGCGCACCGCCACCGCACGCGCCATCTGGTTCGCGGTGGCGACCCGAGGTGCACTGCCGGAGCGCCATGTGCGAACCGGATGAACGGAGTTGCCGAGCACGATCAGGAACGAGTCGGTCGTCGGATCGAGGACCAGGCTCGTCCCGGTGAAGCCGGTGTGGCCCGCTGTGCTCGGGGTGGCCATCGCCCCCATGTACCAGTGCTGGTAGAGCTCGAAGCCGAGCCCATGGGCATCTCCGGGGAACGCGGTGTTGAAGTCGGTGAACAGGAGGTCCACCGAATCCTGGGAGAGGATCCTCGCGCGTCCGTAGACGCCGCCGTTGAGCAGCGTACGGGCGAGGATCGCGAGGTCCCAGGCGCAGGAGAACACTCCGGCGTGGCCCGCCACCCCGTCCAGGCTGTACGCGTTCTCGTCGTGCACCTCGCCCCAGACCAGTCCGCGGTCCAGGCCGGACCAGGGCAGCCGGGCGTCCTCGGTGGCCGCGATCTTCGGCTTCCAGGCGGCGGGCGGGTTGTAACGAGTGCGGTGCATTCCGAGCGGCGCGGTGATCTCCTCGCGGAGCAGCACATCCTGGGTGCGTCCGGTGATCTTTTCCAGGACCAGCTGCAGCGAGATGAGATTGAGGTCGGAGTAGAGATACACCGTGCCCGGCGGATTGGCCGGGACCTCGTTCCACAGCAGCCGCAGCTTCCCCTCCCGGGTCGGCTCCTTGTAGAGCGGGATCCAGGCACGGAACCCCGAGGTGTGCGTGAGCAGCTGACGGATCGTGACGTCCTGTTTGCCGCCTCCCGCGAAGTCGGGCAGATACGAGGCGACCTTCGCCTCCAGTTCCAGTGCCCCGCGCTCGATCTGCTGCACGGCCAGGATCGAGGTGAAGAGCTTGGACACCGACGCCAGGTCGAAGACCGTGTCCTCGGCCATCGCGATCTGCTGGTCCGCCGGGAACTCCACTCCGGTGTCGGTCTTGGCGTCGTACGCCGCGTACCGCACCGCCTTGCCGATCGGCCGGTGCAGCGCCACCGTGCCACCGCGCCCGGCGAGCAGCACCGCGCCCGCGTACCACGGGTGTTTGGGGGAAGCGGAGAGGAACCGTTCCGCCTCTGTGACCAGTTGGTCCAGTGGTCCCTGCAACAGCCCGGCGCGGGCGGCGGAACCGCGCCGCAGCGTCGGCCGCCCGTCGGCAGCCACATCCGAAGCGTCCACGGCGCTTGCTCCCGACGCCCCCGACGTTCCCGCCCCCGATTCCATGGCCGACGCCGTCTCCGCGAAAGGAATCGGTGCCAGGGCGAGTGCTCCGCCCAGTGCGAGCATCCCACCGCTCAGCCTGCGTCGGCTGATCCCTCTGCCGGTCGCGTCCTCGGTCATCCGGAACCCCTTCCTACCGGTTGAAAGTAACTTTCGTCATCCAGTCCTACGATGAAACTTCCTGCCGCCGCAGAGATTACTGTCACCCCTGCCGTCCCGGAGGTCCCCGGCGCCACAAAGAATCTGACACTGCATCAGAAAATCTCTTCCTTCGAATGTCCGACTGCGGCATCCTGCCGCCCATGGAGACGGAGCTGAGCAAGAAACTGGGAGTCGAGCACGCCATCTTCGGCTTCACGCCCTTCCCGGCAGTGGCCGCGGCGATCACCCGGGCCGGCGGATTCGGCGTACTCGGCGCGGTCCGCTACACGGCCCCCGACGACCTGGCACGTGACCTCGACTGGATGCAGGAGCACACCGACGGCAAGCCGTACGGCCTCGACGTCGTCATGCCCGCGAAGAAGGTGGAAGGGGTGACGGAGGCCGATGTGGAGGCGATGATCCCGGCCGGACACCGCCAGTTCGTCCAGGACACCCTCGCCACATACGGCGTCCCCGAACTCGCCGAGGGCGAGGCATCCGGCTGGCGCATCACCGGGTGGATGGAGGAGGTCGCCCGCAACCAGCTCGACGTCGCCTTCGACTACCCCATCAGGCTCCTCGCCAACGCCCTCGGCTCGCCCCCCGCGGACGTCGTGCAACGTGCCCACGACCGGAACGTCCTCGTGGCCGCCCTCGCCGGAAGCGCCAAGCACGCCCGGCACCACGCCGACGCGGGCATCGACATCGTCGTCGCCCAGGGGTACGAAGCGGGCGGTCACACCGGAGAGATCGCCTCCATGGTCCTCGTCCCCGACGTCGTCGACGCCGTGGGACCTCTCCCCGTCCTCGCCGCCGGAGGCATCGGCAGCGGACAGCAGATCGCCGCCGGGCTCGCCCTCGGCGCCCAGGGCGTCTGGCTCGGCTCGCTCTGGCTGACCACCGAGGAGGCCGACCTCCACTCCCGCGCACTGACCCGCAAACTCCTTGCCGCGGGCTCCGGCGACACCGTCCGCTCGCGCGCCCTGACGGGCAAACCCGCACGCCAGCTCCGTACCGAATGGACCGACGCCTGGGACGACCCGTCCGGCCCCGGCCCCCTGCCCATGCCGCTGCAGGGACTGCTGGTCGCCGAGGCCGTCTCCCGTATCCAGAAGTACGAGACCGGCGCACTGCTGGGAACCCCCGTCGGCCAGATCGTCGGAAGGATGAACACCGAACGCAGCGTGCAGGCCGTCTTCGACGACCTGACCCGCGGCTTCGAACGCGCCGTGGACCGGATCAACCGCATCGCCGGACGGAGCGCCGCATGAACCAGCCGCCCAACGGCTTCTGGGCCCAGGCCACCGCCGCCCCCGACCGTACGATCCTCGTCGCCCCCGACGGCGAGACCTGGACCGCAGGCCGGCTGCACGCCGCGGCGAACCGCCTGGTCCACGGGCTGCGCGCGGCCGGTCTCCGGCAGGGCGACGCGTTCGCCGTGGTCCTCCCCAACGGCGTCGAGTTCTTCACCGCGTACCTCGCCGCCTGCCAGGCGGGGTTCTATCTCGTCCCCGTCAACCACCACCTCGTCGGCCCCGAGATCGCCTGGATCGTCTCCGACTCCGGCGCCAAGGTGCTGATCGCGCACGAGCGGTACACCGACGCAGCGACATCCGCCGCCGACGAGGCGGAACTGCCCGTGAGCCACCGCTACGCCGTCGGCGCGGTCGACGGCTTCCGCCCGTACGCGGAACTGCTCGCGGAACAGTCCGACGCACCGCCCGAGGACCGAAGCCTCGGCTGGGTCATGAACTACACCTCGGGCACCACAGGACGCCCGCGCGGCATCCGCCGCCCGCTCTCCGGCAAGCTCCCCGAGGAGAGCCATCTCGGCGGCTTCCTCGGCATCTTCGGCATCAAGCCGTTCGACGACAACGTCCATCTGGTCTGCTCGCCGCTCTACCACACCGCCGTACTCCAGTTCGCGGGCGCCGCCCTGCACATCGGGCACCGCCTCGTTCTGATGGACAAGTGGGCGCCGCAGGAGATGCTGCGGGTCATCGACGCGCACCGCTGCACCCACACGCACATGGTCCCCACCCAGTTCCACCGCCTCCTCGCCCTCCCCGACAAGGTGAAGGAGCGGTACGACGTCACCTCGATGCGGCATGCCATCCATGGCGCGGCCCCCTGCCCCGACCACGTCAAACGCGCCATGATCGACTGGTGGGGCCGGTGCGTCGAGGAGTACTACGCGGCCAGCGAGGGCGGCGGCGCGTTCGCCACCGCCGAGGACTGGCTGAAGAAGCCCGGTACGGTCGGGAAGGCCTGGCCGATCAGTGAACTCGCCGTCTTCGACGACGACGGCAACCGCCTCCCGCCCGGCGAGCTCGGCACCGTCTACATGAAGATGAGCACCGGCGGCTTCAGCTACCACAAGGACCGGACCAAGACGGAGAAGAACCGCATCGGAGACTTCTTCACCGTCGGCGATCTGGGCGTCCTCGACGAGGACGGCTATCTCTTCCTCCGCGACCGCAAGATCGACATGATCATCTCGGGAGGGGTGAACATCTACCCCGCCGAGATCGAGGCCGCGCTCCTCAGCCACCCCGCGGTCGCCGATGCCGCCGTCTTCGGCATCCCGCACGCCGACTGGGGCGAGGAGGTCAAGGCGGTCGTCGAACCGGCCGAAGGACACCCCCCGGGCGACGGGTTGGCCGCCGAGATCCTCACCCACTGCGCCGAGCGGCTCGCCGGGTACAAACGCCCCAAGAGCGTCGACTTCATCGACACGATGCCGCGCGACCCCAACGGCAAGCTGTACAAGCGGCGACTGCGCGACCCGTACTGGGAGGGGCACCACAGAGCCCTCTGAGCGCCGGCGGCCCCGCACCGTCCGCCGAGCGCGCCCCGGTCACCTCTGGCAGCGTGTGGCTCATGAAAACGAGCGCGACGGTCCGGTCCCTGGCTACCCAGTGGACCGTGGTTGTGCCGATCGTCGCGGCGGTAGCGCTGGTGTTCAGCTGGGGGCGGGTGCTGCCGCCCTTCGCCGTCGCCGTCGTCGCGCTCTGTCTCGCGGGCGCCGTGCTCGCCGCCGTCCACCATGCCGAGGTGATCGCCCACCGGGTCGGCGAACCGTTCGGCTCGCTCGTCCTGGCCGTCGCCGTGACCATCATCGAGGTGGCCCTGATCGTCACCCTGATGGTGGACGGCGGCCCCAAGACGTCCGCGCTCGCCCGCGACACCGTCTTCGCCGCCGTGATGATCACCTGCAACGGCATCGTCGGACTGTCCCTGCTGGTGGGCGCGGTGCGTTCCCGCGTCGCTGTGTTCAACGCCGAAGGTTCCGGCGCCGCCCTCGCCACCGTCGCCACCCTCGCCACCCTCAGTCTGGTGCTGCCGACCTTCACCATCGGCAGACCGGGCCCCGAGTTCTCCACCGCACAGCTCGCCTTCGCCGCTGTCGCGTCCCTCCTCCTGTACGGGCTGTTCGTCGCCGTACAGACCGTCCGGCACCGCGAGTACTTCCTGCCGCTCACCCAGGACGGCCGGCTCAAGGAGGACGAGCAGCAAGCGGCGCTGCCCGGCCGGGGCGCCACCGCGCTCAGCGTCGCCATGCTGCTGATCGCGCTGGTCGCCGTCGTCGGCGACGCCAAGTCCGTCTCGCCGACCATCGAGTCCGGCGTGGAGGCGGCCGGGCTGCCGCAGGCGGTGGTCGGTGTCGTCATCGCCCTGCTGGTGCTGCTGCCCGAGACCCTCGCCGCGGTCCGGGCCGCCCACCGCGAACGCGTGCAGACCAGCCTCAACCTCGCCCTCGGGTCGGCCATGGCCAGCATCGGGCTGACCATCCCGGCCATCGCCCTGGCCTCCATCTGGCTGCCCGGACCGCTTCATCTCGGCCTCGGCGCCACCCATATGGTGCTGCTCGCGCTGACCGTGGTGGTCGGCGCGCTGACCGTCGTACCGGGACGGGCCACGTTGCTCCAGGGCGGCGTCCACCTGGCGATCTTCGCAGCGTTCGTCGTCCTCGCGATCAGCCCCTGACCGCATGCGATGACCGGCCCCTGACCGTCGGCAGCGATCGGCCCCTGGCCGCCCGGAAACGGTCAGGGGCCGATGTGCCCGCGGAGTGTGCTACCGGTGCTCGCGCACCCGCACCACCCGCAGCGCCGGCGAGCGCGCGATGTCCTTCTCGCAGAACCGGGATGTCACCCAGCGCTCACCCGAGAAGAGCTCGGTCTGGTCGCTGTAGTGCGGTGAGTTCGGGTTCGAGGACTGGGAGTACGTGAGCAGGGTGCGGGCCACCGGGCACGAGGAGCCGTCCCAGCCGACCGCCTGGATGTAGCTGGAGCCGGCCGAGACCTCGGTGTACCCGCCGGCCGTGGCGTCCCACACCGGTTCGGTCTTGTTCCAGACACCGAGGGATTCCGTACCACCGCCGACCGGGATGCGCTTCCCGTTCCGCACGACCGCCTGGTTCGCACCCAGCGGCGCGTCCGGAGCGATCCCGGCCGCCCGCAGTTCGGCCACCGCGTCGGCGAGCGCCGCGGTGACGCGCGGCGCCGCGGTGTTCAGCGTGTGCGGGGTACCGACCGGGTCGGTGGGGGAGAAGGGCACCTTCCACAGCTCGGCCGTCGGCACCGCTGTGGCCCTGCGCCAGAACCGGTCGAAGAGAAGTGCCCCCCGGCTGCCGGTGTCGAACTTCCGGTCCCAGCGTGCAAGCACGTCGCACGCCGCCGACACATCGACCGCCCTGCCGTCGCTGCCGGCCGCGGTTCCGCCGGGCAGCGCCGCACAGGCGCGCGCCAGGTCGGCCGCTGCCCGGTCACCGGCAGCGGCGCGGTTCGCGTACTGCTGTTCCTGCAGGTCGCCGACTGTCAGCCGGCCCTTCGCCGCCATCGCCGACACATCCTCGATCGCGCCGCGGGTCCGCATCGAGCGAGGCGTGCCGATGGTGCCGAAGACCCGTTCGTAGCCGGTCAGCGGTGCGTCGGCGTTGGTCAGCCAGGCGCTGTCGTTGGAGTTCTCGACGTACGGGGCATCCTTGACGGTCGGCATCCGGCCCGGCCCGAAGATGCCCGGCTGCACCGCGTCCGGGTCCGAACCGAGCGCGCAGTCGCTCCTCGATCCGTCCAGCACCGCGAGCCCTGACGACGGATACGTCGCTCTGCCGAGCGGGGTGGAGCACCGCTGCGCGAGATCGTCCGTGATCCGCGGCAGCACCTGCGACTGCGAGAAGAACGAATGGCCCGCGGAATCGGCGGCAACGGTGTTCACCCAGGGCAACCCCTGGGTACGCCGCAACGCGGCCTGGATGTCCGCGGTGCTGCGTGCCTTGCTGAACCCGAGACCCGTGTCCGCGGACCGCAGGTTCGTGGCGTTCGGGTCGTTCAACGCATACGCGGTCGTCGCCGTCCAGGGCAGCGGCAGCCCGGCACCGAGGGAGGTGAGGACCGGACCGTACCGGGTCCACCACTGGGTCCGGGTCACCGGGGCGCCGCCCTTCACCCCGACCGAGACCGTGCGCTTCGCCATGCGCTCCGGCTTGCCGTCCACCAGATACGCGGTCGGATCGGCCGGATCGAGGCTCAGCTGATGCAGATTGAGGGTGACACCCGTGGCGACGGTGTGGCTCCAGGCGATGTTCGCGTTGTGCCCGATCGACACGGTCGCCGAGCCGAGCAGCGAACCGCCCGCCACGTTCAGCTCCCCCGGGATGGTCTGCTGCGACTGCCAGAACCGCCGCCCGCCCTGCCACGGGTAGTGCGGATTGCCGAGCAGCAGTCCTCGCCCGTTCGCCGTCGTGCTGCCCCGGAACGCGACCGCGTTGGAGCCCATGTCGGCGTTCTGTGTGGACAGCAGCCGCTGCGCCGCCTTCGCCGCCTCGCCCGGTGGAACACCGGGCGACGCCGGTGCGCCCGTGGGCGGCTGCGCCGCCGTGATGCCGTCGATCCCGCGGCCCTGACCGCCCAGCACGGACAGCGCGAAGGCGCGGGTCGCGACATCCAGCATCGTCACCGGCCGCACCCAGACGGCTCCCCGGCAGGCCGGATCGCTGATCCGGTTCTGCTTCAGCCAGGCGTTGTAGCCCGCCGCCCAGCCGCGCTCCAGCTCCTTCACGTCAGAGCTCTGCCCCTCCGGGGCGGGCACTGTCAGCAGCTTCTCCACGGTGCCGCTGTCCTGGACCCCGCGGAAGTAGAGATCGCTGGAGAGATTGCTCGTCGCGGAGGACAGCGAACCGTCCGGAGCCGCGTCCGGACCGAAGTACCGCGACCGCTCGCCGCGCAGCGTCACAAAGCCGTCGGCGAGCGTGCACACCTGGTCGGCGGCCTGCGCCCATCCGTTGCCGAACCCGAGATCCGCGTAGTCCTTCGCCACGATGTGCGGAATGCCGTACTCGGTGTAGCGGATCACGGCGGACAGACCGCCGCCCGACGGATGCCGGGTGTGCGAGGCGTCGGCCACGGCCGGAGGCAGGGACGCCGACACGGTGAACAGTGCGAGACCGGACACCGCGAGAAGTCTCAGACGGTTACGGAGGGGCAAGGGTCCTCCCAACTGTGCGGGTGAGAAAGGCGGTTGCTCGGATGCCCCGAGACGCCAGGCGCAACTCAGCCAGCACGCGCGTACCGCTGTCAACAGCGGTACGCGTATCAGAACCCTTGACCGCCCGGTCCCGGCCGCCCAGGATCACGCCATGACAGGTGTACGCAGCTCCACAGTCGACGGCGTCGTGACCCGCAGCGCACGGCGCTCCCCCGAGCGCACCGCCGTGCGGTACGCCGACCGGTCCTGGACCTACCGGACGCTGGACACGGCAGTCAGCACCGCGGCGGCCGTCCTCCTCGCCGACCACGGCCTGCACCCCGGCGACCGGGTCGCCTCCTACGCCCACAACTCCGACGCGTACCTGATCGCGTATCTCGCCTGCGCCCGCGCCGGGCTGGTCCATGTGCCGGTCAACCAGAACCTCACCGGCGACGACCTGACCTACATCCTGGAGCAGTCGGGCAGCGCCCTCGTGCTCACCGACCCGGCACTCAGCGACCGCATCCCGGCCGGATTCGCCGTACGGCCGCTGCGCGACGCACCGGACTCCCTGCTCGGCGCGCTCGCCACCCCGCGCCCCTTCACCCCCGAGCGCGAACCCGCCGCCGGTGACCTCGTGCAGCTGCTGTACACCTCGGGTACCACCGCGCTGCCCAAGGGCGCGATGATGACGCACGGCGCCCTCGTCCACGAGTACGTCAGTGCGATCACCGCCCTCGACCTGCGCCCCACCGACCGGCCCGCCCACTCGCTGCCGCTCTACCACTCCGCGCAGATGCATGTGTTCCTGCTGCCGTACCTCGCGGTCGGGGCGGAGAACACCATCCTCGACGCGCCCGAAGCGGGCCGGATCTTCGACCTCGTCGAGGCCGGGCAGGCGGACAGCCTGTTCGCGCCGCCCACCGTCTGGATCGGGCTCGCCAACCACCCGGAGTTCGCGACCCGCGAGCTCGGCGGGCTGCGCAAGGCGTACTACGGCGCGTCGGTCATGCCGGTCCCGGTGCTGGAACGGCTCCGCGAGCGGTTGCCCGCGCTGGCCTTCTACAACTGTTTCGGACAGAGCGAGATCGGCCCGCTCGCCACCGTTCTCGGGCCCGAGGAGCACGAGGGCCGGATGGACTCCTGCGGCCGGCCGGTGCTCTTTGTCGAAGCACGGGTTGTCGACGAGCACGGCAAGGAGGTCCCCGACGGCACGGCGGGCGAAGTCGTCTACCGGTCACCGCAGCTGTGCGAGGGCTACTGGAACAAGCCCGAGGAGACCGCCGAGGCGTTCCGCGACGGCTGGTTCCACTCCGGCGACCTCGCCGTCCGTGACCCGGAGGGCTTCTTCACGGTCGTCGACCGGGTGAAGGACGTCATCAACTCGGGCGGTGTCCTGGTCGCCTCCCGCCAGGTCGAGGATGCCCTCTACGCCCACCCGGCCGTCGCCGAGACCGCCGTCGTGGGGCTGCCCGACGAACGCTGGATCGAGGCCGTCACCGCCGTCGTCGTGCTGCGCGAGGACGCCACCGAGCAGCAGCTTCTCGACCATGTACGGGAACGGCTCGCGCACTTCAAGGCCCCGAAGAAGATCCTCTTCGTGGACGAGCTTCCCCGCAACGCGAGCGGAAAGATCCTCAAGCGCGAGCTCAGGGATCGGTTCGCGCAGCCGTGACCCCCTGAGGGCCCTTCCGGAAGAAGGGCCCTCAGCGACGATCGCGCCGCAGCTGATGTCGAGACGGACCCCGTCATCGCGGCGGCCGGAGCGGACGTCAGGAATCACGCGGTGCTCGCGACGGCGGCGAGGACGGTGACCGGACCGGCGGGACGCCGGACGACTCGACGTGACGGCCCGGCTCCCCGGGAACACACGGCAGAAGTGGGCACCGCCGTCCCATTGCCTCAGTGTTCGCCGCGGTCGTCCACGATCCGCTTGAACTTGCCGACCGACCGCTCCAGCGTCTCGGGATCGACGATCTCGACCCCGACCGAAACCCCGATGCTGTTCTTGACCGCCGCCGCGATCGCCCGCGCAGCATGTGCCCGCTGGTCCCGTGTCGACTCCGCCCGCGCCTCCGCCCGTACCGTCAGCGCGTCGAGACGGCCCTCGCGGGTCAGCCGCAGCTGGAAGTGCGGTGCCACGCCTGGCGTACGCAGCACGATCTCCTCGATCTGGGTCGGGAAGAGGTTCACCCCGCGCAGGATCACCAGATCGTCGCTCCGCCCGGTGACCTTCTCCATCCGCCGGAAGACCCGGGCCGTGCCGGGCAGCAACCGGGTCAGATCCCGGGTCCGGTACCGGATCACCGGCATGGCTTCCTTGGTCAGCGACGTGAAGACCAGCTCACCCTCCTCGCCCTCCGGCAGTACCTCACCGGTGAACGGGTCGACGACCTCCGGATAGAAGTGGTCCTCCCAGATGTGCAGCCCGTCCTTCGTCTCCACGCACTCCTGGGCGACCCCTGGGCCGATCACCTCCGACAGCCCGTAGATGTCGACCGCGTCGATCGCGAACCGCTCCTCGATCTCCCGGCGCATCTCCTGTGTCCACGGCTCGGCGCCGAATATGCCCACCTTCAGCGAGGTGGTACGCGGATCGACGCCCTGGCGCTCGAACTCGTCGAGCAGCGTCAGCATGTACGAGGGCGTGATCATGATGATGTCGGGCCGGAAGTCCTGGATCAGCTGCACCTGGCGCGACGTCATGCCACCGGATGCCGGAATGACCGTGCAGCCGAGCCGTTCCGCCCCGTAGTGCGCGCCGAGACCACCGGTGAACAGGCCGTACCCGTACGCCACATGGACCTTCTGTCCCGGGCGGCCGCCTGCGGCCCGGATCGATCGGGCGACCACGTCCGCCCAGGTGTCCAGGTCCCGCTGCGTGTAGCCGACCACGGTGGGGCGGCCCGTCGTCCCGCTGGACGCATGGATGCGCCGCACCTGGTCCTCCGGCACGGCGAACATGCCGAACGGGTAGTTGTCCCGCAGATCCGCCTTCGTCGTGAACGGGAACCGGGCCAGGTCGGCGAGCGAACGGCAGTCGTCCGGGCGCAGCCCCGCCTTGTCGAACGCCGCTCGGTAGAAGCCGACATGGTCGTACGCGTGCTGCAGTGTGGCGCGCAACCGCTCCAGCTGCAGCGCCTGCAGCTCCGGGCGGGCGAGCCGCTCCGCCGCATCCAGCAGAGCTGTCATCCGGATGTTCCTCTCCCCGAGTGGACGACCGATCATTCGGTCGATCGTTATGGGAGCAGTAATTCAGGATGTCCCGCAGCATGGCAAGAGGGGGCGACGCATTCGTGCCCAGCCCCTCCGGTCCGCCGGTTACGCGTGGACCGGTGACCCCGCCCCGTGGCGGACCGCGGCACCGGCCGGGTTCCCCACCCGGGAGCCGTCCCACATCCTGGACACGCTCATACCGAACACAGCTGCATCACGGCAGGGGTCCTGTTTGGATGGCGTACATGCCGACCTTCCACGCATACGACGGGACCGAGATCGCCTACCACCTGCTGGGGGAGGGCGAGCCGCTGATCTGTGTGCCCGGCGGGCCGATGCGGGCCAGCGCCTATCTCGGCGACCTGGGCGGACTCGCCGCCCACCGCCAACTGGTGCTGCTCGATCTGCGAGGCACCGGGGACTCCGCCTTTCCGGACGCCCCATCGACCTACCGCTGCGACCGGCTCGTCGACGACGTGGAGGCACTGCGCGCCCACTTGGGGCACGAACGCATCGATCTCCTCGCCCATTCCGCGTCCGCCAACCTGGCCGCGCTCTACGCCGCTCGGCACCCGAAGCGGCTGCGCACGCTCACCCTCGTCACCCCCGGCACCCGCGCCGCTGGTATCACCGTCACCGACGAGGACTGGCGCGATGCCTCCGAACTGCGCCGTGACGAACCATGGTTCGCGGAGGGCCGAGACGCGCTGGAGTCCATGTGGGCGGGGCAGCGTTCCCTGGGTGACGCGTGGCCCGCGATCGAGCCGTTCACGTACGGACGGTGGGACGCCGCCGCGCGGGCGCACGCTGCCGCAGCACCCGGGCAGGCCAACTCCGACGCAGCGAAGGCCTATTACCAGGACGGTGCGTTCGACCCGGCCGACACCGTCGCCGCCCTGCGAGGCGTCACGGCGCCCGTGCTCGTCCTCGCGGGGGAGTACGACGGAGGACCCACCCCGGACCGCGCCGCCGAACTGGCCGCGCTGTTCCCGAACGCGGAGTTCGCCGTGCAGCGCGGCGCCGGGCACTACCCGTGGATCGACGACCCGGGCGCCTTCGTCCGCACCGTCAGCGCCTTCCTCGACCCCGAGGTGCGCAGCGTCCAGGCAGGAGGCATTCGCCTTGCCTACCGGGTGTGGGGCGAGCCGTCCGCTCCGCCCGTCGTCCTTGTCCACGGGCGCTGCGGGTCCAGCCGCACCTGGACGGAGATCGCGGAACAACTCGCCGCCGACCACCGGGTGTACGCGCTCGACTTCCGCGGCCACGGCCTCAGCGACTGGACCGGCCGCTACTCCTTCGAGCTGTTCCGCGACGACCTGCACGCCTTCCTGGAGGCCCGCAATCTTTCCGGCGCCACCGTCGTCGGACACTCGATGGGCGGCGTCGCCGCGTTCCTGCTCGCCGAACGGGACCCAGCGCTGATCGGCAGGCTCGTCCTCGAGGAGGCCCCGCCGCTCATCCCGCTCGATCCGCCGCGCCCGCCCGCCCAACGCCCCGACACGGAACTCGACTTCGACTGGCCGGTCGTCCCGTCGATCGATGCCCAGCTGAACGACCCGGACCCGGCGGCCCGCGAGCGCCTCGGCGAGATAGCCGCCCCGACCCTCATCATCGGCGGGGGTCCCGACAGCCACCTCGCACAGGACCAACTTGCCCGGATGGCCCGGCAGATCCCCGACTGCCGCCTGGTCACCATCGACGCCGGACATCTCGTCCACACCGCCCGGCCGGCAGAGTTCCTTGCGGCGCTGCGGTCGTTCGGCATGGACCGAGACATCGATGAACCGTTGGCCGACGGCGTCAGCCTCGGCTGAGCAGGGAGGCCAGCACGTCGTACAACGTCGTCTCCGGGTCGGTGACGGAACCTTCCGACCGCCAGGCCACGAAGGCGTCGGGGCGCACCAGCACCGCACCCTCGGCGCTCGTACCGTGCGCCTGTGCCCAGTCCGCCCCGTTCTCCGGCTCCAGGTCGGAGCCGGCGCCGATGCCGAACGCGTCGAGCCGCACCGAAAGCCGGTCGGCCACGCGCGCGGCCGCACGGCGCCACGCGACATCCGCGCCGTCGCTCAGCAACACGAACGACCGCTCGTACAGGTCCAGTGTCGACTTGCGCTCACCTGCCTGACGGACCCACAGATGTGGTGCCCGGGAGCCGGGGTCGCCGTTCAACCGCAGCCCTTGCGGCACCACCGGCTGTTCGGCGTCGACACCCACCACGGCGCCACGGACATAGCGGTAGCCCAGCGCCACCGGCAGCAGGCCGCCCTTCTTCCCGCCGCCCACGCCGGGAGCCGGGGCAAATCCGGGGTGGCTGTGCTCCGCGGAACGGGACGAGGCCCGCTCGCTCGTTGCCCGCGCCACGGGCAGCCGTTCCGCCTCGTAGGTGTCCAGCAGCCTCGGACCGGCCTCGCCGCGCAGCACGGCGGCGAGCTTCCAAGCGAGGTTGTGCGCGTCCTGGATACCGGTGTTGGAGCCGAACGCCCCGGTCGGCGACATCTCATGGGCGGAGTCCCCGGCGAGGAAGACTCTGTCCCGGCCGTACCGTTCGGCGACCCGCTCCGCGGCGTGCCACGGGGCCTTCCCGGTGATCTCCACGTCGATGTCCGGTGCACCGGTCGCCCGGCGGATGTGCTCCGCGCACCGCTCGTCGGTGAAGTCCTCCAGCGTCTCGCCCCGTTCGGGCTGCCACGGCGCGTGGAACACCCACTCCTTCTCGTTGTCCACCGGCAACAGAGCACCGTCCGCCGCGGGGTTGGTCAGGTAGCACACGATGAAACGCCGGTCGCCCACCACGTCGGCGAGCTTCCGCGAGCGGAAGGTGATGCTCACGTTGTGGAACAGGTCGCCGGGTCCCGACTGACCGATCCGCAGCTGCTCCCGGATGGGGCTGCGCGGGCCGTCGGCCGCGATCAGGTAGTCCGCACGGACGCTGATGTGCTCACCGGTCTCCCGGTTCTTCAGCGCGGCGTCCACCCCTGAGCCATCCGGGTCGAACGTCATCATCTCGGTGGAGAACCGGATGTCGCCGCCCTGCTCACGGGCCTGCGCCAGCAGCACCGGCTCCAGATCGTTCTGGCTGCACAGGCACCAGCCGCTCGGGCTGAACCGCGCCAGCCCGCCGCCCGGGTCGATCTCCTTGAACAGCCACTCCTGGTCGTCGCCGGTCAGCGAACCCGCCTGCAGGATCCCGTGATTTTCCGCGAGTACCGAAGCGGCCTTCCGAATCCGCTGTTCGGCTCCCGCCGTGCGGAACACCTCCATTGTCCGTACGTTGTTGCCGCGACCACGCGGGTGCGTGGAAGTAGCCGGGTGCTTCTCGACCAGCAGATGCTCGATGCCGAGCCGGCCGAGGAAAAGTGATGCGGACAGACCCACCAGGGAGCCGCCCACGATGAGGACGGGTACACGGAGGTCGACGTTCTCGTTCATCAGTTGCTCCAGCTCCGACGCCGTACAGATGCATTGTTCATGCCCTTGCGGGAGCCGTTCGGACGGCTCCCCGGCGGCTGCTCACCTGAACGGTTCATAAATCTCGCGTCGACCGGACCAGCGTTTCACGATCGGTCACGGAGACGCACCCCGCGGTGAGGGGGGCGGACGGCACGCATCCGCCGGGAGATTCCCCGCTCCGATTCCATTGGACAACCGACGGCCTGCCATCCACGTGGACGCCACGCCGTCTCGAAGGAGAACGACACATGACCACCCTTTCGGAACGGATCTCGCAGTCCGCCTTCGACGGCTCCAGGCTGCGGGTCGTTCTGCTGCTGGATCTGCACGACGGAGCCCAGAACCAATTCCTCGAGGCGTACGAGCACCTGCGCAATCAGGTGGCATCCGTACCCGGGCACATCAGCGACCAGCTGTGCCAGTCGATCGAGAACCCCTCGCAGTGGCTCATCACCAGCGAATGGGAGAGCGCACCGCCCTTCCTCGCCTGGGTCAACAGCGAGGAGCACGTCCAGACGGTCCAGCCCCTGCACAGCTGCGTACGCGACACCCGGTCGCTGCGCTTCTCCGTGCTGCGGGAGACCGGAAGCGCCTTCGAGAGCACCCCCGAGGCCGTCAAGGGCAACCTGCAGTCCGCCCCCCGGCTGGGCGACGGCGTGGTCCGCCACGCCCTCACCTTCACCGTGAAGCCCGGCAGTGAGGACGTCGTCGCGAAGATCCTCGCCGACTACGACTCCCCGAAGGCGCGGGTCGACGAGCACACCCAGTTGCGCCGTACCTCGCTCTTCATGCACGGAAACCGGGTCGTCCGGGCCGTCGAGGTCGAGGGGGACCTCCTTGCGGCGCTGCGCCACGTGTCCCGTCAGCCCGAGGTCAGGGCCGTCGAGGAGGCCATCAACCCGTACCTGGAGCAGGACCGGGACCTCAGCGATGAGAACTCCGCCCGGGTGTTCTTCACCCGGGCGGCTCTGCCCACGGTCCACCACGTCACCGCCGGCCGGCACAACGCCGCCGACATCCGCCGGCACGCGCTGTTCTACCAGGCCAAGGAGGGGTGCGGCATGGCGCTCGCCCGGCTGCTCGCCGGCAACGACGAGGAGGCGGCCGAGGACCGCAACAGCCCGATCGACAGCAGCACCATCTTCCAGCGCGACGACATCGTCGTGCGGCTCCTCGAAATGGTCGGCCCGCTGGACGCGCAGCCCGCTCAGGCGCTGGGCATCGACGACCCCGCCAAGGTGGCCAGGCTCGGACGACTCCTCGACGGCGGCGTCAACGCCGCGCCGACCAACGGCCAGGAGATCTCGCGCTTCCTCAAGAAGTCCGCGATGACCCTGATCACCGATCGGCGGTCCGCGGATTCCTGAACCGCGCGTCAGCACCCTGGGGGGTTCTCGCTCAACCCGTCAACACCACGCGCACTGCGCCAGGAGGAAAGCAGTCATGACCACGCACCGGCCACGCATCGTGGACCTCAGTGAGACCCAACCCAACCGCAGGCGCGGAGGCGACCTTCGCGCCATGCTCACGCCGACCGCGGTGGGTGCCACCAGCGGCTTCATGGGGCTGGCCATCGTGCAGCCCGGCGACCGCATCGGCGAGCACTACCACCCGTACTCGGAGGAGTTCGTGTACGTCGTGAACGGTCTCCTGGAGGTGGACCTGGACGGGGAACCGCATGCCATGCGGCCCGACCAGGGCCTGCTGATCCCTCCGCATGTACGTCACCGGTTCCGTAACGTGGGCGACGTGGAAGCGCGCATGGTCTTCCACCTCGGCCCGCTCGCCCCGCGTCCGGAACTCGGTCACGTCGACACCGAGAACACCGAGACCGCCGACCGGGCCGCGCCGCCAGAACGAACCGAGGCGGCTTCATGACCCGGCGCGTGGCGGTCACCGGCGTCGGTGTCGTCGCCCCGGGCGGAATCGGCGCGCCGGCCTTCTGGGACCTCCTCGCCAACGGACGCACCGCGACGCGCGGCATCACCCTGTTCGACCCGGTGGGATTCCGCTCCCGGATCGCCGCCGAGTGCGACTTCGACCCCGCGGCCCACGGCCTGGACGAGGACGAGATCGCCCGCTCGGACCGGTACGTCCAGTTCGCGCTCGTCGCCGCCAGGGAAGCCCTCGGCGACGCGGGGCTCGACCCGGAGAAGGTGGACCCCTGGCGCATCGGGGTGTCGCTCGGCACCGCCGTAGGCGGCACCACCCGACTGGAGCACGACTACGTCGCCGTCAGTGGCAGCGGCGCCCGCTGGGACGTCGACCACGGCCCGGCCGGCCGCCATCTGGAGCGGGCCTTCTCACCCAGTTCCCTCGCCTCGGCAGTCGCCGAGCAGGTCGGTGCGCACGGCCCGGTGCAGACCGTCTCGACGGGCTGCACCTCCGGCCTCGACGCGATCGGGTACGCGTTCCACTCCATCGAGGAGGGGCGGGTCGACGTCTGTATCGCCGGGGCGTCCGACTCGCCGATCACCCCGATCACGGTGGCCTGCTTCGACGCGATCAAGGCGACCTCCGCGAACAACGACGACCCGGAGCACGCCTCCCGGCCGTTCGACGCCCGCCGGGACGGCTTCGTCATGGGCGAGGGCGGAGCCGTACTCGTCCTGGAGGAGTTGGAACATGCCCGCGCCCGCGGTGCCACCGTGTACTGCGAGATCGCCGGCTATGCCACCTTCGGCAACGCCTATCACATGACCGGGCTGACCCCCGAGGGACTGGAGATGGCCGAGGCCATCAACCGGGCCCTCGGTCACGCCCGGATAGACGGCTCGCAGATCGACTACGTCAACGCGCACGGATCCGGCACCAAGCAGAACGACCGTCACGAGACGGCAGCAGTGAAGAGGGCCCTGGGCGCGCACGCCTACGAGGTGCCCATGAGCTCCATCAAGTCCATGGTCGGTCACTCACTCGGCGCCATCGGCGCCATCGAGATCGCCGCCTGCGTGCTGTCCCTGGTCAACCAGACAGTGCCGCCGACGGCGAACTACGAAACCCCGGACCCGGAGTGCGACCTCGACTACGTGCCGCGTGACGCACGGCCCCGGAAGCTGCGCAGCGTCCTGTCGGTCGGCAGCGGATTCGGTGGATTCCAGTCTGCTGTGGCCCTGACCAGAACAGGTGGGAGGACACCATGAGCACCCGAAAGGCCCGGCGCACTGTTGTCACCGGCATCGGTGTCGTCGCCCCCAACGGCACGACCACCGAGTCGTTCTGGAAGAGGACGCACGAAGGGACGAGCGTCCTCGACCGCGTCACCCGCGAGGGGTGCGAGCACCTGCCGCTGCGGGTCGCAGGCGAGATCAGGGGCTTCGACCCGGTGGACCTGATCGAGGAACGCTATCTCGTGCAGACCGACCGGTTCACGCATTTCGCGATGGCCGCAGCGGATCTCGCCCTCGACGACGCCCGGATCGGCCGGGCCGACTACGAGGGCGACCCGTTCGCCGTGGGAGTGGTGACCGCTGCCGGCTCCGGCGGCGGCGAGTTCGGCCAGCGCGAGCTGCAGCGGCTGTGGGGACAGGGGTCCAATTACGTCGGCCCCTACCAGTCCATCGCCTGGTTCTACGCGGCAAGCACCGGCCAGATCTCCATCCGGGGCGGATTCAAGGGGCCGTGCGCCGTCGTGGCCAGCGACGAAGCGGGCGGTCTGGACGCATTGGCGCATGCCGCACGGTCCATCCGCGGCGGCACCGACGCAGTGGTCGTCGGCGCCGCCGAGGCACCTCTGGCCCCGTACTCGGTCGTCTGCCAGCTCGGGTACGAGGACCTCAGCGTCTGCGACGACCCCGCCCGGGCCTACCGCCCCTTCACCGCGGACGCGTGCGGCTTCGTACCCGCCGAGGGCGGTGCCATGCTCGTGGTCGAGGAGGAGGCCGCGGCGAACCGCCGCGGGGCCCGGGTCAGGGCCGAACTGGCGGGCCACTCCGCGACATTCACCGGGGCATCCCGGTGGGAGGAGTCCCGGGAGGGGCTCGCCCGGGCGATCAGCGGTGCCCTGCGGGAGGCTGGCTGTGCGCCGGAGGAGATCGACGTGGTCTTCGCCGACGCCCTCGGCGTACCCTCCGCCGACCGCGCCGAAGCACTGGCCATCGCCGACGCGCTCGGCGGGCACGGCAAGCGGGTACCCGTGACGGCGCCCAAGACCGGTATCGGCCGCGCCTACTGCGGGGCGCCGGTGCTGGACGCGGCAGCCGCCGTACTGGCCATGGAGAACGGCCTGATACCTCCGACCCCGAACGTCGTCGACGTGTGTCACGAAATCGATGTCGTCACCGGCCGGGCACGCCCCGCCGAACTGCGGACGGCGCTCGTGCTGAGCCGCGGCCTCATGGGTTCGAACGCGGCCATCGTGCTGCGGCGCCCCACCGCTACCCACGCGTGAGAAGGAGAAGCCCTCATGAACGATCCACTGACCTACCAGGAGCTGGCTGCGCTGATGAAGAAGGGCGCGGGAGTCAGCGTCGACCCGCAGGAGATGGAGAGCCGGCCCGCGTCCGGCTTCGACGAGTACGGCCTGGACTCCCTCGGCCTCCTCGGCATCGTGGGCGTGCTGGAGAACCGGCACGGCAGGCCGCTCCCGGCTGACGCCGACCGGTGCAAGACGCCCCGTGAATTCCTCGACCTCGTCAACCACACCCTTATGACAGGAGCCTGAAGTGTCCGGACACACCGAGAACGAGATCACCATCGCAGCCCCTCTCGACCTGGTCTGGGACGTGACGAACGATCTGGAGAACTGGCCGCGGCTCTTCAGCGAGTACGCGGCCGTCGAGGTCATCGAACGGGACGGCGACAGGACGAAGTTCCGTCTGACCATGCACCCCGACGAGAACGGCAAGGTGTGGAGCTGGGTCTCCGAGCGCACCGTCGACCGCGCCGGCCGCAAGGTCGTCGCGCGCCGTGTCGAGCCGGGCCCGTTCCAGCACATGAACATCCGCTGGGAGTACTCGGAGGTACCCGGCGGCACGAAGCTCCACTGGGCGCAGGACTTCGCGATGCGGCCCGACGCACCCGTGGACGACGCGTGGATGACCGACAACATCAACCGGAACTCGCGTGTCCAGATGGAACTCATCCGGGACAAGATCGAGCAGCGCGACCGCGAGCGCCGTACGGCCCCGGTCACCGCCCGCTGACCCCCTGCCCGCCCATGGCCGGCCACCCCGCCGCCCCGGCGGGGTGGCCGGCCGGGTATCAGAAAGGCATCCTGCCCATGCATCACGCTCTGATCGTCGCCCGGATGGCGCCGGAGTCGGCGCCGGACATCGCCGAACTGTTCGCCGCCTCCGACGGCGGCGAACTGCCGCACCTCGTCGGAGTCAACCGGCGCAAGCTGTTCCAGTTCGGCGACGTCTATCTGCACCTGATCGAATCCGACCGCCCGCCGGGTCCGGAGATCGCCAAGGTGCACCAGCACCCGGAGTTCCAGGACCTCAGCGAGAGGCTCACCGCCTTCATCAGTCCGTACGACCCCCAGACCTGGCGTGGTCCGAAGGACGCGATGGCCCATGAGTTCTACCGGTGGGAGCGCGACTCCAGCGCCTGAGGCACACCAACGATCGCCCCGGGTCCGGCTTCAGAGCCGGACCCGGGGCGATTCCGTGAGGCGAAACGGTTCAGCTGGGCACGATGCACTCGAACGCGTGCAGATATCCGTTGACCGGGCTGATGTCGTCGACGATCAGCCCCGCTTCCTCCATCCGCCCGATCAGGCTCTCCTTGGTGTGCTTCGCACCGCCGACGTTGAGGAGCAGCAACAGGTCCATGGCGGTGGTGAACCGCATCGACGGGGTGTCGTCGACCAGGTTCTCGATGATCACGACCCGGGCACCCGGGCGGGCCGAGGCCATGACATTGCGCAGGGTCCTGCGCGTGCTCTCGTCGTCCCATTCCAGGATGTTCTTGATGATGTAGAGATCCGCCTCGACCGGGATCGCCTCGCGGCAGTCCCCGGCGACGATGCTGGTCCGTCCGGCGAGCGCTCCGCCGTCCCGCAGCCGGGCATCGGCGCGCGCGACCACGCCGGGCAGATCCATCAGCGTGCCGCGGACCTTCGGGTGCTTCTCCAACAGGCTGGCGAGCACGTGCCCCTGACCGCCGCCGATGTCGGCGACCTCGGACACCCCGGCGAGGTCGAGGAGTTCGGCGACATCCAGCGCGGACTGCATGCTGGAGGTGGTCATGGCCCGGTTGAAGATCTGCGCCGACTCGTGCGCGTCCTCGTGGAGGTAGTCGAAGAACCCCTTCCCGTACACGTCGGGGAAGACGCTCGTGCCGGAGCGCACCGCGTCGTCCAGCCGCGGCCAGACCTCCCAGGTCCAGGGCTCGGTGCACCACAGGGAGATGTACCGCAGGCTGTTCGGGTCGTCCTCGCGCAGCAGCCGGGACATGTCGGTGTGGACGAAACTTCCGTCGGCGGTCTCGGCGAAGATTCCGTAGCAGGACAAGGCGCGCAGCAGCCGACGCAGCGGCGCCGGCTCCGCGTTCACCTCCGCCGCGAGCTCGGCTGCGGTGGCCGGCGTCTCACCGAGCGCGTCGGCGACGCCCAGCCGGGCCGCCGCGCGCACGGCCGCGGCGCAGGCCGCGCCGAAGACGATCTCGCGCAGCCGCATTCCCGGCTGCGGGGTGTGCAGGGGAGTGGTGGGGATGGGGGTGGTGGTGCTCACGGTGGTCATACCGTCTCGCTTCTTCTCGTGCGGGGGGTCGCGGTCAGCACATGCCAGTCGGTGCGGACGTCGCGCATGTGTTGCCGACGAAGGTGTTGTTCCGTCCGGCTTCCTGGTTGGCCAGGTCCGCGGGCCGGTTTCCCAGCACCACATTGCGGCTGATGGTGTTGCCGGTGTTGTGGGCGCCCACGAAGCTCTTGAACAGCACGAGGCCGCCGGAGAGCGGGGTGGCGCCGACGTTGTTCCGGATCGTGTTGTCGCGCACCTTGGTGTCCACGGTGCCGGTGAGGACGATGCCGGAGCCCTGAATGGCGGGAAGCCGGGGGGTCGCCGCACAGAACTTGTTGTTGTCGGTGATCCGGTTGTTGTGGATGGTCATCACCCCGGCCTGCGGCTTGCCCTCGTCGCCGACGACGAACATGCCGCTGCAATTGCCGGTGGCGGTGTTGTCCCGGACGGTGAGGTTGCGGACCCGGCGGGCGGTGATGCCGATCCGGTTGTTCGTCAGCGTGTTGCCGCGGAGCTGCGTCCCGTGGGTGTCGGTGGCTCCACCCTCCTCGGCCACGGTGTTCGCGACGAAGATGCCGGCGTCGCCGTTGCCATGGGCGGTGTTGCTCCGGAGCTCGGAGCGGGTCGACCTCTCCTGGGCGATGCCCCAGACGCCGTTGGTGTCGGAGGTCACCTGCCGGACCTTCAGACCGTCGGTCCATGACGCCCAGATGCCGTTCTTCTTGAATCCGGAGACGGTGAGGGAGCGGATGCTCACACCGTCGACGGTGTGACCGGACGTGCCCAGTACGCAGACGCCGCTGCCGGCTTTCGCACAGGCGTTGCCGGTCTTGGTCCCGGTCGAGGCCGGCTTGATGACGGTCTTGGCCCCGGTGCCGCGCAGGGTCAGCCCCTGCTTCTTGATCAGGACGCTCTCGTGGTAGGTGCCGGGCTCGACGACGATGGTGTCACCCGTCCGGGCGGCGTCCACGGCGGCCTGGATCGACTGGCCCGGATGGACCGTGCGCACAGCCGGGGTGGCGGCGGAGACGGACGGTTCGGCGCAGGCCACCGCGGTGGCCGAGACGACTGCCATGCACACGAGGTTGGTGATGTGGCTTTTCCTCATGAGCCGAAGCTATGGGCGATCGCCGCCCACTGCCACGCAGGGTGAGCGGACGAGCGTATCCCGTGCCCGAATGGCTTACGACCGGACGGCCGCGTCGCACGTCCGGGGGGTGCTCGCGGTGTGGCGCATTCGGGTGGCTCGGCGCGTCTCAGCTCTGAGCCCCGCTGCCGGGCGCCACGACGGAGCGGGCCCACCGGTAGTCGGCCTTGCCGCTCGGTGAGCGCTGGATCTGCGGGGCGATCACCAGCTGCCGTGGGATCTTGTATCCGGCGAGACGGGTCCGGCAGTGCGCCTGGACGTCGTCGAGCGAGGGCTCGGCCGCCCCTTCCCGCAACTGCACGACCGCCGCCACGTGGTTGCCCCACCGGGCGTCGGGCACACCCGCCACCAGTGCGTCGTACACGTCCGGATGGGACTTGAGCGCCTGTTCGACCTCCTCCGGGTACACCTTCTCGCCCCCGGTGTTGATGCACTGGGAGCCGCGTCCGAGGACGGTGACGATCCCGTCCACGTCGACGGTCGCCATGTCGCCGAGCAGCACCCACCGCTCCTCGCCCTTGCGGAAGAACGTCTCCGCGGTCTTCTTCGGGTCGTTGTAGTAGCCGAGCGGCACGTGTCCCCGTTGGGCGATCCGCCCTGCCTCGCCGGGCGCCACCGGTTCGTACGTCGACGGATCGACCACCGCGGTGCGGGAGTTGACCTGGAGGCGGAAGCCGTTCTCCGGACCGGAGTCGGCCGTCGCCGTGCCGTTGAAGCCGGACTCGGACGAGCCGAAGTTGTTCAGCAGCATCACGGTGGGCACCAGCGACTGGAACTCTGCGCGCACGGAGTCCGACATGATCGCGCCGGAGCTGGAGACGGAGAACATGGACGAACAGTCGGTGCCCTTCAGCGGTCCCTTCAGTGCGTCGATCAGCGGCCGCAGCATCGCGTCGCCGACCAGCGACACGCTGGTGACCTTCTCCTTCTCGATCGTCCGGAGCACCTCCTCGGGGACGAACTTGCGGTGGATGACGACCCGCTGCCCGAAGTTGAACCCGATGAACGCGGTGAGCGTCGAGGTGCCGTGCATCAGCGGGGGAGTGGGGAAGAACGTGATGCCGTCTCCGCCCGCGGCCACCCGCTCGGCCAGCTCCTGCGGCGTCTTCACCGGTTCACCGGTCGGGGCGCCGCCGCCGAGGCCGGAGAAGAAGAGGTCCTCCTGGCGCCACATCACACCCTTGGGCATACCCGTGGTCCCACCGGTATAGATGATGAACTGGTCGTCGGCCGAGCGCGGGGCGAAGCCGCGCCCGGGATTCCCGGCCGCCTCGGCGTCGGCGAACGCCACGGCATCCGAACCGGGGGCGCCCGCCACCGGCGTGCCCACCCGTACGAGGTGACGGAGCTTGCGGGCCTTCGGCGCGGCGGCCGCGACCCGCTCGTCGAACTCGGCGTCGAAGACCAGCCCCGCCAGATCCGCATCGCGGTAGAGGTAGATCAATTCCTCTTCCACGTAACGGTAATTGACATTGACCGGCACCAGGCGCGCCTTGAGGCAGGCCAGTACGGTCTGGAGGTACTCGATGCCGTTGTAGAGGTGGAGGCCGAGGTGCTCTCCCGGCGTGAGGCCCGCGTCGATCAGGTGGTGGGCGATCCGGTTGGCGGCGGTGTCCAGCTCCGCGTAGGTGAGCCGGCGTTCCGCACCCGTACCGGGGTGGTCGAGGTAGACGAGCGCCTCGCGATCCGGGACCGCGTCGACGACCGACTCGAACAGGTCGGCAAGGTTGTACTCCACCGTTCCTCCTGACCCCGGGGCGCTGAGTGGCTCGGCGGTCATTAGAACGCCGACCGGTGCAACTGGGAAGAGGTGCCGTGGAAGAAAACTGACTGACTGTCAGGAAACTATTGAACTGAACCCCGACCTACTGCAACCTGTTCTAGATCTGGAGACGGGAGGCAGGCAATGGGTGGTACGGAACACCTCACCGTGCAGCGCGAAGGCGCCACACTGGTGCTCACCCTGAACAGGCCGGAGGCGAAGAACGCGCTCTCGCTGCCGATGCTGGTCGGGCTGTACGACGGCTGGCTGTCCGCCGACGAGGACGACGGCATCCGCTCCGTCGTCCTCACCGGCGCGGGCGGTACGTTCTGCGCCGGCATGGACCTCAAGGCCCTGGCGGGCAAGGGGATGGAGGGCGAGCAGTACCGGGACCGGATGACGGCCGACCCCGATCTGCACTGGAAGGCGATGCTGCGCCACCACCGCCCCCGCAAACCGGTCATCGCCGCAGTCGAGGGTCACTGCGTGGCCGGCGGCACCGAGATCCTGCAGGGCACGGACATCCGCATCGCCGGCGCGAGCGCCACCTTCGGACTCTTCGAGGTCAAGCGCGGACTCTTCCCCATCGGCGGCTCGACGGTCCGGCTGCCCCGCCAGATCCCCCGCACCCACGCCCTCGAAATGCTTCTCACCGGACGCCCGTACAGCGCCGATGAAGCCGCCCGTATCGGGCTCATCGGCCGAGTCGTCCCCGACGGCACCGCACTGGAGCAGGCCCTCGACGTCGCCGAGCGGATCAATGCCTGCGGCCCGCTCGCCGTCGAGGCCGTCAAAGCCTCCGTGTACGAGACCGCCGAGATGACCGAGACCGAGGGCCTCGCCGCCGAACTGAAGCGCGGCCGGCCGGTCTTCGCCACCGCCGACGCCAAGGAAGGCGCCCGCGCCTTCGCCGAGAAGCGCCCGCCCGTGTACCGGCGCGCCTGAGCCAAGGAGACAACCGTGCCCGACGTCCTCAGCGCACCGCTGGTGGTCGAGTTCCCCTTCACCCGCTCCCTCGGCCCCGTCCAGAGCGCCTTCCTCACCGGGCTGCGCGAGAGGACCGTCCTCGGCGTGCGGACCGCCGATGGAAGAGTCCTCGTCCCGCCCGTCGAGTACGACCCCGTCACCGCCGAGGAACTCCGCGAACTGACCGAGGTCGCCGCCACCGGCACCGTCACCACCTGGGCCTGGAACCCCGCCCCACGCCGCGACCAGCCCCTCGCCACCCCGTTCGCCTGGGTACTGGTCAAGCTGGACGGGGCCGGTACCGCACTGCTCCACGTCCTCGACGCGCCGGGACCTGGAGCAGTGCACACCGGCATGCGCGTCCGCATCCGCTGGTCCCCGGAGCGTACCGGCGCCATCACGGACATTGCCTGCTTCGAACCGTACGAGGGCGAGGTCGGTCAACCATCCCCGCACAACGGTGAGTTCGCGGATCCTGTCACCGGCGTCGTCACCCCGGCCCGCCTCGACTACACCTACACCCCCGGCCGCGCCCAGAGCGCGTACCTCAAAGCCCTCTCCGAGCAACGCACCGTCGGCGAGCGCTGCCCGTCCTGCCGCAAGGTGTATGTCCCGCCCCGCGGCGCCTGCCCCACCTGCGGCGTCGCCACCGCCGAACAGGTCGAGGTCGGCCCGCGCGGCACCGTCACCACCTACTGCATCGTCAACATCAAGGCGAAGAACCTCGACATCGAAGTGCCGTACGTCTACGCCCACATCGCGCTCGACGGCGCCGACCTCGCCCTGCACGGACGGATCGGCGGCATCCCGTACGACCAGGTGCGTATGGGACTGCGGGTCGAACCCGTCTGGACCGGCGAGGGCCGCCACCCCGACCACTACCGGCCCACCGGAGAGCCGGACGCCGACTACGACGTGTACAAGGAGCTGCTGTAGATGCGAGACGTAGCGATCGTCGCTTTCGCGCAGACGGATCATCTGCGGCGCACCGACGAACTCTCCGAAGTCGACCTGCTGATGCCGGTCCTCCACCAGGTCCTCGGCGCCACCAGTCTGAAGGCGAGCGACATCGGGTTCACCTGCTCGGGATCCAGCGACTACCTCGCCGGCCGAGCCTTCTCCTTCACCATGGCGCTCGACGGCGTCGGCGCCCACCCGCCGATCTCCGAGTCCCATGTGGAGATGGACGGTGCCTGGGCGCTGTACGAGGCATGGGTGAAACTCCAGACCGGCGAGGCCGACACCGCTCTCGTCTACGCGTACGGGAAGTCCTCTCCCGGCGAAGTGCGCGACGTCCTCACCCGTCAGCTCGACCCGTATTACGTCGGCCCACTCTGGCCCGACTCCGTCGCCCTCGCCGCACTCCAGGCCCAGGCGCTGATCGACGCGGGCCACACAGACGAGGCCGCCCTCGCCGCGATCGCCGACCGCAGCCGCGCCGCAGCCGCGGACAACCCGCACGCACAGCTTTCGGGTTCGGTCCCGGCCGGTGACTACCTCGTACAGCCGCTCCGCACCGGCGACTGCCCGCCGGTCGGCGACGGCGCCGCCGCCGTGATCCTCGCCGCCGGTGACACGGCACGCGCCCTGTGCACCCGCCCCGCCTGGATCCGGGGCATCGACCACCGCATCGAGGCCCACAGTCTCGGGGTGCGCGACTTGACCGACTCGCCGTCGACCCGCCTCGCCGCCGAACGCGCGGGGGCCTTCGAAGGACCGGTGGACACCGTGGAGCTGCATGCCCCGTTCACGTCGCAGGAGGTCGTGCTGCGCAGGGCGCTCGGACTCGACGCCGGCGTCAGCGTCAACCCGTCCGGAGGGGCGCTCGCGGCCAACCCCGTCATGGCTGCCGGGCTGATTCGGCTCGGCGAGGCCGCGGCCCGCATCCAGCGCGGCGAGTCGGACCGGGCGCTCGCTCATGCCACCTCCGGGCCCTGCCTGCAACAGAATCTGGTCGCCGTCCTCGAAGGGGAGGCAGCTCATGCCTAAGGAGCCCGTGGCCGTCGTCGGCATCGGCCAGACCAAGCATGTCGCCGCCCGCCGGGACGTCTCCATTGCCGGTCTGGTCCGCGAGGCCGCCGTCCGAGCCCTGCAGGACGCCGCACTGACCTGGGCGGACATCGACGCCGTCGTGATCGGCAAGGCGCCGGACTTCTTCGAGGGCCTGATGATGCCGGAGCTCTATCTGGCCGACGCCCTCGGTGCGGTCGGCAAACCGATGCTGCGGGTGCACACCGCGGGCTCGGTCGGCGGCTCCACCGCACTCGTCGCGGCGAATCTGGTCTCCGCACGCGTGCATCGCACCGTCCTCACCCTGGCCTTCGAGAAGCAGTCCGAGTCCAACGCCATGTGGGGCCTGTCGCTGCCCATCCCGTTCCAGCAGCCGTTGCTCGCGGGGGCGGGCGGCTTCTTCGCCCCGCACGTGCGCGCGTACATGCGTCGCACGGGAGCGCCCGACACCGTCGGCTCGCTCGTCGCGTACAAGGACCGGCGCAACGCGCTGAAGAACCCGTACGCGCACATCCACGACCCGGACATCACTCTGGAGAAGGTCCAGGCGGCACCGATGCTCTGGGATCCGATCCGCTACTCCGAGACCTGCCCGTCCTCGGACGGCGCGTGCGCGATGATTCTCACCGACCGGGCCGGCGCGGACCGTGCACCGCATCCGCCCGCCTGGGTGCACGGCGGGGCGATGCGCAGCGAACCGACCCTCTTCGCGGGCAAGGACTTCGTGTCACCGCAAGCAGGCAAGGACTGCGCCGCCGATGTGTACCGTCAGGCCGGGATCGCCGACCCGCGCAGGGAGATCGACGCCGTCGAGATGTACGTCCCGTTCTCCTGGTACGAGCCGATGTGGCTGGAGAACCTCGGCTTCGCCGACGAGGGGGAGGGCTGGAAGCTCACCGAGTCCGGCGTCACCGAACTCGACGGCGATCTGCCGGTGAACCCCTCGGGCGGAGTGCTCTCCACCAACCCCATCGGTGCCTCCGGCATGATCCGCTTCGCCGAGGCCGCCCTTCAGGTACGCGGGCAGGCGGGCGAACACCAGGTGCCGGACGCCCGCAAGGCGCTCGGCCACGCCTACGGCGGCGGGGCGCAGTTCTTCTCCATGTGGCTGGTCGGAGCGGAACCGCCCACCGGCTGACCCGGCTGCCGTCCCGGGCCGGCCGAACCACCCTTGGCCGCGGCCTGTCCGGGACCGCCGACGGTGGCTAGGCTTTGGCCGGGACGACGAGCGGGAGGAGCCGACGTGGCGGAGAGCACCACCACCCAGCAGCCCTTTGCCGGCTGGGACAAGCCGGACCTCGATCTCAGCAACGCGAACTGGCAGCCGGGCACTCAGGGGGCCGGGGATGTCCAGATCGCCTTCGTCGAGGGATTCATCGCGATGCGCAACGCCGGCAGACCCGGCAGCCCTTCGCTGATCTTCACGCCGGCCGAATGGCGGGCTTTCGTGGTGAACGCCCGCGACGGCGAGTTCGACCTCACCTGACGTCCGGCCTCACGCGAGGGCCGCCCTGCTCAGGGCCACAAAAGTTCGCGCACCCAACCCTTTTCCATTGCACGGTAGTTGCGCCGGGTGTGGTTGCGCTGCGGGAAGGTGGGCGCGGCGAGAGCGCGGTCGGCAAGATCGCGCCCCTTGACGCTGCCCGCGTCCGAGGCGAATTCCCAGCCCCGGGCGGAGACGTTCTTGAGGATCAGGGCGCGCGCGGTCGGGTTTCCGCCGCGCCCGCCGTCGCGAGAGTCATGGCGTGCGGTTCACGGACACCTGCGTCGAGTGCGTGGAGCAGCCACTCGGTGTAGAGCTCGGTCGGAGTCTTCGGGGCGGTCCGTGGATCGAATACGGGCAGGTCGCCCCCGAAGACCTCGATGTCGCGCAGCAGCTGACGCACCTCGGTCATGGCGAGGCCCTCCCCAAGATCAATGGCCGACGCCGAAGCTGCCATCCCTCTTCTTCGGAGGGAATCCCCGCCTTCGGGCGGGGAGGGAATCCGATCCTGAACCCTGCGGCGCGGAGCGCCGCAGTTTCGTTCCGGAATGCCTCGCCCGCGGAGCTGCGCTCAGTCGGGCCGCTTCTGGTTCTCGATGTAGTCCTTGACCACGTGGAGGGGTGTGCCGCCGCATGACCCCGCGAAGTAGGAGCCGGACCAGAAGCGGCCGTGCATGATGGCCTGGTTGGCGTGGCCGGTGAACTCCTGCCTCAGCCGGCGCGAGGACACGCCCTTCAAACTGTTGACCAAGTTCGACAGGGCGACCCTCGGCGGGTAATGCACGAGCAGGTGCACGTGGTCTTCTCCGCCGTTGAACTCGATCAGGTCTGCCTCGAAGTCCTCGCAGACTTTTCGCATGATCTCTTCGCAGCGTGTCAGCATCTCGTCGTTGAAGACGGTCCGCCGGTACCTGGTGACGAACACCAAATGCGCGTGGAGGTGGTGGACGACGTGACGGCCGCGCCGTACATCGGGGTTTGGTTCCCAACGTGGTGACATGAACCAATGCTACGGTTAAGGTCGATTCGAGCCGGAGGGGGTGGGCTGAATGATCCGTGCGTACAAGTTCCTCCTGCGACCCACCGCCCGGCAGGACCAGGCCCTTCGCGAGATGCTGCGCGATCACTGCTCGCTCTACAACGGCGCGTTGCAAGAACGCCGTGACGCCTACCGGCACAGCTCGAAGACGACGGTCCGGTACGGGCAGCAGTCCGCCCAGCTCAAGGACATCCGGGCCTTCGACCCGGAACGTCAGGGCCGTTGGTCGTTCTCGTCGCAGCAGGCCACCTTGCGCCGGCTGGACAAAGCGATGCAGGCGTTCTTCCGTCGGGTCAAGGCCGGCCGGACGCCGGGGTATCCGCGCTTCCGTGGGGTCAACTGGTTCGACACGGTGGAGTTCCCCAGGGACGGAGACGGCTGCCGTTGGGATGCCACCGCGCACGACCCGGTCACGCGTGTGCGTCTGCAGGGTGTCGGGCACGTCAAGGTGCACCAGCACCGGCCGGTGGCCGGCCAGGTCAAGACGATCAGCGTCAAGCGCGAAGGGCGGCGCTGGTACGTCATCCTCACCGCCGACCAGGAACAGCCCGAGCCGCTGCCGGCGACCGGCAGCATGATCGGCATCGACCTGGGCATAGCGAACTTCCTCGCCGACTCGGGCGGCGAGTTCGTGCCCAACCCGCGTCACGGGCGAAAGGCCGCAGCGAAGCTCGAAGCAGCTCAGCAGGCACTGAGCAGGTGCAAGCGCGGAAGCAAGCGCCGCCGCAAGGCCGTGGAGACGGTGGCACGTCTGCACCGCAAGGTGCGGTGCCAGCGCCTCGACCACGCCCACAAGACCGCCCTCGGCCTCGTGCGGGAACACGACCTCATCGCGCACGAAGACCTCAAGATCCGCAACATGAGCAAGGCCCCCGAACCGAAGCCCGACCCCGACAAGCCGGGCAGCTTCCTGCCCAACGGGGCCGCCGCGAAGGCCGGGCTGAACCGCTCGATCGCCGATGCCGGATGGGGGGTGTTCCTCGCGATCCTGAACGCAAAGGCTGAGAGTGCCGGGCGGGAAGTGATGGCCGTGGACCCCCGCAACACCTCCCGGTGATGCCCCCAGTGTGGGCATACCACCAAGGAGAACCGGCCCACACAGGAGACGTTCCACTGCGTCGCCTGCGGCCACAACGCGCACGCGGACACCGTCGGGGCTCTCAACGTCCTACGGGCCGGGCTGGTCCGTCGCGAAGCCCAACCGGCATAGCGAGAAGCCACCCCGTTCACGGGGTGGAGGAGTCACGAGCTCGTGTCCGAATCCGGCTCGCACTCGGCCTCGCCCTCACCATCCGTCACGACGGACGACGCGGCGTCGCCGACGACCTCGACACCACCGCGGGGCTGACCGCCTGGGTGCGCGAGCGGCCCGACCTGCTCGGGCTCGGCCGGGCAGGTGAGGGCTGGACAGCCGACGAGGAGATCCTGGCCGTACGGTCCCTGCGCGCCGTCGTCCCGGCGCTCTTCGCGCGTGCCTCCGCCCCGACGGGCCGAGCCCCGCCGACCCGCGCAGCCCGATGCCCGTGCCGCAGGCCCTCGACCGGCTCAACGCCGCGGCCGATGCCGTCCCGATCGTCCCGCACCTGGAGTGGCCGGACGGCGGCCGCCCCTCGCCTCCGGGCCACCCGACCGGGGGTACGCCGCGGGGGACGCCTTGCCCGCTACCCTGGCCCGCGCCGCGATCGGCTTCCTCGCCGGACCGGACCGTGCCGCTCTGCGCGTCTGCCGGGCCCCCACGGTGCGTCCGCTGCTTCGTCAAGGAGCACCCGGGCAGGAGTGGTGCACACCGTCCTGCGGCAATCGCGCCCGCGTGGCCCGCCGGCCCGAGCGGGGGCACCGCACCCCGCACTCCCAGATGGCGCAGTAGCGTGGTGATCATGACTGGCGAGCGTGATCTTCGAACCCTGCTGAGCGGCCTGCGGCCGGAGCTCAATCCCGGCCGGTACGTCTTCACCACGGTGGCCGGCGGCGCAGTCCCCGCCGGAGTCACTCCCGTGGTGACGGTCGCCGAGCCCGAGGGGCTGACCCTCGTGATCGCGGAATCGGAAGCCCTCGCCGCAGGGCTTGCGTACGACTATGTGGCGGCCTGGATCACCCTGCGCGTCCACTCCGCCCTGGACGCAGTCGGACTCACCGCAGCCGTGGCGCTCGCCCTCACGGACGCGGAGGTCAGCTGCAATGTGGTGGCGGGCTACCACCACGACCACCTGTTCGTCCCCCACGCGCGTGGCACCGAGGCGGTGAGTGTGCTGCAGGCCCTCGCCGCGGAGTCCGACGGGAGGGTCTCCGGTCCCGGCTCCGCAAGGTGAGCCGGGACACGTAACATGTCTGCATGTCCTTCCTCCGCCGCCGTAGCGCCGCCACACCCGCGGGCCCGGATTTCGACGTCCTGGCCATGGACCCGGGCGACTGGCCCGGAAATCTCGGCGCCGGTCTGCTGCCCGCCCCCGACGGGAGCTGTCAGGGCGTCTTCCTGCGGTACGACCTGTTCGGCGGCCGCGGACCCGCGATGATCATCGGCAATCTCCCGGAGGGCTCGCCCGCCCGCGAGACCGAGGAGGGTCAGGTCCCCTTCGAGGTCGCGCAGCTGCTGCTGGCCCTGGAGAACGACGAGCCGGTCGAGGTGACCGGCACCGATGACATGCCCGTGATGCAGGGCGACAATCTGCTGATCGTCAGGCGCGTCAAGCTCTCCGAGACCCGGATCTCCTGCGTCCAGTTCGACCGCAGCGACGGGGTGCTCGTCACCATCGCCAGCTGGGACCGGCCGATCACCGATGATCTGTACACCCTGCTGAAGCCGCTCCCGGCCGAGCTGTTCCAACAGGGCTGAAACGTCCCTGCTTCTCCGACCCCGGCATCCCGCAAGGGCCGTCCGTGCAGATCGGGCGGCCACGGGGTCACTTCTGTCCACGTATTCGCAGCCTCTGCCCGAGAGGCTGCTTTGTCATGTGCCTTGTCCGAGTAGTCATCGGACCTTTTCATCGTCGGCCGCCTCGCCGTGGACCGCCCGGGACAGGTCACCTTCACGCTGCGCTACACCTCGCTGCGCAGCGACTTCACGACCGCCGCCGCCGGGGACCGGCTCACCGTAAGGGGCGCGCTCCAGGACAACGGGCTGCGCTGCGAGGCCCAGGTCAGAGTCCGTACCAGCGGCGGCACCGTCACTGCCGGAGCCGGTGGCACGCTCACCGTCACCGGCGCGGACAGCGCCTGGTTCGTCCTCACCGCAGGCACCGACTATGCCGACAGCTACCCCGCCTACCGCGGCGACGACCCGCACAAGACGGTCACCCGCACCGTGGACAGCGCGGCCGGGAGGCCGTACGAAAAGCTCCGCGACGCCCATGCGCGCGACCACGGCGCGCTCTTCGACCGGGTCGCCCTCGACATCGGCCAGCAGCTCCCCGATCTGCCGACCGACCAGCTGCGTGCCCAGTAACTGCGCGCCCGCGGCGGCTTCACCGTCGACATCGAATGGTCCGCGAGGCAGGCCCGCCGCGTGGTGATCACGGCGAGCCGCAGCCGCGAAGTGACCGTCCGCAGCTCACTGTTCGCGAGCGGCAAGAAGGTCTTCAAGGCCCGTGCGGGCGGCCGCTACACGCTGGTCGCCGAGGGCTGAGCGAACAGCGCGGTCACCCGCGCCGCCGAGATGCCGAGCCCCGTGGGACCACTGAGGTGCCACGGTGCGCCGGTACCGCGCCGCAGATCCTCCTCACGGTAGCGCCGGCAGTCCCGGTGCCAGATCAGGATGCCCGCGATCCAGTGCTTGAGCTCCTGGACATAGCCCGCCAGGATCTCCCTCGCCTCGGCGCCGAGCCCGAAGTCGTCATAGAGGAGAGGGAGTTCCTGCTCGGCGACATGGAGGAACTGGCGGAGCCGCGAGTTCATCAGGTCGTGCACGATCGCCACCCCGGTCGGATAGTCGACGCCGAAGAAGTTCTGCACGACCAGGACGCCGTTGTGCACCTCACCCTCGTACTCGATCTCCTTCTGGTACGAGAACAGGTCGTTGAGCAGCATCGCGTAGTCCGCCGCCGCGTTCTCCAGGGAGCGCAGCGGGCCGCTCCGGTAGATCGCCTCCGGCACCTTCCTGCCGTGACCGAGCCGGCACAGACTCATCGTGAGATCCGAACCGAACGTCAGCCGCCGCATCTCGATGTAGTCCACCGGATCCGGGATCCGGTTCTGTGCCTGATTGGCCAGCTCCCACAGCCAGCCGGCCGTCATCGACTCGATGGCCGTACGGAACGCACGTCGCCCGCTGTCGTCCATCGGGGCCGAGGTCCGTTCCCAGAGATCGGCGAGGCCTCGCTCCAGAGCGTTCACCGGCTCCGGCACCGCGGAACCGTCCAACGGCATGAACAGCGACAACCGTTCATGTGCCAGCCGCGCCCCGGCCAGGTCACGAGGCCGCCCGTGCACCACCGGGAACCAGTCGTCGCCGTACGTCCCCCAGGTCAGCCACTGCGAGGAGAGGTCCAGCTCGTCGGGCGTCGCGTCCGGATGCAGACCCGCCGCGCACAGCGGCAGATCGATCGCGACGAGCCGCTCCTCGTCCCAGATGTGCGAGCCCGGCACGCCCGGCTGTGCCTCCAGGATCCCCATCCGGCGCGACCAGTCGACGAGCCGGACCCGGGCCCCGTCCAGATACGGACTGAGCGTCGTGCCGAACGGCAGGTCGAAATCGGGCAGCAGTGACGGACCGACGCGCTGGTACGGCACATGGGTGTGGGTGCGCAGCCGCGCCGACTCCGAACGTGGAGTGAACCGGATCGACGCCGCGGACATACCGAAGCCGAGGACGGCCTCACCGGCCCCGCCGTCGTTCATGTAGCGGCTGGAACGCATGTGCCACTCATGGCCGCCGGACTGCCAGTCCTGCAACCCCTTGACATAGGCGAGCACCGCAGCGGTCTGTGCCGGATCGAGCCCCTTCTCCGCGCACAGCGGCCCGAGTTCCGTGAGCGCGGTGTTCTCGAACTGCTGGAGCCGCGAGGTCAGCAGGTCGTTGACCGCCTCGGCCGCATCCTGCGTGGAGCAGCCCAGGAACGTCTCCAGTACCAGCACACCGTTGCTGTTCTCACCCTCGTCCTCGACCTCCCGCTGGTACGAGAAGAGGTCGTTGCGCAGATGCACTCCGTCGGAGAAGGCATCCCGCAGCACCCGCAGTGCCCGCTCGTCGGCCACCGACTCGGGCACCTCTGCGCCCGCCGCGTACTCCACCAGACCCGCGGACCAGGGGGCTCCGCCCACCTTGCGACGCATCTCGATGTACTCGACGGGATTGGCGATGCGCCCCTCGTTGATATTGGCGAGCTCCCACAGCGACTCGTAGAGCAGATTCTTCGTCGCCTCCGCGAACCGGGCCCGCCAGGCGTCGGACATGCCCGGCACCGTCCGCGCCCACAGGTCGGCCAGCCCCGCCTCGACCGGATTCGTCGGCTCCGGTGTCGGCGCCCCACGCTCCATCGGCATGAAGGCGGGCAGCCGGTCCAGATACTTCTTTCCGCCCTCCCGGTCCGGGGTGCGCTTGAACAGCTCCAGGAAGTGGTCGTCGAAGAAGAACACCCACACATACCAGTCGGTGATCAGCGACAGGGCCTCCGCCGAGCAGTCGGGATGGGTGTACGCGCAGAGGAGCGCGTAGTCATGGGAGTCGAGGTCCTTCACCTCCCAGATGCCGGACCCCTCCAGCATCCCTATGCTGCGCGCCCAGGTCCTGGTGTGCTGTCGGGCCTCCTCGACATGGGAGTTGAGCCGCGCCGGATACGGAACATAGAAGTCCGGCAGGGTGAAGGGCTGAGCCATGTGCGTCCGGCCTTTCCGGGAGTCTCCGCGCGAGGCCGCGCGTCGTACCTGTCGTGTCCGCGCGAGCACTACCCCTGGGCCGTCCGGGGCACGCACACCCGGAATTAGTCACACAAAAGGTGCGTCCTGGTAGGAGGTGGCGACACGCTCCGGCGCCTGGCCGCCGCTTGCGTAAAACCCAGGTAACGGCCCACCGCCAGAAACCCGTTGCCTCTTTCCCGTCGCAGGTCAGAGACCCTGCCAGTGGTCTGGTCCAGTGGCTCGACCGGCAACCCCCGATGCGCTCTTGACGCGCCATCACCTCAGGTCACAGAGTGTGCGCCCATAGCGGAACAGTGAGATCGGACCACGTACGACTTTCCATGCGCACAGCTCCAAGAAGGGTTGTCATGACGTCCAAGCAGAGGACCAGACTCACGCTCGCCCTGACCACCGTCGGCGCCCTGAGTCTCGCGCTGCTCACCCCCGCGGCGCAGGCAGGCGCGGACGGGGTGCGGCCCGAGTGTCCGCGCGGCCTCGACTGCGACTGGGTCCCGGCGGCCTACCAGCAGACCGGCGATCCGGCCGACAAGGAGACGTACGGCAACTACGACACCGCGGACCGGCCGCACAGCAACAAGATCAAATTCATTGTTCTGCATGACACCGAGGAAGACTTCGATACCACCCTGAAGATCTTCCAGAACCCGCTGAAGCAGACGTCCGCCCACTACGTGGTGCGCTCGGGCGACGGTCATGTCACCCAGATGGTCAAGGACAAGGACGTCGCCTGGCAGGCGGGCAACTGGTACGTCAACACCCACTCGATCGGCATCGAGCAGGAGGGGGTCGCCGTCGAGGGTGCGAAGTGGTACACCCCCGAGATGTACAACTCGACGGCGAAGCTGGTGCGTTACCTCGCCGACAAGTACGACATCCCGCTCGACCGGCAGCACATCATCGGCCACGACGGCGTGCCGCCCACCAGTGCGGCCGGTACCAGGAACATGCACTGGGACCCGGGTCCCTACTGGGACTGGAACCGCTTCATGGCACTGCTCGGCAAGCCGACGACCGTGCCGAGCGCCCCGAAGAGCAGCCCGCTCGTCACCGTCAGTCCTCGGTTCGAGGACAACCAGCAGGCCTTCCGCGACTGCGAGAAGGGCGTCGACCTGCCGGTCCAGGGCAGCAGTGCCGTCCCGCTCCACACCGAACCCTCCACCGACGCACCGCTCTTCTCCGACCCCGGACTGCACACCGACGGCTCGCCCGGCACGAACTGCGCTGCCGACTGGGGCAGCAAGATCAGCGCGACCCACCAGGCGGTCGTCGCGGACCATGCGCCCGGATGGACGGCGATCTGGTGGTACGGCAAGAAGGCCTGGTTCCAGACCCCGGCGCACACCCGGACCACCGTCCCGACCGCCGGCTACGTCGTACGCCCGAAGGAGGGCCGGACCGAGGTGCCGGTGTACGGGGTGGCCTACCCGGAGAAGTCCGAGTACCCCGCGGACTTCGCGGACAAGCGGGCCGGGACGCCGCTGCCGTACACGATCAAGGCCGGGCAGTCGTATCCCGGCGGGGGCGAGGCGCCGACCGGGTTCTTCTACGCCCCGACGATCGATGCGTCGTACCCGCTGGACCACTCCTACTTCCAGGGCCAGGAGAAGTATGTGACGGTGCAGATCGGGCACCGGGTGGCCTTCGTGAAGGCGTCCGACGTGGATGT
This sequence comes from Streptomyces sp. NBC_01669, assembly GCF_026339735.1. Lineage (GTDB taxonomy): Bacteria > Actinomycetota > Actinomycetes > Streptomycetales > Streptomycetaceae > Streptomyces > Streptomyces yanii. The sequence goes on from NZ_JAPEQG010000001.1 coordinate 8,698,743, forward strand.
GGTACCGGTGCGGTGAGGGCCGGGGGCGGGGCGTCCTACGGGCCCCCCGCCCCCTACCCCCGTCCCCCCGCTACCTCCCGATCCACCTGCCGCGGCGACAACGCGTGCTCGATCGCCAGGATCCCCGCCCCCACCGCCGCCGCATTCTCCCCCGTACGGCTCGGCTCGATCCGCAACAGCTGCGTGGCCAGGCGATGCGAGCGCCGGTACACCGCTTCCCGTACACCTGCGAGCAGTTGATCGTGCCCGGCGGCATCGAGTGGGCCGCGGGCCACAAGCCCGGCGACTCCACCGGCAAGTCCGGCTACGCCAACATCCCTGTCACCGCCGGGAACACCGCCCCCAAGGTGACCATCGACTTCCCGGTCAGCGGCAAACTCATCGAGTTCGGCGACAAGATCCCGTACAAGGTCACCGTCACGGATCCCGAAGACGGCCCGGTCGACTGTTCCAAGGTCACCGTCAACCCGGCCCTGGGACACGATGACCACGAGCGCGGACGCTCCCGACGGCACTCTGCTCGCCACCACTCCGGTTCCCCATACCGGCGGCTGGGACACCTATCGGTCCACCCCGGCCGTACTCGTCAAGGAACTGAAGGGCACCCACAAGCTGTACCTCGTCTTCACCTTGCCGCAGAACAACTCCTTCGACGTGGACGCGGTCGACTTCAGGAGCTCCTGACCCTCCGCCCCGTCCGACAGAGCACAGCACGCACAACAGCCTCCCGCGGGCCCGTTGTGTCGGCATCGGACCCGCGGCAGGCATTTCCCGGACAGCGCAGCGTCAACGAGTGCCGACCGCGGCACGCACCGCCCGCCGGGCCATCGCGCAGTCGTCATGCAGCCGACGCAGCAGCAGCCGCTGCTCCTCGCCCGACGGCAGCGCACCCGGCCGGTCCTGAATCCCGACCGTGGCCACGCCCTCCCTCATGGCCCGCTGCACCGCCGTCTCGTACGTACGGATCTCCCGTGTCAGGACGAGCATCAGGTTCACCAGGAACGCATCCCGCGCCGCAGGCCCTGCCGCCTGCGCCAGCTGGCTGATCTGCCGCCGCGCCACCGGCGCGTCACCCAGCACCGTCCACAGCGTTGCCAGGTCGTACCCCGGCAGGTACCAGCCCGCGTGCTCCCAGTCCACCAGCACCGGACCCGTGGGCGACAGCAGGATGTTGGAGAGCAGGGCGTCACCGTGGCAGAACTGCCCCGTGCCCTGGCGGCCGCCCGCATGCGCCAGACCGTGCAGCAGCTTCTGCAGGTCACCCAGATCACGGTCGGTGAAGAGCCCCAGCTCGTGGTAGCGCGCGATGCGGGATGCGTAGTCCAGCGGGGCCTCGAAGAGCCCCGCGGCCGGTCGCCACGCGTTGACCCGGCTGATCGCGCCGAGCGCGGCCCGCACATCGGCGCGGGGCGGAGCCTCCGTCGGGTGCCTCGTCAGCGACGCCACCCGTCCCGGCATTCGCTCGATGACCAGGGTGCAGTTCTCGGGATCCGCCGCGATGAGCCGCGGTACCCGGACCGGCGGGCGGTGCCGGACGAACGCCCGGTATGCCGCTATCTCGTGGCGGAACCGCTCGGACCATGCGGGAGAGTGGTCCAGTAAACACTTGGCGACCGCCGTCGTGCGCCCGGTTGTGCCGACGATGAGTACCGAACGCCCGCTGCGCCGCAGCACCTGGACCGGATTGAACTCCGGGCAGATCCGGTGCACCGAGGCGATCGCCATTCTCAGCTGTGCACCCTGCGGGCCGGACAGGTCCAGCCGCCCGCTGAGGGGGCCGGCACCCGGTCCCGCCGGCCTCCGGGGCCGGACCGTGCCGGGAGCCGGCGGTGCGGCGCGGCGGTCGAGGTATGGTCCGCCGCCCGCCCCCAGCGGACGCAGCGGCCGGGGCGGGGCGGACACGGAGGACGATGCTGTGTACATGGGCGAGACAGATCCCTTCGTGCGCCGACAAGTTGCCTGCACCGCCCCGGCCGGCGGCCGTTCGGCACCCTGGGGAGTACCTAGGGCTGCCGGACGGGGTGGCGCTTTCCTACCTGACACCGGATCGCGGGTTGCGGACCATCTGGCGGACCCTGGCGAACCCTGGCGAATAGTCGCAACGCATCTGACAGGGGGTTAGTGTCAACACAGCCGAGAACCTGGGGGCTTGACGTGACCGGAGAACCCAACACCCGCCTGTCTGACCTGTTCGGCCTTGCCGGCTGGTCCAAGGGCGAACTCGCGAGAATGGTGAACCGGCAGGCGGCGGCCATGGGCCATCCGCAGCTGGCCACCGACACCTCGCGGGTGAGGCGTTGGATCGACATGGGGGAATCCCCACGCGATCCCGTGCCCGAAGTGCTGGCTGCCCTGTTCACCGAGCGGCTCGGTCGTGTCGTGACCATCGAGGACCTCGGGTTCGGCCGGCGCGGGCGTGTGGGGAAGCGGCGAGAGGTCGGGACGCAGGACAATCCCGACGAACTGCCGTGGGCGCCCGAACGGACGGCAGCGGTCCTCACCGAATTCACGGGAATGGACCTCATGCTCAACCGACGCGGCTTGGTGAGCGCGGGCGCCGCGCTCGCCGCAGGATCGACCATCACCGGCCCCATGCACGACTGGCTGCACAGCGACCCTGTTCTGGCGGCCGACGCTCCACGGATCGACGATCCCCTCTACGCGGACCAGGCCGGTTTCGACCGGTACGAGGCCGCCCCCGTCGGATCGGAGGAGATCGATGCGCTGGAGCGGTCCGTCGAGGTGTTCCGCGCCTGGGACGCGTCCCGGGGCGGCGGACTCCAGCGCAAGGCCGTCGTGGGCCAGCTCAACGAGGTGGGCGGCATGCTCGCCTACCGCCACCCCGACCATCTGCAGCGCCGCCTCTGGGGCGTCGCCGCCAACCTCGCTGTTCTCGCGGGGTGGATGTCCCACGACATCGGTCTGGAACCCACCGCCCAGAAGTACTTCGTCATCGCCGCCCATGCGGCGCGCGAGGGAGGCGACCGTCCGCGCGCGGGCGAGGCGCTCTCCCGGGCGGCCCGTCAGATGGTCCACCTGGGCCGTCCCGAGGACGCCCTGGACCTGATGAAGCTGGCCAAGTCCGGTTCAGGGGACATGGTGCTGCCACGCACCCAGGCGATGCTTCACACCATCGAGGCGTGGGCACAGGCATCCATGGGCCGCGGGCAGGCCATGCGCCGCACGCTCGGCCAGGCCGAGGAGCTCTTCGTATCGGACAAGGGAGATGTCCCGCCGCCCAGTTGGATGCAGATGTTCGACGAGGCGGATCTGCACGGCATGCAGGCGCTGGCGTTCCGTACGCTCGCCGAGCACGAACCGGCGGCGGCGATCATCGCCCAGCGCCATGCCAAGCAGGCACTGGAGCTGCGCGTCAACGGGCGCCAGCGCTCCAAGATCTTCGACTACATCTCGCTCGCCTCGGCGTGCTTCATCGCCGACGACCCGGAGCAGGCCGACCGTTACGCACGGCTTGCCCTGGTGACGATGGGGGAGACCTCCTCGCACCGCACCTGGGACCGACTGCGCGAAATGTACCGGCTCACCGGCCAGTTCGCGGGATACGCGAAGATCCAGAACCTGCGCGAGGAGATCGAGCTCGCCATGCCGCAGAGTTCGGTCATCAAGCGACCCAGGCGTTCGGAGATCTGATCGGCCGACGCCGCGAAGAGGAGGAGCGCCGACAACCCACCGCCGAGCACGGCATGCGTAAGGGTCTCGTTCGTCTGCGTTCCTGTGCCGTGCCGTGTTTCGCTCTGCTCTCGTGCTCCGGCGGCCTACCGGGCGTTCACGCCCCGATGCGGGCGACCAGCACGCATGCGTCGTCCAGGCGCTCGGTCCCGCCGAACTCCTCGACGACGGTACGTACGCACTCCTGTGCCGTACGGGCCTCGGCGAAGCGCGGTGCGAGACCGAGCAGTGCCTCCGGGCCCGCGCCCCGGTCACTTCGGCGGGTCAGTCCGTCGGTGTGCAGAACCAGCACATCACCGGGCAGCAGGTGCACTTCGTCCTGCTCGTACGCGACCCCGGACGCGGCACCGAGCAGGACCCCGTCCGGCGGGGGCAGCGGGCGTCCCGCTCCGTTGCGGAAGAGCAGTGGCGCGGGGTGGCCGGCCTGCGACCAGGCGAGGGTGCCGGTCGCCGGGTCGAAACGGCAGCACACCGCGCTGCCGAGAGCGGGCTGGGCCGACGATTGGAGTAACTGGTTGAGATGGCCCATCAGAGCGCCCGGCTCGATGCCGGCGACGGCCATGCCGCGCAGTGCGCCCAGCAGCATCGCCATGGCTGTGGTGGCGGGGATGCCATGACCGGTCAGATCGCCGACCGTGAGGAGCGTCCTGCCGTCGGGCAGCTCCAGTGCGTCGTACCAGTCGCCGCCGATCAGGGCGCTGGAATCCGAAGGCAGATAGTGCGACGCGACATCCAGTGCGCCAGGTCCCTGTTGCGGGAGGCGAAGCGAGCCGCGCCACGGGGGCAGCACGGTCTCCTGCAGCTCGACCGCCATCCGTCGTTCGGTCTGCGCCATGTGCTGATGGCGCCGGATCGATTCACGGGTCCGGCCCACCATGCGCTGGCTGCGGCGCAGTTCGCTCACATCGCGCAGAACTGCCCACATGGAGGCGGTGCAGCCGTCCGCGTCGAGGACGGGCTCGCCCATCATGTGCAGGGTGCGCATCCGGCCGTCGGCCCGCAGAATGCGGAACTCGCCGTCTATCGGCTTCCCGTCGACCAGGCAGGCCGTCACCAGAGAGGTGAGCAACGGCTGATCCTCGGGAAACAGCACGGACGGAAGTTCGTCCAGCGACAGTGGTCCCGCCTGTGGGGACCGGCCGAAGATCTGGAAGAGCTCGTCCGACCAGCTGACCTCGTCGGTCAGCAGATTCCACTCGGCGCTGCCCACACGGCTGAGCAATGAACCGGGTTGCGGCTCGTCGAAGGGCTTCTCCTGGGCGGCCTCCGGCTCCTCGGCGAGCTGCTCCGCATCCCCCGGCGGCAGACCTTCCTTCAGTTGTCCCAGATGCGCGCCGAGATCGTCGAGATGATGGACCGCCAGTTCGCAGAGCGCACGCTGCCAGAGCAGCTGCGGATCGTCCTCGTCTATCAGGACGGTGTCGCGCCGTACCGCGTCCACGTCGCCGCGCAGCCGAAGGGTCTGGTCGATCAGCACATCGACGGCATCGCGTTCGGGCGGCTGCGGGGCGGGGCGGTCCGCGGACAGATGGGGCGGCATCTCGTACTCCGATACAGGCACGGCACAACCAGGTCTGAAAGGTGACCGATGACGACTGTGGCACAGGCTGAGGAAGCCCGTAAGCGATTTGGCAACACTCGACACGTTGTTGCATCTGGCATATGCCATAGGCTGCCTGGGTGGCGGATTCTTCGAACGGCCTTGCTGTCGCAGGGAGTTGATGCAAGTCATCCGGCGTGTGCGGCGCCGCGCGCGCCGTAGTGCGCCGGGTCCCGCAGGTCGCGCCGCACCCGGTCCAGGCATATGCGAGGAGCCCCTGTGGACGTGCAGGGGCTCCGGGGGCAGTCGTTGCTGTGCTGGGCGCAGCGATCAACGAGCGTCGTCGCTCTTCGTGCCGTCCGCGAAGAGCGACGGATGGGCGCCCGCCACCTCCTGCAGCACCTGAACCTGCGCTTCCGGCGCGAGGTTCGCGAGATTGAGATCCCAGTGGATCTCGTCGGCACCGAGCGACGAGGCCTGCTCGATCTCGGCGGGCAGGCCGGCGAGGAACGTGCCGACGGGATCGGGGGTGTCTCCTCCCGTACGTTCATCACCCGAAGCACCAGCGGACCCGCCCCGCCCGCGTCCCGGTACCAGCCGACAGCGGCGCGGGCCACGCCCCGGTCCAGGACCCCGCAGACGAGCCCGGCGTCCAGGCGCGCGGCCCGTTCCACGGCGGCGCGGGCCACTTCGTCGATCAGCAGCGGCAGTGTGCCGCGGTACGGGTTCGGCCCGATCGTCGCGACCGGCACGGGTGTACCGCTTGCCCGTATGGGGGACGGGGGCCGGCGCCCAGCAGGCCTGTATGACGGCAATGTGCTCCTCGAACCCGTCACCCCCGGTACGCCGTCGGTGTACCCGTCGCGGTGAAGGCCGGTCTCCGGGCCGGCACGACCGGCGGCTGGAACAACGCGTTGACGATGCCGGTCGTCAGTCGGATGCGCCGGGTGTGCGCCGCGGCCCACGTCAGCATTTCGATCGGCTTCCATACATACGACTCCGGCGGCCGCGCCTCATTGCGCCAGTCGGGACCGGCGGGCAGCAGTAGCCGCTCGTTGACGGACACGCTGTGGAAGCCGAGCCGCTCGGCGGCGCTGGCGATGGTGGCCACGGCTTCCGGGCCCGCGTACGGGCCGAAGCATCGCTGCGCGCCGGTGTCCGGGGCGGGAATGTCACCGGACCCACCCGCGTTACAGCACCAGAACGAAAACGACACCCATTCCCACAAGTTGCGAATGGGGTCGGTGGAAGCGACCGGAGGTGCCCATGGCACGCAGTGAAACCCGCCCCGTCGTCACTCTGAGGTCGACGGCCGGTACCGGACAGACCTATGTGACCCGCAAGAGCCGCCGCAACAACCCCGACCGGCTGGTGCTGCGCAAGTACGACCCCGCCGCGGGGCAGCACGTCCTCTTCCGCGAGGAACGCTGACCCGTCGAGCCCGACCGGCAGTAGCAAGCCCCCTCCGCAGCAGCAAGGAAGGAACGCGCATGAAGCCCCGCATCCACCCCGTCTCCCGTCCGGTCGTCTTCCGCGACCGCGCCGCGGGGGTCGCCTTCCTGACCCGCTCGACCGCCGACTCCGACCGGCGCATGGAGTGGGAGGACGGCACCAGCTACCCGGTCATCGATGTGGAGACCTCGTCGGCGAGCCACCCCTTCTACACCGGCACCCATCGGGTGCTGGACACGGCGGGCCGGATCGAGCAGTTCCGGCGCCGCTACGGGACCACGGCGCCCGTCGGACGCTGAGGCTCGTGTGTCGCGTCACAGTGGGCGCTACGGATTCGAGGGAAGGGAATCCAGTGGTTTATCGTTCACCTAAGTGTGGATGACGCGCACAGCGCCCACCCCCGAGCCGCCCCGGCTGGATTCCCCCGATCCGGCCGGGGCTTCTCTCTGCCTGTCCGCCCCTCACCTCCGTGACGCGCGCCCCGGTACCACCTCGACCAGCAACGCACCTGCCGCCGGCACCGCCGCAACCGCGGCTGCGGCGCCCGGCCAGAGCCGTACCGTCAATGCCGTGACCGCCGCACCCGCCACGACGGCGAGAAGCCGGCCGATCACCCAGCCGTCCCCCTTGCGCAACGCACCCAGCGCCACGCGGCCGACGAGGGAGGTCAGCGTGCCGGTGAAGTAATTGGTCGGCGTCGGGCGGATACGGCCCTGAATCCCCATCGCCAGGGCAATGATCGCCAGCAGCCCCAACCGGTCCCTGTCGGACGTGATCAGGTCGAGCCCCCACACCACGGCTCCGGCCGCGAGTAGCGCCACCTCGACCACCAATATCACCGACAGCCGGTACCGCAGCCGCTCACTCATCCACGCACCGCACGCGACCCCGCAGCCGTACGCGACGAGCGCGGTCACGACATGCAGCGCCACCCCGTCCTCCCCGGCACCGGCGGCGGAAACACCCAGCAGTACCAGATTGCCCGTCATCACCCCGGCGAAGACCTGGCCGACGCAGATGAAGACGAACGCATCCGCCGCCCCGGACGCGGCGGAGAGCAGTATCAGGACCCATTCGCTTCGCGGATCGCGCACGGAGCCCGTGCTGGGCCGGCCGATGGGCACGGTGGGAGTGGACACGCCTGACACCCTAGGGTTCCGTGGTGTGCACAGACACACACACGTCGCGCGATTCCACAACTCCCGCCACGTCGGCGGATAGCAGGGCGCCGCCGGCGACATGCGCTTCTTCCTGGCGGATCCCGCCGCAGCTCACGCTCCGTACGCGGCTACGCGGCCGACCGGCTCGGCGTGGACGACGCATGGGTGGCAGCGCTGCGCCGTAACCTCCTCGAACCGGCCGGGACCCGTCAGCCGGCGGAGCGCGGTACGGGACATGCGTCGCCGCCCAGGACGCGAAAGCGGAGGACCAGTGCGCCCAAGACCGTTCGGGGCGTGCCGGCGAGACAGGACTCACTCCTGCCCACTGCCCAGGAACGCTACGGAATCCGGCCGTTCGGGGTCCGACAGGGACAGCGGATCGTCAAGCGGGCCTGCCCCGTCCTTTCCTGGCCCGCTGGGGCATGGAAGGCCGTTCCCCAGGTGTGGCCGTGGTCGATGAGGGCATCCGGGTGCCATGACTGCAGAGGTGAACCGTACAGAGCGGCGACGGAGGGTGTGGGGAGCCACGCTGCTGCGTGCGCTCGTGCTGGTGGCTGCCCTCGTGGCCCTGACCGCCTTCTCCTTCGCTCTGGCGAAGGTGACGCTGACCCCGTCATCGGCGTCGGAGGACCTCGTCCGGTCCAACCTTCGGCCGGGAAGATCGCTGCGGCAGTACGCCGAGGACTACACCTTCCTCGCGGCCTGCAAGCAGGCCGGCGGAAACCTGCTGCTGGGCGTCCCGTTCGGCATCCTGCTGCCGATTCTTGTGCCGCGCCGGCTCCGGATGCTGCGCATGGTCCTGCTGACAGTGACGGTGATGGTGGTGATCGAACTCGTCCAGGGCGCCCTGGTCACAGGGCGCGCCTTCGATATCGATGACGTGATCCTCAATACGAGCGGTGCGCTGCTCGGATATCTGCTGGTGGGGCGGCGGATCAGCCATCGCTATCACGTGCTGGCGAACGGAACGACCAAGGCGGAGGCGGCTGCGCAGCCGAAGGTCGAGCCTGGTCCCGAGCCGAGGTCCAGGCGGAAGCCTGCGTCGAGGTCCGAGCCGAAGTCCACGTCCAAGTCCAAGCCGACGCCCAAAGCCAAGTCGAAGCTGACCTCCACGTCCAAGCCCAAGTCCAAGCCGAAGTCCAAGCCGAAGTCCAAGCCCAAGGCCCGGAGCGGGGCCGCGACCGGCCGAAGCGCGTCCGGGCTGGTTGCCTCCGGTCGCGCCCTGTTCGGCCGGCTGCTGACCCGTGACCGGTGATGGGTGAGCCGGGCCCGGGCGGGGGAGCGTCCGGACCCGGCCGTCATGGTTCCTAGAGCGCTGGGTAGGCGTTCTTCATGAGCTCCTGGAACTGGGCGGAGAACCACTGCCCGGAGAGCGGGGCGTCGGGGAGCGCGCCGGACATGCTGTTTCCGTTACGGGCGTTACCCGTGTACGTCGGGTCGCACATCCGGTCGAATCCCTTGCCCTCATCGTTCGGGATCGCCTTGCTGGAGCCGTCCGACTCGCCCGGCGGCTTCATCCAGACGTAGGCGTCGATCCCTGTCTCGGGGGCGGCCTGCGGTCGTTCGCCGAGCCCGGCCCCGGACTGGTTGCACCAGTTGCCCATCCCTGTTCTTGCGTGGGTATCCCCGGCTTCAGCCGGGGAGGGAAACGCGTCCTAAGCCCGGAGGCGCGAAGCGCCGGAGTTCGCTCCGCCTCTGTCGTTGCGGTCAGATAGGCCGCTTCTGGCCTTCGATGTACTGGCGGATCACGGTGAGCGGTGCACCGCCGCATGATCCTGCGAAGTAGGAGCGGGACCAGAACACTGACCCCATGCCGATCCGGTTGATGCGGCCGGTGTACTCGGCCCGCAGGTACCGGGAGCTTACGCCCTTGAGGGAGTTGATCAGTTTAGACAGGGCGACTTTCGGCGGGTAGTGCACCAACAGGTGCACGTGATCCGCCTCGCCGTTGAACTCGCGTAGCTCTGTCTCGAAGCTGGCGCAGACCTCTCGCATGATCTCCTCGCACCGTTTGAGCATGGCGTCATCGAAGATGTCACGCCGGTACTTGGTGACGAACACCAAGTGTGCGTGGAGGGTGTAGGTGACGTGCCGTCCGGTGCGGATATCGGGGTTTGGTTTCCAGCGTGGTGACATACGCCAAGCGTAGTATGATCAAGCGAGCCAACGTGGAAGGGGGTGGGTCGGATGATTCGTGCGTACAAGTTCCTTATACGGCCCACCGTGGGCCAGACGATCGCACTGGGCGAGATGCTGCGCGATCACTGCTCCCTCTACAACGGTGCCTTGCAGGAACGCCGTGACGCGTACCGGCACGTATCGAAGACGAGCATCAAGTACGGGATGCAGTCCGCGCAGCTCAAGGAGATCCGGGTGCACGACCCGGAGCGTCAGGGCCGGTGGTCCTTCTCCTCCCAGCAGGCGACGCTTCGCCGTCTCGGCAAGGCATTCGCCGCGTTCTTCCGCCGCGTCAAGGCGGGGAAACGCCGGGCTACCCGCGCTTCCGTGGCGTGAACTGGTTCGACACGGTCGACTTCCCCAAGGACGGGGACGGCTGCCGCTGGGACTCCACTCCGCACGACCCGGTCACCCGCGTCCGCTTCCAAGGTGTCGGGCACGTCAAGGTCAACCAGCACCGGCCGGTGGTCGGCAAGGTCAAGACCGTGTCCCTCAAGCGTGAGGGCAAGCGCTGGTACGTGATCCTGACCGCCGAGCAGACCGCGCCTAAGCCGCTTCCCGCGACCGGCTCTGTGGTCGGCATCGACATGGGCATAGCCAACTTCCTTGCCGACTCGGGCGGCGAGTTCATCGAGAACCCCGGCACGGGCGGAAGGCCGCCGCGAAGCTCGAAGCGGCACAGCAGGCTGTCGCTCGGTGCAAGCGCCGCAGCAACCGGCGTAAGAAGGCCGTCCAGAAGGTTGCGGACCTGCACCGAAAGGTCCGCCGTCAGCGCCTCGATCATGCACACAAGACCGCGTTGGGCCTGGTCCGCGAACACGACTTCATCGCGCACGAAGACCTTAAGATCCGCAACATGGTCAAGGCCCCCGCACCGAGGCCCGACCCTGACCAGCCGGGCAGCTTCCTGCCCAACAGGGCCGCCGCAAAGGCCGGACTCAACCACTCGATCTCGGATGCCGGATGGGGGGTGTTCCTGACGATCCTGCACGCCAAGGCTGAAAGTGCCGGACGAGACGTGATCGCTGTGGACCCCCGCAACACCTCCCGGACCTGCCCCGAATGCGGGCACGTCGCAGCGGAGAACCGGCCCACACAGGAGAAGTTCCACTGCGTCTCGTGCGACCACAGCGCGCACGCGGACACGGTGGGCGCCCTGAACGTTCTACGGGCCGGGCTGGTCCGTCGCGAAGCCGCACCGGCATAGCGAGAAGCCCCCTCGTTCACGAGGGGGAGGAGTCACGTGGATACGCCGGTCGTAGCGGCCGCCGTTCACGTAGGTGTCGACGCTGGTGGTCGCCCCCGGACCGGTGGGCCGGGCGGTGCCGCCCCAGCCGTTGCGCGAGGTGTCGATCAACATGCCGATGCCGGAGTCGAAACCGACCGAGACGAGCTTGTTCCGGAAGCCCTGGGCGAAGGACAGTTCGTCCGTGTAGCGGTTCCAGTCGACCCACGTCGACTGACGCACGGAGACGCCGTTGACCGAGTCGTCGATCGTGAAATTGTTCTCCTTCAGCGCGCTGTAGTTGGCCGTGTTGGTGATGAAGCCGGCGACGTCGTCGACTGTGGCGCCCTCGGCGGTCGCCGCCTGCTTGAAGGTGTCGGCGGATGCGCCGAAGTTGTCGTCCCAGCCGATCCAGCCGTGGTGACCGGCGTCGATGTAGTTGTAGACGTTCGGGACGTCGCCCAGCTTGTTCAGGGCGTAGCCGACGCCCTTCACGTAGTTGCCGTTGGACTTCATCGTGTCGCACGCGGGGGTGGCCGTGGCCCGGCTGCCGGTGTTGGTGACGAGGTTCGGCAGCGAGTCGATCTCGATCGTCGTGACGATGCGCAGGCCCGCGTACTTCGCGTTGCCGAGGATCGCGGCGATCGGGTCGATGTAGTCCGACTTGTACCTGTCGATCTCGTCGGGCCCGAGTTCGCCGTTGGACGCGAGCGCCGCGCAGGCGGAACAGGTTGCGCAGGTGCGGTAAGTGTGGGGGGTGTCGCATGAGCGACTCCTTGCAGCAGTCGCCAACAGCACCGCGGCGCAGGCCGCCACCCTCGATTGCAGCACGGATACGGGCACACGCCGGGCAAGCGTGAGGCCGGACCGGCCGAGACCGCGCCTTCGTACGTCGACACCTTCCGGCGCGGGCCGCGGGAATCGGTCCGGGCGACGGTCACTCACCCGACCTGCGGCACTTTCACGTACTACGGTAGGGACCGGGTTCACGTATGACGGCAGGGACCGGGCCGGGGGTCCAGACGTATCCGGGCGGAGGCCCGGCATCGGCTCTTCACCCGCCATCGGTTCTGGGAACAGGCGGAATTCGGGCTCGCGATGGGGCGTACGCCGACCTCCTGGAGTGACGTGACCACATGACGACGGACCCGGTCATCGGGGGACGACCGATGGCCGGGTCCCGCCCGGTCCGGCGCGGCCCGTTCGGACACCCGATCGGCCCGTGGCCGATTGCGGGCCCCCACCGGCGGGCCGAGCGTGGGGTGACGTCGTAGGTGCCGATGGCGTACGCATCGTCCGCCGAGGAGGAGCGACATGACTGACGCCCGATGGACGGGCCCCAGGGGAGCGGACGTGGGGGAGTGGCTCCCTGTGCTCGACCTCGTCGAGCCGGCGAGGCAGCGCCGGCTCACGGTGCTGGTGCGGCTGTTCCTGCTGATCCCGCACTTCATCGTGTTGTTCTTCCTCTACATCGCGGCCTTCTTCACCACCATCGCGGGCTGGTTCGCCGCCCTGGTCCTGGGGCGGCTGCCCGAACCGGTCTTTCGCTTTCTCGCCGGATATCTCGGCTACCAGACGCGGGTCGGCGCGAGCGCGATGCTGCTGATCGACCGTTATCCGCCGTTCGCCTTGACGCCGCCGCCGGACTATCCGGTCCAGATCGAGCTCCGGCCGACGGAACTCAACCGGCTGGCCGTCTTCTTCCGCCTGATCCTGATGATTCCGGCAGCGGTGGTGTCCGGACTCGCCACCTCCGGCTGGTGGGCGCTGTCCTTCATCTGGTGGCTGATCACACTGATCCTGGGACGCATGCCCCAGCCCCTCTTCGAGGCCTCGGCCGCGACACGCCGGTACGAATTCCGCTTCGACGCCTACTTCATGATGCTCACCCCGGCCTACCCCAAGGGGTTCTTCGGCGAAGAAGCTCTTTCCGTACCCGAGCAGCAGCCTCGCTCCGCCACCCGGCCGCTGATCATGAGCGGAGCGGGGAAGGCCCTGCTGATCCTCTTCCTGGTGGTGGGCGTGGCCACGAACATCACCACCTCCGCCACGACCGACTGGTCCTCGGACAGTACTGACGGCTGGTGAAAGGCTGGCAGGATCCGGTGGCCGACGGGCATGATCTGGCGATGACATGGACAGCGCCAGACGCAACGCGCAAGCCCGGATCCCTCGTCGCCGGTGAGCGGGAGATGCTCACGGGATATCTCGCATGGTTCCGCAGCACCCTCCTGCAGAAGTGCGCCGGCCTGAACGGTGAGCAGCTTGCCGAACAGACCGTACCGCCGTCCAACCTCACCCTTCTCGGGCTGCTTCGCCATATGGCGAAGGTCGAACGCACCTGGTTCCGCGAGCGTTTCGCCGGCCAGTCGCTTGACCCGATGTACGACCCCGCCAGGGGCAAGGACGCGGACTTCGAGAACCTGGACCCGGCGTGCGCCGCCGACGACTATGCGCGCCTGGTCGAGGAGTGTCGACTGGCGGACGCCGTCATTGCCGACGCCTCGCTCGACGACACCTTTGTCCACGGCGGTGAGGTCTTCTCGCTGCGCCTCGTGCACGTCCACATGATCGGGGAGTACGCGCGCCATATCGGCCACGCCGATCTGGTGCGGGAGCGGCTGGACGGGGTGACGGGGGCCTGAGGCGGCGCCGAACGACGACTGTCCAGTTGGCTCGGGGCGGTTCGGACCGGCTGTGCGGGGGACTGTCCGGCCTCCGAGAGCGTTTCGCCGGCCGTTCGCGTGCCCCCTGGTGACCTGCGTGGCCCAGGTCCTCAGACGACGCCGCTGATCCCCGTGTCCTGGTGTTTCGTGTGCGGCCGCGCCGTGCACGGCCCGGGAGCCGGATCGAGCAGGGCGATGTCGCCGGCCATGGCGGCGAAGCGGCCCTCGCTGATCCCGGCCGCCGCCATCCGGCGCCGCAGGGCCGCCGCCAGGGCTGTGGAGGCCTCGGCGGCCGCTGCCAGGCCCGCAGGCGTGAGGGCGGCGTACGTCACCCGGCGGTCGGCCCGGGAGGGCCTTCGCTCCACCAGGCCCGCCTCGCTCAGCCGGTCGACCACCTTGGTGGTACCGGCGGTGGAGAACCCCATCAGCTGGGACAGCTGATTCATCGGCGCGGCATGGTCAGGCACCGTCAGCAGGTACCAGAGCACCTGGACCGACGAGGAGGCGGAGTGTGAGGCCCGTTCCACGTCCTCCAGCAGCTGATCGCCCAGCCGTCGCAGCCCGCTGTGCAGGGTGTTCCACTGCAGCAGTAGTGCTGCGTCTTCGGCCCTGGGGCAGCCGTCCGTCTTTTCAGCCGGTGTGGTGTCTGCCATGGGTCCGGTCCCCCACCCTTCCGACGTGCAGTGATCTCTGCAAGAGTACGTCAACGCGCTAATATCTCACTGGCTACCTAATTGCCAGCGTTAGGTTTACTCTTCAATCAAGCGCAACGCCGCCACCTATCTGGAGAGCTCTGATCTCATGACCAATCCCGCCGAGACCACCCCCTCGACCGAATCGGCCGCCACCAGCAGCTGGACCCTGGACCAGGACGCGACCACCGTCGCGCTGCGACACAAGACGATGTGGGGTCTCGTCAACGTCAAGGGCGCTTTCACCGGCGTCACCGGCGAGGGCGAGGTCGGCGCCGACGGCTCCGCGCATGGCTCCGTCACCCTCGACGCGACCTCCCTCGACACCGGCCACGCGAAGCGTGATGCCCATCTGCGCTCGGCCGACTTCTTCGACACGGACCGATACCCGACGCTCGTCTTCACCGCCGAAAGCGCCACCCCCGATGCCCGCGGCAACGTGGAGGTGGCCGGACAGCTCACCGTCCACGGCACGACCCGGCCGCTCGCCTTCTCGGCCCGCACCACCGAGTCCACCGCGACGGCGGTCACCCTGACCGCCGAGATCGACGTCGACCGTGCCGATTTCGGGCTCACCTGGAACAAGGGCGGAATGATCAAGGGGTCGGCGACCCTCTCGCTCACCGTCCGATTCGTACACCTTCCGGCCTGAGCAGGTGCGTTTCGTCAGTGCTCCCGCTCGCCGCACACGGCGGGAAACACCACCGCGCCCGCCGGCAGCGCCCCGGGCGGGACACCGACGACACGCAGACACGCCTCGCAGCTCGCGTCCATGGGCGGATATTCGACCCGGACCGCATCGAGACAGGTGACACCGTCGGCGGTGTGCAGTTCGGCGGGGTGGGAGCCGTCCGGAACGGTGCCCGCCAACACCCCGAAGGCCGACGTGCCGCTGCCCGCCCCGACACAGTCGTCGATGACGAAGCGCCAGTGCCCGGCCGCGTCGGCGAGCAACGACGTGCCGGCCCTGCCGTGACCGGCGAGCAGCTCGCGCCGCGCACGGATGTGGTCGGCGAGTGCACAGCAGACCGGGACCGCCGCGCCGTACGGTGTGCCGATCCGGGTGTCCCCGGCGAACGGGTACGACGACAGGGCCTCGTCGAGCAGACCCAGCGCCGCCCGTCCGGCCGACGGGTGCCCGGCCTCCACGATGTCCAGGAGGATCGGCGCCGCGATCACGGCCGCAGGGAACACGGCCCCGCTGTGGCCGTGCACCAGGCCGCCGCCCGCGAGCCGCGATGCCGCTTCCGCCACGGCCACCAGCCCTGCGGCGGACGCGAGATCGCGCAGCCCGGACGCGGCGTCGCCCGGCCGGTACCACCCTGCGCGGCCCGGCACGGCAGCCCAGTCCACGGCGTCGATCGCTTCCAGTACCCCCGTCAGCACACCGGCATCGTCCCACGGTTCAGTGCTCGGCGGCTTTCCGGCAGGCCGGTGGGGACTGACACCGGTCTGCTGTTGACCGCCGGCGGTCTGTCCCTGTCCCCAGTGCTGATGGCCCTGTCCACGGGACTTCGCTCAGCCCGTGCGGTCCGTCAGTCCCGGGAGACGAACCGGGCGACACCGTCCCCGGCAGCGATGTGAAGGTGCAGGTGCCGGTTGTGCTGCTCATCGCCGTCTCCACGACCACGTCGATCTCGATCCTCCGGGGGATGACTTCGGCGCAGTACCAGTCGGGTTCATCCATGTGAGGGCTCCTGGGGCAGGTGCGATAGGCGGGCTGTGGGCCTTGGCACGATCCGCAAGGGGCCGGGCCACCGCTCCTCACCTGCGTACCGCTTCGAGCGTCTCCAACGGCCGGTCGTGCGGCGCCGTCCGGCGTGATGGACGACGCCCCACCTGCCGCCAGCAGGGCCGCACACGGTCGTACCGTCCGCGGTCCACGTCGTGCATCGCGTCATGTCGCATCCGACCGTCCCAGCACCATGCCCGAAACTACGCCCGGTGCGGCAGGGTTTTGGTGGCAGGGCGGCGCTGAGGTACGACTTGCTACGGCGTCACCATCGCATCAGAAGCCACGGGAGGCAGCGCATGTCACGTCCGGTCACCATCGTCACGGGGGGAAGCCGGGGTATCGGCGCCGCTACGTGCCTCCGCTTGGCAGCTGACGGGCACGATCTGGTGTTGGGATACGTCAAGAACGCGACGGCCGCCAAGGAGACCGCGGACGCGGTGCGCGCGGCGGGAGGACGCTGTGTGACCGTTCAGGTCGACACGTCCGAAGAGTCCGACGTCGAGCGGTTGTTCGACACGGCGACGGCCGAACTCGGCGCGGTGACCGGGCTGGTCAACAACGCCGGTGTGACGGGCCCGCTGGGACGGCTCTCGGACGCCCGCACCGCAGATCTGCGACGCGTGGTCGAGGTCAACCTCCTCGGTTACCTGCTCTGTTGCCGCAGGGCTGCACGCGACATGGCGGCGCTGGGCTCCGGCGCCATCGTGAACGTCTCCTCCGCGGCCGCGACCCTCGGCAGCCCCGGCGACTATGTGCACTACGCGGCGACAAAGGCGGCCACCGATGCACTGACCATCGGCCTGTCCAAGGAACTCGGCCCGATGGGTGTCAGGGTGAACGCCGTCGCCCCCGGCATCACGAACACCGAGATGCATGCCGAGATGGGGGACCCCGACCGGCCCGCGAAGTCCGCCTCGCAGATCCCGCTCGGCAGGCCCGGCGAACCGGACGAGATCGCCGCCGCCATCGCGTGGCTGCTGTCGGCCGATGCCTCCTACACCACCGGTACGGTGCTGAGGGTCTCCGGCGGCCGCTGAACCGATGCGGTGCCCGCGCACGGGGCCGTGGGCACCGGCATGGTCCAGGATTCACCGCGCGGTCCACGAGCGGCCGCGTGGAGTCGCTTTGCCTCCCTGGAAGACCGCGCTGGGGACAGCCGGAAGAGGTGGGGCGCCGGCCGCGCCGTGGGTAGGGTGCCGCCGCGCCCTGCACCCGGTCGTTCGGGGTCCCGCCCCTCCCCGAGGGGCGGGACCCGTTCACGCCGGCTCAGGCGATGTACTGCACGTAAAGCGAATACCCCACCGCGTAGTTGCCGGTGCAGCTGTACGAGCTCGCACCGTCGTAGTGCACGTACATCGCGCCGGTGTTCTGGCAGTCGGACAGGAACCGGTACGTGGCGATGTACGTCCCGCTCGCCGCCTCTGCCGGGCTCGCCACCGCGGTCGCCAGACCCATCGATGCCGTTGCCGCGAGCGCCAGTCCCGCAATCCGTCGTGTCATCCTCGACATGCCCCACCCCGTTCGTCTACTGATCGCGTGCGAGCCCTCATGCTCCCCACCGAACGGAAGAAGCGTCAAGATCTCTTGCACAGTGCACAATTGAGTCACACTCGCATTCCGCGTCAGCGCCCGACGAGGAAGTTCCCGGGACTGACCGGATCTGGGCGCGCGCACCCGAAAGCGGTCCCTCTCAAGTCGACCTGCGTACATGCCGACGACCCGACGGATCCGCGCAGTGTGGATTGGTGGCGATCGGGCGGAGGCCACCGACGTCTCGAACGGACGATGCTGATGCACCGTCGTCGACCTCGGTGTCCCGGCCGTGTGACCTGTGGTCAGGTCAAGGACCCGGACGGCGTCCTGTACCAGGTGAGCAAAACGGTGAGGCGTGTGCCACACGTGGACGGTCGGACAGGCGGGCAGCACCATGGAAGGGAACGATGTTTACGGGTAGGCGAGTAGCCGGGCGGGCTGTTGCGGCGGTTGCCGCTATGGCCGTCTGCGGCCTGTTGACCAGCTGCGGCGGTGAGCTTCAGCAGGCAGAATCCGCAGGCACCGGCGCTCCACGCGTCGATGCCGCCCGGAAGTCCGACCAAGGCATTCGGCGGGACAAGAAGCTTGTCCGGGAGTACTTCCCCGAACTGGGTGACTTCGAGGCGGTGGTGTGGAAGGGAGAGATTCTCGGAGACGCCCGGTCGGTGGTGCCCGGCCCCTCGGACTTCCAGGTCTCCGGGGTGGTCCATCTCGGCGACGGTGACGCCGCGAGACTGCGGCGGGACTACGCATGGAAGTCCGAACCCGGTACGCCAGTGGTGCTGTCGGATATCCGGCCCGAGGTGCCGAAGGGCGCCGACTGGCAGACGAGTGAGGACTTTACGCTCAACATCACCGATGACCACTATGCGGCCACGTTCTACGCGGACTTCGACCGGAAGATCGTAGTCTTCGACGCCCGGAACCCGGAGCGTCACAAGACTCCGTAGATCGTTGCCTTGGTCCTGCCGGTCCGCTGCTGTCACAGCCGCGGACCGGCAGGGCTCTTGCGGTGATTCGGACAACCGTGGACCTGGGCAGCGGACAGCGGCTCGGGTTTCCCGGGAAGGGCCATGCCACACCTTCGCAGAAGGCGGGTTGAGCGATAGGGGCGGCCCATCCGACTCACCACGCAGGTCATCGTCTCAGGTCCTCGTCGACGCTTCACTCGACATGGTGCCGTCCGCCCACGTCCTTCGGCGCGCCGGAGGGCCACCGCCATTCCGACGGCCGAGCGGACGAGCACCCTCATCGGTCCCCCGCGCCCCGGGCCACCGTCTCTGCGCGGACCAGCATCCGTCGATCATCCCCGTGCGTGAGAGGCGCACGCAGTGCAGGAAGAGGTGCGGCTCGGGTACCGCCTCAGGGTGGGACGGGGTGAACACACTGTTCTGCTCCCACTCGACGGCCAGGCCTGCCCCGGTCACCACCGAGGTGAACTCATCCGCGCCGAAGCTGGTCACGTGCACCTTCTGGCCCATGAATACAGCGCCGACATCCTCCACATCCAGCGGCACCGTCGCCACGACCAGGTGCCCTCCGTGCCTCAGCGACCGCCCGAGCCGGTGCAGCAGCCGCGACTGTTCGGCCCGTGACATCTGCAGGAGCGAGAAGTACACACAGACAGCGTCGAAACTCTCGTCCTCCAGCACCAGTTCACGGATGTCGGCGCACTGGAAGGTCGCCCCGGGCACCTGATGGGCCGCGAGGTCCACCATTACCGGCGAGACATCGACCCCCAACACGTCATGACCGGCGTCGGCCAGGCTCTGTGCGGTCGGCCGGCCCGTTCCGCTGCCTACGTCCAGGATCCGGCTGTGCGGGGCGAGTCGGGTCAGTAGGCGTTGCAGCGAGGCCCGGTGCGCCGCCGAGCCGGCGAAGGCTCGCTCGTAGTCGGCACCGAGAGCGTCGAACACCGTCGCGGCCGTGGGGCGGAGCTGGTCATCCATCGAGGCGTTCCCTCCGAGGGCGGGCGAACGGTTCCCCGGAATCGTTGCACCGTTCACGACAACCTTCAACGCGCCCAGGCCGGCCCGCCCGCACAGCACTCTGCGCAACGCGCTGCGCCGCCGGTGGTCCCGCCGAGAGGCCACCGACGGCGCAGCCGTACGGTCAGGCGCCGGATGCCTCCAGCATGGCGCCGCGCTCCACGACCTTGATGCGTTCACGGCCCTGTTCCGCACCGAGAGCCTGCTCGTGAGCGTCCAGGCGGTGCCAGCCTTCACGCGTGGTGTAGCGGACACCGCGCGCCTTGAGGAAGGCGACGACCGCGTCCGGATCAGGCTGCGTCGGGGCCGGCAGCAGGCCCGCGGCCCGGTCCTCCAGCAGACAGGCGACCGTTTCGTTGGCGTCGCCCTTGGTGTGGCCGATCAGGCCGATCGGTCCCCGCTTGATCCACCCGGTGACGTACACCGAGGGCATCGGCTCCGCACCCTCGACAACCCGTCCGGCGACATGAGGGACCGTGCCGGAGGTGGGGTCGAACGGAAGCTTCGGCAGTTCATCCGAGTAGTACCCGACCGCTCGGTAGACGCTCTGGACATCCCAGTCGGTGAATCGTCCCGTGCCGCGGACGTTGCCGGTGCCGTCCAGCTCCGTCCGCTCCGTCCGCAGGCCGACCACGCTGCCGTCGTCCCCGAGAACCTCGACCGGGGACTCGAAGAAGTGCAGGAACAGCTTGTGGGGCCGGTCGCCCACGTCCCGGATGGCCCAGTTCTCCAGGGTGGAGGCGACCATGTTCGCCTGCTTGTTTCCCCGCCGGGTCTCGACCGATCCCGCGTCGTACTCGATGTCCTCGGGGTTGACGATGACCTCGATGTTGGGGGAGTGGTCCAGCTCCCGCAGCTCCATCGGGGAGAACTTGGCCTGCGCCGGACCGCGCCGCCCGAAGACGTGCACCTCCAGCGCCTTGTTCGCCTTGAGGCCTTCGTACACGTTCGCCGGGATCTCCGTGGACAGCAGCTCGTCCGCGGTCTTGGCGAGCATGCGCGCCACGTCCAGGGCCACATTGCCCACCCCGAGAACGGCGACCTTCTCGGCCGTCAGCGGCCAGGTGCGCGGCACCTCGGGGTGCCCGTCGTACCAGGAGACGAAGTCGGCCGCACCGTAGGAGCCGTCGAGGTCGATCCCCGGTATGTCGAGGGGGCGGTCCGCTTCGGCGCCGGTGGAGAAGATCACCGCGTCGTAGAAGGAGCGCAATTCGTCGAGGCCGATGTCATGGGGGTAGTCGACGTTGCCGAACAGCCGCAGCTGCGGCTTGTCCAGTACCTGGTGCAGCGCGGTGACGATGCCCTTGATCCGGGGGTGGTCAGGGGCCACTCCGTAGCGGATCAGGCCGAAGGGGGCGGGCATGCGCTCGAACAGGTCGATCGATACACCCGGGTCCAGTGCGCACTCGGATTTCAGCAGCGCGTCGGCTGCGTAGATACCGGCGGGGCCGGCTCCGACAATGGCGACGCGGACAGGGCGTGTCATGGGGTTGTTGTTCCTTCGTTCCATGGGGCGGTTGAACGCGGGCAGAGAGCAATGGAAGTAAGGCTTGGCTTAGTACTCTCCACCGCACACGCTATGTCCTGCCCCCACCGGCCCTCCGACCGGGGGGTCATCCGGGAGGTGACAACCCCGCTTGCCCGCCTCCGCGCCGACCGCTCGGCAGAGCCCGACATGCAGCCCGGTGTTCCCGAGCGACCACGGACGCACCTGCGGAAGTCACTTGTTCCATGGGGTCTTCCGTCGCGACGGTCGACCGCCCGGCCGGTGGCGACGCCGCGTACCGATGCAGGCCGGACGTTGAACAGCCACATTCGGGTTCTGTCCCTGAACCGCCCACGCACACCGGGTGGTCGCTTCCGTGAGGGGTCTGCCGCCAGGCCGAGCAGCTGATCCACGGGACCCGGCGTTGCCCTCCACCCGGTCGCTCCAGCAGGATGAGTGGGAATGGATCATGCCGGAGCGAAGGGGAACGCATGGCTGACCAGTGGGTGAGGCTCGAACTCGATCTGACGACATGCCCTGTGCAACGCTTCGAACCGTATCTGGAGGCGTGTCGCGTAGCCGGTATCCGATTGACCACGCTGGCAGCGTTGGGCGACACCCCGGACCATCGCCGCATGCTCTATGAGCTGAACAAGGAGTGTTCCGCCGACATCCCGGACAGGGGTGAGTTCTACACATTCGACGAATACGTCCAGCAGCGGATCGAGGTCCCGTCCTATGACCCACGCGGCATTGTGATCGCTCTGGACGGCGACACATGGATGGGGATGTCCGCGTCGTCGAAACACAGCGGTTTCGTCTTCAACGAGATGACGGGTGTGAGAGCCGGCTATCGCGGCCGTGGCATCTCCGTCGCGATGAAGGCGTTCGGTCTGAGCTTCGCGGAGCTGTGTGGCGTAACTACGGTCCGCACTTTCCATCACCCCGCGAACGCGAATGCCATCGCCATGAACCGGACGATGGGCTACGTCGACGCGGAGTGGGAGCTATGACCGGGGTCGGACAGTTCGGCAGCCGGTGAGTGTTCCTTGCCGCCGACAGCGGCAGCCGTCGGCTCACCACCGGTACGCCGGTCACGTGCTGCGGTGCGGCCGCTTGTGACCCGCCGTCGGTCAGCGGGGCGGGGGTGGGCTCAGGGCCGGCCGTTCGGCTACGGCCACCTGTGCCGCGCGCATCAGGTGTGCGCCGACCCGGTAGCCGGGGCGCAGCACCTCGATGCGGGTCGCGCCGGTGGTGCCGGAGGCGGTGGTGGAGGTGAGGGCTTCGTGGATGTGGGGGTCGAATGGTTCGCCTGCCTCGCCCACGCTGTGCAGGCCCAGCGCAGCGAGGTGGGACTCCAGAATCCCGGCGACCTGGTGGAAGCCACCGGTGACGTCGCCCTGGGCGCGGGCCCGGTCGATGGCGTCCAGGACGGGCAGCAGCCCGGCGAGGACATTGGCGACGGCCGCCTCCCGGATCGCGAGGCGGTCCCTCTGCACACGTTTGCGGTAGTTGTCGTACTCCGCCTTGACCCGCTGCAGGTCCGCGGTGCGCTCGGCCAGGTCCGCCTCCAGCTGCCGGATGCGTTCCTCGGGGCCGGACGGACTGTGGGCGGCGCGGCTGCCGGCAATCGGCGGGCCGGCCGTCGCCGCCGTGTGCGCCGACGGTGTGGCCTCCTGACCTTCAGGTCGGCGGGGCCGGAGAGCGACGGGATCGATGCTCCTGCGGTCGCGGATGACCACGGGGGGTGGGAGATCCGGACGCGGGGGCTGGGCCGGCTGCTTCATCACGTGCCTCCCTTCGCGGTGTCGTCGTCCACGATCTCCGCGTCCACGACGTCCTCCTCGCCGCCCTGTCCGGCGCCGGCAGCAGGACCGGGGGGCTGATCCGTCCGGGCCTGCGAGTAGAGGGCGGTGCCGATCTTCTGAGTAGCGGTGGCTGCTCGTTCCACGGCGGAGCGAAGGGCGGCGGTGTCGTCGCCCTTGAGTTTCTCCTTGACGTCGGCCAGCGCGTTCTCGACGTCCGTCTTGACGTCCGCGGGGATCTTGTCGGCGTTCTCGGCCAGGAGCTTCTCGGTGGTGTACACGAGGTGTTCGGCGCTGTTACGGGTGTCGGCGGCCTCCTTCTGGCGGCGGTCCTCCTCCGCGTGGGCCTCGGCATCGCGCATCATCCGCTCGATGTCGTCCTTGGGCAGCGCGGAACCACCGGTGATGGTCATCTTCTGTTCCCTGCCGGTGCCGAGGTCCTTCGCGCCGACGTGCATGATGCCGTTGGCATCGATGTCGAAGGTGACCTCGATCTGCGGGAGGCCGCGTGGGGCCGGGGGCAGGCCGGTCAGGTCGAACACGCCGAGCTTCTTGTTGTAGGCCGCGATCTCGCGTTCGCCCTGGTAGGCCTGGATCTGGACGGACGGCTGGTTGTCCTCGGCCGTGGTGAAGATCTCCGAGCGTTTGGTCGGGATCGTGGTGTTGCGTTCGATCAGTTTGGTCATGATGCCGCCCTTGGTCTCGATACCCAGGGACAGCGGGGTGACGTCCAGCAGCAGGACGTCCTTGACCTCGCCCTTCAGGACACCGGCTTGCAGGGCTGCGCCGATCGCGACGACCTCGTCCGGGTTCACACCCTTGTGCGGGTCCTTGCCCGTCAGCTCCTCCACCAGTCCCGTGACGGCGGGCATCCGGGTGGAGCCGCCGACCAGAATGACGTGGTCGATGCCGGAGACCTTGATCCCCGCGTCCTTCACGGCCTGATGGAACGGGTTCTTGCAGCGCTCCAGGAGGTCCGCGGTGAGCTGCTGGAACTGGGCACGCGTGAGCTTCTCGTCGAGGTGCAGCGGGCCCTCGGCGGAGGCGCTGATGTAGGGAAGATTAAGGGTCGTCTCGGTTGCCGCGGACAGTTCGATCTTCGCCTTCTCCGAGGCCTCGCGCAGCCTCTGAACGGCCATTTTGTCCTTGCCGAGGTCGACCCCGTAGTTGTTCTTGAACTGTTTCACCAGGTGGTCGACGATCCTCTGGTCCCAGTCGTCGCCGCCCAGGTGGGTGTCGCCGTTGGTGGACTTCACC
Organism: Streptomyces sp. NBC_01669; assembly: GCF_026339735.1. Taxonomy (GTDB): domain Bacteria; phylum Actinomycetota; class Actinomycetes; order Streptomycetales; family Streptomycetaceae; genus Streptomyces; species Streptomyces yanii. The sequence goes on from NZ_JAPEQG010000001.1 coordinate 8,723,150, forward strand.
TCTACGACGCCCTCGCCGATGTCCAGGAGGGACACGTCGAACGTGCCACCGCCGAGGTCGAAGACGAGGATCGTCTGTTCGCTCTCCTTGTCCAGGCCGTACGCCAGGGCCGCAGCGGTCGGTTCGTTCACGATCCGCAGTACCGTCAGACCGGCGATCTCCCCGGCCTCCTTCGTGGCGGTGCGCTGCGAGTCGTTGAAGTACGCGGGCACCGTGACCACGGCGTCGCTCACGTCCTCACCCAGATAGGCCTCCGCATCGCGCTTGAGCTTCTGCAGGACCCGCGCGGAGATCTCCTGCGCGGTGTAGCGCTTCCCGTCCACGCTGCCGGAGTCCGGGAACCGCCAGGCCGCCTCACCCATGTGCCGCTTCACCGACCGGGCGGTGCGCTCCACGTTGGTCACCGCCTGCCTCTTGGCGACCTCGCCGACCAGCACGTTGCCGCCCTTGGCGAATGCCACAACGGACGGGGTTGTCCGGGCGCCCTCGGCGTTCGGGATCACAGCGGGTTCGCCGCCCTCCAGAACGCTGACGACAGAGTTCGTCGTACCGAGGTCGATACCGATCGAGCGTGCCATGATCCCGCTCCTTCTCATGCTTCCCGCCGGGCAGGTGCCAGGGCTGCTCCGCGGCACCTGGGGCGCGGCGTCCGGGCCCGGCGAATCGCGGTCGGCAACCGCACCGGCCGGTTCGGCCTCGAACGTGCCTTTCACCCTCAGATTCCGGGATACGTCGACTGCCCGCCGCTGTCAACGCGGCCCTGCGCAGAAGCTTCAAAACAACGCCATCTGACCGTGAGCGCGGAGACCGAGTGGGGCCTCAGACCGCACTCGCCGCGTCCGAAGGGGAGCCCCTCATGACCTCCATGTTGCGTTGATGACCCGACCGACCGAGACCGACCCTGCCCCCCGACGGCGGCCTGATGACCCTCGACATCGGAGGCGGGCACGGCGCCCGCGTCGGCCACCTGTCGCCGTACGGTTCCGTCAGGACGCCGCGCCGTGGCTTCATGGCTCGTGTCCGGACTGCATATGCCGGGTCCGGGCGATGAGCAGGGCTACGTCGTCGTGGTCGTCCCGGTGGCGCAGCGCGCCCAGCAGGAGGTCGCAGGTCTCTTCCAGAGGACGGCGGGGGTTGCTGAGCAGGTCGGTGAGTGCCTGGAGGCGGGCATCGATGTCCTGGTCGCGGGTCTCGACCAGCCCGTCGGTGTAGAGGACCAGTTCGTCGCTGATACCCAGATGGAACTCGATCGTCTCGAAGGGAACGCCGCCGACACCCAGAGGGGCTCCGGTGGGCAGGTCGAGCAATTCCGGCACCTGACCCGGCCGGGTCAGCACGGGAGGCAGATGGCCGGCAGTGGCCATGCGGCAACGCAGGAGGTGCGGGTCGTAGACGGCGAAGACGCAGGTGGCCATGGCGCCGTCCAGACCCACGGCGATGTCGTCGAGCTGAGTGAGGACAGCATCGGGTTCCAGCCCGAGTGCGGCGAGGGTGCGAGCGGCGATGCGCAGCTGGCCCATGGTCGCGGCCGCGTTGATGCCGCTGCCCATCACATCGCCGACCACCAGCGCGGTCTGCTCACCGGGCAGCGGGATGACGTCGAACCAGTCCCCGCCGGCCTCGTCGGCCGCCGCAGCGGGCTGGTACCGGTAGGCGATCTCCAGCCCGGGCCTGGAGGCGGGCTCGGAGGGCAGCAGGTGGCGCTGCAGGGTGAGCACGGCGCGGCGTTGACGCTGGTACCAGCGGGCGTTGTCGATGGATACCGCCGCGCGGGCGGCGAGTTCGACAGCGAGGACTTGGTCGTCGTGGTCGAAGGGCTGCTGATTGCGGGCGCGTTTGAGGTCCAGCACGCCGAGGACCTCACCGCGGGCGATCAGCGGCACCGCGAGGTAGGAGTGCAGGCCCGCCTCCTTCAGCAGGGTGGCGGCCTCCGCGTCGCGGGCGATGCGGACAAGGTCGCTCTCCCGCACGCGGGACACCAGGACGGGGCGGGCGGATCTCGCGCTCTGGGTGACCAGCCGGGTGGCGTCGTAACTCGCCAGCTCGCCGACCGGGTCGGCGGCCCGGATTGCCGGCGTGGGGTAGGCGGTCTTCACCGCGAGCGCACGGAACGACGCCGTGTCGCCGTCGTCGTGGGGTTGCGTGCCCCCCAGTACGGAGTCGAGGACGTCGACGGCGACTATGTCGGCGAACTCCGGAACGACGATGTCGGCCAGCTCCCGGGCGGTGACCTCGAGGTCGAAGGAGGTGCCGATCCGCGCGGACGCGTCGGCGATCAAGGCCAGGCGCCGCCGGGTCCGGACGGCGGCGGCAGCTGCCTGCAGCTGCTCGGTGACGTCCACGACCGAGGTGGCCAGTCCGATCACCTGCCCGGACGCGTCCTCCAGCCGGTAGAACGACACACGCCAGGCGTGCTCCGTGTCGGGGTCGGCCGCGGTGCGGCCGGTGGTGAACTGGTTCAGCCGAGGTACGCCGTCCGCAAGCACGCGCCGCATCGCCGATTCGGTGGCGTCGGCGTCCAGGAACGACAGCACCTCGCCGACGCGTCGGCCCAGGTGCTGCTCGGCGGGCAGGCCGTTGATGCGCTCCAGCGCCGGGTTGACCAGCACGTACCGCAGGTCGGTGTCCATGACCGCAAGGCCCATCGGGGATTGCGACACCAATCGCATGGACAAGGCCAGATCACGCTCCACCCGTTGCAGCGTGGAGTGGTCGGAAGCAATGCCCAGTGCGTAGAGGTGGCCGTGCTCGTCCTCGAGACGCATGTTGCGGAATTCGGCCAGTCGGGTGCTGCCGTCCTTGTGGCGCACCGGGAATACCCCGGCCCAGGCCCCGCAGCCCGCCATCACCTGCGCGAACAGGGACATCACCTGCTCCCGATGCTGTTCCTCGATGAGCAGGTAGATCGCGCTGCGGCCCAGTGCCTCCCCGGCGGTGTAGCCGAACAGTTCCTCGGCCTGCGGGCTCCACAGAGCGATCCGGCCCTCGGCGTTCAGGACCACCGCGGCCACACCCAGCACATCGAGCAGCCCGCCCGGAGCGGCCGAAGGATCAGCCGCCCCCGGCGCAGCGTCGCCCAGCAGGCCGTCGGCCTCAGTCACGGCCGGACCCTCCTTCCCCTCAGAGGTCCATCACGCCGCCCGCGCGAACCGCCTCGCCGCCCTGGCTCCCGTGCATAGCTTTCAGTGTGTCCATCGTCCACCTACCGGCTGGCACCGGCAGATCCGAGCCCGGATTCGGGGCCGTCGCCCGTAGGGGGTGTTGCCGGGGCGTCGGACCGCGATGGACGGCCTCCTGACGCCATCGATCCACCGGCATCGACGGCTGTACGGAACCGCCCGTACTGCGATCAGCCGGTGACGCTCGTCGCTCTCCTTGCGACACAGGAAGCCGCCCACCCCACGATCACCAACCGCGTCACCGACATCACCGCGCTGAGGCGACTCCCATGGGCATCGCCTGACCTCACCGATCACCGGGTTCGCCGATGTGACGGCCGGAGGGCCCACATCTTCAGGCCATCGAGCGCAACTCGTCCAGTTCGCTGCCGATCGCATCCCGCAACACATCGTGCTGCGGACCGAGCCTGAACTGCTCGTCGTGCCACCGGTCACGCGGATAGAGCCACACCGGCGCACCCACCAGATCGGCCGGTTCCCACTCGAACCGTGGCCAGACATGCGCATGCAAGAAGGGGTCCGTGTTTTCCAGGATCTCCAGATTGACCCGCCGGAAGGCAGGGCCAAACTGAACGTCGCCGATCACTCCGAAACCCGACTCCAGCCGCCGCAGTACCGTCGGGTTCTCGCCACGAAGAGCGGCCCCGATCCGATCCGTACGCCATTCACCAGTCATGGCCGAAACCTACCCAGAGGTGATCAAGGATCGCTCTCCGTTCCCCACCCTCCTCACACACTTCAAGGACCAAGCAAGTGAGGCGAGCAGCGACCCCGGCCGTATTCAAGGCTCTGACCGGGAGGTGCGTGCCATCGCCGGGCTGTTCCTGCGATGGCTTCACCCGTGGCCGAGGTCGATCTGTACGCGGCGATGTGTCGTGACGCCCGGTCCCGCCGGTCGAACCGGGCTCTCCAGCGGAAGTGCGGTGTCGGGTTTCTGGCGATGCAGTAAGCGTTGTCGTCGGCGGCAACGCAAGCTGTCCAGGTGACCAAGCCGGAAGCTGAGGAGGACAGCTGACGGCCGCCAGGTATCGGACAGGCGGGCAAGAGCTGCAGCGATGACTGTCCATCGCCGCCAACAGCTCCTGAGCCGCCGTCATCCCGGGGACACCGTCCTCAGCCGGCAGCTCCGTCGTTCACCGCCCACTTCCGACGACTTCGTGAGCTTCCTTCTGCACCTCCATGCGCGGGAGCTGCGTGTGACCCAGGGGAGGGATTGGGGCAGAATCTATGCTCTTACCCGGCTGGCCCGGGATTCCAGGTAGCGTTGCTCGGCGATGCTGGCGGTGGACTTCGCGGCGCGCCGGTAGTGCTCGTACGCCCCGGCCGTGTCGCCGGTCTTTTCCAGCAGATGCGCCCGTACGGACAGCAGCCGGTGGTGCCCGGCCATCCGCTCGTCCCTGTCCAATGTGGACAGCAGGGCCAGCCCGGCCGGCGGGCCCTCGGTCTCGGCGAGCGCGATTGCCCGGTTGAGGGTGACCATCGGGTTGGGCGCGATCCGTTCCAGGATCAGGTAAAGGGTGTGCACCTGCGGCCAGTTGGTCTCCTCGGTCGTGGCCGCGTCGGCGTGCGTGGCGGCGATGGCGGCCTGCAGCTGGTAAGGCCCCAGCGCCGGGCCGGCCAGCGACGCCTTGACCAGCTCGGTGCCCTCGTCGATCAGCGTGCGATCCCACTTGGTACGGTCCTGCTCGTCCAGCGGCACCAGGTCGCCCGCCGCGGTCGTACGTGCCGGCCGGCGGGCGTGGGTCAGCAGCATCAGCGCGAGCAGCCCGGTCACCTCGCCGTCCTCGGGCAGCTGCGTGTGCACCATCCTGGCCAGCCGGATCGCCTCGTGCGCGAGGTCGGCGCGGTGCAGCTCACTGCCCGAGGAGGCGGTGTAGCCCTCGTTGAAGATCAGATAGAGCACGTGCAGGACGACCCGTAGCCGCTCCTCGCGCTCCGCGCCGTCCGGCAGACTGAACGAGCTGCCGGCGGCCTTGATGCGCTGCTTGGCCCGGCTGATCCTGGCCGCCATCGTGGCCTCCGGCACCAGGAATGCGCGGGCGATCTCGGCAGTGGTCAGGCCGCCGACCGCCCGCAGCGTCAGGGCGGTCTGGGAGGCCGCGGTCAGCGTCGGATGGCAGCACAGGAGCAGCAGGACGAGCGTGTCGTCGGTGTCCGGTACGTCCTCGGGCACCACCTCGGTGGCCGTCGCCGACTCCCGCTCACGGCGCGCGTGGTCACTGCGCATCTGGTCGATGAGCCGCCGGGACGCGACAGTCACCAGCCAGCCGCGCGGGTTGTTCGGCACTCCCTCGGCCGGCCACTGCACGGTGGCGGCGAGGACGGCCTCCTGTACGGCGTCCTCGCACCCTTCGAACTGGCCGTGTCGACGTACCAATGCGCCAAGGACCTGCGGCGTGAGCTCACGCAGCAGGTCCTCGATGGGTCGTGCTGTCATGCCTCCAATTGTCCGTCAGCGAACATCACCTGCCGCACCTCGACCCCGAGACCCTCGATCGTCGTGTCCGGGATCTGCGATGCCAGTTCGATCGCCCGCTCCTTGTTCTCGCAGTCGATCAGGTAGAAGCCGCCCAGATACTCCTTGGACTCCAGGAAAGGTCCGTCGGTCACCACCGGCTGGCCGTTGCGTACGGACACCACAGCGGCCTGTGACGGATCGACCAGCGCCTGCGTGGTGATCAGCTCGCCGGACTTCTTCAGCGCCTCGATGAACCTGCCGTGGCCGTTGCCGATCGCCGCCTTCTCCTCGTCGGTCAGGGCGTCCAGCACGGCCGGGTTGATATGCAGGCTGATCAGGAACTTCATCTTGTACTCCTCGTGGTTTGCGGGCCCCGGCTGGGCCCTTCGACCGGTTGGTCGGAGCCGTCGCCGTCGTCTTGACATCCCCCGCCCGAACGTTCGCATGAGTTTTTCGCCGTCGCATCGCCCGGACCGCGAGGTCGTCATTTCTGGTGACGCCCCACCGTGGCAGACGCGAGAGATTTCCTTCCGTACCGATGTCAAGAAGCTCTCGACCGCTCCGACCAACCGGCGAAACGTCGAGAGAACAGGGAGTTTCGGATATGCGAGTCAACCGGGCGTGGCTGGGACTGGTCGTCCTCATGCTGCCGACATTGCTCGTCGCGATGGACATGACGGCGTTGCTCCTCGCGCTCCCACGGCTGAGCGCCGACCTGGGTGCCACCAACGTCGAGCAGCTGTGGATCAGTGACAGCTACGGATTCATGGTGGCCGGCATGGTCATCACGATGGGTACGCTCGGCGACCGGATCGGCCGTCGACGGCTGCTGATGATCGGCGGAGCGGCGTTCGCGGTGCTGTCGGTCGTGGCAGCCTTCGCGGCCGACCCGCTGACACTGATCGTCGCGCGTGCGCTGCTGGGCGTCGCCGGCGCGACCCTGGCGCCGTCCACACTTGCCTTGATCACCAACATGTTCCGCGACGAACGGCAGCGCGGGCAGGCCATCGCGATCTGGGCGACCTGCCAGTTCACCGGCGGCGCGCTCGGACCCGTACTCGCCGGATTCCTGCTCCAGCACTTCTGGTGGGGATCGGTGTTCCTGGTTGCTGTACCGGCGATGGCGTTGTTGCTGCTCACCGGGCCGGTCCTACTGCCGGAGTACCGCAGCGACCGGGCCAGCCGGCTGGACCTGGCCAGCGTCGGTCTTTCGCTCGTGGCAGTACTTTTGATGGTCTACGGCATCAAGCAGTTGACCGTCGAGAGCGAGCCGGCCGGTTCGGCGGTGGCCCTCGTCGTCGGCGCAGCCATCGGATTCCTGTTCGTACGCCGACAACTGCGGCTGGAGACGCCGCTGCTTGACCTGCGACTGCTCCGCAACCGCCCGTTCACGGCCGTACTCGTCGCGCTGGTCTTCGCCGGCATCGCCATGGCCGGTACGGGCCTGCTGGTGACCCAGTACCTGCAGAGCGTGCTGGGCTACTCGCCGTTCGCGTCGGCGGTGCTGTTCGCTCCCATGGGCCTGGGCGTGGCGGTCGGCACCATGGCCGCGCCGGCGCTGGGCCGGCGGATGAAGCAGACGACCGCGATCGCCGGCGGGCTGGTGGGGTCGGCGCTGGGCAGCCTGCTGCTGGTCGGCGTCGACGGTGCGAGCGCCCTGCCGCTGGTGATGATCGGCATCGCCGTACTGGCGCTGGGCACCGGCCCGCTGTTCGCGCTGGGCACCGGGCTGGTCGTCGGGTCCGTACCGCCGGAGCGCGCCGGCTCGGCGGCGTCGATGTCGGAGACCGGCAACTACTTCGGCGGTTCTCTCGGCTTCGCGCTGCTCGGTGTGGTGGCCGCAGTGGTCTACCGCAGCCGGATGGACGGCACATCCGACTCGCTGGCCGGCGCGGTCGCCGCCACCGAGCGCCTGCCCGCCGGCCAGGGCGCGGAACTGCTGCACACCGCGCGGGAGGCGTTCACCACCAGCCTGCACGTGACGGGCGTCGTCGCCGCGGTCATCTTTGCCGGGCTGGCCGTACTGATCCTGACCATGCGCCCGGCAACCCGGACCACCCCGGCCGCACTCCCCGCCTACGAGGCGACTCGCTCATAGAATCCTGCCGACAGATCTCGCCCTCCCGGCGCAGCCGCGCGTCGCCCAGGAGTCTTTCGGGCGGCTGGACCACGACCTTCACTGACCCCCGTCCCCGTGCCGCCATCGTCGACCGCCTCACCTCCAACGGCACCATCGTCGATTCCGGCGCCGACGCCCACCGCCTCTCCGGTACCCGGGCACGAGCAGAAGAGCCCTCTGCGGACGGCTGAGAGGGTCCTGGGGGCCTGCGTGCTCGGGATACGACCGTCCGTGATGTGCCGACATCGAATGCCCCTACGACATGGCGAGCGTATTGTCCATATATGTGCGACGTTCGGTTCGGCTGGTGCGACATGCCATCGCCGGCACCGGCAGGTCGTGGCCGACGTTCTTGCCATCCGGTACATCGGCAGGTGGCCTGGCGGGCCCGGCGCCGTCGGAGGGAGGGCGCAGAGGCTCGGCAGGCGATGCTGCTCGTCGGTGCGGAGCAGCTGGAACGGGTACAGGCCCCTGCGCAGCAGGTGAGTGGCCTTCCCCCAGCGGGAGACTGCCACTGCGCTGCTGTGCCGGGGATACCTGGACCGACCGGGCTCCTGGTACGCGGGGCAGTCCAGGCCGACGGGCGGGCCGGGGTCGGCCGGTCAAGGACCGCCGCCGGCCTCGGCATCAGAGCTGAAGCCGCCCGGAATCACTACGGGCGCGTGAGGGGACCCCGGCCCGGTGTCGCCGAGGGAGGGTGAGAGCGTGCGGGAGGCGGCGTTCACCCCCGCAGCGGGTTCAGGCCTGGAGTTGCTGGACCCCGCTCTGATCCGGGTCGTGCATGAGACCGGTGCGTCTGTGGGCGTGATGTACCTGCTGCCGTCGGGCGAGACGGTACTGCGGATGGCATTGCTGACGGGGGTTCCGCCGCAGATCGTCGCACCATGGGCACAGGTGGCGCTGACAGCCCCGATTCCGGTGGCCGAGGCCGTACGCGAGCGACGCGTGGTGTGGGTCGGTAGCCGTGAAGAGATGGCACGCCGCTACCCGAGGCCCGCGCTCGTGGTGCCCTACCACTTTGCGGCAGCCGCAGCCCCGATCACCACAGGCGACACCGATCGGGGCGGGCTGGTGCTGCTCTGGCCCGGTTCGCATCCGCCGCAGCTGTCCGAGCACGAGCGTCATGCGATCGACGTCTTCTGCCGCCACACCGGGCTGCTCCTGCAGCGGGCCGCCGACAGCGACCACCCGGTGCTGCCCGGATCCGAGCCGCGGGTGCTGTCGGCGTACCGCTCCTACACTCCGTGTCCGGGCGAGGCAATGGCCGCGGTCGACTTTGCCGAGCGCTTGCCCGGGGGCTGCTGCGCGCTGGACCTGGAAGGCCGGATCTCCTTCATCACCACTGCCGCTGCAGAACTGGTCGGAGCGGACATCCCCGACCTGCTGGGCGCGCTCCTCTCGGAAGCGCTGCCCTGGCTGGATGACCCAGTCTTCGAAGACTGTTACCGATCTGCGGTGGTCAGCCGCCAAATCACGTCCTTCACCGCCCGGCGCCCGCCGGATCGCTGGTTGTCCTTCCAGCTCCATCCGGATGCCTCCGGTATCAGTGTCCGTATCACTCCCGCCCCCACGGGCCATGCCGAGGACACTCCAGAGGCGCAGTGCATCACGTCGCCAGCTACGCCAAGCCGGGCAGGGGAGGCCTACCACCTGCTGCACCTGGCCGCCACGCTCACCGAAGCCGTCGGCGTGCAGGACGTGGTCGACCGGGTCCCCCGCCAGATCATGCCCGCCTTCGGTATCCAGGCCCTCGCCCTGATGACCGCGGAGGAAGGCCGCTTGCGGATCGTCGGCCACCGCGGCTACACCACCGAACTCATGGACCGCTTCGACGCCGCCCCCCTGACCTCACACACCCCCGCCGCGCGCGTCCTGGCCACCGGCGTTCCTGCCTTCTTCGCCACCTTCGCGGACCTGAAACGCGCCTACCCCCCCGCCGTCCTCCAGGACGACATGGCTGCCTGGGCGTTCCTGCCCCTCACTGCCTCCGGCCGCACCATCGGCTCGATGGTGCTCGCCTACGACCGGCCCCACCCCTTCGCCACAGAAGAACGCGCCATCCTCACCTCGATCGCCGGGCTGATCGCCCAAGCCCTGGAACGCGCCCGCCTCTACGACGCCCAATACCAACTCGCCCACAGCCTGCAGGCCGCGCTGCTGCCCCACGCCCTGCCCCAGATCCCCGGCCTGGAGCTGGCCGCCCGCTATCTCCCGACCACCCACGGCGTGGACATCGGCGGCGACTTCTACGACCTCATCCGCCTCGACGAAACGAACGCCGCCGCCGCCATCGGCGACGTCCAAGGCCACAACGTCAATGCCGCCGCCCTCATGGGCCAGGTCCGAACCGCAGTCCACGCCACTGCCGGCGTATCCCCCGGCGAAGTCCTCGCCCACACCAACCACCTGCTCATCGACCTCGACCCGGGCCTCTTCACCAGCTGCCTCTACATCCACCTCGACCTGGCACACCACCGTGCCCGCCTGTCCACCGCCGGCCACCCTCCACCGCTCCTGCGTCACCCCGACGGATACACCGAAGTCCTCGACCTGCCGCCCGGTCTCGTGCTCGGCATCGATCCGACCGCCGACTACACGACCACCGAGATCGCCTTGCCTCCCGGCACCGTGCTTGCTCTCTATACCGACGGACTCGTCGAAGCCCCCGGCATGGACATCGAGGACGCCATCGCCGGCCTCGCCGAGCATCTCGCACGAGCCCCGGGCGAGACGGCGGAGACCCTCGCCGACAACCTCGTCCACTACGCCACGCAGGGCGCACCCCGCAACGACGACATCGCCCTGCTCGTCATCAACGTGCAACGGACCGGCGGATAACACGAAACAGCGCACAGCGCCCCGCGCGAGGGGCCGCCCTCGAATGCTTCACCTTGTTCATCGCGCGCTCGACGGTGTTGCGCTTCTTGTACCGCGCTTTGTCGGAGCCCCGTGGGCGTCCGCCACCCGACCCCTTACGCAGACGGGCGGCCCGGCTGTCGGTCTTCTCGGGGATGGTGTGCCGGATGCCACGGCGTCGCAGGTACTCGCGGCAGGGTCCGTTGCTTCAGGTCTTGTCCGTCGCGAGGCTGTCCGGCTTCGACCGGCTTCCGTGGCGAAGTACATCCGTTCCGTTCAAGCAGCGCCGTCATCCAGTTCGACCACGCCACCTTGTCGGCGGACCTCACCGAACGTCGACGGCCCTGACACCATCGGCGTGGTATCAGGGCCGTCCCGCGGGTCCGGCGTGGGGCACCGGATTACTGCAGTTATCTAGCACATTGCAGCAGAGGGGATGTAAGGGACACGCGGGCTCGAAGCGACGTGACCCCTTACGAGCGATGGATTCACCAGGCGCTTGGCCGATGGCCCGGCTGAGCTGCCTCTTCGTTCCGGGCCAGTGACTGTTTCGATCGACGGCCTGGGCCATGGTGGCGATCGCAGGACGTCCATGGCATGCCGACGCCGCCCTGGTCCGCGAGAGGGGTGTGGTCGGTCGTTGTGGCGGTCGGGGTGGTGGGGTGGGTGCCGGTGACTGGTGTTCAGGGCGGTGGGGTGAGGTTTTTCGGTGTGCGGGGCCGGGCGACATGCTGCCGACAGGGTGATCGGGCGTCATCAAGTCGCCCAGAAGGCCTAATCGTGTGCCAAATAAGCTTACTTTCACATGTATTGACGGAGTGTCATGTGCCGATCGATGGGCGGTGCGGGGCGCGCGTACACCCGGTCGGCCCCCTGGTGATACGTCCGAGATGCCAGCTAAAGGCGCCATAAGTACGTTCGTCACAGGCCGGTTGCCCGGCCGACCCTCAGAGACAAGGGAGAAGTGACATGAAGACGCGTACCGTCGCCATGACCGCTGCCGTAGCAGGCGCAGCGGTTCTGGCTACTACCGGCATTACGTATGCCTCGGCTACCGGGTCCGCCCCGGCAGTTCAGCAGGCTGCTCCGGCTGTTGCTCCGCTGGCTGACGGCGGGAACGGGAACGGGAACGGGAACGGGAACGGGAACGGGAACGGGAGGGGGAACGACGGCGGCAACGGTGGCGGCAACGAGGGCGGCTACGGTGGCGGCAACGGTGGCGGCAACGGTGGCGGCAACGAGCGTGGCGGCAACGGTGGAAAGGGGAACGAGGGCGGCTACGGCGGCGGCGGCGGCGGCGGTGGCTACGGCGGCGGCAACAACCGTGGTGGCTATGGCCACAAGGAGGAGGGCCGGATCTTCATCAACGAGCGGTCGTACTCGGCTCGCGGTGAGGATGGCTGCATCACGGTGGTGAGCGGTCTGGGTGCCCGGAGCTTCAACGTCCGTAACGACAGCCGTCGGACCGTTGAGTTCTTCCGTGGGGCGACCTGCGACAACGGTTCCCCGGTTGCGACGGTCGGTCCCTGGAGCACCAGCAACGGTGTCTTCACCCGTCAGCACATCCGTGGCGGCGTGTTCGTCAAAAACGGTGTCGTGGGCAGCTTCCGGGTGGTCCGGGACCACTTCGACAAGGAGTGGTAAAGGGCCACTGCGGCCAGTGGTAAATATCCTCCGCAGCACACGGAAACTCCGGCCCGTCGGAATCGGGCCGGGGTTTCCGGCATGCGGGGGTACCCCTCGGCACACACCCGGAACCGCACAGCCACACCTACGCCCACAACACGCATGGTGCCGGCAGGCGGCAGCGTCGCGTCGTAGTCATCGTGACGTGGCATCGGACACCAGGCGCTGGACTGTGACGGTTCCGGCCGGCCGCTCTGTGCCAGGCGCACCTGTCACGGGAGGAAGCGGAGACCGTCTGCGGCTGGACGGTGCTCGCGCCCCTGTCTCTCGACGAGGAGATCTGGTTGCCCATCAACTCCGGCTACACGGATTCGACCATGGTCGTCGGCGCTCCGCAGGCGCTGGCAATAGCGGAGAAGCTGGCGGCAGCTGTCGACCTGCCAGCCGAGACCCCGGCGATGTGCGACAACCTCGACCTGACCGCGTGGTTCATGGACGGAGCGGCGAAGGAACTGGCCGCCGTTCGACCGGGACCGTGGGGCGATGACCTGGACACAGCCTTCTACGTCGCACTGTTCCTGCGCGCTGCCCAGCATCCGATCCGGCGTGGCTGCCCCATCGTCTACACCTGATATTTGTCCTCGGTCCCGCTGGTCTCCTGACGCATATCTCTCACAGCAACGTGATGACGGAAGTTGAGTCAGGACGATGAAGGGCTACCAGGGCCGCTACGCGCTTTCCACGAAGCTCCGGAGCGGGCTGATCGAGGCGTCGGCAGCGATTCCTGCCGCTTACGACCTGGTGCACGAGCAAAAGGGGACTCTGCGGTCGACTGAACAGGTCCTGGGGACTCTGCGGGCTCGGGCTGTGACCGCCTGTGACGTGCCCACATCGGGGCGGAGGTGCCTGGGCAGGCCGGACGAACAGCCGCAGCCCCGAGCACCACAGGCGATACCGATCGGGGCGGGCTGGTGCTGCTCCGGCCCGGCTCGCATCCGCCGTAGCTGTCCCAGCGCGATGGCCCGCCTGGCCGCTGCCACCTACGCCGCCGCTGTCTGTAGGCGGTCGCCACTGCCGCTTCACTACCGGTAGAGGAGACAAGCGAAGCCTCAAAAGGGTACAAATGTCGTATGAGTGAGAAATCGGAAAATCTGCATGGCGTAGACGAGTGGGCCGACCGCATCCGGGACGCCTCGTCCGGGGCCGATGCCCAGGCTGTCCGCAAGGTCGTCAGCGACATTTACCGCGCGGCCCAGGATGAACTCGACAAGAAGCGGGCGCAGGCTGAGTACGAACGCGAGGAGTAGCCGTTCGAGCTCACTCCGTGTCCGGAGTTGAGTCGAGGGGACGTGCGACGTCCGGAACGGCAGGACCGGAGGTTGTCCGCCGTCGCCCGCCGGATCGATGCTGATCGTGAAGGTGCTGGTCATGGCGAAGACGGCGGTCTGCGCGGTGGCCAGGAAGGAGCCCTTCCTCTCGTCCGGCCCGGCCCACGCGCCGGTGTCGTGGTGCCGGTGAGATGGCGTTCAGTGCAGCGGTGCGCGTTCCACTGCCGGTGACCGGGCGACCGCGTTCACCGAGTTGTCGGTTGCTGCCGCTGCGAGGAGACCGAGATCCGGCTGCAGGGCGGTTACCCCGGGGCGCACGACAAACGACCCTGTCTTCGGCATCGTCGGCGCGAAGTGCTTGGCCGGCATGATCGGACCAGCAACCTTCGTGTGGACGGGCAGCAAGATTACCTCCGGGCTCGTCCCGGATCTGTGAATGAATCCGGAGGGGAGGGCCTCACTCTTCGGATGCTGTCACGATCTACGGGGGGCTTGTCGCTTCCCGGGCCTCGGTCGACTCCGTGAACCGGTCCCGCAGTCTTCGTATCCGCTGGGTGGCCAGTGCCGACATCCGATCAGGCCTTCCTCGCCCCAGGCTGTGCGACCATCTGCCGGCAACGCCTGCGTCCCGCATTGCGTCAGGAGTTCAAGACGCCTGCTTGCCGGCCTGCCATTCCGGCGCAAGGACCGACCAGATCTCCTCGTCGTGCCGCTTCCCCCGGTGAAGGTAGCTCTCCCGCAGTACACCGTCTTTGGTCATCCCGAGCCGCCTGGCCACAGCGATGCTGGCCTCATTCGCTGCCGAGACCCACCAGTCCACGCGGTGGATGCCCCGTTCCTCGATCGCCCAATCGATGATCACGCGCGCGGCCCGGGTCACCAGGCCCTTGCCTACCGCCGACGGCTCCAGCCAGCAGCCTGCCTCGGCCGTGCCCTGCTTGACGTCCATGGTCCGGAAGAGGACCGCGCCGACCAGTTTGTCGTCCGTCCAGATGCCGTAGAGCCGACCGGCGTCGGCCGCGGTCTTGTCTGCGTACGCCTGGAGGAACACCCGGCTCGACTCCAGGTCAGTGACGACGTCGGGTAGCGCGTTGTGCTGCCCGATGAACTCCCGTCCTCGGTCGATGTGGGCCAGGAACTCCTCGGCCCGCCACGGCTCGAGCGGGCGCACCTCGGCGCCGTCGTCGCCCAGGGATATCGCGTACATCGTCACCTTCCGCGGTCGGTATCAGCGCACACTGTGAAGGGATCTTCTCACGGGCCTCTGCGGTGGCGCGGCCTCGGCGGCCCGGTGTCCCAGGCCGGTCCGGGTGGCGAAACCTGTGCTCCTCTTCAGGAGCAGCGGCTCGGCCCACTCCCGCGGCTCGTCCGGCACGATCCGCGGCGACATGCCCACGGCCCATCAACGGACAACTCGCCTCCCAGTGGCAGTCGGCAAGGCCGCAGCCGCTTGATTGCGTGAGCGCCGCTTATGCATGGGTGGCCAGAGGTCCTGAAACTTCGTTGACCGCTGCGTGGGAGAGGACGGCCCAAGTGGCGCATGGCGGGAATGGGGAGGCGACGGCGATTTCCCCTCGGGAGCTGTTGGCGGACGCCGCTATGGCGGATATGGCCGTGTGGCTGGACACCGAGGGGGTGGGGGCGTACGCCGCCGTGGTGTCGGTGGGTGCGGGTGCGGGCTTTCCGAGTGGGCGGCACACAACGGCGTGCATTACCAGACCGCGTGGACCTGGGCGAAAGAGGGCCGTATGCCGGTCCCGGTCGTCCAGACGCCGTCGGGTGCATGGCTGGTGACCGAGCCCGCCCCGCAGGCCGCCGGGCGGGTCGTGGGGTACTGCCGTGTCTCGTCCGGTGACCGGAAAGCGGACCTGGAGCGTCAGGTCGCCCGAACCGTGCAGGGCGCAACGGCTCACGGTCGCTGACGTGGTGACGGAGGTCGGCTCCGGCTTGAACGGGTGCCGTCGCAAGCTGCATCGCCTGCTCGCCGACCCAGGCGTGGGGACGATCGTGATCGAGCATCGGGACCGCCTCGCCCGGTTCGGCGTCGAGCATCTCGAAGGAGCCCTCTCGGCCGCGGGACGACGCCTGGTCGTCCTCGACTCAGCCGAGACCGCCGACGACCTCGTACGAGACATCACCGGGGTCCTAACCTCGATGTGTGCCCGCCTGTACAGCCGCCGCTCCGCGAGGAATCGCGCCGCCCGGGCCGTCGCCGCCGGCGAAGAGGCGGCCGGGTGAAAAAGTTCAAGCCGCAACCGGGCTTCGTCGTGAAGGCACACAAGCTGGCGCTGGACCCGAATGCCACGGCCAACCGCCATCTGCACTCGCACGCAGGCGCCGCGCGGGCCGCGTACAACTGGGCAGTCGCGTACGTCACTGCCGTGTGGTGGCAGCGCAAGTCCGAGCAGTCATATGGCATCCCCGAGGATGAGCTGATCGAGTGGCGGTCGTGGTCGTTGCCTTCGCTGCGGAGGGCGTTCAACGAGGACAAGCGCACCAACCCGCGTTTCGTCGGCTGGTGGGAGGAGAACTCCAAGGAGGCGTACAACACCGGTCTTGCAGGTGCGTCGGCTGCGTTCGAAAACTACGCGAAGTCGAAGAGCGGTAAGCGCAAGGGTCCAAGGATGGGCATCCCCCGCTTCAAGTCGAAGCGGAAAGCGCGCCTTACCTGCCGGTTCACTACCGGAACGATCCGTATCGAGCCTGACGGACGACACGTCACCCTGCCTAGGATCGGCACCGTCCGCCTGCACGAGAACCGAGCTGACCTGCGGGCCGTGATCGACGCGGGGAACATGCGCATCCTGTCCGCGACCGCACGTCTCGACCGGGGCCGCTGGTTCGTGTCGCTCCAGGTCCAGGAGAAGCACGAGCTGGTCAAGGTTGCCCGCCCGGATGCAGCGGTCGGTATCGACCTCGGCATCAAGACCCTCGCGGTCCTCGCGGACAGCGAGGGTGTCCTTGGCGCAGAGCCCAACCCACGCCACCTCGACCGCGCGCAGAAGCAGCTGCGCCGCGCCAGCCGGGTTGTCTCACGTCGCCGCGGCCCAGACCGGCGCACCGGGCAGCAGGCCTCCCGCCGCTGGGAGAAGGCCAACCAGGCGCGGAATAAGATCCATCACCGGGTCGCGAACCTTCGCGAGGACACCCTCCACCAGATGACGACCCGCCTGGCCTGCGAGTACGGCACGATCGTCGTCGAATACGTGGGCGTCGCCGGAATGGGCCGCAACCGGCGCCTGTCCCGCCGTGTCGCGGACGCCGCGTTCGGCGAGATCCGACGCCAGCTCACCTACAAGACCCGCCGGCGTGGCACGCGACTCGTTGTCGCCGACCGCTGGTACCCCTTCTCGAAGACCTGCTCCCGCTGCGGTGCGGTGAAAATCAAACTGCCCCTCAGCATGCGCGTCTTCGAGTGCGACAACTGCGGCCTCGTCCTGGACCGGGACGCCAACGCCGGACACAACCTGGTCGCCCTCGCGGCCCGCACCACAGGTACCGGAGCGGCCGGAGACCTGGACCTCGCCAAGGCGAAGTCGAAGCCCCGTGGAGCCGACCGGAAGACCCGCGTCACCCGCCCGCGCCGCAAGGCCGGGACGGGGCGGGCGGATGGCGCGATCCCCGGCCCCCGGGCCGGGAAGGAAACGGGAGACCGTCAACAGGACACCAGGGCGCAACCCGCGCTCCGGTGAGACCGTTACGGACCATTCCGGCGGAAACGCCGGGATTGCTGAGATCACTTGATGATCAAAGCAACGGTGTGTTGGCTGTGGCGGGATGGTGATGGGCGGGGCGATGGGGCGCTGGGTGATGGTTGTTCAGGGTGGTGGTGGGGTGTGGTCTTTGGGTGTTGTGGGGGGTGGTGGGTTGGGGTGGGGTGCTGCCGAGAGGGTGAGGGGGTGGGTGCATGTCGCCCGGAAGGGCTAATCCTGTGCCAGGAGGGCTTACTTGCTTATTATTTGATGGTCCGTCAGGTAGTCGTGGAGTGGGTGGTGGGTGGGGTGCGTACACCCGGTCGGCCCTGTGGTGTCACGCCGTGGATCTGTCCCGATATGACAGGTAATGAGGCGATAAGTACGTTCGTCTCAGGTCGGCTGCCCAGCCGGCGTCTCTGAGACAGGAAGAAGTGACATGACCATGCGTACAGTCGCTGTAACCGCTGCCGTAGCAGGCGCAGCGGTTCTGGCTACTACCGGCATTACGTATGCCTCGGCTACCGGGTCCGCCCCGGCAGTTCAGCAGGCTGCTCCGGCTGTTGCTCCGCTGGCTGACGGCGGGAACGGGAACGGGAACGGGAACGGGAACGGGAACGGGAACGGGAACGGGAACGGGAACGGGAACGGGAACGGGAACGGGAACGGGAACGGGAGGGGGAACGGGAACGGGAACGGGAACGGGAACGGGAGGGGGAACGACGGCGGCAACGGTGGCGGCAACGAGGGCGGCTACGGTGGCGGCAACGGTGGCGGCAACGGTGGCGGCAACGAGCGTGGCGGCAACGGTGGAAAGGGGAACGAGGGCGGCTACGGCGGCGGCGGCGGCGGCGGTGGCTACGGCGGCGGCAACAACCGTGGTGGCTATGGCCACAAGGAGGAGGGCCGGATCTTCATCAACGAGCGGTCGTACTCGGCTCGCGGTGAGGATGGCTGCATCACGGTGGTGAGCGGTCTGGGTGCCCGGAGCTTCAACGTCCGTAACGACAGTCGTCGGACCGTTGAGTTCTTCCGTGGGGCGACCTGCGACAACGGTTCCCCGGTTGCGACGGTCGGTCCCTGGAGCACCAGCAACGGTGTCTTCACCCGTCAGCACATCCGTGGCGGCGTGTTCGTCAAAAACGGTGTCGTGGGCAGCTTCCGGGTGGTCCGGGACCACTTCGACAAGGAGTGGTGAGGGGCCACCTCCAAAGGTGGTAGAGCAGGGTCTGCATGACATGGAAACCCCGGCCCGTCGGAATCGGGCCGGGGTTTCCGGCATGGGGGCGCCTGTGGGCGGGGGGCCCGTTCGGGGCGGTGGTACGCGCGGCGGGTACCCGGTGCCCTGTACATCGGCTTCCGCCATACTAACTTGGTCTTTAACCTCGGAGGTCGAACGATTCCTCGTACTTGAACACCCGGTCTGGCAGCCGCCGTACGCGAGGGCGGCCTTCGGCTGAGCAGTTCATTGCGTGACCGCTGACAATCCGCGAGGAGCCCCTGGAGGGCCAGGTGTCCGCCCGCGAGCGCGGCCGTCACGGCGGGCCCGCTCAACGATCTTTCCCCGAAGCTCCCCACCGGGACAGCCGGCTGTGGTAGCCCGGTGATCAATCTCGGCGCTACTTTCTGTTCCTCAACCACTCACATCCGAAGCAGGCCCACGCCGCGACCGACAGCGGCCGCACCGCGATCGGTCGCAGCTCGACCTCGCCAACCGCCTTGACTTGGGCATCCCGATCCTGGACGCAGCCAAGTTTCTCGTCCACCCGCCCCGACTCGCGACCGCCAAGCCGTGGCCGACCTCGTCCGTACCACGCCAGGCCCCCTCCTCTGGTGGTGACACCCTGAACGCGACGTGGAGCCCAGACCTCAGGGTCAGGGGACGAGGACGGTCAGGGAAGTGCTGGTGAGCTCGAATCCGAGCTTCTCGTAAAGATGACGGGCGCGATTGCCGTCACTCACCACCAGCGCCATCTCTGTGAGACCGCAGGACGCGGCGTCTGCCAGCATCCGGCGCAGAAGCACGGAGCCAAGACCGGCATAGCGGGGATCTGGCCGGCGGAAGACGGTCGCGATCCACGGAAGGCCGTCACGGTCCGTAATGATGACTCCGGCGATCACGCGGTCTGCTTCATCTATCGCCAGAGTGCTGCAGGGCATGACCGGGCCCAGCACTTCGCCGGTCAGCAGCGGGGCCAGCTGTGTGTCCAGCGCTTGTTCGTCGCTTCCGTGCGAGTGATCCGGATGTTCGGGAGAGAAGGCAGCCCGCCACGCCGGGAACAGGTCACGGGCCGGACGGTCGCAGGGAGCGATGTGGAGTCCGTCGGGCAGGTTGATGGTTGACCACTCAGACGGGGAAGGGTCGGAGACCAAGTCAAAGTGCATGCTGTGGGCGTGTCGGCTGCATCGGCTCAGCAGCTTGATGGGGGGCTTCTTCGCCCATCCGGCAGTTGGCCAGGTCCGGGTCAAACGCGGGGCGTGACCACCTTCCGGACCACGTTGACCCGCAACTCGCCGGCCGCGCTCAGCGGTCTGCCGGCCGGCTTCGCCGCTCCCACGGTCCGCCGGGCTCCTGTCTGCTGCCGTCCGACCGGAGGCCGGCCCGGCGGCGGAGGTGGGCGTGCGGCGATCGACCGCACTCCGGCCGGTTTCGAGGAGCTTCACGGTGGCGACGGCCGTGGCCGGAAGACGGCGTCGTTCACACAGGTGGCGAAGAGGCGACACGCATCACAGGTCCTCTCCGGCCGGCGCGAGACGGGCCTCGGCCGCGTCCCAGGCGGCAGGGTCGCCGCCGGGCGGGTAGTGGCGCAACTGCTGGGTGTCCGCGACCAGTCGGCGCATCGAGGAGAGGTCGCCGACCAGACCGGCGGCCCTGGCCTGGACGAGGACGTTGCCGAGCGCGGTGGCTTCGGCGGGGCCCGCCACCACCGGCAGCCCGCAGGCGTCGGCGGTCAGCCGGCACAGCAGCTCGTTGCGCGAGCCGCCGCCCACCAGATGGACCTGGGTGATGTCGTGGTCGGCGAGCCGCGCGGCCTGCCGCAGGACCCGGCGGTGGGCCAGCGCCAGGCTCTCCACGATGCAGCGCACCAAGGCGCCCTGGCTGTCGGGGACAGGCTGCCCGGTGCGGCGGCAGTAGGCGCGGATCTGCTCCGGCATGTCACCGGGGGCGAGGAACTCCGGCGCGTCCGGGTCGACCACCGACACGAACGGCCGAGCCCGGTCGGCCTCGGCGAGCAGCTCGGGCAGCCCGGTCGGCAAACCCTGCGCCGCCCAGGTGCGGCGGCACTCCTCCAGGAGCCACATGCCCATGATGTTGCGCAGGTAGCGGATGGTGCCGTCGACGCCACGCTCGTTGGTGAAGCCTGCCTTCCGGGACTCCTCGCTCAGGATGGGGGCGTTCAGCTCCAGTCCCGCCAAGGACCAGGTGCCGCAAGAGATGTACGCGAAACGGGGGTCGGCGGCCGGTACCGCGACGACGGCGGAGGCGGTGTCGTGTGAGGCGACCGTGGTCACCGGGGTGCTGGTGCCGAGCCCGGTGTACGCGGCGACGTGCGGCAGCAGGGTGCCCGCGGAGTCACCGGGTGCGCGCAGCGGCGGCAGCAGGCCGGGGGCGAGGGAGAGCCGGTCGAGGAGGTCGGGGCGCCAGGTGCCGGTGCGGGCGTCGAAGAGTGCGGTGGTGGAGGCGTTGGTCTCCTCGGCGCCGACGGTTCCGGTCAGCCAGTGGATGAACAGGTCGGGGACGAGCAGCATGGTGCGGGCGGCATCCATCTGGGCGGTGCCGGCCGCGGAGGCGAGCTGGAAGACGGTGTTGAAGGACAGGTGCTGAAGGCCCGTGATCCGGTACAGCTCCTGGGCGTCGATCCGGGAGAACACGGTGTCGGCGGCACCGTCGGTGCGGCTGTCGCGGTAGTGGAAGGGGTGCCCGAGCAGCGCGCCGTCACGGTCCAGCAGCCCGTAGTCCACCGCCCAGCTGTCCACCCCGACGGAGGCGATCCGGCCGTCGGTACTGCGGGCGGCCTGGCGCAGCCCGTCGAGGACCCCCTGGAAGAGGGCGAGTACGTCCCAGTGCAGCCCGTCGGACAGCCGCACCGGTGTGTTGGCGAACCGGTGCAGCTCGGTGAGGACGAGCCGGTCCGGCGCGACCTCGCCGAGG
This sequence comes from Streptomyces sp. NBC_01669, assembly GCF_026339735.1. Lineage (GTDB taxonomy): Bacteria > Actinomycetota > Actinomycetes > Streptomycetales > Streptomycetaceae > Streptomyces > Streptomyces yanii. The sequence goes on from NZ_JAPEQG010000001.1 coordinate 8,744,561, forward strand.
ACGACTCGTCCACTGGTGGCACCCAGGTCGGCCGCGGCGAACAGGGCGGGTGACGCGGAGGGGGATGGGGTGGTGGTCATGAGGTGGCTCCTCCGCGGGGCGTGCGGTGGTGTCGATGGGGGAGGGCGGGGCCGGGGCAGCGTGACGTGGCCTTGCTGCCCCGGCGGGGAACCGGGCGCGCGGGGCCCCTGCTGTCCTCGGGCCCGTGGGCGTGGGCGCACGGGGACGTCCGGACGGCCTGTGCGGTGGTGAACCGTCCGGACGTACCCCGTGCGGGGGAAGCCGGGGCCGACGGTGCGGGGTCGGCGCCGGCGGGGTCGGCGGGCTGTCACCGGGCCGGGCGCGATGTGCCCGGCCCGGTGACAGCGTTTGCGTTATCGCAGGAAGGCGGCGGCGACGCCGGCGTCGACCGGGACGTGGAGGCCGGTGGTGTGTGTGAGGTCCCCGCCGGTCAGCGCGAACACCGCGTTCGCGACGTGCTCGGGGAGTACCTCGCGCTTGAGCAGGGTGCGCTGGGCGTAGAACTCGCCGAGCTTCTCCTCCTCGATGCCGTAGGTCGCCGCGCGCTGCGCGCCCCAGCCGCCGGCGAAGATTCCGGAGCCGCGGACCACGCCGTCCGGGTTGACGCCGTTGACGCGGATGCCGTGCTCGCCCAACTCGGCCGCCAGGAGCCGTACCTGGTGGGCCTGGTCGGCCTTGGTGGCGGAGTAGGCGATGTTGTTGGGGCCGGCGAAGACCGCGTTCTTGGAGGCGATGTAGACGATGTCGCCACCCAGTTCCTGCTGGAGCATTACGCGGGCCGCCTCGCGGGAGACGAGGAAGGAGCCGCGGGCCATGATGTCGTGCTGGAGGTCCCAGTCCTTCGCGGTGGTCTCCAGCAGGGGCTTGGAGATGGAGATGCCCGCGTTGTTGACGACCAGGTCGACGCCGCCGAAGGCCAGTACCGCTGCCTTGAACGCGTCGGTGATCTGTTCCTCGGAGGTGACGTCCACGGTGACCGCGACGGCCCTGTCGGGACCGCCCAGCTCGTCCGCGACCGCCTGCGCGTTCGTCGCGTCGAGATCCGCGATCACGACGCAGGCGCCCTCGGCGGCCAGTCGGCGGGCGATCGCCCTGCCGATGCCGCTGCCCGCGCCCGTCACCAGCGCGACGCGTGTGGCGAGCGGCTTGGGCTTCGGCATCCGCTGGAGTTTGGCCTCCTCCAGGGCCCAGTACTCGATGCGGAACTTCTCCGATTCCTCGATCGGCGCGTACGTGGAGACGGCCTCGGCTCCGCGCATCACGTTGATCGCGTTGACGTAGAACTCGCCGGCCACGCGCGCGGTCTGCTTGTCCTTGCCGAAGGAGAACATGCCGACGCCGGGGACGAGCACGATCGCCGGGTCGGCGCCGCGCATCGCGGGGGAGTCGGGCTCCGCGTGGCGCTGGTAGTAGGCGGCGTACTCCTCGCGGTAGGCGGCGTGCAGTTCCTTCAGACGGGCGGCCGCCTCGTCCAGGGGCGTGGCCGGTGGCAGGTCGAGGACGAGCGGGCGGACCTTCGTACGCAGGAAGTGGTCCGGGCAGGAGGTGCCCAGCGCCGCGAGCCGGGGGTGCTCGGCGCGGGCGAGGAAGTCGAGGACGACGTCGGAGTCGGTGAAGTGGCCGACCTGCGGGCGGTCCTGCGATGCGAGAGCCCGGATGTACGGTGCCAGGGCCGCGGCCCTTTCCCGGCGCTCCGTCTCGGACAGGGCCTCGTACCCCTCAACGACCGGCCCGAACGGCTCGGCCCTGCCGTGTTCGGCGAGGAAGGTTTCGGCGGTGCGGATGATGTGCAGCGAGTTGCGCTCGCATTCCTCGGCCGTGGCACCCCAGGCGGTGATGCCGTGACCGCCCAGGATGCAGCCGATCGCCTGCGGGTTGGCCTCCTTGACCGCCGCGATGTCCAGGCCGAGCTGGAAACCGGGGCGGCGCCAGGGCACCCACACCACGCTGTCGCCGAAGCACTCGGCGGTCAGCTTCTCGCCGTCGGCGGCGCAGGCCAGTGCGATGCCGGAGTCGGGGTGCAGGTGGTCGACGTGGGGCGCGTCCACCAGGCCGTGCATCGCGGTGTCGATGGACGGGGCGGCGCCGCCCTTGCCGTGCGCGCAGTAGTCGAACGCGGCAACCATCTCGTCCTCGCGCTCCACACCGGGGTAGACGTCGGTGAGGGCGCGCAGCCGGTCCAGGCGCAGCACGGCCAGACCGGCCTCGGTCAGGGTGCCGAGGTCGCCGCCCGACCCCTTGACCCACATGAGTTCGACGTCGCCGCCGGTGACCGGGTCGGTCTCGGTGCCCTTCGCGGAGGTGTTGCCGCCCGCGTAGTTGGTGTTGCGGGGGTCGGCGCCGAGCCGGCGGGACCGGGCCAGTAGGGCCGCGGCTTCGGGATGGGGAGCCATGTTCCTAGTCCTTAAGAGAGAGTGTCTGCTTGTGCTCGGAAGCCCCGAAGGGCGCGGGGAGCCGCGGCGCCGGCCGTGCGGCTCCGTCGGGGCGCGGGGAACCGTCCCGCCTTGGCGGGCGGCCGTGCGGCGGATCCGTGCCGTTGTGGCGGGACCGCCGCACGCTCGCGGTCCCGTGGCGGCCCGGCCGAATCCGCCGCGGCGCTCACGCGCCCCAGCCGGCCTGCTGCCCGCCGACCCGCTCCTCGGCGATTTTCGCCGCCCAGCCGGAACGGTGGTACGCGGCGACCGGGTCCGCGTCCAGGCCCACCTCCTCGCGCACCTCGCCCAGCAGCGGACGTACGTCCGTGTTGTAGGCGTCCATCAGCACGGCGTTCGCGGCGAGCACATCGCCCGAGCGCTGGGCGGCCGTCAGCGCCACACGGTCGACGAGCAGCGCCTTGGCCGTAGCCTCCTGGACGTTCATCACCGAACGGATGATCGCCGGGATCTTGGCCTCGATGTTGTGGCACTGGTCGAGCATGAAGGCGACGTCCGGGGTGAAGCCGCCGCCGCGGATCACCTCGTACATGATCCGGAACAGCTGGAAGGGGTCGGCGGCGCCGGCCATCAGGTCGTCGTCCGCGTAGAAGCGGGAGTTGAAGTCGAAGGCGCCGAGCTTCCCCTCACGCAGCAGGGTGGCGACGATGAACTCGATGTTGGTGCCCGGGGCGTGGTGCCCGGTGTCGACGACGACCTGAGCCCTGTCGCCCAGCTTGAGGCAGTGGGCGTACGCCGTGCCCCAGTCCGGCACGTCGGTCGTGTAGAAGGCGGGCTCGAAGAACTTGTACTCCAGCAGCAGCCGCTGGTCGTCGCCGAGCCGCTCGTACACCTTCGCCAGGCCCTCGGCGAGCCGGTCCTGGCGCTCGCGGACGTCGTCCTGGCCGGGATAGTTGGTGCCGTCGGCGAACCACAGCTTGAGGTCCTTCGAACCGGTCGCATCCATGATGTCGACGCATTCGAGGAGGTGGTCCAGGGCCTTGCGGCGGACGGTGGCGTCCGGATGGCAGACACTGCCCAGCTTGTAGTCGTCGTCCTGGAAGGTGTTGGAGTTGATGGTGCCCAGTTTCAGGCCGCGCTCCTTGGCGTACGAGGCGAGCGCCGCGTAGTCGTCGACCCTGTCCCAGGGAATGTGCAGCGCGACGGTCGGCGCGGCCCCGGTGAACTCGTGGACCTTCGCCGCGTCGTCCAGCTTCTCCCACGGGGTGCGTGGCACTCCTGCCTGGGCGAACACCTTGAAGCGGGTACCGGAGTTGCCGTAGCCCCAGGACGGCGTCTCGATCCGCTGTCCGGCGAGTGCGGCCTTCACGGCAGCGATGTCAGTCATGTTCACCTCGGGAAGTGCGACAGCCCGGAACTGGGCCGACAGACACACAAATGTGTGAATCGATTCATTACACGGGAAAGCTAGCCCCGAGTTTCGTGGGCGTCAAGGGTCTCCGCTGAAGGCCGCCGCGTTACGCAATCGTGTTATTGGCCTTCCGCGGCCTTCGGGCAGGCTCTATTCCGTACAGGTCATGGGGGAATGGCCGGTGGACTTGCTTGCCTTCTCCTGTTTCGCCCCGTTGCGTAGAAGTCGACCCCTTGACCTGAGGAGCGGGCAGGGCTAGCTTCCGGGCAACCTCACTGAAACATTTCATGCCGGGTGATCGCATCGGCACGGTTCGGCGTGCACAGATCCCCTGACCGACCCTGACCCCCATGGAGAGACACATGACGCAACCCGAACCGGATGCCACTCCGGTCCTCGCGCTGGAGGAGGTGAGCAAGTCCTTCGGCGCCGTCCGGGCCCTGCGCGGAGTCTCCCTGCGGCTGTACGCCGGAGAGGCCCACGCCCTCGCCGGCGAGAACGGTGCGGGCAAGTCGACCCTGATCAAGGCCTTGGCCGGCGTGCACCGGCCCGACACCGGTACGGTGCTGCTCGACGGATCACCGGTGGAGTTCCACGGCCCGGCCGACGCCCGTGACGCGGGCGTCGCCGTGATCTACCAGGAGCCGACGCTCTTCCCCGACCTGTCGGTCGCCGAAAACATCTTCGTGGGCCGCCAGCCGACCCGCTCCTTCGGCCGGGTCGACCACCGCGCGGTGAAGCAGGCCGCCGCCGACCTCTTCGCCCGCCTCGGAGTCGACCTCGACCCGGAACAGCCCGCCCGCGGACTGTCCATCGCCGACCAGCAGCTCGTCGAGATCGCCAAGGCGCTCTCCTTCGACGCCCGCGTGCTGATCATGGACGAGCCGACCGCCGCCCTCACCGGCAGCGAGGTGTCCCGCCTCTTCGGCGTCGTCAGGACGTTGCGCGAGCAGGGCGCCGCCGTGCTGTTCATCTCGCACCGCCTGGAGGAGATCTTCGAGCTGTGCCAGCGGGTGACCACCCTGCGCGACGGCACCTGGATCAGCAGCGAGCCGCTGGCCGGACTCACCGAGGACGACCTGGTGCGCCGCATGGTCGGCCGCGACCTCGACGAGTTGTACCCCAAGCAGGAGACCGAGACCGGCGAGGCGGCGCTCACGGTGCGCCGGCTCACCCGTGAGGGCGTCTTCACCGACGTGTCCTTCGAGGTGCGGCGCGGCGAGATCGTGGGCCTGGCCGGACTGGTGGGGGCGGGTCGCAGTGAGGTGGCGCGGGCTGTGTTCGGCGTCGACCGCTGGGACGGCGGCGAGGTCGAGGTGCTCGGCCGGAAGCTCAAGCCGGGTGCTCCGAGCCTGGCCATGGCTGCGGGCCTCGCCCTCGTCCCGGAGGACCGCCGCGCCCAGGGCCTGGTGATGGACATGTCCATCGAACGCAACATCGGGCTCACCGGCTTCGCCGAAACCACCCGCGCCGGCCTGATGAACCGCCGGGCCGAGCGCGACCGCGCCGTCGACTGGGCCGTGAAGCTCCAGGTGAAGTACGCCCGACTGGCCGATGTCGTCGGCACCCTGTCGGGCGGCAACCAGCAGAAGGTCGTCCTGGCCAAGTGGCTCGCGACCGCGCCCCAGGTGCTGATCGTGGACGAGCCGACCCGCGGCATCGACGTCGGCACCAAGGCCGAGGTGCACCGGCTGCTGTCCTCGCTCGCCGCCGAGGGCGTCGCGGTGCTGATGATCTCGTCCGACCTGCCGGAGATCCTCGGCATGGCCGACCGGGTCCTGGTGATGCACGAGGGCCGCCTGGCCGCGGAGATACCGCGCGCGGAGGCGACCGAGGAGACCGTGATGGCGGCGGCCACCGGCCGCGCAGCCCGAGGAAGGGACGCGGCATGACCACGACCGCCGAACCGGTGCGGAGCGCACCCGCATCCCGGGCCGCCGGCGCGCGCACCCTCATCGACAAGATGTTCAAGGCGCGCGAACTGGCAGTCCTCGCCGTGCTCGTGGTGATGCTCGGCACCACCCAGATCTACAACGGCGAGTTCCTGTCCGAGCAGGGCATCAAGGACCTGCTGCTCAACGCGACCATCCTGGCCCTCGTCGCCACCGGCCAGGCCGTCGTGGTGATCACCCGGAACGTCGACCTGTCGGTCGGCTCGGTGCTCGGCATCTCCGCCTTCGCCGCCGGCAACTACCTGAACGGCGGGGGCAGCCCGCTGCTCGCGGTACTGCTCGCAGTCGCACTCGGAGCGCTCTTCGGGCTTCTCAACGGCGCCCTGGTCAGCCTCGGCAAGGTGCCCGCCCTCGTGGTCACCCTCGGCACCCTCTACATCATCCGCGGCATCGACTCCATCTGGGTCGGCTCCCGTCAGATCACCGCGGACGCGCTGCCCGAAGGCTTCGTCGGCTTCGGCCACGACGGCATCTGGGCGGTTCCCTACCTCGCCCTGCTCGCCCTCGTCGTACTCCTCGCGGTCGGCTACTACCTGCGCAGCTACCGCAGCGGACGCGACCTGTACGCCTTGGGCTCCAGCCCCGAGGCGGCCCGTCTCGCGGGTGTACCGGTCCGGGGCCGCATCATGACCGCGTACGTTCTGTGCGGCGCCCTCGCCGGACTCGCCGGCGCCCTCTACCTCGCCCGCTTCGGCAACGTCGACTCCGCCACCGGCAACGGCTACGAACTCACCGTCGTCAGCGCCGTCGTGGTCGGCGGCGTCGCCTTCACCGGCGGCTCCGGAAGCGTGTACGGAGCGGCGCTCGGGGCCGTCCTGCTCACCTCCATCAACAGCGTGCTCCCCGCGATCGGCGTCAGCTCGGTCTGGGTCACCGCGATCAACGGCATCCTGCTGCTGCTCGCCATCGCCGTCGACCGGATCCTGGCCCTGCGGGTCGCCGCAGTGCTGCGCAAGAAGGCCGCACAGATGAGGAGTGCCCGCCATGACTGACACCACTACGAAGGCCACGGCCCGGCGCGGCCTCGGCGGCGCGGTGCGCTGGGACACCGCGGTGGGCGCCCTGTTCGTCGTCCTGCTGCTGTGCTCCTTCTCGTTCGTCGACAACTTCGGCAACGCGCTCAACGTCTCGTTCCTGATCGGCAACACCCTGCCGATCGCCCTGATCGCGCTGCCCATGACGCTGCTGGTGGTCTCCGGCGAGGTCGACCTTTCGGTGGGCTCCACGGCGGGCCTGTCGGGAGCGGTGATGGGTGCCCTGTGGAACGAGGGCATGAGCATCGAGACGATCATCCCGCTGTGCCTGCTGCTCGGTGTGGTCTGCGGTCTGATCAACGGACTGCTCGTCACCCGCCTCGGCCTGCCCTCCCTCGCCGTCACCATCGGAACCATGGCCGCCTACCGGGGCATCGCCCAGATCATCCTCGGCTCCGACTCGGTCACCGACTTCCCCTCCCAGTACCTGGACTTTGGGGCGGGCCGGATCGGCGACACCTTCATCCCGTATGCCGCACTGCCGTTCCTGGTGCTGCTGGCCATCGCGGTGGTCGTCCTGCACGCCACCCCCGTCGGGCGTTCGCTGTTCGCGATCGGCGCCTCCGAGGAGGCCGCCCGGTTCGCCGGTATCCGCGTCAAGCGCCTGAAGCTGTCCATGTTCGTCACCACCGGTCTGCTCTCCGCGCTCACCGGTGTCTTCTGGGCCCTGCACTACGCCAGCGCCCGCTACGACAACGCCACCGGCCTCGAACTCTCCGTCATCGCCGCGGTCCTGCTCGGCGGCATCGACTTCGACGGCGGCAAGGGCACCCTCGGCGGCGCGATCGCCGGTGTGTTCCTGCTCGGCACCCTGCAAAACGTGATGAGCCTGCTCAACGTCTCCGCCCAGTCCCAGATCGTCGTCACCGGTGTCCTGCTGGTGGTCTCCGTCCTCGCCCCGCGCGTCGGCCGGCAGATCGCCCAGAGCAGGGCTCGCAGAAAGGCGACCGCGGTTCCCCTGAGACCGCCGGCCGCCACCTCCTGAAGGGGCTGCCGACACCGTCGGCAGCCCCTGCGGGGAGGCGGAGCGACACCGTCCGCCGCGCCCCGAACCAGGCAACACCCCCGTACAAAGCCGTACTTCGCAACGATAGGACCCTCATGTCTCTCGCCACCGTCAGAACCCGTCGACTCACCCTCGCCGTCGCCACTGCCACCGTTCTCGCCCTGGGCGCCACTGCCTGCGGCGGCACCACCAAGAACGACACGGACAAGAAGTCCGGTTCCGCCGTGACCGGAAAGGCCGACGCCAACGCGGAAACCAAGAAGGGCCTGAAGATCGCCTTCCTGCCCAAGCAGGTCAACAACCCGTACTTCACCATCGCCGACACGGCCGGCAAGAAGGCCGTCGAGGAGCTCGGTTCGACCTACCAGGAGGTCGGCACCAGCAGCGGCACCGACACCTCCGGCCAGGTCTCCTACGTCAACACCCTCACCCAGCAGCAGGTGAACGCCATCGCGGTGTCCGCCCAGGACCCCGGTGCCCTGTGCACTGCGCTGAAGCAGGCGATGAAGAACGGCGTCAGCGTCGTCACCTACGACTCCGACACCAAGACCGACTGCCGCCAGGTCTTCGTCTCCCAGGCCTCCGCGGAGGACCTCGGCCGTACCCAGGTCCAGCAGATGGCGAAGCAGATCGGCGGCAAGGGCGAGATCGCGATCCTGTCCGCCGCCCAGACCGCCACCAACCAGAACACCTGGATCGACTTCATGAAGGAGGAACTGAAGAAGCCCGAGTACAAGGACATCAAGCTGGTCAAGGTCGCCTACGGCGACGACGACGCCCAGAAGTCCTTCCAACAGACCCAGGGCCTGCTCCAGGAGTACCCCGACCTGAAGGGGATCATCTCCCCGACCACCGTTGGCATCAAGGCCGCCGCCCAGTACCTGTCCGGCTCCAAGTACAAGGGCAAGGTCAAGCTGACCGGCCTGGGCACCCCCAACGACATGCGTGCCTACGTCAAGAACGGCACCGTCGACGCCTTCGAGCTGTGGGACCCGAACAAGCTCGGTGAGCTCGCCGCCCGCACCGCCGTCGCCCTGCAGTCGGGCCAGATCACCGGCGCCGAGGGGCAGACCTTCAAGGCCGGCGGCATGGGGACGTACACCATCGGCAAGGACGGTGTGGTCTCCCTCGGCAAGCCGACCGTCTTCGACGCGAAGAACATCGACCAGTACAAGTTCTGATCCCAGCACAGGTGGGGCCGCTCCGCCGCGACCGCGGAGAAGCGGCCCCACCCCCGTACGCACCCACCAAGGACATGACATGCAGCGTGTCTGCTTCCTGCTCAAGGTCAGGCCCGACCGGGCCGAGGAGTACCGCGAACGCCACCGGCACGTGTGGGCCGAGATGCGCGAGGCACTCTCCGCGGCCGGCTGGCACAACTACTCGCTCTTCCTGCGCGAGGACGGTCTGCTGGTCGGCTATCTGGAGACCGAGGACTTCGACGCGGCCCGCGCCGCCATGGACGCCACCGACGTGAACGCGCGGTGGCAGGCCGAGATGTCCGAGTTCTTCGAGGAGCTGGACGGCCGGGCACCCGACGCCGCCATGCTCCCCCTCACGGAGGTGTTCCACCTGCCATGAGAACCGGGCTGGGCTTCTCCGGGACGGACGGCTCCTTGCCGTTCCCGCCGACCGACGGCCCCGTCATCCGCGGAGCCGACCGGGAAGGCGCCTTGGCGAGACGTACGACGGGCAACCGGTCCGCAGTCGGAATCAAGGACGTGGCACGGGAGGCGAAGGTCTCCGTCGGCACCGTCTCCAATGTGCTCAACCGCCCCGAACGGGTCTCCGACCGGACCCGCCGCCATGTTCAGCAAGTGATCGCCCACCTCGGCTACGTCCGCAGCGAGTCGGCCCGCCAACTGCGAGCGGGCCGCAGCCGTATCGTCTCGCTGCTGGTCCTGGACATGGGAAACCCGTTCTTCGTCGACGTCGTGCGCGGGGCCGAACGCACCGCGCGCGACGCGGGACTGGCCGTCATGGTCTGCAACAGTGGCCAGAGCGTCCAGGAGGAGGCGGACTACCTCGCACTCTTCGCCGAGCAACGGGTGCGCGGGGCACTGGTCACCTCCGCCGACTCCAGCGGCCATACGCTGCGCGAGTTCCGCCGGTTCGGCATTCCCTTCGTGGTCGTGGACCGGGTGGACGGCAACGAGGAGGGCTGCTCGGTCGCCGTCGACAACGTGGCAGGCGGCGCCCTGGCCATCAGACACCTGACGGCCGCAGGCCACCGCTGGATCGCCTTCGTCAGCGGGCCCGAGCACCTCAAACAGGTGCAGGACCGGCGGGCGGGCGCCCTGAAGGCCCTCGACGAGGCGGGGCTGCCCCACGAGGCACTGCACGAACTGCCCACCGACCGCCTCGACGTGGCCGCGGGCCGCGACGCCGGAGCCCGCCTGCTGGGGCTGGCGCGGCGGCCCACCGCGGTGTTCTGCGCCAACGACCTGCTGGCCCTGGGGGTGCTCCAGACGCTGTACACCGCGGGGGTGAGAGTGCCCGACGACATCGCCATCGTCGGTTACGACGACATCGAGTTCGCGGCCGCGGCCACCGTGCCGCTCACCTCGGTGCGTCAGCCCGCCTACGCCATCGGCTCCATCGCCGCCGACCTGCTGCTGCAGGAGACGGGGGAGAAGGCCGGCGAGCACCGGCACGAACACGTGGTGCTCCCGCCGGAGCTGGTGGTACGGCAGTCGAGCACGGCCGGCGGCTGAGGAACGCCGGGGCCACGGAGCACCACCATCGGGGTCCGCAACGCCGGGGTCCGGAGCGCCGGGGTCCGCAATGCCAGGCCGGGAAACACCGGGGTTGCGAGCTGCTGTCGGTTTGCTGCGCTGAAGTGAGTTGGAGCGAGCGGGAGTGAGCCTCTGTCGGCGGGTTCATGGGGGGAACGGGGGTTCTGGGGTCGAGTGTGTGACCTTTGGTGCCTGTGTTCGTTGGGCTGGGTGGCAGGTGTCCGGCCTTGCGGGAGGGGGTGATGTGGTGGGTGGTCTGCGGAAGTTGGCCGTGCCCTTCGTGGTGCCCGGGCCTTGCGGGGTGGCGATCCGGGACCGGCTGGGGCACCTCACCCCCCACGACGAGATGGTGCTGCGCGCGGTCGGCGAGCACCAGGGTGCGCTGGCTTCCCGTGATCTCAAGGATCGCTGTGCGGATGGCCACGATCACAGCGCTCAGACATGGGCGGCGCGTAAGCGGGAGCTGACGGCACGGTCGTCGTCGCGGATCGCGGGTGCGATCACCAAGGCCACGCACGATCAGTGGGCGCTGGCCCGGCGTTGCCAGGCCGCGCACGTGAAGAGCCTGGCGGCCGGGATCAGGACGTTGCGGCATCGGTTGTCCCTCCCGATCGGGGAGAAGGGCACCAGGCGCGCGGCGGGTGGCTACCGCTCCCGGGGTGAGTGGTTCCGCAAGTCCCGCCGCCTCGCGGCACTGGAGGACCGGCACACGGCGGCTGTTGCCGACTGGCAGGCCGGACGGGTCCGAGTGGTGCGGGGCGGGAAACGTCTCCTCAACACCCGCCACCACCTCACCCAGGCCCAGCTCACCGAAGACCGGTGGCGGCAACGGTGGGAGGCGGAACGCTGGTTCGTCGCCGCCGACGGTGAGTCGGGTAAGCGGTTCGGGAACGAGACGATCCGTGTCACCCCGGACGGCGAAGTGTCCATCAAACTGCCTGCCCCGCTCGCGCACCTGGCCAACGCCCAGCACGGCCGGTACACCCTCACCTCCCGCATCGCATTTGCGCACCGGGGTGGGGAGTGGGCCGACCGCATCACCGCGCACCGGGCCGTCGCCTACCGCATCCACCTCGATACGGAGCGAGGCCGCTGGTATTTCACCGCGTCCTGGCAACGCCCCGTCGTCCAGACCATGCCGTTGGAGACTGCCCGCGCCCGGGGCATGATCGGCGTCGACACCAACGCCGACCACTTCGCCGCCTACCTTCTCGACCGGCACGGCAACCCGGTCGGTGACCCGCACCGCTTCCCCTACGACCTGTCCGGCACCGCCGCTCACCGCGACGCACAGCTCCGCCACGCCCTGACCCGGTTGATCAACTGGGCCAAGCAGGCTGGCGTCGCCGCGATCGGCATCGAAGACCTCGACTTCACCGCCGAGAAGACCCGCGAGAAACACGGCCGCAGGAAACGGTTCCGGCAGCTCATCTCCGGCATGCCCACCGGCAAGCTCCAGGCCCGACTGGTGTCGATGGCCGCCGAACACGGCCTGAGCATTGTCGCGGTCGACCCGGCCTACACCTCCCAGTGGGGTGCCCAGCACTGGCAGAAACCGCTGACCACCCCCCACCGAAAGATGTCCCGTCACGATGCCGCCGGTATCGCGATCGGACGACGCGCCCTCGGACACCCGGTCCGGGATGGGGTATCCCCTGCTCGAACGGAGTTGAGAGCTTGGGGAAGGACGGCACCGCCCCCACACGACCGGAGTGATCGTGCGGGGCATCGGACCGTCCAGGCCGGACCAGGTGACCGGGGGCGTGAGGGAACCCGCCCACCGACAACGGACCGTGCCCACGAAGGGCCGTCGCCGAGCGGGAAGCGAAAGCGGGAACCCATTGCATCCAACACCGTTCGGGATGCGCGCAGTACGCAGCGGTGGGTCCAAGACTCACTTATGTGCACTGGTTAGGAACGGTCCGCTTCCCGAAGCCGGGAGAGCGGACCCCGGTGTTCCGCATTCCGCCGTGCCCGCGCCGCCCGGCCGCCCCGGCCACCACCCGTTCTCCGCCCTCCCCGTACAACACGGCGGGCCGGGGCGGGGACACCTGGTCCTCCGCCCCGGCCCGCGCGCTCACCGCGGTGCCGTGCTCACGCGTGCACGGTCGCGGTCCCGTACGGCACCACCCGCACCGGGCCCAGCAGCCCGTACGCCTGACGTGTCGCGGCGCCGAACACCGGCGCGTCGGCCACCCGCAGCCGGTTCAGCAGCGTCGTCGCCACCTCCACCTCGACGGTGTTGGAGCCCTGCCGCAGCCGCGAGCCCAGGTCCACCACCCGCGTCACCTGGTCCGCCGGCGGAAGGTCTCGGCCGTTGACGCGGATGCGGAAGGTGTCGCAGACCTCGCCCAGCTCCAGCCGCGCCCCGGTCCCCTCGGTCCACTCCTCGCCCAGGGTGAACGCGGCGCGGTAGGTACCCACGCCCGACACGTCCTCCAGACCGGTGATCTGCGACCACGGCAGAAGCCCGTCCGGCAGCGACAGCTGGTGCCGCACACGGACGGTCTCGGTGGCCTTCGAGCCCGGCTGCCAGTCCTCCACGTCCAGCTTCCACGACTCCAGGGCGAACGGCGCGGGCACAGTCCGGACGACGGCGTTCACCGAGCGCCCGTTGTCGAACGTGGTGCGGTAGGCGCCCGCGGCGACGGCCCGCACCTCGAACGTCCGGCTGTCGGCGGTGACCACCTCGTCGGCGTGGGTGGCGGTGACGTGCCGGGCAAAGACGCCACCGGTGGGCCGGGACAGCCGCACGATGCTCACGGCACCGGGCGCCAGGTCCACGGTGAGACGGATCCGTCCGTCCTCGGTGCGGGTGTACGCGGCGAGCGGCGTGACCGAACCGGTCCACGGGTCCAGCAGGTGGGGGACTGCCCCGCGGACATGGGCGGTCAGGGTGACATCGTGACGGATCCGGGAACCCGTCGACCCCTTCTTGCTGACCGCGTCGTTGGCGAAGAAGAAGTAGTCCGTGTCGTCGTCCCGGCGGTGCGCGTGCAGCAGCATCGATGTCTCGGCGTACTCCACGTCGCGCCGCAGCCCCAGCGCCTCGATGGCCTCGGGCACGTTGGGACGGTCCGCGACGGTGTGCACGGTGGGCCGCTTCTGCAGCTCCACGAGCAGCTCGCGCAGCCGGGTGTTGTCGTCCGCGGCGGCGGGCATCCCGGGCACGTGCGCGTCCGACCAGTTGCCTATCAGGATGATCGCGAGACCCGCGTCCGCGTAGGCGACCAGCCGCCGGGCCACATCGAGCTGGAGCGTGTGTTCACGGCCGCTCATGACGTCGCCGTCGACGACGAGCGCCTTGCAGGAGGGGCCGTCGGGGGCGAACCGGCCGTTGCGCACCACGGCACTGGGCAGGTCGAGCAGACGCGGGCTGAGGAAGGTGTGCGTCCAACCGACGGGCACGCCGTCACCGGTGAACCAGGGCGCCCCGAGCCCGGAACCCGCGTAGCCCTTCTGTCGCAGCACCCCCACATCGACCTGGTTGACCCCGGTCTGCAGCACCTGCTGGATCCTGGCCAGGCAGTCGGCGACGATGTCGGCGTGCTGCCAGGTGGGCTGGCGCGGGCCCCAGGCCTCGCCGTACCCGGCACCGCCTCTGTATGGCGAGAAGGCGGCGAAGCCCGGCCAGGCGGCGCCGGGCGCGTCGGCGTAGGCGAAGCCGTGGAACACCGCCTGGTTGACGCCGGCCGCGTACTGGATGACCAGCTTTTTCAAGGTGGCGGACCAGGTGGTCGAGTAGGCGCCGTTGGCCACACCGCCGGCCTCGTTCGACAGGACGAGACGGCCGCCCATGTCCCGGCCGCCCGCCAGGCACCGGAAGTCGTCCAGGTTCTTGAAGCCGAGGGACTCGCCCTCGGGGATGTCCAGGATCGCCGCCTTGTAGATCGCGTCGGTCTCCAGGCCGTACGGCTGGATGCGCAGCTTCAGGCCCAGAGTGTGCGCCCAGTTCTGCAGCGGACGCAGGTGGTGCTCGACGTACAGCTCGGTGATGACGTCCATGACGTCGCTGCGTACCGGCTTGTCGACGGCCGGGCCGAAGCTGAAGACGGGCTTCTCCTTCTTCTCGACCACGGCCGCCAGGTACGGCAGCAGCGAGTACCCCTTGCGGCGCTCGAACTCGGCGGGCAGCTTCGGCGTCCACAGGGTGGCGTCGGTCTCCAGCTCGATGGAGTCCTCGAACAGCGCGCCGCCCACGTCGCGCAACAGCGACCGGATCGCCGGGGTGAGGATGTGCTCTTCCCAGAAGCCGGTGACGGCGCCGGTGCCCGCGTCGCTGAAGTGGTCGACGACGTAGGAGAGCGGGGTGGTGTGCGCCGGGCCCTCTGGGCGCTGGCCGGAACCGCGCTCCCAGTAGGCGACGACCAGCCAGCTGCCGTCGTCGGGCGCGGTCCAGGTCAGGGTGGAGCCGCTCACTGCCGAGGTGAGGTCGGTGACGCTGGACTGGTCCAGGACGACGGGGACGGCGCCGGCCGAGCTGCCCGTGGCGACCCGGACGGCCTGCACCAGCAGCGGTCGCTGGACGGTGACATCCTCGGAGGCCTCGGACACGGCGGCCGGAAGCGGCCCCGAGTAGGTCTCGCCCGGAGCCACCACGGCCTGGCCGTGCGCGAGTTCCTTGGCCGCCGCGGTGCTGTCCGGGGTGATCGAGGGAACCGCGGCCGGCCAGGCCGGGCCGACCGTCAGGTCCACCACCACGTCGTGCCGCTTCGCGGCCCGCAGCGCGGCCTCGACGGCCGCCGTCCACGCCGGGGTGCCCCAGCCGTAGCGCTGGGCGTCGATCTGCTGGCTGAGGCTGTGGGTGACGGCCGCGATTTCCACGCCGCCGAAACCGGCGGCGGCGATCCTCCCGATCTCGTCCGCGATCTCACGGGTGTTCACCAGCGCGTCGGGCCACCACCAGCGGAACTTGGGGCGCACGCCGGACGCGGGGTCGCCGAAGCCGCGCGGCACGGTGCTGCCCTTGCCTTCCTCCGCCGCCGCGGGAACTGCCGTCAGGGGCAGGGAAGTCGCGGCCGCACCGGCCAGGGCCCCCATCGTCAGTACGGTTCGCCGTCGCAGGCTCATGTTGCTCCTTGTCGGGCCCACCGGGGCGTGAAGCACCGGGACCTGGAACGCAGGTTCATTTGAAACGCCGTTCAAACGATTCAATTAACGCGCCGGAAATCTACGTGCTCGGTGTACTCAACGCAATAGGGGTGAAGAAAAGAGCTGCTGCGTACATCTTGACGCGCGGCGATCCCGCCCCCAGAGTGGCCGTCATCCAAAAAAACGATTCAACTCTTGCTGTGCAGAGGAGTCGCCGCATGCCACGACAGAACCCGACGCGAAGACGCTTCGTGATCGGAACCGGGGTGGCGATCGGAGCTTGGGCGGTCGCCGGGGCGCCGGCCGCGGCGACCGACGGCCCCGGGCCCCGGGCCGGGGCCACGCCCTCCAGCCCCACGCTGGCCGAGTTCGCGCCGGGATCGGTACGGCTGCTGGACAGCCCCTTCCGCGACAACATGCGGCGCACCTGCGCCTACCTCGAAGCCGTCGACATCGACCGTCTCCTGCACACCTTCCGCACCAACGTCGGCCTGCCGTCGAGCGCGCAGCCCTGCGGCGGCTGGGAGGCACCGGGCGTCCAGCTGCGCGGCCACAGCACCGGCCACCTGCTGTCCGGCCTCGCGCTCGCGCATGCCGGCACCGGGGACCACCGGTACGCGGACAAGGGCCGCCGTATCGTCGACGCCCTGGCGGAGTGTCAGTCGGCGTCCCCCGCCGCGGGATACGGCGAGGGCTACCTCTCGGCCTTCCCCGAGCAGGTCTTCGCCGACCTGGAGGCGGGCTCGAAGCCCTGGGCGCCGTACTACACCATCCACAAGATCATGGCCGGTCTCCTCGACCAGTACCAGCTGTGCGGGAACGAGCGGGCCCTGGGCCTCCTCGAAGCCATGGCAGCCTGGGCCGACCGCCGCACCGCCCCGCTCACCCCGGATCAGCTCGACCACGTGCGACGGGTGGAGTGGGGCGGCATGAACGACGTGCTCGCCGCCCTGCACCTGGCCACCGGCAGCCAGGCGGCCCTGCGCACGGCCCGCCGCTTCGACCAGGAGGACCTGTTCGGCCCGCTCGCCGAGGGGCGCGACGAGCTGAACGGCCGGCACGCCAACACCGAGATCGCCAAGATCGTGGGCGCGGCCCGGATGTACGAGGCGACCGGCGAGCAGCGCTACCACGCGATCGCCTCGAACTTCTGGGACATCGTGGTCCACGACCACTCGTACGTCATCGGTGGCAACTCCAACCAGGAGTTCTTCGGCCCGCCCGGCGAGATTGTCAGCCGGCTGTCCGAGGAGACCTGCGAGAACTGCAACACGTACAACATGCTCAAGCTGGGGCGGCGGCTGTTCCTCCACGACCCCGCCCGGGCCGAGCGCATGGACCACTACGAATGGGCCCTGTACAACCAGATGCTCGGCGAGCAGGACCCCGACTCCGAACACGGCTTCGTCACCTACTACACCGGCCTGTGGGCGGGGTCGCAGCGTCAGCCCAAGGGCGGTCTGGGCGCCGCGCCCGGAAGTTACAGCGGCGACTACGACAACTTCTCCTGCGACCACGGCACCGGCCTGGAGACCCACACGAAGTTCGCGGACAGCATCTACTTCCACTCGGCCCGCGCCGGCCGCCCCGAGCTCTACGTCAACCTCTTCATTCCCTCCGAACTGCACTGGCAGGAACAGAAGGTGACGATCCGCCGGGAAGGCGGTGGATATCCGGAGTCCGGGCGGGTCCGGCTCACGGTCACCGGCTCGCCGTCCCGGTTCCGGCTGCGGATACGGATACCGGGATGGCTCGCCGACGGCACGCGCCGCCGGACCCTCCGCATCACCGTCAACGGCCGCACCGTCGACTGCGACGTCAGGCCGGGGACGTACGCGACCCTCGACCGGCAGTGGCGGTCCGGTGACACCGTCGAGATGACCCTGCCCCGCGAGGTCGTGGAGCGCCCTGCCCCGGACAACCCGCACGTGGTGGGGTTGTCCTACGGACCGCTGGTGCTGGCCGGCGAGTACGGGACGACCGGGTCCGTGACGATCCCCGCCCTTGAGGACGGCCCGATACGGCCCGCTGCGGACGGGGGGACCGCGTTCACGGCGCGCGCGGACGGGAGGCCGGTCACCCTGCGGCCCTTCCACCAGGTCCACCACCAGCACTACAACGTCTACTTCGCGCGCCCGCCCCGCCAGGACGACCCGCGAGAAATCGCCCGCTACCTGCTCGACGAGGGCGCCGGCACCGCCGTCGCCGACACCACCGGACACCACCCCGACGGCCGGCTCGCCGAGGGCGCGGCATGGACCGCCGGACGCGGAGCGGCCGGAGCGGTGGCCCTGGACGGCGCGGGCGGCCATGTCGTGCTGCCGCGCGGCCTGTTGACCGGCCTGACCGAGCTCACGGTGAGCGCCTGGACGCGCCTGGACTCGGTGGCCAACTCGGCACGGATCTTCGACCTCGGCTACCACAAGAGCACCTACCTCTTCCTCGCCGCCCGCACCGGAACGGGCTTCCCGCGGGCCGCCCTCAAGATCGCCGGGATGGCGGGCGAGGACGTCGTGGACTCCGGCCAACCGCTGCCGCAGGGCCACTGGGTCCATGTGGCGCTCACCCTCGGCGGCGGCACGGGAGTGCTGTACATCGACGGGGCCGAGACCGGCCGCAACGAGGCCATGGTCTGCTCACCCCTGCTGCTCGGCGACACCAGCCGCAACTACCTGGGGCGTTCGCAGAACGCCACCCACCCCTACCTGCACGGTGCCGTGGCGGACTTCCGCATCCACAACCGGGTGCTGTCGCCGCAGGACATGGCGGCGCTGGCACGCAGATGAGACCGTCCCCCGACGGCTGAGGGCCGTCCGGCCGAGGACCGCCGGGCCCTCTGCCGGCCGGGGCCCCGCCGCGATCCGGGCTTGCCCCGTGGACGACGGCCGGGCGCCGTCGTCCACGGGCACGACAGATCGTCATTCCTCTGTGCCGTCACGCATCACGCGTGGCGTGCCGTCCTTGCGCCACCCGTCACAGAAAGCAGAACGCACAGCCATGCCGCATATGTTCAGCTCTCCCGAAGGCGCCTCCCGTCTGACCCGGCGCCGCTTCGTGACCCTGGCCGCGCTCACCGCCGCCACCGCCACCGGCGGCCTTCTGAACGGCCTGCCCGCGATCGCGTCCGGGGCCCCCGACGGGACCTCCCTGCAGGCCTTCGGCGACATCGACTTCGTCAACCCAGGCCGCGACAGCCGGCCCGCCGTGTACTGGTACTGGAACGGCCCGGTCACCAACGAGCTCGTCGACACCCAGATGGCCGACCTCCGCTCCAAGGGCATGTACGAGGTCATCGTCTTCCCCTACGACAACGCCGAGATGCAGCCCGCCTTCTTCACCGAGGGCTGGTTCGACGTCATCGAGCACGTGCTGACCACCGCCGAGAAGACCGGCATGAAGGTGTGGCTGTTCAACGACAACCACTTCCCCAGCGGCCGGGCCGGCTACTTCATCACCCAGGGCGGCACCGTCGGTTCACGCACCTACCGGGCCCGCCCCGACCTGCGCCTGAAGGGCCTGTGGCGCTCCACGCACATCGTCCAGGGACCGACGAGCGCGCGCCCGACCCGGACCACCGGTGTCGGCGTCGACACCGGGAGCCTGGTGGTCGACGCGGCGGTCCTCGCGGGCCCCGCCGTGCTGAGCGACAGCGCCGGATGGGGCGACTGCACCGTCTCCGGCAGCGTCAAGCCCGACGTCATCGCGGCCGGAATGCTGGTGAAGGCCTCGGCGACGGGCGAGAACGCACTGCTGGTGGAGTTCGAGCAGACCGGTGTCGTCACCATCAGCCGGGTCGCCGGCACCATGGTCACCCAGCTCGCCCGGTCCACCCGCACCGACGGCTTCAACAAGACCAAGTTCCACACCCTGGCCGTCAAGGTCACCGGCGCCACGGCCACCGTCACCCTCGACGGCAAGGACAAGGGAACCGTCACCGACGAGACCCTGGTCCAGGGCGGCGTCGGCGTGCACGCCCGGGACGGGCAGCGCTCCCTGTGGGACAACCTGACCGTCACCGCCGCCGACGGCACCGCCCTCTACCAGCAGACCTTCGACCAATCGTCCGCCGCGGGCGACTTCACCGTCCGGGACCTGCCCGAGGACGCCGCCCGCCCGGTCGCCGCCACCGCCCGCCTCGTGGGCTCCACCGACGTCGGCGACCTGGTCGAACTCACCGGGCACCTCGATGGCACCTGGCAGGTGCCCGCGGGGCGCTGGCAGATCGACCTGTTCGGCGGGGCCACGCTCACCGACGACTCCAAGGGCTACACGCGCGGGTACGCCGACCTCCTCGACGACGAGCCCGTCGAACTCTTCCTCGACATCGTGCCTGGGGAGTACTACCGCCGCTTCCGCCGCTTCTTCGGCTCCGTGATCAAGGGCTTCTGGGACGACGAGCCGTTCATCGCCTCCGCCGCCCCGCACCCCTTCAAGCGCCGGCCCTGGTCGCCCACGCTCGCCGCGGAACTGAAGGCCGTCGGCGCCGAGCCCGGCGCCGCCTACGCCAGCGCCTTCGACGACCTCGGCGAACAGGGCCGGATCCTGCACGGCCGCTACTGGGAGGCCGTCTCCAACCGGTTCGCCCAGTACTTCGCCAAGCAGGCCACCTGGTACGGCGACCGCGGCGTGAGCCTGATCACCAACCCCCTCTACGACGAGACGGCGCCCTCCAAGCGCATGCAGTCCACCGGCGACCTGCACAAGATCAACCAGTGGGCGCAGGTCCCGGGCGGTGACGCGATCACCGCCGAGTACGAACTCGACACGCCCACCATGGACCCGCGCAACCCCGCCTCCGTCGCCCACCAGATGGGGCGCCCGCGCGTGCTGATGGAGGCCTTCGGCAACATGGGCTGGCAGGTCGCCCCCGACTTCATGCGGGCCCTGCTCGGCGCGTACGCGACTCGCGGCATCAACTTCACCGCGCTGCACGCGCTGTGGACCGACGAGACCCATGTCTACTTCGCACCGCCGTTCGGCCCCCGCAACCCCTGGTGGTGGGCAATGCCTCCGATCACCGCCTGGATCGGGCGGGTCATGGAGCTGGCCCGCGGCACCTCCGGCGCCCGCACCGCGCTGCTGCAGCCGCAGCGTGCCGCCGAACAGTTCACCGCCACCGCCCGCCAGGGCGAGGTCGACGCCGCCTTCGACGAGACCGCGTTCGCCCTGGAGCGCGCCCAGGTCGACTTCGACCTGGTCCACGAGGGCGCCCTGGCCGGTGACCCAAACCTGCTCGCGCACGCCGAGCCGCGCGACAGTGCGCTCCGGGTCGGCGAGGCCTCCTACGACATGGTGGTGCTGCCGGTGACCCCGGTGCTGGAGACGGCCGCGGTGCACACCCTGACCTCGTTCGTCCGGGGCGGCGGCACCCTCATCGCCGTGGGCGACCTGCCCGCCCTCGCCGCCGACGGGGACAACACCACGCTCAGACGTTCCCTCGCGGAGCTCTTCCCGTCCGGCACCGGCAGCCGCACCGTCGGCCGGGGCAAGGCCGTACGGGTCGCGGACGGCGCCGGGCTCGGCGCCGCCTGCCAGGCGGCCGGCGCCGCAGCGGCGGTACTCGAACCGGCCGCCGAGGCCGTACGCGTGCTGCGCACCCGGCGCGGCGAGGACGTCGCCTTCCTGTTCAACAACGAGAGCGGCACGGCCGTCACCACCCAGGCCCTGCTGCCCGCCCAGGGCGTGCCCGAAGTGTGGGACCCGGCGACCGGCGCCACCGGCCCCGCCCTCGTGCGCGGCCTGCCCACCTCCAAGGGCGTCCGGGTGCGCCTCACCCTGTCCCCCTACGAGACCCTCGCGGTCGTGGTGCGCCGGAAGGCCGAGGACACCCCCTACCTCACCGAGACCGGCGGCCTGCCGGTCACCGGCATCACCCGGCACGGCAACAGGCTGCGGGTGACCGCCCTGGGCGAGGCCCCCGGCACATACCGCCTCACCGCCCGCGACGGCAACCACATCCGCACCGGGACAGCCCGCGTCACCGAGCAGCTCACCCCCATCGCCCTCGACGGCGACTGGACGCTCACCCTTGCCCAGGAAGGCGCCGAACCCGTCACCCGCCCCCTGGCCGACTGGAGCGACATCGCCCGCCTGTACTCGGGCAGCGGCACCTACACCAAGGACGTCACCCTCGACGCCCGCGCCCTGGCCGGGCGGCACCACATCCTCGACCTCGGCACGGTCCGCGAGGTCGCCGAGGTCACCGTCAACGGGCACAAGCTCGCCCCGGCCCTGTGGTCCCCCTACCTCGTCGACGTCACCGAGGCCCTCAAGCCGGGCGTCAACCAGCTCTCGGTACGGGTGTCCAACACCCTCTCCAACGAGCGGAACAAGCCCCTGCCCTCCGGCCTGCTCGGCCCGGTGAAGCTGCTTCCGCGCCTGCCGCTCACGGTCGAACTGGACTGACGCCCGGACCGTACCGGTCACCCCTTCTTTCCGACGTACCCGTGGAGTTCCGCATGTCTCGCACATCCCGTACACCCCGCACGTCAAGACGATCCCTCGTGCTCGCCTCCGCGCTGACCGCCCTGGTCACCACGGCGCCCTTCGCCCCGCCTGCCGCGGCCTCCCCGCTGCAGGGCACGGTCACCGCCGAGCAGTTGCGCACCCAGCACCTCAGCAACGCCCTCGGCATCGACGACACCACCCCCGACCTGAGCTGGCGGCTCACCTCCCGCGGCCGCGACACGGCCCAGACCGCCTACCGCATCCAGGCCGCCACCACCCGCGACCGGCTGATGTCGGCACGGCCCGACCTGTGGGACTCCGGCAAGGTCGAGTCGTCCGTCCCGCAGGCCACCTACGCCGGCCGCGCGCCCGGCTCCCGCACCCGCGTCTACTGGAGGGTCCAGCTCTGGTCCCGCGGCGGCTCACGCCCCGGCAACTGGAGCAGCCCCGTCGTCTTCGAGACCGGCCTGACCCGCGCCGCCGACTGGTCCGCGGACTGGATCACCAACGACGACTGGCAGCTGAGCAAGCACACCGTCGAACCGGTCACCGTCAAGGTGCCCCGGACCACCGCCCGGTACGTCCGTCTCGACGTCACCGCGCTGGGCCTGCCCCTCGCCGACGACTTCCCCGCCCTCGCCCACCGGCTCCAGCTCGCCGAGATCGAGGTGCGCGACAGCGACGACCCCGGCACCGACCTCGCCCAGGGCGCCACGGTCACCGCCTCCGAGTCGGACACCGAACGCAAAGTGTGGGAGCCCAAACTCGCCACCGACGCCGTCACCAACAGCGCCTGGAACCAGGCAGCCGGCTACTCCAGCCTGCCGCACACCGGCTCCGACGTCTCGGACGCACCCGTCACCGTCACCCTCGATCTGAAGGTGACCAAGACCTTCGACCAGGTCGTGCTGTACCCGAGGGCCGACGTCCTCACCGACGACGGGCAGGTGCCCGGCTTCCCCGTCGACTACACGCTGTCCACCTCCGACGAGCCCGGCAGCTCGTACACCCGGGTGGCACAGGTCACCGGCCAGAAGCCGCCCAAGCCCTACCTGCCCTCCGCACTGCCGCTGTTCGCGAAGGACTTCACCCTCCCGAGGAACATCCGGTCGGCCCGCCTCTACATCGCCGGACTCGGCGTGTACGACGCCAGTGTCAACGGCGCACCGGTCGGCGACGCCGTCCTGGAACCCGCCAACACCGACTTCGCCGACCGAGTCCAGTACGCCACCTACGACGTGACGAACCGGCTGCGCAGCGGCGACAACACGCTGGCGGTCGAGCTGGGCAACGGCATCTCCAACCAGCTCAGCACCGCCGACCGGTACCGCAAGCTGTACGGCAACCGGAGCGACCCCAAGCTGATCGCCCAGCTGGAGGTGACCCTCGCCGACGGCACCGTGCGCCGCATCGCCACCGGCGACGACTGGCGCACCACCCTCGGCGCCACCACCTCCTCCAACTGGTACGGCGGCGAGGACTACGACGCCCGGCGCGAGATCCGTGACTGGGACGAGCCCCGGGGCGACCACTCCCACTGGGACCGGGCCGTCACCCTCGGCACCGACTCCGCCCCGGCCGCCCTGAGCGCCCGTGAGACGGAACCCGTCCGGGTCGTCGAGACACTCAGCGGCAAGGAGGTCGACGGGGCCGCGGAAGGCAGCCGGATCTTCGACCTCGGCCGCAACATCGCCGGCTGGCCGGAGATCACCGTCTCCGCCCCCGAAGGCACCACCATCCGCGCCTACCCGGCCGAGAGCCTCAAGGGCGGCCACGCCTACCAGTCCATCAGCAACGTCGGCGGCCCGCTGTGGGACAGCTACACCACCGGCAACGACAAGCGGTCCGAGACCTGGCACCCCAAATTCAGCTACCACGGCTTCCGTTACATCGAGATCAAGGGCCTGCCCAAGGACGCCACCGTCTCGGTGAACGGCAAGGCGCTGCGGGCCGACAACGACTCCGCCGGCTCCTTCTCCAGCTCCGACGAACTGATCAACGGCATCCACTCGCTCATCCGGCGCTCCGTCGAGGGCAACATGATGAGCATCCTCACCGACTGCCCCAGCCGTGAGAAGCTCGGCTGGCTGGAGCAGGACCAGCTGGTCTTCCCCACCCTCGCCGCCAACTACGACATGCGCGCCTACCTCCGCAAGATCGTGCGGGACATGGCCGACGCACAGACCAGTGAGGGCCTGATCCCCTCCACCGTCCCCGACTACGTCACACTGGCGGGAACCTACCGCAACGACGCCAACTGGGGCGGCGCGTTCGTTCTCGTGCCCTGGCAGCTGTACACCACCTACGGCGACCAGGAGACGATGCGCGCGTACTACCCCCAGATGAAGACGTACGTGACGTTCCTGGAGCAGAAGGTCTCCGGCGGCATCCTCGACTACTCCCTCGGCGACTGGTTCACCCCGGACAAAACCTTCCCCAAGGCGGTGTCGGGAACGTACGGCTACTGGCACATCGTCGACACCCTGGCCGACATGGCGAAGGTGCTGGGAGAGGACGAGGACGCGGCCACCTACCGCGCCAAGGCCGACGCCAGCGTCAAGGCCCTGTCCGACAAGTACTACGACCAGCAGGGCGGCACCTTCGCCGGCGGCGGCCAGGGCGCGGAGGCCCTCGCCCTGGACATGGGCGCCTACCCGGAGGGCGAACGTGGCCGTCTCCTGGACCACTTCACGGCGTCCGTCGAGGCAGCCGACTACCATCTGCTGCTCGGTGAGATCTCTCTGCCGGCCGCGTTCCGTGTCCTGTCCGGCGCGGGCCGGGACGACATCGTCCACCGGATCGCCACGCAGACCACCAGCCCCAGCTACGGCTACCAGGTCCTGGCGGGCAACACCGCGCTCGGCGAGTCCTGGGACGGCGGCTCGGGCCAGTCGCAGAACCACTTCATGCTCGGCGCCATCGACTCCTGGTTCACCACACGTCTGGCGGGCCTCGACCAGGCACCGGGATCGGTCGGTTACCGCGCGCTGCGGATCGCCCCGGCCGTCGTCGGCGACCTGACCTCGGCACACGCCACCTACACCACGCCGTACGGCGAGGCGGCCAGCCAGTGGCAGCGCGACGAGGACAGGCTCTCCCTCACCGCGCGCGTCCCGGCCGGCACCACGGCGACCGTCGAGGTCCCGTCCACCTCGGGCCAGGTCACCGCCCCCGACGGCGCCCGTCCGGCCGGCCACCGGGAAGGCGTACAGATCTACCAGGTGGGATCGGGCACCTGGACCTTCAAGTCGAGCTTCGAGTCCGGTAAGTGACCGGGTCGTCGAAGAACCTCGATGTCTGGTGCCGACCGGGACGTGGGGTTCTGGGGCCGTAGAAGGTGCTGCAGCCAAGCATCGAGGGGAGGGGTGCCCGGAATTCTTCCCGGGCACCCCGTGTCCGCGTGTGCCTGGTGGCCGCACGAGGCGCAGCGGAATAAGATCCATCACCGGGTCGCGAACCTTCGCGAGGACACCCTCCACAAGATGACGACCCGCCTGGCCTGCGAGTACGGTCACGGTCGTCGTCGAAGACCTGGGCGTCGCCGGAATGGGCCGCAACCGGCGCCTGTCCCGCCGTGTCGCGGACGCCGCGTTCGGCGAGATCCGACGCCAGCTCACCTACAAGACCCGCCGGCGCGGCACGCGACTCATTGTCGCCGACCGCTGGTACCCCTCCTCGAAGACCTGCTCCCGCTGCGGTGCGGTGAAAACCAAACTGCCCCTCAGCATGCGCGTCTTCGAGTGCGACAACTGCGGCCTCGTCCTCGGCCGGGACGCCAACGCCGGACACAACCTGGTCGCCCTCGCGGCCCGCACCACAGGTACCGCAGTGGCCGGAGACCTGGACCTCGCCAAGGCGAAGTCGAAGCCCCGTGGAGCCGACCGCAAGACCCGCACCACCCGCCCGCGCCGCAAGGCCGGGACGGGGCGGGCAGGTGGCGCGATCCCCGGCCCCCGGGCCGGGAAGGAAACGGGAGACCGTCAACAGGACACCGGCGCGCAACTCGCGCTCTGATGACCCGTTTACGGACCATTCCGGTGGAAACATCGGGATTGCTGAGATCGCTTGATGATCAAAGCAACGGGCTGGAACGGTCGCCGAGGGCGTGGGCGATCGCGTCTGTGGGCGGGAATACTGCAGCGCCGACGGCTCGGCGGGCTCCAGTTGCGCCCTGGCTGTGCGCACCACAGGCTGTCCCTATGGACCGCACCCCGGAAACCAGTGTGCTACCCATTCTGGTGACAGGTGCGGCGGGCAGTGTCGGCGCCGTCGGGCGATCCGTGGTCGAAGGCCTTCGGCGACGGGGCCTGCCCGTCCGGGCCATGGTGCGCCGCGATGACGAGCGGGCGGAGGCGCTGCGCGCGACGGGCGCCGATGTCGTCGTCGGAGACCTGACACGCGCGGGCGACGTCGCCGACGCCGTGGCCGGTTGTGGACGTATGTACTTCGGCATGGGCGTGTCGGCGCAGTATCTGGAGGCTGCCGTGACGGTGGCGGCCGTCACGCGTGCGTACGGGTGCCTGGAAGCGTTCGTGAACATGTCGCAGCTGACCGTCTCCGAGATGGACCTCACCAGCACCTCCGAGTCCGTGCAGCAGCGGCAGCAGTGGCTGGTGGAGCAGGTCCTCGGCTGGTCAGGCCTGCCCGTCGTCCAGGTCAGGCCCACCGTGTTCATGGAGAACCCGCTGTTCCATGTGGGCTTTTCCTCGATCGCGAAGTACGGAAGCATCAGGCTGCCCTTCGGGCGGGCGAAAACTTCCCCCGTGGCGGCCCGGGATGTCGCCGCGGTTGTGGAGGAGATCCTGGCCGATCCTGCCCTGCACGTCGGCCGAATCTATGAGCTGACCGGCCCGCGCTCGGAGGACGTCGCCGCCATGGCGGCGGAGGTTTCCGCAGCCCTGGGCCGACCGGTCAGTTACACCGACGTCCCGCTGCAGGAATGGATCGACGACGATCTCAGGTCGTTGGGGCTGCCCGACCACGTCTTCCAGCACATCTCCACCATGGCTCGCCTTCACGCGGAGAATCGCTACGACCGCAAGGCGGACGGGGTCGAGCAGGTCATCGGGCAGCCTCCTTCGGGGGTGGCCGATTACGTCCGTGAGAACCCCAGCCTGTTCAGCCCCTGAAGCCGCGTCCTCGTCGTGCGTTGTCGAGCGTGTTGCGGGCTGAGCATTGGAGGCGCCGGCCGACCATCGTGCACGGGTCCGGACGCCACACGGGCACCGGATTGATTTCCCACGCCGAAACCGCCCCGGAAAGGACCCGGCCAATGGGTGACGAACTCCTCGACCTGGCAAACACCACGACCGGCGGCAAGGACCGCCCATACGCCGCAGGCCATGAGCACTACGAAACCCTCGTTCCGCAGTGCACTCAGCGGAGTGCACAGGGGCGGCAGGACGTCGGTTGATGCCCGGTCCAAGACCCACACATACCGGCGCGCAGGAGAAGAATCATGAACCGTCGTGTTGCCTACACCCGTGGCGGGATGCCCGCCGACGTCCTGACCGTCATCGAGGAGCCGGAGTCGGTAGCGCCCGAGCGCGGCCAGGTCCGCATCCGCACCACGGCCTTCTCGGTGCACCCTGGTGATCTCCAGGCCATTGAGGCCTACCCAGGGAAGGCTGCACATCCGGTTCCGGCTGGCCTGGAGGCCACCGGCGTGGTGGAGGCGATCGGCGGGGGAGCGCGCTTGGCTCCGGGTGTCAAGGTCGGTGGCCGCGTAACGGTCTTCCCCCAGCCGGGGGCGTGGTCCCAGTGGATCGTGGCGGATGCCGAGGTGGTCGTCGCCGTACCGGACGAGTTGTCGGACGACGTCGCCGCGCAGATGCTCGCGAACCCGCTCACCACGGTGATGCTGCGCCGTGAGGCGCAGGAGCACCTGGCCTTCGGATACGACGGTCTTCTGGTGCAGACCGCTGCGGGCTCGTCGGTCGGGCGGCTGGTGACTGGCGTGTGTCAGTTTCACAACCTGGCGCTGGTCAACGTCGTCCGCAGCGACCGCGGTGCCGCCGAGCTGCGCCAGCGGTTCCCCGACGTGCCGGTCGTGTCGACAGAGCATCAGGGCTGGGCCGACGAGGTCCGCAAGGCAGCTGGCGGCCGCCCGGTCAGTGTGGCCTTCGACCCGATCGGCGGGAAGCTGGCTGAGGGCCTTCTGGACCTGTTGACGCCGGGCGGGAAACTGGTCAGTTACGGGCAAATCGCCGAAGAGTCGATTTCGGTGCACGCGTCGACGCTGCTGAACAAGTCGCTGACGCTGCGGGGCAAGAACATCGGCCGGTGGCTGTCCGAGGCCTCCGCCGAGAGGCGGGCATCCGACGTCGCCACCGCCCAGCAGATCGCGCTGGGGCTCCAGGACCAGTTCGACGTGGCCGCCACGTACGGCCTCGGCGAGCTGGCCAAGGCCGTGGAGCACGCGGTACGGCCGGGCAAGGTCGGCCTCGTTCTCGTCCGCCCCTGATAGCCGCCGGAAGACCGAGCTGCCGGAGCAGGCGCACGACGTCCGCGTGGTGGAAGCACATGACAGCGGCCGCTTCGTCGCCGAGGAACAGCCCGAGTTCGTCACCGGGGGCGGTCACATGGTCGCCCGGACAGCTCCTTACGACCTGATCCACTCTCTATCGTGCACCAGGTCGTAAACGACCAGGCCTCCGTTGCCGTCAGCAGACGTCGCTGCCGCTTGTCCAGATGCGGCAGGATCGCCTCGAACTTCGCCGCCAGTACGGCGCGTTGCACTTCCAGCCCACCCGTACCAGAGCAACGATGTACCGAACGGGAAGAGGACCGAGGCGGCCAGCACAACACCGGAGGCGACCGCATAGGTGTAGCCGCGTTCGGTGACGAAAAACGGCATCAGTGCTGCTACGGCACCTTGGTAGATGTCGACGCAGCCATGGCTGACGGACAGCAGGGTGATCGATGTGTTCCTTCGCACCCCCATCATGCTCCGAGCCCGGCAGCGTGTCGCACTTCCGGTAATCTGCCAAGTGATGATGGAAATCCGCCACGAGGCCATTGCTCCGCCCCGCATCCAATGGCTGGCGCCCGGCCGTGCGATCGACGCCCACCGGCACGACGACCATCAGATCGTCTATGCCGGCCGGGGTGTGCTGGCCGTGACGACCAGTGAGTGGTGTGCATCGTGAAGTTGCTGGTCACGGGTCTGGTGTGCGCGGAATTCTGGGTGCTCGTGCTGGTTGAGGGCGGATGACTTCGGTGAAGATCGTCGGTCACTGGACGACTTCGCGGTTCGTCGGGACGAGCAGGGTCCTGACCAGGGCGGTCGCCCACTTCGGGTCGGTGCGTACCTTGCCGAGCACGCGCCAGTTCTTGAGGTGGGCGATTGGTCTGGTGCCGGGTGCTGAACGCACCGAGCTGTGGCATGGAGTAGCCGGACGGGCCGACCCCAGCCCGCCCCGATCAGCGCCATCAGGCGTCCACGCCGACGGAAATGCGGGCGGCCCGAACGTCCCCCAGGTAGCCGCGGGGCCACAAGGTCTCGTGTGTAGCGGGCAGCGGGTCCCTGACGGCGCTGGAGGCCGACGATGTGCCGGACAGCCACTTTCGCTTCGGCCAGGGCCGCGGACCTGCCATTGTGCATCAGTCAGCAGGTCGGCGTCTGGAGCAGCTGCACGTCCTCGTGCCCGGCACTGCAACCAGCGCCGGGCGTCAAGAAGGCCGGTACGCCTACCGCGTGGCGAGTTCGCGTACCGTCGCCATGTCGCTGAACGGCAGCAGTTCCTCGTTGACGATCTGGTAGGGCTCGCTGCCTTTGCCCGCGATCAGGATGACGTCGCTGTGCCCTGCGGCGGACAGGGCGAAGGAGATGGCGCGGCGGCGGTCGGCGAACCGCTCGAAAGTGGTGCCGCTCGCGAGCAGGCCCGGGACGATCTGATCCATGATCGCCCGGGGGTCTTCGTTCCGGGGATTGTCCGAAGTGAGAACGCACAGATCGGAGTAGGTGCCGGCGATCTCCCCCATCCGGGCGCGCTTGGTGACGTCCCGGTCCCCGCCGCAGCCGAAGACCGTGACGACCCGGCCAGAGGCGAAGCCGCGGATGGTGGTCAGCACCTTCTCCAGTGAGTCCGGGGAGTGCGCATAGTCCACGATGACGGACGTGCCGTCCGGGGTCTCGTAGCGTTCGAACCTTCCCGGGATCGGGGGCATATGCTCGAGTGTGGCGACCAGTCCGGCCAGATTGTGCCCGATGAGGTGGCAGGCTGCGACAGTGGCCAGTGCGTTGGAGACGGAGAACCGTCCAGGCACGGGGATCGCCGCCGGATACTTGTGGCCGGCGTGGTGCAGGGTGAAGCGGGTGCCGATGGCGTCCATGGTGAGGTCGGTCGCCCGGTAGTCCGCCTCCGCGTCGATGCCGTACGTGACGACCGCGCCGGGCATCATCGCCCCGATGCAGGCTCCGACCGGGTCGTCGGCGTTGACCACCGCACGCCGGCACAGCCCCTGGAACAGACGCAGTTTGGCGTCCCGGTAGTTCTCCATGGTGCCGTGGTCGTCCAGGTGATCCTGCGTCAGGTTGGTGAACACCCCTACGTCGATGAACGAGTGGTCGAGGCGGTGGGTCAGCAGGCCCATCGACGTGGCTTCGAGCGCCACGGTGCCGACACCGCGGTCGCGCATGCACCCGAGCAGATACTGGAAGTCCGGCGACTCCGGTGTGGTCAGTACCGACCTCGGCATCGGGATCAGTTCGTCGCCGATCCGGCTGCCGCCCGTCCCGATGACCCCCACCCTGGCGTGCTCGGCGATCCTCAGCACCGACTCCACCATGGAGGAAACCGACGTCTTCCCGTTGGTGCCCGTGACGGCCACCATCTTCATCTGTCGGCCTGGCTCCCCGTGGTAGCGGGAGGCGACGACCGCGGCCGCCTTGCGCGTGTCCGCGACGGCTACGACGCATACACCAGCTGCCGACGCCCAGGTCGCGACCGGAAGTTGCGCCGTCGCGGAGCAGATGAGTATCGCCACCGCGCCGCGTGCGAGAGCCAGTCCGACGGACTCGGGGCCGCCCTCGCGATGACCGGGTACCGCGATGAACAGGGATCCCGGAGCGGCGCGGTGGGCGTCGAAGCAGGTGCCTCCGGTGATCCTCGTCTCCGGATCGCCCTCGATGATTTCATGATCGTGTCCGGCGAGCAGCTCGCTCAACTTCACAAGGGTCCTCTCGAAGATTCACCGGCTGCCGGTCGTCCGGCGGTCGGCGCGCAGGCGGCGCCAGGGCACCGAAGGATGACAAAGCAGGAAATTCTCGCGAGGATCGTCGCCGTGCGGTTACAGAGGTGGGGAGGGGCGGCCGCGCAGAAAATGGTCCGCCTGCAGGGGCGGAATGATCTGGGAAATACCGAGAATTGCCCGGAATCGTTAGCCGTGGCCGTGCAACGCGCGACAGTAGATCGCCGACGCGTTCAAGGGGTGGACGGCCGTCGCGCACGCGGCGGACGGGCACAGGGCATGGGCGGCCTGGAACAGGCACTCCCTCACTGCGCATGTGCGACCCATGTGTGGAGTGTACGCCCAGCCGCGGGGGCGATCGCCCACCGCTCGTTCGCACATCTGCGTTACTGCTGCCGCGCTGTCTCCGGCGCCCGCGCCGAGAGGGACGCCGTGCGGTGGCGCAGCCGGAAGTCCAGCGACTCGTACAGCCGGATGGCGTTGGTGTTGCGCGCGGAGGTGTGCAGGAAGGGCCTCTCGTCGCGGGCACGGACGCCGGGGGCCACCGCCAGGACCAGGCGGGCGGCCAGACCCTGCCCGCGGAAGGCCGGGTCGATGCAGACCGCACTGATCTCCGTAGCTGGAGCGGATCACGGCTCGCCGCAGTGAACTGGACGCGCTCGCCGAGGAGCTGGACAAGCAGCTGCAGGAGGTGCGGGCCGAGCGGGAGGAACTGGTGATCGCCGAGCGGGTCCTGGTCCGGCTGGCCGAGCAGGACCGGGCCGCGGCGGAGGCCGCCGCGGCCGTCGCCCCGGCTCCCGCCCGGGTGGCGGGGCGGGCGGTGCTGTTGGTCCCGCACCGCAGCGAGACTCCCGACGAGGCCGCCCTGCCCGGCGACTACCGCAAGATCCTGGCGATCGTCCGAGCCGCCGACGGCCCGGTGCAGGCCAAGGCCGTCGGCGAGGAGCTGGGCCTGGAGGTGTCGGCGCGCGGCAAACTGGAACCGCTGCGCGCGAAGCTGACCAAACTCGCCGACCGTGGCTGGCTGCACAAGCGGCCAGGCGGGCGGTTCACCGCACGCCCGTAGCCACGCGAGACGGGTACGGAAGCGGCGTAACCAGCTGGCAAACGGCGCCAGTTGGGTTTGGTGTGAAGAAAAACAACCACGCCGCCGAGGGCCCTGACGGCCTTGTCTACACCGCCCGCCTGCCGCTGTCGAGCGCCACCCTGAACTGGCTCGCCGACCTGATACGCGGCCGCATGAAGAGAATCGGCTCACGGTGGCGGGCCCTGCCCGCGGGAAGGATCGCCGGCATCGTGCTCGCGGTGCTGCGCTGTGACCAGCGGCCTCATGTGGTGGAACCAGCGGTGATTGCCGGGCCCGCCGTCCCCTTGGACAGCGGGCCCCTTTTTGACGGCGGCGACTGGCAGCGCCCGGTAGGACAGTCCACGAGTATGCGGAAAAGTCCGCGTGCCACTCGTCACCACATCAGGTGAATCCACCCGCTGATCAGCCCTTTCTGAGCGCGACGCGCGAGACTCGGGGGTTTCCTGGTAGGGAGCACAGGGAGAGCGTGATGGCACACACACCCGGGGCAGTCACGGCGGCGGCCCGCCGCGGCCTGGGCGCTGTCGTGCTGGTTGCCCTGCTGGCGCTGTTGCACGCGGCGTTCACCTCCAGCGCCTCGCATCTGTCGGCGCTGGACCTGGACGGCTGCCTGCGGCGATCCGCGGCGGTCGTCCCCGCCCCGTCCTGCGACACTTCCGCCGGTACCGCGGTGCTCGACACGCGCGACGGCGGCCATCATCACGATGACGTGCCGCAGTCGTGCAACGCGTCCGCCGGCGGGCCCCGCAAGGTACCGGGTCACGGCGGCGTCGCCATGGCCCCCGGCGGCGCTTCGTCTCCCTCGGGGGCTCCGGCTGAGCACGCCGGGCTCCAGGAGCCGGTCGACGCTCCTCGCGGTCTCGGCCGTTGTGCCGGTTCGGCCGTTCTGCGCTGCTGACCGAGCCCGGCCGCATCCCACCCCCGTGCCGCGGGGCGGTTCGGCCCGCCGTGCCTCGTCTGCCACGACCGCACCGGAGCCCTGCCATGCCCATGGACGTATACGCCGCGGTGGGCGCCCTCGTTCGCGCCGAGATCTGCCGCGCCCCTGCACCACAACCCGAGCCGCCCGCCCCGGCGGATGCCCCGGCCGACCGGGCACCGTCACCTCGCACCGAAGACGCACCCGCGCACCAGTTCCGTCACCTGCCGGCGAGGCCCGCGCACCCCGTCCCTTCCTTCACCGATGGGCACCCGCCTCGCTGATCACCCGAGGGTCGGCCGTGGGCTGCTGAGCCGTATCCGGATACGCGTGGCACGCACTCTTCGCGCCCCTTCTCACCCCGGAGCTCCACAGCTCCACGAAGCGTCACGAGGTCGATTCCATGCAGACACTCATCGAGCACGCCCGTACCTTCCACGCGAAGATCACAGACAAGCAGCAGGAGTTCGCCCAGCTGGCCCATGGGCAGCAGCCGCAGGTCCTGTTCATCTCCTGCTCCGACTCCCGCGTGATCCCCTCGCTGTTCACGGGGGCTCGCCCCGGTGACCTGTTCGAGGTGCGCTCGGCGGCCAACATCGTTCCCTCCTACCGGCCGCAGGCGGCGTGCGCGGTCGCCGGGTCGATCGAATTCGCCGTCCAGGCCCTGCAGGTGCCGGACATCGTCGTGTGCGGGCATTCGCACTGCGGCGCGGTACAGAGCCTGCTGCGCGAGCAGAGCGTCCACACCATGCCGCCGGTACGCCGCTGGCTGACCTGGGCCGGATACCGTACCTGGACCGACGAGCCCTGGCCGACGCGGGGTCTTGGCGAGGACGCGACCGCCGCGACCCAGCAGCATGTGCTGACCCAGCTCGACCACCTGCGCACCTACCCCTTCGTCGCCCGGCGCCTCGACTTGGGCCGCCTTCGACTGCATGCCTGGTACTACACGGTCGAGACGGGCGAGGTCCTGGCCTGCGCACCCGGCAGCCGCGTCTTCAAGTCCCTGTGACGCGAGTGGAACCCGGCTTTCCCACACCCTGCTGGTCGTCCCTCTGTCCGACGTTCCCCCACCCAGAGAGAACGCCTTGACCATGACCTCATCCCTCTCTTCCCTCCGCCGCGCCCTGCGCACGGACTTCGCCTCCTCCCTGGTCGTCTTCCTCGTCGCCCTGCCGCTGTGCGTGGGCGTCGCCGTCGCCTCCGGTGTTCCCGCCGAGCTCGGCCTGATCACTGGCATCGTCGGCGGCCTGGTCACCGGCCTGCTGCCCGGCAGCAGCCTCCAGGTCAGCGGTCCGGCCGCGGGCCTGACCGTGCTGGTGCTCACCGCGGTGACCGAATACGGACTGCCCGCGCTCGGCATGATCGTGCTGGCCGCAGGACTGCTTCAACTCGCCCTCGGCGCACTGCGGTTGGGCCGTCTCTTCCGGGCCGTCTCCCTGTCGGTCGTGTACGGCATGCTCGCCGGCATCGGGCTCGTCCTGATCACCGGCCAGATGTACGCCCTCGGCGACCGCAGGGCCCCCGGCAGTGGCCTCTCCAATGTTGCCGGTCTGCCCGGCCTCCTGACCGACGTCCTCGGATCGGGGCCGGCCCTGACCGCGATCGGTATCGGTGCCGGGACCGTCGTCGTCATGACGCTGTGGAAGAAAATGCCCGCCAAGGCACAGCTGCTGCCCGGGCCGCTTGTCGCGGTCGGTCTGGCGGTGCTGGCCACCGTCGCCTTCGACCTGCCCGTCGAGCGGGTCGAGGTCAAGGGGCTGACGGAGGCGATCCAGCCGCCCGGCCTCGACGGCTTCTCTCGCCTGTCGGACGTCGGTCTGCTGACCACGATCGTCGCCTTCACGCTCATCGCGTCGGCCGAGTCGCTGTTCAGCGCGGCGGCAGTGGACCGGCTGCACGACGGGCCGAAGACCGCCTACGACAAGGAGCTGATGGCCCAGGGCGCGGGCAACACGGTGTGCGGGCTGCTCGGCGCGCTTCCGATGACCGCGGTGATCGTCCGTAGCGCGGCCAACGTCCAGGCCGGCGCCCGCACCAAGGTCTCCCGCGTCCTGCACGGCCTGTGGCTGCTGCTGTTCGCCGCCCTGCTGCCCGGCGCGCTGGGCATGATCCCGACCGCGGCACTCGCCGGGGTCCTCGTTCACGCGGGCTTCAAGCTGCTGCCCGTCGAGGAGTTGGGCCCTCTGTGGCGTGAACATCGAGGGGAAGCGGTGGTGTTGACGGTCACCGCCGGGGCGATCCTGGTCACCAACATGTTCGACGGCGTCCTGATCGGGCTACTGCTCGCGGTGGTGAAGACAGCGTGGGAGACCTCACACGTCCACATCGAGGTCGACGACGCGGGCACCGGCCCGGTGACGGTGCGGATCGTCGGTCACGCCACCTTCCTGCGCCTCCCGCGTATCCTCGACGCCCTGGAACAGCTGCCCACCGACCGCCCCATCGAGCTCAACCTCGCCGGACTGCGGCACCTCGACCACGCCTGCATGAGCGCCCTGCAGAGCTGGTCCGACCAGCACAACGCGCACACCGTCCAGCCCGAGCACACCACCTCCCGGACGGCGTGAGCGCGGGGCCGTGTGGCGGTGTCCGGCGACCCCACGGACTATGGGTGACACAGCTGGTGAACAGCGACCGGCGTTCACCCGTATCCCCTAAGCTTGATCTTTAAGGCTGCTGCTCGGCCCCGCCGCGTCTAGGCATATCCGTTTTGCGCTGTTTCTTGCCGACTGGGTGGCGGGGTGCGGGGGTGGAGGTGCGGCCCTTGGGGCGGCCTGGGCCGGGGTGGGAGGCTTTCGGCGCGCGGGCCGGGGTGCCCAGGATCCGCCGGATGCGGGGATAGCCGCGCCGGACCCGGCCGGGGTGAGCCGATCCGGTGTCAGGGGCTTTTCCCAGGGGCGCCGGAGGTCCTCGGTCAGGGGGCGGGCGAGACGGAGTTGCGCGTAGGCGGCGAGGATCAGCCACACCCACCGGTCGGCCTGTTCGGGGGTGCGCAGGCGGGGTCGGGTCAGGCCGAGGGTCTGCTTGAAGAAGCGGAAAGTGTGCTCGATATCGAACCGTCGAAGGAAGATCCGCCAGAGGCGGTCGACGTCGTGCGCGGTGGCGTCGGGGTCGCTGTGCCACAGCCATAGCGGCTTGGGGGCGCGGTTGCCGGGCAGGTGCTCGACCGCCAGATGGACCAACGTTCCCTCGACGAGGGGGAGTTCGCCTTCGTGGTGGGCCCAGGAGCCGCGCCGGTCCAGCTTGGGGTGCAGGCGGCCCCAGCAGCGGGCGAGGACCTGGCCGAAGCGGTCGTGGACGCCGGCCGACTCCTGGACCGGGGCCGGGTGGGCGGCGGGGTCGGCGAGGCGGAACTCCGCTCCATGTCGGGGCGGGCGCCCGGGGTTCGTTCCGCGGCGCTTGCCGGCCGGGGCGCGCATCACCCGGTCGGCGCGGATGCGGCCCAGCAGCCGCACCGGCTCCTCGCGCAGCAGCCAGGTCAGGCGCACGAGGTCGTAGCCGGAGTCCAGGACGAACAGCACCGGCAAGTCGCCCGGTCGCCACTGCCCGGCCCGCTCCAGGCGGGCGACAAGGTCGCGGATCTGGGCGGCGGTGACCTCGGTGGGATCGTCCTCGGGCCCCAATCGCACCGCGTCCAGCGGCCCGGTCCACGAGGAGCGGCCGCCGCCGAGGGCCGCCGCGACCTGGTAGGGCCAGCCCGGGATGGTCTGACGCACCCCGTCGCACCGGCACGGACGGTGGCAGTGCAGCCGCTGGGGCGAACACTCGGCATCCGGACGCGGCCACGGAGTGACGTCCAGCGCGATGGACAGCTGCCCGTCCGCCCCGCGCGGCAGTACGAGCCCCGCCAGGGCCATCCGAAGCCGGGACACGTTGATGTGCCCCTGGGCCAGCGCGTCGTACATCGCTCCGTGCCCGCGCCGATGCACCCCCGACAGCGAGAGTTCCGGCAGGGACGTCACCGGCCCGTCGGCGCACAGCACCGCGTCCATGAGCTCGAACAGAGCATCCGCCCGCAACGTCAGGCACTCGTACAGCTCACGGCGAAACCGGGACAACCCGGCCAGGGCCTCGACGCGCACGGCGCCGTCTTGCAGACTGTCCATCACGGCCTTTGGTTGATCAACGTGTCTCTTGGCGGAAACACATGATCAAGCAGAGGCCGCCCAGCTGTCAGGCGAACGACAAACCCCACCAAGAAATGATCTTGGTGGGGTTTAAAGCCAAGCTAAGAGGAGCTCAGTACGCCCGCGCCGGCCCCGTCTGCGCAGGGCGGGCACAACCCCGATCTGGAGGGGCAAGGTGGCACACCAGCAACCGCGAGGACGCACCCGCCGCGTGGCGCGCGGCGGCGCCGTGGCCGTCGGCCCGGCGCTCCTTCCCCTGGCCAGTGCCTGCAGCGGCGGCGAGGACGATGCCAGACAGTCGGCGCCGGCGCACCCTCGGGTGACGGCGACACGCAAGACTGCTGCGACGCCGAGCCGCCCGCCGCACCCGGCCCCGTATCAGGCCGCCCGGAACGGCCCGTCCCGCTGCCGGAGCAGTACCGGCGCGGCCTGCGCCGAACAGTCGCAGCCGAAGCCGTCCTCGGCGTCATCGTGCTGGCGATCACCACCGTGCTGACCGGAACCCAGCCCAGCCGAGCCGCCGCGCAGAACGTCACCGCCCAGGCGGTCGCCCAGCTACCGTTCCTAACCAGTACGCAACAGTGAGTCCTGGACCCACTGTTGCGTACTGGGCGCAGGGGCCGATCCGCCGCAGAACCAGCCCCGACAGGTGCTCCCGCGGGGCAGCGGTGGTTCCGCCCCGCGGGTTCACCCGGACTCCTCCGGTCAGCTGTCGGACGCTGCGGCGCGGCGCTTGACCAGCCACCAGGCGCCTCCGCCCAGGACTGCCAGCGCCACGACCACCCCGCCGATGATCAGGCCGGTCGGGCTGCCCCCGTCCTCGTCCTCCTTCTCGGCGGGCGTTGCGCCTGCGTCCGAGTTGTCGGCGGCAGGCGTGGACTTGGCGGCCGACGGCGTGGGAGTGGCCGTTTCGCTCGCCGTGGGGCTGGGGCTGGGGCTGATCGGCGTGGCGCCCGGGGCGGCGGCCTTGAGCTTCAGGACGGGCGCGGGCTGTTCGGGTTCCGCGCCGCCGCTGGGCAGTTCGATCCAGCGGGAGACCTCGCCGTCGCTGTAGGTCTCGACCGTCTTGAACGCGAGCTCCTTGGCGTCCGGCAGCTGCCGGACCTTGACCTTGTACTCGGCGTCCGTCCCGACGGCGAGCTTCGGACCGCCCAGTGTGTAGCCGTCGTTCGTGGCCTTGAAATTCCAGCCCTTGGGCGCTTCCACGAGCGTGACGTCACCCGGCGCGATGCCTTCGGGAAGGACGACGCGCATCTCGGTGAAGCCCGCGCTGCCGGACTCGGCCTCGGAGACGAAGCTGAGCGTAACGTTCTCGGCCAGGGCCTGAGCGGTGTCGGCCTCGACCTCCGCGTGGGCGGAAGCCGGGCCGGCCAGGGCCAGGGTCGCCGTCAATGCGAGGGCGCCGACGACGCCGATCCGTCGCGTGGTCCGGCCGAGAACGTGCGTGGACATGGACACAGGAGAACTCCTTGCTGGTGCTGAAGCCGGGCCGGCCGAAGCCGAAGGGCCCGGGTGAGGGAAGGACCGGGACGCGCTCGCGTCCCGGAGGTCCCCTGCGCACCAGCGCATGTTCCAGAGTGTGTGTCCGCGGTGGGGCCGGATCGGTGAAGCGGCCGGCGAGCCGAGCGCACGGCGGCTTGCGGACATCACCGAGGGCGAGGCGTGGCAGCACCCGCAACAGGACCGCGGCTGCGACCGCGCGGGCGGCGCGGGCGGCGGCCAGGGCCACGGTGACGGCAGTGTCGGCGCGGTGCAGCAGCCAGGCCGCTGCAAGAGCGGCAAGGACGTGGGCGGTGGTCATGGCCGTCCCGGCGTCGTGCCAGGCATGCCCGCTTCCCATCTCCATCGCGGCATGACCGGCGTGGCCCCCTTGGCCGGGTTTCGCCTCGTGCTCGCCGCCCTCCCAGGTCAGGGCCAGGTGTATTCCGCCCTGGGCCACCAGAGTGCAACCGATGATCACCGCCAGGGAAGAGCGACGGCGGGCGAACGGCCAGGCCACCACGAACTGGACCGCGGCGAAGGCGGTCACCAGCCGCCACGGCACCGCGCCTTCGGCGACCGCGTGGTGGCCGAGGGCCGCCAGCACGCTGCCGACGAGCGCGAACAGCCCGGCCCGCACGCACGCCACGGCACGATCCGGCCCCGGGCGGCCGCCCAGGCCGTCGTACGCCGTCACTTGATCACCTGGCACGGTCGCCCATCATCCTCTCTCGTTCGTCCTGCGTCAGGCGGACCCGCGGATCGCCTCGGCGAGCAGTTGGGGCGTGCGGGTGGAGACGTAGACATACGGGGTGGGGTCATCGGGGTCGACGACCTCGACGCGGACCGCTGTGGGGGTGCAGCTGCAGCGAGGGGGCCGCGGGTGTCCTCCTGGACCGGGCACAGGGTGGGGGCCACGACCAGCAGCGGCGTGGTCGGATGCCCCTCGCGGATGGTGTCGAGGAAGCCATGCACCGCAGGGGTGAAGGCGCGCAGGCGCATCACGTCGGAGTTGACGACATTGATGCCGACCTTGACGCTGATCAGGTCCGCGGGGGTGTCCCGCATCGCGCGGGCGGTGAACGGGTCCAGCAGGGCGCTGCCGCCGAACCCCAGGTTGACCAGCTCCACTCCGCCCTGGGCGGCTGCCAGCGCCGGCCGGATGGCACCCGGGCCGGCAGTGTTAGCGAGATGCCGGGCGGCCACGGCTTCCTGCTCGAGCAGACGCTTGCACACGTCGGCCTTGCGTTGTGAACGGCTCTGTCATTGCGGTGCCCGCAGAAGTCCGCAGAGCGCACCGATATTACGCGGTGTCATATTCGCCATGGTTGATCAGGTTTGTGCTCAGATCCGTGCGCCAAGCCGAGGCCAGAGCAGTCTTGAGATTCGTTTCATCACCGGACTGAAGCCCCGCGCACGGCCAATGACCCCGGTAGCGCTGCAACGCGCCGGAGCGGGAGTGTGTGCAGGTCCGCGGGCAAAGTGTGGCTGCGGCGATCAGCGGTACACGCCCGCGGCCGCCCCCGATCGAGGGCGGCCGCCACAGGCTCTGTCGGAGCGATGGCCGACAGGTCAGGAAACTGGATGCGCGGCCGTGTCCTGGCCGGCGCGCGGCCCGTGAGCCGTGGTCCGCCGGCCGGTCCGCGCGCTCACTTCGTCGCGTCCGGCTTCACGATGTCGGGGAGCTTCGCCTCGAACATCTCGTCGAGCTTCATCGAGGGCAGGATGTGGCCCTGGTTGGGGGCCTCGTTGGCGATGCTCGCGCCCCATGTGGACGCCGCGATACGCTGGTTGGGCGTGCCGTGGTGCCCGTTGCTGCTGAAGCTGCAGTCGCCTACCTGATAGAAGGACTTGGCGGAGTCGAGCACCCGCTTGGTGTTGAGGGCCTCGCCGCGCGAGTGCGTGAGGAAGTACGTGCCGAACGCGTCCGCCATCAGCTCGGTGCGACGGGTGGCCTCCGGCCCGGTCAGTGCGGTGTTGTCGAACAGGTTGTTCTCGTACTGCACGTGGTGGCCGAACTCGTGGCCGAGGATGGCGCGCGGAGCGGTGTTGCCCAGGCCGATGGCCTGCATGGCCTCCAGGATGCCGTCACCCATGATGATGCGGTCGGAGATGCCCAGCGGCTGCGGGTCGCCCTTCTCTGAGTAGGCGAACGCGTTGAACGTGAAGATCGGGTTGGCGCCGCCCTTCAGTACGGGCTCGGAGTCGACCAGCGAGATGAACAGCTCGGCCAGGTCGAGGTTGCTCTCGGGCGTGCCGCCGTACAGCACGGACAGGGTGCGGGCGAGCCGTTCCGGGGAGGAGTAGACGTCGGCGCCGTGCATCGGCATGAGCTGGATGTCGTCGGAGTAGATGTCCCAGAATCTCTTGAGATTCTTGGCCTCGGACGTCAGCTGGTTGGTGTATTCGCCGTTGACACCGTAAGTGTTGGAACTGGACTCGCTGCCGAACAACAGCGCATCGTACGTGGGGAAGTCGAACCCGCCGAACAGAGAGAGGATGAAGATCGCGAAGGGGTCCTTGGCGCCGTCGAGCAGAGTGTTCGCATAGGCCGTCAGATCCGTGCTCTGGCACTGGTAGTCGCCCGGGTTGATGACGCTGTTGAGGATGTCAGCCCACTGGGTGTCGCCCATGCCGTACGTGGTGTTGGCGGCCTGGCGGCGCGCCTGCCAGTCGGCCGGCAGTTTGGCCAGGATCTCGTCGACGAGGGCCTTCGTCTTCGGGTCGAGCGAGGATGTGTCGATCGCGGAGCCGTAGGACGCGGCGGTGACGGCGGTGGCCGTCGTGCCGTCCGCGGCCGCTGCCGGCAGGGCGGCCCCCAACGTGCAGGTGGCCGCGGTCACGAGGGCAACGGCCCAGGCGGAGGTCTTCTTCACGGTCAACTCCTTGGTGTGTTGAAGCCGACACGCCGGTCGTCCTTGTGGGACGGGAGAGGCGGTCGGAGTGCCATGAGCCAAGAGTCTGCAAGGAACGCGCTTTCTGGAGAAGCCGTCTGTGCTGTCGGAATCCGGCATGGCAGGAAAGTGACAGATGCGATGCCATACATCCCCGTGCACGCTCGACGTGACGATCCCTGACCTGACGAAACGTCACTCCGTATAACACCCCTACCGGATGGGTAGTCGCTATGTGCACACGACCTTGACATGGAGTAAATCGCATATGCGTGCAATGATTCGAATATGCATCCACTTCGGGTCATAGGTCTCACCGCGACCGCCGAGGACATCTACCTCGCGCTCGTCCAGCGCGGCCCGGCGCCTCCGGCCGGGCTGGCAAGCACCCTGCGCGTGACCCCGGACGCCGTCCGCGCGGCGGCCGACGAACTCACCGGACTGGGCCTATTGGAACCGGACGGGGAACGGCTCGTCGCCCGCCCCCCGCGCGCAGCGCTCGATGCCCTCGCGGAGATCCGCGCGAAGGAACTCGGCACCCTGCGCGACAGCGCCGACGAACTCGCCCGGTTCTGGCGCGACCACCACGCCGAAGGACCGGGATACATCGAGATAGTCCGGACGGAGGCAGCCCGTGAAGCGCTCGCCCGGCGCGTGCAGGACGAGGCGATGTACCAGGTCCGTGCTCTCTCGATCGGCCCCACCGGCCGTCTCGCCGCACCCGCGCAGGTGGCGCCCGGCTGTCTGGAGGCACTCGCGCGTGGTGTCGCGTACTCAGTGGTCTACGGCGCCCAGATGCTGCGTGACCCGCTGGCCCGGGAGGCCATCCAGACCTGCGTCAACCTCGGTGAACGCGCCCGCGTCTTCCCCAATGTCGCGTTAAACCTGATGATCTGTGACGACCGCTTCGCCGTCGTCACCGCACCCGCGCGCGACCACCAGCGACGCCACCACATCGCCGTGCAGCGGTCGGCCCTGCTCGACGGCCTCGTCGGCGTGTTCGAGTCGTACTGGCAGATGGCCGTTCCGCTCCCCACCAGCGACGAGTCCATGGACGACGCCGGTACTTCCCCCACCGACGACGCCCGGCAGCTTCTCACCTACCTCAGCGGCGGACTCACCGACGAGTCCATCGCCCGTGAACTCGGCGTCAGCGAACGGACAGTGGCACGCCGCATCGCCCGCCTCCAGGAAGTCCTGGGCGCACAGACC
The DNA here is from genome assembly GCF_026339735.1 of Streptomyces sp. NBC_01669. Lineage (GTDB taxonomy): Bacteria > Actinomycetota > Actinomycetes > Streptomycetales > Streptomycetaceae > Streptomyces > Streptomyces yanii. The sequence goes on from NZ_JAPEQG010000001.1 coordinate 8,787,543, forward strand.
CGCTTCCAACTCGGTGTCCAGGCCAGCCGCCGCGGCTGGCTCTGAGCGCGGAGCCCCATAGTCAACGGGGAAGTGCCGGCTCGTCGGGCCGCACCTCCCCGCTTCCCGCCCGGACGGCGACCCCTGGTCGGGCTGCGCGACAAGGCACTGGTCCTCACCGGGCTTTCCTCATGCCGCGCTCGGCCAGGTCGAAGCCGGGTGGCCTGCCACCAGAGCTGCCGCGTCCGACGCGGTGGGCCGCCTGGTCGGCCTTCTCCGTGATGACGTGCCGGATCGACCGTTTGCGCAGGTAGCGGCGGGTCCGGCGATTGCTGTAGCCCTTGTCCGCGCTGACGCTGTCAGGCTTCGTGCGAGGCCGGCCGACAGTCAGCCGGGGAGGTCCGCCGGGTCGGGCTCCAGCGGGCGCACTTTGTGCAACGGAGGATGGCGTGTCGTCGGGTCTAACCTGGCTCCGTGACGCAGGAAGTGAGCACGGTGGTGCTGATGTGTGGTCTTCCCGGAGCGGGCAAGACCACCTACGCGATGGAGCTGGTGCGACGCGGTTACGTTCGACTGTCGATCGACGAGGTGGTCTGGCAGCGACTCGGGCAGCGTGACGCCGGCTTGGTGCTGGAAGCGGAGGCGTTCGACCAGCTCAAGGAAGAGGTCCGCCGCGAGCAGCGGCAGGAACTGGTCGAGCTGATGCTGGCCGGGCGCGACGTAGTGGTGGACTACAGCTTCTGGAGTCGCGCCGCCCGCGATGATTACAGGGCGCTGATCGACAACCACGGCTGCCGCTGGGAACTGGTCCACCTCAAGGCCGATCGGACGACGCTAAAGGGTCGCCTCGAAGCACGGAACGGCGAGGAAGGCGCCAACTCCGTCACCGTGGATGAAACGCTGTTCAACCGCTACCTGGCCAACTTCGAGGAACCGAACGGAGAGGGTGAGCAGGTCGTCATGCAGTCCTCGACCTGAGGGCCTCAAACCGTGGTGCGGGGTGCCGTGGGCAGATCGCTGCCGAACGTGGTCGGGCGGGCGGTACGGCGCCGGCGCCGGCCGCGGGGCGCCGCACGGCGGTCCGGCCGCGCCGTCGGGCGGAGGAGGGGCGGCCCGTACCGGGGCTGCCCGCGGTGTGAGTCATCGATGTACTTCCTGCGGGGTTCCAGCCATGCGATACGGGTGTCGGCGCCTCGTGTGCGCGGTCGGGGCGCGGGTGCCGCTGCCGATGCCAGGTGTCGCACCCGCCCGGCATCGGCGGCGCACATCACATCTGCTGGAGCGGCCTCAGACGGGACGGCCGCCCACGTTGATCTCCGCAGCGCCCGCGAAGGCGTTGCCTGCCTGGGAGTTGAGGCCCGTCAGGCGCACGTACCGGCCACGGATGGCATTGAACTCGGCGTTCTGGGGAGTGAGCGCCTCGGTGAGGGAGCCGGTGGCCGCCTCTTTCCACGTGGTGCCGTCGACGGACACCTCGATCCGGTAGTCCTTGATCCTGCCGTTGCGGGCGTTCTGCCGCTGCGTGTACTGCAGGCCCGTGACGTCGTACTGCTTGCCCAGGTCCAAGGTGATGTGGTGGGGGAAGTCGGGGGACGCGTTGAACCACTGGGTGTGCCAGATCGTGTTGAGGTCTCCATCGATGGCGTTCGCGGCGGCGCCGTTCTCGCCGACGGTCTCCTGGCTGTCGACGTCGTGCACGCGGAGCGTGGACTGGTCGATCGGGTTCGGCAGCGGGCGCAGCTCGGACGCGACCGACACCGTTTGGCGTGCCGAGCGGTCGCCCTGGACGGCGCTGATCGTGTGCGTGCCGTCGTAGGTGGCGGCCGGGACGACGCCGTGGCGGGCGAACCGGCCGGCCGCGTCGGCGCGCACCGTGTAGAGGGTCTTGTCGTCGATGCGGATGTCGACGTAGCCGAGCGCGAAGCCGGTCAGCTTCAGCGGGACCCACGTTCCGGCCTTCACGTTCCGCGGGACCTCAAGTGTCGGGGCGGCGGCCGGAGCGTTGCGGTCCTCGGCGCGCGCGTCGGAGACCCGGACGCGGACGGACACCGGGTCGCCCACCGACGGGGTGAGCACACACATCGTGTCCTGGGGGAACGCCGCCTCCACAGTGGCGGTGTAGAGGCCTGCGGCGTGCAGGGAGTCGCGTGCCTGGCTCTGGGTGAACGTCGCCGGCAGGACCCGGTCCTCGCACTTCGCGGTCACGGTCAGGGGCCTGGTGAGCGCGCTGGACGAGGCGGGGTCGCCGTCGGTCGCCACGGTGTCCGGAACGATTTCGGTGCCGTCCTCGGAGACCTTGGTGCCGGGTGCGGCGACGAGCCCCAGCTCGTGCCGGGTGGTGACTCCGCTCGGGGCGACAGCGTCGGTGCCGGCGACGGTGGCGGCCCACCGCGCTCCCGGGCTCTCGTAGAAGTTGGTGCCCGCCGCGGTGAGGCGCGGGCCGAGCTGGGCGAGGCGGGAGGCGAAGTCGGCGACGTCCTTCTGCGCCTTGGGCGTCCAGCCGGTCTCCAGGATCGCGGCCGCCCGAGGCAGAGTCAGGAACTCCGCCTGGTCGCCGCCGCGCACGGTCTCCGACCACAGCGGGCCCTCGACGCCGAGCACGCCCGCCTCGGGGATGCCGCCGGACACCGTCGTGGTCGGGTCCCAGTCGTAGTAGCGCTGGAAGTCGCAAGTGCCGCCGCAGGCCCATGTCAGGCCGATCGGGGTGTCCTTGGTGTACTTCTGGTCCAGGTAGGAGCCGCCCGCGGCCGACACCACGGCCTTGCCGCCCTTGGCGATGAAGTCGCGTACCCAGTCACCGGAACCGACCCAGTACTGCACGACCGAGCCGTCCCAGAAGCCCGGTTTCTGGGACAGCCCGGCCTCGGCGTACTCTGTCCAGCCCATGGTCCCGACGCCCGACGCCGCCTTGATGCGGGGCACGGCGCGGGAGATGAAGTCGACGTAGCGGGTGTGGCCCATCGCGTGGGACTCGTCGCCGCCGATGTGCACGTACGGGCCGCCGGTCATCTCGGCCAACTGGTGGAAGACGTGCTCCACGAAGGTGTAGGTGAGGTCGTGCCGCTCGTCGAGGGCGGAGTATCCCACGTTGCCGGTGCCGTTCCAGTCCACGACGCCGGTCTTGGGGTCGGGCGCGGGCAGGGACCGGTCGGTGTTGAGCTGCGGGATCGCGTGCAGGGCGGCGTTGGTGTGACTGGGGATGTCGACCTCGGGGACGACGGTGACGAACCGGTCCCTGGCATAGGCGACGATGTCACGGTACTGCTTCTGCGTGTAGTAGCCGGTGCGGCCCAACTCGCCCCGGTACCCCTGCTGGTTCATCGCGGTCGCGCCGGACTCGCGGTGCAGCGCGCTGTAGTCGATGGGGTCGCCCGCGGCCTTGCCGTCGTTCGTGATCTCGATCCGCCAGCCCTGGTCGTCGGCGAGGTGCAGGTGCAGCACGCTCATCTTCATCCGGGACAGCTTGTCGATGTAGCGCTTGACGGCGTCGACGTCCTGGAAGGACCGGGCCACGTCGAGCATGACACCGCGGTAGGAGAAGCGCGGCGCGTCCTCGATGTGCGTTGCGGGCAGGCGCCAGTCGGTGACGACCGGAGTCCGTGACTCGGCCCAGGCGGGCAGCAGTTGACGCATGCTCTGCACGCCGTTGAACGCGCCGTGGGCGGTGCGCGCGGTGATCGACACGCCATCGCTGTTGACGTCCAGGACGTACGACTCCGGGGTGGGCGCGGCGCCGTCGACGGTGTACCGCGCCGCCGGGTCCACCGTGATGTGTATGGCGTTGGCTCCGCCGTGCGCGCGCACCGGCACCCGGAACCCGGTCGCGTCACGCAGCTCTCCCGCGAGCTGCGAGGCGACGCGAGCCGCCTCGCCGTCCGCGACGACAGCGAGCGAGGGCCGTAGGACGAACGCCGCCTTGCCGGCGTCCTGTTGGACGACGACCGGACGCGGGACGAGCGCGGTGTCCGGCGCGGCGGGCGCGGCGGGCGCGGCGACGGCCGACGGCGCGCCGGCCAGGCCGGCCATGGTCATGAGGACCACCGCAAGCAGCAGACGCGGCCCACGAGGTCGGACGGGCACAGGACTTTTCTTCTTCCGCAACCGCACGGGGACTCCCTGAGGGGCAACCAACGATGCATGCACTTGCTTGAAGAGCCAGGTTTTCTTTCAGGTTCGAGCACCATAGCGCTGCGGCGCGAAGTGGTCTAGTCCCTTTGCGCCGACTCCGGTACTGGCCCCCGGCAGGTGCTCAAGACCGGTCCGGTATGCCGACGTTGCCGTCAGAGACTGCCGTCAGCACGCGCGTAGTAGGGCCGCGGGTACGGTGCTGGCGGGGGCGCTCGTCGTCGGCGCCGGACTGGCCTTCGCGGCGCTGCGTCGTACGGCATCGCCGTCCGCCGGAAGCAGCGCGTCCACCGGTCAGGATATGGAGCACACGCGCGCACCGGACGCCGGGCGCAGGTCCACACCGGGCGTCGCGAGGATCGCCCCCAGCCGGGCCTCGGGCACCGGAGTGCTCTCCCCGACCAGCCCCGGAATCCGGGCCAGGGGCAGTGACACGTCCGCGAGCGCGGCGATCCGTCCGGCGTCGGGGCCCGCGCAGTTGACCACATGGCCCGCCTCCCAGACGCGACCGCCGGTCCGCACGCCGACGGAGGACCGCCCTCGTACGGGGCGTACTCGGGTGAGGCGACAACGCAGGGAGGTGCGGTGCCGGGCATCGCGAGCCGGGTCGTGTTCGGCGTAGTCCAAGCGACACGAAGGCGCCGCACAGTCACCTAACCTCCAGAAGCGCCCTTAAGGGTTGAAATTGGTGCATGCAGCCCGACTATGCACCCACTGAAGATCAGCAAAGGGGTTAGAGAGATGACTTCCGAAGTCCATCACCGCACCGCCACCGTCGACGGCCTCGAGGTCTTCTACCGGGAGGCCGGAGACCCCGAGGAACCCGTCGTCGTCCTCCTGCACGGCTTCCCGACCAGCTCGCACATGTTCCGCCACCTGATCCCCGCGCTCGCCGACCGGTACCACGTCATCGCTCCCGACCACATCGGGTTCGGCCAGTCGGCCATGCCGGGCCTGCAGGACTTCCCGTACACCTTCGATGCCCTGACCGACGTCACCTCCGGGCTCCTCCGGCAGCTGGGCATCGACCGGTTCGCCATATACGTGCAGGACTACGGCGCCCCCATCGGCTGGCGGCTCGCCCTCCAGGCACCCGACCGCATCACCGCGATCATCACCCAGAGCGGCAACGCCTACGAAGAAGGCTTCGTGAAGGCCTTCTGGGACGGACTCTTCGCCTACGCCCAGGCGCCCGGACCCGGCACCGAGGCGCCGGTGCGCGGCGCCCTGACCCCCGAGATCACCCGCTGGCAGTACGTGAACGGAGTTGCCGACCCGACACTGGTCAGCCCGGACAACTGGGTCCACGACCAGGCGCTGCTGGACCGGCCCGGCAACGACGAGATCCAGCTCAAGCTCTTCCGTGACTACCCGACCAACGTGGACTTCTACCCGCAGGTCCACCAGTACTTCCGCGATTCCCAGGTCCCGCTGCTGGCGGTCTGGGGCGCCAACGACGAGATCTTCGGCCCCGCAGGCGCGGAGGCGTTCGCCCGGGACCTGCCCGACGCCGAGATCCACCTGATCGACTCCGGGCACTTCGCCCTGGAAAGCCACCTCGAAACCATCACCGGCCACATCCGCGACTTCCTCGCCCGCGTCCTCGCCTGACCCGCAGGGCGTCGGGGGCTCCCGCGACTGCTGCGGGGCCGCTTGCCATGTGCGAGCCCTATGCCGGGAGAATGCCCGCCTGGCCCAGGAGGAGTGCGACATGACCGATGACGAACTGTTCGACGCCGTCCTGGCCCGGGTCAGGACGGGACGCCCAACCGACGAACCTTCCGAGGTGACGGTGCCCGAACCCGCTTCCCTCGGCGCAGTCGAGGAGGTGGAGCGCGTTGTGGGCTACCCCATGCCACCGCTGGTGCGTCGTCTCTATCTTGAGATAGCCGACGGAGGTATCGGCCCGTTCAGCGGCTTCTACCCATTGCGTGATGGGCCGGGCATGCTCACCGACTATGTCGAGTTCCTCACTTGTGAGTTGGCCCCAACGGATCCGCCACCCACACCTGCCGGCGTGTTGTTCTTCTGTTTCGAGCATGCAATGTCGGGGATGCTGCTGGACTTTCGTCACCCCGAGGGTCAGATGTGGCTCTGGGACCAAGGGGATCGGCACAAACTGGACCTGACCTTCCCGCAGTGGCTGGAGGCGTGGCTCGGCGGGCGTCTGACCGACCAGTTCATGGAGCCGCGAAAGCTGCAGGACGAGTCGTGGGTCGGTTCCTGGGTGTGCGAAGAGCTGCCCCCGAGCACGTTCGAGGTGCCGGACTCGCTCTAGGGTCTGGGCTGGGCCCTCGCTGGGCCCTCCTAGGTCAACAAGCAACGACCAACAACGACTGGCAAACCGCAGGTCGGTTGCGGGAGGGGGCCCGCTGACCAGGCCCAAGAAACGGGCCCGCCAGACCCAGGGCAAGAAGTAGCTTCACACCTGATCAAGCCCCCTGCCCGCGGTTTCTCCGTCGGCAGGGGGCTTGTCATCGTTCAGGGGTGAGTCACTCGACCCCACGTACACACAGAGTGACAACATCATGGAGGGGCAACTGGGGAACACCGCCCACGACGTGAAGCCGCCTGTCCTGGGGCTGTCGTCGGGCCGTCAGAGACCGACGGTGTGCTCTTGATCGCCGGAAGCCTATGGGCTCTCGGCCTCCGACGGAGCTATCGTCAAGACCTGGGGGTCAGTGATCAGAACCAGCTGATCGTGTCCTTCAGGAGACGGGCGACCTTCGCGCGGATTGTCGCGTTCGCTCGCCAGCTTTCCTCGACTTGAACGCTGGCGGTTGTGACTCCGGCTCGGCCAGCCCGGTTCTCCGCCGGTGTCAGGTGGCCGTTGGCCATCAGCATTGCGACGCGGGTTAGCGCGACGCCCAGCTGGCGGGCGGCTTCTGGCTGGGACATCCAGGCGTTGTCCTCGACGGTGTCCACCTTGAGCAGGAAGTAGCCGCGGTTGCTTCTCGGTCCCGACCGCCCCTGTCGGCGTTGTTGGTGCATCACGCCGCCGTCGCCTTCGGTCGCTCGACCAGGAGGCCGCGTTCGAAGCGGACGCCGGCCCGGACGAGGGCGATGAGGTGGGGTGCGTTCACGGCTCGCCAGCGGGCCTGGGCGGACTCGAGGAGCTTGAAAACCATGGCGAGGGCGGCGGCCGCGCTGCCGGGGCCCCGGGTGACCTTGGTCCGCAGACGGACGGTGGCGAAGGTCGACTCGATCGGGTTCGTGGTCCGCAGATGGATCCAGTGCTCGGCAGGGAAGTCGTAGAACGCCAACAGCTCGTCGACGTCATCGGTGATCTTCTTGACGGCCTTGGGGAACTTCGCCCCACAGGTCTTCCCGAACGCCGTGATGGCCTTCAGCGCGTGCTCACGGTCCTCGGCGCTGTAGATCTCCTGCTGGGCCTTCTTCGCCCCGGGCTGGGCGGATTTCGGAAGCGCGTTCAATACGTTGGCGATCTTGTGAACCCAACACCTCTGATGGCGAGCCTCGGGAAGCACCTCGACCAGGGCCTTCCAGAAGCCGAGGGCGCCGTCGCCCACCGCCAGGACCGGCGTCCGCTTGCCCCGCCGTCGGCAGTCCCGCAGCAGGTCGGCCCACGAGTCCGCTTGTCCTCACGGCCCGGGCCGCAGGTGGTCTCGCGCAGCTCCAGGCCGCGCAGGTTTGCGGCGGTGACGTCATCGGTCGTCATGCGAGCCCTCGTACCCTGTTTCCCGTGCCCCCTTCCCGCCTGCGTCGCGTCGCCGTCCTAATCCTCGAGGGTGCGAAGCCGCTTGATGTCGGCATTCCCGCGCAGGTGTTCACGACCCGGGCGAGTATGCCGTACGAGGTGCGGGTGTGCGGCGCGGCACCCGGGCTTGTGACCGGAGGCGATGGCCTGGCCTACCACGTCGCCGACGGTCTCGACGCGCTTGCATGGGCTGACATTGTCTTCATCCCGGGCTATCGGTTCCCGGACCGCGACGACCCACCGCAGGCCGTCGTCGCGGCCTTGATCACCGCACACGACCGAGGTGCACGGCTGGCCGCCATCTCGACGGGCGCCTTCGCGCTCGCCGCCACAGGCCTGCTCGACGGCAAGCGCGCCACGACGCACTGGCACTACACACGGGCGCTCGCACAGAAGCATCCGCTCGTCCGGGTCGACGAGAACGTCCTGTTCGTCGACGAGGGCAGCGTGCTGACGTCGGCCGGCGCCGCCTCGGGCATCGATCTGTGTCTGCATATCCTGCGCGGCGATCTCGGGGTGGCGGCGTCGAACCACGCGGCCCGGCGCCTGGTCGCGGCCCCCTACCGCAGTGGCGGCCAGGCGCAGTACGTGCCGCGGAGCGTGCCCGAGCCGCTCGGGGAACGGTTCGCCGCCACCCGCGAATGGGCCCTGCACCGGCTCGACGAACCTCTCAGCCTCGAATCCCTCGCCCAGCACGCGGCGGTCTCACCGCGCACGTTCTCGCGGCGCTTCGTCGAAGACACCGGGTACACGCCGATGCAGTGGGTCATGCGTGCCCGCATCGACCTGGCCCGTGAGCTGCTCGAGCGTTCAAAGCGCAGCGTCGAGCAGATCGCGAACGACGTCGGTCTGGGCACCGGAGCGAATCTGCGGTTGCACTTCCAGCGCATCCTCGGCACCACCCCTAGCGAGTACAGGCGCACCTTCACCCGGGGCGAGTAGCCCGACGTCCGACGCCTGGCGCGATCCTTTCGAACCATGGCGCTATCGCCAGGGCCATGGCCGGATCCCGCACGCGAGGCTGGTGAGGAACCGAAGGGACACCACACATGACTCGCATCGCCATCAACGGATTCGGCCGCATCGGACGCAACGTGCTGCGCGCCCTGCTGGAACGCGACAGCGGCCTCGAGATCGTCGCCGTCAACGACCTCACCGAGCCCGCTACCCTTGCCCGGCTCCTCGCCTACGACACCACCGCCGGACGGCTCGGCCGTCCGGTGACCGTCGACGAGGATGCCCTGGTCGTCGACGGCCGGCGCATAACGGTGCTCGCCGAGCGGGAGCCGGCGCGGCTGCCGTGGGCCGAGCTCGGCGTCGACATCGTGCTGGAGGCGACAGGCCGCTTCACGTCGGCCAAGGCAGCCCGCGCCCACCTGGACGCGGGAGCGAACAAGGTTCTCGTCAGTGCGCCGTCGGACGGCGCCGACGTCACGCTCGCGTACGGGGTCAACACCGAAGCGTATGACCCGGCCGTGCACACGATCGTCTCGAACGCCTCGTGCACGACCAACGCGCTGGCGCCGCTGGCCGCGGTACTCGATGAGCTCGCCGGCATCGAGCACGGCTTCATGACCACGGTGCACGCCTACACGCAGGAGCAGAACCTGCAGGACGGTCCGCACCGCGACGCTCGCCGCGCCCGTGCTGCTGCTGTCAACATCGTGCCGACCACGACGGGCGCCGCCAAGGCGATCGGCCTCGTGCTGCCCAACCTCGAAGGCAAGCTGTCGGGCGACTCGATCCGTGTGCCGGTGCCGGTCGGCTCGATCGTCGAACTCAACACCACCGTCGCCCGCGATGTGACCCGCGACAACGTGCTGGCCGCTTACCGCGCCGCCGCGCAGGGTCCGCTCGCCGGCATCCTCGAGTACTCCGACGACGCGCTCGTGTCGTCCGACATCGTCGGCAACCCCGCCTCGTCGATCTTCGATGCGGCACTCACCCGGGTCGACGGCCGCCACGTCAAGGTGGTCGCCTGGTACGACAACGAGTGGGGCTTCTCCAACCGTGTGATCGACACGCTGGAACTCCTCGCCACACGCTGAACGGCGACGCCGCCCTCCATTTGCCGGTCGGTCTTAAGACTGGTGAGCTCGCATGTTGAGGTGTCTCGTATTCACCAGTGATGCCCTGGCTTGGTCACAGTGAGTTGTCGTTGGTGCCCTGTCGATCAGTCTGTGCGCTCTTGGCTTGGGACGTAGGGCGGGATCGTCCAGCGCATCGTTGTCTGGCCCTCGGGGCCGCGTTGAAGAGTCACGGGATAGACCTGCCCGAAGTCGCCCGGGGCATACCGGCTCCAGGTTCCACCGGCTTCGACGACCAGGTGGGTGGTGGTCTTGTCGTGGTAGCGGAGTCCACCGGCGGGAGTGCACTGCATCGTGCGTGAGTGTGCTGCATCGCCGGTGACGATGCAGCGCATCCACCCGGTGCACACTCGTGCAATTTCCCCTCGACCACGGCCCGTGACTCTGTTGGCCAATTCAGTGGGGCGATGCCTGGAGGGCACGCGCGGTCAAGGGGAAACGGCCGCGCCTGCTTGTGAACCTGATGCAAGCCCTCCGACGCGGGATGACTCTTCTCAGACCCGTGAGACAGGAGGGGAGATATTGGCTGGTACGCCACTGCTGTACCCCTTGTTCCACATCTACGGTCTCGCATCATTCCTGGTGCCCGGCTGGTGGCCAGTTGGGGTGTAAGAGATGCGATTAATAGGGTCTGTCCGGCGGAGGGCGTCCGGGCACGGCGCGGACCGTCCAGCGGGAGAAGGGGCGGCCGCGCGGTAGCGCCGCTGTCAGGAAGGTGCCGAGGGCGGCGCCCTCGATCCCGACGCCCAGCTGGGAGCCCCACAGTGCCCGCGGCATCGGCAGCGACAGCAGTACGCCCACCACGAGCGCGGTGGCCACCGCCCACACCATGCCGCGGGTCCTGGCCAGCCCTCCAGCCAGCGTCCCCGCGGCCGCCGCCATCGTGATCGGGGTGAGGAAGTGCGGGTACGCCAGCGCGTCCAGGCCCCGCTCCTGCGCCCACCAGGTGTAGGCGGGTGGCAGGAGGGCGGCCGTCAGCGCCGTCATGCCCAGCACCACGAGGAGGGCACGCCGGGCCGGCCGGACCTGGTCCTGCACCATGTACCGGGCCAGCCGCCGCCCGCGTACCGCCCCGGCCAGCGGCACCCCCAGCAGCAGCGCCAGCAGGGCGAGCAGCCACCACGGATCGACCAGCCGGGTCATGTACACGTACTGCGTCCACACTGCGGCGTGAAGCGGTCCCGGCAGCGCGGCCAGCCGTTCGTCCATGAACTGGCCGAACTCGATCTGCCACTGGAGCCCGAAGACGGTGTCCGCCTCGGCGACCACCGCCCCCGCCACCACCAGCCCCGGCACCGCGACCGTGAGGAACGGCCGCCGCGCCAGGTCCACCGAACGGGCCCAGCAGTCCCCGAGGAACTGGCACCACAGGGTGAACAGCAGCGCCAGCAGTGCCACCGTCAGCCAGCCGGAGAACTGCGAGGAGAAGCGCAGTCCCGGCAGCATCAGATGGTCGACGACGGCACTGGGCGAGAGGGCGAAGCCCGCCAGCACCCCGAGGCCCACCCCCAGCCGGAAGGGCACCGGCGAGGGCGCTCCGGCCCGGTGGCCCAGCCGGTGCAGCGAGGCGCGGACCACCGTCAGCAGCAGCACCAGCACCACCAGCAGGGTGATCAGCCACGTCGGCCACCAGCCGCTGATGCCGCCGTCCTCCCGGATCCGTGCGGTGACCGAGGCCACCGGATCCCAGGAGGCCGGCAGGCAGAAACCGATGACGAAGGCGAAACCGAAGCCCTGGTGCATCAGCAGCGCCTGGTCCGCCAGGCAGGCCCGGCGCTGCGCGAACGACGGATGGGTGCGAGTGAGCCGCGCCCACCAGCCGCGGACCGACCGCCGGGGCCGGCCGCTGGACCCCGCCGAGGCGAGGTCGAAGGCGTGCAGCAGCGGTTCGGACGTCCCCAGCCACTCCACGACCCGGGCGTCCGCCCGGAACTCTCTGGTCCGCAGGACCACCGAACGGGCGGCGAGCGCCACCGCGGCGAGAACGGCCGAGTCGAGCAGCGCGGCCCCCGAGTACGCGGCGCTCCCTGGCACGAAGACCAGCCCGACCAGGTCCCCGAACATCCTGGGGAACAACATCAGTGCGAAGTAGCAGCGCAGCATCCCCAAGGTGATCAGAGTGATGTCGACGTCGCGGTTGCGCAGATGGGCCAGCTCGTGGAGGACGACGGCCCGGAAGGCGGCACGGTCCGCCGTGCCCGCGTCGTGGAGGCGGATCAGGCCACGGCTGAGGATGATGTGGCGGCGGCCGGCACGGCCGAAGGAGATGCCGTTCACCCCGGAGTCGAGGAAGTCCACCAGGAAGGTGGCCCCGCGGGCCTGCTCGACGCCCGCGGCCAGGCGGGCGACCTCCGCGTGCAGGGCGGGGAAGCGCTCCGCGTCCAGCGGGCGCACCCCGCGGCGCCGGGCACGGCGGGCGGAGCGGAACCAGTAGTGCGCAGCGGTGGCCACGGCGAGGATCGCGTACGAGACGAGGATGCCCTGCGAGGTGTGGTCGCCGCTGGAGTCGCACGGCTCCTGCCGAGGACCGGCCCTGATGAAGTCGCCCGTCCCGCCGGCCTCCCCCACCGCCTTGCGCAGGCAGTCGTTGAGGTCGGTGGCGCCCCGGTCGCCGGCGATGAAGTCGGCGTAGCCGGGGTGCAGGACGGACATGGACGCCAGCACCGCGCAGATCAGCAGGACGAACGCGAGGAGCGTCCCCGAGGGCAGCGGCCGACGCGGTGGCGGCACCGTCTCCAGGGGCAGCTCGCCGCTCCCGGCGGCCGTCATGTGCCGGAACCGGGCCTGTCGGCCGCCCTCAGCTGGTCCCGGACCGCCTCGGCGAGCAGCTCGGAGCGGTCCGGTGGCAGACCGAGGAGGACCGCGGTACGTCCGGCCGCGGCCCCCAGCTCGGCGATCCGTTCCTCGGTGAGGGCGGGAGGCCGCTGTTCGGCATCGGGCGCGGTTGGGTCCGCACCGCGGCCGCGGGTCAGCAGGCGGCGGAGCCGGGCCACCAGGCCGCTGCCGACCGTCTCGCCCATCATCTTGACCACCTCGGTGGCGACCCCGCAGGCGATGCTGGTGACGACGAGTTCGGCGGCACCGCCGAAGGCCAGCGGATCGTCCTCGGGGCGCCTTCGGGCCCGCCGGCCGGGACGCTTCGGCAGGCTCGCCGCGGTCTCGTCGAAGTAGGGCAGCTCCTCGGGGGCGATCCGCGCCACGATGGCCCGCCCCAGCGCGAGGTCCGCGGCCTCGGGCTGTTCCACGTCAGTCTCCCTCCTCGGCAGGACATCGAAGGATCAGCACCGTAACGCACAACGACCTTGTGTGCAGGGTTACTTCAGGGCACTGTCACATTGGCCTCACCGCGGCCAGTGCTGCAACGGGCGTGAGTATGCACGACAGTTGGACCACGTTCGTTACCGGCCGCCGTCAGACTGCGGACAGGAGCGGCGGCTCCACCACGGCGGGGGAGTCCCCGCGGAACCTGGCCATCAAGGGCCTGGAAGCAGCCTCCTACGAGGGACCCGCAGTGCCACCAGGCATCGCCCGATCACCCAGCGTGGTCGCACCACACAAGCTGAGCCAGAACCGGAGAATTGACAGCACTGGGGTACTTGCCAGGGCGGCATCGGGGTGCACCTGGGTGAAAGGTCCTGGTCACGCCGCAGATGTCGAAGGTCGAGCTGTGCGCGGCGATCCGGCGTGATCATCGCGCAGGCATGAAGATGCGCGAGCTTGAGAGTAAGTACGGTGCCAAGTACCTGCAGCCGTCAACAATGTTCGTATGACCATCACTTCGCAGGCCCGCTCGTTTGACACGGCTGCCGCCAGCTACGCTGCGAACCGCCCTTCGTACCCGTCCGAATTGCTCGACGCGGTCGAGGAACTCACCGGCTGCCCCTTGGAGGGCGCCCGCGTCGCCGACGTCGGGGCTGGCACCGGACTGGCGACGATGCTTCTCCAGGCCCGCGGTGCGAACGTCATCGCGGTCGAGCCCGGCCCCGGGATGGCCTCTCAGTTCCGTCTCAGCGTGCCCGAAGTCCCCCTTGTGATCGGAGACGGCAACAACCTGCCGCTGGCCTCCGCCTCCATCGACGTCCTCACATATGCGCAAGCCTGGCACTGGACCGACCAGCGCAAATCCGTCCCGGAAGCTCTCCGGGTCCTGCGCACCGGTGGTGCACTCGCCCTCTGGTGGAACGACTCAGATAGCACCATTCCGTGGATTGCCGGCCAAGACGCACGCTTGCGTCGACTTTTCGGTGCCGACAACAGCCCTTACGACCCCATGGCCCGGTTTCGCGGACTTCCGCCCGAGCTCGACTTCGTCCACCGGCACGTGCCGTGGACTCGGAGCGTTCCTCTCGATATGCATCTCGCCAACCTCGCCAGCTACTCCGACTTCCTCGTCCTCGGCAAGGAGGCGACGAACACCTTTATTGCCAAGGAGCGCGACCTTCTGGCCAAGGTCTTCCCGAACCGGATGGTCGAGGAGCACTACGTGGTCAGCTTGGCTGTCGCCACCTGTTGACATAGCACTGCGACACGTTGACGACCCTTCCTCAGGCAGGAATCACGGTGGACCTATCAGCCGCCCCGCCAGCGGACAGAGGTGCCGTCAATTCTGGGGTTCCGGCTCATGTTTTGTTTGCGCCGTGAGGCACTGTTGGTTCGAGTGGAGGTAAAGACCATCACCAACTCGCTGTCGCAGCAGCCGGGTTGAAGCTGAGGGCAGCTTGAGCCGGTGATGCCGGGGAGGGCGAGAGCGGCCCTGACGAAGCCGGGACGTGTCCAGTACTGCCAGATGGGGCGGGTCCGGCAAGCGTGATGGAGAAGAGTACGCGAGGAACCGGCGTTTTTACGTCTCTCAAAGAGACACCGGCTCGAACCTGGTGGATCTGGGCCGGAAGCGGTGCGTATGCAGGTCATCCTGTCGGGTGGTCTGCCAACTCCTGGGCCGGTCTACGAAAACTGGCCGGGAGGCCACGAGGAAAGCCTGCGGCGTACTCGTGGCGATGCCGCAGGGACACAGTCGGGCTCCTCCTTCATCGGGCGAACCGCAGTGAACACGGGAACCGTCCCGAACCTCGCCCCCGCGACCTGTCTCATGACCATCACCTCTCTGAGCTCAAAGCCTTCTCTGCGACCCGAGACGAGACAGCCCCGCCGTCTGTGACATGGGCGGCGAAGAAAGGCGGAGGAGCATCGCGGTGCGAGCGAACAGCGCCCGCCGACACGACGGAGCAACGGCTTGCCGGCCTGACCGGCGCGCGGGTTGTACGGCACCGGGTGCACCCGCGCCCCACTCGTGGCACCGCCCGGCGCGGCAAGGAGTCGGGACGCTCCCCGCCGTACGCGCCGGACGGCACCACGGCCCTGGTGCCGGACCTCGGCGCCCGGCTCGCAGTCACAGGAGCCACAGAGGCCACGGGGTTGCAATGGATGCGACGCGCGTGCGAAGCAGTGGTCTCCTCTTTCCCGGACCGTTGTCAGTGACTCCCACTACCGTTGACGTCGGCCGCCGTACGTCGGCCTGACTGCGAGCCAGATCCCCACCCACTCGGGGAAATCGGCGACCGAGGACAAGGGGCTCCGCCTCACGTACCGCATCCGTCTGCCCGTGGTCACGACGCCCACGGTGGGGATGCGTGGGATCTCCACCAGCCGAAGGGATCTCTGTGACCAGCGATAAGCAGTTCAAGAAGGACGTCCGCGACCTCGCCGACGCCAAGGCATCTCCTACACTGCCGCCCGCAGGCTGCTGCTGGCCGCCGCCGAGACCGCACCGGAGCCCGACACGGCCCGCTACGGGTGGGCGGAGGTCACCGCGGTGCCACCCTGGACGACAAGTCGACGCCCGTGATCACGAGTTCTGCTGGAAGTCTCACTCATGGGGCCGCAACCCATATCCCTATTGAGCTTCCCCGAACGGCGCGCCCTCCGGAGTGCGTAGCAGGCGTTCGGGGAGATAGCCGGACCTGATGCCCAACTCCCATCCGTGTACCTGGACAGCCAGCGCGGCCAGAGCGATTGTGCCGACTGGCAGGAGACTCCTGGGGGCCGGATCGAACCCCACGCTCTCCTGGTACTCGATGAGCCGGGCTACGAGGGCCCGTTCGAAGGCTTCCTGCTCATCGTTCAGGAGCACGCGCAGCAGGCGCTGATCTGGCGTCAGCGCACCGGCGGCGTCCAACCCTCGGGCAGCCTCCTGGCGCTCCTCGGCATCTGGCTTGCACAGGGGCACCTCCGGCCAGTCGCGGGGGAGGTGACCGCGCGCCTTCGTCAGGTAGCTGCACAGAGCGTCCATCTGCGCAAGATCCGCCGGATCAGACGTCGAATCGAACGTCGAGTACGGCACCCCCTTGTGGAGGGCAGGCGCGTAGTCCTCCCGCAGCAATAGACCGATCACCCGCCGCCATTCCCAGACCGCGCCGCTGACCAGGCTCAGCGCGAATGCGTCAAGCCAGGTCTCGGCTGTGGGAGCCTGTTCGACGAGGCAGCCGAAGGCGATGTCCTCGCTGCTGAGCCGCTCGTCGATGAGCGGGAAGAGGATCTCCTGGTCGCCGTCGGGGAAGCAGCCGATGCTCAACACTCCGAGGGAGCACTCTGCAGCGGACCGCAAGACCGTGCGCGTGAGCTCGTCGAGCGCGGGGCCCTCAACGGTGCGGGCGGCAACGTGGTCGAGGAGCTCGTCGCGCATCTCCTGCAGCTTTGCCGGGGACGGGTCGTCGTAGCGCATCCAGTGCCACCGACTCCGCGTCCGTCGACCGATGTCGTCGAGCGCATCGGTTATGTGCTGACCGCTGACCTCGTGGCGTGCCACTTCCTGCACGGCTGCCGTCCTCTCTCGTGATCTTTCCGGGGATGCGGCACGCTACCAATCGCTTCTGACACAGAGCGGTCCCCTGGCGAAGCCCCGCCATATCGTGCAGGAATGATCCTCCCTCCGGCAGCGGAGAGCAGTGCCTCTTGCCGATCCGGGTTCCGGTGGCGCGCTCGATCGCGGCCTGCGCGTCGGCGAACGAGCCGCGCGCCGCCTCGAGGGCGGCCAGCTTCCAACCCCCACACCACCCAAGGATTTACCGGACTACCGCGAGCCGAAACGCCTGGTCACCAGGTCCCTCAAACCGAACCACACCCTACGCCGTTCGTCGCAGATTAAAGACCGCTCATCGACTGCGACGCCCCTCACACATTGCCCCTGAACCGGGTTGATCGCGAACCTCTGACACAGCCACCCCCGCAACAAGGAGGAGAACATGGACGACTCACGTGACGTGACCGCCGTGACCCGAGTGCCGCTCGGTCGCCGCACCTTCCTTGGCGGAGTGGGCATCGCCGCCCTCGGCGCCACCGGCCTCGGGGGCATCAGCCTGTTCACCGGCGCCACCCTGAGCCCCGCGGCGGCCGCCACCGCGGTGCCGGAAGCGGACAAGGACCCGCTCAACCTGCTCCAGCGGATGCTGTCCTACGACACACAGAACTACGGCAAGGGTGCGAACACCCGCCCGCACGCGGAGATGCTCAAGGCGGTGTGGGAGAACGCCGGGGTGCCCGCGGAGATCATCGATACTCCTCAGCCGAACAACGTGCACCTGATCGCGCGGATCCCCGGGACCAGTTCCGCTGCGCCGCTGTTGATGCTTGGCCACTCCGACGTGGTGCCGGTCGAACGGGAGGCATGGTCCGTCGATCCGTTCTCCGGCACGGTGCGCAACGGGGAGGTGTACGGCCGTGGCGCCCTCGACATGAAGGGTGCCAACTCCGCGACGATCAGTGCTCTGCTGAGGCACATCTCCGAGGGGTCCCGGTTCGAGCGCGACATCATCGTGCTTACCGACTGCGACGAGGAGGCCGGCTCATTCGGGTCGGGTTGGCTGGCAGCCAACCACTGGAGCAAGGTGAACGCCGGCATGGTCCTCACCGAGGGTGGCTGGTTCCTGGCACAAAAGGACAAGACCACCCCGATGTTGATCACGGCCACCCGGCAGGACAAGGTCTACTTCAACTTGGACCTGACCGCCGACGGCACCGCCACGCACTCCTCCAAGCCCAACCCCGACTCCGCGATCGTGACTTTGTCCAGGGCGGTCGCCGAACTCGGCAGTTGGCTCGCGCCCGTGCACCTCACTGAGGTGACGCGCGAGTACTTCGCGGCGCTGGCAAAGGCAACCGACGACGCGGAGTTCGCCCGCGCCGTCAAGCTCATGCTCTCCGCACGCAGCCAGAACGCACGGGAACGGGCCGCGCGCGTGGTTGTGTCGAAGTCCTCCTATCCGTGGCTGCACCGTGCCCTGCTCCGGACCACGCATGCGTTCGTCATCGAGGACTCCGGCTACAAGGAGAACGTGATCCCGTCCTCGGCGCATGTCCGGCTCAACTGCCGTGGCATCCCCGGTGGTCAGAAGCCTCGCGAGTTCGTCGCCCAGGTCCGCGAGATGACGGCCCGCCGCGGCATCCAGGTGACGCTTGCTGCCCCGGCGGGCAAGACCGAGGAGCAGTATCTCGACGAGCTCGACGAGAGGTGGGCGACGGCGCCCGCCGACGTCGACACTTCGCTGTTCCGCGCTCTTGCCGGCGCCGCGAGCGAGACCTACCCCAACGCGGTGTTCGCACCGGCCCTGTTCGAAGCAGGCACCAGCCTGGCGCCGTGGCGCGAGCGCGGCATCCCCGGATACGGGGTCTACCCGTACGTACTCGACAACGACCAGCTCATCACGATGCACGGAAACGACGAACGGATCTACGTGGAGGCGCTGAGGCAGGGGACCGCGTTCATGTACCGGACGTTCTCCCGATTCCTCAGCTGACGATCCGATCTCCAGTGGGCATGCGCCTGCAGCCGCGCGGATCCATTCAGCGGCTTGCGGCGTGCTGCTGGGTCGAGCAGCAGTGGTGATGCTCAGTTGGGTGTGCTGAGCCCATTTCCGGGCGCAAGTCAGCCATCTTGAGCATCACCGCTCTGCGTCCCGATCCGTCCCAGTATCAGGCTGTCCACTTCAGCGGGGGAACTTCATCGTGCTGATTCTCGGCAACGCGGCCAGCTTTGCACTGTGCGCCCTCCTCCTGTTCTTGCTCCCCAACTACAGGGCACTGGCGCCACCGTCGCAGCAGCGCCGCTGGATCGCTCTCACCGACCGTCCGTTCGTGACCTTCACAGCCCTCTATGGTGCGATGGGGCTGCAATACCCGGTGGTGTCCCTTCTTCTGCCGATATGGATCTCACAGCACACAAACGCACCGCGCTGGACCGTGGCCGCGGTATCCGCGATCAATGCTGGAGTCTGCGTCCTATTGCAGACCAGAATCGGATCCCGCATCGAAACCTCTCGCGATGGCGGCAAAGCGTTCCGCACGGCAGGACTGCTCTTCCTCCTCAGCTGTCCGATGATGGCCCTGACCGCGCACGCTCCCGTGTGGGCGGCCGCCGGCCTCGTGGTCGCAGCGATCTTCGTCCACAGCCTCGGGGAGATATGGGAGTCCTCGGCCGGCTTCGCCCTTGGCTTCGGCCTGGCACCAGACCATGCCCAAGGCCAGTACCAAGGGCTTCTCGGGCTTGGCTTCAGCGCAGGCCAGGCGCTCGCCCCCGCCATCCTCACCACCGTCGTGCTCGGTCTGGGCGCGGCCGGCTGGCTGCTCCTCGGCGCGTTCTTCGCCGCTGTGGGCGCCGTCGGCCCATCGCTTGAACGCTGGGGCACGCGAACCCGATCTCCACAAGGAGCTGCAGCTGCAGGACCCAGCGGAGAACCAGACGAGGCGCATGCATAGCCGCACCCTGGGTTCTGGCGAACGCGTTCCTCTGCGGCCCGCCCGACTTCGTCTGACTGCCCGATCCTCACGGCATCACGCCCCCATACCCGCCGAACGGCTGGGCGCTCACGTAGGGCGAGCCGCTAGGTAGTCGGCCCAGCTGTCGCCGGCGAAGCGGGCCCATCGGGTGGCGGTGCCGGGGTGGATGCCGATGAGGTCGGCGATCACGATGGGGGGCAGGTCCGCCAACGCCTCCATCATGGCGGTGTTGCGTGCGGCGCGCGCCGAGGCCCGCATCGCCGCCAACTCCGTTAGGGGCCGGCCAGCTCGCGCCACGATGAAAGACCCCGAGAACCCCATGGCCGGGAACCATAATCGCGATCACTGGCACCGTTGATTACCCGGCCAAGGCTGCGTGACGAGCCACTAGCCCCGGTTTGTACGACCGCTGCACGACGCAGGCGGGAACACGGCGATCGGGGGAAGGCCCTGAGTAGTAATAAGGGCCGGAAGCTGGCGCGGTTCGGGCCCTTGCTGCATGCGTGTCCGAGCGGCGCCCAGCCGCGCGCCTGTGCGCGTGGCTGTGAAGGAACGCGATGCCCGAGTGCGGCGTTTGACGCGCGGGCGGCCTCTCGGTTGGCGCCGTTCGGTTAGCGTCTCGGCATGGTCACAGAAAGCCCCTTTGTGCTGGTTGACATACGGAAGTACGACGGCAGCCTGAGCGCGCGGTGGACTGCCATCCGGCTTGGTGAGGACGAGCACGGCGTGTGGTTGGGCACGGCGCAGGGCGTCCCCGTCAGTTCGGCCATGGGCGGCTGGACAAGCCGGTTCGCGTACGTGATGTTGGTCCCGCGCGGTGAGTGGTGGACGGCCACGTTCTGTGTGGACCCGGGCCCCGAGATGTACTGCGACGTGTGCACGGTGCCCGAGTGGAACGCGGATGGGACCGTGCTGCGCATGGTGGACCTCGATCTCGATGTCGTGCGGCCTCGCGGCGGCAAGGCCCGTATCGAGGACGAGGACGAGTTCACCAAACACCGAGTGCGCTATGGCTACCCCGACAGCGTCATCGGCAAGGCCCAACGGACCTGTGAGTGGTTGATGGAGGCGGGCCGTTGCGGTGGTGATGGCGTCGATCCTTTCGCCTCGGCGTACCGCTACTGGCTCGGCCTGATCGGGTAGTCGAAGGCCAGGCGGGGGAGCCGTTCATGCTCTCCGGGACAACCGCGGCGTGCGCGGTCGCGGCGCCCGTGCCGAGCACCGGATCTACACCCGGCTCAAGTCCCTTGCCGCCGGGCGGGCCACGGTCTTCAAGCTGCCTGACGGTGCAGCTCAATACGGGACGGGGCCCGCCTGCCGGTCACGCGTTGCCGCGGTCGGTTCGTTGTGCCGCAGCCAGGCGAGTGCTTCGGCGCGGTCTGCGCGAGGATCGACCGTGAACCCGTCCTCCTCGGCGTTCGCCGCATAGTCGAGCATGCGGCGAATGACCTGCGCCCGGGCCGGGTTGGGCACGGCCAGGGAACTTATGCCGGCCTGCCAGGTGGTGCCCGACATAGCGAGAGTGTTGTCGAGGGAGAGCATGACGAACTCCGGTCGTCCGGGGCCTCCGCCGAGCAGGTGCTCGGCGTATCCGTACGCGCTGGTTCCCAAGCGGATCGAGCAGGCGGCGCCCATGACGTCCCACTTGTCGAGCAAACGCACCCGGCGCCAGACGTGCCGCCGGTGACGATAGGCCGCTTGCGCGTTGTAGCGGTGAGCCGGCAGAGCCAGAAGGAACTCACGATCCGCAGCGAACAGGCCGAAGGAGGTCGCCAACTCGTACCAGCCCCTGTTGGCACGTTCGATCAGGTTCGGGTCGTCGTACTCGACGTACGCATCTCGCCGACCCGTCTCGGGCCCGCAACTGACCGCGTGCACGGCCGCGAACACCGGCAAGGGAGACTCCGGCACTCCTTCCTCAAGCACTTCCAGGCCCGCCCGCCTCAAAGGTTCGTACACCTTTCGGCGCATTTCCTGCCTGCCCAACCCCGCCCCTCACCGCTTGCCCGCCGGTCGCTCGGCTACGTCGCGTTCGACGGCGGCGCCGATCCGGACGGCAGCCTCGCATTCGATCACGCGTTGCAGCATGTCCGATGCGGAGGATCCTGGCCAGCGACTTACGTGGGCATCCGCCGGTCATGTATGCATCAAAGATGGCCTCCGGTCACGCCGAATGGTTTCGCGCTTGCCCGCTGGATCACGGCCGTCCGGAATGCGGCTGGTTCAGGGCCCGGGGCAGCCCTCTGTTGGCAGCCCGGGCGGCTTCGAGTTCCTCCGTTTCCTCCTCGAGCTCGCCCTGCTTTTCGGCGAGTTCCTGCTCCAACATGGCGATTCGACGACGTGTGCGAGTACGTGCTGGAGTATCTGCAGGACGAGGACGCGGCCCCGCCTCCGCAACCTGACCCGCCCAGTACCAGGGGAATCCGTGTGACACTCTCGACAGCTGGGAGTCGACGTACGCAACGGCGGAGAACGGAGCCGGCACGGGTAGCTCCGGGCGCAGGAGTTGTTTGGCGCGCGGTTCCACCGCAGGATGGCATGCTTGTCCCGCTTTCCTGGTCCGTAGCTCCAGCGGCCCGGCAGTGACGCCGCCTGCCGGAAGTGGCTTCCTCGGCATCGCGACCGCGAGCACCTCTCCCGCATTGCCTGGGCCGGCGGCCGTGTCCACTGCCCGGATGCGGTACGAAGTCCGGTGTGAACGAACAGACTCAGCCCGCGACCATTCGCGTGTTCATCGCCCTCGCCCCGCCCGATCACGCGAAGGAGGAACTGGCCCGGGAGCTGCGCCCCGCCTATGACACACACCCTCACATGCGGTGGAACCGCATTGAGGACTGGCACATCACCCTGGCGTTCCTCGGGGAGCTGCCGGCCGGGACGGTTCCGCTCCTGCGCCCGCCTCTCGCCGGCCTCGCAGCGGACCGCCAACCATTCTTTTTGGCACTGCGCGGCAGCGGAAACTTCGACGACCGGGTGCTGTGGAGCGGAATCGACGGAGACCTCGATGAGCTGCACATGCTCGCCGCCGATGTGCGTACCGCGGTCAAGAGCTGCGGTGTCGCCTTCGAGGATCGGCCCCTGCGCCCACATCTGACATTGGCCCGTGCCCGCCGGGGAGATCGGTCCTCGGCAAGAGAAATCGCCGAAGGGTTCACCGGATTCACCGGCCGCCGATGGCCTGCCGAACGCCTGCACCTGGTCGGCAGCAACGTCGGCCGTAGCCGTGGACCGATCCACTACCGCGACATCGCGGCTTGGTCCCTCGGTAACGGGAACTGCACCGGATCCTGAACGAACCAGCCAGGGCCGGCCGGCAGGCAGTACTCGACCTGCGATGAAATGGTCGAGTGCGGCGCGTCGTCCGGGGCTGGGGCTCACCATTCCATCACCGCATCCTAGGGGGCCGGTGCCGGCGGGGATGGGTGGCAACGGTCCAGGTCCGTTGTCACGGGACACCTGCCGCATGCGGGTCGTGACCGACGTGTCCGGGCTCAGGCGGCCTGCGTCTGGCATCCCCGCCAGAGCTTGAGTGCGTGCCACCGGAGCTCGAGCGGACCAGAGGTCCTCCGAGCTGATCCGGGTGGGTGCTTACGCGGTGGGGAGGTATGCCGTAGATGCATGCCTGCAGGGGAATGGGGCAAGCGCTCGTGCCTCAAGGGGCGTATTACGAGCACGTCGTGTCGTGCCTGGGGGGCGTGCCGTCGAGGAGGTACGTGTTGACAGCCCTGGTCGCGCAGCGGTTGTGGGGGTAGGACCCGTGGCCCTCGGCCCGCACTGTCAGCAGGACGCCGACCTCCTTGCCCAGTTCGCCCGCCATGCGCTTGGCGCCCGTGTACGGCGTCGTCGGGTCGCCAGTGTTGGCGACGACGAGGATCGGGGAAGCGCCGTCCGCACTGACGTCGGGGGTGACGCGCTCGCCTTCGAACGGCCAGTCGTAGCAGAGGTAGACGCCCTGGGACCATGCCTCGCCGAAGACGGGGGAGGCCGCCTTGGTCCGCTTGATCATTTCCTCGGCTCCGGTGAATCCGGGGCGCAGGCTGGAGTCGGCGCAGGTGATCGCGACGAAGGCGGACACGCCGTTGCCGCCCGAGGTCTCGCTGCGGGCGCTGACGCCGGCCCAGGGCCGGACCCGGGCGCCTGGGGCGTGGTCGTACGCCCTCTGGAGCAACTTGCTGCTGGTGCCCCGCTCCATGACCTCGCTGAGCGCCTTCACCAGCGGACCCCAGCCTTCTTCGCCGAGGTCCGGGTAGTTCGCGATGGCGTGAGCGGTGAGATCTTTGTCGAGTTTCTCGCCGCCGTCGGTGGGGGCGGGCTCTTTCTCGAGCTTCGCCAGCACCTCGATGACGCGTTGGCCGGCCTGCTCGGGGTCGCTGCCGGTGGGGCAGTCGTCGTAAGTGATCGCGCAGTGTTGCGCGAAGCGGTCGAAGGCGAGCTGGACGGCCTTGACCTGGCTGAGGTTGTCCTGCAGGCGATCCTGCGTCGGATCGACGGGGGCTTCGAGCACGAGTCTGCCCGCGTTCTTCGGGAACAGGTGGGCGTAGACGCCACCCAGCTCGGTGCCGTAGGAGACGCCGAAGTAGTTCAGCTTCTCGTCACCGAGGAGATAGCGCATCAGGTCCAGATCGCGCGCCGTCTGCGAGGTGCCGACGTACGGCAGGAGCCCACCGGAGTGCTTCTCGCAGGCGTCGCTGCCCTCGAACTTTTTCTCCCCGCAGCTGACGGGGGCGGTCCTGCCTACACCTCGCGGATCGAAGCTGACCAGGTCGTAGCGCTCGCCCAGCGTGGCGTAGTCGCCCGCGTACCTGGGGAGCCCCATGACGCCGGACTGGCCGGGGCCTCCGAAGTTGAGGAGGAGCGACCCGATCCGCTTCCGCTCCCCTCCGGTGATCCTTTTCCGGATCATGGCGACGTCGATCGTGCCGCGGCCGGGCCGCCGGTAGTCCAACGGCGCCTTCATCGTGGCGCACTCCCAGTCGTCGCCCGGGACGTCACCGTCACCCTGCGCCGCGGACGGTGCCGGGCAGGCCGACCAGTCGAGCCGCTGGCCGACGGTGAAGGCCGCGGGCAGCCCCGGTGGCGGGTTCGTCGCCTTGGCCTCGGCCCGGCGGGGCGCCTCGCCGTCCTCGGCCGATGCGGACGGACTCGAGCCCGAGCTCTCGATGACATCGCACCCGGCCCCTGCGGCCGCCACGACCACGATGGCGATGGCGAGCAGGCCCGCGGCAGCGCGGCGGCGCAGAGCGGCGGACACCACAGCAAACCGAGAGCGACCACCGAACCTGGCCACCCTCTTGCGGAAAGCCCAGGTCAAACGCTCCGAGATGCGCGTACGCATCCGCGAGTCCCCCTGCCCCCGGCACACCAGAACGCCATACCGCTCAAACTTCGACGGCACGAACCTACTGATCGTCAAGGCTCGATGGCAATGGTTACAAGCACGCTCCGCTCGACGCGGACCAGGCGCGCGAGGACATCTGCCGTCCCACCTTCATGCTGAAGAAGCTCCCCGGATACACCGGCGAGCCGCGCATCTGCGAACTGGTCCGGTTCCAGACCGAGGACATCACCGTCAAAGGGGCCTGGACCGGTCCTGCCCGGCTGCAGCTCTTCCAGCACGCCCTGGCGCCCATGGCGGACCTCCCGGTCCTGGAAGTCCTCTCCGCGAGCCACGTCCTGACCGACCTCACCCTGTCGCCCCCCGAGGTCGTCCACGACTACCTCGCCCGGTGAAGTCCTCGCGGGACACACGAAAATGAGGAGCCATCATGAACGACACTTCCGCCGTCCCCCGCTCCGCTCCGGGGCCCTGGCAGAACGTCACGGTCGTCTATCCGCGCCACCGAGATCGCGCAGGCGCTGCAGCAGCCCGGACGGCTCGTCATCGGTCATCCCTTCAACCGTTCCTGGGCAGTGAGCAGGAGTGAGTCCCGACTCACCGGCACGCCCCGAACGGTCTTGGGCGCACTGGTCCTCCGCTTTCGCGTCCCGGGCGGCGACGCATATCCCGTATGCGGTCCGTCCCAAGTGGGCGGAATCCCTACGACCTGGCCATATGGGTGTGGCCAGAGGCGACGGGGAGGCCCCGAACCATCTCTCCGGTAGAACGGGGGCCCCGACTGCTGACACCACACCCGGCGTCCCAGATCGCACCGAGAACGATACGCACACCCCGCCGGGCATACCCGCAGCTCCTCGCGCCGTTCACCCAATCGTGCCCATGTTCGCCAAAACGATGTGCCTGCCCAGCAGTTGTGAACCCTCCGCACCTCGTCCCGCTGGTGGAGGTAGTCCCCGGCGAGAAGACCGATCCGGAGGTCGTGCAGCGCGCCGTCGACTTCTACACGGCCCTCGGCAAGAAGCCCCGCGTGCTGCGCAAGGAGGTGCCGGGATTCGTTGCCAACCGTCTGCAGCCGCGCTCTTTCGCGAGGCGGTCAACCTCGTCGCTCGGGGCGTGGTGACCGAGGAGGAGCTCGACGAGATCGTCACGTCCTCCATCGGCCTGCGGTGGGCCGTCGCCGGCCCGTTCCGCAGCTTCCATCTCGGCGGCGGCCCCGGCGGCCTGCCGGCCTTCCTGGAGCACCTCGGCCCCGCACTGGAGGCCCAGTGGTGTGACCTCGGTACCCCCAAACTGGGCGAGAAGACCGTGCAGTTGCTCTCCGAACAGGCCCGCTTCGGTGCGACCATCCAGGAGATGCAGACCGCTCGGGACGCCGCGCAGATCAAGATCATGCGCGCCCTCGAGGAATGAGCCATGCGGGCCCGGGCCGTCCACCGGGTGTTCGCCTCCTGCGGCCAGGAAGCCTTCTTCGAAGGCCACGTCCACGCGCTGCGGACCCTTGGTGCGATGTGCCGGTTTGGTGTCAGTGGGTGGATGTCAGTGACGGTGTGTCAGACGAGATGGTGTTGCTGACGTGGTGTTATGGGAACGGTGGAGCAGGTTCTCTTTCGGTTTGAGCGTCTGAGAATGCCTGATCTCCAGACCGCCTCGGCGTTCTCAGCGCGTGGTCGATCGGGTTCGTGGTCCGTAGGTGGATCAAAACCCAGCGCGCCGTCGCCGTCGCCGACGGCCAGGACCGGGTGGTGTCGATCTCGTGACGGTGCCCGGCGACTGGGGATCACTGGTTTCGGCGGGCATCGCGGCCTCGGTTCCTGAGCGCGAGCCGTTGTCCGTTTACATCGGGGCCGAGTACCGCTGGGCGGCTTGCCCTCGTAGCTCCGCTACAAGGGCTTCCGGCCGCCTTGCGATCGCACGCACTGGACGACGCTCCTCGGGCAAACATTGCCGGTCACAGCACGGGCAAGGCCGCGCGAGAAAGGCGAAGCACGGGCGGACCCCGAGGTCAGGCGCCCGCCTCAGGGTTCGCCGGTGGTTCAGGGTCCGGTTCCGGTGCCTGCGGCAGGAAGGCGTGCAGCCACCTCTCCGTATGCGCCACATGTGCGGACGCCGCAGCCGCCGCCGCCACCGGGTCCCTGTTCGCGATCGCCGTCGCGATCGCTCGGTGGTCCTCGTCGCTGGAGCGCTTGATGCGGGGGCCCTCGGGCAGGGTGAAGACCTGGTACGTGCGGGAGCGGGCGCGGAAGACTCCCAGGAGGGACTTGAGGGTCGGGTTGCCACCGATGCGGGCGATCTCTGCGTGGAAGTCCTGGTCGAGCGCCGAGACCCGGTCCGGATCCTCGGTGGCCTCCATCGCCTCCATGTACGCGAAGATCGTGCTCAGCGACTCGGGCGTGATCCGCGCCGCCGCCTGCGCCGCCGCGTGCGACTCCAGGACGCGCCGGATCTCGTACATCTCCAGGAGCCCGGTCAGCGGCAGCAGGTCGACGGTGAGCGAGAGGCTGCCGACGATGTCCTCGGGCCGGAGTTGCGAAACGTACGTACCGGAGCCATGGCGCGGTTCGATCACGCCGAGTGCCGCGAGCATACGAACCCCCTCGCGCAACGAGCCGCGCGAGACGCCGAGTTCCTCGCAGAGGTCGCTCTCGGGCGGGATGCGCTGTCCGGCGACGAGACGCCCGTCAGCGATCATGCGGCGCAGGCCGTGGAACGCCTGGTCGACTGCGGACATCGCTTCACCTCTCAAGACATCGACGGCGGCGGTCCGGTGGAACCGCCCACGGTCGAATGTGTTGCCGATCCTACAGGCTCATTGGATCTCTTCCATGATTCCTTCCCAAGTCATCTGATGACCTCACTGGTCTCAGGTAACCAATTCGTGAACAACCTTGTTCTTTCCCGAGCCCAGTGTCAGGATGCGCCGCAAGTCATCAGACCTCTTTCTACGACTGTCCGATGTATCGACCGTGGCGTCCGCCGAGTCGACGAGGCCAAGGGGAGATCTTGAACCACCTGAGCGAGACCTGTGTCACCACGGCACCCCGCCCCCTGCTGCTGGCCGACGGCCGGCCGGCGATCGAGGCGTGGTCGCTGCTGGCCGCGCACCAGCACCTCAACCACGGGTCGTTCGGGGCGGTCCCGCTCGTCGCGCAGCGGGAGCAGGGCCGGCTGCGCGAGGAGATGGACCGCTCGCCCGGCACATGGTTCCCGGCCCTCCCGGCACGCGTGGCGGCGGCGCGGACGGAGATCGCCGCGTTCCTGCGGGTCCCTGCCAACGACCTCGCCCTCGTGCCCAACGCGAGCGGTGGCGCGAGCGTCGTCTACGCGAACGTCCCGGCGAGGCCCGGCGGCGAGATCGTCGTGACCGACCACGGCTACGGCGCGGTGACCATGGGCGCCCGCCGTCTCGCACGCCGCTGGGGCGGCACCGTCCGGACCGCGCGGGTCCCGCTCGACGCCGGCGAGGACGAGGCGTACGAGGCGGTGGCCGTCCAACTCACCGGCGCCACCGGGCTGATCGTCCTGGACCACATCACCTCGGCCACCGCCCGCTGGATGCCGGTGGAGCGGATCGGCGCGCTGGCGCGGGAGCGCGGGATTCCGCTCCTGGTCGACGGCGCGCACGTGCCCGGCCTCGCCGAGGACCCGCTCGCGGGCCTGGACTGCGACGCGTGGATCGGCAACCTGCACAAGTTCGGCTGCGCGCCTCGCGGTACGTCGGCCCTGGTCGCCCGGGGACCGCTGCGGGACGCGCTCTACCCGCTGATCGACTCCTGGGGCGCCGAGGAACCGTTCCCGCACCGCTTCGACACCCAGGGCACCATCGACGCGACGAGCTATCTCGCGGCCCCGACCGCCCTCGACTTCATCGACGGCGTCTGGGGCTGGGACACGGCCCGTACGTACATGACGGAACTCGCGGACTACGCGGAACGCCTCATCGGTGACGCCTTCGCCGAGGCCACCGGCGTCGGCGCCGCCGTGGACGTCGGCATGCCGGTCAACGCGCTGCGCCTCGTACGGCTCCCCGACGGTCTGGGCACGACCCACGCCGCGGCCGACGCGCTGCGCGACCGGGTTGCCGCCGAACTGGGCGTCGAGGCCGCGTTCACGAGCTTCGGCGGCGCCGGGTACTTCCGCCTGTCGACGCACGTCTACAACACCGCCGCCGACTTCGAGGACTTCGTCGAGCGTTGCGTTCCCGTGCTCGTCGACTGGGCCCGCGCCCCGCAAGCCATGTCCCAGTGACCCCCGCCGCCCCCTGTCCTGCATCACCGTCACCGATCCCCTGGAACTGGGAGGACAACAGTGTTGAGCAGAAGAAGGACCGCCACGGCGCTCTGTCTCGCCGCCGCTCTCGTGCTGTCGGGCTGTGCCGTGGGAGGAGGCGCCGCCGCTGACGGCACCGTCACCCTGCACATGGTCGAGAGCCTCACCAACCCCACCCGTACCGCCGTCCTGAAGGACCTCATAGGGGAGTTCGAGAAGCAGAACCCCAAGATCAAGGTCGATCTGATCTCACCGCCCACCGATCAGGCAGACCAGAAGATCCAGCAGATGCTCCAGTCCGGCAGCGGCATCGACACCTTGGAGGTCCGGGACATCACGTCGGGGCCGTGGTCGACCAACCACTGGCTGTACGACATGAGCAAGGACCTGAAGGGCTGGGCCGGCTGGGACGAGCTGACGGACAACACCGTCAAGTACGCCAAGGACGCCAAGGGCCGCACGTACTACATCCCGTACGGCTTCTACGGACTCAGCCTCTTCTACCGCAGCGATCTGGTCACCGGGGCCGGCTTCAAGAACCCGCCCGCGAGCTGGGACGACCTCCTTGAGCAGGCCACCGCGATCCAGAATCCGGGCAAGCGCCAGTACGGGTACGCGTTCCGGGGCGGGACGAACGCCAACAGCAACGCCGTGGCCGTCATCGAGGCGTACGTCGCCGACAAGATCGACCGCGACAACGGCTTCAAGCTCACCGACGGCAGGACGATCTTCTCGGCGCCGGAAGCGCTCACCGCACTCAAGACGTACTTCGCCCTGTTCAAGAAGGCGTCGCCGCCATCGTCCGTCGCCTGGGGCTACCCGGAGATGGTCGAGGGCTTCTCCAACGGCTCGACGGCGTTTCTCCTCCAGGACCCGGAAGTCATTGCGACGCTCGGCGAGTCGAAGGCGATCAGTCAGCAGCAGTGGACAACGGCGCCGCTGCTCACCGGGCCCAGCGGCAAGGCCGTCCAGCCGGTGGCGACCGCGGGCTGGGGGATCGCAGCGGGCAGCAAGCACAAGGCGGAGGCCACCAAGCTGGTCAAGTTCCTCGCCGAGGGCGACGCGGCCACCACGTTCGACAAGAAGAACAGCCTGGTGCCCATTCTGAAGAGCGCCGCCGACGACACGTACTACAAGACCGGCGCCTGGGCGAGCTACGTGAAGATGACGGAGAACCCGGACGCGTACATCACCGTCACGCAGCCGCGTGACTCTTCCTGGTGGACCGAGTGGATCCAGAAGTCGGATGCCGACATCCAGAAGGTGCTGCTCGGCAAGATGACGCCCGAGCAGCTCCTCACCGGCTGGGACTCCTACTGGACCGCCAAGTGGAAGAGTCAGTGAAGGAGCCGGTGGCGTTCCCCTCCGCGCGGCCGGAGGGGGAGCCGGGCGGGACGCCCACGCCCACCACCTGTAGTACGGACGCCGCCGTGGGAGCCCGCCCGGACGTCGGCCCGGATGCCGGTACGGGCCTCCGCGCCGGCGCCGGCGGGCGCGGCTCCACCGCCGCCTCCACCTCCGCCCCGACGGCCCCCCGCCCACGCCGACCCGTCTTCACCGGCCGTCAAGGGCTGACCGTCGCCGCCTTCATGGCTCCGGCCGCCCTGTTCGTCGCGGTGTTCATCTACTACCCGATGATCGCGGGCAGTCAGATGGCCTTCCGGAACTGGAACCTGAACGACCTCACCGACACCTCCTGGGTGGGGCTGAAGAACTTCCGGGAGATCTTCACCGACCCGGTGTTCGGCACGGTCCTGAGCAATACCGGGATCTGGGTCGTGGGATCGATCGTGCCGCAGTTCGTCATCGGGTTCGCCATCGCGCTGTGGCTGCGCCGCCGGTTTCGTTTCCGCGGGCTCTACCAGGCGTTGATCTTCTTCCCGTGGGCCATTTCCGGATTCCTGATCGGCATCCTGTTCCGCTGGATGTTCAACAGTGAATTCGGTGTCGTCAACGACCTGTTGGAGAAGGCCGGTCTGATCAACGAGCCGATTCCCTGGCTCGCCGATCCGAAGACCGCGATGGTCGCCGTACTCATCGCCAACATCTGGTACGGCGTCACGTTCTTCGCCATTATGATCCTCGCCGCCCTCCAGTCCATACCGGACGAAATCTACGAAGCGGCCGAGATCGACGGCGCGGGCAAGGTCCGCACGCTGTTCCAGATCACGATTCCCTCCATCCGGGGAACACTGTCGCTGACCGTACTGCTCCGCGTCATCTGGATCTTCAACTTCCCCGACCTCATCTTCGCGATGACCGGCGGCGGACCGTCCAACGAGACGCACATCGTGACCACGTGGATGATCACTGTGACCCAACAGGGCGACTACGGAAGGGCTTCGGCGATCGGCCTCATCGTCGTTGCGATGCTCCTGGTCTTCTCGGTCTTCCATCTGACGGCCACGCGCGAGAAGTCGGCCACCGGCGGAAGGCCGACCACCGGCGGGAAGCGCGCCACCGGCCGCAATCCGAGGACGCGCAAGACGAAAGGAACAGTTTCGTGATCGGGAAGGAGTCCGCCGCAGGGCGCACGGTCCGTATCCTCTTTCTCTCCCTCTGGCTGGCCGTCACGGTGTTCCCGCTGTACTGGATCACCGTCACGTCCTTCAAGAGCCCCGGGACGATCTTCTCCTTCCCGATCTCCTACTGGCCCACGCACTTCTCCCTGGAGAACTACACCGGGCTTTTCCGTGAGGCGAAGTTCGGGGTCTATCTCACCAACAGTCTGATCATCGCGACGGCCGCCGGAACGGTGGCGACCGCGATATCGATGCTGTCGGCGTACGTGCTGGCCCGTTTCGAGTTCCGCAGCAAGGGTGCGGTGCTGATGGCGGCCCTCGTCACGCAGATGATCCCGTCGTTCATCGCGCTCGGCCCGCTCTACATGATGATGACGGAACTGAACCTGGTGGACAGCCGGTTCGGGCTCACTCTCGTCTACATCGCGGTGTGCATTCCCTTCTGCACGGTCATGCTCCGCGGTTTCTTCGAGAACATCCCGGACGCGCTGGAGGAAGCCGCCATGATCGACGGCTGCTCACGCCTCGGGGCCCTGTTCCGGGTGCTCCTTCCGGTGATGCGGCCCGGAATCGTCGCCGCCTTCATCTTCAACTTCGTCAACTGCTGGAACGAACTGTTCCTGTCGGTGACCCTGATGAACGGCGACGCCCGCAAGACGGTCCCCACGGCGCTGAACGGCTTCATCTCCAGCTTCAACATCGACTGGGGCTCCATGTCCGCCGCGGCGGTCCTCACCATCGCCCCGACGATGATCCTCTTCGCCTTCGCGAGCCGCCATATCGTGCAGGGGCTCACTTCGGGGGCGGTCAAGGGGTAGGGCAACGAAGGAGGTCTCCACGTGGCGTGTGAACTGGCCGAGTTGGCGGTGGGCGAGTGCCGTGTGGCCGCCGAGCGGTCGTTGGAGGGGGCGGAGGCGGAGTCCAAGTCCGTGCCCGGGTCCGGGAGGCAGATCGAGTCCCGGACCGGTGCCGGCGTCCATGCGTGCGGACAAGCGACGGCGAGGCCGCGTACCTCAAGGTCACCCCGGCCACCCTGGGCGCGCAGCCACTGGCCGCCGCCCGCGACACCGGCACGGTCACCGTCGCGTACGGCACGCCCGCCTCGACGGACATGGCCTATGGGACGGACTGCGCCCATGAGCACGCGTGTGTTCGCTGCCCAGTCCTCATCGTGAGCCCTAAGGAGCGTCCAGGGCTGCTCGAAATGCGGAGGAACCTCATGGACCGCATTGCCGAGGCCGAACGCGAAGGCTGGCTCGGCGAAGCCGAGGGCCTCTCAGTGAGCCTTCCTGCCGCAGAGGAGGAGATCGCCCAACTTGATGCCCGGGAGGAGAGCCAGAAATCGCCGATCTTTCTCGGTGTCCCCGCCCTCTTCGAGGCCGCCGATCGCACCACATCTCCGTTCCCGTTGCAGAGACTCGACGACTCCGCATCGAAGGAAGCTGAGTAACTGCGAGACCAGTGCGGAGCCTGCGACTGCAGGCCCCGCACCGTGATCAAATGCGACGAGCCATCACCTTCGGGCTCAGACGACTCGTCCTGGTCGCCGCGGCGCGACCAGGCCCGACATACTTCGACTGACAAGGTGACTACGGAGCTCAGAGCGAAACGGACCAAACGCTCAGTTACTGGCGCCGCTGGCCAAGGACACAGAACTCGTTACCTTCGGGGTCGGCCAATACAACCCACGATTGATCACCCTGGCCAATATCAACACGCTGTGCGCCATGAGCCACCAGACGAGCCACCTCGGCATCCTGGTCATCAGGCCTGAAGTCGAGATGCAGTCGGCTCTTGAACTTCTTGCTCTCATCAAGCCGGACGAAGTCCAACCCCGGCAGGCGATCCGGCTCCGGGCGGATCTCGAACTCCTCATCAGAGGAGTGGACCACAACCCAACCAAGAGCCGTAGCCCACCACTGCCCCAAGGCCACCGGATCTGCCGAGTGAACAATTACCTGTTCCCATTCCAAGGTCATCCGCCGAGCTTAGGTCTGCCAGGGTGTCGGTGGCCAGTTAGATTCCCCCGCCCACGGCCATTTGATGGGGAGTCACCTGACGGCGAGAAAGTTCACCGTCAGTGACGAAGATCGGCATCTCGCCCCCATCGGCCCGGCCACCGCCCGGCGGCATCAAGGCTCCCTGGCCGCCCAGGCGGCTGCGGCTGGCCGGCGGTGAGACGGTCGCGCTGCGCGCGGCCGGGCAATCCGACCGCCGGGCGGTCGGTGCCCTGCACGCGCTGTGCGGCCGGCTGCCGGTGACCGGCCGTGCGGCAGTCGCCCGGCTGCTGTGCCCCCGGATGGGCTGCGCGCTGCTTGCCGAGGCGGCAGAAAGGAGGCCGGTGGCCCTTGCCGGGCTGCATCTCGACGGTGACGGCGCGGAACTCATCCTGCTGATCGCCCCCGCCTGGTGGGCGCGCGGACTGGGCGACGTCCTGCTGGCCGAACTCCTCGACGGGGCCCAACAGCTGAGGGTGCGGGAGGTCTGGATGAACACCGCCGCGGACACCACCCCGGCCGCCGCGGTCATCAACCGGTGCGGCCTGCCCGCGGCGGTCGATGACGATGCCATCGGGGCGACCTGGACCATCCGGCTCGAAGTGCCCGCAACAGCCCCGTTCCCGGCCTCCGGGAACGGCGTGCGGGGCTATGGCTGTTCCGGACCGGCCCCCACGGCATCGTCGGCGGCCCGCTGGAGCCCGGCCAGCCGGGACAGGGCGGCGAAGCCGTCCTCGGTGCCCGGCCAGTGAGCGCGGACCGCCGCGATCCCGGCCCGGCGTACGACGGAGCGCAGGACGAACGCGACGATGATGGCGTCGTCCGCGTAGCCGATGACCGGCAGGAAGTCCGGGATCAGGTCGATCGGCAGGGCCAGGTAGACCATCAGCAGGCCGAGCCGCACCCGCACCCCTTGGGGGAGGGACTTGTCGGCGGCAAGGCGGCGCAGCAGCCGCACCAAGTCCGGCAGGAGGCGGATCGCCTCGGTGAGCAGGGCGCCCTTGGGGCGGATCAGCAACAGCGTGACCAGCAGGATCAGCCAGGCCGCGAGCAGGCCCGCGCCGAGGGCGATCGGTATGTTCCACCACATGTCAGTGTCCGTTCCTACTCGACGGCGCGCAGCGTGGCCGAGGCCGGCAGGGCGCTCGTGTCGGGCTGGTCGGCGGGGTGGTGGGTGCCGTCCTGTGCGGCGATCGCCGCGTCCTCGAAGGCCGCCAGCGCCGCACGACACCGCTCCACCGCCTCCCGGGCTGCCGGGCCGCCGGGGGCGTGGAAGTAGTCGCGGACGGCAATCTTGGCGAGCCACTTCTCGAAGCGCTCCAGATCCGCCTCGGACTCCTCCACCTCCGCATACGTGGCATTGCCCCGCGTCGTCTCCGTCTCCAATTCCTTGAGGAGATCGGGGGCACGCTCGACGACCTCGCCGTACTCCACATCCCGCTCTGTGTTGAACTCGCCGATCAGCTGGGCGTATTCGGTGGCGTCGGTGATGTCCACGGTCAGCTGCCGTACGGTGCCGCCGTCGGCCCGCACCGAGGCGAGCAGCCGCGCCACCTGACGCCGTACCGCCTCACGGTCGGGCAGCAGGCACACCGACTGCTGCAGATACAGCGCCCCCAGCGAGCGCAGCTTGCGCCACACCCGCACCCTCGTTGCCGCCGGGGCGTCCGCGGTACTCACCGACACCAGCAGGAACCGCTCCCGGCCGACCGCCGTCTCACTCGACATGTAACGACCGTAACATCAGATGTGAAACGAACAGCACGATAAACCGCCAAAGTCCGTCACCGACGGCAACGCCGGCCCGCACCGCCCCGGAGGAACCCCGCCGATGATCCGCACCCGGGCCGGTCCGCCCCGCCTGCCCAACGCCCGCGAGGCCGTCACGGCAACGGCCGCGCCCTCGCGCCGGCCGCCGTCCTGGGCCTATTCGTCGAGGTGGCCGACCTGCTGGCCGACCGGAACGCAGGGCTGATCGACCACGTCCTCGGTGAGGCTGTTGAGCACCGCAGCCCGCTGGCGACCGCCTGCATGAAGGCCGGCAGCACCTCTGCCGAGATCCCCTGATGACCACGGCCGCACTCCTGGCCGTGTTACTGGCCTGTCGCGGTCGCAGTTGGCCCCCGCTCCTCGTGACCGGCGCCGCCGGCGCTCTCTCCGTGGACCTGTTGACCCTGGTCAAAGACGTCGCCGCCCGTACCCGGCCGCCGTCGGCCACCGCCGTCGTCACCAGGACCGGCTTCTCCTTCTCCTCCCGCCACACCACCGTCGCCACTGCCTCTTGCTCGCAACGGCCTACCTCCTGGCCCACCACACCCGCTCCCGTACCGGAGCAGCGGCCTGGTGGGGCGCCGCGCTGGCCCTGTCCGCCCTCGTCGCAGCCAGCCGCGTCTACCTCGGCGTCCACTGGGCCACACACGTCACCGCCGGCTTCGCCCTCGGCGCCGCAGCCGCCCTCGCCCTCATCACCGCCGACCTCGGATACGGCCTACGGGCCCACCGCCGGAACACGCATGCCGTCAACGGGCTCCAGCCTGGTGGCACCG
The DNA here is from genome assembly GCF_026339735.1 of Streptomyces sp. NBC_01669. Taxonomy (GTDB): domain Bacteria; phylum Actinomycetota; class Actinomycetes; order Streptomycetales; family Streptomycetaceae; genus Streptomyces; species Streptomyces yanii. The sequence continues at coordinate 8,823,892 of NZ_JAPEQG010000001.1, forward strand.
GTCTTGTTCCATAGCCGGGCGAGCACCCTTCGGCCGCCACCGTGTACCGCATCCTCGCGGGGCGCGGCACCGCCGAGCTCACGGCCTGACCCAGCGGGGTGAGTGACGCCTCGGCAGTCTGCGAGACTTCGGCGGTGACCACGCTGGACGCTACTACCCGCACCGCCCTGCTCCGCCGCGGCTTCGCCCTGGAGTACACCACGCTCGCCTGGAACGTCGTCGGCATCGTGGTGCTCGCCATCGCGGCAATCTCCGCGAAATCGGTGGCGCTGGCCGGGTTCGGCCTGGACTCGCTGATCGAGATCGGCGTGTCCACCGTGGTGGTCTGGGAACTGTCCGGCACCGGCGAGGACCGGCAGCACCGCGCGCTCAAGCTGATCGGCATCGGCTTCGCGCTTCTCGCCGTCTACCTGCTCGTTCAGTCCACATGGGTGCTGGCCAGCGGCCATCACCCACACCACTCACCACTGGGCATCGCCTGGACCGCGATCACCGCAGCCGTGATGTTCGTCCTTGCCGCAGGCAAGGCCCGCACCGGCGCCCTCCTGGACAACCCCGTCCTGAAAACCGAGGGCCGCGTCACCCTGATCGACGGGATCCTCGCGACGGCCGTCCTGCTCGGCCTGGTCCTCAACGCCGCCGCTGGCTGGTGGTGGGCCGACCCGGCCGCCGGATACGTGCTGGTGTACTACGCAAGCCGCGAGGCACGGGAGATCTTCTCCGCCGAGCACTGACAGGCCGCGCCCCCAGTCACCACCGTCCACTGCACTCGGTCCGGTCGGCACCCGTGAGGCCATCGACGAGGCCAAGCTCCTGGTGTTCTGCCGGTTCGCCCCCCCTTTGACCCGGGTGCCGGTTGGGAGGATGCGGGCGACGGCGTGGGAGTCCCACTCCCGGACCGTCGCACCCCGGCTGGGTCCTTCATGCCGAGGTTCCGGCTGGGGCGCCATCGAACCGCCCCCTGGTGGCGGTGAGATGGGCGCACCCGAGAACGCTCAGCCGGCCACTGCCTCCTGCTGAGGTTCGACGGCAGCAGGCTCCGTGACGCCCGTCGCGATGTAGAAGACGGACGAGCCCTGCTTGGTGCGCTGAGCCTGGCTCTTGGCGACCAGCCCTTCGAGAGTGGTACGCACAACGGTGGTCTTGACGCCGCGGTCAGGGTAGGCCTGCGCGAGCGAGGCAGAGATTTCGGAGGCGGAACGCGGCTCGCTCTGCTGCTCCAGGTGACCGCGGATCAGGTTGACGAGGGTCGGCTTAGAGTCTGTCTTGGGTGCCTTCGCGGACGAGGCCTTTGCGGACGCGGCCTTGGAGGCGCTCTTCTTGGATGCCGTCGCCTTTGCACTCGTGGCGGCCGCCTTCTTCGGCTTGCTCTGCTGGGGTTCGGCCGTGGCCTGGCGCGGCACGGTCGGCGCGGCCGGGGTGTCTGCCTCGCCGGCGGGGCTCGCGCCGCCGAGCGCCTCCTGGATGCTCATCAGCACGGAGTGGTCGTGCTGGAGGGCACCCAACTGCTCCTGCAAGACCTCGATTTCCCCATTGATACGTTCCTGCTCCTTGACGTTGCGCTCAAGGTCACCCGTCACCTGGGTGATGTACTGCGACGCCAGTCCTGTGGTGTGGACCTGGATTTCAGACATGTCATGGGCCTTTCTGCAGCTCGCGGGTACGGCTGTGAAAAGCACGAACCCGGTCCGCGAGCGGGTGGAGGCAGGCGCCCCGTCTGTGCTGACTGGGTCACCCAAAGGACACAACTGCCGCAATGTGCAGCAGTGTCTAGAGATAGTACGCACGAGTAGAGCCCTGATGTGCCAGTCGCGTGATGTCTCACTCTTCCCTTCAGGTTGAGGAACCAACAGATGCGGAGCGGTTCAACGGTCGCCAGCCCGGCTCGCACGAGGCCAGGAAGCCTAGACGGCGCGTCTACTATTGCGTGACGGTGTGGAGGCGGCAGCGGAAGGACTCGGAAATATGCGGCGGCTGGGAGATCTCGAAGCCGAGATCATGGACTGCCTGTGGACGTGGGGCAGACCTGCCACAGTCCGTGAAGTGGTTGACGCGATCAACACGCGCCGCCCCGCTGCTTACACCACGGTGATGACCGTCACCTCGATTCTGTACAACAAGGGCTGGCTGACGCGCGAGAAGCAAGGGCGGGCCTGGCTCTACACGCCGGTGCGCAGCCGTGAAGCGTACTCCGCAGCACTGATGGAAGACGCCCTGGGCGCCAGTGAGGACCGTCCGGCGGCCCTGGCCCACTTCGTCCGGGGGATGTCCGAAGATGAGGTGGCTGCCCTGCGCGAGGCGTTGCGCACTGCCGGACGCGACCTCACACCGTGAACGCCGCACCTGCGCTCCTTGGCTATGCCGCAGCAGTCGGACTGCTCGGACCGCATGTCATGTTGCGCAGCAAGTGGCCGCACCGGGCCCCTGCTTTGGCTGTGGCCGTGTGGTCGGCGCTCGCCGCCTCGTTCTCGCTCTGCCTTGCGCTGGGGGCCTTCCACCTGGCAACCCCCAGTGCGCACCTCCACGGCATCTTCTACACGTGCCGAGTCGCGTTGGGTATCGATCCACCTGGTTCAAGCGCGGCCCGCTACGGGGGCATCGCGGCGGCGGGAACGGTGGTGGCCGCCCTGCTGACCACCCTTACCGTTTGCGTCCAACGTGCTCGAGCTGCCCGGGGGCGGCACAGAGAAGTGCTTGACCTGGTCGGCCGCCCGTCAGCGACCTTGAGGGTCACGGTGCTGGAGCACGCCGCGCCGGCTGCCTATTGCCTGCCGGGACGTCACCCCAGGGTTGTCGTCAGCCGAGGCGCTGTTGAGCTCCTCTCCGGCAAGGAACTTGGCGCGGTCGTCGAGCACGAGCGGGCGCATATTGCCGGCCGTCACCACTTGATGCTCGCCGCTTCTCAAGCCTTTGCGATCGTCTTCCGGGGACTCCCGCTCGCTCGCGGCCTGCGGGAACAAATTCCGCTGCTGCTCGAAATGGTCGCCGACGACCGGGCGCTTCGAAGATACGAGCACACCGTGCTGGCCACCGCCATGTACGAGATGGCTAGCGCCACGGTTCCGGACGGCGCATTGGCAGCTGGAGGCCATACCGTCCTCGTCAGGCTTCAGCGCATTCTTTCCCCCACGCCAGCTGCGCACCCGGCGTTGCGCAGCTGCATCATCGCAGCTGCGGTGGTGATGCAGCTGCTTCCGCTGCTTGTCGCCTGTCCTCCAGGTCTGGGGCTGGATGAGGGGCTGGCGTCCGCGTTCGTATAGCCGGGCGGTAGCAGTGGCGGTGCCCTTAATTCTTGGCGCGGTCGTCAGATGCGCACTCCCCACATGAATGGCATGCCGCTCTGCGCGATGGACTCGTAGCGCACCTGGGCGCCTGGCTTGGGGGAGTGCAGAATCTGTCCGTTGCCGGCGTAGAAACCGACGTGGCTGAGGTCGGTCCGCATGATGATGAGGTCGCCGGGCTTCAGTGCACTCAATGCATTGATGCGCGTGCCGATGCCGGCCTGCGCCTGTGAGGTTCGGGGAATGGACACCCCCGCCTGTTGGAATGCCCAAGAGGTCAGTCCGCTGCAGTCGAAGGAACTGGGGCCTGAGGCGCCCCACACGTAGGGCAGACCGACGCGGGTCTTGGCCGCGCTGAACGCCGCAGCGGCACGCTGGGACGCGCTGGCCTCATTGCCCAGTACAGCTCGCTCACTGGACCGATTCGCCCGCTGCTCGTTTTCGGCGATCTCGGCCCGCTCCTTGGCCGTCAGGCCGTTGAGCAGCTTCTGGGCCTGTGCGAGCTTGCCCTGGATTTCCTTCTTCTTGTCTCCCAGCTCCTTACGGGTGCTTTCCAGGTCCTTGAGCTTGCCCGCGGCCTGCTGGCGTTGCTGCTGGACTTCTCGCTGCTGTGTCTCGTAGCGCTGGAGTTCGGAGAGCTGCTGTGTGCTGAGACGGTCCAGAGCGGCCGCCTTTTCGAGAAACCCGTTGGGGTCTGAGGAGAGCAGCAGCTGCACGGAAGGGTCGAGTCCCCCGCTGCGGTACTGGGCAGCGGCTATCGAACCCAGGCGGTTGCGAAGGTCGTTGAGGCCACTCTGCCTACGGGCGGCGGTGCTCTGCAGGCTTTTGACCTGCTTCTCCAACTGACCGGCCTTCTCCTTGGCCCCGTTGTACTTCTCGGTGGCCTGAGTGGCTTCCTCGTACAGGCGGTCAATTTGCGCCTGAACGCCCTTTTTGTTGGGATCGGGCAGTGGGTCAGCCAAAGCCGGCTGCGCCGACAGGGCGACGGCCGCAGCCGCCGTCGCAGTGAGCGCGGTTGCGTATGCGTGACTGGACTGCTTGGGACGGCGGTGGGACGCCACTGAGGCGGACTCCTTCTTCTGGTGTCGCGGCCCAGGAACCTTCTGGTGTCCTGGGCCCGTTCGAAGGGCACGGTGCGGCAGCGCCTCCGCCGCCACCCCGGGCGGGCGACCGATTCCACGAAGGACTACTCGGATACTAAATTACTTAGTTGTTTAGTTTCAACCGTGGTGGGTGCGCTGCTCCACGCAGAGCATGGCGCTGCTGAAGCATCCGGGGCCCAGCCCGCGTTCGTATCCTCGTAAGGGCGAACCGGATGCCCAAGACTTCGCCTGCGCTCGTGCACCCGTCGGTCAGTTAGTCGCTCAGCTGCCGCTCGTGCTGGTCCGATCCATTGAGCAACCGAGGAGTAGCGGCACCAGCCCCGCAACACTTCCCGGCGGTGTCCCGACTGTGGGCACACCGCGAAGGGGAACCGGTTCGCGCAGGAGAAGTTCCACTGCGTCAGCTGCGGCCACCAAGCGCATGCCGACAAGGTCGGTGCTCTCAACGTTTTACGGGCCGGGCTGGTCCGTCGCATCGCCTACCAGGCATGGCGAGAAGCCCCGCCCTTTGTGATCCTGCTGGTCACCGCAGTCGGGATCGTGACGGTGAGCATGTTCGAGGGTGTACTGATCGGCCTGGGTCTGTCCGGGGTCAAGACTGCCTGGGAGACCTCGCAGATCCGCCTGAACACCTTCCATGGCCCTGACGGGCGGGTCCTGGTGCAGATCACCGGCAACGCGACGTTCCTGCGGCTGCCCAAGATCCTCGACGCCCTGCTCGCTGATCGCCCCTTCGAACTGGACCTCACCGGCCTGCGCCACCAGGACCACGCCTGCACGATGGCTCTGCCGGCCTGGGCTGCGCAACACAACGCCCTTGACGCCGACCGCGTCCAGCTCACATCGCCCCTCTGAGCAAGGGGCGGTCAGAGGCGGTTTCTCCAGGGGTGGGCAGGGGGTTGCGAGCTGCTGTTGGTTTACTGAGCCGAAGTGAGTGGTGGCGTGCGGGAGTGAGTCCTGGCGGTGCATTCGCGGGGGTGGGAACGGGGGTTCTGGGGCCGAATGGGTGACCTTGGTGGCTGCTGCTCGTTGGTTCGGGTGGCAGGTGTCCGGCCTGGGAGGGGGTGATGTGGTGGGTGGTCTGCGGACGTTGGCCTTGCCCTTCGTGGTGCCCGGGCCTTGCGGGGTGGCGGTCCGGGACCGTCTCAAGCACCTCACCCCCCACGACGAGATGGTGCTGCGCGCGGTCGGCGAGCATCAGGGTGCGCTGGCTTCCGGTGATCTCAAGGCTCGCTGTGCGGATGGTCTGGAGCACGGTGCAGACACGTGGGCGGCGCGGAAGCGGGAGCTGACGGCACGGTCGTCGTCGCGGATCGCGGGTGCGATCACCAAGGCCACGCACGATCAGTGGGCGCTTGCACGCCGTTGTCAGGCAGCGCACATCCAGAAACTGGAAGCCGGGATCAACATGCTGCGGCACCGCCTGTCCCTCCCGGTCGGGGAGAAGGGCACCAAGCGGGCGGCGGGTGGCTACCGGTCGAAGAGCGAGTGGTTCCGCAAATCTCGTCGCCTCGCGATGCTGGAGGCGCGGCACGCCGCTGCCGTTGCCGAGTGGCAGGCCGGGCGGGTGCGGGTGGTACGGGGCGGTAAACGTCTCCTCAACACCCGCCACCACCTCGCCCAGGCACAGCTCACCGAAGAGCAGTGGCGGGAACGGTGGGATGCGGAGCGCTGGTTCCTTGCCGCCGATGGTGAGTCGGGGAAGCGGTTCGGGAACGAGACCATCCGCGTCACCCCCGACGGCGAAGTGTCCATCAAGCTGCCCGTCCCGCTCGCGCACTTGGCCAATGCCCCGCACGGCCGGTACACCCTCACCACCCGTATCGGCTTCGCGCACCGGGGCCAGGAGTGGGCCGACCGCATCGAAGCGAACCGGGCCGTCGCCTACCGCATCCACCTCGACACCCAGCGCGGCCGCTGGTACCTCACCGCGTCCTGGCAACACCCCGTCGTGAAGACCATCCCGCTGGAGGCCGCCCGCGCCCGGGGCATGATCGGTGTCGACACCAACGCCGACCACTTCGCCGCCTACCGGCTCGACCGGCACGGCAACCCCGTCGGTGACCCGCGCCGCTTCCCCTACGACCTGTCCGGGACCGCCGGTCACCGCGATGCACAGATCCGCCACGCGCTGACCCGGCTGATCCACTGGGCCAGGCAGGCCGGTGTCGCCGCGATCGGCATCGAAGACCTCGACTTCACCGCCGAGAAGACCCGCGAGAAGCACGGCCGCAAGAAGCGGTTCCGGCAGCTCATCTCCGGCATCCCGACCGGGAAACTCAAGGCCCGGCTGGTGTCCATGGCCGCCGAACAGGGCCTGAGCATTGTCGCGGTCGACCCGGCCTACACCACTTTGTGGGGTGCCCAGCACTGGCAGAAACCGCTGACCACTCCACACCGAAAGATGTCCCGTCACGATGCCGCCGGTATCGCGATCGGGCGACGCGCCCTCGGACACCCGATCCGGCGACGGACGGCACCGCCCCCACACGACCGGAGCGATCGTGCGGGGCATCGGACCGCCCAGGCCGGACCGGGCGACCGGGGGCGTGAGGGAACCCGCCCACCCGCGACGGACCACGCCCCTGGAGGCGTGCCGCCGAGCGGGAAGCGAAAGCGGGAACCCAGTGCATCCAACACCGTTCGGGATGCGCCCAGTACGCAACAGTGGGTCCAAGACTCACTCACGCACACTGGTTAGGAACGGTGCCACGTCACCCCCTGCCCACCCGATACCTTAATTCAGGTTTTCCTGAATTCATGAACTCCTGTATCGTACTGGGGGTGTTGACGCTTGCTTCTGACATTGACGTCCTTGCCCGCTTCGGCCGCGCGCTGGCCGACCCGATCCGCTGTCAGATCCTGCTCGCCCTGCGCGAGGCGCCAGCCCATCCGTCCGATCTGGCGGAAGCCCTGGAGATCTCCCGCACGCGCCTGTCCAACCACCTGGCCTGCCTGCGCGATTGTGGCCTGGTCGTCGCCGTGCCGGTCGGCCGGCGTACCCGCTACGAGCTCTCCGACCCGCGCCTTGGCCACGCACTCGACGATCTGCGTACCGCGGTGGTGGCCGTCGCCGCCGACCGCACCTGTGTCGAGGCCGAAGAGGAGGGCTGCTGCTGATGGCCGTCAAATCCCTGAGCCCGTCCCCGGACCGCAGGGAAGCACTCACCCGCCGCATCCGTTTCCTGGTCGCCGTCACCATTACCTACAACGTGATCGAGGCCGTCGTCGCGATCACCGCAGGCACCCTTGCCTCATCCATCGCATTGGTGGGCTTCGGTCTGGACTCGGTCATCGAGGTCTCCTCCGCGACCGCGGTGGCCTGGCAGTTCTCCGCCCGTGATCACGCCGTGCGGGAGGCGCGCGAGAAAACCACGCTGCGGATCGTCGCCATTTCCTTCTTCGTCCTCGCCGCCTATGTGAGTGTCGACGCGGCCCAGGCCCTCGTCGGCACAGGTGATGCCGACCGTTCGGTCCCCGGTATTGTGCTAAGCGGCTTGCCTGAAGTTCTGCGCGTAATGCTTCGGTAGCCAGGGCGAGGCCCAGGGTGCGGCGGTGGTCAGTATCTGGGTGGGTGAGCGCTGCCGGAAGAAGGCGTGGACCTGGCGCGGGCGGCCTGGCCAGGTGACGGCGGTGTTGGCGAGGAAGGCCTTCAGGGCGGCCCAGATGCGCTGGACCGGGTTGTCGTGCGGGCTATAGCGGGCGCCGAACAGCAGGCGCAGGCGGGGCTGGTCGGCCAGGTAGGCGGTCACCGCCTTGGCGTGGTGGATGCTGTCGTTGTCGCAGACCACCGCGACGGCCGGGGTGTCAGGGCAGGCGGCCAGCAGCAGCTGGAGGAAGGCGACGAAGGCGGCGGCACTGCGGCGGCCCAGGGTGTAGGTCCAGGCGCCGGTGGCCACTTCCAGGGCCGAAGACGGTGGCCTGCCGGTTCTTTCCCGGGGTGGCCACCTGCTGCCGCGTCCCGCGCAGGATCCAGCTCGCCCGCACGTGCGGCAGCAGGTGCAGGTGGGTCTCGTCCTCGGCCGGGCGCATACTGGCATCGGCCTCGCCGGTTTTGTCGCGTTTTGGTCAACGTCGATGCAACACCCGGCGAGGACCCCGTGCCATCGAAGCCGTTGCGCCCGGGCGACACTCCCGGATACCGCGCAGAACTTCAGGTCATCCGCGTAGCAGGCCGCGCCAGGCGTAACCGCCCTTGATGCGGTCCGGCCCGACGCGGGTTTCGGCCATGTTCATGCCGTCCGTGGCCTGCACCGGGCGATGATCTGGGCGTGCTCGATGCGGTGCGGCAGGCCCTGGTGGCCGAGGGTTCTGTAGCCGCGCTCGTACGCGTCGAGGACCACGCGGTTGCCGAGGTCGCTGATCGCGTGCACCGCAACCTGGTAGCCGCCCCGGAGTACCTGCTGCGCAACCGCGACAGCCGCTACACCCAGGCGTTCGACGCCGTCCTTACCGCCAACGGCATCGAGATCCTCAAGAGCGCGCCTCAAACACTGCGGGTGAAGGCCCATGCGGAAAGGTTCATCCGCACCGTGCGAGCCGAGTGCACCGACCGGCGGCCGACTGCAACGAGTGGCACCTGCGACAGGTACTCGCCGAGTACGCCCACCACGACAACACCGGACGGCCGCACCGGGCCCTGAACTTTCACGCTCCCGCCGACGACCCGGATGTCATCCCGTTCTCCGTGCAGCGGATCCAGCGCCACGACGTCCCCGGCGGCCTGATCCACGAGTACTGCAACACGGCCTGACGAAGATCGACATCAGCTGGCGAACAGGCAGGTCAGCACCTATGTGGGACTTTTGGAACCCTACAGGGATCCCGTTGTGTCACCCTGCTTGATCGAAGTACACGAGCCACCGCCGAGCGCAGCTTCCGCACCCGATGTTGCATCCTCCAGGTCAGCTCTCCAAGCCCCTTGATGGCCAAAGTGCTTCGGTCGACGCATGCAGACAGGCCAAACGGAACACTCAATGCGGCCTGCTCGACATGCGATCATTGGCGGGCGTGGGTGCGATGGGAGTCATGCCGCAGACCATCATCAAGCTGGCCATCACCTGGGGCCTGTTGTCCATCCCGGTGACCGTGCACGCGGCCACCAAGGAGCACGAGGTCCCGCTGCGCCAGGTGCACACGCGGTGTGGCGGTGGCCGGGTGCGCCTGCGCCGCTATTGCGAACATGAGGACGTCGAAATCCCTTTTGAGGAAGTGGCGCCCGGTTACGAAGCCCCGGACGGCCGGGTCGTCATACTGAGCGACGACGATCTCGCCGACCTTCCGCTTCCCACCGCCAGACGCATCGAGATCCTGGCGTTCGTCGACGCAGACCAGATCGACCCGCTCGCACTGGACACGGCGTACTACCTCAGTACCGGCCCCGTTGGCGCGCGCCCGTACGCCCTGCTGCGCGACGCCATGAGGAAGTCCGGGCGAGTGGCCATCGCACGGACAGCGCTGCGCACCCGGGAATCGCTCGCCGTACTCTGGGCTCGGGACGAGGTAATCGCGATGCAGACCATGCTGTGGCCCGACCAACTGCGCCCTGCTCAGGAGATCACCGTCCCGGAGACCCCACCGGCCCGCCGCCAGGAACTGCAGATGGCGTACAACCTGATGGACGCCATGGGCTCCGGCTTCGACCTGGCGGAGCAGCACGACGACTACAGCCGCGCCCTGCAGCGGGTCGTCGCTGCCAGGCTTCAGGGCATGGAGCCGCCGCACGCACCGGAGTCCCGGGGCGTCGAGGGAGCCACGGTGGACTTGATGGCGGTGCTGCAACAGAGCGTGGACGCAGCACAGACGCGCCGTGCGAAGCCGACCGGAAGGAAGGCGGCGAAGAAGACCGCGGCAAAGAAGACCGCGGCAAAGAAGGCACACCGGCGTCGTTCCGCCGGCTGACCACAACCCGTGCCGTTCGGAAACTCGTCACCACTGGTCAAGCCGCGTATCTGTGCTCGCCGATCACGCCGCCCAGCACTCGGGTGCGTAGAAGCCGATGAGGGTCTAAGCGCGTTTCCAGAAGTCCTGCGCGTAACTGTCGGGGAGCCAGGGGCTGGTCCAGGCGTTGTCGAAGAGCATCACCGGGCCAGCTCCTGACCGCCGCAGCCCCCGGACCAGCCCCTGGCTCCCAGCCGGCTACCGGCAGAACCTCTGGAAAGCCGCTCAGGCAGCTCTCAGATCAAGGTCACGGGAGACGATATGAGGGTGGAGCTGCGTCGAGCCGACGGCGGGGTGATCGCGGTCGAGGTGGTGGGGGAGCCGGACGCGCCTGCGGTGCTGTTCTGCCACGGGTTGGCCGACTCCCGGCTGGCCGCGTACGGCTTCGCGGGCGCGGCCCACGCGCTCGGACTGCGCCTCATCGCCCCGGATCGCCCCGGCATCGGCGGCACCGACGCCCGTCGCCTGCCGCGGGTCGTGGACTGGGCTGCGGAAGCCACCCTGGTCCTGGACGCGTTGGACGTCGGCTCGCTGGCGCTGCTCGGCGTCTCGGGCGGCGGAGCGTTCGCGGCCGCATGTGCGTCCGAGCTGCCTGACCGCGTCCGCAGCCTGCTGCTCATCGCGCCCCTTGGCCCGCCTGCCTGGCCCACCCGCGGGATGGCAGCCGGGCAGCGCGCGGCCTTGCAGATCGCCCGGCACGCTCCGGCCTTCGGTGGCTGGTTTCTGGGCCGCCTGGCCACGCTGGCGCGCCAGGCGCCAGGGCTATTCCTTCGCCTGGCGACCAGCGAGATGCCCGCCAGCGACCGGCGTGCCCTCGCCCAGTCGGACGCGCGCGCGGCCTTCCTGACCAACTACCTGCGAACCCGCACCTCACCACAGGACCTGACAGACCCCTACTGCGAGCCCGTACACGGTGGTCACGTTCCGGTGACGGCGCAGGGAGGGTCTTGTATCGCAGATCACGTCAGCGTACGGTCCGTATCACCCCAGCGAACAAAGTGTTCGCTGAAGACGCATCAGGTGTTCACTCATGACTGATCGTTCGTCGCCGGACCCCTCCGCCGATGCCGCCGACGCGGCTCTGGGAGGGCGGATACGGGAGTACCGGACAATGCGGCGGATGTCCCTGCGCGCCCTGGGGGAGGCGGCCCAGGCCAGCCCCGGGTTCCTCAGTCAGCTGGAACGCGGGCAGGTGAACTCCTCCATCGGCATGCTGCGGCGGATCGCCGTGGCGCTCGGCGTCACCGTGGCCGACCTGTTCGACCAGGACAGCACGCCCGGTCCGAGGGTGGTGCGGCGGGCCGACCGGCCGATGCTGCACACCGCTCCGGGAAGTCGCAAATTACTCATTTCACAGCGCCCGCTCAGCCATCTGGAGGTGTACGCGGGCGAGTTCGACCCAGGGGCCTCCACCGGCGACGACGCCTACACCCATGGCGACTCGCAGGAGATCCTCCTGGTGATCAGTGGTGCCGTGCAGGTCGAACTCGATGGCCACGCCCACGACCTGGAGGCCGGCGACAGCATCGAGTACCGCTCCTCGGTGCCGCACCGCGTGGTCAACAGCCATGAAACGCCCGCCGAAATCCTCTGGATCATCAGCCCGCCGACGCCGGACTGACCCCCTTCCCATCGCATCCCCGCCCATCCGCCGCACTTCCCTTCCCTCTGGTGCACGCGCCTCCTCCCCAGGAACGCGCCTCGCGCTTCTTCCTGCCACCCCCTCCCGTGGCTCGCCCTGCGCGTTCCTGTCACCGCGCGCTCCACACCCTCATCGCCCTCGAGCGCCTTCACCGTCCCCTCTTGGAGTCAGTAATGCCCGGAATATCCCGCAAAATCCTCGGGTTGACCGCTGCCGCCGGTGCCCTGCTGCTGCCCCTCACCGGCTGCGCCGGCACCAGCCCCGCCGCGGCCGACGTCGACCTGGGCCCCGGTCCGGCCGTATCCGGCAAGGTCAAGAAGGGCGCGCTCGACGGCGTCACCCTCACCTTCGCCTCCTACGGCGGCATCTACCAGGACGGGCAGGAGGCCGCGGCCGTCAAGCCGTTCGCCACGCAGTCGGGGGCCAAGGTGCTCTCCGACGGTCCCACCGACTACACCAAGGTCAAGGCCCAGGTCGACGCCAAGAACGTCACCTGGGACGTGGTGGACGCCGACACCCTCTGGGCCGAGCGCCAGTGCGGCAAGCTGTTCATGCCGCTCGACAGCGACATCGTCGACACCTCCAAACTGCCCAAGGGCATGGAGGGCAAGTGCTCCGTGCCGGCCATGAGCTACGGCGTGGTCCTGATGTACGACAAGAAGAAGTTCGGTGACAACCCGCCGAAGGACTGGGCGGACTTCCTCGACACGGCCAAGTACCCGGGCAAGCGCGCGATACCCGGCTTCGCGTCGGACGCGGCCCCGGGTGCCCTGGAGGCGGCCCTGATCGCCGACGGGGTCGCTCCCGACCAGCTGTATCCGCTGGATGTCGACCGGGCTCTGAAGAAGCTGACGAGCGTCCGCTCCTCGGTGGTCTTCTGGGACACCGGTGCCCGCTCCCAGCAGCTGCTGGAGTCCGGCGAGGTCTCCATGGCCATGGTGTGGTCCGGCCGCGCCTACTCCGCGGTCAAGAACGGCGCCCACTTCGCGCCGCAATGGAACCAGTTCCTGCCGGTCTCCGACTCCCTCGCCGTTCCTGTCGGCGCGAAGAATCCCAAGGCCGCCATGGCGCTGGTCAACTACTACCTGGGCGCCAGCCAGCAGACCAAGCTCACCGAGCTGACCTCCTACTCGCCGATCAACACCGACGCCAAGCCCAAGCTCGACGAGCTCGCCTCGCAGTACGTGACCACCACCCCCGAGCGGCAGGCCCAGGCGCTCAGGATCGACAACGCCTGGTGGTCGAAGAACCAGGAGCAGATCATCCAGAAGTGGTCCGACTGGCTGGCGCGGTAACCCATGACCGCCCTGATCGAGATCGCCTCCCCGGCCACCGGCGGCCGGCCCCGCAAGGGCGCCGGCGGCCGGTGGGGGATGCTGCTGCTGCCCGCGGTGGTCCTGCTCGCCGTGCTCTTCCTGGTGCCGCTGGGCCTGATGACCTGGCGCAGTGTCACCGAGCCGACGCCCGGCTGGGGCAACTACTCCTGGTTCCTCACCAGCGACGTCGCCCTCGCCACACTGGTCCGCACGCTGACCGTCGGCGCCGTCGTCACGCTGGTGACGCTGGTGCTCTCCTACCCGTACGCCTACCTGATGACCGTGGTCGGCGCCCGCGCGCGGATCTGGCTCACCCTGCTGGTGCTGCTGCCGTTCTGGACAAGCCTGATGGTGCGCACCTTCGCCTGGGTGGTGCTGCTCCAGGACAGCGGCGTGGTCAACCAGCTCCTCGGCACCGTGGGGCTGGGCCCACTGCAGCTGATCCGCACCCCCGCCGGGGTGGTGATCGGCATGTCCCAGGTGCTGATGCCCTTCATGGTGCTGCCGCTGTACGCGGTGATGAGCGGCATCGACCGCCGGCTGCTGGACGCCGCGCAGGGCATGGGCGCACGCCCGTCCGTCGCGTTCCTGCGGGTCTTCGTGCCACTGTCGCTGCCCGGCGTGGGCGCGGGCGCGCTGACCGTATTCATCACCTCGCTCGGCTTCTACATCACCCCGGCGCTGCTGGGCTCGCCCGACCAGGCGCTGATCTCGCAGCAGATCTTCACCCAGGTCAACGGGCTGCTGGCGTGGGGCCGCGGCGGAGCGATGGGCGTGGTGCTGCTGGCGGTGACGCTGGTCCTGCTGGGACTGGTCGGCGTCGTCCTGCGATTCACCCGTAGCCGTAACCGCGGAGGTGCCCGATGAGGACTGGACCCGCGCGGATCGCGCTCTGGACGTTCAGCGCCCTGGTGGGCTGCTGGCTCATCGCGCCGACACTGGTGGTGATCCCGCTCAGCTTCACCGACAAGGCATCCCTGGTGTTTCCGCCGAGCGGCTGGTCCACCCGTTGGTACGCCAACTTCTTCACCGACCCTCGGTGGATCGACGCGCTGCTCTCATCGCTCCAGGTGGGCGCCCTGGTCGCGCTGGTGGCCACTGTCCTGGGCACCGCCGCCGCGATCGCGCTCACCCGGTCCGGCTCGCGCTGGGCGAAGGCGTCGTACGGGCTGCTGCTGGCCCCCATGATCGTGCCGACCGTGGTGGTGGCCATCGGCGTGTACGCGCTCTTCCTCCAGTACAACCTGCTGGGCACCCTGCTCGGCTTCGTCACCGCCCACACCGTGCTGGCCCTGCCGTTCGTGATCATCCCGGTGACGGCGAGTCTGCGCGGCTTCGACCGGAGGCTGGAGGACGCCGCGCTGATCTGCGGCGCCAACCGGTGGGGCGCCATCCGGCAGGTGACCCTGCCGCAGATTGCCCCCGGTGTCGTCTCCGGTGCCCTGTTCGCCTTCGTCACCAGTTTCGACGAGGTCGTCGTCTCGCTGTTCATCCAGAGCCCCTACCTGCAGACCCTGCCGGTCAAGATGTTCGCCAGCGTGACCCGGGACACCGACCCCACCATTGCCGCGGCCGCCACTTTGATCATCGTCTTCACCACGGTGCTCGTGCTGGCCGCCACCTTTGCCACCGCCAGGAGGAACCGTGTCCGCTGAGTCCAGCCTCATCAAGGCGCGCGGAGCCCGCATCGAACTGGCGCAGGTGCGCAAGGAGTACGCGGACTCCGTCGCCGTCGACGACGTCTCCCTGGTCATCGAACCGGGCGAGTTCATGACCCTGTTGGGGCCCAGCGGCTCCGGCAAGACCACCACCCTCAACATCATCGCCGGCTTCACCGCCGCCACCTCGGGCACCCTGACCATAGGCGGCAAGCAGATGCAGGACCTGCCGCCGCACCGGCGCGACATCGGCATGGTCTTCCAGCACTACGCACTCTTTCCCCACATGACCGTGGCGGAGAACGTCGCCTTCCCGCTCAAGCAGCGCAAGGTGCCCAAGGCCCGCCGCGCCGAGATGGTCGAAGCGGCTCTTCAGACCGTGCGGCTCGGCGGCTACGGCCACCGCAGGCCGCGCGAACTCTCCGGCGGCCAGCAGCAGCGGGTCGCCCTGGCCCGGGCCGTGGTGTACGAGCCGAGCGTGCTGCTGATGGACGAGCCGCTCGGCGCGCTCGACAAGAAGCTGCGCGAATCCCTCCAGTTGGAGATCAAACGGGTGCACCAGGAGGTCGGCTCCACCTTCGTCTTCGTCACCCACGACCAGGAGGAGGCGCTGGTCCTGTCGGATCGCATCGCCGTCTTCGACGACGGAGGCATCCAGCAGGTCGGCACCGGGAGCGAACTCTACGAAAAGCCCCGCAGCCTCTTCGTGGCCGAGTTCCTCGGCGAGTCCTCCGTCATCCGGGGACGCGTCGAGCCGGACGGCGACGACTCCCGCCTGCGGGTCGGCGACCGCACCGTACGCGCGCTCGGCCGGCCGGCGGGGGGCGGCACGGCCGCCGTCGTGGTCCGCCCCGAGCACCTGAGAGTGCAGCCGGCTGCGGCGCCGGTGGCCTCCGGGGTCAACGCGCTGCCCGCCCGGGTCACCCAGGAGATCTACCTGGGCTCCGGCCGCAAGCTCGAACTCGCCCTGCCCGACGGCACCATGCTGCTCGCCCGCGAGCAGGCCGACCGGCTGTCCGGCGTCCGCCGCGGTGACGAGGTCACCGTGGTCTGGGACGTCGAGCGAGGCGTCCTGCTCGATGACACGACCGGCACCACCCACCCACCCACTTCCGGTGACCGGATCCCGGTCGCCGCCGCGGAAATGAGCGGACGATGAGCACGACCACCCCGAGCGGCACTCCCGCCACCAGCCCTACCTTCGTCAACGGCGCCGTCTCCTTCTGGTACCGGGAGAGCGGCGTCCCCGCCCGCCGCCCGGCCCTGCCCGGCGATCTGGACGTGGACGTCGCGCTCGTCGGCGGCGGCTACACCGCCCTGTGGACCGCCTATTACCTCAAGCAGGCCCAGCCCGACCTCAGGATCGCCGTCCTGGAGAAGGAGTTCGCCGGCT
Source organism: Streptomyces sp. NBC_01669 (assembly GCF_026339735.1). GTDB lineage: Bacteria > Actinomycetota > Actinomycetes > Streptomycetales > Streptomycetaceae > Streptomyces > Streptomyces yanii. The sequence continues at coordinate 8,840,225 of NZ_JAPEQG010000001.1, forward strand.
TCGGCGCCTCCGGCCGCAACGGCGGCTGGCTCAGCGCCGAGCCGCCCGGCCAGATGCACCGCTACGCCAAGTCGCACGGCCGGGAGTCGGCCGTCGCCCTGCAGCGCGAGATGTTCTCCTCCGTCGACGAGGTCATCCGGGTCGCCGCCGAGGAAGGCATCGAGGCCGACATCCAGAAGGACGGTCTGCTGCACGTCGCCACCAACGCCGCGCAGGAGCGGCGGCTGCGCGAGGGGCTGCCGCCGCTGCGCGCCGAGGGCTGGGGCGAGGACGACCTGGTCGAACTCGACGCGGACCAGCTCGCCGAGCGGGTCCGCGTGGCCGGTGCCCGCTACGCCCAGTGGAGCCCGCACTGCGCCCGCATCCAGCCCGCCAAGCTGGTACGGGGCCTGGCCGACGTGGTCGAGCGGATGGGCGTGGCCATCTACGAGGGCACCGAGGTCACCGAGATCCGCCCGCACGAGGCGGTCACCCCGCATGGCACCGTCAAGGCGACGTACGTCATCCGGGCGCTGGAGGGGTTCACCGCCGGGCTGCGCGGCCACCGCCGGGCCTGGCTGCCGATGAACAGCAGCATGATCGTCACCGAGCCGCTGCCTGCTTCAGCATGGGACGAGATCGGCTGGCGCGGCGCCGAACTGATCGGGGACGAGGCCAACTCCTACTGCTACATCCAGCGCACCACCGACGGCCGCATCGCCATCGGCGGGCGCGGCATCCCGTACATGTTCGGCTCCCACGTCGACCAGCGCGGCGAGACCCGGGCCGCCACCCAGCTGCAGCTGCAGGCCATCCTGCGGCAGCACTTCCCGGCCACCGAGGGCGTCGGGATCGACCACACGTGGTCCGGTGTGCTGGGCGTGCCGCGCGACTGGTGCGCCACCGTCCACCTGGACGAGCGGACCGGTCTCGGCTGGGCCGGCGGCTACGTCGGGCACGGCGTGACCACCACCAACCTCGCCGGACGCACTCTGCGCGACCTGATCCTGCGTCAGAAGACCGAGCTCACCCGGCTGCCCTGGGTCGACCGCAAGGTGCGCGGCTGGGAGCCGGAGCCGCTGCGCTGGCTGGGCGTGCGCAGCCTTTACGTCGCCTACCGCGCCGCCGACCGGCACGAGAACTCCGGCCTGGAGCGCACGTCCGTCATCGCACGCGTTGCCAACGTCATCAGCGGCCGCTGAAAGGAGCGACCCACCTCATGGACACCACCGCCCTCGTCCCCGCCGTCGCCTTCCTCGCCGACGCGGCAAACGCCGATCTGCCCCCCGCGAACCCCAAGCCCACCAGCACCACCGGCCAGCAGGAGACCACCCGCCCCCTGTGGCAGTCCCCCGACGGACTGGTGGAGGTCGGCGTCTGGGAGTGCGACCCCGGCCGCTTCACCGCCACCCGCGACGGCTACGACGAGGTCTGCCAGGTGCTGACCGGGTCCGCCACCGTGCACACCGAGGGCGGAGAGGCCGTCGAGCTGGTTCCCGGCTCCACCCTGGCGATGCCAGCCGGCTGGCGCGGCACGTGGCAGGTGCAAGAGACCCTGCGCAAGGTGTACGTGCTGCGCACCCACCGGGCCGACGCATGACCCTCGTCCTGCACGGCGGCCGCGTGTGGACCGGCGACCCTCGGCGCCCCCACGCGACGGCCGTCGCCGTGTCCGGCGGCCGGATCACCGCCGTGGGCACTGACGCCGAGGTACGCCGGGCCGCCGGCCGGCCCGCCGAAGCCGTCGACCTGGCCGGCCGGACCGTGGTGCCCGGCCTCCAGGACGCGCACATCCACCCCGTCTGGGGCGCCCTGGAGGCGCTGCGCTGCGACCTCACCGGCGCCACCGATGCCGAGAGCTGCGTCGCGGCCGTCCGGGAGTACGCGACCGCCCACCCCGGGCAGCCGTGGATCCTGGGCGGCGGCTGGACCATGGACTGCTTCCCCGGCGGCTGGCCCACCCGTGAGCCGCTGGACGCGGTCGTCCCGGACCGGCCGGTCTTCCTGCCCAACTCCGACCACCACTCTGCATGGGTCAACTCGGCGGCAATGGAACGCGCCGGGATCGACGCGGCCACACCGGACCCGCCGGCCGGGCGGATCGAACGCGACGCGGCCGGCCGGCCCACCGGGGTACTGCACGAGAGCGCCATGGACCTGGTGGCCCGGGTGCTTCCGCGGGACACCGTCGAGGACCAGGTCGCGGCGCTCCGCCACGCGCAGGCCCACCTCTTCCGCTACGGCATCACCGGCTGGCAGGACGCCATCGTCGGCGCCTACGGCGGGGCCGGCGACACGCTCGCCGCCTACCGCCGGGCCGACGCGGGGGGACTGCTGAAGGCCCGGGTCACCGGCGCCCTGTGGTGGGACCGCGACCGCGGCCTGGAGCAGCTGGACGACCTGGTGGCGCGCCGCGGCGAGCCCGGTCGCCGGTTCCGGGCCGGTGCGGTCAAGGTGATGCAGGACGGCGTGCTGGAGAACGGCACCGGTGCGCTGCTGGAGCCGTACCTGGACTCCTGCGGGTGCGTCACCAGCAACCTCGGCCACTCCAACGTGCCTGCCGAGCTGCTCTCCCAGTCGGTGACCCGGCTGGACGCCGCCGGCTTTCAGGTGCACTTCCACGCGATCGGCGACCGCGCCGTGCGCGAGTGCCTGGACGCGGTCGAGGCCGCCGTCCACGCGAACGGGGCTCGTGACCGGCGCCACCACATCGCCCATGTGCAGCTGGTCGACGACGCGGACATCGGCCGCTTCGCCGAGCTGGGGGTGGCAGCCAACGTCCAGTCGCTGTGGGCGACCCACCACCAGCAGACCGACGAGCTGACCAACCCCCTGCTGGGCGAGGGACGGGCCGGCCGACAGTATCCCTTCCGTCGGCTGCTGGACAGCGGCGCCCGGCTCGCAGGGGGCAGCGACTGGCCGGTCACCACGGCCGACCCGTGGCAGGCCATGCATGTGGCCGTGCACCGCACCGAACCGCCCAGCTCGGCGCACGCCGAGTGGCCGGGCGCCGACCGCCCGTTCGTGCCCGAGGAGCGGCTGGAGTTCACCGACATCCTGCGCGCCTACACCGCAGGCTCAGCCTGGGTGAACGGCAACGACGACGAGGTCGGCCTGGTGCGCGAGGGCATGGCGGCGGACCTCGCTGTCCTCGACCAGGACCTCTTCGCCCCGGACGCGTACGTGGCTGGCGCCCGCTCGGTGCTCACCCTCGTCGCGGGGGAGGCCGTCCACGCCGATTGAGTGGTCGGATGGCGGAGTGGGTGATGGCACCAACTCGTAAGAGCAATGCCGGACGACGTCGGCCGGCCGTGGCGGACGACGCTGTCCGCCACGGGGCGTACGGGACGCTCCCGCGTTCGCGAAACGAGAACCGGCCCCTCCTGACGCGGATGCAGCGCAGATCTCCACAGCGCCGCGCTCAGGCAGTGGCATCAGCCCTGCGTCGGCGCCTCCGGGGTGAGGGGCAAGGCATCATCGCGCCGAACACCGCCCCCACCGGGCCCGCAACCAACCACCTCCCGACGCCGACCAGCAACCCACGACCATGCACAAGCCCGAAAACCGCCGACTCCTGCGCACCCGCATCCTCAGCGGCGTCATCAACGAGTACCGCTAATCGACTTGACCTGCAGCGACGACTTTCCGAGCCCCACAGGATCCGGCAGCGCCATGACCCTGCGCAGCAAGGTCATCCGCCCTGCACTGATGCCCACGAGGCTCACGTCGCGTTGCCGTCACTGCTCCCCATGCCTTCGCTGCTGTGTGAGTGGGGAGGGACTGGCCCCATGGCGGCCGGACCGGCAAGAGCGAACTCAGGCGCGCCAACCGTAGCGGCGCTCGGGTCTGCCGGCGGCTCCGTACCGCAAGGACACCTCGGCGCGGCCGGTGTCGTGGAAGTATTCGAGGTAACGGCGCGCGCTGACCCGGGAGATGCCAGTTCGGGCCGCGCACTCGGCGGCGGACAGCGTTCCGTCGGTACCGCACAGTGTGCGTTCGATCAGCTCTGCGGTCTCCACGCTCATGCCCTTCGGCAGCGCGACACTCGACGCCGACAAGCCGGCCCCGGTCAGTACCCGGTCCACGTCGGCCTGACCTCTGACGACTGTGGTGAGCAGGCTGTTGCGCTGGGCGGCGTACCGTACGAGGCGGGGACGCAGGTCTTCGAAGTCGAACGGCTTCAGCAGGTAGTTGACCACACCCTGGCGGACGGAGCGGCGGACCACGTCGGTCTCGCGCGAGGCACTGATCACCATGACGTCACAGTCGTGCCCGGCGGTCCGCAGACGTGGAATGACGTCCAGGCCGAACATGTCAGGAAGATAGAGGTCGAGCAGGACCAGGTCGGGGCGCAGCTCGCCGACGGCCGTGATCGCCTGCTCACCGGTGTTCGCCGTGCCGACGACCCGGAAGGGCTCGACGCGGTCGACGAAGTTCTGGTGGACACTTGCCACCATGAAGTCGTCGTCGACGACCAGTACGTCGATCATCGGGAGGCTCCTTCCGGTACCGCGCCGGCCAGGTTGCCGACGGACATCCTCGCGGTGAACATGGCGCCGTCGGGCGTGTTGGTCACCGCGACCTCGCCGCCGCGGCGCTCGCAGACCAGCCGGGTGAGCGCCAGCCCGATACCGCGATCCCCCTCCTGGGCAGCCTTCGTGGTGAAGCCGTGCAAGAAGACTTCCTGAGCGAGCTCGGGCGCCACGCCGGGGCCCGAGTCGCGCACCACGATCTCCACGCTGGATGCGTCCTGCCGCAATTCGACCTCCACCCAGGCATCGTGGCCGTCGTCGCCCGCCGTCGCGGCGTCGACGGCGTTGTCGACGAGGTTGCCGATCACTGTCGCCACGTCCACCGAGTCCTCCGGCGCCAGCCGGTCGAGCGCCGTATGCTCCGAGACGCGCAGCACGACCTTCCGTTCGGCCGCGAGCGAGGACTTCGCCATCAACAGAGCGCCGACGGCCATGTCGCGAACCCGTCTGGTCAGGGTCGTGTCCAGCGAATGGCGGTGTCGGCTCAGCGCGCGGACGTACTGCACCACCTCGTCGTGCTTACCGATCTGGATCAACCCGGAAATCGTGTGCAGCTGATTGGTGAACTCGTGGGCCTGCGCGCGCAGTAGCTCGGCGGAGCTGCGGAACGATCCGATCTCGCGTTCCAGTTGCGCCAGTTCGGTACGGTCCCGCAAGGTCGTGACCGAGCCGAGCTGGCGGCCGTCCTTGGTGACGGTCATCCGGTTCATCACCAGAACCCGACTCCGGCGTATGACGACTTCGTCGCGACGCTCGGCCGTGTCACTGGGGGATCCGGCGAGTACGTCGTGCAGTCGGCCCTCAATCCGGAGGTCGGTCAGGCTCATCCCCACACAGTGCTCCGGCAGATCGAGCAACCGCCTGCCGACCTCGTTCACCAGGGTGAGCCGCAACTGCGGGTCGAGGGCGATCACGCCTTCTGCGATCCCATACAGCATTGCCTCGCGGTGCTCGGCGAGCCCCGCGATCTCGCGTGGCTCCAACCCGAGGGTCTGGCGTTTGGTACGCCGGGCCAGCAGCCACGATCCGATCAGGCCGAGCCCGCTCGCAATGCCGAGGTAGGCGAGCAGATACGATGACGCGCCATTCAGCCGCTGCCAGACCGTCGGTGACGCCTCACCGATCATCACCGTGCCGAGATGTCGGCCGAGGTTGGGTTGAGCCGCTTTGAGCACCGGCACCTGGGCCACCAGCTCGTGGGCACCGTCCAGGACCAGCTTGCCTGACCAGCCGCGGGCCTGGGCGACGCCGGGGCCGAGCGGCAACCTAGTACCGATCGCTGTGGGATTCGTGGAGCTGACAATCCTGCCGCTGCTGTCGGCGACCGTCACGGAGGTGACACCCGACTGGGTCAGCGTGGTCTGGACGAGCGGGGCGAGCGTCTCACCCGACGCCGGTCGGCCGAGCTGGCTGGACATCAAGGGGTTACCGGCCAGCTGCTCGGCCAGCGCGGTGACCCGGCGTCCTTCGACCCGGTTGAAGGTCGCTTCCGACTGGGCCAGCGAGACGGCGGCGACCGCCAGCAGCACCACCACGACGATGGCGAGCTGGAGTACCAACAGCTCGCCCGCGAGGGTATGGCGGCGAAAAGTTACGACCACAATTAACTCAATCTTCAATGCTGACACAACACAGACGTGGCGTCTGCCGAGTCGCACAATCATGGCGTCCGACTGCCGGAAGTGAAAGAGACAAGCCATGAGAACTCGCAGAGCTGCTGTCGTCAGTGCGCTGGCCGCCATGTCCATGCTCGCGGTAGGCGCCTGCGGCGCCACCGCGGAGAAGGAGGGGACGGGAAAGAGCGACGAGCCCGTCACCGGCCTGCGGATCATGGTCCCCAACACCCCGGGCGGTGGGTATGACACCACGGCGCGGACGGCGGCCAAGGTGATGGAGGACACCAAGATCGCGTCCGGAATTCAGGTGTTCAATCTTCCGGGCGCCGGCGGCACGGTCGGTCTGCAGCGCACCGTGAACGAAAAGGGCAACGGCAAGCTCACGATGCAGATGGGGCTGGGAGTCGTCGGTGCTGCGTACGCCTCGAAGTCGAAGGCGACACTCTCCCAGACCACGCCGATCGCCAAGCTGATGGAGGAAGCGGGCGCGATCGTCGTGCCCAAGAGCTCTCCGTACAAGACGATCGACGATCTCGTCACCGCCTGGAAGAAGAACCCCAAGAGCATCGCTGTCGGGGGCGGCTCCTCGCCCGGCGGACCGGACCATCTGCTTCCGATGCAGCTCGCCAAGACGGTCGGCATCGACCCGAAGAAGGTCAACTACATCGGCTACGACGGCGGTGGTGAGCTGCTCCCGGCGATCCTCGGCAACAAGATCGCCTTCGGTGCCAGCGGTTTCGGCGAGTTCCTCGACCAGATCGAGGCGGGTCAGGTGCGGGTGCTCGCGGTGACCAGCGAGAAGCCGATCGACGCCCTCAAGGATGCCCCGACACTGAAGTCTTCGGGTATCGACATGGTCTTCACCAACTGGCGCGGAATCGTTGCCCCGCCCGGCATCAGCGACGCCGACAAGAAGGTCTGGATCGACTCGCTGACCGCGATGCACGGCTCCAAGGAGTGGAAGGCTGAGCTGACCAAGCACGGCTGGACCGACGCGTTCACCACAGGCGAGGAGTTCGCCACCTACCTGACGGAACAGGACAAGGCCGTTGCCGGCATCCTCACAGAGCTCGGCCTGGCATGAGCCTGGACGTCGATGAGCGCACCGACTCGGGTTCCCGCCGGCCCTCGGGCGCGGACCGCGCACAGTACGGTGTGTGCGCGTTCCTCGCCCTGCTGGGCGTACTGGTGATCGTCGATGCCACCGGGATCGCACACACAACGAGCAGCACCGACCCGATCGGGCCGCGCACGGTACCGGTGCTCCTCGGCGTACTGCTCCTCGTGATCGCCGTCGTGTACATCGTCGACGTCGCGCGGGGCGGCCGCGCCGAGCCGGAGGCCGGCGAGGACGTCGACCTGACGAATCCGATCGACTGGCGCACAGTGCTGCTGTTGATCGGCGCGTTCGTCGTCAACGCGGTGTTGATCGAACCCCTCGGCTGGGTGATCAGCGGGGCACTCCTGTTCTGGGGAACAGCCTTCGCCCTGGGCAACCGGCACTACCTGCGCAACCTGGCGATCGCAGTAGCGCTGTCGCTGATCACCTTCTACGCCTTCGCGATCGGGCTCGGCGTCAATCTCCCGGCCGGCGTGCTGCAAGGAATCCTGTAATGGACAACCTGAATCATCTACTCGAGGGGTTCGCGCACGTCGTCACCCCGATGAACCTTCTGCTGGCGTTGATCGGCGTCACGATCGGTACGGCGGTCGGGGTCCTGCCCGGCATCGGCCCGGCCATGACCGTGGCCCTGCTACTGCCAGTGACGTACGGAATGGAGCCGACCCAGGCATTCATCATGTTCGCCGGCATCTTCTACGGAGGCATGTACGGCGGTTCGACCACCTCGATCCTGCTGAATACGCCCGGCGAATCGTCCTCGGTCGTCACGGCCATCGAGGGCAACAAGATGGCCAAGGCCGGCCGGGCGGCGCAGGCCCTCGCCACCGCGGCGATCGGATCCTTCGTCGCCGGAACGATCGGCACCCTGCTGCTGGTGCTCGTCGCCCCGCTCGTGGTGGACTTCGCGGTCGGCCTCGGCGCACCGGACTATTTCGCGATCATGCTGCTGTCCTTCATCGCGGTCACCGCAGTACTCGGCTCGTCGCGCATCCGCGGGTTCGCCTCGCTGCTCGTCGGCCTAGTGATCGGGATTGTCGGAATCGACTCGGTCTCCGGGCAGCAGCGGCTCACCTTCGGCGTCCCCCAGCTCGCCGACGGCATTGATGTGGTGGTGGTCGCCGTCGGCATCTTCGCCGTCGGCGAAGCCCTCTGGGTGGCGGCGCATCTGCGGCGTAAGCCCGCAGGGGTGATCCCCGTCGGCGTGCCGTGGATGGGCCGGGAGGACTGGAAACGGTCCTGGAAGCCATGGCTGCGCGGCACCGCCTTCGGCTTTCCCTTCGGGGCCATGCCGGCTGGTGGCGCGGAGATCCCGACGTTCCTGTCGTACGCCACAGAGAAAAAGCTGACCAAGCACCCAGAGCAGTTCGGCAAGGGGGCGATCGAGGGAGTTGCCGGCCCGGAGGCAGCGAACAACGCGTCCGCGGCGGGCACCCTGGTGCCGATGCTCGCCATCGGGCTGCCGACGAACGCGACCGCCGCGGTGATGCTCGCGGCATTCCAGTCGTACGGCATCCAGCCCGGCCCTCTGCTGTTCGAGCGCGAGTCGGGGCTTGTCTGGGCGCTGATTGCCAGCCTGTTCATCGGCAATCTGCTGCTGCTCCTGCTGAATCTGCCGCTTGCGCCGGCCTGGGCCAGGCTGCTGCGGATACCGCGCCCCTATCTGTACGCGGGGATTGTGTTCTTCGCGTCGATGGGTGCCTACGCGGTCAACGCCCAGCCCTTGGACCTGTTCCTCCTCCTGACGCTGGGGCTGATCGGTTTCGGGATGCGGAGATTCGGGTTGCCGGTGCTGCCGCTGATTGTCGGCGTCATCCTCGGCCCCCGCGCGGAACTGCAGGGCCGGCGGTCGCTTCAGCTGTCGGGCGGCGAACTGTCCGGTCTGCTGGGCGGACCGGTGTCCTATGTGATCTACGCGGTGATCGTGCTCGTACTGGCCTGGCCGCTGGTCCGCCGGTACATCGTGCGTCCGCTCGTTGAGCAACGGGCCTGAAAGGGGCAGTCATGACGGTACTGGTTGGATATGTGCCCTCGCCGGAAGGTGAGGCGGCCCTGCGCGCGGGAGTCGACGAGGCCCGCACCCGGGGCGAGACCCTGCTGGTGATGAATGCCTCGCGAGGCGACGCGTACGTCGACCGCGGTTTCGCACAGCAGAAAGACCTCGACCAGGTCCGACGGGACCTGACCGAGCTGGGTGTCGACTTCGACATACGCCAGGTGGTCGGCGGGCGCGATGCCGCCGAGGAGATCGTCGAGCTGGCGGGGTCGTCCGAGGTCTCCCTGGTGGTGATCGGGCTGAGGCACCGCAGCGCGGTCGGCAAGCTCCTCCTGGGATCCTCGGCGCAGCGGATCCTCCTGGATTCTCCGTGTCCGGTCCTCGCGGTGAAAGCAGATTACTGACATTCCGTCGCCTCGGGGTGCGTCCTGGCCAACCACGCACGAGTTCGTCAGCGCCCCCTTCTACACGATTGGGTACCAGTGGTTCTGAAAACCTTCGGCTGGTCGTTCGCTGTCACCGCACTCGGTCTGGTCGCAGCGGTGCTCTACGGCGGGTGGACCGCGTTCGGGGTCGTCTTGATCCTGTCCATCCTCGAGATCTCGCTGTCCTTCGACAACGCGGTGGTCAACGCCGGAATCCTCAAGAAGATGAGTGCCTTCTGGCAGAAGATCTTCCTCACGGTCGGTGTGCTCATTGCTGTGTTCGGTATGCGGCTGGTCTTCCCCGTCGTGATCGTCGCCGTCAGCGCGAAGATGGGGCCCGTCGAGGCGGTCGACCTGGCATTGAACGATGCCGAGCGCTACGAGCAGTTGGTCACCGACGCGCACCCGTCGATCGCGGCCTTCGGCGGGATGTTCCTGTTTATGATCTTCCTCGACTTCGTCTTCGAGGAGCGTGACATCAGGTGGCTGGCCTGGCTGGAGCGGCCGCTGGCCAAACTCGGCAAGATCGACATGCTGTCGGTCTGCATCGCCCTGATCGTGCTGCTCATCAGCTCGATGACCTTCGCGGTCAACGCCCACCAGCACGCCGGGCACGCGGACAAGGCTCAGACCGTACTGATCTCCGGTATCGCCGGTCTGATCACGTATCTGGTCGTCGGGGGCCTCTCCGGCTTCTTCGAGAACAGGCTCGAGGAGGAAGAGGAGCGAGAGCACGAGGCCGAGGAAAAGGCGAAGAAGGCGGGCAAGTCCGTCCCGGCCGTCGTGATGGTCGGCAAGGCCGCGTTCTTCCTGTTCCTCTACCTCGAGGTCCTCGACGCGTCCTTCTCCTTCGACGGCGTCATCGGCGCTTTCGCCATCACCAATGACATCGTGCCGATGGCGCTCGGTCTCGGTATCGGCGCCATGTACGTCCGTTCCCTCACGGTCTACCTCGTCCGCCAAGGCACCCTGGACGACTACGTCTACCTGGAGCACGGCGCGCACTACGCGATCGGCACGCTCGCCGTGATCCTGCTCGTCACCATCCAGTACCAGATCAACGAGATCATCACCGGCCTGGTCGGCGTGGTGCTGATCGGCTGGTCGTTCTGGTCCTCGGTGCGGCGCAACAAGGCGCTCGCCGCAGAGGAGGTGCAGCCACAGGAAGCTCTCACCGGGGTGTGACCCGGCAAGGATTGACGGGCGTCGACCATGGCCGGATCGGCCAGACCCAGACGAGTTGTTCCAAAGGCTCAGGCGAGTTGCTTGTGCATGACGATGCAGGGTCGGTGGTGCTGTATGTCGGCACGGCGGTCGATCTCCTGCCAGCCCAGTGAGCTCCAGAAGGCCAGGGCGGAGGGGTTGTTCTCCAGGACGGCCAACCGGATACCGTCCTGGCCTTCGTTGCGGAACCGTTCCTCGACCAGGTCGGCCAGCAGCCGGCCAAATCCTTTGTGGTGAAGGCTGCCGTGCACCAGCAGCAACCCAATCCAGGGATGGCCGTCTGCGGGGTGGCGGTCGAGTAGACAAAGGAGCCCGACGAGCTGTCCCTGCGCGTCGAGTGCGAGTAGTACCTCGCAGCCATCGGTACCGGCTTCCTCGCGCAGGTCGGCTTCCACCTGATCGGCCTGGACGTTCTCAGGGTCGTACTCGCCAGCGGCGCGACAGTACTCCGGGTTGCTCGCGTAGAGGTCTACCACTTCGGCGAGCTCTTCCGGAGAGAAGCCAAGCGGGGAAAGAGAGAGCGTGGACATGCGGGCAGGGTAGCCAACGCGGCCCGGTCGTTGCCGAACATGAGAAGGAGGACATCCAAGCTCAGGTTGTGATGACAGGGAACCGGAGGGAATTGAACCTCTGGGAGGCAGAGCAGCCGATGGGCTTCGGGCTGCTGGATGGCAACAGGGTCGTTACGCACCCGCTTGTTCGGAGATGACCGTCGATTCCGTCTTGCTGCCGGTGGGCAGGTGGTGGGTGTGGGATCGTCGGTGTGGTCCCGCAGGGGCGGGTCCGGTGTGACGCGTGTGGCTTGGCAGGCGTCCGGACGGGGGGTGGGGGGCTTGCGGGTTGTGGGCGGCCGTTACGAGTTGGTCGCGTTCGTCGGTCGGGGCGGTATGGGGGAGGTCTGGGAGGGCCGCGATCGTGTGATCGAGCGCCGAGTCGCGGTCAAGTTGTTGCCGCACGACCGGCGGGACGCCTCCGGCGCGAAGCTGTTCTTCCGCGAGGCTCGAACCGCCGGCAGGCTGAACCACGCGGGCGTGGTGACGGTCTTCGACCTGGGTCAGGACCCCGACGACGGCACCCTCTATCTGGTGATGGAGTTCTTTACCGGGCGAGACCTGGACACGGTGCTCCGCGAGGATGGTGCACCCCAGGTGGCCACTGCTGTGGACTGGGCGGCACAGACCGCCGAGGCCCTGAAGGCCGCCCATGCAGCCGGGATTGTGCACCGGGACCTGAAACCGGCGAACCTCATGCTCGCCCCGGACGGTCGGATCAAGATCCTCGACTTCGGTATCGCCCGGTACATAGCGTCCACACACAAGTCGAGCAAGGTCATCGGCACGCTTGCCTACATGCCCCCCGAGCGTTTCGGCGACGTCCCCGCCGAATCTCGCTCCGACCTGTACTCGCTGGGCTGCGTGCTCCACGAACTCCTCACCGGAAGCACCCCCTTCCAGGCCGCCGAACCAGTTGCGATGATGGCCGCCCACCTGAACACAACCCCGGAGCCACCGGGCCGGGCTCGACCTGGTGTCCCTGCCGCCTTGGACGACCTGGTCATGGCCCTCCTCGCCAAGGACCCCGGCGACCGCCCCTCATCAGCGGCCGAGGTCCGCGATCGCCTCCGCGAACTTTCCGCCGTAACCCCGGCATCCGGTGCCGGATCCGACCTGTCCGGCGCGGACACGAAGACCGTTACCACTCCGCTCACCGGTGCCGGTCCCGGCGCAGCCCAAACGCCGGTGCCCGTGCCGGGACCGGGCGCAGGCACGCCCATGCCGACGGGGCGCATCAGCCGTCGCACCGCGCTGCGGCTCGGCATCGGCGCCAGTATCACCGCCGCCCTCGGTACCGGTGTCGCTGCCGCCGTCAACTTGTTCGACCACAACACCACTGACCACAAGACCCCCAAGACCCCAGACCCACGGCTCCGGTGGCGATACGCCACCGGAGATGCGGTCACGTCGTCGCCGGCGGTGGTTGACGGGGGCGTGTACATCGGCAGCACCGACGGGAGCGTGTACGCCCTGCACGTGACCACCGGGAAGAAGAAATGGGCCTACGCCACCGGCGACAAGGTCGAAGGGATGCCGGCGGTGGTCGACGGGCTCGTGTACATCGGCAGCACCGACGGGAGCGTGTACGCCCTGGATGCCGCTACTGGGGAGAGGAAGTGGGCCTACGCCACCGGCGACAAGTTCGAAGCGGCGCCGACGGCGGTCGACGGGATGGTGTACATCGCTGGAAACAACTCCGTGACAGCCCTGAACGCGGCTACCGGGAACGAGAAATGGGCCGTCTCCTGCGATTCCGGCCTTGAGTCGCCGGCGGTGGTCGACGGAGTGGTGTACATCGCTGGCTACAACTCCGTGACAGCCCTGAACGCGGCTACCGGGAACGAGAAATGGGTGCGCCGCGCAAGCGACTGGGGCTTCGACAGGAAAGACGAGTGGGACAACACGCCAGAGGATTGGCGCTTCACGCCGCCGACGGTGGCCGACGGCGTGGTGTATATCGGCAGCAGTAAGAGGGTGTACGCCTTGGACGCGGTCACCGGGAAGAAGAGATGGGCCTTCGATACCGGCGGCACGGTCGGAGGGACACCGACAGTGGCCGACGGAGTCGTATATATCGGCAGCTTTGACCACAACGTGTACGCCTTGGACGCGGTCACCGGGAACAAGAAATGGTCCTACGCCACCGGCGGCAGGGTCCGATCGTCACCGGCGGTGGTCGACGGGGTCGTGTACGTCGGCAGTCAGGACCACAACGTGTACGCCCTGGATGTCACCATCGAGGGCAGCTCGGCATAGCCCTCTCCACCACCCGCTTCTGGAAAATCAGGGAACCGGAGGGAGGCTGAGCCTCTGGAAGCAGTGGTCATGGCTGAGTTGGATCCTTGATGAAGCGGTGCGGGCGGGCGGCCTTGACGTACTTCATCGCTGTCTCGAGGGCGATTCCGAAGACGCGCACCCGGTGGACAGGGTCGGCTGTCTCGTGTGCTTCGTCGAAGATCCGGTCGATCGACGTAGGCTTCGCCGCCCACCACGCCAACAGGGCCCTCGCGGTGCTCCTCACTCCTGAACGCGTCCGCAGTTACTACAAGTGGCTCACGGATGGGTAGGAGAGCCCGCCGCACGCAACTCCCCGCGTGGGCCTGGCCAAGCTGCAGTTGCTGGAAGTCACGCTGATCCACTACGCGCGCCGACTCGACCTCGCCGACCTGCCTTCCTGACCCGCTGCCCGCGCTGTCCGGTCCGGTTTTCCCCTTCGGGCCGGACTGCCGACTCCGACCCCGCGCACCCCTGGCGGATGCGTGAGCTGGTTCGGCCACAGCCCCGCCGCCCGCGACCACGTCATAGCCCTCGCGGGCCGTCCACTCACCGGCCCACAGCCTGGTGCGAACGCTGTTGCGGCCGCTCACCGCGACTGGCACGCCCGTCAGGTCTTCCACGGCGAGCCACGCCCTGCCCTGGCTGCCTGACCGTGCAGCGCCGGTTTCCTCTCCGACGCGGGCCGGTGTTCTGCGCGACGGCACCGTCCAGCTGGTCTAGGCGTCGGCGATCCCCGCGTCGTGGGCGAGAAGGCCGGCCTGGGTGCGGTTGACGCAGCCCAGTTTGTCCAGCGTCCGCGAGACGTAGCCCTTGATCGTGGCTTCGGAGAGGTACAGCCGCGCCGCGATCTGCGCGTTCGACAGGCCCTCGCCGAGACCGGCCAGCACCTGGGCCTCCCGCTCGGTCAGCGAGCCGTGCTGGGCTCCTGCTACAGCCAGTTGGCGATCGTGCTCGCGACGCGGCGTAGGACACGGCTCCGGACTCACGACGCGGCGTGTCCTTGATCAGCCAGCCAACGATCCGACCCCGCGTATCCCGGACTTGCCAGGGATCGAGACCTGACTCCACCGCGGGTTCCGGGGATGGTCACCCGGAGCCCATGATGTGGGCATGAAGATTCCCGACCGACGGATCGAACTGTTCACCGGCACCGGCAGCGAGCACCGGTTCAGCGGCCCCGCAATCGGTGACGAGCGGAGCATGCTTGTGGCTGTGCTGGACGCCCAGCGCGCCACCCTGAAGCTGAAGTGCTCCGGACTGGGAGCGGAGTTGGCCTTGCGGTCCGTGTCCCCGTCCTCGCTCTCCCTGCTTGGCCTTGTCCGGCACCTGGCCGACGTGGAACGCCGCTGGTTCCGGGCCGTGCTGGCCGGGCACGACGTCGAGCTGCGCTTCTCCTCCACGGACGTCCCCGAGGGCGACTTCGACGGCGCCAGCCCCGACCCCGAGGTCGTCGCGGCGTCCTGGGCGGCCTGGCGCGCCGAAGTCGCCTTCGCGGAAGCGTTCGTCGCCGAGGCTTCGCATCTCGACATCCAGGGCCACGACCCCTGGCGGGGCACGGTCTCCCTGCGCTGGGTGCTCATCCACATGATCGAGGAGTACGCCCGTCACAACGGACACGCCGACCTGATCCGCGAACGGATTGACGGCGCGGTCGGGGTGTGACTCCGGGCGGCTGCGCTGGCCCCGCTCTACGGCTCGATCATCTGGCTCTGCAGCCTCCGACCCGCTGATTGATGACGACTCCGCACAGGCCCTAGTGAACCGCTGGCGTGCCCGGTTCGTTGAGGACCGGCTCGACGGGCTGGCTGATGAGCCGCGTCCGGGCCGGCCGCCGTCGGTCCTGCTCGACCGGGTCGAGGACATCGTGGTGGCGACCCTGGAATCCACACCGAAGAACGACACCCACTGGTCGCGTGCGTCGATGGCCGAGCACAGCGGTCTGTCGAAGTCCACCATCGGGCGGATCTGGAAGAAGTTCGACCTCAAGCCGCATCTGCAGGACTCCTTCAAGCTGCCCACCGACCCGCAGTTCGTGGAGAAGGTCGTCGATGTCGTCGGGCTGTACCACAACCCGCCCGAGCGGGCCGTGGTGCTCTGCGTGGATGAAAAGTCGCAGGTGCAGGCACTGGACCGGTCCCAGCCCGTCCTGCCGATGATGCCGGGCATGCCCGAGCGCCGCACCCACGACTACCTGCGGCATGGCATTACCCGGCGGACGTCGATCGCCAGTGGCTACCGCTGTCTGGCGCGGACGACGTGTGAAGGTGCCCGACCATGCCAGAAGAAACCAAAGCAGCTCTTGCCGTCAGGGGAAGTCCGGGCACTCGTCGGCAAAGCCCTGCGAGACGGGCTGCCAAACGCCGTGGTCCTCACGCACGCTCAGCCGATCCGCTTCCTCCGCAGTCTCGATCAGCTGAGCGGTGGTCAAGGGGGCGGCCGCCGCGAAGACCCGCCCGAGGTGGTGGCAGTGCAGCATCGGACGGAGTTCCTCCGAGTACGGCTCATCGGCGACCGCGAAGAGATCGGGCAGCGTCCAACCCAGCGGACCTGCTACGGCAGATAGATGCTGCCGGCGGTGCGGACTCGGGTCCCAGCGCCACACCATCCCGTGCAGCGTGCTGAGGGACAGTCCCATGAACGGCAGTTCGCGGATGCCGAAGCCTCGATTGCGGATCAGCGCGCCGAGCACGGCGGCAAACCTGGTCTCGGCGGGACGGCGGCCCGGCCACGCCGGCTGCACGAAGGGTTCTGGAGCGGCGACGCGGGGCAGCGAGCGGACGAAAGCCTCCAGCGCGGCGAGCTGCGAGTGGTCGCAGTAACTGGCGCGGTATGCGAACTGCCTCATGACCCTGGCGTCGCGCTCCGGGGGAAGGAGTTCCGCCGGCACCGGGTGGCCTGCGACAACGAGAAGGTCGGCGGCCGGTATGTCGAGTTCGGCGGCAAGTTCGGTGAGTCGCTGCGGGGCAGTGTCGGTTCCGCTCGCGGCGAGGCTGCTCAGGATGATGGCCCGTTCCATGTGATGAAGGTAGCGGGTGGGCTGCCAGGACAGCCGGGGCCGCATGAGTTCGCGGCTGGGACTCACCTTCGGTGATCGCCCGGGGCGTATCGGCTCCAGGTTCCACCGGCTTCGACGACCAGGTGAGTGGTGGTCTTGTCGTGGTAGCCGAGGGCCCGAGCGAGTGGCGGGGCGTGCGGTGCTGCAGGTCCCGCACCACGGTGAGGATCCCGACGAGGCCGCGCTGCCCGCCGACTACCGCACGATCGTGGTGATCGTGCGGGCTGTCGGTGGCCCGGTGCAGGTCAGGGCGGTGGGGGAGGAGTTGGGCCTGGAGGTGGTGGTGCGCGGCAAGCTGGAGTCACTGCGCGCGAAGATGACCGAGCTCGTCGGCCGCGGCTCGCTGCACAAACGCCCCGACGGGCGGTTCACCGCACGCCCATAACCGTGCGTGTCGCATGCGAGCGGGGCGTAACCGGCGGGCCCCTGGCGGCAGTTGAGTTTGGTGTGAAGAAAAGCAATTACACCGTCGAGGGCTCTGACGGCCTTGTCTGCACCGCCCGTCTGCCGCGGTCGAGTGCCACCTTGAACTGGCTCGCCGACCTGGTGCGCGGCCAGCTGGAGAAGATCGGTTCGCGGTGGCGGACCCTGCCCGCGAGGAAGATCGCCGCCCTCGTGCTGGCGGTGTTGTGCTGTGACCAGCGGCCGGGTGACCTGGCCGGCGGGAACGGGGTGCACCGCACCACCGTGACACGGTGGGTCAGGGAGGTCGTCGGCCTGCTGGCCACCCGCGGCCCGCACCTGGACCGTGCCCTGAAGAAGATCACCTGAATGGGTGGCGGGGTGGAGCTGCTGGAAGGTTCCTTGATACGCACCCGGCGGCACACCGGGGCGGAGAACCGGAGGAACTACTCGGGTAAGCACAAATGCCATGGTCTGCTCGTGATCGCGCTGACGGATGACAGAGGCCGCCTGGTGTGGGTTTCTGCGGTCCGGCCCGGGCGGACGTCGGAGATCACCGCCTGCCGTCACGACCAGCTCACCGCCAAGCTGCGGGCGGCCGGCCTCGGCAAGGTACGTACCGACCCGAAGTGGGCAACCGTGCTGGTGAGGGCCCTGCTGGTGCTGACGAACCGCGAAGTCGCCCGCTGACCGACGATCTTGGCGGGAGTCATCCGCTCGTGACCAGCTCGAGCATCCCGAAGATCGCGCACACCCGACCCGTGACCAGCAACTTCCCGATGCACACCCCTCATTGGGCCGATTCCCTCACCCTGTTGGCACTTCCAGCGCGACATGGCTGTGGGCACGCTGGGCCATGAGGAACATGGTGGAGCCGGCAGCTCGTGTGCGTCACATCGCCGGCTCCGCCCAGAGGTCGGGCGGAACGATGCCGACGGAGCGGCCGTGGGGGTCCAGGAGGCGCCCGAGCAGCTTGTCCTGCCGCAGGGTGATGACGCGGTCGACGATGTCCAGGCTCGGGTGAGCGGAGGCCAGCTGGGTTTCCAGGCGCAGTACGTCACTGACGGAGTGCAGGCTGGCCTGGAGGATGAGGTTGTGTGGGCCGCTGACGGCGGCGCAGTTGCGGGTCTCGGGCAGGCGCATGAGGGCGGGGCCGATCTCGGGGAGGTCGGCGGGTGGGACTCTGGCCCAGAGGGTGACCGAGACGGGCCAGCCGCCGAGGGGGCGGGCGAAGTCGCAGCGGAACCGCAGGAGGCCGCGTCGGGTGAGGTGTTCGGTGCGGCGTTTGGCGGTGTTGAGGCTGACGCCGAGGTCGCCTGCCAGGGCCTGGTAGGAGGCGCGGCCGTCGTGGGCGAGCCGGGTGATGAGGGCGCGGTCGAAGGGGGTGATCTCGCCCGCGGCGACAGGGGTTCGGGCCGGGGGTGGGCCGGTCAGCTGGGCGCGCTGGCCGGGGTCCAGGGCGGCAATGCGCCACCGGCCGCCCTCGGTGAACATGTGAGTGACGATCCGGGCCTGCACGGCGGTGATGCCGGGAAGGTGCGGGAGCAGGTCCAGGGCGTAGCGGGACAGGGCCGGCAGGTCGCGGGTGGCGACGATGGCAAGGATGTCGTGGCCGGCGGCCGCGCGCTCGATCGTGAGCATGTGAGGGTGGGCGCTCAGTGCCCGGGCGACCCCGGCGGTGGCTCCCGGGGCGCAGTCGATCACGACGAAGGCCACGCAGATCTGCTCGAACAGGCGGGGGCCGGGTGAGAAGCCCACCCAGGCGGCGCCCTGCTCGGACAGGCGGCCGAAGCGGCGGGCCACGGTGACCGGGTCGACCTCCAGTGCGCGCCCGAGCTCGGTCCATGAGGCCCGCGGCCGCAACTGCAGGGCATTGATCAGCGCCAGGTCGTCCTCTGTCAGCAGTGCTGGTACATCATCCTGCATGCTTCTGCCCTGCGAGGCAGAATCCTGCGTTTGGCGGCTTTCACGCGTCACTCTCCCATTGTGGAGTTCAGGGGCCCGCACCTGGCGAGCGTGAAGGAGGGCCGGGCCATGGCGTACGGCGACTATCAGGATGAGATCTACATCGACGGGCTGCGCGGGGTGATGCCGCGCTTCCCGATGACCTACGACGAACTGGAGCCGCTGGCTCAGGCCGCGCTGGCCGCCTCCGTCCGCTCCTACGTCATGGCCGGAGCCGGCGACGAGCGCACCCAGCGGGCCAACGTCACCGCGTTCGAACGCTGGGGCCTCATCCCGCGGATGATGGTGGGGGCCACGGACCGGGATCTGTCCGTCGACCTGTTCGGGATGCGTCTGCCCTCGCCGCTGTTCATGGCCCCGGTCGGCGTGATCGGGCTGTGCGCGCAGGACGGCCACGGCGATCTCGCCACTGCCCGCGCCGCCGCCCGCACCGGCGTGCCGATGGTCGCCTCCACCTTGACCGTCGATCCGCTCGAGGAAGTCGCCGCCGAGTTCGGCGGCACCCCGGGCTTCTTCCAGCTCTACACGCCCACCGACCGCGAGCTGGCCGAGAGCCTGGTCCACCGTGCCGAGAAGGCCGGATTCAAGGGCATTGTGGTCACCCTGGACACCTGGATCACCGGCTGGCGGCCCCGCGACCTCGGCGTCAGCAACTTTCCTCAGCTGCGCGGGCACTGCCTGACCAACTACACCAGCGACCCCGTCTTCCGCGCCCGTCTCGCCCGCAGCCCCGAGGACGACCCGGCGGCCGCGGTCGCCGAGTGGACGCGGATCTTCGGCAACCCGCTCACCTGGGACGACCTGCCCTGGCTGCGCTCGATCACCGACCTGCCACTGATCCTGAAGGGCATCTGCCACCCCGAGGACGTCCGCCGTGCCAAGGACGGCGGCGTGGACGGCATCTACTGCTCCAACCACGGCGGACGCCAGGCCAACGGCGGCCTGCCCGCTCTCCACGCCCTGCCCGACGTGGTCGAGGCCGCCGAAGGGACGCCCGTCCTGTTCGACTCCGGTGTCCGCACGGGAGTCGACATCATCAAGGCCGTCGCCCTGGGTGCCACCGCCGTCGGCGTCGGTCGCCCCTACGCCTACGGCCTCGCCCACGGCGGCGAAGCCGGCGTCGTCCACGTCCTGCGGTCCCTGCTCGCCGAGGCCGATCTGATCATGGCCGTCGACGGCTACCCCACCCTCGCCGATCTCACCCCCGACGCCCTCCGCCGCCTCACCTGACACCCGCCAACCAGCCGGGGCGGACGCACCGGCGGTCCCTCGCCCACCGAGTGGTGCGCCCTGGCCCACCACCGCGGCGAATCAGGCCAGGCCCTCACGCAGGCCCGTCACCGAACAGACCAAATTTCACGACAGGCACCTCTTTGTTCAGCAGGATCAGACTGGCGCACGGGTTCCGGCATCCCCACGACGCCGAAGACGGCATTCGAGCCTCCACCGAGAAGCGCTCATCCCTCCGGCAGGCCCCTTGAACCAGAAACCCAGCCCCAGCAAGAAAGTCGATGACAACAATGACTGAGCAGTCCACCGTCCGCAGTGTGACCTACGACCTGCTGCGGACCCTGAACCTCACCACGGTCTTCGGTAACCCCGGCTCCACCGAACAGCCATTCCTGCAGGAATTCCCCGAGGACTTCACCTACGTGCTGGCGCTGCAGGAGGCGTCCGTCATCGCGATGGCCGACACCTTCGCCCAGGTGACCGGCCGCCCCGCACTGGTCAACCTGCACTCCTCGGCCGGGATGGGCAACGCGGTGGGCAACCTGGTGGCGGCCTACCACGGAAACACGCCCCTGATCATCACCTCCGGCCAGCAGCACCGGGAACTCGTGATCGGGGACCCGTACCTCGGCAACCGCGAGGCCACCACGCTCCCGAAGCCGTGGGTGGAATGGTCCTACGAACCGGCCCGTGCCGAAGACGTCCCCGAGGCGTTCATGCGGGCCTACGCGGAGGCGTTGCAGCCGCCGACGGGACCGGTGTACCTGTCGATCCCCATGGACGACTGGAAGCGGCCCCTGTCCGGCTTCACCCGGGTGCGGACGGTCAGCGACCGCGTAGCCCCCGACACCGCGCGGCTGCGCGCCTTCGCCGACCGCATCTCCGCCAGCCGTCGCCCCGCACTGGTCTTCGGGCCCGAGGTCGACCGGGCCGGCGGCTGGGACCCGGCGGTCGCGTTGGCGGAGAAGCTGCGCGCGGCCGTCTACGGCGCCCCGCTGCCGGACCGCGCCTCCTTCCCCGAGGACCACCCCCTCTTCGGCGGCCCGCTGGGCATGTCGGTGAAGACCATCAGCGACCGGCTCACCGGGCACGACCTGGTGGTCATGATCGGCGCGGAGGTGTTCCGCTACTACCCCTACGTGCCCGGCGACCACCTCCCCGAAGGCACCGAACTCCTCCAGATCACCGGCAATCCCGCGGTTGCCGCGGCGGCGCGCGTGGGTGACAGCCTCCTGGGCGATCCCAAGACGACGATCGAGCTGCTCCTGGACATGGTCGCTGAGGGATCGGCGCGGACCGCTCCGGAACCGATGCCGCGGCCCCGTGAGTTGCCGCAGGCACCGAACACCCCGCTCACCCCGCCGGAGGTGTACGCCGCCCTCAGCAAGGTTCGGCCGTCCGACGCGGTCATCGTCAACGAGTCGACCTCCACGATGGCGCAGCAGATTGAGTGGCTCCCCACCAACCGGACAGGATCATTCTTCGCCACGGCCAGCGGAGGCATCGGCTGGGGTACCCCGGCTGCCGTGGGCGTCGCGCTGGGCGACCGGGACAGGGGCGTCGAACGGCCGGTGGTCGGTCTGATCGGCGACGGCTCCTTCCAGTACTCCGTGCAGGCCATCTATACGGCGGCCCAGCACAACCTCCCGATCGTGTACGTCGTCATGCGCAACCAGGAGTACTCCATCCTCAAGTCGTTCGCCGTGCTGGAGGAGACCCCCGGCGTGCCAGGGCTCGACCTGCCCGGGCTCGACATCGCCTCCGTCGCCCGCGGCTTCGGATGCCGCGCGGTCGACGTGGAGACCACCGAGGACCTGGAGAAGGAGTTCAAGGGGGCCCTGACCGCCGGCACCACCACCGTCATCGTGGTCGCCACGCAGCCCCAGAAGGCGATGTTGTAGGCCTCGTGGCTCGCACGGTCGGAGAGAGAACAGCGGAGAGAGGACAGCAATCATGGACTTCGGACTGAAGGACCGGGTGTACATAGTCACCGGCGGCACCCGGGGGCTGGGCATGGCCGCCGCGCGCGAGCTGGTGGCGGACGGTGCGCGGGTGGTCGTCAGCGGCCGCAGCGAGAAGTCGGTCGCCGCCGCCCAGGCGGAGCTCGGCGGCGCGGGGCAGGCGGTCGGCGTCGTGGCCGACAACGCCGACACCGACACTCCGGACCGGCTGATCGCCGCGGCCCGCGATGCCTTCAAGCGGCTGGACGGGGTGCTCATCAGCGTCGGCGGGCCCCCGGCCGGTACGTCGGACACCATCGACGACGACCACTGGCGCGCCGCCTTCGAGTCGGTCTTCCTCGGTGCGGTGCGGCTGTCCCGCGCTGTTGCGCCGGAGCTGGGCGAGGGAGGTGTCATCGGCTTCGTCCTCTCCAGCTCCGTGTACGAGCCGATCCCCGGCCTCGCGATCTCCAACGCCCTGCGGCCGGGCCTGGCCGGCTACGCGAAGAACCTCGCGAACGAACTGGGCCCGAGGGGCATCCGCGTCGTCGGCCTCATACCCGCCCACGTCGAAACCGACCGGGTACGCGAACTCGACGCGCGACACGACGATCCCGCCGCGGCCCGCGAGCGTGCGACCGCCGGCGTCCCCCTGCGCCGCTACGGAACCCCGGACGAGTTCGGCCGCAGCGCCGCTTTCCTGCTCTCGCCCGCCGCGTCGTACCTGACGGGTGTGATGCTGTCGATCGACGGGGGCGTGCGCAAAGGCTTCTGACGTAGGCCACGGCGAACGACACGACCGACCATGTGAACACCGAGGGGGTGCCAGGAGCCAACGCCTGCAGCGTTGCGGATCCCGGGGAATCCTTCCGATCCGGACCGGACCGATAACCTGCGCGCTGACCCGATCGGAACGGATCTCCTGCCCGTTACGACGCGAAAACCCTGGCTCGGGATGCGTCAACCGTCACTGTCTGCTCAGGCCCGCCGTCTGTCAGCCGTGACACCCCAGGCAGTTGAGGAGTCATCATGCCCATCTACACCTGCACTGCGGCCCAGGGATCGCTGACCAGCGAGGTGAAGGCCCTGCCAGCAGCCGAGATCACCCGGATTCACGTCGATATCAACCACGTGCCACCGGCCTACGTCAACGTGGTCTTCTCCGAGTTGCCCACGGACAGTGTCTTCGCGGGCGGGCAGCCTGAGACACCGCTGATCCTCACTGGCTGGGTGCGGCGAGGCCATCCGCAGAAGGAGGCGACGCGACTGGCCCTGGAGCTGTCCTCAGCGATCGCCCGGATCTCCGGTATGGACGAGAGCCAGACCATGGTGGTGCTGCAGGACGGTCGTGCCCGGTCCGCTGTCGAGGGTGGGCACGTGCTGCCCGAACCAGGTGAGGAAGAGAAGTGGTTGCGCCGGACCGGCGGCTGAACAGCGTGTGCGTCTTTGTGCTCGTCCAAGCCGGACGACATCGACCAGTCCGCCGGACAGCAACTCACTGTCGAGCTCGGGCTGTTCGACGTCGGCATCGTCCAGCACCACTCACATCCGAACGGTGTGAGGCGGTGTGAGGGTGACTGCTTGATGGCGGCAGGGAGACCGTGCGGTCTCGGCATACGCGCACCATCCGCCGTGCTGCGCCGGTCCGCGCGGGCGGGTGCCCGCCGCTGCCCCCTCGCAGGGGCAGATCGCGAGGTCCACGTGCATCCGCCAGACGAGAATTTCAGCGGGCGCGGAGACACTGATCCGCCGGCCGCCGCTCGCGGTGAAGCGGACAACGTCACCCGCGGCGGCGCGTGTGAACACGGCGACCATCGCCACCCCACCCGAGGTGTTGGACAGCAGACCGACCGGGACCATCGCGACGGCGAGGCCGACCGGCCACCGGCGCCGCAGCCAGACCGCCGCATGAGCGATCGCGCCGAGTGTCTGGTCGAGGACGGCGAGGGGATGCGACAGGCCTGGTTTGTCAGGCAGGGAGTGCGCCGCCCTCAGGCCGAGGACGACCGCCAACAAGAAACAGGAGAAGTCGACGGCCCAGTCGCGCACGGTACGCCGCGGCCGGATGTGCGGCGCCCGATTCCAGCTCGTGGACCAGCGCGGACGGGAACAGCCGCCGGCACCCCGCCGGTCCCGGAGGCCTCCGCGCCAGCTCGTCAGTGGTCGTGATCGACAATTCTGACCTCGCGCTACCACGTGGGGGCTGTCCAACGGGTGATTCCGTAAGCGATGCCGCATGGTCGCAGTTCCGGAGCATGCTGGAGTACAAGTCCCAGTGGTACGGGCGGGACGTGATCGCAGTCGACCGCTTCTTTCCTTCCTCCAGGCTGTGCTCCGCCTGCGGCAGCCTTCAGCGGGAGATGCCGCTGCATGTCCGTACTTGGACATGCGACTGCGGCACGACTCACGACCGCGACGTGAACGCGGCACGCAACATCCTCGCGGCCGGGCTGGCCGTGAACGCCTGTGGAGCCGGTGTAAGACCTCAACGGAGAACTCCGGGCGGGCAGTCGGCAATGAAGCAGGAAACCCTACAGCGCGAGCCGTAGGAATCCCCCTCCTTCAGGACTCCGTTGGGAAATGCGTAAACCGGCGGGTGTGATCTTGTCGTCAGGCGGCGAGTTGGAGTCGGGCGAGGTGTGAGGTGCGGGTTTGGCCGAGGGGTGTTTCGCTGAGCCAGGCGTCGAGTCTGATGATGTTGATGGCGGTGGCGGCGAAGATGTGTCCGAGGTGGGTTTTGGGCAGGCCCGTGTAGCGGGTCCGGCGGATGCGGGTGCGCCGGATTGCCTGGGAGATGGTGCCCTCCACTCCGGCGCGGATGTTGTAGCGCTGCTGCCACTGGTCGGTGAGCTGTTCGCGGCGTCGGTCTTCCAGTGCTGCCTGCTGGTCTTGGGGCAGCAGGGTCAGGCTTCGGCCCCACTTGCCGTTCGCCGCCTTGGTGCACTTGTCCTGCACCGGGCAGGCCGCGCAGTCTTGGGCGGTGAAGTGCACCCGTGAGACGGGAGTGCCGCTGCTCTTGCGCTGGTCGGACCAGCTGGCACTGATCTTGCCCTGGGGACAGACGGCGTTCTTGGCTTCCCAGTCGATCGTGAACGCGCTCTGCGTGAAGTGCTCACCCTCGTAGTTCTCGTGGCATGTATCCAGCCCGACCGGCCCCAGCAGCTCGATCCCATGTGCGTCGCGCGCGGCCACGATGTGGGCGGCGGTGACGTAGCCGGCATCGACGTCGTGCTCATCGGGTAGCAGTTCACGTGCGGCCAGGCCCTGGTGGACTGCTGCGGTGACCTCGGTGTCGGCGACGGTGGCGTCCGTGGTGACGACATGGGTGATCAGGTGCGGGGCGTGGGGTTCGCAGGTCTCGCTGAGGTGGGTCTTGTAGCCGCACCAGCCCGATCCGCGCTTGGTCGCGTAGCGGGCGTCGGGGTCGTAGGGCGAGGCGAGCCGGCGTCTGCCCGGCGGGAGGTCTTTGCCCTCCCGCCAGCGCACCTCCTCGCCGTCGCGGTGGTACTGCTCCACCCAGGCCCGGCGCAGGACCTGGACAGCGGGGACTTCCCGTAACCACGCGGGAGCCTGGGGTGCGTAGACGGCCTCCAGGATGGTGAGGCCGTCCCTGCCGACCTGCCCGGCCCACTCGGCGCGGACGTTGTCGCCCTTGGGAAAGCGGTAGGAGTCGATCCGGGCGCCGTAGCGTTTGGCCCAGTCGGCGGTGACCAGCGGCAACAGCCATGCCGGGGCGGCGGCGGCCAGGGCTTCCAGCGCCGCGCGCAGGGTCTCGCCGACGAACTCCATCCGGTTCAACGTCCGCACGGCCGCGAGAACATGGGTGGAGTCGGTGCGCTGACGCCCCCCGGAACGCAGCAGCCCGAGGTCAGAGATCCGCTCCAGGATCAGGTCCAGGACCTTTTCCTCCAGGCCGTGCTCGATCAGCCGGGCGCGGAAGTCGCTCAGCACGGAGAAGTCGAACCCCGAATCGTCCAGCTCCAGACCAAGGAGGAACTTCCAGTCCATGCGGGCCCGCACCTGGTCAGCGGCCTGCCTGTCAGTCAGCCCCTCTGCGTATTGCAGCACCGACACAAGCGCCAGCGCCCCCGGCGACACCGCCGGACGACCCCGTGACGAAAACGCCTCAGCGAAGGAATCGTCTTCGAACAGCGGGCCCAGCACTTCACGCACGCGGACAGCCAGTGTCCCCTTCGGGAACGATGCCCGCACGACCCGAGCAGTCAGCTCCGGCACCCCACGGTCGTCCCGAGACTCCAGCGACACCCAGCCCCACCTCTCGCTCCGACGAACAGAACGATCATGTCAAGCTCAGCAAGCCGACGAGCCCGGTTTACGCATTTCCCAACGGAGTCCTTCAGGAGGGGGAGGAAGTCAATCGGTGACCCTGGCGATGAACGCGGCGAGGTTCACGACGGTCCGCTGGATCTTCTCCTCCAGGGTGAGTGACTCGTGGAGCCGTGCACCGATGCCCGCGTCCTTCTTGCCCCGTACGTACAGCGAGCAGGCGAGGTCGCTGCATATGTAGGCGCCCACGGAGTTGCCCTGCTGCCCGGCCTTGCCGGCTTTCGCGGCGACCATGAGCGAGACGCCTCCGGTGTGGGTGGTGATGCACATCGAGCACATACTGCGCCGCATCTGCCAGGAGGCGGGGCTCGGGCAGCGCAAGGCGAGCGCTACCGGGCGGCCGTCCAGCTCGGTGGCGAGGTAGGCCCGGTCGGGGGCCTGGGGGTCCCTCCAGCCAAGGAAGTCCAGGTCGTCCCAGGGCCGCTCGGCCAGGTCGCGGGGGACGGACAGGCGCTTCGCCTCGCCCTTGGTGCAGTTCACGAACGCGGTACGGATCTCTTGCTCAGTCAGCGGCTTCATAAACGACACGCTAATTTGCCTAAAGCTATTAGGCAAATGCATAATAGTTGTCGCTGGATAGGAGGAAGGTTATGGTTCGAGCAGGACTGACCACGGAGCGTCTGACCCGGGCGGGAGCGGAACTGGCCGACGAGGTCGGCTTCGACCAGGTGACCGTCTCGGCGCTCGCCCGGCGGTTCGACGTCAAAGTCGCGAGTCTGTACTCGCACCTGAAGAACTCCCAGGACCTCAAGACCAGGATCGCCCTGTTCGCCCTGGAGGAACTCGCCGACCGGGTCGCCGATGCCCTGGCCGGGCGTGCCGGCAAGGACGCCCTGGCTGCCTTCGCGGATGCCTACCGCGACTACGCCCGGGAGCACCCCGGTCGCTACGCAGCCGCCCGCTTCCGGCTCGATCCCGAGACGGCGGCCGTCAGCGCCGGGGCGCGGCACGCGCAGATGACGCGGGCGATCCTGCGCGGCTACGACCTGACGGAGCCGGACCAGACGCACGCGGTCCGGATGCTGGGCAGCGTCTTCCACGGCTACGTCAGCCTGGAGTTGGCCGGAGGCTTCGAGCACAGCGTCCCCGACGCGCAGGAATCCTGGGCCTGGATCGTGGATTCCCTCGATGCTCTGCTACGGAACCGGGCCACACCCTGACCAGCAGCCCCCCGCACCGCCGGAGGCAGTCCGCTGCGCCACGCACCGGCGCATCTGAACATTTTCGGAAATATTGATCAACAGGCTGAGGCAATGAACACTGAGCACTACACGATCACCACACCTGTCACCGCGGATATGCTGCGCGGTCACCTCGACGTGGAAGCGACCGCGCACGGTCTGCTGCCGCATCGGCTGCCCGCCAGGGCGCGCCGGCAGATCCCTGACAACCAACTGGCCGTGGCCGAGGCCCAGCCCTCCGGTGTGCGGTTGGTCTTCCGTACCCGGGCCACCACGATCGACTTGGACACGCTGCCCACCAAGCGGGTCTACCGAGGTTTCCCGGCCCCGGCGGACGGCGTGTACGACCTACTGGTCGACGGCCGTCTCGCTGCCCAGGCCACGGTGGCCGGCGGTAACGTGCGCATGATTACCGACATGTTCACCCAGTCCTCCGAGCTGTCGGAGGGGCCTGCCGGCACCGCCCGGTTCACCGATCTGGCGGCGGGTGACAAGGATGTCGAGATCTGGCTTCCGCATACGGAGAGCACCGAGTTGATCGCCCTGCGCACCGACGCCCCCATCGAGCCGGCGTCGGACAGCGGGCGCAGGGTGTGGCTGCACCACGGCAGTTCCATCAGCCACGGCTCGAACGCCGCCCATCCGACCGCCATCTGGCCGGCGCTGGCAGCCGCCCAGGGCGGAGTGGAGCTGGTCAACCTGGGGTTCGGCGGCAGCGCGCTGCTGGACCCGTTCACCGCCCGCGCGATGCGGGACACCCCCGCGGACCTGATCAGCGTCAAGGTCGGCATCAATGTCGTCAACTCCGACGTGATGCGCCTGCGCGCCTTCACCCCTGCGGTGCATGGCTTCCTCGACACCATCCGCGAGGGGCATCCGACGACGCCGCTGCTGGTCGTGTCCTCCATCCTGTGCCCGGTCCAGGAGGACACCCCGGGCCCTCTCGCGCCCGACTTCGACGGCGGCACCTTGCGGTTCAAGGCCACGGGCGATCCGGCCGAACGCGCCGCCGGGCGCCTGACGCTCAACGTCATCCGCCACGAACTTGCCCGGATCGTCGAACAGCGGGCGGCCGAAGACCCGAACCTGTACTACCTCGACGGCCGCGACCTGTACGGCGAGAAGGATTACGCCGAATTCCCGCTGCCCGACGAGGTCCACCCTGATCCCGCAGGACACCGCCGCATCGGCGAGAACTTCGCGCGGCTCGCGTTCGGCGGTGGCGGTCCCTTCGCCACCAAGACAAGCTGAGCAGGCTCACGGTCACATAGGCCGCGGTCGCCACATCGCCATGCTGCTGCCGGAGTTCACGCCCGCGATGCGCCCCCACGCCGGCTCGCGCGTACCTCCAGCAGTTCGCTGATCTGGGCTTCCAGGGCCCGACGTTGTTCGTGGACGGCCGCGAGTGAGCGGGCCAGGGATGGGATGACCACGTCTAGGGTGCCGGTGCCCGGAACGACGACGGTCTGTTCGTCGAGAGCGTCGAAGACGTCGTCGATGAGCCGGGTGGCCATGCGCGGGGCCTTGGGGCGGATCAGCTCGACGAGTTTGCGGCGGCCGGCTTTCCGCAGGGCAGCCGGGGAGCCGTAGCGTTCCAGCAGCCAGGTGACGGCTTGGTGCTGCGGACCGACGGTGCCGTGCGCTCTGCCACACACGAACACACGACTGCTCGGCACCATGCGCACTGCGGCCCCCGACGCGTCCGTCGGAGGCCGCAGTGCCCGCTCACCTGCCGGCGACCACGCCGGCCCCGGCCTCAGCCGTTCCTGTCGAGCAGGCGTCCGGTGGGCTCGGCGAGAGTGCCGCGGTCGGCTATGCGCTCTCCGCGCAGCCAGGTGGAGGTGACGACACCGTGCAGCGTCTTGCCGGCGTAGGCGGTGACCCGGTTGCGGTGCTCCAGCTCGGCCGGGTCGACGGTGAAGGTCGCGTCGGGGTCGAGGACCGCGAAGTCGGCGTCCCGGCCAGCCTCGATCGCGCCCTTCCTGTCCAGGCCCGCGAGCCGTGCGGGTGCGGTCGACATCCAGCGGACGACGTCCTCAAGGCTGCGGCCACGGCGGCGCGCCTCGGTCCAGATGGCGGGCAGGCCGAGCTGGAGGGAGGAGATACCGCCCCAGGCGGAGGCGAAGTCGGGGCTCTTGAGTTCCGCGGTCGAAGGTGAGTGGTCGGAGACGATGCAGTCGATCGTCCCGTCGGCGAGCCCCTCCCACAGGGCGTCCTGGTTGGCGGCCTCACGAATCGGCGGGCAGCACTTGAACTCGGTGGCGCCGTCCGGGACTTCCTCGGCCGTCAGGGTGAGGAAGTGCGGACAGGATTCGACCGTGATCCCGACTTCCTCGGCCTTGGCAGCGGCGATCAGCGGCAGAGCGTACGAGGACGACAGGTGCAGCACATGCACACGGGCCTTCAGTTGCCGGGCCTGGGTGATCAGGTTCTCGATCGCGGTGTTCTCGGCGTCGCGCGGCCGGGAGGCGAGGAAGTCGACGTACTTCCCCCCCGCTCTTCTGCGGGGCCGCGGCCAGGTGGTGCGGATCCTCGGTGTGCACGATCATCAGGCCGCCGAAGCCAGCGATCTCGGCGAGGGAGTTCGCGAGCTGCTCCTGGTCCAGCTCGGGGAACTCGTCCACGCCGGAGGGCGACAGGAAGCACTTGAAGCCGAAGACGCCGGCGTCGTGCAGGGGCCGGAGGTCCGTGACGTTGTCGGGCAGCGCGCCGCCCCAGAAGCCGACGTCGATGTGCGCTTTGGTGCGGGCGGTCTCCTGCTTGACGCGCAGGTGCTCCACCCTGGTGGTCGGCGGGAGGGAGTTGAGCGGCATGTCGACGAGGGTCGTGATGCCACCGGCCGCGGCCGCGCGGGTGGCGGTCCAGAAGCCCTCCCACTCGGTGCGCCCGGGGTCGTTCACATGCACGTGGGTGTCGACGATCCCGGGGAGTACGACGTCGTCGCCGACGTCCTTCAGACGGGCACCGGCCGGTACCTCGGCGTCGTACCGCAGCACCGCGGCGATCGTCCCGCCGGAGACGGCGATCGACGCGCGACGCGTCCCCTCGGGGGTGATGACGCGTGTCGAGCGCAGTACGAGCTGTACGTCGGGCAACGGATGCCCCTCCTCTTTCGCGGTTGATTGTGTCTTCATGGGTCGTCCGCCCGGGCCGGGCACCGGTCGCCTGTCGTGCGCGACCCGCTTCAGCGCGCCTGCGGGGGCCAGTTGACGATCTTCTTGGGCCGGGGTGCCGCGTAGGTGCGCACCTTCGACGTGGTCAGGCCGAGGCGTACGAGGGACTCGGCGATCGTCACTGCGGCACTCACGCCGTCGACGACGGGCACCCCCGTACGCTCGACGACGCGTTCGGTGAGGCCGGACATGCCGCCGCATCCCAGGCAGATCACTTCCGCCCGGTCGTCCTCCACGGCTCGGGCGGACTCTTCGACGATGGCTTCGACTGCGGCCTTCTCGTCCCGTTCCAGATCCAGCACGGCAAGACCGCTGGCGCGCACGGAGGCGCAGCGCGCACTCAGACCGGCGGCGTGGAGACGTTCCTCGATCAGCGGGACCGTGCGGTCGAGGCTGGTGACGACGGAGTAGGTGCGTGATGCCGGAACTCCAGATGCTGCAGGGAGCCCTCGTCGTAGGGGGCGTCGGTCAGGAAGACCGGCTGGCGCATGCCCTGGTCCAGTCGAACAGGGACAGCTGGGCGCCGGGGTGCGGGCGCTCATGGCGGACGATGAAGCGGGTTTTGTCTCGGCCGAGGCGGTCATCAGGTAGGTGCCGTCGATGGCTACCTCGACCGCGGACTGGTCGGCACCTATCGCAACCGGCCTGGCCTCGCCCCGCCGCCGCAGTAAATACGCGGTTTCCTGCGGCTCCATTCTGACGAGCTGTCAGACAATAACAGATGCCACCGTCTCCGCCCTGCGCGGCGCGGGGAGGCTCATCATTACCCGGCCGGGCCGCCCCGGCCGCGCGGACGACGAGACCGAGGGGCCGAGGACCGTGGGTGGCGGGGATGGCGGACGCGGCGAGCGTGGGACGTGCGCACGAGGCCGGGGAGGACGGCGGGCGGATCGCACCGCTGGACCGGTGGGTGTTCGCCGTCGCGGGGGTGGTCCTGGCCGTGCTGATGGCGCTGTTTCCGCGCTACGGCTTCCACCGCGACGAGCTGTACTTCCTCGACTCCGCCCGGCACCTCCAGACGAGTTATGTGGACCAGCCGGCGCTGGCCCGGGTCTCGCTGTCGCTGTTCGGGGTCTCGGCGGCGGGCCTGCGGCTGTGGGCCGCGCTGGCCGCGGCGGGCACGGTGGTCGTGGTCGGGCTGACCGCGCGGGAGTTCGGCGGCACGCGGCGGGCGCAGTTGCTTGCGGCGATCGCGACGGGCACCATGCCCGTGCTGCTGGGCAGCGGGCACGTCGCCAATACGACGTCGTACGAAGTGCTGGCGTGGGCGGCGATCGCGCTCGTGGTCGTGCGGATCGGCCGCACCGGCGACACGCGGTGGTGGCTTGCCGCGGGAGCGCTGGTCGGCCTCGGCTCGGAATTCAACCACCTCGCGGCTATCTTCGGGACCGTCCTGCTGGCCGCGGCGCTGCTCGGCCCGCCGGACCGTAGTTGATCGCCGCCTGCTTGCGGGCGTGATGATCGCCGTGCTGCTCGTGCTGCCCGACCTGTGGTGGCAGGCGCGGCACGGCTGGGCCATGTTCGCGATGACGCGGGCGCTGAACGGGGAGCACGGAGGCGCGGGGAACATCCTCACCTGGATCGTGGGGCAGCTCGGCATGTCCTGTCTGGCGATGACGGTGCTGTGGATGGCGGGCCTGCGGTTCCTGTGGCGATCCGGCCGGCCGCTGTGGCGGTGCCTGGTGACCGCATACGCCGTGCTGTTCGTACTGTTCGCCGTGACGACCGGAGCGCAGGTCTACTACCTGGGCGGGTTGTACGTGTGCCTACTGGCGGCCGGCGCGGTGGGACTCGACGGGTGGCTGCACTCCCGCCCGGAACGGCTACGCGGCCTGATGATCGGAACCGCCGTCTCGGCCGCGCTGTCCGCTGTGATCGTGCTGCCGGTGCTGCCGCCCTCCGACGTGGCTTGGACGTACGGCGCCAGCCCGATATCGGGAGAGACCCTGGGCTGGCCCCAACTGGTCGGCACCGTGCGGCAGGTATGGACCGGGCTCCCGCCCGGGCAGCGCGCGAACGCGGTGATCTTCGCGGCGGACTACAGCGAGGCCGGCGCCATCAACGAACTGGGCCGCAGCGCCGGACTGCCCACCGCCGCGGGCGCCCAGAACACCGACTGGTGGTGGGGCCCCGGCAACCCGCACGCCACAACCGTGGTGGCCGTCGCCCCTGGCCCCGACTACGCCCCCGGGTACGCCGCCCACCTGCGCCGCTACTTCCGGCACGTCCGCGTGGCCGCCACCCTCTCCAACCCAGGCGGCGTGCACAACATCGAATGGGGCGGCCACGTCTACGTCTGCACCGGCCCACGCCGCCCCTGGGGCGCGATCTGGCCCGAACTGCGTAACTACGCGTGACGCCCGTGTCCCCGCGGTAAGGGACGGACGTCATGAGGCGTCCTGACCGCTGCACCACTGACGTTGCGCACGCGGCCCCTGCCGCTCCCTCGGCGGAGGGCGAGGCTGTGGTCCGGGGGAACCGCAGCCCGGGCACGCGAGATACATGTCCGGGCTGCGCGGTTTGGCCGTGTCACGGCTGTCGTGTCAGGCGGAGAGTGCCTTGTGCAGGGCTTCGAGGCCGTCGCGGTAGATGCCGGCGAAGAGGTCTTCTGCCTCGGTGTCGCTTACGCCGTTGGGGGCGAAACGGCCGGACCACTGGACCTCGGCGATGTCGTCGCGGCCGGGGACCGTGTGGACGCGGAGGGTGGAGACGTAGCCGGTGACGGGGAAGGGCGCTTCGAGGATGGCGTAGCTGTAGTGGCGCTCGGTCTCGTTGAAGTCGACCAGCCGCTCGGTGATCACTTCGCCGTCCGGGTTGGTCAGCCGGCGGACGCGGCCGCCCTCGAGCGCGGTGCTCTCGGGGATGTAAGGGAGCCAGTCGGGGAGGGCGTCGAAGCCGCCGATGAGGTTCCAGACCTGCTGCGGCGGGGCCGGGACTACGCGGCTGACGGAGGCGGATGCCATGGTCGTTCTCCTGGTGTGGGTGGGGGTCAGGCGTTGTTCGGGAGCGGGGCGGCAGGGCTGACCAGGCCGCTGGCGCGGAGGTCGGTCCAGAACGCGGTGGGGATGTTCTCGTTCAGGGCGGCGGTGTCCTCGGCGATGCGGCTGGGGCGGGTGGCGCCGGGGATGACGGCGGCGGCCGCCGGGTGGGCGAGGGAGAACTGGAGGGCGGCGGCCTTGATGCTGATGCCGTGCCGCTCGGCGAGGGCCTTGAGCTTCCCGACGCGCTCGATGATCTGCGGCGGGGCCTGCTGGTACTCGAAGTGGGTGCCGCCGGCGAGGATGCCGGAGCTGTAGGGGCCGCCGGCGACCATGTCGACGCCCTGTTCCTGGGCCATGGGCAGCAGGCGCTGGAGGGCGTGGTCGTGGTCGAGGAGGGTGTAGCGGCCGGCGAGGAGGAAGCCGTCGGGTCGCGGCTCGTCGAGTGCGAGGGTCAGTTCGATGGGTTCGGTGCGGTTGACGCCCAGGCCCCAGGCCTTGATCACGCCCTCGTCGCGCAGCCGGGACAGCACGCGGAAGGCGCCGGTGCGGGCCTCCTCGAACTTCTGCAGCCACAGGTCGCCGTGGAAGTCCTGGGCGATGTCGTGGACCCAGACGATGTCGAGGCGGTCGGTGCCGAGGCGCTTGAGGCTGTCCTCGATGGAGCGCTCGGTCGCCTCGGCGGTCCACACGTGGAGCATCTTGTTCGGGTTGCCGTGCTCGAACAGGCCACCCTTCTCACCGAGGTCGCGGGCCGCGGTCTCGTGTTCGTCGAGGATGACGCGGCCGACCTTGGTCGACAGGACGTAGGAATCGCGGGGCTTGGTCGAGAGCACCTCGCCCAGACGCTCCTCGGCGAGGCCGGCCCCGTAGAACGGAGCGGTGTCGTAGTAACGGATGCCCTGGTCCCAGGCCGCCTCGACGGTGGCGGCGGCCTCCTCGTCGGGGATCGCGCGGAACATGTTGCCGAGCGGGGCGGTGCCGAAGCCGAGGGAGCCGGGAAGGATTTCCTTGAGCGACATGATGGTGCCTTTGCGGGGGGAAGGGTGGACGCCCGCGAGTGCGGCGGCTCCGCTGACGGGGCCGGGGCACCGGGGGAAGGGGTGGCCCACCGGGTGAGCGCCGCATGTAAATGCAAGCGCGCCTTACATGCATAGACAATACTTGCATACGCGGGTAAATGCAAGAGGTGGCCTCACTTGGTGATGGTGCCTCTGCTGTGGGCGTAGGTGGCGGCGGTCGATCCGGCCGGGAAGCGGTTGCGCCGTCCGCGATCCAGGACGGTGCGGCACGGCGGCCCCCAGTGGCTGGGAGGCCGGTCAAGAGGAGTGGACGGCTGCGGGGCCGGTCGGGCGCCACTCTCGGGCGTCGGGTGCATGCCGGAGATATCCGCCACCGCTCGCATGGCTTGCTGGTTCCGTCGATGTGCCGTGCCGCAGTCCGGCCGGCGCGCGGATCATCGAGGGCACGGCCGCGATCGCCGTCGGCAGCGCGGTCCGCAGCGTGCGGGTCGACGATGAGTTCGTCGGCGCGGACGCCGTGATCGCGGCGGCCGGTGCCTGGTCGCCGCACCTGCTCGAACCGATCTGCGTCAAGGTGCGCATCGCGCCGCAGCGCGGCCAGATCAGGCACCTGCGGCTGCCGGGCGTGAAGCACTGTCGGTCGCCCCCGAACCGGCAGACGTCACACATGTGGAGACCCGCATCGGGTTCCACTCGGTGGGACCCGATGTCCGGCCGCTGCTCGGCGCGGTGCCGCAGGTCGGACTACTTCGCCCGGACAGGCGTCCCGGCGGCCAAGTCCCGCATCTACATCGACCTGATCGCACTGGACGCGGCGACCGCAGTTCGGCTCGGCGTGCCGGAGGGCCAGGCAGTGATCCGGCTGCGCCGATTGACCTGGCTGACCGACGGCAGACTCGCCGAGGCAAGGTGGGACATCAGCGCCCGGACCCCGTCGCGTTCTACTTCGAACAGACCGTTCAGCCCACTTCGAACTCCTAGGCCCCGTCCGGCTGATCAGCACGGGCTCGCCTCCTCGCCGGGTCTTCCCAGCGTTCCGCCCTGCCTGTGCACTGCCACGGTTATGCCCGGACTTTTACGGGCGCGGATCCACCTTTGGCGCCGGAGTACTCATCGCCCACGTCGGGATCGGCTACCGGTCAGGGTGGTCCGCCTTCGCCTACGAGGGCTGCGTGCTGGTCGGTTTCCTCCTGCTGACGCTGCCTGCCGATGGCCTCACCGTGGCAACCCCGAGGACCTCCTGGCGGATTTCCGCCCGCGACACCTGATCGGCCGCACCGAACTCCCGCACCTTCGACCGGCGCGCTTCGCGGGGCTGCAGCGATGAACCCTCTCCAGAGGTCCTGCCGACAACAGCGCCGCCGGCAGGAGCGCGGCACCCCGCACTTCGGCGAATGCTTGTCCTCAGTCATGTCACGCCAAGCTTGAAGGAGCAGACCTGTGGACATATGCGGAGCCGGTGTGCCTCCGGTGTTCAGGAAGCGACAATGCCGACTGCACCGGTCCCGGTCGCCGTGCTGGGAGAGGGGAAGTGCGGCAGGACCGTCTCGGCGAGCTCGTGGAGGACCTCCTCCACGGGGCGGTCGCCGGGGCGGAGGTTGAACGAGACGTGGGCGACGCCGAGTTCGCCCATCGCCCGCAGATGGTCGATCAGGGCCCGGTGGCCGGTGCGCAGACCGAGCCGGATCGGGCTCGCCGCGGTGGACGGATCCTCGGTGAGGTCCAGCTGCATGGGCGTGAGGTACGGCTTGGGTGTGCCGGCGGTCAGCTCCTGCCACTCCCGCGTCTTGAGGCGCAAGGCCCCCAGCGGACGTGGGTAGTTGAGGGATGCGTCCGCGTTCTGCGAGATCCACTCGGCGGACTGCTGGGCGTGCCCGGCGATGGCGAGGGGCACGGACGGGCCCGTCGGCTTGGGCAGGACCTCCAGATGGCGGTCGGCGCCCAGACCGAGCTCGGGCAGGTCCATGCCCGCGCCGTCGGTGTGCCGGGCCCACGCGGCGTGCAGGATCTCCACGCCCCGGCGGAACGCGGCACCGCGGCTCTGGAAGTCCTCCCCGAACAGCGGGTACTCGACGGGCCGGTCCCCGCTCGCGAGGCCGAGGACGGACCGGCCGCCGGAGAGCACGTCGACGGTGGCCGCGGCCTTGGCGACCAGCAGCGGATGGCGCAGCGGCAGCACGACGGCGGCGGTACCGAGCACGGCCCGCTCGGTCACGGCCGCGAGGTGCCCGAGGTGCGTGAACGTCTCGAAGACGGAGCCGGCGTCGCCGAACTGCTCGGGATCGTAGAGGGGGACGTCCCGCACCCATAGCCCGGTGAAGCCCAACTCGTCGGCCAAGCGGGCGAGTTCGGCATGACGGGTCAGGTCCGGGACGCCGAAGGGGCGGCCCGCGGCCCGGTCGGCACGCAGCCGGGTCGCGCCCCAGTCGTTGTCGAGGGGCAGTTCGAGACCAAGAGTCGGCAGGCCCGTGGGGCTCACGAGCCGGTCCAGGGCAGTAGGAGTGGAGGACATAACCGGGGACACCTTTCAGCATCGCAACGATGCAGGGGAGGTGGGGTGGGGCGACCGGTGACGGCGCCAGGACGCGACGCACGGCCGGAAGTGGGGGCTCGCGCGGGCGGGACCTGCCATCCACGCCCGCGCGAGCCGGAGCAACCCGGCGGGACGGCGCGGTGCGTCGCCCCGCCCGGGCCGGTCGGAAGTGTCAGTTGAGCTGGTCGGGGTGCGGGCCCGTGCGCAGGTCGCGGTCGAGGGCGGCGATGGCGGTCATCTCGTCGTCGGTGAGGGTGAAGTCGAAGACGTCGAGGTTTTCGCGGATGCGGGCGGGCGTCACGGACTTGGGGATGACGATGTTGCCGAGCTGGAGGTGCCAGCGCAGGACGACCTGGGCGGGCGACTTGCCGTGCCGGGCGGCGATGGTGGTGATGGCGTCGTCCTTGAGGACGGCGCCCTGCGCCAGCGGGCTCCACGCCTCGGTGGCGATGCCGAGCCGGGCGTGGGCGGCGCGCAGCTGGTTCTGCTGCAGGCCGGGGTGCAGCTCGATCTGGTTGACCGCCGGGACCAGCTCGGTGTCGGCGAGGAGCCGCTCGAGGTGCGCGGGCTGGAAGTTGGACACGCCCGCGGTGCGGATCCGGCCCTCGGCGACGAGCTTCTCGATGGCCGTCCAGGACTTGCGGTACAGGTCGCGGGCCGGGGTCGGCCAGTGGATCAGGTACAGGTCGACGTGGTCCAGGCCCAGCTTGGCCAGGCTGGCGTCGAAGGCCTTGAGCGTGGCGTCGTAGCCCTGGTCGGCGTTCCACAGTTTCGTGGTGATGAACAGGTCCTCGCGGGCGATCCCGGAGTTGGCGAGGGCGCGGCCGACGCCGGCCTCGTTCCCGTAGATCGCGGCGGTGTCGATGCTGCGGTAGCCGGCCTCCAGGGCGGCGCTGACCGCTGCGGTGGTCTCGGCGTCGGGGACTTGGAAGACGCCGAAGCCGAGCTGGGGGATCTCGACGCCGTTGTTGAGGGTGACGGTGGGGATGACGGACGGTGCCATGGCGTGCGTGTTTTCCTTCAGGCGGTGTGAGCAGTACGGGTGGAGAGGGTGTAGCGGACGGTCTGGGCGCTGATGAGTCCGTCCCGGAAGACGAACGTGTCGACGCCGTCGGTGACCTCGTGGGTGGCGGTGGTGGCGGTCCACTGCAGGAACAGCACGTTCCCGGCGAACTGCGGAGTCAGCCGCCAGTCGGCGTCGGGGAGGTCGGCGAGCAGTCGGCCGATGCCCTCCCGGACTCCGGCGCGCCCGGTCAGGACGCCGTCGGGGGTGACGAAGACGGCGTCCTCGGTGTAGTTCCGGCTGAGCAGGTCGAGATCACCGGTGCCGAGGCGGGTGCCGTGGTCGGCGAAGACCTCCCGCGGCGTGCGCGTGGCAGACATCAGGACAGCTCCTTGATGGCGGCCTGGGCGAACCCGTGGTCCTGTTCGGGGGTGCCGCCGCCGACGCCGATGGCGCCGATGAGGCGGCCGTCGCGGTGGAGGGGGAGGCCGCCGGCGATGAAGAGGAGGGGCTGGTCGAGGGCGGTGGGGAGGCTGTGGAAGGGGCCGTCGGGCTTGACGAGGTCGACGAGGTCGGCGGTGGGGGCGTTGAGCTGGAGGGCGGTATAGGCCTTGCGGGTGCTGGTCTCGCCGGAGATGAGGACGGCGCGGTCGTCGCGGCGGAAGACGAGGAGGTGGCCGCCGGCGTCGAGGATGGTGACGCTGACGGTGACTCCGGCTGCTTCGGCGGCGGTGCGGGCGGCGGTCACGAGGGTTTCGGCCTCGTCGGTGGTCAGCGGGACGATGGCGGTGGTGCTCATGAGGGGTCCTTCACAGGGGGAGTGGATTTGGTGTGGGGCGGCCCGGTCAGTTCCGGATAGCCGCCGGAGCCTTTTCGTTCACCGTGGTCCCGGCGACGACGCGTCCGGCGGTCCGGGTTCGGCGGTCGAGGTAGGCGGCGACGAAGGCGAGGAGCAGCGCGGTGCCGGAGAGCAGGGCGCCGACCCAGTTGGGGGAGGTGTAGCCCAGGCCCGCGGCGATCACGATGCCGCCGAGCCAGGCCGCGAGGGCGTTGCCGAGGTTGAAGGCGCCGATGTTGGCGGCGGAGGCCAGGGTCGGGGCGGCCGAGGCCTGGTCGAGGACCCACTTCTGCAGCGGCGGCACGGTCGCGAAGCCGAGCGCGCCGATCAGCGAGAGGGTGATCGCGGCCGGCACCTTGTTGTGCGCGGTCGCGGTGAACAGGAGCAGGGCTGCGCTGAGGCCCGCCAGAGAGGTGAAGAGCATCGGCATGAGCTTGCGGTCGGCGAACTTGCCGCCGAGCAGGTTGCCCAGGAACATTCCGATGCCGAACAGGACGAGCAGCCAGGTCACGGCGCCCTCGGTGTAGCCGGCGACCTCGGTCATCATCGGGGTGATGTAGGTGATCGCGGCGAACACGCCGCCGTAGCCCAGGACCGTCATCGCCATGGCGAGCCACACCTGGACGTTCTTGAACGCCGCGAACTCGCTGCGCACGTCCTGCGTCTTGGGCCGGCCCATCTCGGGCACCAGCTTGGCGACGCCCAGGAAGCCGATGACACCGAGCGCGGCGACGATGAGGAACGTGACGCGCCAGCCCGCGGCCTGGCCGATGGAGGTGCCGCCGGGGACGCCGACGATGTTGGCCACGGTCAGGCCCATGAACATCAGGGAGATGGCCGAGGCCTTCTTCTCGGGCGCCACCAGGTCGGCGGCGACCACGGAGCCGATGCCGAAGAACGCGCCGTGCGCGAGGGAGGCGACGACCCGGCCGACGAGCATGAGGCCGAAGCTCGGGGCGAGGGCGGAGAGGCTGTTGCCGATGACGAACAGGGCCATCAGGAACATCAGCATCTTCTTGCGGGACACCTTGGCGCCCAGCACGGTCAGCAGCGGCGCACCGATGACGACGCCGAGGGCGTAGCCGGAGACCAGCCAGCCGGCGGTGGGGATGGTGACGCCGAAGTCGCCCGCGACCTGGGGCAGCACGCCCATGATCACGAATTCGGTGGTGCCGATCCCGAAGGCCCCGATGGCCAGGGCCAGGAGCGCGAGAGGCATGGGGAGCTACCTTCCAGGTGATTGCGTGAGGCGCTTACGCCCTAACACAATAGTTGCAGACGCTTGATAAGTGCAAACGCGGTAAAAGTTGGAATGAATTTGCCTTCGTGTGCAACCATGAAGGGGATGGCCCGACGAAGGAGGCCCCGATGACCGCAACCGCCCCCGCGCTCACCGCCCTGGCTCACGGCTGGCGCGCGCTGTCCCTGCTGCATGACAGGATCGAGGCGCACCTGGAGCGCGTCCTGCAGGCCGAGCACGGACTGAGTGTGCGCGAGTACTCGCTGCTCGACGTGCTGAGCCGCCAGCACGACGGAGAGGGCGGTCACCTGCAGATGAAGCAGGTCGCCGACGCCGTCGTACTCAGCCAGAGCGCCACGACCCGCCTGGTCACCCGCCTCGAGGACCGGGGTCTGCTCATGCGCTACCTGTGCCCCACCGACCGGCGCGGCATCTACACGAACGTCTCCGACGCCGGCCTCAAGCTCCTCGAAGAGGCCCGCCCGACCAACGAGACGGCGCTGCGCGAAGCCCTCCAGGAGACGGCCGAAGACCCCCGGCTGGAATCCTTGGTGCGCGCCTTCGAGGCGGTCCGCGTGCCGGTGGGGGCTGCCGCATGAAGGCGATCACCCTCAACGGATACGGCGGACCGGAGACGCTGCGGCTGACCGATCTCCCGGACCCGAAGGTTGCCCCCGGCGAGGTGCTGGTCCGGGTTAAGGCCGCAGGGGTCAACCCGGTCGACTGGAAGCTCGCCGAAGGGCGCCTCGACGCGCTCATGGAGACGCACTTCCCCCTCGTCCCCGGCTGGGACGTGGCCGGAGTGGTCGAGCGGGTCGGCTTCGACGTCGAGGAGTTCGCGCCCGGCGACGAGGTCTTCGGCTACATCCGCAAGGACGCCGTCCAGTTCGGTGCCTACGCCGAACTGGTTTCCGCACACGTGCGCATGCTGGCTCTCAAGCCCGCCGCGCTTACCTGGGAACAGGCCGCGGGTGTGCCCCTCGCGGGCCTGACGGCATATCAGGCGATCAAGAGGGTCGGTGTCCGCGCCGGTGACACCGTCCTGGTGCACGCGGCCGCAGGCGGCGTCGGGTCGCTCGGCGTCCAGATCGCCGTGGCGCTCGGCGCACGCGTGATCGGCACGGCGAGTGCGCGCAATCATGACTACGTACGACAACTGGGCGCGGAGCCCGTGGCCTACGGCGCTGGGCTCGTCGACCGCGTGGCGCGGTTGGCGCCCGGGGGAGTCGACGCGGCCCTCGACTTCGTCGGTGCAGACACCGTGGACGCATCGCTGCACCTTCTCGGGCGGCCGGAGCGGCTCGCGTCCATCGCTGACCCCGAGGCGGCCGCGAAGGGCGGACACTATGTATGGGTCCGTCCCGACCCGGTGGACCTTTCCGTCCTCGCCGACCTGGCCGACAGGGGGAAGCTGGGTGTGCATGTCGAGAAGGTGCTCCCGCTCGACGAAGCGGCGGAAGCCTGGCGCCTGAGCAGCCAGGGGCACACGCGCGGCAAGCTCGTGCTGTCCGTGGAAGGGCGCTGATCGGCTCGGTTGCCTACGTCTGCGGCAGGCCCGGTCCAGGGTCGGCCGCGGGTGTGCCGCGAGGCTGCGCCAGGAAAGGGCGGGCCCGGGGTGCGCGACGTGCCTGGACCGCTCGGGCCGGCAGTCAGGCGGGTGCGGTTCCGGATTCCACGACCTGCACCAGCGGGGCCAGCTCCGGCCGTGTGTTCGCCTCGTCCAGCGCTTCGCGCAGTGCCGCGTCGTTGGTTGGCCGTGCCTCTTCCAATAGCCTCATGCCCGCAGTGGTGACGTTCGTGTAGATGCCGCGCCGGTCGGTGGGGCACAGGTAGCGCATGAGCAGACCCCGGTCCTCGAGGCGGGTGACCAGGCGGGTCGTGGCGCTCTGGCTGAGTACGACGGCGTCGGCGACCTGCTTCATCTGCAGGTGACCGCCCTCTCCGTCGTGCTGGCGGCTCAGCACGTCGAGCAGCGAGTACTCGCGCACACTCAGTCCGTGCTCGGCCTGCAGAGCGCGCTCGATGTGCGCCTCGATCTTTCCGTGCAGCAGGGACAGCGCGCACCAGCCCTGGGCCAGGGCGGTGAGCGCCGGGTCTGTGGCGGTCATGTGGTCTGAAGCCTCCGTGTGAGCGACTGAAGTCAAGGATAGGGCATGGCCGAAATTGCCTGCGATTGCATATATGGCGCGTATGCAAGTATCTCCTCTATGTGCAAGGCGCGCCTGCATGAGTTGAGTCGCCCACCCACGCGCATCGGAGAAGGTGACAGACCATGCCTCTCGCACTCCTCGCCCTGGCCATCGGAGCCTTCGGCATCGGCACCACAGAATTCGTGATCGCGGGGCTGCTTCCGCGGGTGCCGGCGACTTCGGGGTCTCGATCCCCACCTCGACCGAGGTCGACGAAGAAGCCAACGTTGTCTACGTGAGCCGTCACATGGACGACGCCGAGTGCCCGCCCTTCTACTACAAGTCCACGGGCATCGAGGGCCGGATCACCCGCTGGCAGGACGTCGAGTACCACGCGCCGTGCCTTTACCTGCTGCACAGCCGGATCGCGCCGGTCGGCATCCTGCCACCGGAGTAGGGTCCGGACGACCAGGCCTTCCATGTCGAGGTGACCTACGGCATCACCCCCTCGACCGAGCACGAGACCCTGGACTCCTGGATGGTCTCGCGTGACTTCGCGCTCGGCGACGAGAAGGTCACCGAGTTCCTCGCGACCAACAACCACGCGGTGGTCATGCAGGACGTCGTCGCCCTCGACCTGCTCGAAGAGGTCGTCGCGGGCGAGAAGGAGAACTACCAGGAGCTGTCGATCAACATCGACAGCGGCGCCCTTGCCGCCCGGCGGATCCTTACCAAGATGGTTGCCCAGGGTGAGGAGAGGACGGCCGCAGCCAAGACGGTGACCGCACCATGAGCGGCCTTGACCAGGCCGGTCCCGCCGCCCCCGTTCGCGCGGATCTGCCGGCGCCGACCAAGATGCTCGAGGGGCGGACCGTCTACCGGGTGGTGTGGAAGCTCCACACCGACGCGCTCGTCGGCTATTGCTGGTGCGGCGCCGGCCACGAGGACATCGACCCCATCAGCCTCTGGGAGTGGCTGCTGGCGCACCCGGACACACACGGCGGCGGCCGGGCCGACTCCGCCGTCCCTGACCCCGAGCCCGAGTTGGTGGGCGCGTGAACGCTGAGATCGAGCTGGAGCTGGTCGTCGTGGCCGCCGCGGAGGTTGCCGCGGACGTTCGGCTCCTCGAACTGCGCAGCCCCGACGGGGCCGAGCTGCCCGCCTGGTCCGCCGGTGCCCACGTCGACCTGCTGCTCGATGACGGGCTGGTGCGGCAGTACTCGCTGTGTGGC
Organism: Streptomyces sp. NBC_01669; assembly: GCF_026339735.1. Lineage (GTDB taxonomy): Bacteria > Actinomycetota > Actinomycetes > Streptomycetales > Streptomycetaceae > Streptomyces > Streptomyces yanii. The sequence continues at coordinate 8,884,216 of NZ_JAPEQG010000001.1, forward strand.
GATCCGACCGACCGCAGCCGCTGGCAGGTCGCCGTGCTGCGCGAGCCGGCGAGTCGCGGCGGGTCGGCGTACGTCCACGACAAGCTCGGCGAGGACGACCCGATCAAGGTCCGCGGTCCGCGCAACCACTTCGAGCTGGAGCCGGAGTCGGCGTACGTCTTCGTGGCGGGCGGCATCGGGATCACGCCGATCCTCCCGATGCTCGCCACGGCCGATGCTGCCGGCACCGATCGGCGGCTCTACTACGGTGGTCGCACCCGGGGCTCGATGGCCTTCGTGGACGACCTTGTGGCGAGCTACGGCGACCGGGTCGTCGTCCGCCCGCAGGACGAGGCCGGACTCCTCGACCTGGGGCAGATCGTTGCCGGCCGGTGCGGCTGATCTACTGCTGCGGACCGGCGCCGCTCCTCGACGCCCTGGAGACCGCGTGCGCGACCCTGCCGCCCGGCACGCTGCGGACCGAACGGTGCACGGCGCTCGAGGCCGACCCGGACGCCGTCTCCGCGGGTTTCGAGGTCGAGCTGGCCGACTCCGGACAGGTTCTGCAGGTGCCGGCCGACAAGTCGATCCTCGACGTGATGGAGGAGGCCGGCATCGAGATCCTCTCCTCCTGCCGGGAAGGTACCTGCGGCACCTGCGAGACCGGCGTCCTGTCGGGCACGATCGACCACCGCGACGTATTGCTGACGAGCGACGAGCGAGCGGCCAACGATGTGATGTTCGTCTGCGTCTCGCGGGCTGCTCCCGGCTGCTCGAGGCTCGTCCTCGACTGCTGATTGCGGTCAGCCGGGGAACTCGGCAGCGGAGCGATGGTATGTCCGAGCGCGGCGGCGCAGAGGACCCGGTCGGCGAAGGTATCGACGTTGCCGACCGGGAGGTCGGGCTTGGCGATGAGCAGCGCGGCGCAAGGACGGGCGGCTGACGTGCGAATGACCTGCTCGTGGAATTCACCGCCATCGACTATGCCTGACCCGGATTACCGGCTACCGCCGCTGCATCCACTGTCGCAGGACATTCAGCAGCCCGCCGTTGCACTTTGGTTCGGTGCAACGGCGGGCTGTGTCGGCAGGGGCGTTACTACAGCGCCCGCTCGATCTGGCTCTCGCTGACCTTGTCTTCGCGCATGGTCGCCTCGTTCTGGACGGCGTAGCGAGCTTGCGCCCCGCTGCCCTCGGCGCTGCGGATCTCGCCCCGCTGAAGCTCGTCCTGCTGGTCCCGGTACTCCACGTGCTGTCCCTTGCGGTAAGGCATGGGGATCTCCAAGTCTCATGTGGGTCGGTGGGGGGCTGCCCTTGCATGTTCGGCAGGGGGTGCCCCGCTCTCTTGGCGCCCGCGACTATCGCCAGGCGCACTGACAGCCCACCTCCAACTCCGCCCTACGGCAATCACTACGGGCCGAATGGGTGACGCCTCGCCCGCCGCCGTGTCGACGTCCTCTGGACCTTCTTCTGCGACGGACGGTGCTACGAGCCCGTGCCGCCCACCGCTCTCGCGGCTTGGTATCCGGTCAGGGCCCGCCCGGTTGGTCCGCACCTGCCAGCCCGGCCGATATGTCCGTTCTTCGCGGGGAGATCTGGGAGGTCATCCCCTTGTTTGCCTGGTGGACGAGTTCACCTGGGAGCCTGGGAGGCAGGCCAGGCACTGGGGGGCGGCGGTGATGGGGACCGGGGAAACCGTCGTTCGGGGGCCAGCGTCCGCGGCGTGCTCACGTGGTGGTGCGGACCGCCTCGGGATGGTGGCCGGCGCAGCAGCGCGGATCGTCCAGCCATTCCACGGCCAGTAGATCTGCCAGGGCGCACGGTCCGTGATCACACGGCCCGGCATGCGAAGGCACCGGGGCCGCCAGGACGAGCGGCTCCCTCGGCGGCGTCGGGTTGTTCGATGATGCGGTGTGTTGTGCCCCCAGGGATTGGGTGAGGGTGTGGGTGGGCCGGGTGTGCCACAGCAGGGTGAAACGGATCCCGGTACGTCGGCGCAGGTTGAGGAGTTGCTGTATGCGGCGGGTGGTGAGCTGGTGGGTGCGGGTGACGATGAGGCGGCCGCGAAAACGTGACGGGGGATTGAGATCCTCCCCGGCCTGCAGTTATCCGCCGGGGCGGATCTCAACGTTCGGCGGTAAGGGCCCAAGGACAGCCGAGCTTCTCTCGGCTGTCGGGGCAGCGTCCAATCCTGGGCAGGGTCCTTGCATCCCCCGCCTCGCCGAGCAGGGTGTCGAGGCGGCACCAAATCACCCCGCTTAATGGCCACATCCGCGACCCAGTCGCAGCGCAGTCACATGATCGTCCGGACAGCCCTTAGCGGGTCGGCAGGTGGAAGGTGCGGTGCATTTCCTGCAGACGGCCGGTCAGAGCCGGGACAGGGCCCTGGACCACAAGGCCGGGCACTACGTCCTGGACCGCCAGGGAACGCACCGGTGATGACGGTACGCCGAGCTCGGTCAGCCACTGCGTCAACTGGGCCGCGGAGTGCGCATAGACGATGCGGCCGAGGCCGACCCAGCCGTGTGTGGCCGAGCACATGGGGCAGTGCTCGCCGGAGGTGAAGACGGTGGCCGCGGCCCGCTGGCGCGCCGTGAGGTGTACGGCGGCCCAGCGAGCCAGTTCGAACTCCGGATGCCGGGTGCTGTCGCCGAGACTGTGCACGCGGTTGCGGTCTTCGGCGAGAATCTGGCCATCGGCACTCACCAGGACGGAGCCGAACGGCTCGTCCCCGGCCTGCAGTGCCTCGGCCGCCAGCTGTACGGCCCGCTCCAGGTGCTGGTGTTCCACGTCGGTCAGTTCGGCAGATGACAAGACTCGCTCCTTACGTGTACAGGATCATCCTCGCCGTCGGGGGTAGATCCCACGGAACCCACCGTGCCAGGCCGTGGCCTGCGGCGTCCAAGAGATGTCGGCCATCCCGGCCATCGGCGCCGTCTATTGCCACGTGTGATCGAAGTCTTCAGCCGTGGTGTTCCACAGGAACCAACGGTGGCCGTCAGCGGTATGAACGCCCCTCGTGCTCCGAGACCCAGTGGTGAGCTCCATGGTGGTCCCGCATCCATTCGATCTGGTCACTGACCCAGTGTCGACGGCTGTCGTCGTCGCTCAGCCGGTAGCTGACTCGGTCGTGGTCCCGCATCCATTCGATCTGGTCACTGACCCAGCGTCCACGGCTGTCGTCGTCGCTGCCCCGGCCCTCGTCATGAGTGTCGAGGAGCCGCACGGGGTGGGAAACGACGGCTACCCGGCCATCGGTCGGGAGTGCCGCTGCCGAGGCGGGACCACCCGTCGCGAGGAGTCCGGCAGCTGCGACCGTCACAGAAGCGGCCGCGACAGCAGCGCGTCGCGCAATCCTGAAACCCATGATCTTTCCTCCTTGCTTACCCCGTGACCTGCACAACAGGCCGGGAGAGCTTGCCTTTAATCAGGCACTGACGACAGTACCCGGGAGTGGTTGAATAGTGAACTATCTGCGGGGTGAGGTACACCATGCCCCGAAAAATTACTGCCGCGGAATACTTCCGGTAGCCCCCATCAGTCGCCTGCCGCCCCGGGGTTGGGCAGCTGGCAGAGCAGCTCCTTGTTCTTCCCGCCGATGCTGACGACCGACCCGCCGTCGCCTTGGTGCTGCTTGGCCTGCCCGTTGATGGACCGGAACCGGTTGTTGCTGTCCGGGTGCTGCCGGCCCTCCAGGGTCTTGGCTGGGCCTGGAGGCTGAAGTCGTTCCCCTTCAGCAGCCGACCGGCCGTGACCGCCGGGACGGATGACCCCGACGGATCGGTTCCTCGCCGAGGTTGCGTCCCCAGCCCGGCCGCCGTACTCGCTCACCCCAGCGGCACAAGCAACGGTTTGTACGTCGCCGCGCCCCGGCAGCCTTGCCCCGGTTGCCGGCGCCGGCCGACGCTGCCGCTCGTTCAAGAACCGCAGCAGCACAACACCACCAAGTGCGAATCCGGTTGACCGCACACTCCTCCGAAGTCGCCATGCTGGTTCAACGGCGACTGCGACCGGAGGGCATGCTCTGTTCCCTTACGGCTCCAGTGGACGACCAAGTGCCTTTTCGGCCCTGACCTGAAAGCTCGGGCGGGGTCGAAGGTTGCGTGGGCCGGGTGGAAACGCTCAGTCAGTGAGTGTCCGCGCGGTCCAGGTCGGCCAACAGCCTTTCCACGTCGGTCATGAGTGAGCCGTAAACGTGCCAGGCACCCGGCTCGGTGAGAGTGCCCCGGCCGATCATGTCGGTCATGGTGTCGTGCCAGGTCAGCGCGCCGTCGATCGCTCCGCGCAGGCGTTCACGGGGAGATGTGTCCGGTGAGCCGGTCGCCGGGCCCGATTCAACGAATGCCTGGACGGCGGCTCCGGCCAGCTGGAGGGTTTCGGCGTACTGGTCGAGGAACTGGTGCCCCAGGTGGTGATCGGCGTGGTTGTCGTGTGCGTTGTCGGCCAGGGTCCGTGCGATTCCGCGTACCTGGATCGACACGCCGCGCAAGGCCGTGAATGTGTCGTTGAAGGTCGCCTCCTTGCGTCGCGTATGCGCGACGCAGCGCGTGTTCCATCGCAGGCTCTCGTCGGCCTGCCGCACCTGTTCCTCTGCACGAGTGAGGTGTTTGTCCAGGTTGCGCGCCTGGTGCAGCCAGTTGTGGGCCTTCGAGGTGAGCTGTCGCCGGGAGAGGCCGGTACCCATGTCGTGCAGCAGCGTTCCCATGGAGCGGGCGAGGTCGCGTACGGCGGAATCGGACTCGTTCAGGTAGAGCGGAGGCAGGATGAGAGCGTTCACCGCGATGCCCACGGCCGCGCCGGTGAGCGTTTGGAGCGCGGGGGATACGAGACTGCCCATGGGATCGGTTGCGGTGGCGGCCAGTGCGATGACTGCGGTGGAGGCGACCTGGAGACGGTCGTCAGCAGTGCGGCGGGGGCCTGCCAGGACCGCGATGACCGCGATGACCGCTACGGCGCCCGCGGTCGGTCCCAGCAGCCGGGCCGTCGCGAGGGCGAGGATCAGCCCGGCAACCCTCGCCACCACACTTTGTGTCGCCTTGGTCACGGACTGGTAGACCGTGGACGCGTTGACCATGAGCAGGGCCGTGGCGACCGCCATGTAGGGCCGGCCCTCGGGGGACCAAGGGGCCACGATGCCCCAGGTGAGCAGTGCCGCGATGAGGGTTTTGGCGCCGTGCACCACGTGGTCGGCCCGTTTGGTGCGGAGCCGGCCGGTGAGGCGACGTATCGGCTCTGTCATCGCCACCGGCGTGCGCTCCAGCTGAATGGTTGAATCTTGCACGACATTGATGATGGCATCGTTTGTCCGTTTTGACCTCGTGACGTCGGCCACGGTCACCCGTGGTGCCCCGTGGGTACGCCGTCTTCGCTGCCGTCGCGCCGGCCCGTCACGGTCGGCGTCGGGCGGGCAAGACGCTCAGGCGTGTGTTGAAGGCGAGCCTCCAGGGACCCCGTGACGGCTCAGGGCGCTCCGTCCAGGAATTGGGCGAGGCGGGATTCGAGGTCCAGTGCCTCGACTTCCCTGTCGGCGGGCACGAGCTGGTATGTGCGGCGCAGCCACCGCTCGACCGCAGCGAGTGGGGCCGTGAGGTGGGCGGACCCGTGGGGGGAGGACAGGAGAAGGTGCAGGAGCGCCTCGGGGCCGGTTTCGGCAGGCCAGACCTGCACGTCGCCTTCCCCGCTGAGGGCCTGAGTCCCTGCGGCGAGAAGGTCGCGTGCGAAGACCCACGGGATCGGGCCCTGGAGACTGTCCTGGAAGAGGAGCTGCACGGCGAGCGGGTCCTGCGATCTGTAGAGCAGGTGGGTCGGCACGAGGATCCGCTCACCCAGGGGGGACGCGAGCTCCATGTGGAGCATGTGTTCTACGCAACTGGTCATGGTTCGACGTGTTGGGGCCGGGGGCGCCGGGCCCGGGCGGCAGGATCGGTGCCCGGACTCGGCGCTCGCCGTGGTCCGCTTGGTCAGCGGAAGATGCTGTAGTCGAAGCCGTGCGCGTTGCCGATCACGACGACCCATGTGCCGCGCTCCCACTGGTAGAAGCGGTGGTTGTCGAAGCGGTAACGGTGGCCGTGGTCGTCGCTGTACCAGTACCAGCCCTCGCGCTCCCAGCGGCGGTGACCGTCCCAGCGCCGGTCGCCGCGGTGGTCGTTTCGGTCGCTCCAGCGGTGGCCGTTTCCAATGCGGTCGCTCCAGCCATCGCGGTGGCCGTCTCGGTCTCCATGGTGGTCGCCGTACGGCGTGGCGGTCAGGGCGTGGGAGGAGGCCGGCGCGGCGTGGTCGGCCGCAGGGTTCGGAGCTGCCGAGGCGGCGCCGCCCGTCGTCAGCAGGGTGCCGACTACGGCGGCGAGAGCGACGGCCGTGGTGGCGGCGCGACGTCCAAAGGTGTGATTCATGATCTTTCTCCTTGTTCTGTGCCTGGGCCCCATGGATGGGGGCCCTGGCCGGTGCCCCGGGGTGGTGGGGCAGGAGCGACGCTACTCCCAAACAAGTTGAACGTTGAACGTTGTCTCCTGTGACATATTTCATCACCTTTAGGGTCTTCTTCGGCTCCGGGGGCGTCGCGGCGAAGTCGAGCGCCATCGCCTGCGGCCCCCTTGCATCCGCATCGTCCGTGCTCACAAGCGGAGCAGCCGGCAGCCGGTGTCGTCTCCCTCCATCCCTGATCTTCGCGGGGAATCCCGGCCTTCAGGCCGGGCGGGAATGCGATCCCTGGCCCGGAGGCGCGGAGCGCCGGAGTTCTCTGCGTTGTCAGTGGCGCCAGCTATGTTGACCGGACTGACCCAAAAGGGGGTGGGCTGGATGATTCGTGCGTACAAGTTCCTGATGCGGCCCACCACGGGCCAGCAGATCGCGCTTGGCGAGATGCTGCGGGATCACTGCTCGCTCTACAACGGGGCGTTACAGGAACGACGGGATGCCTACCGGCATGTATCGAGGACCACCGTCCGGTACGGGATGCAGTCCGGGCAGTTGAAGGACATTAGGGCGTTCGATCCTGAGCGTCAGGGGCGCTGGTCGTTCTCCTCGCAGCAGGCGACGCTGCGCCGGCTGGACAAAGCGTTCGCCGCGTTCTTCCGCCGGATCAAGTCCGGTCAGACGCCGGGCTATCCGCGCTTTCGTTCGGTGAGCTGGTTCGACACGCTGGAGTTCCCGAAGGACGGGGACGGCTGCCGGTGGGACTCCACCCCGCACGACCCTGTCACCCGCGTGCGGCTGCAAGGGGTCGGGCATGTCAAGGTTAACCAGCACCGTGCGGTGGTCGGCAGGGTCAAGACCGTCTCGGTCAAGCGTGAGGGCCGCCAGTGGTTCGTCGTGCTGACCGCCGAACAGGAGCAGCCCGAACCGCTCCCGACGACCGGCAGCGTGGTCGGTATCGACCTGGGCATAGCCAACTTCCTTGCCGGCTCGGGCGGCGAGTTCGTCTCCAACCCGCGCCACGGCCGCCGCGCTGCTGCGAAACTCCAAGCCGCACAGCAGGCCCTGTCCAGGTTCCCGCGCCGCAAGGCCAAGGACCGCACCAGGAACCACCAGCGCGCAGTGGACCAGGTCGCCCGGTTGCACGGCAAGGTCCGCCGCCGGCGGCTCGACCACGCGCACAAGACCGCGCTCGACCTGGTCCGGGCGCACGATGTCATCGCGCACGAAGACCTCGAGATCCGCAACATGAGCAGGGCCCCCGCACCGAAGCCCGACCCCGAGCAGGCGGGCGCATTCCTGCCCAATGGGGCAGCGGCGAAGGCTGGACTCAACCGCAGCATTGCCGACGCCGGATGGGGGGTGTTCCTGACGATCCTGCATGCCAAGGCTGAAAGCGCCGGACGGGAAGTGATCGCCGTGGACCCCCGCAACACCTCCCGGACCTGCCCCGAATGCGGGCACGTCTCCAAGGAGAACCGGCCCACACAGGAGACCTTCCTCTGCCAGTCGTGCGGACACACGGCACACGCCGACACAGTGGGAGCACTCAATGTTCTACGGGCCGGGCTGGCCCGTCGCAACGCCCACACGGCATAGCGAGAAGCCCCGTCCCTTCAGGGCGGGGAGGAGTCACCTGGTCCCGCCATCCCGAGCGCCGGGCTGCTCACCGCACCCGTGCCATGCTGCTGGCACGCCACAGGCTGCGTCAGCGTCAGAACAGGCGACAGGACGACGGAAGGGCAGTTGCCGGCTGGAACCCATGGTTTGCTCGGTGGACACGGCTTGCCTGAGGGGAACTCACAGTCATCCCCGATGGTGAACATCTCGCCCCAGTCGGCGACAGGGCCACGTCGGCGCAGGATGTGTCGGCTGGCCTGGCCAGGCCATCTGCGAAGAAAACTCCCGCAGTTGTGGACCTAGACCAGACCGGACTACCTGGGGGCCTCCCGAGCTGAGAAGCCGTCATGGCCGCGGCGGGGCCCTGGCCGGCTTGGCGGACAGCGGCCAACCGCCCGGGTATGCGGTTCAGCGAACAGATGCGTTGGCCGGGCCCGAGTGATGCAGACGCTCCTCTCGTGGACCGGGCGCGTGAGAGAGGGGGCAGGTGCTTACGTCAGGACTTGATGTTGGTGCCGTAGTCGGTGGACGGTTCCGCCAGGCCGGCGTCAACCCTGTCCAACGGCACTAACCTTCCCGCCTGTTGCCTAGCGTTAGACCTCTGCAGTGTGGCCACGGTCTCACCTGGGGCGAAGGGGCTGAGCTGGAAGCGGAGCGCGGTGTTGGGCTGTGAGATGTCCGCCTGCCGCGGGGTCACGGCCGCAGGCGGCAGCCGGCTGGGCCTGGAGGTCGATGCTGACGACCATTGCGTCCGGTGCCCGGGATCAGGCGAGTTGCATCCAGGTATGCGGCAGCTGGCTGCTCTTGGCCACCCGGCCGGTCCTGCCGGCCTGGAGTCCCTTGCCGACGGGACATGGAGACTGACCCTGTATCAGGCGCCCTTGGCCTGCAGGCCCCGCTCCAGCCGCGTGTAGTACTCGACGCTCGCATCGGCGAGCGTCGCGACCTCGCTCCGGCGCAGACCTGGCACCCGGCGGGGGGCGTAGTCGGGCAGCCCGGCCTCTTCGGGTGTGATCCTGTCACGCCGAGACTTCAGAAATGTGCGGATTTCGGAGCGGTTGTCCATGCGTTCAGGGTAGGTGCGCCCAGCGGGCTCTGAAAAACCCTGTCGGTACCCCTCTCGGTAAGCCGCTGCGGACCGGCTGCCAGTACGTACCAACGCTGGCCCGACGACTGATTCCCGTGCTGGTCCCCGGCCCGACTGACATGGGTCGAGAAACAGTCGTGGGCGGTTCCCTCCGCAGGTCGCAGGCGGGGCCACTTCGGATCGGAATTGAAGCCGCAATCGAGGTTGGCGGCTGCGTTCTTGCCCTGGGGGCGGCGGCATTGCGGTTGCTGTACACCGGTGCTGTACAGCAACCTGCTGACCGCCGCCTTCTGGCGCGCGTCTGCTGCGGCTCGCGGTCAGGAAGAGTTCAGGACTTGCTGCGGCTCTGGGCTTCGGCGATGGCGATGGCTTCGGCTTCGGTTTCGGCGAGTGCTAGAGCCGCGACGCCGAAGGCCTGGGCGATGTGGCCCGCGGCCGACATGACGCGTGCGGTGCCCACGACGGGGGCGATCGCCACGAGAACGTCCTGCAGCTGTTCGATGGTCAACTCTGCCTTGATCGCCGGATCGATATGAGCCAGGTAGGAGATCGCTGGTGCGTCCATGGCCGCGAGGGCCGCGATGCGGGTGAGGATGAGTGTCCTGTCGTCCATGCCGCAGCGCTCGACGGAATCGATGGTCATGGCGGCGATCGTGTCGAGAACGGGGGCGTCAGACGCGGTAGCCATATCGGGACCGCCTTTCGGTGTGGTACGGAGCCGAAATGCAGCCGCTGACCGCGGGATACCCTGCGTGTCGGCGGTGCCATTTCAGCGTAAGTGTCCTCTGTGCTTTGCGCGCGTGGAACCGGACGGGCGAATCACAGGTAGTCAGGGCGCTTCGACGACACGTGTGCCTCGCGGCCCGCATGCACCCTCCATGGCCTCGGATGGGGGAGGACGGTGACGGTGATCTCTGGGGCACCGCATTGTTCGCATCCTCGTCAGGCGCAGCAACTGGTCGGCGGAATCCGGTCAGTGGTTCCTCGATCGATCGCGGCATCCGCAACCGTGACGAGCTGGCCCTGCTCCTCCCACCGTTCTCAAGACAGTTCATTCGATGTGCGGCACACGTGCTCTGCGCCGCCCCGAAGTTGTGCTCGGCGACCCGACCACGGAACGCCGTGATATCGAGCACGGCTCCGGACTCGGCAGCCGAGGCTGTGCAGCGGAGCGCCTTCGTCCACGTGGGCTGGTTCCGCCAGCCGTAAATCTGCTGGGAGAGGTTCAGCGACGGCATCCACGAGGCCCTTTTCACCCTTGCACGCGCACGCATCTGGTAGCAGTCCGCGTCCTGCTCTCTTGCATCCGTCACCAGTCATGGCCACGGCGCAGGAGCGCGTGATGCGGATCTGGGGTCGCATCCGCGGGCGGGGCCGGGCCTCTGAGCTTGGCCAACGTCGGCAGTCCGAGCAGCACGGTAGGTCCATGCGCGTTCGATGGCGCCCTGGCCCAGGAGCGAGGCGGTGAATGCGCGCCGTTGCCTCAATCAGCCGGATCGCTCCGACCGGCAGATCGTTCCAGCATTACCTCTGCTCACTCACGGCTGTAGCAGGCACCGGCCTCTCGATGGTGGACGGCAGCGCTGGCGCGCTGCCGTCCACGTGCCACGACAGTGCTCACGCGCGGGAAGCGTTACTTGGCAGGGGCTTGGTAGAGGCCGGGTCCGGCACGATGAGCCCTGGATGTGGCAACGAGCCGGTCGAGTGTGCTGCGTACGGTGTTGATGCTGCCGGCTGTGAGCTCGCGTCCCAGGGCCTCGGTGACATCGCGCGCCCGGAGGGGTGTGCCGCTGGCAGCGGACACCACTTCCATGACCTGCTCGATGAGACGGCCCCTGTCCTTGGCCTCTACAGGTGCCGCATTCTGGGCAGTCTGTGCCTTCTCGGACTTGGCAGGAGTGGCCTTTCTGGACGGGCGTTCCTTCTTCTGCTGTGCAGGATCCTTGGGAGCTGCCTTACTGCCCTTGGCAGCAGCAGCCCTGCGGGCCTTGCGAGGGCCGGGGATGACTACTGCTTCCGGTGTGTCTTCACTTACGGCGGAGGGGCCGGGTTCGTGGTGACCCTCCGGTGTGGCCTTCGATTCCGATGCGGCGTCTGCGTCGCTGCCGGCCGACGAAGCAGGCCGGGTCTCGGATTCCCCGTCAACCACGGCGGCTGCCGGCACGGGGGGTGCGGCGGACAGTGCCTGCAGAGCGGTCAGAGCAGTGCGCACCGAATCCAGGCGTTCGGTGACGGTGACGAACTCCTTCTCCAGGGCCTGCTTGCGCTCTTCCAGACGCGGAAGTTCCGCCTGCAGGAGAGCTGTTGTGGCTTCGACGCTGCCCGGGGTGCTGGTTGCGGAGGTCATGATGCCGCCCTTCTGTTCCGGTCGCCCGTTGGTGACCGCTGCAGTGCAGCGTAGGGGATGTTGTGTTGTGCCCTGCGTCTGGCCCTGCCTGGTTTCCCTGGTCAGTTGAGTTGAACCGTTCCGGGTTCGGTAGGGACTCGATCATTTGAAAGGATCGAATCATGGCACATCCTTCCCCTTGCCTCCTTCATCGACGAGCACCGTGAGCTTGATTCCCTTCGGTGGAAAGGGGCCGACCTTCAGTGGCCGCAGGGGCGATCCGGTGCCGCGACGGTCCACGCCACGTCTTCCGTGCTCGGATCGAGTACAGGTTGCCGACGGAGTCGGGCACGGCCAGAAGCGTTCCGTCCAGTGCCAGTACCCGCATTCCCCGGAACAGGTCCCGGGATCGTGCCCAGCGGGCGAGCCACGGCCCGGAACAGTTCGCGCATCACCGACCAGCGCTGCACCGGTGCGCCGTGGCGAGCAACAGACCCCAGTGTCGGATCGGGCAACGTTCGCCCTGTCGACGACTGCGCGTAGCCGCCGGTCGTCGGCGTGGCAGTTTCGCCAGATGATGTAGTGGTGGATCATGCTGACCTGCTCTTTGTGGGTGGCGTGGCCGGTGCCGTCGAGGGTGAAGTAGCGCAGGGTGGTGAACTGGACTTCGATACGGTTGAGCCAGGAGCTGTTGGTGGGGATGCATGCGATCTCTACGTGGTTCGCTTTCGCCCAGTCGCCGATTCGCTGGCATCTCCAGGTGGTCACGTGGGGGAGAAGCTGTCACAGACAATCGCGATCCGCACCGACGGTGAAATAGAGGGTGCGCAGGTAGAGGCAGAACTCCAGGAACGGTCGCGGTCCTTGTGCTTGCCGCTGTGTTCGGCCCCCTTCCGGCCCATGAGATTGAGCGGTTGGGTCGGGGACGAGACGCCGTGCACCCTTGCAGGTGTCGGTCTTCCCGTCCCCGCCCGCCGAACCGGACGTGCCCGTTGGCCGGGCATCCGGCTCTCCACGTGATCCGAGAGGGTCAGGTGAGGTGTTCGCTGACCTGGCCGACGAATGCCATGTCGTCGTGGTCGGTCCGGCGGAAACGTGCTCCGTCGGGATCGACCTCGTCCATGTTCCATGGCGTGCTGATCTGCGCTCCGCGGTAGCGGTAACGCTCGACCCGCATCTTCGCCGGGTTGTAGAGGACCATGCGGTCCTCCGCGATGCGGTCGGCCCCGTAGTAGCGCCGCCGCAGCTGCTTCCAGGTCAGGTGAGGGTGCTTGCGGCGAATCCACAGAAGCAGCCTCCACCATGCGTACCAGCCGAGGTAGGAGAACGTCTTCTTCGATGCGCCGTAGCGGAAGTAGGCCGCCCAGCCCCGCAGGACCGGATTGACCTTCCGCAGCACCTCTGCCAACGAGAGCGAGGTCGTTCCCTGCCCCGTCAGCTTCTTGATCTTGTGCATCACCGATGCCAGCGCCTGCTTCGCCGGAATCGTCAGCACGACGCGACGTCCGTCGCCACGGGTCTTGCTCTGGATGTGAAAGCCCAGGAAGACGAAGCCGTCGACGATGTGGGTGATGTGTGTCTTCTCGACCGAGAGGGTCATCTTTAGCCTGCTGGCCAGCAGTTCGCCGATCTGCGACTTCAGCGCTTCCGCGTCAGACCGGGTGCCGTGCACGAGCACGACGAAGTCGTCGGCGTAACGCACCAGCCGAAAGTTCGGCAGCCCCTTCTTGCGCCGGTACTGCCTGCGCCAGCGCGGACTCATCTCCTCGTTCCAGATCCGGACGAAGTACCGGTCCAGCACGGAGAGATAGATGTTGGCCAACAGCGGGGAAGCGACCCCGCCTTGCGGAGTGCCGTTCAGACTGTCCGCGAAGCCACCGTGCAGTTCGATAACCCCAGCCCGCAGAAACGCACGGACCAGACGCAGAACCTTCCGGTCCCTGACGCGGTCTCCCACCAAGTCCATCAGGACGTGGTGGTCGACGTTGTCGAAGCACGCGGTGATATCCCCCTCCACCACCCACTCGTAGGAGAGGCTGGTGAGCCGGTGGATCTCGGCGATGGCATCCTGGGCCCGACGCCCAGGCCGATACCCGTACGAAGACGGGTAGAAGTCGACCTCGAAAATCGGCTCCAGGACCAGCTTGAGGGCCATCTGCGCAACACGGTCGCGCAGGGTGGGGATCCCCAGATGACGGACCTTGCCGCCCTTCTTGGGGATCACCGCCTGCTTGACCGGCAGCGCGGTGAAGGACCCGTCCTTGAGAGAAGAACGCAGTTCCTCCAGGAACGGAATCACTCCGTGGTCCTCGACGTGATGACGCGTCACCGCGTCCACGCCCGCTGTCCTGGCACCCCGGTTGCCTGACACCCGCTCCCAGGCCACCAGCAAGGTGGACCGGTCGCAGATCAAGTTGAACACGTCGCCGAACCGGCGGTCCGGATCGGCCCTTGCCCATCGGTGCAGTTTGAGCTGATGATCGAGTACCCGCCGCTCAGCCGCGAAAATGCTCGGCCAAGTAGTCGACGGCGCGTCGCTATTCAACAACGCTCCTCCCCGACATCAACACCACTGCGATCACGCTGTCGCCCTTCCCCATGCGGCCGGCTTTCCCGGCCTCGGAGTACTACGGCGACTCCGCCACGATCCGGTGCCATCAGTGAGCGTCGCACCTGCCCGCCGCCCGGCTGGCTGCCGGACGGGGAGGGCGACACCGGATCGCTTCCCACGTTCACTGAGGATCCTTCGACGGCGTCGGTGCCCAGCTCTACCCCGGCGGCATCACCACGGACCGCACATCGCAGTCTTGGTCCGGGCCTCCGACTGCCCAACCTGCGGACAACCGAAGAGGAGAGGCCATCGGACAGAGCACTCTCCAGTACCGCAAAGCGACCCATCCACCAGATTCGGCAGGCCGCTGACGACTCACGGGGCTTCAACCACTGGTTCAGTTTCCTTACACCCATTCCGTCTTCGCTTGCGGGCACGAACCGCCTGGTGGTGTCGGTCCGCCCCTACGTTGTCGAGGCTGCTTCCGGCCTCACCCCCAACCTGGGGATCGGCCTGCCTCCAGCTCCAACCGGTCACTGCGATGACCAGCGGCGGGCTCCTCCTCCCGCACGATTCCTGTGAGGTCGACCCGGAGCGCGGTGCTGGCCTTGCGGTCAGTCCGTTTCTCCGGGTCGCCTCCCGAACCCGGCGTGCGCCGCTAAGCGCACCGGGCTCTCCACAAGTCCCGTGGGTCGGTGTTCACCTCATGCTGTGCTCGGCCATGGTGTCGGGATGCGTGTTCCCCGGTAGTAGTAGCGCTTGGCGCTCACCCTTGCCGGGTCGAACAATTCCATCCCGCCTTCGGCGGGCCAGATACCGTAGCGTCGGCGTAGTACCTTCCAAGGAACACGCCGGTGCTTGCGCTCCTGCCATCTGATGATCTCCTTCCAGAGGAAGGCCCTCAAATAGCTGAAAGTCGCGTTCGAGCATCCGTACTTGAAGTACGCGGTCCAGCCCCGCAGCATCCGGTTGAGCTGACGCAGCAGGTCTTCGAGCGGCAGGTTCATGCTCCGCCGGCAGATTGTCTTCACCTTGGCCATGACGGCCGCCAGGGCCTTCTTGGCCGGATAGACGTAGACGTATCGTTTGCCGGTGCCTCGCTTCTGGTGACGTTGGATGCGCCAGCCGAGGAAGACGAGGCCCTCGTCGATATGGGTGATCAAGGTCTTCTCCGGCGACAGGCGCAGGCCCATCGTGGACAGGACCCCGGCGATTTCTTCCCGCAGGGCTTGGGCGTGCGCCTCGGTGCCCGACACGAGCAAGCACCAGTCGTCCGCATACCGCACGAGGCGGTAGTTGGGCAGACCTTGACGGCGTCGCTTGGCCCTTCCATACGGGCTGGCTCCGGGGCCGCCCGGCCCTTGGGCGATGTGTTCATCCAAGACCGAGAGAGCCACATTGCTCAGCAACGGTGAAAGAATCGACCCTTGCGGAGTCCCGGCGTTGGTATTCACCAGCGTGCCGTCCTCACCGAGGATGCCTGCCTTCAGGAATGCCTTCACCAGATCCAGGACACGTTTGTCTCCGACACGTTCCCGCACCCGGTTCATGAGAGCGGAGTGCGAGATTTCGTCGAAGCAGGCTTTGATGTCACCCTCAACAACCCACTCATACGAGCGGGATGCGAAATGGTGCACCTCGGCCACCGCATCGTGAGCTCGGCGATTCGGACGGAACCCGTAGGAACACGGGAGGAAATCCGCCTCGAAAATCGGCTCCAACACCAGTTTCAAGGACGCCTGAGCGACCCGGTCTCGGATGGTCGCGATCCCCAGATAGCGGACCTTGCCGTCAGCTTTGGGAATCGCGCGTCGCCGAGCCGGTAGGGGTCGGAAGGTGCGGGCTTTGAGATCTTCCCGCAGTTCCGCAAGGAACCCTTCCAGCCCGCGCACGGACTCAATGTAGTAGGCGGTCTCGCCGTCCACTCCCGCCGTGCGCGCGCCCTTGTTGTTCCGCACCCGGTCCCAGGCCACCAGCAGGAAGCCCGGATCCGCGGCGAGGTTGTACAGATCATCGAACCGGCGATGAGGTTCATCACTGGCCCAACGGTTCAGCTTGGTCTGGATTTCCAGTACCCGGCGTTCCGCCTTGAGCAAGGCGTATTCCAGTTCGTCGGTATTCACCAACGACCTCCCGGCATTCCAGCATCCTTACTGCCGACTTGCTGGCCCCCTTCGCCATGTGCGGACCTCTCGTCCGCTCGGACTACTACGGGGCCTCCGCCCCGTCCCGCGCCTTCGACAGACGACGCATCTATCCCACCGGCCCGGATGGATTCCGGGCCTTGGGAGCGACGCGGGACGGTTCCCGTGTTCACGGTGAATCGATCGATCAGTCCGGCATCCAGCTTTGCCCCGGCAGCATCGCCACGGTTACGCCGCAGGCTTTCGCCGTGGCCTCCCCACCGACACGCCAAGTCGGCTACGGAGTCAGTCCGTTCAGCAAACGGACTGTGCACTGCAACCCGGCCCATATCCACCAGATTTGAGCCGGTGCCACGCTTACGGAGCTTTACCACTGATTCCTCTCGTATGCCCTCTGATCTCGCTTGCCGGACCCGGCCCGTCTGGTAGTTCCGAGCAGTCCCGGCTTTGTCAGCGCTGCTTCCCGCCCTCCCCGGCGTCTCCCGGATCGGACTGCGCTCAGCTCCCACCAGTCTGCTGCGACAGGCTGGCGAGGAGGTCTTGCACCTCCTTCGATTCACCGCGCCTCACGGCGCACCAGCGCCTCGTGGCGCACGCCCGAACTCGTCCATGCAGAAGATGACTTCGGGCTTGCCGTACTCGGGTATGACCTCGCCGTCGGCGATCGCGTAGAGGTGCTCCACGCGAGCCTTCTTGCGGCTCGCGAAGCCGGGCCGGTGGCTGTCGTACTCGGTCGGCATGACCGTCACCGCCGCCGTCCACCAGGCGGTGCTGAAGGTCCCGGCCTCGGCATGGACGGCCGGCGATCGAGCCGGGCGGCGAGATCCGTGACGGAGCCTGGGCCACCGAGCTCTCCGAGGATGTCCTGGCCGGCTGGCCGAAAGGCATGCGGCTGATCGTCCGCAAGGAAGGCTCGTACCCCGGAGCCCAGTTGCGCTTCACCGACGCCGACGGGATGCGGCTGACCTGCTTCGCGACCGACACCAAGAACGTGCCGATCGACGAGCTGGAGCTGCGGAACTGACAGCGGGCCAGGGCCGAGGGCAGCTCCCGGGCCGCGGGCCACCGGCCTCACCAACCTGCCCCTCCACGACACCGCGCAGAACGAGATCTTTCTGGAGATCACCCAGGTCGCCCTCGCCTGGATGCCGATGCTCGCCCTGACGGGGCCCGCCCGACGCTGGGAACCCAGGCCCGCGGCTGCGACTGTTCCCCGTCGCCGCCCAACTCGTGAAGCTACGGATGGGGCTTCTCGGTGTGGTCGGTCAAGGCAGGATCTCGACGTATCCGTCGGTTCCGTGCACGCGGATCCGCTGCCCGTCCCGGATCAGCCGGGTGGCCTGCTCCACGCCCACGACGGCCGGCAAGCCGTACTCCCGGGCGATCACTGCGCCATGGGTCATCAGGCCGCCCACCTCTGTCACCAGGCCCGCGATTCCGACGAACAGCGGCGACCAGCTGGGGTCCGTGAAGGTCGTGACCAGGATGTCGCCCGCTTCGAGATCGGCCTCCGCCATGTCAAGGATGACGCGGGCTCTTCCCTCGGTGGTCCCGGCGGAAACCGGTAGGCCGATCAGGGCGCCGGCCGGCACGTCGTCGCGCCGGTACGCCCCGGTGACGGCCTCGCCATCCGATGTGAGCACCCGGGGCGGTGTGAGCGCGTGGTACGACCGGAACGCGTCCTTGCGCTGCTGGATGAGCTGGTCATCCACCTGGTTCGAGCGCACGACGTCGTGGAACTCCTGGAACGTGAGGTAGAAGATGTCCTCCTTCTCAGGAAGCACGTTGGCCTGCACGAGGCGCTCGGCCTCCTCCAGCAGGGCCTGCTTGTAGACGAAGGAGCGGCTGACGATGCCGTACTTCGGGTACTCCCGGTACCCGATGAAGGTTCTGACCCGGTCGATCATCCGCTTGGCCTCGTCGGCCTTCTGGTTCCCGTCCGGCAGGGCCCGCAAGCGTGACAGCACGTCCTGTTCCTTCTTCTGCGCCTTCTGCCGCCCTTGCTCGAAGCGTCGCTCGGCGGCGCCCGGCTCGAAGTTCCTTACGTTGTCGAGGATCACGGGCACGAGCGTGGTGGGGCGCTCGCGCCAACGTGGCCTCGTGATGTCGATCTCGCCGACGCAGCGCATGCCGTACCGGTCGAGGTAGGCCTCTATGGCGTCGCGCGCTTCGGTCCCGCCCGCGAGCTTCGCCAGCTCGTCCAGGAAGCCCTCGTCCTCGACGCCCTGCAGGAACGCCACCACCTCCGACTGCGGGCGGATCACGTCCGCGACGTCGAGCAGCGCCAGTCCCATCTCCGACGTGACGTTGTCGGGGGCGGACAGCGTGAGCGTGTCAGCCGCGTTCTTCTCGCCCAGCCACTCCTGCAGCTTGTCGTTGAGCCACCACGTGGCCTCCATCCCCGCCATGATCGCCTGAAGGTTCAGCGGATCACTGAGGACTCGCTTGTGCTCCTTGAAGGCCTCCAACAGGAAGTCGAACAGCGCCGGTCCGGTCTTCGTCCGGATGTCGCGCTCCAGGGCGGCGATGGACACCTGGCTGCGCTCGATCAGCTCGGCGACGATTGCCGGATCGGTCTCGATCGGGGCGGACGCACCGCTGGCCGGCGGCCCGCCGGGACCCGCGTCCGGGAGCGACGGGACGAAATCGTCGCGGTCGAGGACGGTCTCCAGAGCGTCCCTGATCAGCGGATCGCCTCTCCCCATGACGTCCAGGAGACCGGCGCGGCTCGCGGGCGAGGCCAGGCGCCGGGTGACGTCGACGAACAGTCTTCCGCCGGCCTCGTGCATCGGCACCATGGCCGTCAGCTGCCACAGGGAGAGCCCCAGGGGCTTCATGGGGTCGGTCATCATCTGCCCATGACCAACGGAGACGTAGACGTGATTCTCCTGGTCGCCGGTCTCGGGGATGGGGAACAGCGTCGTGATCGGCCGACTCTGAACGATCTGGAAGCCATCATCGACCAGGCACCATTCGATGTCCTGCGGGCGGCCGAAGTGCGCTTCGATCCGCCGCCCGAGCTGCACGAGCCGCACGACCTGCGCATCCGTCAGGGCCGGCTGCTCCTGCCGCTGCGAGTCGATCGCCACTTCCTGCGTACCGCCAGCCGGCAGGGCGTGAACGGCACGCTGTTTGGCGGCGATCGCCTTGGCCACGACTTCGCCGTGTCGCACCTTGAAGACGTCCGGGTTCACCAGGCCGGAGACCAGGGCCTCGCCGAGGCCGAAGCCGGCGTCCACGGTGGCGACCTTCCGGTTGCCCGTGACAGGGTCGGCCGTGAACAGGATGCCGGCCGCATGCGGGAAGACCATCTGCTGCACGACCACGGCCATGTGGACCGTAGGGTGGTCGATGCCGTTCCGCTGGCGGTAGGTCACGGCCCGCTCGGTGAACAACGAGGCCCAGCACCGGCTGACGTGCTGGAGGATCGCCGTCGGCCCCACGACGTTCAGGTACGTGTCCTGCTGACCGGCAAAGGAGGCCGTCGGCAGGTCCTCTGCCGTCGCGCTGGATCGGACGGCGTAGGCGGCTTGCTCGCCGAGCTGGGCGAGCGCCCGGGTGATCGCCGCCGCGAGATCGCCCGGGATGGCAATCCCTTCGATGGTCCGACGAATCTGCGCGCTGAGCGTGCGGATAGCTTCCCGGTCGTCCGGGTTCAAGCGCGACAACTGATCGAGCCGATCGTCGATCGACGGCGCTTCCGCCATGATCCGCCGGAAGGCGTCCGTCGTCACGCAAAAGCCAACCGGCACGCGGATGCCTTCGATCCGCGACAGCCCGCCCAGGTGCGCGCCCTTGCCGCCAACGACCGCGACCTGCATCTCGTCGACCTCTTGAAGATCCAACACGTACCGCTCAATCATTGCGATACCTCCGAGGCAGCCGTGCTCCGTCGCACTGCGGTGGCCGATCGAATCACCGGCGCCTCCAACTCTCTCGAACCTCTTGTCGAGCAGGTCCTCATCCCTGGTTGCCTTCCCTCTGACGAGTCGGCCGGCCGCTCCACCCAGTCGGGCGGCGCGCACCCCCGCACCTCCGCGCCGAGCACCCGCAACTGCACTGCCGGTCCCACCACTGGTTCGACGTCACCGCGTCCCCCATAGATCGACAACAACACACGCACGTCGTGCCCCCATTTCCGCAGGCTGTGGCATCGGCCGACGATTCTGCGCCGTGACCCGGGTCTTGCGGCAAGCCCCCCAGTGCGCTATACGTTGAGAGTGGCAAGGAGAGAGCTCTCCTTGCCTCTGCCTTTTGCCGTCCAATGGAACTGACAAACTTCTCGCGAAGCGGTGGCGCGCCGCGTACGGGTACGCGTCGTTGGCCCAGGCGGATGTCCCATCGGCCTACGGATGCAGGCGCGGAACCAGAGGTTCTTTCCCTTGTCGGCAAGGCCCGAACGTCGAGCGCGCCGCCATCTCGCGGAGGTAATCGCGCCACGCGAGTGCTGGGCCAAGCTCGCCAAAAGGACGCTTGACGGTCGCCCTGGTGCCGTGACCGGCACCCGAGCGAACGACCCCACGCCACTCCGCCCAGATCGTGGCCCGGCTGTCCCGCCGCACCGACCAGATCCTCCTCCTGGGCGCCACTTAGCCTCACGCTTTCGTACGCCCAGCAGAATCTGGAGGTTGGCCATGTAGGTGGTTGATCGTGGTTCGTAAGCTCGTCGTCGCCTGCCGGTGTGAGTCCGGTCCGGGTAGCTGCCAGGAGGCCCGGTAGCAGGCTGGCGGCGTCGGGGGGAAACGCCCGGCGTCGAAGTCCAGCGTCGAAAGCCCTGTGAAGGGGGAGCGAAGAAGCGGTCCGTAGCATCACGCGAAGTCTGCGGCGTCGTTAGAGGCCCGCCCGTGAGGGTGGGGACAGGGAGAGCCGAGCCCCCGAAATCAGGGTGAAGGCCATGGAAGCGGTGAAGATCCTGGAAGGGCAGCCGCGAAGGACTCCCCGGCGTATGGGACATGGAACGTTTCGACGGTGACGGCGGGAACTGGGGAGGCCCTCCCTGGCCCGGCAGCCTGCGGCAAGAGTGCTGTCGGAAGCATCGCGACCTATAACCGGGTGAACCCCGGGAAGGGGAAGCGGGCCGGGTGGGCGTCGGAGGCGGCCGTAGTACTGCTTGAGCCGGACGGACAACACAACCGC
Organism: Streptomyces sp. NBC_01669; assembly: GCF_026339735.1. Classification (GTDB taxonomy): domain Bacteria; phylum Actinomycetota; class Actinomycetes; order Streptomycetales; family Streptomycetaceae; genus Streptomyces; species Streptomyces yanii. The sequence goes on from NZ_JAPEQG010000001.1 coordinate 8,905,472, forward strand.
CGGTGAGGGAAGGGCCGCTGCTTCGTCGATGCGTACTGCTGAAGTGGAGGGGCCCGGTGAGTGCCCGTGTGGCTAGTCCCGCCGTCGGGGGACGTTCTCCCTCGGATCCGGTCCGTGCCCTGCAGCATGCGCTCTACCGGGCGGCCAAGGCCGATCCCGGACGGCGGTTCCACGCGCTGGGGGACAAGGTCCACCGCAGGGATGTCCTGGCGCGTGCGTGGTCAATGGTGCGTCGTAACAACGGCGCTCCGGGCATCGACGCGGTCGATCTCGGGCAGGTCGAGGAGTACGGGGTCGCCCGGCTTCTTGATGAATTGGCCGCGGAATTGAAGGACGGCAGGTGGCGGCCGCTCCCGGCGCGCCGGGTGTTCATTCCCAAGCCCGGCACGGCGGAGCAAAGGCCCTTGTCGATTCCTGCGGTCCGCGACCGCATCGTGCAGGCCGCACTGAAGATCGTGCTCGAGCCGGTCTTCGAAGCCGACATGCTGCCGTGTTCCTTCGGGTTCAGGCCCAGGCGCGGTGCGCACGATGCCCTCCAGGTCTTGATCGATGAGTCCTGGCGGGGACGGCGATGGGTCGTTGAGACGGACATCGCCAACTGCTTTGAGGCGATTGACCACGAGAAGTTGATGCAGGCGGTCGAGGAACGCGTCTGTGACCAGTCTGTCCTGAAGCTCTTGCGCGCGATGCTGCGGGCGGGAGTCATGGAAGGCGGTCAGGTCCGCCGGCCGGTCACCGGTACTCCTCAGGGCGGGGTTGTCTCCCCGCTCCTGGCTAATGTCTTTCTGCACCGGATCGATCGGGCATGGGAGACACGGCAGCACGGGGTGCTGGTCCGCTATGCCGACGATGCGGTGGTGATGTGCGCGACCCGCGAGCAGGCCGAAGCCGCTTTGGAACGGCTGACACGCCTGCTGGCTGACCTCGGTCTGGAACCGAAGGCAGCCAAGACTCGGATCGTTCACCTGGAGGTGGCAGGCGAGGGATTCGACTTCCTCGGCTTCCACCACCGTTTGGTGGCATCCCGGTCCCGCGACGGGAAACGCCCTGTGACCTTCCTCGCCCGCTGGCCCGCGGGCAAGGCCATGCAGCATGCCCGCGACCGGATCCGTGAACTCACGGAACGGCGCAGACTGCTGCTGCCGGTCAAGGTGATCGTGGAGGACGTGAACACGTTCCTTCGCGGATGGGCCGCGTATTTCCGGTTCGGGAACTCGGCTCATTTCTTTGACCAGATCGGTTCGTATGCGCGGATGCGGATAGGCGGATTCCTCGCCAAGAAGCATCGGCGCACCAGGAAGTTCGGGTGGGCGGTGGTTTCCTCCGCCGCTCAGGATTCCCTGGGCCTGATCGCCTTGCACGGGACCGTTGTTGCACCCAGGCCCTTCCGGGACTGGCGGGGCAGGCCGAATGCCGGTGGTGAACGGCGTCGGTGAGCCGTGTGCGGGAGAACCGCATGCACGGTTCGATGTGGCGGGGGCTGGAAACGGAGCGTACGTACTACGCCACCGCGCCAGCCCCCGACCCTACGCCAGGCTTGGTGTCCGGCAAATGAGCACCCGCCTCGCCCTGGCCCAACTCCCCAAACCCCTGCGGCACGGGCGCCAGACGCTGATCCGCACCGACTCCGCCGGCGGCACCCACGCCTTCCTCGACTGGCTGTCCAAACCGGGCCGATGGCTGTCGTACCCGGTCAGCATGACCATCACCGATGCCATCCACCAGGCAGCCCTGAAAATCCCCAAGATGGCGTGGACCCGGCCTATGACGCCGGCGGCACCGAGCGGCCCGGCGCCTGGGCCGCGGAGATCACCGACATGCCCGACCTGAGCACCTGGCCCAAGGACATGCGGCTGATCGTCCGCAAGGAACGCCCAGCTCGTACACACCGGCCGCCGCCACTGGCTCCGCTTCACCACCCGATGGCCCTGGACCAGCGTGATCACCAACGCCATGGACCGGCTCCAGGCCCTGCCGAACCCCGGCTGACCAGCCACGTCGACCGTCCCAACAATCCGCAGTAACCAAACCGGAGAGTGGAGCCCGGGGCCTACCCGACGCGGGAACCGGGCCCTCTCCCTGGGCCGGCCCCGGAAAAGCCACATCACACAAGAACCAAGTCCCCACCAGCGAACCGACCCGGACTCATGAACGATCGAGGCTGAAGATCAAGCTATGCAATGTTTGGGTCATTGTGAGCCGTTCCTGCTGTCCATCGCCAATAGAGCTCCGGCTCAGGCTGTTTGTTGCAGCTGACGAGACCGAGTCGGGGGTGCTGCGCCGTCCTTGAATTCCAGTAAGGGGGGAGCGAGCGGTCGTTCTGGTAGAGGCACATACCTTTCTCTCCCACGATTCGCCATGCCGTGCGCTTCCAGGTGGTACTTTTCCAGGGTTTGTGTGCCCATTTCTGTTCTGGACGTGATGCGTTACACGGTGCCAGACCGGCGCCGCTGGTCAGTTTGGTGAGGCAATATCCTCTATGGAGTCGTGTTCTGATTGTTCCGGCGTCTCTGATTTCCCATTTCTGCGCGCTGGTTCCATTGCAGGTGTTGATCCGGACTGTGCCGTACTTCGGTTGCATGCTGACTGCTTCGAGGCACTGCTCCGGATCCCTGCTGCTGAACTCGGTGGTTCTTCCAATGTCTCCCATGATTTCTCCGAGGCGTGGGTTCCGGTGCTCTTGCCGGTACTGACGGTGAACCCAGTCCGAATCGTCGAGTTGGAGCGGCCCCCTGTAGGTGTCAGCCGTGGCGCAGCCATTCTTGGAATGGCAATCGGCACGTGCGATGTAGCGCCTGACGGCTGCTTCCTTTTCGGCCACTTGTTCAGGGGGCAGGTTGGGTTCAAGTGACGACATGGTGTATCCGAGATAGGACTCGACGGGGATGCCGGAGAGATATCCAGCTTTTCTGAAGTATCTGGCACCGATGCCGTGGTCGCTGTGGTCGACCTTGCCGCGGAGACCGAAGGCGAAGGAAGCGTTGTCGTAGTCCAGCGTGAGAATACGTTGCGCTCCTTCCTGCCGGGCGAGGTCGGACAGGGTTTGCAGGAGCTGGTCCTCGGTGTAGCTTTCCACGCTTTGGAAAAGCTGAATCCGTTTGCGGGTCGCCAGGAACAGTTTGAGCATGCTCTCACTTTCCTGTCCGTGGGGAAGCCCATCGTGCAGTCCCAGGAAGAACAGTTTGACGGGAGATGGGGAACCGCTTCCGAGGCTGAAGGATCTGATGTTGCGTCCGTTGACCCGTGTGCTGTCCTCGGTCCAGCGATCCGGGGCCCCGGCAAGCTCCGCATAGGCAGCGCGCACCCCGTTCTCTCTTCTTGCGACGTAGTCCCGGGCTGCCTGTGGGCTCTTCCCGTCATCGCCCGCGGTGAGATAGACGGTGGTGACCGCGCATCCGGCACGGATGGTCTCCCTGATCTCCGGGTCGACAAAATAGAGGTCGTCGTCGGGATGTGCGACACCGATCATGGTGCGTTGGCATCCGTGAGGTTCTTGTGCCGCCTTCGACGTCCGGTGCGACGTGGGGCCCGCGACCCTGTTTGCGGGAGGAGAATCACTCGAAGAGCACGATGATCCCAGAACTGCGCACATCACCAGCACCGTAGCGGGAATCAGCCGGTGCGCCGAGCGGGTTTTATTGATGTCCTTCGTCCACTCCACTCAACCATTCCGTCCTTCTCATCCTTTTGGCCCGCATCAGGTCCATGCTCGGGGGTGGTCCTGGGCGGATCGTGGTAGCGAGTGTGACACTCCGGCGAGGCCCCTTGGGATTCGCCGAAGCGCACAACTCATAGGGGTACCGGTAGTTGGACTGCGCAGAACGACCGACTCGCCGGGATGACCGAATATCCAGTGAGTGAAGGGGTTGCGAGCTGCTTTCGGTTTACTGAGTCGAGGTGAGTGGTGGCGAGCGGGAGTGAGTCCTGGTGGTGCATTCACAGGGGTGGGAACGGGGGTTGTGGGGTCGAATGGGTGACCTTGGTGGCTGTTGCTCGTTGGGTCGGGTGGCAGGTATCCGACCGTGAGGGGGGTGGTGTGGTGGGTGGTCTGCGGAAGCTGACGGCCTCCTTCGTGGTGCCCGCGCCTGCCGGGGTGGCGATCCGCGACCGTCTCAAGCGCCTCACGTCCCAGGACGAGATGGTGCTGCGTGCGGTCGGTGCGCACCAGGGTGCGTTGGCTTCGCGTGATCTCAAGGCCCGCTGTGCGGATGGTCTGGGGCACGGTGCGGACACCTGGGCGGCGCGTAAGCGGGAGCTGACGGCACGGTCGTCGTCGCGGATCGCGGGTGCGATCACCAAGGCCACGCACGATCAGTGGGCGCTCGCGCGCCGTTGCCAGGCAGCGCACATGAAGACGCTGGAGGCCGGGATCGGGGGGAACCCCCACCCCCCACCGAACGATGTCCCGTCACGATGCCGCCGGTATCGCGATCGGACGACGCGCCCTTGGACACCCGGTCTGGGATGGGGTATCCCCTGCTCGAACGGAGTTGAGAGCTTGGGGAAGGACGGCACCGCCCCCACACGACCGGAGTGATCGTGCGGGGCATCGGACCGTCCAGGCCGGACCAGGTGACCGGGGGCGTGAGGGAACCCGCCCACCGACAACGGACCGGCCCCCTGGAGGACCGTCGCCGAGCGGGACGCGAAAGCGGGAACCCAGTGCATCCAACACCGTTCGGGATGCGCGCAGTACGCAGCGGTGGGTCCAGGACTCACTTACGCACACTGGTTAGGAACGGTTCGTCGGAATGACCGCGGGTTGGGCAGTGCGTCAGGCCGTTGTGCGTCGTCCGTGTTCGGACTGCCCCGGGCGATAGCTTATTGGTGTGCCGTGGTGTGGGCCGCCGCGAGTGGGAAGAGGCTGCGGCGGGCCTTCGATGAGCTCGGAGCCCGCGCTGGGCCGGACCGGTCGCGGCGAGTGATCGACTGAGTCTGCACGTGCCCGTGCTCAGGGGAGTCCTGTCGCCAGAACCACGCGCTCCAGATGGTAGTAGTGGGCCACGCATGAGGCGGGCCACGGCTTGCGCCCGTCGTCACCGAACGGTTCGGTCATTTTGCTGATGGGCAGTCGTGTGTAGGGGAGTACATTCGCGCCCGTCGCGGACTGGCTGCGCAACCAGTGATCCTGGTGGTCCCATTTCCGAGCGCGTACCGCCATGTCGGCGTCGAGGTGCACGAGCGAGACCGCAAGCGCGAGGCAGACGAGGGCGTACACGGATGCGGCGGCGGCCTTCGGCGGCCCGGTGGGGCGCCCGCTTTCTCTCCACGCGCGGCCGAGGAGTGTGCCCACGAGGACAAGCAGCAGGATGTAGAGCAGCAGGTAGTCGTTCCAGAGTCGTGTGGACGTCATGACGCTCGGCCCGAAGACCGGGTAGGCGATGACCGTGCACAGGTAGCCGGAGACGAGGAGGGCGCAGACGCCGGTCCGGGCGAGCAGCATCCCGCATCTCATCGGGGGAAGGCGGCCTTCGTGCTGCCGGGTCAGCAGACTCAGGAGCAGTCCGGCCACGAAGGCCCCCAGGTACTGCCATGTCGTGAGAAGGACGGCTGCGTTGTGCGCGAAACCGCGCAGCGAAGCGAGGAGCGATTCGGGAGTGAGTATCGACGCGGCATCGTGACGTTCACGCCGATGTCGTGAGCCCGGAGAACTGAGGAGGATCAGGCTTCCGATGACGATTCCAGTGATCCCGGCGGCGCACCAGCCGCGGAAGAAGGTACGTCGCTCCTGCGGGAAGATCCGGCCGCTGATCAGCAGCAAACAGCTCAGTACAACCACACCGACGACACAGGTCTCCTCCGACAGAGTGCCCAGAAGGAACCCCGCCACGAAGACCGTGATCAGGGCGAAACCTCTGCCCCCTCGTGATGCGGCCCGCAGGAGAGGAAGGGCCGCTGCGCAGGCGAACACGGGCGGCAGGGTGTGCGAGACGGACGCGGCCGGCCAGTAGAACGTCTTGTAGGTGTTGGGGGACCCGAACAAGAACATCGCCGTCACCATCGATGCCAGCAGGAGGGGGACCCCTCGTGGCACCGTCATCCCTGCCCTGGGCAGAGCGCCGGCGACCACGGCCCAGAGGAGCCCGAGCATCAACACACCGCTGATCAGGCCGAACCATTGTTGTCCAGCGACACCGAACCGCGCATAGCACCAGACCAGCACAGCGTTCATGACGCGCCCATTGTCCAGGTAGTAGAACTTCCCGACGATCGCGGACAGCCCCCCGTCACGCACGACGGGCAGAAAGCACCAGTCATCACCGGACGGACGCACCCAACGGCCGAACCAGGCCGCGGCCGCCAGCAGAGCGATGGGGAGAATCGAGAGCGAACCGACCCACAGAGATGTCCACCACCGAGCTGTCCTGCGGTCCGGAACACCGTCCCTCCGTCCCTCCTGAACGGATTCACCTGGGGGACGTTTCACGACCAGTGTTCCTTTCGCTCGGGCTCGACACCGCGCTGCGGCCCTCGCGTCCGGTCCCGCCCACAGGCTGACGCAGTCGGAACCAGTGCGCTCCGGCGTGTCGCAGCCCTCGGGGAGCCGAACCCGGTAGGAATCGCCGGCCCCCACAGCCCACGCCCCTCGCTGTCCGGCCGGGCACAGCAGTTCACCGACAGCGATCAGGGCAACCAGGGCCGGACAGTCCCGAACCATCCCAGAAGATGGCCAAGTGCCACACAGTTCAGCAGAACATGAGCGCACGTGCCGTTGATCAGAGCCGAGTCTGCACAACTCTCTGTTCGAAGAACACTGCAACGCAGCAGGGAGGAATCAGGAGTCGGCCGGTCAGGCGCATCGCCAAGGACCGTTCGGACAGCGGCGGGACGGATGCTTCACCCATTCGGTGCCATCCCGTGGCGTGATTCGGCCGGAAGGCATCGCTTAGAACGATGGGACCTGCAAAATTCCTTTGACGACGCCTCGGGCCGAGACGCGTCAAGAGGGCACAGACGCATGCTCCGAGATGCACTCCGAGATGCCGTGACCACATCTCCCAGGGATCCGAATGACAGAGTGCCAGGTTTCGATCGTAGTTCCCTGTTTCAATGAGGACGAGGTGATCGAGCGATTTCACGAAACACTGGTTGTCGTCCTCGAAACGACTCGACGCAGCTTCGAAGTCTGTTACGTCGACGACGGCAGCCGGGACGCGACCAGGGAGCAGCTGCGCGCCATCGCCGCCGCGGATCCGCGGGTTCGCTACACCTCCTTCAGCCGGAATTTCGGCAAGGAGGCCGCGATGCTTGCGGGATTGCGTATGTCCCGGGGTGACGCCGTGATTCTCATGGACGCCGACCTTCAGCATCCGCCCTCACTCGTTCCCCGGATACTGGAGCTGCGACAGCACGGCTACGATCAGGTCGTCGCGCGTCGGGACCGTTCGGGGGATGGCATGCTGCGCAGCGTCGTCAGCACGGCCTACTACCGTGCGATGGGGCGTTGCATGGATGTCGACATCACCGACGGAGAGGGAGACTTCCGGCTGCTGTCCCGTCCTGCCGTCGAAGCGGTGCTCGCCCTGCCCGAAGCCAACCGGTTCTCCAAGGGAATCTTCTCCTGGATCGGCTTCGACACCGTCAGCTTCACCTACCACAACGTCAGCCGCGCCGCCGGCACCTCGAAATGGGGCGGAAGACGCCTGCTCAACTACGGAATCGACGGACTGATCTCCTTCAACAGCCGACCGTTGCGTCTGGCTGTCTACATCGGTCTCACGCTCTTCTCCGCAGCGTTGGCGTACGCGCTATGGATCGTCATCGGCGTTGCCCTGCACGGTGTGCGCGTCCCCGGATTCGCCACCTTGCTGACCGCTGTCGTAGCACTCGGCGGGGTGCAGCTGGCCACGCTCGGCATTATCGGTGAATACGTCGGGCGCATCTACTTCGAAACGAAGCACCGGCCGCCCTACGTGGTGCGCGAGACGGAGGTAAGCGTGCGGCAGGAGCACCACATCGTTGCCGACCTTCATCCGCCTGAAATGCCGTCAGCGACGGATGCGGGAGCCTCCGCGATCGGATCGTCCAAGGGGCGCACCCTGCGCCAGTTCTTCGTCTTCGCGTCGATCGGAATCGTCAATACGGCGGTCTATCTGGCGGTGTACGCCTCCCTGAACCGATGGATCCCCTATCTGATCGCCCACGTCATCGGTTTCGCCGTCAGTATCGTTGGGTCGTTCTTCCTCAATACGTACATCACCTGTCGTACGAAACCGACGTGGCACGGATTCTTCCGGTATCCCGTCTCGAGCCTCGTCAACCTCGTACTCACCGGCGCTCTCCTCTTTGCCGGTGTAAATGCCCTGGGCATGGGCAAGAACGTCGCCGCCGTGGCGGCAGGACTCCTTGCCACCCCGCTCTCGTTCCTGCTCGCCCGATGGGCCATCAACTCCGGCGCTGCCCTCACCCAGCAACGTGCCCGCTGATCGGGAACCCGCGTCGGCCGGACCCGAACGGCGCCTCCATCATGAAGGGCACCAGGACACATGACCACAGGCGAATCGAAGGCCCCTGACCTCTCCCACCCGGAAGACGGATCCGGTACGGGGAGCAACAAGTGGCTCGCGTCACGGTGGACGACGGTCTGGACCACCGTTCTCGTACTGCTGCCACTCGGCCTTCTGGGCGCGGCGGTCTGGATCGGCCGCCTGGTCCGTCCGGGAGCGGACGACTGGTGCTTCCTCCCGGTAGTCCGGGACGACGGCGCATCCGGTCTGATCGACAAGTTCTACTTCCAGGACAACGGACGTGTCGCCAACGCACTGCTCGTCGTCGCCTACGCCGCGTTCGGGGTCCCGGGCCACAGGTGGTTCGCACTGAGCACCGGCATTCTCGTCCTGGGCATTCTCTGGGCAGTGACCGCCGCAGTGCTCCGCAGCACCGGGATGCGTGCGCCCCGTGCGATCCCGCCGCTGGTGGCGGCGCTGATGACAGTGGTCTTCCTTTTCGCCACGCAGAACACCTACAAGACGTTCTACTGGCCGGCCTCCTCGGTCTCGCACACCCTCGCGCCAGTTCTGGCCGCCGGCTCCGTCATCCCGCTGCTACGCGCGCGCACCCGCAAGGGCCACGTCTTCGCCCTCGGTACCGCACTCGTGGCCGGTGTCTTCATCGGCACACTGTCGGAGGAGACGGCGGTCGTGGTGTTCGTCGTCCTCGCCCTCGCCTTGCTGACGAGTTACTGGGCCTTGCCGGGCCCCGGCCGGACTCTGGTCCGCTCGTGGTGCGCCGTCGCCTTCGTCGGTACCGCGATCGGAACCGTCATCCTCTACACGTCGCCCGGCGCGCGCACCAGGCGCCAGCGGTTCGACGCCGATGCCACGTCAATGTTCAGCCCGGACACGCTCATGACATGTCTGCGCGCGTTTATGGACATCCTGGGGACAATCCTGTCGACGTGGCAGTACGCCGGGGCCTTCGCGGCCGGCCTCCTCCTGGGACTGCTGGTGCGCGGAGACGGCCCGCGGACGCAGGGGCTCCTATGGAGGCGCCCTCTCATTCCGGTCGTGGTCGGGGTAGTCGCGTTCCTGCTCTCCGGATATCTCTGCACTGTCGTCGCCCATCCGGCATTCGGCGCGAGCGTGGCCACCGCCTCTCGCACCTGGAACGACTATCTGCTGCTCTACGTCATGCTCCTGGTCACCGTCGGTGCCATGCTGGGCCGCGTCCTGCGCACACGCCAGTGGTTGCCCGGCCTCGCGATGGCGGCCGCGGCGGCGGTCTGCGTCATGGCATGCGTCGGACTTGCCGTCCCTCTGGCCCACCTGGAGCGGAAGATGGAGGTGCGGGCCCAGCACTGGGACCGCCAGGACCGGTGGCTGCGCACCCACGCGGCACACGGCGACCAGGTGCTGCCCTACACGCCGGTGTCGGTCAGTGGACTGGGCGAACCGTTCGGCCGGCACGGTCAGAAGCCGTGGCCAGCCAAGTGCGTTGCCCAGTGGTACCACCTCAAGCGCATCACCTACTCACCTCGGTTTCCCTGAGCGCAGCCAGGCCATCCGATGGCACCGATGGACTGAGGGTTGTGGCTTCACCCGGGCCACATGGACGACCGTAACCATCTCGGCCGACGCATCGTGATCGTTTCCGGTACGAGAGCACCCGGGCCGCGGCGCGGGGCCGTGGGGGAGGGCCCGCGGCGCCGGCGAGCGCCTGCGGCGGCGGACAGCTCTGTGGCTCTCCGATCTTCACGAAGCCGGTGTCGTCGATGATCAGTACGCCGTTATCCGTGCCGAGGGGCTCGGTGACGTAGGCGTGCAGGCCGTCGCGGACCTTGTCGGCATTCCGGCGGCTCCAGGGGAGTTCGGCCCGTCGCTCGACCGGCGCGGGCAGAGCACGCGGAGCGCACATCCCACTAACGAGTTCCCCCGCGATTGATCGGGTCGGGGCCGTGACACGACGAGGGCCGCACGGGTTCTTCGAGTGTGATCAAGAAGTGGGCCCGCGCGGCCTTGTCTCATCCTGCCTTCTGCGGCGTGAGCCGCCAACACTTCGGCGAGTTGCTCGACGAACTCGAACCTTGGTGGGAATCACGGTGCGAGAGCGGGCGTCACGACCGGCGCGGACACGGCCGTCGCCGTCGGGCCGGGGCGGGACCGAGGTACGAACTCGCCTTCCGCGACCGGCTGGTGATCACGTTGGCCTACCTGCGTACCGGCCTGCCCCCAGGATGCCCTCGCCGTGGTCTACGGCGTCGGCTCCTCGACCATCGGGCGGGGCGATCGGCGAGGTCAGGCCCCTGCAAACGGCCCGCGGCTTCGCCGTCCCCGACCGGCCCGGCCTGCGCCTGTGCACGCTGGAGGACGTGTTTGCCTACGCCGAGAGCGTCGAGCTGCGGCTCGACGGGGCCGAGACCCAGGTCCGCCGTCCGAAGACCGGCCGCCCCGGGCGCCGGGCGTTCGTCTCGGGCAAACGCAGGCAGAACACCATCAAGACCACCACGTTCAGCGACGGTCAGGGCCGCCTGCTCTACTCCGGGGCGGAACGGCCCGGCCGGATGCACGACCGGATCGCTGTTCGCACCGAGGGCATCGCCGAGCAGTTCCGGACCCGTCCCGGCGTCAGGGCGAAGGTCGACTCCGGCTACCTGGGCCTGGCCTAGGAGTTCCCCCGCCAGGTCATCGCGCCGCCGATGAAACCGCAGGAGGACGCCTGCGATGGCGACAACTATTCGTGGCGCGAGGCGAGGCGACGGCAGTCCTCGGCCCGGATCTGCGTCGAGCACACCAACGCCGAACTCCGGCAGTGGGCCCCGATGAGACGCTTCACCGGACGCCGCGAGACCTTCCCCGAGACCCAGCGGGCCATCGCCGCCCTGATCTCCGACCGTGCCGCCAAGAGGCCCACCCTCCGCGCGCACAGCACCGCACTCGTCCTCGCCCGCGACGCCGCCTGCTGATCACCCGCCAGCCGAACCGCCAGACCAGCACGCCCCGAACTCAATCGCGGGTGAGGTCGTTAGCTAACTCGAGGATCAGCAGCCACGGTTGGCACTGACGGACCGACCGTGCACAACCGTTGACAGGTGGCTCGGCCACTACATAGCCTCACGGTGACGTATTGATACGTTTCAAAGGGTGTGCCCGCAGTCACCCGTTGGTCACCTCGCCTTGTAGCGGGGACCTTTTGCGCGCCGGCAGGGGCACTCGATCGCACGTGCATTGAAATGTTCAAACCTTTCGAATGGAGGCGCGTCATGAGATTGCCGCTGGCAACCTGCAGACGGTTCGGCCTGTTCGTTCTCACATGGGGACTCGCGTTCAGCGCGGCGCCCCAGGCGTTCGCCGCCGGGCCCGTCCGAAATCACGCGCCGACCGCGCCAGTCGGACTCACCGTCAACGACCGGGTCGACCCCCTCGCCGTGGACGGCGCACCGCAGTTCGGCTGGCTTCCTCAGGACATCGACAGCGGTGAGACCCAGTCGGCCTACCAGGTCGTCGTCCGCGACGGGGACGGCACCGAGCTCTGGAACAGCGGCAAGGTGTCCAGCTCGGCGCAGAGCTGGACACCTTACGGCGGATCGGCCCTCAAGGCGGGAACCTCCTACACCTGGCGGGTACGCACCTGGGACCACGCGGGCGCCGAGTCGGCGTTCTCCGACCCCGCTTCCTTCGGCGCCGGCCTCGGGGACGACGGCTGGTCCGGGGCGCAGTGGATCCGCCGCCCCGCGACCGGCAACGATGCCACCAACGAATGGACCGCTGCCCGCAAGATCATGACTGTCTCGAGCGGCAGCCCGGTGACCGACGCGCGCGTGTATGTGGCCTCCATGGGGGACTGGGAGGTGAACGCCGGCGGACACGTGGTGCAGCGCAGCTCCTCCTACGAGTACGCGGGCGAGGGGTACTACGACGTCTCGAAGCTCGACGGGATCACGGCGGGCCAGAAGCTGCCCGTCGGCGTTGTCACGCACTACTGGAACTGCAAGTGCCAGGGCCGCGCCAACGGGCCCAGCGGCTCCGAAGGCCCCTCGGGCCTCCTGGTCAAGGTGGTGGTGGACCACAAGGACGGGACGCGGGACCTCATGGTGTCCGACGGCTCGTGGAAGGTGCACCGCTACGAGCCCCAGAGCGTCGACACCGTCACCTATCGCAACAGCGACTCCGGGGACCGTCTGGAGTACTACGACGCGACGAAGGAAATGACGGGCTGGGGCACCGCTCCTTACGACGACAGCAGCTGGCCGGCTGCCACCGCCATCGGCCCGCACCCCCGCCCGAACCCGGCCAACTGCGCATCATATGAGGGTAGTTCGTCACCCTGCGCCTTCACGCATCTGTCCGCGCTGGAGGCCCACCTGTCACAGAAGGTCGTCCACCCCGTCTCCCTGCTCCACCTGCCGGACGGCACCGTCTTCGCAGACTTCGGCAAGGTCTACGCCGCCGTTCCCTCGGTGCGTCTGCAGGACGGCGCCGCCGGACGCCAGTTGACGTTCACCACCAGCTACCGGCGGAACAACAGCACGCTGACCGCGGCCGTCTCGGCCGGCGCCACCACCTTGACCCTGGCCGTCGTCGGCAACGTCCACGTCGGTGACCGGATCACCGTCGACGCTCCCGCAGACGGATACGGAGCGGGCGACCCCGAGACGCACACCGTTCAGGCGGTGGACGGCACCACGGTGACCCTCGACGGCGCACTGCTCAGGGGCCACGCCAAGGGCAGCTGGGTGGAGAACTCCCGCGCGGGTACCTCGAAGCTGGACACGCAGGGCAGCAACATGCACTTCTACTACACCGAGAAGGACGGCCCGCAAACCGCGCAGCCCTTCACCTACTGGGGCTGGCGCTACCTGCAGATCAGCGACCCGGGCGAGAACCTGACCACCGACGACATCAGCGCCGTGGTTCAGAACACTGACGCCGCCCATCCGGCCACCTTCTCCAGCAGTGACGCAACCCTCGACGGCGTCGTCGCGCTGATGCAGCGCTCCGCGCTCCAGTCGTCGCAGAACGTCTTCCTCGACACCCCAACCCGTGAGAAGGGCCAGTTCCTCGGCGACAGCATCGACGAGTCGTTCGCCACCATGTCTTCGTCCGGCGAGCGCAGCCTGACCCGGCAGGCGATCGTCGCCTTCATGAACTCCCAGGCCCGCTACTGGAACAACGGCGCCCTGAACTCCGTCTACCCCAACGGTGACGCCAAGCGGGACATCCCCGACTACACCGAGATGTTCCCCGAGTGGGTGCTCCGCTACTACCAGACCACCGGTGACAAGGACCTCCTGCGCCAGGCCCTGCCGGTGATGAAGAACGTCGCCGACTACATCTGGGGTGCCGTCGACAACCGTGGACTGGTCGCCGACCTGCCCGGCGGCAGCGGCGACTACCAGTACGGCATCATCGACTGGCCCGCCCCCATGCGCTACGGCTACGTAACCAAGGGCAACGTCAACCGCACGGTCGTCAACGCGCTCGGCGTGGGCGCGCTGCGCTCGGTCGCGACGGCGGCCGAGGCACTGGGCGACACCGGCACCCGGACGACGTACGACGACCGGGCCGACCACCTGACCGCGGCCATGCGCGACCAGCTGAGGGACCCCGGCACCGGTGCCTGGTCCGACGGCCTGGACGCGGCAGGCTCCCGTATTGATCACTTCGGCGAGCACTCGCAGTCCTTCCCCGTCGCCTACGGGATCGCGGACCCCTCCGAGTACGCCGCCCTGGGTGACCGCATCTCCGAACTGGGCATGCAGCAGGGCCCGATGACCCTGCGGACGCTGCTCGAGGCACTGCGGATCACGGACCGCCCGGACACTTTGGTCAAGATCCTGACCGACCCGTCCCACGACGGCCCGGCCCAGGTCCTCTCCGAGGGCGGCAGCTTCCTGTGGGAGCAGTGGACCCCCGGCTGTTCGACCTCCGACTGCACCGGCACCCAGGTTTCCCAGAGCAGCAGTGAGAGCTTCTCGCACGGCTGGGGAGGTGCCGGGGTCAACGGCGTCCTCGAGGGCGTCCTCGGCCTGACCGTCACCTCCCCCGGTGCCGAGACGGTGCGCATCACCCCAGCGGACAAGGGCCTGACCGCTGCGTCCGGAACCCAGTGGACCGAGCGCGGCGAGGTCGGGGTCGACTGGCATCGCACCAGGTTCGGCGTGAACACCAAGGTGGACATCCCGGTGAACGTCACCGCGACGGTCGCCCTGCCCGCCGTGGCCGGCGGCATGTATCACGTGACCGGCCAGGCCACCTACCTCGGCATCAAGGACGGCAAGGCCTTGTACCAGGTCGGATCCGGGAAGACCATATTCCACGCGGCGGCCGGCGAATAGCGCACCCTCGCCCCCATGTCAGACGCCGACGGCACGGACGCGCGACCATTGCGTCCAGCAGTGCCTACGGCAACTGATCACTGGCAGGAGGCCGGGCAGGGCACCGTATACATGCGGCTTCCCTGCCCGGGTGCTCCGCCGCGTCCAGGGCACTCTCCACACCGAGTAGCGGCGCGCCCTGCGGTGCCTCCTCGTAGTCCGGCGCGTGCAGGGCGCCCCGGTCGGGCCGCGCTTGTCGCGCAGCTTCTGCAGCACCCATCCCGAAGACCGGCGCTCCCCGGGTACCTCGCGGACCACCGAGGGCGGCGGTGTCTCCAGCCGCTCGGTGACGACCTGGTCGTAGTCGACACCGTCGACGGGGCGCACATGCTCCGGGGCACGGACCCACCCCCCAGTACTCCGCCGCCTCGACATCGCCGTCCAACTGGTGGAGAGGCAGTATTGCGAACGTGCGCTATTCGTTTGAGCCGTGCACGGAGGCCGCCAACGACAGCGCGATGCGCCTCGCGGCGAAGCTGGGGTTCACCGAGGTGGAGCGGTTCGAGGAGTACGGCGCCGAGCAGTGGTTCGGCGTGTGGTCTTCGGTCACGTCGTTCGGTTGAGTTCGTGCCCGAGTCTGGCTCCCGCCGGCAGGTCTGCACCCACCGCTCCATGATCGAGTTCATTCTCGGCATCCGGACGCCGCTGAGCACCACCTGGATGCCCGCGTCGTTCAGGACAGTGTCGAAGAGCTCGGGGAACGTGCCGTCCCGGTCCCGGATGAGTGGGCCAACGGTGAGCTGTGCTGCCCTATGCCTGGTCGGAGCGGAGGGTGACCGCGCGCAGGAGGGCGTCGCGGCACGCGAGGACGGCCGGGTGCTGGCTGCGGCCGCGGCGTACGACGGTGAGGACGCGGCGGGTGCGCCGGTCGCGGGGGAGTGGCCGCAGGGTGACGGTCGGGGGTTGTCCGCTCCAGACGAGGTCGGGGAGGAAAGCTGCGGCGTGATTCTGCTCGACGAGGCGGAGGTGGAGCAGGAGGTCGGTGGTCTCGAACCGTACGTCGGGTTCGAAGCCGGCGTTGCGGCACAGGGTCATGGCCCAGTGCCGGGCAGCTGTGCCCTCGGGTTCCATCACCCAGGGGTGGTTGGCGAGCGAGCGCAGCGCCGCCATCGGGCTCTCGGTGTCCGGGCTGTCGGCCGTTTGGGGCAGTGCGAGGTGCAGGGGGTCGCTGAGTAGGTCTTCCTGTTCGAGTTCGGCGGGCCGTGGGTTGGGGTTGCCGGGGTATTCCTCAGCGAGGACCAGGTCGAAGTCGCGGGCTTGTAGAGCGGGAAGGGCCTTTTCCGGTTCCATGTGTGTGACGTGGACGCGCAGGTGCGGGTGCAGGTCGCGCAGCAGGCCGAGCGCGGTCGGGACCAGGGCCAGGGCGGCCGTTTGGAACGAGGCGATGCGCAGGGTGCCGGTGAGGTCGGTCAGGGAAGTGGCGATGTCCGCCTCCGCGCGCTCCAGGCGTTCGAGGACCGCTTCGGTGTGGGCGACGAGAATCTCGGCCTGCTCGGTCAGCCGCACCCGCCGCCCGACCGGTTCCAGCAGCGGGACGCCGACTTCGGCTTCCAGTTGCGAGAGCTGCTGGGAGACGGAGGAGGGAGCGTAGGACAGGGCGGCGGCCACGGCCGCGAGCGTGCCGCGGTGCTTGAGTTCGCGCAGCAGGCGCAGCCGGTGCAGGTCGAGCATGGCCGGACCGCTTCCCTCGCCGTCGCGGAGCGACTCTTAATAGTCGGTTTCTCCGATGAGTATAGGTCGAAAACATTCGCTGGACCGATCGTAGGAGGGCATCGGACTCTGTTCGTGTGTCTGAAAACGCCTCCTCCCCCCGTGCGCCGCTGTGGTTTCTGCGACCCAGCGCCCGTACCTGGCGGTGTGAACCCGCACCCGTCGAGGTGCGGGGCTTCCACGCCGCGCTGCCTGGCCATTCACCCACTCCACTGACCGAACTCCCTCCGTTGGCATCGGAGTTGGGGGTCGGCCGGGTCTTCGTCAAGGACGAGTCATGCCGCCTGGGCCTGCCCGCATTCAAGGCTCTGGGTGCGTCCTGGGCGGTCCACCGCACCCTTGCCGAGCGGACCACGAGCGGCAAAGAGCCGGGCCTGGTCACTCTGGTGACTGCCACCGACGGCAATCACGGCCGGGCAGTGGCCCGCATGGCACGCCTGCTTGGGCAGCGCGCCCACGTTTTCGTTCCGCAGGGCGTGCATCCGCGGGCTGTGGCGGCCATCGTCGCCGAGCACGCGAAGGTCACCGAGGTCTCGGCGCCGTACGACGAGGCCGTGCGCCTTGCGGCCGAGGCAGCTGCCGGGCCGGACGCGGTCCTGGTCCAGGACACGGCCTGGTCGGGCTATGAGCAGATCCCGGGGTGGATCGTCGAGGGCTACTCCACCCTCTGCGCCGAGACTGACGAGCAGCTGGCGGCCGAGGGGGTCGACAAGGGGCCTGACCTCGTCTCCATACCGGTGGGTGTGGGGTCACTGGCTCAGGCCGTGGTCACCCACTACCGCAGCCGCCCCTCCGGGTGGGCTCCGGCACTGCTGTCGGTGGAGCCGGAGGCCGCGGCCTGCGTCCTCGAAAGCCTCATCCTCGGCGAACCCGTCAGTGTCACCACCGGCGACACCACCATGGCCGGGCTGAACTGCGGCACCCCGTCCAGCATCGCCTGGCCCTACCTGTACAGCGGGCTGGACGCCGCCGTCGCCATCCCCGACGCCGACAGTGCCCGCGCGGTCGCTCAGCTCGCGGCCCTCGGTGTCTCCTCGGGTCCCTGCGGGGCCGCGGCGCTCGCCGGTCTCCGTGCGGTGCTCACTGGCGTGGGCGCCGAGGAACGCCGTACGGCACTGGGGCTGGATGCGACATC
The DNA here is from genome assembly GCF_026339735.1 of Streptomyces sp. NBC_01669. GTDB lineage: Bacteria > Actinomycetota > Actinomycetes > Streptomycetales > Streptomycetaceae > Streptomyces > Streptomyces yanii. Next base: position 8,923,129 of record NZ_JAPEQG010000001.1, read on the forward strand.
GGTGGTCGTGCTGTTGAGCACCGAGGGCGCGGCTGCCAACCCGAACTCCACCGCCGATCCCTGAACACGCCACACGTGAAAGACGCCTGCGTTGAGCCACCGCACCTTCGTCCCCTCGCTGCCGACCGGTTTGATCAGTTCGATCAGGAGAAAGGCCGGCAGCGTGCTGACCCACTTCATAGCCGCACCCGGTGTCCTCGGCCTGCTGACCATCGTGCCGGGCCCGGACATGGCGGCGGTGCCCCGGTGTGCCGTCGCGGCCGGTCTCCGCGACGCGCTGCGGACCGTGGGCGGGATAACGACCGGGCTGCTGGTCCGGGGCGCGCTGACCGTGGTCGGGCGCGCGGCCGTACCGGCCGCCTCACCCGCGGCCTACCCGGCCGTCAAGCTCCTGGGCTCCAGCTACTTGGTGTTCTTGGGCGTGCAAGCGCAGTGGCACAGCCGCCACACCGTGTCCGTCATGGCAGATACGGGGACCGCCTCCCGTCGGGGGCCCGTGGCGGACCGGCCCGGTCAGCAACGCCCTCAACCCGAAGATCGCCGTCTTCTGCACCGGGATGCTTCCCGCGCCGGCCCCGTCTCAACTGGCCGCCGCCCGGGCCATGATGCTCCTCGTCCTCCTCCACACCACCCCTCACCCTCGCTTGGCTGGGCAGTTACGTGCTCCTGCTGTCCAAGGCCCGGCACGTCCTCGAAGAGCCGCGGACCCGCCGTGCGCGCTCGGGCGGACCACGGACGTCGTGCTGATCGGCTTCGGCCTCGTGGCGCGACCGCAGCCGACTGATCCGCAACGCCATCCACTCCACCGTTTCCGACAACTCCGGGAGACAGGTCATGACGAGCCCCACCCCCGACAAGATCACTATCAACGGCGACCGCCTGTGGCAGTCGCTGATGGACCTCGCCGACATCGGCGCGTACGACGACGAGCGCACCGGCCTGCGCGGCGTCAATCGCCTCGCCCTGACCGACACCGACGCGACCGGCCGCCGCCAGGTCATCGCCTGGATGGAACAGGCCGGCCTGACCGTCCGCATCGACCGGATGGGCAATATTTACGGCCGCCGCGAGGGCGCCGATCCCACCGCGGCCCCGGTGCTGACCGGCTCGCACATCGACAGCGTCGCCACCGCCGGTGCCTTCGACGGCTGCCTCGGTGTGCTGGGCGGCATCGAAGTCGTCCGCATCCTTAACGAACGTGGCATCACCACCCGCCGCCCGGTCGAGGTCGGCATCTTCACCGAGGAAGAAGGTGTCCGCTTCGGCACCGACATGCTCGGCAGCGCGGTCGCCGCCGGCCGCCTCACACTGGAGTACGCCCACGCCCTGACTGACCGCGACGGCCTCACCCTCGGTGGCGAACTCGCCCGCACCGGCTTCAACGGCCTCGCCGACGTACGCCTCGACTTGCCGCACGCCTACGTCGAATGCCACATCGAACAGGGCCCCGTCCTCGCCGAGAACGGCGTCGAGATCGGCGTCGTCACCGGCGTGCAGGGCATTTCCTGGCAGGAGATCACCATCCACGGCCGCGCAGCCCACGCAGGTACCACCCCCACCCACCTGCGGGTCGACGCCGGCCTGGCGGCCGCGCAGATCATCGTCCACCTGCGGGCGCTGGTCGACTCCGGCGAGTACGGGGATCTGCGGGCCACCGTCGGCCATCTGATCGTTCATCCGGACCTGACCAACATCGTCCCGGCCCGCGCCGAGCTGACCGTCGACCTGCGCAACCCCGACGACGTCCAGATGGCCCGCGCCGAGGAAGCCCTCGCCGCGTTCCTGCGCGACCTGGAGGACAGCCGGCCCGGCCTGTCGCTGACCGTCCGGCGGATGGCCAAGACCGCCTACGTCCCCTTCGACGAGGGGCTGCAGAAGGTCATCGCGCAGGCCGCCGACGACCACGGCCTGGACCACATCTCGCTGCTCTCCGGCGCAGGCCACGACGCCCAGGAGATCGCCGTGCTCTGCCCCACCGCCATGATCTTCGTACGCGGCGAGTACGACGGCATCAGCCACAACCCCCGCGAGTACTCCACCCCCGAGGCATGCGCCCACGGAGTCGACGTCCTGGCCACCACCCTCCTGCGCCTGGCCAACCAGGACTGACCGCCCACGGCCTGCAACAGCCAACACGCACGATGCACGGTGCTCGGCAAACACTGCCGCTCCCCACGTGCCGTGCCCACCGCCCCGCCCCCGACTCACGGGGTGGCATCAGAACTTCGGAAGGCCCTCATGCTCCCCGAGACCCCCTCGACCCCAGCGGCCCCTGATCCCCTGGAGTCGGATCCCAGCCGCCTGCTGGCCCGGCTGATCGCCATCGACTCCGTCAACCCGGACCTCGTTCCCGGCGGGGCCGGCGAAACCGTCATCGCCGACTTCTGCAGTCAATGGCTGGCTACCCGCGGCTTCGAGGTCCACAGCCTGGAAAAGCGCCCCGGCCGGCCCTCACTCGTCGCGATCGCCCGCGGCACCGGCGGAGGCCGGTCACTCATGCTCAACGGCCACCTCGACACGGTCAGCCTCGCCGACTACGACGGCGACCCCCTCGACCCGCAGATCCGCGACGGCAGGATGTACGGCCGCGGCACCTTCGACATGAAAGGCGGCATCGCGGCCATGATGGTCGCCGCAGCCCGCGCCACCGCCCACGGACCCCTGCGCGGCGATGTCATCCTCGCCTGCGTCGCAGATGAGGAGCACGGCAGCTCGGGCACCGAGGAAGTGCTGGAGTCCTTCACGGCCGACGCGGCGATCGTCACTGAGCCGAGCCACCTCGAAGTGACCCTCGCCCACAAGGGCTTCGCCTGGTTCGACGTGGAGATCGAAGGCCGCGCGGCCCACGGTTCGCGGCCCGAGCTCGGTATCGACGCCATCACCAAGGCCGGGCACTTCCTGGTCGCGTTGGAAGAGCTGGGACAGCGCCTCGCGCAGGGTCCGGTACACCTCCTCCTGGGCACCGGCACCGTGCACGCCTCCGTCATCCACGGTGGCGAGGAACCCTCCACCTACCCGGCGCACTGCCGCATCACCCTGGAGCGCCGCACCATCCCCGGCGAGAGTGCCGACAGCGTCGAGCGCGAACTGACTGACGTCCTCGACCGCCTTGCCGACACGGTCTCCGACTTCCGCTACCGGCTGACCCGCGGCCTGCACCGCGAGCCCTTCGAGGCCGACCCCGAAGCCCTGATCGTGCGCACCCTGACCCGCCACGCCGAGCAGGTCCTCGGCCACCCGCCCGTGGTACGCGCCGAGCCATTCTGGACCGACTGTGCCCTCCTGGACCGTGCCGGCATCCCCTGCCTGCTCTTCGGCGTCGACGGCGCGGGTGCACACGCGGCCACCGAGTATGTCGACCTCGCCTCGCTGGACCGCCTCACCGACATCCTCACCGGCACCATCGCCGACTTCTGTTCCTGAACTCTCACCCGGACCCGGACCCGGACCACGGGTTCGGCACGCAACGAAAGATGCAGCACCATGACCACCCAGGCAGACCAGCGCCAAGACAGTGGCCACACCGCCGACAGGTCTGCTGATCGTCGCGGTCTGGGAGCCGTTCTGTGACGGCTGGGAGATCTTCCGACCGGACGCGGCCTGACCGATCCCGACATGGGCCGACCCTCGTCAACAGCAGCGCGAGCGTCATCAAGGCGCTCCTATCCGCGGACCTGCTCGACTGGCTGTATCTCATGATCTGCCCCGAGACCGCCGGGGGTGGGCAGCGGCTGTTCGACGACGGCCTGCCAAGTTCGAAGTGGAAGCTCACACACCAGGAGACCGGCGAGCTGGGCGAGGTCGCCATGGTCTACGACCGAGTCCGCTGAGCCGGCCGATCAGCGCACTCAGCCGGCGAGGCGACCCCAGCTCGCGCCACGGACTGCACGCCCCACTTGGCGCGTGAGCAGCTGAGTCGGCACCACAGAGCGTGAGAGTTGACAGAGCCCTCTGTGCGCCGCTTCGGGCGTGCGGTGATGGAATCGTGGGCACAGCTTGTGCGGTGAAGCCAACGGCAATGGCGTCACCGCCCCCTTCCTCGCATGCGACCGGTTGCGGCCGGCAGCGCTCCCGCACTGTCCGCCCTTCAGACTGCCGCGAAGCGCTCAGCTGCTGAGCGCCTGGGTGCCGAGGACGGTGAGCAGGGCGAGGCGTTCGGCGTCCTCGGTGCCGGGTTCGGCGGTGTAGATCATGATCCGCAGGTCGCTGCCCGCGACGGTGAGCACGTCGCAGTCCAGCGTCAGGGGGCCGGCCTGGGGATGGTCGATGGTTTTGCGTGCGGCCTCGTGCCGTCCGACTGTGCCGGAGTCCCACAGCTCGGCGAACCGCTCGCTGCGCGCGCGCAGCTCCGCGACCAGCTGCCGCAGCCGCGGGTCGGCCGCATAGCGCCCGGCGGCCGCGTGCAGGTCGGCCACGAGCGCGGCCTCGAACCGGCGCAGCGACTCCGGCGTGTGCCGGGCCCGCGAGCCCGGTCCGACGAACTGCCGCCACACGCCGTTGCGCTCGTTGCCCCGCCAACCGGACGGATCACCCATCAGGGCCGCGTACGGAGGGTTGGCCAGGAGCAGAGTCCAGGACGCGTCGTAGACCGCGACGGGTGTCCCGGTCAGCCGGTCCAGCAGTCGCTGGACGCTCGGGGTGATGTACGCGGGGACCGATTCCGGACCCGGCGGTGCCAGCCCGGCCAGCCGGAACAGGTGGGTGCGCTCGGACCCCGACAGCCGAAGCGTTCTGGCCAGGGCCTCGACGACCTGCGCCGAGGGGTTGGACGCGCGGCCCTGTTCGAGGCGAGTGACGTAGTCGACAGAGATCCCTGCGAGCGGGGCCAGTTCCTCCCGGCGCAGTCCGGCCGCGCGCCGGTGCCTGCCGGCCGGCAGCCCGACAGCCTCAGGTGAGACCCGGTCGCGCCAGCGGCGCACCGCCTTGCCGAATTCCGCCGTCGCCATGCCCACCAGTGTGCATCGCCTGCCGAGCAGCCTGCCTGGTACCAGCAGTCCCAGGAACACAAGGCGTCTGGCTGACCGCCCCGTCCTGCCGGAACGTGTGGGTATGACAACAACACTGATCACCGGAGCGAACAAGGGCCTGGGCTACGAGACGGCCCGCCGCCTCATCGCCGCGGGCCACACCGTCTACATCGGCAGCCGGGACCCGGAGCGCGGCCGCCGCGCCGCCGAGCAGCTGGGCGCCCGGGCTGTCCAGCTCGACGTCACCGACGACACCTCCGTCGCGGCCGCGGTGAAGACCATCGAGGCCGACGGCGGACTGGACGTCCTGGTCAACAACGCCGGTGTCGAGGGGAGGGGCGCGAACAACGACGTGGCCGGCGCCGCAGACGTCACCGTCGACATGATGCGGCAGGTGTTCGAGACCAACGTATTCGGCACTGTGCGCGTCACCCACGCGTTCCTGCCGCTGCTGCAGCGGTCGGCCGCCCCGGTCGTGGTCAACCTCAGCAGCGGCCTGGCCTCGCTCACCCGGGTCACGACCGCAGGCACCCCGACCTACGCCTACCCGGGGGTCGCCTACCCGGCGTCGAAGACCGCGGTCAACATGATCACCGTGCAGTACGCGAAGGCGTTCCCGAACATGCGGATCAACGCGGTGGAGCCCGGCTACACCAAGACGGACCTGAACGGGAACACCGGCATCCAGACCGTCGAGCAGGGCGCCGAGATCATCGTCCGCATGGCGCAGGTGGGCCCTGACGGCCCGACGGGGGGCTACTTCGACGCGGAGGGCGCGCTGCCCTGGTAAGCGTCTCTCGCGGGGTGTGGACCCAGGATGACTTTCACAGGTGGCCTCGGCGGCGGCCGGGCGGTGGAGGAGGGGGACGGGTACCCGAGCGGTCCGGCGACGCACCCCGAACCGACCAGAGAAATGATCACAGCAGGACGTACCCGCCCCCGGAGCGCGGCGGCGGAGCCGGCGGCACCACCGCTGCGGTCCGGGCTCGCCCGACCACCGCGGCCCGGTGTTTCCGGTGCTCAGGACCCCTCGCGCTGGAGGGCGACCGCGGCCATGTCGTCGTCCAGCGGGCCGGCCACGTAGGCCTGCAGGTCCTTGGTCATTGCCTCCACGAGCGGCCCCGGGCGCAGGTCGGCCCAGGCTGCGGCGCGCTCGAGGAGCGGATAGAAGGTGCCGTGCCGGTCGCGGGCTTCGGTGACGCCGTCGGTGTAGAGGAGCAGACGGTCGCCGGGGGCGAAGACGAAGGTGGTCGGGGTGTAGGCGCTCTCGGCCAGGCCTCCCAGGCCCAGGGGAGGTGCCGGCTGGGCAACGTTCAGGAAAGTGGCGGTGCCTTCGTGCAGCAGGAGCGGAGGGAGATGCCCGCAGCTGACGATGTGTACATACGGTTCGTTGTCCGGAATCTCGACGACGGCCGCTGTCACGAACCGTTCGCCGACGTCGGCTTCGACCCGCGGGTTGGCGAACTCCGCCAGGCCCCAGCGAACGCTCGCTTCCAAAGTGGCGACCTTCTCTGCACTTCAGCCGATCGAGTGGTCAGTGGCTCTGGTGACCAGTGCCTGGCTGGAGGCAGAATCGCGTGGACCGCCGTTGCCCGGCCGTGATCCACTGAGGTCATGAGCTTGTCGGTGGATGTTTTCGTAGTCGGTGAAGACGGCCAGGTGGATGTCCTGGACGTTCCGAGGGGTAGTTCGGACCTCGCCGGCTTCGAGCGCTGGCGTACCTCGGTGTGGGGGTCCGATGCCGTTCGCTCACTGGGCGCGAGTTTCTTTCCGGCCCTGGCAAGCGGTGACTTGAAGGTGTTCCCGGACCAGGTGACGGATTTTCTGGCTGAGTGTTCCTTGATCCGCAGCAACCTCGAAGTCGTCGCTCCGCGCACCGATCCGTCAAAGACGCATGCCGAGTACGTATGGCAGATCTCGGAACGATTGAGGAACATCGAGGACGCAGCTGAGCGCGCGCAAGGCGTCGCCGGAGGCGTACTCATCTGGTAGTGCGTGCTGCCTTGAACTCTGCTCATCTGGAAGGCGATCACGGGGTCTCCTCGGGGCGGGGACGTGGGATGCCGAGGTCGGTGACGGGCCTCTTGGTCAGGCGGGCGGCTTCGGCTTGCTTGGCGCGAAGGAAGGTCAGGGTCGAGTCGATGCCTTCGACCTCACCCAGCCACTGCTCCTCCTGGGCCCGCTTGCGGCGGAGAAGGAGGTCTTTCTCGATCTCCGCGAGGCGGGGCAGCATCTTGGGGTTGACCTGGAGCATCGGGCAGCGGATGCATGCGTGCTCGTGGGGGAGTGTCTGATCAACGGCGGATCTGCTGATCAAGGAGAGACGCCAAGTGAGCGAGACGACGATCGAGCGAGTCCGTAGAGGAGCCGGCCGGTGGTGCGATGCCGTCGGCCGCGTCGGACGAGTGTCAACATCCCGTGCAGCAGCGAGGTGTAGCAGCTGTGCGGGGTCGTCAAACCCACTACCTGCTCGGCGAAGGTCACCGCAGTGCAGGCGGAGTTCTCGCAACGGAACCGGCTGATGTCGTAGACCACCCCCTCGGCGACCAGGAAGTCCGCCAACTTGGACAGGCTCCAGGTCGAGAACGGCAGGTCGTGCCGCTGGGGGGACTGCTGGACCCCCGCTCTGCGCCTACCGCTAGAGTGCGATGCTTGTTCGATTCACCGCGAGGCAGAGGGGGAAGGGTTGTGAGCGCACAACTGAGAGACACCGCAGGGGAGTTGGCGGAGATCTTGTGGCGGGAACACACCGTATACCGGGAGCGATCCGGCGGTGTGGTCATCCGGGGTGAGCATGTACGGCGGTGGATCAGCCTCGCTCCGGCGGGCGGCCGGGGCGAGGTCCTCGTACGCGCGGGGCGCATCCTGGACGGCGGCACCACCGCTCCGGCGCGTTCGGAGGCCGTGGTGCCCCTCTCCGCCGGTACAGGCGTGCTCGCCGCGACCTGCCGTCGCCTGCTCGCCGAGGCGGCGGACGATGCGGCGCCGGTCGTGCCGGGACGGGCAGCGCCCGGGCGGTCCAATCACTCCCGGAAGGCCGCGCGGCCCAAAGGTAGTGGGAAACACACCAGTTTCGGTTCATGGGTGATCCTCGCCTGCGTCGTCGGTGTGATCGCCCTGTACGTCTACAGCACCGCGATGCACGGCTAGGGCGCGTATTGAGGTGTGATCAATCGGCGGTCCGGGTGAGGTCTTTGATCCAGATCATCGAGGCGCGCAGGTGCAGGCCGGCAAGGTAGCTGTCCGGGGTCTTGTCGTACCGGGTGGCGATGCCTCGCCAGGCCTTGGGCTTGCTGATCAGGCGCTCGACGGTGTTCCGCTCCTTGTAGAGGTCGGCGTCGTGGCTGGGCGGCCGACCGCCTCCGGAGCCCTTCTTCTTCCGTTGTGTCCTGAATATGAAAGGGAGTTGGTTGCAGGACAGCTTCTGGGAATAGTGCTGTGCGGGAGATGGAGGATTTGTGGCCTTCCGGAGTCGCCCTGCGGGGGGCCCCTATGGGTTTGGTCAAGGTGATGGGGCAGGTTGGGGTTCGTAGAAGGTGCCGTCGCGGAGCATCGCGAAGAGGACGTCCGCTCGTCGGCGGGCGAGGCAGAGGAGTGCTTGGGTGTGGTGTTTGCCCTGGCTGATCTTCTTGTCGTAGTAGGCCCTCGATCGTGGGTCGGCGAGGGCGGCGAACGCGGAGAGGAAGAAGGCCCGTTTGAGCTGCTTGTTTCCTCTTCGGGAAGGTTGTTCTCCGCGGATCGAGGACCCCGAACTACGGGTTGTCGGGGCGAGGCCGGCGTAAGCGGCGAGGTGGGCGGCGGACGGGAACGAACTGCCGTCGCCGACGTCGATGAGGATCCTGGCTCCGGTCCTGACGCCGATCCCCGGCATGGACGTCAGGACTTTGGAAAGAGGGTGGGACTCCAGCAGTTCCTCGATCCGGGCGGCCAGGAGCTTTCGCTGGTCAAGCACTGCGGTCAGCGAGCCGGCGAGGCTCGGGACAATCAACGTGGCCGCGTCCGTGCCCGGGACGACGACGGTCTGTTCGTCCAGGGCGGCGAAGATCTCCTCGACCAGTCGCTCGGCCATTCTCGGGGCCTTCGGACGTATCAAGGTCACGAGCCGTCGTCTGCCGGCCTTGCGGATCTGGGCAGGGGATCCGAACCGTTCCAGCAGCATCAGGACGGCCGGGTGCTGGATCCGCGGACCGAGAACCCGCTCCAGATGCGGGTGGATCTGCGTCATCAGCCCCCGCAGACGGTTGGAGACTCTTGTTGCCTCGCCGGCCAGGTCGTCGTCGAAGCCCACGACCATTTCCAGCTCGGCGATGGTCTCGTCCTCGAGATCGACCGAGCGAAGTGTGTGAGGCATGACGCGGGCCGCGTCCGCGATGACGAACGCGTCGCGGGCGTCGGTCTTTGCCTCGCCCGGATAGAGGTCCGCGATCCGCCGCATCGTCAGGCCGGGCAGATAGGCGACCGGGCAGTCCATGTCCCGGGCCACCGCCAGCGGCAAAGCGCCGGTCGAGGCCGGCTGATCGACGACCACCAGCACGGTCCCGTGCTTGGCCTTCAGCTTGCCGAACACCTCGCGGAGCTTCGGCTCGCTGTTGGGCAGCCGCTTGTCGAAGGCTTTCTTCCCGGCCGGCGTGACGGCGGTGGCGTGGTGTTCGCCTTTGCCCACGTCCAGACCGAGGAAGGCACCGATGTCGCTGATGTCGATCACGCGCTTCCTCCGGTCGTCCTCACCCGGCCGTCCCACGGCACCGATCGCCACATCCACATTACGAAGAGCCTCCCGACCTGCGAAAAGGCCGGTGGTCATGCCCCTAATCAGCGGTCTGTCGATGCCTCCGGAGCCGGTGACACCACCCCCCAAGACATGCGATCGACAGGGGGAGAAAGTCATGCCAACTCCGGAGGCCGGGCGCCCCATTGCGGGGCCACCAAAACGGTAATGGGGGGGGGGCTCCAAACCGCCTCATGCTGCATTGGTTTGAAGACCGTTGTGGTGAGCGATGAGGAAAAGGCGTCGTAAGAGGCGTCAGGTGGGGTCCGGGAAGACGAACGCAAGTGAATCGCTGCTGACGTGTCGAAAAGAAGTCAGACGACATCAAAACCGGGGTGTCGTAAGAACTCCGGGATAAGCCTGGCGGGTGCCCGTTTATTGGCCAGGTGGTGTCCGGCATGCAGGCGACGTGAGTCCGGACTGCGGCTTCCGCATGGAACAGGAGAAGGCGTGCTCCGATACGGTCCCGTCCTTGCGGCGGGCGAGAGAGAGCGCCCCAAGCAGCAGACACTGCGAGGGGCTGAGTACCGATGCGGTGCGCGCTGGCGGACCGGCTCGTAGTAGTGGGGAGACCCCTGTAATGGGGGTGGAGCGAAGGGGCCGGGTCGTTCGTGACTGTGGTGATCACATCAACCGGACGGCAGTCCGGGAGGAGTGCGATGAGCCAGTTGAAGTCTCAGGCCAAGCCGTTTGATATCTCGAAGTGGGAAGTCAAGGAGGCATGGGAGGAAGTCAGAGCGAATAGAGGTGCACCCGGTGTGGACGGGCAGAGCATCGACGAATTCGAGAAGGACCTGCGGAACAATCTTTATCGGGTCTGGAACCGGATGTCGTCGGGCTCCTATTTTCCGCCTCCGGTGCGCGCTGTTGAGATCCCCAAGCCGCACGGCGGCGGCACGAGAATGCTCGGCATTCCCGCTGTCGCCGACCGAGTGGCCCAGACTGTCGTGGCCCGGCATCTGATGCGAAGGGTGGATCCTGTTTTCCATCCGGACAGCTATGGATACCGGCCTGGACGGTCCGCTTTGGACGCGGTGGAAATGTGCCGGGAGCGCTGCTGGAAGCGGGACTGGGTGGTGGAGTTCGACATCGCCAAGTTCTTTGACAGCGTGCCCTGGGACCTGCTGGTTAAGGCGGTGGAGGCTCACACTGACGCCGTCTGGGTGAAGTTGTACGTGCGTCGGTGGCTCGCTGCCCCGCTCGTCATGCCCGACGGCTCCCTGCTGGAGCGGGAACGCGGAACTCCGCAAGGGGCTCCAGTGTCTCCCGTCCTGGCGAACCTGTTCCTCCACTACGCGTTCGACACCTGGATGACGCGGGAGTTCCCGACCATCTGGTTCGAACGCTACGCGGACGACGCGGTGCTGCACTGCGTCACCGAGCGCCAGGCCCGCCAGGTGCTGGCCGCGCTCAGGGACAGGTTGGTCGAAGTCGGGTTGCAGCTGCACCCGGACAAGACCCGGATCGTCTATTGCAAGGACACGAACCGCCGCGGTTCGTACGAAAACACGGCGTTCACGTTCCTCGGGTACACGTTCCGCCCCAGGAGAGGCCGGAATCGGCACGGCAAGCAGTATCTGTCGTTCACGCCGGCTGTCAGCAAGGACGCACTGAAGAAGATCAGCCGCGAGGTGCGGTCCTGGCAACTGCATCGGCGCACTGACCTGTCCTTCCAGGATCTCGCCCGCCGGATCAACCCGGTTGTGGCCGGATGGGTCAACTACTACGGCCGGTTCCGGTCCTGGGAATTGCACCCCCTCCTGATGCGCATCAACGCCTACCTGGTGCGCTGGATCCGCCAGAAGTACAAGCGGCTCGCAGGGAAGCGGAAGGCCATCGCGAAGATGCGGGAGATCGCCCGGCGACACCCCCACATGTTCGCGCACTGGCGGCATACAACCGCCCCCGCATCGGCTTGGTGATCAGGACGACAAGAGCCGTATGACGAGAGATCGTCACGTACGGATCTGTGAGTAGCTGTTGTCGTTCCGATCTTGAGCGGTGTCCGTCGAACGGGAGTCTCGATTGGGTGGTCGCGGGGCGCTGGGCGCATACGAGCAGGGCCTCCTGAACAGCTCGTTGGTGTCGAATCACCGAGCAACAGGAGGCCCGCCGCTCCGGCAGTTCCGGGAGCTCCTTCTCAGGCTGGCCGCCGACGCCTTCTGCCGTCCCGCTGCGAGCCGTGGTCGAAGTACCTGACGGTTGATTCAGGATTGGAACCCGGCCGCTGAGCACCGCCGCCGCCGACAACAACGCTGTGCGCCCTGCGCCGAGGACAGCGGAGTGTGCAGCCGGTCCTCATGGCGCAGCTCACGGATACGCATCCGGACGCTGCTGGGCAATGTGGTGATGGTTCATCGGAAAAGTCTTGTTCGGTGCATGGCGGATTGCCGCCATGCCATGCATCCGCCACGCGTTGCTTCTTGCTGCGGTGGCGGGTTGCCGCGCCAATGGTGGACCGGCGGATGAATGCCATCCGCTGTCGACCGGGAACCAGTGCACGGGTCGACCCCAGCTCTACATGGGAGTCACACGTTGCCCACTTTGAGGCAATCGAGACCAGTCGCGCGGAGGATATCCGCGCGGTTGGCCGTACTGACCGCGGTGGCCGTGGCCGTCATGGGGGCGGGCTTTCCCGCCGCCCAGGCCGCCACGGACAGCGCGGCCGCGGCTTCGGGCACCTCCGCATCAGCGGCCGGTCCTGGGGTGGAGCAGGTCTGCAGCACGCCCAAGAAGGGCGAGTTCAGCTGCTTCGCCCTGCGTCGTACCGACATCAAGGGCGTCAAGGGCGTCCAGTTGGCGGCCGCCGCACCGAGCGGCTTCGGCCCCGCTGATCTGCAGAGCGCCTACAACCTGCCGGCGGACGGTGGCGCGGGCCAGACGATAGCCATCGTCGACGCCTACGACAATCCGAACGCCGAGGCGGACCTGGCTGTCTACCGCCAGCAGTACGGCCTGTCCCCGTGCACCACCGCCAACGGCTGTTTCCAGAAGGTCGACCAGCGTGGGGGCACCAACTACCCGGCCCCGAACGCAGGCTGGGCGGGCGAGATATCGCTGGACCTTGACATGGTCTCCGCGGCCGCCCCCAATGCCCACATCCTTCTCGTCGAGGCCGACAGCGCCGGCTTCGCGGACATGGGTGCGGCCGTCGACCAGGCCGTTGCCATGGGCGCCAAGTACGTGTCCAACTCCTACGGCACCAACTACACCAGCACGCCGGGCAGTGGCGAGGACTCGTCCGAGCTCCTGCTGGACGCCCACTACAACCACCCGGGTGTCGCCGTGGTGGCCTCCTCCGGCGACAGTGGCTATGGCGTCTCCTACCCGGCGGCCTCGCAGTATGTGACCGCGATCGGCGGCACCGCCCTGAAGCGGGACACCGCCACCAGCCGCGGCTGGTCCGAGTCGGTGTGGAACAACGTTTCAGGCGGCACGGGCTCGGGCTGCTCGCTGTACGAGCCCAAGCCGGCCTTCCAGACCGACACCGGCTGCCGCAAGCGGTCCGTCGCTGATGTGGCCGCGGTCGCCGACCCGGCCACCGGGGTCGCGGTGTACCACACCTACGGCGGCTCCGGCTGGGCCGTCTACGGCGGCACCAGCGCCTCGGCGCCGATCATCGCGGGCGTGTACGCGACCGCAGGCACCCCCGTCACGGGCAGCTACCCCAACTCGTACCCCTACCAGAACTCCCAGAACCCGTCGGCGCTCAACGACGTGACGACGGGCGCCAACGGCAGCTGCAACCCGGGCTACTTCTGCACCGCCGGTCCCGGGTACGACGGCCCGACCGGCCTGGGCACGCCCAACGGCACCGCAGCGTTCCGCAGCGGCCCGCACGGCAAGGTCTCCGGAACCGTCACCGACACCTCCGGCGCGGCCCTGTCCGGCGTCTCCATCGCCGCCGGCGACTACCGCGCGACCACCGACGCCAAGGGCCACTACAGCCTGGTCGTGCCGCCCGGCACCTATGACGTCACCGCCTCCGCCTACGGCTACGCGACCAAGAAGACCACCGGGGTCACCGTCCTCGACGGCGGCACCCTGAACGCCGACTTCGCCCTGGCCGTGGTGCCCAGCCGGACCGTCACCGGCAAGGTGACCGACGGCTCGGGCCACGGCTGGCCACTGTACGCCAAGATCACCGTCGACGGTGTGCCAGGCGCACCGCTGCACACCGACCCGTACACCGGCGCGTACAGTATCGAGCTGCCGCAGGACAGCACCTACACCCTGCACATCGACGCCCAGTACCCCGGCTACCAGCCCGTCACCAAGCAAGTGACCGTCGGCGGCTCGGCGCAGACCGTGGACGTCGCCGTCCCGGTGGACGCAAAGGCGGCCAGGGCCCCCGGCTACGCGGTCAAGCTGACCGGCCCGACCGAGCCCTTCGACTCCACCACGTCCGCTCCCGAGGGCTGGAGCGTCGTCAACGCCGATGGCACCACCGGCGGCTGGGAGTTCGGCGACCCGGGCAAGCGGGGCAACAGGACCGGCGGCTCCGGCGGATTCGCCGTAGTCGACAGCTACTACTACGGCAGCGGCAAGAAGCAGGACAGCTCGCTGCTGTCGCCGGTCTTCGACCTGACCGGCTACGCCGACCCCAAGGTCGCCTTCGACACCCAATTCCTGACATTCGGCCAAGGCCTGACCGCCGACATCGACGTCACCACCGACGGCGGTGCCACCTGGACCAACGTCTGGAAGCGCACCGCCACCCTGACCGGCCCGAGCCACGTCGAGGTCCCGCTGACCGCCTACGCCGGGAAGTCCGGTGTGCAGCTGCGGTTCCACTTCACGGGCTCGGGCTACTGGTGGGCGCTCGACAACGTGTTTGTCGGTCAGCGCACCTACGAGCCTGTCCCCGGCGGCCTGGTCGCCGGTACCGTGACCGACGCCAACACCGGTGAGGCCATCGTCGGCGCCACCGTGGTCAACGGCGACGCCCCGCAGGAGAAGGCCATCACGGCCGCCACCCCGGACGACCCGGCGCTCGGCGACGGCTTCTACTGGATGTTCACCACCAAGACCGGCGACCACGCCTTCACCGCCTCCAGGCCCTACTACTCCGACCTGGCCAAGACGGTGAACGTCGCCCCGGACAGCACCACCCAGGCCGCCTTCGCCCTCAAGGCAGGCCGGCTCACCATCACCCCAGGATCCGTCAACAAGACCCTTGACTGGGGCAAGCAGACCACGCAGGACCTGACGGTGAAGAACACCGGCGGGGCACCCGCCACCCTCACCCTGGGCGAGCAGTCGGGCGGTTTCCACATGCAGGCCGCCGGAGGTGCGCCGCTCAACCTGGTGAAGGGCACCTTCTCGCCACTGGCCACCAAGGCCGACAAGGGCACCGGGACGCAGGCCCGGGCGAGCGCGGCGACCGCCAACGCGGGTGGCGATGCCTGGCAGCTGGCGGCCACCCTGCCGACCGGCCTGCAGGACAACGCGGTGGACGCCGGTGGCGGCAAGCTCTACTCCGCCTTCGGCTACACCGGTAGCGAGGACACCAACGCGCTGTACGCCTACGACCCCGGCACCGGCTCCTGGTCCCAGCTGGCCTCCGCGGCCGACACCCGCAGGGCCCCGGCCCACGGCTTCATCGGCGGCAAGCTGTACGCGGTCGGCGGCTGGGGCGTCTCCGGCAGCCCCGACGCCAAGCTCGAAGTCTATGACCCGGCCTCGAACGCCTGGACCACCAAGGCCCCCTCGCCCAAGCCGTACGCCGGTTCGGGCAGCGCGGTGCTCGACGGCAAGCTGTACGTCGTCGGCGGCTGCGCCACCAGTTCCTGCGGCACCAAGGACGTCACCGTCTACGACCCCACGTCCGACAGCTGGTCGCAGATCGCGCCCTACCCGGAGCCGGTCTCCTGGGCGGCGTGCGGCGGCATCGGCGTCAAGCTCTACTGCGCCGGCGGCGTGACCGACACCGCCTCTGTGAAGCATGCTTACGTCTACGACCCGGCGTACGACAGCTGGTCTGCCATCGCCGACCTGCCCATCGACCTGTGGGGCTCGGCGTACAGCTCGGCCAACGGCCTGCTGCTGACCTCCGGCGGCGTCACCGCACAGGGCGTCACCAACCAGGGCTTCGCCTTCGACCCGCGCACCGGCAGCTGGACCGCCCTGCCCAACGCCAACCTCGGCGTCTACCGTGCCGGCGGCGCCGCCGGCTTCTACAAGGTCGGCGGCAGCCCCGGCGGCAGCGTGACGCCGGTGGGCATCGTCGAGGTGCTGCCCGGCTACGACCAGGTGGGCTCCTGGGACGTCAGCTGGCTGTCCACCTCCCAGCAGAAGGTGACGCTCCAGCCCGGGGCGAGTACCACGGTCACGGTCACCCTGAACGCTTCGGTCCCCGAGATCACCCAGCCCGGCGACTACACTGCCGCGCTGACCGCCCGGACCGACACTCCGTACCAGAGCCCCGAGATCGACGTGACCATGCACGTCAACCCGCCGGCCAGCTGGGGCAAGTACGCCGGCACCGTGCTGGGCGCCGACGGCAAGGGCGGCACCGTGCCGCTCGCCGGGGCCACGGTCCAGATCAACGGCTCGGCGGCGAGCTACACGGTGCGGACGGCCAAGGACGGCACCTTCGCCCTGTGGCTGGACAGCCGCAACAACCCGCTCACCGTGACCGCGTTCAAGGACGGCTACCAGTCGATCACCACCAGTGTGAAGATCAAGAAGGGTGAGACGACGACCGGCAACTTCACGCTGAAGAAGGCCTCCTGACCGTGTCCCTCTGACCCACGCGGGCCGGTCCTCCGGGACCGGCCCGCGTGGCACTCAGATGCCAACCGTCGTCCAGGAAAGAGGGGGGTACCGCTGGCAGTTCACGGAAACGCATGCGGCCACGGCTGGGCAATATGGTGATGGTTAACCGGTAAAGTCCTATTAAGTAGCTGTTGTCTTTCCGATCTTGAGAGATGCGCGTCGAACGGGAGTCCCGATCGGGTGGTCGCGGGGCGTTTGGTGCATACAGGTGGGGCCTCCTGAACAGCTCGTTGGTGTCGAATCACCGAGCAACATCAGGAGGCCCTGGTGCCGCAGTGTTCCGTGTCGATGGCCGGGCAGTCCAGTTTGGTCGCCCTGGAGTGTGACTGTCTGGCTCACCGGTTCGGAAACGCCGCCGACAACGGGGCCCGGCAGCCGCGTTATCCGACGGACATGACGGACGAGGAGTGGGCTGTTGTCCGTCCTTTGCTGCCGGTGCCGGGCTGGCTGCGGGGCCGGGGAGGCCAGCCGGAGGCGTACTGCCACCGGGCGATGCTGGACGCGGTCCGCTACCTGGTCGACAACGGCATCAAGTGGCGGGCGATGCCCGTCGATTTCCCGCCGTGGGACCGGGTGTATGCGTTCTTCCGCCGCTGGCGTGACCACGTACTGGTGAAGGAGTTCCACGACCGGCTGCGCGCGCGGGTCCGCGAGCAGGAGGGGCGGGACGCGGAGCCGACGGCCGGGGTGATCGACTCGCAGTCGGTCAAGGCGGACGCCGTGGTGGGCACCGACAGCCGTGGCTTCGACGGCGGAAAGCTGATCAACGGCCGTAAGCGGCACGTCGTGGTCGACACGCTCGGACTGCTGCTGGGTGTGATCGTCACCGCGGCGGACACCGGCGACCGCACCGCAGCCCAGGTGCTGCTGCGACAGGTCGCCGACGCGCACCACCGGCTGGCCCTGGTCTGGGCCGATGGCGGCTACACCGGCAGCCTCATCGAGTACTGCCTCGCCGCGCTCGCCCTGGTCCTGGCGATCGTCAAACGCAGCGACGACATGCGCGGCTTCGTGGTGCTGCCCAAGCGGTGGATCGTCGAACGCCTCTTCGCGTGGCTGATGCGCACCCGCCGCCTGGCACGCGACTACGAACGCCGCACCACCAGCGCCGAGGCGATGGCCTACTGGTCGATGACCCTGCTCATGACCCGCCGCCTGGCCCGGCCACACCCGCAGCGGGCGTGAACCGGCCCGGTGCGGGCTCGGCCAGCCAGCCGCGGGCAACCAGGCGTTTCGCCTTCGACCGCAGCGCCTCCACCCGCGCCGGCACCGGATCCATACCGAACGCTACGGCCATCTCCTGGCAGGTCAGCGGCCCTTGACCGAGCCGGCACCGGTCCGCGAGCAATTCCAGGATGCGCTGGTAGTCCACCGACAGCACCGACCGGGCCAGCCCCTCACGCCACACCGGCATCTGCGACTTCGTCTTCGCCGCCTCCGGCACCTGCGCGGTCTTTCCAGTCTGCTCCTCGGCAGCCGTCACGGTCAGGTCGGCCCGGGCGTGGTCCTGCCCGGTCTCGTCCGCCGGGGCCAGCACTTCGCCGACCCGCAAGCGGGCGATGGCCCACTCCTGCCATTCCCGCTCGGCCACGGCCAGTTCGGCCTGGATACGGTCGGCCTCCTCCCGCAGCTCGTCCACGCGACGGCGAGCACCCAGCTCACGCTTTTCCAACAACCCAACCACCGACGGCATCCACGACCTCCCGGGGAGCGACACAACCACAGGCCACTACTCCCACAGGACCTCCCGCCCTACGCCCGACCAGCGGAAACGCAGCCCTCAAGTCCGGAAAGACAACAGCTACTGAGGGCCGAGGGGTGAAACTCCCCTCGGCTACTCGGCGTTGGCGGCCTGCCTGCTCGTCGTGACGAGACGGCCAGTGGTCGTGAACGTGCCGGGTCTACAGGCGAGTTGGCGCTCGAGTGCGGTTTCGAGGTTGGTCTCCGAGCAGTACCCGGCGTCGGCCAGGGCCAGCTTGGGCGAACGTTGCCTGATGCGGCACTGGACATCGCGGTGCTCGTTGGGGATGGCGGCGAGACCTATCGGGAGACGTTCGGTTCGAAGGGCGCCTTGCGGAGCTCTACATCCACGCCCGTGCCGGTCTCGGGGAACTCTTCGCCGCAGACGTCGCCTCGCGTCGTGGTGTGCTGCAGAGCATGTATGCCACCGGCCTGGTCCTGGTCGACATCGGCGGAGAGGCCGGGCGTGCCCGGGCGCAGGCCGAGGCCGACCTCCGCAACGGTCCGCCGGCGCTGGAGCCCGAGACGGTCGAGACCGCGAGGTATGGACTGACAGACGCTCTGGATGATCTGGCGGACGCGGACGATCCCTTGGAGAGCCTGGCGGCGGCCGGGGTTGTCCTCAACGCCGCTGCTGACCTGCTGTTCGACCACCACCGTGCCTGGGCGGGGGCGCACATCGTGGTCTCTTCGTCGCCGAGGCTCCCGGCCCTCGGGACCCTTCGCCGACATGGGCATTCACATACGCCCCATTGACCTTTCCTTGACCCTCGGGTCAGCATCATCCGGAACGCCCCCCACGCCAGTCCCACCCGTAACGTCGTGAGGAGCCCGCCCCATGCGCACCTACCGCAGCACGCGGAACACCCGTCCGCGAGCGATACGCACAGCCGTTGCCACCGTCGCAGCCTCCGCCGCCCTAGGCACCGTACTGGTCACCTCACCGGCCGCCGCCACCGCCACGGCCGCCGCAAGCGAGCCTGGCAACTGCAAGACCTCCGACGATCCGTCCTGGTCCGGCTGGACCGACCATAATCAACTCGGCGCCACACTGCTTCAGATCGAGAAGACCAGCAAGGGTCGGGTGCAGGTCGAGGTCGCCGGGCGCACCACCCAGGGACGCGAACTGTGGGCCGCGCGAGTCGGCACCGGCCCCCGCGTCCTGATGGTGACCAGCGCCATTCACGGCAACGAGCGCACGGGCACGGAGGCCCTCATCGGCATCCTCAAGGAGCTCGGTTCGAGCTCTGGTCCGAAGACCGACGAACTCCTCAGCAAAGTCACCCTGGTTGCCATGCCGATGGTGAACCCAGACGGCGGCGAGCTCAACCGTCGTATCAACGTACGTTCCTGGGACCAGACCGTCGCGCAGTTCCCCCAGCTGGCCGGGGCGCCGCGCGCCTGGTACCACAGCCTCCGCGGAGACGGCATCGACCAGCCCGGCTATGACCTCAACCGGGACTTCAACCCGGATCTGAACTATGTCCCGCAGGCATCCGACCTCCCCGGCAAGCAGACCGACGCCGGCTTCTTCCTCTCCCCCGAGTCGCGCGCGATCCGTGACACGTATGTGAAGATGCGCAACGAGAAGGGATCTGTCGACGCGTTCATCGATCTGCACCACATGGGTCCCTGCGAGCGCATCACGGGCGGCCCTCAGGACGGCAAGCTGATCACGGTCTCGCTGGACTATCCGCCGCTCGGTGTGAACGATGGGGCCAAGTACAAGAAACAGTGGCCGAAGCTGGACCAGGACAAGTCCCGCCGCTATGCGCTCACGGTGGCCAATGGCATCGCCGACGCATACGGAGAGCAGTCGAGGCTCGCCGCGACCGGCCGCTATCTCCACCCTGACGCGCGCGAATACGCTGGCCAGGGCCGCTCCGCTTTCGCCCTCAACGGAACCGGCACAGTCCTCTTCGAAGTCCGCGGGCAGCAGGACGACTTGGGACAGCGGCAGCGCGGCATGTTCGTCCAGTCCGTACGTACCGGAGTGG
Organism: Streptomyces sp. NBC_01669; assembly: GCF_026339735.1. Classification (GTDB taxonomy): domain Bacteria; phylum Actinomycetota; class Actinomycetes; order Streptomycetales; family Streptomycetaceae; genus Streptomyces; species Streptomyces yanii. Next base: position 8,943,378 of record NZ_JAPEQG010000001.1, read on the forward strand.
AGTCCCTGATGACGGGCCTGGCCACGGGCAGCGCCGACCGGGTCAACGGGGACGACTTCTTCAAGCTGCCGGACTACGGGTGGGAGACCACGGCGGACTGACCTCGGCGGAACGGGTCCCGTGCGCAGGCACGTGACCCACGGCAGTGACGCGGCCCGCGGCAGGTTCCCAACCTGCCGCGGTTACCGCGTCTGTTGGTTGCCTGCCTGTTCCATGGCGGCCCGGCCCAGGCGGGTCTGGCAACCTGCTTTGATCTGCATGTCCGTGCTGTATTCGTCGCCGATGTTCATGCGAGCCATGCCGTCGAAGAGGGTCCCCTCGGGGAAGTCGGCAGAGAGGGCTTCGCCTGGGCCTGCAAGGCTGGGGCTCGTCGGCCTGGGCCGGCTGCGCTGCCGCGCCGCCCAGGACCGCACTCGCGGCGGTCGTTCCGGAGTATCCGAGCAGGGATCGTCTGGAGATGCTGGACATGGTTCCCCTCCCTATTCACCGGCCCTGCGGGCGCCTCCTGGGGCCGCCGGAAGATCGAACGCACCCTGGACGCCCTCCAGGAACTGCCGGAGATCGGCACCGGTGGCCCGGTCGGCTACTACGGCCTGAACATGGGCACCGCGATCGGCATCCTGCTGACGGCGGCCGAACCCCGGATCACCGCTGCGGTCTTCGGCCTGTTCTGGCCCGACCCGCTTGCCGAGACGGCGAAGCAGATCACCATCCCGATCCAGTACGACCTTCAGTGGGACGACGAGCACATCCCCCGCGAAGCCGGCCTCGCCCTGTTCGACGCCTTCGCCTCGAAGGAGAAGACCCTGCACGCCAACGCGGGCAGCCACAAGGAACTCCCCAGGTTCGAGGCCGACGGCGCAGCCCACTTCTTCGCCCGCCACCTTGTGACGTCACCGGCGTGACGTAGGGCCGGTATAGGAGCCCGGCACACCAGCTGGGCCCCGATAGCGGCGTCACACGCCGCCTGAGGGTGTTTCGGCTTTCGCGTCCCGCCACCGACAATCGCAACCCGCGTCAATGTGGTCGCCTCCACGCCGTGTTGCGAACCAACCGTATCCCAGACTCGGGGGACGACCCGCCGCCGGCGGTCGGGGTGCCCGGCATGATCCGAAAGGGAGGCCCTAGGGCGTGTTCCAGGTTCGGATCATGTGGGGCGGAGACTCCGGAGCCAGATGATCGATCCGCGTAGGTGGAGTCCGGCGAGGTAGCTGGTAGGAGTCTTGTCGTAGCGGGTGGCCAGCCCTCGCCATTCCTTGATCTTGTTGATGCCGCGCTCGACGGTGTTCCTCTCCTTGTAAAGCTCGGCGTCGTGGGAGAGGGGGCGGCCGCCCTTCGAGCCTCGCTTCTTGCGGTGGGCGGCCTGGTCCTTCTTCTCCGGGATCACCGCCTGGATCCGGCGTTTACGCAGGTAGGAGCGGTTCGCGCGGGAGGAATACGCCTTGTCGGCGGCGACGGCCCGGGGGCGGGTGCGGGGCCGACCGACCGGCCCACGGATCCTGACTCGGTCGAGGACCGCGGCGAAACGCGGACTGTCGGCCGCCTGTCCCGGCGTCACCACGAACGACAGCGGGCGGCACCGCCGGTCGGTGGCCAGGTGCGTCTTGACCGTCAGCCCGCCCCGCGAGCGCCCCAACGCGGCAGCTTTCAGGCGGGCCTTGTGGCGGCGGCGTATCCGTCGTCGTTCGGCACGTAACGCTTCCTCGACCGGGTCGCCTTCGGCCGTCACCTGGGCGGATTGTCCCTTTGCTGGAGCCCCTTTTCCTCCTCGGCGGCTTTCACCAGTTCCTCCAGGAGCTCGGGGTCGACGGCCATGCCGGCCGCGTGGTGATGCGCGCGTGCGACGGTGGAATCGACGCTGACCAGGTCCAGATCGGCCTGTCCTCGCCGGGCCGCCTCGGCGATCATCCGCTCCATCAGCGTCTCGAAGGTGCCCGCAAGGGCCCACTTCTGGAAGCGGCCGTAGACGGTGGACCAGGACCCGTAGCGTTCGGGGATGTCGCGCCACGGGCTCCCGGTCCGGAACCTCCACATCACCGCGTTCAACTGTTTACGCAGGTCAGGGATCGGTCCGCTCACGCCGAGCGGCAGGTGCGGCTCGAACAACTCCCACTCTGCATCCGTCAGATCGCCTCGCGTCACCCCGGATGTCTACCGTCCCGAGCCACTCCGGCGGAGCGATTTGACCCAACAGTGATCTGAACCTGGAACACGCCCTAACCCCGCTCCACCAGCCGCTCGGTCGCCGAAAGCGCCATGCGCAGCGCGCTCGCCCGGTCCGCTCCGCGCTGACCGAGGACCACACGCGTGCTCAACCCGTCGAGCAGGGCCAGGAGTTCGGAAGCGCGGGCCGCCGTGTCGAGGTCTTCGGCGAAGCGGCCCTGCCGCACGCCCTTACCGAGGAGCGATTCGAGGTCCTCCTGCCAGCCGCGGTCGATCTCGGCCTGGGCCTGTCGCAGCGGCTCGTTCGACGCCGTGCGCGCCCACAGTTCGATCCACAGGGTCCAGCGCGGATCGCGCGGTCCGCGGGGGAGGTACAGCTCGACGAACTGGCCGAGCTTGCGTTCGGCGCCGGCCCGGCCGGCCAGCAGCGCCCGGCGCTCCTCGGCGAGCGCACTCTCGCTCCAGCTCAGCACCTCCAGGAGCAGCCGGTCCTTGCTGCCGAAGTAGTAGAGGATGTGGCCGCCGCTGGTGCCGAGGCGCTTGGCGAGTGCCGACATGGTGAGTCCGGCCAGGCCGTCCTCGGCAATGGCCGTCATCGCCTCCTCCAGCATGCGTTCCCGGGCCAGATGCCCGTCCCGCCGTCGCGTCGTCGCCGCCACGCCACCCCTCCTGTTCCGTGGACCCCGGTGACGACCTTAGCTCGCCTCGGCCCACGGATTTCGGCGGAGGTCTTGACGAGCCCCCGCAGACACATCTTGAATGCCATTCAAACTTTTAGAACAGTGTTCAAAGTACTGTTCCGGGGCTTCTGGAGCACGCACGGATGAGAGGCAGGCCGCATGACGCAGCAGGAGACGACCGCGAGGGCGCCGGGCGTGACCATGGCCACCGACCAGGTCTTCCAGGTCGAGACACACGGCATCGACCCGATTCCCGACGAGGAGCGCCATGGCGGCGCGAGGGATCTGTTCTGGCTCTGGTTCGGATCCAACCTCACCTTCACCTACGTCATCAACGGCGCCCTGGCCGTCGCCTTCGGGCTCTCCTTCTGGCAGGCGACCGGCGTCGTCGTCATCGGCGGACTGTCGTTCTTCGCCATCAGCGCCGCCGGACTGAGCGGCGTACGCACCGGCACCGCCACCCTGGTCATCTCCCGGGCCCCCTTCGGCGTCCGCGGCAACTGGCCCGCCGGAATGCTCAACTGGGTGGTCAGCATCGGCTACACGATCCTCAACACGGTCGTCGGCACGCTCGCCCTCGAAGCGTTCTTCGCCGATCTGGGATGGGCCTCCGGCCACACCGGACGGGCCCTCGCCCTGCTGATCACCCTTGCGCTGACGTTCCTCGTCGCCCTCTGGGGCCATGCCACGGTCCAGCTCGCCGAGCGCTGGATCGCGTACGTCCTCGCCGTCGGGTTCGCCGCCCTCCTCGTGTTCCTGCTGCCGGGCGCCGACACGGGCGGGGCGGCGGTCCATCCCGGCGCCTCCGGGTGGAGTCTCGCCTTCGTCGTGATGCTGGCCGGGCCGTTCTCGTACGTCCCGATGCCCGCCGACTACACGCGCTACCTGCCGAAGACGACCTCGATGCGCTCGCTCACCTGGTACGGAGCCCTCGGCGGCGTCGTCTCCTCGGTCGCCCTGGGCGTGGCCGGGGTGGCCGCCGCAACGCAGACGGACATGACCGACGCGGTGGCGGGCACGGAGAAGCTGCTGCCGGGATGGTTCCAGCCGCTCTTCCTCGCCCTCGTGCTCGGCGGATCGGTCACCAACTCGATCGTCACGCTCTACTCTTCGAGCCTGAACCTCCAGGTGCTGGGCGTCCCCTGGAGCCGCTCCAAGGCCATCATCATCAGCGCGGCCGTCACCGCGGCGGGTTCCCTGTGCGCGCTCTTCCTCACCGACTTCACCAGCTCACTGCTGTCCTTCCTCTCCCTGCTGATCATCGTGTTCGCACCCTGGGGCGGTGTGTTCCTCGCGGACATGATCATGCGCCGCTGCCGCTACGACGCACCGGCACTGCATGCCGGACCGGACGGTGCCTACTGGTACCGGTCCGGCTACCACCCCGCCGGCATGACCGCGCTGCTCGTCGGCATGGTCTTCGCCGCGCTGACCTGCGATTCCGAGCTGTGGACCGGCCCGCTGGTCGCACCGTTGGGCGGCGCCGACCTGACCCTGCTCGGCTCCGTCGTCTCGGGGCTCGTCTACTGGGCGCTCGCCCGGCGGACCGTCGCACCGCACACCGAACCTTCCTGACCGGCGGCCACGACCCGCCCGAACCACCGACCGACCGCACCACCGCACCGCAAGGAGTCCCACCACATGGCCAGCCCCGCCCGTCCCGCCCACCTCGTCCTGCGCAACGCCCGCATCCATACCGTCGACCCGGAACTCCCCGAGGCACAGGCCATGGCGGTGGTCGACGGCCGTATCGCCTGGCTCGGTTCCGACGAGGACGCGAACGGGTGGACAGGGCCTGGCACCCGAGTGATCGATGCCGAAGGCAAGCTCGTGCTCCCCGGGTTCGTCGACGCCCACAACCATGTCCGGCTCGGCTCGGACGACGCCTGCGTCCAGCTCTCCGGCGCCGGAACCCTCGACGAGGTCCACGCCCGCATCCGTGCCTGGCACACCGCCAACCCCGACGCCGGGTGGATCGAGGCGGAAGCCTTCGACTACTCGGCCATCCCGGACGGCCGGATGCCCACCGCCGCCGACCTCGACCCGGTCACGGGCGACGTACCGGCCTTCGTACTCAGCTACGACGTGCACACCGCCTGGGTCAACACCGCGGGCCTGCGCCGCCTCGGCATCGACCGCGACCACACCCACCTGCCGTTCGGCGAAGCCGTGACCGACCCGGCCACGGGTGAACCCACCGGCTTCATCAAGGACTTCGCGGTCAAGGGCCTGTCCCGCGACGGCCACCGCGCCCTCCAGCAGCTGGGACTTCCGTGGGCCTCACCCGACCGGCAGTACGGGCGGCTCGCCAAGTCCCTGGACGACGCCATCCGCTTCGGCATCACCACGGTGGTCGAACCTCAGAACTCGCTCGACGACCTCCCGCTCTTCGACCGCGCACGCGCCGAGGGCCGGCTCAAGTCCCGGATCGTCGCCGCCCTCTTCCACCCGCGCGGCACCACGGACGCCGACCTCGACGACTTCGCCACCGCCGCCCACCGCTACGACGACGACCGGATCCGGGTCGGACCGCTCAAGCTCTACATCGACGACGTGGTGGAGCCGCGGACCGCGGCCCTGCTGGAACCCTATGCGGGTTGCCGCCACCACCGGGGCGACACCTTCTACCCGCCCGAGGAGTTCGCCGAGCTGCTGACGAAGCTGGACGCTCGCGGCTTCCAGTGCTTCGTCCACGCGACCGGCGACCGGGGCATCCGCACCGTACTGGACGCCGTCGAGCGGGCCCGCACGGTCAACGGGGAGCGGGACGCCCGCCACCAGGTCGTCCACGTCGAGTGCCTGGACCCCGACGACACCCCGCGGTTCGCCGCCCTGGGCGTGGTCGCGTGCATGCAGCCCCGCCACTGCGCCCCGGAGGTCGCCGGCCCCGGCAAGGACTGGGCGGAGAACGTCGGGGCCGAGCGCTGGCACAAGGCATGGCCGATGCGCAGCCTGCATACGGCCGGGGCCGTGCTCGCGCTCTCCAGCGACTGGAACGTGGCGGAGATGGACCCGATGATCGGCATCCACACCGCGGTCACCCGGCGCCCGCTGGGCGGTGGCGAGCCCTGGATGCCGCAGGAGACGGTCAGTGTGGAGACCGCGGTCCACGGCTACACGATGGGCTCTGCATACGCCAACTTCCTTGATAGCGAACGGGGTTCGCTGACCGTCGGCAAGGCAGCCGACTTCGTGGTCCTCTCCCGTGACATCCTGCGCGCCGCACCTGAGGACATCCCCGGCACCGTGGCGGAGACCGTCGTGGTCGGTGGAGTCGTCGAACACACCGCGTGATCGGCCCCGACGGCCTCCCGGAGTGCCACGCGTCCGCGTGCCCGGAGGCCGTCGGGGTTCTTCCCGTTCGTGGTGCAGGGTGGGGTGGCCCGCGCGGCCGTCAGGCGCAGGCGCTCGGTCGTGACCCGTCGGCGGCTTGTACAGCGTGACACGGCTGCCGCCCCGCCGGTCCTTGGCAGGGATCGCCTCCCGTACTCGTCGACACTGTGGTTGACGCGGAGCAGGCGCCTCCCGAACCCGAGAAGTGACTTCGCAGCTGCTGCTCGAAAAGCCATCGGGTTCTGGCACACGTTCTACGGAAGGGGCTTCGGAGCGCGCGCACATGGCTGGTGGCGGCCCCGTGACCTGCGATGTTCCGGCCCGTCTGCGGGGCGTTCCGCGCCACCACGGCGTAGTCCACAGAACTTGAGCCAGAAATCCCAGCCCGGGCAGCAGCCCAGACAAAGGGCGGGGAAGTCGACGATGATGGCGCGGCAGATCCGTCGACGCACTTCAGCTGAGAGTAGGCCTCGCAGACCCGCCGGCGAGTCGACGCGAACCACGTGACTGCTTTTACTTCTCGCGAACATTCCCAAGGTGTCTGACCCGCGGTCGTTCTCAGAACCCATCGACAAACGTTCTTGGTCGTGACCTACGCAGCCATGCTCGCCCTGGTCGGTGGTGGGGAACCGTCCCTTGCTGCCGCGGCGGTGGGACTGGGTGAGTTTGCGGGCCTGCCGGGACGTCACGACCGGGGCTCCCGGGGTGACGGACTCAACTCCAGGGGAAATAACCGTAGTTGTCCGGACGCCGCGGAACTGTACGGAGCCTTGCGGAAAGGTACGAGGCGATTGTGAGCCGGGCGTTCGCTGCCTATGGTCCTGGAGATGGACACCACACGCAGGATGTTGTTACGAGGCGTGGCCGCGGCCCCCCTCGCGGCCGCGACTGGGGGACTGTGGGTGCCCTCCACCGCCAAGGCGGCACCGCCGCGGTTCCGCGGTTCCGCGTGACCATGCGCGACCGTCCGGAGCAGCCTGTTGGTTACACCTACCCGGCGGCCATCGCGGGTCTGCTCGCCCGGCTACCGGATGCCAGGCCGGAGACCGTGATCGCGGGCGCCCGTTTTCACGGCGTGGCGAACCCGGGCGGCTGGGCCAAGCCCGATCGGCTCGCCTACGCCTTTGCGTGGGATCCGCGCACCAAGGACCCCAAGGATCCGGACTGGTACCCGCAGGGCATCACGACCAGCTACGACTCCCGCCCCGGCGGGATGCCTAGCGGCAAGAGGATGGTGCTCAGTACTAGCCGCTGCCGATAGCGTTGTGTTCTGTTCGCCCGGCGCAGCAACTGTCGCAGCAGCCGCCCCCGTTCCTCCACGCGTGCGTGTCCCACCGCCATGCGCACCACGTCGTCCCACTGGTCGTCGTGGGCGTCGGGGAACAGGACGCCGAAGTCGCGGGCCTCGACCGCCGCCTTCGCGTCAGGCGTTCGTGTCGGTGCGTCGCGAGGATGCGCGGACCCGGAACCGGGCGGTTGTCAGGACCGGTCCCGCGCTCGGCTCGCCCGCGATGCGCGCTTGGAGAAGGTCGAGCAGCGCCAACGTCGTTTCCGCGGCGTTGAGTTCTACTGCTGAGATGGCGGGCCGGCTGTGTCGGGTGTGCTCGGAGTCGGAAGCCGCGGCAAGCATCGTCCGATCGGGCACAGCGACGCCGCGAGCCGTGAGGCCCGCGAGCACTCCAGCCGCCTGACGACCGGTGTGACAGAGGATCGCATCGGGGATCCCGTCGTCCACGATCGCGTGCGCGATGTTCTCGCCGCCGTGCTCGCCGGCGCGCTCGGCCGACATGTAGACGCGCGGCGTGATCCCGACGCTCTCACACCATGCGCGGTACGTCGCCTCGCTGTCGATGTTCCACGCATTGGGGTCGGTTCCGCGCAACAGCACGATCGATCGGGCACCGGATGCGGCGAAGTGCTCGTAGATGCGCCGGAAGCTTGAGCCCTCGTCCTCGGTGGCCCAGTCGGTGAAATTCGGGCGGCTGGGATCGCGTCCCAGCGTCACGTACGGGATCCCACGCCGTTCGAGGAGACCGACCACCGGATCATCCACGTGCGGCATCGTCACGATGTAGCCATCGAGCGACAGCGCCAGTGGTGGTGTCGGCCGCTTGGTTGGGTCAGGCACGAGCATCACACTGAGTCCGCGGTCCATCGCCTGCGCCGAGGCGGCGCCGATGTAGCGAGTGAACACATCGACGCCCCGCGGCGCGTACTCACCCAGCGCGTCCAGCGACCGCATGACGAGTCCGATTGCCCCGACCGACGAACGTCGCAGGCCGCGCGCGAGGGCGTCGGCTTCGTAGTCCATCTCCTCGGCGATGGCCCGGACGCGCAGTCGCGTGGCCGCGCTCAGCGTCCCGGTGCCATTGAGCGCCATCGAGACCGCCGCGACGGAGACACCCGCGCGCTGGGCGACATCGCGAATGGTGACGCCCTTCGATCGAGCCACGGCGACCTCCTTGGTTCGTACCTTCCGATGCTGCCTCACGCCGCCGGACCGCGGTCGCCCACGCAGGCCCGGGCGACAAAAGGCAGAAAGTGACATGAGAAACACCATTGTATTAAACGTTTTACCTACCTAGCGTGTCGCCCGCCCCTCACCGTGACGGGCCTCACAAGCAAAGGTCGCACAGCAACACCATGAAGCTGCACACACTGCGCACGACCACCACCGACTTCCGCGACCGTGGACGCGAGATCGGCACGCGGTACGCGGACCAAGTGCGTGACGTCAGCGCCCGCTACCTGGCGCATTTCAAGGTTCTGGGCATCTCGGAAACGACCGTCCGCGACATCGTCGCCCACAGCTACGACGCCTTGCGCGACTGGTACCCGGGTCTGGTCGAGGAGTCCGACGGAATCGCCGAAGCATCAGGAATCGCGCCATGGCAGGTGGCAGCGGTCGGCGCACGGACCGAAGTACTTGCCGCCGCGCCCGGGAAGGGCGAATGCACAACCGCCGTGCACGCACCGGCCTCCGGCGGCCCACCCGAGACGATCCAGACGTGGGACTGGCACGACTCGCTCACGCCGGACGGTCTCCTGCTGTCGCTCGTGACCGGAACGCAACGCCGGGTGAAGCTTTTCACCGAGTTCGGCACGGCCGCAAAGATCGGGGTGAACGACGCCGGCCTCGGCCTGCATTTCAACATCCTGAACCATCGCTCCGACAACGCCACCGGCGGCGTGCCCGTCCATGCTGTTGCGCGTCGCGTCCTCGAGGAGGCGACAACGGTGGTGGAGGCCCGCGACATCGTCGCCTCCGCGACCGTGAGCGCATCCACCGTGCTGACCGTCGCAACCTACCGAGACGGCCACGCCGCAGCAGCGTCCATCGAGATGTCACCCTCCGGATTCGCCGTGGTGCAACCCGATACCGACGGCTGGGTCATCCACACGAACCACTTTCTTGATTCCGGCCTCGCCGGCGGCGACACCAGCACTCCGGAATCGGTGTCGGTCGAGCGGTACCACCACACGCACGCTGTGCGCGGCAGCATGACCGGCCGCTCCGCGCCGGAGCGCGCGGCCGCCTTCTGTGGCGGCGACGGGGCCGCCGCCGTGGTGTGCGTCCACGCCGACGATTCCCAGCCGGGCCACGAGCGGTGGAGCACGTTGCTCACGGCATCTCTCGACCTCCCCGGCTTTGCCCTCGAGTACCGGGCAGGCAACCCCGACGCTGCGGCCCGCGAGGGCCTCGACCGGTTCTGAGGAACCCGATGGACAAGGACACGACCATGCCCGCTCATCTCTACTGCAACGCCCAAATTTTCACCTCCGACCAACGCCCGTGGGCCAAGTCGCTCGTGGTGGTCGGCGACCGGCTCGCCTACGTCGGCGACGAGGCCACCGCGGCGCGTGTGGCCGGACCGGATGCCCTGATCCACGACCTCGACGGCGCGACCGTCCTCCCCGGATTCGTCGACGGCCACGCGCACGTGGTCGGCACCGGCGAGGCGGCGGCCCAGGTCGATCTCTGGGGCGCCAACACGGTGGGGGAGATCCAGCGGCGCGTCCGGACGTGGGCGCAGGAGAACCCCGACGCACCTCGCGTGCTCGCCACCGGGTGGAAGCACGGTGACATCCCGGGCGGCCTGCCTGATCGGGGCATGCTCGACGCCGTCGTCGCCGACCGGCCCGTCTATGCGCAGGCCTACGACTTCCACTCGATCTGGCTGAACTCGGCCGCCCTCGCCGAAGTCGGCATCGACGACACCACGGCATCACCACCGGGGGGAACGGTCCACCGGGACGAGCGGGGCGCGGCCACCGGCCTGGTCGACGAGACCGCGATGCACCACCTCGTGTGGCCGGTGCTCGACAGCTTCGCCAGTGACTCCGACCGTGACGAGGCCCTGGCGGTCGCCCTGGCGGCGTACGCCGAGTCCGGGATCGTCGGTTCGACCGAGATGGCGCTGGGCGAGGGCGACTACGAGGCGATGCGTCGTGCCGATGCGGCGGGCGTCCTGACCACTCGCATCGCCGCGTTCTGGCGCGTCCAGCCCACTGGTGACGAGGGCGGGAACCTCGCCCAGGTCGAGCGCGCTGTCGAACTCGCCACCCACCGGTCGACCCCGTTCCTGCGCGTGACCGGCATCAAGGTCATGGTCGACGGAACCGTCGACGGGTGCACCGCATCGCTCGGAAAGCCCTACGTGAACGGCACGAACGCCGACCCGATCTGGGGTCTTGCCGAACTCGCGCCGGTGGTGGCCGCCGCGGACGCGGCCGGCCTGCAGGTCGCCATGCACGCCATCGGTGACGAGGCGATCCGGGTCGCGATCGGTGCCGTCGAGCACGCCGTCGCTCTCAACGGCCCCAAGGAGCGTCGCCACCGCATCGAACATCTCGAAGTCGTCGACCCTGCAGACATCGACCGACTGGCCGCACTCGGCATCACGGCGAGCATGCAGCCCGTGCACGCCGATCCGGCCATCCAGGAGAACTGGCGACGAGTGCTCGGCGACGAGCGGGTCGACCGCGGCTTCCCGTGGCCCGAGATGACCGAGGCAGGAGCCACGCTCGTCCTCGGCACCGACTCCCCCACGTCGCCGCACGCCCCGCTGCCCAACATGTTCATCGCGGCGACACGGCGCTCGGCCCTGGATCCGTCATTGCCCGCCAACCACGCGCACTACGCCCTGCCACTGGCGGACGCGGTCGTCCACGCCACCCGTGACGCCGCCTGGGCGAGCCGCTCCGAGCACCTTCACGGCCGTCTCGCCGAGGGCCTGTACGCCGACTTCATTGTTCTCGACCGGGACATCTTCGCCCGGCCACTCGAGGAACTGCTCGACACGCGAGTGCTGCGGACAGTCGTGGGTGGCCGCGTGGTCCATCACGCACAGCCGGGGGTGAACCGATGAGTGACGCCACCATGTCGGCACCCGTGCCATCAGGGCAGGTGAAGGCGAAACAGCGGCCCGCCGGGGCGATGCTGCGGTTCATCGCCACTCGCATCGTAGGGCTGGTGGTGACCTTGTTCATCGCGAGTCTGGTCGTCTTCGGAGCGCTCTACGCCGCGCCGGGAAGCCCGCTCACCTATCTCACGCACGGTCGCACCATGAGCCCCGACGCGATCGCCGCGATCAAGGCCGAGTATCACCTCGACGACTCCATCTGGCAGCAGTACCTGAGGTGGCTGGGTGGCGTGGTGCACGGCGACTTCGGAACCTCGATCATCTACAACCAACCGGTGTCGTCGCTGGTCGGAAGTCGCGCCTCCGCGACCACGCTTCTCGTTTTCATGGCCGCGGCGATCGTCCTGGTGCTCGGGTTGGCCATCGGCACTCTCGCCGGCCTCAAGCCCGGCTGGTTGTCGCGGTCCGCCATGGCCGGCGCGACGGGCGTCATGGCGGTGCCGACCTTCGTCGGAGCGGTTGTGCTGATCATCGTGTTCGCCGTCGACCTGGAGTGGTTCCCGGTGTTCGGGGCCGGCCGGGCGGGCCTCGACGAGGTCTACCACCTGGTTCTTCCGTCGATCGCGCTCGCTCTCGCCTCCGTCGCGTTCGTCGCGCGACTCGCCCAGACCGCGATCCGACAGGAACTGTCGGCCGATCACGTGCAGACGGCGATCAGCCGCGGACTGCCCCGCGCAGTCGTCGTACGCAGACATGTGATGCGCAACGCCGCGATGCCGGTGCTCACCGTCGCGGGTCTCACGATCGCGGGCCTGATCGCGGGAAGCGTCGTCGTGGAACAGGTCTTCCAGCTCGGCGGGCTCGGTCAGTTCCTCGTGAATTCGGTGCAGCAGAAGGACTTCCCCGTAGTCCAGGCGATCTGCCTGATGTACGTCGCCGCCTTCATCGTGCTGAACACCCTCATCGACATCGCCTACACACTGCTCGACCCGCGCGTGTCGATCGGGAAGAAGGACTCATGAGCACGACAGCAGCGGTGCGACGTATCGGAGCCCGAAAGGCCGGCCGGCGTACGACGCGTCGTACGAGAGGCATCGGCATGTCCGGTTGGGTGGCGATCGCCCTGCTCGGACTCGTCGTCTGCTTCGCCGCCCTCGCGCCCCTCCTTTCACCGCACGATCCGAACGCCGTCAACCTCTCCGGTGCGTACCAGGGTTCGAGCGGCGCGCACCTGCTGGGAACCGACGCGAGCGGGCGGGACCTTCTCTCGCGCCTCGTCCACGGTTCCCGAACCGCGCTGATCGGACCGTTCCTCGTCGTGGTGATCTCGACGCTCCTCGGGACGATCCTCGCGCTCGCGGCCGTGTGGTTCGGCGGCTGGTTCGACCAGATGGTGGTGCGCGTCGTCGACGCCGTGTTCGCCTTCCCCGGTCTGCTGCTGGCGATCCTGGCGACTGCCCTGTTCGGGTCCGGCCTGAACGCTGCCGTTGTGGCGCTGTCCATCGCCTACGTCCCCTACATCGCACGGATCGTGCGGAGCGCGGCGCTGCGAGAGCGCTCGCTGCCCTACATTGCGGCACTGCAGGTTCAGGGCGTGCACGGGTTGCGGATCGCGTTGCGGCACATCCTGCCCAACGTGGGTGGGCTGATCGTCGCCAACGCCACGCTCGCCTTCGGGTTCGCCCTGATGGACCTCGCCGGCCTCTCGTTCATCGGCCTCGGGGTGCAGCCACCGACGTCGGACTGGGGCGCGATGGTCGGCACTGGTATGGCCGGTGTGCTGCAGCAGCACCCGCAGGAGGCTCTGTTCGCCAGCGCACTCATCGTCATCACCGTCGGTGCCGTGAACATGCTCGGCGACCGACTCACGGAACGCTGGGAGGCACGCTCGTGAACGCACTTCTCGAAGTCGACGGTCTGACCGTTCAGTTGCCGGTCGCGGGCGAGTTGCGCACCGTGCTGCGCGATGTCTCGTTCTCACTCGACCGTGGAAGCACTCTCGGCCTGGTCGGCGAGTCCGGTTCGGGCAAGTCGATGACGGTTCGCACCATCGCCCGCCTGCTCCCCGACGGCGCCGACGTCCGGGGCAGTGTCCGCTTCCACGGCGCCGAGGTGTTCGACCTTCGCACCGACGCCCTGCGGTCCTACCGGGCGAAGGACGTCGCGATGATCTTTCAGGACGCACGGGCCTACACGAACCCCGTACGCACGATCGGCGACTTCCTGACCGAGGCGATGCGCACCAACGACCGGATGCCGAAGGCCGCTGCTCGCAAGCGCGCACAGGAGCTGCTCGCCGAGGTCGGGATCGAGGACCCGGAGCGCCGGCTGCGGCAGTTCCCGCACGAGCTCTCCGGCGGCCTGCTGCAGCGGGTGATGATCGCTGCCGCGGTCGCCGCGCGGCCTCGGCTCGTCCTCGCCGACGAGCCGACGACCGCGCTCGATGTCACCACCCAGGCGGAGGTGATGGCGATTCTCGGGCGTATGCAGCGCGAGTACGGCATGGCGATGCTCTTCATCACGCACGACCTGGAGCTCGCCGGTGCCGTGTGCGACGAGACGATCGTGCTGTACGCCGGCCAGGTCATGGAACGCCAGGCGTCGGTGCAGCTGCACGAAGATCCGCTCCACCCCTACACGGCCGCACTGGTGCAGGCGCGGCCCGAGATCGGCCGGCGTGTCGATCGACTGCCCGCGATCACCGGTCATCCGACCACCGCCTACGAGGCGCCGGACGGCTGTGCTTTCGCGCCGCGCTGTCGCTTCGCACAAGAGGAGTGTCGGGCGGGGGTGCCGCCCCTGCTGCAGATCGGTCCGTCGGAGACCCGCTGCGTCCGGATGCCCGGCCTGCGCGGCCGGATGGTGCCGCAGGAGCACGTCGGCTCCGCTTCGAACGAGGAGATCCAGCGATGACCGAACCGCTGCTCGTGGTCGAGCACCTGACCAAGACGTTCGGCTGTGGGCGGGCCGAGGCGACCGCGGTCGCCGACGTGAGCTTCGCCCTGGCTCCGGGCGGAGCCCTCGGCATCGTCGGCGAATCCGGCTCCGGCAAGACGACCACGGCGCGGATGATCATCGGCCTGGAACGTCCCTCCGGTGGCCGCATCGTGTTCCGTGGCGAGGACCGCACACACCCGGCGCGTTCCGCACGCAGTCGCCGTGAGCGGGGCCGGGACATCCAGATCGTCTTCCAGGACCCGTACACCTCGCTCGACCGCCGTCAGCGCATCGGCGACTGCCTCGCGGAAGTTGTCGGCGTTCATTCCCGGCTCGGCCGCGACGAGACCAGGAAGCGCGTGAGCGAACTCGCCGAGCTCGTCGGACTCGACGACCGGCAGCTCGCGGCACTGCCGAGGTCCCTCTCCGGAGGGCAGCGCCAACGCGTGGCCATCGCTCGCGCGCTCGCTGCCGATCCGGACGTCCTCATCCTCGACGAGGCCGTGTCGGCCCTGGACGTCTCGATCCAGGCACAGATCCTCAATCTGCTCTCTGACATCCGGCAGAAGCGTGGCGTGAGCTACCTGTTCATCAGTCACGATCTCGCCGTCATCCGCCAGGTGACCGACGACACGATCGTCATGCGTCACGGCGCCGTCGTCGAGCAAGGGCCCACCGCCGACGTGCTCGACAACCCTCAAAACCCCTACACCCGCTTGTTGCGCGACAGCGTCCCTCGCAGCGGGTGGGACCCCGAAGCCATCACAGCCCGACACTGACCAGGAGTTGCGCAATGTACTCACCCCACCCACGCAGACGGGCAACGGCACTCGCCGTCGCCGCCGCCACCACCCTCGCGTTGGCCGGTTGCTCCGGAGGCACATCCGGCACCGAAGCGACCGGGCCCTCCGACGCGCTGACGACCTTCACGCCGACAGGCTCGGGCTCGCTCGACACGATCACCTGGAACGTCTTCCAGGGCGAGCCTCAAACCATCGACCCCTTCCAGTCGGCCGACTACACGCCGAACATGATCAACTCGAACATGTGCGAGACACTGCTCGCCCAGACGCCTGACTTCCAGATCAAGCCCAATCTGGCGACGTCGTACTCGAACCCCGACCCGACGACCTGGGTCTACAAGCTGCGCAGCGACGTCACCTTCTGGGACGGCTCGCCGATGACCGCCGACGACGTCGTGTGGAGCATGCGGCACAACATGACGGACAAGTCGAGCTTCTACGGCTACCTGTACTCGAACGTCGCCTCGATCGCGAAGACGGGCGCCGACGAAGTGACCGTCAGGCTCAAGAAGCCCGACTACCTCTTCAACGACGAGTTGGCGAGCTTCGCCGGTGTCGTCGTCAAGAAGAAGTTCTACGAGCAACACGGCAACAAGGTCGGTACGCCGGGTGCCGGCGTCATGTGCACCGGCCCCTACAAGTTCGGCAAGTGGACGCAGGGTCAGTCGATCAAGGTGAGCCGCTACGACGGCTACTGGAACAAGTCGCTGCCACGGAAGGTGAAGAACATCGACTTCACTTTCCTGACCGACGACTCCGCGATTACCTCCGGCCTGCTCTCAGGCCAGATCGACGGAACATACGGTCCGCCGATGGCCGGGCTGGCACAGCTGAAGGCATCGTCGGCGGGCAAGCTCTACTCGGGTGCCGCGCCACTGGCTGTCACGCTCGTGGTCGCGAATCAGAAGGGCGCGATGGGCAACGCCGACGTGCGCAAGGCGCTCCAGATGGCCATCGACTGGAAGGGCATCGGCGACCATGTGTACGCCGGTGAGGGGACCCCTGCTTCGCTGCAGACCGTGCCGGCCGTGTACGGCTTCGCGAAGGATGACCTGACCTCGTACGCCGACTCGGTCAAGACCGATGGCTCCGCGAAGATAGACGAGGCGAAGAAGCTGCTCGCCGGCGTTCCGGCTGACGTGAAGTCGAAGCAGATCAGCCTTGTGGTTCCGCAGCAGGCGGAGACGCAGCAGCTGGGCGTTGGGATCAAGGATGCGGCCGACAAGATCGGCCTGAACTTCAAGCTCAACGTCGTACCTGCGACCGGCTACTCGAACTACCTGTACGACCCGGCGACGCGTGGCAACACCGACCTGCTGTACACGCAGTTCTGGCCCAACATCCCGAACCCGCTCGACTGGCTGGGCCTCACCGCGGTGACCGGCGGCACCTTCAACCAGTCCGGCTACAGCGGCATCGACGGGCTCTACGCCAAGGCGATCAGCACGCAGGACGACAACGCCCGCTCCAAGCTGGTCCTGCAGATGGAGCAGAAGCTGCACGACGAGATGGATCCGATGTTCTCCGGCATCCAGCTGACGAACGACGTGTGGCTCGGAAGCAAGATCACCGGGGCGCCGGCAGCATTCGACTACGTCTACTACCCATGGGCGGCTCACCTCAGCGGAACTGGCAAGTAGTCCTCACTTGACTTCCCTCCCGCCTTGCCTCGCCGTTTCGGTCGCGGCGGGTCTGGCTGGGGCACTGTCACGTTGGTGAGGGTGGGGGCGTCTGATGGTGTGTCGGGGTGTGGGTCGGTCCCGGGCGGCGGTCTGGGTCAGGCCGTTGTGGGCAGGGCGGCGGGGCCGGTGATCTGGTCCCAGATCGTGAATCGGGTGCTCATCTCGGTGGCGGTCATCAGGTGGCGGCGAGGTCGGAAGTGGGGGTGAGATGCCGCTGAACGCGGACAGGAATCTCTGTGCTCCGCCGACCGAGCGGAAGCCCTTCATGGCGCGTTCGCGCTGCCGGGTGGGTTGGTGGGAATTCTCGGCCCGGTTGTTCAGGCCCTTGTGGGAGCGGTGCTCCACCAACGGCATCGCCTCGCGGTGGGCGGCGCCGTAGGAGCGGAGCTTGTCGGTGACGATCACTCGTGGCACCGACTGGGTGGCCTTCATCAGCTTCCTGAAGAACCGCTTGGCCGCGGCCTTGTCGCGGCGGTACTGCACGAGTATGTCGAGCACGTTGCCGTCGGCGTCCACCGCCCGCCACAGGTACTTCCGCTCACCGTTGACCTTCACGAAGACCTCGCCCAGGTGCCATTTGCCCCCGGGCAGGCTTACGCCGACGACGCAGTGCGTTGGCGTAAGCCTGCCCGAACTTCAGGCACCACCGCCGGATGGTCTCGCGGGAGACGACCACGCCGCGCTCCAACATCAACTCCTCGGCCTCTCTCCACCGGGTACCGGTGACCCTTGTACGACGGCGGCACACTCTCCACAGACGGTCCCCTCGCCTTTCTATGCACTGCGCAGTCGGGCGTACACCCCGCCCCGCGCGAGCAGTTCCCCGTGCGTGCCGCACTCCACGAACCGGCCGCCGGCCACGACGAGAATGCGGTCCGCGTCCGGCGCCAGCGTCAGATCGTGCGTGATCATGATGGTCGTACGGCCCGCCATCAGCCGGCGCAGCGGCTGCATCACGCGTCGTGCCGAGAGCGCGTCGAGACCGGCCGTGGGCTCGTCGAGGACGAGGACGGGGGCGCCGCGCAGCATGGCGCGGGCGATGGCGATGCGCTGCAGCTGGCCGCCGGAGAGGGCACTGGTGCCCGGCGCGATCCGGGTGTCGTAGCCGTCGGGCAGGGCGGCGATGAAGTCGTGGGCGATCGCGTCCACGGCGGCCTGCCGGATCTCGCGCTCGCCGACGCCGGGCCGGCCGCAGGCGATGTTCTCGCGGACGGTGCCCTGCAGGATCAGCGTCTCCTGCGGCAGCAGGGCGACGTTCTCACGCAGGAACTCCAGAGGTATGTCCGTAAGCGGCACGCCGTCGAGGCGTACGGTCCCCTCCGAGGGGTCGTAGAAGCGCAGCAGCAACTTGGCGAGCGTGGACTTGCCCGCCCCACTGGGGCCCGTGACCAGGACGAGTTCGCCGGGCTCGGCGGTCAGCGACACATCGGTCAGCGATTCCGCTGCGGCGTCGGGGTAGCGGAAGGAGACGCCGTCGAAGCCGATGCGTCCGTGCACGGGCCATCGCGGCAGGGGCGAGGCGGGATCGGTCACGGCGGGCTCGGCGTCCAGGATTTCCTGGATCCGTTCCGCGCCGGCCGTGGCAGCGGTGAGGGCGAGGCCGAGCTGGCCGAGGTTGCGGATCGGCGGATAGAGGTAGCCGATGAAGGCCGCGAAGGCGAGGAGCTCGCCCAGCGTCATACGGCCTGCGGAGATCTCCCAGGCGCCGAACCCGATGACGGCCAGCACGCACAGCGTCTCGACGACCTCGACGCACTGCTCGTACAGCTCGCTCGCGCGGGCACCGCGCACGGAGGCGCGCATCCAGGCGCAGGCCTCACGGTCGAGCCGGCGTTCCTCGTCGCGACGCCGGTTGTAGGACTGGGTCAGGACGATGTTGCCGAGGGACTCCTCGACGACCGAGGTGATGGCGCCGTCGGCTGTGCGCTCGTCGCGGGCCGCGGACCTGATCCGCTCGGAGAAGCGGCGAGCGGCGACAAGGAAGAGGGGAGCGAGCAGGAAGGTGACGAGAGCGAGGTCCCAGCGCAGCCAGAGGGCCGCGGACGCGTAGAAGACGGCGGAGAACAGCGCCGATGCGGTGCCGACAACGCCGGAGACCACCATCTGCTCGATGGCCTCGACACCGCCCGTGAGCCGCTCTACGAGATCTCCCCGGCGGTGCTTCTGGAAGAAGTGCGGCGGCAGGCCCTGCACATGGCGAAACACACCGGCACACAGCCGCAGGACGAATCTCTCGGCGGTCCATACGGCGAGCGAGCTTCCGGCATATCCGACGGCGGCACCGAGCACGGCGACACCAAGCCACTGTGCGGCGGGTCCCCAGAAGGCGGAGAGCGAACCGGCGTTCAGCGCATGGTCGGTGAGGTCCGCGAATATCAGGATCGAGGTCGTCTCGGCGAGCGCGGCAACCACGACGCAGACAACAATGAGGACCAGCCATCTGCGGTCACCCCGCGTCAACGGCCAGAAACGCCGGAATACCTGAAGAGCACCCACACCCTTACGCTCCCTCAACTCCCCAACTCCCTTTCCGGGGACGGGAACACGGCTGAGGCGGGCCCCCGGTACATCACGGGGCCCGCCTCGATGGCAGTGGTCAGCAGTCCTTGCCGGCCTTGTTGCCGACCGGACGGCGGCGGGCCTCGGGCTTCGCCTTGGCCACGGGCTTCTGGGCGGCAGCCCACTTGGCGCCGGGCTTGCGGGTCTTCTTGACGGGGGCGATCTTGTGGAAGCTCATGAGGTTGTCCCTTTCTCCGTGCTGCTTTTTCCTTTGCCGTAAGCCCTGTTCGGCTTCGACACGGAAAACACTATGCGGGCTCCGGACCGCAAAAGACCAAATCCGATGAGACCTCCATTAATTGCCGCTGAGTTCGCTTCTCATCTATTCTCAGGAACCAAACAGGCTTTCACGCAGAATTTATCCGCGATCACGGGGGCAGTCCGCGCCCTTTCCTTTTTCACACAGAACTTACCTGTGTCCGGCACAAGCAAGCGGGGCGGCCGACGGGACCCACCGGGTCCACACCGACCGCCCCGCCGCGGCTTTCAGTTCCTCATGTGCCTCTCGAGTGCCTCACTTGACGACCGTGATCCGGTCGGCCGTCGGCACGGGATACGGCGTCGCGCCCGATGAGCTCGCCGTCAGATACGACTCGAAGGCCGCCAGGTCGTCGCCGCCGACGAGCATGTTCGTGCCCTTGCCGAGCTCGGCGAAGCCGTCGCCGCCGCCCGCGAGGAAGGAGTTCAGTCGCGACGTGGTGCGTGGCAGCCGGATCGATCGGCGCGCCGTTCAGCTTCACCGAGTCGGTCACGACCGGGGCGGCACCTGCACCTCCCTCGTGGGAGGCGCGATCAGCGGACCGTAGTGTCGCGAGCGGCGATGGCGTTCCATCAGACGTGGCGAGTCTGAACCTCGTCGGCGAGCGTGGAACGACGCACCGTGTAGCCGTTGAAGGCGTTCAACCGGGTCTTCAAAGTTGAGCGGTGCGGAGGTGTCCGCGGGTTCGCCGGCGTGCCGTCGGGATCTGCGTCCCGGCCGCCCGGCTTTCAGTGGTCGCAGGTGACGTGGAGGCGGGCCCAGGCGTTGTTGGCGTAGCCCTTTGGGTTCCAGACCGTCGCTGGGGACTCGGGCTGTACGGCTGCGGCGGAGTCCCAGGCGCGGGCGAGGAGTTCCGTCTCCCCTGCCGGGAGGGTGAGTGTGGCGCGCCAGTGCTGCCACGTCCATGGGCTGTCCGGTGCGTTCAGATCAGCGTGGACCCACGTGGTGCCGCCGTCGGCGGACACGTCCACGCGTGTCACCGTGCGGTCGTCGCCGGCGAAGGCCACGCCGGTGACCTCGGTAGGTCCGGACGGCAGCTGGGCGCCTTTGCCGGGCCGCAGGATGGCGATGTGAATGACGACCGGCCCGAGCGTGATGCCGTCGCCTGGTCCTGCCTTGTGGGGGTCGGCCTCGGGAGGCAGGAGGCTGTATTCCCACTGGAAGTAGTTGTCGGACGGTTCGGTCTGTGCGGTGATGCGCTGGAGCCATTTGACGCTGCGGGCGCCGATGTAGCCCGGGACGACGGCGCGCAGCGGGGCGCCGTGCGCGACGGGAAGAGCCTGATCGTTCATCGCCCAGGCCAGGAGCACCTCGCTGGAGGTGGCCTTCGCCGCCGGTATGGAGGCGCCGAAGGGCTGTGGCGGGTCGACGTCCTGTGACACGTCGGCACCGGTGAAGGCGATGTGGGCCGCTTCTGCCTGCAGCCCTGCCTCGGTCAGTACATCCGCCAGGCTCACACCGGTCCACCACGCTGTGGAGATGGCTCCGGGGCCCCAGGGGACCTGGCCGGGTATGTCGCGGAACTCCACGAGGTCGGCGCGGCGATTGCCCGCGCACTGCAAAGTGGCGAGCACTTTGCGTTCGGGGAAGCGGCGCCGCAGCTCGTCCAGCGACAATTCCAGCGGGCGGTCGACCGTGCCGTCCACCCGTAGCCGCCAGCTCGCCCCGTCCAAGCGGGGGATTGGGGCATGGTTGCGGCCATAGAAGGTGTCCAGAGAGGTGACCGGGTCCACGAGCGCGCCAGGAGGTGGTTCAGCGTTGTAGGGCTCGGTCTGGTGCACGATCATGTCGTCTCGTTTGTCCCATATGCCCATATCGCCACTATGCTCGAAGTCCTTCCAAGCGGCACTTTCGATCCCGCTCGGTTTCGGCGACAGCTGCGCATCGCCGCGGCCTCCAGTAGGAGAGCGAGTCATGGGCAAGGAACGCCCCGGGGGTGACACAGATCCATCCCACGCCCGAGATCATCTGGCGGACGAGCGCTGCGGTTGCCGATAAATCATCCGTGCAGGTGGCAGCCTTGAGCGCCGATCTCTGGGCGGCACCCGCTGCTCGTCCCGCGATCTTCACGGGACAGGTGCCGGGCGGCATCATGATCTGTCGTGCTGCTGCGCCTGACCTACCTCGCCGTGACCAACACCTTCGCGCTCCTGCGCCTGCCGCCGATGAGCGATCGGGACAAAAGACATCGAGATCCTCGCGCTGCGGCACCAACTGCTGGTCCTGCAGCGCATCGAGCACGCCACCAGACGCGTCCGGGTCCTGGGCGCCACCGCGCACCCCGGCGCGCAGTGGATCGTGCAGCTGGGGCGTAACCTCGTCATGGACCTGCAGGACGCAGGCGGCCGGGCCAGGTTCCTGATCCGCGACCGGGACTCGAAGTTCACACAGGCCTTCGACGCCGTGCTCGCCGACGCCGGGCTGGAGGTCGTCACCAGCGGTGTCCGGATGCCCCGAATGAACTCCATCATGGAGCGCTGGATACAGACCTGCCGCAGGGAGCTGCTGGACCGCACCTTGATCTGGAACCGAAGCCACCTCCTGCACGTGCTCCAAGAGTTCGAATCGTTCTACAACGGGCATCGGCCGCACCGGCCCCTCGGCCAAGCCGCCCCGCTCCGCCCGCTACCTGAACCGATCACCGAACCAGGACAGTTCGTGCATCTGGAGGTCCACCGACGAGACCGGCTCGGCGGAACCCTGCATGAGTACCAACATGCCGCCTGAGCAGGTCGGATGATTAATCGGCACCCGCAGAGTCGCGGTCGACCTGGCGAGCCCTTCGACAGCACCCCGTCCTCGCCCTGCTCGCGCCAGGCCCGGCGCCACCGCTCCACCGACCGCTCGCTCACCCGTAGCGCGGCAGCAATCTCCCCATTTTTCTGCCCGCCTTCGAAGCGCTCCACGGCCTCCAGCCGTAACCGCTCCCGCATGCCCCTCTCGGCGTCGGTCAGCCCACCACCCTGCGCATACCTCACGCCCCAGAGCTACCGGCACCAGCCTGCGGGTGTCAGGCGAACGGCCCCGACATCATCCAATCAAGTTCAGTACCGAGAGGCCCCTCCTACATGTGCCGATACCGCAATGATCACCCGATCCAGAACCCAGTTCGACTGATCAATCCCGCTGAACGGTATGCGGAAGCCTTCTTAGGCGGACTCAATCGAATCCCGTCACCCGGCATCCAATACGGACTCAGTCGCGTAATCGCCCATCATGATGTCCGAGGTCATCTCATGCCAGTATCCACCCTCAACGAATGCTTCCGGGTCCACCTCCCGCACGAGGCGTAGTACATCGTCAGCAGCTGATTCCCATTCTTCCTCGCCGGCATCCTGCGAATAGAACGGAAACCGCTCGATCACCGCTTGAATGCACGCCGTAAAATTTCGCAGGGATGAGTTGACAGGGTTGGTCGATTCGAATTCATCGTTGGACTCCACCACCGCACCGGTGACCGTGTTCAGCAGGACGGCGCCACTCGCCCCCGTGTAACCGAGGCGGACGAACCGCGTACCGCCGATGTCGACGGTCTCGAGATCTTCCGCCGCCCAGTATGCGTGCCCGACCGACTCCAGCGGGACTTCGAGTGACGACTGGGCGCCCTCCAGCAGAACCATGGAAAACGTGGGCATTTTCGATTCGTCGCCCACCGACTTTTCATTAACCATGGAAAACCTCCCAGATGGGCCCGATATGTTCAAAGTTGACATCTCCATGGTGTCCTGCGAGGTCGCCGCGTCCGGCGCGATCGTGATTGTCGGATCGATCGCTACCGGGTACTGCCGCTCCTTGGCCGCCAGCCACTTGGTGTCCGGCGTGACCGTGAGCTGCCATTTGTCGCCGTCACGGGTCAGCCTCTGGGCGACCTTGGTGGAGTAGATGCCACCCGTCGGCGACAGCGCGTCCTCCTTGGCGTCCGTCATGTACGGCGCCGGGATCACCATCACCGGGCTGTTCGGCAACTCACCGAACAGCGCGACCGAGCCATCCTTGCGGGCCTTGGGGGTCAGCCCCGCCGTATCGAGCGTGAAGGTGTACGAGACCGGGCCCACCGGGGCCCGGTCCAGAACGATGTTCTCCTTCACCTGGCCACGGCCGACCTTGTACTCCAGGTCGGCACCGTTCGCAGCGTCCTGATAGGTGACCGTGTCACCCTTGATCCTCGGCTTCAGGCTCGCGTTGTCGGCATCCAGGCCCATGGTGACCGAGCGGCCGTCTGGCGACTGGAAACGCAGCAACTTGCTCGCGTCCGAGCCGAACCAACTCTTTCCGATGTTCGCGGTGTTGGAGAAGCCGAAGCCCTTGACCTTCAAAGGACGCACCGCGGTGTCGATCGGCAGCCAGGACTTGCCGGACTTTTAATCCACCGGCACAGCCGACAGCTCGGCCTCCACCCGGCCGTCCGACATCTGCCAGAACCGCGCCTGCGAAGTCCGCTTACCCGTCAGCTCCTTGACCCGCTTGGCAGCGGGAAGTCTCTTCCCCTTCGGCAGCTTCTGCCGACTTGGTATCTCCAACTTGCCACCTTTGGGCGGTGACTTGTCGTTGTTGTCGTCGGAAAACCATCCCTTGACGGTGTCGACGAACCAGCGGCAGTTGCCGCATGTGCGGCAGCCGGAAGACCTCGTGCAGCCGTTCGGTCTCCGCGTCGATGCCGCGCTGGCGGCCGGCCTTCTTCAGCAGCGCCCGCAGCTGGGCGCGGGTGAGCTTGGCGGCCTGCCCCGGGGTGGGGGCGGAAGCCAGGATGACCAGTGCGCCGGGGAAGTATTCGTGCAGGTGGGAGCAGAGTTTGTTGCTGGCCTGGGTGCGGTCCCCATCGGGGGCCGGGCGAAGTTGCCGAGGCCGCCGAGCACCGTTCCGCGGCGGCGGACGAGCGCGGTGAGCCGTTCGGCCGCCAGCGGCAGAGTCGGCTGCGCCACGCAGGCGGAGACGACGTCCCGCAAGCCCCGTTCGCCGCCCGTGGCCCAGGCACGTGCCTGCTTCGTCATCTGCAGGAGCTGTCCTGTGCGGGCCAGCCTGTGCAGGTGAAGCGGGTTGGCGTCGGCAATCGGATCGGCCCCGCAGCCGGTCAGGAGGGTGTCACGGCCCAGTTCCGCCGCGGCGGCATGGAGCCTGCTTCAAAACGGGGCGCGGAAGGCGTGCGCATGAGGCTCGTCCGTGTACCCCGCGTGGTGCCAAAAGTCGTCGAAGTCGGCCACGTCATCGACATCGATCATCATCGGGTGGGCCGCGGGCATATGACGGCGGATCGCTTCCATCGCCTCGTCGAGGTACGGCTGTTCCTCGTCTGCTTCGACTCCTTGCCGGACTCGGCCGGACAGGAAGACGACTCCGGCGATGCCGACCTGCTCTGTCTGCTCCTGGGCGACCAGGCCGAACCCGGCTTGCGGGACTGGGGCTGCGAGGCGCTCCTGCGGTTGTACAGCGCCCCGGATTGCCCACCGGCTCCGCCGCACGCGACTGACCGTCCCGCCCCCTCCCCGGCAGGGCGCAACGCTTTGTGGGTGCCGTGCGGCTGGGTGGGTCCGCTGTGCTTTCCCGCACCGCCGCACGGCGTGCCGGTTGCGCCGTATGTTCGGGGCTGATGGGGGGAAGTGCTGCGACCCAGCTCGGCAGCGATGGCGCGGACCGTGGCCTTCTCCCGCAAGCGGTCGGCTATGTGGATGCCGTCGGCTTCGCGCAGGTGCGGGTCCCGGTCCGCCGCTCCGCAGTGGCCCCCGCGCTCAGCAGCCCCGGCCTGTTCCTGCTCTCATCCGGCAG
This sequence comes from Streptomyces sp. NBC_01669, assembly GCF_026339735.1. Classification (GTDB taxonomy): domain Bacteria; phylum Actinomycetota; class Actinomycetes; order Streptomycetales; family Streptomycetaceae; genus Streptomyces; species Streptomyces yanii. The sequence goes on from NZ_JAPEQG010000001.1 coordinate 8,968,920, forward strand.
TGTGGTCAATGTTCGCCGGCCGGAGCCTGAGCACTGAGCAGGACCAGGGTGGGGATGAGAGTGGGGGCGACGAAGAGGTCACGGTGACCGTCTCGCTGACCGTCACTGAAGAGGTCACCTAGGTTCCCCCGAGATGCGGGGAGAGTTGACAGTGGGTCAGATGGGGCCTTTCATCCAATCGGCCAGCCGGGTCCACCAGCCACCCCTTGGTCGGTCTGACGAACTCCCTGGGCGCCGGGCGACGCGTGTGGGTCGTGAGGGCTCGCCCGACCCGACCGACACCGCTTCCAATCGAGCCGTGGCCTCTGGTGACCAACTGCGCGCGCGCCTGCCCGCCGCCGACTCACACGTGCACTGCTGAGGCATTGGCACGCCGATGAGTACTTGCTCGACATGCCTCCCGCACCCCTCATAGGTCGCCTTCAGGCACGTCGGACAGACAACACGTCGGCACATGATTCCCCTCCACTAGCGTCTTCATTTACGATCTGCAATATTCACGCCCTCGCCACGACCAACTCAAATATTCGCACCCTCTTCACAAATGACTGCCTCGCGCCAACAGAGGCCACGGCCATGAGCGCGAATTGTGATCGAAGTGACCTCGCTGTCAGCCGCGAATATCCGGACATGGGAGATAGGCGAGCACATCCATCGCGTGGCATGTCTCGCTAAGTGATGTCAAGTGGTCTGGTTGAAAAACTCCCTGAGGTTGCTCGGGACACCGAAACAATGGTTGCATCACGCCTGAACGCGGTGACGGGAAGTCACAGTACGGTGCCGTGCCTGCATTCCTCGACGCTTTGAGATCGTCGACCGGGCGCGACAAGGACAAGAACCGAGAACGGCAACCGCCCTCCCCGAACGGGCGGTGTGTGCCGGTCAGGACGGAGTAACGTGGCTTGCTCGCACGCCGTAGGATGTCCCCTTTTCCCCCTACTCAGGGCGAGCTTGCAGGGCTGGCGCGACTACTACTGCGACAGCGAGGATCGATGGCACGACTGTGCGCGCTACCAGTTGTCACTCACCGGCGAGCGCGTGCCCATCAGTCTGTTGCCCAACGGACACCACGCGCACCACCTCACAGTCGAGGCCGACGCGGGCCGGTCCGGCGCGGCCAACTCAAGGCAGGCACCCCGACAGGCCCCGCCGTCACAGCCCGATCCCCGGTCACCGGAGATCGCGTCTGGGTCCCAACCGGCCCCGGCCCGACCGGCAGAGCCGTATGGACCTGGAACCGCGGCGCCTGAGAGCACAGCCCACTTCGGAACGGCACCGTTTGAAACAGCACCCCCGCCGCCACCGGCCTGGCATCACCAGCCGTCACCATCCGTACAGTTTGCCCAGCCGGCAGATCACCTCGTTCGACACAGCCGGCAAGCGCCCAGCTCGAAGCGCGGCTGGTGGGCTCGATTCACCGAATGGATGGGAGGCCCCGCATGAGTAACTACTGGCCCTGGTGGGCCGGCGCTGCCGGGCTCGCTCTCGTCACCATCAACTACACCCTCACCACGGATCGCTCTTTTGGGGTGTCGTCCGCGTGGGATCGCGTGTTGCACTGGCGCCGCGAACGCCACCTCGAGGAGATGGACGAGGAGTTCGCCGACGATCAAGCGCTCGCTGAGGCGCTCGCCGCAGCTACGGCGGAGCACTTCGGCACCGGCACCGGCGCGTCCACCCTGCCACAGGTTCCGTACGGGAATTCGCAGCCACTCGAAGCGGATACCGCACCAGCGGCGAGCGAGAGCCCCGCGGCAACGAGCCTGCGCCCGGCCCCGCTGGTCACCCAGGCTGCCCTGCTGATATCGATCTTCCTCGGCGGATTGATCGCTGCGGTCACCTCCGGGCGGTTCCACCTCCGCTACGACATGGGCCCGGGTTTTCGGAACCTGGTCACCGCCAGTCCGACCGCCATGATCGCCCTGCTGTTCGTGGGAGGCGTGCTGGTCGGCTTTGGCACTCGGCTGGCCGGTGGGTGCAGCTCCGGCCACGGACTCAACGGCTGCGGCCGTCTGCGCCCGGTCAGCATCGTCGCGACCGCCGTGTTCTTCGGCACCGCCATCGTGGTGTCGTTCCTCCTGTGGAAGGTGATCTGATGCGTACCCGGGGCGCGATTCTGCTGGCCAGCATCATCACCGGACTGGCCCTCGGCTATACCGTCACCAACATCGGCTTCGGCGATTACGCCGAGCTGAACCGCATGTTCACCTTCCAAGACCTGCGCATGCTCCTCTCCTTCGCCGGCGCCGTGGTGATCATCGTGTGCGCATTCGCTCTGCTGCGGGTCCGCCGCACCCCAGGGCGGATCCACGCCGGCGTGATCCCCGGCGCCGTGTTGTTCGGTACGGGCTGGGCGATCTCAGGTGGGTGCCCGGCAATCCCGATCATCCAGGTCGCCAGCGGATACCTGCCCGCCCTGGTCACCATCGTCGGCGTCATCGTCGGTATCCGGCTGTGCCGCTGGGCCAACGCCCGTTACTTCCACCTCGACCGCGGCTCCTGCGGACTTTAGCCAAGGGTGTCCACCGACACGACTCACCAAGCAAGGGTCTTCAACTGTTGGGTGATTGGCTTACGGAGCCGTAGCGATGCTGCATCACGGGGGCTTGAGGATCCGGTAGCCGGTTGCGCGTTCCTGCCCTTGGAGGGCGCCTGCGGACTCCGTCATCGCCCGCTGGTGTGGGTATGTGGCGACGGGGCTCGGGCCGTGTCTTTGTGTGAGGGTCGTTCGTTAGTCCGATCAAAGCGCCGGGGGTGGCCGCTTCGGAGGGCTGACCGGGATCGTGCGGAAAAGGAAGAGGGGTGGGTGTGGCCAGGTTGATGGCGACGGCCACCAGTCATGTGACGTCGGGCGACCTCCGCCAGGGCGCGGTCGCAGCCGGTCATCACGGCCAGGATGTCGATGATCTGCTCGTGCCAGATCGCCACCCCGTACGTATCGCGCAGCACGGGTTTCTCCCGACGGTGTTCGAGTCCTGGATCAGGGCGAAGGCGAACTGGTCGTTCAGCGGCACGTGGTCGGGATTGTCGAGGTCGATCGGCCGGCCGGTCGTGCGGCGGATCTCGGTGACGGCGTGCGCCATCGCCGACTGCATCCGCACCTCGAGGACGTCGAGCTTGAGCAGGCCGAGGTCTTCGACGCCTTCCTTGTGGGCCTGGACCATCGGGTACTGCCCGCCCGGCGTCGGCTGCACCGGCAGCCGGCCCAGCAAGGTTGCGTTCGACAGGATCACGCCGCACGGGTGCATCGCGATCCCACGCGGCAGTGCGTCGAGGCCTTCGGCGAGTTCCTACAGCGGACCGTGCGAGTTGGCCTACGTCGGGGGCGCACACTCTGTGGTGGGGAGGCTGCGCCTGGGACTCGTTCGCCATCCCTGTTCTTGCGTGGGTATCCCCGGCTTCAGCCGGGGAGGGAAACGCGTCCTAAGCCCGGAGGCGCGAAGCGCCGGAGTTCGCTCCGCCTCTGTCGTTGCGGTCAGATAGGCCGCTTCTGGCCTTCGATGTACTGGCGGATCACGGTCAGCGGTGCACCGCCGCATGATCCTGCGAAGTAGGAGCGGGACCAGAACACTGCCCCCATGCCGATCCGGTTGATGCGGCCGGTGTACTCGGCCCGCAGGTACCGGGAGCTTACGCCCTTGAGGGAGTTGATCAGTTTAGACAGGGCGACTTTCGGCGGGTAGTGCACCAACAGGTGCACGTGATCCGCCTCGCCGTTGAACTCGCGTAGCTCTGTCTCGAAGCTGGCGCAGACCTCTCGCATGATCTCCTCGCACCGTTTGAGCATGGCGTCATCGAAGATGTCACGCCGGTACTTGGTGACGAACACCAAGTGTGCGTGGAGGTTGTAGGTGACGTGCCGTCCGGTGCGGATATCGGGGTTTGGCTTCCAGCGTGGTGACATACGCCAAGCGTAGTATGATCAAGCGAGCCAACGTGGAAGGGGGGTGGGCCGGATGATTCGTGCGTACAAGTTCCTTATGCGGCCCACCATGGGCCAGACGATCGCACTGGGCGAGATGCTGCGCGATCACTGCTCCCTCTACAACGGTGCCTTGCAGGAACGCCGTGACGCGTACCGGCACGTATCGAAGACGAGCATCAAGTACGGGATGCAGTCCGCGCAGCTCAAGGAGATCCGGGTGCACGACCCGGAGCGTCAGGGCCGGTGGTCCTTCTCCTCCCAGCAGGCGACGCTTCGCCGTCTCGGCAAGGCATTCGCCGCGTTCTTCCGCCGCGTCAAGGCGGGGGAAACGCCGGGCTACCCGCGCTTCCGTGGCGTGAACTGGTTCGACACGGTCGACTTCCCCAAGGACGGGGACGGCTGCCGCTGGGACTCCACTCCGCACGACCCGGTCACCCGCGTCCGCTTCCAAGGTGTCGGGCACGTCAAGGTCAACCAGCACCGGCCGGTGGTCGGCAAGGTCAAGACCGTGTCCCTCAAGCGTGAGGGCAAGCGCTGGTACGTGATCCTGACCGCCGAGCAGACCGCGCCTAAGCCGCTTCCCGCGACCGGCTCTGTGGTCGGCATCGACATGGGCATAGCCAACTTCCTTGCCGACTCGGGCGGCGAGTTCATCGAGAACCCCCGGCACGGGCGGAAGGCCGCCGCGAAGCTCGAAGCGGCACAGCAGGCTGTCGCTCGGTGCAAGCGCCGCAGCAACCGGCGTAAGAAGGCCGTCCAGAAGGTTGCGGACCTGCACCGAAAGGTCCGCCGTCAGCGCCTCGATCATGCACACAAGACCGCGTGGGGCCTGGTCCGCGAACACGACTTCATCGCGCACGAAGACCTTAAGATCCGCAACATGGTCAAGGCCCCCGCACCGAGGCCCGACCCCGACCAGCCGGGCAGCTTCCTGCCCAACAGGGCCGCCGCAAAGGCCGGACTCAACCACTCGATCTCGGATGCCGGATGGGGGGTGTTCCTGACGATCCTGCACGCCAAGGCTGAAAGTGCCGGACGAGACGTGATCGCTGTGGACCCCCGCAACACCTCCCGGACCTGCCCCGAATGCGGGCACGTCGCAGCGGAGAACCGGCCCACACAGGAGAAGTTCCACTGCGTCTCGTGCGACCACAGCGCGCACGCGGACACGGTGGGCGCCCTGAACGTTCTACGGGCCGGGCTGGTCCGTCGCGAAGCCGCACCGGCATAGCGAGAAGCCCCCTCGTTCACGAGGGGGAGGAGTCACGTCGCTATCTTGCCAGGACGGCGATCGGGCGGGCTGGCACCACACCATCGCCCGCTTCACACCCCATCTCAATCGCGGGGGAACTCGTTAGCTGGAGCCCCGTGACGGCACCGGGTCCGCAGAGGTGTCGCGGGGGCTGTTCGCCGGCTCCGCAGTTGCAGCGTCCCCTTCTCCACGAGAAGCCTCGCGCATGAGCTGCTCTCTGGCTGTCGGTCCGATGAAGGGCTTGAGGAACCTGCTGAGCAACGGGATGGATGAGACCAGTCGTAGAGCAGTGGACGTGTAGAGGAGCATCAGGGGAGGGACGAAAGCGCCCACCAGCAGCATGACGAATCCGGCACCAGCGATCAGGGTCACGTTGCGGGCCATGTCGGGGGAGGGAGCTCGTTCGGTGGTGGCGAGCCAGCGAACGAGGTACAGCTCTGCCAGAACATGGAGGACGGCCAAAACGCCCCAGACAACGGCGAAAAGACCCTCAAAGATCTTTGCTTGCCCAGGAGGCTTCCGGTTCTCAGCCTCCTGGCCGGATGAAGTGTCGGCATCGGCTTGGCTGCCGGCTTCCTGGCTCAGGATCCGGTACATGGCCGCTCTGATCTCACGGTCGAGCGAGGGTGCCTTCTTGGCGACGTACGTGGTGGAGAGCTTTTGGACCTCGGCCCAGCCCAGCAGCAGGATGATGGGGATGACTGTCACCATCGCCGAGGCGAACTCCTCGGTCATCTTGAAGTTGCCCGTCATGTAGCCGCCCATCGCGCCTCCCCGTAGCCCAGTCGCCGGATAGGAAGGTAGCGGAACATTGCTTCGCGGCCGAACCGCTCACACGGGCCAACTGCTCTGCATCGAAAGGCAAGTCAGAAGTCAGCGGCCGCGTGGGCGACGACGGTGAAGTGCGCGCCGACGAGCGCGTCCTCGAGTTCCTCGGCGTCCAGTCGTTCGCGCACTATGCGCAGCAGCCACTGCGCGGGGTCCTGTCCGTCGCGTTCGGCGGCCGCGGCGATGGGCTGCATGTCGGTGTCGGTGAACAGCTCCGTCATGGCCGGGACAGTAGCAGCGCGCCGGGGCGCAGCGGGGCGCCGAAGACCTGCATCACCAGGGTGCGGTGCGCGGCGTGCAGGTTGCGCACCGTCCTGGCCGACGCCGAGCCGGACACCATGCGCTTCCGCCTCTACCACCTGCCCGCCCGCCTCACCGACCGCGCCCGACGCCGATGGCTGCACGTCGACGCGACCTGGCCGTGGGTAGACACGTTCACCACCTGCCGGCAGCGGTTCACCGCCCTCGCGGCTGTCACCCGACGGCCGGGCACTGCCCCGACAAGGACCAGGAAGGAGGAGGCCGGCAGCAGTTCGGGCCCGTGTCGCGTTGGTGCCGGCGAGGGCGATGGAGGCGATCGCGTTCGTGGTCACGAGTGGGCCGATGAGGGGGTGCCGCCAGGTGTAGGCGAGGCCGGCCCGGATCTCGCTTCGTAGGCTCGGTCTTTCGGCGCGCGGGCTTGGGGCGGCCTCGGGGATGCGAATGGGCAGGGTGCACCAGGCGGTGACGAGGTAGGAGACCGCGTCGGCGGCGACCGCGCGGGCGGCGCCGATCACGCCGATCAGTCCGCTGGCGAGGGCGGGGCCGCCGATGTCGGCCAGCGTGTTGGCGCTGGCCAGTTTGGCGTTGGTCTCAGGAGCCGGTGCGGCGGCAGGAGGTGGGGATTGTACGAGAGGCTGGCCGTCATGCCCACGACGTGGCAGGAGCCGACCACGAAGGCCGCCACCCACAGCTGCATCAGGGTCAGCCTGCCGTAAGCGGCAGCCAGCGGAATTGACCCCGTTGCCGCCGCGCAAGAGCAATTGTCAAGAGTTGTGGATCGGGTGTGACTGAGCGAGACAGCTTTCGCTTGGGTGCGACGTCTGTCGTGGGCCAGTTGGACGCGGGTGACGGTCAGGTGGTCCCGCTGGTCAGGCGGGCCGCTGGGCGGGGAACAGTCGCTCGACGGCGGTGACGATGGCCTCTCGTCGGGCAGTCAGGAAGGTGTCGCGCTCGATGCCGGCCGCGGCGATGTCGGGCTGGTCGGCCCAGGAGGCGGCGATCTGGTTGACGAGAACGAGGATGTCGAGCGGGCCCCAGGCGGGATCGAGCTGCCCGGCCTCCTGGGCCTTGCGCAACTGCTCGGTCTTGTGGGCGACGGTCTGCCGGATTGGGTCGTCGGCTGCTCGTTCGGTGTCGCCCAGTTCCAGTCGACCCCAGGCCATCAGGCGGTACCGCTCGGGGTGGGCGGCGAAGTAGTCGTGGACGTGGCCCGCGTAGGCGGGCAGGTCGGTGGGGTCCATGCGGGTGGCCTCGGCGACGGCGGCGAGCTCGCGGCCGGAGACGAACCGGTACAGCTCCTCCTTGCTACCGCTAGGCCCGGAAGTCCGACTTGCGCTCGGGTGAGGCGTCGGCTAGAGCCTTCGTCACGCCGTCGACGTCGGCGCGGAGCCCGTAGACCGGGGTGCCGGGCTGCTGGCGCCAGGAGTCGTCGATGCCGCCGGCGTCGACGGTGTCGAAGCCGAGTTCATCGATCAGGGCGCGGACCCTCGTCTTGGCGGTCTCGTCGTCCGAGGCGACGGGCAGCGCGATCCGCTCGGGGTGCCCGGCCGGCCGCGGCATGGCGAGGATGTCCTGGGCGAGGGTGCCGTTGAACGCCTTGACGACCGGATGGCCGAGGTTCTGCTCGGTCCAGCGGCTCTCGGTCAGGCCGTCTTCCTCGATCGCGGCGATCCGTCCGTCGCGCTCCTTGGGGTAGTAGTTGCCGGTGTCGATGACGGCGAATCCCTCGGCCGCGCCGTCGAAGAGGCCGGAGGGCAGGCCGGGGACCCTTCGAAGCGGGATGGTCACCACGACGATTTCCGCGCCGCGGGCGGCTTCGCCGGCAGTGACCGGGGTGGCACCGGTCTCCTCGGCCAGGGCGGCCAAGGTCTCGGGGCCGCGGGAGTTGGCCACGGACACGTCGTGCCCGAGCGCGGTGAGGCGACGGGTGAGGTTGCCGCCGATATTGCCTGCTCCGATGATGCCGATTTTCATGAGTTGTCCTTCGAGAGTGGTTCGGTATCCGGCGTCGGCATCCAGCGTCGGTCAGACGGGGCTGCTGAGCGCGTCGAACTCGCCGTCGGTGAGGGTGATGAGCGCGGAACCGGTGTGCGCCGAGGGCGCCGGCTGCGCGGGGCTTGCCCCAGGGCCTGCCCGGCCGATCATGTGACTACTTCATATCCGGATCGTTGTTGTGGACATGGGGCGGCGCGATCTGACGGATGCCAATTCGTAGACGTGACGGACTCGGCCAAGCCGCGGTACGAGCACGTTCTCCTGGTCGAGCCCCGCGCGATGCCCGGTGAGCCGTACGACTTCGGGCCTGTGAACGTGCACGCGGGCGGGATCGCGTGGCACCGGAACCGGCTCTATGTCGCGGACACCAAGGGCGGTCTGCGAGTGTTCAACACCGATCAGATGTTCCGGGTCTCCACGGGCGGTCCCGCCAGGAGTTGGTGCGGGTACAACGCGGGGACGCGGAAGTACTGCGCGTACGGGTACCGGTATGCCCTGCCGCAGAGCCGGGCCTACGACAACGCGGGAGCGCGGCTCGTCTACTCCCAGGCCGCGATCGACCACTCGGCCGGCCCACCGACCCTCCTCGTCAGCGAGTTCAAGCGGTCGGGTACCTCGTGGGTGGTGCGATGGCACCTGAATCCCGTGACCGGTGCGATCACGACCGAAGAGGCTCGGGGCCAGGAGCAATTTTCCTTGCTGAGGATCCAGGGTGCGGTGAGCTGGCGGGGGCACCACTTCTTCTCGCTGAGCAACGGTACGAAGCGGCGGGGATGGCTGGCGGCGCGCGAGGTGTGGGCGACCCGGCCGGGCCTGTTCGGCCGCCTGTCGATCGGGCCGGAGGATCTCGGCTTCAGCGCGTACGGGGGAACCGGCGCATCTGGGGGCTGGGGGAGTACCCGGGCAGGCGCCACGTCTACGCGGTGCGGCTGCCGCGCTTCAGTCGTCCGCCGGGCATTCCGGGGCTCGACGAGGACTGACCAGGCCGCTGGGAAAACGGGGGAGCGGGGAGGCCACCGTCCACGTCGAGCGGTGGGAAAATGTCCGACATGGACGATCATGACCTCGTCACGCTGTTCCTCAACGCAGAGGTGATGCCGGGCCGGGGCGTCGACCAGATCCTGCCGCGTTTGGGTCTGGTATGAAGGGCTCCTCCACGGCATCGACGAATGCGTCCGTCTTGCGAAACTCTCCACCGTGTACGCCGTCTACAAGCAGGCCGTGCTTGACCTCCTCCGGGCAGGTTGAGGCCCCAAAATTGGCCGCCGACGGCGCTGCCTTGCCCGCGGCCTGGTGGTCCGTCTGCCCGATCACGTGGTCCGCGAGGTTGTGGCCGACCGCGAGCACCGCCCACGCTTCGGCGACCGGCTGCGAGTCCTGCCCTCCGCATTCGACGCCTTCCTCCTCGACTCCGGCCTCACGGTCTTCCGCGGCCCCCGCCACGCCGCCCTCGAACGCGCTCTCGCCTCCGTCGAAGAGCACTTCGATGTCATCGTCATCGACCCGCCGCCCAGCCTCGGCCTGGCCATGGACGCCGGGCTCGTCTACGGCCGCCAACGCGACGACGAAAAGCCCGGCGCCTCCGGCCCCGTCACCCCCGTTGAAGCGGAAGACACCTCCGCCCAGGCAAACGGAATGCTCATCAACCAGGTCGGATCACTCACCCGGGACTACGACATCGACGTCGACGTCGAACAGCTCGGACTCGTCGTGAACAAATACGACTCCCGACGCGGCTTCATCGCCACTTCCTCCCTCGACAAATGGAAGGCACTCGGCACCCCTCGCGTGCTCTCCGTCATCCCGGACGTCAAGGAACAGCGCGAAGCCGTCCGAGTCCAAAGGCCCCTCCTCGACTACGCACCCGAGTCCGACCAAGCCCAGAGCATGCGGCAGATCGTGCGGGAACTGGCATGAAGAAGGCAGAGTCCCTCGGCACATCCGCCACCGTCGACGCCGTCGCCCACCCCATCAGCAGCCGCGCCGCATCCTTCGCGCGCTACGCCGGACACGGCGAGGATGTCGCCCAGCCGCCATCAGTGAAGGCCACACACCGTCACCGACGCTGCGTGTCACGCAGATTGCCCATAATCCGTTCAACCCCTGGGAAGAACTCAAAGCGGTCGAAGACATGGCTGACAGTCTCACCGCACGAGGTCATCCAGCCTTCATCGTGGTGACCCGAGCGGCCTTCCTCCGCGCACGTCCCGGACACGAAGGCGATCTCGGGCTGGCCGCGTACGTCGTCGTCCACGGAAACCGCCGTCCTGCCGGTGCCCACATGGCCGGCCTCGACGTCGTCGTGGACGGCAAACCCGTGGAGTCATTCACGGACGCAGCTGAGGCCGATGAATACGCGGCGGAGATCCCGAACGCCCGGATCGTCGACGGGCTGCGCCTGCCGGACCGCGTCCTGGTCGAGCTGCTGGAGTGGGTTGTCGAGCTGTTCGGCGGAGGCGGCGGTCAGCACCCTCCTACGTCGTCTGGCGGCTCTGCAGCAGCATCGCCGCCGCCTGGGAGGCGTGGGACGGGAGTTTCGCCCTCCAACTCCAAGGGCCGCCGAGGGTTCCGAGTGCAGCTGCTCGGCCGGTGACGACCAGCCGTACTAGACCCACGGCGGGCGGACCCCGTGCCGCCCGTTCCACCCACTGAGTGCCGCCCCGGCCGTACCCTGCTGTGTGGCCGGGGCGAGGCTGTGTCAGAACGGGGGTTCGTCCGGCCAGGCCGGGACGGGCAGGAGCGGGAGGCGCAGCGTGCGCCGGGTGTGAGCGAACCATGGCCTTGTGCTGCCGGTGGACCGTGTCTTCCGGCACGCTCCGGTTGGCCGGGCGCGGTCCCTGCCGCTCGACACATACCGAGGCCGGCATCGACACCAGGACCGCGACGGCGCGCATCCCGTGACGTTCGTCGCGTCGATCACCGTCGTGGCCTTCCGGGCCATTCGGCGCTCCAGGATCAGGTGCAGGGCGTCGACCGCGTCGGCGGTCGCTGCGCACCCAGCCCGCGAACCCCGACATCCGACTCCTGAGGTAAGGGGCGCCCAGACCCGGCCCCGCCGTGTCCTCGACCTGGTCGCTGCCAGAACCGGTGCTCGCCGCGGCTGGTCGACTGCGAATCGATGTGGATCAGTGCGGTGTGGCGGGATCGGGCCAGAGCCAGCCCACCAAGGGCTGTGGCGATCACCCCCGCCACCGGCCGGGCATACGGGTGCAGATCTGCACGCGGACGGTGCGGGATGAGTTGCGGGGAGGTGGCCAGCGCGGTCGTCTCGGTTACTTCGGGTCGCGGTTGAACTGCGCCATCGACCAGCGGTAGCCGAGCGCGATCAGGCCGATGCACCAGGCGATCGCGATCCAGCCGTTGTTGCCGATCTCGGTGCCGAGGAGGAGGCCGCGGAGGGTTTCGATGGCGGGGGTGAAGGGCTGATACTCGGCGATCGGCTGGAACCAGCCGGGCATGGTGTCGGCCGGGATGAAGGCGCTGGAGATGAGGGGGAGGAGGATCAGCGGCATGGCCATGTTGCTGGCCGCCTCAGGGTTCGGGCTGGCCAGTCCCATGCCGACCGCAATCCAGGTCAGCGCCAGGGCGAAGAACACGATGAGCCCGAATGCTGCCAGCCACTTCAGGGCGGTTGCGTCCGTGGAGCGGAAGCCGATGGCCACGCCGATGGCGCCGACGAGGACCACGCTCATGACGGATTGCAGCACGCTACCGACAACGTGCCCGATGAGTACCGAAGGGCGGTAGACCGCCATCGTGCGGAAGCGGGCGATGAGGCCCTCGGTCATATCCATGGAGACGTACACCGCGGCCCCGATCACGGTGCTGCCGATGGTCATCAGCAGCAAACCCGGGACGATGTAGGCGATGTAGTCGGAGCGGTCGGCGCCGCCGCCGCCGATGCCCGCGCTCATCACGTCGCCGAAGATGTAGACGAAGAGCAGCAGCATCATGATCGGCGTGAGCAGCAGGTTCAGGGTCCCTGACGGGTAGCGCCGCGCGTGCAGCAGGTTGCGGCGCAGCATCGTGTTCGAGTCACGTACAGCGAGGGAGAGGGAGCTCATCGGACGTTCTCCTTCGGCTGGTTGGGAACGTTGGCTGGGCTGGTCAGGGCGAAGAACACGTCGTCGAGGTCGGGGGTATGGACAGTCAGTTCGTCCGCCTCGATGCCGGCGGAGTCGAGCCAGTCGAGAAGGGAGCGCAGTTCGCGCTGACTGCCGTCGCTGGGGATGGACAGCGACAGTGCCTCCTCGTCCCGGGTGACCTCGCGCAGGGCGTCAGCGGCGGACTGGTACGTGACCGGGTCGGTGAAGCGAAGCCGGATGTGCCCGCCCGGGATGAGCCGCTTGAGCTCCTCGGCAGTGCCCTCGGCGGCGATCTTGCCGTCATTCAACACAGCGATGCGGTCCGCGAGTTCGTCGGCCTCCTCCAGGTACTGGGTGGTAAGGAAGACGGTCACGCCGTCGGAGACGAGGCCGCGGATGATGCCCCACATGTTGTGGCGGGAGCGCGGGTCGAGCCCTGTCGTCGGCTCGTCGAGGAAGATGATCCGCGGGCTGCCGACCAGCGTCATCGCGAGGTCGAGGCGGCGCTTCATGCCGCCGGAGTAGGTCGAGGCGGGCTTCTTCGCGGCCTCCACCAGATCGAAGCGCTCCAGGAGTTCAACGCAGACCCGCCGCCCCTCGCTCTTGGACAGGTGGTGCAGGTCCGCCATGAGGAGGAGGTTCTCCTCGCCGGTGATCAGGCCGTCGACTCGGAGGCTGGAGACGCAGGGGGAGTGGAAGCTGTTTCGGAACCCGGGTTGAGTGACTGTCCGTGCTACACGTCAGTCGTGTCATCTTGGGGAATGGTGTCGAGCGGCCCGCCGCCGGAGACCTGCTCGCCGGGGGCATGGGCAGGACTGAGCCAGGTATCGCCAGCCTGCTCGACCACCTCGGTGGACAGGATCTACGGCGGCTTCCGGTGGCCGGTCGGCCCGCGCCTGTTTCCGCTGCGCTGAGGCGAACGAACCCGCGTGCGGGCTTACTTCTCGGCCGTGCCGGGTTCCCTGCTGATGGACTCCTGGTAGACGTCCGCATAGGTGCGTGAGTCCTTGACCAGGTCGTCGCAGAACGCGGCGACGTCATTGCCGATGAGTTGCAAGACCCCCTTGTCCGTGGCGGCGCCCTCCTCGAAGAAGTCGACGATCCCGGGGAGCAGGGGCCCGTCAGGAAGGTCGATCGGTCCGACCTTGAACAGGTACTTCTGCATCTCCTTGTAGACGATCTGGTAGTCCGGCGGGAGCGCCTTGACCCGAGCCATGTGCGCCCGCCACTGCTTCTTGCCCTCGATGATGTCCTGGATGCCCACGTCAGCCTCCCAGCCGGCTCAATTTCCTTGCGACGTTCCTGTTCAACTGCTCGCGCCACCGGTCGCGATAGGTTCGGGCCCCTTCTCCACCGGCCAAAGCCGTGCAAAAGCCTCGGATGTCGTCGCCGAGGACCTCGTGGACGCTCTGCCCGTCCGCCGCTGTTTCTTCGAGCAGCCCCAGGGCAGCGTCGAGGATCGGCATCAGGTTGCGGCCGGTGAAGTCCCCATGGGGAAAGAGGTAGCCCTTGATCTGTTCCCACGCCGCCCGGTAGTCGTCTGGCAGGGCCTCGGCCCGGGCTTCGAACGCCTTCCATTCCCTGGTGAGATCGCTGCCTGTGATGGTCTCCCAGAAGTTCATCTCCCGCCTTCCTTGAGCCTGTCGATGCGTGATGAGACGTACTGCCATTTCGTCCAGAACTTCGCGAGTTCCTCGCGTCCGGCGTCGTTGAGCGCGTAGAACTTGCGCGGCGGACCGACCCCCGATGGTCGTTTCGTCACCTGGACGAGTTTGTTCCTCTCCAGTCGCAGCAAGATGGTGTACACCGTCCCCTCGACGACGTCGGCGAAGCCGAGCTCGTTCAGCTGGCGGGTGATGGCGTACCCGTAGGTTTCCTCGCTGCCGATGATTTCGAGCACGCACCCTTCGAGCGTGCCCTTCAGCATCTCCGTCAGGTCGTCCATCGCGAGTCCTCCTCGGCCCTAGCGGTACTGCGTAGTACCGAGTACCGCTATACGGTATCACCGAGTAGTGGAGGATGTCAGTGCGGCAGTCTTGCCTTCTGCAGGCTTGGGGCTTCCCCTACCGCAACACGCTGAACTTGACAGAGAAGTCGTCGCTCACCGCGCCGCGCAGAGCGTCGAGGGAGAACACCTGGGACGCGGGCCAGGTGCGGGCGAGCGTCGACTGCCGGGCACTCCGTCGAGGAGGCGGTCGCCTTCGCTCGCCGCTTCCCGTCCTGGTGCGGCGTCGCGCCTGAAGTGCTCGCGGCGTTTGGTGCGGCGACGGCGGCCCTGTGGCGGGAGATCGCGGAGCAGAACGGCACCGTGTGGAAGCGGGCGATGGCTCAGCAGGCTGCCACGCTGGGGCGCGCTCTCGGTGCGCCTGTTTCTGAGGCCGGTGGCGCCTCTGCCAGTCACTGTCCCGGCCCACGCCGCTGACGCGGTCACGTGAGGCCGGATGCCCACCCGCCACGCTCGCCGGAGCGCGATCGTCCGCTGCGCCGATCGGCTGCGGGCGGATTTCACACGGAAGCGATGACTGGCATGGAGAAATCGGACCAGGGCCTCAAACCGCGAGGCCGAGATGGAGCCAGGCCCGATTCGGCGCGCCGTCGACCGCTCATCCACACAAAGACACGGCCCGAGCCCCATCGCCACATACGCACACCAGCGGGCGATGACGGAGTCCGCAGGCGCCCTCCGAGGGCAGGAAGGCGCAATCGGCTACCGGATCCTCCAGCCCCCGTGATGCAGCATCGCTACGGCTCCGTAAGCCAATCACCCAACAGTTGAAGCCCCTTCGGCCTTCAAGCGGCTGAAGGAACCCTGCGGTCCGGCCGAAGAGTGGGAGCTGCGTATCGAAGACCGCGAGATTTCCGGCCCCGGAAAAGCCCCGGCTGCGAGGCCTCATAAACGATGAGAAAGCGCCCTTCCGGCAGAGCGCTGTCGGTGGCGTGTCGTTGCTGGTCAACGGGGGGATGGCGCTGCCACAAGTTCTGCAGCGGATACGATGAATTGTGGGGCGGTGATCTCGTAGAGAGATGATGGGCGCGGGATGCCGAATCGGAGAGGCGGCGAGGGCCATGGACCTGCGGCAGATGGAGGTTGTCGTCGCGGTCGCCGAGGAAGAGGGGTTCACGGCGGCGGCGCAGCGGCTGCACGTCGTGCAGTCCGCGGTGTCGACAACGGTCCGTTCGCTGGAAAAGGAGCTGGGCAGCAAGCTGTTCGAGCGCACCACGCACCGGGTGACGCTGACCCCGGCCGGTGAGGCGTTCGTACCGGCGGCACGTACGGCGCTGCGGGCTGCCGAGCAGGCCCGGGCCGCAGTCGATGCCGTGCGGGGGGAGCTTCGGGGGCGCGTCACCGTCGGCACGATGCAGGGCGTCTGGGCCGGACTCCACCGTGCTCTGGCGAGCTTGCGGGCGGAGCACCCGGGCGTGGTGGTCAACCTCCGGCAGGCGGCGGTGGCCGATATTCGGCAGGCGCTGCGTGAGGGCACGGTGGATCTGGCCGTTGTCGCATTCGATCGTCAGCAGCAACGGGGTTTGGTGACCCGGCTGCTGTCACGCGAGGAGATGGTGTTGTTGGCCTCGCCTGAGCGGGCTTTCGCCGATGACTCCGTGGTGACGTTCGCGGAAGTCGCACGTCTGCCCTTCGTGGACTTCACACCAGGCTGGGCGATCCGTTACGCAGTGGACCGGGCCTTCCGTGCGGCTCTCGTCGAGCGCAGTTACACCTTTGAGGTGAACGACATTGTCGCTGCGTCCGAACTCGTCCGGCACGATCTGGGCGTGTGCATCATGCCGGAGTCGATTGCCGCACGTTTCCCCGATCTGGCCGCGCGCCGATTCGCCCAGCACGCGCCTGGCTGGAAGGTCATGGTGGCGCGGCCCCGCGGCGAAGCGCCTCCGGCGGTTGCGGCACTGCTGCGGCATATCACGTAAGGCAGTGTTCCCTCGGATACGTCCGTGACCGCTGGTATCGGAGCCCGCAGGGAGGGGCTCGCTGCAGGGCGAGGGCCGGCGTGGTTGGTCCCGTGAACGACATCCTGTCCGTCCAGGACACCGCACCCGCTTCAGCCGGGAGGGGTGTCTTCCTGGGCTGAAGCGGGTGCGTCCTGTGGTCGGCAGTGGCCTGTGGTGGCCTGGCGTATCAACGCGCCGTCGGTGGGTGTGTCGGGGTCAGCGTGTGGTTCGGGTTTGTGCCCGGCGTTCCGTGGTCCAGTAGAGCAGGGCCAGGACGGGCAGGGCGGCGCCGAGGATGGTGAGCGCGCTCCAGCCTCCGGCGTGGTAGACGATCGAGCCGAGCTGGGAGCCGGCGGCGCCGCCGAGGAAGAAGGTGGCGATGAACGCGCTGTTGAGGCGTGCGCGTGCGTTCGGATCGAGCTGGTAGATGGTGTGCTGGCCGAGGATGAGGGTGGTCTGCACCGCCATGTCGATCAGGATGGCGGCCAGGGCGATCAGGATGATGCTGTGCTGGCCGAAGCCCGCGAGGGCGAAGGCGACCGCTGCGACGACGAAGGCGACGCCGGTCATGGGGCGAACGAGCTTGCGGTCGGCCCAGTGACCCGCCACAGGTGCGATAGCGGCGCCGGCCGCGCCGACGAGGGCGAAGATGCCGACGCCCACCGGGGAGTAGTGGAAGTGGGGGCCGGTCAGGACGAAGGAGACGGTGGTCCAGAAGGCGCTGAAGACGGCGAACATGGCCGCCTGGTAGAGGCCACGGCGCAACAGCGCGGGGTGTGTGCGCACCAGCTGGACGGTGGAGCGCAGCACGTGGTGGTACGGGATGGTGGTGGTCGGGGCATGATGAGGCAGAGCCACGCGCAAGGCCACCGCGAGGACGGCCATCAGGACGGCGGAGCCGAGGAAGACGACGCGCCAGCCGGCGAGGTCGGAGACCAGACTGCTCAGCGTGCGGGAGAGCAGGATGCCGGTGAGCAGACCGCTCATCACCCGGCCGACGATGCGGCCCCGGGCGTGGTCGGGCGCGAGGCTCGCCGCGAAGGGCACCAGGATCTGGGCGACGACCGAGGTGGCGCCGCTGACCAGCGAGGCGATCAGCAGCATCGGGAAGCTGGTGGCAAGGCCGGTCGCCACCAGGGCGAGGGTCGTGACCGTCAGCAGGGCGGTGACGAGGTTCCGCTTCTCCAGCCGGTCGCCGAGCGGGACCAGGAAGAGCATGCCCACCACGTAGCCGACCTGGGTGAGGGTGATCAGTGCGCCGGCGGTGGCCGTGCTGGTGTGGAAGACGCTGCTCAGCGAGGACAGCAGGGGCTGGGCGTAGTACAGGTTGGCGACGGTCATACCGGAGGCGACGGCCAGGAGCGCGACCAGCCATCCGGGTACGCCGTGCGTGGCCTTTGCGGTGGTCGGCCGGTGTGGGGCCTGGAGCTGAGTGGATGCGGACACGGACACCTTCTCGGGAGTGAGCTGCGGATGCGGCTCGGGCAGAACACTGGTCGGTGTCTGAGCAGCGTCCTTGCTGCTCAGACTGTCACTCCAGCGTCTGGCGCACTGCATTGCTTCCCTCAACAAGGAGATGATTCGTGATGACGGTTATCTCGATTGCAGATGTCAGAGCTCAGGGAGGACGAGATGCCCTGGGCGCGCCGTGGCTTCGGTCCGCCGTAGATGCGACGATCAATGGTGCGGACGCCGCCCGTGGAACAGCGCAGGTTCACGATGGGTGAGAGGAACGCCTTCAAGGCGCTGATCATCGGTGGATCCGTCGGAGGTTTGGCGGCAGCGCACGAACTGGGATCCGTCGGTGCGGAGGTCGCTGTCTACGAACGGTCAGCCGGCCGGACCGAGCCCCGCGGGGCCGGGATCGTCATGCAGCCTGAGGTCGAGATGCTGCTGGAGCGGCTGGGATCGTCCGCGCGATCCGTGGGCGTCCTCCTGCACGAACGCCAGCAACTCCACTTCCATGGCAAGGCCGAGCGCTACAAAGCCCCGCAGTTGATGACTTCCTGGGACACCCTCTACCGCGCGCTTCGCGATCCGCTCACCGATGTGTGCTACCGCCTGGACAGCTCGCTCGCCCGTGTGCGGGTGGAAGGCCATGACGTCACGGCTGAGTTCTCCGACGGGTATACCGTGCGTGGCAACTTCCTTGTCGGTGCCGACGGAATCGGATCGGCCACGCGAAGACTTATCGACCCCGCTGCTCGTCCCGCGTACGCGGGCTACGTGGCCTGGCGTGGACTGGAGTCCGAATCCCGGGTGCCGGACGACTTGCTGGAGCTTCTTTCGGACCGATTCACATTCTTCGGTTCGCGTGGCATGCAAATGCTTTGCTATCTGGTTCCAGGGCCCAACGGCGAGTTGGAGGAAGGGGCGCGGCGGGTCAATTGGGTGTGGTATGTGAATGTTGCGGAGCGTAATCTTTCGAGGCTCATGGCGGGGCGCTCCGGAGAGCAGTTCGCACATTTCCTGCCGCCAGGGGAGCTGATGCCGGGGACGGTTGAGGAGGTCGGTGCCCAGGCGGATTCCTCCTTGCCGCCGCAGTTCGCCAGACTTGTTCGGCTGTCGGAAGTCTTCATGCAACCGGTATTCGACCTCCCTCCCTACCGCATGGTGGCCGATCACGCGGCCTTGATAGGGGATGCTGCGGGAACGGTCCGGCCGCACACTGCTTCAGGAACATCCAAAGCGTTCGGTGACGCTGCCGGCCTCGCCGCAGCGATGAACGGGTGGACGCCCTCGAAGGCGCTTCCCGCCCGGGGCCTCGAAGAATGGGAGGTCCGGCGGCTGGCACACTTGGCCAGGCTGTCGGAGATCGGAATCGAGTTGGCGGTGACATCCTCGCTCGGAGTGGCGAATGGCCGTCAGTTCTTCGACTCGGAATGACCATGTCCCGAGGCCGGGCAGGAGCACGCAATCAGGCAGAATTTCGGAGCCGCGTTCGGCAACATGCGTGAAGCGTGACGGTCGTGATCTGCCCTCCGGGCATGGCGACGGCCCCGGAATGATCACGTGGTGTGTGCCAGTGCGACAACTCCGAGGCCGTCAGCGGCCCATGCTGTCCGTCCAGCCTGACCGATGAGATGTGGGAGATCATCAAGCCGCTCCTTCCCGTGCGTGACCTGCGAAAAGGCGGCGGGGTGCGCAAGTACGGAGACCGGTTGGTGTTCGCCTCGGTTTTCTACGTGCTGCGGTCGGGCTGCCAGTGGCGGATGCTTCCGCGCGATCTGATGCCCTGGGACGCGGCCCACCGCTGGTTCACCAAGTGGCGCCGGGACGGTACCTGGGACCGCGTCCACGACGAGCTCCGCCGCCGGGTCCGGATCGGGGCCGGACGCGATCCCGAGCCGTCGGCCGCCGTGATCGACGCCCAGTCGATCAAGACCAGCGAGGGCGGCGAGGCGCGTGGATTCGATGCGGGCAAGCGAACGACAGAGCGGAAGAGACACGTGATCGTGGACACGACGGGCCTGCTGCTGGTCGTCGCCGTCACCTCCGCGTCCGTGCAGGACCGGGCCGGAGGCCGCGCCGTCCTGGCCCGGCTCGCCGTCGGCTTCCGCACGATCAGTCTGGTGTGGGCCGACGGCGGATACGCCAACTCCGTTGGTTCCACGCTGCTTTCATGGGCTCGCGACGCGTTGGACATCGTCGTCGAGATCGTGAAGGGGACCGACGACGTCAAGGGCTTCAAGGTCCTGCCCCGTCGGTGGGTGGTGGAGCGAAGTTTCGGCCGGCTGGTCCGAAACCGTCGGCTGGCCCGCGACTACGAAGGGCTGAGCGCGACATCCGAGGCCATGATCAAGGTGGCGGTGATCCGTCTGATGCTCGTCCGGCTCGCCGGGCAGCCATCGC
Organism: Streptomyces sp. NBC_01669; assembly: GCF_026339735.1. Taxonomy (GTDB): domain Bacteria; phylum Actinomycetota; class Actinomycetes; order Streptomycetales; family Streptomycetaceae; genus Streptomyces; species Streptomyces yanii. The sequence continues at coordinate 8,989,066 of NZ_JAPEQG010000001.1, forward strand.
GGTGGAGCCATGAATCCCACCGCAAGACCGCCCGAGCCAAGACCGTCGAGGACCTCATCGCGGCGTAATCAACCGGCCACCCGACAGGCTCTGAGGTTGCCCTCGTCAGCTGGCCGGGTCGTACTGGAACTGCCGGACCTCTTGCGAGCAGCGGCAGGCGACGGCGATCTTCGCGGCCCACTCGAGTGCTGCCTCCCGCGAGGGCAGCTCGAGAACGGTGTAGCCGCCGTTGGGCACTTTGTGGCCTGGGTACGTGCCCTCGGTGACGGTGCCGTCACCGGCCACGAGCACCGGGTCTACGTCCTCATCGATCCCGCCGCCGAAGACGTACACGCCCGCCGCCTTGGCCTCGTCGATGACGGCATGCGAGGCTTCGACCACCGCCTCGAAGTCCTCCTCGGGGAACACCATGGCCTCACCGGGGAACGAGATCAGGTACTTCGTCATTCGAGGACTCCTCTGCTCCGGCGGCGCCATCCGTCGGCTCTTCTCTGCGGCACCGCTCTGGTGCCCAGCCCGATTATGGCTCCGGCGCCCGATATGTAGTTCTCTCCGGGAGACCTCGACGTGCTCGACGCTACCCCCACGACCGCTTTCGCCTGTCCTGAGCTGACCACGTTCTGTCGGCTCGACGAGCTGGTTCTGGAGGTCACCGGGGAGCGGCTCGAGCCCGATCGTGCGGTGCTGGCGTGTCGGGTCGTCGAGCCCGGCGATTCGATCGACCGGTGGTGTCGACGTTGCGGGCTCTAGGGCATGGCGCGGGACACGGTGACCCGGGAGTTGGCGCACGAGCCGCTGGGCTGGTGTCCCACGGTCCTCGAGGTCACGATCCGCCGGTACCCGTGTATCGACTGCGGGCACGTGTGGCGACAGGACACCAGCGCCGCGGCCGAACCACGAGCCAAGCTGTCGCGGCGGGCGCTGCGGTGGTCCCTGGAGGCCATCATGTGCCAGCACCTGACCGTAGCGCGGGTCGCCGAAGGGCTCGACGTGTCGTGGAACACCGCCAACGACGCGGTACTGGCCGAAGGCAAGCGTGTCTTGATCGACGATGTCGACCGGTTCGACGGCGTCACCGCGATCGGCATCGACGAACACGTGTGGCGCCACACCAGGCGTGGCGACAGGTACGTCACCGTGGTCATCGACCTCACCCCGATCCGTGAGGGCACCGGCCCCGCCCGTCTGCTCGACATGGTCGAGGGCCGCTCCAAGCAGGCGTTCAAGACCTGGCTGAGTGACCCACGGCTTGGCGCGACGCCGTGGAGGTGGTCGCGATGGACGGGTTCACCGGATTCAGGACCGCCGCCGCCGAAGAGCTCCCCGAGGCGGTCGCGGTCATGGATCCCTTCCACGTGGCCCTCCTGGCCGGCAAGGCGCTCGATGAGTGCCGGCGTCGGGTCCAGCAGGCCATCCATGGCCACCGCGGCCGCACCGGTGACCCGCTCTACGCCGCACGGCGGGTCCTGCACACCGGCGTCGACCTGCTCACCGACAGGCAGGTCGACCGACTCGCCGACCTGTTCGACATCGACGTCCACGGCGAGGCCCACGTCGAGGTCGAGGTCGAGGCCACCTGGGGCATCTACCAGCGACTGGTCGCGGCATACCGTGAACCCGACCGGGGCCAAGGCAAGCAGCTGATGCAGCAGCTGATCGACTCGATCAGCACCGGCGTCCCTGCCGCGCTGACCGAGGTCACCACGCTCGGTCGGACCCTGAAGAAGCGAGCCGCCGACGTGCTGGCCTACTTCGACCGACCCGGCACGTCCAACGGTCCAACCGAGCCCATCAACGGACGACTCGAACACCTACGCGGCTCCGCCCTCGGGTTCCGCAACCTCACCAACTACATCGCCCGATGCCTGCTCGAGACCGGCGGCTTCAGGCCCCAACTACACCCTCAAACATGAAGAGCCCCTTTTCCCCGTCAAGTTGGTTGAACGTGCCCAGGCTGAAATCTCCGTACCGGAGCAATTCGCCGATCGTCGCCCATACGGCCGCGCCATGCATTGCACCTTCGCCTTTATAGCGGCGCGACACTCCGGGACGGCCGCTCGGCATGCGCGGACTTGGAAATCGTGCTTAAGCTCGTCCGCGGCAGATGCCTTGTGTGCTGCCGACCCATCGTGACCTGTGGCGAGACCCCGTGTAAAGCGCCTCAGGGGGTCCCTGCGGCCTCGCTCAACTCAGGTCGGCAAGAGGTGTAGTTGTGCATCAATGGACACGACGCGAGGACGAAAGGCTACTCACGGGAAAGGGCCGCTACGGGGCCTCCCCCCTGATCGTGGACATCTCGGAGGCTGGATCATGAGTGGTCCAGGGAGAAGAGGGGTCCCGAGTGGGGACATGCAGGTATCCGGCGGAGTTCCGGGCTGACGCGGTGGCGTTGGTGCACTCGTCCGACCGTCCGGTGTCACGCATCGCCGAGGAGCTGGGCGTGAACGCGGAGACGCTGCGACAGTGGGTGAAGAAGGCCGCGGACACGGCCGAGCACTCCCAAAGCTCGCCACCTGCGGTGGCGGCGCCGGCCCAGTCGGCGAAGGATACGGAGATCACCCGGCTGCGGCGGCAGGTCCGTGAGCTGGAGATGGAACGGGACATATTGCGGCGGGCCGCGAAGTATTTCGCGAAGGACAACTGGTGAGTCGCTTCAGTTCGTCGAGGACCACCGCGGCGCCTTCGGCGTCAAGCGACTGTGCCGGGTACTGGAATGCTCCCGATCCGGCTTCTACCGCTGGCTGGCCGGCGCCGAGGCCCGCTTCGCGCGGCAGCTGGCGGACGCCGAGCTGGCCGAGCACATCCATCGCATCCACACCGACTCGGACGGCACCTACGGCTCCCCGCGGGTGGCGGCCGAGCTGGCGGACGCCGGAGTGCGGGTCAACCACAAGCGGGTGGAACGGGTCATGCGGGCCTTTGGCATCGTCGGGGTGCATCTTCGCAAGAAGGTCCGCACCACGATTCCGGAGCCGTCCGCGACGCCAGTGCCCGATCTGCTGCGACGCGACTTCACCGCGCCGGAACCCAACACCCGCTACGTCGGCGACATCACGTATCTCCCGGTGAGAGACGGTCAATTCCTTTACCTGGCCACGGTGTTGGATCTGTGCTCGAAACGGCTGGCGGGCTGGTCGATCGCCGGCCACATGCGCACCGAGCTGGTCACCGACGCGCTGAAGGCCGCCGCCTTGACGCGAGGCGGCAGCCTGGACGGAGCGATCTTCCACAGCGACAACGGAGCGCAATATGCCTCGAAGGACTTCGCGCAGGTCTGCGCGGACCTGGGCGTGATCAGATCCCGCGGAGCCGTCGGCACGAGTGCGGACAACGCCGCCGCCGAATCCTTCAACGCGAGCCTGAAGAGGGAGATCCTCCAAGGCCGAAACAGCTGGTCAGGACCGCGAGAGGCCCGCCTCGCCGTATTCCGGTGGGTCACCCGATACAACACCAGAAGGAGGCACTCCAGCATCGGCCAGATCAGTCCGATCGCCTACGAACAGAGATCCATTACGCTGACCACGGCCGCATAGGAATCGATGTCCACGATCCAGGGGGAAGCCCCAAGTGTGCGACTCGATGGCCGCCAGGCGTGATCTTTGCATGGCAGGCTTGCCGCCGGTAAGGGACCCGGGCTCACGCTCCGTGTGTACGCGCACCTGATGCCCTGTGTACGCGCACCTGATGCCCTCCAGCCAGGAACGTACACGCACGAAAGTGGCCGCTGTCTTCGATACGGCCCGATCAAGCACCTGACGACCCAGCGACGGCCCCACCTGAGGCGCGAGCACCGCTTTAGGAGCGAGGTGGGGCGAGTTGACGCCTGACCTGCTGAACGCAGGCTTCGGCGTCTGCTGGCTTTGGCCCCCGCAGGCAGCCGCAGTTCCCCGTGAGTCCCCGCCCGATCTGGCGCGGTTGTGGCACGGTCCACCGCACGAACCTGTGCATGGGAGGCTGGCCGCACGCGCTCACGCGCGCAGCCTGTCGATGAAGTTGAACATGTTCAGTAATGCTGGCAAGGTGACGAGTACGTGTTCGACGACTGGTCGAACCGCAGTCGTTCGTGGTGCCGAGACGGGGGTCGGATCGTGAAGACCAAGCCACCTAGCCTGGCAAGGTGCCGGGCCGTGAGTCTTGTCGCCTGCCTGCTCGCATTGGTGGGATGCAATCCACACATGTATGACGAGGTACCCGCACTGCGTGACGCGAAGAGGGCGGACATTGCGGGTTCGTGGCGCTGCGTCGACCACACCGAGGTCACTCTCCGGCCTGATGGCAAGGCCGTCATCCGCCTCCTGGACGGGCAGGAATTCGACTTCGACGACAGGTGGCGGCTGTCGGGCATGGGGACATGGGAGTTGACCGACGAGCGCATGGGATGGAACGACGGTCAGCATGTCCGCATGGCTCTCACCTCGCGCACGGCATCGGCCACTCGCGCGCCGGATCCGGCTGAGCCGCTCGACGAGCCGGCCGAACGTGCCCCGGCACCTGTGGCCTACACGTGGACGTTCGAGTTGCGGCGCGACAACAGGGAGGAGCTGGAGCTCTATTTCTTCTTCGGCGACCCCGACTCCCGCAGTACATACGTCCTGACGAGAGAGTAGCCATAGCCCACCCGACCCCGGAAGGGTCAGCGGGACCCGGCCGGTCGCCAGCGTCGCAACCCTATGCCGACAGGGTTACGGCGGCTACGAACGCCAGAGGGAGAGTACCGGCGCGGGCGGTGGAGTCTCAACGGCCAAGTCAAGCCAGGGCCCTCCTCCGCCAGGTTGAGGGCCCCCGGCTGGCCGCAGGACTTGAACCTGTGGCCGCATCCTTATCAGGTCGATCGCGGCACTCCATCAACGTCGCTCAAGGCACTGCGCCCTGCGCTCGTCTGGCTCTTGAGGTTCCGGGTTGGCCGTCGCTGTCCGTGCTTGTTGATGTCAGGAGTTGATGTCAGGATCCGGCTCGGTAACCCATGGCCAGGCACCTCGGGGGGATCGCATGGAGCTGAACGACATACAACCGGCAACGCCACGGCGTCGTATCGGCGTGTATGCCACTGGCTGGATCGTCGTCTCGTTGTTCTTGCTGGCCGGTGCTGGCTGGGGGGCCATGGACTGGGCCGCTGCCCTGGGCAAGGGAGCGGCTGGGACATTGCAGATCGACGAGTGCGGGATGAAGTCTGGCTCCCGAGGAACCAAGAACCGGGTTTGTGCGGGCACATTTCGCTCAGCCACTGGTGTGATCGATAGCCACGCCGAGGTGCCGTCACAAAACAAGGTTGGCGATCGTGTAGCTGTGACCCGAACACTCATCGGCGAGTACATACAGCAGGACGGGCAGTCTGCTGCTGGAGCTGCGGCTCGGACGCTGATCTTCAGTGCCGGGGGTGTCGGTTGTGGCATAGCTGGCGGAAGGTACGTTCGTCGCCTCGTCAGGTAACCGCAACCTGTGATCGAGGTCGGCGGAGCGGCTTCGGGGCGAGCGATCATGGCCCCTTAAGGACTCCTAACGGAATGAAGCCGGGGAATGACTATGCGTCAGATTCTGTTCCTTCTGCATCGGTACGAGTTGGGTGTGCGAGGCGGCTACTGGGACGGTCAGGCGCAAGCCGTGGGAGATCGAGGATGGGTTGTGGGAGCGGATCGAGCCGCTGCTGCCGGTGGTGGAGCGGCGCTTCCGGTACCCCGGACGCAAGCGGCTTGACCAGCGCAAAGTCATGTGCGGGATCCTGTTCGTGCTGTACACCGGGATCCGTTGGGAGTTCCTGCCGCAGGAACTGGGCTTCGGCTCGGGGATGACCTGCTGGCGGCGGCTGCGGGACTGGAACGAGGCGGGAGTGTGGCAGCAACTGCACGAACTCCTGCTCGCCGAACTGCGCGCCGGCGACGTACTCGACCTGTCCCGCGCCTCCGTCGACGGCTCCCACCTGCGGGCCTTGAAGGGCGGAGACGCCACCGGGCGCTCGCCGGTGGACCGGGGCAAGACAGGCAGCAAGCACCACGTCATCGTCGACGCTCACGGCATCCCGCTGGCCGCCACCGTGACCGGCGGCAACCGCAACGACGTCACCCAGCTCCTGCCCCTGATCCACGCCGTGCCGCCGATCCGCGGCAAGCGCGGACGACCCCGCCGGCGCCCCGACGTGCTCTACGCCGACCGCGGCTACGACCACGACATTTACCGCCGCCAGGTCCGCGAGCTGGGCATTCGTCCGCTCATCGCCCGTCGCGGCACCGAGCACGGCAGCGGCCTGGGCAGGAACCGCTGGGTCGTGGAGGCAGCCTTCGCCCTCCTGCACTGGTTCCGCCGACTGCGCATCCGCTGGGAGATCCGCGCCGACATCCACCAAGCGTTCCTCACTCTCGGCTGCGCGATCATCTGCTGGCGACGCCTCAAAACCTCATTCTGATCTGAGTCCTAAGCCTTCGGCGAGTCGGGCAGTCTGTGGACCTGCTCCCTGATCTGCATCAACCCACCACTCTCCCCAGCTCCCATCCCGTCCGCCTTCGGCCCACACATCGTGGAGCGGGCGTGGTTCAGGGCGTCAAGGTGGAGCGCGCCACTGTACGAACGACCTTGACGCCCTGGGCCGCGACTGCTCGGCTCTGCCTGAGATCGTCGGCAAGGCCCTCAAGAACCGACGCGATGACGTGGTCCTCGCCACCAAGTTCTTCATGCCGATGAGCCAGGACGACCCCAACCAGCGGGGAGGCTCAAGGCGCTGGATCATCCGCGAGGTCGAGAACTCCCTGCGCCGGCTGGGAACCGACCACATCGACCTCTACCAGGTCCACCGCCCCAGCCCCGACACGGACGTGGCCGAGACCCTCGGTGCCCTCTCCGACCTCGTGCACCAGGGCAAGATCCGCTACATCGGCTCATCCTCGTACTCCGGCTCCCAGATCGTCGAGGCCCAGTGGGTCTCGCGGGAGCGGCATCTGGAGCGGTTCGTGACCGAGCAGCCGCCGTATTCGATCCTGGTCCGCGGCATCGAGGAGGACGTGCTGCCCACCGTGCGCCGCCACGGCATGGGCACCCTCACCTACAGCCCACTCTCCGGCGGCTGGCTGTCGGGCCGCTACCGCAAGAACGCCACCGAGGGCCCCGCCTCCGCGGCACGCCCCCAGGCCCGCTTCGACATGAGCACCCCCGCCAACCAGCGCAAGCTCGACGCCGTCGAACAACTCGCGCTCCTGGCGGAGAAGGCGGGTCTCACACTGATCGAGCTGGCCGTCGCCTTCGTCATCAACCACCCCGGCGTCACCTCGGCGATCATCGGACCGCGGACCATGGACCAGTTGAAGGCGTTCTTGCCCGCCGCCGACGTCACGCTGTCGTCCGACTTGCTCGACGCCATCGACGAGATCGTCGCGCCCGGCGTTACGGTCAACCCGGTCGACAACAGCTACGGCGACTTCGAGCTGCGCGGCGATCAGCGACGCCGCTGACGCGTTCCGGACTGGCCGGTCACGTCGGCCGGCCGCACCGACCTCACGCGACCACGGGAGGCGCACTCTGACGTCCTGGCACACCGGCCGGCGGCAATACGGACAGCTCATCCGGTCCTGCCCCGTACCTCGGCCGACGTCTCACCGCTGCCACGGATCCGCAGACTCTGCTCGTCTACGGGGTCGAGCCGATCACGGGTGTGCTCCGCAGAGCGGCACGAGCGTCATAGCCAGTACGTGGGGCGGCATGACCACGGTGGGTGGCCTCACTCGGCTGGTTCTGCGGTGGCCTGTTGCTGGTCTGCGGCCCAGGAGGCGAGGATGCGCAGGCCGTCGTGGGTGGGGGATCCGACTTCGGCGGTCCAGACGACGAGTTGCTGGTCGGGATCGGTGCTGGCGGTGAGGGTGTCCCAGTCCAGGGAGAGCTCGCCGGCGACGGGATGGTTGAGGACCTTTGTGCCCACGCTGAGGGTGGCAACATGGTGTGCGGCCCACCACTGGCGGAAGTCCTCGTCCTGTACGCACAGTTCACCGACCAGAGCGGTCAGACGTGGATCGTCCGGGTACTTCGCCACCTCCATGCGCAATTGCGCAACTGCGGTCCGTGCGACGCTTTTCCAGTCGGCATACAGGGTGCGCATCGCCGGGTCGGTGAAAAGGATCCGCACGTAATTACGGTGCTTTTCCGGGACGGCGGCGAAGTCGGTGATGAGCGCCGCCGCGAGGGGGTTCCAGGCGATGACGTCCATGCGGCGGCCCATCACGATGGCGGGCGTGGCGGTGAGGTCGTCCAGGACTCTGTGCAGCTGGGGCTGGACCTTCTGCCGGGCGCGCCGGCGCGGCTTGGCCGTCTCTCTTCCGGCCAGGGAGAACAGGTAGCTGCGCTGGTCGTCGTCCAGTTGGAGTGCCTGGGCCACTGCTTCCAGCACCGGCGCCGAGGCAGGCAGGCGGCCCTGTTCGAGGCGGGTGTAGTAGTCCGTGGAGATCGCGGCGAGCTGGGCGACCTCTTCCCTGCGCAGCCCGGCGACGCGGCGCGGCCTGCCGCTGTCGGACAGGCCCGCGGCGCGCGGACTCAGCTGGGCCCGGCGGGCCTTGAGGAATTCGCCTAGCTCGTTCAGATGCGGTGTCCCACTCATGCGTCCAGTGTCGCAGCGGAAGCGCCCGGCGTGAGGGGGAAGGATTCTTCCCAGGATGTTCCTTTCCCTGGAACAAATCCTCCTCTGCACGGACGCGCGCATGGGTGCAAGCCTGGAATGGAGCCGGACAGGAAAAAGTGGAAGGAAAGAGCAGCATGCCGGAAAACAAATCCGCGGCACAGCGGGCCGTCGGCGACATCGCCTCCAAGCTCGCCGACCTCACCGATCAGGTGCTGTTCGGCGACATCTGGGAACGTGGCGGCCTGTCTGCACGGGATCGCAGCCTGGTCACCGTCGCGGCGCTGATCGCCCTGTACCGCACTGACCAGCTCGGCTTCCATCTCAAGCTGGCTCTGGAGAACGGGCTGAGCAGGGACGAGCTGAGCGAGGCCATCACCCACCTGGCGTTCTACGCCGGCTGGCCCAATGCCATGGGCGCCGCCTGCCAGCTGAAGGCCGTCCTGGCGTCCGTCGACACCACACAGGACCACTGACACCCCTCTTCACGCAGGAGCACCCCCTTCTCATGAGCAAGGTCATCTTCGTCACCGGTGCGGGCCGCGGCCTGGGCACCGACCTCGCCCGCCAGGCCCTGGCCGTCGGCAACCAGGTCGTCGCCACGGGGCGCCGCCCCGAAAGCGTCCTCGAGTCGCTCGGCGGCGAGCAGGACAACCTGCTGGTCACCGCCTTGGACATCACCAGCGCCGACGCCGCGCAGGCGGCCGTCGACGCCGCCGTGAACCGGTTCGGCCGCATCGACGTACTGATCAACAACGCCGCGAGCTTCCAGGCCGGCTATTTCGAGGAGATCTCCGACGCCCAGATGCGGGCCCAGATCGAGACGAACCTGTTCGGCCCGATGAACATCACCCGCGCCGTCCTGCCCGTCATGCGCACCCAGCGCTCCGGGCACGTCGTCACGATCTCCTCGATCGCCGGGCTGGTCGGCCAGGAGTTCTGCGTCGCCTACGCCGCCTCCAAGTTCGGCGTCGAGGGCTGGATGGAGTCCCTGCGCTACGACGTCGAGCCGTACGGCATCAACACCACGATCGTCGAGCCCGGCTTCTTCCGCACCGAACTCCTGGTGGACGCCTCCACCAACTGGGCGGAACTGTCCATCGACGACTACACCGAGCGCACCAAGACCACCAAGGCGATGTGGCAGTCGATGAACGGCAGGCAGGCCGGCGACCCCGCCAAGCTCGCCGACGCCCTGCTGAAGGTCATCGCCCTGGACACCCCGCCGCTCCGGTTCGTCGCCGGGGACGACGCCATCCCCACCGCCGAGGCCAAGGGCCAGGAGATCACCGCTCAGGCCACCGCCTCCCGCACCCTGGGCACCGGCCTCGCCCACCCCGACGCCGCCTGACCCAGGCACCCGATACGCACCAAGGAGCACGTCATGGAATTCGTCAAGCCTCAGCCCACCGGCAAGGGCCCTGAGGACTGGTTCACCGGAGACGTCTGGTTCGACGTCATCCACGCCGGCCAGGAGCCCTCCCGCATCCGCGCCAACATGGTGCGCTTCGCCCCCGACGCCCGCACCGCATGGCACCACCACGCCGTCGGCCAGACCCTCCACGTCGTCGCCGGCATCGCCCTGATCGGCACCCGCGACGGCACCGTCTACGCCGCCCACCCCGGCGAGACCGTCACCTGCCCGCCCGGCGAGGAGCACTGGCACGGCGCCACCGAGGACCGCTTCATGCAGCACCTCGCCCTGTGGGACGCCACCGCCCCCGATGACGACCGCCCGGAGACGACCTGGCTGGAACACGTCACCGACGCCCAGTACCAGGCCCCACGCACCCGCAACAGCCACTGACCCCGTCCGCACGCGAAGGAGCACCCGATCACGACCGCGACGATGACCGCCCTCTTCGGCGGCACCGGACCCCACTGGACCCCGCGCCAGGTCCCCGTCCCCCAGCCGGGCCCCGGTCAGATCGTGGTGCGCGCGCACGCCGTGGCGCTCAACAACGCCGACGCCGCCATGCTGGAAGCTGCCGACCCCACCGCGGGAGGCAACGGCAACGAATACCAGGCCGGCTACCAATTCGCCGGTGAGGTCACCGCCGTCGGCGAAGGCGTCGACACCACCACCGTGGGCCGGCGCGTGATGGGCACCACCCCCGCGAGCTTCGCCCAGTACGTGCTGGCCGACCACCGGCACGTCCTGCCCATCCCCGACGGCCTCGACGACACCGAAGCCTGCGCGCTGCCCACCGGCCTGCTCACCGAACACGGTGCCCTCATGACCGGCGGCTTCCGCCCCAGCCAGTCGGTGCTGATCACCGGCGCCACCTCCAGCATCGGCCTCATCGGCCTGCAGATCGCCCGCGCCCTGGGCACAGGCCAGATCATCGCCACCACCCGCAGCGCCGCCAAGCACGACCTGCCCAACAGCCTGGACTGGCAGCCCCACTCCAGACTTGCCTCGACGATGCGGCGCCGCTCCGATCCCGCCACCCCAACCGGGGGAGAAGAGCAGTCCCACCCGCCCAAGGAGTCATCATGACCGACCGTGCCCCCACCGTGCTGGCCGGCCTCGACGGCATCCGCTCCAACCTCGAGGACATCTACAAGGACCTGCACCGACACCCCGAACTCGGCCTGCAGGAGCACCGCACCGCGAAGAAGGCGTCCGACGCCCTGCGGGCCTTCGGCTACGACGTCACTGACGGCATCGGCGGCACCGGCGTGATCGGTGTCCTGGCCAACGGCGACGGCCCGACAGTCATGGCCCGCGCCGACATGGACGCCCTTCCGGTACGCGAACAGACCGGCCTGCCCTACGCCTCCACCGTGACCGCCACCGGTCCGGACGGCACCGACCAGCCGGTCATGCACGCCTGCGGACACGACGTGCACGTGACCTGCCTGATCGGCTGCGCACAGCTGATGGCTCAGGCCCAGCACGCCTGGCGGGGCACCTTCGTGGTGCTCTTCCAGCCCTCGGAGGAGAACGGCGACGGCGCCGACGCCATGATCGACGACGGTCTGACGTCCCGCTCGCCCCGGCCCGACGCGGTGCTCGCCCAGCACGTCCTGCCCTATCCGGCCGGCTACGTCGGCACCCGCCCCGGGTCGTTTCTGTCGGCCGCGGACAGCCTGCGCATCACCGTCCACGGACGAGGGGCGCACGGTTCCATGCCCCAGGCCGCGGTCGACCCCGTCGTAATTGCCGCGATGATCGTCGTACGCCTGCAGACCATCGTCTCGAGGGAACTGGCCGCCACCACCCCCGCCGTGGTCACCGTGGGCAGCATCCACGCCGGTACCGGCCCGAACATCATCCCTGACAGCGCCGTCATCCAGCTCAACGTCCGCACCTACGACGACGCCTCGCGCACCCAGGTCCTGGAGGCGATCGAACGGATCGTCAAAGCCGAGTGCAAGGCGTCCCGCTCGCCCAGGGCGCCCGAGATCGAGCGGACCACATCCTTCCCGCCCACCGTCAACGACGAGGCGCCGACCCGGCGCGTCGCCGACGCGTTCGCCGCCCACTTCGGCGACGACGCACACACCATCGACCTGCAGACCGCCAGCGAGGACATGAGCGAGATCCCCAACGCGTTCGGCACGCAGTTCACCTACTGGGGCATCGGCGGCATCGACCCCGACCGCTACGCCGAGGCCGCCAAGAACGGCACCATCGCCCAGGACATCCCGGTCAACCACAGCCCCACCTTCGCCCCCGTCATCCAGCCCACCCTGGACACCGGCGTCAGCGCCATGACCGTGGCCGCCCTCGCCTGGCTCGGCACCTGACACAAGCCCGGCCGTCTGCGGCGCAGGCACGGCAGGCGGTGATCCACACCGGAGCCGGGTTACTCGGAGCCAGACCGTGACACAGCAGTAGATCATGAGGTCCCCATGCCCGGAGCGGTGACGAGCTTCTTTTGCGTGTGGTTACCCGACCTAAAAGCAGCGACTACGGGGCTCAGTGAAAGCCGTCGCCGGTGTTCCTGGCCGCGGATCCCAGCGGATCGGACGGCAATCCGGCCCAGCGCGCAGTCTGCCGACCACTCATGCACTCGACCACCCAAGGGCGCCGTCGCAAATCGCGGGCGTCCGCGATGCTGCGCAAGCCCACCGCTCTGGTAGGGCTCCCGATCCAGGCTGCGCTTCGTGAACTCCCCGGGTCAGCAGGCTGGATGGCCGGGATCGGTTCCTGCCCTTCCGGCTTCTGAATATCGGCCCCTACCAATACGGGGCAGGCCTTCGGCGTCGGGAAGGTAGTGGGCGCGCCGGATCACGGGGGTCGATCCGGTGATCAGGCGGACCCTTGTCGGGAAGCGGTCGGCGAAGCTACCGACGATGTGTTCGGCCCGTTCGCGGGGGCCTTCGAAGACAGTGCGGACCGAGCGCCCGGTCTGCCCCTTCTGCTGCTTGCCGCGACAGCGGGCGTGTTTGCGGCCGACGTCGACCATCAGGCCGCGCTGTGTGTACGTGGGCCAGTCGGTGATGCGGCCGCTCAGCTCGCCCTTTTGGCGGAGGACTTGGAGCAAGGTGCGGGTGCCGTGGAAGACCCCGGCCGCGGAGCTGCCGGTGATCGTCGTGACATCACCGGCCGTCTCGACGCGATACGCCTCGGGGGATGCCGAACCGGGCAGGGATCGTGGGTGGCGCGGATGTGTCCCCGGCCCCCGATGCGTACCCTGCGGCACGCCTCACCTCGGCGGACGCCCGAGCGGCACCCCTGACGCCGCTGAGCAGGGCCGACGTGGTGAGCGCGCCGCAGGGTACGGCCGACCTGCGGTTGATCACAGAGCTCTCCCTTCATCGTGTTTGCCTTGGACTCCGTGGTTGGCTCCAGCGAAACGTAGCGACTCAAGTGGTCTAATCCAATAGGTCGGACCTGTTGACAGTGAACTGAGTTTCAGCAGTAACCTTTTGAGGTCGTCTTGGTCTAGACCACCTTGGAGATTTTCATGGCGAGACGCAGGATCACCACCGGAATGTTCGCAATAGCAAGTGTCATGGTGCTCGGGGTGCTGCCGCACGCCGCCAGTGCCCAGTCGGTCCCGGACGCGGCCTCGGCCGACGCCGGCCCCCTGCCGCCGGTTTCCCCCACCCCGCAGTCCATCTCCCGCGCCGGACGCGACGCGACCGTAACGGGCCGGGTGCTCGTGGTCGCGGACGACCACACGGACGCGGCCGCCCGTGACCGGCTGATCCGCGAAATGAAGAAGCACGGCGCCGCGCGTGTCGATGTCGTCGCCCCCGGCGAAGTCCCCTCGAGTGCAGCCGGTTTGCTCACCATCAGGCTCGGATCCGCCGAACGCCCGGACATCGCACGCGCGCTGGGTGACACCGCCGTGTCCGACCACGCCGAGGGTTACGCCCTGCGCGTGTCGGGACAGGCTTCGCACCAGCAGATCGCCCTCGGGGGCACGGACGCGACGGGCCAGTTCTACGCGGTGCAGACACTGCGTCAGCTCTTCCAACGCCAGGGCGACGACTGGCAGGTGGCGGGCGCACAGGCGAGCGACTACCCCTCGATGCCGCTGCGCGGCACCATCGAGGGCTTCTACGGCCCGCCGTGGACGACGGCCGAACGCCTGGACCACATGGACTTCCTGGGCGACGTGAAGTCCAACACCTATGTCTACGCGCCTAAGGACGACCCGTACCACCGCGACAAGTGGCGCGAGCCCTACCCAGCGGACAAGCTCGCCGAGCTGAGCGACCTGGTCGGGCGTGCCCGGACGAACCATGTGCGCTTCACCTTCGCCGTCTCGCCCGGCGCGTCCATCTGCTACTCCGACCCCGCCGACACCAAGGCGCTCACCGACAAGCTGCGGGCCATGTACGACGTGGGCGTGCGGTCGTTCTCCATTCCGCTGGACGACATCAGCTACACCCGCTGGAACTGTGCCGGCGACCAGGAGAAGTTCGGCTCACCTGGGCGAGGTCCGGCCGCCCGCGCCCAGGTGAGCCTGCTGAACAAGGTGCAGCGCGACTTCGTCGCCCAGCTGGATGGGGCCAACCCGCTGCAGATGGTGCCCACCGAGTACGGCGATCTGACCGACACCGCGTACAAGGAGACGATCCGTTCCACGCTCGACCCCGCGGTGCAGGTGATGTGGACCGGGACTGACGTGGTGCCGAGGGAGATCACGAACGCCCAGGCGTCCAAGGCCGCCGAACTCTTCGGCCGGAAGGTCTTCGTGTGGGACAACTATCCGGTCAACGACTTCGGCCGGACCGCGGGACGGCTGCTGCTCGCGCCGTACGACAAGCGTGAGCCCGGTCTGTCCGACCACCTCAGCGGCATCGTCTCCAACCCGATGAACCAGGAGGCCGCCAGCAAGCTCGCCGTCTTCACGATGTCGGACTTCTCGTGGAACGACCGGGGTTACGACCGGGCCCGCTCCGGACGCCAGGCCGCTCTCCACATCGCCGCGGGCGACCCCGCTACGGCCGACGCGGTGCAGGTGTTCGTCGATCTCAACCACGCGGCCCCGACCTTCGGTTCCGAGCTGTGGCAGCCCCAGGCGCCGGTGTTCAGTGCCCGGCTGGATCGGTTCTGGCAGGACCACGGAACCGACGCGCGTGGGGCCGTAAGGGAGTTCCGTCCGTATGTTCGCGCGGTCACGCGAGCACCGGCCGTTATCCGGGACGGCGTACCCGACAAGCTGTTCCTCTCCGACGCCTCCCGCTGGCTGGACGCCACGGAACTGTGGGGACGGGCGATGGAGCACGGACTGGACGTCCTCGCCGACATCGATGCCGGGAACGCGGCCAAGGCGGCCGAGGAGCGCGAAGCCATGGACTCCCTTGCCGACGCAGCATCGAAGATCACCGTCGACCCGGCGGAGCACCACCAGCACGGGCAGGTGAAGATCGGTGATCCGTTCATCGAGGACTTCGTGACACGCGTACAGGACCTGCACGACGAGTCCGTGGGGCTGCCGCCGCTCCGTGAGCTCGCCCGTGGCAGGACGGCGACGCAGAGCTCGGACTACGACTGGGGCGGGACGTTCCCCTTCAGCGCCGACAAGTCCGTCGACGGTGACCGCTTCGACTTCTCCACCACCAGCGGCAAGGAGGCGCAGCCGTGGTGGCAGGTCGATCTGGGAGCGAGCGCGAACCTGGAGCGGATCAGGATCTACAACCGGACGGACTGCTGCGCGGGGAGGCTCAAGGACTACTACGTGCTGGTGTCTGACCAGCCCTTCTCCGGAACGCTGGCGGACCAGCTCGGTAAGCCGGGCGTCTGGAGCCACCACGAGACGGACCAGGCCGGGAGCCCCACCACCGTCGAGACCACGGCCAGGGGCCGCTATGTGCGGGTGTGGCTCGCCAGTGCGTCCCCCGTCGAGCTAAACATGGCCGAGGTCGAGGTCTTCGGCCGGGTGAAGGAGGGATGACGCCGCCGGGTCATGCGTCGCACGGATCCCTCGGATCGTACGGATCTCACGCGGTCGAGGCGAGCCGGGCGGCGCCGTGCTGAACCTACGGTTTGGTGATCGCTCCGCTGCGGGCGAGCAGGAGATGGGCCGCGCCCCGCGCGTGCTCCGTGTCCCGCCACGGCGACACGGTGATCTCCAGGTTCCGTAGCGGCTCGATCGTCCCGGCGACGGTCGCGGCCGTGAAGGCCGGGCCGAGGAAGGGCCACAGCACGTGGCTGCGGAACGCGGGGGCGTCCCGTCCCCGAGGCGCGGGGCTCCAGCTCGCGGAGGAATCCTTCGCCGATCAGCCGCCGGGTGTGGTCCGTGACGGTGGCGGCGCCCAGGCTCAGCCGGTGTGCGACCTCCGCCCGGCTGAGCGGCCCGGCCGCGCCGAGCAGCGCCAGGATCTCGGTCTGGATCAGATCCCCATGTGCGGGGCGCTTCGCCATCGCATACCCCCAACTTGTCCGTTGGTGCCCTGAGTTAGAGCCCTTGAGGTCCGACCATAGCGACCCTAGCGTCCCACTTTACTCGGGC
Organism: Streptomyces sp. NBC_01669; assembly: GCF_026339735.1. GTDB lineage: Bacteria > Actinomycetota > Actinomycetes > Streptomycetales > Streptomycetaceae > Streptomyces > Streptomyces yanii. The sequence goes on from NZ_JAPEQG010000001.1 coordinate 9,005,575, forward strand.
CCGAAGAAATCCCGTCGCGCCGTTCGCAGCAGGCCACCCATCCCTGATCGGGTGGCCAAATGAGGAGGTCAAGCGATGCGCTTGCGTGTCGCACAGTGGGTCAGCGTGATGGCAGCGGGAGCGCTCGTTGCGCTCGCCGGATGTGGAGGAGGGTCCGCCGAAGGTTCGGGAGGCACGAAAAGGTCGGATGGATCCGTGACTCTGACCTGGCAGATGTGGGCCAGTGGAGCGGACGAGGAGAAGCAGTTGAAGCACCTCACCGACGACCAACTCGACTCGCTGTGCACCGTGCTGGCCCTGGAGCTCGACGGCGAACTCGACCTCTATCGCACGCACACGCGGGACTAGACGATCAAGTCCGATGTGTTCGGTCGCACGTTGTGGCCGACTGGAAGGTGGGCTTGCTGGTTTCTCGCGACGCTGGTGGCGGCGTGCCGCAGCAGTGGCATGCTCCTCGCTATGTATGAAGATCCGCATGACAAGACAACGCTGGGGTTGTGGGGGCGCATAGCGTGTGCCTGGGCGGTCGCTTTCGCCGTGCTCCATTTTTACTGGGCGCTGGGCGGCAGTTGGGGCCTCAGTGTCTCGGCGGGGCCCTTGGCCGAGGAACGCCCCGGGTGGTTCGTGGTGGTGGGCTTGTGGGGCGTGGGATTGCTGTGCCTTGTCGGCGGTGTGCTGGGATGGCTTCTCGCCAGGCCGCGGCCTCGTGGTCTGGCAGGACGGGTGGTCAAGGCCCTGGGGTGGTGTGTCTGTGCTGTGCTGCTAGTACGTGGCATCGCCGTCGAGGTGCTGCTGCTGACCGACGTTACGGGCTCGGAAATAGACGTAAGCCCGGAACAGCGGCTGTGGACGCTGCTGCTGTGGAATCCCTGGTTCCTGGTCGGTGGTCTCGTCTTTGGTTTGGCCGCACGGAGGTCCCGGACGCACGGATAGCCCGAGTAGCGGTGTCGCCTGACGGTGCGATGGGAAATGCGAACGGGGTGTCCAAGATCGTGGCGTGAACGACGAACTGGACACCCTGCTGACCGCGCTGTACGTGAAGATCGACGACGAACCGGAGACCAACCGATGGATGGGCAGGCTGCCGAAGCTCACCGCCTGAAGAAGCGATCTCCGCTCGGTCAACCGGACCGCGACGCCGGGGTGGATGCCGATGCGATGAGGCAGAGAGGTGGACGAGGCCGGCGGTGTGGGGGCCAGGCCGTGGGGTGGATAACAGCGGCCCCTTCCCCGCCCTGTCTCCGTCATCCGCCACCTGGTGCCTAAGCAATCTCCAGGCGAGGTGGGTACGCCCCCGGTGCCAGAGGGGAGCGTCAGGGACAACTGGTGGCGATGCGCGCGGCCCTCGATCGAGCGGACCGTGTATCCGGTTCAAGCGGCTGATTACCGCGCATGAGCTGCCTCTGTTTTTCTCGCCGACTCGCTGAGCGCTGCGGCGATCGACGATCGGCGGAAGTCGGTGCGCCAGACGTCGATCACATCACCGTGGTCGTTGGTGATGAGGTACTCGGGCCACCGGTCAAATGCCGAGCACGGGTGCGAGACCCCGAACTCGACGACATCCGTCACCTCAAGATTCCATGCGTCGGAGAGCACGGTGTGGTGGTCGTACAGCGCGCGCACACGTCCGCGGACATCGGACTTGTCCTGTCCGGCCGCCGTGCTGGCGGACAGAAGGATCGGCATCTCGGTGTCGTAGGGAAGGTCGCGCTTCCCGGCTCCGACCACGGCGGTGCCGTCCTCGGCGGCGGACACGACGACCGCGCGCACGGCCAGGGCTGGGACGAGGCCGGGAATCGGGCTCACGCGGGCGTAGACGCCGTGATCGTGCGTGACATAGCAACCGGACCTGAGCAACCGGATTGTGCCCGGAACGTCGTCGTCCGTCGGGAGGAAGTCGACGACACGGTCAGGAAAGGCCGATCCGCCCATCGAGTACACGGGGCGGTCGGTCTCGAAGAGTCCGGCGACGTCGAGGTAGACGCCGCGGACCCGGCGGCAGTGTTCGTCCACGGCCGCAAGCGTTTCGTCGGTCCTCGTGTTCGGGGCGACGCCTTCGTACCCGGCGACTCCCACGAGCCGGAGTCCGGGAGCCGCTCGGACGAGCTCCGCTGTGCGGCGGGCCTGCTCCGGGTCGCGGATACCGGTGCGGCCACCCGGGGTGCCGATGTCCAAAAGCACCTCGAGAGCGGGGCCGTGCGCGCCGAACACCTGTTTCGCTGCGGCGATCCCGGCCGCGGAGTCGACGAAGCATCGGATCTTCCGTTCCGGTTCGGCGGTGAGCCAGGCCCGAAGTCGCGCCAGTCCGAATGGATCGACGATCTGGTTCGCGATGAGGACGGTGTTGTGTCCCCAGCCGAGCACGGTCGCGACCTGGTCGACGGTGGCAACGGTGACGCCGACGGCGCCGGCCGCGATCTGTTGTTCGATGATGGGAGCGGACATCGTAGTCTTGACGTGGGGAGCAAGCGCGACGTCATGGGTCTTGCACCAGTCGGCCATGACGTGGATGTTGTGATGGAGGGCGGCGGCGTCGAGACGCAGCTGGGGGTATGCGGCGGGAATCACGGCTGTTCCTTCAGGTGGCTGCTCGGCAGTGCGTCAGCGCAAGGGGATGGACTCAGGGCTCACAGCGCGCTCGGTGCCCGAGCCAGGACGTGCTCCTTGCGGGCGGCGTTTCGCGACGACATCCGGTAGCCGCCGATGAGAACCGCTGCCCAGACCGGCAGGGCGTACAAGGCGATGCGCTGGCCCTCGTCGAACGCGAGGAGAATCGTCAGAGCTGCGAGGAAGGCGAGGGTGGCCCAGCACAGGGCCTTGGCGTAAGGGAGCCGGAACGTACTCGCGGGTGCCTCACCGCGTTCGACGCGACGCCGGTAGACGAGGTGGCAGACAACGATGACACCCCAGCTCCAGATTCCTCCGAGGGTGGCGACCGACGAGATGTACGAGAACGCCTTCTCCGGGACGATCGCGTTGACCGCGACGCCGACGAGCATCAGAGTGCCGGAGGCGATGATGGCGGCCGCAGGCACGTGACCACGGCTGGTCTTCTCGAACACCTTGGGTGCGAGCCCGTCCTCGGCGAGCTTCTTGAGCAGGCGTCCGTTGCTGTACAGCCCGGCGCTGCACGCCGACAGAGCGGAGGCGAGGACGACGAAGTTCATGAGGCCGGCGGCCGCGGGAAGACCAATGTGCGAGAAGCTCTTGACGAAGGGGCTCTCGTCCGCGCTGAACTGATCCCAAGGGAACAGCGACATCAGCACGATCAGGGTGCCGACGTAGAAGATCCCGATACGCCAGGGCACGGAGTTGATCGCCTTCGGTATCACGGACTCCCGGTCCTTGGTCTCGGCTGCGGTCATGCCGATGAGTTCGACGCCCTGGTAGGAGAAGACCACGATCTGGAAGGCCAGAAGGACCGCGAGCAGCCCGTGCGGGGCGATGCCTCCGTGATTCCAGAGGTTCTCGATCCCGCCTGCCTGGCCGGCTTTGCCGACGTTGAAGACCAGTGCGAAGATGCCGCCACCGATCAGGGCAAGGATGGTGACGACCTTGATCGATGCGAACCAGAATTCGGCCTCCCCGAAGAATCCGACCTTGGCCAGGTTCAATCCGACGAGTGCGAGCAGCGCGATCAGTGCCGTGAGGTATTGCGGCATCGACGGGAACCAGGACTTGACGAAGACCCCGGCTGCGGTGAGCTCGGCCATCCCGATGATGGTCCAGGTGATCCAGTAACCCCAGCCGGTGACGAAACCGTATGCAGGGCCCAAGAACTCGCGCGCATACTCGGCGAAGCTCCCCGCGACGGGCCGGTACATCAGCAGCTCGCCGAGGGCACGCATGATGATGAAGATGAATACGCCGGTGACCGCGTAGACGCCGATCACGGCCGGCCCGGCGTAGGAGATGCCTTTCCCGGATCCGAGGAAGAGCCCGACTCCGATGGCGCCACCGATCGCGATCATGCGGATGTGTCGTTTGTTGAGTCCTTGCGCGAGGCCGTCCTCGTTCGCCCCTTCGGGGGAGCTGTCGACTGTCATGATGTGTCCTTGTTCGAGGTCAGTGTTTGGACATAGGCTTTTGGGTCGGCGAGGACAGTCGTGGCAGACCGTGCCCGGCGTTGCTCGGTCGGGTCCGGCTGGGTGTCGGGGGTCAGACAACCTCGACGATGAGTTCGACCTCGACGGGGGCGTTCAGTGGCAGTTCGGCGACGCCGACAGCCGAGCGCGCGTGTGTACCGGCATCGCCGAAAACGCTCGCGAGCAGATTCGAGGCGCCGTTGACGACGTCGGGCTGGCCGGCGAAGGCGTCGGCGGAAGCGACGAACCCGGTCACCTTCACGACCCGTACGACCGAGTCGAGGCCGACGAGGGCATCGATCGCAGCAAGTGCATTCAGAGTGCAGATTTCCGCTGCCCTCGACGCGTCCGTCACCGAAACCTCGCGGCCGACCTTTCCCGGTCGTTCGATCGATCCCCGCACCAACGGCAACTGGCCAGAGGTGTAGACCAGATCACCGGTCCGCACCGCCGGAACATAGACGCCGATCGGCGTGGCCGTCGACGGCAGTTCGAACCCGAGCTCGGCGAGGCTTTCCGCCCATGACGACATGGACGACGCGGAGACTGCGCACCGCGCGTCGTCGGATGCACCGGTGGTGGATGGTGTCGCGAACATGTAAATACTGCCCTGCTTTCGGGGGTGGGGCGTCGATGTGCACCAGCGTGCTGTGCGTCACCACGACGTGCATCGTGCGGCCGCACCAATCACAACCGAGGTGTGGTGCGGATTCACGAACGACGTACCGTTGGGTGCAGCAGGAAGCAAACGAAGGGTGCCGATCATGACCAGCCCTGGAGCCAGGCTCGACAACGTCGTGAGCAACCTCGCCGGCACCCTGCTGGAGGTTCTTGCGGGGACCGTCGACGGAACGACGTTGATCACCGACGTCGTCGTCGACGATCCGCGGGAACAGGTACCGGTTCGCCCCGGGGCCATGCTTCTGTGTACCGCCGCCGACGTCCGGGATCTGCCGGCCTTGCTCGATCGTGCGGTCACACGCCAGGCGCCCGCCCTCGTGGTACGTGCGCCGCTGGATCTCGAGCCGGAGCTGCGTGCTCGCATCGAACGCAGCGGTGTGGTCCTGCTCGGCCTCGCCGGCGGAGCAACGTGGGCACAGTTGGTCGTCCTGCTCCGCTCGCTCCTCTCCAGCAGTGCGAGCGGCGAGGAACTGCTGGCCGGTATGCCCGCGGAAGACTCGTTCGCCCTGGCCAACGCGATCGGATCACTACTCGACGCGCCGATCACCATCGAAGATCGCGACTCACAGATTCTGGCGTTCTCCGATCGCCAGAACGAGGCTGATCAAACACGGATCGAGACGATTCTCGGACGTGTCGTCCCCCAGCACGCCCGCCTCGCGCAGGAACGAGCGGGCGTCTTCAAACGGCTTCACGCCGGCGAGAAGCCGATCTTCATCGACACACCGCAGATCGAAGGAGTGCCAGGTCTTCCGCGTGTGGCGATAGCCGTACGAGCAGGTGACCAAGTGCTCGGCTCGATCTGGGCGGCTGTCCCTGGGCCCCTGAGCGACGAGAAGGAGCAAGTACTCGTCGATGCCGCGAAAGTCGTTGCGCTGCAGCTGCTGCGGCACCGTATCGGTGTAGACATCGACCGGCAGGTTCGCGCGGACCTCATCGCAACCGCATTGGCAGGAGGCGCCCCGGCGTCCGGCGCGATCGAGCGCCTTGGACTGGCGCACCGGACCGTGACCGTGCTCGGCCTGTCCCTTCCGATTGGGAACTCGGCCGACACTGCCGTCTCTGGGCAAACGCGACGGCAGACCTTGGAGCGGATCACCGACTCCTTCGCATTTCACCTATCGGTCGCGGCACCTGGCGCGGTTGCCGCATTGGTCGGCGACGTGTGTTATGCGATCGTGCCGGCGCCGATCCGGAAAGGAAAGGAAAACGTCACGGCCATGGCCCAGCGGGTTTCGAACGATTTCCTCGACCGTGCACGGGACAGAGCTGGAGGAGTGGCGATCGGCATCGGTCGCGACGGCTCGTCATCCGATCCGGCCGACCTCGCTCGCTCGCGGCACGATGCGGACAGAACCCTACGTGTCCTGCGCCAGGAACCAGCCGGCCGAGTCGCGATGTTCGCCGACGTCCAACTCAACGCACTCTTGCTGGAGATCGGTGACCAACTGCGCAATGAGGGCGGACTGCTGGACGGCCCCATCGCCCGGCTGCATCACCACGATCGAGAACACGGAACCACGATGGCGGAAACCGTGGCCCAATGGCTCGACCACCTCGGCAACACCCTGAATGCATCTGCGGCCATGGATGTACACCCCAACACATTCCGATACCGCCTTCGCCGAGCGGCAGAAATCGCGCAACTGAACCTGAATGATCCCGGTGAACGCTTTGCGGCGATGCTCGAGTTCCGGCTCACTCGGCAACGACCGTCCGCGGAAGCCACCGCCGCAACTTGACGCTTATCCGCGTGGGACGTCTTGTCAGCGGCGACCGCGCCCGGCCGTGTGCGGGGCCAGGCGAGCGGCCCGCGGGCGCGGATCTTTTTCAGCACGGAGACCGCGCCCCGCCCGGCGGCAGTCAGCCGGGTTTTCATGTCCCCAGTCCGCCGACAGGGGCCGACCTCTCAGTAGGACGCTGTCACGTTGGCTGACAGGGTGAGATGATCTTCAGATTGAGGGCATGGTGGGGGATCGTCCGTGGAGGGCACGTCGCTGTCGTACAGGGGTCACCGGTACCCGGTTGAGGTGATCTCGCACTGCGTGTGGCTGTACTTCCGCTTCCCGCTGTCCTACCGCGAGGTCGAGGAGCTGATGCTCCAGCGCGGCGTCATCGTCTCCTACGAGACCGTCCGGCGGTGGTGCCGGAAGTTCGGGCAGGCCTATGCCGACAGGCTGCGCCGCAGGCTTCCCCGGCCCGGTGACAAGCGGCACCTGGACGAGGTGTTCATCAGGATCAACGGGGAGCTGAAGTACCTGTGGCGGGCCGTCGACCAGGACGGCAACGTCCTGGACATCCTCGTGCAGGGCCACCGGGACAAGGCGGCGGCCAGGCGGTTCTTCCGCAAGCTGATGAAGAAGACGCGTGCGGTGCCGCGGGTGGTCGTCACCGACAAGCTCCGCTCCTACGGCGCCGCCCACCGCGAGGTCACGCCCTCGGTGGAGCACCGATCCCACAAGGGACTGAACAACCGGGCGGAGAACTCCCACCAGCCCACGAGGCAGCGTGAACGCGCGATGAAGGGCTTCCACAGCGTCGGCGGAGCGCAACGCTTCCTGTCCGCGTTCAGCGGCATCTCACCCCACTTCCGGCCCCGCCGGCACCTGATGACCGCGCCCGACCACCGCGCCGAGATGACTGTCCGCTTCGCCATCTGGGACCAGGTCACCGGCGCTGTCGGCCGACCCCACCACGGCCTGAACACAGGCCCGGAACCCGGGCCGCCCCACCCCGACACACCCTCAGACCACCACGTACCCAACAACGTGACAGTGCCTCGGGGGGCGGCTAGCACCGGCGGCGGCAGCCCAGGGCAAGCTCACGACCCCCAGGTCGTCGACCCCACCGCGCCGTGGAAACGTCACACGAAGGCGCCGATAATCATCACATGACCATGTTTCCCCGGCCATGGTCTGCCTGGGATGCTCGGTCCTCGGACAGGCCCGCTCGGAGCCGGCGGCAAAAGGGCGCGCGTTCGCTGCTGAGTGGCCGAAGCGTCGTCGGCCAGATGTTCCTGCTGCAGGTGGCGCTCGTGGTACTGCTTGCCCTCGGAGGCCTTGTCATGCTCGTGCTACAGGCCCAAGACGCGACCAGGCGCAAGGCCAGCAATCGTTCACTCGCTGTTGCTCAGGGTTTTGCCAACTCTCCGGGGCTTGCGGAGGCCCTGCGGTCCCCGACCCCCATGCGGTGCTGCAGCCGCGGGTAGAGGCGGCCGCGCAAGGCTCGGGCGTGGACTTCGTGGGCGTCATGAACCGGGACGGGATCTACGCCGCCCATTCGGTGCTGGCGCTCATCGGCAAACACACCGCTACGGATACGGCCCCCTTGCTGGCCGGAAAGACCGTCCAGGAGGAGGTCGTAGGCACTCTCGGCCCTCAGATCCGGGCCTACGTCCCCGCCAAAGCGCCGGATGGTTCGGTGGTCGGCGCGGTCAACGCCGGGATCACGGTTCAGCACGTCAGCGAGACGGCCGCTGAGCAGCTGCCGGTCCTGCTGGGCGCCACCTTCGGCGCGATGGCCATCACTACGGCGGGAGCTGCTCTGCTCATTCGACGGCTTTCGCGCCAGACCCATGGCCTCGGCCCGGCCCAGATCACTCGGATGTATGAACACCATGACGCGGTGCTGCATTCGGTGAAGGAAGGCGTCCTCATCGTAGACAAGGACGGTCGGCTGCTCCTCGCCAACGATGAGGCACAGCGCCTGCTCGATCTCCACCCAGCAGCGGAGGGCCGGCATGCGGACGAGCTCAACCTCCCACCACGCATCGCCGAACTCCTGACGTCCGGCCGAGAAGCGACCGACGAGGTGCACACGGCAGCAGATCGGCTACTGGTGGTCAACCAGCGGCCCACCGACCGGTACGGAGGCCCCCCGGGCAGCGTCGCGACCGTCCGCGACGCCACCGAGCTGCGCATGGCCGTGACGCTGCAGCGAAGCCTCCTGCCGCACGGCCTCCCCGAGCAGAATGCCCTCGAGGTGGCCCACCGCTATCTGCCCGCCGAGGCCGGGGTCGGCGGCGATTGGTTCGACGTGATTCCCTTGTCCGGCGGGCGCGTCGCCCTCGTCGTCGGTGACGTCGTCGGCCACGGCGTGCATGCCGCCGCCACCATGGGCCGCCTGCGGACCGCCGTGCACAACTTCTCCACCCTGGATCTGCCGCCTCATGATCTCCTGTGGCACCTCGACGAGCTGGTCGACCGGATTGACCAGCAGGAGGCCGGCAATGATGACGCGCTGATCACCGGGGCCACCTGCCTGTACGCCATCTACGACCCGGTGACCGGGCGCTGCTCCCTGGCCCGCGCAGGCCACCCCCCACCCGCCGTCGTCCATCCTGACGGCAACGTCACCTTCCTCGACGTGCCCGCCTGCCCTCCCCTGGGCATAGGGAGCGGCCTGCCGTTCGAAACTACCGACCTCCACCTGCCCGAGGGCTCCCGCCTCGTCCTCTATACGGATGGGCTCATTGAGTACCACCTCCGCGACATCGACACCGGCCTTGCTCTCCTACGCACCGCGCTGACCGGTCAACCGCACCTCTCCCCGGAGGAAACCTGCCAGCACATCCTCGACGTCATGCTGCCCCAGTGCCCCAGCGACGACATCGCCCTGCTGGTGGCCCGCACCTGCCTTCTGGACCCCGCGCAGGTGGCCGAATGGGATGTACCGTCCGACCCTGCCGCCGTTGCCCCCATACGCACCCAGTGCGCGCAGCGGCTGGAGGGGTGGGGACTGGAGGAGATCGCGTTCTCCACCGAGCTGATCCTCAGCGAGCTGATCACCAACGCCATCCGCTACGGCACCCAACCGATCAAAGTGCGGATGGTGTGCGACCTCAGCCTGATCTGCGAGGTCGCCGATGGTTCCAGCACCTCCCCCCACCTGCGCCGCGCCGCTACTTCCGACGAAGGGGGACGCGGCCTGTTCCTCATTGCCCAGTACGCCCAGCACTGGGGCACCCGCTACACCTCCCGCGGCAAGGTCATCTGGACCGAGCAATCCCTCCACGGTGGGGCCACAGAACCCAGCGCCGATCTGGTCGACGCCCTTCTCGACCAGCGGGACGAATAACCTGCGTCGATCTGCTAAGGCTCTTAGTAGTCCAGCTGTAGATCGTGATCCGAGAGAGGCGCGTCGGCGAGGGACGGCCGTTATTCCAGCCACATCCCGTCGCGCATGATGACTCTCCCGCGTAGTTCCGGCTCGCCGCGCCAAGCGCGCACAGTCCTCGGGACCACTCGTATATACAGAAAGGAACCCTCTTCCACGCGTGGATCCCACCCGAACTTGTCGGCGAACGCCTCCGCTGCGCCTCCGGGCACCTCTTGGTCCGGGAAGCACTCCGCCTCACCCTGGAGGAGCACCACGTCGAAGGTGTCCGGTAGCGCCAGGCGCACGCGCGGCTCTTTGCGGACGTTCCGCGCAGTCACGGAAGTGGCGCTGGTGCACATCCACACTGCTCGCCCATCCCACAAGAACCACAGCGGCACCTGGTGCGGCCCGTGATCAGGGTGAGCCGTCGACACCCATACATCCCGCTCGGTAACGAGCCGCTCCAGAGCGTCGCGCATACGCTCCGCCGTCTGGCGGCGAACGATTCCCGTGGTCTCCATGAGGACCGACCCTAGCCAAGCAGGCGCGAAGCGCGCCTGAGGCGCAGGACCTACTCCCAGCGACCGATGAACCCCTCAGCCTTTGGCTCGGGGCGACCAACTTCGGTGCTCAGAGTGGCCTGAGGTTCCCCCGAGATGCGGAAAGAAGTGACAGCGGGTCAGATGGGACTCATGAGAGGAACATCGACCATGGCTGCCCCCAGGAAATACTCGCTCGAGTTGCGTGACCGCGCAGTGCGCATGTATCGCACCGCGGACCCCAAGCCGCAGATCAAGAAGCTCGCCATCGACCTCGGTGTCCATCCCGAGGCCCTGCGCGGCTGGATCCGGCAGGCCGAGGCGGACGCCGGCGAGCGCGACGACCGGCTGACCACCGACGAGCGAGCGGAACTCGCGGCGCTGCGCAAGGAAAACGCCCAGCTCAAGCGGGCGAACGAGGTTCTGCGGACGGCCTCGGCGTTTTTCGCGGCGCAACTCGACCCGACCCGGCCCAGGTGATCGAGCTCCTTACCGAGCATCGAGACCTGGGAGTCGAGTGCGTACTTCGGGAACTGCACATCGCCTCCTCCACCTACTACCGCTGGCGCCGCGCGGAGCGCGAGCCGTGCGAGCGCGTGCGCCGGGACGCCGAGCTGACCGAACAGATCAAGCAGATCCACACCGATTCCGGCGGGATCTACGGCTCGCCGCGCGTCCATGCGACCCTCAAGCGCGAGAAGCGGCTCGGCTACCTCAGTCCGATCGAGTTCGAGGAGAAGTACTACGCCGACCAGGCAACGGCCGAACGAACGAACCTGAAACCCCGTCAACCCCTCCTGACCAGCTGATCAGTATCTCCCGCAGGCCGGGGGAACCTCAACGGGGTCGCCGGACGTGGAACAGGGTGGAAGCCGCCACGGTCCGAACGGTAAGGGGTACGGGGATCGAGCTTCAGGATCTTGGGGGCCTTCGCGTGTCCGTCCGCGACCTTGGGCGATGTTTGTGACGCCGAGCGATCTCATAAATGAGCTCCTGAAGCCGGCGTCCGCTGGAGCAGTGGCTGCAGCACAGCGCCCTGCTGCGCAGGCATGTCCCCGCCGAACTGGCCGAGCATGTGTGGCTGGTGACACGGCAGGGCAGGCCGGCTCGCGCGGTCTTCGAGGAGTACATGATGCGCGGGTGGGTCCAGGCCCACGATCTGCGCGACGATGACGGTGAATTGTTGCGCATCGACCGTCGGCGGCTGCGGACGACCTTCATCGCGCAGCGCGGCCAGCGGCAGTGGTCCCTGCGTGCGGCGATCGATCCGAACCACTCGCCGCAGGCCGAGGGAGATCATTACCTGTCGGCCGCGACACCGGCGCAGAAGGCGGTGGTTGAGGAGATCGCCCGGGACGCGCAGGGCGACCTGTTGCGGCGCGCGAGTGCGGCGCTGGTCGTCGACGAGGCGGCCAGCGCCGCCGGACTCCCGGAGGAAGTACACCGCCTCGGGCTCGCCGAGAACATCCTCGCTGAGCTGCTGTCGGGCCAGCGGACGCGTTCAGCGGGGCCTGCGCCGACCAGTTCGCTGGCCTGCACGGGCCGAAGGGCAAGCCGTGTCGGGCCCGGCCCTGGGTCTGCCTGCTCCGCCCCCTGGCGCTGTTCGCCCCGCGTCACCTGCCGAATCTGCTGCGGCTGAAAGCCTCAGAGCTGACTGAGCCGGTGGGTGCGTTCAATCGAGAGTCGGCATCAGTGGTGGGCCATCTGACTCCGCTGCCAAGGTGACTTTTCGCAGCAGGATCACAAGTTGCTCCCGCTCCGCTTCGCACAGCGGCGCCAGTAGTGCGCGCTCAGTCGCGATCTGATCACCGATCGTGGATGACCAGGCATTGTGTCCCTTTTTGGTCAATGTGACGAGCAGGCTCCTGCGATCTTCCGAGGCATGCTCCCGGGTCACGTAACCGGACTTCGCCAGACGGTCCAGCCGGTTCGTCAGCGTCGCCGGATGGGTGTCCAAAACTTGAGCCAGTCGCGTCGGCGACATCTGGTACGGCTCCCCGGCAGAGCGCAGACGCCAGAGGATCTCGTACTCCCACATCTCCAGCTTGCGCTTGGCGAGCCCTGCCTTCTTACAGCGCTGGAGATGTCGCACCAGCATCTGCATCCGCGTGACGACGCCTTCGATCTTCGGGTCCAGGTCGGGAACCTCGTGCCCCCAGCGAGCAATGTGCCGGTCGATCGAGTCCGCGGATGAGAGCGGACCGTGCTGCGTTGCGTCCATGACGCCAGCATACAACCAGTTATTTCGGATTCATATATTTTGAAATCATAGTAGTGTCGAACCTCTCGCTTCCGAGGAGGTTCTGATGGCTCCATTGCCCACCGCGCTCGCCGGCCGCATCGACGAGCACGTCATCGACAGCACCCTGCTGCGCGACAATCCCCTGGGAGATTCGGCGCAAAGGCCGTTGTGGGTCTACACCCCACCCGGATATGACACCGACCCCGAGCACCGATACCCCGTCACCTATCTGCTGCTCGGCTACGCCGGCACCCTCCCGCTCTGGCGCAACCGCACCCCCTACCGCCAGCCGGTACCCGAACTCATCGACGGAATCTTCGCCCGTGGCGAAGCGCCGCCGATGATTCTGGTGTTCGTGGACGCCTGGACCACATACGGCGGCAGCCAGTACGTCGACTCACCAGGGACCGGCCGATACCACTCGTACCTCTGCGAGGAGATCGTGCCGTGGGTCGATGCCCACTACCGGTCGCTCGCCGACCGCAATCACCGGGCACTGGCGGGGAAGTCCAGCGGCGGGCTCGGCGCGATAATCACATCGATGCTCCGACCCGACCTGTTCGGAGCGTTCGCGACACACTCGGGCGACTCATTGTCGGAGGCCCAGTACATCCCTCATTTCCTCATGGCGGCACGTCACTTGAGGGCGTACGACGGCGACATCCTCCGCTGGTGGGACGACTTCCGCTCACGAGTGGCCTTCACCAAGGATGAGGACCTGCGGCTGCTCGAACTGCTCGGTGTCTCGGCCTGCTTTTCGCCCGCTCCGAACGGCACACCGCAGTTGCCCTTCGATCCACGCACGGGCGCGATCCGGCCGGAGATCTGGCAGTGCTGGCTGGGCTGGGACCCGGTGAGGATGGCGCCGCTGCACGCCGAGGCGTTGCGATCCCAGCGCGCGATCTGGATCGACGCGGGCACCCGCGACGAATGGTTCCTCGACCTGGGTGCACAAGCATTCCGCGACGCCCTCGCCGAGATAGGAGTGGATGAGGATGTCATACGCTTCGAGTTGTTCGACGGAGGACACCATGCCGTGGAATACCGGATGCCGCCCGCACTCGCATGGCTGTCCCAACGGATCGCGCGCCCGTAGCACGTAGCAGGGATCCCTCTCCGGAACCGGGACTTTGACCGGCACCGAGCTGCTGAGGCAGCAGGGCGGCGGGCACCCGCGCAGCAGCGACGTGCAGCTGCGCGACGGGCGCCGGGTGACGATCCGATGCGTTCATGGGGCGTGGCTCGATGCCCGCCCGCCGCGCAGGACGTGTGCGAGGTCGAATCCCCGGCCGTTCCCGCTGGACAACCCCGCGGCTGAGGACATCCAGTCATCTCGATGAGGGCTCCCCGGCACGTCGCCGCCCAGGACCCGGCCGCCCGCCGCCGTCAATCACCTGACCTCCCGAGGTCCGGCCCCGCCCGAGGGACGCGCTGTGCGCCCCCATGGATCCCTCAGGTGCCCTATCCCAAGCTGGCGGAATTCTTCGGCTGTGACTGCCTGCGAAGCCAGGCGGGAAGCCCCGGGCACCAGAAATCACGAGCCGGTGGCACGGGTGAAGCGGGCAGCCCACTCGCGGATGAAGTCGACGAACTCGGGAGGGCCGAGCACCTCGAACTCCGCACCCACATTGCCCAGTGCCTGAGTCGGCCAGTCCAGCGTCTGCGAGGTCATCCGTACCCGGCACCGCTGCCCGTCGACCTCCTCGACCGTCGCCCACGGGCCGATCCGCGTGCGGACAGCCGCCGCAGTGGCGTACACGAGCACTTCGACGCTATGCAGCGCGGGGACACCAGCGCCCCGTGAACGGACGAACGCCGCAGCGTCCTCGGCGGGTAGCTCGCGCTGGCGAAACCGCTCTCCGGTGCTGCGCGGATCGTCGAGGCGATCGAGCCGGAAGTTGCGCCAGTCCTGCCGAGTCAGGTCGTAGGCGACCATGTACCAGCGGTACCCGAGTGAGACCAGCCCGTGCGGCTCGACATGGCGGGCGCTCCGAGCGCCACCGCGGGCGGTGTAGGAGAAGCGAAGCCGTTCCTCGTCCCGGCATGCCTGCGCGATGGCGGTCAGCACGCCGGTCTCGACACTTCCCCCACCACCCTCGACGGAGGGGACGGTCACCACCCGCAGGGCGTCGACCCGTCGGCGCAGTCGCGCCGGCATGACCTGTACGACCTTAGTGAACGCGCGGATCGAGGACTCCTCAATTCCGGTGACCGCGCCCTGGGCAGCTGCACGCAACCCGATGGCGAGCGCTACCGCCTCCTCGTCGTCGAGGACCAACGGCGGCAGGGCGGCGCCTGCCGTGAGCTGGTAGCCGCCTTCGACGCCGCGACTGGCCTCGACCGGGTAGCCCAACTCGCGCAGCCGGTCGACGTCGCGCCGCAGGGTGCGCACGGAAACACCGAGCCTGTCGGCCAGCTCGCCGCCGGACCAGTGCCGGTGGGTCTGGAGCAGGGAGAGCAGCCGCAGAGTCCGGGAGCTTGTGTTCGCCATGACCTCAGGATGGCGGCAATTGAGGTCAGAAAGTGACCGTTATAGCTCGTAGCGTGGATCTCGCGAGGACGGCACAGGCCCCGGGCCGGGTGCGCCGACTGATCGAAACAAGGAGAACGATGACCGACAGCACGATGCCGACGATCACCCGCACGGCGTGGGAAGTGCGGCTGGCCAAGCACCTGAAGACGGAGCTTGGGCTCGACAACTTCGACCTCGTGCAGGTGCAGACGCCCGAACCGGGCGCCGGAGAGGTCTTGGTCCGCACGGACTACCTGGGCCTGTCGGTCGCCTATCTGGAGATGATGCGCGCCGACTCCCATCTGCCGATCCCGCCGTGGCAGGTCGGCCAGCGCATCGGAGGCGGCGCGGTGGGCACGGTCGTGCGCTCCAACAGCGCAGACCTGGCCGTCGGCGACCTGGTCCGCACCATGACGGGGTGGTGCGAGTACTCGGCCGGGCCCGCGGACCAGTACCCCAAGCTGGACCCGGAGTTGTTCCCGAGCCCGGTGCACTACCTCAGCCAGGGGCCCACCGCGTACTACGGGATGGCCGAGATCGCCAAGGTCGGGGCCGATGATGTCGTCTTCGTCTCCGGTGCGGCGGGCGGCGTCGGGTCGCTGGCCGGGCAGATCGCCAGGTGCCGGGGCGCCGCGAAGGTGATCGGCAGCGCGGGAAGCCAGGAGAAGATCGACTACCTGGTCAACAAGCTCGGCTTCGACGCCGCGTTCAACTACCACGACCGCCCCGTCCTCGATCACCTGCGGGAACTGGCACCCGAGGGCATTACCGTCTACTTCGACAACGTCGGCGGCGAACAGTTCGAGGCAGCGGTCGTAGCGGCTGCACCCGGTGCCCGGTTCGCGCTCTGCGGTGCGCTGGCCACCCAGATCGGCGACCACGAGAACCGGTTCCCCGAGCCGGACCTCACCACGGCGACCGCCAAGAGGATCGAGGTCCTGCCGTTCTCCACCTACCACACGCCGGAGCAGGTCGCGGCGTGGACCGAGCACTTCAGCACCTGGTTGGGCGAGAACCGCTTCGTGTTCCCCCACGCGATCGTGGAAGGCGGCGTCACGGCCGCTCCTCAGGCGCTCGTCTCCCTGCTGCAGGGCAACTACAGGGGCAACGTCTCCGTGAAGATCGTCGGCTGAGGCTCAACGCGAACCGCCTGTCACATACTGACGGGCGGCTCGTTTCCTGCAGCGTCCCCACCACATCCAAGGAGATCCGGCACCACATGCCCGATATCCCCGTGCTCTCCACCCGCACCCTGAACCGGACACTGCTCCAACGTCAGTTCCTGGCAGCCCGAACCTCCCGCCCAGCGCTCGACGTCGTCGAGCACCTGGTCGCTCTGCAGGGGCAGGAGCCCAACTGGCCCTACGTGGGCCTGTGGACCCGGCTGGCCGACTTCCGGCACGACGAACTGACGGCACTGCTCCGCGACCGGCGCGTGGTGCGCTCCGCAGTCCTGCGCAGCACCCAGCACCTGACCAGCAGCGACGACTTCCGCTGGCTGCGGCCAGTCGTCCAGCCCGTCCTGGATCGCACCACGCGGGCGCGGTACTTCGCCGCACAGACTGCCGGGCTGGACCTCGACGAAATCGCCGCCACCGGGATGGAGCTGATGGCTGGTCGGACCCTGCAGCGGCACCAGCTCGCCTCGTCGCTCGCCGAGCGCTTCCCCGGCCGCGACGGCCGCGTGCTCGCGGGGGCGGTAGAACTGAGAGTACCGATGGTGCACGCCCCGGCCACCGGCGCGTGGGGAGCCTGGGGTACCCGTGCCGGCATCGCCATCACGGTCGCGGAGCAGTGGATCGGCCGACCGATGGCGGCGCCGCAGGTCGCGAGGCTGATCCGTCGCTACCTGGCGGCGTTCGGCCCGGCCGGTGTGAAGGACATCCAGGCATGGTCGGGGCTGACCCGCCTGCGCGAGACTCTCGACGAGCTGCTGCCGCAGTTACGCGTCTTCCGCGACGAGCAGGGCACAGAGCTCTTCGACCTGCCCGACGCGCCGCTCGCCGACCCGGACCGACCCGTCCCGGTGCGCTTTCTGCCCGCCTTCGACAACATCCTCCTCGGGCACGCGGACCGCGCCCGAGTGATCAGCGAGGCGGATCGTAAGCAGGTGATGCCGGGTCAGGCGATGGTGCGGCCCACCTTCCTGGTTGACGGATTCGTCCACGGCACATGGTCGAAGATGGGCTCCACACTGCTCATCTCCCCGTTCCGGCCGCTGTCGCAGGCAGACACCGCGGCGGTGCTGGACGAGGCCGAGCCGCTTCTCGCCTTCATCGCACCGGATGCCGCCAACCGGAGCGTCACGTTCAGCTGAGATAGGAGTTGCGAATGATCGCTCCGTAGGGAATCGCCAACGAGGGTCACCTTCACCGACGCCAGGACCGGCGAGCAGCGGGCCACCATGCCCGCTCCGGTCATGTGGGACGCCGCCACCGACAAGGTCTCCGGCGCGCACACCCACCGGGCCCGCGTCGACATGAAGGTCGTCAACAAGGGCGCCGGAGAAGTCGACCTGGTGGTCACGCCGTCGGCGGAGTTCCTCGCGGACCCGGCGACGAAGTTCCCGGTCACCGTGGACCCGTCCACCTCCGCGCTGGCGAACACCTTCGACACGTACGTGCAGCAGGGCGAGACCGTCGACTGGTCCACCGACACCGAACTCGACTTCGGCAAACCGGGCACCAAGAACACCGACGGCACCCCGCGCACCGCACGCTCCTTCATTACCTGGAACACCACACCGATCCAGGACGCGCTCATCGTCTACACGAACCTGTCGCTGTGGAACTTCCACTCCGGCAACACCGACTGCAGCGCCCAGAAGTGGACCGTCTGGGACACCAGCGCCCCCTCCACTTCTTCGCGCTGGACAGCGCAGCCCACCTGGAACCAGGAATTCCACTCCTCCACCCAGACCAAGGGCAACCCGGACTGCGCCGCCACCCAGCCCGACGGCTGGATCAACGCCGACGTCGACACCCTCGTCCAGACCTGGGCGTCAGCCAAGGCCACCCGCGGCCACATGGGCCTGCGCGCCGCCACCGACGACACCAAGGCCTGGAAGCGCGTCAACTCCGCGAACAATACGGCGAACCAGCCCAAGCTGTCCGCCGTCCGTCGGCTCAGTCGCGGACTCGTATGACAACTCGATGGCCGAGGCGCTGAACGGCACGTTCAAGGCCGAGCTGATCGAGATGCAGGGGCCCTGGACGGACGTCGACCAGGTCGAGCGGGCGATCTTCCAGTGGATCACGTGGTACAACGAAGAACGCCTCCACTCCGCACTCGACTACGTACCGCCCACCGAGTACGAACACGACTTCTGGCGGAGCCAGGAACAAGTCCCGCAGCCCGCCTGAACCATCAAGATCGGACTCTACGAAACTCGGGGCAGCTCAACGGAGCTCCTCGGGTACAAGCTGTCTTGGTCGACTGCCTGTACCAACGAGCTCCGTTGCTCTACGCCGGGCCCACCTTCAACGGGTTTGCATGACCTGTGGAAACGTTAACTACCCGGCCTTGGGGAAGCTTCACAAGGATGGTTGCACCACCTTTAAGATCGACCGGCCGCAGAACGACAACAGGTGGGAGGGCGTGATGACTGGTCAGGTCGCCGCAGTAAGCCGTAACGAGGTGTACTCGTTCAGCAAGCCCAATCGCGATTCCATCACGCTGCTCACGGGGCTCGGAGTGGAAGGAGACGTTCACGCAGGTGAGACGATCCGCCACCAGTTCCGCATGACCTACGAGCCGGACCTGCCCAACCTGCGCCAGGTCCACCTGATGCACGAGGAACTCTTCGACGAGCTCGCGCTCAAGGGCTTCAAGGTCTCTGCGGGGCAGCTCGGCGAGAACATCACCACGCGCGGGGTGGACCTGTTGGGCCTGCCCACCGGCACTCTGCTCCATCTCGGAGAGCGGGCGGTGCTCGAGGTGACGGGACTGCGTAACCCGTGCTCGAAGATCAACGACTTCCACAGGGGGCTGCTCGGTGAGGTCTTCACCATGGACTCCGTGTCCGGCGAGTTCACATTCAAGTGTGGCGTCATGGCTGTGGTCCGCCGTGGAGGGATCGTCCGCCCCGACGATTCCATCCAGGTCGAAACCCCGCCCCTTCCCCACCGCTCGCTGGAACGGGTCTAGGTTCTTGTTCCGTGGTCATCGGCGTGCCCAGATGAGGATGGCGGCGAGGTGGAGTGCGGCCTGGTAGGCGATGGCGAGCTTGCTGCGACTTGCTGCGGACTTTCGTTCCTTCATCGAAGGCCTGACGTCCGAAGCGTCCTTCGTCAGTGACATCGACGGGGCTTGAAGGCCGAAGCCCAACCTTCACCCCTCGGACCGTACGCGTAAGAAACGGGCGGTTTCGTGGCGTCCGGCCGCCTGGCGCAATTCAACGAGGAGAGGCTCAGTGAGCATCCGCACGGGCCCGTGGTCTGGGTGGTCCGTCGGCTCTCCCAAGAGACCTCGCACCAGCTCGCCAACCTGCCGTGACTGCATCGGGGTCAAGCGAGGTGACGTCTTCACGGTTCGATCATCGGGAAGCTGGACAGGAGTGCCCGCGGCACAAGCTCAAGCGACTCGTCGAGCGCGCCATCCTCGCCGAGCCCGAGCCTGGCCTGTTCAGCCAGCCCCGCCCGTGAGTCCGTGGCAGCTCTTCTCGCGCTGGGTCAGATGTGCTCGGCGATCACATAGACGGAATTGACCCCGCCCGCCCGAGCGACAGCGACGGAAGCGGTGACGGTTCCCTCGGCTGGTCCCTGCGCTCCGCGCCAGGAACTGCCCGGGAAGCTCCAGCCGAAACGCTGCCCTTCCCCGCTGGCGTCCCAGCTGACAGGTAGGCCGGGCGTGAGTGGCCCCACGTTGAGGGTCTGAAGGAGGGACGTCAGGCCGGCGTCGGGAACCTCGAAGTGAAGGAAGAGGGTCCCCTCAGAACCGATCAGCGATTCTTCGTCATGGAAGCGCACGTCCGTCGCCTGGTCGGGCAGGCTCACGCCGTAGTGCGCAAGCACGGTTGCCAGCGAACCGTCGCCATAAACCACGTCGTCCGGCTCCCGGAGATAGTCGTGCGGGTCTGCTTCACCAGGAAGCAGTAGCCAGGCGGCACCCGCCAAGATCGCGATAACGACTACGCTCAACGCGCCATACCGCCAACGGGCCGAGCCCCGCTTCCCCTCCGACATGCACCTATCCAAGCGCGCAATGATCCGGAACGCCACCTAGCCGACGAGTAGACCTGAAGCTTCCCCGTGATCTTGGACACTCGATGCTTACGCCGCGAGGGCGTGGTCCTGTTCGAGGCGATGCCAGGTCTCCAGCGGGGTGAGATAGCCCCAGACCGGATGCCTGCGCAGTCGCTTGCGGTTATAGAAGGTCTCGATGAAGGCAAAGATCTCGGCGCGGGCACTGGCCCTGTGCGGCCACTGGCGGGTGCTGATCTCCTCCTTCAGCAATGCGAAGAACGACTCGGCGGCGGCGTTGTCGAAGCATGAGCCGGTGCGGCCCATGCTCTGCCGAAGTCCCAACCGGACCATCTCAGTGCGTCGTGGCAAAGGGAGTCCCTGTTCGATGAGCAGGGGCTTCTTCGTGTGCAGGGCATGATCGTGGAGGGGTAGGGGCAGGCAGCGGACGGCTTGTTGTTGATCGGGGAGGGTGCGATGCCGTCGGTGCTGGGGTTGATGGAACGGCGTGAGGCGCGGGCAAGGCAGGAGCTGGAGTCCTGGACGGAGGTCCTGGAGCAGGCTCAGGCGGAGGTGGATGCCGCGCGAGAGCGAGTCGAGCGAGCCCGGGTGGGGCGTGAGGAGCTCGTGTCGGTGCTGGCCGAGGAGAGCGCGGTGAATACGCCGGTTTCCGTTCCGTTTGATGGTGGGGCGGTTGCTGCTGGGGGATCGAGCGGCTCCGGCTCGGTGCGTGGCGAGCGGCCGCCGGTGTGGCGGTCGGGCATGGGTGAGGAGGTGCTCAGCGACCTGTATCGGGAGGTGTTCGCCGCGGTGGTGGCCGCGTCGGGGCCGGTGAGCGGGGTGGAGTTGACGCGCATGGTGGGCCGGGATGCGGAGATCAAGAACGAGGTGGAGAAGATCCGTCACCGTGCCTACGCGCTGGAGAAGCGGGGCTGGCTGGTACGGGAGAAGGACGGACGGTTCACACTCGTGTCCGGGGTAGTCGGCCGGGACGCTTCTCCGGCCAGCGCGGGGCATCGCCGGCCATCTGGCGCGACAGCCTGATCACGGCTGCCCACCACACCATCTGCTGGTGGTGATCAGGGCGGCGTTCGTGGTCGCGGTTGAGGCGGCGTGAGCGGGAGAGCCAGCTCAGCGTTCGCTCCACCACCCACCTGCGGGCCAGTACGACAAATCCGCGTTGCCCATCGGATCGGCGCACGACCTCGATCCGGACTCCGTGACGGGCGAACGCCTTCGCCAGCGCCGGACCCTGGTAGGCGCTGTCGACCCACACCAGTTTCAGCAGCCGGCCCGGCTCGTCCATGAATGTCTCCAGCAGTGCGGGGGCGGCCTTGGAGTCGTGGACATCGGCCGTGGTCACGGTCACCTCCAGGAGCAGGCCCTCCGTGTCGGTCAGGATGTGGCGCTTGCGCCCGTCACGTGACTTGCCGCCGTCGTATCCGCGACTGTCCTCACCGACGGTTTCGGAGGCGTCCACCGACTGACTGTCGATGATTCCCGCACTGGGCTCGGCGTTGCGGCCTGTGCGCTCCCTGGCCGAACGTCGCAGGCGTTCGTACAGTTCACGCACGTAGTCGTAGGACCGCCAGCGGCGGAAGAAGTCGTAGACCGCCCGCCAGTAGGGGAAATCGACCGGCAGAGCCGTCCACTTCACGCCGTTGTCGACGAGGTAGCGCACGGCGTCGAGCATCTCGCGGTGGCAAAACGCCTCCGGACGCCCGCCCCGCCTGAGGAGCCACGCCGGCACCGGCATCGCGGAGCGGACCTGGGCCCACTCCGCATCCGTCATGTCGCTCGGATAGCAGCCTGCCCGCCGCCCCGGAGTAATCGAACCGAACCGGTGCACGTAGCAGTCACACCCAGGGGTGACCACGGTGGACGCAGGCACAGAGATACTGCTCAACTGATCAGGCAACGGGCTCCCTTGGTCGTGCTGGTGTCGTAACCGCGTCACTACCAAGGGGCCCGTTCTCTCATGCCCGCGACCGCACCCGAACCTCCGTCCAGATGGTCACCCGCTGCCGCTCGAACAAGATCCGGTTTGCCACAACGCACTCACGCCGGAGTTCGTCGGATGTGTACTCGCTGCCGCGGTCCGAATGCGCAATGCAGCCGGGCTGGAGCCGACCGCGTCTGGCGGCCATGGTCAGCGCGTCCACGACCAGGCCGGCGCGGTGGTGGTCGGCCATCGAGTAGCCGACGATCTCGCAGGTGGCGAGGTCCAGCCAGGTCGCCAGATACAGCCAGCCCTCATCGGTGGGAATGTAGGTGATGTCGCCGACCAGCTTCATCCCCAGTGCACTCGCGGTGAAGTCGCGGCCGATCAGGTCCGGGGCGGGCACCGCCCTTTGGCCGGGCGGGTCAAGCCCTTGCGCCTGCGCCGCGTGACGCCGCTGATGTCGCGTTCACGCATGACGCGCTCGATCCGCTTGCGGTTCACGCGGTGTCAGAGCCGGCGCAGCCCGGCGTGGATACGCGGCACCCCGTAAGTGCCTTTGGAGGCGAGGTGGAGCACGGTGATCTCGTGGGCGAGGGCGTCGTCGGCGGCCTTCCTTGCGCGCCGGGCCTGCTCGCCGGCCAGCCACGCATAGATGGAGGAGCGGGCTACCTTCAGCAGCCGGCACAACAGAGCAACATGGTGGGTGGTCTTCTCCGCCTCGATGAACGCGTACACCTCGCTCATCGATCGCTCTCCTTCGCGAAGAAGACCGCCGCTTTTCGCAGCACCTCGATCGTCTCCGCCTGCTCGGCGGCCAGCCTCCGCAGCCGGCGCAGCTCTTCGCGTTCGGCCGTCGTCAGCTCGCCCGCCGCCCCCGTCCGCGGTCGATCGTGTCCTGCTTGACCCAGGTTCGCAGTCCCTCGGCACTCACCCCGATGTCCCGGGCCACCTCGGTGACGGTCTTCCCGGAGGAGTGCACGAGCGCGACCGCATCCCGCTTGAACTCCTCCGTGTACCGCCTACTGCGGCTGCTCTTGCTTCCCACCTGGCACTACTTCCTCTGGAACTCACGTCCCAGTCTCCAGGTGTCCAAGATCAAGGGGAAGGTTCAAGGGTCGTGGCGGGCGGCTGCGGGTCCTGTCGTACCTGCTCGTGCGACGTCTGCGCACGGCACCACTCCCGTGCTGGAACCTGTGCTCACCTCGCCGGGACCTGACGAAACGCAGACGGCGACGGCGGCAGGTCGGCGAACGAAGTCGGCCACGCGACGTCGTCGATCGCGAGCCACGGCGCAGCGGCTACGGCGGTGGGCGTCACCCCGGTAAACGCCTTGACCTCGCGGTGGAGGTGGGACTGGTCGACGTAGCCGCTTGCGGCCGCCACCCGAGCGGTGGCGTCACCCGCCGCGAGAAGGTGGGCGGCGTGGTCGAAGCGCACCAGCTGGGCGGCACGCTTGGGAGTGAGGCCGATCTGGGACCGGAAGCGGGACCACAGGCGCTTACGGCTCCATCCCACCTCGTTCGCCAGGCTGTCGACCCGCACCTGTCCCCGGCTGGTGAGCATCCGCCACCAGGCAGCAGCGATCTCCGGATCGAGCGGTGGGCGGGCGTCCAGCCGTCGGCCAAGGACATCCGCCGCGATCGTGAACCGTTCGTCCCACGACGTGGCGGCGCGCAGCCTGTCCTCGGCTCGCCCGGCGTCGCGACCCCAGACATCTTCCAGGGAGACCACGGTCCCGACGAGCTCGGTCGATGCGCTGAGCACTGCAGCCGCCACGACCGGCGACAACCGAATCTGGAGGCACTGGCCTGCCTCGGCCGTCCGGCCGCTGATCCGAAGGTTGCCCGGGATCAGCCCGACGACCACGCTGCCGCGTTCGCGCCGGCCGTGGGCGTTGTAGACGAGGCCGTCTCCTTCGCTCAGGTCCACGAACAGGGTGACCGATGGGTGCGCGACCATGGCGATGTCCACGAGCGCCG
Source organism: Streptomyces sp. NBC_01669 (assembly GCF_026339735.1). Taxonomy (GTDB): domain Bacteria; phylum Actinomycetota; class Actinomycetes; order Streptomycetales; family Streptomycetaceae; genus Streptomyces; species Streptomyces yanii. The sequence continues at coordinate 9,029,832 of NZ_JAPEQG010000001.1, forward strand.
GGACACGTTGACCGAACCCGGCCATGCTGATCCCGGGCAGTCGCTCTGACTGCCGCGGGATCGCGACCTCCACCGACGTCCAGTCAGGTGGTGACTCTGTGGCCCACACAGCACCAGGGTAGCGATCGGTGTCAGCGGCCTGCCGCCGCGAAGGCCAGCAGCAACTTGCTGGTCGTCTCCGGCGCTTCGAACATGGGGAGGTGTCCGACGTCGGGCAGTTGCTCGACGCGCGCGTTCGGCACCGTGTCGTATTGGTGTGCCGAAGACGGATCCCAGCGGCGGTCGGCAGCGCCGAAGATCACCAGGACCGGGACGTCGAGGGCGGTGAGGCGGTCGGGCACGCTCCGCTCGGCGATGTACGCGGCGTTTCGGCGCAGCACCGTCCTTAACGTGCGATAGCCGATGCCCCGGACCTCGACGACCAGGTCGTCCGGGACGTCCACCGGGCGGTTGCATACCGCGGTCACCCCCCTGCGGAGCATCGCGTCCGAGCGGATCGACCAGAGGAGCGGGCCCAGCGGCGGGGCAATCAGCATCTGAAGGAGGACGGGCTGCGGAAGGAGCGCGTCGGGACTCGGGCCGCTGCTGATCAGCGCGAGCGAACCAACCAGGTCAGGGCGCTGTTCGGCAAGCGCGGTGGCGATGTATCCACCGCTGGAGTGCCCGACCACGGTGATCGGACGAAGGTCGAGCTCGTCGAGCACCGCGGCCAAGCGGCCCGCCTGCTCAGGCACGTCGTACGACGGCGCGGGCGAGGACTGGCCGTGACCCGGGAGGTCGACTCGGATGACGTGATACTGGTCGGCGAGTGCCGGTACCACCGGGCTCCAGGAGCCGCCCGAGAATCCCGATCCGTGGATGAGCACCAGCGGCGGCGCCTGCCGCGGGCCGTAGTGGACCACATGCATCCCGTGCAAGTGCGTGACGTCGTCATGTCCCATGTACGGGACGATGCCTGCGCTGCCCGCTATCAGTCTTGTACAAATGTCGTCGCGAGGCTGACGCTCGCCGGACACCTCTGTCTCCACGGCGAGCGGGACTTCCACGAAAGCCAGGCCGTTTGAGAACGTCAGCCATCGGCAGTCTCCAACCATCTGGCATTCATGCAGGTCAACGAGTCGCTACCTGCCACCTACACCGCGACGGGACACTGGTTCTTCCACTTCGTGATCATGTCACCGGTCTGCGACAGCGGTGTCCTGGAACGAAGACGCCGGGATCTCCTCGGCTCACAGCCCCCTCATAGTGATCAAGCAAGCACCAAGAAGCCGAAACCGCTTCGGCCTCAACCACTGATTACCAAGGGGATTTCATGTCCGGCAACCGTCGCAAGGCCTTCCTCGTCTCCGCAGTCCTCGTCGGCGGCGCCATGCTGATGACGGCGTGCCAGGACTCGGACGCGGCCACGGACACCGGCGCCGCGCAGGGTTCTTCGTCCGCCACTCCGGCCGGCAATGCGGTCACCCCGTCCGGCTCGTCGACCGCGGGCAGTAACCAGGGCACCGGCAAGGGCTCCGACGCGACGGGCAAGGGAACCGCGGACGGGGTCGGGTCCGGCGCCGACACCGGCAACGGCGAGCGGGAGCCGGTCGGGCAGAGCTGCGGCGCCAACGACATCTCCTGGAGCACCAGGTCCGAGACCCAGGCCGGCGGATACATTCTGATCATCGCGAAGGCGAAGTCGGGGATCACCTGCTACCTGCCCGCTGCGCTTCCGACCGTGGCGTTCGGATCCGACGGCACCGAGGCGGGTCCCGCGGAGCAGACCGCCGGCAAGCAGATCAAGCTGAGCGGGAGCACCACCGCCTACGCCGGGGTGAACCCGAAGACCACCAACGCAAACGGTGGCAAGGAACTGGACAGCATCATCGTCGCCATCGGTGACGACGACCCCAACCCGGTTTCCCTGCCGGTCGGCACCATCACTGTCGATCACCCGATCGTCACCAACTGGCACACCGCCCCGAAGGACGCCGTTCCCTTCAGCTGAACGGGAACCGCAGCTCGTGATCCATGCTGGTGACGCGCAGCGTGCCGACCTGGTGACAACCACCGTGCTCTGCCTGATCGAAGCCACAGGTCAATGGACGCCAAGTCTGACAACTAGCGTGCTTCGGCTCAACTGCGCACTTCGGTTGGCGGATTGAGCACTTCAGGTGGCGTGGTCCGCCAGACCGGGCGCCAAGGTGCTGCGACCCCTCTGGCGTCAGGGAAGCGCCACGAGATGATCACCTATGGCGGATGTGGTTTTCTTCGATCTGGGTTCTCGTGGACGAAGCCATTGGCCATCGCGACCGGCTGCGGGGTATCGCCGCCTGGTCACCACCTCTCGGGTGGTGGGCGAAGGCGGGGATGGTTGGGTTCCCCACCCCTCTCCATCCCTCTTCTTCGGAGGGAATCCCCGCCTTCGGGCGGGGAGGGAATCCGATTCTGAACCCTGCGGCGCGGAGCGCCGCAGTTTCGTTCCGGAATGCCTCGCCCGCGGAGCTGCGCTCAGTCGGGCCGCTTCTGGTTCTCGATGTAGTCCTTGACCACGTGGAGGGGTGTGCCGCCGCATGACCCCGCGAAGTAGGAGCCGGACCAGAAGCGGCCGTGCGTGATGGGCTGGTTGGCGTGGCCGGTGAACTCCTGCCTCAGCCGGCGCGAGGACACGCCCTTCAAACTGTTGACCAAGTTCGACAGGGCGACCGTCGGCGGGTAATGCACGAGCAGGTGCACGTGGTCTTCTCCGCCGTTGAACTCGATCAGGTCTGCCTCGAAGTCCTCGCAGACTTTTCGCATGATCTCTTCGCAGCGTGTCAGCATCTCGTCGTTGAAGACGGTCCGCCGGTACCTGGTGACGAACACCAAATGCGCGTGGAGGTGGTGGACGACGTGACGGCCGCGCCGTACGTCGGGGTTTGGTTCCCAACGTGGTGACATGAACCAATGCTACGGTTACGGTCGATTCGAGTCGGAGGGGGTGGACTGAATGATCCGTGCGTACACGTTCCTCCTGCGACCCACCGCCCGGCAGGACCAGGCCCTTCGCGAGATGCTGCGCGATCACTGCTCGCTCTACAACGGCGCGTTGCAAGAGCGCCGTGACGCCTACCGGCACAGCTCGAAGACGACGGTCCGATACGGGCAGCAGTCCGCGCAGCTCAAGGACATCCGGGCGTTCGACCCGGAGCGTCAGGGCCGTTGGTCGTTCTCCAGCCAGCAGGCGACGCTGCGGCGTCTGGACAAGGCGTTCGCGGCGTTCTTCCGCCGTGTCAAGGCCGGTGAGAAGCCGGGCTGTCCGCGTTTTCGCGCAGTGGGCCGGTTCGACACGGTGGAGTTCCCCAGGGACGGAGACGGCTGCCGTTGGGATGCCACTGCGCACGACCCGGTCACGCGTGTGCGTCTGCAAGGTGTCGGGCACGTCAAGGTGCACCAGCACCGGCCCGTGGTCGGCCATGTCAAGACCGTCTCGGTCAAGCGTGAGGGCAAGCGCTGGTATGTGATCCTGACCGCCGAGCGGCCCCGGCCCGAGCCGCTGCCCGCGACCGGCAGCGTGGTCGGCATCGACCTGGGCATTGCCAACTTCCTCGCCGACTCGAACGGCGAGTTCGTGCCCAACCCGCGTCACGGGCGAAAGGCCGCAGCGAAGCTCGAAGCAGCTCAGCAGGCACTGAGCAGGTGCAAGCGCGGAAGCAAGCGCCGCCGCAAGGCAGTGGAGACGGTGGCACGTCTGCACCGCAAGGTGCGGTGCCAGCGCCTCGACCACGCCCACAAGACCGCCCTCGGCCTCGTGCGGGAACACGACCTCATCGCGCACGAAGACCTCAAGATCCGCAACATGAGCAAGGCCCCCGAACCGAAGCCCGACCCCGACCAGCCGGGCAGCTTCCTGCCCAACGGGGCCGCCGCGAAGGCCGGGCTGAACCGCTCGATCGCCGATGCCGGATGGGGGGTGTTCCTGACGATCCTGAACGCCAAGGCAGAATGCGCCGGGCGGGAAGTGATGGCCGTGGACCCCCGCAACACCTCCCGGCGATGCCCCCAGTGTGGGCATACCACCAAGGAGAACCGGCCCACACAGGAGACGTTCCACTGCGTCGCCTGCGGCCACAACGCGCACGCGGACACCGTCGGTGCTCTCAACGTCCTACGGGCCGGGCTGGTCCGTCGCGAAGCCCAACCGGCATAGCGAGAAGCCACCCCGTTCACGGGGCGGAGGAGTCACCTGTGGGGGAACCCTGACGCATGCCGGGCCACACGAGCCTCGGGGCCATCGGGGACTCCGATTCGGCGCCGTCGGCGGAGCGTTGCGGACGCCGCGTGCGGGGCGCGGTGGGCGAGTCGAGGTCCGGGACCCTCGGGCTGGGGCCTTCTCTTCCCACGGGTGGCCTTGCAGGCCCACAGGGGGCAAATCCCGGCCGCGCCCAGGTGCCTTTTTTGACGACAGTCGACCCCGAAGGAGAAGAAGCTGCATGCGGCGTCCTCGGAGCCTTAAACGTGCCATACGTAGGGGGGATCATCTTCACCCCCGATCGGCCGTTGAGGCGCCATACAGGAGACCTATTGCCCTATGAATGGCGGCCGTGTTGGGTATGCTAAACGTAGTTCTCGGTTCTATGGTGAACCTTACGGAGCAGGGCCCGGCCGGTCGGCCGGGCCCTGCCGTCGACCCCTTTTGTCCGATGCCAGCCCGCTTCCACCTCCCGGATGGGAGCGCGGTTTGTCGTGCCAGAAAAGAGAGCGCCCTGTGACCCGTCCCGGCATTCCCTCCGACCTTCCGGCCGACAACGCCGCGCCCGCGCCTGTCCCCGGCAGCGTGGGAGACGCGTCTTACACCGGTGGCGACATCCAGGTGCTGGAGGGCCTGGAGGCGGTCCGCAAGCGGCCCAGCATGTACATCGGCTCGACCGGCGAGCGGGGTCTGCACCACCTGGTCTACGAGATCGTCGACAACTCGGTCGACGAGGCGCTGGCCGGGCACGCGGACCGCATCGACGTGACGATCCTGGCCGACGGCGGGGTGCGCGTCGTCGACAACGGCCGCGGTATCCCGGTCGACATCGTCCCCTCCCAGGGAAAGCCGGCGCTGGAGGTCGTCCTGACGGTGCTACACGCGGGCGGCAAGTTCGGTGGCGGCGGCTACGCCGTCTCCGGCGGTCTGCACGGCGTGGGCATGTCGGTCGTCAACGCGCTGTCCACGCGTGTGGAGGCGGAGGTCCGCTGCGGCGGGCACCGCTGGAGCCAGGACTACGAGAAGGGCGTGCCGACCACGGCGCTCAAGCAGCACGAGGAGGTCACCACCACCGGTACCTCGCTGGCGTTCTGGGCCGACGGGGACATCTTCGAGACGACCGAGTACTCCTTCGAGACTCTCTCGCGCCGCTTCCAGGAGATGGCCTTCCTCAACAAGGGCCTGACCCTCTCCCTGACCGACGAGCGCGAGTCGGCCAAGGCGACCGTCGGCGCGGACGACCCGGACGCGGACGCGGTCGAGCCGGCCGCGCGGACGGTCACCTACTTCTACGAGGGCGGCATCGTCGACTTCGTGAAGTACCTCAACGCGCGCAAGGGCGAGCCGGTGCACCCCTCGGTCATCTCACTGGAGGCGGAGGACACTGAGCGTCTACTTTCGGTGGAAGTCGCGATGCAGTGGAACAGCCAGTTCTCCGACAGCGTGTACTCCTTCGCGAACACGATCCACACGCATGAGGGCGGTACCCACGAAGAGGGCTTCCGCGCCGCGATGACGGGTCTGGTCAACCGGTACGCGCGGGAGAAGAAGTTCCTGCGGGAGAAGGACGACAACCTCGCCGGCGAGGACATCCGCGAGGGTCTGACGGCGATCATCTCGGTCAAGCTGGGCGAGCCCCAGTTCGAGGGTCAGACGAAGACCAAGCTGGGCAACACCGAGGCCAAGACCTTCGTGCAGAAGGTCGTCCACGAGCACCTGAACGACTGGTTCGACCGCAACCCGGTCGAGGCCGCGGACATCATCCGCAAGTCGATCCAGGCGGCCACGGCCCGCGTCGCGGCCCGCAAGGCCCGTGACCTGACCCGCCGCAAGGGCCTGCTGGAGTCGGCGTCGCTGCCGGGCAAGCTGTCGGACTGCCAGTCGAACGACCCGACGAAGTGCGAGATCTTCATCGTCGAGGGTGACTCCGCCGGTGGTTCGGCGAAGTCCGGTCGCAACCCGATGTACCAGGCCATCCTGCCGATCCGCGGCAAGATCCTGAACGTCGAGAAGGCGCGCATCGACAGGATCCTGCAGAACACCGAGGTCCAGGCGCTGATCAGTGCCTTCGGCACGGGCGTGCACGAGGACTTCGACATCGAGAAGCTCCGCTATCACAAGATCATTCTGATGGCGGACGCCGACGTCGACGGTCAGCACATCAACACGCTGCTGCTGACGTTCCTCTTCCGCTTCATGCGGCCGCTGGTCGAGGCGGGGCACGTGTACCTGTCCCGCCCGCCGCTCTACAAGATCAAGTGGGGTCGCGACGACTTCGAGTACGCGTACTCGGACCGCGAGCGCGACGCCCTGGTCGAGCTCGGCAAGCAGAACGGCAAGCGGATCAAGGAAGACTCGATCCAGCGCTTCAAGGGTCTCGGTGAGATGAACGCCGAGGAGCTGCGCGTCACCACCATGGACGTCGACCACCGCGTCCTTGGCCAGGTCACCCTGGACGACGCCGCCCAGGCCGACGACCTGTTCTCCGTGTTGATGGGTGAGGACGTCGAAGCCCGACGCTCCTTCATCCAGCGCAACGCCAAGGACGTTCGCTTCCTCGACATCTGATCCGGCACCAGCTACACCCTCCCGGACCGGGGCCCGCACCGGCGGACCCCGGTCGCCCCACCTCTTCTTCCGCACCTGGAGCGAACGCGTGAGCACCCCGCCCTCCGCCCGTCTCCGCCCGCCGGTCGCCTACGGCTCCGACTACGCGGCACCTGCTCGTCCTCGAAGGGCTGGAGGCTGTTCGCAAGCGACCCGGGATGTACATCGGGTCCACCGAAAGCCGTGGCCTGATGCACTGCCTGTGGGAGATCATCGACAATTCCGTCGACGAGGCCCTGGGCGGCTACTGCGACCACATCGAGGTGATCCTGTACGAGGATGCCTCCGTCGAGGTCCGTGACAACGGCCGCGGCATCCCCATGGACGTGGAGCCCAAGACCGGCCTGTCCGGGCTCGAGGTCGTCATGACCAAGCTGCACACCGGAGGCAAGTTCGGCGGTGGCTCCTACGCCGCCTTCGGCGGTCTGCACGGCGTCGGCGCCTGGCTACGGCCCCCACCTGGACCGTGATGGAGACGGGATCGGGTGCGACTGGGGGTGACCGCGCTGGGCTGGACAGAGGGGCGGCTATGCCGCCCCCAGTTCGTCAGTGGGCTTGCTCTGTGGCGCCCGGTAGGGCGCCCCTGCGGCTTCGCCGCTCTGCACCTTCTCGCCGCTGGGTCCCGTGTGCACACTCGGCGCCTGACTCCAGGACTTATACCCGCCGAGTCGTGGCGGTGCGGGTGTGGGTGAGTCGAGCGCGGAGCCGGGCTGCGTCCTGTCCGGGCGGGAGGCCGTAGGTGCTGCGGTACTCGCGGTTGAACTGGGTTGCGCTCACGTATCCGACCGCCTGCGCGATCTGGGCTGCGGTGGCGTCGCCGGCGGCCAGGCGCCGCCGGGCCGCCTGCAGCCGCAGGTGTTTTTGGTACTTGAGCGGGCTCATACCTGTGGCTGCTTTGAAGTGCCGGTGCAGACTGGCCGGGCTCATGTGCGCGACGGCGGCGATCGCGTCGATGCTGAGCGGCTCTGTATAGCGCTCGCAGATCCATCGGGCCACCTGGCGCACCCGACTTGTGGCCGAGTCGGCCAGCGACCACTGGCGCAGGATGGCGCCGAGAGAGCTGCGCAGCAGTCTGTAGAGGACCTCGCTCTCGATCCGCAGGGCGAGAGGGCGGATGTCCTCAGGGGTGTCGAGGAGTTCGACCCAGCGAGTGACCGCGTTGACGAGTTCCGGTGTCATCGGCGCACTGACCTGCCCTGCTGCGGCCGACGTGGTGGCCGGGCCGGTCTCGTCCAGTTCGATGAGCAGGTCGGCGAGCGCTCGACCGTCGAGTTGCATGACGGCAGACCGGTAGGGCACCTTCTCCAGGTCGACGGTGACAGGCAGGTCGATCGTGGTGAGGAGCATTTCGCCGGCGTGTGCGACCTGGCTTAGATCTCCCGAGGTGGTGCGCTTCGCGCCGTCGGCGACGAAGCAGATCATCGGCTCGTACAGCAGGCCGGTGGGATCGATGGGTTCGTCGGCCGCGACGAGGGAGAGCCGGGGGATCTTGGTGTCCGAGCCCAGTCCCACGCAGTGCCGGTCGATGGCCGCGGCTAGCTGATCCAGCACGACGTACTTCCTTCCTGAGAGGATCAGGCAATTTTACGCGACTAGTGCCCCACGCCTCCGAGATCCCGCGTCCCTAACGTTGAGGGCATGGCACAGCAAACGACAAACCTCCCCCTGCGGACTCTTGGCAGCCAGGGCCTCCGGGCCGGGGCGATCGGCCTCGGCACCATGGGCATGACCATCGCCTACGGGACCCCGGACGACCAGAGCAGCATCGCCACGATCCGCCGCGCCTACGAACTCGGCGTCACCCTCTTTGACACCGCCGAGCTGTACGGCCTGGGCACCGGCAGCAACGAGCAGCTCCTCGGCCGTGCCGTGAAGGAATTCCGCGACGACATCCTGCTCGCCACCAAGTTCGGCTATGACTTCACCGACCCAGCCAAGTTCGGGATCGCTCTCGACAGCCGTCCCAAGCACATCCGTGAGGTCACCGAGAACAGCCTCCGCCACCTCGGCACCGACCATATCGACGTGCTCTACCAGCACCGCGTGGACCCGAACGTCCCCATCGAGGACGTGGCCGGCACGGTCGCTGAGCTGATCGCCGAGGGCAAGGTGCGCTACTTCGGGCTGAGTGAAGCCGGTCCCGGAACAATCCGGCGGGCCCACGCAGTCCACCCGGTCTCGGTGCTGCAGACCGAGTACTCGGTGTTCGAGCGGGGTGTGGAGGCCGACGTCCTGCCGGTGGTCCGGGAACTGGGCATCGGCTTCGTGCCCTACTCGCCCCTCGGCCGGGGCTTCCTCACCGACACCGTCAAACCGGCCGCCGAGTACCCTGCCGACGACATGCGCAGCACGGACGACCGCTGGCAGCCCGGCAACTACGAGAAGAACCTCGCCGCGGTCCGCGAGCTGACCGCCCTGGCAGTGAGCAAGGACATCACGGTTACCCAACTGGCCCTCGCCTGGCTGCTCGCGCAGGGCGATGACATCGTGCCCATCCCGGGCACCCGCAGCCCGCAACGCCTGCAGGAGAACGTGGCTGCCGCGAAGGCCACCCTCACGCCCCAGGACCTCGCCCGTATCGACGAAATCCTGCCGCACGGGGCGGCCGGATCCCGCTACAACGAGGCAATACTGCCCAACTGGCAGTAACCAACGACACAGCTCACAGCCGACAGCAGGACCCCGTCCAAACCAGCCGCGCCCTCCCCCTACCCGCAGGGGGCGCGGTTTTGGTGCTCAGCTGTCCGGCCGAGGGGCGCACCAGCGGCTCACCCTTCCTCGTCGTCAGGCCCGGCCGCGTCCGGGTCGCGCAGTGGCCGCAGGCCGCCGCCGGGCGGGGTAGAGGCGGTGAAGCTGTAGCGAGCCAGCACGTTGAGATTGCGACGCTTGAGCGGGGACAGCCGTGCCACGTCCTCGTCGCGGATCTCGTGGCCCTCGGCCCGCAGCTGGCGACGGCGGCGTCGATGTACCGAGTGGTCCAGAGCACCACGGCGTTGAGGACCAGGCCGAGCGAGCCGAGCTGGTCCTCCATCCCGTCCCGGTACGTTTGGTGGATGGTGCCGCGCTTGCCGTGGCACACGTCGCGGGCCAGCTTGTGCCGCGACTCCTGCACGGTGAGCTGCCCGTTCATCTGCCGACGGTAAGTGTCATCGACCGGGTCGACGACCCGCAGCAGGTGCTCGGTCTTGGCGATCCGCCCGTACTCGGCGAACGCCTGCCCCAAGGGTGTGGGGTGGCCCTCGCGGCCGAACATCCGCAGCAGGTCGTAGGCACGGACCTGGTTGGTGACCAGGGAACCGGCGACCCGCAGCATGCCCGGCCAGTTCGCCGTCGCCATCGGCCTGCTCGGCGAGGCCCCCGACCTGACCGCGCTGACCGCCGGCGCGAGGAGCCCGCCGAAGTCGCGCTGGGGGCGGCAGCAGAGAAGGCGGCTGTTTGTAAGCACTTCTTTGGGCTCCGCTGCGAGAACCCGAAGTGGCCCCAGTGATGTACGAAGTTGATCTGGCTCCAGTGGGCTGTCATCTGCCAGGAGTACGTAAGTGAGTTCTGCCACCGTCGGGCGGAGCGTCCGTCCAGCGGGCAGTGGAAAACCGCTCGACGGATCTATCCGGGGCGGGGCATGCTCCGCACTCGTGACGACGCCGAAGCAGCTCCTGGTCCAGACCGCCGCCCGCAACAACGCCGACTGGTGCGCGGCGATGAGCCGATCGCACGACGTGGCGAGCGAGTTCGGGACACAAGCCTGGACGGCCCCGACCCGCACACCCCTGTACTACCCCGACGCGGTGACGCTGGTGCCGGGTGCCGACCCGGCCGCGCTGGCGGAGCGGATCGACATCACCGCGCCCGGAGCCTCGGTCAAGGACAGTTTCGCCGACCTCGACCTGACGGAGGCTGGCTTCCAGGTGCTGTTCGAGGCGCAGTGGATCCACCGCCCGGCGGGTGCGCCCGCCATCACTTCGGATCTTGTCTGGGACGTGGTGGGTGACCCTGACATGTTGCGCGCCTGGGCGCTCGCCTGGGACGGCGGGGACGGCAGCGCGGGCCTCTTCCGGCCCGAGCTGCTCGACGACCCGGCCACCTTCGTGCTCGCCGGACAGTCACCTGGCGGCAGGGTGATTGCCGGAGCGGTGGCGAGCCGCAGCGACCATGTGGTCGGAATCTCCAATGTCTTCGCCCTGGAAGGCGGCCCTGACGCGGCCTGGCCGGTCGTGCTGGACGCGGTGCACCGACTATTTCCCGGCCTGCCCGTGGTCGGCTATGAGTACGGGCAGGATCTGGCGGTCGCCGTCCGCCACGGCTTCCAGCCGGTCGCTCCGCTGCGGATCTGGCTGCAGGGCTGAACCGGGCCCAGGGCCCCGATGGACACCACTGACACTGCCGTTGCCCAGTTGTAAGTAAGTCGCTGTCCTGTTGGAGTGGTGCATCCGTAGGATCACGTCATGACTGCCGATACCCCGCTCACCCGAGAGTCGTTCCGGCGCCTCCAGCCGATTAACACGCCCAGGCCGGTGTCTCAGTTGCCGGATCGTGTCTGGACTGACGAGGACTGGGACCGGATCCGGCGCGGATATCGGGCCCGGGACATGGATGAGAAGTGGAACGTCTTCGTCGAAGGCGATGTCGTTTTCATGCACAGGAGTTGGACCGGTCACGGCGTCTATGAGGCGTCCTTTGTCCCCGTGGCTGGTGGTGGGAGGAGGATCGCCTCTGCTGTGGTGGAGGCCGATGGCGAGCGCTCTCGCAGCATGGGCGACGAGTACGATCGTCTGATGATGGAGCTGATCATCAGCGCGATCGTCCTTGGTGAGCCAGCCGCCGACCTCCGGGCCGGACTCGTGGAGCTGACTGCTCGGGCTTCGGGGAAGAGCGATCTTCCCTCGGGTGTGGTGGAGCACAGTGCTCTGGGATTGCGTTCTGGATCGTGAGCTCTGGAGCCAGGCGAGTGCTGTCACGGTCTCGGGTTGTGTGACTGGATCACACGTTGCAAGCGCAGGATCTCGCCGTGTGCCGCGGCCAGTCGTTGTTCGAGCTCTTGGACGCGCTCTCGGTGGGTGGTGCGCTCACGGCGGAGGGCTTCGGTAAGGGAATGAATCACTGTGCCGTCGTCGGCTGAGGGTGCCTGCGGGGGAGACTGGTTCTCGGTCCATTGCTGGCCGCGCAAGGTCTCGATGCGTTTGCGCAGGTCGGTATGGGCATAGAGAAAGTCCAGGCTGACGCCGGCCGCGCAGACAACGGTGCGGAAGTTGATCTCCTCGCTCTCCTTGATCAGCCTTCGGATGCCCGCCTCCGCTCGTTGGACGGCCTGCTGGTGCTTGTCCTGTGCGGCCCTGCCGGAGGGCAGCGATCCGCCGGTCAGCAGGAGGCACGGTTTGCGGGGCCGTCTCGTTCGGCTGCTTGCTCATGAGTGTGATGCCCCTTTGCTGTCCGAGGTGTTGGCGGCGTCCTGGTAGCCGGTGCGACCGAGCACGCCGGCCCCGCGGACGACGGCGGTGCTGTCGGTCGGTTGGGCTTCGAGGGCGACGATCTCCAGCTGCATGCTGCGGATCTCCGCGTTGCGCTGTCCCATCCAGACGTTGGTCCCGCTCATCGGCTCGCCGTAGCGTTCGGTGTGCCGCGCCTGCCGGGTGGCGACCAGGGACTGGGTCTCGGCGAATTGGCGCTGGATGTCCGGGAGGAAGGTGCGGTCGGTGGCGAAGTGGTCGCAGCCGTGGCAGGCGTTTCCCTTGTCACAGGACCGGGTGGGCGGCAGCAGGCAGTAGCCGTTGGGCAGGATGCGGTCGGTGCGGCGGTCGAGCTGCACGAGGTCGAGCATGTCGCGGCGGTCCATACCGACCTCGCGCCCGTCGCGCCCGATCTTGGCCAGGGCGAGGAACTCGCGTTCCGCGGTGCTCGCGAGGGTCTATGTGCAACGTATCGTCATCTCCGGGGAGAGGTGGCCGAGGTAGCGCTGGACGACGTGGATGAGGGATCCGGCGTTGATGAGGGTGGTCGCCTTCGTGTGGCGGAGCCGGTGGCTTCGTGAGTAGAGGAGGAGCTCGCCGCGTGAGTCGCGCAGGTCCAGGTGGTGGCTGAAGTCCTTCAGGACATGGTTGTAGTTGCTGGTCTCCCAGGACTTGGTGCCGTGCCGGTTGCCGGTAGTCGTCGGGAACAGGTAGCGGATGGTGTCGGCGGGGCCCAGGTGCCAGTGCTCGCGCACCCATGCCTGCTGTTCCCGGATGATCTCGACCACGTCGCGGCCGACGAGGATGGTGTTCGGTGCCGCGTCGATCTTCGTCTGCTGGTAGTGGAGCCGAACTTGGTCCCGTCCCGCAGCCAGACCGGCGTGATGTCGCCCCAGCGGACGGCGGTGTTGGCGCGCGGCTCGTGCTCGCGCCGCGGGATGCGCGGGTCCAGCCGCAGCGACCAAATGTCGTGCCGCCACCAGTCGACCTCGCTGGCGTACTGCCGCAGCAGCCGCTCCAGCATGCCGCGCAGAGCGTGCTCGGCCCGGAGCCGATGCCCGGGGCAGGCATCCGGCCCCGGTCGGCGTGGAATCTCCGGGCCCAGGCGGTCATCCACTCGGCCAGCGGTCGGTCGGCGAAGGAGGCGACGTGCGGGTGGCGTGCGATGACGTCGGCGGCGGTGACCGCCCAGCGGTTCCACTCGCTGGCGTGGACCTGCCTTTCGCCGGTGCGCGCGCAGGTGGCCAGCCACCAGCCGGCCTCACGGCGCATGACCAGCGGCAAGGCGGTGATGTCCAGCTGGACCTGCCGCGATCCGCGCATGAACACGCCGGCCAGCCGTGGGTCCCGCCCATCGAAGAGTGGCCCGGCGAACACCGGGTCCAAGCCGTCGATCAGCTCGGCGCTCTGCGCGAACCGGTCCGGGCAGGTCGAACCGCCGGCAGGAACTGACGGGAGGTGGTGATCGGTCATGCCGAACTTCACTCCAGGCCACGCCAGTTGGCGGTGAACGACTTCCAGTTCGCCAGGGTCTTCAGCTCGGCGTCCTCAGTGACCCAGCCGTAGAGGGTCAGCGTGGTCTGCACGTCGGCATGGCCCATCCGTCGTATGACCACGTGCTCGTGAGCCCCGGACAGCAGCAGTGCGGTCGCGTGGGTATGGCGCCACCAGTGCGGCGTCCAGGCAGACGGAACCGCCTTCCCCAATCGGCGCTTGAGGCCGTCGACCAGGTCGTAGACGGTCTCCGGCCGCAGCGGCGCGAGCCACTCGCCGCGACGCAGGTTGACGAACACCCACCAGTTCTCCAGGTCCACCGCCCGGTGAGCGTCGGCATCGCACAGTTCCCACACGTACTCGCTGTGCAGACGCTCCAGGTCATCGCTGATGTAGATGCGGCGGAACCGGCCGTTCTTCACCCGCACCCCGGCCGGGTGGTCTTGCCGCGGCACGACCTCGACGAACGGGGTCCCGCCCCGGCCGACGTGCCAGTCGCAGTGCTTGAGCGACAGGCACTCGCCCAGCCGCATCCCGGTCTCACTCAGCGTCGTGAACAGCAGCCGGTCGCGCACCGATCCCGACCACTGCCCCGAGCCGGCGTCGAAGCGTGCGCACCCGTCGAGGATCGCCTCGGCCTGGGCCGGCTTGAGCACCGGTGCCGGTCCCCGATTGCGGGGTCGGACGCGCACCGCCGGGCTCGCATGATCATTTCCACGGTCCAGGTGAGCCAACGCGCCGATGTATCGGCTCTGGGCCCGGCGACCACCGACCCGGTAGAGCCGTCCGGCGACTGCCACCCCGTGTACATCGCTCGCAACCAGCCCGGCGGCGGGCCGTCATCGGCTTCACCCTCGGACCCTCTGCCGGCGCCGAGCACTCCCGTACGCCGGCCGATGTTCACCCCGCGTCGCTGCGCTCGTGACTGGCGTTTCCTCCCCGTGCAACCCTCGGCCGCGGCCGGGTCACAGCACCTTGCGGCGTACCAGGAGAGCCAGCACGAGCAGCCCCGGGACCAACGGCAGCCAGACCGTCAGCAGCCGGTAGCCGAGGACGACCGTCGCGGCTGCGCCGCCCGGGATCCCGGCCGTGACCAGAGCCAGGGCGAGCGCGGCATCCAGGGAACCGATACCGCCGGGGGTGGGCAGCAGGACGGCGGCACTGCTCGCCGCCAGGTACGCCAGGGCGACCCGGGCGGCGGGCAGCGGCATATCGAGGGCCTGGGTGACGGCGTACACGACGAGGGCGTGCGATGCGGCGAAGGCGAGCGAGCCGCCCCACAATGCCGCTGCTCGCGCCGGGAGTTCGTGCACCGCCCTCACCTGCGCGAGCGCCGTCTGGAGCCGGTCGCGGATCCGGGTGCGCAGCAGACGGGAGAGGAGTGCGATGGTCGCCGCGGCGGACACGAGGAGCATGGCGGGGATGCCTGCGGGAAGGTGCGGCAGGTGGAGGATGCCGGGGCAGGCCACGCTGAGCCCGGTGATCAGGGCGGCGCGGGAGGTGGCGCTCGCGGTGGCCTTCAGGGCGAGGGCGGTCGCTGTGTCGGTGGGGGTGAGTCCGCAGCGGGTCAAAAAGCGCCAGTTGACCGCGCCCGCGCCGACTCCGGCGGGCAGGACGTGGTTGGCGGCGGACGCGGCGAACTGGGCTGCCACCAGCCGTCCGGCGGGCAGTGGTTCGGTGACCGTGCCCTGCTGGGCGAGGGCCGCGCAGCCCCACGTCAATGCGGCGGCGGTGGCCGCTACGAGCAGCCAGCCGCGGTCGGCGGCGGCCAACTCCTGCGTCCCGGTGTCGATGACCGTCCAGTGCCGGGCCGCGAGCACGGCCGCGACGAGCAGGACGAGCAGTGTGGCCGCGGTGTGCCAGGAGGCCCGCCTTCCCGAGATGACGGGTGCGTCGGACGGTGTGGTCATCGGCGTCCGCTCTCCGGTGCGGCGGGAGCGACATAGGCGAAAGTGCCGTTGTCCATCCGATACGGATGCCAGCTGCGGGCGTAGGACGGGGGACGTCCCGTACGGGTCGTCAGCACCGCCACCGGCTCCCGCTGGGCCGTCCGGGTGATGGCCGCCTTGGTGGTGTTGGCGTTGGGGCCACTGGTCGCGACGGATGAGCGCCCGGCGTAGAAGGCGATCGGGACCGCTTCGTGCCTGGTGAGTAGGCACGGCGGGTGTATGCCGAGGCGGTGCAGTTCGCCGGTGGCGCGGGCCCAGTCCTGGTGGGCGGCGGTGGTGCGCTCCACGGTGTGCTGGAGCACCGCGTACTGCACCGCCAGATGCCTGGTGAGCCCCACCGCCACAAGGGTTACAGGCAGGGGGCGCCACCTCCGTCTCGGGGCGGTGACCAACCACCCGAGTGTGTCGGCGACCGGGATGGCCAACAGCGCGTAGGCGGGCAGCAGGAAGCGGGGAGCGGCGTACCCGATCAGGAACAGGTACGGGAGCGCCGCCGTCACCGCGCAGGCCAGGGGCAGTAGCGTGGCCGCCGTGCGCCGGGCCTTCATCGCCACCACCAGCCCGACGACCGCGAACACCGGCAGGGCGAACCACCAGGCGAGCAGTGGCTCGGCCGGCATGGTCCCGGTACACGGGCGGCACAGAGTACGTCCGGCCAGGCTGCGCAGCTGGTCGTCGACGGCGTTGTTGAAGCCCAGGCCGCCCTGGATCCGGGAGCCCTTGGTCAGCCGGGCGCCCAGCCCGCCGTAACTGAGGTGCGTCTCGATCACCCACTCGCCCGCCCCGGCCACCAGCCCCGCCACCAGAGCGAACAGCAGCCGCCAGTAGCGCCACCGGCGCACGACAACCAACGCCACGAGCAGCGGCAGACTCATCCATACGGCGTCCGCGGGCCGCATCCACGCCATCAGCGCCGCACTCGCGGCCAGCCCACACACTGCACCGTGCCGGGTGCGGTCGGACTGGGCGCGCAGGAAGCAGCCGACGCCCGCGAGCGCGCCGGTCGCGACCCAGTAGTTGGGCATCGCCTGCGGACCGTAGAGCACGGTCACCCACAGGCTCGCGAACAGGGCACCCGCCAACGCCAGCACCCGTACTGGAGACAGCCCCCGCCAAGCGCGGAGGGCAAGGAACAGTGCGAGGCCGGACAGCAGCGACAGATAGACCCGCAGCAGCGGCGTGGACGACGTCCACGAGGCGATCGGGGCGACCAGCAGGGAGACCCCGCGGGCACGCGGCGCGCTGAAGAACGCGGTCGGTGCGTGGGAGCTGACCTGGCTGACGTAAACCGACTCGTCCCAGCCCAGCCCTATCCCGGGCCGCACCATGACCAATTGCGCCAAGGTGAACGCGCCCGCCACCGCCGCCAGCCACCACTCGCCGCTCCGGTCCCACCACGTGCCCGTGATCAGCGGCGGCTCACGACGGGCGGCACGGTTGAACGTCGTGTTCAGGGTCTTGATCATCACTCGCCCCTCGCGCCCTACAAGATGTAGGGTTTCCAGTACCCTACAGACTGTAGGACCAGGGGCGAATGCCGACGAACGCTAAGGACGAACATGGCCAAACTGACGCGCAGTCCGCAGGAGTGCAGCGCGGAGGTCGACGAGATCTGGCCACGCGACGGACAGATCCTGCTGCGCCTGTCCCTGGCCGGAGCGACGGCCGAGAAGGCTGTCCTCGTCCTCAAGGCCCGCGACGGAAGCCGCGCCGAGATGCGCCTGCCGGCCGACGAATACGGCGGCCGGTTCCAGGTGCGGATCCCGCTGGAAACCCTGGCCACCGCCTGCACCGCCCGGGAATGGATCTGGGACCTGTACCTCGACTGTCACGACGCGGGCATGGGCGAGGAGCCGCTGCGGGTGGGCAGGCATTGGGATGACATCGCCGGCAAGCACAAGTCCTTCGTCTATCCGGCGCAGCGCGCCGCCGGGGTGCGGGTGGAGCCGTACTTCACCGTCAAGGACAACCTGTCGATCGTCTGCGCGCGGGAGCAGGCCGGGTGAGGACCCGTTTCCTGCTGCTGAACGTGTACCCGGTCGGCGGCACCGCGCGCACGGTCGTCGACGGGGAGCGCCTGTGCGCCGACCCGGTAAGGGTGAGACGACCGTGACCGCAGGCCGCGGCGAGCGGCAGGGCACTCGTGAGCTGGAGAGCGAGGTTCTCGCTGCCCTGTGGGCCACCGGCCGGGCGCTGACCGCGGCCGAGATCCAGGCCGAGACCGGCGACGATCTCGCGCGCGACACCCTGCGCGTCATCCTCCAGCACCTTGGCGAGCAGGACCTCGTCCGCCCCGCCCCTGACACCGACCGAGCCTACGAACCCGTGCGGAATGCCGCCGAGATGACCGCCGAGGTCATGCGCCAGGTCCTCGACCGAAAACACGCCGCAGGCCGTGGGGCTCCGTCTCCGGACGCGCCCGCACCCCAACTCGTGCCCCGTCCTCGCCGACGCCCCTGGGGCATTCGTGCCGCACGCAACACACCTGCCCGCCAGTCCCCGTCCCCGCCGGTACCCCCGGCCTCTTGCCAAGGTGATCCCTCACGGTGCCCGCACACCAGCCAGTCCTGATCCCCAAGCAGCGATCCCCGCTCCCGCACCACGCCCCCGCACAGGCCGGACGACCGCATACCTTCCCACGGCTCCGGCCACGGGCAGCCGCGGCCACGGTCTGGTACCTGCGGCTGCTCGCCTTGCTCAACATTGCGGCGGTGGTCTCGCTGCCGTTCCGTGAAGAGGTCCACGAGCACAACGCGGGCGAGTTCTTCACCCCGTACCTGGCCACCGCCGGGCTGGTCTCGGCGGCGCTGGCCCTGTTCCTCGCCGTGGTGATGCGGCGCCGCAAACGGGCCGCGTGGATCTTCAACATGCTGCTCGCGGGCCCTTTGTTCGCGCTCTACGTCCTCGCGCTGACTCAAGACCCGTACCGCCAACATGCGTTCAACTGGCTCTCCGCCCTGCTCACCGGCCTGTTCGTGGCCACGCTGCTGCTCGGCCGCACGGAGTTCCAGGCCATCGGGGACCGCTCCAACCCGAAGCTGGCCATGGCCGTGGGAGTCGTCGGCATCCTGGTCAGCGGCACCATCGGCACCCTCCTCGTCGGCGCCACCAACCGGCTGCCCGGAGGCTCCCTGCGCGACCGCATCGCCTACACCCTGCTGCGCGGCATCAGCATCGGCCCGTTCGCCGACCGCGTCGGGGCCGTGCACGCGCCCCGCTGGGTGGACGTCACGATCAACATTCTGATCGCCGCGACCTTCCTCCTCGTCCTGTACGCCTGCTTCCGCGCCCCGAGGGGCCGCGATCTGCTCGGCGAAGCGGACGAAAAACGCCTGCGCGAACTGCTGGCGAAGCACGGCGAGCGCGACTCCCTCGGCTACTTCGCGCTGCGCCGCGACAAGGCCGTCATCTGCTCACCCAGCGGCAAGGCCGCCGTCACCTACCGGGTGATCGGCGGCGTGACCCTGGCTTCCGGCGACCCGATCGGCGACCCAGAGGCATGGCCCGGCGCCATCGAGGCGTGGCTGGACGAGGCGCGTCGGCACGCCTGGACGCCGGCCGTGATGGGCGCGAGCGAGGAGGCCGGAACGATCTACGCCCGGCACGGCCTGGACGCCCTGGAGCTGGGCGACGAGGCCATCGTGGACCTGGCCGACTTCACCCTCGAAGGGCGCGCCATGCGGGGCGTACGGCAGGCGCACAACCGTGTGCGCCGCGCCGGGTACACCGTGCGCATCCGCTGCCACGGAGACATCCCCGACAGCGACATGACCACCCTGATCGACAAGGCCGACCACTGGCGGGACGGTGGGACCGAACGCGGCTTCTCCATGGCGCTGGGAAGGCTCGGTGACCCGGACGACGGCCGCTGCGTGATGCTGGAGTGCCGCGACAGCCAGGGGGAGCCCCGGGCCCTGCTGAGCTTCGTGCCCTGGGGCGAGCACGGGCTGTCGCTGGACCTGATGCGCCGCGACCGCGCCTGCGAGAACGGCCTGATGGAGTTCATGGTCGTCGAACTCCTCCTGCACGCGACCGAGTTCGGGGTACGGCGGGTCTCATTGAACTTCGCCATGTTCCGGGCCGTCTTCGAACGCGGCGCCCGCCTGGGGGCTGGCCCCGTCCTGAGGGGGTGGCGCTCGGTGCTCACCTTGTTCTCCCGCTGGTGGCAGATCGAGTCCCTCTACCGCGCCAACGCCAAGTACCGCCCCGTGTGGGAGCCCCGCTTCCTGCTGTTCGAGAAGACCAGCGACCTCCCGCGTATCGGCATCGCTAGCGCCCGTGCCGAGGGCTTCCTCACCCCACCGAGCCTGCCTGCCCTCTTCCGCCGCCGACGTACCGCGCACATCGCAGACCAGCCCAACTGCCCGACAGAAACAGCAACTTCCGTGAGAACCTGACTGTGCTTGGAATCCAGTCCTCATCGCAACGGCACTTCTCCTCCTGCGGTTTTGGGCTGTCTCGGCCGACGCCGCGGTCCGGCGCGCCGAGCGATGAGTGAAGTTCGCCTTGTTCCAGTCGCTACGCGCCCATCGTCCCCGCCGAAGCGGGGATCAGTGCGGCCTGCCCGCGCCACGGTCCAGGGTGTCGAGGACATGTTCGCAGCCGGCACTCCGCAGTAAAGCGGGCCAGCCTTGAGCGCCCCGCACCCGGCTCCGCCAGGATCCGCACCGCCTGCCTGAAAACCCTACGCGCTGTAAGGTGAACGAATGACAGGTACATCTCCCCACGGCAGAGCGGACCGGCGCAGTGCGGGTGAACTGGAGAGCGAAGTCCTCGCCGCCCTGTGGGCGACGGAACAGGCGCTGACCCCGGCCGAGATCCAGGCCGAGATCGGTGGCGGTCTCGCGTACAACACCGTGCACACCATCCTCAGGCGCCTGTACGACAAGGGGCTTGTGCTCCGTGACGTGGCCGGACGCCGGGGCACGTACCGGCCGGCGAAGAACGCCGCCGAGCTCACCGCCGAGGCCATGCATCAGGCCCTCGACCGCGGCCCCGACCCGATCGCCGCGCTCCAGCAGTTCGTTACCGGGTTGAGCCCGGAAGAAGAGCGCGCCCTGCGCGACCTGCTCGGCGGGAGCGGCCCGTGAGGATCGACGTCTATATCCCGCTCGTCCTGTCCTTGCTCCTGACCACGGTGGCCCCGCAGGTGGGCCTGCGGGTGGCACCCGCCCTGGCCACCCGCGTCCTGACCGTGGCCGCCGTCCTCACCGCCGCCGCCACCACCTGGGCCCTGATCCTGCTGGCCGCCACCCTCATCAACGAGGCCCCGCCGGTGGCAGCCGAGGCCCGCGAGGACGGACGGCGCTTGTACGAACCGGTCCCCGAGATCATCGCGCTGGCCGCGGTACTGGCCCTCGGCCTCATCGCCCACCGCATCTACCGGGCCCTGCGCACCGAGCACGCCACCCGCCGCACCCTGCACCGCCTGTGCGAGGGCCACCCGGAGGACACCGAACTTATCGTCGCTGCCTCCCCGGTTCCGCAAGCCTTCGCCATCCCCGCCACCTCAAGCGCGCCCGGTCGGATTCTGGTCACCGCCGCCATGCTGGGCGCCCTGCAGCCCGCCGAGCGCCGCGTCCTGCTCGCCCATGAACGGGCCCACCTCACTCACCGTCACGCCCTGTACGCGTACGCCGTCGCTCTCGCCTCCGCGGCCAACCCTCTGCTCAACCCGCTGCGCTCGACTGTCACCTACCTCGTGGAACGGTGGGCCGACGAACAGGCCGCCGAAGCGGTCGGGGATCGGAGCATCACCGCCCTGGCTCTGGCCAAGGCAGCCCTCGTCGCCCAACGGCCGCGGCCCGCCTGCGCTCTGAGCTTTTCCGACCGCGCCGTCACCCGCCGCATCGCCGCTCTTCAGAGCACCCCGCCCCCGTATCTGTGGTCCATCGCTGCGCCCGTCCTTGCGCTCGGTGTTCTCCCCGCTCTCGGTGCCGTGGACGCCACCCGCGACCTGCTTGACCTGCTTGAGCACGTTCTGGTCTGACAGGTGGGGAGGGCACCGCCGCCTCCACGCGGAAGAGGTCTCCCCTGCCCACTTCGGCGGTGTCCCTATGTCGATCGTCTACGACCGGACCAAGACCGTGGTCCGCCGGCACTTCGAGCGGCGGTGGGAAGTCGGCTGCGCCGACGAGCGATCCCGAACTTGTGGTGCGCCGCGCGGTGGACTCCATGAGGCTGGTGGGCCCGAAGGCGGCCAGCCCGAAGGCGGGCGGGCGGTACGTGGTCGGGATGCCGATGTGGATGTGAGTGGCCCCGTCCGCGAGGCACGTCGGCTCGAGCCCCGCCACAGCTGATGAACACGGCACGGCACACCGGCCACGTTGCCTACAGCAACCGGCTGGGGAACGACCAGTGCCGCACTCTGGCCTCCGACCGGGCACCGGGCCTGCTGCCGCCGACCACAACACCGGCCCCGAAGCTGCAAGGCGACTGGTGCCACACGGTGCTGCGCATGGTCGATCTCGGCGTCTGCAGATGCGTCTGACAGGAGGAGCCTGGCGAGTCAAGGCGTACCAAATTGGCCCCTTGAACGTGTTGTTGGCATCGCCGTTCGCGACCGGTTCACGGAGGCGAAGCCGGCAAGCACCTGCAGAGACGTCGAGTTCGACCCGGCCGAAGCCGGTCGCCCTCACTTGCACTCCACGCTCGACCAGCGCCAGAAGATGCGGAAGGCTGTCGGCCCAGCGTTGTCGGGGCGGCCATGGTGCCGGCCCCGGCGGTTCCGCTAGAGGCGGCGCTGCCAGGTCTGGCCGACGAGGTCGTGCCCGAAGCTGTGATGGGGCTCTTCGGCGACGAGCTCGAAGCCCTGCTTCTGGTAGATGCGCCGGGCCGAGCCGAGCACATCGTTGGTCCACAGGGTGATCGACTCGTACTCGGCCTCCCGCGCGAACCGCAGGCACTCCTCGACCAGGCGGGCACCCAGGCCCAGCCCGCGCGCCGCGGGATCGACGAGCAGCAGGCGCAGCTTCGCGGTCCGGTCGTCTGCGCGGACGCAGAAGACGCATCCGGCCCGCACTCCGTCGACCTCGGCGATCCATGCCGCCTGCGGTCCGGGGTCCTTCTGCTCGGCGTAGTCGGCGACGATCCGGGCGACGAGCGCCTCGAAGCTGGTGTCCCAGCCGAACTCGCGGTCGTAGAGCGCGCCGTGCGCCATCACCACCCAGCCCAGGTCCCCGGGCCGGTCCAGCGGCCGGATGACCACCTGACGCTTCTCCACGATGTCCTCACTCCCGCATCACTGAAACGACTGTTTCAGTAGACTAGCCCGGTGACCCGATCCGAACCAAACCCCTCCCCGCGGCGGCAGGAGCTGCTGGAAGCCGCATACGCCTACGCTCTGCGCAGCGGCCTCACCGAACTGTCCCTGCGCCCGCTCGCCGAGGAGATCCAGTCCAGCCCGCGTGTGCTGCTCTACCTGTTCGGCAGCAAGGACGGCCTGATCCGCGCCCTGCTCGCGCGGGCCAGAGCCGACGAGCTGGCCGTCATCAAGGAGATCGCCGGCTCGCAGGATGGGCCCCAGGGGCTGCAACCGGTCGCCCGTGAACTGTGGCGGTGGCTGTCCGACGCCGCTCACCGCGGCCTGCTGACACTGTGGGTCGAAAGCTACGCCCGCTCCCTCATCGACCCGGACGGGCCGTGGGCCGGCTTCGCCCGCGATACGGTCGGCGATTGGCTGGCGCTGCTCGCCTCCGGGCAGCCCGCCGAATTCCGCGATACCGAGGCCGGGCTCGCGCAGCGCACCCTAATTCTCGCAGCCCTGCGGGGAGCGCTGTTGGACCTGCTCGCCACTGGCGATACCGCGCGTACCACCGCGGCGGTGCACCTTCAGTTGACTCAGTCGGGGTGACGCGGGCCGGCACTCAGCAGACCTTCGGGTCGGCGAGGATCGCACTCGGAGCCCCTCGAGATGAGCGCCGCACCTGGTGGGACGGGCCGACTACGGCACTCGGTCACCCGTCCACTTGTGGTCGCCCAGTTGGCACCTGAGCGGCTGAGTTGGCACCACAGAGCATTGGAGTCGGCAGAGTGATGCACGGGGTGGCGATCCAGTGCAGGGTGGCGGGGAGTTGTCCTGGCGCAGTTGCCGAGGCGAGGGGGACCGCGGGTCACGCCAGGGTGACGTGCATCCCGCCCTCGGCCAGGGCGTTGAGGGCTTCCAAGAACGTCGGCACGGCATTCGCGCCGGCGCCCGGTGGACGCCGCCGGGCAGGTGGTCCGGCAGGCGGCAGAGGGCGCGCCGGACATGGAATGGGGCCGCCGCCTCCGCGTGATGCGGAGGACAGCGGCCCCGGTCTCCTGTGGCGCGGTCGGCCAGTCCTTACTTGAGGGCGTAGGCGCGGGTGATGGTCTGGACGGTGCGGTTGCCGGCGGTGTCCCTGACCTCGGTCTTCAGGGTCACGAAGCCGTTGGTGTCAGCGAGCTTGGGGTGCTTGACCACCACCTGGAAGGAGCTGTCGCTCTTGCGCTCGACGTGGGTGGGCTGCCAGGTGGCGCCGTCGTCGTAGGAGACCGAGACGTTGGCGCCGGCCATCGTGGTGGAGCCCGTCCAGCCCTTGTAGCGCCCGCCGTTGACGGTGAAGACGAACGCCTGGCCGGCCGGCGCCTGGTTGAGCACGTTCAGCGACACGTCGTAGCCGATCGAGATCGCCGGCATGGACTCACAGACGGTCGGCTTGGGAGAGTACTTGTCGCAGTCCTTGACGGCCATCGTGGTCGGCGCGACCGAGGTGAAGTTCCACTCGGTATGGACCTTGCCGCCCAGAGTGACGCCTGGGTAGTTCTGGTCCCGCTTGGTGTCCAGGACGAACTGGTAGTCAGCCTGCTCCGGCACCATCAGGTTGCTGATATCAGTGATCGGCTGGCCGTTGCGGTAGAAGCTCCACCTGTTGCTCGGCCCGACCAGGAGGTGCGTGGGGTCGCTGTCGCCGAGGTAGACGGGCGAGGTGTGCATCCAGACGTCACTGCGGCAGAAGCTGCAGTACCCGGACTCGTACGACGACAGATTCACCGGCGCGGCGAACCAGTGCTGCTTGTACCTCTGGCCGGGGGTGGGGTAGGTGAGGCGGGGTGTCTGCATGAACGTGGAGGGCTGGGCGACGCTGGGGTACACGCTCGGCTGGTAGACCAGATCGGGGCTCGCCAGCACGTAGTCGTCCCTGCTGCCGCCCATGTTGAGGCGCTGGATCTGACGGACCGATTGCGGCTGGCCGGGCGACCACGCCGGCAGGATCTCGTAGCCCATGTGCCGGGTCTGGTCGGAGTGGTAGGTGTCCGTGATCTTGGCGAAGTCGCCGGCGTCCGCGGTCTTGGCCAGACTGGCGGGGATGCTGCCGTTGGAGGTGAACTGTGCCGAGTAGGTGTAGCCGGATTCCAGGACGCCGTTCAGCGTGATGTCGACGCTGCCCTTGGTGAGCAGCGAGAGCAGCTTCTGGCCGCTGTCGTAGCCAGTCTGGGCGACCGGGATGGTCAGGTCGCCGGCGATTCCGCTGCCGCGCGGGCCCGGGGTGGACGGCGCCACGATCACCGCCACAGCCCCCGCGGCCGCGGCAAGGCGGACCTGAGCGTTGACGGTCCTGGTGTCGTACGCGGTGATGAGGACCGTCTTGCCCGCGGCGTCGAGGGAAGCGAAGTCCTGCGCGGTGCCGGCGCCGGCGTCGACCAGCTCCACGTCCTTGGCCCCCTCGAACCGCTGGGCGAGCAGCGGGGACTTGAGGGGGATGTCGATGGACTCGGGGCTGGTCACCGACATCTGGACCAGCGGCTCGCGCCGGGTGAGGAACGTGTCCACAGCCAGGGTTCCGGTGGTGGCCGCCTCACTGGGGATGGCGCCGAACTTCTCCTCGGTCCCGTTGCGCAGGCCGGCGAGGGCGAACATGCCGAGGTGGCCCCCGGCCCCGTCGTCACGACGGACGTCCACGGAGTATGAGGCGTCCTCCAGCGGACGCTGCTCGCCGGTGATCTTCATGGTGAGGTCGGTGGCGGTGGTGCCGTCGACGGCGAAGGTCTGGTCGCGGTCGGTGACGTTGATATTCGGCAGGGCGAAAAGATCCGCCGAGTACGGGTCCAGCGGGTTGCCGCCGGGGAACGCGGTGTAGAGGGTGCCCTCGAGCGAGTAGTGGCCGCCGGCCGGCACCGTGAACGTGGCGCTGCCCGTGCGGGACGCAACAGAACTCCGAAAGCTGTTGTCCAGGCCGTGGAGGGTCCCGCCGGCCAACAGGGGGATGTTGCCGAAGCGGTCCTTGAAGTTGACCGTGACCTTGTACTGCTGAGCGTCCTTCGCGACGCCGACCGGAGCGTGCACCGAATCGCCGTTGCCGGCGGTGGCGGTGATGTACCCGCTGTACTGGGACCCGAACGCGAGGAGGTTCGGGTCGAGGGTGACGGTGACCGCGGCGCTGCCGCCTGCCGGCACGGTGAGCTTGCCGCCGCTCAGGCCGGCACCCGAGAAGGTCAGGGCGCCGTCGGCGAGGGCTGCTCCGCTGCTGTCCTTGACCGCGGCGGCGAGGTCCACGGTGGCATCGGCGGACCCGGAGTTACGGAAGGTGAGGGTGCGGGTCTGCTTCGCGTACGTGCTCTGCTGGTACTTGACGAGGCCGAAGTCGGCCCGGCCGGACAGCTCCAGCGTGGAGTCCAGCACGGCGGGGATGTCGACCCGCCCGGATCCCTGCTGGTAGACGGTGCTGTCCGAAGCCTTGGAGTGGGCGGTGAGCGCGTCCTTGATGCGCTGACCAGTCCAGTCGGGGTGGCGCTCGGCCATGATCGCGGCGGCGCCGGCAACGTGCGGGGTGGCCATCGAGGTGCCGCTGACCGCGGTGTAGTACTGGTTCACCGGGGTGCCCATGGTGGTGCCGGCCGCGCGGGCGGCGACGATGTTCACACCTGGGGCGGTGATGTCCGGTTTGATGGCGTTGTCGCCGAGTCGCGGGCCGCGGCTGGAGAAGGACGCCAGCGCATCCGACTTGTCAACGGCGCCGACGGTCAGCGCGGAGTCGGCGATGCCGGGGCTGCCCAGGGTCGAGGTGCCGGGGCCGCTGTTGCCTGCAGCAATGACGAACAAAGTGTGGGAGGTAGTGCTGAGCCAGTCCACGGCGTCGGTCATCGCGTCTCCGCCCGGGGCGGTGACCTGAGCTCCCAAGCTCATGCTGACGACTTCGGCGCCCTGGGCGACCGCCCAGTCCATCCCGGCGAGGATATCCGACTCGGATCCGGAGCCGGCGTTGCTGAGCACCTTGCCGATGAGCAGGTCGGCGCCGGGGGCCACGCCCTTGTACTTGCCCGCGGAGTTGGCGCCGTTGCCCGCGATGGTGTCAGCGACGTGGGTGCCGTGGCCGTGGCCGTCCTGGACCGACTCACCCGAGACGAAGCTCTGACTGGCGGTGATCCTTGGCGCGACGTCGGCGTTGGTCAGGTCGGCGCCGGTGTCCAGGACGGCGACCTTCACCCCCTTGCCGTCATAGCCCTCGGCCCACGCCTGCGGCGCCCCGATCTGCGGCACACTCTGGTCCAGCGTGACCTTCGCCTTGCCGTCGTACCAGACCTTAGCCACCCCGGCGCTCCCGGGCACCACAGCCGCGGCACCGCTCCTGGCCTTCCCGGCCTTCGCCACGGGCCTGACGGCTTGCCAGAACCCCTTCGCCTTGGCCTTGTCGACGTCCACCGCGGTCATCCCCAGCCTGGGCATGACCCTCTCGCGCTTGCTGCCCGGCAGGCCCTTGGCCTTCTTCTGCAAGGCGGCGGCGGAGGGGGTGCCCTGGAAGTCGACGATGGCCGGCACCTCGCCGGTCTTCGCGTCGCCGTAGCCGTCCTTGAGGGCCCGGGTGACGTTGAACAACTCGCGGTCGACCGTCCCCGCCGAGATCGCGGTCAACGCGTCCTCGGGATAGACGTACAGGTCTCCGTCCTGGCCCGTAGAGACCTGGAACTGCTTCGACGTGCCGGATTCGGAGACGATGTTCACCGCCTGCTTGCCGTCGGCCCCGGTCGTCACGGCGACCGTGTCCCCGGTGATCAAGGTCAACGTCGACGCGGTCGACGCCTTCTGCGTGGTGGACACCGCGGGGAGCGGGCCGGCGGCGCCCGGCGACGATGCCGCCACCGCTGCACCGGGCAGGCTCGTCAGCGACACTGCGAGGACCAGCGTCGCTCCGCCGACGGCGACCGATCGCGCTCGTCTCTCATGGAATATACGCATGGAATGTTCCCCTCACAGGCCGGAAATGGGCGCGCCAAGGATCCACCGCCGGATAAGCAGCGGACACGGAACGCCAGAGCGATGTAACGCTGCGCGAAGCCAACTAGCAGACAGCGCCCCACGCCAGACTCAGAGCTGGCGCATAGTCGACTTGTCACAAACTCGCCAATTTCCCAGCACAGGAGCACCGCCACAGGCTGTTCGGCCATGGCGCGCAGGGGCGCCCTTGTTGCCAGTGCTGACGGACCCCGAAGACGACGGCAGGTCAGCAGGTCGCTGTGGGCCGCTGCTTAGCGTGTGCAGATCACGAGTTTTGGCAGCACCTGCACTGGGGGCTCGGGCACTGGCCGGATCCGGAGGAGGGTAACTGACTGCCTGGCTGCCTGTGGGGCTCGGGAAGTCGTCGCTGCAGGTCAGGTGACGTAGCGGTACTCGTTGATGACGCCGCCGAGGACGCAGGTCCGCAGGAGTCGGCGGCCTTCGGACTCGTGCACGGCGATGGACTGCTGGTCGGCGCCGGGCGGCAGTTGGTTGAGGGTCTGGTGGGGGCGGTGTTCGTTGTAGTGACGCTGGTGGGTGGCCAGGAGGTGCCGGGCGTGGGCCTCATTCATGATGAGGACGTGGTCGAGGGCTTCGCGCCGGATAGTTCCGATCACCCGCTCGCAGTGGGCGTTCATCCGGGGCTGCCCGTACTTGCTGTCGCGGTCACGGAGGAGAAAGCGCAAAGACTCCATGCGTGTGCCGAGATCGGTGGCCAGGTTCCGGGCCTGCTGCACCGCCCAGTCGCGGGTGGGGTGGACGGTGACGCCGGCGATGTGCTCGAGGAACGCCAGCGCGTAGAGCCTGCGGCCGAGGACAGTGTCGAGGTGGAAGAAGTGGAAGGCGATGATGCCTTCGGCCTGGTTGGTGAGGAACTCCGTCCAGGTCGGGCCGGTACGGCGCGGGGCCGGGTCGATGCCGGCCGAGTGGAGGATCTTCCAGGCCGTGGAGGCTGCGATCGGATGCCCAAATGGGGCCAGTTCGCCCTGGATCCGTCTGTGTCCCCATGCGGGTTCTCCCGGGCAAGCTGCAAGATCAGCTTCCTGAGGGCGGCACTGGTCGGTGGCCGTCCGGTGCGGGCGCGTCGGGCGCTGTAGTCCCACTTCGCGGCGATGAACCTGTGGGGCGGCCAGCCAGAACCGGTCTGCGGGCTCGTAGCGGACCGGGCCGGCGATCTGACGCCGTAGCACCGCATTCTCCTGCCGGAGCACGAGCAACTCGGCTTCCTTGGAAGTGTCGCGGCCCAGCAGCACCCCGGGAACGGACAGCAGCTTGCGGGCCACCGTGTACAGCATCAAGAGGATCACGGCGGACATGGTCCCAGCCGAGAACGCTCCACCATCCCGACCTGCGGCGATGACTTTACGAGCCCCGCAGGCGACCACCGGCCAGCTCCACGACCTGTTGCGGCCCCACGCGGCACGGCAGACCGTCTCCACGCCGTTGAACAAGCTGCGCCACAAGCACCTGGTGGACTACACGGTGCTGCCGCACTCCAACCGGTCCCGCGCCTGGTACCCGACGAGCGAGGGTGCAAGGCTGACCCGGGACTTCCCCGCGCTGCGCGGCCGCCCCGCCTATCCGATCACCTCGGCCACAGTTGCCTCGCTGAAGACGCCGCACACCCTGACCGTGCTCCGCGCCCACCTGGCGTTCGTCGCCGATGCCCGCAGGCGCGGGGACGAGCACGGCTACCTGGATTGGACGCCCGAGGTCTCTCACCCGCTCAGCTTGACTCTGTCGGAGATCTTGGAATCAGCGGTGTCAACCACCGCTGCTTCTGCAGGACTTCGTCCGGTGGATGTTGTGCTGGTCCAGGAAATTCTGGAAGGCGGTGGGCCGTCGGGGTGGGGGCGCTTCCCCGGTCGGCGGCAGTCCGCTGAGGCGCTCGATGTTGACGGCGATGGCGGTCAGGACGTGCTGGAGGTGGGCCTTGTCCTGGCCTCGGTAGCGGCAGCGGCGCATGCCGTGGCCGTGGGCGAACTCGTTGACGGTGCCCTCCACCCCGGAACGGACCGCGTACCGCGCCTTCCACTCGGGTGTCTGCTGCTCGGTCCGGACGCGGAGTTGCAGGTCGCGGAGTTCTCGCGGGCCCGACGACGAAGCATGAGACGCCGCCTAGCGAGGCCCCAGCAGAGCCGAGGCCGTCCCCGACCTGAGAGGAGACCGGCGCCTGGCCACCCTGGTCGCGTTCGCCGCGGTCATGCCAGAACTCGCCGCGGACGAGGCGATCGAGGTCTTCGACCTGGTGATAGGCGACATCATCCGTAGCTCCGCCACCAAGATGACCAAACAGCGGCTGCGGACCCTCAAGGACCTGGATGCCGCGGCGATCGAGCTGCGCACAGCATGGCTCGCCATCTGCGCCACCGCCGCCGACCCGAGGGCGATCTCCGCGCGACGCTCGACAGGATGGACGTCGGCCCAGTCCACGCGGCGGCCGACACCGTCAAGCTGCTCGCACAGCAGCCCGACGACGGCGCCGAGCAGATGCTCGCCGCCCGCTACAACACCATCGCCCGTTGCTTGCCCGGCCTGCTCAAAACGTTCACGTTCGAGGCGAGCCCGGCCGGCGAGTCGGTCCTGCACGCGATCGGCTTCGTGAAGTCCCTCAAGAAGCAGCACGGAGAAGAAGTTCAAGCCCTGCGGGACGCCCTGGAACAGGCCCACGGCGAGAACCTCCACCTCCGACGCGAACTCGCCCGCCGCGGAGGCGCCGCATCCCACCGCGATCCCAGGCCATCGGTCCGTGCTGACCACGTCGCATCAATCGCAGAACCGTGCTGACCTGCAACAATGCCATCAGATCGCGCTCAACCGGCGATAGCCACCAGTCCGAGTAGGATCACGTTCTCGCGGACGTGCAGGAAGTCGAGCTGTCCGAGGTGCTCGACGGATCCATCCACATGACCTGCCAGCCGTGGCCGTCGAGGTCGAAGAAGCTGCGTGAGTACATGAAGCCGTGGTCCTCGGGGCCATCCGCCTCGGAGCCGCCCGCGGCGAGCGCAGCCTCAGCGACCGTGTCAACCTCATCGCGGGCTGACACGCTGAAGCAGTAGAGCGCCAGCGTGTGCGTGGTGGGATCGGCCGTCGGCAGCTTCGCGAACTGCGCGAACGTCTCGTGGCTGAGCAGCATGACGGAGGCTTGCTCGCCGACCAGCATGCAGGCGGCGGTCTCGTCGGTGAACATCGGGTTGTAGCTGAACCCGAGCCGCGCGAAGAACGCCTTGCTGCGCTCGATGTCCGCCACGGGGATGTTCACGAACAGCATGCGACCGGCGTGTGCGGGAGTGGTCATAGTGGGTCTCCAGTCCAAGGTTCGATGGTGTACGACGGGTAGACCGGCCCAGCCTACGGAACTCATCGGTGGATTTCGGGACTCGCATCGAGCGACAGGCCGAAGCCGGGGGGTGCCCCTATCTGTTTCGTCAACCCTGCCAGGGTCGGTTGATGGGGGTTGGTCATGGTTTTCGGGAGCGTCCCGCGAAGCGGGACGTTCTCGGTGGATCGGGTGCCTGATGGGCAGCCCTGTGGCCGGCAGGGCTGGACTTGCCGTGCCGGTGCGCGGGCGTGACGGGGCCTGGGGGGTAGGGGCGGTGGAGTCGTCAGGCGGCGAGGCCGACGTCGTCGGGGGTGTGTGGTTCGTAGAGGGTGCCGGTGCGGATTATCGCGTGGATGACGTTCACGCGTTGCCGGGCCAGGCGGAGGATCGCCTGGGTGTGGGTCCTGCCGCGTGCTCGCTGACGGTCGTAGTAGATCCGGGAGGACGGGTCGGCTTTGCAGCCGATCGCGGCGAACGCGGCCTGGAACAGGGCACGTTTGAGGAGCCGGTTGCCGCGGTGTGGTGCGTGCTCGCCGCGGATCGAGGTGCCCGAGGACTTCGTGGCCGGGGCGAGTCCGGCATAGGAGGCGAGGTGTCCGGCGGTGGGGAAGCCGGTGCCGTCACCGATCGCGACGATCACCGCGGCCGTGGTCCTGACGCCCATTCCGGGCATGGACGTCAGGAGGTGGAAAAGAGGGAGGGCCTCCAGCAGGGCGGCGATCTCCTGCTCGGTGGCCTGTCGCTGGGTATGGGCAGCGGCGAGCTGGGCGGCCAGGCCCGGCACGATCAGCGCGGACGCCTCGGTGCCGGGAACGACGAGGGTCTGCTCGGCGAGCGCGTTGTAGATCTCGGTGGTGAGGTGGTGGGCCTTGCGCGAGCCGTGTGCTTTCAACAGGGCCTCGCAGCGGGCCCGGCCGAGTTTTTTCAGCTTTGCCGGGGAGCCGTGCCTGGCCAGGAGGGCCTGAACATAGGGGTAGGCCAGGCGCGGGCCGAGCACTCGCTCGAGGGAGGGGTGGATCTGGGAGAGCAGGCCGCGCAGCCGGTTGGTGGTGCGGTTGACCTCGCCGGCCAGGTCGTTGTCGTAGTCGGTGAGCATGGTCAGCTCCGCCAGCACCTCGTCGTCGCGGTCCACCGCACGCAGGGTGTGCGGCATGGTCCGGGCGGTCTCGGCGATCACGAACGCGTCGCCGGCATCGGTCTTGGCCTCGCCTGGGTGCAGGTCGGCGGCCCGGCGCATCGACAACCCGGGCAGGTAGGCGACCCGGCAGCCCGCCGCGCGGGCCACCGTCAACGGCAGCGCGCCGATGTTGGCGACCTGCTCCACGATCACCAAAACGGTGCCGGACTTCGCCACCAGTTTGGTGAACAGTTCCAACAGTTTCGGCTCGGTGTTGGGCAGCCGCTTGTCGTGCACGGTTCTGCCGTCCGCGGTCCTGCCGTGGGCGTGGTGGAACTCTTTGCCCAGGTCCAGGCCGAGGAAGAGGTCTATCGCGGTCGTGTCGACCATGTGCGCGTGCCCCTCGTCTCTCGTCTCCTCAACTCCCGGCCGTCCCTGCGGCACCACACGCCGGCAACCACGTTACGCAGACATGCCACCCCGGGCGGTCCGGCGTTGCGCCGAACCGGAGTGGTCGTCAGGCCCCTCATCAGCGGTCAAGCGGTGCCCCGAAGCCCGGCGGCAACACCCCCCAGGTCATCCCTTCGACAGGGGGCACACAGCCATACCGGACCCGGGGGCCAGGCACCCCATTGCGGGGCCACGAGAAAGGTAACTGTGATAGTCGACCTGCGGCCCGGGTTGGGTTGCTGCCAGGCTGGCGTTGGCGTTCCGGCATGACCCGAAACGGTAACTGGCGGCTCGTCAGAGCTTGCCGTGCCCCCGAGATGTCTGCCGGACGTCGGCGTCGGCCTGGCCCACCCCGTTGGCTTGATCAGCAGCTTGTCCGCCATCTCGACGTGACTCATCACAGTTCTGCCACGCGGTGACTCCACCCAGGCCGGCGCCGACCACGGTCGTCCAGCCCTTGAAGGAGAACAACCGCGTGACCATGCTCGCAGAACAGGTCGACGGCGTCATCGGCGTCGACACGCACCGAGACACCCTTGCCGCAGCGGCCGTCAGCCCCATCGGCGCCGTCCTCGCCAGCACCGATTCGCCCGCCAACGCCAGGGGCTACCAGCAGCTGCTGGACTTCGCCCGCCAGCACATTCCCGGCCGCCGCTGCTGGGCACTGGAGGGTACGGGCTCGTATGGCGCGGGGCTTGCCGCCTTCCTGGACGCGGCTGGTGAAAGCGTCGTCGAAGTGTGCCGGCCCAAACGTCCCGCTATCCGCGGCGGACGCAAGACCGACATGCTTGACGCCGTCCGCGCAGCCAGGGAAGCCCTGGCGACCGAACACCTCATCCACCCACGACGTCGCGGTAAGCGCGAAGCGCTTCGTGTCCTACTCGCCACCCGCCAGAGCGCCGTCCTGGCCTGCACGGCTGCGATCAACCTGCTCAAGGCCCTGATCATCTCGGCCCCGGACGAGCTCCGCGTCGAACTCCGAGGCATGAAGAGCAAGGACCAGGTTGCTCAC
This sequence comes from Streptomyces sp. NBC_01669, assembly GCF_026339735.1. Taxonomy (GTDB): domain Bacteria; phylum Actinomycetota; class Actinomycetes; order Streptomycetales; family Streptomycetaceae; genus Streptomyces; species Streptomyces yanii. The sequence continues at coordinate 9,063,675 of NZ_JAPEQG010000001.1, forward strand.
TGCGCGAAGCTACGGGACCGGCCGACCCAGGACATCGAGCACCGCATGACCGTTCGTGCCCTGCGAAGCGCCGCTCAGCGGATCGAAGCCCTGCGCTCTGAAGCGAAGGAGCTCGAAGCGGAGCTCCTCACGCTCGTTCGTACGGTTGCCCCCGAACTGCTGGCGTTACAGGGCGTCGGGCCGATCAGCGCTGCCCAGATCCTCATCAGCTGGTCACACACAGGCCGCTTCCGGTCCGAGGCCGCGTTTGCGGCCTTCGCGGGCGTCGCTCCAATCCCCGCCTCATCAGGGCTGACCAACCGGCACAGGATCAACCGCAGCGGAGACCGGCAGCTCAACCGGGCACTCCACACGATCACTCTGATCCGCATCCGCCTCGACCCGACCACCCGCGCCTACGTTGCCCGGCGGATCAGCGAAGGAAAGACCGCGAGAGACGCACAACGCTGCCTCAAGCGTGCAATCTGCCGGCAGCTCTTCAAGCTCCTCGAACGAGGAGATCACCCCACGCAGATCACCGCTGAAGATCTCCCTCAGGCAGCTTGACTTCATATAGCAGCCTCGGGGGGCGGGCGGCGAATCATAAGAAGCCACGGACGGCAGACCACTGAAAGCCACACCCGACACCCCTGGGTGAGCCAACCCTACGAATGGCTCGCTCGTCCCGATCAACAAGGTAGGGACCACTGATCACATCGGAATGACTCGTCCAGGTCATGGCTGTCACGGTGGCGGACTGGCGCGGCACGTTGCTGAACCTGGTGGGGGTGAACTGAACAGCCCCCCAGGAGTCACCCCGATGCATCTCGATGTGGAAGAGCTCACCCGGGTCGTCCTGCCGTCGGCGGGACGCCGTCCGCGGGCCCGGCCGGAGGTCGAGGCACGCCTGGGCGCCGTCGTGCCCGAGGACTTCAAGGACCTCGTCGACACCTACGGTGGTGGTGCTCTTCGCGCTCGCTGCCCACGTCATCGTCCGCGCGCTGACCGGCATCGGTGAGGCCGAACGCTCCATTCGCGCCCTCGTCATCGCCGCCGTCGATGTCAAGGAAGGCCGCGCCGCCTGGCAGGGCAAAGGCTGCGGCGCGGTCCCTGCTGCGCCTACAGTCGGGGCAGCCTCTGCGGCAGCGGACGCGTGCCACTGTCCCTCCGGATCCGACTGCTGCTGACGCTCCCGCCCGAGCCCGTATCGGTCGAAGCCACAGTGTGATGGTGACGTCGACCGATACTTGGGCCTCCGATCGAGAGATGAGCGGCCGTCACTCACCGGATGGAATTAGTGGGTCAGTGAGGCAGGGTGCCCGGGTCGGTCGCCCAGCCGGTGTCGGCGCGGTCGCTCAGCTCGAACGACAGGGAGCCGCCTCGGCGCACGAACGAACCGTCCACCCAGGAGGACTCGTGCTTCGCGCCGTCGAGGCTCACCGAGTCTACGTACAGGTTGGTGCGGGATGTCCGCGGAGCGTCGATCGTGATCTCCTCCCGGTCTCCGACGCCCGCGATGACGGCGTGCGGGAAGACCGGAGCGCTCAGCAGCAGGTCGGCCGAGCCGGGCGCCTTCGGGTAGATGCCGAGTGCCGCGAAGACGTACCACGCCGACATGGTGCCGAGGTCGTCGTTGCCGGGGAGGCCGGCGGGACCCGTCCCGTACACGGTGTCGAGGATCTGGCGGACGGTCTCCTGAGTCTTCCACGGCTTGCCGAGCGCGTTGTACAGCCACGGAGCGTGGATGCCCGGCTCATTGGTGGGGTCGTAGCGCAGCGCGTCGCCGCCGCGGACGGACCAGGAGCCGTCGGGCTTGTGGAAGAAGTCATCCAGGCGGGCCGCCGCCTTGTCGCGTCCGCCCATAGCGGTGGCGAGCCCCTGGACGTCCTGCGGCACCATCCACACATAGGTGGCGGCACTGCCCTGGGCGAAGCCGAGACTGGAAGCGGGGCTGAACGGGGCCACCCAGGAACCGTCGGCCTTGCGAGCCTGGATGTAACCGGCCGTCGGGGTGGCCGCGGGGTTGAACACGTTCCGCCAGTAACCGCCGCGCTCGCTCAGCGTCCGGTACTCCTTATCACGGCCCAACAGCTGGGCCCACTGCGCGAGAGCCGCGTCGGCGACGGAGTCCTCGAGTGTCTCGGCGGCGCCGCCCCAGCAGTGGCACTGATCCTGGGCGGCGTAGCCGGACTTCATGTACTGGGCGAGGTTGGGACGATTACCCTCGCACTGGCCCGGGCAGCCGGCGTCCGACAGCCCGGAGGGGTGCGGCACGGTGGCCTGGCGGTAGAGGGAGTCGAAAGCGCCCTGGACGTCGAAGTTGTGCACGCCCATGGCGTAGAACGTCGCCAGGGTGGCCGCCGAGGGGTCGCCGGTCATCACGTGGGTGGCGCCGCTGATGTGCACCCAGCGGTCCCAGACCCCGTCGTTCTGCTGCGCGAAGTTGTACAGCGACTGGGCGAAGTCGCCCGCGACGCGCGGTTCGAGCAGGGCGAGGAGCTGCACCTGGGCCCGGTACTGGTCCCAGCCGGAGAAGTTGCTGTACTGCGCCTTCTGGCCGCGTGCGAGCGCGTGGACCTTGCGGTCCATGCCCACATAGGTGCCGTCGCGGTCGCTGATCAGGTTGGGCTGCTGCAGAGCGTGGTAGAGGGCGGTGTAGAAAGCGGTACGGCGGTCCTTGTCGCCCCCGCTGATCTTCACGGACTTCAGCGCACGGTCCCAGGCACCCTTCCCGGCCTTCGCCACGTCCTCGACGCCCGCGGTCGGGGCGATCTCACCGCGCAGGTTCGCCTCCGCACCGGCCAGGGAGACGTACGAGATCCCGACGCGCATGCGGACATCGTTGTCATTCGACGGGTCGAAAGAGACGTAACCGCCGGAGCCCCGGCCTGCCCGGGCCGCGCCGGTCAGGTAGCCCTCGCCGCCGTCGGCGCTGGTGGACCCGGGGGAGAGCTGGTCGTCGTGCCAGGTCCCCACGCCGGAGAAGCCGCGGTCGAAGGCGGCGGTGAAGTACAGGCGGTAGTAGCTCTTGCGGTTGTTGTTGGGGGTGCCGCCGTTGGCGCGTCGGCCGCAGAACGCGCCGGTCTCCACCCAGCCGGTGACCTTGTTGCGCGCGGTGTCGATGTCGACGTGGGCGTCCTCGCTGCCGTTCAGGGAGTTGGAGACCCGGAACAGCAGGCTGGCGGGCTTGTCCGCGGGGAAGGTGAAGTCGGCCACGCCGGCTCGCTCGCTGACCGCCAGGTCGGTGGTGACACCCGAGTCGAGGCCCACCCGGTAACGGCCCGGATCGGCCGTCTCGTTGGTGTGCGAGAAGTTCGCCGCGTACTTCGCGTCCTTGGTGTCGGCGGTGGGTGAGGAGTCGACAGTGCCGGCGAACGGCATGATGGGCACGTCACCCGCTGCTCCGGGGTGACACCCCGCGCCGTTGACGTGAGTGAGGGAGAAGCCCCGCAGGCGGGTGGCGTTGTAGGAGTATCCGTTGGCGGCGGCGGTGTTGGTCTGGTCGCCCGCGGTGCTGGTGGGCGACCAGGCGATCATCCCGAACGGCACATTGGCGCCGGGATAGGTGTTGCCGCCGTTGCTGGTGCCGATGAGCGGGTCCACGTACTGAACGGGGTGAGGAACCGGGGCCGCCGCGGTGGAGTCGGCGATTGCTGCGGGACTTCCCAGGAGCGGGAGGAGCAGCCCGGCCGAGATCACGGCGACGCCGACGGCAGTGGCCGGACGACGGTCCCGTGTTCTCCGGAACTTTTGCATGATGAAGCACTTCCTTTTCGTGCGTACTTGGTATTCCGGGCTGCCCTTGTGGAGTCCAGTTCCCGGAACGATCGTGAAGATAGAAAGGGCGCGCAGGCACGGCAAGGCCCCTGGTGCTACTTCGGATGAATTCGTCGTGAACCGTGGCATGTCGAGGTGCGAGGGGGCTCGTTAAGGGGTTGCGTGAGCGAGTCCGGCCGTAGCGCGGAACACCTTTCCCTCTCCGCTGAGCCGGAGTGTGTCGCCTGCGGGAGCGTACACAGCGCGGCCGGGACCGAGCCCCACCGAGCGCTTTTCCGAGGCGACGGTCGCTTCACCCCGGACACACAGCACGATCTGGGGCGCGTCGACCGTGAGCGCGCGCGGCGCCTCTGTTCGTACGAGGTCGAACCGCGAGAGTCTGAAGTCGTCGACAGGGGCCGGGTACACGTGCCCCCCGGTCGCCGCGTCCCACCGCGCGGCGACGGCTCGGACAGGGAACGCGTGGACTTGCCGGCGACGTTCTCCCCGCAGATCGCGTGGATCTCGCCTTCTCGGACGACCAGTTGACGTTGGTGAGCGCTTTGACGCCGGGGAAGGTCTTGGTGATCGACCGCATCTCCAGCACGGTCGGAATCTCGGTCATGGGCAGTGCGGGTGCCGATAAATCATCCGGCCTGGTCAAGCGGCATGTCGGTACTCATGCAGGGTTCCGCTGAGTCGGTCTCGTCGGCCGACCTCCAGGTACCTGATCTGTGCTGACACGCTGATCGGTTCGGGTAGCGGGCGGAGCGGTGCGGCTTGGCCCAGGGCTCGGTGCGGCCGATGGCGGTTGTAGAAGGTCTCGAACTCGCGGAGCGCATGCAGGAGGTGCCTCTGGTTCCAGATCAAGGTGCGGTCCAGGAGCTCCCTGCGGCAGGTCTGTATCCAGCGCTCCACGATGGAGTTCATTCGGGGTATCTGGATGCCGGTGGTGACGACTGTCAGTCCGGCGTCGGCCAGCAGGGCGTCGAAGGACTGCGTGAACTTCGAGTCGCGGTCACGAATGAGGAATCGGGCCTGGCTGCCCACGTCCTGGAGGTCCATGAGGAGATTGCGTCCGAGCTGCACGACCCAGTCCGCGGTGGGGTGCGCGGTGGCGCCCAGGATCCGGACGCGCCTGGTGGAGTACTCGATGACGGCGAAGACGTACAGACGCGCCCCGGTGAGGGTTCGGGTCTCGAAGAAGTCGCAGGCGAGCAGCGCGTCGGCCTGGCTGCGCAGGAAGTCGGCCCAGCTCGTGCTCTGCCGTTCGGGCGCGGGTGGGATGCCGTGCTCACGGAGGATCTCCCGGACGGTGGAGGCGGCGACCTTGATGCCCAGGGCCGCGAGTTCGCCGTGGATCCGGCGATAGCCCCACGAGGAATTCTCGTGAGCCAGGCGCAGGATCAGAGCGCGGATCGACCGGACCGTGGGTGGGCGTCCACGCCGCTTCGGTACGCAGGTGGCGGCATGTCGTCGCTCGAGCAGGTTGCGATGCCACCGCATGATCGTGTCCGGGTGTACCAGCAGCAGGAGCTGGTGCAGTTTCTGCCTCGGGAGGTGGTGGAGCAGGCCGGCGAGGACAGCGCGGTCGGTGTCCGTGAGCGTGGGCTTGCCGACCTGGCGTTGCAGGACGAGCAGTTGGTGCCGAAGTGTAAGGATCTCGATGTCTTTGTCCCGGTCGCTCATCGGCAGCAGGCGCAGGAGCGAGAAGGTTTTGGTCGCGGCGAGGTAGGCCAGGCGCAGCAGCACGAGATCATGATGTCGTCCGCGTCTGTGCACGTGAAGACATCGGAGTGGTCGGCGAGCGCGACCTGAGGGGTCAGTCGATCAAGGCCTCCACCTGGGTGGACGATTTATCGGCACCCGCAGTGCTGGTCAGCCCGGACGACCGTGGAGTCCACCGAGACCGTCCAATCGATGTCGTCGTCGGAGGCCGCCGCTGCCAGGACAGCGGCGAGGATCATCTCCCAAGTGCCGTCGACGCCCCACCTGATCAGCCGTTTGTGAGCGGTCTGGAACGGGCCGAGCTCGTCGGGCAGGTCCCGCCAGGGCGAGTTGGTGCGGTACTTCCACGCGATGCCTTCAAGGGTACGGCGGTGGTCGGCCCACCGCCGCCCGCGGACCGGATCGGCCGGCATCAGCGGCTCGGTCCGGTCCAACATCACACCAGTGATCACCAATCGGACGGACACATCCGATCAACTGACCAACCGATCAAAGAGACACGTACTGGCGGCCAATCTCACCGAGTCCTTGGTCGACGATGGACAGAATCAGCGGAGTGGCCGCGGATGGGAAGTACTCCCTTCCTCGCACAGGCTTCAGGCCCTCGTCAGCGAGGGTCAACCGAACGCTGGCTTCCAAGTCGGGTGCGAAATCACCCGGAAGGTCCTGGATGACACGAACCTCGGCAGTGAAGCCATCCTTCGCATGAGTCCGCAGTCTGGGGCGAGGATCTCCGGAAGTGATCCCGAACTTCACGTGGTTCGCGCTCTCTACGACGTAGAACACGTCCCACGTCTTGCCCGCACAACGTCGGCAGATTCATTGCCCTTGCTTGACGCCGCTGGGGATGGTTTTGGTCCGATGACCTTCGCGGCAGATCAGTTGATGTGCGGTTCCGTCGCCCAGCCACGCCGGCTCCACGACGAGGCCGCCGAGCTCCTCCACCCGAGCCTTGAACCACTCCCAACATGCGACAGGGTCGATGCCGACGCACCTAAGGCATCGGCCCGAACTGGTGCGAATATTGTTCGGAGTGGGACTAAATGGATGGCCACTTCTACAGATGATGCGGTGGGGCTTTGCCTTCCCCAGCCACTCCGGCTCCACGACGGTTCCACCGACCTCCTTCACTCGGGTCTTGAACGCCGCCCAGGCTGTAGCCGGATCATTGCCGGAGCACACTGAGCAGATACCCCCACCGCCGCGTAGATAGCCGGGCCGAGGGTTGCACGGATGCCCCTCCGGGCAGATCACCCGGTGGCGCTCATCCTTCCCGAGCCACTTCAGCTCGACGACGGTTCCGCCGAGCTCCTTCACTCGGGTTCTGAACGCTGCCCAGGCTGTAGCCGGATCACTGCCGGAACAAGGTCGGCACATGCCCTGACTCTGTTGCACTCTGTTCGGAATTGCTTCTGTCTCGTGCCCTTTCGGGCATCGAACTCGGTGCTTGGCGGCGCTGCCGAGCCACTTCGGCTCCAGCACCTCGCCGCCCAGTTCCTCGACACGGGCTTTGAACTGCGCCCAGGCCCTTGTTGGTGATCCCCCCATACAGTCAGTCTGCCATCCCCCCTGCCGTGACGGCGGCTGCGATGTAGCCGAGCCTCACCTGGGCCCGACGCTGACCAAAGAGACAGAGCCTAGGCACCGAGGGCCTGCACCTCGAGGTACTTGTCCTCCGCGCCCGAAGCGCTGATCTGGCGGACTCGGTGCAGCAGCGGATCCGTGCGGTCGACGGCGGAGACGACGAGGAGTAGGCGATGACGGTCACCGTGAGCGAGCTGGAGCACTGAGGCGATGGCGCTGCTCTGACCGGCTTCCCGCGGCGAAACGCCGCGAAGCCTACTCGCTGATAGGTGTTCGGGGCACGCCGACGGCGCCGGTCCTTCGGGCCCGCGCCCAGGCCCCCTCGTAGGCGCGTGGCCCTCGCAGCGGGTGAAGGTCCGGGCGGATAGACGCTGCAAGGCTCTCGCGCACGGTCTGCATGGCGTCCTCCGCGGTCTCGCTGAATTCGAGAGGAGGGAAATCGATCGACCGGAACACTTCGGCGGTGACCGGCTGAGGCCAGTCGGCACGCAGAATGGTCAGCCGCGGATCGCTCGTGCTGGGCACGAGCAGGACGGTTGTGGTGAGGCGACAGGCACCCGATGTCGTCGCGCGGTCAGCGTTCACGAACCCGAGGAATTGCCACTGAACGGTCGCCATGAACCATTCTTGATCGCCGATGCGGTACGACTGCAAGGCCTTCACCTCGTCAACAGTGAGGAGCCCTCGGCGGCGCGGTATCAGCGACGACAACGCGGCCGGCCAGAACCGGTCTGCGGGCTCGTAGCGGACCGGACCGCTGAGCTGTCGTCGCAGCACCGCGTTCTCGTGCCGCAGCACCAGCAGTTCGGCGTCCTTGGCCATGTCCCGGCGCAGCAGCACCGCAGGCACGGACAGCAACGCCCGGGTGGCCCGGTACAGGATCGAGATGATCACGGGGTGCAGCATCCCAGCCACCACCGAGGGCCTTGCACGCGGGCTCCCACCAGCAACGATGACTTTACGAGCCCCACAGGTTGCCATCTGCTGGGTTACCAGTTCTGGCGGGGCGGGTGAGCTGGGGTTTTGTCAGGTAACAGGAGCGGTGATCAGTTGCTGTCGGCTCTCCTGGGTCCTGGTCACCTCCACCGATGGTTGATACGTGCCAGCCTGACCTTATCGGGCGCGGCTGCCAGCAGCTGTGTGCCGTTGTTGAGGCCTTGGGTGCGCAGATGCGCGTCGGCGCCGCTGCCGCGTCAGGGGGCGCTGGCCGCAGAACCAGTACGCGCTCGCCTGGGACCGGAGAACATGTCGCCGGGCCGGGCGCGCGCCGAGGCGGAGGCCCTTGCCGCGGAGATCACCAGCTTCCCGCAGGCGTGCCTGCGCGGTGACCGGGCGTCCGTGCTCGACCATGGCGGGCACGGACGAGGAGGCGGCCATGGCCGGTGAACTCCGTTACGGCATCGGTGTGTTGGAGGAGAGCCTGAAGGAGGACGCGCGGTTCGCCTCGGGGCGGGGCGGCACGGGTCGTTCACCGACGTGTGACCCGGTGCCGTCGGCCCTCCTCGGTCGGTCAGGCGGAGGTGTGCAGCGGGACCGTCAGCTGCTTGAGCCAGGTTCCCGTGGTGAAGTCGCGGGCCTTGATGACGACCGCGCGGGGGCCCACCTCGACCTGGAGTCCCTGGTTGAAGGCGCCGCCGAGCGAGACCTCGCCGCCCTTGCCGTCGTCCATCCAGCCCACCTGCACCGCGGCGGTGTTGACAACGGTGAACCCTTCGAGGTTGCCGGTGCCGGGGACCACGCGGCGCACCACCCAGTCGGACAGGTTGAGGTCCCAGTGCGTGTGCCCGGAGAACAGGAACACGTCCTTGTGGCGGCCCAGGATCGACAGGAGCCGGTCGGGCTGGAGGTAGTCGCTCAGGTAGAGCTTGTTGTGCGTGCCCGACACGGTGTTGGGCAGCGGGTGGTGGGTCAGGACCATGACGGGCCTGCGGCGGCGCGTCCAGTACGCGAGGCGGTCCTCGAGCCAGGCGAACTGCTCGTCGCTGATCCACACCTCGTCCCACAGCTTCGCGTCGTGGTAGTGGGAGTAGCGCTCGGTGCCCAGACTGAGGACGGGCACGCCGCCGAACGAGGTCTCCGAGTAGACCTTGCCCCGCTCCGCGAAGTTGTAGAAGCTGCGGAAGAGGGAGTCCTCGGTGGTGCCGTTGGGCCAGGTCGCCTGGGCGAGGGTGTTCGGGTCGCTGTACTTCGGCACGTAGAACTCGTGGTTGCCGATGGCCCACGCCACGTTCTTGGGGTGCGGGTGCTTGTCCAGGGTCTGGCGGACGGCCGCGTACTCGAAGTCGTAGCCGCGCGGGGTGATGTCGCCGGCTATGCCGAGGCCGGCGCTGTCCGGGTTGACCGTGTGCAGGTCGTCGAGGGCCTTGCCGAAGTCGGACAGGTCACCCTGGATGTCGCTGATGATGTTGAACCGCACAGTGCGGCCGTCGCCGGGCCGCTGGGCCGCGGGCTGGGCGGTGGGTGTGGCCTGGGCCGCGGGTGCGGAGGCCAGGATGCCGGTGGCGGCGAGCGCGCCGCCGGCGAGCGACGCGCGCCCCGTCGTGGCCATGAACGATCTGCGATCCATCGGTGTTTCCTCCAAAGCGACTGCCCGCGTGTGCGGGCGGGTCGGAGAGAGCGTTGCCGGTCGACATGGCCTGCCGAGGTACCGGAGGTGACCGCGGCCTTAACTGGTCTAGCCCAGTTACCTGCCCGAGATCACCTCGTCGTCAACCTCCCTGGAACCTCGCTAGTGCCGGATCAGACATTGTGGGGCTCGTAAAGTCATCGTTGCTGGTGGGAGCCCGCGTGCAAGGCCCTCGGTGGTGGCTGGGATGCTGCACCGCGTGATCATCTCGATCCTGTACCGGGCCACCCGGGCGTTGCTGTCCGTGCCTGCGGTGCTGCTGCGCCGGGACGTGGCCAAGGACGCCGAACTGCTGGTGCTGCGGCACGAGAACGCGGTGCTGCGACGACAGCTCAGCGGTCCGGTCCGCTACGAGCCCGCAGACCGGTTCTGGCTGGCCGCGTTGTCGTCGCTGATACCGCGCCGCCGCTGGAGCGGTGTCTTCCCGGTCACGCCGGGGACGCTGCTGGCCTGGCACCGCGGGCTGATCGCCGGCAAGTGGGACTACTCCGACAGACGCCGACGCACCGGGCGCCCTCCCACGGCCGCCGCGCTCAAGAAGCTGGTTCTGCGTCTGGCGCAGGAGAACCCGCGGTGGGGCCACCGGCGGATCCAGGGTGAACCGGCCCGGCTGGGGCATCCAATCGCGCCGTCCACGGTGTGGGAGATCCTGCACGCGGCCGGCATCGGCCCGGCCCCGCGCCGTACCGGCCCGAGCTGGCGCGAGTTCCTCTCCACCCAGGCCGAGGGGATCATCGCGGCGGACTTCTTCCACGTGGACACCGTGATCGGCAGGCGGCTGTACGCGCTGGCGTTCCTTGAGCACGGCACCCGCAGGCTCCACGTCACCGGCGTCACCGGCGTCACCGCCCAGCCCACCGCGCAGTGGGCGACCCAGCAGGCCCGCAATCTCGCCGCCGACCGCGGCACCCGCGTCGAGTCGCTGCGCTTCGTTCTCCGCGACCGCGACAGCAAGTACACCGACTCCTTCGACGCCGTCTTCGAAGCCGAGGACACCGAGGTGCTGCTCAGCGCACCTCGGGCGCCGCGCGTGAATGCCCACTGCGAGCGAGTAATCGGCACGATCCGGCGCGAGGCCCTCGACCATATCCTGATCATGAACGAGGCCCACGCCCGACAGGTCCTCGCCGAGTATCAGGAGCACTACAACTGCCACCGGCCACACCGATCACGAGACCAACGACCACCCGAAGCCCCGGGACAGCCAGCGGTGTTGGACGATCGCGTGCCCCGCAGTCTCCTGCGCACCCGCGTCCTCGGCGGGGTCATCAACGAGTACCGATACGCGGCTTGAGCTGCAGCGATCACTTTTCGAGCCCCACAGGTGACCGCGAAGACCTGGCGCCGGCGTTCGTGCGGGATCAGCCGGGAGAGTGCGGCGAGCCAGATCCGGTCGGTGGGCTCGTAGCAGACCCGGGCGATCTGCCGGCGCTGCACCGCGTTCTCATGCCGGAGCGCGAGAACTTCCGCATCTTTGGCCATACGGCTGCGCAGTACGGCAACGGGCACGGTGATCAGATTCCGGACGAGCGTGGCGACGACCGACAGCGACATCCGCAGATCGTCGCAGGCCAGTCGAGGCCTTGTCGCCAGGATCAGCAAACGTGCAGGCCACAGCCGCGAAATCGTATTTTCGAGCGGGACAGGCTCAGCCAGGGGTCGGGACCGATCCACGGGGACGGGTGACGCGAACTTGCGAAGGGTTCACAACTGCTGGGCAGACACATCGTTTTGGCGAACATGGGGACGATGGGGTGAACGGCGCGACGAGCTGCGGGCATGCCCGGCGGGGTGTGGGTCACGTTCTCGGTGCGATCTGGGACGCCGGGTGTGGCGTCAGCGGTCGGGGCCCCCGTATCACCAGCGAGATGGTTTGGGGCCTCCGCGTCGCCTCCGGCCACACCCATATGGCCAGGTCGTAAGGGATTCCGCCCGCCCGGTTGAGTCGGCCTGAAGCGCGGTTCCGATGTTGCCACCGGCCCGTTTCTCCAGGCCGCTCTCCGAACCCGGCGTACCCGTCTCCGAGTACCGGGCTCTCCACAGTTCCTCTCGTCGGGCTGGTTGTCAGGCTGTGGGTCAGGGGCTGGGGATCGTGTCGCCCCGGTAGCGGTACCGGGTGATCGCCGGTGTCCGCGCCAGGTTGATCAGTTCGACCCCGTCCGCGGTGATCGGCAACCATGATCCGTGAGGGCCAAGGAGCCAGCTGCGAACGTCCTTCCACGACCAGCGGTGCATCGTCTTGAGCCACATGATCACGCGATGCCAGAGGAAGGCCCCGAGCATACGGAACGTGTGCTTCGCGACTGCGTGCCGGAAGTAGTTGGCCCAGCCTCGCGCGATCTGGTTGAGCCGGATCAGCACGTCCCTGGGGTCAGCCTGTGACGTCCTGCGGGTCAGGGCACGGATCTTGTCCTTCACCGAGCGGATGGGCCGCGCGGCAATGAACGCGTAGACGTACCACTTGTTGCTTCCTCGCTTGCGGCGCCGCCGGATGCGAAACCCGAGGAAGTCGAACCCGTCCTCTATGTGCACGATTCGGGTTTTGGCTGGTGACAGCCTCAGTCCCAAGAGTTCGAGCACGGAGGCTACTTCGTCCTGGAGGGCCGCCGCGTCCTCGGCGGAGCCATGCACCATGATCGCGAAATCGTCCGCGTAGCGGACAATTCGCCAGTTGGGCAGGCCGTGCCGACGACGCTTGCGACGCGGGTACTGGCCATCCATCTGCCCGCCGGGCAGCCAGTCGCGGTGCAGGTGCTCGTCGAGCGCCGACAACGCGACGTTGAAGATCAGCGGGGAGAGGATGCCGCCCTGCGGGGTGCCGGTATGAGTGTCCCTTCGCTGGCCGTCCTCGCTGAGGATGCCCGACTTGAGGAACGCCTTGACCAGCGCCAGGACACGCTTGTCCTTGACCCGTTTCCGCACGGCGTCCATGACGGCGCGATGGGAGACGTTGTCGAAGGCCGCTTCGATGTCGGCGTCCAGCACCCAGTGGTATCCCTTGGAGCCGAAACGCTGGATTTCCGCGATCGCGTCCTGAGCCCGCCGTTTGGGCCGGAACCCGTAGGAGACCGGCAGGAAGTCGGCCTCGAAAATGGGTTCGAGCACCAGCTTCAGTGCGGCCTGAACGGTGCGGTCGGCCACGGAAGGAATCCCGAGGCTTCTCACCTTTCCGGCCCCGCCCGGCTTGGGGATCTTGCGCTCCCTCACCGGCAGCGGCCGGAACACGCCGGACTTCACGTCCGAGCGCAGACCGTCCAGGAACCCGAGTGCTCCGATGTCCCGCTCGACGTCGGCGACGGTCATACCGTCCACGCCGGCGGTCCGGGCTCCTGGTTGCCCGCGACCCGGTCGAACGCCACGATGAGCGTCGCCGGGTCGTGAACGAAGCTGAACAAGTCGTCGAACCGGCGGCCGGGGTCGGCCACCGCCCAACGGTGAAGCTTGGCCTGCATCCCCAGTACCCGGCCGAAGGACCCCGCTGGGGAATCTTCTTCCAGAGCGCCGCCGTTCGGCGGTGCGTCTTCTGGCATTACAGCATCCTTCCCTTCATGGAACTGCTGCCGCCCTTCCCCTTGCGCCGGGCTCTCCCCGGCTCCGAGTAATACGGCGGCTCCGCCCCCTCCCGCACCGGTCGACCGACGGTGGGTCCAGCCTCGAACTCCGCGCTGGCGGGGCGGACTCGCGGCGGATGCGGGAGGGTTCCCGTGTTCACTGCTGACCGTTCGTCGCAGGAGGTGCCCGACTCTGTCCCGGCGGCATCGCCACGGTTACGCCGCAGGCTTTCACCGTGGCCTCCCGGGCCTGCAACTCCAGACCTGCCCGGGAGTTCCCCGCTTCCGCACTACGGAAGTGGGTGCGCACCGCCATCCGGCCCAGATCCGCCAGGTTCGAGCCGGTGACTCATTACGGGACGTAAACGCCGGTTCCTCTCGTACACCTCTGCGTCTCGCTCGCCGGACCCGACCCATCTGGCAGTGCTGGACCGTCCCGGCTTTGTCACGGCTGCTCTCGCCCTCCCCGACACCTCTCGGTTCAGGCTGCCGTCAGCTACGCTCGCCCCGCTGCGACGGGGCTCGCGGTGCAGGTCTTCCACCTCCACTCGGTCAAACAGCGCTTTCCACGGCGCACGAAGATTTCAAGTCCAGTGAGACGGTTGTGACGCTATGAAGTTTGTGGTGCGGGTTCTCTGCTGTCCTCGGCGGAGCGACGGGACGTCATCGAGCTGATCCAGGGGTCGCTGCGGCTGGTCCGCAGGGACGTCTTCCTGGACGCCGAGGTGCCCACCGACGGCCAGCTCGCAGTGATCTTCTGATGGCCGGCGCACCAGAGGCCGCACGGGGCCGCATCCACGTCCGCAACGAGTTCGCCGCGGTAGACCTGCACGTTATTCCCTACGGTCGGGGATCGCGGCTGCACATCGACGCAGGACGCACCCAGACCACCGGCGCCATCGACGCGACCGTGCTCGAGGCGCTCACGCTCCTCACGGAGAGCGAACTGATGCAGATCGTCGCCACGGCCACCGACCCCGGACGCCCGGAGGTTCGTTGAACCGGGCAGTGCTTCGTTCAGGGCAGCGCTCCGCGCTGCTGGCGCCAGGCGTTCGGCGGCATCGGTGATACGGATGGTCATCGTCAGGAAGTTGACCCGGCTGGAGGTCCCGCCCAGTGGGAAGTCGAAGCCCTCGTACCGGCCGAGCTCCAGCGCCTGGCGCTCGAAGCTGTGGAGCTCTACATCGACCGCGCGCAACTCGCCCGGCGGCTTGCCGAGGAACGGTGCCGGCGCCGGCGCTTGGCCGAGTTCCTCGGCCTCCTCGGTCTCTTCGGCGGCTGGGATGGCTCATGGCGTCTGGGCAAGCCTGCTGTGGCGCACCCCGTACTTCAAGGACGGTGGCCGCCGCGCCGACGGCCTCGTCGTGGAGTTCACCGAGATCGACTACATCGAGCTCGACTACTCGTGACCGACTTGTCCGAGAAGGGCGCTCACCGTGGAGCACTCTCCCATGGCTGGTCCGGTCTCGCATCGTTCCGCGCAGCTGTATGTGTGGGTGCAGCCGCGTCCTGCCCGTTCACTCCTGCCTGCGGCGCAGGTCGTTGATCCTGGTGAGCACGTCCTCGGCATGCGGGCGGATCTGGGCCTTGAGCTCATCGCTCCATACCTCGTCCTGGTAGTGGCAGGTGAGATACAGGTTCCGTGCGTGCTCCAGGACGGGGCGGTGTTGCGGGGGCAGGCGGGCGAGGGCCCAGTCGGCGGCGGCGTCCTTCGGTTTGATCTCGCCCGTGGCGAGGGTGGTCCAGATGCGTGCGAGGGTCAGCAGGACGTTGCGGGTGTCCTCATCCAGCTCGGCCAGGAGCTCGGGGATGCCCGCGACGCTCGCCCGGACGAGGTCGGCGTGCGGCACCGGGTCGAGCACCTCGGCCGGACGCGGGCCCGTCAGGGGGCGGTCACCCGCCAGCGCCATCGTGATCACCAGGGCCAGGTCCGGCATCGGGCCGGGCTGCGGAATCCCGCCCGCTTCGTATTCCTCGCGCAGCCACTCGCCATAGAGGAAGTCCCCGGCCGGCGGGAACCTCCAGGGGCGGACCTCGGACTGGACAACGACGGTGAGTTCGACCGGCCGGACCGTGGACGTCAGGCCGGAGATCTCCAGCAGCGCCCCCAGCAGGAACCGCCGCTGACGGTCCCCCAGACTCCTGCGTGTGACGGTCAGGACGTCCAGGTCACTGGCCGGGGCGAGACCCCCGAGCACGGCAGACCCGTGGAGGTACGTGCCGACGAGTTCGGGCCCCAGTGTGGCGCGGACGAGTTCGACGGTTTGCTCAAGCTGATCCATTACGTCAGTGTCGTACACGTGCGTTCGCGGCGACCACGCCAGCCTCGGAGCGAGCCTCACCGCCCCGAGGGGAGGGAAGCCCGACAGAGCGCACGAGCAGCCTTGCACGAAATTCCGGCCCTGCATCGTCCGTGAGGTTCAGGAACAGGTTGTGACCTCTCTTTTCAGAGGCTCCGCCCTGCGTGACCGAAAGTGATCTCCTCCTGACGTGTTGTCAGTGGTAGCTGGTTTGATGGGTAGGTTGCGCAAGGGGGCGCAGCCCGTGGGGGAGGGGGAACGGCAATGCCGTGGGTCAACGGGTATATACGGCGGGACGGTACGAAGGTGCGGGGGTACTCGCGCTGGGCGGCGGGGCCCGGAGGGAGATGTCCACCCTGGTGCTGTTCGGGCTGGCGGTCGCCGTGATCGGGAACGCCCCGAACAGCAGTACCGGCGGAAAGAGCGAGTTACCCAGGCCCTCCTCGACCGTGTGCCCGGTCAAGTTCCCCGGCTGGAACAAGACCCCGGTGCCCCGGCCACGGCCCACGGTGTCCTATTCAATCCCGTGGAACCGGAGTAGCCAGTGAGTGGCCGGCGCCCGGCCCGCCGCCGACCGTCCCGCTCACGCGAACGCCGGCAACTGCGCGTTGGCGAGGCGCTGGTGCTCGTCGTTGTCATTCTGTGGGTGGTCGGCCGGCTGTTGCATTGGCTCGCCGGGCACCTCTGGATCGTCCCTCTCACTCTTGTGCCGGTCACTGCGGGCGCTGTCCTGTGGCAGCGCACCAGGATTCAGCAGGCCCGGCAGCACCAGGCGAGCGCCCGCACCTTGCAGGGCGGCTAGCCTCGTATACGAGGTCTAGCCGCCCTGTTTCGATTTCGGCACACCGATGCGGACTCAGGAGATGTTCACGCTCGTGGCTCGTCGTCGCGATCGTCGTTGCGGGACTGTCGAGGACGGGCGAGATCCTGAGCGATGAGCAGTAGGGCCCTCCTCAGCTATGTGTCGGTGGTCCGGCAGGCCGAGGCGCGGGCAGTGTCGGCGCCGCGGGGTAGGTCGCGCAGACAGCCTCGGGACGCTGCGTCCGCACGGAGGACACCTGGTCGGCCGTGAGGCGCTGTGCGTAGATGTCCAGGGCTGCGAGAGTCGTGCCGGACGCGCCGTAGAGCATCCGCGAGCGGGGCAGCGTCAGCTCACTGGTGACGGTGCCGACGCGCTCACCGTTGAGATACAGCGTGACGGTCGAACCGTCGCTGGTGAGAGCGAAGTCGGCCCACTGCCCTGACCCGAGGCCACGACCAAAGCTCTGGGTCACACCGTTCCAGCGCACGGTGACGTCGGTCGGGCTCAGGGTGACCCGGTTCGTGGAGTCGACCTGGCCGAGCAGAGTCACCGTTCCGCTCACCTTGACGGTGCCGGTGACCGACCAGGGTCCGGTCAGGTTGGAAGCCCCGAGCCAGTAGCCGCCGGAGTCGATGACCTTCACCTGGCCCTTGTCCGGGTCGGTGGCTGAGCGCGTCGAGACGAACAGCGGGGTCATCCCGCTGAGGTCGCATCGGTCGATGATTCCGCGCCGGTTGTTCGACGTGTGCGCGTCATAGGTGCCACGGGGGAACTCCGGATCCATGACGTACTGGTGGATCGGTCGGGCGTTCGTGGTGGCGTTGGGCTGCTGGACGCCCGTGTATCCCGGTGCGGTGCCGATGGTCTGCATGGTGGCCTCGTATGCCGCGTACTCCGTCTGGGTGCGCGGGCGGGTGTTCCACTGCCGGTCTGCGACCCGACCTCTCGGCATGATCGACAGCGACTCGAGCCACTGGCCTTCAGCCCAGCCCAAGTCGTCACCCCAGACGTGCATGCCCCACCCGAGGATCTTCGGGTCGGTGGGTGCGGTCCACGTCTGGGCGATGCGCTGCTGGTTGGGGCGGCCTGAACGGGCCGGCACCAGGTAGAGGAAGCTGCCGTCAGCGACGATCTTGTCGTAGGGCTTCAGGTGGGCGGCGGTTCCAGTGCCGGTCCAGTCCATGACGATGACGTTGGTGTCGAGCGGGATGTTGCGCGCCGACGCCTCGGAGCCGTTGTAGACCACCGAGGTGCGGCCCTTGGCTCGAACGTGGTCATTCACCTCATTGATGAACTCCATCTCGACATCGGCCGTCGTGGCGTACTTGCCGTTCGAGTTGGCCACGTAGTCCCGCAGAGCGGGGCAGCTGTTCATGTTCGGGGGCATCTCGTCACCACCGAGGTGGACCCATGGCGAGGAGAACCAGGGGAGGAACTCGTCGAGCATCTCCTGGGAGACCTTGAGGGCCTTCGGGTTCATGAGGTTGAACGTGAAGTCGTCGGTCAGGTGGCTGTAGCTGTAGCCCTGGCAGGTGTTCTGCGGCGTCGCGCCCGTGTCGCGCTCACCGAACCCCGGTTCGACCTCACGCGGGCCGTCTGCCATGCCGACGTGGAAGTAGGCCGACTTGGGTGAAACGTGGGCCGGCAGCTCGAAACCTGGAACGAGGGTCACGTTGTTCTCCCGGGCGATCCGGTCGAGACTCTCGATGTCAGCCCGGTCGTAGCTGAAGCCTGGCTCGGCCAGCCCGGGGTACTTGGGGCTGTTGAGCCGGAAACCCTCGGCGTCATCGAAGTGAAGCACCAGGTAGTTCTGCTTGAGGTACCCCATCTGTCGGATGACGTCGGCCACGGCGCGAGGCTCCCAGTACTCACGGGACACGTCGATCGTGTTCATGCGCACGGTGGTGTTGGCGCGGTCAGTGAGGACACCGGTGGGCAGGGTGCGTTGGTCGGCGCTCCCGACCAGCAGCTGGATCAGGCTGCGCGACCCGTAATAGATGCCACTGGCCGTGGGCGCGGTGAGCCGCACCGTCCGACCGATCTCCAGCCGGTACCCCTCGGGGCCCACCTCGGGTGCGAGAGCCGCATCGAGGGCCACCTGGATGCCGTTGTCGTTTGCACTGTTCGCTTGGGTGAGGGGCAAGCGGACACCCGTGCGGGCCTCGATGTCTCGAGCGGCATACCGTGCGACCTCGCGCAGCGGCCGGGTCGACACAATGGGGTCGGATTCTTTCGTCATGCCCGAGACAACGGTCCAGCGGCTGGCAGTGGCCGGATCGATTACGACCCTGGTCGTGTTCGCCAGGGTGAGCTTCCCCCCTGCGGGCTCCCAGTTCTGCGGAACCGGCAGCAGGGTCGTGCGTGGGTCGGCGACGTCGCTTTGGGCCTCCCCAGGCGTCGTCCGAACAGTAGGTTTCGCGACTGCCTCATTCGCCATTGCGGGCGACACCAGCACCGAGCATGCCGTCAGGGCTGCGAGGCAGCCAGCGAGTCTCGATATTCGCAACTTCGCCGACCCCTGGTGACGAGGGACGGCACGACGACCAGATTTTGACATGATGCCTCCATCAACTGGTCTAGACCGGTTTAGAGTTGATGGGAGTGTGGCCTGTGCGAGCACCACGGTCAAGAGGGGGTGCAGCGTGCAGGACTGACAAGCGGGGGCCAATGTGCAGGACTGACAAGAGGGGCCAGCGTGCAGGACTGACACACCGCCCAAGCCCCTTGGGGGTCTCTACTTTGAGACGGTCATCCGTAAGTACTGGGGTTTTCGGGTCTGGGGTGACGTCAGAGCGGGGTCGGGATCAGTCCGGTCTCGTTGATGAAGCCGTTCAGCAGGCCGGGTTGGTACTGCATCCGTTTCAAGCGGGTGCGGGCCAGCGCGGCGAGTTCGTTGATGCTGCACGGGGCCAGGTTGCCCAGGCTGTTCTTCAGGTGTGCCCACACTCCCTCGGCAGGGTTGAGGCCGGGTGCGTACGGGGGAACCGGAAGACGGTGCTCTGCCATGCGGCGGACGTTCTTCAGCGGCCGTCGCACGGGTCGTCGTCCGCAGACACCGGCTTGGTGTCTGCCGCCAGGCAGGAGGAGTACACCCGCGGCGGCGTGGGCCGCGGCTTCGGTTCCGACGTGGCGCCCACGGCAATGATTGCCCCGGCACCGACGAAGGCTAGCCCTGTCATCGCGGCGAGCCAGGTACCGCGGCTCACTGATCGCCACGGAAGTGGTTACGGAGATCGTCACGGCAGTCGTCCTCGGTGCCGACCTGAACTCGCGAGAAGACCAGCACTCCGTCTCCCTTGCCTTCCTGCTTGGCCTTGGCCAGCTGCGTCTCGATGTCCGCGATGCGCTCGGCGCACTCGGCACTGACGGACTTCTCGGGCTGCGAGTCCGGTGCCGAGGAGGCGTTCAGTTTGGCGGTGGCGGCGAGGCCAGCCGCGCACAGCACCGCCCACGCGGCAACCCACGAGCGGCGGCTCATCCGTATCTGCTTAGGCATCCAGGCATCCTACGAGCGCCGCGGCTGGCTGTCGCCGAATCGGGACTTCCTCGTCGACGAGACCAACGACGGAGCCAGCTGGCGTCGCCGACGAGGGCGACGGTGTCTGACCGGCAGTGCCTTCGACTCGCTCCGCCTCGACGCCGTCCCCGACCAGGAGGCGTTGCGCCGGGTCTACGAACTCCCCAGCGACGCGGCCGTGCGGAAGCAGATGACCGAACTCACCGAGCAGACTCGGCGGTTGATCGGCTGCTCATCGCTGGTCCTGGTCGCCAGCGCGGATGCCGAGGGCAACTGTGACGTCTTCCCGCGCGGTGGCCCCGCCGGGTTCGTCGCCGTCCTGGACGCACGGACGGTGGCGATACCGGACGCGACCGGCAACAAGCGGCTGGACACCCTGCAGAACGTCATCGCCACCGGACGGGCCGGGCTGCTGTTCGTCATCCCGGGGCGCACCACGACGCTCAGGGTGAACGGCCGGGCCTGCGTTTCCACCCGCCCAGACCTGCTGTCGCAGCTGACCGCCGTGGGCAAGCCGCCGGCCAGTGCGCTGGTACTGGGGATCGAGGAGGTCTACCCGCACTGCCCCAAGTCGCTGCTGCGCAGCGGGGCCTGGAAGCCGGAGCAGTGGCTGCCGGCGGACGCCCAGCCGGCCTCGGCCGAGGTGACGCTGGCCCAACTACGGATGCCGGAGCTGACAATCGCCGACATCGAGCAAGCGGAGGCGGACTCGCTGAAGTACCGGTACGAGTAACGGGCCGACCTGCGAGTGAACACCA
>NZ_JAPEQG010000002.1 GCF_026339735.1 Streptomyces sp. NBC_01669
CTGGAAGAGCTCGGCATGGTGTGGGACACCGCCGACGCACAGTTCGCCGAGAACCTCGCCGCCGCCCGCGCCTACTACTCAGAGGCCCGCACCCTGGCCGCACCCCGCCACGCCACCGCCCTCGACAAACCCGTCGGGCAATGGCTCACCAACCTCCGGCGGCCCGGCGGACTTGGCAAGGACCCCGAGCGAGCTGCTCGGCGCGCCAAGCAGTTGGCCGCGATCGACCCGGACTGGAATCCGGGAGGGTTGGGGTGGACCGTCGACTGGCAACGCCACTACACCGGCCTGAACGCCCTCCTCGCGGCCGGCGGAACACTGGACGAGATCCTGCCCGGCGTCACGTACCGGGGCGACGACATCGGTCGCTGGCTCGCACGGCAGGCACGGGACTGGACGCAACTCAACACCGAACAGCAACACCGCCTGAGCGAGATGGGCATGAAACCGGCTGCACGGCCCCAGAAGACCGCAACGCAAACCAACACGAAGGCTGGGGCAACGAAGGGCTCCGACGCGTTCCAGCGGGGCGTAGCAGCCCTCCAGCAATACATCGCGCGGGAAGGGAAACACGTGGTCGGAAGGCAGCACGTCGAAGAACTCCCCGACGGCACCTCCGTACGCCTGGGCGTATTTCTGAGCAACCAGAAAAGCCGCCGCGACCGCCTCACCGAGCAGCAGCTCGCAGCCCTCGCCGAACTCGGATACGACTGGGCGATGTAGATGACCCAGGTGCTGCGAATCCGGGGTCGGCAGGGGGTGGGCGAACTAGGCTGGTGGTTCTTTCTGGTGATGTGGGGGAATGTCGTGTTGATCGAGGGACTCATCGCTGCGGCGGCCGCGGGTGGCGGCGCGGTCGTGCAGGCCGCGGGAACGGACGCGTGGAACGGGATCCGCAGCGGGGTGGCCCGGCTGTTCGGTCACGGCGAAGCTGGACGCGAGCAGGCGGTACTGGAACGCCTGGACCGTACACGGGCAGTGCTGGAAGCCGCACAGGACGGTGCGGAAGCCGAGCAGGTCCGTATCGCGCAAGTCGCGGTATGGCAGACCCGGCTCGAAACCCTCCTGGAAGAGCTGCCCGACACCGAACGGCAACAGGTAGTGGCCGAGTTGGAAGCCCTGGTCGCCCAGGCCGACGCTGCCCAGCCGTCCGAAACGGTGCACAACGACTTCCGAAACGCAACGTTCGAGGGGCCGGTGCAGGGCAGCGGCACGCAGAACAACCACTTCCACCGGTAGACCGGCATGGGCGGAAAGAACAAACCGAAGAACAAGACGAAGAAGGCCGGTGCCAAGGGCGCGATGCGCAGGGGCGCACAGCCTGGATCAGCCGGGCGCGCCGGCCTGTCGCCCGGGAAGGTGCCTGGGCAGCGGGTCGATTTCCGGGAGTCGACCTTGTCCGGACCGACGCAGGGCAGCGGCACCCAGAACAACACGTTCGTGCAGCAGTACGCGCCGGTGCCGACCGCGCTGGACGCCCTGCCGCCCCTGCCAGAAGGATTCACCGGCCGGGACGACGACACCACCTTCCTGTTGAACGTGCTCGATCCCGATCGTGCGACCGGCCAGTCGGCGGTTGCGGTGCTGTCGGGCTGGGGCGGCGTGGGCAAGACGACCCTCGCCCACGCCGCAGGGCACGCCGCGCAGGAGCGGGGGTGGTTCACGGGGTTTCTGCTGGTCGACCTCCGTGGCTACGACCCTCACCCGGCGCAGGCTGACGATGCTCTTGAAGCGCTGTTGCGGTCGATGGGTGTGCGTCCCCAGCATCTTCCGCCGCCCGGTGCACAGCGGGAAGTCTTGTACCGGTCGCAGCTGAACGCGCGGGAGCGGGCAGGTGAGCGGTTGCTGGTGATCGCCGACAACGCCTCCACTGCCGGGCAGGTCCGGCCTCTTCTGCCGCCGGGAGACCACGGGATGCTGGTCACTTCCCGGCACAGTCTTCCCGGGCTCGGGCGGATGCGCACCGTCAATCGTCTGCAGCCCGACGACGCCGTCGCTCTCTTGAAAGGGGCGTTGCAGGGCAACGATCCCGACGATCAGCGGGTCGATCAGGAACCGGCAGCCGCTGAGCAGCTCGCTCTGGCGTGCGGCTACCTGCCGCTGGCGCTGCAGATCACCGCGGCTCTCCTGGCCGGAGACCCCGGCCAGCCGCTCGCCGAACGCGCAGAATCCCTCGATCACGCGGAAGGACTTCTGGACGGGCTGAACGATGGTGAACGCAGTCTGCGGGCCACGTTCGACCAGTCCTTCGACCGTCTCCCGCCCCAGGAACAGGACCTGTTCCGTCTGTTGTCTCTCAACGCCGGCCCCGACATCTCCACCACCGCCGCCGCTGTCCTGGCCGACCTGCCGCAGGCAGCCGCGGAACGTCTGCTTGGGCGGCTGGCGGCCAGCCATCTGATCGAACGCGGCACGATCCGCGGCCGGTGGCAGATGCACGACCTCCTGCGCGCCTACGCCCACGAACAGGCCGACGCGTTCATTGGCCGTGGACGTGTCCCGCGCCGACGCTACGAACAGGCCCGCGCCCGCCTCACCGACCACTACGTCCAACTCGCCGAAGCAGCCGACACCCACCTCAAGCCCCCCGGCACCGTAGTGGCTTCCCAGTTCGCCGGCCGGGCCCAGGCACTGGCCTGGTTCGACGCCGAACGCGAGAACCTGATCGCTACCGCCCACACCGAAGCCACCACAGAAACCGGCGTATCTCTGGGCTTTGCGCTAGGCCGGTACCTGGTGTGGCGGCGGCGTCTGCAGGACCTCGTAATGGTCCGCTCCCTCGCCCTCGACGCCTGCCACGCCATGGGCGACACCCGCAACATAGCCGGCGCCTGGGACAACCTCGGCGGCGCGCTCAAGGAACTGCGGCGCTACGAAGAAGCCCTCGACGCCCACCAAACCGCCCGCGACCTGTACCAACAGACCGGCGACACCCACGGCAAAGCCGGCGCCTGGAACAACCTCGGCGGCGCGCTCCAGGAACTGCGGCGCTACGAAGAAGCCCTCGACGCCCACCAAACCGCCCGCGACCTGTTCCAACAGACCGGCGACACCCACGGCAAAGCCGGCGCCTGGAACAACCTCGGCCTCGTGCTCAAGGAACTGCGGCGCTACGAAGAAGCCCTCGACGCCCACCAAACCGCCCGCGACCTGTTCCAACAGACCGGCGACACCCACGGCGAAGCCACCGCCTGGAACAACCTCGGCCTCGTGCTCAAGGAACTGCGGCGCTACGAAGAAGCCCTCGACGCCCACCGTATCGATCTCACTCATTGCCAGCGGACCGGCGACACCCACGGCGAAGCGATTGCCTGGAACAACCTCGGCGGCGCGCTCAAGGAACTACGGCGCTACGAAGAAGCCCTCGACGCCCACCAAACCGCCCGCGACCTGTACCAACAGACCGGCGACACCCACGGCAAAGCCAGCGCCTGGAACAACCTCGGCGGCACGCTCCAGGAACTACGGCGCTACGAAGAAGCCCTCGACGCCCACCAAACCGCCCGCGACCTCCACCAACAGACCGGCGACACCCACGGCGAAGCGATTGCCTGGAACAACCTCGGCGGCACGCTCCAGGAACTACGGCGCTACGAAGAAGCCCTCGACGCCCACCAAACCGCCCGCGACCTCCACCAACAGACCGGCGACACCCACGGCAAAGCCACCGCCTGGAACAACCTCGGCACCGTGCTCAAGAAACTACGGCGCTACGAAGAAGCCCTCGACGCCCACCAAACCGCCCGCGACCTCCACCAACAGACCGGCGACACCCACGGCAAAGCCACCGCCTGGAACAACCTCGGCACCGTGCTCAAGAAACTACGGCGCTACGAAGAAGCCCTCGACGCCCACCAAACCGCCCGCGACCTCCACCAACAGACCGGCGACACCCACGGCGAAGCCACCGCCTGGAACAACCTCGGCACCGCCTACCGTGGTCTCGAGCGCTTCGAGGAGGCCGTAGCGGCCGGGCAGCGGGCTGCTGAGATGCTGGCCGCGGCAGAGGACTGGTTCCGTACCGGCCAGGCATGGGGCGAGCTGGCCACCACCCTCACCGCAGCCCATGCCGATCCCCAACAGGTGACGGACGCCTGGAACCACTCCGCCACCGCGTACACCCAAGCCGGCGCAGAAGAGGAAGCCACCACCTCCCGCACCAACGCAAGAGGCACAGGCGCAGACACCCCAGAACCGTAACGACCTCTCACCACTCCCCTCGCCAGCAGTGCTGACCGGCTGGCTATGTTCACGAGTTTCGACAGCAGTTGTTCAGCGTTCCGGGAGGTGGCCGGATTGGCCCGGGCTCGCTGTTCACGAGAACGGGAGGCACCCGGTGGCCAGCCTTGATCCCGAGCCTGTCCGGGATCCGCTTGGAGTTCCCGATCAAGGGCCTTCGGACAGACGCTGGACTGTCTGCCAGCGTGGGGCCTCGTCGTCAGGGGCGTCCGGGGACAGGAAGTGGAACGGCACTTCGAGGTAGCGGGCCAGGGCTCGTCCTGCCTTGTCGGCAGCGGTCCCCGGTGGAGGCCGGCCAGGCCGGCGGTAGACGGTCGCCAAGTGGCCTTCCCCGGATGGATCCTCCAGGACTGCGACCAGGAGCACGAACCAGTCGTGGACGGTGTCGCCGTCCCAGAAGGCCTCGACCGCGGCCACCCGGCCCGGATGAGCTGCAGCACGGGCCGCGAGTGAGGGCACGTCGAGCGGAACGGGCTGCGGGTACCGCACGCGGTCGCCGAAGAACTCATAGCGCTCGTGGACGACCTGCTCCGCCTCCCGCAGACCCAGCCCCAGTGGGCGCAGCGCCTCCCACACGGCCTTGACGGCCATGAGTCGGCGATCGCCCAGCACGTCCGAGTCGACCTCCTGGCGGGTCTGATCCTCCAGATAGGCCCACCACCCGCTCACTGGGCCACCGCGGAATCAGTGAAGTGCCTCATGGGCCGAACGTACCTCAGCCGCGAACGACCCCGTCGGGGCCCGCGAGGAAGGCAGAGTGCTGTCGAAACTCGTGAACATCCCGCTTCGTTCTCAAGCGCGTCCTGCCTCCCGAACCGGTGTCGAAGTGCTGTCCGTTCTCGTGGACAGAGCCACGCTGGCTTTGTCGAGCAGTAGTGAAGTCACTTGTCGATGAGTTTGGGAGGCACCCCAATCCAGGGATGGGTGATGTCCACGAGTTTGGGAGGCACCGAGGTTCTTGCTGCCGATCTTGACGTGAGCGACGAGGGGGTTGACGGACATCGGAACGAAGACCGGTGCTAAAAGATTGTTGTATGTGGGTTCAGCGAGTGATCGAACTGACCGGGTGGGAGCCACTCGGGATCTCCGTCGACTGGGCGGCGATCGAGGGAGAGCTGGGGGTTCCGCTGCCGACGGACTATAAGGAGCTCTACGAAGTGTTCGGCGGCGGCGTCTTCAGCGATTCCGTCTACTTTCTGGGGCGCGACGAGGGCGTCTCGTTCGACTTCCTGACACAGTGGCGGGTCTCCCTGTCGGTCGACCAGGACAGCAAGCTCGGAGGCGTCTCCGGCGTCGATCCCTATGCGATCTACGCGCCGGGCGGCAAGGGGCTGGTTGAGTGGGGCTCCACCGAATGGGCCGACGAGTACTTCTGGCTGATCGATGCCGAGCGGCCGGGCGATTACCCCGTCCTTGCGCGGTCCAATGACGTCGGCGCATGGGACCGGTACGACATGTCCACCTCTGAGTTCCTCTACCGCGTCCTTGCCGATGCCGATTTTCAACCTTTCGGGATCGCGCAGTACGACCTCGGCACGACGTTCAAGCCCGGCTCCGGCGCCCCCGTCGACGGCCAGCCGCTCTGACGAGAGGCTGGCCGTCCCACGTTCGTGGACACGACAGTGCCGTCGTTTCTCATCGAGATCCGTGAGCCAGGTGATCACCAACTGCCTCCGGAACCGGTCGCCAAACGCTGTTCCTGGAGATCGACGAAGCCATCGCGCGGGTGTACTGCCGTTACCGCCCTTCGGCACGGGCCTTCAGGCGGGCAAGGATGCCATTTGTGCTGGCCATGTCTTCAGCGGCGACGCGCTGCTGCGCCTCTTCACGACGGGTCTGTTCGCAGTCCGGGCACAGACCGCCCTGCGTGGGGCGGTAGCCGTCGAGGCCCGCCGTGCCGGGCTCGACATCGGCCTGGCAGGACGGGCACTCCCAGGTGGCATCCCACCGGGCCAGTTCCTCGCGCCGCCGCTGGTCCTCCATGGCACGGGCCGCTTCCTGCGCCTGGCGGCGCCTATCGCCGCGGGCGTGGTACTCCTCTTCGGTCCCGGCGTTGGTGAGGGCGTCGGTGATCGGCTGCCAATCGCTGTGGCCGAAGCGCCACCAGACGGGTCCATGGGGGCCGTGGGTGCGTAGCTGGTCGAGGTGGGCGGCGATGACGGGGACCGTGCCGGCGAAGTCCCACCAGCCGTCTTCCTCGGTGTCATTGGGTGACCAGCCGTGAGGGTTCTGCCAGCGGGGCTGCCAGCAAGTGCAGGACAGATCGCGGATGGTCTTGATGCGGCTCATCCGGGCCTGTGTGCCGACGTCCTTCGTGAACACCAGCGCGACGGGCGGGAAGCCGCCGCGGCCGGAGTCGTCCCACAGCGTCGACCACATCGGGATATCACCGCCGTGGTGGTCCTTGACCTGGCGGAGGAAGAAGCGTCGGTACCGGTCGATCTTCGCGGCGACGGCCGCTGCGGGTTCGGTGTGGTTGTCGACCTCCACGAACAAAACCGGCACCTGATCCTCCGGCGCCGTCAGCACCGCATCCGCACGCAGGCTGCCCCGGGCCGGTGTCGTGAACGTGCCCGCGACCGGCAGGGCGACCTCGGTCTCCCAACCCCGCAGATGCCCCAGCCCCCGCGGGCGAACCGGGAGCACCCGCTGGGGTGCGGGGCGGGTGGTACGGCGCGCGACGGGCTTCGTCGGCAGTGGCGGCGACTGGCGGAACGCGTCGATCGTGTCCGTCACCGCCAGAGCATGCGCGGCGCCAGCCTTCGCCGCATCCCTCGCGGTGCCGCCCATCTCCCGTACCGGCCGCCCCAGCTCCGACGCGGCCGCCGCCAGCCCGGCCGTCGTCAGGTTCCACAAGTCCCGCCGCACCGGCCGGCCGTTCACCCCCGGCCGGGACGTCCGGCCGACCGACTCCATGAGCCCGGCGTGACGCAGGTCCTTGCACGCGTTACGTACCGTCTGCAGGTCGGCCGTGCCTGGCAGCACCAACTGCCGCAGCTGCTCCGCCGTCGCGACCTTCACCACCCCCAGCGCCAGCAACACCAGACCACGCGCCCGAGCCGTCGAGTTGTACGGCCACTCCGCCTTACCCATCACTCCCCCGTCCCTGGCCGGCACCGCGGCGGACAGCACGACTGTCTGCGGCCCGCGCCACCGCGTCTCCTCAAGTCCCCTTCACCGACAACAAACAGTCGGCAAAGGGGTGTCGGAGCGGCGGGCAAGCCACGAACCAGGCGCTGACCTGCACAGCAACCGGTCACCTCGCCAGTGATCACCGTAGGGCAGAGTGTAGGGGCGACTGTAGGGCTAAGTGTAGGGAAAACCACAAGGCGCAACCGGGGCCTGACGACTCACCAGCCACTCACCGATCACCCACCAGCCAGCGCCCGGAACGCAAACTGTCATGGCGAGTACCGGGCCCTCCGCTCGATAGTGAGGCCAAAGACCGGCAGAGCTCCGGTGCTGCACCGGACACCACTCACCACGTCCCATAGGCGACCAGACACCAGCAGACGAGCCGGCCGCGGGCCAACCAGGTGACGAACACCCCACCCGCTCGCGCGTCACAGCCCAGGCATCCCGCCCGGCACGGAGAGTGAAGCAGCAGCGCCCAGGCCGATCCTGAATGGCGCCAGCCCTTGAAGCTCCCGGAACGGCGCCGTGTCACCGCCCTCCCGGGAGCCATGGCACCCACGGCCGGCAGGCGGGCGACCTTCGCCAGCCGCACCGCCGACCGGCCGTGGTTTCTCAGCCCGACTGCGAGATGCCCTGCACGAGCTGGGTCAGGACGCTCAGAATTCCCTGACCGAGGTCTGTCGGGGCAATCAGCACCCCGAGGGCCAGCACGATGGCCACGGTGAACTTCTCGTCGAGTCGGCTCCTGGAGTGTGTCCGACGGCGCAGCCGCAGGACAACAATGACTGCGAGCAGTACCGCCACGTTGATCGTCAGCACCCGACCAGTCCTCCAGTCACAGGCAAGCTCCACCCTCAACCCTCTGGTGTAGCCCGAACTGACCGCCACGGTGACGCAGTTGCCCGTCGTTGGCGGCACACGGCGCTTCTCTGGCTGAATCCAACGGGCAGGAGCGATGAGGATCTGTGAAATTGGCCAGGCATGCTTCTCCTCCTCACTTCTTCCGGGGTTCAACCGAGTGGGGAAGGTGGGGAGCGATGAGCGTGTCGGTGGGGGCTCCTAGGGTGTGGGGTCATGGGGTTCACCGGGTCTTTCTTCGTCGCGCGGTCGGGCCGGCCGCTGCTTGAGCTTCCTGCGGTCGTAGTGGCCGGTGGTGATCCATATGCGTGGTGGCGCGATGGTGAATGGCAGATGCTGCAGGTGTGGCCGATGGGCGATCCTGGCAACTCGATCGTGGAGGACACGGGGGCGCCGGTGCTGGCCGCGCATGTCGTGGACGGCGACTTCGCGGCCGTGGAGGCGGCGAGTCCGAGCGGGCTGAGCTGGAAATGCGCGCTGCGGCCGGAGGCGGCTCGGGGGTATGACTTTCCGGAAGAATGGATCGGCGATCCGCGGGAGGTCACGGAGTTGGCGGCGGCGTGGGCGAGGGAGGCCGGGCGTCAGCCCGATCCTGAGGCCGTCTTTGCGGCGCTTGTCGCCGAGGCAGGGCCAGCGGAAGCTCTGGTGCCAACATTGCTGTGTGCCTTGGGCTTTGGCTTCACGGAGGAGATCTGTCTGGCGGAGGCCGGCGAGTAGTCACCGGCCTCCGGTAGTCGTGACGCTCAGTGGGCCCGCTGGTTGACGGGGGTCAGGCCGCGTTGTCCGCGTAGCAGGCGCGGAGGAGGTGGTCGATGTTGTTCACGGTGCTGGAGATGCTGAGGTTGTCGATCCAGCGGTGGCCGACGTGGGCAGTGTGGCAGATGCCGTCGGGACGGCGAAGACGAAGATCCGGGTGTTCCGGTCGGTGTCGCGGTGGTCGTTGTGGCCGATGTCGGCGTACTCGCGTATGTGCAGAGTTGGGTACGGATGAACGTGCAGAGCAAGTGGCCGCAGAATGGTGCTCATTGCCATGCGCGACGATGGGGCGGGGGATCTTCGTTACTTCAATCAGACCGGCTGGACCGTCATCTTTTGGACATCGTTTCTTCTGGCGTGGGCCCCGCCTGCTGACTGGCTTGGAGCACCTGCTAGAACCCAGCCATGACACACAGATTCACCGCTCGTGTAGTGGCGGCAGGAGTCGACCTCGACAACGACGTTATGCAAGCGGGCTTCGCGGAGGATGAGGCTGGCGATGGCTTCTTCCTGCTCTTCATGAGCAATATCGGCGAGCCATCCCGTCAGAACGTGACTCTGGGGCTCGACAGCCACTGCCTCGTGACGCAGGACCAAGGGACGGCCTACGGCTGTGTCCGGGAGGTGACCCTGTCGAACGGGCTGCTCACCGTGTCGCTGGACCCCGCTTCGCTGGACGATCTGGGGCTGGCTGACACCACAATCGAAGCACAGCTCGATGTGCCGGACGAGGACATCGAGCGGATGCGCGATGTCCTCGTCCAAGTACTGGCGTTCGGGCGAGAAGAAAACCGGCCCCAGCGCGTGGATCTGTAGGCCCCAGTCTGCATCAAAGTCTCCGGTAGCCAATGAGTACGGCAGCGATTCCGAAATCCCAAGCGAGGCGCCATGCGTCCGGTCACGGACTACGAGGACTTCTCCCGCCTTGAGAAGGCCGACCAGGTCGTAGCCGCAGTGCCTGGTGGCGGGTGGCGGGCCCACTGGAAGGACGAGGGCCCCGGGAAATCCCGCTGACGGAACAGGTGCTCGCGTGGCTGATCACCTCTCAGGGACGGGCGCCGGCCATCACAATGGACGCTCACGGGCATGTTGACGATGCCGATAGCGCCGACGCTTTCATCCTGACCATCCCCTCGTAGCGTAGAGACCGTGACTGTAGGGGAAGTTGGGGGTCATGGCAGAGAAGCGACGGAAGTTCGACGCGGAGTTCCGTGAGGGGGCTGTGCGGATCGTCTCCGAGACCGGTCGGCCGATCGCGCAGGTCGCGAAGGACCTGGGGATCAACGAGACCACCCTGAGCACCTGGGTGTCGAGGGCGAAGAAGGCCGGCGGGGACGGGACGCTGAGCGTGCCCGAGCGTGAGGAACTGGCGCGGCTGCGCAGGCAGGACGCGGAGAAGAACAAGCGGATCAGGGAGCTCGAGATGGAGCGTGACGTCCTCAAACGCTGCATGGTCCTTTGGGTGAAGTAGCTGAGGGGGACCCGGCGTTGCTCGTTGGGGTGATCAGCGACCAGAGGACCGAGTACGACATCCCGCACACCGTCGCCTGCCGCGCTCTCGGGGTATCCGAGGCGTGGTTCTACAAGTGGCGCCGCCGACCGTCCGAGCCCACGAAGCGCGAGGCCAGGAGGAGGCAGCTGGAGGAGAGGATCACGTATTTCTTCCGCGAGTCGGGCGATACCTACGGCTCCCCGCGGGTCACCCTGGACCTGTGGGCCGAGGGCTGGCAGGTCTCGGTGAACACGGTCGCCGAGATCATGGCCGACCTGGGACTGCAGGGCCGTAAGCGGCCCCGCAGGCGACGCTCGCTGACTCGTCAGGGCAAGCGAAGAGCCGCCCCTGACCTGGTGCATCGCCGATTCGACGCGGTCGCACCCGACGTGCTGTGGGTCGGCGACATGACCGAGATCGAGACCGGTGAGGGCAAGCTCTACCTCGCCACGGTCCTGGATCTGTTCTCGCGTCGCCTGCTCGGGTACGCGATGGGATCGCACCACGACGCCGCGCTGGTCGGAGCGTCGCTGCAGATGGCGGTCGCTGTCCGCGGTGGCGATGTGGACGGCGTGATCTTTCACAGTGATCGCGGAAGCGAGTACACCAGCGAGGCGTACAACAACCTGTGCGACAGGCTAGGCGTGGTGCAGTCCATGGGGCGCGTGGGATCAGCCCTGGACAACGCCGCCGCCGAGTCGTTCAACTCGCTGATCAAAGTCGAGTACATCCACCGCCACCAGTTCGCCACCCGCGCCGAGGCCCGGCTGAAGATCGCCACCTGGATCACGGACTTCTACAACCCGCGCCGCCGCCACAGCGGGGCCGCCGGCCTACCGCCAATCGAGTTCGAACGCACCATCAGCGAAGCACGCGCCGAGCACCATCAGAAGGACCAAGCCGCGTAAGGAAGGCCTCTACGTTTCCAGGGGATTGACAATCGACCCAAGCGGAGTGCAGGAGTGGCTTGACCACAACGAACTGGGACTCGCCTTCGACGACTTTGTCGATCTGGGGCATGGCTGTGAGCTTCCGCTGGTCTTCTGGCACACCTCGACGAGGCAGCTCGTGAGATGAACCTCTACTCGGCCGCTCTCGACAAGCCGCACCTCACCTCAGCAGATCTCTGTCGTCGCCACATCGCAGCCGCATCGGAGAGCGAGGACACACACTGAGTGACTGGACTCCTTCGCGGCATTGAATACGCGACACCTCAACATGCGAGCCCACCAGTCCCGAGGCCGAACGAGGTGCCGTGGCGAACGAGCCCTCCGCTCCCGCCTCCTGACCCCGAGCAGGTCCCGTCCCTCCCCGGCGCTACGATCCGGTTGATCACCGAACCGGGGAGGGGACATGGCCGAGGGCCGGGAAGCGACGGACGCCGTCGCAGACGGCCTTGCACCCTTCACTGTCCTGTCTGTTTAACGGCGCCCCAACTCACGAAGTTGCGTGCGGCCGCCAACAGCGTTTCAGTGGAAGGGAAGGTGTGCTTCACCTGCGGAATTGACCCAACCGGAAGCTTAGCTCCGCACACGTGACTAATGCACCCTCTCAAGCGGCCGGAGGACCGGCGCGAGTGAGCCTCGTGCGGTATGAGAGGTCAGTCGGGTTCGGGCGATAGCCGAGCGCTCTTTCCTGCGTCGGCATCCTCGTAAGTTCAACGACTCCTCACGTTAGGAGACTGTCGTGGTTGTAGCTAGGCAGGCCGGTGTAGCACTGGCCAAACAAGCTCCCAATCAGCTCACGGCCGTTGTTATCGGCAACGACGAACGCATGCATGTGGCCTGGGAAACGGACAACGGCCCCTGGCAGGGCCCGGTCGCTTTCGGCGAGCCCGTCCTTCCTTACTCTCCCGACGTAGCCATGGAGAGGCAGAATCACAATCAGCTTACAGCCGCCGCTGCAGGCGACAACGGTCAGCTTTATGTGGCCTGGGTGGTCGACAACGGCCCCTGGCAGGGGCCCGTGCCGGCAGGCACCAGAGGCGTGCTTGAACCTAAGGGATCGGTCGCTCTCGGCAGACAGAGCGACAACCAACTGACGGCAGTGGCCATCGGCCATGACCAACGCATGTGTGTGGCCTGGGAGACGGACAACGGCCCCTGGCAGGGCCCGGTCGCTTTCGGCGAAGCGTCCTTCATCGCAGGTTCGCCAGTCGGAGTGGCCAGGCAGAACCCCAACCAGCTGACAGCTCTCGCCGTGGGAGAAGACGGACGCATGCGCGTCGCATGGGAAACCAACAACGGGCCCTGGCAAGGACCGGTTGCGTTCGGAGAGGACGCCCTGGCCCCGGTGTCAGGCGTAGCGGTTAAACCACAGAACGACAACCAATTGACGGCCCTTGCAGTGGGAGCCGACGGACGCATGTACGTCGCATGGGAAACCGATAACGGCCCGTGGCAGGGGCCCGTGGGCTTCGGAGACCAGGGTCTGTTTCCTTCCTACGCGGGAATCGCTGCGGAAAAGCAGAACGACAACCAGCTCACAGCCGTGGCTATCGGACACGACGGACGCATGCATGTGGCCTGGGAGACGGGCAACGGCCCCTGGCAGGGGCCCGTCGCTTTCGGAGACGCCGCTTTTGAACCCGGCTCCGGCATAGGACTGGCCAGGCAAAACGACGGCCAACTCACCGCGATGGCCATCGGCAGCGACGGCCATCTGCACGTGGCCTGGGAGACGGACAACGGCCCCTGGCAGGGGCCAGTAGCCATCTGAGTCCGGCGCTGACCGCGTGCGGGCGGGTAGGGTCGAGTGCGGCGGCCGACGGGAGTTTCCCCGCCGACCGCCGTATGCCCTCCCTGTCAGACTCTCGTGAGACATGAGGACAATCGAGTCTTCTGTTGTTAGCAGGGCGAGAACAGGATCTTTCGAACGTGACGCTGAGCAGTGCCGACCTTGAGCCCGGTGTGGCCGATGATGAGGTCGTGGGCAAGAAGAAGCGCGGTCCCCGCGCGGGCGGGCCGAAGCGGCGGTCCTTCACCCCGGAGTACAAGCTTCGGATCGTGGAGGAGTACGAGCGGCTGACCGAACCGGGCGCGAAGGGCGCGCTGCTGCGCCGGGAGGGGCTGTACCACTCGCACATCTTCGACTGGCGGACCGCCCGGGACGCCGGCGCGCTGGATGCGCTGACCGCCAAGCCGTCCGGACCGACGGGCAAGAGCGCAGCCGAGAAGGAGGCCGAGCGGCTGCGGGCAGAGAACGAGAAGCTGGCCGCCGAGCTGGCCAAGTCCCAGAGGGCGCTGGCCATCCTGGGAAAAGCACACGAGCTCTTGGAACTGCTCTCCGGGAGCGAGGACTCCGAGCCCAAGCGGACGAAGTGATCACCGAGGCGTTCGCCGCCCTGGAGCCGGTCGTCGGGATCAAGCCGGCCTGCGAGCTGACCGGCCGCTCGCGGGCCACCGTCTACCGGCAGCGCCACCCCAAGCCCCGCGTGGCCGGGCCGCGCCGGGCGCCGGCAGCGCACCCGGCGGCCCTGTCCGAGCTGGAACAGGAACGGGTGCTGAGTGTGCTGCGCTCGCAGCGGTTCGTGGACAAGTCGCCGGCCTTCCCGTTGGGCCGGTGGCTGTCCGACCAGAGAAGGGCGTACCGGGCCGGGACCATGTGCAGTACCCGGGCGGATGAGCTGGAAGAGTTCGGCATGGTGTGGGACACCGCCGACACGGCGTTCGCCGAGAACCTCGCCGCCGCCCGCGCCTACTACGCACAGGCCGGCACGCTGGCCGCGCCCCGCCACGCCACCGCCCTCGACAAACCCGTCGGACAATGGCTCACCAACCTCAGACGACCCGACGGACTCGGCAAAGACCCCGAACGCGCAGCACGGCGAGCCGAGCAGCTCGCCGCCATCGACCCCGACTGGAACCCCGGACAACTCGGCTGGACCGTCGACTGGCAACGCCACTACACCGGCCTCACCACACTCCTCGAGGGCGGTGCCGGCCTCGACGACATCGTGCCCGGGGTGACGCACCACCGCCGGCCTGCTCTTGGGTTCGGTGAGCCAGGCACTGCTGCACCACGCGCACTGCCCGTCACCGTTGTCCGCGGCACGGCATGACCAGACCCACGGCGCGGTGAGGGCTGCCCGTCGCGCGAGTTTCCCACCGTCAGGCGCCGCTCAGGCCAATTCCGACCAGGGCGGTTTGTTCGTCGTCCACGCGTCGAGCCAGAGCCATGTGGCACCAGAGCAGGAGGCCCGGTCATCCGCCCGGTCGAGGAGCTGTCCAACCTCAGCCGCGCCCGCAACACCTTCGAGACCACCATCGTTTTCTGATCTCACCGTCCATGCCCGGCGGCGGCCTGGACCGCAGACAACGGCGGACCTCGCCGTACCGCCGGATGGCCTACGTGGGGTTTGGTCAAGGGAATGTGGGCTGGTTGAGTGGATGAGTCGTCCGGTCCACGGAACCGAACCCTCACCCCGGCCGCGGCCGGACGGCGACTCCGCCCCCCACACTCGGGAGGGGGGCGGACTCAAGCTGGGTCCGAACTCGCCCCCGAGCACTCCGCCCCCTGTCTCCGGCCACGGCTATGGCTGAGACGGGGGGCGGTTTCGTGCGTCCGGGGCTCGCTCACCGCGGGGCGGGCCACAGGTTCGGCCCGCCTCCACGCCAGTCGATCATCCCGGAGAACGTCTTCCTCGGTGATGTCGTCCATGCCGGCCCGACGCAGGAACTCCGTCACATCCCGCAGGCTGTGCGCCATGCCGAGGATCTCCCCGTCGACACGCACCCGGCGGCCGCCGGACTCATCGGGCGGATAGATCACGATCGGAAGGTATCCGGACATGGGCCAAGCCTCACCCCGGTCGGCAACCCGCTCAGACAAGCCACACGCAGCAGCGCCCGGTCAGGACCAGACAGGGCGGCCCGTCCAACATCCATGTCGCACACGCTCACGGCAGGCACGCCGCCGATTCGCTGAGGCCGCGCAGACTGGACCCACGGAAGTATTAGCCCTGTAGGAGATGTGGCCGTCGCCAGGAGACCCAGCGACGGCCGGCCGCGCCGTGACCCGCCGACTGGTCACGGGGGCATTTCCGATGCGAGCACCGGGTTCACAGGCTCAATCGACCCAGTCTGTGCAGGCTTCGCGTACCCCGACGTGTCGTGTCCATGCGCGAACGCACGAAAGGTATTCGGTCGGGTGCGGTCAGGGGGCAGGCCAGATCGCCTTGCCTGCGCCGGGGCGCCGCCCTTGTGGCAACCTCACTGACTCAGCCTCAGCCCGATACCGGTCCCGTTTGCACTGGTGGAGTGATTCACCGGCCATGGAAGCCCTCACAGCCGGTGAGTCAGCTGTCGGCGGCGATGATCAGGGGAGCGAATTTCTGGGGCGATGGTCGATGTCTCACGAAGGTGAACGATTGCGGCCGGTCAGGCCAGAAGGGGCGGCTGCGGCTGTGGAGGAACGTGAGCGGCGGCCCGGCAAGAAGGTGGTGGACCGGTCGGAGGGATTCGGTGAGCGGCTTCTGGGTCGGCTGCTGGATCGGGCGCACAAGATGCCGCCGCAGTTGATCGCTCCGATGATCGCGGAAGAAGTGGCCGGCATCGGTGGCCGAGAGGTCTCGATCCTCCTGCAGGACTATGCGCGAGAGCTGCTGGTGCCACTGCCTGGTCTGGGGCTCCTTATTGGCGAGCCCGAGGAGATCGCTGACTTTCCGGCCGGTACGGCGTTCCTGCGGGCCACCCCCGTCGAGGTCTGGCAGGCGGACGGCGTGCGGATGTATCTGCCGTTGCTGGACGGCAGCGACGAGGTGGGAGTGCTGGCCCTCACCCTGGACGCCGTCGATGACGACGACCGGCGGCTGTTGCGCCGGCTCGCGAGTCTGGTCGCCGACATTCTGGTGACCAAGCATGCCTACACCGACCGGCTCTTCCAGGCCCGCCGCCGTGAGCCGATGAGTGTGGCCGCGGAAATGCAGTGGTCCCTGCTGCCGCCGCTGACCATGTCCCTGCCGCAGGTCGCGGTGGGCGGGGCCGTCGAGCCCGCGTACGACATCGCCGGCGACAGCTTCGACTACACCCTCAACGACAACATCCTGCATGCAGCCGTAATCGACGCCATGGGCCACGGCCTGGACGCCGCCACGATGGCGACCGTCGCCATCGGCGCCTACCGGCATGCCAGACGCGCCGGCATCGGCCTGGCCGAGAAGTACCTGTACATGGACCACGCCATCGCCGAACAGTTCGGGCCCGACCACTTCGTCACCGCACAGATGATGAACCTGGACATCACCACCGGCCTGTTCCAATGGGTCAACGCGGGCCACCCCGTACCGCTACTGATCCGGGAAAAGCAGGTGATCCGCCAGCTGGAAGGCCCGACCACCCTGCCCGTCGGCCTCGGCGGTACATGCCCCTCCATCAGCCACCTCCAGCTCCAACGGGGCGACCGGGTGCTGTGCTACACCGACGGGGTGATCGAGGAACGGGACGCACACGGACAACCATTCGGCGAGCAACGGCTCATCCGCTGCGTCAACCAACTCGAACACCGGGAAGGAGGAATGCGGGCCGAGGCGCTCCAGCTCTCCCAAGCTCTCAAACAGGAACGCGGCGGGTCCACCAGTGATGACGCAACCCTCTTCCTGATCGAATGGCGCGGGGAAGCCGCCGACCACCTCACCGCCCTGCAGAAGTGAAGATTTTCTCAGGCATTGCGCACGGCCTGCTCGATGTCGTTGCGGTCAAGGCCCTCATTCTTCGCGTACTGCGTGATCGCTTCCTGCAGATCGCGCTCAAGGTCACGCCACGCCCGCCATGCCGTCTCGTAGGTCGTCGTCTGCGCCTCGCTCCACGGCTCAGTGGCCGGCGGCCCCAATCGCTCGCGCAGTTCCATGACCCGCACGTGCGCCTCGTCCGTCGCACGCCGCATGCCGACCAGCTCTGCCAGGGTGTCTGCCACGCCCGAACCCTAAAACGCCACAACCGGGCGCGCCTGCGCGAAACCGGACGGATCGGTAGTCACGCAGCGCTTCAGGGGTGGGCCGGGGCGCGTGGGGCGCGGCGGCGGCGGGGGGTGGCGCGTTGGGGTGCCAGGTCGGCGGGCGGTGTGCCGGGGTCAGGCAGGGGCTGGAAGGGCAGGTCGCTGTCGTGGTGGACGGCGAGGGTGAGCTGTCCGGCGGCGAGGCGGCGGGCGTCGGCGAGGGTGAGCGTGGACGCGTCGGTGATCAGCCGGTTGGTGAGGCCGTCGAGGAGCGCCAGGGCGACCGTGGCCACGTCCGCCGGGTCGCAGTCGCGGAAGTCGCCGGAGCGCAGGCCGTCTTCGACGAGTGTGGTCAGCGGTCCCAGCATCCGGGCGCGGAACTCGGCCAGGGTGGCGGCGAGTTCGGGAGATCCCGAGGAACGGATCTCCAGTTCGGCCCACAGCCGGCATTCGAGGACGTCGTCGTGGGTGAGCGGGAGTCCGAAGTCGATGAGGTCGGCCAGCCGTTGGGGCGGGGTGTCGCGGTCCGCCTGTCGGATGCGGCCTGCCAGACGGGCTTCGGCACGGGTGAGCGAGTGCGCCAGCGCGCCGGTCAGCAGCCGGTCGCGTCCGGTGAAGTGGTAGTGCACCAGGGCGCTTGAGACGCCGGCGCGGGCGGCGATGTCGGCGATGCGGACCCCGTCGAAGCCGTCCCTGGCGATCAGTTCGACGGCGGCCTGCAGGATGCCCTCCCGCGCGCCGCCGGTGGTGTCCGCGGCCGCGCCGTCGGTCTTGCTTGCCTGCTCGTTCACGGTGTCGATCCTGGCACAGCTCTTGCCTCACTCCTCGACTGACTTTAAAGTCAAGCTCCTGACCCTGACTTTAACATCAGGGGAACGTGCGAGGAGAGCAGCACATATGAGTCGCTACGGCGCGATGTTCGGCCCCGACATCACCTTTCTGGGAGTCGACCCCTGCACGCTGGACGAGCCGGAGACCTACGCGGACGCCGATGTCGTGATCGTCGGCGCACCGTTCGACGGCGGTGTGAGCCACCGTCCCGGCACCCGGTTCGGCCCGGGTGCGATGCGGTCGACGGACTACAACGCGCACGACGGCTCGCGTCCCTCACTGCCGCTGCGCGTGGACGCGCTGCGTGACCTGCGTGTGCTGGACGCAGGTGACGTGGAAATGTTCGCGGGCGACATCGAGGGCAGCATCAAGGCGATCGAGGAGGCCGTCGCGACGATCGCCGCGTCCGGCGCGGTCCCGATCGTGCTGGGCGGCGACCACACCATCGCGCTGCCGGACATCACCGGCGTGGCCCGCCACCACGGCTTCGGCCGCGTCTCGGTCATCCACTTCGACGCGCACGCGGACACCGCGCACATCGAGTTCGGGCACCTGCACGGCCACGGCCAGCCGATGCGGCGCCTGCTGGAGTCCGGCGCGGTGCGCGGCGACCGGTTCCTGCAGATGGGCCTGCGCGGCTACTGGCCCGACGGCGAGACGCTGGACTGGATGGCCGACCAGGACATGCGCTCGTACGAGATGAGCGAGATCGTCACCCGCGGCCTGGACGAATGCGTGGACGAGGCGATGGCCATCGCACTCGACGAGTGCGACGGGGTGTTCCTGTCCGTGGACGTCGACGTCGTCGACCCGGGCATGGCGCCGGGCACTGGCACCCCTGAGCCGGGCGGTCTGACGTCGCGGCAACTCCTGGACACCGTCCGCCGCCTGGCGTTCCACCTGCCGATCGTCGGCGTCGACGTCGTCGAGGTCTCCCCGCCCTACGACCACGCCGACATCACCGCGTTCCTCGGCAACCGCATCGTCCTCGAAGCGCTGTCCGGCATGGCCTCGCGCCGCCGCGGCGACGCGTGGGAGCCGGCCCGGCCGCTGCTGGAGGGACGCGGCACCCGCAACCGCACCAGCTGACCCGACTCCACCGACCGTAATTTGCACGGCGGTCGCTGTGGCGGACACCCTGCCGCGACAGCGACCACCCTGCACATCACCCGCATCCACGCAGGCCCCCCGGTACGACCCGACCGCACCACCGGCACCGCAACGCTCCTTTGGACCGCACTCCTTGGCCCGTTCGACCCGTATGAACCGGAGGACCCCGTGACCACCGCTGAACCTGCCAGAACCGCGACCGAGCTCGCGCCGCCGCCCACTTCGGGCGACGCGGTGCACATCGAGACGCGCGGCATCGACTACATCCCCGACGACGAGCGCCACGGCCGCCCGCGCGACCTGTTCTTCGTCTGGGCCGCGTCGAATGTGAACTACCTGTCCATCGTCCTGGGCGGCACCCTGGTCCTCCTCGGGCTCAACACCTGGCAGGCACTGCTCGTCGTCGTCCTGGGCAACCTGTTCTGGGCGTTCAACGGCATCCTCGCCATCAGCGGCCCGGTCTCCGGCACCCCGTGCAGCGTGCTGACCCGCGCCACGTACGGCATCCGCGGCAACCGCGTGTCGACCGTGATCACGAACTGGTCGGTGTGCGTGGCGTACGAGGCCATCAACCTCGCCATGGGCGCACTCGCCGGCTTCGCGCTCCTCGACCAGCTCGGCGTCGCCGTCGGCACCGCGACGCGCTGGGCCGTCGTCCTGGTACTGGCGGCCGTCACCATCGTCGTCAGCGTCTACGGCCACGCCCTGATCGTGCGCCTGAGCCCGGCGTTCACCTGGATGCTGACCATCACCCTGACCGTGCTCGCCGGATTCGTCGTCGCGCACGCCGAGCCCGGACGGCAGCCGGAGGGCGCCCCGCACGGCGGCGACCTGCTCGCGATGGCGCTGCTCGGCTTCGCCATCATCGCGTCCGGCCCGCTGTCCTGGGGCACCGGCGCAGACTACGCCCGCTACCTGCCCGCCGACTCCTCACCGCGCGCGGTGGCCGGATGGACCACGCTGGGCGGCTTCATCCCCTCGGTCATCCTCGGCGCGGTCGGCGTCCTCGCCGGCACCGCCGTCGACATGGAAGACCCCCAGGTCTCCCTGGAGGAGATCGTGCCGGGCTGGTTCTACCCGCTGTTCCTGCTGGCGATCGTCATCGGCTCGGTCGCCAGCAACATCCTCACCATGTACAGCTCCGGCCTCGCCCTGCAAGCCGTCGGCCTGCCGATCCGCCAGTGGGCCGCCGTCCTGCTCGACGGCGTCGCCGGTGTAGCCATCACCGCGTACGCCCTGTTCGTCACCGACTTCATCGACGCCCTCAGCCACATCCTCGAACTCACCGTCGCCATACTCGGCCCCGGCCTGGCCATCAGCGTCGCCGACCTCATCCTGCGCCGCAACCACTACCGCGGCCCCGGCCTGCACGACGAAACCCCCACCAGCGCCTACTGGTACCACGCGGGCGTCAACTGGGCCGGCATCACCGCGCAGGTCCTCGGCACCACCGCCGCGCTACTGTGCATCAACTCCACGAAGTACCAGGGCCCCCTCACCGACGCACTCGGCGGAGCGGACCTGTCCGCGCTGGTCGGACCCATCATCGGCGCAGGACTGTACGCGGTGCTGTTCAAGCGGCTGTACCCGGCCCACCTCGCCCAGGCCCGCGCCGACGCGTAACCCCGCGCCGGGACCGAGCCGCGCCCGGCCTCGGTCCCGGGGCCCACCATCGTCCGGCGGGCCAGACGGACTCGTCGCTTTGACGAACCCATGAAAGTGCGCAGCATCCGCTCAAACTGAGCAACCGAACCGACCATGTTCAGGACGCATGCATAGCCCTTGGTCAGGCACCCATAGGACACTCGACGCCACCCACAACCGAGACCACTCAGCCGTCCCTCTACCCACCGCAACCGCTCACTCAAGTTGAGTAACACCAGGTCAAAGCTCTTCTCCC
This sequence comes from Streptomyces sp. NBC_01669, assembly GCF_026339735.1. Classification (GTDB taxonomy): domain Bacteria; phylum Actinomycetota; class Actinomycetes; order Streptomycetales; family Streptomycetaceae; genus Streptomyces; species Streptomyces yanii. Next base: position 21,255 of record NZ_JAPEQG010000002.1, read on the forward strand.
TGCCCACCTAGAGCAGCCCGCGACAGTATCCCCAAGTGGGTGGGATTCCCCGCACGCAACACAGTGCCCGCCGGGGGTGCCCGTGCCACCGTCGTGTCAGCGACCGGCTCCGGGAAGACGATCACTGCCGCATCCGCCGCCCTGGAATGCTTCCCCGGCGGCCGGATCCTCGTCACGGTGCCCACCCTCGACCTCCTCGTGCAAACCGCCCAGGCGTGGCGCCGGGTCGGCCACAACACGCCCATGGTCGCGGTCTGCTCGCTGGAGAAGGACGACGTCCTGGAGCAGCTCGGCGTGCGGACCACCACGAACCCGATCCAACTCGCCCTGTGGGCCGGCCACGGACCGGTCGTCGTGCTCGCCACGTACGCCTCCCTCGTCGACCGCGAGGACATCGACGCCCCATTGGGCCAGCAGAAGGTGCGCGGGCCGCTGGAGGCCGCCCTGGCAGGCGGCGAGCGCCTGTACGGCCAGTTCATGGCCCCGTTCGACCTCGCGGTAGTTGATGAAGCCCACGCAACCGCAGGGGATGTAGGCCGGCCCTGGGCAGCAATCCACGACAACCAACGGATCCCCGCGGACTTCCGCCTCTACCTCACCGCCACGCCCCGGATCCTGGCTGCGCCCCGGCCGCAGAAGGGAAAGGACGGCCAGGAGCTGGAGATCGCCTCGATGCGAAGCGACCCGGCAGGACCCTACGGCGAATGGATTTTCGAGCTCGGGCTCTCGGAGGCGATCGAACGGGGCATTTTGGCAGGATTCGAGATTGATGTCCTCGAAATCCGCGACCCGGACCCGATCCTGGGACTCTCGGAAGACGCGCTGCGCGGCCGGCGCCTGGCCCTCCTGCAGACCGCCCTCCTGGAACACGCCGCGGCGAACAATCTGCGCACGGTCATGACCTTCCACCAGCGGGTCGAGGAGGCCGCCGCATTCGCGGCCAAGCTGCCCGAAACAGCAGCCGAGCTCTACCGCACCGAGGCGTCCGACAAGGCGCTGAAAAACGCTGACGAGCTCCCCGCGTCGGCTATCGACGCGAAGTTCTACGACCTGGAAGCGAACCGGCACGTACCCGCCGACCGCGTCTGGGCAAACTGGCTGTGCGGCGACCACCTCGTATCCGAGCGACGCGAAGTCCTACGCCAGTTCGCAGGCGGCATCAACGCCCAGAACAAGCGAGTCCACCGCGCCTTCCTCACCTCCGTACGCGTCCTCGGCGAAGGCGTCGACATCGTCGGCGAGCGGGGCGTGGAGGCGATCTGCTTCGCGGACACCCGCGGCTCCCAGGTCGAGATCGTCCAGAACATCGGCCGGGCGCTCCGCCCGAACCCGGACGGCACCACAAAGGTCGCCCGCATCATCGTGCCGGTGTTCCTGGAGCCGGGCGAGGACCCGGGCGACATGGTCGCCTCAGCCTCGTTTGCACCCCTGGTAGCCGTATTGAACGGGCTGCGCTCTCATGATGAACGACTCGTTGAGCAGCTCGCCTCCCGTGCCCTGTCCCGCGGCAAGCACGAGCGCAAGGTGCACGTGAAGCGTGACGACGAAGGGCGGATCGTCGGGGCCGGCGGCGAGGACCAGGAGCAGGACGGCACCGAGGCCGCGGTGGAGTCGGCGCTGCTGCACTTCTCCAGCCCCCGCAACCCCGCCACCATCGCCGCCTTCCTGCGCACCCGCGTCTACCGGCCCGAATCCCTGGTCTGGCTCGAGGGCTACCAAGCCCTGCGCCGCTGGCGGGCCGAGAACGAGATCACCGGGCTCTACGCCGTTCCTTATGACACGGAGACCGAGCTCGGGGTCACCACGTTTCCCCTGGGGAGGTGGGTCCACGAACAGCGCAAGGCCCTGCGGGCGGGCGAGATGGACGACCATCGCAAGGAACTGCTGGACGAGGCCGGGACGGTGTGGGAGCCGGGCGAGGAAGCCTGGGAGACAAAGCTGGCGATGCTGCGCTCATACCACCGTGCGCACGAGCACCTTGCCCCGAGGCAGGACGCGGTATGGGGCGACGCCGAGAACGAACTCGTACCCGTGGGGCAGCACATGGCCAACCTCCGCAGAAAAGGCGGCCTCGGCAAGGACACGGAGCGGGCAGCTACCCGGGCCGCACAGCTCGCCACCATCGACCCGGACTGGAACTGCGAGTGGCCACTCAACTGGCAACGCCACTACCGCGTCCTCGCCGACCTCGCCGACACCGAACCCGGCGGCAACCTCCCCGAGATCCAGCCCGGCGTCACCTACGAAGGTGATGACCTGGGGAAGTGGCTCGCACAACAGCGAAACCCACACACCTGGGCGCAGCTCACCGGCGAGCAGCAGCAACGACTTGCCGGACTGGGAGTAAAACCCGCAGAACAGCCCGCACCCACCCCCGCCAAGGCAGGTGGTGAGCTGTCAGCGGCGTTCCGGCGGGGAATTGCGGCACTCGCGCAATACCTCCAGCGCGAAGGACACGAACGACCGGTACCGAGGAAACACGAGGAACCCATCGAGATCGACAGCCAGCAACACGTCGTGAAACTCGGCGTATTCATCAGCAACACCAAAACCCGACACGACAAACTCACCCACGCACAACGCACCGCCCTCGCCGAACTCGGGGTGGGATGGGCGTAGAGGCGGGCGCAGCAGGGCGGTGAAACCGGACACGTCATACCGACCAGCAACCAACTGACCCGCATCATCACCAAAAAACGTCAGCCCCAGACCGGCATACGTGTCACCACTCGAATCACCAACCACAACAAGCTGAACACAACAAACCCCACACCTGACGCACTGAGAGGGCGTTAAGTCCCATCTCTCTGGGTTCGTGATCGCTCGTTCGTGTGACTGGTTGCCGTTCGGGGCGGCGATTGGGCATGTGCATGCTCGGATATCGGCATGGAGCGTGGGCCGTATCCGAGCGACTTATCGGACGAACAGTGGGCGTTGATCGAGCCGATGATCTTGTCCTGGAAACAGGACCGTGTGGCGCGGTCGGCGACCAAGGATCCCGGGACCTGTGATCTCCGGGAGGTCGTGAACGCGATCTTCTACCAGAACCGGACGGGCTGCCAGTGGCGCTACCTGCCCCATGACCTGCCCGCCTGGTCGGCGGTGTTCTATTACTTCACGCTGTGGCGCAAGGACGGGCTCGACCAGCGGATCCAGGAACTCCTGCGCTGCCAAGTGCGGGAGAAGGCCCACCGATTAGAGGACCCGTCCCTCGTGGTCATCGACACCCAGTCCGTGCGCGCGGCCGCGGGAGTCCCGAAAACCACGACGGGACTGGACGCCAACAAGCGGACGCCGGGGCGCAAGCGGGGACTGGCCGTCGACGTGCTGGGACTGATCATCGGTGTCGTCGTCCTGGCCGCCTCCGCGCACGACAACGCCGCCGGGGTGGCCCTGCTCGACCAGGCAGCGGATCGGTGCGGGATGCGCCTGGAGAAGGCCCTGGTGGACCAGGGATTCAAGGACGAGGTCATCATCCACGGTGCACTGCTGGACATCACCGTCGAGGTCGTCCGCCGCAACCCGGAGGACCAAGGCAAAGGCTTCGTCCCACAGCCGAAAAGGTGGGTGGTCGAGCAGGTCAACGGCACGTTGATGCTGCACCGGCGCCTGGCCCGCGAATACGACCACCGGCCCGACAACGCCGCCTCGCGTGTCTACTGGGTCTCCACCGCGAACATGACCCGCCGCCTCACCACACCCGCACCAGCCTGGCGCGATGACCTTCAGGTGGCAGCGTGAACGTCGTCGAACTGCTGGCGGACCTCCAGGCCCGCCACGACGAGGCCACCACTCGGGCCGGCGAACTGCGCGACCAGATCGAGCACCTGACGGCCGCCCTGACCGAGACCGAGGCCCGTCTGACGGACCTCGCCACGACCCGGAAGGTCATCGCGGAACTCGTACCGACCGGAGGCGAACCCGAACCGCCCGAGTCGGCCAGCGCCTACCAGGCCATCCTGAACGCCTTCAACAAGCACCCCGACCAGGCATTCCGAGTACGGGACCTGCACGAACTCCTCGGCATGCCCACCGACGACCCGGCCATGAATGTCTCCCGCAGCCGCCTCGGGCGCCTCACCCGCCAAGGCTTCCTCACCCAACCCGGACGAGGTCTCTACCAGAAACGGACTTAACGCCCTCTAAAGCGGGTGTCAGCCTTCCGTCGCCCCAACTCGAACGTGCTGCGGGTCTACGGCTGCCGTCCGGGCAGTCCAGCAGTCAGTGCCACTCTGACCCAGCGGTCAGAGTAAAAAATGAGCAGGTGGTAGATCTCGCGTAGCCTATCGGGTGCAGTGCCTGCGGGAGGCGCGGGCCGCAAGGAGCAAGGCATGATCCATTCAGCCGATATCCGCGAGTGGCGCAACCGGGACGTGATCGACCCCAAGGGACGCAAGATCGGAGCCCTGGAAGCGGTCTACGTTGACACCACCACCGACGCGCCGACCGTGGCCACCGTCCGTACCGGACTGCCGACCCGGCACCGACTCGTCTTCGTGCCCCTCGACGAGGCAACTCTGGGCCCCGGGTACGTGAAGGTGGCGCACGCGAGAGGGCTGGTGAGGAAGGCGCCGTCCATGGGCATGGATGACGTCCTGCCGGTCGAGCGGGAAGAAGAGGTCTTCAAACACTACGACAGGCCTTACAAGCCTGGCGCTGGGCGCGGGCGCCGCCTCGCGCGCCGCTGACCAGCCTCCATCGCCAGAGTGTCGAAGCCTGACCAAATCGCTGGTCACTGCGGGGGGGCTCATCGCCCGCAGCACAGGCCTGAGGATGTGCTCACCATGGCGCTTTTCCTGTTCCTGATCCTCGTGGCCATCGTCCTGGGAATCATCGGCACGGTGGCGGAGGGGCTGACCTACCTCCTGATCATCGGCATCGTGGTCTTCGTGGCAGACCTGGTCCTGTTCGGTATGCGCTGGTCCCGGCGCTCTCGTCACCACTTCGTCCGGTGATGGGCTAAAACTGCCGCGGACCGTGTGCCGGGCCGCCTCCGGGCCGTACGAGGGCGACCAATTACGGCCACTAACGACCACCAAGAACAAGGATGGCGCGGCAGACTGCCGCGCCATCGACATGTATCTACGCAGATAGACCCAGGTGTCCAGCCAGACCCGATACGGAGTCTGCCTGCGTGACGCTCTTGAAATACGCCGTCCGGAAGATCGAGGCCATGGACACCGCAGGGCGGCGGTGGCCACGCTACAAATCCGGCGACGACGCTTCCGTTGTCTTCTGCCAGTGGTGAGAGCTGCTGGTCAGTGAACCCCTCATTGTCCTGGTCTTTGTCCAGTGCGCTGACGGACGCCACCGTCCGCCGCTGTACGCGCGCCGTGTCTGACTTGCCCGGTGAACCCCCACGGACACCCCCGTACGGCCATGCGGACAGTTGGAAAGCGTGCGCCCCGGATTCGGGGCGCCGTACGGGTCGTGCCAGCCGAACCAGCCCATGTCGGACTGAGCCACGATTGAGGCATACGATCCAAGCCCTCGCGACGGACGTGAGTGCCTAACTGCGTGACAACGCCGACGCACAGCAGCGGACAACCGCGGACGTCTGCGGACCCTCGGAGCAGGCGAGAGACATACCAGGACGAGATCAAGCGCCCAGCAAGGTTCGTTCGGGACGAAGAAGTCAGGGAGGAGGGAGACGCTGTCTCGCCCCCCCGAACGGATGGGCGAGATTACGTGGCAGTCGGTGATTGCTCGGGGTGATCCTCGGGCCCTGCCGAGCCGCTCCCAGGGGGCCCTGCAGCCGAGCGCTCAGAGGCTCAGGGCGCCCGGTGGGACGCCGTACGCGACCCCATACGACGTCAGCGCCAGCAGCCCGCTGCCCTGGCGTCTACATCGACGACTGCACGATGACCAGCAACAACACGCATCCCGTCTCGGCGCAGGATGCTCGGATGGCGCTCACGGACGCGCAATTGGAGGCGTGCGTGTTCTGCCGACCGGACGCCGAGCTAGGGATCCTTGACTGAGCCTCCGCACGAGCGAGTGCGGGGCTCGATCCATATTCGGATGGCCGGAGCACACTGGGAGCATGTCCGGACAAGCGCCCGTGATCGTTCACCCGCCGCAGCCGGACGGCGGACGGCGGGTGACGATCCGCGATGAGTACGTCGGCACGGCGTACCACCTGCTCGACGTGGTGGAGTTCCTACGCCTCGCAGGCCTGCCCGAGGCTGATACGAAGATCGACGACCCGGAGCTGCTCGAATGGCGCGGCGGGGGACCGTCCTACTGGGCTCCGGAGGCGCGCGGCTGAGGTTGTGCGGTTGGGTATACGTGAGCCCCCGCACGAGCGTGCGCGGGGGCTTCGCTGTGCCCCTGTACATGCCCGGACGAGCCGAGAGACCCTGGTTAGGCAGGCCCATCAGGGCTGGGGGCTGTGCCGTGCAACGCTGCTCCTGCCACGGGGTGCGCAATGCGAGTGGAATTGATCAAACGCGCCGCCGACGTGCTGCTGGACGTCCCCGTCGACGCGCGCAAGGAGATCGTCATGCTCATTAGCGCCGCGGCCGAGGCTCCGTTCCCGCCGCCAGGGGCGAAAGCGGCAGCGTTCGGCAATCAGTGCTGGGTCGAGTACATGGCCCGGGGCAACGTGATCGAAGTGATTGACGTCGGGTGTCTCTGCTGACGGCGCTACGCGGCGGCGCTCTGCTCGGTCCAGATGCGTCCGCACCTGGTGCAGCGGGACGTCAGCGTGCGGGCCAAGCTGGAACCGCTGCGCGGGAAGCTGGTCAGACTGGCCGACCGAGGCTGGCTGCGAAAACTGCCCGAAGGCCGGTTCACCACCCGTCTCTGACCAGGCACGCCGCCGCCCGGGGCGGGGCGCCGCAGGCGTAACCGGAGTGCCCCGGTAGCCGTTGGACCCGTGTGACGAAAACCCAAGAACCCGCCGAGGACACCTGCCCGCTTGTCTACCAGTGCCGTCTGCCGCTGTCCACGAGCACCGTCAACCACCTCGCCGATCTGCTGCGACGCCACCTGAAGGCGATACGGTCCAGGTGGCTGATCCTGCCGCCCGGGAGGATCGCGGTGATCGTCCTGGCCGCGCTGCGGCACGACCAGCGCCTCGCCGACATGGCCGGCGGCAACAACGTGTCCGAGTCCACGGCCGTGCGGCAGTCGCGCGGGCCTCGCCCTCGGTGAGCGGGACGAGGACGCCGACGAACGCGCCGGCGTCAAGCTGGGTGATCGCGTTGCTCCACGTCGCGTGCGGGATGCGCACGGGTTCCTGAGCACCAACGGTCCGCGCGATCGCCAGCGAGACCAGGTGGGTCCGCTGAACGTCGGCAAGGTAGACGCCTGCACCGTCCAGGCCCATCGCGCGTGCCGCAAGGGCGGCCAGGTCGCCGGGCGCCGAGCCCCCGGTGGGCTTGTTCGAGGGGATCGGCGAGGAGCGTGCCGAACGCCACGTCGTCCACACCCACCACCCTGCCCCGCGGCCCCGCGCGCCGCTGCCGCTCAAGGCGGACAATGGCGAAGTCGCGCTCACCCGCTGGCGCCGGATTCACCCAGGTGAGAAGAGGCCGCAATGGCCGCGCTCGAGCTGATCACCTTCGGCCACGGCACCGCCGGCCGCGAGGAGCTGTGCCGGCTCCTGCGGGGTGCCGACGTGGCTGCGGTCGTGGACGTGCGGAGCTCCCCGGGCAGCCGCCATAACCCGGACACCAACCGGGCGCGGATTCAGCGGTGGCTGCCCGGGGCCGGCGTCTCCTACCGGTGGGAGACACGCCTGGGAGGCTTCCGCAAACCCCTGCCCGACTCGCCCGATGTCGTCTGGCGCAACCCCTCCTTCCGCAACTACGCCGGATACGCCCGCGATCCGCGGTTCCTCGCGGCGATGGACGAGCTCCTTCGGGAGGCCGGGGATCGGCGCACCGCGGTCATGTGCGCGGAGGCGATGTGGTGGCGCTGCCACCGCAGAATCATCGCCGACTACACGCAGACGGCCGGAAGGTGCCCGTCCTGCACCTGATGCCCGACGGCCGGCTCCATCCGCACACGCCGACACCCGGCGCCCGGCTACGCGAGGACGGCCTGATCGTCTACGACCGCCCGCCCGCCGGCTGACAAGCCGCTTCCGTCCGCCGCCGGATACCCGCCCGGCGGACCCAGGGCCGATCAAGCGAGCCACCGGTGTGGTCCGTTCGGGTGGGCGCGTGGCGACGAGGCGAGGCGGGCACCGGGCGCGGGGAACGCTTCTCCTTTGGCCGTGGCACCCGGCCCGGCCCGCAAGTGGACAGCATGGGGCACGGCGGAAACGTCATCGGCAAACTGATGACCGATCACCGCGAGGTGTAGGAGGTGTTTGGCCGGATCCAGGCGATGCCGGGCAGCGGCCAACAGTTTCGGGACCTGGTGAGGTCACCATCGAGCTGGTGCGGCACTCGGTGGCCGAGGAGCAGTACCTGTACCCGGCGGTGCGCGAACACATCCAGGACGGCGACCGGCTGGCGGACAAGGAGATCGAGGACCACAACCGGGTCGAGAAGATCCTCAAGCAACCGGAGAAGATGAACACCGTAGCGACACCAAAGGACCTCCTCCCCCACCCCACCCCAACGCGCCCAGCTCACCGGCCGCAGCAAGTAAGCCTTCCGCTCGCGCTCGCCTTGAGTAGGGGACCAGATCCCTGCGGCAGGCACTACGTGCGACCCCGTCGCCCCTGGAACTCGGCTCGCCGGTCCCGTGACGGGGTATTCGTGGGGGAGGGAGGCGTCCCCGACTTTCGGCTTCGCGCTTTGACTCAGGGGGCTATTTCGGAGGTGTGACGATGACGGACGACGCACGATCGCATGACGGCGCTCGGCCAGAGGGTGACAGGGAGCACGGCTTCGGCCGTCACGAGACTACCGAGGCGCGAGCCGACCGTCAGTGGGCCGAGATGCTGCAGGAGGTGCGCGTAGCGCAGACCGGGGCGCAGATCTTGTTCGGCTTCCTGCTCAGTGTCGTCTTCACTCCCCGTTTCGAGCAGCTGAGTTCGTTCGACAGGAATCTCTACGTGGTAACGGTCGTTCTCGGCGCGCTGGCGACCGGGGCGCTGGTCGCACCGGTCTCCTTCCACCGCACACTTGCCGGTCACCGGAGCAAGCCCCAACTGGTCCGAGTAACAGGGCGCTTGATCGCCACAGGACTTGTCCTGCTGTCAGCTGCCATCATCTGCGCCGTGCTCCTTCTGCTCCGGGTCGCGCTGGGAACAGGCTTCGCGTGGATCATCGCGGTGGTTGTACTGATGTGGTTCGCGTGCTGCTGGCTTACCTTGCCAGCAGTTCTCAAGCGGCGCCTGGAACGCGCCCAGTGACGGTGCCCTCGCTTCCCATAGGAATCCGCACTTGCACTCTCTGGCCTAAGGGCCGTCCCGTAATTCCTGGCGGGCGCACGACGACAGCTACGGCACCTCGCCGCGTTGTCGGAACGTCCGAATACATCCAGTATGCGGACGTCCCTTCGCCTTGCGATGCACCGTATCCGACGCCGCGCGCCGACCCACCAGGGATTACGGGACGGCCCTTATGCACGTGCGCCGTCTGGTGTGCCCCACGCGCGCGGCTGCCGTCACACCTTCCGCGAGCAAATGCCCGGGCTGCTCGAGCGAAACCAGCGTCGCACCGCCCGCCTGACCCGCCAGGTCAAGTCGCGGCGCGGCTGTGTGGGAGGACGTCGTGCTGGTGGTCAGCGAGCTGGTCGCCAACGCCCACCTGCACACGGCAGGCCCTCGCGAGATCGGTCTGGACCTGGGCGCAGACCGTGTGCGGGTCGGGGTCACCGACGGCGCCGCCACCGTGCGCGGACACGGCCTGCTTGTCGTTGAGCGGCTTTCCACCAGATGGGCCCCCGACGTGCAGCTGTTCGGCAAGTCTGTCTGGGCCGAATGCCCACTGCGGCAATACTGCCCAGGATCCGGGAAGCCCTGACGTGGCACCACCCAGCTCGCGGCCGGGCGGGTTTCACGCCGGCGCGAGCGGTTAGTAGTCGTGCCCTCGGGCCCAGCAGGATCCCGAGGTGCCACAACCGCGCTGTGGAGGAGTTGGGTGATGAAGGTTTCCGACTATGTGCTCGAGCGGCTGCGCGACTGGGAGGTGGAGTACGTTTTCGCCTACCCGGGGACGGCATCAACGGGCTGCTCGCCGCCTGGGGCCGCGCCGAGGACCGGCCGCGGTTCATCCAGGCGCGGCATGAGGAGATGGCCGCCTTCGAGGCTGTCGGGTATGCGAAGTTCTCCGGCCGCACCGGGGTGTGTGCAGCGACCTCAGGTCCGGGTGCGATCCACCTGCTGAACGGGCTGTACGACGCCAAGCTCGACCACGTCCCGGTGGTCGCGATCGTCGGGCAGACCGACCGCAGCGCGATGGGTGGCTCCTACCAGCAGGAGGTGGACCTCCTGAGTCTGTACAAGGACGTGGCCTCGGAGTTCTGCGAGATGGTCACCGTCCCCGCCCAGCTCCCCAACGTACTGGACCGCGCGATGCGCATCGCCACCACGCGGCGCACGGTCACCGCGCTGATCGTGCCCGCCGACGTGCAGGAACTCGACTACGAGCCCCCCGCCCACGCCTTCAAGCAGGTCCCCTCCAGCCTCGGCCTGCCCCACTACGCCCCCGTCCCCGCCGACTCATGCCCGCCGTGCGCGGCGCGCTGCCCGCCGACGACCCTCGCACCACCGCCACCCTGCGAGCCGTGCGCACCGACCTCGTCCAGGACCACTACGTCTACCGGTTCCGCCTCGACCAACGGCCCCTTGAGGATGCCGAGGGCGCCTTCCTGCTGTGCGGATTCGCCCTGGCCCTGGCCGAACACCAGCAGCATCACGACGTCGAGGCGATGCGCTGGTTCGAGCGCAATCGCGCCGCCTGCGGCCCGCCCGGCCTGTACGCGGAGGAGTTCGACGTCGCCCAGCGCCAGCTGTGCGGCAACCTGCCCCAGGCCTTCGTCCACGCCCTCATGCTCGAGGCCGCCGCCACGCTCGCACCCCGCCGGTGAGCACGGCACAGTCGGCGCCGTCGTGATGTAGACCCCGTCGTGCAAGGTCACACTCGATGCGGGCCCGCTGGTCGGGTACGGCCATGGCATGTTCCGGGCCGAGCGCGCTGACCGTGCAACCTGCGAGAGGACGTGCCATGAGCACCGTCGGAAGCACCGAGGACGACGCCCAGCCCGACGAAGAGAGGCGGGAGCGGTCCGCGGAGGAACGCAACATCGTGGCCCCGACCCCGCAGGACGTGCGGGCCAAGGCCGAGGACGACGAGCCCGAGGAGGACAGCGAGCAGCCGGAGCCGCCGGCGGCAGACACTCAGGCCCCGTGACCGGCGGCGCGGTCATCGCCAGCGCGACTGCCTTCCGCCCCGTTCGGGGGCGGAACGATGCGTCCGGCCGCTTGCACGCTTGTCACGGTGTCCCAGCGGCCTCGACGTGGAGCAGCTCGATCAGCTGGGGGCGGTGCAGCGTCGCGATGGGTTCCAGCAGGTCGGGATGGCGCAGCAGCGCGCCGGCTTCGGTGTCGTGGGCGCCCGGGTCGACGAGGCGCTGCAGGCCGGCACTGTGATGATCGGTGGCCGCGCGGGCCCGGTGTGCTCGGACGGCGAGGGCACGGTCGGCCAGCAGGCAGGCAGCCCAGCTGACGACGGTCTCGTCCACCCAGGTCCGCCAGGCGGTGCCGTCGCGGTCCGGGTCGCATCCAGTGAGCCAGTCCAGTCGGTCGGCTCCGCCCGGGCCGCACAGGTGGAGCAGCTGTACATCGAGGCCGGTGGGGTAGCGCAGATGGGCGGCGAGGGTGGCGGCCTGGAGGGCCTGGGCCTCGGCCAGGGCGTAGTTGAGCGCGCCCGCAGGCGGCGGGTAGGCGTCAAGGAGCCATCGGGTGCAGGCGGCTATGACGGGTGTCAGATCGGTGGGCACAACGATCGGTTTCCTGGGGAGCGTGCCGGCGCCCTTCCGTCCGGTCGGGTGCGCGAGCTGGTGCGCGGGGCGGCGCTGCCCCGTTCGTGGCCGACCAGCATAGGCGGCGCCTGCCAGGAAGGCCCATGACCTGGGTCACGCCCTGCCCGTGCGGGCAGCGGGGCCGGGCCGCGCGCCTGCGCGGCCCGGCCCCGGGAGCCTGGGTCAGGATTTGCCGCGGCCGGTGACGAAGTCGCGGGCCCGGTCGACCAAGCCGACACCCGGGGCGAGGAGCTTGCTGGCCATAGGAGTGCTTGGCGCGGAAGGGTGCGGCCGGGTGGGCGCCATGGCTTTGGCGTGACGGATCTTGTCCCCGAGGTCGTCCAGCTGCTCCGGGGTGCAGGCCCGGCGCAGCATCGGGAAGATGTTGTTCTCCTCGTCCTGGACGTGGGCGGCGACCTCATCCATGAGCTGCTGCAGCATCGTGCTCATCTGCGGGTCGTCGGTGTCCATCCTCTCCAGCTGCTTGAGGATCTTCTCGACCCGGCCGTGGTCGGCGATCTCCTTGTCCGCGAGCCGGTCGCCGCCGTCGATGTGCTCGCGAACCGCCGGGTACAGGTACTGCTCCTCGGCGACCGAGTGCCGCACGAGCTCGATGGTGACCTCGTCCACCTGGTCCCGCAGCTGCTGGCCGCCCGCGGTCATCACCTGGATGCGGCCGAACATCTCCTCGACCTCGCGGTGATCGGTCATCAGCTCGTCGATCACGTTCCCGCCTTGCCCCATCGCATATCCGCCTCTCTCATCCGGGGTCGGGTCTCTCCCGCCCAGCCCAGGTATCCCCGCCCGGCACACCGCGCCCGCCCAGCCCGCTGCGGCCTCACCCGATCGGCCCCACCGCGCACGGCCCGGCACCCGGACTTGTGCGGGCCCTGCTGCCGGACGTAATCCACTGCCGTGAGCCGCTTCCGCGACCCGGGCGCTGTCGCTGGGAGTGTCTAATCAACGGCGGATCTGATGATCAAGGAGACGCCAGAGATGACCGAGTCCGTTGTCGAGCAGGAGTCCGTGGAGAAGTGTCCTCCACCTACCTGTTGCTCCTCGCCGTCGGCTACCGCCGCGGCGCCACCGCCCCCGTCTACTCCGACCTCACCCCCGGCACCCGCCCGGTCGTCGACCCGGTGGTACAGGCCCTGGCCCTGACCGACGTGGTGGTCGGCGCCACCGTCACCGCGCTGCTGCTCGCCCTGACCATCCAGCTACGCAAGCGCCACCACACCGTCGATCCGCAGGCCCTCACGGGCCTCAAGGGCTGACCGTGACCGCAGCCGACCTCCTTCCGCTGGCCGTGGCCATCCCGCTGCTCGGTTCCGCCCTGCTCGCCGTCGTCGGCCGGATCCTGCCCAGGGTCGGCTGCGACATCGTGGCGACCGCGGCAGCGGCAGCCGAGGTGGTCTGCCTGGTGCTGCTGTGGCCACGCAGCGGCACCGTGGGGAGCGCGGACCTGGGAGGCTGGCCCGCCCGGGTCGGCATCGTGCTGGCCGCCGACCCGATCAGCGCCGGCCTCGCGCTGCTGGTCGCCACCCTGGTGCTCGCCGTGATCGTGTACTCCTGGCGGTACTTCGACGAACCCCAAGGCGAGCACGCCGGGGTGTTCCCCGCCCTCATCCTGCTGTTCGAAGCCGGCATGGCCGGCTTCGCCCTCACCGGCGACCTGTTCAACGCCTTCGTCTTCTTCGAACTCATGGGGGCCGCCGCCTACGCCCTGACCGGCTACCGCATCGAAGACCCCCGCCCCCTCCACGGGGCGCTCACCTTCGGCATCGTCACCTCTTTCGCCGCCTACTGCTCGCTCCTCGGCATCGGCCTGATCTACGCCCGCACCGGTGAGCTGAACCTCGCCCGCCTCGGCCAGCAGCTCGCCGGCCACCACACCGACATGCTGACCGTGGTGGCGTTCGTCCTGATCGCCACCGCCCTGCTGGTGAAGGCCGCTGCCGTCCCGTTCCACTTCTGGCTGCCCGACGCCCACGCAGTCGCCCCGACACCGGTATGCATGCTGATGTCCGGCGTCATGGTCGAACTCGGCGCCTACGGCATCGCTCGCCTCTACTGGACCGTCTTCTCCGGCCTCGGCGGCATCCCCCACGAGGCGTTCCGCAGCACCTTCGCCGCCCTCGGCATCCTGACCGCTGTGGTCGGCGCGGTGATGTGCTGGCAGCAGCGGCACCTCAAGCGCCTCCTGGCGTTCTCCACCGTCAGCCACGTCGGCCTGTTCCTCGTCGGCGTCGCCCTGCTCACCCCGGACGGCATCGCCGGAACGGCCGTCTACGTCGCGGCGCACGGCCTGGTGAAGGCCGCACTGTTCGCGCTGACCGGGGTGCTGCTCGACCGCTACGGCTCCGTCGACGAACACGGCCTGCACGGCAAAGCCCGCGACCTGCGCCTCGTCGGCATCCTGTTCCTCGCCGGCGCTCTCGCGCTGGCCGGGCTGCCGCCGTTCGGCACCGGCCTCGGCAAAGCCCTGAGCGAGGACGCTGCCGGACAGTGGCAGCCCTGGTTGCCCGCCGTATTCGTCGCCGCCTCCGCCACCACCGGCGCCGCAGTACTCCGTGCAGGCCTGCGGATCTTCTGGGGCGCCGGGCCCGCACCCCGCAGCCGACCCGGCGAGGAGGAGACCACCGGCGAAGGCGAGGAACCCGAGATCCGCGCCCCTCAACGCGTCCTGCCCCCGGTGATGACCATCGTCCCCGCCCTCCTGCTCGCCCTCGCCGTCGCGTCGGGCTGCCTGCCGACCGTCGCAGGTGCCCTCGTGCGCGGGGCGGCTGTGTTCACCGACCCCAACTACTACACCGCCGCCGTCATCGCCGGAACGGACGCACCGCCGGCCACCCCAGCGCCGACCGCCGACTGGACCACCACGGGCGTCCTTCTCGGCCTGCTGTCCACGGGCCTCGCCATTGCGCTCGCCACCGCAACCCTCAACCGGAAAACCCCCCAACAGCCATCCGCCCGCGCCATCCGTGCGCTGCGCCGCCTGCACTCCGGACGACTCGGCGACTACCTCGCCTGACTCGCCCTCGGCGTGGCGGTCCTGTGCGCCGCGATCGCCGCCCAGACCTGACCCGCCCCTTCCGCGCTACAGGCGCTCCTTCATCCGGATGGCGGCCTTCAAGTCCTCGTGGGCCTGCCCGCCCTGCTGCTCCAGCGTGGCGCGGACGATCGCGTCGAGCTTGCGCGGGGTGGCGTGCTCCGCGCGCCGCTCGGAGTTCTTCAGCATCGCCAGCAGCAGCATCACCGCGCTCATCGCGTCCCCCACCACCAGCCGCCACTCGGCGGACAGCCCGGCCAGAGCGCCCGCGCCGAACAGTCGGAGTGTCAGGCTCGAGAGGACCAGCGCGTTCGCGGGCGGTGGCCTCCAGGCCAGCCAGACGCAGCAGGTTCTAGGCGACGGGGATCCATTCGATGACGGCGAACAGGTGGCGATGGCGGAACTGCTTGGGGTGAAAGACGGAGACAGTGGCGACGACGTCCAGGGCTGCGGCGGCGCGCCGTCTTCTTTGCGGGGCGGGTGTCAGTGGAGGCACGGGCCATCATGCGGTGGCGGATCTTCGGCCACCAGCTCGCCCAGGCGCTGCATGGTGGCCTCGTTGCGCGTGGCGGCCCAGCCGATGAGGTCCTCAGGGATGCCCGCGAGTTCCATCACGGGGCGCCCGACGGTCGGGTAGCACGGTGTGGTGGCGAGGTTCAGGTCGGTGCAGATCTCTTCGAGGACGCGCTGGTTGTACAGCTCGGACAGCGCGACGGTGTACTCGAGGAGGGTGCGGGTACGGAATTCGGGCCTGCGAGGTGTGCCGGCCGGACACTGCGCTCGGCGCGCTGTGATCAGTGCCTGGTCGCAGCATGAAAGCGTGGAACTTCCGATCAGCGTGGCGCTGGCCCGTGCCGTTGCGGTGCTGCCGCAGGGGCCGGGCTGGTGGTACGAGCCGAAGTTCGACGGGCACCGGATGATCATGGTGCGTGCCGAGGACACGCTCAGTCCGATGACCGGTCCCGTTTGCACCGTTGGAGTGATTCACCGGTCATGGGAGCCTGCACGGCCGGTGAGCCAGGCGTCGGCAGCGATGATCAGGGGAGCGAACGCTTGGCGCGAGTCGAGTCCCACGAGGTGAACAATTCCGGTTAGTCAGGCCAATAGGGACGGCTGTGGAGGAACGTGAGCGGCCCGGCAAGAAGGTGGTGGACCGGTCGGAGGGGTTCGGTGAGCGGCTCCTGGGTGTGCTGCTGGACCGGGCGCACGAGATGCCGCCGCAGTTGATCGCTCCGATGATCGCGGACGAAGTGGCCGGCATCGGTGGCCGCGAGGTCTCGATCCTCCTGCAGGACTATGCGCGGGAGCTGCTGGTGCCACTGCCGGGCCGAAGGCTGCTTGTCGGCGAGCCCGAGGAGATCGCTGGCTCTCCGGCTGGTACGGCGTTCCTGCGGGCCACGCCTGTCGAGGTCGCGCAGGCAGACGGCGTGCGGATGTATCTGCCGTTGCTGGACGGCAGCGACGAGGTGGGAGTGCTGGGCCTGACCCTGGACTGCGTCGATGATGACGATCGGCGGCTGATGCGGCGTCTCGCGAGTCTGGTCGCCGACATTCTGGTCACCAAGCATGCCTACACCGACCGGTTCTTCCAGGCCCGCCGCCGCGAACCGATGAGTGTGGCCGCGGAGATGCAATGGTCCCTGCTGCCCCCGCTGACGATGTCCGTGCCACAGGTCGCGGTGGGCGGGGCCGTCGATCCTTCATACGACATCGCCGGCGACAGCTTCGACTACGCCCTCAACGACTACATCCTGCACGCGGCCGTGATCGACGCCATGGGCCACGCTCTGGACGCCGCCACAATGGCGACCGTCGCCATCGGCGCCTACCGGCACGCCAGACGTGCCGGCATCAGCCTGCCCGAGACGTACCTGTACATGGACCAGGCCATCGCCGAACAGTTCGGGCTCGACCACTTCGTCACCGCGCAGATGATGAACTTGGACATCACCACCGGCCTGTTCCAATGGGTCAATGCGGGCCACCCCGTACCGCTGCTGATCCGCAAAAGACACGTGGTCCGCCAGCTGGAGAGCCGGACCACCCTGCCAGTCGGCCTCGGCGGTGAACGCCCGTCCATCAGCCAGCTCCAGCTCCAACCCGGCGACCGGATCCTGTGCTACACCGACGGAGTGATCGAGGAACGGGACGTACACGGACAACCATTCGGCGAGGAGCGGCTCATCCGCTGCGTCAACCGAATCGAACACGTGGAAGGAGGAATGCGGGCCGAGGCACTCCGGCTCTCCCAGGTCCTCAAACAGGAACGCGGCGGGCACACCAGCGATGACGCAACCCTCTTCCTCATCGAATGGCGCGGGAACCCCGCCAACCACCCCGCCGCCCTGCACGAGTGAAGTTTCCTCAGGCCCGGCACGGGGCGCGAGTCGTTGTACGGCACCCGGGCAAACCGCGCCTACCTGCCGCGAAGTCGTCGTCGGCGCTGACTGACCCCGGACGCACGAACCGCCCCCTGCCCCGGCCGTAGCCGTGGCCAGAGACAGGGGGCGGAGTGCCCGGGATCGGGTTCGAACCCAGCTTGAGTCCGCCCCCTCCCGAGTGTGGGGGGCGGATTCGCCGTCCGGCCGCGGCCGGGGGGAGGGTTCCGTGGACAGGTCGACTCCTCCACTCAACCAGCCCACATTCCCCACCCCCAAACCTCACGTAGGCCATACGGCGGTACGGCGAGGTCTGTGAGCCTCGTCTATCGGTGGCGGTCCAGGCCGCCGCCAGGAGACATCGGGACCGCCACCTCCATTAATTTTCCTCCCGGGCCGGACCCTCCGCAGCTCGGTCGGGTGCGCCTGACGTCGCCGTGGGCCAGTCTGGAGGGATGAGTGCCCCGATAGTTGTCCACGGCCTCTCCCTTACCCGTGGTCGGACGGTCACGATCAATGATGAGATCGTCGGTCTCGTCTGCAACGACCACGACCTGATCGAACTTCTGCGGAGGGCGGGCGTCTACGACGCCGAGCATTGCCTCGACGACCCGCAATGGATCGAATGGTGCGGCGGCCGGGCGCATGAATACGAACCAGCATGACAAAACCGCCGCCAGCGCCGTCAGAGTCACGGACCACCCGGACTGTTGTGGCGTTGGGTCAAGCGGCGCTCTTGTTGCGGCGGTGTCCGGCCCGGGCGAGCGCGTCGATGAGCTCTTCCCGGCTCATCTTGGAGCGGCCCGCGATGTCCTGCTCGGTGGCCCGCTGGTACAGCTCCGTCTTGCTCAACTGCCGAAGCTTGCTCTTGCCCCGTCCCTGGCCGCGGGTTGTCGCCGACGCGCGGGCTGCCTTCGGCGGGGCCTTCCTGGCGGCGGTCTTCCTCTTCGCCTCCGGCTGGCGCACCTTGCGCGCGACGGTCTTCTTCTGCCGTGGCGCGGCCGGCTCCTGGTCTCTGGCGCCCCGGGCCTGGTCGAGGCTGCCCTGCAGGAGTGTCATCAGGTCGGCCACGTTGCTAGCCTGCGGCGCCTCCTCCGCCGCCGCGATCTCCTGGCCCTCGGCCTTCGCTCGTACCAGCTCCCGCACCTTGTCCTGGTAGGTGTCGTGATACCGGGCCGGATCCCACGGCGCGTCCAGAGCGTCGATCAGCTGGATCGCCATGTCCCGCTCCTTGCCCTTGCCGGCACGGCCGGAGGGCAGGTCGGGCAGCTCCTGGCCGGGATCGCGGACCTCGTCGGCCCAGTGGAGCGTCTGCAGCACCAGGAGTTTGTCCTCGGCACGCAGCGCGGTCAGGTACTGCTTGCCGCGCATCACGAATGTGGCGATGCCGGCCTTGCCCGCCTCCGCCAGCGCCGCCCGCAGCAGCTCATAGACCTTGGTGTACTCCTTGCCGCGGGGGGCGATGTAGTACGTGCGGTCGAATTGAAGTGCTCTCCCGGCTGAAGCCAGGAGATTCCTGCTTACCTTGCGGCAGCGGGCTTGACGCGCTTCGCGCGCCTGACGACTGCCCTCCCGGCAGCCGGGATGAGCGCGAGGCCCATCCGGTACAGGTGCAAGACGTTCCGGGCTGCGTTGTGGTCGGCGTTGCCCGACCATCCGCAGTCCGGGTTCTTGCACACGAACACGGCCTGGCTCTCCCGGTTGCCGGGCGTGGTGAAGCCACACGCGGAGCAGCGCCTGGAGGTGCCGGGGGCGGGGACCTTGTGCAGGGTGCCGCCGAGCTGGGCGGTCTTGTACGTCAGCATGGTGACCGTCCGGCCCCACGCCTCGTCGCTGATGGAGCGGTTCAGCCCAGACTTCTGGGCAACGTTCTTCCCCGGCTCCTCGATGGTTCCCTTGGCCGACTTGACCATGTTCGTGATGGTGAGTGCTTCGACCACGACGGTGCCGTACTGCTTGGCGATGGCGCTGGTCGTCTGGTGCTGCCAGTCCAAGGCCCGGCGCTTGGCTTTCGCGCGGAGTCCTGCGATCTGGTCGTAGGTGCGGTGCAGCCGGCGGCTGGTGCGCTCGCCGGGCTTGCGGTGCCGCTTACGCTGCGCGGCGCGCTGCTCCAGGTGCACAAGCCTGGCCTTCTCCTTGCCGGTCAGCCATTCGCCGTGCTCGTACGTTTCGCCGTCCGAGAGGGCCAGGGGCACGGTGACGCCCACGTCGATGCCGACGTCCGGCCCCTGGTGGAGATCGGGCTTGACCTCCAAGGTCTGAACACGGAAGGCGATGTGCCAGCCGAGCGCGTCCTTGACCAGCCGTGCCCCGGTGATCCGGTTCTCCGCGTTTGCGCGCTTGCCGACCGGAAGGTCTTTGGTCCACCGGAAGCGGACCCGGCCCACCTTGGGAATGTTGACCATGCCCCAGCGGCGGTGCACGCGGGTGATGTTCAGGTCCCGGCCCTGCGGGATGTCCACGGACATCACCGTGCGGAACCGGCCCTTGAAGTTCGGGGCGTCGGCGCGGCCCTCCCAGCAGTTCTTCCACGCCTGGAAGTACGTCTTCAGCACGGCTTGCGCGGCCTGAGCGGGCAGGACGGCCAGGAAGTCGATGTCCTTACGTGCCTGTCGGATCGCGGCATCCGCGCTCGCGAGCGTCCGCTTCTCCTTCGGCATCATCTGCCACCACGCGTGGAGAAGATTCCACATCGTGCGGGCCGCGTGCGCCTGGGCGTCGGCCTTGAGTTCACATGCAGGGGACAGCGCCAGTCGGGCGCGATGCCCGAACTGCCGCTTCTCCACACCATGTTCACTCATAGTAGCAACTCTACTACAGTTGGCTTATGTCACCACGCTGGAATCCTAATCCCGACGTGCGCACCGGACGTCATGTCGTCTACAACCTGCACGTTCACTTGGTTTTCGTCACGAAGTACCGGCGGAAGGCGTTCACCGACGCCATGCTGACCCGCACCGAGGAGATCATGCGGGAGGTCTGCGCCGACTTCGAGGCCGAGCTGAAACAGTTCAACGGCGAACAGGACCACGTCCACCTGCTCGTGCACTACCCGCCCAAGGTCCAGCTCTCCAAGCTGGTCAACTCCCTCAAGGGCGTCAGCTCACGCAGGCTCCGCCAGGAGTACGACAGCCACGTCCGCCGGTACCTGTGGGGCGGACACTTCTGGTCCGGCTCCTACTTCGCAGGATCATGCGGCGGGGCACCCCTGACCGTCGTCAAGCAGTACATCGAAAACCAGCAGCGTCCCGTCTGACCGTCACCCCAAAGACGCAGAGCACTCCCGCGCTCCGCGCCTCCGGGCCAAGGATGGCCTTCACCCCCGCCCTGAAGGGCGGAGCACTGGCCAAGATCAGAGGTAGACCGGCTCGATGTCGCCCAGGTCGACGAAGTCGCTGATGTCGATGGTCTGGGAGCGCCCGGGCGCGATCTCGTCCAGTTCGTCGGGCTCGATGACGACGTACTCGCCTTCGGCCGCCTCGAAGCCCTTGACGATGTCCTCGGCCGGTACTTCCTTGCCGGTGCGTTCGTTGACCCGCCGGTTGCGGGCCCGGTCGGCACTGCCGCGCTGCAGCTGGTGGAAGTGGACCGTGTGGTCCCCGACCGCGGTGTACAGGCCGACCGGCACGCTGACCAGCCCGAAGGTGATCACACCCGTCCAGATCGCACGTGCCATGACCGCCCACTCCCATCCTGCCCGTCACCGTCAGCGCACCAGGCGCAGCTGCTCCTGCTGACCACGCTGGCACTCCTGCATGCACGGCGCGCACTGGGAGCAGGCGAGCGGAGCGGAGTAGGAGCATGCAGCCGGGTAGGAGGCCGGCAGTGGATCTACGGATCCGGAAGCCGACATCTATCTGACGGGGCCGGTCAGACGTTCTACCTCTTGGGCAGCCTCCTGCGCCGCCCGTTCGGACCGGGTCACAGCGTCAGCCGCCGCCTGGCACCGTGCCTCGGCTTCCTGCTGTTCGTGTTCGGCCCGCTGAAACTCCTCGCGGGCCTTTCGCAGCTGCTCCTCGGCAGCGCTCACCTGCTGGCGGGCCTGGGCGTGCCGGTCGCGTGTCTGTTGCAGCGATGCGTCAGCGTCCACTTGTTCGGCGCGCTGCCTGCGAAGCCGCTGATCGGCCGTCGCGGCGGTCTTGCGGGCCTGGGCGAGCTGTTCCTGCCTCTGGCGGCGCCGCTCGGCGAGTTCGTCCTTCGCCCGTGTCCGCGAAGACCGCGGCGCAGTCGGCGCTCGTGCCGGTTTCTGCGCTGCGTCGGCTGTCGCGGCGGTGCCGGACGGAAAGTCTGCCGGCGGGGTGAGGGCGCTCTCCAGGCGTCCGGCGGCCCACCGGTCTGCCGCGTCCTGATCGGCGAGCACGGCGCGCAGGGTGGATGCGAGATCCTGCTGCGCTGCACCCGACAGCCGGTGCCCGGCTTCACGGGCAAGTGCGGCAGCTTGCCGGGACAGGGCCGAGACGATACTGCTGCGCTGGTCAGACAGCTCTTTGATCCCGTCGGCATCCAGGGTTCGGTATGCCTCGCGCAGCGCCCGTCCGAGCTCCAGGAACCGCTGGCTCTCTGCCGGTTGCGAGCGCAGCAGCAGGTTCGCCGCCCAGGCCGCGAGCGTGGGGCGGCGGGCGGCATGGATCAGACGGGCATCCTCCACACGCCCGTCCGCCTTGGCCTCGGCAGCAAGCTCCTCACGGCGGGAGACGAAAGCGGACGGCGGCGTGGCGTAGAGCTCGTCCACAACTCCCTCTACGTCGTGCCCTCCGCTCCCCCGCGCACCCTTACGCTGCATGATCACCAGACTCCATCGAGCCGGACTACCGCGCACCTCATGCCCCCACCAGCGCGGCAGGAGCAGGCCCGTGTCGGGGACGTTGCCTGCTCCGCGATGGCTTCAGTCTGCTCCGATGGACGGAGCCAGCGGGGGTTCCTTGCAGCAGCCCCGCAATCCGTGCCGCTTGCCGGGCGTCGTTTTGCCCCCACCCGGTCCGTGTGCTGTTCCGGGTGGCGTGTGGGGCATGGGGGGCGTATGCGTGGAGTGGATGCGGTGGCCCCATAACGGATGCCGCAAGAGCCGCCTCGCTGGCTCTGCCGCAGTAGGGGAAATACGAGGAATGGAGTGTGTGATGCCAGCGGGATCGACTCGTAAGCGGGAGCGGCAGTACGAGCACATCAAGGAGAGCGCAGAAAAGCGTGGTGCTTCCGAGGGGCGTGCGAAGGAGATGGCAGCACGCACGGTGAACAAGGAGCGGGCGCGCTCAGGCGAGGCGAAGTCCGCGAGCAAGACGTCCACAGGTGATTCGAAGTCTGCCTCGCAGCGTGGTGGTGAGCGATCCCATCGTGGAGCGCAGGGGCCAACGAAGGACCAGCTGTACGAGGAGGCGAAGAAGAAGCACGTCGAGGGCCGCTCGACGATGAACAAAGAGGAGCTGCGCAAAGCGCTCGGTCATTGACCTCGCACGGACCACCGAGCAGGTCTTCTCCTGGGTGGGCCAGCCGATGGCGGGGGCGAGGGCGAGGAGACGAACCCGGAGGACACCGACAGGCCTACACACGGGCGGATGTCTGCTTCGCGCGGCCGGCTACTGGACTGGAAGGCGGTATGCATCATGGGACATGGCGGCGATGTCATCGAGGAGCTGACGGCCGACCACCGTGAAGTGGACGAGCTTTTCGACCGGATCGAAGCCGTTCCGGCACGAGGCTCAGAACGCAGACGGCTCCTCGACCAACTGACCATTGAACTGGTACGGCACGCAGTCGCAGAGGAACAGCACCTGTATCCAGCGGTACGAGAGCACGTCCCAGGCGGGGATGCGCTGGCCGACAAGGAGATCGACGACCACAGCCGAGTTGAGCAGCTTCTGAAAGACCTTGAGGGGATGAACACGGACGATCCCGAGCTCATCCACCTGTTCGTCAAACTCCGCACCGAGGTCCGCGCCCACGTCCAGGACGAGGAGAGCGATCTGTTCGTTCAACTCCGTGCGGCTTGCGGTCCGGAGGTTCTGGATCTCCTGGGGCAGGAGGTCCGTATGGCGAAGGAAACTGCTCCTACTCGCCCCCACCCCGGCGCTCCGAGTTCCCCGCTGGCCAGCAAGATCCTTTCTCCTGGGCTGGGCCTGGTCGATCGTGCCCGCGACTTCATCACCGGCCGCGGCGAATGAAGGCGCCACGCGCAAACCAGACCGGTCCCGGCCGCACAGTCTCCGCGTGGTTGAAGGGCGACGAGGTATCCCCGGTAGGCGGCCGCGGGGAAATTTGCCGGCGACTTCAGATTTCGTGATCGCCTTCGCGGGTCAGGTGCCGTTCCTCATCCCAACAGGCTTGGGTTCGGTAGGCGGGTGTGGCGGCGGGGGAACAGGGTCCGGTGGAGAGGGCATTGGGCCTGGTACCGGGTCCGGCGGGCTCGGCACAGGGCCAGGCGAAGGAGGGACGGGCTCGGGGTGCGGGCCCGGTGGTCCCGGCGGTGGTGTTGTCACAAGGCCTCCTCGATTGGCGCACAGCCCAGAATTGGTCAGCCGGCGGACAGCGCTTCGACGAGGTCGCCAACGGCCGGATCAGGCAGTGCCCGGGCGACATCGGCCTGGGCGACCATTCCGACCAACACGTGTCCGTCTATGACCGGCAGTCGACGCACTCATCGTGCGGAGAATCTCCGACGCATCGTCGTCCGCGCCAATCGTGACGGCCTCACCCTGCGCCAGCTCGCCCGCCTTGATCTCAGCGGGGTCCTTGTCCGCCGCAAGCACCTTCACCACGATGTCACGGTCGGTGAGTACGCCCTTGAGACGTTCGTCCGCTCCGCAGATAGGCAGAGCACCCACGCCCAGTTCGGCCATCTTGTGGGCGGCCAGGAGCGCGGATTCGTCCGCGCCGATGCACTCGGCGTCCGGCGTCATGATGTCTCGCGCCGTAGTCATCACACACTTCCTTTCCGATGGATTTCGGTTCGGACACTTGCGCGGTCTTCCCGCGGTCAGGTGGTGAGCAGGCGGTTGAAGAACGAGCGGTAGCGCTGAAGTGCTATGCGCAGATCCTCGGTGAGGACCTCCTCGCCCCGGCCCCACTGGCTTTCGAGCCCTTCCTTGCGGGATGCGAACGACCCGGCCAGCGTCTGCATGACCTCGGCGACCAACGCGTCGGCCGCGCGGACGGCTTCCTGCGGATCGTCGACGAAAGCTGTCTGGACGGCCGTCCATTTGGACTGGAAGGCCTCGGCTTCCTCGGGACCGAGAAGCGGCTCGTTCGCCTGGGTGTCTTCCGGCGCCGATCCATGCGGTGCGCCTGCCGCCGGCTCCTGGGACGCCGCGTCCGCAGTGGCACCCTCGGCGGACGGGGGAGCGTCATCCGCCGCTGCCGACGCCGTCCCGCGATCTGCGTCCTGGTCCTCCCGGGGCCGGGCAAGATCCTCGGTGCTCAGGCCCATATCGCCCGCTTCACTGTGTTCGCGCTGCATGCTTGTCCACCTCGTCCGAATCAATTTCGGCGGGCTCTCCATCCGCGGCCCGCCGACATACGCGGGGTCCGGGTCAAGCGCGTTGCTGTCCCGGCCTGTCGCCGTTGGTGAGCAGGTCGTCGAAGAGCGCGCGGTAGTGCACCATCGCCCCCCGCAGTTCCTCGGTGGTCGTCTGCCGGCCGCCGGCTCGTGCATTGACTTCGTGGGCGGCGCGATAATGCTCCAGCGTGCGCCCATGCTCGACCGACAGGTCCTTCACCTGCTGCTCGTACCCCTCGGTCGGGTAACCACGTTCCTTCATGAGCCGGGTCACCAGCTGGTCCGCCTCACCGACCGCCTCTTGCGGACGGTCCACGAAGTGCTCCTGCACGCTGTTCCAGTCCCGCGCATACTGCTGACGGGCAGTCGAGGCCAGCGGCTTCAGATCGAGGTCGTCATGCCGTTCCTCGCGGGCGCGCAGATCACGTTCTGCCGCCCTGTGACCACCCTCGGCTTCCACCGCGCGCTCGTACTCGGCGCCGAAACGGTCCCTCAGGTGACGGCGACGAACTGCCGTCCACAAGCCGATCGCGAGGACAATGACGACGACCGCGACAATGATCGCAATGACAATTCCTGACGACATCGCACGCCTCCCTTGATGTCGCTGCTCAGATCCCTGTCATCCGGCCCCAGGCGCGCGGCAGCCCGGGAGGCGATTCCCGCGCCCCGCACGCCTTGCCGGGCCGCCGCATGCACTCCACCCATACGCCCCCAACGCCCCGCCCGCCACCCGGGACAGCACGGTGAACACACAGGGCACCGGACCAGAAGCGGTAGGTATGCGGCTGCGGGCACTGCTGACGGTCAACAGGGCAGACCCAAAACCAATCACTCCCCACGCTGCGCGACAGCCCGGCGCCAGCGCAGACTGGGGAGCATGAACCCCTACGAGGGGCTGGCCACGGTGGAGCGCACGGACGGGACCCTGGTCCGCGTCTGGGCAGAGGTCACCGTCGCCCAGGAGCACAGCCCGGCAGACACGGACAGGCCCTGGACGGCCCGGCTGACCGCACCCGGTGGCGAAGCACTCCTGCTGCGGGGCACCGTCACCCTGGTCCTCGACTCCGGGACCCGCTGGCCCGCCGAGGTCACCCACACCCAGCTGTCGTCCGGACCGCACTCCCCGAACTGGACCGAGATCAAGGGCACCGGGCCCGCAACCACCCGGCCAGACGCGATCACCGGCAGCCACGCCGAACGCGGTGACGGACCACAGCCTGGCATCGCCGGCCCCGGCGAACACAGAGGAACAGTTCACCGGCCCGAACCGGACCACGACCACGACCACGACCACGACCACGACCAAACCGTCGAGCACCCGAACCAAGGCCGCATATCGGGCATATAATTTCGGGGATGCGGGACATCCGAAGAATCGCCGAGTACACCCGAAGGTCGCCACAGGGATGTTCCGCACCGCCACGCAGACGGCCCCCGGCACGCGGCATCGACTGAGTGCCAGGGGCCGCCGCACAAGCGGGCGTCCCACCCCGCCACGTCGCCGCGCAGCTCACCGGTGCCTGGGTGCAGGAAAAGCGGCACACCCGCTGGTCTGCGCACGCGGCGCGGGCATCTGACCCGATGGCCGATGCCGAGCCTGGCCGCCCGCTCGTTGAGCCTCACGCTGAAACCAGGAACAAGAGAAGAGACGGCGAGTGGAACGGCGCCCCCTCCCCCAGCCCGCACGCCACGCTGACGAGCCGCTCAATGAGCACGGGACAGGGCCGCTCGGTGCGGACGGAGCGGGAACGGGTCTCTACACCGCCGACCAGGCAGCGGTGGTGGCCACAGCGCTCGTCTCCCAGATCCACGCCGCGGCAGCCGAGCTGGCCGGACTCGCCGAACACCTCCTGGTACTCCAGGAGCACCGATACCCCGACGGGCCATAAGCACGAGGCCCGTGAGACCTCCCGCCTGGTCGAAAAGGCAAGATGCCGGATCGGACGGTCGCGGCGAGGCGTTGCGGGTGGCCAGGATGCTGTGGCCACGCGGCAGATGTACGAGCATCAGATAGCGGGTGGAGCGCTCGACCGCCAAGTGGCGACGAGAGTGGTGCTCCTGGCTGCAACGTCGCGCGCCGCATTACACGGAGCGTCTTGCCCTTGCCCGGCGTGGACTCGCGCACGCCGCAACCACAGACGTGGAACAGCCCTTCGTGCACCCGGCCGACACCGTGACCGCACGACCGGCACCTGGACCCCGCAGCCATGAAAAGGATGGGCTCGTGCACCGTCGCCCGCTGCACCGCCAAACATCGATCACCACAGCAGCCGCCCACCCCGGCTGGTGCGCCCGATAGCTCCCCAAGGTGCGAGGCACCCGATACCGATCAGACTTGAATGCATGGCAGAAGAACGTCGGCCGCGCGGCGGGAAATCCTCGACGACAGCCGCGCGGCGAAAGCGACGTCTCCCGCAGCGCGGCGGAGCGATTCGGAAGCGCGCACCGCGCACGTCAAGCTGCGTTTTGCGGGCCCGCTGCCCTGTTGCAACTTCGTCGCCGCTGCAGGCACTCACGTTCAGGCTGTCAGAGTCTGACATGGGACTGATCACGGGACTGATCACGCTCCCCAACGCACCGGTCCGCGCTGTGATCTGGGTGGCGGAGAAGCTCTCCGATGCTGCCGAGCGCGAGTTGCACGCCCCAGGAGTGCACCGTGCCCAGCTGGCTGTACTGAACCGGGAGCTTGAAGACGGAGATATCAGCACGGAGGACTTCGAACCGGGAAGAGGAAAGGCTGCTGGACCGGCTGCATGCTGCACAGGTCGGCCCCGCACCGGACGATCGAAGGTGACGCACTCATGGATGACACAGCCAAGGTGACCCTCGCGGCCGCAGTAGTGGGCGGCTATGTGCTGGGCCGGACGAAGAAGGGCCGGCTGGCGCTGACCATTGCGACGTATCTGGCAGGGAGACGATTCGGCCTTGAACCCCGACAGCTTGCCGCCGAAGGGATGCGCAGACTCGGAGAGATTCCCCAGTTCGCCGAGCTGCAGGAGCAGCTCAAAGGGGAAGTCTTCGACGCGGGCCGTAAGGCAGTGGCTGCCGCCGCCGACCGGGGCATGAGTTCGCTGGCCGATGCCCTCAGCGACCGCACGGCCCGGCTCGGTGAGAAACAGGATGAGGCGGAGGAAGAGGGAGGTGCGGAGTACGAGGAAGAGGAAGAACCGGAAGAGGAAGAGCCGGAGGCCGAGTACGAGGAGGAGGAAGAGAAAGAGGAAGAGGAGGAACAGCCGGAAGACGAATACGAGGAGGAGGAAGAGGAAGAGGAAGAGCCGGAAGAGACGCAGCCGAAGCGGCGCCGCGGAGAGAAGTCTCGGACGGCCAAGAAGTCCGCAGCCCGGAAGACAGCTCCGGCGAAGAAGACAGCTGCGAAGAAAACTGCTCCGGCCAAGAAGTCCGCAGCCCGGAAAACGGCTCCGGCGAAGAAGACAGCTGCGAAGAAAACTGCTCCGGCCAAGAAGTCCGCAGCCCGGAAGACGACGTCCTCGAAGCGAGCAGCGTCCAAGCGCGCCGATCGTCGGAGGTAGTCAGTCATGACCAGGACGGAATCAGACCAGCCCACGGCACAAAAGTCGGGTGCGGACCGGCTTCGCGAAGAGGCGTCCAACTTCCTCAGTGCACAGGTGGAGAGTCTCGCCGAGAAAGCGGGCGACAAACTGACCGATGTCACTGGGCAGCTCACTGATGTGGCCGAGAGTGGATCGCTTCCCGCGATCGCCTCCCGTATTCTCCAGGGCGAATCCCCGCTGAAGGCATTCGTCGGGGAGAAAGCCAAGGGCGTCAAGGACAAAGTCGTGGGGAAGGTCAAGGAAGCGTTCGGCGGCGGAAAGGGGAAACGCAAGTCGAGCGGCGGCAAGGTCATGAACATCATCGAGGTTCTCGATGTGGGAGTGCCCCTGCGTGTCGCGTACGACCACTGGACGCAGTACGACCAGTTCAGCAGCTTCGCGAAGGGCGTTCGCGACGTCTCGAAGAGCGACGAGATGTCCAGTGGCTGGAAGGTCAAAGTCGGGCCTTCCTCGCGCAGCTTCAAAGCGACTGTCCAGGAACAGATTCCCGACGACCGCATCGTTTGGACATCCGAGGGAGCCAAGGGAACTACCCGTGGTGCGGTCAGCTTCCATGAGTTGGCACCCAGCCTGACTCGAATCGTCCTGGTCGTGGAGTACTACCCGTCCGGGTTCTTCGAGAAGACGGGCAACCTGTGGCGCGCTCAAGGGCGCCGAATGCGACTCGACTTCAAGCACTTCCAGCGATACGTGTCCCTCGCTCAGGAAGAGCCCGAGGGCTGGCGCGGTGAAATCCGGGACGGTGAAGTCGTCGTGTCCCACGAAGACGCCATGGAAGAAGAGGCCGCTGAGCAGGAGGACGCACAAGGCGAGGAGCCCGAGGACGAGGACTACGAGGACGAGCCCGAGGACCACGAGCCCGAGGACGAAGACTACGAGGACGAAGACGAGCCCGAGGACGAGGAAGGAGGCGAATACGAGGAAGATGAAGAGGAAGAAGGAGAAGAAGAGGATGTAACCCCCTCCAGGAAGCAAAGAGGACAGAGGCGACGCCGCGACTGACGTCAACTTCAGGCAGGGGGCCTACCCCGTTTCGGGACCGCAGAAGACCCACCAATCTTGTCGGGCCGCAGTCTGTCCGGATGGGTCATGATCCACCGCAGGGGCGCTGTCACGTTGGCCGAATGGGTGGGATGATCTTCGGGTTGATCGCTGGTGGAGGGGTCGTCCGTGGAGGGCATGTCGCCGTCGTACAGGGGTCACCAGTACCCGGTCGAGGTGATCTCCCATTGCGTGTGGTTGTACTTCCGGTTCCCGCTCAGCTTCCGTGAGGTGGAGGAGTTGATGCTCGAGCGCGGCGTGGTCGTCTCCCACGAGACCGTCCGGCGGTGGTGCGCCAAGTTCGGGCAGGTCTACGCCTCTGTTCCATTCATGCTGTTCCTGAGCTGCGTCAATGATCTGCTGCACATCCTCCACTGAGGACTCTTGCTGGCAGCGTGCAGTCATCGACAGCAACGCGGCATAGGCGCTCACCGGCAAGGTGCGCTGGGCCTGTTTGGTATCGGTCTGCCACACGGCGATCCAGTGCTCAATCTCCTCGGCATCGCCGCGGACACCCAGCTGCACAAAGTAGCTGTCCAGGCTGGTAGCGAAGGAAGGACCGTACTCGCCCTGTGCCAAACCGAGGAGGGAGTCAGCCCAGGCCCAGCGCGATTCGGCGTCGTCCGGCATCAGGGCGAGCTCTCGCGCGACCGATACGTGATCGAACCGGTCTTCGTCCCGCCGACCGATCGATACGTCTTCGATGATCCACGGCCTTTTTCTGCGCACCGCCGCACCCTCCCCTGGGAGTTGAACACTAAAGCAGTGACACTACGGACCACCTCTGACATACGCGGGCAAGTTCGGCAGAGAGAAGCAGGTAAAGCAGGCATCGTCGGGGTAGACCGGGCCACCGCATGACGGGCACGCCCACTTCCCCGCCTCCTGACGACGCAGCCTCTCCTCGTGCTCCTGGCGGCGTCGGGCGGTGCGGCCTCTTGTGAGGTCGTATTGCCGGTACCCTGCGGTGTCTACGGCGTCAAATAGCGGGCGCCGAAATCTGGAGGCACCACCCCATGCTGATTGCTCAGCGTCCCGCGTTGACCGAAGAGGTCGTCGACGAGTTCCGCTCCCGGTTCGTCATTGAGCCGCTGGAGCCGGGCTTCGGCTACACCCTCGGCAACTCCCTGCGTCGTACGCTCCTGTCCTCGATCCCCGGCGCTGCTGTCACCAGCATCCGGATCGAGGGTGTCCTGCACGAGTTCACCACCGTGCCGGGCGTCAAGGAGGACGTCACCGACCTCATCCTCAACATCAAGCAGCTGGACCTCTCCTCGGAGCACGACGAGCCGGTCGTGATGTACCTGCGCAAGCAGGGTCCCGGCCTGGTCACCGCTGCTGACATCGCCCCGCCGGCCGGTGTCGAGGTCCACAACCCGGACCTGGTCCTCGCCACGCTGAACGGCAAGGGCAAGCTGGAGATGGAGCTGACCGTCGAGCGCGGTCGCGGCTACGTCTCCGCCGTCCAGAACAAGCAGGCGGGCCAGGAGATCGGCCGTATCCCGGTCGACTCCATCTACTCGCCGGTGCTCAAGGTCACGTACAAGGTCGAGGCGACCCGTGTCGAGCAGCGCACCGACTTCGACAAGCTCATCGTCGACGTCGAGACCAAGCAGGCCATGCGTCCCCGTGACGCCATGGCATCGGCCGGCAAGACGCTGGTCGAGCTGTTCGGCCTGGCCCGCGAGCTCAACACCGACGCCGAGGGCATCGACATGGGCCCCTCCCCGACGGACACCGCTCTCGCTGCCGATCTGGCGCTGCCGATCGAGGAACTCGAGCTCACCGTCCGGTCGTACAACTGCCTCAAGCGCGAGGGTGTCCACACGGTGGGTGAGCTCATGGCCCGCTCCGAGGCCGACCTCCTCGACATCCGCAACTTCGGTGCGAAGTCGATCGACGAGGTCAAGGCGAAGCTGGCCGGCATGGGCATGAGCCTCAAGGACAGCCCGCCCGGATTCGACCCGATCGCCGCCGCCTTCGGCGACGCGGACGCGAGCTACGTCGAGACCGAACAGTACTGAACGCTGCGCCGGGTCACACGGAGCCGGAGGTCGCCTCCCGGACCGTTACGCGGGGCCGCGCAACGCTTCTGTCGAGCCGCCACCATCAGGAGCACCCCCGTGCAGTCGCGATCAGAACCGGATCACCGTAACGCGCAGCACAGACGCGGTCGCAGGAGTTCCCACGGCATCGCCGCCCGCCGCCCCGCCAAGACACCCACCCCTTCGTACGGCTATCGCGTACAAAGAGGTGTCGGCGTCGGGAAACGGCTTGCCCACGGGGTCTGACCAGCAGAAACGGCCGGAATCCGGAAAGAGGGGTTCACACCTCCGGTCACACCTCCGGTGCAACCCCGGGCGCACCTCTCCAGCCACCTGTGCAGACAACCGTGGGTGCAACCCTCCCCAGCCCCGAACAGGCCCCTACCAGGGCGGCTTGCCCGGACCGGCTTGCCCACCCCGCCCGACCGTCCTGCAGAACGCCGGAACCGGCCCGGGCACGCGAGGAACGTACAGGTCAGCGCGAGCCCTTGAGACCTTTCACCAGCGCCCGGCGTACCGGACCGCCGTCATCCGCCAGGAGCAGCAGCGCGCGTACTACCTCCGCCTTGTCCAATCGGCGCCCGACATCGGCCCTCAGATCCAGCAGCAGGCGGTCCACCTCTTCCGCCTGCTGCTCATCGAACCGAACAGTCATCGACACTGCGTCCGCCGCCTTCGGCGCGGGCCTGTTCACGAAGCGCGGGGCGCGGCGCGGCCTGGCCACAGGCGCGGGCGCAGCCTCGGCCGCCGTCGGAACTCGGCGGTCCTGTCCTGCGAGCCCGGGTGCTCGCAGCCCTCGGCCGGCCGCGCGAGGAGCGCCCGGCCGACGAGGAACCGTATGGCACGCTCGTGGTCATCACCGACACTGCGGCCACCAAGGTCTTGATGCAGTTGCGGGATGACAAGCCGGGCCTGCGGGCACCGGGCACCTGGGCCCCCATGGGAGGGGAGCAGAGCCCGGGGACGCCGACCCGCACGCCACCGGCATCCGGGAACTGGGCGAAGAGGTCGGCCTCGAGGGCATCGAGCTGACGCCCATGTTCTCCATCGACTCCGATGGCTACCCCGTGCACGTCTTCCACGGCACCTGGGACGGTGACCCGGACACGCTGACCCTCAACCGAGGGCCAGGCCCTCGCCTTCGTCGACCCGAGGAACATCGGGGACCGCCCGATGAGCATGCTCGCCCGCTACGCCGCCCTCCGCGGACTCGCCGCGGAACACGTCCAGGTTGAGGTGGGTGTATCCGGCTGCCGCCGCCCGCTCTTGCCGCCCGGCAGGGCTTAAGCGACGAAGAACTCGCCCGCAGGCACCCCGCCGACGCGAACGAAGACGAGCAGCCGGCCCGGCCCTGCTCCCGCGCGGAGGCGAGCTGACGACCGGCGTGCGGATCGAACTCTGCCGGGCCTGCGACGCCCACCGCCCTGCCGCCCGCCCGGCGGGGCCCCCGGCGCGCGAAGCTGCGGGCCGGTTAGCGGCTGCCGGCGGCGGCAGCGGCGGAGACGGGTGCGGTGAGCATCCCTTCGACGGCGTCGACGAAGGGCACCGCCCAGGCCGGGGGGGTCTCGCCGGGGGAGGTGTCGCCTCTGCGCTCATGGTCGGCCGCGGTGTGCACCAGGACCAGGCCGAGCATGCGGAGCCGCTGCTCCACCACGGGCTCGGGCATTTCGGCGAGGCAGCGGCGGATGCCCTGCCGTACCAGTCGGAAGCTGGCGGCGGATTCCCAGTCGTACGAGTTGTACTGGGGGTCGACGACCAGTTGGGCGAGGAAGCGGCCGTAGTGGGTCGTACCGGCGGAGACGGCGATGGCCAGTGGGAAGACGAGCTCCTCGAGTAGGCAGCGCAGGTCCGCGGGGCGGCCCTGGGCCTGCATCTCGGCGATCATGCGGAGTCGGCGCTCGTTGATGCCGCTCATCCGGTGCTCCAGCAGCGCCATGACCAGCCCGTTCTTGCTGCCGAAGTGATACAGGACGGCGGAGTTGTTGCGCTCGCCGGCGGCAGCGGCGATCTCCCTGAGGGAGACCACGCCGATCCCGCGCTCAGCGAAGAGCCGCTCTGCGGTGAGGAGAAGCCTCCTGCGGGTGTCCTGCGCCGCCGTACCCATGCCGATCAACCGCCCTTCTGCGTTCGGGGACCGTACGGTCGCCCGGTCATTCTGGAGCTTACGTCTTGCCCATTTCAAAGCATGCGACTTAAGATCTCGTGTAAGTGATTTAAACCCTGGCTGCCGCCCTGAATCCAGCTCCCAGCCCCACCGTGGCGCTCGCCCACCCGCTGCCGACCCAACTGTTGGAGACACCAATTATTGGGTCGGGCTGTGCCACAACCCCACCTGCCAGACCGCCACCAGCGGCTCATCACCTCGCTGCGTGCACACGGGCGCATCCTCGGGCTTGAGGAGAGGAGCCACATGGATGTGGGCCCGCTCGGACGGGACCACGACCTCCCGCCGCACACCGCCAGGGTTCCCCACCGGCCGCTGAACGGCCTGCCACTCCCCTTCTCCATCCACCCCTTGGGAACGAGGACCGAATGACCGATCATCCGGAACTGAACTGGGACGACACCACCGACCACGCCAACGCCACCCGCGGTCTCATCGACAAGCTGGATCCATGCGTGATCCGCGACGAGGCCGGCCGCGTCGTCTGGGACAACGACCGGTGGGACTTCCTGGAGAAGGACTGCCCGGAGACCGCCAATCGCAGTTTGTGGCGGCAGAGCCGCCTCAATGCCCTCCAGGGCCTGTTCGAGGTGGTACCCGGGATCTACCAGGTGCGCGGGTTGGACATCTCCAACATGACGCTGGTGGAGGGCGAGCGGGGCGTCATCGTCATCGATCCGCTGACCAGCATGGAGTGCGCGGCAGCGGGGCTCGCCCTGTACCACCGCCACCGCGGCGACCGTCCGGTCACCGCGGTGGTCTACACCCACAGCCACGGCGACCACTTCGGCGGGGCCCTCGGGGTGACCACCGCTGAGGACGTCGCCGCAGGCCGGGTGCCGGTGATCGCTCCCTCCGGTTTCCTGGAGCACGTCGGGGAGAACGTCTTCGTCGGACCTGCGATGAGTCGCCGCGCCGTGTACATGTATGGGAGTTCACTTCCCGCGGGTCCGGAGGGCATGGTCGGCTTCGGCGTCGCCCAGGACATCTCCACCGGTACCATCGGGCTGATCCCCCCGACGGTCACGGTCACCGAGACCGGCCAGGAGATGGTCTTTGACGAGGTCCGGTTCGTCTTCCAACTCACGCCGGACGCCGAGGCCCCCTCGGAAATGAACTTCTACTTCCCCGACCACAGGGCCCTCCTGGTCGCCGACAACGTCGTGCGCACCCTGCACAACCTGGGCACCCTGCGCGGCGCTCCGGTGCGCGACGCCCGCGCCTGGGCCGACTACCTCACCGAGACTGTCCGGCTGTTCGGCGACGACGCCGAGGTGCTGATCGGCTCCCACAACTGGCCTACCTGGGGCCGTGCGGAGCTGCTGCGGCTGCTGTCCGAGCAACGCGACGCGTACTCGTACATTCACGATCAGTCGGTGCGGATGATGAATCAGGGTCTGACGGCCGCCGAGATCTCCGAGGAGCTGTCCGAGCTGCCCGGCGACCTCGGCCGGGCCTGGCATCTGCGCGGCTACTATGGCTCGCTCAGCCACAACACCAAGGCCGTGTACCAGCGCTACATGGGCTGGTTCGACGGCAACCCAGCCCACCTGTGGCTGCACCCGCCCGTGGAGGCGGGCAGGCGGTACGTGGAGTTCATGGGCGGTGCGGACGCCACAGTCGAGAAGGCCCGTGCCTCCTACGACGCCGGCGACTACCGCTGGGTCGCCGAGGTCCTCAATCACGTCGTCTTCGCGTACCCCGACCACACCGAGGCCCGCGAACTGCAGGCCCGCACCTTCGAGAAGCTCGCCTACGGCGCCGAAAACGGCACCTGGCGCAACTTCTACCTCACCGGCGCCCAGGAACTGCGCAGCAAGGCTGGTGAGGGCGACATGCAGAAATGGGGACTGAGTGGGAACCTCCATCTGCTCGCGGGCCTGTCCGCCCGGCAGATCTTTCAGTTGATGGCTGTCCGCCTCAACGGCCCCCGCGCCGCGGCCCACCGGCTGCTTCTGCGCTGGGAGTTCACCGATTCCGGAGAGGTCTGGACACTCCTCATGGCCAATGGCGTCCTCACCCCCATGCTCGGTGACGCCCCCGGCGGCGAAGCCCCCCATCTGACGCTCCGGCTCACCCGCACCGAGCTCAACCTCGTCCTGGCCCGGCACACCACCTTGGCGGACTCCGCCATCGAGCTGGAAGGAGACACCACCGCACTGACGACGCTGTACGACCTGCTGGAAACCCCACCGCGTTCTTTCGCGATCGCCACTCCGTAGCACCCGGCCCTCAAAGCACGCACTCCCTCGACACCCCTGGCGGCGGTGAACGGCAGCGGGAGTGCGATCACCAAGGACGGAACATGACGAACCATCTGACACGGGAACAGATGCGGCGGACGGCCGCTGAAGGGTGGATCTACGGGCACCCGATGCTGGAGAACTACCGGACGATGTACGCCCAGGCCATCGATACCACCGACCCTGCCCTTGCCGAAAACGTCATCCATTGAGGTCATGCGGCATGTCGGTACTCGTGGAGAATGCCGCCGAGGCGATCGCGGCGGCGTATGTCGAGGCGGGCGATCTCGTCCGGATCAGTGATCGGCGTGGGCAATGGATACAGCGGGCGGGCATTCGCGATGCCCTGGTGCGGCCGATGGGAGTTGTAGAAGTGTTCGAACTCGCGCAGGGCGTGGAGCAGATGTCGCTGGTTCCAGATCAAGGTGCGGTCCAGCAGTTCGCGTCGGCAGGTCTGCACCCAGCGTTCCATGATCGAGTTCATTCGCGGCATCTGGACGCCACTGAGTACGACCTCTATCCCCGTATCCCGCAGGACCGTGTCGAACAGGTCGGAAAACTTTCCGTCCCGGTCCCGGATCAAGAACCGCGCCCGGCAGCCTGTGTCCTCCAAGTCCATGACCAGATTCTTCGCGGCCTGCACCACCCAAGCGCTGGACGGGTGCGCGGTCGCACCCAGGATGCGGATCCGGCGACTGCCGTGCTCGATCACCGCGAACACGAACAGCCGCGCCCCGGACAAGGAGACCGTCTCCAGAAAGTCGCAGGCCAGCAGGGCCTCGGCCTGGGAGCGCAGGAAGTCCGCCCAGGTACTCGAGCTCCGTTCGGGTGACGGGTCGATCCCGGCGTCCCTCAGGATCTCCCAGACGGTGGAGGCGGCCACTTTCACGCCGAGGACCATCAGTTCGCCGTGGATGCGGCGGTAGCCCCAGCTGGGGTTCTCCCGTGCCAGGCGCAGGATAAGAACGCGGATGGAAGGCACGGTACGCGGCCGTCCCGGTCGTTTCGGGCGTGACGCGGCAGCGTGGCGGTGTGCGACCAGGTCGCGGTGCCAGCGCAGCACGGTGTCCGGCTGAACGAGCAGCCGTAGCCGGCGCAGTACGTCCAGCGGGAGCCGATGCAGCAGCGCCGTCAGAAACACTCGATCGCTCGGGCTGAACCGCACCTTCGCCTTGCCGAGTTGACGCTCCAGCACCGACAGTTGGTGGCGCAGGGCGAGGATCTCGAGGTCCTTGTCCCTGTCGCCCATCGGCAGCAGGCGCAGCATGGCGAACGTGTTCGTCACACCGAGGTGAGCCAGTCGAAGCAGCACGGTCGATCATGATGCCGCAGTGACCGCCGGCAGCGTGAGAGCCCTTGCTTGAGCGATCGCTGTCGGCATCCGCGAAACCCGGCACACCCACCCCCCACCAGGGCGGATGAGGTTATCGGCAAGGGCAGCGCTGCTGCGCCGGGAGGGGCTGTACCACTCGCACATCATCGACTGGCGGACCGCCCGGGACGCCGGCGCGCTGGCCGACGCCTACGCCACCAACCCGCACCGGTTCCGCCGAAGACCGACGCCACCCCGCCTCCCGAAGGCGGCCTGGATCAACCAACCCGCCAAGGAGGAGCATCAGGAAGAACCCGCAGCCTGACGTGTCTCACCGGAATTGACAGGCACCGCCTCCCAAACTCGTCGAGATCACCCATCCCTGGATTGGGGTGCCTCCCAAACTCATCGACAAGTGACTTCACGAGATGCAAGAACGAATGTCGGTGAGTGTTGGCAGCGCTTCCAGCCCGAGAGGGCGGGAAGTGTCGGTCAGAAGCAGAAACGGCTGGACGCTGCCCCAGGTCTACCCGCAACTGACCATGATGGCGCTGGCACACCACGTCGCGGCCGCGTGAGCCGTTCGTGCCGGGTTCAGCAGTCGTAGCGGTGGGTGTACGGGGTGTCTGGGCAGACGCGGCAGACGAAGAAATACATGCCGCCGATGTCGCCCAGGCCCATGTCGTGTCCGAACGCGTCGAGGGCGGCGGGGTCCGCCTCGGCCCGCCAGGACGGGGTCGCGGCCTGGTCCTGGCTGGGGTTCCGGTCGTCCAGGGGGAGCCAGCGACCCATGCCCGGTTCGGTCGCGGTGACACTGAGCAGGTGTTCCATGCGCGTGCCGCAGCTCGCGCAGTCGGGCCAGTCCGGGGGCTGGGTCCACCCCGGGTAGCCGCCGACCTTGCTCTGCTGCGTGGTGGCCACCTCGAAGTAGTCGAATCCGCGTTCCTCCTGCAGGGCCTCGAACCGCTCGTCGAGCAGCTCGCTGAGTCCCTCCGGCAGGTCCCAGTTCGGATACTCCACGGTCGGTGTGGGGGACACCGTGCACGGGCGGGGCAGGGCAGGGTGGTCGGGTCCTGGGAGGGGACATCCCGCTTGATGTGCTGGGCGTAGGAGGTCCAGGAAGTGGCCCGGTCGGCGCCGCGGTGGCGGCGCCGACCGGGGTCCTGTGGGTCAACCCATCGTGGTGGCGAAGATGTGCAGAGTGGTCCTGCCGTCGGATGTACGGGGCAAGACGACGCTCGCAACGGCCTTGCCCGCTCGCAGGGGCACGGTCGCCGCATAGACACTCACTTATGGTTCGTACGGCCACTGGCCGAGTTGAGGTAGGGACGGGTGGTAAGGATGTCGGTGCCGACGGCCGGGCTGTTCCACCAGAAGTCGGCGAAGCCCAGGAAGTAGGACTGGGTGGTGCCGTCGGTGTAGGTGATCGTTCCGGTGCCGGAGGTCGAGCCGGCTGCTGAGAAGCCCAGGAAGCCGAGCTTGCTGCCGGTTCCGGTCAACGCGAAGGACTGGCCCTTGGCGATGATGTTGTCGGGCGTGCCCGGTGTGGTGTTGGGCCAGGTGACGGCCGGTCCGCCCGCATCACCGCCGGAACCGGCCGATCGGTGGATCAGTCAGTGGTGCGCGCCACGACCTCGGAGATCACCGGGGCCGGGCTCCCGGTCTTCCACAGCAAGCGCACCGTGTCGGCCTTGATGCCGTGCGCGGGCAGGCGCGTGTACGGCCCTGACAGCGCCCCGATGGTCCGCCACGCATCGCCGTCCTTGACCTGTACCAGGGCCTTGGAGCGGCTGTCGCCGGGCTGGAGGACCAGCACCGAGTCCAGCGACTTCGCCTCCGGCAGCTTCACGACGAGTGCGTCGCCGTTGGCCGGCGGACCGTCGGCGCGGTAGGCGGTGTCCAGGTCCCCGTCCGCCACGGCTTCCAGCGATGAGCCCTGCGCGGCAGCCGGGGAACCGGAAACCCCGCTGTTGGCCCCACCGACGACGTTAATCTCGGCAGCCGTGGTCCACGGGTTGCCGTTCACTTCGCTGAGCGCGCGCAGCCGGACGTAGTGCGCGCTGACCGGGGTGAAGCAGGCCTTCTTTTCCTCGGCCGTGTTGGTCCAGGTTCCGGTGGCGACCGGGTTGCCCCAGTTGGTGCCATCCTTGCTGGTGTACACCTCGTACTTGGCGATGCGGCCGTTGCCATTGTCCTGGCGTGGCAGGTAGGTCAGGCAGGACACAGACTTGTCGGCGCCGAGGTTGAGCTGGATCTCGTGCGGCATCGGGTCGGAGGTGCCGGACCACTTGGTGTGCCAGAAGGTGTCCGGGTCGCCGTCGACGGCGTTGGTGGCCGGGGCGTTCTCGCCGACGGTCTCCTGGCTGTCCGCATAGGTCACCGACAACATGC
The DNA here is from genome assembly GCF_026339735.1 of Streptomyces sp. NBC_01669. GTDB lineage: Bacteria > Actinomycetota > Actinomycetes > Streptomycetales > Streptomycetaceae > Streptomyces > Streptomyces yanii. The sequence goes on from NZ_JAPEQG010000002.1 coordinate 60,864, forward strand.
TCTTCTTGATGCCGAGTGCGGCGTCGTACTCTTTCGTGGCCTGCTTCACGAATGCGTCCACTACCCGGTCGCCGACCCGGACGTTTTGCGTGGTGCCGGGGCGGGGGTGTGTGGAGGCCGCCTTGACCAGACCGGGCAGCGCCTGCCGGTCGGCCCACGCGCCGGCCGCGTCTCCCGCCTGCTGGCTCTTCAGCATGTCCAGGGCCGTAACCATGGCCGTTCCCCAGTCGGCCGCGGAGTCCAGCCACGGCGCGGCATCGGTGAGGAAGCCCTGCTGACTCTGCGCCAGATCCGCACGCAGCACGGCGGGGCCCTCGGCGACGGCCGTCAGCCGGGGACGCAACGCGTGCACTGCCTGGACCGGGTCGGTCGGCCAGGCCGCCCAGAACTCCTTGATCGCCGCGGCCAGCTCCGGGGCCTGCGCCTTCTGGAGCGGAGAGGTGGTGTTGAGATCGGCGAATGCCCGCAGGGCGGCGGTGGTCGCCGGGTCTCCGCCGGCGAGCTCCGAGAGGGACGCGGCCCAGGAGCTCTGCGGTTCGTAGGCCTCGGCGTTCCAGAGGTAGTCCGCCACCGTGAACAGGGCGATCCTTGACGCATACGACTGGTTCATCGGATTCGCGGTGAGACCCGCGAGCTGCCCGGCCACGCCCGCTTCACGCCCGGTGTACGGGGCGAGAAGCAGGCGATCGCTGAGGTAGTCGTTGACCGGGTAGTTGTCCCAGAGCAGGATCTTGTGCCCGAAGACCTTCTCGGCTTGCTGCGCCTGGGCGGTCGTGATGCTGCCCGCGATCACACCTTCACCGGTCCACCCCATCAGAACACGGGGGTCCAGCTGTTCTCTGAGGGCGGTCTTGTACGTGCTGTTCCCGGTGTCGGCGTACTCAATCGGCACCGTCTGCAGCGGCTTGGCACCGGCGTGGGTGTCGATGAAGTCCTTCTGCACCCGGTTGAGCAGGTAGGACTGCGCGGCCCCGGCCGCGGCGGCGTTGGTGCCGAACTTCGTCTTGTCGCTGGCGCAGACGGGGTTGTAGCCGATGTCGTCCAGCGGGATGGAGAAGGAGCGCACACCGATGTCCCACAGTGACTGGAACTTGGCCACGAGTGCTTTCTCGTCCGCGTCGGAGCTGTAACAGACGTCCAGGCCGGGCGAGAGCGCGTAGGTGAACGCCATGTGGTCGACGGTGGCCCGGTCGGACAGGCTCTTGATCACCGCGAGTTTGTCGGCCGGATACTGATCACGCCACTTCGCGCGCAGGTAGGGGTCGTCCTTGGGCGAGTACACATAGATGTTCATCTTGTGCGCCGCGGAGAAGTCGAGGATGTCCAGTCGCGCCGGATCCGACCACGGCGTTCCGTAGAAGCCTTCGATGGTGCCGCGCAACGGGGTGGACGGCCAGTCCCGCACGGCCAGCCCGGCAAAAGTGCGCTGGGGGTCCTTGCCTTCGGGCAGCACGATCTGACGGAGTGTCTGGGCGGCGTAGAACGTTCCCGCGTGATCGGCCCCGGCCAGCACGATCGTCTGCTGCCCGGCGCCCAGCTCATAGCCTTCGGCGGGCAGACCGCCGACGCCCGGGAGCCCGAGTTCGGACAGCGCGTGCGCGGACCCGGGAGTCTCGTCCGGGCCACCGACGTACACCGTGAGGTTCTCGCCCTCAACGGGGTGGTCGGCGCGGACGATGTCGTGGGCGCCCGCGGCGCGCAGGAGCTCTTCGGTCACCCTGATCGCCGACGGATCGGCAGAGGCTCCGGCGATCAGCGTCACCACAGGAGTGACGGTGACATGCCCGCCCTGCGGGGTGACGGATCGGGGCTTGGGGAAGATCTGCGGTGTCCTCACCGCTGCTTGCTGCGGTGCGCTCTCCGCTGCGTGTGCCGTCCACTGGATTCCGGGCAACGCGACGCCCGCCGTTATGGCGAGCGCGGCGCCGGCCGCCAGCACCACCCGTCTGACGCGTGGCAAACCGTTCGACTGCTCCATGAGACATCTCTCCTTGCTCTGCTGTCCGGCTTGTTGCTGCGCATGCTGTCCCGGCCTGCGACGCCGGGCAGATGTCGGCAGCCACCAGACGGTCGGGGCGACCATCAGACTTGACGACTCGCCGTTGCTGCCGAGAACTTCGGATCACGGTGCGTCCTGCGCAGGCATCCAGTGCGGATCGCGCGAGCAGTGCAACCGGCGGGCCGGAGTGCCACTCACGGGACGACAGTGGTCTAGACAACAACGTAGTGGGCGCCGAATTCCACCGTCAATACCGGATCGATGTGCTCAATTTTTGGATTCACACCGGGGTAAGGATGCTCGTTTCCGGCTGCCTGCAACAGTCGTGGGCCCGGCGCGGCCCAGCCCACGCAGAAAGGCCCGGCACGGCGGAACGCGGGAGCTGGTGCCGCCCGGGAGGCGGGCCATGACAGTCGGCGGGCCGTCCGCCTCCGCACGGAGCCTGGTCAGGCGCCGGGACGGAAGGCGGCGACGAAACCGGTCGAAGGCCGGACGAAGTTCAGCCGGCTCACGAACTCCAGCGCCTCCGGGGCGCCGACGAGCCGGTCCATCAAATCCCGTACGGCGCGCGGACGCAGTCGTTCACGAGTCGTTCGTCGTGCCCGGCTATGCCGGATGCCCACCTCGACCGGACCATTGGCATCGCGGAGTGGCACAGTGCTCCGTCGCCCCGGTGAAAACGACGGCGAAACAATCGACGTCGTTCGCCTGCGTCACTCAGCCAAAGTGCCGTGGTAGGGCACTGTCACGTTGGCTGATCGGGGTGAGATGATCTGGCGGCTGGTCGTGTTGGGGCTGAAAATCCCCGCTGGGGCCACCGCCGCATCCAGGGCGAACCGGCCCGACCCGGGCACCCCATCGCGGCCTCCACGGTCTGGGAAATCCTGCACGCAGCAGGCATCGACCCGGCCCCGCGCCGCTCCGGCCCCACCTGACGCGGCTTCCTCACGGCGTAGGCTCAGGGGGTCCTTGCCGCGGACTTCTGCCCTATCGACACGGCCTGGGGCAAGCGTCTGTACGCGATGGCGTTCATCGAGCACGGCACCCGGAGACTGCACATCACCGGGGTGAGGGCGCACCTGAAGTTCCCCCGCTGAAGTGGACAGCCTGATACTGGGACGGATCGGTCCCGGAGAAAGCAGTCCAGGTTGAGTGGCAAGAGCAACATGAGCAAGCGGTACACGCCGGAGTTCAAGCGGGACGCGGTGGCACTGGTCCGGTCGTCGGGCCGGAATGTCACCGAGGTCGCCCGGGAACTCGGTGTGAGTCCGGAGGGGCTTCGCGGCTGGGTGAAGCAGGCGAAGACTGACCGCGGCGAGGGGGCACCCGGCGCGCTGACCACGGCGGAGAAGGACGAGCTCCAGCGGTTGCGCAGGGAGAACCGGGAACAGCAGCAGACGATCGAGATCTTGAAAAAGCAGCGGTGAGGTCAATGGGTCGGTGCAACATCCCAGGTAGAACGGTTACTGGAGGTGTTGCTGGGTGGCGAGGATCGGGCGTCCGGGGTTGTCGGACGAGCAGAAGCGTGAAGTGTGGCGGCGATGGCGGGACGGGCAGTCGCTGAGCGAGATCGGGCGTGCGCTGGGCAAGGTGCCCGGGTCAATCCACGGGGTGGTCGCGGCGAACGGCGGTTTTGTCCCGGCGGCCAGGACCCGATCGGCCGGGGTGCTGTCGCTGGCGGAGCGGGAGGAGATCTCCCGGGGCCTGGCCGCCGCTGACTCCTTCCGGGCGATCGCGGGCCAGCTGGGGCGGGCGCCGTCCACGGTCAGCCGTGAGGTGGGGCGTCACGGCGGGCGTGAGAAGTACCGGGCCGCTCGCGCGGACGAGGGCGCCTGGGGCAATGCCCGGCGCCCGAAGTCCTGTCTGCTGCAACAGAGTCCGGCCTTGCGGGACACGGTCGCGGGCAAGCTGAAGGAGGACTGGTCGCCGCGTCAGATCGCAGGCTGGCTCGCCCGCACCTTCGCGCCCGAGGACGGTATGTACGTGTCTCACGAGACGATCTACAAGAGCCTGTTCATCCAGGCCCGAGGCGTACTCAAGAAGGAGCTTGTCTCCCATCTGCGCCGCCGACGCACGATGCGCCGCTCGAAGAACGCCTCCACCGCAGGTCAGCAGCGCGGCTGCATCCGCGACGCGGTCTCCATCCGCGAGCGTCCGGCCGAGGCCGAGGACCGGGCTGTTCCCGGCCACTGGGAAGGCGACCTGATCACCGGTGCGAAGAACAGCCACATTGCCACACTGGTCGAACGGCACTCCCGCTACGTCATGCTCGTCCGGGTCGCAGGCAAGGACACCACCAGTGTGATCTCCGCGCTGAGTCATCAAGTCCGTTACCTGCCGGACGGGTTGATGACTTCACTGACCTGGGACCGGGGTACTGAGCTGGCCGACCACAAGCGGTTCACGATGGCCACCGACGTCAAGGTCTACTTCGCCGATCCGAAAAGCCCCTGGCAGCGGGGATCGAATGAGAACACCAACGGACTCCTCCGCCAGTACTTTCCCAAGGGAACCGACCTGTCCGGATATACCCAGGCCGACCTGGATGCCGTCGCGCTCAAGCTGAACACCCGCCCCCGGCAGACCCTCGGGTTCGAAACTCCCGCTGATAGGCTCGCGGCAGCTGTTGCATCAACCGGTTGACTCTGCCGCGGCCTTCTTCGCAAAGGAGACGATGAAGTAGGCACGCTGTGCCGTTTCATCGACGCGGAGAAGGCCGCCGAGACCAACCCCGGTGGCTACAGCGTGGCCCTGCTGTGCCGCGTCATGGGGATCAACCGCTCCAGCTACTACGCGTGGCTGGTGGCCCGGCTGGCAGCGGCCGAACGACAGTGCGTCGAGGACGAGTTGACCGAGGAGATCCGTGAGATCCACGCCTCCTCGCGGGGTGCCTACGGTGCCCCGCGCGTGCACGCCGCGCTGCGGCGTAAGGGCCATGCGGTCAACCGAAAGAAAGTCGAGCGGATCATGCGCGAGCGCGACATCCGCGGCGTCACCCGCCGCAGGCACCGCCACCTGACGCAGCAGGACACCAAGGCCGCACCGGCTCCGGACCTGGTCGGCCGCGACTTCACCGCCACCCGGCCCGGCACGAAGCTCGTCGGGGACATCACGTATCTGCCGACGATCGAGGGCTGGTGGTATCTGGCCACGGTCATCGACCTGGCGACCCGCGAAGTCATCGGGTACGCGATGGCCGGTCACCACCGTGCCGAGCTGGTCACCGACGCGTTGCGGATGGCCGCCGGCCGTGGAGGCCTGCAGCCCGGCTGCATCATGCACACCGACCGCGGAAGCGAGTACACGAGTGGCGAATTCCGCCAAGAACTACGGGAGTTGAACCTGCGGCAGAGCATGGGAAGAACCGGCATATGCTACGATAACGCCGCAGCCGAGAGCTTCTTCGGCCTGCTGAAAGCGGAGATCGGCACCGCCGTCTGGGACAGCCGCGAGGCGGCCCGCGCCGACGTCTTCCACTTCATCGAGGTCGAGTACAACCGCACCAGGCTCCGCAAGCACCCCGAGTTCGGGTACCTCACCCCACTCGAAACCCGAGCCAGGCTGCAGCAAGACTTCACCCCCGCAGCGTAAGCACCCGCTGTCCAAGATCAGGGGGAACTTCCAAGGCCGGGTAGTTAGCGTTTTCGCAGGTCACGCAAGGGGTGTTGACGGGTTCTCGACGTGGGGCAACGGAGCTCGTTGGTACAGGCAGTCGTCCAAGACAGCTTGTCCCGCAAGGAGCTCCGTTGCCTGTTCATTGTGTCTCGCCGTCGGCGCTGACGGCCATCACCCGTACGGTGACTGTGGCCGCGGGCCGGTTCGCTCCCGGACATCTGGGAGAACTGACGCCGATCATGCCGTTCGAGCTGGTCGACGCGGTCTTGTCCGAGACCAGGACCGTACAGCGGCGGTTGCGTGATCTGCCCTCGCGGGTCGGCATCTACTTCCTCCTGGCGATGTGCCTGTTCCCCGAGATCGGTTACCGGCTGGTCTGGGAAAAGCTGACCGCCGGCCTGTCGGGGATGCCGATCGTCTGCCCGAGCACGAAAGCGCTACGTGATCTGCGCCGCAGACTCGGCAGCACGCCGGTGCGGGCGTTGTTCGAGGTGCTGGCCGGGCCGTTGGCCCAGCCGACCACGCCGGGGGTACGGTTCGGCCCGTATCGGACGGTGTCGTTCGACGGCTGCAGCTCGATCAAGGTGCCTGACAGCGAGCGCAACCGGAACTGGCTGGGGCGGTGTCCGCACGGTGGCTATCCCCAAGTCGAGCTCATGACGCTGGTCGAGACCGGCACCCGGGCCGTGATCGCAGCGGTCTTCGGCCCCACCCGAGAGGGCGAGACCTCGTACGCCACCAGGCTGTTGCACCATCTGGGCCCCGAGATGTTGGTGCTGTGGGACCGGGGCTTCGACGGCAACGACTTCCTCGCCGCCGTGCACACCACCGGCGCACGGGTCCTGGGCCGCATTCGCCAGCGCCGCCGCCCACCGGTCCTCCAGCCGCTCGCTGACTCCTCCTACCTCTCGGTCATCGGCGGCGTCCCGGTGCGCATCATCGAAGCCCGGGTGAGCGTCACCTGCACGGACGGCAGCAACTTCGAGGGCTCCTACCGTCTGGCAACCACGCTCCTGGACGCCCGCCGTCACCCCGCCGACCGCCTCGTGCACCTCTATCACGAGCGCTGGGAGCACGAGAGCGCCTACTACGCCCTGCGCCACACCATCCTGCACGGACGTGTCCTGCGCTCGCACGACCCGGTCGGCGTCGAGCAGGAGATGTGGGCCCTGCTCACTCTCTACCAACTCCTGCGCCGCACCATGGTCGAGGCCGCGGAGTCCAGGCCGGGCACCGATCCCGACCGCTGCGGCTTCACTATCGCCCTCCAAACCGCCCGCGACCTGCTGGTATGCGCGGAAGGAGTCTTCGAGCAGGGCATCGGAGAGATCGGCCGCCGAGTCCTGTCGGCACTGTCGCCCGCACGGCGAACCCGCGTCAGCACCCGCAAGGTGAAGTCACCCATCTCCCGTTACGCGGAAAGGAAACTGGACGGCCGCCCCGACAGCAGCAAGGTCGTGACCTTGATGACGATCACTCTCCTGCCGCCCCCATCGCCAGAGCCCGCACTGCCCGCGACGACCGTCCGGGAGAACACCGGCAACGGCAAGACCGGCAGCCGCATGGCACGTGTCCTGGCCATCCTGCAGACAGAACCCGAACGGCTGTGGCGCGCAAGGGAGATCGCCGAGCTCCTCGGCGATGTCACCCTCGTCGCCACCTATCGACAACTCGCTCGCTGGACCGAGAGAGGAATGATCAAGAGAGTCCGCACGGGCCGCTACACGGCAATCACGCAGACGACCAGCCCCTTGCGTGACCTGCGAAAACGCTAACTACCCGGCCTTGGGGGAACTTCACCGGTCAACATAGCTGGCGCCACTGACAACGCGCAGGGCACTCCGGCGCTCCGCACCTCCGGGCCTCCGGGCCTCCGGTCCTCCGGGCCAGGGATCGCATTCCCGCCCGGCCTGAAGGCCGGGATTCCCTGCGAAGATCAGGGATGGAAGCGCAGCGTGTCCGTCGCCGAGTCCTCCGGTGCGCCTGCCCGCTCGACGAGCACCTAGGTGCGGCATCGTCGCTGTCGGGGACTGCAAAGCACTCATCTCATGCAGCGAAAGATCCCGGCGCCCGATCGTCGGCTGACAGTGTCTACACGCACCCTCAAGTGCAGCAGTCATCATGTGACGGACGGCTTGGTCCCGTAAATTTAATCCTTGGCCAGCCCAGTTAGCATGGTCTGCACTACAATGGGACTACACAGTCCATCTGTCATCGACTAGACGAGCGGCGAGAGCCGAGCTCGAGCCCAGGTGGCGTAGCAAGACAGTAAGGCCTGACGCGTCTCCGGCTCACGGCCGAAGCCCGACGGCCAGCAGTCAGATGACCCACACGACGCGGCGGAGTGGGATTGACCAAGGCCCTTCTCCCTCGATCCCGAATCCCCCCAGAAGGAGGCAGAGAATGACGATCACGAGCGGACAATTAGGCGAGGGCACCGTGGGGCTGATGCTCCGCGAGGCGTCAGCGCGAGCCGAGAGCGAAGGATCGTCGCTTGCAGTAGACGCCGGAACCAGAGGGATGCAGGCCCTCTCTCCGGAAGCCACGATGGCAGCCCCGCATAGTAAAGTCGGCCTCATGGCCGAAGATGATGTTGCTCCGTCGAAGAGGCGCCTGACGCCTCGCGGAGCTGTGACACGCGATCGCATCGTCCAAGCCGCTGCAGACCTCTTTTACGTTAAGGGCGTCAACTCGGTCACCTTGGACGACGTGCGAGCGGTGAGCGGGACCAGCAAGTCCCAGCTGTACCGCCACTTCGCAGACAAGGACGAGCTTGTGCACAGTGTAATTGAGCTGCGTGCCCAGCAAATTCTCGAGCGCGACCGGCAGCACCTGGAGCGGATGAGCTCCTTTCGGGCCCTGGAACGCTGGAGCGAGTCGATCATTCGACTCAATTCCCTCCAGGACGGTGCCTACGGGTGCGCCCTCGGTTCGCTGGTCGGAGCCCGCGCTGCTCAAGACTCTGCCGCGCGAAACCTGCTCGCCGAGAAGTTCGGCGAGTGGGAGAAACTGATCGCCGCTGGCCTGCGCCGCATGCAGGAGAACGGCAAGCTCAAGAAGGAGGCCGACGCGGCAAAGCTCGCCGTGGCCGTAATGTCTGCCCTTCAGGGCAGCTACCTGCTCGCGCAGATGACGCGTGATGTCGAACCGATGCGTATCGCCATGGACATGGCCCTCGCTCACGTGAAGACGTACACCGTGAGCTGACGTATGCCCTCGCGGAGGCGGGCAGCAGAGCGGCAGTCGCTGCCTGTCTCCGAGGCGCCTCAGCAAGCAGCGTGCCCGGGCCGACGGCGCCTCGCACCGGAAGTGCTAAATAAAGGACTGATAGGTCCTGAACCCGCAAGACCGACCATCTTCTCCGGGCAGCGTCCTCGCGGCGCGCGAGACCCGCCGACGGGATGAGCCGAAGCGATGCCGCTCCCCGGCCACCCAACTCCAGCCAGTTGATTGGAGCAATTGAAGCTGCTCTCCTGGCCGCTCTCGCGGGGTGCGCCTTCACTCCAGTGGAACGTTCGCACGGTACGCGCTCACTGTCGTGCATGACATCCAGCTAGACTGTTTAGTCCTTTATGATGGTCCCTGCCGGCTGACAAGACCCGCCCTCCCGCAACCAGGAGCGCCCACCGAGACGTGTGGCCGCCACCAGACGCCCGGTTCGGCACGGGCAGCTGCTCGGCACACCGCGAAGGAGCAACGCCATGAGCCACAGCGAAGATCCCTACGACATCGTCGTCTTCGGAGCCGGCAGCGCCGGGTACGCCGCCGCGCTACGCGGGGCGCAGCTCGGACTCACCGTCGCCCTGGTCGAGCGCTACAAGCTCGGGGGAACCTGCCTGCACAACGGCTGCATCCCCACCAAGGCCATCCTGCATGCGGCAGAACTGGCCGACCAAGCACGCCAGGCCGGCGACGTGGGAGTGCGCGCATCCTTCCAAGGCATCGATATGGACGCCCTGCACGCGTACAAAAACAAGGTCGTCTCAGGCCTCTGCAACGGGCTCACCGGCCTCGTCGCCGCACGCGGCATCACCTACGTGGAAGGAGAAGGCCGGCTGTCGTCGGCAACCTCCGTCGACGTCGGGAACCGTCGGCTCACGGGCCATCATATCGTGCTCGCCACAGGATCTGTGCCGAGATCCCTGCCCGGACTGGAGATCGACGGCCATCGGGTGATCTCGTCGGACCACGCCCTCACCCTCGACCGCGTCCCCAAGTCAGTGATCGTGCTCGGTGGCGGCGTGATCGGGGTCGAGTTCGCTTCCGCGTGGGCGTCCTTCGGGGCCAAGGTCGCGGTCGTCGAGGCCCTGCCCCGTCTCGTGCCCGCCGAGGACGAGGACATCTCCAGTCGACTGGAGGCAGAGTTCCTGAGCCGGGGGATTGGCCTCCACCTCGGAGTGTCCTTCGCTGGCAGCGAGTACACACGCGACGGCATCCGCGTCCGCCTGGCGGACGGCACCGCGCTCGAAGCGGACCTGCTGCTGGTGGCCGTCGGACGAGGCCCTGTTTCCCAGGGCTTGGGCTACGAGGAGGCTGGTATCGCCATGCAGCGAGGGCACGTGCTGGTCGACGAGTACATGCGTACCAACGTGCCCACTGTCTCCGCCATCGGAGACTTGGTCCCAACCCTGCAGCTCGCGCACGTCGGCTTCGCCGAAGGAATCCTCGTCGCCGACCGCTTGGCGGGGAAGACGCCCGTGGCCATCGACTACGACGGGGTCCCGCGGGTCACGTTCTCCCGCCCCGAGATCGCGTCGGTCGGTCTGACAGAGGCCAAGGCCAAGCAGGCCTACGGCACCGGGAACATCGACTCCGTCGTCTACGACCTCGCGAACAACGCCCGCAGCCGGACGCTGCGGACAGAGGGCCACGCCAAGGTCGTCCGGAGGAAGGACGGAGCGGTCGTCGGCATCCACATGACCGGCGACCGGATGAGCGAGCAGATCGGGGAAGCGCAGCTCATCTACAACTGGGAGGCGCTCCCCCAGGACGTCGCCGGCTTCATCCACGCCTACCCGACCCAGGGCGAAGCGCTCGGCGAGGCAAGTCTCGCGCTGACCGGAAAGCCGTTGCACCTGCAGACCGCACAGCACGACAGCATCGCCCAGTAGGCGCGATGCGCAGCGGTGAAGCCTGCCACCGGCATCTGAGCGGGGGCTGACCCCTGGAAGCCCTCCGACACCCTCAGCTGTCCCGTATGGTGCGGCTCCGCCGAACAGAGGCGTCGCACGGGCCGGGGGCGCAATCGGAACAGGAGAGAGAAGAATGCACCATGCCGTACCGAAACCGGGTCACGCCCGGCGGAGACATCGTGGCCGCCAGCCTGCACGGAGCCTGGACGGGCAACCGTGGACCCCTGCACACGGGGACGGATGTCGTGCGCCCGTACCGCGGTAAGGGCTGGGTCATCTGCGCCCTCGAGTTCAACGACCGGTATGAGCCCCAGTGGGTGCCCGGTCGGCTGACGTGGCTGTTCTTCCACGGCGAGGCGGTGGCGCTGGCCGCCGGGCACCGGCCCTGCTCGGAGTGCCGCCACGGCGACTACACGGCCTACCGGCAGGCCTGGGCCGCCGGCCTTGAGACCAGCAGGCCTTCTGCCCAGCTGATCAACAGCCAGCCCGGTCGCAAGCGGCAGAGGAGGCAGTACATGACGAGCGCCGAAGAAGACCCTCCCTCCACCCTCCATGACGGACCCGTACGAGGGCAGCATGACGAGCTCGTCGCGAGACTCACCCGTGAGGTGGAGACCCTTGCCGAAGAGATCGCGGCAAAGGAGAGGCAAGCCCTGGACCTCCGCGCGGACTGCGCCCTGGACGCGGCTGACGCCAGTGCCGCCGACGAAGCGGTCCGAAGAGCGCTCGCCGAGGCCGAAAACGCGCAACGCCTGAGAGAGCAGAAGCTCGTAACGCTCGCGATCCTCCGCGAGGGCACATTCGGTGTCTGCGGCAGCTGCGGAGCAGACATCGATCCCGAACGAATGACCGCGCTGCCGCACACACGGCTGTGCGTGCGATGCAAGCAGGCGCACGAGCCCAGCCCACACTCTTAGCCGCGATCTGCCCGCCCCTCCGATCCACCCCACCGGCCAGAACCCCTCAGCGCCGGCACTCCGTTCTCGCCCTGGGAGGCGTCCGTCGTGAAAATCATGCAGTTCCTGCAGCAACGAGACGCAGGCTTCACCGCGCTCCGCAGGTCCGCCAGAGCTGCCGTCGTCGCGCCGGGGCTTTTCGCGATCACCACAGCGATCACCGACCACGCCACCATGCCTCTCTTCGCAGCCTTCGGCTCGATCGCCATGCTGCTGTTCGTCGAGTTCGGCGGCCCCATGCGGGAGCGGCTCATCGCACAGACCGCTTTGATCGCGGCCGGCGCGGCACTGATCTCCCTCGGTACACTCACATCGCAAGAGACATGGCTCGCCACACTGGCAACAGCCGTCGTCAGCTTCCTCGTGCTGTTCTCCGGCGCGGTCAGCTCCACGCTCGCCACCGCCACCACAACCCTGCTCATCAGTTTCATCCTGGCCGCAACCCTGCCCGGCCCCGTCCAGGCAATACCAGACAGGCTCGCTGGCTGGGCCATGGCCGGCGCCACGTCCCTCGCGGCCATTCGGTTCCTGTGGCCCACACCGACGAGAGAGCCGTTGAGGAACGCCACCGCACAAGCCTGCAACGCCATGGTGGCGCGCCTCAGGATCGAGGCCGACTGCATGCTCGGCGGCTTCGAACCCGCGGACAAGGCGGCACTCGAGACGATCGTCCCCTCGGCCCAGACAGCGGTCAAAACACTACGGACCTCGTTCTACGCAACGCCCTACCGGCCAACAGGACTGACAACGTCCACCCGCATCCTCATCCGCCTCGTCGACGAAGTCCTCTGGCTGGAGACAATCCTCGACCGAGTACCGCTCACAGAGAAGACAGGAGCCGCCGACGCAGAGGTTTGCGAGCTCAAAGAAGCCGCCGCCGACCTGCTCGAGACCAGTGCCGAACTCCTGGCAGCGACCGACCACCGGGCACTCGACGAGCTGGACGCGGCCGCGAAACGCCTCGCACAGGCGCGCTCCGCGATGGAGTACGCGGCCGTGTCGGCGCGACTGACGGATACCGACAGCACCGCCACAGACCCGGCCCGCAACCACACCGAACGCGAGACCGCCGCGAGCCAGTTCGTCAGCTCGCTCGAACCAAGCTTCCGCGCCCAGGAGATGAGTTTCGCAGTCTCCGCCATCGCGGCCAACATCGGGCTTGTCGTCCAGGCCCGTCAACGCACCCTGTGGCAGCGGCTCACCGGCCAGCACCCCGAACGTGTGCGCTCCACCCTGGCCTCAGCCCAGGAGCGGGCCAAGTCGCACGCCGAGCGCCACTCCGTGTGGCTCCACAACAGCGTGCGAGGAGCGATCTCCCTCGGGCTGGCGGTGCTCGTAGCCGATCTGGCCGGAGTGCAACACAGCTTCTGGGTCGCCTTCGGCACTATGGCCGTCCTGCGTTCCAGCGTCCTCCTAACAGGGCAGAGCTCCCTGCGCGCGATCGCAGGCACCACCGCCGGCATCGTCATTGGCGGCACGCTGGTCTACCTCGTCGGCACGAACACCGCGCTCCTGTGGGCCCTGCTCCCCGCCGCCGTACTGTTCACAGGCCTCGCACCGGCGACGATCTCGTTCGCCGCCGGGCAAGCAGGCTTCACGATCTCAATCCTCATCCTGTTCAACATCCTTGAGCCCACTGGATGGACGGTCGGCCTGGTGCGCATCGAGGACGTCGCCATCGGCTGCGCAGTGAGCGTGCTGATAGGACTCCTGTTCTGGCCCCGGGGCGCCGGGTCAGCCCTCGGCCTGGCCACAGCGGAGGCCTTCGCCGAAAGCATCCGCTATCTGCGCAGCGCGATCGGATACGGCGTGACACGCTGCGACACGCTCATCCCCACGAGCCCTGTGCCAGAAGACGAGCGCTCCCGTGCGGCCGCGGCTGCTCGCCGACTGGATGACGCCTTCCGCGGATTCCTCGCCGAACGCGGCACGAAACATGTGCCCCTGTCCGATGCCACCGCGCTGATCACAGCCGTCGCCGTGCTGCGCCTGACCGCAGACGCGGTGCTCGACCTGTGGAGTCGTGACCGGGGAACACCCGCCGGCGACAGGACCGCGGCGCGCACAGAGATCGACCAGGCCGGCACCGCACTTGCCACCTGGTACGAGAAGACAGCGAACGCCCTATCCGGATTTGGGGAAGCGCCCAACTATGCCGACCAGGATCCAGCAGCCGGAGCGCGGCTCATCCATGCCGTGGAGCGAGACCTCAACGACGGCGAAGGCCGATGGTCCTCCACCGCCATCCGCGTCGTATGGACCGCCGACCACATCGAAGCCGCCCGCAGGCTCGAGTCGGACGTACTGAAGCCAGCCCAAGCCGTGGCAAGGCTCCAACGCGACCACAATGCGCGTACGAGCCTCTTCCGTCGGACACAACCGCCTCATACTCCCCGACGCTGAGCCACGATCCTCGCGAAGACATCATCCGGTCGACGTCGCCGGATGACTCAGAGCCGCCCACCAAACAAGCGGTCGGGGCAGCACGCCGATGGTGGTGAAGTCGCCGCGCTGGCGGGCGGTTTCGGCGATGATGTAGGCGTCGCGGGCGTCGGTCTTGGCCTCGCCCCGATAGGCCCCGGACATGCGGTTGACGGTGCGGCCGGGCACGTAGACGGCTTGCTGCCCGTGGGCCGCGAGCAGTGCCAGCAGAAGTGTCGGGGTAGTGCCGGAGATGTCCACCGCCCAGTGGACCTCGTCCGCGAGGTCGAGGATCTCGCCGATTGCGGTCAGGATCGCCGACTCGTCATTGTCGATCTTCTTGGACCACAGCGTCGCTCCGGTCTCGTCCACCACTGCTCCCCAGTGGTGGCCCTTGCCTGCGTCGATGCCGGCCCATAACCGGCCCTGCCTGCTGATGTCCACGCTTGCTCCTCGTGCCGTGAGGCTCGCTCGTCGGCCCGAGGAACACCCCGCCATCAGCTCCGTAAACAGCGACAAGATCGCGGATCTCAATCAGCAGCCAGGGTGCCCCGAAGGGCCGGGCGGCCACCCCTGGCGAGCCACTGAAGACAGCTTCGCGTAAGCCACACCCGGCCCTCCCGGGCCATCCAACAACTTACGGATCTTCGCGTGCTTGTCTATCCGTCGTCGATGGATCTGTCCAGCCGCACCCTGCGGCTCCTGACCGGGCAACTGACCGCCAGGCGGAAGAAGCTCGGGACGCGGTGGCGGCGACTGCCGGTCGACCGGCAGGCCCTCCTGGCCCTGGCCCACCTGCGGTGCGGTGACACCTATGCCCAGCTCGCCGCGGGGTTCGGCATCGGAATCGCGACCGTGTTTCGCTACATACGCGAAGCCGTCGATGTCCTGTCCACCCTCGCCCCGACACTCGCCGAGGCCCTCTCTGTCAAAGTAGATCGAGTCAGGCATACTGGATGATTCATTGAGTCGAGGGCGGAGAAGGAGTAGTGCCCGGGTGGCCAGCACGAATGACCACGGGACCCCTGATCCGCAGGTAGAAGCCCGTTCGACCGGTCCGCGCCGGTATACCGCGGAGTACAAGGCGAGGATCCTCGCGGAGTACGAGACGTTGGACAAGAAGGGCAAGGGCGCTCTGCTGCGGCGGGAGGGTCTGTACTCGTCGTTGATCACGACGTGGCGGCAGCAGCGGGACAAGGGCGCCCTGGACGGGCTCGCCGCGTCGGCCGGACGGCCGAAGGCGGACCCGAGGGACAAGGAGATCGCGAAGCTGAAGGCGGAGAAGGCCCGCCTGGAAGCCGACCTCGCGAAGGCCCGCACCGTCATCGAGGTCCAGGGAAAACTCTCCGCGCTGCTCGACCAGTTCGCCACGGACAGCGCCCCGAACAGGAACGGCGAGAAGAACCAGTGACCGGGGCCCAGTTCGCGGCCGTGGCGTTCAACACCGCCCGCAACCAGGCCCTTGAAGAGCTCACCGGGCTGGTCGGACGCGTCCAGGCATGCGCCGCGCTCGGCGTGAGCCGTGCCACCTACTACCGCCAACACCGCCGAAGCCCCGCCCCGGCCAAGCCGCGGCGGGAACGGCGCCGACACCCCCGCGCTCTCGCACCCGAGGAGGAGATACGGGTCCTCGATGTGCTCCATTCCCCGGAGTTCGCTGACATGGCGCCCGCCGAGATCTACGCGGTCCTCCTGGACCGGGGTGTCTACCTGTGCTCGGAGTCGACGATGTACCGGCTCCTGCGACGACATGGCGAGGTCCGTGAACGCCGCCGTCAGGCCGTCCACCCACCCCGGACCGTTCCCGAGCTGGTCGCCGAGGGCCCGAACCGGGTCTGGAGCTGGGACATCACGAAGCTGAAGGGGCCGGTCAAGGGCGTCTACTACTGCCTCTACACGATCATCGACATCTTCAGCCGCTACACGGTCGGCTGGATGATCGCCGCCCACGAGAACAAGGACCTCGCCGAGCGGTTCCTGTCCGAGACGATCGCCAAGTACGGCATCGAACCCGGGCAGTTGACGATCCACTCGGACCGCGGGTCCCCGATGGTCGCGCAGAACGTCGCCCAGATGATGGCCGGTCTCGGCGTCACCAAGTCGCATTCGCGGCCGAAGACGTCGAACGACAACCCGTACAGCGAGAGCCAGTACAAGACCCTGAAATACCGGCACGACTTTCCCGAGCGTTTCGGATCTCTCGAGGACGCCCGGGCGTGGTGCACCCAGTTCTTCACCTGGTACAACGAGGAGCATCGGCACTCCGGGATCGGCCTGCACACGCCCTACGACGTGCACTTCGGTCTCGCCGAGCAGCTCCGCGAGATGCGTGCCGACGTCCTCCAGGCGGTCTACGCGAAGCACCCTGAACGCTTCGTCCGCAAGCCACCAGAGCCCCCGAAGGTCCCCGCAGCGGCCTGGATCAACCAGCCGGCACCAGACGGCCCACTGATCCCAGCACAGCGTTAGAACGATCTACCTGCCTTGATCGCTTTGACAGGTTCCGAGGCGATGAAAACGATCCGCACGAAGGCGTTCGTCATCCTTGACGGCACCCTGCTCCCGATCGACCGCATCGCAGCCCACACCCCGTACTACTCGGGGAAACACAAACGCCACGGCATGAACGCGCAAGTCCTCACCGGCCCGTTCGGACGCCTGCTCTGGGCCTCACCCGCCCCGCCCGGCTCGACCCACGACCTCACCGCCGCCCGACAGCACGGAATCATCGAAGCCCTCACCGATTCGGGGCTCAAACGCTGGGCGGACAAGGCGTATCAGGGAGCTGGCGGGCCCGTCCGGGTACCGTTCCGAGGCCGCCGCCTGAAGCGATGGAAGCGCCGCCACAACAGCAGCCACGCCAAGATCCGCTGCCCCGGCGAGCAAGCCATGGCCACCCTCAAGGGCTGGCGCCTCCTGCGAAAGCTCCGCTGCAGCACCAACCGCATCACCGACATCGTCAAGGCCGTCCTCGTCCCTCACCACACCTCAATCTGAGGTTGGAGAAGGCTCAGTTTTGTCTCGTATGACGGCGCCGCCCGGTAGGGCGTGCCCCCTTCGGAAACTGCTCGGTCTCGGCTACCGGCCGTCACATCGTCTCCGCAGGGTGCCTGTGACAACGAAATGGATGCTGGCCCCTGCTCGCCCTACCAACGGGCCAGCTTGCCCTGGTCGAGGAACCCCTGCCCCGCCTGCTCCACTGCGTACGCGGCCACAAGCCGGTTCCAGCTGTACCGACCCGGGCCGATCTCCGAGACGAGGTGCGCTCGGGTGAGGCGCGACAAGACCTTGCGGACCCGGCACTCGGGCCGTCCGGCCAGCTCCGCGACCTGCGATGCCGCGAACATGGGGTCTGGGCAGGCGCTCAGGTCACGGAAGAGCGCGGCTGTTTCCATGTCGAGCAGGCGGTACGAGCGGGTGATGGACTCGCGGACGTCGAGCGCCTGGTCCTCGTCGCTCGCGAAGGCGTCCAGAGTGCTGTGCTCCGGCGCCTCGTACTCGTCGGCCAGGCTCGCCAGGCGCAGCTGCGGTCGATAGGCCGCGCGGGCGGCGACGTTGGCCAGGGCCAAGGGGAGCTGCCCGGCCAGCCGGATGATGCGGTCGACGGCCTCTGGTTCAGCTGCTGTCCGCGCTGCGCCGAGTCGGCGCGCGAGGAGGCTGCGTGCGTCCGCCTGGCTCAGGGGCATGAGTGTCAGGGGAAGTGCCTGGTAGGCAGCGACGAGCGCGTGCAGTTGCATGCGGCTGGTGACAAGGGCCATGGAGCCGGGGCCTCCAGGGAGGAGATGCTTTAGCTGGTCCGTGTTCCATGCGTTGTCGAGCACGACGAGCACTCGGCGGTTGGCCAGCAAGCCGCGGAAAATGAGCCCCCGTGCCTGCGCGGTCTCGGGCATGTCCTCGAGGCGGACCCCCATGGACTGCAGGAAGTCCTCGAGCACGTGCGCGGGGTCCCGCGGCTCGGCCTCCGGTCCGGCTCCCTGCAGGTCTGCAAAGAGCTGGCCGTCCGGGAAGCGGTCAGCCAGACGGTGGGCGACGGTGGTGGCGAAAGCTGTCTTGCCGACGCCGGCCAGTCCGCCGACCGTGCAGATGGCCACAGAGGACGACGCCTCTGCATCGGCGACCAAGCGCTCGACCTGCTCCTGCTCTCTCTCGCGGCCGACAAGGCTCGGCAGGGCGGCTGGGAGCTGAGCCGGGGCGTGAGGCGGGAGCGTCTGTAGCGCGCCCTTCGGGCGGTCGGCGCTTTGCGGGAGCTGGAATCGTCCGGAGAGGATGCGCTCGTGGACTTGCTGCAGTTCCGGCGACGGGCTGACGCCAAGGCGTTGACGCAGCAAGTGACTGGTCGTGTGGTAGATCGTCAGGGCCTCGGACTGCCGCCCAGCACCGTAGAGCGCAGTCATGAGGAGGCTACATATGCGCTCTCGAAGCGGGTGCTCGACAAGCAGGGCAGACAGTTCTGCGGCGGCTTCGGTGTAGCGCCCTCTCTCCACTTCGCAGGCGAGCTGCTCCTCCGCACAGGCGAGGCGCAGCTCGCCGAGGACGCTGCGCTGCTGGCCCGCGAACGGCCCTGGGACCCCGGCGAGGGCCACTCCTTTCCACATCTCGAGGCCCTCGGTCAGCAGGCTCGCCGCGGACGCCAGGTCACCGGTGCCGCGGGCCTCCCTCGCCCTTGCCGTCGTCTCCTTGAACCTGTTCAGGTCCAGAGCGTCCAGTTGGATGCGCAGCAGGTAGCCCCCGTCGACCAGGCTCACGGAGCTGTCACTCTGCTCCCCCAGTGCCTGCCTGAGCCTGTAGACGTACGTGCGCACGGAGCCTACGGCCGACGGTGGGGCGTCGTCGCCCCACACGTCCTCCACCAGTTTCGAGAGGCTTACAGGCTTGCCTGCCCTGAGCAACAGCGAAGCGAGCACGGCACACTGTCTCGGCTGACCGGCTCCGGCCTCGACCCCCTGTCTGTGTAGCCGGACTGGGCCGAGCACTGAGAACCGGACGCCCGCATACATGGTGTCTACCGCCTTGGGGATCCTTGTGAGGCTTGACTGCTTGGCCGTCCGCAACGGACCGCTTTTCTCAAACGTACCGCAGATCGGCCCAATTTTCTGGCCTAAATGGTCCCCTCTTTGTTGGCCAGGCCCACTGGGCACCTCGCGCTACACGGCTGCCATGGCGCTGCGCTGGTGTGCCAGGACGGCGGCATCCTGGCTGCGGTCGAGCAACTCTTCATGACACAGCGGGCAGGCTCGCGCAGCCGCGACTGGTGGCGGTTGGCGAACCACTCGGTGACCTCCGGTGTGGAGGAAGGCATGCAGCGGCGAGCGGGCGCCCTGTCCGCGTTCCGTCCGGCCAGGGAGCTCGACGGAAAGCGACCTGCCTTTTACACAGGTGGCCGCCGCTTTTCGTTGGCGGCTGGGGCCGCATGCGGGCAGTGGGGCGCGCGAACGAACACGTCCACCCGGTAGGCGACCGCGACGCAACCGCCTGTGGCGCCGCACCGGGACTTCTCGGCGCGCCTCGTCCCGGACGGTTTTAGCGCCCTCTCGTGCCCCCTTCAGGCGGATTGCCGTCCTCGGCGGGCACGACATATGCCTTGATGTGGCCGATCGCCATGTCGAGGGCGATCTTCATGGGTTTGACGTCCCGGGCCGTCTGGGCAAGGAGGTAGCCGCCTTGAAGGGCGGCCATGAGGCCGGTGGCGAGCTCTCCAGCGTCCACGTCGGCACGGAGGACTCCCGAGTCCTTCATCCGCACGAGCCCGGCCTCGAGCAGCCCCTCCCAGGTGTCGAAGTACCGCGCGATCGCCTTGCGCGCCTCTTCGTCCTGATCGGCCAGTTCGCTTGCAAGGGAGCCGAGCGGGCAGCCGTACGCTCCGTTTCGGAGCGCGTTGTGTTCAATCACTGCGTCCCGCCAGCGCTCCAGCCCGCGGAGGGAGTTGAGCCGCCGCAGTAGCTGGTGCTGGCGTTCGAGCAGTTCTACAGCCTGCAACGCAACAACGTCCCGCACCAACGCATCCTTGTCGGGGTAGTGGCGGTAGAGCTGGGATTTACTCGTTCCGCTGGCCGCCCTGACATCGTCGAGGGTCGTGGGACACACGCCCTTGACGTACATCATGTCGGCGGCGGCCCTCAAAATGCGCTCTTGAGTCGCCCGCCCGCGCTCAGTCAACCGGGAGCCGTTTTTGTCGCTCGACTGTTCCGCCACACTGACCAGATTACCGGTGCGAACGCTAGCAGGATTCAGAGTGGACCTCAAGGTCCTTTTCTATCCTCCGACTCTCGGCCCATCCGACCTGCTAGCCATCGCCCCGAGCCTCACCGTCCCGAGGAGCCCACGACCGGAGAGCTGGAACCCGGCGCCCAGTCGACGTGACAGCCGAGCCGCGACCATGCCGGCCACCCGACCGAGCAGCCGAAACGGCCCGCTGGATGAACCGACGGACCACCACGCACCCCGGTGAACAAGGGGAAGCCACGGGGAATCCCGCACGACATCGCAGGTCAGCGACTCTGCAGGCCAGGCGCCATCCACGTACGCGATCTTCCAAACTAGGGCTCTGGGTGACTGCGGCCGGAGGGCACTTTCAGCGGCCGGCTTGGCCGAGTCACATCGAGAACACACCGCTCAGCGAATGAGCGAGAGGGGGGTCTTCGCCGTCATGTGCGTCGGATGATCAGCACGGCCACGTCGTCGAGGTGGTCTACCGCGACCGCGGCGTCGAGGATGCGGTCGGCGGTCTCCTCGGCGTTCAGTCCGTCGTGGACGGCTTGGGCGGCCAGCGTTCCGGCTCGCTCCAGTCCGGCGTCCAGTGTCAGGGTCGGTCCTTCGACCACGCCGTCGGTGACCATGACCAGCGCGGCGTCCTTGTCCAGTGTGAAGGTTTCTTCGGAGTAGTCGGCGTCGGGCAGGACTCCCAGCACCGGGCCGCCCGGCAGCTCACGGATGCTGTGGCTGCCGTCGTCGCGTGCGTACAGCAACGGCACATGGCCGGCGCTGGCGCCGGTGACCTGTCCGTCGTCCGGGTCGATATGCAGCATGGTGCAGCTGGAGAATCGTGCCGCGTCCATGGTGACGAGCAGCTCGTTGGTGCGTGTCAGCACGGTTGCGGGATCCGGTTCGTGGGCGGCGATCGCGCGTATGGAGGCGCGCACCTGTCCCATGGCTGCGGCGGCGTCCACGTCGTGCCCTTGGGTGTCGCCGATCTCCAGGGCGATGGCACCGTCGGGCATGACGAAGGCGTCGTACCAGTCTCCGCCGATGTCGAGCCCGTCTTGGCTTGGTCGGTAGCGGGCGGCGACCTCCAGGCCTGGGAGGTGCTCGGGCAGCGTGGGGAGCATGGTCTGCTGGAGCGCTGTGGCCAGCTCGACTCGTGCCTCTTGCAACCTGACGCGTTTCAGTGCCTGGCCTGCAAGGTCGGCAAGAGTACCCATGAGGGCCCGCTCATCCGGGGACGCGTGGTGTTCGCTGTCGTAGGTCACCAACCAGGCCCCGAGCGGCTGATCGCAGATCGGGCTGAGGGAGGTGATCGAGATGGCGTAGCCGGAGTCGAGCTGGTCGAAGTACGGCACCATGGCCCCGTGCGGCCAGCGGCGGATGTACTCCTCCTGGTTGGGAATGAACTGCGGCTCGCCAGTGCGGATCACATAGGGCAGCGCGCTGGGGGCATCCAGCGGCAGGCCGTGCAGGGCGGCCACCGGTATCGGGGTCCCGGCATCGGAGGACACGCGCAGGCGGCCTTGCGTGATGAACGCCAGCGCGGCGCCGGTACCACCGAAGGTCGCGGCGAGCCGGGTCAGGACGACCTGCCGTACTTCTTGCTCCGTGACTGCGGCCATCACGGCGGAGGAGAAGGCCGCGATCTCGTCGGCGCGCTGACGCTCAGCACTCAGCGCGACCAACGCTCCGCGTCGGCGCGCTTCCCCCTTGGTGTCGTCGCGGATCACTCCGAAGACCCGCTCAGGGCCGCCATACCCCAGAGTGATCCGACGGGCCTGGCAGACCAGATGGTGGCAGCCATCGCGCTCGGTAAGGAACCGCAACCTGATCCAGGGGGACCGGGCGGCCGTCGAAGTCACGAGCCGCCGCAGAGCCCCGCGGTCATCGGGGTGGGCTCGCCGAACCACCTCGGACAACGACATGGAGGCCTCCGGGAACAGCGCCGCCAAGGCGGGTGCGCCACCGAGCCACTCCAGCTCGTGCTCCTGGGGTGAATACATGCACAGGCCGAGGTTGGCGGCCTCGGCCGCCAGACGGAACGGGATCAACAGGCCGCCCCGGTCGTTTCCCGCGTCCAACGAGTGCACCCACACCAGCGGCTCGCCACCTACGGGATCGTGCACTGGTCGCGCCTCGGCAAGGCAGACGACGGATGCTGCACCTGGCCCGGGGAACTCCAGTACCCGCATCACGATCGTCTTCGTCGTGGCGGCGTGGGCCACGAGACTCTCGACCGCAGTCCGCTGGCTTACGGGCATCAGATCAACCAAGCCACGACCCACGCACTGCTCCACTGACCTGCCCAGTGTCCTGGCCATCGCCGCGTTGAGGCTGCGGATAGCTCCGTCCAGGGTCAAAAGAGCCGACGGTGTAGCCATCTGAAGAAGTTCGCCCGAGGCGTCCATTCGCCGCTCACTACCCATCGTCGAGCGATATGACCTCGTCGTCCTTCAACAACAGTATCTGCCGCAGCGTCCACCAGCAGTGGAATGCGACAGGGCGCAAAGCGGGACACCAGCCGACAGCAGGCTAGCCGTAGGGAGATTGCCGCTGTGGCGGATCGCTGGGAGGCGGACCGCGCGGCGATGCTCACCATCCCACCGGTCGGTCCGCCCGACTGGTGGCCGCTTCGCACCCGCCTGGGCCGCGACCACTACATCCGCCTCGACACCAACGGCTACTCCGTCCGCCCCCGCGCGATCGGTCACATCGTCACGGTCCGCTGCGACACCGAGGAGATCACCGTGACCTGCGGCGACGACCCGGTGGCTCGCCATGCGCGCTGCTGGGCCAGACACCAGTCGATCGCCGACCCGGAGCACACAGCCGCGGCCCGTCAGCTGCGCGAGGAGGTCTGGCAGCAGCAGGCCGCCCGCACGCCGCCCAAACCGCACTCCTCGCTGCGGACAGCCTCGGTATCAAGGTCGAACAGCGCGAGCTGGGCACCTACGACCGCATGTTCACGCTCATCGAGGGCGGAGGCGGAAAGGAGGAGACCTGATGGCCCGCACCACCGTCCAGACCGGCCAGAAGACCACCACGGCCGCCCGCTCGGCGGCTGGCCAGGCAGCCCGCACCGGCCGGCAGACCGCCGCCGACCTGGCCTTCCTCGCTCGCGCCTTGAAGGCCCCGGCCCTGCTTGACGCCGCCGAGCGGCTGTCCGAACGCGCCCAGGCCGAGTCCTGGACCCACCTCGAATACCTCGTCGCCTGCCTGCAGCGTGAGGTCGCCGCCCGCGAAGCCCACGGCGGTGAAGGACGCATCCGCGCCGCCCGCTTCCTCGCCATCAAGACCGTCGAGGAACTCGATCTCACCCACCTGCGCGATCTGACACGCCAACGACTCGCGCACCTGGGAACCCTGGACTTCATAGCGGCCAAGGAGAACGCCGTTTTCCTCGGTCCGCCGGGCACCGGCAAGACACACGTCGCGACGAACTCGCCGTCCGAGCCTGCCAGGCAGGCCACCGGGTCGCGTTCGCCACCGCCGCCCAGTGGGTCGACCGCCTGGCCGCCGCCCATCAGACCGACCGACTCCAGGACGAGCTGGTCAAGCTGGGCCGTTACCCACTGATCGTGATCGACGAAGTGGGGCATATCCCCTTCGGTGATCCGGTTCTGGCTCATTCTCCGATCCGCTAGGCGATCGACGTGCGTCGACGAGCTCAGGTGGCGACCCGCTCAGGGTCGGGTGAGGTCTGGATGACGGTGAGGATCATCATGATTACTCACCGTGCTGACTGTTCCCGGTCGTGTCGGTGTGCGGGTTGCGTGCAGCGAGGACAGTGCACAGGGTGGCGACGACGGCAAGTCCGCCGTATCCGAGGGCGATCTGCGGTAGCGAGAAGGCGCTCGAGAGTTGGCCGGAGGGCAGGACCGGCCGCTGTCCCGAGTTCTCACGGACGAACGCTGATGATCGTCTTCCCGGTGATCCGCTGGGTCGGATTGAAGGCGGCGACGGCGTCATCGAGGGTCGAGACCTTGCCGATGATTGTCCGCAGCCGTCCGTCCCGCACCCGCCGGACGACCTCACCCAGTTGGGCACGATCGGGCACGACAACGAAATCGATCGCCAGGCCGTCCGCGGGACGCACCTCAGGCGGCCCGGCGATGGTCACCAGCGTTCCTCCGGCTCGAATCAGGCCCGTGGACCGCTTCCCGATGTCTCCGCCGATGACATCGAACACCAGATCGACACCGCCGACCTCTTCCAGGACGTCGTTCTCCAGGTCGACGAACTCCCTCGCGCCGAAGCCAAGCGCCGTCTGTCGATCGGCGGTACGTCCGGTGCCTATGACGTAGGCGCCGGCCTCTCGTGCGAGCTGCGTCACCATCGACCCAACGCCGCCGGCCGCGCCGTGCACGAGGATGCTCTGCCCCGCCTGAAGGCGGCCGTGCTCGAACAGCCCCTGCCACGCGGTCAGGCCTGAAATCGGCAGGGCCGCGCCCACCGTGAAGTCGACGTCGCCCGGCAGCGGCGCGAGGTTACGCGCCTCGACAGCCGCGTACTCCGTCAGGGTGCCGTCGCGAGTCCAGTCCGCGAAGCCGAACACCCGCTGTCCCACCGACAGCCCCGTCGTGCCATAGCCGAGAGCGCTGACCACTCCGGCCAGCTCGTGCCCGGGAATCGACGGCGTCCGGTCGCGGCCGAGGCGATCGGTCCAGGTCGAGGGCCACGTCAGCTCACCCGGAGTGAATCCCGACGCATGAACCTGAACGACGACATCGTTCAGCGCTGCCTGCGGCTCGGGCCGCTCCACCAGCGTCATCCCGGCCGTTCCCGCGGCCTGATCCGTCACCACAATCGCCTTCATGGGAATTGCCTCCTCGGTCTGTCTCTTTGGTGGAAATGTTGCAGGGATGGAAAGCCCGTTCGACATCTAATGCCAGGGGCCACAGGGCGCAGCCGGCCGACCTGGACAGCGTCGGCCGGCGGCGTGCATCGATGGGTGCGTGTCGCTCACGGACGAACGCTGATGATCGTCTTCCCGGTGATCCGCTGGGTCGGATTGAAGGCGGCGACGGCGTCATCGAGGGTCGAGACCTTGCCGATGTTCGTCCGCAGCCGTCCGTCCCGCACCCGCCGGACGACCTCACCCAGTTGGGCACGATCGGGCACGACAACGAAATCGATCGCCAGGCCGTCCGCGGGACGCACCTCAGGTGGCCCGGCGATGGTCACCAGCGTTCCTCCGGCTCGAATCAGGCCCGTGGACCGCTTCCCGATGTCTCCGCCGATGACATCGAACACCAGATCGACACCGCCGACCTCTTCCAGGACGTCGTTCTCCAGGTCGACGAACTCCCTCGCGCCGAAGCCAAGCGCCGTCTGTCGATCGGCGGTACGTCCGGTGCCGATGACGTAGGCGCCGGCCTCTCGTGCGAGCTGCGTCACCATCGACCCAACGCCGCCGGCCGCGCCGTGCACGAGGATGCTCTGCCCCGCCTGAAGGCGGCCGTGCTCGAACAGCCCCTGCCACGCGGTCAGGCCCGGCATCGGCAGACTCGCGCCCACCGTGAAGTCAACGTCGGCCGGCAGCGGCGCGAGGTTACGCGCCTCGATCGCCACATACTCCGCCAGGGTGCCGCCCCGATGCCCGTCCGCGAGGCCGAACACCCGCTGTCCCACCGACAGCCCCGTCGTGCCATAGCCGCGAGCGGTGACCACTCCGGCCAGCTCTTGCCCGGGAATCGACGGCGTCCGGTCGCGGCCGAGGCGATCGGTCCAGGTCGAGGGCCACGTCAGCTCACCCGGAGTGAATCCCGACGCATGAACCTGAACGACGACATCGTTCAGCGCTGCCTGCGGCTCGGGCCGCTCCACCAGCGTCATCCCGGCCGTTCCCGCGGCCTGATCCGTCACCACAATCGCCTTCATCCGGCGCCTCTCTGTATCCAGTCCACGCCTGCACGGCCTTCTCGGTTCGACAGTAATAAGCGGCGCCAGACACCGGCGTCTTACCACGCTGATCGATAGGGGTGGGGCGCGAGGGAGTCGAGGAACAAGCGCAACAGCGAAATTTCGGTAAGACGGCGCGAAGGACCGACGCTCATCAGATAGGTGCAGAGGCAATCCGGTAGGCCTTCTCGCTCATCGGAATCGCGTGGTGCGCCACGGGGCGTGGGAGAGCCCATCCCACACACCGCGTTGAAAGGAACCCTCATGCATGACAGCTCGGCTTGTTGGCAAGACCGCACTGGTCACCGGCTCTGGCCACGGCATTGGCGCAGCGATCGCGACCGGACTTGCCCAGGCCGGAGTCGATGTCATCCTTCTCGCCCGCACCGCCGACCAACTCGACGAAACCGCCAACGCCATCAAAGCAAGTGCGTCGAGTGTTGAGGTTCGCATCGTGACTACCGATCTGACCAACGACAACCAGCGCACCACGGCCATCGACGACCTGCTGTCCGGCAGCCCGGTCGATGTTCCGATCAACAACGCGGCCACTGCCGAGCCCCTCGGCGCCCGCACCAGGATCAGTCCAGCGCAGCTACGGCAGGCCTTTGAGAATGATTTGATTCGAGCTGGACGAGGTGTGCGCCGTGCGCTGGCCAAAGCCGTGCGCGAAGCTGTCCGCACCGGCCATCTGGCCCCGGGCACACGGCTGCCCTCCTCCCGCCAGCTCGCCGCCGACCTCGGCCTTGCCCGCAACACCGTGGCTGACGCCTATGCCGACCTCGTCGCCGAGGGATGGCTTACCGCCCGCAGAGGCTCGGGCACACTCGTGGCAGACAGGATGACCACTCGGCCGATCTTGGCACGCTCGGCCGCCGAGCCGTCCGGCGACCCTTGCCACGACCTGATCCCAGGTAACCCCGACCTCACCGCTTTCCCTCGTGCAGCCTGGCTGAAGGCCACACGCCGCGCCCTGGCCGCGGCCCCCGACGACGCGCTCGGCTACGGCGACCCCCGCGGTCGGCCGGAACTACGGGCCGCACTCGCAGACCATCTCGCTCGAGCCCGGAGCGTGTACGTGAGTCCGGAGCACATACTGATCTGCGCCGGCGTCTCCCACGGCCTGCAGATCCTGAGCGGAGTCCTGGCCGGGCGGGGGGCGAGAAACGTCGCCGTCGAGTCCTACGGCCTAGACAGGTACTGGGGCCTGCTGGCGGCTGCTGGGCTGAAGACCCTCCCGCTTCCCTTGGATATCCACGGGACCGACCCGGTGCCGCCCGTCGGCACCGATGCGGTCCTACTCACACCGGCTCACCAGTTCCCTGTGGGCACGGCGCTGCAGCGCGATCGCCGGACGGCCGTCGTGGACTGGGCCAGACGGACCGGCGGCTTGGTCCTGGAGGATGACTACGACGGTGAGTTCCGGTTCGACCGCCAGTCTGTCGGGGCGCTCCAAGGACTCGACCCCGACTGCGTGGTCTACCTGGGTACCGCCAGCCAGACCCTTGCTCCTGGCTTGCGGCTGGCCTGGATGGCGCTGCCTCCCACGCTCGCTGAGGAAGCCGTGGCGGTCAAGGGGCAGATCGACTCGTGCGAGGTATTCAGCCAGCTGACGATGGCGGAATTCATCACCTCCGGCGCCTACGACCGTCACGTACGTGCTGCCCGTCGGCGCTACCGCGATCGACGAGACGCTCTCGTCACAGCCCTGGCCCAGCACGCCCCAAAGGTGCGCGTCATCGGGACACCGGCTGGCCTGCACACCGTGCTCGGTTTGCCGCCCGGGACCGAGCAGCGGGTCCTTCAGTCGGCAACCCGGCAGGGCCTCAAAGTGGCTGGCCTGTCTCAATACCGCCATGAACGGTCCCTGAATGCCATGGCCGATGCCCTCGTCGTTGGATACGGGGTGCCCTCCGACGCTGCGTGGCCTCAGGCGCTCTCCGCACTCGTGCGGATCCTTTCCTGACGCGCCCCCGAATAGCCGGGCACCCGGACTGATCTCTTTGTGGGTACGGCGTCACCTCACGCCTGCCTGGGCTGCACCGTCAAGAAGGCAGGCGCGGACTCATGACGTGCATATTCGGCGGCACCGCGTCTGGCCGTCTTTCGCGTAGCTTGAGGATGGGTGCAGCGATTCCAGCTCCCCAGTGAGCTCTTTCAGCGTTGCCTCTCCAAGGTGAGGATGGCTGCGGCAATTGACGACATTCGATTCGGGCTGCATCGGGACCGTCGGAGAATTCGCCAGGACTTCAGCCGGGCCACGCCACGCTCGCCGGGGGCCCGCGCTTGAGAGAGCGCGCGGTTGACCGTCTGCTGTGTGGGTGACAGCTCCCGGCCGGGTCGGCGGTTGGCTGGCGTGGACACCCACGGTCCGGCGCCCTGGTAGGCCCGGTCGGCCAGGATGGGCACGCCCGGACTTTCACAGATCCTGATGACGCGATGGGCGCGGGCAGCGGTCAGGTCGTGGCAGCGGCCCGGAAGCGCTGGCGAGGCCCATAGCACCTGCCGGTCGGATCAGTCATCACCTGCACGTTCGCCCCGTGGCGGCGGTGCTTGGAGGAGTAGTCGGCGCGTCCGTCCCCCACACGGTCGCATTCCGTGAGGGTGCCATCGAGCAGGAGCAGTCAGGGTCTGCCTCACGCAGGGCGCGCAGCAGTCCGGGCGCGCGGTCGGCGAGCAGATGGATCACCCGGCCGTTTAGGCGAGGGCGGTACCGACGGAGATACCGAAGCCGGCAGCGATCTGCGCGAGGGTGTCGTGTTTACGCAGGTACACCAGCGCGACCAGGGCACGCTGGTGCGGCGGGAGCTTGCAGCAGCGGTCACCCTCGCGGGTGACGATGAACATGGTGACCCACTCGACCAGCGCGTGAGGCAGGTCGAGCGCGGCTCGATAGGGAACCAACGGGGCTCCTGCACAGTGAGTTGAGATCGAACATCTCCTCAACGGCACAGAAGTCTCTTGCCGCGTGTGAACATCATCGTTCGAGCAGTTGGAGTAGTTGAGGCCAGCTGTTTTCCATGGACTTTTCGTTCGCCGCGCGGATGCCACCGCCGTTG
The DNA here is from genome assembly GCF_026339735.1 of Streptomyces sp. NBC_01669. Lineage (GTDB taxonomy): Bacteria > Actinomycetota > Actinomycetes > Streptomycetales > Streptomycetaceae > Streptomyces > Streptomyces yanii. The sequence goes on from NZ_JAPEQG010000002.1 coordinate 90,148, forward strand.
GCCCCAAGAGGCAGGTAGGGGAAGCCTCCGATGCCGTGGCCAGCCTTCGGGTAAGGCAGGGCCATGGCCCTGCGGCCAGAGGCGTTGGGCTGCTGAGCGATCGATTGGGCGGAAGAAAGCGATCCCCCACCGAGTCGGCCCCACCCGCGACGGCCAGTACGGTCCCGCGGACGTGGTTGAGCGGAATGGGAACAAGGTTCAGGCTCTTGCCGCCCTTGGTCCAGGCGGCCTGTGTCCCACAGCAGTTGGCGGGATAGGCGCCGTTGGTATTGCGCGCATCAGGGGGCTCACGTCCGGTGAAGAGGTGTCACCAACCGTGCCACCGAAACGCGCGGCATGGCCTGGTCGGGGCGGGCCGCGCGAACACCAGGTCACCGTCAGCGGGCCGCTGCCGGGCAACCCCACCCGCCAGCACCGCAGGAACGAAGGCTTCGACCGGAACGACTTCCAAATCGACTTCGCCCGCCGACAGCACCTGCCCTCGCGGCCAGGTCAGCCAGGGCTGGCACGGCCCCTACCCGACCTCCTCGCCCACTGCCGCACCCCTGATCGTGGCGCGGTTCACTGAAGCTTCGCCAACTTCGAACGTGCTGGTCGGAGGGGCTGGTGTGGTGCTTCTTTGGGATGCTCACGCTGATCGCGGGCGACAGTCTGCGCTCTTGATCATCTGACACGGTCAGCGGTTGACTTCGAGGTCGGTCAGGACGAGCAGTGCTCGCAGGAGGGCGGTGGCGCGGGCCGGGTCGGTGCGCAGCTTGGTGAGGATGCGCCACGCTTTGAGGTTTGCGAAGCCGTGTTCGACGGGGGCGCGGGCGGCGGCCAGGACGCGGTTGGCCTGCTTCTGGCCGGGGGTGAGCTTTCTCGCCCGGGTGGCCTTGTAGCCGGTGACGATGACCAGGTCGTCGGGGTCGTCAGGCTTGTCGACGCCGAGGAAGCCGAGGTCGGCCAGGGCACCGAGGCCGGCGGCCTTGAGGTGTTCGACGATCTTGTCGCGGCGGGCGGCGGTGGCGTCGTGGGTGCGTCCCGGCCGGCAGGCGGAGATCCAGATCAGTCTGCCGTTCTCGTCGGTCAGGGCGAGGAAGTGCAGGCCGTGGCGGTGGTGCTTGCCCGAGTAGTAGGGCCGGTCGTCTTTCCCGGTGCGGCGCACGGTGGGAATCAAGGTGCCGTCGATCAGCACCACCTCACCGCCCCGCCGGGCTATCTTGCGCAGGGCGCGGTCCAGCCGTTCGGCCTTCGCGGCGAGCAGACCGATCATCTCGTCGCGCCAGCGGCGCAGCGTGGACTCCGCGACGTTGTTGCCGCCGGCCAGATCCAGCAGGCGCTGGTCGTGCCGCAGCATCGCCAGCACGAGCACCGCGATCCGGCCCGGCGGCAGGATCCGAAACGGGGAGCGGATCGCCTTCAGACGAGTCCGTAGCAGGTCGGCGAGGTGGACAACAGTGCTCGTGGACACGGGCAGGCGGCACTGATACACAAGGGAGACGGCGTCCCCGGCGCGTTCTTTGTTATTGCTCACACGATCTCAACGACCGCCGGGGGCGCCGCAGTTACGTCCCACAACCGGCCATCCTCACCCGGGCCGGAGGGCCCGCGGCGCTGGTTAACTAATTGAGTACCGGCGGCCCCGCCTCGATGCGCCGCAGCACCGGAGCCAGGCAGTCCACATCGGGGCCGGGATCGAGTTGCCGTTCGTCCCACCAGGTGGCACCCGCGTCGCGCAGCGGGCCGATCACATCCTTGGCCTTGGCAGCGTCCGCCGGAGTGGCGCCGCCGACGACGAGGTCGAAGGGTCGCTGGGCGTCGCCTTCTCGATGACCGCGCACATAGGTGATCAACTCCCGCACGTCCTTGGGGTCCGGCGGGTATCCATGCAGGGCGTTCTTGAACAAAGGCACCGCGCCGTCCCACCGCGCGGCCCGTCGCATGGGCGGACGGTTCGGCCAGAATCCTCCGATCCACACCGGCGGCCGGGGCCGCTGCACGGTGGCGGGCTGCAGGCTCACGTTCCGCGCCTGGTAGTGCCGACCGTGATGGTCGACGGCCTCGCCCGTCCAGAACCGCCCCAACAACTCCAGCCCTTCGTCCAGCCGCTCGGCGAGCACACGTCGATCGGTGGAGTCGCCGAAGCTGCCGTATTCGTCCTCGACCGGCCCACCCAGCCCCGCGGCGAAGACGACCCTGCCTCCGCTGAGGTTGTCCAGGGTGGCCACCTGCCGCGCGAGCTGCTGAGGCCGATACCGAGCCACCGGAGTGAGCAGCGTCCCCACCCGGATCCGTGACGTCGCGAGCACGGCCGCGGTCAGCAGCATCCACGCGTCCCCGAAGGGCCGCCCCGAGTACCCCCGGTAATGGACGTGGTCCCAGACGAAGAGCCCGTCCCACCCGGACTCCTCGGCTGCCGCCGCGACGGTTGCCACGTTTCGGGGGTCGGCGAAGTCGCCGAAGTTCGGGATATTGATCGAGAAACGCATCCGGGCATCGTGGGCTATCCCCACCTGCCCAGGCAACGGATTATTGAAGGCGCACGGAGTACCGGCCGTCTGGCTGTTTGCGCAGCCAGCCCCGCTCGGCGAGCCGGGTCAGCTTCCCCCGCAGCGGCTCCAGCTTGCCCCGCACCCCGGTGTCCAGGCCCAACGTCTCGCCGACGGCCCGGGTCACCACCGGCGCCCCGGCCTGGCGGACCGCGGCCAGGATGCGCTGGTACCCCGGCGGCAGCACGGCCTCGTCCACGCCGCCCTCACGGTGCGGGACCAGCAACACCGCACGTCCCGCCACCTGCACCGCGGCCGGTGCGGCTGCCACCCGCTCGCCGGCGAACCGTTCGGCCATGCGCCGCCAGACCCGCTCGGCGACGGCGAGTTCGTCCCGCTCGTCCCGCACCTGATCAAGCTGCTTGACCAGCTGTTCTTCGAGTTCGTCCAGTTCCGCGCGGCGCGCGGCGATCCGTTCCGCGATCTCGGACTCCACCATGAAGCGGAGAGTAAGTGGCGCCGAGGCCGCGGCGCGGAGGAAACCGCAAAGTCGCCCCCAGACACCCCGTCAAATGATGAAGACCGCAGACTCTCACTCACGGCCAGCGTGAGTACGCCCCACACCCCTCACGCCAGCCCCTCCGACCAGCACGTTCGAAGTTGGCGAAGGTTCACTAAAGACCGTGTCCTACGTGGTGAGGCGGACGAGTCGTTTGTAGCAGCACAGGGCGGCGGCGAGACCAAGAAAGGCCAGGTAGTTGCGGGGGTTGCGTTCGACAGCCAGGACATCGTGCGCTCGATGACCCAGCGGCGTCGCCGTAATCGCTCGCTGGACTCGATGCCTTGCGGGCGATGCGTACTCCTATTCGCTTCCAGCGTAGCCATCTGCGCAGGTCGGCGCGGTCATAGTCTGTCCTGGGGCTTCTCGCCGCTGATGGGCATGACGAAGGTCAGGCGCGGCGGCCGTAGGTGCGTGGATCCACGGGCTGCTCGGACTTGGGAAGCCCGCCGACCACGAGACGGTAGGAGTCGATCACGAGCTCCTTCACTAGCTTCTCGTCGATGGTGCCCCCGCCTTCCACCGTGATCCAGTGCCTCTTGTTCATGTGATAGCCGGGGGTAATGTCTGCGTACTGCTCACGCAGGGCTGCGGCGTCGTCCGGATCAGCTTTCAGGATCACGACGGGGCGCCCCGGCATGTCGGTCATGAGCATGAAGACCTTGCCGCGCACCTTGCAGACCTCCCAGTCGGGGCCGAAACGATGCTCCAGGTCGGCGCCAGGCAGTTCCACAGTGCAGTCGCCCGCGATCTTCTGCAGCTCCTGTCCGTCCAAGGTGATCAACTCCTCTATCGATCCGAGTGCCCTGACCGCCCGGCCAAGGCCCAAGGTGGCGTCTCCCGCATGGCCGCCACGAACGACGGCGCCCGCACGCCGGCAACAGTGACGGAAGCCGACGGGGGTACAGAGACAGTTACGCGGGCGGCGCGACGTGGCAAGCTGCTTTCGAACCTCAGGCACCTGGGCGCGGTCCGTCAGCTCCGCCGCGATACCCCATGCCCTACCGTGCTGCGACAGCGTTTCCACTGCCTCTTCAGCTTCTGTCCGGATTTCGGCCGGTAATCACGGCACTGCCACCCCCAGCAAGCACCTGCTGCGTCGTAGCCAGACCAATACCGCTACCACCGACAACGACGATCTTACGGCCCTCGAAGTCTTCACTCATGAAATTCTTCCTTCCCCACTCAACGACGGATTTGTTCTGCTGGCAGTGATCGGTGTGCCTTGTCAGTTCTCGATCCTGACCTGGCGTACATCGAAGGCGACGTAGCCGCTGAAGTCGCGACCGACACGAGTCGCCGCCGACTCCTTGATGTTCGGGTAAGACCAAGCCCCGTCCCTGAGCGCCAGCTCGCCGACCACAACGTCGTGATACTGCGCTCTCCCCTTCCAGGGGCAGGTGTAGGGGGTTGGGCTGTCGCGGAGCGCGCCGGCCGCAACCGAGTTCGGCGGGAAGTAGATATTTCCCTCGATACTGACTACCGCTTCGCTCGCGGCCTCGGCCACGACGGTCTCCCCAACCACTGCCTTCATCAGTCTTTCCTCTCATCGATCCCTTTGCTTGGGCCACATCTGCCCTCGTGTCCGCCCGCGTTAGCCCAGAGGCACCAATCCCTCGCGCCATGGCTCTCCAAGTCGCGATCACCGATTGAGACGCCAGGCTTCAGTCGGGCGTCCAGTTGGTGCAGTCACAGCCAGCTCGCGCATTCGGCCGGAGGTTAGCGTCGGGTGGACTCCGCTTCTTACCCGTGTCTTGACGCTACGGGCGATCGGGGAGACGTGAGCTCATCGGCGTTCGCCAGCCATGCCGAATCACCCTGGCCTGCGGCTGGGTCGCTGTACTCCACCCAGGAGCTCGAGGCAGCACGTCGTGAGGCCGCGATGGGGCTCCTCCGAGGGGACTCCTGATTGCGGCCCGGTAGTCTCAGCCACGAGCCGCCACTCGCGCCGACTCGGCAGCAGCACGATCGGAGTAGCCCGGGTGTCGGGCGTCGACCAGATCGGCATAGGCGGTCGTTCGCGAGAGGTAGTCGACCACAAAGGGGCAGATTACGGTGATCGTGCCCCCGCGGGCACGGATCTCGTCGAGCACCCGCCGCACCAGCGCGCCGGCCACACCCTGGTGCTGATGACTCGTCTCGACCTCAGTGTGCCGAAGAGCGTACCGGTTGGGCTTCAGGTGGGTGTAGTAGAGCCAGCCGACCAGGTCGTCGTCACGGCAGAGCTCAAAGCGGCCTTGATCGATGCTGTCGATCAGCTGCTCGGTTACCGGCACCTGCTCTTCGCCGCTCATCACCTTACCTCTCCAACGTGTCGTCACGCCGACCATTCAAACAGCCCCGCTTCGGACCTTCTAGTCCAGTATGGCGCTTCGCTACTCGCAAAAGCATGTATAAATTGGACTCGGTGGTCCGTTCGCGACTGGTGAGGACTGCTCGGGACCACCGACCGAAGACGAACGAGGCGAGAAGAGAACATGGAGCCATCACCGACCGCCGTTGAGGTGCGCAAGGACGAAACTACCCGCCTCTATGAGGCACTGATCGATGATCAGGTCGTCGGTACCCTGGCCTACGAGACTACCGGCGGACGTGCCACGCTCACCCACTCTTATGTGGACCCAGAGCAACGGCATCGGGGCATCGCGTCTGCCCTAGCGCGCTACGCCCTGGAAGACCTGACTCAAAGTCCGGCCAAGGTTGGCATCTACTGCGGTTTTGTCGCCGACTACGTCCAAGACCACCCCGAGTGGAACGATGCCGTCGACATCAGCCGCTCGGCCTTCATCGCCACGCGCACCGCGCGAGACACGACCAGCGAGCGCTGACGCTACGGAGCACCTGCACGTTGCCATCGAGCCTGAGCTCATCGTCACTTCGACGCGTCGACCGACCGCAAGGCCCGCCCACCCCTGCCTTCCTGAGGACGGACGCGTCTCCGGTGAAAGTGGGTGGGGCAAGCCTCCCGGGCTCGGGAGGCCTGCCCCACCGCGTGCCTGGGCGGCTAGTACTGCAACGGTGTTGGGTGTAGCTCCCCCTGAGGCAAGACTGCCGCCGCCAGTAAACCCGGAGGACAGGAGCGCCCAGGGATGATCGGCAGGCGGTCCGACTGGTACGTCGCCGGTGCCTGCACCTAGGGTTCCGCCCCCATGCACGTCGATGTGTCTGGGGGCCGTGACCGAGCGGTGCCAGCGCCAGACATTCTGGCGTCGCAACTGACGGGCCAAAAGCCCTGAGGTCACTTTTGAGCGCCTTCAGGGAGGTCTGTGATGACGTCAGTTGGTGCCGCATGATGGCTTTGGTGCGCTATCACCGTGTTCTGCGGGCTCACCAGGTGCTGCACCTGGTGTCGCCCATGGTCGTGGGTCGTTTGCCGAACGGCATGCGGCCCTTGGGCATCGTGCTTCTCGTTCATCAGCAGCATGGTTCCTATGCGATAGCCGGTGCGGCCCTGGCCGCGCTGACGATCGGAACCACCGGGAGCGCACCGTTTCGCGGGCGCGCAGTCGACCGATGGGGGCAGACACGTGTGCTGGTCGCCCTCGCAGTGTCCCAGTGGCCGGCGACCCAGGCTTCGGCCTCTGGGGTGCCCACCTTGTTGAGGCAGCGCGCCGCGGCCCAGACGGCTGACTCTTCCTCCTCGCCGCCTACGAGCGCGAACGCGACTGAGCCGCACGCCCCGCACCCGCGCCTCGCCGAACCCGGGGGCGCCCGGCGCCGTCGCCACTTTTCCTCAAGCGGGCCGCGCCTTCGTCACGAGTCCCACCGGTTCTCGGAGATCCGGGCCCGGACGCGCGCTCCCTCGCGCTGCAGCACGATCAGGGCCATGTCGTCGGCGAGCGGCCCGCCCGTATGCGCTCGCAGGTCCGCGCCGATCCTGCGCACGAGCGCATCCGGACGCTGATCGGCCCAAGCCGTCACCCGCTCCACGAGGGGGTAGAAGCTGCCCATGCAGTCCCGGGCTTCGGTGACTCCGTCCGTGTACAGCACCAGCCGGTCGCCCGGGGCGAAACGGAAGGTCAATGGGGCGTACTCGGTCTCCGTCAGGGCGCCAAGACCCAGCGGCGGAGCGGGGACGCTGACTTCCAGGGGCGTGACGTGCCCCCCGTGCAGCAGGAGCGGCGGCAGATGGCCGAAACTGATCAGACGGGCACAGGGCTGGTCGTCCGGGATCTCCAGCACGGCCGCCGTGACGAAGCGTTCACCAGGCCATTCGTCAGGATCCCCGCGGTGCGCCTGGCCCAGGTCCCAGCGCACATCGGACTCCAGATCGGACGCGAGCCCGGACAGAGTGGAGTGCCGGTGCGCGTTGAAGCGGAAGGCACCGAGGACGGTCTCGATGTCCTCGATGGCCCCGAGCCCCTTGCCGCGCGCATCCCCGATGATCAGCCGGGTGGCGCCAGGCGCGCGGAGCAGTGCGTACAGGTCTCCACCGATACGGGCTTCGGTCTGGGCGGCCACGTACGTCGACGCCAGGGACACCGCTCCCGCGCGTCGCGGCAGTGGCCGCAGCAGCACGGACTGCGCGGCTTCCGAGACCTGGCGCACGATGGCCAGCTGGCGCTGATGCTGCTCGCGCAGACGGGTGGCGATCAGGAGCAGCGCCGAGAACAGCACCAGGGACAGCATCTGCACGAGTACGTTCTCGGTGGTCAGCGTGCGTCGCTCGGCTCCCGCGACGACCAGCGCCGCCAGGGCGAGCAGAGCGGTGACGGCAGTACGGCGGGTGTCGGCGAAGGCGGCGGCGAGCGCGAGCGGGATGACCAGCAGATGGGCGAGGTGGATGTCCGACGGCAGGAACCAGTCGGCCACCGGAACCGCCACGATCGGCACGGACCACAGGGTCACCCATCGGTAACCGCGCCATCCGCTCAGTGCCCTAGTCGCCTGCAAAGGCGGTCGGCTCTGCATCATTGTTCTCCCAGGTTCGGAGCGCACGGCAAATGAAGCGCGCCGCTCAGTACGCACACCGAGCTGCAACAGGGCACAGGGCACCGGGAAGAGCAGCCGTTCGTACGTCCACAAACTGCCGTATCCGGCCGCTTCGGCCGTTCTGGCTGCTTCGACCACGTTGCAGATCCACTCCCAATCTCTGGGGCGGACGAGGTCCGAGTTTCACGAAACCTCCGATGTAGTCGTTGGAGTTTCGCGACAAGGCGGGAGAGCCCGATGGGACTCTCCATCCCGCCACCGGGCTGCCGCTGGCGTGGCGTGGCGTGGGAGCGTACGTCCGCTCTCCAGCCGCATAAATGGTGCGTACGAGTTGTCGGTCTTCTCGGGGCACAGGCACTGGCCTCCAAGCGCTTGAGTCGGACGGGTAAGTGGTTTCACGCACTGGCTGGCAGTTGCTGATCAGCCCAGATGATTTTGCCGTCCAGGATGTGGCGGGTTCCCCATCGGCGGGACAGTTGAGTGACGAGGAAGAGGCCGCGGCCGTGTTCGTCGGTGGTGCGGGCGTGTCGCACAAACGGGTGGCAGTGGTTAGCGTCGGAGACTTCACAGGTCAGCATCTCGTGCCGGATGAGGCGTAGGCCGATCGTGCGGTCGCTGTTGCAGTCGCCCTTGCCGTGGATGATGGCGTTGGTGAACAGCTCGCTGACGATCAGCCCTGTGGACTCGGCTAGGTGTTCCAGTCCCCACTGGGTCAGCTGCCGGGCAGCGAGAGTTCGGGCACGGCTGACGACGGCGAGGTCGCTGGGGAACTGCCAAGAGGCAACCTGGTCTGCGCTCAGCGAGCGGGTCCGTGCGAGAAGCAGAGTGACATCGTCGCTCTGCGGCTTGGCCCGCAATGTGTCCACCGCGGAAGAGCACAGATCATCCAGTGTGAGGCCGGGCCGTGCGAGGGCCGCGCGCAAACGGTTCATGCCGGCGCTGATGTCCTGGCCGCGGGCCTCGATCAGACCGTCGGTGTAGAGGGCGAGCACGCTTCCTTCGGCAAGTTCCAAAGTTACGGACTCGAAGGGGACCAGTCCGAGGCCGAGCGGTGCTCCGGTGGGCAGGTCGGGGAAGGTGACGTGGCCGTACGGGTCGATGATCGCGGGCGGGGGGTGGCCGGCCCGCGCCATGGTGCAAGTGTGGGTGACCGGGTCGTAGACCGCGTACAGGCACGTGGCGGCCATCCTGGTGGTGGCCGGGTGCCGGGGGTCGGCTTCCGCCTCGGTGAGACGGATAACCTGCTCGTCGAGGCGGGACAGTACTTCGTCGGGAGGCATGTCCATGCTGGCGAGGGTGCGCATGGCGGTGCGGAGTTGACCCATCTCCGCTGCCGCGTTGATGCCGTGTCCGACCACGTCGCCGACGACCAGGGCGACGCGGGCGCCGGAGAGGGGGATCACGTCGAACCAGTCACCCCCGATGCCGTGGTGACTGTCGGCCGGCAGGTAGCGCCAGGCCACATCAGCGGCGGAGCCGCCTGTAGCGCGGTGAGGGAGCAGCAGCCGCTGCAGGGCGAGAGCCGCGGAACGTTCGCGCACGTATTGGCGGGCGTTGTCCAGGGCCAGCGCTGCCCAGCTGACGAGTTCCTCGGCCAAGAACAGGTCGTCCTCCTCGAACGGCCTGGGGTCCTTCGTCCGCACGAAGACCGCCACGCCCAGCACCGCGCCCCGGGCGTGGATCGGGACGACCATCAACGAGTGCATGGCGTGCTCGCGGAGCTTCTCCGCCCGCGCCGCATCGTGGTGGTCCAGCCAGGTGCCCGGGGATGCGTCCAGTATGGGCTCGAAGTGGGATTTCCCGGAGCGCAGAACACCGGTGACGGGCGAAGTGGGCGGGACGAAGACCGGCTCTCCGCGAACGAACAGGGACTCCGGCGTTCCCGGGTGAATCGAGGCCAGGCCCGCGCGGCAGAAGACGGGGATGTATCCACCCTGTGGGCCGAAATGGGCCAAGGGCTCCTCGCCGAGCGGGACGGACTCCGTCAGGTCGACGGTGGCGTAGTCCGCAAGAAACGGCACGGCGAGGTCGGCCAGTTCCTGCCCGGTCTGCATGACGTCCAACGTGGTGCCGATGCGCCTGCTGGCCTCGCCGAGGATTGCCAGACGCTCTCGCGCCCGTCGGCTGTCGGTGACGTCCACGCTCACGACGCACACACCCAGCGCGCGACCCTGCGCGTCGTCGAGGCGGAAGTAGGACGCCGTCAATATGCGGTTGCTTCGCACATTCGCCGGCAGGAAGGCCTGGTAGTCCACGTTGATCGCCGGGTCGCCGCTCTCCAGCACCTGGCGCATCACTGCCTCCAGCGTTTCGGCCTCCCTCCCGGGCGCCGCCTCCGTCAGCCTGCGGCCCAGCCGCTTGGGGAGAGGGATGCCGTCCTTGGAGCCCTGGGTGTCGTTCACCCGGATGCAGCGCAGGTGCGTGTCCCGTATGACGACACCGATCGGCAGGCGGCTTGGCAGCGGCAGCGTAGCGAGGAGCGGCTCCGCCACTGTGGCCTCGGCCGGCCACGCGGGAAGCAAGGCCTTGTCGGTCGCACAGACCACCCACCACTCCAGGCCGTCCTGCCCGGACAGAGATGACACGCACAGGCGCACGTCGATGCTGCGGCCGTCGCGGTGGCGCACCTGCGCGAGGTCGGACCAGCGGCCCCGGCGGGTGCTCTCTTGTGCGGCTTGTGAAGCCTTTGCTCGGTCGTCAGGGGCCACCAACAGGACACCGGCGGACCGCCCCACCACCTCCGCGGCCGAGTAGCCCACGAGCCGCTGAGCGGCCTGCGACCATCCGACCACCGTCCCCTGCGCGTCGAGGAGAGCTATCGCTGGGCAAACTGTCTCGATGGCCGTCTGAGCCTCGGAGACTGCTGTCTCTGCGTAACTGCCCATTGCTCTTCCCTTCTGTGTCCCCCGGCGATGCGGTCCCCCAGCTGCTCGGCTGTCTAGTGGATGGATAAATTCAGGGCAGGAGTGATCGAGCTACCAGGCACGGCAGCCCACAGCCCATTCACACTGCCCCCGACGGTGGCTGCGGCGGTGGTCTCGGCCCGTCAGACGTGCTCCGGCGGGACCCCTGTCGGGGCCTGGGCGCGGCCAACCAGCGCGTGTGCTCGGTGAAGCGCTGCGGGCTTCCGTGTGCTTTCGTCCGTGTTCATGCCTGCAACGCTACGCACCCGGCGGCACCGGAGTACGGTCCATTTATATGACAAATTCCCAGTCCAATTCTGCGGACAAAGCAAGATCACGATCTATGGAGCTGGAACACTAACCCGCTCCCGAACGTCGCGCCCCGAGCATGCGACGTGGCGCTCCGGCTTCGCGGGGCAATCGGTCTGACAGACGGCGCCCAGGGGCCCGCCTCGCCGTTCGACGCGAAGTGGCCCGGTCTTTTGCTCAGAAAATGGTCCACACATGTGGGCGGACGCGCTCATACGCTCGGGTCATGCCTGCAACAGCGCCCACCCCCGATGAACATCGGTGTCTTCCTCTCAGCCACTGACGTCAACGAGCACTACACCCAGCCGACCCGCGAGTTCGGGGGAGCTCATCGGCAGGGCCGGCCACACCCTGGTGTGGGGCGGATCCGATACCGGGCTGATGAAGGTCGTCACCGATGGAGTGTGGGCGTCGCGAGGACGGCTCACGGGGATCTCGATCGATTCTCTCCGGAAGTGGGTCAGGAAGGACGCCGACGAAATGACGTTCGCCAGGGATCTCGCTGAACGGAAGGCACGGTTGCTCGCCGTGTCCGACGCAGTAGTGGTGATGCACGGCGGCGTGGGCACGCTGGACGAAGCCTTGGAGGTCCTGGAGCTGAGGAAGCACGGCCTGTACGACGAGCCGGTGGTGCTGCTGAACACGGCGGGCTCCCACGACGGGCTGATACTCCAGCTCCGGCGAATGGACGAGCAGGGGTTCCTGCCGTTGCCCCTTGCAGAACTGGTCTTCGTCGCCGACACGGCCGCCGGCGCACTCGCCTACCTGGAGAAGTCCGTTGGAACGGATGGCGAGATCGTGACAGCACGGCTTCCCGCCTGAGAGATCGCGCCGGCTCCGGAACGGGCGGCCTGGCACTTGAGACCGACAGCCCCGGCGCCTCGAATCTCGGCAGGGACGCTCCCGAACCGGACAGAGGCGCGTCCGCTCCGCCCTCGGAACCGCTTCTAGGGCAGCACCCTGCACAGTGCGTCCAGTGCGCCTGCCCACGCGCTGTCCGAGGGCGCCGCGTAGTTGACCACCAGGGCGTCCCGTTCGGGCAACTGCCATCCGCAGTCCGCCACTTCGTAGCGGAACTGCGTCAACCCCCTGATCGCCAGACCTTGCCGGGCCGCGGCCTGGACCACCGAGCTTTCGGTTCCACGCGGGAGTTCGAGGACCGTCTGCAGTCCTGCAGCCATCCCGGTCACACGAATGCCGGGAGCCCTCTGGCGCAGGACCTCGACCAGTTGATCGCGGCGACGCCGGTAGCGCAGCCGCATTGAGCGCACATGACGGTCGTACGCACCCGAGGCGATGAATTCCGCCAGCGTCAGCTGCTCCAGGGCGCTCGTCATGTAGTCGCCGTGCCCTTTGGCCGCCATGATCTCCGGGATGAGTTCCTCCGGCAGCACCATCCATCCGAGCCGTACCCCCGGTGCCAGGGACTTGCTCACGGAACCGAAGTACACCACCCGCTCCGGATCGAGGCCTTGCAGGGCCCCCACTGGCTGACGGTCGTACCGGAACTCCCCGTCATAGTCGTCCTCCAGGATCAGTCCGCCCGTGGCACGTGCCCACTCGACGGCCGCCGTGCGCCGGTCCGGGCAGAGCGCGACCCCCGTCGGGTACTGGTGCGCCGGGGTCATCAGCACCGCCCCCACTTCGCGCAGTCGCGCGAGGTCGTCGATGCGTGCGCCATGGTCATCGACGTAGAGCGGCGGGGTGTGCAGACCGGCGTTCGCCAGCAGGTCGCGATACAGGTCGAGTCCGTAGGCCTCGACGGCCACCCCTCGCACCCGCCGTACCCTGAGCGCGTGCGCCATCAGCGCCAGGCCGTGGTGGAAACCGGAACAGATGACGATCCGCTCCGGCTCGGCGTACAACCCGCGGGCTCGCGCCAGGTAGTCCGCGAGTGCGGTGCGCAGCTCCATCCGGCCGCGGGCGTCGCCGTAGCCGAAGGCGTCGAGTGGCGCGGCGGTCAAAGCCCGGCGGGCCACGGTGAGCCACTGCGAGCGCGGAAAGGTCGCGAGGTCCGGTGCACCGGTCCACAGGCCATACCGGAGACGGGGCTCGTCCGGCCTCGCGCGAGGAGCGTCGGGCGCGGCCCTGTGCGGCTCGACCCGGGTGGCCACCCGGGTCCCGGAGCCCTGCTGGGCGGTGAGCCAGCCCTCAGCGACCAGCTCGGCGTAGGCCTCGACCACGGTGTTACGCGAGACGCCGAGATCCGCGGCGAGTGAGCGGGAGGCCGGCAGCCGACTGCCGGGCGCCAGACGCCCCGTCCGCACGACCTCCCTCAAGGCGTCCGTGAGCCCTGCACGCAGCCCGGGTCCGCGCAGCTCCAGATGCAGGTCGGCGCCGAACGCGGGGGGCGGACCGGCCGCGGAATTGGCCCGGGAATCCGTCATGTAAATGCACCATACTCCGATACCATCGACTGGCCAGTCGTCCCATTGGGCCGCGCTGCACGCCACCGCAGCCTCGTCGCGGTGACGACCGCGCGCCGTGTCGTTCCGCGAGCGTGTTCGCCGCAAGCGCGGACTGGTCCCGCTTCTTGTCATTGGCAGCACTTGGCCCGAGCACTGGGCCACACTCACTACCCCGCCCAAACCCGCTGCTGAAGACCCCCACGCACGAGCCCGCTGCCTGCTGAACGGTCACGCCCCGCCCGTGCCAGTGGCCTTCATCGACGCCGACCTCCAAGCCGTGGCTTTGATGGCGCAGCACGATCCGCGACTGGCGTACGTCGCTGGGCGGGCGGAACACGGGCAGATCAGCCAGTATCTGGCGGGTGCCCCAGCTTTGATAGAGCGTTATCAAAATGTGCCAGCCCTCGCGCGAGCCCTCATCGAAGCGGCCATGGATGCGCATCGACTGGGCCACCCTCCCGGCCTGCCGCTGCCTCTGTTGGAAGCCGCCGCGGAAGGCTATCTCGCCGACTCCCAGTGGGACCTGCTGGAGGACGACTGGTTCGAACAGGCCCTCGCCTACACCGCGGCCCCGCTACACGGTGCCCGCGGCCCGCTCACCCGGATCCGACCCCGTCGTGGCCAGTCTGCACCTGCCCACCCCACTACCGCCTCCCGACTACCTCGAACAACACGGTCGCACTGACAGAGACACCAGCCTCGTCCCGGCTGTCTTGTGGGAAGCCCTCATCGAGCACCACGCCTCCCGTGATTGCCGAACCCTCGCCCGGGCAGCACGAGACCGCGGCCTGCTTCGCATCGCCATGCGCTTCTATGCCATTGCCGCGCACGCAAGCGACAACGACGCCCTCAAGGAGGCTGCTTGGCTGCTGGTGCGGGCAGGGCGGAGGCAGGAAGCGATCTGAACCGCCCCAGTCTTCCCACGCAACGCCTCCGTGATCAGGTGTTGCGACGACCGGTTGAGTCCACCGGGTTTCCATCCGGGTGGTGGTCGATCCACGCCAGTCCGTCCATGTCCAGGCGCTGGCGGGTACGGGTGACGGCTACGTATGCGAGGCGGGCCTCGCTGTCGTCGATCGGCCCGGGAATGGCGCATCCGTTGGCGTCCTTTTGACCACTGCCTTTCGGCGGGGTGAAGTCGTCGGCGATTCTCACGCAGGCCCATTCGCGTCCCTTGGCCTCGTGCGCGGTGGAGACGATCACGTCGGCGTGTTGCTCGGGAGCCAGGCCAGCCAGAGCGTTCAGGATGACGTCGGTGCCGTGCTTGTCAACGAGGTCGACCAGGGCTACAGGTCGCGTCCGGCCGGATCGTGATCTGCGTAATCCTGGAGCTCTCCCCAGGTCGGGAAGAGGAGTAGTTCGGGGTGGGTGGTGCGGCGGCCTTCCTTCAGGTCGCGGGCGGCCAACGCAAGAGCCCGCAGTCCGTCTCCTCCCCCGGCCAGGGCGACCCGTTGTCCGCTGGCCATCATGGCCATGACTTGGGCCATGGCCCCTATGTTGGTGCGGCACAGGACCGCGTCGGGGCAGGCCACGGGGCCGAGTTCGGTGGGCACGGCCGGTGTGCCGGTGAGGCGGATGGGTGCGCCTGCGATGTGCAGCCGGCGGTTGGCTTCGCGGGCGAGGTGGGGGCCGAAGCGGAAGGTCAGGCGGAGGAAGTCAGCCGGTCCCGTTCGTGCAGCACGTACAGGGCGGCCAGGGAGGGAGCGATCAGCACGGCCGCGGTGCAGGCCACAGCGACCAGCACCCACAGGGTCGAGTCGGGAGCGGCGGCCTGGGTCAAGGACAGGTGAGTGCCCAGGAGGTACGGATACTGGGCGACGCCCCATCCGGCGATCACCGTGGCCACGGCCAGCGACGCCAACGGCCGCGGCAGGCGCGGCCGACGGGCTCTGAGTGTTGCCAGGGCTGCGAGTCCGGCTGCGGCGGACACGATCAGCAGAGCCAGTCCGCGGGTAGTGAGTTGGTGGAACAGGCGCGGTGCGTCCGCATGCAGGACGAAGACGCCGGCCATGCAGACGATGCCCACCGCGATGCCTGCCGCCAGTGCCCGCCGCCGGAAGTACAGGTGCAGAGCCTCATCCCGATAGGGGTGCGTGGCAGCCGAGGAGAGGAAAACGGCAGCGAGGTAGGCGCATACGACGACCGCCAGGACACCTCCCAGCACACCGGTGGGGTTGAGCCAACTGGACAGCGGGGCGCCGCCGCCGGCGCTGGGGACGCGGCCGGAGGCGACGGCCCCTGCGATGCCGCCGAAGCAGAACGGCGTCAGCACCGAGGAGACCGCGAACAGGACCCCGGTGAGACGCTGCTGCGCGGTGCGCAGCGTCACTTTGCGGAAGGCGAAGCCGGACCCGCGCAGGACGATGCCGAGTGCCGCGAGGCCGAGCGGGATGTACAACGTCGTGGTGATGGCGGCGAAGGCGGGCGGAAAACCCGTCCACAGCACCACCAGGCAATAGATGAGCCAGGTGTGGTTCGCTTCCCAGACCGGGCCGATGGACCGGTCGATGAGCGAGCGGGGGGCGCTGCCCCGTACGGCTCCGCCCGCGGTCAGATCCCAGAACCCGGCGCCGAAGTCGGCACCACCGAAGACGGCGTAGGCGATGACGCCGGTGAACAGGATGACGCCGATCGCATCGGTCATGGCGTTCGGCCTTCTGGGCTCGCGGCGGAGACAGCAGGGGCTTCGGGGCCGTAGGGGACCTGGACGTCTTCGTCGCCCTCTGCCGCCCATCGCCGGCGCAGGGCGCGCAGAACCAGCAGGGCACCGGTGCCGACGCTGACGTAGATGATCGCGGTCGCGCCGAAGAAGGGCCACAGGTTGCCGTGAGTGGTGACGGCGTCCCGTGTCAGCAGCAGTCCGACCACGGTCCACGGCTGCCGTCCGACTTCGGTGACCACCCAGCCACTTTCCAGGGAGACCAAGGCCACCACGCCCGACAGCGCGGCGCACCGCAGGAACCAGACGTTGGTGGGGACGCGGCGATGGCGCCACCACAGCCAGGCGAACCACACGGACAGGGCCAGCAGAGCCATGGAGGCGCCCACCATGACGTCGAACGCCAAGTGCACAATGCTCACACCCGCGTCGCTTGGGCGCACCGGTGCGGGGATTGCGTCGAGCCCGTCGATATGGGTGCTGGGGCGGAACCCGGCCAGGAGCGATGCCACGTCCGGGATCGGCAGCCCGTAGCGGACCTTCCCGTCGATCAGGACACCGCCAAGTGTTTCGGGGACGTGGTCGCCGGAGTCAGGAAGCATTTCGATGGCGGCGAACTTCGCCGGTTCGGAGACGAATACCTGACGGGCGATCAGGTCCCCGACGAAGATCTGCATGGGTACGGTGACGGCGGCCACGACGAAGCCGATGAGGAAGCCCGTGCGGTGGTAGGCGTCCCGTCTTCCTTTGAGCATCCCCGCCGCGTACACCCCGGCTACGACGAAGCCGGCGACGATGTACGCCGCCAGCAGCATGTGGATCGTCTCGAACCAGAACGCGCCGTTGAAGAACACCTTGGCCGGACTGACGTCGACGATGCGGCCCGCATGCATGGTGATGCCGCCGGGCTGGTTCATCCAGGCGTTGGCAGCCACCACGGCGGCGGCACCACCGAGGCTGGAGATCACCACCGGGACACCGCTCCAGAAGTGGGCCCAGGGCGACAGCCGGTCCCATCCGTAGATGTAGAACGACATGAAGATCGCTTCGAGGAAGAAGAAGATTCCCTCGATAGCGAACGGGAACCCGAAGGCGGCGCCGTACTGCCCCATCAGTCCGGGCCACAGGATGCCCAGTTCGAAGGTGAGTACGGTGCCGGACACGGCTCCCACCGCGAACAGCACTGCGGCAACCTTCGACCAGCGGCGTGCCAGGAGCATGGCCTGCTCGTCCCCGCGGCGTAGTCCTCGATGGTTGGCGAGGAGTATCAGGAAGGTGAAGGCCACACCGAACGGCACGATGATGATGTGGAAGCCGAGAGTGAAGGCCATCTGTTCACGAGCGGGCAGCAACTGCGACGGCTCACCTGCGGACGCCAGCGCCTGCAGCACTACGGTGGTGGCGCATGAGGCTGACGGCATGCCCCGTATCCTCGCGCTCGCTGTGCTCGAGGCGCGTGCCGACACGGCCCCGCCAAGCTCGTTAACCCGAGCGGATCACCCCAAAACCCCCGGCCCCCTGGGGCTGGCGCGGTTCGGGAACCGGCGATGCTCGGAGGAGACTCGGTGAAGCACCCGCAGCTGCATGCCCGTACACCTCAAGGCCGGCCCGGGCCTGGTGGAACAGGGCCGGATCGAAGCTGCGCATGTCGTGTGTCGGTCATGCGTTGGCGACCTAGAAGACTGCTGAAAATCTTTTGCGTTCTGGCCCCGGACCGGCAGGTCCGGGGCCAGTCTTGTGAGCATGCAGGGGGAATGGGCCGGGGAGATGGTCGGGCCGGATGTGTGGGAGACCTGCCGGGAGTTGATCCCGGCAGGGAGTGTGTTCGCTTTCCTGGCCGAGCATCGTGAGGTGCTGTTCCCGCCGGAGTTCTTCGCGGACATGTATCCGTCGGCCAACGGACGGCCGTCGTTGCCGCCGCAGGTGCTGGCCGCGACGGTGGTACTGCAGAGCCTGCAGGGGCTGTCGGACTTCGAGACAGTCCAGGAACTGCGATGTGACCTGCGCTGGAAGGCCGCCTGCGGGCTGGGCCTGTACGACACCGCCTTCGATCCCTCGCTGCTGACCTATTTCCGGCGCCGGCTCGCCCGCTCGGCCGACCCGACGCGGATTTTCACCAAGGTCAAAGAGGTGGTGACTGCCACCGGTGTCCTCAGAGGAAAGCAGCGCCGGGCGCTGGACTCCACCGTCCTGGACGATGCGGTGGCCACTCAGGACACCGTCACCCAGATCGTGGCCGCGATCCGCCGCGTGATCCGTGAGGTCCCCGGCGCCGGCGAGGTCGCCGGCCGGTGGTGTACTGCTCACGACTACACCGACCCCGGCAAACCCAGGATCGCCTGGAATGACGAAGCCGCCCGCGAGGCGCTGGTCGACGCCCTGGTGACCGACGCGCTCAACATGCTCGGCCGTCTGCCCGAGCGTGAGCTGGGCGAGCGGGCCGCGAACGCGGTGGGCCTTCTCGCTCTCGTCGCAGGCCAGGACGTGGAGCCGGCCGAGGACTCCGACGGCCGCGACGGACGCTGGCGTATCGCCAGGCGCACCGTGCCCGACCGGACGGTGTCCACCGTCGACCCCGATGCCCGGCACATCCACAAGAACCGAACCCGCCACCAGGAGGGCTTCAAAGGACACGTGTCCTTCGAGCCAGAGGCCGGACTGTTCACTGCCGTCGCGTTAACCAGCGGCTACGGGCCGGACAACCACGAGGCCGCCGTCGCGCTGGACCTGCTGGCCGACAAAGACCACAGCGAGGGCGAGACGCTGACCGTGCTCGGCGATTCCGCCTACGGCACCGGCGACCTGCGTGAACAACTGACCGCCCAGGGCCACGTCCTGGTGGTCAAGCCGCCGCCGTTGCGGCAGGCCGTCCCAGGAGGCTTCACCATCGACGACTTCCACGTCGACACCGACGCCGCCACCGTGACCTGCCCGGCCGGACAGACCGCGAACCTGGGCTGCACCAAGGCCGACGGGGGCCGCACCGCCCAGTTCAAACGGCTGTGCACCGGCTGCCCACTGCGGGAACGCTGCACAACCTCCAAGACCGGACGGGTTATCAACGTCCACCCTCAGCACGAACTGCTGACCGCAGCCCGCGTCCAGGCCGCCACCGACACCGCCTGGCAGGACGAATACCGCCGATGGCGGCCCCCGGTCGAACGCGCCATCGCCTGGCTCGTCGCCCACGGCAACCGCAGAGTCCGCTACCGAGGCGTCATCGCCAACAACATCGCACTCCACCACCGCGCCGCCGCCCTCAACCTCCGCCGACTGATCAACCTCGGACTCACCCGCACCAACACCACCTGGCACCTCGCCCCGGCCACCCCATGACGAAGAAGGGGCCGCCCGGCCTACGGCCGAACAGCCCCTCAACAAGATTTTCAGCAGTCTTCTAGGGTGTAGTGCCCTCTCTCCTCGGCCGCGGATCACCATGTCCAGGTACCTGACCGCGTCCAGGACGGTGATCCCGCCAGCGCCCGCGGCGGCCCCGGCCAGGAGACCACGCAGGCGCCGGACCCGACCGCTGATTCCTGTCATAGTCCGCTCATCCCTTCACGGAGTCCAGCAGCGCGGGGTGACAACCTCTGCGGGTGTCCCGGCGACGTCGTGCGGACCGCTTCCACCGTCACGAAAGTGAGGTCCGTGAGCAGCGGAGGCGAGCGGCGGCGCCGGTTCGAGGCGACCCTGCGTTTCTGTGGCGAAGTAGAGCTGACGGCGGACAACCTCGAAGCTGGCCTGGCTGGCCCTCTGCCGGGCTCGGGCTGGAACGGATGGCGGTCGGCGACGTGCGCATCACGTCGCCCTGGCAGGAAGTGACGCCACCGCCGCGTGAGCAGGTTGCCGTCCGGCAGCCCTCCCGCGTTCCGGTCGCCTCCCTGCCGGCGACGTTCACGCACCGGGTCACCGGCATGGACGGCGGGGCCTTCTACGGCAGTGACGGCACCGGCTTGATGCGTGTGCGGCTGCGCTACAACCAGCGCGATCTCTCCGGCCAGCTGAAGTTCTGCTTCGACCCGCCCGAGCCCGTGATGCCGCAGGTCATGGCGCCGGAGCTCCGTCTGATCGCCCGCTCCGGGCGCAATCCTGCGGGTCACTACATCTAGGCCGTCTGCCCGTTGGGATGGGCGTTGATCCATGACAGGCCACCAACGTCCAGGCGGTTGCGGGCCCGGGTGACCGCGACGTAGGCGAGACGGGCCTCGGCATCGTCGATGGGTCCGGGCAGGGGACGGCCATGTTCGTCGCATTCGTCGCTGTCCTGGGGCGGGGTGAAGTCGACGGCGACTCTTACCCGGTGCCATTCCCTGCCTTTGGCCTTGTGGGCAGTGGACACAGTCACATCTGCGACGGATTCGTCATCGAGTCGGTTGACGGCTGCGAGGATGGCCCCAGTTCCATGGGTGTCGACAAGATCGATCAGCGGCTGAAGCTCCCGACCGGCCGGGTCGTGTTCGGCATAATCCTGCAGATCGCCCCAGGTGGGGAAGAGGACAAGCTCGGGGTGCGAGGTCCGGCGGCCCTCCTTCAGGTCGTTGGCGGCGTGAGCCAAGGCACGTAGGGCTTCCCCTCCCCCGACCAGCGCCACGCGATGGCCCGCCGCAAGCTGCTGCATGACTTCGTTCATGGCGCCGACGTTGGTGCGGCACAAAACGGCGTCAGGCTGCTCGACAGGACCGATCTCGGTGCAGATCGCCTCGGTTCCTTCGAGGCGCAGGGGTGCGTCGGCGATGGTGAGCCACCGGTTGGCTTCGGCCGCGAGGTGGGGTCCGAAACGGAAGGATTTCGACAGGGTCAGTTGTGTGGCGTGAAAGGTGGTCATCACGTCGCGTGCTCCGCGCCATTGGTAGATGGCCTGTGCGGAGTCGCCGACCATGACCAGCTGGGCGTGGCTGCGCTGGTTGAGGAAGATCTCCTCGACCACGGGGTTGGTGTCCTGTGCTTCGTCCAGGAGCAGGAAGTCGGTGTTGATTTTCGGCTGGGTGAGGGCCCAGATCTTGAGGTAGTGGTCGTGGCCGAAGCGCACGGCGCCGTCGTCGGTGTGCTGGAGGTCCGTCCAGGCTCGGCGGGCGAAGGGCACGACGTGTTGGGCGAGTTGGGTGTGCAGGTCGGGGTCTTCGAGGCCGCGCAGACGGGGGACGTGGCACCGGGTGATGGTGGGGTCGGCGGAGTGGCAGAAGCTGGTCACGGTGCGCAGCGTGGCGTAGGAGAGGGCCTTGGGTGACAGGTCGCGTTCGCCGATGCGGATGGTTTTGGTGATGCCGAGGACTTGGCCTGTCTGCCAGGCAGGTCGTCTGGGGGCATTCAGGCGCCGGGCGTAGTGGTGGCCGGTGGTTGCGAAAGCCAGGGCGTGGGCGGTTTTGCAGGTGACGGTGGAAGGGAAGCGGGCAGCAGCGTCCCGCGCGATGGCTCTGTTGTAGGCGAGGTAGCGGCCGCGGCGGCGGGTGTGGTGGGCGAGAAGGGCGAGGGTGCTGGTCTTGCCGGTACCGGCACCCGCCTGGAGGGCCAGGTGGTCGCCGGCATGGAAGGCGTCGGCGGCGGCGATCTGTTCGTCGGTGGGATTCAGGTTCAGCACCGGGCACTCCGTCGGTGTGCGGGGACGTGGCGAGCTTGCGTACGACAGCGGTCAGCTGCTGCTGGGTGGCGTGGGCAGGAAGTCGTTCCAGGGCGATTCGCCCCTGTGGGCGTTTCCGGCTACGCGCGTACCAGCGCCCGGGTCACGGTGTGCACGAGGTAGATATCGGGCCTTTGGTCGGCTCGTGCTGCGCGCCGCTCGACGGTGGTGTAGTCGCCGGGGAGAAGGCGATGTTGGCCTGCAGACTTCCGTGGCACTCGGCGGCACGGAAGCATAGCTGCGGGTGAAGTTCGGCTGCGCGTGGCCGCCTGTGGTTCTCATGCCCGTGCCTGGGTGCGGTGGCGGAATGTGGTGGGCAGGCGGTTGTGGATGTGCCGGTGGTGCAGCAGGGGGTCGAAGGGTTCCCAGTCGCAGAGTGCGAGGTCGGCTGCGCCCGGGGTGCCGGCGTGGTGGGGGCAGCGTTGGTGGCGCCAGCGCAGTTGTTCCGCGTAGGTGAGGTGAGTGAGGTCGTAGACGGCCATCAGGCCATCTGGGAGGGCGAGTTGTCTGTGTCCGGTGGTGGCGGGGACGAGTGTCCATGTGCCGGCCGGTGCGCTGGGGCTGAGGACGGGGTGGGTGCAGCGGTGGCGTCGGCGGGTCTGGGCTACGCACTGGAGGGTGTCGATGGGCTGGGCGGCGAGGTAGCGGGTGTGGAAGAGCAGCACGATGGGCCGGGCCGGGCGGCAGGGCTCCGGGGCAGTGGCCGGTGAGGCCGTGTCCGGTGTTGGTGGGGTGAGGGTCCCGGTATCGAGGAGTCGGCGGGTGTGCAGGGCGAGGTGGCGGCGCAGGGCGGCGATCTGCGGGGTGAGCGGGGTGGGGGCGGTGCGTGCGGGGCACAGGGCGAGGTGCGGGATGCGGCACCAGGGGGTGCCGTCGTCGGCGGGGTGGGCGATGCCGGAGCTGACGTGCCAGCGGCTGGCTACCGGAACGGCGGTGGCGTCGAGTTCGTGCGGGTGGAGGCTGACGGGGCGGTTGTCGGGGCGGGTGTACCAGTCGATGCGGTTGCCGCAGTCGCGGCATCGGCTGGGCTGGGCGCTGCGTACGAGGCGGGTGGGGCTGTCGTGGGCGACGCGCAGAGCACGTTGGCGGTGGGGGCGGTTGGGGGTTCCGTCCCATCTGCGGCCGGATGAGGCAGTGGAGGACATGGCCGTGAAGGTGACAGGCGCCGCGCCGCCGCCGCGGTGAGCGTGCCGGATTGTCCTGCGGATGGCTCAATGCGGCGGGACTGATGTGCGGTTTCCCGTACGGGAGTTCCCGTCGGTGACTGGATCGGGTGATCCTCAACGGCGGGGCCAGTGGTGCTATTCGGCGGGCTGGGCGGGTGGCTCGTGGCCTTCGCAGAGGGTGGCGAAGAGGTGGTCGACGGACACGTCGAGGGCGTGGGCGAGGGCGTGCCAGGTCTTGAGGGATCCGATGGTGCGGCCCTGCTCGATTTCGATGAGGGTGCGTCTGGCCAGGCCGGTGCGGCGGGCGAGTTCGTCGTAGGTCCAGCCGCGTTCGCTCCTCAGCCGCGCGAGCTCCAGTCGGAGGGCGGTGAGGTTCGGGTCGGGCGGGAAGGTCGTCACTCCCCCATCCGAAGGTGCAGACCCCTGCCCTGTCAGTGCAGACCTCTGCCCTATTTCTGCAGGTGACCGCCCCACGGAAGGGCGGAGGTCTGCACTACGGTGTGCCGCCGACACCCCTCCCCTCACCACAACTCCCAGGGGCGGGTCGGCTCCCGGCTGAAGGCAGGAGGAACGGGCGCCCCATGAGGCTGTGCACCCTGCGCCTACAGGTACGGCGCACCTGGACCGTGGAACTACGCCCGCAGCAGGGCAAAACCGTGCTCTATTGCGCCTTGTGCGCACCACGCGGTCACGCTCTGGCAGCGTCTGCGGCCCGGCCCGCGGTCCTGGCGCACCTGGCCCACCACGCGCGGCGCGATGTGCTGCCCCCGCATCTGCGGACCTGCCAGTGCCACGAACGCGGATGCCGGTGGCATCCGCGCCACCGGGGTTGCGCCGGCCCGGTCCTGCTCGTCCTCGCCCGTGAACGCGGGGGCCGGCTCTGGCGTCTGGCCGACGTCTGCGCCGCCTGCGCGGGCGCCACCCCGGGCAGCGCCATCGTCCCCGACACCGCCATCACATCAACCCCAGGGAGGCTCGATGCCGGCCCCGGTTCCGCCGGGGCGAAGCGTGTCAGGCTGCCCGGTGGTGCCGCTCCGGCGGATCGTGTCCGCGACATGCTCAGCTATCTCGCGGCCGCGCTTCCCCCGGATGTGAACGCAGAGGGCCGACTCCTCGCCCTGCAGTGCGCACTGCGCAGCAACACATCCGGACAGGTACATCTGCCGACCGGACTGCTCCACGGCATGCGCCTGGCCCGAACTCTCGCACCCTGGGACGAACTGGAGGACGCCCGCTGGCTACGCCGCCTGCCGCATCCCACCAAGCAGACGAGGCACAGAACTACCGCCGCGCAACTGCTCGATGCGACCGTCCTCACCCAGGAACCCGCCCGGCACGACCGTCACCAGGCTGCCGACTGGGCCCTGCGTGCGGTCTCCCAGCCACGGCTGCGCACCTTGCCAGCTGCAGACCGTCTGACCGCACTGGTGCTCGCCGCGCACCACTCCCCCGCCCCTGGGCGGACCAGCATGGAAGCAGATCACCTGACCCGCACCTGCGGACTCGATCGAAACGCACTTGCCGCGGCACTCGACCGCCTCGCGGCCGTGAACGCCGTCGGAGCATGGACGTTCGAACCCGTCACGGAAGACGTGACCTGGGACCCGCCTCGGAAGTCGTTACCTCTCTGAACGTGACCGGCGCGTTGTCGCTGGTCAGGCGTCACACATGCTCCCGGTGGTCGGCCGCGTTCCAGTACAGGTGCGCGAGGCAATCACACGACAGGGCACACGAGTTGGACGCAGCAGCAGACCGCACGGAAGACTGCGGCACCAGGGGCCTCCTGATCGCTCGGGCTTCGACACCCACGAGCTGTGCAGGAGGACCTACCTCCATGCCAGGACTGTCGAGAGATCACCCGCCCGAGCCGCCACGGTCGACCCCGCGCTCACCATGATCGGTACGACAACGGCTTCTAGATGTGCAACACGTCCGCTGCGCACGATGAGAGCGCTCACGCCACAGCGATCCGAGGGCTTCCTCAGCGAGAAAGGCGCCATCGACTCATGGGCGACAGGCAGACGTTGCTGAGATCAGACCTCCGTCACCCCGGAACATGTCCCCAGTCCAGCGCGAACCCTATCTGGCAGCACTCTCATGGATCTCTGGCACGGTCAATGTGTCGGAGTTATGGTTGTGAGAAGAGCCTCTGAGCAGGAAGTCCGACGGAAAATGGACTGCCTGCACACCCGACCAGGCCAACAGCGAAGAGCTCAGTTGCGCGCCGCAGTTGCTACCTCAACGTCACATGGGAAATACCGTGACGGTGGCAGTCGAAGGCGGCGGGGCAGAGATCCCTGGACCGCCCGTCGACGGCGCGCCGCCAGGTGCTCCGGGTGAGCGGTGGCTTCGAGGATGATTTGCGGTATTGGCCGCGTTGCCTATGGACATCTTGCCTCATGCCGATTGCGTAAATCCTCAGCCCGGAAGGCGAGGTCGGCGACAGACATGTATAGCTACATAGTCAAGGTCCGCGGAAAAACCTACGTGTGGGGATCCAACGGACTTACCAGCACCCTCGCTTGGCCACTTTTGCTCGTCATCAACAACGACGCCCTTGGTGATCCGATTACCGTCGGCTCGGAGGCGACTGGTTCGAACTCGACTTCCTACGGAACACTCCAGCCAGGAGAGTGCTGGACGGTCCCACTGCAGGGCCTTCGCGGCGTCTTTGCCAACTGCCCAACCGACACCACGTTGGCCTGCTCCATCCTGGTGCCGCAGCTGCAATCGTCTGGCTCGCCATGAGGACAGCCGGAAACCGAGCAACCCATTGACCACGTCAAGAGGGCGGTGTTTGGGGTGTCGACCGGAAAAGCGGTGAATCTACGCGTTCGACCAGTGCAATCGGCAGATCTGTGCTACCCCGTTGACGGAACCATCCTCTTTCAGCCGGACTCGCTACTCGGAAAGAGCGTACAGCCCTTCAACATCAACGGGCTGTACGAAATTCTGGGCCAGGGCCACTCCGACGGGAGGCTCATGTGGGAGGCCCAAAGCATACATCAGAACCTGGAGTCGCACATACTGTCCGAGCTACGGGCTGAACCCGTAAAGGCCGAACTGGAGCAAGCCATACGTATGCGCCAAAACGCCTACATCACGACGTACTCAGATGCAGTCCTCCAGCAGGTTCAGCGCATATACTTGGACAACCCGTCAGATCAGTCGATAGTCCTGCATAGGCTCGTCGAGGCCCTCGAGGTCGACACATCCGTGCTGCATGGAACCCTGGAACGCCTCTACATTCAAGATGGGCTTTGGGGAAATGCCATAAAGAAGGCGAGGACCGACACCACTTTCTCGTCCGTTCTTAACGTCCCCCCCGGTGTAGGGTTTCCCACCGAATACCAAAACACGGCGGCAAGCAAGTCGGAGGCGATGGGATACGAGTATCGGATGCCGTCGTCCGAGAATGACATCAGATACCACCGGGCCCGGATCGGTCAACGGCAGGAGTACCTGGCGGCCTTCCGGATGAGGGAGATGTGCGCGAACGGGGGCACGACGTTTCCCAACGAACTCGCCTCAATCGACCAGCAGATCAGGAAGCTACAGGTCGCGTACATCGACACGATGTTGGTGTCGCCGTTCGGTGGCGTCGTCACAGGCGTCTTCCGGAATACCGGTGACTTCGTGAGCGCCGGGCAACCGGTCATCCGCGTCGAGAACGACTCGTCGGTTTACCTCGTCGGCACCATCAAGTACCGCGGCATGCTCCGCCTGAACAGCAAGGTCGCGGTCAGCGCCACGCTCTTCGACGCACCTGGCGGTCAGCAGACGAAAATCGAAGGTGTCGTCTCCTCCGTCCGTGGACACGACTCCGTCGACGAGCAATGGGACGTTCTCATCCTCTGTTCCAACCGGACAGCGGGAGGTGACCCGATCCTCCCGTTGAATTACAACTTCGACTTCGAGAGCACCACCGTTGACATCACCGGCGCATGACGGACCGCATGGTGGGCGCGGGCAGGACCCAGCCGCGCACTGACCAACAAGGGCTTACACCATGGGAGACTTTTGGGACTGGCTCGATAAGCTTCTGGGCGGAGACGACCCGAGCAACCGCCAGAACCTGGGCGGCATGTCGGGCGCCTGGTCGTTCGGGCTGTCAAACTATTTCGCCCGGGCGCCCGGCCCGCTTGCCCCAGTGCTCACCACCTACTTCACTAGTGGCATCAACTTCGACGACCCATCGGACCTGGCCGAGGCCATGTCGATGCTCGACGCAGCCGCTGCGCAACGAATGATCGCTGACGATCAGGTGCCCGGGGACGGCGACAGAGTCAGGCGTGGTGAGCTCGAGCAGGCCGCCGCACACGGTCAGATGGCCGTCGACGAGCCGATCGGACAGGCGAACGGGGTGATCGGGCAGGTCGACCAAGCCGGGGGCGCAGAAGCAGAAGGTGGCCGCAGTCGGCCCGTCGGTTTCGGCCCGGACAGTGACCCGGACAGCGGCCGCCGGCTAGAGGTCCTTGATCGCTGGGGTTCGCCCAACGCGCCCGACACAGGGGAAACGTCCGCCGAGCGCCGGCTGCTGGGCTCCCCCACAGGGCAGTCCACCCAGAATCCCGACCAATCGGAGGCCCTTCGCCGGACGCGGCCGGAGAGCGCGCTGCCTGCTCGACCCGAGACGGGCGCCGCCCCCACCGTGTCCGCGTCGTCGGAGGCGTACGGGGGCCGCGACCCCTCGTGGACTCCGTTCTACGATCTCGGCGAGCTCCAAGTCCAGGTGCGCGGTGAGCCTCGGCCGGGACAAGGCGACGGCGTCCCCGAGGTCGTCATCCACGGTGTACGTCCGCCGCGGCCAGCGCGGACACTTCCACCGCGCCCCGAGACCAGCCCGGCTCCAGACGGCGGCCCCGAGCGAGGATTCTGGAACCGTGGCGGGACCGGACTAGCATTTGGCGTGGCGACGGGGGTTGCTGGGTTCGTCATCATCGTCTCGAACCCTGTCGGCTGGGTGGTCGGGCTCACTGGTGCGCTGATGTTGGCGAGCGGAGTCGCTGCGTCGGGGAGCAGCATTGTGGAGCTGGGTACCTCATACGCCGGCAAGACCACGGCCGAGCAGGACGCGGCTGCGAACCGGGCGACCTCCGCGGTACTCGGCACCAGCTCACCAGGGGGCCTCCTTGGGGGCGTCGCCGGAACCGTCTACTCCGGCGACGCCAACGGCTTCGAGCAAGGCGCGTTCGTGGGTGGACTGGCCGAAGGCGCAGCGTCACTAGGCGCCGGTCTCGGTCGGATGGGCGCACGGGAGTTGCGTTTCGGTTGGCCCCGGAACATGAGATGGGCGTCGGCCAGGACTCGCAATCAGCAGGTGTTTGAACTCGGTGACGTTGCCGCCCGCAGCCGCTACAACCCCCTCTTCCCGGCGTCGACGGAGCGCATTGAGTTGTCTCACTTCCTTCAGCGCCAGCCGAGCCAGATGCCGAACTCGTTGCCGGGAAGGATCCAGCGCTTGGTCGGGGAAAGTTGGTACGAACGGATCGTCAACCGGCCGTGGAACCTGATCCCCATGTGGGGAAGCGAGCACGCGCTCATCGACCCTAAACGGTATGGCTTGATGAAGGATTCGTTCAAGCTCTCGTACCCGCCGCTGACGGGAACCGCCCGGTGGGCGCGTTGGGCTCCACCGTGGCTCGTGCAATCGACATACGGGGGCATGCGGGCGGGTATTGCCGTTGGTGAATACATCCTGGTCGACGACACCGGCTCCGATACCGACTCCGAGGGTTTCAGCCCGCCTCCCGACTGAGGGGCGCGAGCCCGGAACAGCAAGGTCGGGAAGCCCTTTGCCGATCGCGTCGATGACCTCCAGCACGTACCCGCCAGCCAGCTGCACCACGAATGGGGCAGTCCATGGCCCGCTGACGCCGTGATCTGTTCGAGGTGGTGCTGGCGGACCCGGCATCACTGTGCCGGGAGTACAGGCAACGCAAGATCATCTGCTGGATTTCAGACAGTGCCCGTTGCCAGTCGACCTCCCGGCTCCTCGTTATGGTCATGCAGTCGGCGACGAACACCACGCTCAGGTTCTCGTCCCGTCTCACGGCGGTGAGGACCTCATCGGGCGCGGCGTCGGCCCAGGCCGGATCGTCGATGAGGTGGACGTGGGCCTCGAGCTCACCGTTCTCACCCCATGGCTGCGTCAAACCCGTCGCCGCCGCCTGCCATGCGGCTTCGTCGTTGTAGTCGGTCCTGATGATCAGGGCAGCAAATTCATCACGTCCGACAATCTCAGGCAACACACGCATGTGCCCCTCCCCAGAGGGGACCGACAGTCTCACGGAGCACTGGCACGGCCTTCGCTCGGGGACGCTACCGTTCGCAGCGTCGCCACAGCAGACTGGTCGCGACCGACAGCACCGGCAGCGTCGAAACCGTCCGCAGCGCCCTCGGCCGCCTCGTCGTTCCTCCCGCGCTCACTCGCGTGAACCTCGAAACCGGCCGGATCCGCTCATCGCGGCCTGGCCGGGTGAGTCACAAATACGACCGCGCTTTCAGGGTGGGTTCGGTTGGGTGAGGGGCAGGCCGGTGGCGGTGAGGCATCCGTCAATGAGGTGGGGCCGGAGCTGGGTTCTGCGTAACTCGCGGCGGAGTATGCGGTCGAGGTCGTCGGGTGTGTCGAACGCGGTGTTGGCCATCGCTCTTCGCAGCAGTGACCAGATCCCCTCGACGGGGTTGAGATCGGGTGCGTACGACGGGAGGCGGATGGTGGTGAGCCAGTCGTGCTCGGCCTCGTACCGCTTCAGGCCTGCCGTCAGGTGCGTGTTGAGATTGTCCCAGACCACCACGATCGGGCCGCCGAGCTGGATGTGGGCCCGTACCAGCAGGTCCCGGTAGTCCTTCCAGGAGAAGCTCTTGCGTGCACCCTTCAACAGCAGGAGACCGTGAGGCCGATATATCAGCCGGCTTGCCTCGCCGGGTTTGTAGCAGCACAGGGCTGCCACCGAGGTCCGTCGGCGGGAGCGTCCTCTGACCCGGATGACGGGGGTGTGTCCGCGCCGGCCCCAGGTGCGGGCGCGAGGCGGCGTCATGGAGAACCCGGCCTCGTCCTCGAAGACGATCCAGCCCCCACACGCCGCCGCGATCCTTTTACCCGCGGCCACACCTCCTTCTTCCACAGCTCGACGGCGTGATCGTCGCGCTCGAGTGCTCTGCGGGCGGGTGCCTGCCAGGACCAGCCGTGCCGTTTCAGCAGCCGCCACACCGTCGCCACCGACAGACTCAGCCGGAGCTGGTGGCAGATCACCGTCTGGACCCTGGCCAGGGTCCACCGCTCATCTTCGAAGCCGTGCGCAGCCGGACCCTTGCCCAATTCCTCTTCCAGCACGGCGAACTGGGCATCGGTGACAGCCGGAGAGTTCGCCGGCCCGGCCGAGCGCAGGGCCTCCATCCCGCCCTCACGCCAGGCGCGGCGCCAGCGTTCCACCGACCGCACACTCACCCGCAGATCCTTTGCGATCACCGCGGTCTTCTCACCCGCCGCGAACCGCCCGCCGGCCTGGAGCCGGATCTCCTCACGAAACGCCCGACGCTCAGCGGTCAGGCCCCCACCCTCCGGATAACGCATACCAACGGCATACCGCAGGGATCATGAACCGTCACTACCCGACGACAACCCGAAATCCTCAGTAACCGATGTCCAGGACCTCTCCGGGATGTCCGTCGCGCCCGACATCTTGGCGGGCTGATGGTCATCTGGTGGCGGGCGAACGCTGATGAAGCTCGCTGTGCCGATGGCGACGCCCGCTGACATACTGCCGCCTCGCGTTGGGCCAACCGAAGTTCGGGGGTGATCCCTGGGCGCTTCGCCGGGTGGATGTGGAATGCGCAAAAAACCCGCACATCATTGGTGTGCGGGTAAAAGAGAGGGGCAGTGGCCACGATGTGGCGAGTGCCCCTTCAAGTCCGAGCAGAGGCTATCAAGAGCGCCGCCGCCGTGCCTCCGCTCAGAGCAGGGACACATTATCTGCTCTACCTGCGCCGAGGCTCGACCTGGCAAATCTTCAGCGGCAGGCGTGCCAATACCTGCCGCACCCTGGGACGTTCTCGGTCCCAGCTCCCGGGCCCTGTCTCCCCCGGCCCGGGTAGGCCGCTCGGCGCATCAACAGTGACAGTGCCTCGGTCGGTCTCGTCGTCGTATGGCCCGCATCTGCTGGTTCCTCACCCTCAAGGGAGGAGTGAGACATCACTCGACTGGCACATGAGGGCTCTACTCGTGCGTACCATCTCTAGACACTGCTGCACATTGCGGCAGTTATGTCCTGCGGGTGTCCCAGTCAGCACAGCCTGGGCACCTGCCTCCACCCGCTCGCGGACCGGGTTCGTGCTTCTCACCGCCGTACCCGCGAGCTGCAGAAAGGCCCATGACATGTCTGAAATTCAGGCTCACGCCACAGGACTGACGTCGCAGTACATCGCCCAGGTGACGGGCGACCTCGAGCGCAACGTCAAGGAGCAGGAACGCATCAGTGCGGAAATCGAGGAGCTGCAGGAGCAGTTGGGTGCCCTGCAGCACGACCACTCCGTGCTGGTGAGCATGCAGGAGGCACTCGGCGGCGCGAACGCAGTCGGCGAGGCAGACACCACGGCCGCGCCGACCGTACCGCGCCAGGCCACCGCCGAACCCCGGCAGAGCACGCCGAAGAAGGCGGCCGCCACGAGTGCAAAGACGACGGCATCCAAGAAGGGGGCCGCCAAGGCGTCCTCCGCCAAGGCCTCGTCCGCGAAGACACCGTCCGCGAAGGGCTCGTCGGCCAAGGGCTCGCCCGCGAAGGTACCCACGACAGACGCCAAGCCGACCCTCGTCAACCTGATCCGCGGCCACCTGGAGCAGCAGAACGAGCCGCGGTCCGCCACCGAGGTCTCCGCCGCGCTCACGCAGGCCCACCCTGACCGCGGCGTCAAGACCACCGTTGTGCGTACCACCCTCGAAGGGCTGGTCGCCAAGAGCCAGGCTCAGCGCACCAAGCAGGGCTCGTCCGTCTTCTACACCGCGACGGCCGCTTCGGAGCCTGCTGCGGCCGAGCCCCAGCAGGAGACAGTGGCCGGCTGACAACCCGAAGCAGCGCGCATCTCCTGCGCTCGTCGCGGAGGTAGGGCCAGTTCTGGGGCTGGGTGAGGTAGACGGCATCGGTGCGGAGGGCGATGACGGTGCCGGGCGGGGCGTGGAGGGCGCCGGCGTAGGTGTCGTCGTCGCGGTGGCGCTGGGAGAGCAGGGCGGCGCGGGCGGAGGACCAGATGTGGGCGGCCCATTCGGGGTGGGCGTTGGGGTCGCGGGTGAAGCCGGTGGGGCGTTGCCAGGTGATGGTGGTGTTGTCGAAGCCGATGATTTCGGCGTCCGGGGGGACGTCGCGCTCTGCGGTGCGGGGGGTGGTGCCGGTGACGGTGCGGGGTCGTTGGGCGAAGGCGCCGATGCCGTAGAGGAGGATCGCGCGGACGGCGCGGGAGGCGAGGTGGGCGGCGGTGCGCTGTGCGGGGTCGCCGAGGGGATACTGGCAAATTTACGAAGGAGACGCGGAGGGACTGACACTGGACAACACGGACTCACGTCACCAAAGGTTCGGAGTCACGTCACCTTGATCAGCTCTGGAAAACCGGCCCCGTACCGCTCCAGAATGTCTGCACCGGCTCTGACCAGGGACGATGGCCCTGGTCGCCGGTAGGGCACTCTGGGTACATATGCTCGTGCGCCTGCTCTACCTGTTCGCCACGCGGATCCTCGCGTGGCTCGTCCTACTCTCCCGTTCCTCCGCCGCCAAGAACGCCGAAATACTGATCTTGCGGCACGAGGTCGCGGTCCTGCGCCGTCAGGTCGCCGCCCCGAAACCCAGATGGTCGGACCGCGCCCTGCTCGCCGCCCTCGTCCGACTGCTCCCCCGGCCGCTGCACTGCCAGCGGATTGTCTCCCCGCGCACCCTCCTCGCCTGGCACCAGCGCCTGATCCAGCAGAAATGGACCCAGCCCACTCCCCCGGGACGCCCGCCCCTCTCCGAGCAGCTGCGCGAGCTGATCGTCCGGCTCGGCTCCGAGAACCCCCGATGGGGGTTCCGCCGCGTACACGGCGAGCTGCGCCGACTCGGGCACAAGGTCAGCCCGGCCACGGTGCGCCGAGTCCTGCGCGCCGCCGGCCTCGGGCCCGCGCCCCGCCCCCACCCGGCGCGCGGCGAGTGGACTGCCTTCCTCAAGACCCACGCACACGGGCTACTCGCCACCGATCTGTTCCATGTGGACACCATCGGATTGCAGCGGCTGTACGCGCTGTTCGTCCTGGAGGTGCGTACCCGCACCGTCCACATCCTCGGCGTCACCGACCATCCCACCGCGGCTTGGGCCACCCAGCAGGCCCGACAGATGCTGTGGCACCTCAGCGACCGCGCGACCGAGTTCACCCACCTGATCCACGACCGGGACGCGAAGTTCACCGCCGCCTTCGACGCCGTCTTCACCAGCGAAGGCATCACCGTGACGAAGATCCCTCCGCGCAGCCCCAACTGCAACCCCCACGCGGAACGCTTCGTGCGGTCTGTACGGGAGGAGTGCACCGACCGCCTGTTGATCTTCAACCGCAGCCATGCCGAGAAAATCCTCCACGACTACGCCCGGCACTTCAACAACCACCGCCCCCACCAAGGGCGAGATCAGCTCGCACCCCTGGACGACCCCAACGTCATACCCCTCCCAGCCGCCCGGATCCAACGCCGACAAGCCGTCACCGGCCTCATCAATGAATATCGCCCAGCAAGCTGATCACTCAGCAAAGCAGCAGGTCAGGGCCGGTGCAGCCGTTCTGAAGCGGTACGGGCCTATCTGACCGCAACGACAGAGGCGGAGCGAACTCCGGCGCTTCGCGCCTCCGGGCTTAGGATGCGTTTCCCTCCCCGGCCGAAGCCGGGGATACCCACGCAAGAACAGGGATGGAGGAGTCGGGGGGGTTCACTCAGACGGTGATCGTTCGTCGCTGAGCACCCGATTGCAAAGCCGGACTGCCGATGGTGGCGTTGGCAGGTCGCGAGCTGTTTAGTCAGTGCTCATGTAGTCCAGCCGCAGCGCGCCGTCGCGAGAACCGGTAGCGAGCACTGCCGTGCCGTCAGGGCGGAGCGCCGCAGTGGCGGCGTATCCGGGATGAGGCAGTGCGAGTTGCTCGCCGGTCAGTGCGTTCCACTGGCGGACGGTGTAGTCGTCGTATGCCACGATCACGCGGGGTGAGCCGGCGACCGGAACGACGGAGGTGGTGTGCGGAAACCGGTCGCCAGTGGGTATGGGCGGACCGAACGCTTTGCCGGTGGCTGCGTCCCACCGGTGGATCGCATGTTCGTCGTCGTGCGCCACCAGGAGCACCCGTCGGTCCGGAAGTCGGCACGAGGAAAGGTTGAAGACGCGCCCATCGGCGCTGACTGGCAGCGGCTCACCGACGGATTCGCCGGTCTCGGCGTGCCAGCGGCGCACGGTGTCGTCCTCGCCGCCGGTGACCACCAGCGGTGTGCCGTCCGGCAAGTTGAGGGTCGTGAGGGTGATGACGTAGCCGCGGTTGCACTCCCAGGCCGGTCCGTCTGGTTCGCCGGTGGCCGCATCCCAGCGGTGGAGATGGCCGTCGATGCCCGCCCCGAGAAACACTGTCCGCCCGCTCGCGGATATCGCTGTGGTGACCTGCCAGATCGTCGTTGTGTCGTCGACCCGGCCCAGGGACTGTCCCGTTGCAGCGTCCCAGCGGTGCAGTCCGTCCGGGTCCGACGTCGCCAGGATCAGCCGGCCATCCGGCAGGTGCGCGAGGGCGCCGTTGTGCACGATGAGCCATGGGTCTGCCTCAAAGTCGACGACACGGCGGCCGGAGAGAGTATCCCAACAGCGCATTTCACCGTCGCCCTCGCAACCTGCCGTGAACAGCAGTTCCCGCCCGTCATCCGGAAACCACCACGCCAGCGGATGAGCACGAGAGCGATGGGCGTTGGCAATGCGACGCATCGGGTCTCCTGGGCGTGCCGGGATGGACGCAATAGATGGTTGGGAACATGTCGAGCGGGTCGATCATATCTTCGAATACTCGGTGGCTAGTGTCTCGTGATTCCGTCAGCGTTACTTGATCTCGCGTGGCTCGTTCTCTTGGCATGGAGCTCTCTGTGGAACAGGCCGCCGAGTTGCGGGAGTTGGTCAACAGTCGGGACGTGCCCGCGGATATAGCCATGCGGGCCCGGATCGTCCTGTGGTCGGGCGAGGGACGTCGGCGCAAGGACATTGCCGAGCTGCTCGGGGTGTCGCTGCCGACCGTGGACCGCTGGAAGACCCGTTATGCCGAGCACGGGTTGGCCGGCCTGGAAGGCGACCGGCCCGGCGGGGCCCGGGAGCAGGTTCCGGCGCGGATTCGGGCTCGGGTGATCGCGCTGACGCGCATGACGCCGCCGGCCGTCACCGGTCTTTCGCATTGGTCCACACGCGAGCTGGCGAAGTATTTGAAGCGGACCGAGAACGTCACCGTGTCCTGGCACTACGTTGCGCGGATCTGGCGCGAGGAGAATCTCAAGCCGCACCGCAATGGCACCTTCAAGATTTCGAAGGACCCTGCGTTCGCGGACAAGGTCGCCGATGTCGTCGGCCTCTACCTCGCTCCGCCGGGCGGCGCGGTCGTGCTGTCCATCGACGAGAAAACGCAGGTCCAGGCGCTGGACCGGACCCAGCCGGTGCTGCCCGTCACCTTCGCGGCCACCGAGAAACGCACGCACGACTACGTCCGGCACGGCACCACGAACCTGTTCGCCGCACTCAACGTCGGCACCGGCGAAGTCATCGGCGAGTGCAAGCCGAGCCGGAACGGCAAGAACTTCCTGGCCTTCCTGAAGAAGGCGGTGAAACCGCACGGGGGCAAGGAGATCCACGTCGTTCTGGACAACCTCTCCACCCACACCACGCCGGAGGTGAAGGCATGGCTGGCGAGTAATCCGCACGTCCACTTCCACTTCACCCCCGTCGGGTCTTCCTGGATCAACCAAATCGAGACCTGGTTCGGAATGCTGACCCGCCAGTCGATCCGCCGCGGCACGTTCTCCAGTGTGAACGTCCTGATCAAGCAGATCCGTGACTACATCGACTCCTGGAACTCCGAGGCCAGACCGTTCACCTGGACCGCAACTGCCGAAGAGATCCTGACGAAGGTCCGACTCGTCCAGACCAACGTCAAGAAACTCGTCGCAAACAACTCAAAGTGATGCAAACGGAATCACGAGACACTAGTGGGTCGTCGGACACATGGCCGGTGTCGGGGGAGGCGGATTCCTGCCGCTTTGCCCGGCTGTGCCGTGCCTCCTCGCGCTGGGCGGCCACGTCAGGGATGACGGCGATGGTCTCGGTGAAGCGGCCCTGCCGGATGAGAAGTTCAGCCAGGTCGGTTGCGGCCCGCTTGCCGGGCAGCGGGCGCACGAGGGCGATGGCCTCCTCGACACGGCCGTCCTGCGCGAGCAGCCACGCGATGGTCACCTCGCGGTCCTCGACCTCATCGGCTGGCAGGGCTTCGATCTCCGCGATCGCTTCCCGGGCACGTCCCGCCTCTCCCATCAGCCACCACCGGTTGGACCGGAGCCAGAACGCCTCGTTCTCCGCGAGGAACTCAGGGCTGCGCCCTTCCGTGAGTTCAAGCGCCTGGTCGTACCGGCCCTTTTCTGCGAGCAGGAGCATGGCCGCCTGGAGGAGGTTTCCGTCATAGAGGTCGTCGAACGTGTGCTCCACCGCTTTGACGGCGTCGTCGAAGCGGCCCTGGCGGAAGAGCAGCTCCATCAGCATGCTCTCGTACCAGCCCGGATACCTGGCCGCGATGAGGCCGCGCAGGTACGCCTCCGCCTCTTCGGCTCGCCCCAGGCTCTCCAGGGCCCTCACGTACGGGCGTACGGCGGCGTGCGGGGAGCCCGCGCGGGAACCAGCCTGGCCCCGCGACGCCCGCGACCCCCGCGACCGTCGCAGCCGCCACAGCCCCCGCGGACTCAGGAGGACCCGAGTAGACCCCCGAAAACGTTGCCCCGCACCCGCGGAAGGCACCGCTCCAGCGCGTCGCCGCGCCCGGCGACCACGCTGAAGCCGGTGGGCCGCGTCCGGAGTTCGACGACCCGCAGCCGATCCAGCGCGGACAGCCCGGCGACCCGGGCCCGCAGCTCCGGGTCGTCGAACAACTCCTCGGGGCGCAGAAACGGCACCGACCGTCCCTGGTCGGCACCGCTCAGGTCGAGCAGCCGACCACCGCCTCCGGTATTGATCCCGAACGCGCTCAGCCAGTCCGCCTCGGCCGTCGCGAACAGCCCGGGGAGCTCGGCGAAGGTGCGGGGCTCGACCACCGGGTGCAGGAACGCGTCAGCATCCTGTGCCGCGCGGGTGGCGACACCCGCGGGTCCGGCGGCGGTCGCGCCGTAGCGGTCCGCGTCCAGGGACAGGCCGAGGGCGCGGACGAGGTCCAGGTCCGCGCCGTCGCGGGCCAGCAGCCGAGTCAGCTCCCGATTCAGCATCCTGTCGTGCTCGCCGTAGGCGTGGTAGAGCCACAGGAACAGCAGGCCGTCCGGGGCGAGCAGGGCCGTGAGCCGCCGCAGCGCGCCGGCGGGGTCGGCGAGGTGGTGCACCACCCCCGTGCTGATCACCAGGTCGAACACGCCCTCCGGTTCGCGGCCGGGCACCGCGCCGAGCTGGAACTCTACGTTGCTCGCACCGTGCCGCTCGGCCAGTTCCCGCGCCACGCCGAGGGACCGCGCGGACGGGTCGATGCCCAGGAACGAGGCACAGGGGTAGCGCAGCGCCGCCGCGACCAGGCGGTGCCCGGTCCCACAGCCCGCGTCCAGCACCCGCCACCCGGCCAGCTTCTCGTCCTCCAGCAGGTGGGAGAGGCCGTTCGCGGTGTCGTGGATCAGCTCGGCGTCCCCATCCGGGGAAGGGTACGGATGCCGCTCGTACAGGCGCGCCACCTCCCATCGCGCCGCCTCCTCTGAGAGCAGCGAGGCCAGGCCCGCCGGGGTGGGCGCGCCGTACAGATCGCGGACGCTCAGCTCGGCGCCGTACTCGGTGCGAAGCCGGGCCAGCAACCGCAGGGCGACCAGCGAACGCCCGCCGAGGGCGAAGAAGTCGTCGTCCGCGCCGACCGGCGGCCCGTCCCCCTCCACATCCAGCAGCTCCGTGAACAGCGCACACAGTGCGGTCTCGTGCACGCCGGACGGCGATCGGTAGCCAGCCGGTACGGGCCTGGGCAGGGCGGCCGCGTCGAGCTTGCCGTGCCGGGTGCGCGGCAGCTCGTCCACCAGCTCCAGCCACGTCGGGACGGCCGGGCTGGCCAGCCGCGCGGCGAGGTGCCGGCGCAGGTCCGCGACGGTGACGGCACCGGACACGGCGGGTGCGGCCGGCACGGCGAACCCGGCGAGCGCGGGCGTGCCGTCCGGCAGCGAGCGCACGACGACCGCGGCCTCGACGACCCCGGGATGCTCGCCGAGCACGACGGCCACATCTCCCGGCTCCACCCGGACGCCCCGGATCTTCACCTGGTCGTCGACGCGGCCGGCGAACTCCAAGCCGCCGTCCGCGAGTCGCCGCGCGAGATCGCCGGTCCGGTACATCCGCTCGCCCGGCGCACCGAACGGGTCGGGGCCGAACGCGGCTGCGGTCAGCGCCGGGTCGCCCTGGTAGCCGCGCGCCAGGCCGGAGCCGGCGAGGTACAGCTCGCCGACGCGGCCGGGCGGTGCGGGCCGCAGCTGATCATCGAGCACGTAGACCCGCACCCCGGGACGCGGCCGACCGATCGGCACAGCAGTGTCGCGGTCGAGGCGCCTGTCGGTATCGCGGTCGGCGCCGGGATCGGTGTTGCGGGAGCCCTCGCCCTGCCACCACACCGTGGCGTACACCGTGGCCTCGGTCGGCCCGTACGCGTTCACCATCTCGGACGCCCCGAGCGCTTCCCGAACCGTCCTGGCGACACGAGCGGTCAGCGCCTCCCCGGCCAGCACCACCGTCCCCGCCCCCGCCCCGCGAAGCCCGCGCCGCGCCGCAGCCGTCAGCACGGACGGCACCGCGACCACCAGCTCCGCCTGTCGGCCCGCGAGATCGTCGTGCCCTGCCACGAGTTCGACGGTCCCGCCGGCGCACAACGGCCCGAACAGCTCGAACAACGACACGTCGAAGGTCAGCGGAGTGGCGGCGAGCACGCGCGCCAGCCGCGCCGGGCCGAACTCGAGGCCGGCCCAGCGGACCAGCTCGGCGACCGCCTCGTGTGTCAGGCAGACCGCCTTGGGCCGCCCGGTGCTGCCCGACGTCGGCAGCACGCAGACCGGGTGTGCGGGGTCCAGCGCCGGGCACGGGGCGGTCACGGGCAGCCCGGCCAGGCCCGGCGGCGTGGCGTCGTCCAGTACCAGGAGCGGCTCAGCCGCGGCGGTGAGCCGGGCCGGCGGATCGGCGGGGTCCAGCGGCAGGTATGCGGCCCCTGATTTGAGCACCGCGAGGACGGCGACCAGCAGGTCCGCACCGCGCGGCAGCCGGAGCGCGACGATCCGCTCCGGCCCCGCACCGCGGCCGATGAGGTGGTGCGCGAGCCGGTTGGCGCGGGCGTCGAGGTCGGCGTATGTGGTGGCCACGCCGTCGCAGAGCAGCGCGACGGCATCCGGCGTGCGGGCAACCTGCTCCTGGAACAGCTGGACGACCGTCGTCACCTCAGGCCTCGAACCCGCACCGGAGGGCTGCGCCTGGGGCGTCGGGACCGGACCGGTGATCAGCGGCTCCACCGGCCGTCCCGGGTCCTCGGCGACGGCCGCCAGCACCTCCGCCAGCTCATGCAGCACCCCGGTCGCGTCCTCGGCGGTGAACACCGCAGG
This sequence comes from Streptomyces sp. NBC_01669, assembly GCF_026339735.1. Lineage (GTDB taxonomy): Bacteria > Actinomycetota > Actinomycetes > Streptomycetales > Streptomycetaceae > Streptomyces > Streptomyces yanii. Next base: position 130,004 of record NZ_JAPEQG010000002.1, read on the forward strand.
CTGGTAGCGCAGTTCGAGCCGGATCGCCTCGCCGGGGTGGGTGAACAGCGCGAGCGGGTAGTGCAGCGCGTGGTGGATTTCGACGTCGCCGGCGGCGGCGACCGCCGCGGCGTCGACGGGGTAGTTCTCGAACACGGTCAGCGTGTCGAACAGGACGTCCACGCCGAGGGAGCGCTGTATCCCGGCGAGCCCGAGGTGGTGGTGCGGGGTCAGCGCGGCCTGCTGCTCCTGCACGCGCCGCACCAGGTCGGCCAGGCTCTCGCCGGGCTCCGGACGGACGCGGACGGGCACGGTGTTGAGGAAGAAGCCGAGCATCCGCTCGATGCCGGGGACCTCCGGCGAGCGGCCGGACACGACGCTGCCGAACACGACGTCGCGCTGCCCGAGACGCCGCGCCAGCAGCAGCCCCCACGCGCTCTGCACCACGGTGTTCATCGTGACGCCGCAGCGCGACGCCGCACGCGTCAGGACACTGGTTTGCGCGGCCGTCAGTCGCACCGACGCCGACCGCGGCCAGGACGGCGGCTCCCGCAGCGCCGACGGCGCGACCAGCGAACCCTGCGAGACGCCCGACAGCATTTCGCGCCACGCTCGGGTCGCAGCGGGGCGGTCCTGCCTGCCGAGCCACGCGAGGTAGTCGCGGTATCCGTCCTCGTGCACGCCGCCCGCGTCGCTCACATCGTCCACGCCACCCAGGCCGCCCGATCCCCCGACCGCCGCCATCGCCGCCGTCAGCTCGGCCGCGAGCAAAGGCAGCGACCAGCCGTCGAGCAGAACGTGGTGGCAGGTCAGCGCGGCACGCCGACGGCCCGCGCCGGTATCGGCCACCACCAGCCGCAGCACAGGCGCGACGGTCTCGTCGAAGCGGCGCGTGCGCTCCTCGGCGAACAGGCGCTCCAGCCGCTCGCCGAGGTCCGCCGCCCCGGTCAGGTCGACCACGCGGCACGGCGGCTCGGGCGCCTGGTCGTGGACGACCCGCACCGGCCGCCCCGAGTCCGGGTACCAGAACGCCGACCGCAGGTGCCCGTGCCGGACGAGCAGCGTCCGCACCGCGGCCCGCAGCCCGTCGGCGTCCACGCCGTCCGGCAGGTCGAACACCAGCTGCACCGCGTACACCTCGGGCGACCCCGCCCCGTCCAGGACGTGGTGGTAGAGCATGCCCTCCTGCAACGGCGTCGCGGGCCAGACGTCGGCCACCGGGCGTCCGCCGGCCTCCAGCCGGTCGATGTCGGCCTGGGTGAGCGCCACCAGCGGCAGGTCCGACGGGGTGCGCCCGCCGGCTCCCGGCCGCCCCGCGAGGCCGGCGCGGTCGGCGAAGTCGGCCAGGCGGGTCAGGGCCCTGCTCCACGCGCCGGCCAGGCGCTCCACATCCGCCGGGTCCAGCAGGCCCGCCGGCCAGGAGATCGTCGTCGCCAGCTCGAGCGCCTCGCCGGCCTTCCCGCCGCCGTCCTCGGCGACCGCGTTGAACTCCACCGCGTAGGACAGTGGCGCGTCCGGGTCCGTCCCGCCGCGTACGTCGCGGCCGGTCGCGGACGGCGACCACGGTTCGGCGGCCCCGCCGGGACCCGCGATCCTGCCGAGGTAGTTGAAGCAGACCTCTGGCAGGTCGGCCCGGACCAGCACCTCGGACGGCTCCGGGGCCAGATACCGGAGCAGGCCGAATCCAAGCCCGTCCCCGGGCACCCGCCGCAGCTGTTCCTTGACGGCCTTCACCGCTTCGGCCACCGCGCCATCACCACCATCACCAACGCCACCGGCCTCCAGTCGGACCGGATAGACACCGGTGAACCAGCCGACCGTCCGGGACAGGTCCGCCCGCTCGTCCGAGGCGTGCCTGCCGTGGCTCTCCACATCCACCAGCAGCGCTCCGCCGCCGGCCGGCCGCCACTCGGCGAACGCCAGCGCCAGCGCGGTCAGCAGCACCTCGTCCGGCCCCGCGCGGAACGCCGCCGGCAAGGTCGTCAGCAGGGCCGCCGTCGGCCCGCCGGGCGTGCGAACGGTGATCGAACGCCGGGTGTGCGCGGTATCGCGAGACGAGTCCAGGGCACGCGCCGCCAGCCGTGGCGGCTGGTCGCGCACCGTGGCCTCCCACCAGGGCAACTCGGCGCGCGCCTCGTCCCCGGCAGCCCGCTGCCGCAACTGCTCGGCCCAGCGCCGGAACGACGTCCCGGCCTCCGGCAGCACCGGTTCCCGCCCCGCCGCGACCGCCCGCCAGGCCTGAGCGAGCTGCGGCAGCAGGATCCGCCAGGACACGCCGTCCACGACCAGGTGGTGCAGCATCAGCAGCACCTGGCCCGCCCGGCCGGGCCCGGCGTCGAACCAGACGGCCTGCATCACGACGCCCGCCACCGGATCGAGCCGGCCGCGCGCGGCATCCGCCTCGGCGCGGACCAGCTCGGCGGTCGCCGGCCCGGCGCGGCGCACCCGGTCGGCGACCGGCACACTCCCCGGCGCCGGGATCTCCAGGCCGCTCGACGTCAGTCGGCAGCGCAGCACGTCGTGCCGGTCGACCAGCGCCTGCAGCGCCCGGGCGAGCCGGTCGAGCCCGAGGTCCGCGGGCACGTCCACCACCACGCACTGGTGGTGGCCGGCGATCGGGCCGCCGCGCTCCACGGCGGCGCGCATGATCGGGGTCAGCGGCGCCGTCCCGATGCCGTCGTCGGGCGTCGGCTGCCCGGCGCCGTCCGACGCCGGGCCCGCCTGTGCGGCCCGGGCGGCCAGCCGCCGCACCGTGCGGTGTTCGAAGACGTCCCGGGCGCTGATCGCCACGCCGGCGGGCAGCGCCCGGCCGACGAGCTGGATCGCGATGATGCTGTCCCCGCCGATGGCGAAGAAGTCGTCGTCCAGGCCCACGGCCGGCAGTCCCAGCAGGTCGCCGACGGCCGCGCACAGCAGCCGCTCGGCCTCCGTCCCGGGCCGCGCCGCCGCGTTTTCCGGCCCTGACTCAGCGGCCTGAGACGCTGCGGGCACGAAGGGGACAGGCAGCGCGGCGCGGTTCACCTTGCCGTTACCGGTCAGCGGCAGCCGGCTCAGCGGCATCACCGCCGAGGGCAGCAGGTGCGCGGGCAGCACTTCCCGCAGCCGCGCCAGGACCGCGTCCGGGTCAGCCACCGCGCCGGGCGCGGGCACCACGTACGCCACCAGCCGCCTGGCCCCGGAGGCCTCCTCCCGGGCCACCACCGCGGCCTGGGCGAGCTCCGGCTGCGCGAGCAGCGCGTTCTCGATCTCGCCGGGCTCGATCCGGTAGCCCCGGATCTTGACCTGCTGGTCGGCCCGCCCCAGGTATTCCAGGACACCGTCGGCACGGCGGCGGGCCAGGTCGCCGCTGCGGTAGAGGCGGCTGCCGGGTGCGCCGTAGGGGTCGGGGACGAAGCGCTGCGCGGTCAGCCCCGGCTGGTGCAGGTAGCCGCGCGCCACACCCGCCCCGCCGACGCAGACCTCCCCGGCCGCGCCCCGCGGCACCGGGCGTCCGTCCGGACCGAGCAGCCGCACCACGAGGTCTGCCAGGGGGTGCCCGATCGGGCTGGCTGTGGCGCTCACGTCCTCGGGCAACAGCCGGTGGGCGGTGACGTGGACGGTGGTCTCGGTGATCCCGTACATGTTGACCAACGCGGGCCGGCCTGGTCCCCACCGGTCCAGCCACGGGCTGAGGGCGGCCGGCTCCAGCCGCTCCCCGCCGAAGACGACCGCGCGAAGGGCGAGATCGTCGACCCCTGAGCCGCCGTGCTCAGCCACCATCGTCAGGCCGCTGAACGCCGCGGGCGTCTGGCTGAGGACGGTGACGCCCTCGCGGGCCAGCAGTTCGGCGAGTTCCTCCGGGGCGCGCGCGGTCTCGGGCGGGACGACGACCAGCCGCCCGCCGTGCAGCAGCGCGCCCCACAGCTCCCAGACCGAGAAGTCGAAGGCGAAGGAGTGCGTCATCGCCCACACGTCGAAGGACCGGCAGTCCAGTTCGGCGGACGCGGCCGCGAACAGGCGCGCGGCGTTGGCGTGGGTCACGGCGACCGGCTTGGGGCGGCCGGTCGAGCCCGACGTGAAGATGACGTAGGCAAGGTTCCCGGGCCGGACCGGCGGCGCCTCCGCCGACAGGCCGGACGGCGGCAGGTCCGACGTCGACATGCCAGAGAGCGACAACTCAGAAGGCGACAGGTCGGACTCCGGCCGCTCGGCGTCCAGGACCAGCGTCGGCCCGTCGTGGACCTTCCGAGCCTCGGGCTCATGCCGCTCCGTCGTCACGAGCAGCGCCGCACGCGCGTCCTCGACCAGCAGCCGCAAGCGCTCCAGCGGGTAGGCGGGGTCCAGCGGCAGGTAGCCCGCGCCGGATTTCAGCACCCCGAGCACAGCGGCGACCAGCTCCGGACCGGGCTCCAGGCACACCCCGACCACGGTCTCAGGGCCCGCGCCGAGGGCGCGCAGGCGCCGGGCGATCTCCTCGGCCTGGGAGTCGAGCCGGCCGTACGTCCACTGCTCCCCGCGGTACGTGACGGCGGTCTTGCCGGGGTGGCGGGCGGCCTGCTCCTGGAACGCCTCGTGCAGGCAGCGGTCGGCCTCGGGGAGCGTGGCGGGAGTGGAGACGAGCTCCGTGCGGTCCTGCTCGGTCAGCATCGCGAGCCGGGACAGCGGCGCGTCCGGATCGTCGGCGGCCGAGGCCAGCAGATGCAGATAGTGCGCGGCGAACCGCTCGACGGTCTCCGGGTCGAACAACGCGGTCGCGTATTCCAGCTCGACGCCGACCGAGCCGTCCGGCCGTTCCGCGAGCTGCACGCCGAGCTCGAACTTCGCGACCCCGCTGTCCACGTCCTCCCGGCTCGTCCGGACGCCGGGCAGGTCTGCGGACTCCGGACCGTCGTGCATCCCGAACGACAGCTGGAACAGCGGCGGGCGGGAGGCATCCCGCTCGGGGGCCAACTCGCGCACCAGATGCTCGAACGGCACGTCCTGGTGGGCCTGCGCGTCCAGCACGGTGGTCCGTACCGAGGCGAGCAGTTCGGCGAACGCCGGGTCGCCGGCCCACCGGGTGCGCAGCACCAGGGTGTTGACGGCGTATCCGATCAGATCGGCGAACTCCGGGCGGGTCCGCCCGGCGACCGGCGTGCCGACCGCGACGTCGCGACGGCCGGTGTAGCGGCCGACCTGGATCTGGAACACCGCGAGCGCCACCATGAACAGGCTCGCCCGGTGGCTCCTCGCAAGGGTGCGCAGCCGCTCGGCCAGCGGCGCGGGAATGGTGCGCCGCAGCACGGCGCCGGACTCGTCGCGGACGGCGGCGCGCGGCCGGTCGGCGGGCAGCTCCAGCGGGGTCAGGCCGTCGAGCCGCTCCCGCCAGTGGTCCAGCTCGGCGGTCGAGGCGGCGAGGTGGCCGCGCTGCCAGGCCGCGAAGTCGGCGTACTGGACGGCGACCGGAGGCAGCGGCGAGGGCCGTCCCTCAGCGAACGCGGCGTACAGCGCGTGCAACTCGTGGAGCAGGATCCGCATCGACCAGCCGTCGAAGGCGATGTGGTGCAGCACCGTGACCGCGACGTGCTCGTCCTCTGCGACGCGCAGCAGCCAGGTACGCACCGGCCACTCCCGTTCCAGCGCGAACGGCCGGCGCGACTCCGCCGCGACCAGGTCGTCGACCCGCCGCTCGGCATCGCGGTCCCGCGATAGGTCCAGGACGGTGAGCCGCACCGGCCCGGGCTCGTCCACCACCTGCACGGGTTCGCCGTTCTGCTCGCGGTACCGGGTACGGAGGATCTCGTGCCGGGCCGTGACCTCCTCCCAGGCCCGCCGCCAAGCGTCCGGGGTGAGGGAGCCGCGCAGCCGCAGCCGGCCGGTCATCAGGTACGCGGGGCTGCCGGGCGCGAGGCGGTCCAGCACCCAGAGCTGTCGCTGGCCCGCCGACACGGGCCGAGGCACCGACCGGCTCGCCGCGCCGTCGGCGACCCTGTCGGCCGCCTGGCCGGCCGTGGTGTCAGTCCCCTGGCTGGGCGCCATGTCAGTTTCCTGGCCGGCCGCGGTGGCGCCGAGGCCCCGCCGCCCGCCGGCCCGCCGCGCCCGCAGCAGCTCCGCGCGTGCCCGCTCCCGGTCGTTCATCGCATCCCCCCGGCGTCCACGGCGGCCAGCGCCGCGGCCAGTTGCTCATCCGACAGGTCGTCCAGCTCGGCTTCGATCGCGGCCAGGACGCGCCGGGCCAGCCCGGCCGGCGTCGGGTCGTCGAAGAAGGCCGTGGCCGGCAGGTCCACGGCGAAGTCCTCGCGTACCCGCGCGATCATCCGGATCGCCAGCATCGAGTGCCCGCCGAGCCAGAAGAAGTCGTCGTGCACCCCGACCGGCACGCCCAGCGCCTCCTCCCACAGCTCCACGATCCGCGCCTCCTCCGGCGTGCGCGGCGCGATCCCGGCGGTCGCGGCCGCCGCCTGCGGCGCGGGCAGCGCCGCGCGGTCGACCTCGCCGTTCCCGGTCAGCGGCATCTCGTCCACCGCGACGAACCACGCCGGGACCATGTGCTCGGGCAGCTTGCGCCGCGCGTGGGCCGCGAGTTCCGCGGCGTCCGGCAGCTCGCCGCCGTCGGCCGGCACCAGGTATGCCGTCAGCCGGCCGTCCCCGGCGGTCACGAACGCGTCCCGCACCGCCGCGTGCTCCAGCAGCACCGCCTGCACCTCGGCCGGCTCGACCCGGAAGCCGCGCACCTTCACCTGGTCGTCGAACCGCCCGCAGAAGTCCACGGCGCCGTCCACGCCGATCCGCGCCCGGTCGCCGGTGCGGTAGAGCCGGGAGCCGGGCGGCCCGAACGGGTCCGGCACGAACGACCGCGCGGTCAATCCGGGCCGGCCCAGGTAGCCGCGCGCCACCCCGGCCCCTCCGACGTACAGCTCGCCGACCGCTCCGCGCGGCAGCGGCCGCATCGCCTCGTCCAGGACATGCACGGTGGCGTGCGGCAGCGCTTCGCCGATCGGCACGGCGACGCCAGGCACGACCGTGTCGACCGGGTGGACCGTGGTGCCGACCGCCGCCTCCGTCGGCCCGTACTCGTTGATCAGGCGGCCGGGCCCGAGCAGCCCGAGCCATCGCTCGGCCAGCGGCGCGGGCAGCGCCTCGCCGGCCACCACCAGGGTCCGCGCCAGCCCGGCGGCGGTCGGCGCGTCCAGGGTGTGGCTGAGGATCTCCAGGTGGCCGGGGGTGAGCTTGAGAAAGCTGAACGGGCCGCGTGCGGCGAGCACCGGTCCGAGCTCGGCGGTCGGCAGGCGCTCGGGCAGCAGGTGTACGGGCTGACCGGTCATCAACGGTCCATAGAGCGCGGTCACCACCAGGTCGTAGGCGATGGACGACAGCAGTGGCGCGCCGCCGGCACCGCGCTTGGCGACGGCCTCGACGGTCCACTGCATGTACGCGGCGAGCGCACGATGCGTGACCTGGACACCCTTCGAACGCCCGGTGGACCCGGAGGTGTAGATCACGTAGGCGAGCTGGTCCGGATCGGCCGGCCGGTGCTCGAGCCCGGCGCCGGCCGGCTGCCGGTCCGCCCCGTTGGCCCCGTCGACCAGCACGGACGGCCGTCCCGGCGCCAGCCGGCCGGCGAACGATGAGGAGGTGAGGACGGCGACCGCGTCGGCGTCGTCAAGGGTCTGCGCGATCCGCTCGGCGGGGGTGTCAGGGTCCAGCGGCAGGTACGCGGCCCCGGCTCGCCACACCGCGAGCAGCCCGGCGATCAGGTCCGGCTCGGCGCCCAGGAGGACGCCGACCACGGTGCCGGGGACGGCTCCCGCTTCGCGCAGCACCCGGCCCAGATGCCCGGCACGCGCGTCGAGGGCGGCGTAGCTGACCGTGCTGTCGGCACTGATCACGGCGGCTTCCTCGGGGACGCGGCAGGCTTGCGCGGCGACGACGTCCGGCACCGGTTCCCAGCCGTCCGGCGCGTGCGCCGGCGATGCCGTCGTCGCCGCCGCAGTCGTCGCCTCAACCACGAGCCCTGACAGCTCCGACAGCGTCATGTCAGTTGTCTCGCCGGCTCGTTCCAGCACGGCGGCGAGGTGCTGCGCGAGCTGCGCCGCGGTCTCGGGCGCGAACAAGGCCGCCGCGTACTCCAGCGCGCCGAGCAGGCTGCCGTCCGAGCGCCGCCGCAGCAGCACCGTCAGGTCGGTCTTCGCCACCCGCCAGGCCGCACCCAGCGCCGCCAGGTCGTCAGCCGCCATCGCGGTGCTGGTCAGGCCCTCCTCGTGCAGGTCGAACGCGACCCGGTACAGCGGCGTCGAAGAGGGGTCGCGCGGCACCCGCAGCTCGTCCACCAGCCGTTCGAACGGCAGGTCCTGGCGCGCGAACGCGGCCCGGCACACCCCCCGCACCCGCTCCAGCAGCTGACGGAACGTCGGGTCGCCGCCGGTGTCGCAGCGCAGCACCAGGGTGTTGAGGAAGAACCCGACCACGTCGTCCAGCCCGGGTGCCCCGCGCCCGGCGACCGGGGTGCCCACCGCCAGGTCGGTCTGCCCGCTGTAGCGGGACAGCACCGCGCAGAACCCGGTCAGCAGCGTCATGAACGGGGTCGCGCCGTGCTCCCGGCCCAGCCGCAGCAGCCGCTCCGCGGCGTCCGGCGGGACGGTGAACGAGGCCAGCGCGCCCCGCGGGTCGCGTTTGGCGGGACGCCGGTAGTCGGTCGGCAGCTCCAGCACCGGCAGCCCGTCGAGCGCGGTCCGCCAGTACGCGAGCTGGTCGTCGAACGCGCCACCAGCCTGCTCGCGCCGCTGCCGGGCGGCGTGATCCGCGTAGCGCACGGTGAGCGGCGGCAGCGCCTGACCCGAGCCGTTGCGGGGCTGTTCCTGGGCCGTGTCAGGGGTCTGCTCGTAGAGCCGCTGGAAGTCACGCTCCAGCAGCACCACCGACCAGCCGTCGCAGGCGATGTGGTGCAGCGCCAGCAGCAGCCGGGACGGCGCGCCCGGCACCCGCAGCAGGAGCGCCCGCCACACCGGCCCGGCGGCCAGGTCGAAGCCGTGCCGCAGCAGCTCGGCGCAGGCGTCCGGGACGCCGTCCTCCGGACCTTCGTACACCGTGAGCCGCACCGGCCCGGCCGGATCCACCAGCGACACGGGCCCGTCCGGGCCGTCCGCGTACCGGGTGCGCAGGATCTCGTGCCGCTCGGCGAGGGCCCGCAGCGCCGCGCCGACCCGCCGTTCCTCCTGGCCCCGGTCGGCGCACGGCGGCAGGCGCAGGATCGCGGGCACGGCCCATTCGGGACTGCCCGGGTCCGCCTGGTCCAGCGCCCACAGCCGGTACTGGCCGAAGGACAGCTCGGCCGGCGCCCCCTCCTCGGCTCGCGGCGAAGCCCCGGAGGCATCCGAGACGGCGGTCCCGTCCTCATCGGAGGCGGCCTGGATCAGCTCAGCCTGCTCGGCCACCGTCGTGCGCTCGAACAGCCGCCGGAACGACACCGGCCGGCCGGTCTGCGCCCGCAGCTCCTCGGCCAGCCGGGTCACCTGCAGCGACGTGCCGCCGAGCTGGAAGAAGTCGTCATTCGCCCCGATCGGGCGAGCCGTGAGCAGCCGGCCCCACGCCTCGGCGACCATTGTCTCGGCCGGGGTGCGCGGCGGCACATACGAGCCCTGCGACGACACCTGCTGCGCGCCGCCGCTACGCAACGCGGCCCGATCGGTCTTGCCGCCGCGGGTCAGCGGGAAGGCCTCGACCGTGCGGAACACCGCCGGCAGCAGCGGCGCGGGCAGCCGGTCGGCGAGGAACGCGCGCAGTTCGCCCGGGACCAGCTCGCGACGCACTGTCAGGTACGCGCACAGCCGCTGCCCGCCGCCGCCGTCCGCCTCCGCCAGGACGACCGCGCCGCGCACGTCCGGATGCTCGGCGAGGGCGGCCTCGACCTCTGTCGGCTCCACCCGCACCCCGTTGACCTTGAGCTGCGCGTCCAGCCGCCCCAGGTACTCCAGCACGCCGTCCTCCCGTCGGCGGACGAGGTCGCCGGTCCGGTAGAGCCGGGAGCCGGGCGGGCCGAACGGGTCCGGGACGAACGATCGCGCGGTCAGCTCGGGTCGGCCCAGGTAGCCGCGGGCCAGACCGGCGCCTCCGACGAACAACTCGCCCGCCACGCCGCGCGGTGCGAGGTCGCCGTCCTCGGTGAGGACCAGCAGGCGCGCGCCGTCGATCGGCCGGCCGATCGGGACCGGCCCGCTCTGTTGCTCCGGGTCGTGCCTCTGGGCGCTGACATCGATCGCGCACTCGGTGGGGCCGTAGGTGTTCCACAGTGCGACGCCCAGCGGCCCCACGGCGCGCTGTGCGAGGCCCGCGTCCAGCAGCTCGCCAGCCGAGAACAGCAACCGCAGCGAGGTGCAGCGCGGCCACCGCGGGACGTCGACCAGCAGCCGCAGCACGCTCGGCACGGCTTGCAGCACGGTGACCCCGTGCTCGATCACCGACCGCACGATCGCCTCGGGGTCGTGCTCGGCGCGGGACGGTGCCAGGACCACCGTGCCGCCGGCGGCCAAGGGGGCGAACACCTCCCACAGCGAGGCGTCGAAGGTCAGCGCGGTCTTCTGCAGGACCCTGTCGGCCGCGCCCAGACCGTGCGCGCGCACGGCCCAGCGCACCCGGTTGGCGAGCGCGGCGTGGCTCACCGACACGGCTTTGGGGCGGCCAGTCGAGCCGGAGGTGAACATCGCGTACGCGGCCTGCGCTCCATCGGGCCGGTGTGCATCGGTTCCGTCTCCGTCAGGTCCATCCGCATCGGCCGGCACCACGACCGGCACCCCGGCTTCGTCCGGCCTGCGGTCGGCGAGCAGCAGCACGGCCGCACAGTCCCGGGCGATGGTGCGCCACCGCGCGGCGGGCGCGTGCGGATCGACCGGCACGAAACAACCGCCGGCCCGCCACACGGCGAGCAGCGCGGCGACCATGTCGGCCGACCGGTCCATCGTCACGACGACCGGGCTCTCGGCCCGCACCCCGCATCCCGCGAGGACGTGCGCCAGCCGCGCGGCGCGGGCGTCGAGCTCGGCATAGGTGACCTGGCGGTCTCCGTCGATCACGGCGACCGCGCCGGGGGTGCGGGCGGCCTGCGCCTCGAAGTCCGCGAGCAAGGACGAGGACTCGGTACCCGGCGCGGGCGCGGCGGCGGATCCGGCCAGCAGAGCCCGCCGCTCCCCCGCGTCCAGCACGTCCATCGCGCCGATCAGCCGGTCCGGATCGTCGAGCCCTGCGGCCAGCAACCGCAACACTCCGTCGCGATGCCGTTCAAGGTCTGAGGGCAGGTACACATCAGGGTGCGCATCCAGCCGGATCGCCAGATCCCCGGTGCCCGGGTCGCCGTGGAAGCCGACGTACAGGTCATCGGTCGGCCCGTTCGTCAGCACATTGAGGCTCGCCGCTTCCTGCTCGCCGAAAACGGCGCGGCGCTTGAACGGCAGCACGTTGACCGCCACGTCGAACACGCCGCCGTCGAGCGCGAGGTCGTGCAGCAGCTCGTCGTGCGGGTAAAGCTGGTGGACGAACACCTCCGCGATCTCCCCGAACGCCTGCCGCGCGAGTGTGCCCAAGCTCAGTTCTCGGTGCACCGCCAGCCGCAACGGAACCACGTTCGCAGTCATCGCCGGCGTGCTCCGGGACGCCTTGTCCAGCCGCCCGGTCAGCGGGAAGCCGACCACCAGGTCAGTGCGGCCCGTCGCGCGGTGCACGTATGCGGCGGTGGCGACGACCAGCGCGGGCCAGGCGACGCCGAGTTCCTCGGCGACCGGCCGCAGCCGGCCGGCGAGGTCTTCGGGCACGGGGTGCTCGTGGTGCAGCGGCGGGACGAGTGTCCGGCCGCGCCGGCCGGCCAGCCCGGCGACGGCCGAGCGCCCCGTCATCCGGTCGGTCCAGAACGTCCGGTCCTGCGCGTACGCCTCGGACCCGCGGTACGCCGCCTCGGCCTCGGCGAAGGTGTTCAGCCCGACCCAGCCGCTGTCCTGCGGCGGCTCGCCGTGCAGGCTCGCGCCGTACACCGCCAGCACGCGCCGGGCGAACCCGGCCATGCCGACGCCGTCGATGACCAGGTGGTCGGCCCGGACGACCAGGCGGACCAGATCCGGGGCCAGGATCAGCAGCGAGATCGCGAACAGCGGGTCACCCGGGTCGGGCAGCCGGACGAAGTCCCGCAGCATCCACTCCTCGGCCGCTTGCCGAGCCGAGGAGCCGGCGGTGCGGTCAGGAAAGGCGTCGGGGTCCGTGAGATCCACCCGCGGCAGCGGCCAGTCCGGCGCCAGGTCCGGCAGCAGCCGCGGCTCGCCGTCCACGACCTCGATCCGCAGATGCAGAGCGTCGGCCTCGGCGACCGCCGACCGCGCGGCGGCCTCGACCAGGCCGGGCCTGGCCTGGCCGGTGAACTCGAGGTAGCCGCCGACCTGGTAGGCGGTGCTGCCGGGATGCAGCTGCTGCGCCCGCCAGATCTCGTGCTGCACTGCTGATAGGGCCCAGCCCTGGTCCTCACAGGATGTCGCCATGATACGACCCTGGGTGTACCACCTATATCGAGCCTATAGCGGTCGGAGCCACCTCCGAACACCCATGCTGACGTGTATGCTGAACAAGATCCGCTTCATCTGAGCTTGACTATTAACCTCACCAAGATCACGTCTTGGTGGGGTTCGTCGTTCGCCTGACAGCTGGGCGGCCTTTGCGTGATCGTGTCTTCTCGCTGAAGTCGACAGTCGATCAACCCAAAGGCCGTGATGGACAGTCTGCAAGACGACGCTGCGCGCGTCGAGGCATTGACCGGGTTATCCCGGTTTCGCCGCGAGTTCTACGAGTGCCTGACCCTGCGGGCGGATGCTCTGTTCGGGCGCTGTCACGTTGTTGGGTGTGTACGTGCCTGACGGGGCGTCGGGGCATGGTGGGCCCCGGTCCGGGCCTGTGTTCAGGCCGTGGTGGGCCGGCCGACAGCGCCGGTGATCTGGTCCCAGATGGCGAAGCGGTGGCGAATTTCGGCTCGGTAGTGGTGTGCGGTCATCAGGTGGCGGCGGGGTCGGAAGTGGGCGAGATCCCGCTGAACGCGGACAGGAACCGTTGGGCCCCACCTAGGGGCTGTAAAAAATCAACGTGGTGATTCGGCCTTCTGCGGAGCGTTTTCGGGTGGTGCCACGGAGGCGAGGAGGTCCGCTGCGGTGCGGAAGGGCGTGGCCGGTGTCGGGAGGTGGCCGTCTTCCTCCAGGAGGGGGCGGAGGTCACGGAAGATGGTGCCGATGGTCTGCGGGGTGACGTCGAACAGGTCAGCGAGTACCTGTCGGGTGCATACGGTGCGCTGGTGGAGGACTGCGATCAGGATGCGTTCCGCGTGGAGGATCTTCTGGTGGAAGGCGCCTCCGTTCGTCCCGGGCTGACGCGGCCCGCCGCGCCGCTGGTAGCGGCGCCGTTCCCGCAGGGCCGTATACCTCACCAGCAGCCGATCGGTCAGTTTCTGCAGGTCCTCGCGGCTCATGCCGGTCAGTGACGGGTCGGTCAGCACCGTGGAGATGTCCGACCGCCGGGGCGGGGTGGCGGAGCCAGTCCGTACGAAGGCGAGGACCTCCTGCGCCTGGGTGAAGTGCAAGGCGGTGGGGGTGATGGCGTAGTGGTGCTCGTCCAGCACAGGCCGGGTCTCCCTGATTGCCTGGCCGATCGCCGGCGGGGTGACCTGGAGGATCTCGGCCAGGACTTTCTGGGCGCACACCTGCCGCAGATGCAGGACGGTGATCAGGAGGCGGTCCCTGGCCGAGAGCAGGGACCGGCCGTGGGCTCCCGGTACCTGGCGGCGTTTCCCGCCGCGCTGCTGGTGGCGGAGTTCTTCGCGCCGTGCGGCCTGGGCGGGGGCCAGGCGCCGGGCCATCGCGTCCAGTTCTTCGTGGTTCATCCCGGTCAGGCGCGGGTCGGACAGCAGCTCAAGGTCCGCTGCCCGCTCCAGCAGCGGGGCCTTCCCGGGGGCCGCCGGGACGGTGGGCTTGTCCGCGGGGCGGATGGTGTAGTTCCAGGTGCCGCGCTCGGTGTGCGGCTCGAGGGGAAGTGCCTTCATGCGGTCGGTGCCGACCGTGACGCCGGTGGGATAGGCGCCGGTGTCCAGGGCGGCCTCGACCCGTAGCCCGGTGCGGGTCCGGGTTGAGGCGATGGTCTGGACGACGACTTCGTGGCTGGTCAGCGGCCGGCCGCGCCAGTTCATCGTGATGTGGGAGAACAGCCGATGCTCAATTTTATTCCATTTTGAAGCACCCGGCGGAAAGTGACACACCGTAATCTTCAGGCCCGTCTCGGCGGCCAGCGCGGCCAGTTCGGCCTTCCAGACCCGGCTGCGATAACCGTTGGAGCCACCCGCGTCCGCGGTGATCAGCAACCGGGTGGCCTGCGGGTAGTCGTCTCGTCCGCGAGCCTGCCACCAACGGCGGATGGACGCGACCGCGAAGGCGGCCGTGTCGTGGTCGCACCCGACGTTGACCCAGCCGGTATCGGCGGTGAGGTCGTAGACACCGTAGGGAATGGCCTGCTCGGCGTCGGGCCGGGCACAGAAGAAGAAGCTGTGGTCCTCCACCTTGACCGGCTCGCCCTTCGGGCGCCACTCACGGCCGGCGTTGGGCAGCTGGCCGAGCTTCTCCTTCTTCTTGGCATCCACGCTGATGACCGGCTCCCCGGCACCCTGGTGCTGCTTGACCTGCTCGTTGATGTAGCGGAACTGGGCGTCCCGGTCAGGGTGCTGCCTGCCCTCCAGAGTCTTGGCGTTGACCTGGAGACTGAAGCCGTTCTCCCGCAGCAGCCGGCCCACCGTGGGCGCCGAGACGGGATGCCCCTGCCCGGCGAGCTCCTCGGCCAGGTGCCGCAGCGACTTGGTCGTCCAGCGCAACGGCGATATGGGATCACCCCGCTCGTCCGGCTCGACCAGCGCCAGCAGAGCCGGAACGAGCCGCGGGTCCAGCTCCTCGGCACTCTTGCGCCCGCCACCACAGCGGCGAACCCTCCACCCGGGCAGCGGATCCTCGCCGCCCTCCAGCTCGAAGACCCCCTTCCGCACCGTCGTTTCGCTCACGCCCGCAGTGCGCGCGACGGCCCGGACCCCGCCATGGCCCAGCAGCCGGGCCTCGGTGGCCAGCGCCAGCCGCTGCTGCCGCTCATCCAGATGCGGAAACAACACCCCGAACCTCAGGGCGAGTTGATCACGAACCTCACTCGGTATGCGCATACCAGACCAACGCGCCAGAGCCCCCAAAGCAACGCGTTGATTCTTTACAAGCCCCTACGGAGCGGAAGCCCTTCATCGCCCGTTCACGCTGCCTGGTTGGCTGGTGGCTGTTCTCCGCCCGGTTGTTCAGACCCTTGTGCGAGCGGTGCTCCACCGAGGGCATGACCTCACGGTGAGCCGCGCCGTAGGAGCGCAACTTGTCGGTGACGACCACCCGGGGCACTGTGCGGGTCGTCTTCAGCAGTCTACGGAAGAACCACCGGGCCGCGGCAGTGTCCCGGCGGTTCTGCACGAGGATGTCCAGGACATCGCCATCCTGATCCACGGCCCGCCACAGGTACTTCCGCTCACCGTTGACCTTGATGAAGACCTCGCCCAGATGCCACTTGTCGCCGGGCCGGGGCTGCCGGCGGCGCAGCGCGCCGGCGTAGCACTGCCCGAACTTGGCACACCAGCGGCGGACCGTCTCATACGAGACGACGACACCGCGCTCGAGCATCAGCTCCTCCACCTCACGGAAGGACAGCGGAAACCGGAAGTACAGCCACACACAGTGGGAGATCACCTCGACCGGGTACCGATGGCCCTTGTACGACGGCGACACGTCCCCCACGGACAACCCTCTCCAGCATGATCAACCCGAAGATCATCCCACTCAGCCAGCCAACGTGACAGCGCCCGCAGGACGCCTCTTCGGTCCGTTTCGCGCCCGTGCGCGATGCCCAGTTGCCGGACTCGATCGCCGAGGAGAGCGGACCGGCGGTCGCGAACGCCCTGCTCGGCCTTGCGTCCTGAGCGGTACGGGAGCGCCCGGGGTTGCGGCCGTGCCGGCGCACCGGCCAGCCGCACCGGACTCGAAGCGCGCTTCGTTCGATCGAAGATCACGCCCGGCGGCGGACCCGTGCGGTCGGCCGGGCAGGCGTTGGGCGCCGCTGCTGCCCGGTCAGTCAGACGTCGGTGGCGCGAGCAGCACCTCGACGTCGCGGGCGCGCAGCGCGTCGAGCAGGGCCGGGTCCGCCGAGGTCTCGGTGACGAGGGTCCAGCCGGGCTGCCAGGGGGCCCAGGCGTGGAAGGGGGCCGCTCCCAGCTTCGCCGCGTGGGCGAGGACGTACACCCGGTGCGACCGGCGCGCCATCAGTTCCTTGAGCCTGATCTGCTCCGCGTCGGCCTCGCAGATCCCGAGTGCGGGCGAGACGCCGTCAGTGCCGAGGAACACCGCGTCGAACGTCATGCGTTCCAGCGCCGCTTCGGCGAGCGGGCCGACGAACGCGTGGCTGAGCGGCCGGTAGTGGCCACCCAGGCAGGTGAGATGCACGCCTTCGGCCCCGCCGAGTTCGAACACCGCGGACAGGCTGGGGGTCGCGACGGTGACCCCGTCCGCCACCCCGCGCAGGGCCCGGGCCAGTGCGGCCACCGTGGAACCGGCGTCGAACAGGACCGTGGCGCCCGGCGCGATGCGGGTCACCGCGAGCGCCGCGATGGCCCGCTTGGCCTCGGCAGCCTCGGCCGTACGCCGCTGCAGGGACGTCTCGGCGGAAGCGGTCAGCGCCATGGCTCCGCCGTACGTGCGGGCGAGGCGTCCGTCGGCGGTGAGGCGGGCGAGGTCGCGGCGGATCGTGGACGGGCTCACCGCGAAGCGCACACTGAGCTCGTCCACTCCCGTCGGACCGGCGTCCTGGGCCAGCTCCACGATGCTTTCGCGCCTGGCGCGGGCTTCCGCACTGGTCATCGGTGCCTTTCGGTGGCAAGGGCGACCGCCTGGCGAAGCGCCTCGACCATGCTGCCGCCCCGGGCGGTGCCGGTTCCGGCGATGTCGAAGGCGGTGCCGTGGTCGACGGAAGTGCGGATGACGGGGAGTCCGACGGTGACGTTGACGCCGTTCTCGATGCCGAGGACCTTGACCGGGGCATGGCCCTGGTCGTGGTACATCGCCACGATCAGATCGTAGTCCCCCCGGGCGGCCAGGAAGAACGCCGTGTCCGCGGGAAGCGGACCTTGGGCGTCGATGCCGTCGGCGCGCAGCGCCGCGAGGGCGGGAGCGATCTTCGCCTCCTCCTCGCCGTTGCCGAAGAGGCCGTTCTCGCCCGCGTGCGGGTTGATGCCGCAGACGCCGATGACGGGCTCGGCGGTCCCCGCCCGCACCAGGGCCTGGTGACCGCGGCGCACGGTGCGCTCGACCAGGGGCGGATCGATGCGGTTCACCGCGTCGATGAGGCCGAGGTGGGTGGTGACATGGATGACGTTCAGCTCAGGGGTGGTCAGCATCATCGACACCTCGTCCACGCCCGTCAGCCGCGCGAGCAGTTCGGTGTGTCCGGCGTACTCGTGACCGGCGAGCCGCAGGGCCTCCTTGTTGAGGGGGGCCGTGCAGATGGCGTCGACGTCGCCGCGCACCGCCAGCCGCGCGGCCTCCTCGACGTAGCGGTAGGCGGCCTCGCCCGCCTCCGGGGCGAGCCGCCCCCACGGCAGGCCGGCGGGGAGCAGGTCCAGGTCGACGACGTTGACGCGGCCGGGAGTCCAGTCGGCGTCCCCGGGTCCGGTCACCGTGACCACGGTGTCGCCGCTGCCGACGAGGGCGGCGGCCTCCCGAAGCCTGCGGGCGTCACCGATGACCAGGGGCCGGCAGCCGTGGACGATGTCGGGGTGGCCGAGCGCCGCCATGACGACCTCGGGGCCGACACCCGCACCGTCCCCCATAGTGACCGCGACCAAGGGGCGGTGGTCGTCGGCAGGCGTGGCCGTCCGGGGTCGGTCGGGGCTGTGCAAGGGGGCGTTCATCGCGGTCCTCCATCGGATGGGGTGTTCGTGCCTGCGGGCGTTCGGGGCGTTGTTCCGGCGCGGGCCGGGCGGTTGCGGTCCGGGAGCAGTGCCTCGACCATGCGCACCAGGGAGTCCGGGCCGCCGTGGCTTCCCGGACGGATGACGACGCCGCGTCCTTGCGGGGTGCGGCAGCGCACCGCGCCGTGGTGTACCTGCCCGACAGGCAGCAGCGAGGTGACCGCGAGCGCGTCCAGGAGGGTCCGGGCGGTCTCGCCGCCGGTGAGGACGAGATCGGCGTTTGGCGGCAGCCGTCCGGCGACGGCACGGCACAGGCCGTGCACGAGGCGGGGCGCCGCCGAGGGATCGACCGTGCCGGTGGGGGCGATGCTGAACACCGTGACCGGGGCGGGCAGTCGGACGGGCCCGGGACCCGTGTACGGGGCACGGGCGCGGACGTGGCCGACGGCGGTGGCGGGGGCGCGATGCTCGGTGTCCGGTGCGCCCGGCCGGCCGCTCCGGGGGTCGGCGACCAGGGAAGCGGCAGGAAGGGCGATGTGCTGGGCACCACGCGCGGACAGCTGCGCGATCTGCGCAGCCGCGCCGCGGTGTGCGGTGCCGACGACGACCGCGACCGGACGGAAGGTCTCCGGTGCCGGCCGGCCGGGGCCGATGCGCTGTCCCCCGGCGGCGGACCGCCGTCCCCCGGGGCCGGTGCTCTGCACCCCGGTAGCGGACCGCCGTCCCAGGGCGGCGACGATACCGCCGGCGCCTATGGTCCGTACGGTCCGCGGCAGCCTGAGCAGGGCTCCTGCGAGGGCGTCCAGGTCGGCGTCCGTCTCCGCGTCGCACACCAGGGCCGTGCCGGCAGCGAGACCGGAGCGCAGCCGGTGTTCCAGGCTCCGTGCTCCGGCCCGTACGTCGTCCAGGCGTACGGCGACGGTGCGGGCAGCGCCGAGCGCCTCGGCCACCGACCGGGGCGGCGGTCCGGGTTCCGCCTGCCAGGCGTCGGTGCGGTGCAGGGGGACTCCGTGCAGCCGTACGACCCCGTCGCGGACGGTCCGGCCGGCGGCGGGGAGCGCGGGTATCACCAGGAGACCTTCCGCCCCTTCCCCGAACGCCCGGGCCTCCGGGGCGAAATGGCCCCGCAGCAGCGAGTCGGCCTTCTTCACCAGCCGTCCGCCGGCCGGTTCGTGGCGGTGCACCGCGTGTGCCACGAGCAGCGCCGCCCCGGCGGCGCTGCTCCGCCGCGAGTCGAGGTCGATGACCCGGGTCCGCCCGGGCGGACCCGAGGCGGCCGGGTCGAGATCGATCGCGCGGCAGCAGGGCAGCAGGGCCGCGCACTCCGCCGCACCGGACAGGTCGTCCGCGAGCACCACGAGCGACGAACCCACTTCGTCGTCGAACCCTTCGAACGGCACGGGCGGCACGAGCGGCCTCCTACTCTCCTCCGTCGCCCGCGGCTTCCTCGCCTGCGGGCGTGGCCGAACGACCGCCGGGGCCACGCACGAAGCAGCCTGCCGCAGCCCCACGGCGGTCCGGGCCTTCGCGGCCAGCATGACAGTCCTGCGCACTTCGCGCGAGACCCCTTGCGTGAAGTGCGCACGACTGCCACCGTCGACTGCACGCCCTGCGGCCCGGAGTGCCGGGCGGGCTCGACACCATCGCCGCCTTCGTGGAAGGAATCCCCATGGTCACCGCCCGCGACGTCCATCTCCCGGGCGTACCCGTCCCGTTGTCCCCCCTGGTGCTCGGCACCATGACGTTCGGCGACACCGTCGACCGGGCGGGCGCCGCCGACCTGCTCGACATGGCACTCGACGCGGGCATCACGGGGGTGGACACGGCGAACGTCTACGCCGGCGGTGAGACGGAGCGCATTCTCGCCGGGCTGCTGCCGTCACGACGCGACCGGATGGTGCTGGCCACCAAGGCCGGCATCCCGCACCCGGACCAGGAGGGCCACGCCCCGCTGTCGCGTGCGGGACTGCGGGCCGCGCTGGAAGGCAGCCTGAAACGGCTCGGCACGGAGTACGTCGACCTCTTCTATCTGCACCAGCCCGACCACGCAACACCGGCGGCCGATACGATGGAGGCGGTGGCGGAGCTGGCGTCCGAGGGCCGCATACGCGCACTGGGTGTCTCCAACTTCCCCTCCTGGCGGGTGGCCGAACTCATGCGGCTCGCCGACGAGATGAACGCGCCGCGGCCCGTGGTAGCCCAGCAACTGCACAATCTGCTGGCCCGCCGCATCGAGGAGGAGTTCATCGAGTACGCCGCGCACCCGACGGCACGCGGGATACGCCTGATGGCCTTCAACGCCCTGGCAGGCGGCTTGCTGACGGGGCGTTACTCCGGGCGGGAGAAGCCCGGCGCGGGCCGGTTCACCACCTCCCGTCTCGCCGATGCTTACCACGACCGCTACTGGAACGACGAGCTACTCGCGGCCGTGGCCCGGCTGACGGACGTGGCCGAGCAGGCCGGGATCCCGCTCGCCGCCCTGGCGCTGCGCTGGCTGCTGCACCGGGACTCCACCCACGCGGTCCTGATCGGCTCGTCCAACACCGCCCAGCTGCGCAGCAACCTGGAGGCGGCCGCGGCGGGCCCGTTGCCCGAGGACGTACTCGACGCCTGCGAACAGGCGAGCAACGGCCTGCGCGGCCCCATGCCGCCCTACCACCGCTGAGGGCTGTCCCGTCACGACGCCCCGCAGACACTCCCGCCGCACCTGGCACCGCCCCTCGACGGAGCAGGCGTCGCCTGCCGCGCCACTGCTGGAACCCCGGCCGCACTCCTCCACAACCGCTGGTCGACGGCCCCGGCGCGGGGATCACAGAAGGGTGTCGCCGACCCCGGCGCGGGGATCACAGGGCGGTGTCGCCGACCCCGGACCCAGCGAACCGCAGCCGCAGTCCTCGTCGCTGCCCGCGACGAACGGGTGGCCCGTCACCGTCACCGTCCGGCCGTCGGCGACGTGCGGGACTTCGAACACATGGCGTCCCGCACCCCGGGTCAGTGGCGCTCCGCCGCCCGGGAGATGGATGTCGGCCCGCGCCCCGGGCGGTACCAGGACCTCCACGACCAGGGTCGTCCCCTCGATGCGCCAGCCGGCCTCGGCCCTTCCGTAGGGCGTGAGGTGGGCAGCCCGCGCACGGGTCAGCGTGCCCCCGGGTGTGGGTGCCACCCGGATGCGGCGCCAGCCGGGTGCGGCGGCGGCGAGACCTGCCACGGTGCGGTGGAGCCAGTCGGCCACCGAGCCGAGCGCGTAGTGGTTGAAGGACGTCATCTGCCCCGGGTTGACGCTGCCGTCGGGCAGCATCGAGTCCCAGCGCTCCCAGATCGTGGTCGCCCCCATGGTGACGGGGTAGAGCCAGGACGGGCAGTGCCGTTCGGCGATCATGCGGTGGGCGAGCGGGGCGTGGCCGGCCAGGCAGAGCGCCTCGCAGATCAGCGGGGTTCCGGCGAAGCCGGTGGCGATACGGAACCCGGCCCGGCGCACGAGCTGCGCGAGACGTTCCCCGGCGTGCCGCCGCTGTGCCTCCTCGGGGAACAGACCGAAGCACAGCGCCAGCGCGTAGGCGGTCTGGGAGTCGGACGAGAGACGTCCGGCCGGGGTGACGAACTCGTCGGCGAACGCGCCGCGAAGGCGGGCGGCGAGGGCGCGATGGCGGGCGGCGTCGTCCTTCTCGTCGAGCAGTTCCCCGATGTCGGCCAGCAGGTCGGTGGAGTGGACGAGGTGGGCCAGGGCGACGAGCCCGGCATCGGTGCGGGCGGCGGCGGGGTCATCGGGCGGCGCCCCCGGGTCGAGCCAGTCGCCGAGCTGGTCCGGGTCCCGCCACAGCCCGCCGCCCTCGGGCCCGTGGCCGGACGCGCACGCGATCCACGCGGTCATGGAGGGGTACTGGGTACGCAGCAGTTCTAAGTCACCGGTCTCCCGGTACAGCGCCCACGGGACCAGGACGGCGGCGTCGCCCCACAGTGCGTGCGGCTGTCCGCCCATCGGCGGGTCGAGTATGTCGGGGACCACCAGGGGCACCGAACTGTCGGGGCGGGCCAGTTGTTCGGCGGCGAGGTCGCGCAGCCAGCCGGACAGCATGCCGGTGCAGCCGTACAGAAAGGCGGCGGTGGGTGCGAACACGGCGATGTCGCCGGTCCAGCCCATCCGTTCGTCGCGCTGCGGGCAGTCGGTGGGGAGGTCGACGAAGTTGCCGAGCAGCGAGTGGACGACGTTCTCGTGGAGCCGGTTCACCGTCGCGTCCGAACTGTCGAACCATCCGGTGCGCTCCAGGTCGGTGTGGAGGACGACGGCCTCGACCGCGGCCTCGTCGAAGGGGCCGGGCCAGCCGTCGAACTCCGCGTACCGGAACCCGTGGAAGGTGAAGCGGGGCTCCCAGGTCTCGTGCTCCCCCGTGCCGCGCAGCACGTAGGTATCGGTGGCAGCGGCCCGGCGCAGTGGGCGCACGGCGAGTTCGCCGTGCTCAAGGACTTCGGCGTGGCGCAGGGTGACGGTGTGTCCGGCGGTACCTGTGACGCGTATCCGGAGCCGTCCCACGAGGTTCTGACCGAAGTCGGCCACGGTGCGACCGGAGGGCGTGGTGAGTACCTCGCGAACGGGGACCGTGCGAGTACGGCGGACCGGTGGGCCGGTGGGTGCGGTGATCCGGGCGGTGGGCGGCGGGAGTTCGCGCACCCGGGACCAGCCACGGGTGTCGTGGCCCGGCCGGGACCAGCCGTCCCGCTCCAGGCGGGCGTCGTAATGCTCGCCGTCGTACAGCTCGGAGCGCAGCAGGGGGCCGGTGGCCCCGTGCCAAGCGGAATCGGTGGCGACGGTCCGGACGGTGCCGTCGGTGTGGTGCAACTCCAGCTGGGCGAGGAGGGCGCGCCGCCGCCCGTAGTGGTGGCGGCTGCCGCCGTCCCAGCCGAGGCGTCCCGTGTACCAGCCCTCGCCGAGGAGGGCGCCGATCGTGTTGGGGCCGGGCCGCAGCAGGGCGGTGACGTCGTGGGTGCGGTGGCGCAACCGGTGGTGGTAGGAGGACCAGCCGGGTTCGAGCACCTCGTCACCGACGCGGACTCCGTTGATCTCGGTCTCGTAGACGCCCAGGCCGGTGGTGTAGAGGCGGGCGGAGGCGATGTCTGCGTCGATGCGGAAGTCCCGGCGGAGCAGGGCCGCCGGCAGTGCGCCCTCGTCGTCGCCGGTATCGGGGGTGACGAACGAGGCGCTCCAGTCGGCGGGGTCCAGCAGCCCGGTCTCGACGTCGGCGGGCTCGGACCAGGGGCTGGGAGTGTCGTCGGCGCCGCCCCACACCCGTACCCGTACGGTGGCGCGGTTGCGCGAGGCGAGCGGGGGGCCGGGCCAGGGGACCAGCACGGACTCGGCGCCGGGGGTGCGCCCGGTGTCGGCGAGTATCGCGCCGTCGGCTCCTGCGATCCGTACGCGGTAGGCGCGCTGCGTCCAGTCGGGTTCGTCGGTCAGGGTCCGCCAGCTCAGGCGCGGGGCAGGTTCGCCGATGCCGAGTGCGTGGCGGTGGTGTTCGAAGGTGGGGGCCGTCACCGTCGTCGGGTACTGCACGGCGGGTCCTCTCAGTCCAGTTCGACGCGCAGGACCTGCGCGTACGGGGTGGGGGGCCGTCCGGCGGGCAGGTGGACATCGAGGCTGTCCGGGCCCTCGGTCCAGCGGACCGGGGTGTCGGTGCCGAGCAGGGTGATGCGGCGGGGCGGGGTACTGACCAGGCCCCGGGAAGGGGCGAGGCTCTCGATGCGGACGGTGCGGTCGTCGGGCCAGACCATCAGGAAGACGTAGAGGGTGCGGCGGTCGGCGCCGACGGTGAAGCGGAGGTCGTGCGGGGTGTAGACGAGCGCCTTCTCTCGCGCGCGGTCGCCGGTGACGTTGGTGGGGCCTTCTCCGTAGACCTTCCAGGGGCGGCTGCCGAAGACGGCTTCGCCGCACCTGTCGGTCCAGGCACCGAGCGAGTCGAGGACGGCGCCGGTCGCCTCGTCGATGGTGCCGTCCGGGAGCTGGGGGACGTTGAGGAGCAGGCAGCCGTTCTTGGATACGGTGTCGACCAGCAGGTGAACGATCTCGGGGGCGGTCTTGTAGCGCTCGCCGTCGGCGTAGAACCAGTCGCCGATGCTGGTGTCGTACTGCCAGGGGTGCGGGTCGAGACCACCGAGCTGCCCGCGTTCGACGTCGAGGAGTACGGCACCGCGGTCCTCGTCGGGAATGGTCTTGATGGAGACGATCCCCTCCGGCCTGCGGGCGTAGTAGTCGGCGAGGAACTCCAGACCGCGGCGGCTGGGCGGGGCCGCCTGGCACACACTCCCCTCGTCGAAGGGCATCCTGGAGTCGTCCAGGTAGACGAGGTCGGCGTCGTGGCGGAGGGCGACGTCGCGCAGCCGCGCATAGAAGTCGTCGACGAAGGCCGCGTCCGGCTTGTCGCCGGGGCACCGGGGGCGGCCGTACAGGGCCCGCGGGTCGAGCCCTTCCCACCAGGTGCCGGTCCCGTCCGCCGCGGTGAGGTGTCCGTCGTACGGGACGCCCGCGTGGGGACCGTCGGCGTCCCGGCCGAACGCCGAATCGAGCCAGCGCCACGTCCAGGAGCCGGCGTGCATGCTGACGCCGAAGCGCAGTCCGGCGGCGTGGGCGGCATCGGCCCAGCGGGCGACGATGTCGGTGCGCGGCCCGACGTTGACGGAGTTCCACGGCTGGTGGGAGGAGTCCCACAGGTCGAAGTTGTCGCAGTGCGTCGCAAGGGAGACGAAGTAGCGGGCGCCGGTCCTGCGGAAGCGGTCCATCAGCTTCTCCGGGTCGAACCGTTCGGCCTTCCAGGAGTGGCACAGATCCTTGTGGCCGAAGACGGAGGGGTGGCCGAAGTGTTCGCGGTGGTGGGCCGTCTGACGTGCTGTCCGCTCCCGTTCGAATCCTTCGGTGCCTTCGTAGGGGCCGTAGAGGTGGCGGGCGTACCAGTCCCCCCTGCGGGCCGCGGACTGCGGGCCCCAGTGCGCCCAGATACCGAGCTTCGCGTCACGGAACCAGTCCGGCACCCGGTGGCCGCGCAGCGATTCCCAGTCGGGTCGGTACGTGTTCCTCAGGTCATGGTCGGCGGTCATCCAACTCCCTTTCCCTTGACGGCATTCAGGTGGCATGCCACCTTCTGGCCATGTCTGACTTCCTCGAACGACTGGAACGACGCGAGCGAGCAGCCGCAGACACCGACCGGGTCCGGGTGGGGGCCGCTTATTACCACGAGTACCAGCCCACCGACCGCCTGGAGACGGACCTCGATCTGATGGCCTCGACGGGGCTCTCGCTGATCCGGGTCGGCGAGTCGGTGTGGTCCACCTGGGAGCCCGAGGACGGGGTCTTCGACGTGGACTGGGTGGTGCCGGTCCTGGACGGGGCGCACGCCCGCGGCATCCGCGTACTGCTCGGCACCCCGACCTACGCGGTGCCGCCGTGGCTGCAGCGCGCCCACCCGGAGATCGCGGCGGTCCGGGCGGACGGCGGCCGGGTGCCGTGGGGCGCCCGGCAGGAAGTCGACTTCACCCACCCGGTGTTCCGCAGGTACGCGGAGCGGGTGGTGCGCCGTGTCGTCGCGGCGCACGCGGACCACCCCGCGGTGGCCGGGTTCCAGGTGGACAACGAGCCGGGTCTGCTCCTGCTGCACAACGACGGGGTGTTCGAGGAGTTCGTGTCCCGGCTGCGCGCGCGGTACGGGAGCGTCGAGAGGCTCAACTCGGCGTGGGGGCTGACCTACTGGTCGCACCGGCTGTCCTCCTGGACCGAGCTGTGGAGGCCCGGCGGCAACACCACCCCGTCCTACGACCTGGCCTGGCGCCGCTATCAGGCGGATCTGACGTCCGAGTTCATCGCCTGGCAGGCGGACATCGTGCGCGAGTACGCCCGGCCCGGGCAGTACGTCACGACCTGCCTGGCGGTGACCCGCCCGGCGGTGGACGAGGAGGCGGTCACGGAGGCACTGGATGTGACGGCCGGCAATGTCTACTACGTGGCGCAGGACGAAGTGGCGCTGCCCGACGAGGACCGACGGTACGAGGGCGGCTGGTTCGGCCAGGGAGTGTGGCAGATCCACCTGTCGGCGGACCGGCTGTGGGGCGCCCGCCAGGAGCCCTTCCTGGTCACCGAGACGAACGCCTCCTCCATCAACGCGTCGCACGCCAGCCATCCCGGCTACGAAGGGCAGTTGCGGCAGGCCGCCTGGACGCTGGCCGCGCGGGGCGCGCGCCTGATGCAGTACTGGCACTGGCACACGCTGCCGTACGGGGCGGAGACCTACTGGGGCGGCATCCTCGGGCACGACCTCGAACCCGGCCGTATTCAGCGCGAAGTCGCCCGGGTGGCCTCGGAGTTCGAGGCGGCCGGGGATTCCCTGACCGGGCTGGTCCCGGACGCGGACGCGGTCTTCGTCCGGTCCGTGGAGAGCGACTGGGCGATGCGGTGCCAGCCGCCGCTGTCGCTCCCGGGGACCTTCACCCCCGATCCCCAGTCGTACGAGCGCATATTCGGCGCGTTCTTCAAGGGGTTCTTCGACGCGGGCGCGCAGGCCCGGATCATGTCGCCCCGACAGCTCGCCGCCTCCCTGCGCCGCTCCCCCGGCACGCTCCCGGGCATCCTGGTGGTGCCCGCTCTGTACCTGTGCGATAGCGAACTGCCGGATCTTCTCGACAGGTACGCGCGCTCCGGCGGCCATCTGGTGCTGACGTTCCGGACCGGTTACGCCGACGAGGAGGCGCGAGCCCGCGCCGAGACTGCCCCCGGTGCGGTGCTGCGGGCGGCAGCCGGGGTGCGCTGCGTGGAGTACGCGAATCTGACCGGCCCGCTGACCGTCACGGCGGCCGAGGGGTCTGGGCTGCCGCTCGCATCCGGCGCGCGGGCCCTGGAGTGGGCCGACGGCCTGGAGGCGGACGGCGCCCTGCCGCTCGCGCACTACGTCCACCCGCACTTCGGACGGTGGCCGGCCGCGACCGTCCGGGACCACGGGCGGGGCCGGGTGACCTATGTCGGGACGCTGCCGGACAGCGCCTTCGCCGAGGCGCTGGCCCGGCATGTGGCGGGCTGCACGACCGCGGCGGCGTGCTGGGGCCCGCTGCCCGCGACGGTGCACGTGACCTCGGCCCGCAACGTGCTCGGCGAGCGCCTGTGGTTCGTCCACAACTGGGCGTGGGAGCCGGTGCGGGTCGCGGTACCCGAGGCGGTGCGGGACGTGCTCGGCGAGGAGCGCCTCGCCCCGCGTGAGGAGCTGCGGCTGGGCGCGTGGGACGTCCGGGTGCTCCGCGCGGACGGCGGCCGCGACGCGGGTCACGCCGGACCGCCGGGCGCGAGCGGACGCAGCAGGAACTCCATCCGCCAGGGCTGAGGCCGCAGTTGGTGACGGTCCAGGGGCGCCGGCCCGCAGGAGGCGCTGCCGAGTCCGTGCTGGGCGACGTCCAGATGGAGGTGGAGATGCTCGCCCGGCACCAGATCGTGCGGATGAGCGGCCGCTTCGAGCTGCTCGACGGACCAGGGGCGGACGGTGAGGCCGAACACTCCCACCCCGCCGGCCGCCTCCACGCGGAGCCCCCGGCCGGTGGCGGGGTCGGCCAGTTCGGCCCAGCGGACGTCCGCCCGCCGTCCGTTCTCCTGCGGGACGACATAGGGGGTCTGGAGGGCGGCGACGTCCGCGGCGAACAGTCCGACGCGGGCGGCCTGTGCACTGTCCGGGTACGCCTCTCCCGGGCCCTTTCCGTACCAGCGGACCCGGTCGTGGCGAGCGGGCAGCGTGAAGCGCACGCCCACGCGCGGCAAGGTCAGGCCAGCCCAGGGGCCGTCCGGGGTGATCTCGACGGTCAGCCGCAGCGCCTCGCCGTTCGGGGCCCAGGTGTGGCGGACACGCAGACCGTGCGGCAGTCCGTCCGGCGCCGACCTGGAACGCACGAGCAACTCGTGCGGGCGCCGCTCGACGCTCTCGGTGCGCAGTACCAGGCGGTCCAGTCCGGCCTTGCGCCAGAGGCGCAGCACGGAATTCGCGCCCATTCCGCGGTCGTTGTCGGTGGGCGCCCGCCACACGTCGAGGTACGGGCCCTCCAGTTCCAGGCCGGCCAGGTCTGCCAGCAGCCCGGTGCGCTCGTCGAAGGTGCCGGCCGCCGGGGTCCGCCCGGGTCCGGTGGCCGCCGGGCGGGGGACGGGCCCGCCGACGCGGGCCTGGGCCCAGGCGACCTCGTGACCGGCCGGCGCCCACGGTTCGTCGGCCGCCAGCACGGCCCGAACCGTCAGCCAGGTCTCCCCCGCGGGCCCGGCAGCCCGGCCGGGCGGTTCCGGCGGGCAGGGCAGTTCCGGGAAGGGCATGTCCGCGTCCTGGCGCGCGGGCACCGGTGGCGTCTTCAGCTCGCCGTCTGCGACCGGGGTCCCGTCCGTCTCCAGGGTCCAGCGGAACAGCAGGTGCGCCAGGTCCCGTGCGTCGTACCGGTTGCGCAGTGCGATCCGGCCGGCCGCGGGGTCGAGGCCGATCCCGACCGGCTCGACGGCCTTCTTGTACGCCGCGAGGCCGGGCGAGGGGGTGCGGTCGGGGAAGAGCAGCCCGTCGATGCAGAAGGTACCGCCGTGGGGGCTGTCCCCGAAGTCGCCGCCGTAGGCGAAGTACGTCCCGCCGTCCTCGCCGGTGCGGCGCAGACCGTGATCGATCCACTCCCAGACGAAGGCTCCGGCACAGCGCGGGTGGGATTCCAGGGTGCGCTGGTACTCGGTGAGCGAGCCGGGACCGTTGCCCATGGCGTGCGCGAACTCACAGAGAAGAAAGGGCAGTTGTCGTCGACGGGCCTCCGCCTCGGGGGCGTCGGCCGTCTCGGGGGGGGTCTCCTCCTCATGGCGGCCGATGCGGTCCACCTCGTCCACGGGGGCGTACATCAGGCTGTAGAAGTCGGAGTGGCGGTAGGTGCGGTCCCGCTCGTAGTGCAGCGGCCGCGACGGGTCGCGCTCCCGGGTCCAGTCGGCGAGGGCTCCCAGGTTGGTTCCGTGGTGGCTCTCGTTGCCCAGGGACCAGATGACGACGCTGGGGTGGTTCTTGTCGCGCTCGACGGTGCGCCGCATCCGGTCCAGGATCATCGGGCGCCACCGGGGGTCGTCGGCGGGGTTGCCCACCCAGTCCGCGTGGATGAAGCCGTGGGTCTCCAGGTCGCACTCGTCCACGACCCACATGCCGAGTTCGTCGCAGAGGTCGAGGAAGGCGGGGTGCGGGGGGTAGTGCGCCGTACGCACCGCGTTGATGTTGTGCCGCTTCATCAGGAGCAGGTCCTCGCGCATGGTGTCGCGGCCGAAGGCGCGGCCCCGGTCGGGGTCGTGCTCGTGCCGGTTGACGCCGCGCAGCAGCACGGGGACGCCGTTGACGGTGAAGCGGCCGTCGCGGATCGCCACGGTGCGGAAGCCGATGCGCAGGCGGACGGGTGCGGCGCCGGAGAGGGGGGCGAGGTCGGCGGCGTACAGGCGGGGCAGCTCGGCACTCCACGGTTCGACGCCGGGCAATTGGATCGGCCGGTCAGCGGGGTGGTCGTGGACGCCGAAGCCGGGCAGCGACACGAGAGCGGGGACGTCGGACTCGATGCGCAGGGTCCCGCTGCCCCGTTCGTGGTCGTAGGAGGCGTGCACGAAGTAGTCGCCGATCGATCCCGGCGGGACCTCCAGCAGCGTCACGTCGCGGAAGATGCCGGGCAGCCACCACATGTCCTGGTCCTCCAGGTAGCTGCCGGAGGACCAGCGGTGGACGCGTACCGCGAGGTCGTTGCGGCCGCGGCGCAGCGCGGGTCCGGCGTCGAACTCCGCGGGCAGCCGGCTGCCCTTCGATGTGCCGAGTTCGACACCGTTGAGCCAGACCTTGAAGCAGGAGTCGACACCCTCGAAGCGCAGCACGGTGGAGCCGTCGCCAGTGACCGGCCAGTCGTCGGGCAGGTCGAAGGTGCGGTGGTGGTCGCCGGTCGGGTTGGCGTCGGGGACGTGCGGCGGGTCGATGGGGAACGGGTAGGCGGTGTTCGTGTAGCGCGGCACGTCGTGGCCCTGGAGGACCCAGTGGCCGGGGACGGTCAGCGGTGACCAGGAGGGGGCGTCCTCGGCAGGGCCGCCGGGCGCGAGGAAGTCGAGGGGCGCGTCGGCGACCGGCGACAGGCGGAAGGACCAGGTGCCGCCGAGGTCCAGCCGCCGGCCCCCGAGGGGGAAATGGGCGCGCGGCGCGAGACGGCCGCTCCCCGGGGTCAGATCGGCCCAGTAGGCCGCGGAGGCGGTGGTGTCCATCGGGTCGCCGTGGTGCGGTGCGGTCGCCGCCGGGCGGTCCGTGTCCGTCATCGGTCCCTCACCTTCGGCCGGCGGCCGCTGTCGCACTTCTGGTAGCGGTCGCTCGCTCATCGCGCCGTCCAGTCGCCGGGGACCGTGAACTCCCAGCTGCCGGGCTCCACTTCCCGTACGTCCCGGCCGCCGCCAGGCAGTGGCAGTTCCACCCGGGAGGGTGCGCCGGGCGGCAGCATGACGGTCAGCCGGAATGCGTCCGGTCGTCGGTGCCAGGCCACGGCGGTGCGTCCCCGCGGTGTCTCGTACCAGGCGCTCGCCCGGGTGAGGCCGCCCACCGGGGCGGGCCGGACAACGATGCGCTCGTACGCGACGGAGTCCGCCGCCTGCCGCAGTCCCGCCAGGGAGGCGGTGAGCCATTCGGAGGCGGCGCCGAGCATGAAGTGGTTCTGGGAGGAGCCGCGGGTGGGGCCGTCCCA
This sequence comes from Streptomyces sp. NBC_01669, assembly GCF_026339735.1. Taxonomy (GTDB): domain Bacteria; phylum Actinomycetota; class Actinomycetes; order Streptomycetales; family Streptomycetaceae; genus Streptomyces; species Streptomyces yanii. The sequence goes on from NZ_JAPEQG010000002.1 coordinate 160,662, forward strand.
GCGTTCGGTCAGCGCGGTCGCGCCGTGGGCGAGCTGGTAGCCGTAACTGGGGCTGTCGGTGCGGCTCAGCAGGTCCGCGACGACGTCGTCGCGTTCGTGCGCGGACAGGACGCGCAGCAGTGCGGGCAGGGCGATCTCGCCGACAGTGACGTGGCCGTCCGCTGCCCGGACCGAGTCGACCAGGTGGTCCAGCACGGCCGGGACCTCCTCGGCAGGGACGGCGCCCATCTCCAGGGCGAGCGCGTCGCAGGCCTGGCTGCCGCTGCCGTAGGTGTGGCGGGCCGGGTCGAAGAACTCCGTGTGGAAGGCCCGGGCGACGCGGTCCGCGAGCCGGCGGTGGGCGGCGGCGTCGTCGGGCCGGCCGATCGCCTCGGCGATGTCGCCCAGCGCGGCAGCGATGCGCTGGTGGGCGTAGGTCGCGGTGACTGCCCTGGGGGTGGAGTTGTCGAACGCGATCCAGTCGGCCAGTCCGTGGTGCAGCAGCAGGCCGTCGTCCGAGCGGGAGTGCAGGTGGCCGAGGTAGCGCAGCATGTCCGGGTAGTGGGTGCGCAGTGTCGTGGTGTCGCCGTAGGTGCGGTACAGGTGCCAGGGGGCGAGGACCAGGGCGCCGCCCCAGTTGGCGTCGTCGCGGAACTTGTCCTCGAACATGGTGTACTCGGGGGCGATGCCCGGCACGAGGCCTTCGGCGGTCTGCGCGTCGGCCATGTCGCGCACCAGCTTGCGGTAGTACGCGGCGACGTCGTAGCCGCCGGCCACGACGGGGAAGACGAGGTGGGCCTGCTCCAGCCAGCCGAGCTTCTCGCGGTGCGGGCAGTCGGTGAGGACACTGAACATGTTGCCCTGGACGGCCCGGTCGATGATGCGGTGGATGCCGTTCAGCAGGTCCGACGAGCAGCTGAAGCCACCGGCACGCGCGTTGGCGGTCCGCATGACCTCGCCGCGTACGGTGTCCGGCGCGGGGTCGCCGGGCAGTCCCTCCACCTGGAGGTAGCGGAATCCGTGGTACACCGTCGCCGGGGCCCATACCTCGCCTCCCGGGTCCCCGCGCAGGGTGTAGCGGTCGTAGCAGGGGGTGCCGGTGAAGCGCTGGTTCACCGTGCCGTCGTCGGCGAGCAGTTCGGCGGGGCGGATCACGACGGACGCCCCGGCGGGTCCGGTGACCGTGAGGCGCGGGCGGCCCGCGATGTTGACGCCGAGGTCGAAGACATGGATGCCGGGCCTCGGTTCGGCGACCGATACCGGCGCGACGGTGTCGACCGCCTCGATGGGCGGGTGGGTGCGGGCGTTCAGCGTCACGCCCTCCAGCGGGGCCTCGACGGCGGCGCTCCATTGCGCGCGGTCGTGTCCGGGGCGGTCCCATCCGTGCCGTTCGAGGCGGGCGTCGTACTCCTCGCCGCCGAACCAGGCCGACAGGGTCACGGGGCCCCCGGCGGCATGCCAGGTCCCGTCGGTGACCAGAGTGGTGGAGGTGCCGTCGGCGAGGACGGCGTGGAGCACGGCGATGGCCCGGGGGCGGCCGTGGTCGATGTGGAGTTTGGCGTAGCGCCCCGGGACCCTCGGTGCGTGCGCGATGCCGTTGCCGAGGCTCAGCCCCACGGTGTTGTTGCCCTGGCGCAGTGCGTCGGTGATGTCGTAGATGGCGTAGATCAGACGGGTTCCGTAGTCGGTGTAGCCGGGTTCAAGGAGGGCGTGGCCTGCGCGGACGCCGTTGACGGAGGCCTCGTAGGAGCCGAGGGCGGTGGCGTGGAGACGGGCCGTGACCGGGGCGGACGGCAGGTGGAAGTCCACGGCGAGCAGCGGGAGCCGGGCGGGCCCGCCGGTGTCCGGGGCGGTGATCCACCGGGCGCCGGACCAGTCGGCCGCGGTGGGCAGCCCGGTCTCCCACGTCGCGGCGGAGCTCCAGGGCGAGAGTCCGTCGTCGTACCGGACCCGGACCCGCCACCAGACGCGCCGGCGGGCGCCGGGCGGTTTGCCGTCGTAGCGGACGCAGGTGCTGCGCGGATCCTCCACCGGTCCGCTGTCCCAGAGGTCGCAGGCGCCGGAGGCCAACAGGCCGGGGTCGGTGGCGGCCTGGATCCGGTAGGCCCGCTGCCGGCCGGCGGGCCGCCATGACAGGTCCGGGTGCTGCTCGTCGATGCCGAGCGGGTCGGCGAGATGGGCCGTACGCAGAGTGTGCGGTGCGGTCGTCACGTCCCGGGCTCCCTGGGTGGGTCGGTGGTCGGGTCGGTGGAGCGGATGCGTCCGGCCACCCGGTCGAAGAGGTCGACCGGGCCGGCCTGGCCGCCCTTGAGGACGGCCGACACGCCGTCGAGGCGCGGGTCTTCGAACGTCAGCCGGCACAGGGCCGCGCCGGGGGCGAGCAGGGTGTCGATCTCGGCGGTGCGGGTGCCCAGGCGGGCGGCGACCCGTCCCGCCGTGTCACCGCCCGCCACCACCACGCGGCGAACTCCGGCGTCGACGGCGGCCCGTACGGCGTGGACGAGGATGCCGCCGAGGCAGTCCGCGGGGTCGGTGCCCGGAGCGTCGCGGCGGCCGGCCGGCACGGCGTGCACGACGACACCGGGTGCGCGGCCGCCGAGGGCGCGCAGCACCGCCCCGCGGAGCCGGGCCAGGGCGGCGGGCGAGGTGTCGCAGCCGTGGTCCGGGTCCACCGGCACCGGCACGCCTGCCCAGCCGTGGTCCGTGGCGTGGCGGATCTGGGCGGCGGTACGGAGGGCGCGGCTGCCTGAGACGACGATCGCACGGGCGGGTTCCGGCGAGCCGTAGGGGTGTGTTCGCCCAGTGCCGGCGAGGACCTGACCGACCGCGAGGCTGAGGCCGCCCGAACCGAGTGCGAAGACGGGGGACGGGCCGCCCAGGAGCGCCAGTCGGGCCGCGTGCCGGGCGTGCGCGGGCGTCAGCGCGTCCAGCACTACGAGTCCGGGACGGCCGGCGGCCGCCGCCTCGTAGACGAGCCGGGCCTCGGCGAGGGGCAGTTCGTACACCGTCAGGTCGAGGCCGCTGACGGGGAGTCCGGTCTGCCGGCCGAGGTGCTTGCGCAGGTCGGACTCGCCCATGGGGGTGACCGGGTGACGGGACATGGTGGGCTGGCGGTCGAGACGGTGCACCCGGCCGTCGTCGTCCCGGGCGAAGTGGTGGCCGAAGGCGGTGTACCGCCCGAAGTCGGGCTGCGCGGCCAGGACGGGCACGGGCGCCCGGCCGAACACCTCGTGGCCGGTCTCAGCGGCACGACCCAGGCTCCCCGTTCCGGGTGAGGAGTCGGCGGTGGAGCAGATCTTGTACTGCACGAATCCGGCCCCGGTGGCGCGCAGTTCCTCCAGGACGGGCCGGATCATGTCGGCCATCTCGGCGGTGGGCAGCGCGCGGGCGGCGCCCGCCACCCCGATCACATCGAACCCGCCCGCGGCGGCGGCCTTCCGCACCGCGCCGGGGTCGAAGAGCAGCACACCGCGCAGGCCTGCCCGGTGGAACTGGGCGAGAGCGTCGGTGGACCCGGTGACGTCGTCGCCGTAGAACGCCGCCAGGGGCGGGGTCACGCCGGAGGCCGGGCCGTGGCCGGTGGGTGCGGCCGTCATCCGCGGATCCCGCCGAACCGCTTGAGGGCGAGGGCCAGCGTCCGGTCCCGGGCGGCAGCCTCGGCCAGTGGTTCGCCCTCCGCCGCCGCCCGCCACGCCGAGCGCATCGCCGCGACGCCGGCGCCGGGGCCCTGCGGGTGGGCGTGGATGCCGCCGCCGGCCAGGACCAGCAGGTCGGGCGTGCCGGTGAGTTCCAGGGTGCGGTGGGCGAGGCCGGGCCACTGGCCGGAGGAAAGCACGGGCAGGGCCTCGTAGCCGCCGAGGAACGGGGTGCGCATCGCGTGGACGGAGGCGACCACATCCTCGTCGGTCTCGTAGAACTTGCTGTCGATGCCGCCGACGTGGAGCTGGTCGACGCCGGAGAGCCGGGCGAGTTTCTGGAACACCAGGGGGCCGAGGCCGAGCTGGGGGCTGCGCAGCAGCGCCCCGCTCATGGCGCGGTGCCCGTGGATCGGCAACGTCGCATGTTCGCGCAGATGGGCGACGCCCGCCAGGCCCACGGTCTGCACGCACACCATCACGCAGGTGCCGCCGGCCTCGCGCACCAGGTCGTGGTTGGCTTCGAGGCGTCCGATGTCGTCGGTGATGTTGAAGGCGTACATGGTGCGGCGGCCGGTGAGGTCGGCGGCCCGGTCGAGCTCCTCGTTGACGACCTTGATCCGCTCGGGCAGGGGGGCGTGCGGCGGGTTCCCGTTGAGTTCGTCGTCCTTGACGAAGTCGATCCCGGCCATGGCCAGTTCACGCACCAGGGTGCGCAGCGCATCGAGCCGGAGGCCGACCCCGGGCTTGACGATCGTGCCGATCAGGGTGCCGTCGGGGGCGCCCATGAGGCGCCGGGTGCCCGCCGTGCCGAAGGCCGGGCCGGGGTAGCGTCCGGCGAACGCGGCGGGCAGGTCGAGGTCGACCAGACGCACGGCGGCCATCTCGCGGAGTTCGAAGAGGTTGCCCGCGACCGCCGCCAGCAGGTTCGGTACGGATGGGCCGAAGTTGTGCAGCGGGAAGGCGATCCGGACGCGGGCACGGTGTGGGCGCGGGCCGGCCTCCGGGGGTCTGGTCGCCCCGGGCAGCGGGGGGTTCCCGGAGTCGGGGAGGGCGGTCACCTCGAGGACGGTCGCCCCGAACCGGGTGCGCAGTGCGTCGCTCTCGCCCGGGACGCGTACGAAGGTGCCGGTGGACTGCTCGTTCGCCAGTACCGCGGCCGCCGCCCGGGGCGGCAGCCAGCTTTCGACGTCGTAGACCGCGACGACCTGTTCGTCCGCCATGCCTGCCTCTCTTCTGTACGGGCTCTTCGGGGTCAGCGCGCCGGGTCCAGCAGGACTTTCATGACGTCGCTCCCCCGGTCGAGCTCCTCGAAGGCGTCCTGGGCCGCGGCCAGCGGCGCCGGTTCGGCCGTGATCAGGGGGCGTACGTCGAGCGCGCCACTGGCCACGGCACGGGCCGCGGCGCGGAAGTCGCCGGGGGTGTACAGGGAGGAGCCCTTGACCCGGATCTCCTTGAGCACCAGCGGGTTCAGCCCGGCGCGCACCGTCTCGCCGAACATCGGCAGCACGACGACGGTGCCGCGCGGGCGGCAGAGGGCGAGCGCCTCGTCCATGCAGCCCGGGTGCCCGGAGGCGACGACGACGGCGTCGAAGGCGCCGGCCCGTCCTTCACCCGCCACCGCTCCGTAGCGGGCGTCCAGGGTGCGGCAGCCGGTGGCGCGGGCGGCCAGGTCGAGTGCCCGGGGGCGCACGTCGGTGACGAGGACGTCCTCGGCGCCGTGCAGGCGGGCGACCGCCGCGGTCAGATGGCCGATGGTGCCCGCGCCCAGCACCGCGAGGCGGGTCCCGAACCGCACGCCCGCCGTCCCGACGGTGTGCCAGGCCACCGCGGCGGGCTCGATCAGCGCGCCCTGCGCGTACGACAGTGCACCGGGCAGCGGCACCAGTGCGCGCCGCGGCAGCACGACGTACTGGGCGAGAAGCCCGGGAAGGCCCGCGCCGGGCAGCCGCCGGTACGCGCACAGGTGGGACAGCCCTCTCTCGCAGTGTCCGCACCGCCCGCAGGACGCCAGTGGCAGCACGGCGACCTTGGTGCCCTGCGCAACCGTGCCGTCAGCGGCTTCCGCCACCCGGCCCGCTCCTTCGTGGCCCAGAACCACCGGTGGCTCCCGGAACGGATGGCGGCCGCGGAAGGCCGCGGTGTCGCTGCCGCACAGGCCCACCGCCCGCATCTCGACCAGGGCCTCCCCCTCGCCGAATGGCGGAACCCCGGACTCCTCGATCTCGATCCCGCCGGCCCGCTTCAGCACGGCACTGCGCATCAGCCCTCCGCTCACTCCCTCACCCCTGCCTCGCCGGTGGCTGGCATGCCACCTGGAGAGGGGCGAACGTCCGGAACCGTAGAACCCCTGAAAGGTGGCGTCAACACCCTCCACCTCCCCAACACACGGTCGTGTACAGCACTTTCGCGGCTCTTGACGCCCTTCACTACCGCGCTTAGCGTCTTTCCCCGACGCGCGCACCACTGATTCACCGGACTCAGAGACGGCGTGGAAACGATGACTGGCATACCAGCAACCCTGCTCCTGGAAGAACGGGCCGAGCTGGCCATGAACGCCGTGGTGGGGCTGGCCGACCCCGATCTCGGCGGCATCCCCTTCTTCGGTGCCGACCTGACCGCCGAGCCGGCCGCGCTGCGGCACGGCGACTGGGACTACGGCTCCAGCCATGGCCGGCTCACCGACGCCTACGTGCTCGCCCGGCAGATGACCGGCGTCTCGTCGTGGAGCGACGTCGAGGCGGTGTACAGGAAGACACTGCTCGCCCTGATCGGCGACGACGGGCTCACCCGGCGGCGCAGCCATCCGCGCGGCCACTGGGAGCCGAACGCGAACATGATCGACCAGCGCGCCACCCTGCTCGCGCTCACCACCTGGTACCAGGAGAGCGGCGACGAGGAGGCCGCGTCCGCGGCCGACCGGCTGGTGGCGGCACTGCACCGGATCGCGGTCAAGGAACGCGACGTCTGGTACTACCCGGCGTCCGAGTACACCGACCGCGGCTGGCCTTCCGCCAACGCGGTACAACTCCATCTGGCCCCGGATCCGGCGTCGTTCTGCGGGCGGCTCATCATGCCGCTGCTGCGCTGGCACCGGCTGACCGGCAACGAGCAGGCCTGGGAACTGTGCGGGTGGTTCGCCCGGCTGATCACTGAGCACAGCGGGGTGTTCCTTCCGGACGGCTCGTTCAACTCGGCGCTCGCCTACCGCAGCGGGCACTTCCACACCCGGCTCGGCACCCTGGACGGCCTGGCGCGGTACGCGGTGGACTCGGGCGACCACGCCCTGACCGAGTTCGTGCGCCGCTCCTTCGACTGGGCGCTCGGCCGGTGCACCGCCTTCGGGTGGACACCGGGCGACCTGGCCGGCCAGCGCTACGAGCACGAGACCTGCTCCCTGGTGGACCTGATCGCCATCGCGGGCACCCTGGCCGGCGCGGGCCACCACCGCTACTGGGGCGTACTGGAGCGTTTCCTGCGGGGCCATCTGACCTCCGCTCAGCTCCTGGACGTCTCCTGGGTCCGCTCGGCCCCCGACCGCACGCTGGACGAGCCGGGGTGGGTCACCCACCACCGGGTCGGTGAGCGGCTGCGCGGCGCGTTCGCCGGGTACGGCGCGCCCAACGACTATGTCTGCGACAGCGTCCTCGGCCGGGGCCACACCGCGGACGTACAGGCCTGCTGCGTCGGATCCGGCGTCCGCGGCCTGTTCACCGGCTGGTCCCTCGCCGTCACCGGCGACGAGCGGCTGGTCCGCGTCAACCTGCTGCTCAACCGCGGCAGCCGGTTCGCCCACGTGCTCAGCCACCTCCCGCACACCGGGAGGGTGGACCTCGACGTCCGCGAGGACTGCCGCGAACTGCGGCTGCGCGTCCCCGCCTGGGCGGGCTACGCGCAGGTGCGGGTGGTCCGCACCGCGCCCGGCGGGAGCGAGCGCACCCGGCACGGGCACGAGCCCGGCCTGTGGGCCTCTGACGGATCGCTCTCGGTGCGCGAGCCCCGCGCGGGCGAGCGCGTCACCGTCACCTTTCCCCTGCCCGAGAACGTCACCGACGAGACCGCCGCCGGACGTGTCTACCGCACGCGCTGGCGCGGCGACGACGTCATCGGCATCGACCCGGAAGGAATCACCCGACCCATGTATCCGAACCGCACCCCCTCGCCGCAGGCCCCCCTGCGCGAGTACACGCTGCACGTTCCCGCGAAGGAGTGGTCCTGGTGAACGCCCCCGACCGCAGGACCTTCCTCGCCACGGCGGGTCTCGCCGCCGCCGGGGTGGCGGCCGGCACCGCATCCGCCGCGCACGCGGAAGGGTCCACGGTGCCCGGGGCGCAGCGCCGGGCCGCCCGCATTCTCGCCAGGATCCACGACCCGCGCTTCCCGGAGCGGCGGGTGTCGATCGCCGACCACGGAGCCGTCGGGGACGGCGTGCACGACTGCACGGACGCCATCCGGGACGCCATCGAGACATGTGCGCGAGCGGGCGGCGGACACGTCGTGGTGCCGCCCGGCGAATGGCTGACGGGGGCGGTCCACCTCCGGGACCGGATCGACCTCCACGTGGAGGAGGGGGCCACCCTGCGGTTCCGGCAGGAGCCGGAGGCGTATCTGCCGGCCGTCTACACCCGGTACGAGGGCGTCGAGTGCTTCAACTACTCGCCGCTGGTGTACGCCTTCGAGTGCCGCACGGTGGCGGTCACCGGGCGGGGCACCCTCGACGGGCAGGCCGACTGGACGCACTGGTGGGACTGGACCAAGGGGGTGGACGGGGGCCCTTCGTCGCAGAACCCCGACATCAAGCAGTTGCTGGCGATGGGAGACGCGGGCACCCCCGTGCCGCAACGCGTGTTCGGCGCGGGGCACTTCCTGCGGCCCAGCATGATCCAGTTCTACCGCTGCCAGGACGTGCTCGTCGAGGGCGTCACGGTCAGCAACTCGCCGATGTGGAACATCCACCCGGTGCTGTCCACCAACGTCACCGTGCGCGGTGTCACCGTGGACAGCCCGGTCGGGCCGAACAACGACGGGGTGGACCCCGAGTCGTGCTCGTACGTCCTCATCCAGGACTGCCTCTTCGACACCGGTGACGACTGCATCGCCTTCAAGGCCGGCAAGAACGCCGACGGCCGGCGGGTGGGTGTGCCGATGGAGCACGCCCTGGTCGAGCGCTGCGAGATGCGCGACGGGCACGGCGGCGTCACCCTGGGCAGCGAGAACTCCGGCGGCATCTCCGACATCGTCGCCCGGCACTGCGTGATGGACAGCCCGCGCCTGGACCGGGCGATCCGCCTCAAGTCGAACCCGCTGCGCGGCGGTTACCTGCGCGACGTGCTGTGCCACGACATCACCGTCGGCGAGGTCGGGGACGCGGTCGTGGAGATCGCGCTGGACTACGAACGGGTGGAGACCGGCGACTTCTACCCGGACGTGCGGCGGATCGAGATCCACCGGGTCACCACCAGCGCGGGACCGCGCGCCTGGACCTTCATCGGCAACGACGCCAACCCGATCCACGACGTGCTGCTGAGCGACTGCGCCTTCAACGGCATGACCGGTCCGAACGAGCAGCGCAACATCGAGGGCCTGGTGCTGCGCGACGTCACCATCAACGGCCAGGAGGCGTCGCCTTGACCGGCCCGCAGATGAGAACTCCGGCAGATCCTCCGGTCCGGGACCCGTGGGCCGAGGCGGACGCGGTGACGGCCCGGGTGGTGCCGCCCCGGTTCCCCGGCCGCGACTTCCCGGTGACCGCGTACGGCGCGGCCGGCGACGGGCGGACCGACTGCACGCTCGCGATCAGGCACGCCGTCACCGCCTGCCACTCGGCGGGCGGCGGCCGGGTCACCGTCCCGCCCGGAGTCTTCCTCACGGGTCCGGTGCGACTGCGCAGCCAGGTGGAGCTGCATCTGGAGGAGGGCGCCACGCTGCGCTTCGTCCAGGAACCGGCCCGGTACCTGCCGCCCGTGCTCACCCGGTTCCAGGGCGTCGAGTGCTACGGCTACGCGCCGTTCATCCATGCCCATGACGAGCGGGACATCGCGGTCACCGGTTCCGGTGTGCTGGACGGCCAGGCCGACGAGGAGCACTGGTGGCCCTGGGCCGGGCAGGAGGAGTTCGGCTGGCGGCCGGGCATGCCGCACCAGGAGCAGGACTGGCCCGAGCTGTGGCGGCAGGCCGAGAACAACGACCCGGTCGAACAGCGCGTGCACGCCGACGGACGGCACTTCCGCCCCGACTTCATCGAGTTCCGGCGGTGTCACGGCGTGCTGATCGAGGGGGTGACGATCGTCCGCTCACCTATGTGGGAGATCCACCCGGTGCTGTGCACCAACGTCACCGTCCAGGATGTGGTGATCGACAGCATCGGCCCCAACAACGACGGCATCGACCCCGAGTCCTGCCGGGACGTGGTGATCCGGCGCTGCGACATCACGGCCGGCGACGACTGCATCGCCATCAAGTCGGGGCGCGAGGCCGACGGCCGCCGGGTCGCCACGCCGAGCGAGAACATCGTGATCGAGGACTGCGTGCTGCGTCACCGCTACGGAGCGATCACCCTGGGCAGCGACATGACCGGAGGCATCCGCAACGTGTACGTACGGCGTTGCCGCATCGGCGGCCCGGGCCTGTACTTCGGCCTGTACATCAAGACCAACTCGGTGCGCGGCGGCTTCGCGGAGAACGTCCACCTCACGGACCTGACGGTCACCCACCTGACCAAGGAGTTCATCACCTGCGACTTCGACCGGGGCGAGGGTGACACGGGTGCCTACCCGCCGCGGGTGGAGAACGTCAGCGTCAGCCGGGCGACGGTCGGCCGGGCCCGCCGGGGCGTGCTCGCCCGGGGATACGCCCACGCGCCGATCCGGGAACTGCTCCTGGAGGACGTGAGGTTCGAGGAACTGGCGGAGGAGGACATCGTCACGCACGTGTCCGGATACGCGAGGGAGAAGGTGACCGGTGGCCGTGACGGAGGGTGAGGCACGCCCCGGGCGGTTCGATCACTGTCCTTGGGAGTTCTGGAGCAGGAGCGACGACGAGGAGCGTGCCGCGCAGCTCGCCCACCAGGAGGCGCTCGCGGAGCGGCTGCGCGCGGACGGCGGTACGGCCGAGTTCGGCGACCGGGTGTTCGTGTCTCCGTGGGCGGGGGTCCACACCGATTCCCTGCGGATGGGCGACCGGTCGTACGTCGGCGCGCACGCGGTCGTCACCGACGAGGTGTCGATGGGCCGCAACTGCACGCTCAACCCGTTCTCCACGGCCCGCGGCAAGGTGCTGATGGGAGACGGGGTGCGGGTGGGGGCGCACACCTCGCTGCTGGGGTTCAACCACGGCTTCGCCCCGGGCGCGCCGGTCCACAAGCAGCCCCTGACCTCGAAGGGGATCGTCCTGGGCGACGACGTGTGGATCGGTTCCCACGTGGTGGTCGTGGACGGGGTGACTATCGGCGACCACTGCGTCGTCGGGGCGGGGGCGGTGGTCACCAAGGACCTGCCGGCCTGGTCGGTGGCGGCGGGCAGCCCCGCACGGCGGCTGCGGGACCGGCGGGACACCGCGCCGGGCCCGGGCCCTTCCTCCGCCCGGCCGTCGGCGGGCGGTCTCGACGGACGGCTCGAGGCGTTCGCGCGGCGGGCCCGGGAGCAGGCGGCCGGGGTGCTGGACCGCTGCCGTACGGAGGGCGTGCCGGCCGACCGGCCGGGGGCCGCGCCGACGGTGCGCGCCGGCTGCGACGCGGTGGAGATCGCGGACCTGCTGCTGGGCGGCCCGCCGCCCGGTGAGGACCGCGACGCGCTGGTGGAGCGGTTGCGGGCGCTCCAGGACCCTCTGACGGGGCTGGTGCCGGAGATCGGTGGTCCCGCCCCGTCGCTGGACGACCACGCGGCGATGTACCACATCCTCTGTGTCGGCTACGCGCTCGGCCTGCTCGGCTCACGCTTCGCGCACCCGGTGCGGGCCGTCACCGGACTGCCGGCCGAGCGGCTGGTGGAGCGGCTGGACGCGCTGCCGTGGCGGACCGAGGCGTGGCGCAGCGGGAACTGGGTGGACGGGGTGGGGACGGCGCTGCACTTCGCCTCCCTGGACGCCTCCCCCGGCGCCTCACCGCAGGCCGAGGCGCTGTTCGGCTGGCTGCTGTCGCGGGCCGACCGACGGCACGGCCTGTGGGGCGAGCCGGATGCCAGGGAGGGCTGGCGACAGCCGGTCAACGGCTTCTACCGGGTCTCGCGCGGGTCCTTCGCGCAGTTCGGGCTTCCGGTTCCGTATCCGGAGCGGGTGGTGGACACGGTGCTGGCGCACAGCCTCGATCCGGCATGGTTCGGTCCGGACCGGGGCACGGCGTGCGACGTCCTGGACGTGGCCCATCCGCTGTGGCTCTGCGCCCGGCGCACCGGGCACCGGGCCGGCGAGGGCCGGGACTGGGCGCGGGGGCAGTTGGAGCGGGTGCTGACCAGGTGGCAGGACGGCGCCGGGTTCTCCTTCGCCCTGGAGCCCGGGGAGCGCAAGGACCGCCTCCCCGGACTGCAGGGCACCGAGATGTGGCTCGCGGTGACCTGGCTGCTCGCCGACCTGCTCGGGGTCGGCGAGGCGCTCGGCTACCGCCCCCGGGGCATCCACCGGCCCGAGCCGGCACCCGGCGGCGCCGGCTGAGAGCCTGTCGGGTGGCTGATCATGCGTGAAACGTGACGGTCGCGATCTGCCCTCCGGGCATGGCGACGGCCCCGGAATGATCACGTGGTGTGTGCCAGTGCGACAACTCCGAGGCCGTCAGCGGCCCATGCTATCCGTCCAGCCTGACCGATGAGATGTGGGAGATCATCCGGCCGCTCCTTCCCGTGCGTGACCTGCGGAAAGGAGGCGGGGTGCGCAAGTACGGCGACCGGCTGGTACTCAACTCGGTCTTCTACGTGCTGCGGTCGGGCTGCCAGTGGCGCATGCTTCCGCACGACCTTATGCCCTGGGACGCCGCGCACCGCTGGTTCACCAAGTGGCGCCGGGACGGCACCTGGGGCCGCATCCACGACGAACTCCGCCGCCAGGTCCGAATCGGGGCCGGACGCGATCCCGAGCCGTCGGCCGCCGCGATCGACGCCCAGTCGATCAAGACCAGCGAGGGCGGCGAGGCTCGCGGATTCGATGCGGGCAAGCGAACGACAGGGCGCAAGCGGCACGCGATCGTGGACACGATGGGCCTCCTCCTGGTCGTCGCGGTCACCTCCGCTTCCGTGCAGGACCGGGCCGGAGGCCGCACCGTCCTGGCCCAGCTTGCCGTCGGCTTCCGCACGATCAGTCTGGTGTGGGCCGACGGCGGATACGCCAACTCCGTTGATTCCACGCTGCTTTCATGGGCCCGCGATGCGTTGAACATCGTTGTGGAGATCGTGAAGCGGACCGACGACGTCAAGGGCTTCAAGGTCCTTCCCCGCCGCTGGGTGGTGGAGCGAACATTCGGCTGGCTGGTCCGAAACCGTCGGCTGGCCCGCGACTACGAACGGCTGACCGCAACCTCCGAGGCCATGATCAAGGTGGCAATGATCCGCCTGATGCTCACCCGGCTCGCCGGGCAGCCATCACGGTGGAGCCATGAATCCCACCGCAAGACCGCCCGAACCAAGACCATCGAGGACCTCATCGCAGCGTAATCAACCGGCCACCCGACAGGCTCTGAGGGGACCGGCCGGACCGCATGCGCAGCACCTGGGACAACACCTGGGCCGTCACCCAGGAGGGGTTCCAGGTGTTGCTGCTTCCGCGGTCCTGCCAGTTGGTGGGGAAGAAGCCCTCGGCCTGCTCTCCCGGGTCGTCGAAGCCCCACTCCCCCGGCCGGGTGCAGATGCCCTGGCCGAAGGCGTTCAGGATGAGCTCGCCGAGCTCGCGGTAGACCGGCCGGTCCACGAGGTCGCCCAGCCGGGCGAGTTCGTACGCCGGGAAGAACACGTCGATGTGGTGGTTCTGGACGCTGACACCGGGCCAGCCGGTGGTGGAGAAGCCGTGTCCGAAGGGCGTGTCCCACTGGTAGACCCAGGTGAGGAGCCAGTCGGCGGCCTCCTGGGCGCGGTCGGCCCACCGCTGTTCGCCGGTGAGCCGCAGCAGCTCGTAGGCGCACAGGAAGTAGGCCATGCCGCCTTCCTTGTCCTCGCAGGCGGCGTCGAGCGTGGCGCGGGCGAAGGGGGTGGTGTAGTCGTCGGCGAAGCGCCGGTGGTACTCCTCCACGAGCGCCCCGGCGTCCCGGAGCAGGTGCGGCTCGCCGGTGACGCGGTACGTCTTGAGCATCGCGAGGACACAGGGCAGCCCGGCCGTCCCGGCGAAGGAGGTCAGGGGCGTGCCGTCGGTGAGCCAGCCGAAGGGCGGCGGCCCGTCACCGCAGGCCGCCGCGACGCCCGCGGTGAGCGTCCGCACCCACGCGTCGGGGACGTCGAGGGTGTGCCGGCGGAACAGCCGTACGATGTCGGCGAGATCGCAGAGGTTGTCGCCGAAGGCCCGGGCCGAGACGTACGGGCCCTCCGCCCCGTCGAACCCGGCCCAGAGGCGTTCCCGGGTGGCGTAGAAGCTGAGGTGCAGTCCAGGCGCGCCAGGGACTGCGCTGCCAGCGAGATGGAACTCCACGGCCTTGCGGCAGCGTTCGACGCGCCGGGGTTCGTCGTTCTCGATGCCCAGGCGGGCGTCGCACCAGGCGAGCCGGAGGCTCTGGCCCGTCCATCCGTACATGAACCCGGCCCGGTGGCCGGGGCCGGTGAACTTGAGGTAGCCGGCGGCGTCGCCGTCGTCGTACCAGCGCCGGTCGAGGGCCTCGGTCTTGAGGCGGACCAGTACGTCCTGGGAGAGCGGGTTCGCGCCGCGCGGCCGGTACAGGGCCAGACCGCGGTGGACGAGGGTGCGGAAGCCGTGTCCCGGCCGGCTGGTGCGGCCCCAGTCGAGGGCGTGGTGGGCGTGGTGCTCCTCGCCCGGGGCCAGGTCGCGGTAGCCCGCCGCGCACGGGGCGGTGCGGGCCTTGTGGACGTAGGCGACGTCGGGCTCGCCGTTGAGGAGCAGGGCGCCGCTCACGCCGAGCAGGGTGACCCCCCAGGGCCGGTGGATCGCACCGAGGGAGCCCGGTCCCGGCCGGGCCGCGAACAGAGTGGCATACCGGTCTTCGCCGCCACTCCCCCACTCGGCGTGTGCGCAGGGGACGGGCAGCCGGTGGTCCTCGACGACGAGTCCGCCGGTGTCCGCCGCCAGGCGCGGGACGACGCGGCCGGGGTCGGCCGAGGGGTTGCCCCGGTAGAGGACCAGGGGCAGCGTGACCGCTTCCGGCCGCCGGGCGGGCAGCGGCAGGGCGATGCCCAGGACGACGTCCCGGCATGGAGTGCCGCCGTTCCAGCGCCAGGTGGTGCGGAGGTGCAGCAGGTCGTCCTCGAAGACCAGGGAGAGCCGGACCTCCAGCTCGGACGGGTCCGCGAGGGTGCAGTGGATCTCCAGCCGGTCCCCGGCGGACCGGACCTCGCAGGCTCCGACGCCGGGCCGGGTGGGGGCCCAGGGGCGGCCGACGGAAAGGACGAGGAGGTCATCCAGCGGGACCGCGAGCCGGGCCGGCTCCCCACCGTCGTCGTGGCCGAGCACCAGTCGCGACGGGCTCCGTCCGTCGCCTTCGGCGAACTCGACGTATCTGGCTCCGCTGCTGATCCTCAACATTCACAACTCCCTTTTCTGTAGGCACTGTTGACCGTTCGAACCGTCAGGTGAACCATTGTGGCATTCGCCTGGCATACCAGTGGCGTTCCTTGCCGGCCTTATCGTCTGGCCCGTCGGCGATTCCCCCTAGAAGGAGAGGCACACGTATGACCCCGCACCCGCAGCAGAGTGAACAGCAGCCGCCGAGCCGCCGGAAGTTCGTCGGCGGAGCCGCCGCCGCGGTCGGCGCCGCGACGCTCACCGGAGTCGGCATCGGCGCGTCCACTCCGGCCCAGGCCCGTACCGCCACCGGGCGGGTCACCACCTCCGCGTCCGGCGCCTCCTGCACCGCCATCCCGAACAAGTACGACGAGCCGTTCGAAGTCTGCGACGACGAGCTGTTCGTCTTCATGGCCAACTACAAGCCGTTCGAGTACCCCGGCTTCTTCGACACGGTCGTGGGCGACGCGATGCGCGCGGCCTTCCCCGGCCTCAAGATCAAGGCCGTGGCCTGGGACCAGCCGGTCCGGTACGAGGACCTGGACAAGGCGGGCGTCGTTCCCGACATCATCCTGGAGGACCCACGCCGGCGCATCGACCGTGATCTGGAACCACGTGCCTGGACCCGCGACCTCACCGACGACCTGCGGGCCACCGGCATCGACCTCGGCTCCCTCAACCCGGGCGCCGTCGCCCAGATCAAGGCCCGCTCGGACGGCGGCCTGTACGGCGTGCCGGTGTTCCTGGACGAATACATCATGTTCCACAACAAGAAGGTCTTCGACAAGAAGGGTCTGAGGACCCCGGCCAACGGCGTCACCTACGACGAGGCCTTCCGCCTCGCCAAGAAGCTGACCTTCGAGCAGGACCTGGTCGCGTACAAGGGATACCTCCAGCATCCGGACATGTACCTGGAGTTCAACCAGCTCGGTCTGTATCCGTTCGTGCCCGGGCGGGGCGGCACGCCCGCGCCCGAGGACGTGAAGGTGAACATCACCTCGGAGGGCTGGCAGCGGCTCGGCAGCAACCTGGAGCGCTTCCTGCTCCACCCGCACAACATCTTCACGACGGTGGACGACTACCTGACCACCGGCAGCGTGGCGATGGCGGTGGACAACCTCCGCAAACTTCCCGCGTACGCGGGAAGCTCGCTGTACCTGGAGGAGGACGACGCGGACGAGTGGCGCGAGCTGGCCAAGAAGATCGACCTGGGCATCACGTCCGTGCCGGTGCTCGGCAGCGGCGACAACGCCGTCTACCAGCCCAACACCATCGCCGCGTTCCTGCCGCCGCAGTCCTCCAAGAAAGCCCAGGCCCTCCAGGTCCTCAAGTGGCTGGTGTCCCAGGAGGGCCAGACCGAGCTGTCCCGGCACGCCCTGAAGCCCGCGTTGCGCTCGGGCGCCGTCGAGGCCGCCTTCGGCACCGCGATCCCCGAACTGGACAGGATCGACACCTCGGCGGTCTTCTGGGGTGACAACGCCGTCGTGCGGGACTACGAGAACACGGAGTTCTGGGACCTGCCGCTGTACATGGTGTTCCGGCAGCACGTCCTGCGGGACGGGCTGAAGGTCTCCTCGGCGCTGGAGATCACCGAGAAGACCGACATCCCCGCCTACATCAAGTCCCAGGTGGCGGCCGGCTTCGACTGGTGAGTCACCGCCTGCGGAGCCGTATCGCGAGGTACGGCTCCGCGGGCAGTTCGACCGTCACCCGGTCGCCGCCGGCGTCGTCGAGCGCCCGCACCGACATGTTCCAGGTGTCCAGGACCTCCACCCTCCAGGTGCCGCCGGGCAGCGCGAAGGAACGCCTGGGGTAGCGGTGCGGCCCGAGGTACTGCAGGACGTACTCGCCGGGCTCCTCCAAGGTCGAGGCGTCGTACGTCTCGGGAGTGTGGCCGAGGCCGGCCGGGGCCGCGCCGAGCACATCCCCGAGGAAGGCGACGCGCTCCACGGCGGTGCCGCTCAGCCGGCCGCCGCCGTCGCTCCAGGCGTCCTCGCCCCACGCCTCGGCGTGCCCGCCGTAGCCGCCACGGCACACCGCCTCCCAGAGGCGGCAGAGCAGCTCCGTTCCGGTCAGGGCACGCTCCGGATCCTCCGGGTCGTCGCCCTCGGCGCCGCAGTCGTCGACGAGGACCGGCTTGCGGAGATCCCGCACCAGGCCCGACACGGCCCGCGTCTGCGGGTGCGCGACCGAGGCGTGCGTGATCCACGGGGCGCCGAAGTCGGTCCCGGGCGGGCCGTGCACGGTGAGCGGGTGGTGTCCGTGGTCGTGCTCCTGCACATCGGTCTGCGCCTCGTGGACGGGGGGCGCGCACCACCAGACGTTGGGCCGCCCCGCCAGCCGGGCGACGGTCCGGGGGATGTCCCGGCCGTCCAGCATCACCTCCGCCTGCAGGCCGAGTGCGCCGAGCGCCGCGACCTGGTGATCGAGGACGTCCAGCGGAAGGGCGTGGTCGAGCAGCCGCACCTTGGTGAACGGGGCGTCCTTCAGGGCCCGCAGGGTCTTCTCGTCGGCCTGCGGGACGCTGGTGGCCAACGGATGGAAGGGGGTGCCGTCCTCGTGCCGGAAGCGGGTTCCGTGTACGCGCACGGGCCCGTGGTCCGTGCGCGGAGCCGCAGAGTGCGTTGTCATGTCACCTTCCGGATACGCAGGGCCAGGTCCGGCCGGTGGTCCATTGGAACGCGGACCGTGCCGTGGTGCGGCCCGCCGGGCAGCGGACTCACCGTCATGTTCCAGGTGTCGATCAGGTCGAGGACCCGGGGGACACCGTCGTCGGGCAGTTCCACGTCGTAATGGCGGTGCAGCCGGTCGCCGAAGTACCAAAACCGCACATCGGGCGACTCCTCCCACAGCCGGCGCTGGAACGCGATGCGTGCCGGGATCTCGCCGTGCAGCCGGCCACCTCGGGAGATCCAGGCCCAGTCGTCCGGATCCTGCTCGGGAAAGCACTCGCCGTGTCCGACATAGGCGCCCGCGGCCATACCGTGCCAGAACTGGCGCAGGAGCACCCGGCCCGAGAGGTTGCCCCAGCGGCGGCCGAGCACCCCCTCGTAGCCGATCTCGTCGATCACCACCGGCTTTCGCACCCGGTCCAGCCACTCGGGGGTCATCCGCGCGTCCCAGTGCTGGATGGACTGGTGGGTGGTCCAGGCGTGGCGGAAGTCGTAGATCCGCTCGTACTCGTACATCCGGGTGCCGTTGTGGATGGACCGCAGGTGCTGGTACGGGTCGCGGCGCTGGACGTACTGGCCGATGCGGGTCCAGTCCTCGACGGTCTTGGCCTTGTTGAAGTCGTACTCGTTGGCGACCGACCACCAGACGTTGCGGTATGCGGCGAGGCGGGCGACGACGTACCGGACGAGGAAGAGGTCCTCCTCGGAGCTCATGTCGTCCACACCCCAGTGCCCCTTGTCGTACGGGTGCAGGATGATGACGTCGGCCTCGACGCCCAGCTCCAGCAGGTCGCGCACCCGTGCTTCGAAGTGGGCGAAGAACGCCGGGTCGAAACGGGACCTGTCCAGCTCGCCGGGCCGGGGCCGGCCCGGGCCGAGGCCGGGGAAGACCAGCCGGGGCGGTGCCATGTCGAGCGTAGGCAGCAGGCACATGCGGACCTTGTTGAAGGGGGACGCGGCGAGGGTGCGCAGTGTCTCCTCCTCCGCCTTGAGGTCCTCGTCGTGGGTCCAGTGGTAGCAGGTGGTGCCGAACGGCAGGTACCGGGTGCCGTCGGCGTACCGGAAGGTCCTCGGGCCCGCGACCCGGACCGGGCCGTGGTTGCCCGGGCCGGCCGGGGTGCAGGTGAAGCCGCCCGCGGTGCCGTCGAGGGCCGGGGCGCGGGAGCGCGTGGTGTACGTCCAGGCGCCCTCCCGGTCCGGCATGAACCGGACGCGGTAGACGCCGTCTCCGTCGTAGAAGCCGTCGACGGGCACCACCCGGTGGCCGTGGCGGAACTCTGCGCCGAACTCGACGTCGCGGTAGGGGTTCCCGTCGGCCGGGCCGCCGAGCGTCAGCTCGAAGGTGCCCCAGCGCTCCACCGTGGTGCCGGTGGTCATGAGCGTCCTTCCCTGACCCAGTCCTCGGAGACGGTGACGTGCTTGATCGTCCTGCGGAGGTAGGAGTAGGCGATGTGCAGCAGGCCGTCGCGGCGGCTCTGCATGACGCAGGGGTAGGAGTAGCCGAATTCGCCGGCCTCCCAGTACTCGTCGTCGGCGCACTGGAGGTCGCGGCGCACCGGCCAGGTGCGGCCGTCGTCGTCGGAGAGGGCCACCGTGAGCGGGGTGCGCAGTGCCTTCCTGCGGCGGCCCTCGCCCTCGCCGACCCAGCGGAACTCGCCGCGTTCCAGGCTCGCATGGTTGTAGACCAGCGCCAGGGCACCACTGTCGAGCCGGGTGACCTGGACGCCGGAGTTGTTGTTGGGCAGCTCGGTCGGTACCGCCCTGCTCCAGCTGCGTCCGGAGTCGGTGGAGACCGTGGCGTGGATGCGGTCGGCGGCGCGGCTGCGCAGCAGGCCGAGCAGCGAACCGTCGACGCGCCGGACGACGCTCATCTGGACCAGGTGGTCGCTCCCCTCGACGTCGTACTCCTTCCAGGAGGCGCCCTCGTCCTCGCTGATCAGGACGGTGCTGTGCTCCCCCTCGGCGCGGCAGCGGTAGGCGGGCAGCAGCAGGCTTCCGTCACCGGGGTCGAGCGGCGGGTTGCGTACGAAGACGCCCGGTCCCTCATGGGCGATGTGCGCGGGGTCCCAGGTGCGGCCGCCGTCGTGCGAGGTACGGGCGACCAGGTGCGCGGTCTTCTGGTCGTGCGGCTCGTTGGACGGGTGGAACAGCCACACGGTGCCGTCCGGCCGCTGGTCGAGCACCGGGTTCTGCTCGGAGCGGTCCGGGTCGGCGGACATGGCCATGGCCCCGGTCCAGCGGTCGCCGCCGAGCGGCAGCCGGGACAGCACCACATTGGTGTCGCGGTCGCCCTCGTCGGGGCCGTTGAACCAGGCGCACAGCAGGTCGCCGTCGTCGAGTTCGAGGAGACTCGCGGAGTGGCTGTCGCCCGGGTGCGGGGCGGGCAGCAGCGCCTCCCGCACACCGGGATCGCCCGGCCGGGGCCGCAGCACACCATCGAATCTCGGGTCGTGCGCCGGCCCCCTCCCCTGTTCCGTTCCCGTCATGCTCGGCATCCCTTCAGTTCCAGTTCTCCGGCGAAGTGGCAGGCCGACGTCCTGCCGGCTGCGATCTCCCGCAGCGCCGGCACCTCCGTGCGGCAGCGGTCGCGCGCGTAGAAGCAGCGCGGGTGGAACGGACAGCCCTGCGGCACGTTCGAGGCGTCGGCCACCTCACCGCGCAGCACCACGCGCTCCCGGCGGCGCGCCCCCGGGTCGGGTTCGGGCACCGCGGACAGCAGGGCCTCGGTATAGGGGTGCAGCGGCTGCCCGTACAGCTCGTCGGTCGCCCCCGTCTCCACGACCTTGCCCACGTACATCACCGCGATCTCGTCGGCCATGTACTCCACGACGCCCAGGTCGTGGGAGATGAACAGGTACGTCAGGTCGGACTCGTCCTGGAGGTCCTTCAGCAGGTTGAGGATCTGCGCCCGCACCGACACGTCGAGCGCGCTGACAGCCTCGTCCGCCACGACCATGCGCGGGGCGAGCGCGAGGGCACGGGCGATGCCGACGCGCTGGCGCTGGCCGCCGCTGAAGGCGTTGGGGTAGCGCCGCAGGTACTCGGGGCGCAGCCCGACGCGGCGCAGGAGCTCAGCGACCCGTTCCTCGGTCTCGGCGGCGCCGAGACCGAGGTTGACGCGCAGCGGTTCGCCGATGATCTGGAGCAGCGTCATGCGGGGGTTGAGCGAGGCGAACGGGTCCTGGAAGACCAGCCGGATCTCGCTGCGGTACGGCTTGAGGGCACGCTCGTCGAGCTTGGCCAGGTCGATCACCGTGCCGTCGGTGCGACGGTAGGAGATCTCGCCCGAGGTGGGTTCGAAGAACCGCATCAGACAGCGGCCCAGGGTGCTCTTGCCGCAGCCCGACTCTCCCACCAGGGCTACCGTGCGGCCTGCCGGGACGGTCAGGTCCACTCCGTCGACCGCGCGTACCCGGCCGACGGCGCGGCCCAGCAGTCCTCGCCGGATGGGGAAGTGTTTGGTGAGGCCGTGTGTCCGCAGCAGCGGGGCGGTTCCGGTGGCCGTGGCTGCGGCCGTGGCCGTGACTTCGGAGGGCGGTGCCGTCATGGGGTGGTCTCCTCGTGCTCCTCGTGCTCCTCGTGCTCCTCGTACAGCAGGCAGCTCACCGCGCCCGGACGGCCCTGGTCCCGCAGCGGCTCCGGGACCGTCACGTCGCAACGGCCGGCCATGAACTCGTCGCAGCGCGGGTGGAAGGGGCATCCGGACGGCCGCCGGTAGGAATGGGGCACCATGCCCCGGACCGGCCGGAGCCGTTCACGCGATCCGGACCCGAGCTTGGGCACCGAGCGCAGCAACGCTGTGGTGTACGGATGGCGCGGCGCCCGGAACACGTCCTCGACGCGCCCCTCCTCGACGACGGTGCCCAGATACATCACGGCGACGCGGTCGGCCATCTGGGCGGCGACCCCGAGGTCGTGGGTGATCAGCATGACCGCCATTCCGGTCTCCTCCTGGAGGCCGCGCAGCAGGTCGAGGATCTGGGCCTGGGTGGTGACGTCGAGCGCGGTCGTCGGCTCGTCGGCTATGAGCAGCTGCGGGCCGCAGGAGAGCGCCATGGCGATCATCACGCGCTGCAGCATGCCGCCGCTCATCTGGAACGGGTACTCGTCGACGCGCCGTTCGGGTGCGGGGATGCCGACGCGGCCGAGGAGTTCGACGGCGCGGGCACGGGCCTCGGCCTTGGTGACACGCTCGTGGAGCCGGATCGCCTCGCCGATCTGGTTGCCGATCGTGTGCATGGGGCTCATCGAGGACATCGGTTCCTGGAACACCATGGCGACCCGCTTGCCCCGCACCTCCCGGACGGTCTCGGGGGCGGCGCTCACCATGTCGGCCGCGCCGTCGTCGGTGCGCACCCGGATCTGTCCGCCGGTGATCCTGCCGGGCCGGTCCACGAGACGCAGCACGGAGCGCGCCATGACGCTCTTGCCGCAGCCCGACTCCCCCACCACGGCGAGGACTTCACCCCGGGCGATGGCGAGGTCGACGCCGCTGACGGCCTGCACGACGCCGTCATCGAGTTCGAACTGCGTGTGCAGACCCTCGATTTCGAGAATGTTCTGCCGCGGTGGCGTCTGCTGACGCTCCCACGATGCCTCTGTCGTCGGCATCGCAGCCCCTTACTGTTTGTACGGGTCCGCGGAGTCCCGCAGCCCGTCACCGACGAAGTTCATGGCGAGTACGGTCACGAAGACCGCGACGCCGGGTATCAGCAGCCACGGCGCCGTCTCCAGCGTCCGCACGTTCTGGGCCTCCTGGAGCAGGACGCCCCAGCTCACGGCGGGCGACTGGAGGCCCAGGCCGAGGAAGCTCATGGCGGTCTCGCCGAGGATCATCGCCGGGACGGCCATGGTGAGCGAGGCGATGACATGGCTGGACATCGACGGGACCATGTGCCGGAAGATGATCCGGATGCGGCCGCAGCCGTCCAGCCGCGCAGCCGTCACGAAGTCCTCCTCGCGCAGCGAGAGGAACCGTCCGCGCACGACGCGGGCGAGTCCGGTCCAGCCGAGGACGGAAAGGATGGTGGTGATGGCGAAGTACCGCATCATGGGCCCCCAGTCGGCCGGCACGGCGGCGGAGAGTGAGAGCCACAGGGGCAGAGTGGGGATCGCCATCAGGAACTCGATGACGCGCTGGATGAGCGTGTCGGGGGCGCCGCCGTAGTAGCCGGAGACGCCGCCGAACAGCAGGCCGAGCAGGAAGCTCACCGCGACCCCGATGAGGCCGATGGAGAGCGAGACCCGCGAGCCCTGGATGATCAGGGACAGCAGGTCACGTCCCTGCCGGTCGCTGCCGAGCAGGAAGACCTTGTCCTTGGCATGGGCCGCGCCGAAGAGATGGCGGTCCCAGGGGATGATCCCCCACATCTCGTAGGAGTCGCCGCGCGGGAGGAACCTCAAGGGGACGCGCAGGTCGGGGTCGAGGGTGTGGATCTGCTCGAAGGTCTCGGGGTCCCGCTCGGTGCGGTAGCCGTTGACGTACATCTGCAGGCCGTCGGACCAGCTCAGGTCGACCTTGACCATCTGGGGCGGGGCGTAGGTGAGGGTGGAGTCACTGGTGCTGGTCGAGGTGGGCGCGAGGAACTCGGCGAAGACGACGAC
Organism: Streptomyces sp. NBC_01669; assembly: GCF_026339735.1. Lineage (GTDB taxonomy): Bacteria > Actinomycetota > Actinomycetes > Streptomycetales > Streptomycetaceae > Streptomyces > Streptomyces yanii. Next base: position 184,198 of record NZ_JAPEQG010000002.1, read on the forward strand.
GACGTACGCGAGGAGCACGACCACGGCGCCCGCCACGGCCAGCTTGTGCTTGCGGAACTTGCGCCACACGAGCCGCCAGGGGGAGCTCCTGGCGGCCGCGGCATCGAATTCGAGCTCCGGGTCCGCCTCGGCCGGCGGTGCGGCCGGCTTGTGGTTCCTGGTCAGCACGGCGGCTCACCCTCCCTCGTAGCGGTGCCGGATTCTGGGGTCCCACCAGGCGAGGGCGAGGTCGCTGATCAGAGTCCCGATGACGGTGAGGGTGGACAGGATCAGGACGAAGCTGCCCACGAGGTACATGTCCTGGTTCTCCACCCCGCTCAGCAGGAGCGGTCCGGTGGTGGGCAGGCTCATGACGATGGAGATGATGGTCTCGCCGCTGATGAGGCCCGGCAGCAGCCATCCGACGGTGGAGAAGAACGGGCTCATGGACATCCGGACCGGATACTTGAGCAGCAGCTTCCATTCGGGCATCCCGCGGGCGCGCGCCGCGACGACGTACGGTTTGTACAGCTCGTCCAGGAGGTTGGCGCGAGTGATGCGGATCAGGCCGGCGGTACCGGACAGCCCGATGATGACGATGGGGAGCCACAGATGGGCGCCCATGTCGAGCACCTTGCCGAGGTTCCAGGCGGCGTCCTGGTACTCGGGGGAGAACAGGCCGCCGGGGCTGGTCCCGAAGAACCGCATACCGGCCCACATGAAGACGAGGGCGAGCAGGAACTCGGGCACCGCCATGCCGAAGAAGCCGAAGAAGGTGGCCAGGTAGTCGCCGGGCGAGTACTGGCGCACCGCGGAGAATATCCCGATCGGGAAGGCGATGGCCCAGATGAACAGCAGGGTGGAGACGGAGAGGAAGAAGGAGAGTCCGACGCGGTCCCAGATGAGGTCGGAGACCGGGCGGCTGTTCCAGGCGAACGCCTGCCCGAAGTCCCCGTGGAAGACGATGTTGGAGATCCACTTCCAGTACTGGGCGAGAAAGGACTGGTCCAGGCCGTAGCGGGAGCGCAGGGCGGACAGCTGCGAATCGCTCATCATCTCGCCGCGGCTCTCCGCCTCGGCCTGGAGAGTCGAGACGTAGTCGCCGGGCGGCAGGCTGATGATGAAGAACGAGGCCAGGGAGACCGCCCACAGGGTGACGACCATCCACATGACACGGCGGGAGAGGAACGAGAGCATGGGTGTCCCCCGTCCGGGTCAGGCCTTGCCGGAGAAGAAGTAGGTCGCGGGATTGCTCGGCCCGGGGGCCTGGTGCGCCACCGCCGCGCTGAACTCCTCGGGCACGTTGAACATGTTGTTGCGGACGATGCCGTACTCCGACGGCGGGGTGGAGATCCCGATGTAGTAGAACTCCTCCTGGGTGATCGCCAGGATCTTCCTGGCCAGGCCCAGCGCCTCGTCGGCGTCGAAGGTGCCCCGCAGCTTGTCGTTGAGTTCGAGCTGCTCGCGTACGCGGGCCGGCGGCTCCTCGCCTGACTTGCCCTCGCTGGTGTACCACTCGGCCCACTTGCCGCCGAAGCGGGAGGAGCCACGGGGGTTGGTCGGCAGGTAGTAGTGGTTGCCGCCGGCGCCGGTGCGGAGGTCGAACGAGCCGCCCTGCCAGGTCGCGGCCTCGGATTCGCCGGCCTCGACGCGCTCCCAGTACAGGGTCTCGGCGAGCCGCTGGATGTTGGCCTTGACGCCGACCTTCGCCCAGTCGCCGCGGATCAGGTCGCAGGCGTCCACCTGGTCCGGCTGGTCGGAGACGACCAGCACGGTGAAGGCGACCGTGTCGCCGTCCTTCGTGAGGCGGATGCCGTCGCCGTTGCGGCGGGTGAAGCCGGCCTTGTCGAGGTACTCGGCGGCACGGTCGACGCTGTACTCGGTGAACTGGCTGCCGAGTTGCTTGTTGTAGAGTTCGTCGCCCTCCGCGGGTCCGCACTGCCAGGGGATGCCCTGGCCGCCGTATATGGTGTCGATGATCTTCTTCCGGTCGATGGCGTACGACAGGCCGATCCGGAAGTCCTTGTTGGCGAAGAGCTTGCGCTTCCTGGGGTCGGAGTGGGTCTGGTTGAACCCGATGATCATCATGTTGGCGAGGGCCGACTTCACCTCGATCAGGCGGTAGGCGCCCTTCTTCCGGTTGCGGGAGATCACTGGCTTGTTGCGGATCGTCCCGAAGTGGGTGAGCTGCATGTCGAGGTCGCCGTTGGTGACCTTGAGGACCTCGACCTCGACGTCCTGGATGTTCTCCACGACGACCTTGTCGATGTACGGGAGCTGGCTTCCGTCCGGGTCGACCTTCCAGTAGTACGGGTTGCGCTCGGCGACCAGGCTGCTGCCCTTGCCCAGCTCGTTCTTGGACAACCAGGCGTTGAGAGTGGGCAGTTGGTGGTTGGCCCAGCAGTCGGCGCGCAACGGCAGGTAGTCGGTCCAACTGCTCAGGCCGGCCTTCTTTGCGAGCGCGTCGGCGGTCTTGCCGTGCTTGGGGTGGAACTGCTTGATGTAGTGGGCCGGCAGCAGCATGACGATGCCGGAGGTGCCCGCCATCTCCTCCAGGAAGCCGGGCTTGGGCTCCTCGTACACGTAACGGACGGTGTGGTCGTCGACCACCTCGAACTTCGCGTTCTTCCCGGACTTCGACATCCACAGGTCGTAGACGCCGTCCGGGTGGAGGTCCGGGTCGACGTTGTAGTCGTGGTAGGCAAAGGCGAAGTCGTCCGTGGTCACCGGCCGGCCGTCGGACCACTTCAGGCCCTTGCGCAGGGTGAAGACGAACTCCGCGCCGCCCTGCTTGACCTCGTACTTCTCGCAGACGTTCGGCAGGAGTTCCGTCTTCGTCATGCCCTGCCAGGTGGGGCCCCAGGCGACGAGCGGCTCGTAACCCATGCTGTAGTGCAGCCACATCACGTCTTCCTGCGTGATCATGGCCGAGTGCCAGGTGCCGCCGTAGGCGCCGGACTTCTCCAGCGGGGTCACCTTCAGCGGGGCGGCCGGAAGCCGGTCGGCGACCTTGGGCAGTTTCCCCGCGTCCGCGAGCTTCTTCAGCGCGGGTGCTTCCTTGCCCTTGGCGCCGGTCGCCGCTCCCGCGCCCTCGGGCTCGGTGTCGAAGAACCCGCAACCGGACAGCGAGGCGGCCACCAACAGGCCACCGCCCGCCCGCAGGAGCGAACGCCGGTCGAGCATGCCGCGCCGGTCGGGGGATGGCGTGCGGTCAGTCATCAGGTCCACGCTCCTTTGCGTGTATGTGCCGCCTCTTCCAGCTCGCGGACCTTGGGGACGACGGTCGCGGTCAGCCGGCCCCGCTCCTCGTCGTCCAGGCGTGCCAGCGGCTCGGCGGCGTGGGCTTCGTCGATGCGGCCGAGGGCCGCCAGGACGAACTTGAAGGTTGCGACGAGTGCGGCGAGCGTCGGTTCGCGGCGGGCCTCGCGCATCAGATCGAGCAGGTCCTCCAGCTGTTCCTGGAGGCTCCGGGCGTGTTGCCAGTCCCCGGCACGGGCGGACTCGTAGAGGTCGACCAGGAGACGGGGGGTGACGTTGGCGAGCGAGGTGGTGGCGCCTGCCACCCCCGCGTAGAGCGAGACGTCGGTCAGGCTGCTCCCGCCGGCGAAGCAGCGCACCTCCACTCCCTGCCGTGCGCCGCGGCGCAGCAGCTGCCGCAGCCAGCTCATGTCGCCCGCGCTGTCCTTGATGCCGCAGAGCACGCCCTCGCGGGTGAGTTCGACGACGCAGTCGACGGTCAGGGCGGACGGGGTGAGCTGGGGCATGTGGTACGCGAGGACGGGGATGCCCACGGCCTCGGCGACGGCGCGGTAGTGGTCGCGGAGCTCCTCCCTGCCGTAGCCGGCGAAGTACGGGGCGATGACGGCGATCTCGTCGGCTCCGGCGGCCATGGCGGCGCGTGCGTGACGCACCGTCACAGCGGTGGCCGCGTCGCCCACATGGGCGATGACCGGTACCCGGCCGCCCGCCACCTCGGCGGCGACGGCCACGGCGAGCGCCCGCTCGTCGTGGTCCAGGGCGTGGAACTCGCCCGTGGTTCCGTTGATCCACAGTCCGTGGATCCCGGCCTCGATCAGTCCGGTCAGGTGGCGTTCCAGTGACTTCCGCGCGAGGCACCCCTTCTCGTCCATGGGCAGAACGGTGGGCGCGATGATCCCGTGGAGCTCATGTATCGGCATCGATTCCTCGCGGTATGTCGGTGGAATGCCACGAGTCTCTTGAGTGTGACATCGGTCGTCAACCCTTTCGACAAAGGCAATAGTCCGTGCACGTGATGTTCCATCAGCAGTGGTCCACCTGCGGCATACCAGGTGTCTTCACAGACGTCCGGACGTCCCTCCGCGGCCCGGGAGGCCGGGCGTACGGTCAGTGGTTGATCTTCACCTGGCTGAACTTGGCGGTCGTGTAGTGGGCGACACCGTTGGCCTCCTTGTTGCCGTCCACGAACATGCCCACATAGACCTTGTCGCCCATGGGGATGCGTTCGTAGCCGATGCGGGTCCACTGGAGCGAGTCGGGCGAGATCTCCGAGGTGAACTCGTCGCCGCGCAGGGTGATGCGCAGCCAGTACGGCTTCGCGTCGAGCACCTCGTCCTCCTCGTAGGGCCAGGTACCGACACTCATCTCGGTGCCGTGGGAATGGATGCGCTTGACGACGCCCTTGTGGCCGCCGTCGCCGAGGTGGACACCGATGAGGTTGAACGGCGAGTCCGGCGTGAGGTTCTCCCGGATCATGATGCCGCCGAGCACCTCCTGGTAGACGTCGCTGACCGAGTCGAGGCGGGCGATCAGCTCCACCACCTCGTCGCCGGGGGCATCGACCTCCTGGTACACGAAGTGACAGGAGTCCGAACGGCCGCGGAGCTTGCCCGAGCCGCGCAGCGTGAACGAGCTGCCGGCCAAGGCCGATCCGCCCTGGATGGGCACCGGGCCGATGTCGACGGCCGTCCAGTTCCCGAGCGGGCCGACCCGGTCGACGTGGACGGGCACCATGCTGGAGGTGGTGGACGTGCCGGTGGAGTCGGTGGCACGCGCGGTGAGGTGGTGGGTGCCCTCGGGGGCGTTCTTCCAGACTGCCTCGAAGGGGGCCGATGTCGCCTCGCCGACCTGCTTGTCGTCGGCGAAGAAGACCACGGAGGCGATGGTCGCGCCGTCCTGAGCCTCCGCCTCGGCACGGAAGGTGATGTCGTGGGCCCCGGTGTCCGAGGTGTGCACCGCGTCGATCGCCGGGGCGGTCAGTCTCACCACCGGGTTGGCGGCCCCGGTACGGGTGAGGGAGTTCAGGTACAGCTCCAGGTTGCTGTAGCCGGTGGCCGGGTCGATGGCGCTGCCGTCGGCGGCGTCCTTGCCCTTCAGGCCGTGCTGCTTCTCCCAGACGTCGGGGATGCCGTCCTTGTCGGAGTCCTTCGGCGCCTCGGCGGAGGCGAGCGGGGGAACGCCGCCGACCTCCTTCTGCGAATTGATCATGCGGCCGGTCCCGTTGCGCACGTCGGCGACGAGACGGGCGTCGGTCGCGTCGCGGCGCGGCAGCAGGGCGCCGACGCCGTCGAGCACCGCCTTGTACGCCTCTTTGGCGGTCTGCGACGGGATCGGGTCCAGGACCTCGAACGGGTCCTCGCGCAACGTGACGCCGCCGAGCGGGAACTTGACGCCCCGGCCGTTGTCGCCGGTGACCTCCGCCTGCCCCTCCACGACATTGCCTTCGACGTGCCAGCTCCCGCCGCGGTCGGGCGAGACGATGACCGGCGCGATCTCGGCCAGGGTGTTGGGGCCCGGCTTGTAGTAGTTGCCGACGATGTTGACCCCGTCGGCCCACTCGCCGCCGTAGCAGGAGGTGTAGCCGTGGTTGTAGATGACGTTGTTGCGGTGGTCGGTGCGCATGGGGACGTCCTCGACAAAGCTGAAGCGCGGGTTGCGGCCGCCCTGGTGGATCAGCAGGTTGTGGTGGTAGGTGACGTTGTCGCCGCCCCACAGCCCGCCGTAGCCGTGCCGGCCCTTCGGATGGACGGAGACCGACAGCCCCTCCGCGATGATGCACCACTGGAGTGTGAGGTTCTCGTTGCCGTAGACGGAGCAGCACTCATCCACCGCCCAGCTGAAGGAGCAGTGGTCGATCATGACGTTGCGGCAGCCCTCCATCCCGAAGGTGTCGATCGCGGTGCCGAGCATGTCCGTACCGCGGAAGCGCAGGTGCCGGATGATGATGTTCTCGACCCCGTTGGCCTTGGTCTCATTGCCGACCACGCAGATGCCGTCGCCCGGGGCCGTCTGGCCCGCGATGGTGAGGTTGGACCCGGTGATGTCGAGTCCGCCCTTGAGCTCGATGTTGCCGGATACACGGAAGACGACGGTGCGGTCACTGCCGGACACGGCGTCGCGCAGCGAGCCGGGCCCGGAGTCGGCGAGGGTGGTGACCTCGTAGACCGAGCCGCCGCGGCCGCCAGTGGCGTACCGGCCGCCGCCCTCGGCCCCGGGGAAGGCGAGGACATCGCCTGCTGCCTCGGCCGCCGCGGCGAGCTTCTCCGACGCCTGCGCCGTCGGCACTCGAAGCGCCGCGGTGCCCAGGAGCGCGCCGGCTCCGACGACGAAGGCACGGCGGGCCATCGCTTCGCCCTTCTCCTTGCCCGTGGCGGCGGTTCCGTTCAGTGGGGTCATGACGTTGCTCTCCTCGGTGAGTGGAAGGTGGTCCGGCGCGCCGGGCGTGCGGCTCCGGTGCGCCGTGGGGGCGGGCGCGGCTCAGGGCTCGTCGGAGCAGTTCACGTCGAGGTCCCAGAGGATGACGTCGAGCGCGTGCGGGCTGATGGTGTGCTCGCCGTGTGTGGCGTCCTCCAGGAGCTCCCAGTGGCCGTTGCCGATCACCTCGATCCGTTGCCGCACCACCGGTTCGTAGCTGCGGTGGCCGACGCCGTTGAAGCAGCAGGCGTCGAACCGGTTGAGGATCTGCGTCTGCCGGCGGTGCCGCCCGACGGACGCCAGCGCGTAGATGTCGGGGAAGTCGCTGATCCCGTAGAAGACCGGGTGCCGGTCGAGCCGCTGCTCCCAGTCGCCCGTGGTCGGGCTCGGCTTGGGCGGTGCGGAGCGCAGGAAGAACGGCAGCGATCCGGCCGTCGGGTAGCTGCGGGTGATGCGCGGGTCGAGCGCCGGGTAGACCGTGGTGGTCCAGCCGCCGCCGGACAGGCCGATCATCTGGAGGGAGGGGGGCCGGTAGGTCCGGGTGACGTGGTTGACGGCGACCGTGAGGGGTTCCAGGAAGAACCGGAGGGTGGAGAACTCCGCGGTCTCCCACGTGCCGAAGTCGTTGTGGTTCTCCGGGGTCACGAAGGTGTCCGGGTCCGTGGGGCTGCGCAGTTGCTTGGGGTTCCAGTGGTAGAGCGGCATGGCACACAGCAGTACGCCGTATCCGGCGTCCACCAGGGCTTGTGCGGTGCGCTGCATGGTCTCGGGCGTCTCGCCGTGTCCGTTGTGGTAAATGGCGAAGCGCCCGTGGGCGGCGGGGCGGCGCGGCAGCAGCAGGTAGACGACGGATTTCAGGTCGTACGGCAGGGTGACGGTGAGCCGGTCGACGCGCCGGAGCCCGGTGAAGGCGGGCAGATCGGGTACGACGACGCCCTGTTCGACCTCGGGCAGCGTGTCGGGCAGCCGGCCGTCGGCGGACTTCCAGACCTCGGCGACGAGTTGTGCGCGGAGCCGTTCCACGTCCGCCTCGGTGTGCACGGTCATCAACTGCTCGACGTCGACCCCGACGACCTGCTGGGGCAGGGCCTTGTAGTCGATGCTGTGGGCGGCGGCCACCTCTTGATTGACGGGCGCCACCGGACGGGGGCGTGCGGGGCGGGCCGCGGGCGCGGCGCTCTGCGCCCGGGCGGTACCGGTTCCGAGGGCGGCAGTGGTCGCGGCGGCGCCCACCGTTCCCAGGAGGGATCTGCGGCTGACGTTCGGCATGGCGGGCACCTCAGTTTCCCCGGCCGCGGCCGGTCGTGGCGGACGGGTCCCAGCCGTCCAGCAGGGTCGCCGGGTCGCGCCAGGTGAGCGCCTCGGCCTCGGTCAGTTGCCGTGAGCAGGACAGTCGCTGCGAGGTGTCCGTCGGAGCCCCGCGCAGGTCCGTGCTGCCGTACTCCCAGAAGCGCAGTTGCTGACCGGTCGTGCAGTCGAATCCGGTCAGGCCCCAGCCGACGGGCGCCACATGGGCGTCCATGGCGGTGTCGATGAAGACGGCCTGGCTGGCGGGGAAGCGGCTGTCGATGCGACTGAGCAGGACGCTGCCGTCGGCCACGCCCGGCGCGCGGGTGAGCCGGGTGCCGGAGAAGACCACGCCCGGCCCGTCGGGAGCGTTGCGGATCTGGCTGATGTATCCGAGGTCGAGCGCCTTGAGCTCGGAGTTACGGACGAACACGCCGCCGGTCCCCCAGAAGAAGTCGACGTCTCCCTCGATGTACGAGTCGGCCACGTACGCGCGTCCCTGGAGGCGCAGGCTGTCCTGGTGGCTGAGGATGCGCACCCGGTCCAGGACGATGCGGTCGCCGTTGCCCCGGAACGCCTCGGACTGCGAGCCGCCGTCGGGGGTGAGGTTGTGTACGGTGATGCTCCGCAGCCGGAAGTCGTCGGCGTCCACGCCGAACGCGGCACGCCAGCAGTTGAACCGGTCCGGTTGCGGCAGTACCCGTCGCGGGCAGTAGCTCTGCTCCGGGGGCACGTCGGCCATGGCGGAGTCGCCGTTGAGCACGCTGTTGTTGGGGTAGGCGACGACGGTGCGGCCTGCTCCGGAGCCGTTCACCCGCAGGTGCGGCCGGCTCTGGCCGATGTAGACGATCTCCCGGTAGGTGCCGGGGGCCACATCGATCGTGATCTCCTGCTCGTTCCCCTCCGGGACGAAGTCGACGGCGCCCTGCACGGTGCAGAAGTCGCCGCCGCCGTGTGCGTCCACGCGCAGTTCCGCGGTTCCGGGGCGGGGCGCGGCGGCGGTGCGGAACCGCCACGTACGGGGCGAGGTGATGCCCGCGTGCCCTTCGAAGAAGCCCGGGTCCACGGTGACGTAGTACTGCTTCCCCGGGTCCAGGGAGCGGTGCAGCAGGACGGTGGCGGTGCGGCCCTCGACGACGACCGGCTCGTAGGTCCAGCGATGCGGTTCGCCGTAGTCGGAGCGTGCCCCGCCGATGAGGCGCTGGTACGACGCCGGGTCGGCGAGGTCGATGGTGTCGACGGCGCTGCCGTCGGGGCGGTGCACGGTCAGGCGGCCCCCGGAACCGACCCGGACGTCCGAGTCGAAGGTGAGGCGCAGGGGTGTGTCGGCGCAGACGGCGCGTGCGGTGCCGCTGGGGGCGACCGCGGCCGGCGCTCCGGGGGGGTCGGGCAGGACCCCGGCCACCGCGGGCAGGGGCACGGCCGTCGGGGCGAGCAGGACGGCGAGGATGGAACCGGCGCGCAGCACCGGTCGTACGAGGGCAACGAGCTGACGTAATTTCGTTCGCATGGGAGCGGCTCCTCATCCCGGCATACCTATGGCATGCCAGCGATGGAAGCACATGACCCGCAGGGTGAACACCCCTTGTACAGCGCCGGAACGACGGCCCGCACGACGACTGGGGACCGAGGCGGACAAGGCGGACCAGCCGGACCGACCGGGCCTCTTCACCATGGTCCGGCACCTGTCCGGACGGAAGCCCGCCCTCGGAACCGCTGGTCGCGGCGGCGCGGGGTCACCCTCGACCGTCTGGTCCGATCGCATCCCGGAGAGCAGCACTCCCCTGTGCCCGGCCGCCGCGGGAGACCGCCCCGGGGTGCGCCGACGGCGGCCCTCAAGGTGCTCGCGGGAACGATCTCGCCCAACGGGCGGACAGTTGGCCTACCAGTGGCATACCATTCGTCACGGGCGTGCAGGGCGAACGGTACGGTGGCCCGGACCACAGTCACGGAGTGCCAGGAGGACGGCATGACCCCACCGAAGGCGGATTCGACCCCGCGCGAACCGGCCACGTCGTCGATCGCCGTCACGGCAGAGGAGAGCCTGGAGAACCGGGCGCGCAAGGCACTGGTGGACTGGCTGACGAAGGAGCACCCCGCTCCCGGCCAGCCGGTCCCTGTGCGGGAGTTCGCCCGGCGGCTGGGGATGAGCCGTACCCCGGTGCGCAGCGCGGTCGGCCGTCTCTACGAGCGCGGCCTGCTCGCCTACGACCCCGTCGCCGGTTTCACCGTCGCCATTCCCTCGCTGTCCAGCATCTACGAACTGTTCGAGCTACGGCTGATGCTCGAATCGCACGCCCTGCGCCTCTTCGGGGAGCGCACCGACCGGCAGCCGCCGGCCCGGCTGCGCGAACTCGTGGACGAGGCCGACGTACTGGCCCGGGAGTCGGTGGAGGACCACACGCGCTACATCGACTTCCGGGAGAACGACGGCCGGTTCCACCGCGCCATGGTGGAACTGGGGGGACTCCCCCGGTTGTTGGAGCTCCACGACGACCTGCATCTCAGCATCCATGTGACCCGCACCGGCATGGAGGCCCCCATCACCGCGTCCAGGCTGAACACCGCCGTCTCGGAACACCGCGCCGTGGTCGACGCGCTGGAACGTGGCGACCGGTCGGCGGCCCGGGACCTGTTGGAGGCGCACATCCTGCGGGTGCGTGACCAGACCATCGCCTTCCTAGCCCGTCCCACCATCTAGGGGAGACCATGTCGGGACCTGCGGTACCCACCAGCAACGCGCGCACCGCACACCGTCCGCTCCGACTGGAGCGACCGGAGCTGACCGGCGGACCGTGGCGCCGGTGGCGCGACGTCAACCGCGCCGTCAGCCTGCCACTCGCCCGGGAGTGGCTGGAGCGCGCCGGCAATCTGGACAATCTCCGGATCGCCGCGGGGGAGGCTGCCGGTGAGCACCGCGGTCCCGTCTACATGGACTCGGACGTGTACAAGGTCCTCGAAACGGCGGCCTGGGAACTCGGGTCCGCCGACGACCCCGACCTGGCCGGGTTCCTCGCGGACACGACCCGGCTGCTGGCCCGCGCCCAGCGGGACGACGGCTATCTCGACTCCGCCTACGACGTGAAGCAGCCGGGTCAGCGCTACACCCGGCTGGTCGACAGCCACGAGATGTACTGCGCCGGCCATCTGATACAGGCCGCGGTGGCCGCCCACCGCACCACCGGCGACACCGCGCTGCTCGACGTCGCGCGCCGGTTCGCGGACCACCTCGCCGATGTGTTCCTGGAGGACGAGGGACCCGGACTGGACGGCCATCCCGAGATCGAGACCGCGCTCGTCGAGCTGTACCGGACGACGGGTGGGGAACGCCATCTCGCGCTGGCCTCCGTCTTCGTGGAGCGGCGCGGGCGCGGGCTGGTCGGCGCGCACAAGCACGGCACAAGGCACCGTCAGGACCATCTGCCGGTGCGCGAGGCCCCGGCGGTCACCGGCCACGCGGTGCGGGGCCTCTATCTGGAGGCGGGGGTCGTCGACCTCGCCTCGGAGACGGGCGACGCCTCCCTGCTCGATGCCTCGGAGCGCCGCTGGCTGGACATGGTCGCCGCCCGGACGTCCCTGACCGGCGGTCTCGGCTCGCGCCAGGTCGGCGAGGTGTTCGGCGAACGGTATGAACTCCCGCCGGACCTCTCGTACAACGAGACGTGCGCGTCGGCCGCGAGCATCCAGTGGAGCTGGCGGCTGCTGCTGGCCACCGGCCGGGCACGGTACGCCGACCTGATCGAGCGCACCCTCTACAACGCCTTCGCCGCCGCGCGCTCGGCCGACGGCCGGACCTATTACAAGGGCAACCCGCTCCAGCGCCGGGCGGACCACGCCGAGGCGGTCGGCGATCCACGCTGCCGCGACGAGTGGTTCTTCTCCGCCTGCTGTCCGCCGGCGGTCACCCGGCTGGTCGCCTCCCTTGAACACTACGCCGCGACTGTCTCCGAGCACGCCGGTGTGCCGACCCTGCATCTGCACCAGTACGCGCCGCTCTCCCTGACCGCCCCCTTCGCCGGCGGCCGGATCGGGCTGCGGGCCGAGACGGACTACCCCTGGCAGGGCCGTGTCGCGATCACCGTCGCCGAGGCACCCGAAGGACCGTGGGCGCTGGCGCTGCGCGTCCCGCCGTGGTCCGCCCGGACCCGGCTGGACACCCCGGACCACAAGGACGTCGCGGTCACCGCCGACCAGGACGGGTACGCGGTGGTGGAGCGTGAGTGGCGGGCCGGGGACACCGTGGTGCTGAATCTCGACATGGCTCCCCGGCTGACGCTTCCGCACCCGCGCGTCGACGCGGTGCGCGGCTGTGCCGCCGTCGAACGCGGCCCGCTGGTCTACTGCTTCGAGCAGGCGGACCAGCAGGACGGCGTCGAGGTGGACGACCTGGCGATCTTCCCCGACACGGTCTTCGAGGAGGTCGCGCACGGCGACCTGGACGGTCTCGGCCCCGCCGTCACCCTGCGGGCCCCCGCCGTCGCCGTGTCAGGAGCCCATGAGGCGGGGCTCCCCTACCGCACGCTCGGCGGCCCGGCCGCGGTGGACACCGCACGGCCCGTCACCGCCACCGCGGTGCCCTACCACCTGTGGGACAACCGCGGTGACGGCGCGATGCGGGTCTGGATGCCGCTGTACGTCGGGGACACGGGGCCGGCCTCCGCGTGACCCCCCGGCGGCCGGCCGGTAACCGGCGCGCGGGCAGCCTCGAAGGGCACCAGGCATCCCCCGGGACGGAACGCTTTCGCGCCGGTGGCCTCGACCGGGTAGCCGGGCCGGACGCCTCTCGCGGGCAGTGAAGCGACCGCGGACCACCACCCATCTCACCGAGGGACACATCCATGAGTGATCCGGTACGCAGACAACTCCTCCGCTTCGGAGCCCTGGCCGCCGCCGCGCTCCCGCTGGCCCGCTCCGGCGGCGCGGCAGCCGCCGACCGCGGCGGCCCCCGCTTCCCCGACGCCTGGTTCCCCGTGACCGACCACGGTGCGGTCGGCGACGGCGCCACCGACTGCACCGCCGCCGTCCGGGCGGCCGTGAGCGCCTGCCATGCGGCCGGCGGTGGGCACGTACTGATACCCGCCGGGCGCTGGGCCACGGGCCCCATCCACCTGCTCAGCGGCGTCGACCTGCACGTGGCCGAGGGCGCGACGGTGCTGTTCAGCACCGATCCGGCCGCCTACCTGCCGGTGGTGCGGACCCGCTGGCAGGGCATCGAGGTGTTCAACTACTCACCGATGATCTACGCCTACGGCCAGCACGGCATCGCGGTCACCGGGCGAGGAATCCTCGACGCTCGGAGCGACAACACACACTGGTGGCCGTGGAAGGGCTCCGGGCAGTACGGCTGGAAGCCCGGAATGCCCAATGAACGGGCCGACTGGGCGACTTTGGAGCAGTGGGGCGCACAGAACGTGCCGGTCGCGGAGCGCGTGCTCGGCGAGGGTCACTACTTGCGCCCCAGCTTCATCCAGCCGTACGCATGCACGGACTTCCTGATCGAGGGCGTCACGCTCCGCAACTCCGCTTTCTGGAACATCCATCCGGTGCTGAGCCGTGACATCACCGTGCGCGACGTCCGGATCGAGTGCGAGGGACCCAACAGCGACGGCTGCGACCCCGATTCGTGCGAGAACGTCACGATCGAGCGCGTCACCTTCGCCACGCACGACGACTGCATCGCCATCAAGTCCGGCCGCGACCAGGACGGCCAACGGGTGGGCGTGCCGTCACGGCGCATCCGGATCCGGGACTGCGTGTACCTCAGCGGCGGAGCCGCTGTGGCGATCGGCAGCGAGATGAGCGGCGGCGTGTCGGATGTGCTCGCCCAGCGGCTCCGCCTGCCCTTCGACCCCGCCCTGGGCGAGGCGTCCGTCGCCTCGGTCCTGGTCGTCAAGTCCACCCCGGCAAGGGGCGGTTACGTCAGAAACATCCGTGTCGTCGACGTGGATGCGCCGGCCTGGACGTACGTGCCGTTCGAGGTCACGTTCCAGTACGCCGGTGACGCCGGCGGTGCCACGCCCGCCGAGGTGACCCGGCTGTCGGCGGCGCGCTGGTCGATGCGCGGCCCCTGCGAGTACCCGGTGCGCGTACGGGCCCGGCCCGAGGCGCCGGTCAGCGACGTCACCCTGGACCGCCTGACCTTCGACGACGCCGCACAGGACATCCTGCTCCAGTCCGTGAACGACCTGACCGTGCGGCACGTCATGGTCAACGGCCGCCTCCAGGAAGGCGCGCCGTAACCCCAGGAGGCCTCCCCCGGCCCTGCCGCACGCGTGGCCAATAGCTGTCGTTGCACGGGGGGTTGACGCACTCGACGCGCATTCGTACGTTGATTTGCATGTCCACTCACCAACGCATAGATATTCACTCGCCGAGTCCGGGTGAACCGGTCTACGGCGCCGGCGTCTGGCACTTCGCCACGTACGTCGACCGCTACGCCACCGACGGATACGGCGAACCCCGCACGGTCCTGGACGCCATCAAGCTGGCCGGTGCCGTCGGCGACCTGTCCGTGCTGGACCTCAACTGGCCCTTCCCGCCGGGGGGCATCAGCACCGCCGAGGTACGCGACGCGTTGGCCGAACAGAAGCTGCGGGCCATCGCCGTGACCCCTGAGTTCTACACCGGCAAGTTCGCCAGGGGCGGCTTCACCAACCCCGACCCGGCCGTGCGCCGCCAGGCCATCGACCTGGTCGCCGCCTCCGCCGAAGTGGGGCGCGAGCTCGGTGTCGAGTACGTGAAGATCTGGCCGGGGCAGGACGGGTACGACTACCCCTTCCAGGCCGACTACACGGACCTGTGGGCCAAGTCGGTGGGCGCGCTGCGCGAACTCGCCCAGTCCTTCCCCGACTTGAACTTCGCCATCGAGTACAAGCCGCGTGAGCCCCGCAACCGGATGGTCTTCTCCTCCGTCGCGCGAACCCTTCTCGCCATCGAGGACATGGGAGTGGACAACGTGGGGGTGCTGCTCGACTTCGGGCACTCGCTGTACGGGGGCGAGACCCCCGCGGAGGCCGCCCGGATGGCGATCGCCCGCTCGAAGCTCTTCGCCATCGACGTCAACGACAACTTCCGCGGCTGGGACGACGACATGGTCGTCGGATCCGTCCACCTTCTCGAGACGTTCGAGTTCTTCTTCGCCCTGCACGACGCCGGGTGGGACGGGGTGTGGCAGCTGGATCAGTTCCCCTTCCGCGAGGACCCCGTCGAGGCCGCGCGCGCCGGCATCCGCACGATGCGCGCCTTCCACCGCGCCCTCGGCTACCTCGACCGCGATGCGTTGGCCGCCGCTCAGGCCTCGCAGGACGCGCTCGGCGCCCAGCGCATCGCGAAGCGGGCACTGTTCCGTGCCCTCGCCGAGTCGGAGAGCGAGTCCGCGTGACCGCCACCGCGGAGGCCACCGCCCCGCTCGCCGTTGACGCACCCGCGGCCCGGGCATACCACGGGATCGGCGCGCGCCTGCGCGCCGCCTCGCCCACCGAGGCAGCCGCCGAACTCGCCGGACTCTCCGCCTCCGTACGACGCGATGTCCTGACCACGATCCAGGCGGCGGGGATGGGGCATGTCGGCGGCGACCTCTCCGTCACCGATCTGCTGGTCACCGCGCTGTGGGGGACCCTGCGCATGCACCCGGACGAGCCGGACCACCCGCAGCGCGACCGCTTCGTGCTCAGCAAGGGACACTGCGCCGCGGCTCTGTACTCGACGCTCGCCTCCTGCGGGTTCTTCCCACGGGCCCGGCTGCGCGAGTTCATGGCACCGCTGTCGCCGCTGAACGGCCACCCCGCCCGGCTCAAGGTGCCCGGCGTGGAGACCAACACCGGTCCGCTCGGTCACGGATTCCCCGTCGCCACCGGCATCGCACTCGGTTCGCTCCTGCGGGGGGAGAGCTGGCGAACCGTCGTCGTCCTCGGCGACGGCGAGATGCAGGAAGGCAGCAACTGGGAGGCCGCCATGACGGCCGCCCACTACGGTCTCGCGAACCTCACTGCCGTGGTGGACCGGAACAGGCTTCAGCAGGGGGCCCGCACGGAGGACACCTCGTCCCTGGAACCCCTCGGCAGGAAGTGGGCGAGCTTCGGGTGGGAGGTCCGCGTCATCGACGGTCACGACCACCGGGCGATCAAGGAGGCGTACGCGCCGTCGACCGCCGGACGCCCCGTCGCGGTCATCGCGCAGACGGTGAAGGGCAAGGGCGTCTCGTTCATGGAGGACCGGGTCGAGTGGCACCACAAAGTACCCACCGACGAACAAGTACGCCTCGGACTTGCGGAGTTGGGCCGATGAACAGCCTTGCGCGGGAGACGGTGCTGTACGACTGCCGGGCGGACTTCGCCGCCGAGTTGGCCGCCCTGGCGCGTGCCGACGAGCGGATTGTGGCGGTGTGCAACGACTCGGTCGGCTCCAGCAACCTCGTGCGGTTCCGGGCGGAGTTCCCCACCCGGCTGATCAATGTCGGCATCGCCGAGCAGGACATGGTCGGTGTCGCCGCGGGGCTCGCCAATGCGGGATTCGTCCCGTTCGTGTCCGCCGCCGCGCCGTTTCTTACCGGTCGCGCGCTGGAGCAGATCAAGGCGGACATCGCCTACACGCAACGGCATGTCGTCCTGTGCGGCCAGAGCCCGGGCATGGCGTACGGCGAACTGGGCCCCACCCATCACTCGATCGAGGATCTGTCGTGGATGCGCGCGGTCTCCGGCCTGGAGATCATCGTTCCGGCCGATCCGTCCGAGACCCGTGGCGCGGTGCGCTACGCCGCCGCGTCGGGCAGGCCCGCGTACATCCGCATCCCCCGGTTCAAGGTGCCCGCCGTCATGCCGGAGGGCACGGGGTTCGAGACCGGTCGGGCCACGCGGCTCACCGAAGGCCGGGACGTCACTCTGATCGCCGTCGGCACCATGGTCTCGCGTGCGCTGGAGGCCGCCCGCATCCTCGGCGCGGAGGGCGTGTCGGCCCGCGTTCTCAACATGGCGTCCGTCGAACCGCTCGACGAGGCCGCCGTGGTCGCCGCCGCGCGGGAGACCGGGGCCATCGTCACCGCGGAGGAAGGACTGCTCTCCGGCGGGCTCGGCGCCGCGGTCACGAAGGTGGCGGCCGAGCAACATCCCGTACCCGTAAGGATGTTGGGTGTTCCGGGCTTCGCGCCGACGGGCAGCGCGTCCTTCCTGCTCGACCACTTCGGCCTGAACGCCGAGGGGATCGCCGGCGCCGCACGATCGGCCCTGGGACGGGCTCGATGAGACCGCATCTGCTCGCTGTCGACCAGGGCACCAGTTCCACCAAAGCCCTGCTCCTCGACGCGGTCGGAGACGTCTTCGCCCGGGCCGTGATCCCGCTGGCACAATCGCACCCCGGCCCCGGCCGCGTGGAGCAGGACGCCTGGGCGCTCCTGGAGAGTGTGCGGGCCGCCGTCGCCGACTGCCTGCGGGACGCCGATCCGCGCAGCGTGGCCGGTCTCGCTCTCAGCACGCAGCGCGAGTCGGTCGTCCTGTGGGACGCGGCGACGGGAGAGCCCGTGGCCCCGCTGGTCAGCTGGCAGGACCAGCGGGGTGGCGAGCTGGCGGCCCGCCTCGGCCGCGAGGGTCACGGCGACGACATCCGGCGGCGTACCGGGCTCCCCCTCGACCCCATGTTCTCGGCCCTGAAGATGGCTGCGCTGCTCGACGAGTACGACCCCGGCCGCACCCGTGGGCTGCGACTGGGCACAGTGGACGCGTTCCTCCTGCAGGCGCTCACGGGAGAGTCGGTCACCGAGATCGGCAACGCCTCCAGGACCCAACTGCTCAGCCTCGCCACCGGCGAGTGGGACGACGAACTGCTCGGCCTGTTCGACATCCCGCGCCAGGCGCTGGCCCGGGTCGTGCCTTCCACCGGGCCGTTCGGAACGGTACGGCGGCTGGATCCGCTGCCGGACGGCACCCCCGTGCTCGCGGTGATGGGCGACTCGCACGCCGCGCTGTTCGCACACGGTGGATGGCGTCCCGGCATCGTGAAGGCCACGTACGGCACCGGCTCCTCCGTCATGACCGTCACGGACGAACCCCGGGCGGCCGAGAACCTGTGCACCACCATCGCCTGGTCCACCGGCCGCCCGGCCTACGCCCACGAGGCCAACATCCGCTCCACCGGGCGCACCGTTACCTGGCTCGCAGATCTCCTCGGCGCCTCCCCCGACGAACTGATCCGGCTCGCGGCCGGCGCCGACGCGGGTGACGTGACGCTGGTCCCGGCCTTCGGCGGGATCGGCGCTCCCTGGTGGGACGCGCGGGCGGTGCCCGTGCTGGCCGGGTTCGATCTCGGTACCGGTCGTGCTCAACTGGCGTGCGCGGCACTGGAGTCGGTCGCCTTCCAGGTCGGGGATGTGCTCGCTGCCCTCCCTGCGGCACGGTACGTGGTGGCCGACGGAGGGCTCAGTCGCAGCGACGCCCTCATGCAGCTCCAGGCCGATGTCTCGGGCGTGACCGTGGCCCGCACCGCGCACCATGAGATGTCCGCTGCGGGAGCGGCCCATCTCGCCGGGCTCGGCCTGGGTCTGTGGACGCTCGACGAGTTGTCGGAACGGGCCGACAGCCGCCTGCGGATCAGCCGGCCCGCATGGGACCGTGCGCGGCGTGACGCTGCCCGGGCCCGGTGGCGACGCCGACTCGGCGCTGCCCGCAATCTCGGTTCGATCCGCCCGCCCAGTGGGTGAGGACTCAAGTATCCGAAGGGCACACAGATGTCATGACCAGCGTGGATCCGGCAGGCCCGGCCCCACCCCGTAGCGCGGCACGAAGGCGAGCAGCGAGCCTGCGTGAGATCCGGCGAATCACGCGGCGACCGTCTGCTCACCCGAGCATTCACCCGGCGATACATTGACCGCGTTGGACACGTTCGGACCTGGAGAAGAGAGGCACGATGGCGGCAGGATCGTCGGATCCCGGACCCGACCAGGTGCGGCTGCTGGTCAAGGTGGCCCGTATGTACCACGAGCGTGGTGTGCGGCAGCCCGAGATCGCGGCGCAGCTGAGCATGTCGCAGCCCCGTGTCTCCCGGCTCCTCAAGGAAGCGGTCGACCGCGGTGTGGTGCGCACGGTGGTCGTCTCCCCCGACGGCGTCCACGCCGAGCTCGAGGAGGCCCTGGTCGAGCGCTTCGCACTCCGGGACGCCGTCGTGGTCGAGGTGGAGGGCCCGGGCACGGACGTGATCCCGGCCCTCGCCGCCGCGACCGCCACCTACCTCGACGCCACGCTCAAGGGGGGCGACACCATCGGGGTCTCCTCCTGGAGCGCGACGCTCCTGGAGTCCGTGAAGATCATGCGGGCCAAGACGTCGTCCGTCGCCCACGAGGTCGTCCAGCTCCTCGGCGGCTCCGGCAGCCCGGAAGTACAGTTGCACGCCACACGCCTGACGAGCCGCCTCGCCGAACTGACAGGCGCCCAGCCGGTGTTCGCTCCGTCCGCCGCGCTGGTCGGCAGCCCGCAGCTGCGTGACCTGCTCTCAAAGGAACCGGCGATGGCCGAGACCATGCAGGCGTGGTCCCGGCTCACGCTGGCCCTGCTCGGGGTCGGCAGCCTCGACCCGTCGCCTCTGCTGCGCCGCTCCGGCAACGCGATCACCCACGAGGACCAGCGGCACCTCAGAGAACTGGGGGCAGTCGGTGACGTGTGCGCCCGGTACTTCGACGCCGACGGGCATGCCGTCGACGCGCGCTTCAACGACCGCCTCATCGGCATCGAACCCGACCGGCTGCGGGCGGTGGAACGCCGGATCGCGGTTGCCGGAGGCATGGACAAGGCTGCCGCGATCCGCGGTGCGATGCTCGGCAAATGGGCCAACATCCTGATCACCGATGTCGAAGTGGCGAGGGAACTGCTGAAGTGACCCGCCAGATTACGGCACTTGGACGCACAAGCTGCTGCCGCGGCTCCGGACCACCGAGGATCGGGCCGCGGCGCAGCCCGTCGTCGCGCCGCTGACCGGTGGGCCGCTCCCCCGCGTCAGCGCCCCGTGGACCGGGCGGTCAGCAGGTACCGTCCGCCGCGGCGGGTATCGAAGGACACCACGCACTCCTCGGGCCGGTCGGCACCGGCACCCTCGACGTCCACCGGGTGCGGGGTCCGGACACGCACCGGGTTGCCGAGCAGCGAGCGCACCTCGGCGTGCGTGATCCCGTCCGCCGTCCATGCGAGGTCGACCTCGAATCCGCCCCTGGCCCGCAGCCCGCGGAAGGAGCCGGCGGGCCAGGACTCGGGAAGCGCCGGCAACAGGGCGATCTCGTCGGCGTGGCTCTGCAGCAGCATCTCCGTAATGCCGGAGATCCCGCCGAAATTGCCGTCGATCTGGAACGGCGGGTGCAGGTCGAAGAGATTGGGGGCGGTGCGCGCGGGGGTGAGCAGGTCCGCCAGGTGCTTGTAGGCCCGTGCCGGGTCCAGGAGCCTGGCCCACATGTTGATCTTCCAGGCGAGGGACCATCCCTGACCGGCCGTTCCGCGCAGTTCCAGGCTCTTCACCGCGGCAGCGGCGAGTTCGGGAGTCGTGCGCGGATTGATCTGCGCGCTCGGGAAGACGCCGTACAGGTGGGACACATGACGGCTGCGGACCAGCGCGGCCTCCTCCCAGTCCTCCAGCCACTCCTGGATCTGGCCGAGGTACCCGACCCGCGTGGGCGCGAGACGGTCGCGGATCTCACTGACCCGCTCGACGAGTCCGGCGTCCCGGCCCAGTTCCCGGGCGGCCTTCCGGTAGGCGTCGAACAGGTCCCGCAGGAGCTGCATGTCGATGGTGGGACCGGCACAGATACTGACGCTCTCGCCCTCGTCCTGGTGATGGGTGACCTCGGGGGACTGCGAGGGGTTGGTGACGAGCCAGCCGGTCTTCGCATCCACGACGAGCGTGTTGACGAAGAACTCGACCGCGCCCTTCATCACCGGGTAGTTGCGGCTCAGCTCGCCCCTGTCACCCGTGAAGCGGTAGTGGTCCCAGAGCATCAGGCAGAGCCATGCGCCACCGGTCGGCCACATGCCGTACTGTGCGGCGTCCACGGGCGCGGTCCCCCGCCAGCCGTCCGTGTTGTGGTGCAGCACCCAGCCGGGTGCGTCGTACATCGCCTTGGCGGTACGGGTTCCGGACTCGGCCAGTTCGTGGACCATCTGCACGGCCGGGTCCCAGCACTCCGCCAGGTTGGCGGGTCCGGCCGGCCAGTAGTTCATCTCGAAGTTGATGTTGACGGTGTACTTGGACTCCCAGGCCGGGTTGAGGCTGTCGTTCCACAGGCCTTGGAGGTTGGCGGGCTGGCCCGGTGTCCGGGAGCAGGAGGCCAGCAGGTAGCGCCCGTACTGAAAGTACAGGGCGGCGAACTGCGGGTCCTTGCCGTCCGAGAAGAGCGGGATGCGCTGATCGGTGGGCAGAGCGGTCCGCTCCGAGGGACCCAGGTCGATTGCGACCCGGGAGAACAGCTGCCGGTAGTCGGCCACGTGCCGGGTGCGCAGGTGCTGGTACGGCCGTCCGGCCGCCGGGGCGAGGTGTCGGCGGGCTCGGTCCTTGGGATCGGCTCCGGCATCCAGGTAATTGCGGTAACTGGTCGCCATGGAGATCAGCAGGGTCACGCTGTCGGCGTCCTTGACGGTCAGCGCGCCGTCAGCGGTGGACACGCGGCCGCCCTCGGTCCGCGCATGGGCGAGCGCGCGAAAGTGCACGGACCCGGGCAGGCCGTACCAGTCGCCGCTGACGCCGTCGAGCGCGACGGTGTGCGCGTCCACGGTGGAGCCGGTTGCCTGCTGGGGAGTGGTGAAGCGGGCGGTGAAACCGATGGCACCCGGTGTGTCGGCGGTCATCCGTACGACGATGACCTGGTCGGGGCTGCTGGCGAAGACCTCCCGCACGTGGCGGACTCCGGCGCGCGTGTAGCCGGTGCGCACGACCGCGGTCTCCAGGTCCAGCTCGCGTTCGTAGTCGGTCACTTCGCCCGTGCCGTCGAAGACGAGTTCGAGGTCACCGAGCACCTGGTAGGCGACCTGCTCGGAGGGGCTGCCGATGAAGTCGGTGTCGATGAGCCGCTGCGCCTGGTTCCACTTCTCCTCCACCACCAGGCGGCGGATCTCGTCCAGGTGTGTTCCGGCACCGGGACGGACGTAGTCGTGCGGGCCCCCGGCCCACAGGCTGTCCTCGTTGAGCTGGAGCCGCTCGGTGTCGGCACCGCCGAAGACCATGGCGCCGATCCGCCCGTTGCCGACCGGCAGTGCCTCCAGCCATTCCGCCGCCGGGGACCGGTACCACAGGCGCATGGGGTTGGGACCGTGCGCAGAGCCGCCGGCCGCCGGTGCGGCGGCACCGGCCGCTCCGGCCGCCTGTGCGTTTCCGGCGCTCAGGGCCATCGACGCCGCGGATGCTCCGGCAACGGCCAGGACGTTCCGCCGGGACAACTCGGACATGGGGTGCCTCCAGATGTGTGGTGCGGTGCGGGCAGGTGACGTGCCGGTCGCGGGGCGGGGGGCGCGGCCGCGTCCCGCCCCCGGGGTGCGGAGGTACGGGCCCGTCCGGGTGGGGACCGTCGCCGGTCCCGCGGACGGGCCCGTACCTCTCGGGGTGTCCGGTCAGTGACCGGTCACTGGGTGTCGCCCTCGGGCAGCGGGTACGGGAAGTCGGCGGAGACACCGATCTTGTCGTACTCCATCTTCGAGGCGTCGTAGCCGTCTTCCCAGTTGGCGTTCTTCACGTCGTTGCACTGGTAGCTCTGGTAGCTCTGGTCGGTGGTCTTGCCGACCTCGATGTTCTCGAAGCTGAACCCGCAGCCGCCGGCGTCCATGTGGACACCGCGGGTTCCGCTGTCCGGCATGGAACCGTCCGGAATCACATCGCCGATGACCATCTGGCGGACGTGGTTGTCGATCGTGTGCGGTTCGACGTTGCTGACTCCGTAGGTGTAGAAGGCGCCCATGTCACCGCTGTCCAGGCCGGCCTGGTCGATGCGCAGGTACTCGAAGGTGTTGTCGCGGGCGTAGTCGTCCGCGGGAGCGACCTCGGGCCGCACTTCGAGGCTCACGCCGTAGCGCGCACTGTGCTTGATGTGGCTGTGGCTGATGGTGTTGTGACCGGTGTTCTGGAGCTCGATGCCGGAGGCGTCGCCGGGCACCAGTTCGCCGTAGTGGGTGATGTAGTTGTTGGTCAGCAGGTGTCCGTTGGAGGTGTTGCCCTCGCCCGGGTACGGGCCCTCCACCTTGATGCCGTCGCCGCCGATGTTCTCCAGCAGGCTGTCCCTGACCGTCAGTCCGTCGTTGGCGAAGAGCGCGTACACCGCGTGGTAACCGGTGTCGGATATGTGCAGCCGGGACAGGGTGATGTCCTTGCTGTTGGTCACGGTGACGGCGCCGAAGCGGTTGCGGGGAAGCTCGATCTGCCGGTCGTACTCCGGGTACTTGTGCGGTTCGCCGGAGTCGCCGTCGCTGATCCAGCCGTAGCGGTACCAGTCGACGAAGTCGGTGTACTGGAGCGAGAGCCCGTCGAGGGAGAGGTTCTGCACGCGCCGGTCCGGGCTGGGTCCGGCCAGGTTGAACAGGGTCTTCACGGTGGGCCGCAGAACGGTGACGTCGTTGATGTCACCACGCGGCTTGTAGTACACCTGGCCCTTCTTGAAGTCCATGTAGTACTCGCCCGCCTGGTCCAGGAAGTCCAGCGAGTTCTGCAGGAAGTACCGGGAGCCCCCGCGGGAGTTCATCAGGGCGTAGCGGGTCCAGTACTTCAGGGTCATCTGGTTCTTCGCCGCGTTCCAGTCCCGGATCGGGACGGTGTCGGTGAACCAGCTCCAGCTGCCGCCCGACCAGACGACGGCCGAGGCCTGGTCGAGATTCCAGCTCGCGTCCCAGTCGCCGGGGCTGGAGTACAGCCACTGGCGGACGGCCTCCTTCTCCGGCTCGGCGAGCACGGAGGTCATGTAGGGGGCCCACTCGTCGTCGGACTTGCGGTTGGGGTAGCGGGCCGTGGTGGCGCGCTTGCCGTCCTCGAAGAGGGTGTAGAAGGGCTTGTCCGTGCCGACGTCCGCACGGTAGATGCCGTCCTTGTACTCCTCCCAGCCGGTGACCGGGGCCGCGCCCATCACACGGGCCTTGCCCGCGCCGTCGTAGGAGCGGTAGACGACCCGGTGCCCGTCGGCACCCGAGTCCCGGTCGTCGAAGTCGATCGTGGTGGAGACCGGGTAGTCGCCCGCGCGCAGATTGACGTTGATGTCGCAACGCATGCGCCCGGGGCGGTTGAGGCCCTTGTCACGGATGTGGTCGCGGGCGCCTTCGATGGTCTTGAAGGGGCTGGCCTCGGTGCCCTTGGCCCGGTCGCTCCCGTCGGGCGCGACGAAGAGATCGGTGGCCTTGCAGCCGGTCGCCTGCGCCTGCGCGTCGGGGACGTTCAGTGTCGCTCCGCTGACCAGCAGGGCGCCGGCCGCCAGCAGCAGGGGAAGTCTTGACCTGTTTCGTACGAGGGTGGTGAGGGGCATGAGGTCTCCTTGCCACGTGCGTTGTGTGGCTTTGTCGTTCGGCCGTGGACGTGCGGCCGCCGGGCGGGGCACGGGTCGTACCGCACCGGGGCGTGCTCCTGCACGCAATGACGACGTCCGAGCACGTCATCGCGGCTTCACGTTCGGTCTGTCATCGCCCGCCGGTCACCGGGGAGCAGGAACGCTCCGCCCGGGCCGTACGTGCGCGGAAGGGCGCAGGAAGGATTCGGCCCGGGTAAGCGCGGGCACGGGGGTGCCGTCGCGCGGGCCGTCATGATCGGGGGCGGTTGTCCCCGGGGGGTTCCTGGTGTCCCGGGCCGGGCCGGGGACGGTGTTCAGGTGCGGACGGGAGACACAGCGCCGGTTCTTCCGGACCCCGTCCCTCCGGTCCTTCGTTCACGCAGCGTTTCCTCCTCGGGGGGCTTCGCGGAGCACGATCTGGTGGGTCACTGGCTGAGCACGATAAGTAAGATGTTCGCGCCCGGTCGCCGTCAATACGCCGGAGCGAACAATAAGTTGATGTGTGCGGGACGTCATTCCCGTGGCCCTCCGAGTCATAAATTCACCCAACCGTGGAGTGGCAAAGCCATGACATTTTCCGATCCGCAGGCGTTTCCCCAGCTCAGCGAGGAGGACCGGGCGGCTCTGTCCGACTACTCGCGTCAGCTGCCCGGGGCCGTGCGTCTGCGCAGCAGCATCGTCCTGGCCCTGGCCGAAGGGCTGACCAACGCCGAGGTGGCTCAGCGGTTCCAGGTCAGTCCCGCCACGGTGGCCAAGTGGCGGGACCGCTACGTGCGCCGGGGCGTGGCCGGACTGAGGGACGCTCCCCGCTCGGGCCGACCGCGCAGCGTCACCAGACGGGAGGCGGAGGCGCGTATCGCGGAGGTGCTCGCGCAGGCCGGCGACGGCACTCCGGTGCCGTCCACCCGCACCCTGTCGGACGCCCTGGGCCTGTCGCAGTCCACCGTGGCGCGCATCCGGCGCGAGCAGGCCGCCGAGCTGCCCGAGGGGGTGCAACCGCCGAAGGGCGGGCGCCGGCGAGGGGGCGGCCGAAGCGCGGCGGGAGCGGCCCCGTCCCCGGCACGCCTCCCGCACCGGCCGCCCTCGGACCACGTGTACGCGCTGCTGCGTGACTGGATCGTCAGCGGTGAACTCGCGCCAGGCCAGCGCCTCGTGGAGGCGGATATCGCCCGCCGGGTGGGCACGGGTCAGGCACCGCCGCGCGAGGCGATCAAGCGTCTGGCGCACGAGGGCCTGGTGACCTCCCAGCCGCACCGCGGCACGCGCGTGGCCCGGATCCCCGAGCAACAGGCCCAGGACGTGAGGGACATTCGGGTCATGTTCGAGGAGTACGTGGCCCGTCGCACGGCCGGCCGCCTGGACGCCGAGCACACACGGCTGCTGACGGACGATGTGGCACGGCTGCGCCTCGCCGTGGACAAGGGCGACATCGCGGCCTTCCGCGGCGCCGACATGTCGTTTCACCGGCATGTGTGCGCGGCCGCCGGCAACGACGCGCTGATCCGGCTGTGGCGCGTGATCGAGTCCAGCCTCTGGGATCTCCACGTACTGGGCGACCCCCGCTACGACGGTGGCTGGGGCGCGCTGGCCGAGCACCACGCGGAGCTCCTGGAGGTCCTGCGCTCCGGGGATCCCGAGATCGCCGGGCCGATGTTCGCCGCCCACGCCGCGGGCGAGGTGGACGGCTACCTCGCCGGTCCGACAGGCCCGGGCACCTCGGGCTGACAGCCGGGCGGCCTCGGGAATGCTCCGGCTCGACGGTCCGCACGGCGCGGGGCAGAACGCGGAACCGGGCCCCCAGTCCATGGGCGTGGGCGGGGCATCGCCGGACGCAGCCGCACGGGCGGACGGGAGGCGGGCCGGCCGGGATGGACCGTGTACGACCGGCCCGCGCGTTCAGGGTCGCCCCCTGGTGCGGGCGACGGACCTGCCGGGGTCGGATCCGGGCTCATCGGGCACAGCATGTGCTCCGACATGGTGTTTTGCCGTCCACGAACCGTGCAGCACAGGCGAGTTCGGCGTTACCGCAGAGCTTCCAGGTCGTCACTTGTATGATACGTTACGACTGTTGAAGGGGTGGCACGGGGCCTCCCCCTCGACGGCGCGACGCCATGGCCCGCGCCAAGAGAAAACGCCCCCGAACCATCAGCAAACGGCGCGGTCGTCGAGCGCGAGCCGCGTGCCCCGGCACCATCCCCCGCGGCCCGCGCCCGGCCTTCCCGGACCACAGGTCACCGGTCCAGGGACGCACCAGCCACCCCGGAGGCCTCCCGCGCCTCCATCCAGGGGCTGCTAACGAGCACTCAGAGGGGGAGCAGATGAAGATCACCGGATACCGGTCCCTGCGGACCGTGCACAACTGGGGCCGCCCCGTCGGGGACGCGAACGGCTTCGTCGCAAGCGGGGTCACCGAAGTCCCGGTCGTCCTGGTCGAAACCGACGACGGTCTCACCGGCGTGGGCCTGGGGGCCCACACCGAGGCCCATCGGATCTTCCCCGCCATCGAGGGTCAGGACCCCCGGGCCGTCACCGCCCTCTACGACCGGATGCTGGCCCGCACGTTCAAGACCGGCCACGGTGGGTCCGTGTTCGGCACCATCGGCGCCTTCGACATGGCGCTGTGGGACCTCAAGGCGAAGATGGCCGGCGAACCACTGTGGCGCACACTCGGCGCCGCCGACCGCTTCGTTCCCGGTTACGCCTCCGGCCTGGACATCGCCCTGGACGACGAGCAACTCGTCGCGCTGTACACCGGCTGGGCCGAACGCGGCTTCACCGGAGCCAAGATCAAGGGCGGACTCGACACCGACCGCGACATCACGCGGCTCAACGCGGTGGCGGACGTGCTACGAGCCACCACCCGCTCCCCCGCCCTGATGCTCGACGTCAACGAGACCTGGGGCAGACACCAGGCGGTGCGGCTGCTGGCCCGCATCGAGAGGCACGTCGATCTCACCTGGATCGAGGAACCGGTCCGCCGGTGGGACGTGGCAGGCAACCGGGCCGTGGGGCGAGCCGCACGCACTGCCGTCGCCACCGGCGAGAACCTGACCGGACTGGAGCAGTTCCGGCCCCTCCTGGCCGGGGACGCCGTGCAGGTGGTGCAGACCGGCAGCGTCTGGGGCATCACCCACTTCCTCCGGGTCGCCACCCTCGCCCACGGCCAGGACCTGCCCGTCAGCCCGGTCGGATACGAGACCAACCCCCTCGCCCACGCCGCCGCCGCGACCCCCAACCACCTGGTCACCGAAGTGCAGGACACCTCGGCCCCGGTGGGACTCACCGTGGACCAGGAGATCGCCGACGGCGGCATCGTCCTCGGTGACACCGTGGGGCTCGGCATCACCGTCGACGAGGCGGCGATCGCGCGGCTTGAGGAGACGGCCGGCTGGGCCCAGCCGGCCGGACCCCACGTCCGGCCGCCCGATGCCGGCCTGCGCCTCGTGGCCGAGTCCGGACACGACGGCCGGCCCACCGACAGCGCCGCCGCCGGGCACCCTCGTGCCGTCGGGCGCGCCCGGAAGGGGATCGCCCCGTGACACGACCACGTGCCGTCCTCGCGATGAACCCGCCGGGTCTGCCCGGCTCCCTCTTCGACGAGAACGCGTTCGCCCGCCTTCGCCGGGCCGCCGACATCGACACCGGCCTCGTTCTCACCGAGCTGGAATCCGCCCGCTCACGGGAGGCCCTGGCCGGGGCGGACATCCTCGTCGCGGGCTGGAACGCACCCGTCGTCCGCGCCGCCCACCTCCCGTACGTCTCCCGGCTGCGGGCCGTGGTCTACGCGGGCGGTGTCGCCGCGACCTGCCTGGAGGACCCCGAGTCCTTCGCCGCCCGCGGGGTGGTCGCCGCCAACGCCCGGGCCGCCAACTCCGTCCCGGTGGCCGAGTACACGCTCGCCATGATCCTTCTGGCCGGCAAGCGGGCGCTGCCCGCCGCGCGGGCGTACCGGCGGTCCAGGAGCGTTCCGGACCATCCGGCCACGCACTCCGTACCCGGCAACTACCGGCAGACCGTGGGCATCGTCGGCGCCTCCACCGTGGGCCGCGCTGTCCTCGCCCTGCTCCGCTCCTTCGATGTCGACGTGCTCCTGTACGACCCCACCCTCACCGCGGAGGAGGCCATCGGCCTCGGTGCACGGCCGGTGCCGCTCGACGAACTCATGAGAAGCAGTCACGTGGTGTCCCTGCACCAGCCGCTGACACCGCGAACGCAGGGGCAGATCGACGCGGGCCTGCTCGCCCTCATGCGCGACGGGGCAACGCTCGTGAACACCGCCCGTGGAGCCGTCGTCGACCAGGACGCCCTGACCGCGGAGCTCCGCAGCGGCCGGATCGACGCCGTGCTCGACGTCACCGACCCGGAACCGCTCCCCGCGGACAGCGGCCTGTGGTCGCTGGACAACGTCGTGCTCACCCCGCACCTGGCCGGCTCCATGGGCGGTGAGCTGCACCGCATCGGAGACGCCGTCGTCGACGAGGTGGAGCGGTTCGCGTCGGGCCGTCCGTTCGCCCACCCGGAGGACCTCGCAGCCTCCGCGCGCGCCAGGGTCCGGTGAGGCGCATGCGTACCCGAACCGCCGCCCGCACCCCGGCTCTGACAGAACTCGGCTTCGGCGCGGCCCAGTTGGGCAACCTCGGACGGGTCACGAGCGACGAGGACGCCTCGGGCGCCGTCGACGCGGCCTGGCGAAGCGGCGTCCGCTACTTCGACACGGCCCCGCACTACGGGCTCGGGCTGTCCGAACGCCGCCTCGGCGCGGCCCTCTCGCGGCGTCCCCGGTCCCAGTACACCGTCTCCACCAAAGTGGGCCGGCTGCTGGTGCCGAGTCCGGAGACGGCCCACCTCGGGGACGACGGCGGATTCGTGGTGCCCGCGGCGTCCCGCCGCAGCTGGGACTTCAGCCGGGACGGGATCCTGCGGTCCCTGGAGGGCAGTCTGGAACGTCTCGGCCTGGACCACGTCGACATCGTCTATCTCCACGACCCCGACGACCACTGGCAGGAGGCGTCCACGACGGGCGTCGACACCCTCGTCGAACTGCGCGACCAGGGGGTGGTGAAGGCGGTGGGCGCCGGAATGAACCGGACCGGGATGCTCACCGAGTTCGTCCACCGCTGCGACGTGGACATCGTCATGGTGGCCGGCCGCCACACCCTGCTCGACCACTCCGCCGCGGACGAGCTGCTCCCGCTCGCCCTGGAGAGGGGCGTGGGCGTCGTCGCCGCCGCGGTGTACAACTCCGGGCTGCTCGCGGCCCCCCGCCCACCGATGCACGCCACCTACGACTACCGGCCGGCCTCCCGTGAACTGCTCGGCCGGGCCGCCGCGATCGCCGATGTCTGCGAGCGGCACGGCAGCAGCCTCCCGGAGGCCGCCATCGCCCACCCCCTGCGGCACCCGGCGGTCACCTCGGTGGTCCTCGGCGCACGGAACGCCCACCAGTCCCGTACCAACGCCGACCGGCTGGCGGCCTTTGTCCCCGACGCGCTCTGGGACGAACTGACCGCGCTGTCCCTGCTTCCCACGAGCCGGGCGACGCGGCCCGCGGGGGGACGGACATGAACGTCACCGACTCCGCGCGGCCGGATGCCGCACGGCCGTGTAACCACTACGGAAGGAACGCCATGGAACACCGCACAACCGAGCCGGACACGGCCGCACTCGCCGGCTGGCTGCACAGCTGGATCACGGAGGAGGGCGCGGTCAATGGCTTCCACAACCACAGCGTGTGGGGCACGAACCCCTTCACCTTCCTCGACTTCACCAGCGGGCACACCACGTTCGCCGGCCCGGCCGTTGGGGCCCTCGCACAGGCCCTGGCCGAACAGCCCGACGAGCGGGGCGTCGAGCTGCTGCGGCGGCTGGTGCGCTACCAGGCCACGGAGTTCCAGGACGACGGCCAGTACCGGCACATCGGCTTCCAGGTCGGTGAGTCGGCGACCACCGGTCTCATCCACAACGCCGTCGGCAGCCTCGGTGTGCTGCTCGCGCTGAAGCACGCACGTCATCTGCTGCCCGACGACGAGGTGGACGCCGCGCTCGCGGCCGTACGCCGCAATCTCGACGCGTGCGAGATGTACGGGGGCGGCCGGGCCGGTGAGGACGGTACCTGCAACCAGGAGTACGCCCGGGTGTGGGTCAAGCAGCTCTACACGGAGCTGGCCGACGACAAGACCTACGCGGAGCAGATACCCGAGGACCTCGCCACCCTGGTCCGCCTGTTCCACCACCGCGGCGTACCCGACGCGGACAGCTCCGGCACGTTCCGCACCGTGCGGGACCGTACCGAGGGCGGCATCCTGGAACCGGCCGAGTACTACGGCCTCATGATCGTCCCCCTGGTGCTCGGCTACCGCGCCCAGGGCGATCCGGAGCTGCTGGCCGAGGCGAGGCGGCTGTGCCGGCACGTGGCCCGCTCGGCGTGGACCGACGAAACCGGCGCCGTCCGCTACCACCGCTACTGGTACGTCCAGGACGACCGCGCCCTGAAGTCGGACACGCCCATGCTGATCGCGGGCATGGGCCTGACGCTCTACGGCATCCACGAGGTGCTGGCCGAGGGTCCCGACGCCGAGCTGGAAGCGTTCACCGAGGCGTGCCTCGCCACCTATGCGGGCTACCAGACGCCCGGTGGCTACTTCGCCTCCGCCAGCGGCTGGCACAACGAGGCCGACATCGCACCCAGCACCGCCTGGCACGCCCACGACCTGATGTTCCTGATGGCGCGGCTGGGACCGGGCGACGGCTTCTGGGACAAGGTGCTTGCCCCCAGGGACCGGCAGTCGGTACTGATCAGCGACCGCGCCTTCTGGGCCGAGTCCGGCGTCCACTGGTGCGTGCGCTCACCGCTGACCGCGGGGGACCTGCACATCTACGGCCGCAAGGACAAGGACACCTTCACCCGGGAGTTCTTCGCCTGGACCGACCGCGAGCCGCTGCCCGAGGACCTGCGGTATCCGGACGCGCTCGAGTTCTTCGTCGCCAACGACGGCATCTACCGCGTCGACGGCGACGAGGCACCCACCGACATCACGGCCGTCGGCCCCCTGCCCTACCGGGGGCGGCTGTGACACCGGAGCACGACCCGCATCCGCACGCCCCGCAGTCCAGCGAACGTTGATCACCAGCTTTCCCTACCGAGGAAAAGAGAGTCGACAATGATGTCTGCCAACCGAGGGAGCAAGGCGCGCGGAGCCGCCCTTGCCGCCGTGGTTCCGCTGCTGCTCCTCGCGGCATGCTCGTCGGGCTCCGGTACGTCCGGCGGCAAGGACGGCGAGATCCGGATGATGGTCAACCTGACCGACAACCTCGACCGGGCCTACTGGGAGAAGCTGGTCAAGCCGTTCGAGGACAAGACCGGTCTGAAGGTGAAGATCGAGGGCCCGACCGGCAAGTCCGTCGCCGAGTCCTTCCCCCAGCAACTGGCCGCGGGGACCGCCCCCGATGTCATCCAGTCCATCTTCCCGGACGACGACACGGCTCCGGAGCTGGTCGACCTCAGCGGTGAGGCCTGGGCCAAGGGGACCCCGATGTTCGACGCGTACGCCATCGGCGACACGCACTTCGCCGTCGGCGTCGGCACCCAGACCCAGTCGCTCGTCTACTACAACAAGACCGCGTTCAAGAAGGCCGGCATCACCGCGACTCCGACCACCTGGAAGGAGATGACCGCCGATCTGGGCAAGCTCAAGAAGGCCGGCTACACGCCGATGCAGACCGCGGGCGACTACCAGACCGGCCTCCAGCTCCAGCAGATCTACCACCCGACGCTCAACGAGCTCCACCCGAAGTGGCAGAGCGCCGTCACGGACCAGAAGCTCACCGTGGGCGATGCCTACAAGCCCGCCTTCCAGATGTACGCGGACTGGATCGACGCCGGATACATAGCCAAGAGCGACGCCGGACTCAACCCCTCGCAGGCGGACGGCAACTTCATCGCCGGCAAGGCCGGTCTCTACACCAACGGCAGCTGGTTCGCCGCCACGCTGGCCAAGGCCGGGAAACTGCCCTTCGAGGTGGGCGTGTTCTCCCCGCCGGCCGCCGACGGCAAGAGCTATCCCGGTCCGCAGGGCGCCACCATGGCCAACCCGTACATGGTGCACAAGGGCGCGTCGGACGAGGCCGGCGCGAAGCAGCTGGTGGAGTTCCTCGTGACCGACCCGGCGGCCGTCAAGGCGCAGCTCGGCTCCGACGGGGTGTTCCGCCAGGAGTCCGACGTCAAGCAGACCGGTACCGACGCCCTGATCCAGGGCATTCTCGACAATGCTCCCGCGCTCGTCGCCGTGGGCGAGGGCCAGGGCAACGTCCGGCTGCCGGTGACGGGCTTCAACCCCAAGTTCACCGAGGTCGCTCAGAGCCTCTACACGGGGGCGAGCCCGGCCGACGCCGCCAAGGCCATCGACCAGTGGACCGACGAGAACCGCTGACCATGGCACGCACACTCCCCTCGAAGCAGCGGCGATGGCGCAACGCGGGCGTCAGTATCAGCATGGTCGTCCCCGCGGTGCTGATCTACGCCGCACTCCTGGTCGTACCGGTGATCTACGCGTTCTACTACAGCTTCACCGAGTACAACGGATTCCCCACCCGCGTCCCCGAGTTCATCGGGCTGGACAACTACCGCACCATCTTCGGTTCCGACGACATGACGGGCACCATGGTGATCACCGCCGTGGTGGCCGTGGTGGGCGCGGTCGCCGTCAACGTCGCGGCGCTCGGCCTCGCGCTGCTGCTGAAGCGCACCAACCGGTTCAACACCTTCGGCCGGGTGGTCATGTTCTACCCGCATGTCCTGAGCGCGCTGGTCGTCGGCTTCCTGTGGCAGGCGATCCTCGGGCCCCAGGGTGTGGTCAACACCATGCTGGAGAAGGTCGGAACCGACAGCCTGCCCTTCCTCAGCGACCCCGACTGGGCCCTGTGGTCGATGATCCTCGTCATCGTCTGGTCCCTGTTCGGCGTGCAGTTGATCCTGTATCTGGCGGGGCTCCAGGCCGTGCCGGAGGATCTGCTGGAGGCGGCGAAGCTCGACGGAGCCGGCCGGTGGCAGACCTTCCGTGCCGTCACCTGGCCATCGCTGGCTTCCACGGTGACGGTCGCCGTCATCACCTCGGGCATCTCGCTGCTGAAGACGTACGACGTCGTCGTGTCGCTGACCGGGGGCGGTCCCGCGGGATCGACCAAGACCCTCGCCTACTCGATCCTCGCGGTCTCGTTCCCCCAGCGGAACATCGGCCTGGCATCGGCCCAGGCCGTGCTGCTGATCCTCGCGGCCGCGGTCCTGTCCCTCACGGTCCTCTTCCTGCGCAGGCGCGCCGAGAACGACGCGGAGTCCATCGGATGAAGAAGACACTCACTTCGGCCGCCGCCCTGCGCGTCGCGTTCGTCACCCTGGCGTCCCTCGGCATGCTCGTGCCGATGTACCTCCTGGTGGTCAACGCCTTCAAGAGTCAGCGGGAGATCCTCAGCAACCCGTTCACCCTGGACCTCGGCACCGCGACGTTCCAGCACCTCGCGGACGCGTGGAACAACCCCGACTTCAGCAT
This sequence comes from Streptomyces sp. NBC_01669, assembly GCF_026339735.1. Classification (GTDB taxonomy): domain Bacteria; phylum Actinomycetota; class Actinomycetes; order Streptomycetales; family Streptomycetaceae; genus Streptomyces; species Streptomyces yanii. The sequence goes on from NZ_JAPEQG010000002.1 coordinate 218,167, forward strand.
TCTCAAGGGCTACGGCACCACGCTCGCGCTGGTGCTCTGCGTGAACGCGCTGGCCATGGTGGTGTGCGCGCCCGCGGCCTACGTACTGGCCCGCACACCGAAGCTGATCTCCCGGCTGCTGCTGTTCTTCTTCATCGCGGGGATGTTCATCCCGACCCAGGTGATCCTGGTGCCGGTCATCTTCGTGCTTCGCGCCGTGGGACTGATGGGCACGATGCCCGGCCTCATCCTCTTCATGACAGCCACCACCATCCCGTTCACGCTGTTCGTCTTCTTCGGCTACATCCGCGTGCTGCCCCGGTCGCTGGACGAGGCCGCGGCCATCGACGGGGCCGGCAAGTACTACACGCTGTGGCGGATCATCGTGCCGCTGATGCGGCCGATCATCGCCACCGTGTTCATCCTGAACTCCCTGAGCGTGTGGAACGACTTCGCCAGTCCGCAGATGATCCTCGGCCCCGGCAGTGACGTCTACACCGTCACCACCGGTGTGTACGCCGCCGTCGGCCAGTACTCGACGGACTACACCAAGGTGTTCCCGACCCTGCTGCTCGCCGTGATCCCCATTCTGGTGATCTTCGTCGTGATGCAACGTCACGTCATGAGCGGCCTCGCGGCAGGAGCCGTGAAGGGCTGATCCCCGATGGCGGGGCCGGCCGGACATCTCCCGGCCGGCCCGCCCGTCCCTCTCCTCCCCCAGACCCGACCGGCCCGGCCCTTCCGCCCGGCCGGCAAAGGCCGTTGGCGGGCCGACCGGCCCGCGTCATGAAGGAGCCCCGCCATGCCCGCCCCCCGTACCCCGCGCCGTGTCGCGTCCGTGATCCGTCTGCGTCCGGAACAGGAAGAGAAATACCGGGAGTTGCACCGGTCGGTCCCGCAGCCGGTCCTGGACACCCTGTCCCGCGCCCACATCACCTCGTACTCCATCTTCCTGCGCGACCACACACTGTTCGCCTACTACGAGTACACCGGCGACGACTACGACGCCGACATGGCCGCCGTCGCCGCCGACCCGGAGACCCAGCGGTGGTGGACCCTCACCGATCCCTGCCAGCAGCCGCTCGGCTCGGCGGAGCCCGGGGAGCGCTGGGTGGACGCGGAGGAGGTCTTCCATCTGGACTGACCCACCGTCCGCCGACTCCGCCCGGCCACCTCCCACCGCCGCGTCCCCTCGCGCCCGCTCTCCGGCGCCCGGTTCTGTCGTGACGCTTGTGCGGGGTCAACGGGAGTCATAGTCTGCACATGTCATACATGTTCTGTTTGCCTGCGGCGCTGACCCAGGCGGCACAGGGGCTGTCGGACGCCCCCTCCGGCGTCCGCTCACGGACGCCGGGACGCCTCGAAGCGGACCGGATGTCGCGGCCGGGACGGAATCACGGAATCCAACGAAAGGCTCCTCCATGTCGAGAACCGGGAGACGACCGGCGCGGACCCTACTGGCCTCCGTCGCCCTGGCGCTGGTGACGAGCGCCGGCGTGCCGGCGGCCGGCACCGCGTCGGCCACGCCGTCCGGCCAGGCGGCCTCCTCCGGGGCCCTCACGGTATACGTGTCGGCCTCGGACGGCGACGACGGAAACAGCGGGGGCCGCGATGCCCCTCTGCGGACGATCACGGCGGCGCGGGACGCACTGGCCGGCCGCACCTCCCCCGGGGCGCGGGGCACGGTGTACATCCGGGGCGGGACGTACGTCCTCGACGACACCATCCGGCTCAGCGGCAAGGAGAACTCATGGGTGACGTACGCCGCGTACCGCGATGAGACGGTCACGCTGACCGGGTCGCACGAACTTCCGGCGGACGGGTGGCAGAGGCTCACCGACATCTCGGACGACACGCTCGCCGAGCCCCGGTACTCCTCCAACACCCGCCTGAACACACCGGAACTGCGTGACGGTGTGTGGGTGTTCGACCTCGGCGCGCACGGGATCGACCCGGGCACGCTCTACAAGAACGGCTTCAACTGGGTCCAGCAGCCGTTCGCTCCGGAACTCGTCGTCGACGGCGGCACCCAGACCCTGGCCGAGTACCCGGACGGCAACTCGTGCACCACCACGGAGACCGCCTGCCACCTGTGGGGGACGGGAGCCAAGTGGAAGGCCGACGGCCCCCGGGACCTGATGAACGTGGATCTGGACGCCCGCTTCGGGCCGGAGAGCGCCTGGAACAGCTCCGGCACGACGCCCCGCGCCCAGTTCGAGGACAAGAAGCAGCTCCTCCCCGACACCGGGCAGCGGGACACCTGGAGCCCGGAGGAGATGCGGCGCATGACCCCGTCCGTCTTCACGGTCGGCGGCCGCGCCGCCAGTGGCGACCGCTACCGGAACTGGGCACCCGAGGCGGTGCCCGCGGTGGATGATCCGGGCACCCGCGGATTCGGCGAGTACTCCGACGTACCGGTCCAGCTGGATCCGCGCTGGATCGAGGACATCGACAACACCAAGTCCGAGACGGAGGGCTGGCTCTCGGGCTACCTCGGCAACAACTACGCCAACGACATGTTGCGCATCCTGTCGTGGAGCGGCGACAAGCTGTACACGAAGTACCCCTCCATGTACATCCCGCAGGACTCCTGGACCAAGGTCAAGGTGCTCAACGTCCTGTCGGAGATGGACACGGCCGGCGAGTACTACATCGACCGCTACCACGACAACGACGTCCTCTACTACCGGCCCCAGAACGGCACGATCGAGGGGAGGACCACCACGCTGCAGACGTTCGACAAGAACTTCATGCTGCTCGACGGCACCCGGGGCGTGACGGTCCGGGGCCTGGCCATGACCGGGTCGCTGATCAGCGGCGTGCAGTTGCTGGACGCCGTCGGGACCCTCATCGACGGGGTCGACATCTCCAATGTGAGCATGGACGCGATCCGGATCGGGCGTACGACGGACACGATCACCAGCATGCCGGACTACGAGACCGTGCAGGGCGGGCACGACAACGTCGTGCAGAACTCCTACCTCCACGATCTCGGCGGCGGAGGCGTACTGCTCGGCGGCGGGGACCGCGCCACGCTCGAACGCGGAAACAACGTCGCCCGCCACAACGAGATCACACGTTTCTCCAAACTCGCCACGTACACCCCGGCCGGCTACATGTACGGCGTGGGGAACACGTTCGAGTACAACTACGTCCACGACGCACCGCACATGGCCGTGCAGATCATGGGCAACGACATGCGCGTCAACCACAACCACTTCTACGACGTGGTGAAGAACGCGGGCGACATGGGGGTCGTCTACGCCGGGCGGGACTTCACCTACCTCGGCAACGAGATCGCCTACAACCACTTCGAGAAGATCGGGGGTTCCAACGACGCCCTGTACATGGACGACGGCGCGACCGGAGTCCGCTTCCACCACAATGTCGTGAGCGACGCGAAGTCCGGCGTCAACTTCAACTCCGGCCACAGCAACACCGCGAACGACAACGTGTTCATCGGGGTGGACCACGTGGGCCACGGCGGCATCTACCACAAGAACGGCGAGACGCGCCTTCCGCCGGCCAACAGCTGGGTGCTGGAGAGCCGTTACAACACGTTCCTCGACGTCCGCGAGGGCGAGAAGTACAGCGCGACCCCCCGGACCGTCGCCGCCTGGCACGCGCACTACACGAACGGGAAGCAGAAGTACTCCGACGGAAAGCCGATCACGTATCCGGAGATCACCGACTGGTACGTGCCACGCGTGACCGCGACGGGCGAGGAGTGCACGGCCGCCGTCTACACCACGTCCGGGACCAACGGCTGCAGCCGCGCGTCGGTGTGGGAGGATCCCGACTCGGTCTGGGTGCCGTCGCGGGTCGAGATCGACCACGCGGTGATCGTCGGCTGCTGCGGCTTCATCGAGACGAAGGCCGACTTCGCCGAGCCGGCATCGCAGTACAGCCTGTCGCGGTGGAGCAACCGGGTCAACACCAACCCCGTCCTGGCCGCCTCGGTGGCGGAGACCGGCCTCGACCTCGGCACGCTCAGGTTCTCGGCCTCCGGCTCGGTGGCGCGGTCGTACGGGGCCGCGTGGGTCCGGGAGTGGAACCGCAGCGTCACGACGCAGGGCATCGGCCGCCCGGCGAACCGCGACACGGACGCCGTCCACCGGTAGCCGCCGGGTGACACCGTCTCCTCGCGCCGGGGCATCCACCGCACACGGATGCCCCGGCGTACGTCACGCGCCGGACGTGTCGAGTGGTCGCCGGCGCTCCCAGGAGGACGTGATGTGGTCCCGCATCGCCTCGGCCGCCTCGTCGGCGTCCTGGGCGAGCAGGGCGGCCGCAATCCGTGCGTGCGCCTCGTGCGTCAGCTCGATGTGCTCACGCGTGGGATCGCCGCTGTACTGGGGGTAGCGCACGGCCTTGCCCTGGATGCTCGACACGATGGCCCGCCCGAACGCGTCCCGCGACGCACGGTGGATGATCTCGTGGAACTCGATGTCGGCGCGGGAGTAGGCCTCCGGGTCGCCTCGCAGAGCCGCGAGTTCGTCGAGCTTGGCCGAGAGCGCCGCCGCCTGCGTGTCGTCCATGAGACGGGCGGCGCGGGCGGACATGGCGCACTCAAGGGTCGTCCGGATCTCGATCAGGTTGTCGAGGAAGACCAGCCGGTCCTTCCGCTGGAAGAGCGCGTCGAGGATCAGGGGGTCGAGCAGACTCCACTGCTCCTGATCGAGCACGACCGTCCCCCATCCCTGGCGCGTCGCGACGAGGCCCTTCTCGGAGAGGGCCATGGTCGCCTCGCGGATGACGGTGCGGCTCACCTCGTACTGTTCACACAGGACGCCCGCCGAGGGAAGTGCCGTTCCGGGCGGGTACTCGCCGAGCACGATGGCCGTCGCCAGGCTCTGCACGACGGCGGCGGCGAGGGGAGGCCGACGCCGTTGACGGGGGGACACGGCAACGGCGTCCGCGGATGGGTTACTCATCTGGTCAGCGACTCCCAATGTGTGCAGGTGTGCCCGGTCCCCACTGTCCGAGGGCTCAAGGCTAGCGGAACATGCTAAGGTCATCACTCGTATCATAAGTGATGACCAAGGTTTCCGGTCACGCCACCGCCCCGGAGGCGAGAGCACGCCCGGGGCCGGACCGGCCGCCCGCGAAAGGCACTTCGGGCATGCCCGGTCAGGGCTCCGGGGGCAGGATTCGCCCGTCACCACCGTGCGACACGCTTCAACCGAAGGCGGGGTGCGACGCATGTCACTGGGTTCCGGTCCACGGCCACGACGGGAACAGCGGGCCAAGGAGCGAACGAAGCCTGACCACCGGAAAGCTCGGAGCGCTTCGCGCCAGGTTACTCCCCGGTCCTTAATTCGCACTCAGGGACGGGGAGTTGAGGGAGCCGGCAGCAATCGACCGGGCGCGGTTCCGCCCGGCAGCGGCCGAGCGGAACCACCACAGCCGCAGGGACAACCGACACCGTACGGAGGCAATCCGAAGTGAGTCAGCGCAACGCCCTGGTGGTACGCGGCGGCTGGGAGGGGCACGACCCGGTCGGATGCACCCGGATGTTCATTCCCCGGCTCGAACGCGCGGGGTTCGACGTATCCGTCGCCGAGGACCTCTCGGTGTACGAGGATGCGGACCTGCTCGCCGCCACCGACCTCGTCGTCCACTCATGGTCCGGGGGCGAACTGACGCCCCTTCAGGAGAACACGCTCGTCTCGGCCGTGGAGGCGGGAACGGGTTTCGCCGGCTGGCACGGCGGCGTCATCGGAACGAATGTCGCCGCCGCTCGCTATCTGCGCATGGTGGGGGGACGGTTCCTGTGGCACCCGGACGGGTTCCAGGACTTCACCGTCCGCATCACGGCCCTGCCGGAGCGGGACGGCGAGATCACCCAGGGCATCGAGGACTTCGACGTCCTCACCGAGCACTACTGGGTGCTGACGGACACTCTGAACACGGTGCTGGCCACCTCGGTGCTCTCCCCCGACGGCGGCCAGTGGGACGAGCCGGTCGAGTTCCCCGTCGTGTGGACGCGCCGCTGGGGAGCCGGCCGGGTCTTCGTCTGCACCCTCGGCCACCGCGTCGCGGACCTGGAGGTGCCGCAGACCGCGAAGATGGTCGAACGGGGCCTGGTCTGGGCAGCACGCTGAGGCCCGGGGGCGGCCGCTCGCCGGTGCGCCGGCCGCCCCCGGGCCTCAGCGGGATCCGCCCCGGCCCGGGCGGCGCCCCTGCGTCAGGAGCTTGCGCGGGCGACGACCCGGTAGCCCACGTCGCGGTGCGGAACGCCGACCGGGGTGCCGCGCATCCTCTCCAGCAGCAACTCGGCCCCCAGCTCGCCGATGAGGGTGCCGGGCACCGCCACCGTGGTGAGCGAGGGGACGAGGTGCCGGGCCAGCTCGAAGTCGCCGAACCCTGCCAGGGCCAGCGTGCCGGGGACGTCGATCCCCCGGCGCACGCACGCCTGCAGGGCGCCGGCGGCGAAGACGTCGCTGGAGAACATCACGGCGTCGGAGTCCGGATGCCGTTCCAGCACAAGGTCCAGGAGCGTGACGCCGGTGTCCATGGTGACCGGCTCCGGTCCCGCGTCCACCGTGCGGGGAGCAGTCCCCAGCAGCTCACGGACAGCGGTCGCGTAGCCGTCGAGCCGCTCGGCGGCCCGGGGGTCGCCGGAGGTGTGCCGCCCGGCGAACGTGATCCTGCGCCGGCCCCGCTCGACGAGGTGCCCGACCATCGCGGCGGCCGCCGCCGCGTTGGAGAAGCCGACCAGCAGGTCCACCGGATCGTCCGACCAGCCCCAGGTCTCCACGACGGGCACTCCCGCGGCGGCCAGCAGGGCACGGGTTCCGGGGGTGTGGTCGGTTCCCACCATGAGCAGTCCGTCCGGCCGCCGGCCGAGGAAACTCCGCAGCACGTCCTCCTCGTGCTCCGGCCGGTAGTCGGTCGTGCCGACGAAGATCTGGTAGCCGTGGGCCGCCAGGGCGGTCGAGAAGGCGTGAACGGTGTCCGCGAAGACCGACGCGTTGATCTGCGGGACCAGGACACCGACCGTGCGGCTGCGGTTCGACGCCAGGTTGCTGGCGGCGAGGTTGGGCACGTAGCCGGTCGCCGCGATGGCCGCTTCGACGTTGGCCCGGGTCTCGTCCGGCACCGACCGCGGGTCGCGCACGACCCGGGAGACCGTCTGGGCGGACACCCCGGCCGCCGCCGCCACGTCCGACAGGGTCACCGAACGGGTGGCGGAACGCTTGCGTGGGCGGCGGGGTGGCTGGGTCACATCCGAGACGATATCCATTGCGCCCGCCGCCGCGCCGTCCGCCCGGCCGGTCCGGGCGGACGGCGCGCCCTGCGTCACAGCGCTCCTCGTGCGGCCAGGGAGCGCATCAGATCGGAGATTCCGAAGTTCCACGGCTCGCAGGCATCGCTCGGCCTGATCCGGCTGACGAGTGAACCGAGCCGGGGCGTGGCGATGGTGACCAGGTCTCCGTCGTGATGGGTGAAGCCCTGGCCCGGAGTGTCACGGTCCTCGACGGGGGCGAACATCGTGCCCAGGTAGAGCACCGCACCGTCGGGGTACTGGTGGTGCGGACCGATCAGCTGACCGACGAGGTCCAGTGGATCGCGGCTGATGGCGGACATGGAGGACACCGCGTCGAGTCGGTAGCCTTCCTCGCCCTCGACGGTCAGGGTCACCGCCGCCTTCCGCACGTCGTCCATCCCGAAGGTCGCGTCGAAGAGCCGCACGAACGGCCCCAGGGCGGCAGAGGCGTTGTTGTCCTTCGCCTTCGACAACAAGAGTGCCGAACGGCCCTCCACATCACGGAGGTTGACGTCGTTCCCGAGAGTCGCGCCCACGACCTTCCCTGCGGAGGAGACGACCATCACCATCTCCGGTTCGGGGTTGTTCCACCGCGAGGTGGAAAGGACCCCGGCATCGGTCGCGGTGCCGACGGCGGCCAGCACGGGGGCCTTGGTGAAGATCTCGGCGTCGGGCCCGATGCCCACCTCCAGGTACTGACTCCACATCCCCCGGGCGACCAGGAGTTCCTTCAGCGCGGCGGCCTCCGCGGAGCCGGGCCGCAGGGATGCCAGATCGTCCCCGACGAGTCCGCGTATCCGCTCGCGCACCTCGGCGGCGCCGGAGGCCTCGCCCCGCACACGTTCCTCGATCACCCGCTCCAGCATGGACACCACGAAGGTCACGCCGGCGGCCTTGACCGCCTGAAGGTCCACGGGGGCGAGCAGCCAGGGACGTGCGGGATCACGTGTCTCGGGCGGTGTGTTGGCCAGCAGTTCGTCGAGTCCGGCGAGGCACTCGCCGTCGGCCGTGCGCAACTGCGCCGCCGGGTCGGGTGTTTCGCAGAGGTCGCGGACGGTCGGGAAGGTCCCCGTCACGTCGTGCACACCGCTCTCGCGGACGGCGACGACGCAGGGACCGATGCCGGGCTGCCAGACCCGGCCGACGAGGGCCCCTTCCGTGCCGTCGTCGGGCAGGGTGGTAGCGGCGTCGGGCCACTGGGTCATGTCGTTCCTCTCAGGCTTTGCGGAAAACGGGCGGGCGCTTCTCGGCGAACGCGCGGCGGCCTTCGGCGGCGTCCTCGGTGGCGAAGCAGATGGTCTGCAGGTCCCGTTCGTAGGCGAGAGCCTGGTCCTCGGGCAGATTCCCGGCCGCCCGCAGGTTGATCTTGGCGGTCTCCGCCGCCACGGGGGCCCGGGAGGCGATGACCGCGGCAAGGGCCTGGGCCCGGTCGAGCAGTTCGCCGGGGGCGACCACCTCGCTGACCAGGTGCCACTCCAGCGCCCGTGCGGCGTCGATGCGGTCGCCGGTGAGCAGCATGAGTGCCGCGTTGCTCGGGCCGGCCGCGCGGCTGAGGAAGGCCGCCATGCCGCCGCCCCCGATCCAGCCGAGTGTGATCTCCGGTGCTCCGAAGGACGCCGTCCGTGAGGCGATCCGGATGTCGCAGGACAGGGCGGTCTCCAGCCCGCCGCCGAGGGCGTAGCCGCCGACGGCCGCGATCGTGGGCGTCCGGGCCTCGCGGATGGCGTCGCAGTAGTCGACGCGGTTGCGGAACTCCCACGGCGTGCGGTATCCGTCGAGTTCGCGGATGTCCGATCCGGCGCTGAAGGCGCGCCCGCCCGCACCGGTCAGGATCACCGCGCGGACGTCGTCCGTGGTGTCGCACCATTGCACGGCCCGGACCAGGGCGCGGGACATCTTGGGGGTCACGGCGTTCAGTTTCTCGGGCCGGTTCAGCGTGAGGGTGGCCACACGGTCGGCGACGTCGAGCAGGACGTGTCCGGTGCCGAGGTCGGGCGGGGTGCTGGTGGTATCGGTCATGCTCGTCCTACTTCCTTCGTGGTCCGGCTCGCGCGGTAGAGAGCTCGCAGCCGGCCGACTGCCGCCCGGTGGCCGGTCTCGCCGGCCAGGGCGTCCCGGACAACGGCGGAGGCGGCGCTCTGGAAGCCGATGTAGCCGGCATGGCGGGGGCGGACCCACGCCTGTTCACAGGTGGCGGTGGTCCGGCGGTAGAAGTCCGCTGCGACGATCGCCGGGTCGGTCCAGGCGGCGCGTGCGCTCGGCTGCCCGCTGTGCCGGGGCAGGAATCCGCACTGGGCGGAGGGCGACATCAGCCAGCGGATGTGGTCCAGGAGTTCCGAGGTGGGGGTGCAGCGGGAACTGACGGCGAGTCCGGTGCCGCCTAGGGTGGAGCCCGGCCGTCCCCCCGGTCGGGCGGCCGGGGCGTCGGTGAACGTCAGCCGGTCCGCGTAGGTGACGTAGCCGTACACCAGCGGGCAGTGCGCCAGGCGGTCGGTGCCCGCCATCAGCTCCAGCAGCCCGATCGGGTTGAGAGTGCGCGTACGGGCGGGTGCGCGGGCGTCGATCCCGGCCATGAGGTCCAGGACGGCGCGTCCCGTCGTGTCGCTGATCAGTTCACCGGGGTCGGCGGCCGGTTCCTCGCCGAGGGCGACCGCGACGGAGGCGAAGGTGAGGAAGGCGTGCGGTCCGGCGAGCGACAGGGCCACCGGCGCGCGGCTCGCGAGGCCGAGCACCTCCTCCCAGGTGGTGGGCGGCTCCCCGGCAAGATCGGTGCGGGTCGCGGAGACCTGGGTGGCCGCGTCCAGGGGCAGGGCCCACTGACTGCCGTCCATCGCGTACGAGCGCATGGTGGGTCCGATCGAGCCGGCGCGCCAGCCGTCCAGTTCCTCCCTGCCGAAGAGATCGTCCAGCGGGCGGAGGCAGCCCGAGGCGAGTGCCTCGCCGAGGTGCGGATGGTCCAGCACGACGAGGTCGTAGCGGGCACAGAGCTCGTCGACGGGATGGGACTCGAAACCCTCCAGCGGCTGGACGGACCAGTGCACGAGGTCGCCGGCCGCCGCGGCGAGGGCGTCGTGGCCGCGCGGGTGGTCCCAGGTCAGTCCGGCGTAGGTCACTGGGTCTCCGTCACGGTGCCGGAGGCGAACAGCGCCTCGATCTCCTCCTGGCCGAGGCCCGCTTCGGCCAGGATCTCGCGCGAGTGCTGGCCGGTGAGCGGGGCGCCGCGGTCGATACGGGGCGGCGTGGCGGAGAACTTGTAAGGGAACCCGGGCACCTTCACACGGCCCTCGGTGGGGTGGTCGTAGGTGACGAAGGTGCCGTTGTGGCGGATCTGCGGGTCGTCGACCAGGTCCGCGTAGCCGTAGACCGGTCCGGCCCATACGCCCGCGGTCTCGAAGACGTCGAGCCAGTGGCGCGATGTACGGGTACGGAGCCGGGACGCGGTGCGCGAGAAGAGCTCGTCGCGGTGGGTCCAGCCGTGCTCCTCGTCCTCCATGGACAGGAAGCTGTCCTCGCCGAGGAGTTCGCCGAGTGTCTTCAGCGGCGGGAAGGCGAGGACGATGTAGCCGTCGGCGGTCTCGAACGCACCGTAGGGTGCGCGGATGTAGACATGTGCGTGCGGTTCGCCGGAGCGGTTCTGCGCCAGGCCGCCCACGGTGTGCACCGACAGTTCCTGCATCTGGAGTGTGGTGACGGCGTCCAGCATGTTCACCGTCACGAGCTGTCCCTCACCGGTGCGTTCGCGGTGCAGCAGCGCGGCGAGCACCCCCTCGAAGGCGGTGGACGCGGTGACGGCGTCCACGAGGTACTGGCCCGCGGCCTGCGGTGCCTCGCCGGCGCGGCCCGCGGAGAGCATGGCACCGGACATCGCCTGGAGCAGCAGGTCCTGCCCGGGGCGCTGGGCGTAGGGACCGTCCTCGCCGTAGCCGGAGATGGAGACGTACACGAGCGACGGGTTGATCTCCGCCAGCGAGGAGTAGTCGACGCCGAGGCGGTCGGCGACGCCGGGGCGGTAGTTCTGCAGGAAGACGTCGGCGTCGGCCACGAGCCGGCGGAGCACCTCTTTGCCGTCCGGGTCCTTGAGGTCGACGGCGAGGGAGCGCTTGTTGCGGTTCAGCGAGAGGAAGGAGACGTTGATCCGGTTCCCGCCCGCGCCTCCCGCGGCTGCATGACGCTGCCACTCCCCGGTGACCGGCTCGACCTTGACCACGTCGGCCCCGAGGTCGCCGAGCCGCTGGGCCGCGAACGGGCCGGCCATGGCGATGGAGCAGTCGAGAACCCGGTACCCGGTGAGTATCCCGGGCTTGTCAGGCGTCGTCATGGGACTCCTTGAAAGGGGAGGGAGGCGAAGAGGAGGGAGGGAAGGGAACTCGCCGCGCCGTCGCCGCATTTGTTGTTCCAAGCTCTGTTGTTAGCGCTACCGGCAGCGCTAACATTCACGCTATGCGGGCACCGCTCGCAGTGTCAACGCCTCGATCCGCCCCGCGGCGCCCGGCCGGCACCGGGAAGATGGGAACCACCGATGAGTCAACCGCAAGCAGCACTCGTGACCGGCGCCGGCGGCGCCCTGGGGCGCGCCATAGCCTCCCGTCTGGCCGCCGACGGGCACGATGTGGCCGTGCTCGACCGCGACGCCGCATCGCTGGAGCAGACAGTCGAGGAGGTGCGGAAGTCGGGTGCCCGCGTCTTGGCTCTGACCACCGACCTGCGCGACGCACAGGCAGTCGAAGCGGCCGTCGAACGGTCCGCGGCCGAGCTGGGCACCCTGCGCGTCCTGGTCAACAACGCCGCCGTGTACCCGAGCCGGCCCTTCCTCGATGTGCCGCTGGCGGAGTACGAGGATGTGGTCGCGGTAAACCAGCGCGCCTACTGGGTCGCCGCTCAGGCGGCCGCGCGCCGCATGGCCGGCACGGGCGGCGGGGCGATCGTGAACGTCGCCTCGATCACCATGCACGGGGGCTGGGACTCGCTCGCCGCCTACATCTCCACGAAGGGCGCGGCCGTCGCCTTCACCCGCGCACTCGCCCGCGAGCTCGGGCCTGCGGAGATCCGCGTCAACTGCGTCTCCCCCGGCGCGTTCCCCACGGCGGCCGAGGAGATCCACGACGATCCCGAGGCCTATACGCGGCATGTGCTCGACCATCAGGCTCTCAAGCGGCGCGGCCGCCCCGAAGAGCTGGCCTCGGCTGTCTCCTTCCTCGCCGGACCGGACTCCTCCTTCGTCACCGGCCAATGCCTGGAGGTCAACGGAGGGTGGGTGATGGCGTGAAGCTGAACGGACGCGACTACGACCGTCACGCCCTCGCCCGGCACGCGGGCGACCTCGCAGCCGCCGGCGGTGTGCGGTCCGTCGTCCTGGACGACGGCTCCGAACGCGGCATCCGCACGCTGGAGTTCCGTACCGGCGCCGGACTTTCCTTCGATGTGCTCGTGGACCGGGCCATGGACCTCGGCGGGGCGGAGTTCCTGGGCCGCGGGTTCGGCTGGCGCTCCGCGACCGGGTTCCGCCACCCCGGCCTGCACGAGTACCGCGACGACGACGGCCTGTCGATGATGCGCAGCTTCTCGGGTCTGCTGCTCACCGCCGGTCTCGACCACACGCTGTTCGGCGCCGAGGTGGACGCCTCGCAGTACCGCTACCCGCCGCGCCGCGCCGCCTCCCACGCACTGCACGGCCGGGTCGGCAACCTGCCCGCCCGGCTCACCGGCTACGGCGAGCAGTGGCAGGACGAGGACCACTGCGTCCTCTGGGCGGAGGGCGAGGTCCGCCAGGCCGCGATCTTCGGTGAGCACCTGCGGCTCACCCGCCGCATCGAGGCCGATCTCGGCGGCACGGAAATCCGGCTCATCGACCGGGTGCGCAACGCCGGCTTCGACCCCACACCGCACATGTTCCTCTACCACATCAACGTCGGCTGGCCCTTCCTGGACGAGGGCGCGCGCTACGAGATGCCGCTGCGCCGCACGCTGTGGCAGAGCGACAGTGTCGCCGAACAGGGCGTCTCGAACACCGAGATGCCGGGCCCGCTGTCCGGATTCGTCGAGCAGGTCTACGAGCACGAACTGGAACCGGACGCCGACGGCTCGGTACGGCCCCGGCTGGTGAACGACCGCCTGGGGATGTACTTCGAGCTGGAGTACGACCAGGCGCAGTTCCCGTCCTTCTTCCAGTGGATGCACCTGCGCGAGGGCGCCTACGCCGTGGGCTTCGAGCCCTCCACGCACCATGTGCAGGGCGAGACCGCGGCCCGGGAGGACGGGTCCATGACGTTCCTGGAGCCGGGTGAGGAACGCCTGTACACGACGACGTTCCGGGTAGGCCGGACCGGCTGATCACCCGACGGAGCGGACCGCGTCGCGGGGCCGAGCACCGGCCCCGGCAACGGCGCGGCCGCTCCGGATATGTGCGCACAGGGGGGCGAGGGCGGGAGGCCGCCGGGCCCCGGGGCGTGTACGCGCAACCTGCTCGGCCCGGACCCGCCGGAAGGCGACGCGCTGCGGCACGGGTACCGGCTCATCGCCGACCGGGGGCGTGTCCCACGACGCGTTCATCAGCCCCGGCTTGTCGCCGGAGCCTGAGTGGGCGTTTAGCTATGGATTGTGGCTCTATGTTGCTCTTGCGGCCGACGACCTTCGGGCAGATTCACACCTTACGTGCGTCTTCGCGGCCTTCCGGCTGCCGACCTGTGCGCCCGCTTGATCCGCTTCTCGGTACTGGATTCCGTCTGGTTTAGCAATGGGCAGGAAGCTCCCAACCGGTGGGGAGTTTCCAGGCATTTCTGGCCGTGCAGGTTGGTGATGAATACGACAAAGTGTGCCGAAGCGTCCATCACGAATCGCCATCAAACGCCCACTCAGATCAGAGATCATGGAGACAGGCGCTGGGCCCAGGGAGTTGTGTCATGGGCCGCCCCAACCGCGCCACACGGGCTGCCATCACCTAGCGCCGCGCCGACGCCATCGGCCTTCCGCCGCACGACGAGTGACCGGGCCAAGAACATGAATTGATCAAGGCGTCGCCCATGGTGACAGCGTCCGCCACGTGGCCGCAGCGTGGCCAGGTACTGGCACGTCGTCACCCTCATCCGTCTTCGCGTACATGAAGGGCGTACCGGCGTCCAGGTTTCCCTTGCCGCGTTTCAGGCCGTCGAACTGGAGACACCGAACGAAGTCGGAGCCTGCCGACCTGTGGACCAGCATCCACGGTGCCAGGGGTATCGGATCGGCGTCGCGTGACACGATAAAGGGCTGACCTGTGACGACGGGTGCCTGGGTAGTGATCTTGCCCGGAGTGGGCTTGCCGGTACCCCTGAGACTCAGGACGTCGACGGAATACGTCGCTCCGTCGTATGTCATGGACGTGGGGACTGCGAGCTCCGCGCGCCAGGAAGCCAGAGCACGGTGGGCGAAGCGACGCAGCAGACCGTCAAGTCGCCCAGCTTCCTCGGCGGTTAGGGTGCTACGGCCGTGAGCGAGACCGTTGCGTGCGGCCACGAGGTCGAGCGCAGGTTGGCGATCCGCTCTCTCCGAAACCAGGCAGGAAAACAGCCGGGCAAAGGTGTCCCCTGCGCCCGGCAGGCTCGCGAGTGCTGCGCACACGTCGAACCAGGTGCCCATGCTCGGGGCGGCGAACCGCTGGGCCGTGATGCCCCTCAGGGGCGCGGGCGGGGTGTTGCTGAGCCCGAGCACCGCGACGAAGCGGAACACGGACTCCAGCGTGAGCAGTCCTTCGAACACTTTCTTGTCCGGGTCGGCGCTGCGGTCGTAGCGGGCGAACCGGTGAGCGAGCGGGGCCGGGAGGCGAGCCCCGGCGACGTCCAGTGACTGGTCGAGTGCGTCCGTGAGGACCTTCACGCATCGCTCCAGGAGTTCTTCTCCCGCAGCATCCTTGACAATCCAGTCGGTCACGCCGAGCCGCACTGCCTCGATGACCTGCTGTTTCGATCCTTCCCCAGAGAGCACCAGGGTCGGAATGCCCCAGCCGCCGTTCTGTAGCTCCCGCAGTAGCCACAGGCCGCCCCACTCGTCCGGGGGCATCTTCATGTCGATCAGAACGAGGTCGTATGGCTGGGCGGCAATCTCTTCCAGGGCTGTGTGTCCGTCGGTGACGAAGTGCAGGCGTGCGCCGGCTTTCTGCAGGGGACGGCACAGCGTGCGCGCCACGTCGCTCTGGTCGTCGGCGACGAGGATGCGCGTACGAGTGAGTGACGCGGTCATGATGACTCCGAGGTCGTGGGAGCGGCGAGA
Organism: Streptomyces sp. NBC_01669; assembly: GCF_026339735.1. Taxonomy (GTDB): domain Bacteria; phylum Actinomycetota; class Actinomycetes; order Streptomycetales; family Streptomycetaceae; genus Streptomyces; species Streptomyces yanii. The sequence continues at coordinate 233,660 of NZ_JAPEQG010000002.1, forward strand.
GGCAGGGTGATGAGCCAGGCGGTTCCGGAGTGCGTGGCGACGGGGGTGAGCTGTCCGCCGACGCGAGCCAGGAGTGAGCGCACCCCGAGGAGTCCGAGTCCGTTACCTCCGGCCTTGGTGCTGCGCACGCGTTGTCCCGAGGCGAATGCATCGGCAATGTCGGACGGCAGCCCTGGACCGTTGTCCGCGATCTCGACGGCGGCTTCGTAATCGTCGGCTGTCCACGCCAGGGTGATGGCACCGCCGTCGTGGAGTGCTTCGATCGCGTTGCCCACGAGGTTGTCAAGGACGGCGGTCAGTGCGCGGGCGTCCACGGCGACGCGGACGGCGCGTCTGGCCTCCGGGATCGCCAGCGAGATCTTGGCGGGCAGGCGGGCAAGAACGGTCCCTGCGTAGTGGCGTAGAAAGCCTCCCAGTTCGACGCTTTCGGAACCATGAGAGCCGAGCAGGGACGTCGCTGCCCTCAGCCGCAGTGCGAGGGAGTGCGCGGAATCAAGGTGTCTGCTCGCGGTGAGCTGCTGTTGCAGTCGGCCTGTCCGGGTCTCGGCTGGTTCAGCGGACGCGAGGCGCGCGGCCACGAGCTGGTTCTTCAGATCGTGCAGCAGATCGGCGACGGCAGCCCGGTACGGTTCGGGCCCAGGGCGAAGAGCATCGACGACGGCCTGGGTGACTGGCCCTGGTTCAGCGGGTGTGTTAGCTCTGCTGATGATCACGTCGATGCCGTGATCAGTTGCCTCCATGATGGCCGTCCTGGTCACTTTGGACCACAGTGCGCAGATCTTCTCCACATGGTCGGGAGCCGGCGATTCGGTGGAGCGGAACCGTAGATGCAGAGGTCGGTCGGCAACCATCTCGACCGAGATCGGTTCCCTGTTCGTGGTGACGGTGGACACGGCGGCGTCGAGGACGGCTCGTTCTCGTCCGGTGAGCCGTGCATGGGGCAGGGATATAGGCACGGTGACGCGGCCGCGGTGCAGGATCTGCCAGTCAGCGGCAAGGTCGGACAAGTCCGTGTCCGGGTCGTCGGCGCCGAGGCAGCGGTAGACGTCACACAACTGCACCAGGTGCTGAAGGTATGCCTGATCCATGTCCTCGGGTGCTTCGAACTGCTCCAAGGTGTCCATGGCGTGGGCCAAAGCCGTGTCCAGCGTGTGGTCAGGATCGGCCGCATTCGCGATGGCATTCCGAAAGGCCGCTGGGAGGAGGCTGTCCGGCTGCAGGCGCAGGGTGAGGCCGAGGAGTTCGTCGGCGCCGACAGCCCACTCAAGGAGATCGGCGGCATTGTCGGCCAGATGGAGACCGAACAGCTTCGCGTCGATCCATCGCTGAATCGGGACAGTTTCCGTGGCCAGCACGTATGCCTGATGTGCGAGCAAGAACAGGGCCAGAGAACGGTCGCGCCCGTCGGCCCCGTCGAAAGCTCGCGCTGGAAATCGCTCGGCAAGTCGGTCGAGGGAGTTCAGGACAACCAGCGACACGTTGTGCTTCGCCGCGGCTTTGCCTACGGCTGTGGATCCTTCTACCTTCGTGTCGAGGCCCAGCGGGGCGCTGCCGAGAATGCCCGTCGCGGTGTGCAGCGAAGCATGGTGCGGTCCCTCTACGCGGAACTCGTGGCGAACCTGGAGTTTCATGGCGCGGGCCGTTCGTTCCAGGAGCGTGGTCGGGTCGGCAGGGCGTGGCGTTGCGGGCGCGACAAGCTGCCATATCGGCTCCCAACGGCTGGGCCACTTCTCCGCCAAAGTAGCCGGAAAGCCTGCCGCAACCGTTACGGCACCGATGACGGCCTGAAAGGCGTCTGCTCCCACCTCCGTGGGAATCCCGTTCGTCTTCTGGCCCGTCCCGAGCAACAGCCCGACCGACAGGCCGGTCTGTCGAAGTGCGCTGTCATAGATGTCGTTTGAGAGGGTCAGGAACGAGAACTTCCCGGTTGGCTCCTTCACCATGTGTTGTGCGGCGACACGGAGATGCTCATAGATCAGCGCCTGGGCCCCGAGATGGGCGAGAACCTGATAGTCCTGCTGCCGGCACCGAGCCATCTCGGCACGGTTCTCAAACGCCCACGATCCGTGGACGAGTGCTTGGGACAGCAACGGGCGGGCCGTGTCAGGCAAACGGAAGAGACCCTGGATGCGCCGCACCGTCTGGGCATGCGGTTCTCGCGCCGGGAGTTCCAACGGGGTTGGACGCCGCACGCCGGTCTGAGGACGTGCAGCCAAGGCGCCGGGTATGTGCCGCCGAAGAAAGTCGAGCGCGGCCTCGCGAGCGGCAGCCTTCTTGCTTCTGCCAGTCCCTTCTCCGTGACGGTGGCGTGTGTCGGTGACGACGGCATGGAACACGGCGGCGTGATCGGGGCCCTCACGCTCGTACTCGTACGTCACGGTGTCGCGTCCCAGGCTTTCCTCCAACACCGATTTCGAGTCGTGGACGCTATCCAATTGCCTGCGAAGCTCCGTGCCGATGTGATCCGACAGCAGCCTGGCCGCAACCGCCTCCTCGCCCATAAGGCACAACGCGCCGATGACTTGGCGGCACAGGAAGGCCGTGATCTTGGGTGACAGGTTCTCTCGGTCAAGGCCGACGCTCAGAGCCGCGGACTGGCGAATCCACTCCTGGCTGGATGTCCATTGCGGGAACGTGGAGACGACCCGAGCAACACCGGTACTCATAGAACGCGAGGCGGTAGTCGCGGTGGTTCGATAGATCCTGGCGGCGGCCTCTCGGTGGATGAAGGCGACGCCAAGAGCGTTGAGGGCCTCCAACACGCCCTTCGTCATGCCCGGCGAGTCGATCCGGCTCTCGTGGCAGTACGAGCTGTGCACCATTGCCAGGGCGATCGTGTTGCGCACCCCGGGTCCAGGATCAACAAGCCCCAGTGTCCCGAGGTACTCGATGGCTGGTGCGGCCTCCTCGGCCCTGGCCTCCGCGCACTGTTCGAGCACACCCAATCCGGCGTGCTCGCGCACACCGGGCTTGGCTACATCCATTCGTCCCCCACCTGAACACCCCAGTACCGGACAGAACAGTATGGCGAGTTGGACCGGCAAGCGATCAATACCCCTACAAGCCCCGTCCGTCCCACCGCACATGGCTGGATTGCCACTCACCTACGCTGAAGGACGGTGCGGGGCTGACGATGGGACCTGTCCCCCGTGGGCCTGCGCGCCTTCCTCACCGATGCCTGGTCATGGCTGAACTACAAGCCGGCGATGGCCGCCACGCTCGACGGTCGACCACACCGGGCTCTCTCACCCGAACTGCGCGCCACGTGGTTCCCGGACGACTCCATCCGGCGCCTCGCCGCATACAAGCTGCTGTCCGCGTTCGACTGCAACCAGGCCGGCGAGCTCGCCACATTCACCGGCAACGTGCTGTGGATCTCTCCCCCGCACCCGAGCGTGGGGATTCCCAGTGGACCCCGTAGGTGGGATGCCGTCGGGCCCATCACTCGCGAGGGGCGGTGGTGAGCGGGAATCCTCCGTGGCCGCCGCCCCGGCACGTCCTCCATGTCGAGCGGATCCGCGTCGGCCCGGATGGCATGAACATCGAACCCTCCCCGGCCCGCGGGGGCGTCCTTAGCGGCGCTGATCCGGTACTCCACGGTGCGGGTGCCGTGGGCGGGCAGGTCCCGCGCACCGGAAGCGCCGGTCAACGGCTGGTAGTCGTTGACCACGACCAGCTCGACGGGGTGCCAGTCGCCATTTGGGGCCTCGCGTCGTTCCACCGTCAGCTTGGACGGCCGCTCCCCCGCGTAGTTCCGCGCTCCTGCGCGACCGGCACCTGCGGTTCCTCCATGACAGGCCCCCCTTCCTCGGCATGGTCAGCGTCTCCACCACACGGCTGCCGGCGCCGGTGCCGGACCCGGCATTCCTCCACGCGGTCGAAGCCGACATGGCCCGCGCCGGCCTGCCTCTCTTGGGCCGCGTCACACTCGCCGACCGCGGCCTCGAAGCAGCACGAGCAGCATGTGACGACGCACCGTCTCCGGCCACCACGGCGGCTCTCTCCTCTCCCGGGGATCAAGGCGTCGAACAAGCCCCCGCAGCCATCCGCTCCCGCTGGTGACCTCACCCCGGGGAGGGCACAGCCTCGACAACGGGAGAGGTCAGGCTGTGCCCCGCAGTACGGCGTCCAGCGCCGCGGCCGTGGCCTTGGGATTGTCCGAGGCCACGGTGTTGAGCACAGTCGTGCTTGCCAGGATGCCGTCGGACGTAGCAGTGCCCCAGGCCCAATGGCCTTCCTCTGCCCATACGAGCCAGACGTCCTCGCCGCGGGCAAGATACTCGTGGAAGGCGACGGCTTCCTGGTTCAGCCCGATACGAATGCCACCGTGCGGAGAGTCGAGGGTCTCCCACCCAAGAGCCTCCACGGCAGTGATGACCCCCGTGACATCGACGAGAGAGGATTCAGTCGCAGAATCGGAGACCGTTGAGGGCATGCCCATGCTCCGCGAGAGCTCGGAGGCCCGCACACGGGCAAGGTTGCGGCCCCTGGCACCAGAGACACCGATGTCCAGTGCGCTGATCAGCCGGTCCCCTGCTGCGCGGTAGGTGGACAGGACCGAGGCCGTGTATCCCAGAGGAAGGCGGTGCTCCCGGATCCATGCCAGCCGCCAGGCCTCCTCAAAGGTCACCCCAGTTCCCCGCCGGATCCTCCGGGCCGCACGAAATGTACCGGGGAACAACCGGAATCTGCGTAACTGGACGAGGGCCGGCTCCCTCCGTCCCACGGAAGTCGAGCGCACAACGCTCTGCTTTTCGATCACAGGAAACCCATCCTCCAGTCGGACTCAGGCCACGGGCGCGGGCATGCATACCCAGCCCCAGCGCCGGCCATAGCTTGTCCCGCTCGAAAATACGATTTAGCGGCTGTGGCCTGCACGTTTGCTGATCCTGGCGACAAGGCCTCGACCGGCCTGCGACGATCTGCGGATGTCGCTGTCGGTCGTCGCCACACTCGTCCGGAATCTGATCACCGTGCCCGCTGCCGTACTGCGCAGCCGTATGGCCAAAGATGCGGAAGTTCTCGCGCTCCGGCATGAAAACGCGGTGCTGCGCCGGCAGATCGCCCGGGTCTGCTACGAGCCCGCCGACCGGATCTGGCTCGCCGCACTCTCCCGGCTGATCCCGCGCAAACGCCGGCGCCAGGTCTTCGCGGTCACCCCCACCACACTGCTGGCCTGGCACCGTCAACTCCTCGCCCGCAAGTGGGCGTTCACCCAACGCCGCCGCCCCGGCCGACCCTCCACCGCGCCCGCCGTCAAGCAGCTCATTCTGCGCCTGGCCCGCGAGAACAGCACCTGGGGCCACCGCCGGATTCAGGGCGAACTCGCCCGCCTGGGCTACGCAATCGCCCCGTCCACAGTCTGGGAGATCCTGCATGCCGCCAGCATCGACCCCGCCCCGCAGCGCTCCGGGCCGACCTGGCGCCAGTTCCTCACCGCCCAGGCCCACGGCATCATCGCCGCCGACTTCCTCCACCTCGACACCGTGTCACTCAAGCGCCTCTACGCCCTGGTCGTCATCGAGCACGGCACCCGGCGCCTCCACCTCGCCGGCGTCACCGCCCATCCCACCGCGCAATGGACCGTCCAGCAGGCCAGGAACCCCGCCGTGATCCTGGACCGCCCCATCGACTCGCTGCGTTTCCTCCTCCGGGACCGGGACAGCAAGTACACCCGTGCCTTCGACGCCGTCTTCGAGGCCGACGGCGTGGAGATTCTGCTCAGCCCACCACGGGCACCCAAAGCGAACGCGATCTGCGAGCGAGTCGTGGGCACCCTCCGCCGCGAGCTCCTCGACCGCATGCTGATCTACAACGAGGCCCACGCCGTGAAAGCGCTGACCGAGTACATCCAGCACTACAACGGACACCGTCCCCACCAATCCCGCCAGCAGCTCCCCCCGGACAGCGACCAACCGTCCAACCCGGCCGCCATCACCGACCCTCCAGGCCCACCGGATCCGGCGACAACCCATCCTCGGAGGATTGATCAACCAGTATCGCCGCGCCGCCTGACCAAACGACACCACCGCAGCTCACAGCACCGAATCGTATTTTCGAGCGGGATAGCCTGGCCGGCCACCCGGAGGTCGAGCACCCGCTCGTCCTGACCCACCCGGCCACCGGCGCCCGCTCGCTGCTGCTCGGCTCCATGGTGATCAGCGGCATCACCACACTCGCCGAGAAGGAGAGCCGCGCCCTGCTCGAGGAGCTGCTGGAGCACACAACCAGCGCACCCTACGTCTACAGCCACCGCTGGAAGCAGGGCGACCTAGTCGTGTGGGACAACCTCGCCGCCCTCCACACCGCCTCCCCCTGCGACAGCTCCCGCCACCGCCGGCTGCTGTACCGCGCCGCCGTCCGATAGCCGAAACCCTCGCGTTCACACCGCCGGATGACCCGCGGCAAGAACACGAGGGCTGCCCCCTTAGCCGGCCCTAGGGTTTGCCCATGACCGTGAAGGTTCCCCTGAAAGAGACCGCCCTCAACGCCGAGCGCATCGCCCGCATCGGCCACGAAGTCCAGGCGGTCTGCCCGGAGTTCGACGCCAACAGCTTCGTGAAGTCGGTGACGGCCGACCTTCCCCGGCTGGAGCTGAGCGCCCGGATCGCCCGCACCAGCGAGGGCCTGCACGCCCACCTTCCGGTCACCGGCCCCGACGCGCTCGACATCCTGCTGCGCTCTCTCCCGCCGACGCCCGAGGCGGCCGGCGTGACCAACGCCTTCGGCCTGCACCTCTACTCGCCCCACTCCGACTACGTCTCCCGCTACATGCGTACCGCCGAGCACCTGGACCAGGCGCTCGCAGCGCTGGCCCGCATGACCGGATACTTCTCCGCCGAGCTCCCGGTACGGCACTTTCTCGCCGACTTCCCCGACGAGACGATGAAGGCCGTCGACGCCTGGGCCCGCGACGAGGACTTCCGGGTACGCCGGCTGGCGAGCGAGGCCACCCGACCCCTGCTGCCCTGGGCTCCACGAATCTCGCTGCCCGTCGACGCATGCCTGCCCGCCCTCGAGCAGCTCTACGACGACGCGCACCCCTACGTCCGCAACTCGGTCGCCAACCACCTGAACGACATCGCCGCCAGCCAGCCCGACCTCGTGCTGACCACCCTTCAGCGGTGGAAGCAGTCGGGCCGACTCGCAGACGAGCACTTCACCTTCATCGCCCGGGGCGCCCTGCGCAAGCGGCTCAAGGAGGGCTGGCCGCCCGCCTACGCCATCCTCGGCTACACCCACGACGCGCCCATCGCACTCACCCCTCTCACTTTGGAGCACACCGAACTCCGCGAGGGCGACACCCTGAACTTCTCCGCCGCTCTCACCGCCACCGCCACCACACCGGTCCACGTGATGATCGTGATCGCCACCACGGGGCAGAACGGCCGGCCGCGGGAGAAGGTCTCCTTCCTACGCCGTGCCACAGCAGAGCCCGGCGAGGAACTGCGGCTCGCCAAGGCCCACCCGCTGCGCTCGACCGCACAGTGGAAGGTCTCACCGGGCTCCTACTCCCTCGCTCTCCAGGTCAACGGCCGCCGCTTCCCCTCCGTCGCCTTCACCGTCCTCGACACCTGACACCCTCCCGCCCGTCCTGATCTGAACACCCGCCGCACGCCCGCCGGCATCCCCGCCGCGGCCCGGTCCGTGTTGTCCGCAACCCCCTGAAGGAGTGAACCGCCCTGATCGAACGAGTTTGAGCCGCGATCACCCAGAGCCCGCACGCCCCACCCTCGGCATTAGAACTCGCGTTCACCAAATGCCCTCCGATCGGGCCGTGACGGGACCAGATCCAGCGCGTTTTTAGAGCATCAGTGCCACACCGACGCCCAGACGGAGGACACGCCATGCACCCCACCCCCGCCCCCTTGCAGCAGCCTCCCGGAATCAAACGGCGGCCCGGTGTGATCACGCACAACGTTGACGGCAAGCTCAGTTCAGCACGTCCGGATACTGGGTGGGTGGCATGAGCGAGCCCACCGATGCATCAGCCGACAGTGTTCCGGGACCGCGCACCACCCCCACAGCGTCCCCCACCGCCCCCTCCGCACCGGGCGGCGGCTCGCACCCGCCCGCTCCCGAGCCGCAGACGCACCGCGCCACCACCCCGCCTTTCACGAACGAGGAGCGATCTGTGGGATACACCCGGGCCGACTGGTCCGAGCACTACAACGACGGGCGAGGCTTCCGGCGGCTTGGGGAGGAGGAGATGGGCCTGCTCGTCAAGCACGCGCCAGCGCCCGAGGGCGGCCGCGCGCTCGATGTCTGCTGCGGAACCGGCGAGATGGCCGTGTACCTCGCCTCGCTCGGGTACAACGTCGACGGCGTGGACTTCGCCGAGGGCGCCCTCGCGCGGGCCCGCGCGGAGCACGCCGAGGTGGAGTCCGTGCGCTGGCTGTGCCGGGACGTGGAGCACGACGACCTGGCCGACCTCGCCGAGGACGGCTACGACCTGATCGTCATCCGTCTGTCCGTCGCCTTCATCCGCGATCGCGCCCGGGTCCTGCGCCGTCTGGCCGCGCGGCTGCGCAAGGACGGGGCACTCGTCATCATCACCCCGGTCGCGGAGCACACACCCGAAGAACGACGCCACATCGCGCTGGACGAGCACGAACTCGCCACGCTCACCGACGGGTTCGGGCACGTCGAGCGGTTCGACGCGGAAGGGCTGGCGATGCTGGTCCTGCGCGGCCCGGGCAGCCCGTTCAGCGCGCAGGAGAAACAGCGGCCCGATCCACAGGCCGTATTCGGTGCCGCAGTGGTGGTCACAGATGCGTTCGGGCGGGTCCTGCTGGGCCGCTCGACTCAGGACATGTGGGAGTTGCCCGGCGGCCGGATCGAGACGGGCGAAGCCGCACCGTCCGCTGCCGTGCGGGAGCTGGCGGAGGAGACTGGGCTGACGGCGCGCGTGGAGGACGCTCATGTCATCACCGTGCTCCACGACGACCGGCTGGACGTGCGCCGCATCACCGCCGTGGTCCGCGTCACCAGCTGGGGCGGTGAACTCGGTCTGCCCGAGCCGCACCACTTCTTGCGCTGGGAGTGGCACGACCTGCACACCCTGGCCACGCTGGGAAAGATCTTCGCGCCCTCCGCACAGGCCCTGACCGCCGTGTGGCCCGGGGCGCTGCCGGGACTGCCGCCTGTCCACTCCTACCCGTGCGCCGCCACCGTCCCGCCAGTGCCTGGTGAGCCCGCCGAGGCCGCGCGGCTGCGCGAGCGGATGGCGGACATCGTAATCGGAAACGGCTGGGCTCCCTCCCCGCGGGTGCAAGCCGCGCTGCGCGAGGTCCCCCGGCACCGGTTCGTCCCCGAGGCCCCGCTGGAAACGGCATACCACGACGACCTCGCCGTGGTGACGGTCCGGGAGTCGCCCCAGACCGCGCTCAGCTCCGTCTCCGCAGCCTGGCTCCAGGCCGACATGATCGAGCAACTCCAGCTGGAGCCGGGGATGACCGTCCTGGAGGTCGGATCCGGCGGGTACAACGCGGAGCTGCTCGCGCACGTCCTCGGACCGCGCGGCCGCGTGGTGACCGTGGACGTCGACCCGTACGTGGTGCACCGCACGCAGCGGCTGTGCACGGAAGCCGGCAGCGGCCGGGTGACCGCCGTCCTCGGCGACGGCGGACTCGGCGCGCCCGGCCACGTCCCCGCCAGCGGGTTCGAGGGGGTGATGATCACGCACAACGCGGCTGACATCGCCCCCTCCTGGCGGGAGCAACTCGCCGAGGGGGCACGGTTGGTGGTGCCACTGGAGATGGGCGGCTACACCCGCTCCCTCACCCTGGTCCGGCGCGGTGACGTGCTGCACACCGAGCACTGGACGTACTGCGGTTTCGTGCGGGACCGCGGCGCCGCCGCCCGCACCGCCCCCGCCGTCCGTCTGGCCGACGGCGAAATCACCGTGAGGTGGGAAGACGGTGCTCCTCGCGATACCGCCGGGCTCGAGGAGGCACTTCGCGGGCCCCGGCATGAGGCCACCACCGGCCTCATCGTCCGAGGCGTCTTCAATTTCGAGACCTTGCAGGTCTACGCCGCGACCACGCTGCCGGGGTTCTGCCGCCTGGCCGTCCCGGAGGGTTCCACGCTGGTGACGCAGCAGGACGCGGCCGCGATGGTGGCGGACGGCTCCCTCGCCTACCTGACCCACCGCAAGGTCAAGGACGCCCCGGATCCGGCCGACCGTCTCACCGAGTTCTTCATCCACGCCTACGGCCCGACCGCCGACGAGCTGGCGGAGCGCTTCGCCGACTGCGTGCGTACCTGGGACCGGAGGGTGCGCGAGAGCGGCTACCCGCCGATGACCGTCCACCCTGCCTGCACCCCTGACGAGCAACTGCCGGCCGGTGACCTGCTCGACAAGCCCTCCGCGAGGCTCGTCTTCCAGTGGCCTGGCCGCATTCCCGACGGGGCGGAGGGCCTGCTCGCGGCGGGCGGACAGCCTGCCTGACTTCGACGAGCCGATCCCGCGAAACCCGGGCCGCCCAAGGCCGACGAGGCCGCGGCCGGTGGGACGACCAGGACGCCCGAGAACGAGGCACCGTGGAGGCCGCATGGCTGGCCCGGCTGCCGTGTGGCTGGGCGGTTGACGCCGTCCGTCAGACGACAAGCCGATCGAACGCTGGTTCCGCACTCTAAACCAGGGACTGCTGGCCGCTCTGCCCGGCTACAAGGGCTCGGACGTGCACAGCCGCGGCGAGAAGGTCGAGGACGAGGCGTTCTTCTCCATCGACGAACTCGAAGCGATCATCCGCGAGTGGATTACCCGGATCTATCACCAGCGCCGCCACCGTGGCCTGTCCGTGCCGGAGGTGCCGGGGCTGAAACTGACCCCGCTGGACATGTTCGAGCACGGCGTCACCCGAGCCGGACCGCTACGGATCCCGGCCCGCCCAAATCTGGCCCTGGAGTTCCTGGAAGAAGAACGTGTCCCGATCCACCACTACGGGGTCGAGATCGAGGGACTGCGCTACAACGGGGACGCGCTAAACGGCTACCTGGAACCGCACAGCGTCCAACTCAGGCCGAAGGGCCAGCTGCCCCCGCAGCCAGGCCAGGCGCTCGTCCGGGTCCTGAGTCTGCCGCAGACAGCTCTCGATCATGTTCCAGAAGATCTCGTCATCCACAGCGGCACTATGGCAGGCAGGTCTGACAGCCAAGACAAGTCACTGCGATCAGTACGATGACCGGATCTCTCGCTCGGCGACGACAGATCGGCGAGACACGGAAGGAATTCAGACAGATGAACATCCACTTCGAGGCCAGCTGGTGCGGAAGCGATCTGGGTGGTCATCGTTCCTGTCCCAACACCTACGACCATTACTCCCACGATTCCTTGCCACCGCTGGATGAACGACGCTTCAAGGGGACCTTCGAATGGCTCGGGGGGCGCACCGGGACCTCTGTGGACCGCGTCACCGAGCTTCGAACAGTGACGGAGGAGCTGGACCGGAAGGGGCTTTCGCTTCCCCAGGACTTCATCACCTACTTCACTTCGGCGAACCTTCCAGACATCCTGGGCGACCAGTCGCTGACTTGCTGCTGGAGCAGCCTTTCCAAACCAATACCCAGTCCGGTCGAGCCCGGCGCCTTCCTTGTCCGCTTCTTCCGCGACCAACAGGACTGCGTTCTTTGGTACTTCTACCTGCGTCCCGGCAGCTCGGCCTTCGTGGTGCACTCCCACCTGGAGTACGAGTATGAGTACGAAGCCCACGACAGCGGCGGCGAGTTCAACGGGAACAGTGACATCGACGACTTGGACGAGCAGATGGAGGCTCTCCAGTACTGCGCTCCCACCTTTGAGAAGTGGGCGTATCGCTTCTGGATCGAAAACCGCATCAGCGAGGCAGTCGAGAGCGAGGGCAAACCTTCACTCGACGAAGACGGGCATGCCTACTTGAACCACTACAGAACCTCTCGTCAGCATTCACCGTCCGTCTGACAGGGCCCTGCCCTTGCCGAAAACGTCATCCATTGAGGTCATGCGGCATGTCGGTACTCGTGGAGAATGCCGCCGAGGCGATCGCGGCGGCGTATGTCGAGGCGGGCGATCTCGTCCGGATCAGTGATCGGCGTGGGCAATGGATACAGCGGGCGGGCATTCGCGATGCCCTGATGCGGCCGATGGGAGTTGTAGTTCGGGTGACGGGTCGATCCCGGCGTCCCGCAGGATCTCCCAGACGGTGGAGGCGGCCACTTTCACGCCGAGGACCATCAGTTCGCCGTGGATGCGGCGGTAGCCCCAGCTGGGGTTCTCCCGTGCCAGGCGCAGGATAAGAACGCGGATGGACTGCACGGTACGCGGCCGTCCCGGTCGTTGCGGGCGTGACGCGGCAGCGTGGCGGTGTGCGACCAGGTCGCGGTGCCAGCGCAGCACGGTGTCCGGCTGAACGAGCAGCCGTAGCCGGCGCAGTACGTCCAGCGGGAGCCGATGCAGCAGCGCCGCCAGAAACACTCGATCGCTCGGGCTGAACCGCACCTTCGCCTTGCCGAGTTGACGCTCCAGCACCGACAGTTGGTGGCGCAGGGCGAGGATCTCGAGGTCCTTGTCCCTGTCGCCCATCGGCAGCAGGCGCAGCATGGCGAACGTGTTCGTCACACCGAGGTAAGCCAGTCGAAGCAGCACGGTCGATCATGATGCCGCAGTGACCGCCGGCAGCGCGAGAGCCCTTGCTTGAGCGATCGCTGTCGGCATCCGCGAAACCCGGCACACCCACCCCCACCAGGGCGGATGAGGTTATCGGCAAGGGCAGCGTCGCTCAGTCACAAGATGATCGAAACCGATGACCCCGACGTCGCGCTACGAGATCATGGAAACAAGTCCATCTCGCCGCAGAGCGGATCGGACAGGTAGGGGGATTCCCCTACCGAACACCCTCTCAGAGGGCGTTTAGCTATGGATTGTGGCTCTATGTTGCTCTTGCGGCCGACGACCTTCGGGCAGATTCACACCTTACGTGCGTCTTCGCGGCCTTCCGGCTGCCGACCTGTGCGCCCGCTTGATCCGCTTCTCGGTACTGGATTCCGTCTGGTTTAGCAATGGGCAGGAAGCTCCCAACCGGTGGGGAGTTTCCAGGCATTTCTGGCCGTGCAGGTTGGTGATGAATACGACAAAGTGTGCCGAAGCGTCCATCACGAATCGCCATCAAACGCCCACTCAGGAGCGTGGCCATTTCCTCGGTCGGTTCTGATGCGGGAACCATGCCCGGCGGCGAGTGCATCTTCTGGGAACCGTGGGGCAGCAGCCAAGGGGACGCTTGCGGACGGGTCGGCCGGGACTTGGGAGTGTTGTGCGGGCGGACGAGCAGGTGGCGGGGAGCACCGGAACCTCAAGCCCGTGAACCTTTTCAGCGAGGCCGGCAGGGGCGTCAGGATCTGCGACTTCGGCATCGCTCGTGCCGCGGACTCGACCACCCGCCTGACGGTGACAGGTATGCCTTTCGGTACTCCGGCGTACATGGCTCCCGAACAGTGGCACTTGTGCGAATCGAGTGTCGTCTGGTGTGCCGTCAGGGTGCTACGGCGGCCAGGTCGATGCCCGCTGCGACCTGGCCGCCTTCGGGTGCGTGCTCTACGCGCTGCTCACCTGGGCACCGCCCTTCAGCGGTCACCTGCACGTCCTGATGCGCTGCGAGGACACGGCACCCCCACTGCGGAGCCGGCACGCCGACGTCCCCTTCGAAACTGGACCGGCTCGTAGCCGCGCTGCTGCAGAAGGACCTGGCACGGCGCCCGGATTCGGCGCGGGAGGTGTCGGCGGTGCTGTCACGGGCCCAGGCGCTCGGCGGCCCCCCGGTCGAGGGCCGCTCGTGGCCGGGCTCCTGGCGCGGGTCAGGACCTCGACGGAAGTCTTCATTTTCGGTCAAGCGGGCCGTCTGGCGACCCGGGTGAGAGCTCCGGTCTCGTAGGTGGTGTCAGAGAGGGATACGCTGTGCTGCGGTCACTTGCGCGTGTTGATCTTCGTGTGTCAAGAACGATCGCTATCAGGCAGCAGCATCCCCTTCAGCAGCTTGCCAAAGACGACTGCCGGGCCACCCGCGCCTCTCGCCTGGCGCCGCCAGTAGGTGAGGCTGTGCCGCTTTCCCATGGGGTTGGTCGGATCGGAGTCCAGCACGCGCAGTGTGGCGTCCAGGATCTTCTCTAGGGCGACTGATCTGGCCGTTCCCCTCGCCCGGCGCTGCCAGTAGGCGAGCTCGAGCCGCGTCCCCGTGGTGAGGGAGTGGTCAGGGCCAAGCACCCGCAGCATGTGGTCCAGCAAGTCCTCTAGGGCGGCTGCTGTCCCGGCTTCGTCTCCCGCCTCCCCCCGGCAGATGGCCAGATTGCGTCTAGTCCTCAGGGTGTTGGGGTGGTCGGGGCCCAGTGTGCGCTCTTGATCGGCGAACAACTCCGACAAAGTCGTTCCCGGTCCGGTCGCGTCCCTCGCCTTCCCCCGCCAGTAGGCGAGGTGGTTCCAGGTAGTGAAGGTCTTGGGGTGGTCGGGGCCCAGTATGCGCTCTTGATCAGCGAGCAACTCCTTCAAGGTTGCTGCCGCTCCGGCCGCGTCCCCCGCCATCCCCCGCCAATAGGCGAGATGCGTCCGTGTGGCGAAGATGTCAGAAGGGTCGTCTCCCCGTTTCAGGACGGTGAACAGCTTCTCTGCTGCGTCGGCCACTGTCCCCTGACAGGCGGTGAGGAACGTCCGGGTGGCCCAGGAAATCGGGTGGCCGCGCCCCAGCGCCCGCTCCAGTACTGCGAACAGTTCCTCAGCTGAATCGGCCGTGTCCTTGACCATCCCCCACGAGAAGCCAAGGAGTCCCCAGGTAGCCTGGGTGATCGGGTGGTCGCGCCCCAGCACCCGTTGCTGGCCGGCGAGCAGGTCGGCGTAGGCGGCTGCTGCCCCCACTGCATCCCCCGCCTCCCCTCGCCAGCGGGCCAGTCTGGCGAGGGTGCTGAGCGTGTCGGGGTGGTCGGGCCCGAGCACGCGTTCCTGGTCGGCGAACAATTCCTCTGCGACGGTTGCCGCTTCCGTAAGGTCCCCCGTCTCCCGCTGCAAGTCGGCGAGGGCCTGCCGCGCAGCAAGCGTGTCGGCATGGCCCGGCCCCAGCATCTGTTCCCTCTCTGCGAGCAGCCGTGTGGCAGCCCCCGTTGCATCCCCCGTCTCCTCCCGCCAGTGGGCAAGGCCATCTCGGGCGGCGCGGGTGGCAGCGTGGTCGGGCCCGGCCACCCTTTCAAAGTCGGCAACCAGTTCGGCGAAGGCGGCCGCCGCTCCCCTCTCATCCCCCGTCTTCCCCCGCAACCAAGCGAGTTCGTGCCGTGTTTCCAGGACCTCAAGGTTGTCGTGCCCCATTACGCGTTCCTGGTCGGCGAGCAATTCGGCGAAGGCGGCTGTCGCACCGGCCGTGTCCCCCGCCCGGCCCCGCAACCAGGCCAGGTTGTGCCGGACAGCGAGGGTGCTGCGGTTGTTGCGCCCGAGCACGCGTTCCAAATCGGTGAGCAATTCGGCGTAGGCAGCTACTGCTCCAGCCGTGTCTCCCGTCTTCTCCCGGAACCACGCGATTCCTTGTCGTGTCTCCAGGACGTCTGGGTGGTCGTGCCCCAGCGCAGGTTCTTGGCTGGCGAGCCGCTCCTGGAGAACGGCTGCCGCTGCTGCGACGACGTCCGCCTCCTCCAGCAAGTCGGCAAGGTTTCTCCCCGTGACCGAGATGTCCGGGAGGGTGTCGGGGACGTCCAGGCCCAGGCGGCGCCATGCCTGAGGCATGACGTCGCAGATGAAGTGGAAGCGCCAGTCAAAATGCACTCTTCGGTACGCGACATCCCGCTCAGTCCATAGGAACGACCCAATCTTGGGGGCCATCTCCTCCTGGCGATCCCGCTGAATGTAGACCTGAACATAGGGGGCCCGCATCGCAGTGGCCAGCAAGCGGTTTGCCTTCCCGTCGTCGCCGCGGCGCCATGCGATCATCCCGAGAATGGTAACCGTGGTGTAGTACGCCTCACACGCCTCGGTTGCGCGCCGGGCGCTATTCAAGGCCACACGTTGGTACTGCAGCTCGTGCTTGATGCGCCTAGGGGAGAGGCTACTGACACCGGGGGTGTCGGTCTTGAAGAACCAGGTGCCGAGGAAATAGTTGTAGCTTCGGACGAAGGTCGACGCGTCCGCTATGAGTTCTTCGTTCACCTCGTCGGAGATCTGAAGAAGCGAGGCAAATTCCCTCGGGAATAGCCTCGTTCTTCTCGTCTCCTCTGCAGGAGACAAGTCCCCGTGCTGAATATGGGCGAGTTCGTGCGCAAGGACGAACGCGATCGCCGCTTCACGGTAGTCCTGCGGGCCCTGCCCGTGTGGCCACTCCTGATCCGAACGATTCTCCAGAGCGATACTGACAGCGCTGGTGGGCATGGGTGCTTCGCCGATGCCCTCCAGCGCACGCACATACTCGTTGATCTGGAGGTCGAGCGTCTCCCGCCCCTCCGCCGCGTCCCACGTGCGACCGATATTCTCGGCGGCGTAGGGAGAAAGCATGTTCATCCCCCAGGCAATGTCGGCGCTCAACTGGACCACGAGCGGTGAGATACCGATGAGATAGCCGGTGGCCTCGCCGGGGCTTTGGAAGACGCGCGACGCCATCTCGTTCGATGGAAGACAGAACGCCTCCACGGAACCAGCCAGCTCAATGGCCCGATCTCGTTCCTCCGGAGGGAATGTTGCAAGCAGCCCGTCAAGGACTTTCCGGACCTGAGGTTGGGTGGCGCCGAAGTACATCTCCCATGCACGTTCCGGATCTTCCTCGCCTGTGAGCCACCGCAGATAGGAGATGTCGATGCAGCTCATACTCATCTTGCGTGCCTCGGCCGCAAGCAGGGGATTCTGGTACCGGGCGAACAGGACGCTGCGCCCCTCGTCACGCATTCCCTGGCCCTTCACCCAGGGTGTCGCTGCTGCGCGAAGGTAGCGCGTCCGCGATAATGTCCGCCAGCCCGGCTCCATCGCGAACGGTCACTTCTCCCGATTTGGAGCGTACGACTACCAAGCCGCGGGGTAGCGACACGTCTTGACGGATGATCAATTGCTCTCCTACTGCGTCGATCACTACGCCTTTGCTCCACGCTTTGCGCAGTGTGTTGATCAGGTAGGCAAGTCCATGCATCGCCACCGACCCGATCAGCAGCACATCGCCCAGAGGTACGGCCCCGCGTGCATCGACACCCTTCCCGACGCTCTCGGCCGCTGCGAATGCCGCCTGGGCAGTAGCACGCGACTCTGGGTCATCGGGAGCGAACAAACTTACCCGGACCCGCTCGGCCCCAACCCCGTCCACACCGAACCCCCTGTCACGCACACGACTACGGCCAAGTCGACTGTAACGCGAGTCACTTCGAGGAGGCGCAGACAGTGCGCAGTCCACAGCGGGCGCGGCTGCGCCTGGTGGCCGCACGGAGCTGACGACCGACTACTTCTGTAGGTTGACGCCCTTCTCCGGGTGCGCGGCGGCGACGTAGTTCATGGCCTTGGTGGACGACAGGCTGAACAGCCTCATGATCTGCACCGGATCGGCAGACGCGTGAGCCTCGTCGAGGACGCGGTCGTGGTGGACCGCGGCACGAACATGCGCATCTGGCTGGCCCAGGTGCGCGGGTCCCGGTCCGGCGTAAGGATCGCTGTACGGGTGGTGGCCCAGATGTCTCTCCCAGCCGCGGCTGGACCGCCGCCCGACCTGTGGGATCTCATTGCCCATGGCACCGGCGAGCTGCCTGACCAGTGGTCCTTTGGCTGTCTCATGCGGCGTCGTAGCCGCGTTGTCTCAGGTGCGCTGCGCCTATTTTGCAGTGCCCTGCGAGTCAGCGGCTGGTGTCCACGGCGTTGGCGTACTGCTCGTCAGTGACAGGTTCCAGCCAGGTCGTTCCGTCTCCGTCGGCGTCGCCGACGACCATGGCGATGTGCGCCATGAGTGTGGTGTCGGTGGCGCCATGCCAGTGCTCCTCGCCTGCGGGGCACTTGATGGTGTGACCGGCGCTGACGCGTACGACGTTGCCGTCGCGGGTGCCGACCAGGCCCACGCCGTCGGTGATGTAGAGCGTCTGGCCGTTGGCGTGGCGGTGCCAGTTGGTGCGGGCGCCGGGGGTGAAGCGGACCAGGGCCGAGGCGAGGCGGGCGGGTGCGGTGGGGGTCTCAATGGGGTTGAGGTAGACGTCGCCGGTGAATCGCTCGGCGGGTGCCTTGGCCATGGGGGTGGCGGTGATGTGCTCCATGATGGTCTTCCTTGTCGCGATGGGCTGTTGGTCGATGGCCTAGGTGGGTTCAGGCGGAGGCGCGTTCGTCGGCGATCTTCTTGAGCTTGGTGATGGCGGTCATGGCGTTGGGCCAGCCGGCGTAGAAGGCGAGGTGGGTGATGGCTTCGGACAGTTCTTCGACGCTGAGCCCGTTGTCCAGGGCGACGCCGAGGTGGTAGTCGAGTTGCTCGCTGCGGTAGAGGGCAGCCAGCGTGGTCACGGTGACCAGGCTCCGGTCACGAGGGGACAGGCCGGGACGGTCCCAGATGTCTCCGAAGAGGACGTCGTTGGTGACCTCTACGAGCTTGGGGGCGATGGTCTTGAGTTCTTCGGGTGCGGACTGCTTGGGCACAGTGGCTCTCCTTGGGCGGCGACGCCTGGTGGTGCGGGTGGAAACGTGCGGCTACTGGGCGGTGTAGCCGCCGTCGACGGGGAGGAAGACGCCGACGACGAAGCCGGCGCCGGGACTGCACGGCCACAGGACGGCCTGGGCCATCTCCTCGGCGGTGCCGAGGCGTCCGACGGGCTGGTTGGCTTCGGCTTCGGCGCGATCGAGTTCTCCCTTGGCGATCATGTCGCTGACCATGGGGGTGTCGATGGTGCCGGACCGTGGAAACCTTCGGCAGCGGCGACCTGATCCTCATCAGTGACGTCGCAGATCAGGGCGAGGGCCTGGTGGCCGGCGTCGGTGAGGTTCTTGACCGCCTCGTTCACTGCGGCCTCGTTGACATCGGCAGGGGCGACGGCGGCGCCGGAGGCGGCGAATGCTTGGGCGGCAGCCAGGCCCATGCCGGAGCTGGCTCCGGTGATGAGGCGACCTGTCCGGTGAAGTCGTAGGTGGGGTTCACGGGGGTCCTCCTGGGGATGCGGTGCGGGGGTGGGCGGACGGGCTCAGGACCGCGCCTGTGTCGCTACAGCGGTCTCCCGTGGCGTGGGAATCTGAGCGTCAGCAGCGCCCTGGACGACGATGCGGGTCGTTCCGCGCTTGGCGACGGTGGCCAGGGTGATCAGCGGCAGCAGCG
Organism: Streptomyces sp. NBC_01669; assembly: GCF_026339735.1. GTDB lineage: Bacteria > Actinomycetota > Actinomycetes > Streptomycetales > Streptomycetaceae > Streptomyces > Streptomyces yanii. The sequence continues at coordinate 252,928 of NZ_JAPEQG010000002.1, forward strand.
TCAGCCCGGCGAAGATGGCACCGACCAGGGCGGGGCCTGTCACGCCGAGGGAGGAGGCCAGGGCCTGTCCGGCGAGTGCGGATCCGGCGGCGATGCCGGTGTTGTAGGCGGACGTGGTCAGCGCCGAGGTCAGGGTGGGCGCGTCACCGGCGAAGCGGACCGCGAGGGCGGTGACGACCGGGTTGATGGTGAACCCGGTCAGCGCCATGAGGAAGACCAGGACGACGGCGGCTGCCGGGGTGGTGGACAGCGGGATCAGCGCGAGCAGGACCAGCGCGGTCGCCGCGGCGGCCGGGAGCGTCGTGGCCATGGGACGGCGGTCGCCGAACCGGCCGCCGATGGCGGTGCCGCCCAGTGCACCGGCTCCGAAGGCGACCAGGACCAGCGGCACGGCACCGGCTGGGATGCCGGCGCGGTCGGTCAACAGCGGTGTGATGTACGTGTAGGTCGCGAGGACTCCGCCCATGATGAGGACGGCGGCGGCCAGCGCCAGCCACAGACGGCCTTGACGCAGTGCCCGGATCTCGCTGCGCACTGAACCCTGGGCGCGCTGCTCGATTCGGGGGATGAAGCGGCCGATTACGGCGGCGGCAAGCGCGGCGAGTGCGGCCAGGGTCCAGAAGAGTCCGCGCCAGCCGGTGACGTGGCCGGCCAGGGAGCCGGCAGGCACGCCGACGACGTTGGCCAGGGTCAGGCCGCCCATCATCACGCTGACCGCGCGGGTCGCGTTGGCGGGCCCGGCGGCGGTGGTGGCGATGACGAAGCCGACGGCCCAGAACGCGCCGGTGGCCAGCGCGGTGACGAACCGGGCGGCCAGGACGACGGTGAAGGAACTGCTCAGGGCCGCGACGACGTGTCCGGCGGCGAAGACCGCCAGGGCGAGGACGAGGGTGAGGCGCTGCGGGAGACGCAGGGTGGCCAGGGCCATGGTCGGCCCGCCGACGATCATCCCGATGGCGAACGCGGTGATCAGCAGCCCGGCGTGGGAGACGGTGGCCCCGAGGTCGGGGGCGATGTCCGGGAGGATTCCGGCGATGACGAACTCGGTGGTGCCCATCAGGAAGGTGCCCGCGGCGAGCACCCACACAACGAAGGGCAGCTTGCCCGACGCGGCAGCGACGGGGTGGGACATGGAGAACTTCTTTCCGTGCGTGTGGGTGGTCAGGTGGCGGGCTCGATGGTGATCCGCTCGGCCTGGGCCAGCTGCTCGGCCGAGACGTCGAGGTGGCCGAGGATGAGGAGGTCGGCCGAGGGGCTGGGGCCGTTCTTGTAGAAGAGAGCGAGGTTCCCCCACGGTGCGTAGTACGCGAGGTCGCCGGCCTTGGCCGCGGATGGCTGGGGGGTGCCGTCGGTGGTGAGCTTGCGCAGCGGATAGCCGATCCGCTCGGTGCCGTGGAAGTCCTCCAGCTCCAGGGTGAGAGGGAGCAGGCTTGCCAGGTCGCGGGCGGCGGGGCTGTCGTTCAGCGCGGCCTTGACGGGCTGGCCGTCGAGGGTGACGCGAATGTTCATCGGGGTCTTCCTCTCAGCGCCGGACGGGGCGCTCGGTGCCGGTGTCCCGTGCCGCCCGGTCGGCACGGACTGGGATGTGGTGGGGGCGTCGGGTGTGTTGTGGGAGCAGGCGGTCGCGGCCACCATCAGGGCTGCCGGGATGGTGAGGAGCCGCAGAAGGGCAGGGCGGGGTGCGGTGGCCATCAGTGCTTCTCGCCGGTCAGGGCTTGAGGAGGGTCTTGATGGCGCGGCGCGCGTCCATCGCCGCGTAGCCCTTGGCGACCTCGTTGAGGGGCAGAGTGAGATCGAAGACGCGGCACGGGTCGATGGCACCGGTCAGGACGCGGTTGATGAGGTCGGGCAGGTAGCGGCGTACGGGGGCGGGGCCGCCGCGCAGGCCGACGTGGGAGAAGAACAGCTCTTGCCCGTCGATGGCGACGTCGTGGGGGACGCCGACGAAGCCGACGTTGCCGCCCGGGCGGGCGGAGTGCAGGGCCTGCTGCATGGCCTGGGCGGTGCCGACGCACTCCAGCACGCTGTCGGCGCCGATGCCGCCGGTCAGTTCCTTGATCCGGGCGATGCCCTCCTCGCCACGCTCGGTGACGATGTCAGTCGCGCCGAAGGCGCGGGCCAGCTTCTGGCGGGGCTCATGCCGGCTCATCGCGATGATCCGCTCGGCGCCCATCTCCTTGGCGGCGATCACCGCGCACAGGCCGACCGCACCGTCGCCGACCACCACGGCGGTGGATCCGGGCTTGACCTCGGCGGCGTCGGCAGCCCACCAGCCGGTGCCCATCACGTCGGAGACCGCGAGCAGGCTCGGCCACAGCTCCTCGCCCGGCACCTCATCGGTGGCGACCAGGGTGCCCTGGGCGTTGGGAATGCGCACGTAGTCGGCCTGGCAGGTCGACATGAACTCGCGGTGCAGGCAGTTCGACTGGAAGCCGTTCTTGCAGTTCGGGCAGGTGTTGTCCGAGGTGGCGAACGATCCGACAACGAACTGGCCCGGCTTGACCGCCGTGACCTCGGATCCGACCTCCTCGACGAAGCCGACGTACTCGTGGCCCATCGGGTGCGGCTCGGCCGTCGGCTCCAGGCCGCGGTAGGGCCACAGGTCCGAGCCGCACACGCAGGTCACCGCCGTACGGATGATCGCGTCGGTCGGAGCGAGGATCTTCGGGTCGTCCAGGGTCTCGAAGCGGATGTCGCCGGGGGCGTAGATCATTGCGCCGCGCATGAGGGGTTCCTTTGCGTGCCGAGACGACGTACCCCAAAGGGAATGGCTGTCGCCGAGTGCAGAGTCAGGTGGCGTCCCGTCCTGCCGGCTCACGGCCGGGCGAAAAGCACCACGTCATCCAGGTAACCCGCTTCTGGCACGCGCAGCGAGGCACCATCGAAGGGTGTACTGCCAGTACATCCCTACGGCCGCGGGCGGGACGTACCGTCGAAGGCGTGGACAACCAAGCAGAGGTCCGCGAGTTCCTCACCTCGCGACGAGCCAAGATCACCCCCGAGCAGGCGGGCCTGCCCTCCGGCAGCCGGCGCCGGGTGCCCGGCCTGCGCCGAAGCGAGGTCGCCGCGCTGGGCGACATGAGCGTGGAGTACTACTCCAAACTGGAACGCGGCAACCTCGTCGGCGCTTCCCCGGCCGTCCTGGAAGCCCTCGCCCGCGCTCTCCAGCTGGACGACGCCGAACGCGCCCACCTGCTCAACCTCGCCCACGCGGCCGACGGCTCCGACGTCCTCACCCGCCCCCGACGCCGACGCACCAAGGAGCTGTGGCAGCCGCACCGCAGTCTGCAGTGGACGCTGGACGCCATCACCGCCGGACCCGCCTTCGTCCGCAACGGCCGTATGGACATCCTGGCCGCCAACCAGCTCGCCCGCGCCTTCTACAGCGACGTGTACGCCGCCCCCCACAACCAGGCGAACCTGGCCCGCTTCAACTTCCTCGACCCCGCCTCACGCCGCTTCTACCCGGACTGGGACCAAGCCGCCGACATCGCGGTCGCCATCCTGCGCACCGAGGCCGGCCGCAACCCCCACGACAAAGACCTCCACGACCTCGTCGGCGAACTGTCCACACGCAGCGACGACTTCCGCACCCGCTGGGGTGCTCACAACGTCCGCCACCACGGCACCGGCACCAAACGCTTCCACCACCACGCCGTCGGCGACCTCACACTCGCCTTCGAAGGGCTGGAGATGGCCGCCGAACCCGGCCTCACCCTCACCATTTACGCCGCCGAACCCGGATCCCCCTCCGAAGAGGGCCTGCGCCTCCTCGCGACATGGGCTGCCACCCAGGACGCCAACTCAGCGGAAACCCAGCGAGCTGATCACTGCTGGGAAACCCGCTTGGGGTCTTACAGGGCCTGAGAGAGTGGCAGGGGCAGGCAGCTGTTGTGGTGGCTTACGGCTGCTGCCCGGTGGGTTTAGAGGCGCCGGCGGGACGTTCGGTGGGCCGGGGCTCGGTCATGTCGAGCAGGAGCAGGGCGTCGTGGTCGGGGCTGCCGGGTTCGGCGGTGTAGACGCCGATGCGTTGGCCGGGGGTGCCTTCGACGTGCAGGGACTGGGATGTGAGGGTGAGCCTTCCGACCTGCGGGTGCTGGAACACCTTCTGGGCGGGCTTGCGCCCGGTCACTTCGTAGCGTTCCCACAGGCCCGCGAAGTCGGGGCTTTTGAGGAGGAGTTCGCCGACGAGGTTCGTCAGATCGGGCGCGTCGGGGGCAGTGCCGGCGACGGCGCGCAGCCGGGCGACGCAGGCGGTGATCTGGCGGTCCCAGTCCGGGAACAGATCACGCGCGGCCGGGTGGATGAAGAGGTAGCGGGCGAGGTTGCGGTGCTTGACCGGCCAGTCATCCAGGCCTGCGTACAGGACGAGGCCGCCGGGGTTCCAGGCCAGCATGTCCATGCTGCGGCTGATCACGTAGGCGGGGTTCGGGCGCAGCGACTCGAGCAGCAGCTTGAGGTGGGGGCGCACGGTGCGGCTGGGCGCGGGAGGTGGTTCGGAGACGTAGCGGGCGGCCCGGGCGGCGAGCTCGCGCAGGTGCTGGTGTTCCTGGTCGTCCATGCGCAGGGCGCGGGCGAGGGAGTCGAGCACGGCCGGGCTGGGGCGGGTCTCCTTGCCGCGCTCCAGGCGCACGTAGTAGTCGATGCTGATCCCGGCGAGAGTGGCGAGCTCCTCACGGCGCAGGCCGGGGGTGCGGCGGATACCGGCGCCGACGGTGAGGCCGACGTGTTCAGGGCTGGTCTGGGTGCGGCGGGCGCGCAGGTAGCGGCCCAGCTCGGCGCCCTCGCTGTGCGCGCTCTGGGATGCCATGACTCCAGTCTCACCCGCCTGGCACCCGCCGCGCTGGGCCGAGGGGGGCCCTGTCATTACCCCTGAAGAGCCCGCCCTGCCACACCGGAGCAATCCGGGCGAAGGTGAATGAGGAAGACGCCGGCCCCGCGCCGTCGCCCAGGCTCCGACCGACATGACCTGCCGGGCCGGGCGAGCGAGGGGCCGGGCAACGCCATGGATCGGAAGAGGGCGAGATGCGGTACATCAAGCTGCGTGACCTGGAGGTTTCCCGGATCGGGCTGGGTGCGATGGGCATGTCTCACGGCTATACCGGCTCGGGCACCGATGACGCGGAGTCGATCAGGACCGTGCACCGGGCGCTGGAGCTGGGTGTCACGCTCATTGATACGGCCGAGATCTACGGCCCCTACACCAATGAGGAACTGCTCGGCCGGGCCCTGAAGGGCCGCCGGGACCAGGTGGTGCTGGCCACCAAGTTCGGCCTGGTCTCCCACGGCGGCGACGGCGCGTGGAACCTGGACTCCAGCCCGGCCAACATCCGGACCGCGGTCGAGGGCTCTCTGAAGCGACTGGGCACCGACCACATCGACCTGTACTACCAGCACCGGGTGGACCCGAACACGCCGATCGAGGAGACCGCCGGTGCCGTCAAAGAGCTGATCGCCGAGGGCAAGGTCCGAGCCTTCGGGCTCTCGGAGGCCGGCCCGGACACGATCCGCCGCGCGCACGCGGTCCAGCCGGTCACCGCAGTGCAGTCCGAGTACTCCCTGTGGACGCGGGGGATCGAGGACCGCGTCCTGCCCGTTCTGCGGGAGCTGAACATCGGCCTGGTGCCGTTCTCCCCGCTCGGACGCGGCTTCCTGACCGGCACGGTCCGCTCCACCGACCAGTTCGATAACGACGACTTCCGGCGCGGCAACCCGCGCTTCACGGGCGAGAACTTCCAGCGCAACCTCGCGCTCGCCGACGAGGTCAAGGCACTGGCCGCCGAAGTCGGCGCCACGCCCGCGCAGGTCGCGCTGGCCTGGCTGCTCGCCCAGGGCGACGACATCGGCCCCATCCCCGGCACCAAGCAGGTCAGCCGTGTCGAGGAGAACACCGCCGCCGACGCCGTCACGCTGACCGACGAGCAGCTCGACAAGCTCAGCAGCCTGCCGCCCGCCGCCGGCGACACCCACACCGCGGCCCAGGCGCAGATGCTCGAACGCTGACCCCTGCCCCGGCACACCGCGCTTCTCGTGGCGCCACCCCGCCCCTCGTCCCCTCGCTTGGAGTAACACCCCTCATGCGTGCAGCAGTGATGTACGGAGCCGACGACGTCCGCGTCGAGGACCGGCCTGACCCGAAGATCGACCAGCCCACCGACGCCGTCGTCCGCGTCGTCGTCGCCTGTGTGTGCGGCAGTGACCTGTGGCCCTACCAGTCGATGCCCGCCACCGACACCGGCCGCCCCATGGGGCACGAGTTCCTCGGCGTCGTCGATGAGACCGGCGCGGACGTGACCGGCCTGAAGACGGGGGACCTGGTCGTCGCCCCGTTCACCTACAGCGACAGCACCTGCGACTACTGCGCCAAGGGCCTGCACATCTCGTGCCGCAACGGCGGCCGGTACGGCTTCGACGGCGTCGACGGGGGCCAGGGCGAAGCGGTCCGTGTTCCGTACGCGGACGGCACCCTGGTGAAGCTGCCGGTGGCCGCCGACTCCGCGCTGCTGCCGTCGCTGCTGGCGTTGTCGGACGTGATGACCACCGGCCACCACGGCGTCGTCACCGCCGGCGTGACCCGCGGGGACACGGTCCTGGTCGTCGGCGACGGCGCGGTCGGCCTGTGCGCCGTGATCGCCGCGAAGCGGTTCGGCGCCGAGCGGATCGTGCTCGCAGGCCGCCACGAGGCGCGCACCGACCTGGGCCGCGAGTTCGGTGCCACCGACGTGGTCGCCGAGCGCGGTGAGGAGGGCATCGCCCGCATCTGCGAGCTGACCGGCGGCGTGGACAAGGTCATCGAGGCCGTCGGCACCCGGCAGGCCCTCGACACCGCCCTGGGTGCGGTACTGGACGGCGGCACCATCAGCCGCCTGGGTGTCCCGCAGTACGAGCAGGGCCCGATCGGCCCGGCCGCCTTCATGCGCAACATCACCCTGACCGGCGGCGCCAGCCCCGCCCGCGCCTACATCGAACAGCTCCTGCCCGACGTCCTGGACGGCACCATCGCCCCCGGCCGCGTCTTCGACCAGACCTTCACCCTCGACCAGACCCCGGACGCCTACCAGGCCATGGCCGACCGCCAGGTCCTCAAGGCCCTCATCCGCCCCTGACCAACCCCTCCCACCCGCACTGCGCGAAGGACATTCCGCTCATGCAGACCGTCACCCTCAACAACGGCGTCGAGATGCCGCTCCTCGGCTTCGGCGTCTACCAGATCCCCGCCGAGGACACCGAGCGCGCTGTCTCCGAGGCGCTGGCCGCCGGCTACCGCTTGCTCGACACCGCTGCCGCCTACGGCAACGAAGAGTCCGTCGGCCGAGCCATCAAGTCCAGCGGCATCGCCCGCGAGGACCTGTTCGTCACCACCAAGCTGTGGGTCCAGGACGCCCTAGCCGAGGACAACACCCGGCGCGCTTTCGAGACGTCCCTGACCAAGCTGGGCCTGGACCATCTCGACCTGTACCTGATGCACCAGCCCTTCGGCGATGTCTACGGCCAGTGGCGCGCCATGGAAGCCCTCAACCGCGAGGGCCTGGCCAAGGCGATCGGCGTCGCCAACTTCTACCCCGACCGCCTGCTCGACCTGATCATCAACAACGAGATCACCCCGCAGGTCAACCAGATCGAGACCCACCCCTTCTTCCAGCGCGCCGACTACCAGGACCTCATGCGCGAACACGGCGTACAGATCCAGTCCTGGGGCGGCTTCGCCGAAGGCAAGAACGACCTGTTCACCAACCCCCTGCTGGCCGAGATCGGCAAGCAGCACGGCAAGTCCGTTGCGCAGGTCGTGCTGCGCTGGCTCACCCAGCGCGGCGTCGTCGCCATCCCCAAGTCCGTACGCGCCGAGCGCATGGCCGAGAACATCGACGTCTTCGACTTCCAGCTCACCGACGAGCAGATGGCCCAGATCGCCACCCTCGACACCGGCAACTCCCTGTTCTTCGACCACCACGACCCCGAGATGGTCACCTGGCTCGCAGGACGCCGCCTGGACGCCTGAACCGAACCCGCCACCACCCCAGGGGCGAGCAGCCGCACCGCCGGCCGCTCGCCCCTCCCGCTGCCAGACCTCTCGCGAAGGGCCCACCTGTGAACGAACCGAACCACAGCACAGCCCGGCGCCGAACGATCCTGCGCGCCGCGCTGCTCACCCCAGTCACCGCCATGACCGTGCCCCATCTCGCGGGCTGTTCACCCGCGAACGATCAGCCCGACCGGCGGAAGACGTCCCCGAGCCGGGCAGCAAGCGTTACAGCGCGGGGCAAGGTGCTGCTCGCGTACTTCTCGCGGCCCGGCGAGAACTACTACTACGGCGATCGCACCAACCTGAAGGTGGGCAACACCGAGGTCATGGCCCGCAAGATCCGAGATCTCATCGGCTGCGACGTGTACCGGATCGAGCCCACCGACCCCTACCCGGAAAGCTACGGCGCGACCGTCAAGCGCAACGTCCGCGAACAGGACGCCGACGCACGCCCCGCCATCAAGGGCGCACTGCCCGACCTGGACGAGTACGGCACCGTACTGTTGGGCAGCCCCATCTGGAACGTCCGCGCCCCCATGATCATGACGACGTTCACCGAACAGCTCGACTTCACTGGCAAGACCGTGGTCCCCTTCACCACCCACGCCATGAGCGGCATGGGCACCACAGCACGTGACTACGCAGCCTCCTGCCGCGGCGCCACCTTCGCTGACGGACTGGCAGTCCAGGGCGAGGAGGTCGATCAAGCCAATCGCGACATCAGCGCCTGGCTGCATCGTGTCGGCCTGAGGGGCTCCTGAACGGCACTCCACGCATGCAGTTCATCTGTCCGGCCCCGCCGGCCGAGGACGGAAACACTCGAAGAGCACCCCGCTCACGTCCACCGCTTTCGTGGGACACCGGGTCTGTAAAGTTAACGGCTCTGTCACACGTCCGGTGGCGGCGGAGAGTGACGTCGGCCCTGTAGGTAGCAGCGTCCGTGAAGACCCAGGTCTACGGGGCGACGTCACTGACGTCGGTGCTCGAACGACACGTACAGGGATCGTCGCCCTACAACCACCGGGCGTACGCCCCATCGGGCCTTCTCTCGCTCACCGCGGAAAACACCGAGGTCACCGACGTCATGGCACCGCCGGTGACATGGTGCGACAAGAATAACGCTCCGTCACCACCGGATGCGCAACAGAGCCAAGTTAACGGTGGTTCTGGAGTTGTTAGTGAGTCAGCGGCGGGCGGCGGAGAGCCGACCGTCGAAGGTGATCTCGAAGGCGTTGAGTGCGGCCTTCGTGCGCCGTGAGGCGCTGGTGCGCCGTGAGGCGCGGTGAATCGAAGGAGGTGCAAGACCTCCTCGCCAGCCTGTCGCAGCAGACTGGTGGGAGCTGAGCGCAGTCCGATCCGGGAGACGCCGGGGAGGGCGGGAAGCAGCGCTGACAAAGCCGGGACTGCTCGGAACTACCAGACGGGCCGGGTCCGGCAAGCGAGATCAGAGGGCATACGAGAGGAATCAGTGGTAAAGCTCCGTAAGCGTGGCACCGGCTCAAATCTGGTGGATATGGGCCGGGTTGCAGTGCACAGTCCGTTTGCTGAACGGACTGACTCCGTAGCCGACTTGGCGTGTCGGTGGGGAGGCCACGGCGAAAGCCTGCGGCGTAACCGTGGCGATGCTGCCGGGGCAAAGCTGGATGCCGGACTGATCGATCGATTCACCGTGAACACGGGAACCGTCCCGCGTCGCTCCCAAGGCCCGGAATCCATCCGGGCCGGTGGGATAGATGCGTCGTCTGTCGAAGGCGCGGGACGGGGCGGAGGCCCCGTAGTAGTCCGAGCGGACGAGAGGTCCGCACATGGCGAAGGGGGCCAGCAAGTCGGCAGTAAGGATGCTGGAATGCCGGGAGGTCGTTGGTGAATACCGACGAACTGGAATACGCCTTGCTCAAGGCGGAACGCCGGGTACTGGAAATCCAGACCAAGCTGAACCGTTGGGCCAGTGATGAACCTCATCGCCGGTTCGATGATCTGTACAACCTCGCCGCGGATCCGGGCTTCCTGCTGGTGGCCTGGGACCGGGTGCGGAACAACAAGGGCGCGCGCACGGCGGGAGTGGACGGCGAGACCGCCTACTACATTGAGTCCGTGCGCGGGCTGGAAGGGTTCCTTGCGGAACTGCGGGAAGATCTCAAAGCCCGCACCTTCCGACCCCTACCGGCTCGGCGACGCGCGATTCCCAAAGCTGACGGCAAGGTCCGCTATCTGGGGATCGCGACCATCCGAGACCGGGTCGCTCAGGCGTCCTTGAAACTGGTGTTGGAGCCGATTTTCGAGGCGGATTTCCTCCCGTGTTCCTACGGGTTCCGTCCGAATCGCCGAGCTCACGATGCGGTGGCCGAGGTGCACCATTTCGCATCCCGCTCGTATGAGTGGGTTGTTGAGGGTGACATCAAAGCCTGCTTCGACGAAATCTCGCACTCCGCTCTCATGAACCGGGTGCGGGAACGTGTCGGAGACAAACGTGTCCTGGATCTGGTGAAGGCATTCCTGAAGGCAGGCATCCTCGGTGAGGACGGCACGCTGGTGAATACCAACGCCGGGACTCCGCAAGGGTCGATTCTTTCACCGTTGCTGAGCAATGTGGCTCTCTCGGTCTTGGATGAACACATCGCCCAAGGGCCGGGCGGCCCCGGAGCCAGCCCGTATGGAAGGGCCAAGCGACGCCGTCAAGGTCTGCCCAACTACCGCCTCGTGCGGTATGCGGACGACTGGTGCTTGCTCGTGTCGGGCACCGAGGCGCACGCCCAAGCCCTGCGGGAAGAAATCGCCGGGGTCCTGTCCACGATGGGCCTGCGCCTGTCGCCGGAGAAGACCTTGATCACCCATATCGACGAGGGCCTCGTCTTCCTCGGCTGGCGCATCCAACGTCACCAGAAGCGAGGCACCGGCAAACGATACGTCTACGTCTATCCGGCCAAGAAGGCCCTGGCGGCCGTCATGGCCAAGGTGAAGACAATCTGCCGGCGGAGCATGAACCTGCCGCTCGAAGACCTGCTGCGTCAGCTCAACCGGATGCTGCGGGGCTGGACCGCGTACTTCAAGTACGGATGCTCGAACGCGACTTTCAGCTATTTGAGGGCCTTCCTCTGGAAGGAGATCATCAGATGGCAGGAGCGCAAGCACCGGCGTGTTCCTTGGAAGGTACTACGCCGACGCTACGGTATCTGGCCCGCCGAAGGCGGGATGGAATTGTTCGACCCGGCAAGGGTGAGCGCCAAGCGCTACTACTACCGGGGAACACGCATCCCGACACCATGGCCGAGCACAGCATGAGGTGAACACCGACCCACGGGACTTGTGGAGAGCCCGGTGCGCTTAGCGGCGCACGCCGGGTTCGGGAGGCGACCCGGAGAAACGGACTGACCGCAAGGCCAGCACCGCGCTCCGGGTCGACCTCACTGATTTGAGTGGGGGGTGAGAGGGCGTTAAGTCCTATCTCTCTGGGTTCGTGATCGCTCGTTCGTGTGACTGGTTGCCGTTCGGGGCGGCGATTGGGCATGTGCATGCTCGGATATCGGCATGGAGCGTGGGCCGTATCCGAGCGACTTATCGGACGAACAGCGGGCGTTGATCGAGCCGATGATCTTGTCCTGGAAACAGGACCGTGTGGCGCGGTCGGCGACGAAGGATCCCGGGGGACCTGTGATCTCCGGGAGGTCGTGAACGCGATCTTCTACCAGAACCGGACGGGCTGCCAGTGGCGCTACCTGCCCCATGACCTGCCCGCCTGGTCGGCGGTGTTCTATTACTTCACGCTGTGGCGCAAGGACGGGCTCGACCAGCGGATCCAGGAACCCCTGCGCTGCCAAGTGCGGGAGAAGGCCCGCCGATTAGAGGACCCGTCCCTCGTGGTCATCGACACCCAGTCCGTGCGCGCGGCCGCGGGAGTCCCGAAAACGGCGCTGTCACGTTGGCTGGCTCATGGGATGATCTTCGGGTTGATCACGTTGGGGGGAACCGTCCGTGGTGGGTACACCGCCGTCGTACAAGGAGCACCGATACCCGGTGAGGGTCATCTCGCACTGTGTGTGGCTGCACTTCCGGTTCCCGCTCAGTTTCCGTGAGGTTGAGGAGCTGATGCTCCAGCGTGGTGTCGCCGTCTCCCACGAAACCGTCCGGCGGTGGTGCGCCAAGTTCGGGCAGGACTACGCCAACGCGCTGCGCCGCCGTCGGCCCCGCCCCAGGGACAAGTGGCATCTGGACGAGGTCTTCATCAAGATCAACGGTGAGCAGAAGTACCTGTGGCGGGCGGTCGACCAGGACGGCGATGTCCTGGACATCCTCGTGCAGGACCGCCGGGACAAGGCCGCGGCCAGGCGCTTCTTCCGTACACTCCTCAAGAAGACCGGTGCCGTGCCCCGGGTGATCGTCACTGACAAGCTCCGCTCCTACGGCGCGGCTCACCGCGAGGTCATGCCCTCGGTGGAGCATCGCTCGCACAAGGGCCTGAACAACCGGGCGGAGAACAGTCACCAGCCCACCCGGCAGCGTGAACGTGCGATGAAGGGCTTCCGTTCTGCCGGCGGGGCGCAGCGGTTCCTGTCCGCGTTCAGCGGCATCTCACCCCACTTCCGGCCCCGACGCCACCTGATGACCGCACACGACTATCGAGCCGAGATGACCATCCGCTTCGCCATCTGGGAGCACATCACCGGCGCCACCGGCCAGCCCACCACGGCCTGAACACGGCTCCCGAACCCGCCCCACCACACCCCGACACACCGTCAGATGTACGCGCGCCCAACGACGTGACAGCGCCCGCGACACGCATCAGTCGACCACCCTGGGCATCGGCACGTCGGCGGGGAGCAGCCCGCGTGCCTTGAGCTCCGCCCACAGCGCGTCCGGGACCGGGTGGGCGAGCATCGCGGCGGCGTCGCGGGCCTCGGTGGCGCTGCGGGTTCCGACGAGGACGCTCGCGACGGCCGGGTGTCCGAAGGGGAAGCGGAGTGCGGCGGCGCGCAGCGGCACTCCGTGGCGTTCGCACACCGCCTTGAGGTCCAGTGCCCGGGAGAGCAGGTCGAGCGGCGCGGTGACGTAGTCGTAGGTGGCGCCGGGACGGGGGTCTGCGAGCAGTCCGGAGTTGAAGACGCCACCGATGACGACACCGACGCCGCGCGCGGCGGCGAGCGGCAGCAGTTCGGCCAGACCGCGCTGGTCGAGCAGGGTGTAGCGGCCGGCGAGGAGCACGGCGTCGATGTCCGTGTCGCGGACGAAGCGGGCGAGCAGCTCGGCCTGGTTCATGCCAACGCCGATCGCTCCGACGACTCCCTCGTCCCGCATCCGTGCGAGCTCCGGGTAGGCCTGGTCGAGGGCCTGCGCGGCATGGGCGTCGGGGTCGTGTAGGTAGACGACGTCGATCCGGTCCAGGCCGAGCCGCTCCAGGCTGTCCTCGATCGACCGGCGCACGCCGTGGGCACTGAAGTCCCAGCGCCTGCGGTGGGTGGCGGGCACGGCGAAGCCGTGGGCGAGGTCGTCGCCCGTGGCTTCCGGGGTCGGGACCAGGATGCGGCCGACCTTGGTGGACACGACGTAGTCGCTCCGCGGCCGGGAGCGCAGTGCTGCGCCGAGGCGCCGCTCGGACAGGCCGAGACCGTAGTGCGGGGCGGTGTCGAAGTGCCGTACGCCCGATTCCCAGGCGGCGTGGACGGCCCGCTCGGCCTCGGCGTCGGTGACGGCGGTGAACAGGTTGCCGATCCCGGCGGCGCCGAAGGCGAGTTCGCCGACGCGCACGCTGCTGCGGCCGAGCCGGTTCAGGGGCGACGTCATGGCGTGGGCTCCGGTCGCAGGCGTAGGCCCGCCATGCCGCCGTCGACGGCGAGGGCGGTGCCGGTGGTGCTTCCGGCGGCCGGGGAGGCGAGGTAGGCGATGGCGGTGGCGACCTCCTGGGCGGTGACCAGGCGTCCGGTGGGCTGGCGGCCGTCGAGGGCGGCGCGTTCGGCGGCCGGGTCGGCGGCGGCGTCGAGCAGGCGTGCGACCCAGGGGGTGTCGACGGTGCCGGGGTTGACGCAGTTGACCCGGATGCCCTCGCGGACGTGGTCGGCGGCCATGGCGAGGGTGAGGGAGAGGACCGCGCCCTTGCTGGCCGAGTACAGTGCACGCTGCGGCAGCCCCGCGGTGGCAACGATGGAGCAGGTGTTGACGACCGAGGCGTGATCCGATGCGCGCAGGTGGGGAAGGGCGGCGCGGGTGGTGCGGACGATCCCGAGCACGTTGACGTCCAGGACGCGGTGCCACTGCGCGTCCGGGTTGTCCTCGACGGTACCGGCGGCCCCGATGCCGGCGTTGTTGACGAGGATGTCGATCCCTCCGAGTGCTGCGGCGGCTGCCTGCACCGCGGCGTGGACCGAGTCGTCGTCGGAGACGTCGGCGGTGAAGCCGCGCAGCGGGGCGGGGGCGCCGCTCGGGTCGAGGTCGAGGACGGCGACGTCCGCGCCCCGCTCGGCGAGCAACGTGGCGGTGGCCAGGCCTATGCCGGACGCGCCTCCGGTGACGAGGGCGGTGAGGCCGTGGAGTTCGGTGGTCATGCACGGGCCTCCGGGTTCGACGCTTCCAGGTCGGCGGCCCAGAAGACGCCGTCGGGGTAGCGGTAGGTGTCGAGGCTCGACTGCCTCATGGTGGCGGAGAAGCCGGGCTCGACGGGGGCCCGGTAGTGGCCTCGGTCGATCACGACCGGGGCGAGGAAGTGCTGATGGAGGTGGTCGACGTACTCGATGACCCGGTCGTCGGTGGTGCCGGATAGGGCCACGTAGTCGAACATCGACAGATGCTGGACGAGTTCGCACAGGCCGACGCCGCCGGCGTGCGGGCAGACCGGGATGCCGAACTTCGCGGCGAGCAGCAGGATCGCCAGGTTCTCGTTGACGCCGGCCACGCGGGCGGAATCCAGCTGGAGGACGTCGATCGCACCGGCCTGGAGCAGCTGCTTGAAGACGATGCGGTTCTGCACGTGCTCGCCGGTGGCGACCTTGACGGGGTGGACGCCGCGTCGGACGGCGGCGTGGCCGAGGATGTCGTCGGGGCTGGTGGGCTCCTCGATCCAGTACGGGTCGTACTCGGCGAGCGCGTTCGTCCAGGTGATCGCCTCGGCCACGTCCCAGCGCTGGTTGGCGTCGATCGCCATCCGGATGTCCGGGCCGACGGCGGCGCGGGCGGTGCGGCAGCGGCGGACGTCGTCCTGGAGGTCGGCCCCGACCTTGAGCTTGATCTGGGTGAAGCCGTCGGCGACGGCCTCCTGGGCGAGCCGGGTCAGCTTCTCGTCGGAGTAGCCGAGCCAGCCGGGAGAGGTGGTGTACGCGGGATAGCCGCATCGCAGCAGGTCGGTGGCACGCTCACGCGCGCCCTGCTTGCCCTTGGTCAGCAGGTCCAGCGCCTCGTCCGGGGTCAGGGCGTCACCGATGTACCGGAAGTCGACCTGGGAGACGAGCCACTGGGGGTCCGCGTCGGCGAGGAGCTGCCACAGAGGCTTGCCCTCCCGCTTGGCGGCCAGGTCCCACACCGCGTTGACGACGGCTCCGATCGCCATGTGCATCACGCCCTTCTCCGGACCGAGCCAGCGCAACTGGCTGTCGCCGATGAGCGCGTGAGAGAGGGCGCCGGGGTCGGCGGTGAGTTCGGCGACCGACCGGCCGACGACGTACGGGGCCAGGGCGTCGATCGCGGCGACCTGGACATCGTTGCCTCGGCCGATGGTGAAGGTGAACCCGTGGCCCTCGTGGCCGTCGGCCGCGGAGGTGCGCAGGACGACGTAGGCGGCGGAGTAGTCGGGGTCGGGGTTCATGGCGTCGGACCCGTCCAGTTCCCGCGAGGTGGGGAAGCGGATGTCGTAGGTGTCGACGGCGGTGATCCGCGCTGCGATTGCGGACAACTCGGTGCCTTTCACGCGTTGATGAAGGTCTGGCGCTGGGTGCCGAGGCCGTCGATGGTCAGCTCGACGGTGTCGCCCGTGCGCAGGTAGGGGGTGCCGGGCAGGCCGAGGGCCACGCCCGCCGGGGTGCCGGTGTTGATGACGTCGCCGGACCTGAGGACCATGTACTGGCTCAGGTACCAGACCAGGTACGCGACGTCGAAAATCATGTTCTTGGTGTGGCCGTGCTGGCGCGTCTCGCCGTTGACAGCGAGGCGCAGGCCGAGTGCCTGCGGGTCGCGGACCTCGTCGGGGGTGACGAGCCAGGGGCCGAGCGGGTTGAAGGTCTCGCAGGACTTGCCGAGGTCCCATTGCGGGGAGTACTCCAGCTGGAACTCCCGCTCGGACACGTCGTTGCTGATCGCGTAGCCGGCGATGTGCTCGGGGGCTTCCGCGGGGCTCGCCAGGTAGCGGGCCTCGCGGCCGATGACGACCGCGAGCTCCACCTCCCAGTCGGTCTTGACCGAACCACGCGGGATCAGCACCTCGTCGTACGGACCCACCACGGTGGCGGGGTCCTTCATGAAGACCACCGGTCGTTCGGGGACGGGCGCGCCGGTCTCCTCGGCGTGGTCGCGGTAGTTGAGGCCGACGCAGACCACCTTGCCCGGCCGGGCCACCGGGGCGCCGACCCTCAGTCCGGTGATGTCGAGCACGGGCAGTACGCCAGCCGCGCGAGCCTTCTCGATCCGGCCGGTCACGTCGCCGGCGAGGAACTCCCCGTCGATGTCACCGGTGAGAGACCGCAGATCCAACGCGGTCCCGTCCTGGAGGAGCAGCGCCGGAATCTCCCGTCCGGGGTCTCCGATGCGGATCAGCTTCATGTCCCGTCTCCTGTCATCGCGCGGGGCACACCCTTGTGTCGACACATCCGATGAATCGGCGGCAGCTCGACCATACGAGCGAGAGCCACTCCACCGCAAGGAGACATCCGATGTTTCCTTGCGAAAGAGAGCAAGGCCTGCGCCACCGCACCCACTACCCGACCCCTCCCCAGCAACTCTGGGAAGGGGTTTCGCGGGCGGGCAGTGCGCACTTACGCCCCGCTCCACCCATCCGTCTGGCACATACAGCCAGACCCTTACTCCTCGATCCATCCGATGATTTGTGAACGGATGGCCCGTCGTGCGTCCCCGACGCACCTCCACAAAGGCCGCCGCGCCCCCCGCAGTGGGGAGGGGCGACGGGTCGGGAACGTGCGGGCGCCCGCGAACGGTGGGCCCTCAGCCGGCGGGCGAGAAGACGAAGGTGAACTCGCTCGGCCGGGCCTGGAGTCGGTACGGGGGCAGCGGGGCCGGGCCGCAGGACGCCGAGCCGATGCCGTGCTGGCCGTGGTCGAGCTTGACCCACACCGTCCCACCGGGAACGAGGTCGGTGCGGTGGCGGGCGTCGTCGAGCGCCTCCGTGGTCCAGCGCCAGGCGGTGAACCAGAACTCCGGGTCGCCCTCGACGCGGAGCCCGCCGAGCTCCAACCAACGGACGTCGGCCCGGGCGCCGTTCTCCTGCGGGCGGACGTAGGGGGTCTGCAGACCGTCCACGGTCGACTACCAGCGTCCGATGGCGGACGCCTGGGAGCTGTCCGGGTACGCCTCGCCAGGGCCGCCGCCGAACCAGCGCACGGCGTCCGCGGTGTCGAGCCCGAAGCGCACGCCCAGCCGGGGCAGCGGGACGTTCCACTCGCCTTCCGGTGCGACCGAGACGGTCAGCCCGAGCCGGGTTCCGTCGGAGGTCCATCGGTAGGCGACGGCCAGCCCCACGTCCCTGGCGGCCGGGGCCACCCGGGTGCGGACGGTCAGCGCGTCCTCGCTCACGTCGACGCCATCCACGCGGTGCTTCATCCGGTGCAGGCCGAGCTTGCGCCACTCCTAGGGGGGCCACTCGTACGGCTTCTGCGTGCTGTCCTCGATCCGGTGCGAGGCGTAGACGAAGCCACCGGACGCGTTCGTGCCTCCGACGTCGTACGTGGTGCCGTCCAGGACGATCCTGGCCTCCGGCTCGCCGGTGTGGTCGAGTATCTCCTGGCCCGTGCCCGGGTTCTTCAACGAGGTGGTCGTGAAGTTGGGTGCGGTGTGGAAGGAACGCTGCACGATCCCTTTGGCCATCGTGACGGAGCGACCGTGGACGGAGATGGTCGACGGTGTGGTCACCGGGCGGACACCCCAGTCCTTGCCCGGCGCCGGGTTCGACGTCGCGGCGCTCGCACTGGCCCGCGTGGCAATGGGGACGACCGTGGCGACGAGACCGGCCGCGGCCATGGCGCGCAACATCTTGCGACGCGTCAGTTGCTGATCCCTGTCCATGAGCTTCCCTTCGACGAGAGCAACGCTCAGAGCGGCGAGATCTCGGTGGTCGATGAGCGGATGGATGGCAGAGGGATGTGACGGCCGTAGCAGGCCTCTTCCGAGGCAAGTCGATTCAGCCCTTCGTGGTGCCCCGGCCAGGCCGCGGGCGAAGAGCTTGTGAGGCGCGAGGGGGGAGGCCAGAACTGCAGGGCGGCCCGCGTCAAGGCGAACACCGCCTCGAAGTCCTGCTATGGGGGCCGATGGTGTGCCAACACGTGGGCGCTCGCCCCTCGGCGTACGCCCACGTGCAGGTCTCATTCAGCGTGACGGTGATCCGCCGCGCGCGTCCGGCCCGACCGGGCTACTCGGCGACGTCGATCTCGTAGTCGCGCTGGGCCCGCGGCTGGCCGGAGCTCTGGTATGCCGTGACCGTGAACCGCGCTGTTCCCGCCTTGGTGGGCGTACCCACGATCCCTCCGGTGTCGGCATTGAGCACGAGCCCATGGGGCAGGGCTCCCGAGGTCACCGCGTATCGCGTGGTCGCCGGCGTGTTGGTCTTCACGGTCGCCTCGTACAGGTGTCCCTTGGCCGCCGCGGGCAGCGGTCCGGCGTCGAGCTTCGAGGTCGGAGCGACGACGGCCTGGGGGTTGCCGACCGGCTTGCCGTCAGCGTCCAGCTCCTGCAAGGACCATCGCTTGCCCGGCTCGACCACGGTCAGGTGCCAGTTCGTCGTCAGGTCGCGGAACCGCGCCCGCTGCTCCGCGGTGAACGCACCCAGGTTGCGGGCCGTCTCCCATTGCTGGATGGCATCGAGCAGTCGCGTCGTGTTCTCCCCGCCCGACACAAGGCTGGAGACCGAGCTCTGGAAACCTGCCCCGGCGTTCAGACCGGCGCCTCGAGCCAGCTTCCACTCCATGGTGAGCAGACTGTCCGAGCCCTTGAGGCTGATCCAGCCGAGCATTCCGGGAAGGTAGTTCGCCTGGAGGTACTTGTTGTTCTTGGACACCTGCTCCATCGAGGTGCTGCCGACTTCGCCCCAGCTGGCCCGGGTCAGCGCGTCCCAGGTGTTCGAGGTCATCCGGCTGGTCTCGGAGATGAATCGGTCCTTGGCGTCGATTCGCCGGAACGTCCCGTTCACGAGGTGAGCCATGCCGTATGCGCCCCAGCCGGACTCCGATGCCGACTCCAGGCCGTCCCACGACATACCGGTGATGCCGGTTTTGTTCCATGCGGTGGTCAGCCTGTCGCTGATCTCGTCGAGGACTGCATGGTTACCGATCGCGCCGCCGTAGCTGTTGGCCACGACTCGGGCGGCGTGGTCGTCCGCAGCGTGTGAGACCGCGACCGATCCCCATCGCGCGCGCTGCACGCCGGTCAGCTTCCACTCGTTCCCGACCTGCTCGGCCGCTCCGTAGCTGACGAATTCGTCCCCGATGCGCAAGTAGCTGTGGTGCACTCCCGCAGCAAGCAGCGCGCCGGAGTCGAGGTACACGGTGGTGTCGCCGGCCGTCAACGGGCGGGTGAGCGAGGCGCTGCCCCCTGTCACGAGCCGGTTGTCGGCAGGTGCCGTGACGTAGGGGTCTTGCGGGCTCAAGGCCCAGTCGTAGGGCTCGTCGCCGGTGCCGATGAAGTCCGACAGGGTGTGTACGCCGAGCTGCACACCGTTGGCCTTGGCGATGTCCACGGCTGCCGCGGCCCCGGCGTCGCTCCCGCCCAGGCTCGAGTCGAACTTGTAGTGGCCGCTCGACTTCCATGGCCCGTAGTTGGTGGTGAGTGAGTAGATGCGGTTCATGCCGGCCGCCTTGGCGAATCGGGCCGCCGCCGGAATGTTGTCGGTCTTCAGGTCGCCGAGCACGAGCCACGACTGGCTGCTCGCCTGTGAGGCCTTCTGCCACTGACCGTTCAGCCTTGGGTAGGGCAGCTTCTCGCCCGCCGCGATGTTGGACAGGATCGTCGGCGTCGCCTCAGGCGAGGCTCCGAAGAGTGCCATCTTGGAACCGGCGATCTTGCCGTCGCGGCCGGGCAGCGGCCCGACCGGGATCGGATAACCGTGTACCTTGCGCTGGCGTTCCTTGGTGTAGTCGAAGGTGAAGGCGCGCAGTACGGAACCCCAGGGGGTCACGCCTGCCGCGCTCCACTCCTCCAGAGAACCCACGCTCACGTGGTCCGGGTCGTGGTCAACCTCGCTCTCCCAGCCCATGTCCTGGTACTCCTGCGGCCAGGCGCCTTCGGTACGGTCGGTCAGCGGACGGAGCCCGATGGCGAAATCGTCGTCGCGGACCACGCCCACCGATGTGCCGACCGTCTCGGAGATCGACGTGGCCAGTGGGCCCCAGAGAAGGGTCTGCACATCGACGTCCTTCGGCGCGTCGACGGCGACCGCCTCGAACGTGGTGTAGCCGCGCTTGCTGACCAGCTTCACCTGGATCTTCCAATGCGCCGCCTTGTTCCGGAACGTGAGCATCTGGCCGCCGGGTCCGGAACGGTCAACCGTGGTCGGCCGTTGCTGCTTGCCGTCGACGACCAGGCTGACCAGGGACGTTGCATGACCGGGCGCGATGTGGTCGACCCCGGTCCTGACGTCCTCCAGACCTACGACCGTCCCTGTCCTGTCGAGCTCGAGGTCCAGATAGCCGGCCTGGATCTCGATCGACGGAGTCGTTCCGTCAGGCCGTGCTTGCGCCGACTGTGCGCCGACCGTGGGCAGGATGCCGGCGGTCAGCATCACGACTGCCACGGCACCGGCCGCCCGCCGGCGCCGTTCGGGGCTCCTCCGGGTGGGCTGGGATCTGACTATGAGTTGTGAGAACTGCATGATGGTGCTCCTGTCATCTTTGACGGAAACTGCGCTGCACCGGCCGCTTGTGCCGGTCAGCCCTTCGTGGCGCCGCCGGTCAGGCCGCGGACGAAGTGCTTCTGGAAGGCGAGGTAGAAGGCCAGGACGGGCAGTGTGGCCAGCAGCATGAAGGCGAACACCGCCCCGAAGTCCTGCTGGTAGGGGCCGATGGAGCGGAAGATCCCGACCGTCACGGTGTTCCCGGCTCCCGGGCCCAGGACGAGCAGCGGGGTCAGGAAGTCGTTCCAGACCCAGACCCCGAGGAAGATCAGCACGCTGGCCGAGGCCGGCCGCAGGAGCGGGAAGACAACCTGCCAGAAGATCCGGATCCGGCCGGCACCGTCGACCGCTGCGGCCTCTTCGAGCTCGCGGGGGATCGAGCGGATGAAGCCCATGAAGACGAACACGGCGAACGGTAGGTAGTACCCGACGTTGACCAGTACCGCGCCCGGCATCGTGTGCATCAGCCCGATGGCGTTGAGGATCCGTGTGATCGGAAGCATGATCACTGCGGGCGGGATCATCAGGCCGGTCAGCATGACGCCGAGGACGGCACGGCTCCACCAGCGGCCCGACCGGACGAGGTGGTAGGCCGACATCGCGGCCAGCACGGTGGTGATCAGGATCGAGAGGGTGGTCAGTATGACGGAGTTGACGAGGCCGTACCAGAACAGCCCGTCAGGCCGCTGGAGCACCTGCTCGATGTTGTCGAGGGTCGGCGGAACCGGGAGCGCGAGCGGCGATCCGACGACCTTGGCACTGGTTTTGAAGGCGTTGACCAGCGCCACGTAGAGCGGCAGACAGAAGACGGCCGCCACGCCGGTGGCCAACAGCGGGCGGACCCACGGCGTTCGGGAGTTCACAGGTTCACCTCTCGTCGTTGCAGGAGCTTGAGCGTGGTCACGCTCGCGATCGACACCACGACGAGCATGATCCCGGCCATCGCGGACGCCACTCCCGGGCGTTGCTCGGAGAAGGCGGTGCGGATCACCTCGAAAGCGACGGTGGCCGTTCCGTCGGTGCCGGGGCCGCCGTTGGTGAGCACGGCGATCTGGTCGTAGACCTTGAACGCGCTGATCATCAGCATCACGGTGTTGATCGTCAACGCGGGCGCGAGCATCGGCCAGGTGATCGCGCGGAACTGCTGCCAGGGGCCGGCGCCGTCGAGGCTCGCCGCCTCATCGAGCTCGGCGGGGATCCCCGCGAGCCCGGCGAGGTAGACCACGACGGCGAAGCCGAGCAACTGCCAGACCATGATCCCGGAGACGGAGTAGATCGCGTACGACGGATCCGTGAGCCAGCCCGGCGGGCTCTTGACCCCCAGCGAGACGAGCGTGCTGTTCAGCAGGCCGTCGTCCGCCAGGATCGCGCGCCCGATCACCGACACCACCACGGCGGAAAGGATCACCGGTGTGAAGTAGACGCCGCGCAGCAGGCTGTAGAGCCGACCCTGCCGGCGCAGCAGCAGGGCGATCGCGAGACCGAGCAGGTTCGTCAACAGCACCACGATCACCGTGATCACCACGGTGTTCCACAAAGAGTGCCGGAACTCCTCGTCCCCGAGGAGGAAACCGTAGTTGTCCAGGCCCACGAAAGAGGTGTTCGGGCGGGTGGCGCGCTCGTCGGTCATCCCGATGTAGAGGGTCCACAGGATGGGTGCCAGAACCATCGCGGTGAAGACCGTGAGGGTCGGCAGGACGAAGACGGCGAAGGCTCCCGCCGACGGCCATGTCCAGGTGCGGCGCCTGCGCGGCCCACCCGTGCGCCCGGACGGGGCCGCAGTGGGCTCCGGCCGACCAGACCGCGGGACTCCTCCAGCGGCAACGTCCCCCGGCCGGGAGCGCAGGGGATGCGTCACTTCGAGAGCTCCTTGAACTGCTTGTTCAGCGTCGCGACGAACTTGCCCACGTCCGCGCGGCCGTTGAGGAGATCGTTCAGTGCCGCGTCGACCTTGGGTATGAAGCCCGACGGCAGGGCCGGGACGCCGCCTTCGTTACCGAAGCTCGGTGTCACGGTTCCGCTGGACTGGGCCCTGTTGTAGAGATCGAGGGTGGTGTTGTACAGCGGCGGCAGACCGGACGGCGGCTTGTAGCCCTTGAGGGCGACGAACAAGCCGTCGTACCGCGCTCCGCCGTCGGCGTTCAGCTTGGAGAACTCGATGGCCCACTTCTTGGCCTTGGCGACGTGGGGGGACTTGGCGCCCACCGACAGCCCGCCGCCGGTGTACGTGGGCACGACGAGCGAGCCGTCCTGCGTGGGCATGGGGAAGACGCCGATCTGCTTCTGCTGCGCCTTGTCCGGGGCCGCCGGGAACCACGAGCCCATCGGGTACATCGCGCCCTTGCCCGCGAGGAACGCCTCCTGCGCCTGTGCGTAGGTGGCCGACAGGTTGTCGACGTTCTCCTTGCCCGCCAGCGCCTTCATCTTGGTCGCCGCGTTGACGAACAGCGGGTCGCTGAAGTCGGTCTTCCCCTCGACCAGCTTGTCGAGCCACTTCGGGTCCTTGGCGTAGACCTCGTCGGCCACCAGCTGGGAGAAGGTCCATCGCGGGCCGAGGCCGTCCGGTGCACCGCCACCGATGACGAACGGCTTGATCCCCGCCGCCTTCAGCTTGCCGACCGCGGCAAGCAGGTCGTCCCATTTCTTCGGAGGAGTGGTGATGCCCGCCTTCTCGAAGGCCGCCTTCCGGTAGTAGATCTGCCAGGTCTGCGAGTTGGTGGGCAGCTGGTAGATCTTGCCGTTGAAGCTGTTCGCGGTCGGGCTGACCCAGTCCGCCAGTTCCTTCTTGCTGAACTGAGCGAGCTTGCCGCCCTCCGCCAGTCCGGCAGGGTCGATCGCGACCATGATGTCGGGCAGCGCACCGGTCGAGTCGAGCTGGCGCGCGTACTCGTTGCGCTGCTCGGCACTCGGCGCGACGAGTTTCTTGATCTTCACCCCCGGCACCTTGGCGCTGGTCCTGGCGATGATGTCGTCCCAGTAGGAGGCGGTGAGGTTGGGGGTCTCGAAGGTGAGCAGGCTCAGCGTCACGTCACCGCCCGAACTGTTCCCGTCTCCGCCTTCGCTCCCGCCGCCGACGGCACACCCGGTCAGTCCGACCAGGCCCAATGCCGCGGCCATCGCGACCCAGTTGGCCCGCTTGCCCATGAGGCCCTCCTTGCTGGTCGAACCCATCAGGGGATGTCGCTCGGCCAGAATTTAGATAAGTAAGTTTCTTGTCAATATTGCTCTTGGGGCGTCAATGTAGATAGCGTGACGCTGTGAGTCAAGACATGCGTGAAACCCAGCGCAGCGCGGCTCCCGCAGGCCGTGCGGGCGATGCCCACCTGTTGCGCAAGCTCAACCTCGCGGCCGCGATGCGGGCGTTCCTCGATACGACGTCGCTAACGGTCAGCGACGTGCGCAAGACCGTCGGAGTCTCCCGCCCCACCGCCGAGGAACTGCTGGCGACGCTGCTTGATCAGGGCTTCGTCCGTGAGGCGCTCGGGCGTCCGAACGGCGAGCGGTCCGCGGGACGGCCGGCCCGGCGCTACGAGGTCGTGGCCGAGAACTTCGCCGTCGTCGGAGTCGACATCGGCGCCCACAAGGTGGCCGTGGTCGTCTGCGACCTGCGCGGGAACGTCGTGGCGGTGCGCAGACGCAGCGTCGGCTCCGGCCTCGGGCCGGCCGAGCGCATCGGGGCGGCGGCACGTCTGGTGGAGGCGACCGTCCGGCAGACCGGGACGAGCTGGGAACAGATCCGCTCGGTGGCCTGCGGCATCACCGGCGTGGCGGCCAGCGGCTCGGAGGTCAAGGACGTCCGCACCGTTCCTGCGGGCCAGGACCTGGACGTCTACTCGCTCCCGGGCTTCGACAAAATCGACGTGGTCTCGGAGGTGTCGGGGCGCTTCAAGCGCGACGTGCTGGTATCCAACGACATTCACCTCGCAGCGGTGGCCGAGCAGTGGCAGGGCGCCGCCGCCGAGGCGCGCGACCTCGTCTACATGCACGCCGGCCGCCGCCTCGGGGCCGCGATCGTCATCAACGGGCAGATCCACAACGGACGGCACGGCCTGGCGGCGTCCGTCGGCGCCATGAAGATCCTGGGGTGGGCCGACGCGATGGCGCAGCTCGACCACGAGAGCCGCAGGCTTGCGGGCTCGGCCGCTGAGGAGTCCACCAGCGACGACGTCCGGGCGCTCTTCGAGGCGGCCGCGAACGGCGACCGCACTGCGGTGCGCACCGTCGACCGCGTCGCCGAGGCCCTCGCCCTGGGCGCCTCCATCTTGGTCCACGCCGTCGACCCCGACCTCGTCGTGCTCGGCGGCGGCCTGTCCCGCGCGGGGGACGTGCTCACCGGTCCATTCGAGCGGCACTTGGCCGCGACCTCACTCGACTCGCCGGAGTTCCGCGTGTCCCTGCTCGGCGACGAGTCCGTCGCCCTCGGCGCCGCCCGGCTGGCCCTCGACGATCTCAAGGCGCGCCTGCTCGCAGTGCAGGCCTGATCCGCCCCCTCTCACCGCACCAAGGAGCCACCGAATGATCGAGCCCGGACGCGTTGCCGTGCCCGCGCCCACCGCCCCCGTGTCCCTCTCCGGTCTCGGCGGGACCGAGACCACGACGATGGTCCTGCTGCCGCGGGCGGACGGCTTGCCTGACTTCGGGTGGATGGGGCTTTCCTTGACGGCGAGAGACGTCCGATCCTTGACGATCCCAGCCTCGGTCGAGACCACGGCCTGGAACTCCTGGCTGATCGGCTCACCGGTCAGCGTGTTCCCGGAGCACGCGCGCGGCTACCTCGGACGGCCTGCGCTGCTCGGCCACCGGGTCGGCCCCGAAGGCCCCGGGAGCGACTGGTCCACCGCGTTCGGTCCCGGCTCGGTGCGGTGTGACGACGGCTCGCTCGTGGTCCAGGCCACCGACGAGGCAGCGGGACTCGAACTGCGCTTCGAGGCCGAAGCCGTCCCGGGGGGAGGGCTCCGCCTCCGGCACCTGTTGACCAACGTCGATGCCGGCCCCTATGTGGTCGACGCGCTCGAGGTGGTCATCCCCGTTCCGACCGGCGCGGGCGAGATCCTCGACTTCACCGGTCGATGGGCCCGCGAGCGGCAACCCCAGCGCCGTGCCCTGGCGGACGGGCAGTGGGTCCGGGAGCACCGCCGCGGCATGCGCATCCTCGACGGCACTGGCCTGATCGTGGTCGGTACCCCTGGCTTCGGATACGGCGACGGTGAGGTGCTCGGTGTCCACCTCGCCTGGAGTGGCAACCACCGGTATACCGTCGAGCAACTCAGCTCTGGCACCGCCGTCGTCCGGGCCGGCGAGTTGCTGCACCCGGGCGAGGTGGTCCTCGCTGAGGGCGAGACGTACGCGATGCCCTGGGTACACGTGACCGCGTCCGCGCGCGGGCTCGACGGCCTGGCGGACGCCACCCATCAGTACGTCCGGTCGCTCGCGGCCCATCCGTCCCCGCCCGCACCCGTCATGTTCAACCCGTGGGAGGCGGTCTACCTCGACCACGACCTCGACACGCTGACGGCGCTGGTCGACATCTCGGCCAGGCTGGGCGCCGAGCGTTTCGTGCTCGACGACGGGTGGTTCGCGGGCCGCACCTCCCTCGACGACGGCCTGGGCGACTGGACCCCGGACCCGGCGGTGTGGCCGGACGGGCTGGCACCGCTTGTGGACCGGGTGCACGAGAAGGGGATGGAGTTCGGGCTCTGGTGGGAGCCGGAGGCCGTCAACCCGAACTCCGCGGTCTACCGGGACCACCCCGACTGGATCCTGCGCACGGGCGACCGGTCGCCCGTGCTGGAACGCAACTGCTACCTGCTCGATCTCAGCCGGGAGGATGTGCGGACACACCTGCTCGACGCCTTCGGCCGCCTGGTGGCGGCGCACCGGATCGACTTCGTCAAGTGGGACCACAACCGCGACCAGATCGACGGCGGTGACTCGCGCGGCTCCGGCCGGCCCGCGTCACGGCGGCAGACCCTTGCCTTCCGCGAGCTCCTCGACGAGCTGGCCCGCCGCCATCCCGGCATCTCGTGGGAGAGCTGTGCCTCGGGAGGCGGCAGGATCGACCTGGACGTGCTCGAGCGGGTCCAGAGCGCCTGGGCCTCCGACGTCACCGATCCGCTGTCCCGCCAACCGATCCAGCACTGGACCGCCCAGCTCGCCCCGCTGGAGTACCTCGGCGCTCATGTCGCCGCGCCGGTCTCCCACCAGACCGGCCGGACCAGCATCCTGGACCTCCGCGCGGCCACGGCCTTCTTCGGCCAGTTCGGCGTCCAGTGGGACCTCACGAAGGTGCCGGCCCACGAGCTGGACCGCCTCGCGTGCTGGATCGACCTTTACAAGCGGCACCGCGCGCTCCTGCACACGGGTCGGTTGACACGCGTCGAGCTGCCCGACGGTCTGCTCGCGCATGGAGTGGTCGCTCGCGACCGCTCGGAGGCGCTCTTCTCCTACGCCCAGCTCGACGAGATCGTGCCCGTGCCACCGCGGCTCCGCATCCCAGGACTCGACCCGGACCAGAACTACCGCGCCTCGCTCGTCACTCCCACCGACCCGTCGGCGACCTGGGAAGTCACGGGCATCCAGGCCTCCGGCGCGGCGCTGGGAGCACTCGGGCTACCGGGTCCCGCGCGGGCACCCCAGAGCGCGGCGCTGGTCCACCTGCGCGCCCTCTGATCCGGCCATGGCACCTCGGGACCGCATGACGTTGCGCATGCGCTACCCGCTTCACGAGTCGTGGTGCTGGCCCGGTTTCCGGATGCCATCCGGGAACCGGGCCAGATCCGAGAACTGCAGCTCGATCCTCATCCGGGGGCGCGTGTGCTGCTCACACCCGCACCGGCCGCCGTCGGATCACCCGCAGCACCGGAGGATGCTGCGGAACCGGAGTCCCTTCCCCCTCGGTCAGTGCTTGTTCCAAGGCGTCCAGGGTCTCTCCGGCTACTGCCAGTCCGGCCGACTCCTGGTGTGCCCGCACGATCGTGGAGTCCACTCTGACCGGTTCCAAGCCGACCTCGCCCCTCGCGGCGGCCTCGGCGATCAACGCGTCACGCCCTGGAACACCCCGGTCTTGGCCCAGCCGTTGAACCGGGAGTAGATCGTCGGCCAGGCCCCATAGCGTTCCGGGACATCCCGCCAGCCACTGCCGGTGCGGAACCGCCAAAGCACGGGCCTTCCCCCGTGAAGGTGGGCACGCGGTTATTGATCACGCGGCGAGCGTGAGTTTAGCGGTGTGGTGTCGGTGTTCGTATTCGTTGGGGCTGAGGTGGCCGTTGGCGGAGTGCCGGCGGCGGGTGTTGTAGCGGGTCAGCCAGGCGAAGACGGTCCTGCGGCAGCTATCGGAGTCGCCGTAGTCGTGGGCGCCCTGGAGGGTCTCGCGTTTCAGAAAGGCGTGGAAGCTTTCGCAGGCCGCGTTGTCGGCGCTGGTGCCGACCGCGCCCATCGACCGTGTGACCCCGAGTTGGCCGCAGAGGCCGGCGAAGGCCCGGGATCCGTATTGCGCTCCGTGGTCGGAGTGGAACACGGCGCCGTCCAGGCAGCCACGGGTCGAGGCTGCCATCCGCAGTGCGTCGGCGACCAGGCCGGTGCGAACGCTGGCTCGCACGGCAGGTAAGGGACTGGGCGTGCCTGAACCCGGAACAGCAACACCGCCTGGGCGAGGTGGGTGTGAAACCGGCTGCACGACCCCAGAAGACCGCAGCGCAAACCAACGCGAAGACAGGGGCAGCGAAGGGCTCCGACGCGTTCACACGGGGCGTAGCAGCCCTCACCCAGTACATCCAACATGAAGGAAAGACCGTCATCGGAAGGCACCACGTCGATGAACTCCCCGACGGCACAACGGTGCGACTCGGCGTGTTCCTCAGCAACCAGAAAAACCGACGAGACCGCCTCACCCAAGACCAACTCACCGCGCTCGCCGCCCTCGGACTGGAATGGGCGGCGTAGAAAGAATGGCTTGGTACAACTGAAGGCGAGTGCTATTCCCCGCCGACCCGTACGGGCTTTTCGAGGAGCGTGAACGACTTGGGCGTACCGCCCGGCTGCGGCTTGCCCTCCTTGCTCCCGACAACCTGGTAGCCGGCGTTGAGGTAGTACGCATTCAAGCGTGCGTTGCCAGCCAGGCAGTCCAGCCGTACCAACTCTCGGCCCGCCTCGGCCACGCGGCGCTCTGCGACTCGCAGAAGCTGCCGCCCTGTCCCGGACGGGACACTGCTGCGGTCCACCATCAGCCGGTGCACATAGCCAGCCGTCGGCGGCTGCGGCCCCCAGGCGTCCTCGTCCCCCCACCACAGCTCCCACGCCCCGACCACACGATCGGCAGCCTCCGCGAGCCATACCTCCCCACTCTCCATGATCCTGCGGAAGTGGTCTCCGCCCAGCTCACCAGGACGCCACTGACCAGTGACGCCCCGGGCAAGCATCCAGCGGGCAGCGTCGTCGCGCAGACGCACGACAGCGGCAAGGTCGGCGTCGTCGGCGAGACGGAAGCGTAGATCATTCACGCCGCGATCCTCGCACGGGCCTCCCCCCTGCATCGACCAGCCGCACGGGGCCTCCCGGGAAGAAGAACAGGCACTCGAGGAGCCCGTGGTGACGCCTGTGCATCACGCACCGCCCGCTGACTCAACACCCGGCGCATGCCGGGGCCGGTCGCCGTCTCCGTGATAGTCATCAGCCGCCCGGAACGCGAGCGGTCATGGTGAGTAGCGGGCAGTCCGCTCGATAGTGAGGGCAGATCCTGCACGCGGACGAGACCACCACCCGCATCGGCAGCGTGCGGCGCTGGCTGCATGTGGCCTGCACCGATTTCCTCACCCTGCTCCACCTCGCCCCGCGCTCCCGCGCCGGCGCCGACGCGGGCGAGGTGCTGCCCAACTACCGCGGCGTCCTGGTCCACGACTCGCTGTCCCTGTATGCGGGCTATCCGCACTGATCCCACCAGTTGTGCGGCGCCCATCTGATCCGTGAACTGACCGCCGCCGAAGAGGACTTCCCCCACCAGAAGTGGCACCAGCAGATCCGGTGGGCCCTGGCCGGACTGAACACCCAGGCGACGCGTGTACGTACCGGCGAGATCGGTGAGATCACCCCCGAGGCCCTGCTGCTCCACCTGCGCGCCTTCCACCAGGGCATCACGGTCGGCCTGTCCCAGCACCCCAGGGCGCCGGGCCGCAAATAGTCCCCGGCCCGCAACCTGCTCGAACGCCTGCGGGACCAGTCCCACTCAGTCCTGCACTTCGCCGACACCCCCGGCATGTGCCCTTCACCACCAACTGCGGCGAGCGGGCGCTGCGGCCGGTCAAGACCCACCGTCTGGAGAAACACCTGAGTGAACCGACATGAGTCACCAGCCGACATCTGGGCCGACGGCGACCACGAGCTCGGCGAGGGCGCCCGCTGGGTCGACGGACGTCTAATCTACGTCGACATCCTCGCCGGACGACTGTTGGAGGTTGTAGAGGATGGGAGGCGCACACCACGCGAACTGCTGCGGCTCGACGTCTCCCTTGGCGCGGTCGCCCCGGTGTACGGCCGCCCCGGCCACTGGATAGCCGCCGCCGGCACCGGCATCGCCCTGCTGACGCCGGATGGCCGGCCCGAGTGGCTGGCCCGCCCCGAGGAGCACTCCCCCGTTCCGACCCGCATGAACGACGGGGTCTGCGACCCGCACGGCCGGTTCTGGGCGGGCAGCATGCCTTACGACGGCACACTGGGCGCCGGCTCCCTCTACCGCACCGATCCCGACGGCTCCGTACACCGCGTCCTCGACGGCATGACCATCGTCAACGGCCCCGCCTTCGCCGCCGACGGCGACCTGCTCTACGTCGCCGACAGCGCTGCCGGTGTCATCCACCGCTGCACCCTCGACAGGGACGGAAATCCGACGGGCCGCGAGGAGTTCGCCCGTGTCACTGCCGGTGGCAGCCCCGACGGCATGACCGTGGACGACACCGGGCGGCTCTGGGTGGCGGTGTGGGGCCACGGGGTCGTTCATCGATACCGGCCCGACGGCACACTCGACGCGACCATCCCGCTGCCCACCCCACAACCCACCTCGGTGTGCCTGGTCCCGGAAGGCGGCCGCCTGCTCATCACCACGGCCCGGCACGGACTGACAGGGTCCACGGGTGTCGCCGGTGCTGTCCTCGCCGTCACGGTCGACGCGACGGCGCCAGCCGCCCGAGCCTTCGGCGCACCGTGAGACGCCGCTTGTTCCAACGCAGCCTGGCTGCTCACGGCGCGGACGACGGTCCGGCGCTCGCGGGCTGTTCGGGTGCGTCTACAGGTCGAACTCCAGGTGTTGACGACTTGGCGGTTGTGACTCCTCCCCCTCGTGAACGACTCCGTTGGGAAATCCGCGAATCGGCTGACGGTCAGGCGGTCAGGTCAAGTGCGGCGAGATGTGTGGTTCTGGTCTTGCCGATGGGTGTGTCGTCGAGCCAGGCGTCGAGGCGGATGATGTTGATCGCCGTGGCGGCGAGGACGTTGCCGAGGTGAGTCTTGGGCAGGCCGGTGTAGCGGGTCCGGCGGATGCCGGTGCGCCGCACTGCCTGGGAGATCGTGCCCTCCACGCCGGCGCGGATGTTGTAACGCTGCTGCCACTCGTCGGTCAGCTGCTCGCGGCGCCGCGCTTCCAGCGCCTCCTGCTGGTCTTGGGGGAGCAGGGTCAGGCTGCGGCCCCATTTGCCGTTCGCTGCCTTGGTGCACTTCTCGCGCACGGGGCAGTTCCCGCAGTCCTGGGCGGTGAAGTGCACCCGCGCGATGGGAGTTCCGCTGCTTTTTCGCTGGTCGGACCAGCTGGCGCTGATCTTGCCCTGGGGGCAGGTGACCTTCTTGGTCTGCCAGTCGATCGTGAAGGCGCTCTGCGTGAAGTGCTCGCCTTCGTGGTTCTCGTGGCAGGTGTCCAGTCCGACCGGCCCCACCAGCTCGATCCCGTACTCGTCCCGGGCGGTGACGATGTGCGCGGCGGTGACATAGCCGGCGTCCACGTCGTGCTCGCCTGGAAGTAACTTCCGTGCGGCCAGGCCTTGGTGGACCACGTCGGTCAGCTCGGTGTCGGCGACCGTCGCATCCGTGGTCACCACGTGGGTGATCAGATGTGGGACATCGGGTTCGCAGGTCTCGCTCAGGTGCGTCTTGTAGCCGCACCAGCCCGATCCCCGCTTCACGCCGTAGCGGGCGTCCGGGTCGTAGGGCGAGGACAGTCGGCGTCTGCCCGGCGGGAGGTCCTTGCCCTCCCGCCAGTGCACCCCCTCGCCATCACGGTGGTACTGCTCGACCCAGGCCCGGCGCAGGACCTGGACGGCGGGGATCTCCCGCAGCCAGTCCGGAGAGCCGGGAGCGAAGGCGGCCTCAAGGATCGTGAAGCCGTCACGGCCTACCTGTTCGGCCCACTCCTGGCGCACGTTCTCCCCCTTGGGGAAGCGGTAGGAGTCGATCCGGGCGCCGTATCGTCTGACCCAGTTTTCGGTGACCAGCGCGGACAGCCACTGCGGGGCCGCCGCTGACAGGGCCTCCAGCGCAGCCCGCAGGGTCTCGCCCACGAACTCCATCCGGTTCAACGTCCGCACCGCCGCGAGCACGTGGGTGGAGTCGGTCCGCTGACGGCCCCCCGCGCGCAGCAGCCCGAGCCCGGAGATGCGCTCAAGGATCAGGTCCAGGACCTTCTCCTCCAGACCGTGCTCGAGCAGCCGGGCACGGAAGTCGCAAAGGACGGAGAAGTCGAACCCCGGGTCGTCCAGCTCAAGACCGAGGAGGAACTTCCAGTCCATCCGGGCCCGGACCTGGTCAGCGGCCTGCCGGTCGGTGAGCCCCTCGGCATACTGCAGCACCGACACCAGCGCCAATGCCCCAGGCGAGACCGCCGGCCGCCCCCGTCCGGGGAACGCCTCGGCGAAGGACTCGTCCTCGAACAGCGGACCGAGCGCCTCACGAACACGGACCGCAAGCGTCCCCTTCGGGAACGAAGCCCGCACCACCCGCGCAGTCAGCTCCGGCACTCCACGATCAGCCCGCGGCTCCAGCGACATCCAGCCCCACCCTCGATCGGCGAACAGGCCGATCATGGCAGCCCGGCACACTCGGCATCACCGGTTTACGGATTTCCCAACGGAGTCGTGAACGAGGGGGCTTCTCGCTATGCCGGTGCGGCTTCGCGACGGACCAGCCCGGCCCGTAGAACGTTCAGGGCGCCCACCGTGTCCGCGTGCGCGCTGTGGTCGCACGAGACGCAGTGGAACTTCTCCTGTGTGGGCCGGTTCTCCGCTGCGACGTGCCCGCATTCGGGGCAGGTCCGGGAGGTGTTGCGGGGGTCCACAGCGATCACGTCTCGTCCGGCACTTTCAGCCTTGGCGTGCAGGATCGTCAGGAACACCCCCCATCCGGCATCCGAGATCGAGTGGTTGAGTCCGGCCTTTGCGGCGGCCCTGTTGGGCAGGAAGCTGCCCGGCCGGTCGGGGTCGGGCCTCGGTGCGGGGGCCTTGACCATGTTGCGGATCTTAAGGTCTTCGTGCGCGATGAAGTCGAGTTCGCGGACCAGGCCCAACGCGGTCTTGTGTGCATGATCGAGGCGCTGACGGCGAACCTTTCGGTGCAGGTCCGCAACCTTCTGGACGGCCTTCTTACGCCGGTTGCTGCGGCGCTTGCACCGAGCGACAGCCTGCTGTGCCGCTTCGAGCTTCGCGGCGGCCTTCCGCCCGTGCCGGGGGTTCTCGATGAACTCGCCGCCCGAGTCGGCAAGGAAGTTGGCTATGCCCATGTCGATGCCGACCACAGAGCCGGTCGCGGGAAGCGGCTTAGGCGCGGTCTGCTCGGCGGTCAGGATCACGTACCAGCGCTTGCCCTCACGCTTGAGGGACACGGTCTTGACCTTGCCGACCACCGGCCGGTGCTGGTTGACCTTGACGTGCCCGACACCTTGGAAGCGGACGCGGGTGACCGGGTCGTGCGGAGTGGAGTCCCAGCGGCAGCCGTCCCCGTCCTTGGGGAAGTCGACCGTGTCGAACCAGTTCACGCCACGGAAGCGCGGGTAGCCCGGCGTTTCCCCCGCCTTGACGCGGCGGAAGAACGCGGCGAATGCCTTGCCGAGACGGCGAAGCGTCGCCTGCTGGGAGGAGAAGGACCACCGGCCCTGACGCTCCGGGTCGTGCACCCGGATCTCCTTGAGCTGCGCGGACTGCATCCCGTACTTGATGCTCGTCTTCGACACGTGCCGGTACGCGTCACGGCGTTCCTGCAAGGCACCGTTGTAGAGGGAGCAGTGATCGCGCAGCATCTCGCCCAGTGCGATCGTCTGGCCCACGGTGGGCCGTATAAGGAACTTGTACGCACGAATCATCCGACCCACCCCCCTTCCACGTTGGCTCGCTTGATCATACTACGCTTGGCGTATGTCACCACGCTGGAAGCCAAACCCCGATATCCGCACCGGACGGCACGTCACCTACACCCTCCACGCACACTTGGTGTTCGTCACCAAGTACCGGCGTGACATCTTCGATGACGCCATGCTCAAACGGTGCGAGGAGATCATGCGAGAGGTCTGCGCCAGCTTCGAGACAGAGCTACGCGAGTTCAACGGCGAGGCGGATCACGTGCACCTGTTGGTGCACTACCCGCCGAAAGTCGCCCTGTCTAAACTGATCAACTCCCTCAAGGGCGTAAGCTCCCGGTACCTGCGGGCCGAGTACACCGGCCGCATCAACCGGATCGGCATGGGGGCAGTGTTCTGGTCCCGCTCCTACTTCGCAGGATCATGCGGCGGTGCACCGCTGACCGTGATCCGCCAGTACATCGAAGGCCAGAAGCGGCCTATCTGACCGCAACGACAGAGGCGGAGCGAACTCCGGCGCTTCGCGCCTCCGGGCTTAGGACGCGTTTCCCTCCCCGGCTGAAGCCGGGGATACCCACGCAAGAACAGGGATGGGGGGAGGCGCCGATGCGCCCGCTGTACGCAGCTCACCGCCGCGGTTGCCGTCGGTCTCGCAGCACTGCTGCTCAGGGGTGGATCAGTCTCTGGCCGAAACGCCGCACCGACGGGCAGCGGGCCGCTGAACGCCCGGCTGGCCACCGCCCACGAGCTATACGACTTCCCCCTCGGCCGAGCGACCAACGACTGCCCGCGACTCAGCCGCGGTAAGCCTGGTGGACACGCGCGGCAGCGGCTGCCACCGCACGGTGGACCTGGCGCCGTTCTTCCTGAGCCGCCTGCTGAGCCGTGAAGTCCATGGCCCGGGCCAAGGGGTCGAACACGGGCTGGGCCGCGGCCCACCGCCAGCGGGCGTCAGGATGCAGCACCCTCCACAGCGCGTTGCGCGCCTTGAGGTTCGCACCGCGACCATGCCTGCCGCGTCGGCGCGGTGCACACCCGGCTCAGATCATCCCGAAGCTGAGCAACCTCTGATCCACAGGTATTGACGATTGCTCGGCATCTGCATACGGGGTCTTCCAAACTGAGGCTCCGGGTGGCTGGGGCCGGA
The DNA here is from genome assembly GCF_026339735.1 of Streptomyces sp. NBC_01669. Classification (GTDB taxonomy): domain Bacteria; phylum Actinomycetota; class Actinomycetes; order Streptomycetales; family Streptomycetaceae; genus Streptomyces; species Streptomyces yanii. The sequence continues at coordinate 288,458 of NZ_JAPEQG010000002.1, forward strand.
TGGTCCTTCCGCGGCCGGCGTGGCTGAGTCATCGAGAACACGCCGCTCAGCGAATGAGCGCGAGCAGTGGTCTGATGTGCCCCGGGTCTGGTGGAGCCACTTTGCTGGACAGATGATGCTCCAGACGCTCAAGGAGGCTCCCGTGCCCCGTAGTTACCCAGTCGAGTTCCGACGCAAGGTCCTCGATCTCGTCGAAGCCGGCCGGCCGATCCGGCAGATCGCCCACGACCTCGGCATCAGTGAACAGACGATCTACGTCTGGCGCCGTCAGCGCCTCATCGACACCGGACGGCGCGAGCTGCTGCTGGAAATTCCTCAAAGCGCCGAAGTCAGTAGGCAGCATCCCGTCCCGCCGAGGGAGTGGACCCCGACAATTCCCATGGGCAGGTCCAGGCCACTGGCCGTTCCCGCCAGCCGGAGGACATCGTCGCCGACACCGCGAACGTCGCCGCGGCTGGAGATCGGGGCGCCCGGCCAGACGTGGCCAGCCAGCTGCTCGGCGCACTGCAGATCGAGGGAGCTCAGTCCGCTGAGCACGACATGCGACGGCTTCCTGTCGTTCGGCAGGCCGGTGGGGACGCTGGCAAGGTCCATCGCGACGGTGGGCTGGGACGGGACGGCTGGGCTGACCAGTGAGCATGCCTGCAGGATGGGTTGGCCGCCGTCTGGCGTCCCTGGTTGCAGCATCAGGGCGCTTGCTCCCCCGCGCATGTGCGGCAGGTCGTCGCAGCGGAGCAGCCCCAGGGCCTGTGCCAGGACGCCGTGGACCAGATCGACGCCGCAGACCACGACAGAGTCGGCCCGGTCCAGTGCTATGAGGTCCTGGGCCAGCCCGAGGGCGGTCATGCTGGCTCCGGAGGAACCTGTGAGGACGAACAGCTCGCTGAAGCCAAGCTGGCCCGCCAGTGAGCGGATGGCGCCTTCCAAGGGCGGACCGGGGTCACGGGGAGACACCTCGGCGAGCAATGACTCGCCCGTGTCGGCGAGCATGGAACCCACGATCAGTGCTGTACGCCGGCCGCCGACCGGGGCCAGCGTTTCGATGACCTGGCTGGCCAGTTCCGCGCACGACACGCCCTCGCTTTGGTGCGTCCGCTGAACATAGGCGGTCATGGTAAGGGCTGGCGCGGTGTCAGCTCGCCGGCCTCCGAGCCACAATTCCGCTGTCGCGTGCGCCGTGGCACCATCGGCCGTCGCGTCGGCAGCCACCAGCACCACCTGCTCGGCACGCCCGGCCGTCAACCACACCTCAGCCAGAGTCCGAGCTCGCTCGAGGTCGGCGGGGACACTGACGACCGGCCCCCAAGCTTGCAGCTTCTCCGCGATGCTCTTCGCCACCCGGCCCACCGGAAAGTAGGCGATCGCCCGGAAGAGATCGGTCGGCGCCCGCTCCCCGAGGCTCATCCGCTGGGCGACATCGGCTGTGCGCCGGGCCACCATATGCTGGTCGCCACGCTCGGTGGCGAGGATCAGCCCGAGGTGGCCGCCCTCGGCGAGTTCCAGTGCGCTGGCACGTAGCTTGGCTACGGCACGCCTGGCCGTGCGGGTCACGTGCAAGCCACGACCGAACTGCCGGGCCCGCAGCACCGCTGTGGCAGCGTCGGTGGAAATCCCGTCCGGAAGCGGTCCCAGATCATCCGCACCTTCCTCGGCGAATCCACACGATGCCCGCTCGGCGGCCGACAATCTCATAGCCGGGTCACCCTTCCCTAGCCGGTAATGACACCTGCTGCGCATGCCAGTCCGCGAAGGCTGAGGGCGGGTAGATACCCCAATACACCTCACGCACCTGCATGCCGTCCGGTGCCGGCACGCCGTACACTACAACGACAACCACCTGGTCTTTCTGTTGCAAACTCATGTTCATGCTCATCGTGGCGCGCCCAGTCGGCAGCAACGTTTCCAAGCCCTGGCGTCCGACCATATTCCCAGACGGCGTAAGCTTGCTGTCGACTACCGTCGGCGCTCCGTGGTAGAACTCGCAGCCGACATTCTGGATCTCCTTCAAGCTGTTGTTGAAGACCTCGACGTTGACGTCAACCGTGCCGTCGTCGTTGTCCTGGAAAGAAATCGATCGGCTGAGCCCCTGCAACACCGGATCCGTGGAATTTGAATACAGCGACTGCAGCATGACACGGGGTCCGTAATAGCTGGCCCACAGTTTGCCGGGCATGGCAACTTTATAACTTACCATCAGGCACCCCATCGTCTGATGGTAATAAATATAGGGTGCGATCTGATATTCGTATCCGATGTCTTTGACGCTTCCCGACGTGACGGTGATGTTCATGGTGGTGGTGTGCGACAGCATCGTCGTCTGCACGTCCGACTCCGAGTATGTCTGTCCTTCGCTCAGGTCCAACCCGAAATCGATCGGGATGTAGTCGAGCAGGGTGGTACTGAAGGAGAAGTGCGCGCTGTCCGTCGTGGAGTTGTGGACCATGAATGACTTGCTGATGTTTTCGCTGACCATCTGGTTCTGGTCGTAGTTCAGGGTGCTTCCGCTGGGCTCGTTGGTTACCGACATGTTGGTCAAGTTGAACAGCAGTTGGGACTCGTCGTAACCGTCCGGTTGCAGGTTGACATAGCTCAACAGGACGCCGTTTTGCGAGCGGGGTATGTAGCCCAGGCTGGGATCGCTCGCGGGGATGATGCTCTGGACCGGCTCCGGCGTCATCGGGAAAATGACCGCCATAGTACCGTCCGGGGCGTCCTGGCCGGCCTTGCGGTAGACCGGGTAGGTCCAGACGTAGTAGCTCATGGCATACAGCACGATCAGGTCGTCCACGGAGATCGTTGTGGTCGACTGCACGAGCCTGCTGGTGGAGTAGTCGTCGAGCTGGTCAAAGCCGTAGCCATAGGAGCTATTGACGTGCTGCCCCAAGGTTTGCCCGGAAATTCCGATAGAACGGCCGGTGTCCTGGCTGAACGTCCATACCTTGTTCGACGAGACATTGCATCCCGTGACCTTGGAGACGCTCTGGCCGAAGGTGAGGGTCGGGTTGCTGCTCGACACATCACCGGACTCGAACGGCGGCGCCTGAATGACGGCCAGCAATTGCCCCTTACCCACCGACTGGCTGAGCGTTGGCGGACCGAGGATCACGCTCTGCCCAGTGACATCGCTCGGCAACGCGAAGAAACCGGACTGGTAGTCGATGGTCATCACGTCCGTCAGGTGCTGTGGGAGACCGGGGGAATTGTTCAACCGTGGGAACGTCTTCTCGACCGCATCAACGGGCACCAGGCCGGCCAGAATGGAAGCCTCCCCCTTCATGAGCTGGTCGAAGGTGGCGCCACCGCCGACGACCAGCACCCCCAGCACTCCTGCGGGCGCATCGGCCGATACCGCCGTCTGGTCCGGAGGCAGTGCCTCCCCGAACAGACCCACCGCCAAGTGCAGGTCGATTGAGGCGAGAGGTTGTGAACCGGTGTTCGCTGCGGCGTACTTGCTGAGTTGCTTCAGGCTCTGAGTGCCGTGGGCCCCCTCCTCCAGCTCGAACAGCAACAGCGCGGCGCAGCCCTTCACGGACTGATAGGTCGCGCTGTATCCGACCACCAGCTGGTCGACGCCATTTCCGAGCAGGTCGCCGGCGGCCACCCGGAACGCCGCGCCCTCGGGCGGGGCGAAGCTGAGATCAGGGGTGGCCGTCGCGACCGAAACCAGAGTCTGCTTGGTCCAGCCGAGCACAGTAACGTTCAGGACGCCCTGTGGATCGGGATAGGTCACTACAACCTGCTGGTCCGAAGTGCCTGCCGCCAGCGAGGCTGTGGTGATGTCGACGACAGCCGAATTCTGTACCGCGCCTAGCGAAATGGTGTTGACCGATGACATCGCTGGGTTCGCACCGAGCACACTCGAACCGAGATCGTTGACCGTCAACTGCCCGTTGTGCACGGTGCAGACGATCGCGTGCGCATCGAGCTGATTGCGTGCCAGCAGCGCGCCCACCACCCTGCCCGTGACGGTGGTCGGCAGGCACAATGGGCTGGACAGGTGCCCGGTGGAGCAATCGAGCGATTGCAGGAAGATGCTCTGTGCATCCTGGCCGAACAGCAGGAGGTGCGGATCCTGAATCTGCTGCGGATCGAGATCCACGATGTTGCTCAGGTTGGAGACGGGCCAGGTTCGCGAGGTGGCTTTGCCGTATTCGCTTCCGATGATCTGTATCTTGTCGGCTGTCAGCACATAGACGTTCTGCACGGCGGCGTGCATATTGGTGGCCGCCTTGACGTCCCGGATCTGATCCTGTGCTTGCAGGTCGAGCGGCTCGACCGGGCTGCCACCATCCGCGTTGCATATCACTCGGTTATAGCGGGCGGCGGCCGCGCTCCGGGGAGTGCCGATGACCGTGAAATCCAGTACCTCATATAGCATTTGGCCGAGTTGTAGCGGGTTCTGCGGCTGCGGTTGTTGGCTCCCGGTCATAGCGTCTCTCCACAAAGCGGATCAGTCGAACGTGAGCGGGTACCGGTGCGTCGGTGCAGTGTGGCATCAGGTTGCGGTGGGCGCCCTCAGGCGCTGACACGACAAAGCTCTGTCAGCGCACCTCGAATCGCACATCGGCGGAGCCGAAGCCGGACAGCAGGATCGCCTTGGTCTGCTGGCCGGCCACCTGTTCCTGGTTGAGGTGGAAGGCGAGTTTCTGCTCGGCGTCTGTCTCGGTGACCTTGCTCTCCCCGATTCTGGTACCGGCCGGCACACTAGCCATCAGCTCGACGTTCAGGCCGCCGTCCGGCATGGGCGTGCAGGTGCCTCGGTAGGTGATGCCGCGGCGATCCGTTCCCGTGACCTGACCATCGTTCAGGCTGAACTGGCCGACTGACACATCCCCAGAGGGAGTCTGCAGATGCACGTCGACAGTCGAGCTCTCCAGATTCACAGTCATGTTCGGCCGCCTATCCGCTGGTTGAGCAACGCGATCAACGTTTTGCTGAAGTCAGCAGTCAGGAAGACATTCTGTAGCGTCGAGCGCAGCGCATCCTCCTCCTTGAAAGTGGAAAAGAAGTTGCCGATCGCTACCAGCCAGGAAGGCATCCCACCCGTATCCGGGGTGACGGTGACCGTCGGAGCACCATTGACCACGACGTTACTCAGGGTCACAGTGTCTCCCAACTTGGCAGCGTAGTAGAGCGAGTTGTTGCTGATGGTCTGGACGATGGCGCCGTGGCCTCTGGCGGTTGCGGAATCCGTTTTCTTTCCCAAGTCGTAGAGCGCGCAGGGCTGGCCATAGCTGTAGGTGCCGGAGATTCCTAGCTGGGAGAACGACAACGGCAGGTGCACCGTGGTGCCGTCTACTGCGGCTGCGGTCTGGATCTTCACACCGGACATGCTGGCGATCTTGAGAGAGGTCAGCGTAATGGTGGCGTCACCGTCACTACCCCAGCCCACCGAGCCCTCCCCGGGAGTGTTGAAAACGCTGCAGGCGCCAAGGTCGCCGGCATCGTACGTTTCCACAGGCAAACTCTGCTGCTGCGCCAGTTCAGGCAGCGTGTCCTGCACCCATGTCGTGATATCCGCCCAGGCGTCGATCACATCCTGCGGGGTGGCCATGAATGCCATCTCCTTTCTGCGACGGAGTTCGGCTACTGCACGGTGAGCATGTAGGGGCAGTTCACCTGGCGATCCTGTGTCTGTCCGGTGACACGCTGCTGACCGGGCTGTACGGCCGCGGGAACCGTCACGCGGACCATTTCAGAGTTCAGGTGCTGCAGGCTCAGGACATTCACGTTGCCGATGCGCAGGTACTTAATCTGGTTGAGGTTCTGACCAGTCAGGGTCAATGGTGTCTGACCCCGAACGGCTGTGCGCGGTTGCATGCCGGTAATCTGCGCCGCCCCAGGCGTTGCATTTACGGTGAAGACGGTCGAGCTCTGCGCACTGACGGGACCTGTCGGGCTTTGAACCGTCACTTCGAAGTCGCCGCTCTGCGAATTGGCCAGAATGGTGACGTTGATCGTGCTGCCGCGTGTGTCGACAGCAGTCACATCGACCGTAGGCGATCCGCTCAGCAGCACCGTGGTGTTGTTGATACTCGCATCTGATGGCATATCCGTCAGCGACAAGGTGACCCTCGTGTCGACGGGGCCATTCGTAGGATTGAAGCCCGTGATCTGCACTGTTCTCATTCCCCTCAATCGTTCCCCTCGATCGCGAGGGCCGTACTTACGTCAGCCGACCCTTGAATCCGATCGAAGCAGGTGGCAGAAGGATTGATTCGCGCCGCACCCCCGCATGCGCGGGGACCTCGGGAGCCGTATGGGCAATCTGCCGGATGCTGCGATCAGTCGTGATCGATTTCGATCGCAGGTCGAGTCATCTATCGGGGGTCGAGTGATCTGCTGGTGGATGGTCTTTTCGGAACCAGCACCCTGGTGAAATTCAGCACCGCATCTCAAGCCGTAGACATCACGCCAGGTCAAGTGCGCCTTTAATGTCGATGCCCTGTACATAAGCCTACCTCTTCCTAAATCCATCGGGTGAGGCGGAACTACTCCATACGGGTGACAGACCAGCGGAACCTGTCAAAGTAGGGGCGGCGCGCGCGGTTCACCCCGCTCGGCACTCAGGCAGATCCGAGTGGAACCGCTTGCAGCCGCTTGCCGAGCCAACTCGGCCACCAGGGCTCACCCCATGGCGCTGTCACGTTGTTGGGTGTCCCGATAGGGGCCTTCGCGACAGGCACCGTCACAGTCTTGACCGCCCCGGCCCGGCGACGGCCACCAGCACCCAAGGCGATCAGGAGAAGGCGACCTTGCCCAGCATCACGCAATCCGCTGCCCCGTGTCACATCCCGGCCGACGCCGCCGAGGAGGTCCTGCTCGGCGTGGACACCCACATGGACGTTCACGCCGCGGCTGTCACCACCGTGCTCGGTGGCGCCCTGGACGGCCGGAGCTTCCCGGCGACCGCGCAGGGATACCGCCAACTCGTCGCCTGGGCCCGCTCGTTCGGAGTGGTGCGACGTGCCGGTGTCGAGTGCACCGGCTCCTACGGGGCGGCCTTGGCCCGCCACGTGCACGCCGAGGGAATCGAGGTCACGGAGGTCAACCAGCCGGACAAGGCCGCCCGCCGGCGCCACGGCAAGACCGACGCCGTCGACGCCGAGGCCGCCGCCCGCGCCGTGCTGTCCGGACGCGCCACCGCCACGGCCAAGGCGAGTGACGGCCCGGTGGAGATGCTGCGGCTGTTCGAACTCGCCAAGGGATCCGCGATCAAGTCCCGCACCCAGGCCATCAACCAGCTCAAGAGCGTCCTGGTCTGCGCCGACTCCGCCCTGCGCGAGGCCCTGGCCAGCCTGACCAACCCGCACCTGATCAAGCGGTGCGCCGCACTGGAAGCTCTGGACGCGACCGGGCCTGCTACAGCTGCCCGGCACACCCTGCGTCTGCCGGCCCGCCGAATCCAGCACCTGACCGAAGAGATCGACGACCTGAACCAGCGGATAGCCGAGGCCGTCAAGGCGAGTACGCCCGGTCTGCTCGACGTACGCGGCGTCGGCCCGGACAGCGCCGCAGCCCTGCTCATCGCCGCAGGTGACAACCCCGAACGCCTCACCAGCGAGGCGTCTTTCGCCGCCTTGTGCGGCACCAGCCCGGTCGAAGCGTCCTCCGGCAAGACCGAGCGCCGCAGACTCAACCGCGGCGGCGACCGCCAGGCCAACGCCGCCCTCTACCGGATCGTCCTCAGCCGCGTGCGCTGGGACGACCGCACCCAGCCCACCGGCGGCCGACCCAACACCGCGACCGGCAACAACGGCTCCAGCACGGACCACTGCTCGTCAGAAAGATTCCCTCGCCCCACACCGAGATCATCACAACGCGGGACGAGGGAACCGAGGCACTTTCAAAACACGGCCTAGCTGGCCGGGCTGGGACCAGGCTGTGCTGTGACCGGCCCCGGGCCCGGCCGTAATTCGCTTGCCCTGGCAGCGGGGCAACGGTGCACTGTGGCCAGACACCACGAGTCGTGGTGCCGGCTATTTCGAGGAGGCAGCGGCGGCAATGGAGATTCGTTCCACGACCGATGAGGACCTTGACGTCTTCGTCGGCACAGTCCATGCCGCGTTCGGGCGCTTCCCGGAAACCCCGATCGATGGCGGCGGGCTCTGGTGGTCGGCGCTCGAAATGGACCGCTGCCTGCTCGCCCTGACAGCGGACGGGCGGCCCGTCGGCACCGCCGCCGCGCACTCCTTCGAACTCACCCTGCCCGGTGAGACCCTCGTCCCGGCAGCCGGGGTGACCGCCGTCGGCGTCCTGCCCTCGCACCGGCGCCAGGGCGTGCTCAGCGCGATGATGCGGCATCAGCTCGCCGAGCTGCGGGCCCGAGGGGAGTTCCTCTCCGTGCTGCTGGCCTCTGAGGCCCCGATCTACGGCAGGTTCGGCTACGGACCAGCGACCTACACGGCGCGGCTGACGGTGCCGCGCCACCAGGCCGCCCTCGCCGTTCCCCGGGCGCGCGGAACGGCCGACGCCCCAGCGACCGGCTCGGACAACGGCTCGGTCGAGGTGCTGCGTCGTGCCGAGTGCGGAGAGATTCTGGAAGAGGTCTACGACCGGTATCGCCGCGCCCAGCCCGGCGCGCTGTCCCGGCCGCACCGCTGGTGGGCCTTGCGCGCGGGGCAACCCCCTATCTCGCCGGCGCCGCGCTATATCGCCGTTCACCGTGACGCCGACGGCGTCCCGGACGGGTACGCCAGTTACTCGATCGGCGAGCCCGAGACCTTGACGGTCGACGAGACCATCGCCCCCGACGACGTCGTCTTCACGGCCCTGGCCCGGTTCGTACTCGGACACGACCTGGTCTCTCAGGTCGTGTTCAAGCACGTCCCGCCCCAGCACCCGCTGCGCTGGCAGTTCGCGGACTTCCGCGCCGGCGAGGTGAGCGGCGACACCGACTGGCTCTGGGTGCGGCTGCTCGATGTCCCGCGTGCTCTGACCGCGCGCGGCTGGTTCACGGACGGCGAGCTCGTCCTCGACGTCGAGGACCCGTTCCTCGGCGAGCACGGCCGCTACCTGCTGACCGTCCGGGACAGCAAGGCCGACTGCGTCCCCACGGACCGGGAGCCCGACCTGTCCCTGGACGTGAGCGACCTGGGCTCGGTCTACCTCGGCGGCACCGCCCCGAGCACGCTCGTGCGTGCCGGACACATCCGGGCCCACCGCCCGGGCGCGGCCACCCTCGCTGACGCCCTCTTCCGCGCCGAGCGCTCCCCGCACTGTCTGCACTGGTTCTGAGAACGAAGGGGCTGGGTGCGAAGCAACGGGGCGCTGGTCAAGCCCGGGAGCTACTTTGCACCGCTGAGTCCGGAGGAACCTGGAGACGCTATGCCCCTGGTGACCACTCACGGTGACCACGAGCGCTCACCGGCCGAGGAATACGTGACTCTCGATTACGCGAAGTCGCCGGTTCGATCCCCAATCGATGGCCGACCGACCCCGGGACAGCGGCTGTCCCGGGGCCTGAAGACGCAGGTGGCCTCAGCGCCTCGCCGGCGCAGATCCGTGGTGGAGCGCACGGTCAGCGTGGGATCAGCGAGCCCTCTTCCGTGACCATCAGGCGTGCCTGGTGGCCGCCCGGCGAGCAGTTGCGGCCGTTTGGATAGGACGGCTGCGGGGTGGTGCTGATCTGTCGGTCGAGCACGGTGGCGCCGCGCTGGTTCCTGAACACCAGCGTGACGTGTACCGGCTTTCCTGGCAGGTCACGTATCTCCGCGAAGCCAGGCCAGACGGACAGCTCGGAGGGTTGGGGGGTCCTAGTGTGATGCGCCAGAAAAGCCAGTCTTAAGTCTGCTGCTGATTTTTGGTGCTGGGTGGGCTGATTTTGGTGAGGTAGTCGGCGAGGGACTTGAGGATCTCGTCGGCGGTCTTGGTCCAGGTGAACGGCTTCGGGTTCTCGTTCCAGGTGTCGATCCAGGCGGTGATGTCCTTCTCCAGGGCTTTCACGGAAGTGTGGACGCCGCGGCGGATGAGTTTGTCGGTCAGCAGGCCGAACCACCGCTCGACTTGGTTCATCCAGGAAGAGCCGGTCGGGGTGAAGTGGACGTGGAAGCGGGGGTGTTTACCCAGCCACGTCTTGATCTCGGCGGTGTTGTGGGTGGCGTAATTGTCACAGACCAGGTGGACGTCGAGTCCGGTGGGCACGGCCTTGTCGATCCGGATCAGGAACTTCTTGAACTCGATGGCGCGGTGGCGGCGATGCAGTTCCGATATGACGGTGCCGTCGGCGATGTTGAACGCGGCGAACAGGCTGGTGATGCCGTGGCGCAGGTAGTCGTGGGTGCGGCGCTCGGGCATGCCCGGCATCATCGGCAGCACTGGCTGGGACCGGTCCAGCGCCTGGATTTGGCTCTTCTCATCGACGCACAGCACCACCGCCTTCTCGGGCGGGTTGTGGTAGAGGCCGACGACGTCGACGACCTTATCGACGAACTGCGGGTCAGTGGACAGCTTGAATGCATCCTGCAGGTGCGGCTTGAGGTCGAACTTCTTCCAGATCCGCCCGATGGTGGACTTCGACAATCCGGTGCGCTTCGCCATCGAGGCGCGCGACCAGTGGGTGTCCTTGCCCGGAGTGGACTCCAGCGTCGCGATGACCACGTCCTCGACCTGGTCAAGCAGGATCGAGGGCGGCCGGCCCGGGCGCGGCTCGTCCGCGAGCCCGTCCAGACGACCCGCGATGAACCGCGACCGCCAGCGGTTGACCGTCGCCTGCGCGATGCCGAGTTCGGTGGCGACCTGTTTGTTCGTCCCGCCCTCCGCGCAGCGCAGCACGATCTTGGCGCGCAGCGCCAGGAACTGCGCGGTCTTCGCCCGCCGCGCCCAGCGCGTCAACTGTGCATGCTCGGCCTCGGTGAGGACCAGGTCCGGCTTGCGCCGGCCCGGCCGTGGCTCGTCGGCCAGGCCCGCCAGCCGGTGAGCCGCGAACCGGGAGCGCCACTTGCGCACCGTCGCGACGTTCACGCCCAAGTCGGCCGCCACCTGGGCACTTGACGCACCATCCGCACACGACAGGACGATCCGCGCGCGCTCGGCCGGACGAGATCCCGCCCCACCACCCGCCCAACGCGACAACTCGGCGCGCTCCTCCTCGGACAGCACGACCTCGACAGCACGCGGACCCCGATGCGACATGAAAATAGCCTACAGACTTACAGCTGCAATTTCTGGTGCATCACACTAGCTGCCGGGCCTTCTGCGGCGGTAGCGGATTCCGTGGTCATCACGGGGTTCCCCGGGGCCGGTTCTTCCAGCGAGGTCTTACGCAACTGCAGCGTGCGCTTGCGGCAGGTGCCGTCCCAGCACACGGTGAGGGTCGCGTCAGCCACCCTGTTCGCCAGTTCCGGGTGCACCTCGGCCTGGATCCCGGCGGGCACGTCCATCAGGGTGCAGGGATGGGTGTCTCCCGCAAATACCCCGCACCCGGGCAGCAGTGCCAGAGCCCCCAGGGGTACTGCCAATCCGACGTTGTGTCGCACGCTGGCTCCTCGGCACCCGTCTGCATTTTGATCAATGGCCACTCATGCTCGCACGGCAACTGCACCCTGCTCTACGCGGGCCTGATGCGTGACCTGCCAACGCCAAGCGCGGCACCATCCACCAGGCGTACCGCGACGGGATGGAGGGCCAGCTCGGCGCGCTCGGCCTGGTCCTCAACGCCATCGTGCTCTGGACGACCCGCTACACCGGCGCCGCCGTCGCCCAGCTCCAGGCCGAGGGCCACGAGCTCCGGGACGAGGACATCGCCCGGCTCTCCCCGCTCAAGCACAAGAACCTGAACCTGCTCGGCCGCTACAGCTTCACCGCCAGCGTCCCGGCCGCCGGCGCCCTGCGCCTGCTGCGCCACCCGGACGCGGCTGGGCTCGGGCTCGACGAGGACGACGAGGAGTAGACGCCCTCTTGGCGTCTCCTCCGGGAGCCGGATCGTTGTCCGGGGTGAGGTGATGTGGTGCCACGCCCTCAGAATCTGCGCGTTCTGCGCGCAGTACAACGGAGTGCGGGCACAGGGGCAGCGGGTGGGGATGGCTCGGGCACGACCGCATACGCTGGGAAAGGTGGCGGGGCTGCGGCGGCGTGCGGACTGCGCGACCGGCGGCGGGGACAGAATCCACCATGTCCGGCGGCCGAGGGCCCGAGGCCCTGCTCATCGGCAACTCGCGGTGCCAGTGACGTGCGACCGCTGCAGCGCTGAGAAGCTGGCGCGGACGCGATTCACGGAACACCGCCGAACGCCCCAGTTCGTCTGGCTGCAGGTTCAACCAGCAAGCTCAGTGTTCGGCTGCCGTGCGGTGGTGTTCCTCGCGGTGGGCGAGTACGTCGGTCATGTGCGTTTCGGCCCAGTCCTTGAGGCCGGCCATGACCTGGTTCAGGGACAAACCGAGGTCGGTCAGTTCGTAGGTGACGGTGACGGGCACGGTGGGCGTGACGGTACGGGTGACCAGGCCGTCGACTTCCAGGGAGCGCAGGGTCTGGGTGAGCATCTTCTGACTGGCGCCCGCGAGCCTGCGGGACAGTTCGGAGTAGCGCATCGACCGGGGGCCGTCGCCGTGGTCGGCTCCGGGACGGTGCGGGCCGTCGCTGCCGAGCGCCGCGAGGATCAACGCGACCCACTTGTCGGAGATCCGGTCGAGCAACTGGCGGCTGGGACAGCCGTCCATGAACGCGTTGTAGCTCGCTTTCGCCTCGGCCCGCTGCTGAGCCGCCGTCTGCGTTGACATCGATCGCCCCTTCCGTACCTGGAGGCAGCTTACGCACTTTCAAGTGCCTTCTTCCGCTGCGGAATCCACAAAACGAGCATGGAGCACGGAAACGATCACCCCACCGCAGAGGAACAAAGCCATGGGCACCCCCACCTTCCGCACCCCCACCTTCCGCACCGCCGTCGTCCGCATCCCGAACGGGCCCGATTCGATCGAGGTCATCGAGGTGCCCGTCGTCGATCCTGGCCCCGGCCAGATCCGCGTCGCCATCGCCGCTGCGACGGTCAACCCTACCGATCTCGGCGTCGCGGCGGGCTTCTTCCACTCGATAGGGCTGGTCGATCAGCCCGAGCACACGGGCCTGGGCTGGGAGTTCGCCGGCGTCGTGGACGCGGCCGGGCCGGGCGTCGACCTGGCCGTCGGCACCCGGGTGGCCGGTCTGGTGGTCGGCTTCGACCGCGACTACGGCACCTACGCCGAGCAGATCGTGGTCGCGGCGGCCGACGTCGCCCCGGTCCCCGACGAGTTGGACCTGCTGGCCGCGACCACGGTCCCCCTCAACGGGCTGGCCGCTGCGCAGGTCGTCGACCTGCTCGGCGACGCGCCCGCCGGGGCCGCCCGACTGCTGGTGACCGGCGCCGCGGGGGCGGTCGGAGCGAACGTCGCCGTCCTCGCCCGGGAACGCGGCTGGCAGGTGACCGGGCTCGCCCGCACCGGCGACGAGGAGTTCGTCCGCGGCCTCGGCGCCGACTTCACCACGCACGCCGAGCCGGAATGGGACGCAGTCGTCGACCCCGCCCAGTTGAATGAAGAAGCGCTCAAGCTGGTCCGCGACGGCGGAGCCTACGTCGGGCTGCGGCCAGGCCTCGAACCGCCCGCCGAGCGCGGGATCTCGGTCGCCTCCGTGGTCACCGCTTTCGACAGCGCGCGACTGGCCGACCTCCTCACCCGCACCGCCTCGGGCGAACTTTCGGCCCGCGTCTACGCGGCCGTCTCTCTGGACCAGGCCGCCGAAGCCCACCGGGCCACCGCCAAGGGCGGCCTCCGCGGCCGCTACGTCATCCGCCCCTGACCAGCCCGGCGTCGAGTGCGCCGCCGACCGGGCTCACCGGCACCTGCCCGCCGGAAGCCTCCAACGCCAGGGGCCGGTCCCTGCTGCGCAGCCGACCGTCGGCCCGGCCACGACATCGGCGGCAACGCCGAAACCGGCGAGCTACAGCAGCCCCAGCCATCACGACGTCGGTCAGGACAACGCCGAGACGTCCGGGGCAAGAGACGAAGTCTCAGCCCGCTCCCTGCTGTCAGTGATGCGGTTGCGATGCCTCGCGAGGCGATGCGATGCCCGCCGTCGATCCGTTCCGTTCTGCCCCGCCGTACGACACCCTCAGGAGACCCGCCATGACCATGAAGCGCCTCGCCACCGTCCTCGCCGTCCTCGGCGGCCTGTTCCTCCTCTACACCGGGATCAGCTTCCTGCTCGCACCGCAGGCGACGGCCGAAGGGTTCGGGGTGCCGACCTGGCCGCAGGACCAGGGGAAGGGCTTCCTGGAGGTCAAGGGCATGCGGGACATCGGCTTCGGACTGGTGATACTCGCGCTGCTGCTGGCCGGGCAGCGCAAGGCGCTCGGGCTGGCGATGGCGGCAATGGCCGTCGTCCCGGCCGGCGACATGCTGATCGTGCTGAACGAAGGCGGCCCGGCGGCGACCGCGTACGGCGTCCACGGACTGGCTGCGACGACGGTCGCCGTGACCGCGGGACTGCTGCTGCGCGAGCGGCCGGCAGCCGCCTGAGGTCCACACGAAAGTGGATCTTGGTCCGGGGTGGCCGTCGTGTGGGACGGGGAATCCTGACCGAGGGTCGACGCCTGCACGGCCAACCGGGACCGCGCCCGACTCGTCGCAGACGCCCTGCGCGCCGGAGGGCCAGAAGCCCTGGCATTGAAGTACACCGATACTGCGGCCGCGCAGCGCATGGCCGCCCTCGTTCAGGATCCACGCAAGCAGCTCAACGAGGTCAACAGCGCCTTCCGCATCGCGATGCGGCGCCTCTACCGCACACGCAACATCATCCTCCGTGACTCCTCCCCGCCCTGAAGGGACGGGGCTTCTCGCTATGCCGTGTGGGCGTTGCGACGGGCCAGCCCGGCCCGTAGAACATTGAGTGCTCCCACTGTGTCGGCGTGTGCCGTGTGTCCGCACGACTGGCAGAGGAAGGTCTCCTGTGTGGGCCGGTTCTCCTTGGAGACGTGCCCGCATTCGGGGCAGGTCCGGGAGGTGTTGCGGGGGTCCACGGCGATCACTTCCCGTCCGGCGCTTTCAGCCTTGGCGTGCAGGATCGTCAGGAACACCCCCATCCGGCGTCGGCAATGCTGCGGTTGAGTCCAGCCTTCGCCGCTGCCCCATTGGGCAGGAATGCGCCCGCCTGCTCGGGGTCGGGCTTCGGTGCGGGGGCCCTGCTCATGTTGCGGATCTCGAGGTCTTCGTGCGCGATGACATCGTGCGCCCGGACCAGGTCGAGCGCGGTCTTGTGCGCGTGGTCGAGCCGCCGGCGGCGGACCTTGCCGTGCAACCGGGCGACCTGGTCCACTGCGCGCTGGTGGTTCCTGGTGCGGTCCTTGGCCTTGCGGCGCGGGAACCTGGACAGGGCCTGCTGTGCGGCTTGGAGTTTCGCAGCAGCGCGGCGGCCGTGGCGCGGGTTGGAGACGAACTCGCCGCCCGAGCCGGCAAGGAAGTTGGCTATGCCCAGGTCGATACCGACCACGCTGCCGGTCGTCGGGAGCGGTTCGGGCTGCTCCTGTTCGGCGGTCAGCACGACGAACCACTGGCGGCCCTCACGCTTGACCGAGACGGTCTTGACCCTGCCGACCACCGCACGGTGCTGGTTAACCTTGACATGCCCGACCCCTTGCAGCCGCACGCGGGTGACAGGGTCGTGCGGGGTGGAGTCCCACCGGCAGCCGTCCCCGTCCTTCGGGAACTCCACCGTGTCGAACCAGCTCACCGAACGAAAGCGCGGATAGCCCGGCGTCTGACCGGACTTGATCCGGCGGAAGAACGCGGCGAACGCTTTGTCCAGCCGGCGCAGCGTCGCCTGCTGCGAGGAGAACGACCAGCGCCCCTGACGCTCAGGATCGAACGCCCTAATGTCCTTCAACTGCCCGGACTGCATCCCGTACCGGACGGTGGTCCTCGATACATGCCGGTAGGCATCCCGTCGTTCCTGTAACGCCCCGTTGTAGAGCGAGCAGTGATCCCGCAGCATCTCGCCAAGCGCGATCTGCTGGCCCGTGGTGGGCCGCATCAGGAACTTGTACGCACGAATCATCCAGCCCACCCCCTTTTGGGTCAGTCCGGTCAACATAGCTGGCGCCACTGACAACGCAGAGAACTCCGGCGCTCCGCGCCTCCGGGCCAGGGATCGCATTCCCGCCCGGCCCGAAGGCCGGGATTCCCCGCGAAGATCAGGGATGGAGTGCGGGTCGGAAGCCATCCGTGATTGCGCAGGGCCGGCACGCACACGCGGTCTCCCAGCCCCGCAGCTGCCCCAGCCCCCGCGGCCGGACCGGCAGCACCCGCTGAGGGGCGGGGCGTGTGGTGCGGCGGGCGACGGGTTTCGTCGGCAGCGGCGGCGGCTGGCGGAACGCGTCGATCGTGTCCGTCACCGCCAGAGCGTGCGGGGCGCCGGCCTTCACTGCGCCCCTCGCGGTGCCGCCCATCTCCTTAACCGGCATCGCCGGACGTGGTCTTCACCTTCTTTCGCGAGCAGTGCCGCCGCTCGGACGCCGTCCTCGCCGCCACCGCGCTGTCGGCACGTCCTCGTGGCCGCCACCCGGGTACACGCGGGGGTGAGGTCACCGACCTCTGATGGATCGTCCTGCACATGATCGAGGAGTCCGCGCGGCACGCCGGTCATCTCGACATCGTGTGCGAACTGCTCGACGGCCGGACGGGGCTCGGGCCGCGGCAGGAAGACGCGTCGGGGCCGCCGGGTGACGTCGGCCAGCCACCTTCCCGACTGCGCCGCCCACGGCATCGCTGACCACGCAACGTCCCAGCCAGTACGGATCTCATCCCGCCAGACGTCAGAAATGCGCCAAAGCTTTCCGGAGGGTGGCGCTCCGGGTGACACCCGGAGGGCACTGGTTCATCATCTGCCCCTGACGCTCCAACTGCCCTCCCTGCAAAGGAGATTCACGTGCGACCCCATCGCCCTTCCCGTCTTGGTCGGCGAAGATCTCGTTCGCGATTTGCCTTAGGCGCGGCCTTCGCGGCCGCCGCCCTCACCCTGAGCGGCCTCCAGGCGGTCCCCGCCGCGGGCGCTCCCGCGGGGACCGCAGCGAACGTCGCCAAGCCCCGTACGGCCGCCTGCGCCGACGGTGGCGATCAGGGACCGCGCTGTGTCGTGCTGAAGACCGCGCTCGACACCGCACCGGCCAAGGGTAAGAAGACAACCCTGACCGTGACGCTCGATGCCCGCATCGACATCCCCGGGGCCAAGGTCGAGATCGACCTTCCGGCGGCCCTGCGCTTCACCAAGGCGCCGGAAGGCTTCGACGTCGCGCGCCGCGCCTCCGCCCTGCCCGACAACGGCGGATCGGTCAGCCGGGCCACCCGCACCCTTGACCTCAAGGCCGACCGGACCCTCACCTTCACCGCCCCCGTCACCGCCGCCACCACCGGCGACCTGGTGGTCCGGGCCCGCGTGCTGCCGCCCAAGGGGTACGGCGCCGGTGTCGAGGACCCGGCCCTGGTCACCGTCGGCGCGGACGAGGCCTCGTCCCGCCTCGGTCTCAAGTCCGGGACGTACACCGCCGCCCCGGTGCCCGACGGCACCACAGTCGAACCGCTGACCGGACGCCCCACCTCCAAGATCCCCGCCAAGGGTCTGGCCAAGCCGCACAGTGACGACGCCGCCACGAGCACAGCGAAGTCGCTCGCCGGCGCCCTCTCCTGCGTGCGCGGCTCCTTCGTCTACCACGACGAGGACGGCATCTCGAGGCCGTCCGCCAACCTCCAGGTGCAGGTCTGGGACGAGGACCCCGCGAACAGCGACGACCTGCTCACCGTCGGCCTGACCGACGGCAACGGCGCGTACCGGCTCTGCTTCGACAACGGCACGGACGCGCGGGGCGGACAGGACCTCTACCTCAAGTTCGTGACGCAGAACGGGCAGTGGGGCGTGGAGCGGGACGACGACGACGTCTACGAGTTCCGTACGGCGAACTTCGAGGACCGGGGCGACGGCACCACCACCAACCTCGGCGTGCAGACGGCCACCGACGAACGGCTGCACGGTGCCCTGCGCGCCTACGACTTCGTGAACACCGCCTCCGACTGGACGCCCGGCGACTGCTGGGACGAGCGTGACTGGGACTGCCGCCGCACCGACATCAACTGGCACCCGGACGACGACCCGGGTGGCGCCTTCTACCGGCCGAGCGAGGACGAGATCTACCTCCCGCCGCAGGACGCCGACGACCGCAATGTCGTGGTCCACGAGATGGGGCACGCGGTCATGGACGACACGTACGAGGAGAACGACTTCGACTCGCACTGTCCCGACCCGCACATCATCACGGGCACCAGTCACGTGAACTGCGCCTGGTCGGAAGGGTTCGCCGACTGGTACGGCGTCGCGGTGTTCGACGACCCGGTGTACCGGGACCGCACGGACACCAACAACGACGCCAGCGGTTTCACCGTCGACTTCGAGAAGCACACCTGGGACACCGGCGGCTGGGACGACGGGGACGCCGTCGAGGGCCGTGTGGCCGGCGCCCTGTGGGACCTGGTCGACACCGGTACGGAAGGCTGGGACGCGTACGGCGAAGGCCTCTCCCCGGTGTGGAACACCTTCCTCGACCACCGGGTGACGACCTTCCGCGAGTACTGGGACGCGCGCGTGGCGGACGGCCGTGAGACGGGCGCCCCCGCGCTGGGCAGCCTCTTCCAGAACACCATCGACTACGGCTACCGCAACCCGCTGACCAGCCACCAGTCGCAAACCCGGCCCACCCCTGACCCGGCCCACAACTACCGGTTCGATACCACCAAGGTGTTCTGGTCCGTGGTGGCGCTCCGCCCGCCCACGACCGCCGACTACGACCTGCGGCTCTACGACGACGAGGCGCAGAACAACCTGCTGACCACGAGTGTGGCCGGAGCGGGAGTCACGGACTTCGTGGCGATCAACTCCAACCGGCGCCCGACGGGCGACTACTACCCGCGGGTGTCCCTCATCTCCGGCAGCGGCGACTACCGGATCGAGGCCGACGAGACGGAAGGCATCTTCAGCGGCTCGACCACGGTCACCATGGGTACCGACCGGCTGGCCGCCGTCTGGGACATCTGCCCGTTGAACGGCGAGAAGGCGACCTACACCGTCACCCCCTCGGGCACGGACCAGGACCCCGAGCTCTTCGTCCTGAACGCCGACCGCAGCGGCGGCGACAACGTCGTGACCCGGCTCGGCGCCACCGAGACCGGCGACGCGGGCGGCCCCGGCGCACCGGAGTCCGTCACCGTCGACCTGCCGTCCGGCTGCCACGGACTGGTGGTCGTGAACAAGGCCGGCAACGGCACGTACACCCTCACCAAGTCATGACCACCGCCCTGCCGGGTCCCCCGCCCCGTGCTCTCGTACGCGGCCGGGGACCCGGCGGGCGGAACCGGTCCACGACGTGGCGTCGTCCCAGGGGTATGCGTGATCACTTGGCCTCGGTCGCCGGCGCGACGGCTCTCCTCCTGACCGCTGCCGTCCTGACGGCCTGCGGGTCGACGGGCGCGGACGACGCGGTACCTGCACGGCCGACGGGTCGAAGCGAGCTCGCGGCCGCGGTCCGGACCATCCCCGGTACCCCCTCCCCTCCCGTGCGTACGGCCCTGCCCGACCTCGCGCTCTACGGGGACCGCAGCGTGATCGTTCCCGGACGCCCGGCGGGTTCACTGCTCACGGCGACCGTACGACGGGTCACCGACGCGAAGGCGGACGCCCTCTACGCCGACGTACACGCGACGGCACGTACCGCACCGACCGAGCCGGATGCCGTCGACGGCCCCTTGCTCGCCCTGACGGTCGCGGACCGCACCTATCAACTGCCCATGCCGAACGATGAGTTGAGCGCCTTCCGCGAACGAGCCGACCCGTCCCGCTGGCCCGCGAACGTCTTCCTCGGCCCCACCCGCCCCTACCGGGCCTCCCGCCTCGCCGTGTTCGCCCGCCCCTGGCCGGACGCCTCCACCGCGTCCCGCTCCTGGCCTCTCGGCAACCCGTCGGCGGGCACCGAGACCCCCGAGGGCACCTGCACGATCCTCACCGGCGCCCGCCTCACCCGCGCCGAACGCCTGGCCACCGAGGCCGGGCCCGGAGTGGTGTGGACGTACGCCAGCACGCGCCTCCAGCTCACGCTGCGGCCCCTGTTGCCGCATGAGCGGGGGTGCGGGGATCTGGAGGTCACGGGCTGAGCGCCGGGTCCGCCGGCGGAGCGACGGTGGGACGAGCGGCGGCCACGTGGCCGCGCCCGTGCGGTGCCCATACGGATCAGCTGATGCTCCGTCGGACCGTCGATCAGGAGAACGCCGGGGGCCTGCAGGGCCTCCAGGAGCGCACGATCGGCGGCATCAGTACGGTTCGTAAGAGCGGTGGCGGGCAGGCCGAACGCTGCGAGCAGCGCGGCGCGCAGTTGTGGCAGAGCCGGTTTCACGGCGACGAGCGCGCGGTGTACCGGAACACGGGCCGGCAGCAGGCACAGCGCCTGGTGGACCGCGACGGTCTTTCCCTGGCCGGGGTCCCCGTACACGCACATGATCCCGCGCGCGGCGACCGTATGCGCGAGTGCTTCGGTCACAGCGCCCAGCTGACGCGTGGACACCACGTGCGCGCCCGGCACGTACAGGCGCGCCCCACTCCCCAACGGCGGTGGCTGCGCCGCAGGGTCGGCCTCGTCCGCCGTTTCGGCCTGCTCGGCACCGGGCAACAAAGCGGCGGAGCCGGCTTCGTCGGCCGTGCCCGGCAACGCGAGCTCGGCCAACGCGCGGTCGTACACGGCAGGATCGACCCGGCCGTGCCGGGGCCGAGTGATCTCCAAGACACGTCCGGCACGCTGCTCCTGGCGCACCACGCGGTGCAGCGTCGCCAACGACGGTAGCGGTCCTCTGGACGTGTCCGCCGGATCGCCCTGTGCCTGGCTTGGACAGCTGCCGGTGGAGCGCCGCCACGTTCCCGCCCAGATCAGACAGCTGGGCCCATAACTCGTTGGTGAACGCGAAACCACCACGCCGCGTCGGCGTCGCCTCGACACACCCCGGTGCACGGGCCATGGCCAGCCAGCGCCACACCGTACGTACACAGCCCCCCGCCGCACCGGCGGCGATCCGCACATGCACAGACGCCAGCTTGCCGGACTCGTCCAGAGCGAGCAGACGACGCACCACCACCTCGCGTGCCAAGACCCGGTCATGGGAGAACGACGCAAGCGACAAAGCCCGCGCAGCGGCAGGCGACAGTGCCTCGGTCGCACCCGATACCGAAGAGAACAACAACGACGGCTGAGTGGTCATACCCGCCAGCACACACCCGCTGTCAATCGAGCGAGCACAGGAATACGCATCCTCATATCAGCCACACACCCAGTGTGCTACGCCGAACACGCAGGCCACGACATCAGGTTACTCATCCCACAACAGCCGAGATCAACCACGGAACAGCAAGCTCACTGCGCTGAAATCCCCCACCACACCGATGACACCCAACCCACTGACACCAACCCACCCGCCCACAGTCAGTCTTCTCGTACCGGATCCCGCAAGGATCGGGTAGTCCCGACTGATGTGGTCTGACCCCCCACCATGCCCCTTGTATCAACTGCTTGACACAAGGGGCGGCGGGCGCCATCTTGTACTAGCCGCTTGATACAAGAAGCGGCAAGGCACGTTGTATGCACGTCAATTCCGGGGGAGTTCGTCATGCTCGCATTCGACGCAGAGTCGACCGCATCGGCAGCCGACCGATACCTGCGCTGGGCCGGTCTGCTCATCGGGGCCGTCGCCGCCCGGGCGGTCGGGCACGGCTTGGACGCCGGCGAGGACGTCGGCATCCTCTACGCCATCCCGGTCTTCGGGCTGTGCGCGGTTGCCGGGGTGCTGGCGGGGGACGCGCTCACAGCCCGCCCCCGAGGTGATGTCCGCACGGCGGGACTGACCCCGCGCCGGGTGCGCGACTACGTGCCTCCGCGCATGACGTTGCTGCTTCTCGGCCAGGCCGGCGTGCTCGTCGTCCTCTTGGCCGTGGCAGCCGTGTTGGCCTCGCCTGACGACATGGGCCGCGCGGGCCGTATTCTGACCGTCACCTGCCCGGACGGAAGGACCGCCAGCACCGGCCCCTGGCCCGGCCTCTTCTACGGTCTGCCCGTCCTCGCCTCCTTCGCCGTCTCCACGGCCGGCTGTCTGTGGTCCCTGACCAAGATCGCCCGCCGACCCGGCGACGAGAAAACCCGTCGCGACCGCGCGCTGGCCATCGTCGCCGCGTGGGGCCTGCTGGTCTCGGCACCTCTTCTTGGTGCCGCCTCCACGGCCTCCGGCGCCCTGATGGACATGACCTGTGACGGCACGGTTGGCCGGCTCGCCACCTGGGTGCTGTGGCCCACGGCCCTGGCTGCCCTCGTCACCGTGGCGTGGTGCCTGTTCACTGTGATCTCGCCCAAGGCCCGGGTACGCCGGTGAACAGCCCCGCCATCCGCGTCGACACCTCCAGCCCCGTCCCGCCGTACGAACAGATCCGGGCCCAACTCGCCGCCCTGATCACCACGGGTCGCCTCCTGGAGCGCGAACGCCTGCCGACGGTGCGCCAACTGGCGGCCGACCTGGGCCTGGCGGCCGGAACGGTTGCACGGGCCTACCGCGAACTGGAGGCGGCGTCCCTCATCCATACACGCCGGGGCGCGGGGACCCGTGTGGCTCCGCTTCCTTCGCGCGCCCCGGATCCCGACCCCACGAGGCTGGCGGAACTCGCTCGACAGTTCGTCACACATGCACGAACGCTTGGCGCGGAGGGGGACGCCGTGATGACCGCGGTACGGGAAGCGCTGGAGGAACTGCCATAGCCCCGCCATCAGCGCCCTGTGTGGGGACCTGCCTGTGGTGGTGGGCCTCTCGGGTGGCATTGGGGTGCTGGTGGGCGCGCGGTGCGGGCACCAGTACGGACACGGACGGGATACTCGTGGGCGTTCCTTCAGGGAGTCGACGTGCTCGACGGCGGCACGTGCTTCGGCGTCGTCAACATGTAATGGTGGAGTCGGGTATTGAAACTCTCGGAATGCCCCTGCTTGAAAGGGGCATAGGCTCCGAAAGCGCGGGGCTGGATCGGGCGCCTCGCTGCCTACGATGCGGTCCATGACGATCACGTATGAGTGGCGCGGTGATTTCGACAATGCCGCCGTCAACGCGCTCCACGCGGAGGCGTTCGGTCACGTTCAGGGGAAAATTGATTGGCAAACACGAGTGCAGCGTCACAGCCTCGGCTGGGTCTGCGCCCGAAGCGACGACAGACTCGTAGGGTTTGTCAACGTCGCCTGGGACGGTGGCGTCCATGCCTTCGTTCTCGAAGACACCTCATACGGCTAACACGGCAGCTGTAGATCGTGATCTGTAGCGTGTCGCCGCTGGTCAGCGGGATGGGTGGCGGCGGGCATGGGTACGGCCGCCGCGATCATGATCGTCTGTGACAACAGAGCAGGACGCGGCGGCCGTACCCATGAGGGCCGTGGCCGCGATGCCGAACCACTCGTGGTCGGCGACCGTACCTGTCGCTGGCCCGGAGGAAGCTGATGGCCGGCGCTGGGCGCCGCTGGACGCCCCGGATTCCACCAGGCCTGGTTGTCAGTGCTCGCTTCTATCGTGGCCCGCATGGTGACATTCGCGCCTGGCGACGGGGACCTGGGTTCGCGCAGATCAGCTACGTGATGATATGAGGATGGCGAACGGTCCTGGGGAAGACCCGGTCGCGCGTAAGGGGTGGGAGAACGTCATGGGCAAGAATGGGGCGTCCATACCGGACGAGGAGTGGGAGCGCTTCCTGCGGGAGGCCCAGGCCGGGACGCAGAGCGCGCCCGAGGAGCCCTCGGCGCGGGCCCGGATGGTCGGACGGCGTCTGCGGGAAGAGACCGGACCTCCTGAGGGATGGCGGACTCACCAACCGCCCCGGCGCAGACGGGGCAAGGCGTGGTACGTGGTCGGACTGCTGCTTGCGGTCGGGTTGTTGGTCGTGGCGTTGGATCCGGGGCGGGTCGTTGGATGGTTCGGGGACGGAGACGGAGACGGCGCAAGTGCGTCGCCCGCCACGGAGTCGGCACCTCAACTACCCACACCGGAGCAGCCGTTCAGGGGATCGCCGGCGGCGCGGTGGGAGGACGGGACGGCCGGGATCAGCGTGCCCGCGGCACGGTCGACCGGTTGGATGACCAAGGGACAGGTCACACAGGCGCTCGATCAGAGCCTGAACTTCCTTACCGCGTCCAGTCTGGATCCTGATGTGCTGCGCGGGGAGCGGCCGAAAAAGGCGATCGCGTTGATCAATCCACACCAGCGCGATGTCCAGGACTACCTGTCGACCGCGTTCCGCGAGCCCAGTCAGGAAAATGACCCTCTGCTGCTGTTCAGCCGCTTCGCGCAGACGAAGGTGCAGTTGGTGGGGGGCGTGGTCAAGACGCAAGGATCGATCACGTTCCGCGAGGGCAAGCGTGGCTCGGTCGAGGTGACCAGTGATGTCACCTACGTCTACCCGGTCGTCCGCGCCGCGACGGGCAGCGACGAAGTCGCGCGCACCATCGTGCGCCGCGAGACGGTGATGAGCTGGGATGACCCGGCGAAGGTGATCACCGAGCCGGGGACGTTCTCCCTCGTCTCCTACAAGGTGGACGCCACCAACGGCGGCTGCGGCGACTTCACGGGCTACTTCACCCCCGAGTTCACCGCCGACCGTGCGGCAAAGGGTTCGGGAAACGGCCCCGAGGTGGACCCGTACGACCGGAACAAATCGATGGACGCGCGCATGCAAGAGGCCGGCGAAGCGGAGTGCGGAACCGCCACACGATCGTGACGGACAGAAAATCAGTCGCTCAGATCCAGCAGGACGTTCGACGCCCTCGCACGATCACCGGCCAGGTCGAACCCCTCGACCGCCCGAGTCGGAGGCAGGGTGTGGCTGATGACCGGGTCGACGTGCAAGCCCAAGGTCAGAAGCGACAGCGCGTCGTCGAATTCGCGGCCGAAGCGGAAGGTGCCCCGCACGGTCACGGCAGCTGCGATCTCTCGTTTTCGTGTGAGTACGCGACCTGCGCCTATACAGCCCGGTGACAGTACCGACACCCCCGATCTCTCATCTCATGACAGTGGCAGCACGTCCGGCGAGCCCGACGTATGACTCACTGACCAGTACGTCCGGGCAACACACGGGGAACCCACCACTGTCACACCATTCACTGACACGAAACCGAGAGATCGCAGTCAGGATGAGGGCCGCGTGGGAGGGCGACACGGCGACCATGAGGTCCCGTACCCGGGCGTCGTCCGAGGTCCCGTTCGCGGTGAAGCCGAAGGAGGCCCGGCAGGTGATGACCAGCCCGCCCGAGGAGGCCGCGTGCTACCTTGCCTGCGCTTTGACCTGCGGTTGCTACTCCGATTCGGGCTCCTTCACCAGAGCGGCCTGGAGGCGCTTCTGCGGCTTCTTGGAGGCCCGAGGTAGCGCTCCACCGTCTTGCGAAAGACGCCCAGGCGTTCCGCCAGGGTCTTGGTGGAGCCCTTCTCCCGCGTGCGAAGGAATTTCATCTGGGCTCGCGCGGATTTCGGCGTGGGGCGGGTGAACAGGGCGCGCTCCGCGCGGGCGAGGCCGTCCATGATCTTGGCGCGCGTCCGGGCCGCCTGCAGTGCGTCATCAGTGAGCCTTTTCCAACCTCCCACGTCACAAACAGCGCTCCCTGCCCCGCCGGCTACGGCGTGGCCGCCTCCCGCAGGCGTAGTTGAGGTGTCAGGGCTCGGCCAGGGTGAACGCGACCGGGGTACCCGGTGCGCCCCATCCGAAGCGGATGGCGTTTGGTCTTCAGCCCGCAAGGCGCCCTGTGCTTCTTCGCACACGCGACTCAGCTTTCGAATCGACCAAGAAAAGGAACCTGGAATGGAGGGTGGCAGCACCGGGGGCCACGTTAGTGCGCTCGCGCACGCCCTTGCGCCGCGCGTTGTCCCGTTACGGGATCATCAATCGGTCCGGGTGCGAAGGCTCCGCGCCAGGGTGGGGATCATCGCCGTCGCAGGGACGAGGTGTAGCCCGAGGAGGGCGGTGGTGGTGGCGGTGTTTGCCCCGGAGAGGAGGGGCGGGACCAACGAGATCGCGGTCAGCGACACTGCCGTTCATACGAATCGCTTGGCGGGGCGAGCGCTCCAACGAAGAAGAGCGACGGCAATGACGATGCCCACGACCGAGAAGAAGCCGGTCACCACGGCGAACCCGGACAACGGGATCGTCTCGCCACCATCGGGGACCTCGAAGTCGACGCCAACGGCCTGGGCAAGCGCAGCAGCGAGGGTGGTGGCCACCATCGCTGCGAGCGTGGCAATGAAGCCGGTGCCGGCGAGCCTGCGGAGTCGGTGGGTGTGGCTGGCCTGGCCCGATGCCGGGCCTGCGACGACCCCGGTGTCATTCATGCTGTTCATGTCGTTCCTCCATCATTCGGTAACTGGCGTACGGGTGTGTTGACTGGCATGTGACGGTCCTGGCCTTGGGGGTGACGATGCGCACCCTCGCCGTGCGACGGCCGGGGTTCCGCAGGGCGCGGACGCCGGTGCCGCGGAGCCAGAACCCGGCGCCGCGTCCGAGGACCGGCCCGGGCTCGCCGTCGCGCAGCTCCAGCTGCACCCGCCCGCAGGTGACGACGCCGAACGCGTCGCACCATTCCGCCGCGACCACCGCGACACGCGCGCCACCGCGCAGCGCGAGCGTCCACACCGGGACTACTCCGTGCCGTCCGCCGGCAGGCGCTCCGGCAGCCCGAGCCGCGGGAACTGGTCGGCGTGGAAGATGACGATCTCGGTGATCACCCCGCCGGTGACGCGCAGGACATCGAGCGTCAACGGCAGGTAGGCACCCTCGCCCTCGTTCCAGAGGTAGAAGGCGACGGCGGGCTGCCGGTTCACCGACGTGGGGACGCCGCGCAGTCCCTGCATGCCCTCGAAGCCGTCCTCGACCCAGCCGGTCACCACCGCGTCGCGGCCCAGGGACAGGCCCGGCGTGGGCGGCATCGAGCAGCGGACGTCGTCACGGAGCATGTCGGCGAGCCGGTCGACGTCCGTGGCCACGCTGGCGTCGGTGAAGCGACGTACCAGCTCGCGCGTCCCGGAGTCCTCGGCGCCGCCGCTCCAGTCCTGCCGCTCGGCGGGCAGGTGCTCCCGCATGCCGGCGCGGGCCCGCTGCAGCGCGCTGTTGACGGAGTTGACGGAGCCGCCGAGGAGCTCCGCGACCTCCTTCGCCGGCCAGCCGAGCACGTCGCGCAGGATGAGTACGGCGCGCGGGCGCGGCGCGAGGTGCTGGACGGCGACGAGGTACGCCAGCTCGATCGTCTCCCGCGCGACGGCGACGGTCTCCGGCTCGTCCGCGTCTCCCGCGGGCAGCTCGTCGAGCAGCCGGTCCGGGTAGGGCTGCAGCCACAGCACCTCGCCGCCGGTCGCGGGCTCCGGGCGGCGTTTGGCGAGCAGGTCCAGGCAGGCGTTGGTGGCGATCCGGTACAGCCAGGCCCGGAACGTCGACCGCCCCTCGAAGGTCTCCCGCCGCCGCCAGGCACGGAGGAACGTCTCCTGCACGGTGTCCTCGGCGTCCTCGAACGACCCAAGCATCCGGTAGCAGTGCACGTGCAGCTCCCGCCGGTACCGCTCCGCCAGCCCCGAGAACGCCGGCTCGTCGACCTCGCCCAGACCGCTCCCGCCCAGACCGCTCTCGCCCAGCTCCTCCAGCCGCGTGTCCGCACTCATCACGTCATCCTTCCGTCTCGTCGTGTCCCGTCGTAGGTGTGACGGGTGCGGGCGCGACAACTCATCACCAGGGTCGGTCGGCATGGCTGGCTTGCGGGGATCTGACCGACGAGGAACGAGCTCGGCTGGAGCCGCTTCTGCCGGTGAGCAACCGACGTTGTGGCAGGTGGAGGGACACCGATCTCGGAGCGCTTCACTCGCCCGCACAGGAGCGGGGGTGGCGTCGATCGCATCTTGCGGCCCTCTGGGCGGTTCACTGGCTTCGCCCGCCGGGTGCCTGGGCCGGGGCGGGAGGCAGCGGTTGCTGTGGTGCCGCCTGCGGGGTGTGCTCTTGCTGCCGTACAGGCGGCCTCTGTTGCGCTTCGGCGCGAGCGAGGGTGGTGCGGCGTGCGGCTTCGGCGCGGGCGCGGTGGTGGATCCGGTGGGCGGCGGGTGTGGTCGAACTGCGGGGCGATTTGGGGGCCCAGGCCGGGGTGAAGGTTTGGTTCGCGAGCGGCATCGGCTTGTCCGGGTTCGGCGGGTCGCCAGGGATGCAGTGGTCGCGGATGGCGGCCGCGGTGATGGCGGTGTCGGTGTGGGGCGGGGCGGGGTGTCCGTGGAGGGTGCGGGTGAGGTAGCGGCGGGCTTCGGCGAGCAGGTGGCGGTGGCGGAAGCCGCCGCCGTGGTGGACCGAGACAACCGCGGTGATCTCCAGAGCTGCGGCCGCGACGTCCACGGCAGTGCGGACGGTGGTGCGGATCGCTGCGGCGGCGAGGCGGGCCAGGCGCAGGAGGTTGTCGACGACCTCCTCGCCGACACGGGCAATGGCGCCGTCCCGCCAGCGTTCCCGCAACGCGGGCAGGAAGGCGCGTGCCATCATCCGGTGCCGGATTTTGGTGGTGAGGGGCTGACGGGTGCGTTCCTGGTACTGGCCGGCGAGTTCTTTCAGGCGGCGCATGGTCGCGGTGTTGCGGGTGGCGGCCCAGTCGATGAGCTGCTGTCGATGAGCTGCTCGGGAATTCCCGCGAGTTCCATCACGGGCCGCTGTCCGGCGGTCGGGTAGCGGGGCACCGTCGCCAGATCGAGCGCGCGACAGATCTCCTCCAGGAGGCGTTGGTTGTAGAGCTCCGAGAGGGCGACGGCGTACTCGAGGAACGGGCGGGTGTGCAGAGTGCCCCACCGGTCGTCCTGGCGGCGGACCTTGACCGACAGCACCACGTGATCGTGGAGCAGCGGCTGACCGTCGCGGTTCTCGTAGTGGCGGAAGCGGGCGGAGATCACACCGGCACGGGCGCGTTGCACGGTGCTGTCGGCACCGACGCGTACCCACAGCAGGTCGGTCTCGGCGGTGGCCAGGACCTCGCCGGTGACGCGGGTCTGCAGGTCCTCGATGAGCTGCCGGACCGGCGGTGTGCCCAGCGCCCACAGGACCTGGACGCTGCCGGGCGGCCGGAACACGAGATCGGCCCCGGACCACTTCTGCACCCGGTACCCGAGCCGGGCCGCCCGGGCGGCTGCCGCGGGACTGTCGCCGGCGGCAAGACGGTCGGCAACGATGCGGTCCGCGTCCGGGTGGAGGCCTTCGCCGAACAGGTTCCGCATCTGCCCCTCGGTGACCCGCACCACGGGCAGCCGGTACCCGCACTTCCCATCCCGCCCGGAACCGGCAGAGCTCCGGTGCCGCGAGAAGCCTGCACCCAAAGACCGGAGCCTGTACGGGGAATGATCCTGACTGATCGACCGTTCATCCACCTGTGCCTACGGAGGGGACAGTCTCCCCGGGCCTCACCTACAGCCCATGGGGAAGATCGTTCGGCTGAAGCCCCATGGAGCCCTCCGCCGAGAGGCGACCCCCCTCCGTACCGCACACAGACCGCCCCGACTGGCCTCCCCCGGACCAGCCGGGGCAGACCTGTCCGCAGCCCACGGAGGCGTGCGGGCCGCGAAGCGGTGCTCCGTATCCACTCGAGTCAGAGTGCATTCCTCCGACAGAGGGGATTCGTGTGACTGAGCGTGCTACTTGGCCAGGCTGGCCAAGTAGCACGCTCAGAGTTCTGCGCTGCGCACATCGCTCGCAGGGAGCGGACTTCAGAGCGGCGTTAGGTCAGCCAGCCCAGGGGATCGGACCTTGCTTGAGTGCAAGGAGTTCCGACTCCTGCGGGGTCGGCCACAGGTCGACGAGGTACTGAAGTCCCCGGTCCGGCCGGTCCGGATGATGACGCTTCTGCGAGGGGAAGCAGTCCGCGCACGTCGCCTACCGCACGGCGACGTGATCCCCGGTCGACGACTTCGCCCCGGAGGTGGAGTTCCCGTAGTACGTCCACCGCCACGTCCCCGAACCGGTGGCCTTCACCGTGGTCCTGAGCGCCCCCGTACTACTCGACGTCGCCTTCTTGACCGTCGTGTACGAGGAGGCGCCCGCCGCCTTGAACTGCAGGCTCACCGTGCGGCCCGCGTACCCCTGGTACGTGTGGGTGTCCCAGTTCGCCCGTGTGACCCGCCCGGTCACGGTGATCGTCTTCCCTCTCGCGACCGGCTCCGGCGAGGCGTTGACAGTGACGCGTGTGGCCCGCTTGACCTGCAACGGGAGGTCCTCGTCGTCAGTGTCGTGGGCGTCACCGGCGAGAAAAACCCGAGCAGCAGTTCCCCAGGTGCCGGCGTCCTCGTTCCCGAAGTCAAGGTTCCGCGGGTCGATGTACAGCCATTCCTCGAAGTCGCAGATTCCGTTCGCCCTGTCCACGACCTCACAGTCGCTGGTGATGACGGAGCTGTGCAGCGTCTCCCCAGTGTCGAGCTTCCCCCGGTAGGGGAACACCGTCGGCCCGAAGTCGTATCTGAGCCTGGTCGTCATCCGGAAGACCGCATGCACCTCGACCTCCTCCGTGACCCCGATCACGATCGGCTTCCCGCCGTTCACCGCGACCCGGGTGAAGGAGACCCCGCCCTCCGCCGCCCCGGCCGGCACCGCCGCCACCCCTGTGAACACGACCGCCGCTCCACCGGCCACCACCGCTCTCCACATCGTCTTCCCCATCTTCGAGCCCGCCTTTCCCCTGCAGCCTGGACCGAGCGCCCAGGCGCACCGGCCGGAGGTTCATCCTCGCGCCTGACTGTGGGACAGGGGAGGGCCGTACGCGGTTGTACGCGGTGCGACAACGATTTGATCACCACGGCATCGCCCTGGCCCGGTTCCCGGGAGGGGGGCCCGATGGCTTCACGGAGGATCCGTTGATCAGCCTTCCGCATTCCGCACGTCTGCAGCGACGCATTTCTGAACGGCACAAGCACCCATCCGAGTTGCTTCGGAGGAAGCCGCTTGGTGGCGAGCGTCTACTACGCTGCGCTGCGCGGACTCCGGGCCGCCTGCTCTGCTTGCCGTACCCCACGGCTTGCCTACCGGATCGCCGGGTCCCGACTCTCGCGGACCGTCCAGCCGATCTCGCCCGGCAGTTCCCCAGCGCGGCGGGTGACGCCCAGGCCGGAGGCGGCCACGGCCACCGCCGTGCCGAGGCAGAGCAATGAGCCAGGGAAGCCCGCCACGGCGCCGAGCAAAGCTGGTGCGGCCAGCGCGAACGCGGCGAGCAGCCAGACGAGTTGGCGTCCGTGCAGATCCTGGCGGAACTTCGCGCGGCCAGCCAGGGCGAGGCTCGGGTGGTCGGGAGAGGTGGGGTGCAGGTTGACGGGAGCGCCGTTGACGGGGTCGGCGAGGTACTGGCGGGCGGCATCGCGGGAGAGCTCGCCCCACACCACGTGCCCGGTGTCGGCGACGAGGGCTACGGGGAGTCCCTCCTCGATCAGCTTCCAGCGCGTCGGCAGGCACACCCAGGCCTGGTGGCTGCCGAGTTGAAGTCCGGCCTGGAGCAGGTCCGTGGTGGTGCGCGTCAGGCCGGTGCCGCCGCCCGCCGGATACATCGGATAGACCTGTAGTGGGACGCCACCCCCGACCGGTGACACTTCGAGCCAGTGCGTGTGCTCGGCCTTGATCGTGCCGGGCTTGTCGCCGCGCTTCTCGTACCGCTTCCAGATGGGTGCCCCGATCCGTACGCGCACGGCGTGCACCTGCCCTGCGGCGGCGTCCGTGCATAGGACGCGCTGACGGGGGCCCAGCCGGTGCCCCAACAGGTCGGTCACGACGTAGACGAGCAGCCAGAAGCCGAGGCCTATCCCTACGATGACGGCGAGGCCTGTCAGCGCCCCCTCGTACAGAGCGAATCCGAACCGCAGTACGGCGAGCGGAGTGACGATCGTCAGCACCACGCCCGCCGCCAGGCCCCAGTCGTGGGGCGGTTGGCGTAGCGAGCGCGGGATCGAGGCCTGCGCCGGCACAGGCGACTCGACCCGCACCGTGGGCGCCGCCCGGCACGCGAGTATCCATCCGCCGGCGGCCAAGGCAGCGACCCCGAGGGCCTCGATGATGTCCCACCTGGGAGTGGGCGCGTCATGCCGTACGAGGGCAAGACCGACCGCGACGGTCACCGCGACGAGCGCGGCACCGCCGCACAAGCGGGTAAGGACTGTGGCACGTCGCATGGCGCACCTTTCTCCGAGGCTCCGGTGACGGGGTGGTCCGGGGAGTGGGGGGGAGGGGTGCGCTATTCCGTCTGGTTCAGATGGGGGCAGGACATTCTCGGCCTGACATCGCGGAGAAGTAAAGGGTCAGCCGAGCCGAAGGCTCTGCACCGACTTGAACACGGTCGCCGCGCCAACGGCAGTACTGACGGTAACGCGAACGGACGACGACAGCCTGCCAGGCCAGCGGCCCGCGCATTACGTACACCACGGCGGCGACGTCGACGGCGGCCAGCGCTAACTGACGGCCGGCCAACCCGGCAGGCTACGCGCTCCGTGCGTCGGCGAGCTTGTCCAGCTCGCGCATCGCCTCCGCGTGGGCGCTCATCCGCCTGCTCACACTGCCGCTCGTGAAGAGCGCCACACCAGCGACCGACACCGGCACGGACAACCCGAGCACCGCCAGGGCTTCAGGCCAGTCGCGCTCGTCCTGACACCAATCCCCCCTTTGCAGGCCGTCATTGGCCGTACCACGTTCGGTCAACAACCGTGACTCGCACTCCGCGGGGTAACGGTCGCCGGGCTTCTCATCGACCTCGTATGGCGTGAGCAGCAACAGGGCACACCATGTCCACTGGAGCGCCGCCACAGCCAACAGACCGATACCCCAGGCTCGTATCCGCCCGGCCCTGTCGCGGAAGTCGAGGTCGTACTCACGTGATCGCATGGCGAGCGAATCTAGCAGCGTGTTATCGCAGCCAGGCGGGCGCCCTGTAGTACTCCCGAAACTCGGCCACGGGCCCGGAGCTGCGATGATGGAGGACCATGCTGATTCGGCTGATCTACCGGTTCGCCGTCGCGGTGCTGTCCTGGCTGGTGCTGCTGGCCAGATGGTCGGCGTCGAAGAACGCCGAGATACTCGTACTGCGCCAAGAGGTCGCGGTCTTGCGGCGTGCCAACCCGAAGCCGCGGCTCCATTGGACCGACCGGGCTGTGTTCGCGGCGTTGTCCAGGATGCTGCCGAAAGCGTTGCGGCTGCACCGGATCGTCACCCCAAGCACGCTGCTGCGGTGGCACCGCCGCATGGTCGTCAAGAAGTGGACCCAGCCCCGGTCACCGGGACGTCCACCGCTCGACGACGAACTCGTACAGCTGATCGTCCGCCTCGCCACCGAGAACCGGACCTGGGGCGTGGTCCGGATCCAGGGCGAGCTGCGCCGCCTGGGGCATCGCCTCGGAGCGGGCACGATCCGAAGAATCCTGCGCGGCCGCCGGATCCCGCCGCCGACCGCACGCGACGACCGGTGGCGCACGCTTCTTCAGGCCCACGCCGAGTCGATCCTGACGATGGACTTCTTCCACGTGGACTGCGCGCTCTTCCTGACTCGGCTGTACGTGGCGTTCGTCATCGAGCACCGCACCCGCCGGGTCCACCTGCTGGGCGTGACCCCGTACCCGACCAGCGCCTGGGCCACGCAGCTGGCCCGGGACTTCACTGCTGATCTCGAGCAGACCCGGCACCGGTTCCGTCGTCTGATCCGGGACCGTGACACCAAGTTCACCGAGGCCTTCGACGCCGTACTCGCCGCGAGCAGGATCGACGTGCTGCTCACGGCTCCCCAAGCGCCGCGGATGAACGCGATCGCCGAGCGGTTCGTGCGCACCGTCCGCGCCGAGTGCACCGACCAGATGCTCATCGGCGGCGAGCGCCACCTGCGCACGGTCCTTGACCACTACGTCGCTCACTACAACGGCGGGCGCAGCCATCAAGGCGCCGGACTGAGCCTGCGCGCCCCCGACGATGAGCCGAACGTGATCCCGTTCCCGGTCCGGGCGGGGCGGACCCGCCGGGTACCCGTTCTCGGTGGGCTGATCAACGAGTACGAAGCCGCAGCGTGAACCACCAGGTGAGACTTGGTGACTGAGTTTCGGAAGTAGTACGGGTCTCACCAGGGGGCTCCTCACCTGGCGGAACACGAGCGAGCGCGTTCGTGCCCTTGAGGTCATTCCGTTGTCCGTCCACATCACCCACGGGCCCGGTTGAACCGGAGGTCACGGTTGACGAACAGGTGGACGTAGCCGCACGACTGGCAGATCAGGCCGGTCGCCGACTCGTTCGCCCAGGCCAGGTCGAAGAGCTCCATCCCCGTGCTGTTCAGCTTGACCTCCCGCTTGCGGAACGTGTCGTTGTCGCACATCAGGCAGTGGATCGGGTGCTCTCCGATCGCCGCGTGCACAGACTTGGCCATGCTGGTTCCCCTCTTCCTGCGTTAGTTCTGGCGGTGCGCGGGCGCGGCTGCACCGTCGGACCGCGACGCATGCCGTCCGGTGGGACGTGTGCGCAGGTGGCGCGGGTCCGTCGCGCCGCAGGAGCCTGGGCAGCACCTGGTCACCGCCAGCGACTACGTCCTGGGGCATGCAGGTGCGCTCGGTGCGGATACGGCTGGTGCCGGTGAGACTCAGCTCGCCGGAGCCCAAAGCCTCGATCCCGACCTCGTCGAGGTCCCCGGCACGCCTGGCCTGCGCGGCGAGCCGGTTGTGCAGCACCGTGTACGGGTGCTGGTTGCTTCCGGCGCTTACTCGGTTCCGCTCCTTGTACCCTGGTGGATGTGGGTCCGGTGCCGTCAACTCCCCCCGTTTGTCGGCACCGGAACCTCTTTTGTCCGCTCCCCCGCGGCGGGCAGCGCCTGACGGCGCCGTTCAGAAGCTGACCCTCAGGTTCCACGCCGTCGACGTTCGACGCGTCGACACGGAAGCGGCGTTGCACCTTGGCCGGTTACCCGTCTCGGCGACGGCCTATGTGATCATCGTGGCCGCCCCATCGCTCCCCCTGTCCCGTCGCGGTTTCCGTCTTCCAGCATCAGGCCCACGCCCCTGCCTCCGGTGGGGCCATCCTGAAGCAGGACCACGGCCCTAGGCATTGCCGCTGCCCGGCAGTCTTTGACGTCGTCTTGATGCCGGGCGCGAACCCTGACGGACGGCGTGCCAGTCTTGGTCCCCGCGCGTCAAGAACTCGTCAGCGACGCGTCAGTAATCGGGGAGGGACCGTAACGGAGAGGGAGCCGGCCGAGGAGTAACTGGAGGGGTACGCCGAGATCCTGGCGGGTGTGTGCGCGACCCGCCGCAGGCTCACCCGGGAGGAGCGCGAAGCCCTGGGTTCGCTCGGGGAGCGGGCCGCGGAGGCCGGCATCGGACTGCGGACCCTGGTCCGGGCCCACCTCTCCGCCGCCCAGCGGATGCGCCCCGGCCTGCCCCAGAGCGCCCAGGTGTCGCAGGCGCAGGCGCGTGAGCTGGGAATGGCACTTGCTCAAGCGCCGTTCTGGGCCGACGAAGTGGTGGTGGCCCTGCTTCGTCGGGTGCGGGCACACATGCCCCTGGTCCTGGTAACGAACGCGACCCTGGAGTTGGAGAACGACCTGGCGTCGTTGGGACTGGAGGACTTCGCAGACCATGTCGTCAGCAGCGCCCGGGTGGGGGTAGCCAAGCCGGACCGCAAGATCTACGAGATCGCGGCTGAACGAGCGGGCGTCGCGATGGACCGGTGCCTCTTCGTCGATGACCGACGGGAGAACGTCGACGCCGCAGCCGCGCTGGGAATGACTGGCGTGCACTACCGCGAGTCTGAGGATCTCCGCGAGTCGGTGAGCTTCCTGTTGGACGGCCAGGTTGGCTACCTCACTCACCGGCAACATTGAGTGAGACAAGACTGAGGAAACCCGGGAGACAACGTCACCTGAGAACACCGGCTGAATCCGTCTCACAAGCCGTTGCATACGTACAGGTCGCAGCATCAAGGGACGGCAAGATCGAATGAGATGGGACATCGGGCCATCCGGCGCTGCTTGGTTGGTGTCCCGTCTCAGGCGAACGACGACCATGGTGCCGTGTCGGGTGCCGATCATCCCGATCGTGGTGACCTTCCAGTCGAGCTGCCAGGCCGCTTTACGCATCGCGGCCCGGATCAGTTCCACCCCGCCCAATCCGACGGCCTCCTCGTCATCCAGGTTCACCTGGTACGAGCCGCCGAATCCACCGGCGCCTTCCGGGCAGTTGCGGCGCAGCAGGGGCACGAGGGCTTCGGCCATGGCGGTGCAGCGCGGGTCCTTCGCGTACAAGGCCATCGAGGGCCTCAGAACGGGGGATCGTCGCGCCAGGTGCCGTCCGACAGCTCGGGCGGCCGGGGGGTGCGCCGCTGGAGGACGGCCAGGGCGTCCTCGACGCGGCCGAGGTCGATGAGGTAGCCGGCCAGGTCATGGCTGTTCGTGGAGGCGTGCTGTTCGAGGACGGCGACGGCCTCCTCGGTGCGTCCGGCGCCGGCGAGCAGCTCGGCGATGTGCGGCGCCGCGTACGAGGTGGCGCCCTCGAGATGGGAGCGGGCCTGTGCGATCGCTTCGTCGACGCCGTCGCGGGCGGCGATCAGCGGCAGCCGTATCCAGTACAGGTCCCACTCCTCCTCGCCCCCGCGGGCGGCGGCGAGGGCGTCGAGGTGCGCAAGGCCGTCCTCGGGGCGGCCCTGGTCGAGGTACAGGTCGGACAGAGTATGGAGGATCCAGTCGTCCCCGTTGCGGGCGTCGGCCTGGACGCGCATCACGTTGATCGCTTCATTCCCCCGGCCGTGCCGGGCCAGGAGCTGCGCGAGCTCGCAAGCCGAGTTGGGGTCGTGGGCCACGGGTCCGTCGGCCTGCCGGTATGCCGCGATCGCCCCCTCCACGTCGCCGCGCTCCTCCAGCAACCTCGCGAGCCGTTGTACGGCGTACCGCGAGTCATCAGTCGCCGCAGCTGCCCGCAGCTCGCCGAGCCGGCCGTGCCGTGCCAGCAGCGCGGCCAGTTGCTCACCGTTGGTGCTGCCGGTGCGCAGCAGGGCGATCGCCTCGTCGGTGCGGCCCTGGCGCTCGCGGATCGTGGCGAGCAGCCCGATCGCCGTGTCGCGATCGAGGCCTCGGCAGCACCACGGGAAGTCGGAACACTGGTGCTCGGTCCGGGCGGCGAGCAGCGCGGCGGCTTCCTCGTCGCGGCCGGCAGCGGCCGCGATGTCGACCAGTGCCTCGGCGAGGGATAGCTCGCCGATGTGCGGGCGCAGCAGGGCGAACGCCTTCTCGGCACGGCCGTGCCGGGCGAGTAGGCGGGTGTAGGACTCCAGCGCCATTGGGTGCCCGGCCTCCATGCGGACCCGGGTGATCTCGATCGCCTCGTCGACGCGGCCCCAGCGCTCCAGCAGCTCGGCCGCGGCTACGACGGCCGTCCACCAGCCGGTTGCTAGATACGGGGCGAGCAGCTCCAACGCGTCGGCCTGCCGGCCCTGCTCACCCAGCAACCTCGCCCACGCCAGCGCGCAGAACCACTCCCCGCGTCCGGCCTGCAGCTCCACCACGTCGACGTGGCCGCGCTCGAGCAGCCGCAAGACCAGCTCCGGCGGGATGCAGCCGGACCGTGTCTGGGCCCGGTAGTCAAGATCAGTAGCGTCCACGGCCACGCACCATAGCGCTTGCCCCTGACACCTTGCCGACACCACCGGCGGTTTCGAATACAGCACAGTTGGAATGACGCTCCCCGCCAGTCGGCGCCTCCGCCGGGCAGCTTGCGACGTTCGCCCTGGAAGACGACGGCCGTACGTACACGATCAGTACCAGCGGTGTGCGGTGGCGGCGGTCCCTGGATGAACGGCCGTACCGGCACCAAAGTCTCGGTACGGCACCTGCCTCACCACGACGACACCATCGAAGTCTTCGACACCGCGACCGGCCGCCACCTCGGTTCGGCGTTCCTGGCCGCAGCGGCGAGCCGGGAGCAGATCCGCTGCCGACGGCTCCGAGGCGGCGAGACACCCACTTCCGTCCAGGCCCGCGCCGCCGCCCTCGGCATCCCCCTCCCCGACTGACCCCAGCACGGCAGGCGCAGCGGCGCCTGTGACGAGGCTCGGTGGTGCCAGCACCAGAGGCGGGCGCGGCAGGCTGCGTGGAGCTCTAGGCTCTGCGCATGACTCGACGTATCGGTCGGGGCGGGCGCAAGGGGCAGACGCATACCGCCGCTCCCCGGCTTCGCTCTTACAGCATCCCGCCGGCCTCAGCGGTCACGGTGACTCGCGCGGACGGCGCGGCAGAGACCGCTCCCGCGCGGAAACCGCAGGCCACTGAGGGACCGCGGCCCAAGCGAGGACCGTTGATCTGCGCGATGTGCGGTGACCCGACGACGGAGTCCCCGACCGTGTACAGCCGGGCACGCGGTACGCGGGGGAAGCCGGTGCACGCGTCGTGCGATCCGACGGCTACGACGGAGCGGCCCAGGCGTCCGCCCCGGCAGCAGGATCTGACGCCGCCGGTAGTCGGCCGCATCGCTCCCGGTGCCGACCCGGCGACTGCCTGGATCAATATTTCTTGTACGCAGTGCTCGGCCCAGCCGGGGCAGCGGTGCACCGTCCGCTACAGCGACGGGACGGGTGGGGAGGCGAAGAGCCCTCATCGGGAACGGGCCTTGGCCGCGAGGAAGGCCGCAGCGCCCAGGTGAGTGGACGCCTGGGCACAGGCGGTTCCAGGCAGCGGGCCGGGCGGAATAGGGCGGTAGCGGTGCGCGGCAACGTGGTAGTTGCTCTGCCAGTGGAAGCCCCAGCCGGGGAACCGGTGGGGGTCGATGCGGTTGAGCTCTGTCCCGAGAAGCTTTCGTAGGAGGCGCCCGCCTCGAGCCAGTCCCCCCAGGCAGCTGAGCGCCCCGTGCTGGGACTCGCCCAACCCGCGCAGCAGCTTCCGCCAGGGCTTGACGGCTCCCTCGTCCACTGCGGGGATCAGGATGCGACGCCTTCTCGCGGAGCGTCGGCCGGTGTGGCGGCCGGGGCTCGTTCCCGTTCGGGGGCCATTTACACCAGAGCCCTCAACACGGGGGCCTTGCGGGGATACTTGGCACGCATGGGGGCGCGCGCGTGTGGGCCACTGGCTTATCTCACGAGAACCGACAGCACTAGTACTTGACATCCTCCCCCTCGTGAACGACTCCGTTGGGAAATCCGTAAACCGGTGATGCCGAGTGTGCCGGGCTGCCATGATCGGCCTGTTCGCCGATCGAGGGTGGGGCTGGATGTCGCTGGAGCCGCGGGCTGATCGTGGAGTGCCGGAGCTGACTGCGCGGGTGGTGCGGGCTTCGTTCCCGAAGGGGACGCTTGCGGTCCGTGTTCGTGAGGCGCTCGGTCCGCTGTTCGAGGACGAGTCCTTCGCCGAGGCGTTCCCCGGACGGGGGCGGCCGGCGGTCTCGCCTGGGGCATTGGCGCTGGTGTCGGTGCTGCAGTATGCCGAGGGGCTCACCGACCGGCAGGCCGCTGACCAGGTCCGGGCCCGGATGGACTGGAAGTTCCTCCTCGGTCTTGAGCTGGACGACCCGGGGTTCGACTTCTCCGTCCTTTGCGACTTCCGTGCCCGGCTGCTCGAGCACGGTCTGGAGGAGAAGGTCCTGGACCTGATCCTTGAGCGCATCTCCGGGCTCGGGCTGCTGCGCGCGGGGGGCCGTCAGCGGACCGACTCCACCCACGTGCTCGCGGCGGTGCGGACGTTGAACCGGATGGAGTTCGTGGGCGAGACCCTGCGGGCTGCGCTGGAGGCCCTGTCAGCGGCGGCCCCGCAGTGGCTGTCCGCGCTGGTCACCGAAAACTGGGTCAGACGATACGGCGCCCGGATCGACTCCTACCGCTTCCCCAAGGGGGAGAACGTGCGCCAGGAGTGGGCCGAACAGGTAGGCCGTGACGGCTTCACGATCCTTGAGGCCGCCTTCGCTCCCGGCTCTCCGGACTGGCTGCGGGAGATCCCCGCCGTCCAGGTCCTGCGCCGGGCCTGGGTCGAGCAGTACCACCGTGATGGCGAGGGGGTGCACTGGCGGGAGGGCAAGGACCTCCCGCCGGGCAGACGCCGACTGTCCTCGCCCTACGACCCGGACGCCCGCTACGGCGTGAAGCGGGGATCGGGCTGGTGCGGCTACAAGACGCACCTGAGCGAGACCTGCGAACCCGATGTCCCACATCTGATCACCCACGTGGTGACCACGGATGCGACGGTCGCCGACACCGAGCTGACCGACGTGGTCCACCAAGGCCTGGCCGCACGGAAGTTACTTCCAGGCGAGCACGACGTGGACGCCGGCTATGTCACCGCCGCGCACATCGTCACCGCCCGGGACGAGTACGGGATCGAGCTGGTGGGGCCGGTCGGACTGGACACCTGCCACGAGAACCACGAAGGCGAGCACTTCACGCAGAGCGCCTTCACGATCGACTGGCAGACCAAGAAGGTCACCTGCCCCCAGGGCAAGATCAGCGCCAGCTGGTCCGACCAGCGAAAAAGCAGCGGAACTCCCATCGCGCGGGTGCACTTCACCGCCCAGGACTGCGGGAACTGCCCCGTGCGCGAGAAGTGCACCAAGGCAGCGAACGGCAAATGGGGCCGCAGCCTGACCCTGCTCCCCCAAGACCAGCAGGAGGCGCTGGAAGCGCGGCGCCGCGAGCAGCTGACCGACGAGTGGCAGCAGCGTTACAACATCCGCGCCGGCGTGGAGGGCACGATCTCCCAGGCAGTGCGGCGCACCGGCATCCGCCGGACCCGCTACACCGGCCTGCCCAAGACTCACCTCGGCAACGTCCTCGCCGCCACGGCGATCAACATCATCCGCCTCGACGCCTGGCTCGACGACACACCCATCGGCAAGACCAGAACCACACATCTCGCCGCACTTGACCTGACCGCCTGACCGTCAGCCGATTCGCGGATTTCCCAACGGAGTCGTGAACGAGGGGGATTCCTCACTTCGCAGTGAAGGTTTCCTGCTTCGCAGCAAGTTGCCCCGTCCGGGAGGACTCCCGTTGAGGTCTTACACCCGCTCCACAGGCCGTAACCGCCAGCCCGGCGGCCAGAATGTTGCGTGCCGCGTTCACATCGCGGTCATGCGTGGTGCCGCAGTCGCACGTCCACGCGCGGACGTTCAACGGCAGTTTCTCCCGGATGGTGCCGCACGCGGAGCACAGTCTGGTGGAGGGGAACCAACGGTCGACGGCGACCAGGTTCCTTCCGTACCAGGTGCACTTGTACTCCAGCATCGAGCGCATGTCGGTCCAGGCCGCGTCCGAGATGGCGCGGGCGAGACTCCTGTTCCTGACCATGTTGCGGACGCTCAGGTCCTCGATCACGATCGTTTGGTTCTCACGAACGAGCCGAGTGGTGAGCTGGTGCAGGAAGTCCCGGCGCCGGTCGGCGATCCGGGCATGCACCTTGGCGACCTTGACGCGGGCCTTGTCCCGGTTGCGGGAGCCCTCCTCCTTCTTCGCCAGGACCCGCTGCGCCCTGGCCAGGCGTGCACGGTCTTGGCGTTCATGGCGTGGGTTGGTGACCTTCTCCCCGGTGGACAGCGTCACGAGGCTGGTGATTCCGGCATCGATCCCGACCGCCGTATCCAGCCTCGACAGGGGCTTGACGGACGCGTCCTCACACAGCATGGACACGAACCAGCGGCCCGCGCTGTCCTGGGACACGGTCACCATGGACGGCTCCGCCCCCGCCGGGAGCGGCCGGGACCACACGATCGCGAGCGGGTTCCTCATTTTCGCGAGCGTCAGCACACCGTCGCGGTACGTGAACGCCGACTTGGTGTACTCGGCGGAGCGGCGGGTCTTCTTCTTCGACTTGAACCGGGGATACTTCGCCCGGCCCTCGAAGAAGTTCGAGAACGCCCCTTGCAGATGCCGCAGCGTCTGCTGCAACGGCACCGACGACACCTCGGACAGGAAGGCCAGCTCGTCGGTCTTCTTCCACTGCGTCAGCATCGCCGAGGTGGCGTTGTAGTTCACCCGCTCCTGACGCTGGAACCACGCCACCGTGCGGGCTTCCAACGCCAGGTTGTAGACCTTGCGGACACACCCGAACGTGCGCGACAGCTCCGCTGCCTGCTCGTTCGTGGGGTGGAAACGGTACTTGAACGCCCGCTTCACCAGCTCGGTCTTCACATCTCACAAACTATCAGATCCGTTCGTGAACACCGAACGGCCAGAACGGATACGCACCCGGACTCCGCCGCTTCGCGGCTACGGGCCAAGGATGCGTTTCCTCCCCGAGCTGAAGCACGGGGTATCCACGCAAGGAATTTGGGATGAGATTGGGAGGCGTCGGCGGCACGTCGTGTTCGATGTTCATGAGAAACGACAGCGCCCCCAGCGCGCCCCGCCGTCGCTGGGCCTCGCCTCGGGAAGCCGCGATGAGGCCTCAAGTAGCTCTGCGTAGTGTTCAGACTCCTTGGCGTCCGGCCAGGGAGCCCGCGCAAGAATCCGTTTGGCGGACCACGGCGGCCACTGCTACTTTTCCGGAGGCCGTGCGAGAGAACGAGGAGGTGGTACCCGTGAACGTATTCACATGGGTGCTCTCCTCCGGGGTCACGGTCGGGCGATAGGTCGTCCGGGAGCGCCGTTCAAGGGCACTCCCGAAAGGCACGACCATGCACTTCACTTCTGAACAGCGTCTCGATGGCGGCGTCCTCGAGCGCGAATTCACCCTCGGCGAGATCCCCGGCATCCTGTGGATGCCCGCATCCGCATCTGCATCCGCACCGGTGCCGCTGATCCTGCTCGGCCACCCCCCGCTCGGACTGCACAAGATGTACCCCCGGCTGGCGGGACGGGCCCGGCACGCCGCAGCGGATGGCTTCGCCGCGGCCACCATCGAGCTCCCCGGAAGCGGTGACCGGCCCCGTTGGGCCGCCGTCGAGCAGGCCCGCGCCGACCTGCGCAGGGCGATGAAGGCCGGCGAGCCGGTCGGCGACGAGATCATCGACGCCCTCATCCTCCCGCTCGTCGAAAAGTCCGTCCCGGAATGGCAGGCCGCCCTGGACGCCCTCCTGTCGCTGCCCGAGATCGGCGGCCCGGTCGGGTACTCGGGGGGAGTGATCTCCATCGGGACCCGACTGGCGGTGGTCGAGCCGCGCATCTCGGCCGCCGTTCTGTTCGCCGGAAGTTTCGTCCCTCGCGCCATGTTCGAGGAGGCCCGCCAAGTCACCATTCCGCTGCACGTCCTACTGCAGTGGGACGACGAAGGGAACGACCGGCAGGCGGCCCTGGACCTGTTCGACGCCTTCGGTTCCGAGGAGAAGACGCTGCACGCCAATATGGGCGGGCACACCGGCGTCCCGCAGTTCGCGGGGGACGCCGCGGCCCAGTTCCTCGCCCGAC
The DNA here is from genome assembly GCF_026339735.1 of Streptomyces sp. NBC_01669. GTDB lineage: Bacteria > Actinomycetota > Actinomycetes > Streptomycetales > Streptomycetaceae > Streptomyces > Streptomyces yanii. The sequence continues at coordinate 331,847 of NZ_JAPEQG010000002.1, forward strand.
ACCTGAAGTAAGGCCGGGCCCCCAGGCCACCAGCCGACGGTAAGCCGTGTTGGCCAGAATGCTGCTCATCTAGGGGCAGGTCCCGGCGCTCCTCTGTTGTTCATGCCGCGGGCCCCTGCCAACTTGGCAGGGGCCCGCGCTGCCCGAAGCCATGAACTGTTCGATTTCTGCAGTGCTTCGGGTGCTGCCCAATCTCGTGTCCAGATGCTGTCGGTTCTCGTGAACAAAGCCAGTCCCCTGAATGTGCCCCATCTGGTCAGCGCGTTGGCCGGACGCGCTCAGTTGGCCGGGGGAAGGCCGGTGCGGCGCGCGAGTGCGACGGTCAGGACGGACGCGGCGAGTAGGGCGGACGCCGTCCACGGCAGTGCCCCGGTTCCGGCACCGGTGAGGGCCACGCCGCCGAGCAGCGATCCGCCGGCCATGCCGATGTTCCAGCCGGTGACCCACAGAGAGTTGGCGGTGTCGGGGTCCTGGGGTGCCGCTCTGACTCCTGCGGTCTGCATCAGCGTGGGGATGCCGCCGTGGGTCGCGCCCCAGAGGAGTACGCCAAGCAGAACGGCCGCCGTGCTGTACGCGAACAGGCCGAGGGACGCCAGACACAGGGTGGCCAGGGTCAGCAGGCCGAGTGTCGCAGTGCGCAGTCGGCGGTCGGCAGTGATTCCGGCGATCCAGACGCCGCCCATGGAGCCGAGGCCGAAGACGAAGAGCACGGTCCCGGTGCTGACGTCCAGTGCCGCCCGCTCCACAAAGGGCGCGATGTAGGTGTAGAGCACGTAGAAACCGAGGACTGTCGCGATAGAGGCGGTGTTGATGGCGGCGATCCCGGGCGTTCTGATCGTGGCCAGCAGCCCTCCGCCGCGCCGCACTCGCTCTCCGGGCAGTTGGGGGAGGCGCCAGAGTGCCGCGGCGGCCAGGGCGAGGGCCAGCACGGTGAGCAGTCCGAACGTCCATCGCCAGCCGATGAGCCCGCCGAGCGCGGTGCCGGCCGGAATGCCGAGCGAGAGCCCGACGGTCATGCCCGCCAGCGCGGTGGCGATCGCCTTGCCGCTGCGCTCCGGGGCCAGGCGCGCGGCGTAGGCGGGGACCATCGCCCATAGCAGTCCGGCGAACTCTGCGGGTGCCGATTAATCATCCGACCTGCTCAGGCGGCATGCTGGTACTCATGCAGGGTTCCGCCGAGCCGGTCTCGTCGGTGGACCTCCAGATACGCGATCTGCCCTGGTTCGGTGATCGGTTCAGGTAGCGGGCGGAGCGGGGCGGCTTGGCCGAGGGGCCGGTGCGGCCGATGCCCGTTGTAGAACGATTCGAACTCTTGGAGCACGTGCAGGAGGTGGCTTTCGTTCCAGATCAAGGTGCGGTCCAGCAGCTCCCTGCGGCAGGTCTGTGTCCAGCGCTCCATGATGGAGTTCATTCGGGGCATCCGGACACCGCTGGTGACGACCTCCAGCCCGGCGTCGGCGAGCACGGCGTCGAAGGCCTGTGTGAACTTCGAGTCCCGGTCGCGGATCAGGAACCTGGCCCGGCCGCCTGCGTCCTGCAGGTCCATGACGAGGTTACGCCCCAGCTGCACGATCCACTGCGCGCCGGGGTGCGCGGTGGCGCCCAGGATCCGCACGCGCCTGGTGGCGTGCTCGATGACGGCGAAGACGTACAGGCGCGCGCCGGTCAGGGTGCGGGTCTCGAACAGGTCGCAGGCGAGCAGCGCGTCGGCCTGGCTGCGCAGGAAGTCGGCCCAGGTCGTGCTCTGCCGTTCGGGCGCGGGCGGGATGCCGTGCTCGCGGAGGATCTCCCAGACCGTAAAGGCGGCGACCTTGATGCCGAGAGCCGCGAGCTCGCCGTGGATGCGGCGGTACCCCCACGAGCTGTTCTCGTGGGCCAGGCGCAGCACGAGGGCGCGGATCGAGCGGACGGTGGGCGGGCGCCCGCGGCGCTTGGGCGCGCAGGTCGCGGCGTGGCGTCGCTTGAGCAGGTTGCGGTGCCGGCGCACGATCGTGTCCGGGCGTACCAGCAACAGGAGGTGCCGCAGCTTGTCCATGGGGAGGTGGTGGAGCAGGCCGACGAGGACCGCGCGGTCGGTGTCGGTGAACCTGGGCCGGCCGACCTGGCGCTGCAGGACCAGCAGTTGGTGCCGCAGCGCGAGGATCTCGACGCCTTTTGTCCCGATCGCTCATCGGCAGCAGGCGCAGGAGCGCGAAGGTGTTGGTCACGGCGAAGCAGGTCAGGCGCAGCAGCACGACAGATCATGATGCCGCCCGGCACCTGTCCCGTGAAGATCGCGGGACGAGCAGCGGGTGCCGCCCAGAGATCGGCGCCCAAGCTGCCACCTGCACGGATGATTTATCGGCACCCGCAGTGTTGGCGTTCCGCTTCATGAAAGCTTCACGGACGGACTCGTAGGTGCCACACGATGCTCCGGTTGCCTACGGGGCATGGACGGGTCTCACCTCACACGCAAACTCGCCGTCGCGGCGCATGCCGGGCTGGCCGGGTCGCTGCTCGGCGCCGCCGCCCTGCACGTCGGCTGGGCGAAGCAGGTGGATGCGGTCCGGCACACGGTGAGCGACTACGCGCTGAGCGACGGCGCGGGGCTGGTCTTCACCGGAACCGTGGCCTGCCTCGCGGCGGGATCGACGGCGCTGCTCGCCGGACTCGTCCGGTCCGGGCTGCCGCTCAAAGCCGCGGAGACCGCCCTGCTGGGGACGTGGTGCGGCGGGATGGCCCTCACCGCCGTCTTCCCCACCGACCCGGAGGGCAGCGCCCCCTCCACGCGCGGGATGGTGCACCGGTACGCCGCGGGCGGCGCCGTGGCGGCGCTCCCGGCCGCCGGATTGCTGATCGCCCGGCAGCTCGGGGAGCTGCCCGGTTGGGAGGCGACGGCGCGGTCCCTGCGCCGGACCTCCTGGGCGAGTACGGCGGCCGGCTTCGGCTTCCTCTGCGCGCACCTGTGTGCCACGGCCCCGGCCACCCCCGCGGCACGGTCCATCGCCGGTCGGCTTGGACTGGCCGAGCGGGTGACGCTCGGGCTGGAGGCGGGCCTGCTGTTCGTGCTGGCCGGTGCGGTGCGGGCGAAGCGGGGCCGGAAGTGACCTGGCTCGCCGGCGTCCTGGCGGTCCTGGACTCGTGCTGCTTCGCGGCCGGAACCCGGCTGCAGCACTCCGCCTCCGCGAGCCCGGCGTCCTTGACGACCGTGGTCCGGCGGCCCCGCTGGCTGGCCGGGCTGGGGCTCTTCGCCGCGGGCGCGGTCCTGCACGTCAACGCGCTGCGGCTGGCCCCGCTGACCGTGGTCCAGCCGGCCGGGGTGCTCGGGATCGTGGCGAGCGTGCTCTGGGGGCTCAGGACACAGGGCGCCCGGCTGCGACGCGGCACTGCGTGGGCGCTGGCGGCGATCCTCGTCGGGGCAGGCTCGTTCGCGGTACTCGCCGCCCTGGTCACCGTGTCCGTCCCGGTCACCACGGCGGCGCAGATCCAGGCGGGTGCGGGGGTCTGCGCCGTGGTGGCCGTCTGCCTGCTGTCCGGCCGTCTGTTCAATGGCCGCAGCCGGTGCCTGGTCCTGGGCATGGGCGGCGGCGCGGCGTACGGCTACACCTCGCTGCTGACGCGGGCCGCGACGGAGCAGTACGCCGCGCAGGGTGTGACCGCGGGCCTGCTCGGCACGCTCGCCGGTCTCGCCGTGGCGGTCCTCGCGGGCTTCTGGCTCGTGCAGCACGCCCACGCCTCGGGCCCGCCCGAGATCACCGTGGCCTCGCTCACCCTCGTGGACCCGATGGTCGCCGTCGCCATCGGCGTCGGCCTGCTCGGCGAGGCCCCCGGCCTGACCCCGCTGACCGCCGGTGCGGGTCTGGCCTGTGCCGCCCTCGCGGTCGGCGGAGTCGTCCGTCTCTCGCGTGATGTGCCCACCGTCTCGTCCCCTTCCCCTGATTCCTCCCCCCTTCCGTCCCTTCCCCTCCCCTTTGCCTGATAGGAGCACCACATGCCCGGCAGCCCCCGGCAGCGGATCGTCATCGGCGCGGACACCTATCCGCCCGACGTCAATGGCGCCGCGAACTTCGCCCACCGCCTGGCCATCGGGCTCGCCGGCCGAGGCCACGACGTCCACGTGATCTGTCCCTCTGCCGGCGCCGGTCCCGAGCGCGCCACGGTCGACGGGGTGACCGTGCACCGGCTCGCCTCCCACCGCACCCCGTTCCACCCCGCCTTCCGCATCAGCCTGCCCTGGCAGATCCGCGGCTCGGTCACCCGGCTGCTGGACCGGGTCGCACCCGACGTGGTCCACGTCCAGTCCCACTTCGCGGTGGGCCGGACGCTGACCGCCGCCGCCCGCCGCAAGTCCATATCGGTGGTGGCGACCAACCACTTCATGCCGGAGAACCTCATCGGCTACACCCGCATCCCCGACCGGATCGCCGACGCCGCCTGCCGACTGGCCTGGAGCGACTTCGTGCGGGTCTTCCGTCGCGCCCAGATCGTCACCGCCCCCACCCCCCGCGCCGTACAGCTGCTGCACCAGCACGGCCTGGGCAGCACCGCCCGCGCCGTGTCGTGCGGCCTCGACCTGCACCGATTCACCCAGGCCACGGCGAAGAGAGGGGACGAGGGACTGCGCGTGCTGTTCGTGGGCCGGCTCGACGCGGAGAAGAACGTGCACGAGCTCCTGCGCGCCCTGCCGCTCCTGCCCGCAGAACTCCGGGTCACCGCGGAGATCGTGGGCGACGGATCCTGCCGCCGCGACCTGGAGGCACTCGCCCTCGAACTCGGCATCGCCGACCGCGTCACCTTCCACGGCCTGGTCAGCGACCAGGCCGTCCTGGACGCCTACGTCCGCTGCGACGTGTTCTGCATGCCCGGCACCGCCGAGCTGCAGAGCCTGGTCACCATGGAAGCCATGGCCGCCGGGAAGCCCGTCGTCGCCGCCGATGCCATGGCCCTGCCCCATCTGGTGCACCCCGGACGCAACGGACTGCTCTTTCCGCCCGGCGACGTCCCGACCCTGGCCTCGGCCCTCGGTTCGGTCCTGGGTGACACTGAAGCCCGTATCCGCATGGGCGAGGCCAGCCGCGAGATCGTCGCCCACCACGACATCGGACGCACCCTGGACACCTTCGAAGACCTCTATCAGGAAGCGGCCGGACACCTGCGGTCGACGGTCGCCCAGCGCCTCCCGAAGGCCCGTGAGAACAGAGAACAGCATGAGTACGCAGCGCATTCTGATCGTTGACGACGAGCCCAAGATCCGGATGACGGTGCGCGGCTATCTGGAGGCGGACGGCTTCGAGGTCGTGGAGGCGCAGGACGGCCCGTCGGGCCTGTCCGCGGTCGTCACCGGGCAGCCCGATCTGGTCGTGCTCGACGTGATGATGCCCGGCCTCGACGGGTTCGCGGTACTGCGCCGGATCCGCGCGACCAGCAAGGTACCGGTGATCCTGCTCACCGCCCGGGCTGAGGAGGTGGACCGGGTCATCGGCTTCACCGCGGGCAGCGACGACTACGTCACCAAGCCGTTCAGCCCGCGCGAACTCGCCCTGCGGGTACGGGCCATCCTGCGGCGCGCGGACGGCCCGCCCGAGGCCACCGAGGACCGGACGCTGCGCTTCGACGGACTGGTCATCGACCCGGACACCCGTACGGTCACTGCCGGCACCGATCGTACGGTGGAGCTCTCCGCGCTCGACTTCGACCTGCTGGTGGCCCTGGCCGGCACTCCCGGCCGGGTGTTCACCCGACGCGGGCTGATCGAGCACGTATGGGGCCGCGACTTCTTCGGCGACGAACGCGTGGTGGACGTCCACATCCGCACCTTGCGGCGCGCGCTGGGCGACGACGCGAGCGCGCCCCGCTTCGTGGGCACGGTCCGCGCCATCGGCTACCGCTTCCTCGCCCGCCCCGCCGCGTGACCACCCCGGTCGCCGAAAGGACTCTGACGACATGACGCTGCGCTTCCCGGCCCGCGTAGACCGGCTGGTACGGCGGCTGCCGCCCCTGCCGCTGACCATCCGCCTGGCGCTCTCCCACGTGGCGGTCCTGGTCGTGGCGCTCATGGCGATGAGCGTCGCCGCCGACACCTTCGACGTCTTCGACCGCCGCGGACTCGTCGGGCGCCCCGGGCACGTGGACTTCGACCCGCTGGTCGGGTCCGCGCTGACCGTCGGCGCGACTGCGGCGCTCGTCCTGTCCCTCGTGTTCTCCCGCTTCCTGCTACGGCCCCTGCGCCGGGTCCGCGCCGCAACCCACCGCCTCGCCGACGGACACTACGGCGACGTCCTCGGCGTACCCCGCGAGCCGGGACTCGCCGCCCTCGTCGAGGACGTCAACCGGCTGGCGGCCGCACTCGCCGACACCGAACGGCGCCGTGCCCGCCTGGTCTCCGAGATCGCCCACGAGATGCGCACCCCCATCACCATCCTCAGCGGCCAGATCGAGGGCATCGCTGACGGCATCTTCGCCCCCGACGACGCCATGTTCGCCTCCCTGACCGACGACCTCGCCCGGCTGCGGCGACTCGCCGACGACCTCTCCAGCCTCTCCCTGGTCGAAGAGAGCGCCTTCACCCTGCACCCCGCGCCCACCGACGTGACCGCGCTGGCCCAGGCCACCGCCGAGCGGCTGCGCCCCCAGTTCGACGACAGTCAGGTCGCGCTCCACGTGACCCCCGGCCCGCAAGTCACCACCCTGCTCGATCCGGGCCGTATCACCCAGGTGCTGGTCAACCTCCTCGGCAACGCCCTGGTCGCCTGCGACCCCGGAGGCCGGGTATCGGTCACCGTGCACACCAACCCCGACCCGACGGCCCACGTCGAGATCCGCGTCGAGGACACCGGGATCGGCATCACCGACCACGACCTGGCCCGAATCTTCGCCCGCTTCGAACGCATCGAGCACCCCGGACGACCAGCCCCCGCGGGCGGCAGCGGCATCGGCCTGACCATTGCCCGCGGCATCGCCCGAGCCCACGGCGGTGACATCAACGTCGCCTCCCTCGGCCTGGGTAGAGGCGCCACCTTCACGGTGCGTCTGCCGCTGCGGCAGACGCAGTCGGCGTAGGGCAGGTGGCATGTTGACCGAACTAAATCGGCCCAAGATGCAGGTCACCGGCGGGAGTGAATCTGGCGCGGATCATGGTTCTGGGGCTGTCAGTATCCCGGGGTGCTACTCGAACCGGGCTGTAATGTGGCCAACCTCGTCGTGCTTCCGATCGGGCGTCTGGTGGAGGCCGACGACCCCGTACAGCCGTACCGATTCACCGACGCCGACGTCAGGAGGTCGCGGCCGTCTCGGACTTCCTCAAGGACCACGATCCGCCAGTCCGACAAGTGCCTGACCGCCACCGCGAACGGGAGGACCAACCTCACCGACTGCGACGACACCCCCGCGCAGACCTGGCAGCCCGGAACCGACGGTTCCCTGCTCAACCCGGCATCCGGCCGCTGCCTGACCGTCCCCGGCTCGGACATCGCCAACGGAACCCCGGCGGAACTCGGGGACTGCGACGGCACGGTCAACCAGAAGTGGCAGGTGCCCAGCTTCGTCCCGCCGCACCAGCTCAAGATCGGCGGCTCAGGGGTCATCAAGCCCGGCTCCACAACCACCGTGACAACCACACCCGCGACGTCATGCATGTCGCCACGGCTATCAGGTACGACGCAAGGTTCTTCGTTACCAACGACGAGCAGATACAGAAGCGCTCCGATGCGCTTGCCGAATACTTCGACTGACCCACACCACCGAGAGACCCCGGACGCCGAGCACCACCTCACCGCGTTCGGCACCGGTGAATCACATGTACGGGGGTTGTTGTGGCGGTCTGAACAGACAAACCGCCACGGCGGGCCTGGCGCGACGGGCGAGTCGGGGGGAGACCACGACGCCCGGCCGGCGTGACGGCGGTGGCGTGGTGTTCGCCTTTGCCCACGTCCAGACCGAGGAAGGCACCGATGTCGCTGATGTCGATCACGCGCTTCCTCCGGTCGTCCTCACCCGGCCGTCCCACGGCAGCGATCGCCACATCCACATTACGAAGAGCCTCCCGACCTGCAAAAAGGCCGGTGGTCATTACCCCTAATCAGCGGTCTGTCGATGCCTCCGGAGCCGGTGACACCACCCCCCAAGACATGCGATCGACAGGGGGAGAAAGTCATGCCAACTCCGGAGGCCGGGCGCCCCATTGCGGGGCCACCAAAACGGTAATGGGGGGCCGGTGGGCACGTCTTCCCGGACCGGGGCACGCTGGGAAGGTGAAGATGGGCGGCGCTGGCCGCTACCGGGTTCGCCTGCGCGGGACTCGTCAGGCAACTGCACCGTGCCGGGTATCTGGCGCCGAAGCCGGTCCCCGTGCCGGGATGAGGCGACGTGCCGGGGACGCCTGGCCACGAGGGCTCGGCCCCGGTACCTCAGCCGACCGCGGGCGCGGGGATGTCGCGCAGCCCCAGCCGTAGGTGCTCGACGTGGTAGAGGGCCTGCTCCAGGAGTTCGGCGACGTGGTTGTCGTAGAGCGCGTAGATGACCGACCGGCCCTGACGCTCACCCGTGACCAGGCCGAGGTTGCGCAGCAGGCGCAGCTGGTGGGAACAGGCGGACTGTTCCATGCCCACGGCGTCGGCCAGTTCGGTGGCTGCGCACGGGCCCTCCTGCAGGCGGGCCAGGATCCTCAGCCGCGAAGGTGTGGCCAGGGCCTGGAGGGTGGCGGCCACGTCGGCGGCACCAACCGATTCCAGGCGCTCGCGTGCGGTGGCGGTGGTGTTGGCGTCAGCTCCGTGGCCCATGCCCGTTATCCTACGGACATGAAGACATGAATGTGTCTTCATGTGTTCCTGTACGGTGGAGGGGTGGCATGGGCTTGTCCCGGCTGCTGCCATCTCGTCATGCCGTCGTAAAGGACCCTCGTCTCCCATGCCCTCTACCTTGACCGCGCCCTCAACAGACCGGGCCGCGGCCCCGCGCGAAGGCGGTGCACCCCGCCGCTGCACCCGGGTCTTCGCCCTGCCCGAGGCGCGCTGGGCCGCTGCGGCCACCATCCTCTTCCTGATCGCGCTCCCGCTGCAGCTGACCGGTGCCCCTGCGTGGGCGTGGGGACCGCTGTACGCGCTGTCGTATGCGACCGGTGGCTGGGAGCCGGGGTGGGCGGGCTTGCAGGCGCTGAAGGACAAGACCCTCGACGTCGACCTGTTGATGATCGTGGCGGCACTCGGGGCGGCGGCGATCGGTCAGGTGATGGACGGCGCGCTGCTGATCGTCATCTTCGCCACTTCGGGCGCGCTGGAGGCGCTCGCCACCGCGCGGACGGCCGACTCCGTGCGAGGACTGCTGGACCTGTCACCCGCCAAGGCCACCCGCCTCGACACCGACGGAAGCGAAGTGATCGTCCCCGTCGAGGAACTCGCGGTCGGAGACACCATTCTCGTAAGGCCCGGTGAGCGAGTCGGCGCCGACGGCCGCGTCCTGGACGGCGCGAGCGACGTCGACCAGGCGACCATCACCGGCGAGCCGCTGCCGGTCGCCAAGGAGGTGGGCGACGAGGTCTTCGCCGGCACCCTCAACGGCACCGGCGCGCTGCGGGTGCGGGTGGAGCGGGACGCCTCCGACTCGGTGATCGCCCGGATCGTGCGCATGGTGGAGGAGGCGTCCGAGACCAAAGCGCCCACCCAGCTGTTCATCGAGAAGGTCGAGCAGCGCTACTCGCTCGGCATGGTCGCCGCGACCCTGGCCGTCTTCCTCGTCCCCCTCGCCTTCGGCGCGGAGCTGACCAGTTCACTGCTGCGCGCGATGACCTTCATGATCGTCGCCTCGCCGTGCGCGGTCGTCCTCGCCACCATGCCGCCGCTGCTGTCGGCGATCGCCAACGCCGGACGCCACGGTGTGCTGGTCAAGTCCGCGGTGGTCATGGAGCGCCTCGGCGAGACCGACGCGGTCGCGCTCGACAAGACCGGCACGCTGACCGAAGGCACGCCGCGCGTCACGGATGCCCGCCCGCTCACCGGATCGGGACTGGACGAGAACGAGGTGCTGACTCTTGCGGCGGCAGCCGAGCACCCGAGCGAGCACCCGCTGGCCCGCGCCGTCGTGGACGCAGCGCGCGAGCGCGGGCTCGACCTCCCTGTGGCGGAGGACTTCGACTCCACGCCCGGGATCGGGGTGACCGCATCCGTCGGCGGGCGGGTGGTCGCGGTCGGCGCACCGGCACGGCTGCTGGACGGATCCTCGGACGCATACTCCGCGCGGGCGGCCGTCGTCGCGCGCGAACTGGAGGACAGCGGCCGGACCGCTGTTCTTGTCACCGTGGATGGCGCCCCTGTCGGACTGCTCGCCATTGCCGACCGACTGCGCGCCGACGCCACCGCGACCGTGGCCTCGCTGACGTCCCTCACCGGGGCCGCGCCCGTGCTGCTGACCGGCGACAACCCCCGCGCCGCCGCCCGCCTGGCCGCCGAGGTCGGCATTGGCGACGTGCGGGCAGGGTTGCTGCCGCAGCACAAGGTCGACGTGGTCAAGGAACTGGAGGATGCAGGCCGCAGGGTGATGGTCGTCGGCGACGGCGTCAACGACGCCCCTGCCCTGGCGGCCGCCCACACCGGCGTCGCCATGGGCCGGGCAGGATCCGACCTCGCGCTGGAGACCGCCGACGCGGTGATCGTCCGCGATGAACTCCGTACGGTCCCCGCCGTGATCGCGCTGTCCCGCAGGGCCCGCCAGCTGGTCGCGCAGAATCTGATCATTGCGGGCGTCTTCATCGCCTGCCTGGTCGCCTGGGACCTGATCGGCACCCTGCCACTCCCGCTCGGCGTGGCCGGCCACGAAGGGTCCACCGTCATCGTCGGCCTCAACGGACTGCGGCTGCTGCGCGAGGCGGCATGGAAACGGGCAGTCCAGTGAGCCACCGACACAAGGATTCCACGCAGGCAGAGCCCCGGTGCACGGTCACCGTGTGCCGGGGCTGCTGCTGCGGCACGGACAAGATCCCCGGCGTCGACCACGCCGCCCAACTCGCCGCTCTCAAGACCGAACTGGCATCAAACGCCCGGGTCCGGGCAGTGAACTGCCTCGACGCCTGCGAGCAGGCCAACGTCGTCGTCGTACAGCCCTCAACGGCTGGACGGGCCGCGGGCGGGCGCCCGGTCTGGCTCGGGCTGGTCAACGCCCCGGACGCGGCCGCCGACATCGCGGCCTGGGTACGCGCCGGAGGACCGGGCCTCGCCGAGACGCCCGAGATCCTCGACCTGTACGCGTTCGGGCCGTCGCGCCGGGTGCGGCGGGCCATCGAGGACTGAGCGCGCTCGGCCGACCCGCCTTCTCATCGGGTGTGCAGTGCGTCGGCCAGATAGTCGTGGCTGTGCCGCCAGCCGTTCGGCCCCGGTACGGCGTCCACGAGGTGCGGGTGCCCATCGCGCAGGTTGGTGTGCTCGTGCTCGACGACCAGCCGATTCTTCGTCGGCCACAGACGCACCGCCAATAGTCCGGCCGTCAGGGCGATCGCACCCAGTGCGACCACCGCCGACTGCAGCCCCGCCTCCGCGCCCAGCCATCCGGCCAGCGGGTATGTCAGCAGCCAGCAGCTGTGCGAGAGGGAGAACTGGGCGGCGAACGCCGACGTGCGCTCCTCGGGCGGCGTGGAGCGGCGGATCAGCCGACCGGTCGGCGTGAGGACCATCGAGCAGGCGGCGCCGAACGCCGCCCAGATGAACAGCAGCGCGGGCCACTGCCAGCCGCCGCTCCCGGCCGCTGTGACGGCGCCGAGCGCGGCGAAGACCAGCGTGAGCAGCAAGGCACCGCGCAGCATCACCGCGCGGTCCGAGACCCGGTCCAGAACGCGGGGCAGAATCAGCGTCACGATCATCGAACCGCCTCCGTATGCGCCCAACGCCAGCGACACGAGCAGATCAGCGTCGCGCGCCGTTCCGAAACTGGCCAGGGCCACGCAATAGGCCATCCCAGCACAGCAAACCTCGCTGGCCAGGAGGAGTTCTCCGAGGCGCTCACGGAACTCGGTCCGGCGGGAGACAGCCACGAGCCATGCCGCAGTCCTCCGTTCCCGCCAGCCGCCCTCAAGAAGAGTGGCGATCTCATCCGCGGTGATGAGTCCCGCATCCTCGCAGAGATCTCGCATGAATCGGTCGTACTCAGGACTTCGCATGCGCAGCAAGCTGCCGCCGAGCTTCAGGTAGCGCCGCTCGGGCGTGACATAGCGGCGAACCAGGGCCAGCAGCTCAGCATCGTCGTGGGGATGGCATATCACACGGCCGATCCTGCCTCGCTGGTGCGCAACTAGGGCGTGTTCCAGGTTCAGATCACTGTTGGGTCAAATCGCTCCGCCGGAGTGGCTCGGGACGGTAGACATCCGGGGTGACGCGAGGCGATCTGACGGATGCAGAGTGGGAGTTGTTCGAGCCGCACCTGCCGCTCGGCGTGAGCGGACCGATCCCTGACCTGCGTAAACAGTTGAACGCGGTGATGTGGAGGTTCCGGACCGGGAGCCCGTGGCGCGACATCCCCGAACGCTACGGGTCCTGGTCCACCGTCTACGGCCGCTTCCAGAAGTGGGCCCTTGCGGGCACCTTCGAGACGCTGATGGAGCGGATGATCGCCGAGGCGGCCCGGCGAGGACAGGCCGATCTGGACCTGGTCAGCGTCGATTCCACCGTCGCACGCGCGCATCACCACGCGGCCGGCATGGCCGTCGACCCCGAGCTCCTGGAGGAACTGGTGAAAGCCGCCGAGGAGGAAAAGGGGCTCCAGCAAAGGGACAATCCGCCCAGGTGACGGTCGAAGGCGACCCGGTCGAGGAAGCGTTACGTGCCGAACGACGACGGATACACCGCCGCCACAAGGCCCGCCTGAAAGCTGCCGCGTTGGGGCGCTCGCGGGGCGGGCTGACGGTCAAGACGCACCTGGCCACCGACCGGCGGTGCCGCCCGCTGTCGTTCGTGGTGACGCCGGGACAGGCGGCCGACAGTCCGCGTTTCGCCGCAGTCCTCGACCGAGTCAGGATCCGTGGGCCGGTCGGTCGGCCCCGCACCCGCCCCGGGGCCGTCGCCGCCGACAAGGCGTATTCCTCCCGCGCGAACCGCTCCTACCTGCGTAAACGCCGGATCCAGGCGGTGATCCCGGAGAAGAAGGACCAGGCCGCCCACCGCAAGAAGCGAGGCTCGAAGGGCGGCCGCCCCCTCTCCCACGACGCCGAGCTTTACAAGGAGAGGAACACCGTCGAGCGCGGCATCAACAAGATCAAGGAATGGCGAGGGCTGGCCACCCGCTACGACAAGACTCCTACCAGCTACCTCGCCGGACTCCACCTACGCGGATCGATCATCTGGCTCCGGAGTCTCCGCCCCACATGATCCGAACCTGGAACACGCCCTAGGCCAGCCCATTCCTTGCGCTGCTCGTCCCAGGAGAGGCGACAACCTACGTGGCTCGTCATGCCCACCCGCACATCTTCGGCTCCTGCGGCGACCTGTCACCGGAATAGCGCGCCTACGGAACAAGTGCACTCCGCCAATACCGCTGCGCACCCAGGGCTGTTGCAACGCATGCAACACCGGCACCGGGCCCACCTCCGGCACCTACTTCGCTTCCCCGGCCAAGCACCTGCTCGCCGCCTGACCGCGCCACCTGAAGGAGAGATCGCTGTGACCGAGACTCTCACCCCGCCCGTCACCGGACTGCTGCCCGACTCCCCGCTGGCCGTCCTGTTCGACATCGTCGCTACCACCGCCCGCATCTCCCAGGATGAGGAGCGCGACGGTGCGGAGACCGCGGCCGCCGACCACGTCTACCGCGCGTACTCCGACACCCTCGGCAGGGCGCTCGAGGAACACGAGTGGACCGGCTACCCCGCCCTGCGGGACAACGCGTTCGAGCCGAGCGCGGTGGCCTACCTGGACGGCGGCCTGTGGCTGCACCACACCATCACCCACGACGTCCTCACGCTGATCGTCCCCTGCGCCTGCGGGCGCGGATACGTCGACTCGCAGCTGGAAGACGAGAACGACCTGCTGGAAGTCCTGGAGGAACTGCGCGGCACCAGCGGGCGCAGCGCGCACGACGGCGACACCGGCGGCCTGTACTGCGCCAGCACCACTGCCTGAGCCGATGCTCACCCGAACCGGTTCCCTGATGGCGGCCGCTGCGGTGCCCCTGGCGCGCGCCGCGGCCGCCACAGTCCTCAAGGCCGGCCACTGGGAGCTGTACGCCGACCGGCACCGCATCGAGCTGGCCCCCAGGCCCCGCCGGTCCTGCCCCGACTGCCGGGGCGCGGGCGGCTGGTGGACCAGCGGCCCGTTTCCCGGACATGGAGGCGTGCGGCTGCTGGTCCGACCGGCGCACGCTGCGCCTCCCGCTCCTGCTTGTCCCGGCCTGGCCGGACGAACCCCCGTTCTGACACAGCCTCGCCCCGGCCGCACAGGACCCTGTTGGCGAAATCAGATGTTGAGCCTGGTGCGAGCTGAAGCTCGCACCGGGCTCTCCTGTCCAGGCCAGTGCTGAGGTGCGAGGATGCGTAAGTGGTGACTGAAGCAGAGTGGGAACGAGTTCAAGGTGAGCTGCGTTTCGGTCAAGTCTTCACGGGCACTGTCGTCCGAGTGCCCAGGCCCGGGGCGATCGGTGTCTTCGTGGACATTGGCCTCAGTGTCGGAGGGTTCGTCGACGTCGGGCTTCTGCCCCGTCGGCGAAGCGAGGACTGGCCCGCCGAGGGAACAGTGACCGACTTCGAGGTCTGGTGGGTGCACAGCGATCACCAGCAGATACGGCTGAAGCCCTCTGACCCGCAGTACCTGTGCGAGGACTTCGCCGACGTCGTTGCCCGATTCAGGCCCAATTGGCCATCCGACATCGGCAAAGCCGTAAGGGGTCCGCGGCCATCAACTCCGTAGGCGTTGCTCAGCCCTCGCTCTGCTGAAGAGCCGCAAAAGTGTGAGACGCGCGTGCGGGCATGGGAGGTACCGGAGAGCCAGGCGTCGATGCGGGCGAGGTTGATCGCTGCTCCGGTGAGCTGGTGCTGAAGGCTGGTCTTGGTCAGGCCGCGATAGCGGGATCTGCGCATACCGCAGCGTTGAACGCCTTGAGCGATGGTGCCCGCGCCGCCGGCACGGATCTTGTACCGCTCTTTCCACTCGTCGGTTTGCTGGAGGACGCGAGTCTGTTGGAGGGCGTCGTACTCTTCGCGGGGCCGGAGCGTGATCTGTCGACGCTGCGTCGTTGGTGCGCTGAGGCAGTCGCGCCGTTGTGGGCAGGGGCGGCAGTCCAGAACCGAGAAGGCGACTCGAAGTACGGGCATCCGCCGCTGTGAGCTGTAAACGGCCCACGATTTACTGGTGCGACGGGGTCACGGCCACCGTCTGGCTGTTCCCAGGAGGTTGTCAGCACCAGGTGGCAGGATGCCGTGCCATGACCGCACTGATCAGTGAGTCGTGGACGCGAATCGAGAACTGGCTGGCCGAGCACGCCCCGGCGACCTACGCCGCGCTGGCGCCGCCCGCGGATCCGGCGGACATCGCCGCGGCCGAACGCGTCATCGGCCGGCCACTGCTGAAGCCCTTGGTGACGTCGTTGTCGCGGCACGACGGTCTCCTCGACCAGCGGGTCTCGCTGCTTCCAGGGTTCTACAGACCGATGAGTGCACGCGAGATAGCGGCTGAGTGGCAACTTTTCAACGGGTTCTACGACAAGCGCACGGCGGATGAGGAAGGAGAGGAGGCGGACTACGACTTCATGAAGATTGGGGCCAGCAACGTCCTGTACGGACATCCGCAGTTGATCCCCATCGCGCGGGACGTCCGCGGGGTTTGCCTCGTACTGGACCACCGTCCCGAGATCGACCGGGGGCGCGTCCACGAAGCCGAGGCCGAGCAAGGCCTTATGCGCGGATCACACGAGATGTGGACGTCCCTGCCGGTGCTCATGGAGACGATCGCCACGTCTCTCGAGACCAACCAGCCCCTCAACGACTACACGCCCGTAGTGGACGAGGAGCAGAGGCTGTACTGGGACTTCATACCGCTGCGCAGTGACCGGACCTTGCATCGGTCATGACACAGCAGCGGATAGTGAGGTCGGTGGAGCTTGCTTTGGGGCGAGTGATCATGGCCCCGTAAGCTTCTGGCGAGTCGGGCAGTCTGTGGACTGCCCGTTACCTGACTTCGGCGTATTAGTTTAGTCGCCGAGGACCCGCTCCCACAGCAGCCCGTCCCGCCAGCTCCCGTCGAGAAAGATCGAGGAGTGCGCGACGCCGTACGGGCTGAACCCGTTGCGGCGCAGGACCCGCTGCGACGGCAGATTCTCCAGATTGGTGGACGCCTCGGCGCGGTGCAACCCGAGTTCGTCCGTCATCACCCGGAGTACAAGCCCGACGGCGTGCCTGGCGTGCCCTTGATTCTGGGCGACGCTGGCGATCCAGTATCCGACGGAGCCGCGGCGCAGGTGCGGCTGCGGCAGGATGCCTCCGACGGTGACCTGTCCGATCACCTGGTCGTCGGCGAGCACCACGCCCGGCCAGACCGCGCCGGCCCGGTATCCGGCCAGCAGGCTGTCGATCCGCTCCGCCTGGCCCTCCGGGGTGAAGAAGTCGGCCGGCTGGGCCGGTTCCCACGGTCGGAAAGCCTCGAAGTCCCGCACCCGATGCGCGGCGATCGGGGCGGCGTCGGTGGGCTCGATCAGGCGGATCCTGGTGCTGCTGCGCATGGGCTGATCCTCGTCGCGGTGAGTCGGATGAGACGGCCAACCTATGCGAGGGTGCCCGCGCCGCCGCACCCTACGCCCGCCGGAGGATCGAGCCGATGCGCAGCTCGTGTTCTCGATACCCCTGCACGCAGAAAGTGCCTTCCGCTTGGACCGACGGAACCTCTCGACAAGGTTCATCGTCCCAGCTCAGAACAATGCCGGTGAGTTAGCGCGTCGGTGCAGGTCAGGCACTTGATGGTGCGGGGTTTGGGTGGGAATATCCCCTGGTGACGTTGCGTGATCCGTCACTTCTGGTGATGTGTCGGCGGAGGCCGGGACACGGCAACGGAGTTCCCGGTAGGACAGAAGATCGACCAAGATCCGACTGTCCGCGAGGGAACTCCGTTGCGGAACCTGTCAAAGCGATCAAGGCAGGTAGATCGTTCTAACGCTGTGCTGGGATCAGTGGGCCGTCTGGTGCCGGCTGGTTGATCCAGGCCGCTGCGGGGACCTTCGGGGGCTCTGGTGGCTTGCGGACGAAGCGTTCAGGGTGCTTCGCGTAGACCGCCTGGAGGACGTCGGCACGCATCTCGCGGAGCTGCTCGGCGAGACCGAAGTGCACGTCGTAGGGCGTGTGCAGGCCGATCCCGGAGTGCCGATGCTCCTCGTTGTACCAGGTGAAGAACTGGGTGCACCACGCCCGGGCGTCCTCGAGAGATCCGAAACGCTCGGGAAAGTCGTGCCGGTATTTCAGGGTCTTGTACTGGCTCTCGCTGTACGGGTTGTCGTTCGACATCTTCGGCCGCGAATGCGACTTGGTGACGCCGAGACCGGCCATCATCTGGGCGACGTTCTGCGCGACCATCGGGGACCCGCGGTCCGAGTGGATCGTCAACTGCCCGGGTTCGATGCCGTACTTGGCGATCGTCTCGGACAGGAACCGCTCGGCGAGGTCCTTGTTCTCGTGGGCGGCGATCATCCAGCCGACCGTGTAGCGGCTGAAGATGTCGATGATCGTGTAGAGGCAGTAGTAGACGCCCTTGACCGGCCCCTTCAGCTTCGTGATGTCCCAGCTCCAGACCCGGTTCGGGCCCTCGGCGACCAGCTCGGGAACGGTCCGGGGTGGGTGGACGGCCTGACGGCGGCGTTCACGGACCTCGCCATGTCGTCGCAGGAGCCGGTACATCGTCGACTCCGAGCACAGGTAGACACCCCGGTCCAGGAGGACCGCGTAGATCTCGGCGGGCGCCATGTCAGCGAACTCCGGGGAATGGAGCACATCGAGGACCCGTATCTCCTCCTCGGGTGCGAGAGCGCGGGGGTGTCGGCGCCGTTCCCGCCGCGGCTTGGCCGGGGCGGGGCTTCGGCGGTGTTGGCGGTAGTAGGTGGCACGGCTCACGCCGAGCGCGGCGCATGCCTGGACGCGTCCGACCAGCCCGGTGAGCTCTTCAAGGGCCTGGTTGCGGGCGGTGTTGAACGCCACGGCCGCGAACTGGGCCCCGGTCACTGGTTCTTCTCGCCGTTCCTGTTCGGGGCGCTGTCCGTGGCGAACTGGTCGAGCAGCGCGGAGAGTTTTCCCTGGACCTCGATGACGGTGCGGGCCTTCGCGAGGTCGGCTTCCAGGCGGGCCTTCTCCGCCTTCAGCTTCGCGATCTCCTTGTCCCTCGGGTCCGCCTTCGGCCGTCCGGCCGACGCGGCGAGCCCGTCCAGGGCGCCCTTGTCCCGCTGCTGCCGCCACGTCGTGATCAACGACGAGTACAGACCCTCCCGCCGCAGCAGAGCGCCCTTGCCCTTCTTGTCCAACGTCTCGTACTCCGCGAGGATCCTCGCCTTGTACTCCGCGGTATACCGGCGCGGACCGGTCGAACGGGCTTCTACCTGCGGATCAGGGGTCCCGTGGTCATTCGTGCTGGCCACCCGGGCACTACTCCTTCTCCGCCCTCGACTCAATGAATCATCCAGTATGCCTGACTCGATCTACTTTGACAGAGAGGGTTGGGTACTCAGTGTGCCATCGTCCGTATGCCGTCTGCCATCACCGAGGGCAGCCAGGCTCCGTTGAACAGGCTGGTGGCCCCCACGGACCGGCGCTTTGGCGAGCACGTCCGTCTCGGCGTGTTGACCGAGGAGATCAGCCCTGAACTGGTTGACGAGGTCGTGGAGTTGACCGGCTGCGGCGAGCGTCGCCGCCGGTTGTTGCCGGCCCGGGCGGTGATCTACTTCGTCCTGGCGTTGTGCCTGTTCAGCAGCTCCGACAGTGCCGGGCCGCCGGGATACCGGTCAGTCCTGCGCACGTTGACGGAGAAGCTGCGGCATCTGCCGGGCCTGTGTGTGCAGCGCTTGCCTACCAGTTCGGCCCTGACACGGGCCCGGCAGCGGCTGGGCGACAAGCCGCTGCAGGCCCTGTTCGAGCGGCGGTGCGGCACGCTGGCCACGACCGTCACTCCGGGCGCGTTCGCCTTCGGGCTGCGGCTGGTCGCCTGGGACGGCACCGCGCTGGACGTCCCCGACACCCCGGCAAACGCAGCTGAGTTCGGCTTCACCGGCAAGGGCGGGGTCAACCAGAGCGGACACCCGCAGGTCCGCCTGATGGCCCTGACCGAATGCGGCACCCATGCCCTGGTCGATGCGGCCTTCGACGCCGTGGCCAGGTTCAGCGAGCACAAGCTCGCCCGCCGGCTGCTGGCCTCCCTGCGACCGGACATGCTACTGCTGGCCGACCGCAACTTCGCCGGACACCAACTGTGGGGCCTGGCCCGCGCCACCGGCGCCCACCTGGCCTGGCGGATCAAGAAGAACCTGGTCTTCGTGCCGCTGCGGGTGCTGTCCGACGGGTCCTACCTGTCCATCATGCGCACGCCCGCGGAGAACATCCGCCACGGCCAGGCCCGCGCGGCCGGACGCACCCTGCCCGAGCCTCCCCGGGGACACCTGGTACGGATCATCGAGTACACCGTCACCATCCACCCGCAGGCCGGCCCACCCCGCACCGAGACCTTCCGGCTGGTCACCAGCCTGCTGGACCACCGCCTCGCCCCGGCCCACCAGCTGGCGAGGGCATATCACCAGCGGTGGGAGATCGAAAACGGATTCGCGGAACTGAAGAACAGCCTGCGCGGCGCCGGATTCATCCTGCGCTCCAAGGCGCCCGAGCTGATCTGCCAGGAGATCTACGCCCTCCTCACCGTCTACCAGGCACTATGCGCACTGCAGACGCGCGCGGCAGAACACGGCGGGACCGATCCCGACCGGATCTCCTTCACCGTCACGGTGCAACTCGCCCGGCTCACCGTCGCCGCCCAGGCCGCAACCGACGTCACCACGCTGGACACCGCCCGCCGCGAAGTCACCACAGAGCTCTTGGCCGCCCTCCTCCCGCCCCGCCGCAACCGGCAGTGCCAGCGCATCAAGAAGCCGTCCAAAAACACCTTCGAGGTCAGAAAACGGGACCAGCCCCGCACTCCCAGTAACGTCCGCTACACACTCAAAGTCACCAAGCACCCAACCTGACCTGCACCGACGCGCTAACTCACCGGCATTGCAGCTCAGAAGGCACTTTCGTATTTCCTCCCCGCTTCCGGCCTCATCTCAACCGAAACGGCGAGGTTAGGGTCAGTTCGGTCTGTCGAGGGCGAGGCCCGTCCCGGCGAGGGACCCGCCGAGGATGCTGTGCCGGTACTGCAGCGCCTTGAGCCGCGGTTCGGGCGACAACTACGACGTGCACGACACGGCGACGCGAACCGTCGGACACAACACCCCAACTGGGGGTGACACGACAGTGCACGACGCCTCTACAAGCCAGAGATAACTGCCTCACCCACACGGCCACGCAGGCGATCGTCGCCGGACTCGGGTCCCGCGCGCTGGGCATCCGGGTCCACCCCGGCGCGGCCGCGGCCGCGCTCGCCCTGTCCTTCGGCACGCACTACATCGCGGACCGCCGGGTGCCGGACCGCGGCCTCCTGGAGAAGCTTGCCGACAAGACCGGCAAGACCAACTTCTACCGGCTCGCCTCGCACGGCATGAACGGCGCTTTCTCTGAACTAAGGGCTGTCCCGTAAATGATCTCTGGGCCGGTGTGGACGTGGCTGTTCGCTGTGTGGCCCGCTCGCCTACCCGGCGAGGGCGAGGTTGTGCAGGCGGGCGATGCCGAGCATGGCGTGGTGGACGCCGTCGCCTTTGAGGCGGCAGTCGCGGAGGATCTTCCAGGTCTTCATGCGGGCGAAGACGTGCTCGACGCGGGCGCGGACCTGCTTGTGGGACGTGTTGTGGGCCTGTTTCCAGTCGGGCAGTTCTTCGCCTTTGCGGCGGCGGTGGGGCATCACGAGCCCGGTGCCTGGATAGTGCTGTGACCGCGTAGGTTCGCCGGGTTGGGTTGGGTCAAGCCGCCGTTTTCAAAGATCGCACTCTGACCGGAGCCCGGTGTCAGAGCCTCCCGGTAGCGTGTCGGCAACCAGATCCGACTCCTATCCGGGAGAACCACCGTGGACATCCTGCTCATCGCTGGCTTGTGGCTCGACGGATCCGCATGGGACGACGTCGTGCCCGAACTCACGGCGCTCGGCCACCATCCCGTGCCGCTCACCCTCCCAGGCCAGGGCGACGGCGCCGCCTCCGCAACGCTTGATGACCAGTTGGCAGCAGTGCTTGCCGCAGTTGACGCGGCGCCCGGAAAACCCCTGGTGGTAGGGCACTCCGCAGCATCGACCCTGGCCTGGCTGGCCGCTGACGCACGACCGGAGAAGGTGGCCAAGGTCGCCCTGATCGGCGGCTTCCCCGCCGCCGATGGGCGGGCCTACGCCGATCACTTCGCGATCGAGGGCGGCGCCATGCCCTTCCCGGGCTGGGATCCCTTTGAGACCGCGGACACCGCCGACCTGGACCAGCAGACCCGGGACCGCGTCGCGTCCGCCGCCCTTCCAGTCCCCGAGGCAGTCGCCACGGGAGTCGTACGCCTGACCAACGAGCGCCGCTTCGACGTCCCCGTTGTGGTTGTCTGCCCCGAGTTCACCCCCACTCAGGCCAAGGAGTGGATCGCCTCCGGTGAGAGTCCTGAGCTCGCCCGCGCTACCCACCTTGAGTACGTGGACCTCGACTCGGGCCACTGGCCGATGGCCACCCGCCCCCGCGAGCTCGCCCGCGTCCTGGCAAAGGCCGCCAACTCCTAGCGGTGCCGGGTTGGGCAGTCAGGTTGCGCTCGGTAGTGGTCTGCCGCCTCGGATCCGCAGCCTGACCAACCCGCCATGGCACCAGCAGCCGAGCGGGGACAAAGTGCCGCACGGGTAATCCGGATGCCGAATGAAGCCTCAGCGCCGCGCGTGACGGATTATCAACCGTCCGAATTCCATCCCTGTTCTTGCGTGGGTATCCCCGGCTTCAGCCGGGGAGGGAAACGCGTCCTAAGCCCGGAGGCGCGAAGCGCCGGAGTTCGCTCCGCCTCTGTCGTTGCGGTCAGATAGGCCGCTTCTGGCCTTCGATGTACTGGCGGATCACGGTCAGCGGTGCACCGCCGCATGATCCTGCGAAGTAGGAGCGGGACCAGAACACTGCCCCCATGCCGATCCGGTTGATGCGGCCGGTGTACTCGGCCCGCAGGTACCGGGAGCTTACGCCCTTGAGGGAGTTGATCAGTTTAGACAGGGCGACTTTCGGCGGGTAGTGCACCAACAGGTGCACGTGATCCGCCTCGCCGTTGAACTCGCGTAGCTCTGTCTCGAAGCTGGCGCAGACCTCTCGCATGATCTCCTCGCACCGTTTGAGCATGGCGTCATCGAAGATGTCACGCCGGTACTTGGTGACGAACACCAAGTGTGCGTGGAGGGTGTAGGTGACGTGCCGTCCGGTGCGGATATCGGGGTTTGGCTTCCAGCGTGGTGACATACGCCAAGCGTAGTATGATCAAGCGAGCCAACGTGGAAGGGGGTGGGTCGGATGATGCGTGCGTACAAGTTCCTTATACGGCCCACCGTGGGCCAGACGATCGCACTGGGCGAGATGCTGCGCGATCACTGCTCCCTCTACAACGGTGCCTTGCAGGAACGCCGTGACGCGTACCGGCACGTGTCGAAGACGAGCATCAAGTACGGGATGCAGTCCGCGCAGCTCAAGGAGATCCGGGTGCACGACCCGGAGCGTCAGGGCCGGTGGTCCTTCTCCTCCCAGCAGGCGACGCTTCGCCGTCTCGGCAAGGCATTCGCCGCGTTCTTCCGCCGCGTCAAGGCGGGGGAAACGCCGGGCTACCCGCGCTTCCGTGGCGTGAACTGGTTCGACACGGTCGACTTCCCCAAGGACGGGGACGGCTGCCGCTGGGACTCCACTCCGCACGACCCGGTCACCCGCGTCCGCTTCCAAGGTGTCGGGCACGTCAAGGTCAACCAGCACCGGCCGGTGGTCGGCAAGGTCAAGACCGTGTCCCTCAAGCGTGAGGGCAAGCGCTGGTACGTGATCCTGACCGCCGAGCAGACCGCGCCTAAGCCGCTTCCCGCGACCGGCTCTGTGGTCGGCATCGACATGGGCATAGCCAACTTCCTTGCCGACTCGGGCGGCGAGTTCATCGAGAACCCCGGCACGGGCGGAAGGCCGCCGCGAAGCTCGAAGCGGCACAGCAGGCTGTCGCTCGGTGCAAGCGCCGCAGCAACCGGCGTAAGAAGGCCGTCCATAAGGTTGCGGACCTGCACCGAAAGGTCCGCCGTCAGCGCCTCGATCATGCACACAAGACCGCGTTGGGCCTGGTCCGCGAACACGACTTCATCGCGCACGAAGACCTTAAGATCCGCAACATGGTCAAGGCCCCCGCACCGAGGCCCGACCCCGACCGGCCGGGCAGCTTCCTGCCCAACAGGGCCGCCGCAAAGGCCGGACTCAACCACTCGATCTCGGATGCCGGATGGGGGGTGTTCCTGACGATCCTGCACGCCAAGGCTGAAAGTGCCGGACGAGACGTGATCGCTGTGGACCCCCGCAACACCTCCCGGACCTGCCCCGAATGCGGGCACGTCGCAGCGGAGAACCGGCCCACACAGGAGAAGTTCCACTGCGTCTCGTGCGACCACAGCGCGCACGCGGACACGGTGGGCGCCCTGAACGTTCTACGGGCCGGGCTGGTCCGTCGCGAAGCCGCACCGGCATAGCGAGAAGCCCCCTCGTTCACGAGGGGGAGGAGTCACTGCCCCAGAGATTCGGATCTTCGGCCCGCCGGGGCGGGAACGCCGCCGGGTCTTGTAGCGCAGGTCCTTCCATCCCGTGCGCAGACCTTCGACGTCAACGATCGCGTCGCGAGGCACTGTGATCTTGGCCCCGCCGGCGCCGAGTAGCAGCTCGATGTCGACGACCGGATGCTCGATGACCGCCCGGGACAGATCCAGGCGCACCCTTCCGAATGCGGACTCCACCTTGAGGATCCGAGGCACTCGCCATACGCCGCGCCGCTGGATCCGTCCGCCAGCGGCGGCGATCGTTGACGTGGCATCCGGACTCCCCTCCGGGAGCGAGGCCATAGCCGACGCGAGCTCGCCATGCGTATTTGCGGTGAGCACCTGGTCGAGACGTTCGTCCATCTCCTCGTGCGAGATGCGCTCAGAGGCGTATGCCTCCTGCAGGCGCTGCACGGCCGTCTCGCGGTCGTCTTCGCTGAGCAGTGGCAACCGATCTTCCTGCGCAGAGGTCACCGTTTCACTCTAGTGCCGCCCCGACGATGTGAACGTGCCAAGGTCCGGAGCGGGCAAGGCATCTGATAAGGAGGCCGACCCCTCACCACCATGGCCTTGGTCGCTCAACCCGGCGAACCTATGCGGTCACAGCAATAGCCGCCGTCGGCGATTGTCATGGTCTTGCCGACGGCAGCCTTCGCGCCGGACTCCTCCCACGCCTTGCAGTCGTTGCGGTTGCCCGGCAGGGGCCGGCCGACCACCACGACGAGGCGGGTGTCGGCGTCGATGACGACCTGGTGGTTCGTGGAGTACCTGTAGTTCTTCGACTGCGCGGCGATGGCGTGGTCGCGGGTGGGCACGAGGGTAAGGGCTGTCCCGTTATCGGCGTCCCTGTTCGACGTAGGGTCTGCGGAACGGCGCTGCGGCGCTGTTGTCTCGGCGACATGAGAGGGCATCGTTGAATCCGAACCCCACCTGCTGCTTCTGCTATCAGGTCATCGATCTCGACCAGGACGGGGCAGCGACTGACCATCCCCTCGTAGCGTAGAGACCGTGACTGTAGGGGAAGTTGGGGGTCATGGCAGAGAATCGACGGAAGTTCGACGCGGAGTTCCGTGAGGGGGCTGTGCGGATCGTCTCCGAGACCGGTCGGCCGATCGCGCAGGTCGCGAAGGACCTGGGGATCAACGAGACCACCCTGAGCACCTGGGTGTCGAGGGCGAAGAAGGCCGGCGGGGACGGGACGCTGAGCGTGCCCGAGCGTGAGGAACTGGCGCGGCTGCGCAGGCAGGACGCGGAGAAGAACAAGCGGATCA
Organism: Streptomyces sp. NBC_01669; assembly: GCF_026339735.1. Classification (GTDB taxonomy): domain Bacteria; phylum Actinomycetota; class Actinomycetes; order Streptomycetales; family Streptomycetaceae; genus Streptomyces; species Streptomyces yanii. Next base: position 356,955 of record NZ_JAPEQG010000002.1, read on the forward strand.
GGGAGCTCGAGATGGAGCGTGACGTCCTCAAACGCTGCATGGTCCTTTGGGTGAAGTAGCTGAGGGGGACCCGGCGTTGCTCGTTGGGGTGATCAGCGACCAGAGGACCGAGTACGACATCCCGCACACCGTCGCCTGCCGCGCTCTCGGGGTATCCGAGGCGTGGTTCTACAAGTGGCGCCGCCGACCGTCCGAGCCCACGAAGCGCGAGGCCAGGAGGAGGCAGCTGGAGGAGAGGATCACGTATTTCTTCCGCGAGTCGGGCGATACCTACGGCTCCCCGCGGGTCACCCTGGACCTGTGGGCCGAGGGCTGGCAGGTCTCGGTGAACACGGTCGCCGAGATCATGGCCGACCTGGGACTGCAGGGCCGTAAGCGGCCCCGCAGGCGACGCTCGCTGACTCGTCAGGGCAAGCGAAGAGCCGCCCCTGACCTGGTGCATCGCCGATTCGACGCGGTCGCACCCGACGTGCTGTGGGTCGGCGACATGACCGAGATCGAGACCGGTGAGGGCAAGCTCTACCTCGCCACGGTCCTGGATCTGTTCTCGCGTCGCCTGCTCGGGTACGCGATGGGATCGCACCACGACGCCGCGCTGGTCGGAGCGTCGCTGCAGATGGCGGCCGCTGTCCGCGGTGGCGATGTGGACGGCGTGATCTTTCACAGTGATCGCGGAAGCGAGTACACCAGCGAGGCGTACAACAACCTGTGCGACAGGCTAGGCGTGGTGCAGTCCATGGGGCGCGTGGGATCAGCCCTGGACAACGCCGCCGCCGAGTCGTTCAACTCGCTGATCAAAGTCGAGTACATCCACCGCAACCGGTTCGCCACCCGCGCCGAGGCCCGGCTGAAGATCGCCACCTGGATCACGGACTTCTACAACCCGCGCCGCCGCCACAGCGGGGCCGCCGGCCTACCGCCAATCGAGTTCGAACGCACCATCAGCGAAGCACGCGCCGAGCACCATCAGAAGGACCAAGCCGCGTAAGTGAGGTTCCCCCGAGATGCGGAAAGAAGTGACAGCGGGTCAGATGGGACTCATGAGAGGAACATCGACCATGGCTGCCCCCAGGAAATACTCGCTCGAGTTGCGTGACCGCGCAGTGCGGATGTATCGCACCGCGGACCCCAAGCCGCAGATCAAGAAGCTCGCCATCGACCTCGGTGTCCATCCCGAGGCCCTGCGCGGCTGGATCCGGCAGGCCGAGGCGGACGCCGGCGAGCGCGACGACCGGCTGACCACCGACGAGCGAGCGGAACTCGCGGCGCTGCGCAAGGAAAACGCCCAGCTCAAGCGGGCGAACGAGGTTCTGCGGACGGCCTCGGCGTTTTTCGCGGCGCAACTCGACCCGACCCGGCCCAGGTGATCGAGCTCCTTACCGAGCATCGAGACCTGGGAGTCGAGTGCGTACTTCGGGAACTGCACATCGCCTCCTCCACCTACTACCGCTGGCGCCGCGCGGAGCGCGAGCCGTGCGAGCGCGTGCGCCGGGACGCCGAGCTGACCGAACAGATCAAGCAGATCCACACCGATTCCGGCGGGATCTACGGCTCGCCGCGCGTCCATGCGACCCTCAAGCGCGAAGGCGTGCACGTGGGCCGCAAACGGATCGAGCGCCTGATGCGCGAGGCCGACATCGCGGGCATCAGCCCGCGACGCAAGGGTTTCACGCGCCGTGATCCGGGGGCTACGCTCGCCCCGGACCTGGTCGAGCGCGACTTCACGGCGCCCGCGCCGAACCGGCTGTGGGTCACCGACCTCACGATGATCCCCACCAGCGAGGGGCCCCTGTGGCTGTCCGCGATCCGGGACGCGTTCTCCCGCCGGGTGGTGGCCTGGGAGACCTCCGCCCGCGCGGACGCCGACCTGGTGCTGTCCACGCTCGAGTACGCCCTCGCTTCCCGCGAGGTCGAGCCCGGACAGCTCATTCATCACGCGGATCACGGCTGTCAATATACGTCGGTCAAGCTCACAACTCGCCTACTACGAGCGGGGGTTCAGGCGTCCATGGGCTCGGTCGGGGACTCGTACGATAACGCCCTCGCGGAGAACCTGTGGATGATCACCAAGACGGAGTGCATCCGCGGCCGCGTCTTCGCCACCCGGGCCGAGGCGAACCTGGCGCTGTTCGAGTACATCGATGGGTTCTATAACTCCCGGCGCATCCAGAAGCGGCTCGGCTACCTCAGTCCGATCGAGTTCGAGGAGAAGTACTACGCCGACCAGGCAACGGCCGAACGAACGAACCTGAAACCCCGTCAACCCCTCCTGACCAGCTGATCAGTATCTCCCGCAGGCCGGGGGAACCTCAAAGGAAGGCCTCTACGTTTCCAGGGGATTGACAGACCGAGCTCAGGCTGGGTGCGGTTGACCCCGTGCGAGGCGGTGCCGTGCGGCAGCAGGCCTATTCACACTCAGGCTGTCTGCGGGAACGGGTTCACCCGGACATCGACTTGTGGTTTGAGTTCTGAGGCCAGTCTGACCTCCAAGGTTGTCGACCGTAGGTGCGATGATCCTGCGATGCCTCGCGTGATCACGGCGTCGGAACCGTACTGGATAGCCCCGTTCACCGGGCTGAACCCGAGGCAGTTCGGGAAGCTGGTGACCGTTCTGCGGCGCCAGGGTGCGGACGCAGTCCGCAAGGGCCGGCCGTGGAGTCTTCCGTTGGAGGACCGGGCTCTGCTGGTTGCGGCGTACTGGCGAACGAACCTCACGATGCGGCAGCTCGCTCCGCTGTTCGGGGTGTCGAAGTCGGCGGCGGACCGGATCATCGACCACCTCGGGCCGATGCTCGCTCTCCAGCCCCGCAAGCGGTTCGCCAAGGACACCGTGCTCATCGTGGACGGCACCCTGGTCCCCACCCGCGACCACACCGTGGCCGAGCGGTAGAAGAACTACCGGTACTCCACCAACCACCAGGTCGTCATCGACGCCGATACCCGTCTGGTCGTCGTGGTCGGCCGGCCGCTCGCCGGGAACCGCAACGACTGCAAGGCGTGGGAGGAGTCAGGCGCCAAGGCCGCTGTGGGCAGGACGCTCACGATCGCCGACGGCGGCTATCCGGGCACCGGACTCGTCATCCCTCACCGCCGCGAGCGCGGCCAGACCGAACTCCCGGACTGGAAGGAGGAACACAACAAGTCCCACAAACAGGTCCGGGCCCGCGTCGAGCACGTCTTCGCCCGCATGAAGACCTGGAAGATCCTCCGCGACTGCCGCCTCAAAGGCGACGGCGTCCACCACGCCATGCTGGGCATTGCCCGGATGCACAACCTCGCCCTCGCCGGATAGGGAAGCGGGCCGCACGGCGGCCCACCAAGCCCGAGACAACCAGAAGATCATTTACGGGACAGCCCTTACCGTCCACGATAAGCACGGCGTCCCGGGCGAACCGTTTGCGGGGCTGGAGCGCGAGCATCGGCCCAAGGTGGTCGATGATCCGGTGGGCTGCAGACTTCGAGACACCGAACAGCGGCGCGATCTGCCGCATCGTCAAGTTCGTCCGCCAGTACGCCGCGACCAGCAGCGCCCGGTCCGCCAGCGGAAGGCTCCACGGCCGACCCTTGCAGACCCCGTCCGCACCCTCGCGCCGCAGCACGGTCACCAGCTTGCCGAAGGAACGCGGACTCAGCCCGGTGAACGGGGCTATCCAGGAAGGCTCCGACGCCGCAATCACACCAGCCATACCAAGATCGTCTCATTGGGTGACCAGCGGCTTTGGCCCGTCGTTTAGCTGCCGCTCAGCGGCGAGCCCCATGCGGGATCGTGTCGCGATCTTCTCGTCAAGCGGGTAAGCAGGTGCTCCGCTGTGTTGGAGGCGGTGTATTGCGGCGCTCCAGCCGAAGTCAGGGCGGCGCTGAGCCTCGCCGGCGCTTCCTCCGGCACGTCCGGGTCGGTAAGGAGGGGAAGAACCAGCAGGAGACGGGCGGCCGTGTCCTCGACACCTTCGGCCGCGGGGGACGGGGTATCGGCGATGCGGACCAGTTCGTGCCACGTCAGCCCGGTCCCCGACAGGTCTCCTTCCCAACTGGCGATCTGCTGGGCGTAGCTCCGGCCTGGATGGGTGAAGAGGTAGTCGATGCCGTACTCGCCGACCATGTTGCGGTAGATCACCACAGCTCCGGGACCGTCTGCAGCGGGCACGCGGAACACCGGCCAGCGTTCGGGATCGAAGAGGATCTCGGACAAGGCATCGGTATCGGCGCCGTCATCGCCGAACCACTCCGGAACAGGACGCGCAGCACTCGACCCATCGCCGCACATTGCCAGGAAGTAGTTCGACCAGAAGCCCGGCCGAGCCAGCAGTGATTCCCCCGCAACCAGCGGGCCGTCGTCGTATCCCTCGATCAGCACCCCCGGATCCTGTCACCAGCCACTGACACGGTTCGATCCAGGATCGGTGTGGAGGCGCTGTCCAGTTACGGGACAGGTCTTAGGGGATGTCCGGTCGATCATGGCCTTCGTATCTGGGGCACGCTCGGACGAGCCGTAGGGGAGCGGCGAAGGGCCGGGCGGTTCTGCTCGGCGGTCAGGCGGGAACGTCGGCCCGGTCCAGGACAGCGGCCATCTCGTCCTCGGGGAGCGCCGGGTTGGCACCCGCGCTGGAGGCCAGTTCAGGGACATGAAGCGCCTCGCGGAGCCGGTGGAGCGGGAGGCGCGGGTCGCCGACCGCCGCCTGGCGTGTCCAGACCGCAGGGTCATGGCTGAGCCGTTCGATCAGCGTGGGTGTGGCGGCCGGGTCCCGGACGGCCAGCCGACGGTAGTTGCCGTCCGGGTGGTCCGCGTAGCGCGCGGCGAGACCCTCGCGGGGGAAGCGGGGGTGCGTCTCCGCCATCCAGGCGGAGAACGTGCCACCGAGCCGCGCGTACACACGCATCAGGACCTCCTCCGGGGTGTCGGGGTGGTGCACACTCAAGAGGTCCTCCACCAGCGGGTCCTCGGTGCGCGCGAGCAGGCGCATGAGGTCGGGCGGCAGGTGGGGGCTCTGGGCGGCGGTGCGCCGGAGCAGCGGGTGGGCGGAGGTCGCGGCCCGTCGCAGCACCTCGGGGTCGGCGAGCCCGTCCCGTACCCACTCCACGTCCCCCCTAGCGAAGGCCCCCACTGTGAAGTCGATCGACATGCGTCGTGTCTCGTCCAGTTCCGGTCTCAGGGAGACCGCGAGCCGTACGGCCTCGTCGGGGTCGACGGCGAGCCGCTCCACGAGGTCGGTGGGCAGCGACGGGTTCTCGGCGAGGGCGGCCAGGTGCGTCCGCTCGGCGACGCACCGTTCGGCGTCGGCGCGGTGGAAGAGCCCACGGCGCAGCACCTCGGCGGCGGACTTCGGATCGTGGAGGAGTTCGGCGGTGATGCGTGCGTCCCGTCGGCACTCCCACAGCGCGGCGGCCCGCCGCACCTCGGGGTCGGGGTCGGCCAGCAGCGCCGACCGCTCGCCCGGCGGCAGCTTCTCCCATGCGCGCGCCGCGCTCCGGCGCGCTGCCGGATCGCGGTGCGTGGCCAGCGAGGCCACGAACGACGGCACCAGATGGGGCGAGTCCAGCAGGTCCGCCCGTACGGAAGGGTCGGGGTCGTCGAGCAGGCGGGCGCACACGTCGTCCGGCAGCGGCGCGACCGTCGTACGAGGGTCGCGCCACTCGGGTCCGTACGCGAGAGCGGCCCGCACCTTGGGGGAAGGGTCGTCCACGAGCCGGGCCCGCTGCGCGGGCTCGGCCCTGGTGCTCATCGCGAAGTCGATCCGAGCGCCCGGGTTCGGGTGAGCCAGGATCACCGCGACGGCCGGCTCGGGAAGTCCAGCCCGCTGGAGGGCGTGACGGGGCGGGCCGTCACCGCCGCCATCGAAGGCGAGCAAGCGCAGCAGCAACGGTGTCGGCAGCGCCGGGTTGCGGGCGACTCCGTCCAGCGCGGACGCGTGGAACGCGACCATGATTCCCCTACCCCTGTGTCTCCGTCGGCTGGTCCGCGACCATGATCCCCCTACGCCCGTCAGGCCGTCAGGCCGTCGGGCCGTCCTGTCGGCTGGCTGAACTCCGCTGAACGGCCTCTCTGTAGGCTCCTCAGCTCAGGAGGTGCTGTGGAGATGGTGGACCGCGCTGGGGAAGGGTTTGAGTACGCCCTGACCAGCGACGAGGATGAGAGCGACTTCTGGGGCTTCGCGCAGGAGGCCAGAGGTTTGTTCAACGGGAGTGAGGACGGTCTTCGTCAGGTCGAACTTCTGGGATGCTCGCCGCGAGGAGCGCTGCTGACCTCCCTGGATCATCTCGGCGGGCGCCGCGCATATGCAGGGAGCGCGCATCTGGCCCTTCTCGACGCCGAAGGCAGTGAGATGGGTTCCTACTTCGTAGGCAACGTCACCGCAACCGCCGCCAAGCCTTCCCTTCGTGAGGAGGGCCTTTTCGACATCACTGTGCGTCTGTGGTGCGACCAGCTCCTCCCCGGCTCGGCATGGGTGTGGGAATTGCTTCGAACGGGACAACTGAATCGGAAGGGCATGTGGCACTCCCTCCCTCCGGAAGACCGGAAAGCCTGGTTGTCCGTAGCGCTGTGGTCGCGGCAGTACCAGCGCCGCGACCAACCCGAGGACACCGCGCCAGGGGAGGTGTTCATCTTGGACGGCCAGCAGGTCGTTGATGCCGATAGCTTCTACTGCGCGCTGGGTGAGGCCATCAACGGTCCCGGTGGCTACTTCGGGTGGAACCTCTCCGCCGTGGACGACTGTCTCGGCGGACGCTTTGGTGCCGCGCCTCCGTTCACCCTGGAGTGGCAGAGCTCAGACATCGCGAGGTCGCGTCTGGTCAACGACCATGCCGGCAACGGGGGCAGTGACGCCTTCTTCGAGGTGCTCCTAGAGATCTTCACGGACCGCGGCATCGACGTCCTACTGCGGTGAAGAGGGAGCTGTGCCCCTGCTGTCTGCGGGCCGGCGCCAGGACTCGGTCGTCGGCCTATCGCAGGTCAGGGCTTCTTTATGTCACTTGTGCGAGCGGCAACCTGGTCGAACGTGGGGATGCCGATGAAGACCGCGGAGTTCCTGCGTTCCTGCCTCGCATCTAGCTGGGAGATCTTCTCCTCGGCCGCAGCAAGACTGACGTTGAGTCCTTCTACTTCGCCGAGCCAGCCCTCGCGTTCAGCCTCCGCGATCCGGTCTGCCAGGTTGTCACGGATCTCGACGAGCCTGGGCCTTCCGGACGGGGAGACGATGAGGAGAGGGCATCGGACGCATGCGTGCTCATGGACACAGTCGGTGCCGTATGCGCGTCCGCAGTCGCCGAGCGCGAGCTTGCGGCGCTCGAAGTGGCCGAGGAACTGCTCCCACTCCTCCGCCGTGACAGCTCGGTATTCCTCGGGAGGCCGAACCGCTCGACGGCGAGCAATGAATGCCTGGTGAGCCTCGATAGCGTCCATCGGATAGGTCGCGGCATAGCCCATCGTGGTGTTGATGCTGCCGTGACCAGCGATGACTTGCGCAATATGCGGCGGCAGGCCGTTCATGATGGCGTCCGTGATGAAGATCCGCCGGAAGTCGTGGGGTGCGAAAGTGAGCGGCCTGCCAGACGCATCGGTGAGTCCGGATGCCATGAGGGTCTCGTTGAGCGCGTCCCGGATGGTGTGTTGCGAGATCTGGCGGTTCTCCCCGCTGACCTGCCACTGGTAGAGAAGCGGCATCGGCGGGTTCCACGTCCTCTCGTGGGAGTCGTAGCTGTGGACGAGAGGCACGGTGCCGTCGGCGGAGCGGATCCGCGAGATCACGGCGCTGAGCACATCTGCGAGTTCTGGCGTCACCAGCAGAAGCCGCTCTTGGTCGTTCTTCGATGGAGCGATCTGCAGGAGCGGGATGACTTCTCCGCTGGTGGGCAGCTTGTAGCTGATGATGCTGTGGTGGCCGATCTCGCCGAGCTCTTCGATCCGGATCCCGGTGTGTCGCAGGATCTCGATCGTTGCCCAGGCCCAGAAGGCTCGCTTCTCCTCGGTGCCTAGGTGGCGCCGGCGGCCGTGGGCGTCGTACGCGTTCGTGGGCCGGCCATCGAGCCGTGCGGTCCGGAGCGGGAGAGTGAATGTCTCTCCCAGCACCGTGATCTTGGAGCCCGGGTCGGCCGCGTTCAACGCGTCCAGCCTGGCCCTGGCCTCCTTGAGTCGACGTTCCGCGACGCGGACCAGCACCGGCAGCACCGGCAGGCGTTCGCGAGTCCGCTGGTCGGATCGGGACTTCTGCCGTTGTTCGAGCTTCCTGACCGACCACTCGTCTTGGCTGATCGGGACCGGCGCTGCCCAGCGGCCCCACCGTTCGGGCTCCTCAAGCGCCCAGTGTGCGATGTCCAGGTAGAACGCCCTGACCAGCTGCTTCACCGCCGGAGCGGTCTCCCGCGGTTCGGTGACCAGCGCCGTGGTTCCGTCGGGCTGCCGACGGCGGACCGTCTTCGTGGCGAGCCGGACCTTCCAGGCTGTGGCGACCTCCTTGTCGAGGCGCAACGACTCGATGCCCGGATGATGGCGTTCGAGGTCGGACCAGAAGAGCTTGGCCAACACCGTCGACAGCTGCCTGAGTGAGCTGTAGTCGATGCTGGGTCGGCGCTCGCTGAGGTAGTCGACGATGAGGTCCCGAACTGGCTTGCACTGCAGCTGGTAGCGGTCGACCAGCATCTCGACGCTCACCTGCCCGGCGCGGTTCGAGAAGCTGAGCAGACTGCCCGGTGCGTCTGGCGGGAACTGTCCCAGTTCCCTGAGCCAGAGGTAGGCGAGCCTGGCATTGCGGGTGTCGGCCTGCCGTCCGACGGCAGCCTGCAGCAGGGCCAGACAGTCTCCGACGGTGATGTCCTGGACGGTGCCGCCGTAGGCCGCGATCATCTGGGCGATGGCCAGCAGGGCCGCGGAGGCGGTCTCCAGGTTGCCATTCCCGGGGCAGCCCGCAGCCTCCAGGTTGCCATTCCCGGGGCAGCCCGCAGCCTCCAGGCGTGCGAAGCCTTCGGGGTCCCTACTGTGCTGGATGGCCGGCCGGGCGAACCTCGACGAGTTGGCCATGAGCCACGCCAGATCGGGACGGATGACATCAGCGCAGATGAGCGCGTGCATCCCGGCCTGAATCGTGGCAGCCGGAGTGGCCCTGCCCAATGTCCTGGCGTAGGCCTGGACGTGCGCGTACCAGCCCCTCTGCTCGCCAGCCGCAGGCGAGGCCAGCCAGCGCTGCTGCCAGGTGTCGCCCGGAAGCGTCTCCATCCAACTCAGCAGCAGGCGGGCACCGACCATCCGCGTCGCCTGAGTGCTCTCGGTGCCAGGCAGCCGCTGGTCGGGATGGCGGAGCCAGTCGTAGAGGTCCGCCCGGTTCAAGGAGGTGACGGGCCAATCCGTCGGGCGCGGTCGTGGTGGGAACCGCTGAAGCAGCTTGGCCGCCTCTACGCCGGCCAGGGGGCGCGCGGACCGGAGATCCCTGTGTGTGTCCGGGACGGCGATAGTCATGTGCGTGCCCCTCCGAACAGGACGTTGAGCGATTCCGCGTTGTAGGCGGGGGCAGCGGGTGCCGACGGCGGGTTCTGGCGCCGTTGCTCCAAGCGCGCAAAATAGGCGAGACCTGCGGTGATCACTTCGTCCTTGCTCGGATTGAGGTACTTCTGCAAGGTCGTCTGGTACTTGTGCGCGAGGATGTGCTGCACGTAGACAAGGGACATCCCCGGGTCCTCGGTCATCCGGAACGTCGCGGTGTGCCGCAGATCATGAAGGGTCCAGTTCGAGCCCAGCAGCTCGTTCACGCGAACGAACATCGCTCGGGCCGCGTGGTAGTTCAACGGCCGCCAAGGCCGCCGCAACGTCCACCACAGTGGCTCAACCCGGCCCCGCGGAGCACCCTTCCGCCAAGCCTCCTCCTGGTAGAACCGCAGCCAGACGAACGCGTCCGGCGACGCCGGCAACTGCTGATAGTCCAGGGTGCCCTTCCGGACGACACCGATGAGCTGCTGTCCCGGGAGGGCATCGCGTTCACTGGAGGTGAGGAGCTCCCTCGCGCGGGCACCTGTGGAGACCCAGAAGGCCAGCAGGGCGCGATCACGGTGCGAGCGCAGCCCGGCAAAGACCTCGGTGTACTTGTCGTCCGGGATCCGGCGCGGCACCCGCTCCGGGACGGTAGGCCGGTAGCGGCCCTTTCGGTCGCTCCTGAACTCGCCCATCGGGTTGTGATGAGCGTTCGCCCGGCCCCTCCTCCGGGATCGGTCCAGAGGAAATGGATTGATCAGCAGCGAACCGGAGTTGCTGTCCAGGTGGAAGTCGTAGAAGGTCCGCAGCACCGTCTCGCAGTGAGCCTGTGTGCTCTTGGCGTACTTCTTTCCGATCGTCGGCTTGCCGGTCACCAGGTTCGGTGTCCCCGGCTCAGACTTGCCCACCCTGGGAGCCGGCGGCTTTGCGTTCGGCTTGCCGCGGTGACGCCAGTGGACCCGCGCCGGCTTGTCCGCCAGCTGCATCCACAGCATGAAGTCCCTGGCGTCCGTCCGGGCCGCTCGGTCCCACTCGAGACTGAGAGCCCATAGAAACCGCCACCAGCGCAGCAGGTCGTTCCCGTACGACCGCAGAGTCGTGGCAGGGGTATGAGCCGCGAGCAGGTCCTTGAAGAAGAGCGCGACGGGCTCCACCGGATCCCCGGCAGGGTCCATCAGCCGGTATGGCTCCCATGGATCACCTGTTTTGCACAGCTTGCCAATCTCGGGCAGCACGAACGCAGATAAGTTCCTCTCGGGACTGCTTGGCTCAGGCATGTGGGGAAGCTAGCAGACAAGCCGCTGACCTGCGAAAACCTCGAATTTAGTTCAGTCAACACGCCTTCCACCTCGACAGCTCGTGGCACCACGGCTGGGAGACCGTCGCCGCCCTCATCGCCACCAGCAAGGCCACCGTCCGGTGACCGGCCGCTCCCGTACGCGGCTGGAGCGCGTCCGCGCCTCGGTCGGCTTCCCTGTCAAGTTCTTGTGTTCAGACTCTTCGTCTTGATCGAAGGGCTCTGGGGCGCGGGCGAGACCGCCGCAGCATGACGCTGCGGCGGCCTCGTTCGTTGCTGGTTCTTACTCAGCTCGAACGAGCAACGACCTGTCCGACAACGGAGAAGCGCCTTTCGCACTGTGGGCAGGTTGCCTCGCCGAAGGCATAGGTCAAGGCGTGCGCCACATCCTCGTGGCCGTCCGTCAGAGCTAGCTCGTAGAGACGGCGGCCAAGGCCGTCGAGGGCGCCGGGAGCGGCCGGATGAAGAGGGAGGGTTTCGATATCGTCGGAGAGGGCGTAGTCCTCCGACGTACTGAAGAAGCCCCGCTCACCAATGACCACCCATACCGCCGCGCAGCCGTCTGGATCGGGGCACTCAAGCTCGTACTCCTCACTGACGATGCCCCAGATCAGGTCCTCTGCCCAGTGGATTTCGCCCTCCAGGTTCAGAACCGCCTCAAGCAGGTGGCAGTAGTCTTTCCGGTCAGCGGTGGCCTGCCGCCACCGGTTCGCAGCGGCCAGCAGGCGTACGACTTCGGGTGTGTGCTGGTCTCGTAGCTTCCGGGTCTCGTATCGCTGGCCGGCCTGAACTAGGAGGGCACCTGCCAGGTGGAGGGCTGCAGCCGCTGTGTCGGCGTCGCCGCCCTCGGCCATGTTCATCAGCGCAGGCAGTACCAGCGGATGGGACACGTCGAGGGAGCCGTTGTGATAAAGCTCCGTCCATAGGTCGCTCCAGGCCTGACTGTCCCGACCGATGGCGGCACGGTCCAGCAAGGTGGTCAAGCGGCCGGAATCGGCGTCGTTTGCACGGGGAACCGGGGAACTACTCGTCATCTCGACATCCAAGCAGACTCCAGAAAACCTCGTTCTACGCCCGTTGCGGCCGGAAACCCAACCGAATGCCTACTGGAACCACTGCACGCCGTGATCGATGGGGCAACGGCTTCTCAGGCGGTAGGTGGGCGGAACGGAATGACATTCGCGGCGTCCGATGTAAGCCGCGGTTGGCCACCACCGCCGACGGCCGCAAGGCGTGCCTGCACCACGCCGGTTCTCTCGGGCTTGAGGGTCGCCTGAGCGCGGAGGGCGTCAGGTTCTCCCCTCCTTGTAGAAGTCGGCGTCGTGGCCGACGGGCCGGCCGCCCCCGGAGCCCTTCTTCTTCCGGTTGGCGGCCTGGTCCCTCTTCTCCGGGATCACCGCCTTGATGCCGCGTCTGCGCAGGTGGGCCCGGCTGCCCCTTTTGACCCGGCCTTCTCCGCCTCGGTGGCAGCCTTCTCCAGGGCGGTAGGGACGTCCTCGCCCAGGTGCATCCTGGCAGCGTCATGGAGAGCGCGCGCGGTGGTGGAGTCGGATCTATCAGCACCTGGTCAACCGACGCGACCAAGCGATCGCCGCTCACGTCGACGAGCAGATCAAGAAAGTCCGGCCGCCAGACACAGTCGCGCACGAGCCCGGGGAGGCATCGACCCGTAAGTGGCACGACGCCCTTCCCCCGCCATAATCGCAGAGGAAAGATCAAGGCCCAGGCTCCCGGTTTACTACCGGTGACCTGGGCCTTTTTCGTGCTTACCGCTGGTGGGCGCGGACGGTTTCGAACCGCCGACATCTGCTTTGTAAGCGAGGTTGGGCGATCACGCGCGTGACCTGCGGATTCCGTACCGTGGGCAGAGTCCGGCCGAACTCACCCCTGCGGAGCCCGGTTCCCCGTGAGTCCCCGTCCGCTCCGGCACGAGAGTGGCACGGCCACGGGACCGTGCCTTGGGCTCCCTCGATGCGAACCTTGAACTCAGGAGAGTGGCTCTTGTGATTCCGCGGTAACCGTCCTCCTTCCGGACAACCCAATCTCAGAGGGGGCGCTGTCCGGAAGCTTCGGGGCGGCTTTCGGGGCCTTTCGTGCTTACAGCAGTTGGACGCCGGGACGGCTGGCGTCGATGTAGAAGGACTGCGCGTCCCAGCCGGGCGCGTCGGGTCGGGTGACGAACTGGACGTTGTGCTGGGTGCTGGTCATGCCGGTGGGGGTGACGGTGTGACGGAGGTAGCCGCGGTAGCCCTGGGCGTACTTGATCCAGGGGTTCTTCATCCATCCGGTGACCGTCGCGGGGTCGCCCGGGCCGTCGCCGGTGGAGGTGATCGAGGTGCCGATGAACTGCGAGCCGACGATCGGGCTCGTGGCGTCCGGGATCCTGAGCAGCGCGTCCGAAACCAGCGTCCAGTGCAGGTCACCGGCGAGGATCACCGGGCTCACGCCGCGGTCGTAGTAGGCCTGGTAGATCCGGTTGCGGGTCGGGCTGTTCTGCGCCACGCCACCCAGCTGCTGGCCGACCGCCATGACGTTCCATGTCGTGTCGTAGGAGCCGATCCCGTCGATCAGCCAGGCCTCCTGCTTGTCGCCGATCTTGGAGACCACCGGGTCGTTGTCGCCCTTGCGGTACTGCCGACCGTCCAGGACGTCGAACTGGACGAGGTTGCCGACCGCGAAGCGGCGGTAGACCTTCATGTCGGGACCGACCGGCGGCGCCATCCGTGTCGGGATGTTCTCCCACCAGGCCTTGTAGCCCGCGGCACGCCGCTCAAGCTCGAGCTTGCCGCGGTCCGCGGCCCCGGCGTAGTCGTTGGCGACCTCGTGGTCGTCCCACGTGACCACCCATGGGAAGGCCGCGTGGCTGGCCTGGAGGTTGGCGTCGAGCTTGTACAGCGCGTACCGCAGCCGGTACTCGTCGACCGAGTGGCAAGGGGCGCGGATCTCGGCCGCAACATCGATGCCCCGCGGGGTCGTGACCGGGATCTGGGTCTCGTAGATGTAGTCGCCGAGGTGGAAGACGACGTCGAGGTCCTCCCGCGCCAGATCGCGGTAGGCGGTGTAGTGGCCGTTGATCCAGTTCTGGCACGAGACGTGCGCGAAGTTGAACGACGACACCGCCGCACCCGGGGCCGGCAGCGTACGGGTCCGGCCGACCGGGCTCAGCTCCGAGCCGCAGCGGAACCGGTAGAAGTACCAGCGGTCGGGCCGCAGGCCACGGACGTCGACGTGGACCGAGTGGTTGTCCTCCGGAAGGGCGAAGATCTCACCCTCGGTCACGATGTGCTCGAAGGCCTCGTCATCGGCAACCTGCCAATGCACCGGAACCTTGCGCTGCGGCATCCCGGAGCCGACGGCCAGCGGCTCGGGGGCGAGCCTGGTCCACAGGATCACGGAGTCCGGCAACGGGTCACCCGAGGCGATCCCCAGGGAGAATGGGTAGGAGCTGAAACTACCGACACCCGAGGTGGAGGCAGCAAATGCCGGTGCCGCCTGGCCCAGCACGCCCGCGGCCGCTACCGAGGTCACAGCCGCGCCGGACATGATCAGGAAGCCACGGCGATTAGGGTGATCGGTCCCAGAACCCGACTCGAATCCAGACGCGGACACATGCTTGCGCTCATCACTCATGGGGCGATCTCTCTGCTGTTGTCTGAACAATGGAGCGTGGGGGGCACAAGCACGCTAGAGAGACCACACCACCGCGAGGACCGGCCGGAACGGGCCATCCGATGAACCGTCCGTAAATATTGTCAACGGCCAAGTGCGTGTGGTTCTGGCCGCCTTTGAGCGATCGATGCGAGTCAGAAGGTCACGGTTCGGGCGTTCTCGCCGGTAGCTTGATCCTTGAACGCGAACATGGTCGCTGTCGATCACCGAGTTGTTGACGGTCCAGTTTCCGAGGACGGCTTCGCGTTCCTCTACGACCGAAATGAGCCGGGACCGTCGGCCCGGTCCTCACCGTCCTCCACGGCCGACCTGGTTCAGGAGTGCCGCTCGATTCGTGACTCGCCAAAGCTTGCGGGTAGATGGGGGCTTCCAGCCTCCTGACAGGCGCCCACGAGCTCGAGCGTAGGAAATGCCCCAGCCAAACCCTTTCCTTCACCCACCACTCACCCCAGCTCCCATCCCGGAGTCTGAGCGCCTCCGCCGGAGGCATTTCTTGAAGCCGCGGGCTTGGTTCTCGTCTCATGCCCTTCGGGCCTCTCCACACGTGGGCGCGCGTCGGCGGCGGCAGCGCCGAGCGGGCCGGAGGCAGGAGCGTGGGCGCAGCCAGAGCCAGGAAGCGCGCCCGGCGGAGCGGAGCGCAGCCGGGCGCCTTGAACCTGTAGAGAAAGTTTCTACTCACTCCATCAACATGGGGTTGTCTTGTCTCGGTTGATGCTTGACGTTGTGGCTTCATCTGATGCTTGACACCGCTTGCCTCGGCTTGGCTGTGTGCGTCTGACAGGCGTGTGCAGGGAGGGCCGGGGCCGTACTGGTGGAGTTGAGTGTGGTCGAGCAGCGGTATCACGCTGTCATGGAGGTCGCCGCGGGGGTTCCTGTCACTCAAGTCGGGGCCCGTGATTCATACTTGCGCACCCAGGAGTGCACCGACTGCCTCGACACCCCAAACCGCCGTCCACCGCCTCGTGGTCGACCGGGACGCCGGTCGATGCCCATCGGTCGGCGGCGGGCGCCGATCGCGTGCAGCGTCGCTACATCTCCCGCAACAATCTCCACCACCGCCAGCCCAGGCTCCGACACGAGCACAGCATTGATGTATCCCATGCCGTACGAGACGGGCCTCGCCAGGCTGGAGTTACGCCGCAGGCCACAGTTCACCCAGCCGTGTTGCTGGGTCCGTGCGGGCCAGCGGCATCAAGGTAGTGGGACGCATACGCAGCAACCCGGGGGGTCGGCGACTTTCGGACGTCAGCCCGACTACTGCCTACGACCGGGCACGCACCTCGTTTGCGTGGCTGACGACAGCCCGGCCCGCATAGTCCCGAAGCCACTGGGTGCGGCGGACACGCTGCTGGAGGCGGGCGAGGAACCGACCGACCTCTCCCCCACGCCGCTTGCCGGGCTGCACGGCGGGCCCGGCTTCCACCCTGATCAGGACTGAGCGGCGGCGGCTCAGCGGTGAGGGATGCTGCCCAGCGCCGAGGGTGACTCCCTGGGGGCGGCTCGGGGCCGGTGGAGCGCGAAAGAAACGGAAGCCCATATTTTATGACGTCGGTCACAGCGCTCCGGTGACCAACCAGCGTACTTAGTAGACGCAGCGTGGCAGATATTTGAGGATTTGTCCGTTTTAGCCTGGATGCGGATCCCGCCGTGTCCCGGAATTCCGCCCGGCCGGCTCGCACGCCCGCTGCCCCGTGGTGTAAGGCTTCTGACGTCGCGACAGCTTTCCCTCCCGCCACCATGTGCGGACTGGAGACCCGCGCACTGCCCTGGCGAGGTCCTGGGACCTACGAGGCGACGTAGCGGCGAGACCCGTTGCGCTCCCTGTCGAGCCGTTCTAAGAATGACGACCCACAGGACGTCGCTGCAGTTCGGAACCGGTGTTCACGCAGGGTCGACCGCGCACCGGGCGCTCGGCGTCACCGAGTGAGTAGGAGCCCCCACATGAAGTCGTCCCGAACGTCCGCGAGACTCCTCGCCCTCGCTCTCGGCCTGGGTCTGGCCTCCAGCGCGCTGGGCGCGGCGGTGCCGGCGAGCGCCCAGACGGCCGCCACCCCGTCCGCTTCCGCTGGTACCTCCGTGGCGCGGTACGACGGGTCGGTTGAGGAGGCCGCGAACAACAAGGCGTTCTTCGCGGCTGTGCTCAAGTCGGTCGCCGAGAAGCGGGCCGCCCAGCCCAACGCGCAGGCGGTGACCGTCTACTACAACGCCTCCCAGGCACCGAGCTTCCGTTCGCAGATATCGAGCGCGGCCTCGATCTGGAACAGCTCCGAGTCCAACGTCAAGCTCCAGGAGGCTTCGAGCGGTGCCGACTTCTCCTACCACGAGGGCAACTACCCGCGCGGGTCCTACGCCTCCACCAACGGCCACGGAAGCGGCTACATCTTCCTTGACTACGCCCAGAACCAGCAGAACGACTCGATCCGCGTCGTCACCCACGAGACCGGACACGTGCTGGGCCTGCCGGACGACTACAGCGGTCCGTGCAGTGAGCTGATGTCGGGCGGCGGCCCCGGCCCGTCCTGTACCAACCGCTACCCGAACGCCACCGAGCGCTCGCGTGTCGACCAGCTGTGGGCCACCGGACTCGCGCAGGCCCCGGGCACGGTGAAGCAGCCCGCTGACCACCTGAGCGCTGCACCGCCGGTACGGACCGTGGCGCCGGGCCACGGTCCGGGGCATCGGCTCCACAGCACGTCCTGGAATTGATTGCGTTCCCAAGTGGGAAGCGGCTCGCTGTCGAGCATGGCTTCAGCCACATGCTCAAGACGGTCGTCTGAGCACTCTTGCAGGCTGGCCGACAGACGCTGGTGCTTCGTATCGCTGTCCTGGGAGGGCGGAGCCGGGAGGCGAAGCCAACCGCCCACTGGTTGGTGACCTTGAACGTGGCCAACAGGGCCGGGTTGGTCGCCAACACTGCCAGCCCGGCCACGATCAGCAGAAGCCGGCTCTCTCGCCACCCACCCGCGCCCATATAGGCACACTGAGCTGTACTGAGATTTGTGGAGTCCCTGATGCCAGGGTTGCCTTCCTGGCGAAGGAGAACCACCAGCACCATGGCAGCACCCCGTAAATACCCTGATGAGCTCCGTGAGCGCGCGATCCGTGAGGTCCGCGCCACGGGCCGGCCCATCGCCCACGTTGCGAAGGATCTGGGCATCCACAAGGAGGCCCTGCGCGGCTGGGTCCGCCAGGCCGAGGCCGACCGCGGCGGGCGCGACGACCGGCTGACCACCGCCGAGCAGGACGAGCTGAAGCAACTCCGCAAAGAGGTAGCGGAGTTGAGGCGGGCGAACGAGATCCTCAAAGCCGCGTCCGTGTTTTTTGCCCAGGAGATCGACCGTCCCCGGACGAGGCCGAGCAGGTGATCAACCACCTGCGTGACAAAGGTCTCGGGGTCGATCCCGTCTGCCGGGTGCTGGAGCTGTCGCCGTCGACGTACTTCGCGCGCAAGAAGCGGCCGAAGTCGGCCCGCCGGCTCCGCGACGAGCAGCTCATGCCCCTGATCGAGCAGGTCCACGCGGAGTCGGGCGGCACCTATGGCGCCCGCCGGATCACCCGGGCCCTGTGCCGCAAGGGCGTCGACGTGGCCCGCTGCACCGTCGAGCGGCTGATGGCCTGGTACTGGTCCCGGCCGGGACTCCGATACGCATCCAGGGACGATCTGAGGAACGGAGTGCCCACTCCGGAGAGCAAGGCGGCCCTGGACGCGCTGTCCGATCTGCGCGCCGACTACCGGAATGCCGTCCTGGCTGCCTTCCTGGCCTGCGAGGATCCCGAGACGCGCCAGGATCTCTCCCTCTGGATCTCGCTGGAGTCCTCTGCCTATCCGGACGCCCTTCAGGACGATCACCAACGGGCCAAGGGTCTCATCATCGCCGACCCCGAGCACTATCGACTGATGCTCCAGCGCTCCGGCCGGAGCTGATGCGTCAACCCGATCGGACGTGATCTCGTCCCCGCGCGATCGGCAACTGGCATCACTTCTCGCTGACATTGATCATGCAGAGATGCCGCCAGTGACTCCCGAAGCCACCTCGAAACAACTCCCGGGCGAAGTTCATATAGCCGGCTCCCGACGGAGACGAAGGGGGTGTCAGCAGCACGCTGACATTGAGTGTCGGCCGCGCGTCTCGGCCGACACTCGGTCGCCCTCGTGGCGCCCGGCCTCGTCCCCAGCCACCCCGGTCTCCGGCGCCTCACGAATAGTCGAGCTCGACGTAGTCGATGTCGGTGAACTCCACGAGGAGCCCGTCCGCACGACGGCCGTCATCCTTGAAGTACTGCTCCTGGAGGTCTGCTTGACGAGGAACCGTATCTGGGCGCCGGCGGATTTGGGGATGGGGCGGGTCGCGGTGTTCGCGGCGGCCTTGTCGAGGCTGTCGCCGATGATGCCCACGGGGCACTCCTCTCGGTGATCGTCTGTACGGGGTGCTGAGCGCCGATCTCCACCCCGTGTGACCGGAGAGACCCCGGGGTGGTAGATCGTCAGCGAGGGGTTCGCCTAGGCGGCTTGCCGGGGCATGTGGTCACGCTGGGGTTGTAGGGTCTCGCGGTTGGTGTCGGAGACCGCCCTCGTGACCTGCTTCTTCTTCCGTTGCCTCACGGCGTGTCGGATATCGGAGCCTCAGCTTCGTGTCGATCCCCCGGCGGTCTGTCTTGATCGGAGCAGACCGCCGGGCTTGTGACCTGGGCTGTCGCGCACCTTCCGAGTCAGCAGCCCGCAGGTCTCCCACCTGTGCGGTTGCCAGGTGGTTTGGGGACGAGCGCGGTGTCGGGTCGGAAGTGTGGGCACGCGTCGACGCCGTCGGCGAGGGCCTGGACGCGGGCTGACGGAGCGGAACTCGCGTGGAAAAGCCTCCGGGTGTGTGACCCGCTCGATCACGCCGTGCGGTCGATGCGCTTTCCCGGCCGGTCGGACGGGCGGATCAGCGCAGTCCGCCGAAGAGATCGTTCTCGGGTATGGCCGCGCCGGTGGCGTCCTGGACACGTACGAAGGTCTCCATGCCCATCAACTCGCCGAACCTCTCCTTGCCCATCTTGAGGAAGAAGATGTTCTCGCCCTGACTGGCGTGCGCGGCCAACGCGTCGAACTTCTGACCGCTGAACGCGGTGGTGTCCACCCACGTGGTGATCTCATCGTCGGGGAGGCCGATCTCGGCCATCGCGGCGGCCTCGGCAGGATCCGGCTCCGGCATGTCCTCATGAAACTCGCGCATGATCTCGCCGAACCGCTGCATCATCGAGCGGGGCATCGTCGTCCAGTACACCTTCGGTGTCAGCGCGGTCATCTCCAGCGCCGCCATCGTGATGCGGTGGGCCTGGATGTGGTCGGGGTGGCCGTAGAAGCCGTTCTCGTCGTAGGTGACGACCACATCAGGTCGGTAGTGCCGCATGAGTTCCGCGAGTCGGGCCGCGCCTTCCTGCACGGGGGTCTGCCAGAAGGATCCGGGGGCGTCGTTGCTCGGCCAGCCCGTCATCCCGGAGTCGGCATAGTCCAGCATCTCCAGATCGCTGACCTTCAGGACGTCACAGCTCGCCTCAAGTTCTTGACGGCGCATCAAGGCGACCGCCGCCGGATCGTGCCCGGGATCGCCCGGCTTGGCACCCCCCGGTCCGTCACCGCAACCGCCGTCGGTACACGTCACCAGAACCGTGCGGATGCCTTCCGCCGCGTACCGCGCGAGGACCCCTCCGGTTCCGGTGGCCTCGTCGTCGGGGTGGGCGTGTACTGCCATGAGCGTCAAGGGCCGGTCAGTCATGAAACAGTCCTCCTGCAGAAATTACGTCTTGGTCCGAGGCGCGGCGGGCGTACCGCGATCCCGGGGCCCGGATCCTGGTGGGGCGGACGACCTTGTGGTCTCCGTGTTCCCCGCCCATGCGGCGCCGGTCCCTCGGTCGATGCAACCGTGTCGGCCGGACCGGTTGTTCCCGGCGCGGCCGCTTGGCCTTCCAGGCGTCGGCGTTTCAACGCGAACGAGGTACAGGCGCGACCTGCATGTCTCAGCGCCACGTCGGATCCGACTTCCATCCGGCACCAGCCGTGAGATTCCGACACGAAATTTGAGACCCTACAAGGGTGTAGGATCTCGCGGCTCGTGTCATAGAGCATTGCGCTGACCAGCAGGTTCCTGATCTGTCTCAGGACGTTGCCCTATGCCTCTGTCTCACCTCCCACGGCATTTCCTCGCGGGGCGACACGAGCGTGCTGGATGATGGGGCGGTGCAGCTCCCCTACGTCTACCGCGTCACCAAGTACGACCCCGCCGACCGTGACGAACACGGGTATTACACCGGCAGTGAGGACACCGTCAGCGATCACGGCGAGGTCGAGGCGTCGTATCTTCAGGCGGTCGCTGCGTTTGCTGAGGACACCGGCGTCGATCACCTGGCAGTACGTGAACCACAGATCCCGTCCATCGCGCACTTCGGCGTGGAGCCTCCGGTGGACGGCTTTGGGTTGAACGGGCTCTTCCCTGGCGGCCCTACCGGTTTTCACGACGGGGCAGAAGTACCGCTCGGAATCGGTCTGGAACTGGTGCGAGCCATGTTGCGTGATAACGGCGCCTGCCGGCTGGAGGTGGAAGGCACGTTCGCGGTCCACGTGGGGTGGGACCAGTACCTCTACATCAGCAGCAGCCGGCCTTGCGAGGAAGCGTTGGCCCACACCCGGGAGCTCGGACTGTTCCCAGAACGCCTGGACGCCTCCCCGTATGCCTTCGGGGCCGAGGAGGAAGAGCAGGTCATCCAGCGGCCCGGCGATGACGACTTCTGGGCCGACCTGCACAGGGCAGTCGTCACCGGCCGTGCAGGAATCCTGGAAGAGACATATCTCGAAGGTGCCTCACGATGGCACCACCTCACCAGCGACACCATCGACCCCGTTCGCGTTGGACTGGCTCCCCGGGCCCGTCTCGCCGTCTGGCCGTCCCTGTCCACCGACATCGACGCCGTCCTGAGAGCCCTGCCCGCTGATGGCCTCGTCGAAGGCGTGTGGCAGGACGACGACGGCAACATCCGCAGCGCCATCGCAGACGAGGACGAGTTCCCCGAACTGGCCGCCCGGATATCCCGTGCCCATGCCGCCGCGCTCCTGTCTGTATACGCGGGTGAATCTGTGCCTCTGTGCACTGCTGTCATGCCCGACAACGACGGAGTCCTACGGGCTCGTTGGCGAGCCGAGCCGACGCCGAGCGACCGCGACTGGGCACTTCGTCAGGCCCAAGGGTGAGCGCTTCGACCGGCGAGTCTCACGAAGACGGCATAAGTGCCACCGATGTGCCATCGGAGCTGAGATTGTGCCGCGAAATTTGAGACCCTACAAGGTCATGTAGGGTATCGCCGCCGATGACATGTCGATCTTCTGTGACCTGCTGGTTCTCTGTTGTCTCACCGCGATGTCACTCAAGATCAGTCTCAGATCGATGCCATTTCCTCGGCGGAACGATGAGTCTGCGGCTGAGCCACCGAGCACGAGGACTACATGTGAGCTCAGATCGCGCACCGATGAGTTTCCCGCGCCGCGCCGGTCTGTACGCGTGAGACCGACTCACGGAAGGCTGGCGCCATGCGGAAACTGATCTACGGCATGAACCTGACCCTGGACGGCTACATCGCCGCGCCCGGCGACGACATCGGCTGGAGCGTGCTGAGCGACGAGCTGTTCCAGTTTTGGTCCGACCAGTTGCAGGCGACCGACCTGTCGCTGTACGGGCGCAAGCTGTGGCAGACGATGAGCTCCTACTGGCCGACCGGCGACCAGCAGCCCAACGCCACCCCGGCGGAGATCGAGTTCGCGCGCCGCTGGCGGGACATGTCGAAGGTGGTGTTCTCCTCGACGATCGACAAGGTCGACTGGAACACCCGCCTGGTCACCGGCGACGCGGTCGCCGAGATCACCCGGCTCAAGGCCGAGGACGGCGGCCCGATGGACATCGGCGGCGCGACGCTCGCCGGGGCGGCCATGCGGGCCGGGCTGATTGACGAGTACGTGCTGGCCACCGCGCCGGTCCTGGTGGGCGGCGGCACGCCGTTCTTCACCGCGCTGGACAACTGGGTGAACCTCAACCTGGTGGAGACGCGGACGCTTCCCTGCGGCGTGATCCTGACCAGGTACGAGACGAGGCGCTGAGCGCCCGTCCTGGGTGACCCGGACTACCGCCCGAGCCACCCAAACGAGTGAAGCCCCTGAACTGCAAGTCTCATGGCAGTGGCATTTCTGCCATCCGTCTGCCAACTGCCGTGAGATTCTGCCAAGGCTTTTGAGACCCTACAACAGGGGTGATCCAGGGCTGATTCATGTCGACGAATCGTGAGTAGTGGCCCTGGAACGCGACTGTGATCGTTCCGGTGGGTCCGCCCCGGTGTTTCCCGATGATCAGGTCGGCTTCGTCTGCTCGGGGCGACTCCTTGTCATAGAGGTCTTCACGGTGCAGGAGGATCACGATGTCGGCGTCCTGCTCGATGGACTCAGTCCAACAAGCGGGCGGTGAAGTCCTCGAACCCCAACAGCACCTCGTCCTTCGGCCGTGCCCGGCGCCGGCCTGGGCGCGGCTGGCGGACGTAGCCGGGCAGAGCGGCAAGGAACATCGACTCCACCGCCCGGTTCAACCCCTCCACCGTGCCCTTGAGATGCGGGGTGCAGGCCGGGAGGTCCTCAACCGTGACGTCAAGAGCGTTGAACGCGGCAGTCACCGTCCTCGACAAGAAGTCCTTGCCCCGGTCCACCCGCACCCGCTCCGGCAGCCCACCCTGCGGCCCGAACGGCTTCTCGCGCACCACTGCCGCGCGCAGCGTGGTCAGCACCGACTCCCGGGACGGGGACCCGGGCGTGACCGCAACACCCATGATCGCGTTCGTCGCGCAGTCCACGAACCAGGTGATCCACGGCCGCAGGGCGGTGCCCTCGACATCGACCAGGACCGGGGCCTGAACGTGATCGGCCTCCCACACCTGGCTCCGCCACCCCCGCGGCCGGGACAGAAACACATCGTGCCTGCGGGCCTCACGCTCCCCACCCGCGAGCCCTGCCCATGCGGGAGCGCAGCAACGCCTCAGGGCCGCGCTCCTTGACGGTCTTGGGGTCCCAGTGCAGCCACACTTCGGGCAGGAGAGCGGGATGATCCACGGAAAGCGGGAGAGCCGTGTGGTAAGCCTTGAAGAGGTTTATCTGGCCAGGTGATTTGGTCGGCAGGCTCTTGAGGAGACGTTGGTAGAGATCCGTCCTGGCGTCATTCTCGCTGCTGAACTTGCGGGTGGCCTGCCACCAGCTGTGCAGGTCACGCCAGCGCAGGCCCGCGGTGGGGACCTCCCGGTCATAGATAAGGGTGTCGTCCGGGCGCCCTCCGACGATCTCGATGTCGTTGTCCACCGAGGACCGGAATCGGATGTCCGGTTTGGTCAGGGGGCAAAGATGATGTTTTTGGCCGCTCGTTGCCGTGCAGCCGCGTCGACACCACCGTGAACACGGGATAGCCGCCGTCACTGCCGGTTTGCCTCAACTCGATTCCGGTAGCGGGCTGGGCAGTCGTACCGAGATCGGTTCCAACAGCTGAAACGGCATCAGCAACACCTTCGTCGGCGACTTCACGGGTGACGGTGGGGATGATCTCGGCGGTGTCGGGACGTCGATCGGGATGCTTTACCTGTACAAGTGTCATGGCGGCGGCGCCATCGATGGCGGTTCCTCCCGTACGGAGATCGGTTCCGGTGGCTGGAAAGGGATCTCGGACTACGTCGGCGGTGACTTCACCGGTGGCGGTACGGGTGACCTGGCAGCCCTCGAATCCCAGCCGGGCGCCACCGGAAAGCCCTACCTCTACAAGGTCAACAGTACGGGCGGTCTCAACGCCCGCATCGACATCGGCACCGGCGGCTGGTGACACCCCATCAGGCGGGTCCGAGTTCACTGCGGCCCCGCCCCGCCTCTGTGCGCTCCCAGACCCCGACCGCGCCGGCCGTGCCGCATCGGACCCCGACTTCTGGAAGAGAGAATGAAGAACCGTCATCTGCGCCGTTCAGCCTCTGCCTTCATGGCCGTCATCGGACTGACCGCCATGTTCCAGCACTCCGCTAACGCCTCGGCGGCGGAACCGCTCACCCACGTCGAGTACCGGGGACTCTCCATCGACGTTCCGGCCGGGTGGAGGCTGGTGGACCTGGAGACGGACCCGAACGCCTGCGTAAGACTCGATCAGCACGCCGTGTATCTGGGGCATCCAGGAGCCGAG
Organism: Streptomyces sp. NBC_01669; assembly: GCF_026339735.1. GTDB lineage: Bacteria > Actinomycetota > Actinomycetes > Streptomycetales > Streptomycetaceae > Streptomyces > Streptomyces yanii. The sequence goes on from NZ_JAPEQG010000002.1 coordinate 381,604, forward strand.
CAGTTCTGCCCCGGCCACCTGATCGCGGCGAAGACCGATGCGATCGTGCTGGAGCCGTTCACCGGAGCTGCACCCCGAGAGGATGTGCCCACCGTGAACGTCCCTGCGGGCTCTCCCGCTCCCCGTGTCCTCCCGGCCGGCGACTCCCGCGAAGTACGGCTGGCCTTCGAGGGCGCCGGCGTCTATGCAACCGTCAGTTACGGCTCGTCGACGGCAGCGATCGAGAGGGTCCTGGGCTCCGCCACCACCAGCAGCGTGGCTGAGCCGCAGACAGTTCCGGCGCCCCGGAAGCGAGCTTTACCGTCCGCCCCTTCCGCGATCCCGGGCACCGGCTACACCGGCAAAGCCTTCGATGCCTGCTCGGCACCCTCTTCGGGCGCCATGGCGAACTGGGCGTCCTCGCCCTACAGAGGGGTGGGCATCTACATGGGCGGACCGAGCCGGGCCTGCTCCCAGCCGAACCTCACCGCTTCATGGGTGGCCGAGCAGAGCGTCCGTGGCTGGCATCTGCTCCCCATCTACGCGGGCCTTCAGGCGGCGAGCATCTCCTCCTTAAATGCGACCAGCCAGGGCCGGTCGGCCGCCGACGCGGCGGTCGATCTGGCACAGGGGCTCGGATTCGTCACCGGCACGGTGCTCTACACCGACATGGAGGCGTACTCCTCGGGGTACCGCACCAACGTCCTCAACTTTCTCTCCGGTTGGTCCGCCCGTCTGCACGAACTGCGCTACCGGTCAGGTGTGTACAGCTCCTCCTCCAGTGGCATCAAGGACCTCTCCTCCGTCTACTCGTCCACGGCGCTGGAGCGTCCGGACGTGGTCTGGTCCGCCAACTGGAACGGTGAAGCCAATACCGCCGACGTGAACATCCCCGCCGGGTACTGGTCCGAGCACCAGCGCGTTCACCAGCACGCGGGCAATGTCACCGAGTCGTACGGCGGGACGACGATCAACATCGACCGGGACTACGTCGACGTCGGCGCGGCTGTGGCCACGGGCAACCCGGGTATGACAAAACTGACGGCCGGTGACTTCAATGGGGACGGCAGGAAGGACCTGGTGGCCGTTGAGGTGTCGACGGGCAATCTGTGGCTGTACCCCGGTACGGGCACGGGAACCCTGACCTCGCGGGTGCTGATCGGTACGGGTGGCTGGAACGGCATGGCGAATCTGGCCGTCGGTGACCTCAACTCGGACGGCAAGGACGATCTCGTCGGCACCGAGGTCGCGAGCGGAAAGCTGTACCTCTACCCCGGTACCGGTAGCGGTCCGGGCCGTCGTAAGGAGATCGGTTCCGGCGGCTGGAACGGGATCAACAACACCTTCGTCGGTGACTTCACGGGTGACGGCAGGGATGACCTCGGCGGTGTCGGGACGTCGACCGGGAAGCTCTATCTCTACCGGGGCCACGGCGACGGCACGATCGACGCCGGTTCCTCCCGGGCGGAGATCGGCTCCAGTGGCTGGAACGGCATGGACAAGATTGTCAGTCCTGGTGACATGAACAGGGACCGTAGGGACGACATCGTCGCCACCGAGAAGTCCACCGGGAAGCTCTACCTCTACAAGGGCCACGGCAACGGCACCATCGACGCCGGTCCCTCCCGCACGGAGATCGGCTCCAGTGGCTGGAACGGCATCTCGGACTACGCCGGCGGTGACTTCACCGGTGACGGTACGGGTGACCTGGTAGCCGTCAAGTCCCAGCCGGGCGCCACCGGAAAGCTCTACTTCTACAAGGGCACCGGCAAGGGCGGCCTCAACGCCCGCGTCGAGATCAGCTCCGGCTGGTGAGGGTGTTCGTAAGCCCGTCGGCGCACGGTTGGGCATCGTGACGTTCTGTCTGGTCTACCGATTCGGCTGTCTTCTGCTCGGCTGGCTGCGCCTGCTGGCCCGCTCCTCCGCGGCCAAGAATGTCGAGATACTGATGCTCCGGCACCAGCTGGCCGTCCTGCAGCGCAGCAACCCCAAGCCAGCCTTCACCCGCGGAGACCGCGCGGTACTCGCGGCCCTGCTCCGGTTGCTGACCAAGCGTCACCGTTCAGCGCTGAAACTGCTGGTCACCCCGCGTACCGTGCTGCGCTGGCACGCGAGGCTGGTCGCGAAGAAGTGGACCTACCCGCGCCGACGCCCGGGCCGTCCGGCCAAGCCCGAGGCGCTGCGCGCCCTGGTGCTGCGCCTGGCGAGGGAGAACGACGGATGGGGGGTATCGCCGAATCCATGGCGAACTGCTCAACCTGGGCTGGAAGGTCGCCGCCTCCACCGTCTGGGAGATCCTGCAGCAGGCCGACATCGACCCGGCGCCCCAGCGCGCCGACCGCTCCTGGGCCCGATTTCTCAAGACCCAGGCCCAGGGGGTCCTTTCCGTCGATGTCTTCCACGTGGACACCGTGTTCCTACGGCGTCTATTCGTCCTGTTCTTCATCGAGCACGGCACCCGTCGGGTGCACATCGCCGGCGTCACGAGACACGTCACCGCCGCATGGGCCACCCAGTGCGCCCGCACCCTCCTCATGAGCCTGGACGGCACACGCACTGCCGACATCCGGTACCTGATCAGGGACACCGCCGGGTACTTCACCAGGGGCTTCGACGCGGTCTTCACCGCCGTCGGCACCCGCGTGGTGCCCATCCTGCCGGGCGTTCCCCGGATGAACGCGATGGCTGAACGCTGGGTGGGATCCTGCCGACGCGAGGCCACCGACCACGTCCTGATCACCGGAGAGCGGCACCTGCGCCTCGTCGTCGGGCGAGTACGCCGCCCACCACAACGAGCATCGGCCTCACCGATCATTGGGACAACGGTGCCCCGACGGTGTCGGCGCGCCCGAACCGGCCGCCGTCGATGCCCCGTCGCGGATCCTCCGGCGTGATCGCTTCGGCGGCCTCATCCACGAATACGCGCAGGTCGCATAAGGTGACGAAGGTTGTCGGCACGCACAGGGTTTGGCTTCCGGGTCGGTGTGCCAAGAATGAGCGTGCGGGTCTCAACATGGGGTGTACGTACGTCGGTCGGTCCCGCGCGGCACGCATCAGCGTCGGCAGCGGCGGAGCCCGTATTTCGTCCTCGGCGTTGAGCGCTCATTCCCGCCGGCGGCGGCGACCCGCTGCGCCCGTTGCAATCCTTCAGGCACGTGTGTCCTGCCGCTCGATGAACGGCAGGACACACGTGGTTCGGCATCCGGATGAGCGGTAAGGCTACGGCCGGGGCGGGATCAGCCGCTTGTGACGTTGTCCGAGACACGCATCCGCTCTCCCAGGAACCCGCCGAGGGCAGTGAGCAGAGACAGGGCCACCAGCAGCAGGGCCGCCGGCCACGAGTTCCCACCGCTGGCCTTCAGCAGGGCGGTCGCCACGAACGGCAGGAAGCCGGTGAGCGCGCCCGCGAGGTTGTAGGCCAGGGCCACACCGCTGTAGCGCAGGTGTGCGGGGAACAGCTCGGTGAGCAACGCCCCGGACACGGCGTAGGCGACGGCGAGCACGGCGATGCCGACTGACATGGCCAGCACGATCGCCAGGGGGTTCCTGGTGTCGATCAGCCAGAAGACCGGGAAGGCGCACACGGCGCTGAGCAAGCCGCCCCACAGCGTCACGCGTCCGGGGCCGAGACGGTCCGCCAGCCGGCCCACGACGATGATCACCGCGATCTCGACGACGGCCGCCGTCAGCGTCGCATTGACCATAAGGCCGCGCGACAGCCCCAAAGTGCCGGTCCCGTAGCTGATCGTGAACGTTGTCAGCAGGTAGAACCCTCCGACGCCCAGCAAGGCCGAGCAGATCGCGACCAGCAGCCGTCCCCAGGCCTTGCGGAAGACATCGAGTGCCGGGATCTTGGCCCGCTCGTCCTGCTTCAGCAGCTCGTCGAACAGCGGCGACTCCTCGACCTTGCGGCGAATGTAGACCGCGATGACCAGCAGCGGGAAGGCGAGGAGGAACGGCAGGCGCCAGCCCCAGGAGTCGAACGAGTCGGACGGGAGGAGCAGTACGAGGGCGAAGACTCCGGACGAGAGCAGCGTGCCCACCGGCGAACCGACCTGCGGCAGCGCGGCGTAGCGGCCGCGCTTTCCGGGCGGCGCGTGTTCCACGGCCAGGGTGACGGCGCCACCCCACTCTCCGCCGACCGCGACTCCCTGGAGCAACCGCAACAGGACGAGCAGCAGCGGCGCGGCAACGCCGATGGATCCGAAACCTGGCAGCAGACCGATCAGCCCGGTGGCCGCGCCGATCATCACCACGGTGATCAACAGGGCCGGCCTTCGTCCTATGCGGTCGCCCAGCCAGCCGAAGATGACGGCGCCGATCGGCCTGGCCGCGAATCCGACGCCGAACGTCGCGAAGGCGGCCATGGTGGCTGCGACGGGACTGAGCGTGGTGAAGTACAGCCGGTCGAAGACGAGGGCGGCGGCGGTGCCGAAGAGGAAGTAGTCGTACCACTCCAGCGCCGTACCGACGAAGGCGGCGAAAGCGACCCGCCCGGCGTCCTCGCCGGTCACGACTACCGCTGTGCCCGGCGGAGACTCCGGGGTGGCCTGGTCCGTCTTGTTCATATCTGACTCCTTGCATGCGGCCGTGACAACCCGGCCATGGGGAGGGGACCCTTCGTTGTTGTGCTGTCCTCAAGTGCGTCGGCACCGTGCACGCACGCGCCGGCCACGAAGGTGGCGAGGACGTCGATGGCGCCGATCCGATCGGCGTCCACGTCGACGGGGTCGTCGGAGAGCACCACGAAATCGGCGTGTTTGCCGGGTGTGATGCTGCCGCGCCGATCCTCGTCGTGACTGGCCCACGCCGCGTCGAGGGTGTACGCGCGCAGTGCCTGCTCCGCGGTGACCCGCTCATCGGGGCCGAGCACGACGCCCGCCCGACTGAGCCGTTCGACCATGGACTGCATGCCGAGCAGGGGGGCGCCCGGGGCGACCGGTCGGTCGGAGCTGCCCGGCACCCGAATCCCCCGGTCGAGGAAGGACCGATGGCGGTACATCCACGGGGTTCGCCCGGGGCCGAGCGCCTGGGCCATGGTGTCTCCGACGGCGTACAGGAAGTGCGCCTGCGGCACCGGAACCACGCCCAGCTCGGCGTAGCGGTCCAGCTGGTCGGGGCGGACCACCCCGGAGTGCTCGATGCGATGCCGTACGTCGCGGCGCGGCGAGACGCGACGGGCCTCGGCGAACGCGTCGAGGGCGAGGTCGACGGCGCTGTCGCCGATGGCGTGTGCGGCCACCCGCCAGCCGGCCCGGTGCGCGTCGACGACGAGTCGGCGCATCTGCTCCGGACCGTCCTGGAAGACGCCCGTTCCATGGATGTGCCCGCAGAACGGTTCCGAGACCGCGGCCGTCCGGCCGATCAGCGATCCGTCCAGCCAGATCTTCATGGGGCCCAGCCGCAGTCGGTCGTCGCCGAAGCCGGAGCGCAGTCCCAGGTCGAGTCCGGTGGTGATGCCGTCGTCGGCGTGCGAGCGCAGCGCGTGCAGATTGTCGGCGGCCACCATCAGCTCGACCCGGGTGCGCAGCGTGCCGCGGTCGCGGGCCAGTTGGTAGGCGGCGGCCTCGACGGGACTGCGGCCGATGAGGCCGAGGCCGATACCGGCCTCCACCACGTGGGTGAGCCCCTCGGCGGCGTAGACGGCGCTCGCTTGGGATACGGCGTCGGCCAGGTCGGTCACCGGATACGGCATGACCAGTGCGGACACCAGGCCCTGGGCCCGCTCCTGGAGCAGGCCGGTCGGGGCGCCGTGCTCGTCTCGTACGACGACGCCGCCCTCGGGATCAGCCGTTGTGCCGTCGAGAATGCCGGCCCGCCGCAGCACCTCGCTGCTCACGGCGCACATGTGCCCGGAGCGGTGCTTCAGCCACACCGGCCGGCCGCCGGCCGCTCGGTCGAGCTCGGCGCGGTGCGGGTGCGCGCCCATGACCGTGTCGTCGTAGCCGGAGCCCACGACCCAGGCGTCGGCGGGGAGTCCGGCCGCGCGGCGGGCGACGGCGTCGTAGACCTGGGGCAGGGTGGCGGCGCCGCCGAGGTCGAGTTCGCTCAGGGACTGTCCGAACCAGGCCATGTGGTTGTGGGCGTCGCCGAAGCCGGGGACGACCACCGCGCCGCCGCAGTCGAGTGTGGTGCGCGCGGGAAGGTCCTCCACTGTGTCGTCGAGGCCGAAGATGCGCCCTGCGAAGACGCCAAGGGTGTGGGCACGGGGATGGCGGTCGTCCACCGTACGGATGCGGGCATTGCGCAGTTTGAGATCGAGCATGGGGTGACTTTCCGTGGACGGATGCGCGGGCGGCCTGGTTCAGGCCAGGTTCTGCAGACGGGTCAGGGGCAGGTCGGCGGCGCGATGGATGTCGATCGGGCGCCCGTTCACGAGGACCGCGTCGGGTGTGGTGGGTACCCGCACGTCGGGCACGGCGGTGTTGGCGACCATGTCGCCCCGGCTCAGGCCGCGGCTGTTGCGCAGGGCCGTGTAGCGGACTCCCCGGGGCAGTGTTTCAAGCGCGACGCGGTCGTCCAGACATGCCTGGGACACGAAGACCGTGGACAGCCGGCGCGGAGCCCCGCCCAGACCGCCGAAGTAGGGTCTCATCACCCGGGGCTGGGTCAGTCGGGTGGAACCGGAGCCCGACCCCGACAGGCCCCAGGCGACGAACCCGGACTTCAGCACCAGCTCCGGTTGCGCGCCGAAGGTCACGGGGCGCCACAGCACGATGTCGGCCATGCTGCCGGGCCGCAGCGATCCGACATCCGATGCCATGCCATGGGCGATCGCGGGGTTCAGGGTGATCTTGGATAGATAGCGCAGCACCCGTTCGTTGTTGACGACCTCGGGCCCGCTCTCCCCGGCCAGGTGGGCCTGTACGTGGGCGAGCTGCCAGGTGCGGCGCGCGGTCTCCGCGATCCGGCCCATGCCCATGGAGTCGGAGTTGACGATGCTGATCGCGCCGAGGTCGTGCAGGGCGTTCTCGGCGGCGATGGCGTGCTCGCGTACCCGGCTCGCCGCGATGGACACATCGGTGTCGAGCCCGTGGTGACCGCGGTGAACTGTCATCGTCATCGGCAGCAGTTCGGCGACGGTCGCCGGGGTCAGCGGCAGCGTCGGCGTCGTGGAGGAGGTGAGGACATGCGGCTGGGACACGATCTCCAGGAGATCGGGGTGACCGCCGCCGCCCTCGACGTGGTACGCGTGCACGGTGCGCCCGCGTGTGGCGGAGAGGGTGTCGGCAAGGTAGCCGGATTCGTTCAGCGTGTCCGTGTGCAGCGCGACGGGGAGGTCGGCCTGCTCCGCGACACCCAGACAGGTGTCGACGATCCGAGGAGTGGCACCCCAGTCCTCGTGGATCTTGAATCCGCCGGCTCCGGCGAGGACCGCACGCTCCAGCAGCTCGTGCGAGGACGACGAGCCCCGGGCCAGGAACGCCACGTTGACGGGGGCGTCGCGCCAGCCCTCGATGAGGCTGTGCAGGTTGTAGGCGGGGTTGGCCCCGACGTCCCACACACCGCCGATGCCCATGCCCACAAGGGTGGTGACACCCGCGGCGAGCGCGGCGGGCACGACCTCGGGGCTGGAGAGGTGTACGTGGGAGTCCACCACACCAGGCGTCGCGATGAGTCCTTCCCCCGTGATCATCGCGGTGTGGGAGTCGACGACGAGTTCCACCCCGTCGGTGTTCTCCGGGTTCCCGGCCCGCCCGACACCGACGATGCGGCCGTCCTTGATGCCGATGCTCGTCTTGCGTACGCCGATCACCGGGTCCATGACGACCACGCCCAGAATCACCATGTCCAGCGCGCTGTCGCGGGGCGCGCGGCCCGCCACGAGCAGACCGTCTCGTGCCGTCTTGCCGCAGCCGCCGAGCAGCTCCTCGCCGGGCTCCGTGTCGTCGGCCTCGACCTGCACCCACAGGTCGGTGTCGGCCAGCCGGATCCGGTCACCGGTGGTCGGACCGTACAGGGACGCGTACGCGCGCCGGGACATCCGGCTCATCGGTCTCCTCCTCGTGTCACTACGGTCACGGTCCGGGTCCGGCCGGGCTCGAACTCGGCCGAGGTCCCAGCCGGAAGGTCCAGCCGGTGGCCCCGGGCGGCCTCGCGGTCGAAGTCGAGGGCCTTGTTCGCCTCCTCCAATGGGAAGTGGGAGGAGACCCAGACCGGCCGCGGCCCCCGGTTGGTGACGGCGAGGGTCTTACGGGGGCGGCCGGGGGCGAGCTCCGTCTTCCCCTCAGCGACCAGCACACCTCCGGGGCCCGTCGCGCTGGCGGGCCCGAACGGCTCGGGCACATGGACCAGGGCGGAGCCGTGCGGGAAGAGGGCTTCGACCTGAAGGCTGGGCACGGCCTCCGCGACGCCCGGCAGCAGCCGGTGCCGCGCCACGATGCCCTGGGCACGTTCGACCACGGTCTCCAGCGGCCTACCGTCCCAGGCCATCTCCAGAATCTCGTCGCACACCAAGGCGATGGCCTCGGTCATACCGAGCAGCGCACCACGAGCCAGCCGCCGACGTGCGAGCTCGGCCGCCGCGAAGAGCGTCAACCGCTCCTGTTCGCGTGGAGTCAGATGCATGGGCCGTTCCCTTGGAGATCATGCGCAGTCCGTCGGCTGCGCGGGGGCATGCACAGACGATGCCTGGGGAGACGGCGTGCGAACAATAACGAAAATGCTCCACAGTAAGGAGCAGATAATGGGCACATGCACAATCCACCGAATGCCGATGACCTTGGCCGGGCCTCCGCCACGAGGCCGGGGGGTGATGTCGGTGCGCCGGTCCCCGCCGAGCTTCGGGCTCTCGTCCGCGACTGTCTGGACGAGCTGGATGAACTAATCGGGCATTACGTCGCGGAGGTCTCGGCCTTCGACGACTACCGGTCGGTCGTCGCGCCCGACGACCTACGCGAGACCGCCCGTGCCTGCTTCGAACTGCTCCTTCGTCTGGTCGGCGGCCTTCCGGTACCCGACGACCTCCGTGAGGTCCCGGAGCGGCTGGGCCGCCGTCGGGCCCACCAGGGTGTGCCGCTGGAGCGGCTTCTCCAGGCGGTCCGCATGGACTTCCGGGTGCTGTGGACCGCGTTCCTGGAGCGCATCCAACCGGCCGATCTGCCTCAGTTGACGCGCGGTGCGGTGCGGGTGTGGGAAGCCGTGGAATTCCACACTGTGCACGTGCACGCCGCCTATCTGGACGAGGTCGCGGTCCTGGCCCGTGAGCGGGAGCGGGAGCGCACCGCGCTCATGGGCAGGCTGCTGTCGTCGGACGGCCGTGACCAGCAGCTGGTCGCGCAGGCGGCGACCCTGCTCCAGGTGAACGCGCAGTCGGATTTCGCCGTGGTGATGGCACCGCCGGAAATGCAGCAGGGCCTGCGCAAGGCCGTCGCCGCACGACTCGCAGGGCAGGCCACCCACTTTCAGGATCACAACGGCATGCTGGTGCTTGTGGCCAAACTGCCGCACGCAGCGCGCACTCCGCCATCCGCCTGGTTGGACGGCGTGCCGTGCGCGGTCGGTCCGGTGGCGCACGGACTGGCACGCGTTCCGGATGTGGTCCGCGTGACCGAGGCGATCGCCGCGACGCTGGACGGCCAGGTGAAGGACGCCGTGACACTGAGCAAGGCGTGGATGCCCGTAGCCGTGGCACGTCTGGGCGAGATCGGGGGGATGCTGGCCGACTCGGTGCTGTCCGGTCTGGATCCACTGCCTCCGCACGAGCGGGAGCGTCTGCTGAAAACCGTGATCGCGTACTGCGAATCCGGGTCGATCGCGGCGACCACCCGCGAGCTGTACTGCCACCGCAACACGGTGCTCAACCGACTGAGCCGGTTCACGCAGCTCACCGGCTACCAGCCGACCAGGCCGACAGAGGCGGCCACCGTACTGTTTGCCCTGCAGTGCGCCCGCGGGCGGACCGTCTGAGAGGGCGTTCGATAGGGGAACCCCCCCTATCTATCCGATCCGCGCTGCGGCGAGACGGACTTGTTTCCATGATCTCGTAGCGCGACACCTGGGTCATCGGCTTCGATCATTCTGTGACTGAGCGACGTGCCTACCCTTCGGACCTCAAGGACGATCAATGGGAGCTCATCGAGCCGCTGTTGCTGGCGTGGCGAGCTGCCCGGGCCGAGGGCCGAGAGCCCACCACCGACCTGCGCGAGGTGGTCAACGCGGTCCTCTACGTTGCCCGGACGGGGGTGGCCTGGCGGTATCTGCCCCATGACTTCCCGCCGCACACCACGGTCTACGGCTACTTCCGGGCGTGGGAAGCGGACGGTACCGCCGAGGAGATTCACGACACTCTGCGTGAGCAGTTACGGAGGAAGAAGGGTCGCCGGATCCTGCCGACCGCCGCGGTGATCGACGCCCAGACGGCGAAGGCATCACCGAATGCGCCGGAGAGCACGCAAGGGTACGACGGTGGCAAGAGGATCAAGGGCCGCAAGCGGCATATCGCCACTGACACGCTCGGGTTGCTGCTGGTTCTCATCATCACGGCCGCCGGCGTACATGCCGAACTGCTCGGTCGGAATCTGCGCGCCGCCGGTGATGACATTGTCCTTCACGGTCACCTGTGTGGGCGTGCCCCCTGCTGGCCCGTTCAGGTTGATGCCGTCCTCCAGGTAGCGGGCCACGCTTACGTGGCTGACCCGCCCAAAGCCGGTGCTGCCCGCTGCCCCGTCCACCTGGATGAAGGCCGGCAGCCCGAAGACCACGCCTCGGCCGCTCGCCTGATCGTCCGGGCAGGACGGGTCGGGAGTGATGTCGGTGACTCGCGAGTCCGAGAGATCGAGCGTCGAGGCCTGGAGAGCGACAATGCCGCTGACGATCGGACCGCACGGGACCGGCCCAGTCACCGTGAACCCGGACATGCGGACGTGAGCGCCATGTGCGATCCGCACAACAGAGGCCACCGGCCGATTGTTGCCCGTTCTCGAGGCGTAGGGGGTGAGCGTCGCGGGCGACTTGCTGACCGGCGCGTGCTTGCCGACACCCTTGAGGCGCAGGTCCTTGCCGCTGACGACAACCTCTTCGGTGTACGTTCCGCTCCGGACGAGGATGGTGTCACCCGAGGCGGCCGCGTCCACGGCAGCTTGAATTGTTAGGTAGTCACGCGGCACCACGAGCGTCGATACCGCATGGGCAGCAGGCGCGATTCCCACCATGGCGCCCAGTGCCGCCAGGACTGACAGACAGACAAGAACGCTTCTTGTTCGGTGCCTGCACAGCTGCTCTCGTCTGTTCAAAACGCCCTTCACGGAAATCCTGTTCATAAAAGGGGCGAAACGCTATTGCAGTTATCTAAATCCCATAGAAGGTGTCAGAAGTGGCGCACCCTGGGATCCAATCAAAGGCTGGCCCGTTTGGATCAGGCCTCACCTGAGCATCAAGATCGAGCCCGTTGCTGGGGAAGACCGATCGTCTGCTCCATGGGTGTCGGCGGCTGTCTTCGCTTCGTACGTTGGCCGCATGGGCAGGGACGGGTTTTCTCGGCTGCGGCTGGTCGCAGTCGCGAAGAACGACTCCAGGCCGCGGCTGTGCCGTGGGTGCGGCGGTCCGCTGATGCCGACGGCGAAGGCGACGGCGATGTTCTGCTCGTCCGCCTGCCGCTCGCGGCACTGGCGCCGGATGCGGCGAGCGCGGGCGAGGACCGAGGCGGTAAAGGCCAGCGTGACGTCCAGCTGCCCGGAGTGCGGGACATCCTGGACGGTCGGCGTCGAACGTCCCGTCTCGGCAACATACTGCTCGCCCGTCACGCTTCCCTGGAAGCAGTCGGTCCAGGTGCCCCTCGCAAGGCCCCGACCGTCGCCATCATCCTCGACGGGAAGGGCGGACAGGAGGCCAGCACACTGGTGATCCGCGGCAAGCACGTCCAACGTGCCACCGTGATGTGCGAGTTCGGGCGCGCCACGTGCGCCGGAGATCTGCCCCCGGCGACGGCGAGGGGTGATGCAGCACCCTCCAGGACACCCACTGTCCGGTTTGTCCGCTCGGGTGTGCCGGGGCAGGCGCATCGTGTATAACCGTTGCGCTGTGCGGCGGGAATGCGGGGTCCGAACTCCCCGCAGCCGAAGCACGATTGAGCCCCAAGGCCTCCGAAACCGTGCTGCCACCCCCTCGTTTCCCGTCCCACGACATGAACTGCCGTCGGCCCGCGGCCGGCCGCGGACACTGATCAGCTGCGTACGAGGGATGGGATATGAGTCCGAGAGGAGCCCGCGCCAGGCGGGCGAACGGAAAGAAGCGCGCGGTCTGGCTGGCGGCGGGAGTCGTCGTCCTGGGAGGCACGGGTGTGACGGCCGTCGCCGTCTCGGGAGGTGGCGAGGACGCCGGGCCCGGTGACGGGTCGCGGCCGGCGAAGGCGCATGTGCTGGCCCTGGACGGCAAGGACCCGAAGAGGCGCGCGCTCCCGCGCACCGAGACGCAGACGTTCTCGCTCATCGGCGTCTCGTGGGAGGACAGCGGCGACACCTTCGAGGGCACCGCGCAGATACGTACCCGCAAGGCGGCCACCGGCGAGTGGAGCGAGTGGCGCGACCTCGACTTCGACGTACGGGCGCCGGAGTCCGCTGAGGGCGACGCGTCGGACGTGCGCGGCGCTTCGGAGCCGCTGTGGGTCGGCCCGTCGGACGGGGTCGAGGCGCGGGTCGTCGCGGACGGCAAGGAGACCGCGGTGCCCGATGCACTCCGGCTCGACATGATCGACCCGGGCAAGACCGTCAAGGGCAAGGGCAACGGCGGCGACAAGGGGAGTGGGAAGGGGAACGGGAAGGGGAACGGCAAGCCCACCGCCTCCCCCGACGCCACGCCGGGGCCCTCCGATCCCGCGCCGACCGACGCGCCCACGACGGCCGCTCCGAGCGCCGATCCAGGCGATACGACAGGAGGCTCCGGCGGCGGCGAGGGCTCGCAGCCTCCCACCGACGAGCCGACGGGTTCGGCCAGTGCGCCCGAGGAGCCGGCTCCGTCCACCGCCCCGACCGAGTCCGCCCCTGGCACGGACCCGACGGAAGGAACGCCGGACGAGCCCACCGGGGCTCCGACCGGGGCGCCCACAGACGAGCCCACCGGCCGGCCCTCGGCCGAGCCTCCCACCAGCGAGGCCCCCACGGACCCGACCCCCAGCACGGTGCCCACGGAGGAGCCCACCGGACCCGCTCCCACCACCGATCCGAGCGGCGCCCCCGAGCCCAGCGCCACCGCTCCGACCGCTCCCGCCATTGTCAGCCGTGCCGACTGGGGCGCGGACGAGTCGCTCGTCCAGGACCCGCCCGCGTACCTGAACAAGGTCGACGCCGTCTTCGTCCACCACACCGCCGGGACGAACGACTACACCTGCGCCGACTCTCCGGCCATCATCCGCGCGATCCTCACGTTCCACGTGCAGACGAACGGCTGGAACGACATCGGCTACAACTTCTTCGTCGACAAGTGCGGCACGGTCTTCGAGGGCCGTGCGGGCGGCGTGGACCGGCCTGTGCTCGGGGCCCACACCTATGGATTCAACAGCTATTCCTCGGGCATCTCCCTGCTCGGCGACTACGAGAACGGCGGCACGCCGACGGCCGCGGCCAAGCAGGCCATCGCCGACCTGGCCGCCTGGAAGCTCGGTCTGCACGGCGTCGACCCGGAGGCGAAGGTGACGCTCACCGCCGCCGCCGACACCGGCGTGTGGACGAAGGGCCAGGCAGCCACTTTGAACACCGTCTCCGGACACCGCGACGGTTACGCCACGCTCTGCCCCGGCGCGAGCCTGTACTCCGCGCTCCCGGGGATCCGTTCGGCCGCTGGCAATTCCCCGTACGCCACCGGAAACTGACGAGCACGACCACCACGAACAACAGCGGCCGGAACCCTTCCACAGGGTCCCGGCCGCCTGGCGTCGCGCGACGCGATGTCAGATGCTGTGGACGCCGACTTCCCAGCCCGCCACCGTCGCCAACCTGATCAAGCAGGCCGCCACCGGCTGACCACACCCGAAGACCGCACCTGGCAGCGCCCGCCGGCCCGGGCGCGGCTGGCGAACGTAGCCGGGCAGAGCGGCAAGGAACATCGACTCCACCGCCCGGTTCAACCCCTCCACCGTGCCCTTGAGATGCGGGGTGCAGGCCGGGAGGTCCTCAACCGTGACGTCGAGAGCGTTGAACGCGGCAGTCACCGTCCTCGACAAGAAGTCCTTGCCCCGGTCCACCCGCACCCGCTCCGGCAGCCCACCCTGCGGGCCAAACGGCCTCTCGCGCAGCACCGCCGCGCGCATGCGTGCCGGGGATCCCATTCTTCTTTCTCCGGACTACCAGATCGACGAGGTGCCGAGCCGGTACTTGTGCCGGTCGTCATGCGCCCGTCTCGCGCCGGAGACGACGCGGAACTACACGGACGACTACTGTCTGTTCTTCGACTTCCATCGAGGGCCCGGACGGTCCGGAGCCGTTGTGGCTGTGGCGTAACGATCGTCGAGCGGGGCTGGGAGGCCGGTCGGGATGGACGAGGCTGCGCCGCCGGCCGGTAACTGCGCTGTCGCACCTGTCGGCTGACGCTGGATTGTGAGCGTCTGTCTTCCGGTCTTCTACTGCCCGGCGGGGGCATGGGGAGTGAGTCCGGGGGTGACCAGTCGGCTCTCGTATGCGATGGCCACGAGGTGGGCGCGGCTGGACGCGCCGAGTTTGTGCCTGATCCGGTTGATGTGCGTCTTGACTGTGAGGGGGCTGAGGCCCAGCAGCCGGGCGATGGCGTCGTTGTTGGGCTGGGTGGGGACGAGGGCGAGGACCTGGCGCTCTCGGTTGGAGAGCGATGCGAGTGCCGGAGGACTGAGGGGTGCCGAAGTCGCGTGGGTGGGGGCGGGTGAGATGACCATTCCGCCGCGGCTGACGAGGTCGAGGGCGGTGAAGAAGTGGTCGAGTTCGAGGTGCAGGCCGAGGATGCCGGTCACTCCTGCGCCCACAAGGAGGGCGAGGTCCGCCGGGGAGTTCCCGAGGAGGACGACTCGGGTCCGGGCGGCAGCCTGCCGCAGTGACTGCTGGGTCGCGACCGGTGGGACACCGGCGAGCTCCTGGGCTTCGATCAGGAGGATGTCGCTCCGTGTGGTGGCGAGGAAGGTGAGGGCCTCGGCAAAGGTGGGTGTCTGAGCCTGGAGGGTGAAGGTGGGGGATCCGTCGATGATGTGCGCGTAGGCGTCGCGTACGAGAGTGGCGCCGCCCGCGACGATTACCCGGTGCATCGCCGTCCTTCGGGCAGATGGCAGGCCCGCGGCGCCGTGGCGGCCGCGGGCCTGAGAGGCGGGGGTGTCAGCGGTGCTCGTCCGAAGAGCCGGTGAAACTGGGCTCACGTTCGGCGATGGCGGGGGGCGGTGTGTGCCGGGTGAGGTTCTCGCCTTCGATGTCAACGCTGGGCAGGATGCGGTCGATCCAACCGGGCAGTGACCATGCTCGCTTGCCGAGGAGGGCCAGAACGGCGGGCACGATCGTCATGCGGACAATGAAGGCATCGAAGGCGACGGCGACCGCGAGCCCGAAGCCCAGTGCCTTGATCATGGCGTCCTGGGAGCCGACGAAGCCGGCGAACACGGAGATCATGATGAGGGCTGCGGCGGTGACGACGGTGGCGCTGTGCTTGAACCCCGACTCGATCGCCGAGCGGGCATCAGCGCCGTGGACGTGGGCCTCGCGCATACGGGTCACCAAGAACACCTGGTAGTCCATGGCAAGGCCGAAGACGATACCGACCATGAGGATGGGCATCAGACTCATGATGGGGCCAGTCTGTTCCAAGCCGACCAGATCCTTGAGCCATCCCCACTGGAAGACCGCGACGAGCGCGCCGAGGGAGGCCAGCACCGACAGCAGGAAGCCGAGGGCGGCCTTGACGGGCACGAGAATCGAGCGGAAGACCAGAATCAGCACGAGGACGGCCAGGCCGACGACGAGGGCCAGGTAGGGCGCGATCGCCGCGCTGAACTTGTCGGAGATGTCGATGTTGAGCGCCGTCGTACCGGTCACCAGGGAGCGGGCTCCGGTGTCCGACTCGATGTCACTGGCCAGGGAACGGATGTCGTCGACGAGTTCCTTGGTCGCGTCGCTGCCCGGTGCGCTCTTGGGGATGACCGTGATGGTGACTCCTCCACCCCGTGAACGGGGTGGCTTCTCGCTATGCCGGTTGGGCTTCGCGACGGACCAGCCCGGCCCGTAGGACGTTGAGAGCACCGACGGTGTCCGCGTGCGCGTTGTGGCCGCAGGCGACGCAGTGGAACGTCTCCTGTGTGGGCCGGTTCTCCTTGGCGGTATGCCCACACTGGGGGCATCGCCGGGAGGTGTTGCGGGGGTCCACGGCCATCACTTCCCGCCCGGCGCTCTCAGCCTTGGCGTTCAGGATCGCGAGGAACACCCCCCATCCGGCATCGGCGATCGAGCGGTTCAGCCCGGCCTTCGCGGCGGCCCCGTTGGGCAGGAAACTGCCCGGCTGGTCGGGGTCGGGCTTCGGTTCGGGGGCCTTGCTCATGTTGCGGATCTTGAGGTCTTCGTGCGCGATGAGGTCGTGTTCCCGCACGAGGCCGAGGGCGGTCTTGTGGGCGTGGTCGAGGCGCTGGCACCGCACCTTGCGGTGCAGACGTGCCACCGTCTCCACTGCCTTGCGGCGGCGCTTGCTTCCGCGCTTGCACCTGCTCAGTGCCTGCTGAGCTGCTTCGAGCTTCGCTGCGGCCTTTCGCCCGTGACGCGGGTTGGGCACGAACTCGCCGTTCGAGTCGGCGAGGAAGTTGGCAATGCCCAGGTCGATGCCGACCACGCTGCCGGTCGCGGGCAGCGGCTCGGGCCGGGGCCGCTCGGCAGTCAGGATCACATACCAGCGCTTGCCCTCACGCTTGACCGAGACGGTCTTGACATGGCCGACCACCGGCCGGTGCTGGTGCACCTTGACGTGCCCGACACCTTGCAGACGCACACGCGTGACCGGGTCGTGCGCAGTGGCATCCCAACGGCAGCCGTCTCCGTCCCTGGGGAACTCCACCGTGTCGAACCGGCCCACTGTGCGAAAACGCGGACAGCCCGGCTTCTCACCGGCCTTGACACGGCGGAAGAACGCCGCGAACGCCTTGTCCAGACGCCGCAGCGTCGCCTGCTGGCTGGAGAACGACCAGCGGCCCTGACGTTCCGGGTCGAACGCCCGGATGTCCTTGAGCTGGGCGGACTGCTGCCCGTATCGGACCGTCGTCTTCGAGCTGTGCCGGTAGGCGTCACGGCGTTCTTGCAACGCGCCGTTGTAGAGCGAGCAGTGATCGCGCAGCATCTCGCGAAGGGCCTGGTCCTGCCGGGCGGTGGGTCGCAGGAGGAACTTGTACGCACGGATCATTCAGTCCACCCCCTCCGACTCGAATCGACCTTAACCGTAGCATTGGTTCATGTCACCACGTTGGGAACCAAACCCTGACGTACGGCGCGGCCGTCACGTCGTCCACCACCTCCACGCGCATTTGGTGTTCGTCACCAGGTACCGGCGGACCGTCTTCAACGACGAGATGCTGACACGCTGCGAAGAGATCATGCGAAAAGTCTGCGAGGACTTCGAGGCAGACCTGATCGAGTTCAACGGCGGAGAAGACCACGTGCACCTGCTCGTGCATTACCCGCCGACGGTCGCCCTGTCGAACTTGGTCAACAGTTTGAAGGGCGTGTCCTCGCGCCGGCTGAGGCAGGAGTTCACCGGCCACGTCAACCAGCCCATCATGCACGGCCGCTTCTGGTCCGGCTCCTACTTCGCGGGGTCATGCGGCGGCACACCCCTCCACGTGGTCAAGGACTACATCGAGAACCAGAAGCGGCCCGACTGAGCGCAGCTCCGCGGGCGAGGCATTCCGGAGCGAAACTGCGGCGCTCCGCGCCGCAGGGTTCAGGATCGGATTCCCTCCCCGCCTGAAGGCGGGGATTCCCTCCGAAGAAGAGGGATGGCAGTGTCGGCGGCCGGGTTGAACGCGGCCGGTGTCACCGCGGCCACGGCTGGCAGGTCTGCGAGGGACTTGCCCATGTCCGCGGCGCCGCTGCGGGCGACGGCGGGATCCTGGTCGTCGACGGTCACGGTGAGGGGGCCGTTGAAGCCGGGCCCGAACGACTGCGACAGCATGTCGTAGGCCTTGCGCTGAGTGGACGAGGTGGCCTTGGAGCCGTCGTCCGGCAGTCCGAGTTCGAGTTTCGCAGCGGGCAGGGCGATCACACCCAAGGCCACCACCGCCAGGAGCAGGACCTTCGCCGGCTTGCGCAGGACGTAGGAGATCCACCGCTGCCCCAGTCCCGTCCTGTCCGGCTTGGCCGCATCAGCCTCGGGGGCGGTCTGCTTGCGTGCCTTGCCGCGGACGCGTTCGCCGGCGAATCCCAGGAGCGCGGGAACCAGGGTGGTGGCGACGAGGACCGCGACGACGACGGCACCGGCGGCGGCCAGGCCCATCGCGGTGAGGATGGGCAGCTTCACCATAGCCAGACCGGCAAGAGCGATGACCACGGTCAGCGCGGCGAAGACGACGGCGGATCCGGCCGTGCCGTTCGCGCGGGCAGCGGCCTCCCTCGCGTCGTACCCCTCGGCGCGCTCCGAACGGTAGCGGGAAACGATGAACAGGGCACACTCAGGCTGCCCGAGCCGCTTCCGCTGTTGCGCGACGAGCACCAGGTGCCCCCGCCGCCCTCGTAGGACCGCCCTGGGCGATCATGGCCGTATGAGTGGTGGGAACGAGGAAAGCACGGCACGGTTGCGGCGGGCGGGGCTGGAGATCATCGAGGGCCGCGGCGACACGGGAGAGCTCCCGTCCCCGGGGGCTGCGTGGCATCCGCTGCGGGCCTACGGCTCCGAGCCTGCGGCCGTTGTGTACGACCACCGCCCGGATGCCACGGCCAAGCTCGACGCGGAGTGGCACCGGCTCGCGGTCGAGCACAGAGTGGTCGACGGGGAAGGGAGGTTCCTCCTCGCGGTGGACGGGCGCTGGCTGCCCGTGCGTCTCACCGAGGGGTGGCACCTGTCCGGTGCTTCGAGCGACGCCGACGGGCCGGCCGAGTTCCTCACGCTCTCACTCGACGGAGAGCGCGTGCTGGGGTGACGCACCGCACCTTCGAGCTGCGGCTGGGCCTGTGCCGGGGCCTCACGGCGTGGTACGAGCGGGAGGCGCGAAGGGCGCGGCTGGAGGGCCTGACGGACAATCCGTCGGCGTCCGCGGACGTGCTGGAGCGGTTGCTGACACTGGACGGGGTGGGGCACCTGATGTTCTACATCATCTCCGCCTTGACGTGGTGGACACCTGGACGGTTTCCCACCCAGAGCCGTGGGTGCGTCTGCGGGCCACGCAGGCCGCCTCGGTCGCCCAGTGGGAGCGCATGCTGGACGCGACGGACCGGGAACAGCGCCTGCTCATCGCCGAGGAGGCCGCGGACCACGACACGCCGCTGTCCAACGCCCTCTTCGGCCGCCTCGCCGCCGATCCGGACCCCGTCGTGCGGAGCCGGATCGCCCGCCACCCGAGTCTGCCGGGCCGGCTGCGCGTGCAATTGGCCGCGGATCCCGACGCCTGGGTGCGGGAGGCCGCCTGCGCCCGTGTCTGGCCGCTTCTCGACGCGTCCGCGCGGGCCCGGCTTCTCGAGGACGACGACGAGGACGTGCGCGGCGAGGCGCTCGTGTGCCACCACCGGGAGCATCCGATGGGGCGGGACGTCTTCGACATCCTCGACTACGACCGGCGGCACGCCGCGGCGATGTTCTGCGTCCTCGACCGGGAGCTCGCCGAGGACCTCGTGGCCGACGTCCGGTGGCGCGACAGTGTCACGTACAACGAGCATCTCCACCCGGACTTGGTCACCGTCCTGGGGGAGGACCCCGACGACACGGTCCGTCTCACCGTGTCCGTGCGCCCGGAACTCACCGAGGAGGAGCGGTCCCGTATCCGCGTGGATGTCGACCCCGACGTTCCCCAGACCGAGCCGTGGTGGTTCCGCGACCGCCGGTGTGACGCCGAGGAGGTGCGGCTCTGGGCGGCGTCTGGCCATCTCCTGCTCCGGGTGGGCGCCGCGCGCTGCCCGGACCTTCCCCCGGACGTCGTCGGACTCCTCGCCCGG
The DNA here is from genome assembly GCF_026339735.1 of Streptomyces sp. NBC_01669. Lineage (GTDB taxonomy): Bacteria > Actinomycetota > Actinomycetes > Streptomycetales > Streptomycetaceae > Streptomyces > Streptomyces yanii. The sequence goes on from NZ_JAPEQG010000002.1 coordinate 401,655, forward strand.
GATCCGGCATACGCCGTGCGCCTGGCCCTCACCGAGTCCTGCCCGCAGACGCCGCCGGAGACGCTCCTGGACGTCTGGCAGCGTTGGACGCGCCCGTCGGCACCCAACCGCCCAGCCCCCCGCGAGCACCCCCGCTTCCCGCGCGCGGGCATGCTGCGGTGCGCCGCCGACCCGCATCCGCGGATGCGGCAACTCGCCCTCGACGACCCGGACTCCACCGCCGAGCTCGTCGAGCGCCTGAGCCGCGACCCCTCCCCCGAGGTTCGTCGGGCGGCGCTCCAGGACCCGCGGCTCGCGCCCGCCTCCGTCCTCCGGCTGGCTGCCGATCCCGACAGTCAGGTCCGGGAGGCCGCCCTGCGCGACCCTCGACTGCCGCAGGATGACCTGTTGCGGCTGCTGGCCTCCCGCGACCCGGACATCGCACGCGCTGCGGCCGCCAACCCCGCCCTTCCGGTGGCCGTGATGCATGACTTGCTCGAAGCGGCTGTCTAGAACGGGTCCCCCCGCGGCTTCGCAGCGCAGGGTGGTCCAGCGGAGTTCAGTGGACACCTCCAGGTAGACCTCGGCACCGGCAACGGACTGGGCGGCAGGCGTGGCCCTGATGGTGGGGCTGATCGGCACGGCCCTCGGCGGGCCGACTCTGACCCGTTCCCGCCGCATCGGTTGACCGGCCCACCGCAGCGGATGGGACCGCGATCCAGATATGCCTGAAACCGATCAGATGCCGTCGCGTATTGGTGCTGTCGAAACTCGGGTTCTGGCACACATTCCGTGAAAAATCTTGCTGGCTCTCGCCAGCAGGAGGCGCGCGCGTCATGTGAGCTGCGCGGCCACGCGTCACCGGGGTCGGGTCAGGCCGGACTCAAGATCGCTCACGGAATGTGTGCCAGAACCCAGACTGGTGCACAAGCGCTGTCCGTTCTCGCCTGCAGAGCCAGGCCGCCGCACGTGGTGCACGATGCGGTGTAGAGGGCGGCGGCCAGGCCCATCCGGCTGCTGGCCTCGGCCGGCGGGCCGGCGGGCTCGCTGGCCGGGGCGTCCATGTGCTCGGTGCGGTAGCCCCGACGGGGACCTTCCTGCGGCGCGTGTTGCGGTCGAACCGCTTCTGCCACTCGCGGGTCGGGAACAGCAGGAGCATCCCGGCCAGCAGGAGGAACGCGTCACCGTTGACCTGGCCGGGCGCCGGGTCAAGGACCGCGACCGGCGTCCATTCAAGCTATGAGCAGGCGGAGGCCGAGATCTGCCGCGTCGAGGTCGGCGAGGTCGCTGTTGCGCTCGGCCCACCGGCCAGAGTTGAGGTCGTTGCTGAGGCTTCGCACCGCTCGCTGCTCGGCCTCCGGCCCGACTCTCGTCCACACTGACATCGCACGGCGCACGTGATCCTCCAGATACGCCCCCGGTCGGCGCCAGTACGCCTCGAACAGGCCGTCAGCACAGTCCCACGGGATGGGCACCGGCTCAGCGCGGGCACCGATCGCGTCGGCCATCCCAGCGAGCGACGGAAATTCTGCGAGGACGGCGGCGAACTCGGGCAGGTAGTCGCGGGTAAGCCAGAACCGGTCCTGCCATCCGGGCTCGTCGGTGTCGAACGTGAGCACCACCACTCGGCGGGCCACGCGCCGCATCTCGCGCAGCCCCGCTATCGGGTCGCCCCAGTGGTGAACGGTGGAGACGGCCATCGCGACGTCGAAGGAGTGGTCCTCGAACGGCAGGCTCTCCGCGGCAGCGGCCACGCACGGCGCCGAGCCGGCAGGCCGCTGCCCCCGCATGACCGCCGAGGGCTCCACCGCGGTCACGTCGCGATCAGCAGGCTCGTAGGAGCCGGTGCCGGCCCCGACGTTCAGCACCGTCTGCGCGTCCCCGAGCGCGTCCAAGATCTGCGCGGCGATCCGCGGCTCGGTGCGCCGTGTCGCGGTGTAAGCGCCGCCGATCGCGTCGTACAGCCGTGCACCGAGCATCTCCAGTTGCTCCTCCGGTGTCACCTTCAGTCCCTTCGCCCGTGCCTCAAGTTCCCTGTCGATGGCCGCCACCATGGCATCAGCGCGATCACGCCGCTCCAGCAGCAGGCCGCGCAGTCGGCGCAGGTGCGCGACCGCGTCGGTGGACGAGTCGCCAACCAGTTCCGCAACCTCCCGCAGACCGAAGCCCAGCCGCCGGTAGGCCAGCACCTCCCTAAGCCGCTCCACGTCGCCCGCCGAGTAGGCCCGGTACCCGGCCGCGGTCCGCGCCGACGGACGCACGAGCCCGATCTCGTCATAGTGATGCAGCGTGCGGACGCTCACGCCGGCCAGCTCGGCCACGCGTCCCACGGTCCAGTGATCCTCCACGGCACCGACTATGCAGCCTGACGCCACGTGAGGGTCAAGAGCCTCACTCGCGGCAGCAAGAGCCGAACGCGAAGCAGCGGTCCGAGGTGACTGCTTCCGCTCGGTCCGGGCGGTGATGGCGGGGCCGAGGTCTCCTTGGTCGGTGAGGTCGACGTTGTCGGGGCTCGCGGCGTTTCCCAGGAGTCCGGAGAGCTGATGGATCGCGTTGGCGCCCCGTGTCGCCTTCAGGCGGGCGGGATTGAGGTTGGAGGCACCTTGGCACTGCCGGTGCCTCCTGTAGTGCGGCATCCGCGTCGAAGGCGTCTCGAAGCCTGCTCGGCCAGGCGGTGCTGGCCGCCTTCTCCGGCAGCGGCATTCCAGCCTGCTCAGCGCTGCGCACCGCGGTTTCATCCCAAATTCCTTGCGTGGATACCCCGTGCTTCAGCTCGGGGAGGAAACGCATCCTTGGCCCGTAGCCGCGAAGCGGCGGAGTCCGGGTGCGTATCCGTTCTGGCCGTTCGGTGTTCACGAACGGATCTGATAGTTTGTGAGATGTGAAGACCGAGCTGGTGAAGCGGGCGTTCAAGTACCGTTTCCACCCCACGAACGAGCAGGCAGCGGAGCTGTCGCGCACGTTCGGGTGTGTCCGCAAGGTCTACAACCTGGCGTTGGAAGCCCGCACGGTGGCGTGGTTCCAGCGTCAGGAGCGGGTGAACTACAACGCCACCTCGGCGATGCTGACGCAGTGGAAGAAGACCGACGAGCTGGCCTTCCTGTCCGAGGTGTCGTCGGTGCCGTTGCAGCAGACGCTGCGGCATCTGCAAGGGGCGTTCTCGAACTTCTTCGAGGGCCGGGCGAAGTATCCCCGGTTCAAGTCGAAGAAGAAGACCCGCCGCTCCGCCGAGTACACCAAGTCGGCGTTCACGTACCGCGACGGTGTGCTGACGCTCGCGAAAATGAGGAACCCGCTCGCGATCGTGTGGTCCCGGCCGCTCCCGGCGGGGGCGGAGCCGTCCATGGTGACCGTGTCCCAGGACAGCGCGGGCCGCTGGTTCGTGTCCATGCTGTGTGAGGACGCGTCCGTCAAGCCCCTGTCGAGGCTGGATACGGCGGTCGGGATCGATGCCGGAATCACCAGCCTCGTGACGCTGTCCACCGGGGAGAAGGTCACCAACCCACGCCATGAACGCCAAGACCGTGCACGCCTGGCCAGGGCGCAGCGGGTCCTGGCGAAGAAGGAGGAGGGCTCCCGCAACCGGGACAAGGCCCGCGTCAAGGTCGCCAAGGTGCATGCCCGGATCGCCGACCGGCGCCGGGACTTCCTGCACCAGCTCACCACTCGGCTCGTTCGTGAGAACCAAACGATCGTGATCGAGGACCTGAGCGTCCGCAACATGGTCAGGAACAGGAGTCTCGCCCGCGCCATCTCGGACGCGGCCTGGACCGACATGCGCTCGATGCTGGAGTACAAGTGCACCTGGTACGGAAGGAACCTGGTCGCCGTCGACCGTTGGTTCCCCTCCACCAGACTGTGCTCCGCGTGCGGCACCATCCGGGAGAAACTGCCGTTGAACGTCCGCGCGTGGACGTGCGACTGCGGCACCACGCATGACCGCGATGTGAACGCGGCACGCAACATTCTGGCCGCCGGGCTGGCGGTTACGGCCTGTGGAGCGGGTGTAAGACCTCAACGGGAGTCCTCCCGGACGGGGCAACTTGCTGCGAAGCAGGAAACCTTCACTGCGAAGTGAGGAATCCCCCTCGTTCACGAGGGGGAGGATGTCAAGAGTTCTCTGTGCGCTGGCGGGCGGAGCGATCGGCCCGGTCCTGCAGATCCGGTACGTTCAGCAGCCGTTCGGCGAGCTCTCGGATCTCGGAGGCGTTGTTGACCGCCCAGGCCCGCTCCGCGAGCCGGTCGCGTTGGTCGCGGGCGTACTCGATGCGTGCCTGCTGGGTCAGCGCAGAGCCGTTGAGTTTGTCGATATCTGTGCGCAGCTGGGGGTAGCGGCGCTCGGCGGCCTGTCGGCTGCGCAGTTCCAGAGCGTCCGCCAGGCGCGCCCAGGTGACCCTCTTGCGTCGGGCCGCGACGATGAAGCGGCGTTCGTCCTCGAGCAGTTTCTCGCGCAGTGCTCGGATCACGAGGAGGCTCGCGAGCAGGTCGGTCTCGGTGAGGTCGTCGGTCGCGTCGAGTTCGACGAGCGTGGTGACTTCGTCGTACTTACGGCGATCTCCCCCAGCGTGCCGGTTGGGGACAGGAGCCCGGTCCGTTTTCCCATTTCTCCGGTCCAGCCGGTCGGGGCCTGAAGGGCGGCCAGATGCTGCCAGGCGTAAAGCCGGTTGTACTCGGCGTCGGGCCGAACAGTTGGTGTCGTCTCGCGGACAACTCTTTTTGTCGTCTGCCGGATGACGAAATGCGGTGCAGACATCTAAATAGCTCCGAGAAAGAAGGAAGTAAGAGGGTGTCTCACGTGGCAAGTTTCGCGAGCTTCTTGTAGCAGGTCAGGGCGGCGGCCAGGCCGAGGAAGGCGAGGAAGTGCGAGCCCTTTCGTTCGTATCGGACGGTGAGGCGGCGGTAGCCGAAGAGCCAAGCGATCGACCGTTCGATCTTCCAGCGGTGCCGACCGAGGCGTTCGCCGGACTCGATGCCGGGCCGCGCGATGCGCGCGACGAGCCCGCGCTCGCGCAGCCAGGCCAGGTGTTCGGCGGAGAAGTACGCCTTGTCCGCGCGGAGTTTGACGGGTCGGCGCCGCCGTGGTCCCCGGCGGGACCGGACGGCGGGTATGCCGCGGATGAGCGGCTTGAGGGCGAGGCTGTCGTGCATGTTCGCGCCGGACACGGCGACGGCGAGCGGGATGCCCTGGGCATCGGACAGCACGTGCAGCTTGCTGCCCTTCTTGCCGCGATCGACCGGGTTCGGCCCGGTCAGCGATCCCCCCTTTTGGCGCGAACGGAGGCCGCGTCGACGATCGCCGAGGTCCAGTCCACCTCGCCCCGGGCCCCGAGTTCGTCCAGCACCGCCCGGTGCAGCCGACGCCACAGGCCGGCCTCGGTCCATACCGTGAAGCGGCGATGCGCGGTGGCGGGCGACGTGCCGAACGTCGGCGGCAGATGCCGCCAGGCACAGCCGCTGGTCAGCGCGTACACCACTGCCGTGAACACGGCCCGCTCGTCACACGGAGCGGTCCCACCACCTTGCGGACGAGCAGCGAACGACGGGAGCAACGGGGCGGCCAGCTCCCAGAGTTCATCAGGAACCAGACGCTTCGATAGATCAGCACCCACGACCGGCATCATGCCGCACGAACATCAAGTCACGTGAGATAACCTCTAAGCCTTGATTGGTGCGGCCGACCTGGCGGCCTGCTCGATCTTCGCGCAGTAGGCTGCACGGGCTTCCTCGTCGATCTGCTTCTCGTGTTCGGCGCGCAACCCGGTCCGGCCGTCGAGGCCCTCGCGCAGGATATCGGCGTGCCCGGCATGCCGGATGGACTCGCCGAGGACATGGACCATGATGGCGAACAGGTTCGTGTCGGCATAAGGCTCCGGCCACCACGGCACGTGGCCGGGGGCGTCGAGGGGAAGCTCGTTGATCGTCGCGTCCGAGTGTTCCCACGTGCGCCGGTAGAACCCGATGATCTGATCGCGGGTCTCGTCCTCGGTCGCCCACAGATCGCTGCCGTTGGAGTCCTGCCACCGGGGCAGCGGTTCCGGGGAAGGGCGGTCGAAGACCTCGCCGAAGTACCTGGCCTCGACGGTGGCCACGTGTTTGACCAGGCCGAGGAGGTTGGTCCCGGTCGCTGTCAAAGGTCGGCGGGCGTCGTATTCGGACAAGCCGTCGAGTTTCCAGAGCAGCGCCTTGCGGTCCCGCCGCAGTCTCCCGTGCAGGTTGTCTTTCGCGAATTCATCGATCATGCGGCATGAGCCTGCCATGGGCTGCTCGTGGTTTCAAGATCCCGTACGTGGTCCGCAACGACTGGCAGAGCCGAGGCCTGGCCATTGCCGCCGCCCTGACCTGCTACAAGAAGCTCGCGAAACTTGCCACGTGAGACAACCTCTAAGTAATTGTTAGTCGCCGGTCTCGATGTTGTCCCCGCCGCCCGGCGGGCGCCGCCGCCTCCAGGCCGCGCGGCCCAGCTGCGAGCGCTGCCGCTGCGGCGAAGGCCGCGGCTCCGAGAAACTGGGCGCCGGCATCACGAAGGATTGAAAACATGCAGGTGGGACGCACGCGAGGGAGCCGGAGGTCGTGCGTCGCTCTCCTCACTGAACCCGGATCCACCGGTTGATGTGCGGCGGTGATGTTGCCGGGAACGAGGAAGTGCCCTGTGACCTGCGATGATGGGAGTTCTTCAGGCTTCCAGCACGCACGACCACGAGGGCACTTCCGAGATGGTGCGACACGAAGTCGCTGGTGGCAAGTGGGTTCGTCCATGGGAGGGGCGATGAAGTTGACGACGTAGCCCCAGGTCAGTGTTCAAGACCTGTCCCCGCCCTGACGTGCGCTGCTGGTAACGGCAGGGTGCGAAGCTCAGGGCTCAAGCCCAAGGACATCCGTTCCATCCGGATGTCACAGGTGAGGGGAAAGCCGGACGGGCGAACGCGAGTGAATCCTCGATGACCCCTCGTCAAAGTGAGCTTCGGGTGATGGATGCTGGACCGGGGTGTAGAGGCTGGCCGTTGAGAAGTGGCAGACGGCGGCTGGGGGCATCTCACCAGCCGTGTGAACACCGTCGCCTCTGGGGGAGAGAGGGCGCCCTACCCGGCTGTGTCTTGGACCAGCGGAACGTGGAAACCCCGTCGGGGTCCTGCCGTGTGGGAACGGCAGGTGGACCGACCGTGAGGGACGTTGATCTCCCCGGCGGGAACAGGATGGTCCAAGAAGCGAACGCCGGCAGGCCGAAAGGCAGCAGGAAAACGGGGCATCGCGGCCGAGCTCTCCCGAAGCCGTCCCGGATAACTGGCCGGATACGGGCCGATGCCCGGACCCGAAAGGGTGCTGACGTGGATCAGGTGAGCTTTTGAAGACGACCGGTCACAGGAGTCGGAACCGAAGGGCAAGTTAGACACGATGACGGGACACGCGTTCGCGCTTGCGATGGCGGCTCTCGGAGTGAACGGACCGGAGGACGGACGCCTCAACTGGGACACCGTGAACTGGCGGGCCCAGGAGGACAACGTACGACGACTGCGGCAGCGAATCTTCAAGGCGACGCAGGACGGGGACTGGGCCAAGGTCAGGTCCCTGCAAAAGTTGATGTTGCGAAGCCGTGCCAACACGCTGACCAGCGTGCGCAGGGTGGCACAGATCAACGCTGGCCGCATGACCGCAGGGGTGGACGGGGAGGTTGCTCTGACCTCCACGGCCCGGGCCAGGCTCGCCGAGCAGACGGATCGGACCCGCAAGTCCTGGACACCACTGTCGGTCAAGCGTGTGTACATCCCCAAGCCCGATGGACGGCAGCGTCCGCTCGGGATTCCCGTGATTTTGGATCGCGTCCACCAGATGCGGACCAAGAATGCACTGGAACCCGAGTGGGAAGCCCGCTTCGAGCCCAGATCGTACGGGTTCCGGCCGGGCCGCAGCTGCCAGGACGCAATCGAGGCCATCTACTGGACGCTGAACGGAAAACACGCAAAGCGCCAGTGGGTTTTGGATGCGGATCTCAAAGCGGCATTCGACAGGATTGATCACGCTCACCTGCTCAGCCAGCTCGACGGATTCCCCGCCAAGGACCTCGTCAGGCAATGGCTCAAGGCAGGTGTGATCGACAAGAATGGGCTGCACCCGACCGAAGAGGGGACCCCTCAGGGTGGGGTGATCAGTCCCGTGCTGATGAATGTCGCCCTCCACGGGCTGGAGGAAGCCGCCGGAGTCAGATACTCGACGCTCGGCAGTAATGCTGCGCGGACAGTCCCGGGCTCCGTGGTGCTGGTGAGGTACGCCGACGATCTTGTCGCTCTGTGTCACACGCGTGACCAGGCCGAACAGGTCAAGGCACGGCTGGCCGACTGGCTCGGACCCCGAGGTCTTGCCTTCAACGAGGACAAGACCCGGATCACGCATATCGATGCTGGATTCGACTTCCTGGGGTTCAACATTCGCCGGTATCCCAACGGCAAGCTCCTCATCAAACCCAGCGCCACGGCGGTCAAACGGATCCGGGACCGGCTCACCACCGAGATGAGCGCCCTGCACGGGACGAACGCCATCGCGGTGCTCCGCAAAATTAACCCGATTGTGCGGGGCTGGGCCGCTTATTACCGGAGCGTGGTGTCCAAAGAGGTGTTCGCCCTGGTGGATCATCATCTGTGGCGGGTCACCTACAAGTGGGCACTTCGCGCGCACCCGAACAAGTCGAAGAGCTGGGTGATCAACCAATACTTCGACCGGTTCAACCCGTCCAGAAACGATCGATGGGTCTTTGGGGACCGCAACAGCGGTGCTTACATGGTCCGTTTCGTCTGGACGCAAATCGTCCGGCACCAGTTGGTCGCAGGGGCGGCGTCTCCCGACGATGCTGCCCTCTCCGAGTACTGGGCCAAGCGTCGCAGCAGAAAACCGCTTCCGCTGGACAAGGAGACCCTCCGCCTTGCCCGGGAACAGCGCGGACTCTGTCCGCTCTGCAAGGAACGGCTCCTGCACGCCGACGACCAGCCACGCAGCCCGCAGGAATGGGAAGCATGGCAGGCGTCAACTCGCAGGTCAGTCAGGAAAGTCCGGGCTACCGGCGAGGGGCGACTCGACGCGAAGGATGAAGCGCTCCAACTTGTGCACACCCACTGCCGTCAACGGCTCACAGGCCGTCGTGGCAGGGGAAACAGTGCTACTGCGAAGCCCGTGGGGCTTGCTTGAGCCGTGGTGCGGGGAAACTCGCTCGCCCGGTTCTGAGGGGGCGGGGATGCAGCAATGCATCCCCGCTACCCGACCAATCTTCCCACGCCACGGCGAGGGTCTCCGCACGGTTCGATGATCCGAATCTGATCGCGTACGGCGGGCTGGCTCCGCTGGTGCGCCCGGCCGAGCGGTGCGGGCTTCCCGGCCTGGTCGCCGAGCGGGTGCGCCTGCCGGCTTCGAAGAACGGCACCGGTTCCTTCCCCGCGGCCAAGGTGATGGCGCTCATCGCCGGGATGGCGGCGGGCGCGGACAGCATCGATGACATGGACCGGCTGCGGCACGGAGCGATGAAGCGCCTGTTCACCGGGGTGCGGGCACCGTCCACGCTGGGCAGCTTCCTGCGGTCCTTCACCCACGGGCACGTGAAGCAACTGCACGCCGTCTTCCGCCGGTTCCTGCCACGCCTGGCCGCACATACCCCGCTGCTGCCCGGCATGGACACGGTCGCCTACCTCGATCTGGACGACACCATCAAGCCGACCCACGGCTATGCCAAGCAGGGCGTCGGCTACGGATACAACAAGGTCAAGGGCCTGAACGCGCTGATCGCGACGCTCTCCACGCCACTCGCCGCCCCGGTCATCGCCGCCACCCGCCTGCGCCGGGGCGGTGTGAACTCCGTGCGTGGGGCGGGCTCGTTCGCCGCCGAGGCGATCCGCACCGCCCGTGCCTGCGGCGTGGCCGGCACGCTGATCGTGCGGGCGGACTCGGCCTACTACGCCGCCGACGTGATTGCCGCCTGCCGGGCCCTGGACGTCCGGTTCTCCGTGACGGTGCGAATGAACGCCTCGATCAAAGCGGCCATCGCAGCGATCGGCGAGGACGCCTGGAGGCCGATCAAGTACCCCCAGGCAGTGTGGGACAGCGAGGAGGAACGCTGGATATCCGACGCCGAGATCGCCGAGGTCGAGTACACCGCGTTCGCCTCCAAGCCGAAGAAGCAGCAGGTCACCGCACGGTTGATCGTGCGCCGCGTCAAGCGCCTGAACCCGGCGGCGGTGCCCGAGGGGCAGGGCGAGCTGTTCACGGCCTGGCGCTACCACGCCGCGTTCACCGACACCCGCCTGCCGCTGGTGGACGCCGAGGCCGACCACCGGCGGCACGCGATCGTGGAACAGGTGATCGCGGAGTTGAAGAACGGCCCCTTCGCGCACGCCCCCTCGGGGAGCTTCCAGGCGAACTCCGCCTGGCTGGCGCTGGCCGCGTTGGCCTTCAACCTCACCCGCGCCTGCGGAACCCTCGCCGGCACCTTCCACGCCAAGGCCACCTGCGCGACCATCCGCGACCGTCTGATCAACGTGCCCGCCCGGCTGGCCCGTTCGGCTCGACACCTCACCCTCCACCTGCCCGAACGCTGGCCCTACCAGGACGCCTTCGAGGCCCTGTTCAGGACCGTGCACGACCCCATCGGCTGCCTGAGCCGCCATCCGACCCGCCCGCGAGGGCCCGAGAGCTGTGGACCCGTGGAAATGCTGGGCAGACCAGCGGCCACCTCATGCCCGCAGCCGGACACACCGACCCGGACCACCAGAAATGATCACCCGCGAAGTGAGCCGGTGGATCCGGGCTGAATCTGAGTGCTTTGCGGCCTCTGTGTGCTGCCCGGCTCGTACAGCTCGGACCACATACACAAAGGCCCGCCGGCCCAGGTCCGGCCTTTCCTGCATCCGGCGAAACGGCGGAACGTCAGCACAGGAAGTCTCGGACCCTTGGCATGGGACGATCCCTCGGTGACTCGACCCCTGAACCGTGACCGCTCCCTTGAGGAGCTGGAGGACGACCGTTGGCCGGTCCCGTCGGGCGACGCGACTCGCCTTGTGGCGACCGCGCACGCGCTTCGGCGTAAGCCGATCGGCGAGCTGACAGTTGAGGACATGAGGCTGCTGATCAGGCAGAACGAGGGCCTGCCCTATCTCCTGCCACTGGCGTTGGAGGTCCTGCGGCTGGATCCGATGGCGGAGGGTCACATGTACGAGGGTGATCTGCTGGACGCGGTGCTGACCAGGAGTCCAGAGATCTGGAGCAAGTCGCCCGAGCTCGGGCGTGAGCTTCGCCTGATCGTCTCGGACCTGAGCGATCTGACACCGAACCTCAAGCACGAGGTGGAGCGGTTCCTGACTCTGTAGCACGCCAGCGGCACCGCCCTGCAGGTGCCCAGGTGGGGGCACCGTTTACGAGGTGGTTCTATTCACGAATCCCGACAGCAGATGTACGGCACTTCGGGAGGCGGCCCGCCGCTGCCGAAGTCAATGTTCACGAGAACGGGAGGCATCTCGCCCCTGGCAGGCGTCGCTTGTAGGGCCCGGCCCCGTTGGCGGGGGTGGGGCCCGGGCCGATGGGTTGATCGGTCCGCGAGTCTTGATCGCTGCCGAGCCTGCTGATTGGCTGGCCGGTATGACTGAGCTCGGGCCCGTCGCCTGGCCACCTGCCCCGATCAGGACCGAGAGGCTCGTGCTCCGTGAGCCCGAGGCCCGGGACCGTGCGGCGTTCATCGAGCTGCTCGCCTCGCCAGAGGTGCACACCTACCTCGGCGGCCCCCGGCCGCGTGACGAGCTTGAGCGCGAGATGTCCGGGGTGCCCGAGCGGTGGCCCGGGAGCTTTGTCGTTGATCTCGACGGGTCGATGATCGGCCAGATCCTGCTCAGGAGAGCAACGGGGCACTGTCGCCCGGCTGCCGCGGGGAAGGCCGATCTCGGCTACCTGTTCCTGCCGCGGGCGTGGGGATTCGGGTATGCCGCCGAGGCGTGCGCGGCGGCACTCGGCTGGCTCGCCGGCGTGCTTCCCGGCGAGCCGGTAGTGCTCACCACCCAGACCGCCAACGTCGGCTCGATGCGTCTCGCGGCGAAGCTGGGGTTCACTGAGGTAGAGCGGTTCGAGGCCTGGGGCGCCGAGCAGTGGCTCGGCATGTGGTCCCCGGTCACGCCGTCCGATTGAGCTCGTGCTCGGCAGTGCGGATCCGCAACTCGACAGCACTGCTAGATGATCGATTCCAAGGGCTTTAGTGGTCGTATGCGGTCAGTGCGCGCATGACCGGCTGGCCTGTGTGGTCGTTGTGCCAGATGGCGGCCGTGAGCGCGAGTATGCGCTGCAGGACGCGGACCGCCACGCCTGCGGGTGTGCGACCGCGGTGGCGTTCGAGGTCGAGTTGCCCCTTGAAGGTCTCGTTGATCGACTCGATGACTTGCCGCAGCGGCTTGAACAGCTGCGATCCGGCCCGCTCGCCTTCGCCCTTGCGGGCTGGCCGCAGCAGCCGGATGTCCAGCTCGGCCAGCTGCTGCTCGAACTCGCGGCCGAAGTAGTTCTTGTCGCCGATCAGTGTCTGGCCGGGACGCTCGTCGATGAGCTGCGGCTCGACGGTGAGCAGGTCCAGCAGGGTCTCGCGTTCGTCGGCCTTGGCGCCGGTCAGGGCGAAGGCGACGGGCAGGCCGCGCAGGGTGCACACCAGGTGCAGCCGTAGTCCCCAAAAGAACCGGCTGTGGCTGGCGCAGTAGCCGTACTGGGCCCATCCGGCCAGGTCGGAGCGTTTGACGGTCTCGCGGGAGCGTCCGCACTCGACGGGCGTGGAGTCCACCACCCACACATCGTCGGTCCACAACGTGGTGTCGACCGCCAGCGCGCGGGTGACGTACCGGATGAGCTCGGCGGCCTTGCGCAGCCGCTTGTTGTAGCCGGGCTGCTGGGGCAGGTAGGGGAACAGGTGCCGCAGGTGGGCGCGGGCGTGCCGCAGCCACCGGGCCTCGGAGGTGAAGCCGAGCATGGCCTGCATCATCGCCAAAGTCACCAGCTCGGCATCGCTGAGCTGCGGCGCAATGCCCACGGCCGGCCGCCACGGGGCAAACTGCGGCGAATCCTTCAACAGGTCGTCGGTCTTCACATAGAGTGCGGTCGCGAGGGAGTCCAACTCTGTCTTCACACACTGACGTTGGACTCCCTCCTTCTATGCGCGCAGGCGATCCCTTGGAATCGATCATCTAGGACGGAGCCCAGCGCTGTTGAAACTCGTGAATATCTCACCAGGCGGAGACGGCCGAACGCCTCCCGAAGCGCTGTCCGTTCTCGTGGACGCAGCCAACGAGGGCTGTCGTACGAGCGGGCGCGGGCGCGGGCCGGCCGCCTCGCGGGACAGCCGCGGGTGAGACGGCGAACCATGACACCGATCATCGCCCAGCGGATCATGGACTCCGCGTGGGCCGGACTGGTCTCGTAGTCCCTGCCGAGGCGCCGATGGGCGGTGATCCACAACGGCGGAGCTCAAGCGGATAATAGGAAGGTCGTGCCATGACTCGATCCTTTCATGAAATCGAATCTCTATTCGAGCCAGGGCGGTTCAGGATGCGATCTGCGGAGTGCTGACCTGCGCGACACCGATCTGACCGGCGCCGTGTTCGGGAGCGTGAACACCGGCGTGCCGGCGCGGGTGTCGGTGATGGCGCTCTCTGAATCTGGCCAGGTGCCGCTCACCCGTTCCCCCAGACCTGCTCGCCGTGATTCCTCAGTCTGGTGGCGAACCACCAGTCAGCCGACCCACGGGCCTGCCAGGTCAGCGCGGATCATCTCAAGGTCGGCAGCCGTCCTTCCGCGCGCGTGGATCCAGCATTGGTCGAGCAGGCCGTCACGGCGCAGCAGTCGGCCGGGGGCTGCGTACCAGTGCAGGGGTGAGTCGTCCGCGCCGGCCCACATCGGATGGTCGGGCAGGTCGACTCGTGCGTAGTGCGCTTGCAGGCTCGGCAGGAGCGTGTTCGGCAGCTCACAGGCGTCGTAGAGCCTTCCCGGCGCGAACAGCGACTCGCTCAGTACCAGCTCCACCCAGGCCACGGACATGCGGTCGAAGAAGGGGAGCCAGCCTTCGTGCGACTCCACCACCACGGGTGGATCCTCCTGCTCGATTTCGTCCAGGGGGATCCCCCATGACGCGCAGTCCTGGTTCTCGCGGCGGAAGACCAAGACGCCGCCGAAGCCCTCGTCGACGTAGAGCCCTACCGGTGTGACCAAGGGATCCTGCTGTCTGGTCAAGTCGTTCCGACGGCCGAAGAGCGTGTATCCCTCCCGCAGCGTGGTGGGGAGTTCGAATCCCAGCTCGGCCTCCGCAGCATCCAGTTCGGCCGTGGTGTAGCCGTCCTCGGCCTGCAATGGGCGACCCATCCACTCGTCGGCGAAGCGTCGCACGAAGTCCCAGGCGCGGGAGCGGCCATCCACTCCGCCTCGCAGCACCGCAGACACGTCAAAAGCATCCGGCATGGTGCAGACGCTACCGCCTCCGTTGAACGCACAACGGTCCGGGGAAACGCAAGCAGCCCTGGCCGTTTTTGATGAGCGCCATCGCCTCTTAGCTCCTGCTTACCGTGCGCGTGTACCGCCACGATCTCGGGCGGTAGCGATCACCGACCCTAGGTGGCCCTGCCTCTGTCACCGTCTCACCAGGGACAGGGCCACCCGCACCACACACAACCACCCACCCCCGGGCAGGGGCCGGTGACGTATCGGAACGGGGGCCGGTGCTCGGACGGCGCCGCGTAGCCTTGGCCGACAAGCTGCGGCCTTTCGCGTGGCCGGAACACAACAGGAGGCTGCGCGTTGCTCACCGTGGATCTGCACCCGATCTTCCGCAACAACCGGGACATCGAACTGGCCCTGCGTCAGGCCATGTTCAAGGCAGCGCGCAGCGGCGAGACCACGATGGAGATCATTCCGGGCAAGGGCTCGGGAAAACTGAAGAAGCGCGTGCTCGCGTTCCTCAACCAGCCACACATCAAGAAGCTTTACGAACGCTTCGAGACAGACCCGACCAACGACGGCAGAGTCGTAGTCCACCTCAAGTCGTAAGACCGGGCCGCCCCATGGGAGAACGGCCTCACGCCCGAACGCCATAGGGTCTGATCGTGTCAGCTGGTCAGGGTCAGGCTGGTGCCTATGAGGCAGCCGTCGATGAGGTGCGGTCGGTACTGGGTTTTCTTGAGGCTGCGCTTCACGGCGGTGGCGAGTTGGTCGAGGTTCGCGGCGGCGAGGTTGCCGATAGTCCGTTTCACCAGTGACCAGATGCCCTCTTGCGGGTTGAGGTCAGGTGCGTAGGAGGGGAATTGGAAGACCGTCAGCCAGTCCTCGTTCGCGGCGATGAAGTCCTTCATCTGTGGCATGAGGTGGGTGCGCAGGTTGTCCCAGACCAGGACGATGGGGCCTTTGAGCTGATTGTGCGCCCGCACGATGAGGTCGCGGTAGTCCTGCAAGCTGCGGCCCAGCCAGCGCGCCCTGCTCGCCCTGGCCTACCTGCGCAAGAACGAGACATTCCCGCAGCATCTCCAGTGGGCAGCGGCCGGTGTCCCTGAGCAGGATGTAGGCGGTTTGGTAGAGCAGCTGGAGGTCGGCGGCCGGGACATCGCGGCGGCCCTGGACCTCTCCGAGGCCGAGGGTGGGGCATTCCCCGCGAACAGACCAGACCCCACCACCATGACACCGCACAACCCCACACGTCAGGCACTCACCAGAATCGAGCGACAGAGTCCCACAGGATGCCAAACGCCACTGTGATCAGCGAACGAGACGGGGCAAGTCGAGTTCGATACCGAAAGGGACTGCTGTCTTTATGCGATCGCGGTTAATACCGGTGGCGACGTAGGCGCGGGTGGTGTTGTCCAGCTCGTACGTGTGGATGACGGGGAGGCCGTTTTCCTCCTCGACACGCCAGTAGTGCGGAATACACGCCTGCGCGTACTTGAACGGCTTCAGCGACCGGTCACGGTCGGCGGACTCATCCGAGACGACTTCGATGGCGAGGGCTACCTGGTCGGGGAGGTAGCGCGTGCGGTTCGGGTCGTATGGGACCGTGACAGCAAGGACGTCGGGCTCGGGCCGGTTCTTCTCGTTCAGCTTGATCGTCATTTCCCGGTCGATCTCGAATCCCTCGGGAGCCTGATCGTCCAGTGCGGTCGTAAGCCGGGTGACGACGCGGGCGTGCCAGGACCGCTGCGGGGACATCATGAAGATCAGCGCTCCATCGATCAGCTCGGTGTGTCGCGGGAGGGCGGGTGCGTTGTCGAGGTCATCGGCCTCCCACCCACTCGGCCGGGGCGGCAGCATCCAGGACGGGAGCGCGTCCCATGCGGTCGTCATCGTGTCCTCCTTCGGGCGCTCTGGTCAGCTTAATCCGTCAGTTCCGCGTAGCGGCGGTGCGGGCCGCGACGAGAGCGGCGACGGGGTCGGCTGTGGCGGGGGCGCAGGGCCACCATGCGGCGGCGGTGCCGTGGCCTTCGCGGATGTAGGGGTGCCAGCGGTTGTCGGGGCCGAGGCGGATCTGGATGCCTTCGTTGTCGGCGGTGAGGCGGTTGCGCCAGGCGCGCAGCCGCACCGTGCGGGCGGCGGCGTCCACACCGTCGGCGTTGTCGGGGTCCAAGAGGGCGGTGCGGGCGGCGGCCATCGCGGCGGGGTCGGGGGTGAGAGGTGCGCGGGCGACAGCGACGCCGGCGGGTCCGCCGTGGCACCGGGCGCGGACCAGGCGGGCGAAGTCGGTCGCGGGCAGGCCGGTGGCACGGACGAGCCGGTGGAACCAGTCCTCGTCGACGCCGCTCGCGGCGAGGCGTACGGCGTCCTCGAGGGGGGTTCCGGTGAGCGAGGCGGTGTGCCCGGCGGCGAGACCACGGGCCCGCTGAGCGGTGTCGCGGGTGAGCGCTTCGAGGTCGTCGAGGGTGAAGGGGGCGCCGGGCGGGGGCTCGGTGGTGAGCGGGGAAGGGGCTGTCTCGGGCTCACCCCACGAGGCCTCGACCGGTTCGGGGGCGGGTGGGCTGAAGACGCCGCTGAAGGAGACGAACGCGTCGCGGGCGAGCACGCCCTGGCCGCGGGGTGCGTCGTCGGTCTGTGAGGTGGTGCCTGTGAGGGCCTGGCGGCGGGTGCGCAGCGCGCTGAGGACAGCGTCCTTGGTGCGGCCGCGGAGCGTGAAGAGCCAGAAGGGATCGTCGTCGAGGTGGGCGGCGGTGGCGTAGCACAGGGCGGCGGCGTGCTTGCAGGGGTAGCCCCAGTCGGGGCAGGAGCACTCGGGGTCGAGTTCGCTCGGCTCGGGCAGCAGGGGGACTCCGGCGGCGCGGGCGTCGTCGACGAGGTCGGCGGGCATCTCGCCGTCGAGGAGGGCGGCGGTGCGGCCGGCCTGTGCGGCGATGGCGTCGAGGAGGGTGTTCCACTGGGCGTCGGTGAGGACGCGTAGGTGCACCGCGGCGGCGTAGGGCCAGGGGTTACTGCCCTCGACCTCGGCGCGCAGGAGGCCGGGGGCGGCGGTGACCGGGCCGACCATGCCCTTGCGGGTGTAGGTGCGGCCGCGGGAGAGGCGGCCGGCGTCGAGGGTGGATGCCTCCAGGGCGTCCACCCAGGCCTGGCCCCACCAGGTGGCGGCGAAGGCGCGGGTGCCGGTGCGTGGGGCCTTGCGGGCAGGAGCCCTGCGTGCGGGCGTCATGCCTGAAACTCCTTGGAGAGTACGACGAGTTCGGCGAGGTCGGCGTCGGAGAGTTCGGCCAGGGCGGACTCGCCGGAGGCGATGACCTGGTCCGCGAGGGCGCGCTTGGCGCCCAGCAGGCGGGCGACCTTTTCCTCGACGGTGCCTTGGGCGGTGAGCCGATGGATCTGTACGGGGCGATCCTGGCCGATTCGGTACGCGCGGTCGGTGGCCTGGTCCTCGACGGCCGGGTTCCACCAGCGGTCGTAGTGGATCACATGGGTGGCGCGGGTGAGGTTGAGGCCGGTCCCGGCGGCCTTCAAGGAGAGCAGGAAGACGGGGAACTCGCCCTGCTGGAAGGCATCGACCATGCCCTCGCGATGTGGCACCGAGGTGGCGCCGTGCAGGTAGCGGGCGCGCATGCCGCGGTCGGCGAAGTGCCGCTGAAGGAGCTTGCCCATCTGCGTGTACTGGGTGAAGACCAGGGCGCTCTCGCCTTCGGCGACCACTGTGTCGAGTAGTTCGTCGAGGAGTTCCAGTTTGCCGGAGCGGCCGGGCAGCGGGCCGGTCTCGCGCAGGTAGTGAGCGGGGTGGTTGCAGATCTGCTTGAGCGCGGTGAGGAGTTTGAGCACCAAGCCGCGGCGGGCGATGCCGTCCGCCTTCTCGATGAGGGCCATGGTCTCGCGGACCTGTGCCTCGTACAGGGCGGCCTGCTCGCAGGTGAGGGCGATGGGGTGGTCGGTCTCGGTCTTGGCCGGGAGTTCGGGAGCGATGCCGGGGTCGGACTTGCGGCGGCGCAGCAGGAAGGGGCGGGTGAGCCGGGTGAGGTGCTCGGCGGCCTGCCGTGCCTGATCGGCGGTTTCCTCGTCGCCGTCCGTGCCGAGCGCGCCGCGCTCGATGGCCTTCGCGAAGCGGTCGCGGAAGGCAGACAGCGGGCCGAGCAGGCCGGGGGTGGTCCAGTCGAGCAGTGCCCACAGCTCGGAGAGGTTGTTCTCCACCGGGGTGCCGGTGAGGGCGACGCGGGCGCGGGCGGGCACAGCGCGCAGTTCGCGGGCGGTGGTGGCGTACGGGTTCTTGACGTGCTGGGCCTCGTCGGCGGCGACGAGCGACCACTTGACGGCGGCGAGCCGCTCGCGGTCGCGGCGCAGCACGCCGTAGGTCACCAGGACGAGTTCGTCCCCGGCGAGGTGGTCGAGGGTGCGCTCTTGGCCGTGGTAACGGCGCACCGGGACGGTGGGGGTGAAACGGGCGGCCTCGCGCTGCCAGTTGCCGAGGAGGGAGGTCGGGCAGACCACCAGGGTGGGGCCCGCGGTGTCGGACTGCCCCTGGCGGTGCAGGTGGAGAGCGAGCAGGGTGATCGTCTTGCCGAGGCCCATGTCGTCGGCGAGGATCCCGCCGAGCGTGAGACGGGTCATGTCCGCCAGCCAGGCCAGGCCCCGTTGCTGGTAGCCACGCAGGGTGGCGGTCAGGCCCTCCGGTGTCCGGACGGGGGTACGCCCCTCGGGGTCGCGCAGCCGGGCGACCAGCTCACCGAAAGCGCCGGCCGCCTCCACCGCGGCGCGCTCGCCGTTCCACTCCACCTCCCCGGTCAGCGCCGCCTGGAGCGCGTCCAGCGGGGCGAGTTCGCGGTCGCGCCGCCGCTTGAGGCGGGCCACCAGTTTCGGGTCGGCGACGACCCACTGCTCGCGCAGCTTGACCAGCGGGCGGCGGGCCTCGGCGAGCTGGTCGAGTTCGGCTTCGGTGAGCCTCTGGCCGCCGAGTGCGACATGCCAGGAGAAATCAAGCAAGGCGTCGCGGCCCAGCAGGGTGTCCACGGTCGCGCCGGGCGCGGTGGCCGCTCCGATCTCCGCCCGCGCCTGGAGGGCCTTGACCAGCTCGCGTGGCCAGTGCACGCGCACACCCGCCGTGCGCAGCACGTCGGTGGCGTCCCCCAGCAGCTCCATGGCCTCCTCGTCGTCGAGCCGGAGCGCGCTGGGGGCGGCCTCGGCGAGCAGGCGCTTCAGCGGCTGCCAGGCGCGGGCGGCGCGGCGCAGCGCGAGCAGCGCTTCGGCCTCGGCATGCGGGCCGAGCAGGCGCTGCGCACGGTGCGGGTCGGCCCACAGCTCGGCGGCGTCGAGGACCAGGGACGGGTCGGCCGCGGTGCGCAGCTGCAGCACGGCCCGGAAGGCGCGGCGGTGCCCGGCCGGGGGCTCCACCCGCAGCTCCACACTCACCTGCGCGGCCCGCTCGGCGGCGGCCTCGGCCGCCCACTCGGCCAGACGCGGATGCAGGGCGGTGGCGCGGTCGGCGTACGGGTTGCCCGGTACGGCCCAGACGGCGGCCGGGGTGCGCGGCAGGGTGTCGGCGAGCGCGTCGCAGAACTCCCGCACCAAGGTGGCCGGTTCAGCGATGCGCACCATCCGGTCGTCGTCCGCCGCGGGCGCGGGGAGGTTGTGGGCGTACGGGGGCAGCACGGCGGCCAGCGCGTCCAGGTCCCGCTTGCCCCGCGCCCCGAGCGGTCCGAAGCGCCAGGTGGTGTACGTGTCAGAGGTCAGTGCCGGATACAGACGCCCCTCGCCGAGCAGTTCAAGGGCGCGGCGGGCGACGGCTGCCCACGCGGCGAGCGACGGATGGACACCGGAGACGGGCAGGCCGAGCAGAAGGGCGAGCGCATCGCCGGCACCAAGTGCCCACCCCTCGACAGTGCGGGTACGCACTGTGCCGCCGTGCGGCAGGACCAGCGGCAGCCGGACCCGCTCCACTGCCCCCGGCGCGGCGGCCTGGGCAGGCACGCGGCGTGCCTCGGTAGCAGGCCGGTAGAACACCAGCCGGCCGAGCCGGGCCGGCTCGGCCGGCACGAACACGGCGGCCCAACTGCCGGAGGCCAGGTGCTCGCGCGCCCAGGCGACAGCAGCGGGGTCGGCGAGCGGCCCGGCTTCGACGTCGATCTCCCTCACGAGAAGACTCACTTGGCGCTCCCCGCGTTATTCGCACTCCCCGCCTTGAACGCGGCCTTCCGCAGCCGCTTGGCCAGAGCCTTGTCGAGGGACTTGACGGCGTCGGCCAGCGCACCGAGCACCTCGCCGGCGTGCGGGTGGCCGGCCCGCCACAGGTCGTCGGCGTGCTCGGCCACCTGATCAAGCGGACGCCTGCCACCCTCGGGGCCCGCCAGCAGCCTTTCGCGCAGCGCCTGTTCGCCGGCACCCACGAATGGCAGCGCACCGTCCACCAGCATCCACTCCAAACCCCACGCGTCCTCCCCCTCGGCGGGTTCACCGATCCGACGCAGCATCGAAGCCGCCGCGTGCGAACAGCCGGTGACCTTCGAGACCGCCGCCTTACGCAGCACCGCCTTTGCTCGCCCGGTGCGGTCCGCCTCCAGCACGGCGGCCAGCACCCGCGGGGCCTGCAGGCGGCGCAGCGCGTCGCCGGGTTCCGTACCGTCGCAGGCGTCCACCACTTGCACCGCCGCGTCCGCCGCGGAGCGGGCCGCCAGCCAGCCCGCCACCTCCGCCGCCGCATCCGCCTCGGAGGGGTATGAGTCGAGCGCGACCAGCAGTGTACGGGCGTCCGCCTGGGCGAGCGAGCCGATCACCGGTGCCGGCACGCCGGCCGCCACCAGCAGCATGCGCAGTCCGGAACGGCCCAGCGCGGTGAGCCGGAAACGGCCGAGCGACGGCGCGGCCTCCCCACCGCCGTCGAGGCCGTCGAGCAGCAGAGCGAGGGCGACGTCCCCGACTGGGGGTACCTCCCAGGCCGCTTCGGGCACTGGGGGAGGCTCGTGGCCTTCGCGTTCGGCGGCGCCGAACAGCTCCAGCGTTCCGGCGGTATCGTCGTACTGCTCGGTCAGCAGCGCCCGCACCAGCCGCCGGGCCGGGCCCTCCGGCAGCCCTTCCATACCGTCGGTGAGGAAGGCGGCGACATCAAGCCACTCCCCGTCTGGCAGCCCGTACGCCGCGAGCAGCATCAGGAACACCAGCGGCGGGGCCTCGTCGGTCAGCTCCCGCAGCGGCGCCGGCTCGCCCAGCAGACCACCCATCGCGGGGAAGGTGAGGGAGAGCTCGACCGCCGCGCCCGCCACGCCTTCCTGCCAGGCGGCCAGCAGCGCCATGTCGTCGCCCTCGTCCGGCAGTTCCCCGCCGGCCCGCGCACGATTGCCCTCCACCTCGACGAACCCGCAGTTCAGCGACCACTCCCAGGGCAGATCCAGCGGCTCCATGTCAGCCGCGCTTCGAACCTTCGCCAGCC
The DNA here is from genome assembly GCF_026339735.1 of Streptomyces sp. NBC_01669. Taxonomy (GTDB): domain Bacteria; phylum Actinomycetota; class Actinomycetes; order Streptomycetales; family Streptomycetaceae; genus Streptomyces; species Streptomyces yanii. Next base: position 423,496 of record NZ_JAPEQG010000002.1, read on the forward strand.
GCGCGGCCCGCTCCTCGGCATCGCCCCACTCGTCGGGGTCAATGCGCCACAGTTCGGCCTCCTCCACGGCCCGCCGGGCGAGCTTCGGCCGCAGCAGCCCCTTCGGCGTTAGCTCCCGCCCGCCGTCGCACCAGTGCCCGAGCCGCACCGCCGCCATGAAGGCGGGCACCTCGCGCACCACGCGGGCCAGATCCCCCTCGCCGGGCAGCCGCACGGCCGGCAGCCGCAGGCCCACGGCGCCCAGCACATCGGACAGCGACGCCTCTCCAACCGCCCCGTCGTCCTCGGCGAGCGGCCCCGCGCCGCCGGGTACCGGGTGCAGACCGCCGCACTCGCACCGGTACGTCCCCGGCAGAGTCTGGCGCCCGCCCGGCCCGGCGCGCCTCTTCCGCCGAGGGCCCGCCGCCCGGCGCAGCGGCACCTGCGCGAGCGCCCCGGTGAGCTCGGCGGGGTCGAAGGCAGCCGGGTCGAAGCCCTCCTCGTACAGGCCCGCCAGCACCTCGTCGTGCAGGCCGTCGTACTCCACCCACTCCTCACCGCCGCGCCGGACGACCGTGGCGCTCGGGCGCTCCCCGTCCCCGTACCGGTCCAGCAGCCCGGCCAGCCCCCATACGCCACCAAGGTCCTCGGCCGGGGGCATGGCCCGGCGCCCGCCCGCGCACACCGCGTGCTCCCCCTCGCCCTCCTGGGCGGGGCGCACCGCCTCCACCGTGATCCGGTGCAGCCAGTCGTCACCGATGTCGTACGTGTAGTCCATACGGTTGCCGGTGCGCGGCAGAGCATCTGCCAGGACGGTCTCTTCCTCGTCGAAGACGGGGAGGTCGAGGTCCTCCGGCGGGGCGTATCGCTGGCCCAGGCGATCCTCGAAGGCGTGCAGGTGCATGTCGTCCCAGCCGAACGCCACCTGGATCACGTCATGCAGCGAGCCCAGCGTGACGTCCGATGGCACTACCAGCCGCCGCCACACCGGCGGCTTCATCCCTTCCAGACTGACCTTGAGCTGGTGAACGGGAGGGATTCGCTCGACGGAGCTGCGCTGGGCGGTCATGGCGTGAGGGCTTCCCACTACTCGGAGGCGTATGCGCCGGAACACCTCCGTATACCGCCGCCGTACGCCGAACGGCTGACACGGCCATTCTTGCAGTTCTGAGCCAACGGCCCGGCCGCCCGACGGAATTCCCCCAGCCGGCTTGCGTACGAACCGCACCTTGTGCCTGAGCTCGAGTCCTGGCAGGAGAGGTGATCATATTGGGTCGAAACACTCCAGAAGGGATGTCTGATGGACGTGAAGACCGGTCGCATGCTCGAGAATGCTGACGGCGTGTCGGTTACCCTGCTTGACCAGAGCCTTGACGGTGCCGATGTTGCACACGCGATGACGAAGGGCCGCCAGGCGGCCGCTGGGCTGAGTCTGAGCCCGCTGGCGCTGGACGGGGCGACCGTGATGCCGAGCACGGCCAGTTCCCCGTGGATACGGCGGTAGCCCCAGCCGCTGTTCTCGCGGGCCAGGCGCAGGACCAGCGCCCGGATCGAGCGGACGGTACGCGGCCGTCCGGGCCGCTTGGGGCGGCGGATGCGGGCGTGCCGCCGCTTCACCAGGGTGTGGTGCCACCGCAGCACCATGTCCGGACGTGCCAGAAGCCGGAGACGACGCAGCACCTGGCGCGGCAGCGGTGCCAAGTGCGCGGCGAGGAAGGCCCGGTCCTCGGGGGCAAACCTCACCCTTTTGGGACCGAGTTGCCGCTCAAGGACCGCGATCTGGTGGCGTAGGGCCAGGATCTCGACGTCCTTGGCGCGGTCGCTCATCGGGAGCAGCCAGAGCGCGGCGAAGGCATTCGACACGCTCAGATAGGCGAGACGCAGGAGCACGAGTGGTCATCATGCCGTGGCAACTGGCAACGGCCGCAAGCGGGATGACCTGCGCGGACGAGATTCTCGGCACGCACAGGCCTGGCGCACCGAGCTGGCAGGAGCGTCGGGCATCTCGGCGATAAGGGAGCCCCTGGTTGAAGGAGTAACCAACTGGGTCTAAAGAGCAGGGCCGAGGATTTTCAAGGCCGGAGTTCCGTGAATCCCGAGGTCAGCGAGGTGTGTGCGGCCCGCGCTCGCGCTCGCGACCGGCCCCGGCTCGGCTCGGCGGCCCGCGCTCGCGGGTTCACGGCCGGGGCCAGGGGCGTCCGGCGAGACGTTCGATGTCAGTGTTGAACCGTTCGAGGTAGGCGGCGAAGCCCGCGATGTCCTTGTCCGACCAGTCGGCCATAACCCGGTCCAGGTTGTCGACGGTGCGTTCGCGTTCCTCGTCGAGCAGACTCGCGCCCTTGTCCGTGATGCGGAACTTGCGGGCCATCCCGCCGTCGGGGTCGGGTATGCGGTCCACGAGGCCGGAGCGCATCGCTGCGCCGGTCTGCCGATTGAGAGTGGACGCGTCGAGTCCGAAGGCCGTGCTCAGTTCGCCGATGGACATGGGTCCTTGGACGCGAATGCGGCTCAGCAGGATGTAAGCGCTGCGCTCCAGCCCGCCTTCGCGCCGCACGTTCCTGTGGTGAACGAGTCCATGGCGGCTGAGCAACATCTGCTCGTACTCGACGTCGCTCGTGGGCCTGACCATATGCCTGCTGCCTTCCCTTTCCTGCCAGTCCGACGCGCTGCCCTGTCCTTCGCGACGGCCTTCTCCTGCATCCTCTCATGCGCATATGCCTCATGCACAAAATGTGATCAATACATGAGGCATGTACGATGCATATCGTTCTCTCGTCATGCAACCAAGGAGTCCTCTATGGATGCCTCCCAGGCATCAAGCCGCTCAGGCGGTGTGGTCGCCACGCTGGCCTTCGCGGGCATCACGGCAGCGATCATGCAGACCCTGGTCACGCCGCTCATCGCGGAGCTGCCTCAGATCCTCCACACCACCTCGTCGAACGCCGCCTGGGTCATCACCGTCACCCTGCTCGTGGCGGCCGTCTTCGTGCCGGTCTCCGGACGCCTGGGCGACCTGCTGGGCAAGCGCCGGATGCTTATCGCGTGCTCGGTGCCGCTGATCGTGGGGTCGGTGGTGTGCGCGCTGTCCTCCTCGGTCATCCCCATGATCATCGGGCGTGGTCTGCAGGGCATGGGGATGGGCATGCTGCCGCTCGGCATCGCCCTTCTGCGTGACGTGGTCCCCGCGGAGAAGCTCAGCTCCTCGATCGCCCTGGTCAGCGCTTCCATGGGCATCGGCGGTGGCCTCGGCCTGCCGATCGCCTCAGCGGTCGCCCAGTACACGAACTGGCGCGTGCTGTTCTGGGGCTCCGCGGCCCTGGCCGTAGCGGTTGCGGCTCTCATCTGGTTCCTGATCCCGGACGTACCGGCCGGCGCCAAGGGTCAGCGCTTCGACCTGCCAGGAGCGCTCGGCCTCGGCGCCGGCCTGGTCTCCCTGCTGCTCGCGGTCTCCAAGGGCGCCGACTGGGGCTGGGGCTCGGCGACCACGCTCGGCCTGTTCGCCGCAGCTGTCGTGATTCTGGTCGGGTGGGGGATGTGGGAGCTGCGGACCCGCGACCCGCTGGTCGACCTGCGCACCACCGCCCGCCCCCGCGTGCTGCTCACCAACCTCGCCTCGATCTTCGTCGGCACCGCCATGTACGCCAGCATGCTGGTCGTGCCGCAGCTGCTGCAGTTCCCCGAGGCCACTGGTTACGGTCTGGGCCAGTCGATGCTCGCCGCCGGCCTGTGGATGGCTCCCGGCGGCCTCATGATGATGATCGTCTCCCCGCTCGGCGGGAAGCTCACCGATGCCCGAGGCCCGAAGTTCACGCTGATCTCCGGGGTCCTGGTCATCGCGGCCGGTTACGGTCTGTCGCTGGCACTGATGGGCTCGGCCTGGGGTCTCATGCTGGTCACCATCGTGACCAGCAGCGGTGTGGGTCTCGCCTACGGTGCGATGCCCGCCCTGATCATGGGTTCGGTCCCGCTCTCCGAGACCGCCGCCGCCAACGGCTTCAACACGCTGATGCGCTCGCTCGGCACCTCGGTCGGCTCGGCCGTGATCGGAGTGGTCCTCGCCCAGATGACCACCACGACGGGCGGCTACACCTTCGCCTCCGAGGACGGCTTCCGCACCGCTCTGATGATCGGCGGCGGCGTCGCCCTCCTCGGCGCGGTGATCGCGGCCGCCATTCCGGCAGTCCGCGTGGTGGCAGGCTCCGGCGACGAGACCGCCCCTATCACCGAATCCGATCAGGCCGCGGTCAAGGCCTGACGGCTCAGTAGCGCCGGACGAGCCCGGCCGCTGCTCGACCGGCCGGCCCGGTCCTGTATCCGGCATCTCGCCGCGGATCCGACATCGAATCCGCGGCGAGAGGTCTCTGTGGGCGCCCGGCGCTGGGGACGCAGACGAACAGCACGGACCTGGAGCTGGAGCACCGACGGCACCGGCCTGGTTGAGGGCCGACATCCTGGTCAGGATGCGCGATCTTCCTGCCTCCACGCCCGCCGGGGAGAGGACGGCAGGCATGGCGCTGCAGCAACGGGCCCAGCACTCGCCACAGCCACAGCCACTACCTCAAGTGCCCGAAGCGCCGCAGCCTGCGGTGCCGAGACGACAGCTGGCGGCCCCCGGAACTCACGCAGAGCTCGCCTTGAGGGGCCGTTCAGACGGCGGGGCTGGATCAGGCGTTGAGGTCCAGTACGCGGACCGGCTCGCCCTGCCACCGCTTCGGGGCAGTGGTGGCGATGATCGCTCCGTCGGGGCGGTCGGGTGTGGGCTGCGCCGCGTACTGGCTGTGGGCCGCAGCCCATGTTTCCTGCCGGGCGAGGGCCAGGGCCGCGGCCAGATCCAGGTCCAGGACGGTGATACCCGGCAGTGCGGCCAGGTGCTCGGCTGTGCCGGGCCGTGCGCGGCCGGCTTCGACGAGCACACACGCCGGGGCGTACAGGAACCAGCCGGATTCGGCGTGGGCCCGGTGGATGAGACGGGACGCGAGGACGTTGCCCTGACCCGCCGCGGCCATCGCCGTTTCGTCCAGGACGATATGCATGGCGTCGGTCACCGGCTCGTCACCTGGGCCAGGCGCCGGTCCAGCTCACTGTCCAGGTCGTCCTGCTCGGCCGGGGTGGGAGCGTAGCCGTTCCACTCCTTCAGTGCGGCGAGGGCCTTCTCGGCACGCTCGGCACGCTCGGCCGGGGTGAGCATGGTCTCGGCCAGACGAGCCAGATAGGCGCGCAGCGACAGCCCCTCAGCGGCTGCGATCGCGGCGAGCCGGTCCCTGGCCTCTTCGGGGATACGGACATTGGCATCGGACGTGACTCCTCCACCCCGTGAACGGGGTGGCTTCTCGCTATGCCGGTTGGGCTTCGCGACGGACCAGCCCGGCCCGTAGGACGTTGAGAGCACCGACGGTGTCCGCGTGCGCGTTGTGGCCGCAGGCGACGCAGTGGAACGTCTCCTGTGTGGGCCGGTTCTCCTTGGTGGTATGCCCACACTGGGGGCATCGCCGGGAGGTGTTGCGGGGGTCCACGGCCATCACTTCCCGCCCGGCGCTCTCAGCCTTGGCGTTCAGGATCGCGAGGAACACCCCCCATCCGGCATCGGCGATCGAGCGGTTCAGCCCGGCCTTCGCGGCGGCCCCGTTGGGCAGGAAACTGCCCGGCTGGTCGGGGTCGGGCTTCGGTTCGGGGGCCTTGCTCATGTTGCGGATCTTGAGGTCTTCGTGCGCGATGAGGTCGTGTTCCCGCACGAGGCCGAGGGCGGTCTTGTGGGCGTGGTCGAGGCGCTGGCACCGCACCTTGCGGTGCAGACGTGCCACCGTCTCCACTGCCTTGCGGCGGCGCTTGCTTCCGCGCCTGCACCTGCTCAGTGCCTGCTGAGCTGCTTCGAGCTTCGCTGCGGCCTTTCGCCCGTGACGCGGGTTGGGCACGAACTCGCCGTTCGAGTCGGCGAGGAAGTTGGCAATGCCCAGGTCGATGCCGACCACGCTGCCGGTCGCGGGCAGCGGCTCGGGCCGGGGCCGCTCGGCAGTCAGGATCACATACCAGCGCTTGCCCTCACGCTTGACCGAGACGGTCTTGACATGGCCGACCACCGGCCGGTGCTGGTGCACCTTGACGTGCCCGACACCTTGCAGACGCACACGGGTGACGGGGTCGTGCGGGGTGGAATCCCACCGGCAGCCGTCGCCGTCCTTCGGGAAGTCCACGGTGTCGAACCGCTTGCCCGAACGAAAGCGCGGATACCCCGGTGCCTCTGCGGCCTTGACCCGCCGGAAGAACGCGGCGAACGCCTTGTCCAGCCGGCGCAAGGTGGCCTGCTGAGAAGAGAACGACCAACGGCCCTGACGTTCCGGGTCGAAGGCCCGGATGTCCTTGAGCTGGGCGGACTGCTGCCCGTATCGGACCGTCGTCTTCGAGCTGTGCCGGTAGGCATCGCGGCGTTCTTGCAACGCGCCGTTGTAGAGCGAGCAGTGGTCACGCAGCATCTCGCGAAGGGCCTGGTCCTGCCGGGCGGTGGGTCGCAGGAGGAACTTGTACGCACGGATCATTCAGTCCACCCCCTCCGGCTCGAATCGACCTTAACCGTAGCATTGGTTCATGTCACCACGTTGGGAACCAAACCGTGACGTACGGCGTGGCCGTCACGTCGTCCACCACCTCCACGCGCATTTGGTGTTCGTCACCAGGCACCGGCGGACCGTCCTCGACGACGAGATGCTGACACGCTGCGAAGAGATCATGCGAAAAGTCTGCGAGGACTTCGAGGCAGACCTGATCGAGTTCAACGGCGGAGAAGACCACGTGCACCTGCTCGTGCATTACCCGCCGAGGGTCGCCCTGTCGAACTTGGTCAACAGTTTGAAGGGCGTGTCCTCGCGCCGGCTGAGGCAGGAGTTCACCGGCCACGTCAACCAGGCCATCATGCACGGCCGCTTCTGGTCCGGCTCCTACTTCGCGGGGTCATGCGGCGGCGCACCCCTCCACGTGGTCAAGGACTACATCGAGAACCAGAAGCGGCCCGACTGAGCGCGGTTCCGCGGGCGAGGCATTCCGGAGCGAAACTGCGGCGCTCCGCGCCGCAGGGTTCAGAATCGGATTCTCTCCCCGCCTGAAGGCGGGGATTCCCTCCGAAGAAGAGGGATGGACCTCGAGGACACCGGCTGCCGGGCGCGATTCCTGATCCGGGACCGGGACGGCAAGTTCCCCGCCCTGTTCGACGCCGTCCTCGCCGACGCAGGGATCGAGGTCGCGCTGGAGGTGCTGCGCAGGGCGGCGCCAGGCGAAATGCTGGAGGTGCCTGGGCCCGGGCAGGGTCGTCGTCTGGTGGGGTGTCAGACTGGCGGTCCGGACCGGGGTATGTGGCCGTATGAGGGGGACCGGGTTGGGTTTGGTGATTGAGAGCCGACCGTCGGAGCTGCTGTACATCGAACGGGTGTGGCGCAGCTGCAGCGACGACGTCAGCCGGATGATGTCGGTCGCGACGTCACACTGGGAGCTGGTGTTCTGGGAGCACCGTGGTCAGGTGCGGGCGGCTGTACTGGGTCCGGAGCCGAGGGCATGCCGGGCGCCGGTCCCCGGGGACGCCGTCTTCTTCGGGATCAGTTTCGCGCTGGGTACGTCGATGCCGCACATTCCGGTCAGCCGGCTGGTGGGCGGCAATGCGGCGATTCCCGACGTGACACGGCGTTCGGTGTGGCTGAAGGGGTCTGCCTGGCACGTTCCCAACTACGACAACGCCGAGGCGTTCGTTTTGCGGATGGTGCGCGAGGGCATCGTGGACTTGGACCCGGTCGTGCCCGCTGTGCTCGACGGCGCCTGCCCGGCCGCCTCCGATCGCACCCTGCAGCGGCGCTTCGTCGCGGCGACCGGCCTGACCCGGGGCGCCATCAGGCAGATCCACCGCGCCCGCCAGGCGGCGGTGCTGATCCAGGAGGGGGTGTCGGCCCAGGAGGTCGTGCACCGGCTGGGATACTTCGACCAGCCGCACCTGGCGCGGTCCTTGAGCCGGTATGTCGGGCGGACCGCCACTCAGCTGAGCGCCCCGGACACAGCGGAGCCGCTGTCGCTTCTGTACAAGACCTGACCCTTGGCGCCCGCCTAGTGTTCATGACGTAGCCGACGGGGTCGGCTCATCCCTGCCGGAGCGCCGTCCGGGCCGGGGCGCGCGGAAGACCCCGGACTCATCGTGGAGGAATCATGCGCAAGGTTGTTTCGGGTCTGTTCGTCTCGCTCGACGGTGTCGCCCAGTCGCCGAACGAGTGGCAGTTCGAGTTCGACGAGGAGATGGGTGCGGCGCTGGCCAACACGCTGGAGACGGCCGACACGATTCTGCTGGGCCGGGTGACGTTCACCGAGTGGGCCGGATACTGGCCGACTGTGACCAGTGGTGAGGACGCCGGTTTCGCAAAGTGGATCAACGACTCGCCCAAGTACGTCGTCTCCTCGACGCTGGACAGCGTCGAGGACTGGGCGAACAGCACGCTGATCAAGGGCGATCCGGTGGCTGCGGTCAACGAGCTCAAGGCGGGCGAGGGCAAGGACATCACCGTCGCCGGCAGCCCGACGCTGGTGCGCTCGCTGCTGGAGCAGGACCTGTTGGACGAGCTGGTGCTGCTGATTCACCCGGTGGTGGCCGGCGAGGGTCGCAAGAAGCTGTTCGCCGACGACGCCGCGCTGAAGAAGCTGCAGCTGGTGAGCGCCCAGCCGACCAGCAGCGGAGTGATCATCGCGACCTACCGCCCGGCGCGCTGAGCCGGCGCGAACCGGGCGAGGGCGTCGAGCAGCAGCCCAACCCCGTCGCCGAGGCGTTCAGTTCCCGCGACCGCGCGGGCACCTGCCTCAACTTCGGAGAGGTCGAGCGCGGCCTGGTCGTCGTCGACCAGGCAATCATCGCCGTGCAGTCGGCCCGCTCAGCACGGCCGACCGTGACCTTGCAGTGGGCATCCTGAACCTACGCGGGATGACGCTCGCCGGACGGCTCCAGGACAAGGCCGAGGGCAAACGCGAGGCGCAGCGGCACATCGAGTCCGCATGGCGCGCCGCCGGATCGTTGCCCACGCGCGACGTCGACGCCCACGGCCTCACCTCGGCTCGTTCACCGTGCAGGTCGCGGGAGTTGAGGGACAACTGCACTCCGGAGTACTCGGTGTCTCGCCAAGGTTGCGAAGGCGTGGCGGGCCAGGCTCCGAGATACCAGTGCAATGCGGCCGGGACGGTGCCTACTACGGCAGCGAACTCCCCTTCGAAGCTGCCGAACGGCACGTCTTCTTCCAGCCCCGGACTCAGCGGCAGAAGTTCCGCCATGTCTCGGGAGCCGACGGGTAGCTGGTGGGGCTGGAACGGCCGCGCCGAGGCGCTGCCGCCGAAGGACGTCTCGTTCGCCGCGGCGAGCGGGCGGTTGCCGGCGCGCCGGGCCCGATGGCTGAAGGTGCGCACGATCCGGGTGCGCGACCTGTTCGGCTGACAGTGGGCCCGGCGGCCGCGTTCCACACCCCTGGGTGTGGCGGTATGGCGGCAAGGGGGACGGAGTCTGTGACGGCGTCGCGCCGTCAGCCTCGCTGGTACGCCGCCGCGTATCCCTCGGCCCGGTAGTCCTGCTGCCAACTGGCGGGGATACCGAGGGCGGTGGGGGCGTCGGCGATCCCGGCCCCCAGGCGGGGGTCGGCGCCGGGCAGGGGCTGGCAGGCGGTGCGCAGCAGCAGGTACAGCAGGTCGGCGCGGGCCGCGGTGCGGGGCACCGCCTGGGTGCGCAGGTGGTCGTGGTGGGCCAGCAGCAGCGCCGCCAGGCCGGTGACGTGCGCGGCGGCGATCGCCGTGCCGTCGACGGCGGCATAGCCGTCGCCGAGCGCGGTGGTAATGACCGCCGCGCCGGGCGCGACCAGGTCCACGCCGGGGCCGGTGGGGGTGAACGGTGCCGGGTAGGGGCCGGGCCATGGCGGCTGCACCGCGGTGAGCGGGCTGCTCACGGGATAGGTGCCGGTGTGCGCGATCGCCCCCACCGCCAGGACCCCCGGCAGCGCGGCCGGGTGGGTGAGAGGCCCGGCGGTGTCCCCGGCCGGGGCGATGACGCTGATGCCGGCGGCGTGCGCGTCGGCGAGTTTCCAGGCGGCCAGCTGGGATGGTACGGGGTAGGCGAGGCTGATCTGGGCGATGTCGATGTCGTGGGTGATGCAGTAGTCGACCGCCTCGAGCAGGTCGCTGAGGTGCCCGCCGGGGAACAGTTTCAGGGCATGCACCTCGGCCTCCGCCGCGATCCCGGCGATGCCGGCGTTGTTGTCCGCCGCGGCGACGATGCCGGCACACCAGGTGCCGTGCCCAGTCACATCGAGGCCCCAGGTGCCGTTTCCGGCGCCGGTGAAGTCGTGACCGTGCTCAATGGTGCTCTTGAGGTCCGGGTGGGCGGTGTTCACCCCCGAATCGAGCAGCGCGATCTTAATTCCGTCGCCGCGGTAGGTCGGCGGGATCTGGTTGAGCCGCATCGCCTGGCTGCCCCAGCCGGTGAGCGCCTTGCCGGGGAAGCCCTCGAAGGTGTCCGCCAGGGCCTGCACCGCAACTACCGCCTCCCCGTTGCCCGCGGGTTGGGGGGTGCCGGTGCGGGCTGGCCAGTAGCCGGCCACCGGGCGGACGTAGAGGGCCTGCAGGGTGTCTGGGGTGTCCGCGGCCAGGGTCAGCGTCAGCCGCCCGTCCGGGCCGGTGATGCCGTGCACGGGGCCGCCGGTGCCAATCGCCCACACATGCGCCCCGGCCACCGCATCCCCGTCACCGCCCACCACGCGCAGCGTGAACTGTTCGGGCTCCTCCAGCGTGACCGCCAGCATGGGGTCGATCACCGGCACCGGGCCCACACCCACGGAGGGGATGGGGGTGTAGGACAGCGGCTGGTCGATCTCCACGACCACCTGCGGGTTCCCGGCCAGGGCGCGGGCCCGCTCCTGGGGCATCTTCACCACCGCGACCGGGGGGCAGGCCGGGTGTGGCTCCGCGATCGCCCCCAACCCGCGCGACCGCGACGGGCGCACCTGCGCCACCGGTTCCACATCGGGGTCTTCCTCCAGCAGCTTGAACAGCGCCGAGGCCTCGATCGGCGGCACCCCACCGCCCAGCAGCCCCAGGGGTCGGGGCGCGACCAGGTAGCGGCCCCACCCCGCCCGCACACCCCGACCCGGCGCACCGGCCTCCGGCCGCTCGCGGCGTTCCCCGCCCGTGCCACCCGGCCCGCCTGCGGCCGGCGGCTGCTGTTCGGCCTCGCCCACCGCGCCCTGCGCACGCGAGCTCTTCCCGCCCTTGCCGTTGCCCGGCTTCACACCGTTGCCGCCCTGCTCACTCATTCAGCCAACCGCCATCTCAACGTAAAGCGTCGTCGTACGCCCCGGTTCTTCAGTGGCCGGCCGGGAAGCGGGCGTTCATGAGCTCCCCGGCCAGCGTCCCGCCGCGTCTGAGGCCCTCGCGTGCCACGGCGCGGCGGGGTATCCGGCCGGGCAGGCCCGCTCCCCCACAGGGAGAAAAGGGGAACGGGTGCTGCCCGACCGGGGTGCTCACATGCCCATAGGCGACAGCTGCCCGTACTGCGGCTGCTGCCCGAACATCCCCTGGCCCGGGAACTGTCCGAGCTGACCCTGCGGCTGCATGCCCGGGAACTGGCCGAACTGCTGCTGGCCGTAACCACCGCCCGACGGCTGCTGGCCCTGCTGGCCCTGCTGGCCCTGCTGGCTCTGCTGCACCAGCGTCAGGATCGCGATAGGCAGCGCCTGCTGCACGGACTGCTCCACAGCGCTGCGCACGCCCTGGAGCAGGGTGTGGTGCAGCGCGACAGCCAGGTACGGGTGCGCCTGGTGGGCCAAGCCCTGCTGCTGCAGCTGCTGCTGGACCTGCTGGATCTGCTGCAGCGTCTGCTGCATGCGCTGCGCCACCTGCTGGCTCGCCTGCTGGCACGCCTGTTGGATCGACTGCTGGACCACCTGCCCGATCTGCTGCTGGCCGATCTGGCCCCAGGGCTGCTGTTGGCCGTACTGCGACTGCGTGATCGGGGGCTGGCCGAACAGCTGCTGCTGGTTGTGCGGCTGCTGGGTCTGCGGCTGGCTGATCTGCTGGGGGGTGTAGACGGACATGCGGGACTCCTCCTTGAGTCTCTCGGTTTCGAAAGCACAGACGAGCGGCACGCCAGGAAAGCCAGCCTGCCGCCACCGAGCAGCAAAGCACCAACCGACCAAGAACACATTCCGGGACATACCGCCAAGCGACGGAGTCGCGTGACGGACGCGTTGACAATGCCCCCGGCCGCAGCATCCGCCCTGCTCCACGTGATCGTCCAGGCAGGCTGCAACACCGGTTCCCCACTTCCCGGTCGGGCGGCGCCGCGGTGACGCTGACTGGATGCGACAGGTAAGTGATCGTGCCCTGGGTGGTCGATGCCGCTGCGGCCCGGCAGATGCTGCAGGCCCGACTGCTGCGCCGCCCGGACTGCCGGGGTGTCCTGTGCCCCTGAGCGGCGGGGCTCGCTCATACGCAGGGCGCCGACCGGGCAGCGATCGCCCGCGACCTCGACGTCCCGGCACGCACGGTTCGGGACTGGCTACGCGCCGCCCGGCGCGGTGCCACCGGCCGGGTTCGTTGCACACCAGTTCGGAGCGGCCGGGCCGCAGCGTCACCGTGGTTGAGGTCGACGCGCCCGGGATGATGCCTTTCTCGGCCCCTGCGCCGCGGCCGCGTGGCACGCCTCCACCCCATGCCGCCGCGGCATCGATGCCCCCGGAGAGCCGATGGGGCGCTGCCCAACGGAGTGGCCTGCCGACCCCAGCCGGACTCGGTCTCGAACCTCTGTGCGCTAACCCTCCTGCACCACGGGGTGCGCGTGCTCGACGGTGTCGTCAATGAGGACGACCTGGTGTCCGACGGCGGCGAGCAGCGAGGCGGCGATCGCGGCCCGGAAGCCGCTGCGGCAGTGCACCCAGTGCTCGGCCTCCGGCAGGGACACGATGGCGTTGGGCAGTTCGGGCAGCGGGATGTGGCGGGCGCCGGGCAGGTGGCCGGAGCGCCACTCGCGGTCACTGCGGACGTCCAGGACCTCCACCTGTCGCCTGGGCCGGACAGTGGCGAGGGTGGCGAAGTCGGATCGCGGGTAGGAGGCAAGTTTTTGTGGGCCGACCCATTCGAGCGGGTTTCCGACGGCGGCAGCCGCAAGATGGTCGAAGCCGATCCGCAGCAGCTCGATGCGGGCTGCCTGCAACTCGTTGTGGTCGGCGGCCAGCAGGGTGACGGGGGCGTCGAACGGAACCAGCCAGCCGAGGTAGGTGGCAAGGGATCCGGAGGCGTCGAAGTTGACCGTGCCCGGCAGATGGACCGGCGCGTAGTCGGCTCGCGGACGCACGTCGACCACCCACTCGCCCGCTGTGATCCGGTCGGCCAGTTCGGCCGGATCCGCAAGCCTTGGCCCGGAGAGCGAGGCGCGGGGCGGCGGCCCGGCGGCGTTGATCGGCGCCATCCGACGGTAGTACGCGGGGCAGGGCTCCAAACCCGTCAGTGTCCCGGTCACGAAGGCGTCTTCGGCTTGGCTGAAGACAGGGTTCACGGCCCGTTCGCGGCCGATGGTGGAGCGTTGGACCGCGCCGACGGTCGTCGCGGCGCAGAAGCTGCCGAAGCCGTGGGTCGGCAGGATGACGGTGTCGTCGGGTAGGACCTCGGCCAGGTGGCGCACTGATCGGTACTGCTGGTGGGCGAGCGGCTCGGCCAGGTCTGCACCCATGAGGTCGGTACGGCCCGTGGTGCCGTACAGCAGGGAGCCGCCGGTGCATACCAGCCGAGACGCCCCGTCGGCGGGCGCGAAGGCGTAGGCGAGGTGGTGGTCGGTGTGCCCGGGTGTGGCGATCACCTGGATCCGCAGCTTCCCGGCCGTCAGTTGGTCGCCGTCGCCGACCCGGACGGCGTCGAAGCCAAGGGGCGGCCCGGCTGGCACCGCGTACGCCGCCTGGCAGCGGCGGGCGAGCTCCAGACCGCCTGTCACATAGTCGTTGTGCAGGTGGGTCTCCACGACCGTGTCGAGCCGCAGGCCGCGGTCCTCGAGCACACTGGTGACGCGCTCCAGGTCACGTTGCGGGTCCACTGCGACCGCGACCGACCCGTCTGTGATCAGGTAGCTGCGGTTCCCGAGGCTGAGCGTGGAGATCTGGATGATCTCCACGCTATCGGGCAGCCGCTCGGAGAGCCGCAGCTCGGCCTGGGTGGCCCGGCCCGGCTCCGCCTCGACCGGCATCTCCGTGACACCACGCGGCGAGAGCGCCCGCAACACCCAGTGCCCCGGGGGCACGTAGAAGCGGAATTCCCCAATCGCGGAGGTGACTACCTCACCGACGAACTCCCCTGCCGGATCGAGCAGCCGGACCCAGACGCCCGCGGCCGGCCCGTCGGCGACCTGGACGCGGCCGGTCACGACGGTTCGGATGGTGGGTTTGGGATCCACAGGTGTCGCGGTCATCTCTGATCCGTCTCGCGCAGCCCCGCCTATGCTTCCGGCGGGGTCACTTCTCGATCGGAACGCCGACCATCGAGCCGTACTCGGTCCACGAGCCGTCGTAGTTCTTCACGTTGGGGTGGTCGAGCAGTTCGTGGAAGACGAACCAGGTGTGGGCGCTGCGCTCGCCGATCCGGCAGTAGGCGATGGTGTGGCGGTCGAAGTCGACGCCTGCGTCGAGGTAGAGCGCCCGGAGTTCCTCGTCTGTCTTGAAGGTGCCGTCGTCGTTGGCCGCCTTGGACCAGGGGACGTTTCTGGCACCGGGGATGTGACCACCGCGCTGCGCCTGCTCCTGCGGCAAATGGGCGGGGGCCAGCAGCTCACCTGAGAACTCCTGGGGGGAGCGGACGTCGATCAGGTTCTGGTTCTGCTGCCCGATCGAGGCCAGCACCTCGTCACGAAAAGCCCGGATCGAGTAGTCCGGCTCCTTGGCGGTGTAGCCGGTCCTCGGTCGCTGCGGCACCTCGTCGGTGAGCGGCCGCGACTGCAGTTCCCAGATTTTGCGACCGCCGTCGAGCAGGCGCACGCGCTCGTGCCCGTAGACCTTGAAGTACCAGTAGGCATAAGCGGCGAACCAGTTGTTGTTGCCGCCGTACAGGACAACGGTGTGGTCGGGCGTGATGCCGCGCTCCGACATCAGCTCCTCAAAGCGCTTCTGGTCCACGAAATCGCGGCGGACCGGATCCTGCAGATCGTTCTTCCAGTCCAGCTTCACCGCGCCCGGGATGTGACCGGTGTCGTAGGCGCTCACATCCTCGTCGACCTCGGCGATCACCATGCTCGCGTCGTCCACGTGCTGCTGCACCCAGTCGGCGTCGACCAGGGATTGGTCCCGGCTCATGGGCATGCCTTTCACTCGGGGTGTACCCCTCTTCCAGCACAACCCCTGCCTCGGAAGGCGTCAACATCAGGATCCGCCTGGCACCTACGGGAACCCCGCTCCAGAGCTGGAGCGCGCCGGTCGCAGGGCCGCTGGAAGACGTCGCCGGTGCTGACGATGGCTGGAGGCTCGCTCCAAGCCCCTGGGCGCCGCTCTGGCCTCTGGCGTGCGCCGTAGCGGGCGGTCCCGCGGGGTGGCCTCTACCGGCCGGTCACATCGAGCTCGGCGTACATGCCAACGGCGTACTGGCCGGGTTCGTTGCACACCAGTTCGTAGCGGCCGGGCCGCGGCGGCGAGGGTGAAGACGCCGGAGCCGGTGTCCTGCCAGCTGACGGGGAAGACGATCACGGGTGCGTAGGTGAAGAACTGCTCTCCGTGAGCGGCTCACAGGATCGCGTTCCAGGCCACGGGCCGTAGGGCCGCGGCGAGCGCACCGGTCGCAACGACGGGCGCGGCTGCCCGGGTGGCGGCGATGAGGACGGCGGCGAGGACGGCCGACAGCGCGGCGCCGTAAACGGCCTGGACATCCCACATGCCACCCGGCTGGACCTCGACTACGGCAAGGCCGGAGCGGGACCGGCTTGGCTACGTGACGTCTGCAGCCGACTCAAGGAAAGCGGGCTGGAGCCGTTGGAAGGGCTCAAAGGCTACGACGAGGCCAGCGACATCCGCGACGATCTCGAGCCCAAAGAGATTCGCACGATCCTGCAGCACCTGCGCACGTTCGGGATCTTCTACGCCGCGCCGCTTGACCTCGACTACGCCATGCTGCAGAAGTTCCAGGCCGCCTACAAGCATCCTGAACCGGGCGACTGCGGCCCGCACACCAGCGACCCCACCAACACGGTCATGGGAGAGGCGGGAACCAGGCTGGCCTACTGGAGCAACGAGGAACGCCTTGAACTGCTGCGTTGGTACCGCTACCTGTTCATGTCGCGCTCGAAACCAAGCACCCACCTGCAGGCGCTCGGCCACCTGAGCGACGGCGAGCTGAGCGCAAACCGGAGGTATGGGTGCCGACCGTTGCGCTCCTGTCGCTATCGGTGAGTCGGCAGGAGCGCGAGTGCCGTCCGTTGCGACCGGTCAAGCCGAGCCTCTCCAGGCGGACGAGTTCCACGGCTCCCGGGGCAGCAGGTGGCGGAGGCCTGGGCATCAGTTGGTACCACTGGTACCATGGATACCATGTCGGAACCCAAGGCCATGAACCTACGCTTCCCCGATCCCGAGCAGCGGGCCGCCATCGCGGCCGCCGCAAAGCAGGAAGGGGTCAGCATGCAGGAGTACATCCTGTCCGCCGCCTACGCCCGCGCCACCGCCATCGAGGACAGGTTCCTGGACAGTTTCAAGGAATCGATGGCTCGCAGCGGCGCCGCGTTCGCCGCCGAGCCCAGCAGCATCGACGCCACCGCGGAGCAGCGTGCCGCTGAGCAGCAGGCGCGCGAGTTCGAGCAGCAGGGGCAGGGCCACGCCGCGTGACCCAGCCGGAACCGATCCACCCGCTCGACGTCACCTACCTGCTGCACGCCGCCGAGATCCTCGACGGCGACCCCCAGGTCGACGACTACGGCCCCCTCTACGCCGCGGTCGCGCGCGTCAACGCCCAAGCCATGGACCGTGACATCTACGGCTCCCTGCACCTCAAAGCAGCAGCCCTCCTCCAGACCCTGGCAAAGTTGCCTTGCCTGGAGCATTCCAACGAAGCCTTCGCCTGGCACTCCGCCGAGGCCTACCTCGCCCTCAACGGACACCGGCTCGACTACCCGCCCAAAGCAGCCCTCGCACTCGTGCGCGACGCCGCCTCCGGGGCGCTCGGTGTCGCCCGGATCGCCCGTCAGCTGCACGGCTGGACTGTCACCTGACTCCTCGGGCAGAAGTCTGAACAGCGAGGCACGGCCCGCCCGGTCGACGTACGAAGGGCTGTGTCACGTTGGTGGGGGTGTGACCGGCTGATGGCGTGTCAGGGTGTGGTGGGGCCGGGTGGCAGTTTCGAGTCAGGCCGCGGTGGGCATGGCGGCGGCACCGGTGATCTGGTCCCAGACCGCGAAGCGGATGGTCATCTCGGCGCGGTGGCCAGCGGCAGTCATCAGGTAGCGGCGTGGCCTGAAGTGGGGTGAGATGCCACTGAAGGCGGACAGGAATCTTTGTGCGACGCCGACCGCCCCGACCTCAACCTTCGGCACCCAACCCCCTGTCACCAACCTCCATGAACAGGGACAAACACACACCGTGCTGTACCGACCGGCAACCAACCGAGGTTTTCTCAACGAAATGATCTCGTGAGGTGACTCGGCCCAGCGGACCCGCGAGCCGCGATGGGTCCTGCGGCGCCGGCGGTCGTACTGTCGCCGGCGGCGGATCGGCACCCCGCGCGGTAGCCGGGCCCTCGGAAAGGGAGCCCTCGGGGAGATCGTGTTCGAGGTCGCGGATCTTGCCGGGAAGTTCTGCGATGCGGGTGCGCTGGGGGCCGTCCGCGACGCGACGGTAGGCCTGGTTGTAGGCGTCCCGACCGAGCCCGGAGTGCTCGATCAGCTGGTTGCGCAGCACGTGCAGGCCAGTGCTGCCGACGATGTGAGGAAAGAGCCGGAACAGGGCGTCGCGGGTCAACTGGCGCTGCGCTATGAGGGACTGGGCGATGCGATCTTCCGCCATGTCGACCTGAGGCATGAACGCCTCCTGTCCCGCGATCACGTCAGCGATCGTCCGGCGGCGACCTTGCGTTTCGGCGGTCTGCGAGGCGGAGGCGATGGCCGCGCGGGCGGCCGGGATGGCTGCCTCCGCGGCGTCGGCCAGGACGGTGGCGTGCATCAGCAGCGCATGGCGCGCCGTGAGTTCGTCCAGCTGTTCGTGAAGGTAGCTATGCGTGCGCAGGGCCTGGTCCTCCTGCGCAGTGGGGGCCTGTCGGGGGTCGGCTGAGGCGGTGACCCCGGTGAGGGTGGAGGCGGCCTGCACCAGCTGCGAGCACCGTTGCCGGCTCATACGGCCGACACACCTCAGCCGTTCACCGACGAACAGGCGCGCTCCGCGCAGAGCGGCCTCGGGGACACCGAGCCCGCACGGCTCCGCTTCGGACTGCTGTGGGACGAGACCGTCCACGAGCAGCCTGATGTCCTGGAAGGGGATGGCCGCGACCGACGCACGTCATGCCACCACGTTCTGCGGGATCTCCTGCTCCGCCCAGATGATCTTGCCGTCCGTGGTGTAGCGCGTACCCCAGCGTCGCGACAGCTGCGCCACGAGGAAAAGGCCACGCCCGCCCTCGTCCAGGGTACGTGCATGCCGCAGCCGTGGTGAGACGTTGCTCGAGTCGAAGACCTCGCAGGTCAGGACGGACTCGCGGATCAGTCGCAGGCGGATGGGACCCGAGGCGTAGCGGATGGCGTTGGTGACCAGCTCGCTCACCAGGAGTTCCGTGGTGAACACCAGGTCGCTCAGGCCCCAGGCTTCGAGACACCGCCCCGCCATGGCGCGCGCGCCGGACACGGCGGCCGGGTCGGAGGGCAGATCCCATGAAGTCACCCGGTCCGCGCCGAGCCCGTGGATGCGTGCAATCAGCAGGGCCACGTCATCGTCCCACCCATCGGCGTCCGGCCTGTCCAGCAGCTCACCGCACATGTCCTCCAACGGCCGGTCAGGGCTCGCCAGGGCCGCGTACAGCCGTGCCAGACCGACGTCCGGATCCTGGCCGCGGACCTCGAACAAGCCGTCGGTGTACAGGGCGAGCAGGGTTCCCTCAGCCAGCTCGATCTCGGCGGACTCGAACGGCAGACCTCCCAGACCGAGCGGCGGACCCGCCGGGAGATCGGGGAGGACCACCGGCCGGTCAGGACCGACGACGGCGGGTGGCGGATGACCGGCCCGCGCCATGACACACGTGAGGGCCACCGGATCGCAGACCGCGTACAGGCAGGTCGCACCGAGTTCCGACGGCGCTTGTCCGTGGTCCTCCGGGGATTCCTCGGCGATGAGCCCCAGCATCAGATCGTCGAGGTGGGCCAGGATCTCCTCGGGCGCCAGGTCGAGATTGGCAAGGGTGCGCACGGCGGTGCGCAGCCGGCCCATCGACGCCGCTGCGTTGATGCCGTGTCCGACCACATCACCGATCACCAGGGCGACCCGTGCCCCGGAGAGCGGGATGACGTCGAACCAGTCGCCGCCCACACCTCCGCCCGAGGGCAGATACCGCGTCGCCACCTCGACCGTCGCCTGCGCCGCGATCCGGCGTGGCAGCAGGAAGCGTTGCAATGCCAGCGCGGTATTGCGTTCCCTGGTGAACTGGCGGGCGCTTTCCACACCGAGCGCGGCCCGTCCGACGATCTCGTCGGCCACGAGGAGGTCGTCGTCGTCGAACGCCTCGCGCGGCGCACGACGGAGCAGGGTCGTCATCCCCACCACACTGCCGCGCGCCCTGACCGGGACCAGCATCAGCGCACACGGGCTGAGGATCGGTGCGGCCGTTCCGAGCAGCGCATCGGTGGCGATCCAGCCTGCGCACCCCTGCGCGGGCACGGCTTCTCTGCGAGAGGTCCCGTCGGACAGGCACTGCGCGCCCGGTGAACCCAGCGGGAACTGCACCAGACGCCCGACTTCTGCGATCCCCTCCGGCCCGTCGCCGTCGGTGCCCCTGCGTGCGACGCGCCGCAGCCGTTCGACGCCGGACAACGCTCCGTCAGGGGACTCGCCTTGCAGCACGGAGTCGAAGATGTCCACGGTGATCAGATCGGCCAGGTCCGGAACACACACCTCGGCCAGGCCCTCCGCGAGGCTGAAGACGTCGAGGGTCCTGGCCGTCCACGCTCCGGCCCTGCTCAGCAGTGCGAGATACTCCCGGGCACGCCATCGGTCGGTGACGTCGAGAACCATGTAGCAGACCCCCCGCACCCCGCCCGAGTCGTCCTCCAGCCGGAAGAACGACGTGGAGTAGGCGTGTTCGCGGTCGGGTTCGGCTCGTGTACGGCCGTGGTACTCGACGTCGACGGCGGGCCGCCCGGTCTCCAGCACCTCCCGCAGGACCGACTCGATGGCGACCGCGTCGAGCCGTGGCAGCACATCGCCCAGACGCTTGCCCAGGCGTTCCTCGCGGCTCACGCCGCCGAGCTGCTCCAGGGCGTCGTTGATCCAGACGTAGCGCAGGTCGGTGTCCATGAAGGCCATGCCGATCGGGGACCGGGCCAGGAACTGCCCCACCAGAGAGTGACCAGACTGCCACTCTCCGCCCTCGGAGGTGCGGTCTCCCCAAGAGCCGGAGGACATGGCGGACGGGTCCTGTCCCTGGCCTTGGTCACTGGTTTTCATCGCTGCTTCGCCATGGCCGCTCGTGGCTGATGAGGTTGTCCTCTCCAGCATGGCACCGCGCGAGAGCCTCGGCGTGGGTGCGCCGGGTACGCCGTCCGTGCCGATTACGGGCGTACGCCGGCCGCATGGGCGGGCGCCTCCGGGATCGCCCGGCACCGGTAGGTGCCCAGCGCGAGCTGTACCGTCACAGCAGGCTCCCCACCACGGCGGCCGGCCCGGCAACGAGCTCCTGGACAAGCCCGGTGACCGCCTCCAGGTCCAGGCCAGCTGTGTCGGCGAGCGCGCCCAGATCCACGGTGCGGCCGTCGACCAGCGGGCGCAGCACCGCCTCCGCCGCTGTTCTCGCGGTCCAGGCGCAGGACCAGCGCCTGGACCGAGCGGACGGTACGCGGCCATCCGGGCCGCTTGGGACGGCGGATGCGGGCGTGCCGCCGCTTCACCAGGGTGTGGTGCCACCGCAGCACCGTGTCCGGACGTACCAGAAGCCGGAGACGACGCAGCACCTGGCGCGGCAGCGGTGCCAGGAGCGCGGCAAGGAAGGCCCGGTCCTCGGGGGCAAACCTCACCCTTTGGGACCGAGTCGCCGCTCAAGGACCGTGATCTGGTGACGTAGGGCCAGGATCTCGACGTCCTTGGATCGGCACGCTCGTCGAGCGCACGACCAGGTTCACGATGCTGCTGCACCTGCCCCGGATGGACGGCTACGGCGTCGAACCACGTGTGAAGAACGGCCCGGCCCTGGCCGGCCGCGGCGCCGAGGCAGTCAAAGACGCGATCGCCGCCACGATCACCACGCTGCCCGAGCACTTGCGCCGCTCGCTGACCTGGGACCGCGGCAAAGAACTGGCCCAGCATGCCCAGCTCCGCATCGACACCGGGCTGCAGGTCTACTTCGCCGACCCGCACAGCCCCTGGCAACGGGGCACCAACGAGAACACGAACGGACTCCTTCGCCAGTACTTTCCGAAGGGCACCGACCTGTCGCGATGGGATACCGACGAACTCTCGGCCGTTGCTCTCGCACTCAACAACAGGCCCCGCAAGAACCTCGGTTGGAAGACACCCGCCGAAGCCCTCAACGAACATCTATTCTTGGTCCAAGAAGCCGGTGTTGCGACGACCACTTGAGGCCGGGTTGCGCTCCGTTGTCGCTGTGGAAGATCGCTCCGTCCAGGCTGCCGCCTCGCGTCAAGGCGGCAGCCTTCAGCGCGTCGGTGACCAGCTCGGTGCGCATGTGGCCGGCGATCGACCAGCCCGCCAGCCGCTTCGAGCACAGATCCAACACCGTGGCCAGGTAAAGGAATTGACCGTCTCCCACCGGGAGATACGTGATGTCGCCGACGTAGCGGGTGTTGGGTTCCGGCGCGGTGAAGTCGCGTCGCAGCAGATCGGGCACCGGCGTCGCGGACGGCTCCGGAATCGTGGTGCGGACCTTCTTGCGAAGATGCACCCCGACGATGCCAAAGGCCCGCATGACCCGTTCCACCCGCTTGTGGTTGACCCGCACTCCGGCGTCCGCCAGCTCGGCCGCCACCCGCGGGGAGCCGTAGGTGCCGTCCGAGTCGGTGTGGATGCGATGGATGTGCTCGGCCAGCTCGGCGTCCGCCAGCTGCCGCGCGAAGCGGGCCTCGGCGCCGGCCAGCCAGCGGTAGAAGCCGGATCGGGAGCATTCCAGTACCCGGCACAGTCGCTTGACGCCGAAGGCGCCGCGGTGGTCCTCGACGAACTGAAGCGACTCACCAGTTGTCCTTCGCGAAATACTTCGCGGCCCGCCGCAATATGTCCCGTTCCATCTCCAGCTCACGGACCTGCCGCCGCAGCCGGGTGATCTCCGTATCCTTCGCCGACTGGGCCGGCGCCGCCACCGCAGGTGGCGAGCTTTGGGAGTGCTCGGCCGTGTCCGCGGCCTTCTTCACCCACTGCCGCAGCGTCTCCGCGTTCACGCCCAGCTCCTCGGCGATGCGTGACACCGGACGGTCGGACGAGTGCACCAACGCCACCGCGTCAGCCCGGAACTCCGCCGGATACCTGCATGTCCCCACTCGGGACCCCTCTTCTCCCTGGACCACTCGTGATCCAGCCTCCGAGATGTCCACGATCAGGGGGGAGGCCCCCTCGGATCACACCCGCGGGCGAGGACGAGAAACCCAAGCCCCGCACCGGCCAAGCCGACAAGTGGGCGATCAACCTCACCGCCGCCACCCAGTACTACCAGCGCGAAGACCACCTCCACGTCCCCCGCAAACACGTCGAAACGATCACCATGGCCACCGTGAGCGGGGCCGACGGCAGAAACCAGAAACAGCAGGAACAGCAGGAACAGCGGGAGCAGCGGGAGGTCCGGCTGGGCGCCTGGGTCAGCAACCAACGAAGCAGGGCCACAACGCTGACACCGGAACGCATCGAGCAACTCTCCGCCATCGGCATGAGATGGGCGTAGCAAACGGGACGGGCGGGATCGAGAACAGCCCGAAAGACCGGAGACCACCATGAAGCAGCGACGCAGCGGCTTCTCCAGCAGGGCATGCAGCAGCGAAGTGAACTCGAGTACCGCCTGGGAGAACACATCGCCGAGCAGTGAGGCCCCGTCAGGCCTTGAACGGGCCGGTCGGCGCGCGTGACCGTGGGTTGTCCGAGCACCTGTCGTGCTGGGGCAGTCAGAGCGAACGGGCGGCCTTCGGTTACGGACGAAGGCCGCCCCATGCCGACCACAGCGGTGTTCGCGCCGAGGCCGCCGCCAGATATCCCGCTCTTCTCTCCCGTCCATATGTGGTGCGGGTGTCTCTGCCTGCCGTACCGCGGCACCGGGCCGGGACGGATGAAGTTCGGTGCAGGTGCGTTTACGGAGCAGTCGGGTGCGTCCTACCGCGGCGGCCGTTCGCGTGGGTTACTCAGCCACGCGGCGGCCGAGGTCGAGTTCCACGCCGTCTGGCCGCTGCAGTCCGCGTTCGAACAGCGAGCGTACGCGGTGCGCGTTCTCGGGTCGCCCGGCAGTCTGGAAATAGGCCTGAAGGCTAGCCCCGTAGGACTCGGCCGTCGGCAGGGACTCGACGTCCACCAGAGCCTTGATCCGGGTGACCGCAGTCTTGTCGAATCCTGCGATACGACGGGCGAAGGTGTCGACGAACTGCTCCAGTTCGCCCGCCGGCACGACGCGGTTGACATAGCCGTACTGTGCCGCGAGATCGGCTGGGAAGTCGTCGGCGCCCAGCAGGATCTCGAGGGCACGTCCACGGCCCACCAAATGAGGCAGCCGACCGCTGGGGTTGCCCCCGGGCACGGATCCGACGCTCACTTCGAACTGTCCCAGGATGGCACCGGGCCCGGCGAAGCGGGTGTCCGTCGCCAGGACGAACTCGCTGCCGGCGCCCCGGGCTCGGCCGTTGATCTCGCTGATCGTGACAGCGGGCACCTGAGCGAGCCGGTACAGGTTGTCGGCGAACGGATGCAGACCCGAGGGGGCCGGCTTCATGGCGGCCACACGAGACCGGTCCGCCTGGAAGTCCCAGTGCGCCATGAAGAAATCGGCGTTGCTGCTGCGGAAGACGACGACGGTCAGATCCGGGGCCTGCTCGATGCGGGTGATCAGCTCCGCGAGCTGCTCGATGGTGTCGGGGTCGATCAGGTTGATCTCTCCGTTGGAGAAGGTCACCCTCCAGTAGGACGGGCTGACCTCTTCGACGGCGAACTGCTCGTGGTTACTCATGCGGGGTCCCTCCTTGTGAGGACAGTGGTGCGCACAGAAGCGCTGTTCACGTAGGAAATCTCGGCGAGAGTGGGGCGGTCGTCCGACGTCTTCACGTGTCCTGCGCGCCGAGGCCGGGCAGAGGCCGCTCCATGTGCGTCTCGAAGTCGCCGGGGATGCCAAGGCTTCGTTCCTGGATGGCGGCGAGCCGCCTCCAGCCCGCCGGGCGACCCGCCGAGGCCCAGCCAGCGGCCACGGCCGGTGCACGGCCGGCCCGACGGCGCATGTGCAGGACGTTCCCAGCAAGGGCCATCCCCGCGAGCAGCACGAAGCCCAGTCCGCTGAGCACCACGCCGGCCCACCCGAACGCGGAGAACATGACTGCTGCCACAGCGGATCCGACGGCACCTCCGGCGAACACCGCGAAAATGTAGACGGTGTTCAACCGGGCTCTGATCGCGGGCTGCGCGGCGAAGATGCGTGTCTGGTTGGCGATCTGGCCGCTGGTGGTCCCGTAGCCGAGAAGATTGCAGCCGACGGCAAGCGCTATCAGCGACTGGCCGGCGAACCCGAACAGGGCGAAGGCGAGCAGCACCGACGTGAGTGACAGCATATTGACGCGTCGTGCGCCCCATCGGTCGCTGAGGCGTCCGGAATAGCGGGCGGCCAGGGCTCCAGGGACGCTGAACAGCCCAAAGAGCCCGATCACCGCGGGACCCAGCGCGATCGGAGGGGCGGTGAGGTGGAAGGCTAGTGACGACCAGAAGGCGGAGAAGGCCGCGAAGACCGTCGCTCCCAGTACCGCCGAGAGGCGCAGAGGCGCGTGCTCGGTGATCAGTCTGGGGAGTGAAGCCAGCAGGCGCCGATAGCTCTGCCGCGTTCCGGCCGGAGTCGGCGGATCGGCGGGCATGTAACGCGGGAGGACGAGGAGAAGGGCTCCGGTGGCCACGGCCGCGACGGCGAAGCCGGCCCGCCAGGTTCCGACAGCCTCGGCGATGAGGCCGGCAGCGGTGCGCGAGAGCAGGGCGCCCATGGTCAGGCCCGTCCCCACCGCCCCGAGGACACGTCCGGCGTTGCCGGGAGCGGCCATGGAGACGACGGTCGGCATGATGACCTGCGGGAGCACAGTGCTGGCGGAAAGTATGAGGGTGGCCATGCTCAGCGGAGCGATCGAAGGAGCGGCGGCACCAGCCAGGAGGGCAAGGGTGGTCACCACCAGGAGAAGGGTGGACAACCGTCGCAGCCGGACGCTGTCCGCGAGCGGCACGATGGCGATGATGCCCAGGGCGTAGCCGATCTGCCCTGTTGTGGCCACCAGCCCCGCAGCGGAGGCTGACGTGTGGAAGTCCTGGGCGATCTCGTCGAGTAGCGGCTGGGTGAAGTAGATGTTGGAGACGGTGATCGCTGTCGCGGCGGCGAAGACGGGGATGGTTCCGCGCTTCACGCCTGGACGTGTGATTGCGCTGGTCATGGGGTCCTCATGTCGTGATGTGACAGGCGGAGACGCGAAGCGTGGCAGGCGCGACGGTGCTCCGGTGCCGGCGACGTCCTCTGTCAGCGGCGTACGCTCTCAGACCCGGCCGAGCGGCTGCCGGCGGCAACATCGCCGCCGGTCACGCGGAGCGGGCTTCCGCTCCTGCGGTTCGGTGCCTCGGCCGGCTGAGCAGTGTCTTCAAAGGATTTCGTTTTGATGGATCACGGCTGGGTGGTGATTCAGTGCCATGAACTCTCCGGTGCGGAGCGGGCGTTCGTCCGTCCGCCGCTGCCTGCGTTCCTGCGTGGCAGGAGGCGGTCGGACGACCGCAGCCGTGCTGGCCGGGGTCGTGGGGAGGTTCCGTGCAGGGCTGCTTGGCGGGGACGCGCCCGAGCAGTGCGGCCCACTGGGCCACGCCGCAGGTCCGCTTTCACCGAAGGGCCAGGAAGGAATACGCATTCAACTACGGGGGCGACAGGCACGGCAGGAGGCGGCCCGTGGTCAGGCCGGCCTCTCCCACACGAGTTCGGCCGTGCGCTCCGCGCCCCACAGTCGGGTGGGGGTGGGGACGGCGAGGGTGAGCAGTGGGCCGTCGAAGCTCACCTTGCGTGTCTGGGGATGTCCGGTCCAGTTCGGGAAGAGGCTGGTGGTGACGTGATGCTCGACAGTGGTGGCGTCGACGACCTCGAACGGTCCGCCGTACGCGAGGTAGCCGACCGTCGTCCGGGCCAGTTCCTCGGGCATGGCATCCTCGAGCCGTGCGGAGCTCAAAAGTGGGCGATCGCTACGTCCCAGCTGGGCGGACATGTATCCCTGGGGGGTGTAGAGGATCAGTCCGTTCGGGTTGGGGCCGAGGGGCTCGATCACGTCCCCGTCAGTGCTCGTGGCGGTGTAGGACACGAGACGCCAGGCGCCGAGCAGTTTCCCGCGTACCTCGTCGCGGGCCTTGCGTTCGGCGTCCGCAGCGGTGCCTTCGGTGGCGTTCATGGAAAGGGGGCTCCTTCCATTCCAGGAGAGGGGGACCCGTCCGTAGCGGCGGACGGGTCCCGGGAGAACGGTTCAGCGCTGCGTGATTTCGCCGTCCACCAGTCGCCACAGGTGCAGCGGGTTCGCCTCGCGCAGTGGCTGCGGCAGGAGCTCGTCCGGGAAGTTCTGGTACGTGACCGGGCGGACGAACCGCTCGATCGCGCCCATACCCACGGACGTGAAACGACTGTCGGAGGTCGCCGGGAAGGGACCGCCGTGGGTGGATGCGTAGGAGACCTCCTGCGGGATGGAGAAGGCGTTGAACACGATCCGTCCCGTGCGGCGTTCCAGAACCGGCAGAAGCCGTTCGGCAATGCCGCGGTCCGCGGCCTCGGCGTGCAGGGTGGCCGAGAGCTGCCCGCGGAAGGCTCGGGCCGCCTCGAGCAGCTGTTCCGGTCCAGTCACCCTGACCAGCAGAACGGCCGGGCCGAAAACCTCCTCGCGCAGGGCGGGTTCGGCCAGTAGCTGCTCGCCGGTGACCTCGTACAGCAGGGACTCGCCGGCCCCGGCGTGCGTGCGTGGGGGTGTCGCCCTCAGCGATCCGGACGGCGCCGTCGTCCTCCAGGCGCTGCGCGTTGCGGGTGTAGGCGTCGTGGATGCCGGGTGAGAGCATGGTTCGCGCGGCAGCCTTCTTCACCTCGGCGGCCGCTGCCGCACGCAGCTCCGCGAAGCCGGGTCCGTCGGCCGCGAGGAGGATCGTGGGCTTGAGGCAGGCCTGTCCGACGTTGTACATGGCGCGCTGCACCAGGCTGGTGCCGATCTCCGCGCCACGGGCCGCGAGCGCGGCGGGCAGCACGAAGGTCGGGTTGACGCTGGTCATCTCGGTGAACACGGGGATGGGGTCAGGACGCTTCTGCGCCCGTCGGTAGAGGGCCATGCCGCCGCCCTCGGAGCCGGTGAACGTGACCGCCCGGACCAGCGGATGGTCCACGAGCTCCTCACCAATCTCGTTGCCGGCGCCCCGAATGAGAGAGAAGACACCTTCGTGCAGGCCCGCCTCCGCGACGGCTTCCTGGATGACGCGGCCCTGTATTTCCGAGGCGCCGGGGTGTGCGTTGTGCGCCTTGACGATCACGGGGCAGCCGGCCGCGAGGGCGGAGGCGGTGTCACCGCCCACCACGGAGTAGGAAATCGGGAAGTTGCTCGCGCCAAAGATCACCACAGGACCCAGGGCCGCCTTCTGCAGCCGGTGGTCCAGACGTGGTGCGGGCTGCCGGTCCGGCTGCGCGGGATCGATGGTCGCCTGCAGAAAGCGGCCCTGACGGACGACGGTGGCGAACTTGCGGAACACACCGGCGCTCCGCACGGCCTCACCCTCGAGCTGCGCCGCGGGCAGGCCGGTTTCCAGGGCAACACGTTCCGCGAGCTCGTCCTTGACCGCCTCGAGCTTGTCCGCGATGAGGTCAAGGAACGCGGCCCGCTCAGCCAGGCCGGTGTGGCTGTAGCTGTCGAAGGCCTCGTCCGCCAGGCGGACCGCGTGGTCGGCCTCGGCCGGGCCACCGAAAGCGAACTCGGGCTCGATGAGCTCACCGGTGGCGGGGTTGAGCGCCTTCATGGCCCCCGCGGTGGCGGCTACTCGGGACGCTCCGATCAACAGGGCTCCGGTCAGTGTCATGCGCGTTCTCCCTTGAATGCGGCGGTGAGCTCGTCGGTGGTGATGATGGCGTGGGCGTAAGTCGGGCCATTCAGGTCGTGAGCGGCGTGCATCATCTCCGGCAGGAACGCCGCGGTGGCGTCACGCACCAGCGTCACGTGGTAGCCCAGTTCCATGGCGAAGCGGCCGGTGGACTCGATGCAGGTGTTCGCCAGCAGACCCACGGCCACCACATGCGTGATGCCGTGCTGCTTGAGCTGGAAGTCGAGATCGGTGTTGGCGAATCCGCTCTGCGCCCAGTGCTCCTGGACGACTACATCACCGGGCTGCGGCTGGAAGTCGGGATGGAACTCGCCGCCCCACGTCCCGCGGGCGAAGCTGTGACGCTCCATGATGCTCAGCTGCGTGGGGTTGGGGTGGTTCCACGTTTCGTAGTCACCCGACTCCCATCGGCGATGCGGGACGAACACCACGCGGACACCAGCCTCACGGGCGGAGGCCACCACCGAATGCAGGTGCTCAAGCAGTCCGACCTCCTGCGCCATCTGCTCCAGGCGCGGCCAGATCTTGCCGCCCTCGGACAGGAAGTCGTTGTAAGGGTCGACCAGCAGAACGGCCGTACGACGAGGGTCGTAGGTAGGGGACATGGTCGCATCTCCAATCTGGATGACGGTCATCATCCACCAGCTAGATTACGTTGGTCATCCAGAATGTCAAACGAAAACCATAAAAGCCCTATATTGGACATGGGTGTATGATGGCCATCATCCAGTTATGTGGTGGCCATACTGCGCCGCCCCAAGGAAGGGCAGGGTCGACATGGGCCACTCGCAGGCCGAGAAGGCTGCGACCCGCGAACGGGTCCTGCAGATCGCCTCCCGCAAGATTCGCTCCGAGGACATCGCCCGCCTCGGTATCGCTGACCTCATGAACGAGGCCGGGCTGACACACGGCGGCTTCTACAAGCACTTCGACTCACGCGATGACCTGATCACACAGGCTGCCGCCGCCGCGCTGACGGAGGGCACGGCGAAGATGGAGCGCTCCGCACAGAAGAACGCCCGGGATCCGCAGGCAGGCCTCATCGACGCCTACCTGGCGAAGAGACACCGAGATGATCCGGCCACGGGCTGCGCGCTGGTCACCCTGGGCGCCGTCGCCGGACGTGATGACGGGCACCTCAAAGAGGCCTACGAGAAGCAGGTCCGCACATACCTGGACCTGATCGCGGGACTCGACAAAAACTCCGAGGACGCCCGGGCCGAGGCGATACTCACCCTCAGCGCCCTGGTCGGTGCCGTACTCATGGCCCGGGCCGTGGCTGACGAGGCCTTCTCCAACGAACTACTGGAGACGGTCAGAGCCCGGCTGACCTGATCCGCGAAGCGAAGACCTGGCGACGGACCTGAAGCCCAACGGGCATGACACCCGCGCGTGGCATCGCAGGGGGTGGGCGCCACCGCGCCTCCGCCACCCGAACCGCCGGGCTGCCCGCACTGCGGACTCCCGCAAGACCGGTACCCCACCCCGCACGAGGGCCACTGGGTACTTCTCGAGCCCGCCGTCGGTTGCTTGACGTGCACCGCGATGCGCTCAGCGGTGCGGTGACCGTCGGACGGACAGGACCGCCACATCGTCGTGCTGGGCTCCCTCCCCGGCGAACGCGCGCGCGTCGTCGTAGAGGGCGCGCGGCAGGTCGGTGGGGGAGAGAGATACGTGCTTGGCGAGGCGTTCGGCGACGGGGTAGAACGTGCCGTCGGCAGAGCGGGTCTCGGTGAGCCCATCCGTGGTCAGCAGCAGCGTCGCACCGGGTGGGAAGGCGAACCAGTCGACGGTCGCGGGTTCGGCGGCGAGTTCGGCGAGACCGAGCGGGACGCCGGAGCCGAGAGCCGGCGTGATGACGGTGGCGTCGTGCAGCAGTTGCGGCAGAATGTGCCCACAGTTAATGACTTGTACCTCTTCGTTCGCGTCGACGTTGACGATGAGCGCTGTGACGAACCGTTCGTCGTCGCCGGTCTGTGCGGCGTAGGAGTTGTGCCGTACGACAGAGGCGTCGAGGGCGTCGACGAGGGCGGTCAGGGTGGGCTCTCGGTGGGCCGTCGCCCGGAAGGCGCCGATGACGGCGAACGCGGCGCCGACCGCGGGCAGGCCCTTGCCCTGGACATCGCCGATCAGCACCCGGGTACCCCATGGAGAGACGACAACGTCGTAGATGTCGCCGCCAACGAGCCGGTCCTCCTGAACGGGCTCGTACACGCCGTCGACCAGGACGTCGTCGGTGAGCAGAGGCAGGGGGCGCAGGATGTGGCGCTGCATTGCGGCGGCGGTGGAGCGCAGCCGCAGCATCTCGTTCTCGCGGTGGATACGGCTACGGCACGCGTAGACGGAGGCCGCGCCCAGGGCGAGGGTGAGCAGCATCATGAGGATGCTGTCGAACCACCGCACCTCACCGTGCCGGACCAGCACGGTGACGATGACCACCAACGTGGTCCATGCAGCCACGAACTTCGTCTGGCGTACGGTGCACAGCGCGGACGCCGTCCCCGGCAGGAATACAAGGAGCCCGAGAAGCCACACCGGGGACTCGGACAGGGCACCGAGGGCCACCACCAGGACCGTCACTGACACCACGCCAATCATTACCTCGGCGTCGCGCGGTGGTTCGATGGCCTCGAAGGGATGCCTGAAACTCTTCGGATGCTTACGGGGCACGTGACCTCCCGGGCAGGTGGTGTACTCCCCGTACGGTAGGCAGGCACGGCCGTGGGTAAGCCGCGCCCCGCCGGACGATGTCCCCTGTGCGGTGACCAGCACTACATGCAGGGTCCGCGGCCCGTGGACTCCTTCGACCCGGTCGGATTCGATAACACGGGACCGGCGGACCAGCCGGTCACCGGCCTGGGGAGCGCGGAGTTGCAGCACTCCCTGGCAAAGATCAGGCGGCAGGCCTACGCGGTGACCGTCGGCACCGTCTCGCCGGAGACGGCCGGGCTGACGGCCCCGATCCGCGACGCGGTGGGCACCGCGGTGGCCGCCGTCGGCGTGGTGACGCCCGTCGAGACGTTCCGGCCGCTGCGGCTCGCGCCATATGACGATCCGGGCGAACGGGGAACGCGGACGCTGGCGAGGCGGTCGGACTCGATCAGGGTGCCGTCCAGGATCACGTGGGTCATGGCCTCGCTTCGGCGCCGGTCCAGGACCTTGTGCAGGTCCGGGGCTTGGTCGGCGAGGATGTCGATGCCCTCGTGGGGGTAGCGGTAGCCGGTGGCCTGGGAGATGCCGGCGTCGCGCGCCAGGCAGTGCACCCAGCCGCGTTCGCGGAACCAGCGCAGGACCAGGACGGCCTGGCGGAACGGGCCGAGTGCCCGGCTACCGCGCGGGGTGCCGATCCGCCGCCGGTGTGCGGCCGGCAAGCGTGAGAGGTGGTCCACGACGTGGCGCGGGACGTCGAGCGTGGCGACATAGGTGACCAACGTGAAGCCTCTGGTGGTTGCGGACATGATCTTGTGGTGAGACCCGCCCTACCAGGGGCTTTACGTGCGTCTGCGGTCGGGTGTGGTCCGTCCGACTCTCCTTCGCCAGGCGGTAGTTCACACCGCTTCGCGCAGGTCATTTCGCGGAGAAAACGTCACTGGCTGGCCCGTTCTTCCTAGGGCTCGGCGGACGAGCCGGCTAACGCGCCACGCGGTAGCGGAGGTAGACGACTCCCGAGCTGAAGGTGCGGGTCTCGACGAGTTCGAGATCCACCCGGCGCTCGCGCTGGGGAAAGAACGGGATGCCACCGCCAACCAGCACCGGGTAGACCCTGGCCCGGTACTCGTCGATCAGACCCAACGCGGCCGCCTCGGCGGCGAGAGTCGCGCCGCCGATCGCGATGTCGCCCTCCCCCGGCTCGGCTCGCAACCGCTCGATCTCCTCCGCCAGGCCGCCGGAGGCCGGGCGGGCATTGCCCTGCACCGTCGACAGCGTGGTGGAGAACACCACCTTTGGGAGCGGCTTCCAGATCGCGGCCCACTCGAGCATTGAGTCGTCGAGCGATGGATCCTGGTCGGCGGTCTCCCAGTACAGCATCGTCTCGTACAGCCGTCGTCCCAACAGGTGGCAGCCGACCTCTCGAACCTCGTCGGTGACGAAGCGAAAGACCTCCTCGTCGGGCGCCGTCCAGTCGAAGTCGCCGTCCGGCCCGACGATGTAGCCGTCAAGTGAGACGCCCATCGAATAGGTCACCCTGCGCATCAGAAGTCCTCCTCGGCAACGGGCTCGACAGTACGACCGTCGGCGCCGCAGGACCCATCGCGGCTCGCGGGATCCGCTGGGCCGAGTCACCTCACGAGATCATTTCGTTGAGAAAACCTCAATGGCCAATGCTCACCGTTCCTTCTGCGGAACGACCCTCACTATGGGCGCAGGCATCCACGTAGCCATGGGTGAAGTCAGAAGGGGCGGAAAAAGCGTTGCTTGTATCCACAGCAGGCAAGACGACGCAAACAGACAAGATGACACATCCGGAACCCAGTGCTGAGACAGGGGTGCGCCGCGGGAGCCGAATCCCGGCGAATGCCACCGTCTCGCTCTGCCCTGGAAGTGCTTCAAAAAGCTGCGGCGGAGAGGAACATCCTGTGCGCTCGCACCGGCGAACTGGCACTTCCGCAACGCCGGCCCACCCCTCGGCACAGTGACGAGGGCCGGCGAGCTCCTGGCGCAGAGCGGGACCATACTTCGACGTTCGGAGTCTCTCCAGCAGAGCGGCGACCAGTGCTTGGAGTGTGGCTGCGCCCAGGCCGATTTCAATGGGAAAGGTGTAACCCAGGTACGGCCCAAACTGGGTTGCCTCCACCGCCTACCCCAGAGTCGCTGGAACAACCACGACGACGCGGTTGTACGGCAACCAGTTCCTTGAAGCCGTTTACTACGGTTCCGCTTTAGTCGGACCCATTCCGAACGAGTGAATCAGAGAACACAAAGAGCCTGACATCCGTCAGGACACTGAGTAGCGGATACATTGAAATGGAGATGTTTGACGATGAGTGAAGACTTAAGGAGCGAGCATGGCGGCGGCACAACAGGCCACTCCGATCACGCCTCAGGTGGCCATGACCCTGGCCGCCATCGCGGCAACTGGAGCGACTCCGCGTCCGTCGGGGGAGACCCTTCAAGCCCAGACCGATCGGATCAAGCTCGGTATCTCCCGGCAGTTCTCCAACTCCCCCCTGACGAAAAACTGGACACCGACGTGGCTCGCGCTGAGCCCGGACAACGCGAACATGGCGTACATCGCCAAGAACAACGACGGCTCGAACCAGTTTGCCGTGGTCGTCCGCGGGACAATCGCCAGCGTGACCGACATTCTCGAAGACCTCGACGTCGGCACGGTGGTGCCGTTCACCGCCAGCGGGTCGACGTCCCCCATCTCCGTGTCGAAGGGGGCGATGGACGCCTTCACTCAGGTCGTCGACATGCGTTCGCTCAGCGCCAGCTCCAATCTCGTGCAGGCGCTCGCCGGCCTCTTGACGGGGATTCCGCAGCCGACGGTCTACGTGATCGGTCACAGCTTGGGTGGTTGCATCGCAAACATGGTCGCGCTGTACCTGAAGGCGCAGACCTGGCAGCAAAGCCAGCCGCAGTTCGGGGTGGTCACCTTCGCGGCACCCACCGCCGGTCTGGAGAGCTTCGCCGGCTACCTCACCTCCCAGTTCGGGAGCATGAACCAGCGCTACGTCAACGCCTACGACGTGGTGCCGCTGGCCTGGGCCGATCTCCCCACCGCGGAGAGCTGGTACCCGGATCCCGGACCAGCGGCGACCCTCGAGGTGAAGGTGCTCCTCGGGTCGATCGCAGCTCTGTGCGGAAACAATGTCTACGTCCAGCCGGGCACTGCCGTCAGCAAGAACACCGACTACATGCTCCGCGACGACAATTTGGTCAAGGCCTCGGTTGAGGATTTCCTGGGCCAGGTCGCATTTCAGCACGCCAACTCCACCTACCTCAGACTGCTGGACGCGCCCGTCCTCTCCGGGCCGCCGACGGTGACCGGCGTGATCCCCAGCTTCGGCGCATCGGGCACACAGGTCACTATCAAGGGCCGCGACTTCAGCAAGGATTGCAACGTCGACTTCGGCCCCGTCCCGTGCCAGAAACCACCCACGTTCAATCCTGACGGCACCATCACTGCCGAGGTGCCCGACGGGACCGGCATCGTCAACGTGTATGTCACCAACCCCTTGGGCACCTCCCCGGCCGTCCCGCTCGGGCAGTTCGCCTACGGCGGGCCCGAACCCGTGGTGGTCACTGGCATCACACCGGACAGGGGCAGGGCCAACGACTCGGTCACTATCTCCGGCGCGGGCTTCGCGAAAGGCGCCACCGTGTATTTCGGGAAGAACATCTCGCCATCCGTCCAGGTCGACTCGGACAAGATCGTCGCCAAAGCACCCCCGTCGGGCAAGGCTACGAGCACGACCGTGGACATCACCGTGACCGTGAACGGCTACTCGTCCCCCACCGGTCCAGCCGACGAGTTCACCTACACCGGGTGACACCGGAGTCGGTCAGCTCACTGGTCCCGGACAGCGGTCGCCCCGCGGTCCGGGACCACATCGCGTCCGTGAGCCCAATGGCCCGAACGCCGCTTCGCCATCGAAGGCGCCCGCGGCCTGGGCCGCACGCTCGCCCAGCAACTGGCCGACGCAGGCGAGAACGTGGCCGACGGGCCCGGGCCCGGTTCCTGGCCACCGGAGGAGACCGCAAGTGCACCGGACCGCAGGGCGATTCCCACCATTGGTCTCCACGCCCTCTGCCCCCACCGATCCGCCGCTGCATTGTCAGCCTGGCGTTCATCCCCCACCACCCCGATGGAGGCATCGGCACCCTGGCCCGGGTACGCGCCGTGCCGACTTCGACCACATGGTGCGGCTCGGCTGGGTCAGCTCCCCGCAGTCGATCGAGGTCCGCTTCGGCACGAGCCGGGCCGGGGCCGTCGACGTCGCGCTCTACACCACGGCGTCCGTCGACGCGGTCATCCCCGCCCACCCCGAGGTCGACTGGGAGCGGCTGCGCACGGTGAAGAAAGGCCAGCGCTCTCCGCTCGCCGCTCTGCAACCTGCCCCGGCCGGCACGATCAACGACGACGCTCCCCCGCGGCTGTTGCGTGAGGGAGCGTCGTCGTCACGACCCCGACGCCTTTGGGCTCGAGGTGGTGTGCAGCCAGTCGGCGACCTGCTTGGTCAGGCGTTCCTGGACCTGGGGGCGGCAGGCGAAGTGTTCGACGACCCGGGCTAGTTTGGACAGGCCGAGGATGCGGTGGCCGGGCAGGTAGCCGACGTGGGCGGTGCCGACGACGGGCAGCATATGGTGCTCGCACACCGATCGGACAGGGATGCTACGCGCCAGCACCAGCTCGTCGTAGCCCTCGTCGTTGGGGAAGGTCGTCAGGTCGAAGGGGCGCGGGCTGAACAGTTCGGCATAGGCGCGGGCCATGCGGCCGGGGGTGCCGTGCAGGCTCTCGGTGTCGGTTTGGACGCCGAGCGCTTCAAGGAACTGGGCCGCGGCGCGTTCGGCGCCGGACAGGTCTATGCCACCGGTGTCGTGGATGACGCGCAGCGGGGTGATGGACGGCATCGTCGTTCGGGGCCCGGGAATCCCGCGAAGCGGGTAGGGATACCAGCCGTTTCCGGTGCCGAGGCCGTGATCGGTGCGGTGGCGTCCATGACGTACTGCTCGTGGGATGTCGAACTGCGGGCGGCGGGTGGTGTTACGCCTCAGAATGGGCGCACGCTGGTGGGCGCGGTGCAGCAGCCGGCTCCAGACGGACGCAGCAGTGACCGGGTCTGGGCGCCAGGCACGCCTGGAGGCCGCTTTCGTCGAGCCCTTCCAGCACGCCGCGAAGCAGGTGGAGGTTCATGCCGCACACCGTCTGGGTGTGTTCGCGGGCGAGCGCATGGAAGGGGCAGTTGCCCAGGACGATGGCGTCACCGTCACCGCGGGGTTCGAAGCCGTTCTCTTCCAGCACGGCGAACACATCTGCCTGGCCCGGTCCGGCGAGCTGTGTGCCTAGCTCGTGGGCCTTTCGGTGCAGGACCGAACGGACCGGTTCACCGGTGGCTTCGGATTCCTCCAGCGCCTGGGCGAGGAGCCGTCCGGCCAGCTCGTAGTGCCGCTCGGGCAGGCTGACGGTGACCTGCTTGCTGGAGCGCTTGTAGAGCTTGGCGGGCCTGCCCGCTCCCGGGCCGGTACGTCCGCTGCGCCGTTCGTAGACGACGTCGAGCAGTGATTCGTCAGCCAGCCGGTCCAGGTGGAAGGCCGCGGTCTGCCGGGCAAGGCCGAGCGCCTCGGCGGCTTCATCGCGGCTGACCGGTCCCGGCTGGCGCACGACGTGATCGTAGAGCCTCCTGCGGGTCGGCTCGTCGAGCGCGGCGACGGCGGAGACGTCGGGGCGGGGTGCTTCCTTCGAGTGGTCCACGAACACCAGTGTAAAACCAATAGCAATTGACTAAAGAAGGTTTGCACGCTTCTATCGTTAGTGAGAGTTGTCGATAGAAGGAGGGGCATCATGTCGTCCGCACCCGCAACCACCACATCCACCGCCTCCCGGCGGGCCGCGCTCACCGACCCCGGCTACCAGGCGTTCGTCATCCTGCGCACCGGGTTCACCGTTGCGCCGATCCTGTTCGGGCTGGACAAGTTCGCCAACCTGCTCGTGGACTGGCCCACCTACCTCGCGCCGTGGATCAACGATGTCGTTCCGGGCAGCGCCCAGGCGGCCATGTACGCAGTGGGAGTGATCGAGATCGTCGCGGGCCTTGCCGTCGCGCTCGCCCCGCGCGTCGGGGGCTGGCTGGTGGCCGGATGGCTCGCCGGCATCATCGTCAACCTGCTGACCATCCCCGGTCACTATGACGTCGCGCTGCGCGACTTCGGCCTTCTGCTCGGCGCGGTCGCCCTCGCCCGGCTCGCACAGCGCTACCACGGCAAGCGGCAGTCTCACTGACAGCAGGCAGCCACGGTGACGAGGCGGGTGGGCCCCTCCATCGGCTCACCCGCACGCGTTGCCGTGGCGGACTCGGCAACCCGGAACGCAGTTCACACCCGCCTGACATCGAGCCACCACGCGGTCGCCAGCCTCCTGGCGGGTGAAGGAGCGTCTGCGCCCGGTCCGCAGGCGATTCGGGCGGTATGCAGAGGGCATCGCCCGAAGCGACGCGAGGGAGAAAGATGAGAACCTGGACCGGCTGGCCGCCGAAGGCGTAGTCGGCAGCATCAACCTCGGCAGCTGGGCCACCCGCCAACTCACCCGCTGGAAGGCCTTGCGCAGACCTTGGACGCTCAGTCGACCGAAAGCGGCGCGTCCGAGCCGGGTGCCGATGCTCGCGCACCGACGGGTTGCGCGACCTCTCGGGTACGCCGCGTATAGGCCAGGTACAGCACCGTCGCCACCAGCAGGCCGACGATCCAGGAGATGTCGGCGCCGCCCAGGTGGTCGACCAGCGGCCCGGTGTAGAGGCTGCTGCTGATGAAGGGGATCTGCGCCGCAATGGCAACCAGGTAGACAAGGACGGCCGGCCAGTTCACCAAGCCGTACTCGCCCCGAGGCCGGAAGAGCTCGCCGACGTCGTAGTGGCCGCGCCGTACGACGTAGTAGTCGGTGAGGTTGATGGCGGTCCACGGCACCAGCAGGTACAGCAGGAACAACGTGATGCTCTCGACAGTGCTCAGGATGTGGCCGCTTGCCATCAGAGTGGCTGCGATCGTGAGCGTGGCGCTCACCACGATGAAGACGGCGCGCACCAGCGGCGTCGCCGAGCCGTGGCCCTTGGCCGAGAAGGCGCTGATCGCAGTGAGGTACATGCCGTAGTAGCCGTACACGCCGGCAGGGACGATGCCGATGACGATGGCGAGCAGGATGGCCGAGCTCAGCGCCGGGATCTGCCGGCTGAGCATGCCGATGGCATCGTCGCCCACCGCCTCGGCGCTGATCGTGGCGGCGAACGCGCCGAGGATCATCACCCACGAGGAGCCGAGTGCCGAGCCGGCGTAGGTCCACAGGAACGTGGTCCGCGACGGGGTGTCCTCGGGGAGGTAGCGAGAGTAGTCCGAGACGTACGGCGCCCAGGTCAGCTGCCACGAGACGAAGATCGACATGACGAGCAGGACGGTGCCGAACGACGGAGCCGGGCCGCTCGGCAGGTGCTCCGGCAAGTGACAGGCCAACGCGATCGTGAGGGCGAGGAACAGCAGCCCCGAGACCACGCTGACCACCCGGGTCGACAGATGGATGACCTTGTACCCGACGATCGCGATGACCGCCGGGACCGCGCCCTGGATGATCACCGACCAGGTGAACGAGATGTGGGCCCAGTTCGCGAAGGCCTGCCCGGTGATGACGCCACCCTCGACGCCGAATCCGACGTACATGCACAGGACGATCACGACCGGCAGCAGCGTGCCGAGGAATCCGAACTGCGCACGGCTCTGGATCATCTGTGGCACGCCCAGACGGGGACCCTGGATCGAGTGGTAGGCCATGAACACGGCACCGACGAGGTTGCCGATCAGGATGGTGGCGACGGCCCAGGGAAGGTCGAGTCCGAGGGTGACCGCCAGGACGCCGGTGACGAACCCGGTGATCTGCACGTTGCTGGAGAACCAGACCGTGAACAGGTGCCACGGCTTGCCGTACCGCTCCTCGGGCGGGACGTAGTCGATCGAGTGCTGCTCGATCGACTCGCCGCGTGATCGGTTGCGGCCCATCTCATGCCTCCTGCGGGGTCAGGGCGGCCGCACGGGCGATGGCGCCCAGCGCGTCCAGGTGAGCAGGGGTGTCGGCGACCGGCTGGTCGGTGGCGGAGAACTTCGCGATGACGACGTCGGTCTGCGGGTCGAGCCAGAGGTACTGGCCGAAGATGCCGACACCGTAGAAGGACCCGTGGTCGTCGCCCGGGATCCACCACTGGTTCTTGTAGGTGCCACCCGCCGCCGAGTCGGACTCGGCCGTGGTCGCGAAGTGCCCTCCGCGGCGCGTCCGCGCGATCCAGTCAGCCGGCACCACCGGTGTGCCCTCACGCCAGCCATCGTCGAGAACCAGGCGCCCGAATCGCGCGAGATCGCGCAGTCGCATCCCCATCCCGGCACACGCATAGGGCGTTCCGTGGTCGTCGACCGTGACGAAGGCGTCGTCCTCGGCGCCGATCCACGACCAGAGATGTCGCCGCATCAGCTCGCCGTAGCCCGCGCCGCCGGCGCGTTCGAGCACCCACGCGAGGACGTCGGTAGTCCCCGAGCAGTACTGGAAGTCGGCGCCGTGCCGGCCGGCGCCGCGCAACTGGGCCAGGAACGGCCGGGTGCCGACCACGTCCTCGGGCTGCCGCGGCCGCCATCCGGCAGCGCGGTCGCCCGCGTGAACCTCGGCGGTGGGCTCCAGATACGACATGTCGTAGTACGGCGCCGCGGTCATGTCGAGCAGCTGCCCCACGGTGGCGCCGGCGTAGGAACCCGCCGCCAGCTCCGGGACGTACGTCGGGACGGTCGCCTCGAGGTCGAGGAGGTCGGTGGCGGCCAGCACCCCGGCCAGCATGCCGGCGAACGACTTCGAGATGGACATCACGATGTGGCGAGACGCGGAGGTGAACCCACCGAAGTAGCGCTCTCCGAGGATCGTGTCGCCGCGCAGCACGAGGATGCCGTCGGTGTGCGTGCGAGCGAGGAACTCCTCTGCGCTGATCGGCCGCCCATCGGGGCCCGGCACGGTCAGAAGGTCCCAGTCCAAGGGCTCACTCGCGGGCACCAGCATGCGTACCGGCGCCTCACCGCGAGCAATGGTCGTGCAGGGGACCACGTCCTCGACCCGGTGCAGACCGAGTCGGTGGTGAGGTGGGGTGAGCCAGTTGCCGGACGAGACGTCGGAGGAGGTCATGGAGGAGATGGTGATCCCGGCCGCCTACTCCTGTCCAAGACCTAATTACTACCCATCATGATGCCGTTTCGGCATGATGAGGCATGGAACTACGCCACCTCCGGTGCTTTCTGACTGTCGCGCAACTCGGTACTGTCACGGCCGCCGCCGAACAGCTGCACATCGCTCAGCCCGCGGTGTCCCGCCAGATCCAGCGCCTTGAGCGCGACCTCGGCGTCACGCTCTTCCGCCGCAACGGCCATCGGCTGTCCCTCACCGACGCGGGCCGCCACACGCTCGACGTGGCGCACGACCTGCTCACCCGGGCCGACCGGCTGACGACGGTCGCGGGACAGCTGGCCGACGGACAGCTGACCCGGATCTCCTGCGTGGCCGCCCCCACCACGCTGGACTACGTCCTCGCTCCGTTCGTCGCCACCCTCGACGACGACGACCCGTTCATCGCCGTCGTCTCGGTCCTCGGCGACGAGGTGCACGAGGCGGTCGCCGCCGGGCACGACTTCGGCATCGCCGCGAACGTGCCCCCCGCGGGCGGCCTTGCCTGGCAACGCCTCACCCGCGTGCCGCTCCACGCCTACGTCAACCCGGGCCACCCCTGGGCCCGCGACACCAGCGTCACGCTGGACGAGCTGATGGAGCAGCCTCTCCTCCTTCCGGGCCGAACGGACCCGACGCGCACCGTTCTCGACGCAGCTGTCATCGCGGCCCGACTCCGGTATCAACGCCACACCGAGGTCCCGTGGGAGCAGATGCGCCACGCCCTGGCGGCAGGGCGGCGTGGCGTCGCGATCGGGACCGAGTTGCCGCGGTTCGGCACCCGTCCCCTGCTCGTCCTCGACACCGATGGCGCTCCCGTCCAGCTCCCCATCCACGCATGCTGGAGCGCCGACCACTACGCGGCCACCGCGCTCGAGCAGTTGGCCACGCGACTCGGCAACTTCGCCGAGCAGGTCGTCCGCCCCGAGGCCGAAGCGATCTGAGGCGCAGGGAGCTGCCGGAAAATAACTTCGGGTTTCAGTCGGTCTTGCCGATGAGGTGCGGGCCGTGGGGAAGGCCACGGCGAGGCCGGCGAGTACCAGGCGGACTGCTGGGCATTCGGCTGCCCATCGGGCCAGCAGGTCCGGAGTGCAGGACTGGACGACCCCGGCGGTACCCCCACGAGCTGTTCTCCCGGGCCAGGCGCAGCACCAGGGCGCGAATCGAGCGGACGGTCGGCGGGCGCCGGCGACGCTTCGGCGCGCAGGTCGCGGCGTGGCTCCGCGTGAGCAGGTCGCGGTGCCAGCGCAAGATCGTCTCCGGGCGGACCAGCAGCAGGAGATGCCGCAGCTTCTCCCTCGGCAGGCGGCGGAGCAGACCGGCCAGGGTCACCCGGTCGGTGTCGGTCAACGTCGGCTTGCCGACCTGGCTTGCAGGACCAGTAACTGGTGCCGCAGGGCGAGGATCTCGATGTCCATGTCCCGGTCGCTCATCGGCAGAAGACGTAGCAAGGCGAAGGCGTTGGTGGCGGCGAGGTAGGCCAGGCGCAGCAGCACGAGAGATCGTGATGCCGTCCGCATTGGTCCGCGGGAAGACGATCAAAGGTCGGCGTGCGCGGCTCGCCGCTAGGCAATCAAGGCCGGGACCTGGGCGGATGATTTATCGGCACCTGCAGGGCCGCACGGCGGTTCAGCAGTGACGGCGCCCATCAGCCTCGTCGTTGCATGCCCCGCATCTGTTGTTCCTCACCCTGAAGGGAAGAGTGAGACTTCACTCGACTGGCACATCAGGGCTCTACTCGTGCGTACTATCTCTAGACACTGCTGCGCATTGCGGCAGTTGTGTCCTCTGGGTGGCCCAGTCAACACAGACGGGGCGCCTGCCTCCACCCGCTCGCGGACCGGGTTCGTGCTTTTCACAGCCGTACCCGCGAGCTGCAGAAAGGCCCATGACATGTCGGAAATTCAGGTCCACACCACAGGACTGGCGTCGCAGTACATCACCCAGGTGACGGGTGACCTTGAGCGCAACGTCAAGGAGCAGGAACGTATCAGTGGGGAAATCGAGCTCTTGCAGGAGCAGTTGGGTGCCCTGCAGCACGACCACTCCGTGCTGATGAGCATCCGGGAGGCGCTCGGCGGCGCGAGCCCTGCCGGCGAGGCAGATACCACGGCCGCGCCGACCGTGCCGCGCCAGGCCACGGCCGAACCCCAGCAGAGCAAGCCGAAGAAGGCGGCCGCCACGAGTGCAAAGGCGACGGCATCCAAGAAGAGCGCCTCCAAGGCCTCGTCCGCGAAGGCACCCA
This sequence comes from Streptomyces sp. NBC_01669, assembly GCF_026339735.1. Classification (GTDB taxonomy): domain Bacteria; phylum Actinomycetota; class Actinomycetes; order Streptomycetales; family Streptomycetaceae; genus Streptomyces; species Streptomyces yanii. The sequence continues at coordinate 466,106 of NZ_JAPEQG010000002.1, forward strand.
AGACAGACTCTAAGCCGACCCTCGTCAATCTGATCCGCGGTCACCTGGAGCAGCAGAGCGAGCCGCGTTCCGCCTCCGAAATCTCTGCCTCGCTCGCGCAGGCCTACCCTGACCGCGGCGTCAAGACCACCGTTGTGCGTACCACTCTCGAAGGGCTGGTCGCCAAGAGCCAGGCTCAGCGCACCAAGCAGGGCTCGTCCGTCTTCTACATCGCGACGGGCGACACGGAGCCTGCTGCCGTCGAGCCTCAGCAGGAGGCAGTGGCCGGCTGAGCGTTCTCGGGTGCGCCCATCTCACCGCCACCAGGGGGCGGTTCGATGGCGCCCCAGCCGGAACCTCGGCATGAAGGACCCAGCCGGGGTACGACGGTCCGGGAGTGGGACTCCCACGCCGTCGCCCGCATCCTCCCAACCGGCACCCGGGTCAAAGGGGGGCGAACCGGCAGAACACCAGGACGAGACACCGTGGCAGAGCTGCACGCCCGCCTGGTGGAGGTGTTGCAGGAGGTGAGGGTCTGGGCCGCCTGCGCCGCGGGTTCACCAGCAAGCTCCACCGGAACGCAGACGGCTGTTACCGCCCGCTGTCGCTAGTCGTCACCTCCTGGCCGCCTACGAGCGGCACTACAACGAACACCCCCCCGGGCCCGCAACCAACCACCTCCCGGAGCCGACCAGCAACCCACGACTGTGCACGAGCCCGAAATCCGCCGACTCCTGCGCACCCGCATCCTCGGCGGCGTTATCAACGAGTACCGCTACGCGGCTTGACCTGCAGCGACGGCTTTCCGAGCCCCACAGGGTGCAGCACAGCTCGGCGTGCGACGAGTCAGGCGCGATGCCCAGCCCAGGTGTGCCCGGGCTGGGCTCTCCACGACGGTGACCATCGGTCAATCGGCAGCTCCAGAGCCGCTCGCCGCTTCCGTGCCCGATCTGGGAGCGTACGTCCCCGTGGCCGATGGCGAGTCGTTCCGACCCTCCAGGACAACGGCCGGCTCAAGGGGCGAGGCGATCTCCTGGCCCTTGCTGCGGGAGGCCCAGTCGCGGATGCCGATGATGACCATGACGAAGAAGATCGCGTAGACGATCCCGGAGAAGTACAGCCCGGAGTGGATGGCGAGGGGCACCCCGACGAGGTCGACGGCCAGCCAGACGAACCAGAACTCCACGTACCGCCGGGCCTGGGTGTACATCGCCAGGATCGAGCCGACGAAGATCCAGGCGTCCGCGAGGACCATCCACCAGGGAGCGCCGGGGTAGAACGACGCGTCGGTCGTCTTGAGCAGGGCGCCGAACGCGAAGGTCCCGGCGGCCATGGCGGCGAGCAGTACGCTGCGCTCCCGCCAGGACGCCCATCGGACGTTGATCGTGCCCTCCATCTCCTTGCTGCGGCGCCACGTCGCCCAGCCCCACGACGCCGACGCTATGATCACAACCTGCCGAGCGGCGTTACCTCCGAGATCGACGTTCAGGCTCGCGATCAGCAGCAGAATCGAACCCAGGATCTGCACCGGCCAGGCAACCAGGAACCGTCGCAGCGCCAGCCAGACGGTTGCGAGCGCCAGGAGGTTGCCGAGGAAGTCGGACCAGTAGACGGGGAAGCCGAAGAAGCTGAACTGCTCGTTCAGCCACTGGAATGCACTCATTACTCACACCTTTGTTCATTCGGAGCAAGGCTGGGAGTGGGCTGTCGGCCCGAACCGGGGCCGGTGGTGACGCAGGGAGGTCGGCGCCGCGCGCCGAGTCCGTGCGCAGGGGTGCCTCAGGAGGAGGCGGTCCTTCGGTATGTGGCGAGCGCATCGTCGAGGACGCGCAGCGCGTGGTCCGAGGCGAGGAGTTCCTCGGACCGCAGGACATCCTGCCGGGCGGCGCGCACCAAGTCCTCGGGGGATGCGAACTTCACCGTGTCTCGGATCCGTGCCACGAACCACAGTCCGACGCGCTCACCGTAGAACTGGTCCGAGGTGTCATGGCAGTACACCTCGACGTGCACATCCGTGGTGTCGCAGAAGGTCGGGTTCGATCCGATGCTGATCGTGCCGTGGTGGACGACGCCGGTCGAGTGGCGTACCACCCAGCCGCTGTAGATCGCGGGTGGTGGCACCAGCGAGCCCGGGTCGGCCGCGACGTTCGCGGTGGGGAACCCGAGCCCGCGGCCCCGACCGGCACCGTGCACCACCGCGCCCGCGAGGTGCGCGGAGACCGTCAGGGGGTCACCCATGGGGGATGAGCTCGCGGAACTGGCTGGTGTGGAAGACGAGCGGCTCCACGCCGGTGAAGAGCTCGACCGTCAGCAACTCCATGAGCACGATCTCGTGATCGCCGCCGTCGTAGGTCGCGCTCACCCGGGCCGTCAGCCAGAGCGCGGCGTCCTCGATCACGACGGCGCCATCAGGCGTCGCCTGCCACGCGACGCCGTCGAAACGGTTGACCTCCCTGGACGCCAGACGTCGGCACAGCGCGCCCTGACCATGGCTGAGCACGCTCAGCCCCAGGACGGGTGCCCCCGTGAGGCGCGGCCAGGTGGTCGAGGTGCGGGCCACGCTGACCGCGGCCATGGGCGGTTGGAGCGAGATCGAGACGAACGAGCTCGCCGCGAACCCAACCGGCTCGTTCCCGAGCAGCGCGCCGATCGCGACGACTCCGGTCGGGTAGGCACCGAAGGCGCGTCGCAGCGTTGCCGCGTGCAGCTCCGCCGGTGCGGACGCCCCGGACGGGTTGTGGGCAGACGTGGCCATGGTCTTCGACATCCTCTCGTCGCGGGTTCTGTGCTCAGTGCCGGTGGCGGGCCGCGGGGTGGCTGGCCGGCAGCGCGCGGTCGGACGCTCCGGTGAGTCGTTCGCGCAGGCTCTCGCCCTGCGCGTACTCTCCGCGGAAGACCCCACGTGCCCGCAGGATCGGCAGGACCGACTCGATGAAGTCCGTCGTCGAGCTCGGCTGGATCATGGGGGACAGCAAGAAACCGTCGAGGTCGGCGCCTTCCGCGAGGGCGCAGATTTCGTCGGCGATCTCCTCGGCCGTGCCGACGACCGGCCGCGCTCCGACGCCGTGCTTGTGCCAGTCGGTGAGGACGTCGCCGACCGTCTTGCCGGCGAAGCGGGCCACCTGGGTCTGGGACAGCTCGGTGGACAGATCCGTCATGGGCGTCTCGGGCGCGTAGGACGAGAGATCGAGCCCGGTAAACATGGCGTAGCTGGCGACGGACGCCTCGGGCCGCTGGGCGTCAAGGATCCGCTGGTAGCGCCGCTCCGCATCGGACGTCGTGGCACCGACGACACAGGAGAACGCCGACATCACCTTCACCTCGTCGGCTCGACGGCCCGCCTTGACCGCCTCCTCGCGGATGGAGGCGGTGTGCCCGGCGAGCTGCTCGACCGAGCCGCTGCCCACGAACATGCACTCGCCGTGCCGGCCCCCGACCCGGCGGCCGGCGGGCGACGCCCCCGCCTGGAACAGAACGGGCGTGCCCTGCGGGGAACGCGCGGTGTTGCCATACCCCTCCGAGCGGAAGAACGGGCCCTTGTGGGTGACGAGGTGCACCTTGGCGGGGTCGGCGAACCTTCCGTCCTTGTCCTTCTCCAGCGCGTCCGGCTCCCAGGCACCCTCCCAGTACTTGTAGACGAGGTCGAGGAAGTCCTCGGCCATCCGGTAGCGGTCGTCATGGGCCACCATCTCCATGCCGAACGCCTTGACCGCGGTGTCGGCCGTGCCGGTCGTCACGATGTTCCAGCCGATCCGGCCGCCGGAGAGCTGGTCGAGCGTGGCGATGCGGCGCGCGAAAGCGTACGGGGGCTCCACGAGGACGGAGCCCGTCACGACGAGGCCCAGGTCGGTGGTGGTGGACAGCAGCGCGGACGCCACGACCATCGGGTCGAGCCTCGGGAGGTCGAGGGTCTCCTCCGTGGCGATGGGCGGGCGCGTGCCGTTGATCTCGGACCAGCCCCAGGCGTCGGCGAGGAACAGGAAGTCCAGCTTGGCGTCCTCGCAGATCGCGGCAAGTTCGCGCCAGTACTCCAGGGTGTCGAAGAGGTGCCGCCGGCTGTCGGGGTGACGCCAGGTGGCCGTGCCGCTCGCATTGGTCTGCGCGTTCTCGAACACGCCGATCTTGAGGTTCCTCATGTGTGGTTCTCCGTAGTGCTGGTGGGTAACCCTCAGGGGTTCAGGAAGCGGAAATGACCGCGGGTGGGTCGAGTTGGGCCGCGTACGGCATGGTGGTCTGGGCACCGAGGCCGGTGGCAGCGTGCGAGGCCGCGAGCACGGCGCGCTCGACCGCGGCAGGGAGGGCGGTGCCGCGTCCGAGCGCATCCGCCAGGGCACCGCAGAAGGTGTCGCCGGCACCCACGGTGTCGACGGCGTCCGCCGACGGCGCGGGGACGTGGACGGTGTGCGTGGCGTGCTCCTCCTTGCAGGAAGCGCCGTCCGCCCCGAGCGTCACCACGACGGCCCGGCACGGGAGCGCGGCGCGCTCCAACAGGGCTCGGGCCTCGTCGACGGTGGCGGGCCGGTCGGCGCCGTGAATCGAGGCGAGTTCGCCGAAGTTGGGGACGAGGACGTCGACGGCGACCAGTACCTGCGCGTCGATCGGGCGGGGGCGGGGGTCAGGACAACGACCCCTCCCTGCTCATGGGCGCGCAGGACCGCCCGCTCGACCACGTCGGCTGGGATCTCGTGCTGGACCAGGACGTCCTCTCCCGGTGACCGGACGAGTCGGGCCGGCAGGTCCTGGACGCTGAGGTCGGCGCCGGCGCCGGGGTTGACGACGATGGTGTTCTCGCCGGCGTCGTCGACGACCACCGTGGCGATTCCGGTCGCGGCCAGCCCGTTTGACCGCACGGCACCGACGTCCACGCCTTCGGACGCGAGCGCGTCGACGGACGCGTCCGCGCCGCCCCGGGCGACGAGACGCACCCGTGATCCGAGGCGGGCGGCGGCGACGTCCTGGTTCGCGCCCTTGCCGCCGACCCCCTCCACGAAGTGCCACGCGAGCACGGTCTCGCCGGGGTGCGGCAGGTTCTTGACGGTCAGGACGAAGTCGCGATTCACCGAACCAACGACGGTGATGAGCGACATGCGGACTCCTTGGGAGATCGATTTCCGATATGCTGGACCAGCTCACCCGCGCCGTCAAGTAGCCTCGTCCTGCCGGATTTTCCCGCTGCTCCGGCGCACCCGCTCCCCCCGACCGAGAGGGACACCCACGTGACAGCGCCCCGACTCATCGACGTGGCCGAGGCCGCCGGGGTCTCCCGCGCGACGGCATCACGGGTCCTCGCCGGCACGCCGCGCAACGTCGATCCCGAGCTCGCGCGCCGCGTCGAAGAGGCCGCGCACAGGCTCGGCTACCAGCCCAACCACTCCGCCCGGGCGCTGCGGACCGGCGCCACCGGGACCATCGGCGTGGTGGTCCCCACGCTCGCCAACCCCTACTTCGTCCAACTCGCCGATGCCATCGCGCAACAGGTGCGTGCCGCCGGCGGAACGCTCGTCATCTCCGACGCGGCGAACGACACCGCGGTCGAGGCCGAGCAGATCGACACCCTGCTCGCCGGCCGGGTGGACGGTCTGCTCGTCATCCCGGTGTCCGTCAACGCGTCCGGACCCGCTATCCGCGATGCCTCCAGACGGGGTCCGGTGGTCCTCTTCGACCGGTGGGCCAAGGGATCCGGCACGGTCGCCGTCACGCTCGACAACGCGTCCGCGGTGCGGCTCCTCCTCGATCACCTGGAGGGCATAGGGAGGCGACGGATCGCGCTCGTCGCCGATCAGGCGTCCTCCTCGGGTGCCGAACGGCTGGCGGCCTTCGTCGAGGCTCAAGGGCCTGAAGCCACCACCATCCTCCTGCCCAGTTTCACCACGGACGCCGGACGGACGGCGGGGCGTCGCATCATCGAGCAGCGCGACCGGGTCGACGCGGTCGTCTGCGGAGCCGACGTCCTTGCCGTGGGGCTCGTGAGCACGCTGCACCGCTCGTCGGTCGCCGTACCCCGGCAGATTGCCGTCACCGGGTTCGATGACACCGAGATGATCAAGCTCCTCGACCCGCCCATCACGTCCATCCGCCACCCGCTGTCAGCCATGGCGCAGCGCGCACTGACGCTCCTTCAGGCGCCCAGCCGGGAACGGACCGAGCGGGTCGAGCGGTTCCCTCCTGAGCTCATCGTCCGCGCCTCGACCGAAGAGACCTGACGGGCCGACATATCGCTGGAACGGGAAGTGAGTTGACCACTCGGACGCTACCGGCAGTTCGTTGACCCGGCTGCGGGCCGGCGCTCCCCTTGCGGCTCGCCCACCTCGCTGGTCAGAAGCCCGTCCTTTTCTGAGGGTCGCAAGCTGATGGGTCGTCACATGGTGTAAGTGCGTGACTGGCCGGTGGTCCGTTCACTTGGAATGGCCGCGGCTTGGTGCCGTCGACGCCGCCCGGGCTCTTTCGCCTCGGCAGATCGCCCCCTCCACCCGACCCCGGCCGTCTCGTCGCACTCGGCCACCTGCCGCGCGGGCACCTGCGGTCGGCCCGGCCCCATGTGCGCGCCGACGTTCTGCCGCAGCGCCCGGCCGCCGAGCCGCGTACGGCGGGGATGTCACCGTCCACTCAGCATGCCGCTTTGCAAGATGGCGTCTCGTATATTGACGAGCGCTCGGGCCTCCCCCTACCGTGGGGACACTTCTCGAAAGGACGGGACCAGCATGAGGCCAGTCGCTCTCATGGGCGCCTTGCTCGTGTCGTGCGTTGGCCGCCGGACCTTCGACCAACAGCTCAGCTACTCCCGGCCCCGGGAGGGACTGCGCCCCGGAACGGCTGCCGGCCAGCCACAGACTCCGTTCTGAGTCTTCTGAGTTCTCTGAGTGCCGTTCGTCGCCGCGCGATGAGCAGCCACCGCACACCGAAACGTCGTCCGTCGTGTCTTCGCCGACGGGCCTGTCATCACATCTTCGAGGAGTGCATCAGCATGACCTCCATTGTCGGCCGTGAGCCGATCTCCGGGCCGTCCGCCTGGCGCGGCGACGAGCTGTCCAAGTCCACGGAGTGGATCTACGTCCTCAGCGACGCCGAGCGCGCCGAGCTGGAAGACCTGGGCCGACGCTTCGTCGCCGACGACCCAGACCTGCGCACCGTCACCGCCGCCGACTACCCGTTCGACGCCTGTCGTGCCCTGAACGACGAGTGCGCCCGCCAGATGGACACCGGCCGGGGCTTCGTCCTGGTGCGCGGCCTGCGCACCAAGGAATACGGCGACGTCATGGCCGCGGCCATCTTCTTCGTCATGGGCCTGCACCTCGGTCGGCCGATCGGGCAGAACCAGCGCGGCGACCTGCTCGACCACGTGATCGCCACGTCGGACAAGACGTTGTCCGACGAGGGCGCCCTGCCCTCCCGTGTGCGGGACCGACTGCCGTTCCACTCGGACAGCTCCGACGTCGTCGCCCTCATGTGTCTGCGAGGTGCCAAGGAGGGCGGAGCCTCCAGCCTGGTCAGCGGCACCACGATCTACAACGAGTTGCTGCTCCGCCGACCGGACCTCGCCCCGCGGCTCTTCGACTCCTATCACTGGGATTGGCGGCGCCAGGACCCCGACTCCCCGGAGTTGACATACACCTCGCCGATCATCAGCTACGTCGACGGCGTTTTCAGCACCTACGCGGGCAGCTCGATGGTCTTCAGCGCCCAGCAGTACCCCGACGTACCGAAGCTGACGCCCGACCAGGTCGAGGCCATCAACCTCTTCGACGAGATCTCCCAGCACCACGGCCTGCCGATCGACATGGACTTCCAGCCCGGGGATGTGCAGTGGCTGCTCAACTACGCCGCGTTGCACTCGCGTACCGGCTACGTCGACCACCCGCACCCGGAACGCCGCCGGCACCTGCTGCGTCTGTGGCTCAAGCGTGATGTCGGCCGCCCGCTGACGCCCAGGTTCGGCAAGCACGTCGTGGAAATGGGTGAGCACACCGGACCACCGCTGGCCGGTGGCCGATTCCGCATCGCCGACGCCGTCACCGTGAACGACGACTGGGGAGTGTGACGTCGTGCCCTCTCGGTGACGGTCGGTCATGCTCGTCGCCGGTAAGACGGACTGCCAGTCGGTCAGGCACTGAGGCAAAGTCCTCGAACCATATGAACTCGGCCGTGACACCCACGCGCCGGAGCCGGCTCCGGCGCCGCCCTTCGGGCACTCTCTCCGCGACGAGCGCCGAGGGTGGGGGCGTAGTGTCGCCCGGCAGCGGAGAGCACGTCAGTCCGTGCCGTCGGCTCACGGTCGGTCTGGCCCGGGCGGGCTCAGCGTGCAGTGCCTCCCGAGCACGGGCATCGTGGAGACAACCAGCCCTAGGACGGGCGTGATCGCGGTGACGACGGTCCGGGGCGGCAGGTCGCGCTCCGGCACACTCTGCGGGGTGCCGTCCTTGGCGGTGCGGGTCATGGTGACGATCACCCGACGGGTACCGTGCACAAGCCCCGTGGCTCGGCGGATACCGGTCACCGCCTTGTTCGAGATCGCCCGGTTGGCGAGGTCTTCCCCTTCGGACAGGCCCACACCTCCCTGGGCGTCAGCGACCGGCGCCGTTCCCGCGGGAACCTCCCGGCGTGCCCATCGTCTCCGTGCGCCGGGTCCCGTCGACTTCCCGGTGTGGCGGGTGGCCCGCGCTGTCGACGAGCTCCCCGCACGGTTCGTCGGCAACCGCCGCCCGCGCCAGAATCTCCGGGCTACGCCGGCAGCTCTGTCAACAGCCGCCGATAGATGCGCGCATAGGCGGTCAGCTGCGCCAGCGACAGTTCATCGCAACGCGGATCATCGGCGGCCGGCTTCGCCTGCGGGCCGAGGCGCACGGTCTCGACGCCGCAGGCGCGCAGCACGACGCCGTCGGTCGATCCCGTCCAGCCGCTGACGGTCGGCGGCGGCGAGCCGAACTCGTCGAGCCAGGCCGCCCAGGCTGCCGTCACCACCGGGGCGTCGGTCGGCGTGGCCGCAGCCGACGCCACCGGCTCGGCCTCCACATCGACCGCGCAGTTCCGCAGCACCGACTCCGCGCACCGCATCCGCAACCAGTCGGCCAGCTCGGCCGCCAGCACCTTCGGCTCCACCTGGTCACCGGCTACGACGTACAGACCGATCCGCATCTGCGCCGGCAGGAGGTCCGGCTTGTCCGGCCAGCCGCTGTCGATCGCACCGATGCCACAGGCCCGGCCGGTCTGCCCGAGCCGCGGGTCGGCGGCCAGGTACGCCGTGCGCCAGCGGGCCAGCTCGTCCAGGATGACGCCGGCCGAGGCGACAACTCCCCCGGGCGGCGTGGCCGACTCCGCCGCCATCGCGGCCCCGGAGCGGCCGGTGACCCGGACGGTCAGGTAGAGCGCCCCGGGCTCGTGCCACAACAGCGTGGGAGGGCCGCACTTGGCCACGATCGCGGACCGCGGCAGCGGGTACGCGTCGATATATGCCTCCAGGCCGGTGATCCCACTGGCGCGGCGGTGTGTCCCGGAGCCGGCGAGCAGCAGCCGTCCGGCACCCGCTTCGGCGAAGGCGACCAGCGCGGCGGCCACCGGCCCGCGGGCGACCCCGAGCCCGAAGCCGGTCACCACGTCGCCGGCCACGCCGAGCGGACCGACCGGCGCGGCGTCGCCGGTGATGAGCCGGATGCCCGCGCCGTCGTGGTTCAGCGACGTGTCGAGGTGGGAGTACAGCAGTGGGCCGGCCCCATGTGTGGCGACCAGACTGCCGCCCTCGCGACCGTACTCCTGCACCTGCCACTCGATGTGCGGCCACCGGGCCGCGCACCAACTGCGCAACCGATGGGTCGCCGTCCGTTCCTGACCTCGTGGCGCGGGGGTCGTGTCGAGCAGCCGCAGGACATCCACCAACTGCTGTCTCAAAAGCGTCCCCAGTCGTCGGAGGCCGGACGCCACACGTCGATGTTGCGCGGGTCGGCCGGCATTCTGCGGGGCCGGTGAGTCTCGTGCTCCTCCGGTGTGAACACCCGATGCCGGTCGCACAGCTCGTATCGCGGGCCGAAGCGGGTGTCGTGCATGTAGAACGCGATCGACGTCGATGCCGAGTGGTTGACGATGTCGGAGGCGATCGGGGCACCCTTGTACAGCGCGCGGGCACGCATCCGCATGACATGGTCGAGGCTCTTCATCGCGAAGCACAGGTGCGCGACATAGTGCTCCGTGTTCTTCTGCACCGCGAGGCTGTGGTGGTAGCGGTCCTCGCAGCGGTAGAACGTGGTCGAGCCGACGATGTGGTCCGAGGGCAGGAACTTCAGGACGTTCTGGTAGAAGTCCAGCGTCTCCTCGAACTTCGGGGTGGCGATGAAGGGGTGCACCAGGTCGAGCGGCCGGATCTCGATGTGGGGTGGCTCGGCGTACTCCTGGAACTCGGTGAACAGCTCGACGACCAGGCCGTTGGGGTCCTTCACCGCGAAGCCGTTGTCGCACAGCGCCTTCTGCCGCTCCTGCAGTTCCAGGACCTCAAGGCCGGCGTCGAGAACGGCCTTGTGCAGTTGCTCCAGGACCTCCTCGCTCTCCACGCTGTAGCCGACGGCGGTCGTCCATCCGTCGGCGCGTTCGGGCGCGTGGATCAACTCGATCGCGTGGTGCTCGATGTCGGCGCGCAGGTAGGCGTGGTCGTCCGTGCGCTGCTCCAGTTGCAGACCGACGTGGTATTCGAGGAAGTCGATGGTGGCCTGCATGTCCGGAACCTCGATCCGGGCGTACTCCATGCCGTACGGGCCGTGCGGGCGGGTGCTCACCGGCGGTCTCCTTCCTGCCGTGAGCGGCGCCCGCTCGGCGAACTCGAACGAGGTGATGGCCTGCTGGGCGATGACCGGCCGCCAGCGAGTGCGCACGAAGTGTTCGTGCGACTCGCTGCCGAGATAGGCGAGCAGGTCGTCCTGGCTGTCGAAGTCGACGGCCATGGTGTGGGTGAAGGTCTGGTCGCGGGTGCTGATGTTCTCGCCGAGGACGAAGCCGCGCATGGCCGGGTACCGGTCCGGGAAGGTGCGCAGTTCGCCCAGCACGGACTCGCGCGTCGTCCGGTCGGTCCCCTCGGCGAAACGGAAGGACAAGGTGTGTCTGATCATCGGGTCACCGTCCGTCGCCGGTCAGAGGATGAAGCTGAGTCGGGCGCCCGCCGCGAGCGACTCGTGACCGAGGACGGAGCGCCGCAACCGGAAGCGGAGCCCGTCCTCGGTGGGCACCAGGAGGTGGTCGTACCACCCGACGTAGGCGTCGAAGTGCCCGTCGCGGGCGCGGTGCACCACGAAGGAGGCGGCCACCTTGAAGGAGTCCTCGGTGCCGTCGGAGAGCCGCACGTTGGACACCAGCCGGTGGGTGCGTGAGTGCGGGTTCTCGGCATGCGCCTTGCGGGACTTCAGGCGCTTGACCCGGGCGAGGAGCAGGTCCCAGTCATCGTCGACGAATGATCCGTTCTCGTGCGGCGACCAGCCGGGCCGGTAGTCGGTGGTCGGGATTTCGAAGCGGGCGCCGGGCTCGAAGAGGGCGAGCCAGCCGTCGTAGTCCCAGCGGTCGAGGATGTCGGCCTCGGTGTAGAGGAAGTCCTCCACGTCCTGCCGGGTGACGGTGCGTCCCGCACACCACACGGAGCTGCGGTTGCCGATCGTCGTCATCGCACGTCCCTCCCCATCAGGAAGGAAGCCGGACGCTCGCCGTGGATCTCGATGCCGTCGTCGAACCCTATGGCGTCGTTCCAGTGCCGCCAGAAGCCGCGCATCGCGCCTTCGTCGACCGACCGGCCCTGCGCTCCCTTGACCTCGTCGGCCATGCCGCGCGACATGTCACTGAAGTCCAGCTCGGGGATCCCGGTGCCCGCCGTGGCCTGGATGCCGCGCTGGACCGCCTCGTACGCCTCGATGTCGTCCGGTGTGGCGAGGCCGCCCGGGCCGACGAAGCTGACGACCGTCTTCATGCGCAGGGCGCGCGTCTCCGGGTCCTCGGCGCGAGGGACCAGTTGCCAGGCGCGCACATCGGTCTGGTCGGGGGCCACCGGCTCCAGTTGGCGGATCGACAGGCCCTCGATGTCGAACAGCAGCAGGTTCGGGAACACGAACAGGATGTGGCTCTCGTCGGCCACGTGGTGCGCCCGTTTCTCCCCCAGCCGCTGGGTCATCTCGGCCCGGTGGGCGTCGGTGCGGACCCGCTCGGCCTCGCCGAAGCGCGGTTCCCAGATCATGCTGATCCGCCCGCCGTGCCCGGTCAGGACCAGCAGACCGTGACCGTTGCCGAGGTTGTACGCGTACTGGTTGTCGTCGGTGACGGCATAGCCGCTCTCCCGCAGGTAGCCCACGAACGTGTTGTGGGTCGGTGCGAAGTGGTACCCGTCCATCGCGTTCTCGACGGCGAGCTTCCAGTTGCCGCGCACGCTGTAGAGCTGCGTGCCGGGCAGTGTGGTCATACCGCCGACGTGCTGCTGGTCGATCATCGTCAGGTAGTCGGCGGCGTCGCCGAGGTGTTCGAGCAGCGGCGGGACGTCGGGGTCGAAGGAGACGAAGACGAACCCCTCGTGGATCTCCAGGCGCGGCACGCCGCGCAGTCCCATGGAGGCCCGGAACTCGTCGCTCGACTCGTACGCGCCGGCGTCCGGGATGGCGGCGACCTCACCGTTGTTGCGGAACGTCCAGGCGTGGTAGAAGCACTGGAAGAGCCTGGTCGAGCCCTCGTTCTCGCGGCACAGCACGGTGCCGCGGTGCGGGCAGGAGTTAAGGAACGCGTGCACCTCGCCGGCTGTGTCCCGGCAGAAGATCAGCGGTCGACCGCCCAGAGTGCGGACCTTGAAGTCGTTGGGGTTGGGGATCTCGGTCTCGTGCCCGAGGTAGAGCCAGGTGTGCATCCACACCCAGCCGCGTTCCCTGGCGAACAGTTCCGGGCTCCGGTACGCCTCTCGGTTGACCCGGAAGGTGAGCTGGTCCCAGTCTTCGACGATCATCGTTGCTGGTGCGGTCCGGGGATTGCTTCCCATGGGGATTTTGCCTCTCACAAGTCCCGACCCGAGCGGCATTCCGTGAGACGCCGTCTCGTATGTCGCATTAGCCTCCCTCGGTGAACTCGACGGTGTCAAGCATCCGTCACACGGTTGACACCCCGACCTGACGCCGCCATCATCCAATTTCGCATTGAGATACACCGTCTCGCATTCTGCACGATCGTGTGAAGGGCGACAAGCGCGTGCCGTACGTCATCACCGACGCCTGCGTCGACGTCATGGACAAGTCCTGCATGGAAGAGTGCCCGGCAGACTGCATCTACGAGGGCGACCGGATGCTCTACATCCAGCCCGACGAATGCGTCGAGTGCGGGCGCTGCGAACCCGTCTGCCCGCAGATCTCCATCTACCACCACGAAGACCTGCCCGCGCACAACAAGCACTTCGAGCAGGTCAACGCCGAGTTCTTCACCCTCGGCACCCCACCCCTCGGCTCCCCCGGCGGAGCCCGCAAAACAGGCCGCGTCGGCCACGACCACCCCGAGGTGGCGGCGTGAGCGGCCACGCGGCCACGGACGCCGCCGCCGAGGTGTCCGTCGACCTGCTCATCGTGGGCGCCGGTCCGACCGGGCTGTACGGCGCGTACTACGCCGGTTTCCGCGGCATGAGCGTGGCGGTCGCCGACGCGCTGCCCGAGGTGGGCGGACAGATCGCCGCGCTCTATCCCGAGAAGCTCATCTACGACGTGGCCGGCTTCCCCGCCGTCCGCGGCCAGGAGCTGGTGGACCGGCTGGCCGAACAGGCCGACCAGTGGAACCCCACCTATCTGCTCGGACACGGGGTCACCGAGCTGGACGACACCGCCGAGGGCATCGTCGCCGCCACCGACACCGGTACGCGGATCACCGCGGGTGCGGTGCTCGTGTGCGGCGGGATCGGCAACTTCATCCCCCGCGAACTCCCGGTGGGCTCCGAGTACCTGGACCGGGGGCTGCGGTACTTCGTACCGCGTCTGGACGAACTCGGGGGACAGGACGTCGTGGTGGTCGGCGGCGGTGACTCCGCCCTCGACTGGGCGCTGTCCCTGGAACCCATCGCCGCGTCGGTGACGCTGGTGCACCGGCGTGCCCGGTTCCGGGCCCATGAACGTACTGTCGAGCAGGTTCACGCCTCCTCGGTGCGGGTCCTCACTCCCTACGAGGTCGAGAAGATCCACGGCGACGGCGCGGTGTCGGAGGTCGTGGTCGCCACCTCCGACGGCGACCGGATCACTCTGCCCGCCCAGACCGTGGTGGCCGCGCTCGGCTTCATCGCCGACCTCGGCCCTATCGAGCGGTGGGGACTGGAACTACGCCGTCGGCGCATCCTCGTCGACCGCACCATGCGGTCGAGCCGGGAGCGGGTGTACGCGGCCGGTGACATCGCCGACCACGACGGCAAGGTCACCCTCATCTCGATCGGTTTCGGCGAGGCGGCTCTCGCCGTCAACCACGTCGCCGCCCTGCTGGACCCGGCCCGTTCGATCACGCCCGGGCACTCCTCCGACGCGTGAGTCCGCGCACCGGACCACCGCCCGGGCACGCCGCGGCGCAGGGGCTCTCGCGCCCCCGCCGTTACACTCCCCCTTACCACTACTCTATTCAATACGGCGTTTCATTTAGTGTCTTATGGCAAGCCAAGTGCGATTGGGAGCGATACGTTCATGCCCACAAAGGCGCAGCGCGGCACCGGCGAACAGGACGGCCCGGACAGGACCGCCCCGACGATCCAGACGGTGCAGCGTGCGGCCCTGATCCTCGGATCGTTCACGGTCGGCAAGCCGCACATGAGCCTCAACGAGATCACCGCGCGTCTCGGGGCGAGCAAGGCGACCGCGCACCGCTACACGAAGGCGCTGCGGGCGGCGAATCTACTCCGGTACGACGAGCGCACCTCGCTGTACTCACTCGGTCCCCAGGTACTCACGCTCGCCTCGGCGGCGCGGGCCGGTCTGCCGATCGTGGCCGCCGCCGAGCCGTACATGAAGGATCTGGTCCGGCGTATCGACGAGACGATCGTACTGTCGGTCTGGGACGGTGAGTCGGCGACCGTGGTGCGCTCGGTGGACAACACCGACCACATGGTGCGCATCAGTGTCCGGGTCGGTTCGCGCCTGAACCTCACGTCCTCGGCACAGGGGCGCGTCTTCCTCGCGCTGCTGCCCCCGGAGCAGGTGCCGACCCTGCCGCGTTCCGTCCGCAACTCGCCCGAACTCAACGAGGAGCTGGAGGCCATCCGGCAGCACGGGCTGTCAGTCAACTCCCCCACGGTCAACGGAGTCCGCACCGTCGCGGCGCCGATCTTCGAGGGGGACAAGATCAGCGGGACGCTCGCGATCGTCGGCACCACGGCGACCGTGCCCGACGATGTCACGTCGCCGATGGCCCAGGCACTGCTGGAGACCGCCCGCGCGTTGTCGCAGCGGCTGGGCACCCCTGACAGCGGCTGACCGTCCTACGACGGCTGAAGGCCCACCGCGGTCCGCGGTGGGCCTTCAGCCATGGTCCGTGGCGGGCCGTCCGGCGCTCAGGGCAGCAGGTCGGCTCGCGGCGGGACGAAGAAGTCGATGTTCACGCAAGGGGCCTCGGTCGGCTCCACGTAGTGCTCGCTGCCTCGGGGAACGAGCAGGAACGAGCCGGCCCGCATGTCGTGCGCGACACCGTCCACGTAGTAGTTCGCGCGCCCCTCGGCGATATGGACCAGTTGGTCGAAGTCCTCGTGCCGGTGCGGGTTGAGTTCCATACCGACCTGCAGCTCGTGGTGGCAGATCATCACTTCGTCCGTCGCGTAGACGCGGCGACGTACCCCGGCCCGCACCTGGGTCGCCGGCAGCTCGTCCCAGCTGACGACGGTGTTGACCAGCGCTGCGTTGCGTGTGCTCATCGAGCTTCCTCTCCGGCGGTCGCCCGTAGGCCGGCCGCCAGCATCTGCAGGTCCGAACCGACCACGAGGTAGCCGGCGTCATCGAGGCCCAGGTCCGCCGCGGCGGCCCGGGTCGGCGCCCACCCTCCGAACGCCACCCCCGCGGAACGGGCGGCGCCGTTCACCCGGTTCACCGCGGCGCGCAGCACCGCCGGGTCCGTCGGCAGACCCAGGTCGACCGCGAGGTCGGTGCTGCCGACGAAACACACGTCGAGAGCGGCGACCAGCTCCGGCAGAGGGTCGGTCCGCGCGGTCTCGATCTGGCCCACGAGCACCGGCGGGTCGTCCTGCTCGGCGCGGAGAAACCCGCCCAGCGGGGCCGCACCGAACCGGGCGGCCCGGTTGGCAAGGCTCACGGAGCGGCGGCCGGCCGGAGCGAACCGAGTGGCCGCCACGAGTGCCTGCGCCTGGGTGACGCGGGTGAGCATGGACAACTGGATCCCGGCCGCCCCGGCCTCCAGGAGCCGGTTGACGGCGGCGGCGTCCACCTCGGGCACCCGGACCAGGGCCGCCAGTCCGCAGGCGTCCGCGTGGCGCACCAGGTCGACGGCGTTCCGCTCGCTGAGGGTGGAGTGTTCGAGGTCGACGACGATGAACGCGAACCCGGCCGTCGCGGCCAGTTCCACCACGTCGGGCGACGCCAGCTTGACGAAGGTGCCGACGGCGGGTTTCCCCGCCGTGAGGGCCGCTCGCAGTCGGCGCCGCAGCGGATGGGCGGAACCGGTGGTCATGAGAACCTCCCCTGGGCGTGCCAGTTGGTCAGGCCGACCGCAGACCTCGCCACGGCACGATGTCGACCTCGGCGCCACCGTGCAGCACCACGGTCGGCTCCAGGCGCGGCGCGAGAATCGTGTTGCCCGCGGCGTCGGGCAGAGTGACTTCGTCGGTCTCGGTGACGACGGTGACATCGGCCCGCCCGCCGACCTCCAGGCGCCCGTAGCCCTCGGTGTCGAGCCCGAGCAGTCGCGCGGGCTCGACGGTGGCCCGCCGGACGCACTCCTCCAGCGGCGCGCCGAGCGCAACCAGCTTGGAGATGCTGGTGAGCAGGTCGAACACCGGGCCGCGCCAGTTGCGCGCACTGGTGTCGGAGCTGAGCACATCGGGCAGGAATCCGTCGGCGATCGCCCGGCGCGCCACCTCGAAGCTGAGGTTGCTCCTGCCGTGGGCGGAGTCGAACAGCACGCCGCGCTCACGGGCCGCGGTGACGGCGGGCTGCACATGGTCACCGTCGAGGATTCCGTGCGGCTTGCCGGTGTAGCAGTGCGCCACGATGTCGCCGGGGCGCAGGTGGTCCAGGACGACGGGCAGCGGCTCCGCGGTCTCGCCGATGTGCAGCATCAGCGGCAGACCGGCCTGTTCGGCCAGCGCCACGGACTTCTTCAGCAGCGACTCCCAGTTCTCGCCGACGACGTCCTCGGAGAGACGGATCTTGAAGCCGCGCACGATGTCGGGGTGGGCCTCGGCGGTCGCGAGCGCGTCCTCGGGGACCAGGGTGTCGGGGTTCAGCAGCTCACCGAATCTGAAGTCGATCAGGCCGAGCACGGAGACGTTGAGGAAGTTGACGATGCGCAGCGGGTTGGGCTCGACCACCAGCTTGCGAAAGGCCGCGAAGGTCGAGGCGCCGGCCGTGCCGGCATCCGCCGCCGCGACCACGCCGCGGCGCAGATGGGCTTCCTCGGCGGGGGCGCCGACGGCGGAGACGTGCTGGAAGATATGGGTGTGGCCCTCGACGAGGCCCGGTAGCACGGTGGAGCCGGTGACGTCGATGGCGCGGGCCGCGTCGGCCGCCAGCCCCTCGCCGATCGCGGCGATACGGTCACCGGTGACCGCCACGTCGAGCCGGGCGTTCGTGGCCGATGCCGGGTCTATGACGGTGCCGCCGGTCAGGACGAGGTCGTAGGACGGCGCAGAGGAGTGGGACATCGGTTTCTGCTCCAGGGTGAGGGGCGGTCAGCCGACCTGTTCGATCGGCCGGTGGTCGCGCGGTGAGGCGTCCGAGGGACGCACGATGCGGGTGAGGAGGGGCAGCACACCGTCCACCTCGACTCGTACCTCGTCGCCGTCGGCGAGGAAGCACGCACGGTCCTGGCCGGTGCCGGCCGGGGTTCCGGTGAGGACGACATCGCCGGGTTCGAGCGCGGCGAACCACGACAGCCTGCTGAGCAGATCGGGGATCGGGAAGATCATCCCGGCGCTCGTGTCGTCCTGCAGAAGCTCGCCGTTGACCCAGGTCCGTACGCCGATGGCGTCGCGGTCCGCGAGATCGTCGGGAGTGCGCAGCGAGGGGCCGAGCGGTGTGAACCCCGGGTAGCTCTTGGCGAGGGCGGGGATGCCTGTGGTGCGCATGACATCACGGGCCGTCATGTCGTTTGCGGCGGTGATTCCGGCGACCGCGCGCCATACCTCCGACTCGCTCGCCTGGTACAGCCGGCGCCCCACGACGACCGCGATCTCCCCCTCGTAGTCGGGTTCGGTCGCGGCCCGCGGGATCACCACCTGAGCGCCGGGTGCCGACACGCCTGACGAGGCGGCCAGGTACAGGATCGGCTGCTCGGGCAGTCCCCGGCCGGTCCGGGCCGCCTTGGACACGTAGTTGAGTCCGACGCCCCACACCGCGCGGGGGCGGCCCAACAGTGCCGTAAGGGTGACCTCTTCGAGCGGGATGCGCCGACGCACCGGGCAGGAGGCCAGACAGCGCAGCGAGCCCTCCTGCTGAAGGACCGCCCTGACGTGCGGAAATGCAGTGTCCAGCAGGGCGGCAGCCCCGTCCTCGATCCGGCCCAGGCCGGCCTGCGTCGTCACTACCTGCATGACAGGCATCTTTCAATGCGAGATGGCATCATGTCAAGCGATACGCAAGTGCGGACTGAAGGCATGCGAGGACTCCTGTCCGGACAGCGTTGGACGAGGTGCCGGAGGTGCGCCGACCTGGACGGACGCCGGTACCGGGCTCGCCGGGTTCACGGCGACTTGGTGAGGAGCATTGACAACCCTCGACGGGCGCCATAGCGTTCCGGCCCACTTGGTCGATGGGCAACAAATCGGCCAGGGGGAGCGTTTTCGGCGCTCCGCGGAGACCGTTGCATGCCGACCAGGCGTGCAACGAGCTGGCCGGCGACAGAAGTCACACAGCCAGCGGAGGTCTCTCCCATGAAGGTTGTACTCCATCAGACACACGGCGGACCTGAGGTGCTCCAGGTCGCCGAGGCCCCGGTGCCCGAACCGGGACCGGACGAGGTGCTCGTACGCGTCGCGGCCTGCGGCCTCAACCACCTCGATGTCCTGCAACGACGCGGGCCCGGGCTGATCCCCGGCTTCAAACTGCCGCACGTGAGCGGCATGGACATCGCGGGCACCGTGGCGGCGGTCGGCCCGGCGGGCAACGGGCGGGCGGGCAAGGCGGCCACGCTCGCCGAGGGCACGCGCGTCGTGGTGAACCCGGCCGTGCCGTGCAATCGTTGCGAGAACTGCGCCGCCGGAAAGGACGGCGGATGCCCGAGCGCGGGTGTCATCGGCGCCACCCTGGCCGGCGGCTACGCCGAGTACGTTCTCGTCCCGGCGGCCAATGTGCACCACGTGCCGGACGAGGTCGATCTGGTCGACGCGGCCGTCGTGCCGACGATCTGGATGACGGCCTGGCACGCGCTCATCGAGATCGGCAAGGTCCGCCTCGGCGAGACGGTGCTGATCCACGCGGCGGGCAGCGGTGTCAGCACCGCGTTGATCCAGTTGGCCAAGGCCGGCGGTGCCCGCGTGGTCACCACGGTCAGCTCGGACGCGAAGACCGACTACGCACGCGGCCTGGGTGCCGACGTCGTGGTCAACTCGACGACCGGAGACGTCGTGGCGGCCGTGCGCGAGTTCACCGGCGGGCGGGGCGCCGACCTCGTACTCGATCACGTCGGCCCGGCCACGTGGAACACCGGCATCTACAGCCTCGCGCCGCGCGGGCGACTGGTGTTCCTCGGCAACACCACGGGCAACCGGGCCGAGTTCGACCTGGTCTACGCCTACCACTTCGGGCTGCGACTGCTCGGCTCGGACCCCTACGACCGCCGCGAGTTCGCCGCGATGCTCGACGCCTACTGGGCCTCGACGTTCCGTACCCCGGTCGACAGCGAGTTCCCGCTGACGGAGGCCGCGGCGGCACAGCAGCGGATGGAGTCGCGGCGGGCCACCGGCAAGATCGTGCTGCGCCCATGAACACGACGAGCGCCACCCCGGCCGGACCGGCTCCGGTATGGGACGTGATCAATGGTTTCACGTCCTACTGGGCGCTCTCGGCCGCGCTCGACCTCGGCCTGTTCGACGCCCTGGCGGAGCACGCCGATTCCGGGAAGGGCCTGGACGCCAAGCAGTTGGCGGCCTCGATCGGTGCGGCCGAGGACGCCCCGGTAACCGTGCTGGCCGAGACGCTCGTCGCACTCGACCTGCTCGCCGCCGTCGGGAGTCGCTTCCGGCTCACGCCCGTGGCCGAGCACTACCTGGTGTCGTCCGCGCCTGCCTCCATGGCCGCACTCGTACGGCACTCCCCCGGGCCGCCGGGAGCCTGGCCGGGCCTGGCCGAAACCATCCGCACCGGCGCACCCGAGCCCGCCGTGACAGCCCACCTGACCGCGCTGTACCCGGCGCTCGTGCGCGCCACCGGCCCGACCCAGGCCCGCGTGGCGAGCGCTGTCGCCGCCGAGTTGGAGCGCCGCGGGTGGTGGCCGAGGCAACCGACGGTCGTGGACCTCGGCTGCGGCTCGGGGGCGTGGCTGACCGCACTGCTGCGCACCCGGCCCAGCGGCACGGTGATCGCGGTCGACCGGCCGAACGTGCTGCCGATCGCCGAGCAGGCGGCCAGGGAGGTCGGCCTGCGTGATCATGTGATCACCGTCGCCGGCGACTATCTGGAGGCCGATCTCCCGGTCGCCGCCGCCGATGTCGTCGTCCTGGCACATGTGCTGCGCGCCGAACCGGCCGAGCGTGCCCGGCGGTTGCTCGCCCGCGCGGTCGAACTGGCCGGTGCGGACGGGGTGGTCGTGGTCGTCGACTACACGCGTCCCGATCCGGCCCGCACCCGACACGACGACAGCGGTGGCGAGGACCACGGTGACGACGGTGTCGGCGAGGACCGCGGCGCCGTCTGTGTCGCCGCGCGCCACGAACTGCTGCTGTCCCTGACGATGCTGGCCTCGACAGCGGGGCTCGGTGTCACGGTCGCGGACCTGCGCGCGTGGGCCGAAGCGGCCGACGCCGAGCTGGTCGACTCGTTCGAGCCGGTGCCGCGCCAGCACGTCCGCCTCATCCGCTCCCGCACCCCGGAGGCCACCTCGTGAATTCCCCGAACACCACGGCACCCGCCGACACCCTGATCGTCAACACCCACGTCGTGACCATGGACGACTCCCGCCGCGTGATCAGCGACGGAGCGGTCGCCATCCGGGGCGACCTGATCGTGGCCGTCGGCAAGACCGCCGACGTGACCGCCCAGTGGCACAGCGACACCGTCATCGCCGGTGAACGGTTCGTCGTCACCCCGGGGCTGATCAATACGCATGTGCACATCACCGGCGAACCGCTCACGCGCGGTTTCGTCCCGGACGACACCCCGTTCCTGGAGAACGTCTTCGAGTGGCTCACACCGATCCACACGTACTACACCGAGGAGGACGAGCACATCTCCGCCCAGCTCGCGGCGCTGGAGATGCTCAAGAGCGGCACCACCGCGTTCCTGGAGGCCGGCACGATCCGGTTCATCGACCCGGTCGTCGAGGCCCTCAGCGAGATCGGCATTCGCGCCCGCGTCGGACCGTGGGCGTGGGATCTGGTCCCCACGCCGGAGGTGCTGCGCATGTCGACCGCACAGGCGATCACGCGCCTCGAAGACTCGATGGACCGGTACGCCTCAGTGGCCGACGGCCGTATCCAGGCATGGCCCATCGTCATCGGCCACACCTGCTGCAGCGACGAACTGTGGCGGGCGGCGAAGGCCCTGTCGATCGAGTACGGCACCGGGTTCAGCTTCCACATGTCGCCGGCGGCGATGGACCCCGAGGGGTTCCTCGCGTCGTACGGACAACGGCCGATGGTGCACCTCGACAAGCTCGGCGTGCTGGGCAACAACGTGATCCTGACCCACGCCGTTCACGTCGACGACGACGAGGTCGCGCTGCTCGCCCGCACCGGGACGAGCGTGTCGCACTGCCCGACCACGGCGCTGAAGGTGTCGTACGGCGTGACCCAGATCGGCAAGTTCCCCGAGATGGTGGAAGCCGGTGTCAATGTAGCGATCGGCACCGACGGCAACAACGCCTCGAACTACCACGACCTGATGCGCGCGACCTACCTCGTCGCCGGTCTGTTCAAGGACGCCCGGCGTGACGCCACGATCTTCCCGGCCGAGGACGCGTTCGCGATGGCCACCCGCAACGGCGCCCGCGGACTCCAGGCCGAGCACGAGATCGGCTCGATCGAGACGGGCAAGAAGGCCGACCTGGTGCTGCACGACACCAACCGGCCGGAGTGGCGGCCACTGCACAACGTCGCCAACCAGCTCGTGTGGTCGGCCGACGGGCGGGGTGTGCACACCGTGTTCGTCGACGGGCGGCGCGTCGTCGACAACTACCGCTGCACGACGATCGACGAGGACGACCTCCTGCGCCGCGCCCAGACCGCCGGTGAGGGCATCGTGGCCCGCTCCGGCCTGCCCGACCGGGCCAAGTGGCCCACCGTCTGACCGCACGGCTGCGCGTCGCGGTCGCGCCGAACGAAACGAACGACACGAACGACACGAACGAATGAGGAGAGCAGAACCATGGCAGAACTGACCGAACCCCGCTGGACCCATGTCGCCATCCCGGTCAGCGACCTGGACCAATCGATCGAGTTCTACGAGCGCATCACCCCGTTGGTGCTGGTCACCAAGAACGACGACGACAACGGGCGCAGCGCCTGGCTGTCGAACAAGGGCCAGGTCGACTCGGCGTTCGTCCTTGTCCTCGCCGAGTTCTTTCCCGAGGTCGGGGCGCGCTTCGGCATCGAGCCGGGCAAGAAGGTGCCGACGCTGGCGCCGTTCGCGCACATCGGTATCGAACTGCCCCACCGCGAGGACGTGGACGAGGTCGCGGCGAAAGCGCGCGAGACGGGCAACCTGCGGTGGGAGCCGGTGGACATGGCCGCCCACATCGGGTACATCTGCGCCGTGAACGACCCCGACGGCAACACCATCGAGTTCTCGCACAACCAGAAGGTGTTCTCGACCATCCAGGAGCTGTGGGGCTGAGCATCAGCAGTTCTGGGGCCGAGCCGGGAACCGACCGCACGCTCCTCGGCCGCCCCGCTGGTCATCGGCGGTGGCGTCGGCGATCGGGTCGGCCGAGAGCCTGCGGTGCCGGCGCTGCCATCATCCTGTTCCGCACGATCGTGTGAAGGGCGACAAGCGCGTGCCGTACGTCATCACCGACGCCTGCGTCGACGTCATGGACAAGTCCTGCATGGAAGAGTGCCCGGCAGACTGCATCTACGAGGGCGACCGGATGCTCTACATCCAGCCCGACGAATGCGTCGAGTGCGGGCGCTGCGAACCCGTCTGCCCGCAGATCTCCATCTTCCACCACGAAGACCTGCCCGCGCACAACAAGCACTTCGAGCAGGTCAACGCCGAGTTCTTCACCCTCGGCACCCCACCCCTCGGCTCCCCCGGCGGAGCCCGCAAAACAGGCCGCGTCGGCCACGACCACCCCCACGTGGGAGCGTGACCGCCACGCGACCACGGACATCTCGGACCCCGGCCGCAGCAGTTGCGGGCCGGGGTCGCGGTGTGTGCGCCTGCCCTCGCCGGTGTCTTCCCGAGGGGTGTCACGCCAGTTGGCGCCGCACCTCGCCGCTGTCCCAGTAGTCCGTGCGGCGCGTGATGAGACCGCCCGCGACGGTGAACACGAAGACCCCGCGGACGCGCACGGGGCGGTCGCCGGCCGAGCGCATCCGGAACGTCATGACGTACGGCACCGCAGCCGACTCGCCGTCGACGAGGAGTCTCTCGGGCACATAGCGCAGGTCTGCGAAGTTCTCCAGGAACCCGGTCAGGGCCGCGCGGTACTCTGCGCGGCCCTTGCGGCTCCGGCCCATCGACGAGGTGTGTTCGTTGACGAAGTCCTCGGCCACACAGGCCGCCACGGCGTCGGCGTCGTGCGCGTTCAGCGCGGCCAGGTACGCCTCGACCGTGGCGCGGGTGTCGTTCACAGTCGGCCTCCCCGTTTCGCCCGCACGGCGTCCACGCGCCGTCAGGTCGAACCGCGCTGGAAGGGCCGGCCGAGTGCGGCGGGTTCTCGGTGCTGGGTGGCGAACAGCAGCATGGCGAGAAGCGCGAGCAGATACGGGGCCGCGACGAGGAGCTGGGCGTTGAGGGTGACACCGAGCGCGGGGAGCGCCAGGCGCATCGCGTCGGAGAGGCCGAACACCAGGCAGCCGAGCAGGGTACGGCCGAGCCGCCACGCCCCGAAGATCACCGCGGCGATGACGATGTACCCGCGTCCGGCGGTCATGTTCTGGTTGAACGATCCGACCTCGCCGACCGCGAGGTACGCGCCCCCGAGACCGGCGAGTGCGCCGCACCACAGCAGGGCCTGCCGGCGCCGCACACCGACCTTGATACCCGTGACATCGGCGGCCTGCGGGTTCTCCCCCACCGCCCGCAGCTCCAGGCCCCAGCGGCTGCGGTCCACCAGCCACCAGGTGAGCGGCACCAGCAGGATCAGCAGGTAGGCGGGCCAGCGTCCGGAGAACAGCGCCTGGCCGATGAGCGGGATGTCCTTCAGCAGGGGGATCGACAGCACCCCCACCTGGTGCGAGGCGAACTGCTGGGTGGTGATCAGGTAGCTGGTGAGCCCGAGCACCAGCGCGTTCAGCACGAGGCCGACGACGAAGGTGTTGATCTGGGCACGGTGGGAGAGGTTGCCGTGCACGAAGCCGATGACGAGGCCGGTCACCACGCCGACCGCGAGACCGGTGGTGGCGCTGCCGGTCGCACTCGCGGTGGCGATGGAGGTGAACGCGGCGCCGAGCATCATCGCCTCGACGGAGATGTTCATCGCTCCGGCGCGCTGGGCCAGGTACTCACCGCAGGCGGCGAACGCCAGCGGCACGGTCAGCCGGACACCGCTCGCCAGAATGGTCGTGGTGTTGTCCAGAACGCTCACACGGCCGCCTTCATCTTGGTCGGGACAGCGGGCAGGGGGAACGGCGTCGGCGGTGTGGCACCGCGCCGTCCGCGGAGGAGGCCGACGAGGAGGGGCGGTGCGACGAACGCGAGGACGAGCAGCGCCTTGACGATGTCGACGAGGTAGTACGGCACCCCGGTGGCCGAGAGGAAGTCCCCGCCCGCCCGCAGCACAGCGAACCCGAACGACACCGGTATCGCGATCAGGGGCCGGTTGCGTGCGACGAGCGCGACGAGCAGGCCGTCCCAGCCGACGTTGTCCGAGAGCCCGGCCTGCAGCCGGTTGGGGCTGACAGGGCTGGCCAGCAGCAACCCTCCCGCCAGCCCCGCGAAGGCGCCCGACAGTGCCAGGGTGAAGCCGCCGAGCGCCGCCACCCGGACTCCGGTGTGCTTGGCCGTCAGCGGATTCAGTCCCACCATGCGTACCCGGAAGCCCCACCGGCTGCGGCTCAGCACCAGCGCGACACCGACCGCGGCGACGAGCGCGAGGAACAGTCCCGCGTTCAACTGCATCGAGGGGTACTGCCCGAGGCCGCCGAGCAGGGCGTCGGCCGGCAGGGGGTTGGACTGCGCGTCGGCGATGCCCGAGGAGCCCTGGGCGCTCTCCTGGAGCCACGGGGTGCTGACCGCGAAGGTGACGAGCTGGATGGCGAGGAATGTCATCAGCAAGGTGCTCACCACGACGTTGACACCGCGGAAGCGGTACATCAGCGCGCTGAGCGCGGCCCAGAGGCCACCGCCGACCGCCGCGGCGGCCATCACCACGACCACCAGCATCGGGCCGGGCAGGGCCAGCCGCAGCCCGACCCAGGCGCCGAACAGACCGCCGATGAGCACCTGTCCTTCCTGTCCGATGTTGAAGGTGCCGGCGGAGGCACAGATGGCCGCGCCGACCGCCACCAGCAGCAGCGGCGCGGCGTTGAGCAGCGTCGTCGTCCAGCCGGTGGTGTTGGCCAGACTTCCGGTCCAGATGGCGGACAGCGAGGCACTCGGCGAGGCACCGGTCAGGGTGAGCAGGAGCGCGGACACGCCCAGGGCGACGGCGACGAGCACGATGGTGAGACTCGTGGTCAGCCAGCCGTCGCGGCCCGGTCGGAGATGGGCGAGGACGCGCCGGCCGAGATCGTCCGGCGCCATCGTCGGGGCGGCTCTCATGCTGCCTCACCGCCCACCAGCATGCCGAGGCGTTCGGGGGTCGCCTCGGAGACGGGGAGCGCTCCGCTGATCCGCCCCGAGGAGATCACCGCGATCCAGGATGCAAGGGCCATGACTTCCTCGAGTTCGGTGGAGATGAGCAGCACTCCGACGCCTTCGTCGGCCGCTCTGCGCAGCCGGGCGTACATGTCCTCGATGGCACCGACGTCAAGCCCGTGGGTGGGCTGCGCGGCCACCAGGACCCTGGTGTCGCCGGACAGTTCCCGGGCGAGGACGACCCGCTGCTGGTTGCCGCCGGAGAGGCTGCGCACCGGCGCGTCCAGCGACGGCGTGACGATGTTGAACTCGTCCGCGAGACGGCGGGCCCGGGCGAGCGTCGCGCGCCGCCGCAGCAGGAACCGGCCGCTGACCTCGTCCAACGACTTCATCGTCAGGTTCTCGGCGACGCTCATGTCAAGGACGACGCCGCTGTGGTGCCGGTCCTCCGGCACGATGCCGAGACCGGCCTTGGACAACGCGCCGGGCCGGGTGACGTCGACGCGGTTCCCGGCGACCTCGATGGTGCCTTCGGTCGGCGCGACCAGCCCGGCGAGGACATCGCCGAGGATGGACTGGCCGTTGCCCTCCACGCCGTAGAGGCCCACGATCTCACCCGCGCCCACGGTCAGATCGACGGAGCCGAGAACCTCGACCCCGCCCTGTACGACGGTGAGTCCGGCGAGGCGCAGCACGGCCTGCTGCCGGTCGTGCGCCCCGTCGTGGCCGGCGCGCGTCTGCTGCACCGGCAACAGGCCGAGGGCCGCGCCCTCCTCGCCCAGCGACACCTCACGGCCCACCATCTGCCGGGCGAGCAGTTGTGGAGTGGTGTCGGACGTGACCGCCCGGAAGGCGACACGGCCCTTGCGCAGGACCGTCACCCGGTCCGTGGCCTGGGCGATCTCGGCGAGTTTGTGGCTGATGAGGATGACGGCGCGGCCCTCGTTCGCCACCACGCGGTCGAGCACGGCGAACAGTTCCTGCGATTCGGCCTGGGTCAGCACCGAGGTCGGCTCGTCCAGAATCAGGATCTGCGGGTCGCGCCGCAGGCACTTGACCACCTCGACCCGCTGCCGCTCGCCGGCCGAGAGCGCGTCGACGCGCGCCTCGGGGTCGACGGGCAGCCCGTATCGCGCGGAGACCTCGGCGATGCCGTCGCAGACGGCCTGCTTGTTCACCTTGCCGGTGTCGCCCAGCGCCACGTTCTCCCACACGGTCAGGCCGTTGATGAGGCTGAAGTGCTGGTGCACCATGCCGATGCCCAGTTCGGCCGCTTCCTGCGGGCTGTCCAGCGCGACCTCCTCGCCGCGCACCAGGACGGTGCCGGTGTCGCGCCGGACCAGCCCGAGCAGGACCTTCATGAGGCTGGACTTGCCTGCCCCGTTCTCACCCAGGAGTCCGTGGATCTCGCCGGCCTCGACTCTGAGGTCCACGGCGTCGCAAGCCGTGACAGATCCGTAGGATTTGGTGATGCCGCGCAGTTCGAGGATCGGAACCGCTGAGGTCGTCGGTGTCATCGCTGATCTTCCTCGTGGGTGTCGGCACGTCAGCCGAGGCGCTTGACCTCGGCCGCAGGGTCGATCTCCTTGCTACCGATCTTCTTGATGAACTCCGCGAGTTGCTGGTCCTCGTCGCCCTGTCCGTCGCAGATCTTGACGGTCGGGTAGGGGTCGACGCCCAGTTGCCACACGCGTGTCGTGCCCATCTTCAGGTTGTGCCTGGCGAACTCCTCCAGCGCGGCGCGGAAGTAGTCGCCCGGGCTGAACATCACCGAGATGTCGAACTTGGGGCTGTTCGAGTCGCACCGGTCGGTGCCCGGGGTGAGGGTCAGCGCGCCGCCCGCGTTCGCGAGGTTCGCGGAGGCGTCGGTGGCGCCGCCGAGGTAGGGGTAGATGACCTTGACGCCCTGGCTGAGCTGCGCCTGGGTGGCCTCCTTGGCCTTCGCCGAGTCGTTGAAGTCGCCGGTGTAGGTGGTGGTCAGGGTGGCCTTCGGCACGACCTCCCGGATCCCGGCCAGGAAGGCCGTGGAGGCGGCGACGCTGAAGTCGGCCTTCAGCCCGGTGATGAACCCCGCCTTGGTGTGGCCGGCCGCCTTCATCTTCAGGCCCGTGGCGTAGCCGGCGACGAGCATGGACTGGTTGGGGTCGTCGGTGGACAGCACGATGCGCGGGGTCTGGTCGATGTTTCCCTGCATCGGCACATACCAGGCGGACTTGGCGCAGACCGGCTCCTCCGAGGCGGGGATGGCGGTCTTCAGCTCACTCGCGCCGAGCGCAACCAGGTCGACCTGCTGCTGACACAGCGCGCGTGCCGCGGTGAGCGCGTCGCTCGGGGGCACGCTGCCGCGCTTGACGACCGTCCAGCCCTTCTCCTTGGCGAAGGCGTCCGCCGAGTCGACGAAGCTCTGGTAGTAGCCGCGGTCGTTGATGTCGCCAGGGCTGAGGACACCGATGACGACTTTGCCGTCGCCGTTGACATCGGGCCCCTTGAGCCCGGAGCCGCTGCCGCTGTCGCTGCCGCCGCTCGCCCCAGGGGTGGCCTTGGGCGCCGTCGCCGCGTTGTCGGCGCAGGCGGACAGCGCGAGGGCACCCGCGAGGGCGAGGCCGGTCGCGGCCACACGGCGCCGGAGCATGCTGTGTGAAGTCATGTGCGTGGGTCCATTCACTGGGTGGCACCGCCCCGTCGGGGCGGTCATGGCGGCGGGGGGTGGCGGTGCGTCGGCGGGTTCGATGCCTCGGTGCGGCTCGGCACGGGAGACACGCTTGTGCGGGAAGGGGGTTCCTCGCTCGCGGCGACGCACCACGGAGGAGTCATCGGTGATGACGCGGGCGCGCTCGGCGCGCGGGTTGTGTGCTGCCGGGAAGCGGAATGTCTACGACGTTCAACGGTGGGCACCTTTCACCGGTCCGCGGCCGACTCCGTGGGCCAGGTCGGGCGGGGTGTGCGACCCGCGCGCCGCAGGAGGGCGGCGGAGCGGTCGGCGGCAGCGGCTGCGAGGGCGTCCGGATCAACGCCTGTCGGCCGCCGGTCACGGACGACCACGCGGCCGTCGACCAGCACATCACGAACGGTGCGCGACACATGGCCCCATACGAGCTGGCGGGCCAGATCGCCCCGGGGTGTCCAGGCGGGGTCTCTGGTGTCGAGTACGACGATGTCGGCCGCCTTGCCCACTTCCAGGGAGCCGATCCGGTCGCCCAGACCGATCGCCTCGGCGCCGTCGACCGTCGCGAGCGCGAACGCCTGCTCGGCGCGGATCGGGTCGGGCGGGTCACGGTCGCGTTCCAACGCGGCGAACAGGTAGGCGGCCAGGAGAATGTCCGGGGCATCGCCCGCGTTGTGCGCGTCGCAGCCCAGCGCCACCCGGCCGCCCCTCCGCACCAGTTCGGCGTGGCGCGAGGCGCGGGTGTACCCCTGGGCGAGCCGCAGATAGGCCCCCGGGCAGGAGGCGACCGAGGTGCCGGTCTCCAGGATCGCGTCGACCTCCGCGTCGTCGAGCCACACAGCGTGCCCCAGCAACAGACGCGGGCCGAGTACGCCCAGCTCACGGAAGTGGACCACCGGCCGACGCCCGCACCGCAGCGCGTATGCCTCGACGTCCGCGGGTCCCGGCGAGATGTGCCAGGTCAGCCCCAAGTCGAGCCGTTCGGCCAGGCTCGCGGCCCCGGTGAACAGTTCGTCGCTGGCCAGGTCGTGGCCGACGAGTGTCACCCACCCGGTGACCGGTCCGGTGACCGGCAGGGACCGGACGATGTCCTCCTGCCGGGCGAGCACCTCGTGCGCGGGCGCGCCGAGCGGCACGTCCTTGGCGTCCCAGCCCCAGCCGCCGACCCGTGCGCGGACACCCGCCGCGCCCAGACCGGCGGCGACGCGTTCGGGGTAGGCCACCGTGCCCGGCTCCAGCACCGTGGTGATGCCCCGGGACAAACACTCGACGGCGGTGATGGTCGCGGCCAGTTCGTCGTCGTCACCGTCGGCGTGGGCGTGCAGCGGGACGATCCAGTCGAAGATCGACTCCTGCGAGCCGATGCTGTCCGGGATCGTGCTGCGTACGAGGGGGTCGACGGTCGTGTGCTGGTGTGCGTCGATCAGGCCCGGGATGACGACACAGCCCGACGCGTCGATCTCCCGCGCTCCAGGGAAGCGGGCGCGCAGTTCCTCGGCCGTGCCGAGCGCGGCGATGCTGTTCTCCGACACGGCGACCGTGGCACCGGTGAGGACGCGCCGCGCGGAGTCCATCGTGACGACGTCGCCACCCACGATCAGCAGGTCGCTCATGGGTTGATCACGCCCTTGCCGATGGGTGAATGCGGGCGGTCGGCGCGGGCGGTGATCGACCGGGACCCGGGGTCTCGGACGACCGAGCCATCCGCAGCACCGGTCGACGCCTCCGATGCGCCGAAGTCCGTTCCCGGCACGTGCGCGGGACAGCGGCCAGGGGTCGGGCCCGCACCCTTGACCTGTGGCAGGGCCGGGCGGTTCGGCCCACGGTACGCGACGTCGACGAGGTCGCTCGGTCTGCGTTTCCGTTCCGGGACGTCCTGCGGGAACACCCCCTCGTACCCGCCGAATTCGGTCTGCACCATGGCTCGCACCGCGCAGCCTCCTCACCTTCACCCGTCTCGCATTGCGAGTCGGTGGAACGTATTGTGAGGTACTCTGCCGCCGCTGCCCGATGGTGTCAACGCTCCTGCACCACTTCTTCGCCTCGTCGGCGTTTCACTTCTTCACAACGCCGACAGCCCAGGTGGCGACGGGTGGAGGCCGGTGAAAAGACAGCCGTCGCCGGGCCGCGAGGCGGCTCGGCGACGAGTGAGATGCCGGTTCCGCGTCCGGCCGACAAGGAATGAGCGAGTGCCGTTTCAGCGCGAAGTCGTGAGCCGCTGTCAGTGCGGTACGGTGCCGCCCGGCGCCCACCCGCACGGATCACCCGGACCAAGGGTCGGTACACACCGTTGTCGTCCTCAGGCACGCGCGGACGGTGCCACGGTCCGCCGCCCGCGCGGCGGGTCAGTCACCGGTCCGGGTTCCGGACCGCTTGTCCGGCGCTCCGGCGGTGACCCCCGTCGCACCCGTCGCGTCCGGTCTCAGCGGGCCAGCAGCCGGATGGCCACGCCCTTCTCCTGGGTGTACTCGCGCAGCGCCGCGTACCCGCCGCCCCTGCTGAAGCCGCTGTCCTTCTGCATGTTGAACGGAAAGCCGATCACTCCGGCGTCGTGGAACTGATTGACCGCCACCTGCCCGGAGCGGACATCCTTCGCCAGCCGCAGCGCCCGCGAGATGTCGTTGGTCCAGACGCATGCCAGGAGACCGAAGTCGGTGGCGTTCATCAACTCTGTCGCCTCGGCGGTGTCGCGGAACGACTGGACGGCGAGAACCGGACCGAAGACCTCCTCGCGGGCGACGCGCATGCGCGTTTCCACGCGGTCGAACACGGCCGGCCGGACGAACCACCCCTCGTCGGCGGTTCCGCCACCGGTGACCAGCCGAGCCCCCTCGCGAGGTGCTTGCGCCAGAAAGCCGCTGACGCGGGCGAACTGCGCGGCACTGACCAACGGCCCCATGTCCGGGTCGGCCTCCCACGGCCCGGTCGTGACCGCGGCCATGGCGGCGGCGACCCGCTCCACCACCTCATCGTGCACCGACGCCTCCACGAGCAGCCGGGAACCGGCGTAGCAGTTCTGCCCCGCGTTCTCGGTGATGGAGGTGACGATCGCGGGGATCGCCGTGTCGAGGTCGGCGTCGGCGAAGAGCACGTTCGGCGACTTGCCGCCGAGTTCCAGCTTCACCGGGACGAGGTTCTGTGCTGCGGCCGCCATGATCGCCCGCCCGGTGGCGGTGGAGCCGACGAAGCTGATGTGGTCGACCCCCGGGTGCGAGGTGAGGGCGACGCCCGCCTCGGGGCCGAGGCCCGCCACGACGTTGATCACACCCGGCGGGAAACCGGCGCGGCGGGCGAGTTCGGCGAGTGCGAACGGGGCCAGCGGTGCGATCTCGGACGGCTTGAGGACGACGGTGTTGCCCGCGGCGAGCGCCGGCGCCACGTTCGCGGCGGTGAGCACGGCGGGGACGTTCCACGGGATGACGATGGCGCACACGCCGTACGGCTCGGGAACCGTGTAGCCCAGGTAGTCGGGACTGCGGGTCGGCAGCGTGACCCCGGTGAGCTTGTCGGCCGCGCCGGCGAAGTAGTCAATGATGCCGTGGGCAATGTAGATGTTCGTCCGGCCCCCGGACAGGGGTTTGCCGACGTCCTGTGCCTCGACGGCCGCGAGCGCCTCGATCTCGGCGATGATGAGGTCGGCCCAGCGCCGGATCAGCGCCCCGCGCTCGCTCGGGTTGGTCGCCGCCCAGGCGGGGAAGGCGCGGCGCGCCGCGGTGACCGCGTCGTCCACATCGGCGCGGCCCGCCCGGGCGACCTCGGTGATCACCTGTCGGGTGGCCGGATCGAGGACGTCCAGCGTGCCGCCGTCGCGGGCCGCCACCCACGTGCCGTCGATGAAGTGCTGGGAGGAAGGAAAGCCAATAGCCGCCATGAAGGGAGCATTGACCGGCCCTGTCACGCATGTCAATATGCAGTCTCGCTTTGTGAGGCGCTGAGGAGGCCCCGTGCGTGCCACCGCCGCTCTGCTGGAGCAGCCCGGACAGCCGTTCGTCCTGACCGAAGTGGACCTGGAAGATCCCCGCCCGGACGAGGTGCTCGTCCGCGTCGCCGCCGTCGGTGTCTGCGGTACGGACCTTGAGTTCGCCCGCTTCTTCCCCACGCCCGCGCTGCTCGGGCACGAAGGGGCGGGCATCGTCGAGAAGGTCGGCGCACAGGTCACCTCCGTATGTCCGGGCGACCACGTCGCCATGTCTTTCACATCGTGCGGTACCTGCGCCCTGTGCCTGACGGGCTCGCCCGCCTACTGCCGCAGCTTCGACGCGGTGAACTTCTCCGGCCGCCGGCCCGACGGCTCCACCGCGGTGACCCACGGGGGGCTGGAGGTCAACGCGCACTTCCTCGGTCAGTCCTCGTTCGCCGGCCATGTCGTCGCACCGGAGCGGGCGGTCGTCCGGATCGACCCGTCGTGGGACCTGCTGCGGGCCGGACCGTTCGGCTGCGGCTTCCAGACCGGAGCGGGCGGTGTGCTCAATGTGCTGCGGCCGCGCCCCGGCTCGTCGATCGCGGTCTTCGGGGTCGGGGCCGTCGGCGTGGCCGCCGTCATCGCCGCCTCGCTGAGCGGCTGCGAGGTCATCGCGGCCGTCGACGTGAACACGGCCAAGCTCGAAGCGGCGCGCGGCTTCGGAGCCACGCACTGCGTCGACTCCTCGGCCGAGGGGACCGCCGGGCAACTGGCCGACCTGGTGCCCGAGGGGTTCGACTTCGTGATCGACACGACTGGGCGCGAGGACGTCCTGCGCACCGCCGTGGAGGCTCTCGGGCCGCTCGGTCACGCCGGTGTCATCGGCGTCGGCCCCAGCGAGACGATGAGCTTCGACTGGCGCAGCATCCTCAACGGACGCACGGTCACCGGCATCGTCGCCGGGTCCAGCCTGCCGAGACTGTTCCTGCCGCAGTTGCTCGAACTCAACGCCAGGGGCCGGTTCCCGGTCGAGAAGATGATCACCTACTTCCCGTTCGAGCAGATCAACGAGGCCGTCGCAGCAGTCCGGTCCGGCTCGGTCGGCAAAGCCGTGCTGACCTTCTGAGCTGACCTTCTGAGCCGACCTTCTCGGCGTTCTACGAGACGTTGTCAGGCTCAGCGGCACGCCTTAGGGTGACCGACACCGATGAGGCTGCTGGCATCCGGTGGCGCGGCCGGACAACACCGCGCACAGTTCCGAGCACGTGGAGCGTGCCCACCATGTCCGCTGACTTCGACATCGCTTCCGACATCGACTTCGACCACCACTCCGACAAAGCCAACGCCGATCCGGTCGCCTACTACGCGGGCTTCCGTGAGAGCTGCCCGGTAGGCCGCTCGGCTGCCCATGGTGGCTTCCACTACACGACGCGGTACGCCGACGTGGCCCGTATCGCCCGCGACGACGCGACGTTCTCCTCAGCTCGCGGCGACCACGGCGGGCAGGGGGTCGGCATCGTCATCCCCAAAGGACCTGGGCTCGAACAGTATCCGATCGAGCTGGACCCGCCGCGTGCGACCGAGTACCGGGAACTGATCAACCCGCTGCTGACCCCGGAGGCGGTCGGCCAACTGGTTCCCATGATCGAGCGCCATGCCGCCCGCGTCCTGGACGACTTCATCGAGCTGGGCTCCTGCGATTTCGTCCGCGACCTCACCAACCCGCTGCCCGCCGCGGTCACCCTGGACTGGCTGGGTTTCCCCGAGGAGGACTGGGCAAAGCTGGCCGGGCCGATCCACGACATCTTCGCCGCACCGGCCGACAGCGAGCGCGCCGTGCGCGGGGCCGCGGGGCTGGCCCATATGGACCAGCGCATCCGCGAGTTGATCGCCGAGCGCCGCTCCGCACCACGGGCCGACGCGGTCAGCGCGCTCGTTGCCGGCCGACGCGCCGACGGCAGCGCGTTCGTCGAGGACGAACTGGTGTCGGTGATCGGCCTGCTCATCGCGGGCGGCGTCGACACCACCACCTCCCTGACCGGATCGACGCTCGTCCACCTCGCCCGCCACCCCGAGCAGCGCCGGCGGCTGATCGACTCCCCCGATCTGCTGGACAGCGCGACCGAGGAATTCCTCCGCGCGTTCGCCCCGTCGCAGTCGATGGCGCGCACGGTCACCAGGGAGGTCGAGGTCGGTGGCTGCCCGATGCACGCGGGCGACCGGGTGCTGATCCCATGGGTCGCCGCGAACCATGACCCCGCTGTGTTCCCCGACCCCACGCAGATACGCCTCGACCGAGACGCCAGCCGCCACCTCAGCTTCGGCATCGGATCGCACCGGTGCGCCGGCGCCCACCTCGCCCGGGCCATGTTCCGCGCGATGATGACGCAGGTCCTGACCAGGCTGCCCGACTACCGGGTGATCGAGGAGGGGCTCGTTCCCTACCCCACGCGCGGCAACCAGTCCGGCTGGGACGCGGTCCCGGCGGTCTTCGCGCCCGGTCCCCGGGCGGCAGCGACGGCAGGCACGGCCCGCGCGCTGAGCACGCCCACCCCGCTGCGGGTGACCGCGGTGCGTGCCGCGACCGAGGGCGTCGTCGCCGTCGACCTCGGCCTGCCGGACGGAGGTGAACTCCCCGCGTGGCGGCCCGGGGCGCACGTCGAGCTGCGTCTGCCCTCGGGCCGACTGCGTCAGTACTCGCTGTGCGGTGACCCCGCCGACGCCACGACCTGGCGCATCGGGGTCCTGCGCGAGCCCCAGGGGCGGGGCGGTTCGGCCGAACTCCACGAACTCGCCCGCCCCGGAGTCACGTTCGCGGTACGCGGGCCGCGCAACCACTTCCCGCTCGCCGAGGCGCCGTCCTACCTGTTCCTCGCCGGCGGCATCGGCATCACACCGATCCTCGCCATGGTCCGCGAGGCCGCGGCACGTGGCACGCCCTTCACCGTCGTGTACGGCGGACGGACCCGCTCGACCATGGCGTTCGCCGACGAACTCGCCGCCGTCGCCGGCGACGCGCTCACCCTGCTCCCGCAGGACGAGGCCGGGCTGCCGGACCTCCCCCGGCTGCTGGGCGGGCTGGACGCGGACACCGCCGTGTACGTATGCGGGCCGACACCGATGCTGGCGGCAGTCGAGCGCGAGTGCACCCTCCTGAATCTCACCGACCGGCTGCACCTGGAGCGCTTCACCGCAGGCGACGACCTCGAAACGACGTTCGACGCCACGGAGAACCGGACCTTCGAAGTCCAGCTCGCGCGCACCGGCGGCACGCTCACCGTACCGCCCGACCGCCGCCTCATCGAGGTCCTGCGCGATGCCGTGAGCGGCCTGTCCTACGACTGCGAGAAGGGATACTGCGGCGCCTGCGAGACCCGCGTCCTCGCCGGGACACCGGAGCACCGGGATTCCGTACTCAGCGACGAAGAACGCCTCGCCGGGCGCACCATGATGATCTGCGTCGGGCGCTGCCAGAGCGACCGACTCGTCCTGGACCTCTGACCCTGGCCGGCCGACGGACCACGTCCGTCGGCCGGCCCCCTGGCACCGGTCGACTCCCGCGGGGGCCGGCAGCAGGCGCGAGGTACCCCCGTCGACCCGCACTGCGGCCGAAGACACACGCCCAGAGCACCCTCGCGCTCTTCCCTCGGCGGCGTCGGCGACGCGCCGGCGGTAGCCGCACCGCGCCCAGCCACGCCCGCCCACCCGGGCTGCGGTCGTCGCAGCCGGCCGTGCGGAATACGAGACCCAACGTCCTGGCTGACCGGCTGCCGCCGCCCGCAGCGCCGCTACGAGCGCGAGGCCGAACACTTCCTCGCCTTCGTCGGCACAGCCAGTGGCCTCATCTGCTACCGCAGAGGGGACACCGCCGCGAGCCAGGAGGTCAGTAGCTGGTTGATCTCCTCGGGGCGTTCCTGCTGGAGCCAGTGGCCGCAGCCGTCCAGGATGTGGGAGGAGACCAGCGAGGGAAGCGTGGTCGGGTAGGCGTTGATCGCATCGGCCATCCAGGTCGTGGAGGCGTCCAGGGCGCCGCCGATGAACAGGGACGGCTGTATGAGGGGGGAGCCGCTGAAGTCGGAAAGGTCCTCCCAGTCGCGGTCCATATTCCGGTAGCGGTTGAGTGCTCCGGTCATGCCGGTGCGCTCGAATTCCCCGGCGTAGTGGTCGAGATCGGCTTCGGTGAGCCATGAGGGCAGCCGGTCCTTGGGGAACCGGTCGCGCAGCGTTCCGCCGCGGCTGACGAAGTGTGGGTCGGGCTCCCCCTGCGCCGGCATGGTGTCGGCGGACAGGGCCGCGTAGAAGCCCGCGAGCCAGCCCCGGACGTCGGGCTCGATCTCGGCCTCGGCCCGACCCGGCTCCTGAAAGTACGAGACGTAGAACTCCTGGTCCCCGCCCATCTGCGCGAAGACGTCGCTGGGGCGGGGGCCGCCGGGCGGGGCGTAGGGAACGCTCAACAGGCCCACCGCGCGGAAGACCTCGGGGTGGAGCAGGGCGGAGGTAGCCGCGATGTTCGAGCCCCAGTCGTGCCCGATGATCACCGCGGTTTCCTCGCCCAGGGCGTGCACCAGGGCGAGGTCGTCCTCCACGAAGGCGCGCATCCGGTACTCCTGCGGTGCGGACGGCTTGGAGGAACGGCCGTAGCCGCGCACGTCGGGTGCGACCGCCCGGTATCCCGCCGCCGCGAGCGCCGGGAGCTGGTGGCGCCAGGAGTACCAGGACTCGGGGAAGCCGTGGACGAGCAGGACCAGTGGCCCGGTGCCCTGCTCGACCAGGTGCAGCCGTCCGGCGGGGGCGTCAATGGTGCGGTGGCGCAGGTCCGCGGACGGTGCGGGCTGGTACATGGCTTCTCCTCGGGTTCCCAGATGGCGGCGGTACACATCGATCATGCGTTGCGGCGCCTGGGGACGCGACTAGCGTTGTCACTTTGGCAAACTTGCAGGACAGGGGCGATGTGCGTAGACGGCAAGAGAGGGACAAGGCGAAATGACGGATGACGACATCGCTGGTGTGCTGGCCGCCATGGGGCCGCGGCTGCGGGTCTCGCGTGAACGGCGCGGGGACACACTCACCGACGTGAGCCGCGCAACCGGCATCTCCCTCAGCACGCTGTCGCGGGTCGAGAACGGTCGACGCAAGCCGAACCTGGAACTGCTGCTACACCTGGCGAAGGCCTACGGCGTATCCCTGGACGAGCTGGCCGGCACCGCGCCCGCCACGGTGGAAAAACCGCACAGTCCGCCGCCCCAGCGTCCGGTGGACGACAAGGCGGTGTTGCCTCTGACCCACTACGTCGGGGGCGTGCATGCCCACAAGCACGTCCTGCCCGCAACCGACGACCAGCCGCCACGGCCACGCCAGGTGTCGCACGAAGGTTACGAATGGCTGTGCGTGCTCTCCGGACGGCTGTGGCTGGCGCTCGGCGAACACGACCTCGTCCTCACTGCTGGGGAAGTCGCCGAGTTCGACACCCGTACCCCTCACGGAGTCGCCAACGCCGGGCTCGGCGGACCGGTCGAATACCTGATCATGTTCGGGCCGCAGGGCGAACGCCTACGACACCGCGTCCAACCAACGGCCAACTGAGACAACGGCGTTGTCAAGTTCGGCCCGGGCCGTGGGATGATCTTGGTGTAGATCGTCGCGAGGCGAGGCTGCGGGTGGAGAGCGGGACGGCACCGTCGTACAGGGGTTACCGGTTTCCGCCCGAGGTAATCGGTCACGCTATGTGGCTGTATCACCGTTTCCCGCTCTCCTGTCGGGAGGTCGAGGAGCTCCTCCTGGAACGCGGCATCATGGTCTCCTACGAGACGGTCCGGGCCTGGTGCGCCTCGTTCGGCCCCGCCTACGCCACGCAGTTGCGCCGCCGGCAGCCGCGCCCCGGCGACAAATGGCATCTGGATGAGGTGTTCATAAAGGTCAACGGGAAGATGCGGTACCTGTGGCGCGCGGTCGACCAGGACGGCAACGTCCTCGACATTCTCGTCCAGGACCGCCGCGATACGGCCGCAGCCAGGCGCTTCCTCCGCAAGCTTCTCAAGGGCCTCGAGTACGTACCCCGCGTGGTCGTCACGGACAAGCTCCGCAGTTCGAAGTACTTGAACAACAGAGCCGAGAACAGTCATCAGCCCACGACGCAGCGCGAGCACGCTATAAAGGGCTTCCGCTCCAGCGGAGCGACCCAGAGGTTCCTTGCCGCCTTCAGCCGGATCTCCAGCCACTTCCGGCTCCGACGCCATCTGATCACAGCGAGTAACTCTCGCACCGAGATGGCCGAACGGTTCCGCATCTGGAAGACCGTCACGGGAGCCCTCACGACCGCCTGACCAGGATGCCCCCGGCCCGGCCGAACGCACCTCCAGCACACCTCAACTCGCCTGCCGGAACAGCAACTTGACAACACCCATGCGGCGGCCCCTGCGGTGAGGGAACCGCGGATGAGGGTTACCTCAGCCCTGCACACCGGACGCAGGTAAACGCCTCAATGGCTGGTACCGGGGCCTGGCCCCCGGTACCAGTCATTCACCGAGCCCCCGACCTAAGTGTCCGCTCACTTGTAGCCACTTGGATCGAGAGCCGGCTCTTGCTGATGTGCCGATGGTGCTCGCTCGGGATCCTGCGGCGGAGCACCGCTGACCGTGATCCGCCAGTACATCGAAGGGCAGAAGCGGCCTGCCTGACCATCCCCCCAGGCACAGCGAACTCCGGCGCTTCGCGCCTCCGGACCAAGGATGCGTTTCCCTCCCCGACTGAAGCCGGGGATACCCACACAAGATCAGGGATGGACGCATTCTGCATGCCCTCGCTGACACGCGATCGAACGAGCATCCGGCGTTCCGGGGACTGCCCGTCGCACGAGCCCCGATTCCGCGAGAGCCAACTCGTTTGAGAACAGCGCCCGACGCTGTTTCCAAAACACCTGGCAGCCTCACAGGCCAGAGCCCCACCAGCCGCCAACTCAGATGGGACAGGGCACGGAAGCTAGGCTCCGGCTATGTCGCCGCAACGCCAGTCCGCAAGTTCCTCTGACGAGCAGCTGTCGATCATCGACAGCTTGAGCGCACTGCCGTTCCCCGATGAGGAAGGCAGGCCCGGAATGGGCGGCCAGTGGGGCGGGCCCGGGTTTCACCTGGCCGCGCTGCGAGAGAGCCAGGACTTC
This sequence comes from Streptomyces sp. NBC_01669, assembly GCF_026339735.1. Lineage (GTDB taxonomy): Bacteria > Actinomycetota > Actinomycetes > Streptomycetales > Streptomycetaceae > Streptomyces > Streptomyces yanii. The sequence goes on from NZ_JAPEQG010000002.1 coordinate 506,110, forward strand.
TGGGAGGACCGGAGCAACGAGATCGTCGAGCCTGCCGAACGCGAGCTGGAAGCCGACCTCGCCGGTCTGGCTGCCGTCCTCACCGGACGCTGGGGTGCACCGGAAACGATTGATCTGTGGCCGTATCTCGGGTTCGACAACCCCGACCCTGACTTCAGGGCTCGTGAGCCGCTTGCCTTCCTATGCGGCGTCGCCGGCAACATGCGAGTGTGGCGGCTGCCGAACTCCGAGCGCTGGATCGGCCTGGCCCTTGGCCAGGCCGATCCAGAGTGGCCGTTCCAGCTGCTTGCCGCTGTCGGTGAAGCGGCCTCGCTTGTGCAGTGACGATACGTTCTTCCGGACTGGCGGGCGGCGGGTCCCATGCGGAGTCGAGGGGGAAACGTGTCAGGTGAGCGGCTTGATGCGGAGTGGGTCCGAACCTGGCAGGAGCATGCCGACGCGGCGCTCACGAAGCTGATGCAGTCATTCCTCACGATGCACGGCTTCCCGCCCGGCCAAAACGCCGTGACGCTTGCAACGGACGACAGCCATCGGGCGACGGACGCCCTCGTGGCGTCTCGTCTCAACACCCTCGACGGATTTGCTCAATTGATGGGTTGTGACGGCACTCGTCAGGGTGTCGTCTGCCGGGTCTGGACTGGGCAGTCGTGGAAAGTCGCTCGGTAGTCACCTCGTTCCAGTCGGCACCGGTGACCACGGGGCCCCATCGGCCTGCCTTCGCCACTTCGGTCAGAGTGTCAAGGACCGCCATGAAGGGGATCATGGCACTTGGTTCGGTCCTGTGACCAGCGGGTTCCTACTCAGCCTGCGGCCGCCTGCTCGGTGCGGGCTCGGGTGATGGCGAGTCGGTAGATCGTTCATGCTCACGCGCGGCGCCACGTTCGGTGGCTTGCGTCTTGATAGTGGCTGATGAGCTCTTCCGTGGTGCCTGTCTGCCGGGCGAGGAGGGCTCTCAGGGGCAGGGAGTTCCAGCGGGAGTTCTGTAGGACGGATGCCCTCGCCCGCTCGGGGCCCGGGGGCAGCGTCGGCGCAGAGCCAGGTTGTAGGTTGATCGCTTGCGTCACTCCGGTGTATGGGTTGGTCAACGGCGCGTGAAAAATCTCGAAGAAGGTTGTCGTCGGATGTCGAGGGCCCGTTTCCCGCTCCGACCAAGAGGTAATAGCGCGCCAGCGGGGCGCGCGGTATGGGGAGGGCACCCGAGATGAAGTACGTCGCGATGATCTACGGAAACCAGGCCAAGTGGGACTCCTTCCCGGCCGAGGCGTGGCCGGAGGCGATCGCCAAGCAGGAGGCGTTCAACAAGAAGTACCGCGAAAGCGGTGAACTGCTGGGCGCCTACGGCCTGGCGGACGCGGCCAACGCCCAGCTCGTGCGCCGCAAGGACGGCGCCCCGGCGGTCACCGACGGCCCGTACCTGGAGACCAAGGAGTACATCGCCAGCTTCTACATGCTGGACTGCGACACTCTGGAGCGGGCGCAGGAGATCGCCGCGGACATGCCGTTCGCCGATGTGGAGCCGGTAGAGCTGTGGCCGGTGCTGCACGAGTCCGCGGCGGACATGTGACCGCCGTACGCCATGCCGCCGAGGACCTGCTGCGCGAGCTGGCGCCGCAGGTCCTCGGCGCGCTCGTACGCCGCTACGGCATGTTCGACGCGTGCGAGGACGCGGTCCAGGAAGCGCTGCTGGCCGCCGCCCTGCAGTGGCCGGAGACGGGAGTGCCGGACAACCCCCAGGGCTGGCTGGTCACCGTCGCCGCCCGCAAGCTGGTCGACCAGATCCGCAGCGAGAGCGCGCGGCGCCGCCGCGAGGACGCCCTCGCCCTGGCCACCCCGCAAGCCGAGCTGCTGAGCCATGCCGCCAACGCCGTGCCCTCCACGGACCGGGACGACTCGCTGGCTCTGCTGTTCCTGTGCTGCCACCCCGCGCTGTCCCCGGCCAGCCGGATCGCGCTGACTCTCCGCGCGGTCGGCGGCCTGACCACAACGCAGATCGCCGTGGCCTTCCTGGTCCCCGAGGCAACCATGGCCCAACGCATCAGTCGCGCCAAGCAGACCATCAAGGCGTCCGGCACCTTACTGGCCATGCCGGAAGGGGCCGTCTTCGCCGAGCGGCTGGCAGAGGTGCGGCATGTGCTCTACCTCGTCTTCAACGAGGGCTACACCACCACCGGCAGCGCCGACCTGACCGCGCCGGAACTGTCCACCGAGGCAATCCGCATCACCCGGCTGCTGCACCGCCTGGTGCCCAACGACACCGAGACCGCCGGCCTCCTCGCGCTGATGCTGCTGACCGACGCTCGCCGCCCAGCCCGCACCGGCCTGTCCGGGGAACTGGTGCCGCTGGCCGAACAGGACCGCAGCCGGTGGGACCGCCAGCTCATCGCCGAGGGCGTCGGTCTGATCAGCCGGACCTTGCCCTGCGGCCAGGTCGGCCCTTACCAACTGCAGGCGGCCATCGCGGCCGTGCACGACGAGGCCGGGAACACCGACGCCACCGACTGGCCCCAGATTCTCGCCCTGTACGACCTCCTACAGCAGTTCGGACCGAACCCGATGGTCAGCCTCAACCGCGCCGTCGCCGTGGCCATGGTCCACGGCCCGACCGCCGGCCTCGACCTGCTGGCGGAGCTGGAGACCGACAAACGCCTGACTCGTCACCACCGGCTGCTCGCCACACGTGCCCACCTGCTGGAGCTGCTGGGCGAACGGGAGGTCGCTGTACGTTCCTATCGTGAGGCCGCTCGCCGCACCACCAGTGCCCCCGAGCGCCGCCATCTCACCGATCGCGCCCACCGACTGGAGAACCCGGCTTGACCTGGACCGAGCGGACCGTGGTACGCGACGGCGTCCGAATCTCCTGCCGAGAATGGCTCGCACCGGGAGCAGGACCGCCCGTCCTCCTGTTGCACGGATTGGCAGGGCACGCAGGCGAATGGGACACCGTCGCTCAGGACCTGAGTACCCGCCACCGGGTCATCGCCGTCGACCAGCGCGGCCACGGCGCCAGTGAACGCCACCCGCGCGATGTCTCCCGGGCTGCGTACGTCGGTGATGTCGTCGCTGTGGTTCATCAGCTCGAACTGCACCAGCCCGCCCTGGTCGGCCAATCGCTGGGTGGCCACACCGCCTTGCTCACAGCCGCCAGGCACCCTGACCTCATCCGCGCGATCGCCCTTGTCGAGGCCGGCCCAGGAGGCCCGAATCCGAAGGTCCAGGCAGAGATCGGTGGGTGGCTCGACTCCTGGCCCGTGCCGTTCCCCTCTCGTGAAGCCGCTGTCGCGTTCCATGGCGGTGGGCCGGTCGGTGAAGGCTGGGCCGCAGGTCTGGAGGAACGCGGCGACGGGTGGTGGCCTCGCTTCGACCCGGACGTGATGGTCGCTTCCCTGGCGGAAAACGCCCGGCGTTCCTTCTGGGACGAGTGGGCGCAAATCACGTGCCCGACCTTGGTCGTGCTGGCGCAGTCCGGCATCATCCCGCCTGAAGAGATCCGTGCCATGCTCGCCCGCCAACCGCAGACGGCGGCCGTCAGCATTCCCGGGACGGGACACGACCTGCACCTGGAACAACCCGCCGTCCTTCGCGAGCTGCTTCAGAAATTCCTCGAAGAGAACGCCGAGCGTCGCACCCACGGACAGACTGACCCGGACACCGCAGAGCCTGGCCGGAGTGTGTGGCGCAAGCTGGCCCCATCGCCCCGAGCCGGACCTTAGGGCTGACCGCCGCCGGAGTGGCTCCCCGTGTCGTGGTGACTCCTCCACCCCGTGAACGGGGTGGCTTCTCGCTATGCCGGTTGGGCTTCGCGACGGACCAGCCTGGCCCGTAGAACGTTCAGGGCGCCCACGGTGTCCGCGTGCGCGGTGTGGCCGCAGGCGACGCAGTGGAACGTCTCCTGTGTGGGCCGGTTCTCCTTGGTGGTATGCCCACACTGGGGGCATCGCCGGGAAGTGTTGCGGGGGTCCACGGCCATCACTTCCCGCCCGGCGCATTCTGCCTTGGCGTTCAGGATCGTCAGGAACACCCCCCATCCGGCATCGGCGATCGAGCGGTTCAGCCCGGCCTTCGCGGCGGCCCCGTTGGGCAGGAAGCTGCCCGGCTGGTCGGGGTCGGGCTTCGGTTCGGGGGCCTTGCTCATGGTGCGGATCTTGAGGTCTTCGTGCGCGATGAGGTCGTGTTCCCGCACGAGGCCGAGGGCGGTCTTGTGGGCGTGGTCGAGGCGCTGGCACCGCACCTTGCGGTGCAGACGTGCCACCGTCTCCACTGCCTTGCGGCGGCGCTTGCTTCCGCGCTTGCACCTGCTCAGTGCCTGCTGAGCTGCTTCGAGCTTCGCTGCGGCCTTTCGCCCGTGACGCGGGTTGGGCACGAACTCGCCGTTCGAGTCGGCGAGGAAGTTGGCAATGCCCAGGTCGATGCCGACCACGCTGCCGGTCGCGGGCAGCGGCTCGGGCCGGGGCCGCTCGGCGGTCAGGATCACATACCAGCGCTTGCCCTCACGCTTGACCGAGACGGTCTTGACATGGCCGACCACGGGCCGGTGCTGGTGCACCTTGACGTGCCCGACACCTTGCAGGCGCACACGCGTGACCGGGTCGTGCGCGGTGGCATCCCAACGGCAGCCGTCTCCGTCCCTGGGGAACTCCACCGTGTCGAACCAGTTGACCCCACGGAAGCGCGGATACCCCGGCGTCCGGCCGGCCTTGACCCGACGGAAGAACGCCTGCATCGCTTTGTCCAGCCGGCGCAAGGTGGCCTGCTGCGACGAGAACGACCAACGGCCCTGACGTTCCGGGTCGAAGGCCCGGATGTCCTTGAGCTGGGCGGACTGCTGCCCGTACCGGACCGTCGTCTTCGAGCTGTGCCGGTAGGCGTCGCGGCGTTCTTGCAACGCGCCGTTGTAGAGCGAGCAGTGATCGCGCAGCATCTCGCGAAGGGCCTGGTCCTGCCGGGCGGTGGGTCGCAGGAGGAACTTGTACGCACGGATCATTCAGCCCACCCCCTCCGACTCGAATCGAGCTTAACCGTAGCATTGGTTCATGTCACCACGTTGGGAACCAAACCCTGACGTACGGCGCGGCCGTCACGTCGTCCACCACCTCCACGCGCATTTGGTGTTCGTCACCAGGTACCGGCGGACCGTCTTCAACGACGAGATGCTGACACGCTGCGAAGAGATCATGCGAAAAGTCTGCGAGGACTTCGAGGCAGACCTGATCGAGTTCAACGGCGGAGAAGACCACGTGCACCTGCTCGTGCATTACCCGCCGAGGGTCGCCCTGTCGAACTTGGTCAACAGTTTGAAGGGCGTGTCCTCGCGCCGGCTGAGGCAGGAGTTCACCGGCCACGTCAACCAGGCCATCATGCACGGCCGCTTCTGGTCCGGCTCCTACTTCGCGGGGTCATGCGGCGGCACACCCCTCCACGTGGTCAAGGACTACATCGAGAACCAGAAGCGGCCCGACTGAGCGCAGCTCCGCGGGCGAGGCGTTCCGAAGCGAAACTGCGGCGCTCCGCGCCGCAGGGTTCAGGATCGGATTCCCTCCCCGCCTGAAGGCGGGGATTCCCTCCGAAGAAGAGGGATGGAGATCCTCGGGCACAGCCAGATCAGCATCACGATGGACGTGTACACGCACGTCGTCCAGGACACGTAGCGCGAGGCGATCAGTCACATGGACCGGCTGCTCAAGAGGCGGCCCGGCCGTGAGTGACCGCCGCCGATGATGAAGTAGATGTCAAAGGCCACCCAGTGACGTCACTGGGTGGCCTTTTCGCTGGTGCCCCCGGCAGGATTCGAACCTGCGACACCCGCTTCAGGTGCGAGGTGGGGCGAGTTGAGGTCTGACCTGCGGGATGTCGACTTCGGCGTCTGCTGGCTGTGGCCTCCGCCGGCAGCCGCAGTTCCCCGTGAGTCCCGCCCGATCTGGCGCGGTCGTGGCACGGACACCTTCTAATCCGTAGCTCTGGCCAGATCGGTCAGCGACGGTCATACCTGCCGCTAGGCACCAGGAATTGGAAGGGCCTGCCCTTCTACCGGCCCAGCAAGACCACCGAGTACGTGCACATCGACGCGCTGTTTGGGGAGCCGGGCAAGAACGTCATCGACTGGGATCTGATCGAGTCCCAGTTCCGGCACCTGATGCGGGTCGCCATCTCGTCAGGGAGGGGGCAATCTCCTCATCCACGCTGCTGAAGCGGATGCGTTCGGGGTCGCGGAAGTACGCCACCTGCACCGCGTTCCGCGAGGTCGGCCACGTGATCCGCACCGTGCAGCTATCAGTTACGTGGAATCTGACCGCAGTGGAGATCATCTCCCTGCGGTACGACCACGGACTGAGGAGATGTGTTGGGCACGCTGGTGCTGGAGGAGAAGTGGCCGGTGCTCGGCAGGCACGAGCAGGCGGCCGGGTGGTTGCAGGTGTGGAGCGACTTGGGCCGGGCGCCCCGAACGATCGACGCCTACGCCCGGGGGCTGGCCGAGTACCTGGAGATGTGCCAGCGGCAGAACGTCGACCCACTGACCGCCAATCGAGCACACATCGCCGTCTACGTACGGGAGTTGACCTCACGGCCGAGCCGCCGGGGTGCGAACGTGGTCTCGATCGACTCGGGCTCGGGCCTGGCCAACGCCACCATCCAGCAGCGCCTGGTGCCGGTCCGGCTGTTCTACGACTTCCTCATGGAGGACGGGCAGCGCGACTCCAACCCGGTCGGCCGCGGGCGCTATACGCCCGGCCGCCGACGCGGCGGGCATGAGCGCGGCCTCGTTCCGAGACTGACGAAGCTGCCGTGGATACCCACCGAGCAGCAGTGGATGGATGTCCTCGCGGTCGCCGCCGAGGAGCCGGTCCGCAACCGCGTGATGCTCGCGCTCGCCTACGACGCCGCGCTGCGTCGCGAGGAGCTGTGCTCGCTGCGTACCGACGATGTAGACCCGGCCCACCGAACCCTGCGGGTGCGGGCTGAGACGACCAAGAACCGGCTGGAGCGCGTCGTCCCGTACTCCGCGCCGACCGGCGTCCTATTGTCGGGCTACCTTGCGCACCGGGCAACGGTCAGCCGGGCACGCGGGCCGCTGTTCCTGTCGGAATCCCGACGCAACCACGCCCAGCCGCTGAGCCTGTGGTGAGGTTCCCCCGGCCTGCGGGAGATACTGATCAGCTGGTCAGGAGGGGTTGACGGCGTCCGCTCGGCCTGCCGGATCCAGCCGCGCAGGGCCTCGGGATGGACACCGAGGTCGATGGCGAGCTTCTTGATCTGCGGCTTGGGGTCCGCGGTGCGATACATACGCACTGCGCGGTCACGCAACTCGAGCGAGTATTTCCTGGGGGCAGCCATGGTCGATGTTCCTCTCATGAGTCCCATCTGACCCGCTGTCACTTCTTTCCGCATCTCGGGGGAACCTCAGCATCTGGGCGAAGCTGTTGTGGGCCGGGCTCAACGTCGATCCCGAGGACTTCCCGACCAACACCTACGGGCTGTGCTATCCGATCGAACTCATCCGCGCGGTCACCCTGACCTGGCTGTTCAGCGGCTTGCGCAGCGACGAGATAGCCCGCCTCCGCATGGGGTGCATCCGCTGGCAGCACGACGGTTTCCCCATCCCCGGTGATTCCGACGAGGTGCTGGCGTGGGACGCCGTCTGCTTGCTGGACGTCCCCACCCACAAGACCGGCACCTCGTTCACCAAGCCCGTTGATCCTCTGCTGGGCAAGGCGATCGAGGCATGGCAGGAACTCCGGCCGCAGCAGCCGAAGATGCTGGATCGCAAGACCGGCGAGCAGGTGGACTTCCTGTTCGCGCACCGGGCGAAACGCCTCGCGAAGACTTACATCAACACCGCGGTCATCCCCTCTCTCTGCCGGAAGGCCGGCGTCCCGACCGCCGATGTCCGGGGCAACATCACCAGCCACCGGGCCCGCTCCACGATCGCCAGCCAGCTCTACAACGCCAAGGAGCCGATGACGCTCTTCGAGCTGCAAGCCTGGCTTGGTCACCGGAGTCCGGAGTCCACCCAGCACTATGCCAAGATCACCCCCAGCACCCTCACGAAGGCATACACCGAGGCCGGCTACTTCGCCCGCAACGTCCGCACGGTCGAGGTCCTTCTGGACCGCGACGCCATCACCTCCGGGGCCGGGGCCAACGGTGAACCATGGCAGTACTACGATCTCGGTCACGGGCTGTGTTCCTACTCGTTCTTCGAACAGTGCCAGCACCGGATGGCCTGCGCCCGCTGCGACTTCTACACCCCCAAGGAATCGACGAGATCCCAACTCGTCGAAGCCAAGGCCAACTTGCAGCGCATGCTCGTGAGCATTCCGCTCACCGAAGAGGAACGCGCCGCCGTCGACGACGGCCAGAGCGCCCTCGACCGCCTTCTCGAGCGCCTCGCCGAGGTGGCCACCCCAGCCGGCCCGACCCCGAACGAGCTCCGCGCCGAACCCCGCAGACCCCTGCCGCTGACCGTCCGATCACCACCTGACCCCACCGACCGAAAGTGCTGCTGACATGCGACCCGCCCTCTTCACCGTCGACCTCCCTGGCCCGGGACGACTGAGCACCATGGCCAGACCCCGTGGCAATGACTGGCTTGAAGACGAGATGACCGCGCTGAAGAACTGCGGCGTCGACATCCTGGTCTGCGCGCTCACCGGACCCGAACTCGACGAACTCGGCCTCGCAGACGAACCTCGGACAGCCACAGCAGTCGGGCTGCAGTTCGTCGCCATACCCATCCCCGACCGCACCGTCCCCGACCTCACCACGATCCTGCCCACCCTGCACAGACTCGCCAAACAGCTACACGAAGGCGCACACGTCGTCACCCACTGCCGAGCCGGCATCGGACGCTCATCCCTCCTCGCCGCCGCACTCCTCATCCTCAACGGCGTCGATCCCGACACCTCCTGGCACCAGATCGAACGAGCTCGCGGGCTCGCCGTCCCAGACACCGCCGAGCAGCGAGAGTGGACGATGGAACTGCTCAAATAGGCCTGATGTTGACAAATCAGATTCCACAGAATGCTGCGTCATCTCTCGGATGCCCCGCTGCGGCGCCGGGTGACCGCCGCGACGAACAACGGCTACCACGCCATGGCCGTCTCCATGATCACCGGCCACGGCGACCCCGAGATGACCCAGCTGTTCCCGGCCACCGTCCCAGCCGAACGGGTCGCCCTCGTCGGCCTCCACGAGTGGACCGAGGACGCCTACCCGCACATCGCGGAATAGAGCCTGACCCCCTTCGGTCCCGACGACCTGCGCACCTCCACCCAGCCGCTGCTCGACTGGCTTGCCGCCACCGGCTGCTCCCGCCTCGCGCTTCACCTCGACGTCGACTCCGTCGACGCCCGCGAGGGCCTGCTCGGCCTCGGCAAGGTCCAAGGCGGCCTCACCGGCACCCAGGTCAACCGCATCGCCCACGACCTCACGCGGGCGGCCGACGTCGTGGGCACCACCGTCGCCGAGTTCTTCCCCCGCGACGTCGTCCACGTCCAGCAGGCCCTGCGCGGCTTCCCCCTCATCGGCGCCTGAACTCCGGTGAGCCGGAACAGCACACACCGGCACGGCCCCCACGCCCCTCGCGATTCTCATAAATGCGCCTGATCTTCGCTCTCATAACCTCTCGCACAACATCTTTCGCACAATGCCCCTCGCGATAGGTTCTGCGCCATACCGGAGCTCGCCGAACCGGCCGCCTCCGCCGAACAGTTCGACTGCCGCACCTGTGAAGCGCCCGCCGACGGCTACGACATGACGATGACCGCCGCCGTCCTCGACCACGGCGGCGCCGACGTGGCGGTCCTGGTCGCGGCCTGTCACTTAAAGCAGGACCGCCCTCAGCTGCGCAAGGTGGCACGCAGGCGCAAGCCGACAGTTGCGAGACCTTCGAAGGTGGTGACCTGGTAGCTGGGTTCCGGTCCGGGCGGCTCGCTCAAGTGGTAGCAGCGGGCGGTCTGCGCAGTCAGGAGCGTCAGCATCGCCATGGCCAGAGCGGCTCCCTCGCAGGCATGCGGCCCGGTACCGAAGGAGAGGAAGACCCCGGGTTTCGCCGGCGAGCCCGAATCATCGAGCCAGCGCTCGGGCTGGAACTGGTCCGGCTCGGAGTGTTCCCGTGCGTCGCGGTGGGCGGTGTAGGGGCAGACGAGAACGGTGGACCCGGCGTCGATGGTGTAGCCGGCGAGCTGAGTCTGTCGCGGGGCTCGCCGGGTCAGTAGCCAGCTCGGGGGGTGCAGTCGGAGCACCTCGCGTACCAGTGCCTGGGTGTATTGCAGGCAGTCGAGGTGGGTGCTGGTGGTCGCGGCCGGGTCCGCGGGCAGCAAGGCGGCTTCGGCCGCGACGCGGTCCGCTGCCTGGGGGTACCGGGCCAGGTGGAGCAGGATCCATCCGGCTGCCCGGGAAGGTGTCTCGAAGGTGGCGATGGTGATTCCGGGGAGAGTGTCGAGGATGGCCTCTTCCGGCAGTAGGCCGTAGCGGGCGGATGGCTGGAGCATCTGTCCCAGCACGTCGTCACCGAGCGGGCCCGATGAACGGCGCCGGCGGACGATGGGCCGCAAAGCGTTGGTGAAGGCGACTTGCTGCCGTGTGCGGAACCGCCGTGCCGGTGTGGGGATCCAGCGCGGCCATACCCAGCGTGAGGGGCGTACGAGCACCTCCCGGGCCACGAAGAGCTGTGAGGCAAAGGGCAGCAGGGTGGGAGCGTCTTCGGAGAAGAGGTAGCGCACGCCGATCTCTGCCAGTGCGTGCCGGACCGGGGGCAGAATCTCGACGTCCTGGCCCGTGGGCCACTGGTCAACAAATCGAGCGGTCCCGGGCGCTATCTCACCGATCCGGGCTGCAACCGCCTGCGGGCGTAGTCCGCGCATGCGGGCGGCGTGAGCGTGCGCACGCTCCTCAGACGTCGGTGCTCCGCTCGACCGCTTCAACGGCGGGAAGAGAGGCGAGGGTAGCTTGGGGAAGTCCTGCGCGCGGCGCAGGACCGCTTCACACGGCCCGGCCGCAGCGGCTACGTAGACACCCGGCTCCAGCTGCCAGACGTCCCCGCACTCGTCAGCGCCACGGCGCGCTAGTGCCAGCCGGTCGCGGCTCCAGGCCACGAAGCTGCCTTCGGGCAACCGCGGCGGCTCATTCATTGGGCCCATGAGATCGCCCCTGACTCTCGTACCTGTCCAGGCCGATATCGTCGGCAGCTTGGCCGAGAGCCGGCGGGCGCCCGGGGGCGCCCGCCGGCATTGCGGTCAGCCCCAATCGTCGCCGCCGTACGCACCCCAGTCGTGTTCCCCGTACGCACCGTAGTGGCGGGTGAAGGACAGCTTGCCGAGCAGCTTGGCGATCATGATGCACTCCTCTCGCCTGCCTTCAGTACCAAATTCCATAGTGCCATATATGGCACATATGCCATATATGGCATATTTAGAGCATCAGCCGCGCGCATGGATATAAGGCGCGTGCTTAACACCTCCGGTACAAGGCCCGGCGGGCCGGAGTACCGGTGATCGCGGTGGACGCCCGCTACACCTCGCAGATGTGCCCGCGTCGCGGACACACAGCGAGACACAACCGTCCCACCCGGGACGCCTTCTCCTGTCGTCGGTGCGGGCTCGCCGGCCCCGCCGATCACGTCGCCGGGGTCAACGTGCGCAACCGCGCACGCTCGGCGTGGGTCCTCGTCAACGGACCCGTACCACAAAGGGCTTGACCTCCCTGACTGGTAGATGCGACCCGTAACCGCCCCGTCGTAGGGGGCAGTCGGGAGCGCGACAAGGTGTAGACGACCGAGCCAACAAGCTCGGTCGTTTACGGCCGAGAAGTTGACTGAAGCTGCTGCTCGCTGCAACAGGGCTCGCGCGGAATCCGCGTAGCGCATCGCGGTCTTCTCGTCGAGTCCGAAGACCTCGGCGAGGTGAAGCGGGTCAGGGCCTTTGAGCATGGCCTCTTCGAGCTGTCGGTCGACGCGAAGTCTCTCCAGGGTCGCTTCCTGTCCCCGCATCGGAGCGCTGATCCAGTGGTTGCCGGCCCGGCTCGTCGTGTTGGCGGTCTGGTTGTTGATCAGCAGGTGGACTGCCGGACGGTCGGGTGTTTCACAGGCGACCACCTATGAAACATCCCGCCACTCCACCCTTGCGGCTCTGACGCCGACCTCGCCGCGACCAGGACCAGGCGTCTTGCAAAATATATAGACCGGTCTATTCTTCAATCATGGTTGGAACCAAGGGAGCCGAGACCAGCTTGCGGCTGGCGGAGTCGATGCTGGAACTGATCCAGCGGCACGGATACAGCGGTACGGGACTCAACACGGTGGTGGAGCACGCGGGCGCCCCGAAAGGGTCGCTCTACTTCCACTTCCCCCAGGGGAAGGAGGCCCTCGGAGAGAAGGCCGTCGAACTCGCGGCCGCGCGATTCGGCTCTCTCGTGGCCGACTCGGCGCTGGGGTCGGCCACGCCGGGTGAGGTGCTGCGCCGTGTGATCGACGAACTGGCCGGGATGCTCGACGACAGCGGCTTCCAGCTGGGATGCCCGGTCTCGGTGGTGACGCTGGAGATGGGTGCGCAGAGCGAACGGCTGCGAGATGCCTGCGCCAATGCCTTCGAGTCGTGGATCGCGCCGGTGAGTGAGCTGCTCATCGCGCACGGCCGTCCTCGTCCCGTCGCCCGTGCCCTGGCGACAGCTGTGGTCAGTATGGTGGAGGGAGCGGTGATCGTGTCGCGTGCCCAGCGGTCCACCGAGCCGCTGCACTGCGCCGCCGAGGCGCTCGCTGTGCTGCTGGAACAGGGTACGGAGGCCTCGGCATGAGCCTGGAGGACCGGCACGCACTGGTGCTGGGCGCGAGCGGCTTCATCGGCCGCCACCTGGTGCTCGCGCTCGGCCAGGCCGGCGTTCGAGTGAGTACGGCCAGCCGGAGCCATGAGTCCTACCAGCGGCTGGCCCGATGGCTGGCTGGGCGCGGGCACGACCAGGTCCCGGCAGACCTCCGGGTCGATTTCACCAAGGCGCCGATGATCGAGGGCGAGTGCGACGACATCACCGAGATCTACAACTGCGCCGGTGCCTACCGGTTCGGGATGTCGGTGGACGAGGCCCGCAGTGCCAATGTTGACAGCGTCCGCGCGGTCGTCGCGTTCGCGGCACGACTGCCGAACCTTCGCCGCCTGGTTCAGGTCTCCGGGTACCGCGTGGGCGGGCAGGACCCCGACCCGTGGAGCGAAGAGTACCGACGTGAAACCTACCGGGCGCTGGGCGCCTACGAGGCGTCCCGGGTCGAGGCGGACGCCGTTTTCCAGGGCGTGGCAGCGCAGTTGGGCGTTCCCTGGTCCATCGTCAATCCGGCCAGCGTCATCGGTGACAGCGCCACCGGGGAGTCCGACCAGTACCTCGGGCTCGCCTCCAACGTGAAAGACCTCTGGCAGGGCTCACTTCCCGCGCTACCGGGCAATGGGCAGACGTTCGTCCCCGTGGTCGCGGCCGACTACCTCGCCCGGTTCATGACCCTGCTGCCGATGGACGCGGCCACCCAGCGCACCGCGTACTGGCCGCTGGATGACGACACGCCCGCGCTGCCCGACCTGCTCACGCTCATAGCGGAGCACTACGGCGTCAAGGCACCCCGGACACGGGTACCGGTGCCCCTGCTCAAGCGGCTTCCCCGCTGGCTCACCAAGGCCGATCCGGAGACCCTGACGTTCCTGTCGACCGACCGCTACCCGACCGATTCGGCCCATGCCTTCGCCGCCCGGCACCGGCTGACCATGCCGGACACCGCCACGACGATCCGCCGCTGGGCCGACCACCTGGCAGCCCATCGCTTCGGCGACGCCCCCGCAGGTGACAGACGGTTCACCAAGCCGGGCGGAATACGGACGTTCGAACTGGGCGAGGCGGGCGCACCCACGGTGGTGTTGCCCGGCCTGCCGGTCAACGCCGACACCTGGGCGCCGGTCGTCGCAGCGGTCGGGCACGCCCGCGCCGTCGACCTGCCCGGCCTGGGCATGAGCACCGGGCGCCGTGACGACTGGCCGTCCTGGCTGACCGCACTGGTGACCGAAACCGGTGCCCGTCACCTGGTGGGCCACTCCATCGGCGCCGCGGCCGCCGTCGAGGCCGCGACCGCCCACCCCTACGCGGTGGATCAACTCACGCTCGTATCACCGTTCTTCCTGCAGGCGCACCCGCCCCGCACCGCCAAGTGGACGCCCCTGACCCGCCGGCACCTGAGCCGGACAACTCCCACGGCACTGGCCGAGCGACTGACCAGCGCCACGGGCCACGCGACCGCGCTCCAATCGGCTGTCGCGGATCTTCGCCGCGGCACCATCGCGGCCACCACCGCCCGGCTCCTGTCCGCCACCGCGAACCCGCAGTGGCGCGCAGACCTCCGGGCCAAGCTGCAGCACTACCCAGGGCGCGTCCACATCGTCATGGGCTCCCACGATCCGCTCACCGTTGAGGGAAAGTCCCTGCTGGACACCCTCCCGCACGCCGCCGTGACAGTGATTGCCGGCGCGGGGCACCATCCCCAGCTGACACACCCAGAAGACGTCGCTCAGGCCATCGGTGAGCAGACCGCCTCCCCCGGCCCGCAGGGAGAAGGTGGCGTCAGGGCGGTACACGAACGTCCGCGGTGACGAGGGCTGTGTGTCGGGGACTGCCATCTGCGATCACAGGGCGTGTCTGCCGTGGAGGCGTACGTCCGCGTACAGCCTCGTCCCGCAATGGCGTCCATGACCTCCTGCATCTTCACGTCGCCCCGGACGAGGCGGCGGGCAGCGGTGGTGACGGCGAACTCGTGCCCGGCCGGGGGCGAAGCGGCAACGTGGCCGGGTTGCACGGGCGCCCGGTCTCGTTGAGGGCCTGGCGGGCCGGCCGGCGACCGCATCAGCACCGGATTCACCAGCACGTACTCGCGCTGCACCGCCCACTCATACAGCCACGCCAGCGCGGCCGGGCCCCGGTTCCACCGTGCCCCGCCGACCCTGCACGGGTTCCGCGGAGACCGGGTCCGCCAGTCCTGACCCGCTACCACCTGGCCCGCCTGACCCACCTGGACCGTGCCACCGGCCGCGTCATACGCCGCTACGAACGCAACCGGCCCGGCGAACTCGTACACGTCGACATCAAAAGCTCGGCAACGTCCCCGACGGCGGCGGACACAAAGCCCTCGGGCGCCAGGCGGGCCGCAAGACCCGCTCCGGCGCCGGCTACAGCTACCTCCACAACGCCGTCGACGACCACTCCCGCCTCACCTACAGCGAGATCCTCGCCGACGAGAAGAAAGAGACCGCCGTCGCCTTCTGGCAGCGGGCCCACGCCTTCTTCACCCAGGCCGGGATCACCGTCGAACGCGTCCTGACCGACAACGGCTCCTGCTACAAGAGTCACCTGTGGCGCAACTCCCTCACCGCTCAGGGCATTTCACACAAGCGGACTCACCCCTACCGGCCCCAGACCAACGGGAAGGTCGAGAGGTCCAATCGCACCCTCCTGGACGAATGGGCCTACGCGCGGCCCTACCGGACCGAGGCCGACAGACGTGCCGCCCACCCGGCCTGGCTGCACACCTATCAATCACCACCGCGGACACACCGCGCTCAAGGGTCAACCACCCGCCATCCGCGTCCCCAACCTCAAGGGTCAGTACACCAGGCGTCGCCGGCCCAGCACCGTGTAGCTGCCCGCGATCGCGGGCAGCGCCCACAGCAGGACCGTCGAGGCGGCTTCCCATTTCTCTGCGGAAGGAGCCGCGCGGCGTTCGTCAAGATGGCGCCTTCCCTGCATCACTGTGGGTGATCTCCGTGTTGCGCAAGCCTGGTAGTGATCTTCGGTGGCATCCCGGTGGCATGCTCGCTCCGGCAGGCCGAGGGGCCGGCGGTGTGCGGGAGGCTGTTGTGATCTGGGAGCAGGGCGGCCGTGCCCGGGTACGGGGCATGGGCCGAAGCGGCCGGGGCGGTGCCTTGAGTGCACCGGTGGCCGTGGGCACCCTCGGTGCCCTTGTCCTTGGAGGGTGTGCGGGGGGTGGCGGGTCCTCGCATCCGTCGCCGTCGGCGAGTGTCGTGGGCAAGGCCACGCTGTTCCCCTCCGATTCCGGGGGCGGTGGCGGCCAGGGTGGCGGTTCCGGGATCGGGTTCCCGACCGTGAAGGTGGGTGAGTCCGCGGACACGGCCGTCGAAATGAAGAACAACGAGCAACGTGCCTGGGAGCACGACAAGCCGACGGTCGCCGGGGATGGTGCGGACGAAGGGGACGGTGTCCAGGGGGCCAAGGCCGACGGAACCGGTACTGCGGCGGAGGCCACCGGCGACGGACACAACGTGTACCTGATCGTCGAGGACCACTGCGGGAACGATCCGATCCCGCCGGGGCAGTCCTGCACCTTCAAGATCCGCTTCATCCGGGGGTCGACCGACGCGCCTCCGGCCGTACTGCTGGAGATCGACTCACCGACGTGGCCGATCCGGGCGGTGGTGACCGCCGCCAGTGAGCCGGGGGTCACCCCCAACACCGTCCCGTCGGGCCTTGAGACATCGGGCCCGGCTGTTTCCCCGGGGACCACAGGGCCGTCTCCCACAGGGAGTCCGACCGGTCCCGGCGAGTCCCCTGTAGAGACATCGGGCCCGGCTGTTTCCCCGGGGACCACAGGGCCGACGGGTCCCGGCAAGTCCCCTGTGCCCCAGCCGCCGAGCGAGCCGCCGCAGAACACCGCTTCTGCCACTCCCGGAACTGAGCGCGGCGGCGGCGTAACGCCGCCTCCACAGCCGGCGACGCCTGGCGCCCCTGCGACCTGACGGCCCGTAAGCTGCCCGGCGTACCGGGGGCGCGGGTGAGGTCAGGATGCTCCTGTTCCCCAGTACTCGCCGCGTACCTGCACCCGGATCGACGCGTCGTCCATGAGGATCATGGTGACATCTCCCCACTGCGGGTCCCGGTCGCCAGGGATGAGGTAGTAGTGCGTCTTGGAGTGGGCCAGTACCCGGTAGCCCTCACAGCGGTAGCGGAACGGCTGGTGTTGCCTCCCTTCGTCCACGCAGCGGATCGCCGCGCTGGCCGGCTCGACCGGCTCCCGCGCGTGAACCAGGACCGCCGGCAGGTCGCTGAAGTGGCGCTGCGCCTCGGCGGCGGCCGACGACTCCCCCACACCCCGGGCGTAGCGGGCCACGTCGAAGAACAGGACCATGGCGAGAACGGCGACCATGAAGCCCTCGGCCAGGCGCCACGGCCCTTCTTCCTGGCCGCCGGACCGGTGGTAGAGGCGGAGCGCCAGCATCATCAGTACCGCCCCGATGGCCACAAAGAGTGTGGGTACGAGGTCTCTCGGCCATCCGGACCTCAGCCGGCTCAGCACCAGATCCGACCACCACGGCGGTTCGAGGAACACCGGGAAACCGAGGAGCAGCAGAGCCACGCCCACGGCCGCGGCCGACCGGCAGACAAGGGTCCGCAGTTGTGTGTGGCGGGGACGGGCCAGTTCGCGCTCGGCCCACCGGAAGGCGAAGAAGACGAGGACTCCGAGGGTCAGCAGGACCCAGACCGGGAGGAAGAGCGCCTGGGGGCTGCCGAGCAGGTAGTCCTGGATCGAGTAGTCCAGTTGGTTCACCCGGATGCCGAAGTAGGTGAAGTAGGCGTTCCAGTAGGTGGCTCCGAAGTAGTACAAGAGGCCCAGAACAGCGGTTCCGGGCGTCACCACATAGGCGGCCTTCTCCACGAAGGACTTGCTCTTCGGCTTCTCCTCGGTCACCTGCTGCCGTCCCATCACTCTTCAGATGAAACAGGAATTATCCGGTTATTCGATCTCCATCCGGTGATCCGAACATAACCCGCATCGTCACCGAACGCAGATCGGGAACCGTTCTGAAGCCAGGCGTGCCCTGTTACGTGGAAGTTGGGGCTTTGCGTAGCCGGCATCTGCTTGAGGATTTCGCGGGGCGGCGGTTGGTGGACCCGCTCGGGTCGAGAAACCGGCAGTAAGCGTCCCGGTCTCGCGCGGAGGATGAGACACGGCGGGCGCGAAGGAACTGGGACATCGAGGTCTCCCGCAGCAGTCCGATCGCCCTACCGGCGCTCAGATGGCGAAGCGACTGCCGATCGACCGGACGGCGCCGGCGTGGGAGAGGTACTCCCCGATGCTGTGGACCCGGTCCCGGGCGTTGACGGCGGCGAGGTCGGTCGGGTTGTCCGCCCAGTCGTCGGCCAGCGGGCATCCGACGACCACCGCGTCGGTCGGGCACCATGCGTTGAGCCAGTCCGCCACCTTCTCCGGGCTTATGGGCCCCCCGGACAGCAGCCGACGGTACACGCTGTCCATGCCGAGAGGACTGCCCGCCGTGATCAGGTGGACGACCTCCACACCGGGAGGCAGCCGCGTGAGGAGGTCCATGCCGACGCCGTGCCCAGGCTGTGGCTGACGAGGACCGTCTCGCCCGCGTCCGGCACGGTCTCGAGCACGCGCAGCCCAGGGCCTCCTCACGGATCCGCTGGTCGTCGCGGTACGCCGTCACGTCGCGGAAGACGAGGGTCATGGTCCACGCGTCGAGATCGCTCCTGGCGGCCAGCCAGCCCAGACACCGCCACACGGCGCCCACCGCGGGGTCCAGGCTCAGTCCCTCGGCGGTCTGCTGCGTCTCGGACGGCAGGTACCACTTGGCGGCCGCCTCGCCGATGATCTCCTCGTACACCGCGCGAGTGGTGGGAGAGTCGGGTACGACGGCCCGTCGGCACCTCGGTGGCTCGCCGCACCACTTGGTGTTGAGCGCGTCCGCGCCGAAGTCGCGCATCAGCAGGTCCGGGACGCAAGGCGCGGTCTTGTCCGCGATCGTGGTGCGCTTCTTGCGCCGCAGGTGCCGGCCGACGATGTGGTTGACGCGAGTCAGCCGGACCACACGCTTGCGGTTGATCTTCCGCCCGCGCGATCGGAGTTCGGCATGCACGGGGGGCACCGTAGGCGCCGTGGTGTTCGGCGTGGATGGCGCGGATCTCCACGACCGCCCGCTCTTCGGCCGCCTGGTGCTCGGCGCTGGCCGGGGCAGTCGCCCGGTACCGGTAGAAGCCGGAGCGGGACACACCAAGGACCCGGAACAGCCGCTGGACGCCGAAGTCGGAGCAGTTGTCGGAGAGGAAGGCCCAGCAATGGAAGAAGTCCGCGGCAAGGATCCCCTGAGCCTGCGCCGTGAGGAAGCCGCGCCAAGTGGAGCCGGAGCGACGCGGGGCCGGGTCGATGCCTGCTGCGTGCAGCATCTCCCAGACCGTGGAGGTCGCGAGGGGGTGCCCGAGCCGGGCCGGTTCGCCCTGGATACGGCGGTGGCCCCAGCGGGGGACTTTCATCAGCCAGGCGCAGCACGAGACTCTTGAGCGCGGCCGCCGTCGGCGGCCGTCCGATGCGGGAGCTGCGGGAGCTGCGGGCAAAGTAGTCCCACTTCCTGGCGATCAGTTTGCGGTGCCAGGCCAGCAAGTACCGGGAGTAGCGGAAAAGACGGCAGCCCAGCGGCCACGCGGTAGCAGCGAGGTCAGGGCGGCGAGCCAGAATCGGTCGGCCGGCTCATAGCGCACCCTGCACCTCACATGCCTGCGCAGGATGGCGTCCTCGTGCCGCAGCACCAGCAGTTCGGCGTCCTTGGCGGTGTCCCGGCGCAGTAGAACCGCGGGGACGGACAACAGCGCACGGGCGGTGCGATAGAGCAGGGACACGATCATCACGGCAGCAATACAAGTCCCCACCGACGAGCCGGGAGGCGGGCGCTGACCAGCAGCGATGACTTTACGAGCCCCACACGTTCAGGATCGTGCTCGCCGACGCCCAACGGCTGCTGCATCACGGTCATGACGCCTTGTCGCAAGGGGCCGACCTCGATCATCGCCCGGCAGTCCGGCGGATCAGTCGACAGCGGCCAGCGCTGCGCGGGCCGCGGCGAGGATCTCCTCCGAGATGGGCGTGCCCTGGGTGGCCCTCGACAGGATCAGCGCCCCGACCATCAGGCTCAGCCTGCTCAGGCCGTCGTTCTCGTCGGTGGCAAGGTGCTGCGCGAACTCGGCCGCCCCCTTGCTGAACCTGTCCCTGGCAGCGGGACCGCCTTGCCCCCTCGCAATGTCGACGGCGAGCGCGGCCACCGGGCAGCCCTCTGCGGTGTCATCGCGGTGCTCGGCGGACAGATAGGCGTCGATCAGCTCGTGTGGTGACGCATCCAACGGGACGTGGTGGCGGTCCGTGCCATGAACGACCGCGTCGAATGCCTGGGCGGTGGCCTCGTCGAAGAGCGCCTCCTTGGACGCGAACTGCTTGTAGAACGCGCCGTGCGTAAGTCCGGAGGCCTTCATCAGGTCGGCGACGCTGACCTGGGCGCCCTGCTCCCGGAAGAGCCGCGCTGCGGTTTCCACCACACGCTGCCGGTTCTCCCGCGCCTGCGCCTGTGACACGCGGCCCATGCCCACCTCCCACTTAGATGCGATTTGACATCTATCGTACGCGCCCATATAGATTTGGTTCGTAATCTAATTGCGGGGCGGGTCTTCCGGCCCCGCGGCGAAAGGGAACGATCATGGAACTCAAGGGTGCGACCGCCGTGGTGACGGGCGCCAACCGCGGACTGGGGCGCCACCTCGCCGAGCAGCTGGTCCGGCGCGGGGCGAAGGTGTATGCGGCGGCACGCCGGCCGGAGAGTGTGGACCTGGAGGGCGTCACGCCGCTCCGCCTCGACGTGACGGACGAGGCATCGGTCCGCGAGGCGGCCCGTATAGCCTCCGACGCGACGCTGCTGATCAACAACGCCGGGATCGCCCTCTACAACCCCCTGATCGCGGGCGACATGGACACGGTGCACGCCGAGATGAACACCAACTTCTTCGGACCGCTCGCCGTGACACGCGCCTTCGCCCCGGTCATCGAGAAGAACGGCGGCGGTGCCGTCCTGAACATCCTCTCCGTGATCTCCTGGTGGCACCCGGCCCAGGCCGGCTCCTACGCGGCGTCCAAGGCAGCCGCCTGGGCGATGAGCGGTGCCGTCCGCGAAGAGCTCGCGCCGCGCGGCATCACTGTCTCCGCGCTGCACGTCGCCCTCATGGACACCGACATGACGGCGAACGTGCCCACCGAGGACAAGGCCGACCCTGCCGAGGTCGCGGCTCAGGCGCTGGACGGCATCGAGGCCGGCCTGCCCGAGATCCTCGCCGACGACACCACCCGGCAGGTCAAGCGCGGTCTGGCCAAGGCCCCGGCGGTCGGCTGACCCCGGTCTGCCGGCAGAGCCCCCGCCGCCCGCATCTACACAAGGCCGCTGCGTCCAGGCCGAGGCCTGGGACGACCTGGGCAGTTATCTGGCCGCAAAGGCACGCGCGCTGGAGGCGGGCGGCGCCGACTTCCTCGCCATCGGCAGCAACACGGGGCACGTGGTGGCCTCGGCCATCGAGGCGAGCACCACGCTGCCGCTGCTGCACATCGCGGATGTGGTCGCCGGCGCCGCAGGCCGTCTCGGTGCGCAACGGCTCGGGCTGCTGGGTACCCGTCCGGTGATGGAGGGCCGCTACTACCACGACCGGCTCGGCAGCCACGGGTTCGAAGTCATCGCCCCCGAGGTGGCGGACCGGGAGTTCGTCCACCGGCTGATCTTTGAGGAACTGACCCGAGGGCAGTCCACGCAGGCGTCCCGTACGGCGTTCACGGACATCATCGGGAAGCTCGACGCGGCGGGTGCCGAGGCCGTTGTCCTCGGGTGCACGGAGTTCGGCCTGCTCGTCAAGCAGTCGGATGTTCCCGAAACACCGTTGCTCGACACCACGGGCCTTTACATCGAGGCCATCGTCAAGGAAGCACTCGCCGCATGAACTGAGCCGTCGCCGCTGACCGACCCGAGCCGGAGACAATCACGCCCGGCCGGCCAGCGGCTGGAACGGCATCAGCCGGTCATGCGTAAACCGGTGAACCTTCAGCGGGAGGCCTGGGCCAGCTGCGGGTAGAGCGCCGCGACGCCCGCGGCCAGCCCGGACTGGCACCTGGCGGCTGACGCCGTCCGCGACGATACCCAGTTCTACTGGGACACTGGCCGACTCAGGCCGTGGGTACGCCGACCGCATCCCACGCCTGGAGTACCGCATCGCGCTCCTGCGGCCCGTAGGCGTCGGCGGCGTCCGCGGTCAGCCGTGCGAAGGACGTGAAGTCGGCGTCGCTGGCGAGCATGCCACTGGTGAGCACGTCGTACCAGATACGGCCGGCACCATCCCAGGCGTGGGCGCCAAGCTGGGTGGCGGCGAGGTAGAAAGCGCGGTTGGGGATGCCCGAGTTGATGTGCACGCCGCCATTGTCGGCGAAGGTCTGCACAAAGTCGCTCATGTGGGCAGGCTGCGGATCCTTGCCGAGCTCATCGTCGTCGTACGCGGTGCCGGGCGCCTTCATCGAGCGCAGCGCGACGCCCTGTACTCCGGGGCGCAGCAGTTCCTCTCCGATCAGCCAGTTTGCTTCCTCGGTTGTCTCGCCCTTGGCGTACTGCTCGACCAGGGACCCGAATACGTCGGACAGGTGCTCGTTCAGGGCTCCGGACTGGCCCATGTACGCCAGGTTGGCGGTGTATTGGGTGACGCCGTGGGTGAGCTCGTGGCCGATGACGTCGGGGGACTGAGTGAAGTCACCGAAGATGTGCCCGTCCCCGTCGCCGAAGACCATCTGCTCGCCGTCCCAGAAGGCATTGTCGTAGTCCCAGCGGTAGTGAATGCTGGCGTCCAGCGGGAGGCCGGCCCCGTCGATGGACGAGCGGGACAGGATCTGCAGATAGAAGTCGAAGGTGGCTCCAAGGCCGTCGTAGGCGTGATTGACCGAGGTGTCCGGTACGTCGGCCTCGCCCTCTCCGCGTATGCGTCTGCCGGGCAACTCCTGCCGGTGCTCGACGTCGCAGACGGTGCGGTCGGAGTGGTCGGGGCCGCGCGTCGGCGCGGCGGCGGTCGGGCCGATCTCGGCCGTCAGCCTGCGTTGGACGCGTTCTGCCGCGTCGAGCGCAAGGGTGCGGCGGGCAGGCTCGTGCACGGCCGGGTCCTCAGCTCGGGCCAGCCGGTTGAGCAGATGCGGCGGCACGATCGCACACGGCGTCGTGGCCACAGACCTGAGCGAGGAGCGCCGGATGTCGTCGGTCATGGGATGTGCTCCGATCGGTGCGGTAGCGCACCTCATCCGCCTGACGCTCGCGCTTTTCGCGGGTGGTGGCACGCGTGCCGACATTGGACTGAAGTGGTTGACGAACAGCGTCATCGTCGTCTGATCCGAGACCCGTATGTCCACCTCGAGGCAGTCCCGTGAAAACAGTGCTGCTGGTCCCTCAGATGCTGCTGCGAGCCGTCGACGCCTGCGACGAACGTAAGGCACTGCCCCCGCGATACTGGGCACGGACATACTCAAGGAAGTCGACGGGACCAACTACCTGAAGAGCACGCACCTCCGCCTTGAGATGCCGCGGCGCGAGAACGTCTTCATGTCGAAGGTGGCCAATTGCTGTGCCGAGAATGGAGTTCTCTCCCTGGAGGAGAAGACGCTTCCGGTTTCAACAGGCGATCCATGCGCGCGCGTGCTATGGCATCAGTTTCCGCCCGTCACCAGAGGCCTGCAACTCAGCGTCCAGCAGCTCCGGCCGTGGCCCGTCACTACAGCCAGGTCTCACCGAGGGGGCGGCATTGGCCTCGGCGCCAGCACCGAGGCCAATGCCCCCAAAGTCAGGGCAAGTTGGCGCAACTCGGCGTGGGTTTCCGGACGAGGCTCCACGGCGTGAGACGGTTTCCGGTCGCGCGATCAGGCCGGATTGGGCATCTTGCCGACATGCCCGAGATATGGATGCCGCAGGCCATCAAGACGGTGCGGGTGCCGATTATTACGTCCGGGCACGTCAAGCGGCGTGTGCGTACTCGTGGAGGACCCCGCCGAGTCGGTCACGTCGATGGACGTCCAGCCGGTGGAGTCGGTCGGGTTCGGTGATCGGCTCGGGGGCTGGCCGCAGGGGTGCTGCGCTGTGCAGGGTGCGGTGGGGCCGATGCTGATTGTAGAAGGCTTCGAACTCGCCGAGTGCGTGGAGCAGGTGGGCCTGGTTCCAGATCGAGGTCCGGTCGAGGAGCTCGTGCCTGCAGGTCTGCACCCAGCGTTCCGTGATCGAGTTCATGCGGGGAACACGGATGCCTGTGGTGATGATCTCGATGTCCTCGGCCTCGAAGACGGCGTCGAACGCACGGGTGAACTTGCTGTCACGGTCCCTGATCAGGTGCGTTACGGTGGCGCCGGCGTCCTGGAGGTCCATCACGACGTTTCTCGCGGCCTGGGTGGCCCAGTCCACGGTGGGGTGTGCGGTGGCGCCGAGGATGCAGATGCGGCAGTTGGCGTGCTCGATGACGGAGAAGACATACAGCGTTACGCCGTTCACGGTGATGGCGGTGAAGAAGTCGCAGGCCGGGATCGCGTGGGCCTGGGCGCGCAGGAACGCGGCCCAGGTCTGGCGGTCACGTTCGGGAGCAGGCTCGATGCCGTGCTGCCTTCAGAATCTCCCACACCGTGGAAGGTGCAACCTTGATACCGAGGGCAGCGAGTTCCCCGTGGATCCTTCTGTAGCCCATCCTGTGGGGCTCGAAAAGTCGTCGTTGCAGGTCACGTGGCGTATCGATACTCGTTGATGATGCCGCCGAGGACCCTGGTGCGGAGCAGGCTTCGGTCGTCGAGGTCGTGCACGATTGCGGGCTGCTCGGTCGCGCTGGGCGGTAGCTGTTGCCGGGATCGGTGCGGCCGGTGTCCGTTGTAGGGGTCCCGGTAGGCAGAGGGAGCACGAAGAGCTCGTTGGAGCCCGCCACCTGCTGGGTGGTGGCGCAGACCCGCGCGACCTCCTCGGCGGCGACGACGGCGACGAGGCGGTCGGCCCCTTCACCGCCGTACTCGGCAGGGATCGTGAGGGTGTGGAGGCGAGCGGCGACGAGTGCCTTCAGGGACTGCTCCGGGAACGCACTCCGGTCGTCGACCTCAGCGGCGTGCGGTGCGATCCGATCCTCGGCGACCTCACGGACGACGGCGCGCAGCTCGAGGTAGTCGGCGTCGAGGCCGAAGGTGGGCCGGCTCATCGGACGTCTCCGAGGCCGAGCACGCGCAGCGCGTTCTCCTTGAGCAGCAGCGGCTTGACCGCGTCCTTGATCTCCAGCGCGGCGAGGTCGCCGAACCAGCGGTCCGGCGTGATGACCGGGAAGTCGGACCCGAACAGCACCTTGTGGCGCAGCGGCCCGTTGAGCTGCCTGACCAGCTGCTGCGGGAAGTACTTCGGTGACCAGCCGGACAGGTCGATGTAGACGTTCGCCTTGTGGGTGGCGATCGAGATCTGGGTGTCGACCCATGGCACGGCGGGGTGCGCCATCACGATCGTCAGCTCCGGGTGATCGGCTGCGACGTCGTCGAGGAGCGCCGGGTCGCAGTAGCGCAGCTTGATCCCACGACCGCCCGGCAGGCCTGCTCCGATGCCGGTCTGTCCGGTGTGGAAGAGCGCGACCACGCCGAGTTCCTCGAGCGTCGACCACAGGCCGGAGAAGGCGGGATCGTCGGGAGCGAACGCCTGGAGGCCGGGGTGGAACTTGAAACCCTTGACGCCGTAGTCCTCGACGAGGCGGCGTGCCTGCGCAATCGCGTCCGCGCCGCGGTGCGGGTCGACCGACCCGAAGGGGATGAGCACGTCGGCGTGTGCGGCGGCCTGCTCGGCGATCTCCTCGCTCGAGAGCGGCGGGTGACCGAGGCCGGTGCCGGCGTCGATCGTGAAGATCACCGCCGCCATGTTCCGCTCACGGTAGTAGGCGGCGAGGTCGTCGACGGTCGGCGTCCGGGGGTGATCGCCACGGAAGTACGCCGCGGAGGCATCCATCAGCTCCTGATCGAGGGAGAGGTGCCCATGATGGTCGGCTTCGACGTGGGTATGGAAGTCGAGCGCTGTGATGGCATCGGTGTCGATGCGGGAGGTGTAGACGGTCATGTCATCCTTCTCGGTGGTTCAGGGCAGCGCGGTGTGCCGGCGCTTGGACTCGAGGAGTGCGATCAGCAGTTCGTCGCGGTCGGTGACGAGATCGCGCTGGTCGATGCCGGCGAGCTCGTCGTCGACGCCGGCGACCAGCAGGTCGACGAGCGCCGGGCTGAGCCGCGCGGGCCGCAGGTCCTTCATCCACTCCTCGGCGGGCGGGCCGAGGTGCTCCAGCGTGTGGGTCATGCCGCCGACGCCCCCGGAGAGGTGCTGGTTGACCAGCGGTCCGAGGAGTGCCCAGCGCAGCCCTGGCCCTTGGGAAATGGCGGCGTCGATGTCGGCGACCGAGGCGACGCCGCGCTCGACGAGCGAATATGCCTCCTGCCACAGCGCTACCTGCAAACGGTTGGTCACGTGCCCGGGCAGCTCCTGGCGTACGTGAATGGGCCGCTTGCCGACGCTCGCGTAGAACCGCATCGCGGTGGTGACGGCGGCCTCGCTCGTGAGGGCGCCGGGCACCACCTCCACCAGCGGGATCAGATGGGCGGGGTTGAAGGGGTGCCCCACCAGCACCCGCTCCGGGTGCCGGGAGCACATCGCCTGCAGCTGCGAGGGCATCAGCCCCGAGGAGCTGCTGGCGACCACCGTGTCGGCGGGCGCGGCTTCGTCGATGGCGGCGAAGAGCTCCCGCTTGAGGGCGATCTGCTCGGGACCGCTCTCCTGCACGAACGCGGCCGGCCCGACCGCAGTGGCGACGTCGGCGACGAAGCTCAGCCGGTCGGGTGACGCCCCGGCGGCGAGGCCGAGCCGGGTCAGGGCCAGCCAGGCGTCGGCCACCGCGGCGCGCAGCCTGTCCTCGGCCCCGGCGGCGGGGTCGTGGGCGATGACATCGTGGCCGGCCGCGAGGAAGAGCGCGGCCCAGCTCGCGCCGATGACGCCGGTGCCGACGACCGCGACCGGTCCGGTGGCGGGTGTCGTCATCGCTCGCTCTCCGCGTGGGTGCGGGCGTACTCGGCGTACGCGTCGAGGGCCGAGGGGTCGACAAGGGCTCCGGGCGAAGCGGCTTCCTCGGGGGCCGTGCCGCGCAGGATCTTCTTGACCGGGACCTCGAGCTTCTTACCGGTGCGGCTGTAGGGGACGGCGGGGACCGGGACGATCGTGTCCGGCACGTGGCGCGGCGACAGCGCGGTGCGGATAGCCTTGACCAGCCTGGCCTTCAGCGCATCGTCGAGGGGCGCCCCATCGGCCGGTACGACGAAGAGGATCAGCTCGCCCATGCCACCGTGCGGGTCCTCCAGGTGGACGATGACGCTGTCGCTCACCTCTGGCACGTCCTGCAGGACCCGGTAGAACTCGGCGGTGCCGAGCCGGACGCCGCCCCGGTTCAGCGTCGCGTCCGATCGGCCGGTGATGATGCAGGAGCCGACGCTGGAGAAGCGGCACCAGTCGCCGAAGCGGAAGACGCCGTCGTACTCCTCGAAGTAGGCAGCACTCAGGCGGCTGCCCCCCTCGTCGCCCCAGAAGCCGATCGGCATCGACGGCATCGGCGAGGTGATGACGAGCTCGCCGAGCTCCCCGACGACGACGTTCCCGTCCCGATCGAAGGCCTTGATGTCGACCCCGAGCGTGGGACCCGACATCTCACCGACGTAGACCGGCGTGAGCGGAGAGGCCTGGACGGTGCCGGTGCACACGTCGGTGCCGCCGCTGCCGACGTTGAGCACGATCCGGTTACCGAACTGCTCGTCGACCCAGCGGAACCCCTCGGCGGGGAACGGGCTGCCGACGACGCCGAGCTGGCGCAGCCGACTGAGGTCGAACTCCTCCGCCGGGCGGATGCCCTCCTTGCGGCACGACATGAGGTAACCCGGGCTGGCGCCCATCAGCGTGGCGCCGGTCTCCTCGGCGAGGCGCCACTGGTAGCGCAGGTCGGGGTGGAGCGGGTTGCCGTCGATCATCACCATGCCGGCCCGCACGAGCAGGGCCGAGACCATGCTGTTCCACATCATCCAGGCCGTGGTGGTGAACCACAGCAGCCTGTCCCCGGGGCCGAGGTCCCAGTGGAAGGTGTGGGCCTTCAGGTGCTCGAGGAGGATGCCGCCGTGGCGGTGGACGATCGCCTTGGGCTGTCCGGTGGTTCCGGACGAGTAGAGGATGTAGAGGGGGTGGTCGAACGGCACCGGCTCGAACGTCAGCGGCGCGTCGGTCTCGGCGAGCAGATCGGTCCACGACACGGTGTCGTCGAGTGCGAGCGGACCGTAGGGCACGTGGACGACGTGCTCGGCCGTCGTGAGCGCGGCGCGGATCTCGGCGACGTCGGCGCGCTTGTCGATCTGCTTCTCGCCGTAGGTGTAGCCGGCCACGGCGAGCAGCACCCTCGGCTCGATCTGCGCGAAGCGGTCGATCACACTGCGGGCACCGAACTCGGGGGCGCAGCTGGACCAGATCGCACCGAGACTGGCGGTGGCGAGGAAGGCGACGAGGGTCTCGGGACAGTTGGGCAGGTGCGCCGCGACCCGGTCGCCACGGCGGACACCTAGGCGCACGAGACCCGCGCGGACGCGACGGACCTGGTCGGCAAGCTCGGCGAAGGTTACCTCGATGGGCTCACGGGTCTGCGAGACCGCCACGACCGCGACGGTGTCGGCGTCCTCGGGCACGCCGAAGCAGTGCTCGGCGTAGTTGAGGGTCGCGCCGGGGAACCACTGGGCACCGGGCATGGTGCGGACCGGCAGCACCGCCTCGTACGGCGCGTGGGCCTTGACGTTGAAGTACTGCCAGATGCTCTCCCAGAAGTCCTCCAGCTGCGTCACCGACCACTGCTGCAGCTCGTCCCAGGTGGCAAGCTCCAGGCCCTTCTCCTCACGCAGCCAGCGCAGGTAGTCCTGCACCCGCGCACGGGCGACGTTGTCGGGGTGCGGCTCGTGGAGCAGCTCGGCTTCGGGCTTGACGGTGGTGGTCATCGGCGCGGCTCCTGGTCGCTCGGGGCGGCCGCGACCTTGGCCGCGCGGCCGGAGAGGAAGTCGGCCATGCGCTGCTTGGCCTCGGTGCTGCTCTGGGCGACGGCGGCCATCAGGGATTCGAGGACGTATCCGGTCTCGGGATCGGCCTCGGCGATGCGCGGAAGCGCCTGGAGGACGGCGAAGTTGGTCACCGGGGAGTTGCCGGCAATGCGTCCGGCCAGTTCGAGGGCCTTGTCGAGGCCCTCCCCCGCTGCGACCTGGTAGTCGGCGAGGCCGAGGGTCGTGCCCTCGGTGGCGGAGAGCACCCGTCCGGTCAGCATCATGTCGGTCATCCGCTGCACGCCGATCAGCCGCGAGACGCGCACCGAGGCGCCGCCGCCGACGAACAGCCCGCGCTGGCCCTCGGGCAGGGCGAAGAAGGCCGAGTCCTCGGCGACGCGGAGGTGGGCAACCGTGGCCAGCTCCAGACCGCCGCCGACGACGGCGCCCTTCAGTACGGCGATCACCGGGACCGGCGCCGACTGCACCTTGCCGAGTGCCTCGTGCCACATCCGGGAGTGGTGCACGCCCTCGACGGCGTCACGCTCGCTGAGCTCGCCCAGGTCCAGGCCGGCACAGAAGTGGTCACCCTCGGCGGCGAGGATCACCGCCTTGGCCGAGCTCGGCAGATCGGCGAAGAAGCGACCGATGGCGAGGATCGTCTCGTCGTCGAGAGCGTTGCGCTTATGCGTACGGGAGAGGGTGAGGATCGCGACCTCGTCGCGATCCTCCACGTGCAGGGAATCGGGAAACGCCCAGGGGGAAGTGTCCACGTCACACCTAAATCAACAGGAAACCTGACAGTCATCGACTGTGGAGTACAATCAGGTTTCCTGTCAATTGTTTGGGCGATAAGAAGTGGGAACGACATGCCCGGGAGACCTTCGAACGGCCCCTCGCTGCTCTACTTGGTCAAGAGGCTCGAACTTGCCATCCGGGCCCAGCTCGACGAGATGCTCCGCGACTCCGGCGTGACGACGCTTCAGTACACGGCGCTCACCGTCCTGGCCCACCGTGACGGGATCTCCGCGGCCCAGCTGGCCCGCGACTCCTTCGTCACACCCCAGTCGATGGCGGACATGCTCCGCCTCCTGGACAACTGCGGACTGATCCGCCGCGAGCCCAACCCACAGAGCAAGCGCGAGGTCCTGGTCCATATCTCCGACGCCGGGCGTGCGTTCCTGCGAGACTACGCCGCACCGGTGGCCGAGCTCGAGGACCGCGTGCTCGAAGGACTCACGCCCGCCGAGGCTGCCGCCTTCCGCTCGGCACTCCAGACCGGCTGGCAACGCCTGCTCTGACAGAGGCACCCCGAACCCTCGGGGGAAAAATCCCGACAACGCGACGGGCGACGGGCCAAGTTGGCCGGTATGACTCTTGCCGCCGAGGAAGAGGCGCACGACGCGACCTCTCTGCAATCGCACCTGCGCGCAGGCGGGATCGTGGCCAAGGTTCGAGAGACGAGCAGCTTCACCGCGCACTTCCGCAACGCCCAACGCGGCGGGATCATGCTCGGCCGCGTACGAGCCGACGAGCACGACTCCTACAACTGTCGTCGCAGCGCAAGTGGCTGCGGGTGCACAACACGCACGAGTGGCACGACTTCTACAGCAGGCACAACGTCGAAGACCTGCGCCGCTTCCTCGACCACGTCCTCAAGGGCGAGAACAACGCCCTTGGTGGGATGCTGGCGGCGTCTGCCGCCGAAGGAGGGGAAAGCAAGGCGTGAGTGTGGGAGACGACCTGGAGGACGAGGCGGTCGCGACGGATCTGCGGCCGCCTGCCGTGGACCCGGTACTGCAGGCCTTGCTGGCGAACCTGGACGAGGCGGCCCGATCTCCGCTGACCCCTGCCAACCTCGCGGCCAGACAGCGCCAAGACGCGACCTGCCGCCCCCGGCCGACAGTCGAGGAACTGCGTGTCGACGGCCGCTTCGAGGTGACGGAGCTGCGCACGCCGTCGGCCCGGAACGCGGGCGAGGTGGTGCTGGTCAGTGCCCGGCCCGCCGGAGCCGGCGGGCCGCTGCCGCTGCTTTACTACCTGCACGGCGGCGGCATGATCATGGGTAACGCCTGGTCCGTACTGCCCCGGTTGCTGCACGAGCTGGCACTCCCCCTGGGCCTCGCCGTCATCTCCGTCGAGTACCGGCTCGCCCCGCAAACCCCCTACCCCGGCCCGCTCGAGGACTGCTGGGCGGGCCTCGTCTGGGCCACCAGGCACGCCGTCGACCTGGGCCTGGACCCGAACCGTGTGATCATCGGCGGGAAGAGCGCCGGCGCCGGGCTGGCCGCAGCGCTCGCCCTGCTGACCCGCGACCGCGGCGGTCCGCAGCCGATCGGCCAGCTGCTGCTCAGCCCGATGCTGGACGACCGCAACAACACCTACTCCAGCCATCAGATGGCCGGCCACGACACCTGGGACCGCACCTCCAACGCCACCGCCTGGCAGGCGCTGCTCGGCGACCGCTACGGTGCCGACGACCTGCCGCCCTACGCGGCCCCCGCCCGTGCCACCGATCTCACCGGGCTGCCCTCCGCCTACCTCGAGGTCGGCGCGGCCGAAACCTTCCGCGACGAAGTCGTGGCCTACGCGGACATGATCTGGCAGGCCGGCGGCTCAGCCGAACTCCATGTCTGGCCCGGCGCCTGCCACGGCTTCGACACCCTCGCCCCGCACGCAGCCATCAGCCACGACGCCCGCAACGCCCGCACCCGCTGGCTCCGCCGCCTCCTCAGCCCCTGACCCCCAGCGCCGCAGGTGCCCGAAGGTTTAAGGTCTGGCCAGCGGGCGGCTCGCAACCGCATGACGAGGTCGGCAGCCTTCGGGCACGGCTTGCGGAAAGCGGTCGGCCTACTCGGGTGCCCGCTCGATCCGGCGCACGTTCTCCCGGCCGCATGCCTGGCAGACGATCCACTCACACAGCCAGCCGTTGTCGACGAAGGACTCGCTGGCGAGGTTGCTGTCCTCCCACCCGCAGAAGACGCAGTCCGCGAACTCACCGGTCAGGCGCCGGAAGGGGTGCAGGATGGGCCGGCCACCGAGGTCGGGCCGCCCCAGCCATCCGCAGCCGGGGCACCTACGCCATTCGTTGGGCTTTCTGCGCCACCCGTAGTCGCTGATCTTCTGCACCAGTGCTTCTCCGCAGCGCGGGCAAGCACTCGGCAGCCCGTCACCCGCCCGACCGGCATCCTCGACACCCACGACGCCCAGCCTCCCCCCCCGTGATCCGCCGCCGACGGCAGCCTAATGCGGCCACCGCAGCAGGCGGAAGACACCAGGTCGGCGCGGCTTATCGCCACGAAGGGATGCGTAGGCGGTCGCCGTGACGGTTGCGCTGCCTACAGGCATCGGTGTGAGAAGGCCGCGGTCGGCCCGTCGGCCAAGCGGACCACCACAGCGGACCCGCGAGGCTCAGGGTAGGTGAACTCAGCAGCGATGCCGCGCTCTCGCAGCCAGGACGCCAGGTGGGCCTTGAGGAGGAGATGGTCGGCCCTTTCCTTACCGCGCTCCTTGCGGCCGCACAGCTTGCCGTCCCCGCAAGCACCAGCTGCCGCAGCTGCTGGGTAGCGGGAGACGTCGGCGAATTCGGGCGGCAGTGCGGGCGTGCCGCCGTAGTCGCCGCCTCTTGTTCCTCGCCGGCTTCAACAACCGCGAGCTACCAAGAGGCCCTTCCTTCATGCGCGCACGGCGGCCAGCTCACCCGATCCAGGACCATGTTCGATCAAGAACGACCACACGACCGGAAGGACAACGTCTTGTGAAATGCTCAGGCAGTCCAGGGCGTTGCTGCTCGACCCTGCCCTCGGGCGCGCCCGGGCTCCGTCGCTTTACGCGCTCCCGCGAGCCGCCGTGACCAGCCCCGGTCGGGACATCTGCGGCCACACCAGCAACACGTCGCTCACACTGCCCTGTTGACGCGTGCCAATGATCACCATAGGCTGCCTCGCCGTCGGCTCCGGCGCGCACCCGGAATCCAGATTCCGTCCGTCTGCGCGCGGCTGCCCCTCGTCGACCCGTCGACGGCGGGTCAGGGGTCGCTGCCCGACAGCACCACCTGCACCGCCCCGTACTGACAACTCCGGGAGGAGCAAGTGAGAAGACGTCGCGCGGCCGCCTGGGCCGCCTCAGCCATCATCACCACCTTCGCGTTGACCGGCACGATCGCCGGATCCGCCGCCGCAACGCCCGGCGCGACATCCGGGTCTGCCACCGCAGCACAGGCCCGGTCGGAGGTGGTGGCCACCGCGACCGACCCCGTCACGCACGAGGAGAACGACCGCGTCCCGGAGGGCTCGCTCTGGACGCAGCACTACTTCCCTTCCTCGGACGGCAGCGGGGTCGAGCTGCACGCCGACGTGCTGCGCCCGGCAGACCTGCCGGCGGATGCGAAGACGCCGGTGATCCTGTCGGTGGGCCCGTACTTCTCCCACGCGGGGGAGACTTCTCCCGCGGGGTGGGACCGGGTCGGGCCATCGGCGCGTTTTCAGGATTTCATCAACGGCGCGCGGCTCATGGAGCGTGGATACACCTTCGTGATGGTGGACCTGCGCGGCTTCGGCGGCAGCACCGGGTGCCTGGACTTTCTCGGCCCGGGGGAGCAGGCTGACATCAAGGCGGCCGTCGAGTGGGCAGCGAGCCAGCCGTGGTCGACTGGCAAGGTCGGCATGTACGGCAAGTCGTACGACGCCAACACCGGGCTGGCGGCCAATACTCTCAAGCTCAAGCCTCTGCGGGCGATCGTTTCCCAAGAACCGACGTGGAACAGGTACAACTACCTGTACAGCAACGGGGTGCCGCGTTCCAACGTGTCCAGCACCCCGCGGAGTTACTACTCGATCGCGACGATGGCGCCGCTGGCCGATGACGGCGACCACTACAAGGCGAACGCGGGGTACGAGAAGAACCACCCCGAGTGCGAGAGTGACAACCTCACCAACACCCAGAACCCCGACCCGAAGTCGCCGTTCTGGCGTGCCCGCGACTTTGCCTCCCGCGCCGCCGGATCCCAGACGCCGCTGTTCGTCACGTCGGGCTTCATCGAGGACAACACCAAGCCGGAGGAGATGCAGAAGTACCTGGCCAACCATCAGGGTCCGCAACGCGGTTGGATCGGCCAGTGGGAACACGTGCGCGGTAACGAGACCAATGCCAGGGGCCAGCTCAAGATGGGACGGGCGGGCTGGTTCGACGAGGTGATGCGGTTCTACGACCAGTACCTCCGCGGCGTCGAACCGTCGGTGACCGACCCGGCGTTCTCCCTCGAGGACAGCCTCGGCCACTGGCGCGCCGAGCCGACCTGGCCGGTGTCCAACGACTCGTACAAGGTGCGGCTGGCTCCCGGGGAGTACGTCGACGACGGGGGCAAGGCGCAGAAGGCCGCCCTGTCGATGACGGCGCCGGAGCCTCAGGGCCGGGACATCGAGTACGCGCCGGAGGTCGGCTCGCTGACGACTGACCAGACGAGTGCGATCAGTGCCGACGCACCCGCCAACAGTTACTGGACCTGGTCCACGCCCGCCGCTGAGCAGGTGCGGATCACGGGCAGCCCGGAGATCACGCTGAAGACCAGAGGTCAGGGCAACGTCTGGGCACGGCTGTGGGACGTCGCTCCGGACGGCAAGGCGACGATGTTCAACGAGAACGTCGCACTGCTGGAAAGCAGCGGATCAACCTCCTTCGCCCTGAAGGCGACGGACTGGACCTTCGAGCAAGGGCACCAACTGGGGGTCCAGATCGGAACCATCACCTCAAACGGCTGGCGGAGCGTTCCCTCGGGTGAGATGATCACGGTTTCCGACGCGCGGCTCGCCCTCGAGGTGCAGGACCCGCGGTTCGACTTGCCGACCCAGGGTGACCGCTCGCCGTACCTGGACACGTACGTGAGGGCGAACACCACCACGCTGAACAACGTCGGCACCCCCACCTTCCCGCTGAGCATCTCAAAGAACGGATGACCTAGCGGCTGCCCGGCACCCGCATGTGCGGGTGCCGGGCAGCGTGGCGTATCGCGTGGCGACGGTGATCAAGGTTCAGGCTGAAGGACTCATGACTGGAGTCCGGATGCCGAGAATGAACTCGATCATGGAGAGGTGGGTGCAGACCTGTCGGCGCGAGCTGCTGGACCGCACCTTGATCTGGAAC
Organism: Streptomyces sp. NBC_01669; assembly: GCF_026339735.1. Classification (GTDB taxonomy): domain Bacteria; phylum Actinomycetota; class Actinomycetes; order Streptomycetales; family Streptomycetaceae; genus Streptomyces; species Streptomyces yanii. The sequence goes on from NZ_JAPEQG010000002.1 coordinate 541,184, forward strand.
CAGCGGCACCTGCTCCATGCCCTGTGTGAGTTCGAGAAGTTCTACAACTCCCACCGGCCCCATCAGGGCATAGCGAACGCCCGCCCGCTGAACCCCTTTCCGACGCCGATCGCCGATCCGGACGAGACAGCCCGCCTCGACATACGACGATCCGATCGCCTCGGCGGAATTCCCCACGCGTACGAGCATGCTGCATGACCTGCCCAGACGGGGTCATCGGCAAGGGCAGGGTCATCTCACTTCTCCTTGCCGCCCTGTTCGCGGACCGGCTGTGGGGCCGGAAGGGCTGGTCCGCGGCCAGAGCACAGTCGCGCATTCCCGCCCGAACAGATCTGCCGTCAACCGGTCGGTCCTGTCGCTCGCACCAGAACTGACAGCTGTCTGACTCATGTCCCCCGGGCATCCTGGACGCGGCGGGCCTGTGGGACACCCGTTCGGAGCATCGGTGAACCGGTGAAATTCGAGGTGTCACCGCCAGTCGTACGGGCCGTCCATGGTGGCAGGCGCCACCATCGAGTCAACCTGGCAGGACGGAGTACCGATGGCGCAGGACTTGCAGGAAGCCGCGTCGGCCGAGCCGGCCGACAGGCGCATCAATGCCGGTGTGAGGCTCATGGGCTGGCTGACGACCACGGACCACAAGGTCATCGGCAATCTCTACATGGTCACCGCGTTCGGGTTCTTCCTGCTGGCCGGAGTGATGGCCATGCTCATGCGAGCGGAGCTGGCCCGGCCAGGACTTCAGATCGTCAGCACAGAACAGTACAACCAGCTGTTCACGATCCACGGAACCGTCATGATGCTGCTGTTCGCCACGCCGATGTTCGGCGGCTTCGCGAACGCCATCATGCCTCTGCAGATCGGTGCGCCCGACGTCGCCTTCCCCCGCCTGAACGCGCTCACCTACTGGCTCTTCCTCTTCGGCGGAATCATCGTGGTGTCCGGATTCGTGGTGCCCGGCGGCGCGGCACACTTCGGCTGGTTCGCCTACGCTCCGCTGAACAGTGCCGTCTTCTCGCCCGGTGCCGGCGGAGACCTCTGGGCCATGGGCCTGGTGCTGTCGGGAATCAGTACGACCCTGGCATCGGTCAATTTCATCACTACGATCGTCTGTCTGCGCGCCCCCGGCATGACCATGTTCCGGATGCCGATCTTCACCTGGAACGTTCTGTTCACCTCGATCCTCGCGCTGCTCGCGTTTCCGGTGCTCGCTGCCACGCTGCTCGTCCTCGAAGCCGACCGGAAGTTCGGGGCGCATGTCTTCGACTCCGCCAACGGTGGGGCGCTGCTGTGGCAGCACCTGTTCTGGTTCTTCGGCCATCCCGAGGTCTACATTGTCGCGTTGCCCTTCTTCGGTGTGGTGAGCGAGATCATTCCCGCGTTCAGCCGGAAACCGATGTTCGGGTATTTCGGAATGGTGATGGCCACGGTCAGCATCACCATGCTCTCGGCGGTTGTCTGGGCCCATCACATGTTCGCAACGGGAGCCGTTCTCCTGCCCTTTTTCTCCGCCATGTCGTTCCTCATCGCCGTGCCCACCGGAGTCAAGTTCTTCAACTGGATCGGCACCATGTGGCACGGCAGTATCACGTTCGAGACACCCATGCTCTGGGCGATCGGCTTCCTCGTGACATTTCTCCTCGGCGGCCTCAGCGGAGTGCTGATCGCCTCACCCCCGCTGGACTTCCATCTCACCGATTCATACTTCATCGTCGCCCACCTCCATTACGTACTCTTCGGAACAGTGGTCTTCGCGATGTTCGGCGGCTTCTACTTCTGGTGGCCCAAGTTGACCGGACGCATGCTGGATGAACGGATCGGACGTATCCATTTCTGGACCTTGTTCCTCGGCTTTCAACTGACCTTCCTAGTCCAGCACTGGCTGGGAGAGGCCGGAATGCCCCGCCGTTACGCCGACTATCTCTCGGCGGACGGCTTCACCTTGCTCAATACGATCTCGTCCGTCGGCTCCTTTCTGCTGGGCCTGTCGACCCTGCCGTTCCTGTACAACGTGTGGCACACCAGCCGTTACGCACCGAAGGTCGAAGTGGACGACCCGTGGGGGTTCGGCCGTTCCCTGGAGTGGGCTACATCCTGTCCACCCCCGAGGCACAATTTCCGGGCTTTGCCCCGCGTACGTTCCGACTCACCGGCCTTCGACCTGCACCACTCCATCGGGCCGGAGAAAGAGAAGCCGGGCCTCGGCCGAGGCGGGTCCCACTCCACATCGAGCGCTGAAGAGGAGTCGGGCCAATGAAGACCGAGGCCATTCTCTTCGCCGGAGTCGCGGGGTTCTTCCTCGTGACCGATGTTCTCTACGCCGTGTGGTCCCATGATCCGACAGGCACGGCAGCTCTCACCGTCTCGTTCCTCATGGCGTTGCTGGTCACGTTCTTCTTCGCCACCAACTACCGGAGGAAGGGACTGCGCCCCGAGGACCGCGGGGACGGGCACGTCCATGAGCGGTCCGGCCCGGTGGGCTTCTTTCCTCCGCACAGCATCTGGCCGTCACTGACAGCCGCGGGGATGGCCCTGCTCGCCCTCGGTGTGGTGTTCGGTCTGTGGCTTTTCCTGATCGGGCTGGGCGTGGTCCTGGCCGGGGTGTTCGGAATGGTCTTCCAGTACGTGCGTGCGCAGGCCTGAGGACGATTCTCAATCCTCAGGCTCGCGAACCAGCTCCGGCGGCGCCATCCGGTCCGCGATCCGGGACCGTTGCTCGTCCGTTGCGGGCAGTTCCACGAAGTCCCCGTAGTACCAGCCGCTCAGTACGGTCCGAAGCTGTCGCCGACGCGAGACCGGGCCCTCCGCGGGGAGCTCCAGGGGAGCCGGAACGTCACGCATCAGGATGCGGTAGCGGGCTGTCGGGCTCAGACCACGGTGGCTCTCCGAGAGGTCACCGCTCACCGACTGGGTCACCTGGCCGGTCTCCTCGCCCTCGGTCAGCCGGCGGCGGTCCCGCATCTGAAGGGCGAGGCAAAGGCGTTTGGTCAGCGCGAAGGCCAGGAGCGGGGCGGCGACCAGTGCGATCCTGAGGATCCAGGTCATGGTCTCGATCGAAACCCTGAACGAGAAGGCGACGACGTCGTTGCCGCCGGCGACCAGGAGAACGGCGTAGAAGACGACGGCCGCCACGCCGAGCCCGGTACGGGTCGGCCGGTTGCGCGGCCGGTCACACAGATGGTGTTCCCCGCGGTCGCCCGTCACCCACTTCTCGAAGAAGGGATAGAGGAACAGCACGGTGAAGACCACGCCTGGCAGCACGATCGTCGGAATGAACACATTCCACATGATGGTGTGGCCCGCGATGTCGGTCTCCCATGGCGGCATCAGCCGGAGCGCGCCCTCCAGGAATCCGACATACCAGTCCGGCTGCGCGTTACCGGATACCTGGTTGGCGCGGTAGGGGCCATAGTTCCATACGGGGTTGATCTGGGCGAGCGCACCCAGCAAGGTCAGTACGCCGAACACCATGAAGAAGAAACCTGTGGTCTTCGCGGTGAAGTGAGGGAACGCCGGTGAGCCGACGGCGTTCCTATTGGTCTTCCCCTGACCCGCCCAGTGGGTGTGTTTGAGATAGACCACCAGGATGAGATGAGCGGTGATCAGCGCCACGATCAGACCGGGCACGAGCAGGACATGCACGGGGTACAGACGAGGGATCACGGCATCGCCCGGGAACTGTCCTCCGAAGGCGAACAGCTCCAGGTACGTTCCGACGACAGGGATCGACCCCACAATGGTGGCCGCCGTCCTCAGGCCCGTACCGGACAGCAGGTCGTCGGGCAGCGAGTAACCCGCGAACCCTTCGAGCAGCGCGAGTACGAACAGTGTCACGCCCACGATCCAGTTGGCCTCCCGCGGCTTACGGAAGGCACCGGTGAAAAAGATCCGCAGCATGTGGACGGCGATCGCGGCGACGAAGACCAGGGCCGCCCAGTGGTGGATCTGACGCATCAGCAGGCCTCCGCGCACGGCGAAGCTGATGTCGATGGTGGTGGTGTAGGCCTGCGTCATCCTCTCGCCCTGAAGGGGCACATAGGAACCGGTGTAGACACTCTCGGTCATGCTCGGGTTGAAGAACAGGGTGAGGTACACGCCGGTGAGGAGCAGGACCACAAAGGAGTAAAGAGCGATCTCGCCGAGGAGAAAAGACCAGTGGTCGGGAAAGGCCTTGCGCAGCAACGGCCTGGCCAGCTCGCTGACGGGTAGGCGCCCATCCACCGCGCCGTATCCACTGACCGCCGCCGGCCCGGCCTGGGCCTTCAGCTGCGGCTTACGTCTCCGCAGGGGCATGCACCACTCTCCCGTCGATCTTCCTGCCAGCCTGCGCCCCTCATAGTGCCGGTTCGCCCTTTATGAGTAATGCATTACTCGAAGGGGCGACGCAGAATCGCGGTATCGGCACCTGATCGGCCGACCTGGCTCCGACGTGCCGGTCAGGGCCGTGCCGGCACGTCGGAATCGGCAGCGGGTTCTTCGTGGCGACCGAGTGGCCCGGAGAGCGCATGAAGGACGCCGTTCAAAGCTGTCACCGCATGCCATGCCGGGACACGGCGGCGCCCCCGTGCGTAGCTCGCACGGGGGCGCCGTGAAGAGGGCCGGAATCAATGCGACCAGTGCGCGTGCCCCTTCGCCACGAGGAACTTGACGGGCAGTCGGTGACCCTTCAGGTGGATCGTGTGGTGCTGCCGGCCGCCGTGGCGGATCTTGGTGGACTTCCCGTGCTGGTTGAACTTCCCGTGCTGGTTGAACTTCCCGTGCTGGTTGAACTTCCCGTGCTGGTTGAACTTCCCGTGCTGGTTGAACTTCTCGTGCTTGCAGTGATGCTTCGGGCCGCCGTGCGGGGAGGCGGCGCTCGCGACGGTCGCCGATCCCGCGAGCACCGAGATCGCGGCGACCGCGGTGACGACAGCGCGCTTGATGGTGAGATTCATTGTTCGTTCGTCCCTTCCGTGCCGGGCGTTCCGGCGCGGAATCACGATGTCCCGGGACCTCGTTCAGAGCGGTCTTGCCAGGAACAGCGGCGCGCCGCCCCGTCGGTACTGCATCCGGGCGCCCAGCATGAGGATCCTCTGAGAAGAGTTCGTCCGAAGGGGACCATAAGTCGGAATAGCGGGTGAATTTCTCTCATCTCCCTTTCATCCAGGGAGTTCTGGCGTACTCGGGAGTGCCGGTCAACTTCACTCCGACGGGTCAATCGCGGCCGGTCCTGGAGACGCGCGCGGCGTCATCGGAGACCGACCGGTTGCTTCCCCGCTACAAGCAGGCCGTGCGCCAGGCACGCGTCGAGCAGCTCGCGTTGGCGGTAGCTGCCGGGGATCGTGTCGCCGGATCGTCCTCACCGAGATGACCAGCCGGCGTGGTGAGCCCTTCGGAGACCCCTTTCGGCCATGTGCCCCCTCGGTGGACAACCAGACTTCCGGCTCATCGGGGCGCCGGCCAGGTCGAGGTGCCCGGATATCCGCGTCCCGGCGAGTCTCAGGCACGCGACGGCGCCCGGCTACGACATGGGCGGTGTCATTCACTGCCACCCGTGACCACCGGACAGGGGTCCCGGGCCGGCTCGGCGCCGGGCCGGGACCCCTTGGGACTGTCGTCGGTCACATGTGGGTGCCGCCGTCGATGCGGAGTTCGGTGCCGGTGATGAAGGCACCGTCGTCCGAGGCCAGCATCGCCACGACGCCCGCGACGGACTCCGGACCGGCGAAGCCCGTCGCCGGATCGGCGAAGCCCTCCCCCGTCAGCGCCGGCCGCAGTTTGCCGAACAGCTCCCAGTCGGTGTCCTCGGGCAGGCCGGGCCCGCTGTTCCGGCCGCCGGCACCGGAGCCGTCGGTCATGCCGCTGGAGATGCTTCCGGGCGCCACGCACAACGCCCGCAGCCCCTGCTTGGCGTACTCCAGTGCGATGGCGTGGGTGAAGGACTGGATGCCGCCCTTGCTCGCCGCGTACGCGGCCATGTAGGGGTGGGCGAAGGACGCCGAGGTGGAGCTGAAGTTGACGACCACGCCCCGGCCGTTGGCCAGCAGCGCGGGCAGCGCCTCGCGGGTCACCAGGAAGGTGCCGGTGAGGTTCACCGCGACGATCCGGTTCCAGAACTCCAGCGTCATCTGCTCGGTGTGCGCGGACCGCAGGATGCCCGCCGCGTTGACCAGCACGTCCAGGCCGCCCAGGTCGGCGAGCGCGCCGCCGACGCCCTCCCGTACGGAGGACTCGTCCGCGATGTCCATGACCCGGGTGCGCAACCGGTCCGCGTGGCCGGCGGCCAGGGCGGCCGTCTCCTTGAGCCCGGGCTCGGAGACATCGGCGGCAACGACGGCCGCGCCCTCCCGCAGGAGCCGCAGGACGGTCGCCCGGCCGATGCCCGATCCGCCACCGGTGATCAGGACTCGCCGTCCCTCGAAGCGCTGCATGGGTCCACTTCCTCTCTTGGTCTGCTGTATGCCACAGGGTCAGGTGCGCGCGATGTGGTCGGCCGCGAGCCAGCTGAACGTCATGGCGGGGCCGATGGTCGCGCCGGGACCCGGGTACGTCCCGCCCATGACCGCGGCGGAGACGTTGCCGGAGGCGTACAGGCCCTCGATCACCGTCCCGTCCTCCCGCAGCACCCGGGCCGTGGCGTCGGTGACCAGACCGCCCTTGGTGCCGATGTCGCCGGGGTGCACCGGGACGGCGTAGAACGGACCCTTCTCCAGCGGCGCCAGATTGGGATTGGGCAGCGTCGGGTCGCCGTAGTAGCGGTCGTAGACGCTGTCGCCGCGATGGAAGTCCTCGTCGCGGCCGGCGCGGGCGAAGCCGTTGAATCGGTCCACGGTGGCGCGCAGCCGCTCCGGAGCAGCACCGATCTGCCCGGCCAGCTCCTCGACGGTCCCGGCCCTTTTGGCGAAGCCGTTCTCCAGCCACGGCTTGGGGAACGCCTGGCCCGGGAAGAGCCCCATGATGAAGTAGCGGGACTTGGAGACGGCGTCGAGGACCAGCCAGGACGGGACGGTGGTCGCCTCCGGCCGGTCGTTGGCGTACATCGCGTCGACGAACTGGTGGTAAGGGGCGGCCTCGTTGGCGTAGCGCTCGCCCGCCGAGTCGACGATCACCATCCCGGGGATGCCGCGGTCGGCGACGAGGAAGAACGGCTTGCCTCCGGGAGGCACCGCGGACGGCGCGCCCCACACCCGGTCCATCAGGTCGACCGCGGCGCCGACGGCCATGCCCGCCTCCAGGGCGTCGCCGGTCTGGCCCTCGGGAGCGGCACTCCACTCGGCAGAGGTCGGTGCCGGCAGGTACTTCTCGCGCAGTTGCTGGTTCTGCGAGAAGCCGCCGGAGGCGAGGACCACACCGCCGGTCGCCCGGACCGCGAGCTCCCGGCCGTCTCGGGTGACCCGGATGCCGGCGATCCGGCCGTTCTCCTCCACCAGTCGGGTCAGGGGGGCGGACAGCCACAGCTCGCCTCCGAGGGTCCCCAGCGAGTGCCGCATCCGGGCGATCAGCGCCTCGCCGAGGGAGAGCAGCTTCTGGCCGGAGAGCAGGGCCCTGACCGCGCGGGCGCCGACCCTGGCCGAGGTCCGCCTGCCGGCCCAGGTGCGCCCGGCCATGTTCAGGTGGCGGAAGTCCTTGGAGGTGATGGTGAGCCCGTAGGTGGGCAGCCCGGCCCGTCGCATGGTGGCACGCTGCTCGGGCGGGAGCTTCGTGAAGTCGAAGATCCGCGGTTCGACGGAGCGGCCCTGCGGGTAGCCGCCGAGCTCCTCCGGGAAGTAGTCGGAGTAGCCGGGGGTGTAGACGAACTTGACGGCCGTCCGGTCGTGGAACTCCCGTACCATCCGCGGCCCGTGCTCGAGGTAGGCGTCCTTGCGGGCGGCGGGGACCCGGTCGCCGACGGTGGCGTCCAGGTAGGCGCGGGCCTTCTCGGGGGTGTCCCCGAGCCCGGCGGCGTCCAGGTGAAAGTTGTTCGGCACCCAGATCGCGCCGCCGGACAGGGCGGTCGTACCGCCGTAGACCTCGGTCTTCTCGACCACGAGGGCGGTCAGTCCGCGCAGCCGGGCGGTGATGGCCGCGGCCATCCCGGCGGCGCCGGAGCCGACCACCACGACGTCGTAGGTGTGGTCCCACTCAGTGCTCATGCGGGTGTGCGGTCCTCTCTGGTTCGGCGGGGGTTCAGCGGGCCGGGGGAGATTCGGGCGTCGGTGAGGACCGGTGCGTCGTCGCGGTCCGCGGCCGTGGCCGCCAGCCGGTAGCCGTCGCTGGTCTCCCACACACGCAGCCGCAGAGTCTCACCGGGGAAGAACACCCCGGCGAAGCGCGTACGGCACTCCGCGATGCGGGCGGCGTCCCCGTCCAGTAGGCGGTCGGTGACGGCCTTGACCGCCATCCCGAAGGAGCACAGCCCGTGCAGGATGGGCCGGTCGTAGCCCGCGCGGCGGGCGGTGGCGGGGTCGGCGTGCAGCGGGTTCCAGTCCCCGGCGAGCCGGTAGAGCAGCGCCTGCTGACGGAGCGTCGGAATCTCGAGCACCAGGTCGGGCTCCCGGTCCGGCGCGCGGAGGCGCTCGGAGGGACCGCGGTCCCCGCCGAAGCCGCCTTCCCCGCGTACGAAGATGTGGTTGCGCTGGGTGATCAGCGGCTCGCCGTCCTCGCCGAGGAGGGTGGACTCCTGCACGATGACGGCGGCCTTGCCCTTGTCGTACACCGCAGGCACCCGGGTGACCGTGGTCCCCCGCGCGGCGGCGGGCAGCGGACGATGACCTCCTGGCCACCGTGCAGCACCGCGGCCAGGTCGATGTCCACTCCCGGCAGGTCGAAGACCTGGAACCCCGCTCCCCCGCTGCCGCCGGCCACCACGCCGAAGGTGGGCAGCACGTGCAGGCCCCGCTCGTGCCCTTCGTAGACGTAGCGCAGTTCAGCGGGGTCGGCCTCCGGGACGCCCGCGCCCAGCGCCAGGTGGTACAGCCGCACCTCGCGGTCGTCCCAGACCGCTGCGGCGCGCACGGGCGAGGCGGAGGTCACCTTCTCGACGTCGATCGGCATGGGGGTATGGGTTCCTTTGCGGTCGGTGCGGGGCTGTGCTCAGCTCGAAAACGTGCCGGCGGCGTAGCGGCTCCGGAAGTACAGCAGCGGCCGCCCGTTCTCCTGGGCTGCCAGGTCGACGGCCTCGCCGGTGACGATGTAGTGGTCGCCGGCCTCGTGGACTGCCGCCAGACGGCAGTCCACGGTGGCCAGGGCGCCATCGATCACCACGGTGCCGTGCGCCGAGGTGCGCCAGGGAACAGCAGTGAACTTCTGCCCGCCGCGGGCGCCGAGTGCCGTGCAGACCTGCTTCTGGTCCTCGGCGAGGATGTTGACGCAGAAGCGGCCGGCCCGTTCGATCCTCGGCCAGCTGGTGGACGTCTTGCCGACGGCCAGCATGACCAGCGGCGGGTCGAGGGAGAGAGAGGCGAAGGACTGACAGGCGAACCCGACGGGCTCGGTGCCGTCGAGTGCCGCCACCACCGTGATGCCGCTGGCGAAGCGGCCGAGGACGTCCCGGAAGACGGCTGCGTCCACCCGACCGCCGGTCAGCCGTTCCACCGGTGGCCCCAGAAGCTGTCGGCGGTGATCTCCTTGGCGACCCAGGTGGCGGGGTCGACGAGCAGGCCGTCCCAGCCGTACTCGACCTGGAATCCGCCGGGGGCCTGGGCGTAGAAGGAGACCATGCGGTCGTTGGTGTGGCGGCCGAGGCTGGAGGCGATGGGAATGCCGGCGGCGTTCATGCGGTCCAGTCCGCGGCCCACGTCGTCTAGGGTCTCCAGTTCCACCATGAAGTGCACGATGCCGGGGGGCAGCGCGCCGGGGTACAGGCCCAGGCTGTGGTGGCGGCGGTTGGGGCTCAGGAAGTGCATCCAGTGGAAGTCCCGCTGCTCCGTGGCCGTCGGGACGGCCTGTGGCGGCAGCTTCATCGAATCGCGCAGCTGGAGGCCCAGTAGGTTCTCGTAGAAGTCCAGTGCGGCCTCGATGTCGGGCACCGGCAGCACCACATGGCCGAGGCCCAGGTCGCCGGTGACGAAGCGGTTGCCGTACGGGGTGCCGAGCGCAGTGTGGTCCTGCGCCTGGCCCCAGTAGATCTCCAGCGGGTTGCCGCCGGGGTCCGTCACGTGGATCAGGCCCTGGACGCGGCGCTCGGCGAGTTCGGCGGCGTCGGCCGCCTTGACGGCGAAGCCGGCGGTCTCCAGCTCCTGGGTGGCCGTGGCGAGGGCGGCGGCGTTCGCCACCTCCCAGCCGGCCGCCAGCAACCGGTCGCTCCCGCCCTTCTGGATGGCGATGCGGTACGAACGGTCGTCCATGCGCAGGTAGAGGGTGTCCTCGGTGGTGCCGGAGGCCTCCACCATGCCGAGGACGTCGAGAGTGTAGGCGCGCCACTCCTCCAACTTGGTGGTCTCCAGGCGGAGGTAGCCGAGAGCGCGAATGTCCATGGTTGAGCACCTCTCCGTCAGGGGCGGTAGTGGTTGGGTCGGTGAGCCGGTCAGTGGGAGAAGAAGTCGATGGCGAGGCGGTTGAACTCGTCGGCCTGTTCGGTCTGGGCCCAGTGGCCGCAGTGCGGGAAGACGTGAAGGCGGGCGTCCGGGATGTTCCTGAGGGCGACCAGCGCACCGTCGAGCGGGTTGACGCGGTCCTCGCGGCCCCAGGTGAGCAGCACCGGATGGGGGATCCGGTGGGCTTCGCGCCAGAGCATCCAGTCCTCGGCCCAGGCGGGGTTGGCGAAGGCGGCTGCCATCCGGGCGCTGCCCAGCCTGTTGTCGGGGTCGGTAGCCGACGCCCAGCGTTCCTCGACCAGTTCGTCGGTGACGATCGACTGGTCGTACGCCATGACGCTGATGAAGGCGCGCAGCTGCTCCTTCGTCGGCTCCGGTGCGGCGTTGAACTCGAAGAGCCGCTTGATGCCCTCGGTCGGATCCGGGGCGAAGAGGTTGACCGACACCCCGCCGGGGCCCATCAGCAACAGCTTGGCGGCCTTGTCCGGGTGGTTCAGGGCCATCCGTACGGCGGTCCCGCCGCCGAGCGAGTTGCCGATGAAGTGCGCCTGCGTGATGCCCAGTTCGTCCATCAGCGCGGCGACGGCGTCAGCGCTGTAGCTGAAGTAGTCCTTGTCGAGCTCCGGCTTGTCCGAGCGGCCGAAGCAGGGCTGGTCGACGAGCAGCGTACGGAAGGTCCGTGCGAACACCGGCAGGTTGCGGCCGAAGTTGCTCCAGCCGGAGGCGCCGGGGCCGCCGCCGTGCAGCATGATGACGACCGGGGCTCCCGGGGCCGCCGGTCCGGCCTCGTGGTAGTGGAGGGTGAGGCCGGCGGCCTTGGCGGTGCGGGAGCTCGACTCGTAGCTGATGTCTGTCACGTGATCTCCCATCAGAACATCGTGTCCTGGAAGACGAGGCCGAGGGCTGCTTGGCCGAAGAGGAGCAGGGCGCGCTCGGGGTCGTTGGCGGCGTGACCGCGGCCGGTGTGCGCGTCGCGCCAGGCGCGCTGGACGGGGTTGGGACCGGTGCGCATGGCGTTGCCGCCGGCGTTCTCCATCAGCAGGTCGAGTGCCGCGACCGCACGCTCGGTGGCAATCACCTGGTCGCGGCGGGTGCGGGTGCGCAGCTCCGTGGGGAGCTCCTCGCCGCGCTCGGCGAGGGCGTACATCGCGCCGATGTTGCGGGTCAGTTGCAGCCAGGCTGCGTCGATGTCGCTGGCCGCACGGGCGATGCGCACCTGCGCGAAGGGGTCCTCGGCGACCTTCTGTCCGTAGGAGACGCGGAACCGCTGCTTGGTGGCCTCGACGTAGGAGTCGTAGGCGCCCTCGGCGATGCCGACGATCGGGGTGGAGATGGTGGTGGTGAAAACGCCGGCGTACGGGAGCCGGTACAGCGGCTCGTGGTTGAGTTCATGGCCGGGCGTCTTCAGGGCGGTGACCGGACCGAAGCTCAGGGCACGGTGGTCGGGGACGAAGACGTCCTCCACCACGACGTCGTTGCTGCCGGTGCCGCGCAGGCCGACGGTGTCCCATACGTCGTCGATGCGGTACTCGGTACGGGGGATCAGGAAGGTCCGCATGTCCACCGGGTTGCCCTCGGCGTCCGGGACGAGGCAGCCGAGCAGGGCCCACTGGGCGTGGTCGCAGCCGGAGGAGAAATGCCAGCGGCCGGAGAGCCGGAAGCCGCCGTCGGCCGGGGTGGCCGTGCCGGTGGGGGCGTACGAGGAGGCGATGCGGGTCTTGGGGTCCTGGCCCCACACCTCCTGCTGGGCCCGCGGGTCGTACAGGGCCACGTGCCAGGGGTGGACGCCGACCACCGAGGCGACCCAGCCCGTGGAGCCGCACGCCTTGGCGATCTCCTTGACCGCCGAGTAGAAGACCAGCGGGTCGGCCGCGCGGCCGCCGAAGGCCTTGGGCTGCAGCAGTTGGAAGAAGCCGGTGTCCTCCAGCTCCTTGATGGAGGTGTCGGGCACGCGGCGCAGCGTCTCGGCCTCGGCCGCGCGCTCGCGCAGCGTCGGGGCAAGGGCACGGATCGCTGCCAGCACATCTTCGGCCATGGAGCATCCCCTCTCGGGTCGTGGTGGCGGAAGTGGCAGGACCATACGCTTTCGCTGTTCCGACACGACATGCGCTGCTCCCACTGAGCGGGAAGGTGCGGCGGCCGCACGCGAGAGAACGGGACGGAGCGACCGGCCTTCGTTCTGTCTCGTCGCGTCAGTGGATCGACCGCTCCTCGGGCTGACCACTCGGTGAACGGTGCTTTTCGCCCCACGAGTCCGTTTTCCCGGTCACCGGGAGCTTCGGCGTGTGCCGCGTGGCATGGCCGCCTACGCTCCTGCCCTCTTTCCACGAGGCGAGGGGACGACGACTTGAAGCCCCTGGTGGAGACCGCCGAACGGCTCGGTGTCAAAGCCCACTACGGCATGCGGATCGAGCGGTTGGTGGTCGAGCGGGACGGCAGGGTGTGCGGCGTGGTCGCGCGCAGCTACGGAGGGCGGGTCACCGTACGGGCCCGGCGCGGTGTGGTGCTCGCCACCGGCGGCTTCACCTGATTTCTCGCAGGATGCCCCGGCCTTCAGGCCTGGGAGGAATGGGTCCTTGGAGCGGAGCCGTCAAGCGGCGGAGTTCTCTGCGTACCTGCCGTGACCTGTACTTTCGGCTGTTGTCAGTGGTCGGGGCTAGGTTGGAGGGGTGAAGATTGTGGTGCAGGTGAAGCTGCTGCCGTCGCCCGAGGTGGCGAGGGTTTTGGCTGTGACCCTGCCTGCGTGCAACCGGGCGGCCGATGCCGTATCGGTGGTGGCTTACGAGACGGGCACCACGTCCCGCAACGAGTTGCAGAAGCTGGTCTACGCTCGTGTGAAGGCCGAGTTCGGGCTCGCTGCCCAACCGGCCGTCCGCACGGTGAAGAAGGTTGTTGACGCCTACGCGACGTTGCGTGCGAACATCCGGGCCGGGAACCTCGGCCCCGAGGGATCGAAGCGGCGCAGGCGTGCGGGGTCGAAGCCGATTGTCTTCCGTCCCGGTGCGGCTCAGCCGTATGACGACCGGATCTTGTCGTGGCAGCACGACGTGCAGACCGTCAGCATCTGGACGGTGGGCGGGCGGATCAAGGGCATCCGGTACACCGGGCACCCCGGCCAGTTGGCGATGCTGGCGAAGTACCGGCGAGGCGAGTCGGATCTCGTCCACCGTGACGGTATGTGGTTCCTGATCTCCACGTGCGAGGTCCCCGAAGCGCCGCTCAACACCGACCCGTTGGACTGGATCGGCGTGGACCGGGGCATTGCCAACCTCGCCACTACGTCCGACGGGGACAACTACCAGGGCCGCCGTCTTGGCCGTTACCGGCGCTGGCGCGCCCGCAAACGCGCCGAACTCCAGGCGAAGCAGACCCGCTCCGCCACCCGGCGCGCCAAGCGGCGGGTCAAGCGCGAGTCCCGGCACGCCGCGCACATCAACCACAGGATCAGCAAGGAGATCGTGGCCGTCGCGCAACGCACCGGACGCGGGATCGCCCTCGAAGAACTGAGCGGCATCCGTGACCGGGTACGGCCTTCCCGCGACCAGCGGGCCACGCTCTCCTCCTGGCCGTTCCACCAGCTCGAAGAACACCTCCGGTACAAGGCCCAGCGGGCCGGAGTACCGGTGATCGCGGTGGACGCCCGCTACACCTCGCAGATGTGCCCGCGTTGCGGACACACAGCGAGACACAACCGTCCCACCCGGGACGCCTTCTCCTGTCGTCGGTGCGGGCTCGCTGGCCCCGCCGATCACGTCGCCGGGGTCAACGTGCGCAACCGCGCACGCTCGGCGTGGGTTCTCGTCAACGGACCCGTACCACAAAGGGCTTGACCTCCCTGGCTGGTAGATGCGACCCGTAACCGCCCTGTCGTAGGGGGCAGTCGGGAGCGCGACAAGGTGTAGACGACTGAGCCAACAAGCTCGGTCGTTTACGGCCGAGAAGTTGACCTACAACGAGGAGATGCTGGCGGCGCACCCCCCACTGTTGCTGGACCGTCCGGGCTCGGCGGTCGAGGAGCACGACGGCATCGCGGTGAAGCTGGCGCAGGCGCTGGGCGCGGGGGTCGCGTACATGGACGCCTGCGAGGTCGCCCTCCACATGGATCCGCAGTACCTGATCCGCGGGATCATGGACAACGCCCGCGGCCAGCGGTTCATCAACGAGGACACCTACCCCGGACGGATCGGTCAGGCCGCCCTCTTCCAGAGCAGGACAACCGGACGTTCCTCGTTCTCGACGAGGAGGGTTTCGAGGAGGCCCGCCGGGTCTCCGCCGCGCCGGACGTCCTCCAGCTGCGGCCGGCATGGGTGTGCGAGACGGCGGCCGAACTAGAAGACTGCTGAAAATCTTGTTGAGGGGCTGTTCGGCCGTAGGCCGGGCGGCCCCTTCTTCGTCATGGGGTGGCCGGGGCGAGGTGCCAGGTGGTGTTGGTGCGGGTGAGTCCGAGGTTGATCAGTCGGCGGAGGTTGAGGGCGGCGGCGCGGTGGTGGAGTGCGATGTTGTTGGCGATGACGCCTCGGTAGCGGACTCTGCGGTTGCCGTGGGCGACGAGCCAGGCGATGGCGCGTTCGACCGGGGGCCGCCATCGGCGGTATTCGTCCTGCCAGGCGGTGTCGGTGGCGGCCTGGACGCGGGCTGCGGTCAGCAGTTCGTGCTGAGGGTGGACGTTGATAACCCGTCCGGTCTTGGAGGTTGTGCAGCGTTCCCGCAGTGGGCAGCCGGTGCACAGCCGTTTGAACTGGGCGGTGCGGCCCCCGTCGGCCTTGGTGCAGCCCAGGTTCGCGGTCTGTCCGGCCGGGCAGGTCACGGTGGCGGCGTCGGTGTCGACGTGGAAGTCGTCGATGGTGAAGCCTCCTGGGACGGCCTGCCGCAACGGCGGCGGCTTGACCACCAGGACGTGGCCCTGGGCGGTCAGTTGTTCACGCAGGTCGCCGGTGCCGTAGGCGGAATCGCCGAGCACGGTCAGCGTCTCGCCCTCGCTGTGGTCTTTGTCGGCCAGCAGGTCCAGCGCGACGGCGGCCTCGTGGTTGTCCGGCCCGTAGCCGCTGGTTAACGCGACGGCAGTGAACAGTCCGGCCTCTGGCTCGAAGGACACGTGTCCTTTGAAGCCCTCCTGGTGGCGGGTTCGGTTCTTGTGGATGTGCCGGGCATCGGGGTCGACGGTGGACACCGTCCGGTCGGGCACGGTGCGCCTGGCGATACGCCAGCGTCCGTCGCGGCCGTCGGAGTCCTCGGCCGGCTCCACGTCCTGGCCTGCGACGAGAGCGAGAAGGCCCACCGCGTTCGCGGCCCGCTCGCCCAGCTCACGCTCGGGCAGACGGCCGAGCATGTTGAGCGCGTCGGTCACCAGGGCGTCGACCAGCGCCTCGCGGGCGGCTTCGTCATTCCAGGCGATCCTGGGTTTGCCGGGGTCGGTGTAGTCGTGAGCAGTACACCACCGGCCGGCGACCTCGCCGGCGCCGGGGACCTCACGGATCACGCGGCGGATCGCGGCCACGATCTGGGTGACGGTGTCCTGAGTGGCCACCGCATCGTCCAGGACGGTGGAGTCCAGCGCCCGGCGCTGCTTTCCTCTGAGGACACCGGTGGCAGTCACCACCTCTTTGACCTTGGTGAAAATCCGCGTCGGGTCGGCCGAGCGGGCGAGCCGGCGCCGGAAATAGGTCAGCAGCGAGGGATCGAAGGCGGTGTCGTACAGGCCCAGCCCGCAGGCGGCCTTCCAGCGCAGGTCACATCAATGCCGGTGAGTTAGCGCGTCGGTGCAGGTCAGGCACTTGATGGTGCGGGGTTTGGGTGGGAATATCCCCTGGTGACGTTGCGTGATCCGTCACTTCTGGTGATGTGTCGGCGGAGGCCGGGACACGGCAACGGAGTTCCCGGTAGGACAGAAGATCGACCAAGATCCGACTGTCCGCGAGGGAACTCCGTTGGGTACTCAGTGTGCCATCGTCCGCATGCCGTCTGCCATCACCGAGGGCAGCCAGGCTCCGTTGAACAGGCTGGTGGCCCCCACGGACCGGCGCTTTGGCGAGCACGTCCGTCTCGGCGTGTTGACCGAGGAGATCAGCCCTGAACTGGTTGACGAGGTCGTGGAGTTGACCGGATGCGGCGAGCGTCGCCGCCGGTTGTTGCCGGCCCGGGCGGTGATCTACTTCGTCCTGGCGTTGTGCCTGTTCAGCAGCTCCGACAGTGCCGGGCCGCCGGGATACCGGTCAGTCCTGCGCACGTTGACGGAGAAGCTGCGGCATCTGCCGGGCCTGTGTGTGCAGCGCTTGCCCACCAGTTCGGCCCTGACACGGGCCCGGCAGCGGCTGGGCGACAAGCCGCTGCAGGCCCTGTTCGAGCGGCGGTGCGGCACGCTGGCCACGACCGTCACTCCGGGCGCGTTCGCCTTCGGGCTGCGGCTGATCGCCTGGGACGGCACCGCGCTGGACGTCCCCGACACCCCGGCAAACGCAGCTGAGTTCGGCTTCACCGGCAAGGGCGGTGTCAACCAGAGCGGACACCCGCAGGTCCGCCTGATGGCCCTGACCGAATGCGGCACCCATGCCCTGGTCGACGCGGCCTTCGACGCCGTGGCCAGGTTCAGCGAGCACAAGCTCGCCCGCCGGCTGCTGGCCTCCCTGCGACCGGACATGCTACTGCTGGCCGACCGCAACTTCGCCGGACACCAACTGTGGGGCCTGGCCCGCGCCACCGGCGCCCACCTGGCCTGGCGGATCAAGAAGAACCTGGTCTTCGTGCCGCTGCGGGTGCTGTCCGACGGGTCCTACCTGTCCATCATGCGCACGCCCGCGGAGAACATCCGCCACGGCCAGGCCCGCGCGGCCGGACGCACCCTGCCCGAGCCTCCCCGGGGACACCTGGTACGGATCATCGAGTACACCGTCACCATCCACCCGCAGGCCGGCCCACCCCGCACCGAGACCTTCCGGCTGGTCACCAGCCTGCTGGACCACCGCCTCGCCCCGGCCCACCAGCTGGCGAGGGCATATCACCAGCGGTGGGAGATCGAAAACGGATTCGCGGAACTGAAGAACCGCCTGCGCGGCGCCGGATTCATCCTGCGCTCCAAGGCGCCCGAGCTGATCTACCAGGAGATCTACGCCCTCCTCACCGTCTACCAGGCACTATGCGCACTGCAGACGCGCGCGGCAGAACACGGCGGGACCGATCCCGACCGGATCTCCTTCACCGTCACGGTGCAACTCGCCCGGCTCACCGTCGCCGCCCAGGCCGCAACCGACGCCACCACGCTGGACACCGCCCGCCGCGAAGTCACCACAGAGCTCTTGGCCGCCCTCCTCCCGCCCCGCCGCAACCGGCAGTGCCAGCGCATCAAGAAGCCGTCCAAAAACACCTTCGAGGTCAGAAAACGGGACCAGCCCCGCACTCCCAGTAACGTCCGCTACACACTCAAAGTCACCAAGCACCCAACCTGACCTGCACCAACGCGCTAACTCACCGGCATTGCAGGTCACATCGCAGTTCCTGGACTGTCTCGAAGTCCGACAGCCCCTGCAGGCTCTGCAGTACCACCGTCGCGGCCAGCACCTGCGGCGGCAACGACGGCCGTCCGTTGGCCGACGGATACATGTCCGCGAAGAACTCCGGCGGGAACAGCACCTCACGATGCTCGGCCAGGAAAGCGAACACACTCCCTGCCGGGATCAACTCCCGGCAGGTCTCCCACACATCCGGCCCGACCATCTCCCCGGCCCATTCCCCCTGCATGCTCACAAGACTGGCCCCGGACCTGCCGGTCCGGGGCCAGAACGCAAAAGATTTTCAGCAGTCTTCTAGACGAGTCATTCCGAATGCTGACGGTGTGTCCGGGAACGCAGACAGGGCGTCCAAGATCGTTGTGTGACGAACAACCTGGACGCCCTGCTGACCGCACTGTACGTGAAGATCGACGACGAGATCGGAGGTACCCGATGGCTTGGCCGACCGCCGCAGCTGACGGATTCTGAGCTGGTCACCCTTGCCGTGGCGCAGGCTCTGCTGGGCTTCACCTCGGAGTCCCGCTGGCTGCGGTTCGTGGACTCCCGACTGGGAGCGATGTTCCCGTACGTGCCCAAGCAGCCAGGCTGGAACAAGCGGCTGCGGGCAGCGTTGCCGCTGGTCAAGAAGGCAATACGGCTACTGGCCGTCGATACGGACTTCTGGTTCGACAACCACTGGATCATCGACTCCACGCCGGTGGAGTGTGGCCGCTCGCGTCCGACGGTGAAGCGGTCGGACATGGCCGGCTGGGCCGGATACGGGTACTGCGCCTCGCACTCCCGGTTCTTCTGGGGCCTGCGCCTGTTCCTGGTGTGCACCCCGACCGGGATGCCCATCCTGTGGGCACTGGCGAACCCGAAGCTGGACGAGCGGGAGGTGCTGTCGGCGATGCTGGACCGCGAACCGCACCTGGCCACGGACCGGCCGAGCCTGCTGGTGATCGCGGACAAGGGCTTCGCCTCCAAGGAGTTCGAGGCCGATCTGGCCTTCCGGGGCGCGGAGTTGCTGCGTCCTTCCTTCAAGCGCGAGAAGAAGCGCAAGGGCGAGAGCCTTCTGAAGTCGGTACGGCAGCTGATCGAGTCGGTCAACGACACCCTCAAAGGCCAGCTCGACCTGGAACAGCACGGTGGCCGGACCTTCGAAGGTGTCGCCGTCCGCGTCGCCCAACGCATCCTCGCGATGGCCGCCGCGATCTGGCACAACCACAAGACCGGCCAGCCCGTCATACGATCCTTGATCGCTTATGACCACTGATCACAACACCGTTGCGTTAGCGCCGTGAGCGGCTATTGAGGCCGTGGTCGAAGAACGCGACGGTGGTGCGGACGGTGTAGTTCTGGCTGGTCGTGGGGTGTTGTCCGGCGTTCGGTCCGTACTTGCTGGTGGGGTTCTTGCGGGTGCGGGCCTTCACTCGTTGCCGTCGGTGGGCGGGCAGGAGGGCGTCCAGGGCCGCGTGGCCGATCGTGCCGACCAGGTCGACGAGGGTGTTGGGGAAGATTCCATGGCCGGCGGTGACGGTGTCGGTTGCGGCGGCCAGCAGGACGGTGAAACTGATCCGTTCCATGGGTACTTCCGGCCGACCGGTCAGGGCGTCGTCGCCGGCGCGGATCAGAGCCTGGTAGGCGGTGAGCAGGGCGTAGACCTCCTGGTCGAGACCATCGATGCTGCGGGAGCGCAGGACGCGGCCGTCGAGCATCGTGGCCTTGATCGAAAAATACGTAGTTTCCGCCTGCCACCTGCGGTGATAGAGATCAACGAGCTCGGCGGCCGGATAGCGGACGGGGTCCAGCAGGTTGGTGATCAGCCGCCACTGCTCGGAGCGGACGGTGCCATCGGCCAAGGTGACGGTGAGGGTCGCCTCGATCACGCGTACCGGCAGCAGTACCCGCAGGACGCCGTAGCCGATGCGGGCGATGTAGGAGCCGTCGCCCAGGTGCCCGGCGGGGGTGGGGACACGGCGGGCCCCGGAGCGCACCAGGAACCGCGCCCCGCTCTGATGGACGGCATCAAGGAACTCGTTGCCGTCGAAGGCCGCGTCGGCCAGCAGGAGCATCGTCTTGTCCAGGGCGGCCAGAAGCCGCTTGGCATAGGGGAGTTCACCCTCGGACTCCGGTCCGAAGGCGGCGGCTATGAGCGCGCGGGTGCCGCACTCGACCAGGGTCAGCAGCCGTAGGAGCGGATAGCCGAACTCCAGACCCTCCCCGGCCCGTTTGGGGTAGCGCCAGGTGAGCGTCTCGTCGTCGGGGGTGTGCAGCAGGGTCCCGTCGACGGCCACCGTGCGCAGGCCCCGGTAGAAGGACCCGTCCTGACCGGGGCGGGCGACGGGCCCGGCCAGTGTCTCGAACAGGCGCCGCAGAGGTGCGGCCCCCACCCTGCGCCTGGCCCGCGTCAGCGAGGAGACCGCGGGACGCACCAGGGCCAGCGGGGTCAGGGCGGCGGTCAGTTTGGACCACACCGTGCGGTACGAGCGGTGCTCGAACAGTGCGAGAGCGAGCACGAAGTACACCACCACCCGCGAAGGCAGCAGTCGCAGGCGCTTCTCGCGCCGGCCGGTCTCCTCCAGCACCGCGTCCACCAGCGCAAAGTCCACGACCTGGGTCAACTCCCCCAGATGACCCGGCGCGAACACACCCCGGGCTGTCTCGATCGTGGACGTGATGACAGACTTCTCCTGCAACGGGATCCCTGACCTTGATCGACTTTCTTCGCCGATCGTTGATCTATCAGGTGGTCCCGTTGCGCTGTTCAGCAGGGCTTGACGTACAGCTCAGAGGTCAAACGCAACGGTGTTGCCACTGATCACATCGGAATGACTCGTCTAGAAGGCTGCTGAAAATCTTGTCGAAGGGCTGTCCGGCCGCAGGCCGGGTGGCCCTTTTCGCTATGCGGTGGCCGGGGCGAGGTGCCAGGTGTTGCCCGTCCGGATGAGTCCGAGGGTGATCAGTCGGCGGAGGTTGAGGGCGGCGGCGCGGTGGTGGAGCCAGATGTTGTTGGCGATGACGCCGCGGTAGGGAACCCGGCGGTTTCCCTTGGCGACGAGCCAGGCGATGGCCCGCTCGACGGGCGGCCGCCATCGGCGGTATTCGGCCTGCCAGGCCACGTCGGTGGCAGCCTGGGCTCGGGCGGCAGCCAGCAGGTCGTACTGGGGGTGGACGTTGAGGGTGCGTCCGGTCTTGGAGGTGGTGCAGCGTTCCCGCAGCGGGCAGTCGGTGCAGACGCGCTTGAACTGGGCGGTGCGGGCGCCGTCCGCTTTGACCTGTCCGAGGTTGGCGGCGTGTCCGGCCGGGCAGGTCGCGGTGCCGGCCGCTGGGTCGATACGGAAGTCGTCGATGGTGAAGCCGCCAGGGACGGCTTGCCGCATCGGCGGCGGTTTGATCACCAGGGTGTGGCCGTCGGCCTCA
The DNA here is from genome assembly GCF_026339735.1 of Streptomyces sp. NBC_01669. GTDB lineage: Bacteria > Actinomycetota > Actinomycetes > Streptomycetales > Streptomycetaceae > Streptomyces > Streptomyces yanii. The sequence continues at coordinate 562,584 of NZ_JAPEQG010000002.1, forward strand.
AGGCGCATCCGCAGGTCGCCGGTGCCGTAGGCGGAATCGCCGAGCACGGTTAACTCGCCGTTCTCGCCGTCCAGCAGGCCGGCGGCGACGGCGGCCTCGTGGTTGCCGGGACCATAGCCCCCGGTCAGGGCGACAGCGGTGAACAGGCCGGTCTCCGGCTCGAAGGACGCATGCCCTTTGAAGCCGTCCTGGTGACGGGTGCGGTTCTTGTGGATGTGCCGCGCATCGGCATCGACGGTCGACACCAGCCGGTCGGCCACCGTGCGCTTCGCGATGCGCCAGCGTCCGTCGCGTCCGTCGGAGTCCCCGGCGGGTTCCACGTCCTGGCCCGCGACCAGGGCCAGCAAGCCGACCGCGTTCGCCGCCTTCTCGCCCATCTCCTGCTCGGGCAGGTGCCCGAGCAGGAGATGGGCATCAGTGACCAGCGCGTCGACCAGCGCGGCGCGGGCCGTCTCGTCGTCCCAGGCAATCCTCGGCTTGCCCGGGTCGGTGTAGTCGTGCGCCCGGCAGTGCTCCGCGGCCACCTCCCCGGCGCCGGGGACCTCGCGGATCACCCGGCGGACGGCGGAGATGATCTGGGTGACGGTGTCCTGGGTGGCCACCGCGTCATCGAGCACGGTGGAGTCCAGCGCCCGCCGCTGCCTGCCCTTGAGCACGCCGGTCGCGGCCACGACCTCCCTGACCTTGGTAAAGATCCGCATCGGATCGGCAGAGTGACGCAGGCGGCGCCGGAAATACGTCAGCAGCGACGGGTCAAATGCACTGTCATACAGCCCGAGCCCGCAGGCGGCCTTCCACCGCAGGTCACACCGCAACTCCTGGACGGTCTCGAAGTCCGACAGCCCCTGCAGGCTCTGCAGCACCACCGTCGCGGCCAGCACCTGCGGCGGCAGACTCGGACGACCGTTGGACGACGGATACATGTCCGCGAACATCCCCGGCGGGAACAGCACCTCACGATGTTCAGCCAGAAACGCGAACACACTGCCGGCCGGGATCAACTCCCGGCACGTTTCCCACACATCCGGCCCGACCATCTCCCCAGCCCATTCCCCCTGCATGCCTACAAGACTGGCCCCGACTCCACCGAGCCGGGGCCAGATCACCAGATTTTCAGCAGTCTTCTAGCCGCCGAGACGGGGCTGCGGCCGCTGCGCGGCCCGCTGGGTGCCGTGGACCTCCGGGGCATGACGTCGGGCTTCGCCCTCGGCGGGCTGACCACCGGCACGGACGCGGAGGTGCTGCATGTGGACGGGGAGCCGATCCCCGGCCTGTACGCGGCGGGCCGGGCCACGGCGGGCGTCGCCGCCTGGGGGGACGCGAGCGGCGCGTCGCTCGGCGACGGCAGCTTCTTCGGCCGCGGGGCGGGGCGGAGCGCGGCGCTGAACGGATAGCGCGGGTGTGGGCGGGACGAGGGTCGCGGCCCGCCCACACGGCCGGCGCACATGGCCGACGCACACGGCCCGCCCACACGGCCGGCGCAGCGAAGCACGCAGGTCACGGACGGAGGGCAGGTCACGGATCGCGCGCCGGTCACGGATCCGGCATGCCGGGCCGGTGCACGGCCAGTTCTGCGCCCGCGCAGACCGGCCGCGCGGAACCGGCCCGCCTCACCCGCCCGTCCCCTGCCCCGCCATGTCGGAGGCGGCGATGTGGCCGAAGACCATGGCGGAGCCGATCGGCACGCCGGGGCCGGGGTAGGTGGGGCCGGCCACCGAGGCGGTGGTGTTGCCCGCCGCGTACAGGCCGGGGATCGGGCTGCCGTCCTCGCGCAGTACCCGGGCCTGGGCATCGGTCCGTACTCCGCCCTTGGTGCCCAGGTCGCCGAGCACGATCTGCACGGCGTGGAAGGGCCCTTCCTCGATCGGCACCAGGCAGGGGTTGGCGCCCTCGCCCTGGGCGAAGAAGCGGTCGTAGGCGTCCTCTCCACGGTGGAAGTCCGCGTCCGCTCCGTCGGCCGCGTAGCCGTTGAAGGTCCGCACCGTGGTGCGCAGCGCCTCGGTGCCGACGCCGATCCGCTGGGCGAGGCCGTCGAGGGTGGCGGCGGTGCGCCACAGCCCGGCCTCGGTGAACGTCTTCCGGTCGGCGGGGACGACGGTGATGCCGGGCAGCTCGTCGCCGAACCGGCCGTCGAAGATCCACCAGACCGGGTTGTCGGGGGTGGTCCCGGCCTTGGCCGCGAGCATCTGACGGCCCATCCGGTCGTACGGCAGCGACTCGTTGGCGAACCGGCGGCCGGTGCCGTCCACGAAGATGCCGCCGTGCAGGCCCAGGGTGAACGCGGCCGTGCCGTCGGGGAAGCGCAGCGAGGGACACCACCAGGACTGGTCGAGCAGGCCGGTGGCGGCTCCCGCCTCGACCGCCGCGACCAGGGCCTGGCCGGTGTTGGCGCCCTGGGGGCCCATCGTCCAGTCCGCCCCGGGCAGGCCCTGCCAGTCGCGGCGGAGCTCGGCGTTGCCCTCGAAGCCGCCTGCGGCGAGCAGCACGCCGCGGCGGGCGCGGATCCGCAGGGTGCGACCGTCTTGTGCGGCCTCTGCGCCGACCACGCGGCCGTCGTCGGTGATCAGCTGCCGCAGGGCGGTGTGCAGCAGGGTACGGCCGTTGCCGGTGGACTCCATGGCGAGGAGCAGCCGGCCGATCAGGGCGCGGCCGTCGGTGAGCGGGCCTTCGGCCGGCGGCAGGCCGAGCCGTTCGGCCCACACCGGGGGGCGTACCGCGTCGAGGAGTGCGTGCGGCGCCTCGGGCGCGGGCAGGTCCACGGGGAAGACGGCGCGGCCGGCCTCGAAGCGGCCGGGTGCGGCGTAGTAGTCGGGAAAGGGCCGGTACTCGAAGCGGAGGTGGGGATTGTCCTCGAGGAAGGCGACCGTTTCTCCGGCGTGGTCGAGATAGGCGTCCTGCAGCTCGTGCGGGCTGGCCTCGCCGACCACCGCGCGGAAGTACGCGCGCCCGAGGTCGGCGGAGTCCTCCAGTCCGCCCCGTGTCTGAGCCTGGTTGCCGGGCAGCCACAGGCCGGCGCCGGCGTACGCGGTGGTGCCGCCGAAGTACCCGGTCTTCTCGATGACCAGAGTGTCCAGCCCGCGGGCCGCCGCACCGTACGCGCCGGTGAGCGCGCCGCCGCCGGAGCCGACCACCAGCACGTCGCACTCCTGGTCCCATGTCTCGTCTGTGTTCGCCATCTCGTCCCTCGGATGTGGTGGGTTGCCGATGTGGGTCGGGCAGCCGGAAGGGCGCGGCGCTCGTGCGGGAGCAGGTGCACGGCGCGGGTGCGCCGGCCGGCGGCCGTGCGCGTGGAGGTGTCCTCGTGGCGGAGGGGGACCACCTCGTCGGCACCGCCGCCCCGGACCCGGCCGTGCAGTGGCGGGCGAGTCGGCAGCCGGTGCCGGCCGCCGCATCCCCCGCCACCTCGGCGAGGTGGTTGACGAGTATGTGCAGGGAGAGGGGGCAGCGGCCATCGCGGTTTCCCGGTGAGCGGGATTCCCCGGCCGTGTCAGAACCTCGACTTTCGACGTTTCCGTTGATCGTCGTTGGGGTCGCTCGGGTGGGTGATGGGGACCTGATCTGGCGGTGCGGGGCGGGACAGCAGAGAAGCATCGGCGGTGCTTGCGTCGCCTGCTGAGAGGGACCCGCCGATGCTTCCGGACACGACCGTACCCGCTTCGCTGCTGGCGGTGCTGACGTTCCTGCGGGGCTGTTTCACCACACCGACCTTCACCACCTTCGCCGCGCTGGTCACGGGCTTGATCGCGCAGACCGGCCGGGGCACGGTGACCGGCATGGTGACGGGCGCGGGATTGACGCGCACCTGGTCCCACGACCGTGCCCACGCCTTCTTCTCCCGCGCGAGCTGGAACCCCGACCTGCTGGGCATCTCCCTCTCCCACCTGGTTGTGCGCCAACTCCTGCCAGCAGATGGAGTGTTGACAGTGGCGGTGGACGACACGCTGTTCAAGCGGCGCGGGAAGAAAGTCTTCGGCGCGGCCTGGCAGCACGACGGCGCGGCCCGGGGTCCGAAGCCGGTCGGGCGCGGGACCTGCTTCGTGGTGGTCGGCATCGTGGTCCAACTGCCGTTCCTGGCAAGGCCGGTGTGCCTGCCGGTGATGGCCCGGCTGTGGCGCCCGAAGCAGGAGCAGTCCAAGGTCGGCCTCGCCGCGTCCATGATCCGCCTGCTGGCCGCCTGCCACCACGGGCGGCGCATCCACGTCGTCGCGGACGCCGCCTACCACGGCAAGGCGCTCCGCGACCTGCCCGCGACCTGCACGTTCACCACCCGCCTGCCCGCGAGCGCGGTGCTGTACGACCTGGCCCCGCCGCCCACCGGGCGCCGCGGCCGACCCGCCCTCAAGGGCGAACGCCTTGGCACACCCAAGGACCTGGCCACCACCGCCGCCTTCACCAGGACCGAGATCAAGCGGTATCAGCGGACCGACACCATGCACCTGGCCGAGACCACCTGCCTGTGGTACGGCTCCTTCCACACCCGCACCGTCCGCGTGATCCTCCTGCGCGACGACACCACCGACACCGCCTACGACCTGGCGCTGGTCACCACCGACCTCACCACCCGCGCGGCCGGCCTGATCGCCCGCTACGCGTCACGCTGGTCGATCGAGGTCACCTTCGCCGAGGCCCGCGACCTACTCGGCGTCGGTCAGGCCCAAAACCGTACCCGCTTGGCCGTCGAGCGCACCGTCCCGTTCGGTCTGTACTGCTACACGATCACCGTGGCCTGGTACGCGCTGCACGGCCACCACCCCCGCGACGTCGCCGAGCGCCGCGAGCGGGCCCCGTGGTACACCACCAAGGCCGAGCCGGCCCTGTCCGACATGGTCGCCAAGCTCCGCCGGGTGATCATCGCCGCCCGATTTACGCCCACCCGCCCAGGCCGGCCCACGGATGAGGAAATCCGCGCCGTCCAGCAGGCGTGGGCCGCAGCCGGCGCAGCCTGATCACCCAAACCTGTCAGAACATCGAAAGTCGAGTCAGAACTGCCGGCCGTCCCCGTGCCGCACCCCGCAACTCCCCCTGGAAAAGGAGGTCACAGCATGGGGTCGTGAATGTCGATGCCGAGCGCGTCCTGGCCGAAGAGGATGAGCGCCCGCTCCAGGTCGTTGGCCGCCTGGCCGCGGCCGGTGTGCACGTCCCGCCAGGCGCGCTGCAGGGCGCTGCCGCCCTGGCGCATGACGCTGCCGCCGGCGTTCTCCATCAGCAGGTCCACGGCGGTGACCGCGCGTTCGGTGGCGATCACCTGGTCCCGGCGGGCCCGTGCGCGCAGGGACATCGGCGGTTTCTCGCCGCGCCGGGCGGTCGCGTACAGGTCGGCGATGTTGCGGGTGAGCTGCAGCCAGGCTGCGTCGATGTCACTGGCCGCACGGGCGATGCGCACCTGCGCGAAGGGGTCCTCGGCGACCTTCTGCCCGTAGGGGACGCGGAAGCGCTCGCGGGCTGCCGCGACGTAGTCCTCGTAGGCGCCCTCGGCAATGCCGACGACAGCGGTCGAGATGGTGGTGGTGAAGACGGCGGCGTACGGCAACCGGTACAGCGGCTCCGTGTTGATCTCCTGTCCCGGACATGCCAGTGCACTCATGGGGCCGTAGCCGAGGGCGCGGTGGTCGGGGACGAAGACGTCCTCGACGACGATGTCGTTGCTGCCGGTACCGCGCAGGCCGACGGTGTCCCACACATCGTCGACGCGGTAGTCGGTGCGGGGCACCAGGAAGGTCCGCATGTCCACCGGCCGTCCCCCTCCGTCCGTGACGAGGCCGCCGAGCAGGGCCCATTGAGCGTGGTCGCAGCCGGAGGAGAAGTGCCAGCGGCCGGAGAGCCGGACGCCGCCGTCCACCGGAGTGACCGCCCCGGTCGGGGCGTAGGAGGAGCAGATCCGGGTGGAGCTGTCCCCACCCCACACCTCCTCCTGTGCCCGCGGGTCGTACAGGGCGACGTGCCAGGGGTGCACACCGATCACCGAGACGGCCCAGCCCGTCGAGCCGCACGCCTTGGCGATCTCCTTCACCGCGGCGTAGTGGACGGCCGGGTCGGCGGCGAGCCCGCCGTACGCCCTGGGCTGGAGCAACCGGAAGAAGCCGGCCTGCTCGAGCTCCTCGACCGAGGTGTCGGGCACACGGCGCCGCGCCTCGGCCTCGGCCGCGCGCTCGCGCAGGGCGGGGGCGACTTCGCGGACCGCCGCGAGGACGTCGTCGTCACGCATGCACATCCCTCTCAGGTCCTCAGGTCGTCCCGGGGCGACGGGAGGGAAACTACGCTTTACTGATCCGAAACGGAACACCCTCTTCCCAGCAGTGGAATCCACTGGCAATCTCCACGCAATATCGGAGATTACGGCCGCGGCCCGGAGGGTCGTCGGCTGTCCGTGTGGGAGGTGCCGTTGACAACGCACGCTGTCGAGGCCGGATGTCCGCCGCTGTCCCTGCTGGAGAAGGCGGCGAAGGTACTGAGCGCTTTCCAGGGCGCCCAGCCCCGGCTCACACTGACCGAGGTCGTACAGCGCTCCGGCCTCCCCCGGTCCTCCGCGCACCGCATCCTTGACCAGTTGGTGCAGCTGCGCTGGCTGGAGCGTGAGGGCCGCGACTACCGGCTGGGCATGAGCATGCTGGAGCTCGGCGCCCTGGCCTCGCACCACAACCGGCTGCGACGGGCGGCGCTGCCCCATCTCCACGCGCTGCACGAGACCACCGGCCATCTGGTGCACCTCACGGTGCTCGACGGTGCCGAGGTGGTCTATCTGGAGCGCATAGGCGGGTCGGACGACTCCGGCGTGCCGTCACGGGTGGGCGGGCGGCAGCCGGCGTACTGCACGGCGGCGGGCAAGGCGATCCTGGCCTTCAGTGACGGCGCGCTGGTGGAGCAGGTGATAGGGCATGGGCTGCGGCCACGGACGCTGCGTACCATCACCCGCCCGGAGTCCTTCCGCGGGGAGCTGGCGACGGTGCGGAAGCGCGGGGTGGCGTTCGACTACGAGGAGGGGCACCGGGGGGTCTTCTGCGTGGCCGCACCGCTGCGCGGGGCCGGCCGGGCGGTCGCTGCGATCTCGGTGTGCGGTAACGGCGCCCACCGGGAGCTGGAGCGGATCGCGCCCGCCGTGCAGAACTGCGCGCGGGCGGTGTGGCAGGCGATGTTCGGGCCGGGGCGGCACACGAGGAAGCCGGCGCAGACGGCCGAGACGGCGTCCGCGCCCGGTGTTCCGCAGCCCGCGATGGACAACATGATGTCCTGGCTGCGCTTCAGCGACTGGATGTGACGGCGGGGCTCACGGCGACCCGGGAAACACTCACCGGGGTGTGAGCGCGCCCTGCGGGCCGCGCTCACACCCCGGTGAGTCGGGATCAGCCTCGGGCGAAGCGCGCCCGCAGAGCGTCGAGGCCGGTGCCGTAGGTGCCGTCGCCGATGAGCGACTCCACCTGCGCCACCACTTCGTCAGGGCCCTGGTACGCGGCGGACCACCGGACCTCGGCACCGTGGGCGTGCGGGCGTACGGCGAGCGTCGCCACATAGTCGCCGACCGGCAGGATCACCGGGTCGAGGAGGGCGTAGCGGTACCAGCGGGCGTCGGCGTCGCGCTCCAGCAGGCGCTCGCGCGCGACGACCTTGCCGTCGATCGCGAAGACCCGTACGGCACCGGGGACTTGGGGGTTCGCGTCGTCCTCGATGGTGGACGGCGGCACGTGCGGGTGCCAGTCGGCGAGACCGCCGAAGTCGCCGATGGCCGCCCACACCTGGTCGGGGGTGGCCGCCAGCACGGTGGAACGCTCAAGCGTGCGCGTGTTCATGGACGTCTCCTCGATGTGTGTGCTCACCAGGTGCGGTCGCCGCGCAGGACCGCGTCGGCACCGCCGTCCACGAAGACGACCTGCCCGGTCACATGGGTGTTCTCGGGGGAGGTCAGCCAGGCGATCAGCGGGGCGATCTGCTCGGGGCGGGCGTGGCCGTGCAGCGGCATCGGTACGCTCTGCTCGACGAGTCGCAGCATGTCGGGGTCGTCCAGCAGGGGCTGGGTCATCGGCGTGATGATCACGCCGGGGCCGACGGCGTTGAGCGGGATACCCGCACCGGCCCAGTCCTCGGTGACGGCGCAGCGGCGGATCCAGCGGGAGATCGCGGCCTTGGAGGAGGAGTAGACGAGGTGCCCCTCCCCTCGGTCGACGGCTGCCTGGGAAGCCTCCACCGCCGCTTCCTCGTCGTCGGCGAGCGCGGCGTCCACGATCGCCGGGTCGGTCGGATGCACGGAGTCGACCGAGCCGATGACGAGGGCCCGCGGGGCGGTGCCGGCGGCCAGCAGTGGGCGCAGGCCGTCGAGGGTGGCGACGGCGCCGAAGTGGTTGACCTTGATGGTGAGCGGGTCGAAGTGCGCGATGCCCGCGCAGGAGATGACGGCGTCGAGGCGGCTGCCGGTCAGCTCACGGGCGCGGGCGACGAGTTCGGCCCGGCCTTCGACGGTGGACAGGTCGGCGGCGATGTCGCTGTCCTTGAGGTCGGCCCCGATGACGGTGTGTCCCTGCGAGCGCAGGAGTGCCACGGTGGCCTTGCCGATGCCGGAGGCCGCTCCGGTGATGAGGTAAGTGCGGGACATGGTGGGTTCCTTCGGGGACGGTGTGACGGTCGCGGTGGGCGGAACCGCGGTGCCTGTCACGGGACGGCTTCCGCTTCGTTCGCGTCATTCGCGTCTTTCGCGTCAGGAATAGGTGATCCCGACCTGGTCGGTGAGGGGAACGGCCTGACAGGCCAGCACATATCCCTCGCCGATGTCCTGGTCGTCCAGGACCTCGTTGCGGAGCATCTTCACCTCACCTGCCACGACCCTGCAGGTGCAGGCGCTGCACGCGCCCTCCCGACAGGAGTACGGGGCCTCCACCCCCGCGGCGAGGAGCACGTCGAGCAGCGGGGTCCCCGACGGCCAGACGACCGTGTGGGTCTCGCCGTCGAGTTCCACGTCCGCCGTGCTGCCTCCCTCGACGGGCGCGCACTCCCCCGCTGCGGGTGCCGGTGCCGGAACGTCGAAGACGTCCCCGCTCAGCGAGAAGAACCGCTCGCGGTGGATCCGGTCGCCTGGCGCGCCGAGCGCGCGCAAGCACTGCTCGGCGGCGTCCATCATCGGCCCCGGACCGCAGACGAACGCCTCGCGTCCGGCGTACGGTGCGAGCGCGGCGGCCAGCCGGTGCGCGGTGGGCAGACCCTGGAGCGACTCCAGCCAGTGGATCACCAGCAGCCGGTCCGGGTGGTCCTCGGTCAGCTCCCGCAGCTCGTCGCGGAAGATGACCGAGGACTCGTCGCGGTTGGCGTACAGAAGCGTCACCCGGCCGTGCCCCCTCGCCAGGGCCGACTTGGCGATCGACAGCACCGGCGTGATGCCGCTGCCCCCGGCGACGAGCAGCAGGTCCGCGTCGAGATCGGAGGGGGTGAAGGTGCCGGCCGGCGGCAGCACCTCCAGCTCGTCCCCCGCCGCCACCTGGTCGCACACCCAGTTGGAGCCGTATCCGCCGGCCACCCGCTTGACGGTGACCTTCAGTGGCTCGCCGGTGTGCGGTGAACTGGCGAGGGAGTAGCAGCGGGCGGCCGCCCCTCCGTCCGCCCCGGGCAGCTTCAGGGTGAGGAACTGCCCGGGGCGGTAGGAGAATCGGCCGGTGCTCTCCGGCGGCGCCTGGAGCACCAGGGAGTGCGCGTCGCCTGTCTCGGCGATCACTTCGACGACGCGCAGCCGGTGCGTACGCGACCCGGTCGCCGGCCCGGGCATCGGTTCAGGCATCGGCGACCTCCAGGGTGCCTTCTTCGACCGCGCGGTCGATGCTCTCGCGCAGCGCCAGGCAGGTCCGGATGCGGGCGGTGTTCCCGCCCTCGGCCACTCGGCCGCGGAACTCGGCGCAGACGACGGCCGCCTCGGCGGTCCATTGCACCGAGGTGTGGGCCATGCTGAACTTCTCACACAGGACCTGGTTGCCGCAGGTCACGCACTCCACCGGCTGCATGTCAGGATCCGGTTTCCTTCTCCGTCTCCGCCTTCTTCTCCGCCGCGAGGCGGGCGAGGTTCTCCTTGACCTCCGCCCGCCACGCCGCGGTGGCGCGGGTGACATCGATCTCGAACTCGAAGCGCTGCACCATCTCGTCCTTGACGTCCTCGACGTCGACGTAGAACTGCTCGTACCAGCGCCGCAGTTGGTAGACGGGGCCGTCTTCCTCGCAGAGCAGGGGGTTGTCGATCCGGCTCTTGTTCCGCCAGATCTCGATGTCCTGCTCGAAGCCGGCCGCGAGGCCTTCCGAGGTGAGCCGGGCCGCTTCGGCGGCCTCCTCGTCCGACATCCCGGGCAGCTTATTGACGATGGCCCCGTACTGGAGCATGAAGCTGTTCTCGTCGATCGGGTAATGGCAGTTGATCAGGGCCATCTCCATCTCGACTCCCTCGGCCACCGGCGAGAAGAGGTAGTCGATCATGTATGAGGGGCCGAAGTACGAGGCGTCGGAGCGCAGTGTGGTGCTCAGCGTGCCCAGGTTGTAGTCCTCCCGCGGCACGGTCTCCTGGTACTGGGTGGCGACGTGCCCCTCGAAGACGTTCTTGAAGTACGTGGGCAGCGAGTAGTGCACGTAGAAGAAGTGCGCCATGTCCACGACGTTGTCCACGATTTCGCGGCAGTTGGAGCCCTCGACCCGTACGGTCTTCCAGGTCCACTCGCTCCACTCGTCGCTGAAGGCGCCCTCGATCCGCGGGATGGCCACCTCGGGCGGCGGCGGGTTGCCCTGTGGGTCGTGCCAGACGAAGAGCTGCTTGTTCTCCTCGAGGGTGGTCCACGAGCGGGTGCGGGCGCGCGGCGGCACGCGGCGCGCGTACGGGATGTCCGCGCAGCGGCCGTTGCCCGACCAGCGCCAGTCGTGGAACGGGCACGCCACCGCGTCGCCCTTGACGGTGCCGTGGGCGAGGTTGCCGCCCATGTGCGGGCAGTAGGCGTTCAGGACGTGCAGCTGTCCGTCGCCCTGGCCCTGGAAGACCACCAGCTTGGTACCGAACGCCTCGATCTCGTGCGGCTTGCCGTCCTTGAAGCCGTCGGCCAGGCCGAGGCAGTGCCAGCCCCGGGCGAAGCGGGCGGGCGGCCTGCCCGCCTCGATGACCCGGACCTCGTCGTTGAGAGCAGTCATCTTGTCCCTCCAGTGTCGGCTGCCTGCGGGAGGCGGCCTCAGTTCTGTGCGGCGAGTTCCACTGCGATGTCGATGAGCTGGTCCTCCTGACCGCCGACGAGGCGTCGCTCGCCCGCGCGCAGGAGGATTTCGGCGCCCGAGACGCCGTAGCGCTCGGCCTGCCGGTAGGCGTGCTTGAGGAAGCTGGAGTAGACCCCGGCGTGGCCCATCAACAGGGCGAGCCGGTCGAGTCGGCACTCGTCGTCCATCACCGGGCGGACCACGTCCTCCGCCGCGTCGATGATCTTCAGTACGTCGACGCCGGTGCGGATGCCCATCTTGGCGCAGACAGCGACCAGCGCCTCGACGGCGGTGTTGCCCGCGCCCGCGCCGAGTCGGCGGGTGGAGCCGTCGATCTGCAGGGCGCCGGCCTTGACGGCCGCGATGGAGTTCCCCGTGCCGAGGGCCAGGTTCTCGTGTCCGTGGAAGCCGACCTGGGCGTCGCCTGCGAGCTCGGCGACCAGGGCCTCGACCCGGGCGGTGACGTCGTCCATGACCATGGCGCCGGCCGAGTCGACGACGTACACGCACTGGCAGCCTGCGTCGGCCATGATCCGGCCCTGCCGCGCCAGGTTCTCCGGCGTGGTCGAGTGGGCCATCATCAGGAAGCCGACGGTCTCCAGGCCCATCTCACGGGCGAGCCCGAAGTGCTGGATCGCGATGTCTGCCTCGGTGCAGTGGGTGGCGATCCGGCAGATGGTCGCGCCGAGCTCGCGTGCGGCCCGGATGTCGTCCTTGACACCGAGTCCGGGGAGCATCAGGAAGGCGATCTCCGCCTGCTGCGCGGTGTCCACCGCGATCTTGATCAGCTGCTGCTCGGGGGTTCTGGAGAAGCCGTAGTTGAAGGACGAGCCGCCGAGCCCGTCGCCGTGCGTCACCTCGATCACCGGGACGCCGGCGCCGTCGAGGGCCGCCACGACGGACCGTACGTCCTCGCCCGTGAACTGGTGCCGCTTGGCGTGCGAGCCGTCGCGCAGCGAGGAGTCGGTGATCCGGATGTCGAGGGTTTCCGAGTAGGGCATGCGGGGTGCTCCTTACGCGCCCTGGGCGAGGAGCGCCTTGGCGAACTCCTCGCCCACCTTGGTGGCGGCGGCGGTCATGATGTCGAGGTTTCCGGCGTACGGCGGCAGGTAGTCGCCCGCGCCCTCCACCTCCAGGAAGATCGCGACGCGTGCCATCCCGCCGTTCTCGGGGCGCGGATCGTCGAACTGCGGCTCTGTGCGCAGCCGGTAGCCGGGCACGTAGGCGGCGACCTGCTCGGCGATCTCCTTCACGGACTGGGTGATCGCGTCCCGGTCGGCGTCCTCGGGTATGGCGCAGAAGACGGTGTCGCGCATGACGACGGGTGGCTCGGCGGGGTTGAGGATGATGATCGCCTTGCCGCGCTCGGCGCCGCCGATGGTCTCGATGCCGAGGGAGGTGGTGCGGGTGAACTCGTCGATGTTTGCGCGGGTTCCGGGTCCGGCCGAGACGGAGGCCACCGAGGCGACGATCTCCGCGTACGCCACGGGGACCACGCGGGAGACCGCGTACACCATGGGGATGGTGGCCTGTCCTCCGCAGGTGATCATGTTGACGTTGGGTTTGTCGAGGTGCTCGCGCAGATTGGCGGGCGGGACGACGGCGGGGCCGACGGCCGCCGGGGTGAGGTCGACGGACCGGATGCCGAGCTCCGCGTAGCGCGGGGCGTTGGCCCGGTGGACGTAGGCGGAGGTGGCCTCGAAGACGATGTCGGGGAGTTCGTCCTGGGCGAGCAGCCGGTCGACGCCCTCGTGGCTTGCCTCCAGGCCGGCGTCGCGGGCGCGGGCGAGGCCCTCGCTGCCGGGGTCGACGCCGATCATCCAGCGCGGTTCGACGAGTTCGGAGCGTTGCAGCTTGTAGAGCAGATCGGTGCCGATGTTGCCGGAGCCGACGATCGCGGCGGTCGCCTTGGTCTTGCTGGTCATCATCACCTCAGGTGAACGAAAGGGAGACCGGGCCCAGCCCGGTGAACTCGGCGGTGAAGGTCGCTCCCGCAGCCACGTCGACTGCCCGGGTGCACGAGCCGGGCAGCACCACGTGCCCCTTCTTCAGGGGCACGCCGAAGCGGGCCACGGTGCGGGCGAGCCAGGCGACGGAGACGGCCGGGTCGCCGAGCACGGCGTCGCTGCGGCCCTCGGCCAGCAGCTCACCGCCGTGTGTGAGCCGCGCGTCGATCGCCTTGAGGTCCAGTTCGCGCGGGTGACGGCCCTCGCCGATGACGTATCCGGCGGAGGAGGCGTTGTCCGCGATGGTGTCGGCGATGGAGATCCGCCAGTCGCGGATCCTGCTGTCGATCAACTCCAGGGCGGGGACGACACGTTCGGTGGCGGCGAGCACATCCGCCGGGGTGCAGTTCTCGCCCGGCAGGTCGTCGCCGAGGACGAAGCCGACCTCGACCTCGATGCGCGGGCAGCAGTAGCGGGAGACGGGGACGGGACGGTCCGGGCTCAGCTCCATGTCGTCGAGCAGGTGGCCGTAGTCCGGCTCGTCCACGCCCATCATCTGCTGCATGACGGGGGACGACAGGCCGACCTTGTGACCGCGCACCTCGGCCCCGGCGCCGACGCGGTGCCGGACGTTGATGAGCTGGATCTCGTACGCGTCCTCGGTGCCGATCTCCGGGAAGGCCTCGGTCAGCGGGGCGACCTGCGTGCGGCGGTGCTCGGCGGAGCGCAGGATCTCCGCCGCGTGATGCCTCTGGGGGTCCGTGAGCATGGGGTCCTCTGCGGTGCGTTGGGCTGTTCCGGGAGGCTAAGCGGGGTGCCCTCCGAGCGGGGAGCGTGAATTCCCGCTGACCGGGAAAGGTGCGACGCGAAGACGCGAACGGCCCCGGGAGCCACCGTCGGCGGTTCTCGGGGCCGTTGAAGAAGGCTCCGCCTGACGGCGGGCCGGCGGGTCCGGCGGCTTCTACCGCGCCCCGTACACCGGCTGGGGGGGCACGGCCTCGGCCAGCAGCTTGAGGGCGGTCTCGCCCGCCTGCGCCGGGGTCCAGCGGGCACCCCTGTCCGCGGTGGGACCCGGACGCCAGCCCTCCATGACGGTGATCCGGCCGGCCTCGGCCTCGAAGACCCGGCCCGTCACCCCGGCACAGGCGCCGGAGCCCAGCCAGACGACGAGGGGGGAGACGTTCTCCGGGGCCATGGCGTCGAACGCGCCGTCCTCGGGGGCGGCCATGGTGTCGGCGAAGGTCTGCTCGGTCATCCGGGTGCGGGCGGCCGGGGCTATCGCGTTGACCTGGACGCCGTAGCGCGCCATCTCCGCCGAGGCGACGAGCGTCAGGCCGACGATCCCGGCCTTTGCGGCGGCGTAGTTGCCCTGGCCGACGCTGCCGAGCAGGCCGGCCCCGGAGCTGGTGTTGATCACGCGGGCCTCGGGCGTACGGCCGGCCTTCGCCTCGGCCCGCCAGTGCGCGGCGGCGTGCTTGAGCGGCAGGAAGTGGCCCTTGAGGTGAACGCGCATGACGGCGTCCCAGTCGTCCTCGTCGAGATTGACGAGCATGCGGTCGCGCAGGAATCCGGCGTTGTTGACCAGGGTGTCGAGGCGGCCGAAGGTGTCCACTGCGGTGGCGATGAGCGAGACAGCGCCCTCGGCGGTGGTGATGTCCCCGCCATGGGCGACAGCCTCCCCGCCGAGCGCGCGGATCTCGTCGACGACCTGCTGGGCGGGCTGGGCCGTCCCTCCCGTGCCGTCGAGGCCGACGCCGAGGTCGTTGACGACGACTTTCGCTCCCTCGGCGGCGAAGGCGAGGGCGTGGGCGCGGCCGAGCCCGCGGCCGGCCCCGGTGACGACGGCGACGCGTCCGGTGCAGATTCCCGTGGTCATGGCTGTGTCCTTTCGGTGAGCGGATGTCTTCCGGCAGCCGCCCGGGGCAGGTGCCCCCGGCACCACGACGGCGGCAGGCGCGCTTACTCACGCCCCACCCCTGCCGGAGGCGGTCAGGCGGTCAGTTGTTGTTGGCGGTTGCAGCGTCGAGGAAGGCGGGGCGCTCTCCTCCGCCGTGGACGTGCAGGGCGGCGCCGCTGATGTACGCGGCGCGGTCGGAGGCGAGGAAGACGCAGGCGTCGCCGATGTCGGAGGGATCGGCGAGCCGGCCGAGCGGCACGGTGCGGCCGACGGCGGCGATGCCGTCCTCGTCCCCGTAGTGCAGATGGGACAGCTCGGTGCGGACCATGCCGAGGACGAGCGTGTTGACCCGTACCCGGGGCGCCCATTCCACGGCCATGGAGCGGGCGAGGTTCTCCAGGCCCGCCTTGGCGGCTCCGTACGCCGCGGTCCCCGGGGACGGGCGGGTCCCGCTGACGCTGCCGACCATCACGATCGATCCGCCGCCGCTCTGATGGCGCATCACCTCGTACGCGGCGAGGGAGGCGGTCAGCGGCGCGACGAGGTTCAGCTCGACGACCCGGGCGTGGCGTTCGGCTCCGTCCCCGTCGAGCATCTGGAAGGGAGTTCCCCCGGCGTTGTTGACCAGGGTGTCCAGCCGCCCGTAGTCGCTCCGCACCTGTTCGAAGAATCCACCGACCGCCTCCGGGTCGCGGAGGTCGACCGGGAGGAAGCGGGCCGTACGCCCGGCTGCCTCGACGGGCTTGTCCGGAGCCCGTCGTGCGCAGGTCACGACCTGCGCACCGGCTTCGAGCAGGGCGCGGGTGATCCCCGCGCCGATGCCCCGGGTTCCGCCGGTGACGACGGCGACGGAACCGGACAGGTCGATGATCGCTGCCAATTGACACCTCCCGTAGCGAGGGATCCACTGCTACCTTCGCCTAACAAACGTTTGGTGGAAAGGTAGCTGATCTGCTCATGGGTGTCTCCACCTCCGCCCCGCAAGAGGGCATCACCGTCGTCACCGTGGACTTCCCCCCGGTCAACGCCCTCCCCGTACAGGGCTGGTACGACCTCGCCGCCGCGGTGCGCGCCGCCGGGGCCGACCCGAAGGTGCGCTGCGTGGTGCTCACCGCCGCGGGCCGCGGTTTCAACGCCGGCGTGGACATCAAGGAAATGCAGCGCACGACCGGGCACGACGCCCTGATCGGCGCAAACCGCGGCTGCTACGAGGCGTTCGCCGCGGTCTACGACTGCGAGGTGCCGGTGGTCGCCGCCGTGCACGGCTTCTGCCTGGGCGGCGGCATCGGCCTCGTCGGCAACGCCGACGCCATCGTCGCCGCCGACGACGCGACCTTCGGGCTGCCCGAGCTGGACCGGGGCGCGCTCGGCGCGGCAACCCACCTCGCCCGACTGGTCCCCCAGCATCTGATGCGGGCGCTGTACTACACCTCCCGCACCGCCACCGCCCAGGAGCTGCACCAGCACGGCTCGGTCTGGCGGGTCGTCCCCCGCGAGCATCTCCACGACGCCGCGCTGGAGCTGGCGCGGGAGATCGCCGCCAAGGACGGCTGTCTGATCCGCCTCGCCAAGGCCGCGATCAACGGTATCGACCCGGTGGACGTCCGCCGCAGCTACCGCTTCGAGCAGGGCTTCACCTTCGAGGCCAACCTCAGCGGCGTCGCCGACAAGCACCGCGACGCGTTCGTGTCGTCCAAGGAGGACCGACGGTGAGCGACAGGACGATGACCGCCGAGGAAGTGGTCGGCCGTCTCGAGAGCGGGATGACGATCGGCATCGGCGGCTGGGGCTCGCGGCGCAAGCCGATGGCACTGGTGCGCGCGCTGCTGCGCTCGGACCTCACCGATCTGACCGTCGTCTCCTACGGCGGCCCGGACGTCGGCTTGCTCGCCGCCGCCGGGAAGATCCGCAAGCTGGTCGCGGCGTTCGCCACACTCGACTCCATCCCCCTCGAGCCGAACTTCGGGGCGGCCCGGCAGCGCGCCGCGTTCGAGATGGTGGAGCTGGACGAGGCCATGGTCATGTGGGGCCTGACCGCCGCCGCGCACCGGCTGCCGTTCATGCCGATCCGCGCCGGTCTCGCCTCGGACGTGATGAGCGTCAACCCGTCGCTGCGCACGGTCACCTCCCCGTACGGGGACGGCGAGGAGCTGGTCGCGGTGCCGGCCCTGCGGCTGGACGCCGCGCTCGTCCACCTCAATCGGGCCGATGCGCAGGGCAACGCCCAGTACCTGGGCCCGGACCCGTACTTCGACGATCTGTTCTGCGAGGCCGCCGACGCGGCGTACGTCTCCTGCGAGCGGATCGTGGAGACCGCCGACCTGCTCAAGGACTCCGGTCCGCAGTCCCTGCTGGTCAAGCGCGCGTTCGTGAACGGCGTCGTCGAGACCCCGAACGGCGCGCACTTCACCTCCTGCGTCCCCGACTACGACCGCGACGAGACGTTCCAGCGCGCCTACGCCAAGGCGGCGCGCGACCCCGAGGCCTGGCGGGCCTTCGGCGAGCGGTTCCTTTCGGGCGACGAGGACGCGTACCGGGCCGCGGTGGCGGCGTTCCACGAGGAGGAAGCATGAGCAGCGGTACGACGACGGCGACGCGGGCCGAATACTGCGTGGTGGCGTGCGCCGAGGCCTGGCGGGGCGCGGGTGAGGTGCTGGCAAGCCCGATGAGCACGGTCCCGACGATCGGGGCCCGACTGGCGAAGCTCACCTTCTCGCCCGACCTGCTGCTGACGGACGGCGAAGCACTGCTCATCGGCGACGTACCGGCGGTCGGCGCCAGGGCACAAGTGGTGGAGGGCTGGCTGCCGTACCGGCAGCACCTGGCCCTGGTCGCCACCGGTCGACGGCACGTGATGATGGGCGCGAGCCAGCTCGACCGGCACGGCAACCAGAACATCTCCTGCATCGGCGCGTGGGACCGGCCTGAGCGACAGTTGCTGGGCGTGCGCGGCGCTCCCGTCAACACCCTCAACAACCCGACGAGTTACTGGATCCCCAAGCACTCCCCACGAGTCTTCGTCGAGCGGGTCGACATGGTGTCCGGAGTCGGCTACGACCGCGCCGCCGCGGCCGGCCCGTCCGCGACCCGCTACCACCGCATCCCGGACGTCATCAGCAACCTGGGCGTGTTCGACTTCGAGACCCCGGACCGGACGATGCGGCTGCGCTCGCTGCACCCCGGCGTCACGGTCGAGCAGGTCGTGGAGGCCACGGGCTTCGCGCTCACCGTCCCCGACGATGTGCCGCACACCCGCGAGCCCACCGCCGAGGAGCTGAGGCTGATCCGGGAGGTCATCGACCCGAAGGCGCTGCGCGACCGCGAGGTGCCGGCCGCATGAGCGACGTCACGATCAACACGCCGCTCACCGAACTGGTCGGTGTCCGGCACCCCATCGTGCAGACCGGCATGGGCTGGGTGGCCGGCCCCCGCCTGGTCTCGGCCGCCGCCCATGCGGGAGCGCTCGGGATACTCGCCTCCGCCACCATGACCACAGGCCAGCTCCGCTCCGCCGTGCGTGAGGTCAAGTCCCGTACGGACGCGCCGTTCGGGGTCAATCTGCGGGCGGACGCGGGGGACGCGGCCGAGCGTGTACGGATCATCGTCGACGAGGGCGTGAAGGTCGCCTCGTTCGCGCTCGCACCCTCCCGGGAGCTGATCGCCCGGCTGAAGGACGCCGGGGTCGTCGTCATCCCGTCCATCGGCGCGAGGCGGCACGCCGAGAAGGTCGCCGCGTGGGGCGCCGACGCGGTGGTGGTGCAGGGCGGCGAGGGCGGTGGGCACACCGGCGACGTCGCCACCACCGTTCTGCTCCCCCAGGTCGTGGACGCCGTCGACATCCCGGTCATCGCGGCGGGCGGCTTCCACGACGGGCGCGGCCTGGTCGCCGCGCTCGCCTACGGCGCCGCCGGAATCGCCATGGGCACCCGCTTCCTGCTCACCTCCGACAGCACCGTCCCGGACGCGGTCAAGGCGAAATACCTGACCGCGGCGGTCAAGGACGTCACCGTCACCACCAAGGTGGACGGCCTCCCCCACCGGATGCTCCGCACCGAACTGGTCGACGCGCTGGAACGCTCGGGCCGGACCGCCTCGCTACTGCGGGCCGTCCGCCACGCCGCGGCCTTCCGGCGCGAGAGCGGCATGAGCTGGGAGCAGGTGATCCGCGACGGCCTGGCGATGAAACACGGCAAGGAACTGACCTGGAGTCAGGTACTGCTGGCCGCCAACACTCCCATGCTGCTCAAGGCCTCGATGGTCGAGGGTCGCACCGACCTCGGTGTGATGGCCGCCGGCCAGGTCGCGGGGCTGATCGACGATCTGCCGTCCTGCGCCGAGCTCGTCGACCGCGTCATGGCCGAAGCACACGCCACCCTCCGCTCCCTGCCCCTCGCGGGCTGACGGGCTGCGTTGCGCTCCACCGCCGGGAAAAGTCCCCTTCCGCCTTCTTGGAGTTGATCCCATGCGTGCTGTCCACATCCGCCGTGCGACCGGAGTGGTGGTCTCCGCTGTCGTTCTCGGCTGTCTCCCCGTCTGTGCCGCGACCGACGCCACGGCGCAGTCCGCCGCCACGGGCTCGCTCAACGCCGCCGGCCACACCGACTCCGTCCGCCACATCGCCCTCCAGGGCGCGGTCAACGTCCGTGACCTCGGCGGCTACCGCACCGACGAGGGCCGCCAGGTGCGCTACGGCCAGGTCTTCCGCGCCGACGCGCTCGGCAGTCTGACCGACACGGACATCTCGAAGCTGTCCGCGCTGGACCTGCGCACCGTGGTGGACTTCCGCGTCCCGTTCGAGGTCCAGCGGGACGGCACCGACCGCCTGCCGGCAGGGGTCACCGCGGTCTCCCGGTCCGTGAACGACCTCGGCCTGTACGGCAGGACCATGGAGGCCATCGGCTCCAAGGACCCGGTCGAGCAGCAGGCGCTGCTCGGTGACGGGAAGGCGGAGCAGTTGATGCGGGACATCTACCGCACCTTCGTCACCAGCCCGGAGAGCCGCCGTCGGTTCGCCGAAACCCTGCGGGACCTCGCGAACCACAAGCAGTCCCCGCTGCTCTACCACTGCACCTCGGGCAAGGACCGCACCGGCTGGATGAGCTACCTCCTGCTGCGCGCCGTCGGAGTCCCGGACGAAACCGCCGAGAAGGACTACCTGCTGTCCAACGACTTCCGCGCGGAGGCGGACCGCAGGTCCCGCGAGGGACTCAGGAAGGCCGGTCTGATGGAGAACCCGGACCTGCTCCTCCCCCTCCAGGAAGTCCGCGAGGACTACCTGGAGGCGGCCCTGGACCAGGCCGACCACGACTACGGCAGCCTCCACGGCTACCTCACCGAAGGCCTCGGCCTGGACACGCCGACCCTGGCGAAGCTGCGCGCCCGCCTGGTGAAGTGAAGGAGGAACCCACATGCTGCGACGGGGCCCGGGCGCATTGCGCGACCGGATCGACCGCCACCGCACCGAGGCCCTGGACAGGCTGTCATGAGCGGGGTCCAGATCCTCGACACCGTCGTCCTCGCGGACGCCCGGGTCGCGGGATGGCTGCGGCGCTGGCGCACCGAGTATCTGCCGGGCGCCCGCGACCGCGGCATGGTCGCGGAGCGCGTCTGGCGCACCTGGACCGGCCCGGACACCGCGGCCGTCCGCATCCTGTGGTCGCTGCCGGACAGCGACGCGTTCTACGCCGCGCGCGGCGCCTCCGGCCGCGATCCCGGGGTCGCCGCGTTCTGGGCGCACACCGACGAGATCGCGCTGGACCGCGACCGACAGGTGCTGGAACCGATCGCCCCCGCCGACGAAGGGCCGGTGGCATGACCCGCTGGGTGGCACTGCTGCCGGCCGAAGCGGCCGAGGCGTACGGCACGGCCGCCACGGTCCCCGGCGTGTCGGTGTCCTCTGCGGGGCCCGATCTGCCCGGCGGTCTCAGCGGCACGGGCGCCACCTGGGACCTGACGTCGGACCGGTCGCCCGCCGAGATCGCCGTCGGAGCCGGCCTGCCGGAGCCCCTCGACACGGTCGCGCTCGTCCCCGTACGGAGCCGGACCGCAGCGCTGTCCGGCCCGCGCGTGAAGCGGACACTGCTGCTCGCCGTCCGGCCCGGGACGCCCGACGGCCTCGTCGCCCTCCTGGAGAGGGATCTCCTCGCCATGCCCGGTCACATCCCCACCATCCGCTCGTGGGCTCTCAGCCACGTGGACCAGGCGCTCACCCCGTCCCGGTGGACCCACGTGTGGGAGCAGGAGTACGCCGACGTCGAGGGCCTGACCGGGGAGTACCTGGGCCACCCCTACCACTGGACCTGCGTGGACCGGTGGTTCGACGGTGAGGTGCCGGGCGCCGGGATCGTGGAACCGCGGCCGGCCCACGTCTTCCGCTGGAGCGACGGGCCC
The DNA here is from genome assembly GCF_026339735.1 of Streptomyces sp. NBC_01669. Lineage (GTDB taxonomy): Bacteria > Actinomycetota > Actinomycetes > Streptomycetales > Streptomycetaceae > Streptomyces > Streptomyces yanii. The sequence continues at coordinate 584,016 of NZ_JAPEQG010000002.1, forward strand.
GTACTGACGTCGGGCTGATAGACCTTCAGCACCACCGTGTCCGTGGGAAACCCGGGTGCCTCACCACGTACGTTCCGCCGGTCGACAAGACCAGCGGGACGTACGGCCCCTTCCGAACCGAACATGAACGGATCCTTCTGATGCCGATCCGCCGGCTGAACCACGCCGTCCTCTTCGTCTCCGACCTGGAGCGCAGCACCGCCTTCTACCACGACGTCCTCGGCTTCAGGCCGCTGCCGCAGGCACTTCCCGGGGCTGTCTTCCTTCAGGCGGCCGACTCCGCCAACGACCACGACCTCGGCCTGTTCCAGTCCCCGCGGCCGGGCCCCGGGCCCCGCACCGGGCAGGTCGGCCTGTACCACCTGGCCTGGGAGGTGGACACCCTGGCCGACCTCCGCCGGATGCGGAGCCGACTGGACCGAGCGGGGGCGCTGTCCGGGGCGAGCAACCACGCCTCCACCAAGGCCCTCTACGGGCGCGATCCTGACGGCCTCGACTTCGAGGTGTGCTGGCTGGTCCCCGACCACGCGGTGGCGGAGGAACTCGCCGCCATGACCGCCCCGACCCTGCCCCTCGACCTCGAGGCCGAGATCGCCAGGTACGGTGCGGACACTCCGGGCGGTCCTCGCACCGATCACGCCGTCTGGGAAGCGGTCTTCGCCGCGGCGCGGCCCGACGGACCGCGCTCCCGCTGACAGTCCTCCTGCGGCCGGCCTGTCGGCCGGCCGCAGGAGGCCGTCGCATGTCGGAGACACTCGATGAGGGTGACCGTCGGCTACAGCCGCTCGATGATCGTCACGTTCGCCTGCCCGCCGCCCTCGCACATCGTCTGGAGGCCGTAACGGCCGCCCGTGCGCTCCAGTTCGTTCAGCAGGGTGGTCATCAGCTTGGTGCCGGTGGCACCGAGCGGGTGGCCGAGGGCGATGGCGCCGCCGTTGACGTTGACCTTCTCCGGGTCGGCCCCGGTCTCCTTCAGCCACGCCAGCACCACGGACGCGAACGCCTCGTTGATCTCGACCAGGTCGATGTCGTCGAGCGTCATCCCGGCCTTCTTCAGTGCGTACGCCGTGGCCGGGATCGGCGCGGACAGCATGCGGATCGGGTCCTCGCCGCGCACCGAGAGGTGGTGGATGCGGGCGCGCGGGGTCAGCCCGTGCTCCCGTACGGCCCGCTCGCTCGCGAGCAGCATCGCGGAGGCGCCGTCGGACACCTGCGAGGAGACCGCGGCGGTCAGCCGCCCGTCCTCGACCAGCGGTTTGAGGCCCGCCATCTTCTCCAGGGTGGTGTCGCGCCGCGGGCCCTCGTCGGTGCTGACATCGCCGTAGGGGACGAGCTCGCGGGCGAAGCGGCCCTCATCGATGGCGCGGATCGCCCGCCGGTGCGAGCGCAGCGCGAACTCCTCCATCTCCCGGCGGGAGATGTCCCACCTCTGCGCGATCAGCTCCGCGCCGTGGAACTGGTTGACCGGCCGGTCGCCGTAGCGGGCCCGCCAGCCCTCGGAGCCGGCGTACGGGCCCTCTGTCAGTCCGAGCGGCTCGGCGGCCTGGCGGCTCGCGAAGGCGATCGGCACCTGCGATATGTTCTGCGTGCCGCCCGCGACCACCAGGTCGCTGGTGCCGGACAGCACCGCCTGCGCCGCGAAGTGCACCGCCTGCTGGGAGGAGCCGCACTGGCGGTCCACGGTCACGCCGGGCACCTCCTCCGGCAGTCCCGCGGCCAGCCAGGAGGTGCGGGCTATGTCGCCGGCCTGGGGACCGACGGTGTCCAGGCAGCCGAAGACGACGTCCTCGACGGCCGCCGGGTCGGCGCCCGAGCGTGCCATCAGCGCCTTGAGCACATGTGCGCCGAGGTCGGCCGGGTGGACGGCGGACAGCCCGCCGTTCCGCTTCCCGACGGGGGTACGGACCGCTTCGACGATGTATGCCTCGGCCATGGCCACTCCTTTTCCGATGTCTGCAGTGTCATGCGCGGAGGGCGATCCCCTCCAGCACCATCGACAGGTACTGGCGGGCGATCTCCTCCGGGCTGTGCTGTCCCTCCGGCCGGTACCAGGACGCGGCGACCCATACGGTGTCGCGCACGAAGCGGTAGGTGAGCCGGACGTCGAGGTCGGCGCGGAAGACCTTGGCGGCCACTCCGCGCTCAAGGGTGCCGAGCCACGCCTTCTCGAACTTCTGCTGTGAGCCGGCGAGATAGCCGAAGCGCGGCTGGGTCCCGAGGTGCTTGGACTCGTTCTGGTAGATGGCGACCGCGGCGCGGTGCCGGTCGATCTCCCGGAAGGACTCGGTGACGAGGGCCTCGATCGTCTCCCTGGGTCCGAGTCCGGCGGCGAGCACGGCGTCGTACCGGGCCCACAGGTCGTCCAGGAAGGTGGCGAGGATCTCGTCGAGCATCGACTCCTTGGAGTCGAAGTGGTAGTAGAGGCTGCCCGCGAGCATCCCCGCCGCATCCGCGATCTTGCGGACGGTGGTGGCGTTGTACCCCTGTGCGGCGAACACCTCGGCCGCGGTGGCGAGGAGTTCCTCGCGCCGCTCGGGCGACGGGCTCATCGTGGTCTTCCTACTGCTGCTTTTCGGCACGCGGCCATTCTCGCCTCACGCGTGCTGGCTGCTGACGGACAGGATCTCTCCGGTCATGTACGACGAGTAGCCACTGGCCAGGAACACGATGACGTTGGCCACTTCCCACGGCTCGGCGTAGCGGCCGAACGCCTCGCGGGCGGTCAGTTCCTCCAGCAGTTCGGGTGTGGTGACCTTCACCAGGTGGGGATGCATGGCGAGGCTGGGCGAGACGGCGTTGACGCGTACGCCGTACTCGGCGGCCTCCAGCGCGGCGCAGCGGGTGAGCGCCATGACCCCGGCCTTGGCGGCGGCGTAGTGCGACTGGCCCTTCTGCGCCCGCCAGCCGATCACCGAGGCGTTGTTGACGATGACGCCTCCGCCGCCCGCGGCCTTCATGCGGCGCAGAGCGGCGCGGGTGCAGCGGAAGGTGCCGTTCAAGGTGACGTCGAGGACCTTGTCCCACTGCTCGTCGGGCATGTCGACGAGATCGGCCGTGCCACCGAGCCCGGCGTTGTTGACCACGATGTCGAGGCGTCCGTGCCGCTCCTCGGCGAGGTCGAAGAGCGCCGTGACCTGGGCCTCGTCGGTCACGTCGCAGGGCAGCGACGTCACGCGGTCCGCACCGAACTCGGCGGCCAGCTCCGCCTCGGACTCCTTCAGCCTGCGGGCGTGCGCGTCGGAGACGACGACGCTCGCCCCCTCCTCCAGCAGCCGCTTTGCGGTCGCGCCGCCGATCCCGGCGCCCGCCGCGGCGGTGACGACGGCGGTACGGCCGGCGAGCAGGCGGTGGCCTGGCACGTACGGCGGCGGGGCCGAGGTCATGGGCGAACCTCCTTGGGCAGGCCAAGCACGCGCTCGGCGATGATGTTGCGCTGGATCTCGTTCGATCCGGCGTAGATGGTGTCGGAGCGGGAGAAGAGGAACAGCCGCTGGAAGTCGTCGAGGTCGTAGGGCTCGCCGGCCGCCAGCATTCCGTCGGCGCCACGGACGTCCATGGCGAGCTCGCCCAGCTCCCGGTGCCAGGTCGCCCAGAAGATCTTGCCGATGGACGCCTCGGGGCCCGGTGCGCCGGCCGCGACGCCGTCGAGCATCCGCAGCGCATTGCCCCGGATGATCTCCAGGCCGATCCAGGCCCGGGCGATCCGGTCGCGGATCAGCGGGTCCTCGGCCGCGCCGTCGCGCTTGGCCAGCTCGATGACGGCCTCCAACTCGCGGCGGAAGCCGACCTGCTGGCCGAGGGTGGACACACCGCGCTCGAAGCCGAGCGTGGCCATGGCGACCTTCCAGCCCTCGCCCGGCGCTCCGACGATGTGCGACGCCGGCGTGCGGGCACCGTCGAAGAACACCTCGTTGAACTCGCAGGTGCCCGTCAGCTGCGTGATCGGCCGCACCTCCACACCGGGCTGGTCCAGCGGCACCAGCAGGTAGGACAGGCCCTGGTGTCGGGTGGAGCCGGACTCGGTGCGGGCGACGACGAAGCACCAATCGGACTCGTGCGCGAGTGACGTCCAGATCTTCTGGCCGGTGACCGCCCACTCCTCGCCGTCGAGTTCGGCACGCGTCCGTACGTTCGCCAGGTCCGACCCGGCGTCCGGCTCGCTGTACCCCTGGCACCACAGCTCCTCGACCGCGACGATCCGGGGGAGGAAGCGCTCGCGCTGCTCGGGCGTACCGAAGGCGATCAGGGTGGGACCGAGCAACTGCTCCCCGATGTGATTGACGCGGGCGGGGGCGTCCGCGAGGGCGTACTCCTCGTGGAAGGCGACCTGCTGCTCGAGCGTGGCGCCGCGGCCGCCGTACTCCTTCGGCCACCCGACGCAGGTCCACCCTGCGGCGGCCATGTGCCGCTCCCAGGCGAGGCGTTCCGCGAAGGCCTCGTGCTCTCGGCCGGGTCCGCCGCGCCCGCGCAGGCTCGCGAACTCCCCCGTGAGATTGGCTCGCAGCCAGCCGCGGACCTCGATGCGGAACTCCTCGACGCTGCTCATGGGCGGCTCCGGACGACTCTCGACGAATGGGCGACTCGACTTCTCGACGGCCGAGGGCCCGTACGTTAACCTACCAAACACTTGTTAGGGAAGGAGGCCAGATGTCCGCTGCCCACACTGCACCCCCTGAGCCCGTCCGATACGAGCGCCACGGCACCGTCGCCGTGGTCACCATGGATCGGCCCGACTACCGGAACGCCCAGAACTCCGCGATGACCTACGCCCTGGACCGCGCCCTCTACCGCGCGGCCGACGACAACGAGGTGAAGGTCGTGGTCCTCGCCGGAGCGGGGAAGCACTTCTCGGCCGGCCACGACATCGGAACCCCGGAGCGGGACGCGCATCTGCCGTTCGACCGCAAGGCGGGCCTGTGGTGGGACCACTCGGACAAGCAGGGAGCGGAGAGCCGCTACGCCCGCGAGTCCGAGGTCTACCTGGGCATGTGCCGGCGCTGGCGCGAACTGCCCAAGCCGCTGATCGCCTCCGTGCAGGGCGCGTGCGTCGCGGGCGGCCTGATGCTGGCCTGGGTCTGCGACCTGATCGTCGCCTCCGAGGACGCGTTCTTCGCCGACCCGGTCGTGCGCATGGGCATCCCGGGCGTTGAGTACTTCGCCCACCCCTGGGTGATGCCGCCGCGCATCGCCAAGGAGTTCCTCTACACCGGCGACCGGATGAGCGCGCAGCGCGCGTACGAGGTCGGGATGGTCAACCGGGTCGTGCCCCGTGCCGAACTGACCGAGCACACCATGGAGTTGGCGATCCGGATCGCCAACATGCCGCGCCTGGGGCTGGCGCTGACCAAGCGGGCCGTCAACCAGGCCGAGGACCTTCAGGGAATGCACGCCGGAATGGACTCGGTCTTCGGGCTGCACCACCTGGCGCACGCGCACAACGCCGAGACCGCGAAGGACTCGCTCGGCGGCATGGACGTCCGCGCGATGAAGGAGGCCTCCGCCTGATGGACCTCGACTTCACCGCCGAGGAGGAGGCGTTCCGAGCCGAGGCCCGCGCCTGGCTCGCCACCCGTGTCCCGGCCGCGCCCCTGCCCTCCCTGGAGACCGCCGAGGGTTTCGCAGCCCACCGCGAGTGGGAGCGCACGCTGTCCGCGGACCGCTGGTCGGTGGTCTCCTGGCCCGAGAAGTACGGCGGCCGGGGCGCCTCGGTCCTCGAGTGGCTGATCTTCGAGGAGGAGTACTACGCCGCCGGCGCACCCGGCCGGGTCAGCCAGAACGGCATCAATCTCCTCGCCCCCACCCTCTTGGAGCACGGCACGGCCGAGCAACTGGCCCGGATCCTGCCGCCGATGGCGAGCGGCGAGGTGATCTGGGCCCAGGCCTGGTCCGAGCCGGAGTCCGGCTCGGATCTCGCGAGCTTGCGCTCCACGGCCGTACGGGCCGACGGCGGCTGGCTCTTGAGCGGCCAGAAGGCCTGGTCGTCCCGGGCGGCCTTCGCCGACCGCGCGTTCGGCCTCTTCCGCAGCGACCCCGGGGCGGACAAGCCCCACCGCGGTCTGACGTACGTCATGTTCCCGCTGGACGCGGACGGGGTGACCGTGCGGCCCATCGGGCGGCTCGACGGCAAGCCCGCCTTCGCCGAACTCTTCCTCGACAACGTCTTCGTGCCCGACGAGGACGTCATCGGGGAGCCGGGCCAGGGGTGGCGGGTCGCGATGAGCACGGCGGGCAACGAGCGCGGGCTGACCCTGCGCAGCCCCGGGCGGTTCACCGCGGCGGCGGACCGCCTGGTGGCGCTGTGGCGCTCGGGCGCGGACCCGGGCGACACCGCCCTGCGCGACCGGGTCGCCGATGCGGTCGTCGGCGCCCGCGCGTACCGGCTCTTCACCTACGCGGGCGCCTCGCGGATCGCCGCCGGAGGGGCGATCGGCGCCGAGTCGAGCCTCAACAAGGTCTTCTGGTCCGAGCTGGACATCGCCCTCCACGAGACCGCGCTGGACCTGCTGGGCCCGTACGGCGAACTGTCGGACACGGCCGGGGAGGCGCCCGCGCACGGGAGCTGGGCCGAGGGGTACACCTTCTCCCTCGCCGGCCCCATCTACGCCGGCACCAACGAGATCCAGCGCGACATCATCGCCGAGCGGCTGCTCGGCCTGCCGAAGGGACGCCGGTGATGCGCTTCCTCCTCGACGACGAGCAGCAGGCGTTCGCCCGCTCCCTGGACGGCATGCTCGCGGCGGCCGGTACACCTGCCGTCGTACGGGCCTGGGCTGCCGGGGACACCGCACCCGGCCGCGACGTGTGGGCGAGGCTGGCCGAGGCCGGCGTCTTCGCCCTCGCCGTACCGGAGCAGCACGACGGTCTCGGCCCGCTGCCCGTCGAACTCACCGTCGCCTTCACCGAAATGGGCCGCCACGCGGTGCCGGGCCCGGTGGTGGAGACGGTGGCCGTGGCGGCATTCCTCGACCGCCTGGGAGACGACGCGGCGGCCGCCGCGTGGCTGCCGGGCATCGCGTCCGGCAAGACGGCCGCCTCACTCTGTCTGCTGTCCGACGACAGCCCCTACGCCTTGGACGCCCATGCCGCCGACGCGGTCTTCGTCGTGGACGGCGACGCCGTACGCCTGGCAGGGGCGGCCGGGCCCGTCCAGCCGTCCGTCGACCCGGCGCGCCGGCTGGCCCGCCCGCTCGGCGGAACCGTCCTGGCGCGGGGGCCGGAGGTGGCCGCCGCGGCCGCGCACGCCGCCGACGTCGCGGCGCTGGCGACGGCGGCCCAGGCCCTCGGTCTGGGCCGCACGCTGCTCGCACGAACCGTCGAATACGCACGGCAGCGCACCCAGTTCGGGGTGGCCATCGGCTCGTTCCAGGCGGTGAAGCACCGGCTGGCCGACACGTTGATCGCCCTGGAGTTCGCCCAGCCCCTGATCCAGGCCGCGGCAGTGGTCCTGGCTGCGGAGGATCCTGCGTCCGGCCGCGAGATCGCGGCGGCGAAGGTCGCGGCGTGCGAGGCGGCCTGCGCCGCTGCCCGTACCGCTCTGCAGGTCCACGGCGCCCTCGGCTACACCGAGGAGCTCGACCTCTCCCTGTGGATCCGCAAGGCCCGCGCGCTGCGGTCCGCCTGGGGCACACCGGCCGCCTGCCGCGCCCGCGTGCTCGCCCCCTGAACCCTGGGCCCACCCCCCATGACTCGTTCTCCCGGGACCACCCGCCCGGGAAGAGCGACCTGCGCGGCACCCACAAGGCAGACCCCGCTCGTACATCCCAACGTCCCTACCGCACCATGGAGTCAGCCATGTCCGCTGCACCGAACCCGCAGAGACCTGAGAGAGCCGAGGGACCGGTCGCGGTCCCGGACCCTGCTCTGTTGCGCAAAGTGGCTCTGTCCAGCCTGCTCGGCACGGTCATCGAGTACTACGACTTCCTGCTCTACGGCACGATGGCCGCGATCGCGTTCGGCCGGCTCTTCTTTCCCGAGTCCAATCCGACGGTCGGCACGATCGCCGCGTTCGGCACGCTGGCCGCCGGCTACGTCGCGCGTCCCGTCGGCGGCGCCCTCTTCGGGCACTTCGGCGACCGGCTCGGCCGCAAGTCCATGCTCGTCCTGACGATGGCCCTCATGGGCGCGGCAAGCTTCCTGATCGGCGTGCTGCCGACCTACGAGAGCATCGGCATCGCGGCGCCGGTCCTGCTGGTCCTGTTCCGCGTCGTCCAGGGCATCGCCATCGGCGGCGAGTGGGCCGGCGCCACGCTGATGGTCGTCGAACACGCCGACGCGCGGCACCGCGGTCTGTGGAGCGGCGTGATGCAGATGGGGTCGCCACTCGGATTCCTGCTGTCCACCCTCGCCGTCACCGCAACCACACTGCTTCCCCCGGACCGGTTCCTGGCCTGGGGCTGGCGCATCCCGTTCCTGTTCAGCGCGCTGCTGCTCGGTATCGGCCTGTATGTGCGCATCAGCATCACGGAGAGCCCGCTGTTCCAGCAGGCGGCGCGATCGCGGGACACCGGTACGACGCCCCGTATCCCGCTGGCGGAGGTGCTGCGCGAGCCCCGGACTCTCGTTCGCGCATGCGCCGTCGGCATCGGCCCGTTCGCCCTGACGGCGCTGATCAGCACCTTCATGCTCATATATGCCACGTCCGTCGGGTACGCGACCTCCGATGTGATGACCGGTCTCCTCTTCACCGCGGTCACGGGACTGGTGGGGATCCCGCTCTTCTCCGCGCTCTCCGACCGCGTCGGGCGTCGGGCGGTCGTGCTCGGCGGCGCCGTGGGCATCATGCTGCTCGCCGCCCCCGTCTACGCCCTGGTCGACACGAAGTCCACGGCCCTGCTGATCCTCGGCATGGTTCTCGGCCAGGTGGTGCAGTCCGCGATGTACGCGCCGCTGGGGCCGCTGTTGTCCGAGATGTTCGGCACCCGCGTCCGCTACACGGGCGCGTCCCTGGGTTACCAACTGGCCGCCCTCATAGGCGGCGGGTTCACGCCGCTGATGGCCGGCAGCCTGCTCTCCGCCTCGGGCGGCGTCTCGAGCACCCCCCTCGTGGCGGTGGCCGTTCTCTGCGGGCTGGTGACGGCGCTGGCCATCTGGCGGACGGCCGAGACCCGCGGCCGGGACCTGGCGGACGACTCCGTCCCGCGAAGAAAGCCCGAATCGTCGCGAGCACACCACGGCAGGCCGGATGGAGCGGCACAGAAGGGAGCCGGCAGGTGAGGCCGACGGAAGAACAGAAGGAACTGCGGTCCGCCGTGCGGGCATCGCTCGCGCGGCACGAAGGTGCGGCGGCCTGGCTGCCGTTGACCGAGCAGATCGGCGTCGCCGGGCTCGGCGTCCCCGAGGAGTACGGCGGTGCGGGCTGCGGTGCACGTGAAGTCCATGTCGTCATGGAGGAGTTGGGCCGGAGCCTGAGCCCCGTCCCCTACCTCGGGTCCGCGGTGCTCGTGGTGCAGGCCCTGCTCGCCTCCGGCGACGCGAGGGCATGCGCGCAACTGCTGCCGGGGCTCGTCGAGGGAAGGACGGTGGGGACCCTGGCCTGGGCCGAACGCGGTTCCTGGGACCCGGCGGCCATCCGGGCCGACGCCGCCCGTGGCCCGGGTGGCACCTGGCGGCTCACCGGGACCAAGGAGTTCGTGCTGCACGGGACCGAGGCCGATGTGCTGCTCGTGGCGGCCCGAACGGCGGTCGGGGTCTCCCTCTTCCAGGTGCCCGTCGACGGCGCGGGTGTGCGCCGCGAAGCGGCGGTCACCATGGATCAGACCCGGGCGCAGGCGCGCATCGTCCTCGACGGGGCCGAGGGCCGGCTCATCGGCGCGGAGGGCGACGGCGGCCGGGTCCTGCGGCACGTACTGGACCTGGCCTGCACAGCGCTCGCCGCCGAGCAGGCCGGCGCGGCCGAGCGATGCCTGGAGATCACGGTCGCCTACGCCAAGGAGCGCATCCAGTTCGGCCGGCCGATCGGCTCCTTCCAGGCGCTCAAGCACCGACTGGCGGACGCGTACGTGCTGGTGGAGTCGGCGCGGTCGGCCGCGCTCGGCGCGGCTTTCGCGGCCGCCGCCGGCTCATCGGAGTTGACCCGCTGCGCGGCCGTCGCCAAATCCGCGTGCTCGGAGGCGTTTTCGGCGGTGGCGGGCGAGACGATCCAGCTGCACGGCGGCATCGGCATCACCTGGGAACACGATGCCCACCGCTACTTCAAGCGCGCACACGGCTCGGCCCAGCTGTTCGGCCCACCTGCGTGGCACCGCGTCCGGCTCGCCAAGGACCTGGGGCTGACCGCGGCCTGACCGAGTACCGCGCAACTGGTCGCGGGGGAACCGGTCGCCCCGTATCCCGGCCCCCCGCGGGCTGCTGTTCGCCCTGCCCTCCGTCACGCCCCGCGGTCCACGGTCCGCACCGGCCCTGGAACAGGGTGCCGTCCTCGCGGGCGGTGAGCTCCAGGACACGGGACACGCAGGCGGACGGAATCCCGCTGACCGGGAATTGCCGCCTGCGCCGCACCGCCTCGGCCTGCCACTCTCCGACCGGCTGTAGTTCCATGCCCGCGCCCCGAGGGGCGAAGGGCGGCAGGGAGGACGTGACGGATCATGAGCGGCGCGCAGACGATCGCCCGGCTCGCGGACTGGGCGGCGGAGAGGTACGGGGATGAGGAGGCCCTCGTCTTCGGCGAGGACCGCTGGACGTTCGCGGAGTTGCGCGACCGGGTCGCCCGGGTGGCGCGGGCGGTGGTGGCACAGGGGGTGCGCCCCGGCGACTCGGTCGCGGTGTGGGCGCCCAACAGCGCCCGCTGGGTGGTGGCCGCGCTGGGAGCGGTGGCGGCGGGCGCGGTGCTGGTCCCGCTGAACACCCGCTACAGGGCGCCGGAGGCCGCCGACATCCTGCGCCGCTCCCGCACCCGTCTCCTCTTCACCGAGCACGATTTCCTGGGCACGGACTACCGGGCGCTGCTCGCGGACTCGGGAGAGGAACTCCCCCTGCTGGAACGGACGGTGCCCCTCCACTCCCCGGAGTGGTCCCGGTTCCTGTCGGGCGCGGACCGGGTGACCGAGGAGGAACGGCTCGCCCGCACCGCCGCAATCCGCCCCACCGACACCGCCGACATCCTCTTCACCTCCGGCACCACCGGCCGCCCCAAGGGCGTACCCACCACCCACGGGCAGAACCTGCGCGTCTACGACGCCTGGGCCCGCGCGGTCACCCTCCGGCACGGTGACCGCTACCTCCTGGTGAACCCGTTCTTCCACACCTTCGGCTACAAGGCCGGCATCATCGCCTGCCTGCTGTACGGGGCCACGATCGTCCCGGAACAGGTCTTCGACGCGGAGACCGTCCTCGCCCGGATGCAGGACGAGCGGATCTCCGTCCTCACCGGCGCCCCCACGGTCTTCACCTCGCTCATCCACCACCCCGAGCGCGCGGCGTACGACCTGACCTCGATGCGGATGGCGGTCACGGGCGCCGCGAACATTCCCACCGAACTCATCGAGCAGATAGGGAAGTTCATCGGCGCACGGAACATCAACACTGCGTACGGACTGACCGAGTCGACAGGCGTGGTCACGATCTGCGAACCGCACGAGTCCCCGGAGACCCTGGCCCGCACCTCCGGAACCGCCCTCGAAGGCACCGAGCTGCGCATCGACGCACCGCCCGGGGAACCCGGCGAGATCCTCACCCGCGGCTACCACGTGATGCACGGCTACCTCGACGACCCCGAGGCCACCGCCGAGGCCGTCGACGCGGACGGCTGGCTGCACACCGGGGACGTCGGCGTGCTGGACGAGCGCGGGTTCCTGCGGATCACGGACCGGCTGAAGGACATGTTCGTGGTGGGCGGGTTCAACGTGTACCCGGCGGAGGTGGAGCAGGTGCTGCGCGGCCATCCGGCCGTCGTCGACGCGGCGGTCGTGGGCACGCCGGACGGGAGGCTCGGGGAGGTCGGCGTCGCGTACTGCGTGCCGGCGGCCGGGGCCCGGATCGACGCGGCGGAGCTGACCGCGTACACGCGTGAGCGGCTCGCCAACTTCAAGGCCCCGCGCGCCTTCCATTCCCTGACGGAACTCCCGCACAACGCGGCGGGCAAGGTCGACAAGGGCGCCCTGCGGAGGCTGGCACGCGAACGAACACCGTTCCTAACCAGTGCGCATGAGTGAGTCTTGGACCCACTGTTGCGTTCTGGGCGCATCCCGAACGGTTGTGGATGCACTGGTTTCCCGCTTTCGCTTCCCGTTCGGCGACGGTCCTCCAGGGGGCCGGTCCGTGGTGGGTGGGCGGGTTCCCTCACGCCCCCGGGCGCCTGGTCCGGCCTGGACGGTCCGATGCCCCGCACGATCGCTCCGGTCGTGTGGGGGCGGTGCCGTCCTTCCCCAAGCTCTCAACTGCGTTCGAGCAGGGGATACCCCATCCCGGACCGGGTGTCCGAGGGCGCGTCGTCCGATCGCGATACCGGCGGCATCGTGACGGGACATGGTGCGGTGGGAGGTGACCAGTGGCTTCTGCCAGTGCTGGGCACCCCACAGGGAGGTGTAGGCGGGGTCGACCGCGACGATCGCAAGGCCCTGTTCGGCGGCCATGGAGACGAGCCGGGCCTTGAGCCTGCCGGTCGGGATGCCGGAGATGAGCTGCCGGAACCTTTTGCGGCGGCCGTGTTTCTCGCGGGTCTTCTCGGTGGTGAAGTCGAGATCTTCGATCCCGATCGCCGCGACCCCAACACGCACCGCCCAGTTGATCAACCGGGTCAGCGCGTGGCGGATCTGCGCGTCGCGGTGACTGGCGGTGCCGGACAGGTCGTAGGGGAAACGGTGCGGGTCACCGACCGGGTTGCCGTGCCGGTCGAGCCGGTAGGCGGCGAAGTGGTCGGCGTTGGTGTCGACACCGATCATGCCCCGGGCGCAGGCGGCGGCGAGTGGGATCGTCTTCACGGCGGGGCGTTGCCAGGATGCGGTGAGGTACCAGCGGCCGCGGCCCGTGTCGAGGTGGATGCGGTAGGCGACGGCCCGGTTCGCTTCGATGCGGTCGGCCCACTCCGCGCCCCGGTGCGCGAACGCCACGGTGGCGGTGAGGACGTACCGGCCGTGCCGGGCGTTGGCCAGGTGCGCGAGCGGGGCAGGCAGTTTGATGCTGACCTCGCCGTCCGGGGTGACGCTGATCGTCTCGTTCCCGAACCGCTTCCCCGACTCACCGTCGGCGGCAAGAAACCAGCGTCCCGCCTCCCAGCGTTCCCGCCACTGCTCCTCGGTGAGCCGGGCCTCGGTGAGATGGTGGCGGGTGTTCAAGAGACGCCTACCGCCCCGCACCACCCGCACCCGCCCCGCCTGCCACTCCGCGACAGCAGCAACATGCCGTGCCTCCAGTGCCGCGAGGCGGCGGGACTTGCGGAACCACTCGCCCCGGGAGCGGTAGCCGCCCGCCGCGCGCTTGGTGCCCTTCTCCCCGACCGGAAGAGACAGCCGGTGCCGCAGCGTCCTGATCCCGGCCGCCAGGTTCTGGATGTGCGCCGCCTGGCCACGCCGGGCAAGCGCCCACTGATCATGCGTGGCCTTCGTGATCGCCCCCGCGATCCGCGACGACGACACCCCGGTCAGCCCCCGCTTACGCGACGCCCAGGTCTCCGCGCTGTGATCGTGGCCGTCCGCACAGCGGGCCTTGAGATCACGGGAAGCCAGCGCACCCTGGTGCTCGCCGACCGTGCGCAGGACTTTCTCGTCCTGGGGGGTCAGGTGTTTGAGACGGTCCCGGATCGCCACCCCGCAAGGCCCGGGCACCACGAAGGGCACGGCCAGCTTCCGCAGACCACCCACCACATCACCCCCTCCCGCAAGGCCGGACACCTGCCACCCAAACCAACGAGCAACAGCCACCAAGGTCACCCATTCGACCCCAGAACCTCCGTTCCCACCCCCACAAACCCACCCACAGGACTCACTCCCGCTCGCTACAACTCACTTCAATGCAGCAAACCGACAGCAGTTCGCAACCCCTCTCTTCCTTTGGTCACCAGTCAGGAGTCGGAACATGAGCGACACCAGCAACACCCACGAGTCCGTCGACGTCGTGGTCGTCGGCGCGGGCGTCACCGGCCTGTACACCGTGCACCGGCTGCGCGGCCTCGGCTACAAGGTGCGCGGCTTCGAGCGCGGGGACGACGTGGGCGGCGTCTGGTACTGGAACCGCTACCCGGGCGCCCGCTGCGACGTGGAGTCCGTGGACTACTCGTACTCCTTCGACGAGAGCCTCCAGCAGGAATGGGACTGGAGCGAGAAGTACGCCACCCAGCCGGAGATCATGCGCTATCTGTGCCATGTCGCCGACCGCTTCGACATCCGCCGCAGCTACACCTTCTCCACCTCGGTGACCTCGGCCGAACTGGACGAGGAGACGCTGCGCTGGACGGTGCGCACGGACGGCGGCGAGGTGCTGTCGGCCCGGTTCTGCGTGTTCGGGGTCGGCTGCCTCTCCAGCACCCACCGCCCCGGGATACCGGGCGTCGACAGGTTCGCCGGGGCGACGTACCACACCGGCGAATGGCCGCACGAGGGCGTGGACTTCACCGGCCTGCGGGTCGGCGTGATCGGCACCGGCTCCTCCGGCATCCAGTCCATCCCGCTGATCGCCGGGCAGGCCGCGCATCTGACCGTCTTCCAGCGCAGCGCCAACTACAGCATCCCGGCAGGCAACAAGCCGCTGGACGAGGCGGCCCGCCGGGAGCAGAAGGCGGGGTACGCCGAGCGGCGCCGCCTGGCGCGGCTCAGCGGCGGCGGCTCTCCCCACATGGCGCACCCCGACAGGACGCTGGAGGTGAGCGAGGAGGAGCGGCGGGCCGCTTTCGAGAAGCGCTGGGAGCTGGGCGGCGTCCTGTACTCCAAGACGTTCCCCGACCAGCTCACCGACCGGGCGGCCAACGACGCGGCACGCGCGTTCTGGGAGGAGAAGGTCCGCGCACGGATCGACGACCCGGCCGTCGCCGACCTCCTCGTCCCCACCGACCATCCGATCGGCACCAAGCGCATCGTGACCGACTCGGACTACTACGAGACGTACAACCGCGACAACGTACGCCTGGTCGGCCTGCGCGGGAACGCGATCGAGCGGATCGACGAACGCGGGATCAGGCTGGCGGACGGTGAGCACGTCGGGCTGGACGCGATCGTCTTCGCGACCGGCTTCGACGCGATGACTGGCGCGGTCGACCGCATCGAGGTGCGCGGCCGGGGCGGGCGGCTCCTCAAGGACGCCTGGAGAGGCGGCCCGCGCACGTACCTCGGCCTCGGCGTCAACGGCTTCCCGAACTTCTTCAACCTCACCGGCCCCGGCAGTCCGTCCGTCCTGGCCAATGTGGTCCTGGCGGGCGAGCAGCACGGCGAGTGGCTGGCCGACTGCCTGCGCCACCTCGACGACCACGGGTACGCGGCCATCGAGGCGACCGAGCAGGCAGTGGAGAGCTGGGTCACCGAGTGCCACGACCGCGCGGCGGCCACCCTGATGATGTCGGCGAACTCCTGGTACCTGGGTGCCAACATCCCCGGCAAGCCACGTGTGTTCATGCCGTTCGTCGGTGGCTTCGGGGTGTACGGGCAGATCATCGCGGACGTGGCGGATTCCGGGTACAAGGGGTTCGAGCTGCTGCCGGTTTGCTGCACTGAAGTGAGTTGTGGTGAGCGGGAGTGAGTCCTGTCGGCGGGTTCGTGGGGGTGGGAACGGGGGTTCTGGGGCCGAATGGGTGACCTTGGCGGCTGCTGCTCGTTGGGCTGGGTGGCAGGTGCCCGGCCTGGTGGGAGGGGGTGACGCGGTGGGTGGTGTGCGGGAGTTGGCCGGGTCCTTCGTGGTGCCCGGGCCTTGCGGGGTGGCGGTCCGGGACCGTCTGGGGCACCTCACGCCCCAGGACGAGAAGGTCCTGCGCGCGGTCGGTGAGCATCAGGGTGCGCTCGCTTCCCGTGATCTCAAGGCTCGCTGCGCGGATGGTCTGGAGCACGGCGCGGACACCTGGGCGTTGCGCAAGCGGGACCTGACGCCGCTGTCGTCGTCGCGGATCGCGGGTGCGATCACCAAGGCCACACACGATCAATGGGCGCTCGCGCGCCGTTGCCAGGCAGCACACATCCAGACACTGGAAACCGGGATCAGAACGCTGCGGCACCGCCTGTCCCTCCCGATCGGTGAACCCGGAACGAAGCGGGCCGCGGGCGGCTACCGCTCCCGGAGTGAGTGGTTCCGCAAGTCCCGACGTCTCGCGGCACTGGAGGCGCGGCATGCGGCCGTTGTCGCCGACCGGCAGGCCGGACGCGTGCGGGTGGTACGGGGCGGCAGACGTCTGCTCAACACCCGCCACCATCTCACCGAGGCCCGGCTCACCGAGGAGCAGTGGCGGGAACGCTGGGAGGCGGGGCGCTAGTTCATCGCGGCTGACGGTGAGTCGGGGAAGCGGTTCGGGAACGAGACGATCCGCGTCACCCCGGACGGTGAGGTCAGCATCAGACTTCCTGCTCCGCTCGTGCACCTGGCCAACGCCGGGCACGGCCGGTACGTCCTCACCTCCCGGATCTCGTTTGCGCACCGGGGTGCGGAGTGGGCCGACCGCATCGAAGCGAACCGGTCCGTCGCCTACCGCATCCACCTCGATACGGAGCGAGGCCGCTGGTACCTCACCGCGTCCTGGCAACGCCCCGTCGTGAAGACCATCCCGCTGGAGACCGCCCGCGCCCGGGGCATGATCGGTGTCGACACCAACGCCGACCACTTCGCCGCCTACCACCTGGACCGGCACGGCAATCCAGTCGGTGACCCGCGCCGCTTCCCTTACGACCTGTCCGGCACCGCCAGTCACCGCGACGCGCAGATCCGCCACGCGCTGACCCGGTTGATCAACTGGGCGGTGCGTGTTGGGGTCGCGGCGATCGGGATCGAAGATCTCGACTTCACCACCGAGAAGACCCGGGAGAAGCACGGCCGCAAGAAGCGGTTCCGGCAGCTGATCTCCGGCATCCCGACCGGCAGGCTCAAGGCCCGGCTCGTCTCCATGGCCGCCGAACAGGGCCTTGCGATCGTCGCGGTCGACCCCGCCTACACCTCCCTGTGGGGTGCCCAGCACTGGCAGAAGCCACTGGTCACCTCCCACCGCACCATGTCCCGTCACGATGCCGCCGGTATCGCGATCGGACGACGCGCCCTCGGACACCCGGTCCGGGATGGGGTATCCCCTGCTCGAACGCAGTTGAGAGCTTGGGGAAGGACGGCACCGCCCCCACACGACCGGAGTGATCGTGCGGGGCATCGGACCGTCCAGGCCGGACCAGGTGACCGGGGGCGTGAGGGAACCCGCCCACCCATCACGGACCGGCCCCCTGGAGAGCCGTCACCGAACGGGACGCGAAAGCGGGAACCCAGCGCATCCAAAACCGTTCGGGATGCGCCCAGCACGCAACAGTGGGTCCAGGACTCACTTACGCACACTGGTTAGGAACGGTGTCAGGCCACGTCGAGCGCCATGCGCAGCGCGGCGAACGCGGTCTCGCAGGCCGCGGCCACCTCGGGCAGGGCGGCGGCCATCGACAGGAAGCCATGGAACATCCCGGCGTAGTGGTGGGCCTCCACGGAGACTCCGGCCGTGGTGAGGGCCTCCGCGTACGCCAGGCCCTCGTCCCGCAGGGGGTCGAGGCCGGCGGTGACGACGTATGCCGGCGGGAGGCCGGACAGGTCGGTGCGGGCCAGGGGGGCGGCGTAGGGGTCGGCCCGGTCCGCAAGGTCCGGCAGGTAGCTGTCCCAGTACCAGCGCAGGTGGTCGGAGGTGAGGAAGTACCCCTGGCCGTTCCGGCGGTGGGATGGCTGGGAACAGGTGGGGTCGAGCATCGGGTAATAGAGCGCCTGGTAGGCGATCTCGGGGCCGCCCCGGTCGCGGGAGAGCAGGGTGAGGACGGTGGCGAGGTTGGCGCCCGCGCTGTCCCCGGCGACGGCGATCCGGCGGCCCGGGTACGTCTTCGCGGTCCACAGCAGGGCCGTGTACGCGTCCTCGGGAGCGGCGGGGAAGGGGTGCTCGGGGGCGCGGCGGTAGTCCACGGAGACGACGACCGCGCCCGTGGCGTCGGCGATCGACCGGCAGAAGCCGTCGTGGCTGTCGAGGTCGCACAGGACGAAGCCGCCGCCGTGGCAGTACAGGACCACCGGGGCGTCCGCGTGGACTGCCTGGTCGTAGACGCGTACGGGGACGCCGTCGGCGTCCTCGTCCCGGACGTGGGCGACGGGAAGCGCGGGGACGGCGGGCCTGGGGCGGGCGGCGAAGAAGGCGCGCACCTCGGCGATGTCCGTCATCTCCGTTCCCAGCGGGGGGAAGTTGGCGGTGGCCAGGTCGATGACCGCCTGGACCTCGGCGCCGGGCCTGGTCACGCGTCGCCTCCCCTCTGGGGGAAGACCGGCATCCGTCCGGCCGACGCCCCTCCGTCCACGGCGAGCTCGGCACCGGACAGGTACGACGAGTCGTCGGAGGCGAGGAACGCGACGAGGCGGGCGACCTCCTCTGGCTCCCCCACCCGTCCGAGGGGCGCGCCCGCGTGCTCCTTGGTCCCCAGGTGGGCGGTCATCGCCGTGGTGATGGCCCCCGGGTGGACGGAGTTGACACGGATGCCGTCCGCGCCGAGCTCCAGGGCGGCCGTCTTGGTGAGGCCGCGCAGCCCCCACTTCGCGGCCCCGTACGCGCCGTGTCCCCACATGCCCTGCAGGCCGGCCTGCGAGGAGATGTTGACGATGGATCCGCCGCCGTGCGCCTTCATCGCCCCGGCGACGGCGCGGATGCCGAGGAACGGGCCGATCAGGTCGACCCGGAGGACCGCCTCCAGGCGGGCCGGGTCCTCCTCGACGATGGGCGAGGTGGTGTAGATCGCGGCGTTGTTGACGAGTACGTCGAGCCGGCCGAAGCCGTCCACGGCGGCGGCCACGGCCGCCTCCCATGCCTTCTCGTCGGTCACGTCGTGCCGTATGAAACGGGCGGCGGAGCCGATGGACGCGGCCGTCGCTTCGCCCTCCGTCTCCAGTACGTCGGTGAGGACGACCTTCGCCCCGCGGGCGGCGAGCAGGCGGGCCTCGGCCTCGCCCATGCCGCGTGCCGCGCCGGTGACGAGCGCGACCTTTCCTGTCAGATCGACGGACATCAGCGGTTCTCCTGGTTGCGGATGCTCGGAAGGAGCCTCGTGTCGCGCCGACACGGGGTACCCGTCGAGCCTGCCCGTACCAGGTCCTACGGCGGCAGCGTCCTTTCCCGGTGAGTGGGAAGCTCCGCGTGCCGCCGGGCCGGATCCGCTGCCAGCATCGCTGCCACCTGCATACACCGGCATACGGGAGGTTCCGGCATGAGCGGACGGGCGGACGGCAAAGTGGTCGTCGTGACGGGCGGGGCACGCGGCCTGGGCGCCGCGCACGCACGCCGACTGGTCGCGGAGGGCGCGAAGGTGGTGATCGGCGACGTCCTCGTGAAGGAGGGCGAGGCCCTCGCGGAGGAACTGGGTGCCCAGAACGCCCTGTTCGTGGAACTGGACGTCACCAGCGAGGTGTCCTGGCAGGCGGCCGTCGCACGCACGGAAGAGGTGTGCGGCAAGGTCACGGGCCTGGTGAACAACGCCGGCCTGGTCCACCGCTGCCCCATCGAGGAGCTCACCGAGGCCGACTACCGGCGGGTGATCGACGTCAACGAGATCGGCGTCTTCCTCGGCATGAAGGCCGTGCTGCCGTCGATGCGGGCGGCCGGCGGCGGCTCGATCGTCAACATCTCCTCGCTGTGCGGGATCATCGCGTTCCCGTACATCCTCAGCTACACGGCCTCCAAGTGGGCCGTGCGCGGCATGACGAAGGCGGCGGCCCAGGAGTTCGCCCCGTACAACATCCGCGTCAACTCCGTGCACCCCGGCGTCGTGGCCACCGAGATGACGGCGGACTCGGAGCGCTCGCACGAGACGGTGAAGCGCCAGCCGATCCAGCGGGAGGCGCAGCCCGCCGAGATCTCGAACATGGTGCTGTACCTGCTGTCGGACGAGGCGAGCTACTCGACGGGCTCGGAGTTCGTGGTGGACGGCGGATACGCCAGCCAGTGAGCGGCTGCCGAGCAGCGCGCCCCCTCGACGGAGCGGACGATCGGTCCGGCGCGTAGCCGCGGTCCCGCACCAGACGGCTCGCGAGTCGGGTGAAGGCACGAGCCGCCGCGCTCGGGATCGCGTTCCTGGCCGCAGGCGTCGTACTCCTGGTTCGCGCCTGACCGCCGCTACGGCCCTGTTCTCCCGAGGCTACGGCGAAGTGACAAGTAGCTCCTTGTAATCAGAGTGACGCTCGGTCAGGGAGAGCTGGGCGGGGTCCGGGGACTTCGCCGGCTCGGAGGGCGGCGAAGTCGGCGTGTGCCTGTTCGATGGCTCCGGGGTATGCCTCGCGCTTGGCGTGCTCGGCGAGCGCCCGGTGGATGCTGGCGACGGACGGGCTCTGCCCCTTGCGCTTGCCGGTGGGGATGATCAGGTCGGGCTGGATCTGCTCAACGGATTCGCCGAGCGCCCGGCGGCGAAGCACGGTGTGGAGCATGTCGTCGGTGATGACCTGGGGCCGGCCGCCGTGCTTGCCCTTGCGAGCTGCGGTGTCGAGCCCTTCGAGCGTGGACTCGCGGATGTTCTCCCGCTCGGTCTCCGCCATCGCCGCGAAGAACGCGAACAGCAGCTTGCCCGGCCCGGTGGGGTCGTAGATGCCGGGCAGGGGCCCGGCGAGCATCTCCAGGACCAGGCCGTGAGCGGTGAGGTGGTCGGCGAGCACGGTGAGCTCGGCGGCGTCGCGGCCTTTACCGATCGTCGTTCTGGCCGGATGGGCTCTGAACTGCACGGATGCGTCGCGTAGGTGTCCGTGACGCGGCGGGCTCGGTGGCGAGGGCGGCTTCGAGTGTGTCCGCGTGAAAGCACAGGGCCGCGCTGAACACTTCACTGGCACGGTTGAGCCCGAAGTACGGGCCCAGCCGAGATACGGGCAATACCGGCCATGGCTTCCGCGACTACAGCTGAGCTGCGTCAGTCCAGGCAGAACTCGTTGCCCTCGGGGTCGGTCATCACGATGAAGCCGGCGCTCATCGGGGGAGCGGGCTCGTCGCGACGTACCCGCTTCGCTCCCAGCGCGACGAGCCGGTCGCACCCGGCCTCCAGTGCCGCCATCCGCTCCTCTCCCTGCAGTCCGGGAGCCGCACGGACGTCGAGGTGGACGCGATTCTTGGCGACCTTGTCCTCCGGCACCTGCTGGAAGAACACTCGCGGGCCGTGCCCGTCCGGGTCCTCGATGGCCGATTTCGAGTTGCGCTGTTCCTCCGGTACGCCGACCCGAGCGAGGAAGTCGTCCCACGCTGCCAGCGGGTCGGCGCTCTCGGGCAGGTAGACCCCGGGCGGGCCGGGGTGGACGTAGCCCAGTACGTCGCGCCAGAAGGACGACAGCGCCCGCGGGTCATGGGCGTCGAAGGTGACCTGGATGTGGCGGCTCATCGGGTTGCTCCGTTCGTAGCGGGATTCGTGTGCCGGTAGAGGTCGCGCAGCAGGCAGACCTCGGACAGGTGGTGGATCAGCTCCTGGTGGATGTGCAGCACCAGATCGGCCATGGGCGCCTCGGGGAAGGGCTCTTTCTCACCGATCGGGACCTGGAGCCCGGCGTCGCCGAGGCTGCGCACCCCGGCCAGCCAGACGTCGAGCTGGGTCTTGAGCTGGTCGAGTGTGGTGGCCGCGCTGCCGGCGTAGTTCCAGGTCTCGTACGACGCCGCCGACGCGCCGAAGTGCGCCGCGTTGCGCGCGGCGAGCACGCCGACGATGACGTGACCGAGTCGCCAGGCGATCGTGGTGAAGGCCGCCGGGACCGGCTGCGGGAAGGCGAAGTCGATCGTGAAGTCCCCGGCACCGAGCTGCACGGGCGCCGTCGCGCGGCCGCACGCTCCAGGCGTCCGGCACCGGCGACCAGAAGTACTCGTCGTCGGTGAGGCCCTCGAGCCCGGCTCGGAGTTGATGTTTCCAGTGGAACTCCCACTGCTCGCGCAGCGTCCGGTTCCAGTCGATTTCGTCTGCGTCCATGGAGCCACCGTGACACCTCTGGCGGACAGGATCGGTCCGCTATTTCTGGCAGGGTGAGCGACATGGACGTGGCAAGCGGTAACGAGCGGGGCACGACGGAGCGGGTGCTCACCCTGCTCGGGCTGCTGCAGCAGCGCCAGGTCTGGACCGGCCCCGAGCTCGCCGACCGGCTCGGGGTCACGCCGCGCACGGTACGGCGTGATGTCGAGCGGCTGCGCACGCTCGGCTATCCGGTGCGTGCCAGCCAGGGGGTCGGCGGCGGCTACCAGCTCGGCCCGGGGCAGGACCTGCCGCCGCTGCTTCTCGACGACCAGGAGGCGATCGCCACCGCAGTCTCGCTGCTCGCCGGCGCGGGTGGCGCGGTTGCCGGCGCAGGCGACGCCGCACTCCGGGCGCTGACCAAGCTCGACCAGGTGCTGCCCACCCGGCTTCGGCACGAGGTGCACGCGCTCTCCGGCTCGGTGGAGTCCTTCGGCGGAGGCCGCACGCCGGTCGACCCCGAGGTGCTCATGACGCTGGCCAGAGCCTGCCGCGACGAGGTCGA
This sequence comes from Streptomyces sp. NBC_01669, assembly GCF_026339735.1. Classification (GTDB taxonomy): domain Bacteria; phylum Actinomycetota; class Actinomycetes; order Streptomycetales; family Streptomycetaceae; genus Streptomyces; species Streptomyces yanii. The sequence goes on from NZ_JAPEQG010000002.1 coordinate 606,618, forward strand.
GGCCGGCTTCGACTACCCGTCCGGGAGCAGGGTACGACGGCGGCGGGTCGAGCCCTACCGCCTGGTCGCCTCCGACCGGCGCTGGTACCTCCTCGCCTACGACCTTGATCGCGACGACTGGCGCAGCTTCCGCGTCGACCGGATGATCGATGTGTCCGCACGGACCTGGCGCTTTTGCCCGCGCGCGGCGCCCGACGCGGCGACGTACGTGCAGGAGGGTGTGGCGAGTCGGGTCTACCCGCACCAGGCGCGCTTCCTCGTGCACGCGTCGGCCGACACGGTGCGCGCGCAGATTCCGGCGTCGGCGGCCGTCGTACGACGGCGAGGGAGCGAGCTCTGCGAGGTGCTCAGTGGCGCCGCCAGCCTCGACGCCGTGCTCATGCACGTACTCCTGCTGGGGCACGCCTTCGAGATACTCGACCCTCCGGAGCTCGGGAGGCGCTGTCGCGCGCTGGCGGAGAGACTGCTGTCGGCCGGTGCAACGATCTCACCGGTGCCGGACATGGAGAAGTCATGAGCCGCGACCACGCCAGCGCCGACTGAGCGCCTCCGCTGCCTCTATGCCGAGCACGTCGACCCGATCCTGGGCTTCGCCATGCGCCGCCCGACCAGGCCGACGACGCCGCAGACATCGTCGCGGAGACCTTCCTGGTGGCCTGGCGACGGATCGGGTCGGAGTCGGGCGGTTCGGTCATGAGTGGTCCCGTTCGAGGAGTTGGGCTTCGAGGTCGGCGATGCGCTTGTCGGCGAAGCGGAGGTTGGACCGAGCGCCTTCGAGGCGTTCTTGCAGCGTGCGGTGTTCCTGGGCCAGCTGCTGGACGCGGTGCTTGAGACTGGTGGTCTCGGTGACGAGCTGCTGGACGGACTCGCCGGGGACCATCTGTTCGACGTCGCGGACCTGGCCCATCAGTTCGCCGATCCGCTGCCGCTGCCGCTGCCGCTGCCGCTGCCGCTGCGTGAAGATCTCCTTCTGTGCTCGGGTGAGTTCTTCCTCGGCGTTGAGCGTGCGTTCGCGCCAGGACGCTTCGATCCGCTCGTGCTCCTGCTGGGCTTCGTGGTCGTGACGGTTGCAGTGGTCGGCGACGGCGTGCTGAACGAGGGACCGCGCGTCGGTGTTCTCGTAGAGGAACATGGCGGAGACCTTGGCTTTTTCGGCGACGGCCCGGACGGTCAACCGGCCTCGCTCTCGGCGGAGTTGCCGGATCGCCTTTTCGACTCGGGTGAGCTTGTCCTGGGTTTGGCGGCGCCGGGCGGCGATGGCTGCCGCGGTGGCGGGCGTGGAGGTCATGCTGCTTCACCGCCGTCTTGCTGGTGGGCCAGTTCCTGGGCCCGGAAGGCCGTGTTCCAGACCCGTCCGAAGTAGTCCTGGGGTCGTCGCACGTCGAGGGCGAGGGCTTCGTCGGGCATGCCGACGGCCTCCAGTGCCCTTTCCAGGCCGTCGATCGCGCGGGCGGTCGGTTCGAAGACCTCGTGCAGGTAGTCGGCTGTGGCACTGTCGGGGGCGCGTTCGGCGAGCAACCGCCACTGCTCGCGTTTGCGGTGCCAGTAGACGAGGTCAGCGCCGGACATGACGAACTTGTCGCAGCTGTGGCAGTTCAGATTCCAGGGGCAGGCGTCGCCGTGGACCACGGGTTGGAAGGTGCAGAAGCCGCCGTCGGCGGGAGTGCTCCGACGGGTGAGGTCGATCGCGAGGGCCTCGGATTCCTCCGGAAACTTGAGCTGAACCAGGTGTCGAAGGTCGGCGCTCTCGGTGTCCGGGCTGCTGAACAGCCTGCGGAAGGCAGGGGCGGACGACCAGGTTGCCGCCCTGGCCAGACGGCTTCCTGCAGCGGGATGCTTCACTCAGTTCATCGGGATCAGTGGCCACCGGGAACGGTTCCGATTCGGGCGGGAGCCCGACGGGAGTGCGGCCCCCTGTGTGGACGTGGCAGCACCTGGAGTGAGCCGGGAACCAGCCAACCCAAACTCCCTCGCCTCCGCCCCGATCGATGACCAGTCGGGCAAAGTGAGAACGTTTCAGGAATCCCGAAGTTACGTCAGACCACGGAGGGACACCTGAGAGAGGGCGAACCCGCTGGCCACGGGACTAGCGACTCAGCGGGGCTCAGGAGAACTCACGGGATGTCGCACATGCGGTGACGGCAGAGCCCCGGTACCGCTCCCCCGTAGGTACCGGGGCTCTGCCCAGGGCCCCGGAGGGTTCCCGGGATGTCCGGTTTGGTCAGTGGTGCTGTGGATCGAGACAGCCGGCGGGGGAATCAAACAAGTCCGTCCTGTCTCGCTGAGTCGGGGCCCGTCTGAGTCATGGCCGACGCCGACAGCTCGCTTCCCAGTGCTCGCCGGGCCACGGTAACGAACTCCCGGCTGCTGGCGACCCGAGCACGGAGCGCTCCCGAGCGAGCTGAAGGTTCGAGTTCGGCGGCGCTGCTGGCCGTGTCTGGGCTGTCGTTCACGATGCGCGCATGCAGTCGAAACTCGTCACTTATGCTCCGGAGAACTTCAGCTCCCCGCTCCGCGACGTCGTCTGGCCCTACCAGCCGAACCCGGATGTATGCCTCATCCAGCGCCCTGCGCGCAGCGAATCCCGCTTCCCAGCGACGCAACTCCGTGAACGGCAGTGCGAACCATCCATCGTCCAGCACGCGGTAGGCCGCGTCAGCCTGAGCCAAGAACTTCTCGTATGCCTCACGGCGCATCTCCCGATGGTCGATCGCTCGCCGCTCGGCCCGCTCCTCACGGGCCAGCACGCCCTGGTGCCGTAACTGCCGACCGGCCACCCACGCCGAAGCGATACCTGCCAACCCCGCAGCGCTCAGCGTGGACAGAGACGTGATCAGGGCTACCGCGACCGTGTCATTCACGGCGCCCATTTTTCCTTGTCTGCGGACTCCTCATCAGGGCCCCGAAGCGATCCCGGGATGTCCGGTCTGCTCGCGTGATGCCGTGGAGTCGGAGGATGACGGCGGGATCGGTGTGGGCGCGTCCGGCACTGGCGGTGTTGACCCGGCCCAGGGCCCGGAAGGTGCCGCGGACGCTTCAGCTCTCGGTTCTGCACGCCCCGCATCCGGCCGGCAATCGGCTCAGCGCCGACCGCCGACCACTTCATTTTTGAGCCGAAGCACGCTGGTTGTCACCATGGGCGTCCATTGACCTGTGGCTTCGATCAGGCAGAGCACGGTGGTTGTCACCAGGTCGGCATGCTGCGCGTCACCAGCATGGATCACGAGCTGCGGTTCCCGTTCAGCTGAAGGGAACGGCGTCCTTCGGGGCGGTGTGCCAGTTGGTGACGATCGGGTGATCGACAGTGATGGTGCCGACCGGCAGGGAAACCGGGTTGGGGTCGTCGTCACCGATGGCGACGATGATGCTGTCCAGTTCCTTGCCACCGTTTGCGTTGGTGGTCTTCGGGTTCACCCCGGCGTAGGCGGTGGTGCTCCCGCTCAGCTTGATCTGCTTGCCGGCGGTCTGCTCCGCGGGACCCGCCTCGGTGCCGTCGGATCCGAACGCCACGGTCGGAAGCGCGGCGGGCAGGTAGCAGGTGATCCCCGACTTCGCCTTCGCGATGATCAGAATGTATCCGCCGGCCTGGGTCTCGGGCCTGGTGCTCCAGGAGATGTCGTTGGCGCCGCAGCTCTGCCCGACCGGCTCCCGCTCGCCGTTGCCGGTGTCGGCGCCGGACCCGTCCGCAGTTCCCTTGCCCGTCGCGTCGGAGCCCTTGCCGGTGCCCTGGTTACTGCCCGCGGTCGACGAGCCGGACGGGGTGACCGCATTGCCGGCCGGAGTGGCGGACGAAGAACCCTGCGCGGCGCCGGTGTCCGTGGCCGCGTCCGAGTCCTGGCACGCCGTCATCAGCATGGCGCCGCCGACGAGGACTGCGGAGACGAGAAAGGCCTTGCGACGGTTGCCGGACATGAAATCCCCTTGGTAATCAGTGGTTGAGGCCGAAGCGGTTTCGGCTTCTTGGTGCTTGCTTGATCACTATGAGGGGGCTGTGAGCCGAGGAGATCCCGGCGTCTTCGTTCCAGGACATCGCTGTCGCAGACCGGTGACATGATCACGAAGTGGAAGAACCAGGGTCAGTCCATGCGCCGGACCACCGGGGCCGGGGCGGGATCGTCATGTGGTGTCGGCGGAGAGTGTCTTCATGGTGACGTAGCTGGTCACCGTGGCCACGCCGGGCAGGCTGGCCAACTGGTTGGCGTGGAAGTCCTCGTAGGCGGGCAGGTCGGCCACCTCGACCTGGAGCAGATAGTCGAAGTTGCCGGTGATGTGGTGGCAGGCGACCACCTCGGGCAGCCGGGTGACCGCACTCTCGAACGCGACCACGTCCGCGCGGGTGTGCCGCATCAGCCGGACACCGGCGAACACCCGCAGACTGCGACCGACCGCGGCGGGATCGATCAACGCCCGGTAACCGCGGATGACCCCGGCTTCCTCCAGTTGACGCACGCGCCGCAGGCAGGGTGACGGCGACAGCCCGACCCGGTCGGCGAGCTCGGCGTTGCTGATGCGACCGTGCTGTTCGAGCACGGTCAGAATCGATCGGTCCACCTCATCCATAGTGGCAGATTATTGCTCTCTTGCCCTGACTACCACAATCGTGTGCCTGGAATGAGCGCAATTTGCTGCCAAAGTTGCTGGGATCTGTTCGCATCGGAGCGGCGGTCGGCCACGCTTCATAGCGTCATACCAACGGTCCAGGGAAGGGCAGCCATGCCGGGCAAGAGCACCATCACCGTTCACGCCGATCGCGAGGTCCATCCCAGCCGCGCCGTGGCACCGCCCATCTACCAGACGGCGGCGTTCTGGGCCGAGGACGGGGAGACGTTCGCGCAGGGCGCCGTCGCCCCGCGGGGCAAGGACTTCTACACCCGCTTCGGCAACCCGAACCACGCACAGGTCGCGGCCGTCATCGCCGAGCTGGAGAACACCGAGACGGCCATGGTCACCGCGTCCGGGATGGCCGCGCTCACCACGGCCGTGCTGGCCCTGGTGTCTGCCGGTGACCATGTCATCGGGCAGAAGTCCACGTACGGGGGCACGGCGTCGGTGCTGCTGAACATGCTGCCGCGCCTCGGCGTGTCGACCACCCTGGTGGATCAGACCGACCCGGAGACGTTCGCGAAGGCACTGACCCCGCAGACCCGCCTGATCCTGGTGGAGTCGCCGAGCAATCCGCTGCTGCAGATCACCGACCTGCGCGCCGTCGCGGACCTGGCCCGCGCGCACAACGTGCTGACCATGGCGGACAACACCTTCGCCACTCCGCTGAACCAGCGTCCGGCGGACTTCGACATCGATCTGGTCTGGCACAGCGCGACCAAGTACCTCAACGGCCATTCCGACGTCTCCGCCGGAGTGATAGCCGGGCCGGCCGAGCTCCTGGACCGGATCTGGGACGTCGGCCTGCTCACCGGTGCCACGCTCGGCCCGATCGACGCGTGGTTGCTGCTGCGCGGCATGCGCACCCTGCCGCTGCGTGTGCCACGGCACAACGCCAACGGCCAGGCGCTCGCCGAGGCACTGAACGACCATCCGGCCGTGGCGAAGGTGCACTATCCCGGTCTGGCGACCCACCCGCAGCACAAGCTGGCGGCCAGTCAGATGAGCGGTTTCGGCGGGGTGCTCGGAATCGAGTTCGCCGGAGGTTTCGAGATGGCCGACGCCTTCCTCGGCCGACTGCGCTACCCTCGCCGGTCGGCCAGCCTCGGCGGTGTGGAATCGCTGGCCGTGCACCCGGCGTCCATGTGGCGCGGGATGCTCAGCGAGGAACAGATCTCCGAGTCGGTTCCGCTGGCCCTGGTCCGGCTGGCCGCAGGCACGGAGGACACCGCCGACCTGGTCGCCGACGCGCTCGCCGCGGCCGACGCGGTGCTCGCCGAAGCGGCGACCTCCTGAGCGATCATTCGTGCTGCGGCGGCGACGCCCGTCGCACACCTGTCGAGACTTCAGGCGGCCCTCATTGTGTGGCCGAGGCGACGGCCGCGTCAGGACGGCGTGAGCACCATCGACAGCGTGCACCGCACCGTGCGCGATGGCCACACGTCGGCGCACACGGTGCACCACAACGCTCCGACACAACCGGCCCACCAATGGTCCAGGAGAGTGCCGAACTGGCCCCCGGAGACCGACCCACGGCGCACGTCGACGCGCCCACATGCTCCGTTTCGAACAGGACCTCGCGCTGCATCCCCTGCTCGCCCTCCGGCAGGGCCGGACAGCGACGAATCGAAGAGGTGGACCTCCATGTCCCACCTGCAGAGCCATCGCCTCGGCAGCAAAGCGCCCGCCCACGAAATCGCCGGCGACGCGCCCCACAGCGGCACCCCGCTCTCTCGTGGGCTCAAGCAGCCCGGAGACCGTCTTCGCCTGGCTGCTCAACATGATCTTGAACAAACCGAAAGCGTCTGTGACCGAAAGCGTCTGTGAAGGAGTTCAACCGATGAAGACCCTGCTCACGGGCGGCACCGTGGTCAGCATGGACCCGGCTGTCGGCGATCTCGACCGCGGTGACGTGCTCATCGAAGACGGCGTGATCGTCGAGGTGGCCGAGCGCGTCGACGCGCCGGACGCCGAGGTGATCGACGCGACCGACCGGATCGTCATGCCCGGCTTCGTGGACAACCACCGCCACACCTGGCAGACCGCGTTCCGAGGCGTCGGCGCGGACTGGACATTCCCCGAGTGGGCAGTGGCCATGCACGGCACGGTCAAGCCCCATTACCAGCCCGAGGACGTCTATGCGGGCACCCTGCTCGGCCGCCTGGAGGCCCTGCACTCCGGTGTGACCACGATGCTGGACTGGTACCACGTCGCGCAGAGCCACGAGCACGAGGACGCCGCCGTCGCCGCGCTGCGGGACGTGCCGGGGCGGTCGATCTTCTGCCTCGGCGCCGGATGGGGCACCCCCGACCCCGTCGAAGCCGAGATCCGCCGCGTCCGCTCCGACCTGGCCGGGGACGGCCTGGTCACCATGGCGCTGGGGCTGCGCGGGCCCGAGGACACCAGCATGGACACCGTCGCCCGAGAGCTGAAACTGGCGGCCGAACTCGGCCTGCGCACCAGCCTGCACATCGCCTCTGACGGGACGCAGCGCCCGGTCGCCGAGTTGCGCGAGCATGGTCTGCTGCGGGACACCACCACGTTCGTGCACGCCAACGGGATCAGCGACGAAGAGCTGCGGATGCTCGCCGACGCGGGCGGCTCGGTGTCGATCAGCCCTGACGTCGAGCTGAAGATGGGGTTCGGTAACCCGATGACCGGCCGGGCGCTGGCCGCCGGCCTGCGCCCGACGCTGTCCATCGACGACGTCCCATCGGTCGGCGGCGACATGTTCTCCACGATGCGTACCGCCTTCGCCGTGCAGCGCGGCCGGGACGGCGGCCTGCGCTCCCGGGACCTGCTGGAGTTCGCCACCGTCGACGCCGCCCAGTCGTGCGGGCTCGCCGCCCGAACGGGCAGCATCACGCCCGGCAAGGACGCCGACGTCATCCTTCTGCGCGCCGACGACCTGACCGTGTTCCCGGTCACCGACCCGGCCGCCACGATCGTCAGCGCAGGCCATCCCGGCCTGGTGGACACCGTCCTCGTCGCCGGCCGCGTGGTCAAACGCGACGGCGTGCTGGTGGACGTCGACCTGCCGGCGCTGAGGACCCGACTGCTCGAATCACGCAACCGGATCGCGGCGGCCGCCGGCATTCCGCTCGACGGCACATGGCGCCCACGGCCGGAATCGGAGTAACCGCACTCGAGGAGTGCACACGGTACGGCGCGTCCGGACACATCTCCCCGACCTTGTCGCTGGTGAAGGAACTCACTCGGCGTGACCACCGGGCCAGCGTGGCAGTCGCCGCCCAGGTGGTCGCCGGCTGTCGCAGCGGCGAGTACCAGGTGACCGTTGGCGCTGTCTGCGGCGAGGCCCGTTGTACCTCTCCCCGGACTTCAGGCGGCCCGCACTGACCTGTCGGCGAAGTGATCCGGAGGAGGCACGGGATCCGGCTGCCCTTGTGCCGCCCACGCTTGTGAACTTCTGCCCGGACACAGGGCGGTAGGGGTGCCGACTGAGGGAGAGCGGAGGGTGGGGCGCGGGATGGCGTATGCCATGTACCGGTTTTGGTAGGGGTCGTGTAGCGCGCCATGTTTACGCGCACAGCGGGGTCGGCAAGACAACGGTCCCTCCATTACGGAGGGACACCCGGATGCTCCTGCATGGTGGCTGCTGCACGGACCTGTGGATCCGGGTCGGCCTCCAGATGAGAAGGGCTTCTGGATTGTCTCGTCGTCAGCGCAGTCAACCTCGGCGCCAAGCGCATCGCCGGTTTCAATCGCAAGTTCCTCGTACTGGGCGCGCAGGACAGCGACGGCACCATCCGGGCGAGCGGTGTCGCGGGCAGCAGTGGCCTGCTTCGGTGTGGTGATGTCCTCCCCGACTACGTCCATGGTCAGGTCGAGGCCCTTGGCGGTGGGTCGTCGATGATCGGGACGACCTCGTCGACCGTTTCGCCGGGGATGAAACGGTCGACGACCTACTTGGTCAATGGCCGCGTCACTTGACGATGTCCAGCACCGCCATCATGCCCGCGTCCTCGTGGTTGAGAATATGGCAGTGCAGGACGGTCTTGCCGGTGTAGTCCTTGAAGCGGATCCGGATGACGAACTGGCCCTTGGCGGGAACGCTCGCAACGTCCTGCAAGCCATGGCCCTGATGCGGACGTCCATTGATGCTCATCAGCTGGAAGTGGTTGGTGTGCACATGGAAGGAGTGTTCTTCGTTGCTGTCGTTGCGCACGGTCCACTCCTCGACCGTGTTCAGCTTGGCCCGCAGGTCCACTCGGTTCGGATCGAACTGCTTGCCGTTGATGTAGAACTTGGTGCCGGCCTTGTTCTCGGAGAACACGACGGTGCGCCGCGCGGCGATCGGAGCATCGCTCAAATTCACGGTCGGCGCGAAGGACGAGGTGGGCAGCGTCGCCGGCTGCGCAGCAGGCCCTTCGGAGACCAGGGTGGCCAAGTTCGCCTGCGGGAAGGAATTGCCACCCGGCCCGGTCTTGTAGGCGAGCGTCTGCAGTTGGGTGCGGCCGGCCGGACCGCCTTGGACGAGCACGTCGAAGCGGGCCCCGGCCGCCAGGAGCAGCGAGTCGGCTGTCCAGATGCGGTCAACGGGGGTGCCGTCGTGGGCGATCACATGGAACTTCTGTCCTTTCAGGTGGACCTTGTAGTAGATGTTGGCGCTGATGTTGGCCAGCCGCCACAACTGGGTCTCACCTGGCCGGATAGGAATGGTCGGGTTCAGCTGGCCGTTGACGGTGCGATGGGTGGGCGCGCCGATGTGGAGGTTCTCGGTCCTGATCGCGTCTCCCTGGACCTGGAAGTCCTTGAGCGCGATGACGTGCTCGGTGATGTGGCGCAGGTTCGCCGGAAGGTACTGCTGCAGGCTGTCGATGATGATGATGCCCGACATGCCCCCGGCGACCTGCGCTGCGGAGGTGTGGTGCGGGTGCGGGTGGTACCAGTAGGTGCCGGCTCGCAGGGTGTTGGGGAACTGGAAGGAGTAGTGGAACGTCTGGCCTGGATCGATGCGGATGAAGATGTTGTCGGCGTTGCCGCTCGGTGACACGTGGAGTCCGTGGACATGCAGGTTGGTGACCTCGTTCAGCGTATTCTTCAGGTCCAGCTCCAGCTTGTCCCCCGGCCGGATCCGCAGCGTGGGCGGCATGTAACCACCGTTGTAGGTGAGAGCCCAGAACTTGTGGCCGCCCAGGTCCACCCGCCGTCTCTCCACAGCGATTTCCGCCCGCAGCAGCCCGTTGTGGCTGACCATCTGCGCCGGTTCCTTGAGCGGAGAACCTTCCGCGAACGAGGGCGCCGGCGACGACGACCGGGACGGGTCGCCGGCGCAGCCGCTCATCAGGGCGCCGATGGCCAGGATCAGGAGCATGGCAACGCGCGGTAGCACGAAACGGGATCGCATGACGCCTCCACTGACGGACATCCACATCACGCGTAGCTGACCACCGGCAAGCACCCGAACGAAGCCGTGCGCGCGCCGACTGGACCGTTCGAGCGACGAGCTACACCCCGATGCCACCTCTGGCTCACGCACTTCCTCACCGTCTCCGATGTGCCGCGCTCCTGGGCGTTCTACGCCGACGTGCTGGGCGGAACGGTGGTGCTGGACGAGAATCACTGCATCATCAAGGTCACCAACGGCTGGATCATCCTGAACCCCGGCGGCGGCCCCGCCGATGACAAGCCCGACGTCGTACTGCGCACACAGGACGACCCCATGCACCGCCTCCAGCTTCCTGAACGTGCGGGTGGCCGACATTCACCGCTTTTACGACGCGGCGGTCGCGAAGGGAGCAGAGTTCCTCACCCCGCCCGTCGACCGTCGCGCCGAGTTGCGCTGCCACATGCGCGATCTGGGCGGCTACCTCATCGAGGTGGGCCAGGCGACGGGTCTCCTCAGGGGCGAGCTGGCGCGCACCGACAGCCGTCCCTCCAGGCCCGCCAAGCGTAGGGGTGACCAAGGGCTTCGCGCTGGAGACAGTGCCGCACAGCCCACGCTTTCACCCGTCGAGGCGTTCGCGGACGCCCGCGTAGTGGCGCTGCCAGTCCCGGAGTCAGTCCTCGGCCCGCTGGGTGACCGGTGCGTCGGTGCGATCGCCGGGGAACTCGTACCAGCGGCGCTGCAGGCAGACGAACTGCACGTCGGCCTGTACCAGCTGCATGAACCCGGAGATGATCTCGGCGAGCCGCTCCTGTGCTTCGGGGTGGGCGAGCCGGCCGTCCTCGGTGAAGCCCTCGTGCGCGCGGGGCAGGCTGAACATGTCGGGGTAGACCCGCGTCCCCAGGTGCTCCAGCGGGACCCGCAGCGCCCACAGGCCGCGATTGCCACCGATCAGTGACGGGGAGGCCGACAGCAGCAGCGCGTGCCTGGTCTTGAACGGCTGCGGCCGTACCCGTGACACCCAGTCGATGGCGTTCTTCAGCAGCCCCGGGACGGAGCCGTTGTACTCGGGAGACGAGATCACGAACGCATCGCAGCGCTTGATCCGCTCACACAGGGCCAGGGCACCCGCGGGCAGCCCCTCGGCGGCCTCCACATCCCCGTCGTACAGCGGCATGTCGAAGTCCCGCATGCTGGCCATGTCGACCTCGGCACCGGCCTCGGCGACCAGGCCCGACGCCAGCGAGGCCAACTGCGCGTTGGTGGACCCGGCGCGCCGGGCCGCACCGAATACAAGGACCCGAACGGGAGCCGGGCCAACGTCCGTGGTCATCTTGCGATCCCTTCCAGCGGGCGGAGTGCCCTCAGCAGACAGTTTTTCCCGGCCCCGGTCTGCCGCACGCGACGACACGCTTGCGGCTGGCGGCGTCACCCTTGAGGCGGTCCCAGGCCGGTGCATGGTCGTGTGGGTGGGCTGGCAGCAAGATCCGGCCCGTTCAGGCCTACGAAACCGGCACCGACTCTTACCGGCTCGCCACCACCCGAGCACGCGCCGAGCAACAGCCGATCAGCTGAACCGTTCCTAGCCAGTGTGCGTAAGTGAGTCCTGGACCCACTGTTGCGTACTGGGCGCATCCCGAACGGTGTTGGATGCGCTGGGTTCCCGCTTTCGCGTCCCGTTCGGTGACGGCCCTCCAGGGGGCCGGTCCGTTGCGGGTGGGCGGGTTCCCTCACGCCCCCGGTCACCTGGTCCGGCCTGGGCGGTCCGATGCCCCGCACGATCGCTCCGGTCGTGCGGGGGCGGTGCCGTCCGACGCCGGACCGGGTGTCCGAGGGCGCGTCGTCCGATCGCGATACCGGCGGCATCGTGACGGGACATCTTTCGGTGCGGGGTGGTCAGCGGTTTCTGCCAGTGCTGGGCACCCCACAAAGTGGTGTAGGCCGGGTCGACCGCGACAATGCTCAGGCCCTGTTCGGCGGCCATGGACACCAGCCGGGCCTTGAGTTTCCCGGTCGGGATGCCGGAGATGAGCTGCCGGAACCGTTTCCTGCGGCCGTGTTTCTCGCGGGTCTTCTCGGTGGTGAAGTCGAGGTCTTCGATGCCGATCGCGGCGACACCGGCCTGCTTGGCCCAGTGGATCAGCCGGGTCAGCGCGTGGCGGATCTGCGCGTCGCGGTGACCGGCGGTGCCGGACAGGTCGTAAGGGAAACGGTGCGGGTCACCGACCGGGTTGCCGTGCCGGTCGAGAAGGTAGGCGGCGAAATGGTCGGCGTTGGTGTCGACGCCGATCATGCCCCCGGCGCGGGCGGTCTCCAACGGGATGGTCTTCACGACGGGGCGCTGCCACGAGGCCGTGAGGTACCAGCGTCCACGCCCCGTATCGAGGTGGATGCGGTAGGCCACGGCCCGGTCCGCTTCGATGCGGTCGGCCCACTCCGCACCCCGGTGCGCAAACGAGATCCGGGAGGCGAGGACGTACCGGCCGTGCCTGGCATTGGCCAAGTGCGCGAGCGGGACGGGCAGCTTGATGCTGACCTCACCGTCCGGGGTGACGCGGATCGTCTCGTTCCCGAACCGCTTCCCCGACTCACCATCAGCAGCGATGAACCAGCGCTCCGCCTCCCACCGTTCCCGCCACTGCTCCTCGGTGAGCTGTGCCTGGGCGAGGTGGTGGCGGGTGTTGAGGAGACGTCTGCCGCCCCGCACCACCCGAACCCGTCCGGCCTGCCGGTCGGCGACAACGGCCGCATGCCGTGCCTCCAGTGCAGCGAGGCGGCGGGACTTGCGGAACCACTCACTCCGGGAGCGGTAGCCTCCCGCGGCCCGCTTCGTTCCGGGCGCCCCGATCGGGAGGGACAGGCGGTGCCGCAGCATCTTGATCCCGGCTGCCAGCTTCTGGATGTGCGCTGCCTGGCAACGGCGCGCGAGCGCCCATTGATCGTGTGTGGCCTTGGTGATCGCACCCGCGATCCGCGACGACGACAGCGGCGTCAGGTCCCGCTTGCGCGACGCCCAGGTGTCCGCGCTGTGCTCCAGACCGTCCGCGCAGCGAGCCTTGAGATCACGGGAAGCGAGCGCACCCTGATGCTCACCGACCGCACGCAGCACCATCTCGTCCTGGGGCGTGAGGTGCCCCAGACGGTCCCGGACCGCCACCCCGCAAGGCCCCGGCACCACGAAGGACGCCGCCAACTCCCGCACACCACCCACCACACCACCCCCTCCCGCAAGGCCGGACACCCATCACCCAGCCCAACGAGCAACAGCCGCCAAAGGTCACCCATTCGACCCCAGAACCCCCGTTCCCGCCCGCGCGAACCCGCCGACGGGACTCACTCCCGCTCACCACAACTCACTTCAGTGCAGCAAACCAACAGCAGCTCGCAACCCCTCCCGCGGACCGGACCTCTGTCGGTGACGAGTTCTGAGTAGGTGCGCTGACGGCATGCGGAAGCGGGGGTGACGGCGGCGGAGCGGGTGCTGCCGGCGGCATCGGCGGTGGCCAGGCGAAGGCTCCGGTGGTCGTGACCGAAGACATGGTCCAGCCGTTTCCACTTCTGACCGACATTCCAGGCCCTCTGTTGCCAGATCCGCTGCCAGCACTCGCCGACAGTCGTTCTCACATCTCACCTACGCAGCCAAGCGAGAGTGGCGGGCCCAGCCGCCCTGGTCGGCGATGGTGATGCCGTCCTTGCCCTTCTTGCGGCCGGTGGAGGCGAGCCCGATGCGCAGGGAATGCCCGGTCCAGTGGACTCCCGGCAGTGGAGGTCGCACGTCTCCCACTCCTCGATCGGTGGCTCCCGTCCCGTGGCGGGCGAGGACGCGCCGGGAGCGCGCGAGAGGCTGGTGGTGAAGCGTCAATGCACCGGCTGCCAGGGGGGCGGCGGCAGCGCGGCGCCGAAGCAATCGGACAGCTCCTAGTTGCGCCACCAGCGTTGGGACTCTCCGCCCGTGCACGTCGTGGTGTTGAGGCGGTCGTTCGCCATCCGCGCGAGGCACTTGTGGGTCGCGCTGTTCTGGATGAGCCGGGGGTTCGAACTGCTGATTTGCCACACCGCCGCCTGGTCCGCGGCCGCGCACGGCTTCATCGTCGGCTGGTCGTTACGCACGGTCAGACACAGCTTGGTGGCCTTCTGCCGCAGCGCGGTGTACTCATCGCCTTCCGCCCAGTACCACATCTGATAGTCCGTGTGGTTGCAGCCGAAGACATAGGGCCCGTAGTCCGCCCGAAAGTCCAAACACGCCATCGCACCAGCGTAGTTCGCGAACGAGGTAATGACCGGTTCGGCGCTCGCTGGCGTGCTGCCGAGACCAACCGTCAAGCCCACGACCGCCCCCACGGCGGCCAATCTCTTCTTCAGCATGCTTCTCCTCCCCCGTGTATGCAGACCGGGACGAGAGTATCGAGAACACGACACGTCAGACGTAAGGCGCCATCGTCTGTCACCGGTGAGCCAACGCATTGGCCCGGTGGGCACACCAGGCGGAATTCGGGGACGCTCAGCTGTAACGCGACTCGAAGACCTGGTGGATTGCCGCCAGCGGGTACGGGATCTCTCGACTCTCGTGCTGCAGCCTCAAGTAGAAGTCCGTCACGACTGCCGCAATCGGTGCGTGACGGGCAAGGACCCCGGTAACCTCCGGCGGACCCGCAGGGGGCCGCCCCCCTTCGGCACACGCGTGAATCAGCGCCACCCGTTCATCCGGCTCGTACCCGTAGAGGCCGGTGATCAGCCAGTTCACCAAGTAGCTGAGCGTGTAAGCGCGATCGTATGTTCGGTGCCTCTCGAAGAACTCGGTCTCGGCGTGGGTCAGGTCGAAGCGGGACGACAGTGCCAGGCCGTAGTCGGCGAAGTAGAGGCGCCGGCCGTCGGTCAGGATGTTCTGGAAGTGGGCATCGAAGTGCAGGAGACCGCGGTCGTTCATGAATGAGGTCCGGCTTCCAGTTCCCTCTCCACCAGGACAGAGGCCCGGCCGGCCGCCTCGTCACCGACCCCTACCTGCTCGGTGAGCCACTCGTGCAGCGTCTGGGGGATGTACTCCAGGAACAGCACGAGGCTCGCCGGGGACTCCGCAAGAGCCTCGATACGCCGACGTACCTCCGGCCCGCCTCCCCAATAGGACACGGCACGATCCACGTCGGCAAGCTCCTTCGGAAGAGCCGGTGCCGTGTCCGGCAGAACCCGCCAGTGATACATCAGCGGAAACCCCTGATATTGCCCTGAGAGGACCCAGTTGGTGGTCATTGTGTGGACGGCAGCCTCCCGCCACGCCCCGAAGCTTGGCCCGCCGACGCCGTACTGACAGAAGACTGGCAGCCCGAACACGTTCGCCGTGGATCGAACATGCTCTGGCCGAAGCTCCACCCCAGTGAGGGGGACCCGCTTCACGAAGACCGGCTTACCTGCAACCTCCAGTAGCGCCGACCTCCCGCCAATACCGGTACCGAGCGGTGCAGCAGCGTCCACAAGCTCGCCCAGTCCTCGATCACTGTGCAGGGCAAGGGACGTGGAAACGGCGCTGTAGGCAGCCAGCCGCTCATTGGACAGCGTCCCAGCGCCATCGACCCTCGCCTGCATCCGGATCCCTACCTCTTTTCTCGTCGCTGACCGTGGGCGTCCGGAAGGCAACAGCCGCGCTACGCCAGGACATGGCCGTGACCGACGTGCCCGCCTTCGGGGAAGGCGCGCAGGTCCACAACGGGTGACCACCCCTATCCATGGCACCGGATGATACGGGCCGGGAGAGGCCAGCGGCGCGCTGCTCTTCCGCCATACGCTGCTGATCACGGCTCAGAGCGTCCGCCTCGGAGGGACGGACAACCGGCCCGCCGATCCCCTTGAGCACTCGCTCAACTCGGGCTACCGTGCCGCTTGAGCGAACGCTCAAATCGTGAGAAGGGGGCGGTGGCGGCCATGGGGTTGTACGTGGAGACCGTGATCGACGCCGACATGGACGTCCTGTGGGAGCGGACCCAGGACCCGGCGCGGCACCAGTCCTGGGACCTGAGGTTCACCTCGATCTCCTACCTGCCCCGCGCCGACGGAGAGCCGCAGCGCTTCCGGTACGCGACCCGGCTGCTGCCCCTCCTGTGGATCGCAGGCACCGGAGTCAGCGCGGGCGAGCGGCAGCGGTCCGACGGCACACGCGTTTCGGCGCTCCGCTTCGCCTCGGGTCACCCGCTCTCGCTGCTGGCCGAGGGCAGCGGCTATTGGCGCTACGTCCCCGGCCCCACCGGGATCTGCTTCCTGACCGGCTACGACTACCGCCCGCGCTGGGGCCGCTGCGGGGCCCTCGCCGACCGGCTGGTCTTCCGGCCGCTCATGGCCTGGGCCACCGCTTGGTCCTTCGACCGGCTGCGGCTGTGGTGCGAACGCGGGACCCACCCGCGCGCCGCCCTCGCCCGCGCCCTCGGGGAGTGCGCCCTGCGCCTGGCCCTGGTCCTCGCCGCCCTGCTCGCCTCTCCCGTCGCCCCGCTCGCCCTCGCGGCGGCCACCGCCGTCCTCGCTGCCCTGCTGCCCCCGCTGCCCGGCACCCCCGCCGCACGCCGCTGCCGACGCACCCCGTCCGGGCGCGTCCGCGCCCCCCGCCTGCTCGCCACCCTGGAGCCCTCGTGACCTCGATCTTCCACACTCACATGGGCGCCGACTTCGGCCGTCTGCACCCCGAGATCCGGCGGCGCTTCTCCGTCGGGCTCGACAGCGGCGAAGCCTGCGTCGGGCGCGGGACGATGGAGCGGATTCGCCACGGGGGCCCTTTCGTCAAGCCGTTCCTCCGGCTCGGCAGGATGCGCAACATCCTCGTCCCGCGTGAGGGGCGCGACGTGCCCTTCGTCATCGAGAACTTCCCCTACGTGGACTCCTTCGGCCGCGAGACCGTCACCTTCGTGCGGACCTTCCAGCTGCCTGACGGCCCCCACCGCTTCGACGCCACGATGGTCTTCAGCCCCGAGCGCGACTGCGTCCTCGACTACCTCGGCACCCACCAGCACCTCGCCAGCGACCTCCACATGAGCGCCGAACCCGACGGCTCGCTCCTCATCCGCTCCGGCGAGCACCGCTTCCGCGAGGGCCCCGTCGACGTCCGCGTCCCGTCCCTGATCGGAGGCGAAGCCGAGGTCCGCGAGTCGTTCGATGAGAGCACCGGCCGCTTCCGGATCCGGGTGCGGGTGACCAACCGGCACTTCGGCTTCCTCTTCGGCTACGAGGGCTCCTTCACTGCCGAGTACGCCGACGCGGGCGGGCGCGGAGTCCGCGCCGACCTGAGGCCCGTCCGCGAGGAGGCCCGCGCGTGAGCGCGTCCGGCGGGGCCACTCGCCTCAAACTCCTCGAAGGGGCCCTGCGTACCCTGGTCGAGCAGGGCATCGCCAAGACCTCGGCCCGCTCGATTGCGACCACCGCGGGGGTCAACCAGGCTCTGATCTTCTACCACTTCGGTTCCGTCGACGAGCTCCTCGCCGCCGCCTGTGTGCACGGCGCCGAACAGCGCGTCTCCCGCTACCGCGAGAGGCTCGCCGCCCTGGACTCCCTCACGGAACTCCTGACCTTCGCCCGCGCGATGCACGCCGAGGAACGGGCCGCCGGACAGGTAGCCGTCCTCGGTCAATTGCTTGCCGCTGGCCAGACCGCACCCGCCCTCGCAGCCGCGACCTCCGCAGGGCTCGCGCTGTGGATCGAGGAGCTGGAGGGCGTCCTGACCCGGCTGCTCGCCGCGACCCCCCTGGCCGCCTTCGCCGACCCCGCCGGGCTGGCCCGTGCCGCGGCCGCCTCCTTCGTCGGCATCGAACTGTACGAGGGCATCGACCCCGAGGGCGCCGCCCGCGCCCTGGACTCACTCGAACAGCTCGCCGTCCTCGCCCAGGCCCTGCAAGGACTCGGCCCCCTGTCCCAACGGGCCGTCACCCACCGGCTGCGCCGCCGCACCCGAGGCTGACCCGGCGCCCGCCCCGTACCCGAAGGGCCCTACTCCACTCGCACCCCCGCGGGACCGTCGCCTTGTCTGGAAGGGAGATCCCGGGTTCTAGGCTGGAGGAACTGCGCTTTCTGCGACTCCTGACCTAGTCCCACCAAAACTTCCACTCGTCGGCGTCGATGAGTTGATCGGCATATGCGGTGAGGCTTCCAGCTCCTTGCCAAATATTGTCGGGGCAGAACGCGAAGTGCTCAGCGGCGACAGCCAGGGCAGCGTCCCGGCCAGTTGGGGCCACGGCAACGCTCACGGAGAGGGTGTCGAAGCCGACGCAGATCACGCGGGCACTGAAAAGCGGTGTTCCCAGTCCTTCAGGACGGCGGAGAAAGTCGCCGTGTCGTTGTCGTAGTTGACCGGGCCTTGCCAACCGACAGCTGACAGAGCTGCGGCGCCGGAGGAGGCGGCGATCAGGCCGAGGCGAAGCCACGGGCGGCGGACAAGGAGCGCTTGGGCGTACTCGTCGGTGAGTTGGTCGGCATCGCGGCGTTGTGGTCCGGTGGGTGCGAGACCGGGCCGCCGCTGGCCGAAGGGGGCGGCGACCGCGAATCGCTGGTCGGGGGTGCGGTTGTCGTCGTCCTCGCTGATGCGTGTGTAGTCGTGCCACCAGGCGGAAAGCAGGGCGGCCGGCTCGTGGGCGTCAGGCGACGTGATCCGCTCCAGGAAGAGTTCGCCACTGCCCCAAGGCCGGTACTCGGGGTCATGGTGATCGTGGGCATCGAGGAGCAGGGGCCACAACCCGGAGCGAAAAATCCCAGCATCGTCGGTTTCGAGTCGGTACTTGTCGAGCCATGTCGTCTGATCCCTCATGTCCACGGCGAGCTTGGTGAGAGTCTCGACCAGGTACTTCCATGCGCTTGCTTCGGACAGCTGCTGCTCGTTCGTTCAGCCCCCTTGTCGCCCATGGGACCCCGCTAGGACTGGCAGCGCTGACACCCGCCAGAGTTGTCGGCTTCCGCCTGACCCAGTCATCTGCTTCGGCCGACCGCACGTGCGAGCCGTCCGACCCAACTGCTCGCCTCCAGGCCGGCGGATGCGGCCCGGCGGGCAGTGTCACTAGCCCGTGCTTGACTGCCTGGTCATGGACGAACAGGAGTTGCTCGCGGGTATTCATGCCCTGGTCGCGCGGGGCCGACAGGGCCTGGTGTGCGACCAGGCCGGTCATGGAACAGGGCACATGTGCCTGACGCCCGATGACGACATCTACCTGCCCGCCTTCGGCCAGGTACTTAGCGGCCGGTACGGGCGGCCACGCAACCTTGCCACAGGCGAGTTTGTCGATCCGCCCTTGACCGAACGCACCGGAAAACCGCTCCTCGCCCCCTTTGGGAAGCGACTCGTTGAGATGCGCGCGTGGACCTACGCCGACCGATGGATCGGCTGCGGAACGGTACGGACCGGCGGCGATATGCAGCCGGTTGTGCTCGTCGCCGAGCGGCCGATGGGGAAGCCGGACGTCGCCGAGCGGGCCACGGGGAAGCCGGACGGGCTGCCGGAGGACGCGTCCTGGGTGGACGCTGTCGTCGCCGTCACCGGATGGTCACCGGACCGGGGCGACGTTGTCGACTGGACGACGGCCGAGAATCGGCTCGGAACAGCCTTGCCCGGTGACTACAAGAGACTGGTCGAGCTGTTCGGGTATGGAGCATTCGACGACTATCTCAGTCTCCTGCTCGCCGGCGGGCCGCCCGGGAGCCTCGACATCGTCGAGTTCAACGAGTTCTGGGCTCGGTGCGCCGCAACTGACGGCGACGGCCCGTGGAACCCGTACCGTCTGTATCCAG
Source organism: Streptomyces sp. NBC_01669 (assembly GCF_026339735.1). Lineage (GTDB taxonomy): Bacteria > Actinomycetota > Actinomycetes > Streptomycetales > Streptomycetaceae > Streptomyces > Streptomyces yanii. Next base: position 626,317 of record NZ_JAPEQG010000002.1, read on the forward strand.
CCCCCGGTGGGTTGCTGCAGTGGGCGAGCACCGAACAAAGGACCTCCTTCTATTGGCTCACGGAGGGCGCTGACCCTGACCGGTGGCCCATCCTCGTCACAGACGACGCCTACATCTCTTGGGACCGCTTCGACGGCTCGACCGCGGAGTTCATCTACCGTCTGCTCACCGACCCGCTGCACCCTCACTCGACCGCTCGCTACTTCGACAGCCACTGGTTCATGGCCTACGAGAGCCCCAACCAGGACGGCGATCAATGACATAGCCTGACAACCGGATCGTGTCCCTTGGCGTGGCGTAGCCGATCAATCGTCGGTTGTGTTGGTGGTGTTGGGTAGTGCGGGGGCGCTTTCATCGGGCTCGGTGGGGTAGATCTGGTCCATGCTGGCCTCGGGTAGGTAGCGGCGGGGGAAGGCGATCCACTCATCGTGCATCTCGAAGAGCACGGCAGTGACCAGCCGCGGGTACCGAACAGAGCGACCTGCTGCGCCGTGACGTCCTCGCGCAGAGCTGATACCAGGCACGCCTTGGACGTACGCGGTACTCCTGATCAGCCTCCGTGCGCGGGCTGCGGGACGCTGCGCAGCCGCTCCTCCAGCGCGTCCAGCAGACCGGGCAGTCCGGGCAGTCCGGGTGCAACGGCGAGGTCGTCCAGAGTGGCCGCGGGGAGGAAGCCGAAGTCGGCGATGCCGCGTAGGGCGTCGACCAGAGGCGTCCAAAAGCCCCCGGCGTCGAGGAGGCCGACCGGCTTGGCGTGGAAGCCCAGCTGGCGCCACGACCACACCTCGAAGATCTCCTCCAGCGTGCCGAGCCCGCCCGGCAGAGCGACGAAGGCGTCGGCGAAATCGGCCATCATCGCCTTGCGCTCGTGCATCGAGTCGCATATGTGCAGCTCCGTCACCTCCTCGTGCGCCCACTCCCGCTCGACCATGCTGCGCGGCATCACGCCGATGACCTCGCCGCCCGCCTTCAGTGCGGCGTCCGCCACCACCCCCATCAGCCCCCTGCGGCCGCCGCCGTAGACAACGCCGATCCCGCGCCGGGCCAGCTCCGCACCCACACTGGCGGCCAGCTCCGCGTACGCCGGGTCCTTTCCGTCGGACGAAGCGAGAAAGACGGCAAGACGGCGCATGGGAACCTCCGGGACAGCTGTGACGGAGCCACCCGCTGTACCACAGGCGCGCTGGCGCTGACCAAGGGTTTCCCGCGCGAGACGGTCCGCGGGACGACTCGCAGGCCCCCTGGGTCGGCAGTCGTCCCGCCGTCAAAAGAAGCGACCTCTAGGGGTATGAAACTGGCGACCTCGCGTAATCGGGAGTCGTGTATTCCTGAGCCGGTGAGGGCTTGTGTTCACCGTGAGTGGTCGCCGGGTGCATAGTGCCGCCAGGTTCCTCCGGCTTCGGCTGCGAGTTGGGCGGTGGTGTCGTCGTGGTAGCTGAGCATGCGGGCGATGACGGGTGCGGGGGCTTGGAGGACGAGGTGGCGGATCGCCGCCGTGCGTCCTCTCTGGGTGGGGAAGTCCAGGTGGCGAAGTCGGAGTTCGAAGGTGGCCGGGGTCATGGGTTGTCCGGCTCGTCGGCCGGGGAAGAGCCATCGGGCGTCCGGGTTGGACGCGATCATGGTGTTCGGCCGTTGGCCCAGGTAGCCCAGCAGCATTCCGGCGAAAGGGGCCGGGACGGGCGAAGGTGGGTCGCCGAGCCGGACCAGGACCTCACCGTCTTCTTGGAGGACATCGTCGATGGTGAGTCGGGCGATGCGGGTAAGTGGCTGCGCGTAGAGAAGGACGAGCACGGCGGCCACGCGGTCCTGGAGCGGCATGTCTTCGCGGGTCACGAGCTGTCGCAGCAGCGTGAGCCGTTGGTGCTGGGCGAGTGGGGCGGGGTTGCTCGTGGAGCGGTGCGGGACTGCGACTTTCGGCATGTGTTTGGACCGCATTGCCCACCGTAAGAAGGCGTGGGTGAGGCGCCGGGCGACGTAGCCGCCCGCGTACCAGGCATCGACATCGGCCTGGGTGCAGTCGGTGAGGGCCCGTCCACGCTCGGCAAGGTGATCGAGGAAGGCGGTCGCGAGGTGGATTTCGCTGCGGGCCTGCTGGATCTGCTTGCCGGTGAGTGGAACGCGGTCAGACAGGGTGTTCAGGCGGCGCTGGACGTGCCAGGTAGCGAAGAGCTCCAGCAGTTGCCGGTACCCGGCGTCAGCGACGGCGGGCAGCTTCTCGGTGAGCCATCGTTGGAACAGCAGCAGGTGCCGGTCGGCCGGTGGCAGGACTCCGGTCTGGATGAGCAGATCACGCAGGTAAGCCACTGAACGCCAGGGGGTGAGCTGGCTCAAGCCCTCGTGAGTGAGCGGGACTTCACCGCAGGCCAGAGCTCGTAGATTCCGCTGGACGTGGGGCTTGCTCGTCCAGGTCAGGGCGCCCTTCGGGCGGCGCGTCTGCCGCAGGGCGTCAAACATCGGAAGCAGCTCGGCGCGGATGGAGCCGGTGCCGCTGTCGAGGAGTTCGTGGAGGCGTTCAGCCAGCACGCATTGGCCGCAGATTCCTCGCCGGTAGCGCCTTGCTTCTCGTCCGCACTGTTCGCAGGTGAAGTCGCCGAGGCCGCCGGCGCAGTCGGTGCAGAGTTTGCCGCCGTCCGGTGCCAGGCCAGGCGTCAGCCGCTCAGCGCCGCAGATGGCGCAGATCCCATAGGTTTCCAGCGCGTGGTCGTAGCAGGCAGCGCAGAGGTAGCCCTCGGGCCAGTGGGCCGTCCCGAGGCGGACGGCTCGGTGGCAGCGAGCGCAGAACAGATCCTCGGCGCGGACGCGGGTGCGGCTCATCCTTCCGGCCGAATGCGGGCGCGCTTGGGACGGACCGCCGACAGGTCGACCACCGCGTCGCCGGTGGCGACCTTGCGGACGGCGGCGTTCTCCGCCTTGGTGGCGATCAGGTCGGCCGGGGTGCAATCGAAGGTGTCGCAGAGCGCGGCCAGTACTGGCAGCGACAGCCGCTCGGGGGTGCCGGTGACCAAGCGGTGAACCTGGGAGATCGAGAGGTTGATGCCGCGCTCGGCGAGCGGCGGGGCGAGCTCGCTGGTGGTGAACATCCCCGCGGCGGCCATCCGCTCGCGCAGCCGCCACTGGTAACTGACCTGGCGTTTCATCGGGCCCTCCTCGCGGGCTTGAGCGCGGCCTCGATGGTGGCGTCCAGGGCCCGCCGCAGGGTGCGGGTGCGGAAGTCGGAGGACACGCAGGTGTAGATGGAAGTGGTGGACGCGTGGTCGTGGCCGGCCTGCTGCTGGACGAACAGCGGGTCCCAGCCGTCCTCGATCAGGTGGGTGACGTACGACCTTCGCAGCGAATGGAAGTCCAGGACCGGGTCCAGCCCAAGGTCGTCGCGGTAGGTGGCGAAGCGGGAGTCCAGCCGTTGCAGGCCGACCCGCTGGCCGCGTTCGGACGGCCATAGGGCGGGGCCGTCCGCGTGGCGCATGGCGGGCCTCACCTCGCTGACCCACTGGTCAAGGATCTCGGCCGACCAGTCCCACACGGTCAGCACGCTGCGGCGCTTGGGGGGCGAGCCCTTCTTCGCCTTGCCGTGGCGGACGTAGCAGACGCCGTACTCGCCGAACTCCGTCCCTTCGGGGTTGCGGCCGAAGTCGGCGAGATCCAGCATCCGCGTCTCGTTGCGCCGCAGCCCGAAGGCGTACGCGGTCTTGAACAGCATCGCGTCACGGAAGGCGGGCAGCCATCCCTTGCGGCCGCGTCCGCGGACCCTGCTCACCTCGTCGTCGGCGTGGTCGAAGAACGCCTGCAACTCGTCCCGGGTGAAGGCCCGTTTCGGGGACTCGGCCTCGCACTCCTGCATGTGCACGGCGGTGTTCCACTCGTGACACACCTGGATCGGATGAGTACCGAAACGGCGTTCACACTCGGCGGCCCAGCCGTAGGCCGGGGCGGTGGCGTAGTCGCAGAACAGCCGCACCGCCTCCTGGTAGCCGCGCAGCGTTGAGCGGACGCAGCCCCGGACAGCCCGCAGGTCGCCGAACCACTCGTCCGCCAACGGCGAGGACCAGTTCCACGGAAAGGCGTCCGCGTGCGCGGCGAACGCCCGCACCTTCCGCTCACGGCCGTTGATCGTCGACAGCGCGAGGTTCCGGGCCAGTTGCTGGTTGCGCCAGCCGTCCAGCATCGCCTCGAAGACCTGCTCCTCCGGCCGCAACAGCGGTACCCCGTCGGCCAGATGCAGCCGCGCGGTCCCTGGCGCCGTCCCGTTCCCGCCTGCCAAATTCGTCACGCTCCGTAGATCGCATCTAGCGCGAGAATCTCGCATCGGATGCGAAGTCCGGAGAGGAACGGCAGGTCAGCCATCCGATCGAGTGAAGTGGAACGACACAGGCCCGGCCGTCGGCTACCGTCGCGGCAGGCATGCAGTGGGCGTTCTCTCCGCTGATCAGCGGCTTCCCGGTGTCCGCTCGGTCAATGCAGCGCAAGAGGGCGCCAGTTCGCATCAGATGCGATTCGCGCCGGTTCCGGAATACGAGCGGAACGTGCCACGGCCGCACGATGGCTGCCTCGCGGGGTTACTAGTGCCGCATCAGGCAACGTTCGCCCTGTTTACGCGGCGGCTGGGCGCAAGGTGATCAACGTGGTTGATCAAAGACGCTTGCTTCTATCCTGTGCGGCATGGCTGATGACGTGGGGGTAGAGCGCTACCGGCATGAGACCGTGGAGCTGACAGTGGGGGAACTACGCGAAGCTCTCAACGGATTGCCGGCCGAGACTCCGGTGCGGATCGACGTGCCGCTGCGTCCCAGGTCAGGTGAGATGCGCGACTCGGTCGACTCGGGTGGCAGCCACTTTGTGGTAAGCGGAGTTGTACTTCATGACGCGGAGTACCTCAGGCAGGACGAAGTCGTGCTGCAAGCGGACTTCTCCTCGGAGTGGTACGTCCGCCCGGTCGAGCCGAGTGCCGAGGAGTGACCTCGCCCCGCACGCAATGGCAGCTCAGGCGACGTTTGCCCGGGCGACCACCTCGCGTAGACGCTCGTCCCGCGCCCTTGGTGACCTTGGTCCGCAGGCGTACGGTCGCGAACGTCGACTCGATGGGGTTCGTGGTCCGCAGGTGGATCCAGTGCTCGGCGGGGAAGTCGAAGAATGACCATCCCCTCGTAGCGTAGAGACCGTGACTGTAGGGGAAGTTGGGGGTCATGGCAGAGAAGCGACGGAAGTTCGACGCGGAGTTCCGTGAGGGGGCTGTGCGGATCGTCTCCGAGACCGGTCGGCCGATCGCGCAGGTCGCGAAGGACCTGGGGATCAACGAGACCACCCTGAGCACCTGGGTGTCGAGGGCGAAGAAGGCCGGCGGGGACGGGACGCTGAGCGTGCCCGAGCGTGAGGAACTGGCGCGGCTGCGCAGGCAGGACGCGGAGAAGAACAAGCGGATCAGGGAGCTCGAGATGGAGCGTGACGTCCTCAAACGCTGCATGGTCCTTTGGGTGAAGTAGCTGAGGGGGACCCGGCGTTGCTCGTTGGGGTGATCAGCGACCAGAGGACCGAGTACGACATCCCGCACACCGTCGCCTGCCGCGCTCTCGGGGTATCCGAGGCGTGGTTCTACAAGTGGCGCCGCCGACCGTCCGAGCCCACGAAGCGCGAGGCCAGGAGGAGGCAGCTGGAGGAGAGGATCACGTATTTCTTCCGCGAGTCGGGCGATACCTACGGCTCCCCGCGGGTCACCCTGGACCTGTGGGCCGAGGGCTGGCAGGTCTCGGTGAACACGGTCGCCGAGATCATGGCCGACCTGGGACTGCAGGGCCGTAAGCCGCCCCGCAGGCGACGCTCGCTGACTCGTCAGGGCAAGCGAAGAGCCGCCCCTGACCTGGTGCATCGCCGATTCGACGCGGTCGCACCCGACGTGCTGTGGGTCGGCGACATGACCGAGATCGAGACCGGTGAGGGCAAGCTCTACCTCGCCACGGTCCTGGATCTGTTCTCGCGTCGCCTGCTCGGGTACGCGATGGGATCGCACCACGACGCCGCGCTGGTCGGAGCGTCGCTGCAGATGGCGGTCGCTGTCCGCGGTGGCGATGTGGACGGCGTGATCTTTCACAGTGATCGCGGAAGCGAGTACACCAGCGAGGCGTACAACAACCTGTGCGACAGGCTAGGCGTGGTGCAGTCCATGGGGCGCGTGGGATCAGCCCTGGACAACGCCGCCGCCGAGTCGTTCAACTCGCTGATCAAAGTCGAGTACATCCACCGCCACCAGTTCGCCACCCGCGCCGAGGCCCGGCTGAAGATCGCCACCTGGATCACGGACTTCTACAACCCGCGCCGCCGCCACAGCGGGGCCGCCGGCCTACCGCCAATCGAGTTCGAACGCACCATCAGCGAAGCACGCGCCGAGCACCATCAGAAGGACCAAGCCGCGTAAGGAAGGCCTCTACGTTTCCAGGGGATTGACATCGTCGGCCGCCGCGGCATCGAAGTGGCCGTACAACATCCTCCTGGAGGGCAACAACGCCGCCTTGTTGGGCTAGGCCGTGTCTGACAAATGATCATCTGGCTGGCTCGCGGAGCCGCGTTGTCCGCAGCCTGAAGGCCCAGCAGGTCGCTCGCTGCGGCCAGGCCGGCCGCTCCCCAGCTTTGGGAATCGGGTTTCGGTTGCTGGCAGGATGGCCGGATGGACGACGACACCGCCCCAACCCGGGTCGACGAGGTCAGCCTTCGTGCGGTCTGTCCGCCGGCGGTGAGCGAGGCGCTCAAGCGGCTCGCCGCGGCCACCCGCCAGGACACCGCAGAGTTCGAGCAGGCGCTGTTTGGCCTGGCGCTGCTGTGCGCGGAGGCACCTGTTGAGGCCCTGGAACTACTTGTCGCGGCTACTGCGGCACAGGATGCGATGTTGCGGCGCGCAGGGATCGAGGGCCTCGGCATCTTCGGCCCCGACGCCGTGGCGCACGCGCCGATCATCGCCGCCGCGCTCTCCGACCCGGATCCCGATGTGCGGGCGGCAGCGCAAGTTTGTCTCAAAGCCGTACTCAGGCGGAACGAGCCCGACGAAGAACTCCGCGCTGCCGTTCGCCGAGCCTCGGCAGCCGGGAGAGGCTAAGGGGGTTCAGCCGAGATACGCGTCAACGGGGCAATGAGTGGATCTTGAATCGGCTTAGTGCATGGTCAGCACGGTGGCGCCGCAGTAAATGCGTACACCTCGCCCCGGCGGCCGGAACGGCCCGCCGCAGGTCGCGGTGATCACGGCCGGGGCTCCGTCGCAGTAAATCCGGTATTTACTGCGGTAGTTGTGAATACGTCTCCGCGATCGAGTAACCGCCCGAATGCGTCTCTGCTGTGCGGACTTGAGGGGAGTGGACTGTCAGTGCCCGGGGCCAGCATGCTTACCTGGGTCATGCCCCAGATCCTCCGTCACGGGCAGGCACTCGGCGAGCAGGTCAACGACGTCGCGCCAGGCTCGCTGCGCGTGCCGTGGGTGGTAGCCGACGCCGGGGACCACGGGGTGGCCGACCGGCGGGTGGTGGAAGGCGTGCAAGGCGCCGCCGTAGACCGCGAGGCGCCAGTCGACGCCCGCGGCCTGCATCTCAGCGGTGAACGCGTTCCGTTGCGCGGGCGGCATGATCGGGTCTTCCGACCCGACCCCGGCCCACACCGGGCAGCGAATGCGCGCCGCCTCGCCCGGTCGGCCCGTGGTCAGTGCGTTGACTGTCCCGATCGCGCGCAGGCTGACGCCGCCGCGCCCGAGTTCCAGCCCGACGGCACCCCCCGTGCCATAGCCGACGGCGGCGATCCGGTCGGGGTCGGTCCGCGGTTCGGTGCGCAACACATCGAGCGCCGCATGGCCGATGCCTCGCATCCGCTCGGGATCAGCGAGCAGCGGCAGGCAACGGGCCAGCATCTCCTCGGGGTCGCCCAAATAGCGCCCGCCATGAAGGTCGAAGGCCAGCGCTATATATCCCAGCTCGGCGAGAGCATCGGCCCGGCGGCGCTCGACGTCGCTGAGCCCCATGCCCTCTGGTCCGAGCAGCACCGCGGGCCGGCGGTCGACACCGGCCGGGAGCGCGAGGTGCCCGATCATCGTCAAACCGTCGGCCGGATACTCGACCGTACGCGTCGTAATCGTCGTCATGAGACTGGACTGTAGTGATCGTCGAGCCCGGTCCGGCCGGTGTTCTGCCGCTGGCAGAACAGCGCGGGTATCCCTCTGAAATACGGCGAGGGCCCACAAGAACCGTCACAAACCCCGCCCCCACGGCAGCGCTATCGGATCACCTGCCCGGGCCACGGTGTTGGAGGCTGACCCTCGCAGCAGGATTCTGGGGTATACCGGCCCGCTCCCGTGAAGGGCGTCACCAGCTAGTTCCCTCACGGCTCAGGCAGCCTGGCCGAGACCGGCGGCGGTCAGGTCCTGCTCGCGCAGCGGGGTGAAGTCGACGTCGAGTTTCGGGTCGTACGCCTCGGGCTGGATGGCGAGTTCGTGGGTGCTGTACTCGCCGAACCGGTTGATGTGTTCGGTCAGGTAAGGCGAGATGTGCGCCAGGTCTTCCGGGTCGGACTCTGACGCGTAAATAACCGCAGGTGGGTGGTATTTCAGGCACGACGGTGATCCCAGCGGGGCCGTTCCCGCCGGGTTTCGTTCCGGTTGGTTCATCCGGTGGCCTCCATGGGGTCGAGGGTGACCCGGTAGCCGAGTTCGTTGAGGCGGGTTACGGCCCGGCGTGCGGCGCGTTCGGGGTCGCGTCGGGTGAAGTAGTCGCCGCCGAGCTCGTGGTAGGGCACGTTGTCGGTGAGCATGTGCCAGATCGCGGTGATGATCGAGTGCTCGACGGCGATGAGTGCCTTCATCGGTCCACGGCGGGCGGTCAGCCGCTTGTAACGCGCCTGGAGGTAGGAGCCCTTGGTGCGTGCGGCGCCGAACGCGGCCATCCCCAGCGCACCCTTGGGATGGGCGTTTCCGGGGCGGACCCGGGTGCTCCTGACCTTGCCGGCCGATTCGTGGTGTCCAGGACACAGTCCGGCCCAGGAGGCGAGGTTCTTGGCCGAGGGGAACCGGGTCATGTCACCCCCGGTCTCGGCCACGATCACCTCGGCCACTGCCCTGTTCACCCCCGGGATCGTGTCCAGCAGGTCCAGTACCGGCCGAAAAGGGGCCATCGCCTCCTCGACGCGCACGGTCAGCTGCTTGATCGCGGAGGTCAGCTGGTCGTACTGGTCGAGGTAGAGGCGGGTCAGGAAGGCGTGGTGCTCGCGGAAGCGGCCGGTCAGCGTCTGGCCCAGCTCGGGAATCTTGCTGCGCATCCGGCGCTTGGCGAGGTCGGCCAGGACCTGCGGGTCGCGCTGGCCGTCGATCAGGGCCTGGAGCATGGCACGGCTGGAGACGCCCATGAGGTCGGAGACGACGGCGGACAGCTTGATGCCGGCGTCCTCCAGGAGCTTCTCCAGTCGCTGCACGACCTGAGCTCGCTCATGGGTCAGCTGGGTGCGGGCTCGCGTAAGGTCCCGCAGCTCGCGGACCGGCTGCGGGGGGACGAACGAGGCCCGTACCAGGCCGTGGGAGCCGAGCTGGGCCAGCCAGGCCGCATCCGAGACGTCGGTCTTGCGGCCGGGCAGGTTCTTCACCTGCCGGGCGTTGACCAGGACGACGTTCAGCTCTTCGGCCAGCAGGTAGTAGAAGGGCTTCCAGTAGTCGCCGGTCGCCTCGATCACCACCAGGGTGACCTCGGCGCCGAGGAGGTGTTCGCGCAGGTCGAGGATGGCGTTGGTGGTGGCGCCGAAGGTCGTGGTCTGGTTCGTGAAGGTTCCCTTGCGGCGGGGGCTGGGGGTGCGTACGCACACCTTGGCGTCCCTCTTGCTGATGTCGATACCGGCGCAGCGTTCGTGCAGGACGTCCATGGCCTCGGCTCCGTTCCCGTTCGGTTCCTCGGATGCGTGGCGCCGCTCCGGGAGGGCCAAGGCAGTGCGAAGAGTCTGACGCGCGTGCTCGTGGCAACACTCCACGGTTCCCGTGGGCGGCCCTCAGTACCATGCTGTCGTGCGAGCTCGAAGGCATCACAGAGTCATCGGTCTCGTCCGGAACGAACAGTTCCACGATCCATACGCGAACGTCTCCAGGGCAGGGCGGACAAGCGATCTGCAGGTGTACGACGGCGCATTTACTGTGCCCCCGGCGCACGGCGAAGCCGCGCTGGATTGCTGTCGGGAATCTTGAGGACGGACAGTCAACGATCGTGACGTTGCGTCAGGCTTGTGGGAGCGTTCTGCCCATGTCCCCCAGGAGCCTGACATGTCCCTCCAGCCCCGTCCCGGAGCCGAGATCCCGGCGCTGACCGTGCGGGTCGCCCGGGCCAGCAACCCTCACGGCACCACTGCGATGTGGATCCGCGACCGCCTCGACGGCCTGTTCAGCGACGAGAACTTCACCGCCTGGTACCCGCGCGACGGCCGCCCCGGGCTCTCGCCCGCGCAGCTGGCCACCGTCTGCGTGCTGCAGTACGCGCTGAACCTGTCGGACCGCCAGGCCGCCGAGGCGGTGCGCTGCCGCATCGACTTCAAGTACGCCCTCGGCCTGGAGCTGGAAGACCCCGGCTTCCACCACAGCGTGCTGTCCGACTTCCGCGACCGGCTCGCCGAGGGCGACCGCGCCGACCGGCTGCTGGGCCTGGCACTGACCCGGATCCGGCGGGCCGGCCTGCTCAAGGGGCGCGCCGCCCGCGCCAGTCGACCATTTCCATAAACTATGAATATAAAAATGCTATGCTTTGAGCATGAGTCGTCAAGACACCGCTCCTGGCGCGTCCGCCGCCATCGGGGCAGCCCTCTACGGCCTGGCCACCAGGGCCGCGAGACGCCTGCCCCGGGACATGAGCCTGACGTCCGCCGCCACCCTGGCCACCCTGGACCGGACCGGCCCGCGGCGCATCACGGATCTGGCCGCGGTCGAGGGCGTCACCCAGCCCGCGATGACCGCCCTGGTCCGGGTGATGGAGGAGTCCGGCCTGGTCGAGCGGCGGGGCGACGCGTCCGACAAGCGGGTCACGCTGGTGTGCCTGACCGAGGCCGGCGCCTCCTATGTCCGGACGCGGCGCCAGGCGGGCGTCCACGCGTTCGAGCGGTTGATCGGCGAGCTCACCGGCGACGAGGTCGAGGCGCTGGTGGCGGCCCTTCCGGCGCTGAAGCATCTGGCAGAGCTCGAAAGCCAGGACCGCGAAGGGCCGAAGCAGTGACCGGGCAGCCGGTCGGCGGGGTCGCGGTGAAGGCGTTCCCGGTGGCGCGTTCCGAGGCGCGGCTGCTGGTCCCCGCCCTGATGTTCATCGCTCTGGTCGTGGCGGCGGTCGCCAGCCTCGGGACGCCGCTCATCACCAGCGTGGCGACCTCGTTCCACGTCTCGCTCGGCAGCGCGCAGTGGACGCTGACCGTCGCGCTGCTCAGCGGCGCCGTCGCCACGCCGGTCCTGGGCCGGCTCGGAGCCGGCCGGCACCGGCGGGCCACGATCCTCGCCACGCTGGCGGTCGTCGTCGCCGGCAGCGCGCTCACCGTACTGCCGCTGCCGTTCGCGTGGCTGCTGGCCGGCAGGGCGGCCCAGGGCGTCGGGCTCGGGCTGACGGCGCTGATGATGGGCGTGGCCCGGGACCACCTCCCCGAGGAGCGCAGCGCGGCCGTGATCGCCCTGATCTCGGTGGTCTCGATCATCGGGGCCGGCGTCGGCTACCCGCTGGCCGCACTGCTCGCCGAGCTCGGCGGGGTACGGGCCGCCTACGGCCTCGGCCTGGTCGTCACCGCCGCCGCCCTCCTGACCGCGTGGCGCTCCATGCCCGAAGCCCCCGAAGGCCGCTCCGCCCACGTGGACGTGGCAGGCGCGGTCGTCCTGGCCGCTGCGCTGCTCCTGGTGCTGTTCCTCGCCGGCGAACGGAATCTGTGGAGCCGGCACCTCGCCGTGGCGGCGGGCCTCGCCGTCGTCGCGGTGGTGCTGCTCTGCGTCTGGGCCGTCATCGAGCTGCGCAGCACGACGCCCCTGGTCGATGTGCGGGCGGTGCGGCACCCGGCGGTCGCCGGGGCGAACCTCGCCATGTTCGTCGGCGGGATCGGCATGTACCTCCTGCTCACGCTCATCACCCGGTACGCGCAGACGCCGCACGGCGCCGGCTACGGCTTCGGGCTGACGACCTTCGTCGCCGGGCTGGTCCTCATCCCGTTCTCGGTGCTGGGGTTCGTCGCCGGCAAGCTCACGCCGCGGGTCCGGACGCGGATCGCCGACCCCCTGCTCCTGGCCGGCAGCGCCGTCGTGGTCGGCGGCGGGTTCGCCCTGTTCGCGGCGGCCCGGTCGGACCTGGCCGAACTGTTCGCGGCGATGGGCGTGCTCGGCTTCGGCGTCGGCGGCTTCTCGGCCGCGATGCCCGGCGTCATCCTGGCCGTCACCCCCAAGAGCGAGACGTCGAGCGCCATGAGCTTCAACTACGTCGTCCGCAGCGTCGGGTACTCCCTGGGCAGCGCCATCGGCGGCCTGATCCTCGCCGCGGGCACCGGCCCCGGCCACCTCTTCCCCGACGACAGCGCCTACACCACCGCGGCGCTGGTCGGCATCGGCGCCATGGCGATCACGACGCTGACAAGCCTCGCTCTCGCCCGCCGACGCTCGTCCGAGACCAACCCGTAAGTCAGATGCACTCATCCCAACACTGGAGGTTCCATGCCCAAGGGCTACTGGGTCAGCGCCTACCGCACCATTTCAGACCCTGAGAAGCTGGCTGCTTACAACAAGCTGGCCGGTCCGGCCGTCGAGGCCGGGGGCGGTCGGATCCTCGCCCGTGGCAGTCGGGTCGTGGCGCATGACGCCGGAATCGCCGAGCGCACCGTCCTGATCGAGTTCGACAGCTTCGAGCAGGCCGTCGCGGCGCACGAGAGTGCGGCCTACCAGGAGGCGCTGGTCGCCCTCTCCGACGGCGTCGAGCGCGACTTCCGCATCGTCGAAGGCATCGACTGACCGAGGTCCAGTCGGATCTTCACTGAAGCAGCAGGATTCTGGGGTATACCGGCCCGCTCCCGTGAAGGGCGTCACCAGCTAGTTCCCTCACGGCTCAGGCAGCCTGGCCGAGACCGGCGGCGGTCAGGTCCTGCTCGCGCAGCGGGGTGAAGTCGACGTCGAGTTTCGGGTCGTACGCCTCGGGCTGGATGCCGAGTTCGTGAGTGCTGTACTCGCCGAACCGGTTGATGTGTTCGGTCAGGTACGGCGAGATGTGCGCCAGGTCTTCCGGGTCGATCTCCCATCCCTCTTCCAGCAGCTGGCGGACGATCTCCGCGATGTCCAGGGCATTGTGGAAGATCACCGCGTTCGTGAGCAGGGCGTTGAACTTCATCGCCTTTTCCTGCTCGATGGGGTCGTTGTCGGCAATGACACCGCGGTTGCCGAAGCCAATCCACTGGGAGAACCGGTTGAACGACTCGACCTTGTTGGCCGCCGCGGTCACCCGTCGGCGAAGCGGCGCATCCGAGAGGTAGCGCAGGAGCTGGACGGTGCGGATCACGCGGCCGACCTCGCGGAAGGCGGCGTAGGTGGCGTTCTTCCTCGACCCCGAGCGCAGGCGCTTGAGCAGTGTGGAGGAGGAGATGGTGCCCTCGCGTACGGAGACGGCCACCCGCATCAGGTGACGGAACTGGGACTCGATCAGGTCGAAGTCAATGACGTGCTTGCCCGGCTCGCCGAACAGGGCGTCGATGTGCACGTACTCGCTCTGCTTGGAAGGCCGGTAGAAGGTCAGTTCCTTCCAGTTCCTGATCCTGGGCATCAAGTCGAAGCCCAGCAGGTGGGCGAGCGCAAAGACAGGGAAGCTCTGGCCCTGCGTATCCGCGTGCACCGTGGTCGGCTGCACCTCGCTGGTGGCGCAGCCCTTCGGCGGTTTTGCCCGCTTCGACCTCGCACTGGCCCACTTTGCGGACCGGTTACCGCTCCACAAAAGCGCAATCGTAGGAAGTGCCGCCCTGGTCAGATGCGCATGCGTTGGTGACGATGCTGGGATGGATTATGAGATTGAGGCAAGTCGGAGCATCGTCTCAGCCTGGAGTGTGGCGCGGCTGCCGTTCGAGCCCAGGGGATGGCAGCGTAGGTTCCGGGGCGAACTGCGACTGGCGCTGCGGGCGCTTGAGCCGGAGGGTGGGCACGGGCTGATAGCTGAGTACGACGCCCCGGACGACGCGTTCGTCGATGTGGAAAACGTTCTGCTGTACAACGTCGGAGCTGGGGCCTATGGGCATCTGCTCGGCCCGGGGCTGGTCTGCCGCCGCGGCAGCAGCACCGACGGTCGGCACCATCTGCGCTACGCCCTCGCCTCGGCCATACCTGATCCCGACCCAGGAGCCACCTGCGTGATCGGTGATCTCGCTGCCGACCTTGGCGACGTGCTCCCGCGGACGCCAGGGGAATGGTGGATGCGACTGCGCCCGAGCACAACGATACGAACCGGAAGGCCTGCGGCCGAGCGAGTGGCAGACTCATTCGTGCTGGACCTGTCCTTGACGGGTCCTGACCTTCCCGGTCGGCGCTCGGCAGGGATCGTCAAGGCCCTACTCGACGGCGTGGTCAGCTGCTTCCACGCCCACGACGCCAGCGCGCCCGACGTGCTCCTTCCACGATTGGCAAGCCTCGCCCTTCCCAACCACGCATGGGATCTCGTCTGTGAGCCATCCACTGCAGTCCTCGGAGTGCGGCCTCTGGTCCGCCCACACGGCAGAGGCATCGCGTGGAACCCGGCAGACGAACGCTGTTACGCCTTCCGCGTCGCCTTCACCTATGGCACCCGGTGGAAAGTGCACGCCCAACTCCGCGTCCACGCATAACCGGGCGGCGAATAGGAGCCTTGACCTCAATTCACCTGCGGTCGTGAATGCGTGATGAGTTGTTGGTCGTCCTGTTTGTTCTGACGGGTGCTCCTTACGGTGTTGTGTACGACAGCGGTTTCGGCTGGTCGGGAACGTGAGGAGAGCCGTACGGGTTGGGATGGTTGTGAAGCGATCCTTGGCCCGTACGGCTCTCTCGCATCGTATCTGCACGGGCATCTCGAGGCGTCGACTCGGGGCGCTCATCGCCGAGTTGGCCTGCCCGTGGATGGCGCGGGAAGAGTCCCGGCTGGGCGAACGCCGAGGCCATGAGCGTCTGCGCGCCGAGGGTGGCGGACCCAGCCATCAACTGGTCTTCACCGACCGGGTGATCGCGACCCTGGTGATCCTGCGGTTCCAGCTTCCGCACGCCGCCCTCGCCGTCTTCTACGGCGTGGACCGCTCCACCGTCACGCGGGCCGTCCATGAGATCCGTCCGCTCCTGGCGGCGCGGGGCTTCGCGGTCCCCGGCGAGGCGGGACTGCGTCTGCACACGCTGGCCGATGTCTTCGCCTACGCCACCGCGAAGGGTGTTGAGCTGCGCCTGGACGGCACCGAGGTACGGGTGCGGCGTCCGAAGGCGGGCCGTCCCGGGCGGCGTGCGTTCGTGTCCGGCAAGATGCGGCAGAACACCAAGAAGGCCACCGTCATCACCGACGGACAGGGCCGCACTCTGTGGACCGGCGCGGTCCGGCCTGGCCGTATGCATGATCAGACGGCGGTCAAGACCGAGGGGATCGAGGCCCTCTTCGAGCAATACCCGCAGGTCAAGGCCAAGGTGGATGCCGGATACCGGGGCCTGGCCAAACGGTTTCCCGACCAGATCCAGGCGCCGCCGAAGAAGCCCGCCAAGGACGCGTCGGCCGAGGAGGTCACCGCCTGGCAGGAGGCCCGCAAGAAGCAATCCTCGGAGCGGATATGCGTCGAGCACGCCAACGCCGAGCACAAGCAGTGGAGGCCCCTCCAGCGGCACCTCGGCCGCCGCGAGTACTACACCGAGACCCATCTGGCCATCGCCGGCCTCGTCTCCGACCGCACCGCAGAGCGGTAATCACCCATCAGCCAACCCGCCAGGCCAGCACGCCCCAACCTCAGCCCGGATCCACCGGCTCACTTCGCGGGTGATCATTTCTGGTGGTCCGGGTCGGTGTGTCCGGCTGCGGGCATGAGGTGGCCGCTGGTCTGCCCAGCATTTCCACGGGTCCACAGCTCTCGGGCCCTCGCGGGCGGGTCGGATGGCGGCTCAGGCAGCCGATGGTGGGGCGTGCACGGTCCTGAACAGGGCCTCGAAGGCGTCCTGGTAGGGCCAGCGTTCGGGCAGGTGGAGGGTGAGGTGTCGAGCCGAACGGGCCAGCCGGGCGGGCACGTTGATCAGACGGTCGCGGATGGTCGCGCAGGTGGCCTTGGCGTGGAAGGTGCCGGCGAGGGTTCCGCAGGCGCGGGTGAGGTTGAAGGCCAACGCGGCCAGCGCCAGCCAGGCGGAGTTCGCCTGGAAGCTCCCCGAGGGGGCGTGCGCGAAGGGGCCGTTCTTCAACTCCGCGATCACCTGTTCCACGATCGCGTGCCGCCGGTGGTCGGCCTCGGCGTCCACCAGCGGCAGGCGGGTGTCGGTGAACGCGGCGTGGTAGCGCCAGGCCGTGAACAGCTCGCCCTGCCCCTCGGGCACCGCCGCCGGGTTCAGGCGCTTGACGCGGCGCACGATCAACCGTGCGGTGACCTGCTGCTTCTTCGGCTTGGAGGCGAACGCGGTGTACTCGACCTCGGCGATCTCGGCGTCGGATATCCAGCGTTCCTCCTCGCTGTCCCACACTGCCTGGGGGTACTTGATCGGCCTCCAGGCGTCCTCGCCGATCGCTGCGATGGCCGCTTTGATCGAGGCGTTCATTCGCACCGTCACGGAGAACCGGACGTCCAGGGCCCGGCAGGCGGCAATCACGTCGGCGGCGTAGTAGGCCGAGTCCGCCCGCACGATCAGCATGCCGGCCACGCCGCAGGCACGGGCGGTGCGGATCGCCTCGGCGGCGAACGAGCCCGCCCCACGCACGGAGTTCACACCGCCCCGGCGCAGGCGGGTGGCGGCGATGACCGGGGCGGCGAGTGGCGTGGAGAGCGTCGCGATCAGCGCGTTCAGGCCCTTGACCTTGTTGTATCCGTAGCCGACGCCCTGCTTGGCATAGCCGTGGGTCGGCTTGATGGTGTCGTCCAGATCGAGGTAGGCGACCGTGTCCATGCCGGGCAGCAGCGGGGTATGTGCGGCCAGGCGTGGCAGGAACCGGCGGAAGACGGCGTGCAGTTGCTTCACGTGCCCGTGGGTGAAGGACCGCAGGAAGCTGCCCAGCGTGGACGGTGCCCGCACCCCGGTGAACAGGCGCTTCATCGCTCCGTGCCGCAGCCGGTCCATGTCATCGATGCTGTCCGCGCCCGCCGCCATCCCGGCGATGAGCGCCATCACCTTGGCCGCGGGGAAGGAACCGGTGCCGTTCTTCGAAGCCGGCAGGCGCACCCGCTCGGCGACCAGGCCGGGAAGCCCGCACCGCTCGGCCAGGCGCACCAGCGGAGCCAGCCCGCCGTACGCGATCAGATTCGGATCATCGAACCGTGCGGAGTGAACCGCCCCGGGTTTGATGGAGACATCGAAGACCCGGAAGGATGCCAATCATGGCTGCTCCCCGTAAGTACCCCGATGAACTGCGCGAGCGTGCGACGCGGTTGGCGATCGAGGCCCGTAAGGACCCGGCTGGCCGGGCCGGTGCGATCAAGCGCGTCGCCGACCAGCTCGACGTGCATCCCGAAGCCCTGCGTGGCTGGGTCAAGCGGGCTGAGACCGACGAAGGCATCGTTCCCGGCACTTCCAGCACCGACGCTGCACGGATCGCTGAGCTGGAGCGGGAGGTGAAGGAACTGCGGCGGGCGAACGCGATATTGAAGTCCGCCTCGGCTTTCTTCGCAGCGGAGCTGTGCGCCACGAGGCGCGATGTTGATCGAGAGGTGGTGAAGGACCACTTCCGTCGGGCCGTCGTAGCGGCCTGATCGAAGCTTGGGGGCAGCCTGATCCGGGGAACGCCGGTGAGGGTGGCAAGCGGCCCCGACGACGGCGGGACGTGCCGGAACTACCAGACGGTGCGGGCCCGTTCAGCGAGGTCAGAAGGTGTAGCGAAAGCGAACCAGTGGTTGAAGCTCCGTAACAGCGAAGCCGGGTCAAATCTGGTGGATATGGGCCGGTGTGCAGTGCGTGGGATTCCTCTTTGCGGAGGGGTCTCAACTCCGAAGCCGTGTAGCTCTGACGGTGGGGAGGCCACGTCGAATGTCTGCGGCGTAGACGTGGCGATGCTGCCGGAGTAGAGCTGGGCACCTCCCTGACCGATCGATCACATGGTGAACGTGGGAACCATCCGCGGTCGCCCTCCTACCGGACAGCCAGTCCGGGGGTGGGCAGGTCCGTTGCCGACTGAGGGCCGTGGGATGGGGCGGAGGCCCCGTAGTAGTCGCGGGCGTGACGACCCGCCGTGGAGGCCGTGAGAGACGGCCGCAGGGTGAAGGGGGCCAGCAAGTCAGCAGTCGAGGTTACTGGAATGCCGGGAGGTTTTCGCTGGTGAATACCGACGAACTGCAGCGCGCCGTATATGTGGCGGAGCGACGGGTACTGAATATCCAGACCAAGCTGCACCGTTGGGCTCGTGATGATTCTCATCGCAGGTTCGATGATCTTTACAATCTCGTTTCCGATCCTGGTTTCCTTCTGGTGGCCTGGGATCGGGTGAGGGGCAACAAGGGTGCCCGCACGGCCGGAGTGGACGGGCGCACGGCTCGTTCCGTCGAGGCCGGACAGGGTGTCGAGGAGTTTCTCGATGAGCTGCGGTCGCAGGTGAAGGGCCGTCGTTTCCGCCCGCTTCCGGTACGGGAACGCATGATCCCCAAGACCGGCGGGAAGTTCCGTCGTCTGGGGATCGCGACCATTACCGACCGGGTGGTCCAGGCATCCTTGAAACTGGTGTTGGAGCCTATCTTCGAGGCGGACTTCCTCCCGTGTTCCTACGGGTTCCGTCCGAATCGCCGGGCCCATGACGCGGTAGCCGAGGTGCGCTATCTCGCTTCGCGACCACGCAATTATGAGTGGATCGTGGAGGGGGACATCGCGGCCTGCTTCGACGAAATTTCTCATGCGGCCCTAATGGACCGGGTGCGGCGTCGAGTCGGAGACAAACGCGTCCTGGACCTGGTGAAGGCTTTCCTCAAGGCAGGCATCCTCGGTGAGGACCGCCTTCTGCGGGAGACCACAGCCGGCACCCCTCAGGGGTCGATCCTCTCGCCCTTGCTCAGCAACGTGGCGCTTTCCGTCCTGGACGAATACGTCGCCCAGGCACCCGGAGGGCCCGGAGCTGGGAAGGTGGAACGGGCCAGACGGCACCGCCACGGTCTGTCGACCTACCGCCTGGTGCGGTATGCGGACGACTGGTGCCTCATGGTGTTCGGCTCCCGAGCGGATGCCGAAGTTCTGCGCGAGGAGATGGCAGAGGTCTTGTCCTCGATGGGCTTGCGCCTGTCTGCGGAGAAGACCCTGATCACCCATATCGAGGAAGGGCTGGATTTTCTCGGGTGGCACCTCCAGCGCCACCGAAAGAGAGGCACCAGCCAGCACTACGTCTATACCTATCCCGCGAAGAAGGCCGTCCAGGCCGTGAAGCGGAAGGTTAAGACGCTGTGCCGAGAGGTCGAAGTGAACCAGCCGTTGGATGACCTGCTGCGTCGACTGAATATGGCGCTGCGGGGCTGGTGTGCTTACTTCCGGCCCGGGGTGTCATCCGTGACCTTCGCCTATCTGAGTCACTACACATGGCAGACGGTATGGCGATGGATGCGGCGAAAACACCGCCGGTCCACCTGGAAGGAACTCCGCAACCGCTATTGCGGCGGCGGATGGTGGCCCGCCAGCGAGAACAGGGAGCTGTTCGACCCCGAGAAGGTAGGCACGACCCGCTACCGCTATCGGGGATCGGTTATCCCGACTCCCTGGCCCATCGCGCAATGAGGATGTCCAACACGCTGATCCATTCGGGGCTTGTGGAGAGCCCGGTGCATTGAAAGGTGCCCGCCGGGTTCGGGAAGCGGCTCGGGGAAACGATCCGGTCGAAACGCCGGAACCGCGCCCCGGGCCGACTTTCACGGACCGTCCACTGCGATGAAGGTCGCCTACATCGACCAGTACAAGAATCTGTTCGGCGTCCAGCCGATCTGTGACGTCCTCGCCGAGACGGACGCACCGATCGCGCCGAGCACCTACTACGCCGCCCGCACCCGCCCGTCCTCGGCCCGCAGCCTGCGAGACGAGCACCTCACCGAGGAGATACGCCGGATCCACGAGGCCAACTACAGCGTCTACGGGGCCCGCAAGGTCCACGCCGCCCTCCTGCGCGAGGGGCACGAGGCGGCCCGCTGCACGGTCGAGCGCCTGATGCGCCGGGCCGGACTGCGTGGCGTGATCCGGGCCAAGAGCCCGCGCACCACCCGCCCCGCGCCCGAGACGGCACGGCCGGCTGATCTGGTCGAGCGGGCATTCACCGCGAGTGCACCGAACCAGCTGTGGGTGGCCGACATCACCTACATCAGAACCTTCTCCGGGTGGGTCTACGCCGCCTTCGTCATCGACGTCTTCTCCCGCATGGTCGTCGGCTGGCAGGTCGCCACCTCCCTCTACACCGACCTCGCCCTGGACGCCCTGGAGATGGCCATCTGGCGGCGCCGGCACGCCAGCGGCAGGCACCGCATCAACCGCGGCGGCCACCGGCAGCTCAACGCCACGATCTATCGCACCGTCATCGTCCGCATGCGGTTCCATCAACCTACGATCGACTACGTCGCCCGCCGCACCGCCGAAGGCAAGACGAAACGCGAGATCATCCGCTGCCTCAAGCGCTACGTCATCCGCGAGGTCTACCACCTGATTCGACCCGCTCCACAGACGACCCCCGCAACGAGTTGACAGCTATAGGAGCGTCAACCCGTTGCCATCACACTGCGCTCCTTCGGGATTCTGCGGACAGAGCGGCCTGTTGGGCCGCGATGCGGTCGCTGAGCCTGATGCCCTGGGCGACCTCGGGTGCGGGGTGGTCGGGGCCGGGTGGGTGGAAGAGGTAGCAGTTCTTGTCGTTGTAGGCGATGCCGTGGATGAGGCCGGTGCGCCGCCAGATCTTGACGGTGGTTTCGCTGACGCCGATCGCGTCGGCGTACTCGGTGAAGCTGAGCAGGCCGCGTGCCCGCAGACGGTCGTAGCGGTGGGTGAGGTGGTAGACGTCGCGGATGTTGCGGACCAGCAGGGCGGTGAAGGGCTGGCCCTTGCCGCTGGCGTGACCACGCGCGTTGAGAATCGCGGCGATCTCGCGGTGGGTGTGGTCCTCCAGGAGCTGGTCGATCAGGTCGACGGTGGCCGCGGGGTCTTCCAGACCTTCCCGCCGGCCAGCGGCATGGGGAGGTTCAGGGTGTGGTGCTGCCCGGCGGACAGCCGGATCTGCGCGGTGATCTGGTCGGTGCGAGTGAGGGTGACATCGGTGATCAGGAGGCGGGCGATGCGTTTGCGTTCCCGCATCGGGGTGTCGGCATCGGCCCACAGGCGGTGGACGTCGGCGGCCAGGGTGCCCAGCCGGTCGCGGACGGCTGCCTCGAGCGGGGCGGCCTCGCTCTTGGCGCGTTCGTAGGTGTCCTTGGCCTCGGTGACCTCGCGCAGGGCGCGGTTCCAGTCGGCTTCCAGGGCGTCGGCGACCAGGCGGTTGTCGGGGTCGACGGCGAGGTAGCGGCGCCGGGCGAGGTCGGCGTGGTGCTGGGCCCGTTTCACGTGGCTGGCCCTGAGCTGGTCGGCCTCGGCGGCGCGGGCGGTGAGCTGGTCGGTGACTTTCAGGGCGGCGTCGATGGCCAGCGGGGTGAGAGCGCCCAGGACGAGGCGGGCGACGGCGGCGTCCAGGGCCTTGCCGGGCAGGCGTTCGCAGATCCGGGCGCCGTCCTGGATGGCATGGGTCATGCACCGGTAGTCGGGCAGGAGTTCGCCGCGGTGCAAGCGGTAGCCGACCGTCATCCGCCGGCCGCACTTCCCGCAGATCACCAGCCCCTGCAGCAGCGCCGGCCCTTCCCGCGGCGGCCCGGCCTTGCTCCCCTCGCCCCGGCCGGTCGCGTTGGACAGGAGCAGTCGGCCGTTGTCCTCCCACTGCTCGAAGGAGAGGTAGCCCTCGTGGTGGTCCTCGATCAACGCGGTCCACTGCTCGCGCGGGACGTCGGACAGCGTGGTCTTCCCCTCCGGGGTGCGGCCGGAACGTTTCCGTCCGTAGACGAACGCGCCCGCATAGCAGGGGTTGTGCAGCATGTTCAGTACCCGCCAGTGCTTCAGCGGGCCCCAGACCAGCTCACCCTTGTGGGCGCCGGTGCGGATCCGGGCGGGGAAGGACAGCTGGTCGGCGGCGAAGGCGATGACGACCTGGCGGGCCGAGCCACTCGCCGCGAACAGGGTGAAGACCCGCTCGACAGCGCCGCGGACCGCGGCATCAGGGTCCTTGACGATCCGGTCCAGTGGATCATGGACATAGCCGATCGGCAGGCACTGCTTCAGCTCCCCGCGCCGGGCCTTGGACAGCTGACCGCCCCGAAGACGCGCCTTGAGCAGGTGCAACTCCGCTTCGGACATGGTGCCTTTGAGCCCAAGGACGAGACGGTCGTTGAACGAGCGGGGATCGTAGAGACCGTCCTCGTCCAGGATCAGCGTCCCGGTCATCGCGCAGATCTCCAGGAGCCGATGCCAGTCGGTGTTGTTCCGCGCGAGGCGGGACACCTCCAGGCCGAGCACGATCCCGGCCCGCCCGAGCGAGACCTCGGAGACCAGCAGCTGGAAGCCGTCCCGGCCCGCCGCGGAAGCCCCGGACTGTCCCTGATCGGTGTCGATCACGGTGATCTGGCCCTCGCCCCAACCCAGCGCGATGGCCCGGCCCCGCAGCGCGTACTGCCGCTGGGTGGACTCGGTGTTGTTGACGACCTGCTTCAGCGAGGACTGACGGACATAGAGATACGCCCCTCGCCGGAGTTGATCAGCGGTGACCTTCCCCGCTCCGGACGGCTGATCCTGCATGACGGACTCCCTTACGAGCGCAACACTCCCGGTGACGGTGACGGTGACGGTGACGGTGACGGTGACGGTGACGGTGACGGTGACGGGATCAGGGTGGCTGGAGGCGTCCCAGGACCAGCGAGGCCAGGGCGTCGACGAGTTCGGCTGCGACATCAGCGGTGACATCGCCCCCGGCCGCCGGGGCCGCAGGCCCCGGCGGCTTGTCACGGACGGCGACCAGAGCGAGGATCGCGCGACTCCAGGCGGCCATGCCCGAGCGGGCCAGCACCGCGAAACCGTGCCGCCATCCACCGCCGTGACCGTGAACGACCGCGGACCGCAGCCGCTCGTACTCCTCCGAGGTCCTTGTCCCGCCGTCCGCCTCAGCGGTCGGCGCCTCGTATGTTCTCCTCCTGGCCGTGGGCCCGGGCCTCGCGCCTGCGGGCCAGGGCCCGCTCGACGGACCGCGGGTGCACGGTGATCCCGAACGACTCGGCCACCACGACCGCCAAGGCCGGCGCCTTCAGCCCGGGGTTGGTCTCCAGCAGGGCCTCGAGGTGTTCCATGACCGGCCCGGTCAGCTTGCTGGGGCCCTTCGGGCCGGGCTTGCCCGGCGCCAGAGCCGCCGGGCCGCCCGCGTCCAGCGCGGCGGCGATCGCATAGAAAGACTGCCGGCAGAACCCGAACGCGGGCGCCGCCCGCGCCACGGGCACCTTGTCCACCCGCACCCGGCGCACCATCTCGTACTTGACCTGCACCAGATCGTACGGATCCAGGAACGGCGAGTTGATGAACGCCTCGTCCACCACCTGCTCGGGCCGCGGGTTGAGCGTCCGGGACTCCTCCAGGGCCCGCACCTTCGCCGGATCGACCACTCTCGTCGCCATGCCCGCCTCCTCTCCCGATGCCTGTCACCAGGATTCCGGCGCCACCGGGCCCGGCCAACCCCCAGGCCGATACCACGAGGAGTGAAAGAAGCAGGCCAGCGCATACCCCGGCGAAGAACGCGCCCCCATCCGGACCGGCGAGCTCCCCGAGCCACGGCACGAACACCACGACGCTCACGACGTGATCTCCCCGACACCCCGCAGCCGGTCGATCAACCCGGCCAGCTCCACCAGATCCTGCGTCCGGAACGGACACGAACCCTCGGCGGCGACCACGAACGCGTCCACCGGCGCCACCGACGTCCACTCCGTCGGGATCTTCGACCGGCCGCCCACCTCGTCGAAGTAGTACACCCGGTCCCCACGCCAGCACTGCCGACGCTCGATGAACTCCAACTCCAGCCCCGCCAGGGGATGGAACGGATGCGTCACCCGCACCCGCCCCTGACCTCCGTCTCCAGAGTCGGGATCACTTGCAGTTGACGGATCACGCCAACGCCCTGGCCGAGGCGTTCAACAGCCTGTTCAAGGCCGAGCTGATCCGCAACAAGGGACCATGGACCGGCATCAACGACGTCGAGGTCGCCGTCGCCGAGTACGTCGACTGGTTCAACCAGCGCCGCCTCCACGGCGAACTCGGCCACGTCACCCCTGCCGAGCACGAGGCAGCCCACCACCTCGCGGCCGAACCTCCTGCGTCACTCCAGAAAACCACCTAACTCAGTCTCCACGAAACCCGGGGCTTGACAGAATCCGTCCTTCATGCACTGCAGGCCCACGGTCACCCAGCGGACCGATCCGTCGTCGCCGAGCGAGAACGCGACCGCGGCCTCGAACTCCTCGCTCCCGCACGGGCAGCCGGCCGCACCAGGCTCGTCGTCCTCCCAGGACTCCTCGTTCCAGTACTCCTCGCTGTCCGCGATGAACGCACGGCTCCCGCAGCCAGAACACTCCCGTTCCGCCCCGGACGCATTGACCAGCACGAAGAACACACCGCCGCCGCACCCCTCGCAGGCGGAAGGAGCGATCTTCACCGGACGGCCGTCGACCGCACCCCGCAGGAACACCGCGAGCTCTGCGGGGACACCCTCGCCAACTTGATCATCAGCATGCACGGACACATCGTTCCAGACGCCCCGAACCCCCGCCCGGCCAGTTGACCAAAGAGATAGGGGCATGTAACGGCACCAAAGGCACCACCTTTCCCACCCAGTCCACACCGCCGGCACGCACCGGGCCCGCTAGGCGAGGAGTCGCCAAGACCCGTCTCCAGCAAGCTCACTGCACGTGCTCGATCTGGCCGGCGAGGAGGCCGTCTGCCTGGAAGTAGACCTCGTTGAGCGCTTCGGCGGCGATCTGCTGGAGCTGCCGGTCGGCGGCGCCCCGGGGTATCGAAGGGGCGCACCGCGGGGGGCAGCATCACCGTCAGGCAGATTCGGCCTCCTCACCAGTCGGGCCAATCGGCGCCGTGTAGCTCCTTGCGGGCCCAGGTGATCGCGAAGCGGCAATCCGCTGCGACTCCTGCCGCAACCTCGGTGAGCGAAGCTGGCCGATGAGTCGGAGGCGTTACTGTGCCGCCCGCCGCGATGCCCCCTAGAGGCCCGGTCTGAGGAGCGGGCGGCTCGGCCCCCTGTGTCCAGGCGTAGACGCGCATGAGAGGGCGGACTACGGTTGCCTGCTGATCATCCACTGCCTAGGGGAGACGTCCATGCAGCCGTCGTTGGCCTCCGCCGAGCCGGGCGGCTCCGGCACACGCGAGTCGCCAGACCCGCGACGGCACCCCGCGCGGGCCCGCGGTGCACTGCGCGCGGTGACGACGGTGCACGCCGCGACCCTGTTCACCCAGGCCGTCCTCGCCGGGCGGTTCCTGTCCGGCGACTACAACATGCTCACCGCTCACGCGGTCAACGCCAACGTCATCGTCGCCATCGGCCTCGTGCAGGTCGTGGTGGCGGTGCTGTACTGGCGCCCGGGCCGCGGTCCGGGCTGGCCGGCCGCGGTCAGCGCTGTGCTGCTCGTGGCCGAGGCCGGGCAGGCCGTCCTCGGCTACCAGCGGACCCTGGGGGTGCACGTCCCGCTGGGCGTGACGCTCATTGCCGCCGGGCTGCTGCTCCTGGTCCATGTGTGGCGCCCCCTGCCCCCGGGCCCCGTCCCGGCCGCGCCCGGTGACGGCGGGTCAGTGTCCGGGAAGGGGCCGCGGCCCGGCACGTCCCCGGAGGCGTCGCGGCCCGCGCGGGAGGTCTCGTGAGGCCGGCGATACCGCGCCGCCGCCTCCTCGGCGCCCTGGGCGGGGCGGCCGCCCTGGCGGCGGTGGGCACACAGATCCCGCGGCTGGCCGCCGGCGTCCAGACCGGGGAACTGCTGCGCAGCCTGCTGCCGCTGCCCGCCCCGTACCGGGTGCCGCTGCCGGTACCGCCGGTGCTGACCCCGCGTCAGGATGCCACCACCGACTACTACGAGGTGACGCAGAAGGCCGCCACCCAGGAGATCCTGCCCGGCCACACCACCGCGATCTGGGGGTACGAGGGGATCTTCCCCGGGCCCACCCTCGTCTCCCGCAGCGGCCGGCGGACCGTCGTCCGTCACCGCAACGCGCTTCCTGTGCCCGCCGTCGTGCACCTGCACGGCGGCCGCACCCCGTCGGCCAGCGACGGCTACCCCACCGACCTGATCGTGCCGGACGGGTTCACCGGCCCGCTCCCGCACCACGACCACCGGGCCAGCCTGGCCCACGGCTCACGCGTCTACGAGTACCCCCTCCAGCAGCGGGCCGCCACGCTCTGGTATCACGACCACCGCATGGACTTCACCGGCGCCTCCGTCTGGCGCGGACTGGCCGGATTTCATCTCGTACACGACGACGAGGAGGAGGCCCTGCCCCTGCCGCGCGGGGACCGGGACATCCCCCTCATGATCACCGACCGGGCCTTCGACGCCGACGGCTCCTTCCGCTACCCCGCGACCGACCCGACCCTGCTGCACACCCCGGGCGTGCAGCCGGACTACGTCGAAGGGGTTCTGGGCGACGTGATCCTGGTCAACGGTGCGCCGTGGCCCGTCCTGGAAGTCGACGCCGCCCGCTACCGGCTGCGCATCCTCAATGCCTCCAACGCACGCCGCTACCGGCTGGAGCTGGACCCCCAGCCCGCGGGCGGCGGCGCCCTGGTGCAGATCGGCTCCGACGGCGGCCTGCTGGCGGCCCCGAGAGCGCACGACGCGATCGTACTGGCGCCCGCGGAACGCTTCGACGTCGTCGTCAACTTCTCCCGCTACCGGGTCGGCGAGGAGGTCACCTTGGCCAACCGGCTCGGCAGCGGCACCACCGCCGCGGTCATGCGCTTCCGGATCGCCCGGCGCGCCACCGACGACAGCGCCGTGCCCGCGCGGCTGTCGGGCATCGAGCGTCTGGACCCGGCGCGCGCGACGGCGACCCGTACCTTCGCCTTCCGCGACCAGGGCGACGAGGGCTGGACGATCAACGGTCGGCCCTTCGACCCGATGAGGGCCGACGCCACCCCCCGGCTGGGCGCGCTGGAGGTCTGGCGGTTCACCAGCGACTTCCACCACCCGGTCCACCTTCACCTGGCGCACTTCCAGGTACTCTCCCGCAACGGCGAGGCCCCCGGCCCCTACGACGCGGGCTGGAAGGACACCGTCGACCTGAGCCCGGGCGAGGCGGTCGCCATCATCACCAGATTCACTGGCTACCGGGGGCGTTTCGTCTTCCACTGCCACAACCTGGAGCACGAGGACATGGCGATGATGGCCAACTTCGAAGTCCTTTAGTGTTTTGACCGATGAGGTTCGCCGGTTCTTCAGGCCGCGACTGCGGGTGGGCGTCCGCCCCAGGGATGCCCTTTCCGCTGCGGATGCGGGCGCGGTGTCTTCGTTCGGCGGCCAGGACACGCGGTGGCGGGCGTTGGCGTTGTGCCAGCGGAGGTAGGCGTGGCAGGGCCCGGATCCGCACGGTGTGGTTGGGGTGGTTCGGGTTGGCGATGGTGAACGCCTCGGCGGCCCGAAGTGCGCCTCGATCGGGCTCGCCCACGAGGCACAGGTCGGGGTGAAGATCGACTTGAAGTTCCCCCCGAGGTCAGGACAGCTTGATACTGGGACGTATGGGTCCCGGAGGAAGCAGTCCAGGTAGTGAGTAAGAAGAGCAATACGAGCAAGCGGTACACAGCCGAGTTCAAGAAGGATGCTGTTGAGCTCGTCCGTTCCTCCGGGCGGACGGTGGCCGAGGTCGCCCGGGAACTCGGGGTCAGCACCGAGGGCCTACGGGGCTGGGTCAAGCAGGCGAAGGTCGACCGGGGCGAGGGGCCGGCGGGCGCTTTGACGACAGCGGAGCGCGAGGAGCTGGTCCGGCTGCGGCGCAAGGTCCGCGAGCAGGAACAGACGATCGAGGTGCTGGGAAAAGCGACCGCCTTCTTCGCGCAGCAGAAGACGAAGTAGCCGCACGCTACGCGTTCGTCGACGCGGAGAAGGCGTCCGAGGGCAACCCCGGTGGTTACAGCGTGTCGCTGCTGTGCCGGGCGTTGAAGGTGACGCGCTCGGCCTACTACGCCTACCTCCTGGCCCGTCCCGCCGCTGGGGCACGGCAGGCGGCAGAGGAGGAGCTCGCTGGGGAGATACGGAAGATCCACACGGACTCGCGGGGCGCCTACGGGGCCCCGCGGGTGACCGCGGCCCTGCAACGCGCGGGCAGGCGGATCAACCGGAAGAGGGTCGAGCGGATCATGCGTGAGCGCGACATCCGCGGGATCACCCGCCGCAAACGACGGAGCCTGACCAAGGCCGACACCACAGCCGCCCCGTCCCCGGACCTGGTCGCGCGCGACTTCACCGCCGCCGAGCCCGGCACCAAGCTGGTCTCGGACATCACCTATCTGCCCACCCTCGCCGGCTGGTGGTATCTCGCCACGGTCATCGATCTGGCCACACGCGAGGTGATCGGGTATGCGATGGCCGACCATCACCGCGCCGAACTCGTCGTCGACGCGATGAGGATGGCTGCCGGACGCGGCGCGCTGAAGGAGAACTGCATCGCGCACTCGGACCGCGGCAGCGAGTACACGTCCCGTGAATACCGCACGTTGATAGGGAAGTTGAAGCTGAGGCAGAGCATGGGACGAACCGGGTCATGTTACGATAACGCCGCGGCCGAGAGCTTTTTCGGTTTGCTGAAAGCGGAGATCGGGACCACCGTCTGGGAGTCCCACGAAGCCGCCCGCGCCGACGTCTTCCACTTCATCGAGATCGAGTACAACCGCACCAGGCTCCGCAAGCACCCCGAGTTCGGGTACCTCACCCCACTCGAAACCCGAGCCAGGCTGCAGCAAGACTTCACCCCCGCAGCGTAAGCACCCGCTGTCCAAGATCAGGGGAACTTCCAAGGCCGGGTAGTTAGCGTTTTCGCAGGTCACGCAAGGGGTGTTGACGGGTTCTCGACGTGGGGCAACGGAGCTCGTTGGTACAGGCAGTCGTCCAAGACAGCTTGTCCCGCAAGGAGCTCCGTTGCCTGTTCATTGTGTCTCGCCGTCGGCGCTGACGGCCATCACCCGTACGGTGACTGTGGCCGCGGGCCGGTTCGCTCCCGGACATCTGGGAGAACTGACGCCGATCATGCCGTTCGAGCTGGTCGACGCGGTCTTGTCCGAGACCAGGACCGTACAGCGGCGGTTGCGTGATCTGCCCTCGCGGGTCGGCATCTACTTCCTCCTGGCGATGTGCCTGTTCCCCGAGATCGGCTACCGGCTGGTCTGGGAAAAGCTGACCGCCGGCCTGTCGGGGATGCCGATCGTCTGCCCGAGCACGAAAGCGCTACGTGATCTGCGCCGCAGACTCGGCAGCACGCCGGTGCGGGCGTTGTTCGAGGTGCTGGCCGGGCCGTTGGCCCAGCCGACCACGCCGGGGGTACGGTTCGGCCCGTATCGGACGGTGTCGTTCGACGGCTGCAGCTCGATCAAGGTGCCTGACAGCGAGCGCAACCGGAACTGGCTGGGGCGGTGTCCGCACGGTGGCTATCCCCAAGTCGAGCTCATGACGCTGGTCGAGACCGGCACCCGGGCCGTGATCGCAGCGGTCTTCGGCCCCACCCGAGAGGGCGAGACCTCGTACGCCACCAGGCTGTTGCACCATCTGGGCCCCGAGATGTTGGTGCTGTGGGACCGGGGCTTCGACGGCAACGACTTCCTCGCCGCCGTGCACACCACCGGCGCACGGGTCCTGGGCCGCATTCGCCAGCGCCGCCGCCCACCGGTCCTCCAGCCGCTCGCTGACTCCTCCTACCTCTCGGTCATCGGCGGCGTCCCGGTGCGCATCGTCGAAGCCCGGGTGAGCGTCACCTGCACGGACGGCAGCAACTTCGAGGGCTCCTACCGTCTGGCAACCACGCTCCTGGACGCCCGCCGTCACCCCGCCGACCGCCTCGTGCACCTCTATCACGAGCGCTGGGAGCACGAGAGCGCCTACTACGCCCTGCGCCACACCATCCTGCACGGACGTGTCCTGCGCTCGCACGACCCGGTCGGCGTCGAGCAGGAGATGTGGGCCCTGCTCACTCTCTACCAACTCCTGCGCCGCACCATGGTCGAGGCCGCGGAGTCCAGGCCGGGCACCGATCCCGACCGCTGCGGCTTCACTATCGCCCTCCAAACCGCCCGCGACCTGCTGGTATGCGCGGAAGGAGTCTTCGAGCAGGGCATCGGAGAGATCGGCCGCCGAGTCCTGTCGGCACTGTCGCCCGCACGGCGAACCCGCGTCAGCACCCGCAAGGTGAAGTCACCCATCTCCCGTTACGCGGAAAGGAAACTGGACGGCCGCCCCGACAGCAGCAAGGTCGTGACCTTGATGACGATCACTCTCCTGCCGCCCCCATCGCCAGAGCCCGCACTGCCCGCGACGACCGTCCGGGAGAACACCGGCAACGGCAAGACCGGCAGCCGCATGGCACGTGTCCTGGCCATCCTGCAGACAGAACCCGAACGGCTGTGGCGCGCAAGGGAGATCGCCGAGCTCCTCGGCGATGTCACCCTCGTCGCCACCTATCGACAACTCGCTCGCTGGACCGAGAGAGGAATGATCAAGAGAGTCCGCACGGGCCGCTACACGGCAATCGCGCAGACGACCAGCCCCTTGCGTGACCTGCGAAAACGCTAACTACCCGGCCTTGGGGGAACTTCACAGCGACCGATCAAGCCATCGACCAACCAGTCGGAGGAGACTCATGACCGTGAACACCGTGAAGCCCGCGCAGGGGGCGAAGGCCCGGGCCACCGCACAGTCCGCGGCGCCCGAGAAGGACTTCGCCAGCAAGTCCGTCCCGCGCCACCTGGCGCGCGGCGCCATCGGCTTCGGGCTGATCATCAGCTCGATCGGCCTGGTGCCCGTCGCCGGCCCGGCCACCCTGCTGGCGGCCCCGTTGGCCCTGATCGCCTTCCGCGGCTGCCCCACCTGCTGGATGGTCGGCCTGGCGCAGACCATTTCCCGCGGCCGTCTGGAACGCCAGTGTGTGGACGGCGTCTGCACCCTCACCAAGGCGCACCCGGCGGCAAAGGCCGCAGACGAGCCGACAGCCGACATCAACGTCCCGGCCGCTTCCCGGTGACCAGGCCACGGCCTTTCCCGTGGACCGCGAGCCGGCGAACGCCCGCCCCGTCGGCTTCAACCAGCTCCGCGCGGCGGGCTACGCGAACATCGCGGGCAGTCGCCCGAGGTTCTACCCGCCCGAATTGGCCCGCGATACGAGCCATGACTGGTCGAACGTGACTCCTCCCCCTCATAAATTGAGGGGGCTTCTCGCTATGCCGGTTGGGCTTCGCGACGGACCAGCCCGGCCCGTAGGACGTTGAGAGCCCCGACTGTGTCTGCGTGCGCGGTGTGGCCGCACGAGACGCAGTGGAACTTCTCTTGTGTGGGCCGGTTCTCCTTGGCGGTGTGCCCGCATTCGGGGCATCGCCGGGAGGTGTTGCGGGGGTCCACGGCCATCACTTCCCGCCCGGCGCTCTCAGCCTTTGCGTTCAGGATCGCGAGGAACACCCCCCATCCGGCATCGGCGATCGAGCGGTTCAGCCCGGCCTTCGCGGCGGCCCCGTTGGGCAGGAAGCTGCCCGGCCGGTCGGGGTCCGGCTTCGGGGCCGGGATCTTGCTCATGTTGCGGATCTTGAGGTCTTCGTGTGCGATGACATCGTGCTCGCGGACCAGGGCCAGCGCGGTCTTGTGGGCGTGGTCGAGCCGCTGACGGCGGACCCTGCCGTGCAGCTTGGCGACCTTCTCGACCGCCCGGCGGTGATTGGCCGTCCGCTTGTCCCGTCGGACACGCGGAAACCTGGCGAGTGTCTGCTGTGCTGCTTCGAGCTGCGCGGCGGCGCTGCGTCCGTGACGCGGGTTGGGGACAAACCCGCCGCCTGAGTCAGCGAGGAAGTTGGCTATGCCCAGGTCGATACCGACCACGCTGCCAGTCCTGGGCAGTGGTTCGGGCTGTGGCTGCTCGGCGGTCAGCACGACGAACCACGTGCGGCCCTCGCGCTTGACCGAGACGGTCTTGACCTTGCCGACCACGGGCCGGTGCCGGTGCACCTTGACGTGCCCGACGCCCTGCAGACGAACGCGGGTGACCGGGTTGTGCGGGGTGGAATCCCACCGGCAGCCGTCGCCGTCCTTCGGGAAGTCGACCGTGTCGAACCAGTTGGCCCCACGAAAGCGCGGATACCCCGGCGTCCGGCCGGCCTTGACCCGACGGAAGAACGCCTGCATCGCTTTGTCCAGCCGGCGCAAGGTGGCCTGCTGCGACGAGAACGACCAACGGCCCTGGCGTTCGGGGTCGAACGCCCGGATGTCCTTGAGCTGCGCGGACTGCTGCCCGTACCTGATGCTCGTCTTCGAGGTGTGCCGGTAGGCGTCGCGGCGTTCCTGCAACGCCCCGTTGTAGAGCGAGCAGTGATCAAGCAGCATCTCGCCGAGCGCGATCTGCTGGCCCACGGTGGGCCGCATGAGGAACTTGTACGCACGGATCATCCGGCCCACCCCCTTCCAGCCTGGTTTCGACGATCCTACTACGCTTGGCGTATGCCACCACGCTGGGAACCAAACCCCGATATCCGCACCGTTCGTCACGTCACCTACAGCCTCCACGCACACTTGGTGTTCATCACTAAGTACCGGCGGGATGTCTTCGATGACGACATGCTGAAACGGTGCGAAGAGATCATGCGCGAGGTCTGCGCCGGCTTCGACGGAGCTGCGCGAGTTCAACGGTGAGGCCGACCACGTCCACCTTCTCGTGCACTACCCGCCGAAGATTGCCCTCTCCAGGCTGATCAACAGCCTGAAGGGCGTCAGCTCCCGGTACCTGCGGGCCGAGTACACCGGCCGCATCAACCGGACCGGCACGGGATCCGTGTTCTGGTCCCGCTCCTACTTCGCCGGCTCCTGCGGCGGCGCACCGCTCACCGTGATCCGCCAGTACATCGAAGGACACAAGCGGCCCACCTGACCGTCACCGACATAGACGCAGAGAACTCCGGCGCTCCGCGCCTCCGCGCTCAGGATGCGTTTCCCTCCCCGGCTGAAGCCGGGGATACCCACGCAAGATCAGGGATGGCCCGCGGCCACCACACGATCTTCAGGAGGCCACACAACCCCGATGATCACGCTGTGGCTGTCCCAGCATCCGCACCGGCCCCCAGGCTGTGCCAGGCGATTCGCGACGAGCACCTGGAGCGGGCTCGCGCGGTGCACTCAGTGGCCGGTGGGCCACCGACCAGCTCGCTGCACTGCGCTGTGGAGCCGTCGACCCTCGGGGCTCCGACCAGCTCGCTGTCGACGTTGGGACGGATCCGGGGGCGGATGACAGCAAGGTCGCGGACGAGATCCGTGTTTGCGATGACCTCAGCCCTTTGCGCTGCACTCCACGACTGCTTTCGGCCGTGAGGAAAGAACGTCCTGAATGTTCATTGCCCTGCGCGGAGCGTTCGTTGACCGGCATCATGACGCTATGCCAGTGAAGGAACCCACCAACGCGCAGAAGCACCAGGGCGGGCGTCATCTCGTGCTCGCCGAGGCCCTGTTGCGAGGGCTTTCCTCGCAGCTGCGCGGAGCGGCCACCTACGTCGAGGTGGGTGGGCACGTGGCGCAGGTGATGGTCGCCGCGCAGGGTGCCTGGATGATCGCCGATATCGATGCCACCACCGCCCTCACGTGTGAACGGGTGATCCTGGTCGATGTGACCGATGGGCGCCGTGACTTCTATGTGGCTGAAGGGCCCGCGTTCCGGGCCGGCGTACGCGCGCGCCACGAGGCATTCCTGCAGCAACAGGGCGGAACCCGCCCCCGCAATCCTGACTCCAAACACACCGCGGTCCGCCCGAAGGACGTGGCCGAGTGGCGCGACCGATGGGATCTGCTGCAGCAGGCATAGCGATCACCCACTATTCGCAGCCAGCTCTGCCGTACGCGGCGGTGGGACAGCCCTTCAGCTCTGAGCCTCCTCTGAGCCCTCCCCCGGCCCCCGCAAATCACGAACCCAGCAGCTCGATGGACACTCGTGCGCGCCGCAATGCGGCGGGAATTCGCAGTGCACAGCCCGTGTGCAGGAATGCCCCGGCTGGTCGGGGGAGGCCGGCCGGGGCAGTCGATCGGGGTACGAAGGGCGGTCGCCTCTCGGCGAGGGGCTCCATGGGGCTTCAGCCGGACGGTCTTCTCCATGGGCCATAGGTGAGGCCCGGGGGCACTGTCCCCTCCGCACCCACACACAGATGAACGGCCAACCACCCGGTAGGTGTTCCAACCCAGCCCTCCCTTGGGCGAGTGACCTGCATCACGGTGGACAGCTGGCACTGCGGTTGCGCGCAGCGGTGCCAGCTTGCTGAGGCGCAGGGCGGCGGCGGAGGAAGATCCGGCGGTGCCGGAGTATTGCCGCTGCACCACCGTGCGCGGCGGCCAGGACCGCAGGGAGTCACCCGGGCTGTCGGAATCCGGCATGTCAGGAACCCGACACCATCAAGGACATGACATGCACAGGTTAACAATGGCAGGCTCTTGATCGGCCGCACGGGGCTAGGCGTTCCCCACAGGGATCTCGCACCGCTGCGGTCATGTCCTCCTCACCGCACCGCCAGCTCTACTCGGACAGTACCCCCTGCCCGGGCTGTCTCCGGCCGCAACCCCGGTCGCCGCAGAAGGAGTTCCGCGTGAGAATGACCCCCCGCAAGGCTGTTGCCGCGAGCGCGCTCTTAGCGAGCGCCGCGATGATCGCCGTTGCGCTCCCCACGTCCGCCACCGCCGGCACCCAGGCCGACGCGCCCAAGCCGCAGGTCCGGGCCGGCGCGCTGCAGGTCCAGCTCAGCCCGAGTGAGCGCGCCACGCTGCTCGCCGATGCGCAGGCCACCGTCGCCACCACCGCCAGGACCCTGGGCCTGGGCGGCCAGGAGCAA
Organism: Streptomyces sp. NBC_01669; assembly: GCF_026339735.1. GTDB lineage: Bacteria > Actinomycetota > Actinomycetes > Streptomycetales > Streptomycetaceae > Streptomyces > Streptomyces yanii. Next base: position 661,569 of record NZ_JAPEQG010000002.1, read on the forward strand.
CTGCTGGCGAAGTCCGTCCTGAAGGACGCCGACGGCACGGTGCACACCCGCTACGAGCGGACCTTCGCGGGCCTGCCGGTTCTCGGCGGCGACCTCGTCGTCCACGCGGCGGCGAACGGCGCCGTCAAGGGCGTCAGCAAGGCGACCAAGGCGACGGTGAAGGTCGCCTCGACCACCGCCGTGAAGAGCGCCGACTCGGTGAAGTCCTTCGCGCTCGGCCGCGCCAAGGCCAAGGGCACCACCGCCCCGAAGGCCGACACCGTCCGCAAGGTCGTCTGGGCCGCCTCCGGCAAGCCCGTGCTGGCCTGGGAGTCCGTGATCGGCGGCGTGCAGCACGACGGCACCCCGTCCGAGCTGCACGTCATCACCGACGCCACCACCGGTGCCAAGCTGTTCGAGTACCAGGGCATCGAGACCGGCACCGGCACCGGCCAGTACAACGGCCAGGTCACCCTCGGCACCACGCTGTCGGGGTCGACCTACGAGATGACCGACGGCACCCGCGGCGGCCACAAGACGTACGACCTGAACGGCGGCACGTCCGGCACTGGCACGCTGTTCACCGACGCGGACGACGTCTGGGGCAATGGCCTGCCGAGCGACCGTCAGACCGCCGGTGTTGACGCCGCGTTCGGGGCCCAGGCCACGTGGGACTACTACAAGGACGTCCATGCCCGTAACGGCATCAAGAACGACGGCGTCGGCGCCTACTCCCGCGTGCACTACGGCAACGCCTACGTCAACGCGTTCTGGTCCGACTCCTGCTTCTGCATGACCTACGGCGACGGCTCGGCCAACGCCAAGCCGCTGACCGCCGTCGACGTGGCCGCCCACGAGATGACCCACGGCGTCACCTCCAACACCGCAGGCCTGATCTACAGCGGCGAGTCCGGCGGCCTCAACGAGGCGACCTCGGACATCATGGCCGCAGCCGTCGAGTTCTACGTGAACTCCGAGACCGACCTGGGTGACTACCTGGTCGGCGAGAAGATCGACATCAACGGCAACGGCACCCCGCTGCGCTACATGGACCAGCCGAGCAAGGACGGCAGGTCCAAGGACGCCTGGTACTCCGGCATCGGCAGCATCGACGTCCACTACTCCTCCGGCCCGGCCAACCACTGGTTCTACCTGGCCTCCGAGGGCAGCGGCGCCAAGGTCGTCAACGGCGTGAGCTACAACAGCCCGACCTCCGACGGCCTGCCCGTCACCGCGATCGGCCGCGACGCCGCCGCGAAGATCTGGTACCGCGCGCTGTCGACCTACATGACCTCCTCCACCAACTACGCCGCCGCCCGCACCGCCACCCTGCAGGCGGCCGCCGACCTGTACGGGCTCGGCAGCGACACCTACAACAACACCGCCAACGCCTGGGCCGCCATCAACGTCGGCAGCCGCATCGTCCAGGGTGTGACGGTCACCGACCCCGGCCTCCAGACCACACTGGTCAAGAAGTCCGCGAGCCTGCAGATCCAGGCCACCAGCACCAACCCAGGCGCGCTGACCTACACGGCCACCGGCCTGCCGGCCGGCCTGTCGCTCAACGCCTCCACCGGCCTGATCTCCGGCACCCCCACCAAGCTGGGCACCAGCACGGTCGCAGTCACGGTCACGGACTCGACCAACGCCTCCTCCACCGCGACGTTCACCTGGAACGTCGTCAGCGTGATCAAGACCTTCGAGAACACCACCGCCGTCGCCATCCCGGACGGGGCCGCCGCGGTCTTCTCGGACGTCAACGTCACCGGGATCGCCGGCAAGGCACCGAGTGCCCTCAAGGTCGACGTGGACATCAAGCACACCTGGCGCGGTGACCTGGCCATCGACCTGGTGGCCCCTGACGGCACGCTGTACCGCCTGAAGGATTCCAACATCAGCGACTCGGCCGACGACGTGCTCGCCACCTACACCGTGGACGCCTCCAAGAAGACCGCCAACGGCACATGGAAGCTCAAGGTCCAGGACATGTTCCGCGGCGACAGCGGCTTCATCAACAGCTGGAAGCTGACCTTCTGACCTCAGTAGCAGCACACTGAGGCGGCGGGACCCCTCCCGCCCGGGCCCGGCCGGCCATGACCGGCCGGGCCCGAACGCCGCTCCGGGCTCCGGGCCGCGAGACCCTGGACGAATTGCAGATCCACCTGGTCCCTGTGCCGCTGGGCGGTGGAGTGCGGCTGTTCGGAGTGCGGCTGTTCAAGGAAATAGGCGACTATACCCGCGAGTTCGAGACCACCGGGGTCATCGACGTCCCCGGGGTCGCCCACGTCCGGCTACGCCCCGTCAAGTGACGACCGGCGGTGCGGGCCGCCGGTCGCCCGACTCAGTGGGCGTCGCGGATGAGGGAACGCAACCGTCGGCACGTGGTGTTGGACGGCGGGTGGCTCCCGATCCGGGCGGCGGTGGCGCATATCCGCCGGTTACGAGCCTGCTCGGCGCGGTGGACACCCGCGTCCAGCAGCGCGATGGCCAGGCGCAGGCCTTCAGGCTGCGGTTGTGGGACTCGTACCATTCGCGCGGCTGCCCGTCAGGCAGCCGCTTCTTCTTCAGCGGCTTCGTCGTGACTGCGGCTACGGCCATCAGCGACCTCCAGCCGGCCGGTGGCCGGGAAGCCCCGGAACTCACCGCGGTACGTGCCCCGGATCGTCGGCCGCACCGCGACCCGGTCGCCCGAGCCGAAGACGTCGCCGATCGGACCTCGAAGTCGTGGCGGCGGCACGCAGCACCTCGGCGTTCCGCCGCCACGCGTCGCGTCCCCGCATCTGGAAGGGCATCCCCGCGATGTCGATGACGAAGTCTTCCGTCATCAGCCGGGTGCAGGCGTCGAGGTCATGGCGGTTCAGCGCGGCGAAGGCGGCACGGACGAGCGCCACGGGGTCCTGGTCGGGCCGGGGCGCGGGCGTGGGGATGAGGCTGGTCATGGCGGGTCTTCGTCGGGTCGGCGGTGGGCGGGGACCGGTGGGGACCGGCGCGCGAAGACCCGCCGGCCGGAGGTCCGCCAGGGGCACGGCGCTGGTGCACGACCAGGACACAGACGAGGGGCACAGTCACACTTGCGCCGCAACAACCTGTCAGTCACCGGTCCACCCCTCGCCATTGGCCGCTCTGTCACTCACAAGCCGCGTGGAGCGCCCGGCCACCGTGAGCCGGCTGACCGTGCAGTGGCAGGCCGACCACACCACGTTCCAGAACCGTGGCCTGTCCACCACACGTGTAGGTCTGGGCGGAGGGTGGTCACCTCTCGGCGGACGGCTCCATGGGGCTCCAGCCGTCGAACCCGCATGTGCCCCGACCAGCAGCACCCTCTCTCCCCGAACAGGTGGAGCACGACGCAATACCGCACCGCCCGCATCGTCCTCACCCCCACCCTCCGGGATGAGCTGGAGATGCCCGGGGCCGATTTGAGCTGACGGCCCTGATGCACGCGCAACGCCGCAGGCTGCCGAGTGGCCGGCGGGCCCCAACTGAATGGGACAACAAGCCCATGTCCGGGGCAGGAAGGGCGGAGCCGACCGGATTCGAACCGGCGTCCTCGCGGTTTTGGAGACCGCGCGCGACGACCTCTGCGCTACGGCTCCGCCCGGCCCGACACCCTAGCCCATACACCACAGGCACCCAGCTCACACAGGCCCGGACTCCCAGCCCGGGCCTTCTGCCGTTCCAGCGCGCGCGACAGCATGCAGTTACTGACCTCCATACGGGCCGGTTCCCCGGCTTGACTGCGCCTCACGTTCTCGCCGGAGCGGCTCGAGCCCTCTGCCGCCCTGGCTCTGTGGGGGGTTTCGTAACGGGGGGTCAGGCACAACGGCCGACCCTGCCGCCGAAGGGCTCCGCCACGCCGTACCGCGGCAGGGCGGATGTATCAGAACGACGCAGAAGGCCGCTGAGGCGTGGCCGAACCCGCGGCCGATGCCGCGCGCGGCGCGCCATGTCACCCGAGCGCGTCGGCGCTTCGCACTTAAGGTGAGGCCCGGAGGTGGAGAATGCGAGTCGGGTTGCACGCGCTCGGTATCGGTGACGGTGCCCGTCCCGAGGTGATCCGTGCGGTGGCCACAGCCGCGGAGACGCACGGCTTCGCGAGGCTATGGTGCGGCGAGCACGTGGTGCTCGTGGACGCGCCCGCCTCGCGCTACCCCTACTCCGCGGACGGCCGGATCGCCGTGCCCGCGGACGCGGACTGGCTGGACCCGCTGCTGGCCCTGACCTTCGCGGCGGCGGTCACCAGCCGGATCGAGCTCGCCTCCGGCGTACTCCTGCTGCCTGAGCACAACCCGGTCCTGGTCGCCAAACAGGCCGCCACACTCGACGTGCTCTCCGCCGGGCGGTTCAGCCTCGGCGTCGGGGTAGGCTGGTCGGCCGAGGAATTCGCAGCGCTCGGAGTCCCGTTCGCCAAGCGCGGGCGGCGCACCGACGAGTACCTCGCCGCGATGCGCGCCCTCTGGGCCGAGGATCCGGCCTCCTTCACAGGGGAGTTCACCCGCTTCGACGCGATCCGGATCAATCCGAAGCCGCTGCGCGGCGGCCGGCTCCCGGTCGTGGTCGGCGGCAACAGCGACGCCGCCTTGCGCCGCGCGGCCACGCTCGCCGACGGCTGGTACGGCTTCAACGTCCCGGCGGCCGACGTCCCGGCGCGCATTGCCGTTCTCGCCGACGAGTGCGCCCGCCACGGTCGCGCTTTTGACGAGCTCACGGTCGCCGTCGCGCTGAGCGACGGCATCCCGGAGCACGTCCCCGCACTCGGTGCGGCGGGCGTCACCGAACTCGTCGTCGTCGGCGCGCCCCCGCCCGCTCCCGGCGCGGCGGCCACCTGGGTCGCGGAACTCGCCCGGACCTGGATTCGCCGGGAGGAATAATCAGGGTCGGCCGGAGCACCAATCGCACCCTTTCACGCCCGTAAGGCGTCTCCCAGGGACAAGATGACTGACCTGGGCCCCGACGGGCGCGCCACATGGTCGTACAGCAGGGAGAAGGTCCGCAGGCTCCGCCATGTCGTGTGGCACCGGACAGCGGATGTCGTGGGGGTGGGCCGAGCTCCCGGGCCGGCCAGTCGCGTCAAGTGAGCGTTTGATTCTTTGTTGTCCGTTTCATTTGTGGTCAGGTGTCGCGCGCGCCAATGGAATCAAGCCTCCACAGGCCCCCGGAACGGTTCAGTGTTCCTTTCTGCGGAAGCTGCCGAGAGCGAGTGGAGTGGGAGGGAAGCCGGTCATGACTCTGTGTGTGACAGGTGCGCGGTTGGTACGGCCGCCCAGCGATGCTTGATGTTGACGGCCGAAGCCTTGGCCACTGCCACGGGGTTCAAGAAACGCAGCGGACCGATCAGACGGGATGCAAACAGATACAGGTGCCGCGCCACCGACTCATCGCGCGCTGCCGCCGAAAACATCAGCCGCTCCAAGGGATTGAACGGACGGGCGTTGGCGTAGTCAGCGGCCAGATACTGGTGACCGCGCAGCCGGCGCCGGTGTCTGCGTGCATACACGACGAGCGACCTATTGAGGTCGCCCCGACCGGTTGCGGCCGAGGCGACCGCCTCTGCCAACCATTGCGCGGACTGCAGAGCCCAGCCGCATCCCACTCCCCACAGGGGATCGCCGGTCAGGGCGGCGTCGCCGATCAACGCGATGCCCGGTGCGGTCGGCTCGCGGCTGAGAAGCGGGTAGTTGACAGTGCCGGTGATCTTCGTGATGCGCTCGGCGGAGTCGATGGGTGGTGCCTCAGGCAGGGCGCGGACGAATTCGAAGAAGCTGCCCTCCAGATCTGCCCGGAAGGCCGGCAGCCGCTTCTTGTCCGGGAGCACCGCGATCACCGTCACCCCGTCGTCGTTCGGGAACGCGTACGCCATGTCGGGCTCGAGGAACCAGGCGTGACCGATCCCGCCGTGCAGTGGAAGATTGCGGAAGTGCGTGAGATAGCCGAACCGCGCGTTCTCGTACTGCCGAGCAGGCACCCCGGCGAACTTCGCAACGGCCGAGTCCTTGCCATCGGCGCCGACCACCAGACGGGCCCGGATCTCCCGCTCGCCCTGTGGTGTCGACGCGCGCACCCCCACGGTTCGCCCGGCTTCCTGGACCAGCCCGGTCACATGGTGGCCGAGGAGCAGATCGACGCCAGGGGTCTCCGACGCATGGGACCTGATGAGCGGGTCGAGGGTGCTGCGCCGAATGTTGTACGCGTACGGTAGCTCGGGGCCTGCCGGCGCGGCCCTCGGCTCGATCCATCCCCAGCGGGTGTACCAGCGGGCCTCGTTGCGGACGGCTCCAGCCTTCTCGAGAGCGGGGACAAGGCCGAGTTCGTCCAGCACCGGGTAGGCGCTGGCCTGGAGGGAGTGGGTGCAAAGCACCTTGTACGCTTCGGGGTCCGAGCGGCGTTCCAGCAGTGCGACGCGAACCCCGCGTCGAGCGAGCAAAATCGCTGCGGCGCTGCCTGCGAGGCTAGCTCCGCTGATGACGACGTCGTAGTCGTATCCCGCGCTCTCAGGCTTGGTCATGCGCTGATCGCCCCCTTCGGGGTATGCCGTTCGTGGGAGTGGTGCAGTGCCACTGGTGTCAGGAGCATGCTCAATTGTCAAGAGCTGTGGATCGGGTGATGTGTGATCAGGCTGCGAAGAAGTCGCTGCGATGAGCCGGATATGGGCGGGGATCGACAGCGGCAAGGGACATCACCACGGCCTTGCGCTGGATGCCGACGGCAAGACCCTGCTGTCGCGACGGGTCACCAACGACGAGCCCGAGCTGCTGAAACTGGTCGGCGCCGTTCTCGACCTGGCCGGCGACCGTGAGGTCACCTGGGCCATCGACATGACCGGCGGGGAGCCCGCGCTGCTGCTGGCCCTGCTGATCAACCACAGCCAGGAAGTCCTCCATCTCCCCGGCCGCCTGGTGAACCGGGCATCCGACGGCTACCGCGGCGAGGGCAAGACCGACGCCCGCGACGCCAGAGCCCTGGCCGAAGCCGCCGTCGAGGCCGCCGAGCGCCAGCACACCGCTGTCCCTGGGGAGAAGACCATCGCCAAGCTGGTCCACACCCTGGCCGAGGAGGTGATGACCCTCAACGAGCAGATCCGCGAGATGGGCAAGCTCATCGAGGGCCGGTTTCGCGAGCACGAACTCGCCGACATCGTCCTGAGCGTCCCTGGCATCGGCACGATCCTCGGCGCGGATTCCTCGCCGCCGTCGGAGGCAGCCTGGACGAGTTCGAGTCCCGGGAGCGGCAACCTCCACCGAGGTGACCGGTGCGCACCGCCGAGTGGCTGTGGCTCTCGCCGGCCGGGCGGAGGCCCGGCCGGCCGTAGCACTGCACAGTGTGATCAGTCGGATGACGCTGCTGCGGCTACTGATGGCGCTTCCTGATCCCTCTTGGGAGGTGCCCAAGGTGCTCGGATCCATGATTTCGCCACCCGCCGCGGGCAGCAATACGGAACCGTGCTCATCGACTGCGAGACCCGCAAACCGCTCGGCCTGCTGCCAGGACGGGACGCCGAAATCCTGGTCACATGGCTGCGTGAGCATCCTGGGGTCGAGGTGATCTGCCCAGCGCGCGTTCGTTCCCACCTTCACCGACCCCGGCCGGGCCGACGACGAGCTCGAAGTCGCGCAGCATCTGCTGTCCGGGCCAGGCCTGTGCGGCGATGCGGGCAGCCCAGGCCGCCAGCCGGGCGACGCGTTAGGCTCATTTTGTAGGCACGCGTTGCGGCCGCCGAGGCGGCCATGGGCCAGAACGTCAAGTACCCGACGCCGTCACAGGCCGAAGGGGAGAGGCTGGAAGGGAACACGGATCCCGCCGAGGCCGAGTATCCCGCCATGTGGCGCACCCGGCCGTCCCAGACGGAGGGTGAGCGCCTGGCGGAGCATACCGAGAGCTGACAGAGACGGCGGCCGTACAGTAGGGATCCTTGCCGGTTCGCCCTGGCAGGGGCTCTGTGCTCGCCCTGTTTCCCGGCTCCGCCGCAGCCGAATCCCGTGAAGTCAGCGGCCTAAGAAAGGGGCGCTGCACTGCGCGACAGCGATCGACACCACGCCGCCCATGTGCTGTGCGCCGGTGGCCGGCCCGGACTGGCGGCCGTGACCGGCAAGGCCACTGTTCGCCAGGACGGTTCCGAGGCACTCGGGACGAGCCTGCGTTCGATTGTCCACTTCGCGCGCCCGTACCCGAAGGAGGTGCGCCGGTATGGATTCGGAACGTGCCGGCCGTTTGGTGTCGGCGCTTCGTGCCCGTGGCGTGATGGCCCATCTGGTGGAGGCGGGCGTCTACGAGTTCGGGATCCGGGTCGTCCTCAACGAGGGAATCGAGGCGCTGTGGGACGTCGACGGGGCCTCGGGACTCGACGCGGAAATCGTCAGCGACGGAGTACTCATCGGCTTCGTACCTCATGTGTCCGGTTCGGAGAGCTTCACCGAAGAGCAGCTCGTGGAGAGCATCGCCACGACGCAGTACTCGGCGGAAGGGCTCCGTCCGCCCAGCGACACGCCCGCCCCGACCCCGCCGCCGACCGGCGAGGCCGCGCCGTCGCACGGTCCAGCGGTCACCCCGCCAGTCGCCCGCTACCAGCGCCGGGCGCACTGGATCCGGCGCGGCCACAAGGACGGTCCTCGGCGCTGACCAGGCACCTGGCGCATCGCCCGACGCGCCCGCCTGCGACGTGGTCGGCCGCCGTCTCGTCACAGCGGAGCTCACACCTCGAAGAAGGAGACGAGGGCGGCGAAGGGGATCCGGCCGCCCACACATAGGCGGGCGAGTCATCAGAGACGAACCGGAGTCGTTGTCCGGCAGCGTGACTCCTCCCCCTCGTGAACGAGGGGGCTTCTCGCTATGCCGGTGCGGCTTCGCGACGGACCAGCCCGGCCCGTAGAACGTTCAGGGCGCCCACCGTGTCCGCGTGCGCGCTGTGGTCGCACGAGACGCAGTGGAACTTCTCCTGTGTGGGCCGGTTCTCCGCTGCGACGTGCCCGCATTCGGGGCAGGTCCGGGAGGTGTTGCGGGGGTCCACAGCGATCACGTCTCGTCCGGCACTTTCAGCCTTGGCGTGCAGGATCGTCAGGAACACCCCCCATCCGGCATCCGAGATCGAGTGGTTGAGTCCGGCCTTTGCGGCGGCCCTGTTGGGCAGGAAGCTGCCCGGCCGGTCGGGGTCGGGCCTCGGTGCGGGGGCCTTGACCATGTTGCGGATCTTAAGGTCTTCGTGCGCGATGAAGTCGTGTTCGCGGACCAGGCCCCACGCGGTCTTGTGTGCATGATCGAGGCGCTGACGGCGAACCTTTCGGTGCAGGTCCGCAACCTTCTGGACGGCCTTCTTACGCCGGTTGCTGCGGCGCTTGCACCGAGCGACAGCCTGCTGTGCCGCTTCGAGCTTCGCGGCGGCCTTCCGCCCGTGCCGGGGGTTCTCGATGAACTCGCCGCCCGAGTCGGCAAGGAAGTTGGCTATGCCCATGTCGATGCCGACCACAGAGCCGGTCGCGGGAAGCGGCTTAGGCGCGGTCTGCTCGGCGGTCAGGATCACGTACCAGCGCTTGCCCTCACGCTTGAGGGACACGGTCTTGACCTTGCCGACCACCGGCCGGTGCTGGTTGACCTTGACGTGCCCGACACCTTGGAAGCGGACGCGGGTGACCGGGTCGTGCGGAGTGGAGTCCCAGCGGCAGCCGTCCCCGTTTTTGGGGAAGTCGACCGTGTCGAACCAGTTCACGCCACGGAAGCGCGGGTAGCCCGGCGTTTCCCCCGCCTTGACGCGGCGGAAGAACGCGGCGAATGCCTTGTCGAGACGGCGAAGCGTCGCCTGCTGGGAGGAGAAGGACCACCGGCCCTGACGCTCCGGGTCGTGCACCCGGATCTCCTTGAGCTGCGCGGACTGCATCCCGTACTTGATGCTCGTCTTCGATACGTGCCGGTACGCGTCACGGCGTTCCTGCAAGGCACCGTTGTAGAGGGAGCAGTGATCGCGCAGCATCTCGCCCAGTGCGATCGTCTGGCCCACGGTGGGCCGCATAAGGAACTTGTACGCTCGCATCATCCGACCCACCCCCCTTCCACGTTGGCTCGCTTGATCATACTACGCTTGGCGTATGTCACCACGCTGGAAGCCAAATCCCGATATCCGCACCGGACGGCACGTCACCTACACCCTCCACGCACACTTGGTGTTCGTCACCAAGTACCGGCGTGACATCTTCGATGACGCCATGCTCAAACGGTGCGAGGAGATCATGCGAGAGGTCTGCGCCAGCTTCGAGACAGAGCTACGCGAGTTCAACGGCGAGGCGGATCACGTGCACCTGTTGGTGCACTACCCGCCGAAAGTCGCCCTGTCTAAACTGATCAACTCCCTCAAGGGCGTAAGCTCCCGGTACCTGCGGGCCGAGTACACCGGCCGCATCAACCGGATCGGCATGGGGTCAGTGTTCTGGTCCCGCTCCTACTTCGCAGGATCATGCGGCGGTGCACCGCTGACCGTGATCCGCCAGTACATCGAAGGCCAGAAGCGGCCTATCTGACCGCAACGACAGAGGCGGAGCGAACTCCGGCGCTTCGCGCCTCCGGGCTTAGGATGCGTTTCCCTCCCCGGCTGAAGCCGGGGATACCCACGCAAGAACAGGGATGGAGTCCGGCAGCCGCTCGCCCGCCCTGGTCATCTTCCAGACCGACGGCGGGCCCACCAGCAAGCTCGCCGCCGAACGCTACCTATGCAAGGCAGCACGGCTCCCCCTGTTCTGGCAGTTCGTTGGCTTCGGTGACCCCGGCAGCAACGAGTTCGCGTTCTTGCGGAGGCTGGATACCCTCGCCGTGCCAGCCTGCCGCGTCGTCGACAACGCCGGCTTTTTCCACGCCGGCCGCACCCCGAAGGCCACTGGCGACCACCAGCTCTTCGACCGGCTGCTCCACGAATTCCCCGACTGGCTGGCCGCCGCCCGCACCGGCGGCATCGTGCAGTGAAGTCTCAGGACGGCGCCAGCCCGTACCGGCTGGCCTCAGTTCACAGCCACGCCAAGGAACCTGTTGACGCGATCGCCCGTCCGGCAGGAGGCAGCCGGCCCCGGCGACGGTGCGCCCCCGAGAGCGGCTTACGGGTTCATCCAGCGGCCGAACGCGTCGACCAGGCCCGCATAGAACTTGTCGCCCGGGACAGATCCCGGATTCTTGCTCGCGTCGTAGAAGGCGACGTTGGTGAAGGTGGCCGAGGCGGAGGCGTTCAGGTTCTTGTAGAAGGCCAGCTTGCCGCGGCCGAAGCCGACGAACAGCCAGAAGACTCCAAGGGTGGCGGTGTTCTGCAGAAGGGACCGCACTTCGGCCTTGTCCCATGGTTCGTCGCCGACCTGGACGACCGCGAAGGCGGGATCGGATGCTCCGGACTCCTGATAATGGCTCACCGTCCGGCGCATGGCATCGGCCACGTTGCCACAGCCCCAGTCGACCTGTGTGTGCAGCTGCCGATACGGCCGCGATAGTTGTCCAGCCGGATCTCCTCGAGGAACGGCTCACGCCCGCTGGAGAAGATCACCGGCACCATGCCGTCGTCATCCAGGTTGACCGACAGCGCCAGCACCCGCTCGGCGAACGCCTGAACAGCGAACGACTCGTACAGCTCCTCCATGTGCCAGTCATGGTCAAGGACCAGATAGACAGCGGCCCGCTGCCCAGCGAGGCCGCTGCCGTCGTCGGGGTGATCAGCGACCAGAAGACCGAGCACAAGATTCCGTACCGGACCTCCTGCCGAGCGCTCGGCGTGTCGGAGGCGTGGTTCTACAAGTGGCGCCGCCGCCCCGCCCAGCCGACGCAACGCGAGGTCAGACACCCCATGTCGTTTGGTGTCAAGCGGCTTGGGGGTGGGCGTGGTGGGACCAGGCGGTTGCTTCGTCGTAGCGGGTGCGGGTTTTGAGGCAGCCGTGGAGGATGCCGACGAGTCGGTTGCCGAGTTGGCGGAGGGCGGGGTTGTAGCCGACTTCGCGGGCTCGTTGTTTGTCGTAGTAGTGGCGGGCGCCGGGTGAGGCGCGCAGGGCGGAGAACGCCTGGGTCTGGAGGGCGTCGGCGAGGCGGTTGTTGCGGACGTAGCGGGCCTGGACGGTGTGGCTCTTGCCGGAGGCCCGGGTGATGGGGCTGGTGCCGGCGTAGTTCTTGCGGGCTTTCGCGCTGGTGTATCGGGTGGGGTCGTCTCCGAACTCGGCAAGCACCCGGGCGCCGGTGATCTCCGCGATGCCGGGCATCGAGAGGTAGATCTCAGCGTCCGGGTGCGCCAGAAAATGCGTCTTCACCTGCTCTTCCATCGCGGCGATCTGCTCGTTCAACGCGATGATCAGACGGGCGTGAGCGGTGGCGGTGGCCGCGTAGGCGGCCGTGACCGGCTCGGGCAGGCCGAGCTGCCGCTCACGCAGCGCGGTCTGGATCGTGGCCGCTTTCGCGGCACGGTTGTGGCGGCGGTGCCGGGTCAGGACGGCGGTGATCTGGGTGCGGGTCAGCTTCGCCGCCGCGGCCGGGGCAGGCGCCTTGATCAGCAGTTCCAGCGCGTCTGTGCTGGTCAGGGTCAGGTCCGCGTAGGCGTTCAGGGCGGCGGGGAAGTACTCGCGCAGGGTGGTGCGCAGCCGCTGGAAGGTGCGGGTGCGTTCCCAGATCAGGGTCTGGTGGGCGCGGGCGACGACCTTGACGGCCTGGGCCTGCTCGCTGTCCCCGGCCACCGGCCGCAGCTGGGCCCGGTCGATGCGGACCATGTCGGCGAGCGCGTGCGCGTCGCCCTTGTCGCTCTTGGCGCCGGAGGAGGCATACCGTTCCTTGAAACGGGCGACCTGCCGGGGGTTGATCGCATAGACCTGGTAGTCGGAGGCGATCAGGGCCTGCACCCAGGAGCCGCGGTCGGTTTCGATCCCGACCACCACCTCGCCCGGATCCAGGTCCTCGCCGCCGTGGCGGGCGAGGAGTTCGTGCAGTTTGGCGATGCCCGCCACTCCCTCGGGCAGGTTCGCGGCGGCCAGCTTCCGGCCGGTCTCGTCCTGGATCTCGACATCGTGGTGGTCCTCGGCCCAGTCATCACCGATCAGCAGCAACAGACCCTCCCCAGTCACGTACTTGACACAGCGGTGCAGCCTGCGGAAGGCACGGCACGCGGCCTAATGGATCCAGTGCTCACACCCTGACGGGCGGGCACGCCACCCCATCAGCGGTCTGGCCTCCCGGCCGACCAGCAGGGGCACGGTCTGACCTCAGAAGTCGATGCTTCCGGCGGCGTTAGTGCTCACCTGCTGGCGGCTACGGAACCGAGCATTCCCCAGTTCCGTAGCTCCCATTAGGCGGCAGGCGCTGGCCGAGCGGATCCGCTCTTCCCGCCCCGCTTCCCTATACGACCTGATGTGCAACCTGGACGACGCCGCCACCATGCGCGCGGTCCGCGCCCGGACGTCCGACCCGGTCACTGTGAGCGCGCTGGACAGCGAGCTCGTCGACCTCGACCGCGAGCACGTCAGCATCCGCCTGGCGCTGCTGAGCCGGTTCGAGGGCGTGGACCACGACCACATCTGACCCGCAACGAGACGGCCTCGCCTACCGGCGGGGCCGTTTCGTTCTGCCGGGCCCGGTGCAGTCGCCCGGCCGAGGCCGACAAGAAAGCAGCCTCGCCGACGGGGGGCGGCGAGGCTGCAGCCAGTGTGGCAGGACCAGGCCACCGTTGTGCCCGATTCGCCGTGCGGAGCGGAGCGGCGGCGAAGAGGCGGCGAAGCGCGCCAGTTGGCGGCCGGACGTCGCCAGGGACGCGCCCGGGCGCGCAGCTGGCGGAGGCAGCGGCCGGCCGACACGGTCGGAGCTCGAGGGAGCGGACCGAGCAGCGAGGAAGGGCCGACAGCGCGAGCAGGCCGCGCCGGGCCGTCAGACAACAAAGCCTCTTCCTCCGACTAACGCGGAGAAGAGGTGTCGGTGTACGAAAAGGGCTTGCCCATGGGGTCTGACCAGGCAAAACGCTCAAGATCACAAAAGGGGGGTTCACACCTCCGGTAGTATCTCCGGTGCAACTTTGGGTCCCCCTGTGCAGACAACTGTGCAGACAACCGTGGGTGCAACCCTCATCCGGGGTGCGCCGCAGCAGGCTTGCCCGGACGTCATGAGCCGTCCGAGCCGCCGAAGCGGCCGAGGAACTCGGCCAGGCGCCGGCGCTGGCGCCGCTCCTCGGCGAGCTGCCGGGCGAGCTGCGCGCGGTCGATGTAGAGCTCCACGGCTTCGAGCACCAGGCGCTGGAGCTCGGCCGGTTCGAGGGCTTCGACCTCCCACTGGACGGGCCGACAGACGTCGAAGCCGTACCGGCGGGCGAACGTCGGCCAGCGCGGGTCATCACGCTTCCCTTCGGCCGCGGGCAGTTCGTACGTCAAGACCTGCTCGCGGGTGAGCAGGACCCGCTCCACCGTCGACCAGCAGTTGGTGCGCGCCACCCAGTCGCGTTGAATGTCGTCGCCCGAGCAGTCGAAGTCGCCGACGTTTCTCCGGGGCGCCACGAGCGTGCGGTAGGAGTTCACGCAGCTCAGAAGCGGTCAGGACGACCATAGCGTGTGCAACAGGTGTGGTGCACGAAGCTCCGCGCAAGATTCACTCGGCGGAAGGCAAGCCAGAGTCGGGCCGCTTACCTTGTCGTTTAACGTCCGGCTTCGAACAGGCGGACTGGAAGGTGGCATGATCGGCTCCGGTTGGACTCGGCGGTGGGGTGATGTGACGTGGGCGAATGGCGGACCGATCCGACGTTCGCGATGTGCCGGGCATTGGCGGACGGGGCGGATCTGTCCTCGTTCGCGGGCGGGCCGTTCGATGTGCGGGCGGTGGTGGCCGCCATGCGGCCCGAGGCCAAGGACGGAGTCCTGCTCGGCCAAATCCCCTGGGAGCGCTTCCCGCAGGGGGAACACGTCAGGGATGCCGTTCACCTGCTATACACCGAGGGACCCCTTCGCTCCGGAACGGGCGTTGTGAGCGGCATGTGTGCCAACGACATGCGGGCCGCCGCCGTTCTCGCCGTACCGTTCCTGATCCGCATCGCCGCCGACACCCGCCACTCTTATCGTGCCGACGCTCTCGCCGAGGCCTCCTGCCCGGCCCGCGCCCGCCACTTCGGTATTGCCTCCCGCGACGCACTGCTGCTCCACCGCGCCGACACCCGGGACGGCGCTCTGTACGACGATTACGACGACTACGGCGTCGAGGTGACCGGCTACCCTGCGGGCTGGTCGGTCGCCGCCGCCCGGGCCGCGATCACCGCCGACACCGCTCTCCTGCACCCCCTTCTCGACGACCCCGACCCGTCGATACGTATCGACGCCGCCTACACACTGGCCACCGCCGCAGACCTCGACCGCGCGGTCCGTTCCGCCTTCCGTGCCCGGCTCGCCGCCGAGCAGGACCCGATCGTCAGCGCCGCCTTGGTCCTCGCCACCGCCGAAGCCACCCGCTCCCAGCCCCACTCGCCGACCATCGCGTGGATGCGGGAACAGTGGCGGGACCGGACACGAGCGCCCGAGGTCCGGCTGGCCGCCGCGATCGGCTGGCTCTGCCTCACCGACGAACCCGTCCCCGACGACTTGCGCGCCATTGTCGACGACCTCGCCACCGACGAACGCGCCCACGCCCTGGACGACCTGCCCTGGATGGCCAACGCCGGGGGATCCGAGGAGACCGGACTGCAACATTGCGTCCGAGAGATGCTCCACCCCGACCAGCCCGATCCTGATGATTGCGACGACCCGTGGGCCCCGCGCCACTGACGGCGAGGGCAAGCCACCAGCGCTAGTGCTGCCCCGCGCAAGTTCGTGGAGGGGTGTTGGGTCTGATCAGGCGGTCTTGAGTGGGCTGCCGTCATAGGTCCATCTGTACGGCTTCGCGGTCTCGTTGCGGCCGATGACGTAACTCTCCAGCTTGTCGATGAGGTCATCGCGGCTGGAGAAGTCACCGTGTCGCAGCACGCGGCGGGTCAGGACGGAGAAGAACAGCTCGATCTGGTTGAGCCAGGAGGCGTGCGGCGGGGTCCAGTGCACGTGCCAGCGCGGGTGGTTGGCCAGCCACGCCTTGGTGTGTTTGGCGGTGTGGGAGGAGCCGTTGTCCAGCACGACATGGATGTCCTGGTCTGGGGCGATGGCCGTGTCGAGCTGGTCGAGGAAGGCAGTGAACGTCGCTGCGTCGTTGCGGGCGATGATCTCGGTGAGGACCTCGCCGGTACGCACGTCCAGGGCGGCGACCAGTGAGGCGGTGCCGTGGCGGCGGTACTCGAACTCCTCGCGAGCGGGCTCGCCCGGCCTGGCGGGACGACCGGGGTGGCGCCTGGCGCGGGCGGCGATCGCGGTCTTCTCGTCGATGGACAGCACCACCGCCCCTTCAGGCGGGTCGCGGTACAGGTCGCACACGTCCGCGACACGGTCCCAGAAGTCAGGGGTGTCCCGGCGGGTGAGCCAGCCGCGGACCCGGTGCGGCTTGAGGTCCAAGTCGGCCAAGATCCGACCGACTTGGGAGGCAGAGATGGTGACGAAGACAGTGCCGGCGACCTGGGCGGCGATCGTGCGGTGCGACCAGGTCGCTTCCGGGTGCGGGGGCGCACTGGTGGCGGCGGCCACGATCGCCAACGCCACCTGGGGCCCGTATACCTTGGGCCGGCCCGAGCGGGCGGCGTCCTTCAGCCCGTCCCGGCCCAGAGTGGCGAACCGTCCGCGCCACTTACGGACCGTGTTCACGCTGACCGCCAGGTCCCGCGCGATGGCCCCATTGCTCAGGCCCTCAGCCGCCGCCAGCACGATCCGCGCCCGGAGCACCGCCCGCACCTGCGCTTTCAGGGAAACCGCTGTACGGATCAGACGCTCGCGCACCCTCTCGTCCAACTCCACCACGACCGCCTCAACCATCCCGGCCACACCCTCGCCCGCCCCGACCAAAGTGATGATCATGGCGTATGCGGGGGTGACCCAGCAGGATGGACCCGTGCCGAAGAATCCGCCCGAGTCCATGCAAGATCACCTGCGCCACCGTCTGAACGTCCGCGCCAAGGAACGCTGGCCCCAGCTCGCCCGCGTCCAGGTGCGCTTCCGCTCAGGATTCGCCTACGTGGCGGGGGAACTGCCGGGCGAGGAGGAACCGCTGCCGCTATGCCGCCTGCGCTTCACCGGCGTCCTGCACACCTGGGGCTTCGCCCTCTACCTCGCCAGCCGAGGCAAGTACGAGGACAACCTCCTGCCCACCGGCCTACCTATCGGCAGCCCCGAAGACTGCATGGACTGTGCCTGCTACCTCTACCTCGGTGACCAGCCGGCCTGACCAACACCCCTTCACGAACTAACGCGAAGGAGGACTACCGCGCATCGAAGGCAACCCATGTGTTCCCCGGCAGCTCGGGCTTCCCAGGCACCGGTCGCCGCTCCTCGGTCCAGGCCTCGCCCGCGACTTCGGAAGCGACGTGACGCCAGAAGCGTGCCGCGCCCGCGTTCTCCTCCTGAAAAGCGATCTCCCATCGGCCAGGGTGCGCGGCCAGGACGGCCTGCACCGCTCGCAACCCGAGGCCCGACCGGCGTGCCCCACGCACCACGAAGAAGCTGTTCAGCACGCGCGCATCGCTGTCCAGCGCGCGTACGAACGCAAAGCCGACCGGCCGGTCACCAGACCATACGAGATAAGCCGACCAGGTGGGATCGCCGATCGCCGACTCTAGCCACTCGCGGCGGTATGTTCCGTCCGGGTTCGGCAGGACGCCCCAGAACTCCGACAGGTCGTGCAGGAAAAGCGGCCAGAGTCGTTCCAGGACGTCGCGGTCCTCGGCGCCCGCTCTGCGGACAACAAAGTCTGCCATCTGATCCTCCTCGAGAACGCGAGAAGCCTTCCGGCAGACCGGAAGGCTTCGAACTATCGAGCGGACCTTATCGTGTCTACGACCTGGACACACAGCTCGCAGATCCAGGCCGCGCGGACGGTGTCTGCGTCGGCACCGTCACGTTCAGCCGACTTAGCGGACGCACGGAGGTTCACCTGCACCCCTCCACGAACTAACGCGGCACAGCACTAGATCTTCGTTCAGGGACTCAGCGAGGCTCAGAGGAACTCACGGGATATCTCGCAGTTGTCTGCTGCCTGGTCTCGAACGTATTTCACGCGTGCGTGGGGTTTGCCCAGATCAGGGCGCGCGGGCCCAGCCTTCTGCTGATGCTGTGCTCCGTCACAGAAACACCGCTCAGCGGGAAGGCCGTGGAGATATGCATTGTCACCAAGCATCAGTTCTCGCACAGGCAGTTACTCAGAAGCGCCGTGGCGTCCTTTTGCCCAAGAGGCCGTTGATCTGCTGTTTCACCCCGTAGGTGTGGGCGGTTCGCGTACGCAGTTGAGCTGGGCCATCAGCTCACGGTTGGCTGCGCGGGCGGCGGCGAGGTCGTCGTCGCGGTCCTGGAGCTTGAGTTCCAGATCGATGGCCTGCTGTTCGAGCGTGGTGATCCGAGCCTGAAGCTGTTCGGTGTTGTCGGGGCCGCCGATGCCGGACTCCCTCCAGACCTGTTCGCCCAGGGCCTGGCTGAGGCGGCCTTCGAGGCGCCGGATGTGCGCGGCGAGGCGGGCGGTGCGGGCCTCGGCGGCCACCAGGTCGGTTTGGAGTGACGCCCGGCTGACGGCCGGGCCCCGGTCGCCGGAGATCGTGGGCGGCTCGGCGGCCTGGGCGTGGATCTGACCGAGCAGGTCGCGATGGCGGTAGAGGAAGGTACGGTCGACGCCCGCGCGGCGGGCAATCGCCGCGACGCTGACTTCGGAGCCGTCCTTCGCGGATTCGGCCAGAGCGGCGAGGACGCGCTGGCGACGTCGGCCGGTGTCGGCTCGTCGGCCATCCAGCATCGCCTGGACGGCGGGGTCGGGTGGGGTCATGCGGGTCGCTCCGGTCGCAGGTCGGGCAAGGGCTGAGGGATGCGGGGCATGCCGAGGAAACCCTGGCGGGTCTTGCGGATCATGGCGGCGGCCTGCTGGATCTCGGCGCGTTCGGCGTCGGTGAGCTTGTCGACTTCCTCGGTGACGCGACGGATCAGCCGCCGGACGCGGGAGATCTCCTCCTCCGACGGGGTGGCCTCGGTGCGCGCCCAGTCGTCGGCCTCGGTCATCGACCGCAGCCTCTCGCGCTGCCGCAGCAGACCGTCGAGGTAGGCGGCGAGCTCGGGGAGGTAGGAGATGTCGGTGGAGTAGTGGTCGCAGCCCATGCAGCGGAACCGCAAGGGGCAGGCACCGCCTCCGGCGGCGACGTTGGAGGGTTCGGAGCAGGTGCCGAAGGGGACTTGCACCGATCCGATAGCCAGGCGAGTGCGCTCGGCGTCCAGCAAGGTGGTGACCGCTCCCCAGACGCGCTGTCCGTGGCGGTCGAACTGCATGGTGGTGACCTTGTCGACGGCTTCGCGCAGTCGTACTTCCTTGACCCGGTAGTAGCAGCGGGTCGACTGGTAGGAGTCGTGATCCATCAAGGGTGACAGGACCTCAATGGAGACTCCGGCGTCCGCGTGACGCTGGGCGAAGGAGTGCCGGTAGGCGTAGGGGAAGATCTCCTCCTTGTCGAAGACGGTGCCGTCGTCCAGGTGGAACTCCGGCAGGACGGTGACCCACTCACGGTGCATCCCGCTGAAGTGGTTGGAGTCGATGCCCTTGTTCCCGAGCTGGTTAATCACCGACGACGGCAGCAGGGCCAGCTGGGACAGCGGCCTGTCCGGGTAGAGGAGGCGGACGCGTTCTTGCTGCTCGCGGATCAGCCGGGCAGTGGGTTCGTGGATCGGCAGCTCACGCCGGATCCGCTGTTCCTTCCAGTTGTTGTAGACCAGGACGGGTTTATCCTGCCGGTCCCGGTTCAGGCAGTGGAACTCCAGCTTGCAGATCTCCTCCGGGCGCCGGCCGGTGTCCATCATCAGCTCCACCGCGACGCGCAGTTCGCGGCACGTCATCTCCTCGAACACGTCCAGCTGAGCGCAGAGCTGCCGCATCACCTCCGGCGGCAGGTCCTGGCCCTCCTCGGAGGGCTCTGGCGGTTTCGGAACGTCGTGCCGGGTGATCACGAAGTCGTCGGGAAGCCCGGCCATGGGCCCATCGGCCCTGGTCAGGCCCATCACGCGGGACTGCCTCAGCACGTTGCGGGCGGCCCGGACGTAGGTGGTGCGGGTGCCGGCGGCGATGCGGCCGTTGGCCTCCAGGAACGTCATTCGGTTCAGGTAGTTCTCGATGTCCGCCCGTCCCAGCGCCGCCGTGTCTGTGCCGTGGTCCTGGCGGGCGTCGAGGCTGCGTGACAGGAAGGCCAGGGCGGTCAGGTGCTGGCGGGCGTGGGAAGACGTGCTGCGGGAGCGTACCCGGGTCAGGTAGTCGCGGGCCCAGCGTTTCGCGGTCTCCTTCAGCCAGGGCTGGTGGACGGCGGTGAAGTCCACCGAGCCGCGGTGCCCAAAGACCGCCAGGTCCCAGATGTCCTTGCCGTACTCGCCCTCCGGGGACTTGAAGGCCCGCAGCGCGTAGGCGGTCAAACGGCTGAGCAGGACCATCGCGGTGCCGTTCGATTCCGGTGCCGGGACGTCCTCCAGCCCTCCCGCCCGCGAGGGGCGGATCGTGCGATCGATGAGCGAGCGCAGCCCGCCGACGTCGGTCTTCGCTCCCCGCTGGCAGCGGCGCTGCAGGCCGAACAGCAGCTGTGCGACGACCAGGTCCGGCAAGCCCCGGAAGCTGACCTCGGCACCGCTGCAGCCCGACGGCGCGGTCCGCAGCCACATCTGCTCGTCGACGGGCCCCTCCTTGCGCAGCTGGTTGAGCTGTTTGCCGTGCGGGTGACAGAGCCGGTGGCCCATCGCGGTGACGGCCTGGCGGGTGCAGGCGAGCACGCCGCAGCCACCGAAGCCGGGCAGGGCCCGGGCCGTAGGGCCGGTCATGAACTCCGCCATCGTGCCGCCGAACTGCTGGTACTGGTACCAGTGCGAGCGACACAGCGGCTGTTTGCGGGAGTTGATCCAGGTCCGCTCACATCCGTCGACCCGGCACTGGCCCGGGACGACACGCGAGGCGGTGCGCGGGAGCTGGATGAACTCCTGGAGCGGCAGTCCCGACTGTCGGTGCTGGTCCTGGCAGGTCCGGCACAGACCGCGGGCCTTCGACGGCAGGTCGCACCTCGGCACCGGGCAGGCCCGCATGCCCAGCGTCGGGTGGTCGATCGGCGCGGTCAGGACAAGCCGATCAGTGTCCCAGCCGACCCCTTTGAGGAACTTCGGCTCGATCAACGACCACAAGAACGCGGCTCTGTCCTCCTCGGATGCGCCTGGGGACGGCGGCACCGCCGGCAGCGACACGGTCGCGGTCACCGGGCGCCTCCCGCCAGCTCGCGCGGCGAAGGCACCCGGTCCACCGCCTCCCGCAACCGGCCCGGGTCGGGGTGCAGATACGGCTCCGCGCTGGACAGCCGTGCGTGATCGAGCAGGGCGGCCACCTCGTCCAGAGTGCCGCCGGCGTCCGCGACGTTGCTGGCCATCGCGTGTCTGAGCATGTGCGGGGTCACGATCCGCGACAGCCCGGCCCGCTTCGACAGCCGCTGAAGCAGCTCCGTGACGCCGTCCGGGCTCATCGGGGCGCCCAGCGGCTCGGCGAACAGGTTCACCAGCACGAAGTCGCTCGCCGCTCCGTGCGGCAACGCCATCCGCTCGATCACGTACTGGTCGTGGGCCTGGACCACCAGGAAGTCGACCGGCTTGGCCTTCCCCGGACCTGCGGACTGCTGGCGTTTGGCCCACGCCCCGTTGACGTTCTCCCGCCGCAGCACGTGCAGGTGCGAGCCGGCCACCCGGCAGCCGAGCGCGGAGGAGTCCGGCATGAAGTGCATGTCCTCGCGCCGCAGGCCCGCCGCGGTGCCGCGGCGCAGTCCGGCCCGGGCAAGCAGCAGCACGATGAAGCGGTCCCGGGCGTTGCGGCAGGCCAGGAAGAGGGCCACCGCCTCGGCGTCCATGGCCCGGTCCCGGCGCTTACGCGGCACCTGCACCCGGTGGCGGGCCTTGAGCCGGTAGCTCATCCCCTCACCGCAGGCCTCCTCGGGCAGGTCCCAGTCCTCAGCCACCTCGTAGAGCTGGACCAGCACCTCCGACGGCACGGTCTTCGCGGTAATGCCGTGCAACAGGAACTGCCGAACCCCGGTCAGCACGTTCCCGATCCGCCCCGGCTGCCGGTGGGGCTCCGCCCCCGGCCCGGCCATCACCACCCCGCGACCCGCGACCGGCCGCTCAATGCCGGTGGCCTCCGGTGTCCCGTACTTCAGCCACACGGTGAACAGCCCCAGATCCTGCGCGGCACTCCGCCAGTCCCGGCCGGTCCGGGCACACCAGCGCAGGTACAGCGCGACGTGCCCAGCGTACGTACGCGTCGTCAACTCCGCCTGATCCCGGCCGAACCGCACGTACCGCAAGAACGCATCTGCCGCCGGCACCACCGCCAAGTCTTCGTCCAGCACCGTCCAGTACCCCGCACCCGAAGGCAACTGCACACGAAACGCCCGCAAGGCTCTTCCTCCACTCCATCTGCAACGTGTCGCAACGATCACGACAGCTCCAGAGATGCGAGGAAGAACCCCAGCTCACACGATCAGACGCAGCGTCCTGCGACACGTCGGAGCGCCAGGGAGAACGACGTAGAGCAGGACCGTGGGACGCGGGTCGCGGGCAGTGCGCGCTCGGACGATATCGACGTAGGACTGGGAGCTGAATCCGTGTACGCCAGGACCGGGATGCCGAGGTCCGCGAGCCAGTCGGTGAACATGCGGCGCAGGGTGTCTTTCTCGGCCGCGACGTACAGCGCCGCCTTCTGGCCGGCGGTGCGGTCCAGGGCGAACCAGTCGGTGACGTCACCAAGGAAGTCGCGGGCGTCGGCCCAGGCCGGGGCACGTGGACTTCGCGCAGGGTGTCGATCAGGTCGGGGAAGTGGCCGTCGCGGCGCGCCTGGGCCAGCCGGGAGGACAGACGCCGGTAGGTGGGCGGGGTGTTGGGAATGCGGCCTTCGGCGACGAGCCGGTAGTGGACCTGGCGCAGCGTGCAGCCCATCTCCCCGTAGCCGGTCACGATGTCCCGGGCGCGGCCGACCATGTCAGGCCAGTGGAGTACATGTACCCATCGGCCGTTGTTCCAGGTCAGCGGGTTGGGCAAGCCTCGATCGGCGCACGGTGGGCAAGCCTGAGATGTCGTGGGCAAGCCCTCGCTTCGATTCGTAGTTTGGCAACTCCTTCGGGCGGGCCAATCCGGACCTGGCGGATAGGCGACTGCGACCGTCGTGTGACGGAGCCCTGTAGTTGGCCCGTCTGGCGGGCTACATGCTCACTGCCGTTAAAGCGGGCGGCGTAATCAGGCGACCTCGTCCAACAGGTGGGGGCCGTTGTTGCGGACGTTGTTCACGGCCGTGGAGACGGGCCGGGCGTTGAGCAGGCCACCTGCAGGCTGGCTGAGCAGGGCGCGAAGGTCTTCGGTGTTCTGGTGGTGCGGGTCGAGCCAGGTGTCGTAGTGGTCCGGGGTGAGGGCGAGCGGCATGCGGGGGTGCACCCGGCCAGCCGCGTCGGTGGCCTCGGTCGTGATGATTGTGCAGGTGATCAGCCAGGCGGCCGGGTCCTCGTCCTTGTCGATGTCAGGGTCACGCCAGTACTCGTACAGGCCCGCCAGGGCCATCACCTCGCCGTCGGTGGGATGGATGAAGTACGGCTGCTTGCGTGTCTTGCCCGTTCTTTCGTCCTTGAGCGGCTCCCACTCGTAGAACCCGTCAGCCGGCAGCAGGCAGCGCCGCTTGACGAAGGCACGGCGGTAGGCGGGCTTTTCGTGCACTGTCTCCACTCGGGCGTTGATCATCCGGGCCCCGACCTTCGGGTCCTTCGCCCACGAAGGGACCAGTCCCCACCGCAGCTGCCGCAGCTCTCGCCGTACCTCGTCGCCTTCCTCGCGTCCGGCGCGCTCGAGAATCGCGTAGACATCGTCGGTAGGGGCCACGTTCCAGCTGGGCGCCAGACTCTCGTCGGGAAGCCAGTCAGTGGCCTGGAAGAGCCGGGTCAGGTCCTGGGGACTGCGGGTGGAGGCGTAACGGCCGCACATACCGCCACTCTGCCACGGCATCGGACCGTGCCGGCTGAAGAGCGGTAGACGCGCCACCGGCTGTGAGCGTTCCCGGGCGAAGGGGCATCTGTTGGGTCGCAGGGTGCGGCGGGGTGTCGTACACAGGGAGCATGAGCGAGGAACGCACGTCATGGCATCCGGGCGAGCTCGTGCCGGAGAGCGGGATCTATGAGTGTGATTGCGGTGCGGGTCACCACTGGAGCACGGACGTGAAGGGACACCGCTTCCCACCGCTGCCGGCGGGCTGCCCGGGCGGCGCGTGGGCGTTGCAGACGGATGCGCACCCCGACTCCTAAGAGGCACCGGCTCATTATTCAGCGGATAGGGCCGTCGCATGCACCAACGGTCGGCCGCTCACGATCGCCCACTGGCCGGGACGTCGCCAGGTCAAACGTCACTGGTCGCCGGAGCGGCGGGGTGCTGTCATGGGTAAGGAAGACGCGTTGACGAGTTGGCAGGTCCGCAGAGGCCGACGCGCCGCGCGCCGTCCGCTCGGGCGGTCCGACCGCGCCCGCCCCGTCGCAAAACGGAGGAGGCCGACGCCATGCTGCACCGCCGCACGGTCGGTGACGTGATGACCGAGGAGGTCGTCACCCTCCGCCCCAGCACACCGTTCCAGGAGGTCGTCGGCCTGCTGGATGTGAACGACATCGTCGCGGCCCCGGTTGTCGACGACGACGGTGCCCTCGTCGGCGTCGTGTCCGCGTCCGACGTGCTGCGGCACGAGACCGGCATGCCCGATCCGCAGGGGCAGGACGGTAACGACGAGGGCGCCTGGGGCAAGGCCCGGGCCCAAACCGCGGGCGCGCTCATGAGCAGCCCCGCCTTCACCGCCCGATCCGACTGGACGATCCCCCAGGCCGCGCGGGAACTCCGCAGGCGCCACGTCAAGCAGCTGCCGGTGGTCGGTGACGACGGGCACCTCACTGGCATCATCAGCCGCAGCGACCTGCTCGACGCCTTCATCCGCTCCGACGTCGAGATCCGCGGCGAGGTGGAGCAGGACGTCCTGGGGGGCATCCTCGGCCTGGACGAGGATGCCGTCGCGGTCGAGGTCCGAGACGGGGTAATCACGCTGCGGGGTCAAGTCCCGGAACCGCGTCTTGTGCCGGTGGTCGTGGGCCTCTGCCAGGGCATCGACGGTGTCATTGCTGTGGAGGCCCATCTTGCCGCCGCCCGGGTGGGCTAGGTCGGGGCTACCCTGCGCGGCAACTGCCACCTAGGACGCTAGTTGGTCAGTTCGATGCTCAGATTCCGGTCGCCCTCACCGCGCTGCGATCTCTCGGGCCCGGGGCAGGGGGCAACTGGTATCCCGCTGCGCGTTCCGCGCGGCACGGACTCACCAGGCGCAAGATGGCCTCAGTCGTCGCTTCTGGCACCGCGATCGGGTGCGCTCATGTCGCCCGTCGCAGGGGTGCCGTCGGCGAGTCCGTAGCGCAGGTAGACGGTGCCCTTGGGGCTGGCTACCGGAGGGGCGAGGAGCGTGATGTTGGTGGGCACCGCGCCGTCGTCGAACACCTTCTTCCCGACGCCGAGCACGATCGGGTGCAGCCAGAGGTCGAGGCGGTCGAAGAGCTTCTCGCGCAGGAGGGTCTGTACGAGGTTCAGGCTCCCGACGACCTTCACGTGCTCGTGCCGGTCACGGATCTCGCGCACCGCGTCGGCGAGTTCCGGGCCGACCTGTGTGGACCCGGCCCACGAGAGGTCGGGCCTGCCGCGGGAGGCCACGTACTTCGGGACGCTGTTGAAGAGTGTGGCGATCTCGTTGTCCTCGCCGCCCTCCTGGTGAGGCCAGTAAGCGGCGAAGATGTCGTACGTCCGCCGGCCTAGCAGGAGGGCGTCCGTGCCTTCGTAAGCGGCACCGACCTGTGCCCCGGCGACTTCGTCCAGTAGGGGCGCCTGCCAGCCGCCGAACGAGAATCCCACCGGATCCTCGTCGGGGCCGCCGGGCGCCTGCCCGACGAGATCGAGGGTCGCAAACAGCTCGATGTGGATGAGGCCCATGGCTTACTCCCGATGAGTCGGTTGTCTCCCTCAAGAGATAGACCTGCGGATGCCCGCGTGCTCATCGCCGCGACGGAACCCGGTTTCACCCCGTCGGGCGCATTCACCGGGCTGGCCGCACCCCTGCGGGCCACCTACAGCGCTCACCCGGGCCAACTAGAACGCTCAGGGGCCATCTACAGCGCTCAATCGCAACAGGACGGCGACACGAGGCACGGGACCGGCAAGAGCTCGCTTGTTCGATTTCTGTTCGAGTAGTGTGGAGATCTAGCCAGGGCGGTTAGAGCGTATTTGGGGGCATATGACCGGAGGTCGTGATGGGCGGTGGTGTGCATCTTCATGTCGCCAGCGGCTACTCCGCCCGCTACGGCGCTTCCCACTCGCACGACCTGGTCGCCCGTGCCGCCGAGCGCGGTATCACCACGCTCGCGCTGACCGATCGCGATACCGTCACCGGCATCGTCCGCTTCGCGAAAGCCGCCACGGCGGCGGGCGTGCGGCCGGTCTTTGGCGTCGACGTCGCGGTCGCCCCGCACACCCCGGGCGACCCCGCCGCCCGGCCGCGGACGCCGGTGCGCGGCGGCGCGCATGTTGCCGAGGCGCCGCTGCGAATCACGCTCCTTGCCCAGGACCTGTCCGGATGGGGGCGGCTGTGCAGGATCGTGTCCGCCGCCCACGCGACCGCTGCTGGCGGCCCGCCGGTCGTTGCCTGGCCAGCACTCCAGCGGTACGCCGACCAGGGCCTGACGGTGCTGCTCGGGCCTGCATCGGAGCCGATCCGGGCCTTGTCGGCCGGGCGGCCGAACATTGCCGAGCAGCTCCTGGCGCCGTGGCGGGAGTTCGCCGGGCCGAACCTGCGCCTGGAGGACTCCACTGGGGGCTGGACGGCCTCGGACCTGGATCGTTGCGGCTTGCCGCCCACACGCTCGGCCTGGCCGACCGGCTCGCCATCCCGACCGTGCTGACGAACGCGGTGCGCTACGCCGACCCCGCCCAGCACCGGGTCGCGGATGTCCTGGACGCGGCCCGGATGCTGCGGCCGATCGACCGGCGGCGCCTGGACTGCGGGGAGCGCTGGCTTCGCGGCCCGGCCGAGATGGCGGCTGCGGCGGAGCGGATCTGTGAGGCGGCCGGTGCAGGCCTGGGCCGGGCGGCGGAGCTGCTGGCCGAAACTGTCCGCACCGCTGAGCAGTGTGTGATCGATCCGGTCGCCGACCTCGGACTGGGTACCCCGCACTTCCCCGAGCCGACCGTGGTCGGCGCTGAGCCCGGCGCGGGTGGGGCGATGCGGCTGCTGAAGCAGCGGTGCGAGGCCGGGATGGTCGCCCGCGGCCTGGACCGTGACCGCCGGGCGGTCGAGCAGCTCGACTACGAGCTCGACATCATCGGCCGGCTCGGTTTCGAGGCGTACTTCCTCGCTGTTGCTCAGGTGGTTGCCGACGTCCGTGACATGGGGATCCGGGTCGCCGCCCGCGGCTCGGGCGCCGGGTCCATGGTCAATCACTCTTTGTTCGTGGCTACAGCGAATCCGTTGGAGCACCGGTTGTTGTTCGAGCGGTTCCTGTCGGAGCGTCGGGTCTCGTTGCCGGACATCGACGTTGATGTGGAGTCCGCGCGTCGCTTGGAGGTGTACGACAGGATCTTCGAGCGGTTCGGCTCGGATCGGGTCGCGGTGACGGGGATGCCGGAGACCTGGCGGGCGCGTCACGCGCTGCGTGATACCGGTCTCGCCCTTGGTCTGCCGCCGCAGACGGTCGACCGGATTGCGAAGTCGTTCCCGCACATCCGGGCCTGTGACATCCGCGGAGCGCTCAGGGAACTGCCCGAGCTGCGGCAGCTCGCCACCGAGGCCGATTCGTACGGTCCGCTGTGGGAGCTCGCCGAGGGCCTCGACGCACTGCCGCGTGGCATCGCGATGCACCCGTGCGGCGTGATCCTGTCGAACGCGGCCTTGCTGGACCGGCTGCCGGTGCAGCCGACGCCGGGCGGGAAGTACCCGATGGTCCAGGCCGACAAGCACGATGTGGAGGACCTCGGCCTGCTCAAGCTCGACGTCCTCGGGGTGCGGATGCAGTCGGCGATGGCACACGCCGTCACCGAGATCCGCCGCACCACCGGCCGGCAGATCGATCTCGACAATCCCGACCAGGTCCCCCTCGACGACCAGTTCGCCTTCGCTCTGATCCAGGACTCCGACACCGTCGGGATGTTCCAGCTCGAATCGCCCGGTCAGCAGGACCTGGTCGGTCGGCTCCAGCCCCGCGACCCGCAGGACGTCATCGCCGACATCAGCCTGTTCCGGCCGGGCCCGGTGCAGGGCGGGATGCCCGCGCTCTACATCGCTGCCCGCCACGGTACCGCCCCCGTCTATCCGCACCCCGACCTCGAACCGGTCCTCCGGGACACGTACGGGGTGACGATCTGGCACGAACAGATCATCGACATCCTGGCCGTGATGACCGGTTGCGATCGCGCCCTGGCGGAGGTCGCCCGCCGCGCCCTCGCCGATGAGCAGCGCCTGCCGAAGCTGGAGACGTGGTTCCGGGAGAAGGCCGGCGCCCGCGGATACACCACCAAGGTCCTGGACGAGGTGTGGGAGATCGTCGCCTCGTTCGGCGCGTACGGGTTCTGCCGTGCGCACGCCGTCGCGTTCGCGGTCCCTGCCCTCCAGTCGGCATGGCTGAAGGCCCACCATCCGGCCGCACTGTATGCGGGGCTGCTGGAGCACGATCCCGGCATGTGGCCGCTGCGTGTGATCGTCGCCGATGCCCGCCGCCACAACGTGCCGGTGCTGCCCGTTGACGTAAACAAATCCGCGCCAGCGCACCAGGTCGAGAAGACCGACGCAGGCTTCGGCGTGCGGCTCTCCCTGCCCTCCGTGAAAGGCA
The DNA here is from genome assembly GCF_026339735.1 of Streptomyces sp. NBC_01669. Taxonomy (GTDB): domain Bacteria; phylum Actinomycetota; class Actinomycetes; order Streptomycetales; family Streptomycetaceae; genus Streptomyces; species Streptomyces yanii. Next base: position 690,517 of record NZ_JAPEQG010000002.1, read on the forward strand.
TCAGCGAGGACCAGGTCGCCCGGATCGCTGCCGGCCAGCCCTACAACTCCCTGCAGGACTTCTGGCAGCGGGCCCGCCCGGCGCTGCCGATCGCCGAACGTCTGATCGAGGTCGGCGCGCTCGACCAGCTCAAGGGCGCCCAGACGCGGCGCGACCTGCTGCTCCAGGCCACCGAGCTCCACCGCCACACCCGTACCCGGCCCGGCGCCGGACAGCTCCCGATCGACGACACCCTCATCACCGCCAGCCCGTCCGGGCTGAGGGAGATGACCAGCCGCGAGGCCCTCGACGCAGAACTCAGCGTGCTGAAGATCGACGTCTCCCAGCACCTCATGGAGCACCACCACCGACTCCTGCGGGAGATCGGCGCCACCGACGCCAAGCACCTCAAGACGATGCACCCCGGGCAGCAGGTCCTGGTGGCCGGTGTCCGCGCTTCCACCCAGACCCCGCCGATCCCGTCCGGCAAGCGCGTCATCTTCGTCACCCTCGAAGACGGCTTCGGACTGGTCGACATTGCATTCTTCGAGAACTCCCACGAGGCCTGCGCGCACACCATCTTCCACAACGGACTGCTGCTCGTCCGCGGCACCGTGGAGGCCCGGGGCCCTCGCCGGACCGTCGTCGGGCAGATGGTCTGGGACCTCGAAGCACTCGCCGCGGCCCGCCGCGACCACGGACCCCAGGCCGTACTCGACATCCTCGGCCGCCGCGAACCCGCACCCACCCCCGCCCAGCCAGCCAACCCACTGGCCCGGACGCTCACGAACGGGACCGCCGGCGCAAAGCTCCACCCGTACGCCGACCTCCAGCCCGCCGGCACCCGCTCCGCCGACCTCACCAGGCTCGGCCACACCAGCCCCGGTTCTCCAGGCTGAGTTATGTCTCACGAGACACGCCGCCCTGTACGCCCTGCATGAAGGCGGGCGTACGGGGTTCGGTATGCCGAGTGGGTCAGTTCTGGCAGCAGCCTCCGGTCGCGGTGTCCGCCTTGTCGACGGTCACGCTTTTCGGGTCTGGCGCTGATCCTGTGATGGTCCTGGATCCGGCGCGACAGCACCGGTGTACGTTGTCGCCGTGTCCCTTGAACCGCGCAGCCGTGAAGAGCTGGTCACCTTCCTCCGCGACCTGCACAAAGAGTTCCGCGCCCGCGGTCATGAGTGGGAGAACAACACCCTGGACGACTTCATTGAAGCGCTCGCCGCTTGGGTGCACGACTCCCCGGGTGCGTACCGTCACGCGGGAGAGCAGATCCCGCCCGACGGAGACTGGACCTTCATGGCCCGAGCCCTTCACGCAGCCACCATCTACGAGTAGAGCGGCGCGTTACGCTCACCCCAGTGCGTCACAAGATCAGCGACACACCCCGTTTTCCCAGCTTTCGGGGTCTGAGCGCCACGTAATTCCCCACACTGGTGGTAACACGTCCCCAGTCCTGCGGTGACCGTGGGCGGTCCCGCGATGGTCGTGCTCGGCCCCAAGCAAGCCCCAGAGAAACTGGTGGACATTGCCGAGATACTGCCACCATGGCCGTCACCCAGCAGCTCGCCCGCATTCCAGCGGAGTATCTCGCCGCCTGCCGCCAGTCAGCCACCGCGTCACCGGACGGTGATCCTCACTGGGATCCGCCAGCACCGGATGTGCTGGACCTGGACTGGGCGCCGGCCCTACTTGCGCGCCTTGGCGAGGTGACTGGGCTCGACGAGGTTCGCCTTGACGTTCTTCGCCAGGCCACCGACGGCGACACCACTCTCGACCTGCGCTTCCTCAATACGCATCCGCACGCCATCGGCCCCTTCGGGCCTGCCCCCACGGCTCTGTCCAGCACTCAAGTGGCGTGTGTCTCCGAACTGCTCAACCAGATCGACATGCACACCCTCCTGACCGCCCTGCCGACCGACGGCCCCGCAGCTGAATCCCTGATCGGCCACGGGGCCGACCGCATCATCGGCGGCCCGCGAGAGTACTTACTGAAGCACTTCAATGCCCTGCGCGACTTCTACCTCGACGCAGCAAAGCGCCACCTACTCGTCGTGCTCTGGTGGGATTGACCTTGGCCAATCCCAGGCGTCCCCACCACGGGGTGTTCACGAGTGCCTCTGGCCAAGGCATTCCAGAGAGGCGATGGAGATCGCTTCCCGTTTGGATGGAGATCGTTTCCCGGTGCTGTGGCGCTGCCGCTCGATATTGGGTTGGTGTTCGAGCGGCTGCGCACGGCAGAGTGGTGTGGTGACTGAGCTGTGGGCGCACGCCCTGACCTGGGCAGAAGTGGATCCGTTGCGGCATCCGTGCGAGCTGGATGAGGATGCGGCGAAGGAGTTGGCCGGTCTTGTCGCGCCGTTGCTGCCCGACGCCGATGCCGCGGAGGAGAAACGTCGGCGTTCGCTGGATCCCGTCACCGAGCTTCTGGTGGACGGGTACGGCCGGTGGGCCTGCGGGTGGAACTGGTCGGTGGGTGAGGGCGACACCGACGGAGGGGTCGTCGGAGCGTGGTGCTGCGCCGCCCATTCCGTGACGACGGCGGACGCAACCGCCCCGCTGGTCGTCGCGGCCCTGCTTGAATGGCGCGACTGGCTCGAGGATCTGGCGGAGCGCTTCTCCGCCCTGGCACCGCAGTCGAACTCGGCTGCATCCTCGATGGACCCCTGGCACTGGGAGCGGGCGTGCACGCGACTGGTCACTGTGGTGGCCGACCGCACTCAGGCCGAGAGCGGCTGGTACGGGCACTGCATTCAGGTCCTCGAATGGTTCCTCGCCTACAACGGCATTGACGAGGAGCGAGCCCGGGAGATCGTGGAGAGCGCGGTCGGTGGCCGGTTCGGCAGTTGGATCGCACCAGACGTCGCGGTGGTCGAGGCGGTGAGCTCGCGGTTCGCCCGGACCATGGGCGGAAACCGATGAGCTCCGGGCCCGACCACCAGAACGACGCCCTCGCCGACTGGCTGCGCATCCGTACCGAGATCTCCTGGCCGCGCTGGAGCGGCGAGCACCCCGTTGCCGAACCGCCGGCGCTTGACGGCTTCCGGGACTTCTTCACCGCGACACGCGGCGGCCGCGACGTAGAAGGGACCGCGCGGGTTCTGGCCGCCCTCGACCGGGCTCTCGCCGACGCGGAGCAGGGCGCTCAGCTGACGTTCTCCCTCATGGCGAACTGGCAGCGGGCCGTGCTGGGCCGCAGCTCCGTTGACTTCCGCACGATGCCGGCCTTCGCGAAAGGCGGACTCGAGCGCTACGGCCTCGCGCCTGACACACACGCGCTGTTCGAGCACTGCCTCGCCGAGAGCACCCGCCCGGACCTGCCTCTCCCTTCACGCGCCGCCCGGACCTACCTGGATGTCGTCTTCTTCCATCCGTTCGAGGATGGCAACGCCCGCGCAGCCATGCTGGCGCTGGCCTTTGTCTTGGCCCGCGAAGGCGTCTCCCTCGACCAGGTGCACCCGTTGCAGGCCACCCGCTGGGCCGACGACGCCGAAGGCGCGGCCGATCTGGCGGTGCTGCTCGGAATCCTGATCACTGCGGCGGAGCGCCGCTTGTCCAACGGGAGCCAGGCATGACCGGACGCGACGTCATACTCAACGAACTCGCCCAGGGGCTGCGCCCGATGTCACAGGGCATCGAGTGGTTTGACGGTCTCAGCCCGGAGGAGCAGTCCGAGACGCTGCGGTTCCTACGCCATCACTGTGTCCAAGCTCGCGCCGTCACCGAGGACGGACCGGAGAGCATCCGCCGTGCCGGACTGCGCCCGACGCATACGCCGGCGATGCTGATCACACGCGGCAGGATCGACCAGCAACTGGGGAAGATCGCCGGCCTCGCTCCTCTCGACGAACGCCGCAAGGCGTTCCGGTTGCTGATCGCGGTACTCGCGATTGCCGACGAACGGCGCCGCGAGCGCTTCTGCTTCGACGGATGCGGTCACTGGTGGCACAGGCTGTCCGCCGCTGATCCCACCTGATCAATCAGACTGAGACCTGCTCGCCCGGCCGCAGCAGCGGTATGCCGTCGACCAGGAGCAGCCGAGCAGATCCCCGGCGCGAAGCCGTTCCCACCCCATCCACGAGCACTCTCCGTCTTTGGGTTGGGCAGCATGTCGTTGGTGGCTGGTGTGATCTCGGGAGGCGACGCTGGGGCACCCGCCGACCCGCATGCTCTGGGAACTGCTGCGGCCAGTCCGGCTTCTGCGCGAAAGCGTGGAATCAACGGAGTTGGCGTATCCGCCGTCGGCCCACACCAGACTGATCGTGCGGAACCCCTTCGCGAGGCGGGCAAGGACGGTGCGGCCTCCGGCTCCCGGACCTGGCGGCGGAGCTCGTCGTGAATGCGGCGTCGCGTCGGCATCGGCCGACGCGGCGCCAGCGGCCGCCGCCACCGACGGCAACGAGCCCGACGGCCGAGCGACCACCCCGGGCCGTCCCGCCCCGATTGGCGCCCCAGCGCCTCGATGACCGGCCGGGCCGATGCCTGGTCCTGCCCCGGTACAGCAGTGAAGACAGAGGATGCTGATGTCTTGTCATGCGCGCTGCCGGGGATCAGACTGGGCCGACAGACCGTGATCGCTGCAATCGTTCTTGTCGGAGGGGACCGGGGGGGATCCCTCCCATCGACCGGAAAGCGAGAGCACATGCGTCGACGCACGATCCTGGCCGGGATGGCAGGCCTCGGGGTGGGGACGGTTCTCCAGCCGTCGGCCTACGCGGAACCGCAGTCGCGGCCCAACGGGCCGTGGATCCAGCCGGAACAAACAGTCCAGAAGGCCGCGTTGACGGCGAACTCCGAACTCGGCCCCAAACTCCAGAGCATCGCGGCCCGTTCGAAGGGCAGGATGGCCGTGGAGGTGGCCGGTCACTCGGCCGGCGGTTGGCCCATCCATCTCATACGGTTCGGCGAGCCCGCCGCCGGCAAGCTCCCCGTACTGATCCAGACCCAGATCCACGGCGGTGAACCTCTCGGCACCGAGGTCGCGCTGCATCTGATGCAGACGCTCGCCACCAGCTCGCATCCGACCGTCAAGGCGGTCCTCGACCGGCTCGCGGTCTGGTTCATCCCGCGGCTCAACATGGACGGTGCCGACTTCCGGGACGCCGACGGCTTCCTCGTACAGCGGCGGCAGAACACCCAGCGCTGGACACCGCAGGAATGGGGACTCGCGGCGGGCACACCGGCGCCGTGGTATCTGCCGCGTACGCTGCTGGAGCCCGGCCGGGTCTCCGGCTACGACATCAACCGCGACTTCCACCCGGATCTGACGTTCCGGCTGAAGCCTGGCGGCGAAGGCCTGTTGCCCGGACGCTCCGAGCTGCCGGGCTTCTTCGTAACGCCCGAGGCGCGCACCTCCGCAGCGGTCTTCCAGCGGATGCGGCCGAAGGTCTTCATCGACCACCACCACCGCGGCAGCAACACGCAGTCCGACACGGACAACCAGCTCACCACGCTCCAACTGGTCGGCATCGTCACCAAGGGCACTGCCGGATATCCGCTCGACCCGGCCGCCCGCGACCTGGGCTATCGGGTCAATGTGCTCGTCTGGGACACCCTGCGCGCCCTGGGCCAGTCGGGCTTCGGAGGCATCACCCGCTACCCCGACGTCGAACTGCCGGGCACCGCGCTCGGATCCTACGCACTCAACGGCGCCGGAATCATGCTCTACGAGACGCGCTCGGTGGCCCAGAAGTCCATGGGCATGCTGATCCGCCAGTCGCTCATCGGGATGGGCACCACGCTCGAGAGCCTCGCCACCGGTGACATCCAGAACGTCGACCCGGCCCGCTACTACGACATTCCGCCGGCCGGCCCGTCCATCGGCAATCCGCGCGACGACCTGTGAGGGAGGCACCCATGATCGGACGACGCACACTGCTCGGGGCCGCCGGCGCGCTGGCTGCCGGACTGGCCGGCGTCTCGACCGCCTCGGCGGACCCGGCGCATCTGCCGGGCGGGCCCTGCATCCAGCCGGACCAGAACGTCAGCCTGGCCAGCGTCGCGGGATACGACGACGTGGTCCGGCAGCTCGACCGTATCGCCCGGACCTCGCACGGACTCGTCAATGTCGGAACGGCCGGTCTGTCGGGCGAGGGACGCAAGCTGCTGTACGCCACCGTCGGCACTGGGCCGACCGTCTTCTGGCTGCAGGCCCGTATCCACGGCAACGAACTGCACAGCACCGAGGCCGTCCTCCAGATCCTCGGGCACCTGGCGAGCGGCGACCCGGCCGCCCGCCTCATCCGCGAGAAACTCACCGTCGTCGTCCTCCCCATGTACAACCCGGACGGCGCTGAGGCCAACATCCGCCAGAGCACCACCCCGACCCGTACCGACCTCAACCGTGACTGGGAGAACTTCGTCCAGCCGGAGTCGGTCGCCTACTGGAAGCTGTGGCGCCGGACCGCCCCGCAATTGAGCCTCGACCTGCACCACATGGGACAGGCCCCGGTGGTCGCGGGAACGAACGACCTCAACCAGTTCCAGATCGGAGCCCGTTCCATCGCCCCGTCCCGGATGACAGCCGAACAGTGGCTCACCAACCGGCAGATGGCCATGGCCAGCGTCGACGCGCTGGACCACTACGGCCTGGCCAATGTCGCCCACTACCCGCTCATCGACATCACCAACGCCGTCTTCAGCCGCATGCTCATGGGTGGCACGGCCCCCGCCGGCGAACAGCCGGTGCTGCACACGCCGACCAAGGGCGCGATCTTCTACGAGGTCCGCTCGGTCGGCCAGAAGAGCAACGGCCAGCTGGAACGGCTCTTCACCATCCCCACGATGGCGGTTCTCACGGCAGCCGCCGACGGCTCCCTCGGCTCGTACGACGTCTCAGGCTACGGAAGCCTTCCGTTCGCCGTGCAGGAGCAGTGCGGCGGCAGCTGACGACTGCCGGACGCGGGTGGGCCTCGCCCCACGGCGCGGGGCCCACCGCACTAGTGCCGCAGCAGCACGACTACGAGCGCGAACTCGCCCAGCTCGATGAACGCGGTCTCCGGCCGCTGCGAACCGCGACCACCGATGATCCCGTCGCCGGCCTGGGCACCAAGGATTTCCACGCATCACGAGTTGTCCGATCTTGATCCGCAGTGTCCTAAAGCTGAGTCGCTGCCTTGGCGATCTACGCTGTCACTGTTGCCCATTACGTTCAACGGCCCGGCGTCCTGGGGGAAGCCTCGAAGTGTTCCCAGGTCCCCAGATCGCTCCGGCCGCCTGCAGAGGGGACAGTGCGATGGATGCTGACATCCGGACCAGGGCCGCGCTCGAGGAACACTGGCGGGCGTCGGAAGGTGAGGATACCGAAGCCGAGCACGCCATCTACGCCGCGGACGCGATCCTCGACTACCCCCAGTCAGGTGAACGATTCCGGGGCCGCGCGACGATTGCGGCGCAACGTGGCGGACACCCTGCCAGCCGGCACTTCACCCTCCACCGGATCGTTGGCAGCGGGGATCTGTGGGTGAGCGAGTGCGTCATCACGTACGACGGGGTACCCACCCACTCAGTGAGCATCATGGAATTTGCCCACGGGCACGTGGTGCACGAGACGCAGTACTTCGCGGACGCCTTCGGTGCGCCTGAATGGCGGACAGCACTCGCGGAGCCGATGCCGGGCAGGTATATCGCCAAGGCTTGACCCAGGGCTAGCTTCGATCGTTCATGAGGCTGTGACAGCTTGCTGACGAGGGCTCTGGGCTATTGCGGATGGGTGTGTTCTGTCTGCGATCGGAGGGGACGGGTTCTTGGCGGTCGAAGAGCTGGATGACCCGGCCTGCGGCGCGGTTGTCGCCGAGCAGGATGGCGCCTGCCAGCCGATCCTCTGCGTGGGCAATCAGGGGCACGATGGCCGCTGTTGGTGACTCCTACGGCCAAGGTAGGACGGCTGCGTGCGCACCGCGCGGTTACATGAGCTGGGGACGTGGCCCCGTCCGGTCCGACCAGACGCGAGGGAGCAATGAGCGAAGCACACGAGAACCAGGAACGCGGCGCCTACGACGTGGTTGTGCTGGGCGCGGGCCCGGTCGGCACGAACGTCGCCGACCGCGCCCGCGCCGCCGGCCTCACCACGGCCGTCGTGGAACGTGAACTGGTCGGCGGCGAATGCGCCTACTGGGCCTGCGTCCCCAGCAAAGCGCTGCTGCGGCCGGTCATCGCCCTCGCCGATGCACACCGGGTGGACGGCGCTCGGCAGGCCGTCACCGATCGGCCCGACACCGGCCGGGTCTTCGCCCGCCGCAACCACTACGTCAATGACTGGGACGACACCGGGCAGGGCGAGTGGGTGAAGGCCATCGGCGCCGACCTGTACCGCGGCCACGGCCGCATCGACGGCCCCCGCCGGGTCACGAACGGCACAGGATCGCGGCGGCAGGGTGCGGGACCCGTTCGGCAACATTTGGTGGGTGATGAGCCGGGTCGAGCACATCGCACCGGACCTTGCCTGGCAGCGAATGTCCGAGCCGAAGTACGCCGAGGCGATGCGCACGGCCCAGGAGACCCTGGACGCCGCGCTCAGCGGTCGGGAGGCAGGGGTGGCCAGCACCCCGCAGCGCCCAACCCACTGAGATCAACTTCCGACCCTGACTGCAGGCGACGGGAGTTGAGGGCCGGCAGCAAATATTGCAACTACACGGGTAAGTGACACTCCACGGCAACACCGTTGCGTTTGACCTCTGAGCTGTACGTCAAGCCCTGCTGAACAGCGCAACGGGACCACCTGATAGATCAACGATCGGCGAAGAAAGTCGATCAAGGTCAGGGATCCCGTTGCAGGAGAAGTCTGTCATCACGTCCACGATCGAGACAGCCCGGGGTGTGTTCGCGCCGGGTCATCTGGGGGAGTTGACCCAGGTCGTGGACTTTGCGCTGGTGGACGCGGTGCTGGAGGAGACCGGCCGGCGCGAGAAGCGCCTGCGACTGCTGCCTTCGCGGGTGGTGGTGTACTTCGTGCTCGCTCTCGCACTGTTCGAGCACCGCTCGTACCGCACGGTGTGGTCCAAACTGACCGCCGCCCTGACCCCGCTGGCCCTGGTGCGTCCCGCGGTCTCCTCGCTGACGCGGGCCAGGCGCAGGGTGGGGGCCGCACCTCTGCGGCGCCTGTTCGAGACACTGGCCGGGCCCGTCGCCCGCCCCGGTCAGGACGGGTCCTTCTACCGGGGCCTGCGCACGGTGGCCGTCGACGGGACCCTGCTGCACACCCCCGACGACGAGACGCTCACCTGGCGCTACCCCAAACGGGCCGGGGAGGGTCTGGAGTTCGGCTATCCGCTCCTACGGCTGCTGACCCTGGTCGAGTGCGGCACCCGCGCGCTCATAGCCGCCGCCTTCGGACCGGAGTCCGATGGTGAACTCCCCTATGCCAAGCGGCTTCTGGCCGCCCTGGACAAGACGATGCTCCTGCTGGCCGACGCGGCCTTCGACGGCAACGAGTTCCTTGATGCCGTCCATCAGAGCGGGGCGCGGTTCCTGGTGCGCTCCGGGGCCCGCCGTGTCCCCACCCCCGCCGAGCACCTGGGCGACGGCTCCTACATCGCCCGCATCGGCTACGGCGTCCTGCGGGTACTGCTGCCGGTACGCGTGATCGAGGCAACCCTCACCGTCACCTTGACCGATGGCACCGTCCGCACCGAGCAGTGGCGGCTGATCACCAACCTGCTGGACCCCGTCCGCTATCCGGCCGCCGAGCTCGTTGATCTCTATCACCGCAGGTGGCAGGCGGAAACTACGTATTTTTCGATCAAGGCCACGATGCTCGACGGCCGCGTCCTGCGCTCCCGCAGCATCGATGGTCTCGACCAGGAGGTCTACGCCCTGCTCACCGCCTACCAGGCTCTGATCCGCGCCGGCGACGACGCCCTGACCGGTCGGCCGGAAGTACCCATGGAACGGATCAGTTTCACCGTCCTGCTGGCCGCCGCAACCGACACCGTCACCGCCGGCCATGGAATCTTCCCCAACACCCTCGTCGACCTGGTCGGCACGATCGGCCACGCGGCCCTGGACGCCCTCCTGCCCGCCCACCGACGGCAACGAGTGAAGGCCCGCACCCGCAAGAACCCCACCAGCAAGTACGGACCGAACGCCGGACAACACCCCACGACCAGCCAGAACTACACCGTCCGCACCACCGTCGCGTTCTTCGACCACGGCCTCAATAGCCGCTCACGGCGCTAACGCAACGGTGTTGCACTCCACGGCATCCCGTGATCAAAAACGGATGTTCCCGACTCTCTCCGGGGCCCTGCCCAGCCGGTAGCCGTCGTCGGCAGAGAACGCGGCGGCGACGGCGAAGCGATCCGCGCGGACGAGCGTCTGCCGCCACTCGACCGGGCGTCGGCTAGCGTCGTGACCGAGCCGGTCGATCGCGAACAACGCGGTGGACTCGGGGCAGTCGAGCAGGGTGCGCTCTCCGCGGCCAGGTACGACGGCCCGGATACGCTCCCAGCCGCCGCAGATACGGGTGCCGCAGTGGCGTTCGAGCTCGTCGTAGAGCGAGGTGCGGGTGAAGTCGACGTCCAGGAGGGGGCGGGCCACGTCCGCGGGGAGCCAAACACGATCGACGGCGAGCGGTTCCTCGTCGGCTAGACGCAGGCGTTCGAGGTAGACGAGTGGTGTCGATTCCTCAAGTCCCAGACGGGCGGCGATGACGCCGTCGGCGCGCTGGTCGAGCACACGTACGGCGCTGCGCTGGACGGCGCCGACCTCCTCGACAGAGCGGAAGAAGCTGTATGCTTCACCGACCTTCTGTTCCAGCGGGCGGCTGGCGGTGAACCGGGAGACCTTGCCGCGCTGGGCGGTGACGAGGCCCTCCGCACGAAGCTGCCGGAGGGCCTCGCGGACCGTGTGCCGGCTGACCCGGTACTCGGCGACGAGGTCGTGCTCGCCGGGGAAGACGTCGCGGAATTCGCCGTCTTCGAGACGGCGCAGCAGGTCGGCGCGCAGCTGTGCCCATAGCGGCTTGCCCGCGGACCGGGTGAGGGGGCGAGGGCCGGAGCGGGAGATCACCGGTGCCCTCCCGAGGGTCGGGGTCGGACGGATGGTGCTGACACAGGATGAATGTTCGTACATTCGTGGGAACGGTGCAAACCTGGGAGCTCCTGGGTTGAGAGAGCGCTGGCCTGGCCTGGGGGGGCGGCGACCCGACGTGACCGGCGCCCGGTGACCACAGGGCGGGCGCCGGACGCCGGAGGTCCCACGACGGGCTCGGACGTCAGCCGCTCAGGCGGCAGCCGATCCGCAGCGGCCGTCACCCGGGGCGGGGTGCACCGGCCAGCGGTCATGCAGGAACCTTTAGACGAAGACGTCGATGAGCATGAACACGGCCATCGCGAGCAGCAGGGTGGCGAAGGCCCGCTGCAGGGCGGCGCCGGAGAGCTTGGCTGCCAGCCGCTTGCCGTCCCAGGCGCCGAGGATGGCTGCGCCCACGAACGGGCCGAAGACTGCGAGGTCGAGGGACGTGCCTCCGGCCGCCAGGCGGGTGGCGAGGGACGCGACCGAGTTAATGAGGATGACCACGAGGCTGGTGCCGACGGCCCTTCGCATCGGCAGGCGGAGCACGGACATCAGGGCGGGTACGGCAAGGAAACCGCCGCCGACTCCCAGCAGCCCTGTCACCGCGCCGAGGCCGGCCCCGGCCGCGGCGGTGCGCAGGTGCCCGGCCCGGTCGGCGGGCCCTCCGGGGGCGTCGGCGGCGTCGCCACCACCTGCGTCTTCCGGTGCGGGGCCGCCCCCGCCGTTTGCGGCTGCGGTCGTCCCGTCGGCCGTTCGTAGTGCCGCCCGGGCGGCGGTCGCCTCCGCGCACCCGGGCCGTCCGGAGCGGGAAACGACAGCCCCCACGGCCGCCCCCGGTGCGGTGGCTTTCGGGGCAACCGCCGCGGCCGCGGCAACCCGACGGGTGCGGTGCCCCATACGGGTACCGCGCAGCATCGCCGCGGCGGCGAGAGCGGCCAGGGCGGCGAACGCGGCGGTCAGCACGGCCTGCGGAATGCGGTGCGTGAGCACGGACGCTCCGATGGCGGGTGCCACACCGGCCGCGGCGAACAGCGCGCCGGTGCGCCAGCATATGTTGCCGGTGCCGGAGTGGCGGGCAAGAGCGGTGACGGATGTGACGGTGACGACGACCAGACTGGTGGTCCCGGCGTCGGCGGGTGTGACGCCCAGGAGGTACACCAGGGCCGGTACCGCGAGCACCCCACCGCCACCGCCGAGCGCGCCAAGGGCCAGGCCGACCATGGCTCCGCAGAGCAGAGCGAGGATCAGGACACTCACGCCGGGAAGCCACCCGGGGCCGTGTCGGCGGGATGCGCAACCTCGCCGTGCCATGCGGAGAAGCCGCCGCGCAGGTCGGTGGTCTCGAAGCCGCGGGCGCGCAGCACGGACGCGGCCACCGATGAGCGGTTACCGCTCGCGCAGATCACGGTCAGCGGCTGATCCGTCGGCAGTTCGCTCAGGCGGGCGATCAGTTCGGGCAGCGGGATGAGGCGGGCGCCGGGGATGGTGCCGTTATCGCGTACCTCGCCCGGGCCGCGCACGTCCACCAGCTCGAAGCCGCCCGTGCCCTCGGCGAGTCGGCCGGCGAGGACGTCGGCCTCCACGCGCACGACGGCGGTCAGGTACTCAGTACCGACAGTCTCGACCGCGGTGGTCAGGGCGCCGAGGACGCGGTCGAAGCCGATGCGGGCGAGACGGTTGCGGGCCTCACGTGCAGTGGCGGGATCGCCGCACAGAATGATGCGGTCCCGGGCATCGAGCACCTCGCCGACGAGCTCGGCGAACCGACCGCCGATGGGGACGTTGACCGCTCCGGGCACGTGGGCGGAGGCGAACGACTCCGGGTCCCGCGTATCCAGAACTCTGGCACCGCCCGCCCGAGCCTTGATGAAGGCGTCCGGGGTCAGGGAGGGGACGGGGGCATCCTCATCCAGGGCTGGACGGGCTTGGCGGTTGCGCACGGATGTGAAGGCGAAGTAAGCGGGCGCGGTGGGCTGGTCTTGGGTCACGACAGAGACGAATTCGTCCTCGGTCATGTCGGCCAGGGCGTAGTTGCTGCGGCGCTGGTTGCCGATCGTGCAGCTCAGCTCGGTCGAGAGGTTCTTGCCGCAGGCCGAGCCGGATCCGTGCGCCGGGTAGACGCGTGTGTCGTCGGGGAGGGTGAGCAGGCACTCGCGGGTGGAGTGGTACAGGACGCGGGCCATCTCCTCGGCGGACCGGCCGCGGGCGCTGAGCAGGTCGGGACGGCCGACGTCGCCGATGAACAGCGTGTCGCCGGTGAGAACACCGTAGGGGACGGCGTCACCCGCGTGTTCGCGTACGACGACGCAGATCGACTCGAGGGTGTGGCCAGGTGTGTGCAGGATCTCCAGGTCGACGTCGCCGAGGCTGAGGTGCTCGCCGTCGTCCAGGGGGTCCGTGTCGAAGTCGAGCGTACCGGCGGAGCCGTAGGAGATCCGGGCACCGGTGCGCTCGGCCAGCTCCAGGTGACCGGAGAGGAAGTCCGCGTGGATGTGGGTCTCGATGACCCGCTCGATGGTCAGGCCGTGACGCCCGGCGGTGGCGATGTAGTCCTTGACGTCGCGCTGAGGGTCGATCACGACGGCCCGGCCGGTGGTGCGGTCGCCGACGAGGTACGAGGCGTGGGAGAGGCAGTCGAGATAGAACTGCACGAAGACCAGCGGTCCGGTGTGGTTTGTCATAACGGCCTCCTGAAGATGAGTGGTGGTTGCGTGCCGGCGAGTCAGGTCCGGGCGTGGGTGGGTGTCGGTGCGGCCGCGGGTCCAGGGTGCGACAGCAAGGCGGCCGGGCGCCTGATGGCGGCGGTCGCGGGGGGCCGGGCCGTTTACGGCTTTCGGGTGTCGGGTCAGGCGAGCCCGCGAAGCATGAGGTTCCAGTAGAGGAACGGCAGGCCGCGCCGCTTGAGGTACCACATGTCGGTGCGTTCGCGGATGGTGTCGATCACCGGGATCGACGGCGCGGGCTGCCCGCTGTAGTCGAACTCGGCGAGCAGCATCTTGTTGCGGGCCGTGGTCAGCGGGCACGAGGAGTAGCCGTTGTAGGAGGCCCTGGGTTCCCGGCCGTTCATCGTTGCGAGGAGGTTCTCGACGAGCACGGGCGCCTGCTTGCGCACGGCTGCGCCGGTCTTGGAGTTCGGGGACGATCCGGCGTCACCGAGCGCCCAGACATTGGGGTACCTGACGTGCCGCATCGTGTGCTTGTCGATCTCGACGTAGCCGGCCGGGTCGTCAGCGTCGGAGAGTGGGCTGTGCTTGATCCAGTCCGGGGCGCTCTGTGGTGGTACGAGGTGGGCCATGTCGTACGGCAGGGTCGTCCTGCCTCCGGTGCCCAGGTTGGTGACGACCACCTCGCGGGCCTCGGGGCGCACCTCGGTGACCTCGCTGCCGTAGTGGACCTTGATGCCGTACCGGCGGACCACGTCGTCGAGCACGCGCGCGAACTCCGGAACGCCGAAGATGGCGGCGCCAGGGATCACGAGGTGGATGTCGATCCTGCCGAGGACGCCCTGCTTGCGCCAGTAGTCGGCGGCGAGGTAGGCAATCTTCTGTGGGGCGCCGCCGCACTTGATGGCGCCCGTGGGCATGCTGAACACCGCACTGCCCGAGCGGGTCTCGCGGATGAAGCGCCAGGTCGCGGGGGCGGTGTGCGGCAGGTAGTTACTGGACAGGCCGTCCTTGCCAAGCCCGGCCTCCAGGCCCGGCACGCGGTCCCAGTCCAGCTGGATGCCGGGGCAGACCACGAGCTGGTCGTAGGAGACGGTGCTGCCGTCGTCCAGCGTCACCTCCTGGGCTTCGGGGTCGACGGCGACTGCGGCGTGGCGGATCCACCGCACGCCCTTCGGTATGACGGTCTCCTGGGGGCGGACGCTCTCTTTCAGCGGTGCTCGTCCGCCGCCGACCAGCGTCCACAATGGCTGGTAGTAGTGGTCAAGGCTCGGGTCGAGTACTGCGACGTCCTTTTCACTGGCACGGCAGAGCCGCGCCGCGACCGAAGTACCCGCGGTCCCGCCGCCGATGATCACGGTCCGGTGGTGCTGCTTGGTCACCAAGAGAACCCTCCCGTAGCCTAATGTACGTACATTCACGCTAGGTTGTACGGCTCCGACATGCAAGCCACCTGCGAAGACCCCATCGTGATTGTGCGTACATTTTGTTCCGTGTGCTGCGGCGAGCACCCGCCCCGTCTCTGGCCGCCCGCACCGCCGAGTGGGCCGCCGCAGGGCGGCGCCCCACGGAACCGTCGGCCGGTGCACAGCTGCCGCAAGGAGGGCGGCCTCGATCCGCTGCGGTCACACGCAGGGCGGCCGCGGCGCCCACGACGCCGCGCACCCGTTGGGAAGCTCGCTCACACAACCGAAAGCTCGGAGTACAGACCCCGCCCCTGGGCAGCCAGGGGCGGGGTTCACGGGTCGGAACGCTACGAGCTGCTGAGGGCGGCGAGGTGGCGCTCGGCGTCCAGGGCGGCGGAGCAGCCGGTGCCGGCGGCGGTGATGGCCTGGCGGTAGGTGTGGTCGACGACGTCGCCTGCGGCGAAGACGCCGGGGAGGTTGGTGCGGGTGGTGGGGGCGTCGACGGTGAGGTAGCCGTTGTCGTCGAGGTCGAGCTGGCCCTTGAAGAGTTCGGTGCGCGGGTCGTGGCCGATGGCGATGAACAGGCCGGTGACCGGGAGCTCGCGGGTGGCGCCGGTGATGGTGTCGCGCAGGATAAGGCCGGAGAGCTTGGGGTCGCCGTGGATGGCCTCGACGGTGCTGTTCCAGGCGAAGCTGATCTTCTCGTCGGCGAAGGCGCGCTGCTGCATGGCCTTGGAGGCGCGCAGGGCGTCGCGGCGGTGGACCAGGGTGACCGAGCGGGCGAACCGGGAGAGGAAGGTGGCCTCCTCCAGGGCAGTGTCGCCGCCGCCGACGACCGCGATGTCCTGCTCGCGGAAGAAGAAGCCGTCGCAGGTGGCGCACCAGGAGACGCCGCGGCCAGAGAGTTCGTCCTCGCGGGGCAGGCCGAGCTTGCGGTGCTGGGAGCCGGTGGCGACGATCACGGTGTGGGCGCGGTGCACGGTGCCGGCGGAGTCGGTGACGGTCTTGATGTCGCCGGTGAGGTCGACCGAGACGGTGTCGTCGGGGACGAACTCGGCGCCGAACCGCGCGGCCTGGGCGCGCATGTTGCCCATGAGGTCCGGACCCATGATGCCGTCGCGGAAACCGGGGAAGTTCTCGACCTCGGTGGTGTTCATCAGCGCGCCGCCGGCGGAGACCGCGCCCTCGAAGATCAGGGGTTTCAGAGAGGCACGGGCGCTGTAGAGAGCGGCCGTGCAGCCGGCTGGGCCGGAGCCGATGATGATCACATTGCGGACGTCGGTGTTACTCGGCGGAGTGGGCATCGGGGGTGGTTCCTTCTGTTGCTGTGGGCTCGGCTTCGGCTGTTGTCGAGGATCCGGAAGGTTCCGGATCGGAAGTTGGGCTGGTCGTCTCGCCCGGGACCGGGACCGGGACCGGGGTAGGGGTAGGGGTTGGGGTGGGAGTCGGAGTCGGAATCGGAGTCGGGATGCGGACGGGGGACGGAGTGGGAGTGGGAGTCGGGTTCGGCATCGGGGTCGAGGTTGGAGTGGGAGTCGGGTAGGGGAAATGGGCCGGAAGGAGGGCTGGTCGGGGGCGCGGCGGGCGCGCGAGCGGGGTGATGGCCGGGGTCGGACGGGGATGGAGCGGCGGGTCGGTGACGATGGGACCGGGGCCCGGGTGCGGCGTGGAGATGCGCGCCTGGTCTTCGACCACGCCCTGGTGGCGATAGGGCGTGAAGCCCGCTGCGGCGTAGGCGTCGTAGGAGCCGACTGCGAGGCGCGCGGTGGTGCCGGGACGGGCCTCTTCGAAGAGGTAGAAGCGGTCGTGCGTGCTGTCCGTCCAGCCGGCGAAGAGCACGACGTGCTGGTCCACGTCGTCGAGGATGTCGCCGGGCAGCAGTTCGTCGTGGGTGACGGGATACCCGTAGCCGGGCAGCGTCCAGGTGGTGGCGCCGTAGTTGTCGGCCGGGCCGGTGGGCAGGTGCCAGGCCAGGGAGACGAAGCCGGAGCAGTCCTGCCGGTAGGTTCCGGTGCTGTCGGTCCAGTAGTCGGTCTGGCTGTAGGGGACGCCCGCGTCCACCCTGTGGGGCTCGAAAAGTCATCGGCGCAGGTCAAGCGGCGTACCGGTACTCGTTGATGGCGCCGCCGAGGATGCGGGTGCGCAGGAGTCTGCGGCCGTCGAGGCCGTGGACGGTGGCTGGCTGCCCGGAGGCGTGAGGGGGCCGTTGATCTCGGGCCCGGTGAGGTCGATGCGTGTTGTAGTGCCGTTCGAAGTCGGCAAGGACTTGCCGGGCGTGGGCCTCATTCATGAGCAAGAGGTGGTCGAGCGCCTCGCGGCGGACGGTGCCGATCACCCGCTCGCAGTGCGCGTTCATCCGAGGCGCCCGTGGCGAGCTGAGCAGCACCTCCATGTCCTCGGCTTCGAAGACGGCGTCGAAGGACTGGTCGTACTTGGCGTCGCGGTCGCGCAGCACGAAGCGCAGGGACTCCATGCGCGTGTCGAGTTGGTCGGCGAGATTGCGGGCCTGCTGCGTCGCCCAGGCCCGCGTGGGGCGGGCGGTGACGCCGGTGATGTGCAGTTGGCGGGTGCCGTGTTCCAGGAACGCCATAGCGTACAGGCGCTTTCCGAGCATGGTGTCCATGTGGAAGAAGTCGGCCGCGATGATCCCTTGGGCTTGGGTGGTCAGGAACTCGCGCCAGCCGGGGCCGGACCGGCGTGGAGCCGGGTCGATGCCCGCGGCGTTCAGGATCCCCCAGACCGTGGACGATGCGATCGGATGGCCCAGCCGGGCCAGTTCGCCCTGGATCCTTCGGTGCCCCCACCGGGGATTCTCGCCGGCCAGGCGCAGCACCAGCTTCCTGAGCGCGGCCACAGTCGGGGGCCGGCCCTTGCGGCTGCGGCGGGCGGAGTAGTCCCACTTCTTGGCGATCAGCTTGCGGTGCCAGGCCAGCACGGTGCCGGGGGTGACGGGGAAGACGCCGGCCCAGCGGCGCCGCGGTATCAGCGAGGACAGCGCGGAGAACCAGAACCGGTCGGCCGACTCGTAGCGGACCGGGCCCTTGAGCTGACGGCGCAGGACAGTGTTCTCATGCCTCAGCACCAACAACTCGGCGTCCTTGGCGGTGTCCCGGCGCAGCAGGACAGCCGGTATGGACAGCATCGTGCGAGCAGCACGGTACAACAGCGACACGATCATCCGGACAGCGTCCCAGCCACCACCGACAACCATGGACACCGCTGCTCACCTGCAGCGATGACTTTACGAGCCCCACAGGGTGGGGTGGTGATCGACCTGCCGTGTTACCGGCCCCTCCGTTGCAGTCTCCACCAAACCGACATGACACTCCGTCAAAAACAAGAGTCCGGAATCGTCAACATATGAGAGTCCCATCTACGGAAGACCCACAGCTCAAACCCCCGACATTCCACTCCCAACACGATGACGATCCACCACTCCCAAACACCCGCAGATCATCAGTGGTGAAGTGGACGGTGTCGTCGCCGGGTTCGGCGCCGGCGACGATGATGCGCGGGCTGTTGCGGAGCGCGTCGGCGATGCGGGCGGCGTCATGGCCGGCGCCGAGCAGCGGGCTCTTGTTCGGTCGATGGCCGGGAATACGCCGGTCACCAAATAGTCGATGTTGGAAACCTTAGATTATATAAGATCTGGGGTACGATTTAGGGAGCATACGCCGGGAGCCCCCATGGCCGAGACCTACAGTCGTCCCCCAACAGCGCAACGAGCCGTCCTCAACGAGCTACGCCGATGGCTAGCCTCCGGGCGCCTTGTTCCTGGTGACCAGATCCGTCAGGAGTCCGTCGCGGCGGAACTCGGGACCAGTGTCATCCCTGTTCGCGAAGCGTTGAAGACGCTGCAGAGCGAGGGGCAGGTCGAGCACATCCCGCATAGGGGGTTCTTCGTCGCTCGGCTGGAGCGCGACGAGCTCATCGAGCTGTGCGACATCCGCTCGGCCCTCGAGGCTATGGCCGTCCGGCGAGGACTCCCACTGATCGAGGACCGGATAGTAGATGAAATGGCACAGCTGATCTCCGATATGGAGGAGAGCGACGCGCGGGGCGACGTCGCCGCGATGGTGGAGCAGGACCGGAGGTTCCACTTCCTGCTTTACGGCGCCTGCGGACTGTCCCTGCTCCTGCGCATCATCACTTCTACGTGGGACCAGTCGGACCCCTACCGCGCGATGTTCTTCAACGATGAGCACCAGCGGTCGGCCAACCACGCCGAGCATAAAGCGATCCTTGAAGCTGTCCGCCTGCGCGATGCTGAGGCCGTCATCCGCCTGCTCGACGAGCACCGCCTGAGCCCACTGCGCCACTTCGAGTCCACGTGACACGCACCGACGGACTCGACCCCGCCTCCGTACTGGCCAAGGTCATGGACGTTCTCCACTCGTTCGGGCCCGAGGACCGAACCCTGACCCTCGCAGCCCTCGGCCGTCGGACAGGACTGGCAAAAGGCACACTGCACCGGGTCGTGAACAGCCTCGTAGCGGCGCGGCTCCTCGATCGGACCGAAACGGGCTTCCGGCTCAGCAGTCACCTCTTCGAGCTCGGCATGCGCGCCTCGGTCGAACGAAGCCTGACCGATGTCGCGATGCCGTTCATGGAGGACCTGTACGAGCTCACCCACGAGACTGTGCACCTCGGGGCGCGCGAGGGCTTCGAGGTCGTCTACATTGCCAAGATCGGCGGTCACCAACAAGCGACGGCGCCGTCACGCGTGGGGGGACGGCTTCCTCTGCACTGCACGGCGATCGGTAAGTCCCTCTTGGCGCACGCTTCTGACGACGTCATCCAGGCCTACCTGGCCCAGCCGCTCAAGCGCTGCGCACCACGCACGGTCACCGCGCCCGGGCTGCTTCGCCGGCAGCTCGAAGGTATCCGGGAACACGGGTTCTCCTTCGAGTACGAGGAATCGGCGGTCGGCCTCGTGTGCGTCGCTGCCCCGGTGCTCGATACCGAGGGTGCGGCGACAGCCGCAGTCAGTGTCACCGGCCCCGTCACACGCTTCGATCCCGGCAGGCACGCCGACCGGGTACGCGCCGCCGCTGCCGGCGTCCAGGCCACACTCGCCCGTCGCGACGTCCAGCGCTGACAGTTCCGCTCACCGGAGCGCGATGCTGGCACCGTCAGCGTCCCGGCTCCCACAGTGGACGCCATGACACGAACCAAGGTGGCCATCATCGGCTCAGGCAACATCGGCACGGATCTCATGATCAAGATCCTCCGTCTCTCCGAGACGCTCGAAATGGGTGCCCTGGTCGGCATCGACCCCGCATCGGATGGCCTGGCCCGTGCAACGCGCCTCGGCGTCCCCGCGATCGCCGACGGCGTTGACGGACTCATCGCGAAAGACGACTTCGATGAGATCGCGATCGTCTTCGATGCGACGTCGGCGAAGGCTCACGAAGCGAACGCCGCGAAGCTCGAACCGTACGGCAAGCGCTTGGTGGATCTGACCCCCGCGGCCATCGGGCCGTACGTCGTTCCGGCCGTCAACCTCGCCGAACACCTCGAGGCCTCCAACGTCAACATGGTCACGTGCGGCGGTCAGGCCACGATCCCGATCGTCGCGGCGATCTCTCAGGTCACCTCTGTGCCGTATGCCGAGATCGTCGCCTCGATCGCCTCCCGTTCGGCTGGACCAGGCACACGCGCGAACATCGACGAGTTCACCGAGACCACGTCGGCGGCGATCGAAGCTGTCGGTGGAGCCGGCCGCGGCAAGGCGATCATCATCCTCAACCCGGCGGAGCCGCCGCTCATCATGCGCGACACCGTGCTCGCCCTGATCGGGAAGTGCGATCACGACGCGATCCGTGAATCGGTCGTCGCAATGGTCGAACAAGTCGCCGCGTACGTGCCGGGCTATCGGCTCAAGCAGAATGTGCAGTTCCGCGAGCTGGCTCCCGACGAGCCCGTGCACACCCTGCTGCCTGAGGGGTCCAGCCCCGTCACTCACCAAGTCACGGTATTCCTCGAAGTGGAGGGTGCCGCCCACTATCTGCCTGCCTATGCAGGGAACCTCGACATCATGACCTCCGCCGCGCTCCGCGTTGGGGAGTCCCTCGCCACCCGCATCAAGACCACGGAGGTCGCACGATGACCGAGATCTTTGTTCAGGACGTCACATTGCGTGATGGAATGCATGCAATCCGGCATCGTATCGAGCCCTCGGATGTGCGCTGTGTCGTGGCGGCGCTCGATGCAGCGGGCGTCGACGCCATCGAGGTCTCCCATGGGGACGGGCTCGCCGGAGGGTCGCTCAACTACGGCCCGGGCAGCCACACCGACTGGGCATGGCTTGAGGCAGCTGCCGAGACGGTACGCAACGCCCGCCTCACCACCCTGCTGCTGCCCGGCATTGGCACGATCCACGAGCTGAAGCGGGCATACGAGCTGGGGGTCCGATCAGTCCGGGTTGCGACCCATTGCACCGAAGCCGACGTGGCGGCGCAGCACATCGCCTACGCTCGCGAACTCGGGATGGACGTGTCGGGCTTCCTGATGATGAGTCATATGGCTCCGGCTAAGAAGCTTGCCGAGCAAGCCGTGCTCATGGAGTCGTACGGTGCCCACTGCGTCTATGTCACTGACTCTGGCGGCCACTTGACGATGAAGGGCGCCGTCGAGCGTGTACGCGCCTACCGCGCGGTGCTCGATCCCGCCACCGAGATCGGCATTCACGCGCACCAGAACCTTTCGCTGTCTGTAGCCAACAGCGTCGTCGCCGTCGAGGAGGGCGTGACCCGGGTCGATGCCTCGCTTGCCGGACTGGGCGCCGGTGCCGGTAACTGTCCGATCGAGCCGTTCATCGCTGTGGCCAACATCGAGGGGTGGACTCACCGCTGCGACCTGGCCCTGCTGGAGGACGCAGCGGACGATCTGGTGCGCCCTCTCATGGACCGGCCTGTCCAGGTCGACCGCGAGACACTGACACTCGGCTACGCGGGGGTCTACTCAAGCTTCCTGCGCCACGCCGAGCGCGCGGCATCGCAATACAAGGTCGATGCACGCGACATCCTCACGGAGGTGGGGCGGCGTCGGCTTGTCGGCGGGCAGGAGGACATGATCGTCGACATCTGCCTGGACATCGCCGGATGACATGGGGCGAGGGACTACGACCTCGCCGACGACGATCGAGTGATCGCCACCGTCGCACGAGCCCCAATTAGCCAATGCAACCGCGGCAGGGAGTCCGCGATCGCCGGACAACCGTCACTCGCCCGAGACGGCCCACGCCCTGCGGACAGAAGTCGGCGATAGGGCCTGTTTGGTCCCGAGGATGTTGAGTCCCCGATGGCCGTCTGTTGCCTGCAGATTTCATGCGTGCAGCCAGGCTCATGGGTCCGCGGGAACGCGTGCAGCTGCCGCGTGGGGTCCGACGGGGCTGGACGCGGTGGCCCGGCTGCGCTCGCCTATCGCGGCAGACGATGAGACCTCGGTCCGCTGCTCTCTGTGGCGGTGGCACCGTCCGAGTGCATCAGTGCATGCACCGCTGTACCGGCGCGAGCCGCGCCGCTCCGGCAGCGGGCAGGTCATGTCCCGCGGGGTGGTGTAGTCACGGCAGCTGTTTCGGTTCCGGTTGTGGGGTGATCTGCGGTTCGGGTTCGGTTGGCTTGGTGGTGAAGAGTTCGGCCATGGAGGCTTCGGAGAGGTAGCGGCGGTCGAAGACCTGCCACTCGTCGTGCAGTTCGGCCAGGACCGCGGCGGCGAGCCGGTCCAGGGCGGCGGGGTTGGGGAAGACCTGGACGACGTCGGCCCGCCGTTTGATCTCCCGGTTCAGCCGCTCCAGCGGGTTGGTCGACCAGATCTTCTTCCAGTGCGCCGGTGGGAAGTCGGCGAACGCGGTGATGTCTGTGGCCGCGTCCAGCAGCATCATCTTGACCTGCGGGAACTGCCGTCCGAGCATGTCGGCGACCACGTTGAGCTGGGTGCGCACCTGCTCGCCGGTGATCTGGGCGAAGATGGTGCGGATGGTGGCGGCGACCATCTCCCCGGAGCCCCTCTCGATCACCGAAAACACGTCCCGGACGAAGTGAACCCGGCACCTTTGCCAGGCCGCGCCGAGGAAAACGGTGCGGATCGCGGCCACCAGGCCGCTGTGGCTGTCGGAGATGACCAGCTGGACGTTCTCCAGGCCGCGGGCCCGCAGCGAGCGCAGGAATCTCGTCCAAAACGGCTTCGATTCACTGTCGCCGACCATCAGCCCGAGGATCTCGCGGTGCCCGGTGGCGGAGATCCCGGTGGCGATGACCACGGCCTGGGAGATGATCCGGTGATTCACCCTCGCCTTGCAGTAGGTGGCGTCCAGGAAGACGTAGGGGAAGACGGTGTGGTCCAGCGGCCGTTCCTTGAACGCGGTCAGTTCCTCGTCCAGTTCGCCGCAGATGCGGGAGACTTCGGACTTGGAGATCCCGCTGTCCGCACCGAGTGCTTTGACAAGGTCATCGACCGAGCGGGTCGAGACCCCGTGCACGTATGCCTCCATCACCACGGCGAACAGCGCCCGGTCGATCCGCCGCCGGCGTTCCAGCAGCGACGGGAAGAATGACCCGCTGCGCACCTTCGGGATCTTCAGGTCCAGGTCGCCGGCCTGCGTGGTCAGCAGCCTGTCCCGGTGTCCATTGCGCCAGGTCGTGCGCGTCTCGGAGTGCTCGCGCGGCGCGGCACCGATCACCTCGGTGGCCTCGGCCTCGATCAGCTCCTGCAGTATGCGCTCGCACACCACCCTGATTGCTTCAACTCCGTCGGCCCGACGTAGTGACTCAAGCAGCCGCATCAGCTCAGACTGGGACAAGGCCATCGCGTGCTCCTCCGGTTGAACTGCCCGTTCACCAAGGAGACTTGCGCGATGGCCTGCCCTTGCTCAGGGAGCATGCACCGCCAGCAGATGCACGCCCCGGGCAGAAACCCGTGCGTTCCGCGACCACGCCCGGCTACACCACTTCAAGGGACGCGATCAGCGGGCGGGGTTCTCTGTGGCTCGGAGCCGCGCGGGTCTGCCGTCACCGGTGACGTCCTCCTCGCCTTTCTGCGCGATGCCCCGCTGCTATCCGCCTGCTGTGTTCTTTCAGCCATTGCGTGAGGGTAGTCGGCCGGCCTCTCGAGGACCTCGATGGCACAGCGCGCCGCGGCGCACGGCCCTGCCCCACGTCGAATCCGGTGAGCTGTCGCCCTCCTCTTGCCCCATGCCGGGCTCGCCACCGCCCGGTCTGCCGCCCAGACTGCATTGATCTTCGCAGCTGGCGCACGCGCAACGAAAGCCGCGCTGAAAGGCGTCGACAACAGACCGCGCCGGCCGCAGATGCGCCCCCAGCGACTCCTCAAGTTCCCTTTGGGAACGGGTCACGGCGGGGTGAGCGATGGACAACTCGTCGGCGGGGCGAGCAAGCCGGCCCTCCTAGCCCAGATATATCGCTTTAGGCATACCGCTGGCGCGTATCAGCATTGGTGCAGCATGGCGCGCAGCCCTCACGATGGCTGAATCAATCACCCGCCGCGCGCCCACTGGAGAGCTCAATGGGAGGAACCGCCTACAACGAGTACCTCAAGACGGATGTGCTGCACGCGCTCCAAGTGCAGGTCACGGAGGACGAGGGGGAGCGGTCGTTCCTGGTTGTCTGCCAGGTTCAGGAGTTGTACTTCGCCCTGATCACGCACGACATCGACGCCGCCGCGGGACATCTGCGCGCGAACCGCGCCTTCGACGCGACAGCCGCACTGCGGCGGGCCGCGTCCCACTTCGCGGGGCTGAACGCGTCCTGGACGTCCTTGTCATGGATGTTGCCTGCCGACTTTCAGGCCATCAAGCAAGGCATGACAAGCGTCCACGGACGGTCCTCGTCGCTCCAGTCCTGGAAGTACCGCCAGTTGTTGTTCCGCCTCGGTCTCAAAGACGCCGACCTGGCGGAGGAAGTGCGGGGTATGCCGGAGCAGTACGCCGAGCTCCAGGAGGCGTACCAGGCGCCAAGTGTCTACGAGGATGCCCTCGCAATGGCCCGCCGCCGGGGACACGACCTTCCCGAGAAGAAGGCCGCACCGGATGGGAATGCCGAGGACGGGCTCGACCCTGCCGTGGTCACGTTCTGGACGACCATCTTTCTCTCAGGCAAGCCGGAACACGCTGACCTGTTCAACCTGGCGCATTCCTTTATCGCGGTCGCTGAAGGTCTGGCCGAGTACAGGAACCTGCACTACCTCACAACCTCGCGCACCCTCGGCGCGAGGCCTGCCTATTTCGGGACCAGCGGGACCGCTTGGCTCCTGCCGACCCTTCAACAGATGCCGTTTCCCGAACTTTGGGCGACCCGGACCGGAGAGGAGTGAATCATGACGACCCACGAAGCAGCTTCGACTGTCTTTGCCGTCTCCGGCAGCCTGCGAAGCGCCTCGCTCAACTCACGCTTGCTGGATGAGGTGCAGAAACTAGCGCCTGGCAACATCAAGTTCGACGTGTTCGACGGGCTCGCCAACCTTCCCCACTTCAACGAGGATCAGGAGTTCCCTGCGCCTCAGACAGTGCAGGATCTGCGTTCCCGCGTTCAGAACGCCGACGGAATACTGATCGCAACACCGGAGTACAGCGCCTCGATCCCCGGCGCCCTGAAGAATGCGATCGACTGGCTGTCTCGCGCCTATGACGGGGCACCCCTACCGCTCGCGGGCAAGCCCACGGCCATCATCGGCGCGTCGCAGGGACCCCTGGGGAGTGTCCGGGCCCAGCTGACGCTGCGGCAGATTCTCCATAAGGTCGACGCGGCGGTCGTCCGTCAGCCGGAGTTCCTCCTACCGACGGCCCACGTACAGCTTGAAAGCGGCCTGGCCGAGGATTCAGCCTCCGCACAGATTCTGCGGGCGATCCTGGCGGAACTTCAGGTCTTGATCAAGGCCTGAGTCCCCGTAAGCCACCTGAGTACAGGTCGTCACCGCAGCGCCGGCCGCCGCAGCCCGGGTCGGCATCGCAGGAAGTGATTCACCACCGGCCTCACCTAAAAACCCAAGCTTCATTTACCGCTGCCCGCGCCCGCATTTCCTCACCCACTCGGATCGCGTAGGCCAGGCACCAACGCAAAGGATTGAGGAGCCGACGATGTACCACCGTAAGCGAAGAGAGACCGGGATGAGGAAGAAGGTCGCCATCGCCGTCGCCGGATCGGCGATCGAGTGGTTTGACTTCTTCATCTATGCCACCGCCTCGGCCTTGGTCCTCAACAGGCTCTTCTTTCCGGACTTCAGCGACTCGGCGGGGACACTGTTGTCTCTCAGTACCTTCGCCGTCGGCTTCCTGGTCCGCCCGCTGGGCGCGGCCCTGTTCGGGCACTTCGGGGACCGCTATGGACGCAAGCCGGCGCTTGTCACGGCGATGACCCTGATGGGCGTGACAACCGTGGCGATTGGAGTCCTGCCAACCTACGCATCCGTCGGGGCGTTGGCGCCCGTGCTGCTGGTGCTCATGCGTCTGATTCAAGGACTCGCGCTCGGCGGGCAGTGGGGTGGTGCGGTCCTGATCGTGACCGAGTCCGCACCAGCGAACCGGCGCGGGTTCTATGGGAGTTTCGCGCAGATCGGTGTCCCGCTCGCCCTGATCGCGTCCACCGTTGTCTTCCTGATCCTGTCCGCCGCTACGTCCGAGCAGGCCTTCCTGTCCTGGGGCTGGCGTGTGCCATTTCTGCTGAGCCTGCTGCTCGTTGGCATCGGTATCTTCACCCAATCGCGACTCGAGGGTGTGGACTCAGAACAAGACGAGCGGCCCGAGCGAATGCCTCTGCTCGAATTGATGCGGGATCACTGGAAGGAGACGTTGCTGGCGGCCGGAGCAACGCTGCTCAACGCAGCTGCCTACTACCTGCTCGCGGTCTATGTACTCACCTACTTCGCCAATGATCTCGGCTTCCCGAAAAATAGGATCTTGACGGCCGTCATCATCTCCGCAGCCGTGTCGATTTTCACCATCCCTGCCGCGGCTCTACTGTCGGACCGCATAGGCCGGCGCAAGACGTATTTCATCGGTGGGATCGGGCTTGGGCTGTGGGTGTTCCCCATGTTCTGGTTGATCAACACTGGGCAATTCGTCCTTGCCGCGATCGCGCTGATCGTCGCTCAGATCTTCTTCAGCTTCACATACGGACCGGCCCCCGCCTTGTTCTCCGAGATGTTCGGGCAGAAGGTGCGCTACTCAGGCGTTTCTGTGGGCTACCAGATTGGCGCCGTCGGCGGTGGTGCCTTCGCCCCGTTGATCGCGACCAGCCTGTACGACACCTTCGGGTCCAGCAACGCTATCGCCCTCTACATGACCGGAATTGCTGCAATCTCCCTGGTCGCGGTGCGGCTAATTTCCCACCCGCACGTCGGGAAGACTGAATTCCGGGATTCCGGCGAAGAGACCAGCGTGGACGTCACTCTCGAAAACAGGTGAAGTCCAAGATCTACTGGGCTCTGTGAAACCGATTTCCGCGCCCTTGGATTAGCGCGTCGACTGCTCCGTTGCCGTCTGGGAACGCAGCTGCGACGCGCTCAATCCGTAGGTCTCTCGGATGAGCCTCGCGAAATGTGCCGAATCTTGGAAACCCCAGCGTGCGGCAATCTCAGAGATAGTCGAGTGTGCGGAGCCAGCGTCCTCCAGCTCACGGCGGACCGCTTCCAGCCTCACAGTCTGATGTATCCGACGACAGTGAATGGCTCGGCGGAAAATAGCCGATCCAGGGTCCGAGGAGAAACGTTGTGCTCGGCAGCGACGGTGGCATGCGTCAGGCCGGGATCCGAAAGCCGGTCCTGGATGAACGTCATCACACGCATCCGCGTCTGCTCCGCCGGATCGGTCCTCAGTGGAGGCGGTGAACGCGCTGGCGGACCGGAGATTCACGATGCCGGCCTGCCGCGAAGGTCGGACTCTCTAGCTGGCAGCGCCTGTCCGCGCGGCCGAGGCGCTGCACGCCCGTCGCCGCGAGCAACCCGTGATGAGGAAGCGCGTTTCAATCATCAAGGCGACGGCACCCTTTTTCTGCCGTTGGCTTGGCCTGGTGGCCGCCGCTGTGGCGGCCACCAGATCGAGTTGCCGACGTTCTTGTGCCCGGACAGCCCGGCAGCCCACGCCCGTGACCTAGCGTTATGCTGAACTAAAGCTGATATCGATCAGTGGCATATACGAAACGGTATGGATGGCGCCATGAAGACACCCGATCTCCTCGACGGACGTCTGAAGTTCCGGCACCTGCTCCTGGTGGATGCAATCATCCGCCGAGGCACCCTGGTCGCTGCCGCCGACGAACTCCACATCACCCAGCCCGCGGCGACCCGCACGCTCCGTGAGCTGGAAGAGCTGCTGGGAGTCCCGCTGTTCGACCGGCATCCAAGAGGCCTGTCACCGACGCCCTTCAGCGAGGCGTTCGCGGCGCACGCTCGCGCTGTCGTGTCTCAGGTCCGCCAAGCCGGAAAGCACATGGCCCAGCTTCGAAATGCCGAGCACGGGACCGTCGCGATCGGGATTCACCTCACAGGATCGAACGCCCTGGTCCCACGGGCAGTGGCCATGTTGAAGTCCAGGCACCCGTTGCTGACCGTCCAGCTGTACGAGGCGCTGCCGCTCCGCCTGCTATCAGAGCTGGAGTCCGGACGTCTCGACCTTGTCGTGGGCCGTCTGACCCAGCCGACCGACGAGCATTTCATCCGGCGCCGACTGCATGACGAGGGTGTATCGCTTGTGGTCCGCAAGGAGCATCCGCTCGCCGGGCGCGAGACAATCGACCCTGCAGAGCTCTCCGCCTATCCGTGGATCCTGCCCGATGCGGAGGCACGTCTGCGCGGCGAGCTCGAGCAGTTCTTCAGCACCCGCGGCATAGAGATGCCCGCCAACCGTGTCGAAACCACGTCGTACCTCGCAGTCAGGCACTTGGTCCTTACCACCGACTCCATCGCGGCGCTCTCGAACTCCATCCACGAAGGCCTTCCCGACGTCGTGCGCCTCGGCCCCTCGCTGGAGCTGGCCAGCCACAGCGTCGGCATCACACTGGCGGCTTCGCGCGGTCTCACCCCTGCTGCCAGCGCGATGGTCGCCATTTTGCACGAGCTCGCCGACGGGTAGCGATATCGCTTCTCTGGTATCTCATCGGGCGAAATATGCATTGGCGTGGTATGTCTGGAAGTGTGACGATAAGGGAACCGAGCGAGCGCCCGCGCTAGCGTGGGAGTCTCGGAAATGTGTCGATATATGGAGAGGCGTGAGGTGGTGTGAGCGCCGGGATCGAGGCAGTGAGTGCCTCCGAAGGCCCGGGGCGACCCGGTGACCTGGCCCTGGCTTCCGCGCTGCTCGAGTTGAAAGACCAGACCGACGCCGTCACCTACGCCGCCTACCTTCCGGTGCCAGGCCGCCCCGTCCTGGGGGCCGCACTGGCTGTGGATAGCCCGTGCGGCTTCACCATTCCCTCAGAGGGCGTTTAGCTATGAATTGTGGCTCTATGTTGCTCTTGCGGCCGACGACCTTCGGGCAGATTCACACCTTACGTGCGTCTTCGCGGCCTTCCGGCTGCCGACCTGTGCGCCCGCTTGATCCGCTTCTCGGTACTGGATTCCGTCTGGTTTAGCAATGGGCAGGAAGCTCCCAACCAGTGGGGAGGTTCCAGGCATTTCTGGCCGTGCAGGTTGGTGATGAATACGACAAAGCGTACCGAAGCGTCCATCACGAATCGCCATCAAACGCCCACTGAGAGGGCGTTTAGCTATGGATTGTGGCTCTATGTTGCTCTTGCGGCCGACGACCTTCGGGCAGATTCACACCTTACGTGCGTCTTCGCGGCCTTCCGGCTGCCGACCTGTGCGCCCGATTGATCCGCTTCTCGGTACTGGATTCCGTCTGGTTTAGCAATGGGCAGGAAGCTCCCAACCGGTGGGGAGGTTCCAGGCATTTCTGGCCGTGCAGGTTGGTGATGAATACGACAAAGCGTGCCGAAGCGTCCATCACGAATCGCCATCAAACGCCCACTCAGAGCTTGATATCGAAGACATGCGGCTGCCGACCGCCCGGGCCTATGAGACCGGCGAGCTTGTCGTGATCAATGCAGCCGAGCTCCGGACGCTGACCCGCCAGATCCCGAAGTACTTTCTGCACAACCCCTTTCCCATGGCGGTGGCCTCTGCCCCGCTCGTCGCGGGCGGGCGCATCTTGGGGTGCCTGAGCGTGCGGTGGTCGCGCACCCAGGCGCCGGACAGGCCCGTTGCCCCGGGCGACCTGCGGCACGTACGACGAGTGGCCCAGAACCTTGCAGACCGCCTGCTGCCCCTCGCCGAGGCAGGAATGTCGATGGAGGCCCCTTCCATTCCGACGTTCATTCGCCCCGCGCCGGTGGAAGGGCCCGAGCCGGGTTCCATCCCGGCCAGCAACCGTCTCCCCGGCGGCGTCAGCAGCACCACGTTCCTCTACCAACTCGGGCGCCTGTCCACGGAACTGGCCGCCGCTGTACAGGTCCGTGACGTTCTCACCGCAGCGCAGAGCCATGTGATGGCTCCCTTCGGGGCCACTGCGCTGATGCTGTGCCGTGTCCAGGAAGATCGCCTTCGAGTCGTAGGCTCCTCCGGGTTCTCCCGCGACGAGGTCGGACGCGTGGAAGGCACGCCCCTGTCGCGTTCCACCCCGGCGACCGATGCCGTCAACCGCGTCGAAGCACGGCTGTATAACCCGGACGACGCCTCCTCCCGCGGCGCACCCCGTGCCGCTGCTGACCCGGACGATCAACCGCGGGCCTGCATGCCCCTCATCGCCAACGGCCGGTCCATCGGTTGCTGCATCATGGAGTTCCCTGCACCGTGGCGCCGCTTCCCAGAGGATGAGGAAATCGCCTTGGCCGTCCTCATGTTGGGGCAGATCGGTCAAGCATTGGACCGCATCTACGCACACGAGGTCGAGCACGCCTTTGCCCGGACCATGCAGCAGAGCCTGCTCCCGCCCACCCTGCCCCACAGGCCGGAGACCGTGGTGACGTCCCGGTACCTCCCCGCCACCGAAGGAGCAGCGGTAGGAGGTGACTGGTACGACGTGATTCCGCTGCCCGACGGTGGAATCGGCCTCGCCATTGGAGACGTCGAGGGCCACAGCGTGCAGGCAGCCAGCCTGATGGGCCATCTGCGCAGCGCGGTCCTGGCCTACGCCACCGAAGGCCATGAGCCGAACACCATCCTTGAACGCATGGACGGGTTGCTGCGCGCTCTCGGTGCTTCCCGATACGCCACCTGCTGCTGCCTGTGGCTCCAGCCGGCCACAGGCGTCGCCAAGATTGCTACGGCCGGACATCCACTACCGCTCATCAGTCCCGCTCCGGGCAAGCTCATGACGCTCAACGTGCCGATCGGCCTTCCGCTGGGACTCGGAGACGGCCATCACTATGAGCAGCGGGAAGTTACTCTCCCTCCCGGCAGTGTCACGGCTCTGTTCACCGACGGCCTTCTGGATACACGGGCGCTTGGCCCCGACGCCGCGCTCACCCAGCTGACGGCCGCGCTGACCGACAGCGGTCGGGAGAACATGGACCCGCTCGCTGACCACCTGATCAGCGAGCGCCAGTCCCGAAAGACACTGGACGATGACCTGGCCCTCCTGCTGATGAGATATGACGGCATCCGGCCCGGAGAGCGGAGGGATGTCGCCCGGTTTGCCGTGCAGCGCTACAACCTTCAGGCAGTGTCTTCCGTGCGCCACTACTTGAAGGATCTGTTCAGGCGCTGGGGAACCGAACCGCTCCTGGACGACATGCAACTCGCGCTCTGCGAAGTGGTGACCAACGCCCTCATCCACGCACAGAGCGACGTCGACATCCGTCTACGGCGACAGGCGGACGGTGTCCGCGTGGAAGTACAGGACCGCAGTCCGCAGCCTCCGATTCCCACTGTGATTGTCACGGAAGAGGCCATGAATGCGGAAGCGGAGTCTGGGCGCGGCTTGCTCATCGTCGACGCGCTGGCCACGGCGTGGGGCAGTTCACCCGCCGGATGGGGAAAGACCACCTGGATTGAAATGACACTGCCTCAGCAGTCCAGCTCCGCCGCTTGATTGCTTCGCGTGTGCGTGTGGGAGCGCGGCCGGACGGCTCCCCACTCCGCGGCCCTGAGAAGCCGCCACTTCTGCGCGGTCTCGCTGTGGAGCAGTTCGTCGAAGCCGAGGAAGGTGAAGAACTCCAGGTGTACTGCCCTGGCAGGTTGGTTGGGGTCCGGCGATGACACATTCAGAATCTGCGGGATGACGCAGGCCTCCTGGTCGGAGGAGCTGTACGGGAACCCTCCGACCAGGAGGCCTTCGTCATCGGCGACGGCGAAACGATGGGCGCACCGTTTTACCGAGCATGGCCGAGGGGGCCGGGCGGGTCGCGTCGCAACTGCGCCCGGACCCTCGGCCACGGGTCCACAGACCTGCACGCGCCGCCCAGGATTCGACTCCTGTCCGGCGCTCTGTGCATGGGGCAGTCCTGCGCCCCCTGCCACCCCCACCCCACGGGTTGAGTGGCGACGACAGGAGGCGCAGGCTCACACCACAGCTGCGTACGACTCCCCGACTCCCTTCGCGGCGTGCATTTGTGTCTGAAGCAGCGCCCCGCTGCGTGCGGACTGCGCCGCGCCCGGCCGGGGCCGATACGACCCTGCTGACGGGGCAGGGTCTCATCGGACCCCCGTGTCCGTGGGCCGGCCCGTCGCGGGGACGGGCATCCTCGCTCCAAGACCGTTGGAGACCTCGTAGTGATCGGCCGGACGGTGCTAGACAGGTGCTGCCTACCGCGCGACACCAGCGCGTCAAGATCTAGAGCCACAAGGACCTCAGCGCAAGTACGGGCCGGACGCAGGAAAGAATCCGAAACCGCCCGTACTCGCGCTCTCTCCGCCGAGATTCTCATCGTGGAAAGCGGACTTGCCGCGCGCCTCCGCCGGTGAAGGCAAAGGTGGCTCTGGGTTGCTCATGCCGCCTGCGGCGAGGGTAGAGAGAGGAACTTCGCGGCATTGCCGCCGAGCAGCTGGGCCCGGTCGGGTGCGGAGAGGAAGTCCGCCTTGCGTACGACGTGACCGACGGGCCGCTCACCGAGCGGATAGGGGTAGTCGCTGCCGAGCATGACGTTGTCGACCCCGAGGACGTCGACCAGCAGACGCAACGACGGGGGGTTGAAGACCACGGTGTCGACGGAGAACCGGCCGATGTATTCCGAAGGCGGTTTCGCCGAGACTCCCACCACGTCCTGGCGCTCGTGCCAAGCGTTCTCGAGCCTTCCAAGCCAGAAGGCGAACGATCCGCCGCCATGCGCGAAGCAGATCTTCAGGCTGTCCGGCACCTTGTCGAACACGCCGCCCAGGATCACGGCGAGCAGTGACAGGTGGGTTTCGGCAGGCATTCCCGTCAGCCACTGCGACATCCATCGGTCCAGGCGGGGCGACGTGGGCATGTCCCACGGGTGGACGAAGACCGGGGCCCCTACCTCGGCGCAGTGCTGCAGGAACATGACGATGCCCTCGTCGTCCAGGTCGCGGTCGCCGACGTGGTTCCCGATCTCCACGCCAAGGTGACCGGCCCGCAGGCACCGGTCCAGCTCGGCGCAGGCCAGCTCCGGGTCCTGCAGGGGAACTTGGCAGAAGGGCAGCAGCCGCCCCTTGGCGGGTTCGCAGATGTCGAGTGCGAGATCGTTGAAGATCTTCGCGATCTCCAGACCCTTCGCAGGCGTTTGGTCGTACGAGAAGAACACCGGGGTGGGAGAGACGACCTGGGCGTCGATGGCGTCGTTGGCCATGTCGCTCAGTCGTACCTCATGGTCCCAGCAGTCGGAGAAGATGCGCCGGAACTCCCGTGAGCCGACCATAATGGTTGCCTCACGAACGCTGTCGATCCGCAGTCGGGGCGCATCGGTGCCTTCGCCCAACACTGGCCAGCCACGGGGTACGTAGTGGGTGTGGACGTCGATCACTGGGCTCATTGGGCGATCCTGCCGGGGTGCACTGTGCCGCACTTCGGGCATATGCGGAGGGCCTCGTCGTCGTAGAACTTTTCGAAGACCGGCGGCAGGTCGGCCACGATGTTCCGCACCTGGAGTTCGACCTCGTGTACCAGTGCGTCGCAGTTGAGGCAGTACCACTGGAACTTCTCCAGGGTGCCTTCGTTCCGGACGCGCTCGATCACGATCCCGACTGACCCGCTTTCGGGCCGCTGCGGCGAATGCGGCTGGTTCCCGGGCAGCAGCCACATCTCGCCTTCTCGGATGTGGATCGTCTTTGCGCCCTCGTCGGTCATCAGGTTGACGTACATGTCGCCCTTGACCTGGTAGAACCATTCCTCGTACGGGTCGACGTGGTAGTCGGTCCGCTCGTTGGGGCCGCCGACGACCTGCACGATGAAGTCGCCGGTACGCTCCCACATCTGCTTGTTGTTCACCGGGGGCTTGAGCAGGTGCTGGTGCTCCTCGACCCACTGGGTGAAGTTCAGCACGGGGTGGAATTCAGTCATGACGCTGTCGTCCTTTCCGGGGTGTTGACTGGCTCACGCGTCGGCGCGGTTCCTGGGCGCGAAAGCCACTGCTTGGATCTCGATGACCAGGTGAGGGTGCGGCAGTTGGTGCACGGCCACGGTCGTCCTGGTCGGTCCTGTTTCGTCGAAGTAGCGGCCGTAGACTTCGTTGTAGCCACCGAAGTCGTTCATGTTCACGAGGTAGCTCGTTACCTGGACCACGTCGGAGAGGGTGGCGCCAACCGAGGCGAGGATGTCCTTGATATTCTCGAGCACCTCGCGGGTCTGCGCCCGGATGTCGAGGGTGGTGGTTCCAAATGCGTCGACGTCCGCGCCAACGATGGTGTTGTCAGGCCGTCGGCTGCTCGTGCCCGACACGTAGACGAAGTCGCCTGCCACCTTGACGTGGGGGAACCGTCCGCGGGGTGTCGCCTTGCCCGCAACGACCTTGGCCTCACTCATCGTTGGCTCCTGCCAGCGAGTCCGACCCGGCCACGGTGAAGCGCACGCGGCCCAGTCCTGATACCGACGTGCTGACCGCCGTCCCCGCCCGGAGAGCGACGGCGGGCGTCGCGGCTCCCGCGAGAAGGACAGTGCCCGCGGACAGTGTGATCTGGTATCGCGCAGCCATGCGCACTGCGGCGGTCACCGCGCGCAGCGGGTCTCCGAGGATGGCGGCGGTTGAGCCGGCACCCACGATCCTGCCGTCCGTCTCGAAGAGGACTCCGCGGTTGTCGAGACCCTCGCCGATCGGGCGCCATGCTCCTATGACCGCCCCGGAAGCGCTGGTGTTGTCGGCCACCACATCGGCCAGGTCGAAGCGGAAGTCGCGGAACCGCGAGTCGATGATCTCCATTGCGGGGGCGACCGCGTCGACGATGTCAGTGGCCTGCCCGTTCCACTCCCCCGGCGCGAGGTCACGGGAGAGCCGGAACGCGAGCTCGGGTTCGGCGCGGGGATGAATGTAGTCGCCCAGGTTGATCTCGCCGCCGTCGGCAACCAGCATGCCGGAGGTGAGTCGGCCGATGATGACCTCAGACACGCCCATCTGTGCCGCCTTGGTGCGGCTGGTGAAGCCGAGCTTGATCCCCAGCGGGTGCTCGCATCTGGCGAGCCGTCGGCCGGCGACCGCCCGCTGGACGGCGTAGGCGGTGTCCAACGAGATCTTGTGGCTCTGTGAGAGCTGGGCACACGCCGTGCGCGTCATGGCGGCGGCATCGAGGCGACTCGCCAGGTCCTCGACGAGAGAGTCCGTGGCTACGTGGGTGCTCATACCGGTGTCGCCTCCTTCGATTCGGCAATGAAACTCGCTCGGACTTCGCCGATTCCTTCGAACCGCGCGAGGTAGCTTCCCGGCGCGGTGACGGGCACCATCGGTCCCCAGGCGCCGGCGAGGATCACCTCACCGGCTCGCAGCGGTCGACCGCGTCGAGCCACCTCGCGAGCCAGCCAGGAGACCGCGTTCACGGGGGACCCCAGGCATGCCGCTCCCGCGCCGGTCGACACCGGCTCGCCGTGGTGCTCGAGCGTCATGCCGAGGGTGGCGAGGTCAAGTTCGGACAGCCGCTTCGGGGAGGCGCCGAGGACAACGGCGCCGCTGGACGCGTTGTCCGCCACGGTGTCGCTGATCCGTATGTCCCAGTCGGCGATCCGTGAATCCACGATTTCGATGGCCGGCAGCACGAAATCAGTCGCGCGTACGACGTCCGCAACAGTGGCCTCAGCGGTGAGATCGGCGCCGAGTACGAAGGCGATCTCGGCCTCGACCCGTGGCTGGCTGAACCGGGACAGCGCTATGTCCGTCCGGTCCGCGAGAACCATGTCGTCCAGCAGCACCCCGAAGTCGGGTTGGTAGACCCCGAACTGACGCTGCACCGACTCCGACGTCAGCCCGATCTTGCGGCCGACCGCCCGGCTCCCGCGCTGGATCTTGTGCTCGATAATCCTGTTCTGCACCGCGTAGCCGGCGTCGATGTCGGACGCGCCGAGCAGGTCGCGTACGGGACCCGCAGGCACTCCCTCCCGCTCGGCGCGCAGCAGCCTTTCGGCAGCGGCGGATATGGCCCCGTCAGGTGGGACGCCCATGGGCTCGCTTCCTTTCCCTGTGGTTGTTCGTGCGCGGGCGGGAGTTCACAGCGACAGGCACACGTTGGTGGGTTCGCTGTAGAAGTGCAGCGAGTGCGCGCCGCCCTCGCGCCCGATCCCCGAGAGTCCGACGCCACCGAACGGCGCCCGCAGATCGCGCAGATACCAGGTGTTGACCCATGCCATGCCGGCCCGCATGGCGCCAGCCACCCGGTGTCCGCGTCCGAGGTCGGTGGTCCACACCGCCGCGGCGAGGCCGTAGTCGCTGTCGTTCGCCAGGCGAATCGCCTGGTCCTCGGTGTCGAACGGCACCAGCGCGGCGACCGGGCCGAAGATCTCCTCGCGCAGGATGCGGTGCGAGTTGTGCAGACCCGTCCATACCGCGGGCCTGACCCAGGAGCCGCCGTCAAGTTCGGCGCCCAGCTCGGGAATGCCGCCGCCGGCCAGCAGTTTCGCGCCTTCCTCCGCGGCGATGTCGTAGTAGGACAGCACCTTTTCTCGATGCTTCTGCGAGATCAGTGGACCTGTCGTGGTGGCCGGGTCGTCGGGCCTGCCGAAACGCAACGCGTCCGCGTGTGCGGCCAGGCCCGCGGCGACTTCGTCGAACACGCCGCGCTGGACGTATATCCGCTCCGTGCACAGGCAGATCTGGCCGGTGTTGGTGAACGTCGAGCGAGCCAGGCCTTCGATGGTGCGTTCGATGTCCGCGTCGTCGAAGACAACAGCGGCGTTCTTACCGCCCAGTTCGAACGATACCGGCAGGACACGGGGCGCGACCGTCCGCATGATCGCGGAACCTGTTGCCGACTCGCCGGTGAACGTGATGCCGTCGACGTCGGGGTGGGTCGTTATGTATTCGCCGGCCGAACCCTTGCCGAACCCGTGCACGACGTTGAACGCACCCGCAGGCGCCCCGGCCTCGGCGATGATCTCGGCCAGCAGAGTTGCGCTGGAGGGGGTCTCCTCCGATGGCTTGACCACCACGGCGTTACCTGAGGCGAGGGCGGGCGCGACCTTCCAGGTCAGCAGCAGCAGAGGAAGGTTCCAGGGAACGATCACCCCGACCACGCCAAGCGGCTTGCGTACCGCATAGTTCAGCGCTTGACCGTTAGCGCCATCGGTGAGGAAGGAATCGAGCCCTGCGCCTGCGATGATGTCGGCAGCCGCGCGGAAATTGGCCGCGGCGCGGGCGACGTCCAGCGTCCTTGCCAGTGGAACCGGCTTCCCCGTGTCGGCGACCTCGGCCGACAGCAGATCCTCGAATCGCTCGTCGATCCGGTCAGCGATGCGGCGCAGCAGGGCCACCCGTCGAGTCGCGGTGTAGCGGCCCCAGTCGCCGTCGAGGGCTCCGCGGGCGGCGCGCACTGCGCGATCCACGATTCCTCGGTCGGCTTCCGCGACCCTGGCCACGAGCGAGCCGTCAACCGGGCTGATCTTGTCGAACAGTTCGCCCCCGTCGACGAACTGCCCGCCCACGAAGTTCCGCAGCACCGCCACGTCCGTCATCTCTGCCATCCCTTGACCTGTGACCGTGTTGCCACGATCTGGTTTTGCCAGTTATGCGTCGAAACCATCGTGATCACCTCGCGCTATGCCTGCCAAATACCTATCTGCTGATTCGATATGCGTTCTCGATATATCGGACTCACTGCACGGAGAATGCCGGAGAATCGGTGACCTCCCGAGAGCCATCCCGGTTGCTCGACGGCCACGAGGTCCCAAAGCGTCGTGCCTACCGACGCCATTGCGGGTCACGGCCCTGGCGTCGGAGCAGCGCAGCTGCCGAACTCCACATGACCCAGCCGGTGGTGACACGAGCTGTGCGCGAGTTGGCGGAGATCCTCGATGTCGAGTTGTTCGAATGCTGCGGGCGGCGAGGACTGATCCCGACCATGTTCGGTGAGGGGTTCACGGAGCACGCACGCGCCATCCTGGCCCGGGCCCGACCGCCGGAACGGCACGTCACGGAGTTCGACGACGCCCTCAGGGTGCTCCGCTCTGATCACGGAGGACGACGCGCGGGTGTGCCGATGCCGCTGGAGCCCGTCGGGCACGGTGTTGGGCACACCCTCCGGCATCGCGGAACCCGGCCTCGGCCGCGGACGCAGTGATCCGCTCACTTCGTGCTGGTGCCCTCGGGCCTCGAGCCACGGGCCAGTTCAGCTCCGAGATCGTGATAGCGGGATTTGTGCCAGACCAACGGATCCAGGTCGTCACGCTCCGTCGCGCCGTGCTCGAGCGACTCGCCGACGAAGATTGTGTGGTCGCCGCCGTCGTAGGCGGCCCACTTCCGACACAGGAACCAGGCGAGCGCGCCGGCTATGGTCGGGCAGCCGTCCTTCCATTCCATCTTCACGTCCAGTGCGACACTCCATGGCTGTCGCGCGTAGAAGTCGGCGATGTCGCCCTGGTCCTTGCCCATGATGTTCAGCGCGAAGTACCCGTCGCCGCTGTGCAGCAGTTGATGCATGCGACCGGGCTTGTTGACGCTTACGGCACACAGGGGCGGGTCGAGCGACACCGACGCGAACGAACTGGCGGTCATCCCATGGACCCCATCGCCGTCGGCGATGGTCACCACTGAGACGCCACTGGGAAAGTGCCGCAACGCCTTGCGGAACAGGAGGGCGTCCGGATCACTGGGCGCATACGAACTGGACGGTGTTCCCACGGGATGTTCTCCTTCTGTCAGCCTCACTGACAACGGCGGCTCGCCGCCGCGTTTCGTACATCGTGATACCGAGAGACATGCCAGTCCAATGCAGATATGGGTTCCCGCAATACCCGAAGGGATATATCGCAGCGCGTCTCAATCCTGTGGCCCGAGGCCCTGACCTCCGGGTCCGGAGCCCCAGGGCCCGGGGTGCCACGGCCGTGGTCGCGCGGAGCGACGATCACCCCGCTTGGTACCGGACAGGACCCACGCAGCCGGCCGTGTTCATACCCGCATGCCGCTCGCCCTCACGGTGGACCACTGCGCCGCGTGGCTCGACCCCCATCATCAGGACCCGGACGAATTGCGCGCGCTGCTCACCCAGCCCGCCGACGGCCATCTGGACGCTCGACCGGTCTCCCCATCCGTCGACAACGTCTGCAACAA
The DNA here is from genome assembly GCF_026339735.1 of Streptomyces sp. NBC_01669. Lineage (GTDB taxonomy): Bacteria > Actinomycetota > Actinomycetes > Streptomycetales > Streptomycetaceae > Streptomyces > Streptomyces yanii. The sequence continues at coordinate 730,234 of NZ_JAPEQG010000002.1, forward strand.
CGGCCCTCAGCTCCGGGACGAGATCGCCGTGTAGGAGTGCGACTGTGGGGGACCAGTTCTCGGAGGCCTCAGCGGTGAGGATGTTGCAGGTGATCAACCAGGCGGCAGGGTCGTCTTCCTGTCCGGTCGCTCGCTGTTTGGGCCGGCGGTCCTTTTTTAGGCGCTGGTGCCGTCGGACGTGGTCAACGGTGGTCGCGTTGGCGAGGCAGGAGCTGGGAGCCTTGTTTCACCGCCGTACAGGGCAAGGCACTGGCCGTATTGGGTATGGAGTCTCGTGATCTGTTCACTGCTGCAGCGTTGGCCGGTGGCGGCTTCAAGGAGCTGGTCATACTGCGACAGGTCCAGCAGCCGGTCGCTGAGCGCAAAGGCAGAGCGGATGGGGCGGCGAACCCACCAGGAGCGGATCCACTCGACGGGGCGACGAATCAGGGTGTCGGAATAGCCGCTGACGTCGAGGGGGTTGGCCGCCGCTCGGACCGCGTCGGGGACGATGTCGAGGACCTGGTCGATGGCACCGTGCGGTGGGGCTCCGTTGGGCTCGGCACGCAGGGCTGTCAGGGCGTCGGCAAGCCGACGTCGGGCATCACGTGCGTCACGAAGGGTGGCGCAGCCCTCCAGAGCGTGTTGGAAGGATGCCAGGTCCCGTCGGAGTTTGCGGTGGGAGCGGCGCAGGTCGTCGATGGCGCTGGCGATATTGCCGTTGGTGCGCAGATGGTCGAGGAAGAGACTCAGAGCGGGCGGTAAGTAGAGCGGAAGGGGTCGCTCATTCTCATAGACCTCGCTGACCGCGCAGTGAAAGGCTTCGCCGACGGCGTTGTAGACGCGTTCCTGGACAGAGTTCCGAATGTGTTCAGTCAGCAGATGGTAGGTGGGAAGTCTTCGCAGAGACGGGATAAAGGGTAGCTGGAGGTGCGCGGCGGTTCGCCAGTAGACGAAGGTACGCAGGTGGGAGACCCCGCCGATCAGCCCGCCGCTGTGGAACCGGCCGATCTCGTCAAGCAGCTCGAACCCGAGGGTTCCAACTGGGTCAGTCCGCAGATCTCGCAAATCTTCCTCACGGTAGAAGCGCAATCCGCCGTGGATCGGGGAGCCTTCGAGTTCACCGCGGAGCGCTCCGAGGAGTTGTTGGCGCTCTTCCGGACCGTGATGCCGTTCATGGGCATCGTGGGCAAGGGTGGCTCTAATGCTCTCGCCCACAAAGTCGGGGGACGCCTGAAAAGCGAACTCTGGCGTCCGGTCCACGACGATATCGGCAAGGAACTGGGTCAATTCAGCCGATACCGGCATTGCAAGCGTCCGGGTATCGAGGGCAGTGAGGATTCCGCGCTCGAACAGGACCCGACGCAGGGTCAAGGAAGCCTCGTCCGCGGGCTTCCCGGAGTCGAGTACGTACACCCGGTCGTAGAGGAGAATCGCGTCGAGGAGCGTCGACAGGTGGATCAGGCGTTCCGCAGTGGTTGGCCCCCAAAAGATGTGGTGCCCCTCATCGACGAACATGCCCTCAGGCAGGACGTGTCCCCGATAGCCCGAAGGGACCCCCTCAAGCAGACGCGACGCCTCGCATACCATCGTCTGGTCGATCAGCACCGCGCTTCGCCCCGTGCCCGATATCCCCATTGCAGCCTCTCCTCGGTCTCCTGGTGACAGTACTGGCGGGAATGACCAACAGGCTTGAGAACGGCGCCCCCTCAGGCTGGTTGGCCGGATCAGGAGCGGTGTGCGTCGACGCATCCCAGGGGTTCGGATACGTCAGGCCGCTGAGAGGTTCGGTGGGTACAGCCTCATCACCTCACCCTTGCCCGTGCTGACCGAGGCACCGCTCCAGAACCTCGCCGGCTCCCCGCAGACCCGCCGAACGACAGCGAACCGCCTACTGCTGGATCTCACCCACCAGTTCGCAGTCGCCGAACTGCTCCAGTCCTGACAGACCGATCCGGGAGTTCGTCCTTCCGCGCGGCAATCGCACCCGTGAGGACAGTCCGAATCGACCGGCTCGGCCTACCGGTGTCACTCACGGCTACGACGATGCGACCAATGAGGTCGTCGAAGGCGTGACCCTGCTCTACGCCGGTGTCGTGCCGGGCACGGACGTCCCAATGTCAGGCCCTGCCGGTGGGGTATGGGTGTTCAGGACTCTGTGCGCGACCAAAGAGCCCTGGAAATGCGGACTTTGCTTGGCGGCTGGCCGCATTACTCCCGGTCTGCTGCTCATCCTCATGATGTCCGCGGCCGCGGGGGGGTGCCCCTATGGGTTTGGTCAAGGTGATGGGGCAGGTTGGGGTTCGTAGAAGGTGCCGTCGCGGAGCATCGCGAAGAGGACGTCCGCTCGTCGGCGGGCGAGGCAGAGGAGTGCTTGGGTGTGGTGTTTGCCCTGGCTGATCTTCTTGTCGTAGTAGGCCCTCGATCGTGGGTCGGCGAGGGCGGCGAACGCGGAGAGGAAGAAGGCTCGTTTGAGCTGCTTGTTTCCTCTTCGGGAAGGTTGTTCTCCGCGGATCGACGACCCCGAACTACGGGTTGTCGGGGCGAGGCCGGCGTAAGCGGCGAGGTGGGCGGCGGACGGGAACGAACTGCCGTCGCCGACGTCGATGAGGATCCTGGCTCCGGTCCTGACGCCGATCCCCGGCATGGACGTCAGGACTTTGGAAAGAGGGTGGGACTCCAGCAGTTCCTCGATCCGGGCGGCCAGGAGCTTTCGCTGGTCAAGCACTGCGGTCAGCGAGCCGGCGAGGCTCGGGACAATCAACGTGGCCGCGTCCGTGCCCGGGACGACGACGGTCTGTTCGTCCAGGGCGGCGAAGATCTCCTCGACCAGTCGCTCGGCCATTCTCGGGGCCTTCGGACGTATCAAGGTCACGAGCCGTCGTCTGCCGGCCTTGCGGATCTGGGCCGGGGATCCGAACCGTTCCAGCAGCATCAGGACGGCCGGGTGCTGGATCCGCGGACCGAGAACCCGCTCCAGATGCGGGTGGATCTGCGTCATCAGCCCCCGCAGACGGTTGGAGACTCTTGTTGCCTCGCCGGCCAGGTCGTCGTCGAAGCCCACGACCATTTCCAGCTCGGCGATGGTCTCGTCCTCGAGATCGACCGAGCGAAGTGTGTGAGGCATGACGCGGGCCGCGTCCGCGATGACGAACGCGTCGCGGGCGTCGGTCTTTGCCTCGCCCGGATAGAGGTCCGCGATCCGCCGCATCGTCAGGCCGGGCAGATAGGCGACCGGGCAGTCCATGTCCCGGGCCACCGCCAGCGGCAAAGCGCCGGTCGAGGCCGGCTGATCGACGACCACCAGCACGGTCCCGTGCTTGGCCTTCAGCTTGCCGAACACCTCGCGGAGCTTCGGCTCGCTGTTGGGCAGCCGCTTGTCGAAGGCTTTCTTCCCGGCCGGCGTGACGGCGGTGGCGTGGTGTTCGCCTTTGCCCACGTCCAGACCGAGGAAGGCACCGATGTCGCTGATGTCGATCACGCGCTTCCTCCGGTCGTCCTCACCCGGCCGTCCCACGGCACCGATCGCCACATCCACATTACGAAGAGCCTCCCGACCTGCGAAAAGGCCGGTGGTCATGCCCCTAATCAGCGGTCTGTCGATGCCTCCGGAGCCGGTGACACCACCCCCCAAGACATGCGATCGACAGGGGGAGAAAGTCATGCCAACTCCGGAGGCCGGGCGCCCCATTGCGGGGCCACCAAAACGGTAATGGGGGGGCGCCGTGTACCTCGACACGAAGCGGCGCAATACCGAGGATCCGCTCACCGGGGACCTGGGCGCGGCAATCTCGGCCTTCGCGGTCGTGGGCGCGCTCTTGGTGGCGATTGGGCTGGCGGCCGCGCCGCCGAGCTCAGCCGACCCGCCAGCCGCGCACTTGCTTGTGCGCACCGTGACGCGGGCCGAACGCCCGCGAGGTCTGGCGGCAACTACTCCCTCGCCCCGCGCACAGTACGGAACGTCTGTCAGTCGGCTGCAAATCTTCGTTAGTGCGTTGTGGCAAAGGGAGTCCCTGTTCGATGAGCAGGGGCTTCTTCGTGTGCGGGGCATGCTCGTGGAGCGGTAGGGGCAGGCGGCGGACGGCTTGTTGTTGATCGAGGAGGTTGCGATGCCGTCGGTGCTGGGGCTGATGGAACGGCGTGAGGCGCGGGCGAGGCAGGATCTGGAGTCCTGGACGGAGGTCCTGGAGCAGGCTCAGGTGGAGGTGGATGCCGCGCGGGAGCGGGTCGAGCGGGCCCGGGTGGGGCGTGAGGAGCTCGTGTCGGTGCTGGCCGAGGAGAGCACTGTGGATACGCCGGTGTCCGTGCCGTCCGGTGGTGGGGTGGCGACAGCTGCGGGGTCGAGCGGTTCCGGCGCGGGGCACGGCGAGCGGCCGCCGGCGTGGCGGTCGGGCATGGGCGAGGAGGTGCTCAGCGGTGTGTATCGGGAGGTGTTCGCCGCTGTCGTGGCCGCTCCGGGGCCGGTGAACGGGGTGGAGTTGACACGGGCGGTGGGCCGGGAGGCGGAGGTCAAAAACGAGGTGGAGAAGATCCGTCACCGTGCCTATGTGCTGGAGAAGCGGGGCTGGCTGGTGCGGGCGGACGACGGACGGTTCACGCCGGCGCCTGGGGCTGTCGCTCGGGCCGCTTGTCCGGCCAGCGTGGAGCGTCCCCGGCCAGGCGCCGGGACAGCCTGATCACGGCTGCCCACCACACCATCTGCTGGTGGTGGTCGGGGCGGCGTTCGTGGTCGCGGTTGAGGCGGCGTGAACGGGACAGCCAGCTCAGCGTGCGCTCGACCACCCACCGGCGGGCCAGTACGACAAATCCGCGTTGCCCGTCGGACCGGCGCACAACCTCGACCCGGACTCCGTGGCGGGAGAACGCCGCCGCCAGCGCCGGACCCTGATAGGCGCTGTCGACCCACACCAGTTTCAGCAGCCGGCCCGGCTCGTCCATGAACGCCTCCAGCAGCGCGGGGGCAGCCTTGGAGTCGTGGACGTCCGCTGTGGTCACGGTGACCTCCAGGAGCAGGCCCTCGGTGTCGGTCAGGACGTGGCGTTTGCGCCCGTCGCGTGATTTCCCGCCGTCGTACCCGCGACTGTCCTCACCCACGGTCTCGGAGGCATCGACCGACTGGCTGTCGATGATCCCCGCGCTGGGCTCGGCGTTGCGTCCTTTGCGTTCCCGCGCCGATCGGCGCAGGCGTTCGTACAGCTCACGCACGTAGTCGCAGGCACGCCAGCGGCGGAAGAAGTCGTAGACCGCCCGCCAGTACGGGAAGTCGACCGGCAGGGCCATCCACTTCACGCCGTTGTCGACGAGGTAGCGCACCGCGTCGAGCATCTCGCGGTGGCAGTACGCCTCCGGGCGCCCGCCCCGCTTGAGGAGCCAGGCCGGCACCGGCATCGCGGCGCGGACCTCGGCCCACTCCGCATCCGTCATGTCACTGGGATAGCAGCCTGCCCGCCGCCCTGGAGCGATCGAACCGAACCGGTGCACGTAGCAGTCACACCCAGGGGTGACCGTGGTGGACGCAGGCACCGAGTTACTGCTGAACTGACCGGGCAACGGGCTTCCTTGGTCGTGCTGGGTGTCGTAACCGCGTCACTACCAAGGGGCCCGTTCTTTCATGCCCGCAGCCGCACCCGAACCTCCGTCCGGATGACCACCCGCGCCGCACACCTCGAACAAGATCCGGTTTGCCACAACGCACTTAGACGCCCAACAAGGTGACAGCGCCGCCATGCCTCCCAAACTCATCAACATCACCCGACCGTGGTTTTGGGCGCCTCCCAAACCCATCGACAAGTGACGTCACTACTGCTCGATAAAGCCAGTCCTCGGCCTGGGCTGCGAGGAACTGCCTCCAGGTTGGTCCGGTACGACGTGGGGCGGGGTCGATGCCGGCCTGGTTGAGGATGTTCCACACGGTGGAGGCGGCCGTCTTGTGGCCGAGGCGGGTGAGTTCGCCGTGGATGCGCCGATGGCCCCATCCCGGGTTCTCGGCCGCCACGCGCAAGACCAGGGCTTTGACTGCGGGGCCCGTGGGCGGGCGTCCGGGGCGGCGACGCTGGCTGTAGTCCCACTTCTTCGCGACGAGTCTGCGGTGCCAGGCCGGCAGCGTGGCCGGGGTCATCGGGAAGACCTGGGCCCAGCGGCGGCGCGTTATCAGGTGTGAGAGCGCGGCGAACCACGGGCGGTCGGCTGGTTCGTAGCGTAGGCGTGGGACGTGTCGGCGCAGGCCCGCGTTCTCGTGGCGCAGCGCCAGCAACTCCGCGTCCTTCGTGACGTCACGCCGCAGCGGCAACGCGGGCAGCGACAGCAGGCGGCGGGTGACGGCGTACACCGTGGACAGGATCACGAAACATGATCCCAGACGCGGCAGAGCCGCTGCTCAGGCCCCTGTGCTCCCGGTTCTTTGCGGCGACGGGCTTCAAAGCGGGGCGACGATTCGTGTTTTTGAGCCCCACAGGCGAGGTTCTCGCGAACCTCGTCAGCAGCCTGCCGATCCGTCAAGTTGGCAGCCTTCTGCAGCACTGTGACCAGCGCCAGACGCCCCGGCGACCAGCCCGGCTTGCCCACCTGGCCAAACGCGTCAGCAAAGGCCGCGTCCGGGAACAGCTCCCCGAGCCGGTCACGAACCTGCACCGCCAGAGGCGCCTCCCGCCTGCCCCGATACATCGCCCGGATCGCCGCCGCGACCTGCGGATCCGGCTCAGGCCAGGACTGCGGCTGCATCGACACGACACACTCCGATCCCCCGAGGAACCACGACAAGATCAACGATCAGCATGATCCCATCCGCTGGAACCACCGCTCCCACAGCGATCAACTCCGCGTCACAGCAACCGAATTCGAATTAACCACCAAGATCGGGCAGGGATCTTGGTGGTTAATTCCAACTGTCATGCAGCAAGGGAGAGTTGGAGTCGGGCGAGGTGGCTGTGGTTGGCGCGGTCGAGGGGGTGGCCGTTCCACCAGGCGGCGATACGGATGAGGTTAAGGGCTGTGGCGCTGGTTGTGTGGTCGAGGTGGATCTTGGCCAGGCCGCGGTAGCGGGCGCGGCGTAGGCCGGTGGTGTGGGTGGCTTGGCGGATGGTGCCCTCGACGCCTGCGCGCAGGGCGTAGTTGCGGTTGAAGTCGTCGGTCTGTTGGTGGGCGCGGGCAGTTTGGATGGCCTCGGTGAGTTCGCGGGGTTGGAGGCTGAGCCGGCGGCGGTTGCTGCGGGCGCTGGTGCACTGGTCCTTGGAGGGGCAGGGGATGCAGTCCAGGGCGGCGAAGGATACGACGGTCTTGGCCACGCCTTCTTGGATGACATCGTTCCAGGTGGTGCTGGTCTTCCCGGCGGGGCAGATGGCCTGCTGGTTGTCCCAGTCGATGGTGAAGTCGGTAGCTGCGAAGCCTTGTTGGGCTTTGGCTTGGTGGGAGGTGTCGAGCAGGACCGGGGTGATCAAGGCGACGCCGTAGGCCTTGGCGGAGCCCACGATCAGTTCGGCACTGGGGTAGCCGGAGTCGAGGTAGTGCCGATTGGGCAGCAGCCGACGGCGCTCCAGGGCCTGGTGGATCGGTTCCAGGGCCTTGGTGTCCGGGAGGGTGGACGCGGTGGTGGCCACGTTCGTGATGATGTTCGGCCGGGCGGGACGGTCGCCGTCGGCCTGTGGGTGGCAGGTCTGCGACACGTGCAGCTTGAATCCGTTCCAGAACATGTCCCGCTTGGCGGACCAGCGGGCGTCGGTGTCATACGGGGAGGCCAGGCGTATCGGGCCGGGCGGCAGCCCGTCACCCCCGTCCTCGTCGCGCTCGCGGCGCCGGATCCGCAGCCTGCCGCCCCTACCCGGGGTGCGGGTGTAGTTCTGCACCAGCACGATCCGCAGGGTCTGCACCGCGGGCAGTTCGCGCAGCCATGCCGGGGATACCGGGGCGTAGAGGGCCTCCAGCAGGGTGTAGCCGTCCTTGGCGTAGTGCAGGGCGAGTTCGTCCTGCTTGGTCTTGGAGGAGGGCAGACGCCAGGTGTCGATCCGGTCCGCGTAGCGGCGGCTCCAGTCCTCCACGACCAGCGCCTGGTCAACCCAGTCGGGGCAAGCCGCAGCCAGGGCGTTCAGGGCCGCGCGCACGCTCTCGCCGACCAGCTCGAGCCGGTTCAGGTCCCGCACCGCGGCCACGATGTGCGTGGAGTCGGTGCGCTGGTTGCCGCCCGCCTCCACCAGTCCCAGCTCCAGCAGCCGCTCCAGCAGCAGGTCCAGCACCCGCTCCTCCAACCCGTGGGCGACGACACGGGAGCGGAACTCCGAGAGCACGCTGTGGTCGAAGCCCGGATCCTTCAGCGCCAGACCCAGCGCGTACTTCCAGGACAGGTTCTCCCGGACCTCGTCCGCGGCCTGCCGGTCGGTGAGGTTCGCGGCCTTCTGCAGCACCGTGACCAGCGCGAGCCGGCCCGGCGACCAGCCCGGCTTGCCCGCCCGCCCGAACCCGTCGGCGAAGGCAGCATCCGGGAACAGCTCGCCCAGCCGGTCACGGACCTGCACCGCCAGCGGGGCCTCCCGCCTGCCCGAGTACATCACCCGGACCGCCGCCGCGATCTGCGGATCCGGTTCAGGCCAAGGCTGGGGCTGCACCGACACGACACGCTCCGATCCGAGAAGACCCACGAGTGATCACCAGCGCTCATGATCCACCGTCTGCTCGTCGCGCTGCCACCCCTGGCGCACAGGCACGCCCACGACCGACTCCGCCAGCCATCTCGATCCCTGCCAACTCGACTTCAGTGCAGGGCAGTTGGAATTAACCACCAAGATCCCTGCCCCTGCCGAAAACCTCATCCACCGAGGTCAGGCTGCATGTTGGTATTCGTGGAGAGTGCCGCCGAGGCGGTCGCGTCGTCGTATGTCCAGGCGGGTTATCCCGTGCGGATCGGTGATCGGCGTGGGCAGCGGGTACAGCGGACGGGCGTTGGCGATGCCCTGATGGGGTCGGTGCCCGTTGTAGAAGTGTTCGAACTCGCGCAGGGCGTGGATCAGATGTCGCTGGTTCCAGATCAAGGTGCGGTCCAGCAGTTCGCGTCGGCAGGTCTGCACCCAGCGTTCCATGATCGAGTTCATTCGCGGCATCTGGACGCCACTGAGTACGACCTCTATCCCCGCATCCCGCAGGACCGTGTCGAACAGGTCGGAAAACTTTCCGTCCCGGTCCCGGATCAAGAACCGCGCCCGGCAGCCTGTGTCCTCCAAGTCCATGACCAGATTCTTCGCGGCCTGCACCACCCAAGCGCTGGACGGGTGCGCGGTCGCACCCAGGATGCGGATCCGGCGACTGCCGTGCTCGATCACCGCGAACACGAACAGCCGCGCCCCGGACAAGGAGACCGTCTCCAGAAAGTCGCAGGCCAGCAGGGCCTCGGCCTGGGAACACAGGAAGTCCGCCCAGGTACTCGAGCTCCGTTCGGGTGACGGGTCGATCCCGGCGTCCCTCAGGATCTCCCAGACGGTGGAGGCGGCCACTTTCACGCCGAGGACCATCAGTTCGCCGTGGATGCGGCGGTAGCCCCAGCTGGGGTTCTCCCGTGCCAGGCGCAGGACAAGAACGCGGATGGACTGCACGGTACGCGGCCGTCCCGGTCGTTTCGGGCGTGACGTGGCAGCGTGGCGGTGTGCGACCAGGTCGCGGTGCCAGCGCAGCACGGTGTCCGGCTGAACGAGCAGCCGTAGCCGGCGCAGTACGTCCAGCGGGAGCCGGTGCAGCAGCGCCGCCAGAAACGCCCGATCGCTCGGGCTGAACCGCACCTTCTCCTTACCGAGTTGACGCTCCAGCACCGACAGTTGGTGGCGCAGGGCGAGGATCTCGAGGTCCTTGTCCCTGTCGCCCATCGGCAGCAGGCGCAGCGTGGCGAACGTGTTCGTCACACCGAGGTAAGCCAGGCGCAGCAGCACGGTCGATCATGATGCCGCAGTGACCGCCGGCAGCGCGAGAGCCCTTGCTTGAGCGATCACTGTCGGCATCCGCGAAACCCGGCACACCCACCCCCACCAGGGCGGATGAGGTTATCGGCAAGGGCAGCGCCACCGCGCCAGTCCCCGACCCTGCTCCTGCTCCTGCTCCTGCTCCTGCAGACCTGCTACAAGATCGCCATGGGCATCACCATGGGGTACAGACGGCCCGATGTCGCATCAAACTTATGCCACACCGTAGTTGGCGGCCCACTCACGCTTCAGGTCGTCCTCGTTCGCGTGCCCGAACGTGTACGCCGGAGAGTCCACCCGCAGCACCCGGTCCACCCGGATCAGTACGGCCTCGTGGCACGGGTAGATGGGATCGCCGTGGGTGTTCAGCACCCACTGGCGGGACCAGTCGTACACCGGGTCGCCTTCCCCGCGGATCTCGGCTGTTCCCTTGAAGCGGTATCCCCGCCTGAGCAGGAAGTCGATCACGTTGACCTCAACCCGCGAATTGTGCCGCAGGTTCTCCACCGTATTGGGCGAGGCCATGTTCATGAATACCAGGTGATCGTCGTCGTAGACGCGCACGGACCCCTTCGGGGAGAGGTTCGGAGAGCCGTCCTCGCAGACCGTCGCAACGAACGCCAGCTTGGCGCTGGTGACGATCTGTCGCATGTCCTCAGTGATTATTCCCATCGCTCCTCAACCTTTCCTGCCGCGTCTGTGTGCCCCGCCTCCTGGGCCGTCACGGCGCAGTCTCTTTCGAGTGTGCGGTACAGCGGGCCGATGGCCTGGTCCGCGGAAGCCCTGGCTGCTCGCTCTGCACTGTTGCGCGGGCTTCCCGATCGCGTTGGGCGCCCGTTGTCCGCCGACACCCCGGTCAGTGATCGCATCCGCGCGGTTCCGGGGACCGTGTCCCGGAGCCCGGAACCCGACCGGCGGTCGGCGCCCCCCGTGGCGCCACCGTGAACCGGCCCGACCGCCTGATGCGCCCTCGCCTGGTGGGCACGGCTGCGCACGCGGCCGTGCCGTGTCCGGCGGGTGCTGTGAGTCGGTGTCAGGGCCGGGCGACGCCCCGTCGTGGATGTGCTCAGGTGAGCACGATCTTCTTGCCGCCGGCCTGCCCGGCGGACACCCGGGCGAAAGCGGCCGACCCCTCACTCAACGGGAGCGCTTCCACGTTCTGCTTCAGCTTCCCCTCCACGACCGCCTCCGCCAGATGGGTAAGCTGAGCGGCATCAGGCCGGACGTAGAGGTCCGTGCTGGTGATACCACGCTCTCCCGCTGGCGCGTCCGAGGTCAGCGACACCAGACGCCCACCGTCCCGCACCAGCGACAGCGCGGCCTGCGCGGTACCACCAGCAGCGATCAGCGCACCATCGAACCCACCACGAACCCGACCCGCCCAATCCGAGTCGTGGTAGTCGACAACCTCCAGCGCACCCAGACCACGCAGGCGCTCTGCGGCGGCAGCAGACGCGGTCGCGGTCACTTCGATGCCCTTGGCCGCGGCGAGCTGGATGGCCAGGGCTCCGGTGGCCCCGCCTCCGTTGGTGATCAGGAGCCGCTGTCCTCGGCTGAGGTCCAGCTTCTCCAGGGCCTGCAACGCGGTGAGCCCGTTGACCGGCAGTGCCGCCGCGTGCACGGCGTCCAGCCCGGGTGGGCAGGCTGCCGCGTGATCCGCGTTGATCAGAACGCGTTCCGCCCAGAAGCCGCTTCCCCCGGGCAGCGGGGCCTCGTGTGCGAGCACCCGGTCGCCTACGGCAAACCCGGCGACACCCGCGCCGACGGCCAGCACCTTGCCCGCGCCCTCCACACCCAGCGCCGCCGGGGGGCGCAGCCCCACGTCCCAGCCAGCGCCGTTTAGCAGTTGGTCCCACGGGCCGACCCCGGCCGCCTCAACCGCCACCAGGATCTGACCAGACCCGGGAGATGACGGTTCAGGCAACTCCAGCAGGGCGACTTCCTTCTCGGCCCCGGACACTCCGCACGCCTTCACAGTAGATCTTTGTCCTCTCACTCAGTCCGACCAGGAGGTACGGGCCGGAAACCCAAAGCAGGCAGCAGTGTCGACCTGGACACTCCGCACGCCTTCACAGTAGATCTTTGTTCTCTCACTCAGTCCGACCGACCGGTTCCACATCCCCAGGGCCTCGGACAGCAGCGTTGCCGCCGACGGCAGGTCGGCATCAGTCCGCGCCTCCTTCGCTCTCGCCACCACCTGCTTGAACCTGTTGAGGTCAAGGGCGTGCCACGGAGGCCGCGGCGCTCGACGAGCGGTACGCCGTGGACGTCGAGGCGCTGTCCGACCCGATCGGCGTCGACGAGATGGAGGCCCGCTTTGGCGCGGTCTGGATCTCGTCGACGCCTACCACCAGCAGTTCCTCGCCGAGTCGTTCGACGACCCCACGGTGCAGGTCGAGAACCCGATGCCGGGCGAGTGGGAGGTCCGCCGACGCCGTTGGGTCATCCGGGCCACCAACGATTGGGGCGCCGGCCGGCGACCCGCGACCGACATCGCGCGGGCCGTGATGACCGGCGGCGCCTGCCGCCGGTCTGGTTGTCCGGGGTGGGCCGACATCGAGGACCGAGGTGTCCGCGGCCTGCGGACTTCGGCCACAGTCGTTCCCGATGCCGGGGATGTTTAGACGAAGGTGAACAGCCGGTCGGCTTCGAAGCGCGAAATCGGGCTGTTGTACACCTTCGCGGGGTCGGGGTAGCCGAGGGTCAGCAGCACCGTCGTGGTGTGTCCGGTTTCGCGGATCTTGAATGCCTTGTCGACACTGGTCGGGTCGAATCCCTCGAGCGGCGTCGCTTCGACGCCGAGCTCAGCGGCCGCCATCATGGTCATGCCCAGCACCATGTAGGTCTGCTTTTCCATCCAGTGGTTCAGGTCCTTGTAGCTGTAGTTGCGCAGGTTGAGGAAGTCGCGGGTCATCGACTGCCACAGCGCGTTCTTCGCCGGATCGGGGAACCGACCGTCAGCGCTCTCCTTGTTGAATACGTCTTCGAGGTGGCTTTCGGGCACATCTGCCCGGGTGGTGAGGATGATGGTGTGCGACGCGTTCAGGATCTTCTCGCTGTTGTCTTGGAATCGTTCGCCCAGGTTGTCCGTGAGCTGCTTCTTGCCTTCGGCCGTAGCGAGGACGTAGAAGTGGTTGGGCTGGATGTTCACCGATGTCGGCGCGGAGCGCAGGAACCTCAACAGCTGCTGAAGGGTTTCTTCCGGGATGGTCTTACTGAGGTCGAAAGCCCTGGTGAGGTGCTTGTTCATGAGCTTGTCGAGATCCATGTCAACCTGCCTTCTTCTTGCAATCAGTAGATGAGGAGCGGTGGTTCGTAGGGTTTGGGTTAGTTCTTGCCGCGGGCAAGCAGTTCGCTAATACGCTCGAAGCTCATACCTGTCGTCGCCGAGGCGAGGTCGCCCGCGAGGAGCGCCTTCGTGGCCTGTTCGAGTGCCCCCATCGCGTTGGTGTAGAGCAACGGACCCAAGCTGATGCGCTTGACCCCGGCCTGCTGCAGTTCAGCGACGGTCAGCACCTTGTCCGACGGAGACACCAGGACGTTGACCGGTGTCGGGGCGACCGCGGTGACGATCGCGACGAGTGCGTCGAGGTCGGGTGGGAACGGCGCGTAGACCACATCCGCGCCGACCTCAGCGAAGGCCGTCAGACGCCGAATGGTGTCGTCAAGATCGGGCCGTCCCTGGATGAAGTTGTCGGTGCGGCCGGTAACGACGATGCGCCCCTTGGAAGCGTCGACGGCGCTACGTACGCGATTGACTGCTTCGTCGAAGTCGCGGATCGGTTGATCGGGATTGCCCGAGGTGTCCTCCACCCCGATACCGGCCAGGCCAGACTCCACGGCGGCCTCAACGGTCGCGGCGACGTCTTCAGGCATGTCGCCATAACCGTCCTCGAAGTCTCCGTTGACGGGCAGCCCGGTGAGGCGGCCGAGCAGCCGCGCATGCTCAAGGTGCTCTTCGCGGGTGACTTCGTGACGCCCGTCGAGGCGGCCGAGCGTGGCGGCGATGGCCGCAGACGATGTCGCGATCGCCTCGAAGCCGGCATCGGCCAGCATCAGCGCCGAGAGGCCGTCCCATGCGTTCGGCATGACGAGGCCACCGTCGCGGGTGTGGAGCGCCATGAATTTCTCATAGAGTTCGGAGCCCGGCATGTCGAGCCTTTCCTGAATGATCGTTGAGTCAGTGAGGGGTTTGCCGGCTGGGTGCCGAGGCCGCGTCGAGGGTTCCGGCGATCAACCGGTGGGTGGGGTGTTGTTGGCGGCGGCGTGGAGCTTCTTAAAGCCGACCCAGCCCCAACAGACGAGATGACGCGCGATGAGTGGGTCGACGATGTCCGTGGACTCGACGAGGCGGGTCTGTTCGCCCGTCGGTGTCTGGCGCGGGTACTCCGAGGTCAACTGATGCCCGTCGGTGAGGTAGGTCCCGGTACGTCACCCAGTTCTCGAAGACCCCTTCGCGACGAAGAAGGCACGGATCGAATCGCGGCCCCGGACCACGGCAGAGCCCATGTCTCCCGACGAAAGCACTGCGGTGGGTGTTTCGATGACGCCGTCTGCCGCGTAGAGGTTGGCGATCTTGTCCGCGTCCTGGGCCAGCACGACTTCGTGCCGGGCGCGGAACACATGCTCGATCGCGCTCCCGCGTGCCGCGTCGGGCGCCGTCGGCTCCGGGTGCGGGCTCACTGGGCCACGGTCGTATCGACCGAGCCGACTGCGGGGATGTCGAGGTCGGTCTGGTTGACGTTGTTGATGAAGTTGGTGAGCAGGAATTGCACTGTAACCGCGACGATCGCCAGGATCTGCGGGTCGGTGTACCCGGCGCCTCGCACACCCGCGAGCTCGGCGTCGCTGACCTGCCCGCGGCTGTCGACCACCCGTTGCGCGAAGCGAGCGGCCGCGGCGCGTTTGGGATCGACCGAGCTCCCGGCGCGGCCGAGCTCGATGTCGTCGCCTGACATGCCGCCGAATTCGGTCGCGACGTAGGTGTGGATCGCCAGGCAGTAACTGCAGCCGTTGGCTTGCGACACGGCCAGCGCGATGCTGTGCCGGGTCTTCGCATCCAGAACCCGGCTCAAGGTGCCTTGCAGAGTCGTGACAACCTCGAGAACGGTCGGGTTCGACGCGATGGTCTTGAACATGTTCGGGACGAAGCCGAGCTGCGCACCAACGTTGTCGAGTATCCCCTGCGCGCCGGCGGGTACATCTTCTAGAGGGGGAACGTTCAGTCGTGACACAGCGAATCGACCTCCGGTCGGGGTGTGAGTAGTTGTCGTCGAGCCCAAGTCGGGCTCGTAGTGCTTCAGAGCTCCGCCGCAGGCCTTACCTGCGCTGGCCGCAACCTGGCCGGTGGCGTCGGTTGCGCCGGGCGCCTGGTGACCTGCATTGCGAGGGGTGACTCCGTCGGCGCCGAGTTCCGGATCTCTTCGCCACGGAACACGCATAAGAAGGACTATACAGACCACAAACTTCTACGCAACCCCTCCTCCAGGCAGGCCGAGTCGGCCACACTGAATGCAAGCGGGTCAATGTCGCATCGAATCAGTAAACTTGCAGGTCAGAGCCATATTAAGGCCACGCCGTGAGCCATTCGACCGGTCGGAACGAGGGAGTTTAAGCCGCCTCGAGCCAGGCCAGCTCGGGCCTGATCGATCGCTTGAATGGACTATTTAGACCAAACTTAGGTGAGGCTGGACTGAAACGAACGCAAGATCTCTCGGATCTGCCTGCGCCTCCACCTCGCGTCCATCTACGAGATGGTTTTCGCTGATATGACCGCCGCAACACCGTTCATCGACGCCAGGGTGTCGCGCCACATCGGCACCTACTCCGATGCGGTCGCGATCCCGGCCGGCGCCACGCAGGTCGTCCTGTCCGGCACCCCGGGATTTGCGGCCGGACCGAACCCGGCCGGAAGATTTCGCCGAGGAGGCCCGGCAAGCCTCGGACAACGTGTGCGAGGCGCTGCGGTGCGCGGGCGCCGAACTGAGCGACATCGTTCAGGTCCGGTCCTGGCTCACAGACCGCGACGACATCGACGCCAACGTGAAGGTTCGCAAGGACGTCATCTCTCACCGACCGGCCTATATGCTCGCAGTGGTGCCACAACTGATCCGGCCCAGTCTCCGCTTGGAGATCGAGGTCACCGCGGTTGTGACGCACTCCGCGGCCAAGCAGCACGAGTGAGTAACATGCCCGAGGGAGACACCGTGCCCGGAACCAGCGGTACACGCCGCACGCCACGCGGCCTGGAGACCCGTTCACGGATCGTTGATTCGGCAGCCAAGCTGTTCTATGTCAAGGGCGTCAACGCCACCACCCTCGATGACGTCCGGCTGGCCAGCAGCACCAGTAAGTCCCAGTTGTACAACCACTTCGAGGACAAACTCGTGCTGATCCACGCGGTGATCGACGTGCAGTCGAAGTTCGTCCTCGCCCGCGAGGAACAGCGCCTGCGCGGCGTGAAGACCCTCACCGGTCTGCGCCGCTGGCGTGACACCCTGGTACAGGCCAACTCGCTGCAGGACGGCTCGTACGGGTGCGCGCTGGGCGCGATGTCGGTTGAGCTGTCCGACAACGATGAGCAGTCCCGCCAAGCGCTCAACGCATCAATCGATGCCTGGCGGCGGATGCTCGTCGAAACGCTGACCCGGGTCCGCGTCCTCGGCATACTCGCCGAGGACGCGGACCCACAACGCTTGGGTACTGGTCTGCTGGCTGCCCTGCAGGGTGGTTACGTGCTTGCGCAGAACGCTCACAGCTCCGAGCCGATGGCCGTCGCGCTGGACATGGCCCTGGACCACATCGAATCCTTCGCTCGCAGCTGAGCCCACGTTCGCAGCTCCACGAGCGCGTTCGTTCCACGACACACTTCTCAGGCAGCCGCTGCCTCTTGAGGCCAGTTCGACATGCCTGCTCGACCCAAGAACACGGCGGACCATGCACACCGACTTCGGCACCTGCTATCAGGCCGTCACAGACAAGGACCGACGCTACGACGGCCAGTTCGTCACCGCGGTTCACACCACTGGCATCTATTGCCGGCCTTCCTGCCCGGCCCGGCTGCCACATGCCGAGAACGTGTCCTTCCACGTCGCTGCCGAGGCCCGGTGCATGCCTGTACACGTGTAGGCGAGCGAGGGGACCTATGCAGCCGCAGTTGGCTCATCGGCTCGTCGCGGCGGTCACATCAAGACGAAGACCTCGGACAGGGACCCTGCGAGCGCGTTTCCGTCGACATACCCGGCGTGGGTACCGTCCGCATCTGTGCCGCCGACCTCTACGGACCCCATATCAACCTCCACTGTCGCCGAAGCGCTCGGTACGTACTCGCTCAGGTGTATGTCCCAGGAGCACCAGGTAGGCAGCCGTCTTCTCGATGAACGCCGCCGTCCTTGTTAGTCCGGGGCGGCCCCTGTGGGCCCCTTCGGAGGTGAGCGCCCGGGGGGCGATTTCCTACCTCCGGCCCTTCGGGAAGGTGAGTTCTGGCGGCGCAGTCTCTCTCGTCCGCGCCGAGAGGACGACTGCCAAGCCCCCGGGACGTCTGCGGCTGCGGTGCGAGCCCCCTGGTCAGCACTGCCCGGGCCGACGTCGTCGCCGCTGCATCAGCCTGCAGCGCTGAGATGTCCGCTGGCTATCAGCTGAGCTCGCAGTTTCTTACGGGCGTCGAACATCGTCTTGTAGAGCGCGTTACGGTTCGTCTCCAGCTCACTGGCGAGCGTTTCCAGGGGGACCCCGTTGACGACGGCGGTGAAGACCTGCCGCTGGCGGGCGCTCAGTGCTGTCTCGACTGCGTCGCGCGCGGCTTCGACCAGCTCTCGCGCCTGCCAGTGGGTGACGGGGTCGATACCGGAGCGGTCGGGCACTTGCACCCATTCGTTCAAGTCGAACCGTGCATTTGAAACACGCCAGAAATGACGGCCCAGCTTGCTGGACACTTCAAGTACGACGAATCGGAACGCCCATGTGGTGAACTTGGCGTCGCCTCGAAATTCCTGGATTTTGTGCGTGATCCTCATCAGTGCGTCGGCGGCCGCCTGGTGGGCGAGATCGTTCAGCTCGGGCCCGGTAATTCGGTAACGAGGACCCCGGCGGAACACTTCGTCCATGGCGATCCGCACCAGCAGTTCGTACAGCTGCGTGCAGGCCTGCTCGTACTGCGGCCCTCGACCGCCCTCGAGCGCGTCCACCCAGGCGGCGGACTCCGGGTCGAGCTGCCCTCGGCCCGTGGCGGGCCCTGCTGCCGGGGCGCTGCCGCTGGTTCCGGCATGTCCATCCGGAGCCGAGCGGCACGTTTTTCTAACATCCGCAGAGTGCATGGTTCTCAATCCCCAGGTTATTCCGTACGGACAAGCCAATCACGAGACCATCTACAGGACGTCTACGCGGAGTCGCTGTTTTTCCTTTCGCCGTGCGCGCATCCTGGGATTTCACGGAAGGGGTTTCCGGCGTATTTCGACTAGGGACTCGCGCGCGGCGTGGGGCACGCTTTCCCGTACTGTCGCGACTGAACGTGCCCGAGATCGGCTGGTAGCGGTGGGACACAACTCGCTGGCAGATCGACGAGGACGACTCCGTCGTGTGGGCCGCCGGTGACCTCGCCGAGAGGCGCTGTCACGTTGACTGACCGGGTGGGATGATCTTCTGGTTGATCACGTTGGGAGGGGCCGTCCGTGGGGAGCATGTCGCCGTCGTACAGGGGTCACCGGTACCCGGTCGAGGTGATCTCCCATTGCGTGTGGTTGTACTTCCGGTTCCCGCTCAGCTTCCGCGAGGTCGAGGAGCTGATGCTCCAGCGAGGCGTCATCGCCTCCTACGAGACAGTGCGCCGCTGATGCGCCAAGTTCGGCCAGGCCTACGCGAACCGACTGCGCCGCCGCCGGCCCCGGCCCGGGGACAAGTGGCACCTGGACGAGATGTTCGTCAGGATCAACGGGGGGCTGAAGTATCTGTGGCGGGCCGTCGACCAGGACGGCAACGTCCTGGACATTCTCGTCCAGAACCGGCGGGACAAGGCCGCCGCCCGACGCTTCTTCCGCAGGCTGATGAAGAAGACCCGGTCGGTGCCGAGGGTGGTCGTCACGGACAAGCTCCGCTCCTACGGCGCGGCCCACCGCGAGGCGATGCCGTCGGCCGAGCACCGTTCGCACAAGGGACTGAACAACCGGGCCGAGAACAGCCACCAGCCCACCAGGCAACGCGAACGGGCGATGAAAGGCTTTCGTTCCGTCGGGGGCTGTAAAAAATCAACGTGGTGATTCGGCCTTCTGCGGAGCGTTTTCGGGTGGTGCCACGGAGGCGAGGAGGTCCGCTGCGGTGCGGAAGGGCGTGGCCGGTGTCGGGAGGTGGCCGTCTTCCTCCAGGAGGGGGCGGAGGTCACGGAAGATGGTGCCGATGGTCTGCGGGGTGACGTCGAACAGGTCAGCGAGTACCTGTCGGGTGCATACGGTGCGCTGGTGGAGGACTGCGATCAGGATGCGTTCCGCGTGGAGGATCTTCTGGTGGAAGGCGCCTCCGTTCGTCCCGGGCTGACGCGGCCCGCCGCGCCGCTGGTAGCGGCGCCGTTCCCGCAGGGCCGTATACCTCACCAGCAGCCGATCGGTCAGTTTCTGCAGGTCCTCGCGGCTCATGCCGGTCAGTGACGGGTCGGTCAGCACCGTGGAGATGTCCGACCGCCGGGGCGGGGTGGCGGAGCCAGTCCGTACGAAGGCGAGGACCTCCTGCGCCTGGGTGAAGTGCAAGGCGGTGGGGGTGATGGCGTAGTGGTGCTCGTCCAGCACAGGCCGGGTCTCCCTGATTGCCTGGCCGATCGCCGGCGGGGTGACCTGGAGGATCTCGGCCAGGACTTTCTGGGCGCACACCTGCCGCAGATGCAGGACGGTGATCAGGAGGCGGTCCCTGGCCGAGAGCAGGGACCGGCCGTGGGCTCCCGGTACCTGGCGGCGTTTCCCGCCGCGCTGCTGGTGGCGGAGTTCTTCGCGCCGTGCGGCCTGGGCGGGGGCCAGGCGCCGGGCCATCGCGTCCAGTTCTTCGTGGTTCATCCCGGTCAGGCGCGGGTCGGACAGCAGCTCAAGGTCCGCTGCCCGCTCCAGCAGCGGGGCCTTCCCGGGGGCCGCCGGGACGGTGGGCTTGTCCGCGGGGCGGATGGTGTAGTTCCAGGTGCCGCGCTCGGTGTGCGGCTCGAGGGGAAGTGCCTTCATGCGGTCGGTGCCGACCGTGACGCCGGTGGGATAGGCGCCGGTGTCCAGGGCGGCCTCGACCCGTAGCCCGGTGCGGGTCCGGGTTGAGGCGATGGTCTGGACGACGACTTCGTGGCTGGTCAGCGGCCGGCCGCGCCAGTTCATCGTGATGTGGGAGAACAGCCGATGCTCAATTTTATTCCATTTTGAAGCACCCGGCGGAAAGTGACACACCGTAATCTTCAGGCCCGTCTCGGCGGCCAGCGCGGCCAGTTCGGCCTTTTAGACCCGGCTGCGATAACCGTTGGAGCCACCCGCGTCCGCGGTGATCAGCAACCGGGTGGCCTGCGGGTAGTCGTCTCGTCCGCGAGCCTGCCACCAACGGCGGATGGACGCGACCGCGAAGGCGGCCGTGTCGTGGTCGCACCCGACGTTGACCCAGCCGGTATCGGCGGTGAGGTCGTAGACACCGTAGGGAATGGCCTGCTCGGCGTCGGGCCGGGCACAGAAGAAGAAGCTGTGGTCCTCCACCTTGACCGGCTCGCCCTTCGGGCGCCACTCACGGCCGGCGTTGGGCAGCTGGCCGAGCTTCTCCTTCTTCTTGGCATCCACGCTGATGACCGGCTCCCCGGCACCCTGGTGCTGCTTGACCTGCTCGTTGATGTAGCGGAACTGGGCGTCCCGGTCAGGGTGCTGCCTGCCCTCCAGAGTCTTGGCGTTGACCTGGAGACTGAAGCCGTTCTCCCGCAGCAGCCGGCCCACCGTGGGCGCCGAGACGGGATGCCCCTGCCCGGCGAGCTCCTCGGCCAGGTGCCGCAGCGACTTGGTCGTCCAGCGCAACGGCGATATGGGATCACCCCGCTCGTCCGGCTCGACCAGCGCCAGCAGAGCCGGAACGAGCCGCGGGTCCAGCTCCTCGGCACTCTTGCGCCCGCCACCACAGCGGCGAACCCTCCACCCGGGCAGCGGATCCTCGCCGCCCTCCAGCTCGAAGACCCCCTTCCGCACCGTCGTTTCGCTCACGCCCGCAGTGCGCGCGACGGCCCGGACCCCGCCATGGCCCAGCAGCCGGGCCTCGGTGGCCAGCGCCAGCCGCTGCTGCCGCTCATCCAGATGCGGAAACAACACCCCGAACCTCAGGGCGAGTTGATCACGAACCTCACTCGGTATGCGCATACCAGACCAACGCGCCAGAGCCCCCAAAGCAACGCGTTGATTCTTTACAAGCCCCCGGCGGGGCCCAGCGGTTCCTGTCCGCGTTCAGTGGCATCTCACCCCACTTCCGGCCCCACCGCCACCTGATGAGCGCCCCCGACCACCGAGCCGAGATGACCATCCGCTTCGCCATCTGGGACCAGATCACTGGCGCTGTCGGCCGGCCCACCACGGCCTGTACACAGGCCCGGACCGCGGGCCCACCATGCCCCGACACGCCGTCAGACACCCACACACCCGACAACGTGACAACGCCCTGCACCTGCCTCCAGAGGGGGCACCTCTCGATGTGCCCGCCGTCGACCTCCGCGTCTCTTCAACCGGCAGAAGCAGGCAGATCCAGGACGACAGCTGCCCGCTCCCCGTCCACAGGTCCGCGACCTGTGGGTCGTCCAGCACGGACTGGGTGAGCTCGTGCGCGGAGGGGTTGTCGTACTGCCCAGCGGTCAGCCGGGGGACTGCGCGTCGGGTCCAGGTACTCCTGGTGGTCGCCGGAGAACTGCCAGTCGATAAAGAGCGCGTATCCGTGGCCGTTGGTCGACGGGTCCAGGGTCAGCCCCCGCCGGCAGCGCCGCACTGGCGGCGTCGTCCGAGGTCCAGAACTCGACACCGATCACGTCACCGGCGTAGTGCCACGGCGGGGCGGAAACGATGTTGGCGGCCCCGCGCGGGCTGAGCGGCAGGCTGTATCCGAGCAGTTCCCCCGGCGGGACGAGGTCGTCCGTCCCGGCGGCCGTTTCCGGCGCCGGTGCCTGCTGCCCGCTCGCCCGCTCGTCCGCCAGCGCGGGGGCGGCCATCTCTGTGGTGGCGACGGACGCCAGTCCGCCGGCGAGCAGATGACGCCGGCGCATGTCTCCTGAGCCCAGGTGATGGTCTGTCACTTACTGTGTCTCGGACGGGAATTACCGGGGCGCGTGCGACCCGGTACGGGCACGCGTTGCGCTCAGTGAATCCCGCCACCGGTGACGAAACGCTGCCGGATCAGTGACGTGCGCCGGACTGCGACATGGGGACGCCCCCGGCCGGGGAGGGCCGGGAGCGTCCTGGTCACTGTGCTTCGGATGCCGGATTCGAGAGGCCGTCAGATTCCGGGGTCATGCTGGGACTCGGTTACGTGGAAGGTGACCGCAACCGGCTTGTAGACGTACGGGCTGTCGGTGGTGAGGTCAAGGTTGGCCCGGTAGTCACCGGGGTCGGGGAGCACGGTGGCGTCGGCGGAGATCAGCACATGCGCCGACTGACCCGGAGCGAGGACGATCGAGGTCTTGTTCTCCGAGAGCCAGGAGACCTGCTCGCCGCCGCACTGGGTGTAGCCCGGCAGGGTACTGGCCAAAGCCGTGCCCGTGGGGAAGAAGCTGAGCAACGTCGCCCCGCCGACCTCGTTGAGGCCGCAGCCGGTGCCGCTGGAACGGAAGGCCGGCGACGGGGCGTTGGGCAGGTTGCCCCATGTGTTGGTCACCGGGTCGTACTGCAGGGTCTCGTTGGTGATGCTGGCGTGCCCGCCTGGGAACACCACGCCGCCGGCGACCTGGAGCTCGCCGTTGGCACCGTTGGCCACACTGCCCCACAGCGCGTGCGGCAGGTCCGTGAGCCGGGTCCAGGCGTCGGTGTGCGGGTTGTAGGCGTACGTGCTGCTCAGCGCGACCGAGTCGCCCTCCGGGCTACGGGTGACACCGCCGGCACAGACGATCTCCTTGACCAGTCCGGCGCACGCGCTCCACTGCACGGCCACGGGGAAGTCGGCCACCCGCGTCCACCGGTCGTACTGCGGGGAGTAGCGGTAGACCACCGATTCCGGTGCGGTGCACCCTGCGGAGCAGCCGCCGATGACGTACAGCCGGCCGTCGAGCACGGCGGTGGTCGCGGAGCCCAGGGCCGTGGGCAGGTCGGCCTTTCGGGACCAGGTGTTCTTCGCGGCGTCGTAGGCGTAGGTCGCCTTGACGTCCAGCGCCTTGGTGCCGTCGGGGCTGAGGCCCCAGCCGCCGGTCTCGTACAGTGTGCCGTCGACGAAGGCGGCCGAGGAGGCCGACAGCGTCTGCGGCAGGTCGGCGATCCGGCTCCAGGCGGCGGTGGCCGGGTCGTACACGTAGGCGTGCGCCGATTCCCGGCCACGGAAAAGACTTTCCTCGCCGCCGAGCGAGTACGTCTTGCCCTGGTAGCTGGCGATGGCGTTGTCCATGATCTGTTCGGGGTAGTTGGGCAGGGACTGCCAACTGTCCGGGGTCGGGACCGTGCCGCCGGCCGGGTCCGGTGCCGGGTCCGTGTGGCCGCCCGCGCCCCCGGTGATCGGGCCGGTCGGGAAGGTGCCCTTCACATACTGTCGCGGGGCGCCCTTGCCGAGGGCCGGGTCCTTCCCATCGGGCGTGGTGTAGCCGGTGTTCTGCTCACCCAGGGTGATGTGCAGCGGGGCGTGCCCGGTGTTGGTGAGGGTGACCGTGCCGTTGGTCCTCCCGGAGTGGTCCCCTATCCGGCCGTTGAGCAGGGCCGTGTCCGGGGTGACCGTCAGCTGCCCGGCGCGCAGGGTGATGTCCTGGGTCGTGACCGCGTCCGCGGCGGTGGTGGCGGTGGTGGTCGCGGTGGTGTACCTGTTGGCCGCCGTGGTGTACGTGTGCTCGCCGGGGTCCTTGCGGAACATCCAGTAGAAGCCGTCGGACAGGTTCGGGTCGTCCGGGGTGGCCGCCGTGCCGACGGTGCTCTCGGCCGGGCCGACGGCGGTCACGGTCGCGCCGTCTATCGGTCGGCCGGTGTTGCCGTCGCGGACGGTGCCGGAGACCAGGCCGCCGGCGACCGGGCCGCAGGTTCCCACCGTGATGTTGTCCAGTTCCCAGATCGTCTGACCCTTGCCCGTGAAGTGGAACCGGACCTTGACGTCGTCGTGGCCGCGCGCGGCGGTCAGCGGGAGGGAGACGTGGCCCCGGACCTGGACGCCGCTGCCGCCCTTGTGCCACACCGATGCCCACGTCTCGCCGCCGTCGGTGCTGAGGGCGACATCCGCGGTGGTGTCGGCGTTCCCGAGGAACGCGGTGTCGAACTGCAGGCTCTCCTCGTTGTGCGTCAGGTCCATGGCGGGCGTGGTCAGTACCGCGTCCTCGGCCGCGCCGCCGTGGTCGAACGGGTCGGCCGCGGCGAAGTTTCCGGTGCCGCCGGTGAGGTTCCACTGCCCGGAGTCGAATTCCCAGGCGTGTCCGGAGGCGCCGTTGTCGGCGGCCGTCCAGTCGTGCTGGGAAGTTGTGCCGGACCAGTTCTCGAAGTCGGTCTGAGCCGGGTAGGCGTAGCCGGGCGCGCCGCACTGCTTCAGGTCGGCGCCGAGGCTCACGTCACGCCGCACGTCGGAGGTGCCGACGGAGACCCGCGCGGTGGTCGTCTCATAGCCCGGGTAGACCGGCGTCACGTGCAGGGTGTAGTCGGCCTGCTGCGGCAGTTCGACGGAGTAGGCGCCGGTCTTCGGGTCGGTGTAGAGAGGGCCGTCCGGGTAGCCGTCGACGGTGACCTTGGCGTACAGCGGCCAGCCGTGGCCCGACCCGTCGGTGATCTCTCCGGTGATCTTCTCGCTCGGCACCTTGGCCAGGGAGATGTCCAGGCTGCGGGTGCTGTTCAACGCGACGGTCACGTCCTCGGGGCTCGACGTGCCGTAACCGTACCCGCTCGCCGTCACACCGTAGGCGCCGGCCGCGGCCGACACATGGTAGGCGCCGGAGCTGTCTGTGCTGCCGTGGAAGGTGAGCCCGTTGTCCTTGCCGGTCAGCACGACGCTCGCCCCGGACAGCGGAGCGCCGGTGACTCGGTCGGTGACGTGGCCGATGACCGTGCCGTGCGGCGCCTGCTTCAGCGCCTCGACGCCGTTCGGAGTGCCGAGGCCGGTCGGCCCGTCCCATCCGGGGCCCGTGTCGCAGAGCACGGTGGCGCAGGTGCCGCTGCTGCCCCGGGTCACGTCGAAGAGGTGGTTGCCCTGGTCGGCATACGGGTACGTGACGGGGTGCGCGTCCTCGGCCGGGGTGCCGGCGAGGGCGTACATGGCCGCGACGAGCGGCGAGGCCAGGCTGGTGCCGCCGATCTGGAGCCAGCCGTTCTCGCCCAGGGTGTCGTACACGGCCAGGCCGCTGGCCGGGTCGGCGTCGGCGGCGATGTCCGCGGTGGCGCGCATGGCGCAGTCGGTCGCCAGATCCGTCTGGTACGCGGGCTGCGGTTCGTACAGCGAGCAGCCGCTGCCCGCCCTGTTCCAGGCCGCCTCGGTCCAGCCCCGGTCGGTCTCCGGGGCGCGGGTGAGCCTGGTGCCGCCGACCGCGACGACGTTGGGGTCGGAGGACGGCCACAGCACCGTTTCCGCGTCGTCACCGGAGGCGGCGGTGACGACGACGCCCGGGTGGTCGTAGTGCGTCATCCCCGTCTCTTCGGGAAACTCGCCGGGGACACCGTAGGAGTTGGACACGAACTTCGCGCCGAGCCGGACGGCGGTCTCGGCAGCCGCGCCGAGATCGTCGACGCTGCTGATGTCGGCCTGCACCAGCAGGATGTGGCACTTGGGGCACACCGAGGAGACCGCGTCGAGGTCGAGAGCGGTCTCCCCGGCCCAACCGGCGTCGTCCGCGGGGTAGTCGGTGCCGCCGCGTTGGTCGACCTTGCGGAAGCAGCCGTTCGCGGAGGTGCACTCCGGCATCCCGAACTGCTCCCGGTAGTGGGCGAGGTCTTCCTCCGCCTTGGAGTATCCGAAGGCGTCGACCAGGGCCACGGTCTGGCCCTCGCCGCCGTCGGGGAGCCGGTAGGCGTCCTGGATGTCCTTCGGCGTCAGCGAGGTGGGCACCGGTCCGTCGGTGTCCGCCATGACCCGGTGCTCGGAGTTGGTGGCGATCATCGCCTGGCAGCGCGCGCGGTTCCGGGAGGGATCGGGTGCGTTGCAGCCGGCGGGGGTGTAGGCGGGCAGGGAGGAGGCGAGTTGGGGCGGCACCGCCAGGTGGTCGGCGTCCGTCCGCTGCTGGGACGAGGCCTGGACCGTCGCGCTCTGTGCGGGAGAGGCCGCCAGGGCGGACGTCGGGCCGGCTATCAGCATGCCGAGGCCGAGACAGCCGGCCAGCAGCGCCGAGACAGGTGCGCTTGCGCGCCCATGTCTGAACATGGAGAGGAAGCCCTTTCGTAGGGTGGGATCGGGCCCTGTGCCGTAGGGGCGGTGGGCTGCGCCGAACTACAACGGCTCGTAGCCGCTGGGGCGTTCGCCTGCCGGCCCCAGGTCCGGTACGGGGTCCAGGGCGGGCAAAGGTTCGCCCGCGACGTCGGATTCGACGCAAACCGAGTCGTCGGGGATGGAACAGGGGCGCTCTGCAGTACTCATCCACACCAATCCTCGAGGGCCCGTTGGCAGGGCCGCGTCATCTGACAAACGCGAGTATCTACAAGCCGAACGCCCGTAGCAATTAGGCAGATGGCCTAAAGAACTGCGGAGACGGGGCGGTTGCGGTGGGCAAGTCGCCCCGAAACCGCCCCACCGGTCAGGTCTCCTCGGCCGTCGTCCCGGCCGTCGCCCGCTCCTGGGTGATCCGGACGGCCAGCGCCGTCCGCGTCGACACCTCGTGCTTGCGCATCGCCGAATTGAGCTGCGCTGCCACCGTCTTGGGAGAGCGCGACAGCGCGGCGGCGATCTCACGGTTGGTCAGGCCCTCGAGCATCAGCCCGACCACTTCCAGCTCGCGCGGCGACAGCTGGTCGCCGTATCCCCGTCGCCCGCCACGCCACACGACGCGGTGCGCCACGTCGCTCGCGCGCAGCCGACGCAGCACTCGTTCGGCGTCGCGCCCGGCGCCCAGCCTGCTGAACTCACTCCGCACGTACTCCAGTTCGCCACCGGTTTGTTCCCGTTGGCCGGCCGCCAGCAGACACTGCGCGCGATTCTCACGGCAGCGCAGCTCCTCGTAGGGCGCGGGCAGCGCCTGCCACGCACGCGCCGCCTTCTCCCACGCGGCGGCCGCCTCCGGGAACTCTTGCCGTCCGGCGTGAACCGCCGCCCGGCACATCAGCAGCGCCGCCGCCTGCCGCGGCCGGCGGCGGCCCCGCAGTCCCTCTTCGAACCCGGCGGTCAGCAGCTCCGCCTCCGCCTGTGCGCCCGTCCCGGCCAGTGCCGCGACCCGTGGCGGGACCACGTCCACGGCCCACAGCCACAGTCCCTTGCGGGCGAGGCGGGCCACCGGCTCCTCGGTCAGCGCGAGTGCCTCGTCCAGCGCGCCCGCGGTCAGCGCCAGTGCGGACAGGGCTCCGGACGCCTCGACCGCGATGTCGGTCAGTCCGCGGCGCACGCACTCGTCGCGTACCGCCCGCAGATCCGCCTCCACGGACGCCTGCCCCTGCCCGCGTGCGGCGCGCAGGCGGGCGTGCACCAGCCGGGCGTCCAGGCGGATCAGCGGCTCACCATCCACATCCAGCCATTCGGCGAGCCGGTCCTCAAGACCGTCCCAGCGCCCGGCGTACCAGTCCAGGTGGATCAGGGTGACGACCGCCAGGTCCTTCAGGCGCTGGTAGTCGTGGCGGCCGGCGATGTCCACGGCTGCCGTGAGCCGGCGACGTGCGTCCGCGTAGTGCCCGAACTTCATCACACTGTGGCCCGCGTTGAGCGCGCCGCGGGCAAGGTGCTGGGCGATCTGCGGATCCGACTCGTCGGTACCCAGTCCGTCGGCGAGCGCCACTCCCCGCTCCTCGCCCAGGTCCAGCAGGGCGGTCATCCGGTCGACCACCAAGGAGAGCCGCTCGACCGGCGTGACGGACGACTGCTCCAGGGCCTGCTCCGCGCGGTCCAGCCAGCCCAGATGCACCTGCACCGGCCAGGATGTGCCGACCGGCACGCCCAGCGCGGTCATCGCCCAGATCACCGGGTACGTCCGGTCGGTCAGCTCGGGGACCACCCGTTCCAGTTCGGCCGCCGCCGCCGCGTGCTCTCCGCTGTAGATGAACATCCTGGCGATCTGCGTCCTGAGTTCCGTGCGTTCCGGCCCGCCGAGGGGGCCGCCGTCCAGGAGAGCGCGCAGTGTGGCGGCGACTTCGTCGCGCCGGGAGTAGCCCGTGAAGGCGTGCAGCGGCATCTTCCGTACCAGCGGCGCTACGTCCGCTGCCGGACAACCGGGGTCGGTGATGAGTGCGTGCAGCGAGGTGACCGCTGCCAGATGGTCGCCCGACGCCAACGCGAGGTCGGCGGCCTGTTCGGCGTACTGTCGCCATCGGACGGTGTCGCCCGCCTCCCGGAAGTGGCGGGCGAGCCGGCCCACCGGTGGGCCGGCCTGCTCCGCCAGGACCTGCGCGGCCCGGCGATGCGTCCTGCGGCGTGCGGTGGCCGCCACCCTGTCGTAGACCGCCCTGGCCGCCAGCCGGTGCCGGAAGGCGACCCGGCCGGAGGCGTCCTCGGTCAGCAGGCTGCTGGACAGCGCCTCCTCCAGCCCCGCTGCCGCCCGCTGCTCCGGCAGTCCGGCGACAGCGGCCAGCACAGTGTCCTCCGCCGGGTCGGACAGGACGGCGGCGGCCAGCAGCATCTGCTGCGCATCGCGTCCCAGCCGTACGACGCGCTCGGCGACGGCGTCCCGGATCGTCGGCGGTACGACGATGTCGCCGAGCGTCCGCCGCACCCACTCACCGCCCTGGCGGACGACGTCCGTGCGGTCCCTGAGTAGCCGCACGCACTCCTCCAGGGCCAGTGGCACTCCCTCAGTGCGGTCGTGCAGGAACGCGACGAAGGCGTCGGAGACGTGTTCGTCGTCCAGCATGGACGAGACGAGTTCGGCCGTCGCCGGCACCGGCAGCCCGCCCAGGTGGAGCCGCACCAGGCCGCCCGCGGGCAGCCGCGACGACAGCCGCAGCAGCAACGAGTCAGCTTCCACGTCCTCCGGACGGTACGTCAGCACCAGGGTCAGCGGCATGGAGCTGCGGGACGCCAGCAGCATCAGGAAGTCCAGGGTGGTCTCGTCGGCCCAGTGCACGTCCTCCACGACCAGCACCTCGACCTCGAGGCCCGCCAGGAGCTCCGCTAGCGCGCTCAGCAGCCGGAACCTGGCCGCGCTGGCATCGGCCAGCGGCTCCGGCGGCGACGGCAGAATGTCCGCCCACTCCGGGAAGAGCGGACGCAGGGTGCCCGCCAGCGCCGAGAGCCGCAGGCCGGCGACAGAGGCGCTGCCGTGGCGCAGGGCCTCCACGACCGGGCCGAGGGTCAGCGCCTCGCGGAACGGTGGGCAGACGGCCGTCAGGAAACGCGGTCCGTGGATGTCCGAGGCCTTCAGCGCCTCCCGCACCAGGCGGCTCTTGCCGATCCCCGCCTCGCCCTCGACCAGGACAAGCGTCGCGGGGCCGGTCAACGCAGCGGTGAGCGAGGCCAGTTCGGCCCGCCGGCCGACGAACCGCGGACTGCCGGGGGGATCACCCGCGCCGGACCCGCCCGATCCCGCAGTTCGCTGCACCCGCTCGCCTTTCCCCAGGGCCACCTGACTCGCGAGACAAGCCATCTCGCCCGCCTCGACCTCGCCCTCACCGCCTGAACGAATTAACCACCAGGATCGGCAGACGGCAGAAAATTGAAGGCCCGTGCGGGCGCCGCGGACCGCCGACATCAATTTTCACCCGCGGTGCCCGCACTACTGCCGTCTCGCAGGGACGAGCGGCCTGCATGGGCATCGTGCTGACCGCAGACGTCGTGGCGGTCCTTGGGTTCCAGCCGGGGGGAGACGCCGGTACCCAAGGACTACTATCGATTCAAGCCGTAATGCGGTTCATCGTCAAGGACGATCTAGTCCTCTTGTGTTAGTAAGTGTGCGGATTCTCGACGGAGCTGTCGTCAATAAGGGCCTATATGGTCCTCTTTGATGGAGAGTGCCGCCAACGGCGCGTCACGCCACGCGTCGGCGCCGTCCGGAAGCCGGCAGAGCACGTGGAGAAGCTCTTCGAGCTGAAGGGCCAGCAGTGACTGACCTTCGAACCGAGTGGTGGACGTCGGCCCGGGATCCGGTCCCGGGCCTGGCCGGCTTGCAGTGCCTTGCCCCGCGGCTGCTTGCTCAGGCCGGGTGCCCCATTGCTCAAGGCCGGGGCGACCTCCCTGCAGCCGCCCTGTGCAGGCACTGCCGCACGAGGCAGCCGTAGGGGCCGGGACAGGGTCGCCTCGAGCGCGGAGCAAGAACCCGAGCCGGTAACGACCCGCTGAAGACTGCCGGAGGTGTGGGACACCGCCCTCTACGGAGCCATCGCCCACCTGCAGACCTTCGAGACATGCCGTCCGGCCGAGGATGCAGCGTCTGCCGAAGCAATGGCATGAGGTCCCGGGCAGGGACTGGGCCCGGAATGCGAACGGCCGCCCCTGGCGCGGAGGAGCCCGACGCAGCCGCGTCCATGCGGGACGCCGCACTTTCGGCGGGCCGAACCGACTGCCGCCAGCCCCGGTCCGGGCAACCAAGGCATTCGCCGGGCCAGGCTGGGCGGACTGCAGCCGTGGAGTTCCGGCGTAGCCGGACTGCTCGCTGCAGCGCGAGGCGCGCCCTGAGCCTCTGTGCCGGTCTCGAGCGGCTAAGCGTCTCAAGGACTGGAAAGACCACTATGGCAGGGCGTCGAGACAGCCGAAAGCCACGTCTTCGCCGACACTTCAGGCTTCGGAATCGGCAGGGCACCTCTGCGCGAAAGGGGTTTACAGGCATCACCGCACCGCCTTGCTGTCGTCGATGGCGTGGGCAGTCGAAATGGAGAGCGGCGCCACGTCGTCGTCAGCCTCTCTCGACGGTCACCACCGGGCTGAAGGCCACGAAGCCTTCGAAGTCGCTGCCGACGCGCTGCACCGCGCTGTCGAGGGGAGTCGGGCAGCTCCAGGCGGCATCGGCCGCGGCCTTGCCATCGACAGCGGCATCAAAGTACTGGCAGCGCCCCTTCCAGGGGCAGACATAGGGCGACTGGCTCTCGGACAGGACACCGCGCGTCACGGCGCTCGGAGGGAAGTAGGCGTTTCCCTCGATGATCACGACCTCGTCGTCGGGGGCCTCGGCAAGCACATGGCCTTGAAGGGATGCTTTCACTGCTGCTTGCTCTCCCCATCGAGCCCGTCACCGGCGTACGTCCTGTGGGCGGATACTTTCGGGCGCCGGGTGCGGGCCTTCGTGGGCGATGCCGCCGCCTCCGGGCCTTGGCGTCACTGATGGTGTTCCGCACCGCCCTGTGCAGAAGTCGCCTTCGGAAACAATAATGGACTATATAGTCCCTGTAGGGAACTGGAGCGAGTTGCTCAGCTGCGCGTAGCACTGCGCGGCACGAGCGGCCGAAGGACGGAGAGCATGCGGCATGGCTGACTTCGAGGCAGTGGAGTTCTCGACCTTCGACGGCGTGACGCTACGAGGAGACTTCTTCCGCACCGACGGCCACAACCGGCCCGCCGTGGTCCTGGTCCCAGGGCTCGGCATGCTCAAGGAACACGTCGGCGGCAGCATCGCCGCCGCCCTGCGTGACGCCGGCTACTCGGTCTTCGCCTACGACCACCGGGGGTACGGTTCGAGCGACGGCGCGCCACGCCAGCAGACTGACCCACTGCAACAGTCCGAAGACCTCCACGACGCCGTCAGCGCCGCCGCCAGGCTGCCCGGAGTCGACGCCTCACGCATGGCCGTCCTGGGCATCGGGCACGGAGGCGGTGCCGCGCTGATGGCCGCAGCCTGCGACCCGCGCGTGAAAACAGTGATAGTCAGCGATCCCTTCATCTCCGGCCGCCTTGACGCCCCCCTGTACCCGCCGACACAGCTCCTCAGAGCCTGGCGTGAACGTGAAGACGTCACTGCCTGCGGCCCTAGGCAGCCCCTCTACCTGCAGTGCTGGCCCGAGAACTACGAACAGGCCCACACCATCGGCCGCGACAGTCCGCTGATGCGCGGGAACGCGTCCCTGGACCTGTTCCGCGCGCTCCGCGCCGACGCGCACGAGCTACGGCTCTCATGGGAGAACAAGATCACTCTGCAGTCGCTGTCCCGCCTGGCCAGATCCGAGCCACGCGACCACGTCCCACGCGTCACCTGTCCCCTGCTCTACCTCGTCGAGATGAACGGGCCGAGCGTCGTCCACAAGCAGATCGTCTCCACCGCAGGCGGCTACGCCGAGCTCAACTTCACCCAGAGCTCGTATCTCCTCCGCGACCACACCGCCGGCTTCCACGACGCGCTGCACAAGCAAGTGGACTTCCTGCGCCACCACCTGTGAACCCCGCTCGCCGTCACGCACGGCACGCTCGCCCCAGGCGGGAAACGACAGCAAGATGAGCACCGAGACACGGCCCGCACGCAGACCCGCAGGGCTAGGTGCCCTCTCCGCCGAGACGCCGCCGCGCAAGCAGATCAGCCCTGCGCCTGCGGCAGAGACCCTGGCAGACTGCGACCCCGTCGTCGCCCGGCTCCACGCCCTCTACGGCCCGCCCCAGCTCAAAAACGGCTCTCCTGCCGTATGTGTGGGTCATCGGGTTGCGAGTTGACGGCCGGGGAGGGTGGGTTTGTCTCCTGCGAGGGTGAGCATGACGAGGGCGATGATGGCGTCGGCGGAGTGGAAGCCGAAGCCGCGGCGGATGATCAGGCGGGTCTTGGTGTTCGTGGATTCGATCAGCCCGTTACTCATCCCCGTGATCAACGCGGCCCGGATGGCGTCGTAGTGCCGGACGATTCGGCGTTGGAGACCGACGAAGGCATCGATGCGGCAGCGTCGGGCCCAGCCGATCCATCGGTCCAGTGCCGTGAGGGCCGCGGTGGGACGGGTCTTGGCCAGGGTGAACATCATCCGCAGGGCCTCCTTGAGGCGCCAGGCGCGGTGCAGGCGGGGGTCGGTGGCTTGGATCCAGGCGAGTTTGGCGATCTGCCGGTCGGTGAGGTTGGCCTCGTTCTTCCACAGCGCGAAGCGGGAGTCCTTCAACGCCCGGGCCCGTTCGCGGTCGTCGGCTTCGCGGCGGGCGCGGTTCCAGGAGGCCCGGCGCTCGGTGTCCAGGGCGTCGGTGGCCCAGGCGACGATGTGAAAGGGGTCCATGACACGCACGGCGCAGGGGACGCGTTCGGCGAGGACGTCGGCGATCCAGCTCGCACCGTCGGCGCTGATGTGGGTGAGCCGCGGGGCGCGTTGATCTCCCAGGGTGTCGAAGAAGCGGTGCAGGACGTCCTTGCCGTGGCCGTCGGCCATCCACACCACCTTCGCGGTGTCGTGGTCGACCACCACGGTCATGTACTTCTGACCCTTGCGGTAAGGGATCTCGTCGATCCCGATCCGGCGCAGACCGGACAGCCGGTCACGATCGCGGTCGCGGTCGGTGACGTGCCGCTCGACGATGGCCCCGACCGTCCGCCACGAGGTCCGCATCAGCGCGGCCGTCGCGGACTTGGAACATTCGGCAGCCATCCAGGCCGTCTGCTGGTCGAAGCCTCGGGTGTGTCCCGCACCGTGCCTCGCCCAGGGCATCGATGTCACCGTCGGCCCGTGCACCCGGCAGTCCACCCGGGGCGCGTCGGCCTCCAGGAACACCTTCACCACCCCGTGGTCCAGATCCCGCCGGCGGCGCCGGCCCCGCCCGGCGTCGTACCGGACCGCGGGTCTGCGACAGATCCCGCATCGCTGCCGACGTCGCGCGTCGGACCGTACCGACACGATCACACACTGTTCGGACCCGTCCCAGCGGACACCCTCGACCACGGTGTTTTCGACCGTCAGGGTCCGCTTCCATATGCTGAAGGTAGACACGCCGTTTCCTTGCAAGATCAAGCTTGTGACTAGACACCTCAAGCCTTGCAGGAAGCGGCGTGTTTCATGTATCACCGCAGGTCACAGCACCCACACATACGGCAGGAGAGCCTCAAAAACCCGACCACCACGCCGTTCGCTAGCAGTGGTTTGTTGACGGCGGGTCAGGGCCGTAGTAGGCCGGTAGCAGAGGAACGTCGCCTCGCCGCCTGGGGGCTTGTGATGACCCGTCGTCTGCCGTGTCCGCCCGCACCGGGCCCGCTGGAAGCTTACGCCGCACGCTTCGATGACCTGTTGTCGAGGTTCAGGGTCACGTGTCCAGGTAGGTACGGGCTCATGTGTCCACCTGGTTGACCGTCAGGCGACGCTGGAGGCTTCTTCGAGGGCGGCGAGGCGATTCTTCAGCCGGTAGCTGGGGCCGTTGATGGAGATGGCGTCGCAGTGGTGGAGGAGACGGTCGAGGATGGCGGTGGCCAGCACTTCGTCACCGAACACCTGTCCCCATTCAACTGGGGCTGGCACTTGTTCCGTGAGAGACATCGGCCCTGCGACCTGCCCGTTTCAGGGGTCTGGGCGTCTCTTTGATTGTCTCGCTGACAGCACGGTTTTGTAGGCGGTACCTTCATTCGTCAGGTGCGAGGAAGGTGTGGCCGATGGTGGAGTCGCGTCTGCGGGTGATCGAGGGCCGGACGGTCCCCGACGTGCCCGTTGCCTGGGATCCGTGGGAGTTCCAGGCGCTGTGCGTGGAGGCGTTCGTGGCGTCCTGGCAGGCCCGGGGCTTCAGCCCGGTGACGGTCGACAACGACATCGGCTTGCTGGAACGGACGTTGAAAGCGCTCGGCCGACCGGCGTGGGACGTGACGCCGGAGGACGTCGACCGCGTGGTCGGCGGTCTGGCCGTCGACGGGCGGGCACTGTCCACTCGCCGCGGTTACGTCCAGATCTTCAAGGGCTTCCACCGGTTCCTCCAAGCCCGAAAGGCCGCCGAGATCGAGGCCGCGTTCGGGGTCCGGCTGGTCTGCCCGGTGGACGAGTTCAACGCCTCCCGACACGTCGGCGACGACTCTCCAGCCCTGCTGCCGCCACCGACCCCGGAGCGGGTCGAGGAGTTCTTCGACTTCCTCAAGGCCCGCATCGCCACCGCCCGCAAATACGCCCCCGCCGCCCGCGACTACGCGCTGTTCCGGACGCTCTATCACGCTGGCCTTCGCTCGGAGGAGGCATCCCGCCTGGACTGCCCGGACGTCCACTTCACCCGCGGCCCGTTCGGCAAACTGCATGTGCGCTTCGGCAAAGGAGCCCACACCTCCGGGCCTCGCCCACGTTGGGTGCCCATGCTCGACCACCTGGACCTGATCCTGCACTGGTTCCTCGACGACGTCCGCGGCAAGTTCCCCGACTCGCCCGCGCTGTTCGCCGACGAGTCCGGCGGCCACCTCCACCAGGGCACCGTCCGCAACCGGCTGCGTTACCTGATGGAACTCGAAGGCCGCCCGGCCGCCGACCGGTTCAGCCCGCATGCCCTGCGGCGGGCCTGCGCGACGCACAACTACGAACGCGGAGTGGACCTGGTGGCCATCCAACAGCTGCTCGGTCACTGGACCGTCAGTTCGACCATGAGATACGTCCGGCCCTCGGCCACGTTCATCGAGGACGCCTACCGACGCGCCGTGACCAGCACACTCGGCGAGCTCGCCGGAGAGGACCCCACGCCGTGAACATCAAGTGGAAGCTACGGATGGCCGCCGCCCAGCGCGAGGTCTGGACCGGCGCCCAGCTGCGGCGGCTCCTGGCCGACAAGGCCGGGCTGGAGCTGTCGTCCGCATCGGTGTCGGCCCTGTTCACCAAGGAACCCTCCCAGGTGAAGATGTCCACCTTGGCCGCGTTGTGCACCGCGCTGGAGTGCACCCCCAACGACCTGATCGAGGTCGACACCACCCCCGTCGAACGCCCCGCCACCCCCGTCCCACCAGCAGCAGAGCTGCCCCGGGCCGCCTCGGCCCGCGGCCGGTCCATGCCACCGATCTGACACAACGGAACGTGGACGGACCATGAGCAAGAAGCAGCGGGACTGCGTCGACTGCGGGGCGCCGGTCGGGATCATCAACCGGCAGCACTGCTGCCGCTGCACCGCCCGGATGAAGGACGAAGCCGCCCACGCGGCCTGTCCCGGATGCGGGAAGCCCCGCGTCCTGCAGGCCGACACCGGACGGTGCATCACCTGCTCGCGGACCTGTACCACCTGCGGCCGCCCGGTGCGATCGCCGGCCACCACCAGTTGCGGGTCCTGCCGGCGTGAAGCCGAGCGAGTTGCCCCCAAGCGGACCTGCCCGCGCTGCCGACGGCCCGGTTTCCTGCGGCCCGGCACCGGATGGTGTGGCCACTGCTCGCGCGTCCGGCAGACCAAACAACCACCACGGCCGTGCGCCGGGTGCGGCCAGGTACGGCGCCATGCCGGGCTGGGACTGTGCTCGGCCTGCTGGCAGAAACACCCCGACCGCCCGTTCATCGCCGCCGAGAACCTGGCCGCACGGCTCGACGGCCCGCCGCCGTGGCTGGGCGACTTCGCCGGTCACCTCGCCACCCGACACTGCCCAAGCCGTGCCTGCACGATGATCAGCACGCTGGGCCGCCTGCTGCAGGACGACCACCCCAACCACCCACAGGCCCTCCTGGACCGCGCCCGCCGGCCCGGCCGCTCGATGGGTTCCCTCGCCCGCGCGCTGGAGGACTTCTTCACCCACCGCGGTCTGGCCCTGCCCACCGACCACGCGGACCGGCTCGCGGCCGGACGCCGCCGACGCCGCATCGAAGCCGCCCCACCACCACTGCGACCGCAGGTCCAGACGTTCGCCGAATCCCTGCTGCGGGCACGTGAACGCGCCCTGCGAGCCGGCACCCTGCCCCGCACCGACACCACCATCGACGCAGCCTTGGCCATCGTCCGCGACCTCGCGATCTTCCTGACCGGCCAGCGCGGCAAGCAGGACTGGGCCCTGGCCGACGTCCACGACGTCGAAGCGTTCCTGGCAAAGATGCCCAAGGCCCGCCAGCGCCGACTAATCGTGTTGCGGCAGTTCTTCCGCTTCGCCCGCTCCCGTAAAGTCCTGCTCGTCGACCCCACCCGGGGAGTACAGGCGAAAGGGCCGTCCGGATTCAGCGGCACCACCGTCGCCGTCGGCCAACAGCGCGAACTCTTCCGCCGCTGGACCACCGCCACCGACGCGCACCCCCACGAAGCTCTGCTCGGCATCCTGGCCCTCCTGCACGCGGCCTCCAGCCGAGAGGTCCGGCTCCTGCGCGTGGACGACGTCGATCCGACCGACCGCACCGTCCGTCTGGGCAAGCGCCCGCATCCGGTGCCGCTGGACCCGGCCAGCTGGTCGGTTCTGCAACGATGCCTGGCCCACCGCGAGAACCAGCACACCGACAACCCCCACGTGGTGGTCACCCGGATCACCAAGACCGGGCGGGCGCCGGCGTCGACCGCCTATATCAGCCACGTCCTGGACCCTTGTGGCACCCCACCCAGGACCCTGCGATGCACCCGCCTCGCCGACCTGGTGAACGTCCTCGACCCCAAACTCGTCGCCGCCGCCCTCGGCATGGAACCCGAAGGCGTCATGATCTATCTCGCCGACCACGTCGACCGGACACGGCTCCCCGACATCCCGACAGCCTGACGGAGAAAAATCTATGAGCACTCCACCATCCGACGACGAGCTCTGGCAGGCATTCGTCGAGGCCAAGCGGGAAATGCACCGCCGTCAAGCCGACTTCTATCAAAAGGCCCGCGACAGGCCCGGGACCCTCAAAGCCGCTCTGACCGCAGAAGCAGGACCATGGCAGCAGGGCGCCGCCCTCGACTTCCTCGCGGCACTCCCAGATGACATCCCCGGACTCCTCGGCGACCTTGTCGGCCTCTCCCTGTCTCACGGGTGGGCTCTGGCCGCCCGGCAGGCCATCGACCGTATCCCGCACGACGACCTGGTACCTCTGCTCGGACCGCTCATTTTGGAGCGACTCGGCTCGGCCGACGATGACGAGTACCGGCGCCTCGCCGAACTCCTCGCCCATATCGAAGCCTGGGAGCTACTCGGCCAACTCGTGGGCCGCGCACTGGACACCGATGACTCCGACACACACGAAGTAGCCGAAGACTTCACGAAGTCGTACGGCCCGATGTGGCTCTCCAAGCCCAACCCGTGAGGTTTCGGCGCCGCCTGGCACAGGTTCGCCGGAACATGTGCGCTTTAGAGAAGGATTCGTTCGAGGTCAGGATGATGGATCCCTTCTCGTAGCGCTTGGAGACGACCTGGAAGACCAGGTTCGCCTCGGCGCGTTCGAGGGGCTGATAGCCGACCTCATCCACCACCAGGACGTTCGGGCGGAGGTAGGTGCGAAGGGTCCCGGCGAGCCGGCCGATGGCATCTGCGCCCTTCAGCTTGCGGACCATGTCATCGAGGGTGGTGAAGTAGACGGAGAACCCGGCCCGGCAGGCGGCGACCGCGAGGGCGACCGCGATATGTGTCTTGCCTACTCCCGGCGGCCCCAGAAGGGCGGCGTTGCCCTTGCCCTCGATGAAGGAGAGCGTGGCCAGATCCTTGATCTTGCGGGGGTCGAGTTCCGGCTGGAACGAGAAGTCGTACTGGTCCAGCGTCTTGTGATGCGGAAGCTTGGACAGGCGGAGTGAACTGCGGAAACGTCGCTCGTCGCGCATGGCCGCCTCTTCTTCCAGGGCGAGATCGAGGAAGTCGAGGTAGCCCAACTTCCCCTCCTCGGCCCGGCGGGTGAAGACGTCGAGCTGGCTGGGCAGGTGGGTGAGGCCGAGCCGGGTGGCAGTGGTGCGGATACGCGTGGTGACCAGCTCGTTCAACGGTGATCCTTGATCGTTGTGGGGGTGAAGGGGCTGGTGCCGGCGAGCTGGTCGTAGACGGACAGGGGCCGGCGTTCGACCTCGACCTGTGCGGCGGCGGAGCGGGTGAGCAGGGCCTGGAGCGGGCCGGCGGCCGCCGGGGCCGGGCGGCGGAGCGGGATGACGTTGCTGTCGTTCGCCTCGGCGTCGCCGCTGATGGTCACCGCGCGGGTATGGCCGTCCGGCAGGCCCTCCCAGTGGGCTTCGTCGACGACGCGCTGTCCTCGGCCGAGGGCCCGCGGGTGGGCGGCAAGCAGGCTCTGGCCAGCTGTTTCGGGGGCGGTGGAATGCAGGAAGACCATGTCGGATCCGGCGCGAATCTCGACCAGTTGCCGGTGGCGGACCTGACGGGCGGGCACGGAGTACAGGTTTCCTTCGAAGGCGACCAGACAGTCCTTGCCGACGTGCCGAAGGTGGCGTCGGGTGACCAGGTAGGGAGTCTGTGGCATGGGCCGCAGGGCAGCCTGATCGCGGGCGGCCCGCACCCCGATGACCTCGCCGTGGGTGGCATGGGTGCGGGCTCTGCGCAGGGGCACCCAGGCGGTGAACGCGGCGTCCATCTCCTCCAGCGAAGAGAACGCCCGCCCGGCCAGGACGTGATCACGCACGATCGCCACCTGCCGTTCGACCCGGCCCTTCCCAGTGGGTCGGTAGGCGGCCAGGACGTCGATGTCGAAGTCGTAGTGCCCGGCGAAGGCGACCGCTTCGGGGTGCAGCGGCACCGCCTTGCCCGGCGCGACATGACGGCGGACCACGGTCTTGGTCCGGTCGTAGACGATCGCCGCCGGGACACCGCCGAAATGCTCGAACGCCCGGCGGTGGCACGCGAAGAATGACCCGAGATCCTGGCTGGTGGTGAAGCAGCAGAACGGATCACGGGAGTACGACAGCGTCATGTGGAAGGAATAGACCTTTTCGATGCCGACGTGCGCGAGGATCTTGCCCTCGTCGCCCCAGTCCACCTGGGCCTGGGCCCCTGGGATGACCTCGAAGCGGCGGTGCAGCCGGCGCAGTTCGTCCGTCCCGACGCCCAGCTCGGCCGCGATGCGAGGCCGGGCCTCTTGCAGATAGAGCTTGACGCGCTGGTAGTTGCCGGCGAAGCCATACTGCTCGACCAGACGCTCATGCACCACCGTGCCCTTGATCAGCAGTTCTGCTCGCAGCATCGCGTCGATCAGGGGCGCCACCTCGGTAACCACCCGCGCCTGCGTTCCCTGGCGGCTGCTGCCCCGCGGCGGGCCCGGCGGAGCCTGCGAGGAGAGGTACTTGCGCACGGTCTGCCGGTGCAGACCCGTCTCCCGGGCGATCTCCGAGACGCTCATCGCACCAGACGCATGCAGAGCGCGAAAACGCCGCAACTCCGCCCAGCGTTCCTCATTCAAGATCACTAGCAGTGGCCTCCGTGCACCCCAACCGGTCGCACGACAGCCTGCCGATCAACAGCCCAAACCAGCCCCCGACACGCTACGAGCCGGACACGTTAGCTCGTACGTGGGTGGACAGATGAGGTTGTACGCCGACACCTGTTCTCCACACTGGCACAGCGCCGTGGGTTCCGCGAGTACCTGACCGGGCTGCTGCTGCCGCGGGACCGCAACAAGACGCTGACCTGCCTGGCAGGCACCGAACCCGTCGTCGGGGCCCAGCACCCCTCGGTGCAGCGGCTGCAGTTCTTCTTGTCCGAGTCGATGTGGGACCACGAGCGGGTCAACGCCCGCCGGGTCGAACTGCTGCTGGCCGACCCCGCGACCGCGCCGCACCCGGGCGGGGTGCTGGTGATCGACGACTCGGGCGACCGCAAGGACGGCAAGGCGACTGCGC
This sequence comes from Streptomyces sp. NBC_01669, assembly GCF_026339735.1. Taxonomy (GTDB): domain Bacteria; phylum Actinomycetota; class Actinomycetes; order Streptomycetales; family Streptomycetaceae; genus Streptomyces; species Streptomyces yanii. The sequence continues at coordinate 770,982 of NZ_JAPEQG010000002.1, forward strand.
ACATCGGACGGCAGTGGCTGGGCCGACTGGGCAAGACCGACAACGGCATCGTGACGGTGACCACCTGCTGGGCTGACGAGAACCTCTACTACCCGCTGCACGCGGTGCCCTACAGCCCCGCCCATCACTTCCCCAAGGGAAAGAGCGACCCCGGCTTCCGCACGAAGTTGCAGATCGCCGCCGAACTCGCCCGCACCGCCAAGGCCACCGGGGTGGCCTTCCGGGCCGTGGCCGCCGACTGCGCCTACGGCGACCAGGACGGCTTCCGCAGACAACTCGACAAGGCGGGACTGCCGTTCGTCATGGCCCTCAAACCGAGCCACGGTACCTGGGCCTACGGCAAGGACGCTTACACCCCCGCCGACGCCGCCCGCGCCCTGACCTGGACGAACCCCAAGCATCCCGGCGACTGGACCGCCATCGAGCGAACCTTCCGCGACGGGCACAAAGAGACCTGGTGGGCCGCCGACGCCCATCTCGGCTGGTGGGGCCCCGACGGAAACGTCCGCCTGGTCGTGGCGACCGCAGACCCGGCCACCCTGCCCGCGAAGGCCACCTGGTACCTGGCCACCGATCTGCCCCGACCCGGCAGCCTCCGGGAGGCCGACAGTCCCGAACCCGCCGCTGACCTGCACGAAGTCGTCCGGATCTACGGCATCCGGCACTGGATCGAGCAGAACTACAAGCAGGTCAAGGACGAACTCGGGTGGGCCGACTTCCAGGTCCGCTCCGACACCGCCATCCGCCGCCACCAGACGCTGGTCACCTGCGCGTTCTCGTTCTGCTGGGACGCCTGGTTCAGTCCGCCACCCAAGGTTTCGCCCGGCACAGCACCACCGGAGCCGCCCGAAGAACCGGGCCGGCCCGAGAGGGGGACCAACCAGACCCCACCAGCCCCACACGGCCAGCTGGCCCAAGGCAATACGCGCCGTCAGGGCCTGGCTCGACCCCTGGACCAGCCTCCAACGATGCTGGCGAGCCTGGACGAATGCACCCCCACCACCGGAACTCCAAGCCCTGATCAACGCCGTCGGCGCAGGCCACCCGCTTGACCTCTACTCCCCGGCTTAACAAACCACCGCTAGCAGGACGTAGTGCCCCGCACGCTCACTCCTCCCCCAGAGGGATCGCCAGCGACGCGGCGCCGCTCATGTCGAGCCAGGCAACGCCCTTTGCACGCACGACACGCAGCACGACCTGACCACACTGCTGGCAGCGCGCGACAAGGCCTGGAGCGTGCCCATACACGTGCAGACAGGCGAGCGGCGCCGTGCATCCACAGTGCGCGCATCGGCTCGTCGCGGCAGTCACGTCGACGACGAAGATCTCGGAGAGGGGCCCCGCCAGCGCATTTCCATCGATGTACCCATCGGGGGCGCTGGCCGCATTCGGATCGTTGGTCTCCGCAAGCACCATCTCAACCTCCGAAGCGTTCGGTGCGGACACGTTCTGGGGCGTGCCCGAGGAGCACCAAGTAGGCAGTTGCCTTCTCAACGAAGCCTGTGGGCCCGCAGACGTAGCAGGTTGGCCCAAAGTCAGGGGGCCAGCCGTTGCGGACCAGGTCATGGGGGGCGACACGCCCTGGCGGCCGCGGCGCATCCGGTGGGGCTTGCCGGGTGTAGAGGTATGAGATGTCCAGTCCCGGCGATCCCTCACGGAGCTCGGAGCGATACAGCAGCTCGTCCGGGCCCCGCACGGAGTACAGAAGCCGAAAGGGGGCTCTGCTGCCGGCCATTTCGCGTGCGCGAATCATGCACATCAGCGGTACAAGCCCCGAGCCGCCCGCAACCAGAAGGATCGGCTCTGTTTGATCCTGTCCCCAGACAAACCAGCCGCCGACGGGGCCTCGCAGTTCTAGTTGGTCGCCAGGTTTCAGTTCATCCACCAAGTAGGGCGACACCTCACCATCAGGCAGGCGCTGGACCGTAAGCTCGAGGCGCTGACCATCGGAGGCAGACGCGATCGAATAGCTACGTTGGGTGCTGTAGCCGTCTTCTGCAGTCAATCGCACGTCAACGTGCTGGCCAGCCAGGTGCCCCGGCCAGTCAGGTACGTCCAGCACCACTGTGACTGCTGTGGGCGACTCGACACGCCGGCCCGTCACCTCAGCAACCCGCCAGCAAAGCCGGTCGCCTAGTCTCCCTGGTACCGCTGTTCTCGCCATGGGTCTCCGTAGTTGTGGTAGCCGACGGTTTCCCAAAAGCCAGGCGTGTCACTCTCCAGCAGTTCGATCCCGCGCACCCACTTGGCAGACTTCCACAGGTACAGGTGGGGTACGAGCAGCCGGGCCGGCCCACCATGTTCGGGTGCGAGGTCGTCACCGTCGTAGCTGTAGGTGATCCACGCCTTGCCATCGAGCAGATCCGCGAGCGGGACGTTTGTGGTGTAGCCCCCGTAAGAGGTAACGAGGGCGTACTCGGCGGCTGTCTCCACATCTGCGAGCAGAACGTCCAGTGATACTCCCCGCCACTCGGTGCCGAACTTCGACCACTTGGTCACACAGTGCAGGTCGACTGTCGGAGATTCCGACGGAAGCGCCATCAAGGCGGCCCAGTCCCATGTATGCCGTCGTCCGTCCTCAGTGGTTACAGAGAGCTCCCAGCTGCTCTTCTCTACGTGAGGCGTGGGCCCGGCGGACAACACCGGGAAGCCATTGGTCTCGTACTGCCCAGGTGGCAGTTTCGTGCCTTCGGACGGCCTCCGCCCGTGAAATCCGCGCGAGATAATCGTCATGCTGGTCGTCCCTGTTTGTCGGTTCTCGTACAGTCGTTGCGACGGCTTTCCGATTAGCGTCTGCAGGAAGCTTTCTCTTACCCCCATGTCACCGGGCGGGCGAGGCACTCTCAGCGCCAGAGACAGTCGGACACGCCTGGAGAGTGGCCGCGAGCCCTAGTAGTCATGCATGCGCTCAGCTAGCGGGGAGGGGCGCCTGCACTCAACGCTACCTGGGTATCCAGGCAGGCGCCGCCGCTACCGTCCCTCGGAGTGGCTACTCGCCGCGTCTAGTAACACCGTGTCCTGCGAGTGAGCGAGTGAGCGAGTGGTGGTCGGTGGCTCCGGGCCCGGTTGAGTCGGCCTGAAGCGCGGTTCCGATGTTGCCACCGGCCCGTTTCTCCAGGCCGCTCTCCGAACCCGGCGTACCCGTCTCCGAGTACCGGGCTCTCCACAGTTCCTCTCGTCGGGCTGGTTGTCAGGCTGTGGGCCAGGGGCTGGGGATCGTGTCGCCCCGGTAGCGGTACCGGGTGATCGCCGGTGTCCGCGCCAGGTTGATCAGTTCGACCCCGTCCGCGGTGATCGGCAACCATGATCCGTGAGGGCCAAGGAGCCAGCTGCGAACGTCCTTCCACGACCAGCGGTGCATCGTCTTGAGCCCCTCTCTGTCAGCCTTGGGTGAGACATCCCGTTCTGCGGGGTTAGCCTCAATACCGTTCAGTTAAGAGCTTCTGGGTTATTGTGGGTGGATGCCGCGTTCTGGTTGGGTGAAGCCGTCTTCTGATGTCCGCTTGTCGGATTTGGTGTCTGTGGGGTTGCTGACGCGGGTGTTTCCCGCGGATGTGGTTGACGCGGTGATCGAGGAGGCGGGGCGTACTGAGCGGCGTCACCGGTCCTTGCCCGCGCGGGTGATGGCGTACTTCTCGATGGGGATGGCGCTGTATTCGGATGGCTCCTACGAGGATGTGTTCGCGCAGCTCACGGATGGGCTGTCGTGGGCGTCGGGGTGGTCGGAGTCGTTCACGCCGCCCTCGAAGTCGGCGATCTTCCAGGCCAGGGCTCGTCTGGGGTTCGAGCCGGTGCGGGATCTCTTCGCGCGGGTTGCGCGTCCGCTGGCGGGGCCGGACACGCCGGGGTCGTGGCTGGCCGGGCGTCGTCTGGTGGCGATCGACGGGACGTGCCTGGACGTGGCAGACACGGCAGCCAACGCAGAATTCTTCGGGCGGCCGGCTTCCAGCCGGGGGGAGCAGTCCGCGTTTCCGCAGGCCCGCCTGGTGGCATTGGCGGAATGCGGCACCCATGCCGTCTTCGACGCTGCCACCGGCCCGTGCAGCGTGTCGGAGATCGAGTTGTCCCGGCAGCTCGTCGATCGGCTGGAGCTGGGCCAACTGGTCCTGGCCGACCGGGGCTTCTACGGGTTCCGTCTGTGGCAGCAGGCCGCCGCCACGGGCGCGGATCTTCTCTGGCGAGTGAAAACGGGCTCTCCTGTCGCTTCCGTGGGTGGTCAGTTCGTGAGTTGACGGCCTGGTAGCTGGGGTCGGTGGCCGCCGAGGCTGAGCATCGCGAGGGCGATGAGGGACTTGGGGTCCTTGAAGCCGAAGGCGATGCGGGTGATCAGTCGGATTTTGGTGTTCATGGACTCGACCAGGCCGTTGCTCAGCCCGTGCTCGGCGGCGGCGGTGATGGCGTCGAAGTGTCTGACGATGCTGCGCTGCAGCTCGACGAAGGCGGCTATTCGTGAGCGGCGGGCCCAGAGCACCCAGTCCCACAGCGCCTCGGTGGTGTCGGGGCCCTGTTTGAGGGCGGTGCGCAGACCTTCCTTGAGCAAGTACGCCCGGTGGAGCAGCGGGTGAGCCTTGGCGATGAAGAGCAGTTGGGCCCGCTGCCCGGCCGTGAGGTCCTCGGGGTTCTTCCACAGCGCGAAGCGGGCCTTCTTCAGGGACTTCGAGCCTCGGGTGGATCTGCCCTTGCCTCCGCGCTCGGCGTTCCACACCTGACGGCGCACGACGTCCAGGGCGTCGGTGGTCCACTGAACGACGTGAAACGGGTCCATCACCCGTACCGCCTGCGGGCAGCGCTCGGCGACCACCGTGGAGATCCAGTCGGCCGCATCCGCGGACACGTGGGTGAGCTTCGTGGCGCGCTCGTTCCCCAGGGCGTCGAAGAACTTACGCAGGGTGGCCTTGTCCCGGCCGGCCTCAGCCCAGACCAGACGCCCGGAGTCGTGATCCACCACGACGGTCAGGTACTTGTGGCGCTTCTTGTAGCTGATCTCGTCAATACCGATCCGTCGTAGCCCGGCGAACAGGTCCACCGACTTCTCGACGTCCGCCCAGACCCGGGCGACGATGTTGCCCACCGTGCGCCAACCGGTCCGCATGAGCTGGGTGACGGACGTCTTGGAACAGCAGGTCGCCAGCCAGGCCACCTGCGCGTCGAACGCCAGGGTATGTCCGGCGCCGTGCCTCGCCCAGGGAACCGAGGCGACGACTATGCCGTGCTCGGGGCAGGAGACCCGGGGCGCGTCGGCCTCGAGGAATGCCTGGATGACGCCCAGGTCCAGGGCCCGCCAGCGGCGGCGTCCCTCACCAGCGTCGTACTTCGCCACCTTGCGCCGACAGATCCCGCACCGCTCCCTGTGGCCCTTCGCCGGTCGGACATGCGCCACGATCACCAGCTCACCCCGGACACCGCCCTCGGGGTCTGCCTCCTCGGCCTCGACCTGCTCGATCAGCGTCTTTTCGACACCGAGCAACCGAACCCATATCCTCTTACTTTGCACGCCGTATCCAGGTTTATTCGTTTCGTACCTTCAGCAGTCGAAACGTACCCCGGGTACGGCGTGTTCTGCGTATCAGCCCTGGTCAACGACCCACGGAAGCGACAGGAGAGCCTGAAAACGAACCTGCGGCCCCGGCATCTGGAAACCCTGGCCGATGGGTCCTGGCTGGCCCGGATCGTCCCGACGTCGGGCACGAACCGGGCCACGACGGAGCCGCTCACAGTCAGAGTGATCGACTACACGGTCGATGACGGCCGGGACAACCCCGAGGAATACCGGCTGCTGACCACGATCCTCGACCCGGCCGACGTCGGCGCCGAGGACCTCGCAGCCGTCTATGCCCAACGATGGGAGATCGAGACAACCTTCGACGAACTGAAGACCCATCAACGCGGGCCCCGCGCGGTACTGCGCTCGAAAGCCCCCGACCTTGTCCAGCAAGAAATCTGGGGACACCTGTGCTGCCACTACGCCATCCGCACCCTGATGGCCGACACCGCCGCGCACACCGGCCAGGACCCCGACAGAGTCTCCTTCGTCAAAGCCCTCCGCATCGCCCGCCGTTCAGTCGCGCAGGGCGCATTTTCCCCCTCCGGGCACTGACACGGCCGACGCAGCATGGCGTCACGCCATCCGATGGCTCACCCAACACCTCAACCCACCCCGCCGAAAACGCTCACACCCGCGAGTCGTCAAACGCAAGGTCCTGAAATGGGCCGCGAAACGCTCCCACCACGCACACTGGCCCCAGCCCAAACACAGCCCCCACATCACCATCCGAAACCACTAACTGAACGGTATGACTCTGTTGGTGATCTTGTGGGGGTCAGGTGACGGCGGTGCAGAGGGCGTGGAAGTGGCTGGGTGCTCGCCGGGGGCGCGCAGGGTCGGCGATCCAGTCGGTGATGCGGGTGACGTTGCAGGCCAGGCCGGTCAGTACGTGCTGGACGTGCGTCTTTGGCAGGCCTCGGTAGCGGGTCCGGCGCAGGCCGCAGGTGCGGACGTTCTGGGAGAGGGTGGCTTCGATGCCGGCGCGGATCGCGTATCGGCGCTGCCAGTCTTCGGTGTGCTGGTCGAGGCGGTTGCGCTGCTGGATCTCGTGCAGTTCGCGGGTGGGCAGCAGCGCGAGCGAGCGCGGACCACTGACCGCCTTGGTGCACTGGGGGCGGACGGGGCAGGCCAGGCAGGTGGCCTTGTCGAACTTGACCTGGATGTAGTTGTGGCCGCTGATGTGCAGGGGACGCCACTCGCGGCTGACGGTGCCCTGGGGGCAGGTGGCCTGGCAGCGGTCCCAGTCGATGGCGAAGGCGGCCTTGTCGAAGCCGGCCCCGCTTTTGGCCTGGTGGCTGTGGTCGGGCACGACCGGGCCGAGCAGGGTGATGCTGTGCACCCGGTGAGCGCGTTCAATCTGCGCGGGGCTGATGTAGGCGGCGTCGACCGCGTGCTCGGCCGGGATGAGGCCGACCTGGGCCAGATCGTCGTGGATCTGGGCGGTGAGTTCGCCGTCCTGGACCGGGGCGATCGTGGTGGCCACGTGCACGACCACCTCCGGCAGGTCTGACGTGCACGTCTCGGTGAAGTGAGTGCGGTAGCCGGACCAGGCGGTGTCACGTTTGACGCAGTAGTGCGCGTCGGTGTCGTACGGGGAGTCGAACCGCAGCGATGCCGGAGGCAGCGCGTGGCCGTCGCGCCAGCGCAGCCGCCCGCGGGTATCCCAGAAGTAGTGGTGCACCCAGACCTGGCGCAGGATTTCCACCTGTGCCAACGCCCGGAGCCGGGGAGGGGCGTCGGCCGCCCACGCGGCGGCCAGGACCTTGTGTCCGTCCCGGCCGAAGGTCTCGGCCAGGGCGGTGACCCCGGCCTTCCCGCCGGGCACCTTGCCGATCTCGATCTTGCGCCCGTAGCGCTTGTCCCACTCCGGCTCGACCAGCGGCAGCAGCCAGTCCGGGTCCGCCTGGGCGAGCTGCTCGAGGGCGGCCCGCAGGCTCTCGCCGACCAGCTCCAGCCGGCTGAGCGTGCGCACCGCCGCGAGCACATGGGTCGCATCCGTGCGTTGCCGACCGCCGGATTTAAGCAGTCCGGCCTCGGTCAGCCGATGCAGCATCACCTGCAGCAGCCGGTCGGCCGCGTCGTCCTGGGCCAGCCTGGCCCGGAACTCGCACAGCACCGAGTGGTCGAAGCCGGGATCGTCCAACTCCAGGCCCAGGGCGTACTTCCAGTCGATCCTGGTGCGGACCGCGTTCGCGGCCGCGCGGTCCGACAGGTTCTCCGCGAACTGCAGCACCGACACCAGCGCCAACTGCCCCGGCGACAAGCCCGGCCGCCCGTCCTTCGGATACAGGTCCGCGAACTCATTATCCTCGAACACCACATCCAACCGGTCCCGCATCAGCATCGCCGGCGTGCCCTTCGGACACGCCGCCCACGCCGTCAACACCGTCCGCGTCGGAATCCGCTGGTAACTCCTGGCCTGTATGGACATCTCCGGCCCTCTCCCTGGAACCACCCCGCCCAACTCCAGCGAACCGCCGAACAGACGACCTGTCAGCATCCCTCACAAGATCACCAACAGAGTCGCGGTATTGGGGTTAGCCTGAGAGGACACGACAGGAGAACCGTCCCTTATGCCCAGTACAGAGCCCGTCGGGTCCGACCCGGCACCGAGGCCGAAGCGCCGTACCTTCACCTCGGAGTACAAAATGCGGATCGTCGCCGAGTACGACGCCGCGCCCAGGAACGAGAAGGGAGCGGTCCTGCGCCGGGAACGGCTCTACCACTCGCACGTCAAGGAGTGGCGGGCCACCCGAGATGCCGGGGCCCTGGAAAACCTGGTCGACCGCCGGACCAGCCCGGCCCGGGCGAAGAAGTCCGCCGCGGAGGTGGAGAACGAAAAGCTGCGGCAGTAGGTGGAGCGGTTGCAGAAGGACCTGGCACGGAACAAGGCCGCACTCGAGGTGAGGGGAAAAGCCTCCGAGCTCTTGGCTTGACTCTGTCGGTGATCTTGGTGTTTCCCAGTGCGCGAGCATGATCGGCGGGCATGCTCAGTGCTGTTTCGAAGGCCGATACAGCTGCCGAGGTGTCCGTTGTCGCTCCATCCCCGCTCCGGTGAGCAAGTCCCGCCTCTGACCGCGCAGATCGCACGGGCAAGCAATCCGACCGGTACGACGGCGATGTGGGTCAGAGACCGGCTGGACGGGTTGTGGTGCGACGAGGACTTCGCCGGCTGGTATCCGCGCGACGGGCGTCCCGGGCTCTCGCCTGCCCAACTGGCCACCGTCTGTGTGCTGCAGTTCCTGCTTGGTCTGTCGGACCGGCAGGCAGCGGAAGCGGTCCGCTGCCGCATCGATTTCAAGTACGCCATGGCCATGGAGCTGGACGATCCCGGCTTCCACCACAGCGTGCTGGCTGACTTCCGCGAGCGCGTCGCGCAGGACGACCGCGCCGACCGACTCCTGGATCTGGTGCTCGCCCGTCTGAAGGAGGCCGGCCTCGTGGGCGAGCGCACCACGCAGCGCACCGACTCCACCCACGTCCTGGCCGCGGTGCGCGACCTGACCCGGCTGGAACTGGTCACCGAGGCGGTCCGTGCCGCGCTTGAAGAAGTGGCCCGCACGGCTGGGCATCTGCTGATCGGCCTGGTCGACGAGGACTGGGGGCGCCGCTATGGCCGCCCGGTCCGCCTGGGCAAGAACCCCACCCGGCCCAAGACCAGGATCCTCGCCGCCGGCAACGACGCCTGCCGACTGCTGGAGCGACTCCACCGGGACGGGTCCGCCTACCGGCCCGGCCCACAAGCCGAGGCCCTACGGCAGATCGTGGTGCAGCACTACTACCGCGACACGGCAGGCCGCCTGCACTGGCGCACCACCGACGACGACGGGCTACCGCCCTCCTCCTCGGCGATCGTCTCTCCCTACGACATCACGGCGCGCTACGTGCGGCATGGACACATCATCCGCTGGAAGGGCTTCGCCGCCCATCTCACCGAGACGTGTGCCTCTGACAGCGTCAACGTGATCACGGACGTGGCCACCACGTCGGCCGCCACCAACGACAGCCAGGCCCTGCCCGGCATCCACACCCGCCTGGCTCGTCGCGGGCTGCTGCCCGCCGAGCACCTGGTCGACGGCGGCTACACCTCCCTGGTCCACCTGGAACGAGCCGACCGCGAACACCAGGTCACCGTCACCGGGCCGCTACCGGGCAACCCCACCCGCCAGCACCGCAGGAACGAGGACTTCGACCGGGACGACTTCCACATCGACTTCGACCGCCGACAAGTCACCTGCCCCCAGGGCCAGGTCAGCGCGGGCTGGCACGGCCCCTACCCGACCTCCTCGCCCACCGCGGCGCCCCTGATCGTGGCACGGTTCACCAAGAGCCAGTGCCAGCCCTGTCCGGACCGCCCCCGATGCACCAGCTCCCGCGAGAACGCCCGCAACGTGGGCTTTCCCCCGCGAGAACTCCGCGACCTGCAAGTCCGCGTCCGCACCGAGCAGCAGACACCCGAATGGAAGGCCCGCTACGCAGTCCGCTCCGGCGTGGAGGGCACCATCAACGAGTTCGCCCACGGACACGGCATGCGCCGCTGCCGCTACCGAGGACAGCCGAAAGCCCACCTGCAACACGTACTCACAGCCATCGCCGTGAACATCGAACGACTCAGCACTCGGTCAGTGACCCAGGAAACCCCTTCACCGAGACCGCCGACCGCCTTCCAGACCTTCCTGGACCAGCAGGGAATTCCCCGATCGAAGTCCTGGCGCACCCTCGGCACCTAACCTCGACCATCCAAGATCACCGACAGAGTCAAGCCAAGAGCTCGTGTGCTTTTGAACCGTTCCGGGTTTGATCGAGACTCGACCTTTTGGAAGGATCGAGTCCGTTATGGCAAAGCAATACCCGAAGGAGCTCAAGGAGCGGGCCGTGCGTCTGGTCCTGGAGACTCGTGAGCAGTACAAGACCGAGTCCGCGGCGATCCGATCGATCGGGGCGAAGCTCGACATCGGGCCGGAGTCCCTGCGGAACTGGGTGCGTCAGGCCGAGGTCGACGCCGGTGCTCGGACCGGGACCACGACGGAGGAATCCGCCCAGCTCAAGGCCCTCAAGAAGGAGGTCGCCGAGCTGAAGCGGGCGAACGAGATCTTGAAGGCTGCGGCCAGTTTCTTCGCGGCCGAGCTCGACCGGCCACACACACGCTCGTAGCGTTCATCGACGAGCACCGGGACCGCTTCGGCGGAGTCGAGCCGATCTGCAGGACGCTCACCGAGCACGACTGCAGCATCCACCCGTCCACCTACTACGCGCACAAGAAGCGTCTGCCATCGGCCCGTGCCCTGCGGGACGCGGAACTGGCACCGCTGATCATCAAGATCTACCGGGACAACTACAGCGTCTACGGAGCCCGCAAGATCTGGGCCGAACTCAAAAGACAAGGTCATCAGGTGGCCCGGTGCACCGTGGAGCGCCTGATGAGAGCCGAGGGCCTCACGGGAGCGGTGCGCGGCAAGAAAATCGTCACCACAGTGGCGGACAAGGAAGCCGAGCGGGCCCCGGACCGGCTGGGCCGGCAGTTCGTGGCGACCGCCCCGAACCGCGTGTGGGTCGCTGACTTCACCTACGTGGCCACCTGGTCTGGCACCGTCTATGTCGCGTTCGTCGTGGACACTTTTTCCCGCCGGATCGTCGGCTGGTCCGCCGCGACGAACAAGCAGACACCGCTCGTGCTGTCCGCACTCGAAATGGGCCTATGGCAACGCGACCGCGCCAATACCCCAGTAATTCCACGGGAGTTGATTCATCACTCCGATGCCGGCTCGCAGCCCGGGTTCAAGGAGTCGTCGCAACACTTCCGTTTTGTGTTGATAGTAGATGACTGTTGAGAGTCTCGGAGGGTGTCCTCCAGCCCAGGGTTTTGCGGGGGCGGCCGTTGAGGGCAGCTGCGACGGCAGCGAGATCCTCGCGGGTGTGTCTGCTGAGGTCGGTGCCCTTCGGGAAGTACTGCCGTAGCAGCCCGTTGGTGTTCTCGTTCGTGCCGCGCTGCCAGGGGCTGTGCGGGTCGGCGAAGTAGATCTCCAGGCCGGTGTCGATGCGGAGTTCGGCGTGCTGCGCCATTTCCGAACCCTGGTCCCAGGTAAGGGACTTGCGTAGTTGGGCGGGTAGGCGGGTGATCGCTTCCGTCAGGGCGTCGCGTACGGCTGCGGCTCCGTGGCCGGCCAGTGGGGGGCCGTTCTTGGCCCGTGTGCCGTCGTGGCCGGGCATGGGCGGTAGGTGCAGCAGCATCGTGAACCTGCTGGTGCGTTCGACCAGGGTGCCGATCGCGGAGCTGTTGAGGCCGATGATGAGGTCGCCCTCCCAGTGGCCGGGGACCGCCCGGTCCTCCGCCTCGGCCGGCCGCTGACTGATCAGCACGTCCTCGGTGACGAACTTCTTCCCCGGCCGGAGGTGCGAGCCCGGGGCACCCGCAGCGCACGGCCGGTGCGCAGGCAGGCGACCAGCTCGCGCTTGAGTGCTCCGCGGCCCTGGATGTAGAGGGCCTGGTAGATCGCCTCGTGAGAGATGCGCATGGACTCATCATCGGGGAAGTCGACCTTGAGCCGGTGGGAGATCTGCTGCGGACTCCACGAGTTGACCCAACGGCGGTCCTGGCGCCTCGGCTTGTTCCGTCCCTTCCACGGCGGTGCCGCAGGTCCCGGCGCCGGCATGCCGTCCGGGCGGTGGATCTCTCCGGCCAGGCGGTCCTGGACGTACTCGTGCAGCCGCTCGCTGCAGGCAAGTTTGGACGGCTTCGGCCGCCGCGCGGCCAGCTCGGCCTTCCACTGCGCGATCGACGCCCGGTAGGCGAGTTGTCCGCTGCGGGTGGCCGCATTGCGCCGCAGTTCCCGCGAAACAGTGGACGGGTGCCTGCCCAGCCGACGGGCGATCTCTCGGACCCCGGTGTTCTGAGCCTTCAGCACAGCGATCTCCTCGCGCTCTGCAAAGGAGAGATACCTGCCCGACACCGGGCCCAGCTCGATCGACGGCATACCGCCACGTTCCCGGAACCATCGCGAGCCGACCGGCCCCGACACGCCGCACGCGATCGCCGCGTCCTCGCTGGTCAGCCCGTCAGCGATCTTCTTCCAGAAGGCACGCTCCACATCCCGGCGGACCGGTGGCCTGCCCGGAGACCGCATCGCCGGGCGCCCCGTCACCGCCGTCGTCCACCCTGCCGGTCGCCCCATCGGACACCTCCATGATCGAGGTGTTGCGACGACCGGTTGAATCCACCCAGTACACCAGTTTCCGTCTCGCCACTCACCTGGCATCCGAGCAGATCGCCGCGTCCATCGGCACCGTCGGCGACGCCCTCGACAACGCTCTGATGGAATCGGCCATCGGCCTGTACAAAACCGAGCTCATCAAGCCCCAGCGGCCTTGGAAAGCCCTCGGTGACGTCGAGTTGGCCACAGCCGAGTGGGTCGACTGGTACAACCACAGCCGACTTCACGGTGAGATAGGCCACGTCCCGCCCGCCGAATATGAGGCCGTCCACTACCAGCAGCAGCAAAATCCGCAGGTCACAGCCACAATCTAGAGTCTCTACCGAACCCGGAACGGTTCATTTTCCCAGGATGGCCAGCGCCCTCTGGGACTTGGCCAGCTCGGCGGCCAGCTTCTCGTTCTCTGCCCGCAGCCGCTCGGCCTCCTTCTCGGCTGCGCTCTTGCCCGTCGGTCCGGACGGCTTGGCGGTCAGCGCATCCAGCGCGCCGGCGTCCCGGGCGGTCCGCCAGTCGATGATGTGCGAGTGGTACAGCCCCTCCCGGCGCAGCAGCGCGCCCTTCGCGCCCGGTTCGGTCAGCCGCTCGTACTCCTCCACGATCCGAAGCTTGTACTCCGGGGTGAAGGACCGCCGCTTCGGCCCGCCCGCGCGGGGACCGCGCTTCTTCTTGCCCACGACCTCATCATCGGCCACACCGGCCTCAAGGTCGGCACTGCTCAGCGTCACGTTCGAAAGATCCTGTTCTCGCCCCGCTAACAACAGAAGACTCGATTGTCCTCATGTCTCACGAGAGTCTGACAGGGAGGGCCCAAGGCAGACCCCTGGTGGGCAGTGGCATGCACGAACCCCTGCATCGTTGCAGAGACAACGAGCCGAGGTCAGGCCTCGAGGAATCGAGGCCGGACTCACGATTGCCGCAGCTCTTCCGCCCCGGCCGGCACGTCGTACGTCACCAGCGTGAGCGCGATCGTGCAGTGGTAGCCGATAAGGGCCAGCACGTCTGCGACGCCTTCATCGCCAATCAGACCGACAGCCTGGGAGAAAAGGTGGTCGGAGACGCCGCGCGACGCCAACAGCGTCGCAGCCAGGCTGTAGACGACCTGCTGACGCTCGTCGTCGAACCGCGTCGGAGCGCCAGAGACCATGGCCGCCACCGCTTCCGGTGACAAGCCCGCCTCGACAGCGAACTTCTCGTGGACCCGCGTCGGGAACGACGCCATCCACTTGGCGCAGACCAGAACGATCACGATCTCCCGCTCTGCCGGCGTCAGACATGAGCCGCCGGCGTTGAAGTAGGTGCCGATCGGGTTCAGCAGCCGAGCGACTCGCGGGTTACTCAAAAGGAACTTGTACGGTGCAGGGACCATGCCACGTGACGTGACGATGTTGTCCAAGGCCCCTCGCTCGTCGCTGCTCATCTCGTCGAGCGGCAGCTCTCGGTAACGCCCGAATGTCGGCTTCCTGTCCATGACTTCCTCTCATAGTCCCGAGGTTGCCGGCGCAACGGCACAGGATTGGTTCATCTCATCGGTTTCAGCGCGGCAAGCCTGCGCGGCCGGTGCAGTTTCACGGGCAAAGAGTGCCGGTGCTGGCCTCCGGGAGGGCGGCAGGGAGCGTCGTCTTTGACTCAACCACAAGTGGACCTAATCGTCCACTTAATCGGAAGTGTCGATGCTTCGGCCCGCATGCGCCAAATGACTGCCAGGCCGGCCCGGCGGCACCTCGCACCGGGAGCGGAAGGGCGTAAACGGCTTAACCGGAGTCGGGCGGGTCACAGCTGGCGCGACATGCCTGCTAGCGAGCGGTGTGGGAGGTGAGTCTCGCGCGGACCTCGGGGGGCGCATACACCAGGCGGGGTGCTGCGCGGCTCTTACTGGACTAATCCGTCCAGTCAAACTAGGGTGAGCAGTGCGAACAGGCCTGCCTTCCGGCGATTGGAGAATGCACCCCGCCAGAGTGGCCGCCGAGCACCTTTTCACCAGCTTTCCCGCAACGAGGCTCGCAGCACGCCGGAGGGTGTGAGATGTCTGACGTACTGTTTTCGAATACAGAATCGGCTGTGACGGTCAGCGACAACACGGAAGAGCGCCGCTACGAGATTTCCGTGGCGGGCGAGGCGGCCGGACACATGGGCTACCGAGAGATCGGAAGTCGGCGCGTCCTCATGCACACCGTCATCTACGAAGCGTTTCGAGGGCAAGGTCTATCCAAAGTCTTCATTCGGAACATTTTGGACTCTCTGCGCATTCACGGAAATACGGCTTCAAATTACTGCCCGGCCGTCGACAAGTTCATCCACGAGCATCCCGAATACATCAACCTGGTCGACGTGAAACACCCAGGCATCTGGGTGGCTGACACCTCGAGCTGATCCGACGGCTACCGCATCTCATGAATCCTCCTCGCCATCGCGACCATCACGCCCACCGCAGCCGGGCAGTGAAGAGGACGTCGGCCGCGCTGCCGCACTGGACGGCGCGAACAGTCCGCAGTGTCCGCATGCACACGCCGCTCCGCGATTTCCTGCGTACGGAGACCGGGAGCGCATCCGTGCTCCTCGCGGCCGCCGTCGCGGCGCTGGCCTGGGCGAACGCAGCACCCAGTAGCTACGAAGGCTTCTGGCACACCGAGCTCGCCATGCGCTTCGGCGCTCACGGACTGTCTCTCGATCTGCGGGAATGGGTGAACAGCGGCCTGATGACGCTGTTCTTCTTCGTCGTGGGCCTCGAGGCACGCCGGGAATTCGACATGGGCGAGCTGCGCGAGCGCAGGCGAGCCACCCTCCCCGCGGTCGTCGGCCTCGCCGGCATGGCTGTCCCCGTCCTGGTCTATGTGGCCTGCAACGCCGGGCACGCGTCGGCGCATGGATGGGGCGTTGCCATGTCGACCGACACCGCATTCGCCCTCGGCATGCTGGCGCTTATCGGGAAACGGCTACCGGCAGGCCTGAGAATCTTCATCTTGACCATCTCCGTAGTCGACGACTTCGTCGCCCTCGCTGTCATCGCCGTGGTCTACAGCGGACACATCGAGCAGTCCTACCTGTGGCCCGCCCTCGCTTGCTTCACCGGCATGCTCGCCCTTCACCGCACCGGCGCCAAGCGTCCGGTCTTCGTTGCAGTAGCCGCAGCCGCAGCCGCAGCCGCGTGGCTCATGCTGCGCAAATCCGGCGTCGAACCCGTCATTGTGGGTCTCGCCTTGGGGCTCCTCACGTCCGCCTACCCGGCGAATCGGGACGCCCTGGAGCGGGCCAGCGGGCTCTTCCAGGCCTTCCGTGAGCAGCCCACGCCCGAGCTCGCACGCGATGCGCGCATCGGCGTCGCGTCGGCCATCTCGCCGAACGCCCGGTTGCAGCGCCTGTATCACCCGTGGACCAGCTACGGGATCGTCCCACTGTTCGCCCTGGCCAACTCAGGCCTGACCATCAGCACGGACGAAGCGAGCACAGCGTTCACCTCGCCCATCACGCTGGGCATCATCGCCGCCTATGTCCTGGGCAAACCGGCGGGCGTGATCGGGACGTCCTGGCTCATATCCCGGCTCCGCGGCGGGAGCCTTCGCCCCGCTGTCGGGTGGGGCGCCCTCGCGGCGGGCGGGGCGATCACCGGGGTCGGTTTCACGGTCTCGCTCCTGATCGCGACCCTCGCCTTCTCCGGGCGGGACCTCACTCAGGCGAAGATCGGCGTTCTCAGCGCGGTCGTCCTCTCCGTCGTCACGACGTGGCTGATCGCCTGGACCCTGGGCCTCCTCCCGGAACAGGCCCGCATCCGGTCTCTGCTGGGAAGCGCGGAATCCATCGTGGACCTGGTTCCCCCGGTCAACGACCGGCGCGACCATGTCCGCGGCCCCGTCGACGCTCCCGTCACCGTGGTCGAGTTCGGCGACTTCGAATGCCCCTACTGCGGTCGGGCAGAGCCGGTGATGAGAGATCTTCTCGCCCACGCGGGCGACGTCCGCTACGTCTGGCGGCATCTCCCACTCACCGACGTGCACCCCCATGCCCAGCTCGCCGCAGAGGCCGCGCAGGCCGCCGGCGACCAGGGAGCGTTCTGGGAGATGCACGACGCCCTGCTCGCTCACCAAGGCGCCCTGGCGACCGACGACGTTACCCGGTACGCCGAGGAGATCGGCCTCGATATAGACCGCTTCCACACCGGCCTGAGCAGCCTGGCCGGCGCGACACGCATCGCGGAGGACGTGGAGTCCGCGGACCGAAGCGGCGTATCGGGAACGCCGGCCTTCTTCATCAACGGACGGCGGCACGATGGCGCATACGACATCGAGAGCCTGACTGCCGCCGTCAAGACGGCGCGGCTTCGAGTGAGCCTGCAGCAGACAGCCCGCAGGCGGCTCTTCACCGGCGTGCGCGGCGGTGAACCGGGCTGAGGGCCCGGTTCAGGCCACGACGTACGAACGCACGTGGTCCAGGGCCATCTGCATGGAGACGCGCATCGGTTCGACGTCCTGAGCGGTCTGGGCCAGCAGATAACCACCCTGGAGGGCGGCCATGACGGCGGTGGCGAGCTGGTCAGGGTCTGCTTCCTCGCGCAACGTCCCGTTTTCCTGCATGCGCCGCAGGCCCGCCGAAATGAACTGCTCCCACTCCGCGAACGTCTCCGCCAACTTGCCCCTCGACGTGGGATCCTGCGCGGCCCGCGCGCTGACGAGTGAGCCGAGCGCGCACCCGTAGGCCCCGTTCTGCAGGGAGTTGAGGTGGATAATCGTGTCGGTCCATCGCTCAAGCGCACGAATGGAATTCATCCGTTCCAGCAGTTGGCGATCACGATTCAGGATTTGATCGGCTCGCAGATCGATGACGCTGTGGACGAGCTGGTCTTTGTCCGCAAAGTGACGGTAAAGCTGGGATTTGCTCGTCCCGCTTGTCGCTCTCACATCGTCGAGCGTGACCGAGTCGACGCCCCGCACGTAGAAGAGCTCGGCAGCGGCCTGAACAATACGGTTTCGGGTGACGGCACCGCGCGCAGTCAGGCGTCGCTCCTGTGAAAGGGCAGCATCTACGGACATGTGGTCGATATTACTACGGTCGATCACCGCGTTCCCGGAGGAGCTGGAGGGGGCGGCAGGGACGGCTGGCGCGCTCCCGGACGCGTCAGCAGAATGCTTCCCGCCGGTCGGTAGATCGGACCCGCGGGGCCCGTTCTCGGCTGGTACACGTGTTTCATCTGCCATCGTGGACCATCTCCGCTTCTCGCTGGATACGACGCCACAGCAGGTAGCGCCCTACTCCAGCCCGGCTTCCCTCACGCTGACGTGCTGTCCTACCAGGATGCAACGGTCCGCTGTGGGCACGATCGAGTCCAGACGCTGACGACGACTTTCAAGAGTCGCCCTTCTAGGACTATATAGTCCTCTTGATTTCTTGATGGCGGAAGAGGGCAGCAGCGCGGAATGAATTACGAATAAATTCCCGCGCTTATCAGTGACGACGATCTGCGCCGCGTCCCTCCCGGTGAGCGGCAGCGCGGAGCTCGCCGCCCGTCATCCTCCGCAGCATGAACGAGGACCTCTGTCGGCGGCCTACCGGAGACTGAACGCCTTTCGTACCCGACCCCGGCATCGAACTGCTGATCGCGGCGATGCCGGGCAGCCGGGCTTCCGGGCCGCTGGCGACACTTGATCGGGCTCGCTCTACCGGCTGAACCGCAAGGAGCACCGGCACAGCCTGCCGGCGGCGGCTTCCTCCGCATCCGCACCGCCGTCGTGGCGGCCGGCAATCCACGGCAGTTCGGGCAGCACGCGGCAGACCTGTTTGGGGCGTGGGGCCCGCACTGTGTGCCGGATGGGGCGTACAGGCGCATCACCGGCGCGACGGGGGATCGATGCGCCCGCACTCCTGCGGGCCCGCCCCGGACACCGAGGCGTGGGCCGATTCGCAGCCCGGCCCGCGCATTGCGCACCGAAGGAGCGGCTCCAGACCGCCCACCGACGACCCGAAGCCCGAGTGGGCCCGGGCAAGGGACTGTGGAAGGAGGGGATGCCCGCGCCCGTCGGCTGCGCGGAGGCATCCTCGGTGCGGGCGAATCCCTTCAAGAGTCCCGCCGGGCGCATGAGCCAAGGCCCCTCCGGCCGTATGCGAGCCGTCACCACGAGGCTCCCTCGCTGCACTGTTCGTCCGGCCGAGGACGGCGCCTCGACGAGCGCGGCGTGCAGTAGAAGATATACGGCATATCTCGATCGTGCAGCGGGGGCCGCCAGTCCAAGGTGCCGTCCGATCGTTGCCAAGCCCCTGTGAACAGGGATGATGTCGCGAAAGGACTTGACGGTCCTCTTTCTGTTTGACAGGCTGACCGCCGTGCAACGAGCGGCTTCTCTCAGCACACCGTGATCCTTGGCGCGAAGACCCGGGGCCCCAGGCGACGCCTGTCACGCCGCGAGGAAAAGCACAGGCCACGATCCGAGATCGGAAACCGCGCGAACACCGGACGGCACGAGCTGACGGCGTCGGTGGAGGACTTCCGACTCGAACATCGGGTCAAGGACTCATGATTCGAGCCGTTCAACCTTGCGCACGCTCCAAGCGGTTCCCACTCCGCCGTTCTCGGTGAACGTCTGAGAGGCGATTGCCCCACCAGATGGCCTTACTGATTGCACGCTGAAACAGGCGGTGAACCACGATGACCCAAACGGCAGAAGTCACGATCGAGAGCAATCAGATCCTCACGCCCCGCTTGCGGCTGAGGAAATGGCACCTCGACGATGCGGCTGCCGCAGTGGCGGTTTACGGTTCCGACGAAGTCACACGATGGCTGGCGCCGGCAATGAACACCGTCCCCACCGCGGCACAGATGAAGTCGCTCCTCAGCTGCTGGAAGGCGAACTGCGACGCCCTGCAATACCCGGCCGGCCGCTGGGCGATCGAACTCCGCGAGAGCGGAGACGTGATCGGAGGCGCCGCTTTGCTCCCGCTGCCGCCCTACGGCGAAGATCTGGGAGTCGACTGGCAGCTCGCGCCGCAGGCCTGGGGCATGGGCCTGGCGTCAGAAGCCGGCCACGCCGTCGCCCACTACGCCTTCAGCTCAGGCGCCGCCGATGAGGTTTTCGCCGTTGTGCGCCGCAAGAACGCACGGGGATGCTCCACGGCGAAACGCGTGGGGATGGAGTGGGTCGGAGAGACAGAGAAGTACTACAACCTTCGCCTCCAGGTCTACCGCCTCCGCAAGGGCGACCTCGACATCCCCACATAATCAGCTGGCACCTGCACGAGAAGACAAACGGTCGATCGGCCGTCAACACCCGTGCGCGCAAAAGACCGCCACGGCTCCAGCCAGTTTGGATGTCGACCCTGTGACGTCCGCTCTTACCCAACAAAGGTGGTTCACGCATGTCCCTTGGGGAGGACGAAGCAGAGGCGCACGTCTACGAAGCGGGCTTCAACAGAAAGCCGTCCGCACAAGTGGGCGTGGAAATGGAGTGGTTGATAGTCGATCCCCGGGACGCGCGACAGCACATACCTGCCGACCGTACGTCTCAGATTTACGAAAGCCTACGGGCCTCGAACGCGCTCCCGGGAGGCAGCAAGGTCACACGAGAGCCCGGCGGGCAGATCGAGCTCAGCTCCCAGCCCTTCCGCACTCTCGCCGAGTGCGTGGAGGCACTGGCCACCGATCTCGACCGACTGCGCGAAGCGACCTCCGACGCAGGTGTCGCGCTGCTGGGCTGCGGAGTCGACCCTTACAGAGAGCCGCCACGACTGCTCGATCAGCCGCGTTACCGGGCCATGGAGGCCTTCTTCGACCGCGGGGGCCCCTGGGGTCGGATCATGATGCGACGTTCGGCGTCCCTGCAGTTCAACCTGGACTCCGGCGATGACACGCACGGAACCTCGGGCTACAAGTTCCGCTGGGAACTAGAAGACTCATGAAGATCTTGGTGAGGGCTGTCCGGCCGTCAGGCCGGGCGGCCCCTTTGGTCATGCGCTGGCCGGGGCGAGGTGCCAGGTGCCGCTGGTGTGGGTGAGTCCGAGGTTGATCAGTCGGCGGAGGTTGAGGGCGGCGGCTCGGGTGTGGAGCCAGGCGTCGTTCTTGAGGGTGCCGCGGTAGCGGAGTTTGCGGTTGCCGTGGTGGACGAGCCAGGCGACGGTGCGTTCGACCGGGGGTCTCCAGCGGCGGTAGTCGGCCTGCCAGGCGGGGTCGGTGGCAGCCTGGTGGCGGGCGGCTGCTTGGAGGTCGTGGTGCGGGCGGATGGTCAAGATGCGTCCGGCCTTGGCTTTGGTGCACCGCTGGCGTAAGGGGCATCCGGTGCACAGATCCTTGAAGGTGGCCTTGCGTTGGTGGTGTCGGCCACCGGGCTCGGACAGGCTGACGGTGTGTCCGGCGGGGCAGGTCACGGTGGCGGCGGTGGTGTTGATGGTGAAGTCGTCGAGGGTGAAGCCGCCGGGGACGGCCGGCCGCAGCGGGGCGGGTTTGAGGAAGAGTTGGTGCCCGGCCTCGTGGAGGGCCTGGCGGGCGTCGCCGGTGGAGTAGGCGGTGTCGCCGAAGGCGTCCACCGGGGTGTCCTCGTCGGCGAGCAGGTCCAGGCCGACGGCCGCCTCGTGGTGCTCGGGCTCGGCGCCGGGCCGCAGGGCAACGGCGGTGTATAAGCCGGTCTCGGGCTCGATGGCCAAGTGGGCCTTGAAGCCGTCCTGCTGGTGGCTGCGGGTCTTGTGGACGTGCCGGGCTTCCGGATCGACGGTGGAGACCATCCGGCCTGGGGCGGTGCCCCGCGTAATGCGCCAGCGGCCGTCGCGGCCGTCGGATTCATCGGCGGGCTCGACGTCCTGGCCGGCGACCAGGGCCAGGATGCCCACCGCGTTCGCGGCTTTCTCGCCGAGTTGTTGGTCGGGCAGGTGGCCCAGTAGCCGCAGCGCGTCCGTGACCAGCGCGTCGACCAGATCGGCGCGGGCCTGTTCATCGTTCCAGGCAATCTTCGGTTTGCCCGGGTCGGTGTAGTCGTGGGCGGTGCACTGGGCGGCCGCGACCGTTTCGGCACCGGGAACCTCGCGGATCACCGCCCGGACGGCGGCGATGAGCTGGGTGACCGTGTCCTGGGTGGCGACCGCGTCGTCCAGCACGGTGGAGTCCAGCGCCCGGCGGTGCTTGCCCTTCAGGACCCCGGTTGCCTTCACCACCTCACGCACGGCCTCGAACACCCGGTTCGGCCGGGCGGAACGGGCCAGTCGGCGGCGGAAGTAGGCCAGCAGCGACGGATCGAACGCCATGTCGTGCAGGCCCAGACCGCACGCGGCCTTCCACCGCAGGTCGCACCGCAGTTCCTGGACCGTCTCAAAGTCCGACAGCCCGTGCAGGGCCTGCAGCGTGATTACGGCGGCCAGGATCTGTGGCGGCATACTGGGCCGCCCGTTCGCCGACGGATACATGTCCGCGAACATCTCAGCCGGAAACAGCCGACCCCGATGCTCGGCCAAGAACGCGAACACGCTCCCAGCCGGAATCAGACCCCGACACGTCTCCCACACGTCCGGCCCGACGCTCTCGCCGATCCACTCGCCCATCGCCACAAGACGAGTCTGGCCCTGCCGTGTGCGCGGCAGGGCCAGAACCCAAGATCTTCATGAGTCTTCTAGGGCGTGTTCCAGGTTCAGATCACTGTTGGGTCAAATCGCTCCGCCGGAGTGGCTCGGGGCGGTAGACATCCGGGGTGACGCGAGGCGATCTGACGGATGCAGAGTGGGAGTTGTTCGAGCCGCACCTGCCGCTCGGCGTGAGCGGACCGATCCCTGACCTGCGTAAACAGTTGAACGCGGTGATGTGGAGGTTCCGGACCGGGAGCCCGTGGCGCGACATCCCCGAACGCTACGGGTCCTGGTCCACCGTCTACGGCCGCTTCCAGAAGTGGGCCCTTGCGGGCACCTTCGAGACGCTGATGGAGCGGATGATCGCCGAGGCGGCCCGGCGAGGACAGGCCGATCTGGACCTGGTCAGCGTCGATTCCACCGTCGCACGCGCGCATCACCACGCGGCCGGCATGGCCGTCGACCCCGAGCTCCTGGAGGAACTGGTGAAAGCCGCCGAGGAGGAAAAGGGGCTCCAGCAAAGGGACAATCCGCCCAGGTGACGGTCGAAGGCGACCCGGTCGAGGAAGCGTTACGTGCCGAACGACGACGGATACGCCGCCGCCACAAGGCCCGCCTGAAAGCTGCCGCGTTGGGGCGCTCGCGGGGCGGGCTGACGGTCAAGACGCACCTGGCCACCGACCGGCGGTGCCGCCCGCTGTCGTTCGTGGTGACGCCGGGACAGGCGGCCGACAGTCCGCGTTTCGCCGCAGTCCTCGGCCGAGTCAGGATCCGTGGGCCGGTCGGTCGGCCCCGCACCCGCCCCGGGGCCGTCGCCGCCGACAAGGCGTATTCCTCCCGCGCGAACCGCTCCTACCTGCGTAAACGCCGGATCCAGGCGGTGATCCCGGAGAAGAAGGACCAGGCCGCCCACCGCAAGAAGCGAGGCTCGAAGGGCGGCCGCCCCCTCTCTCACGACGCCGAGCTTTACAAGGAGAGGAACACCGTCGAGCGCGGCATCAACAAGATCAAGGAATGGCGAGGGCTGGCCACCCGCTACGACAAGACTCCTACCAGCTACCTCGCCGGACTCCACCTACGCGGATCGATCATCTGGCTCCGGAGTCTCCGCCCCACATGATCCGAACCTGGAACACGCCCTAGCCCACCGGTTGGGGCCGGTTCTGGTTGCCGCCTTCGCCAACTCACCCGTGCTCACCGGCCGGCCGACGGGATGGCTCTCCACCCGGCAGGCGGTCTGGTCACACATGGACGCCGGCCGCACGCGCGAGCCGCGCTACCAAGCCGACCCGGCAGCGGCCTGGTCCTGCTATGCGCTCGACGCGAACGTGCTGGCCATTCCGGGCGCCGAAGACACCGACTGGACAGCCCCAGCCGACCTCACCTTCCGCGAGTGGATCCGCGGCCGTGCCCCCAGCTTGCGCCGCCCCACCCTGGCAGATCTCGACTACCACCTGACCACGCTCTTCCCGCCGATCCGCCCGCGCGGCTGGCTGGAGCTGCGCATGACCGACGCACAGAACGGCGACGACTGGGTGATACCCGCCCTCCTGACGGCCACCTTGCTCAACGACGCCCAGGCCGCTGACGCCGCGGCGGCGGCCACCGAGATCCTGTGCCAAGACGCCCAGCCCGTCCCCACTCACGAAGTCTGGACGCGGGCAGCCCGATGCGGACTGGCCGACCCTGACCTGGCCAAGGCCGCCATCGCTTGCTTCACCGCAGCCGAAAGCGCCCTCGTGCGCAGCAACACACCCCCCAAGCTGCTGAAGGCCTTCACCGACTTCGCGGAGCGATACACCGTGCGCGGACAATCTCCGGCCCACGACCGGCTGGAGGAATGGCGGCACGCCGAGACTGAAGACAGGACATGACACAACACCCTCCAACCACCGGCCCGTCCGACTCCTCCAGCGTGCCGCCTTCCACCACAGACTCGACCCCCGACGACACGGCGGACGCCACCCAACACCCGTCGGCTGTTGCACGCAACGCGCTGGACGAAGCCCGCCAACGCACCCTGGCGCTGGTCGACGCCGTGCCCGACGAAGACCTCGTAGCACAGCACTCACGCCTGATGTCGCCCCTGGTCTGGGACCTCGCGCACATCGCCAACCAAGAAGACCTCTGGATTGTTCGGCAAGCCGGCCACCGCCCCGGCCTGCGCCCAGACCTGGACCCGCTCTACGACGCCTTTCAGCACCCGCGGGCCGACCGTCCCTCTCTGCCACTGCTCTGCCCGAGCGAGGCGCGCCAATACGCCGCCGTCGTACGAGAGGAGACATGGGCCGTGCTCGCCGAGGCGGACACGACCCCGGCGAGCCCCGACCCGCTGCTGGCCGACGCGTTCGTGTTCGGCATGCTCGCCCAGCACGAGCAGCAGCACGCCGAGACAATGCTGGCCACCCACCAACTCCGCAAAGGCCCGCCCGTCCTGGCCGCCCCGACCCCGCCCGCCGCAACGGGCCCACACCGCCTGCCGCGAGATGTCTACATCCCACCGGGCGCCTTCGTCATGGGCACGAGCACCGCCCCTTGGGCCCTCGACAACGAGCGACCCCACCACACCGTGGACGTGCCCGGCTACTGGCTCGACACGACACCCGTCACCAACGGCGCCTACCAGGAATTCATCGAGGCCGGTGGCTACCAAGATCCCCGCTGGTGGACCCGCGAGGGATGGCAACACGTGCAGAAGGCGAAACTCCAGGCGCCTCTGTTCTGGTTCCGAGACGCCGGACAGTGGACCCGCCGCCGCTTCGGGCACATCGAGCCCGTGTCCGCGAATGAGCCGGTCATGCACGTGTGCTGGTACGAGGCCAACGCCGACGCGCGATGGACCGGCCGCCGCCTTCCCACCGAGCAGGAATGGGAAAAGGCCGCCCGCTACGACCCGGAACACCGACCGCTCACGGCGCTATCCCTGGGGCGATACTGACCCGGATCCTCAGCGCGCCAACCTAGGCCAGCGCCACCTGCAGCCCGCGGCCGCAGGGAGCTATGCGGCAGGAGAGGCTCCGAGCAGGGCACGTCAGCTCATCGGAGACGTCTGGGAGTGGACGTCTTCCGACTTCACCCCCTATCCGGGATTCACCTCCTTCCCCTACAAGGAGTACTCCGAGGTCTTCTTCGGCCCCGGCTACAAAGTGCTCCGAGGCGGGGCCTTCTCCGTCTCGCCGGTCGTCGCCCGCACCACCTTCCGCAACTGGGACTACCCCATCCGGCGGCAGATCTTCGCGGGCTTCCGCACCGCCCGTGACGCCACACCCCAGGAGAAGAGGGACGACTGATGTGCCGCCACCTCGCCTACCTGGGCCCGACGGCGCCCCTGGCTCAGCTGCTCATCCATCCCGCGCACAGCCTGTACGAGCAGTCGTTCCGGCCCTACCGTCAGCGGCACGGAACCGTCAACGCCGACGGTTTCGGCGTTGGCTGGCACCCGGCCGGCCACGATCCTTGGACAACCCACCACGCACCGGTACCTGCCAGACGCTACCGTCGGGCGATACCGATCTGGGCCGACGACAACTTCGCGGAGATAGCCGAAACCATACGCAGCCACTCCATACTCGCGGCCGTGAGGTCCGCCACCGCCGACACCTCGCATGAGGAGTCCGCGGCCGCGCCGTTCCACCGCGAGCAGTGGCTGTTCAGCCACAACGGAGCCGTCCCGGACTGGCGACACCTGCTCGCTGACCTAGGCGAGACCGAGCACCTGGTTCTCGACGCGCGCTCCGACTCCGCACTGCTGTGGGCGCTGGCCGCGAAGCGGCTGTCCACCGGCAGAGAGCTGCCCTCACACGTCCTGCTCGAACTCTTGCGCGAGATAGCCGCAATACGCCCCACCGCGCGTCTGAATCTGCTGCTCTCGGACGGCCAGGCCATCACCGCCACGGCCTGGGGGGACACTCTGTGGTACCGGCAACGACCAGACTCGGTCATCGTCGCCTCAGAACCGGACGAGGATACGGGCGAGTGGAGCGAAGTCCCCGACCGGTCGCTGCTCGTCGCCACCCCGGACAAGGCGGACGTCACCCTGATTAGCCGGTGACGGCACCCGACGCCACCGTGTCCGGAAGGCCTCGGCACGCGTGAGAACAGCGTTTTGACCCCCGGCCGACCAGTCCGCCGGGGGTCGAGACGTTGCCGCGTAGAAAGTGGCTCTCCCCACTCCCCCGATAACCGGTCCAGGCGTGCACCGGCGCCGGAGCAACACGACGAGACGGATCGTCGTACTGAGCGCCTCGCTCACCGCCGTAGCCACCGCGGATGACGGATCGAGAGCACCAGGCCAGGTCCGAAAAGTATGCGCCGACCCTTCGGCCGACTCGTGGCATGCCGGTCCCACTCCGCCCTGGCTCGAGCCTCTTGCCACTCCGATCGGCGTGTCCCAGGCCTGAGCCCTGCGCACTCGCTCCGAGCACCGTCTGTGGCCTGTGGAAGTCATACGAAGCGGGCTGGCCACGGAGCTCCTCTCCTTCAACTAGAGATGGACCTGTAAGACCTTTTCTAGAGAGAGGTGATGCACTGAACTGCTCATTTAAAAGAAAGATGGCAGTTAACTGGACTATCTAGTCCTCAATATGTCACCATGAGTCAGCCAGGGAACGCCGTGAGCGGTTCGCCGCCAGCCGGCTCCTGACACTCGCCTACTGACCGTTGCAAGCAAGGAGACATCCGTGTCCCGCATCGAGATCCCGCAGAGCATCGACGAGGCCCCGGTCGCGTCCCAGCCAGTCCTCGAGGACGTCAATAGGCGGTTGGGCATGCTGCCCAACGTCTTCCGGCTGCTGTCGAACAGCCCGACTGTTCTCAAGGGGGTCGTCGACCTCCAGAACACGCTGAGCCGAGTGCTGGACGCCAACACCCGGCACGCCCTGGCCATGGGGGTCACTGAGATCAACGGCTGCAACTACTGCCGCACCGCGCACAGCTTCGTGGCGGCGAACGTCAGCAAGCTGTCGCTCGATGAGATCCACCTCAACCAGGCGGGCGACTCCAGCGATCCCAAGCGTGCGGCGGCCGTCAAGTTCGGCCGAAAGGTCACTGAGCTGCGGGGCAAGGTCAGCGACGAGGACCTCCAGGAGGTGCGGGCCGCCGGCTACACAGACGCCGAGGTCCTGGAGATCGTCGCGTTCTCCGTGCAGACCCTCATGACGAACTTCATCAACAACCTGGCTGACACAGATGTCGACTTTCCGTCGGTGGAGCCGACCGCATCGTAGGTACCCTCGGCTGCGCACCCGCCAGCCTCACTACGTCCGCGGGCATCAGTGGGCGTCGAGTCAGGCCAGCAGCATGCTGATCGTCGGAGTGAAGTTGACTGAAGTGAAAACACTCGAGCCGGCAACTGCCGAAAGAGTGGTTCGTTCGTCGTCGACCGTGCGAGTCGGCTGACCGTCAAGGTCGAAGTGCCCGTACGGCTGGCGAGTACCGATATCGCTGCTTCTTGAGGACGAGCTATGCATCGCGTGCCTCCCAGAGCAGACCGTGACTCGGTCACTGCTTAGTGGCACCGGTCCCTTCGGAGAGCCCCGGGCCTTCCCCCGTGATGGTGGACACGCGTACCCCCACCCCTCAGTGCAAGCATCACGTCTCGCCGCAGCCCCTCTAGCCGCGGCATCGACGGCCGAACGCACTGACGGACCCTTGCAGTCGCCTCGCCCTTCCCCAGAGGTGATCGCCCCGGAGGGCATGCTCGGCCCGCTGGCCGGCCTCCTCATCGAGCGCCTCCGCGTCAGCGGCGATGTGGCGGCGGCCAAGTTCGAAACCACCTCTCCCATCGACAATCCGGCCCGAGAAGCGGAGTCAAAGGCGTCTTCTTCCGCTGGCTGCGCCAAGAACGCCCGGACCTCGTCGCCGCCTACACACGGCTCTACAGCTCCGGCTCGCAGACGCCGGAACAGTGCAGGGAGTGGCTGAGCAACCAGATACGCCCGAGCGTCGCTCAATACGGTCTACCCGACCCCGGACCTGACATCGAGGACAAATTCGCACTGAACGGTCGAACCGCAACCGTTCAGAATCCCGGAGATCTAACGCTCTTCTGAGCCGTTCCTCGAACGCCTACCGGGCGCCAGCGGCACAAGAGTCTGAGCCGCGAGATGACCGAACCGCATCTGAGGCGAGAATGAGCACGCCACACCGTCTTCGCAGCCGATACACCGCGCGACAGGGCAGGCAATCAGTTCATGACACACTGCGCCCTCACCTCACGCGGCGGGGCAAGACCGAAGCGGCGGACGGCGCCCTCGCCTCACAACTAGGCCTTCAGGTGGCGCACGCCGGCGGCCCAGGCCCTCTCGCCAAGAAGCGACTCCGCAGATCACTGAGGAGTCAGCGACTGCGTGAGCCGGCGCATCGAGCACCTTGGCGGCAGAGAACGGGAATGCGGTGCGCGGACATCGCGTTACCTCCATGCGGACGATATGGTCCATTTGCTCTCCATCGGAGTCGCTCCGTCGTCCGGACGGAGCCCGTACAGATACAGGAACAACAATGGCCGAGAAGCTGTGGGCAGACGCGAGCGACTCGATCGCCGTCTTCCGGGACGACGAAAGCCGGTACTACGAGGTTCAAGAGAACGGCGAGTACGCAGGGTTGCTCGCTTACGAGTGCAAGGGCAATCACTACAGCTTGACGCACACGTTCGTCCAAGAGGGCCATCGCGGCCGCGGCCTGGGGACCGCGTTGATCCGAGAAACGCTCTCCGATCTCAAAAACAAGGGTGCGACCGTCACCAACTGGTGCCCGGTCGTGGACCGCTTCGTTGAGGGCCACCGCGAGTTTCATGAAGTAGTCGACCGCGGATCCCACACCACTGACGAGGCCCGCGGCTGAGACGATCAACATCGTCCCAACCGAGGTGGCGCAAGCAGATCTGCCCGGGCAGCTCGCGCACCTGTCCGGTGCTGCGGCAAAATCTCGCCGATGTCGCCGAGGCTCCCTCCTTCCTTAGGAACCATGCACGTGGCGGTCGTGAGCAGTTCGACCTCGACCGGCCTCACGACCTGTTGAGGCACCAGGAGCTCGAAAAGGGCATCGACTTGGGCATGGAGCAGCGGTCCAGCCGACAGGCCGCTCGCGGACGAAGCGGCCGGGCGGGGATACCTGCGCCCGACACCCGCGAATGACAGCTCATTGCACCGCTCCTCCGCTGGGCAGGTCCGAGCTGTTCAGACGTGTGACTCCTCCCCGTCCTGAAGGGGCGGGGCTTCTCGCTATGCCGGGTTGGCGTTGCGACGGACCAGCCCGGCCCGGAGGACGTTGAGTGCTCCGACTGTGTCGGCGTGCGCGGTGTGGCCGCAGGCCTGGCAGTGGAACGTCTCCTGTGTGGGCCGGTTCCCCTTCGCGGTGTGCCCGCACGCGGGGCACCGCCGGGAGGTGTTGCGGGGGTCTACGGCGATCACTTCCCGTCCGGCGCTTTCAGCCTTGGCGTGCAGGATCGTCAGGAACACCCCCCAACCGGCATCGTTGATCGAACGGTTCAGCCCGGCCTTGACCGCGGCCCCGTTGGGCAGGAAGACGCCCGGCCGGCCGGGGTCCGGTCTCGCTGCGGGCGCCTTGCTCATGTTGCGGATCTTAAGATCTTCGTGCGCGATGAAGTCGTGCGCGCGGACCAGGCCCAGGGCGGTCTTGTGCGCGTGGTCCAAGCGCTGGCGCCGCACCTTGCGGTGCAGGGCAGCGACCTTGTCCACGGCACGCCGGTGGTTGCGGGTACGGTTCTTCGCCTTGCGTCGCGGGAACCGGGACAGGGCCTGCTGTGCAGCCTGAAGCTTCGCAGCGGCCTTGCGGGCATGGCGTGGGTTGGGGATGTGTATGCCGTTCGAATCGGTGAGATACGAGGCTATGCCCAGGTCGATGCCGACCGTGCTGCCCGTTGCCGGGAGCGGTTCGGGCTGGTCCTGTTCGGCGGTCAGCACGACGAACCACGTGCGGCCCTCACGCTTGACCGAGACGGTCTTGACCTTGCCGGCCACGGGCCGGTGCTGGTTGACCTTGACATGCCCGACGCCCTGGAAGCGGACGCGGGTCACGGGGTCGTGCGGGGTGGCATCCCACCGGACCCCGTCGCCGTCCTTGGGGAAGTCCACCGTGTCGAAACGGCCCACTCCACGAAAGCGCGGATAGCCCGGAGCCTCCCCGGACTTGATCCGGCGGAAGAACGCGGCGAACGCCTTGTCCAGACGGCGCAAGGTGGCCTGCTGCGAGGAGAACGACCAGCGCCCCTGACGCTCCGGATCGAACGCCCGGATGTCCTTCAGCTGCGCCGACTGCTGCCCGTACCGGACCGTGGTCCTCGAGACATGCCGGTAGGCATCCCTTCGTTCCTGTAACGCCCCGTTGTAGAGGGAGCAGTGATCGCGCAGCATCTCGCCGAGCGCGACCGCCTGCCGGGCGGCGGGCCGCATCAGAAACTTGTACGCACGAATCATCCAGCTCACCCCCCTTTCGGTCAGTCCGGTGAAGTTCCCCCGCTGAAGTGGACAGCCTGATACTGGGACGGATCGGTCCCGGAGAAAGCAGTCCAGGTTGAGTGGCAAGAGCAACATGAGCAAGCGGTACACGCCGGAGTTCAAGCGGGACGCGGTGGCACTGGTCCGGTCGTCGGGCCGGAATGTCACCGAGGTCGCCCGGGAACTCGGTGTGAGTCCGGAGGGGCTTCGCGGCTGGGTGAAGCAGGCGAAGACTGACCGCGGCGAGGGGGCACCCGGCGCGCTGACCACGGCGGAGAAGGACGAGCTCCAGCGGTTGCGCAGGGAGAACCGGGAACAGCAGCAGACGATCGAGATCTTGAAAAAAGCAGCGGTGAGGTCAATGGGTCGGTGCAACATCCCAGGTAGAACGGTTACTGGAGGTGTTGCTGGGTGGCGAGGATCGGGCGTCCGGGGTTGTCGGACGAGCAGAAGCGTGAAGTGTGGCGGCGATGGCGGGACGGGCAGTCGCTGAGCGAGATCGGGCGTGCGCTGGGCAAGGTGCCCGGGTCAATCCACGGGGTGGTCGCGGCGAACGGCGGTTTTGTCCCGGCGGCCAGGACCCGATCGGCCGGGGTGCTGTCGCTGGCGGAGCGGGAGGAGATCTCCCGGGGCCTGGCCGCCGCTGACTCCTTCCGG
Organism: Streptomyces sp. NBC_01669; assembly: GCF_026339735.1. Taxonomy (GTDB): domain Bacteria; phylum Actinomycetota; class Actinomycetes; order Streptomycetales; family Streptomycetaceae; genus Streptomyces; species Streptomyces yanii. The sequence continues at coordinate 802,382 of NZ_JAPEQG010000002.1, forward strand.
GCGATCGCGGGCCAGCTGGGGCGGGCGCCGTCCACGGTCAGCCGTGAGGTGGGGCGTCACGGCGGGCGTGAGAAGTACCGGGCCGCTCGCGCGGACGAGGGCGCCTGGGGCAATGCCCGGCGCCCGAAGTCCTGTCTGCTGCAACAGAGTCCGGCCTTGCGGGACACGGTCGCGGGCAAGCTGAAGGAGGACTGGTCGCCGCGTCAGATCGCAGGCTGGCTCGCCCGCACCTTCGCGCCCGAGGACGGTATGTACGTGTCTCACGAGACGATCTACAAGAGCCTGTTCATCCAGGCCCGAGGCGTACTCAAGAAGGAGCTTGTCTCCCATCTGCGCCGCCGACGCACGATGCGCCGCTCGAAGAACGCCTCCACCGCAGGTCAGCAGCGCGGCTGCATCCGCGACGCGGTCTCCATCCGCGAGCGTCCGGCCGAGGCCGAGGACCGGGCTGTTCCCGGCCACTGGGAAGGCGACCTGATCACCGGTGCGAAGAACAGCCACATTGCCACACTGGTCGAACGGCACTCCCGCTACGTCATGCTCGTCCGGGTCGCAGGCAAGGACACCACCAGTGTGATCTCCGCGCTGAGTCATCAAGTCCGTTACCTGCCGGACGGGTTGATGACTTCACTGACCTGGGACCGGGGTACTGAGCTGGCCGACCACAAGCGGTTCACGATGGCCACCGACGTCAAGGTCTACTTCGCCGATCCGAAAAGCCCCTGGCAGCGGGGATCGAATGAGAACACCAACGGACTCCTCCGCCAGTACTTTCCCAAGGGAACCGACCTGTCCGGATATACCCAGGCCGACCTGGATGCCGTCGCGCTCAAGCTGAACACCCGCCCCCGGCAGACCCTCGGGTTCGAAACTCCCGCTGATAGGCTCGCGGCAGCTGTTGCATCAACCGGTTGACTCTGCCGCGGCCTTCTTCGCAAAGGAGACGATGAAGTAGGCACGCTGTGCCGTTTCATCGACGCGGAGAAGGCCGCCGAGACCAACCCCGGCGGCTACAGCGTGGCCCTGCTGTGCCGCGTCATGGGGATCAACCGCTCCAGCTACTACGCGTGGCTGGTGGCCCGGCCGGCAGCGGCCGAACGACAGTGCGTCGAGGACGAGTTGACCGAGGAGATCCGTGAGATCCACGCCTCCTCGCGGGGTGCCTACGGTGCCCCGCGCGTGCACGCCGCGCTGCGGCGTAAGGGCCATGCGGTCAACCGAAAGAAAGTCGAGCGGATCATGCGCGAGCGCGACATCCGCGGCGTCACCCGCCGCAGGCACCGCCACCTGACGCAGCAGGACACCAAGGCCGCACCGGCTCCGGACCTGGTCGGCCGCGACTTCACCGCCACCCGGCCCGGCACGAAGCTCGTCGGGTCGGGTAGCCGGAGGGAACTTCCCCCTCCGGCTCCCACAGAACCGTGCGTAACAGTCTCCCGTTACACGGCTCTTGTCACCCTGAGCACCAGAAATGGCGGGCAAACCGCCAGTGGAAGAACATCCCTGGGTATCGCTGTGTGATCCCCTGGAAGCACTCCTTGGCCTTCTTGAAGCCCGCGAGCCGCTTGTACTTTCGGCGGATCCAGCGCACCAGATAGGCGTTGATGCGCCGCAGGAGGGGCTCCAGCGCGGAGCGGTAGAACGCCCCGTAGTACTGAATCCAGCCCCGCACGATCGGGTTGATGAACCGTGCGAGCTGGGCAAAGGTATGGCGAGTGCGCCGATGAATGCGCCAGCTGCGCACCTCGGCACCCATTCTCTTCAAGGCGTCCTTGCTGACTGCAGGCAGGAAGCACGGAAAGGTCACTCCGTGCCTGCTGCGGGCCGCGCGGGCTCGGAACGTGAACCCCAGGAACGTGAACGACGTCTGCGCGTACGCACTCCGCCGGTTCGCGTCCTGTCGGGTGGCCCGGGGGAATCTCACCCCCGGGCTCCCACAGATCCCGGCGTGAACTTCTCAGTTCACCGGGCTCTTACTGTCCTGGTCACCACACGCGCGGTACCGAAGGAACCCATTGCCAATGCACAAGCAGGCGAGGGTATCGCTTGACGATCCCTTGCCAACTTTCCTGGGCTTTCTTCCTTGACCGCAGCCGTTTGTATTTCTGACGAATCCAACGCACCAAGTAGGCATTGATGCGCGTCAGGAGGGGATACAGCGCCGATCTGTAGAAAGCGCCATAGTAGTTAATCCAACCTCGCACGATCGGGTTGATCTCCCGCACGAGGTCCATGAAGGTGTGACCAGTGCGTGAGTGCAGCCTCCAGGACCGCACTTCTGCACTGATTCTGTTCAAGGCATCCTTACTGATCGCAGGCAGGAACGAGGTGAACATCTTCCCCTCCCTGTCCCGCGCTCCACGAGCCCGGAACGTATATCCCAGGAAGGTGAACGATGTGTACTCATGCGAGCCACGCCGCGTCCCGTCCCGGCAATAGACAATCCTGGTCTTCTCCGGATGCAGCGCCAGCCCGACCTCATCCATCCGCTCCATAAGCGCCTTGAGCACAAAACGTGCCTGGCGTTCGCTGAAACAGTGCAACACTGCATCATCCACATAGCGTTCGAACCTGATGGCCGGGAACTTCCTGGCCATCCATGTGTCGAAGGCGTAGTGGAGGAACAGGTTGGCGAGTACGGGTGAAACCGCTGAACCCTGAGGAGCAATGCCACTTAGATAAGCGGTCTGGTAATCGGTCGTCCACATATGCACAGGGACACGCCCGGGGTGTTTGTGGATGGTCAACTGATCCGGTTGCCGCACTTCCTTCCTGCCGGTGAACCGGTTATGTTCCTCGCTCATGGGCGGGGTGCGGGATAACGTGGTGCCGGTTTCTGGTGTGCGCTTGACCGACCGGGTGGGTGTCGGGGTTCTGACACGTCTGGTTCATCGGGACCTGGTCGATGAGGTACTCGCGGAGACGGGCCGTACAGAGAAACGGTCACGTTTGCTGCCGGCGCGTGTCGTCGTCTATTACGTGATGGCTCTGTGTCTGTTCTTCGGCGAGTCGTACGAGGAAGTGATGCGTCTTCTCGTCAACGGCCTACGTTTTCTGGGGACATGGCGGAAGGACTGGACGATTCCCACGACGGGTGCGATTTCCCAGGCGCGCCGGCGTCTGGGTTCGGAGCCGCTGCGGGTGCTGTTCGAGCGGGTGGCATTGCCCTGCGCGCAGCGGGGCACGCAGGGAGCGTGGATGGGTCGGTGGCGTCTGATGGCCATTGACGGGTTCGTCCTGGATATTCCTGACACCCCAGCAAATGATGGGGAGTTCGGCCGGTCCGGGGGCACACGAAATCCCGCGCCTTTCCCCCAGGTGAAGATCGTGGGGCTGGGTGAATGCGGGACTCATGCTGTGGTGGCGGCCCGGCTGGGTCCCTGGCGCGTGGACGAAGGCGTTCTCGCCGGGGAACTCGTCGCCGATTTCGAACCAGGCATGCTGGTTACCGCCGACCGGGGATTTTACGCATATCGTCTGTGGGAAGCGGCCGCGGCAACCGGTGCTGATTTGCTGTGGCGCATGCCCGACGGCCCTCATCTGCCGGTAGTCCGGCCGCTGAAGGACGGATCCTATGAGTCGTTCCTGCTTGACCCGAAGGTCCGTCGGCGGCGCGCAGTCCAGCGTCACCGCGGGTCGGACAACATAGAGGAGCCGTCCGGGATTCCGGTCCGTGTTGTCGAATACGAAGTGACGAACCGCGAAGGTAGAGGAGAGATCTTCTGCCTGATCACCACCGTTATGGACCCGGACGAGGCTGGTGCCGCTGAACTCGCCGCTGCCTATGCCGAACGGTGGGAGTTCGAGTCCAGCCTTGACGAGATCAAGACCCACCAACGCGGCCGCGGCGGTGTATTGCGCTCGAAAACACCGGACATGGTCGAGCAGGAGATCTGGGCACTGCTCCTGACCCATTACGCGGTCCGGCACCTGATGTGTGAGGCAGCCGAACAGGCCGACATCGACCCGGACCGCCTATCGTTCATGCGGTCACTTCGTATCATCCGCCGCCAGATCACAGGCCAGGCGGGTTTTTCCCCCTGACCGCCTCGCGAAGGCCCTTGAAGTCGCCCGCACGGAAATAATAGAAAGGCCCAATCCCCGTCGGAGACACCGCACCAGCCCACGAGCCGTAAAGCGTGTCCACGTCCACGCCTACAGAAAGAAGCAGCCCACCGAAACCATCATCCACCACCCCGACCCACCCCACATCAAAATCCTCGCCGTTTCCTAACTAAGTGGCATTGCCCTGAGGAGTCCCGCGGTCGCGCTGCTGCAAGGTCCCGTCGGGCAGTTGCAGCGGGGCATTGAGCCACCGTCGCACGTACAGCACCACCCACGGGGGGTCAGTGTTCGCCTCTACCGCTTTGACGATCAGGTCCCACGGGACACTGTCGAAGAACTTCCGGATGTCGAGATCGATCACCCAGTCGGCTTTCCAACAACGTCGCCGGCAGACCTCGACTGCATCCAGCGCCGAGCGCCTCGGCCGGTAGCCATAGGAGTCAGGATGAAAGATCGGCTCGACCTTCTGCTCCAATACCTGGGCCACTACCGTTTGCGCAATCCGGTCGCCCACAGTCGGCACCCCGAGAATCCTGGTGCCACCACCATGCGCCTTGGCGATCTCCACCGCCTGCACCGGGGGCGGGAAGTACGAACCGGAGGACATCCTGTTCCAGATCTTGTACAGGTTTCCCTTGAGATCCTTCTCGAACTCCTCGATCGATACCCCGTCGACCCCCGGCGCCCCTTTGTTGGCCTTGACCTTCTTGTACGCCTCCCAGACAGCCCGTTTCGAAATTTCAAACGGCTTGCCTGACGATTTCAACTCGTCCACGCGACTCCTCCCAGGCACTCAGCCCGGTTGATCGAACGAACAACAGCCACGAACAGCCCGGCCCCTTGGCTCCACTCCCATTACAGGAGCTTCATCACTACTACGAACCGGTCCGCCAGCGGACCCCGACTCGGTACTCAGCCCCTTGTGGTTTCTGCCACTTGGGGCGCTCCCTTTCGCCCACCCGAGGGTTGACGGCATCGGGGCACGCCTTCTCCCGTTCCGTACGGAAGCGGCAGATCAGGATCACGTCGTCTACATGCCGGACACCACCTGGCCAATGAGCGGGTTCCCGCCAGACTTGTCCCGGGATAACTGCAACATCCCGGTTTTGATGTCAGCTGTTCGTGTTACGACACGTCAGCAACGATTCGCTTGCGCTCGTCTTCCTGATCCCTACCTGACGTCTCTTACGACGCCTTTTCCTCATCGCTCACCACGACGGTCTTCAATCCAACGCAGCATGAGGCGGTTTGAAGCCTCCCCCCGCAGGGCGACTTCGAAGGGCCTTCCTTCATCTTCCGCACAGCACCGCATCAAGTCGCTCTACCTACATAAAGCTTCCCTTCGCGTTCGGGACACACTGCAGTAGACGATCCGGGTCTTGGCCGGGTGCAGACGCAGCCCGACCTCCTCCATCCGGTTCCCGATCGCCTCCACCAGTTGCCTGGCCTGGCGCTCGCTGACGCAGTGCACGACCGCGTCATCCACATACCGCTCGAACGGGGCAGCGGGGAACTCCCGGGCCATCCACATGTCGAACGCGTAGTGCAGGAACAGGTTTGCCAGCACGGGCGATACCGCTGACCCCTGTGGGGTTCCCCGGTCTCGCTGCCGCAAGGTGCCGTCGGGCAGTTGGAGCGGCGCTCGGAGCCACCGCTCCACATACAACTTCACCCAAACGGCGTCGGTGTGAGCCTCCACCGCCTTGACGATGAGGTTCCAGGGGACGCTGTCGAAGAACTTCTGGATGTCCAGATCGACAACCCAGTCTCTCTTCCACGCCCGCTCTCGGCATTTCTCCACCGCGTCCAGCGCGGACCGTCCAGGCCGATACCCGAAGGAATCGGAGTGGAAGACTGGTTCCACCTCCCGCTCCAGCCGGGCGGCGACGACGGTTTGCGCGATCCTGTCCGCGATCGTGGGAACGCCTAGAATCCTGACCCCTCCACCATGCGATTTCGGAATCTCCACCGCTCGCACCGGAGGTGGAAAGTAGCTGCCCGAGGACATCCGATTCCAGATCCTGTAGAGATTCCCCTTCAGGTTCTTCTCGAATTCATCGATTGTGCAGCCGTCCACTCCCGGCGCGCCCTTGTTCGCCCTAACCTTCTCCCACGCCTCCCATACTTCCCACTTCGAGATTACGAACGACTTCTCCGACACTTTCAGCGCATCCACGCGACTCCTCCCAGGGAACTCCTGGTTGATCGAACGAATACAGCCACGGATGACCCGGCCCCTTCGCTCCACCTCCATTACAGAGGCTTCGGCACTACTACGGGCCGGTCCGCCAGCGAGCCCCGCATCGGTACTCAGTCCCTCACGGTTTCCGCCGTTTCGGGACGCTCCCTGATTCAGCCCACACGGGAAGAACCACAGTGCTCGCCTTCCCACGTTCCACGCGAAAGCAGCAGACCAGGCTCGCGTCGCCTCCATGCCGGGCACCATCTGGCCAGTAGACGGGTGTCCGCCAGACTTGTCCTGGAGCCATATCTACACCCCCAGTTTCGATGCCGTCTGAATATGTTTTCGACACGTCGTCAGCGATTCGCTTGCGCTCGCCTTCCTGATCCCCACCTGACGCCTCACGGACGCCTTTTCCACATCGCTCACCACGACGGTCTTCAGCCAACGCGGCATGTGGTGGTTTGAAGCCTCCCCCCGCAGGGCGGCTCCGAAGGGCCTACCTTCATCTTTCACGCAGCACCACACTCTGAGAGGCACCTATCTCCGCATTTCCACGCCTCTTTCCTGTGTTCGTGGCACACGGACATCACGTATCTGCCGACGATCGAGGGCTGGTGGTATCTGGCCACGGTCATCGACCTGGCGACCCGCGAAGTCATCGGGTACGCGATGGCCGGTCACCACCGTGCCGAGCTGGTCACCGACGCGTTGCGGATGGCCGCCGGCCGTTGAACTGCTCGTGCTCATCCATGCGTTCAACGGTGGAGCGAGCGGGCCACTACGCACAACGGGTTTGATCGCCTCCTGTCCTTTGACAGTGAAGTTAGTCGTCTTGGTGCGCTGGCATGGTGCTCGCCCGGTGGGCGCGCCGCTTGGACGTCCCGTACGAACACACCGAGACCGAGGGGGCATATCCCTTGGGCCGTTGGCTGTCCGACCACTGGCCGGCACGCTGCCGCGCTGACTCCGGTTACCGCCCTTCGGCACGGGCCTTCAGGCGAGCAAGGATGCCATTTGTGCCGGCCATGTCGTCAACGGCGACGCTCTGCTGCACCTCTTCGCGGCGGGTGTGTTCGCAGGCCGGGCACAGCCCGCCCTCCGTGGGGCGGTACCCGGCCGGGCCCACGGTGCCCAGTTCGACATCGGTCTGGCAGGACGGACACTCCCAGGTGGCTTCCCACTGGGCCGGTTCCTCGCGCCGCCGCTGGTCCTCCATGGCACGGGCCGCTTCCTGCTCCTGGCGGCGCCGGTCCTCGCGGGCGCTGTATTCCTCTTCGGTCCCGGTGTTGGTGAGAGCCTCGGTGATCGGCTGCCAGTCGCTGTGGCCGAACCGCCACCAGACGGGTCCGTAGGGGCCATGGGTGCGGAGCTGGTCAAGGTGGGTGGCGATGACCGGGACAGTGCCGGTGAACTCCCACCAGCCGTCTTCCTCCGAGGCGTTGGGTGACCAGCCGTGCGGGTTCTGCCAGCGGGGCTGCCAGCACGTGCGGGACAGGTCGCGGATGGTCTTGATGCGGTTCATCCGCGCCTGCGCGCCAACGTCTTTCGTGAACACCAGGGCGACGGGCGGCAAGCCGCCCCGACTGAAGTCGTCCCACAGCGTCGACCACAACGGGACGTCATGGCCCCGGTCATTCTTCACCTGGCGGAGGAAGAACCGCCGGTACCGGTCGATCTTCGCGGCGACGACCGCGGCCGGTTCGGTGTGGTTGTCGACCTCCACGAACAAAACCGGCACCTGGTCCTCGGGCGCGGTTATCCGGACTCCAGAGCGGACGGCCCGCGCAGAAGCCGCAATCCGCTACATGACGGCTGGTCGTTTCCAGGATGTCCGCCCCGAATCCTGTCGAAGCGTCACGCCGTAATACCTCCTAAAACCGGCGCTCCGGGAAGCTGTCCTATTTCCGTCCCCGTCGTGGTCTGGCCGTGCCCGTGAGGCAGGCACAGGTGTAGTCAGCCCCAGTCGCCGTTGATCCACGCGAGCAGGCGGGCGCGCTTCTTGTAGGAGCAAGGAGCGTAGACAGCGCCGGACGTGACGTACGTTTCGGACCCGCCCCGCAGGTCGTACCCGTAGTCGCTGGGGCCGTATTCGCCGTCGCGGTAGCCGTCCATGTCGTCGGCCCAGTCGAGGAGACCGAAGTCGAGGTTGAGGTTCTCGAGGTACCGGGCGGGGTCGGCCGGTTCTACCGGTGCGGGACGACCGTCCGCCCCGGCGGTGAGCCGGTCTTCGAGGCAGCCGTCGGAGCGCACCGGCTGGCCCAGCCACCACCCGGCCAGGAACACGGCGTACAAAGTGGTGGCGGCGCCGAGGCGGCGCAGGGTTATCCAGGCAGGCATCCGGGGAGTGTCGCACGACACTAGGCCGGCGCCCGCGTCGGCGGACACCCCGGGCCACACCGCCTCTCTACCGCCAGTGGCCCTCGAACCACGCTCGCATGCGGGGGCGTTCGCTCGTGTCGTTGGTGCAGGCGACGGCGTAGGAGACGACCGTCTGGGACAGCCTGTCGTCGGCGCCCCCACGCGGGTTGTAGGGGGTTTTGTAGGCCGGGTCCGGCGTCGGGTCGAGCGGGAGGGGGGACTTCGAGTCGTACCGTGACGGGTACGCCGTCGGCGTCGGAGTGGGTGTGGGGGATGGTTCGGTTTCGTACTCCTCGGCGATCCGGTCGAGGGCGGCCTGGTCGACGTGGCATTCGGGGGTGACGGGCTGACCCAGGTACCAGCCCGCAACGAACACGCCGTAGATCGCGGCGGCGGCGCCGAGGCGGCGCGGGGTGACCCAGCGGGGGGTGTTCACCGGCGGCCCCGTTCCAGAACACAGACGGCGCCCCGTAGCGCCTGGACAGCCGCTTCGGCGTCCTTGGCCCGGCTGTCACGGATGAACCGGCAGGCGGTCGAGAGCGACTCCTCCCGCATGGCGGCCTCATTCCCCATGGTCGCGGAACAGCCGGTGCACACGCCGGGCAACGGGTCCCCGGTCATGGACTGGTTCCCGGTGCCGTGGCGGGGGCCGACCAAGTGCTCGACGACGATGTTGTCCGGGTCCGCGCTGCCGCTCTGGTCGGCGGCGAGGGTGAACCCGGCGCCGAACGCGGCGGCGGTGAAGACCGCCCCGATTCCGAGGGTGGCGCGGAGGCTAACCCGGCGCATGTCGGGCGGTGTTGTGCTCATGCCGAAGGACCCTACCCGCAGGTGTAGACCTATCTGCCGGTATGTGTGCCCCTCGACATGCGGCCGGCGCGGGTGTCGCGGGGAACAGGCCGCGCGAGGCTGAACGGCAGGCGTTCGCGCTGAGCACGATTACGGAGGCGATGGCAGGCGCGGGCCGAGTCGAGGAAGCCGTAGCTCTACTGGATCGGACCGTGGAGCTGACCCGCACCATCACCAACCCTGCGGATCAGGCGTTCGTACTCAGCACGGGCGTCGTAACTTCCGTACTGCCGGTGCGTTGGGCCCCTCATGCGACGGATCATCCGTCTGGCCGCCGGGGCGGCCGCTCTGCTCGTATCCACTCCCCCGCCGGTGCTCGCGGCGCAGCCCGCCGCTGCGGCCCGGATGGTGGAAACCCACCGCTGCACACCGCGGGGCGACTACTGCATCGTGCTGCGGTACGACACCTCCTCCCGACGAGTGCCGCTGATCATCGCCCACAAGGTCTCCGGACGGGTAGGACATACTTACTGGACCTACTGGGCCCGGTGGTCGTACAAGAGACCGGGACACGGCGCGAAGGCCAACAGGTGGAAGCGGTCCTCGTGGACGGGCGACAACGGGCGGGCGCCCGGCGTCGCGGTGGAAACCCTGTGGAGGCACCGCGGCCGGTCCGGCGGACCGAAGATGCCCAAAGAGACCATGATGTGCATTCAGTTCAAGGGATCGAATCACAAAGCCTGCTACCGCCTCGGCTGACTGGTCTGGACTCCGCGTTCCGCCTTGGCGTCAGCAGCAGCCGCGTCGTGCCGGATCGGCCGGAGTATTCAGCCGGGCGGCAGCAGAGCTGGGCTTGTACGTTCGGCGTTGAGTGCTCTGACAGGACTGCACTCGCCCCTGGCCCCGCGGCTCATCACCCAGACGCGGGATCAGGGGCCCGGCTGGGGCTCACCCTGGGCGTAGAGCATGGGTCGTCCCTCGCGCGGTGATCGAATGGTCGAGTCCGTCCATCGTGCGCAGGAACGCGGCGTTCAGATCGACGTTGTACCGGTGCGCGAGGATCAGCACGGACCACAGGCAGTCCGCGAGTTCGTGCTCCAGAGCGGGACGGCCGCCCGGCATGTCACGGGCGCCTTCCTGTGCCATGACGATCTTTGCCAGATCGCCGACGTCCCCGACGAAGCCGAGCATGAACTCCTCGCGCGTCCACACCCGGCCACGTTCCCTCAGGTTCAGCTCGTCGTAGAGATCATGAACCTGCAGGGCGCGGCGCTGAAGTTCGTTGAGGTCCATGTCTCAGCCTTTCCGTAGGCGCCCCACGTAACCTCTGGGCTGCGATCGTGCTGTCACGTAGCAGGCAGGGTCGATGGAGTGCGGGTCGGGAGCCATCCGTGATTGCGCAGGGTCGGGACGCGCACGTGGTCTCCCAGCCCCGCAGATGCCCCCCCCGTGGCCGGACCGGCAGCACCCGCTGAGGGGCGGGGCGTGTGGTGCCGCGGAGGACAAAGACCGGCAGAGCTCCGGTGCTGCTGAGATCCCGGACTCCTGTCCTGCGACGGTGAACTCTTCGTTCTGCAGCTCTACCTTTCGTCTGAGCTTGCGCAGTGCAGTTCGATCTTTCATCTGGCCTGGTGCCGTTGGGCCGAGAAATGTCAGTGGGGTTGGACATCGGTTGTCACTGGGCTGGTCACCGGGGATGTCAGTGGGGCAGTGGCGGCGCGGAAGGGGTACGGGTGCTTTGTCCGTCAGCGTGCGGCATCCCAGTTCATGCTGATCACGGCGTAGGTCTCCCCGTTTCCCGGCGGCCGCGTCCATGAGCGGGTGGTGAACGTGTGCAGCCGTCCGTTCGTGATCGCGTGGCGCGGCAGGTGGACACCGAACTCGCCGGTCACGGCCTCCAGCAGCGACCGTTCCGCCTCGGTGTCCTCCTCCCGGGAGCCGAAGAACCGGTCCGGGTCCAGTGCCGGTGGTATCTGTCCGGTTCGGTGTGTCTCTCCGTCCGCGTACGTGAAGGCGTACTGCTCGGTACCGTCCTGCGCTACGGAAAGGTGGAAGAACGGTTCCCCGCGCCAGGTCCTCAGACCGCTCCACACGACCACTGCGCGGGTGCCCGCGCTGGCGGCCGCGGCCGGGGAGACTAACCGCTGCGGGTCGAAATGCGCAGGGTCGCTGTCGAAGGCGAAGCTCCAACGGGTGCCGGCCTGTCCGACCGCCATGAGGGCTTTGTCGTCGTAGGACGAGAACTCCCTCTGTCCGCGGAGCAATCGGTGGCGCGCTTCGTGGGAAGTCATGGGATCGTCCAGCGCTGCTTCGTTCCCGTCCGCGAGGCGTCCGGGCAGGTCCTCCGGCTCTACACCTTCGACCAGGACGAACCGGTAGGACGTGAGGTTGTCGAGGGCGTCCGGGGCCGCGAGCCACGCCAGGTTGTCCGGGTCGAGGCCAGCCGGCTGGCTCGGTGCCTCACCCGCCTGTCCGCCCCTGGGGGTGGACAGCAGCTCGCGGCCCCGTTCCGGGGTCAGCAGGGGGCCGAGCAGGGGGTCTGCCACCCACCCCAGCGGCGCCAGGTGGTCGGGGCCCAGCGGCTGCCATACCGGCAGAGCGTCCATCAGCGTCCGCCATGCCCCGTCGGTGTCGCCCCACCGCGCCAGCTCCCGTGCCCGTTCGACCGCTTCCCCGAACGGTCCGGCCGCCGTGTACCGATACGTGCCGTTGCGCACCTGCTCCAGCGTCGCGTAGGCCAGCGACACCACGTCGTCACCGGCTCCCCGCAGGTGGAACATCAGCGTGGAGTCGTCCCTGTACGAGTGCGCCGCGTGCTCGGCGACCAGCGCTGGCAGCAGCTCGGGCGCATACCGCGGGTCGGTCACCACGTCCTCGAAGTACACCATGTAGGTCTGTCCGACCAGACGGCGTATCTGGTCACCCAGCCCGACGGCCCGCGGCCTGCCGTACTCCTTCGCCTCGTCCAGCGCGTGCCCAGCCCGTTCCCAGCCGCCGCGCAGCGCCTCCAGTCGGGCCTGCTCCACCAGGGCGTCCAGCTCTCGCGTCGTGTCGTTGGCGAACTCCGACTCCCCGTCGGCCCGGCGTGCCCGCAGGCTGTGGAACTCCCGGAACATGTCCCGCATGAACTCACGAAAGTTTGCGTACCGCGCGGGCGGTGCGGCCCGCCAGCTCGCCCACGTGTAGACGGCCCACTCGCCCTCCTCGTCCGCGTCCTCGGGATCCATGAGCACGCGGGTGGCGTCGGACTCCACTTCGAGCTGCAGCCCGCGCCGCCAGATGTCCGCATCCCGCCGCTCGTCGGGTCCGGCGTCCTCGTCCAAGTACTCCTCGAACATGTCCGCGAGCCCCGACTCGTTGTTGTGCCAGCGCGCGTCCGTGGCCCCAGCCAACAGCCAGACGAACCCGCCGGCGTGCTGCCACCCGTCGCTGACCTTGAGAAACTCCCGGTACGACGGGGGCATCCGTCGGCCGAGGCGCTCCTCCATGGCTGCGATCCGCTCCTCGGACGCGGGCGGGAACCCCAACCACCGAACCCGCCGGGCGGCTTCATCCTCCTCACTTCGCGTCTCATCATCGGGTAGGGAATCCGACCACTCCCCGCTCCATCTGAGCAGGAACGGCCGCCAGTCGAACGCTGTCGTATTCGTCATGCGTCCGCATGCTGCCATCCGCCGCTGACACTGCCCTGTAATGCCTGGCGGCATGGGGCGGCTACCGACACTGCTCATGGCCAACCCGATGACGTTCTCGCGTCCCACGACACCTGGACGGTCGAGCCGAAGGCCACAAGCGGTGCGGCCCCTGGTGAGGAAAACGAAAGGAAGGTCTGCACAACCTCGCCGTACGGCGTGAAGATTCACAGTTCGTCCCGCTGGTCACCCGCGCCCAGCGGCGCGGCCTTCAACTGCACGGGACAACCGACCAGACACCAGCAGACGAGCCGGCTGCGGGCCAACCAGGTGACGAACACCCCGCCCGCTCGCGGGTCACGGCCCGGGCACCCCACCCGGCACGGAGAGTGAGTCAGCGGCGCCCAGGCCGACCCTGAAGGGCGCCAGCGTCCTGAAGCTTCCGGGATGGCGCCGTGTCACCGCCCTCCCGGAAGCCACGGCACCCACGACCGGCAGGCGGGCGACCTTCGCCAGCCGCACCGCCGACCGGCTGTGGTGAGTCCCCGAGAAACCCAACACAGCTCGGGTCTACACCCCGTGTCGGCGTTCGCGTGAAAGTACCCAGCTGGGTACACGGAAACGTCACCAGCAGGCTGGACGCCGGAGCGTCCGGCCCATCCGATGGCCAGCCGCCCCCGGGACAGCGGCTGCTGTCCCGCGGCCTGAAGATGCGGGTAGCCTCAGCGCCTCGCCGGCGCAGATCCGTGGTGGAGCGCACGGTCAGCGTGGGATCAGCGAGCCCTCTTCCGTGACCATCAGGCGTGCCTGATGGCCGGCCGGCGAGCAGTTGCGGCCGTTGGGATAGGTGGGCTGCGGGGTGGTGCTGATCTGTCGGTTGAGCACGGTGGCGCCGCGCTGGTTCTTGAGTACCAGCGTGACGTGTATGGGCTTTCCTGGCAGGTCACTTATGATCGCGAAGCCAGGCCAGATGGAGGGCTCGGGGGTTTGGGGGGTCCTGGCTGCCGGGCTTTCTGCGGCGGTAGCGGATTCCGTGGTCATCACGGGGTTCCCTGGGGTTGCCGGTTCGTCCGGCGAGGTCTTACGCAGCTGCAGCGTGCGCTTGTGGCAGGCGTCGTCCCAGCACACGGTGAGGGCCGCGTCGGCCACCCTGTTCGCCAGTTCCGGGTGAACCTCGACCCGGATCCCGGCGGGCGCGTCTATCAGGGTGCAGAGATGGGTGTCTCCCGCGAAAACCCCGCACCCGGTCAGCAGCATCAGAGCCGCCAGGGGTACTGCTAATCCGACTTTGTGTCGCACGCTGGCTCCCCAGCAACCGTCTGCATTTTGATCAATGGCCACTCATGCTCGCACGGCAACTGCACCGTACCGCTCGGCTCGGACGGTCGCGTTCCATCCCCAGCCTGTTGCAGAGCCAGGGCCGCGTGAGCGTGGCCCTTTGGCGTGGCCGGAGCGAAGTGGAAGCCATAGCCCCGCGTGGCCGGGACGTGAGCCCGGCTCGGCCGCAGCCCGCGCGTCACCCGCCGAGGCTGGGTACGTAACCGTGTACCTGCCTGGGCACGTTCAAGTTCCACTCATCACGCCCATCCGGAGATGACCGGCGGGGAGGGCCTGGCGGTGGCATCGGCTTCGAGGGGACAACACCGCCAGGCACCAACCACCATCGCAGACCACACCCACTTTCTAGGATCGCGCTGAATCCTTGACTGCCTTTGTCGAGCTGCTGCGAAGTCACTTCTCGACGGGTTCCGCGGAGTCTGCTCTGCGTCGACCACGGCGTCGACGAGTAAGGGAGGCGGTCCCCACCGAGGACCGGCGGGCGTGCGGGTGTCCTGTCCCAGGAAAACGGGTGGGCACCATACTCAGGCAGAGTCGCGGAGTGCTCCTGGGGCAATGACATGCGCACCTCCACGTGCGGTCGGAGCCGCACGTCATCGGCCCCGCACGCTCGGCATGGGGGCTGGTTCGAATCAAGGGTCAGAGGCGTTGGGCCAGGCGTTCCAGCAGCGGAGCCGCAGCCGCCAGAGTGGCGACCTCGTCGTCGGTGAACGACTCGCCGAGCGCGACGGCCATGCGATCGGAGATCGCGTCGCGGCCGGAGTGGAGGACATCGCTGCCCGCGCCGCTCACCGTCAGCAGCGCCCGCCGCCGGTCGTTGGGATCCGAGGACCGTGTCACCAGCCCCTGCTTCTCCAGTGATGCGACGGTGGAGCCCATCGCCTGCGGGGTGATCTGCTGCAGGCGGGCGAGATCGGCGACGCTGCTCGGACCGCTGCGATCGATCTGCGCCAGCACGGACAGCTCCGGGGTCGTCAGCTGCCCGTCCGCCATGGCCTCGCGGGTGCGTCGCTTGAGCATCCCCAGCGCCACCCGGATCGCGGTGGCGGTGGACCGGTTCAGAGCATCGCGAGCGTTCATGATTAGAAGGTTAGACTTCGAAATTCCACATTGCAAGTCCAGCCTTCCTAATGCGGCGTACGGCGAGCCCGACGCATGACTCACTGACCAGCATGTCCCGGCAACACACGAGGAACCCGCCACTGTCACACCATTCACTGATCGCACCTTGAGCCAACCTGCGCAGCTGTCCGAACGCAAGCTCCGGGACAATCGTTTCCGCACCGCGCCCGCGCGGATGGTCCCCGCTGCCGAGGCGGCCCGGGCCAACGCCGCGGCCGAGCGGGCCGCGCAGGCCGCCGAACAGGCCGCGGCCCTCGTCGAGGCACTCGCCGCCCGCGCCACCCTGCCCGCCGCCGACCCCTGGAATGGGGATGTCTTGTCGTCCGTTAGGGTGCACCGCATGTCGACAGAATTCGAACAAGGTGAAGGGCCTGGCAAAATCGGGCATTTCACCTCTCGTCGCAGGGTGCTGAGGGCGCTGTGGGCCGCCCCAGCCCTCGTCGCGATGGGCAGCGGATGCTCGGCGGGTACCAACACCGCCTCGCCCGAGGCCACGGACTCGTCCGAGTCGCCGTACGAACTGCCCTCGGCGGTCGCGCGGGCCGAGGCGACGCGTACGAAGCCCCTGGACTTCGGGCTCGCCTACAGCGACACCCTGCCGTGGATGACCGACGCGGATCTCGCCCAGGCGCTCGACGACGCCGTCGACCTGGGTGTCACCTGGATCCGCGCCGACCTGGCCTGGACGAACATCCAGCCCGACGGTGAGGCGCAGTACCTGTGGGAGCGTTTCGACCGGGTGGCCCGCGCCGCGCAGCAGCGGGACCTGAAGGTGCTCGCCACCGTCGGCTACACCCCTCAATGGGCCCGCGACCTCGCGTGCGCGTACAAGAACCAGACCTGTCCGCCCGCGAGCAACGCCCGCTTCGCCCAGTTCGTCACCGAGGCGGTGACGCGCTACGCGGCGATGGGCGTGCACACCTGGCAGATCTGGAACGAGCCCAACATCAGCAGCTTCTGGCCGGGTGGCGCCGACCCCGAGCGCTACACGGAGATGGTGAAGGAGACCTCCAAGGCCATCCGCGCCGCCGACCCCGACTCCTTCGTCCTGCTGGGCGGACTCGCCAATGCCGCCACCAGCAACGGGAAACGCCAGTCCGCCGCCGATTTCCTGGACAACGTGCTGGAGCTCGGCGCCGGCGACCATGTGGACGGGATCAGCTTCCACGCGTTCTCTCATGGCGTGCTTCTCAGCACGAAGACCGGTGACAGCCCCTACGAGCAGGTCACCGGCGTCCGCCGGAGCCTGACCGCGGTCCTCGCCCGGCACGAGCGGACCGATCTGGAGATCTGGCTGACGGAGACGGGCGCCCCCACCCATGGCAGGGGCGCGATCGCCGACAGTGAGCAGTCCGGCGTCGAGACCAGCCACGTCACCCCCGCCTACCAGGCGCGGATCGCCACCGACATGGTCAAGGCGGCGGACGAACTCACTGCGGTCACCAAGGTGTTCTGGTACGCCCACCGCGACATCAAAACTCCCGAGGCGAACGCGGAAACCTGGGCCTACTACGGGCTCATCGACTACACCGGCGCGCGTAAGCCGGCGTTCAACGCCTATCGTGACGCCATCGCGGCACATCGGGCCGCGGACTGACGGCCGATGATCCGGGCGGGGGGAAACCACCCGGGCGGGCGTTCACACCATCGCCGCCGCCGGTACCACCCGGCGGCTTCGGCGCTACCACCACGTGGGGGGAAACGTGAGCTTCGTGCTCCGCCATCGGCGGGACAGCCGTGCCGAGACATAGCCGTCCCAGAAAAGTGCACACGGTCTACCGCAACTCGCTCTTCGTGCTGGCCACCACGGCCACCACAGCCGCGCTCGGCTTCCTGTTCTGGGTCGTCGTAGCGCGCTTCTACACCCCGGCCCAGGTCGGCATCGCCACCTCGCTCATCTCCGCGATCAGCCTGATCTCGTATCTGAGCCAGTTCGGCCTCAACAGCACCCTCATACGCTTCCCCGCCGCCTCGCACGCCCGCAACGCCCAGCTGACGCTGGCGCTGTGCGCGGTCGCCGCGGCCGGCGGGCTGCTGGCGCTCGGCTATCTGGCGGGCCTGCCCTGGTACGGCGAGAAACTGCTCTTCGTCCGCGAGAACCCGTTCGCCGTCACGACGTTCGCCGTGCTGTGCTCCTTCGCCGCGCTGAACCAACTGGCGAAGTCGGTGTTCACCGGGGCGCGCGCCCCCGAGCTCAACGTCCTGTCGGACGGGCTGACCCAGGGGGTGGCCAAACTCGCTCTGCCGGCCTTCCTCACCGGACTCGGCATGTACGGGATCGTCGGATCGACCGGGGCCGGATTCGCCGCGGCCGTGCTGTGCGCGCTGTTCCTCATGCGGCGCCGTCTCGGTTTCCGCTTCGACCTGCGCGTCGGCGGCACTCGGCTGCGCGAGCAGTTCACCTACTCCCTGGCCAGCTACCTCTCCGGGTTGCTGAACCTGCTGCCGCAGCTGATCCTGCCGCTGATCGTGCTGCACCACCTGGGTGCCGAGGCGACCGGTTACTTCTACGTGGCCTTCCAGATCGCGGCCCTGCTCAACGCGATCGCCTTCTCCGTCGGCGAGGCGCTGTTCGCCGAAGGGTCGCACGATCCGACCCAGCTGCCCATGCTGCTGCGCCGCACCGCCGTGATCATCGCCGCCGCCCAGACCCCGGCCGCCGCCGTGATCGCGGGAGGCAGCGGGCTCATCCTGTGGGTGTTCGGGCCGGGTTACTCGGACGCGGCCGGGCCACTGCTGGTCGCCTTCGCCGTCGGCTCGCTGGCGGTCGCGCTCTCCGCCTGGGCGAACTTCGCCCTGAAGATCACCCGTCAGCTCCGCCAGCTCATCGTCAACAACGCAGTGTTCGCCCTGGTGACTGTCTCGCTGGCGCTGCTGTGGGCGCCCCGTGGCCTGGTCTGGATCGGCTGGGCCTGGGGCCTGGGCAACCTCGCCTCCGGTCTGGTCGCTCTGACTGCTCTGCGGCGCGGCCGGAAGACGCCGGGCAGCACTCCACCGCCCGCGCCCGTGCTCGTGCCCGAGCATCCGCAGACTCCCGCTGACCGGCCGTACGGCCCCGGCACCCGGACACCGTCATGAAACTGCTGCACGTCATCAACATCGGCCACGAGGCGGGCGGCGCGGAACGCAGCGTGCGCCTCATCCAACAGGGCATGACCGCCCGCGGCCACCAGATGCGCACCGTCGCCACCACACTCGACTCCGAGGGGCATGAACTCTTCGCGGACGACCTCGTCCCCGCCATCCAGGGCAGCGCACCCCAGCGCTTCCTCGGCTACTTCTGGCACCGGGACGCCCACCGCCGTCTGACCCGGATCATGGACGAGTTCCAGCCGGACGTCGTCCATCTGCACACCATCGGCGAGTTCAGTCCCGCGGCCCTCGCGGCGACGGACCGCTGCCCGCAGATCCTCACCCTGCACGGACCCGAGGACTGGACGCTGGAACTGCTGCGCTGGAACCTGCACTCCGCCACCCGCGGTGAGCGTCTCTCCCTGCCGGACCAGGCCCGCTACCTCTACCTGCGGTTCCTCCAGCGCCCGGCCTACCTCCCGCGGCTGCGCAGGCTCGACCGGGTCCTCGCGCCCAGCGCCTACTTCGCCGAGGTCGTCCGGCGGGACGTGGGCCGGGTCCCCGTCCACGTCCTGCCCAACGGAGTGCCCCGTACGGCACCGCCCCAGCCGGTGAAGGAGACCGGCAGTCTGCTGTACGTGGGGCGGCTGGAACGGGTGAAGGGCGTGCACATTCTCCTGGACGCCTTCCGGCTTCTGCTCGACGAGCACCCTGGGGCCACCCTCGACATCGTGGGCGACGGCGCCGACCGGACCGCGCTGGAGACCTCCGCGGCCGACCTCACGGCCGCCGGACGGGTGCGCTTCCGGGGTTGGGTCTCGCCCGACGCCGTGAGCGAGGCGCTCGCCGCCTCCTCGGTGGTGGTCGTCCCGTCGGTGTGGCCCGAGAACTTCCCCACCGTCGCCCTGGAGGCACTGCAGATCGGCCGGGCGCTGGTGGCGTCCCGGGTGGGCGGGCTGCCGGAGCTCGTCGGCGAGGACAACGGGATGCTCGTCCCCGCGGGCGACGTCCCGGCACTGGCCGAGGCCCTGCGCCCGCTCGTGGGCGACCTGGAACGGCTGCGCCGCCTCGGTGACGGCTCCGCCGCCCGCGCCGCCCGCTACGACGTCGAGCGCTTCCTCGACGCGTTGGAGAACCATTACAGAAAGGCCATCAGCCGGTGAACGTCGTCATCGTCAACGCTTTCGAGCGCGGCAACCGCGGCGACGCGGCGCTGCTCAGCGTCGCCATCGACCAGGTGCGGGCCGCCTACCCCGGCGCCCGGGTCCGGATCGCCGGCTTCGAGGAGCCCGAGGAGCACGCGGAGTTCGACGGCGCCGAGAACCTGGGCTCCATCCGGCGCTACGTCGGCAAGGAGGACACCGCCCGTATCGCCCGCATCACCGGCAAGCTGCTCGCCACCCTGCTCGGTCTGCTCGCTGTGTTGCCGGGCAGCGCCCCGCTCATCAAGGCGCTCGCCCGTCTGATGCCGACGGAGATCAACCGCGAGGTCCGTGCCCTCGCCGAGGCCGACCTGGTGCTGTCGCTGGGCGGCGGTTACCTCCGCGGCACCAAGGACTTCCCCTCCGACCTGAGCGTGGCGTTCCTGCTGCTGCCGCTGTGGCTGGCGGCGCGGTTCGGCACCCCGGTCGTCCTGGGCCCGCAGTCCTACGGCCCGTTCCCCACCCGCCTCCAGCGTATGTTGATGCGCCGGGTCCTGCGCCACGCCCGGCTGATCTCCGTGCGCGAGGACATCAGTGTGCGCAGGCTGTCGGAGATCGGGGTGCCCGGGCGGAACACGGAGCGCGGAATCGACAGCGCCTTCGCCTTCCGGGGACAGTCCCACAGGCCCTGGCGCGAGGAACTCGGCATCCCCGCCAGTTCCCGGCTGGTCCTGGTCACCGCCCGACAGCACCTCCCCGAGGCCCAGCAGACGGCGTACGAGTCCGCGATGGCCGCGACCATCAGCCATCTGCTGGTCGGCGCCGACTGCGATGTGGTGCTCGTCCCCCAGGTGACCTGTGCCTTCCAGGCGGACGACGACCGCATCGTCAACCGCCGCATCGCGGCCCAGGTGGACAGTGCGCGGCTGCACCTCGTCGACGACGCTTCCCTTTCCCACCATGACGTCTTCGCCCTGTACGGACAGGCCGACCTGATCCTCGGCACCCGCTTCCACTCGGTGATCTTCGGGCTGCTCTCCGAGGTGCCGTGCGCGGCCATCGAGTACGACCACAAGACCCGCGGCATCATGGAGGACCTCGGCCTGGGCGAGTGGGTGCTCAGGATGGACGAGGTGCGCGCCGACAACCTGATCCCGATGGTGGACCTCCTCATCGAGGAGTCGGCCGGCTACCGCGCCCACCTGTGCTCCGTCCTGCCGCAGTACCGGGCCCGCGCCGAGGAGTTCACCGAGCGCCTGCGCTCCGTCGTGCCCGCGCCTCAAGGGGCCCGGACACCGGGTGAGCGCACCGTGGCCGTGGTCTCCTCGTACTACCCGCCGAAGATCGGCGGGGTGGAGAACTACGCGGCACGGATCGCCGAGGCCGTCGCCGCCGCGCCGGGGATGCGGGCGGTCGTGCTGACGACCAACACCGAGGGCCGACGCACCCGGGTGAGCGTCGAGAACGGCGTGACGGTGGT
Organism: Streptomyces sp. NBC_01669; assembly: GCF_026339735.1. GTDB lineage: Bacteria > Actinomycetota > Actinomycetes > Streptomycetales > Streptomycetaceae > Streptomyces > Streptomyces yanii. The sequence continues at coordinate 823,565 of NZ_JAPEQG010000002.1, forward strand.
GCGGCTGGGCACGTGGCTGAAGCTGTCGAACAGCCCGATCAGCCCGCTCTGGCCGCTCCAGGTCCGCCGCCGGCTGCGCAGGGAGCGCGTCGACGTGGTCAACGCGCACGCCCCGGTGCCCGGCCTCGCGGACATCTCGGTGTTCGCGGCGAAGCGCCGGCCCACCGTGCTGACGTACCACGCGGGCACCATGCACAAGCAGGACGCCGAAGGAGGCCTGGCGAACCGGATCATCGCCGTCTACGAGCGTTCCGTCCTGCCCCGGCTGATGGCCCGGGCCACCGTTCCCGTCGCCGTGGCCCCCGGGTCGATGGCGTACGGCCGTCCCCGCGCGCAGGAGATTCCGCCCGGCGTCGACACCGAGCGCTGGATCCCTGGCCCGCCGCCCTCCGAGCGGCCGCCGGTCGTCGTCTATGTGGGCCGGATGGACAGCACGTCCCGCTGGAAGGGTGTCGACCAGCTGATCCGCGCCTTCGCGCTGCTGACCGACCTGCCCGAGGCGCAGCTGAAGCTGATCGGCGGCGGCGACGATGTGGAGAACCTGCTGAAGCTCGCCGCCGAACTGGGCGTCGCCGACCGCGTGATCGCGGCGGGTGAGCTGCGCGGCGAGGAACTCGTGGATGCCGTGCGCCACGCCCGGGCCGGGGTGCTGTCCTCGGTGAGCGACGCCGAGTGCTTCGGAACCGCTCTTGCCGAGGCACAGGCGTGCGGTACCCCGGCGGTCGGGACGGCCGTCGGCGGGCTGCCCTTCACGGTGGCCGACGGCGAGACCGGTCTCGTCGTACCGCCGCGCGACCCCGAGGCGCTCGCGGCGGCGCTGCGCACCCTGCTCACCGACGGCGAACTGGCCGACCGCATGGGGCGGGCCGGACGCCGTCGGGTGGTCGAGAAGTACGACTGGCAGCTGCTGACAGAGCGGTACAACGAGCTGTTCCGCTCGCTGTGACAACTTGGGGGGCGGGACCTGAGTCCCGCCCCCCAAGTTGCCGTAGAACCCCTTAGCTGCAGGCCTCTTCGTAGGCCGCGACGAGCGCCTCCGCGTGGGCGTCCCAGGAGAAGGCGGTCCGCGCGTACCGCACCGAGTACTTGGCCATCTCGGTGCGCAGCGAGGCGTCCGCGGCCAGCCGCGACAGCTCCGCGGCGACCGCCTGGGGATTCCGCTCGGCGAACACGAACCGGTCCGTGTCGAGTCCGTACGGGGCATAGCCGGGGTCGGGCGTGGTCACCACCGGCAGACCCGCCGCCATCGCCTCCTGCACCGACAGGGGGAAACCCTCTGCCACCGAGGGCAGCACGAACATGTCACAGGCCCGGTAGAGGCGGGCCAGCCGGTCGGGCGGCAGCGCACCGACGTAGTGCACGCCCTGTCCGCCGTCCAGTGCCGAGGCATCGCCACCGCCGGCGAGGACGAGGTCGAAGCCGGTGCCACGCTCCCGCGCCGCGAGTGCGATGTCGTACCCCTTCTTCGGGACGAGCCGTCCCGCGAACAGGGCCAGCGGCCGGTCGAGCGGGAGCCCGAACTCGGCCCGGATCTCGCGTTGTTCGATGACGTCCTGGCACGGCCGGTACAGCGTGGTGTCCACCCCGTTGGGCAGATGCCGCATCCGCTCCGCGGCCCCGCCGTGGCCGCGGACGAAGTTGGCGACGCGGGCGTTGAGGGTGAACACGGTGCGCGCGCCCCGCCAGATCCGTGCCCCCGCCAGCCGGTACACGGCCCGCTGCACCGTTGTGACCAGCGTCGAGGGATGGTCGACCAGTTCCACGTGCTGGGTGACGAGCCAAGGGCGGCGCGCGCGCCGGGCCGCGCCGGCCGCCGCCCAGGAGGTCAGATAGAAGGTGTCGTGGATGTGCACGACGTCCGCCCACCGTGCCCAGCGCCGCACCTGCCGCGGCAGCCCGGGCCCGAACAACGGGAAGGGCACCCCGAAACGGGACTCCAGCCCGTTCCAGGCCCGCACACGCACGACCCGGACCCCGTCGTCCTCGACCGTCTCGGCCGTCCGCTCGCCCGAGGTCACCACCGTGACCTCCAGTCCGAGAGCGGCCAGGCGGCGCGCCTCGGCCTGGACGACCCGCTCGATCCCGCCCATGTGCGGCGGGTAGAAGTGGCAGACGAGCAACACCCGCCGCACGGAACCGGTCACCTCAGCACCACCGAACCACCGTTGTTGTACACCAGGTCCTTCTTCTTCTCCACGAGCTCCCGCGGGAACTCGTACGTGATCCGGTCACCCCGATAGAAGATCGACACCCGTCCGGTCTTGGCGGGCGTTGTGCCCAGCAGCAGGTACGCGTCCTTGTCCAGCCACACCGGGGTGCTCACGCCGGCAGCGTCGGATGCCATGTACGGCTTCAGCCGGGTGTACGAGAAGCTGTCCATCTGGATGGGCGTCGCGTCCTCGCGCGCCCGCTTCCAGGCGTCGAGCCACAGCGCGGCCTTTACCTCCTGCGACTGGGTGTAGTAGATGTCGTAGTAGTCACCGCTGTTGGACAGCTGGATCTGCGCCGGGTAGCCGCCGAGCACCTTCGGCATGACTCCCACGAGATTCAGCAGCAGGCAGAACGTCAGCACCGCGCCGAGCACTTCCTTGCGGTGCCCCGCCCAGCGCAGCACCCACAGGGTTCCGGCGGCCAGGAACGGGGCGAAGAAGAACAGCCCCTGCTGGAACGCCCGCAGCACGCCGTAGTCCACGGACAGCTGCGGTACGACGGTGAACAGCGCGACAGTGCTCAGGGCGGCCAGGGCCATGGTCGTCTGGTCCCGGACGGCACGGAATGCCGAGCGGCGGGCCCTGAGCACCACCCATACGCCGAGCACGGTCATCAGCTGGAAGAAGTAGGCGACCGCGGCACGCACGGCGCCGTTGAGCGACTGGACCGGTACTCCGATCAGGTCCAGGATCCGGCCGAGCGGCGTGAGCGGCATGTCCGCGGTGGACACGGCCGTCCAGTCGATGGTGTCGAGCTCCTTCTGCGTCAGCAGCAGATGCGCGCGTTCCTTCGCGGAGTCGGCCTCCGACTCCTTCACGTACTGCTCCAGGCGCTGCTGCGGCGACAGTTGGTCCCCGCCGAGCAGGCTGTAGCCGGTGTCGGAGGAACCGGCCTGGTCCTTGGGCGACACCAGGTCCGAGATCGTCTGGGCCACCGTCACGTGCAACTGGCCGCCGGTGTGGGTGACCGGACCAGCCCAGACCACCGCCGCCACTGCCGGAATGAGCACCATCCACCACTGGATGAAGGTCAGCATCCGGTCCTCGCGCCGTTTGCGGCGCAACCGCTCCCGGCTCCGGCGGGACACCAGCCGCCACACCTTGTCGTAACCGAGCGCGAGCGTCAGCGTCGCGATCACCACGTACGCGGTCGAGTAGTGCGAGAGGACCACGCCGACCAGCAGCACCACGAACAGCACCCGCCGGGCCGTCCGCGGGCCCCGGCTGTCGGTGAGCACCACGATCGCGCTGCCCAGCAGGACGAAGGCGATGGCCTGCCGGCCGAGGAACACCATGTCCGTCAGGAAGGTTGGGAAGGCGACGAAGAAGACTGCCGCGAGCAGCGCCACGGAACGCGGGGCCACGTTCCGCACGGAGCGGAACAGCATGACCGGGGTGAGAGCGAACAGCGCCGGGATGATCGCCTTGAAGATGTAGATGTCGTTGATGCCGGTCAGCTGACGGATGCTCACCGGAAGCAGGGTGATGCTCAGACAGGCGTTGTAGGCGTGCCGGTAGGTGGACACGTCCCAGTACTCGCCGCCCAGCGCCATCCGGTAGAAGAGGTACTCGGTCTGGACGTCGTGCCCGGTGATGAACCAGCCGCGCAGCGAGGCCAGGAGCAGCAGAGCGAGCGCCGCCGCGTACAGTCCCGTCTCCAGAGCGGTCAGGTGGTACTTGCGTCGCCTGACGGACAGCAGCAACAGCAGCAGGCCGCCCAGCACACTCGCGACGATGCTCACCGCCCCGCCGTATCCGTTGTTCAGGCGGATCGTTCCGGCTACCGCGCACAGCACGGTGACGGCCCCCGCGGCGGTCGCCATGCCAAGCCCGGGGGTGGCGCGGGCGAGAGCCCACAGCCGCACCGGCCCGGTGTCGGCGGACGGCGCGTATCGCCGGCGGAACCACCACAGGACGCCGATGCCTAGCGCGGTGGCCGAGGTCAGGCACCCGCGGGTCAGCGGCCGGTCCACGCCCACCCAGGGCAGCACCGTGTTGACCACGAGTGCCAGCAGCATGTCCCCGATGATGACCAGGCCGACCGAGACCAGCGTGCGGCCGCTGCCCGTCGGCACGATCCGCCCGGCGAGCGGACGCCACAGCTGCAGCGGGGCGCCGAAGAGCAGATACAGCCCGGCCGCGAGACGTACTAGAGGTGGCGTGACGGGCACGAGCACCGCGAGGGTGCACAACGCCGAGGCGATCAGCACCGCGCTGTCGGGCACCGCGAACCGCTTCTTCCGCCGGCGGCGGGCGGTCCGCGTGCCGGTCCGCGTGTTGGTCCGCGTGTTGGTCCCCGTGCCGGTTCCCGCGTCGGTCTCCGTCCGTTGCCCTCGGCCGTGCGCCACGGTGGTCAACGCAAGAGTTTCGTCCGTCTCGAGTGTCATGACAACGCCTCGGTGTAGACCTGCTCGACGCGCTCGGCCACCCGGGACCACGACAGTCCCGCCGCGGCGTGAGCGCTGCGCTCGGCCAGACTCCGCCACAGCTCCGCGTCAGCGGCCAGTTGGTCGATCCGCTGCGCCAGCGCGGCCGGGTCGGGCGCCGCGAGCAGTCCGGTGCCGTCGACCAGTTCACGGTTGCCGGGCACATCGGTGGCGATGACGGGAAGACCCGAGGCCATCGCCTCCAGCAGCACGAGCGGCATCCCCTCCTTGTCGGACGGCAGGACGAACGCGTCGCTGTCCGCGTACGCCTTCACCAGGTCGTCCGCGTACAGCGCCCCCGCGAACTCGACATTCCGCAGCCCGAGCCGGGCCGCCTGCGCTGTGAGCTGCTCGCGCAGTTCGCCGTCGCCGACGATCCGCAGCCGTACGTCCTCCTGGACCTGGGCTATCGTGTCCAGCAGCCGGGCCACGTTCTTCTGGATCTGCAGGCGCCCGACGAAGAGCAGGCGCAGGGGCCGGGCCGGCGCGGTCCGGGGCGGCAGGTAGTACGCGTCCGACACGCCGTTCGGCACGATGTGCAGCCGCTGCCGGGACACCCCGTACCGCTCGACCAGGAAGTCCGCCATCTCCTCGGTGAGCGCGACCACCGCGGCGGCCCGGCGCAGCACTCGGCCCAGGAAGTGCTGCTTGTACCAGGGCAGCAGCCGCCCCAGCGGGCCGCTGGCGTCCACGTCGAGATGGAAGTGGGCGACATACGGAACCTGCCGCAGCGCGGCGACCGCGGAGACGAGTTCGGGGACGAGGGCGTGTGCGATGTGCAGATGTACGACGTCCCCGGGCCGTGCCTTGGCGAGTTGAACGGGCAGCAGCGCGGAGATGGCGGTGTTGGCCACCTCGACCGCCGGAAGCCGGTGCACGTGTACGCCGTCCTCGACGCTGTGCCGCGGCAGGCCTGACGTCCGCAGCCCCGTGGTCACCACATGTACTTCGTGCCGGTGTGCCAGCTCCTGGGACAGATGCGCCACCACACGCTCGAGCCCGCCGAGGGCCGGCGGGTAGTAGGGGGTGACCTGAATGACTCTGCGCCCCATGAGGCCCGCCTCTTTCTCCGCGCTCATCCGGCGGTCTCCAGATGTCCGACTACGTACTCGGACCGGCCCGCCACCGAGACGCGCAGCGCGTCGGCGTCCTCGCCCTTCGGCAGGGCCACGTCCACGTTCACGACTTTCGCCTGCCCGTCGACGGCACGCACGGTGGCCCACCCGGTGCCCAGGAGCTCACCGTCCCGGTCCGCTTCGGCCTTCAGCACGAAGGTGTCCGACGCGGGCCGGGGCGCGCCCTCGGCCCGCTCCTTCGCCGACGGCCCCGCGGACCGTACGCCGCCGTGCGGAGTGAAGGCGACCTTGGCCTCGACCTGGTCGCCCACATAGGACGGCAACTCGATGAAGTACAGCTCCAGATAAGGGCGGTCCTGGCGGGTGAAGGACTTCGCCAGTTCCTCGCGGACCGCCGGGGTGGACCAGGCGGCGACCACCGCGGCGATCACCGCGATGGCCACCAGGGCACGCCGGATCACCGGGCCGCGCCCGCCGGCCGTCCCGTCGGCCCTTCCGCGCTGCCCGTCGCGCGCTGTCTCAGTCCGCATCGTGCCCTTTCAGAAGCCCTGCTCGTCACACGCCATGGTGCCCGGTCCTCACCTTCTCCTGCGCCGCGTGGTCCGCGGTGGCGGACGCCGCACCCCGCTGCACCGGCATCAGCGGTGCCGGGACGGGCCGGGTGGAACGGTCGCGCCACTGGGACCGGGTGTCGGTGCGCAGCGCGTTGTCCTTGAGCCTGTGGCGGAACAGCTGGGCCAGATTGGACACGCCGTCTGAGACGGCGTTGAGCTTCACCTCACCGCCGCGGGGCCGGTACTCGATGGGTACCTCCAGGCAGCGGAAGCCTTCCCGGACGGCGGCGTTCTTGATCTCCTGGGAGAAGCCCATGCCGTCGGAAGTGACCTTGAGGGTCTCCCAGATGTAGCGACGGAACACCCACATCCCGCTCTGGGAGTCGCGCATCTCGCTCTTGAAGAGCTTGCGGCTGATCAGACTGAGGGCGTGATTGGCCACGGTGTGCGAGGGCTTCATGGCCTCGCGGTTCTCCCGGCCGAGTCTGTTGGTGTTGAGAAACTCGACCCGCTTCTCGTCGACGATGCGCAGCAGTCTGGGCAGGTCGTCGAAGGGATATGTGCAGTCGGCGTCGCCGGTGGCGATCACCTCGCCGCGCGCGGCGGCGATTCCGGCCTTGTAGGCGTTGCCGTAGCCGCGCAACGGCTGGTGGACCACCCGCGCCCCGTAAGAGGCGGCGATCTCGGCGGTCCCGTCCGTGGAGCCGTTGTCAGTAATGATCACCTCGACTCCCCAGCCTTCCTCGGTGAGTTCGTCGAGCGGGATTGTCGCGAAGACGTGAGGCAGGTTTTCGGCTTCGTTCAACGCAGGTATGACGATGGACAAAGTGGACACAGTGGGCTCCCCCCTACTGGTTATGCACACAAGCGCTCGGGAATCAAGACCGGCGCCCGTGTTCCCACAGCCCCCACCGAACCCCCCCGATAGCGGCTCTTACTTTAAGCTCACAAAACTTTTAATTACGCTTTCGCCGCAGAATCGTGACCTGTGAAGTCTCGTCCCGCGAGGCAGTTCGGGTGTACGAAACCTCTCCGTGCTCAGGCGTTAACTTTCCTCTCGCCTGCTCATGGTCAGCATCAGGGGTTCACGTGGTCGCGGACGGCGAGGAGGCGAGGAGGCGAGGAGGACCGTGACCACTACAAGACGCTCCGTGCTTCGATCCGCAGCCGGGGTCGGAGGCGTAGCCCTGGCCGCCACAGCCACAGCCGCGGGCACGGGCACGCCGCGGCGCCCACGACCGGAGTTTCGTGGCTGAACGTCCGCGATTACGGGGCCGTCGGCGACGGCGGCACCGATGACTTCGGTGCCATCCAGACCGCGATCAATGCCGCCAGTGATGCGGGCGGAGGCACGGTCTACCTGCCTCTGGGGAATTACGCCTGCTCCAACTCGCTGACGCGCCGGTCGAATGTCACGCTCTCCGGGGACGCCGGCATCACTCTCCACCACACGGCCGACAGCACCATCGTCTACGGGTCCGCCGTCGCCTTCACCGACTTCGCCATCGAAGGCATCACCTTCCTTGGCCCCGTCGACGAGTCTCCCGCCATGCCGAAGCGAGGACGTAGCGGCCTTCGGCGCTGGCCCGCAGACCGCCGTCTTCCTCTCCGGCGACCTCGACACCACGGGCAGCGGTCAGGCGCGGCTCGCGAACTTCGCCATGCGCGACTGCACCGTACGGAACATGACCGCGCTGCCCATCCGAACCGGTGGGGTCCGGGGCAGGGTCTCGGTGACCGGCTGCGAGTTCACCAACAACCAGGACGCCGGGTTCCTCTTCTGCGAGGAAGTGATCTTCCAGGGCAATCACGTCCGCCAGTCCGCAGACAACGCGTCAAGATCAGCTGTGTCGGCAACACGTTCGAGAACTGCGCCTTCAACGGCATCTGGGTCGCCGGATTCCTCACCGACAAAGGCCCGGCCAACTTCACGGTCACGGGCAACGTCGTCCGCGATGTCGGCCACAACGGCATCCCCGTCGACTACGCCTCCAAGTACGGCGCGATCACGGGCAACGAGATCCAGCACCTTGAGGGTGGAGCCGGTGCCCTGATCGTGGTGCCCGGCAGCGCTCCACCGCCCCTGGAGGGCGGTGATGCCCACCAGGTCCCGGGGAGAGGCCGGGTCGTGGTACGCGTCGATGGCGCGCCACTCAGCCGCCGGACGGCTGTCCCAGTTGCCCTGGGCCTTCGCCTTGCGCTGGGAGGCCTCCCGCTCCTGGTCCTCATCGAAGATCGTCTTCAAGTAGAACTGCTGGCGGGGGTTCAGCTCGTTCCAGATCGCGGCGTAGTCGACAGCCATGGAACTTCCTCTCTGTCGTCTGGCTTCAGGCTCGGCCCCGGGAAACAACGGAACAGCGGTTGGTGAGAAATGATGGATGCCCCACCTTGGTTCGGTTGAACTGGCTCTGTCCACGAGTTGCGGGTCGTCGTGGGAAGTCTTCGCGCTCCAGGACCAGCAGAAGATCAGCCGGGCCCGCGTGCTGCGCTTCGCGTCCGTGTACCGGGCGTTCGACACACTTGAAGACTTCGAGGCCGCCCACCGCTGCCCGGAATCGCTGAATTCGCCGAAGAAATCCTCGGACGGACCTTGTGAGGCTCGTTGTCAGTGGCGGCCCGTAGAGTGGGCGCCGCCGACAGGCTCCGCTTCGTGAACGACGAAGGGAGACCCATTGCAAGGCCCATGCTTTGGACGGCTGGCCTTGCCTGGATCTCCCTCTCGTTTCACGTCGTGGGCTGCCCATCCACTGCGAGGAGAACGGAACCCTGTGACGCCCTCTGACGGTACCCCAAGCCTCGGACACCGACACCGCCGCATCGCCTGGCTGCCCTGGACCATCGTGCTCGCGGCCCTCGGAACCGCAACCACCCTGACTCTGACCGGTCAGGCGCCGGCCGCCGTCCCAATCTTCGCGGCGCTCGCAGCACCAGCAGCGAGCTACCTCTTTGCTCGCAAGAGCAGTCCAGCCTGCAGCACGAACTTGCGCAGCTAAGGGGCGATGCATGTAGCGGCAACCCATTCAAGGGCTGCCGCTCACGCGCGGGAAGTTTTTTTGTGTCCTCGGCGTCACATCGGCCCCTCTCCACCCCATAACTAGGGCGCGGGGAAGCCCTTGCGCTCCAGGGCCATCAGCAACTTGCGTCGCTAGCCCGGTGCCGCTGTCTATTGAATGCGGCCCCCGCATCTGATGGTCTGGCACCAGACAACGCCCCGCCCATCAGCGGGGCGTTTGCGTTTCCTCACCACACCGGACCTCTGGTTCCGTGCGCTCAAAACCGAAACGACCAACGACGTGCCGTCGTAGGGGCCATGCCGCATCAGGCGGGGGTTGCGGAGCTAACCCCCGCCGCCCCCACCGTCCGGGTAGGACCACTTTTTCTAACCAGGAGACCTCTATGCCCACCGACCGCAGCAACATCGCTCTCGCCCTCATGGGCGCCGCGTTCCTGACCTACGTCGCCATCTCCAGCCCGGCCCTGATTCCCGCGATCGGGGTGGGGCTCAGCGCCTTCCTGGCGGCGCTGGCGTTCCTCAAGATGTGACGGCCGACAACCCCCAGCAGAACCAGGACCAGGACAACGACGCCGTCAAAGTGGGTACCTCCCTGGAGCGGCATCCTATTCATCCCCTAATGTGGCTTTCTTCTCCAAGGCTTGTTGGGGAAGGGACTTGATGGACTCCATGGAGCGCACCGTCGTCCGCTGTGCCGAAGGGCACGTTTTCGCTACCACTTCGTTCCCGCTGCAGCAGCTCGGAGCCGGTCGGATCGGTCCCGGGAGGCTTATCCGCTGTCCGCGTTGTACCCGGTTGCGGCATGCCGTTCCTGTGGTGTTCGAGCAGCGGTAGAGGCGTCGGCAGACGGTTGCGCCAGAACGCGCGGGGCGGTCCGGTTGGGGCGGGCCCGCGCGTTCTGCGTACTCTCAATGGGCGGACCCCAGTACGACTTTGGGGAGTCCTCGTGCTGCACCGATGCTTTGCGGGCCAGGTGCTGAGGACTCCCCGGGTGGTCGTGGTTGGTCCTGTGTCCTTGCCGAACACTGAACTCACGGGAGCACGAATGACTACCGCGACCAATCACGACGGTACAGCAGGTGCAGAACCGCAGCAGAGCAGGCTGTCGGCGGCCGTCAAAGCCGTCGGCGCGCTAACGGCGATGCTGTCCGCTGGCGGAGCCTTGGTGCTCGCCGTCACTGGCCACACGGAGGCCATTCCTGCTGTGGCGGCGCTCGGGGCGGCTGGCTTTGTAGGAGGAGCCGCCCCCATCACGATCAACATCATTAAGAGCACCAGGCACTGAAGGATCCGCCGCCGGGTACGCGTGCGGATCGATCGCGGATCGATCATGCCCTCGCGGCCGGTCCCTGGTAGGGGTTCCGGTAGCGGCGGCCGTGCTCAGGGCGAACCGCGTTTCACGAGTCGTTGCAAACGCCCGGACGGTTTGAAACCACCCACGAAACAGCGGCCGTGGCACGTTCCGCTCGTATTCCGGTCCCACCCCATCAACACCCGCGCGACCCAATCATCACGTGACGATTGGGTCGCGCGCCGGTACGGTGACAGCATCAATCATCACGTGACGATTGGAGGCCTCATGGCGACGTGCCCGGTCTGCCACCAGGACCTGCCCGCCCAGCGTGGCCCCCGTGCCCGCCGGTACTGCTCCCGCGCCTGCCAGGCCAAGGCATACCGGGCCCGGCAACAACAGCACTCCGGGCATCGGACCGCCGCGGCCGACGAACCCGAGCTGCTGCGGGAGTACGACAGCACGCCCTCACTCCAGCTTGCCGACCAACTGGCGCTCGCTGCCCGCAGGCTCGCCGGCGCCCTGACCGCCGGGCAGCCTGCCGACGACTTCGACATGGGCGTGGTGGCCCGCATCCCGGTCGTACTGGCCGCCCGCGCCCGACAGGCCGCCCCTGCCGCCCAGGCGGTGCACGGTCGCCCGGACAGCACTCCCGCCCCGAGCGTGACCGTCGTCAACCTGGACGAGCAGCCGGTCAGCACCAGTACGACCGCAGACGCCCCCTCACCCGCTCAACCCTCACGTGACGAACCGAAGAAGGCGAAGCCCGCGCGCGCCCCGGCCCGACCACCGAAACTCTCCGAGAAAGCCGCCATGGCCGTCGTCGACGCGGCCCAGCTCAAACAGGACAAGGGAAGCGGACGCTGGGTCCTCCGCAGCAGTGACACCGTCCTCGGCTACGTGGAGCCGTCCTACGGCGGCACCTCCCGCTCCGGGCACAACGGATGGGTCGGCATGCTCTCAGACTCCCTCAGCCCCGGCCAACGCTGCCCCACCCGCGAAGCCGCAGCCGTCGACCTCGCCGGGAGCTGGGTCCGCGTCGTCACCGCCACGCCCCGACGCACCCTCACCGGCGACTAGGACCTCAACACCGTTGCGTTAGCGCCGTGAGCGGCTATTGAGGCCGTGGTCGAAGAACGCGACGGTGGTGCGGACGGTGTAGTTCTGGCTGGTCGTGGGGTGTTGTCCGGCGTTCGGTCCGTACTTGCTGGTGGGGTTCTTGCGGGTGCGGGCCTTCACTCGTTGCCGTCGGTGGGCGGGCAGGAGGGCGTCCAGGGCCGCGTGGCCGATCGTGCCGACCAGGTCGACGAGGGTGTTGGGGAAGATTCCATGGCCGGCGGTGACGGTGTCGGTTGCGGCGGCCAGCAGGACGGTGAAACTGATCCGTTCCATGGGTACTTCCGGCCGACCGGTCAGGGCGTCGTCGCCGGCGCGGATCAGAGCCTGGTAGGCGGTGAGCAGGGCGTAGACCTCCTGGTCGAGACCATCGATGCTGCGGGAGCGCAGGACGCGGCCGTCGAGCATCGTGGCCTTGATCGAAAAATACGTAGTTTCCGCCTGCCACCTGCGGTGATAGAGATCAACGAGCTCGGCGGCCGGATAGCGGACGGGGTCCAGCAGGTTGGTGATCAGCCGCCACTGCTCGGTGCGGACGGTGCCATCGGTCAAGGTGACGGTGAGGGTTGCCTCGATCACGCGTACCGGCAGCAGTACCCGCAGGACGCCGTAGCCGATGCGGGCGATGTAGGAGCCGTCGCCCAGGTGCTCGGCGGGGGTGGGGACACGGCGGGCCCCGGAGCGCACCAGGAACCGCGCCCCGCTCTGATGGACGGCATCAAGGAACTCGTTGCCGTCGAAGGCCGCGTCGGCCAGCAGGAGCATCGTCTTGTCCAGGGCGGCCAGAAGCCGCTTGGCATAGGGGAGTTCACCCTCGGACTCCGGTCCGAAGGCGGCGGCTATGAGCGCGCGGGTGCCGCACTCGACCAGGGTCAGCAGCCGTAGGAGCGGATAGCCGAACTCCAGACCCTCCCCGGCCCGTTTGGGGTAGCGCCAGGTGAGCGTCTCGTCGTCGGGGGTGTGCAGCAGGGTCCCGTCGACGGCCACCGTGCGCAGGCCCCGGTAGAAGGACCCGTCCTGACCGGGGCGGGCGACGGGCCCGGCCAGTGTCTCGAACAGGCGCCGCAGAGGTGCGGCCCCCACCCTGCGCCTGGCCCGCGTCAGCGAGGAGACCGCGGGACGCACCAGGGCCAGCGGGGTCAGGGCGGCGGTCAGTTTGGACCACACCGTGCGGTACGAGCGGTGCTCGAACAGTGCGAGAGCGAGCACGAAGTACACCACCACCCGCGAAGGCAGCAGTCGCAGGCGCTTCTCGCGCCGGCCGGTCTCCTCCAGCACCGCGTCCACCAGCGCAAAGTCCACGACCTGGGTCAACTCCCCCAGATGACCCGGCGCGAACACACCCCGGGCTGTCTCGATCGTGGACGTGATGACAGACTTCTCCTGCAACGGGATCCCTGACCTTGATCGACTTTCTTCGCCGATCGTTGATCTATCAGGTGGTCCCGTTGCGCTGTTCAGCAGGGCTTGACGTACAGCTCAGAGGTCAAACGCAACGGTGTTGACTAGGACCTGTCCGGCCGATCTTGAAACTCCAGAAGAGCGGACGCCGACCCCGCCGCCACAGCAGCCCGGTAGCTCTCATCCACCAGGCGAACGAACTTCGCGAGTAGACCGGGGGTAGCGCCGAGGTAAGTCCAAAAGCCGCCAGTACTTGATCTTGGCGGGTGTGGTGCTCGGTCCGGCATCCACTGCCGCGGCCTCATCGCCTGAGCCCGGCCTGCTCCGCTGTACGATGCGCGGGCAGGCAAGTCGCGTACGCCTCCCGCCGTCACCCGCGCCCACGCCGCCAGATGATTGATCGGCCAAGGTCCTCCGGGGCCCGCTTCCCTTCCGGCATGTCCTTTGTCCGGCGGGAGCGTGGGAGACCGTCAGGAACGAGCAGCAGATGCCGAAGAGGCAGTCCACCGCGGCGCAGAAGGCGCGCCTGCGTCAGTCCCTTACGGGCGAGAGCTACACGGAAGCGCTGCGGGTTGTGCAAGCCGCCTCATCGGGGCGGGAGCACGAGGAGCCCGAGGAGTACGCCATGCCCGTCTGTTGCCTGGCGGAAGAGGTTGTGGCCTCGGACGTGCGCGCGCGGTTCGACCAGGGCGGGGTGTCGGGGCTGCTGGCAATCCTGGAGGAGCTGCGCAAATCGATGTGGTTGCGTAGTCCGCACCACGACATCTTCAGCGGTCACGGGGTGCTGTTGGCCGTGAATCAGGTGTGCGATCCGTTGCTGCATCGGGTGTGGCTGGCAGGCGTCGTGTCGGAGCCACTGGCGTCCCAGGTGGAGCGGCGGCAGATCGCGCAGGCCGTGGACCGCTTGTGGAAGGCGCTCCACAGAGGGGAAGACGAAGAGCTCCGCGACTGACACCTGCTCACCGCTCGGCGTCGACAGCGGAAGCGCATTCCACCGCTGTCGACGCGTTCTCCGGCTCCGCCGGTGCTCAACCCGCACCGGATTTACGGTATGGCTGACCGACGTCCGGCGCGTTCCGAGTCAGTCATGACGGCTGCCCGGCGAGCGCAGCCAGGCGCTCCACCTCGTCCCGACCGTTGTTACAGCACCGCCCACACACGAGGCGGAGCCAGTTCGGCTTCTCGGGCAGCGGGATGACGAACGGCGCCCGATCCTCGTCGACGCGCTGGCGCAGGTCGTAGTCGCACTCCGCGCACATCAGCCTCGCCCGCCGGGCCTGCTTGACCGTCCAGGCCGGCCAGTCCGCCGCCAGGGCCAATCCCCTGACCGCCACGCCCTCGGCCCGCGGGTGAAAGACGGGGAAGCCGAAGCCCGGAAGGTCGTCCGGGATCTGCTCGATCGACTCCTTCAGTGAAGGCATCCACCGCACCAGGTGCATCAGGTCCTTCCCGGCGATCCGGACTTCCTCCCCGTACCGCATCTGCTGGCTGCGCGAGTTGGCCAGCGGGTAGCGGGCGGCTTTCACGATCACGTACGGCACCTCCAACACGTCCAGGTCCCTGCCGATCTCCGCGGCGGTGGCCTTGAACTCGCCACAGTCGGCCTCCCGCCACAGCCCGAGCCCCTCGCCGTTGAGCACGCCGGAAACCCTGACCGTGGGCACGATCCGCCGCTGCGCGGCCCGCGCCTCCGGAGACACTGCTGCTGTCATCGGCCTACCTCGTCTCGTTGCGGTGCCCCGGGAGGGCGCCATCCGTGCTGGTCGGCTCGTCAGCACTCAGCATCGCTGCGACGCTACCAACCCGCCCGCATCAACTCACACCCGTGTAACGCCTGGGCGCCCCGCTCCGTCTATGTAGTGACGCGCCCCCCGGCGCACCACCGCAGCAGGCCTCATCACCCGGGCTGCGGGCGCCGGCGGGCGCCGACTACTTCCGGGGCCCAGCCGAGATATGCGTCAAAGGGGCAACGGGGTGATCTTGGAAGTCGAACCGTCACAGTAAATACCGGATTTACTGCGACGGAGCCCCGGCCGTGATCACCGCGACCTGCGGCGGGCCGTTCCGGCCGCCGGGGCGAGGTGTACGCATTTACTGCGGCGCCACCGTGCTGACCATGCGCTAAGCCGATTCAAGATCCACTCATTGCCCCGTTGACGCGTATCTCGGCTGAACCCCCTTAGCCTCAATACCGTTCAGTTAAGTGCTTCTGGGTTATTGTTGGGGGATGCCGCGTTCTGGTTGGGTGAAGCCGTCTTCTGATGTCCGGTTGTCGGATTTGGTGTCTGTGGGGTTGCTGACGCGGGTGTTTCCCGCAGATGTGGTTGACGCGGTGATCGAGGAGGCGGGGCGTACTGAGCGGCGTCACCGGTCCTTGCCCGCGCGGGTGATGGCGTACTTCTCGATGGGGATGGCGCTGTATTCGGATGGCTCCTACGAGGATGTGTTCGCGCAGCTCACGGATGGGCTGTCGTGGGCGTCGGGGTGGTCGGAGTCGTTCACGCCGCCCTCGAAGTCGGCGATCTTCCAGGCCAGGGCTCGCCTGGGGTTCGAGCCGGTGCGGGATCTCTTCGCGCGGGTCGCGCGTCCGCTGGCGGGGCCGGACACGCCGGGGTCGTGGCTGGCCGGGCGTCGTCTGGTGGCGATCGACGGGACGTGCCTGGACGTGGCAGACACGGCAGCCAACGCAGAATTCTTCGGGCGGCCCGCTTCCGGCCGGGGGGAGCAGTCCGCGTTTCCGCAGGCCCGCCTGGTGGCATTGGCGGAATGCGGCACCCATGCCGTCTTCGACGCTGTCACCGGCCCGTGCAGCGTGTCGGAGATCGAGTTGTCCCGGCAGCTCGTCGGTCGGCTGGAGCTGGGCCAACTGGTCCTGGCCGACCGGGGCTTCTACGGGTTCCGTCTGTGGCAGCAGGCCGCCGCCACGGGCGCGGATCTTCTCTGGCGAGTGAAAACGAACCTGCGGCCCCGGCATCTGGAAACACTGGCCGATGGGTCCTGGCTGGCCCGGATCGTCCCGACGTCGGGCACGAACCGGGCCACGACGCAGCCGCTCACAGTCAGAGTGATCGACTACACGGTCGATGACGGCCGGGACAACCCCGAGGAATACCGGCTGCTGACCACGATCCTCGACCCGGCCGACGTCGGCGCCGAGGACCTCGCAGCCGTCTATGCCCAACGATGGGAGATCGAGACAACCTTCGACGAACTGAAGACCCATCAACGCGGGCCCCGCGCGGTACTGCGCTCGAAAGCCCCCGACCTTGTCCAGCAAGAAATCTGGGGACACCTGTGCTGCCACTACGCCATCCGCACCCTGATGGCCGACACCGCCGCGCACACCGGCCAGGATCCCGACAGAGTCTCCTTCGTCAAGGCCCTCCGCATCGCCCGCCGTTCAGTCGCGCAGGGCGCATTTTCCCCCTCCGGGCACTGACACGGCCGACGCGGCATGGTGTCACGCCATCCGATGGCTCACCCAACACCTCAACCCACCCCGCCGAAAACGCTCACACCCGCGAGTCGTCAAACGCAAGGTCCTGAAATGGGCCGCGAAACGCTCCCACCACGCACACTGGCCCCAGCCCAAACACAGCCCCCACATCACCATCCGAGTCCACTAACTGAACGGTATTGAGGCTAAGCCTCTCCCGGCTGCCGAGGCTCGGCGAACGGCAGCGCGGAGTTCTTCGTCGGGCTCGTTCCGCCTGAGTACGGCTTTGAGACAAACTTGCGCTGCCGCCCGCACATCGGGATCCGGGTCGGAGAGCGCGGCGGCGATGATCGGCGCGTGCGCCACGGCGTCGGGGCCGAAGATGCCGAGGCCCTCGATCCCTGCGCGCCGCAACATCGCATCCTGTGCCGCAGTAGCCGCGACAAGTAGTTCCAGGGCCTCAACAGGTGCCTCCGCGCACAGCAGCGCCAGGCCAAACAGCGCCTGCTCGAACTCTGCGGTGTCCTGGCGGGTGGCCGCGGCGAGCCGCTTGAGCGCCTCGCTCACCGCCGGCGGACAGACCGCACGAAGGCTGACCTCGTCGACCCGGGTTGGGGCGGTGTCGTCGTCCATCCGGCCATCCTGCCAGCAACCGAAACCCGATTCCCAAAGCTGGGGAGCGGCCGGCCTGGCCGCAGCGAGCGACCTGCTGGGCCTTCAGGCTGCGGACAACGCGGCTCCGCGAGCCAGCCAGATGATCATTTGTCAGACACGGCCTAGCCCAACAAGGCGGCGTTGTTGCCCTCCAGGAGGATGTTGTACGGCCACTTCGATGCCGCGGCGGCCGACGACGTCCTTGACCCGGTACGAGTCGGGCCACCCAAGCTGGCTCGCGACAGCGTTCTCCAAACAGCTGTCGAACGTGGCGAGCACCTTGTAGCGCGTGAGCTCGGAGATTTGGTCGTTGGCGCAAGACGACTTGGCCATCAAGGGCGCCAGGGGCGCCAAGCTCCTGATGCCGAAGTTCGAGATCGATCCCAACCCCGACGGCGATCTAGACAACCGCGTCGCCATGTCATTGACCGTACTAAGCGGGCATTTCGTACGGGCGTCTCCGTCCCCTCAACGCGCGACGGTACCCGGGAGTGCCCCTCGGTTGTCCGCCCTGGTCCGTAGAGTAATGCGGGCACGAAAGAACGAAGAGAGACCCACTGCAAGGCCGTTGCTTTGGCGGGCTGGCCTTCACCGCGGATCTCTCTCACGTTTCGCGTCCTGCTGATCCCCGCCCCCTGTGACAGAACGGAGAGTCGTGACGCTCTACGAAGTTATCTCACTGGTCTGACGCCAGCGCCCTTACGGCTCTGATCCGCAGGGTCTGGTTTCCATTCGATGCGCTCGGCCCGTGGTTCCGTGCGCCCAAAATCTGGAGTAGTCAGTGCCCAGTGACAAGCATGGTGGCATTCTATCTGCGCTGGTCGCAGCCTTCGCCTGCTACATCGGTTACGTCCATCCGAGCGCGGTGCCGGCACTCGGCCTCGCGGCCGCGGTGTGGGTGGGGATGTACATGTACCTGAAGCAATAACCCCATCCACGAACCTGGTGGCGGACGTCATCAACCGCATGAAGTTCCCATCTTCCTCGGCCTTAACGCAGAAGGGCCCGTCTTCCCGACGGGCCCTTCGTCGCGTCCCCCTACGTCTTCACCTACTTCGGGAACGAGAAGGACAAGCTCGCGATCCGAAGCAGATGCAGGCCGAAATCAAGATCGACATGCTCGGCTGCGGCTCGGTCAGTTCGACGAGGCGGTCCAGGCGGCCTCCGACTACAAGGACATCTTCGGCGAGGGCAAGTACTTCCTGGAGCTGATGGACCACGGCATCGAGATCGAGCGCCGGGTCCGTGACGGACTCCTCGAAATCGGCAAGAAGCTCAACATCCCGCCGCTCGTGACGAACGACTCGCACTACACGTACGCCAGCGAGGCCACCGCACACGACGCGCTGCTCTGTATCCAGACCGGCAAGAACCTCTCCGACCCCGACCGTTTCCGGTTCGACGGCACGGGCTACTACCTCAAGACGACGGACGAGATGTACGCCGTCGACTCCTCCGACGCCTGGCAGCAGGGGTGCGCCAACACCCTGCTGGTCGCCGAGCAGATCGACACCAGCGGGATGTTCGAGAAGCGCGACCTGATGCCGAAGTTCGAGATCCCGGACGGCTTCACCGAGGTCACCTGGTTCCAGGAGGAGGTCCGGGTCGGCATGAACCGGCGCTTCCCGGGCGGCGTCCCCGAGGACCGGCAGAAGCAGGCCGAGTACGAGATGGACGTCATCATCCAGATGGGGTTCCCGGGGTACTTCCTCGTCGTCGCCGACTTCATCATGTGGGCCAAGAACAGCGGCTGGCATCTCAGGACCGGTGGGGCCCGCGCGGCCCGATCATCACGTGACGATTGGGTCGCGCGCCGGTACGGTGACAGCATCAATCATCACGTGACGATTGGAGGCCCCATGGCGACGTGCCCGGTCTGCCACCGACCGTGGGGACCAGCGGTACAGCCGTTGGCGCTAAGGACTTGATCACGGCTATCAGCTGCTGGTCTCGGCGTTCGGGTTGGATTGGGCCTGGAGTCGTTCGCGCAGGTCGATCTCCTCGGTGGTGAGCGGTTCCCCGGGCCGGCGGATGCGGACGGGCTTGGGCCGCAGCCGCAGGCCGTCGTCCACTGCGGTGGCTTCGGCTTCGGCGAGCGCCCGGTAGAGCGAGGCGACCGAGGGCGACTTACCCGCGTTCTTCCCGACCTTGATGGTGAGCTTCTTCGCGATCTCGGGGACAGGGACTCCCTTGTCCTTCAGCGCGACGGCGAAGATCAGCATGTCGTCGTCGATGACCTTCGGGCGTCCGCCGTGGTTGCCCTTGGACGCGGCGATGACCTGGCCTTCGAGGGTCTTCTCCCGGATGTAGTTTCGCTCGATCTGTCCGGCTACGGCGAGCACGGCGAAGAACATTGCGCCCATGCCGTTGGGGTCGTAGATCCCGGTCAGAGGGCCGGTGAGGAGTTCGAGCTGGATGCCGCCGGCCTGGAGCTCGGCGGACAGCGTCATCAGCTCGGCCGCGTTCCTGGCCAGACGCTTGAGCTCGTGCACCGTGAGGATGACGGGTGTCTCGGGGGCGGCCTCCTTGAACTGGTGGGCCAGCCCGAGCGCCTTCTCCAGTTCCGGCCGGACCTTGACGCGGGTGCTGATCTGCTCCTTAAAGACCTTGTGGCACTCGGCGCGGTGGAGGGCTTCGAGCTGGCTCGCCAGCTCCTGCCGGGCGGTCGACGTCCGGGCGTACCCGATGCGGACCGGTCGCTCGGTGCGGGGTACGGGCACAACGGCAAGCGCCGGGCCCTGCTTCCACGCGCGGCCGGGGAGCCGGTCGGCGGGGACGGGGATCTCCAGTTCCTCGCGGAGCGCGGGGACGAGGACGAAGCGCGGGGTGTGGTACTTCGCGGCGGTCTTCCCGCCTCGGGTGCGGCAGGCGCTGCCAGCGGGCGCGTCACAGTTCGGGCAGTTGTGGCGTTCTACCGCCAATGCGGCCTGATCGGGCGTGAGATCCATGACGGCAGCCTCTCAGAAGTGCCTCGCACAACACGCCGGTTTCGAGAGGACTTCTGCGAACGGCGACCTGCGGAAATGTGATCATTCCGGGGCCTGTCGCAGAACTCTCACAGATGAACGTTTCTGCGACGTGCGAATCGGAATCACCGCTACCGCTATCCGCTGCCCCGCTGGTCCCCAACGCCGAGGACAGCCGGATGATGGAACGCCGTCATCCGGCTGCCGGTGTGTTCAAGAAGCGCATGCATCCTGGCTTCGGATCAGGGAGTACGGATGACGACGCCGGACGAGAACCACTGCACGAGGGTGGCGGCGAGGTGGATACCGGCCCGCGCGGCCTCCAAAGTCTCTGGCACGGTCGGGGTCTGCTTGCCATGCCGTGAGGTCTGCCCGTCCCATAGAACGCGCATCATGGCTTCCGCCGGGGCGATCGCATCGTTCGAGGACTGCGTGGAGAGCGCGGTCGTGAACTTGGCCCGGGCGTTGCCCTTGAACTCCCCGAGCATCGTGCCGAGTGTGGCCCTGGCGTGGTTCGGCTGGACGACCGAGTGCGCCGCGCATTCGACTGCCTTGATCGCCTCGCTGTAGGCCCGCACCGGATCGGGATGCAGTCCGTACGCAGCCCGCCAAGCGGAGGCCAGGTGCTCGGCCGCCGACCCGGCGCTGGGTTCGGCTTCTGCGTCGGCGACGGCCTGGCTCACGGCGTCGCGCACCGCCGGGGTGATGCGTTCCTCCAGGCCGTCCCCACCCTGGTTGACCCGGTACGCCGATCCGCCGGCGTCGAGCAGGTCTTCCAGGGTCTCCCAGTCCTCGTTGCCGAACCAGTTGTCCTCTTCGTCCGAGAAGCCGAGGACAGTGTCGATGACATCGAGCAGAGCCCAGCCGTCTTGGGAGATAAGCGCGGCGAGTGGGGTTGCCTGCTTGGGCGGGACTATCCGCAAGTGCAGACCGATGAGGACGGCGTTGCTGTCGATTTCACTGGTGAAGCACCTGCGGACCCACTGGCGAAGCGGCGCACGAAGGTGTGCGGGGACGCCGAGGTGCGGCGTTTCCTCAATGGCCTCGGCGATTCCGAGTCGGACGGAGAAGCGGGGCCGGGGCGTGATGGTCATGACGGGGAGCGTACCGGCCATGAAACCGCTTCGGAAAATATGCCATATCCGAGGTATTCGGGCGCGAGATGCGGAGCGCGTATCTCGGTCGCACCCCTTCTCAGCCCTGAGGCCGCTTGGGTTGAGCTAGTGTGATGCGCCAGAAAAGCCAGTCTTAAGTCTGCTGCTGATTTTTGGTGCTGGGTGGGCTGATTTTGGTGAGGTAGTCGGCGAGGGACTTGAGGATCTCGTCGGCGGTCTTGGTCCAGGTGAACGGCTTCGGGTTCTCGTTCCAGGTGTCGATCCAGGCGGTGATGTCCTTCTCCAGGGCTTTCACGGAAGTGTGGACGCCGCGGCGGATGAGTTTGTCGGTCAGCAGGCCGAACCACCGCTCGACTTGGTTCATCCAGGAAGAGCCGGTCGGGGTGAAGTGGACGTGAAAGCGGGGGTGTTTACGCAGCCACGTCTTGATCTCGGCGGTGTTGTGGGTGGCGTAATTGTCACAGACCAGGTGGACGTCGAGTCCGGTGGGCACGGCCTTGTCGATCTGGATCAGGAACTTCTTGAACTCGATGGCGCGGTGGCGGCGATGCAGTTCCGATATGACGGTGCCGTCGGCGATGTTGAACGCGGCGAACAGGCTGGTGATGCCGTGGCGCAGGTAGTCGTGGGTGCGGCGCTCGGGCATGCCCGGCATCATCGGCAGCACTGGCTGGGACCGGTCCAGCGCCTGGATTTGGCTCTTCTCATCGACACACAGCACCACCGCCTTCTCGGGCGGGTTGTGGTAGAGGCCGACGACGTCGACGACCTTATCGACGAACTGCGGGTCGGTGGACAGCTTGAAAGCATCCTGCAGGTGCGGCTTGAGGTCGAACTTCTTCCAGATCCGCCCGATGGTGGACTTCGACAATCCGGTGCGCTTCGCCATCGAGGCGCGCGACCAGTGGGTGTCCTCGCCCGGAGTGGACTCCAGCGTCGCGACGATCACGTCCTCGACCCGGTCAAGCAGGATCGAGGGCGGCCGGCCCGGGCGCGGCTCGTCCGCGAGCCCGTCCAGACGACCCGCGATGAACCGCGACCGCCAGCGGTTGACCGTCGCCTGCGCGATGCCGAGTTCGGTGGCGACCTGCTTGTTCGTCCCGCCCTCCGCGCAGCGCAGCACGATCTTCGCGCGCAGCGCCAGGAACTGCGCGGTCTTCGCCCGCCGCGCCCAGCGCGTCAACTGTGCATGCTCGGCCTCGGTGAGGACCAGGTCCGGCTTGCGCCGGCCCGGCCGTGGCTCGTCGGCCAGGCCCGCCAGCCGGTGAGCCGCGAACCGGGAGCGCCACTTGCGCACCGTCGCGACGTTCACGCCCAAGTCGGCCGCCACCTGGGCACTTGACGCACCATCCGCACACGACAGGACGATCCGCGCGCGCTCGGCCGGACGAGATCCCGCCCCACCACCCGCCCAACGCGACAACTCGGCGCGCTCCTCCTCGGACAGCACGACCTCGACAGCACGTGGACCCCGATGCGACATGAAAACAGCCTACAGACTTACAGCCGTAATTTCTGGCGCATCACACTAGAGGTACGGAGTTCCGGCCGGGAAGTCCGGTCGAGCGGTCCAGCTCGGCGGCGCGGAGGAAGTCGGCGTTGCCCTGGACGAGAGGGAGCGCCCAGCCAGTGTGCTAGCCGACCATGAACCGATGTCCCCCGAGGCCGTTGTACGCCCAACTGGCTACGTAGGTGAGACGTAGGAACGAATGTCGGTGAGTGCTGGCAGCGGTTCTGGCCTGAGAGGCTCGGGAATGTCGGCCAGAAGTAGAAACGGCTGGGCGGTCAGACATCGATTCGACGCATCCACCATGGCAGACCTGTGGCTGCGAAGGGATTGTTGAGTGTGCGCCGGAGGTTGCTGTCGTCTGCGGGGCCGATGGCTGCGGCAAGTTCACGTCGTGCCTTGGTCCTCAGCGCATGGAGCGTGATCTCCAGCAGGGTGCGGACGTGGTAGATGCCGTTGCGGAGGTCGATGTCATCGCATTCGTAGAACCGATCCGCGTTCTCGCGTGGCCGTCGGGCAACGTCACTCCACCGGCGAAACGCGTGTGCGACCTCGCCCGCGGGAAGACCGTGGCAGCGCTCGAATACGGCGATCTGCCTGTTGGCCGAGGCGGACAGCCCGTGGATCACGGGTGTCCGCCGGTGGTGCGTGTGGCGCGGCAGCAGCTGCGCTCTGATCTCGCCCGGTGACCGGCGAGGCATGAACACTTCCAGGGGAAGACGTCGGGTCGCCCGACCCTAGATCTCGCTGGCGGCAGAGATCAAGTCTTCGGGATGGGCTCAGCTGGTCGGCTGCTGCTCGGCGCGGGCGCGGGTGGTGGCGAGGCGGTATGAGTCGGTGCCGGTCTCGATGATGTTGCCGCCGAAGGTGAGGCGGTCGACGATGGCCGCGCAAAGGCGGGGGTCGGTGAACGTCTTTGTCCAGCCAGAGAAGGATTCGTTCGAGGCGATCGCCACACTGTTCTTTTCCTCCCGCTCGGTCAAAACCTGGAAGAGGAGTTCGGCGCCGCGGCGGTCGAGTTCCATGTAGCCGAGCTCGTCGATGCAGAGGAGATCGACGCGGCCGTAACGGGCGATGGTCTTGGTCAGCTTGGAGCACGCGGTCAAAGCCGTCCGCGACTTCGCGCGGGCCTACGGGGCGAAGTACCCCAAGGTCGTCAAGCGGATCACGGACGACGAGGACGAGCTGCTGGCGTTCTTCGACTTCCCCGCCGAGCACTGGATCCACCTGCGGACCACGAACCCCATCGAGTCGACGTTCGCGACCGTACGCCTGCGGACCAAGGTCACCAAGGGCGCGGGACGAGCGTCTACGCGAGGTGGTCGCCCGGGCAAACGTCGCCTGAGCTGCCATTGTGTGCGGGGCGAGGTCACTCCTCGGCACTCGGCTCGACCGGGCGGACGTACCACTCCGAGGAGAAGTCCGCTTGCAGCACGACTTCGTCCTGCCTGAGGTACTCCGCGTCATGAAGTACAACTCCGCTTACCACAAAGTGGCTGCCACCCGAGTCGACCGAGTCGCGCATCTCACCTGACCTGGGACGCAGCGGCACGTCGATCCGCACCGGAGTCTCGGCCGGCAATCCGTTGAGAGCTTCGCGTAGTTCCCCCACTGTCAGCTCCACGGTCTCATGCCGGTAGCGCTCTACCCCCACGTCATCAGCCATGCCGCACAGGATAGAAGCAAGCGTCTTTGATCAACCACGTTGATCACCTTGCGC
This sequence comes from Streptomyces sp. NBC_01669, assembly GCF_026339735.1. Taxonomy (GTDB): domain Bacteria; phylum Actinomycetota; class Actinomycetes; order Streptomycetales; family Streptomycetaceae; genus Streptomyces; species Streptomyces yanii. The sequence continues at coordinate 848,050 of NZ_JAPEQG010000002.1, forward strand.
CCAGCCGCCGCGTAAACAGGGCGAACGTTGCCTGATGCGGCACTAGATGATCGATTCCAAGGGATCGCCTGCGCGCATAGAAGGAGGGAGTCCAACGTCAGTGTGTGAAGACAGAGTTGGACTCCCTCGCGACCGCACTCTATGTGAAGACCGACGACCTGTTGAAGGATTCGCCGCAGTTTGCCCCGTGGCGGCCGGCCGTGGGCATTGCGCCGCAGCTCAGCGATGCCGAGCTGGTGACTTTGGCGATGATGCAGGCCATGCTCGGCTTCACCTCCGAGGCCCGGTGGCTGCGGCACGCCCGCGCCCACCTGCGGCACCTGTTCCCCTACCTGCCCCAGCAGCCCGGCTACAACAAGCGGCTGCGCAAGGCCGCCGAGCTCATCCGGTACGTCACCCGCGCGCTGGCGGTCGACACCACGTTGTGGACCGACGATGTGTGGGTGGTGGACTCCACGCCCGTCGAGTGCGGACGCTCCCGCGAGACCGTCAAACGCTCCGACCTGGCCGGATGGGCCCAGTACGGCTACTGCGCCAGCCACAGCCGGTTCTTTTGGGGACTACGGCTGCACCTGGTGTGCACCCTGCGCGGCCTGCCCGTCGCCTTCGCCCTGACCGGCGCCAAGGCCGACGAACGCGAGACCCTGCTGGACCTGCTCACCGTCGAGCCGCAGCTCATCGACGAGCGTCCCGGCCAGACACTGATCGGCGACAAGAACTACTTCGGCCGCGAGTTCGAGCAGCAGCTGGCCGAGCTGGACATCCGGCTGCTGCGGCCAGCCCGCAAGGGCGAAGGCGAGCGGGCCGGATCGCAGCTGTTCAAGCCGCTGCGGCAAGTCATCGAGTCGATCAACGAGACCTTCAAGGGGCAACTCGACCTCGAACGCCACCGCGGTCGCACACCCGCAGGCGTGGCGGTCCGCGTCCTGCAGCGCATACTCGCGCTCACGGCCGCCATCTGGCACAACGACCACACAGGCCAGCCGGTCATGCGCGCACTGACCGCATACGACCACTAAAGCCCTTGGAATCGATCATCTAGAAGACTGCTGAAAATCTTTTGCGTTCTGGCCCCGGACCGGCAGGTCCGGGGCCAGTCTTGTGAGCATGCAGGGGGAATGGGCCGGGGAGATGGTCGGGCCGGATGTGTGGGAGACCTGCCGGGAGTTGATCCCGGCAGGGAGTGTGTTCGCTTTCCTGGCCGAGCATCGTGAGGTGCTGTTCCCGCCGGAGTTCTTCGCGGACATGTATCCGTCGGCCAACGGACGGCCGTCGTTGCCGCCGCAGGTGCTGGCCGCGACGGTGGTACTGCAGAGCCTGCAGGGGCTGTCGGACTTCGAGACAGTCCAGGAACTGCGATGTGACCTGCGCTGGAAGGCCGCCTGCGGGCTGGGCCTGTACGACACCGCCTTCGATCCCTCGCTGCTGACCTATTTCCGGCGCCGGCTCGCCCGCTCGGCCGACCCGACGCGGATTTTCACCAAGGTCAAAGAGGTGGTGACTGCCACCGGTGTCCTCAGAGGAAAGCAGCGCCGGGCGCTGGACTCCACCGTCCTGGACGATGCGGTGGCCACTCAGGACACCGTCACCCAGATCGTGGCCGCGATCCGCCGCGTGATCCGTGAGGTCCCCGGCGCCGGCGAGGTCGCCGGCCGGTGGTGTACTGCTCACGACTACACCGACCCCGGCAAACCCAGGATCGCCTGGAATGACGAAGCCGCCCGCGAGGCGCTGGTCGACGCCCTGGTGACCGACGCGCTCAACATGCTCGGCCGTCTGCCCGAGCGTGAGCTGGGCGAGCGGGCCGCGAACGCGGTGGGCCTTCTCGCTCTCGTCGCAGGCCAGGACGTGGAGCCGGCCGAGGACTCCGACGGCCGCGACGGACGCTGGCGTATCGCCAGGCGCACCGTGCCCGACCGGACGGTGTCCACCGTCGACCCCGATGCCCGGCACATCCACAAGAACCGAACCCGCCACCAGGAGGGCTTCAAAGGACACGTGTCCTTCGAGCCAGAGGCCGGACTGTTCACTGCCGTCGCGTTAACCAGCGGCTACGGGCCGGACAACCACGAGGCCGCCGTCGCGCTGGACCTGCTGGCCGACAAAGACCACAGCGAGGGCGAGACGCTGACCGTGCTCGGCGATTCCGCCTACGGCACCGGCGACCTGCGTGAACAACTGACCGCCCAGGGCCACGTCCTGGTGGTCAAGCCGCCGCCGTTGCGGCAGGCCGTCCCAGGAGGCTTCACCATCGACGACTTCCACGTCGACACCGACGCCGCCACCGTGACCTGCCCGGCCGGACAGACCGCGAACCTGGGCTGCACCAAGGCCGACGGGGGCCGCACCGCCCAGTTCAAACGGCTGTGCACCGGCTGCCCACTGCGGGAACGCTGCACAACCTCCAAGACCGGACGGGTTATCAACGTCCACCCTCAGCACGAACTGCTGACCGCAGCCCGCGTCCAGGCCGCCACCGACACCGCCTGGCAGGACGAATACCGCCGATGGCGGCCCCCGGTCGAACGCGCCATCGCCTGGCTCGTCGCCCACGGCAACCGCAGAGTCCGCTACCGAGGCGTCATCGCCAACAACATCGCACTCCACCACCGCGCCGCCGCCCTCAACCTCCGCCGACTGATCAACCTCGGACTCACCCGCACCAACACCACCTGGCACCTCGCCCCGGCCACCCCATGACGAAGAAGGGGCCGCCCGGCCTACGGCCGAACAGCCCCTCAACAAGATTTTCAGCAGTCTTCTAGTAACCCCGCGAGGCAGCCATCGTGCGGCCGTGGCACGTTCCGCTCGTATTCCGGTCCCACCCCATCAACACCCGCGCGACCCAATCATCACGTGACGATTGGGTCGCGCGCCGGTACGGTGACAGCATCAATCATCACGTGACGATTGGAGGCCTCATGGCGACGTGCCCGGTCTGCCACCAGGACCTGCCCGCCCAGCGTGGCCCCCGTGCCCGCCGGTACTGCTCCCGCGCCTGCCAGGCCAAGGCATACCGGGCCCGGCAACAACAGCACTCCGGGCATCGGACCGCCGCGGCCGACGAACCCGAGCTGCTGCGGGAGTACGACAGCACGCCCTCACTCCAGCTTGCCGACCAACTGGCGCTCGCTGCCCGCAGGCTCGCCGGCGCCCTGACCGCCGGGCAGCCTGCCGACGACTTCGACATGGGCGTGGTGGCCCGCATCCCGGTCGTACTGGCCGCCCGCGCCCGACAGGCCGCCCCTGCCGCCCAGGCGGTGCACGGTCGCCCGGACAGCACTCCCGCCCCGAGCGTGACCGTCGTCAACCTGGACGAGCAGCCGGTCAGCACCAGTACGACCGCAGACGCCCCCTCACCCGCTCAACCCTCACGTGACGAACCGAAGAAGGCGAAGCCCGCGCGCGCCCCGGCCCGACCACCGAAACTCTCCGAGAAAGCCGCCATGGCCGTCGTCGACGCGGCCCAGCTCAAACAGGACAAGGGAAGCGGACGCTGGGTCCTCCGCAGCAGTGACACCGTCCTCGGCTACGTGGAGCCGTCCTACGGCGGCACCTCCCGCTCCGGGCACAACGGATGGGTCGGCATGCTCTCAGACTCCCTCAGCCCCGGCCACCGCTGCCCCACCCGCGAAGCCGCAGCCGTCGACCTCGCCGGGAGCTGGGTCCGCGTCGTCACCGCCACGCCCCGACGCTCCCTCACCGGCGACTAGGCCCTGGCCTCTGCCTCTTCTCGGGCGCCCCAGCTGTGTCAGGTTTTCCCTGACACTCCGGCCCCGGATTCATTCGTCCGGACGATCCGAAGCAACCCACAGGATAATTACGGTTATCCTGTGGGTTGCCTGAGCGGTTGTCAGGATATCCAGAATCCGGGGGATTTGGAACGACACGCCCCGGATGTCCTTGCCGCGGTCCGCGGCCCGCCCCTTCCTGAAGGAGACCCGGGTGCCCGAGTCCGACGCACGCCTTTCCGACACCGTCCCGGCCGCCCGCCTCGCTGGGCCCGCCCCGGCCCGACGTCGACTTCACCCCGGTCCGCAACGGGATGGACTACCTCCGCAGCGCCGTCCAGCACCTCGCCGGGCCGGAGGGGACCGAGCCGGATGACCGCGCGCTCAAGTACGCCGTGCTGCACCTGCAGGCCGCGACCGAGGTCCTGCTCAAGGCCCGCCTCACGCACGAACACTGGAGCCTGGTCTTCACAGAGCCCGGAGCCGCCAGCTGGCAGAAGTTCACCGCCGGCGACTTCGATAGCTGCTCGCTCACCACGACCCTCGACCGGCTGGAGAAGATCGCCCGGATCAGCCTCACGCAGAGGGAGCGCACGGCGATCAGCAGCCTTGCCAAGACCCGCAACGCCCTGACCCACTACGGGCACTCGGCCTCGGCCTACCAGGTGGAGGCGCAAGCCGCGCGCGTGCTGGGCCTGCTGCTCACCTTCGTCAGCGAGCACCTGCGCCCGCCCCAGGCCACGGAGGCCGCCTACGTCGACTGGGTCATGGAGGAGGTGCGCGGCCGTCTCGGCGCCATCAACGCCCTGGTGGCGGACCGTATGAAACAGATCTCCGGCCAGCTGACGGAGCACGCCGACTACACGGTGATCTGCCCCGGCTGCCGCCAATTGGCCCTGGTGGTGGGCGAGTGGCCGGAATGGCCGATCTGCCTGTTCTGCCTGCAGAAGTTCGCCGCTTCCCAGGAGGCAGCCCTGCGGTGGGGCTGGGAGGTCCTGGGCGACCCGGAGCATGTCGACTGGTACGTGGACGACTGCGACTGCACGGAGGGAGCCGGGTCCTTGCTGTGGCCGGTCAATACAGTCGCCTCCCCGGTCGAGGACGTGGCCCTGTGCTTCAACTGCCGGGCCGTGTACGTCGAGGTGAAGGACCGGTGACCGCCCCCGTCCTGCGGCCTGGGGCCGGGGCTCCGGCGACAGGCCACCGAGACCCCCGCGCGCTGTGGCCCGAGCACGCCCGCCGGCTCTACGACCACCTGGTGGCGCTGTACGGCGAGGACGACGTGCTGCCCACCCTCGCCGCAGCCTGGATCGCCCACCAGCGCAGCGTCAACACGCAGAAGACCTACGGCCGCGGCTTCCGCATCTTCGAGGAGTTCGCCCGGGAGCACGGCGTCCACCCGATGGCCGTGACCTTCCCGCTCGCCGACACCTTCCGCCTCCACCTGGAGACCGCGCCCACCTGGCAGCGGGTCAAGGGCGGGGCACGCGGCGAGATGGCCCGCACCGGCATGCCGTACTCGGACGCCTCCCGCGCGAACGCCCTGTCGTCGGCCAGCTCGTTCTTCGCGTACCTGGACGTCGTCAGCGACGACGGGGTGAAGAACCCCTTCGACGCAGTGCAGCGCCCGTACATCGACCCCGACTACTCACCCACCCCCGGCTACACCGAGGCCGAGTTCGCACGACTGCTGGCCGTCGCCCGGGACCACCATCGCGTCGCCGCGTACCGCACACGCGCCTACGCCCTGCTGCTCGTGCTCTACACCTGCTGTCTGCGCATCGACTCCCTGCTCAACGCCCGCGTCGAAGACCTCGGTTACGACAAGGGACACCGCGTTCTGCACCTGGAGAAGGTCAAGGGCGGTGGCCGCAAGAAGAAGCCGATCCCGCCCGTGGCGTGGGACGCGCTCCAGGACTACCTCGACGGCCGGACCGAAGGCTGGCTGTTCCAGACAGCCGGTGGCGGTCAGCTCGACGAACCGGCCGTCTGGCGCCTGCTCCAGTCCCTCGCCAAGCGTGCAGGCCTCCCGCTGCGCGGCCCGCACGGCACCAAGGTTGACGCCATCACGCACGCCCTGGCGAAGAAGGATGCCCGCCCGGACAAGGTGCAGCGCTGGGCCGACCACAACGACTCCCGCACCACCCAGCGCTACAACCGACGGAAGGAGCTGCTGGACGACAGTCCCGGCTACAGCCTCGCCGCCGACGTCGCCGGCGCCCTGGCGCACAGCGTCGACTGAGTCGGCCGGAGTCTCCAGGCGGGCGGTTCTGCGCTCGTCCTTCCGCCCGTCCCGGCGTAACGGAAAATCAACTCCGCCCGTCGGCCACCGCGAACAAGAATGATCAACGCCGTCTGGAAGGAAAGTCGCATGTCCGGATCAAATGGAATCTCCATCACCCACCAGCTGGAACCGCACGAGTGGTCCAACGAGGAGACCGCCGCCTACGAGGCCGCAATCGAGGCCGTCAACGGGACCGTCGGCGCCTACAGCGCCCTCATCGCCGCCGAAGAGGCCAAACCGGAGCCGGACCCGGCCGTCATCGAGGACGCACGCGCAGCGCAGACCCGGCTCGCCCGCGAGCGCGAGGCCCTGCGCTCCAGTGACCGTGAGCAGATCGCGGCCGCGCGTCAGCACTACGCCCAGCTCGCACGCCAGATCCGGGAAGGCATCGCGTGATCGACCCGAATGAGGTGGAGCGCTACCGCTTACCAGAGGCGGAGAATCAGCGGATCTTCAGTGAGCAGATCGTCCCCGACCTCCTGCAAGGACGCACACCGCATGAGACGCCCACCGTGGTGTTCCTCATCGGACAGCCCGGCGCCGGCAAGAGCCGCGTCACCGAGCTGGTCGCCAACATCCTCAACCAGCACGGCGGCTTCGTCGACGTCGACAGCGACCTCTACAAGCCCTACCACCCGGCCTACGATGCCCTGATGGCCCAGGACGACACCCTCATGGCCGCCTACACCCGCGCCGACGGCCGCGCGTGGATGGCCCAGGCCGAGGAGTACGTCCGCGCTCACGGTCTCCACGCGATCATCCAAGAGACCTCGCAGAACGCGCAGGCCGTCGAAGACAAGATGCGCGACTACCGGCAGGCCGGAGCCCGCATCGAGGGGCTTTTCATGGGCGTGCCCCAGGCGATGAGCAACCAGGGCATCATCAATCGCTACTTCGAGCAGCTCGCCGACCGCGGCCAGGGACGGCTCACCGTCCAGACCAACGCCGACGAGTCCTACCGGGGCATCCTCGAACTCGCCGACCGCGTCGACAGCCGAGCCCTGGTGGACCTGGCCAGCATCTACCGCCGCGGCGAGAGCAAGCCCCGCTACAGCAACACCGTGAACGCTTCCGGAAGCTGGACGAGCCCACCGGCCCTGCGTCAGGCGCTGGAAGAGGAGCGCAGCCGCCCCTGGACCGAGGCCGAGAGCACGGGCTTCGTCACCACACAGCTCCGTCTCCGGGAAGCCGCGCGCGGGCTCACCTCCGAATGGCCCGATCGTCTCGCCAGGATCGAGCGCGAAGCGGCTCCCCTGCTCCAGCCGGTCGACGCCCGGCGCCTCGCGCCGACCCGGCCGTCGACATCGGCCGCGCGCTCGCGCAGCACCACCGTCTCCAAGAAGCCGGGCCAGTCCGGCCCCGCGGCGGGCCCGGGAACCGCCGGGGGCCGATCCAGCCCGCAGTACCGGCCCGAGGGGCCGGAAGCAGGCCGCGGGCGAACCCTGTAGCTCGCCTGTCTCGTCGCGGCTGTGGGGCTCCATGGACCCTCTGCCGCCGCGACAGACGGCCCGCTCCCGGCGCCTCTCGGGGCACTTCTGGTTCCAGCGCGTCCGTGCCAACCTGACGGTCGGTGACTTGACCGGCTAGCAGACGGGGGAAGCGTGGGAGACGTTGCGGTGCAGGTGGACAGTGTCTTCGACGGCCGGCTGAAGTGGCGCTCTCGCTACCTCATCCGCAGGGCCCGCCGGCGAGGCCGGACCGGCCTGCTGATCCAGGTGGACCTGCGCGACCCTCCCCGCAGCATGTCACCCAAGTGGTGCCTGGTGTCCGTCACGGAAGGCGAGCGCCAGTTCTGCAGCGTGGATCGGAGCACCATCAGAACGGTTCGCTTCGTCCCTCTTCTTCCAGGCCGGCACTCACTACGGCTCGAGGTTCTTCGAACCAGCAGGCGACGTTCCACACGAGCCGAGCGGACGGTTGTGCTCGGCCAGGGAGACATTCTGCTGGCGACCTGCGACCCGGTTCAGCCGAACGTCTTCTACCGGCGCAGTCCCGAGGCGGACACATGGAGTCTGCAGATCCTTAAGTAGCACCACATCGGCCGCATATGTCTCACACCTGCCGCTACCTGCTTCGACGGCCCACTGCCCTGACGGGTAGTGGGCCGTCCCGCGTTCGCGGACTCGACAGTGCCGTCATTTCTCGTCGACATTCACGAGCTGGCAGATCGACAACTGACTCCGGAACCGGGCGAGAATCGCTGTTCCTTGAGATGAACGAAGCCACTTGGAGGTGTCTGCGCGGATCGTTCCGGCGCTGATGCCGGCCAGCTCGGCGATTTCGCGGGCGGTGTAGAGCCGGCGGGGCTCGAAGGCCGTGGTCTCGCGTGCGAAGTGTTCGGCGATCACGGCATCAATGACGGTGGGCCCCTGCGTGTGGAGCAGCGAGTGCGGACGTCATCAAGACCCACACTCGCATGACTGTTCGATACCAAGTGTGGGGGTCCCTCTCGTGTCCGGTGTCACCGGTAGGATCGTCATCGCTGAACGGATTCCTCCCTGAACTACACGCTGAGTGCGTCGAGTTCGCGAGCTCCGGCGTGCTTGGCGCCGGTCTGGAGGATGATGGGAGGCGATGTGATGAGTTCAGATCTGGAGAAGCCCCGTAGGGCCTGGACCGGTGCCGAAAAGGCGCAGGTATGGCTTGGCGCCGCGGGCATTCTGGTGGCGATCATCATCGCGCTGGTGGGGTAGTTCGCTCAGCACCTGGGGCGCCCACACACGAGACGGTCGGGATCGGCAGCTGCACGTGCAGCGAGCCCGGTCTCCTGTTACGCGACCGGGCTCGTGAACTGCGGCGGAGGGCTTGGCTCTGGCAGGAGCTGGGTCCTTCGCTGTTTTGCTGCGCCAGGCAAAGTTGCTTCGCCTTGCGCTTTCAGCCTACTGGAAATTCGTGTGCTTCCACGCCCCGAAAGGGGTTGTTTTTGGTTCCAGAACGTGTGGTTTTGTACGTGGGAGCTGACACCACTTGTCGCTCAGAGCGGGGAACGCCCGGTTCTCCCGGAGGGCAATGTTGCTGAGTTCTGGCAACACCCGGGGCCTTGCGGTGGGAGCCTGGGGGTGCTCTGCGGGATGAGGGTGCCACGAGCTGACCACGGACCCTACAGAGGAGGAGTTAGTCGGCCAGGTCTTCCCCCGTGCAGCGGGCCCCTCGGTCACGGCATGGACCGCAGGGGCGGGTGCTGCGTCGTTATCCCTGAGGGCTGGAGCAGTGGCGGAGGTTCGGGGCCGGGATCCTCGGTAACAACGACGCCGGCGGCCGCGTGGTCGAAACCGGCTGGCCAGCGAGTGTGCTCGCTGGCCAGCGCGCCGGTCAGACGTGCCTGGAGAAGGTCGGCCGTGCTCAGGTCGGAGCCACGCAAGTCGGCCAGGCGCAGGTCAGCGCTGCGGAAGACAGTGCCGCCTGCGTCGGCCTTGCGCAGGTTCGCCTCGCGCAGGTCGGCCTCGGTGAAGTCCGCGTCACGCAAGTCGGTTTCGACCAGCCGGGCGCCCCGCAGGTCAGCCAGAACGCAGCGGGCCCGGCGCAGGATCGCGGTCTTGAGGTCGGCGTGACGCAGGTTGACCGAGACGAGAGACGCCTGCGTCAGGTTGGCGTGGTACAGGCCCGCCGCCTCCATACAGGACCGGTCGAGGTTGACCTCATGCAGCCACAGCCCGTCGCAGTCGGCCCGGCGCAGGTCCGTGACGCTGAGGTTGACCCAGGATTGCTCCCGGGGTTGCAGCAACAACACGCCGAGCCCAGTCAGCGCCACCTGGGCGTCGGCGGCACGGACCTCCAGCGGCACAACGTCGTTGATAGGCACGTCCGCCGCTGGAGCTGACGGTCCGGCGGGCGGCCACGGCAGGTGTGTCCGCAGGTAAGCGGCCTGAATGGAGATGACGGCCTCACGGTCGCGGGCGGAGTGCTCCGCGATCCGCCACAGCGCGTGGAGCCCGCCGATGCGCGTTTCCAGCTTGTCACTGCCGAGCTGATCGACGGCCGTGCTGAACCGGTCGGTGACATAGCCTTCCTGGGTGGCGCGCAAGCCGTCCTGGCTGACGCGCAGTTGCCGCCATGTGGCGTACGCGCCGAACAGCACGACCATGCCGCCCACGGCCTGCAGAAGTGTCGTACGGACGTCGTTCACCGCTTTGAGCCGGTCCTGCGCAGCGACGCTCGCCCCGGCGAGATCGTGGTCGACCACCACACCCGGCAGGACGACAAGCACCGTGCCGAGAAGGGCCAGCCCCGCTGTCCCGGCCAGCAGGGCCGCGATCGCACGATGCCTGACCAGCCGGTCACGCCACGGCCTGCGACCGCGGCCCGGCTCCCCCATCTCCATGAGCATGGGAGCCTAGGCGCCGCTCAAAAAACGATCAAGTGCACGACTTCGAGCCGCGGCGCTCAACTGCCACTGGCCCGACGGGCAATCACAGGGCGACGCAGGGCGTTGCCAGTTCTCATCGACATTTGGGAGCCCTGTGATCGCTAAGTGCTGCCCGAAACCGTCGATAAACGTTGCCCACTCTCGCCTACAGAACCAAACGTGGTTACGGCGTGGCGCGTCGGTAGCCGCAGCGTCCTGTCAGGGCGGCGGTGATGGTGTTGCTGCCGTACCAGCGGTTCGCGGGGCCGTTGGTGTCGTCGGGGGCAGGCCAGCGGCCCTTGGAGACGTCGGCGCGGATCGTGGCGGCGCTGATGTGAGTGCAGAAATCCGCCAAGAATCTCCGGGGCCTAGACGGAGAGGGGGCCGACGGGCCACACTCGCCATGTAGAACCCGGAGAACCGGGCAAGTATCCGACGGAAGGATCGACATGGCCGATGCACGAGAAGCGGTAGAGCTTGCGGCGGCAGTGATCCGCGAGGCGATCACCTGCGAGCGCACGGAATGCACGCCCGAAGACCACCAGCGGTTCGTCTCCGAGAACATGCAGATCGCCTCCGAGCAGACCATCCGCCACACCTGAGCCGAGGTAAGGCCCCCTCATGAAGATCACGATCGAAGGCGCGAGCGAGGATTTCGCCGAGAAGGTGCTCACCCTCGCCGCGCAGCAAGGCGCGAACCTCACCATCAACACCGTCGAAACCGGGTGGACGGTCGAGCGCGCCGAACGCTATCTCCGCTCGCTCCCCGCCGGCGCCCGCACGTTCGCTCAGCTCGTGGTCGACGGTGACGGCCGCGCCGAGGCGGAGACGCTGCGTGCACAGGTCGGCAAGCTCAACGGCCCCACCGTCGCCCTGTCCCGCGCGGTGCCGCGCGGGGTGCGCGAGGGCTGGTGGCCCGAGGGCACCCCGGCGCCCATCGAGAAAGTGGACGACCCCGACCACCCGTCCTGGCAGAAGGTCGAGGCCTACGTGATGACCAGCGACAACGTCCCCATCTTTCGGCAGGCCCTCGTCCGGATCACGACCGCCAAGCAGGCGGCCGAAGCCGCAGGGTTGGCCCCCGGCGGCCCAGGTAAGACCGCCGCCACCTCGCACCTCGACCTGTTCGAGGAGGAAGCGACGTGACCACTCCTCTCCCCCCGTTAGAGGCCGCCCGGTCGGCGGCCGCGACGGACCCCGACCCGGCCCCGGGAAGCTGGGCGGCTCACCTGCACACCGCGCTCTCCGAGGTCGACCGGCTGACCGAGCGCCTCGCCCGCTTCGGCACCCCCGTGACGAGCTACCCGCCGCTGCCGCCGCCGGACCCCGGCTACGCCAAGATCGCACGGCAGCGTGCCGAGATGGAGACCGGGTTCATCGACCAGGAATGGGCTGTCGGTTGGGTGATCTGCCCGGCCCGCGAGAAGTGCACCAGCGGACGTCTGAACTCCGTCTTCCAGCCGCTGAAGAACGGGCGTCTGCCCATGCACCGGGATTCCCTCGGGCGGGCCTGCGACGGCGCGAACAAGAAGCCCACCACCCCGCCGTTGAAGCTGCGCACCGCCGACACCGCCGCCGTTACCGAGGGAGAGGGAACGTCATGACGTCGCCCGCCATCACGGAGAGCGGCACCGTCAGCGAGACCGTCTCGGAGCCCGCGTGCACCCTCTGCGGGATGACGGACATCAACTTCGTCCGCGCGGCCGCCGCCGGGTGGCGCCGCGTGCTGGGGCGCCTCGCCTGCTCCCACTGCGCGGGCCGCTTCCCGGCCTGGATGCACAGCCGGTTCTGACCGACCCCTGACACCACAAACCAGTAGGGAGAACTCTCCATGTCCAACCAGCAGTTACGCACCCCTGAGCAACGTCTCGTCACCGCGAAGCGGGACCTCGGACTCCCGGTCGTCGTCGCCATCTGCGGGTCCACCCGCTTCATGGCGCAGATGGCCGAGGCGGACCGGCACGAGACCGCCGCCGGGCGGATCGTCGTCAAGCCCGGCTGCAACCTCAAGGAACCCCACCCGCTGTGGGCGGACCCCGCCCGGGCCGAACGTCTCAAGGACGAGCTGGACGAGCTGCACCGCGCGAAGCTCCGCCTCGCTGACGAGGTCCTGGTCGTCGGCGACTACATCGGGGACTCCACCCGCTCCGAGATCCGCTACGCCCGCACCCTGGGCAAGCCGGTTCGCTTCACGCACCCCGAGGTGGACCCGGACCCCGCCCCGCTGCCGGTCGCCTCGTACGCGATGTCGCTCACCGGGTCCGGCGGGACGGTCGCGCTGCCGGCCGTGGAGCCGGTGCCCGGCCTGCATGTCTACGAACTGCCGGTGGAGCACTGCGAGGAGGGCGACGGCGTCGCCAACCCGTGGCGGCTCGGCCACCACTCCGGCAAGGCGCTGGCCGCGTTCCCCTCCCAGGACGACGCGCTCCGCGCCGCCCGCGAGGTGGCCGACCTGACCGACTGGACCCGCCCGGCCGAGGATCTCCGCACGGACGCGGACCTCGACCTGGAGGAGTACGTCGACCGCATGGAGACGCGCACGAACGGCCTGTTCATCACCCCGCAGAAGGAGTTGGCGCTGTGACGCTGCACGATCCCGTCCGGGCCGCGGACGACCTGTGGAAGCGGCTCATCGAGCACCAGCCCGGGATGGCGGCCGCGCTCGCCATGCAGGTGCGGGAGCTGCCCTCGGACTGGCCGCTGCGCGTGCTCGGCGTCGGCCGCCCCGAGGCCGCGCTCGCGCTGCCCTCCTCCAGCTCCGAGCAGCGGGTGGAGGTGGAGCCGTACGACGCAGACATGGAGGACTGCTCCGCCTGCCTGGAGGCCGAAGACGACCCCTGCCGCTACCACGCGGGCGTCTCGGTCGGGTACCAGATGCTGGGCCAGTCGCTGCTCGACGCGGTCAAGCTCGACAAGGACGTCACGGTCCGGGTGGTGCTCCAGCGGCTCTCCGACGCGGAGGACGAGGAGACCCGCTGATGACCACCGCCACGAACCCGCCGCGAGGCGAGTGCCGCCAGTGTTGGTTCCACGCCTACGCCTCCCGTGAGGCCCACGCGCACCTCGGTCCGCGTGAGAAGCCGTTGTCCTATCGATCTTGAGTGCGGTGTGATCGAAAGTGGCCGGTGGGTCGGGTGATTTCGTCGTGGCCGTGCATGAAGACAGGGCCCCTGGTGCAGTTCGGAGTTGCTGAGACCACGAACGCGCCCGGAGGCCCTGTTGTCCTTGTTGTACGCGGTCGACAACGACGAGTTCAACTCATCCGGCGGTGCGTGCGATTGCCTCGCGCACCGGTTCGGGAACGCCGCCGACCAGCCCGACCGCGCCCGCGCCTACGACACCGACATGACGGAAGAGCAGTGGGCGGCACTCAGGCCGCTGCTGCCGGTACCTGCCTGGCTGGAGGGCAGGGGCGGCCAACCGGAGGGCTACTGCCACCGGCAGATGCTGGACGCGGTCTTCTACGTCGTCGACAACGGCATCAAGTGGCGGGCGATGCCCGCAGATTTCCCCGTGTGGGACCGGGTCTACGCCTTCTGGCGCCGCTGGCGCCAGAACGGGCTGATCGCCGAGCTCCACGACCGGCTGCGCGGGAAGGTCCGCGAGGCGGCGGGACGTGATCCGGAGCCGACAGCCGGGGCCATCGACTCGCAGTCGGTGAAGGCGGACTCGGTGGTGGGCGCCGGCAGCCGCGGCTGGGACGGCGGCAAGAAGATCAACGGCAGGCGCCGACACCTGATCTGCGACACGATCGGCCTGCTGTTGCAGATCAGGGTGCTGTCCGCCGACATCACCGACCGCGAGGCCGCGGTGGAGATGCTGCCCGCACTACGGACACGGTTCCCCACCATCACCAAGCTGTGGGCTGACGGCGGCTACACCGGAGTGCTGATCACCTGGGCCCTGGCCGTGCTGCACCTGGTCGTCACCGTGGTCAAGCGCAGTGACGACGTGAAGGGGTTCGTGGTGCTGCCGAGGCGGTGGGTGGTGGAGAGAACATTCGGGTGGCTGATGCGGTCGAGGCGCCTGGCCCGTGACTACGAGCGCCGGTGCGACTCCAGCGAGGCGATGATCATGTGGTCGATGACGATGCTCATGACCCGCCGCCTGGCACCGCGGCGGCCAGCGCGAAGCGCCCCGTCGGCTCCTTGACCAGCCAGCCCCGCCGCACCAGCCGGTTCGCCTTCGACCGCACCCCCTCCAGCTTCGCCGCCACCGGCTCCACCCCCAGCCTCTCGGCAACCTCCTTACAAGCCAGCGGCGTTGACGAAGACGCCAAGACCTCCACGATCCGCTGATACTCCGCGGACAGCACCGTCACCTGACGCCCCTCACTGAACGCCGGAACCACCGCGCCCTTCGACGGCGACGGCGACGGGGCAGCGTTCTCCGCGACCGGCACCGCGGCTTCTTCCGCCCGGGCGCCTGCGTCCGGATCAGCGAGAACCTCCACCACTGCCTCCCGCGCGATCACGAACCGCTCCCAGAAACGCTCCGCATCCCGCAACTCGGCCAGAACCCGGTCGGCTTCCTCGCGCAGCACCTCCACCCGCTGCCGAGCCCCGCGCTCCCGTTCCTCCAGCAAACCGACGACCGACGCCATCGAGCACCTCCACAACCAGGACGACACGATGCGTCCTGTCTGCCACAGAACCCACCACACCATGCCTGACCAGCGGAAAGTCAGCGATCAAGTACGGAAAGACAACAGCTTCTCATGCGAGACGACGACACCGCGCTCGAGCATCAGCTCCTCCACCTCACGGAAGGACAGCGGAAACCGGAAGTACAGCCACACACAGTGGGAGATCACCTCGACCGGGTACCGATGGCCCTTGTACGACGGCGACACGTCCCCCACGGACAACCCTCTCCAGCATGATCAACCCGAAGATCATCCCACTCAGCCAGCCAACGTGACAGCGCCGCGGGCGGAAATGCCCAGCCGCGTACGCGTGAATGTGCCCACTCCGGCGTACTGCACAGCGCCGGGCCGTTCGAGAGGAGACCGCCCGGGGCCGATGCTGTCCCTACGAAGATTCCCGTTGACCGGTGTCCGCCGCGGAGTCGGGCGTGGCACTCAGGGGCAGGAGCTGGGGGCGTTTCGCGGCGCGGCCGTCGCCGGAGGACTGACCACGCAAACGGCGTCCGAGCCAGGGGCCGAGGAATGCGGCCGCCCAGCGCAGTTCGGCTCCTGCGGCTTGCCAGCCCGTGGGGACCCTCTGTGGCGGCAGGGGGAGCGTCCAGGCGTCGTCGCTTCCGGGCAGGTGGATGGCGTGGGCGACGGCTGCGGCGATCCGCTCGTGGCCGAGGGGGCTGGCGTGGAGTCGGTCCGCACTCCACAGCCGTGGATCGGTGGCGACGGCCTGTCGGCCGGTCTCGGCGACCGCGACCCCGTGACGGGCGGCCGCAGCGCGGATGCGGGTATTGAGGTCGAACACGCGGGACCTGATCGGCCGGGCAAGGGGCACGATCTTCCCTACGTCGGGGAAGGTCAGCGTCACCACGTGGGCCCCGGCTGCCGTGAGCGCGGCGAACATCTCTTCCAGGTGCCCGGCCACCTCTGCGGCGTCGAACCGGGGCCGAAGCAGGTCGTTGACCCCGGTGACAACGGTGGCCAGGTCGGGCCCCAGGGCCAGGGCGGGCCCCAGCTGTTCAGCGCGGACCTGGCCGGCGACACGGCCTCGTACGGCAAGGTTGGCGTACCGAAGCCCCGAGTTAACGGCCGCGAGGTGCTCGGCGAGCCGGTCGGCAAAGCCCCGTAGGCCGACGGCGTCGTCCCCGTCGCCGAGCCCTTCGGTCTGGCTGTCGCCCAAGGCGACGTAGCGCAGGTATTCACCGTTCGGCATGAGTCGACTGCCTTTCCTTGAGGACGACTGCGATCCGCAGGCACCAGTCCCGGTGCTCCTGCTCAAAGGCCAGGCCGCGCAGGCAGGTCAGGTACGGCCCGATCCGCTCGCCCCGGCGGAGGAACTCCTCCTCATCCGCATCGCCGCGCAGTTGCCGCAGCAGCTTGCCGAGAAGTTCGATCTTGGCCTCGGCCGCGGACGCTCGCTCTTCGAGCTGTTCGATCACCGGCGCCGTGCCGATGCGGTCGGCGGTGTGGACTTTGACGAGCAGATCGTCGCGGATGAACGAGGGCTTCGATACGGCTGCGGCGAACCTCTCCAGCTCGGCGCGACCGGCGTCGGTGACCCGGAACAGACGTTTGTTGGGCCGGGTCTCCTGGACCACCTGCCGACCCGCGACCAGCCCTTCCTTCTCCAGCTTGGTCAGCTCGGCGTACAGCTGCTGCGGCAGGGCGTGCCAGAAGTTCGCGACGCCGACGTCGAACGCCTTCGCCAGCTGGTATCCGCTGTACTCGCCGTCCAGCAGCGCCGCCAGCACCGCATGCCGCAAGGCCATCGAAGCAGCCCCTTCCCTTTCCTTGTCCGCCGCTGCATCATACTCAAGAAAATGACTAGTCATATCCTTGAGTATCGGGAGAGGTCATGGAGACTGCTGAACGCTTCCGCTCTGCCGCGGAGAAGGGTGAACTCGCCGCTGTGGGTGCCGATTATTCCATCCGGGCAGGTGGGAGGCCCTGCGGCGGCTGTGTACCCGTGGGCCGCCCCCCGGCCGGTGACCGTGGTGAGGGCTGCGGCAGCATGATCATCTGTGCTGCTTCGACTCGCCTACCTCACCGTCACGAACACGTTCGCCGCGCTGCGGCTGCTGCCGATGAGCGACCGCGACAAGGACGCGGAAATCCTGGCCCTGCGCCATCAGGTCACCGTTCTCGAACGGCAGCTCGGGGACCGCCGCATGCGGTTCACGCCGTCCGACCGGGCCCTGCTCGCTGCGCTGCTCCACCCGTTGCCGCGCGACGTGCTGCGCCGCATGCGGCTGACCGTGCGCCCGGACACCGTGCTGCGCTGGCACCGCGACCTGGTCCGGCGCCGCCACGCAGCGGCGTCCCGCCCGAAAAGCCCCGGACGGCCGCGCACCGTCCGCTCCATCCGCATCCTCGTGCTGCGCTTCGCCCGTGAGAATCCGACCTGGGGATACCGCCGCATCCACGGCGAACTCGCCGTGCTCGGGATCCGCATCGCCGCGTCCACGGTCTGGGAGATCCTCAAGGACGCGGGCATCGACCCCGCGCCCGAGCGCGGAACGACGACCTGGGCCGACTTCCTGCGCGCCCAGGCCGAGGCCATCCTCTCCTGCGACTTCATGGAAACCGTCACCTTGACCGGGCAGCGGCAGTACGTGCTCGCGGTCATCGAGCACGCCTCCCGGCGCGTGCGCGTCCTCGGCGCCACCGCGCACCCCACCGCCGCGTGGACGGCCCAAATGGCCCGGAACCTGGTCATGGACCTCGAAGACGCAGGCATCAAAGCCACGTTCCTCATCCGCGACCGGGACGGCAAATTTCCCAGGCTGTTCGACGAGATCCTCACCGACGCCGGCATCCGCACCGTCCTCACGGCCGTTCGCACACCCCGGATGAACGCGGTCATGGAACGCTGGGTCCGCACCTGCCGCCACGAACTCCTCGACCGCACCCTCGTCTGGAACCAACGGCATCTGCTCCATGCGCTACACGAGTTCGAACAGCACTACAACGAGCACCGGCCGCACCGGATGCTCCACCAAGCCGCCCCGCTGCGGCCGGCACCCGAGCCGATCACCGACCCCGACGGACTCCAACGGCTGCGCATACGCCGACACGACCGACTCGGCGGCACCCTCCACGAATACCGACATGCCGTCTGACCTGCACGGACGTAATAATCGGCACCCACAGGGTCCGGAGCGTGGTCGGCTGCTGGCGAGACCGGACGCCTGGTCAGGCTTCGTGGACTCGTGCGTGCAGATGCATGTCGTGCCAACCGTCGGCATGGAGCAACGCCTGACGCCGTACGCCTTCCAGAGCGAAGCCTGTCTTTTCGGCGATGCGGCAGGATGCAACATTGGCCGTTGAGTGGCCTAGTTCGAGTCGGTTGAAGCCGGCCTCTTCCAGTGCCCAGCTCGCCACTCGGGCCACAGCGCGGGAGCAGACGCCCTTGCCACGGGACTCCGGGGTCGTCCAGTAGGAGATCTCTGCTTGGCCTCCGACCAAGATGATGGACTGGAGGGAGACCCGTCCGAGAACCCTGTCGCCGTCGATATCGACCACGGCCCAATGGCAGGCGGATTCGCTCTCCCAGCCACTTCGCCACTGTTCGATCCACTCCTGGGCTTCGTCTTCGGAATCCGCCTTGCGCAGGTGCCAGAACTGGATCGCCCGGTCCTGGAACACTCGCGCGACGGCGCCTGCGTCGGAAGACAGCCACGGCCGCAGCAGCAAGTCGTCGTCGATCGGCAGCGACGGCTGGGAAGAGGAGTTGATGCTGCCAGGCGACATGACAGGAGTAACCAGGGAAGGCATGGTTCACATCATGGCAAGCCCGCCGCTGACCCCGCGGGCAATCGCCAAGATGCATGGATCGGGAGTGTCAGGGAGTGCTCCGGCGGTAGGTCCACATCTCGGCCATCCGGCCGTCGAGGAGTCGGATCAGCCAGATCAGATGACTGTCGATGGTGCCGGGGCGGCTTTCGTGGCCGACGCTGCCGATCACTGACAGCAAATCGTCGGTGCCGAGGATCGTGTCGATGTGGAAGCGGAGTCCTGGTCGACTGGCATGGATATGCGTGACAGCGCGTTGAACATCGGCGGGCCCGGATACCTCCGGGTGTGCATGATCGGCCCAGTGGGGACTCAGCACCTCCGGAGCGATCGAGGTGTCGCCCGTGTTCCACATCTGGAAGTACCGCTGCACGACGTGGTGTGAAGGGTCCGCGTGCGCGTCCATCGTGTTCTCCTTCGTTCCGGCGGGCATCTCTCGCACAGCATCGTTTTCCAGAGCTACCTACATAAAGCCCCTTTCAACGTTCGTGGCGCACCGTGTGTTCGATTTTCTTGTCATGTCGAGACACGCCGCCAGCCTCCGGGGTGGGCAAACTGTCCCGTGACAGCGAACCTTGAGCGTGTGTCATCGAACCTTGAGCAGCATTGCCCCCAGGGCTTTCCTTAAGGGCTGGCCGTTGTCATGATCCAGCCATGGCTCACAACAGCTCACCCGTCTACCAGGCGCGCTACGGCTGGGACCTCAGGACCGCTGGAGTCGTAGCGCTTTCCGCCGTCTTCACAGCAGTCCTGCTGCTCCCGGGCGTGCCGCTGTTCGCGCAGATACTGGGCCTGCCGCTCTTCGGCGGGGGCGGGCTGTTCATGTCGTACGTGGCACTGAGCCGCAAGGTCGCGTTCCGGGTGGACGAGACAGGGGTGCTTCTTGGAGGGAGCCCCGCCCGGTACAGAGCCACCACCAGCCATGTGCCCTGGGATGACATCACAGGTTTCGTGCTCTGGCGCCAGGCCGCGGGCGGCGCTTCCCTGCCCTATGTCGGGGTCACCCGGCGGGAAGGCGCTCCGGCCCTCCCGGGAGATGGCCCAAAGGCCCGTGCTGCCCTCAAGTACCTCGTTCCGGTGCCGGCGGACGTCGCGCTGGCCTCACGGGCGGTGACCGGGTGGCGCTTGGACAAGGACCGACTAGTCACTACCGTCGCCCACTTTGCGCCCGAGATCCCCGTGCGTGACCTCTCGTAGTCGACGTACGCCTTGTGCGCGCACCCTACGCGCGGTCGATCAAGATTCGTTGGCACGAAGCTCAACGTTGGATGGCACAGGACACAGCGGCCCCTCCCCCGTGGTGCGCGCCCCTCGGCCCGACGGTGCACGTTTCGCTCCCCTACTTCGCCCAGCTCCGACAGTCCAGTACTAACGTCGCGTCCTGGCCGCCGGCCTCCGGGGCTGGGCAAGCCTGCCGCAGGGTGAGCTTGCCCAGGGTCCTCTTGGGCTTGCCCAGCACTCGTGACCGGTCACATGTCCGCGGCCGTGACCGGTGACCGGCCGTGTGACCGATCCGATCGCGCCCATCGGCCAAACCGCACGTCAGCGGCGTGACCGATCCATGCAACCCGGGTGCCCGGATCGGCCTGCCGGTCGGCAGCCAGATCCCCCGGCCCAACGGAACTCCAGCGCCCCAGCGGTGCAGTGCCCGGGTGTGACTACTCGTCGGTGCGGTCGGGGTCGGGGAGCTCCGGCGGGAAGTGCCGGTCCAGGATCTCCGCCCAGCGGTGCAGGACGACGAAGCCGGTGGTGTCGGCCTGCGCCTGGACCAGCTCGCTCAGGGCATCGACGAAGGGCTGCGCAACGGTGCCGGCAGGCATCGCGGCAGCAGCCTTCCTGAGCCGCTCGTGCGCGGCAGGGAAGACGCCCCGAGCCCACGCGTCCTGCTCTCGGACCCGCTTGCTTCCCTCCTCCATGTTGATCTGCCTGATCGCGAGCGCCGGGCAGTCCGAGGCGTGCCAGGTCTCGCTGATCCCGCCGCCGGTCTTCACATACGCGATGCGGGTGTTGTCGGGGCCCGGCAGGGCGAAGCAGCCGGTGCAGTCGACGCGTTCCGTCTCGGTCATCGCGGAGCTCCCTTCGAGTGGAGGCAGAGCCTGCCATCCCGATCAACCGGCGACCAGGGATTTCCTCCGCCGCAACCCGCCGGCCCCGGGCTCGAAGCAGACCTCTTCCCCTCGGCTATCGCGTGGGAAAGAGGTGTCCGCGCACGGGACCGGCTTGCCCACAAGGGGTGACCTGCAGAAATGGGCGTTGTCCGATTTGAGGGGTCCACACCTGCGGCAGTACCTCCGGTCCCCCGCTGAAAGCAACCGTCCAGCCCACTGTCCAACCGCCCTTGGGTGCAACCCCCTCCCGGCCGCACGGCACCAATCCGTCAGGGCCGGGCAAGCCCCTGGCAGTTCAGACAGCCAGGATCGCGGGCGCGGCCTCCAGGCGATCCAGTCGTTCGTAGAGGGCTCGGACGAGGCGGGCGCGGTTCTGGACGCAGCACACGGTGCCCTCCAGCGTGGTGGACAGCCGCCCTTCCGCCTCACGGAGAACAAGGTCGGCGAGCGCTTTGGGGCCGCTGTCCTTCGGCAGCTGGTCGGCGCGGCGCCGTACGTCGGTGGCGACTGCGCGGGCGTGGCCGGTCAGCTGGAGGGCGATCTGCTCGTAGTCGCGTTCGGCCAGCGCGTCCGGGCCGGTCCACGCCAGGACGGCCTTGACGAGGCACTCGTACGGTTCGCGGTCGAGCGGGAGTTCCGCTTCGAGTCGTCCCACACGAACAGGGACAACTACTCCCCGGTCCGGTGCCTCCAGGTCCACGCCCGCGGTCACCATGCCCATGGGGAATCGTGACTGCGGAGGTGGGGAATTACGGGCTCTGTCGCTGATCTTGTGATCGGGGCTGGTGTCGGTGGTGCCTGCCATCGTGTCCCTGGTGTACTTCGCAGAGTTTCGAGGCGCTTGTTCCTCATCTATCTGGTGTCGTGGTGGAGTTGGTCGAGCGAACGGCGAACGGGATCACGATGCATGCCCGTGTCCGTAGCGCCGATGCGCCGTGCTCACGCTGTCAGAGCACCTCGGCGCGGGTGCACGGCCGGTACCTGCGACGCCTGTCCGACGCGGCGGTCAGCGGCACCCGGGTGGTCATCGAGCTGCTGGTACGCCGGTTCCGCTGCCTCAACATCGTCTGCCCGACGGTGACGTTCGCCGAACAGGTCACCGGGTTAACCAGCCCACATGCCCGCTACACCCCGCTGATGCGCGGGACACTGACCTCGATCGCCCTCGCGCTGGCCAGGCGAGCGGGCAGCCGACTAGCCCACGCGCTGGGGACACCGGCGGCGAAGGACACCCTGTTACGCCTGCTCAGAGCCTTCCCGGAGGAGCCCGTCGGGCAGGTCAGGGTGCTCGGCGTCGACGATTTCGCACTGCGGAAGGGTGACTCGTACGCCACCGTCCTGGTCGACCTGGAGCGACGCCGCCCCGTGGACGTCCTGCCGGGACGCGACGCCGACCCACTGGCCACCTGGCTCCTGGAACACCCCGAGGTGGAGATCATCTGCCGCGACCGGGCCGGAGCTTACGCGGAGGGCGCCCGCACCGGCGCCCCACAAGCGGTGCAGGTCGCCGACGCCTGGCACCTATGGAAAAACGTCGGCGAGGCGGTCGAGAAGACCGTCGCCGCCCACTACACCTGCGTGCGGGCCGTGTTCAAAAAGCCACCGGCCCCCGAACCCACCACCGCGCCCACGGGCGACGACGGCCCCCTTGCCGCATCGATCGGGACACTGGACGTCTGCGGGCGCGAGCGCCGCCTGGTGGTCCGCACCCGGGAACGGTTCGCCCTGGTCCAGGACCTGCTGCACGAGGGAGCCTCGCTGGAGTCGATCTGCCACCAGCTGCAGCTGGACCGCTCGACCGTGCGCCGCTTCGCCCGCGCTACCTGCATCGACGAACTCCTGGTCAAAGCGGTCAACCGGTCCACGATCCTGGACGCCTACCGGCCCCATCTCCACCAGCGGTGGAACGAGGGCTGCCACGACACCGCCGAACTGCACCGTGAGATCACCGCCCTCGGCTTCCCCGGGGGCATCCAGACCGTCCGCCGCTACCTGCGGAACTTCACGCCGTCCGCCCCCACGCCGGCGCCTAGGCCCGCGCCGCGGCCCCGTCGCGTCGTCCGATGGATCATGACCAATCCGGGCAGCCTCCCCGACGAGGACACCCTCTCGCTCAAGGAGATCCGCGCTGGTTGTCCCGAGCTCGACGCGGTCACCGACCACGTCCGCGACTTCGCTGAGATGATGCGCGACCTGCGCGGCGACCAACTGCTCCAGTGGATGGAGCGAGTCGAACACGATCCCCTGCCCGCACTTCACTCCCTGGTCAACGGCCTACGCCGGGACCAGGACGCCGTCATTGCCGGACTTTCCAGTCCCTGGAGCTCCGGCCAGGTCGAGGGACAGAACACGAGAGTGAAGCTCCTCAAGCGCGCCGGATACGGCCGCGCCAACTTCGACCTCCTACGCAAACGAATCCTGCACCGGACCTGACCCCCGCTCACAAGATCAGCGGCAGAGCCCGAAATTCCCACCAGCACAGTCACATGTCCCCCTGGGGAAGGCGGTCTCGTGGTGCCTTGAACGTCGTCAGCCAGGCTCTCGCGGTCCGCGTGCGATCAACGGGCGGCTGCCGTCTTGCGGCAGGACGACAAGGAAGCTCCAAGAGCGGCTTTCGACACGGGCCAGGCCGATCGTCGTGGCGGTGCCGAACGCCTCGGTTGCGGGCCCTACTCCCTCGGTCAACGCCTCGGGCCTTGCGTAGTGCCGGGCCAGGTCCGCAGCCGGACCACGGAGCCACAGGGCTACCCGCGCGCCCTTCACGAGCGCGGCCAGGAGGTCGTCGCGAGCTTCGCTGAGGGCGGCGTCCTTGACCAAGCAGTGGAGTCGTTCCTGGGTGCTTGGTTGCGTCGGTGCAGCATCGGCTTGCTGGCGGCACGGCGGACACGCCCGGCGGCGCCGAGGTTCGAACAGGTGCAGATAGCGGGTGACCTGGTCCTCTGGAATACCGCACAACGTGCCATTGCCGGCCATCGCGTGCTCGACCCCGGGAACCCCGTTGCCCTTGCCTGCGCCGAATCGGGCGGGCTCCCGCGCAGTTGCGAAGGACCAGTTGTCGTCGGGGTCATGGATCACGCGCACGAGCGTAGTCCCTGGTCTTACCTGACCCCGATCACAAGATCAGCGACAGAGCCCGTAATTCCCCAGGTCCTCGAGGCGGATGGGGCTAGGTTTGCCCTTATGGGTGTGCGGGGGTGGAGCTATCGCTACATGGGGCCTGACGACCTGAGGACCCTCATCCGAACGGGCGGCGAGGGCCAGAGCATGCGCTCGCCGGCGGACTTCGACGAGTGGGCATCGAGCCGGCCCGCGGAGGAGTTCGCAGAGCCCTTCACCTTCGTTGTCGATGCCGCCGGGGTCCTGCGGCTCGCCTCCCGCCGTAGTGAGCACGTGGTGTGTGCCGGCGGAGACGCAGTCCTGAGCGCTGGCGAGATCAGCTTCCGCGCAGAGCCCGGTCAGTGGGCTGTCGATGAGATCAGCAACCAGTCGACCGGCTACTGCCCGGACATCAGCTCGTGGCCGGCCGTTGCTGAGGCGCTGGATCGCGCCGGCGTCGCCCGGCCGTCCGGCTTCACGCACGAGGTGATCTTCCGGCGGTGCCCATCCTGCCAACAGATCAACATCGTGCGTGAGGCCGACTTCGTCTGTGTCTTCTGCAACGGGATCCTGCCGCAGGAGTGGAACGTGGACGGACCTGGGCGCTAGGAACCCTCCCCCCGAGCCCACACTCGTCAGCAGCACTACCCTCGATCGCCGTCCCCATGGGGAATCGCGACCGCAGGGGTGGGAAATTACGTGACGCTCAACCCACTCCAAGTGGGGAATTCCGTGACCGTCGACACGGCCCATGCCGCCGCGTCGGCGCCCTTCGAAGTCACGACAGTGTCGGCGGTCGTCAACGCCACATACTCCCGGGGCCGCTCGGCGGGTCGCAACGCGTGCATCGCCGCGAGTTGACGGGCCAACAGAGGGACGCGCGTCTCCAATCCCTCATCGTCGGGAACCGTCTGGCCCGCCAGATGTGTCATGAGGAGCGATGGATACTCGCAATGCGCGGCGGTCGGATCAACCGCGACCAGTCCAGGAGCCGGTGCCTGGTCGACCGTCCACAACCGCTTCCGGCAGTGGCGTGACGCCGGCGTCTTCGAGGCCCTGCTGGAGGGGCTGATCGCGGAAGCCGCGAAGCGGGGCGAGGTGGACCTGTCCCTGGTCAGCGTCGACTCCACCACCGCGCGGGCTCACCACGACGCCGCCGGGATGCATCTGGACCGGGACGTCGTCGCCGCGCTGGAGAAGGCCGCCGCCGAGGGGGAGAAGACCAGGTCAAAGGGGGCGGCCTCGAAGAACAA
This sequence comes from Streptomyces sp. NBC_01669, assembly GCF_026339735.1. Taxonomy (GTDB): domain Bacteria; phylum Actinomycetota; class Actinomycetes; order Streptomycetales; family Streptomycetaceae; genus Streptomyces; species Streptomyces yanii. The sequence continues at coordinate 873,295 of NZ_JAPEQG010000002.1, forward strand.
ACCGGGCAGGACGCCGAAAACGATCCCGAGCGGGAAGACGTCCGCCCCTGATCGTCCCGGATGCGGCCAGGGGCGACCTCGGCGTCAGCCGTTGGGGTAGGCCTGAGCGATCAGCTTCTGCCGCAGCACCCCCCACTGGGCGAACATGTCGTGGACCAGGTAGAGATCCCGCCGCCGCGTCCAGGCCTGACCGGACTCGGCGTCGTACGTGTGCGGCATGTCGAAGCCGCGCGGAGCGTACGCCTTCATGCCCCGGTCCCGCGTGGTCTGTACGCAGCGCTTGATGTGATCGCGGAAGCCGACCACACCTGCCGTGCCGATGCCGCCGGGCAGCTGCTTGCGGGCTGCCAGGACCTGGGCGGCGACTCCGTCGGTGCTCAGATAAGTGATCGTGCCGTCCGCCGCGATCACCGGCTCGATCGACGTCACATGTGTCATGTGGTACTTGGACTCCAGGAACCGCGCGATCTCCCACTGCGCGTACACCGGGATGTTGCGCAGCGCTCGGATCCTCGCCACGGTATCGGCCAGCTCCTCATTGACCGGGCCCGGCTCGTAGAGCACCTTCGTCGGGTCGCCGCCCCCGGCCGGCGCCCGGTTCCCGAAGCCGTACGCCACGATGAAGTCGATGTCCGCCAAGGGAGTCGTCTCAGGGTGCCAGTCGAAGCCGACGTCGTAGAGGTGCGGGACGACGGCGCGGGCCGTGTCCTTGTCGTCGAGCTCCTTGGACAGGGATGCGAGCATGCTGTGCAGCAGCGCGGTGTCATCGCCGGAGGCGGCGGTGCGCTCCTGGGCCTGGCTGGGGGTGGCGCCGACCAGCGCGGGTGCGGCGATGGCGGCTGTCAGAGCGGCGGCGAAGTTACGTCGTTGCATGGGTGGTTCGGCCTTTCTCAAATTGCGTGTGTCAGAGCCTGAAACAGCGGGCGTCAGCCGACCAGCAGGTCCTGCTTCAGCTCGCGCAGGTCGCCCGCGTCGATACCCAGTCCCTGTTTCAGGTAAGAGTTGAAGGAGCCGTACTTCTCCTGGACCTCGTCGAAGCCGGAGTTGAGATATTCGGGGCGGACGTCGAGAAGCGGCTTGTAGATCTTGGCCTGCTCCGAGGTCAGGTGGTCGAGAGCAGCCTGATTGGCCGCGGCGCGATAGTCGTTGCTGGCCAGGTAGTCCGCCATCACCGTTCCGCGCGGCACGCCGAGCGCCGTCAGCAGGGCGGCGTTCGACCAGCCGGTGCGGTCCTTGCCCGCCGTGCAGTGAAAGACCACGGCGCGCGCGTCGTCGTTCGCGATCCCGGCGAAGACCTGGCCGTACGCAGCCCGCGCGCTGTCGCCGCTCACCATGAACTTCTCGCTGTCCACCATCATCCGCACCGCCGCATCCTCGGAAGTCGGCATGGTGGTGAAGGTGGCCGAGCCGGCGAGCACATCGGCAACGACGTAGGTGGCTCCGGCGAGCACGCGGTCAGGCGCGGAGGCGCGCTCGGACTTCATGCGGAGGTCGTAGTCGGTACCGATGCCCAGGCGGTGCAGCTTCGCGAGGTCGGCGTCGGTGAGTTTGTCCAGAGCGTCGGACCGGTAGATCTCGCCCATCTTGACCCACTGGCCCTCGCGGGTGCGGTAGCCGCCCACGTCCCGGAAGTTGACGGTCCCCTCCAGCTTGATCAGCCGGTCGGCGAGGCGTAGCGGCGCACCGCGGTCCGGCACCAGGTTGAACCACTGCCGGTCGGCCGCGGGCAGCCCGCGCACCGTGGCCTCGCCCTCTGCCCCGCCGCGGGCGACCACGCGGCCGTTCGCGTGGATGGCGACCTCGTGCGCACTGGGTGCCTTCCAGACGATCCTGTACGAGCCGTCGTCGTCAGCCGTGACCGTGGCGTCCGTGAACGGGATGTGCTGCGCGGCGGATGTCGAGGCGGGGGCGGAGTCCGCGGAGGCCGCGGAGGCCGCGGGAGCGGTGGCGGCCAGGGAGGTGAATGCGAGCGCTGGGGTGAGCACTGCGGCGACGACAGACGGGACCTTCATATGCCGGATGGTTCGTGCTTGAAAGAAACCCCTGGTTAATGCGGCCGGGCGGTGCTGTGATGGCCAGATGGCAACTCGAAGGCGCGGGTGAGCCCGGACGCCACCGCAGGGTGGCCCACCTCGCCAAGGGATGATGCCCCTCGAAGACGAGATCGCGTAGCTCGACGCGCTCATCGAGGCCCCGTTTTCACGAAACCCACAGGCGATCGTGATCCGCCGTCCGCCCGGCATGGGCGCCATGCCCGGTGCCACCTTCATCGCTGCCACGGGCGGCGACATGGGGAGCCTTCGGCAGCGTCGACCGGCTTGCCGCCTTGGCGGGACTGTCCCCGGTGCCACGCGACTCCGGCCGCGTCAGTGGCAACATGCGCCGACCTCGCCGATACCACCGCGGTCTCCTGCGGGCCTTCTCCTGTGGGGCTCGAAAAGTCGTCGTTGCAGGTGACACGGCGTATCGATACTCGTTGATGATGCCGCCGAGGACCCTGGAGACTCCGGCCCTCGCGTCGGCACCGCGGCATGCCCACACGACGAAAACGTCACGGCTCCCTACAAGTTGACGACGATCAGCGTCGCGTCACAGCAACCGAAACGGCGAGGCTGGGCCTGGACCCGGGCGCTGCCCCCGATCGACGGAGGTGACCGCCCGCGGTCACAGTGTTGGCTCGTCCCACTGATCCAGCAGGATGTCGCCCATGGCGTCACCGGGCCCGGCTGCGGCGTCGTCCAGGGACTGTTCGGTCCAGATGACCTTGCCGCGGGCGGTGTACCGGGTGCCCCAGCGCCGTGCGAAATGGGCGACAAGGAACAGTCCTCGGCCGCCCTCGTCGGTGGTGGCCGCGCGGCGCAGGTGCGGGGAGGTGCTGCTGCCGTCGGAGACTTCGCAGATCAGGCTGTCACGGTCGTACAGCAGGCGGAGCCGGATGGGTTCGGTGCCATAGCGGATGGCGTTGGTGACCAGTTCGCTGAGTATGAGCTCGGCGGTGAAGGCGACCTGATCCAGCCCCCAGGACTCCAGCTGGCGGGCGCAGGCAGCGCGGAGAGGGGCGACGGCAGTGGGTTCGGAGGGCACGTCCCAGTCGGCGACCCGGTCCGGGTCCAGCAGCCGGGTGCGGGCCACCAGCAGGGCGATGTCGTCGCTGGGGCGGGCGGGCAGCAGGGCGTCGAGTACCGCCTGACAGGCCTGCTCCGGGGTCTGGTCGGGGTGAGCCAGGGCCTGTCTCAGGAGTTCGAGGCCGGTGTCGATGTCACGGTCGCGGTTTCCGATGAGCCCGTCGGTGTACAGGGCCAGCCGGGAGCCCTCGGGCAGGTTCAGTTCGGCGGTCTCGATCGGCAGGCCGGCGCCCAGGCCAAGGGGCGGGGAGACGGGCACGTCGGGGAAGGTGACGGTGCCGTCGGTGAGCACAAGGGCGGGTCCGGGATGGCCGGCCCGGGCGATGCTGCAACGGCCGGAGACCGGGTCGTAGATCGCAAACAGGCAGGTGGCACCGGTGATGCCTTCGCTCTCGCCCTCGGCGGCCTCGTTCTGGTCGATGTGGGCGACCAACTCGTCCAGGTGGCCCAGGAGCTCGTCAGGGGACAGATCGAGGGCACAGAAATTGTGGACGACGGTGCGCAGGCGGCCCATGGTGACAGCCGCATGCAGGCCGTGCCCGACGACATCGCCGACGACCAGGCCGACGCGGGCGCCGGGCAGCGGGATGACGTCGAACCAGTCCCCGCCCACCCCGGCCTGAGCGGGCAGGTAGCGGTGGGCCACGTCCAGGGCCGACTGCTCGGGCAGGCTGCGGGGCAGCAGGCTGCGCTGCAGGGTGACCGCCATGGTGTGCTCGCGGGTGTAGCGGCGGGCGTTGTCGATCGCGACCGCCGCACGGGCGGCCAACTCCTCGGCGAAGGACAGATCCTCCTCCGCGAAGGGCTCCTTCTCCGAGCGCCAGAAGTCGACCATCCCCAGCACCACGTCGCGGGCCTGCAACGGTACGGTGATCAGCGAGTGGATACCGAAGTCCAGGACGCGCTGCTGCCGCTCGGGGTCCAGCGCCTGCCAGTCCGGCGCCATGCTCAGATCGGGCTCCAATACGGCATGACCGCGCTGCAGCCCCTGCGCCTGCGGCATCGCTGGCAGGAACGTGATCATCTCACCCGCCGGGTACAGCGGGTGGTCGTCCCGGACGCCGCGCACGGCGGTACGGTGCATGGTCAGGCTTGCGCCGCCCGGTTCTTCACCCCGTCGAACCGCATCCAGCAACTCGACGGTGACGAAGTCGGCGAACCCGGGAACCGCGACCTCAGCCAGCTCCTCGGCGGTACGCACCACATCCAGCGTGGTGCCGATCCGCACCCCGGCGGCATAGAGCAGTTGCAGGCGTTCCCGCGCCACCTCGGCCCGGCCCGCCACCGCGCGTAGCTCAGTGGTGTCCCGCAGTGTCGCCACGCCACCGGTCGGCCCCCCGTGCGGGGCGGTCGGCCGCAGGTTGACCGCCAGCAGCCTCTCACCCACCAGGATCACCTCGTCGGTGACCGCTCGGCCCGAAGCCAGCAGTGTGGCAGTACGCGGGGCCAGGCCGAGGTCGGTGACCCGCCGGCCCAGCACGTCCTCGGGTAGATCCAGCAGTCGGCACGCCTCGTCGTTGGCCAGCAGCAACCGCCCCTCGCCACTGATGACGAGCACCCCTTCCCGAACCGAGTGCAGGACCGCGTCGTGGTGCTCGTACATCCGCGTCATCTCGGCCGGATCCAGACCGTGCGTCTGTCGCCGCAGTCGCCGGCTCACCAACGCTGACCCGCCCGTGACCAGTACCAGCCCGCCGGCGGCGGAACCGAACAGCAGCGGCAGCTGTTCCGCCACGTGCTCGTTCACGCTCTTGACCGCGATACCGACGGACACCAGCCCGACGACCTTACCGTCGGTGTCGAAGACGGGGACCATCGTGTACACCGCGCGGCCGATCCCGGGCGTGTTGTAGGTACCCTGGTGCACCTTGCCGTGGAGCGCTTCGGCGTAGGAGCCGACGACCCGCTTGCCGATCAGGTTCGGGTCGGGGTGGGTCCAACGGACGCCCGCCGGACTGAAGGCGACGATGTAGTTGAGTTTGGCCTGCTTCCGGACTTCCTCGGCGCGCGGCTGCAGTAGTGCACTGGGGTCGGCGGATTTCATGGCTTTCAGCGTCCCCGGGGCGTGCGCGAAGGCTTCGGCCCCGACGAGCGAGCGTCCACGGGCCGTCTGCAGGCTCGCACTCTGGGCCTGTAGCACGAGGGCCGCCACAGCAGCGACGACGAGCAGCATGACGACCATTACCTGCAGGATGAAGACTTGGCCCGCGACGCTGTGCACGCTCAGCACAGAGGGTAGGCGTGTCGGCGGCCGATGCGGGGCCTCGTGGCCGTCCTTGGGCCGGGCCGGCTGCCCGATTCCTGGACGCCGGGCCTCACGCCGACTCCGCGTACGCCACCTGGTGAAAAGACGGAAAGACGGTACGGAGGATCGCCGAACCTTCGACATATCCATACTTTCTAGTATGGGTGCGATTTTCCTGAGGTGAACATCTCGGATCAGGCGGTCAGCCTGAATTCGGCCTGGTCGGGGCTGGTGTAGAATCGTTCATGCTCGCGTGCGGTGTGGTAGGCGCAGTAGGTGTCGAGGTCGTTGTCGGCGGTGAGAGCGCGGAGACGGAGGACGGCTTCGGCTCCTTCGAGGCCCCAGCGGGCTCCCGTGATGTCGAGACGGTCGCCGACGAGGTGGCGGCAGGCGCCTTCGACGGCGCCGGTGGAGATGGGCCGGCCGGGCCTGCTCCGGCGCTTGCTGTAGTCCCACCGGCGCGCCACGAGCCTTCGATGCCACGCCAGCACGGTGCCCAAAGTCACCGGGAACACCTGCGCCCAACGACGCCGGGGTATCAACGAGGACAACGCCGCGAACCACAGCCGGTCCGCCGGCCCGTAGCCCACCGGACCTGCACGTTGCCTGCGCAGCACCACGTTCTCGTGCCGCAGGACAAGAAGTTCGGCGTCCTTGGCCACCTGCCCACGCAGCAGCAACACCGGGACCGACAACAGCTTCCTCGTCACCCGATAGACCAGCGAGACAATCACCCGCGGCATCGTCCCACGCGACCCTGAGCGCCACCAGACCCCCTACGACCTGCAGCGACGCATTTCTGAACGGTACAAGGAAGCGGAGCCTCGGTAGAACTGGCAGTCGACCAAGACAACCGTTCACTCACCGGTGGCTCCGCTGTCCGGACAGTCTGCCATCACGCGTGTCGTCACGGTGGCCGAAGGGCTCTATGCACCGGGCCACCTGGGCGAGTTGACCAGGATCGTTCCGTTCGAGCTGGTCGATGCCGTGCTTGTCGAGTGCGGAACCCTCCAACAGCGGCTGCGGAAACTGCCAGCACGGGTGGTGGTCTACCTGCTGCTGGCCGCGGCCCTGTTCGAGGACTGCGGATATCGCGAGGTATGGCGCAAGCTCACCGGCGCCCTGGTGGGGCTGCCGCTGGTTGAAGTGACCGCGACCGCGCTGTGGCACGCCCGCTGCCGACTCGGTGTCCGCCCGGTGCGGGCCCTGTTCGACCTGCTGCGCGGACCCGCCTGCGCGATCCGTACGACCGGAGCACGCTGGATGGGCCTGCTCGTCGTCGCGATCGACGGCACCCACCTGGACGTCGCCGACGACCAGGCGGTCCGCGCCAGCAAGGGATCCAACCAGTACTCGCGGCGCCGGGCCTGGACATGTACGCGTTATTCGTCCTCGCCCCCGTGGCCATGACCGTCTCCTACGGCCTCACCAACCGCAACCCCTTCAATCCCCCGACCCGCTTCGTGGGGCTGGACAACTACACCCAGCCCATCCTCGTCTGCTACCTGGTGTTCCAGAGATACTTCGTCAAGGGCCTCACCGGCGGAGCCACCCAAGGGGGAGCCCCGCCGCCACCGGACGAAGCCCAGGCTCCCTTGATCACGATGCCAGGACGCGGCCGGCGGCGACGGTTGATGCCACGGTGCCGCCGGTGACGACGGCCCAGGCCGCGACGACCGGGACGCGGGTGCTCCAGGTGCGCAGCGCGGGCGAGGAACGCGTCGCGACCGCGCAGTACCACAAGGCCGACGCCGGTCAGGGTCAGCGCCATGCCGGCACCGAACGCCGCCACAATGGCGATCGCCGCGCCGACCTGGCCGGTCAGCAGCCCGGTGAGGAGGGCGAGGAACGCGGACGGGGAGGGGAGCAGGCCGCCGGACGTGCCGAGCAGCAGGATGCCGCGCCAGGTGAGCAGGGACGTGGACGTCGGGACGTGGTGGCTGTGGCCGTGGTGGTGATCGTGGTCATGCCCGTGATCGTGGCCATGGTGGTGGCCATGGCTGTGACCGTGCTTGCGGTTGGTCAGGTGGCGCCGGAGCAGTCCGACGCCCACGGCGACGACGACCAGGGCTGCGATCAGCTGCAGCCAGTTCGTCACCGCTGCGACGTCCGGTGCGTGCTGGGCGACGAGCCACCAGCCCACGGCAAGTACGGCGACCGATGCGGTGTGCATGACGGCCACGACGGCGCCGAGCCACACCGCGTCCCGCGCCCTGCCCTGGCCGCCCACGAGGTACCCGGCGGCGAGCGACTTCCCGTGGCCGGGGGCGCAGGCATGGAAGGCGCCCACCGCTGCCGAGACGAGAAGGGCCAGGGGCAGCACGACACCGTGGTCCAGCAGTGCCGCAAGGTCTGTGGTCCACACGGTCGTCGGCCCCGTGGATGCGGTGGCGGCGGAGCTGCCGGCTCCGGCGAGGGCGAGAGTAAGGGTGGGCTCGCTCGCCGTGTGCAGGCCGCCGCCACCCTTCTTGGTCACGGAGATCGTGCGATAGGCCGGGTTGACGTCGATCAGCGCGGTGATGGTCAGGGCGACCGTGTCCACGGGTTCGGGGCAGGTGTAGCGGATCACGGCGCCCTTGCTCGCGAGCCGCGCAGTGTCCACCGCCCCGAGCCGGCATGCGCGCCCGTCCTGGAGCACGGTGATGTGCGAGCCGAGGTAGGCCGCCTCGTCCCCCCTGGCAGCCTGGTGCAGGACGTCCAGGTCGTTCTGCTGGGCCGACCAGGTGATGTCCACGATGCCGAACCACCACCGACAAAAACCCGCAGATCATCATCCTCACCCACCGCATCGGGCACCTCATCGTCTGCCGCACCGACCGCCTCACGACCGCCCGCCAGAGACAACTACTCGCCCTGCGGGAACGCTGCGGCATCCGCCTCACCCTCCTCTGGCACCAACCGGCCGGCCCGGCCCTGAGAACACTCCTCGAAGAAACCCCGTACCACCTCATCGACACCCTCCCCCACGCCCGTATCGCTCTGGGCCAGACGGGGTGTCCGCCGACAGGTACCAGAAGGGCGGGGCAACACCGACCTCCAAAACCGTCACACCGCCAAGACGCCGGGCAATGGACCGCCCCTCAGACGCCGCCCGTGGGATCGGTCGTAGACCGCCCCGCACGCACACGGTGCCAGGGCGCACCCGAGCTCGCCTCCACGAGGAACGGACCACCCACGCGAGGACATGACCGCACACCAGTAGACGTCCTCGCCGCGCGGCTGACCACGGTGGCGCACCCCCTGCACGCCACAGCCCTGACCATCCACGCGGTCACCCGGGCAGACATCAGCCGACTCGCGCTCATCCGCGGCATCGACATCAACGAAACGACAACCGGCGTCAAAATCCACGACAGCACAGCCCACCGCAGATGCCAGGTCCACCCCCTCCCCACCTGGACACGCCCCCTCATACACGCAGCCGGCATCCACGGACAACTCAAGGACCGCATCAGCCCCAGATCAGGTGGCTGTGTCTGGTTGTCCCTCGTATGGCGAGGGTGGGACGGGCCAAGGCGCCTGGCGGTTGGGGTGAAGCCCCGGCAGGGCGGGCGTGATGCCTGCGCCCTGCCGGGACGGGGTGGGTCGTCAGTCGGCCAGGCCGACGACGTTGATCTCGGCAGCCGTGGTCCACGGGTTGCCGTTTACTTCGCTGAGCGCGCGCAGCCGGACGTAGTGCGCGCTGACCGGGGTGAAGCAGGCCTCCTGTTCCGCGGAGGTGTTGGTCCAGGTTCCGGTGGCGACCGGGTTGCCCCAGTTGGTGCCGTCCTTGCTGGTGTACACCTCGTACTTGGCGATGCGGCCGTTGGCACTGTTCTGGCGTGGCAGGTAGGACAGGCAGGACACGGTGTGGTCGCCGCCGAGGTTGAGCTGGATCTCGTGCGGCATCGGTGCGGCGGTGCCGGACCACTTGGTGTGCCAGATGGTGTCCGGGTTGCCGTCGACGGCGTTGGTGGCCGGGGCGTTCTCGCCGGAGGTCTCCTCGCTGTCCACGTAGGCCACCGTCACGGGCAGGTTCGGCGGGCGGACCGTCACCTGGATGGTCTTCGTGACCACGTCACCGGCTGCCTGGGCAACCCGGACGGTGACCGGGTAGGTGCCTGTGGGAGTACCGGCCGGAGCGGTGAGGTGGATGGTCACATCGCGGGCGGTAGGAATCGTGCCGGAATGGACGTCGTCGAACTCCGTCTCGCGCGGGTCCACGGTGAGCTGCTCCGGCGCGCTGACCTTGATCGAGGCGGCGGTGTCACTGGGTGCGGTGAGGAGGGTGGTGACCGTCAGGTCGGTGCCGGAATCGCCAGGGTGCACGATCGGCTTGGCCGGGGACACCTGGACCACGGCACGGCGCTGAAGGTCCGGCACGTCGGCGAGGGCGGGCGGTGCGTCGGCGGAGTTGGTGCCCCAGTCCGAGTGGGTGGCGCCGACGGTGAAGGAGAGGTTCTTGCCCTGCCGGATGTCCTCGGTCGTGATGTAGGTGTTCCGCAGTTTCTTGCCGCCGAGCTGTGCGGACTGGATGTAGCGATCGGTGTCCGAGCTGCCGGGCGCGGTGATGGTCATCGAGCCCTGCGGGTAGTACCGCTTGTCCAGGGTCAGGTCGACCCGGTCGAAGATCGGCGTTGACAGACCCCACAAGTCCGTACCCGGCGTCACCGGGTAGATCCCCATCGCGGACAGCACGTGCCACGACGACATCTCGCCGAGGTCGTCGTTGCCCGTGACGCCGTTCGGCGCGTTCGTGAACAGGGTGAGCGCGGCGTGCACCACGTCGGTGGTCTTCCACGGCTGCCCGGTGGACAGGTAAGTGTACGGGGCACCCAGGTTGGGCTCATTCTGCGGGTTGTACTTGTCCGTGCCTGACTGGCTCGTTGTCCATGTGTTGCGGGCCGTGCCCGCTGGGTCCTTCAGCAGTTGGTCGTAGGCGAAGAACGAGTCCAGCCGGTCATTCGCCGCGTCCTTGCCGCCGATCAGATCGACCATACCGGGCACGTCCTGCGGGACGAGCCACATGTACTGCCACGCCGAGCCCTCGTGGAAGCCGAAGCTCGTCTTCGGGTCTGTCGGGCCTGCGAACATGCCGTTGGTGTCGCGGGCACGGAAGAAGCCAGTACGCCGGTCGAAGACGTTGCGGTAGTTCTGGCCCCGGGCCAGGTACCGGTGGGCGTCCGACAGATGGCCGAGGTCCTTGGCCATACCGCCGACCGCGGCGTCGGCGAGCGCGTACTCCAGCGTCGCGGAGGCGCCGTGCCGGAAGTCGTTGTCGGCCCACTTCGTCTGCGGCCGAACCAGGTCGTTCGGGACGTAGCCGTCAGCGAGGTACTCCTTGTTGGCCTCGCGTACGGAGGAATACGAGTCGGCCTGCGGCACGGTGTCCAGGTGCTTCTTCAGCGCCTGGTACGCCTCCTCCTCGTGCCCCTTGAGCAGGCCCTGCCGCCAGGCGTCGACCAGGAACGGGGTGACCGGGTCGCCGGTCATGACGTTCGTCTCGACGGTGGCGTACCCCCACCGCGGCAGGTGCCCGCTCTCGTCGCCGACCCGCAGCAGGGACAGCGCCATGTCCCTCGACTCGTGCGGCGCAAACAGCGACAGCAGCTGCTGCTGGGTGCGGTAGGTGTCCCACAGCGACCAGTTCTGGTAGTACGTGAACCCGTCCGCGGAGTGCGTCTTCTGGTCCCAGCCCCGGTAGCGGCCGTCCACGTCGCTGCCGATGTTCGGCGCCAGGAGCGAGCGGTACAGCGACGAGTAGAACGTGCGCTGCTGCTCGTCGCTCCCGCCCTGCACGCGGGCCTGCCCCAGCCGGTCCTGCCACGCCTGCTTCGCCGCAGCGGCCGTCGCGTCGAAGGTGCCGCCGCCCTCTGCGGCGAGGTTCTTCGCGGCGCCGTCCTCGCCCACCCACGACAGCGCGGTGACCGCGGTGACCTGCTGGTCCTGCGTCGCGTCGAACGTCACATAGGCGCCGCCCCGCCCGGTGGAGGTCGAGGTGCGGCTGCCCGCCGTCACAGCGTCCCCGCTCCAGGTGCCGTACGACTTGAACGGCCGGTCGAACCGGGTCGCCGTGTACACCGTGTACGGCGGGGTGTCCTGGCAGAAGCCGCTGCCAGTGATCGCGGTGACCACCGTGTGGTCGTCCAGCACGGTCACCTTGCTGCTGGTCACCCTGTGCAGCGCCTGACCGGAGTTGAGGAGCACATTGGCCTGGCCGGTGGCCGGGAAGGTGTAGCGCTGCCACCCGGTGCGGTGGGTGGCACTCAGCTCGGCAGTGATCCCGGTGCCCAGCTTCACCTTGTAGTACCCGGGGGAGGCGGTCTCGTCGGCGTGGCTGAAGGGCGCCGCGTACGTCGCGTTGTCGGTCGACGTGATCGCGCCCGTGGTCGGCAGTGCCGGCAGGTCGCCGCCGAGCCCACAGCCCACACCGGACACGTGCACGGCGCTGAACCCGCGTATGCGGTTGTGGTCGTAGTTGTAGCCGACGCTGTGCCCGGTGTCGGGCGACAACTGCACCATCCCGAACGGCATGGCCGCTCCGGGGTACGTGTTGCCCTCGTCCTTCGAGCCGATGAACGGGTTGACCAGGTGAGTGAGGTCACCCGTGTCCGCAGTCGCCTCGGAGCTTGATGACAACGTTGTCATCCCTGCGAGAAGGGCGGCAACTGCTGTCACCGCCATCGCTCGCAAGCGTGGAGTTCTTGATGCCATGTGATTCCGCCTCAGATGGAGAACGTGGTCGCAGCTCCAGAGATGCCCAAGGACCAGGGGGCTTGGAGGTGGGGGAACAACGTGCGACTCAGGTAGCGAGATTCTTGGCCCAAACGGTCTTCGGTGTCAATGCAGGCGAGGCCGGCTGTCTTCCGCCGGACTGCACCTTGCTCGACAGGGGGTTGGTGTTGCCCGATGTGCGCGCGGCGTCGGTTGGGTGACGGGGCGCCCGTTGCCGCTGCAACTGAACCCGTCGCCGCATCCGAGCGGCATGCGGGATTTCAAGGACGTCCGCCGCGCGCCCGGAGCGCGCACGACAGGGATGCGCCTACTTGGTGAGCGGAGCCAGCTTGGGATCGTTGGCGTACGCCTCGGCCGCGTTGGCCTTGGTCACGATCACCGGCGGGAGCAGGTAGGACGGGACGACCTTGACGCCGTTGTTGTACGACTTGGAGTCGTTGACCTGCGGCGTACCACCGCTCTGCAGCGACTTGATCATCTTGATGGTGTCCGCGACCAGCTTGCGGGTGTCCTTGTTGATGGTGGAGTACTGCTCGCCGGCCATGATGGACTTGACCGACTCGGCCTCCGAGTCCTGGCCGGTGACGACCGGCAGCGGCTTGCCCGCACCCTTGACCGAGGTGAGGATCGCCCGGGCGAGGGTGTCGTTCGGCGAGAGGACACCGTCGAGGGTCTTGCCCCCGCTGTAGGTCGAGGTCAGCAGCGAGTCCATGCGCTGCTGGGCGTTCTCGCTCTTCCAGCCCTGGACGGCGGTCTGCTTGACATCGGCCTGGCCGGAGCCGACCACGACGTCGCCCTTGTCGATGTACGGCTTGAGGACATCCATCGCGCCGTTGAAGAACACGCCGGCGTTGTTGTCGTCCGGCGAGCCGGAGAACAGCTCGATGTTCCACGGCCTGGTCGGCTTCTTCGCCTTCATGCCGTCCAGCAGCGCCCGGCCCTGCAGCTGGCCGACCTTGAAGTTGTCGTACGCGATGTAGTAGTCGATGTCCGGCGTGTTGGTGAGGAGGCGGTCGTAGGCGATGACGATCGCACCGGCCTCCTTGGCCTGCTTCACCTGGGTCGAGAGCTGCGCGGCGTCGGTCGCGCCGATGACGATGACCTTCGCACCCTTGGTGACCATGGTGGAGATCTGGGCCTGCTGGTCGGCGACGGTGGTCGACGCGCCCGCGTACTGCACATCGGCCTTGAAGCCCGCCTCCTTGAGGCCGTTGACGAACTGGTCGCCGGCGAGGACCCAGTTCTCCGAGGTCTTGGACGGCAGCGCGACACCGATGAGGGAGTTGGCCGCGAAGCCCTTGGCGGGGGCGCTGTCTCCGCCCTCGCCCTGGCGTTCGTTGGAGCAGGCGGTGGCGCCGAGCGCCAGTACGGCCGCTGCACCGACCGTCAGTGCCTTGGTGAGGATTCTGCGCATCGTGGAATACCTTTCATGGGCTGCAGGAGGTGAGTCCCGCGGGGGATGTTCGCCGGGGTGTGCGTCGTGCGGTGCGTCAGCCGACGGCCGGGGCCTTGGAGCTTTCGCCGTGTGGGGCGGTCCGGGCTGCCGCGGACGCTGTCTCCTGCCGGCGGAAGGGCCGCGTGAGCGAGCCGATGACCGAGAAGTGGCCCTGGCTCTTGTTGTAGACGTCGAGCGCGACGGCCAGCAGCAGCACCAGGCCCTTGATGATCTGCACGAGGTCCACGCCGACGCCCATGAGCTGCAGGCCGTTGTTGAGCAGCGCCATGACTAGGCCGCCGACGATCGAGCCGCTGATGGTGCCCAGGCCGCCGGACACCGCGGCCCCGCCGATGAACACTGCCGCGATCGCGTCGAGTTCCCAGCTCAGTCCGTCCTGAGGGCCGGAGGCGGCCGACCGGGCCACGAAGATCATGCCCGCCAGGGCGGCGAGGACCGACATGTTCATCATGACGAAGAAGTTGACCCGCTTGAGCTTCACACCTGACAGCTCCGCGGCGCGCGCGTTGCCGCCGACCGCGTAGATGCGCCTGCCGCCAACGGTGTTGCGGGTGTAGAACGAGTAAGCCAGTACCAGAACGATCAGGATGATGCCCGACACCGGGAGGCTCGTGCCGACCCGGCCGCCCGCGAAGCGCAGCGTGGCGAAGACGATGACGCCCACCATCACGACGAGCCGCACACCGGAGATCCACAGCGGCACCGGCCGCGCACCCATCTCCTGCCGGGTGCTCCGGGCACGCCACTCCCGCCACACCACTGCGGCGCAGGCGATGGCGCCCAGCAGCAGGGTCGGGTTGTTGTAGCCGGTGCTGAGGCCGAACTCGGGCAGGTAGCCCGCGCCGATCGTGCGGAAGCCCCCGGGGATGGGGACGGTGTCCGCGTTGCCTATGAACTGGTTGCCGCCGCGGAACACCAGCATGCCCGCCAGCGTGACGATGAACGCGGGGACGCCGATGTAGGCCACCCAGAAGCCCTGCCACGCGCCGATGACCGCGCCGACCGCCAGGCCGAGCAGGATCGCGGCCGGCCACGGCAGGTCGTAGTTCTGCATCGCCTTGGCGACGACGATCCCGGTGAACGCCGCGACGGAGCCGACCGACAGGTCGATGTGCCCGGCGACGATCACCATCAGCATCCCGATGGCCAGGATGAGGATGTACGAGTACTGGCTCACGACCGCGATGAGGTTGCCCGACGTCAGCGTGAGGCCGTTGGTCAGGACCTGGAACAGCAGGATGATCGCCACCAGGGTGAAGATCATGCCGAACTGGCGGCTGATGGAGGTGGTGCCCCCGAAGAAGTTCTTCTTGAGGTCTTGGTATCCGCTCATGACACCGGTGTTTTCTTAGTAGTGGTCATCTGCTTCATGAGGAGTTCGGGATCGGCCTCGGCGCGCGCGACCTCGCCGGTGATGGCTCCCTCGAACACGGTGTAGATGCGGTCGCACAGGCCGATCAGCTCGGGCAGTTCGGAGGAGATAACGACGACCCCCTTGCCTTGCGCGGCGAGCCGCTGGATGATCCCGTAGATCTCGAACTTGGCGCCGACGTCAATGCCGCGCGTCGGCTCGTCGAGGATCAGCAGGTCCGGGTCGGTGAACATCCACTTGGCCAGGACGACCTTCTGCTGATTGCCACCGGAGAGCTTGGCGACGCCCTCGTCGACCGTCGGTGTCTTGATCCTCAAGTCACGGCGGTACTCCTCGGCGACGCGGTGCTTGGCGGCCTCGTCGATGACGCCGTACCGCGCGACCTTCGCGGGTTTGGCGGCCACGATGGAGGTCTTGATGTCGTCGAGGAGGTTGAGACCGATCGCCTTTCGGTCCTCGCTCACGTACGCCAGGCCGTGCCTGATCGCGTCGGAGACCGACTTCAGCTGGATCTCCTCACCGTTCAGGTAGATGTGGCCTCCCTGCCAGACCCCGTAAGACCGGCCGAACAGGCTCATAGCGAGCTCGGTGCGCCCGGCCCCCATCAGGCCGGCGAATCCGACGATCTCGCCGCGGCGCACGGTGAAGCTGGACCCCTTGCACACCAGGCGCTCGGTGGAGATCGGGTGACGCACCGTCCAGTCGCGGACCTCGAAGAACACCTCACTGATGTCGGGGGTGTGCTCGGGGAATCGGCTGCTGAGTTCGCGTCCGACCATGCCGCGCACGATCCGGTCCTCGTTGACTCCGCCGGCCCGTACGTCGAGCGTCTCGATGGTCCGCCCGTCGCGCAGGATCGTGATCGAGTCGGCGACTGCCTCGATCTCGTTGAGCTTGTGCGAGATGATGATCGAGGTGATGCCCTGCCGCTTGAACTCGCACAGCAGGTCGAGCAGATGCCGGGAGTCGTCCTCGTTGAGCGCGGCGGTCGGCTCGTCGAGGATCAGCAGCTTCACGTCCTTCGCGAACGCCTTGGCGATCTCGACGAGTTGTTGCTTGCCGACGCCGATGTCCTTGATGAGCGTGTCGGGGTCCTCTTTGAGGCCCACCTGCTCCATGAGCTCCAGGACGCGGCGCTGGGCGCTCTTCCAGTCGATGGCACCGCGCTTGCGCGGTTCGTTGCCGAGGAAGACGTTCTCGGTGATCGACATGTCGGGAACCAGGGCCAGTTCCTGGTGGATGATGACGATGCCCGCGTGCTCGCTGGCCCGGATGTCGCCGAAGCGGACCTCCTCGCCCCGGTAGAGGATCTCGCCGCTGTAGGCGCCGTGCGGGTACACCCCGCTGAGCACCTTCATCAGCGTCGACTTCCCAGCGCCGTTCTCCCCGCAGATGGCGTGGATCTCGCTCTCGCGCACCACCAGGTTGACCTCGGCCAGGGCGGTCACGCCCGGGAAGGTCTTGGTGATTGAGCGCATCTCGAGCAAGACCTGGGCGGCGCTCATGACAGGGGCTCCGCGCCGTGCGGCCCGCCTGGACCGGGCCGGGCCGGTCCAGGCGGGGCAAACGATGACGTTGGCATCAGCTTCTCCGAAGGTCTTTTCTCGCGTCCGGGCCACTTCATGTGCCGCAGCGACGTCTGGTGGCGAGGACTGTAAATCCATTTGCTTTACTTAGTCAACGCCCCGGTGCAGACTGACGCTTGGCGGGCGAACAGGAAGGACCTCCAGTGCGACAAGCAGGCACGAATCTGCCCAAGGTGGGGCGGTACAACCGGGCGGTGGTGCTCGAGCAGATCCAACTCAGCGACGGCATCAGCAGGCTGGAGATCGCCCAGCACACCGGCCTGACCGCGCAAAGCGTGTCCGGGATCGTCCGTAAGCTGATCGACAAGGGCATCGTCCGCGAGGACGGCGCCAGCCGGGTGAGCAAGGCGGGGAAGCCCCGCACCACGCTGCGGATCAACGCCGACGCGGGCAGCGCGGTGGGACTGCACTTCGACCCAGCCGAGCTCGCGTGCGTCGTGGTGGACCTCCTTGGTGAGCCCCTGGCCACCAAGCGTGTCCCGACACCGGCGGGCGCCGTCCCGGCCGACACCGTCGCCGCGATGGCCGACCTGGTCGCGGACGTACTGGAGCAAGCGGCCGTGCCGCGCGAGCGCGTCCTCGGCCTCGGCCTGGCCTGCCCCGGCCCGATCGACCTGGAGCACGGCATTGTCGTCGCGCCGCCCCAGCTGGCGCACTGGAACCACGTCCCTATCAAGCAGATGCTCAGTGAAGCCACAGGCCTGGCCGTCACCCTGGACAACGACTCCACCGCCGCCGCGGTCGGCGAACGGTGGGCGGGCGCCGGGCGAGGAGCCGTGAACTTCGCGTACTTCTTCTTCGGCACCGGTATCGGCGGCGGTCTGGTCCTCAACCACCAGGTCTACCGGGGTGGGTCGTTCAACGCCGCCGAGTTCGGCCACCAGACGGTGCTGCTCGACGGCCCGGAGTGCTACTGCGGCAACCGGGGCTGCCTGGAGACCCTCGTGAGCCCGGCCGCGATCGTCGCCGAGACGCACCGCAGGCTCGGCGCCGGCGGTGAGAGTTCGCTGGCCGAACGGTTCGGCGCCGACCCAGCCCTGGTCGACAACGCCGCAATCAACGACGCGGTGGCGGCCGGTGATCCACTGGCCGCCGCAGTCCTCGACCAAGCGGCACGTTACGTCTCATCCGTGGTCGTCAACGTCGTCAACGCCACCGATGTGGACCTCGTCGTCCTGGGCGGCCACGGAATCCGGAACGTCGAGAAGCTCTTCGTCGACACCGCCCAGTCCGCCGTGTCCACAAGGGCGATGTCCCGGCACATCCGGGTGGTCGACGTGACGATGTCGCCGCTGGGCGCCGACGCCGCAGTCGTGGGTGCCGCGGCGCTCGTCCTCCACACCACCTATTCGCCGCAGCTGTCGGCGCTCCTCTCGGACTGATCCCCATGGAAAGGACACTCATGGCCCAGGAAGTCGTACTCGCGGTGGACATCGGCGGCACCAAGATCAGTGCAGGCCTGGTCGACGCACAGGGGCAGGTGTACCGGCACGCCGAGGTCGCCACACCCATCCCCGGCTCCCTACTCAACGACGCACTTCGCGGGCTGCTCACGTCCGTGGTGGACACCACGGCACCCAGGGCCGTCGGACTGGCGTGCGCGGGGCCGGTGGATCCACCGCGCGGCACCGTGAGTCCGGTCAACATCCCGGCCTGGCGGGACTTCCCGCTGATCGACCTGGTCCGCGACATCGTGCCCGGTGCTCCGGTCGACCTCGTGGGCGACGCGATCGCCGCCGCGCTGGGCGAACATTGGCTCGGCGCCGGACAGGGCATAGCCTCGATGCTCGGCATCGTCGTGTCCACGGGTGTCGGCGGCGGCCTCGTGCTCAACGGGGTGGCGTACGCCGGTCCCAGCGGCAACGCGGGCCACATCGGCCACGTGGTGGTCGACCCCGCCGGACCGCAGTGCACCTGCGGTGCGACCGGCTGTGTCGAGGCGTACGCCAGTGGCCCGTCCATGGTGCGCTGGGCCCGCGAGCAGGGCTGGACCGGGCCCGACGCCCGCGCGCTCGCCGCCGACGCGGCCCGCGGTGAGGCCGTGGCCGTCGCCGCGTTCGACCGCGGTGCCCGGGCGCTGGCACGTGGCATCGTCGGAACCGCGACGCTGTGCGACGTCGACCGGGTCGTGATCGGCGGCGGGGTGGCGGCCGCCGGCCCGGTCCTGTTCGAGCCACTGCGGAAACACCTGGCAGACTCGACCACCCTGGATTTCGTCCGGCGCGTGACCGTGAAACCGTCCACCCTGGGCCGGCACGGCGGCCTGCTCGGCGCCGCACGCACCGCTCTCCTCGCACCTGTGGTCGACACCGCGTCGCGCCCGTGACCGACGCCGCGCCGCACAGCCCCAGGTCGCGCTCAACGCCTTGAGCATCGCCTGAATCACCCACGGGGTCGCGCCCCCTCCCCCGAACAGCGGGGCCGGCCCCGCCCACCGATCTCCGCATATCCCTGACCCCACCCGACAACCGAGGCGGACATGAGCGAACTGCTCCGACTGCACAACCCGGTCCGGCCCTACGACTGGGGCTCACACACGGTTCTTGCCGACCTTCTCGGCCGCCCGAGCCCGACGGCGGGCCCCGAGGCAGAGCTCTGGATCGGGGCGCACCCGGGCGCCCCGTCCATCCTCCCCGACGGCAGGTCGCTGCTGACGGCGGTCACCGACGCCCCTCGGCCCATGATCGGTCCGGGCACCGACCGGCTCCCGTTCCTGCTGAAGGTTCTCGCGGTCGAGCGGCCGCTCTCCATCCAGGTGCACCCGGACGCCGGCCAAGCCCGCGACGGGTACGAGCGCGATGAACGCACGGGACTCGCTCCTGGCGACCCGAAGCGCAACTACCACGATTCCTGGCCCAAGCCCGAACTCCTCTACGCGCTCACCGCGTTCGAGGCGCTGTGCGGGTTCGCCGAGCCCGAACAGGCCGCATCCCTGCTGACCTCGACCGGTGGTACACGGCTGCGCCGGGTGGGCGATGTCCTGGTCAGTGGCGGGCCTTGCGCAGCGGTCACGCTGCTGGGCCGCTGGCCCGAGGACGACCGCGCCGCGCTGGTGGACGAGGTACGCACCAGCCGCGCGGACATCCCCGAACTCGTGTGGGCCCGGCGGCTGGCAGAGCTGTACCCCGACGACCCCGGCGTCGTCACCTCGCTGCTCATGAACCGGGTGACGTTGGCACCCGGTCAGGCGCTGTTCGCCCGTCCCCGCACCCTCCACGCCTATCTGCGCGGTACCGGCGTGGAGATCATGGCGAACTCCGACAACGTCCTGCGCGGCGGCCTGACGGCCAAGCACATCGACCTCGCCGAACTCCAGGCCGTCACCGATTTCGCTCCTTCGACGCCCGAAGTGGTGCAGGCGGTGGAACTGCCCAACGGGGAGGACCTGTACCCCACCCCGGCGGCCCAGTTCCAGCTCACCAGAATCCGCGGCGATGTCGAGGTCCGCGCTCCCGGCCCGGGCGCGCTGCTGTGCATCGAGGGCGAACTCACCGCCGAACGCGGGTCGGCTCGCGAGACCCTGCGCCGAGGCGAGGTGCTGTTCGTTCCCGCAACGGGCGGCCTCCTGCGCGTGACCGGATCCGGGCTCGCGTTCCGCGCCTCGATCCCGTCCTGACCGGCATCCTGTACGACACCCGACCGGGCGGCCGCATGCGGGAAGCCGGCCACCCGGCAGCGGTTCGAGGCAGCTGCGACGAACTGGCAGCCCACCAGATCCGACTCACGCTCCGAAGCGTTCGTCCCTGCGGGCCGCCGGACGGCCGCCGATCCAGCTCCTGCCAGATCTTCCTGGATGCTCCTACGCGGGCTCAGCGGCCCAAACATCAAGCGGTGTCGGCGGACAGCCCCCTACCGATTTTCACGCCCGCGAGGCGTCATCCGCAGGTGAACGGCTGACTCCTATAGATGTCAAGCGGCAGGAGCGAGGTCGTTTTGACCCGTGGGGACCACGATCCGCGGTCCGAAAGGGATCACGGTCTCTTCGCGGTGTACGTAGGCTCTGGATGCGCGTGGTCGACCGGGGGCGCGCCGGGCCTGTGCCCGAGGAGTTAGACGAAGGGAGCGTTCCGCTGTGACGCATGCTCAGGAGGAAGAAGTCCTGGCCCGGATCGCCAAAGGGCTTGTCTACACCGAGTCGGAAGCGGCCTTCCAGGGCCCGCGACGCCGCACCGAGCAGATCTTCGAGTACAACCACACACCACCGAGCGAAACGGAGAAGCGTCGATCGCTGCTCGTCGCGATATTCGGCTCGGTCGGTGAACGCACGGTGCTGCTGCCGCCGTTCCACGCCGGGTTCGGCAGCAACGTCCACATCGGCGACGACTTCTTCGGGAACGTGAACCTCGCGTTCGTCGACGACGTGGACATCCGCATAGGCAACGGTGTCATGATCGCGCCCAGTGTGACGCTGACCACGACGGGACACCCGGTGCATCCCTCACGACGCGCTGACTTCGGACGGTTTTCGGAACCGATCGTGATCGAGGACAAGGTGTGGATCGGTAGCAACACGGTGGTCCTGCCCGGCGTTCGTATCGGATACGGGTCGGTCATCGGCGCCGGCAGCGTCGTCAGCCACAGCATTCCCCCGATGACCGTCGCGGTCGGAACCCCTTGCCGGGTAGTCCGCCCCATCACGGACGAGGACCTCACCACACGTACCGCCGGACATTAGTGGTGGTGGCGGAGGACCATCGTCCCCCACTGCAGACGTGAGTTGGTGCAGAGAAGGTCGACGTGGGCGGCGCCACCGTGTTGAGCCCAACCGGCCTGCCGGGCAAACCGCATCCATGCGGCGATGGTGTCCCGCTCGAAAATACGATTTAGCGGCTGTGGCCTGCACGTTTGCTGATCCTGGCGACAAGGCCTCGACTGGCCTGCGACGATCTGCGGATGTCGCTGTCGGTCGTCGCCACACTCGTCCGGAATCTGATCACCGTGCCCGCTGCCGTACTGCGCAGCCGTATGGCCAAAGATGCGGAAGTTCTCGCGCTCCGGCATGAAAACGCGGTGCTGCGCCGGCAGATCGCCCGGGTCTGCTACGAGCCCGCCGACCGGATCTGGCTCGCCGCACTCTCCCGGCTGATCCCGCGCGAACGCCGGCGCCAGGTCTTCGCGGTCACCCCCACCACACTGCTGGCCTGGCACCGTCAACTCCTCGCCCGCAAGTGGGCGTTCACCCAACGCCGCCGCCCCGGCCGACCCTCCACCGCGCCCGCCGTCAAGCAGCTCATTCTGCGCCTGGCCCGCGAGAACAGCACCTGGGGCCACCGCCGGATTCAGGGCGAACTCGCCCGCCTGGGCTACGCAATCGCCCCGTCCACAGTCTGGGAGATCCTGCATGCCGCCGGCATCGACCCCGCCCCGCAGCGCTCCGGGCCGACCTGGCGCCAGTTCCTCACCGCCCAGGCCCACGGCATCATCGCCGCCGACTTCCTCCACCTCGACACCGTGTCACTCAAGCGCCTCTACGCCCTGGTCGTCATCGAGCACGGCACCCGGCGCCTCCACCTCGCCGGCGTCACCGCCCATCCCACCGCGCAATGGACCGTCCAGCAGGCCAGGAACCTCGCCGTGATCCTGGACCGCCGCATCGACTCGCTGCGTTTCCTCCTCCGGGACCGGGACAGCAAGTACACCCGTGCCTTCGACGCCGTCTTCGAGGCCGACGGCGTGGAGATTCTGCTCAGCCCACCACGGGCACCCAAAGCGAACGCGATCTGCGAGCGAGTCGTGGGAACCCTCCGCCGCGAGCTCCTCGACCGCATGCTGATCTACAACGAGGCCCACGCCGTGAAAGCGCTGACCGAGTACATCCAGCACTACAACGGACACCGTCCCCACCAATCCCGCCAGCAGCTACCCCCGGACAGCGACCAACCGTCCAACCCTGCCGCCATCACCGACCTCCAGGCCCACCGGATCCGGCGACAACCCATCCTCGGAGGATTGATCAACCAGTATCACCGCGCCGCCTGACCAAACGACACCACCGCAGCTCACAGCGCCGAATCGTATTTTCGAGCGGGACAGTGTCCCGGCGGGTGAGCCAGCCGCGGACCCGGTGCGGCTTGAGGTCCAAGTCGGCCAAGATCCGACCGACTTGGGAGGCAGAGATGGTGACGAAGACAGTGCCGGCGACCTGGGCGGCGATCGTGCGGTGCGACCAGGTCGCTTCCGGGTGCGGGGGCGCACTGGTGGCGGCGGCCACGATCGCCAACGCCACCTGGGGCCCGTATACCTTGGGCCGGCCCGAGCGGGCGGCGTCCTTCAGCCCGTCCCGGCCCAGAGCGGCGAACCGTCCGCGCCACTTACGGACCGTGTTCACGCTGACCGCCAGGTCCCGCGCGATGGCCCCATTGCTCAGGCCCTCAGCCGCCGCCAGCACGATCCGCGCCCGGAGCACCGCCCGCACCTGCGCTTTCAGGGAAACCGCTGTACGGATCAGACGCTCGCGCACCCTCTCGTCCAACTCCACCACGACCGCCTCAACCATCCCGGCCACACCCTCGCCCGCCCCGACCAAAGTGATGATCATGGCGTATGCGGGGGTGACCCAGCAGGATGGACCCGTGCCGAAGAATCCGCCCGAGTCCATGCAAGATCACCTGCGCCACCGTCTGAACGTCCGCGCCAAGGAACGCTGGCCCCAGCTCGCCCGCGTCCAGGTGCGCTTCCGCTCAGGATTCGCCTACGTGGCGGGGGAACTGCCGGGCGAGGAGGAACCGCTGCCGCTATGCCGCCTGCGCTTCACCGGCGTCCTGCACACCTGGGGCTTCGCCCTCTACCTCGCCAGCCGAGGCAAGTACGAGGACAACCTCCTGCCCACCGGCCTACCTATCGGCAGCCCCGAAGACTGCATGGACTGTGCCTGCTACCTCTACCTCGGTGACCAGCCGGCCTGACCAACACCCCTTCACGAACTAACGCGAAGGAGGACTACCGCGCATCGAAGGCAACCCATGTGTTCCCCGGCAGCTCGGGCTTCCCAGGCACCGGTCGCCGCTCCTCGGTCCAGGCCTCGCCCGCGACTTCGGAAGCGACGTGACGCCAGAAGCGTGCCGCGCCCGCGTTCTCCTCCTGAAAAGCGATCTCCCATCGGCCAGGGTGCGCGGCCAGGACGGCCTGCACCGCTCGCAACCCGAGGCCCGACCGGCGTGCCCCACGCACCACGAAGAAGCTGTTCAGCACGCGCGCATCGCTGTCCAGCGCGCGTACGAACGCAAAGCCGACCGGCCGGTCACCAGACCATACGAGATAAGCCGACCAGGTGGGATCGCCGATCGCCGACTCTAGCCACTCGCGGCGGTATGTTCCGTCCGGGTTCGGCAGGACGCCCCAGAACTCCGACAGGTCGTGCAGGAAAAGCGGCTCTCCTGTCGCTTCCGTGGGTCGTTGACCAGGGCTGATACGCAGAACACGCCGTACCCGGGGTACGTTTCGACTGCTGAAGGTACGAAACGAATAAACCTGGATACGGCGTGCAAAGTAAGAGGATATGGGTTCGGTTGCTCGGTGTCGAAAAGACGCTGATCGAGCAGGTCGAGGCCGAGGAGGCAGACCCCGAGGGCGGTGTCGGTGGTGAGCTGGTGATCGTGGCGCATGTCCGACCGGCGAAGGGCCACAGGGAGCGGTGCGGGATCTGTCGGCGCAAGGTGGCGAAGTACGACGCTGGTGAGGGACGCCGCCGCTGGCGGGCCCTGGACCTGGGCGTCATCCAGGCATTCCTCGAGGCCGACGCGCCCCGGGTCTCCTGCCCCGAGCACGGCATAGTGGTCGCCTCGGTTCCCTGGGCGAGGCACGGCGCCGGACATACCCTGGCGTTCGACGCGCAGGTGGCCTGGCTGGCGACCTGCTGTTCCAAGACGTCCGTCACCCAGCTCATGCGGACCGGTTGGCGCACGGTGGGCAACATCGTCGCCCGGGTCTGGGCGGACGTCGAGAAGTCGGTGGACCTGTTCGCCGGGCTACGACGGATCGGTATTGACGAGATCAGCTACAAGAAGCGCCACAAGTACCTGACCGTCGTGGTGGATCACGACTCCGGGCGTCTGGTCTGGGCTGAGGCCGGCCGGGACAAGGCCACCCTGCGTAAGTTCTTCGACGCCCTGGGGAACGAGCGCGCCGCGAAGCTCACCCACGTGTCCGCGGATGCGGCCGACTGGATCTCCACGGTGGTCGCCGAGCGCTGCCCGCAGGCGGTACGGGTGATGGACCCGTTTCACGTCGTTCAGTGGACCACCGACGCCCTGGACGTCGTGCGCCGTCAGGTGTGGAACGCCGAGCGCGGAGGCAAGGGCAGATCCACCCGAGGCTCGAAGTCCCTGAAGAAGGCCCGCTTCGCGCTGTGGAAGAACCCCGAGGACCTCACGGCCGGGCAGCGGGCCCAACTGCTCTTCATCGCCAAGGCTCACCCGCAGCTCCACCGGGCGTACTTGCTCAAGGAAGGTCTGCGCACCGCCCTCAAACAGGGCCCCGACACCACCGAGGCGCTGTGGGACTGGGTGCTCTGGGCCCGCCGCTCACGAATAGCCGCCTTCGTCGAGCTGCAGCGCAGCATCGTCAGACACTTCGACGCCATCACCGCCGCCGCCGAGCACGGGCTGAGCAACGGCCTGGTCGAGTCCATGAACACCAAAATCCGACTGATCACCCGCATCGCCTTCGGCTTCAAGGACCCCAAGTCCCTCATCGCCCTCGCGATGCTCAGCCTCGGCGGCCACCGACCCCAGCTACCAGGCCGTCAACTCACGAACTGACCACCCACGGAAGCGACAGGAGAGCCGGAAAAGCGGCCAGAGTCGTTCCAGGACGTCGCGGTCCTCGGCGCCCGCTCTGCGGACAACAAAGTCTGCCATCTGATCCTCCTCGAGAACGCGAGAAGCCTTCCGGCAGACCGGAAGGCTTCGAACTATCGAGCGGACCTTATCGTGTCTACGACCTGGACACACAGCTCGCAGATCCAGGCCGCGCGGACGGTGTCTGCGTCGGCACCGTCACGTTCAGCCGACTTAGCGGACGCACGGAGGTTCACCTGCACCCCTCCACGAACTAACGCGGCACAGCACTAGTGTCCTGCACCACAAATGCCGACTCTAAGTATGTAGAGTGTTTACATGTCGCCTTCTGGTCCGCGTGCTGTGGAGATTGTTCTGTCCGGTGAGGAGCGCGCCGAGTTGTCTCGGTGGGCTGCCGGGGCGGTGTCGTCCAAGCTGGCGGAGCGGGCGCGGATCATTCTGGTCTGCGCGGAGGGTGCGTCAAATGCGGCCGTGGCGGCGGAGTTCGAGGTGACGTCGGCGACGGTGGCGAAGTGGCGTGGCCGGTTCGCGGTCCGGCGGCTGGCCGGTCTTACGGACGAGCCGCGGGCCGGGCGGCCCAAGGCCGGACTCGTGCTCACCGGGGCCGAGCGGGCGGAGCTGACCCGGTGGGCTCGGCGGGCGAAGACGGCCCAGTTCCTCGCGCTGCGGGCGAAGATCGTGCTGCGCTGCGCGGAGGGCGGGACGAACAAGCAGGTGGCGGCCGAACTCGGTATCGCCCAGGCGACAGTGAACCGCTGGCGTGCCCGGTTCGTCGAGGACCGGCTCGACGGGCTGGTTGATGAGCCGCGTCCGGGCCGGCCGCCGTCGGTCTTGCTCGACCGGGTCGAGGACATCGTGGTGGCGACCCTGGAATCCACACCGAAGAACGACACCCACTGGTCGCGTGCGTCGATGGCCGAGCACAGCGGTCTGTCGAAGTCCACCATCGGGCGGATCTGGAAGAAGTTCGACCTCAAGCCGCATCTGCAGGACTCCTTCAAGCTGTCCACCGACCCGCAGTTCGTGGAGAAGGTTGTCGATGTCGTCGGGCTGTACCACAACCCGCCCGAGCGGGCCGTGGTGCTCTGCGTGGACGAGAAGTCGCAGGTACAGGCACTGGACCGGTCCCAGCCCGTCCTGCCGATGATGCCGGGCATGCCCGAGCGCCGCACCCACGACTACCTGCGGCATGGCATTACCAGCCTGTTCGCCGCGTTCAATATCACCGACGGAACCGTCATCAGCGCCCTGCACCGGCGCCACCGAGCCACCGAGTTCAAGAAGTTCCTGATCACGATAGACAAAGCCGTGCCCGCGGAGCTCGATGTGCACCTGGTCTGTGACAACTACGCCACCCACAAGACCGACGAGATCCGCAAGTGGTTGGCCCGGCACCCCCGCTTCCACGTCCACTTCACCCCGACCGGCTCCTCATGGATGAACCAGGTAGAGCGTTGGTTCGGCCTGCTGACGGACAAACTCATCCGCCGCGGCGTCCACACCTCCATCCAGGCACTGGAGCGCGACATCCGCGCCTGGATCCAGACCTGGAACGAGAACCCCAAACCCTTCACCTGGACCAAGAGTGCCGACGAGATCCTCAACTCCCTCGCCGACTACCTGGAAAAGATCAACCCGACAGCCAAGAAATCACGACACTAATTTAGAGTCATCATTTGCGGCGTAGGACACTAGAGATCTTCGGGGGCGGCGGTGATATAGGAGGCCGTGACTTCGGCTTCCGCCTGGTGGTCGCTGACGATGCAGTCGGCCCAACCACGTCCGGACAGGACCCAGGCGAGTCGCAGGTGGGCCATCCTCGTTGGGTGCAGATCTTTTGAGGGTCTGGCCCACCTGCGGTTTTGTACGGATCGAGTCCATCGTCCCACGGAGCCCATCGCGGCCGACCTGCCCGTCTGTCTCTCACAGCACTCGTTGGTCCGCGTCGGCACCGTACGGCCGGGCGTAACTAACACGGCGTAGCCGTGCTGGATCACGAACCCGCAGGCCACGCTCGTGCCAGACACCCTCAAAAGATCTGCACCCATCGCCGAACGCCTCCAGCCGTCGCGCAGTTCGGACAGCGACCGCGCCACCGTGCGCTTCGGCGGGCGCGTCTGGTCGCCAGCCTGCCAGTCCAGCGCGTAGGCGGCCAGTTCCTCCGGCGGGTGGCCCTGCGTCTCTTCGTAGTCGGCCACCAGGACGGGCAGCGCGTCCGCGATCTGCTGACGGCGGGTCGACTGCCAGCCGATCAGCCGCTGGTCGATCCCGGCGATCTCCATGACTGGCCTCCTGCCGGGCGTCACCTCGCGCGGCTCCCACGCCCACCCAAGCCGGGCGGACACCTCCTCCATGAAGTACAGGATGTAGAGGGTGCCGGCCGCGACGATGTGCTCCAGCATCGAGTCCGCCGACAGGTTCCCCCACGTCCCCTTGTCGTCCGGCCGCCGGGCGCGGATCGACACCACCGCATGATCGTGGAGCAGTGGATTCCCGGCTCTGGACTCGTAGTGCCGGAACACCGCGACGATCAGCCCGTCCTTCACCGGAGCGCGGTGCTTGCCGCCGCTCCCCCAGCGGATCTCCGCGACCGACTCCTCAAACCACGCCAGCGTCTTGTCCCGGGCGATGTCCTGGCACAGCTCCAGCACCATGCGGTGCTCGTCATCCAGCAGCGCCCACGCGGCCTGTGCCGTCGACGGCGTCCGGAACACCAGATCCATGGCCAGCCAGGGCGACCGTTCCTTCGCCTTCTCGGTCTTCTTCGACTTGTTGTGCTCGATGGGCCTGCCCAGCACCGTCGCCCGCCGCGCCTTCACCGGATCGTCCCCGTCCTCCAGGCGCTCGCGCTCGATCCGGTCGGCGTCCGGGTGCCGGCCTTCCCCCAGGAGCAGTTCGGCCTGCCGCTCGGTCACCACCTCTCCGGCCGCGAGGCCGACCGCGGCCAGGCCCCGGCCTGTCCAGAACCCGGGCGGGACACCGGCTTCGTCTTGGGCGGCGCGCAGTGGCGTGCCCGCAGGGCGCTGGCCGTCGCCGACCATCACGCCGTTGCAGTAGTACGGCCACCCTCCCGATACGCCCCCCGTGGCCCGGCTTACGCCCGTTCCCGGCCGTAGCCACACCATCGGCTCCTGCAGCTGACGCACACGCGAAGGTCGCGCGGGCGAAGGTTGTTGGAGGAGAGACCCGGAGAAGCAGCAGGTGGGGTCAGTCCCAGACCAGGTTGAGGGAGCGTTCGAAGTTGGCGTATCCGGCTCGGGCGAAGGCTTTTGCCATGGGGACGTTGCCGAGGTCCGTCGATGCCCTGATCCGGTCGACGCCCTCGGCGGCCAGGATACGGGTGCCCTCGGCGAGGATTTCGTCGATGTAGCCGTTGCCGCGGTGTGCGGGCAGGACACCGATGTACGCGATGATCGGGTGGTAGCTGTTGCGGGCCGGGATCACGAAGCCCACCGGGCCGCTACCGTCGGGCAGTTCGGCGATGCGCCACCATTCATGCGGGCTCTTGAATCCGGCGAACTCCCCGTCGTAGTGCCGTTCGGCGGCCTCGCGGGGGCTCAGTCCGGATGCCAGGTCCGCCTGGCCGTGGGCGTCGAGGGTGCCTTCCATGACCGGGGTCATCAGGGCGAGGAGGTCCTCGCGGCCGACCACCGGGCGGAAGACGAGACGCTCCTTGGGTTCCGGGAGTGGGGACAAGGGGGTCCACTGCAGCCGCAGCCGCTCGACTAGCAGCCGTGCGCCGGTGCTCTCCAGCACGCGCGTGCGGGATTCGACCACCTCGCGGGCTGCGGGGTCCTCATGCCAGTTTGGCGGGACGAAGCGGCCGTACTCCGGCAGCTGGGCACCCGCCGGGAAGACGGTCGCCGTCGCTGTCTTGAACAGTCGCTGGCCGATCTCGTCGCGGTCGGCTTTGGGCAGCGTGTCGTCGATGTCGAAGAAGTCGAACTGCAGCGGGATGTCACCGCCTGGGGTCGCCCACCAGGCGAGCCGGGCGAGGAGGCGGTCGCCGTCCAGGGCCACCCAGGTCCACTCAGGGCGGCGGCATCCGTTTGCGAAGTCGTCGGTCAGCTCGTGGTCTAGGACGTAGCGGAGCCGGCAGAAGAGTTCGATCTCCTCGGGGCCGGTCAGAGGTCGGTAGCTCACCGATGTCGGTATCAAGTCAACTCCTGTGAAGGGATACAACGCTTGGGACCCATCCGGCGTGCTGGTCAGGCACGCCGGGTGTCCGGGCAGAGGGCGGCGAGGGCCACCTGCTGCTCAGGCCGATTCGAGGACGGGGCGGATTTCGAGCGCCTCCGGGGTGGGGAAGCCGCGGGCCAGCTCGATGGCCTCGGCGTGGTCGGCCACCTCCAGGACGAACCAGCCGCCGAGGGTCTCCTCGCCGCTGTGTACGGGTCCCTCGGTCACGGCCACGGACCCGTCCGCCGTTTTGCGCACGGTGACGGGGCCCTGGTGCTCGGTGTCAAGGGCGTCGCCGCCCGCCAGTTTGCCCGCTGCCGCGAGCTCGCCGATCCACGTCTCGTACGCATTGCGGTAGGCGTCGCGGTCGGCCTGGATCCGGGCGCGTGACGCGTGCGTCTCGAAGATCACGAGTGCGTATTTCATGGGGTGTTCCTCTGTTCGGTGTTCCTGGTGGTGATGTTGGTTCTGGTGGTGGGTGAGATGCGGGCCAGTGCGCCTGTCTCCAGGGCCGTCCACAGGGCGCCGTCCGGGCCCACCGTGATCCCGTGCGGTTCGGAGGCCGGCGTGGGCAGCTCGTGGACGGTGACCGTGCCGTCGGCGGTGATCGAGCCGACGCGGTTGCCGGCCCACTCGGTGAACCACGCGGTGCCGTCGGTGTCGGTGGTGACGGCGTGCGGCCGGGCCGAGCGGTCGGGCAGCGGATACTCGGTGATCTGGCCGTCGGGCGCGCGGTGACCGATCTGACCGGCGGCGATCTCGGTGAACCAGACGCCACCGTCATGGCTCGCGGCGATACCCACCGGGGCGGCGGCCTCGGTGGGCAGATCGTGAATCGTGATGCGGCCATCCATGCCGATACGGCCGATGGCGTTGGCCTGGTTCATCGTGAACCACATCGCGTCCCCGGCCGCGGCGATCGCGGAGGGGAACGCGCCGGTGCACGGCAGCGGATACTCCGTAACCGATCCGTCGGTGGTGAGGCGGCCGATGCGCTCCGCGGCGGTTTCGGTGAACCACAGCGCGCCGTCCGGGCCCGCGGCGATACCGAAGGGGCCGCACTGCGCGGTCGGCAGCGCGAACTCCGTCATGTGGCCGGCCGTCGTGATCCTGCCGATCCGGTGCGCCCGGTACTGGGTGAACCACAGGGCGCCGTCCGGCCCGTTACTGATGACCGTCGGACCGCTGTCCGGGGCGATCTGATGGCTGGTCGGCTTCTGTCCCGGGACGAGCCGGCCGATCTGGCCGCTGTGCACCATGGTGAACCACAGCGCGCCGTCCGGGCCGGTGGTGATCGCGTACGGGCCGCTGTCGCGACCGGACACCGCGTACTCTTCGACGGTCCGCGTCGTCACTGCTGCTCCAGACCTTCGGCGGCGGCGATGCGCTCGATGTCCTGCGGGGAACCGGCCATGATGGTGCGCGCGTGCGCGGTCACCAGCTCGACGGGCCAGTCCCACCAGGCGGCGCGCACGAGCCGTTCGATGTCGCTGTCGTCGAAGCGCTGTCTGATCGTTCTGGCCGGGTTCCCGCCCACGATGGTGTACGGCGGCACGTCGGCGGTGACCGTCGCACCGGCCGCGATCACGGCACCGTCACCGATCCGTACTCCGGGCATCACGGTGGCTCCGTATCCGAACCACACGTCGTTGCCGACCACCGTGTCCCCGCGGCTGGGCATGCCGGTGACGATGTCGAGGGTCTGCTCGGCCCACTCCCCGCCGAACATGGTGAAGGGGAAGGTGGACACCCCCATCGACGGGTGGTCGGCGCCCGCCATCAGGAATCGAGTGCCCGTGGCGATCGCGCAGTACTTGCCGATGATCAGCCGTTCCGGACCGTAGGCGTAGAGCACATTGCGCTGCACGAAGTCGGTCGCGCCGTCGGGGTCGTCGTAGTAGGTGAAGTCACCTGCCACGACGTTGGTTCCGGCGACCAGTGGCTTGAGGAAGACGACCCGCTCGTGGGCAGGCAGCGGGTGGAGCGTGGCCGGGTCAGGTGTCCGGGCAGCTCTCGGGTCGGATGGCACGTGGGAATCGCTCCGTGGGGGTTCGTGCGCGGCGGCCGGTGCCCGGGTCGTGAGGCCCAGGGCCGGTGAGGTACGCGACTTCCGCGCGGTCCGGGTTTGCGGGCCGTCGGCTGGATCGAGCGAGCCGATCCTGCTGTCTCGTGCCGGTTCATGCCGTCACCTGTGAGGGGCGGCTGACCGGTTCGGTACCCAGCATGCGGAGCGAGCAGCCTGGGAACAACGACCGATCTTGTTATGGTCGTTAACCCAGAGGTTCATGAATTCAGGAGCCATGAGGGAACCGGGGGCGGAATGGAACTGCGGGACATAGAGATCTTCCTGATGCTCGCGGAGGAACTCCACTTCGGCCGCAGCGCCGAACGCCTGCATGTCTCCCCAGCCCGTGTCAGTCAGGCGATCAAGAAACAGGAACGCGTCATCGGCGCTCAGCTCTTCGAGCGGACCAGCCGCCACGTGCGGATGACCCCTGTCGGAGAGGTGCTGCTCCAGCGGCTGAAGCCGGCATACGAGGGTATCCAGGAAGCCATAGCCGAGGTGACCACCATCGCCCGCCATCCGTCCGGCACGCTGACGCTCGGGGTCATGGGTGCACAGATGCATGACATGCGCCCGGTCCTGACCCATTTCCGGGCCGGGCACCCGTCCGTCGAACTCCGGTTCAAAGAGGTGTTCTTCAGCAATCCGTTCGGAGCCTTGCGGGCCGGTGAGGTCGACGCGGTGACCACCTGGCTGCCCGTTCGCGAGCCGGACCTGACCGTCGGGGTGGTGCTGCGCGAGGAACCGCTCCACTTGATGGTGGCCACCGACCACCCGCTCGCCCGGCAGGAGTCGGTGAGCGTGGAGGTGCTCGGTGACCACATCGTGCCGCGCCTGAACGGCCCTCTTCCCGCCTACTGGGAGAGCGCGGTCCTGCCGGCCCGCACACCGGCCGGACGCCCTGTCCGCCGTGGGCCGACCGTATCGACCTTCAACGAGATCCTTGCCCTCGTCGCGGCAGGCGACGTGGTGTGCACGGTCCCCGACGAGGGACGGCGCTACAACGCGCAGCCCGACGTCGCCTTCCTTCCCCTCCACGATGCCCCGCCCGTCCAGTGGGCCCTGATCTGGCGCACCGACCGCGCGACCCCACTGGTACGCGCACTCGCCGAGGCGGCGACGGACTGCGGGGACGCAACGGAGCGATAGATACGGGATGTGACGGCGTCGGTGCTGTCGTCCGTGACACCACCCCGCCACCACCCACAAGCCAAGGCAAGCGCGACCAGCGACCCCTGCGGCGTCATCGCCTGCTGCACGTCCACCAGGCAGGCAGTCAACCCGAACAGCACCGTTTCCCAAGCCAAGAACGCCTCCGGCTGAAACTGCAGCTGATGGCACTCCGATTCGGTCCGTCATCCCGAAGGGTGAAGCCCAGCAACCTTGCAGAGGGACACGAACGCCTGCTTCGGCGGGACACAGAGTCCCGCGCTGACCCTGCCCTTGCCGAAAACGTCATCCATTGAGGTCAGGCTGCATGTTGGTACTCGTGGAGAATGCCGCCGAGGCGATCGCGGCGGCGTATGTCGAGGCGGGCGCTCTCGTCCGGATCAGTGATCGGCGTGGGCAATGGATACAGCGGGCGGGCATTCGCGATGCCCTGATGCGGCCGATGGGAGTTGTAGAACTGTTCGAACGCGCGCAAGGCGTGGAGCAGATGCCGCTGATCCCAGATCAACGTGCGGTCCAGCAGCTCGCGCCGGCAGGTCTGCACCCACCTCTCCATAATCGAGTTCATTCTCGGCATCCGGACGCCGCTGAGCACAACCTCGATGCCCGCATCGGCGAGGATCGCGTCGAACAAGGCGGGGAACTTCCCGTCCCGGTCCCGGATCAGGAACCGCGCCCGGCAGCGTGCGTCCTCCAGGTCCATGACGAGATTCTTCGCGGCCTGCGCCACCCAGGCGGCGGTCGGGTGTGCTGTGGCGCCCAGAATCCGGATCCGCCGACTGCCGTGCTCGATCACTGCGAGCACGTACATCCGTGCCCCGGACAAGGTGACCGTCTCGAAGAAATCGCACGCCGGCAGGGCGTCGGCCTGCGAGCGCAGGAAGTCCGCCCACGAACTTGAGCTCCGTTGGGGTGACGGATCGATCCCGGCCTCCCGCAGGATCTCCCAGACCGTGCAGGGGGCCACCGTCACGCCCAGCACCAGCAGCTCGCCGTGGAGGCGCCGGTAGCCCCACGTGGGATTGTCCCGTGCCAGGCGCAGCACCAGGGCGCGGATGGAGCGCACGGTGCGGGGCCGACCCGGGCGCTTCGGCTTGGACTCGGCGGCGTGGCGGCGGGCGACCAGGTCGCGATGCCGACGTAGCACCGTGTCCGGCCGGACCAGCAGCCGCAGCCTGCGCAGCACGTCCCACGGCAGCCGGTGCAGCAGCGCCGCCAGGAACGCCCGGCCGCTCCGGCTGAACCGCACCTTCCCCTTACCGAGTTGGCGCTCCAGCACCGACACTTGGTGGCGCAGGGCGAGGATCTCCACGTCCTTGTCCCGATCGCTCATCGGTAGCAGGCGCAGCAGGGCGAACGCGTTCGCCACGCCCAAGTAGGCCAGTCGCAGCAACACGGTTGGTCATCATGCCGCGTTGATCAATAGCCGCGCGACGGCGCAGACTCGACCGACCGCGCTCGACATCCCGTACACCCCGCACACCAACTCCGACCAAGGCGGATGAGGTTATCGGCAAGCGCAGGGCTGGCCACCCGCTACGACAAGACGCCCGAAAGCTACGAAGCCGGACTACACCTGCGCGGCGCGGTCATCTGGCTCCGCAGCCTCCCGGCCGCCCCGTGATCTCAACTACGAACACGCCCTAGTAGTACCTATTTGTGAGCTGCTCATGACATGTAACGGCTTCCGGAGAGCGGATAACGGGGCCATCGTGGGCGGTGAGAGCCACAATGTCGCCATGGGAGACCGGGGTGGGGATGAGGTCGCGGTGTGGCGCGTCGGCGGGGGTGCTCGCCCCGCGGCGTATGTCATGTCGGCTGTTGTCGTGGTGGCAGCCGCTCGGTGCTGGTTCTGGTGGGTGCTTGCACCGACGTGGGTGGGCTTCACACGGGCAGGGTTGTGGACGGGCCTGGCGGTCGGTGCCTGCTGTTTCTTCTGGTGGGTGATACTGCGAGTCCGGCTGGAGATTGGTCCGGAGCTGGTTGTCGCCGTGAACCCGTGGGGTACTCAGCGGTTGCCCTTGCAGCAGGTCACACATGTGACGCTCGGCAACTGGGGTGCCGAGTTCCATCACACTGACGGGTTCAAGACCACTGCGTATGCGCTCAGCGACATGGCCGCCGGCAAGGTGCAGAGCGAAGAACGCTTCGCAGAAGTCCGGGCCGCGTTTGAGAGGGCCCGACGACCTGCGTAATTCCCGGCTCAGGCGGCTTCTGCCAGCTCAGTCGGGGTGAGGGCCGGGCCCGCGATGATGTCGCGCAGGCAGGCCAGCCCTGCCCGCACCTGGCTGGGTGTGAGTTCACCGGCAGCAGCCCGGCGGGGCGGGCCTCGAAGAGGATGAAGCGGAGTGTGTCGGCGCGCCGCCGAGCAGCCTGGCCCCGGCGCCTGGGGGCATGGCTTGGGGCCGGCCAGGAGACGGGCCAACTCGCCGTCGACGTCGACCTTGCCGGTGTCGACCGCGGTCTCGATCCAGTCCAGCGTGGCCCTCACCCTGGCGACGTTCTCGTGCACGATGGCGCGCTCGTCCTCGCCCAGCTGCCGGTCCCGCAGGCCGGGGACGGTGCGGCCTGCGGCCGCGACGAAGGAGTGGCAGGCAGAAACCAGGTCGAGGAACTCAACGGTCCGGTCGATCTGGCGGACTACGGGGGCGACGGGGCTGGTCCGGTCGAAGTGGATGAACGAGCGGGAACGAAACCCGGCGGACGAGGTCCCGACCGGGCGCACGGCCCTGCCCAAGACAGCTCCTACCTGCAGTTATTTACGCGTCAGTAATCCAGGCCCGCTGCGCGGGCCTCCGTGGAGGCGGGAAAATTGGCCCGTGTCCGTCCGGGACGCCGATCTATCTGTGATGCCATCGAGCTCGCGCGTCAGTATGGCGTTGGGGGCCGCTGACAGGGACCGTCAATTGTTGCTGCAGCACGCGGACCAGACTCTTCAGCCCTGTGGCCCCTCCGGACGGCGCCTCGTCGGCTAGTCGCGTCGTCGCCCGGGAGGGGTTCATGGACGTGTTGCACGAGCGGTGCGCCGCTTTGGACATCGGCAAGAAGGACCTCAAAGCGTGCGTACGCACCCCCAGCCCGAGCGGGCGACGCTCGCGCCGACAAGAGACCCGCACGTTCGCCACCACCACCAACGCGCTCCTGGAGCTGCGTGACTGGCTGATCCCCGAACAGGTCACCCTGGTGGTCATGGAAGCAACCGGCGACTACTGGCGCGGGGCGTTCTACCTCCTCGAAGACTGCCTGAACGTGATCCTGGTCAACGCCGCACACGCCAAGGGCCTGCCCGGGCGCAAAACCGACGTCGCCGACGCGGCCTGGCTGTGCCAGCTGGGCGAGTGCGGCCTGCTGAAGGCATCGTTCGTGCCCCCGGAGCCGATCCGGCACCTGCGCGACCTGACCCGCTACCGCTCCACCCTCGCCGCGGAACTCGGCCGCGAGACCCAGCGGCTGGAGAAGGAACTGGAGGACGCCGGCATCAAGCTCTCCGCGGTGGCCACCGACATCCTCGGCGTCTCCGGGCGGGCGATGCTGACCGCGCTCATCGACGGCGAACGCGACGTCCACGCCCTGGCCCAGATGGCCAAGGCCCGCATGCGGCCCAAGATCCCCGCCCTGGTCGAGGCGCTGACCGGCAACTTCGGCGAGCACCACGCCTTCCTGTGCCGTCTGCACCTGGAACGCATCGACCAGCTCAAGGCGGCCATCGCCGAGCTGTCCACGCGGATCGAGGAGGAGATGCTCCCTTTCGCCCGCCAGCTTGAACTGCTGGAAACCATTCCCGGAGTCGGCCGCACCACCGCCGAGGTGCTCATCGCCGAGACCGGCGGCGACATGTCCCGCTTCCGCACCGCCGGACACCTGGCCTCCTGGGCCGGGGTCTGCCCCGGCCACCACGAGTCCGCCGGCAAGCACAAGTCCGGCCGCAGACGCCACGGCAACCGGTGGCTGGGCGCCGCCCTGGGCACCGCCGCCATGGCCGCCTCCCGCACCCGCGACACCACCTACCTCGGCGCCCGCTACATGCGCCTCATGCCCCGCCTCGGCAAGAAGAAAGCCCTGGTCGCACTCGAACACTCAACACTCACTGCGGTCTGGCACATGCTCACCCAGGACACCGCCTTCCACGACCTCGGCGGTGACTACTACGCCAAACACGACCCCGAACGCGCCCTGCGCCGGATCACCCGCCAGGCCAACGCCCTCGGCCTTACCGTCCGCTTCGAACCCATCGAGGCCGCCTCAACCCACCTACCGGGCTGATGCTCAGACGTTATTTTCGGACCAGAGTCAAGCTAAGGGAGGGTTGATTAGAGCACGTGTTCGATTTTGAGTGCACGCTTAGCCGCGGCCGTCGGGAGTGTCGCGTCGGTCGCGACGGAGATGGGGCAGCCCCGAACGGGCAGGGCCGTACCGCGGTGTCAGCCGAGGCGGCCGACGTGGATGACGACGATGGTGACAGTGGCCTCGGTGACCTCGTACAGGACGCGGTAGCGGCCGACGTGCATCCGGCGCAGATCCGGTGACCCGTACTCGGCGCTGCCCGCTGGCCGTGGCTGCTCGGCAAGCAGGTCGACCGCGTCCATCAGCTGGCGCAGCCCGTCGGGGTCGTCCTTGAGGAACCGGGCGGCCGCGTCGATGGCGGCCTCGTCCCAGGTGATCTCGTACGTCAACCGCTCCCCAGCCCGAGCCGTGCGCGCACTTCGTCATGCGGAACGCCCGCGGTCTCACCGGACGCCTGCCGGGCGCGGTACTGCGCCAGGGCCAGGGCGTCTTCCAGGTCGGCGAGCTCCTGGGGGTTTATCAGTACGGCCGCCGGCTGGCCGTGGTCGGTGATCGTAATGCGCTCGCGGGCGTGGGACGCACGGCGAACCAGCGCCCCGAACCGGGCCCGCGCTTCAGTGATCGGCAGAGTGTCACTCATGTGCAGAACTGTACACTTCATGCCCCTTCTGTAGGGAGGGACGCTGAGGTCCGCACAACGCAACGGTGAAACGTGCCGGTGGTCCGGAACACCTCCACCGTTCGGGGCCAGGGCCCATGCACCGGTTCCGGACTACTTCCGCCCGCCCCGGGTCCGACTGACCCGCGGCATTCGACGGCCAGGCAGGCGTCCCGTAGGGGTCGGTGTGGCTGGCCACTGCGGGACCACATGGTTGTCAGCGGGGCCGATAACTGAGGGTTCCGAGGGACCAGTGTGTGGACAGCCAGGTCGTGACGGCCGCTTGCAAGGGCGCGTCCAGCTCGGCTCTGTCGGCACGGACCCAGGAGCGGACGTCGGTGTCATGGTCGTCGCTGCGGAGGGATAGATGTAGACGCACCCGATCACCTCGCCACTGGCGGTCTCGATGACGGTGTAGGTGAATCCGCGGCGCTGAGCAAAGTCGTCCGCGTGACGCTGCAGGTCGACGAGGTTCGCCTCCGCGCCGGGGCGCGGCCAGGTGGCGCACGGCGAAGCGCCGCACCGCGTCGCGGGCGGCTTCCTCGTCCCACACCGCCTGGTAGAGCAGTCGTTGCATCCCGAACGCGCGTGCCGCTCCGGCCTGTTCGGACAGGGTCCAGCAGTTCTTGCGTGGCAGATCGGCCAGCAGGCCGCGCACGTACGCCGAGGCGT
This sequence comes from Streptomyces sp. NBC_01669, assembly GCF_026339735.1. Taxonomy (GTDB): domain Bacteria; phylum Actinomycetota; class Actinomycetes; order Streptomycetales; family Streptomycetaceae; genus Streptomyces; species Streptomyces yanii. The sequence continues at coordinate 911,619 of NZ_JAPEQG010000002.1, forward strand.
GCGCCCGCGGCTCACGGCGGGCGAACAGCGGTGCCAGTTCGGCGGCGAGTTCGTCGAACTTCTCCTGGAACAGCGAGGGATCTATGCTGACGGCAGAGGCCGCCTGATCTTCATGTTGCGTCACAACACCATGATCAACAGGTGGCCTCGCCCATGCCCGGCGCCCCACGTCAACCGGCGCCCCGTCAGATCACGAAGTGCGACTGGAGTACCGGCACGCCTTGACCGAGGCGGAGGCGTGGAGCGGGTCGACGATGGCGCCGATCTTCCGGGCCTCGGCCTCCGCGCGGTCGGCGGCCTCGGCGTACTGGCCCTTGCGGAACTCGCAGATCGAGACGGTCAGGTCGAGGAGGTGGCCGCGCTCGGCGGTGATGGCGATCACGGCGGTGCGGACGACGACCGCGGCGACCCGCTCGGACTCGACGACGACGTCCCCGTCCCGCACGCCGGTACCGTTGATCGTCGAGGCGGCAGCCTGGAGGGTATTCTCGAACCGCCAGACCGGGCGGGCGGCGGCGACGGCCTTGACCGGACCGGACTTCGAGCACTGCTTGTACGTGACGCCGGAGCCCTCGACGAGCTCGGCCGCCTTGCGGCGGGCGTCGGCGATGCGCGATGGTCGGGGTCTGTTCCCTGCGTGCCGAGGAGAGCGACGGCGTGCCCTGCACGACCGACCCTGAGGAACTGGTCGCCTGGGCAACCGGCTTGGACACCGTGACGGTATTCGCCACGTACGCGGCCGTGGGGCTAGGCGTCCTACAGCGGGCGCACGAGGGCGGCCTGGCGGTGTGGGACCTGATGGTCGTAGACGAGGCGCACAGGGTCAGTGGTGATGCTGGGAAGCCGTGGGCTGTGGTGCATGACCAGCAGCAGTTCCCGGCGGTGCGGCGGCTGTACATGACCGCCACAGCGCGTATCTGGGAGGTGGAGGGCGAGGCGCCGCGGCTGGTGGCGAGCATGGACGAGGACTCCCCCGTCTTCGGGCCGGTGGCCTACAAGCTGCGGTTGTCGGAGGCGATCCAGCTGGGGCTGGTGGCGCCGTATCAGGTGCTGTGCCTGGACATTCGCGACCCCGAGCTGCACGCGGCGCTCACAAGCGAGGACACCAGTTCCGCGGCCGTACGCGGCGCGCGGCTTGCCGCCGTTCAGACAGGGGCTGATGCGTGCCGCGGTTGAGGAGCGCTTCCGGCGAGTGCTGTCGTTCCATAGCCGGATCGGGGAGGCGGAGGCGATGGCGGCCGGGGTGCCGACGGTCGTGCCCGGCTCGCCGAGGACGCCCCCGACACCTTCCCACCGGCGGAGCGGATCTGGGCCAACTGGCCGTCACTGGGGAGATCACATGTCCGCCAGCAGGGGTTATGTCCGCCACCGGGGACCTTTCCAGGTCCGCTGACACCACACACATCGGATCTCTTAGCGGTCCCCCGCCGCAGATTCGTTGACTCTTCTTCTATAGGTCGTGCATACTTCCGGCCAAGTCGCCAGTCGACCAAGCGATTCATCCGATCTCTTTGTCCCCAATTCCCAGTCGCTCAACGACGAGACCACTCGAGGAGGAGGCAGTTGCCAGGCGTTGCCGGTGCCCGCTTGAACGGGTCGGGCGGTCCCAAAGGTGGTGGGGTCGTCGCTCCAGCCCAACGGGGCCAATCACGTCGGTCATCCCGTGATCGCCGCTCTGATAGAGGTCAACATGAACATGCGAAGTAAACTTCGACGCCGCAGCGTGCTGGTGGTGTTGCCATGGCTGGCCTCCGCCATCATGGCACCCGGCGCTCTTGGGGCGCCCCGTAACCAGACGGCGGCCACCGCGCAACTCGCGGACTCCAAGGGCAATCCCCTGCGTATGTGGTACACCACCCCGGTGTCTGACTGGGAGAACCAGGCGCTGGTGCAGGGCAACGGCACGACTGGCCTGATGGCATTCGGCAACCCCGGGCGAGACCGCCTCCACTTCAATGAGAAGACCCTGTGGACAGGCGGGCCTGCTAATGGGCGCACCTACCTCGGTGGCAACAAGGCGACAGCGATCACGCCTCAGCAACTGAACAACTACCGCCTCGCTCTCGACAACAAGGCCACCAACGTCTTCGGCCTCCCGCCCACCGGCGCCGGCGGCGCCAACCCGCAACTCACCAGCCTGATGTTCGGCAACACAGGTGGAATGGGCATGTACCAGGACTTTGGTGACCTCTACCTGGACTTCAGCGCCACCGGCATCACCGACGCATCGGCATCGAACTACGTCCGCGACCTAGACATGAGCACCGCCGTCTCGACTGTGAACTTCGACCACGGCGGCGTGCACTACCAGCGTGAGTACTTCGTGAGCTATCCCGACCAGGTCGCCGTGGTGCGCCTGAGTGCCTCCGGGCCGGGCAAGCTCACTTTCACGATGTCGACGACGGCGGCGAGCGGACTGACCACCACTGCCACCGCGGATCCGAACGAGAAGCGGATCACCCTCGCCGGCCAGGTGAGCGACAACCAGATGCGGGCCGAGATGCAGCTCAAGCTGCAGAACGAGGGCGGAGCTGTCTCGAGCAGCGATGGCCGCACGCTGACGGTCACCGCCGCCGACACCGTCACGCTCGTCTACTCGACGGGCACGAACTACAAGAACGATTACCCGACGTACCGAGGCGAGGACCCGCACGGCAAGCTCACGCAACGCGTGGACTCCGCCATCGCCAGCGGATACGGCGCCCTGCTCGATAGACACCTGGCTGACTACCAGGAGCTCTTCTCGCGCGTGCAATTCGACGTAGGCGCAACCGTGCCCGACATCCCTACCGATCAGCTCATGAGGAACTACCGCGCAGGATCCTACGATCTCGCAGTCGACAAGATGGCGTACCAGTTCGGTCGCTACCTCAGCATCGCCGGCTCGCGGATCGGCGACCTTCCCACCAACCTCTGCGGCCTGTGGATGATCGGCAGCGCGAGCGCCTTCTGGGGAGCGGACTACCACTTCAACGTCAACGCCCAGATGAACTACTGGCCGGCGATGATCACCAACCTCGCCGAGACCCAGGTGCCGTTCAACGAGTTCGTCGAGTCGCTCGTGGTTCCGGGTCGACTGACGGCTGAGCGGTCCGCAGCGGTGAAGACCGAGGACTTCGCACACGCGCCGCTCGGGACCGGCAAGGGATTCCTCATCAACACCCAGGTGAACCCGTTCGGGCACACCGCGCCGATCGGTTCGCAAGAGTACGGCTGGAACATCGGCGGATCGTCGTGGGCGATGCAGAACCTCTACGACTGCTACCTCTTCACCGGCGACGAGACCTTCCTGCGCGACACCGCGTACCCCATGCTCAAGGAGATGGCCGCGTTCTGGAACGAGTACCTCTGGTACAGCCCGTACCAGAAGCGACTTACCGTGGCGCCGAGCGTCTCAGCCGAGCAGGGCCCGACAGCCGTCGGAACCGCATACGACCAGTCCCTGGTGTGGGAGCTCTACCGCATGGCGATCGAGGCCTCCGAGAAACTCGGGGTCGACGCGGACCTGCGCGCGGTGTGGCAGGACAAGCAGTCGCAGCTCAACCCGATCCTGATCGGGCAGCAAGGTCAGGTGAAGGAGTGGTTCGAGGAGACCACCCTCGGCAAGGCCCAGGCTGGCGATCTCCCCGAGGTGGGCATCTGGAACTTCGGTGCCGGTGGCAGCGCCAACCAAGGCTCTGTGCACCGCCACACATCGCAGCTCGTCGGGCTCTTCCCCGGCACGCTGATCAGCAAGGACACGCCCGCGTGGATGGATGCTGCCATCAAGTCGCTCGAGCAGCGCAGCCTCAACGGCACGGGTTGGTCCAAGGCTATGAAGATCAACATGTACGCCAGGACCGGCCTCGCCGAGGACACCTACTCCATGGTGCGCGCGATGCTCGCCGGGAACCGGAACGGCCTGATGGACAATCTGCTGGACTCCCACCCGCCGTTCCAGATCGATGGCAACTTCGGGCTGACCGCAGGCATGACCGAGATGCTCGTGCAAAGCCAGCTCGGCTACACCCAGTTCCTCCCGGCACTCCCCATTGCGTGGAAGGACGGGAGCGTCGACGGCCTCGTCGCGCGCGGAAACTTCGTCTTGGACATGAAGTGGGCAAATGGCGCCGCCACGGAGTTCCGGGTGATGGCTCGCAACGGCGGCACGTTCGTCGGTGACTACCTGGGCATCGTGCAGACTACGGTAAAGGACGCGGACGGCAACCTCGTGGCCGTAAAAGCCAACGGCTCGGACGAGATCTCGTTTGACACGACCAAGGGGCAGACCTACACGATCGCCTTCGAGCCCGTAGGTGTTGGGTTCGCCAACGTCTCCTGGCACGTCGATCGCGCCGAGACTGTCGGGGAGCTCGCGAGCTCCGCCGCGGAACAGGTCCGGCAGCACATCGCGCAGGCAGAGCACCTTGCGCAATCGCCCGCGTCGAACCGTGCGGTCATCCGGCAGCTCGACAACGCGGCACGAAAGGGGAAGGCGAGTACGAAGTTGGTTGAGGCACTCAGTGCGCTAGCAGCCACATTCCGCTGAACCACCGAGGCGCGTGCCCGGCGACGTCAGTCGCCGGGCACGCGCCCCTCTTGCTAGCCGTGGTCGACGCGGCGCCTTGAGGGCCGCGCAGAAGTCGCCGCACGGCCTCCTCACACTCCGAGCACCTCGTGGAGCAACTCGCCTCCCGCGCCCTCACCAGCGGACAGCGCATGGTCCACGTCCGGCGCGACGAGGACGGGCGGATCGTCGGGGCCGACGGCGAGGACCAGGAGCACCGCACCGACGCCGCTGCCGAGTCGGTCCTGCTCCACTTCTCCTCCCCCGGGCCGCCGCCACCATCGCGGCCTTCCTCCGCACGCGGGTCTACCGGGCCGGAATCCCTGGTGTAACTGGAGGGCTACCAGGCCCTCATCCGCTGGCGAGCCGAGAACGAGATCACCGGCCTGCACGCCGTCCCCTACGACACCGAGACCGACGTCGGCGTCACGAAGGCTTTCCCGCTGGGCAGGTGGGTGCACCAGCAGCGCAAGGCGCTGCGGGCCGGGGAGCTCGAGGAGCGGCGCAAGGAACTGCTGGACGCCGAAGGCATGGTCTGGGAACCCGGAGACGAAGCATGGGAGACAAAACTCGCCGCCCTCCGCTCGTACTACCGCGCACACGGACACCTGGCCCCGAGGCAGGACGCCGTCTGGGGCGAAGAAGACAACGACCTCGTACCCGTGGGGCAGCACATGGCCAACCTCCGCAGAAAAGGCGGCCTCGGCAAGGACACGGAGCGGGCAGCTACCCGGGCCGCGCAGCTCGCCGCCATCGACCCGGACTGGAACTGCGAGTGGCCACTCAACTGGCAACGCCACTACCGCGTCCTCGCCGACCTCGCCGACACCGAACCCGGCGGCGTACCTGCCCAACATCCAACCCGGCGTCACCTACGAAGGTGATGACCTGGGGAAGTGGCTCGCACAACAGCGAAACCCACACACCTGGGCGCAGCTCACCGGCGAGCAGCAGCAACGACTTGCCGGACTGGGAGTAAAACCCGCAGAACAGCCCGCACCCACCCCCGCCAAGGCAGGTGGTGAGCTGTCAGCGGCGTTCCGGCGGGGAATTGCGCCACTCGCGCAATACCTCCAGCGCGAAGGACACGAACGACCGGTACCGAGGAAACACGAGGAACCCATCGAGATCGACAGCCAGCAGCACATCGTGAAACTCGGCGTATTCATCAGCAACACCAAAACCCGACGCAACAAACTCACCCACGAACAGCGCGCTGCGCTCGCCGAGCTCGGGGTGGGGTGGGCGTGAGCGGCCGCAGCAGGGTGGTGAAACCGGACACGTCATACCGACCAGCAACCAACTGACCTGCATCATCGCCAAAAGCGTCAGCCCCAGATCGGCATTCGCGTCACCACTCGAATCACCAACCACAACAAGCTGAACAGAACAAACCCCATACCTGACGCACTGATATCACAATGCCGAACCACCACCGACAAAACCCCACAGATCATCACCCGAGCCCGAGCCGAACAGACCGCAGCGGGCTGACCCCCTGACACTGCTGGACTGCTGGTCAGGGCATCTGTCAGGCTCCGCCTCGTGGAGATTCTCGATGTCTTGACCAACATGGCGAAGACGGGCCGACTGGGCCCGGTGTTCAGCGGAGCCGACTGGAGCGATGTGACCGCAGCTCTCGGCGAGCCGTGGGACATCGGGACGATGAGCCGGAACAGAAAGTGGCCGAGGCTCTTCGCCTACGGAGACCTGGAGCTGAGTGTCTGCCGCTGCCGCAAGGTGTCTCTCATCTGCGTCCAGACCTGGCGTGACGTCGTCGAACTCCCCCCGTCGGTTGTCGGGGGGGACGGGCACCTTCCCGGCAGGGCTCAAGCACGCGGACGTCGTTTCCGCCTTGGACAAGGCCGGCTGTTCCTGGGAGCCCTATCCGCCGCTGACCTTCGGCGAAACCACGGATTCGTTGGTCCGGTATCCCGCGTCACGGGCAGTTGGCAGCCATGCTTCCCACATCGGCTCCAGACCGGCAGAGCTCCGCTGCCGAAGGAAAGTTCACGCCGGGCGCCCGGTCCCGGGGAGCGGACTGTAGCCCGCGGACCAGTCGTTGACCCAGCCGCAACCCGCACATGCGTACCGGCCATCGAGGCCCGCGACCTGTGTCCCGCACTGAGCGCACCCTATAGAGGTGATCTCGGGATGCGGCAGAGACACCTCAGGCCGGCCCGGCCATTCCGATTCCGGGGCAATCGCCATAATCGGAAGCTAGCCCCATGAGCGGCGACGTCAGGGGCCAAAAGCGACACCACCACACCCTCTCTACAGGCGCCAGGAAACCGTTACTTGCAGGCTTGCCCACGGCTGGCGAAGGCTTGCCCACGGGGTCCCGGCAGGCTTGCCCAGGAGCAACAGGAACGTGACCGATGACCGGTCCCTAAATGGTGGATCAGACGAGACGACGGATAAGGAAACCTGCCTCTTTGAGGTTCCCCCGAGATGCGGTGTAAGCGGCAGTTTCCTGGATACCCACCGGTTCTGACCTGCGCAGACGAACGGATCGACGTATCGGGACTGGTACCTGCGCCGGCAGCCGCATTGGAAGCGTGGCCGGTAGCAGCGCAGGTACCGGCGCCGGTAGCAGGTCAGTTGAGAACCTGGACCTCACCGACCCGCGCGGCGAACGCGGTCTGCCGGGTCTCGGTGAACTCTCCGCCGTCACCGAGAGCCGGCGCGGCCCGCTTCACAGTCCAGGTCGCGGTCGCGGTGCCCCGGTACCGGCCACCCTTCCCTGGAACGGCTGGCCCCGTCGCGGCTGTTCTTTCGTGAAGTGCTTACAGACAGTCCGGCACCTGTCCCTGCGTACCGCCCGCCTGCTGACCGGACAGGGCTTGGTACGGAGGTACCGACAAACACCAACATAATCAGGTCCGTGGTGGACTTTCGTAAACATCGGGCACCCGGGAAGTCGCTCGTCCTGGCGGCCCCGGTACCTTCGCATGCCGGGCCGTGTGATCACGGACCTTGCGCCCTGACGGATTTACTGGCCGTGGAACGGCTGGACGATCCACGCTGCTGCGCCGGCCACCATCCCGAGGCGCTCCACACCACCACGTGAGCACGCCACGGACGCCGCCCCCGGACGACGGTTGCCACGGTCATCATCACCGACGCCCCCAAGGCCTGGCCTGTCTCCCAGGCGAACTCGTCCACCAGGCAAACAAGGGAGGCGACCTCCCAGATCTCCCTGAGAAGAACGGACATATCGGCTGGGCTGGGAGGTGCGGACCAACCGGGCACGCCCTGATCGGATGTCAAGCCGCGAGAGCGGTGGGCGGCACGGGCTCGTAGCACCGTCCGTCGCAGAGGAAGCTCCAGAGGACGTCGACGCAGTGTCGGGCAAGGCGTCCTCCATTCGGCCCGCAGTGATTGCCGTAGGGCGGAGTTGGGGGTGGGCTGTCAGAGCGACCAGTGACAGGACGCGGGCGCCAGGGGCGTCACCTGCCGAACGAGCAGGGCCGGCCCGCCGCCGACCTACGCGAGACTTGGAGATTCCCATGGCCTACCGCAAGGGACAGCACGTGGAGTACCGGGACCAGCAGGACGAGCTTCAGCGCGGCGAGATCCGCAGTGCCGAGGGCAGCGGAGCGCAGGCTCGCTACGCCGTCCAGAACGAGGCGACCATGCGCGAAGACAAGGTCAGCGAGAACCAGATCGAGCGGGAGCTGTAGTAACGCCCCTACCGACGCGGCCGCCGTTGCACCGAACCAAAGTGCAACGGCGGTGCTGGATGCCCTGCGACAGCATTGTGAGCCGGAATGCGTGGCCGGAGTGGTGAAGGTGCGCGCCGAGGGGCGGGAGAAGGTGATCTCCATCCTGGCTGGCACCGCCTCGTACCGGCGCCCGGCCACCGAAGGCAAGCATCGGCCGCCTGGCGAACATTCGGGGAGACAACCGCCCAGTGAGTTCCCTGCGGCAGCGGGACGAAAGGGATGTGCACGCAGCGATGGCCGAAGGCGGGCGGAACCCGAGCAAGTTTGGCGTGGACCGGTCGGAGGGGTTTGGTGAGCGGCTGCTGGGTGTGCTGCTGGACCGGACTCACGAGATGCCGCCGCAGCTGATCGCCCCGCTCGTTGCGGAAGAGGTAGCCAGGGTCGGTGGCCGGGACCTCTCGATCCTCTTGCAGGACTACGAACAAATGCTGCTGGTACCGCTGCCGGGCCGTCGGCTGACGGTCGGTGACCCCGAACCGGTCGAGGACTCCCCAGCCGGCGAGGCATTCTTGAGCCGCAAAACGGTAGAGGTACCGCAGGACGGCACCGTGCGGATGTATCTGCCACTGCTGGACGGCAGCGACCAGATCGGCGCGATGGCCGTCACCCTGGACAGCGTCGATGACGACGACCGACGGTTGCTGCGCAGACTCGCCGGCCTGGTCGCCGACATGATCGTCACCAAGGACGCCTACACCGACCTGTTCTTCCAGGCCCGACGCAGCGCCCCGATGAGCGTGGCCGCGGAGATCCAGTGGTCGTTGCTGCCCCCGCTGTCGATGACTGTTCCGCAGGTTGAGGTGGCCGGAATCCTGGAGCCCGCGTACGACGTGGCCGGCGACAGCTTCGACTACGCCCTCAACGGCGACATCCTTCATGTGGCCATGATCGACGCGATGGGCCACGGCCTGGACGCGGCGACCATGGCGACCGTGGCCATCGGCGCCTATCGCCACACGCGAAGGGCCAACACTGGCCTGTCCCAGGTGTACGCGTTCATGGACAAGGCCATCAATGAGCAGTTCGGCCCCGACCACTTCGTCACCGCACAGATGATGTGTCTGAACATCGCCACGGGCCGGATGCAATGGGTCAACGCCGGCCACCCGGCACCACTGCTGATCCGTGACCGCGCCGTGGTGGACCGGCTGGAGAGCCCGACCACATTGCCGGTCGGCTTCGGCGGCGAGCAGCCGGTAGTAAGCGAGCGGACCCTGGAACCCGGTGACCAGTTGCTGTGCTTCACCGACGGCCTGATCGAGGAACACCAAGCCGGCGGGGAACAGTTCGGTGAGGAACAACTCATCGAGTCCACCAACCGGATCCTCCGTGACCACACCGAGGTGAGGCCGGTGGTGCGCGCACTCTCCCACGCCCTCAAACAAGAACGCGGCAACATCACCAGCGACGACGCGACCATCTTCCTCATCGAATGGCGAGGCGGCGACGCCGATCATCTCGCCACCCTCGATTAAGCCGACAACCACCCGCCCCGACGGAGCCGACTGGCTTTGTACGTGAGAACGGGCAGCATTTCGACAGCAGTTCGGGCGGCGGCCGAGCGTCAGTTCCGGTGCGAATGTTCACGGGTTACGACAGCAGCGGAGCTGCCTGTCATTTGCAGCAGTCGCACCCGGGACGGCAGCCACACGCGTCTTCTTCGGCGGCTCGGCCGGGGTCCGCTGTGACGGGGGTGGATGGTGCGCAGCAGCCCTTGCCCTGCCAGGCGTCGCGGCCTTCCTTGACCGCGATGGCAGCGATGACGAGGGCGGCGATCGGGTCGGCCCAGGACCAGCCGAGGGTGGCGTTGAGTACCAGGCCGACCAGGAGGACGGCGGACAGGTACGTGCACAGCAGGGTCTGCTTGGAATCGGCGACGGCAGAGGCGGAGCCGAGTTCGCGGCCGGCCTTGCGCTGGGCGGCCGATAGGAACGGCATGATCGCGAGAGACAGGGCGGCGATGATGATGCCGGGGATGGAGCGTTCGGCCTCGCCGGTGCCCGTCAGCGCGCGTACGGCGTCGACGCTCACGTAGGTGGCGAGGGCGAAGAAGGAGACGGCGATGATCCGCAGTGTGGTCTTCTCGCGGGCTTGGCGTACGGCGTGCTCGCGGGCGGAGAACTGCCAGGCGACCGCGGCGGCGGAGGAGACTTCGATGACGGAGTCGAGGCCGAAGCCGATCAGCGCGGTAGAGGAGGCGATCGTGCCGGCGGTGATGGCGACGATCGCCTCGATGACGTTGTAGGTGATGGTCGCGGCGACCAGCAGCCGTATGCGCCTCGCGAGCGCGTCACGGCGGGCTGGGGACGGCCTGAGGGAGATCGCAGTCATCTCAGCAGCAGTCCTTCGTCTCAGCGTCGGCGCAGGTCTTGTCCGCCTCAACAGCGACCACGGCGTTGCGCAGGTTGTCCAAGGCGTGCCCGAGGCGTTCGTCGGCCAGCTCGTAGCGGGTCCGTCGGCCGTCGGGGACTGTGACGACCAGGCCGCAGTCGCGCAGGCACGCGAGGTGGTTCGACAGCCGGGTGCGGGAGATCCCGAGCGCGTCGGCAAGATCGGAAGGGTAGGCAGGGGCTTCGCGCAAGGCGAGCAGGAGCCGGCAGCGGATCGGATCGGCGAGCGCGCGGCCGAACCGGGCCAGCACCTCGATGTCAGAGGCAACAGTCAGCACACCACGACAGTACACAGGTTCTTGAATTCAGGAAACCGTGAACCCTGGATCACGGGAGCAAACACACAGCGGAGGTGCTGCTCGTTCTCATGTACATCGAGTGCGACCCCACTCAGGTGCTGCTCAACCCGGTGTACATCCGCTGCCGTAACTCGCGTACAAAGCCACCGCACTGAGGTGTGCGGGTCGTGAAGCGGTGCTCCGTATCCACTCGGGCCAGAGTGCATTCCTCCGACAGAGGGATTCGCTGGAACGGTCAGCGGGCCGCTCGCATTCGAAAATCGAACACACGTACCATTCCTGTGTGCCCACGTACGACTTCCCCCAGGACCTCCGCGACGCCCAGCTCGCCCTCCACCAGACCCGCGCCGCATACGAGCAGTACGCCGCCACACTCCCGTGGTCGGCAGAGCCGATGCCTGGCTGGGAGAACGAGAAGCAGCCGTACACCAGCTTCCGCTCCGGCAAGGCCGACAGCCCCGGGTACAGGCCGCAACGGTCGCCGACTTCCAGGAGAAGCTGCGCGAGCTGAGCGCCCTGGTGGCCACACACCCGTACTGGACCACCCTCGACAGCGGGGTGGTGGACGCCCGGATGGCCCTCAAGCACGCACACGAAGCCGCGGACGAGGCGGCGTAGCCATGTCCGACGGGTCGATATCCCGCCTCGACAAGCTCCGGGCCCTTCAGGAGTGGCTGGACTGGCAGTTGCGCCAGACCCGGGGCCGGATCCAGCAGCTCGAGGCCCAGGAGCGGCAGGAGGAGCAGCGGGCGCAGGAGAGGAGCGAGCGGGGGAAGCCGCGGGTCGAGGAGCGGCGTCGCGGGGAGCGGCGCCCGCGTATCCCGGACTGGGGCATCGACGACATCGGTGTCGGCACCCCACGGTCCGAGGTCCACCGTGGCGACTGTTTCGCCGCCGGAAAGCGGCTGCGGGCCATCAGCCGGGAGCAGGCACTCGCCGCTCTCGCTGACGGGGCCCCGCCCTGCGAGGTGTGCCGGCCGGACACTGCGCTCGGCGCGCCGTGATCAGTGCCTGGTCGCAGCATGAAGGCGTGGAACTCCCGATCAGGCGTAGCGCTGGCCCGTGCCGTACCAGTGCTGCCACAGGGGCCGGGCCGGTTATGGACAGGGTTTGCTCCTGTCCGTTGCCCATGTGCGGCAGCGGGCGAGCCGGCGCAGACTCGTCCGTCGAACCTCTGCTGATACTGAGTGCCGGGACATCGACGGGCATGAGACGGAGCGCCGCTCACGGTAGGGCTGCCGCAACTGCTCGGTACCCGAGACCTTCAGTCCATCGAAGGCGAAAGCGCACGGTTCGAGGAATCCGGGACTCGCGCATTCGGCGTGAAATCGTCCGCAGCTCTACCCCTGCGGGCCGGGGCGGAGGGTGCACGGGTGGTGACGATATGCTCACGCGGTGGGCTGGAATCCCCGTCGCGCCGTCGTCGGGGCTGTCGGAGGATCGGGGAAGGAGCCGGTCCGGTCGAGGGCGGGGCCAGGGGAGGCGATGGGATGCGGCAGGCAGGTGTGCTCGATGTCGGGTGCCACAGTGCGCTGCTGACGGTGGTGCGACGGCGCCCGGGTACGGTGCTGGAGCCGGTGTTCTCCCGCAAGGTGCGGCTGAGGCTGCACGAGACCCTCGACCGCAAGGGACGGCTGGACAAGGCCGGCATGAAGAGCGTCGAACGGGCAGTGGCCGAGGCCGTCGCCGCTGACCCGCGTCTGCGCGGGCCGGAAGTGTTCGCGTTCGCAACCTCCATCATCCGGGACGCGCCCAACCGCGACGAGATCATCGCGCGTGTGGCACTCACCACCGGCACCCGCCTTCGCGTGTTGACCGGCGAGGAGGAGGCGCGGCTGGCCTACGTGGCCGCGCGCCAGTGGGCAGGCTCGATGGCCGGGCAGCTGCTGGTCCTGGATATCGGCGGCGGTACTGTAGAGATCGCCTCCGGCACCGGAGACCGGCCCCGCGTCGTCTACTCGCTGCCGCTGGGCGCCCGCAGGATCACCCGGGACTGGCTTCCCGGCGGCACCTCACCATCCCCACGCCGACTGACCGAGGTCCGGCAGCACCTCCGCCGGTCCCTGGAAGCCGTCCCCGGCCTGCCGCAGGCCGAACCGGGCGGGCGGGTGCTGGCCTGCTCCAAGACCTTCGAACAGCTCGCCCGGCTCGCCGCCGCTCAGGGCAAGACACCGCGAGCCGGACGGCAGCTCGCGCTACCCCAACTGCGCACGTCAGTCTCCCTGCTGGCCGCCGCGGGACCGTCCCGCCGTTCCAAGCTGCCGGGCATCTCCCGGCACCGCGCCGAACAGTCCCTGGCCGGAGCCTTGATCGCACAAGCCCTCATGGAAGCCTGCGGGGCCAAGAGCGTCGAGATCTGCCCCTGGTCCACCCGGGAAGGACTGCTGCTCGAACGCCTCGGCGTTGTGCGTGCCGAGAATCTCGTCCGCGCAGGTCATCCCGCTTGCGGCCGTTGCCAGTTGCCACGGCATGATGACCACTCGTGCTCCTGCGTCTCGCTTATCTGACCGTGTCGAATGCCTTCGCCGCGCTCTGGCTGCTCCCGATGAGCGACCGCGCCAAGGACGTCGAGATCCTGGCCCTACGCCGCCAAATCACGGTCCTTGAGCGGCAACTCGGCCCCCAAAGGGTGAGGTTTGCCCCCGAGGACCGGGCCTTCCTCGCCGCGCTCCTGGCACCGCTGCCGCGCCAGGTGCTGCGTCGTCTCCGGCTTCTGGCACGTCCGGACACGGTGCTGCGGCGGCACCACACCCTGGTGAAGCGGCGGCACGCCCGCATCCGCCGCCCCAAGCGGCCCGGACGGCCGCGCACCGTCCGCTCGATCCGGGCGCTGGTCCTGCGCCTGGCCCGCGAGAACAGCGGCTGGGGCTACCGCCGTATCCACGGGGAACTGGCCGCGCTCGGCATCACGGTCGCCCCGTCCACCGTCTGGGAGATCCTCAAGGCCGAGGGCGTCGACCCGGCGCCGGAACGGACCGCCACCACCTGGGCCAGCTTCCTGCACTCCCAGGCCGACGCCCTGCCGGCCATGGACTTCATCGAAACCACCACCCCGACCGGGCAACGGCAGTACATCCTGGCCGTCATCGAGCACGCAACCCGCCCCTTCCGCGTCCTGGGCACCACCGCGCCCCACCGCGGAATGGGTCACCCAGGCAGTCAAAAACCTCGTCATGAACCTTGAGGACGTGGGCGCGCACGCCGCCTACCTGATCCGCGACCGCGACGCGAAGTACCCCGCCCTGATCGACAAGATCCTCGCCGACGCCCACATCCAGAGCGTGTTCACCGGCGTCCGCATGCCAAGGATGAACTCGATCATGGAGAGATGGGTACTCAGCCTCCGCCGCGAACTCCTCGACCGCACCCTCATCTGGAACGCTCACCACCTGCGCCATGCCCTGAGCGAGTACGAGCAGTTCTACAACGAGCACCGCACCCACCGCTCCCCGCAGGCAGCCGCGCCGCCGCGCGCACTCCCCGAAACCATCACCGACCCCAAGCAGATCGCTCGCCTCGACATACGCCGACACGACCGCCTCGGCGGAGTGATCCACGAGTACCAACACACCGCTTGACCTGCACGGACGTGATTCTCGGCACGCACAACCCTCCAGACTTGACGGCTAACACCGTTAGCCGTATGGTGACGACCGCGCGGCTAACACTGTTAGCTCAATCGGATCAGTCCCGACGCGGAAGGACCACCGTGACCACTACCACGACCACCGGCAGCACCCTGCCCGTCGCCGGGCCCGGCCGGCCCACCAGCATCGCAACCGCGCGGACGGCGCACCGTGGCTGACCGCGTGCAGCAGATCACGGCCGCCGCCCGGGAACTGCTCGAGACCGAAGGGCCGGACGCGTTGTCGATGCGGCGCATCGCCGAGCGCGTCGGCATCCGGGCACCATCCCTGTACAAGCACTTCCCCGACAAGGGCGCCGTCGAGGCCGCCCTCCAGGCGCAGGGCATGGCCCAGTTGGCGCAGGAACTGGAGGCCATCGAAGCCGAGATCGGCGTCGAACCGCCCATGCCTGCGCTCGCCCGCGCCTACCGGCAGCACGCCCTCGCCAACCCGCACCTCTACCGCATCACCCACACCCGGCCGCTCGCCCGCACCGCACTGCCCGAAGGGCTCGAGGACCGAGCGGGGATGCCGCTGGTCCGCGCGGCGCACGGCGACATCGACATCGCGCGTTCGCTCTGGGCGTTCGCGCACGGCATGGTCGTGCTCGAACTCGACGGGCGGTTCCCGCCCGGCGCAGACCTGGACGCCGCATGGCGAGTCGGCTGCGAGGCGTTCGCCCATGCCATCCACGCCAAAAGCCAGGGAGACACCGCATGACCGTGATCGCTACGGAGCCGGCCACCGCCACCGCCTCCCGCGCCGCCGGATACACACACGCCGCGGCATGGATCGTCGGGCTCACCATCGCATGGGGCGCCACGCCCGAAGTCAGTGACACACACGCCCGGATCGCGACCGCGTACGCCGACCGGCCGGTCCAGGCGATCGCCCAGGCGCTGCTCGTGCACGGTGTGGCGGCCGCCGGCCTTGTGGTCGTCGGATCCGGACTGCTCGGCTGGGCCCGCCGGACCGGCAACGCTACAGCTCGCTTCGCCGGATGGGCCGGGACGGCCGCGGCCGCACTCGCGTCCGTGCAACTCGTCCTGGAGCTGATCGCGGTGCTCGGAGCCGATCCGGCGTCACCGGGCAGGACCGGGGCACTGTTCGAGGCGGTCCAGCGCGTGGACGGCGTCAAGATGTTCGCGCTCGCCGCGCTCGCCGCTGCTGCCTGCGCGCGGCACGGCTCACTGCTGCGGCGTTGGGAGGCCGTCACCGGCTGGGCCCTCGCCGCCACGATTACCGCGTCCGGCATCGGCTACCTGCTGCTGTCCACCGCCCTGACCCCGATGGCGTTCCTATCACTGCCCCTGCTACTGGTCTGGATCGCCGCGCTCGGCGCAGCCCTCGGCCGCCGGTCCTGAGCCCGGAGCTCCAGCACCGGACCGCTGGGCATCGACACCTCATCGACAACCCGCGGCCCGGTCCGCCCCGCTCTCCGCCCGCAAGGAGACGCTCATCTCCCCGCAGACACCTCCGCAGGCACCATCGGCCTCCACCGGGCACCGACCGTCGCACGCCCCCCGGAACACTCGCTCCCTCACCAGGCGGGCCGCTTCACCGGCATCAGCCACCCCGCGAGGTGGGGAGCAAGAGCAGGTCTGGGGAACGGCCCGAGCATGGGTGGGGAATTTCAAGAATCCTCATCACCCCCTCGTACGTGGCGCTGGGCCGTGCGAATTCGCTGGTCGGCAGAGGGGCCGGTACGGGATGCTGCACGCGTGATCGAGCGAGAAGCCGCCGTTCGGGCTGTCGAAGAACAGCTGGAGCGCGACTATCAGCAGTGGCGGGCTGTGAGTGTGGACGCGATGCGGATGGCTGTGGCCCGTGTCGAGGAGCACGAACTGGTGTGGATCGTCTCCTGGCAGTCCGAGGAGTTCGTACGCACTCGGAACTCGGGGTACATGCTGGTCGGCAATGGGCCGTACCTGGTCGACCGCGTCGACGGGGGACTACACCAGATCGGCGTCGTCTCCGCGGTAACCGGGGAGTGGGAGGCCGACTACCGGGCCCGGATACGTGGGCTGCCGGTGCGTACCGCAGTAGACGATCTACACGATGCGCTATGCGGAGTCGCCGCTACGCGCGGACACATGCATGCTGTGCGGACACTGCGCCAGAGGCTGCCCGTGCTCTCGCCTGCGGAGGCCATCGAGTACGTGAGCGCGTTGCTGGACGGTGATGCGCCCGCGCGCCTCGTGGCCGTCGCCACCAAGGAACTCGTCGAGCCTCTCAACCCGGTACTTGCGGTGAAGACCATTCTGAGTGGAGCGGTGATCCGAACCAGTCAGAGACCCGCCGGATGACTGGAAACAGTCGGCATACCGATCGCGCACCCGGTCCCGTTCCTCGGACGTGGCGAGGAAGACGTCGGCACCACTGTCGTAGGGGTGCCAGGTCACGGACCCGGCGCACGATCAGTCGGGCAGTGACCTGGTCACTCTTTTTGCGGCTCGCGAACGCGGTGTATTCGGGTATCTCGGCGACTTCGGCGTCCGAGATGAGCTCACCGGTCTCGGGGTCGGGCACCGCGGTCGGGTAACTGATCTGCTGCCAGGCATCGTTGGGGATGCCGAGGACGGCCCGCTTGATGGAGGGGTTCATCCCGGTGGTGATCGAAAAGTGGGCGCCGGTCCGGCGGCATGCGGCGATCACCCCGGCGTTGTAGAACTGCGAGTCGGCCCGCAGGATACGGGTCCCGGTCAGCCCTGACCTTCGGCTTCGTCATCATGGCCTCAGAAAAGCGCCAGGCCCTCACTGCTGGTGTCCGCGATGACTGGCCGGAACCGGGTGGGGAGGCCATCCAGGCGGTCGGGTCCGGCCTCAGCCGCCACGGCAGGGGCGGTCTCGGCCAGCCAGGTGCGAAACCGCTCGGCGGCTTCGCGGTAGGGGACTTGCGCCAGGACACGGTGCTCGCCGGAGGGACACAAGTCGACGGCGACAGTGAGCAGGCAGGAACCGGGCGCATTGTGACTGCCGGTCCAGGACACGCGCAGCGCGCCGCAGGGTTTGCGCCCGCGGGAGCCGCGGGGGTCGCGGTGGGTCAGGCGCAGTGATCGGCAGGCTATGTGGGCGGTCCATGCGGCGAGGTGGGGCAGTGGCAGGGTGGTGCGGGTGCGGCAGCCGGGGCAGCGGTGCCAGTGGCGGAGCCAGTCGGCGGTGTGGGTGTGGAAGAGGCGTGTGTAGTGGTTGGCCACGCGGATGTCGTTGCTGTAGAGGTGGTCGGGTCGTTCTTGTGTGTTGCAGGAGTGGCAGACGGGGGCGCGGACGTAGCCGTGTTCGTGGCAGTGGTCGAGTACGGCGGCGGGTGCGGTGCGGCAGATGGCGCAAGTCCACCCAGCCACCTTGCGGGAGGTGCCGGGTTTCCTGCTGAGTACCGAGTACAAGTGGCCTTTCAGTTCCTCGTTGTACGGGCGCAGTGGGGCGGTTAGGCAGTCGGGACTCGTCGTCTGCCGGCCGTCGGCGGCTCGGGCCTGCCAGTGGTGGGAGGGCGACTCGGTGACGGTTGCGCTTGCCTGGCGGGTCCGTGCGGCTTGCAGCCACTGCGTTTCGGTGTGCTCGGCCGCATCCAGCAGTCTGACCACAGCGCGCGGCAGCCACCATGTCCGCGCCGTCCGGTCGCGGGTTTCCTCCACGAATATCCGCCGCCAGTCGATCCCCGCCAGATGGTACGGCCGGCCGCCATCACATCGTGCTGCCCGCTCGGGCTTGTCCAGTTCCTGCAGTTCCCGGGCGATGCGCTGGCGCCATCGCAGCGGCGTTTTCTCGTTGAGCTCCTGCTTCGGCCCGTCACGGAACGGACCGATGCGGACCAGGTCCTGACGGTCCATCTCAACCGCGTTCAGTTCCGCTGCCGCCCGGCGCACCTCAATCTCCGGAACACTCCACTGGCCGCCGCTTGCCTTCACCGTCGCCACCACACGGCCGCCGAGCAGGACGTACCCCGCCCTGGCATTGGCAGGAGAGCAGGTGAACGCCGCAGAAGCCGCCGGCACAGCGCGGCCGGCCGTCAAGCCGGCCCACAGAGCGTCCGCGGCGCCGAAAGTGATCAGGCCGCCCGTACGGCCCGGGATGACACGCTCTGACATACCGACAGGCTAACGGCCGGTCTCCGCAGCACCGCCCGCATCGCCTCCCCATCTGTGACCTCGACAACCGCGCGCGACCACAGACCCACTCCGGCATTGGCGGCCGGGACCAGGCTCGAGGCCGCCGCCCACCGCCAGGCCGCAACCGGCACCTTCAGCCGGCCCGCTGCCTGGTACCCGTCGTACGCCTCACACATCACGACCACTCCGGCGTCCGGGGTCGTGGCCCCTTTCACGAAGGTCTGGCTTACCTTCGAACTGGCGCGTGCGTAGAGCCTGGGTTCCCGCGCCGGACCCGGGCGAGCCCGGCCCGTACCGCTTCAGTCGCTGTCCCCAGAGGGCTGGCGCGGGCGCTTCAGTTCAGGTTCGCGGAAAGCCCACCGCCGACAAGCTCCAGGCGCTGGCCGCCCTCGGGCTGGAGTGGGCGGCGTAGTAGCTGGCGAGTCTGCCGGGGCGGTGGTCCGAAGGGCGTAACCCGAACGGATGTGGAGCTCGGACTGGCAAAGCCTAGCTGGACTCTGGTGTGGGCTCCAGAGCGTCTACGTCTGACGTGGAGCCCTTCAGCAGACCAGTCTCCGCTGCCACCCTTACGAGCACGTCGTCGAGGGTCTGGCCCTCGACACCGCCGCCGGGCTGCTGCACGCCCATCCCGCCCATCTGGTACGGGTGTTCAGCAGGGCGTACGGCATCGCCCCACACCAGTACCTGATGTCCCGGCGGGTCGGCCGGGCCCGGCGCCTGCTGCTGGAGGGACGGGCGCCGGGCGAGGTGGCGGCGGCCAGCGGCTTCTACGACCAGGCCCATCTCACCCGGCACTTCGGCCGGTTGGTGGGCGTGCCGCCGGGACGCTACCGGGCGGGCGTGCGCGGAACGTCGTAGCCGCTCACTTGACGTCGACGTAGTCGCCGGCCGCGGTCGCCCCGCCGGTCGTGTCCGTCTCGCCGAAGGTCCAGCGCCAGTAGCCGTCGGCGGAGGCGGTGACCGTGGTCTTCAGGGCACCGGCCGAGTTCGCCTTCACGATCTTGACCGTGGTGTAGGTGCTGGTGCCGGCCTTGCGGAACTGGAGCTTGGCCGACTTGCCGCCGAAGCCCGTGTACTTGTGCTGCGCCCAGTCGGCGCGGGTGATCGTGCCGGCCACGGTGAGCGTCTTGCCCTTGGCGACGGGCTCCGGGGAGGCGTTGACGGTGACCTTCGCCGCGCGCTTGACCCGGACCGTGCCGAAGCCGGTCAGGTACTCCGTGCTCTTGGGCTGGCCGTTCTTCCAGATACGGGCCATGACCCCGATCTTCCAGGTCGTGGCGTCGCTGTTGGAGTCCAGGGTGTAGCGCGGGTCGATGTACAGCTCGCCGTCGCACTGGGAGGGCGAGTAGTCGGAGTAGGTGATGACGTAGCTCATGTGAATGCCGTCGTCGCCCTCGTAGCCCTTGGCGGCCGTGGTGCCGCGGTACAGGAAGGGGTACGTGTTCGCGTCCCCCGCCTTGACCCCGGACGGCCAGGTCTTCCGGAACGCGAAGTCGGGGGTGACCTCGGCGCTGGTGCCCACGATGATGGGCTTGCCGTTGTTGAGGACCAGGTTCGACACGGTGATGCCGGTGTCCGCCGCCTCCGCGGTCGGCGCGGTGAACGTCCCCAGGGCGAGGGTTCCCGCGAGTACGACCGCGGAGCCGGATCTGCCTGCGCGCATGCACTGCCTCTTCGTCGGTGGGAGACCGGTGTGGTCCCGGTGCGGAACGAGCCGGTCGTCCACGCTAGCAGGCGCTCAGGAAACGTCAGTCGGATATTCGGGGCCCGAAGTGCCGGTCCCGCTGGGCGTCGTACAGGTTGCGCGGGCGTACGACGTCCGTGGTGACGTACAGCTCCAGCCGGGAGTGCAGGTCGCCGGTGAAGTCGGGGACGTCGATCTGGTCGAACTCGGTGACCGTGCTGATGCCGACGGTAGCGGAGTACGGGGCCAGGCCGTCGATCTTCATCAGGCCGGCGCGGCCGTTGGTCACGCGGATGTTCCAGTGGGCGAAGCGCACGCCGAACAGCGGGCCGGCGATGGCGTCGCCGCCGTGGCGGCCGTTGTTGTCGACGGTGATGTCGGTGCGGACGTTGGCGAACGGCAGCCCGCGGTGGCTGTCGAAGGTGCCCATGCGCATGTAGGCGCGCGACCAGACGCTGTAGGAGGACAGGCCCTCAACATTGACCGAGGAAGCACGAGGAGCCCGTCGAGATCGACGGCCAGCAGCACATCGTGAAACTCGGCGTATTCATCAGCAACACCAAAACCCGACGCGACAAACTCACCCACGAGCAACGCACCGCCCTCGCCGAACTCGGAGTGCGGTGGGCATAGAGGCGGGCGCGGGCGGTCGTTGAACCGCAAGGCCAAGCGAGGTGCATAGAGAGACCCCGGGACGTCGTCCCGGGATTTCGTGCCGTCAGCGCTCCAACGCAGGAAGGCCGGTCAGACCGGTTTCGAGCAGAATGCGGTCGACGGTCTCGGTCAGGGCGCTGTCGGCACTGATGACGGTCTCAATTCCGCCAGGGAGCAGATCGAGTTCCCGGTACCAGTCCCGCAGCTGCGGCTCGCTGACCTCGTGCGCAATCGGCTTGGTGGCATGCCGGGCAAGCGTCTCCGTGAACGGCACGTGAAGGTAGTAGCCGTGGGTCGGGCCACGATGGTCAGCGCGCAGCTGGGCAAGCATGTCGCCGTAGTGGTCGGCGTACAGGATCCCTTCAACGACGACGTGGTACCCGGCATCGAGCGCGTAGCGGGCCGTCAGGTCGATCAGGCCGATGTTCGCCGCTCCGGGCCGGTCCCGCTCGCGCAGGACGATCCGGCGCAGGTTGTCCTGGCCCACGAGGGCCAGGCCGCGGCCGAATCGGTCGCGGATGCCGGCCGCGACGGACGACTTGCCCGAGGCGCTGTTTCCTCGCAAGACGACCAGCCTCGTGTCTTCTGTGCCCACCATCACCCGGGCGAGGCTACCGGCGGCCACTGACACCGCCCGTCCGTCGGTGCTCGGCCCGGTGCCGGGGTGGGCAAGCCGTCGCGGAGGGCGGCTTGCCCAGGTTCTCCTCCGGCTTACCCGGGGGCGCCGGTGACGCGGCGCATCATGCGGCCGATGCGGGACTTGGGCCGGCGGGCGAGTTCGACGCGGCAATTGGGGCAGTGCTGCCCATCGGACGGCGGAACCTCTTCCCAGTCCTCGCGTGGGTCCAGGCTGTAGGGGTCGCCGTTCAGCGGGCCCTGGCATTGTCCGCAGACCAGGTCCGGCATCCGGGCCGCCGCCTCTTTCGCCTGGCGCTCCAGTTCAGCCTTCTGCTCCTGGCGCTGCCGCTCCCGTTCCGCCTGGCGGGTCTCCCGGGCGGCCTGGCGCTCGCGGTCGCGGGCGCGGGCGCGGGCGCGGGCGCGGGCGCGGTAGGCGCGGATGTCGTCGGGGTTGTCGAGTGCGTCAGACACGGCACCGGGCGTCCAGGTCATTCGTACAGTGGCGCGCTCCACCTGGACGCCAGGGACCACGCCCGCTCCACGGTGTGTGGGCCGAAGGCAGACGGGATGGCAGCTGGGGTGGGTTGAGGTCGGCTGGGAGCGTCTGAGGGTTTTCGCATCGGAGCACGACCTGCGAGCATGTATACCCTCGGTCGCCGACAGGAGGCTGGCCACCACCTGGAGGAGGCCCGTGAAGCGGCGGCTTGCCCAGTTCGGTGTCATCTTTCTGGGCATCGAGGCGTGGGTGGCCCTCCGCGACACGACTTCAGTTGTTTCGTTGGCGATCGGCTGCGTGTCCGTCGCAATACTTGCCTGTTGCTTCGCTATCCGTGTCTGGAGAGAGATCCAGGCCATCAAGGACGACAACAAGCAGACCCGGGACCGCGACCGGAATGACCATCGCTGACCGTTCCGGCCAAGGGCTGTCCCGTAAGTATCGAACTATCGTTTCGGCAACGCCGGGCGGCATGATGACCTCTGTGACGAACAGCGCGGATCTGCACCCTGCCCGGTTGCCGGGTTACGGCGATGAGCCGTTCACTCACCGGCATGAGCTGCTGAACGAGCGATTGTTCTGGTTGGCGCACCTCCACGACTGGGCGGACAGCACAGACGCGGAGGAGCTGCTGTACGGAGCCGACTACGACGCGGCCGGAGCCTTCCAGCGCCGTTTGTTCGAGCAGGCCGACTGGCCCACGTTCACCGTCCCGCTGCGGGCCGGCCACTGCCTCCATATCGTCTACCGCACGTTCGAGGAGGACGAGGGCATCGACTATCTCCTGCATCACCCCGATTGGAATCGGGTCGAGCTCCTCGCCACGGAGGAAGGCCACTTCATGGGCCCCGGCCTGTCGTGGCCGGAGCTGGTCGCGGCGGCGGGCAACGCCTTGCCCGGCGGCACCACCACGGACCCCCACGCGCGCTTGCTGCTCCTGCTGCCCGCCCTCGGCGACGATGCCCTACCGGACGATGCGAAGGGTTGCCTGGCGGCTGCCTTGCGGGCCCGCATCGGAGTCGAGGCCGCCGACACGCTGGCCGCCGCCCTCCTCGAAGCCCAGGGCCTATGGGGTCCGGCGCGCTGGACGACCACCGAGCGCGGTATCCGTATCAACGACGGCGAGTACTCGGTTCGCAACCCGGCAAACCTCGCTCTATTGCCCGCCCGCCTGGCCAGCGTCTCTGTCGCGCTGTCTCCTTAGCTTGGCTTTAAACCCCACCAAGATCATTTCTTGGTGGGGTTTAAAGCCAAGCTTAATCGGTTCACAGCAACGTCAAGGAAGACCTGCCCGCGCCGGGCAAGCCATCCCACCGACAGGCGCGACTTGGCAAGATCCTGCCGGACGAAATGGACTGCCGCGGCAAGTGATCTTACTGCGATGATCTTGGCCGTGGTTGGTGTAATTACGGCGTCGGAGCCGTCCTGGATAGGCCCGTTCACCGGGCTGAGCCCGCGCGCCTTCGGCAAGCTGGTGGCCCAGCTGCGGCGCGAGGGCGCCGACGCGTCCGGCCGGGGGCGGCCGTGGAAGCTGTCGCTGGAGGACCGTGTGCTGCTGGTGGCAGCGACTCCACCAACCATCAGGTGGTCATCGACGCCGCCACCATCGCCGCGTTCCTGCGCACCCGCGTCTACCGGCCCGAATCGCTTGTGTGGCTGGAGGGCTACCAAGCCCTCCGCCGCTGGCGGGCCGAGAACGACATCCACGGGCTCTACGCCGTCCCCTACGATACCGAGACCGAAGCCAGCGTCACAAAAAACTTCCCACTGGGGCGGTGGGTGCACCAGCAGAGGCGCGCCCTGCGCGCCAGCGACCTCGAGGCGCACCGCAAGGAGCAGCTGGACGCCGAAGGCATGGTCTGGGAGCCGGGAGACGAGGCATGGGAGACGAAGCTCGCCGCGCTTCGCAGCTATCGCCGTGCGCACGGGCACCTGGCACCCCGGCAGGATGCCGTATGGGGCGAAGAAGACAACGAACTGGTGTCCATCGGACAGCTCATGGCCAACCTCCGCAGGAAAGGCGGACTCGGCAAAAACCCCGAACGCGCGGAGAAGCGTGCCGCGCAGCTGACGGCCGTCGATGAGGACTGGTGCTGTCCCTGGCCACTGGACTGGCAACGCCACTACGCCGTACTCCGCGACCTCGCCGAAACCGAACCCGGCGGCAACCTCCCCGAGATCCAGCCCGGCGTGCTCTTCGAAGGTGATGACCTGGGGCGCTGGATCGAGCGGCAGGCCCGCGACTGGGTACAACTGGCCGAGGAGCAGCGGGAACGGCTGACCGCACTGGGCGTGAAGCCCACTGAACGACCGGCCCCGGCCCCCAAGGCCGCAGCGAAGGGGGCGGGCAAGGCGTCAGCGGCCTTCCAGCGGGGCGTAGCAGCCCTCACCCAATACATCGCGCGGGAAGGCGCCAGCACGCCGGTACCCCGAGCGCACCTCGAACCTGTCGTCATCAACGGCCAGGAGCACAAACTGAAGCTCGGCGTATGGGTCTCCAACACCAAGGCGAGGCGCGACAAGCTCACCCCCGAGCAGCGGGACGCCCTGGCCGAACTCGGAGTGGGGTGGGCATAACAAGCGCAGCAGAGCGGTGAAACCTACGGGCAAGCAAAGTGAACAGAGACCCCGGGACGTCGCGTGCGCATCGTCGGTGCGCATCGGATGCGCTCAGCGGGGCGCACCGGAACTCTGGCCGGGGCCGGGCTGGTGCGGGCGGTGTGCACACTGGTCGTCCTCGCAGTGCGGGCGCGGTGCGGTTTCATCGGGGAGGCCAGGGGCCTGGTGCATCCGCTCGCGAACCTCCGCGTTCAGCTTCGTGCCCGCCCGCTCGAACCGAAGCAGCTGGTCGGCGGTCAACTCCAGTGCTGCTATGTCGGTGCGCA
This sequence comes from Streptomyces sp. NBC_01669, assembly GCF_026339735.1. Classification (GTDB taxonomy): domain Bacteria; phylum Actinomycetota; class Actinomycetes; order Streptomycetales; family Streptomycetaceae; genus Streptomyces; species Streptomyces yanii. The sequence continues at coordinate 936,651 of NZ_JAPEQG010000002.1, forward strand.
GTGCGTCCAGGTCGACGGCCCGGCGGGCCTTGCGGACAGGGCGGTCCTCCTGGGCGAGGAGGTTCAGCTGCTCGGGCATCGCGGCCTGCTGGTGGAACGCCACGTCGTACGGATCCCGGCCGGTGCTGCGGGCTGTACGCAGCTGCGCCGTCAGCACTGCGCCGGCGATGACGGCGCGGTCGTAGCGCAGCGGCACCCGGGGTATGTCCCACTGCCTCGCTTCCCGGGGAAGCCGGGGTGCGGCCGGGTCGCCGGGGTCGGCCGGGGGATTGCGGTCCGGCTCGGGAACGTCGGTCGGCGGGCGCCGGGCGGGAGCGGCGCCGGGCAGGGCCCAGCGCGCGGTGTAGAGGCGGTACTCCGGGCGCTGCCCGCGCGACGTCCTCGCGTCGGTGATGTCGGTGCAGTACGCGGCGAGCGCGGCGTCCACGATCCGCTCGTCCAGGCCCCGCTCGCGGCGGCGGCCGCGCAGGACCAGGGCAAGGTGGCGGCGGGCTTCGGCAAGCAGGTGCCGACCGTGAAACCCGCCGCCGCCGTTCATCACGAACACGCACGCGGTGACGTCAACGGCCGCCAGGGCGACGTCGACCACCGCGGCGACGCGGGCCCGGATCGCGGCGGCCGCGGCGCGGGCGCGCTCGAGTACTCGATGACGTCGAGCTCCACCCCGGAGTTGAGGATGGCGCTCGCCTTCCACGAGGCGCGCAGCTGAGCAAGCGGCCGGGCGCACTGCTTGGGCGGGCGGGTCTTGCGGGCGGCGATCCGGTTCAGCTTGGTGCGGGCCCGCTCGGAGACGACGGGCAGGAACTTCAGCTCGCCGTCGTCGTCGACGGCGGTGACGTACTCGGCCTCCAGCTCCGTCAGGCAGGCGGCGATCTGCTCGCCGCGCCGCGCGGTCCAACCGATCAGCTCGTGCGGTACCCCGGCGATCTCCATGACCGGTCGGCGTCCCGGCGTGACCGTGCGCGGCTCAGAGGCCAACCCCAGGGCCCCGCAGACCTCAGCCATGACGAGCTCGTAGAGCGCGGACGCGGCGACGGTGTTCTCGTACAGGGCCTCTGTGTGTACAGAACCCCACGTGCCGTCCGGGCGCTGCCCCTTCACCGACAACAGCAGATGGTCATGCAGCAATGTTGACGCTCTTTGAAAATCGCCACCCCCGCTCACCGTGTTCTTCAGACCTGCTCCTGTTCCCCACCTGGGGCTGTAGATCGCTCTGCGCGTATCCAGCCCTGCAACACGCTTCGTAGGCGGGCCGACCATTACAGACGTTGCCGTGCCGTCGGTGAGGTCGTCGGCGGCCCGATGTCAGAGGGGCTGCTTAGGGTGACGCACAAGATCACCGGCAAGTGTGCCGGGGTGTGCGAATTGATAGTGGGGGTTGTCGTGGCCTGGTGGGAGAGAAAGCCGGGGGAGCGGGCGCAGTGGGTGCTGGATCCGCTGGTGGGGGTGGGGCCGCTGCGGTTCGGCATGTGTCCCGACGAGGTCAAGGCAGCCTTGGGAGGAGCCAACAGTGGCTCGCACGTTGCCCGGAGTGGATCGTCCTGGGAGAGGTACGGCGACGTGGGTGTGACCGCGGTCCACGGGCCAGGAATGCTCCTGGCCGCTGTGGCGATCGATGCGATGAGCGGACCGTTGGTGCGGTTCGGTGACGTCGAACTGATCGCCCGGGTGCCGTCCGAGGTGCGCGCGGACATCGATGCTCTCGCGCGCCAGGAGGGGATGGAGGTCCGGGCGAACTGGAGCGGTGACCCGGAAGTGGCGGCATGGGGCCTGTCCATGGGGGCCACGCAGGCGTGGGAGCTGTCGGCTGACGGGTACGTGCAGCGGACGGACAGGGTGATCTCCGAGGCGCTGCTGGTCGCCCCCGAATTGGCCGAGGATCCGTACGGGACTGAAACGATCGTCCACTGGTGGGACATTCGCGAGCAGCCGGTGAACCCCGGGGGCTGGCCGGTGACGGCCGACCAGGACCGGCAGCGCTGGGACTGGACGCCGCTGGAGAGCGTCGGCCCGCTCTGGTTCGGGATGAGCCCGCAGCAGGTGGCTGCGGCGCTGGGCGGCGCAGTGCCGGCTGCCCGCCGAGGGCACTTTCCCCACTACTGGTATCGCGAGTCCGCACAGTGGTACCTGGAAGAGGACCGGTTCGACGAGGCCGGGGTCACCGCGCACTACTCGTACCGGGAAGGCGTCCCCACCCTGGGAGCCGTGACCGTGCATGGGCGTAGCGGTCCCCAGCTCTCCTTCGACGGCATCGAGCTCATCGGCAAGACGGTCTCCACCGTCGACGCGGCCCTGGAACAGCGCGCGGAGAACGAGGAGATGGGCCTGGTCATCGGATGCTCGGGCGACCTGGGACCGGACGGGCTCAACATGTACGTGCGGGCCACCAGAGCCGGTGACGTCGTGGTCAGCGAGGCCAGGTTCTGTGCCACCGACTGGGAAGACCACGGCTGACACCACGAGATGGCCCAATCGTCTAGGACCCGCGCAGCGCACCATGACAATCAAGGACCCGACCGCGCTTCAAGACCTGGTTGCCTATCAAGCTTCGCTGCCCACTCGTTGAGGGCGCAAGCCAGTGAGGAAAGGGAGCACCGGTGAGGATTTTCAAGGAGTCCCATCAGCAACGGCATCCCGGACCGGGCCTCGTAGTGGCGAAAGCGCGCGGCAACCAGACCGCCGGGCGGCCGGACGCGGTGAATGCCACCGCTCCCGAACCGAACCACCGCCACCTGGTCCTCGATCCACTCCAGCACCAACTCGATCGCGCGCTCGTGCGCCGCCTCGATCGCCCGCCGGGTCCCGTCATCACCCAGCGCCCACAACAGGTAGATCGTCGGCTGCGGCCGGAACACGAAGTCGACGCCGGTGACCTTCACCCGGCGCCCGAGGGCCCCGGCCCGCCACGCAGCCGCCGGGCTGTCACCTGCGGCCAGCCGGTCGGCTTCGATCCGGTCGGCGTGCGGGTGCCGGCCACCCTCGCCGAACAGGTTCCGCAACTGCTGCTCGGTGACCTCCTCCCCCGCCACCAGACCCAGCACCACAAGGCCCCGGCCCATCCATCGCCCGGCCGGGACACCGGCCTCCTCCTGAGCCTTCTTCAGCGGTGTGCGGGGCGGGCGGCGGCCGTCACCGACGACGACCTGACGCAGGTAGTACCGGTACATCTGCCCAGCGGTAATCCTCGCGATATCCATCATAAAAACCACGCCCAAGCACGCAGAACGACCCCGCACCGGCTACAGACCAGACGGGCAACGAAGCCAGTGACCCGGAACGTCGTAATCGGTGTGAGGCGCCGCCCCCTCACGCTACGACGACACCAGACTGAACACCGCACCGGCCATGACCCGCGGACCAGTAAGCCCGAGATACCCCGCACCATCCCAGCGACCCCCTCCAGCCGGTTGAGCTCTGATTCCTGCCCCCATCAAGTGCGGCTGATGACGGCCGTGTCGGGGCAGTAGTGAGCGACTCCTGCTCCTGGGGGGGTGCCTCGGGCCCAATGCGGTCCTAGGGGTCGGCTGCTGCGCGACGTGCGCCACCGCAGGTTCTCCTGGGTCAGCCGCGAGGGACAGTCCCACCGTTGCATCCATCGTCACATGCACGCTGCGCTGGTCAGCCCAGACGGTGAGGATGCGGCCACTGAAGCCGCAGCACAGTGAGATCTTCTGGACGCCTGCCACCACCGTGAGCTCACCGCTCGGCGCCACCCGCGCTTCGAACTCGGCGGCACCAGCTCCCGCCGGCGGCGGATGCCGGCCCTCCGGGCAGGTCAGGTCTTGTGACAGAAGCGGCGTGTTCCCCGGATGCCGCAAAGTGATGACACCGCTGTACGAAGGGCAGCGGGCGCGAACTGCGGCAGATCGCATCCCCGCGCTGGCGGGTCAGGGGGTGAAACATGAGCGCTACGGAGCAAGGCCCTGGGATGGCCTCACATCTGAGGCCCGGAGGCGGCGGGGACCTACCGGAGCTGTTGATCGGCCGGGAGGCAGATCTGCGGCGTATGGACGCCCTTCTCAGAGGGCTTCCGGCGGCGGGCAGCGCCCTGGTGATCTCCGGTGAGCCGGGGGTGGGCAAGACCGCGCTGCTGGCGGCGGTAGCCGCCCGGGCAGTGGCTATCGGCGTGCGTGTCCTGCATGCGACAGGAACGCCGTTCGAGGCCCAGACCGGCTTCGGGGCCATCCGTCAGCTGCTCACTCCGGTGCTCGACGAGATCGACGCACTCGGCCGGCGCCACAGAGAGGTGCTGACGGTCGCCCTGGGACAGGGCACGGGGCCGGCACCCGGTCATGAGGACGTGGCCAGGGCGGTGCTTTCGCTGCTGACCGGAATGTCACGCCGGCGCCCTTTGCTGCTGATCCTGGACGACCTGCAGTGGATGGATCCCACCAGCGCCCTGGTCCTGGGCGGCGTGGCCCGCAGACTGCTCGGGACGCGGGCCGGTCTGCTGGCGGCTGAGCGCCCCGAGGTGGGTGGCTACTTCGACCACACCGGTTGCGCAACCCACCTTGTGGAGCCACTGACCGACGATGCCGCCGAGTTCTTACTGGTCAGCCGCTTCCCTAACCTGGCCGCCGCGGTCCGGCACCGGTTGATGGCCGAGGCTCAGGGCAACCCCCTCGCCCTCCTCGAACTCCCGGTGCCGCTCACACGCGCGCAGCGTACAGCGACGGCGCGGCTTCCTGCGCACCTTCCCCTCAGCGACCGCCTGCAAGCGGTGTTCGCCTCACGCGTCGAAGCCCTCCCTGCGATCACGCGCTACCTGCTGCTGCTCGCTGCTCTTGAAGGCACCGGCGACCTGGACCTGCTGCAGGCCGCCGTGGCGGGCCGGTCCAGCGTCAAGCAGCTCGGACCCGCCGAGCACGCCCGGCTGATACGTGTCGACGACCGAACCGGACGCCTGACGTTCCGCCACCCGCTGATCCGGCTCGCCGTGGTCGACCTGTCCACGAGCGGGCAGCGCCGCAGCGCTCACCTGGCCCTGGCCCGGCCACTGGACGATCAGCCGGAGCGGCAGGCATGGCATTTGGGCCAGGCCACCGTGGGCGCCGACGAGAAGGTGGCCGAACTGCTGGAGCGTGCCGCGCGCAGCATGAGCCGTCGTGGCGACGGCACCCTCGCCATCGCCGCGCTGCTGCGCGCCGCGGACCTCAGTGCCGACCGGCCGCAGCGTGCCCGCAGGCTGGCCGAAGCGGCGCATCTGGGCGCCTGCATCACCGGGGATCTGTACGAGGTGCCGCAGTTGCTCGACGACGCACGGCGGGCGGCGCCCGGACCCGCGCCCCTGGCTGCGGCCGTGGCCGGGGCCTCATACCTGCTCAACAGCGCAGGCGACATCGACACCGCCCACCATCTGCTCAGCTCAGCCGTAGCCTTGCAACCCACGCCCTACGACCCGCAGGACCCCACCGCCGTCGAAGCCCTCCACACCCTGCTGCTCGTCTGCTTCTTCGGCGGCAGACCGGAGCTGTGGGGTTCCTTCGACGCATCCCTTGGCCGCTTCCGCGCTGATCCGGGGATCCTGACCGTGACGAGAGCGACCTTCGCCGACCCGGTGCGCTGCGGCCGGGAGCACCTCGCGCAGCTCGACGCGGAAATTGCGGGACTCCCGTACGAGTCCGACCCGGTCCACATCATCCGCGTGGGCATCGCGGCCGCATACGTCGACCGGCTGGGCGGATGCGTTGAGGCGCTGACGCGCGTGGCCGAGGCGGGACGCAAGGGCCAGGCCGTCGCCCTGGCGATCAACGCACTTTTCCTGCGGGGCAACCATGCCCTGCACACCGGGCAGTGGGAACAGCTGGGTCGCGTAGCCCACGAAGGACTCGCGCTGTGCCAGGACCACGGATTCCCGATGCTGGCGTGGGCCGGGAACTTCCTCCTCGCTGCCCGTGCCGCGGCCCAGGGCGACTACGCCGCCGCTGAGAAGCTCACCGACGAGATGGACCGGTGGGCCTGGCCCCGGCAGGTCGGCGTCGTCCGCTTCTACGCCGCGCATGTACGAACCCTGGCCGCCCTCGGCCGAGGAGACTACGAGGACGCCTACCAGCAGGCGACGTCCGTACTGCCCGCCGGCAACTTCCCGCCGTTCGTCCCGCATGCCCTGTGGATGCTGCTGGACCTCACCGAGGCCGCGGTACGGGCCGGCCGCCGCGACGAGGCACGCGCGCACGTGGCCGCGGCCCGCGAGGCAGGCATCGACGCCCTCTCCCCGCGGCTCGCGATGCTGCTGCACGCCCTTGCCGCTCTTGCCGCCGACGGCGACGCGCGCATCCGGTACGAGCGGGCACTGGCGGTCCCTGGGGCCGAGCGCTGGCCCTTCGACCTGGCCCGGATCCACCTCTGCTACGGCGAGCACCTGCGCCGCGCCAAGGCCACCGCCGAGGCACGCCACCACCTCGCCGTCGCAGCGGACGCCTTCCGTCGGCTCGGAGCCGTTCCGTGGGCCACCCGGGCGGCCCAGGAGCTGCGCGCCACCGGCGGCCACCGGGAGAGTCCGCAGCTCCTCACCGGGGTCCCGCTGACGCCGCAGCAGCGGGAGATCGCGAAGCTGGCGGCGGCCGGTCTGACCAACAAGGAGATCGGTGAGCGGCTGTTCCTCTCCCCGCGCACTGTCTCGACGCATCTCCACCAGCTCTTCCCCAAACTCGGAGTCACCTCCCGAGCTGCTCTGCGCGACGCTCTTGACCGTCTGGCTTCGGACGACGACAGCACCCCGGCTTCCTGAACGCACGTCGCTCACCAGCCTCGCTGGGCTAGGTTGGTCTCGCGGTCGCGTGGCGGCGAGGCGGGGCTGCCCCCCGGTCGCGGCCCTGTGAGACGGGGAGGGGCCGGTGTCGCCAATACAGCCATCGCTGATCGGCCGGGACGACGCCTTGCACGCCGTCGACAACCTCCTCGGCCGACTGCGCGGCGAGCTGTCGGCCGACACCACGAGCCCCGAGGCCGGGGCAGCCGATCGCACGCTGCTCCTGCTGGGCGAGCCGGGCATCGGCAAGACGTCACTCCTGGAAGCTGCCGCCACCCGTGTCAAGGACCACGGTGGTCGGGCCCGTTGGGTCGCGGGCAGCCCCGAGCAGGCCCGACTCGCCTTCAGCGGGCTCGACGCACTCGTACACCCGTGGCCCGACACCCTCGCCGACCTCGACGCCGAGGACCAGCTGATCATCGAAGCAGCCCTACGCGAGGGAGAGACGACCGCCAGCGGCACGCTCGCGCTCGCCGATGCCCTGGTACGGATCCTGTCCAGCCGGGCTGTGCTGAGCCCTCTGCTCGTCATCGTCGACGACCTGCAGTGGCTCGATCAGTCCACCCAGGACCTGCTTTCCTTGTGTGCCCGGCGTCTCCAGGGCGAGCCGGTCGGTTTCCTCCTCGCCTCACGCCCGTCGGGACTACCCCCGCTCTGGGTGCGGCAGAGCACCCTCCACCGTCTGCACGAGCTGGACGACATCGGGGCCGCGCGGCTGCTCGACTCCCTCGCCGTGCCCGCGCAGGGCCGCATCCGCCGACAGATCATGCGGCAGGCCGGCGGCAATCCCCTCGCCCTGGTCGAACTCGCCCGCGCCGCATCCATCCGGCTACTGAGCGAGAAACCGGTGGATGCCGAACTCCCGCTCACCGAACGGCTGGAGCAGCTCTTCGCCGCAGACCTGACCGCGCTGCCGGAGCCGACCCGCCGCCTGCTGCTGCTGGCCGCGGTGGCGGACCTGCCGGACATGGCCGCTCTGGCGGGGGTCCTCGGCAAAGCCCTGCTGCCGAGCCACCCGGGCCGGCACGGCAACAACCCGGCCGGACCGGCGCAGGGCGCCGCGAGAGCCGCTGCCACGCCCGATGACGGGATCCCGTTGGTACACGTGGCGGATCAGGCGTGGTCAGCGGCGGAGAAGGCAGGGCTGCTCATCCTGCGCGAGGGAGTGGTGCGATTCCGCCATCCCCTCGTCCGGTCCGCCGTGCTGTCCGCCGCCTCCTTCGACGAACGTGCCCGGGCACACCGCCTGATCGCCTCCGCGCCTGACCTCGACGAGGACCGCCGGGCATGGCACCGGGCCGCCGCCACGGTCACCGCGGACGGCGGCGTCGCCGATGCCCTGGAGGCCACGGCCGAACGCGCCCGCCGCCGGGGCGGCTACGCGGCCGCGGCAATGACCCTGGAGCGGGCCGCCCAGCTCAGCCCGCGCACGCACGACCGGGTGCGCCGGCTCAACGCCGCCGCCGAGTTCGCCATGCTCGGCGGCCATCCCCGCTGGGTTGCGGACCTCACCACCGCCGTCGCGGCCGTCGCCGACACCCCCGGCGCACGGGCCCAGGCCGACTACCACGCGGGCTGGGCCCTGGCGCTGACCAGCCGGCACGACGAGGCGATGGACCGGCTCATGGCCGCGGCCGACGCCTGGGAGGACGAAGGCCCCGCACGGGCGGCGGGAGCACTCGCAACCGCGGCCATGGTCGCGTACACCAGCGGCGACCCGCGCTTCCGCCGCGCCATCCTGGACCGCTACCGGCGCCTTCCCCCGCATGAGCCGGATGCCTCTACAGCGTGGATCCTCGCCGGCTGCGACCCGCTCGGCGCGCGTGACGAAGCGCTCGCCCACCTCCGCCACGCGACCGCCGAACCCGACTTGCCGCTTGATGCGTTCTCGATGCTCGGCGCCGCCGCGTGGGCGCTGGACGAGACCGAGTGGGCCGTGCAGCTGTACGGGACCATGCTGGAGCTGTACCGCCTGACGTCCACGGCGGGGGCGAACGCGACGGTCGCCTCCGCCCACGCGATCGCCCTGTTCGAAGTCGGCCGCTGGCCCGCCGCGCTGGCCGGCGTGAGCGAGGCGGAACACGCGGCCGCCGCCGGCGGTCTCGAACTCGCCACCGTCAGCACCCACATCCTGGCCGCCGCACTCGCCGCCGTACGCGGGGACAGCCCGCGCGCGCGGCAGACGCTCGCCGACGCTACCCGGGACTTCGACGTGCGGGGCACCCGCACCTTCGAGATGCGGACCCGCCAGGCCCACGCGCTGGCCGCACTTGCGGAAGGCGACCACGACACCGCCTACTTCCACCTCAGCCGGCTCTTCCGGAGCGACGGCAGCCCAGTGCACTTCCACAGCTCCTTCCATGCGCTGGGCGACCTGGCCGCAAGCGCCGTACGCATGGAGCGGACCGAGCAGGCCCGGGCCGTGCTCGACGCGTCCCGGGCCCGGCTGCCCGCCACAACCTCGCTGCGGCTGCGGCTGATCGTCTGCCGGGCACAGGGGCTCCTCACCGACGACGCCCGGGCCGAGGAACTGCTGCGGGAGGCGGCGTTCACCCCCGGCGGGGAATCCTGGCCGTTCGAACGCGCCCTCGCGCTCGCCGACCTGGGCGAGTGGCTGCGCCGCCAGCAGCGACCAGCCGACGCGCGAGCCCCGCTGCACGAAGCACAGGAACTCTTCCAGGGCCTCGGCGCCGCCCCGTGGGTGCACCGCACCGCCGCCGAGCTGAGGGCCGCAGGCGTCGACACCGCCGAGGCGCACCGCCAGGACGCGGTCATGGAACTGACGCCGCAGCAGCTGGCCATCGTGCAGCTCGCGGCCCAGGGCCTGTCGAACAAGGACATCGCCACCCGACTCTTCCTCTCCCCCCGCACCGTCGGCTTCCACCTCAACCGGGCATTCCCCAAACTCGGCGTCACCTCGCGCTTCCAACTGCGGGACGTCATCTAGCGCTAGCTACGTCACATGACGGAATCGAGGCGGCCACGGCCGCCCTTAGCGTGGTTCGCGTGACCTCATCAACCCGACGGACCCAGGAGAAATGATGAGTGGGAACGCGCACGTCAAGAACGTCGTACTGGTCCACGGCGGCTTCGTGGACGGCTCAGGGTGGCAGGGGCTGTACGACCTGCTGGCCGACGAGGGCTACCACGTGAGCGTCGTGCAGAACCCGACGCTGTCGCTCGAGGGCGACGTCGCCGCGACCCGGCAGGTGCTGGACACCCTGGACGGGCCGGCCATCCTGGTCGGGCACTCCTACGGCGGCGTCGTGATCACCGAGGCCGGCAACCACGACAACGTGGCCCGCCTCGCCTACATCGCGGCGTTCGCGCCGGACAAGGGCGAGTCAGTGAGGACGCTGATCTCCGACCCGCCGCCCGGAGCCCCTGTACCGCCGATCCTGCCGCCGCAGGACGGGTTCCTGTTCCTGGACCGGGAGAAGTTCGCCGCCTCCTTCGCCGCCGACCTCCCGGCCCGGACGGCGGCATTCATGGCCGACTCCCAGGTGCCCTGGGGAGTGGACGCGCTGGGTGGGGCGGTGTCCCAGCCGGCCTGGCGCACCAAGCCGGCCTGGTATCTGGTGGCCACCGACGACCGGATGATCCCCCCGCTGGCGCAGCACGCGATGGCCGAGCGGGCCGGGGCCAGGACGGTGGAGGTCCCCGGCAGCCACTCCGTCTACGTCTCCCGGCCCGACGCGGTGGCCGAGCTGATCAAACAGGCCGCCGGCGCCTGACCCCCGGCCGGCGCCCGCCGTCCGGTCCCCGAACCCTCGTCGGGACGGGTGCGTCCCTCATACCGGGCGCAACCCCGCAGCGCCCGATCGTCATCACCAACGCCACTGCGGGACACGGCCACGTCGTCTGCGTCTCCCGCCCCGCCACCGTGGCCGCCGTCATCACCCAGGCCGCCGAAGGCCGCAACGGCAACGCCTAGCGGTCCCCCCGGGCGCGGCGCCCGCGCACCCAACGCTCCGCCCGCCCGTAACCCAGCACACGACGCAGGAGAGAACCGTGTCCGAGCGCCCCACCTTCACCCGTCGCAGAGCGATCGCCACCGGCGCGGCCGCCGCGGCGTCTGCCGCCCTCCTCACCCCGGCCAGCGCCACCGCCACAACCACCGGCGACGCCAAGCCGGGAACCAAGCCGACCATCGTGCTGGTCCACGGCGGCTACGCCGATTCGTCTTGCTGGAACGGAGTCATCCAGGAGCTGCAGGGCCAGGGTTACACCACGATCGCGGGGTCGAACCCGCTGCGGGGTATCCCCACCGACGCCCCGTACATCGGGAGTCTGCTCGACTCCATCAGTGGGCCGGTCGTGCTGGTCGCACATTCCATGGGTGGAACCGTCATCACGAATGCCGCCGCCGGAAAGAGCAATGTCAAGGCGTTGGTCTACATCGCGGCGTTCGTGCCCGATGTGGGCGAGACCCAGGGGGAACTCATCGGCAAGTTCCCCGGTAGCGAGGTCCTGCCCGTGAGCGTTCCGGTCCCCTACACGAAGCCCGACGGCACCACCGGAACCGACCTGTACCTGAGCAAGGACGGCCAGGCAGCCTTCGCTGCCGACGTGTCCCCGGCTACGTTCCGGCTCCTGCAGGCCACTCAGCGGCCCTTCGACGCGGACTCCTTCATCTACCCGACTCAGGCCGCCGCGTGGCGGACGATCCCGTCGTGGGGGCTGGTCGCCGGCCAGGACAAGGCGATCCCGCCCGCGGCCGAACGCTGGATGTACAGCCGTGCGAACTTCCGCAAGGTCGTCGAGGTGCCGACCTCTTCCCACGTCGCGATGATCAGTCACCCGGAGACCACCGCACAACTGATCGTGGACGCCGCCAGAGCCACCAGGTGACCACTACCGTCCCGGCCCGCACCCGGCGGGCCGGGGCTGCATTCACGTCAAGGCTGCGGGAGAAGCCGACGGGCTCCAAGGTCGTAGAGGTAGCCGCCAGCCACGCCGTTACTGACTTCGGCGTCTTGGGGTCTGGATCTGTGTCGGGACCGGTGATGCGGTCCGTCCGGGCTGGTACGCCGGAGACATGCGGTATCCGGATGGGGGCGGGCTGACCGCCGAGCAGCGCAAGCGCCGGGAAGAGTTGCGGATGCGGGCCGTTGACCTCTTCGAGGAGGACGGGGAAGTCCCGTGCATCGCACGGGAGTTACGGGTGAGTGAGAAGTCGGTCTACCAGTGGCGCCGTAGCTGGAGGACGGGCGGACGCGAGGCGCTGCGTTCCAAGGGCCCCTCCGGCTACGACTGCCACCTCGGCCCACACCTGCAGGCCAAGCTCGCGATGTGGCTGGAGGAGGGGCCGGCCGCGCACGGCTGGGCGGATGACCAGGTGTGGACCGCCGCCCGGATACACACGCTGATTGGGCGGAAGTTCCACCTCTCCTACAGCGTCTCCGGGGTCACTCGGCTGCTGCACCGCATGGGCTACAGCGTGTAGATGCCCGCCCGGCCCGCCGCCGAACGCGACGAGGACGCGATCACCGCATGGCGGGAGGTGACCTGGCAGGAGGTAACACCCTCCGGGCGGCGACCGGCGCGTTCATCTGCTTCGAGGACGAAGCGGGCGTGACCGGCCGGCCGCCCAAGGGCCGCACCTGGGGCCGGCGCGGTATCAAAAGTGACCGGTACCTGGCACCCGCGCGGCGCTCTGGGCACCACCTCCGCAGCCCTGGCACTCGACGTGGCAACCATCGAGCGAATCCCGGAGCCGCCCGTCCCGTACATCGACAGGGCCCCTTCCGTCGGCTGAAAGCCGACTCCGGTGGAAGACACGAGCCGACCGGGTTCCTCGGGTCTCCTCGCCCATGCTCTCCCCGAGGGCAAACTCCAGCTGATCAGCGACCTGCAGGGCGAGGGGCGCACCCTCGTCATTGCTGGGGAAGACGGCACCAACAACACTCTCGCCCTCGCCGACGTGGGCATCACGATGGGCGAACACTCCTCGCACGTGGCCCTGGAGACCGCCGACATCGCCCTGGCCGGCAACGATCTGCGCTAGGTCGCCGCCGTCGTCGACCTCAGCCGCCACACCCTGCGCGTCGTACGGCGAAACCATGGCCTCGCGATCGGCGTCAATCTCCCCGGCCTGCTCGCCGGCGCCGGAGGGTCCATGAACCCCGTCCTCGCGGTCCGGCTCCACAACGCGAGCACATCGCCGTCGTCGGAAACTCGGCCCGACTGGTCAACCACACCCCGCATCTGCCTCGCACAACCGACGAGGAGCTGAGGGCGGCTGCTCTGGAAGACCGCCGGGTGCATTGACACAAGCAGCACGGAAGAGCCCCCCGCGACGGCCGCATTGGGACCTCCACAGGGTGGCTTCCGGCACACCGTCGGCCGTGACTCCGCCGAGTCACGGCCGGCAGCGCATCCGCCCGCGAGGGCGGGACGATCACCAGGACGACTTGGTGACTCCGGGGAGGAATCCGGCGTGGGCCTGCTCGCGCATCCGGACACGGGACAGCCCGAACTGCCGCAGGTGCCCCCGGGGCCGGCCGTCCACGCTGTCCCGGTTGCGCACCCGGGTCGCGCTGGCGTCGCGCGGCTGGCGCCAAAGCTCCGCCAGAGCAGCAGCCCGCTCCGTCTCCGGGGTGCCCGGGCGGCGGATGATCTCCTTCAACTCGGCCCGACGGACGGCGTACCGCTCGACGATTGCCTTGCGCTTCTCGTTCTTGGCGATCTTGCTCTGCTTGGCCATCAGACCTTCACTCCCCGGGCGCGGATACGGGCCACGGCCGCCTCGATACCGATGCTGTCGATCGTCTTGATCGCCTTGGTGCTGAGCGTCAGGCGTACATGCCTGCCCTCGCTCGGCAGCCAGTACCGCTTGCGCTGGATGTTGGGGTCGAAGCGGCGCGAGGTGCGCCGGTGGGAGTGGGAGATGTTGTTGCCGAAGCCCGGCTGGGCTCCGGTCAGTTGGCAGTGGGCGGACAAGGTGTTACCTGCCTCTCTTCAGACGATTTCTTTTTGGAAATGGAAACCATTGTCATATACTAGCGCCCATGGCCCGCAACGAAGTACGCCCGATCATCAAGCTCCGCTCCACCGCCGGGACCGGCTACACGTACGTCACCCGCAAGAACCGGCGGAACGATCCCGACCGCATGGTCCTGCGCAAGTTCGACCCGATCGCACGCCGGCACGTCGACTTCCGCGAAGAACGCTGACCCCACCGCCCTGCCCCTGACCCTGCCCAGAAGGACACCGTCATGAAGCCCGGAATCCACCCCCCGTACGGCCCCGTTGTCTTCCGCGACAAGGCCGCCGGCTCCGCCTTCCTCACCCGCTCCACGATGACCAGCGACAAGACGGTCGAGTGGGAGGACGGCAACACCTACCCGGTCGTCGACGTCGAGATCTCGAACGTGAGCCACCCCTTCTACACCGGCACCGCCCGCGTCCTGGACACCGCCGGCCGCGTCGAGCGATTCGAGCGCCGCTACGGCCGACGCGAGGCGAACTGATGCAGAGCCAGCCCCGGCTGCCCGTCGTGATCGTCGGCGGGCTCCACTCCGACGCCCGCAAGGAGGTTGTGGAGCGTCTCCTGCGCACCGTCCCCGGCAGTGTCGCCCTCCACCATGACCTGGCCTCAGCGGCCGAAGGCACCCTGCGGCGCCTGGTGCGCGACGCCTCGGGCCAGCTGTCGTACGGCGATGCCCCGCTCGTCAACGACTGCGCCTGCTGCGCGCTGCGCGAAGACCTGGTCCCCGAGCTGGAGCGCCTGGCCGCCGGCGGCACAACCCGGCTCGCGATCGTCGAGCTGTGGGACTCCGTCGAACCCAAGGCGATGGCGGAAGTCGTCGTCGCGCACGGCGGAGACGCCCTCGATCTCACCAATGTGATGACCGCCGTCGATCCCGCGCTCGTGTTGCCCTACCTCGCCAACGGCGACGACCTGGCCGAGGCCGGACTCGCCGCTGCCGCCACCGATCAGCGCACGGTCGGCGACACCTGGGCCCGTCAGCTGGAGTACGCACCCGTCCTCGCTCTCGTCGACAGCGAAGACGCCGACGACGAGGACCGCGCACTCCTTGCCCAGCTCCACCCGACCGCACGCCGGGTGCCCGCCGGATCCGGTGAACTCGCCGAGCTTGCCTTCGCCGGCTTCAACGTGGAGGCGGCCGCCGCCGCACAGCACCCGGCCTGCGCGCGGCTGCCCCAAGAAGCAGACGAAGCCGGGGTCGCCACCCTCGTCTGGCACCGCCGCCGCCCCTTCCACCCCGAGCGCCTCTACCAGGCACTGGAAGACCTGTGCTGCGCAGCCGCCCGCAGTCGCGGCCGGTTCTGGCTCGCCGACCGCCCCGACACCCTGCTCGCCTGGGATGCCGCCGGCGGCGCGCTGTGCGTGGAGAACGCCGGGCCCTGGCTGACCTCCCTGCCGGACGCCGCCTGGGAGATGGTGCCGCCCATACGCCGAGCCGCTGCCGCACTGGACTGGCACCCCGAGCACGGCGACTGCTGTCAGCACCTCGTCTTCACCTCCCCCGGCCTCGACCGCGACGGCCTGGCACAGCTTCTCGAGTCCTGCCTGCTCACCGACGACGAGTACGCCGCCGGCCCCGAGGCGTGGAAACACCTGCCGGCCGCGTTCGACTCCCTCCTCAATCCCGTCCCATAACCCCGGCACCACACACCCGTCCGACGTCAGCACCGAAACAGGAGCACGCCCATAGCCCGCCGGAACGACCCCCGCAAGCCGCAAAAGCCCCGCCCCAACCCCCTGGACGCGGCCAGGATCACGTACATCGACTACAAGGACACCGACCTGCTGCGGAAGTTCATCTCCGACCGCGGGAAGATCCGCACCCGCCGCGTCACCCACGTCACCGCCCAGCAACAGCGGCAGATCGCCACGGCGATCAAGAACGCCCGAGAGATGGCACTCCTGCCGTTCGCCGCCCGGGGTCTGTACGGTCAACGGTGGATCTTCGAACAGGAAGTGCTCTGACCGGGAAGGTTTGCCGGGTTGCTCGCACGAGCCTGTTCTCCCACGTGCCCCTGGGCGTTCTGGAGAGCCTGAGATCATCGTCCGCATGGTGTGCGATGTGTGCGGGGGCGAGTTGCCCGGTGGCCTCGATTCGATTCCAACGAACCCGGAAGGTGGAACGTGGGTGGCCTGCGGGCACTGTCTCGCGACCGCCATCGTCATGGACTCCGGCGAGGTTCTGCGTCCACCGTATCGACCCACTACAGACCGGTGGTGTGCCGCGGTGGATAAGTCCGGCACCCCTGAGGTTGAGCACGCCGTCGTGACCACGCTGACGTTGTGCGGAGTGGACATCGAGCGGGAAGGGCTGGCCGGGTACGGATACTCATGGTCCCCGACGAGCGCGACGGCCTGTACGACGTGCCGATCGGCCGCCGTCGAGGTGGACGAGCGATGGCCGGTCGGCCGCCGCGGACGTCCCGCCGGCGACGCGGGGCGGGTCAATGCATCTTCTGCTGGTGAGGCTGCTTCAGGCTCGCTTCCAGCTTGACGGACTCAGGCCGTGACGGTGAGGGGGCGTCCGCCCCAGCGGATACCTTTCTCGCTGCGAATGCGGGCTCGCTCGCGCCGTTGGGCGGCCAGCACGTCGGGGTGACGGGCGTTGGCGTTGCGCCATCGCAGGTAGGCGTGCAGGGCGCGGGTCTGTGCGGTGTGGTTGCGGTGGTGGGAGTTGGCGACGGTGAACTGCCGCAGCGGTCCGAAGTGGGCCTCGATCGTATTGGCCCAGGACGCGTAGGTCGGGGTGAAGCACAGCTCGACCCGGTGCTTCTTGGCCCAGCGCCGGATCGTTTCGCCCTTGTGGGCGGACAGGTTGTCCAGGATCACGTAGATCGGGGCGCCGTCCGGGCGGGCGGCGCGGATCGACCGCAGCGCGGCCAGGGTGTTCCCGGCGCCCGTCTTGAACCGCCAGATCACCCCCTCGAACTGCTGCCGCAGCCGCTTGGGGTACGGGCCGTACTCGCCGATGGGCAGGTACGGCTCGATGAACTCCCACTCCGTGTCCGTCAGTTGCACTCACGTCACGCAAGAACATCTACCAGTCCAACGCCCCGCCGCGAGGGCGAATCCCACAGATTGATCACGACTCGATACGCGCCCTAGCCCACGTGGACGCGGGGGCGGCGCTCGCGGTCGGGCTCCGCCTCCCGCAGTACCTCGCGGGTGACCGGGGCGACCTCGCCCTGCCCGAGGAGGAAGAAGCGGAGGAAGTTGGCGAAGGGGTTGCCCTCGGTCCACTCGAAGTAGATGTGCGGGCGGGTGCCGGTGAGGTCGCGGGAGTGGAGGAGGAGGGCCGCGAGGGCGTTCGGCACCGAGGAGGATTCGAGGGTGAGGACGCGGTAGCGGTCGTGGAGGACTTCGCCGCGGACGGTGAGCCCGGCCTCGAACTCGGACGGGTCGGTGACGGTGACCTCGACGAAGACGAAGTCGTCGGTGGTGGGGAGTTCGTTGTCGGTACGGATCTGGTCGATCTTGTCCCGGTACTCGGCGACGTCCCGGTTGTCGGGCTCGTTGGCGATGAACCTCGGCGTGCGGTGGGAGACGTCCCGGATGAACCGCTCGGCCATGTCGTCGAGCTCGACGTGGGTGACGCGCAGTTCGAAGGCGCGGCCGAGGCGGGAGAGGAGGGAGATGAGGATGATGCCAGCGATGAAGCAGGCGCCGATCTTCACGCCGTCGGGGCGCTCGATGACGTTGAGGACGGTGGTGTAGAGGAAGACGGCGGAGATGACGCCGAAGGCGATGGCCCAGCGGCGCTGGCGGGCCTTGCGGGCGGCGATGGTCACGGCGATCGCGGCCGAGCAGATCAGGACGAGGACGCCGGTCGCGTACGCGCCGCCCTGGGCGTCGACGTCGGCGTCGAAGATCCAGGTGACGAGGAACGCGACGAGGGTGAAGACGATGACCATGGGGCGCACGGCGCGCGCCCAGTGGGGGGCCATGCCGTACTTGGGCAAGTAGCGGGGCATGAGGTTGAGTAGACCCGCCATGGCGGAGGCGCCGGCGAACCAGAGGATGGCGATGGTCGAGACGTCGTAGACGGTGCCGAAGGTGTTGCCGAGATACTCGTGGGCGAGGTAGGCGAGGGCGCGGCCGTTGGCCTTGCCGCCGGACTCGAACTCCTTGTGGGGGATGAGGACGGTGGTGATGAAGCTCGTGCAGATCAGGAACACGCTCATGATGAGCGCGGCGGTCGTCAGGAGCTTCTTTGCGTCGCGGATGCGGCCCGTGGGCTTCGCCTCGGTGTCGCCCGGGTCGCCCTTCACATGGGGCATGACCGCCACGCCTGTCTCGAAGCCGGACAGGCCGAGGGCCAGTTTGGGAAAGACGAGGAGGGCGACGCCGATCATGGCGAAGACGTTGCCGTGTTCGGTGGTCAGGGCGGCGGACCAGTCGGTGACGACATGGCTTTGGGTGATCACCTGCCACAGGCCGGTGACGACGACGACCGCGTTGAGCGCGAGGTAGACGCCGACGAGGGCAAAGGCGACGCCGATCGCCTCCAGGAATCCCTTGAGGAAGACCGCGCCGAGCAGCGCAATCAGGATCATCGTGATCAGGACCTGCTTGTCGTGCAGGGCCGATTCGAGGTGAGGGTTCTCCACCAGGTGGGTGGAGGCGTCGGCGGCCGAGAGCGTGATGGTGATGAGAAAGTCGGTCGCGGCGAAGCCGAGCAGCGTCAGGACGAAGAGCTTGCCCTTCCAGAAGGAGAGGAGCCGCGACAGCATCGCGATCGAGCCCTCGCCGTGCGGGCTCTCCTCCGCGACCCGCCGGTAGACCGGCAGTGCGCCCGCGAGGGTCACGATCACGAGGACGATCGTCGCGACAGGGGAGAGGAGTCCGGCCGCGAGTGCGGCGATGCCGGGCTGGTAGCCGAGGGTGGAGAAGTAGTCGACGCCGGTCAGGCACATCACCCGGTACCAGGGCTGGCCCCGGTGCGCGGGCTCCTGTTCGGTCTTCGGGGCGGCCGGCCGGCCCTTGCCCATGTCGGACAGGCCCTCCAGCATCCACGCGCGCAATCCGCTGGTGCGAGTGTTGTCCGTGGTGGCCATCGGGTGTCCCTAAATGTCAGTGGTGGTCGGTTTTCCGCCGTTTCGGCGAACAGCCGGGCAAGACTAAGCAGGGATTGAGCCGCGGATCGCGGCTCACGCGTCAGGAAACCGTCAAGACGGCCCGGTCGGGCGTCTGATGCGTCACACCGGGTACAGCCTCGAGGGGTACCTGGAGGAGGCCGACGATGCAGATAGTCGAGCAGGAGCCGCCGCTCGGAGTCCCGCAACACCTTGCGCAGGGCACGGCCGAGGACGTCATCGCCGATCCGGCGGCTGACGGGATCCCTGTCCGGCCAGTACCTCGCCTCACGCGTGACTCCTCCCGCACCACGGAGGGCAGACCACCACACGGCCCGTAAGGCGTTGCCTCCTTGGCGCTCTATGCTGCGGCCAGCACCATCGGCGTGGCCGCAGTCTGAGTGGGGGGAAGGGAAGCCTTTTGGCAACGTCAGGTCCTCGGCCCAACGACTACGCGGCCGCAGTACGTGGGCTTGAGCCCTACCTGGGAGCCGGAACGTCTTTTGCGCCTCCAGCAGTTGGCAACGGCCTTCGGCGATACCGCCGACCGGATTCCTCGTCGAGGGCGGGATTGCATCACGCACAGCAGGCGTGGCGACAGATGACGACGGCAGAGCAGGAGCTGCCGCAGTTGCTGGCAGATATCTCCGAAGCGTCCCTGGCTGCCGATCCGCTCATGATCTACAGCAGCATGCACGTTCTCAACGCGATAAGCAGGGCGGTACTACCGGCCAGGCTGGCGTTCGGCAGTGACGCCCTGGCAGAGTTCTACGGAGGCCTGGTAACGGCGATGCCGCCGGAGGACGTCCTCGCCCAGCTGGGGACCGAGTATCACCCGCAGGTCCTGTACGACGTGGATTCGCTGCTGCGCGAGTACGGGAAGGCCGAATCTCTGGCCTACCGGGCCAGGATGCTGCGCGAGGGCACAGCAGACCAGCAGACGAACGTCCTGCACATGCTTCAACTGGAGCGGCGATTCGACCGGATGCAGGGCTACCCCGCACAACTGCGACCCATCTTCGATGGCATCACCGCCCCTCTGGCCAGCAAGAGTCGAAAGGTTCTTGGTTTCTCACTTCACCATGCCGCGGATGCGGCTGACGCGTATCACTCCTTGCGGAACACGCACATTAACCAAGCCTTGGACGCACTCCAGGACGTTCTCGCCGCTGCCAAGGCGTCCACGGACAAGACGCACCGCTCGCAGCTGGCACTCGTTCATTCCGCCGGGGTGGCAACGTTCGGGGCAGCCCCTGTCGAAGACGACCTGCCCGGGCTGCTGGCCGAACGCCTCAACGCTCCGCACAACGACATGACCCGCCTGGTCGCGTCGCTGACGACGCAACTTGGCAGTCAACCAGACCTTCGTGAGCTGGGCGACACCAACGCACTGCGGCGGCGTCCGATCATCGGCCTGGGAGACACACGCGCCCTGTGGGCTCGCCCGGGCGACTTCCTGCACGAAGCGCTCGACTGGGCCGCAGACGCCTGCCTGGCTCATCCGGAGCTTCTCAAGCAGTTCGACAAACGACGCCAGGACTTCTGCGAAGAACAGGCCCATCGCACCCTGGCAGCGGTTTTCGGGCACGAGTACACCCACGCCGGCGTCATCTATCCGGAGGCGGGGAACCCCGATGTCGACGTCCTCGTGGCCATGCCCGGTGCGGTGCTGGCGGTCGAAGCCAAGGGGGGACGTTTCACTGACCCAGCCCGCAGGGCAGCGCCGGACCGAGTGCAGAGAAAGACACGCGAGTTCGTCGACAAGGCGCTCACACAGAACGCGCGCACCGTTGCCTACCTCGACCGCGGTGGAAGGGACTTCCGGGACCAGCACAAGCGCCGCCTGCCCCTACCAGACCCTCTGCCTACCGCGGTGTCGGTGATCGTCACGCTCGACCGCGTGGACCCTTTCGCCACCCTCCTCCCAGATGGCGGCAAGCGCGACGCCGCGCCGGAGGAGGGGACCTGGCTTGTCACGCTCGCGGACCTGATGACTGTGGCAGAAATCCTGCGTCACCCGGCAGAGTTCTATGCCTACGCCCGCACCCGCGCTGCCATGGCCAAGGTCAAGGGGCCCACTGTTTTCGTCGAGGCGGATGCCCTGGCGGTCTGGCTGGAACACCGCGTACAGCCTGTCGAGCCCTGCGCCAGCGAACTCGTGTACCTCGACACCAGCAGTGAGGCGATCAACGCCTTCTACACGCACGTTGACGCCCCAGGCTCGCCCTCTCCGAGCCGTCCGGCATCCGGCATTCCGTCCGAGGTGCTGGACGCCCTGGACCTCGTCCAACAGAGCCGACCGGAGGACTGGCGTCACCTGGCGATCGCCGCGCTCGCGGTGAAGCCCGCGGAATGGCAGCCCCTGCGCAGAGCGCTGCACCCCACGAAGCCAGGCAGCAGCACCCGCCGCGACCGCAAGCGTGCCCGTCGGGCAGCAGACGGAATCCGCCTCTCCCCTCACCTCACCGTCTACGTATGCGACAGCCTGAACGCCCCTCCCCCACCGCTAGGACCGGCGACTCTCCTGATCACACCCCCCAGACAGATCTCCAACAACGCTGACCCAGTGGCATCGTGAACCTTGGCCGCACGCGAGGCACGAGTTAAGGGCTCAGGCCGAGAACTCAACATTGCGGCCTAAGCTTGACTCTGTCGGTGATCTTGGATGGTCGAGGTTAGGTGCCGAGGGTGCGCCAGGACTTCGATCGGGGAATTCCCTGCTGGTCCAGGAAGGTCTGGAAGGCGGTCGGCGGTCTCGGTGAAGGGGTTTCCTGGGTCACTGACCGAGTGCTGAGTCGTTCGATGTTCACGGCGATGGCTGTGAGTACGTGTTGCAGGTGGGCTTTCGGCTGTCCTCGGTAGCGGCAGCGGCGGATGCTGTGTCCGTGGGCGAACTCGTTGATGGTGCCCTCCACGCCGGAGCGGACTGCGTAGCGGGCCTTCCATTCGGGTGTCTGCTGCTCGGTGCGGACGCGGACTTGCAGGTCGCGGAGTTCTCGCGGGGGAAAGCCCACGTTGCGGGCGTTCTCGCGGGAGCTGGTGCATCGGGGGCGGTCCGGACAGGGCTGGCACTGGCTCTTGGTGAACCGTGCCACGATCAGGGGTGCCGCGGTGGGCGAGGAGGTCGGGTAGGGGCCGTGCCAGCCCGCGCTGACCTGGCCCTGGGGGCAGGTGACTTGTCGGCGGTCGAAGTCGATGTGGAAGTCGTCCCGGTCGAAGTCCTCGTTCCTGCGGTGCTGGCGGGTGGGGTTGCCCGGTAGCGGCCCGGTGACGGTGACCTGGTGTTCGCGGTCGGCTCGTTCCAGGTGGACCAGGGAGGTGTAGCCGCCGTCGACCAGGTGCTCGGCGGGCAGCAGCCCGCGACGAGCCAGGCGGGTGTGGATGCCGGGCAGGGCCTGGCTGTCGTTGGTGGCGGCCGACGTGGTGGCCACGTCCGTGATCACGTTGACGCTGTCAGAGGCACACGTCTCGGTGAGATGGGCGGCGAAGCCCTTCCAGCGGATGATGTGTCCATGCCGCACGTAGCGCGCCGTGATGTCGTAGGGAGAGACGATCGCCGAGGAGGAGGGCGGTAGCCCGTCGTCGTCGGTGGTGCGCCAGTGCAGGCGGCCTGCCGTGTCGCGGTAGTAGTGCTGCACCACGATCTGCCGTAGGGCCTCGGCTTGTGGGCCGGGCCGGTAGGCGGACCCGTCCCGGTGGAGTCGTTCCAGCAGTCGGCAGGCGTCGTTGCCGGCGGCGAGGATCCTGGTCTTGGGCCGGGTGGGGTTCTTGCCCAGGCGGACCGGGCGGCCATAGCGGCGCCCCCAGTCCTCGTCGACCAGGCCGATCAGCAGATGCCCGGCCGTGCGGGCCACTTCTTCAAGCGCGGCACGGACCGCCTCGGTGACCAGTTCCAGCCGGGTCAGGTCGCGCACCGCGGCCAGGACGTGGGTGGAGTCGGTGCGCTGCGTGGTGCGCTCGCCCACGAGGCCGGCCTCCTTCAGACGGGCGAGCACCAGATCCAGGAGTCGGTCGGCGCGGTCGTCCTGCGCGACGCGCTCGCGGAAGTCGGCCAGCACGCTGTGGTGGGAGCCGGGATCGTCCAGCTCCATGGCCATGGCGTACTTGAAATCGATGCGGCAGCGGACCGCTTCCGCTGCCTGCCGGTCCGACAGACCAAGCAGGAACTGCAGCACACAGACGGTGGCCAGTTGGGCAGGCGAGAGCCCGGGACGCCCGTCGCGCGGATACCAGTCGGCGAAGTCCTCGTCGCGCCACAACCCGTCCAGCCGGTCTCTGACCCACATCGCCGTCGTACCGGTCGGATTGCTTGCCCGTGCGATCTGCGCGGTCAGAGGCGGGACTTGCTCACCGGAGCGGGGATGGAGCGACAACGGACACCTCGGCAGCTGTATCGGCCTTCGAAACAGCACTGAGCATGCCCGCCGATCATGCTCGCGCACTGGGAAACACCAAGATCACCGACAGAGTCAAGCTAAGCGCTTGTTGCTGTAGGAGCCGTAGGAGGTGACACGGCGGATGCCACCGGGGCTTTCCAGCATGTGCGACCAGGCACGTTCGCGGTCGAACTCCGCTTCGGGGCGCTGGTTGCGTGTCGTCTTCGAGACGACTCTTTTCGTCGTCTGCAAGACGACGCTCTCTCCAATCATCATGCTCTGGGAGCGCCCCGGTTGGTCCTCACCGGCCATGTGATGGAATAGCAGATCCTGGGCAGGGGGGAAGCAGTGGCGGAGCGTAAGGCATCTCTTGTATTGGCAAGCGCGCTCCTGCTGGCGGCAACTGTGGTCACCGGCTGCGCCATCAGCCCCGTCGCCGACGCGAAGGCCGAGGCCTCGAAGACCCCCGAGATTCACACTGACACCGAGCCGCTGGCCAAGCGCCTACCGAAGCTAGGTCGGATCGTCTCGGCGCACTGGCAGCAGGACGCTCCCGGCGCGGACAGCCGAGTGCCCGGCCCTACGGACTACTACGTCAGCGCCCTCATGAAGCTCGACCCCGGGTCGGTGGCTGTCCTGACCGCGTCCACGCAGATGCAGCCGGCGGTCATCGGGACCGAGCCCGAAAGCATCTCCATTCCCGCCGAACTCGCCGAGTTCGCACCGGCGGGGGCGCAGTGGGTCCACAGCAGAGTGCTCGACGAGAGCTTGGTGCGCGCCGACTCTGCAAAGCTCTACTTTGACTCGGCCTCGGACACCGTCTACCTCTCCGCCACCAACGTGCACCTGCCGAATGGCGTCACGGTCCACGTCGGCCCGGACGGCAACCAGGTGACCATCACGCCCACGCCGTCGGCAACCACGCCATGAGCGGCCTCCAGAGCCAGGCCATGCCTCTCTGATCATCTGACGCGTTAGCTTGGTATGGGTGCTTGCGGGGGTCTGACCGACGAGGAATGGGCTCGGCTGGAGCCGCTTCTGCCGGTGAGCAACCGACGTTGTGGCAGGTGGAGGGACACCGATCTCGGAGCGCTTCACTCGCCCGCGCAGGAGCGGGGGTGGCGTCGATCGCATCTTGCGGCCCTCTGGGCGGTTCACTGGCTTCGCCCGCCGGGTGCCTGGGCCGGGGCGGGAGGCAGCGGTTGCTGTGGTGCCGCCTGCGGGGTGTGCTCTTGCTGCCGTACAGGCGGCCTCTGTTGCGCTTCGGCGCGAGCGAGGGTGGTGCGGCGTGCGGCTTCGGCGCGGGCGCGGTGGTGGATCCGGTGGGCGGCGGGTGTGGTCGAACTGCGGGGCGATTTGGGGGCCCAGGCCGGGGTGAAGGTGCGGTGCGCGAGCGGCGTCGGCTTGTCCGGGTTCGGCGGGTCGCCGGGGATGCAGTGGTCGCGGATGGCGGCGGCGGTGATGGCGGTGTCGGTGTGGGGCGGGGCGGGGTGTCCGTGGAGGGTGCGGGTGAGGTAGCGGCGGGCTTCGGCGAGCAGGTGGCGGTGGCGGAAGCGGCCGCCGTGGTGGACCGAGACAACCGCGGTGATCTCCAGAGCTGCGGCCGCGACGTCCACGGCGGTGCGGACGGTGGTGCGGATCGCTGCGGCGGCGAGGCGGGCCAGGCGCAGGAGGTTGTCGACGACCTCCTCGCCGACACGGGCAATGGCGCCGGCCCGCCAGCGTGCCCGCAACGCGGGCAGGAAGGCGCGTTCCATCATCCGGCGCCGGATTTTGGTGGTGAGGGGCTGACGGGTGCGTTCCTGGTACTGGCCGGCGAGTTCTGCCAGGCGGCGCATGGTCGCGGCGTTGCGGGTGGCGGCCCAGTCGATGAGCTGCTGTCGATGAGCTGCTCGGGAATTCCCGCGAGTTCCATCACGGGCCGCTGTCCGGCGGCCGGGTAGCGGGGCACGGTCGCCAGATCGAGCGCGCGGCAGATCTCTTCCAGGAGGCGTTGGTTGTAGAGCTCCGAGAGGGCGACGGCGTACTCGAGGAACGGGCGGGTGTGCAGGGTGCCCCACCGGTCGTCCTGGCGGCGGACCTTGACCGACAGCACCACGTGATCGTGGAGCAGCGGCTGACCGTCGCGGTTCTCGTAGTGGCGGAAGCGGGCGGCGATGACACCGGCACGGGCGCGTTGCACGGTGCTGTCGGCACCGACGCGTACCCACAGCAGTTCGGTCTCGGCGGTGGCCAGGACCTCGCCGGTGACGCGGGTCTGCAGGTCCTCGATGAGCCGCCGGACCGGCGGTGTGCCCAGCGCCCACAGGACCTGGACGCTGCCGGGCGGCCGGAACACGAGATCGGCCCCGGACCACTTCTGCACCCGGTACCCGAGCCGGGCCGCCCGGGCGGCTGCTGCGGGACTGTCGCCGGCGGCAAGACGGTCGGCAACGATGCGGTCCGCGTCCGGGTGGAGGCCTTCGCCGAACAGGTTCCGCATCTGCCCCTCGGTGACCCGCGCCCCGGCCACCAGGCCGACCGCGGGCAGCGCCCGGCCCATCCACACACCCGGCGGGACACCCGCATCCTCCTGCGCCTGCTCCAGGCTCTTCCCCCAGGGCCGACGTCCGTCACCGACCGCCACCTGACGCCCGTAGTACTTGTACGCGGAGCCCTGAACGGCAGTGGGAGAATTCCCTAGGTGCCGGTCCTGGCGATTGGGGTCTGGGTAGGGGGTTGGGTTGCGTCTGGATGAGCTGTTTCCGTCTGTGGCAGCGCAGCTGCCCTCTGTGAAGGTCACAGAGGGGGCCCTGTCCTCCCCGGAGGGCGTGATACAGATCGCGGGTGTGCTGCACCAACAGCAACGCCGGCTGGCGCAATCTCCGCATCTGCTCGAACAGTTCAGCTACGGGCTGCTGGAAGATATCCAGGCACTGGCTACCCGTGAGCCGTCGGTTCCTGAGCCGGCCCACACGGTGCTGGCCATGCTGGTCTGCTGGATCCCGGCGCGGCGCGGCTACGAGCACGCCCAGCCGACGGAGATGTGGCGGTGGTTGCATAGCGCAGTCGGCGCTCCGGTTCCCGTCGGAGCCGACGACACACAGATCGACACCGAGCCCTTGGCCCGGGCGCTGCAAGACCCGCTGTGGCGGGGAGCTTCCTCCATGGCGCTCACCATGCTTGCGCCGGTGCTGTTCTACCTGCACAACAACGCGCACAGCGCCGAGGAACTGGCCCGTCTGCTGTATCCCGTGGTCGTCAATATCTGCCGCGCGCAGCTGGCCACGGGCCAGGTGCTGGTCATAGAGGCCGCCTGCCATGTGGTGAAGTACGCGGTCTGGCAACAGCACCGCAAGGAAGCTTGTGAACTGGGGCATGCACTGGAGCGCCTGCTGTATGCGCATCCTGAGCACCCCATGGCCGGTGCGATCGCGGTGCTGCTGGCCGGGGAACAGCCTGCCGTCACGCACCGGGATCCAGCGGTGATCGCCCGGTGGGCTCTTGAGCATGTCGAGGTGAACCCGTTTGTCGTGCTGTCGCTCAAGACGGCATTGGCGGTCCGGATGACGGTCGAGGAGCGGGAGTCGTTCATGCCGGAGGTGTTGTGCCAGTTGCGTGAGGTGGCCGCGCTGGTGCGGCAGGAGTCTCAGGCTGCGCAGTTGTCGCGGGATCGTGGCGTGGTGCTGTCCATGCAGGGTCAGGTCGTGCACGCCCTGCTTCAGGAGGGCCAGAGGGAGCAGCTGATGCAGTGGTTGTCCGCCTGGCGAGGCGTCGGCCCTGAGGAAGAGTTCCGGGAGCGGTACGTCGTGCTGGCCAACGCGGGAAGTCGCGCCTGGTACCGGCCGGGCACCGCGCCTGTTCCTGACGATGACGCCTCGCTGGTGCGGCTGACCAAGGCGATGAACAGCGCTCTGGGGCGCTCCCTGGTTACGCGCGGCATGGGCGACGCCGCGCTGACCGTGCCGGCTGATGGACGCACCCGCACCGAGCACGCCGACGTGTTGGAAGCCGCGCTGCATGCCCATGTCGACGTGGCCGACCTGGCCGCGTTCGTCGGCGAGGAGGACGCCGGCGCGTTCATGTCGTTGCTGCCGTCGCTCATTCCGCTGCAGGCAATGCTGGCCCGGCACGGCGGTCCGGTGCTGCCCGTCTCGGTCAGCCTCCGGCAGCCGCTGCCGGACCGACGTGTGCGGTCCGTGCAGGTGTGGTGCGGTGACGCTCCCTTCGCACAGGCGGAGGGTGCCGTGCTGGAGACCGTATTCTCCTATGCTGGCATCCGGTGCGACCTGGTCGGGCCCGATGAGGTGGACCGTGAGCGGTTCCTGGACGCCTACCAGGACGATGCTTACGACGTGATCTGGGTGGCCGCGCATGGCTTGCATCCCCTCATGCAGCCCGACGACTCCGCTGTGTTGCTCACCTCCACCGAGCGGGTCTCGTTGCAGGACCTGGTGGACACTGCGGTGCCGTCGACGGGCGCCCGGCGCCTGCTCGTTCTCAACACCTGTGACAGTGCTGCGGCCAACACCCAGGGCGCGTTCGACGATTTCGGGCTGGCCCGTTCGGTCTCTGGTCCGGGGCAGGCGGTGGTGGGGCATCTGTGGCCCGTTCCAGGTGGCGCCGCTGTCGTCTTCGGTGCGCTTCTGGCGTGCGAGCTGGCGGATGGCAACGGGTTCGCCGACGCTTTTGCGTCGGCGTTGTGCGCGTTCCAGGAAGACTGGCACGTGCTAGCCCGGCGATTGGGTGACCGCGGGATCGGCGCCCAGGTAGCCGAGGCGCTCCATGATTTCCGCTCTCCGTGTCTCCTGGACTGGGCCAGCCCGGCTCTTCTGGTGTAGCGGCTACGGGCCCGACCGTCGATGGCCCCTGTGCGCTGTCGTCGGTTGCCTTCGCCCCAGTCATTCCGGGATTCCGACCGCCCGAGTTCGGGGCTGACCTGACGGGGCCTGCCATGGCACCGGGAGTGCGCCGGTGGAGCCAAAGCGGCGTGCAGGCCGGCCCTGCCAGCTGCGGTCTCTCGATTTCGTGTCAGTACGCGACCTGCGCCTATACAGCCCGGTGACAGTACCGACACCCCCGATCTCTCATCTCATGACAGTGGCAGCACGTCCGGCGAGCCCGACGTATGACTCACTGACCAGTACGTCCAGGCAACACACGGGGAACCCGCCACTGTCACACCATTCACTGACACGAAACCGAGAGATCGCAGCTGGCGTTCCACCTCGATGGCCACGAGCGGACTCCGGGATTCCCTTGGGGAAGATCGTGAAGTTCTGGCTGGGGAATTGCGCGAGCGTCCACACCACCCATCGATCACACCAACCCCCCGGCCGGCCATGGATCGGAACTCACGAAACTGAGACAGCATCACCCCACCCGCGATAAACACCCAGGACAGCAATCCCACACCGATCTCTCACACACAAGACAGTGACCCCACACCCCGAAACAGCCACCGACCAGCACCAACACACCAAGACCCACTGCCTCTCACACCACTGCCCCAAAACCAAGAGATCGCAGCGAGGCGATGGTGCCGGTCGGGCAGCACATGGCCAACCTGCGCCGGAAGGGCGGCCTCGGGAAGGACACGGAGCGGGCGGCGGAGCGCGCGCAGCAGCTGGCCGCGGTCGACCTGGAGTGGAACTGCCCGTGGCCGCTGGACTGGCAGCGGCACTACCGCGTCCTCGCGGACCTGGTCGACGCCGACGGCGTCCTGCCGGCCATCGAGCCGGGCGTGCTGTTCGAGGGTGACGACCTGGGCAAGTGGCTGGAGCGGCAGAAGAAGCCGGGCAACTGGGCGCAGCTGTCGACCGAGCAGCAGGAGCGGTTGTCGAAACTGGGCGTGCAGCCCACTGAGACACCCTCTCCCGCCCCGGCGGCCGGACGTGCGGCGAAGGGTTCGAGCAAGGCGCAGCAGGCGTTCCAGCGGGGTCTGGCGGCCCTCGCGCAGTGGGTGGAGCGGGAAGGGCCGGACCGGCCGGTGCCGCGCGGCCACAGCGAAGAGATCGCGGTCGGCGACGAGGCGGAGCCGGTGATTGTGAAGCTCGGCGTATGGACATCGAACACCCGCGCGAGGCGGGACAAGCTCACCCAGGAGCAGCGGGACGCCCTGCGGGAGCTGGGCATCCAGTGGGCATGACGGAAGCGACCAGCGCGGCCGGCGCCGTCGTGCCCGCCGCGGCCGGTAGCTCACCGGGCACCGCGCATCGAGCGCCGAGCGCATTACGGTTCTCCGATGAACCAGGATGAGATCCGTGACGAGTTGGTGAGTTCTGCACAGCGATGGGCTCGGACAGCTATCGACGCCTACGTCGAAGAGCCCGCGGACCAGGACTTCGCAGTCCATCACATGGCTGTGGCTGTCGAGCACCTGGCCAAGGCGTGTCTGGTATCCGTCGCACTCACGTTGCTGGCCAACACCAAGCCTTCTGTACAGGATCTGCTGGTACTGGGCGGCCAAGAAGACAAGGTAGAGACGGGGCGTGCCGGGCTCAGGACCGTCGGCGGTGCGGAGGCCGTAACGAGACTCGCACAAGTGGGGAAAGGCCAGGTGCCAACGCAACTTGCAGCGTTGAGGGATGCTCGCAACGGCATCACTCACATGGGGTGGGGGCGGCCCTCCAACGAGTGCAGGGAGCTGCTGACAGCCGGTGTGACGTACATCGATTCCCTGCTGCCCGTTCTAGCGAAGGAGCCGGATTGGTTCTGGGAGAGCCATTACGAGGTGTGCAAGAGCCTCGTAGAGAAAACGACGTCCGAGCTGAAATTGCGCTACGCGGCGAAGATCCGGCGGGCGAAGGAAACCTTCGCTAAGACAACAGAGCGCATGTCCAACAGCGAGAAGACGGCCGTGGTCGCAAGTCTGTCGGCAGCTCCACTGCCCAGCCGATGGCTTCTGCACGTGCCCACGCAGTGCCCGGCATGCGAAAGTCCTGCCTTCATCAGCGGGCGCGATAAAAGCGGCGATTACGGAGACATCTGGTTCTTCCCGCGCTACTTCGGGTGTCGGGTCTGCAAGCTCACGCTGACCGGACCGGAACTGGACCTCGCGGACATGAAAGCCCAGTCACTTCGCACGGAGGAGGAGCTGGATCCAGACTGGGAACCCGACTTCGACTTCATGTGACATTCCCGGTGTTCCTAGCGCGCGACGGCGGGGCCGCGTGACGAAGGCGCAGCAGGCGTTCCAGCGCGGCCTGGTGCCCCTCTCGCGCGATGGGCCCCGCGAGAGGGGCAGCTGCCGATCCCGCCGGGCCACGCCGAGGGGATCGCGGTCAACGGCGGGACGGAGCCGATGGTCGTAAAACTGGATGAGTGGGTCTCGAAACACCAAATCGAGACGGGGCAAGCTCGCCCAGGAGCAACTGGACGCCCTGCGGAAGCTGGGCGTGGAGTGGGCCTGACACCGACCCGCGCGGGCGTTGGAGCAATCGGACACACCAGCGCACAGAGAGGGCCCAGGCTGCCATAACAGCGCCCGGGGCCTCGTGCTCCGGAACCTAGTCCTGTGGATAGCTGAGTGTTACGAAGAGCGGTCGGGGGAACGGCCCAGGAGTGCGCGGAAGAAGTCAGCAACCACAAGCTGGGCTCGATCACGGTCACGTAGTTCATCGTGGCCGAACCGGAACACCTCGTATCCGCGGAATTTTAGATCGCGGTCGCCAGCCATGGTCGCGGCGTACTTTGCGCTGTCGGGCTTGGAACCTCCGTTGCGGGTGTAGTGCTGCATGCCGTCGACTTCCAGAACGACGCGTCGGTTCCCGGGCAGCAGCATGAGAAAGTCCATGCGGAGGTTCTGCTGGGCGCGCTCGCCGCGCTCACGGGAGGAGGGCGAGTCGCCCGACGAGGAGTCTCCTGAGTGACGGCCGCCCGGCAGCCGCCGGGGGCGTGGGGCCGACGACGTGAACACCCAGGCCCCTGGTAAGAGAATGGCAAGAGGCTGGTAAAGTCCGCTCACTTGGGCAGGGGCAGGGGCCCTCGCCGGGAGGGACTCTCACGTGGGCAGACATGCCCTGGGACGGGGCGGTCTGACCGTCGCCGTCTCCGCACTCTCGGTCGCCGTCGCGGCCGTCACCGTGGTCTCGGGGGGCGGCGAGCCGGCCCGCGCGGCCACCGCACAGACAGCGGGAACGACGGAGATTCTCCTTCAGGACCCACGCACGGAAACGACGCGTTCGGACCGCGTGCTCGCGGCCGGCGAGACCGGCTTCCTGCACCGGCAGGCCGGTGGAGCCGGGCTGCTCTGGACGAACTACGAGGACGGCGGCACCATCACCGTCACCACCCCGCCCGGCAACGCCGGTGCGGGCCAGCCGTACCAGCCGACCACCACCAGCTGCTACGACATCAGCGCCACCTGCCCCTCGGGCACGTTCGGACAGGGCGCCGACACCGTCGCGCTCCCGCACCGGTCGTACACCGAACCCGTCTCACTGTGGACGCCCGGCGGAGCGGACGGCGGCACGCTGCGCACGCTGGACATGCCGCGGCTGGACTACGTCGGCACGTACGGCGGGACTGTCGTGGCGGCCGAGCAGAACACCAGCGTCGACGGCTCGCCCCGGCCCGGCACCGGGCTGGAACTGCTGGACTACGTCGACGGCAAGCAGCGCACCCGCGTGGTGACCGGAGGCCCGGCCGACAAGGTCTGGAAGACGGGCGTCACCTCCGTGCGCACCGGAGACACCAAGGGCGCGCTGCTCGCGTACCCGGGCGCCGCCGACTCGACCGGCGCCGCGACCTTCGACATCCACTACCTCGACTTCGCCACCGCGGAGCTCACCCAGGTCTTCTCCGGCGCCGGGAGCGGGCTGTCACTCTCCCTCTCCGGTGACCGGATCGGCTGGTACACCCCGGCCGCGGGCCTGCACCTCCGGTCCCGCGCGGACCTCGCCGCCGAGGAGACGGTCCCGGTGGCGGGCAACGGCACGGCCGGCTCCCCTGTGCTCGTCGGGAACTGGCTCGTCCTGGTGGCGGACCGGGGCCCCGTCACGGCCGTCTCGCTGACCGACGGCACCACGAAGACCCTGCTGACCCGCTCGTACGGCGACCCCGTCGCCGCCCCCGACGGCTCCGCCCTCGTCACCGGCGGCACGAGCACCACCGACTGGTGGGTGCAGCGCGTCGTCCAGGGCGCCGACGGCACCCCGCGGCTGGAGAAGGTGGCCAAGGTGCCGCCGTACGAGAACCCCAAGACGGGCCTCGCGCTCAGCCGGGGCAGCCTGCGCGTGGCGGAGCGCGACCCCGCCGTCAGCAGCACTATGGACGCCACGTCCGTGCGCACGCTGACGACGAACGGCAGCACCACGCTCACCGCGTCCGACGCCACGGCCGGCGACAAGGTCTCGGCCGTGTGCCCGTACCCGGGCACCTCCTGCTCGGCGATGTGGGGCAACAAGGTCACCGCCCCCCGGGACGCCTACCTCGAGACGTTCTACGACGCCGACGAGGGCGGATCGGGTCTGTCGGACGCGGACCGGGTGGCCCGCGTCGGCGACGGCTCGGGCGTTCCCGACCTTGAGTTCGGCACCGAGAAGGGCGCGATCGTCGACGTGTCCGACGACTACGCGGTCTACAACTCGGGCGGCTCCGCCCCGATGCAGTACGTGGGCCACTTCGGCTACGGCCAGAAGCTGAAGCGCTCGGTCCGCGCCGCGGCCCTGAACGGGCCCGTCCTGTGGAGCGCCACCGCCACCGCCGGCCAGGTCACCTCCTACAGCCTCACCACGGACAAGACCCTCACCACGGTCACGGTCCCCGGCGCCGGCTGTGTGCCGACCGAGCTGCAGGCGGCGGGCCGCTGGCTGTACTGGGCCTGCGGCACGGCCTCAGCGGGCGTGTACGACACCAAGGCCGGCACGTCCGCCGCCGTAGCCCCCGGTGACGTGCTGCTCGGCGACGGCTTCACCGTCCGCCACGACCACGCCGCCGACGAGCTGGTCCTCACCGACGCGGCCACCGGCGCCACCCGCGTGGTCGCCGCGAAGGTTCCGGACACCGGTCTGGCCGCCGACCGCCGCTACCGCTGGACGGTCGACGAGTACACGGGCCTGGTCGCCTGGTTCGACGCGTTCGAGCAGACGCACGTCGCCACCACCGGCGTGACCCCGTCCGCCCTGACCGCATTCGACTCGAGCGCCGACAGCTACGCCGCGCCTTCCACCGCCGACTCCTGGACGGGTTCGTGGCTGCTGTCCCGCCCTGTCGGCTCCTGGTCGCTCACCTTCACCTCGGTGGAGAGCGGCGAGACCGGAAAGGCGAGCCGCTCGGTCACCGGCGGTGCGAGCGCCGCCCGGGTCTCGGCGGGCTGGAACGGCAAGACCGCGAGCGGGGCCCGCTTCCCCAACGGCCGGTTCACCTGGACCCTGAAGGCGACGGGCCTGAACACGTCCACCGCCACCACCGTGGCGACCGGCAGCGGCTTCCTCAACAACGGGGCACCGGTACGGCACGACTTCGGCAGCCCCGACGGCCCGGACGGCACTGGCGACCTGCTGACCCTCAACTCCTCGGGCGCCCTGACCTTCCAGAGGGGCACGGGCACGGGGACGTTCTCGAGCAAGGTCAGCGGCAGCGGCTGGGCGACCAGCGTCAAGGCGGTCCCGTTCGGCGACCTGAGCGGGGACCGGTGCAACGACGTCCTGGTGCGCTACAGCAGCGGGGCCCTGCGCCTGTACAAGCCTGGCTGCGGCGCGGCGCTCAAGCCGACGACGTCGTACACCACGCTGGCGACCAGCGGCTGGACCCAGTACGACGTGCTGACCTCTCCGGGTGACATCAGCGGTGACGGCCGGCCCGACCTGATCGCGCGCAACGCCTCGACCGGCGCGGTGTACCTGTACAAGGGCACCAGCACGGGCAAGCTGTCCGCGCGCGTGAAGCTGTACGACAGCTGGAAGGGCTACAAGAAGATCGTCGGCACCGGTGACCTCAACGGTGACGGCATCGGCGACCTGGTCGTCCAGGACACCTCGAACACCCTGTACCGCTACAACGGCACCGGCAAGGGCACGTTCGGCGCCCGCGCCAAGGTGTTCGGCAACTGGGGCGGCACGTACAACGCCGTCGTCGGTGTCGGCGACCTCAACCGTGACGGCAAGGCGGACATCGTCGTCCGGGACAGCGCGGGCAAGCTGTACCGCAACTACGGTGACGGGAAGGGGTCGTTCGGGTCCCGTACCCAGATCGCCACCGGCTGGGGCGGGTACAAGGCCCTCTCCTAGCAACCTGTGGGGCTCGGAAAGTCGACGCTGCAGGTCAAGCCGCATAGCGGTACTCGTTAATGGCGCCGCCGAGGATGCGGGTGCGCAGGAGTCTGCGGACTTCGAGGTCGTGCACGGTGATGGGCTGCTGGTCGGCGCCCGGAGGTAGTTGGTTGCGTGCTCGGTGGGGGCGGTGCTCGTTGTAGTGCCGCTCGTAGGCGGCCAGGACGTGCCGGGCGTGGGCCTCGTTCATGATGAGGACATGGTCGAGGGCCTCACGCCGGATGCTGCCGATCACCCGCTCACAGTGGGCGTTCATCCGAGGAGCTCGCGGTGCACTCTCGAGGATCTCCATCTCCTCGGCCTCGAAGACGGCGTCGAAGGACTGGCCGTACTTGCCGTCGCGGTCACGTAGGAGGAAGCGCAGGGGTTCCATGCGCGTGCAGAGGTCGGCGGTCAGGTTCCGCGCCTGTTGCACTGCCCACTCGCGGGTGGGGTGGGCGGTGATGCCGGCGATGTGTAGGCGCCGGGTGCCGTGTTCGAGGAACGCCAGCGCGTACAGGCGTCTGCCGAGGACAGTGTCGATATGCAAGAAGTCGACGGCGATGATGCCCTGGGCCTGGTTCATGAGGAACTCCCGCCAGGTCGGGCCGGCGCGGCGTGGGGCCAGGTCGATGCCCGCCGCGTGGAGGATCTTCCATACCGTGGATGCGGCGATGGGGTGTCCGAGTCGGGCCAGCTCGCCTTGGATCCGCCGGTGCCCCCACTGTGCGTTCTCTCGAGCGAGCTGCAGGATCGGCATTGTCAACTTGAGCTGGCAACCTGGGAGCTGGGATGATCGCCGGGTTTGTTGATCGCCGGGGAGGGGCTGGCCGTGGGGGCCGAGGCGGCAGTGTCGTACAAGGGGTTCCGGTTCCCGGCGGAGGTCATCGCCCACGCGGTGTGGCTGTACCACCGCTTCCTGCTCTCCTTCCGCGAGGTCGAGGAGCTGCTGATGGCCCGTGGGATCACCGTCTCCCACGAGGCGGTCCGCCGGTGGTGCGACCGGTTCGGGCCCCAGTACGCGGCCGCGTTGCGCCGCCGCCGGCCGCAGGCCGGCGACAAGTGGCATCTCGATGAGGTGTTCATCAAGGTCAACGGGGTGCGGCAATACCTATGGCGCGCGGTGGACCAGGACGGAAACGTGCTGGACATTCTGGTGCAGTCCAAGCGGGACGCGAAGGCCGCGAAGCGGTTCATGGCCAAGCTCATGAAGAAGCAGCGCCGGGTACCCCGGGTGCTGGTGACCGACAAGTGCCGCTCCTACAGGCCGGCTCACCGGGAACTGATGAGTTCGGTGGAACACCGCTCGCACAAGGGGCTGAACAACCGGGCGGAGAACTCGCACCAGCCCACCCGACAGCGCGAACGGGCCATGAAAGGCTTCCGCTCGCCCGGAGCGACCCAGCGGTTCCTCGCCGCGTTCAGCCGGATCTCGCCCCATTTCCGGCCCCGACGCCACCTCATGAGCGCAGCCGAGTACCGCGCCGAGATGACCGTCCGCTTCACCATCTGGAACCGGATCACAGGTGCGACCGCCCTGCCTACCGCGGCCTGACACAAGGACCGCCGCCCGGCCCCTCCACGGCCACACACACCCTCAGCCAGACACCGACTGGTCAAGTTGACAACGCCCGCCCGCGGTATCGGCGGCCTGTGCTGTTCCGGTTGTCGTGAGAAGTGTCGATGCGGCAACTGCGCCGGTGGCGCCCAAAAGTGCTCGCCGAGACATGCCTGACACAGTCCTCCCCCTGCCTTGATGACCCTCCCTGCGAGGGCTCGCGGCTGACGTTACAGCCACGTCTTCGCCGTGGAAGGACCATTGCGGTGTCTCGGGGCCCGGTGCCGGAAGCTCCGCTGCGGGGTGGCCCTTCGGCCTGCCCAGGATGTCGGGCACGGTGTCAGGCGACGTCCAGCAGGGCAGCGGTCACGAACGCCTCCGCCTGAGTCTCCGACCACTTCCCGTACGGCACGCTGGCCTGAGTCAGGGAGTGCCGCAGGCAGAGCGCTGCGTCTTTCAGGGGCGCGGCCTGGCGGTCGCCCTCATCCGCTGCCTCCTGAAGGGCGCGGCGGGCCACGTACACGGCCGTCTCCGGGTCCACCGAGTGAACCCACTTCCGTGCCGTGATCACGTCCACGTAGAGGTCAGACCAGCGCAGATTGTCCGCGCCGAATTGCTGGCCGTGGTGGCGCAGGTTGAGCGCCAGGGCATGGCGGATGGCACCGGTCACGCCCGAAGGGCCCGCGGTGGTGCGTGTTCAGGTTCTCGCCGTCCTACGTCTCGGGCGCACTGCAGCATCGCCCCGGCGGCCAGGGGCCCGCCGGGGCGATGCAGACGTCGCCCGGGGCGGGCCGCCCGAGCCGGGTCAGCCCGCCGCGGCGGCGAGCAGCTTGCTCGACTTGACGGTGAACGGGACCGCCTCGCCGTTGAGCGTCACCGATGCCGCCCAGGGCGCGTGGATCCTGACGGCCCTGTCGGCGTCCGTGCTGGGGACGAGCCCCATGCCGTCGATGGCGACCGTCCCGCGCGCCGGGTCGAGGCGGACCGCGAAGTCCTTCAGCTCCACCGGGGAGTCGACGAGCACGGCGTCCTTCGTGGCGAGCCTGCACCCGCCGTACAGCAGCCACGTCCGCCGCTGCGAGTCCGCCTCCGCGTAGGCCACCATGCCGTCGAAGGTGTACGCGCCGAAGGCGATCGGCGACCGCGGCGCGGTGTGCGCCACGGCGTAGGTGGCCGTGCGCCCCGTGCTGAACGTGACGGCCATCGCCGAGGCCTCACCGGCCGCCGCTCCCGCCACGGCGAGTTCCTCGACCGTGGCGGTGGACTGCTGGCCGGCGGGAACGGGCAGCAGCAGCGCGTCGAAGGTGACCAGGCCGGAGCCCTCGCGCGTGTAGGTCACGTACTTGCTGTCCGTGACGCTGTAGAAGACCGGCGAGTAGTAGCCGTTACGGACTTCCGCCCGGAGCGACGA
The DNA here is from genome assembly GCF_026339735.1 of Streptomyces sp. NBC_01669. Taxonomy (GTDB): domain Bacteria; phylum Actinomycetota; class Actinomycetes; order Streptomycetales; family Streptomycetaceae; genus Streptomyces; species Streptomyces yanii. The sequence goes on from NZ_JAPEQG010000002.1 coordinate 974,041, forward strand.
GGGGCGGGCGGGGACGAGGCGCAGATTGCCACCCTCGGCGAAGTCGGTGACGATCGCCCGGCTGCCGTCCTCCAGCGCCGGCCGGGCCTCGGGCAGCAGCTGCCAGTTCTGCCGGTAGACGTGGTTCGCGGTGTCGGACGGCCTGAGATGGTCGGAGACGATCCACAGGCCGGGCCGTACGAACAGCACTGTGCGGGTGTGCCGGGCGGCGGAGTTGCCGTCGGTCCAGGCGCGGGTGAGGTCGAAGGCGGCGTTGGTGGCGAAAAGGTCGATGGAGGCATCCGCGCCGACCTTCTGGGCGGTGGCATCGACCTCGACTGTGCTGTGCGACTCGGTGGTGAAGCGCAGCCAGTTGCTCCGCGGGTCGTTGGAGTACGTGAAGGCGCCCATGTCGGGCAGCAGCCGGTTGCCCTCGGCCCAGACGGTGACGGCCAGATCGTCAGGGTGGGAGTGCGGGCCACGGTCGGCGTTGATCCGCAGATACGCCGCGCCCTGCCGCCAGCCGCTGCGCTGGACGGCGACGCGGGTGTCCGGGTAGAGGACCGAGGTGTGGTCGGGGGCCGTGCCGCGGGCGCCGTCGGAGCCGATGTACGTCAGCGTGGCGTCGCCGAGCAGTTCGCCGTACTGCAGCAGCGCAGGGCCGCGGTCGAAGGTGCCGCTGTCGCCGTAGGCGGGGCTGAAGCCGCCGGGCAGGTTCTGGTCGGCGAGGAAGCGCACGAGCCGGTCCAGCTCGGCCTTGCCGCCGAGCTCGTAGCCGTTGTCCTGGAGGTACTTGGTCAGCCCGCCGAAGGTGTCGACGACACCCCAGGCGTAGCCGTCGGTGGACTCGACGTAACCCCCGTCGGGATACAACGCCGTACGGAACTGCGCGGAGAGGTACGTCCGGGCGTTCTCCAGCCACTCGACGCTGCCCCGGAACTCGGGGAAGTGCACGGCGATCGCCGTCAGCGCCTGCTTCTGGAACTGGATCCAGTTGGGGTTGGGGCCTGGGGCCACGGCCAGATAGCGGCCGGACTTCTCGATCGTGCGCAGCATCGCGGTGTTGTCGGCGGCGGTGAGGGACGGGCTGGTGCGCAGGGACTCGTAGGCGTACACCCAGTTGACGATGCGGTTGCCGGTGTCGAGGCTGCGCGGGAAGGAGCCGGCGCCGTACGCGGTGCCGTAGCTGTCGGCGTCGCGGATGAAGTCGGTGATCAGGCTCGTCAGTCCGGCGGCGATCGTCTCGTCGCCGCTCTGGCGGTAGGCGTCGGCCATCGGGCCGGCGAAGTACAGCCGGGGCAGCTGGTAGCCGTACTCGGGGTCGGCGCCGGCGGGCCTCTTCCAGTCGAAGCCGCCCGGGTCGCCCTGCCGGGAGAAGGTGTTCTGGACGGTGTTGGCCCAGGTGCGGGTGGTCTCGTTGAAGGCTTCGAGGGTCTGGAAGACGATGACCCGCTTGTCGGCGGCGGCGGTGGCGTTACGGCCGGTGAGCTTAAGGCGCGCCGACCTCGGAGCCTGGGTCACGCCCTCGATACGGAAGGCCAGGTACGCCTTGCGGGTCTCGGCGGTGAAGGCGCCCACGCCCTCGTCGCGGACCTGCAGCTCGCTGTCGGAGCCGAAGTTGCGGGTCGCGTCGTCGCCGGCCTTGATGTACGTGTCGGCGGTCGCGGGGAAGGTGACGGTGCTCCCGTCCGCCTTCGTAACCTCCAGCACCGGGGCGCCCGCGCCCGCGTCGCGGCTCGCGAAGACCGCGGTCGAGGGCTCCTTGTCGCGCGCCATCAGGAAGAACATCACCTCGGATGCCTTGCCTTCCGCGGCCCGGGTGAGCGCCTCCGTCACATCGGCGAAGACGGTGGACGCGGCGCCCGTGACGGTGACAACGTCCTGGTAGATCTCGCCGGTGCCGAGGGTCCAGATGTGGTCGATGAACAGGGGTATCTGGCCCGGGCGAAAGATGCCGTTGTAGAGGAACGGCAGGGGCGCCTTCGCGGTGCGGGATCGGAAGTGCTTGCGGAGGGCCTCACCGGCGGCGGCGTAGTCCCCGGCTCTGGCGGCGTCTTCGACGGGCTTCAGCGAGGCGGCTGCGGTGTAGTCCAGGCGCGGCTGGGTGGTCCAGGTGCTCCCGTCCCATATGCCGAAGAAGCCAGCGTCCTCGGCGGAACCGTTCGACGTGGCTTGCGTCTCGGCCGCGCGGGCGATGGACCCCAGGGGCAGCAGGCCGGCGGCGGTGGCGCCGGCCATGGTGCCCAAGACTCGTCTGCGGGCAAGGAGGGGGTGTCGCTGGTCCATGGGGGTCGTCCCTTTCGTCTGGTGATAGAAAGCGGTTGCGTTCGCTGCCGGTCGATGGTCTACACCAGTTGCGGCAGGGTCAAGGGGGCAGCGGAGACTGATGGGGAAGACTTCCGGAGGACAGCTACACGCTCTCAAAGGGGAGACAGGCCGGCGCCGAAACACTCAGCCACGATGGCTCTCGGTGTTCTCCTGCCCGTCCGAGGTCTCCTCGCAGCCCTGGAAATAGTCGGCTTCCCGCGCATCAGCACCAGAGCGAACGCCTGTCCCCGGTCCCGGCTCCGGTCCACCCACGGGCTGCCCACGGGCCCACCCGGAGCGGTTCAGAGGAAAGGGCTGCCCGTGTCGCGCGTCAGACTTTGCGGCTCAGGGGTTAGTTGAGTGCCTGACCCGAAGGAGAGTCTGATGAGCCGTCCGCCGCAGTTCTCGGTGGAGTGATCGAGGTCCACAACAATCCGGATCTGCATCCCCAACTTTCAAAGCAAGATCATTGAGCCACACCTTGACGCGAGACAGCTTGGTTGCGGACGAGCCGTTCGTTGTTGGTGAGGCCGTGATCCATACCTTGCTCGCGTTCGAGTTGGATCATGGCTTGCGAGCGGTAGTTGAGGATGTAGGCGCGGCGGTGGCTGTCGGTGGTGTTGCCGCGTGAGTAGTGCAGGGTGTGGCCGGCGTGGGCGGCTGCCTGGCCCGGCGCAAGCGGCACGTAGGTGGCACCGGGTTCGTCCTCGGAGCATGCACACTCGATCGCCCCTTTGCCGCTGCCGGCCGGCCAGTGCGGACGCAGCGGCGTCAAGTGTGAGCCGTGCACGTACCACATGCAGCCGCTGTCCAAGGTCGCCTCGTCGAGAGCGACCCAGATCGAGGCCGCACGTTTGTCCGGCAGGTCGACCCAGTAGCCGGCGTCCTGGTGCCAGGGCGTCGGCACGCCGGTGTGCGGGGCTTTGTCGATGAGCATGTCGAAGTCCAACACCATGTCCTCGCCGACGAGCTCGCGCGCCACCGCCAGCGCGCGGGCATGCAACGGAAGATCCAGCAGCTCGGGGTGCAGCGCCGAGGGCCACATGATCTGGGTGATGTTCTCCCGGGCGGTGGCTGGCTTGGTGCCGGCGCCGGCCCCGAGGTCGGAACGCTTGTCGCCGGCGTGGATGCTGCCGTCGAGGAACCGGTCGTAGATCGATTGGTAGGCCGCAACCTCGTTCGGTGTCAGCAGCGGCCCGACGTTCAGGAATCCTGCCGCGTCGAAGTCCTGGCGGCGCGTGGTGGGGGTGCTCGTCATACCTCGCGACGCTAGGGGCGGGGGATGGCTATTGGCGTGCGGCTTTCTCCACCGTACATTCTTGTCCATGACGGCGATCACCAGCGATCGGATCGATCTGGCCGTGACGCCCGAGCGGGTCGTGCTGGATCTGGCCGGGCGAGGCCTGGCCCCGTTGATGGCGCTCGGGCGCTACCGGTATCTCCATGCGAACGAGCCGCTGCCGCCTTTCCGACACGCGTCACTGGTCGTCCTGGCCGCTCCCCGGCGGGGCCCGGTCGCCTTCGAGGTCGACGGCCGGCCCCGAGCCGTATCACCAGGACAGGTCATCTGCCTGCCGCCCGGGTGCACCTACTCCACCGGCCGGGATATCCAGCCCCGCGGCGAGCTGTTCTGGCTGATCCTCAAGGCCGTCGGCAAGCGGCCGAAGGACGCCCTGAGCAAGGCGATCGCCCTATTTGCCGCCGGTCCCTCGGACGTGTGGGAGATGCCGGCGGCCGTCGTCGCCGACCTGGACAGGGCGTTGGGGATCGACCAGGAGCACGACGACTGGATCACGGACGGACAGCTGCAACACATGGTCAGTGCGGCGGTGCTCGGCCTGGCGCGGGCCCGCGCGCAGCGACACACCCCGGCGCAGCCAGCACCCCAGGACGGCCTTGCGCCGATCCTGGAATGGATCGAAGCCCACCTGACAGAGCCACTGGACGCCGCCGGTCTGTCCGCCGCGGCGGGCCTGTCACCCAGCCGCTTCTACGAGGTCTTCCACCAGGCCACCGGGACCACGCCCAAGGACTACGTACTGCGCCGCAAGCTCGAGCGGGCCCTCGAGCAGCTCGCCACCGATCCACAGGCCACGGTCACCGAGGTCGCGCACGCGCTGGGCTTCTCGTCCTCGCAGTACTTCGCGACGGTGTTCCGCAAGTACCACGGAACCTCTCCCTCACGGATCAGACCGGCTGCGCAGCCACCTGCCCGATGACGAGCACCTGCCCGAACTCTGCGGGTGCCGATTAATCATCCGACCTGCTCAGGCGGCATGTTGGTATTCATGCAGGGTTCCGCCGAGCCGGTCTCGTCGGTGGACCTCCAGATGCACGATCTGTCCTGGTTCGGTGATCGGTTCAGGTAGCGGGCGGAGCGGGGCGGCTTGGCCGAGGGCCCGGTGCGGCCGATGCCCGTTGTAGAACGATTCGAACTCTTGGAGCACGTGCAGGAGGTGGCTTCGGTTCCAGATCAAGGTGCGGTCCAGCAGCTCCCTGCGGCAGGTCTGTATCCAGCGCTCCATGATGGAGTTCATTCGGGGCATCCGGACACCGCTGGTGACGACCTCCAGCCCGGCGTCGGCGAGCACGGCGTCGAAGGCCTGTGTGAACTTCGAGTCCCGGTCGCGGATCAGGAACCTGGCCCGGCCGCCTGCGTCCTGCAGGTCCATGACGAGATTACGCCCCAGCTGCACGATCCACTGCGCGCCGGGGTGCGCGGTGGCGCCCAGGATCCGCACGCGCCTGGTGACGTGCTCGATGACGGCGAAGACGTACAGGCGCGCGCCGGTCAGGGTGCGGGTCTCGAACAGGTCACAGGCGAGCAGCGCGTCGACCTGGCTGCGCAGGAAGTCGGCCCAGGTCGTGCTCTGCCGTTCGGGCGCGGGCGGGATGCCGTGCTCGCGGAGGATCTCCCAGACCGTAAAGGCGGCGACCTTGATGCCGAGAGCCGCGAGCTCGCCGTGGATGCGGCGGTACCCCCACGAGCTGTTCTCGTGGGCCAGGCGCAGCACGAGGGCGCGGATCGAGCGGACAGTGGGCGGGCGCCCACAGCGCTTGGGCGCGCAGGTCACGGCGTGGCATCGCTTGAGCAGGTTGCGGTGCCATCGCACGATCGTGTCCGGGCGTACCAGCAACAGGAGGTGCCGCAGCTCGTCCATGGGGAGGTGGTGGAGCAGGCCGACGAGAACCGCGCGGTCAGTGTCGGTGAACCTGGGCCGGCCGACCTGGCGCTGCAGGACCAGCAGTTGGTGCCGCAGCGCGAGGATCTCGACGCCTTTTGTCCCGATCGCTCATCGGCAGCAGGCGCAGGAGCGCGAAGGTGTTGGTCACGGCGAGGCAGGTCAGGCGCAGCAGCACGACAGATCATGATGCCGCCCGGCACCTGTCCCGCGAAGATCGCGGGACGAGCAGCGGGTGCCGCCCAGAGATCGGCGCCCAAGACTGCCACCTGCACGGATGATTTATCGGCACCCGCAAGGTCAACGAACACGTCGTAGATCATTTATGGGACAGCGCTATTAGGCCGTGTCTTTCGGATCAGGCCAGCTCAGCGGTCCACGGCCAAGCGGCCTCGCGGCCGGCCTCGATGAGGCCGACCATCCGGAACGCGGCGTCCGTGAGGCCGCCGAAGGTGTGCCGGTGGGGGCCCGTGGGGCCGTGGGCGGGCCGGTACCCCGCCAGGTTCCACGTGTAGACCGGAATGTCAGGCGGGACCGGATCTGCCGGCCCGCCGGGGCCGTAGGGGGCGACCTGCTCGTCGGTGACGATCAGGACCCGGTCGTGCTCCCGGTAATGGGTCCGCACCGCCTTCGTGGTGTGGGTGCCTCCGAGACTGTGGAACCGTTTCAGCACCTCGAGCACCGGCTCGCCCGGCTCGAACGGCACCTCTGCGCTGCGCCAGCCGAACTCCACCAGATCCGCCTGCTCGGCACGCATGGCCAGCGCGGTACCGAACACAGCCGCCGCGTCCGCCCGAGTCAGCTTGGACCGCTCGGAGACGGTGTCCCAGAACATGGAGTCGGACCGGTCCACCAGGATCAGAGTCCGGCCGGGCAAGGGCGGTACGTTGGCCAGGGAGTGGCCCAGTGCCCGTTCCAGCGCGACCGCCCAGCGCTGCGACGGCGCGTGCTGGTGGGCGGCCAGGTAGCGGATGGGGAACTGCCGGGACCGGGCGACCTCGAAGGCGTCCGAGAGCCGTGCGGCGACCCGGGCCGCAACTTCGTCCGAGACCCCCGCCTCGTCGAAGTTCCGCAGGTTCCGCAGGAGCGCCATCGGCGCCATCGTGGGGATCACGGCTTCCCAGACGGCGGCGTCCATCGGTCCGTGGAGCCAGCCTGCCAGGGCCTCCCACGTCATGCCCGCCGCGGCCAGCCGCTCGGGGCTGCCCGGCCCGGTCACCACCGCCCACCGCTCGTCCGCAGCCGACTCCATCAGCGCCCGGTGGGCCGTCAGCAGGTGGTCGGAGGCCGGCGGAACCGCCTGCTCTGGGTGGTGGCGGCGGTCTAGGGCGTACCGGAAGAGCGCGCCCTGCCAGGGCTTGTCCGGGTCGGGGGAGGCGTGCACCATGTTGAGCACATCACCGAAGCGGAAGCCCTTGGACGCGGTGTCGTACTTGAGCAGGGATCGGGACGTGTACAGCCGGCGTACGCCGTCGGCGATGCCCCGCTTCACGGGCTGCGGCACGTTCCGCCCGTACTCCGAGATCCAGTGGGCGAGCAACTCGCCGGGCTCGTCGGCGCGCTGGAGCACCGAGTCGATCACGGACCGGTTGGACGGGCCTCCGGACGCCCCGGCCTCGAGCCGGGCCCGCACGTACGCGGCGGCGCCCACCAGGGACGCCGTGCGCATGTTGCCCTCGCTGCGAAGCCAGCGCAGCAGGCCGGCCGTCCACACGGGGTCCTGGACAGCGAGTTCACCGACGAGACGGGCGTAACGGTCGTCCCGCTCCTCACCGCTCTCGTAAAAGGCCCGCTGGGAGACGAAGTTGCCAACCGCAAGGAGGAAGAGCTCCTCGCGGGGCTCCCGGACGAAGGCCGGGCCGCCCTCATAGGTGCGGAAGTCCGGGCTGGTGGGCCCGTGATGGAGCCGTGGTGGGGGCAGGAAGCGGGCGGCCACCGAGACGTGCGGGGCCACGAGCATCTCGGGCCAGATCTTGGAGACGCGTGGGGTGTAACGAGGCAGCGAATCCCCCCGGATTCAAAGGATTGGACGGCCCCTGCCAAAAGGTCCGACGGGGCGAAGACGCCCGCGCCTGCCGAGATCAAAGAGGGCGGCGGCGTCACTTGGTTGTCAGAAGGAAGTAGCCGCAGCCGAGCGCATCGGAGGCGCGGTCGCGATGCCAACCTACAAGGGCCACAGGGCCACACACCAGCGAATAACGCAGGCCCGTTCTCGGACTCCGACACGGGCGCCGTGGGCCCGGGGAGGGAGGGCCATACGGGGCACACGAGCAGGGTCGGTGTCAGCCCGCGAATGGCTCGCCTGCAGGGACTTCCCCGCGTGAGGGCGGCTGCCACCTCGGCGGAACGGCATCGTTAACAGCCGTCGTCGCATGGAGCAGGTCGTGTACGCCGCGACCCGCACCGGGATGCCGCAGGTGTCCATCGCCAATGCCGCCGGCCGCAGCCGCGAGTGGGTTCGCCGCACCACCGACACCACCGAGCAGTGAGGAGCGCGACTGGTAGGCATCCAAGGTAGGCAGCGCAGTCGCTCACCGAACCCATCCCTCTGAAGCCCGGCCCATCGGAATTGGGCCGGGCTTCGGCATGACGGGTGCCCGCGCACAACTCAGGCCCTACCGTGTCGCCATGTTGAAGAAGGTGCTGAAGAAGATCGCCATCAAGAGCATCGATGAGCAGGCCGAAGTGGCGTGGAAGCGCGGCGACGCGGCGTTCGCTTACGGGCTGCCCCGCGATTGAGATCTGAGTGTGCTGGTCTGGCGGTTCGGCTGGTGGGTGATTCAGCAGGCCGTCGTGCTGACGGGCACGAGTTCGGTGCTTGTCCTGCGCCGGGTGGCGCGTTTGGCTGCGCGGTCGGAGACGAGCCCGGCGATGGCTCGGTGGGTGTCGCCGTAGGTTTCGCGGCGTCCGGTATACCGCTGGAGCGGGCGCCATTGCCGGTGTTCGGCGTTGGCGTGCTCGACGCAGATCCGGCGGGAAGACTGGCGGCGGCACATTTCTCGCCATCCGTACCTCTCGCTCAGCGGTGCGTTGTCGAGGTCCCTCGGCTTCCTCGGTGGTGCCGAGACCTGTTCGGGAAACTCGTTGGCCAGGCCTCGGTAACCCTCGTCGACCTCGGCCCTGACGGTCGGGTGCTGGCGGAGCTGCTCGGCGATGCCTTCGGTGCGCAGGGCGGTCTGGTCGCGCATCCGGCCGGGCCGCTGGGCACCGGAGAACAGGGTGCGGCCCTGGTGATCGCTGATCGTGGTCGTCTTGATGGTGTTCTGCCGGCGCTTGCCAGAGATGAAGGCACGCCTGCCGGGACGGTTTGCCCAGGGGCGGCGGACTTGGGTCTCGGTGCCGTCGATCCGCAGCGTGACGTCTTCGGCCTCGGAGTAGGCGAAGACGTCCTCCAGGGTTCGCAGCCGCAGGCTGGGCCGTCTGGCACCGCGAATCCGCGCTCGGCCAGCAGCGGGCGGATCTCGCCGACGGCACGGCCGATGGTCGAAGATCCCACTTCGTAGAGCACGGCCAGGGCGTCGTGAGTGAGTCCGGTTCGCAGGTGAACCAAGGTGATCAACACCCGGTCGGTGAAGACGAGTTCGTACCTCGGTCCGGCCCCGGCCTGCCGCCTGCGGTTGCCCCTGCGCCGCTGGTGCCGTCCGGACTCACAGCGTGCCTCCCAGCGTGGCGCGAGTTCTTCGATCAACTCGCCGAGATGTTGGCGCGCGAGACCGCAGAGGACAGGATGGGACATGGCCGCGCGGGCCTGCTTGATCTTCACACCTCAAGAACCCGCGCGGCCATTGCCATGTCACGGCCGTCCACGATCCATCGCGGGGGAACCCGTAACCGCTTCTTCCCGTCGCCCTCACCTCGAAATCGGGACGCTGACGTGGCTGCCGCGATAGGTCGCGTCGAGGCGATCGGCTGGAAGCTGCACAGCCAGGAGTTGGAGGGCCAAGGGCTTCAGCGATGCTGGAACCTGCTCTTCACCCGGCCGCCGTCGGACGACGCCTGATCCGCCCCCCTCCCCCCATCCCCACGGCTCGGTCACAACTCCGTCACTTCCGGAGCATCTACCTCACCCACCCCCGGGGGGCGTCGCTACGGTCATCTCTCCACGAACCTCCCGGGGGGACTCATATGTCGCACAATCCGTCGCCGCAACCGCCGCCTTGGGGGCAGCCGCCTCAGGCCGCCGGGAACAACCCGTATGTGGCGCCCGCACTGCCGGTGGCACGGCCGAAGTGGACGCGGAAGCGAGTCCTGTTCCCCGCGGCCGGACTACTGTTCTTCATCGGTGTCGGCATCGGTGCGGCGGACGACGGCACCAACACGGAAGCAGTCGCCAGCGCGAAGCCGGCACCCGCAGCAACCGTCACGGCGACGACGACTGCCAGCCCCGAACCTGCGGTCACCGAGACCGTCACTGCCAGCCCGGAGCCTGTGCCGACCGTGACCAAGACGAAGACCGTCAAGGTCACCGTCGCACCCGAAAGCGGCACGTCCGGCGGATCCGGGTCGGACGGAGGCAGTCAGTCGACGTACTACGCGAACTGCACGGCAGTGCGGGCTGCCGGCGCCGCACCGATCCACGCAGGAGACCCCGGCTACGGAAGACACCTCGACCGCGACGGAGACGGAGTCGCCTGCGAGTAGGCAATTCTGGACCGCCGCCGTCGCCGCACCTGGCAATGCTCGGCGTCAGCCATCGAGCCTTCTATACAATGCGGTTGCTGTTAGGGCCTGTTGCGAAAGTGGATCGTCTGTCAGACCTGCCTGGGATGCTCCGAGCATGGAGATGACAGTGCAGCTGACGATCGACTGCTCCGATCCGCAGAAAATGGTGACCTTCTGGGCCGAGGCCCTGGGCTACGTGCCTGAGCCTCCGCCTGGCGGGCACGCCACGTGGCGTGCTTACTGGGCGGCGGTGGGGGTGCCCGAGGCGGAGTTGCCAGCCGGTGCCGGGGATATTCCGGAGTCCATCATCGATCCCGCGGGACGTGGACCGAGGGTGTGGTTCCAGCAGGTTCCGGAGCCGAAGGTCGCCAAGAACCGGTGGCACTTCGACCTGAAGGTCGGTGGGGGCCGTGACGTCCCACTGGACGTCCGCACACAGCGGGTCAAGGCTACGGTGGAACGGCTGGTCAAAGCTGGTGCCACCATGCTGCGGATCAAGGATGAGCCGGACATGGGGCTCTACGCCGCCGCCATGCAGGACCCCGAGGGCAACGAATTCGACGTCGTCTGAGGGCCGTTGCGACGGTGCTGGTCACAGCCACTCGTTCACGGCTGCGACCAGCACAGTCGCCTCGTAGCGGACGGCGAGCTTGTCGTACCTCGTGGGTGCGCCACGAGGCGGGGCAGGCTGTGGCTGGGGTGCGTGCCCCTCGCGTGCCCGATCCGTCGGGAAGCTGGGGGAATCACGGGGAGTCACAGCAAGGCTCCGACCCAGGTCAGCGAAGGTGCAGGTCCTTGGACCATGGCAGCTCCCGCCCAAAGTCTCTCCATGCCGACCTTCGCTGCCAGGCGCACGGACCGATGGTAATCGCGAAGCGTCCGTCGCGCCCCGGCCCCATTGACACCAGGACTTGAACGCGTTCAAGATGATGTTCGTTGCTTCCTTGAGGCGTCGCTCCCTGGCATGTGCGAGACACGAGAGGCAGGGCCGTATGGCTGCCAACCAGCATCAGAGGATACGACGTGCATTCATGGGCGCTGCGTTGGGATGTGCGGTGACATTCCTGTTGGCCTCCTGTTCCGTCTACCCAGTCGAGGTCAACACCGCTGATCAGCTGACGGGCGTGTGGTCGGACTGGACCGGGGCGACAGTTGAGTTCAAGGACGACGGCACGTTCACAGCCAAGGGCTTGGACAAGGCGGACGTCGTCGGCTGGGGGTGCTCCGGGTTCGCCGACCGGCAACATGGAACCTGGTCTCCCTCCGGAACGTATGGCACGGTCACCTTCGACGGCGTGGACTGCGAGGACATGAAATTGGCCTTCTACGGCTCCCCGGATTCCTTCATCGCCTGCTTCACTCGGGACGTGACTTCCGGGGGGTGCACGCACGAATTCAGCCGGGAGAAAGACTGATCCGAGTGATCCTGGCACGAACCGACTACTTGATCGCCACGTCACGGGACATGTGCGGGATGACTCCTCAGCCGGAGGGCGTATCAGACGCTTGAACTGCATAGACATGAGGAATCGGTCCAGCCTCCGGAGGCGTGTGCGCTGGGCGGCATCATGTTCTCCATGACCTCTGAGTCCAGCAGCGCCCCCGTTGAGAGCACCCAAGTTACGGCCGTGACCGATGGTGTCGCGCAAGTCTTCACGTGGGAGGGGGACGCGCGGATCGAGGTGCGGGACCTCGGGGGTGAGGTCGTCATCGAGGCGAATGCTGCGGGCCTGAGGACGCTCGCCGGGCATCTGCTTGTGCTCGCCGGGGACGGCGTTCCTGATGGAAGTCACCTGCACCTCGAAGACAGCAACGGTCTGGAGGACGGGTCCGTCGGCTTGGTCCTGGAGCGCAGCGACGACGAGTGAGAGCGGCCGGCGGCCGGTGGAGCAAGGCGAGGAGCTGACATCAGGAAGAAGTCCGCCGCGAGGAGTCCGCTCGCCTGGGCGCGGAGGAACTCGCGCCAGGTCGGCGCGTCTCCTGACCGTCGGGGGGCGGGGTCGAGGCCGGCGGAGCGCAGGACGCGGCGGATGGTGGAGGCGCCGACACGGTGACCCAGGCGGCGGAGCTCGCCCTGGATGCGGGTGCAGACCCAGGAGCTGTTCTCGCGGGCGAGCCGCAGGACCAGGCCGGTGAGCTGCTCGGGCATCGGCGGGCGGCCGGTGCGCGCCGGTATCTGTCTCCCTTTCCAGCGGACGAGGCGGCGGTGCCAGGTGAGCAGGGTGTCGGGGGTGACCAGCCGGGTGCGGCGCAGCGGAGCGGGGAGGTGTCGGGCGAGGGCGGCGAGTATGACCCGGTCCGGCCAGGACAGGCGTGGCCGGGTGCCGAGTTGGCGGCGCAGGACGGCGACTTCGTGGCGCAGCGCCAGCAGCTCGACGTCCTTGGCTCGTTGGGCACGGGAGAGCAGGAGGAGCAGCCCGAGGATGCGGACGAAGGCGAGGTAGCTCACGCGGAGCGCCACAGCGTTCGAGCATGCCATGATCAGTCGCAGGTCTCGAGGTCCCAGGTCGAAGCAGGTACGAGAGTTGTGACTCCTCCCCCTCGTGAACGAGGGGGCTTCTCGCTATGCCGGTGCGGCTTCGCGACGGACCAGCCCGGCCCGTAGAACGTTCAGGGCGCCCACCGTGTCCGCGTGCGCGCTGTGGTCGCACGAGACGCAGTGGAACTTCTCCTGTGTGGGCCGGTTCTCCGCTGCGACGTGCCCGCATTCGGGGCAGGTCCGGGAGGTGTTGCGGGGGTCCACAGCGATCACGTCTCGTCCGGCACTTTCAGCCTTGGCGTGCAGGATCGTCAGGAACACCCCCCATCCGGCATCCGAGATCGAGTGGTTGAGTCCGGCCTTTGCGGCGGCCCTGTTGGGCAGGAAGCTGCCCGGCCGGTCGGGGTCGGGCCTCGGTGCGGGGGCCTTGACCATGTTGCGGATCTTAAGGTCTTCGTGCGCGATGAAGTCGTGTTCGCGGACCAGGCCCCACGCGGTCTTGTGTGCATGATCGAGGCGCTGACGGCGGACCTTTCGGTGCAGGTCCGCAACCTTATGGACGGCCTTCTTACGCCGGTTGCTGCGGCGCTTGCACCGAGCGACAGCCTGCTGTGCCGCTTCGAGCTTCGCGGCGGCCTTCCGCCCGTGCCGGGGTTCTCGATGAACTCGCCGCCCGAGTCGGCAAGGAAGTTGGCTATGCCCATGTCGATGCCGACCACAGAGCCGGTCGCGGGAAGCGGCTTAGGCGCGGTCTGCTCGGCGGTCAGGATCACGTACCAGCGCTTGCCCTCACGCTTGACAGACACGGTCTTGACCTTGCCGACCACCGGCCGATGCTGGTTGACCTTGACGTGCCCGACACCTTGGAAGCGGACGCGGGTGACCGGGTCGTGCGGAGTGGAGTCCCAGCGGCAGCCGTCCCCGTCCTTGGGGAAGTCGACCGTGTCGAACCAGTTCACGCCACGGAAGCGCGGGTAGCCCGGCGTTTCCCCGCCTTGACGCGGCGGAAGAACGCGGCGAATGCCTTGCCGAGACGGCGAAGCGTCGCCTGCTGGGAGGAGAAGGACCACCGGCCCTGACGCTCCGGGTCGTGCACCCGGATCTCCTTGAGCTGCGCGGACTGCATCCCGTACTTGATGCTCGTCTTCGACACGTGCCGGTACGCGTCACGGCGTTCCTGCAAGGCACCGTTGTAGAGGGAGCAGTGATCGCGCAGCATCTCGCCCAGTGCGATCGTCTGGCCCACGGTGGGCCGCATAAGGAACTTGTACGCACGCATCATCCGACCCACCCCCCTTCCACGTTGGCTCGCTTGATCATACTACGCTTGGCGTATGTCACCACGCTGGAAACCAAACCCCGATATCCGCACCGGACGGCACGTCACCTACACCCTCCACGCACACTTGGTGTTCGTCACCAAGTACCGGCGTGACATCTTCGATGACGCCATGCTCAAACGGTGCGAGGAGATCATGCGAGAGGTCTGCGCCAGCTTCGAGACAGAGCTACGCGAGTTCAACGGCGAGGCGGATCACGTGCACCTGTTGGTGCACTACCCGCCGAAAGTCGCCCTGTCTAAACTGATCAACTCCCTCAAGGGCGTAAGCTCCCGGTACCTGCGGGCCGAGTACACCGGCCGCATCAACCGGATCGGCATGGGGTCAGTGTTCTGGTCCCGCTCCTACTTCGCAGGATCATGCGGCGGTGCACCGCTGACCGTGATCCGCCAGTACATCGAAGGCCAGAAGCGGCCTATCTGACCGCAACGACAGAGGCGGAGCGAACTCCGGCGCTTCGCGCCTCCGGGCTTAGGACGCGTTTCCCTCCCCGGCTGAAGCCGGGGATACCCACGCAAGAACAGGGATGGCACCCCACAGGCCTCGGGCGGTGGACAGTGCGTGCTGGGCGACGAGCCTGGACGCGGCTCTCGCGCTGCCGCACGTCTCAAGGTGGCGGGAAACGCCGCACGCGCCGTCCCCGTTGTGAAGCATGGGGCGCAGCGCGTGCGAGATATGCGGCCTGGGTCAGGCTTTCTTCAGGAACTCGGTCTTCAGGACGAGGCCCTTGACCTTCTTGGTGTTGCACTCGATCTCGCCGGGCTGGGTGGTGAGGCGGATGTTCTTGACCAGGGTGCCGCGCTTGAGGGTCTCGGAGGTGCCCTTCACCTTCAGGTCCTTGATGAGGGTGACGGAGTCGCCGTCCTCCAGAACGGTCCCGTTGCTGTCCTTCACGGTCACGTCGCTCATGGTTCTTCCTTGCTCGGTTCGTTGTTGTGCATTGCTTGCATCAGGCATTGGCCGGTGCTGGTGTGCGCGCCGGGCCACTCGTCGGTGCACTATTCCCGCCCGTCCCAGGCCGGGTCCCGGTGGGTGGCGAGGGCGGTGGGCAGGTCGCAGTGGACGGGGATCGGCGGGTGGGTGCCGTCGGGCACGAGACAGCCGTCGGCGGGGATTGCGGCGAGTTCCAGGCGCCGCCCGCCGCTGTGGAGTTGGTGGGCGGCCTGGGCGACGGCGAGCTGGCCGGCGGCGGACCAGCCGCGCAGTTCGGTCAGGTCGAGGATGACCGGTCCGGTGCCGCGTGCCTGGACCCAGCCGATGGCGCCGGTGAACCGGTGGACGGCGTCCGGGCCGAGATATCCGGCGAGGGAGAGGATGCCGAGGCTGTGGTGGGTGGTGTAGCGCCACTCGATGGTCATCGTCGCTGCCTCAATCTTCTACAGGGGAAGGGTGACCCAGATGCTCTTGCCCTGGCCGTCCGCGTCCCCGCGTACGACCGCGGTGCCACCGAGCTGGAAGGTAAGTTCGACGACGGTGGCCAGCCCGGTGCTGCCGGTGCCGATGGCCGTGCCGTAGAGGCGGGGCTGGTAGGGGTGGCGGTCGTGGACAGCGAAAGCGAACGTGTCCGGCCCGCCCGCGAAGATGACCGTCACGTTCGGGGAGAGCGCGGCGGCGTGACGCACACTGTTGGTCACCAGCTCCGACAGGATCAGCAGCGCCGGATCCACGCTCGGATGGCGGCGGCTGATACCCCACTCCTCCAGCACCTGCTCCGTCGTCTCACGCGTTATCCGCACGGCCGAACCCATCGTGGGCAGGGTCAGTACATGCCGATACGGCAAGGTTTCGAGCTGCGTACTCACCATGCCTCCGGGTGGGCGAGGCGGAAGCCGGTAACCGCCTGCGGACGGATCCGTACGAGGGTGTCGTGCGGGCCATGGGCCCAGCCCGGCAGCGTACGGCGGTAGTGGGCCGTCTCGTCCGCGTCACGGACGATCTCGGCCGGTCCGGTCACGGTGACGGTCCAACCGCTACCGTCGGCCTGGATCTCATCCGCCTGATAGGTCAGTGCGACCCGGTCGGCCAGGGCGGCCTCCTGGGCCGGGGCGCGGACGATCAGGCGCCCGTACTGCACGACGTGCACGGCCGGGCGGACCACGGCGATCTCGCGCTGGAAGTAGACCAGACGTCCCTGGCCGACGCTTTCGAGCAGCCAAAGGCCCTCCGCGCCAGAGACCTCGGTCATGCGGCGGGTGTGGGGGCCAGTCATCGGAAAGCCTTTTCGATGACAGGAGCGATCCGGCCGGGGACGGGCAGCAGTCCGGCCTTCTCCAGGTGGGCACGGGCCCCGGCGATGGCCTCCGGAGTGGAGGCGTACTCGCGCCCCTGTCGCTGCAACAGGCCCAAGGCGCCGACGGAATCGAGGGCCTGGCGCTGGCCGGGGCGAATGCCGGAGGTCATCACGGCGATGCCGCGCCGGTTCAGCTTCTCCACGGCGTCCTTCAACACGAGAGCGCCGGTCGCGTCCATCGTCGACACCCGCGACATCCGCAGGATCACCACGCGCACGTCGCCAACCTCGGAGAGCTCGAGGAGGAAGCGGTGGGCGCCGGCGAAGAACAGCGGCCCGTCGATCCGATACGCGACGATGTGCTCGGCCAGGAGCGCGTGCTCCTCTTCACTGTGCTCACCGGGCAGATCGGGTCGGAAGTCCACCTCGTCGATCCGGGCCTGGCGGGCCACCGCCCGAAGCGCCAGCGCCCCGGCCACCACCAGGCCGATGATGACCGCGTAGACAAGGTCGAGAGCCAAAGTGGCAGCCGCGGTCAGGACGAGGACGACCGCGTCGGAGCGGGTCGCGCGGGCCATCGCCCGCAGCGCGCCGACCTCGACCATGCGGATCGCGGTCGCGATCAGCACACCCGCCAGTGCGGCCAGCGGGATCCTGGAGACCAGCGGAGCTGCCGCGAAGACGATCACAGCGAGGACGGCGGCGTGGGTGAGCGCGGCCAGCCGGGAGCCCGCGCCGCTACGGACATTGACCGCGGTACGGGCGATGGCGGCCGTTGCCGGAACGCCGCCGAACAGAGGGGCGGCCAGGTTCGCGATGCCCTGCCCGAACAGTTCCTTGTCCGGGTCGTGCTTCTGCCCGACCGTCATGCCGTCCGCGACAGTGGCCGACAGCAGCGACTCCAGCGCCGCGAGTGCGGCCACCGCTACGGCGGGGGCGAGCAGCGAACCCAGGGCCGACAGGTCCAGGAAGCCGAGCGAAGGGGCAGGCAGCCCGGACGGCAGATCACCGATCGGGACAGCTTTGTCGAGGTGGAAGAGCTGGGCGGCCACAGTGGCGGCGATCACCGCGACGATGGAGAACGGGACGACCGGGCGCCAGCGTGCACCGAGCAGCATCATGGCCGCGACACCAGCCGCGAGGGCCACGGCGGTCCAGTTCGGCGCCTTCGTGAACTCCTCGATGGCGCGCCAGGTCACGACGAGGACCTTGTCGCCCTCGGGCTTGGGAACGCCGAGGGCGCCCGGGATCTGCTGAAGTCCGATGACGCAGGCGATGCCCAGGGTGAAGCCCTCCACCACCGGGGCCGGGATATACCGCATGTACTGGCCGGCCTTCAGCAGGGCGAGCACGATCAGCAGGACACCGGCCATCAGCCCGACCGTCAGCACTCCGCCGGGCCCGTACTGGGCGACGATCGGCACCAGCACCACCGTCATCGCGCCCGTTGGGCCGGAGACCTGGAGATTCGAGCCGCCGAACAGCGCCGCCAAGGCTCCCGCCACCACGGCGGTAGCGAGCCCGGCTTCTGCGCCGAGCCCCGAGGAGACACCGAACCCGAGTGCGAGCGGCAGGGCCACGATGGCGACAGTGAGGCCGGCGAGCAGGTCACGGCGCGGATTACGGGCCATGACCGAGTAGTCGGCGCGGGCAGGCAACAGGAAGCGCACCCGCTCCCAGGACCGGGCCAGCAAGGCACTCACTCGGGCGCTACCTCTGCTTTCCGCAGCTCGGCCAGCAGTTCGTTCTGCCCGCTCAGCATCTCCGTCAGGATCCTCCGCGCCGCCCGCATCAGATCCGCGACATCCCCGCCGGCCAGCTCATACACCACGGTCGAGCCTTCCCGGGCAGCGGTCACGATCCCCGAGCGGCGCAACACCGCCAGTTGCTGCGACAGCGCCGATGGCTCCACCTCGATCGCCGCCAGCAGGTCACGTACCGGCATCGGACCGCCCTGCAACAGCTCCAGCACCCGGATGCGCACCGGGTGCCCGAGCATCCGGAAGAACTCGGCCTTGGCCTCATACAGCGGAACCGGCACGGTCTCGCACACTCCTCATCACCCAGAAACCCGGGAACATCGCTCGGCGCTGTGCCCACGACTACGAACCGGCATAGCCCCTACAGCATGTATCGAATTGCAAAATTATGCAATTCATTGATCTGGTGCTCGCCCTTCGGCCTCATCCGTGGACCTGTGCGGGCCGAGAATCACGTCCGTGCGGGTCAAGCGGCGTGTTGGCACTCGTGGATCACTCCGCCGAGGCGGTCGTGTCGGCGTATGCCGAGGCGAGCGATCTGCCTGGGGTCGGTGATGGTTTCGGGGAGTGCGCGCGGCGGCGCGGCTGCCTGCAGGGAGCGGTGGGTGCGGTGCTCGTTGTGGAACCGCTCGTACTCGCTCAGGGCATGGCGCAGGTGGTGAGCGTTCCAGATGAGGGTGCGGTCGAGGAGTTCGCGGCGAAGGCTGAGCACCCATCTCTCCATGATCGAGTTCATCCTTGGCATGCGGACGCCGGTGAACACGCTCTGGATGTGGGCGTCGGCGAGGATCTTGTCGATCAGGGCGGGGTACTTCGCGTCGCGGTCGCGGATCAGGTAGGCGGCGTGCGCGCCCACGCCCTCAAGGTCCATGACGAGGTTCTTGACCGTGTGGGCGACCCAGCCTGCGGTGGTTGCCAGGACGCGGATGCGGCGGGTTGCGTGCTCGATGACGGCCAGGATGTACTGCCGCTTCCCGGTCGGGGTGATGGTTTCGATGAAGTCCATGGCCAACGAGATCACCGTCTTCCGACCTCTGCTCGCCGGCCTCGACCTGACCGACACTGTGGTCACCTTCGACGCCCTCCATTCCCAGACCGCCCACGCCCGCTTCCTGGTCGAGGACAAGAAAGCCCACTACATCGCCGTGATCAAGGGAAACCAGCCGCTGTTGCACCGGCAGCTCAAGCAGATGCCCTGGCGGGACGTGCCGCTGCTGGACAAGACCCGCGCCACCGCGCACGGCCGCGACGAGATCCGCCGGGTCAAGACCGCCACCGTCGCCCGCGGCCTGGACTTCCCCCACGCCGCCCAGGCCGTGCAGATCGTGCGCCGCCGCAGGACCATCACCAGCGACAGGGTCACCCTGCAACGCGTCTACGCGGCCACCGACCTTGCCGCCCACCAGGCCGACGCTCCCGAGATCGCCCACCACGTGCGCGAACACTGGGGCATCGGGAACAAGATCCACCACGTGCGCGACACCACCTTCACCGAGGACGCCTCGCGCATGCGCACCGGGACCGCACCCCGGGCCATGGCCACGCTGCGCAACCTGGCCATCGGCGCCCTCCGCCTCACCGGCTACGACAACATCGCCGCCGGCCTGCGCAAACACAGCCGCGACGCCACCCGACCCCTGACGACCCTCGACATCACCTGATCCGATCCGACAGACCCCCTGAACGATGCCGCCCCCGGGCTGACACGATCCAGCCATGGGAAACATCTACGACTACTACGCGGCCACCGACGACAGGCAAGCCCTCGCGCTGTTCGAAGACGACTGCATGGACGACCCATTCGGCACGCTCGGCCTCAAAGGGGCAGACCCCTACCTGCTCCTCGGAACCGTCGAGGCCCACCTGACAGGAGTATCCGAGGAGCAAGTGGAAGCTGACCCCCGCTTCTGCGAACTGCTCAACGACCCCGAGCACGAAGGGCCCTGGCTCGTCTCGCTCACGGACACCCTCCGTGACGCCCTCGCAGCGGCCACCCCGGAGCGCCTGCTGGAAACCGCCACCGCATGGACCCACACGGAGGACGGTGGCGGGCAGGACCCAGGGCTCTTGGCCGACTTCCTGGAACGCCTCGGCGAACTCGCCCGCGACGCCGGGCCGCGACGACGCCTGTACTGCGGCATGTCCCTGTAGGGAACTGCACATCGGGAACAAAGTCGGCGGCATCAGTACCGCCGCGGTGATCAGGGACTCGACACCTCGTGATCACCCGGAGGCCGCGACTGCCTCCGTTCGATCCCGGTCGACGAACTCAACAACCACACCGGCTATCTGAACCAGTATCAACCCGGACAGATCCTCTGAACGACGCCGCCCTGCCTTCGCGCCTGCCCCCGGTCTGCGGCGCCGATCGAATACGACGCGCGCCCGCAGGGGCCGGAGTTGCAGGCCCCCTGACGGCGGGCGGAGACTGATGTCATAGCACAAGCGTGCGTGGCTCGCGCGGTGAAAACGGATTCGTCCTCTCCCCCATGGGAGAGAGCTCCATGTTCACGGCACTGCGACCGGCCACCTTCAACATTGAGGCGTCCTCCCGCCGTGGCATCTCAAGGCGGACTTGCTCGCTCTTCATGTAGCGGAGCATCGACACCCTTGAGCACGCGCCGCTCGTACCAGCATCTGACGGGCCGACAGCACCGTTTTCACGGGACTGCCTCGAGGTGGGCATAGGGGTCTCGGACCGGACGACGGTGACGCTGTACCTCAACCACGCCACGTCCATGACCGGCACACGCGGTCGGGGTACCCACGGGCTGAGTCGGCCGGTCTCATGAGAACTGGGCGCCTGAGTGATCGGCACAAAGGGCTTCCGCACCTACGGCTGGATGCCCACCCATCGACGAGACGAGCACGAGATCCTCAAGCTCCTTCAGGCGGCTTGCTTGAGGTCGGCTGCAAGAACAGTCTCGAGGCGTGTCAGATCGCCGCCGCGTGCGGCGGGCACGAACGCCCGCAGGAGACGGCCGCTGGCCGCCGGGCTGAACGGATAGGAGCGGGCAGCCAAGATCCGTACGCGGGCGCGCTTCACGAGCTGCCGCGCGTTGGCCGTACTGATCCGCAGGGTCTCAGCGATCTGCCGGTACGGGTACTCGGACCCCTCTCGCAGCACGAACGCGGCCCGTTCCGACGGCGGCAGACGTTCGAGCAGCAGATGGACGATGAGTTCGATCGCCTCACCTCGTTCGGTCTCCGTCTGAAGAAGACGGCATGGGCCGTCCGTGGCAGCGTCGGCCCCCAAAGCATCGCCGCCATGGCCACGGCCATGGCGGCGTGCAGGAAATGGTCGACGCGGCCGCGCCATGCCGGGCCGGGCGCCCGCAGCGCGTGCCGTGCCGCATAGACGGCCGCGCCCGCGAACAGCGTGGTCAGCGGGGCGTGCACGACGTCGGTGGCACTCATCGTGTCTCGTGCCCTCCGCCGAAACGGCCGCGCACCGGGGGCGTCAGTCGGTGGGCCGCGGGGCGCGCAGGTGGGCGCGCTGGGCCAGCTCCTCCTCGGGGACGAGTTCGAGCATGGGCTTTCCCGGCGCGCACATCATGGTCACGACGAACCGGGTCCGCGCGTCGGAGAGGGCATTGCCGTCCTGGTAGTGGATCACGTCGCCGCCCGGCTCCCAGAACGTGCCGCCGGCCTCCACCACCCGCTCGGGTTCGCCCTCCAGCTCGAAGCGGACCGCGCCCTCGACGACGTAGCCGAAGGCGGGCCCGGAGTGGCGGTGCGGCGGGGTCCCCGGGTCGCCCGCTTCCCACTCGATCTGGATGGTCATCGCCGAGGCGCCTTCGGGGATCGTCAGCGGCGAGGCGTCCTGCAGCATCTTCGCCGCGGTCATCCAGCTCTCCGACGCCGCCTGGTCGCCGGTTCCGTGCATGTGCGCTGCGTGGTTGTCCGACACGCTTGTGCCCTTTCGTGGGTCGCCATGTCATGTGCGGGCGGCACACCGTCCAACGGGTGCCTGACTGCTGCTTCATGACCGTTCGCCAATGTTGACCGGACACCGTGTGGATCTGTGACAGGTACGGCGCTCCGAGGGCACGTTCATCGGAACGGTGTCACACCTACGGCCCAAACCCTGTCCTAGGTGTGGTGAGTGGCTGGCCGCCGTCACTGAGGCATCCGCGGGGCCACCGCCCCTCCAAAGGATAGGGAGCCGACCGAACGCCCCGCTCCGCCGGTTAATAGCATGAGCACGATCAAACCGGAAGGGGCAACCATGAACGCTGCGGGCGACGCCGCCTCTCTCGACCAGGCGGCGAAGGACTTCCTCGCCGTGCGCCCACAGCTGTTCGGCGTCGCCTACCGCATGCTCGGCAGCGCGGTGGAGGCCGAGGACGTCGTCCAGGACGCCTGGCTGCGTTGGCAGCAGACCGACCGCGCCCGTGTCCTCGAACCGGCGGCCTTCCTGACCACGGTCACCACACGCCTGGCCATCAACTTCGCCCAGTCCGCCCGAGTGCGACGCGAGTCGTACGCGGGTCCGTGGCTGCCCGAGCCGGTCGACACCAGCGCGGACCCGCACGTGGGGGCGGAGCGGACCGAGGCCCTGCAACTGGCGGTCCTGCAGCTGCTCGAGAAGCTCAGCCCGGTGGAACGGGCCGCCTACGTCCTGCGGGAAGCCTTCGACTATCCCTACCGGCAGATCGCGCACATCCTGGAGACAACGGAGGCCAATACACGCCAGCTGGTGAGCCGTGCCCGTAAACATCTGGCCGCCGAACGCAGGGAGCCTGTCGGCCCCGCCGACCACCGGCGTCTGCTGGAGGTGTTCCTGGACGCCGCACGCACCGGGAATCTGGCGGTACTCGAGCAGGTCCTCGCCGCGGACGTCGTCAGCTACTCCGACGGCGGCGGGGTGCGCGGCGCCTCGAAGATCCCGGTCTTCGGACGCACACATGTCTCCAAGTACCTCGTGGCGTTCGCCCCACGTTTCTGGCCCCCGGCGCAGGTGCGGTGGACCGAGGCCAACGGGCAGCCGGCCGTGCTCGTCTCCATCGACGGGAACGCGGTGGCCCTGCTGTCCGTGGACGTGTCCGCGGAGGGGATCGACCGCATCATGTGGGTCATGAACCCGGCCAAGTTGTTGCCTTATGTGGCGACCCTGGAGGGCTGAGGGCTCGTCCTCACCCCTTACTCGCGAAGAGCCTGGCCCCGCAGATGTCACAAGAGCAGGTACTCGTCGGTCAACCGGTCATCCGGAATGAGGCTTTCCACCGATTGAAGGACAGCACAACGTGACGAATGTCGTGAGCCGCGCGGTGGCGCCCACCTGGCGCCGGGTTTTCGGCCTCGCCCGCCGAAGGAAGATCCCTCCGCCGGCAGGCAGCGTCCCCACCGCATCCCTGCCGTCTGTGTACGCGCTGTCGGGCATCATCCGGCGCACGTACCACGACAACGCCGGAGCAGTCCTGTGACCGAGCAGGTCCCGTTGCCCAACGTGTCCACGCAGAAGGACTACGCGGGCACAACCTTCTCCCCCATCTACACGACGACCGTGACTGTGCACGGCGGTGTCGCCTCGCACGGGCGCGCCTCCGGCAGGGCACAGTCGTCCGACGGGGCCTTGGACATCGACCTGCGCCTGCCCGCCGAACTCGGCGGGGACGGTCAGGGGACCAACCCCGAGCAGCTATTCGCCGCCGGTTTCGCGGCCTGCTTCCACGGGGCCCTGAGCCTGGTGGCGCGGCAGGAGGAACTCGATCCTGCCGCGATCTCCGTGGACGCGACCGTCGCCTTCGGGCGGGATCCGGACGACGGCGGATATCTGCTGCACGTCGATCTGTTGGTGAACTGGCCGGAGGTGGATCCGGAGATCGCGAGTCCGCTGCTGGAGCAGGCCGACGCGTTGTGCCCTTACGCGAGGATGGCGTGGCGCGGCACACCGACGACCATCACGCTGGCTTCCTGAGCGTGCCGTCGGCCACCGTCCGCCGACACCGGTGGCGACGCGTGCGGCCGGCGCGGCGCCGCTCGACGGTCCGCGCCGGCTGCCGGTGAGCGAGATCACCGACTCGGTGTCGGCCGGCCCGATCCGGACGACCCGAGGTTCGTGTCGCACCTGTCCGGTCAGGACGGGAACCACCGGTCGACGTCGGCCGCCTCCTCCTTGCGGATGGCGAACACGGCGATGCCTTTCTTGTCCGCGGTCTGGGGCGGCAGCCCGGCGACCAGGGGATGGTCCTGCCCGCGGGCAGGCTGCTCGAAGTACTCCGCGTTGATGGAGCGGTACGCGGCCCAGTGCTGCGGCAGCTCGTCCCCATGGAAGATCGCCTCCACGGGGCACACAGGTTCGCACGCGTGGCAGTCGACGCACTCCGAGGGGTTGACGTAGAGGGTCCGTTCTCCCTCGTAGATGCAGTCCACCGGGCACTCCGTCACGCAGGCCCGGTCCTTGACATCGACGCAGGGCTGCGCGATGACGTAGGTCATCTTCTTCTCCTTCGCCGTCCGTGGAGATGTTCGCAATCACCAGGCCGGCCGATGCGACACCTCCGGCAGGCCGTATGACCGGGCAACAGGCGAAGGTGTGACAACAACGTGTTTTCGATGCCTTCTGAGCGCTCCCTCATTGGGACGTCATCGACCCGATCCGTGCCCTGATCGAGCCCGGGCCGAGGTCGACGACGCTGTCCTCGCCGACCCCTCCGTGCCCCTGGACAGCCTCCTGCCGTAACCCCGTCCACGGGTCCGTCCGCCCCTGCCCCGGTGACGTGCTTTCCACGTACCGGGACGACGAGTTGCCGGAGGGAGTGTCACAAACACTCCGAGGACCCGGTCAGAGTCACTGACCACCCAAGCGATCGGAGCAATAGTGGCTGCCACCGAAAAACATCTGTCCACCATGGTGCTGGTGATCGGCACCGGTGGAGCCGGCCTGCGCGCGTCGATCGAGCTGGCCGAGGCCGGCATCGACGTCCTCGCCGTCGGCAAGCGCCCCAAGGAGGACGCCCACACCTCGCTCGCGGCCGACGGCATCAACGCGGCCCTCGCGACGATGGATCCCGAGGACAGCTGGCAGCAGCACGCCGCCGACACCCTCAAGGAGAGCTATCTGCTCGGCGATCCCCGCACCACCGAGATCGTCACCCAGGGGGCCGCCCGCGGCATCGACGACCTGGAGCGCTACGGCATGGCCTTCGCCCGCGAGGAGGACGGCCGCATCTCCCAGCGCTTCTTCGGCGCGCACAAGTTCCGGCGCACCGCCCTCGCGGGCGACTACACCGGCCTGGAGATCCAGCGCACGCTCATCCGGCGCGCGAGCCAACTGAACATCCCCATACTCGACAGCGTGTACATCACGCGGCTGCTGACCCATGACGGGGCGGTGTTCGGGGCGTACGGCTTCGACCTGACGGACGGAACGCGCTACGTCATCCATGCGGATGCCGTGATCCTCGCGGCGGGCGGCCACACCCGCATCTGGCGGCGCACGTCGTCACGGCGCGACGAGAACACCGGCGACTCCTTCCGCCTGGCCGTGGAGGCCGGCGCCCGCCTGCGCGACCCCGAGTTGGTCCAGTTCCACCCCTCGGGCATCATCGAGCCGGAGAACGCGGCCGGCACGCTGGTCAGCGAGGCCGCGCGAGGTGAGGGGGGCATCCTGCGCAACGCGCTCGGCGAGCGGTACATGAACCGCTACGACGCCGCGCGCATGGAGCTGTCCACCCGCGACCGGGTGGCCCTCGCCTCGTACACGGAGATCAAGGAAGGCCGCGGCACGCCCAACGGCGGCGTCTGGCTCGACGTCTCCCACCTCCCCCGTCAGACGATCATGAACCGGCTCCCCCGGGTGTACCAGACGCTGCTGGACCTCCAGATGCTGGACATCACCCGTGAAACGATCGAGGTCGCGCCCACGGCGCACTACTCGATGGGCGGGGTCTGGGTGCGGCCGGAGGACCACAGCACCGACGTGCGCGGCCTGTATGCCATCGGTGAGGCATCGAGCGGCCTGCACGGCGCCAACCGGCTCGGCGGCAACAGTCTCATCGAGCTGCTCGTCTACGGCAGGCTCACCGGGCAGGCAGCCGCCGCCTACTCGACGTCGCTGACCGCGCAGCCGCGCTCGGCGGCCGCGGTGGCCGAGGCACGTGCCGAGATCGACGAACTCCTCGCAGCGGACGGCCCCGAGAACGTACGCGCACTGCAACGCGCCATCCGCAACACCATGACCGAGCACGCGGGCGTGGTACGCGACGAGGCGGGGCTGCGCGCCGGGCTGGCGGAGCTGGAGGTGATCGAGAAGCGGATGGAGAACGTCGGGGTCCACCCCGACATCGCCGGCTACCAGGATCTCGCGCACGCCTTCGACCTCAAGTCGGCCGCCCTGGCGTCCCGGGCCACTCTGGAGGCGGCCCTCGAACGCCGCGAGACCCGCGGCTGCCACAACCGCAGCGACTACCCGGACCTCGACCCCGCGCTGCAGGTCAACCTGGTGTGGTCTCCCGCGACGGGCATCACCCGCGAAAGCATTCCTCCCATCCCGGACGAGATCGCCTCCCTGATGGAGGAAGTCTCCACCGAGGGCAAGCTCGCCGAGTAAGGTCCCGGCCCTCGCCTTCCGCCGGCAGGCGCCATTCCTGCCCGCGTTTCCTGCGGGTGATTCGGCTCACCGCACTGTGCGGTGCACCGTCATGGCGTCGCGCGGAAACCTGCCCGTCTCGTGGATGAAAAATTTCCGAGATTCACCCGGGCACCCTGTCACAAACCCGGTGACCATCCTGTCATCCCTGGTGCAGACGAAAATGACCGGCGCAAGCGAGCGGCCGATCCGGACCGCCCGACAGGCATCGGAAGAATCAGAAAAATATCCGGGAGAGGATTTCTCATCATGAAGGTTGTCGTCATCGGCGGTACCGGCCTCATCGGCTCGAAGCTGGTCGCCAAGCTCAACGAGCACGGCCACGAGGCGGTGCCGGCCGCGCCCAACACCGGCGTCAACACGTTGACCGGTGAGGGCCTTGCCGAGGTTCTGGAGGGTGCCTCGGTCGTGGTGGACGTGTCCAACTCCCCGTCGTTCGCGGACGAGGCCGTCATGGAGTTCTTCGGCACCTCGACCACCAACCTCCTCAAGGCCGAGGCGGACGCCGGTGTGACCCACCATGTCGCGCTCTCCGTGGTCGGCACCGAGCGGCTCCAGGAGAGCGGCTACTTCCGTGCCAAACAGGCGCAGGAGGAGTTGATCAAGGCCGCCGGAATTCCGTACTCCATCGTCCACGCCACGCAGTTCTTCGAGTTCATGAAGGGCATCGCCGCATCGGCGACCGACGGTGACACCGTGCGTCTGGCCCCCGTCAAGATCCAGCCCATCTACTCGGACGACGTGGCCGCCGCCGTGGGCCGCACGGCCGTCGGCACCCCCCTCAACGGCGTGGTGGAGGTGGCCGGCCCGGACACGTTCCAGCTGGACGAACTCATCCGCAAGGGCCTCGCGGCCAAGAACGACCCGCGCACGGTCGTGACGGATCCGCACGCCACGTACTTCGATGCCCAGCTGCAGGAGACCACGCTCCTTCCCGGCCCCGACGCGCACATCGCCGAGACCCGTTTCACCGACTGGCTCGCGCAGCAGAGCTGAGTCCTTCGGGGTGGCCCTGACGGCAGGGCCACCCCGCCTCGCAGAGCAGCGATCGACGGCTGCGATGTCGTGATCGATCTGGCCGGGCGCGGCGTTTCCTGCCTTACACCGCCCCTGACAGCGCCTGAGTCGAGTCGGTAGCTGTGTGGTGTGAGATACGCGCAGGGTGGCGGTTTGACCGATGCCAAGAAGGCGGCGAGGGAGCGGGTCCGGCTGGAGGCAGTCGGTCGCTTCGAGGGCGGTGCGAAGAACAGGGAGATCGCGGCCGCGCTGCGGGTGAGTGAACGGTCGGTGGAGCGCTGGCGCCGTCAGTGGCGGGAGCGTGGCAAGGAGGGTGTCCGGTCGAAGGGGTCACCAGGGCGTCCGAGGCTGTCCGTAGTCCAAATCGCCAAGCTCGAGCGTGAGGTGGAGCGGGGTCCGCTCGCTCATGGCTGGGCGGATCAGCGGTGGACGCTGGCTCGGGTGAAGACGTTGATCGGGCGGTTGTTCCACGTCGGCTACACGGTGGAGGGGACATGGCGGCTACTGAAGCGTCATGGATGATCCTGGCAGCAGCCGGCCCGCAGAGCGATCGAACGTGACGACAGCGCTGTGGAGTTGTGGAAGAAGGAGGTGTGGCCGCAGGTAGAAGCACGGCGGCGGCCCGCGGAGCCTGGATCGTCTGCGACGACGAGGCCAGCCAGTCGCTGAGGCCGCCATGCGCGAGGTCCTGGGGCCGGGTCGGCCAGACTCCTGTCGTGCGCGTCCGGGGCCGGGGCTCGGGGCGGGTTTCGATGGCGGGAATGGTCTGCTTCCGCCCAGGAGACCGGTCCCGGCTGATCTACAGCCTCCGCGTCCACCGGGGCCGCAAGGGCGAACAAGGACTTCACCTGGCAGGACTACCGCGACCTCATCGTGCGGGCGCACAATCAGCTCAAAGGCCCCATCGTCCTGGTCTGGGACAGCCTGCGCACCCACCTCATGCCACAGATGGAGGACTTTGAACCGCCCCGCACTCCCGGGGCGCGAGCCACAGACGGCCACGACGGTTTCATCGACCAGACCAAACACCCCTCATGGTGGTCGGACACACCCCGCGCCGCGGTCGGCGACCGGATGCGCGCGGTGGTACTGGACGCCACCAGGAACCCGCCACGGTTCAGCGCCCTGCCCAGCGATATACGAACGGCCCGGACACTGCGCCATACCGAACCGCTGGTGCGTCTCTGCCGCCCGCCCTCCGACGGCAGCCGAACCGTGAAACGGGCTGCCGTGAAGGAGGCGTTGGGTATCGCCCTGGCGGCCGACTACAAGCGGCTCGTCCAAACACACGGCGGCGGGCTCTTCGCGGGGGTGCTCTCGCTGCTG
Organism: Streptomyces sp. NBC_01669; assembly: GCF_026339735.1. Taxonomy (GTDB): domain Bacteria; phylum Actinomycetota; class Actinomycetes; order Streptomycetales; family Streptomycetaceae; genus Streptomyces; species Streptomyces yanii. The sequence continues at coordinate 1,002,916 of NZ_JAPEQG010000002.1, forward strand.
GAACCGGGCTGCCCGGATGCGATGTACGACTTGGTCGCCCAGACCGCGGAAGGCGAGGAAATCGTCGCCGAACTCTGGGATGCCGGCGAGGAGAAACCGTCGGAACTCCATGAGGGCAACGCCAGGCTGGCGCCCCGGGGGCACAGGCGATTGGCGCCGCACCCGCGTACTCAGGCCGTCGTTGTCGTCGGAGGGGTCTGGGCCGGAAGGTGGCCGTTCAGGAGGAGGCTGACGATCTGGTCTATCACCGCCTCGCCCGGCGGTTCGCGGCGCACCGCGGCCAGGTAGACGATGGTTCCGGAGTAGATGTCGACCATCAGTGAGGTATCGGTGTCGGGCTGCAACCGGCCTTCGAGTCGGGCTCGCTCCAGCATTTCCACGACCGACGCGCGGCGGGGTTCGATGAGCTCGGCGAAGGCTCCGGTACCGGTGGGATCCTCGATCACATCGGCGAGCAGCGCCGGGAGGATCAGGCACGTGGGCATGGCGGAGACGAGCTCGATGGTCAGCCGGACGGCGGTTCGCAGGTCGGCTTCCAGGTCGCCGGTCTCATGGATGGGAGGAAGTGGGACGTCCCCGCTGAGGGCCTCGATCACCAGCGCGGCCTTGTTCGGCCACCACCGATAGATCGTCGCCTTGCTGACTCCGGCTCGCCGTGCGACGCCTTCGAAGGAAAGTCGCTGATATCCGACCTCGCTGAGCAGGGCTTTCGTGGCTCGGAGCACGGCTTCGTGAGACTCCCGACGCCTCCGCCCGGAGCGAGGCACGATGCGGTTGTGCTGGGCGGCGTACTCGGGAGCCAAAGGGTCCTGACGGCCGTTCTGCTGCCTGGGAGTAACCACCGGGTGCCTCCTTTGTGAGCCACTGGTGCGCCCTTTGACTTTACCCAAAAAGGGACCCTATCTTGGCGATACGAGGCGTTTCGTACCGTATAATCCGTCTCATACTCAATAGTAAGATCCTGAAGCCCGTCGGGGAACCGGCAATTCCGACGGGTGGATCACCGCGCACCAGACCCGCGCGCAGGATCTGGTGCGGATGGGCGTCCCCTGCGAACGCCCGAGATCTCTTTCTCGACCCCCAGAAGGGGGACATCATCATGCGCGCGAATACGACCAGGATGCGGCGAATAGCCGTCGCGGTCTGCGCGGCGCCAATCCTCGCTATTGGGGCCGGCGCCGGAGCTGTCAGCGCGGCCGCTTCTCCCCCGTCGTCCGCCGTCGCCTCCGTCCCGTCTCAGGACGGCGGCTGGGGTTGGGGCCACGGGTGCCAGTTCGGTGACGGCTGGGACTGGGGATTCCGCTGTCACAAGGGTTTCGACCATGGCTTCCGTTTCGACCATGGCTTCCGTTTCGACCATGGCTTCCGCGGTGACCACGGCTTCGGTTTCGGCCATGGCTTCCGCGGTGACCACGGCTTCGGTTTCGACCATGGCTTTGGCGGTGACCACGGCTTCGGCGGTGGTGACCACGGCTTTGGCGGTGACCATGGCTTCGGCGGTGGTGACCACGGCGGCGGCGGTGACCGTGGTCGCTGAGGCTCCAGCGCGGTGAGTTTGCGATCAACCCGCGGCAGTTTGTGAGTGCCGCGTCCGGATGCCCGAGCTACTCGGGCATCCGGACGCGTCTGGAGCGGCAGGCCTCTCATCCGTTCCGTAGTCCTGATGGATGTGCTGACGGTGAGGATCGTGTGCATCGGTGCGGGGCCTGCGGGAATGCACTTCACACCCAGGGCTCGACGACGCCGGGAGAAAGTGTTCCGACGGCGGGTGAGCGCGGTGTTTCCGCCGGTGGTGCGGTCAGTGAGGCGATCACCGGTGACGGGAACCAGCAGACGTGACCCCTTGGTGGTGGCGCTCGCGGCCTGCCCGTGCTCCGGGTGCGGCCGAGCCCTGTGTGCATGACGTGGCAGAGGGGCTGCCGCACGCCGGTAAGCCGGAGAGCCTGTCCCTGCATACGGGCAGTCCGTCATCAGACTGCGAGGGTGACGACACAGATCTGCCGGCAGCTGGATACCGCAGATCTGCAGCCGTCGAGGCATGGGCGGCGCTCAGCGCTCGGTGACGGCCGGGGCAAGTCTTGGGCTGGCTGTCTCGGGTAACCGCAACCGAGTGGATGTCCACGGCGATGTGGTGGTAGGCGAGCGTCGTCGGGAACCGCGGTCGGGGTATCTGCTGGAGGTCCAGCAGTTGGCAGCGCCGCGGTTCGAGGGCCGCGAGGCCGAACTCGCGGCAATGGGAGCGTTCACCACCGATCCAGCTGGAGAGGGAGACGGCTACTGGCGGCGGCCGGCGCCTGCGTGGTCGGGCAAGACCGCGCTGATGGCCCAGTTCGGCCTGCACCAGCTGCGCGATCACCGGCACCCGGTTCCCGCCGGCCGAAGCCAGCAGCATCATCGCGCGCCGATAGCGTACCGAGCTTGTACTGCCCCGGCGCACGATCCGCTGCAGCCGCTGACCCTCCTGGTCGGTCGGTCTGCGCACACGGCCAGGCTCAGCCACCGCGCCTCCAACAGTCGGATCGGACGTCACCGCACATCCAAAGGCCACGACCACCAACTCGGTGAACCTACGCGGTCACAGCACTAGGCTCGACCTCCCAGAAGTGGGCACTACGGTACGGCCGGCGCGCTGGGACCCCTTGCCGCGCTCGGGCTTTTGAAGGCGCCTGGCGGGATCGCCGGCGGAAGCTGGCACGGAGGGGCCGCGGAGGACTCCACTCCACGGACGGCCGCGCATACCCTGGCACGTATGACCACGGGGGAGGAACTGCTCCTGCTCGCGATACGCCCCGGCAGGCGGCGAATACGGATACGGGCCGAGGACCGGCTCCGGTTCGCCCTGCGGGCATCGGAGTTGGCGGATCTGGGCCTGGCCGGACGGATCCCCGTCGGCCCCCGGCGGATCGAGGTGATGGACTCCCAGCGCGTCGAGGACCGCCGCCTGAACAACGTCCTGCACAGTCTGGGCGCAACCGCTCCCCCGCCCAGCCTTAAGGACTGGCTGCGCCGCACACCACGCTCACTCACCACCGAATATCTCTCTCGGCTGGAGGACCAGAAGGCGGTCCGGGTCCGCCGTTGGCGCGACCCCAGCGGCCGTACCCGCCACGACATTCTCTCCGTCGACCTACCGCGCCGCCAGGCGCTGCTGGCCCGTCTCGACAGCGTGGTCCGCTCCGGCTCCGCAATCTCCACCGCCGACCGCGACCACACCCTCGCCGCCCTCGTCCAGGCTGCGGGCCTCGCACCTGCCGTCTACCCAGGCCTGCGGGGCATCACCGACCGCCGCCGTTTGGCCACCCTCGCCGCAAACGACCGCCTCACCCCCGCAACCGCCAAAGCGGACCCGGCAGCCGACGAGGAAATCGCTGCGGCACTGACCACGGGCGCCGACGTCCTCACCCGCCAACTCCTCGGCGAGCTCAGCGACCTCTACGCCGACTTCACCACCGGCGGCCACAGCCTCGGCCACGATCTGGACCCGGGCAGTTGGTCCGAGGGCGGCGCAGGCGGCACCGGCCACCACGGCGGCGGGCACGGGGACGGCGGCCACGGCAGCTGGTGACACCGACAGCCGGGACTCGCAGGCCCCTTGTCCGAACCCGGTCCCTATTGCACCGCAACGGCCGGATCCACCCCGTATGAGGGGCTGTTGAGGGCCTTTACAGGGCTGCCTCCGGCTGGGAGGGCGCTGGCCGCGCGGTGGCGGGTCAGCCGCGGCGGCGCCGGTTGCGCTACCACACGGGTGAGTGCTCTGGCTTATGCGCGGGCTGGCTGTGAAGCCGGGAAAGAGCCCGCTCTTGCACCTTCTGTGCGCGGTGCTGAGTGGCGCGGGTGAGGGCTTCGCTGCGAGTGGCTTTATCGAGCAGTAGTGGTTCTGGCACACATTCCGTGAGGTCGATCAACGACTCCGGGAGTCGTCACCGGGCGAAGGGACGGCGTTCAATCAGCCCAGCCCTCGGCGTTCGAGTACGACTCATAGGAGTAGCGCGTGTCGCGGTCCCACTCCTCACCGGTGATGCGTTTGTATGCACGGTCCGGTGTGTAGAGCAGGTTCTCAGCCCAGATGACGTTGGTGACGTAAGGGGCGAAGGCCTCAGGGTCTTGGAGGACGCTGTCGAAAACGGTTCGGCCGGCGGCGACGACCGCGGCACGCGTGTAGAGGAAGGCGTCCTCGGACAGGTCTTGTCCGTACTCCTTGCGGTCAAGCTGGTTCCCGGGCATCGCTCAGGGCGCCGGTATCCACCTGGGTGACCAGCGGCCCGGCAGTGCCCCCCGGCCCGCTGGCCGCTCCTCCTCGTGCTCAGCCACTGCCAGGCCCATTCCCGTACGCTTCCCTCCGACGCGCCCCACGAGGTCAAGCGGCGCGCCGAGGCCGACGACCGATCGGTGGCCTCGTGGATCCGCGCTGTGGAGCACGAGCTCAACCGGACGGCGTGACCGAGGACCACACGCCGAGCCACTGCTCGGTGCCGTACTCCTCGAACCGCTCCACCTCGGTGAACCCCAGCTTCGCCGCGAGGCGCATCGCGCGGTCGTTGGCGGTCTGGGTGCTGAGCACCACCGGCTCGTTGGGAAGCGCGTCGGTGAACCAGTCGAGCGCCGCTGCGCACGCTTCGGCGGCGTACCCGCGTCCCCACGCCTCCGGCAGGAACATGTAGCCGAGCTCGGCCTCTCCGGCATTCGGACGGACGTGACCCGGACGCTCTGCGTCGCGCCGATCGAGCGTGATCATGCCGATCATCGCTCCGTCGAGATCGATCACGAAAAAGCCAGGGCGCCGCCCGGGCACCTCAGGCACCGCGCGCTCGAGCTCATCACGCGGTCGAGGACCACCGACGTAGGTGCCCACCTCTGGAGAGGCGAACAGCTCGATGAACGCCGCACGGTCCCGGGCCTCGGACTCGCGGAGCACGAGCCGTTCGGTCCTGATCGGGGCAGGTGGCCAAGCGACGGGTCCAAGCTCAGTCATGGCGGGCAACCTATCGCACGCCCGCCGGGCAGGAGCCTTGGACGACCGACGGCGGCAGCAGCTTCTGACCCGTCGGCCTGATCCGGATGTCGGTGTCCGCGCACGACTCAAACGAATAGCGCACGTTCGGAATACTGCCTCTCCACCAGTTGGACGGCGATGTCGAGGCGGCGGAGTACCGGGGGGGGTGGGTCCGTGCCCCGGAGCATGTGCGCCCCGTCGACGGTGTCGACTACGACCAGGTCGTCACCGAGCGGCTGGAGACACCGCCGCCCTCGGTGGTCCGCGAGGTACTCGGGGAGCGCCGGTCTTCGGGATGGGTACTGCAGAAGCTGCGCGACAAGCGCGGCCCGGACCGGGCGTCCTGCACGCGCCGGACTGCGAGGAGGCACCGCAGGGTGCGCCGCTACGCGATGTGGAGCGTGCCCTGGACGCGGCGGAGCACCCGGGCACGGCCGCCCAGGAGTTGACGCCCATGCTCCGGGGCTTCGACCAGATCGGCGGCGCCGGCGAGACGTGACCTCGTTCACCGAGCGAGCAGGGGTTGCGAGCTGCTGTCGGTTTACTGAGCCGAAGTGAGTGGTGGCGTGCGGGAGTGAGTCCTGGCGGTGTATTCGCGGCGGGTGGGAACGGGGGTTCTGGGGCCGAATGGGTGACCTTGGTGGCTGCTGCTCGTTGGTTCGGGTGGCAGGTGTCCGGCCTGGGAGGGGGTGATGTGGTGGGTGGTCTGCGGACGTTGGCCGTGCCCTTCGTGGTGCCCGGGCCTTGCGGGGTGGCGGTCCGGGACCGGCTGGGGCGCCTCACCGCCCACGACGAGATGGTGCTGCGTGCGGTCGGTGCGCATCAGGGTGCGCTGGCTTCCGGTGATCTCAAGGCTCGTTGCGCGGATGGTCTGGGGCACGGTGCGGACACGTGGGCGGCGCGTAAGCGGGAGCTGACCGGGGTGTCGTCGTCGCGGATCGCGGGTGCGATCACGAAGGCCACGCACGATCAGTGGGCACTGGCCCGCCGTTGTCAGGCAGCGCATATCCAGAAGCTGGCAGCCGGGATCAACATGCTGCGGCACCGCCTGTCCCTCCCGATCGGGGAGAAGGGCACCAAGCGGGCGGCGGGTGGCTACCGGTCGAAGAGCGAGTGGTTCCGCAAATCTCGTCGCCTCGCGATGCTGGAGGCGCGGCACGCCGCTGCCGTTGCCGAGTGGCAGGCCGGGCGGGTGCGGGTGGTACGGGGCGGTAAACGTCTCCTCAACACCCGCCACCACCTCGCCCAGGCACAGCTCACCGAAGAGCAGTGGCGGGAACGGTGGGAGGCGGAGCGCTGGTTCATCGGGGCCGATGGTGAGTCGGGGAAGCGGTTCGGGAACGAGACGATCCGCGTCACCCCGGACGGCGAGGTGTCCATCAAGCTGCCTGCCCCGCTCGCGCACCTGGCCAATGCCAGGCACGGCCGGTACGTCCTCACCTCCCGGATCGCATTCGCGCACCGGGGCGCGGAGTGGGCCGACCGCATCACCGCGAACCGGGCCGTCGCCTACCGCATCCACCTCGATACGGGGCGTGGACGCTGGTACCTCACGGCCTCGTGGCAGCGCCCCGTCGTGAAGACCATCCCGTTGGAGACCGCCCGTGCCCGGGCCATGATCGGCGTCGACACCAACGCCGACCACTTCGCCGCCTACCTTCTCGACCGGCACGGCAACCCCGTCGGTGACCCGCACCGCTTCCCCTACGACCTGTCCGGGACCGCCGCTCACTGCGATGCACAGATCCGCCACGCGCTGACCCGGCTGATCCACTGGGCCAAGCAGGCCGGTGTCGCCGCGATCGGCATCGAAGACCTCGACTTCACCACCGAGAAGACCCGCGAGAAACACGGCCGCAAGAAACGGTTCCGGCAGCTCATCTCCGGCATCCCGACCGGGAAACTCAAGGCCCGGCTGGTGTCCATGGCCGCCGAACAGGGCCTGAGCATTGTCGCGGTCGACCCGGCCTACACCACTTTGTGGGGTGCCCAGCACTGGCAGAAACCGCTGACCACTCCACACCGAAAGATGTCCCGTCACGATGCCGCCGGTATCGCGATCGGGCGACGCACCCTCGGACACCCGATCGGGCGTCGGACGGCACCGCCCCCGCACGACCGGAGTGATCGTGCGGGGCATCGGACCGTCCAGGCCGGGTCAGGTGACCGGGGGCGTGAGGGAACCCGCCCACCCGCGACGGACCACGCCCCGGGAGGCGTGCCGCCGAGCGGGAAGCGAAAGCGGGAACCCAGTGCATCCAACACCGTTCGGGATGCGCCCAGTACGCAACAGTGGGTCCAGGACTCACTCACGCACACTGGCTAGGAACGGTTTCTCGAGCGCCAGTCGGCAAGGTCCTTTCAGTCACCGGAGAAGCCCCAGAAGTAGATTTCCTCCGGACTGCCATGGGCGTCGTGCAGGACCGCGCATCTGCCGAACCAGCGTCGGCTGGCAAGCGGTTCTATGGCCTGCACGTCTGTCCGCGTGAGGCGGTCGGTCCCGGCCATCCGGTAAGCCTCGGCAGGCTGAACGGGCTGCACGGTGCCGTAGTCAGGATCCTCACCTGGCCGCAACATCCTGTGCATGTCCAGGATCGAGTGTGTCCCTTCTTCCTGAACCTGCTCGTCTTCCCACAGGTCGTCGAGCGTTGACGGTCGCACCCTGGCCTCGTCAGTGTCATCTTCGTTCCAGGGGTCCCAGTAGTAGTCCTGCGCATCGAACACGCTCTGCCTCAGGGCATCCAACGCCGCTCCAAGATCCTCCTGGTAAGGAACGTAGTACTCCCACCCCGACGCACCCACGACAGCCCCACCTCCGCACCCAGTTCCGACAGTGCAGCGGAAGCTAGCAGCAGCCACTGACAAGCCACCTCGCCAGGTGCGCCACGCGGACTGAGCAATCAGACAGCAGCGCCAGCCGCTGCCGGAAAGGCAATGTACTCGTCGAAGTGGGTGCGGCTGAGCAGGCAGTGATGGAGCTGTCCCAGCATCCGGTTGAGCAGATGCCGGGCCTGGGCATGCCAGTCCCCACCCTCACGTCGCCGCCGGTAGTGGGCGTTGGCACCTGGTGAGCAGGAAGCCGTGCATGTGCGCGGCGGGCGCGTTGCGCGGCCCGCGGGCGTCGATCGCCGCCACGTTGCGGGGGGGGCGCGGCCAAGGAGCAGGGCGACGTTGAGGCCAGCCACTCCGGCGCCGACCACCACTACGTCGTGGACCTCGTCGACGTCGCCGTGCTGTGCCCTGCCGTTCTTGTCGTTCGTCGTTTTGATCAAGGGAACAACCTCCTGCCGCGACAGTGCGCGCCTGGCACTGGAGCGACAACTTCTGTTGCCATTTCTGGGACGCGAGAGGTGGAATGGGGGTATGGACGAACAATCGCCGATCGCCGCCACGCTGGCCCAGGTCGGTTCCCGCCTCAGGCGCATCCGCGCCCAGCGCGGCGTGTCCCTGTCGGCGCTGGCCGAGGCCACTGGCATCTCCAAGAGCACACTGTCGAGACTGGAGTCGGGGCAGCGCCGCCCGAGCCTGGAGCTGTTGCTGCCCATCGCGCAGGCCCACCATGTACCCCTGGACGAACTCGTCGGGGCGCCGGAGGTCGGCGACCCGCGGATCCGCTGCAAGCCCCGCGTCCACCACGGTCGTACGGTGATTCCGCTGTCGACGCAGCCGGGGCGCCTGCAAGCCTGGAAGTCGGTCATCCCTGCGGAACACAACCGGCCTGATCCGGTCACGCACGAGGGGCACGAGTGGCTGTACGTCCTGTCCGGACGGGTGCGGCTCATCCTGGCCGACCACGACCTGGTCATGGGGCCGGGTGAGGCGGCCGAGTTCGACACCCGCCTGCCACACTGGTTCGGCTCCACGGGCGAGTCCCCCGTGGAGGTGCTCAACCTGTTCGGCCCCCAGGGGGAACGCGTGCACGTCCGGGCCAAGCCCCGGTCCCGCGCGGAGCCGTCGGCGTGACCGGAAGGGCCCCCTTCCGGGACCACCGCGTACGGGCAGGCCGCGTTCGGCCACGGCGAGTAGCCCGCCGGGGCGCAGGGGGGCGGCGAGGGCTGTCAATGCCGCCTGCTGGTCGCCGAGATGGTGGACGGTGTTGGCGGACCAGATCAGATCGGCCGTGCCGAGCCCGCCGAACTCGTCCGGGAGGTCGGCTTGTTGGGTGGCGATACGGCCGGACGAGCGCGTGCGGGCCCGCTCCAGCAGGGCAGGCGACTGGTCGACGGCGACCACCTCGGCGTCCGGGAAGGCGTCGGCGAGCAGGCTGGCGACTACGCCCGGCCCACTGCCGACGTCGAGTACACGCCTCACGTCGGCGCCGCCCAGCAGATCGCGCAGCCAGTTCGTGGCCTGGGTGAGCGCGGGGGTGTGCAGTTCGGCCTCGCGGTTCCAGGTGCGTGCCCAGGGCGCCACACGCGATGTCCTGATCGTGATGCGAGTCCGTGGTTCCTCCAGTTCCAGAAGTGCGGACGGCGGGCACCACGCACTCAGCCCGACCTCCGCCGCGCCGGAATGCGTGACGCCCGCCGGTGCTCAGCGAAGGAAGGGGCCGAGGTTTCGTTCCAGGAGGGGTTTGGGGACGGCGCCCGTCCACGCCTTCACAGGGGCGCCGTCGGCGTAGACCACGAAAGCGGGGATCGAGGAGACTCCGTGCCGGTCCGCCAGTCCGGGCTCCTCATCGACGTTGATCTTGACGACGTCCAGAACGCCTGCACGCTCGGCAGCCGCCTCCTCGACGATGGGAGTGATCCTGATACACGGCCCGCACCAAGGGGCCCAGAACTGGATCAGGACGGGCCGTTTCGCTTGCAGTACGCGAACGGGAAACGTCTGCTCGGTGACACTGTCCACGGGACCGCTGCGCTTTGCTGCCACGGTGAAACTCTCCTTGTCGATATGTTTGTAAACGAGTACTCGACGCCAGGGACGATCTGACCGCGGAGATCAACGCACGGCCCCTGGAACAGGCTCGTTCGACCAGCTGGACGGCCGGGCCCCTCGCGGGGGCAGTACGGGCTGCCACGACGACATCGCCCATGGTCTGCCGAGTCGTCATGTCAGGGCAGCCGTGGCGCGGTGTGCGCGGTGCCGTGCGGCGGCGTGCTCCACGTCCTCGTGGAGCAGGTCGGTGTTGATGGCGAACGCGGCGGTGGAGCCCATGCCGGCGGCGGCGATGACCTGGGCGCGTGGGTCGACGACATTTCCGACAGCCCATACCCCGGGCACGCTGGTGCGGCCGGTCCGGTCCGTCACTACCCAGCCCTGGTCGTCCTTGGCGCAGCCGAGCAGAGCCAGGAGGTCGTCGCGCGGCGCGGGCCGGGGGAACAGGAAAACCGCGGTCCGGGGAATCACCCTCCCGTCGGTGAGCTCGATGCCGCGCAGGCGGTCGTCGTCGACGACGAGCCGCACGGCCCTGCCCTCCACGATCCTCACGCCGAACGCCTCCAGCTGTTCCCGCTCCTGCGGGGAGAGTTCGAGGGCGTGCGTGAGGAGGACGATGTCCTCGCTCCACTGACGCAGCAGCAGAGCCTGGTGCACAGCCCCCGGGTGTGTGCCGAGGACGGCAAGGGGCTGGTCACGGACCTCGTAGGCATGGCAGTACGGGCAGTGCAGAAGGTCCTTGCCCCAACGCTCCCGGACGCCGGGGAGGTCGGGCAGTTCGTCGCGCAGCCCGGTGGCGACCAGAAGACGGCGGGCCCTGATCACGGGGCCGCCCTCCAGGCGCACGTCGTAGCCGGGCTCGACATGTTCCACCCGGCCTCGGACGATATCGACTCCGTAGCGGTCGATCTCGGCCCGCCCCAGGTCGAGCAGGGTCGCCGGAGGCAGGCCATCACGGGACAGGAAACCGTGCATGTGCGCGGCAGGCGCGTTACGCGGCTCGCCGGCATCGATCACCACCACCCTGCGACGGGCCCGCCCCAGCAGGAGCGCGGCACTCAGGCCGGATGCTCCGGCACCGATCACCACCACGTCATGGACCTCGTCACCAGTCGGCTCCGCGCCGTCGCGCGTATTCACCGTCGTCTTGATCACTACGATCACCTCCGGCCCCCAAAGTGCTCCAGCGCCGCACCACGAGCAACTTCTGTTGCCATTTCCGGGACGGCCGGATCGAAAGGGGCTATGGACGAGCAATCCCCTATCGCCGCCACACTCGCCCAGGCCGGCGCGCGGCGCCGCCGGATCCGCACGCAGCATGGTGTGACCCCGTCCGCGCTCGCCGAGGCCACAGGGCCATCACCCGCGCCGCCAGCCGACAGCCACTCCCACAGCGGCCGTAGCCTCGGCCGAGGAGATGTGCCGAGGCCGTAAGCGGTCGGCTTCGCGGAGCAGGGCGGCGACTGGACGACCTGCGCGATGTTGTGGTCGCCGTCGCCACCGACCGCACGTGCATCGACGCCGACGACAAGGGGTGCTGCTGACGACCGCGATATCCCCGGGGCCCGGCCCGCCGCGATCTCCTCAGGCACCGCATGCGGATGCGCTGGTCGCCGCGACCATGACCTACAACGTCATCGAGGCGATCGTCCCACCACCGTCGGCTCTCTCACCTCCTCCACAGGGCTGATCGGATTCGGCCTGGACTCCGCTGCCCGCCTCCGGGGGTCGCTTCAGCCGGCCGATGGCAATCGGGCCGCCCGACGCCGGTACCGCCCCGCTTTTCCGAGAACTCCGTCAGTCGAGCAGAGCGGTGGCCGTGTTGATGAGTTCCGCGTCGGCTTCATCGGTGCGGTGGGCGGCGATGCCGGACCGGAAGAGGGATGCTCCTTCGATCAGCACGGTGAAAACCCTTGCCCGTGCCCGGCAGACGGTGTCGGAGAGAGTTGGGTTGCAGGCGCGGAGAAGCCCGGCCACGTGCTCCTGGTAATCGCTGTAAAAGGTGCGCATGACTGCCGCGACGGCTTCGTCACGGCCCGCCAGAGCCCACAACTCGGCGTAGACCCGGACGAGTCGCGGATCATCGTGCTCGGCCAGAAGCTGACGAATCAGCCCCTCCCTGTCCGGCGGGGTGTGCGCGGCCGCGTCGGTGAACAACGGGGCCAGCCTGTCGAGAGAACGGTCCAGGGTGCGGTGCAGGACGGCGGCGATCAGCTCCGTGCGGGAGGGAAAGTAATACTGCACGTGCCCCAGACGCGTCTGTGCCGTGGCCGCCACTGCCCGCATGGTCAGCTCGCCGTACCCGGACTCGAAGAGGATCTTCTCGGCGGCGTCCAGGAGCGCGGCACGCCGCTGGGCGCCCTTGGTCGTGGCGGGCGTGCGCTTGTCCTGTTCCGGGGATCGTCCGCTCATGCCGCTCTGCCCTCCGCCTGTTCGTCGCGCACGGCCCTGCACACAACCAGGTCGACGCCCTGCGCGGCGAGGTCCGACGGCACGCTCTGCGGACTCGGGAGCTGTTCGGGGAAGACCACGCCGCTCGGTGCGGGGGCACCGTCTTCGCCGCGTACTCGACGCAGCCCCATCAGGGCGCCCAGTGCGGTCAGATGCGCCTGCCCGGCCTGATCGGTCACGGTCGCGGAGAGGGTGTCGCCCTCGTGAGTGACGTCGATGCGGAGCTGGGCCGTGCCGCCTTCGCCCGGTGCGTACAGCAGTCCGCGGCGCGCGCCGGTGAAGCGCTCGCCGCGGCCCCAGCGGAAGAACCCGAGCCGCTTGGCGGCCAGCAGGGCTGTCGTGGACGCGGGCGAGCTGAAGCCGATCCGGGTTGTCGCGGTCCGGGCCGCGAGGGTGAGAGGAAGGGTGAACTGCTCGGGGGTGTCGATCCTGGCGACTCGGGTGAGCGACTCCCCGATGCGGACGCGGCGGACGTCGCTCAGCGGCATGACCGTGCGCCGCTGCCCGTCCCGCACCACCTCGTAGTCCAGTCCGAGGCGGTCCATGAACTCCACCGAGTCCGCACCCGCCCGGTCGGCGAGGTCCCAGCGAATGGCCACGTCGACCGTGTCCGCACCGCCGAGCCGGTCGCCGAGAAAGGCGGCGACGAGGCTGGTCACACCACCCATCCACGCGGAGGACAGCAGTACCGGCGCGGTCGGGCCTGCCAGTGCCGCGATGGTGGCCGCGCGCTGCATCCGCGTGGTCCAGCGCGTGACGTCCACGAACGGCACCCCGCCGCCGATCGCGGCGCGCAGGACCCGGTCGTCCGGATCGTTCACGACGCTGACAACCGCACTGACCCGCGCCCGGAACGGTGCCGGGTCCGCCAGGTCCCAGGTGCGCAGTTCCGCGCCCGTCTCATCCGCCAGTTGCTGTCCGCGCCGCACGGTCCGCCCCGTGAGCACCAGCGGCCATGACGGGGCCGCCATCCGTGCCAGCTCCGCACCGACCGTGCCGTATCCGCCGACCAGGAGCACAGGTCCGTCGGCGTCAAAGGAGAGTTCGTCGTTCATGGAATCAAATATAGGTCAGGTGACCAAAAAAACCGCACGCGGGGCCCCGGCCCCACGAGAAACCTCCGTCCTCCTGTCCGGGACGGCAAACGATTCCTGCGGGCTCCGGGCAGCACGAAGTTCAGGCGTCGATGCCCCGTCGCGTGAGATCGGCTGCGATACCGTCCAGGACACCGGCAAGACCTGAGGCGAACAAGGCATCGAGGTCCCAGGGGTCGGCGCCCGCGCGCATCGCGCGGGCGAGCCGGGGATACGCCCCGGGTTCGTACAGGGGGTCCTGTGCGTGGCCCGAGGCTTTCGCCCCCTGCTTCGCGGCGATCTTCGACTGCCGCTCCGCCTCCGCATCGCTGACGAGGATCAGCGCCACGCCTTGCACGTAGGAGGCGAACATGAACATGTACCGGAAGGCATCGGCGGGTTCAAGGTCGAGCCCGTCGAACGAGGAGAAGGCGCTTTCACTGTCCGCCGCGAGAGCCGGGCTGAAATACGCGCGGGTCGTCACCATGACCCTCGGCAGGATCCACGGGTGGCGGTGGTACAGCTCCCAGTCGCGGTACGCGGCGCGTTCGAGGCCGTGACGCCAGTTCCGCGGCGGTGAGTCGGGCAGCGGCACGTCAGCCATCGCGGCTTCCACCATCAGGGTCACCAGATCGTCTTTGGACGCCACATGCCGGTACAGGGACATCGTGCCGGTGCCGAGTTCCATGGCGACCCGGCGCATCGACAGCGCGTCGAGCCCCTCCGCGTCGGCGACGACGATCCCGGCCCGCACGATGCGCTCGACGGTGAGGTGTCGCGCGCCGTCGTCGCTCTCCGGGACGCGGGCCGGCGTTTCCGCCCTGCGTGCCCGATAGGCCCTCGCTTGGCACGCACGGGAACAGTAGAGCCTCGGCCGCCCCCGGTCTGCGGGCTCCAGCACCCTTCCGCACGACGCGCATGCCAGCTGCACTGACATCAACGAACTCCCTTTCGTCACATCTCAGAGTTGTGTCGAAATTCTAGCCCGCCGACACGAGCGTATGCGCAGCCCAAGATAAATAGGCATGTCAAAAAAGCAATTGTCTCACTTCGGCGTGTGTACGTACTCTGCACGCGTCGTTGCGTACAAAGTACGCATCCGGGTGGTTGAGTCATCCGGACCTGCACGGCCGAGGAGAGGGCATGACTGAAGAAGAGAAAAGAGCCGGAGCCGGGGAGTGGGTCGGTCTCGCCGTCCTGGTGCTGCCCTGCCTACTGGCGTCCATGGACATGTCCGTCATGTTCATCACGCTCCCGTCCCTGTCGGCCGACCTCGGCCCGAGCAGTTCCGAGCAACTGTGGATCATGGACGCCTACGGCTTCCTCCTCGCCGGCCTGCTCATCACGATGGGCACACTCGGGGACCGCTTCGGGCGGCGGAGGGTGCTGCTCACGGGCGCCGCGGCCTTCGGCGCCGCCTCGGTCCTGGCGGCCTGCTCGACCAGCCCCGAGACACTCATCGCGGCCCGCGTGCTCCTGGGCATTGCCGGAGCCACGCTGGCCCCCTCCACCCTTTCCCTGATCCGGAGCATGTTCCACGACGCCGCACAGCGGGCCACCGCAGTCGGCATCTGGACAGCGGGCTTCGCGGGCGGCGCTGTGCTCGGCCCGATCATCGGCGGTCTGCTCCTGGAGCACTTCTGGTGGGGATCGGTCTTCCTGGTCAACGTGCCGGTGATGGTCCTGCTGCTGATCCTCGGCCCGCTGCTGCTCACCGAATACCGCGACCCCGAGCCGGGCCGGTTCGACCTGCTCGGCGCCGCCATGTCCCTCGTGGCCGTGCTCGGCGTCATCTACGGCATCAAGGCAATGGCGGAGCACGGCTTCGGGTGGATTCCCCTGACGTGCTGTGCCGCCGGACTCGCTGTGGGAGGGGCATTCCTCCGCCGCCAGCACGGGGCCGCGAACCCGGTGATCGACATGATGCTGTTCCGCACGCGCCGGTTCAACCTGCCACTGCTCATCGACGCGCTGGCGACGTTCGGACTGGTCGGCTTCAGCCTGTTCAACTGGCAGTTCATGCAACTCGTCCTGGGCATGGGTCCGTTGGAGTCGGCCGTATGGTCCTTGCCCACCTTCCTCGTGATGCCCCTGGGTATCGCGCTGGCCACCGCGCTCGCCCCCCGCATCGGTAAACACAACGTGATCGCCGCCGGGCTGCTCGTGGCGACTGCCGGCTACGTCATGCTGGCCCTGCTCCAGGCCGATTCGGGAATCGTCCACCTCGTCAGCGGCATGACCGTGGTCTCGATCGGCATCGGCGCCGTCTCCGCAGTCGTCACCGAGGTGATCCTGTCCGCCGCACCACCGGAGCGGGCCGGGGCGGCCTCAGCCATGGCCGAGACCTCTGCCGAGTTCGGCGGGGCGCTGGGCATCGCGCTCCTGGGCAGCATCGGCACCGCTGTCTACCGTTCGGAACTGGAGGTCAGTGCTCCTGCCGACCTGACGTCCAAGGATCTGGAGGCGGCCAGGAGCACACTCGGCGGCGCCGTCGAGACCGCCGCCGCCCTCCCGAGGGGCACCGCCGAATCCCTGCGGAACGCGGCCTTCGACGCCTTCGCCCGGGAGGCCCGGATCGCCGCGGTGGTCAGTGCCGTCCTGATGACGGGCGCGGCGGTCCTCATCGCCACCCTGCTCCGCACCGCACGCACACGCCCCGGACCCGAGGCCCCCCAATCCGCAGCGGAGCACCATGACGGGGACCAGGCGGGGGACCTGCACTCCCGGGCAACCTCGTCCTGAGCGCGGAGGGTGAGCCGTACGCCGGTGGAGACAGGCTTGGTGGTGGAGGTGCCGGCCAGGACGGGCCGCTCAGCCCGTTCTGGCATTCGGGATCAACACCACCGTGGCATGGGACTGGCTGCCACAGCTCGGTACTGCTTCATGTGTGGGCCCTGCCGTCCGGCGCACCAGACGGCCACCATCAACGGCTTGCGGCTCCTGGCAAAAGGAGATGGCCCGAGTGGACACAGCACTCGCCACAAAGCGCACGGACCGCGGCCCGCAGGGCTGCTGATCAGCTGTGCTCACAACGATTGACAGCGTGGACCGCAGGCGGCTCGATCTTGCGCAGTCGTGTAAATGGCACAGCTGAGGCGAGCGCGAGAGCGATCGCTCCCACAAGCAATAGGGCGAACCAGGCGCCAGAACTGTCGATGACGATTCCAGCTGCCGCGGACGCCAGCGATGCGCCGAGGTTTACCGAGGTGTTGATCCATGTCGACGCTTCCGTCCGGCTGGACTCCGGAACGATGGTGTCGGCGATGAGGTACCCGGTGATGAGAGACGGAGCGAGGAACAGGCCGACGAGCACGAGGCCCGCAGCGAAGAGACCGAGCGTGTCCAGCTGCGACACGAGCACCGCGGCAAACCCCATGCTGACGCACAGGGCGAACAGTCTCTTGCCGATTCCTGCCTTGAGATTCAGCTGCCCATAGAGAAATCCTCCGAGAGCACTTCCGCCGGCAAAGGCTGCCAGGAGCCAGCCCGAAGCTGCGACAGCATCATGTTGCGCAGCGGCTGCCGGCGCTGCGATCTCCGCGACGCCAAGTACACCACCGACGCCCAGGAGGACGATCAGTACCCTTGCGAAACCTGGCTGGCGCAGCGGGCGATCACCTGGCGCGACGCCCCCTCCTGTTCCGCGAAGCGCCCCCGAAGACGCGCTGGACGTCATCGCTGCGGTGCCGAGGGAAACGGCTGCCGCGGTCACCCAGAGCCCGGTGCTGGGAGAACTGGCGACAATGACCGCGGTGATGACGACGGGGCCAGCGACGAAAAGGAGCTCTTCGCACACCGCGTCGATGCTGAAGGCTTTTGTTCGCTGGTCACCGGCCGTCGTGAGCGACGCCCAGATCATTCGCATCGCTGCCCCCAGGGGCGGCGATGCCAGGCCGATCACCGCGCTGAGAACGAGGAACCAGACATCCGCAACTCCCTCGGCTTCTGCGATGAGCGCGAGAGTGATGAACCCTGAGGCTTGGCCTGACGCCATGGCGGTGAGCGCGATTCGTTGACCGAATCGATCGACGGCCCGGGCGCGCCAAGGGGCGGCGATGACGTTGGCGATTCCGAACGCCGCTGTTGCGAAACCGGCTTGCGTGTACGAACCCGTACTGTCTTGGACGGCGAGGAGAAGGGCAAGACCGCCCATCGCAAGAGCGGACCGACCGATCAGGGCGGGGAGGAAGGCGCGAAGCGCGCCAGGAAGTAGAAGCACTGCGAGCACGAAGAAGCTCCGATGATGTGCGACCGGCGTCGTATGCGCGGCCGCCAGAGTCTGACGGTTATCGAGGTCCGGAGGGCATCACAGACCGCACCCTCAGCGGATCAGAACCTGGGCGGGAGAGACCCAGGACCGTCAGATGAACATCACGATGAGCACCTGGAGACCTTAGCAGGCTGCGGACACTGTGCTGCCTGACGTTTTCTCAGCGAAATGATCTACGCGAAGCGGCATGAACCACTCCATGCGGGAGCAGGCCGGACGGACTGGGCTCGGCCACAGACAGACGCAAAACCCCGCCCGGCTCGCCGACGCCGCGGCCGCCGGCTGCGATTTCGCTGTCGTCACTACGCAGCCGGGTTCCACGTCCCAGCACAACGCCCAGCGGCACGGGTTGCATTTGCTGTACACCCGTGCCGGGCTGGTGAAGGACGTCTGACACCTCGCACCACCTGTGACACCTATGACACCTGTGCCGATCGCCTTCGTCGTGTCTCGTATCCCAGACGTCGCCACGAGGGTGCGGGGTGACGCCGACTATCGGACGTAATCTCGCGACATGTCACCAGTTCCCGCCGCCGCCCAGGTGTTGGCCATTCTGCGATATCTCGCGGGTCAGGCGGGGCCCGTTCCCGCCGCCGCCATCAGTCGTGATGTGCGGCTGCCCCGGTCCACGACCTATCACCTGCTCGACACGCTCGCGCGCGAGGGGTTCGTCGTGCATCTGCCGGAGGAGCGGCGTTACGGGCTGGGGGTCAGTGCCTTCGAGCTGGCGTCGGGATATAGCCGTCAGGCTCCGTTTCAGCGTCTGGCTCGGGTGCCGCTGGCGAAGCTCGTCGACAGTACGGGGCACAACGCCCATCTCGCCGTGCTGCGCGGCCGCGAGGTCATCTACGTCATCGAGGAGCGGGCTCCTGGTCGGGCGCCGCTGGTGACGGAGGTCGGTGTGCGGCTTCCGGCCCATCTGACCGCCAGCGGGCGGGCGTTGCTGGCCGGCCTTTCGCAGGCGCAGGTGCGGGCTCTGTTTCCCGACGCGTCGGCGTTCGTGCTGCTCAACGAGACGGGGCCGGGGTCGTTGACCGCGCTCCGGCACCTTCTTGTGGAGGCCCGCCGGCGTGGGTATGCCACGGAGGACGGTGAGGTGACGCCCGGTTTCTCGTCGGTGGCGGCCGCCGTTCTCGACCACAGCGCGCATCCTGTCGCCGGGGTGGCGGTCACGTTCCCGGGTGACGAGGTCGGGCCCGAGCAGCAGGAGTGGATCGCTACGCAGGTGACGCGGACGGCGAATCTGCTGAGTCGTCGTATCGGCGGGGTGCACGCCTCGTAACGTAAGCAACTCATGGTCCGCCACTGACGGCTGGCCGGAGAGGGAGGTGGCGTTCCGCCGCCGACCCCGGTCGGCGGCGGAACGCACACGAACGCTCGCTCAGGTCAGTCCAGCTGCCCGATGACCGATTCGGCGGCCGCCAGGGCGTGGCCCGCGGATACGTACTGGACGGCCGCCTCGATCTCGGGTGCGAGGTAGCGGTCGGTGCCCGGGCCCTGTACGTGCCGGCGCAGGCCGGCCAGGACGGCCGCGGTGGCGGGGGCCGGCGTGAGGGGTGCGCGCAGGTCGAGGGCACGGGCCGCGGTGAGGATCTCGACGGCGACCACGCGGGTCAGCCCGTCGATGGCGCGGCGCAGCTTGCGGGCGGCGGCCCAGCCCATCGAGACGTGATCCTCCTGCATGGCGCTGGAGGGGATGGAGTCGACGGAGGCGGGGGCCGCGAGGCGCTTGAGCTCGGAGACGATGCCCGCCTGGGTGTACTGGGCGATCATGTGGCCGGAGTCCACGCCCGGGTCGTCGGCGAGGAAGGCGTTCAGGCCGTGGTTGCGGGCGACGTCGAGGAAGCGGTCGGTGCGGCGTTCGCTGACGGAGGCGATGTCCGCGACGGAGATGGCGAGGAAGTCCAGGACGCAGGCCACGGGGGCGCCGTGGAAGTTGCCGTTGGACTCCACCCGGCCGTCGGGGGTCACGACGGGGTTGTCGATGGCGCTGGCGAGTTCGCGGCCCGCGACGGTCTCCGCGTGGGCGAGGGTGTCGCGGGCGGCGCCGTGCACCTGCGGGGTGCAGCGCAGCGAGTAGGCGTCCTGGACACGGGTGCAGTCGGGGCCGCGGTGGCTCGCGACGATCGCCGAACCGTCCAGCAGGGCGCGGAGGTTGGCCGCGCTGGCGCCCTGGCCGGGGTGCGGGCGCAGGGCCTGGAGGTGGGCGGCGAAGACGGCGTCGGTGCCGAGCTGTGCCTCGACGCTCATGGCGGCGGCGATGTCGGCGGTGCGGAGCAGCATCCGCAGGTCGTGGGCGACCATGACGAGCATGCCGAGCATGCCGTCGGTGCCGTTGATGAGGGCCAGGCCCTCCTTCTCGTGCAGGGTGACGGGTTCGATGCCGGCGGCGGCGAGGGCCTCGGCCGCGGGCATGAGTGCGCCCTGGGCGTCGCGCACCTGGCCTTCGCCCATGACGGCGAGGGCGCAGTGGGCGAGCGGGGCGAGGTCGCCGGAGCAGCCGAGGGAGCCGTATTCGTGGACGACGGGCGTGATGCCGGCGTTGAGGAGGGCGGCGTAGGCCTGCGCGGTGTCGGGGCGTACGCCGGTGCGGCCGGTCGCGAGTGTCGAGAGGCGCAGCAGCATCAGGGCGCGTACGACCTCGCGCTCGACCTCGGGGCCGGAGCCGGCCGCGTGGGAGCGGACGAGGCTGCGCTGGAGCTGGGCGCGCAGTTCGAGGGGTATGTGGCGGGTGGCCAGGGCGCCGAATCCGGTGGACACGCCGTAGTGCGGTACTACGTCGTCGGCCAGGTTCTCGACCACCTTGCGGCTCTGGGAGATCTCTCCGAGGGCTTCGTGGGTGAGGGTCACGTGGGCGCCGTGGCGGGCGACGGACACGACATCGGCGAGGGACAGGGGGCCGACGCCTACGAAGGTTTCGTTCATGGCTCCATCAAGCCCGAAACCGGAACCTCTTCGTCAGTGGCTGCGGAGGGTTACTGTCTGGGATTCCAGACACTTGCCGGTGCGGGTGGGTGGCTGTGGGGCGGGGGCCTGGCAGAGCCTTGAACCATGACCGGCCGACCCGAAGAACATTCGGCGGAACCGCGTGGGTCGCGGTTCCGCCGAGTGGTCGTGGTTGCGGGGCTACTACTGGTGGACCGGTTCCCTGTCGGGCTCGGTCCCCTTCGGGGCTTCGAGGGTTTCGGCCTCCGGTGGGCGGTGGCGCATACAGAGGTAGTACGCGCCCGTCATCAGCGCCAGCCAGACCGCTCCGACGACGAGGGCGATCCTCGTGCTGTCCGAGAACGCGAGGAGCGCCACCACGCCGGCCATGAACACGATCGCGGCGATCTGCCCGTAGGGCCAGAAGGGTGCCGGGTACTTCAGCGTGGCGACCTCCTGCGGGGTCATCCTGCGGCGGGCGCTGACCTGGGAGAGCAGGATCATGAGCCAGACCCAGACGGTGGCGAAGGTCGCGATGGAGGCGATGACGAGGAAGACCCGTTCGGGCATGAGGTAGTTGAGGAGTACGCCGCAGAGGAGTGCGCCGATCATGATGACGACGGTCAGCCACGGCACCCCGTTGCGCGAGAGCCTGCGCATGGCGGCCGGTGCCTGTCCCCGCTCGGCCATGCCGTACATGATGCGTCCGGCGGCGAAGATGTCGCTGTTGATCGCGGACAGTGCGGCGACGATGACGACGACGTTCAGTACGGCGGCCGCGGAGCTGACGCCGAGCCCGGCGAAGATCTCGACGAAGGGGCTGCCGCCCGAGCCGATGTGCTGCCAGGGGTCGAGCGACATGATCACGGCGAGGGTGAGCACGTAGAAGAGCACGATGCGGATGGGGATGGAGTTGACGGCGCTCGGGATCGTCTTCTCGGGGTCCTGCGCCTCGCCGGCGGTGACGCCGATGATCTCGGTGCCGCCGAACGCGAACATCACCACGGCCAGCGACATGACGATGCCCTGGATCCCGTGAGGGAGGAAGCCTCCGTTGCTCCACAGGTTCGAGACGCCCGCGCCGCCGTGGCTGCCGAAGCCGAAGACGATGATCGCGAGTCCGGCGAGGATCATCGCGATGATGGCGACGACCTTGGCAAGCGAGAGCCAGAACTCCAGCTCGCCGAAGACCTTGACGCTGAAGAGGTTCATGGCGCCGATGACGCCCACGGCCGCCAGGAGCCAGATCCAGCGGGGCACGTCGGGGAACCAGAAGCCCATGTAGACGCCGAGTGCCGTGATGTCGGCCAGGCAGACGAAGACCATCTCCAGCGCGTAGGTCCAGCCGGTCAGGAAGCCGGGCAGCGGACCGAGGTACCTGGTCGCGTACTCGCCGAAGGATCCGGCGCACGGCCGGCTCACCGCCATCTCGCCGAGCGAGCGCAGGACGAGGAAGACGGCGGCTCCGCCGATGAGATAGGCGAGCAGTACGGCCGGCCCGGCCGCCTTGATGGATTCCGAGGAACCGTAGAAGAGGCCGGTCCCGATGGCGGAGCCGAGGGCGATGAAGCGTATGTGCCGGGACTTGAGCCCGCGCTGCAGGGACGTCTTGTCGGTGGTCAACATGTCGGTGGTCAACGAATGCCCTCCTTGGGAACGGCGCGTTCCGGGCGAGGTGGCGGGGCCGGATCGATGACCGGTGACGGCCTTCGGCACACCCGCACGACGAGGGCACTTGTATATTCCTGTATATACAGGAGCGTCAAGAGGTGGACCAATGGGTGAACGAGAGACGGCGTCGAGCGCCTCGCCGGCCGTCGGGAGGGCGCTGGACATCCTGCTGCACCTCGCCGGCCGGTCGGGCCCGGTCCGGGCCGCGGCCCTCGCCCGCGAACTGGGCATCCCCCGGTCGTCCGCGTACCACATCCTCTCCGTCCTGGTGGACCGCGGTTTCGTCACCTACCTGCCCAAGGAGCAGGCGTACGGGCTCGGGGTCGCGTCCTTCGAGATCGGCTCGGCCTACCTCCGGCACGAGCCCCTCGAACGGCTCGCGCGCCCCATCCTGCGCAGCGCGTCCAACCGCCTCGGCCAGACCGTCCACCTGGGCATCGTCCACGGCGCGGAGACGGTCTACCTGCTCAAGGAGCGTCCCCGGTCGCGCCCGTCAGTCGACGCCGACATCGCCCTCGTCACGGACATCGGGGTCCGGCTGCCCGCACATCTGACGGCCAACGGGCGTGCCATCCTCGCCCATTCCGCTCCGGCGCAGCTACGGGCCCTGTTCCCGCGCCGCGGCGACCTCATCACCCGTACCGGCAAGGGACCACGCTCGCTGCCGGAACTGCTGTCCCTGCTGGCGCAGGACCGTGAACGCGGCTGGTCGGAGGAGGTCGAGCTGGTCTCGGAAGGTTTCCGGTCGATGGGAATCGCGGCCTTCGACCACAACGAGCGGCCCGTCGCCGCACTCAGCAGCACCTGGCACCGGCACTACAGCCGGCACGAGCCCGACCAGGTGCGCGGCGTCCTCGAACAGTCCGCGGCGCGGCTGACCGCCGCGATGTCCGGCCGGCGACCGACGGCGCAGCTGAGCCGCACTGTCGGACCGGGCGCCGCCTGACGGTCACCGACAGGTCGGTGCACATGCGGGCAGGCGCACCGACAGCTCAGTGCGCGGCGAACGTTCCCTCGAGGCGGTACCGGGAGCCCGGGTGCAGCAGACGCGCGACGCTGACGACGGCGTCGCGCGACCAGGTGCGCCGCTGGATCAGCAGGCACGGCTCGGCCGGTGACACGCCGAGGATCTCGCACTCCTCCGCGGAGGGAAGTACCGCCTCGACGATGTGCTCGCCCTTGCCCAACGGCGCGACCTCCGACAGGAACGTGAACGGTGTGCGTTGCGTGAAGTCCTGGTCGAGATAGCCGGGGGCGAAGTCCGGATGGACGTAACGGTCCTCCAACTGGACCGCCGCCCCGTCCTCGAAGTGCACGACGCGCGAACGGAAGGCGCTGCGCCGCCCGTCGAGGCCGAGCTGTGCGCTGATCTCGGGATCGGGGAGTTCCTCGCGCAGTGACAGCACCTTGGCCTCGTAGCGATGGCCACGGCCCCGGATCTCGTCGGCGATGTTGTGCACCTCGACCAGGGCGGAGCTGCCCTTGCGCCGTGCGACGAAGGTGCCCACTCCCATGACGCGCCGCAGCAGGCCGTCCGCGCTCAGCTCGCGCAGAGCGCGGTTGACCGTCATCCGGGACAGGCCGAGCGACTCGACGAACTGGTTCTCCGACGGCAGTGCCTCGCCCTCGCGCCAGTGGCCGCTGACGATCTGCCGGGACACGAGGTCCTTGATCCGCTGGTAGGCGGGCGCGGAACCGGGTGTCTGCTCCGCGTAGAGCCTGGCGAGCTCCGAAGCCCCCACGACCAAGCCGTCCACCGTCCTCGTCCCCGTCGGTCGTCGCGCCGCCTGAGGTGCGGTCACGGTCACCGCAATTCTAGGCGAGACGCCTTTCAGGATGCTGGTCACGGCGGCCCCCGCCATATGGGCCGGGCGCATCCCGTTCTCGGATCCGAGAACTTCGGGGCCCGCCGCTGGTTCCCGCCCGACCGGTCGCCTGTCATGGGTCACGCAGCAACTCCGTTACCCACCAGGAGAAGACCATGACCGGCGTTTCCCCCGCGGCCCGCCACATCCGCGCCCCGCGTGGCACCGAACTGAACTGCCTCGGCTGGCAGCAGGAGGGCGCCCTGCGCATGCTCATGAACAACCTCGACCCCGAGGTCGCCGAGCACCCCGAGAACCTGGTCGTCTATGGCGGCACCGGCAAGGCCGCCCGCGACTGGGCCGCGTACGACGCGATCGTGCGCACCCTCAAAACGCTCAAGAACGACGAAACGCTCCTGGTGCAGTCCGGAAAGCCGGTCGGCGTCATGCGCACCAGCGAGTGGGCGCCGCGGGTGCTGCTCGCCAACTCCAACCTGGTCGGCGACTGGGCCAACTGGGAGGAGTTCCGCTCCCTCGAGGCGCGCGGACTGACCATGTACGGCCAGATGACCGCCGGCTCCTGGATCTACATCGGCAGCCAGGGCATCCTCCAGGGCACGTACGAGACCTTCGGAGCGATCGCGCGCAAGAAGTTCGACGGCACGCTGGCGGGCACCATCACGCTGACCGCCGGACTCGGCGGCATGGGCGGCGCCCAGCCGCTCGCCGTCACCATGAACGACGGTGTCGCGCTCTGCGTCGACGTCGACCCCACCCGCATCGAGCGCCGTATCGCGCACCGCTACCTCGACGTCGCGGCCGACGACCTCGACCACGCCCTGAGTCTCGCCATCGAGGCCAAGGAAGCGCGCCGCCCGCTGTCCATCGGCCTCGCGGGCAACGCCGCCGAGGTGTTCCCGCAGTTCCTGGAGATGGGCGCGCCGATCGACATCGTCACCGACCAGACCTCGGCGCACGACCCGCTGGCCTACCTCCCCGTCGGCGTGAGCGTCGAGGAGTGGCACGAGCAGGCCCACAAGGACTCAGCGGACTTCACCCGCCGCTCCCGCGAGTCGATGGCCCGGCACGTGGAGGCCATGGTCGGGTTCCTCGACGCCGGAGCCGAGGTCTTCGACTACGGCAACTCGATCCGCGACGAGGCCCGCAGGGCCGGCTACCAGCGCGCTTTCGACTTCCCCGGTTTCGTACCCGCCCACATCCGGCCCCTGTTCGAAGAGGGCCTCGGCCCGTTCCGGTGGGCGGCGCTGTCCGGCGACCCCAAGGACATCGAGGCCACCGACCGGGCGATCATGGAGCTCTTCCCCGAGAACGAGCACCTCCACCGCTGGATCAAGATGGCCGGTGAGCGCGTCTCCTTCGAGGGCCTGCCCGCCCGCATCTGCTGGCTCGGCTACGGCGAACGCCACCGTGCGGGCCTGCGGTTCAACGAGATGGTCGCCTCCGGCGAACTGTCCGCGCCGCTCGCCATCGGCCGCGACCACCTGGACTCCGGCTCCGTCGCCTCCCCGTACCGCGAGACCGAGGCCATGCTCGACGGCTCCGACGCCATCGCCGACTGGCCGCTGCTCAACGCCCTGGTGAACACGTCGTCCGGCGCTTCGTGGGTCTCGATCCACCACGGCGGCGGAGTCGGCATGGGCCGCTCCATCCACGCGGGCCAGGTGTGCATCGCCGACGGCACCGAACTCGCCGCGCAGAAGCTGTCCCGCGTCCTGACCAACGACCCCGGCATGGGCGTCATCCGGCACGTCGACGCGGGTTACGAGTACGCCGGCACCGTGGCACGCGACCGCGGGGTGCGCATCCCCATGACCGAGGGCGACAGCAAGTGAGCGCGGCGGGCACGATCGAACCCACGGACATGGCTGTCGACTTCGCTGTGGACGGGCCTGTCGACCTCACCGTGGACGTGGCTCCCGAGGCGTGGCACGGCCGGGACGACGGTCCCGGGAACGAACACCTGCGCTGGCACCACGCGATCAGCACCGACCCCGGGCAACCGGGACCGTGGGACGCCGCGTTCGTCGGCTTCCGCAGCGACGAGGGGGTGCGCCGCAACAAGGGCCGCCAGGGTGCGGCGGGCGGCCCGCGCGAACTGCGTGCCGCCCTGGCGTCCATGGCACTGCCCGCACCCATGACCGCGCTGGACGCCGGAGACGTCGAAGTCCTCGACGGGGACCTGGAGTCGGGGCACTGGCGCCTGGGGCAGGCGGTCGGCGCGCTCGTCGACCGCGGCATTCCGGTGGTGGTGCTGGGCGGCGGTCACGAGGTGGCGTACGGGACCTATCTCGGGCTCGTCGGCACGCGCGCGGTGCGGGCGGGAGGGCGGCTCGGGGTGCTCAACCTCGACGCCCACTTCGACCTCCGGGACGACGTACGGGCGAGCTCCGGCACCCCGTTCCTCCAGATGGCGCGGAGCGAGGAGCAGCGGGGCCACCGGCTCAACTACCGTGTGATCGGCATCAGTCAGCCGAGCAACACCGAGCATCTCTTCCGCACGGCCGGCCGGCTCAAAGTGCGCTATCTGACCGACACCGAGTGCGGGCTCCTCGATCTGCCCGCGGTCGACGCGTTCGTGGACGAGTTCGTCGACGGCAGCGATGTCCTCCACCTCAGCATCGACCTGGACGTCCTGCCGGCCGCCGCCGCTCCCGGGGTCAGCGCCCCGGCCGCCCACGGCGTGCAGATGGAGGTCGTCGAGCGCGTCTGCGCCCGGGTGGCGGCAAGCGGGAAGCCGATCGTGGTCGATGTCGCCGAACTCAACCCGGACCTCGATGTCGACCACCGGACGGCGCGCGCGGGTGCGCGGCTGATTCACCGCATTCTGACGACGCGTCGGGCAACGGCCGGCGTGGTCGACGCCGCCGCGTCCGACTGACGGCGCGTCTGACAGACGGGCCGCCCCTATACCGGTCGCCAGGCCGTGAGAGCACGGACAGCCGCGGTCTGGCGACCATTGATTTTCCGGGGAGAGACAGGCTGCCGGGATTCATTCTCAGTGCCACGGACAGAGGGGCTCCGCAGCCGCCCTGAAATTCCGGGCGCGTGCCCGGGATCCCCTGCCGTCCGCTCTCTGCCACGATCACCGCCATAGCGACAGCGGGTCCGGGAGCGCGGCGCCACGATCCGTCCATGGCCACGTACGAACTGGCTGAGGGGGTCCTGGGAGCGGCGGCAAACGCGCACTGACCGCGGGGGCCGCCGCTGTCGTCGGCGGCCCGTCCGGCGGCTGCTCGACGCCGGCCGACGTGAGCGTTGACTCTCACAAATCGTGAGAGGAGACTCTCACATCATGGACTCCAATAATCGCCTGGGCGATATCGAGATCACCGACCCGCAAGCGATGCGGGCCTTGGCACATCCCGTCCGGCTGGCGATCCTTGACCATCTCCAGCGGCACGGGCCGGCGACCGCGACGCAACTCGCGCCCGACGTAGGAGCGACCCCGACGGTGACCAGCTGGCATCTGCGCCACCTGGCGGGCTTCGGACTGGTCCGCGACAGCGAGCCCGGACCGGACCGCCGCCAGCGGCGGTGGGAGGCGGTGGCGCGCGGTTTCCGGTTCGAGGCGCCACAGGACCCGGCGGACGAGGAGGGTCAGTCAGCCGCACGGGTGCTGTCGCGGCAGATGTTCCTGCACTGTGCAGACCTTCCGAGCCGGTGGGCTGCCGAGGTCGAACCCGAACTCGAACCGGCGTGGCGCAGACTGGCCGGGCTGGCCCACACCCGCGTCGTGGTCTCCGCCGAAGAACTCGCCGCCATCGAGGACGGGATCGAGCGCATTCTCGCGCCGTACGTCACTCGTGACCCGGCCGAGCGGCCTGCCGACGGCCGTGGCGTCCGGCTGATGCGCTACGTCCTGCCGGAAGGTGCCGAGAAGCAGACCGGGCAGACGCCGTGAACAACCCCGACCGGACCACTGCGATATCACTGTGGCGGGATCGACGGTTCCGCCGCTTCTGGGCCGGCCAGTCGGTCTCACAGTTCGGCGACCGGATCACCGAACTGGCCCTGCCCCTGATCGCCATCAGCGCCCTGAACGCTTCGGCCAACCAGGTGGCTTGGCTGACCGCACTCATCTGGACCCCGAACCTGCTCGCAATCTTCCTGGGGGCCTGGGTCGATCACCGAGCCCACAAACGCCGCCTGATGATCCTCGCCGACCTGGTGCGCGCCGCAGTACTGCTCAGCGTCCCGGCGGCCTACCTGTTAGGGGTGGTGACGCTGGGACAGTTGTACGCCGTGGCGTTGCTGATGGGCGCCGCCGGGGTGCTGTTCAACACCGCCTATCCGCCGTTCTTCGTACGCCTCGTGCCGCGCGCGTCCTACGTCGACGCCAACAGCAAACTCAGTGCCAGCCGGTCCGCATCGTATGTCGCCGGTCCGGCCATCGGCGGCGCCCTGGTCCAGGCGCTGACCGCACCCGTCACCATCGCCGTGGATGCCCTGACCTTCCTGGCGTCAGCGTTCCTGGTCGGCCGGGTCTCGGTCCACGAGTTCCCGGCTGCCTCCGGCAGCGCAGCGGCACCCTCGCTGTTGCAACGTGCCCGAGAGGGACTGTCGTTCGTCGTCCGTCACCCAGTGCTGCGGGCCGCTCTCAGCTGCGCGGCGACCGTCAACTTCTTCACCTTTGTCGCGGGCAGTGGGCTGATCGTGCTGTTCGCCAACCGGAGCCTCGGACTGTCGGCGGGAGTGATCGGCATCGCATTCGGGATCGGCGCGACCGGTTCCCTCCTTGGCGCGGTGTTCGCCCCGAAGGTCTCGCGACGGTTCGGCGTGGGGCGCAGCATCGTCGTGGGCGCGGTGCTGTTTCCGGCGCCGATCGCCATCGCCGCCGCCGCAGACGGCCCGCTCTGGCTCCGTGCCGGAGCCTTGGCCGCGGCCGAGTTCCTGTCCGGCTTCGGCGTCATGCTGTTCGACGTCAACCTCAACTCCCTCCAGGCCGCTGTGATCCCCGATGGCATGCGCAGCCGCGTGGCCGGCGCGTACAGCACGATCAACTACGGCATCCGCCCCGTCGGAGCCATCGTCGGCGGGCTACTCGCTACCTTCATCGGCCTGAGGGCGACCCTCCTCATCGCCGCTGTCGGCGGAGCCCTGTCACTGCTCTGGCTACTGCCCTCACCGATACCCCACATTCGCTCCCTGGCCCCGAACAACACTGCGGATACAACGGGCGACACGGACGACGACAATCGACCAGTACCTTGTTGACCCACCGGTAACGGTCCGACCGGGATTCAGGCAGAGGCATACCGAACCCGACGGACCGGCACATCCATGGCGGCAAGCGTAGGCGCGGGACGCAGTCGTGCCTGGTTGCCGGCCTCGGATCGCGAGACGTGTCGGTCAGGCAGGCGACAAGCCGCTGGTGTCCAAGTCCACGCCGAACGGCTCCGGCAGGCGCGGCACCACGTCGACGGGCTGCGGGCCGTCGACGTGGTGCAACCGAGCCGGCCGGGTTCGGAGAGCAGGGTGACGCTGCCCTGGATCCGGTCGACGAGGAGGTGGAGGGGGCGCCGTACTCGGCGTACCGGCGGCGATTCACGACCATCGGCGAACGGCCGGCTCGGCGAGCGTCTCCGGGTCAGTGCCAGTCGCTGATCTTCACGTCGCGCGGCTCGGGGGCACCTTCTCCGGTCTCAAGGAGCTGCTTGAGGCTCATCAGGAAGGTGCCCCACTTGGTGCTGCAGTGGTGCATGAACTCGACCGGCTCGCGCCAGCCCTCGTGCTTGAACAGCACGATCGTGTAGTCGCCGTCCTGACGGAGGTTCCACTGCACGCTGGTGCCGATCCACTCCTGCGGTCCGTCCACGACGTCCCAGCGGACGAGCCGGCCCGGATCGAGCTCGGAGACCTTCATGTCGAACCCGCCCGGCCCGAACCGGAACTCGATCACGCCGCCGAGGTCGGTCTCCCCCGACGCCTTCTCTGTCCACCAGCCGGACAAGCCGTCGAGGGTGGTGAGCGCGTCGTACACCTGCTCCGGCGAGGACTGCTCGACGCCGATGCGGTGAAGGATGTCTGCCATCTCCGTGTTCCTCTCTACTGCTTCTTCTCGGTCTCGTTGTTCGTGTCCTGGCCGCGCTGGATCGTCTCGGCGATGCGCTTGATGCGCTGGAGACGGGAGCTCCAGGCACTTCCGACGTCGGCGAGTTGGGCGACGGCGCGGGCGAGCTGGGCCTGATCGACGCGGAACTGCTTCTCGCGGCCGGCGGTGGTGGCGTGCACCAGGCCGACCCGGTCGAGGACGACGAGGTGCTTGGCCACCGCCTGACGGGTCACCGGCAGGCGCTCGCTCAGACTGGTCGCCGTCCCGCTGCCTTCGCTCAGCAGCAGGTCGAGCATCCGGCGCCGGGTCGGGTCACCGACCGCCGACCAGAGGTCGTCGTCCACCATCACACTTATGCACCCACTCCGACCTTCGCGGCGTACGCCGGGAGCCGCGGCAGGTAGAAGTCCCAGCCGGTGACGTGCTCGGCGTACTTGGCAGCGGCCTTCGCCTCGTCCCAGCCGCGCTCACGGAAGCCGCTCTCGGTCATCCGTAGGAGCGTCCCGGTCCCGGCGGGCCTGAGTTCGAAGACGACCAGGTTCGAGTTGCCCGGGGCTGCCGACTCCCCCTCGTCATGGGTCCATCGGAAGGAGAAGCGCCGCGGCGGCACGGCGTCGACGACCGTGAACTGCACCCAGGAGCCGCCCTGCGAGAAGTCCCCGAAGCCGATCCGCCCTGCTCCCCCGGGCACGGCCGGGAACTCCGCCTCGTCCGGCCACCACTCGCGTAGGTGCTCGGGACTGCTCACCACGTCGAAGACGACCTCGGGTGAGGCGTCGATGTGAATCTCCCGCTCGATCGTTCCGAATTCCATGCCTGCCACCTTCTGCAACGTTTGGTTGCACATCAACCTAGCCGACCTCCCCAGGAATGTGCAACCACTGGTTGCGCAATGGTGCCCCGGCTCCTGCCCAGGGCTTCCGAGTGGGCCTGCACCAAGCTGATCCGGATCGCCACTCGCAAGACCCGCCCAACCAGTACACCCGGCCGCCGGGCGGGCCCATGTCTGGCCCGGTCGCCGGTCCCGGCGGCGATGTCGCGGGTCCGGCGACCGGGGGCGATGGCGTTGCGATAGGGGTCATGAGTGCTCCAGCCGGGATGCGTGTGATGCTCCGGTGCGGACCGCTGGTGTGGACAGCGGATCGGGTCCAGAGCGGACTGCCTGTGTTGCTGTTCGCGGGCCGTATCTCCACCTCGTCCGGCAAGACCAGGAGCAGTGCTTCTGAAGTGCCGTGGGTGCAGGGATGCCCGCGGGTCGAGCCCCGCGGGGTGACGCGTCACCGAGCAGCACCACCAGGTGGTCCAACGGACCCGGGGGTGAACTTGATCTTCGTGGCGCCCTCGCCGAACGACATGCCGTGGGTATGGCGGAAGCCTGTGACTGGACTGGTTCAGGGCTCCGTCCTGCTGGAACGGGCAACCCACGGTGCGCTCGGGTGGAGGGCTCGTCTCCTGCGACGTAGACCGGAACCGATGCCCGGCCGGCGTCGGCCCAGTCCGTCGTACATGGCCGGGAACTCAACAGGGCTTCGGCGTGCAGACAAGAGTCCATGACTCACGATTTGCTTGATTCAATCGTCAGAACAGTTGATTCGAGCGAACAGATCCGCCATTGTGCTTGAAACAGCAGCACGACTTGCCGTTCACGTGGAAGAGCGGGGTGGTTCATGGACGGCATCAACCGCGTCATCCCGCGGGCGTTGCAGGTCGACAACCGCATCCCGTACGCCGAACTGGGGCGCTTCTTCGGGGAAGTCGACCAGAGGCAACCGAGCGTCCGCCCACAGCCTGCCCACACCAGCCGAGGAACCCTGCATGCTGCACGACGAGTACCGCACCATCGACTTCTTCACCGAGGACGCCCTTCCCGTACCGCGGGTGACACCGGCCGAGGCAGAGCGCATTGCCGCCGAGCACCTTGGCCTCACCGCTCGAGCCCAAGCGCTGGGCAGCCAGCAGGACGCCAACTTCCTGCTGCGCGCCGAGGACGGGACGGCCTTGGCGATTCTGAAGATCACCAACCCCGCCTTCAGCGCCCTGGAGATCGACGCCCAGGACACCGCCGCCGGCCTGATCGCCTCGGCCCACCCGGAGCTGCGCATCGCCACCGTCCTGCGCCACCCTGATGGCTCCCCGCGTCGCACGACGGTGGACACCGAGAGCGGGCCGGCCATCGCGCGCCTGCTGCGTTACCTGCCCGGCGGCACGCTCTCGGGACCACGACACCTCTCCCCGACCACGGTGGCAGCCATGGGCACGATCGCCGGAAAGGTCAGCACCGCCCTGCGGGACTTCCGGCACCCGGGCCTCGAGCGCGTGCTCCAGTGGGACCTGCAGCACGCCGAACGCGTCGTCGCCAAGCTCGCCGGGCACATCGACGAGCCCGACAGGCGCACCGCCATCCACGCTGCGACCGCCGACGCCTGGGCACACGTCCAGAGGCTTGCCGACGTGCTGCCGTCGCAGCCCGTGCACCTCGACCTCACCGACGACAATCTGATCCGCTGTCCCGACGGCCGTCTGCCCATGCCCGACGGCATCATCGACCTCGGTGACCTGACCACGAGCTGGGCGGTCGGCGAACTCGCCGTGTCGCTCTCCTCGATGCTCCACCACGACGGGATCGAGCCCCACCACGTGCTGCCCGCCGTACGCGCCTTTCACACCGTTCGGCCACTCTCCCAGGAGGAGGCGGAGGCTCTGTGGCCGCTCGTCGTCCTGCGCGCCGCCGTCCTGGTCGCCAGCGGACGGCACCAGGCCGCCGTCGACGAGGACAACGCCTATGCCAAGGCCGCGCTCGACCGCGAATGGCGCATATTCGAGCAGGCCACCCGCCTGCCCCTTCCGGTGATGATCCACCTCGTCAAGGACGCGACCGATGCGACCGATGCGACCGCTCGGGCCGCTCGGGCCGCTCGGGCCGCTCGGGCCGCTCGGGCCGCTCGGGCCGCTCGGGCCGCTCGGGCCGAGGCACCGGTGCACTCCCTCCTGCGGGACCTCGCGGCCGCCGACATCACCATCCTCGACCTGTCCACCGGCGCCGACTCCATGGACCACGGAGCCTGGCTCGAAGCCGGCATCGAGGACCGCCTGGCAGCCACCGCACTCGCGGACGGCGCGGTCGCGGTCGCCACCCGGTACGCCCATGCGCGGCTCACTCAGGCACCGGCGCTGTCAGCCGTCTCCGCAGCCACCGTGCCCACCGGCATCGACCTGTGGCTCGGCCGGGATGCCGTGGTACAG
This sequence comes from Streptomyces sp. NBC_01669, assembly GCF_026339735.1. Lineage (GTDB taxonomy): Bacteria > Actinomycetota > Actinomycetes > Streptomycetales > Streptomycetaceae > Streptomyces > Streptomyces yanii. Next base: position 1,036,301 of record NZ_JAPEQG010000002.1, read on the forward strand.
GCCCCCGCCGCGGGGAAGGTCCTCGCCTCGGTGCCGGGCCGTGTGGAGATCACGTGCGGCCCGCAGGTGCTGACGTTGTCCTTCCCCCGCGCGGTCCACCCGATGGTCTCCACCGGTGCAACGGTCCAGGCGGGCGAGGACGTCGCCCACCTCTCCTCCGGAACCTCGTTCCACATGGCGCTGCGCGACGCCGACGGCCCTGCCGTCCCTCCACTGGTCCGCCCCGAGTACGCCGCCGGCTGGCTCGCGCTCAGCGCCGACCCTGCCCCGCTCCTCGGTCTCCCGGCCACCGGCCGTACGCAGCACAGGGACCTGCTCGACCGGCGCGACGCCGTGTTCGCGACCGTCCAGGAGCACTACTACGCCAACCCTCCCCGTATCGAGCGTGGTTGGCGCCACCATCTCCTGTCCACCGACGGCCGCGCGTACCTCGACATCGTCAACAACGTCACCCCGTTGGGCCACGCCCACCCCCGCGTCGAACAGGCGGTCTCCCGGCAGCTGCGACGGCTCAACACCAACTCGCGATTCCACTACGCCTCGGTGGTGGAGTTCACCGAACGCCTCGCCGCTCTCCTACCCGACCCTCTGGACACGGTGTTCCTCGTCAACTCCGGTTCCGAGGCGGTGGATCTGGGCCTCCGGCTGGCCATCGGCGCCTCCGGCCGGCACGACGTCGTCGCACTGCGCGAGGCATACCACGGCTGGACGTACGCCTCCGACGCGGTCTCCACCTCACTCCAGGACAACCCGAACGCCCTCGCCACCCGCCCGAACTGGGTCCACACCGTGGACTCGCCCAATTCCTATCGCGGCCGGCACCGCGGGGCGGATGCCGTGCGCTACGGGCCCGAGGCAGTCGCCGTGATCGACGAGCTGGCCGCTGCCGGCCACCCGGCAGGAGCGTTCATCGGCGAGACCTTCTACGGCAACGCCGGAGGAGTCGCCCTTCCCGACGGCTATCTCGCCGACGTATACGCGGCGGTACGGCGTCACGGCGGCCTGGCCGTCGCCGATGAGGTCCAGGTCGGGTACGGCCGCCTGGGACACTGGTTCTGGGGCTTCGAGCAGCAGCAGGTCGTCCCCGACATCGTCTGTGTCGCCAAGGCCATGGGCAACGGACACCCCCTCGGCGCCGTCATCACGTCCAAGTCGGTCGCGGACCGGTACCGCGACCAGGGCTACTTCTTCTCCTCCACCGGAGGCAGCCCGGTCTCCAGCGTCGTGGGCCTCACCGTCCTGGACGCCCTGCGTGACGAGGACCTCCAAGGCAATGCGGTGCGCGTCGGCGGCCACCTGAAGCGCCGGATGAAGGCACTGGCCGACCGCTACGGCATCATCGGCGCCGTCCACGGCTCGGGCCTCTACCTCGGCCTCGAACTCGTCCGGGACCGCGTCAGCCTGGAACCCGCCGCAGAAGAGACCGCCGAACTCTGCGACCGCATGCTCGACCTCGGCGTGATCGTCCAGCCCACCGGGGACCACCTCAACATCCTGAAGATCAAGCCACCGTTGTGCATCGACACCACCGCGGCCGACTTCTTCGTCGACACGCTGGACCAGGCCCTCGCCCAACTCGGCCACTCCCACTGACGTCGTAGGCGCGCGCAGACGCCGCCCTCCTGCTTGAACGGACCGCATACGAAGCGGGATGGCGTCTGCACGCAGGCCCTTACGTCAACTTCATTGACGGTATTCGCGGAGGCCGGTTCTCCTCAGCGGCACCTCCGAAGGACCCGCACGCCTGACTTCTCCACCACCCGAAGGAACCCCATGGATCCCCTGCTCTCGCTCCAGGACGCCGATCCCACTCCGTTCTGGCTCGACGACCCACGCCGGCCCCAGGCAACCCCCGCCCTCGTCGGCGGCACCAGCTGCGACCTGCTGGTCGTCGTCGGCGGCGGCTACACCGGCCTGTGGACCGCCCTCGTCGCCAAGGAACGAGACCTCTCCGCCGACGTCGTCCTCGTCGAGGCCACCGAGGCCGGCGGCGCCGCCTCGGGCCGCAACGGCGGCTTCTGCGAGTCGAGCCTCACTCACGGACTCGCCAACGGCCTGGCGCGCTGGCCCGACGAGATCGGCGTCCTCGAGCGCCTCGGTCGCGAGAACCTCCAGGCCATGGAAGACACCCTCGCGCGCCACTCGATCGACTGCGACTGGGAACGCACCGGCTCCCTCGTCGTCGCCACCGAGCCGCACCAGGTCGACTGGCTCGCCGAGGAGGCCGAGACGGCCGCCCGCTACGGCGCCACCATCGACGTCCTGGACACCGACGCCGTCCGCGACGAGATCGACTCCCCGACCTTCCTCGGCGCCGTCTGGAACAAGAATGACATCGCCATGGTCAACCCGGCGCGACTCGCCTGGGGCCTCAAGCGCGCCTGCCTCGAACTCGGCGTCCGTATCCACGAACACACCCCGGCCCTCGCCCTGGACGAACACGGTGCCATCGTCTCCGCCCGTAACCCCTACGGCCGGATCACCGCCCGCCGCGTCGCGCTCGCCACCAACGCGTACCCCTCCCTCGTCCGCCGACACCGCCTCTACACCGTGCCCGTGTACGACTACGCGCTCATGACCGAACCGCTCAGCGCGCAACAGCTCGCCTTGGTCGGCTGGCGCAACCGGCAGGGCTGGGCCGGCACCGCCAACTACTTCCACTACGTCCGGATCTCGGCCGACAACCGGATCCTGTGGGGCGGTTACGACGTCGTGTACCGCTACGGTGCCCGCGTCCGCTCCGAGCACGACCGGCGCCCCAAGACGTTCGCCACCCTCGCGCGCCAGTTCTTCAGGACCTTCCCCCAGTTGGAGGGCATCCGCTTCAGCCACGCCTGGGGCGGCGCCATCGACGCCAGCACCCGGTTCTGTGCTTTCTTCGACACCAGCCACCACGGAAAGGTCGCCTACACCGCCGGCTTCACCGGGCTCGGCGTCGGCGCCACGCGCTTCGGCGCCGAGGTGATGCTCGACCTGCTGGCCGGCGAGCACACCGAGCGCACCGCCCTCGACCTCGTACGACACAAACCGCTGCCCTTCCCGCCCGAGCCCGTCCAGTCCCTCGGCATCGGCATCACCCAGCGCTCCCTCGCCCGCGCCGACCGCAACAAGGGCCGCCGGGACCTGTGGCTGCGGTCCCTCGACCGCCTGGGCCTCGGCTTCGGCACCTGACACAAGACCGGGATCGCTCCCGGCCTTCTGCCCGGCGTCTCCGTGGTTCAGGCAGGGCTTGCGGTCGCATGGTCGAGCATGTCCATGGTGGTGTCGGCCGAGTCGACGACCACCGGGTCATGGGTGGCGACGATGGTGACGCAGCCGTGCCGGTGTGCGGTGCGTGCGATCAGGCCGATGAGGCCTTCTGCTCGGGCTCGGTCGACGGCGGCTGTCGGTTCGTCCACGAGGAGGAGTTCGGGCCGGGTGAGGAGCGCGCGGGCCAGGGCGACACGTTGGCGTTCGCCGCCCGAGAGCTGGTCGGCGCGGAGCCTCCAGCCGTGCAGGTAGATATCGGTGCCCGGTGCGATGTCGGTCGTCCTACCCGTGACCGGACTCCTCCACCTGTTGTTCTGCCGCTTCCTCGGCCTCCCGGCCGAGTGGCACACCATCGAAGAAGAAGGGTTGTTTGATCTTGCATATTGACCTGATCATCACAGGTGCCAGGGTCCGACGCAGGGCTCACCGGCGGAGCCGAACGGGACAGTGGTCCATGGGCGCCGGCGGGCGCAGCGGGTACGGTCAGGCAAGACCTTGATCTCAAGGGAGATCGTGGCGGCGGTGGCCGCGTTCAGGAACAGTGGCACGTCGATTGGCGGCGCAGTGAGCACGGAGCCGTCCGTGACGCTCGATTCCACTTTCGGCACATTTGATTCAAGTGTGAAGATGCGGCATTGTCCTTGGAACAGCTGTGCGGCTTGCCGTTCATGCAGAAGAGAGAGGTGCTTCATGGACGACATCGACCAGGCCATTCTGCGGGAACTGCAGGTCGACGGTCGCATCCCCTACGCCGAGCTGGGACCGAAGGTGGGGTTGTCGCCCTCGGCCGCGAGGCTCCGGCTGCAGCGTTTGATCGACAGCAAGGCGCTCCAGGTCGTCGGAGTGACCGACCCGATGACCATGGGCCAGCAGACCATGGCGCTCCTGGGCCTGCACATCGACGGCGATCCCCGGGCGGTGGCCGATGAGCTGTCCCGGCACGACGAAGTCGTGTACACGGTCCTGACCGCCGGCGGCTTCGACCTGTTCGCCGAGGTCGTGTGCAGTCATCCTCGTGATCTTCTCGACTTCATCAATGACGTCGTACGGGTCGTCGAGGGTGTCGCGTCCGTGGAGAACTTCCCCTACTTCGCGATTCACACCCACCGCTTCTTGTGGCATGCCGACTGAGACATTGGAGCGTCACAGTCTGCCCACAGCAGCCCGGTCTCCATCGTCGTACGCCTCACCGTCCTGGACTCCCCGCGAGATGAGGACCTCCGGGGCAGTGGGGGCGAGAGTGGGGGGCCTGCACTCACACCGAGTCGACGTTCAACGGGCAGGTGGGATGCGAGCACGACGGCTCTGCCTCCTCCAAGCTCCGCAGCGACGGCTCAGTCCCTGATCGGCCCGTCGCGACAGCACCGCCGTGACGACAACCGAGTCGGCTACTGGACCCCCGCGGCACTGTCGCGGCTCGCCGCCCTGACCAGTAGGGGCCCGTCCTCCCTGATCCACGCGATGCCTCCGCTCGGCATCATCTGTGACCTCCGTCCGCGGCTGCCGCTGTCCGCCACCGAGGAGGTCATCGAGCCGCGGCGCCGCCCGGCCTGCCGCCTCTGCATGGCCCGCCGTCACATCCGCGGTCTCGTCATCCGCAGCACCCCTCACCATGAAGGCGTCGTGGCCGCACAGCTCAACAGAGCGACACCTTGCCGTTGTAACAAACACCGAGCGAGCGATGGTCATGTTGCTCGACGGCGAAGGTGACCCGGGTGCACACGCGTCAGACCCAGGGGCCGAAGACTGGAGCGACGGCTTCATCCTGGAAAACGGGCAGAACGACGAGTATCCCGACGAAGACACAGTGCTCCTCAGCGAGGCGTTCCGGATCGTCCGCCACATCATCGTCAAAGGCACCCCGCCCGCGGACGCGGCATGGACCGTCGACGTTGAGCCACGTGCCGGATGGACTCGCCGCTGCGCCGAACGACGAGGCGTGAAGCAGCCGTTCGTCCTTATCCACGCGGTTACCGTATCCGTGCTGCTGGCGGTCGGCCACCCCTGGTGACAGCGGTCCAGGGTGACCGCCCGGGGGCACACCGTACAAGACGCGTCGTCGGAAGGTGCCGGAGGAGCGTGAGGGCTTGGCCGCAGAGCTGAGATGGGAGTAGCCGGCCGTGCGGCCGTCGGCGGGCGCCACGCCGCTCTCCGCACGGCAGAGCCGTGTGACAGTACCGATGCACGGACGTGATGTCCTCCTGGCAGGGTGATCCCGATGGACACGTTTGAGGGAGTCAAGTGCCGTCTCACGGTGGGACGAAAGAGAGCTGCCGCCCCAATCGAGCTATTCCGTGCGGCCGTCGGGCCGATTCTTCTCCTGGCCGCGGTGCTGGCGGGCCTCGTCGGCTGCGCGCCGCCTTCCGGGCCCGAGCTTGTCGCGCCATCGGTCTTCTACGTCTCGCGCGACCCTCACAGCACCACCGAGTTGCACGTCGAGGAGAAGCAGGCGGCCGGCGTCACGGTCACCTTCGACGCCGGCGACTTGAAGGGGATCGCGATCATCAAACCGGCGATGGACCTCTGTCCCGTCCATCTGCCAGTCTTCCATTGCAAGGCGCAGGACGGGGCCCCCGCCCGGGGAGGGAACCACCAGTACTTCCACCTGAGTCCCGCGGAGGGCACCACGGCGGGTGACTCGGCGGTGCTGCGCTATCGGGTGACCTCGCCCGGCCTGCCCACCGTCACGGGAAGCTCCCTCATCGTGATCGGCAAGCCGGCGTTGGTGGTCGATGCACACCCCAATCGACTCGATGTTGACCCAGGCGGCAGCCTCGCCGTCTCACTGACCATACGCAACACCGGCGACGTGCCCGCCCACGGAGTCGCGCTCTTCATGGACACGCGAGACGGCCTCGCGCCGACCGACAAGCACAGCAACTGCCGTTACCGGGGCAGCACATCGACGTGGTGCCGCCTGCCGGCTGCCGATGTCGTCATCCCCCCTGGCGCGTCCTACCGGCTCGGCGCGCCAGAAGTCCTCAGGGCCGGCCGTGACGCCACGTACCCGAGCGTCTCGTTCCAGGCCGCCGCCCTCGGGACCGACTACGTACCCCCGGACCAGCTGGCGTCTCAGTACAGACCTGGCGACGGATCCGCGCTCCGCCTGGTACCCGCCGACGCTCGGGGTGCGGGTACGGCGGACAGAAGCTCGTCAGAACTGAAGGTGTCGGTGCACAACGAGACCGACTTGGTCGCCGTCGCGGGCACCGCCAAAGGACCGATCGGCAGCCTTGCCACGGTGCGCATCGGCGCGCGCAACGACGGTCCCGGTGCGTTGCCCGCCTCGGTGCGGATCGAGTTCACGGTGCCGTTGGGCACCACCGTCGTGTCCTCTCCCTACGCTTTCGAACGCGAGGAGGAACTGGTTGACCAGGACTGCCGCGCTCTCGCCCCGGACGGCACGCCCCTGACCGCTCCGTCCGCGAAACAGCCGAGGGCACGTCGGTACGTGTGTACGGCGCGGGTCGGAGCGGTGGGAGCCACGACGACCTTCCCCTTCACCCTCCGCATTGACAAGGACGTCGCCCACCACAGTGGGCGAGTCACCGTCTCCGACGGCGAGGCCGGGCGTCCCAGCCATGACGCCACAGCCGCCAATGACACCGCCAAGGTAGCCGTGGCAGTCTGGCCGGGTCCCTCCTGGGCCACTCCCGGCCACTACGTGGCAGCGGCGATCGTCCTCGCGATACTCGTCCTCGCCGCGGCCCTGGGTGCGTGGCGCTGGAAGCGCTCGCGCTGACCAGGCCCACACCATGCCGTTACGGCATCTGCTATGCCTCTGGCGCATCCGCGCAGGCCGCATCGAGGAAGCGGCGCAGCAGGGCCGACTGAGTGCCCCTGGTCGGAAGGTAGGCCAGGCGTACGGGGACCGGCGGCGCCCCGGTCAGTGGGAGGAAGCGCAACGCCGGGTGGTGGATGCGGCGTTCGGCAACCTCGGGGACGATGCCGATGCCCCGGCCCGCGGCGACCGATTCGAGCCACTCGTCGAAGTTCGCCGTCTCCACGATCCCGCGCGGGCCGTCCCCGTCCGGCCAGGACCAGGGGCCTGTGGTGCCACTGGCGGCGTTGACCACCAGGGTCCAGTCGGCGGCATCGCGCCAGTCCAGGTGGTCGACGCCGGCCGGTTCGGCGTCGCGGCTGCAGACGGCGACGCGCTGCTCGTCGTACAGGTGCACCGTGTGCACGGGCGGCTCCACCGGGCGGGTGCCGCGCAGCAGGGCGATGTCGACGGCCTGGCGGTCGAGGGCGTCGAGCGGGTCGTCGCAGCGGATCAGGTCGACGCGGGCGCCGGTGTCGGCCTCGAAGCGGGAGATGGCGCGCTGGGCCCAGGGGTCGGGAAGCAGCCAGCTGAAGCCGAGACGCAAAGTGGACTCGTGGCGCGCGGCGGCGAGGGCCGCGTTGAACGCGGCGAGGGTGCGCTCTGCGTGTACGAGGAACTCGGCGCCGGTGCCGGTGAGTTCGACGTGGCGCGAGGAGCGGTCGATCAGGCGCACGCCGAGGGCGGTCTCCAGCTGGGCGATGGTGCGGCTGAGGGCGGGCTGGGTGATCAGCAGCTCCCCGGCGGCGCGCGTGAAGGAGCGGTGGCGGGCGACGGCAGCGAAGGCGCGCAGGTGCCGCAGCTCGATGTTGGCCGGGGTGGTCACCACTGCCTCCCGCTATGCGTGGGGAGCATGGATGCAGCGTAACGGGCATTTCCCCGCGCCGCGCGGGCTGCCTAGCGTGGAAAGGGAAGCCATCGTACGAGGGAAAGTGATCATGACCGACGTGCTCGCGCCGCCCACCCGCTCCCGCTCACAGGCCACGTCGCCCTGGCCCACGGTACTGCGGGGCGCTACGGCCCTGGCCGCCGCAATGGGCGTAGGCCGGTTCGCGTACACACCGATCATGCCGCTGATGCATGCCCGGGCCGGGATGCCGGAGAGCATGGGCGCCTCCCTCGCCACGGCCAACTACATCGGCTACCTCGCCGGCGCCCTGCTCGGCATCGCCGTCCCCCCTCTGCTCCGCTCGGCCGCCGCACTCCGTACCGGACTGCTGGTCCTCGCGGCGACACTCGCCCTGATGCCCCTCACCCACGACGGCAGCGCCTGGTGGGCGCTGCGGCTCGTGGCCGGCGCGGCCAGCGCGCTTGTCTTCATGACCGCGACGAGCTCCATGCTGTCCCAGCTTGCCGCGCACGCCGAGCACATGACCGGCTGGGCGTTCGGCGGGGTCGGCGCGGGGATCGCCCTGTCCGGCCTCACGGTGGTCGCGGTGCAGCAGGCCGGCTCCTGGCAGGCGGCCTGGCTGTCCTGCGCGGCGCTCACCCTGCTCATGACCGCCGCCGCCTGGGGTCTGGTCCCACGACGGACAGACATCGCACTCCCCGCCGCCGCGGCTCTGGCCGCCGAACGGCCGCGTACCCACCGCTGGTTCCTCGCCCTGCTCACCAGCTACACCCTGGAAGGCACCGGCTACATCATCGCCGGGACGTTCCTGGTCGCCGCGATCCAGCAGGGCGCACCCGGCCGGATCGGCAGCGGCGCCTGGATCGTCGTCGGCCTGGCGGCCCTGCCGTCGTGCGCGCTGTGGATGCGCCTCGCCCGACGCTTCTCCCGCCCGGCCCTGCTGATGATCTCGCTGTCCCTCCAGGCCGTCGGCATCGCGCTGCCCGCGCTGCTCACCGGCAGCGCCTCCGCTCTCGGCGCCGCCGTCCTGTTCGGCGCCACCTTCATGGGCGTGAGCACCATGGCCCTGGCCATCGGCACCCATCTACAGATCCCGCGCGCCGTCGCTCTCCTCACCGCCGGCTACAGCCTCGGCCAGATCCTCGGCCCGGTCCTGGCCGCACCGCTGCTGCGCCACGGCTACCACCAAGCCCTTCTCCTCGGCGCCGCCCTGGTCCTCGCCGCCGCCTGCGCCGCGGCCGCCTGCTGCCTCCGCTTCCCGCACCACCTCGCCCAGCGAGCCCGGACCGCCTGATCCCCCCCGCCTTGCCAGAGGAGTTTTCGCCGTGCCCCGCGACCTGACATCCCTCAACGCCGATCTGCCCGTCTGGGCCGCCCCGATGGCCGGCGGCCCCAGCACCCCCGCCCTCGTCGTCGCAGCAGCCCGCGCCGGAGGGCTCGGCCTCCTCGCCGGCGGCTACAGGACAGCCGCCGAGCTCGCCGCCCAGATCGCCCAAGTCCGCGCGAGCGGCGTGGTATTCGGCGTCAACCTCTTCGCGCCCAACCCCGTCCCCGTCACCGCGGACGCTTACCGCACCTACGCCTGCGCCCTCCAGCCGGAGGCCGACCGCTATGGCCTCACCCTCCCCGCCGAACCCGTCAACGGGGACGACGACGCCTGGACGGACAAGCTCGAGCTACTCCTGGAGACCCCCGTCCCTCTGGTCTCCTTCACCTTCGGCCTGCCCGGGACCGACACCGTCCGGGCACTGCAGGACGTCGGCAGCCTCGTCGCCCAGAGCGTCACCACCCCCGCCGAGGCCCTCGCCGCCGCGGAGATCGGCGCGGACCTGCTGATCGTCCAGGCCTCGGCGGCCGGTGGCCACTCCGCCACTCTCACACCGGACCGTCCTGTCACCCCGATCCCGCTCCCCGACCTGGTCAGCGACGTACGGCACACCGTCCCGCTGCCCGTGATCACCGCGGGCGGCATCGCCACCCCCGCCGACACCGCCGCCGCCCTGCGCGCCGGCGCCCACGCCGCCATGGTCGGCACCGTCCTCCTGCGCACCCACGAGAGCGGCGCCTCCGCACCCCACAAGACTGCCCTCACCGATCCGGCGTTCGCGGGCACCACGCTGACCCGTGCCTTCACCGGCCGCACCGCCCGCGCCCTGCGCAACCGCTTCACCGACCGCTACGAACCCCTCGCCCCGCTCGGCTACCCCGCTCTCCACCACCTGACCAGCCCGTTGCGCAAGGCGGCCACCGCAGCGCACGACACCGACCTGATCCACCTGTGGGCGGGCACTGGCTACCGCCAGGCCCGCGTCGAACCCGCTGCCCAGACCCTCACTCGCCTCGCCGCCGAGCGGTGACGACATCCGAGCTGCCCCCGTGGAACGGCTTACGGGAACCGTCCGCCCGGGGCTGGCGGCGGATCTGATCGTTCTCGACCGTGATGTGACGGAATGCCCGGTGGCCGACATCAGCGACACCCGTATCGAGCTGACCCTGATGGGCGGCCGGGTCGTCCACGACGTGCACTCATCGGCGGTCCGGGCCGCGGTCGCACGACTCGACGGGACCGCCGCTTCGCCCCTCCCGGCGGCATACGCGGCGGTGCACGGCGGACGACACGGGGCCTGCGGCCACGGCGGCGACCGACCGTAGCGGTCCGGCCCCCGGGTGGCCGCGTCCAGCTCTGCGGGCCCACTCCTGGGCCCGCTTGCGGCAGGCATAGAAGGTGGCCCCACCTTCCGCCCAGGACCGTGCCCTGACCTGACGGTGCCAGTGCTGCACCGTCAGGTCAGGGCCGGGGCAAGCTGCGCAGGTGTATGCCGTGCCGGGCCCGCAGACGGCCGATCTCCCAGGCCGCGATGGCGGTGGTGACGAGCGCGCCGCCCAGCGCCAGCCACAGGGGCGCGTCGTAACCGTTATCCACGACGTGGAACCTAAACAGCAGTCCCCCCAGCGTCAGCTCCCATCCCTGTTCTTGCGTGGGTATCCCCGGCTTCAGCCGGGGAGGGAAACGCGTCCTAAGCCCGGAGGCGCGAAGCGCCGGAGTTCGCTCCGCCTCTGTCGTTGCGGTCAGATAGGCCGCTTCTGGCCTTCGATGTACTGGCGGATTACGGTCAGCGGTGCACCGCCGCATGATCCTGCGAAGTAGGAGCGGGACCAGAACACTGACCCCATGCCGATCCGGTTGATGCGGCCGGTGTACTCGGCCCGCAGGTACCGGGAGCTTACGCCCTTGAGGGAGTTGATCAGTTTAGACAGGGCGACTTTCGGCGGGTAGTGCACCAACAGGTGCACGTGATCCGCCTCGCCGTTGAACTCGCGTAGCTCTGTCTCGAAGCTGGCGCAGACCTCTCGCATGATCTCCTCGCACCGTTTGAGCATGGCGTCATCGAAGATGTCACGCCGGTACTTGGTGACGAACACCAAGTGTGCGTGGAGGGTGTAGGTGACGTGCCGTCCGGTGCGGATATCGGGATTTGGCTTCCAGCGTGGTGACAAACGCCAAGCGTAGTATGATCAAGCGAGCCAACGTGGAAGGGGGGTGGGTCGGATGATTCGTGCGTACAAGTTCCTTATACGGCCCACCGTGGGCCAGACGATCGCACTGGGCGAGATGCTGCGCGATCACTGCTCCCTCTACAACGGTGCCTTGCAGGAACGCCGTGACGCGTACCGGCACGTGTCGAAGACGAGCATCAAGTACGGGATGCAGTCCGCGCAGCTCAAGGAGATCCGGGTGCACGACCCGGAGCGTCAGGGCCGGTGGTCCTTCTCCTCCCAGCAGGCGACGCTTCGCCGTCTCGGCAAGGCATTCGCCGCGTTCTTCCGCCGCGTCAAGGCGGGGGAAACGCCGGGCTACCCGCGCTTCCGTGGCGTGAACTGGTTCGACACGGTCGACTTCCCCAAGGACGGGGACGGCTGCCGCTGGGACTCCACTCCGCACGACCCGGTCACCCGCGTCCGCTTCCAAGGTGTCGGGCACGTCAAGGTCAACCAGCACCGGCCGGTGGTCGGCAAGGTCAAGACCGTGTCCCTCAAGCGTGAGGGCAAGCGCTGGTACGTGATCCTGACCGCCGAGCAGACCGCGCCTAAGCCGCTTCCCGCGACCGGCTCTGTGGTCGGCATCGACATGGGCATAGCCAACTTCCTTGCCGACTCGGGCGGCGAGTTCATCGAGAACCCCCGGCACGGGCGGAAGGCCGCCGCGAAGCTCGAAGCGGCACAGCAGGCTGTCGCTCGGTGCAAGCGCCGCAGCAACCGGCGTAAGAAGGCCGTCCATAAGGTTGCGGACCTGCACCGAAAGGTCCGCCGTCAGCGCCTCGATCATGCACACAAGACCGCGTTGGGCCTGGTCCGCGAACACGACTTCATCGCGCACGAAGACCTTAAGATCCGCAACATGGTCAAGGCCCCCGCACCGAGGCCCGACCCCGACCGGCCGGGCAGCTTCCTGCCCAACAGGGCCGCCGCAAAGGCCGGACTCAACCACTCGATCTCGGATGCCGGATGGGGGGTGTTCCTGACGATCCTGCACGCCAAGGCTGAAAGTGCCGGACGAGACGTGATCGCTGTGGACCCCCGCAACACCTCCCGGACCTGCCCCGAATGCGGGCACGTCGCAGCGGAGAACCGGCCCACACAGGAGAAGTTCCACTGCGTCTCGTGCGACCACAGCGCGCACGCGGACACGGTGGGCGCCCTGAACGTTCTACGGGCCGGGCTGGTCCGTCGCGAAGCCGCACCGGCATAGCGAGAAGCCCCCTCGTTCACGAGGGGGAGGAGTCACACCAGGACCACCGTCAGCACTGCGGGCAGCGCCTGATGGACCTCCATGGTGCGGAACATGTACCGGGCGACGCAGGGCACCGACATGCTCACAAATCCGATGGCCCGCAGCAGCAGCGGCAACCCAGCCAGAAAGGTCAGTCCGCCCACCAACTCACCCTTGTAGTGGCCGAGCCAGAACGGTCCGATGGCTGTGGCCACGAGCAGCAGCCAATGTGCCACGAACATCCCCAACGCGACGGACGGCCCGCGCAGGCGCGCGGCCATCCGCCGCCGGTGCCCGTCGCGCGCGACGCCGATGAAAGCCGCGACGGCAAGGGGCACGGTCGCCAGCAACAGGAACGGCACCGCCAGAACCCTGACCGCCCCGGACAGCAGCCAGTTGGCCAGCCAGTCGACGAGCGGAATGTCCCGGGCCCACACCTGAGGGATCTCTACGACCATCGAGATCGAGACACCGAACCAGAAACGGACCAGCTGGATACCCCGGATGGTGGGATCGTCCAGGATCCGGTCGTCCGGCGGCTTGAGAAAACGCTCGACGATCTCCCGGTCCTGTGCCATCAGCGCCACGCCTGCCCCCGTCCCCGCCTTGCCAAGCCGCCGCGCCCGCACCCCCGCGCCAAACCAGTGTCGGCATCGGCGACGTCAGGGAGTGTGCCAGGAGGTCCGTCAACGGACCAGAGGTGCTGCCCTGACAGCGGCCATCACGGGCAGAGGCACTGCCGCGTCCTCCCGATCGCGCCGCCGGCAGACGTGACCACCTCCTGGACAGCCAGCGACCTCAGCAGCTCCCCCTGCGGCAGCTCGGCAACTGCGCTCGCCCCTACGGATCACCCTGCCAGCACGAGCATGCCCGCTTCTCTGAACTACGCACGCGGCATGACTCCTGGGACGGCGTTCAGCGCTGCCAGAGGAACGCGGCCTCGCTGCAGGGCTGGCAGTTGAAAAGGTAACCGCGGCCCCCGCCGCCGAAGTTCGCGGAGGTGGCGAAGTCGTAGCCCTCCTCCAGCTCGGCCGTGAACGTCATGCGGGTGGCGCACAAGGGACAGTCCGGAGTCTCGTCGTCCTGGATCCAGTCAGGCTCACCGCCCAGCCGTCCGAGGACCGGCTCCTGCGTGGGTTTGTCAGCCGGATGGAGGCGCAGAGCGGTGACCGCGCCGAGAAGCGTCTCGCCGGAGGCCGGGACAGCGGCCGGGGTGAGCTCACCGGAGAACAGGTAGGCGCGGTTGGCGCCGGCAGTGGCGTCCCAGTCGTCGCACATCCCGGGATCGTTCTGGCAGAAGAACACCTCGACCACGCCGATGTCGAGGGGCAGATGGGCGAGGAACTGCATGACCCCAGCGCACTCGCGGCACCTCGGCCAGACGAATTCACTCGGGACGAGCGGGACTCCGCCGGTGCGCGGCGTGGGCGCGTCAGCAGTAGTCACCCCGTCGTAGATCAGCAGCATGGCCACAGCCTAAGGTCAGCCTTTTGTGTCAGGAAGCGGGGTCGGGTTTTCAGTGGTGGCGGCGATCTGTCCGAACGTCGGCATGCCGAGACTGACGGCCGTCGATCGACGGGCAGTTTCGGCGTCGGGCTGAGCCAGCTTGTCCTGGGCGCCGGCAAGCCTGACCTGTAGGCCCTCGATCTCGCTCAGCCAGCCTTCCCGCTCGGCCTCGGCGATCCGGGCAGTGGACCCATCGGTTCACCGCCCGGGTCGCTGTCTCAGGCAGGGTCGACCAGCCGGTAGCCGATCCCGCGGACGGTCTGGATCGGGTCCGGGGGACCGAGCCTGCGGCGGAGTCGGCCGATCAGCCTGTCGACCGCGTGGGATTCCGGCTGGTGCTGTTCGCCGGCGCAGCACTTGGCCAGTTGGTCACGGGTGACCAGCGCGCCGCCGGCCAGCATCAGAGCCTGAAGGACCGCAGCCTCCGTGACGGTCAAGGACAGCGGTACCCCGGCGCGGGTGAACCGGCCGTCGTGTCGGCCCCGTTGCAGGTCACCGACGCGTAGCCGGGATGCCTGGGCGGGAACCACGGGGGCGCGGCAGAGGATACGCATCCGGGTGGCCAGTTCGGCGGTATTGAAGGGCTTGACCAGGTAGTCGTCCGCGCCCTGCTCGATAAGGGCCGCCCGTTCGGCGTGCGAATCGAGCGCGGTGAGCATCAGGACCGGGCGGGTCCAGCCGGCCCGGCGGTGGGCTGCGACCAGGCGGAGGACGTCACCGTCGGGCTGCGCCCGGTCGGCCACAAGGCCGTGATAGGCGGTGCCACCCAACTTGTGGCCGGCGTCGATGAGGTCGGCGGCCACGTCGACGTCGAAGCTGATCCGGCGCAGGCACCCGGAAATCACTGCCGCAAGCTCCGAGTCGTGCTGCACGACGAGTATGCGCATGTCATCCGACACTAGGCGGTGAGCGCCAGGGGCGCATGCCCCGCGGTGAGCGGCAGGAGAATGTGGCTGGATCCGGCGCGGGCTCTGCGCAGGACGGCGGCGGCTTCCTCGATCTCGGCCGAAACGGGAGATCACGGCAGCTGCGGAACTCTCGTGGCAAGCAGTCTCGCCGGACAGCTCGGCGGTGAGCGTGCGCTGCTGCGCGCTGACGTTGCCCGGGGCCCCGTTCCGTCAGCGGACCAGGCCCGTGGCGCCGTTCGATGAGGGCGCCGGGTCGATCCGTATCGTCGCGGCGTGTGCCGCGGGGCTCGCGGCGAGGGGGCCGGCCGCCTGTCCGTACTTGTTCCGGTAGGCGGCGTCGATCTCGGAGGCGGGCCTGGTGTCACGGGTTTCCAGGAGGACGTCGCGGGTGACGGCCCCCACCCGGATCTGTCCGTGGCTGTGCTTCTGCGCCGCCTGGTACCAGCGGGACCGTACCCCTCGGTAGGCGCGGACATACAGCTCGCCGCGGACCAGGACCATACCGATCTCCACGCCGGGGTGACCGTCGTCCCCGGCGGTCAGGACGAGGGATTCGGACCCGGTGAGAAGGGCGAGATCTTCGGGTGTCCAGGTCGTCATCGCGTCAGGTCCTCCGTCCGGTCGGTGCTCGGTTGCCGGGTGGTCCATGAGGTGAGGATGCGCAGGGCGTCGTGGGAGGGGCTGCCGGGTTCGGCGGTCAGGATCATCAGGCGCTGTCCGGAGCCGTCGGGGCTGGTCCAGGTGTCGCAGTCGAGGGTGAGGTCACCCATCAGGTGGTGGCGGTAGTGCTTGGTGCCGTAACTGGCGGTGTTGACGCGGTGTTCGGCCCACCAGGTGCGGAAGTCGGGGTCCTGGAGGGACAGTTCGCCGACGAGCTGGGCGAGGTCGGGATCGTCGGGGTCGGCCGCGGCCTCCATGCGCAGCGCGGCGACGGCTTCCCGGGCGTCGTGGGCCCAGTCCTGGTGCAGCTGCCGGACCACCGGGTTCGTGAACAGCAGCCGCATGTAGTTGCGCCGGTGGGCAGGGATGGCGGCGAAGTCGGTGTAGAGGGCTACGGCGGCGGGGTTCCAGGCCAGGATGTCCAGGCGTTTGCCAAGGACGAGCGCGGGGGTTTCGGTGAGCTGGTCGAGCAGACGTCGCATGGCGGGACGCAGGCGTTGGGCGGGTCGGCGGCGGCGTGGGTGGGCGTCGGTTCGGCCGGCGAGTTCGTAGAGGTATCTCTGCTGGTCGTCGTCGAGGCGCAGGGCGCGGGCCAGGGTGGTGAGCACGGGTACGGATGCCCGGACGCGGCCCTGTTCCAGTCGTGTGTAGTAGTCCACGCTGATGGCGGCGAGCTGGGCGACCTCCTCGCGGCGCAGTCCGGCGACTTTGCGGGAAGAGTCCGTCTCGGGAAGGCCGCACTCCCGCGGTGTCAGCTGGGCCCGGCGGGCCTTGAGGAAGGCGCCCAGCGCCCGGGAGTCGGAGTCTGAAGTCATGCTCTCCAGTGTCATTGCGCCACGAGGACCACGGCACATGTTTGAGGGGGCAAGTTCTTTCCCAGGCAGAAACCTGGCTCTCCCGCTCGTGTGGAGACTGACGGAACGTGGATGTGTGCCCGGCAGGGTGCGGGCCCCGGGTCCGCCGCGCGGGTGCGTTACGACACATCATCACCGTCTCACGGAGAGTCCCTCATGGCCCAGACCACCGTCAGCTTCGACAGCGCCGGCATCCCGCTCGTCGGCCACCTCCACACCCCCGACACGCCGGCGTCGGGTCCGCGGCCGGCACTCGTGGTCGGTCACCCCGGCACCAGCGTGAAGGAACAGACCTCCGGCACGTACGCGCAGCTGATGGCCGAGCGCGGTTTCGTCGCCCTCGCCTTCGACGCCGCCTACCAGGGCGAGTCCGGTGGCCTGCCGCGCGGTTTGGAGGACCCGGCCCAGCGGGTGGAGGACTTCAAGGCCGCCGTCTCCTACCTCACCACCCTCGACGAGGTCGACGCCGACCGTATCGGCCTGCTGGGCATCTGCGCCTCCGGCAGCTACTCGCTGGCCGCCACCGGCGGCGACCATCGCGTCAAGGCCGTGGCCACCGTGTCCACCGCCGAGCCCGCCCGCCAGTTCCGTCTCGGCGCCGACGGCACCCAGAACCCGGCTGTCTTCCAGGCCCTGCTGGACGCCGCCGCAGCGGCTCGCAGCGCCGCCGCACGCGGCGAGGACCCCGGCACGATGACCATGTTCCTGGAGACCGCCGAGCAGGCCCGCGCGCTCGGCGGCCAGCACGGCGTCGAAGGCTTCGAGTACTACTGCACCCCGCGCGGCCAGCACGAACGCTCCGCGAAGACCCTCGCCTGGGAGAGCATCGACAGGATGGCCTTCCACGACGCCTTCTTCGCCGTCCCGCTGATCGGCCCCCGCCCCATCCTCCAGATCATCGGCGAACGCGCCGTCACCGCCTGGATGGCCGTCGAGGCCCACCAGCGCGCCACCGGCCCCAAGGAGATCCACTGGATCAAGGGCGCCAGCCACGTCGACCTCTACGACAGGAAGGAGTACATCGACCCCGCCATCGACAAGCTCACCGACTTCTACACCACCCACCTCATCACCGACTGATGAGCACTCCGCGACGGGTAACGACCTCGAGGATGTTGTCGGCCACCTGGAGACAGTCCTCGGGGGTGCGACGAGCGCCGGCGACCGCGTCGAAAGCACAGTGGCGGGACTGCCGTCGAGCGATCCAGCCGTCTATCCGGCGAGGGTCGGGGTGTAGGCGGGCGATGCCGAGCATGGCGTGATGGACGCCATCGCCTTCGAGACGGCAGTCGCGGAGGATCTTCCGGGTCTTCATTCGGGCAAAAGCGTGCTCAACGCGGGCTCGGATCCGCTTGTGCCGTGGTCACCGATCCCCGCCGGCAGGTGTCTGCTGGGTGGACGAGGGGTCCCCCATTCGGCCCGCAGTGGTTGCTGGTGCGGGTAGTTGGAGGTGGGCTGTCAGTGCGCCTGGCGATAGTCGCGGGCGCCAAGAGAGCGGGGCACCCCCTGCCGAACGAGCGGGGCCAGCCCCCCACCGACCCACATGAGACTTGGAGATTCCCATGCCTTACCGCAAGGGACAGCACGTGGAGTACCGGGACCAGCAGGACGAGCTTCAGCGGGGCGAGATCCGCAGCGCCGAGGGCAGCGGGGCGCAGGCTCGCTACGCCGTCCAGAACGAGGCGACCATGCGCGAAGACAAGGTCAGCGAGAGCCAGATCGAGCGGGAACTGTAGTAACGGCCCTGCCGACACAGCCCGCCGTTGCACCGAACCAAAGTGCAACGGCGGGCTGCTGGATGTCCTGCAACAGCGAACATTGAAGCTCCGCCATCTTGAAGTGGCTGGTCAGCGGGGTGGCGTGACCTCGTTTCGGGGTGCTCGTGCTGGTCGTGGGCGGCAGTCTGTGTTGTAGATCGTCCGGCGGGGTGGTTTTGCCGATGAGTTCACCGTCCTCGAACGGTCTACCCAGCGACACGACCGTTCTCGACAGGAGTGCCATGTCCACCATCCAGCCAGTGATCGTGACTGCCGACCAGGACGTTCTGCTCGGCTTCTATACGAAATTGTTCGGCGCTGAGGAGATCTTCCGGGTACCGGCGGAAGGCCCGGCCTTCTACCTCGGCTTGCGCATCGGCGACACCGACCTCGGGCTGGTGGCCAAGGAGAACCCGGGGACTGGGGCGGCGCCGCGGATCCTGCTCAGCATCGGTGTCGACGACGTCGACGAGACGCTCGGCCGGGTGGCGGCGCTGGGCGGCTCGGTCCGCAGCGGCCCCAACGACATGCCGTGGGGACAGCGCGTCGCCCACATCCAGGACCCCGACGGCAACCCGGTTAACCTCACTCAGCCGATCCCGGCCCGGTGACGCTGTTCCGGGGGCATGCGCTGATCGTGGGCTACCTGCGGTAGAGATCAATTGCCTGTAGTGGCCTCGATGTTCGTCAGGACGAGCAGCACGCGAAACAGGTGGGTGGCGCGGGCGGGGTCAGTACGGAGCTTGGTGAGGATCCGCCAGTTCTTCAGGTGGGCAAAGCCGCGTTCGACGGGGACACGTCCGGCGGCCAGGACCCGGTTGGCCTCCTTCTCGGCGGATGCGAGCCTGCGGGCGCGGGTGGCCTTGAAGCCGGTGACGACCACGGGATCGTCCCCGTCGTCGTCCAGGCCGAGGAAGCCCAGGTCGGCCAGGGCGCCGAGGCCGGCAGCACGCAGGTGGGCCAGGATGCGGTCGCGGCGGGCGGCGGTGATGTCGTGGGTGCGGCCGGGCCGGGCGGCCGATATCCACACCAGACGGCCCCGCTCGTCGGTCAGTGCGAGGACGTGCAGGCCGTGGCGGCGATGCTTGCCGGAGTAGTTCGGGCGGTTCGCCTCTCCGGTACGGCGCTGGGTGGGGATGAGGGTGCCGTCGATCAGGACGACCTCGCCGCCCCGCCGGGCGATCTTCTTCAGGGCGCGGTCCAGGCGAGGGGCCTTCGCGGCCAGCAGGTGGATCAGCTCGTCGCGCCAGCGCCGGATGGTGGTGGCGGAGATGTCGTTGCCGCCGCCAATGTCGGCCAGGCGCCGATCGTGCCGCAGCACGGCCAAGACGATCACCGCGATCCTCCCGGGCGGCAGCGCCCGCCACCTCGACCGTATCGCTTTGAGATGGCGTCGCAGCAGGTCGGTGAGGTAGTGCAGGGTGTGCGTGGACAGCGGCAGGCGGCACTGGTAGACCAGGGACACGGTGTCTCCGGCGTGCTCTTTGGTTTTCGTCACACAATTCCAACAGCCGCCGGGGGCACCTTGGTTACGCCCCGATCGCCGTGCGGACCGGTCACGGGCGGGTGGTGAACTTCCCGTCGGGTCGTTTGTGCAGCCAGCCGCGGTCGGCCAGCTTCGTGAGCTTCCCGCGCAGCGGCTCCAGCTTGCCCCGTACCCCGGTGTCCAAGCCCAGCACCTCGCCGATCTGCCGGGTGGAGACCGGGCCGGCGGCCTGCCGCACCGCGGTCAGGATGCGCTGGTACTCCGCCGGCAGTGCGGACTCAGCCACCCCCGGCCCACGGTCCGGGACCAGCCGTACCGCCCGACCTGCCACCTGGACCACCGGCGACCCGGCCTCCGTGCGCTCGTCGGCGAGCTGCTCGCTCATCCGCTGCCACACCCGCTCGGCCACGGCCAGCTCATCGCGCTCAGCTCGTACCTCCGACAGCTGCTTGACCAGCTGCTCTTCGAGTCCGTCCAGCTCCGCACGCCGCGCGGCGATCCGCTCCAACACCTCGGGATCCATCATGGGCAGGAGCGTAGGAGCGGCACCCGCGACGACGGACGGGAATCCACAAACCCACTCCTGCCGGACGATCTACACCCCAGACTGCCGCCCACGACCAGCACGAGCACCCCGAAGCGACATCACACCAGCACCTTGACCAGCCACTTCAAGATGGCGCAGCTTCATTGAGCAGTACCACTGTGTCCGCGCTCAGGTCTTCAGGCACGATCGGCTCCCGGGTGGGTATCGCGGCGGCGAGACCACGGCCTGTCGCAGGACGGGGCGCAGCGGCGGCAACCAGCACTCCGAGGCAGGCATAGCGGTGTCGAGGTAATCGACGTCGGTGAATTCCACGAGCAGGCCGTTCGTGCGTCGGCCGCTGCCCTTGACATACGCCAGGCCTCCTCGGCTCCGCTGTCAGCCGCGGCGACGCCGGTTGCGGTACCAGGCGGGTGAGTGCCTCGGCCCGCGAGCTGGCCGACGCTGCAGCTGAGGCTGGGGGCGGCCAGGGGGCGTTCCTTCCCCTTCTGTGCCCGGTACTGAGTGGCACAGGTCAGGCCTTCGACGCGGGCTTGCTGATAGGTGCTCAAGCCGGTGCCTGAGGCGGTTCGGTGGGCCCCCAGAAGGTGGTGAAGGTGTGGCGAGCGAGGGACGGCAACTGCTGGCCGTCCAGCGGGGCCGGGGTGATGTCACGGCAGTACGTGCAAAGGGCCGTGGCAACGATGGCGGTAGCGGTGCAGGGCTGGGTCGGCTGTCAGCATCAAAAGCAGTGTTTCAGGCGCCTTCGGACCGACGAGGGGGAGCACAAGCCGGAGACGACCGCCGCAGGCGCGCGCCGGACAGTGTTCCCCGAACCAGCCCCGGGTCCCGGCCCAATCGGCAGGCAGAGCTCCGACGCGCCTTCCTGTCAGTCGGCCTGTGTCCGTCGGCTCGGCCGGCTGCCGCTGTCCTGGATGCGGCCGGCAGGACGGGCACAGCAAGGTCCTGCAGCTGCCGATAGCGGAACGGCGGGTGGCGGCGTGCACGAAATTCCGATGCACGCAAGCCGGTCAACCGAGAGGATCCCGGAATGCAGAAGATTCCGACCGTGTTCGTCCGCGACTTCGACAACAACCCCGCGCACGTCCTGCCTGAGGTGACGCCCGGCTGCGAGTGGGTGCTCGCAGGTGAAGGACAGGCCACTCGCAAGTACGACGGCACCTGCGTGATGCTCGACGAAGCGGGCAAGTGGTGGGCGCGTCGCGAGGTCAAGGCCCGCAAGCCGGTACCGCCGAACTACATGGCCCTCTCCGTCGACACCGAGACCGGTAAGACCATCGGCTGGGAGCCAATCGGTCAGTCATCGTTCGCGAAGTTCCACGCAGAGGCCCTACAGGCGGTCGGCCCAAGCGAGCAGACCGCCGGGACCTTCGAGCTGATCGGCCCGAAGGTGAACGGAAATCCCGAGGAAGTCGACGTTCACCGGCTCGTCGAGCACGCCGCAGCGCAGCACGTCTCAGTGCCGGAGCTGACGTTCGATGGCATCCGGAGTACCGTGCTGGCCCTGGCCGCGGTCGACGGCTGCGAGGGGATCGTCTGGCACCACACCGACGGACGGATGGCGAAGATCAAAGCCAGGGACTTCCCGAAAGCATGACAACGAAGCGCGCCCGACCGATCTTGAGTTCGAGTGGTCGGGGGCACTGTCGTGCGTCCAGGGTCAGCGGTCGTCGGCGAACACGTGAACATGAACGTGCCCAGTCATGTACGGATGATCGGGCTCTGTCGCTGACCTCGTGACGTTACGCACTCACGTGGGATGGGTGCTGACACGCTTCGTGCGTTCAGGAGCCGATCACGGGATCCGCGGTCAGTACCAGCGGCTGAATGCGGTAGCGCCAGATCCGGTCTCCGCGGCGAACCGAAGAACCTGCAGTGGCGCGTCGATGAGCTCCGCCGCATCGAAATCGGGGGCGTCGCCCATCGCGGTCATCCAGGCGGTGATCCGGCTGAGGACCTCGCTTCGCTGTGTGGTGGCGAGGTGGAGGGCTTCCTCAGCTCGGGGCAGGGCGGTCCGAACCTCCTCGGCGGACAGCAGGAAGTCGCCGAACCAGCCTGGGAACATCGCCGATCGTTCCGCGCCGAGGCCGTAGCACAGGGCCGCGGCCGGCTTCGCCTTGCGGGCAGTCGCGACGAAGAGACCGGCGCCCTCTGCCTCGGGCGTGAGTGTCATGCTCGCGTCCCGCATGGCCTCCGTCGCCTCGATAGGCCGGTTGGCGTCGTTGAAGAAGTCCGCGAATCGCCGGGCGGTCGGCGTGGGTATCAAGGGTCCGGAAGGGTCCGCGGGGTGCTCGAAGAAGGGCTCTTGGTCGCCGCCGTTCGACCACCACGCAAGCGTCTCGCCAAAACCCGGCGGCCTCTGCCAGTCGCCTGGCCGTACGAGATGGATGTAGCGATCCGGCAGTGTCCGGGCCTCCTCGTCAGGGAGGACACCGACCACCCACAACCCTGTTGAACTCACCGGTCACACCTCTCAATCTGCTCGACGACTCTCTCTGGCGGCATCACAAGATCTGCGACGGAGCCGACGAACGTGCCCACTTCCTGACGTACTGAGGATTGTTGTTGGGCAGTCTGCCGCGGGCCTGTTCGGGGTGGCGGAGGGCTGCTGACCGTGGTCTTGGACCCGCAACAATGGATGGAGCTTCGACGTTTCCGCGAGCTGTTCGAGTCCGGGGCTATGAGCCTGTCGGAAATTGCGCAAGAGAATGGACTCAACCGCCGCACGGTCCGCAGGTACCTGTCTTCACAGGCCCGGGTCGCCCCGCCTCGGCGAGCTGCGCCCGGGCACGGCCGGCGGCGGAAGGTGGATGAGGTCGCGCCACTGATCAGGGCATCGGCAACGCCCGCCCACTGCACTCCTCGCCCGCGCCGACCACCGATCCGGGGCAGGTCGCCTGCCCCGAGATACGGAGACGGGAGCGGCTCGGCGGCATCCTCACATGAGTACCGCCATGTCGCCTGAACTGCCCGGATGACCTTTTCGGCTTGCGCAGTCCGGCAGATCGGCTGTCGCATGTGGCATGGATCACACTCCGACATAAGGTGCACCTGTACTGAATCTGCGCCAATCACATCAAATATGAATGAGGAGTCGATTGTCCGATGGCGAAGCTACTTTTCGTGATGACTGGTGCGGCGTACTGGACTCTCAAGGACGGCACCAGGCATGCCACGGGTTACTGGGCCGAGGAGTTCGCGGCCCCGTACAAGGCGCTCACCGAGGCCGGCCACCAGGTCGTGGTCGCCACCCCCAACGGGGTGGTCCCGACCGTGGACATGATGAGCCTGCGCCCCGAGATGGCCGGCAGCGCTCAGATCGCTCTCGATCTGGAGGCGATCATCCGCTCCGCAGAGGTAATGCGGCGGCCGATCCAATTGGCGGACGCCCGCTTGGAAGATTACGACGCCGTCTACTTCCCGGGCGGCCACGGCCCCATGGAAGACCTGTGCGTCGACGCGGATGCCGGACGGTTGCTGACCGCGGCGCTCGCCGCTGGCAAGCCCCTCGCCATTGTCTGCCACGCCCCGGCCGCGATGCTGGCGACCAGGATCCACGGCGTATCACCCTTCGCCGGCTACCGGATCACGGCGTTCACCAACGAGGAAGAGAACGCGGTCGGGCTTGGCCCGAAGGCCCGCTGGTTGTTGGAGGACGAGCTCATTGACCTGGGAGTCGAGTTCACCAAGGGCGAGATGTGGAAGCCCTATACGGTGGTTGACCGCAACCTGTTCACCGGGCAGAACCCTGCCTCGGCAGCCGTCCTGGCCGAACGTCTACTCAAAGTCCTTTGAGGAACGTCGCCGCGCTTTGCATACCGGCAAGGTCCTGCCTTGACCGCCGACAAGAACGCCAACGGAACCGACACGATGCCGGGG
Organism: Streptomyces sp. NBC_01669; assembly: GCF_026339735.1. Lineage (GTDB taxonomy): Bacteria > Actinomycetota > Actinomycetes > Streptomycetales > Streptomycetaceae > Streptomyces > Streptomyces yanii. The sequence continues at coordinate 1,060,585 of NZ_JAPEQG010000002.1, forward strand.
TTCGACAACGGGAAGGGAAGCGTCACCTGCGGCTGGAACAGTCCGGTCGGGCCGATCACCGTAGGGCTGAGCGCGACGAGCACGACACAGGACACGAGCCCTACCAGGGTGCCCGTGACGGCGCCGGCGGTGTTGAAGCGCTTCCGGTACAGGGACAGCACGAGAACCGAGAGGTTGGCGCTCGCTGCCAGCGCGAACACGACACCCATCCGAATTGATCACCCCAGGCCAGGCCGCCAACACTGCTCACGGGCAGCACGGCCAGGGCTCGGCTGGACGGCGTAGGAACCACGGGCGCCGTCACGTCCCCGAGTGCCGGTCCCGATCCGGGCGGCGCCCCACGGAACCACGCCATACACGAGCCACTCCTCATCCTGCCGGCCGCCGTACGGCAGGATGAGGCCATGAGCGTAGTCAAGATCAACGTACTGACCGTCCCCGCCGAGCAGCGGGAGACGCTGGAGAAACGCTTCGCATCCCGTGCCCATGCGGTAGAGAGTTCCGACGGGTTCGAGTGGTTCGAACTCCTCCGCCCCGTCGAAGGCACCGACAACTACCTCGTCTACACGCGGTGGCGTGACGAGGACTCCTTCCAAGCCTGGATGGAGGGCCCCATGAAGGCCGCCCACCAGGGCAGTGACACACAGAGCGACGAACGTCCCAAGCCGGCGGCAAGCGGGTCCACACTGTGGTCCTTCGAGGTCGTGCAGCAAGCGGCGCCGACAAGCGCGTAGACAGGTCGTCGCGCAAAACAGCTTCGGCATCGCAAGTGAGCCCCTTTGCCGCCCAGCACGGCCAGATGCGCGAAAGCGCGCCAGCCGATCCTCGGGATCCTTGCCTTCCTGTGACTCGACGTGCTCCGCCGGCAGCCGGCGGACCGTCTCTTCCCGCGAGGTCCCACGTCGGACCATGACGGCGGTCATAACACAGGGCGCAGGGCGGGAGCCGGACATTGGTCTCGGTATGACCAGGCTCCCTTCTGACCCCCGTATGCGCCGTGCCTCCGGAGCAGTGCGCTCCGGAGGCATGTCACCGAGGGAGAACCGTGGAGTTGCTGTGCCATCAGCAGCGCTGCCAGACCTCGGTGCTCTGGTCCGAGGACGTCGAGCACATGCTGAACACCCTGGTCCGCGCTGCCGCGGCCGCCAGGGAACGCACCTCACGCGCCGAACTACTGGCAGTACTGGTGATCGCCGTCGGGGTCGCTCCCTCCTCCGCCTTGCGATGCACCGCATCCGACGCAGATGATCACGTGGTAGCTGGCGATCCACCAGTCGCCAACCGCCGGCCCTCGTAGGCGTTCTCACCCTGCTTGCGGCATTCTCAACCAACGTGCAGGATCGCAGGTCAGACGCGCTGCGCTCCCCCGTAATCGGCCTCACACCCGCACATCTACAGGACCGCAAGCCAGAGACACGGCCCTACCTCAACGTGACTCCTCCCCCTCATAAATTGTGGGGGCTTTTCGCTATGCCGGTTGGGCTTCGCGACGGACCAGCCCGGCCCGTAGGACGTTGAGAGCCCCGACTGTGTCTGCGTGCGCGGTGTGGCCGCACGAGACGCAGTGGAACTTCTCTTGTGTGGGCCGGTTCTCCTTGGCGGTGTGCCCGCATTCGGGGCATCGCCGGGAGGTGTTGCGGGGGTCCACGGCCATCACTTCCCGCCCGGCGCTCTCAGCCTTTGCGTTCAGGATCGCGAGGAACACCCCCCATCCGGCATCGGCGATCGAGCGGTTCAGCCCGGCCTTCGCGGCGGCCCCGTTGGGCAGGAAGCTGCCCGGCCGGTCGGGGTCCGGCTTCGGGGCCGGGATCTTGCTCATGTTGCGGATCCTGAGGTCTTCGTGTGCGATGACGTCGTGCTCGCGGACCAGGGCCAGCGCGGTCTTGTGGGCGTGGTCGAGTCGCTGACGGCGGACCCTGCCGTGCAGCTTGGCGACCTTCTCGACCGCCCGGCGGTGATTGGCCGTCCGCTTGTCCCGTCGGACACGCGGAAACCTGGCGAGTGTCTGCTGTGCTGCTTCGAGCTGCGCGGCGGCGCTGCGTCCGTGACGCGGGTTGGGGACAAACCCGCCGCCTGAGTCAGCGAGGAAGTTGGCTATGCCCAGGTCGATACCGACCACGCTGCCAGTCCTGGGCAGTGGTTCGGGCTGGGGCTGCTCGGCGGTCAGCACGACGAACCACGTGCGGCCCTCGCGCTTGACCGAGACGGTCTTGACCTTGCCGACCACGGGCCGGTGCTGGTGCACCTTGACGTGCCCGACGCCCTGCAGACGAACGCGGGTGACCGGGTCGTGCGGGGTGGAATCCCACCGGCAGCCGTCGCCGTCCTTGGGGAAGTCGACCGTGTCGAACCAGTTGGCCCCACGAAAGCGCGGATACCCCGGCGTCCGGCCGGCCTTGACCCGACGGAAGAACGCCTGCATCGCTTTGTCCAGCCGGCGCAAGGTGGCCTGCTGCGACGAGAACGACCAACGGCCCTGGCGTTCGGGGTCGAACGCCCGGATGTCCTTGAGCTGCGCGGACTGCTGCCCGTACCTGATGCTCGTCTTCGAGGTGTGCCGGTAGGCGTCGCGGCGTTCCTGCAACGCCCCGTTGTAGAGCGAGCAGTGATCAAGCAGCATCTCGCCGAGCGCGATCTGCTGGCCCACGGTGGGCCGCATGAGGAACTTGTACGCACGGATCATCCGGCCCACCCCCCTCCTGGTCAGCTTCGGAGATCATACTGCGCTTGGCGTATGCCACCACGCTGGGAACCAAAACCCTGATATTCGTACCGGTCGTCATGTCACCTACAGCCTCCACGCTCACTTGGTGTTCGTCACGAAGTACCGGCGTGGTGTGTTCGATGACGACATGCTGAAGCGGTGCGAAGAGATCATGCGCGAGGTCTGCGCCGGCTTCGAGGCGGAGCTGCGCGAGTTCAACGGCGAAGCCGACCACGTGCACCTGCTGGTGCACTACCCGCCGAAGATTGCCCTCTCCAGGCTGATCAACAGCCTGAAGGGCGTCAGCTCCCGGTACCTGCGGGCCGAGTACACCAGCCGCATCAACCGGACCGGCACGGGATCCGTGTTCTGGTCCCGCTCCTACTTCGCCGGCTCCTGCGGCGGCGCACCGCTCACCGTGATCCGCCAGTACATCGAAGGACACAAGCGGCCCACCTGACCGTCACCGACAGAGACGCAGAGAACTCCGGCGCTCCGCGCCTCCGCGCTCAGGATGCGTTTCCCTCCCCGGCTGAAGCCGGGGATACCCACGCAAGATCAGGGGTCAACTTCTCGGCCGTAAACGACCGAGCTTGTTGGCTCGGTCGTCTATGCCTTGTCGCGCTCCCGACTGCCCCTACGACAGGGCGGTCACGGGTCGCATCTACCAGCCGGGGAGGTCAAGCCCTTTGTGGTACGGGTCCGTTGACGAGGACCCACGCCGAGCGTGCGCGGTTGCGCACGGTGACCCCGGCGACGTGATCGGCGGGGCCGGCGAGCCCGCACCGACGACAGGAGAAGGCGTCCCGGGTGGGACGGTTGTGTCTCGCTGTGTGTCCGCGACGCGGGCACATCTGCGAGGTGTAGCGGGCGTCCACCGCGATCACCGGTACTCCGGCCCGCCGGGCCTTGTACCGGAGATGTTCTTCGAGCTGGTGGAACGGCCAGGAGGAGAGCGTGGCCCGCCGGTCGCGGGAAGGCCGTACCCGGTCACGGATGCCGCTCAGTTCTTCGAGGGCGATCCCGCGTCCGGTGCGTTGTGCGACGGCCACGATCTCCTTGCTGATCCTGTGGTTGATGTGCGCGGCGTGCCGGGACTCGCGCTTGACCCGCCGCTTGGCGCGCCGGGTGGCGGAGCGGGTCCGCTTCGCCTGGAGTTCGGCGCGCTTGCGGGCGTGCCGGCGCCGGTAACGGCCAAGACGGCGGCCCTGGTAGTTGTCCCCGTCGGACGTAGTGGCAAGGTTGGCAATGCCCCGGTCCACGCCGATCCAGTCCAACGGGTCCGTGTTGAGCGGCGCTTCGGGGACCTCGCACGTGGAGATCAGGAACCACATACCGTCACGGTGGACGAGATCCGACTCGCCTCGCCGGTACTTCGCCGGCATCGCCAACTGGCCAAGGTGCCCGGTGTACCGGATGCCCTTGATCCGCCCGCCCACGGTCCAGATGCTGACGGTCTGCGCGTCGTGCTGCCACGACAGGATCCGGTCGTCATACGGCTGAGCCGCATCGGGACGGAAGACAATCGGCTTCGACTCCGCACGCCTGCGCCGCTTCGATCCCTCGGGGCCGAGGTTCCCGGCCCGGATGTTCGCACGCAACGTAGTGTAGGCGTCAACAACCTTCTTCACCGTGCGGACAGCCGGTTGGGCAGCGAGCCCGAACTCGGCCTTCACACGAGCGTAGACCAGCTTCTGCAACTCGTTGCGGGACGTGGTGCCCGTCTCGTGAGCCACCACCGATACGGCATCGGCCGCCCGGTTGCACGCAGGCAGGGTCACAGCCAAAACCCTCGCCACCTCGGGCGACGGCAGCAGCTTCACCTGCACCACAATCTTCACCCCTCCAACCTAGCCCCGACCACTGACAACACCCGAAAGCACAGGTCACCGCAGGTACGCAGAGAACTCCACCGCTTCACAGATCCGCTCCAAGGATCCATTCCTCCCCGACCCGAAGGCCGGGGCATCCTGGGAGAAATACAGGTGAAGTCGAGGCCGGCGAGGGGCGCGAGTTCCGTGGTGAACCACTCGGAGTTGTCGACGGATGGTGCGAGCCACAGGTCGAAGGCCTGCTCGTCCGCGACATCGTCCCAGTCGGTGAAGAACGTCCGGGAACGGGCGTCGGTGAAGACGTAGCGGGTGAGGTTCGGGTTGTCGGCGTCGAGCAGTCCGGTTCCGCTCGTCACCGACTCGAACGCACTGGTGTGGGCGAGGACGTCGCCCAGCCGGTTGGTCACCATGGCGATGCCCGGTTCCAGGACGCGGAGAGTCTCCAGGACAGAGGGGCGGACGTCGCGGCGCGGTGGTGCGGGCTGGGCATGACCGGAGCATGCGCCGGCGGTGACCTTCGAGAGGTAGCTCACATGGTTGCGCTCCGAGGGGTCGAGGCTGAGCGCATCGGCGAGCGCGTTCACCACCGCTATCGAGGGATTGCGGTCGCGGCCCTGTTCGATGCGGGTCAGGTATTCGATGCTGATGCCGGCCCGCGCGGCGAGATCCGAGCGCCGTAGACCCGGTGAGCGGCGGCGGCCACGATCCGGCAGTCCCAGCAATTCCGGCTGGATGCTGTCCCGCTTGGCCCGGATGAAATCCCCCAACGGCGTACCCATGCGCTGAGGATACGGCGCTGCCCACAGATCGCGGAGTGCTGAGGGTGGCCCTGCGGGGCCAGCCTGAGCACGGTCTGGCTGCGGCCAGGGCGCAGCTGGATCGTGATGGGCATGGACAACGACACGTACAAGCTGGTGGTCATCGTCGGAAGCGTCCGGGAAGGGCGGTTCGGCCCCGTTGTGGCCTCGTGGGTCGCCGAACAGGCAGGCATTCACGGTGGTTTCGATGTGGACGGAGTCGATCTGGCCGAGATCGACATCCCGCTGTCACTGCCTGCGGCATCGCCGAAAATCGCCGGTGACGGGTACCCCCGTCCGGCCGGGATGGGGGCACTGACATCGGCGCTGGAGGGCGCGGATGCGTTCATCGTCGTCACGCCGGAGTACAACCACAGCTACCCCGCGTCGTTGAAGGCGGCCATCGACTGACTCTTCACCCAGTGGACGGCCAAGCCCGTCGCCTTCGTCAGCTACGGCGGCGCGGCGGGCGGCCGGCATGCGGTGCTGCACCTGGAGAACGTGCTGACCGAGCTGCACGCAGTGACGATTCGCGATGGTCTTGCCTTCCCGAAATACTTCACGGCGTGGCAGGACGGTCGTCCGCTCGACTCCGAAGCCCCCGGGTACGCCAAGACGGTGCTCGACCAGTTGGCCTGGTGGGCGGGCGCACTCGGCTCGGCACGCGAAGCCGCGCCCTACCCGGCATGAGCGCGGCGACGGCGGAACGTCCCAACCACTGCCGGAAACCTGCCGTCGGCCGCCCGGCTATGCCTAGTAGGGGATTGTTGGGGGTGTCGTAGGGCTGCCATGGGGTGGGTTGTCGGCAGGTGGGGCAGTGCCGGGCCAGGTGGCCAGGAGGTGCTGCAGAAGGTCCAGCCCCCTTCAAGCAGCAGCGTTCGTCTGCCGGTTTCGGCAGCAATTGGCGATCTTGAGGCTCGTGATCACGGTAGATGACGTGACGTCAGGTTCTGATCTTGGTGGCTGACAGCCGCTGCCTGGCCGTAAGTCCTCGGCCGGACGAGGACTGCTGATCAGCTGCCATATCCTTCTGCCATGGCGAACTGGCGGCGGTCTCTGAGCGATGCGTTCTGGATCCTGGATCGGGCCTGGGGGGGTAGCGGCGTCCGACTCGGATCCAGAAATGGGCGGCCCGACACCCGATCGGCGCCGGTCTCTGCGTAGCCGTTCCCTTCACGCTCTTCCTCCTCACCCTGTCGCGTGAGGAGGAACCCGACGATCCCCTGTTCGCTGTGATCTTCGGGTGGCTATGGGCCTTGTCTTCGCCCTCACAGCTGCCTCGGAGCGGCTACGGCAGCGTCGGCTCAAGCGTCTGGGGATACGGGACAGAGCTTGAGAGGACTGGGAGCTGGAAGGGATGGATTCCCCCCTCCCAGCCCCCAGCCCTGACGGTGCCGATGTGCGTGGTGTCAGCCGGCCTTGGCGGGATCTGCGGCTCAGGCCTGGGTGCTGGCGAGCCGGTAGGCCGACTCATCCCGCGGCAACCGCGTCCACCTGCGAAAACGGAGCATCAAGGCGGTCATCCCGGAGAAGAGGGACCAGGCAGCCAACCGGGCGAAGAAGGGCAGTAGGGGCGGTAGGCCCGTCAGCCACGACGCCGCCCTCCACAAGGAACGGAACACCGTCGAGCGGCTGATCAACAAGCTGAACGCTTGGCGAGGTGTCGCAACGCGGTACGACAAGGCCCCGGAAACCTACCTGGCAGGCCTCCACTTACGTGCCTCGATGATCTGGATCAGAGACCTCACGCAGGCCACCTCTTGATCACAACTCAATACGCGCCCGAGACCGTTGTCACCGATCCCCGCCGGCAGGTGTCTGCTGGGTGGACGAGGGGTCCCCCATTCGGCCCGCAGTGGTTGCTGGTGCGCGTAGTTGGAGGTGGGCTGTCAGTGCGCCTGGCGATAGTCGCGGGTGCCAAGAGAGCGGGGCACCCCCTGCCGAACGAGCGGGGCACCCCCTGCCGAACGAGCGGGGCCAGCCCCCCACCGACCCACACGAGACTTGGAGATTCCCATGCCCTACCGCAAGGGACAGCACGTGGAGTACCGGGACCAGCAGGACGAGCTTCAGCGGGGCGAGATCCGCAGCGCCGAGGGCAGCGGGGCGCAAGCTCGCTACGCCGTCCAGAACGAGGCGACCATGCGCGAAGACAAGGTCAGCGAGAGCCAGATCGAGCGGGAACTGTAGTAACGGCCCTGCCGACACAGCCCGCCGTTGCACCGAACCAAAGTGCAACGGCGGGCTGCTGGATGCCCCTCAACAGCGAACATTGAGCAGTACCACTATGTCCGCGCTCAGGTCTTCAGGCACGATCGGCTCCCGGGTGGGTACCGCGGCGGCGAGACCACGGCCCGTCGCAGGACGGGGCGCAGCAGCGGCAACCAGCACTCCGAGGCAGGCATAGCGGTGTCGAGGTAATCGACGTCGATGAATTCCACGGTCCACCAAACTCATGGCCACGGCCTTCGTGTTGGTCCCGTTGCCTCTGTGACGGAGCACAGGATCAGGCGAAGGCCGCCTTCACGTCCGCCGAACCCCGCATCTGGGGAATCAAGTTCGGGGCCGCTCGAGGTCAAACTCTGGAGAGCAGGCTCGGGCCGCAGGTATCGGTCCCAGATTTGTGCCTTGCGATACGGGCCGTCCCCGTCGCTGTCGTACCGCGGCGCATCGAAGGTGACCCAGTACGCCAGCTCGCCGGCACGTGCATGAGAGCTCTCCACGGGCTCGGGCGCTCCCATGTCGTCGATCGTGCCCAGGAATTCGTTCCGCCAGGGACCGTCCCAGTCCGGATCACGGACCACAGTGACCTGACTGCCCGCAGCCAGCGCTGCGGCTGGCCAGTCCTGGCACAGAGGGCGGCCCATGATCTGTTCGACGGCCCGCCGGTCACCCGTGTTCGCCGAATCGGCTTGCCGTCCGAAGCTGAGCGAGGGCCTGTTCGCGGTCTTGGAGGAGGAGCTGGCCAAGGGCCCGGTCGCGCATGGCTGCGCCGCCCCTCCCGCCCCACGGGTGCCCGTGGGCCGGGAGAACGACTCCCCCGCCGGACTCACGCCTCTCACCAATGAGCCTTTCTCGGAGCAAGACCGCTTGAAGTCTGGAGTGAGGTCCCGGAGCCGGTTCGGTTCGCACAACTCGTTCTCACTCAAAAGCGATACCCGGCGGAGAACGCCGACGGGGCGGCGTACGCCGACGCGGTGTCGGAGTACGCCGCCCTGGGGTGGGACGAGCTGCTGGCCGCGGCCCGTAAGCTGCCGGCCCCTACTTCGGGTCGCGGTTGAACAGCGACTTGGACCAGGCGTAGCCGAGCACGGCCAGCCCCACGCACCAGACCACGGCCAGCCACCCGTTGTGGCCGATCTCGCTGCCGAGCAGCAGGCCGCGCAGCGTCTCGATGGCCGGGGTGAACGGCTGGTACTCGGCGATCGGCTGGAACCAGCCCGGCATTGCGTCGACCGGCACGAAGGCGCTGGAGAGGAGCGGCAGGACCATCAGCGGCAGGGCGTTGTTGCTGGCCGCCTCGGCGTTCGGGCTGGACAGGCCCATCCCGACCGCGATCCAGGTGAGCGCCAGGGAGACGAGCGCCAGCAGCCCGACCGCCAGGATCCACTCCAGGACGGTGGCATTCGTGGCCCGGAACCCGATCGCCACGGCGACGGCTCCGACGAGGACCACGCTCATCACGCACTGCAGCACGCTGCCGACGACGTGCCCGATGAGCACCGCCCCGCGGTGGATCGCCATCGTGCGGAAGCGGGCGATGATGCCCTCGGTCATATCCGTGGCGACGGACACCGCGCTGCCGATCGTGGTGCCGCCGATGGTCAGCATCAGGATGCCCGGGACGAGATACGCGAGGTACTCGGACCGGTCGGCACCGCCGTTCCCGATGCCGGCGCTCATCACATCGCCGAAGATGTAGGCGAAGAGCAGCAGCAGCATGACCGGTGTGAGCAGCAGGTTCAGTGTCATGGACGGGTAGCGCCGTGCGTGCAGCAGATTGCGGCGCAGCATCGTGGACGAGTCGCGTACGGCGAGGGAGAGGGCGCTCATCGGACAGCCTCCTTGGGCTGGTTCGGCTGGTTGGTGCTGCCGGTCAGGGCGAAGAACACGTCGTCGAGGTCGGGGGTGTGCACGGTCAGCTCGTCGGCCTCGATGCCGGCGGAGTCCAGCCAGTCGAGGATGGAGCGCAGCTCGCGCTGGCTGCCGTCGCTGGGGATGTGCAGCGCCAGTGCCTCGTCGTCCCGGGTGACCTCGCCCAGCGCGGAGGCGGCCGACTGGTACGCGGCCGGGTCGGCGAAGCGCAGCCGCACGTGTCCGCCGGGGACCAGCCGCTTGAGCTCCTCGGCGGTGCCCTCGGCGGCGATCTTCCCGTCGTTGAGCACGGCGATGCGGTCGGCGAGTTCGTCGGCCTCGTCCAGGTACTGGGTGGTGAGGAAGACGGTGACGCCGTCGGAGACGAGTTCGCGGATGATCTGCCACATGTTGTGGCGGGAGCGCGGGTCGAGGCCGGTGGTCGGCTCGTCGAGGAAGATGATCCGCGGGTTGCCGACCAGGGTCATGGCGATGTCGAGGCGGCGCTTCATGCCGCCGGAGTAGCTCTGGGCGGGCTTCTTTGCGGCGTCGACGAGGTCGAAGCGCTCCAGCAGCTCGGCGGTGACGCGCCGCCCCTCGCGCTTGGAGAGGTGGTGCAGGTCCGCCATGAGGAGCATGTTCTCCTCGCCGGTGATCAGCCCGTCGACGGCGGAGAACTGTCCGGTGACGCCGATCGCGGCACGCACCCCGTCCGGGGAGGTGGCGATGTCGTGGCCCGCGACCAGGGCCTGCCCGCCGTCGGCGGTGATGAGCGTGGACAGGATCTTCACGGCGGTGGTCTTGCCGGCGCCGTTCGGTCCGAGCAGGGCGAACACCGTGCCGGCCGGGATGTGCAGATCGATGCCGTCGAGAACGGTCTTGTCGCCGTACGACTTGCGCAGACCGACGGTGGAAACGGCGGCGGACGAGGGGTGACCGTCCGCACGCCTGGACGTGGGCATGACAGAAGAAGGCATAGGGCCCTCCGATCGAAGGGTGAAGTGACAGGAGCAGTGGGCAAGTTGAGGTGCCGTACGGGGTGGGGTGGCTCAGGCCTTGGCGCGGCGGATGTCGATGTTGCCGTGCCGAGTGCGGGCGCGGACCTTGACGGTGTCCTCGGTCTTCTCGGGGGTCTCGGACGCGGTGAGCGTGTTGCGCACCTGGCCGGAGCCCGAGCTGACGTCGAGCCAGGCGGCCGTGCCCTCGCGGACGCCGACCTCGATGGCGCCGTAGGAGGTCTCCAACTGGACGGTGCCGCGTGCCACTTCGCCCACGCGCAGGGTGCCGTGGGCGGTGGTGGCGGTGACCGAGTCCTCGGCGCGCCGGATCTCGATGTCGCCGTTGGCGCCGCTCACCCGCAGCTCGCCGGTCGCGGCGCCGACGGTCGTGGTGCCGTGCGAGTTCTTCAGGACGGCAGGGCCGTCGACGAGGCCGACGCGCAGGCTGCCGGAGCTGGTGGTGATCTCGGCCATGCCGTCGATCCGGTCCACGGTGATCGAGCCGTGCGACGCGGTCAGCTTCAGCGGGCCGGTCGCATCGAGGCGGACGTCGCCGGACGAGGTTTTCACGCGGACCTCGCCGAGCCGGCCCTCGCCGAGCACCTGGGCCCAGGCGCCGGTCATGTCGATGCGCGAGCCTGCGGGCAGTTCGACTGTCACGTCGACGGTGCCGGTGCGGCCGAACAGATTGGACTTGGGCGTCCTGATGGTCAGTACGCCGCCCGCGTACGTGACCTCGGTCTGGTCGGCCGCCCGTACGTCCTGATCCCGCTTCGGGTCGCGGGGTTGCACCTCGACGACGGTGTCGAGGCGGTCGCCCGCGGTGAACTGGATGGAACCGGCCTCCACGTGAGCCGTGGTCGAGATCGGTTCGGGAGTGTCGAAAGAAGGCATGGCTGTCCCGTCCTCTTGAGTCTTTGGGTCGTCCCCGCTGGTGGGACGCGGTGTGAGTGAAGTGGTGCGGGCAGGGAGCGCGGTCAGCGCACCCAGCCTGTGAAGCTCTGTCCGACGGTCTGGGTCTTCTCCGTCGTACGCGGCCGGGTGCCGCCGTCGACCGCGGCCGACACGGCGCGCACCAGCCACGCGTTGACCGACAGGCCCTCGCGGGTCGCGGCCTCCTCGGCGCGGGCCTTGAGGTGGGCCGGCAGACGCAGGTTGACGCGGGCGGTACCGCCCTCGTCGCCGTCGGCCGGGGTCTTGAACGGTTCGACGGGCGCGGCCGGCTCCGCGGGGGCGCCGCCGTCGGTGGGCGGCGGTGTCACCACGAAGTCGGGGTCGAGCCCGCGCAGCCGTACGTCGACCGAGCCGGGGGCGAGTTCGCGGGTGATCTCGTCCATCGCGGCGGAGAGCACGTTGAGCATGGTCAGCCGGGTTGCCGACTCCAGGGGAGCGGTGAGCCTCTCGGCCAGCTCGCGGGCTTCGTCGCCGCCGGCTTCGGCGGCCACCGCAAGTTCGCGGCGGAGGGTGTCGACATACGGGGTGAGGTCCATGACGCCATCATGGCACCACGATGGCACCATGCGCAAGCCCGGATGGCACCTTATGGGGGGTGAACTCAAGGGAAGCCGTCCTACCTGCGGAAACGTGAAGAGGGAGACCCGAGTCATTGTGGCGCCATGCGTGCTCATGCGCTCTTGCGGGCATGGAATGACATCACGTGGCGCCAGGTGGCACCGGATGGCGCCAAGCGGTGCCACCTGGCGTCACATGATGCCAGGTGATGTCTCAAGAAGGTGACCCGCCTCGCCTCGCCGCATGGGCGACCGGCGCGACACCACCGCCCGCAGGACCCGCCGCCCCTCCGTGGACGCGTCCATCGCGCGGCGCAGTCCGCCCATGTGAGGGCCGCGGGCAGCTCCAGGACGGTGATCTGGCGGCGCAGTTTCTGCGGCGACGAGGGGCGGATGCCCTCCATACGGCCTTCGCGGCGGGAGTCTACCGAGCCGGTGGCCTCGGCCTTGCAGTAGCGCCGGTGCTCGAAGCGGCTGGCGTCGGCGACGCGGATCTCGTGCAGACGCACGGAGTGCTCCTCCGCGGCCGCGTAGAGCCGGATCGGCAGCGCGACCAGCCCAAACTGCAGCGTCCCGGACCAGGTGGCTGTCGTGTATCCAGCGTCATCCGCCAGCGGGCGGGGCGCGCGGTGACCACCGGGCAGCCGGCAGGCTGACCCCGGCCACTGGAGGAGGGCCGCCAGGACGCGTGGCGTCAGGGGTGCCTCGGGCCTCCGTTCTGAACCTAGTAGTCCAGCTCCACGTAGTCGATGTCGGTGAACTCGACCACGAGACCTTCGGCGCGGCGGCCGCGGTCCTTGAAGTACTGCTCCTGGAGGCCTTCGGCGATGACGGCCTGGAGTTGCTGGTCGGTGGCGCCGGCGGCTTGTGCGTCGAAGAGGCGGGCGGCGTACTGGGGTGGGAGGTGCTGGGTGATGAGCCGGATGCGTCCGTCGTCGGTGCTGCCCGGTGCGGCGGTGAACCCGAACCGTGCGCGGGTCTCGACGACGATGCCGGTGGAGGTGGCGGCCTGCTTCTTCGCTTTCTCCTTGACCCGGGGCTGCCACCGGATGCGGACCTGATCGGCGAGCCGGGCCGCGAGGTCGGCGTGCGGCTTCTTGAACTGGTCCTTGACGTACCGTTCGACGGTGCGCTGGGAAATGCCCAGTAGTTCGGCCACGGCCCGTGTTCTCTTGTATTGCTTGACCAGGAACCGCATCTGCGCACCGGCCGACTTCGGGATCGGCCGGGTCGCCGTGCCGGCGGTGGCTTTGTCGAGGCTGTCTCCAAGGATGCCCACCGAGTGCTCCTACTCTCCGTCGATCGCCGCGTCGGTGCCCTTGATGTGCCGGGCCGGGTTATGTCCTTCGTCGAGCATCGCGACGGCCCACAGCATCTCCTGGGTCCCCTCGTGCTTGACCATGCCGGGGCTGACGCCGAGCCGGAACGTGCCCGGGGCCGGCTTCCCGTCAGCGGTGTGCGGCAGGACGTCCAGCGGGGACGGCCCGTCGGAGAGGTAGACGGCGCAGTCCGACAGCAGCGCGATCGGCAGCAAGGCGTCCTCGCCGAGCATCAGGTGTCCGGCAGGGGCCGGAGCCTGCTGGGTGGCGAGGGCCGTCTTCAGCAGTTTGCGGTGCATGTTGACGCGGGCGGTGGAGATGATCGCAGCGCGGATGTCGGGGCGCCACGTCGGGCGTTCCAGCGCCGGCCACCGCTCGCCGAACTTGTAACTGGCGCCCTGCGGGCCCTCGCGGAACTTCCCGATGCCGCCCTTGACCGTGGACTTGATCGCGGACAGGACTGCGGCCATGCCGGGATCGGTCTGCTTGTGGGTCTCCATGGCGGTCAGGAACTTTGCTTCGGTCATGCCGGAGACGACGCCCAGGTCGGCCATCGTCTGCTTGTACGCCTCGGCCAGATGCTTGTACCAGGGGTCCAGGTACGCGCCGGAATCCGTGCGGATCCATGCTTCCAGCGGCCGCAGAGTGACTGGCAACTGGTAGGTGCTGATGAGTTCGGCGGCGTAGGCGACGGTCGGTGTCGCGTACCAGGCAGGCCCGTCGGGGCGGGTGCCGTGCGGGGTGAAAGGGCTGGGCAGGCGCGGGTCCAGTTCGATGCCGGACAGGTCGACGAGCCAGCTGCCGGGGGTTCTCTTGTCGAACACCGGCTGCGTGATGTGAACCGGCGCGCCCAGGCCCACGATGAGTCGGTTCGCGGCGGCGAGGAACGCGGTGTTGACGTCGATGCCGACCGCGAAGCTGCGGGTGCACTCAGCGTCCGTGAGCAGTTGCGGGTCACGCGTCCACTCGTACGCCTCCTCGTCGAGGACCTCGTCCGGGGTGCGTTGATGAGTACGCGGGTAGAGGGCGGCGACGACCGGGTGCTGATCCGGGGCTTCCACCGGTGCCGGGTCGACGGGTTCGGTGAGCGAGCCGGGGACCGGTCCGGAGACCCAGGTGCCGGTGTCTTCGTCGCGTACGGCACGGGTCGGCGGGCGCAGCGCCGTCATGGTTTCCAGACCGGAGACGGCGGTGGAGCCACGGGGGGTGATGACGCGGGTCGCGTAGGCGCCGAGTACGTCGGCGATGGCGGCCGGGTCGAGGTGGTCGGTGGTGCCCCAGGAGCGGGAGTCGAGAGCGCCCCAGGGCAGGACCGCGAACTGCACACACTGGCGCTGCCCGTGCTGCGCGGGGCGGTAGATCCGCGCCCAGGGGCCGAACCCGCGCCGGGTCAGCTTCCACTTCGCCTTGGTGATCTGCTTGACGACCTTGTGGTCCTCGGGCAGCCGCAGGCCGCGCCGGTCCTCCAGCCGCTCAGGCAGGCCGAGGCGTTCGGCGGCCGAGGCGGTAAGGACGATCAGAGGGTCGGCGTCCTTGCCCGACGGGTGCAGGCGCGGCGCACCCAGGTGCGCTTCGGTCAGGGTCCAGTCGACCAGCGCCGGGATGGTCCTGGCGGGACAGTCCAGGACGAGTCCGCCGATGCAGTACAGCGAGCCGTCGCCGTCCAGCACACCGAGCGGACCGTTCGCGTAGCGCGGGTCGGCGGCCGCCCGGGCCGTGGCCGGCCGCGGGGTTGACCGCTTCACGGCCGGTGGCGGCGACGTCGGCCTTGAGGTCCTCGCGGAACGGGCCGGTGTGGCATCCTGCGCCGGCGTCGGTGCCTGCATGGGGGCACGGGACTGTGGTGGGGCGTCGGGTTCAGCCGATGGCCCCGGGGACAGGGGACGGGCTTCAGCAGCCGTGTCTGCCGGTTCCGCATCGGTGACGTGGATGGGCGTGGTCGCGTTGACGGGGTAGAGGTCGGCGAGCTTTTCCAGCAGGCGGGCGTATGCCTCGCGCTGCGGGGGCCGCGGTTCGGTCTTCCCGCTCTCCCACGACACCACCGTGGCCCGGCGCACCTTGAGTGCCTTGGCGACCTGGTCCTGCGTCAGCCCATGGGCCCTGCGCAGTCGTTCCCGCTCGGCGGGCGCGGGCAGCGGGGACGCGGACGCGATCAGGGCGTCGACCGCGTCGAACAACTCGGACATGAGCACCTCCGGTTCCATCATACCGCGAGGAACGCACATTACGCGTACATACTCCGCACAATGAGCGTATATTAATGACGCCTCTGACCCGTCGCTCTCAGGCGGCGCACCTGCTGGGTCACCTGTGTCATCGAACTTTGATCTTTGCCATCGAACGTTGATCATCAGTAAGTTCGTGCCATCGAAGTTTGATCAGTACGGAGTACGGGTGGTCAAGGTGGCGGCGGGGGAGCTCGCGGAGGCGTACACGGATCCGGATCTCGCTGCGTTCGAGCTGAGGTTTCGGGAGGACGCGGTACAGGTTCGGCGGTCGTTGGGGGCCTGCTGGAATGTGCGCTTCGAGTACGCGGTGCCTGTGCGTCCGTTCCGTTGGCCCAAGGGCGGGGAGAGCTTCGCGGGCTGGTACTTCTGCGCCACGACCGGCGGGCACATCGGCTACGAGTCGTGGCTGGAGCGGGACCGGCTGATCCTCCTGGATGCCGACCCGCAGGTCAGAGGAATTGCATCGCAGCCGTTCTGGCTGCACTGGCATGACGGCGTCCGACGGCGACGGCACGCACCGGACTACTTCGTGCGCCTTGCGAACGGACGGGGCAGGGTGGTCGACGTCCGAGCCGCGGACCGCGTTGATGATGCGGCAGCCAAAGCGTTCGCGGCCACGGAGAGGGCCTGCCGCGCAGTGGACTGGAGTTTGACCGGGCCGGAGTTCCCGATCCGGTGCTGATGGCGAACATGCGGTGGCTGTCGCGCTACCGCAGGCCTCGGTGTCTGCGTCGGCAGGTCGCGGCCGCCTTGCTGGAGGTGTTTGCCGAGCCAGGGCCGTTGCGGTCGGGGGCCGGGCGGGCGGGTGATCCGCTGATCGTGCTGCCGGTGCTCTTTCATCTGCTGTGGTCCGGCGCCCTGGTGACGGACGTGACCACACGGTTGCTCGATTCCGACGCCGTGGTTCACGCGGCAGAGAGGGGATCACGGTGGGACGTCTGATGCGGCCGCAGGGGCTGGCCGTTGGTGAACGCGTCCGGTTCGAGGGGCAGGTCCGCCTGGTCCTGGCCGTCTCGGGCTGGTCGGTCACCCTGTCGGACATGGGTGGCATGCCGCGGGCTGTTCCGCCGGCGGTGCTGTTCGCCGACGACGACTCGAGGTCGTTGAGAGCGCGGGCCGGGTGCCGCTGCCGCCGGTGTCCTTGCTGGAGACCCTGCCGCAGGCCGCGCTGGAGAAGGCCCTGTGGTGGGAGGGGCACATTCTGGAGGTGTTGCGTGGGCTGCCGCCGGAGGCCGCCGCGGGCTCGGACTCGAAGCCGCAGTACGCCCTGTCCCGATCGCTGACCGCGCGGGAACGGGCGAAGGCGGCCGAACTCACCGCCGCAGGCCACCGGGTGACTGCGGGCACGGTCGCCAACCGGCGCCGCCGCTATGAGAAGAACGGGGTGATGGGGCTGGCCGATCATCGGCCGGTCCGCCGGACGCCGAAGTACGGCACTGTGGACGATGCGGTGGTCGCCGCGATGCGGCAGGCGATCACGGAGGCGACCGACGCCTCGACCCGCACGGGCACCTTCCTGCTCTGGCGGACCGAGCAGATCCTCAAGGTCGGCGAGGACGGCACCGAGGCGAAGCTGCCGTCGCGGCGCACGCTCTACCGGCTGCTGGACAAGCTCACCACCGGCACCCACACCACAGGATCGGCAACCACCCGCAGGTCGCGGGCGCACGGGGCAGCCGCACCGTTCGGTGAGCTGCCCGCATTCGCGCCGGGTGAGGTGATGCAGATCGACTCCACGCCCATGGACGTGCTGGTCCGCCTGGACGACGGAGTGGCGGGCAAGGTTGAGCTGACCGGCATGGTCGACGTCGCGACGAGAACGGTGACCGCAGCCGTGCTGCGGCCCACAACGAAGGCGGTCGACGCCAGCGTGCTGCTGGCCCGCACGGTCACCCCGGAACTGATGAGGCCGGGCTGGACCGACGCCCTGCGGATGTCCCGCTCGGTGCTCCCGCACCGGCGGCTGCTGTCCCTGGACGAGCGGCTGGAGCACGCCGCCGCCCGGCCGGTGATCGTCCCGGAGATGATCGTCTGCGATCACGGCAAGGCATTCATGTCCCGCAGCTTCCTCGCGTCCTGCCGCTTCCTGCAGATCGATCTCCAGCCCGCACACAAAGGCTCACCCTTCGAGAAGGGGCACATCGAGAAGACGCTGGGCTCGGTGGGCACCCTGTTCACCCAGTTCCTGCCCGGATTCACCGGCCGCAGCACCGAGCACCGCGGCCGGGACCTGGACAAGCAGCCCCTGTGGTCCCTGCTGGAGCTTCAGGAACTGCTGGACGAGTGGATCGTCGCCCAGTGGCAGAACCGCCCGCACGACGGGCTGCGCGACCCGGCCATGCCGGGCCGGTCGTTCACGCCGAACGAGAAGTACGCGGCGCTCGTCGAAGCCTGCGGCTACGTCCCGGTTGCGCTTTCCGGCGACGACTACGTCGAACTGCTGCCCACGTGCTGGCGGGTGGTCAACGACTACGGAGTCAAGATCAAGCGCCGCACCTACGACAGCCCCGCCTTGGCCGGACTGAGACGCCAGCACTCCGGCGTCAGAGAAAAGAAGGGCTTGTGGGAGATCCACCACGACCCCTATGACATCGCCCGGATCTGGGTCCGCAACCACCACGCGGGCAGCGGCTGGATCGAGGCCACCTGGAAGCACCTGCACCGGGTTCCGTTGCCCTTCGGCGAACTGGCCTGGGATCACGCTGCCCAGGGCCTGCCCAAGGCGACCGAGGCGGAGATCG
This sequence comes from Streptomyces sp. NBC_01669, assembly GCF_026339735.1. Lineage (GTDB taxonomy): Bacteria > Actinomycetota > Actinomycetes > Streptomycetales > Streptomycetaceae > Streptomyces > Streptomyces yanii. The sequence goes on from NZ_JAPEQG010000002.1 coordinate 1,078,789, forward strand.
CCGACGCCGTCGCCGCCCTGCTGGCCAAGGCCCACGTCGGCCCCGACCAGCCGACCAGACCGAAACGGTCCGCGCGGGACAAGCAGGTCGTCGCCCGCACCGGCTCCGCGCACTCCCTCACACCGCCTCCCACCGTCCCGCCCCCGCCGGCAGTCACGGACGCAGGCCCCGACGAACCAGATGAGGACACCAAGCCTCTCGCCGAGGTAACCCCCCTGGGACTGTTCAACCCGCTCGAAGATCCATGGAGACGCACGTAATGTCACTCGGCCACATAGCCGACGCCGCCGAGGACACAGCGGATGATCAGGCCGGATATCAGCTGACCACCCTTCCAGGATGGCGCCGCTTCACCACCGAACCACCCGCCCCGCCAGAGCTGCTGAGCGAGGGCGAGTACGAAGGGCTTCAGCCGTTCCAGCGGGAGCTCTACGACGAGGAACGGCTCGATCACCATGCCCGATTGCGGGTGGTCGCCACGTCCACGGTCCGGCACACCGTCACCTGCGGCCGGCGCCTGGTCCTGCTCAACAAGCACGCGATCAGCGCCCGCCGCGGTCTGATCGTCTCCGGCCCCGCCGGCACCGGCAAGACCATCGCCATCACCCAGCTCGGACGAGCCCACGAACTCTTGGACCAGGCCTGGCACCCAACAGTCCCCGGCCGCATCCCGGTCGTCTACATCACCGTCCCTCCGGCCGCGACCGCCCGCATGATCGCCGCCGAGTTCGCCCGCTTCCTCGGCTTGCCGGTCCGGCGCAGTTCCAACATCACCGACCTCATCGAAGCCGTCGTCGGTGTCTGCACCGACACCCGCACCGGCCTGGTGCTGGTCGATGAACTCCACAACATCTCGCTCACCAGCCGCACCGGCGCGGAAGTCGCCGACACGCTCAAGTACTTCTCCGAGCGGATCCCGGCAACGTTCGTCTATGCCGGCATCGATATCGAGCACTCCAACCTTCTGTCAGGCACACGCGGCCAGCAGATCACCGGACGCTTCACCCTCGTTCCCACCGCCCCATTCCCCTACAACATGGAGTGGAAGGGCCTGGTCGCAACGCTGGAAAGCACCCTGCTTCTCCACCGGCACCGGACCGGCACCCTCACCAGCCTGGACCGCTACCTGCACGACCGCACCGGCGGGATGATCGGCGCGCTGTCCCACGCCATCCGGGGCGCGGCGATCGACGCAATCCTCACCGGCACCGAGGCCATCACCAAGAAATCACTTGCCGCGATCCCCTTGGACCACTCCGCACAGTCCTTCTCCCACCTCTCATCTGGGACGCGTCAGTGAGCAACAACTTGCCAATACCGCCGCTCGTCCCTCTTCCCATCGACGTCCGTCCGCGGCTCGGCGAGACAACGGTCAACTACGTCCAACGCCTCGCGCGGGCCAACCACCTCAAGCCCAGCGAGTTGATCCGGATTCTGGCGCCACCACCGCACTCGGTCGGCCAGAAGCCTGCCCTGAAGCGCGTTGCCTGGGCCAGTGGCCGCTCGCCAGAGGTCCTGGCCCTCACTCTCGTGGACGCCAGCCCGGCATACCTTCCGATCTGGACGAAGCCCGATCTCCGGCTTCGACGCCATGCTTCGTTGCCGCATGACGGCTTCAACAAGATTGGGCTCATCAAGCACGAAGCCAGCTGGAGCAAGCAAAGCCTGCGCCAGATCGCCCATCGTTGGCAGATTCCTCTCTGGCTGCTCAAGCGGATCCTCAGCCCACGTTTCCCCAACGAACGACCAGTGCCGCGGCCGACCATGCCGGAAGACACGCACCAACGGCTCAAGGACCACTACGCGCGGGGCCTCACCGCGACGCAGTCGTGGCGATCGGTCCTCGACGACCACGACACCTGGCTCACGCTGTCGGCCGTCACGCAGCTCTACCTCAGCTTTCAAGACTCCATATCAATCAAGCCGCGCCGCACTAATTAAGCCGGAGCCTCGCTGCACCAACAGCTGCACGTTCGAAACGATCGTATAAAGTCCGGTGATCGACATCGGGCGTCTGGTGTCCGGTCACGCCGGGTGGTCGGGGCGGGGCGCGGGGGGCGATTCACATGGGTGGGACACGTGGACGAAAGAGTGCTCCGGCGGCCGGGCGCTCGCGTAGGCGAGCGGGCGGGAAGTCGGACGGGCTGACGCGGCGGGGCCGGATCGTTGCCTGGACCGCCGGTATCGGCGCCGTGTGCGTCCTCGGCGCCGGCGGCGCCAGTGCGTGGATCTACAACGACCTCGACGGCAACATCCATGGCGCCCACCTCGACGGCAAGCTCGGCGACGACCGCCCGGAGAACCTCAGTCCCGGGTCGCGGAACATCCTGGTCGTGGGCTCCGACAGCAGGTCCGGGGCCAACGCCCGGTACGGCGGCATGGAGGGGGGCACCATGCACTCCGACACGCTGATGGTCCTGCACATCCCCGCGAACCGGAAGTGGGCCGCGGTCGTGTCCATACCCCGCGACTCCTGGGTGCGAATACCGGCCTGCGACAAGGGCGACGGTACGACCTCCGAGGTCCATCACTTCAAGATCAACGAGGCGTTCTCGCTCGGCGGCACAGGCGGCGAGGTGGCCGACGCCGCCGCTTGTACCATCAAGACGATCGAAGCCAATACTGGTCTGCGCATCGACAACTTCATGTCGGTCGAATTCCAGGGGTTCAAGGGCATGGTCAACGCCCTGGACGGCATAGAGGTCTGCCCTGAGCAGGCCATCCACGACAAGAAGGCCCACCTCGATCTGGAGGCCGGCTGCCAGACGATCAGGGACGAGAAGGCGCTCGGCTACGTGCGTGCCCGCTACAGCGTGGGCGACGGCTCCGACACCGGACGTATCGGCCGCCAGCAGGAGTTCATGTCGGCGTTGGCCGAGAAGGCCAAGTCGAAGATCACCGACCCCGTCGCTCTCTACAAGTTGCTGCAGTCCCTCACCAAGTCCCTCACCACGGACGACGAACTGGCCGGTGCGAAAGCCCTCACCGGCCTCGCGTCCGAGCTGAAGGGCGTTCCCGAGGACCGGTTGACGTTCCTCACCGTTCCCAGCTATCCGCGCGAAGCCGACGTCCCGACGGACAAGGCCAATGTGGTGTGGCAGTACCCGCAGGCCGCCACCGTGTTCACCGCCCTGGCCAAGGACAGGGAGATCGACAAGAAGAGCCTGGAGGCGGACGCGAAAGATCCGCTGTACGCGTCCTCCGTGCACGTGCGTGTCCTCAACGGATCGGACGCCGAGGGGAAGGCCGCCGCGGTCGCCGAGAGACTGCGCGAGGCCGGGTTCACCGTCACGGGCACCGGCAACGCGCCGCACCCCGGCCGCACCACGGTTACCTATCCCCCGGGCCTCGCCGACCGGGCCGCGGTCCTCGCGTCCCAGGTACCCGGCGCGCACGCTGTCGAGGACGCCGCCGCCCCGGCGGGCGAGGTCACCCTGGTGGCCGGCGCCGAACTGGACGTCGACGACCTGCGATAGGCCACCACATCGAGAGACCGAGCGAGCTGTGCTTCCGCGTCTGCGACAGGACGCGGGAGTACGGACTCCGCGTCCGTACCGGATGCCGTCGTGCTGCGGCGGAACCAACGGTGCTGCCGGCCGCGGATTCGCCCGCTGACGTCGACGCCGACAATCGAGCGCACGATCTCGTGGCTGTCCGGCTACCGCAGACTCAGCCCCCGCTACGAACGCAACCCCCGCAACTACCTGGCTTTTCTCGGCCTTGCCGCTGCCCTGTGCTGCTACAGGCGACTCCTCAAACTCACCACATAGGACACCGCCTAAGTGACCCAGGTCACTCAAACTTCGATGACACCCGCTCAAACTTCGATGGCACAGGACACTGGGATCCAGTCGCGTTCGGACAACGAGCGCGGCACTCGTCCCGTGGCGTTCAGCGTTCAGACCGCGGCGTTGAAGGCGGTGGCCAACGAGCGGCTGCGAACGGTGCTGACTTTCCAAGGCCGAAACGATGGCCGAGGGCCTGCCGGCGGCCGCGTCCCGGCTGTGGGACGGGGACCCGGAACCCTATCGCGGTCCCGGAGCGGGAGTGGGCGTCATGGCTGGCGGTGAGCACTCCCCCGGCCACCGGCAGGCGACCCTGCAGGAGTTTGCGCCCGATGGCATCGAACTTTCCGAGAACCGGTGGGAGCAGGATCTGCTGGCTCGGGCCGCGAGGGCACCTGCGACCATTCGGCTGTGAGCCAGAGGCTGCCCGGGCAGCTGGCCTGCGCATGCCTCCACGATGAGGCGACTCGGCGTTTTCTGACAGGACCGCGGTCCAACGCGGACAATGAACAGGCCCGAACCCTGCCCATAATTTCGGGTCGCACCACCAGCCCGGCCCCTCCGGCAGGACCGGTACGGCACGGGCGAGCGCCACTTGGATGGGAACTCCACGAACCAGGCCTGCGAAGACCGCCCCACGCCAGCACCCGGAGCGGTCCGTACGGCCCTGCGTCAGTGCTGCATGTGGTCGCCGTAGCCCTGGCCGGTGTCGGGAGTGCCGCCCATCATGTGCAACATGGTCAGCCCGCCGGTCCGCAAGAACCGCACCAGGAGCACGGCTGCGAGGATGAGGAAGGCAATGTTGAGCCAGGTGGTGTAGTTCCAGCTGACGCCTTCCATGGGGACCTTCGCGTCGGCCTGATCGGGGATCAGACCGAGGCCGCCGAAGGCGAACTCCACGATGTATCCCGCAATGACCATCGCGAGGTAGAAGGTGCCGATGAGGAAGGCGGCCATCTTCGCGCCGTAGTACTTCCGGTAGATGTTGAGGATCGGCAGGATCAGCAGGTCGGCAAAGATGAACGCCACCACGCCGCCGAAGCTGATCCCTCCCTTCCACAGCACCACTGCCAGCGGCACATTCCCGATGGAGCACACGAACGAGGCGATCGCCACCAGCGGGCCGACGATGGGCCCCCACAGTTTGGCGGCGAGCGGGTGGCCGTCGAAGAAGAAGGTGCGCCAGAACGAGTCCGGGACCCAGGCGGCGATGGCGCCGGCGATGAGCAGACCGACGACCAGGTCACGCAGGATCGCCGCCCATTCCATGACGAACACATGGCTGGTGGCGGTGAAGCCCTCGCGGGAGAACAGGCGCCGGGTGAAGGTGCCGTTGCGCTGCACGGACATGTCCATCGCGGCGTGGCCCTCCATCGACCCGGCAAGGCCCCGCTTGGCCTGTTCGCGGGCCTGGCGCAGGAGCCCCGTGCGCAGGAACAGCCGAAACAGGACGGCCAGCACAATGATCATGATGGGGCCACCAACGAACTCTGCGGCGGTGAACTGCCAGCCCATCAGCAGCGCCAGGATGACACCGAGCTCGACGACGAGGTTGGTGGAGGCGATCTCGAAGGCCATCGCGGCGGTGAAGTTCGCGCCCTTGCGGAACAGCGAGCGGGCCAGCGCCACCGCGGCGTAGGAGCAGGACGAGGACGCCACGCCCAGGCCCGCGGAGACGGCGAGGGTGCGGGGCCGGTCGTCGCCGAGCAGAGAGACGATGGTGGACTTGCGGACCACGGCTTGGACGACGGCGGACAGGGCGAAGCCCAGGATCAGGGCCCAGGTGATCTCCCAGGTCATGGACCCCGTGATCGACAGTGCGTGCAGTACGGCGTGCATCCGTGAAGCCTTCCCTCCGAAGTGCGGCGTACGGCCGGCGGACACGCCCAATGGCAGGCAACCCTCCTGTCGGCCGGGGTGCGGGGCGCCGCCGCAGGGAGCGGCGGCGCCCGCCGGGGTCAGCCGACGTGCAGGGTCAGGGCGGCGGTGTGGAGCGTGCTGCCGGTCTGGAACTGCAGGAACACCCGCCAGCCCGTGTCCGTGCGCAGGTGCACCCGCCGCGGTGCAGCATCGCCGTGTCGCCGGTCCGCCGCGGCTTGATCTTCCAGAACTGCTCGGCCCGCGCCCCCTCCTGGCGCCGCTGCTCCGGCTGCTCCTGGATCTCCAGCGAATCCGGGGTCTGGCGCAGCGAGCATTCCGGCCACTCGGCCGGCGCCCGGTTCTTGTCCAGGTCGGACAGGGAGCCGGACTACGCCGCCCCTACCCCGGTTTCGTGGGTGTGCTTGAGCGCCATCCGAGCTAGGACATTTCGGCAACGCGGGAAGCGCGCTTGCCAGGGCGTGGCCGCCCGATCAGAGGTCACCCGACAGGCTCTCAGTCGTCTCCGGGCAATTGATGAAGTGCCTCGCTCTTCTCCGGTACGCCGCTCTGGCTCTGTCGACGGTCGTTGCGCCCGGTCGGCGTCGTACCGGAGGCCTGGATGGATGTGTGTGAGGTATCGGCGGAGGACGTCGAGCTGGAGTACGTCAGCACGTCCGGGTCGCGCGAGCGTCGTCCGCTCTTCCCGCTCGGGGTCGTTTCCGGCGCCCTACCCGTCATGTTCTTCGGGGCCGCCCCCTTTTGCCGGGCCTGCTCCTCGGCAGTGGCCTTCTCCAGAGCGGTGATGACGTCCTGGCCCAGGTGCATCCCGGCAGCGTCGTGGTGGGCCCGGGCAGTGGTGGAGTCCACGCTGACCAGGGACAAGTCCACCTCACCCCGCTTAACGGCTTCCGCGATCAGGCCCTCCGCCAGGGCTTCGAAGACACCTGCGTCCCTCCACTGCCGGAAGCGGTTGCGGACGGTCGGCCAGGCACCGAACTCCCCCGGCTTCTCCCGCCACTGCCCGCCCGTCCTGAACCGCCAGATCACGCCCTCGAACTGCTGCCGCAACCGCTCGGGGTACGGGCCGAACCCACCGATCGGCAGGTAAGGCTCGATGAAATCCCACCCGTCATCCGTCAGTTGCAGCCGCGTCATGCAAGACGATGACCGGATCAGGCCCCGTCAGAGGGCCAATCCCGCAGATTGATCGCAACCAAATACGCACCCTATTCGGGCAGGTGGTAGACGGCGAGGGCCGCGGTGTCGTCGTGGAGGCGGTTGTTGCTGTAGGTGAGGAGGTCGTGATGGAGACGATCGAGGAGTTCCCGGGGCTGGAGGGGGCCCCAGGAGAGGACACGTTGACGGAGGGGGTAGAAGGTCCCGGTGGGGTCGCGTGCTTCGGTGACGCCGTCGGTGTAGAGCAGCAACTGGTCGCCGGGGCGGAAGGGGTATTCATCGACGTGGTAGGCCTCCGGGAGAAGCATGCCGAGGTTGAGGGGCGGTGCGGGGTCGGCCGTCTCCAGCTCAGTGACTCCGTCGGGGCGGATGAGGAGGGGCGGCGGGTGGCCGCAATTGACGATGCGGACCACGTGGCGGCTGGGGATCTCCGCGAAGACGGCAGTGACGAAGCGCTCGCCCATATCGTTTCCGGCTAGGTGGGCGGCCCTGCGGTTCATGCTGGCCTCCACCCGGCGGGCAACGGCGACGAGGTCGGGTTCGTCGTGGGCAGCCTCGCGAAAGGCGCCGAGGAGGGTGGCGGCAGTCTCCACGGCGGGGAGTCCCTTGCCGCGGACGTCGCCGATGACAAGGCGGAGTCCGTAGGTAGTGGGGACGGCCTCATACAGGTCACCGCCGATGCGTGCTTCCGCGGCGGCGGATAGGTAGAGGTCTTCCACCAGAAGGGGGCCGATGCGGTGAGGGACCGGGCTGAGCAGGACACGCTGCGCGATCTCGGCCACGGAACGCACGGTGGCGAGAGTGCGTTCCCGGCGGATGCGGTGGGCAGCCAGGATTGTTCCAAGGACGCCGACCAGAGCTGTGCACAGGTAGGCAGCCACGTAATGGCGCTCCCACACGTATTCCACCGGGCGGCCCGCGCAGCACGGGGTACCGGCAAGGACCGCTTCGAAGGCGATCGCGAACGCGGTGAGGGCAGCGACTGTAGCGGGGCCGTGGGCGAAGGCGGCAATCACAGGGAGGGCGATGAGCAGGAAGCTCACCGGCCACTGCACGGGCGTAATGGGTTCGAGCACCAGGATGCCCGCGATGTAGAAGGCGGGCAGCCAGCGCATCCATGCGGGCGCGGCCGGCACCTGCGGGCCCCCACCGCCAGGCCGCGCTGCCGAGCCGCTCGCCGCCCCGGGGCGGCCCGGCCGCCTCACTGCTCACTCCGTCGCGGAGTGAGCGGCGCGAACACGGACGCTGCCCGGTCGGAGGACGAAGCTACCGTGTGGCCTGCACACGGACGGCGCTCCTGGCGGCTCCACTCACACAGCCTGTACACGCGGGACTCCTGGCACATGAGGTGGTCAGGGTGTCCATCTTGCTGCGCCGCTGCGCTTCGGGCCGGCCATTGCTCCAGCCAATGGCATGTCAGAACCTTTGTGCGCGTGACTGTTCTGTGCCGGTGAATTTCGATGGGACGCCATCGGAGTTTGAGTGGCGTGGGTCACCGTCCGCGGCCGCGTCATCGCGCTGGACCGGTGTTGCCGCCCCCGCCTGGCCGGCGGGATGCGACCTCTGCGCGACGGGAGCGCAACGGATGGGGCATGCCGTCGGGCATCGAATGGTCCGGTCCCGGATCCGGCAGCATCTGGGAGAACGTCAGGGCAGGGTCAGGATGCGGGGGCCCTGGTCGGTGATGGCGACGGTGTGCTCGATGTGGGCGGCCCTGCTGCCGTCGGTGGTGCGCAGGGTCCAGCCATCGATATCGGTGCGGTAGGTGTTCTGCCCGCCGGCCATGAGCATGGGTTCGATGGCGAGGACCAGGCCGTGGCGGAGGGGGAAGCCACGGCCGGGGCGGCCGCGGTTGGGGACATGAGGATCTTCGTGCATGCGGCGGCCGATGCCGTGGCCGCCGAAGTCGGCGGGCATGCCGCAGCCCGCCTTGCGGGCGACGGTGTCGACGGCGTGGGAGATGTCGCCGATGCGACTGCCCACCTGGGCGGCGGCAATGCCGGCGTCGAGGGCTTGCTGGGTGGCTTCGATCAGATCGAGGTCGCCGGGGCTTGGCGTTCCGACGGTGAAGGTGATGGCCGCGTCGCCCGTCCAGCCGTCGAGCTGTGCGCCGCAGTCGATGCTCACCAGGTCGCCGTCGCGCAGCCGGTAGCCGGTGGGGATGCCGTGCGACACGGCGTCGTTGACGGACGTGCAGATCACGGCCGGGAAGGCGACCGGGGCGAAGGACGGCCGGTATCCGAGGAATGGGGAGGCGGCTCCGGCCTCGGCCAGAACTGACCGGGCCGCTTCGTCCAGTTCTTGCAGGGACACCCCCACGCCGGCTGCTTCTCGGACTGCGGCCAGGGCGCGGGCCACCACACGTCCGGCTTCCCGCATCGCGTCCAATGAGGCATCGGTCTTGATCTCCACCATGTGTGTGACTCCTGCAGCACGTCGACCCAATACTTATACCGGTATTAGTATCACGGTCATGGTGAGAACTCCTCTGACACCGTGGGAACGGGAACGCGGCGAGCGGTTCGGCGCGCTGCTGCGTCGAGCGCGCGGCAGCCGCAGCATGGCGGAGGTGGCGGCCGCGGCGGGGGTTTCCACGGAGACCCTGCGCAAGATCGAAACCGGCCGGGCCCCGACCCCCACCTTCTTCACCATCGCGGCCCTGGCCGCCGCGCTGCACATGTTTCTGGACGAGTTGGCGGCCGCGTGCGCGCATGACCCGGACTGGCAGGAACCGGCGCTCTCGGCTTGAGGAGTGGGCAGCGCCGCACCCTGTATCGCTCAACCAACCTTCGGTGGCACGAACTTGCGGTGATCAAACTCCGCTGCAGCAGGGCGCGGCGCCACCCGTAGGGCAGGGCGCGAACGTCGCCGGCAGCCGTGGCAAGGATGTCGAAGGCGCCGCCAGACTCCCCGGCTTCGGCGAGGGGGAAGGTGACTCCTCCACCCCGTGAACGGGGTGGCTTCTCGCTATGCCGGTTGGGCTTCGCGACGGACCAGCCCGGCCCGTAGGACGTTGAGAGCCCCGACTGTGTCCGCGTGCGCGGTGTGGCCGCAGGCGACGCAGTGGAACGTCTCCTGTGTGGGCCGGTTCTCCTTGGTGGTATGCCCACACTGGGGGCATCGCCGGGAGGTGTTGCGGGGGTCCACGGCCATCACTTCCCGCCCGGCACTCTCAGCCTTTGCGTTCAGGATCGCGAGGAACACCCCCCATCCGGCATCCGATATCGAGCGGTTCAGCCCGGCCTTCGCGGCGGCCCCGTTGGGCAGGAAGCTGCCCGGCTTGTCGGGGTCGGGCTTCGGTTCGGGGGCCTTGCTCATGGTGCGGATCTTGAGGTCTTCGTGCGCGATGAGGTCGTGTTCCCGCACGAGGCCGAGGGCGGTCTTGTGGGCGTGGTCCAGGCGCTGGCACCGCACCTTGCGGTGCAGACGTGCCACCGTCTCCACGGCCTTGCGGCGGCGCTTGCTTCCGCGCTTGCACCTGCTCAGTGCCTGCTGAGCTGCTTCGAGCTTCGCTGCGGCCTTGACCGGCTGGCTGTGGCCATCGGTAGGAGTAGCCCTCGAGCCGGTCGGCACCACATTCGTCGCGGCGATCAAGATGCTCATCACCCCGATCGTCTTCCTGACCATCGTGGCGGGCATCGGCAGCGTCGACAGCCTCGGCCGAGTCGGCCGGGTAGGGCTGAAATCCCTCGCGTATTTCCAGGCAGGCACCCTCGTCGCGCTCCTGGTCGGGCTGATCGCGGTCAATGTGTTCCAGCCCGGCGCCGGCGTCCACGCCCACCCAGGCGACCTCCACCTGCAGGGCGATGCCGCCCAGTACGTGAAGGACGGGCAGGGACAGAGCTGGTGGCACTTCATCACCGACCTGGTGCCCGAGAGCGCCGTCGGCGCCTTCGCCGAGGGCAACATCCTCCAAGTCATCTTCTTCTCCGTGCTCTTCGGTATCGCGCTCAAGGCCGTCGATCCGATCGGTGAGCCCATCGTGGACGGCGTGCCCCGGCTCGGCGCAGCGATCTTCAAGATCCTTCACTACGTCATGCTGGCCGCCCCCGTCGGCGCGTTCGGAGCGATGGCCTACACCACCGGCAAGTACGGGGTATCCACCCTCACCAGCCTGGGCCAGCTCATCGGCCTCTTCTACGGCACCTCGGCATTCTTCGTCATCGTGATTCTGGGCAGCGTCACGGCGCTCCTGAAGATCAACATCTTCCGGCACCGCGAATCCGCCGTGCTCCCAGGTGTCATCGCCGTGCCCGGTACCGGCCCCGTAGTGGGCGTCCCCGGTATGACGGACGGTGTAGACGAAGACGCCGCCCGGCCTCAGCACCCGGCGCACCTCGCCGACCAGGGCATGGATCTCCTCCTTGGCCAACACATGCATCAGGAAGCGGCTGCGCTGCCACTGCAGGGCCAGCACCCAGGCAAGAGCGTGGCAGGCATGGGCAGGAAGGGCACGCTCCCGACTCCGCACCAGTTCCCCTCACGGCAGTGGCGGCCTCCAGGCTCCGATCTCCTCTGCCTGTCCTGGGAGCAGCTGACCACGTCTGTGCGGTCGCCCCGTGCTTGGGGCGCCCCCCATCCCCCATCCCCCATCCCCCATCCCCCATCCCCCATCAAGTATTTCGGCTATACCGAGACAGTAGGTCCCGCTGAGAACTGAGCGTCGTAGTTCGCCAGGCTGGCCATCGACGACGCTCAGTCGCAGTGGGAGCGCCGCCGCGCCACGGTCGGGCGCCCACTCGCCGTGTGAGCCACGTTGGGCGACTCCTCAATTGAGGAGTCGATAAGCCTGCTATATGGCGTGCTAGTCGTATCGCTAAGGGTTGCACCATAAGTCGCGTTTGGTGTCGTTCGCATCATGTCGGCGGTTGCGATGTTGGACGGTGCGGCCAGCCGGGTGGATGGCCGCACCGCCGCGCTTCGCGACTCGCGTGTCCTATGCGCCGGACCTCGCACCCCCCATACCGTCGATGATCACATGATGTCCATTTTGTGACTGGAGGTGATCTCTGTGCCCACCGATGTCGTCTCGCTCCAGGCCATTGGTCTGACCGAGGTGAAACGCGCACTACGGCGCCGCCTTCAACTCGTGGCGGAAGGCGTGCATCAGACCAAGGTCTTCGTGGTTGTCAACGGCAAGGGCGGAGTCGGCAAAAGCTCCCTGTCCGCAGCCCTGGCCGCCGCCTGGGCTGCTATCGGGCTGCGAGTCCTGCTCATCGAAATGGACGAGCAGGGAAACAACGGCGAGGACCTCGGAACCACCGGAACCGTACTCGCAGATGACGGCGAAGCTCAGGCCGCCGCCATCCTCGATGGCAAACCGCTCACCCCGACCGGCGAGGCACGCCCGGGGCTGTTTGTCGTCCCCGGCGGAGCTGTCCTCGAGGACGTCATCGAAGAGTTGTACTGCCAGCGGCGTCTCGCCTCACGTTGCGAGAGCCCTGAGGACCAGTCCGCATGGATGGGTATGTACGCCGCGGCGATCGATGCTGTCCGCGACCTCTACGACGTGATCGTCCTCGATGTGGCACCCGGCTCGGAACCCCTGCAGCTCCAGGCCCTCGCCGCAGGGGACTTCGTGCTGGTCCCCTCCAAGTCCGACCCGTCCTCACGCAAGGGACTGCGTACCGTGGCCCGACGCTTCGGCCAAGCCCGCGCTCTCAACCCCATGCTCCGCTTGCTCGGTGTCGTCATCTTCGGCACCAATGCCAGCGCGACGAACATCCAGACCAAGATCAAGGGGCAGCTGGAGGAAGACCTCAATGGCGCGGCCCCTGTCTTTGACCAGACAATCCGCCACGTCGAGGCAGCGGCCGTCGCCTGCCGGCTGGCCGGACGGGTTGCCCACGAGATGCGGAGCAGTACCGCGATCGAACCCAGTGTCCGGCGGTCCATGAAGGCGCTGGCAGGGGACTACCAGTCCCTGGCCATCGAGATCATGCAGGCGAAGACCGCGCTTGACCGCGGCACCAGAACGGAGAGCGAAGCGGCATGAGCGATGTGACCAGCACGCCCACGAAACGGGGCGGCCTTCCCGATGATGACGGCTTGGAGGCCTTCGCCGCAGCGGCCGGCACCGCCTTCAGCCCGCAGCCCATCCGCCGGCGGGCCCCCGTCCCGGATCCGCCCGCCACCGAGGCCGCTCCCGCACCGTTGGCACCCACCCAAGCAGATCCCGAGCCCACTCTGCCCCCACGTGCCGAACCGGACAACGCGCGGCGCACGGAATCGGCGGTCGTCGTCGAAGTCAGGATGCCAACGGGGGAGAGGGGGCAGGAGGCAGGCCAGTGCACGATCATGGTCAGCTCCGACGTACGTAAGCGGTTCGCGCACTACCAGCTCACGCAGAAGCTGAAGACCGGCCACGAGCCCACGAACGCTGTGGTGGTGCGTCGCGCTGTTCTCCACGCCAAGAACCAGGACCTTTTTGCGGCCCTGCGCGAGGAACTGCGCCACCGTCGCCAGCCCGTCCAGGAGGAAGATCTCGACCCGGACGGGCTGTTCGGTGATGTGCCTGCCCGGCGCACGGCACGAGGGTCGGTCAAGGACAGCCGTCAGCAGAGCTTCCGACCATCCACCCGCGAACTCGCGGTCATCGACGCTCTCGCTGCGGCGTACGCGTTCCCGAACCGGTCTGACTTTCTCAACAGTGTTCTGGGCGCATTCTTGCCGGACCTGCCCGACGGTCCCCGCAAGCGAGGGCACAACCAGGCGTGAAGAAGCTATCGGCGCGCGGCCACAACGAAGGGGGGCGACCCCGCAAGCAGGCCGCCCCCCTTCTTCTGCTGCGTGCTGTCAGGGAGTTGTCTTCCGCACGGCGATCGCCCGCTCGATCTTGCCGAGCGCGGCCGCGATCTCCGTCACCATCAGCACTGCGGCCTCTGGGTGCTCGTCGATCGCGCGCCGCACCACCGGGCGGCTGATACCCCTCGCAGCGTCTTTGAGATGGGCGAGTGTCTGCATGAGCCGGCGAACGTCCTCCGACTCGGTCGGGTCGGGCTTCCTGTCGGCCTGCCCCTCGGTCGCGTCTGCCGGCTCGGCGGACCGGCCCGGCTCTCCGCTCGGGTCCACCGCTCCATTGCTGGACTCGGTCGCCCGGGCCAAGGGCGCGGGCTCAAGGATGTTACGGACCACGCGGGCAACGTCTGCGGGAGATTGACCTGAAGAACTGGCGGGCAGCTGGCTCACCACGTCCTTCAGGGCGCTGCTCGTTACGCGTGCTCCCGCTCGTGCCACGGTGTCGTAGACCGCTACTGCGGCAGCCTCACCGTGGCTCTTGGCCACGGGAGTCAGTTCCCGGACCTGGGATTCCCGCGGACGCCAGCCCAGGCCTGCGAGAGTTTCTCCTATCCGCCACTCGGACATCAGCCGCTGAGCGTGGGACTCGGAGATCTCCCAGTTGATCCAGACGTATTCGGCGAAGTTCGGGACCCCGGAGTTGCGGTGAAGGTTGCCGGTCTTCATCGTTTCCAGGGACTTACCGGCAATCCAGAAGGCCTTGTGGAGGTTGTCGACGCCTGCTTTGCATGCCTCGAAGGTCTGCTGCTCCTGGGGCGTGAGTTCGCCGTCGCCGGCGGGCGGGCGGGGGAGTGGGATCGACTCCAGGGTGGTGCCGACGGGCGCCTTGATGACGACACTGGCGTCCCGCACTACGGCGGGATAGCCACCTCCCATGAGTCCGGTGCCTACGGTCTGCGTCGTTCCCGGCTCGTCGTCGCTGAACAGGTCGCCCATCAGGCCGTTGCCTTCCTGCAGTGCTCATAGATTTCGGTGGTCAAGGCCCGCATGTCATCCGCCAGGCCGACGATGGCCTCCGGTACGACGTCCGCGACCTTCGCGCGGCCGGCAGCTACGTCGTAGCCGCGGGCGCTCATGGGGAGGAGTTCGGCGTACTCCGAGAACAGCAGACCTTTCTTGCGTGCGTTCCGGGCGGGCTTTTCCCGATAGCCGACCACGGTGGAGAGGATGGGAGTCGAGCTGCCGAGGACTCCCCGGATGTCTTCCTTCACCTCGGCGTGCATTGACGTGGCAGTCGGGTTCGAGGCGTAGAGGAAGGCGCCTCCTACCCGCAGGTCCGGGTTGATCTGACGGCGCACCATCTTGAAGTTCCGGCTGATGCGCTCCATGCCCAGGATGGAGGAATCATCCGAACGGGTGGGCACCACCAGGACGCGGGCCGCGGCGATGGCGAGCTGTTCCAGGGAGTCGTTCTCCGGGGCGCTGTCGATGACGATCTGGTCGTACCAGCCGGCGATCGGCGCCAGTGAGCGGGCCAGGGCGAGCGCGACGCCGGCGCCTTCGGTCATCATCCGGTGCATCAGCAGCTGGATCAGCTCGCCGACTGCTTCACCGCCTGGCACCACGTCAAGGTTGGGGCGCACTTCACGTACAGGCAGCAGCGGGATCCGCTCATAGACGGAGCGATACAGGCCTTGGCCGTTTATGACTGACGGGCCATCCGGGTGTATGCCCTTGCCGAACCTCTTGATGCCGAGATCGTCATCGTCTTGGCTCGTCACGCAGATCAGCAGGGTGCGCTGACCCTCTGCTGCCGAGGCTGCCGCCAAGTGTGCGGCGATGGTGCTCTTGCCGACACCACCTTTGCCAGTGCCGACGATGACGCTGTTCGTTGGCGGGTCGATCAGTTCCACGGGATCGTTGAGCACCGGAACCGGCCTCCTTGCGTACCCCTCTTGCCGCGTCCGGAGTGGCGCGGCAACCGGCATCCTGGCACACCGCCCTCGGTCCATGGACCGATACCGGAGGAACTCCCCAATTGGGGAGCTTGAGGCGCGGCCCATTTCTCCCCAGGGCATCGCCAGCCGAGCATGTCCGCAAGGTTGGGCGAGGGCCGTCCTGACACCGAGAGGCGCTGCCGTTCAGGGCCGCTGCTGCGATCAGCCGGGATGACGGAGAGATAGCCATGCCGGCGATTGTCGCCATCACCGGCGTGGAGTCGAGAGGTACCCCCGTGCTCGGGACACCGGGGGTCGGCCTTCAGCGAGACGAGCAACCAGGTCGTCACGTTTCATCGAGACCGGTGGACCGGTGATGAGAGGGAACGATGCATTGGGCTAAATCGGTAGTTGCGTGCGAAGCCACTGAAAAGCGACCCGCAGAATGGCACCTTACGCGCCCGATCTCGAAGTAGTCGGTATGACGCAGTGTCGGGGCTCCTGGTGGGCCGCCAGGGAGCCGTACAGCCGTTTTCCCTGCCACCAAAACGGCGCCGAAGACTCCAAACGGTCGATGTATCGGTGTCTGAGGGCGACGAGCAGTTCGGCGACCCGGCGGCGGTAGGCGCGCAGTGACTGACATGCCTAGTTCCCGCGCCGGTGGCCGCGACCTCCTGCGCCGTGGACTCCTCGATTCTCGCCGGGCACGGCTTCATAGAGCCGCCGTTCGCGCTCGGCCACGAGTGCGTGGCCGACGTCGGTGACGCGGTGACCGGCGTCGCTCCCGGCGACCTGGTCGTGGTGCCGTGGGCGATCAACTGCGGCACCTGCGCCAACTGCTGCGGCGGGCTCACCGCCCACTGCTCGTCGGTGCCGCACATGGCCATGTACGGGGCGCCGATCGGCGGCGACTGGGGCGGGCTCTTCTCCGACCTCGTCCGCGTACCGTACGCGGACGCCATGCTGGTCCCGCTGCCGCCCGGCCTCGACCCGGTCACCATGGCCTCGGCCAGCGACAACTGGTCCCTGTCCTGGCGCCTGGTCGCACCCCACCCGAAGGCCCGGCCGGGTGCGCGCGTCCTGGTCGTCGCCCGGGGCAGCATCGGCCTGTACGTGTGTGACATAGCCCGCGCCCTCGGTGCCTCCGACGTCCTGTACGTCGACCCCGACCCTGAACACCGCTCCCTCGCCGAGAGCTACGGCGCGCGCACCGCCGAGGCGATCGACCCGGTCGCGCACGGCTTCGACCTCGCCGTCGACGCCACCGGCCGCGTCGACCAGCTCGCCCTCGCCGTCAGGTCCCTCGCTCCCGAGGGCGTCTGCGAGTCTGCCGGCAACCACTTCCGGCCCGGCGAACTTCCGCTCCTCGACATGTACCTCACCGGCGTCACCCTGCGCATCGCCCGCAACAACGTACGCGCCCACATCTCCGACGCCCTCGACCTCGCCCTCTCGGGCACGGTCGCACCCGAACGCGTCGTCTCCCACGTCCTCGACCGGGAACAACTCCCCGACGCACTGCCCGAGAGGCACCTCAAGCCCGTCTTCGTCCTCGAAAACACCCCGCCCCAGGCAGCACGCTGACGACCGCACCGCGGCCCGCGACCACACACACCCGTCGTCGGTGGGGCTCGGACCAGCAGGGTGGACACCTCTGCAGTAACACTTGATACCGAGGTCGTCATCCTGCCTGGTGAGGCAGATCAGCAGCGTGCGCCGGTCCTCTGCTGCCAAAGCGCCGGCCAGATGTGCGGCGATCTCGCTCTTGCCGACGTCGCCCTTGCCCATGCCGATAGCGACGCTGTTCAATCCGCCGCCCATAAGGCGGCATCGAGGTCGGGCTCCCCAATTGGGGAGTTCACGGCACAGCCCAGTTTCCCCAAGGGGTTCTATCAACCCGTCGTCGGCGCAGGACGAGTGACGTACCGCCACTCAGCCATACACCGGCAGAGCCCAGTCCACTCGGCTGAGGGGCTCATACGGGTACGTACCGCCCTGTGACATCAGCTTGTCGTTCCCCCCGTGCATCTCACTACGCGGCCGGGCAGGCTCACGGAGCAGGGTGATATTACGGCGTAATACTTGGCGTCCTGTTCCGGATCAGTGTGGGCAAGCCTCTGGCCTGCGGTCCCTGGAGACTTCTGGGACATGGTTTCCAGAGTCCCTCCCCGGTAAGCCCGGGCATCTGCGCTGGGAGGACATACGCCGGTCAGCCTCCGCGGAGACGTGGCCGTGGCTCGTTCATCAGATCTCGGAACTGTCGCAGGAGAAGATGGTGTTCTGGAGCAGTTCGGGAGTTCTTCGATGCCGCGCTCGGTGAAGTACACGCACAGGAAACGCTCCTCCAGGAGGCGGATCGCCTCATAGTCAAGGCCTGGCGCCTCATCCAGGAGCGCCAGCCCGGTCGCCTCGATCTCGAACCCTGGGTTCAGCTCGCCGAACACCGGCAGGCGATGGGTGGAGAGCCACTCGAAGGTGACCTCTTCCTCGCCGCACCGGTGCTCCGGCTCCTCGATGCCGCGCTCGGTGAGCAAGGGGAACTCCGGAACACAATCAGAGGAGCAGTAGCCCTTTGCCGGACGCGCGTTGGAGAGGCGCTGAGCAGGGAAGCCACCGCTTCGCCTCGGCACGCCGAGGCGAAGTGCAGGGACACCCGGCCGGCCCGGGTGCGGATCTGCGACTCGGGGCGCTGTGCGGGTACGCCCTGGATGGGGCCGCTGCGGAGATGGGCGATGCCGTGCCGCCCCTGGGGAGCGGGTTCTTCGTCGCTCCGAACTGGGCCCTGACTTGAGAGCATCTGGCACTGCACTGCGTCGCCCCTCACCGCCGGGGACGCACCACCGACTCCTGCTCCCCACATGCCTGACGGGATGGCCTCGGTCTCCTGCACGACCTGTGCGAAGGGGCGAGCAAGTTGACCGATGTACTCGTTACGCCGGGCATGCGGCCACCGCCGACGAGCCGCCTCCCTCTCCCTGGTCGCCGTCATGGACTGCGACAACGGCCGCGCCCGGCCACCCGCCAGCCTCGACGCCCTGTGCGTCCTCCGTGCCCGTGCTGTGCCGTTCCGCCGAAATCCTGCCCGCCCTGCGGCAGAACATCGTGGCCGCCGGAGACGGCATCGCTCTTTGGCGCCGCTAACCGGCCCGGACCCGACGCGGTCTGCGCGGATCTCCACCGCGGTCTGCGCTGGGCCATGGAAGCGGCCGGCAGCGCCGACCGGCTGCCCGACGCCGCATGGCGGCTGCGTGCGGAACCGTCTGGGACGTCCTCGAGGCCTACTGGTCCAAGGGCATCGCCTTGCTCTGCGACGCCCCCACCCGACCGCTGCCCGCCGCCGACGAACTGCTGGAGGCGCCGTGAAGTAGCCGTCCCTTACAGCCTGCCGCCCGACGTTCTACGGTCGGGGGCCAGCCGACTCACCTGCCGCCGCCGCGGAACACCGAGGAGCCTGATGTGCCAGAAGTGATCCCAGGACCGACGACGCCCCCGGCGCAGATGCCGTCGGCGCATGGGTCGTCCGCCAGGGAACCGGTGAATCCCACGACCGCATCGGCGCACTGCCGAACACGCCGCCCTGGCGGGATTTCGACGACTGACCACTGGTCGAGCCCGGCCCGACGGCGCCCCCCGCCGAGCAGCTGGGGGTCGCGCCGGCACATGGTCGAGCCGCACCGGCCTGTGCCACCGAGGGGCTGGAGATCGTCCACATCGCCCTTTACCTGCGCTGCTCGCTGCTGGTCACCGGGAAATCAAGGCTCCGGAAAGAGCACTCCCGCAGGCCGTCGCCCACGAGCCGGGCCGGGTTCTGCGCCAACCGGCCGCGAGGGGACGGTGGTGACCCACGCGAGCCTGCGGTGGTGCCATGCGAACGCTCCCTGGTGTGGGACGGTCGCCCGCCGAGCGCCTCCGAACCTCCCGCACTCCACCATGAACGACCTGCCGCTCCGCCGGTTCCCAGGCCGCACGGGGAGCGGCAGGCTCACCAGGAAGTCCGCCCTGCCAGGAGAGTTCCCGATGCCTTACCAGGATCCCACCCCAGCCACCCACACGCCCAGCACCGCCGGTGACACCGACAGCAGGGTCGTGTCCTTTCGATGGCCTGGTAAGCCGGCCCTCTCGACGGGGGCCTGCTTCGCTTACGCCTTCTCCCTTGGCGGCGTCCTCGTCACCGGCCGAATCAGCGACCCGACCCGGGCCTGGCAACTCGTCGTCCTCGCCGTCACATCCATGGCATGCGGCGCGATCCTCACCATCACACAACGCACCCGCCGCCGCTCAGTTGGCAGCTGATACCTCGGTCGTCGACGGCCTGGCGGCCGCGAGGCCGCCGCCGTCCGGCCAGATCGCAAGCCTGCGCGCAGACCCTTCCGCCCGGCCTCCTATCCCGTTGTCGGGTAGGTGCTGGCCGCGCCAGAGGCGATGGCCGACAGCACGGCATCGTCCTCGGAGCACATCGAAGACCAACAGATGAACGTGGTCCTCCGTGTCGGATGGGGTGGAACAGCGCACGTTCCCCGCACCCATCCGGCGCCGGAACTGCGCGAAATCCGGCCGCCCTGCCGAGGCCAGGGCCCGTCAGGGCCCAGAGGAGACTGGGGCTGCCCAGACTTCGCCGGGGACAGGGCACACGTCATTACGCGGCGGTCACGCTCACGGAGCGGGTGGGTATTACGGCGTAATACTTGGCGAAGCTACCGTGTTGATGCCACGTCTGATCGTGAACGTTAGTAAGGTATCTAGCATGAGTTTGTCATCCCCAGGCAGCGACCGCGAGAAGGTCGTCTCCAAGATCCCTGTCGCACTGCAGCTGGACCTGAAGATCAGGGCCGCCCAGCACGGCATCGACATTCAGCACGCCGTCGAAGCCGGCATCGAGGCCTGGCTTGGGCTCGGGTCCAACCTCGCCCCCATCGACACGTCAGGCGCCAAGTCCTTCTCCACCTTCCTCCCTTCAGGCCAGTGGGACAGGTTCCGTGGCGACTGTGCCTCCCGCGGAGTCTCCATCATCCAAGGCCTCGCGCAGTCGGTGCAGATGTGGCTCGAGACCAATCCGGCTCCCACCGTGGTCCGCCCCGAGCACCCCAAGCGGGTCGTCGTCTGCAACCAGAAAGGCGGCGTCGGCAAGACTGCCATCACCGCGGGCACAGGTGAGGCCCTGGCTGAAGACTCCAACCAGCTCCACCCCGTGCGGATCTCCAAGCACTTCGCGGCCGCCCTGTCCGAGGACGACATTGACTCTCCCCTCGACTACGAGGACCTGCCGGGCCTCGGCCTGAGGGTGCTCCTGGTCGACTTCGACCCCCAGTGCCACCTCACCAAGCAGCTTGGCCAGGAGCCTCTGCCGCTCGAGGGCGACAGCCTCACCAAGCACATGGCAGGCGAGTCCAAGGGGCAACTGCGTGACCTCATCGTGCCGATAGAGGACTCCCGGTTCGGTGACCGCCTGCACCTCCTGCCCGCGTGCACCGACGCGTTCCTCCTGGACGTCAAGCTCTCCGGTGTCCGCGCCCGAGAGGCCGCTCTGGAAAGGGCACTGTCCGCTGTCGAGGACGAGTACGACGCGATCCTCATCGACTGCCCGCCCAGCCTCGGCCTGAGCATGGACGCCGCCGCGTACTACGGGCGCCGCCGCCCCGGAGAGGCACCTGGCAACTCCGGTGTACTGGTCGTGGTCCAGGCCGAGGACAGTTCCGCCGACGCATACGGGCTCCTCACCTCGCAGATCGAGGACCTGCGCAACGACATGCACCTCGAACTCGACTACCTCGGCATCGTCGTGAACCACTACGACGCCCGACGCGGATACATCGCCACCTCCTCCCTCGAGTCGTGGATGGACATAAAGGATCCCCGAGTAGTCGGAGTCATCGGAGACCTGAAGGAGCAGAAGGAGGCCGTGCGCGTGAAGCAGCCCTTGCTCGCGTACTCGCCCCGCTGTGACCAGTCCGTCGGAATGCGGGCCCTGGCCCGGGAGATCTCATGAGCAAGGCAGACAGGCTCGGCGCTGGTGCATCGTTCGGACAGACGCAGACCATCAGCGCACGCCGCGCCGCGATCAACGCCAACACCAGCGCCCCGACGGAAGGAGCACCGCCCCCCGTCAAACTGCCCGTTGACGTGATCAGCCTGAACCCGGACAACCCGCGGTCCGAGCTCGGTGACCTGACGGACCTCAGCGCCAGTCTTCGCGACCACGGCCAGAAGACCGCGATCAGCATCATGGGCCGGTTCGCCTACCTCGAAGGCAACCCCGGGCGCGAAGGCGACCTCGAGCAGGACACCAAGTATGTCGTTATCGACGGCAACTCCCGCCTCGCCGCATCACGGGAGGCCGGCCTCACCGAGATCAAGGTGATGCTCGACGACGACCTCGGCAGCAACCCCGACGAAATACTGGAATCGGCCCTCGTCGCCAACATCCACCGCCAGGATCTCGATCACCTCGACGAAGCCAAAGCCCTCGAACAGCTGCTGAAGGTCCACGGCACACAAGAGGCGCTCGCGGCCCGACTCCACCGCTCACAGGGATGGGTGTCCCAGAGGCTCGCGCTACTCACCCTGACACCGCAGCTGAAGCAGAGGCTCCAGTCCGGCGAGGAATCAGCAGCCCTGCTGCGACGAGTCGGGAAGAAGAGGGCCGAGGAGCAGGAGGAACACCTGCGGCTGCTCAAAGAGAAGGAAGCGCAGGAAGCTGCCGACAAGAAGACTCGGGCAGAGCAGCGTGCCGCAAGCAGTCGCAAGCAGCAGACCCAGACTCCGCCCGCTGAGATCCCCCCGACCGAGAAGCCGTCCGGGCCGACGGCGAACCCCGCGCCTTCCCCCGATCATTACGCCGTAATAAATGGGTCCGCGTCCGGCGAGACAGCCGGAAGGGATCTGCCGAAGCCGCGAGATGAAGCCGGCGCTGCGGGACGGCTGCCATCCCGTGATCCTGAGGCTCTGTCGGAGCTGATCATTGCTGAACTCGATGTACCGACGAGGCGGAAGCTCACCGAGCTGCTGGTGGACTACAACCTCGAAGAGACAAAGAGGATGTGAGCTGAGCAGGCCTCAGCAGCCGGGGCGAAGTAGGAATCTGCGTTGCGGCCCCGCAACCCAGCCTATTGGCAGGGGAGCGGGGCCGTGACCTTGTGCGATCGCGTGCATGGCATCTCGCCCAGCTTTCCCGGTGGGCTCTCGGGGAGTGCGCCAGGTCCGCCTGTCGGCCGCTGCCCAGTTCCGCTCACACCCCCTTGTCAGCGCACGCTGCGCGGTCCCTCTTGGTTGACGGTCTGCGCTCGCTACGGCCTGAACAGACCCAGCACGCTTGCCCATCGTGAAATTGTGAACCCGTACGGGACTTTGGAGTACTGATGCAAGAGGGGCGCCAGCACGTGACCGCGGGGACAAACACGACGCCAGTGAAGCTCACCCGGGCTCACCGCATCTTGATCTCGGTCGTGGTCGCGGGCGCGGTCATCATCGCAGCCATCGGCTTTGCCGGTTCGTACGCGGCTGTTCGCGAACTCGCCGTCGCCAAGGGCTTCGGCGACTTCGCCTACGTCTTCCCGATCGGCATCGACGCGGGCATCTGTGTGCTGCTGGCGCTGGACCTGCTGCTGACCTGGATGCGGATCCCGTTCCCGCTGCTGCGCCAGACGGCCTGGCTGCTGACCGCCGCGACGATCGCCTTCAACGGCGCCGCGGCCTGGCCGGATCCGCTGGGCGTCGGCATGCACGCGGTGATCCCGGTGCTGTTCGTGGTCGCCGTCGAGGCCGCCCGGCACGCGGTCGGCCGGATCGCCGACCTCACGGCCGACAAGCACATGGAGGGTGTCCGTCTCACCCGCTGGCTGCTCTCCCCGGTCCCGACCTTCAAGCTGTGGCGCCGGATGAAGCTGTGGGAGCTGCGTTCGTACGAGCAGGTCATCAAGCTCGAACAGGACCGGCTGATCTACCAGGCGCGGCTCCAGGCCCGCTTCGGCCGCAACTGGCGCCGCAAGGCGCCGGTCGAGTCCCTGATGCCGCTGCGGCTGGCGAAGTTCGGCGTCCCGCTGGCCGACACCGGCCCGGCCGGGCTCGCGGCCGCTGGAATCCGGCTCCCGTCCGAACTGGAGCGCGTGGACGTGCGGCCTGAACTGCCCGCCGTACCGCAGCAGGCGGTGCAGGAGACGGTCGTCGACGTGGCGGAGCATCACGAGTTGTACGAGCCTGCGGCTGCGGAAGCGACGGCGGGGCACCCCGAGGTGGAGTCGACTCCGGAGCTGCTGCCACAGTTCGAGGGGGCATACGACCCGCACCACGACCCGTTCCCCGGCCCGGAGCAGATGGTCGTAGCCGGCAGTCCGGCAACTGGGCCCGATGGTGCTCAGTCGCTCATACCGGATGAGCCTGTTCTGCCGGACGTGGCGTACGGCGAGGCTGTCCAGGGATATCTCGCACAGCACGGCGGAGTGTTCCCCAACGCCCGCCAGTTCGGACTCTTCCTCGCCCAGTACGGCGTCGTCGATCCCGTCACCGGTGGGGTACTGACGGAGGCGCAGCTCCGTCCGGTACTGCAGGACTTCAAGACCCACACTCCGCACCAGTCCGAACCGGCGGGGGAGCAGCCGGAAGACGAGGGCATTGGGCAGACGGTGGTTGCACACACGACTGGTGCCCGGAGCGACCTGGCCGATGTCTCGGCAGGTATGGGCTCGTTCCCCGGATCTGCCACACCTGAGCCAACCACCACCCCGCAGCCGCAGTCGTACGGGGCGGAGCCAGTACTGGCGTCAACCGCTTCGGCGGCCGGCGACGGCACCGTCGGTGGGGGAGTGCCGCGGCAGACCGCTCCCGGTGCCGGGGCAGCAGGCGCGGCCGTGGAGACGGAGCCGGGAGCATGGGAGGCATCCGTCACCGAGACGGGCGCAGCCACGGCACGGCTGCCCAAGCAGCAAACCCAGGAGCCCGACCTGGACCCCGTGCAGCAGCAGATCATCCTCGTTGCCGAGTGGCTGGCCGAGGCCGAGGAGGCCGGCAAGAAGCTTTCCGGCGCGGAGGTGGCCCGCCGCCTGGAGCTCTCTCCCAAGACCGGCCAGCGCCGTGTCAACGCGGCCGCCGAGTACCTGGCGGAGCAGCGCCGGCACCAGGGACGTCCGCATCTCCGGTCGGTCAGCCGCTGACCGAACCGCCCAGCGAGTGGCCGATGACCGAGGCCGGTCATCGGCCATCGTCATGTCCGTCCCCCGTCGGTCATGACCGATCCCCGACGGCGTGACCGGTGACCGATGGCTCTGTGACCGATCCCCGAGTCCGTGACCGGTGGCCGATCCGGGCCGCATCGGCCACCGGTCATGGCCGATCCAGCGCTCACCGGCCACCCCTGCGCCGTGACCGATCGACCGCCGGCCAGGCCGTTCCGCACCCGCTCACACCCAGGCTTACTCACCCACTCGCAGGCTTGCCCGGGGTTGCATCGACCGGTCACCGGGGCTTGCCCAGCCCACGACAGGCTTGCCCAATCGGTCACAGACGGCTTGCCCGGTACATGGGCAAGCCTGTCACCTGCTCTTTCAGGGAGTCGGGCAAGCCCTGATGAGGAGAGTGCACGGCACGAGATCCGAAAGGAGATGTGCCGTGCTCACCCTGTCGCACACCGCCCGTACCGTCGGCGGAATCTTTGACCGCCTGGACACCGAGTGGGCAGCCTGCGCGCAGACACCTTCGTCCAGGCCTCTGTGACCGATTGGCTGATGTCCGACCACCTGGCCGACGACGTCGCGGCCGTGACCGATTCCTGGGTGCGCAATCTCGACCCCGCACAGCTGCTCGCCGGCCGTCGGCCGGCCGACGGCGTCGTGACCGATGCGCTGACCGATGCCGTACCGCGCGCCCTTCTGCACCGCGCCGCCGGCCGTGACCGATCGGCCACGCTGACCGCCCGCATCATCGTCCAGGCGATGATCCCGGCCGCGGTCCGCATGACCCGCGGCCAGGTCCGCCCCTTCGGTGGCCGCATCTTCGACGACATCGGCCACATGACCGTCGCCGCCCCCCTACGTCGTCACCCGCTCCGGGCGCATCCACACCCAGCCCGGCCGGCCGCCAACCTCGCCCTGGACGCCCTGCGACGGGTGTGCCGCGAACTCGCCGCCAACCGTGAGGAGCTCCGCGAAGACCTGGCTCTTGCCGGCGGCCTGGCCGACACCGAGCCGGGCCCGGCCGAGACCGCCCACGCATCCACGATGCGCTCCGCCGCGACCGCCGCCGGCCTCACCCCCGCCGGGCTCGCCAATGAAGCGGAGGCGAGCCGCGTACGCCTCGATCTGCTCGAGCTGGTCCTGGACGCGATGGAGGCCGGCACCCCTCGCCTGCCGACGGCCGAGCCATCGCCTGGCACTACACCACCGCCCCCGTCCCGGACACCGAGGCCGCCTCCCACTGCGGCACGCTGCCCGACGCCCAGCGCCTGGCAGCGCCGGCGCTCGCGCGCCGTGAACCGCCTGAAAGGCTTGCCCTTTAGGCCGGCCCGCCCGCGGCGCACATGTTCCTCGTCACCGTCACCGTCACCGTCGCCGACGACGCGCTGGCCGGCAATGACGCCGCCCCGTCCGCGGTGTCGACTGCCCCGGCCCCCACCACCTTGGCCCGAGGCGCGCGCCGGCCCCGCACCCGCACAGCCGCCAACGCCCCCGTGGCGTCCGGTCTGCAGGCCCTGCTCGCCCGCCGCGCTGCATCGGCCCGAACCGACCGGGAGGAATGATGCCTCTGCCGATCCGGCACGTCGTCAACAACCTCGTCTCCACCACCCACGGCGCCACCTGGGCCGTCTGGCACGTGGCGGCCGCCAACTACTCCCACACGCCGGCCACCGCGAAGAAGCGCCGGCTCAAGTCGCTTGAGTCGCTGTTCAGGTCGCTCACCGGCGAGCCGATGCTCCTGTTCCTGCGCCCGCAGGGCGACCCGATCGCCGTCGTCCGCGCCATGGTCGCCGACGTCGACCTGGCGAAGTCGCCGCGCTACGAGCGCCTCGGCCACGCGGTCCTGGACCAGCTCGAGGAGATGGAGCTGACCGGCCGCACTGACTGGCTCGCGATCCCGCTGCCGGCCCTGTCCCGCAAGGACGCCACACTGTCCGCCCTCGGTGCCGCGAAGGCAGAAGTCGAGCTGCAGCTGGGACTGATGCCTGCCCCCATCACAGCCGTCGAGATCGAGCGGCGCACCGAGCACGCAACCGGATCCACGCGCAGTGGCTGTCCGGGGTCACCATGCGGCAGGCCATCGAGGCCGAGATTCTGTGGATCTACGGGCACAGTGCCCGCCGGGGGCTCGCCGAGCCATTCCTGCCCGACGGCACCGAGCAGGCCGTGCGCGGCCGCGGTCGCACGGTCGCGGCCCTGGGGAAGCTGCTGCTCGCCGAGGGCGGCGACGGCTTCAGCGAGCCCCGGACCGCACCGGGCAACCCCTTCGAGCGGCGCTGTCCGCAGGTGTCCAGCGAGTGGGGCAATTCCTACCAGGCGCTGCTCGCCCTCTCCGAGATGCCACAGGTCTTTGCCCTGCCGGGCGCGGCCTCCCTGCAACAGCTCGACGATCTGGCCTACCTGGTCGGCTGGACCGCCCGCCTGGTCATCACCCCCGGCGCCAAGGCCGAAGCGAAGACCCGCAAGCGGGCCCGCCACCTGAAGGCTCAGGCCGCCGAGTATGTGGGCGCCCCGGCCGGCCCTCCTGCCTCAGCCCTCTCCTCGGATTTCGGGTCGACGGACTACACCTTCTCCCGGCCGGTGGGGGAGCAGACCAACCTGTGGCACGCCATGCTGCCCGGCTGCCGTACCCCGCGGGTGATGACCGGGTACGCCCAGTACCTGCTCGCCCGCGATTTCGCGATGACCATGCCCTGGTGCGGTTCCCAGCTCCGCGACGAAAGAGGCGGTCTGTTCGGCCTGCAGCTGGCCTCCGGCGGCGCCCGCTCCGTCATGGCCGACCCCTCCCGAGACCCGAGGGAGAACGCGAGCGCGACCCTGGCGTTCATCGGTGAACTCGGGGCTGGCACATCCGTCGGTCTGAAGTCGGCCGTCTACCACGTCTCGCCCGCGGCCACCGGCAAGCCCAACTCACGCGGCCGGGCTGTCATCGTCAACCGCATCAAGGAGGAGGAATGGGCACGGTTCGCCAAGGCCTGTCCAGGCACCACCCAGGTCATCTGCATCGACCAGAGCTCCGTGCTCGCCCGCCGCGAGCGCGCAGTCGCCGAGGGCTGGCGGGACGAGATCGACGGACTCGACCTCACCCTCATCTTCGTGCGCAGCTAACGCGAGCAGGGCCGACGGTTCCAGCGGACTGGTCCCGTCTCCCTGGGACTTCCTGCCGTTCCCTATCAGGAGCCCCAGCGAACAAATGGGCCAGCACAAGAGCGGCCTGCGCTGCAATAGTCAATGCATGGATCGAGCACAGGAACCGGCCGACAGGATGTTCCTGACAGTAGAAGAGCAAGAGGCTGTACACGCCGCTGTGGTCTCTGCTGGTGTTGACCGCTGGGCCGGCGGACAGCCATGCACGTTCTACGCACTGCTCGCGCGTTGGGGCGCCGAAGTGGCGGGGGTGGAAGAGGGCTATTCATGGTGCGCGCCAGAGTTCGACAACGACATCTGGTGTCGGAGCGCGCTGGCGCGTGTCTGGCCCCTGTTGCCCCCACGCATCCAATCCATTTGGGAGCCCAGGCTCCATGAGCTCGATGATCGGTTCCGCGCCGCAACGATCCAGTGGCCCGGCCGAGGCGATGACGAGGGACATTGGTGGAAGTGGCGCATCCCTCGACTGCTTGAGGCTGAAGCCGGAGACCCCTGTGAGCGAGGCTGGCCCTCAGGCTGGGACATGATGCCTTTCCCCAAGCCAGCCTCCGTTCAAGTGATCGTCTGAAGAGCGAGTCGGGCGCATCGGCTCTCACTCATCGATTTGGTGCAGAGAAGGTCGATGAACTCAACGCCCGCGGCGGCGAGGACACATCCGCCCGCAGCCTGCCCGCAAGCTCAAGGCCGTCGCCCGCAAGGACCTCGCTCGAGTTCGAGAAGGTACTCGGCCGCCCCCTGATGTACCTGATCGCCGCGGTGGCGCGCGAGACGGTCATGAAGGAGAAGTCCGAGTTCGGTGTCGCGGTCTTCGACGAGTGTTGGTGGCTCACCTCCAGCGACGAGGGCCTGGAGCTGTTCCTCGAGCTCATGCGTGACGGCCGTAAGCACTACGCGGCCGCGTAGGCCGGCAGCCACGACCCGCACGACATCGGGCCGGCCGACAGCGAGAAGGGCGCCATCATCCGCGGCCTCATCCCGCACCAGCTCCTCCCGCGAGGCTGCTGCAGTACGGGCGCGTCATCGAAGGGGACTGCGCAGAGAAGTACGCCGATACCCGGCTCGATGACCTTCGACCGGCAGGTCTCCTCCCGTACCAGCAAACTCAAGAAGATCACCGGCCTGGCCGACTGCATCGACCCGCCCGGCGACGGCATCTCCGACTGGTACAACACTCAGATCAACATCTCCACGCGCTGAGCCGTCGACCACGTCGGTGACCCGCCCATGGAGCGCTTCGAAGCCACGTGCGTACCCGGCGACGCCTACGCGGCCAGGAAAGCCTCCCTCGACAAGCTCGGTGGCGCCATCTTCCTCCTCGTCGCCGCCATCGTCTCCGTCCTGATCTCCGCTCTCACCGGCAGCTTCCTGGTCGCCCAGTGCCGCATCGCCTGGGACGCCATCCGCGGCAAGCCCGCCCTCATCGCCAGCGCCGGCCGAGCCTTCCCTGTGGGACTGGGCCGCATCCGTCCTTCGCTCGCTGGGGCAGATACTTACCTTCGTCATCGCGCTGGCGGTCTTCATTATCATCGTTCAGGCCGTCCTCGACCCCGCGCAGGCGGACTGGGCAGAGAACTGACCTTGCGGTTCCTGATCGGGGACATCGTGGGCATCGGCACGGTCAAGAAGCGCAAGGAGCTGGCCGCCCGCTCCAAGCAGGGCGCGTCCAACTTCCGCGCGAAAATGTCCGCCGCCCGCGTCGGCGGCACGCACGGCTCCGTCTTCACCCAGCCCGCCGCCTCAGCAGTCCCCAAGAACCGCCACATTGCCAGCAAGACCGCCCGCGGCCTCATCCGCGGTGCGGTGGTCCGAGAAGAAGCGACCCAAGCGACTGGGGGCCGGAGATGTCCGGTGCCGAGGGCAGGCGCCCTGGGCGCTTCAGTCGCTGGCTGACTGGCTGGAATCTGGGCAGCGACTGAAGCCAGGCAGCTGTGCGCGGCTTCGGTAGCTGCTTCGGTAGCTGACATAACAGCAGCTCAGGCGGCATGTGTAACGGAATTAGCGACCGAAGCGACCCACCGGTCGGGTATATGAGCCCGATCCTGTGTGCGCGTGTGCGTCATATATAGAAGGCTTCAGTCGCTTCAGTCGCTGTTTGTTACTCTGAATGCCTCTGACCTGCGGTAATGACATGACGGGACGGCAGCGACTGAACCTCTCTGGGTCGCTGGTCCCGCTGGTCGGTCGCTGATGTACAGGCCACCGACCCGACACGAAAGCGTCTGGATTCCGGGGGGTGTATGCCTCCCGCCAGGCACTTCGCTAGTGTGTGTTCATTGTTGAGTCGCTTCGGTCGCTGATAGGGGAACCACATGCCTGTTGAGCTGCGATTTTCTCGCAGCGACTCACGGCAGTCAGTCCCTGAACGCTCAGTCGCTGACTCCTTGATGTTGGCGACAGCCCGGTGGTGTGCCAGTCAGGGGTGGCCGGTTCACCCGCTGGCACCCGGACGCAAGACTCCCGCGGCGAACTGCTCCTCCTGCCGACAGCCCGGCCACTCCCGCGGAGGCTGTGACTGTCGAGCAGCTGGTCGCTGGTGCCACGGATTTCACGCGGCCACCCTCGATGCGGCCAGGATCGACCAGTGGTGGAGCCACAACCCCGCCTTCGGTGTTGGTATCGCCTGTGGTCCCGCAGGACTGGTTGTGATCGATGTCGACGCTCACCAGCAGCCGCTCCCGGCTCGCGACCAGATCTTGCCCGGCTTCGAGATCCCGGACCACACCGATCTCCGCGGGCTGACCAACGGCTACCACACCCTGGCCGTCCTGGCCGCCCTGCGTGGCGTTGCCAGCCCCGTCGACGACGAGACCACGCTGCGCGTGCGGACACCGTCGGGAGGGCTCCACATCTGGTACCGCGCCACCGACGGGCGCCGGTGGCAGTGCTCAACCGGATCGGGCGGCGGCAGGGCACTGGCCTGGCAGGTAGACGTCCGAGCCCACGGCGGCTACATCATCGCGCCGGGAACTACCACCAACGCCGGCACTTACACAGCTCTTGGAACAACCCGCCAGCCCTCACCGCTGCCCACGTGGCTCGCCCAAGAGCTTGACCGCACAGGCCACCTGCCGGCACCCAGCGTCCCCGCGCCGAGACCGGTTCCGCCGCGCGCCCGTCAGGCCGTCATCGCGGCTGGCGGAGGCCGCGACCGCGCCAGCCGCACTCTCGCCACTGTCCTGGCCGAGGTAGCCGCCTGTTCCGCCGTAGCCGAAGGCGCAGGTTTCTCTGACAAGCTCAACCGGGCCGCATTCACCACGGGCGGGCTTGTGGCAGCAGGCCACCTGACCGAGCATGCCGCTGCACAAGTACTGCAGGAGGTTGCCGATTCGACCCGCCCTGGCCAGAGGCGCCGAACCGAGCAGATCATCCGCAGCGGCATGCATGCTGGTATGCAGCACCCCTTGAACCCGGGGAGCCGCTCGTGACGCGCTCCGCCGACAACCACGACTTCCTTTTCAACTTTGATGCACAGGCCGTCGCCGCCCAAATTCTGGCCCAGGCCGCAACACCGCTCCCCGCCCAGGCAGGAGAGGCCCGTTTCTCCAACCTGCAGACCAGTGCGGCGACAGCCGCTGGTCTGCTACCAGACACCCTGTCGGACCGTGGCAACGCCAAACTCTTCGTCAAGCTGTACGCCAACGACTACCGCCATGTCCCCGGCCTGGGCTGGTTCCGGTGGGATGCGACCCGCTGGCTGATGGACGAGGACGACGCCGTCGTCTGGGCTGCCGGTGATCTCGCAGAGAATCTGGCCACCACCGACCCGCGCGGCGTCTTCACTCCAGCCTCACTGCAGCAGCACCGACGCCGAGCACTGAGCACGTCGGGAATGAACGCGATGCTGACACAGGCCAAGTCCGCACCGGGCATGGTCCTCAACGCGTCGCTCCTGGACGCCGACCCATACGTCCTATGCACGCCCGCAGGTGTGGTCGACCTGCGCACCGGCCTGCTCAGAACGCCTGATCCCAACAAGGACTTCCACTCCCGCTCCACCTCGACCGGACCGACACAGAGCCCCACGCCGCGATGGGACCGCTTTCTTGCCGACACGTTCGGCAACGATGCGGAAGGCGCGGAAATGGTCGGCTTCCTGCACCTGCTCCTCGGCTACTCGATCACCGGCGACGTCGGCGGACAGGTCATGCCGTTCCTGTTCGGCTCCGGCAAGAACGGGAAGTCCGTCCTCCTCGATGTGCTGATGAAATTGCTCGGCGACTACGCCGACGCTGCGCCGCCAGGCTTCCTCATGGCCCGCCCATACGAGGGCCATCCCACCGACCTGGCAGAACTGCACGGGCGCCGTGTCATCGTGTGCTCCGAAGTCAAGCCCGGAGACAAGTTCGACGAGGCGCGCGTCAAGCTTCTGACCGGCGGAGACAGGATCAAAGCCCGGCGGATGCGGCAAGACTTCTTCTCCTTCGCCCCCACCCACAAGCTCTGGCTGCTGGGTAACCACCGCCCGGAAGTCGGTACCGGGGGCTTCGCATTCTGGCGCCGCATGAGGATGATCCCCTTCGAACGCGTCGTCTCCGACGACCGCAAAATCGACAACCTCGCCGACATCCTGGTCGCCGAGGAAGGACCCGGCATCCTCAACTGGCTCATCGACGGCGCCCGCCGCTACCTCGCCGGCGACAAAGACCTCACCGGCCCGCAACGCGTACGGATCGCCACCACCGCCTACGCGGAGACCGAGGATCACACCGGCCGGTTCTTCGAAGAATGTTGTGCCCTCAACCCCGAGCACCGGGCCGAACAGGCACGGCTCTACGCCGTCTACAAGGACTGGTGTCAAAATGAAGGGGCACCTGCCATATCGTCCCGGGCCTTCGCGACCCGAGCACGTGAACTGGTCGGACTCGCTTCGCCGAAGGAAATGAAAGTGTCCAACCAGCGCAAGTACTACCCGGGCATCGGGCTGCTCGCCGACGAGGAGACGACGTGAGTTCTCTCATCACAGAAGACGAGATCTGCCACGAGACCGATTTGGTCTGGCTGGAAGACACTGCCGATCTCGACTACGTACGCCAGAGCCTGGACAGGCTGCCCACCCGCAGAGCCAAGCCTGCATACCACCGCGACGGGCGCATGGTCGGCTACGCACTCCTCGGCCCCAAGGCAAAGGCGTCCCGCTCCTCGGGTACCTTCCGCCGACGGGTCTTCTGGCTCCTCCCGCATGACCGAGACAGCGACGCTGAGGGCGTCTACGCCACCGGCGCGCCAGCAGAGGCCATCGACCCCCGCACGCTGGCCCCGACAAGCAAGGGCCGCAAAACCGAACGCTCCGAAGGCGGTCCTCCTTCCTCCGCCATGCGTGAGCTCGGTATAACGCTGCCTCTGTGACGCAGAACGTCTGCGAGCGGATACGTCTTCCTCGGCACCGTCACCGCTACCGCACTCCTCATCTGGCTCCGCTCATAACCGAGGAGAAAGGGCACTAGGCGTCCCGGTATTGATCCCGGACCTCGGGGCGTTGCTGGAAGCCGGCTGACTTGTAGGTGGCGACGGCACCTACAATGGCGCTCGGGGCGCAGACGATCGCGCTCGACGAGCCCAGCTCCTGGAGTGCGGCCGCCGCGGCGACGGTGATCGCCTCGCCGTAGCCGTGACGGCGATGTTCCCGGTGCACGCCCATCGGTTCGAGCAACCCGGGCCTACCCGGACCGGCCGACCACACCGTCACCGCCGCCACCGCGTTGCCCTGCTCGTCGTACGCGACCAGACACCAGGCGTCGGCGTACGGCAATCCGGCCGCCATTGCGTGCCAGCGCTTGTCCGTGAACCTCGACCCGTCGAACGCTGCCCGGTGCACGGCGGCAAAGACGTGTGCCTGCTCCGGCCCGATCAGAAGGTCACCCGACAGGCTCTCAGAGTTACCGCGGAGGGGGCCTCGGTCGCTGACCTAATTCGAAATCTCGGTCGCTTCGGTCGCTTCAGTAGCTGTGGGTGGTCTCATTCTGCCCGGTGTGTACCTGTTGATGGCCGAGGTTGCTGAGTCTTTCTGAAAGTTCAGTCGCTTGGGTCGCTTCGGTCGCTGCCCGGCGGCCGCTCTCGCCGCGCCCATCCGATCGGTCGGTGGATTCTGTGATGGGCGGCCTCCGGGACGGCGGTTCACCACGTGCTGAATGAGCAGCGCGGTGCCGGGGACCGCGCCCAGCCCGCTACGGCACGGTACGCGGCTTCATCCGCCTCCTGGCCGAAGTCATCGACTTCGGCTCCGTCGGGGCCGGCGCCCCGACGGTCAAGACCGTCAAGCGGTTGCCGGACCTGACCAGCCGGAAGAAGGTCGGCGCCGAGGAAGTCACCTCCGACCTGGTGACCGGATCGTGGCGGCGGCTGGTGTTCGCCAACCCCAATCTGTCGCACGGCCTGGTCGACAAGGCCACGTACTCGTTCTGCGTCCTGGAACACCAGCACCGTTCCCTGCGCCGACGGGACATGTTCGCCAAGGACGGCGACCGCTGGGGCGACCCCCGCGCCAAGCTGCTGGCCGGGGAGAAGTGGATGGCCGCCGAGCCGACGGTGCTCACCGCGCTCGGCCTGGAGAGCGAACCGGCCGGACACCTCGCTGAACTCGCCTCAGCCCTGCACGCCGCGTACGTCCAGGTCGCCGCCGGGCTGCCGGGCAACCCCGCGCTGGAGGTAGCGGGCGGGAAGCTGAAGCTGGCCAAACTCGGCAAGGCCGGGGAACCCAGGCTCATGGCGTAGTTCCGTCAGCTGGTCAACGGCATGCTGCCCCGGGTCGACTTCCCCGAACTGCTGCTGGAGGTCGCCGAACTGACCAGCATGGCAGACGCGTTCACGCACATCTCCGGCGCCGACTCCGGCATGGAGGGCTTCACCACCAGCCTCTGCGCCGTGCTGCTGAGCGAGGCGTGCGACGTGGGCCTGACCTCGGTCATCAAGCCCGACGTCCCGGCGCTCACCCCGGGGCTGCCTGGTCCAGGTCGACCACATCAACTTCCTGGGCCGGTACGCCTTCACCCGGCCGCCGGCACCGGGCCTGCGGCAGCTGCGTGCCCCGCACATCGACGACGAGACGGACGACGGTGAGGACTGATAGCCGCAGGCCCGTACAGTCGAAAGCGGTGCGGCCCGGAGCCACCACCTATGACTCCGGGCCGGACCGCCTCGTGGGCGAGGCTCAGCCGGTGGGCAGGATGCGCAGGCGCGGGCCGTGCTGAGCTTGACTCTGTCGGTGATCTTGGATGGTCGAGGTTAGGTGCCGAGGGTGCGCCAGGACTTCGATCGGGGAATTCCCTGCTGGTCCAGGAAGGTCTGGAAGGCGGTCGGCGGTCTCGGTGAAGGGGTTTCCTGGGTCACTGACCGAGTGCTGAGTCGTTCGATGTTCACGGCGATGGCTGTGAGTACGTGTTGCAGGTGGGCTTTCGGCTGTCCTCGGTAGCGGCAGCGGCGCATGCCGTGTCCGTGGGCGAACTCGTTGATGGTGCCCTCCACGCCGGAGCGGACTGCGTAGCGGGCCTTCCATTCGGGTGTCTGCTGCTCGGTGCGGACGCGGACTTGCAGGTCGCGGAGTTCTCGCGGGGGAAAGCCCACGTTGCGGGCGTTCTCGCGGGAGCTGGTGCATCGGGGGCGGTCCGGACAGGGCTGGCACTGGCTCTTGGTGAACCGTGCCACGATCAGGGGCGCCGCGGTGGGCGAGGAGGTCGGGTAGGGGCCGTGCCAGCCCGCGCTGACCTGGCCCTGGGGGCAGGTGACTTGTCGGCGGTCGAAGTCGATGTGGAAGTCGTCCCGGTCGAAGTCCTCGTTCCTGCGGTGCTGGCGGGTGGGGTTGCCCGGTAGCGGCCCGGTGACGGTGACCTGGTGTTCGCGGTCGGCTCGTTCCAGGTGGACCAGGGAGGTGTAGCCGCCGTCGACCAGGTGCTCGGCGGGCAGCAGCCCGCGACGAGCCAGGCGGGTGTGGATGCCGGGCAGGGCCTGCCGTCGTTGGTGGCGGCCGACGTGGTGGCCACGTCCGTGATCACGTTGACGCTGTCAGAGGCACACGTCTCGGTGAGATGGGCGGCGAAGCCCTTCCAGCGGATGATGTGTCCATGCCGCACGTAGCGCGCCGTGATGTCGTAGGGAGAGACGATCGCCGAGGAGGAGGGCGGTAGCCCGTCGTCGTCGGTGGTGCGCCAGCTCAGACGGCCTGCCGTGTCGCGGTAGTAGTGCTGCACCACGATCTGCCGTAGGGCCTCGGCTTGTGGGCCGGGCCGGTAGGCGGACCCGTCCCGGTGGAGTCGCTCCAGCAGTCGGCAGGCGTCGTTGCCGGCGGCGAGGATCCTGGTCTTGGGCCGGGTGGGGTTCTTGCCCAGGCGGACCGGGCGGCCATAGCGGCGCCCCCAGTCCTCGTCGACCAGGCCGATCAGCAGATGCCCAGCCGTGCGGGCCACTTCTTCAAGCGCGGCACGGACCGCCTCGGTGACCAGTTCCAGCCGGGTCAGGTCGCGCACCGCGGCCAGGACGTGGGTGGAGTCGGTGCGCTGCGTGGTGCGCTCGCCCACGAGGCCGGCCTCCTTCAGACGGGCGAGCACCAGATCCAGGAGTCGGTCGGCGCGGTCGTCCTGCGCGACGCGCTCGCGGAAGTCGGCCAGCACGCTGTGGTGGAAGCCGGGATCGTCCAGCTCCATGGCCATGGCGTACTTGAAATCGATGCGGCAGCGGACCGCTTCCGCTGCCTGCCGGTCCGACAGACCAAGCAGGAACTGCAGCACACAGACGGTGGCCAGTTGGGCAGGCGAGAGCCCGGGACGCCCGTCGCGCGGATACCAGCCGGCGAAGTCCTCGTCGCGCCACAACCCGTCCAGCCGGTCTCTGACCCACATCGCCGTCGTGCCGGTCGGATTGCTTGCCCGTGCGATCTGGGCGGTCAGAGGCGGGACTTGCTCACCGGAGCGGGGATGGAGCGACAACGGACACCTCGGCAGCTGTATCGGCTTTCGAAACAGCACTGAGCATGCCCGCCGATCATGCTCGCGCACTGGGAAACACCAAGATCACCGACAGAGTCAAGCTGAGAACCTGCTGCTGAAGCCGACATGCCAACAGACGTGGGCTTCGTGGCGATCGTCTCTTGGATTGGTGAACACAGTCTTGGCCTTGCCGACGGGCCCGGACACGCACGCCCGATGCCCGTCCGGCCAAGAGTCGGGCAGGTCGTCGTCGTGGCCGCTGATGCCGAACTCGGTCGCCGCGGCGTTTTGCAGCCGGGCGTAGTCGGCCACGTAGGCGTCGCAGATCTCGTGTACGCCGACGGTCGGTGACGTCGCGCCGTCCATCGTCCCACCCCCAGGTCAGGAATCCGGTTCGAGAACTGTGGATGCCGCGCGGCGGCGCGGCAGACAGAGCTGGGCGGACAGCAGCCCGGCCACGCCGACCAGGGCCCACAGCGCCCATGGGCCGATCGCGTACGCGGCTCCACCGATGAGTGGTCCGGCGCCCGTACCGGTCGTGTACGCGACGCCGTGCAACCCCTGGTAACGCCCGACCATCCGCGGCGGAGCCAGACTTCCCAGGTAGGCCTGGGAGATGGAGCTGGTCATCATCTCGCCGAGCGTCCATACCAGCACCGTCGCCGACAGCAGGACCATGCCGGTCATGAACCCGGTCAGCGCGAGACCGACACCGGTGATCAGGTTGCCGATGGCCAGTACGTACTCCGGCCGGTACCGGGAGACCGCACCGGTGATGGGCAGCTCAAGAACCAACACCAGCAGACCGTTGAGCCCGATGAGGAGACCGAAGTCGCGCTCGCTCAGACCCACGTTGCTGACGTGCAGGGGCAGGCCGACGGTGGACTGGATGCAGACGAACTCGGCGAACACGGTCATCAGCAGGAATCGCACCAGGGTGCGGTCGGCGAGCACCTGCCGGTACCCCACCGCCCGGTCCGCCTGCGTGTCCGCGTCGTCCTGGTCCGACCGCGCCTTGGGTGCATCCCGTAGCAGCACCCCCACGACCACGCCGAACAGCAGGCACGCGACGGCATTGCCCAGGAAGAGACCCACATAGGAGGTGCTGGCCAGCACACCGCCGATGACGCCGCCCAGGGCAGCGCCCACGTTCATCGCGAACCGGAACACCCCGAAGGCGGCGAGCCGTTGCTGGTTGGTCGCCGCCACGGAATCGAGCAGCACCGCGGCCGCGGCCGGCCGGTAGATCTGCGAAGTCACGCCGATGAGACCGACCACCGCGACGATGATCGGCAACGGTCCGAGGGACGGCATGATCGCCGTCAGCCCGGAGGTGGTCACGGCGGACAGCACGATGGTCCATCGCCGGCCGATCCCGTCGGCGAGGTAGCCACCGACGGCGTTGCCGAGCACTTTGCCCACACCGGACACGCCCAGTACCAACCCCGCGGCACCGGCGGAACAGCCGCGCTCGGTCAGGTAGAGCACGATGAACACGGGCAGGAAGTTGCCGACCTGGTTGACCAGGATGCCGAGACTGATGATCCACACCCGGCCGGGCAGACCGCGCAGCGCGGCGCGGAATCGCGGCTCGTCGAAGCCCGACCGGGTCGGTGGCGCGGTGCTCACGCAACGGGCTCCGTGCGCACGTGTATTGCCGCGGCCAGCCGCCTGCCGTTGGCGATCGCTTCGGTGGCGGTGGCGCCGCGGGCGATGACGTGACCGACCTTGTCCTCGTTCCAGGTCAGCGGTGGCACCTCGGCCCCCGGCTCCACCTCCAACTGGAGGTCGACGAACGCCGGGTCTGCGCGCACGACATCGACGCCGGTCACCTCCACGACGCGACCGGGCTCCGGCGTGAGGAACCGGACGGCCGCTCCGCCCCGAGGCTCGGGCGACGTTGTGAGCGGCTCCACCATGCCGAACCCGGCGCCCAGCGCGTAGCGCTCCATGTCGACGCCGTAGGCGATCTCGGTCAGTTCGTTGATCCGGTCACCGCCGATGCGGTTGTGCGACTCGACGATCCGCGGGCCGCGCGAGGTCAGCTTGACCTCGGTGTGCCCTGGACCGTTGCGCAGCCCCACCGCGTCGAGGAAGTCCGTCACCAACCGCGTGACCTCGCGCAACGTCTCGGCCGAGCAGCCGCTGGGCTGTGAATGCCCGAGCTCGACGAAACCGGGGCCGCCGCACTCCTTGTCGGTCACCGCGACAGCCACATGACGGCCGTCGAAGGTCAGGGTCTCCACGCTGATCTCCGGGCCGTCCAGGAACTCCTCCATGAGGAACTCGTCGAAGGATTCGGCACAGGCCAGGTCCCCGGCGGCCCAATGCCCGTCGTCGAGGGATCGGAACCGTTCGGCGACGACGTCCACGTCGGCTTGGTCGCGGATGCAGAACACCCCCAGGCTGCCCGATTCGCGGATCGGCTTGACGATGATCGGGAGCCCGTGCGCCTCAGCGAACTCCCGAACGTCCTGTGTGGAACGGCCGACCGCGGAGACCACCGGGCTGATGCCCTTCGCGGTCAGGTGCTGGCGCATCCGCCACTTGTCCAGCAGCAGTTCCACGGTGGCGACGGACTCGCCGCCGAGACCCAGCGCCTCGTTGATCCGCGCCGCGGCAGCAGCCCGAGCTCGAACAGCGACACGGCCGCCTGGAACGGGTACGCCTCGTGCAACGCCTGGGCCAGTGGCAGGAGCCGGTCGACGTCCCCGTAGTCGAGCAGCAACGCCTGATCGACGTAGGGCCAGTGGCCGCGGTCATACGCGTCCGAGAACTGGGCGTGAACCACGTCCAGGCCGAGCTCCCGGGCCTTGCGCACATGCTTGAGCTTGCCGCCGATGACCAGGACGCGAGGCCGTCCAGCGGCGACCGCCGAGGACCGACGGCCGGTGGGTACGACATCGTCAAACAAGGTGGCTCCCTCTCTCACGCTTCCTCCCGGCGGCGAGCCGACCACGACGGGGACGTCGAACCGGCGGCCCGTCCGACAGCTTCACCAGGCCTTTGGCCACGGCTTCCGTGCGGTCGAATCGCGCATCACGCTAGGACAGGTTCCGGACAATCTGCTTCCGGTATAGGAAGCGACCCCCTAATCTGCTCGTGTGCCGACCGATCTCAGCCCCACCGCACGGGCTCTGCGCACCATGGAAATCCTCCAGACCCGTCCCGGCACGACGGCGGGCGAGCTCGCCGCGTCGCTGGGTGTCACGGAGCGGGCCGCGCGCCGGTACATCGGGATCCTCCGGGAGGCGGGCATCCCGGTCGAGTCGACCCGAGGCCCGTACGGCGGGTACCGGCTGGGACGCGGGACGAGGCTGCCGCCGGTGGTCTTCACGGAACCGGAGGCACTGGGGCTGGTCATGGCGGCGCTCGACGACGCCGACGAGCTCGTGGGAAATGCGCTGAGCAAGGTCATCCGAGCGCTGCCGGAGAAGGTCGGCCAGCAGGCGGCGACGCTGCGCGACCATGCGTCGGCTGCGCCCGACCCGTACTCGGTTCGGCCTGATCCGGCCACCACCAGCGCACTGGTCGCGGCGTCCGCGGTCCGACGGAGCGTGCGGGTGGCGTATCGCAGCGAGTCGGGGAAGGAGTCGGAGGGCGAGGTGGACCCCTGGGCGGTGGTCGTCCGCCACGGGCGCTGGTACCTCTTGTGCCGCTCGCATCGCGCGGACGCGATCCGCACGTACCGGGTCGACCGGATCGGCGCGGTCCATCAGACGACCCGCGCGTTCGACCCGCCTGACGACCTTGACCCGGTGGCGGCGCTGGAGGAGAACCTGGGCACGGGCTGGGAGTACCTCACCCGCGTGGTGTTCGACACCCCCCTGTCCGAGGTGGCGCGGTGGGTCACGCCCCCCATGGGACGACTGGAGGCGTCGGGCGACGGGTGTGTGCTGGTCGGTAGTACGAGCACTCCGGCGATGTACGCGCAGGAGTGGCTGGCGAGGATGCCGTTCGGGTTCCGCGTCGAGGGCGGGCCTGAGCTCCGGGCGGCGGTGGCGGCGGTGGCGGCGCGCTTCACGGCGGCGGTGGAGTCCTAGAGGCCGTCGTCCGCTCGGGGCTGCGCCGGCCGGACGCGGGAGTCGGGAATGGCGTCACGGCTCGGGGAGGATCAGTTCGGCACCTCCGTGCGGTGCGCCACACGGACCGGAAGCCGGACGCCGTTGACCGCAAGAGGGAAGAGGATCCGCATGTCCACCACCGTCTCTGGGGTTGTCGGCCCTGACGGCACGATCGTTTCAGGCGTGGGCTTCACCGCCGATAGGGTCGAGACGGGTTAGCGGAGCTCACAAAAGGGAGTCCGATCAGCTTCACTATCCGTTCGATGCGGTGCCGGCGGTGACAACAACCGTCGTCGACGAGGGTTCGTGGGCGCTGGACAACTCCGTCGTGTGGGCCATCGACCAGAACCACGTGCAGCTCATCGCCGGGAACACCAAGGATGAGCAGGCCGACCGAGGATTCTGCTTCATAGCCATCGGGTGAGCCTTCAGGCCCTGCTGTCGCGATAGCCCAGCATCAGGGCGGTTCCTGCTCGGTCATCGGCGGGCCGACGGCTCCTGCCGTCGGCCCGCGTCGTCTCGGCGCCGCCGTCGGCGACTGGCCCAGAGGGGGTTCCGGTTCGGTACGGAGGATCAGCTTTCTCGATACGGCCGGCCAGTGCATCCAGCCCCCTATCGGTCCAGGCCGCAGAGGGCTTCGGCGGCGGCGAGCCGGCCGAGGTACCAGCCGGCGAAGTCCGACGGAGAGCCGTCCGCGTTGCGCATCGGATGCAGATCCGTACCGTCGCAGCGGGGGTCGCGCCATATTCGGCCGCGCTCCGAACCGGTCACGACCAGCCAGACCGTCAGCCCGCAGCCCTCATCACACAGGCATAGCGCCCCGGCTGTGGAGCGCGGGTCGTACTGTATCTTGGCCAGACGCTCCTCCCACATCTCCAAGGCCACGTCGAGATCGGCGAGATCGTCGAAATCCTCCCTATCCGGCCGCTCAGCCAGGATCCTCACCGCTGCCACCGGATCCACCCCTCCCGGGAACGGCTCGGCGAGCAGGCCCGGCTCGATCTCCTCAGGGCTGTCGCCGACCAGGTGCCAGCCACCGGAACCGTCGCGCCGCACCGGGAAAGCGCCGTAAGCCGGGCCCGCCCCGCCAGCTCCGACATGCAGGAGGAACGAGCGATAGTCCTCGGGCAGCTCGACGCCGAACCACGCCTGGACATCGGCCACCTCTGCGGCCGTCAGCGGTGCATCGAGCGCAAAACCGTGTCCCATCGCCCCGAACACCTTGTCGCTGCCCGGCACTGCAGCCAGAGCCAGAACCCGCTCGCGTACCCCGGGCCAGTCGGTCATGGCGCTTCACCCTATCGGTACTCACCATCGCCAAGGCGACCCGTCGGATCGACCCGAAGTACCCGTTCCGGTCGGTGCAGTTCCCGCGTGCAAGGCCCCCGCTGGCGGTTGACCGGGCGAGAAACCCATCCCGAAGCGGATGGCCACCGTGGTCTGCGTGTTCGACGCCGTCCCGGCCCCGAGAAGGTCGCACGATGTGATCCATCCGCCCGGCACCCGCAGCGCCGGCCGCCTGCCCCGCCCGCCGAGCGCAAGTGGGGCGCCCTACTGATCCATCCGGCGGCCAAGGTCTCGCCGACGCGTTCGCGCAGGCCGAAGCCCACGATCCTGGTCACCACCGCAGTTGGGTTGTCCTGGCCGGCGGCACCCGCCACCAATTCGACCTGATCCAGGCCGAGGCCACCGCCGCAGTCGCACGACCAACGTGCTCCTCGGCTTCGTGCACGTCACCGGATACGTGTGAATCGCAGCCCCCGTCTTCCACAAACCCGGCACCGTCGAGGCCGACACCTTGTCGCCAAACATCTGACGGCTATTTTTTGCAGGCCAAGCCGACCCCGCCGCCTACGTGCGCCTGCCGGAACCTGGTCGGCGACCGCCTCGATATCACCGGCGCCCGATGGGGACTCACCGGAGCCGAAGCCGTCCGGAAACTCCGCACGGTGATCGGCAACGGCTACCTCGACGCCTACTGGCGCCACCTCGCGCGCCGCGAGCACCAGCGTCTCCAGCCCACCCCCAAACCAGGGGAAATACGACCTCACCGCCCGATCACGCGATTCACTCCGGAGGAACCGCATCCAACGGGGATTCAAAGGGCCCGACAGCCCTGCCCCGGAACTGGAGGGACTGCGCGGTTCTCGGTCCCTGACGTTCCGGCCCTGTTGTTTGCGCAGGTCAGGGCTACTCTGCAGGCCCTGACAGGGACCGTAGGGACTGAAGAACGCAATTATGTCGTAGATGCAGAGATGCTCTTCGTACGTACGCGCATGCACACACATATCAGGCTCGGCTCATAACAGCGAAGTTGAGTCCCTACAGTCCCTGCTTCGGCGGCCTTCATGTCGGAGTAGGGTCCTGACCAGCGCTGGTGTCAACTCCCTTGCCAGGGGCCGCGCCTGCGCTCAGACCCTGAGCCTTGGTCCCTGAGCCCTCCTTCGGGCCCAGGCGTCTTCTCCCTCGCGCTTGCCCCCGCCCTCACCCGACGACCCGCATCGCGTTCGTTGGTCCCTTCAGCCCTCAGGGGCGGACAGAGATCCCTCAGTCGAGGGACCCAAGGGACCAAGGAAGCCGATAGAACGGCACACGGGGAGCAGGACACACCTCATCTTTCGAATGTGGGCCTTACACTCTTTCGCATCAGAGTCCCTTCGGCCCCTGACCGGGCAATCGCGCCCATGCCAGGTGTGCGAAGCGATCGGGCAGGCAGAAGTGACGAGGACGATTTCGGTGCCGCTCGAAGGTGTGAAACACGACAGGCCCTCGAGGATCGGGCCTGCTTCACCGCGATCCGTCGCGCGGTGGTGTGTCGCGCAGGGCCGGCCTGTCCATCCCCTGGCGCCGGGGCGCAAGACCCCTGTCGGGAATTGCCCTGCCTGCAGGGCGGGCAAGCACAGGCCAGCAGCGTCCCCCTGCCTGCCCGCGGGCCGCACCTGCCACGGCTTCCACGCGGCGACGACCGATCAGGGTCTCATCGAGCAGTGGTGGACCGACACGCCCGCAGCAGGTGTGGGCGTCGCCTGCGGACCCGCAGGCCTCGTCGTGATCGACATCGACGCCCACCAGACACCTGTGCCCGATC
The DNA here is from genome assembly GCF_026339735.1 of Streptomyces sp. NBC_01669. Taxonomy (GTDB): domain Bacteria; phylum Actinomycetota; class Actinomycetes; order Streptomycetales; family Streptomycetaceae; genus Streptomyces; species Streptomyces yanii. The sequence goes on from NZ_JAPEQG010000002.1 coordinate 1,122,666, forward strand.
GGGAACACCTACTGCCGGGTATCCGCATACCCGAGCAGGTCCGGCTGGACGGCCTGGCCTCCGGTTTCGACACGTTGGCCCTGCTGGCCGCCTACCGCGGCGAGAACGATCCGGCGCGGGACGAGAACACCTTGCGGGTGCTCACACCTTCCGGCGGTCTGCATGTCTGGTACCGGAACCCGGAGCCGGCCACCCACTACCGTTGCTCGACTGGTTCCGGTCGGCACATGGCGCTCGCCTGGCAGGTCGACGTACGTGCGGAGGGGCGGTTACATCATGGCCCCAGGCACCCGCACCCCCAAAGGTGTCTACCGTGTGGCGGGCCCGGCTCGGCACCCCGCTGTGCTGCCCGAATGGCTCCGGCGGGAACTCCGACGCACCGGACATGTGCTGGATGGCCAGACACCTGCCGCCTCCGCTGAGCCCCCAGCGCCTGTGCCCGGCCGCCGTCGCACCGCCAGTGCACCTCAGGTCATCGATCCTCTGATCGCGCGGGTCGCTGAGTGCGCCGCGGCTCCGGAGGGGACCGGGTTCTCCGAGAAGCTCAACAGAGCCGCGTACACGGCCGGAGGCCTGGTCGCCGCGGGGTATCTCGACCACGCCGCCATTCGTGACCGGCTTGTCCGTGTCGCCTGCTACGCCCGCCCTTGGCAACAGTCCCGGAATGAAAAGATCGTCGACGACGCTCTTGCCGTAGGGACCGTCCGCCCTCTCCACCTCAAAGGACGTACATGAGCAGCACCGTCGAAGGCTCACTGCATTTCGATCCGCAGGCCGCCGCTCAGCAGATGCTCGACCTTCAGGCGGCGGAACCGCTCCCCGAAACCCCGCGCCTTCCCGCCCAGGGGCCCGTCGGAACCCTCGTAACTCCTGCCGCGCTGGGCGTCGTTGCCCCCACCCCGCGGCTGCCTCCGTCTCTCTCCGACCGGGGAAACGCCCGTCTGTTCGTGCAGCTGCACCGTGACCGGTTCCGCCATGTGGAGGGACTGGGCTGGTTCGTCTGGGACGGGTACCGGTGGAAGCGCGGGGGAGGGGAGAAGTCCGCGCTGTGGGCCGCGGGGGAGATGGCTGAGGACATGGCTGCCGCCGACCCGCGAGGCGTCTTCAGCGACCGCGAGCTCGCGCAGCACAAGCGGCGTACGTTGTCCACGACTGGCCTCAAGGCCCTGCTGACCCAGGCGAAGGCCTCGCCGGACATCACGGTGGACCCCGACAGGCTCGATGGGGACCCCTACGCCCTGTGCACCCCCATCGGAGTGGTCGACCTGCACAATGGCCAGTTGCGCAAGCCCGACCCCACCCGTGACCTCCACTCTCGGGCCACCAGCGTCGCGCCGCAGGCCATGGAGACCCCGCGTTGGCACCGGTTCCTCGCCGACACCTTCGGTGACGACGACGAGGGCCGGGAGATGATCGACTTCCTGCATCTGCTGCTCGGGTACTCCATCACGGGCGACGTTGGAGCCCAGGTTCTGCCGTTCCTGCACGGTGAGGGAAAGAACGGCAAGTCCGTGCTGCTCGACATCATGATCCAGATCCTGGGTGACTATGCGGACGCGGCTCCGCCGGGCTTTCTCATGGACCGCGGGGCCTTCTCGGAACACTCCACAGAGCTGACCGAACTGCACGGCCGCCGCTTGGTCGTCTGCATCGAACTGAAGCCCAACGACAAATTCGACGAGGCCCGCGTCCGCCTGCTGACCGGCGGCGACAAGATCAAGGCCCGTCGCATGCGGCAGGACTACTTCTCGTTCACCCCCACCCACCATCTGTGGCTCCTGGGCAACCACCGCCCCGAGGTCTCCACGGGCGGCTTCGCATTCTGGCGGCGCATCCGCCTGCTGCCGTTCACCCGGACGGTCCCGGCGCAGCGCAGGATCGACAACCTCGCCTTCGAACTCGTCCGCGACGAGGGGCCGGGCATCCTGCAGTGGCTCATCGAAGGGGCGCAGCGCTATCTGCGCACGCGTGATCCCCTGGAGGGTCCCGACCGGGTCCGTATCGCCACGACGGCATACGCCACCACCGAGGACCACATCGGCCGCTTCCTGGCCGAATGCTGCACGCGGGACGCCGACTCGAGGAAGGATCTTCGGGTCGAGCAGGGACTGCTCTACGCGGAGTACAGCTCCTGGTGCAACGCGGGCGAAGGGATCCGGCCCGCCACGCCCCGGGCCTTCGCCAACCGGGTCCGTCACGAGGTGGGCGTGACCTCGCCGACCGACATGATCAAGTCGAACGGGCGCAAGTACTATCCGGGTATGGCGCTGTTGGAGCACGCATGACGGCCGTCGGACGTGAGGTGTGCGCAGCACGTGCCCTACACCGCTGTCGTCGTGCGCCTTACGATGGTGGACAGGCCTCCCTACGCGGTGGCCCCCGCAGAGCGGCTCGTCACCTGGCGGTGTGCGGGTCGGAGCGGAACGGCCAGATACTCGGCCACGTCCCCATGGTCGGGGGCATGCCGACGAAGGAGGGGCTGCAGCCATGAGTTCGCTGTTGACCGAGAGCGATCTCCTCCACGAGGCAGAGGTGGTGTGGCTGGAGAACCTCGAAAGGCTGGACTACGTCCGTCAGGCACTCGACAAGACCAGGCGGCGGAACACCAAGCCGCCGTACGCACGTGACGGACGCATGGTGGGGTACGCCCTGCTGGACGAGGGCGCCTCCCCGGACCCGGACAGCGGCCTGTACAAGCGTCGCGTGTTCTTCCTGCTGCCCCACGACCGGGACAGCCTTCCCGGCGGCCTCTACCGCGAGGGCGCGCCGGGCGAGGCAGTCGACCCGCGCACGATCGCCCCGAAGAAGCCGGGAGCGAAGACACCCAGGTCCCAGAGCGGTTCGGTGGCCATAGCGACGTCGACGCCCTGAGGCAGGACCTCGGTCTTCGGCCGGCCGGGGCGACACGCCGGCGCAGGCGCTGCACGCGACGCGCGGCGTGCGGGGGAGCCGACAACCCTCCATGAGGACAACTGGCCGTTCCTCTTGCGGAGTTCACGTGCGCAGGCCCTTCTTCGGCCGACGCACCTCACGGAATTCCCCCGGTCGTCCTACGCGGCACGCTCTTGCCGCGTTGCAGTCCCGAGGACGAAGTCGACGACCGCCTTTGCGAACAGCATGGACTCCTCGATGTGCCCGAAGTGTCCGCTGTTCTCCAGTACCAGCAGTCGCGAATCGGGAATCAGCTCGTTCAGCTCGAGACCCCAGCGCGGACCGCAGATCACATCGTGCCGCCCCACGACGACCAGAGCCGGTAGCTCCAAGTCCCTTGAGTGCGACGCGGTCGCCGATGACATCAGGCGTGAGGTCCTCGTCCAGGCCTGCTGGGCCGGAAGACCCGCCAGCTGCGCACCAGGACCGTCTGACCTTCTCGCACACCCCGTTTCGACCCGCGTACCCCGGAGGGACGCGGGTCGAAACATTTACGGACTCCCGGTGGCGGCACACACGTGCGTGCCCGCCCCGAGGTCCGCCTCCCTCCGCGTACTCCGGACGACCCCCTCCGGCCTCGGCGAGGACCTTCGCTTCGCCTGGTCGAGGACGTGTACGGTGCCCTCTCACATGTATGCCAGCCCCCCGGTGGGCGGCGACCGGATCCCCGTGCGGTCACTGAAATGTATTCTCGGATTCATGAGCACGACTGCGGATACAGCTGCCATAACCAACCTGATCGCCGAGTATGCCGAGCTGGTCGACACCGGAGACCTCGCCGGCGTGGGCGAACTGTTCGCCGACGCCGTGTTCGTCGGCAGCGGCGCACCGGTCCCTGGCCGGGACGGGGGAGTGGAGAAGATGCTCCGGGACAGCGTGATCCTCTACGAGGACGGCACTCCGCGCACCCACCACGTCACGACCAACATCGCCGTCGATGTCGACGAGGAGGCGGGAACCGCCGCCGCGCGGTCCTATGTCACGGTGTTCCAGTCCCTGCCCGACTTTCCGCTGCAGCCGGTGCCGCGGGGCGCTACAGCGACCGCTTCGAGCGCCGGGACGGACGCTGGCGATTCACGGAGCGCCGGGTCCGGATCCATCTGGTGGGCGATGTCAGCCGTCACCTGCGCGCTTAGGACCTGACTGACATACCCGTCGTCCGCCAGGAGGGCGGGCCTCGCTGCGTCCGGTGCGTGCGATCCCAAGGCGCCCCGCCGGGTCACGTCGAGAACGGCCGAGTCGTCACCGCCTGCCTGCGGGGTGTCGTGTCCGGCCGAGCCGAGAGCGACGACGATCATGCTTCCCCGGGGGATCGGCACCCCGCCCAGTTCGAGGTCCTCCGACGCGTTGCGGCTCGTCGAGCGTTCGACGGAAGTGTCGTAGCGCAGGAACTCCTCCACCGCGCCGGGCAGCAGCTCGGGCCGCTCGCGCAACAACCGCAGCTGGTCCGGGTGTTGCAGCAGGGCCAGTACGCCGTTGTCCAGCAGGTTCACCGTGCTGTCGTGGCCCGCGACGACCAACATCATGGCCGTGCCCACCAGTTCCTCCTCGGAGAGCCGGCCGTCCTCCTGGTCGCGCACGGCGACCAGGTCGGCCAGCAGCCCGTGCAGAGCGGCCAGCGCCGGGCGGTGCTCGGACGAGGCCACCTGGAGCGCCTGCCCCGACCAGCGGCGGAAGTCCAGGTGGTGCTTCCGCAGGATGCCGAGGAGTTCGGCTGTCACCGTGGAGGGCAGCGGGTCGAGGGTGCGCACAGGTCGCCCGCGCGTACCGTGCGGCCGGGCTCAGATCCAGGTGTCGAGCCACATCCTGGCGCGCCAGTCGGCATACGGGATCGTCTGCCCGGTATAGATCGGGAAGAGATAGATGAAGTTCCAGGCGATGAGCAGGACAAGCACGCCTGCGGCCACCACACCTCGTATGCGGCGCTTGTCAGCCGCTCCCGGCGGACCCAGCAGGGCTCCCAGCATCATCGTCACGGCCAGGCTCAGGTACGGCACGAAGACGACCGCGTAGAAGGAGAAGACCGTGCGGTCCTGGTACAGGAACCAGGGCAGATAACCGGCACCCACCGCACACAGGATGGCGCCGGAGCGCCAGTCGCGGCGCAGCGCCCATCGGTAGAGCAGGTACACGAGTGCGCAGCATGCCGACCACCACAGGAGCGGTGTTCCCAGGGCGAGGATCGCCTGTGAGCAGTCGGCCGTCGCGCGGCAGCCGTCTGTCCCGGGTTTTGGCGACTGGTAGTGGAACAGCACAGGGCGGCCGAGGACCAGCCAGCTCCATGGGTTCGACTCGTACGTGTGGGGGGTGTGCAGCCCCACATTGAACCGGTAGACGCCGTACTCGTAGTGCCACAGGCTGCGGAGCGGGGCCGGAATCCACGACCATGTGCCGCCGCGGCCGTCCGCCCAGTGGCGTCCGTAGCCGTTGTCGGACAGGAACCAGCCGGTCCATGTCGCCAGATACGTCAGGGCAGCGACCGGGACGAGGGACAGCACCGACCAGCCGAAGTCCTTGCGCAGCACCGCGCGGTAGGGGCGGCGCGCTCCCGCTACTCGGCGAGAGCCGACGTCCCACAGCAGGGTAAGGATCACGAAGAAGGCGAGGAAGTACAGGCCGTTCCATTTGGTTGAGGCCGCCAGTCCCAGGAAGAGGCCGGCTGCGAGCCGCCAGGGACGCACGCCCGTCCCGGCATGGTCACCGGTGTGTCCGTCCGGGCGTACCCGGCCGTCCTCGTCGACCGGTAAGGCCGCCGCGAGCCGGGCCCGCGCACTGTCCCGGTCGATGAGCAGGCATCCGAACGCCGCCAGTACGAAGAACATGACGACGAGGTCGAGCAGAGCGGTGCGGCTCATCACGTAGTGCAGACCGTCCACCGCCATCAGCACTCCGGCCAGGCAGCCCAGCAGTGTCGAACGGAACAGGCGGCGTCCTATTCGGCACAGCATCAGCACCGACAGTGTGCCGAGGACCGCCGTCATGAAGCGCCAGCCGAACGGGGTGAGGCCGAACATCCACTCGCCGAGGGCGATCACCCACTTGCCCGTCGGCGGGTGCGCGACGAACGACCCGGCGTCGGAGAGCGGGATCACCTGGGGATCGGCCAGGATCTGCGGGTCGGAGATCTTGCGGTCCGGCCAGGTGCTCTCGTAGCCGAGCCGCAGCAAGGACCAGGCGTCCTTGGCGTAGTACGTCTCGTCGAATACGACCGCCCACGGGCTGCCCAGATGCCAAAAGCGCGGCAGCCCGGCAAGGAGCGCCACCAGCAGCGGCCCGCCCCATCCCGACCAGCGCGCCAGCCGGCACGCCGCTACTGGGGACAGCCCGAGCGTGCGCCACAGCCGTGACCCGGGTTCGGGAAACGGCACGACCAGGCGGTCGCGCACGGACGTACGCGGGCGCTCGACGTACCCGAAGCAGCGCAGCCGCCGCTCCCAGGAGATCGGCTGACAATTCGCCGCCTTCCGTGGCTCGTCGACAAACGCGAGCGCGTTCTCATGGATCACGCGGTGAGCTTTCTACTCGTGGAGAGCAGGACAAGCGGGGATCAGCTGCCCGGCGGTCGGTGGTAGTCACGCTGGCCCAGCCAGCCCTCACTGATCGGGACCGCTTGAACCTGGCCAAGGCGCTACCTGGGTGGTTGAGGTCCGTGTCGGAATCGGTACCGGCTCGCGCGTTGAGGGGAGGTACGGCATCGGCACCCCCTGGGCAGTGGAGGCGGGGCGGGCCGTCGACGGCACCGGGACCGACTCGGCAGAGGTGACCGGGCGGGGCCGAGGACCAGTAGGCCCGACCTGAGCGAAAGAGCTCGGCAGGACCATCAGTCCGATTCCAAGTCCGGCAATGGTCAGCACGGATCCGGTGGCCATCCAGGCCGTCCGGGCCCGCTGTCGGGCGCGAACGCCGGCTTGCAGGCGGTACTGGTGCCGGTCCTCGTAGGGCGTGTCCTCCTGGCTGTCACGCATCATTCGTGCCAGCTCCTGCTCGAAGTGATCCATGGCTCCTTCTTCACTCGACCGGCTTGACTGCCTCAGCCAGAAGCTGCCGCAACCGTGCAACGCCGCGTGCCGTGAGTGAACGGACGGTACCCACCGGACATCCCAGCACTTCCGCGACGTGCTGCTCGGGCAGGTCCTGGTAGTAGCGCAGCACCACCGCAGCCCGCTGTCGCGCCGGCAGCAACGCCAGCATGGCCTCCAACCGGGTCCGTTCGTCCACGGCGGCGATCTCATCTCCCACCTCGGGCGGGTCGGGCAGCTGGTCCATGGGGTGCTCGCCCCACCAGCGACGCCGTGCCGAGCGAGCCGCGGCACGGACCAGGACCCTACGCACATATGCCTCGGGCGCCTGCTCGGCCACCTTCGGCCAGGCAAACCACAGCTTGACAAGCGCCTCCTGCAGCAGATCCTCCGCCCGGTGCCGGTCTCCGCCGGTCAGCAGCCGCGCCAGGTGAAGCAACGCCGACCACCGAGCCGCCACGAACCGGTCGAACTCATCGGCCCGCAACTGCCCCATCAGCGTCGACCCCTTACCTCCCTGCCGAACACGTCGGCTTCTACCGCAGCCTCGTGGGGCCGCAGGGCAGTACACGCGTCATCGACCACGTACGCCGCCGCAGGACCGCGGACACGCCCCTACACCTTTAACAAAGACGCTGGCCCCTACCCCGCTATGCACCCTCGCCATGTGGTGTGGATCACACACGCCATCCTGGCAGTGCTCACGACCCGACTTGCCTGCCCACCCTCCCCTTGTGCAGCCGTCGGAGCCCGACTGGCACCGGCTCAAACGCCGGTCTGCCCGGCTACGTCACTCAGCGGCGGACATTAGCTCATCGTGCCGTTGCTTTGATCATCAAGCGATCTCAGCAATCCCGATGTTTCCACCGGAATGGTCCGTAACGGGTCATCGGAGCGCGAGTTGCGCGCCGGTGTCCTGTTGACGGTCTCCCGTTTCCTTCCCGGCCCGGGGGCCGGGGATCGCGCCACCTGCCCGCCCCGTCCCGGCCTTGCGGCGCGGGCGGGTGACGCGGGTCTTCCGGTCGGCTCCACGGGGCTTCGACTTCGCCGTGGCGAGGTCCAGGTCTCCGGCCGCTCCGGTACCTGTGGTGCGGGCCGCGAGGGCGACCAGGTTGTGTCCGGCGTTGGCGTCCCGGTCCAGGACGAGGCCGCAGTTGTCGCACTCGAAGACGCGCATGCTGAGGGGCAGTTTGATTTTCACCGCACCGCAGCGGGAGCAGGTCTTCGAGGAGGGGTACCAGCGGTCGGCGACAACGAGTCGCGTGCCGCGCCGGCGGGTCTTGTAGGTGAGCTGGCGTCGGATCTCGCCGAACGCGGCGTCCGCGACACGGCGGGACAGGCGCCGGTTGCGGCCCATGCCGGCGACGCCCAGGTCTTCGATGACGATCGTGCCGTACTCGCAGGCGAGGCGGGTCGTCATCTGGTGGAGGGTGTCCTCGCGGAGGTTCGCGACCCGGTGATGGATCTTGTTCCGCGCCTGGTTGGCCTTCTCCCAGCGGCGGGAGGCCTGCTGCCCGGTGCGCCGGTCGGGGCCGCGGCGGCGGGAGACAACCCGGCTGGCGCGGCGCAGCTGTTTCTGCGCGCGGTCGAGGTGGCGTGGGTTGGGTTCTGCGCCAAGGACACCGTCGCTGTCGGCGAGGACCGCGAGGGTCTTGATGCCGAGGTCGATACCGACCGCCGCGTCCGGGCGGGCAACCTTGACCAGCTCGTGCTTCTCCTGGACCTGGAGCGACACGAACCAGCGGCCCCGGTCGAGACGTGCGGTCGCGGACAGGATCCGCATGTTCCCGGCGTCGGCGAGGGCCCGCAGGTCAGCTCGGTTCTCGTGCAGGCGGACGGTGCCGATCCTGGGCAGGGTGATATGCCTGCCGTCAGGCTCGATACGGATCGTTCCGGTGGTGAACCGGCAGGTCAGGCGCGCTTTCCGCTTCGACTTGAAGCGCGGGATGCCCATCTTGCGCCCCTTGCGCTTGCCGCTCTTCGACTTCGCGTAGTTGTCGAACGCGGCCGACGCACCTGCCAGGCCGGTGTTGTATGCCTCCTTGGAGTTTTCCTCCCACCAGCCGGCGAAACGTGGGTTGGTGCGCTTGTCCTCGTTGAACGCCTTCCGCAGCGAGGGCAGCGTCCACGACCGCCACTCGGTCAGCTCGTCCTCGGGGATGCCGTATGACTGCTCGGACTTGCGCTGCCACCACACGGCAGTGACGTACGCGACGGCCCAGTTGTACGCGGCCCGCGCGGCGCCTGCGTGCGAGTGCAGGTGGCGGTTGGCCGTGGCATTCGGGTCCAGCGCCAGCTTGTGTGCCTTCACGACGAAGCCCGGTTGCGGCTTGAACTTTTTCACCCGTCCGCCTCTTCGCCGGTGGCGACGGCGATGGCCCGGGCGGCGCGATTCTTCGCGGAGCGGCGGCTGTACAGGCGTGCGCACATCGAGGTCAGGGCCTCGGTGATGTCCCGTGCGAGGTCGTCGGCGGTCTTTGCCGGGTCAAGGACGACCAGGCGTCGCCCCGAGGCCGAGAGGGCTCCTTCGAGGTGCTCGACCACGATCGTGCCGACATCCGGGTCGGCGAGCAGTCGGTGCAGCTTGCGGCGGCGCCCGTTCAAGCCGGAGCCGACCTCCGTCACCACGTCAGCGACCGTGAGACCCTGAGCCGTTGCGCCCTGCATGGTCCGGGCGACCTGACGCTCCAGGTCCGCTTTCCGGTCACCGGACGAGACACGGCAGTACCCCACGACCCGTCCCGCAGCCTGCGGGGCCGGCTCGGTCACGAGCCACGTACCCGACGGCGTCTGGACGACCGGGACCGGCATACGGCCCTCTTTCGCCCAGGTCCACGCGGTCTGGTAATGCACGCCGTTACGCGACGCCCACTCGGAAAGCTTCACAACACCAGGCTATTCACTGAGGATGACGGATATTCACTGAAAAAGGTGGGAACTGTTGTTCACCCTGAGTGCCTCAGCAACTGCCGACAAGCCAGAGGTCCAGCGTGCTGAGGACGCGATGCTCCGCCGTTAATCCGAGTGTGCAGATAACGCGGGTGTGGCAGCCGTCGGACGGGTCGGCACCGGCGTTCCAGTGGCGGAACGCGCTGCGGGTGTAACCGTCGCGGGACTCGGGGCCCAGCGGCAGTGCGGAGACCGCCACCCCGACCTCGGCCGCGTCAAGGACGCGGTGACGCTCCTTCAGCAGCGCATGCCAGTTGAGCCGTTATGGACCGGCACGCTCGCCGACGAGCCCCCGTTCTGAAAAGCCCGCAAGATCACCAGCGCGCCGAAGAACTGGTGATTCACGAAGAGCGCTCACGGACCGTCCCCCCGTTGGGCTCCGTCGTTCCAAGATCGGTTGAGATACGGCTTCTCAATGCAACTCGTCGCGCGGCAGGCCCCGCCTGCCGTGTTCACCGTGGACGTCCGGCACCGTTTCGGCGCTCCGTTGACACCCCTGTTGGTTGCTCTACCCAGACGGTCTTTCCCTGGCTTTGGTAGCGGGTGCCCCACTGGTCCGCGAGGCTTGCGATGATGAACAGTCCTCGGCCTGTCTCGTCGATGGTGCGGGCATGTTTCACCTGCGGAGCGCTGGTCGCGTTGTCGCTGACCTCGCAGGTCAGCATCCGCTCGAAGATCAGGCGTAGTTGCAGGGGCGGAGCGCCGTAGCGAACCGCGTTGCCGACGAGCTCACTGACGATGAGCTCGGTGGTGTACGCCGTCTCCTCGTCCACCCCCCAGACGTCCAGCTGGTGGCGGGCCGCTGCGCGGGCGATCGGTGCGGCCTCAGGGTCCGCGGGCAGCGAGAGGGTCAGTACCCGATCTTTGGGCAGCGCCTTCGTGCGGGCGAGCAGCATGAGTGTCTCGCCGGTCCGGTTGCCGTCTGCGAGTGCGTGCGCGATGTCGTCGCGCAGGTCCGGCAGGGGCCTTGTGCCGGCGCCGTCCAGGAGCGGGCGCAGTGGACCGGACGGCGCCAGGACCTCGTCCGCGAGCGCGGCCGTGCCCATCATCAGAGTGCTTCCTTCGGGGAGGCTGACGGTGGTCGCGGGGAATGGGGCGTTGCCGGGTTCGGCGAGTGGGGGACCTGGGGGGACGGGCAGACCGGCCGAGGTGTCGTCGGGAAGGACCGCGACCGGCTCCGGGAGGCCAGCGCGGGCGATGGTGCAGGTGAGTTCGACCGGGTCGTAGATCGCGATGACGCAGCCGGCGGTGAGCGGCTCACGGCTCAGGGGATCCATGGGAGGAAGCTCTGCGCGCGCGGCCACGAGACGGGCTGCGGTGTCGCTGAGGCGGGCCAGCAGCTCGTCGGGCTGCAGGTCCAGGGCGGCGAGTGTGTGGATGGCCGTCCGTAGGAGGCCCATCGTGATGGCTGCGGCGATGCCTTGCCCTGCCACGTCGCCGACGATCAGCGCGGTCCGTGCGCCGGGCAGCGCGATCGCGTCGTACCACGCGCCGCCGCCCTGCGGAGCGGGAAGGTGCAGTTGGGAAACGTCGATGGTGGTATGTGTGGCCGGTTGTTGGGGGAGAAACCTGCGCTGGACGGTTTGCGCGATAATCCACTCGCGCATGAACTGACGGGCGTTGTCGATGCAGAGCGCAGCATGGGCACACACTGCGGACGCCACCGCGACGTCCTCCTCTTCAAAGGGGTCTTGGTGGCGGTAGAAGCTGACCACGCCCAGAGCGTGGCCGCGCAACGCCAGCGGTGCCACGATCAGGGAGTGCGAACCGGATCGCTTGATGACTTCGGCTCGGGCCGGGTCGGCGGCAAGCCATGAGCTGTCCTCCTCGATCGATACGAGGCGCGGCCGAAGGTCGGACAGGACGTCCGAGAAGGGGGTGCCGGTCGGCAGGGGGTGTACGGCTTCGACCGGGTGATCCGCGATTCGGCCTTCGAAGGCTGTTCGGCGCAGTGGAACGTCCCGGTGGACGGGCACCGGCGGGGGCTCGTTTCCGCGGATGACGTCTTCGATCACTTCGACGTCGGCGATGCCGGCGAAGGCGGGCACCACCGCCTCCACCAACTCCTGGCAGACGATGCCCACGTTCAGCCGGTGCCCCACTCGTGTGCGGACTGTGTCCAGGAGGGCCAGTCGGTTCTGTGCGTTCTCCCGCTCGGTGACGTCGACCGCGGATGCCACCAGTCCGGCCACATCGCCGTTGGAGTCCTCCAGGCGGAAGTAGGAGACGGAGTGGATACGGCGCGTGGGTCGGCCCGGTGCCTTGATGCGCCGGACGAGCCGGTTCACCACCGGTTCTCCGCTCTCCAGGACCCTTTGTGCCACGGCGGCTTCTTCCTCAGGATCTTCGAGTTCACACGCCTCGGTGAAATGCTTGCCCAGAAGGTGCCCCACCGGCGCGTCATGCAGCCCGCCGGTAGCGGTGCTCATGCGGACCACGCGCAGCTGATTGTCGAGGACGTGCAGTACGACCGGGGAATGGGTGAACATGGCCCTCAAGATCACCACGTCCTGCCCCGACATGGCGTCCCCCGCCGAGAGCACCTGCCACATCACGGAAGTACCTCGCAGCACCGGCTTGACCAGCACCGCGGCCGTCTCCGAGAACCTTTCCCGCTGCCGTTCGCCGTCAGCGGCGGCCTCACTCATGAGCGTGGTCACGGACCGGCCGACGGCCTCCTCGGCGGACCACCCGAACAGCTCCTCAGCCGGACGTCCCCACTCGACCACCCGGCCACTGTCATCGATGAGTACGAGCACGTCTCCGCTGGGCATTCGAAAACACCTCCGCCGCCATCCCTGCCCACCCAGTGTCGACGACAGGCTCACTCAACCGGCAGCTACACCGATTGGCTCAGCCCCCTTCCCACCAGAGCTGTCCAGAGCCCTTCGTCGCTGCTGGTCCCCGTCATCGTGCGGTCGTGGCGGGGACAGCAGCCGTGCTGGCTTGGGGGAGAAGAGGCACAGTGCCTCTGCCAGGCTCGGTGCGAGCGCGGCCGATTGTGGCGCACGCGCGCTCAGAGCCTGTCGGGTGACCTGTGATCGGGCGGCCACGCCCTGGCACGCACGCTTCCCGCGTTGCCGGAATGTCCTCGTAGCTTCTTCCCCAAGCTCTCAGCTTCGTTCGAGCAGGGGAGACCCCATCCGAGGACATCCCGCCGCCTTGGAATCGCACGCACCAGACCGCGTCCGCTATCCGATCGAAGGTCACCCGACAGGCTCTCAGGCGCGGAGGGGCGATATCTGCCGGAGGGCTTTCCGGCTGGGCTCGCCGGGGTCGGGAAACAACGGCCGTGCGGCGAACCGCCGGAAAGCTGCGCCACCGGTCAGGCCCGGGCGTCCCGCAGTGGCTGCCTTCAGCCTCGGTGGGTCTCCAGCAGCCTCAGCCAGACCTCGCTGATCGTGGGGAAGGCGGGTACGGCGTGCCAGAGTCTGTCGATCGGAACCTCGCCCGCGACGGCGATGGTGGCCGAGTGCAGCAGTTCTCCTACGCCGGGCCCGGCGAAGGTGACCCCGGCCACGGTGTCACGGTCCAGATCGATGAGCATACGGGCCTGGCCGCGGTACCCCTCGGCGTACTGGTGGGCGCCCGCAACGCGTGCGAGGTCGTAGTCCACCACCTTGATCCGACGCCCGCTTTGCTCCGCCCCGCGGGTGGTCAGGCCAACGGCGGCGACTTCCAGGTGAGTAAAGACCACTTGCGGTACGGCGGCGCTGTCGGCGGTGGCCGCGTGCGCACCCCACCGGGTGTCGTCGACCGGCTCGCCCTTGGCGCGGGCGCCGATGACCGCGCCCGCGATCCGGGCCTGGTACTTGCCCTGGTGGGTCATCAGGGCGCGGTGGTTGACGTCGCCGACGGCGTAGAACCAGCCGTCGGCGACGTCGGTCACTCGGAAGGTGTCGTCCACCTTCAGCCAGTCGCCCGGGGTGAGACCTATCGTCTCCAGCCCCAGGTCCCAGGTTCGCGGAGCGCGGCCGGTGGCCAACAGGATCTCGTCCGCCGCCAGATGCCCGCCGTCGGCCAGGGTGATCTGGACCTCGCCGCCCTCGCGCGCCAGGGAGGTTACGGAGGTCCCGAACCGGATGTCGACGCCGGCTTCCCGCAGGCCGTCGGTCACCAGCTCTCCGGCGAACGGCTCCATCCGCTGCAGCAACGCGTCCTCGAGAACCAGCATGGTCACCTGAGAGCCGAGCGCCTGCCAGGCGGTGGCCATCTCGACGGCCACCACACCGCCGCCGACCACGGCCAGACGTCCGGGGACCTTGTCGGCACTGGTCGCCTCACGGCTGGTCCAAGGGCGAACGGTGTCCAGGCCGGGGATGCTGGGCAGAGCCGCGCTGGTTCCGGTGGAGACGGCCACGGCGTGCCGAGCCGTGAGGGCGACGGTCCCACCGCCGGGAGTCTGCACACTCACCTTGCGGGGGCCGGTGAGGCGGCCGTGGCCTCGGATCAGATCGACGGAGACCGAGTCCAGCCAGTCGACCTGGTCCTCGTCCTTCCAGTACGAGGACATCTTGTCGCGGTGCGCGAGGACCGCCTCGACGTCCAACGGCCCGGCGACCGCCTGACCCAGCCCGGGCACTCGGCGCGCGTCGGCGCGCGCCACCACCGGGCGCAGCAGCGCCTTGCTGGGGTCGCAGGCCCAGAACGAGCACTCCCCGCCGAGCAGTTCACGCTCCACGATCACGGTGCTGAGACCGGCGGCGCGGGCGCGTTCGGCCACGTTCTCACCGACCGGGCCTGCGCCGATGACGATCACATCGTAGGTGCGGGTGGTCTCGTTCATTGCTGCTCCGTTCATCACTGCTTCTGCAACTCGGTCGGATATTTCGGTGGCCCGACACCTGGCCGCACGATGTTCCCCCGCTTTCACCGGGGAGATCCGCAGGGCGGTGCTCGGGTGATGCGGTTGCGTGGTATCCGGACCGCTGGTGCCGGGGCGCGCCTTTGCGCCTGGCGGGTCGGTGCCGGGGTCCGGGTGTTCTGCTTTGCGGGTGCTGTGGCCAGGGGCTGAAGGGGGTGGCCGCGGTCCGGGTTGGTCATGACCGTTGCACCGTTGGGTGGTTGGTGTGGTGTCAGCGGCCGGGGGCGCGCTGCGTCACTTCCTGGAGCACCCATCCGTTGCCGTCGGGGTCGCTGAAGGTGAGGTAGGAGCCGTAGGAGGCGCGGTCGGGGTGGGGGCCGGCCAGTCGTTCCTGGCCTGTGCCGTGGTGGACGGCGCTTCCGGATTCGTGGCCGTGGTGGAGGAGTCCTCCGGCGTCGTGGAACACCTCGCTCACGTCGATGCCGCGGCTGGTGAGCTCGGCGTGGGCTTCTTCGATGTCGGTGACGATGAGGTACAGGCTCTGGGTCGTGCCGGGGGCGGTGGAGGTCATTCCCTCGCCGAAGATGATCGAGCACTCGGAGCCGGGCGGGGTGAAGTGGACCACCCGGAAGTCGTCACTGGCTGTGTAGTCGACGTCCAGGCGGAATCCCACCGCCTCGTAGAAGGCCTTGGTCCGGTCGATGTCGGAGACGGGCAGCACGATCATTTCGAGTTTCAGATCCATGGAGATGTCCTTGCTTCTTGGCATCGGTGAATTTCACGCATCTGCGCGTCACCGGTTCAACAGGTGGTGGGATGGATGGTGGGGTGGCTCATCCCGCGGTTCAACCTGCCAAGAAACCTATCTGGCACTTAACTCGTGCACAAGTAAAACTAGGGCACTGAAAGTGTGGCAAAGGAAACAAGCGACGGGCTGGGCCCGGGCCTCCGGGGCCGGGTGGCGGCCCCTGGACGTGGTCGATCCCGGGGCTTGGGCGGGGCTCTTGCTGCGCGGGCTGGTGCGCCACGGGCGGTCGCTGCACGGAACCGGTGCGTGCGGGGGCCTTCGGGGGAAGCTTCTGCGAGGCGGTCATCCTTGTGGCTCGAGCCCGGCGACGCTGACGCAGCGTCAGGAGCTTCACGGGCGGCCGGAATGTGCCGCGGAGCAGCGCACGCGTGACGCTGCGGACGACCCGGGCCCGGCTCGCGGTAGCGCTCCAGGGAGCCGCTTCTCGCGCGGCCCACGGTTTTGTCCGCATTGCTGATCAGCATGTCGAGCCCGCCTGCTGTGGCGACGGCGTCTTCGGCCGAGCCGGCCGGATACTGCGGGCGCCAAGGGCTGCGCACTGTCACTCTCGATGATCGCGGGCTGCTCCTTGGGGCC
This sequence comes from Streptomyces sp. NBC_01669, assembly GCF_026339735.1. Classification (GTDB taxonomy): domain Bacteria; phylum Actinomycetota; class Actinomycetes; order Streptomycetales; family Streptomycetaceae; genus Streptomyces; species Streptomyces yanii. Next base: position 1,138,753 of record NZ_JAPEQG010000002.1, read on the forward strand.
GACCGCGGGGCCGATGGGTGGTGGGGCCCCGGGCGATGGGCACCCTGAGGGTCGCCGCGGAGCGGCGGATGGGCACGACTTTCCTCTGCGTGCAAGCCCCGGTTGGATCGCTCTGGCGATCGGGCATGTGGGTGCGGACGTGATGTGCCGGCGGCGTCGTCGCGCGGATGGCAGTCGGGTGTATGCGATGACGGTGCGGTGTGTCCGGGGTGTCGCCGCCGGGCGGTCCAGTCTATTAAGTGTGCACAATATAATGTTGAGCATGTAAGTTTTGGGGCATGCTAACTATGCGTGAAAGGTTTGCGCGGAGGAGGAGTCGTGATGAGCAAGATCGAGACGGGTGCCGGGCAGGATGACGCCGCTGCGCCCAGCCTGCTCCTCGGGGACCAGATGTGCTTCGCCCTGTACGCAGCGCAGCGCGCGGTGACCAGTCGCTACCGCCCGCTGCTGGACGAGCTCAATCTGACCTATCCCCAGTACCTGGTGATGCTGGTGCTGTGGGAGCACGGCGCCCTTCCCATCAAGACCCTGGGCACGCTTTTGCAGCTCGACTACGGCACCTTGACCCCGCTGCTCAAGCGCCTGCAGGCTCACGGGTTCATCCGGCGCGAGCGCCAGGCGAGCGACGAGCGCTCGGTGCAGATCACCCTCACCGAGCAGGGGACTGAGCTCCGCGAGCGCGCTCGCGCCGTCCCCGTCGCAATGGGGGAGGCTGTCGGCTTGAGCCCTCGGGAGATCGCGGACGCCAAGTCCTTCCTCGAGCGTCTGACAGCCAACCTCTCCGCAACCTGACCCGGCTGCTGCCCCGTCGCTGATCCGCCGGGAACGGTTTCCCGGACAGATCGCCGCCCCGTGCATCCGCCGCATCCGCCACCTGCGCTTCGCGCTCCGGCATCAGCCAGGATCGTGAGGTTCGGCGTAGCTGCCACTGGGCACGTTTGCTCAGCTCAAGGGCTGTTTCCAACGGAACCTGTCAAAGCGATCAAGGCAGGTAGATCGTTCTAACGCTGTGCTGGGATCAGTGGGCCGTCTGGTGCCGGCTGGTTGATCCAGGCCGCTGCGGGGACCTTCGGGGGCTCTGGTGGCTTGCGGACGAAGCGTTCAGGGTGCTTCGCGTAGACCGCCTGGAGGACGTCGGCACGCATCTCGCGGAGCTGCTCGGCGAGACCGAAGTGCACGTCGTAGGGCGTGTGCAGGCCGATCCCGGAGTGCCGATGCTCCTCGTTGTACCAGGTGAAGAACTGGGTGCACCACGCCCGGGCGTCCTCGAGAGATCCGAAACGCTCGGGAAAGTCGTGCCGGTATTTCAGGGTCTTGTACTGGCTCTCGCTGTACGGGTTGTCGTTCGACGTCTTCGGCCGCGAATGCGACTTGGTGACGCCGAGACCGGCCATCATCTGGGCGACGTTCTGCGCGACCATCGGGGACCCGCGGTCCGAGTGGATCGTCAACTGCCCGGGTTCGATGCCGTACTTGGCGATCGTCTCGGACAGGAACCGCTCGGCGAGGTCCTTGTTCTCGTGGGCGGCGATCATCCAGCCGACCGTGTAGCGGCTGAAGATGTCGATGATCGTGTAGAGGCAGTAGTAGACGCCCTTGACCGGCCCCTTCAGCTTCGTGATGTCCCAGCTCCAGACCCGGTTCGGGCCCTCGGCGACCAGCTCGGGAACGGTCCGGGGTGGGTGGACGGCCTGACGGCGGCGTTCACGGACCTCGCCATGTCGTCGCAGGAGCCGGTACATCGTCGACTCCGAGCACAGGTAGACACCCCGGTCCAGGAGGACCGCGTAGATCTCGGCGGGCGCCATGTCAGCGAACTCCGGGGAATGGAGCACATCGAGGACCCGTATCTCCTCCTCGGGTGCGAGAGCGCGGGGGTGTCGGCGCCGTTCCCGCCGCGGCTTGGCCGGGGCGGGGCTTCGGCGGTGTTGGCGGTAGTAGGTGGCACGGCTCACGCCGAGCGCGGCGCATGCCTGGACGCGTCCGACCAGCCCGGTGAGCTCTTCAAGGGCCTGGTTGCGGGCGGTGTTGAACGCCACGGCCGCGAACTGGGCCCCGGTCACTGGTTCTTCTCGCCGTTCCTGTTCGGGGCGCTGTCCGTGGCGAACTGGTCGAGCAGCGCGGAGAGTTTTCCCTGGACCTCGATGACGGTGCGGGCCTTCGCGAGGTCGGCTTCCAGGCGGGCCTTCTCCGCCTTCAGCTTCGCGATCTCCTTGTCCCTCGGGTCCGCCTTCGGCCGTCCGGCCGACGCGGCGAGCCCGTCCAGGGCGCCCTTGTCCCGCTGCTGCCGCCACGTCGTGATCAACGACGAGTACAGACCCTCCCGCCGCAGCAGAGCGCCCTTGCCCTTCTTGTCCAACGTCTCGTACTCCGCGAGGATCCTCGCCTTGTACTCCGCGGTATACCGGCGCGGACCGGTCGAACGGGCTTCTACCTGCGGATCAGGGGTCCCGTGGTCATTCGTGCTGGCCACCCGGGCACTACTCCTTCTCCGCCCTCGACTCAATGAATCATCCAGTATGCCTGACTCGATCTACTTTGACAGAGAGGGCAAGGTGCCCATGGTGGGGCTGCCCCGAACCCCGCGGTGAGAGCAAGCCGCATCGCTCAGTCTCGGCTTTCCCATGCCTCATGCGCCCCGCCCGGCCTGTGCTCTGGCGCGGTGGGTACTGCCTGCTCGTCGTCGGCCGACGCCGGCGTGTGATGAGGCCATTGACCTCCAGGCGGCGGCGTGAGGTCGTCAAACCGACCGCCTCAAGCGGTGGCCGGTACGTGCCGGTCACTGCGCAGGAGGCGGCGCAGAGGGTGAAGCGCAGCTGGTCGTTCACGGGCGAGGCCAGCTTCGATATCCCTTTTCTATCGATTTAGTGGGGCAGGTAACAGGAAGTGCTTCCGCTCTCGTCGCAGTGCTGGTCAGGCGCGTCGCGTCCATGATCCATCACCCATTCCACGAGTGAATCGCCCACTTGTAACTTGTACACGAGGTAATTTCGCTCTAGGGTTTTGATGTGGCGCCGGACAGTACGCATCCCGGAGCCGTCAATGATGTATCCGACAGGGAGATCACCGATGAACCGCAAGCTCAAGAGCCACTCTTTCCGGACATACGCCGCCCTCGGGACCGCCGCCGGTGCGGCAGCGCTGGCCCTGATGGTCACCACGCCCGCCAGCGCCACCGAGGCGACTGAGATCGAGTCTCACCGCCCGGGCGCCAAGCCGCCGGTGGTGCTGGTGCACGGCTCCTTCGCGGACTCCTCCAGCTGGAACGGCGTCGTCAAGGATCTGAAGCGCTCCGGCATTGCGGTCATCGCGCCCGCCGACCCGCTGTGGGGCTGCACAGCAACGCCGACCCTGAGTGCGTAAATACCGCACGACCGAACCGAAGCCCGTGAGCAAGCGACTGGCCGTCGAGCTGAGGCCGTATCCCGACTGCGCGGGGCTGGATCCGGCAGGCCGAGGCTGATGCGGGCGAGCGGGATGACCGGCTGACCACCGACGAGCTGGAAGAGCTGGCCCAGCTGCGTCGGGAGATGAGCCAGCTGCGCCGGGTGAACGAGGTCCAGCGCACCGCCTCGGCTTTTTCGCCACGCGGCTAGACCCGACCCGGCCCAGGTGACCGCGCTCCTTCGGACCTGGATCGGCAACCAACGCTCACGCGCCATGACACTCATGCCAGAGCGGATCGAGCAGCTCTCCGCCATCAACATGCGCTGGGCATCCACAATCGCTGCACGGTGATGCGCCGATGAGCTGGGACGGCGTGCCACTGCTGGCTGGGTTCCTCCCCCGACGCATTGGCGAGCACAAGATGGACCGCACCAGGTACGAGGAGAAGTTCCTTCCCGGAATCGGGCCCGGGGCCCTGTACGGGCTGCTGTTCACGATCGTCATTTTCTTTGCACCGCAGTGCAAGATCATCACCTGCGGGATGTTGCACGGATCGCGCTGCCCCTGCGCGTGCATTTCGCCCTCATGTGGGCTGGAACCTTCGCTCTGGGCAAGGCCATCGCACTCGCCTACGACCGCACCGCGACTCCGGCCTTCACCACGGCCGGCAACAACTTCGAACTCGCCGCAGCCATCGCCACCTTCGGCGTCACCTCCGGCCAAGCCCTCTCCGGCCTCGTAGGCCCCTCATCGAAGTTCCCGTCCTCACCGGCCTCGTCTACGTCCCCCCGCCTCGCCGCCGCCCTGCTCACAGGTGGCTTGTTCCACCAGCTCACCACCGTTCGCACCGAGGACTTCGACGAGGACGCCGCAACCGTTGCTTTCCACGACCCCACCCGCTCCGCCGACGGCTGCGCCACCCACCCCATACCGGCATGGGCACACCTCTTCCTCCGTGCCGCAGCATGCTTCGCCACCCTCACCGACGTCAGGCGCTGGTAGGCGGCGCGACGTACCGCGAAGTGGGGGGAAGGTTCTTCCTGCAGTCCTGCGCGGCCAAGACGGCATACGACCGTCATCCGTGAGACCGCCGCCGTGCCAGAAGTATGTTCTTCTCGCGGTTCTACGACGGATTGCGATACCGGTACGGCCGTGCAGCTTGCACGGCGGGGGCAGGAGACCGGCGGAACAGTAAGGGAGGGAAGGGAAGTTGATCCGGGAGGCGACGGCGCCGACCCGAGCAACGGTTCGGTACACGCCGTCAAGTGAGCGCTGGAGCACACCAGGAGCTGTCCCCGGCCGGCCGACGTCCGCAGTGAGTCAGGGCCGCGGTCTGGGTCGGGCGATGAGTACGGACACGTCGTCGTGGTCGTCCGGATCACGCAGTGTTTCCAGGAGCCGGTCGCAGGTTTCTTCCAGGGAAAGGTCGTGGCCGTCGAGTACGCGGAGGAGGAGGTCGAGGCGTTCGTCGATGGCGTCGCGGCGTGTTTCGACCAAGCCGTCGGTGTAGAGGACCAGTTGATCGCCGGGGCGCAAGGGCACGGTGGTCGTTTCGAAGGGGACGCCGCCGACCCCGAGGGGTGCACCAGATGGTAGGTCGAGCAGTTCGGGGGGCCCGCCTGCAGGTGTCAGTGCGGGGGGCAGGTGTCCGGCTACGGCGATTTGGCACCGGTCGCTGTGCGGGTCGTATTCGGCGTAGATGCAGGTGGCGATGTAGGGGTCCATACCGGCGGTGATCTTGTCGAGGCGTTGCAGTACCTGGGCGGGCGGGAGGTCGAGGTCAGCCAGGGTCGCGGTGGCGGTGCGCAGGCGGCCCATCGTGGCGGCCGCATCGATGCCGCTGCCCATCACGTCGCCCACCACGAGCGCGGTCTTGTCCTCCGCGAGGGGGATGACGTCGAACCAGTCGCCGCCGACCTCGGTAGAGGTGCCGGCGGGTTGGTAGCGGGTGGCGACCTCCAGATTCTCGGGTGGCGTCGGCTGGGGCAGCAGGCTGCGCTGGAGTGTCACCGCAGTGTTGCGGACGCTTTGGTGCAGGCGCGCGTTGTCGAGGGACACTGCGGTTCGGCTGGCGAGCTCATCGGCCAGGGTGACGTCGTCCGCGTTGAAAGGCAGTTGATTGCGGCCGCGCATCAGTCCCAGGACGCCCAGTGCCCGGCCCTGGGCGGCCAGCGGTATCGCGAGATATGAGTGGATGCCGACACTGGCCAGGACAGCGGCGGCTCCGGCGTCACGGGCGATGCGTGCCAGATCCCACTCGTCCACGCGAGTCACCATGATCGGCTGACCGGTCCGTACGCATTGGGTGGGCAGTCGGTCGGCGTCGTAGCTGACCGGTTGGTCGGCCGTGCCGGCGGCGCCGGTCGCCTCGGCGAGGTAGGCGGCCTTCACGGCGAGGGTGCGAAAGAGCACCGGGCCGCTGTCGGGTGCCGGGGGGCGGCGATCGTCCAGGGCGGAGTCGAGTACGTCTACGACCGCGAGGTCGGCGAGCTCGGGCACTGCGACGTCAGCCAGCTCGCGGGCGGTCTGTTTCATGTCCAAGGTGGTACCGATACGGGCGGAGCCCTCGGCGATCTGGGCCAGGCGCTGCCGGGCCTGGGCCGCCGCTGTGATCGCGCCGTGCCGATCGGTGACATCCACCACCGACGTGGCGACACCAAGAACCTGACCGTTGGGGTCCTCCAACCGGTAGACGGAGACAGACCAGGCATGATCGTTGTCAGGGTCGGCCGGGGTGCGGCCAATGGTGTACTTGTCGACCAGAGGGCGTCCGGTCTCGAGCACTTCTCTGACTGCCGCCTCGGACGCGTCGACACTGTCGGAGGGCAGGACCTCGCGGAAGCCCCGGCCGAGGTGGTCCTTGGCAGACAGGCCATGCATCCGTTCCATCGCCGGATTGACGGCCACATAACGCAGATCGGTGTCCAGAACCTCCAGCCCGACCGGCGACTGGGCGATCAGCTGCGTGGACAACGCCAAGTCCTGCTCCACCTTGCGCAGCGTCGACGCATCGGTGGCGATACCCAGAGCGTAGAAGTCGCCCTGTTTGTCCGGCAGACGGCTGTAGCGGAATTCCACCAGCCGCGTACTGCCGTCCTTGTTCCGGACGGGAATGAGCCCGGCCCAGCTCTGGCCGGTCTCCATCATCTGCTCGCACTTACCGGCCACCAGGTCCATGTACGGGTCGTGGACCAACAGTTGAGCCGCGTGCCGGCCCAGCACTTCCTGCGCGGAGTAGCCGAACAGTTCCTCGGCCTGCGGGCCCCACAACACGAACCGTCCGGCCGTATCCAGCGCCACCACCGCCACACCGAGCGTATCCAGCACTCCGCTCGGCAGCTCCAGCCGGAGGTCGGACGAGCCGCTGTCGGCACTGAGAGGTCCCGCTTCACTCATCCCAGGTGCTCCTTCCACCTGCCAGGGCGACGCGCGCCCAGCGCAGGCCCTGGAGCTGCAGTGCTGGGATGTTTTTCGTGCCTTTCTGGTGCTTCCATCCCTCTTCTTCGGAGGGAATCCCCGCCTTCAGGCGGGGAGGGAATCCGATCCTGAACCCTGCGGCGCGGAGCGCCGCAGTTTCGCTTCGGAATGCCTCGCCCGCGGAGCCGTGCTCAGTCGGGCCGCTTCTGGTTCTCGATGTAGTCCTTGACCACGTGGAGGGGTGCGCCGCCGCATGACCCCGCGAAGTAGGAGCCGGACCAGAAGCGGCCGTGCATGATGGCCTGGTTGACGTGGCCGGTGAACTCCTGCCTCAGCCGGCGCGAGGACACGCCCTTCAAACTGTTGACCAAGTTCGACAGGGCGACCCTCGGCGGGTAATGCACGAGCAGGTGCACGTGGTCTTCTCCGCCGTTGAACTCGATCAGGTCTGCCTCGAAGTCCTCGCAGACTTTTCGCATGATCTCTTCGCAGCGTGTCAGCATCTCGTCGTCGAAGACGGTCCGCCGGTACCTGGTGACGAACACCAAATGCGCGTGGAGGTGGTGGACGACATGACGGCCGCGCCGTATGTCAGGGTTTGGTTCCCAACGTGGTGACATGAACCAATGCTACGGTTAAGGTCGATTCGAGCCGGAGGGGGTGGACTGAATGATCCGTGCGTACAAGTTCCTCCTGCGACCCACCGCCCGGCAGGACCAGGCCCTTCGCGAGATGCTGCGCGACCACTGCTCGCTCTACAACGGCGCGTTGCAAGAACGCCGCGACGCCTACCGGCACAGCTCGAAGACGACGGTCCGATACGGGCAGCAGTCCGCCCAGCTCAAGGACATCCGGGCCTTCGACCCGGAGCGTCAGGGCCGTTGGTCGTTCTCTTCTCAGCAGGCGACGTTGCGGCGTCTGGACAAGGCGTTCGCGGCGTTCTTCCGCCGTGTCAAGGCCGGTGAGAAGCCGGGCTGTCCGCGTTTTCGCACAGTGGGCCGGTTCGACACGGTGGAGTTCCCCAGGGACGGAGACGGCTGCCGTTGGGATGCCACCGCGCACGACCCGGTCACGCGTGTGCGCCTGCAAGGTGTCGGGCACGTCAAGGTGCACCAGCACCGGCCCGTGGTCGGCCATGTCAAGACCGTCTCGGTCAAGCGCGAGGGCCGTAAGTGGTTCGTCGTGCTGACCGCCGAGCGGCCCCAGCCCGAGCCGCTGCCCGCGACCGGCAGCATGATCGGCATCGACCTGGGCATTGCCAACTTCCTCGCCGACTCGAACGGCGAGTTCGTGCCCAACCCGCGTCACGGGCGAAAGGCCGCAGCGAAGCTCGAAGCAGCTCAGCAGGCACTGAGCAGGTGCAAGCGCGGAAGCAAGCGCCGCCGCAAGGCAGTGGAGACGGTGGCACGTCTGCACCGCAAGGTGCGGTGCCAGCGCCTCGACCACGCCCACAAGACCGCCCTCGGCCTCGTGCGGGAACACGACCTCATCGCGCACGAAGACCTCAAGATCCGCAACATGAGCAAGGCCCCCGAACCGAAGCCCGACCCCGACCAGCCGGGCAGCTTCCTGCCCAACGGGGCCGCCGCGAAGGCCGGGCTGAACCGCTCGATCGCCGATGCCGGATGGGGGGTGTTCCTCGCGATCCTGAACGCCAAGGCTGAGAGCGCCGGGCGGGAAGTGATGGCCGTGGACCCCCGCAACACCTCCCGGCGATGCCCCCAGTGTGGGCATACCACCAAGGAGAACCGGCCCACACAGGAGACGTTCCACTGCGTCGCCTGCGGCCACAACGCGCACGCGGACACCGTCGGTGCTCTCAACGTCCTACGGGCCGGGCTGGTCCGTCGCGAAGCCCAACCGGCATAGCGAGAAGCCACCCCGTTCACGGGGTGGAGGAGTCACAGTCTCCTGAGACGACCGACGACGCACAGCGCCGGGCGAGGACGTGTGGTCACCGAGTGTGAGTGGTTGAGCTACAGGAAGTAGCACTGAGATTGATCATGGTCGGTTACCGCAGCAGCCTCCCCGGGTGGGGAGCTTCCGGGAAAGATTGCTGAGCGGGCACGGAGCGCGGCTGCGGTCCGGCCGTGCCGGTGGAATTTCTGACTGATGAGCAAGCCGCTGCCTACGGGGCCTTCGGGGAGACGCCCATGCGTCCCGAGCTGGAGCGGTTCTTCTTCCTCGATGAAGACGACCGCGACTTGATCGCGCTGCGACGGTCCGACGGGCATCGCCTCGGCATGGCGATCAACTGTTGCACCGGACGCCGGTGAAGAGGATTCCGTACAGCACCTTGCGGTCATCCGGAGCCCTCGGTCCGATCCGCGTCCGCGGGCACGCCATGGCCGGCCACCGGGATAGGAGGATCGCTCCTCACCCGCAGACGACCGAGTCACCCGGCGGAGGCCAGGACCGCCCCGATGCCGGCCGGAGCATGCTCAGCCGCGGTAGGTCTCCAGCAGCCGCAGCCAGACTTCGCCGAGGGTGGGGAAGGCGGGGACGGCGTGCCAGAGCCTGTCGAGGGGCACCTCGCCGGCGACCGCGATGGTGGCCGAGTGCACCAGTTCCCCGACGCCGGGGCCGGCGAAGGTGACACCCACCACGGTGTTGCGGTCGGTGTCGATGAGCATGCGGGCCCGGCCGCGGTAGTCCTCGCCGTACTGGTGGGCGCCGGCGACGCGGGCGAGGTCGTAGTCGACGACCTCGATGCGGCGCCCGCTCTGCTCGGCCTCGCGGCTGGTCAGGCCGACGGAGGCGACTTCGGGGGTGGTGAAGACCACCTGGGGGACGGCCGCGTGGTCGGCGGTGGCGACATGCGCGCCCCAGGGGGCGTCGTCGATGGGCTCTGCCTTGGCGCGGGCGCCGATGACGGTGCCGGCGATCCGAGCCTGGTACTTGCCCTGATGCGTCATCAGGGCGCGGCGGTTGACGTCGCCGACGGCGTAGAGCCAGCCGCCGTCGACGCCGGTGACACGGAAGGTGTCGTCGACGGTCAGCCAGTCGCCGGGGGTGAGACCGACGGTCTCCAGGCCGACGTCGCGGGTCTGCGGGGCGCGGCCGGTCGCCAGCAGGATCTCGTCCGCGGCCAGCTGCCCGCCGTCGGAGAGCGTGATCCGCACCTCGCCGTCTTCGCCGCCCTCGCGGGCCAGGGAGGTGACGGTGGTGTTGAAGCGGATGTCGACGCCTGCTTCGCGCAGTCCGTCAGTGACCAGTTCGCCGGCGAACGGCTCCATCCGTTCGAGGAGTCCGTTCTCGAGGACGAGCATGGTGACCTGGGAGCCGAGGGCCTGCCAGGCGGTGGCCATCTCGACGGCGACCACACCGCCTCCGACGACGGCGAGGCGGCCGGGCACCTTGTCGGCGCTGGTGGCCTCGCGGCTGGTCCAGGGGCGGACGGTGTCGAGTCCGGGGATGGGGGGCAGGGCGGCGCGGGTGCCGGTGGAGACGGCGACGGCGTGCCGGGCGGTCAGGGCGATGTTGTCGCCCTCAGGGGTCTGCACGGCCACCTGCTTGGGGCCGGTGAGGCGGCCGTGGCCGCGTATGAGATCGACGGAGACCGAGTCCAGCCAGTCGACCTGGTCCTCGTCCTTCCAGTACGAGGACATCTTGTCGCGGTGCGCGAGGACCGCTTCGACGTCCAACGGCCCGGTCACCGCCTGGCGCAACCCGGGTACGCGGCTCGCGTCGGCACGTGCCACCACCGGCCGCAGCAGCGCCTTGCTCGGGTCGCAGGCCCAGAACGAGCACTCGCCGCCGAGGAGTTCGCGCTCCACGATCACGGTACTGAGGCCCGCGGCGCGGGCGCGTTCGGCCACGTTCTCGCCGACCGGCCCTGCGCCGATGACGACCACGTCGTAAGTGCGGGTTGTCTCGTTCATCACTGCTGCGTTCCTCACTGTTTCGTTCCTCACTGTTTCGTTCCTCATTGCTTCCGTGACTCGGTCGGACACTCCGGCGGCCGCGGCCCATTGCCGGCCGCGTTTGCCGTTCCCCGCCGCCGGACGGAGCCAGGGCCGCCGCACCGCACGGGGTCGAGGGGGCCCGGTCACGGGATGGGACGGCCCCGGCGGCAAAGCCGTCTCTCGGCGCCCGCGGCGGCCGCTCGGCCGGCGCGGCCCCGTGGCAGCCGGACCGCCGGGCGGCGGAGAGCACCCTTGCGCTCGCCCGGCGGTCCGGTGCCGGCCTTCGGCCCGGACCGCGAGAACCGCTGGGCCGGACGGGCTGCCATCCGGGCCGGACACGGCCCGTTGCAGCCCTTGGACGGTGGCTTGTGGGGTTGTCAGCGGCCGGGGAGGCGCTGCGAGATTTCCTGGAGCACCCAGCCGTTGCCGTCCGGGTCGCTGAAGGTGAGGAAGGAGCCGTAGGAGGCGCGCTCGGGGTGCAGGCCGGCCAGCCGCTCCTGGCCGGGGCCGCGGTGGGTGACGTCCCCGTTTTCGTGGCCGTGGAAGAGGCCGTTGGCGTCGTGGAAGATCTCGCCGACCTCGATGCCGCGGCCGACGAGCTCCGCGCGGGCCCCCTCGATGTCGGAGACGATGAGATACAGGCCCTGGAACGAGCCGGGTGCGATGGGGGTCATCCCCTCGCCGAAGATGATCGAGCACTCGGAGCCGGGCGGCGTGAAGTGCACGACCCGGAAGTCCTCGTTGGCCGTGTAGTCGACGTCCAGGCGGAATCCGACCTTCTCGTAGAAGGCCTTGGCCCGGTCGATGTCGGAGACGGGCAGCACGATCATTTCGAGCTTCAGATTCATGGGGATGTCCTTGGTTTTTGACGTCGGTGGATTACGCCCAATGCGTCACCAGACCGTCGAACGGGGTTTCGCCTTGGTCGGCGAGGTCGGCGAGGTCGGCGAGGTCGGCGAGGTCGGCGAGGTCGGCGAGGTCGGCGTGTCCTGCGTGTCCTGCGTGTCCTGCGGGCCTTGTGCTGACCTGCAATCCAGAGAACCAGCCGGAAAGGCACCTGGGGGCGGTCAAGCAGGCCTGCCTCGACCCTGGCCTACTGGTCCAGGTACTGGCAGGCCCCCTTTCCCTATCGCTGAGTAACCGCCAATGCAGGCTTCGGGATAACGCAGCTTGATCCTCGTCGAGGCGGAAACGGCGAAAAGGTCGTTGACGCGGCCACGGGCCGACGCCTGGACGGCAGCAAGGCATTCGGCTCCACCGCCGGCCCCGCCGTCGGCGAGGTCATGCGCGCCCGCCACTTGGACCCTGACCGGAGATGGTCTGTGGGCCCAACGGGCGTGGCCGGTGTGGGCAGCCCGCGGCAGCGGCTGCCAGACCGCCCGTGCGGCCGTGACGGTACACGCAGCCTCAGCTGACGCATTTCCGCATGTCCCGGGAGCGTGATCACATCCCGCGTGGATGGGGTATTGGCAGGTACCGCAGCCGGATTGACGTGGAAGGCGAGCCGGTGACGGGCGCATGGGCACCCCAGAACTTCCTCGACGGCCCACTTTCCGAAGCCTTGCGGACACTCGCCGGTCGGATCGGTGACCTGGACACCTCGGTACATGCAGGTTCCGTGGGCAGCCCCGAGCGACTGTCTGACCGTCAGCTCCAAGTCCACCGGGAAAAGGGTTGATGTCAGACGGTCTACCGCCGCCCCCTCATGGGCGGGCCAAGAGTTTCTACGAGGCGGCGGGATTTCGGATGGACGTCGACCACGTCGCCGACGAGAACTACCGGGTGGTGCAGTTCACGCCGCCCGGCTCCGAGGGCTCGATCATCTTCGGCAAGGGGGGTCACCTCTGCCGCGCCCGGCTCGGTCCAAGGCCTGTACCTCATCGTCTTCGGCATCGAGGAGGCCCGCGCGGAGCTCGTCGGCCGCGACGTCGGGGTGAGTGAAGTGTTCGACGACGCCGGAGGGCTCTTCTACCACGGCCACGAGGCCGGAGAGGTGGTTCACCACGCCGGGGGGAGGGTGGCCGGCCCGCACCCGGACCGTGCCGACTACGGCTCCTATGCCACCTTCAGCGCCCCGGACGGCAACGGCTGGGTGCTCCAGGAGGTGAAGCAGCGGGCCCCCGGCCGCTGACACCACCAGCCCGAAGGGCAGCCGGCCGCTCCCCTTCGTGGGCGCGGCACCGGTCGACTGCCGGGTCCCGGCCCCCGAGCGCATCAGGGGCACGGCGAGGTGTGCCGGGCGGGTGATGCCGTCGGGGAGCCGGCCGGCGGCGCGGACGACAGTCGCCTGCGCTGGCGTCAGCGCCAGGCTTCGGCGGTGAGTCGTGGCGCGGCGGATGCGGCCAACCAGCGCTCGGCATTGTGTCTATGCGCTCCTGCGCATCCACAGGAAGATCAGTTGGCCAGCCTGGGGCGCGTCCTCGATGCCGTGGTGCTCTGGAACGCCCGCTATCTCGACGCTGCCGTCGCCCAGCTCCGCGCCGGGGGCCACGACCTCAAGGACGAGGACGTGGCCCTCCTGTCTCCGCTGAAGGACAGGCACATCAACTTCGTGGGCCGCTCCCAGTTCAATTTCGCGGCTAGTGGGCCGGGCGAGGGGCCGCGGCCCCTGCGTGATCCGGACGCGCCCGAGCCGGACGAGGACGACGACGGAGGGCAGGACTGACCGTCAGGAGCCGACCCGGGCGTGATCAGCCGGCGCGCCTCCGCCTTCGTCAGCCGCTTCCCAGCGGTCGCGGTCCGCTCCCGGGAGCGCGCGGCTCGATGCCGGTGACCTTGACCGCCTTGGCGAACTCGGCGTCGATCCGCTCTTGCCGAGCGCGCGGCCGAGTTCGCCGGTCCGCGTGCGCGACGATTTCAGCTACGGACGCGAGGGCGGCGTTCCCCCTCGGCGCTGCTCGCTGTGCTGGTCAGGATCGCGCTTGCGACAACGTCGAAGAGGTGATCGGCGCGTGGCGCGAGCGAGGGTTGATCGCCGAGCCAGGCGAGCGCCGTTACCAGCGCGAACAAATCGACGCCATCGATGTCGGTCCGCGCCATGCCCGCGGCCTGGGCGCGGGTGAGGAGCCGCGCACCGGCCGCGCGCAGAGTGACGCACGAAGCGTGGAGTGCGGACTCGGTGTCCTCGATTGCGGCTGCCATCAGCACGATCGCGCCCCGATACTCAGTTGTCCACGCGACGCAGTCGCGTAGCCACGAAGCGAGAGCATCTTCGGGCGAGCTGGACGTTTCGAGGGCGCCTGCCTTAGCGGTCAGCTCGTCGAAGCTCGTGCGGAGCAGGGCATCGAGCAGCGCCTCGCGCGTCGGGAAGTGACGCAGCAGCGTCGCGAGTCCGACATCGGCCCTGCGCGCGATGTCGCGCAGCGACACGTCGACGCCTTGCTCGGTGATGGCGGTGCCCGCTACTGCGAGCAGGTGGTCGCGGTTCTTCCTGGCGTCGGCGCGCATCTGTCCCTCTTGACTATCCGGATCAGTGGTCCATATATTCGGATCAGTGGTCCGCTTATGTGGATCGCTGATCCGAATAAGCCTATCCCGCAGCGCGGGCAGGAGAAAACCATGCCGACACACACGATGAGGGCGGTCCGGCTCCATGAGCACGGCGGCCCTGAAGTTCTGCGTTACGACGAGGCGCCGATTCCCGAGCCGGGGCCGGGTGAGGTGCTCGTTCGCGTGCACGCGGTCGGCGTCAACCCCCCCGACTGGTACCTGCGCGACGGGATGTCCAACCTGCCTGTGGAGGTGAGGCCGAAGTTCAGTCTGCCCGCGATCCCGGGGACGGACCTGTCGGGCGTCGTCGAGGCTGTCGCCGCGGATGTGGACGGCTTCTCCGTCGGTGATGAAGTCTTCGGTCTCCTTCGCTTCCCCGGCTTCGATGGCAGCACCTATGCCGAGTACGTGGCCGCGCCTGCGTCGGATCTCGCACTCAAGCCGGCCGGCATCGATCACGTGCACGCCGCCGGGGCGCCCATGTCCGGGCTCACAGCGTGGCAGTTCCTGATCGAGGTCGGACACGATCACCCCTCGGGCTTCCAGGCGGCGCAGCATCGTCCGGTGCCACTCGACGCCCGCAAGACGGTGCTCATCAACGGCGCCGCGGGCGGTGTGGGGCACTTCGCGCTGCAGCTGGCGAAATGGAAGGGTGCACGTGTCATCGCGGTGGCGTCGGGCGCGCATGAATTGTTCCTGCGCGAGCTCGGCGCCGACGAGTTCATCGACTACACCAAGAGCCGTCCTGAGGAACTCGTGCACGACGTCGACCTCGTTCTCGACGCCGTCGGCGGCCCCGACAGCAAACGCTTCCTGCGCACGCTCAAGCGCGGCGGCTCCCAGTTCCCCGTGTTCTTCGGCGAATTCGACGAAGAAGAGAACGCGAAGCTGGGCGTGACCGTCACGGGCACCACGGTCCGCTCGAACGGCGCGCAGCTTGCCGAACTGGCACACCTGCTCGACGCGGGCGCGGTCCGCGTCGCGATCGACAGCACGTTTGCGCTCGCGGATGCCCGAGCCGCGCACGAACGCGCCGCCCGAGGGCACATCCAGGGCAAGATCGTGCTCACGGTCGCTTAGAGCCTGTCGGGTGACCTTCGATCGGATAGCGGACGCGGTCTGGTGCGTGCGATTCCAAGGCGACGGGATGTCCTCGGATGGGGTCTCCCCTGCTCGAACGAAGCTGAGAGCTTGGGGAAGGAGCTACGAGGACATTTCGGCAACGCGGGAAGCGTGCGTGCCAGGGCGCGGCCGCCCGATCAGAGGCCACCCGACAGCCTCTGAGGAACGAGCC
Organism: Streptomyces sp. NBC_01669; assembly: GCF_026339735.1. Lineage (GTDB taxonomy): Bacteria > Actinomycetota > Actinomycetes > Streptomycetales > Streptomycetaceae > Streptomyces > Streptomyces yanii. The sequence continues at coordinate 1,154,245 of NZ_JAPEQG010000002.1, forward strand.
GTTTCACCGACGCGTCCGGTGCTCGACCGCGGGGCACCGGTGGGGCGCTGTCACGTTGTTGAGCGTGTGCATGCCTGACGGTATGTCGGGTGTGGTGGGGCCGGGTTCCGGCTCCGTGCTCAGGCCGCGGCAGGCAGGCCGGCGACGCCGGTGATCTGATCCCAGATGGCGAAGCGGGTGGTCATCTCGGTGCGGTAGTGGGCGGCGGTCATCAGGTGGCGGCGGGGCCTGAAGCTGGGTGAGATACCGCCGAACGCGGCCAGGAACTGCTGGGCTCCGCCGACGCTACGGAAGCCTTTCATGGCGCGTTCGCGCTGCCGGGCTGATGACTGTTCTCGGCCCGATTGTTCAGGCCCTCGTGGGAACGATGCTCGACGGAGGGCATGACCTCGCGGCGGGCCGCGCCGTAGGAGCGGAGCTTGTCGGTGACGATCACCCGCGGCACCGAGCAGGTATTCCTGAGCAGTTTGCGGAAGAAGCGCCTGTCTGAGGCCTTGTCCCTTCGGCCCTGGACCAGGATGTCGAGCACGTTGCCGTCGGCGTCGACGGCCCGCCACAGGTACCACTGCTCGCCGTTGATCTTGATGAAGGCCTCGTCCAGGTGTCACTTGTCGCCCGGGCGGGGCCGCCGGCGGCGCAGGGAGTTGGCGTAGGCCTGCCCGAACTTCGCGCACCAGCGGCGGACCGTCTCGTGGGAGACGAGCACACCGCGCTCGAGCATCAGCTCCTCGACCTCCCGGAAGCTGAGCGGGAAGCGGAAGTACAGCCACACGCAGTGGGAGATGATCTCTACCGGGTACCGGTGCCCCTTGTACGACGGCGGCGCGGACGACACGAGCGAACCCGTCCCGGCACGATCAGCCACAAGATCATCCCAGGCCGGTCAGCCAACGTGACATCCATAGGGGCATCAATGCCCTTGGAATCGATCATCCAGGCCGGACGGTGTGTGCTGGAGGGGCTTGACCGTTCTGGTCATGGTTGCAGGGTCAGTTGGCCGTTGTGTCGTGGGACGGGTGGCTGCGGCGTGTGGGTGAGGAACGCCTTGTGTAGCGCGCGAACGGTGTCGGCAAGGTAGGAGGGAGAGCACATGAGGGTAATTCGTGTGTCCGTCGTAGTCATGGGTGTGAAGGGGATCCCGGCGCGCGTCAGGGTTCTGCGGAGTGTCGCGAGTGTTTCAGGGTGGGCGCACAGGCCGGACCCGATCAGTGAGACGGTAGCGGTGCACTCGTCGTAGGGGACGTCGCCGTGTCCGGTGTGCAGGGGATACGAGCGCGGGGTGGACCGTCCGGCGGCGGTGGATGTGGTTGCGTGGAGGCGCAGGGTTGCCGGTGCCGGTTCGGGGCGGCCGGGCAGAGTGATCTTGGGGTTGTGGGGGTTGTGGGTTATGGCGATGACGGTCGGGCTCTGCTGCGCGTACGTGGCGTCGAAGAACTCGTCGGACACGATGGTTCCGGGGCAGTGGTTGTAGGACGAGCGGACGTGGAGGGTCACGCCGTGCTTTTGGGCGTATTCCACGCTGGACAGAGCCAGTACCTTTGCGCCGCCGACTGCCATTTCGCGCATGTGCTGGTGAGTGAGGCAGGCCAGTGGCCGGGCCTCGGGGACGATTTTGGGGTCTGCGGTATAGACCCCGGACACGTCGGTGTAGATCTCGCAGGCGTCGGCCTTCAGTGCGGCTGCGAGGGCGACCGCGGTGGTGTCGGAGCCGCCGCGGCCGAGGGTGGTGACGTCGACGCCGCCGTAGATCAGCCCCTGGAAGCCGGCTACCAGTGGGATGACGCCGCGGTCGAGTGCGTTGCGGACCCGGTATGGATGGACATCGATGATGTCGGCGGTGCCGTGGGCCGGGGAGGTGAGGATGCCGGCCTGCCAGCCGGTGAAGGAACAGGCCTCGGCGCCGAGGGCGTTGAGGGCCATGGCGGTCAGCGCGTTGGACGCCTGTTCGCCCGTGGCCAGGAGGGCGTCGAGTTCCCGTGGGGGAGGAGCGGCGGTGATGTTCTGTGCGTCCGTCAGGAGCTGGTCCGTGGTGCCGCCCATGGCGGACATCACCACGACGACGTCGTGTCCCGCGTGGTGGGCGGCCGCGATGCGCTGGGCGACGGCCTTGATCCTGTCCAGGCTCGGGATGGAGGATCCGCCGTACTTCTGGACGAGCAGAGCCATGACGTCAGACGCCTCCTTTGGTGGAGCCGGCGAACGCCTTCGATGTGCAGGCTTGGACGACGTCGACGAGGATCGTGGTGGCGGTATCGATCACGTCGGCGGTGACGTTGAGCGGGGGCAGGATGCGGATGACGGCGTCCTCCCGCCCGCCGCGTTCGACGATGAGGCCCCGCCGCAGCGCTTGCGTCTGCACGGCTGCCGCGAGCTGCGGGGCGGGCCGTCCGTCGTCGTCGGGGCAGGCCAGTTCGATGCCCCACATCAGGCCGCGGCCGCGTACGTCGCGGACCCAGGGAGCGGCGACGAGTTCGCCGAGCGCGTTTGCGATCTGCTCGCTCCTGCGCCGTACGTTCCCCAGGACATCGTCCCGGCGGAAGATGCGAATGGTCTCCACTCCTGCGGCGAAGGCGAGTTGGTTGCCGCGGAAGGTGCCGATGTGGGCGCCGGGCGCCCAGGTGTCGAGGGCGGCGTCGTAGAGGATGAGCGAGACCGGGATGCCGATGCCGGTGAGGGCCTTGGACAACACGATCACGTCGGGTTCGATGCCGTACTGCTCGAACGCGAACCAGGTGCCGGTGCGCCCGCAGCCGGTCTGCACCTCGTCGACGATCAAAGGGATGCGCAGGGCGCGGGTGATCTCCCGCACGCGTTGCAGGAAGTCGGGGTGCGCGATGACCACGCCGCCTTCGCCCTGCACCACTTCCACGATGACGGCAGCGGGCAGCGGGACGCCGCCGAGGCTGTCGGTGAGGGTCTGCTCCAGTTGGTCGGCGCACTCCTGCGGGCCGAGGCGGCTCGCTGGTCCCGCTGGGTACGGGCCGAGGGAGCCGTAGGGGAGGAAGTGGACACCGGGCATCCCGTCGTGGACAGGCGCTTTCTGTGCGACCAGTCCGCTGACGGCCATGGCGCCGTGCGTGCTGCCGTGGAAGCCGCCGCGGAAGGCGATGACGCCCCCGCGACCGGTGGCGGTCTTGCAGAGCTTGATGGCTGCCTCGACGGCGTTGGCTCCGGTGGGTCCGCAGAAGTGCACTTTCATCCGGGTGCGCAGGCGCGGCGGCAGCATGGAGAGCTGGGCCTGGGTGAAGGCGTCCTTGATGGGGGTGGGGAAGTCCAGGCCGTGGGTGAGGGCGCTGAGTTGCCGGATCACGCTGCGGACGATCTCCGGGTGGTTGTGGCCAAGGGAGAGGACGCCCGCGCCGGCGAGGAAGTCGATGAAGACGTTCCCGTCGACGTCCTGGACGAAGCTCCCCGATCCCTCGGCGAGCGCGATGGGCAGGTGGCGGGGGTAGGTGCGGGCCCGCGACTCCCACTGTTCCTGACGCGCCAGCAGTGCTGCCGAACGGGGGCCGGGCAGCTCGTCGGCCACGTGTGGCCGCGCCGGTCCGCGGGTTCCTGTGTGCAGTGGCGTGATCATGCCGGGCCTCCCTGGGAGAAGGCGGAGAGCTGAGAAGGATGACCGGGACCGGGATCGCGGTCCTGCGCCGTGCTGGTTGTGGACGCGCGGTCGTGGCGGGGCGCGGCGGGGATGCCCCGCCAGCGGGTGCCGTCCGGCAGGCATTCGCCCTTCATCACCAGGGACAGCGCGTCCAGGCGGGCACCGGCTCCGACGCGTGCGTCGTACAGGACGACGGAACGGAGTCCGATCGAGGCGCCGTCATCGACGGTGACCCGGTCCATCTTCATCACGCGGTCCTCGAACAGGTGGGTCTGCAGCGAGGTGAATTCGCCGACGGCGGCGTCGTCACCGACGTGGACCAGGTCGAACTCGGTCATGAAGGTCGTGGCGATCCAGACCCGGCGTCCGATGCGGGCGCCGAACATGCGCATCACCGTGCCCATCCACGGCGTGCCGGTGAGCAGGCTCACCATGACCGGCACCACGAGGTTCTCGTACAGGCCGGTGACCAGTTCCGTGCGCCGCACCCAGATGCTCCACAGGGGCTCCACGCGTGGCCGGTACGGTCCCACGACCGCCCACTTGACTGCCACGGCAGCCACCGTGCAGCCGAGACCGGCGCCCAGGAGCAGGGCGGGGCCGAGTATCACCACCACCGCGGGCGAGAGGGAACCCACCATGTGCAGTGCGGCGAACAGGACGCCGAGGACGCTCAGCGCGCTGACCGTCGCCGGCAGGGTGATCCGGAAGTACTCGATGGCCAGGCGCGCCGCGACAAGGCCGCGGCTCGGTGTGTAGGTCAGTTTCGCGGGGAAGGCCTGGCTCGCCTCGCGGCGGGGCAGGAAGATCGCCGGTGAACCGAGCCAGGTCGTCTCCGGGTCCATGGGCCTGGTCGGCGCGAGCGAGTGCACCCCGAGGAGGCTGTTGTCGCCGAGCCGGCAGGAGCCGGGCACCAGCGCGCCGTTACCGACGAAGCTTCGCCGTCCGATCTGCGCCGGGGCCAGGGCAATACGGCCCCGGTGGAAGATTGCCGGGCCCACGACGCTGACGTCGGCCAGGAAACTGCCCTCGCCGACAACGAGCATGTCGGGATCGACGAAGTTCACGGTGGCGACCTCGGCCCAGCGCCCCGTCCGTGCGCCCATCGCCCGCAGGAACGGCACGAGATAGAGGGTGGAGTACAGGGCCTGAGTCATGGTCAGGCTGATGAGCATCAGGCCGTCGCTGATCCACTTGCGCACCCCGAAAGCGCTGCGCTCGTGGTGGATCCCGGCGTGTGGTGCGGCGGGCATCACGATGCGTTTGGTTACGAGGGCGAAGAGGCAGGTGGCCAGGGGAACCAGCGGACCGGCCGCTGCCGCTGCCGCCAGGGCCCACACCAAGCCGTACCGCCAGGCGGTGTATTCCACCAGCGCCGAGGCGGAACCGAAGATCACCATCGGGCCCAGCACGAGCAGCAGCGCCCCTGCGCCGTACCCGGCGAGCACCCGCGCGGGCCAGGGTTCGTGGTCGGCTCGGGCTTCCAGGTCCCGCAGCAGTGCAGGCACGGTGTCCTGCCGGGTGGCCGGGGAGCCGGCCCAGTGCTCACCGGGCGGCACGACGCAGTCCTCCGGCACGAGCGACTGCTCGCCCACACTGGCGCCGTCGCCGATCACGGCCCCCGGCAGCACCACGCTGTTGGTCCCCACGAAGCACCCCGACCCGATCCGGATCGTTCCCAGGCGCAGGCGCCCGGACTCGACGGTGTAGGTCTGCAGCCTGGCCCCGTAGCCGATGCTCGTCCCCGCGCCGATCCGCAGCAGCGACGGTGGCGCCAGCATCGCCTGCAGGTGGCAGTGGCTGCCGATTTGCGCGCCGAGCAGGCGCAGGCACACGGCGAGCAGCGGAGAGCCGGCCAGCAGCCGCAGCGGCGTCAGCGCGAGGACCTTGCTCTGCATCCAGAACCGCCAGTACGTCACACCCCACAGCGGATAACGCCCCGGGCCGACCCCGGCCATCAGCAGTCGGCTCACTGGCAGCGGCAGCACCAGCAAGGTGATCGCGAGCCATCCGATCTCCAGTAGCGTGATCGCCGGGACCGGCAACCGGACGAGGTGGTCCAGGACTCCGGCGGTGGACGCCGGCACCCGGGTGTGCCCGGAGCGGAACATCCGGTAGAACAAGACGGTCATCGCGAGTCCGGGCAGGAACAACCATGCGTACAGTCCGGCGAGCTGTGCCACGCCGCAGGCCATCACCCGGGTCGTGGAATGGTTCAGGGGAGCCGGGGCCGCCTCGGTAGTGGCCGGCGGCCCGGCCTGCGGCTCGGTGGCGAGGGCCTCGATGCAGGATGCCAGGCCCCTGAGGGTGGGGTGGGCGTACAGGTCCCCCATGGCCACGTCCCGCAGTTGGGGGTCCTGCCGCATCCGCGAGACCAGGCGGGCAGCGGTCATGGAGTGCCCGCCCAGGTCGCAGAAGAAGTCCTCCGTCACCGAGATCCCGTCGCACCCGAGCACGTCGGACCACAATCCGGCCAGCCGCTGTTCCAGCGGTGTCGCGGGGGCGGCGCGCGGTCGCGAGCGCCGGGTCAGCGGGGGCGAGACCGGGGCGGGAAGCGCGGCGCGGTCGACCTTGTCCGCGGCCAGCAGAGGGAACGCGGAAAGCACCTCCAGGTGCGCAGGCACCATGTATCCCGGCAGTCTGCCCTGCAGCCGGATCCGCAGACGCTCCCGCAGGTCTGCCTCCGAGACAGTGTCCGGCGTGGCAGCGAGGGTGACGTAGCCGACGAGGTCCTCAGCGGAGCCGTCGTGCTCCAGCGGCGTGACGACCGCGTTCTCCACCGCATCGTCCTCGCGCAGCACTTCCTCGATCTCCGCCAGTTCGATGCGGTAGCCGCGGATCTTCACCTGCGTGTCGACCCGGCCCAGGTACTCGATCTCGCCGGTCGTGGTGCGCCGTCCACGGTCCCCGGTGCGGTAGACCCGCGGGGCGGCCACGCGGTCCCGGGCCACCGGGTTGGGGACAAACCGCTCCGCGGTGAGGGCGGGCCGGTTGACGTAGCCGATCGCCACGCCCGGGCCCCCGATGCAGATTTCCCCGGGCTCCCCTGCCGGAACGGCGCGAAGCGATTCGTCCAGGATATAGAGCCGGTACGTGGGCAGCGGGGTACCGATGGTGACCGGCCGGTGCGGCACGGGTTCGCTGCAGCTAGCAGTCACCGTCGTCTCGGTCGGACCGTACGCGTTAAGAATGCGTACGCTGGGGCGCCACCAGCGGCGCACCAGGTCGGCGGGGCACGCCTCGCCGCTCAGGAGCAAGGTGCGCAGACGCGGCAGCTCCGGCTCGAGAGTCGCCAGCAGGGTGGGCACGCAGCACAGCACGGTGATACCGCGCTCGGCCAGGAACGCGGTGAGGTCCGGGCCCGCGATCCGGCCTCCGGCCGGCCCCGCGACCAGCGTCGCCCCCGCGATCCAAGCCGGCCAGATCTCCTCCAACGCGAAGTCGAAGGCGATCGACAGGCCCTGATAGACCCGGTCCTGACCGGTCACGCGGTAGAACGGCGTGACCACCCGCAGGAAGTTCACGATGCTCGCGTGCGAGACCGCCACGCCCTTGGGCCGTCCGGTGGTGCCCGATGTGTAGATGACGTAGCACGGAGAGGAGGGGGCGATCTCGACACCGGGCCGACCGGCCGGCAGCGCGGCCAGCCGATCGACCACGCGGTCCACCTCCAGCACCGCGCACGGCAGGTGCAGGGTCCGGTCGGACAAGGATGACGACGTCACGAAGTCGCGCAGCCCTGCGTCCCGAACGATGAACTCCAGTCGGTCGGCCGGGAACGCCGGATCCAGTGGCACATAGCTCGCCCCCGACTTGATCACGCCGAGCAGCGCCACATAGGAGTCCAGGGACCGGTCGAGCAGAATGCCCACGCCGTCGCCCGGCCCCACCCCTCGCGCCAGGAGCAACCGGGCCAGCCGATTCGCCCGCCGGTCGAGCTCGGCGTAGGAGAGCCGTTCCGCACCGCACTCCACGGCGGTGCACTCCGGGCCCCTGTCGCATGCGCGCTCGAAGCACTCGTTCAGGAGTCGCACATCGGACCAGAACTGATTACTTGCCTCTGGGGGCCCTTCCTGTACGGCGGCACAGGCCTCGTCGGGCGGTGGCAGTTCCCTCTGTCCTGTCATCGCTACCGTCTCCCTCTGCAGCGAACCGCTCCCGGGTTGCTGTCCGGTAAGACCGCGACGTGGCGATCCCCGATCACGGGACCCTGCCGACATCAATCACGCTATCGAGCACCTGGTTAGCGTCCGCTGTGGGGAGGGTTAGGCCACGGTTAAAGCGTGCGTTTGAGCGTCCGCACTTCAACGTCGGCGAGGTCGCAATCATCGACAAGCGCCGCCTGCCAAGCGCGGGTGCCTGCGGTCAGGTCAGGTCAGGGCCTGAGTTCTGCGGGTTCGGCCGGGGGATGAGCCAGGTGAAGCAGGGACGCGGGGCCCGGCGGGAGACAAACAGCCGCCCCCCTTCGGCCTCCACCAGGGATCGGGCGAGCGTCAGCCCGAGGCCGTGCTCTTCGCCCGCCGGGCGGCGGGCGAAGACGTCCTGGCCTTCGGGCAGCCCCGGGCCCTGGTCTTCGACATCGACGGCCAGGACCTCGCTGGCGTCCCTGGCCCGCACGGTCACCTCTCCCCGGCCGTGGGACGCGGCGTTGGCGATCAGCACATCGAGTACCTGGCAAGCGGCTTGCCGGGAACCGACGGCCGGCGGCAGGTCGTCCTCGACCACCACCCGCAGCCGACGGCCCGCCACCGCGAGATCGTCCCACCATCGCCTTCGGGCTTCCGTGAGCAGAGCCGCTACATCCAGCAAGGTTCGCTCCGGTACGTCGCGCGCCAGGGCCAGCAGGTCGTCCACGATCGTCGTCATATGGTCCAGCGACTCCAGCGCTGCACGCATCGCTGCGTGCGGGTCGGAGGGTGGACTGACGGTGAGTTCGCTCTCCAGCTCCAGGCGCGTACGGGCCAGCGCGGTGCGCAACTGGTGGGATGCATCGGCGCTGAAGGCCCGCTCCCGCTGCAGCAGCCGGTCAAGCCGGTCAGCGGCACGGTTCAAGGCGATGGCAACCGCGTCGGCCTCCGGCAGCCCGCAGGTGGCGGCCCGCGCGGTCAGTTCACCGTTCTCCAGTCGCCGCGCGGTCGCCGCCAGCGCCTCGAACGGCTGCGCCAGTCTCCTGCTGGACCGCACGGACACCAGGGCCGCGGCGCCGACGGCCAAGGCTCCGAGCCCTCCCATGGCAAGCCAGGTGAGCGCCGAACGGCGCCACGCCCACGCGCCGCTACGGCTGACCTGAACCGCACCGCGCACACGCTTGGCGGACCCCACCGGCACCGCCACGACCAGGTTCCCGCCGACCTGGCGGGACTGCGCGGAGCCCGCCAGGGCAGTCCGTACAGCGGCATCACCATTCGCCGGCCCCGAACCGGTCACCAGACGTGCTCTGGTGTCGTACACCGCCAGCCGCGTGCCGGACCGCAGACGCGGCAACTCACGCGGGTCGAGCTCCCGAACCTGCGTGGGGAGGGTCAGCGCGGCACGGTCGGCAGCCCGCTCCAGCTCACGGATCTCGTCCTGCCGGTACAGGCGCAGCACCGCCACGGCCAGCGGCACGGCGAACAGCAACAGCGCGCACAGCACCGCGACGACCGTGGCCCGCAGGATGCGGAGGCGCACCTCAGGCGTCCGACGGGGGCTCGAGGCGGTACCCGAAGTGCCGCAGCGTAGTGATGTGCACCAGGTCCCCCAGCTTGCGGCGCAGCGCCGCGACGTGCACGTCCAGGGTCTTGGTCGAGCCGAACCAGTTCTCGTCCCAGACCCGGCTCATCAGTTCCTCCCTGCTTACCGCCTGTCCCGATGCCGCCGCGAGCACGGCCAGCAGGTCGAACTCCTTCGGCCGCAGCTCCACCTCGCCCTCGGGCGTCAGGCACCGCCGCGCCGCGCGGTCGATCACCAGCCGCCCATACCCGAGGCTCGCCGCTTCCGCCGCGTCGCCGCTGTCCGCCGCCCGTCGCAGGTGCGCAGTCACCCGCGCCACGAGCTCGGCGAGTCGGAACGGCTTGGTGAGGTAGTCGTCGGCGCCCGACTCCAGCGCCTGGATGACGTCCAATTCCCCGGTGCGGGCCGTCAGCACCACCAGCACCGCGCCCGGCAGCCGGTCCCGCAGCCGCTGGCACAGCTCGAAGCCGTCTACGTCCGGCAGCCCCAGGTCGAGCAGCAGCAGGTCGACGCCGCCATCGGCGGCCCTGGCCAGAGCTGCCGCGCCGTCCTGGCACCAGTTGCTGTCATGTCCGACATTGCGCAGCGAGGCCGCAAGCTTGGGTCCGATAGAGGCGTCGTCCTCCACGATCACGATGTGCGCCACACCACGAACGCTAACCACACAATCACTCACTGACCACTTACCAACCCGCCTGCGCTCGCGTCGCGAACTCCAGCGCCACACGGATGTCCGAGTTCCCGGCATTTCTGCTGCGCGTGCAGTGCGGACCGTTCCTAACCAGTGCGCATGAGTGAGTCCTGGACCCACTGTTGCGTACTGGGCGCATCCCGAACGGTGTTGGATGCGCTGGGTTCCCGCTTTCACTTCCCGCTCGGGGGCACGCCTCTCGGGGCGTGGTCCGTTGTGGGTGGGCGGGTTCCCTTACGCCCCCGGGCGCCTGGTCCGGCCTGGACGGTCCGATGCCCCGCACGATTACTCCGGTCGTGTGGGGGCGGCGCCGTCCGACGCCGGACCGGGTGCCCGAGGGCGCGTCGTCCGATCGCGATACCGGCGGCATCGTGACGAGACATGGTGCGGTGGGGAGTGACCAGCGGTTTCTGCCAGTGCTGGCCACCCCACAGGGAGGTGTAGGCGGGATCGACCGCGACAATGCTCAGGCCCTGTTCGGCGGCCATCGACACCAGCCGGGCCTTCAGTTTCCCGGTCGGGATGCCGGAGATGAGCTGCCGGAACCTCTTGCGGCGGCCGTGTTTCTCGCGGGTCTTCTCGGCGGTGAAGTCGAGGTTCTCGATGCCGATCGCGGCGACCCCGGCCCGCACCGCCCAGTTGATCAGGCGGGTCAGGGCGTGGCGGATCTGCGCGTCACGGTGAGCGGCGGTGCCGGTCAGGTCGTAGGGGAAGCGGTGCGGTCCGCCGACCGGGTTGCCGTGCCGGTCGAGGCGGTAGGCGGCGAAGTGGTCGGCGTTGGTGTCGACGCCGATCATGCCCCGGGCGCGGGCGGTCTCCAACGGGACGGTCCGGACGGCGGGGCGTTGCCAGGATGCGGTGAGGTACCAGCGGCCGCGGTCCACGTTCAGGTGGATGCGGTAGGCGACGGCCCGGTGCGCGGTGATGCGGTCGGCCCACTCCGCGCCCCGGTGCGCGAACGCCACGGTGGAGGCGAGGGTGTACCGGCCGTGCCGGGCGTTGGCCAGGTGCGCGAGCGGGGCAGGCAGTCTGATGCTGACCTCGCCGTCCGGGGTGACGCGGATCGTCTCGTTCCCGAACCGTTTGCCCGACTCGCCGTCGGCGGCAAGAAACCAGCGTTCCGCCTCCCACCGTTGCCGCCACTGGTCTTCGGTGAGCTGGGCCTGGGCGAGGTGGTGGCGGGTGTTCAGGAGACGCTTGCCGCCCCGCACCACCCGCACCCGTCCGGCCCGCCACTCGGCAACAGCCGCCGTGTGCCGGTCTTCCAGTGCCGCGAGACGGCGGGACTTGTGGAACCACTCGTTCTTCGACCGGTAGCCGCCCGCGGCCCGCTTCGTTCCGGGCGCCCCGACCGGGAGGGACAGGCGGTGCCGCAGCGTCCTGATCCCGGCCGCCAGATTCTGGATGTGCGCCGCCTGGCAACGGCGCGCGAGCGCCCACTGATCGTGCGTGGCCTTGGTGATCGCACCCGCGATCCGCGACGACGACACCCCGGTCAGCTCCCGCTTACGCGCCGCCCACGTGTCCGCACCGTGCTCCAGACCATCCGCACAACGAGCCTTGAGATCACGCGAGCTCAGACGGCCCTGGTGCTCACCGACCGCACGCAGGACTCTCTCGTCCTGGGGGTGAGGTGCTTGAGCCGGTCCCGGATCGCCACCCCGCGAGGCCCGGGCACCACGAAGGAGGCCGTCAGCTTCCGCAGACCACCCACCACATCACCCCCCTCCCAGGCCGGACACCTGCCACCAGACCCAACGAGCAGCAGCCGCCAAGGTCACCCATTCGGCCCCAGAAACCCCGTTCCCACTCCCGCGAATGCACCGCCAGGACTCACTCCCGCACACCACCACTCACTTCGGCTCAGCAAACCGACAGCAGTCCGCAACCCCCGTCCTGGCTATCCCCCCCACGCTGCGCTGCGTGAGGACGACGGCGCTTGCACCGCTGGCTGCTCGAACTGAAGAAGGCCGCGGGCTGCCAGAAACGGTCACGCTCCATCCCCAGTTCCTTGTTCTCCCTCTTCGACGCCGCGTTCTCCGCCGTCAGCCGCGCGATCAACGCGTCCCTGTCCTCCGCGGTCGCCCTCCCGGCCCGCTTCGCCCGCGAGACCCAGCTCGCCAGCGTCGCCTCATTTATCCCCAGGTCCTCCGCGACCTCGGGGACCGACTTCCCGGTCTCCGTCACGATGCGTACCGCCCCCTCACGAAACTCCACCGTGAACACTCGACGCTTCTCCGCCATGACAACCAACACCCCCTGCTGTCACGGACTCCACACTACGAGGGGAACCTCAGGTGACGTATCCTCACGCCACCTGCCAAGTCCGCGGCCGGGGGGATTCACACGGCCGGGGCCGGCTCGACACATTGGGGATTCATTGCGCGCAACATCCATCGGCGCCGTACTCACCGGCGCCCTGGTCCTTTCCGCCTCCGCTGTCACCGCTCCGACCGCGTACGCCGCGGAGACCGGAGTGGTGATCCAGAAGGTGTCCGTGAACGGCGGCAAGCCCATCGTCCTCGGCACCTCCCAGACCGAGTCGTTCACCATCTCGGTGACGGCTTCGGACGACTCGGGGATCAGCAGCAAGCTCGCGTTCTTCCAGATCAAGCGCGAGGTCGGGGACAACTACTGGTCGTACCACGGCACCCCGACGTGCACCGCGAGCAGCACCACCACCTCCACCTGCAAGCTCACCTTCAAGCTCGACTCGGGCTGGGGCGTGCCCCGCAACACCCTCGCGGGGCCGTGGAAGGTGGTCGTCCAGCTCCAGTCCAAGGACGGCGATCTCTACAACAACGGCGGCGACATCACCCACCCGGTCCTGCGCCGCGGCAAGCTCAGCGTCGACGCCGGGCCCGAGCCGGTGACCAAGGGCAAGTCGCTCAAGGTCACGGGCAAGCTGACCCGCGCCAACTGGGACAAGCGCACCTACGCGGGCTACACCAACCAGCCCGTGAAGCTGCAGTTCCGCAAGGCGGGCACCAGCACCTACACGACCGTCAAGACGGTCAACACCAACTCGACGGGCAACCTGTCGACGACGGTCACGGCCTCGGCCGACGGTTACTGGCGCTGGTCCTTCGCGGGCACCTCCACCACGTCGGCGGTCAACGCCACGGGCGACTACGTCGACGTGCGCTGACAACCCGGCACCGCCCGGTCCGCTCGGCCCGCCCCGGGCCGGGCGGACCGGCCGGGCCATCTTGCTCCACTGAGGCCGTCATGGCGCCTGCTCCGATTCACGGGCAGCGCACGCCGCCGCGTCCGAGCAAGCCCGGGGGAACCAGCTGTAGGCGGCGCCGCCCTCGGGCTGAGCCCGCTTCTCGCCGAGATCCCTGTCCGAGCCCACAGTGAGAGGCTCCTTGCACCAGACGCAGGACCACCCACGCTGCTGCTGTTCCGTCAGGTCACTGACTGGCGGTAGGTCTCTCACGGTCATGGCGTCCCCGGCTCTTCGTTGATCAGATGAGACCAGCGTGACGGGCTGGGAAGGGCTCAACGCTCACGAATCTGTGAGCGTTGGCAGGTCAGGGTGTGAGTGCGGCTACAGGCCGATCCAGGCGGCCAAGTGTCCGAGGGTGTCTGGGGTGCGGCGCGAGATGTGCACCAGGCCCTTGATGGTCTCGCGGGCGCCCGGGTGGTAGCGCGTCTGCTCGGGGGCTGTGTGCCGGGCGTCGACGATGCTGCTCAGCGCCGCCTCCGTGCGCCCGGTCTCCATCTCCGACCTGGCCTTGTCGATGAGGAAGTGGGCGCGGCGGGAGGTGGCCAGAGCCGTCGGCAGGGTGATCTTCCGGGCTTGGTTCAGGGCTTCGTCGTACTGCCGCATTTCGACGGCCGCGGACATTCTGTGGAGTGCGACGTTCGTCGGACCGAAGCTCAGCCAGTGGACTTCGGAGGCGTCGCCGGTCTGCTTGGCACAGCGCTTCGCTTCGGCGATGTGGGTGTCCACGGCATCCTGCTGGTCGGCGCGGGCGGCGATCACAGACGCTCCGAGGTGGAGTTGCCCGGTAACTGCCACGGCTTCGCGGGTCTGCTCTGCACCGCCGACGATGCCGTGGCCGACTGCCACGAGACGCTGGCCGATCCGGTACTCCCCCTCCCGGAAATAGGCCAACGCACGCATGTACTGGCGGACCGCGGCCAGGCACGGGTCGGATGCACGCTGCGCCGCCCAGCCCATGCGGTCGAGGGCTACCGCAGACAGGTCGTAGTAGCCCAGCTTCACACTGATGTCGTGGGCGGTCCGGTACGTGGAGGCGAGGGCCTGCCACAGCTCCGTCGACGGGGTACGCCAAGCTGCGGTGGTCAGCTCGGCGATCGTCCCCGGCAGGGCCTTGGCCGCCTTGCGCAGGCGTGTGGCGCGTACCTGCTCGCACAGTTGGCCGGCGGCGGCCACGAGTTCGGCGGCCGGCTGCTCAGGGATGGCGTCGTCCGCCCCCAGGTCGTAGAGGTCGAGGGCTTCCCGGATGGGGCGTACCAGTTCAGCGAGTCGGTCCTGCTGCAGTTCGGTCACGTAAGGCTGTCCCGTCAGCACGGTGACGTCGACTCTCAGGGCCTGCGCAACCGCCGCGACGAAGTCGAGGTTCGCGGGTTTGGCGCCGCATTCGACTTGGTTGAGGAGGCTGTACGAGTACGGGATACGGTCCGCGAGTTGCCTTTGCGTCAGGCGGGCCAGTTTCCGCTGCTCTTTGATTCGGGCACCTGTGGTGTCGTCGTCCAGTCTGGGCATAGTGGCTCCGTTCCTGACTCGTCATCCGGACAGTACCCGCGCGCCTGCGCGCTGGACCCCGCATCGCCCCCGATTCGCACGGTTCGGGGCGGTTGCATGTCCAGGGCCCGGCAGGTGGGATGGGCGCATGACGACTCTGTACCTCTTCGGCTCAGCCGCCCCGCCGGTCTTCGACGCGGCCCGGGTTGTGGGGGACGCCCAGGCCCGCGGCTGGGAGGTGTGTCTGGGAGTGACGTCCGTGGCGGCAAGATGGCTGGAACCTCAGCTGCAGGAGCTGGAGGCGCTGACCGGGCACCCGGTGCGCTCCGAGTACAAACTGCCTGGCGAGCCGGACGTGTGGCCGACGGCGGACGCGATCCTCGTCGCGCCGGCCACCTTTAACACGGTCAACCACTGGGCTCTTGGACTGACGTCCAGCTTCATCGTCGGGGTGGTCGCGGAGGCGATCGGCAAACACGTTCCGACGGTGACGATGCCGTGCGTGAACGCCGCCTACGTGCAGCATCCGCAGTTCAAGCAGTCGGTGAAGACGCTTCGTAGCGCGGGGGTGACGGTGTTGTACGGGCCGGGAGGTTTCGAGCCGAATCAGCCGGGCGAACGGCGTCTCGAGAGCTTCCCGTGGGACATTGCCCTGGACTCTGTCGGCTCGATTGTCAGTCCCGCGTCGTAGCCTTGTCGCATGCCCCCAGCCGTCACTGAGCCCAGTTCTGTGCGCTCTGCCGCCGAGGTGAACGCTGACATTCGCGCGCTGTGGGAGCGGTCAGGCAGTCGCCTGTCGCCCTACGTTGCCTGGTGACTGCTCACTGAACCAGAACGAGGTCTCGATCCTGGCACCGGAGACCAGTTTCTACATCCACCTCCCGAAGTTCCAGGACGTCGATTCCGCCGCTCTCATGGAGAACACCGGCCCCGTACGAGTGCTCTTCCCCATGGCGGTCGTCGGCGAGCTGGACCGCTTGAAGGAGTCGAAGGACCGTCATACACGCTGGCGGGCCGACCATCCCTCTTCTTCGGAGGGAATCCCCGCCTTCAGGCGGGGAGGGAATCCGATTCTGAACCCTGCGGCGCGGAGCGCCGCAGTTTCGTTCCGGGATGCCTCGCCCGCGGAGCTGTGCTCAGTCGGGCCGCTTCTGGTTCTCGATGTAGTCCTTGACCATGTGGAGGGGTGTGCCGCCGCATGACCCCGCGAAGTAGGAGCCGGACCAGAAGCGGCCGTGCATGATGGGCTGGTTGACGTGGCCGGTGAACTCCTGCCTCAGCCGGCGCGAGGACACGCCCTTCAAACTGTTGACCAAGTTCGACAGGGCGACCCTCGGCGGGTAATGCACGAGCAGGTGCACGTGGTCTTCTCCGCCGTTGAACTCGATCAGGTCTGCCTCGAAGTCCTCGCAGACTTTTCGCATGATCTCTTCGCAGCGTGTCAGCATCTCGTCGTCGAAGACGGTCCGCTGCCTGGTGACGAACACCAAATGCACATGGAGGTGGTGGACGACGTGACGGCCGCGCCGTACGTCGGGGTTTGGTTCCCAACGTGGTGACATGAACCAATGCTACGGTTAAGGCCGATTCGAGTCGGAGGGGGTGGGCTGAATGATCCGTGCGTACAAGTTCCTCCTGCGACCCACCGCCCGGCAGGACCAGGCCCTTCGCGAGATGCTGCGCGATCACTGCTCGCTCTACAACGGCGCGTTGCAAGAACGCCGCGATGCCTACCGGCACACCTCGAGGACGACGGTCCGATACGGGCAGCAGTCCGCCCAGCTCAAGGACATCCGGGCGTTCGACCCCGAACGTCAGGGCCGTTGGTCGTTCTCTTCTCAGCAGGCGACGTTGCGACGGCTGGACAAGGCGTTCGCCGCGTTCTTCCGCCGTGTCAAGGCCGCAGAGGCACCGGGGTATCCGCGCTTTCGTTCGGGCAGGCGGTTCGACACCGTGGACTTCCCGAAGGACGGGGACGGCTGCCGCTGGGATGCCACCCCGCACGACCCCGTCACCCGCGTCCGCCTCCAGGGTGTCGGGCACGTCAAGGTGCACCAGCACCGGCCCGTGGTCGGCAAGGTCAAGACCGTCTCGGTGAAGCGTGAGGGCAAGCGCTGGTATGTGATCCTGACCGCCGAGCGGCCCCGGCCCGAGCCGCTGCCGGCGACCGGCAGCGTGGTCGGCATCGACCTGGGCATAGCGAACTTCCTCGCCGACTCGAACGGCGAGTTCGTGCCCAACCCCCGTCACGGAGCGAAGGCCGCCGCGAAGCTCGAAGCAGCTCAGCAGGCCCTCGCCCGGTGCAAGCGCGGAAGCAAGCGCCGCCGCAAGGCCGTGGAGACGGTGGCACGTCTGCACCGCAAGGTCCGCCGTCAACGCCTGGACCACGCGCACAAGACCGCGCTGGCCCTGGTCCGCGAGCACGATTTCATCGCGCACGAAGACCTCAGGATCCGCACCATGAGCAAGGCCCCGGCCCCGAAGCCCGACCCCGACCAGCCGGGCAGCTTCCTGCCCAACGGGGCCGCCGCGAAGGCCGGACACAACCGCTCGATCGCCGATGCCGGATGGGGGGTGTTCCTGACGGTCCTCACCGCCAAGGCAGAATGCGCCGGACGGGAAGTGATGGCCGTGGACCCCCGCAACACCTCCCGGCGGTGCCCCCAGTGTGGGCATACCGCCAAGGAGAACCGGCCCACACAGGAGACGTTCCACTGCGTCGCCTGCGGTCACAGCGCGCACGCGGACACCGTCGGTGCTCTCAACGTCCTACGGGCCGGGCTGGTCCGTCGCGAAGCCCAACCGGCATAGCGAGAAGCCACCCCGTTCACGGGGCGGAGGAGTCACACTCTCGCGGTCCTCGACAAGCTCCTCGACGGAGACGACGCTGACGTCCCCGACGAGGTCGAAGTCCTGCCCGAGCGACGACCACCGGGTCAACTCGCCGACAGACCGCATCCTCGGCCTCGAGTTCGACGCCGTCTTCCACGTGCTGCTGCTGTTCAGCTGCCCCAACGCATGATTGCGTCGGCTCACGGAGCCGACCCGTCGCGACGCGACCGTGTCGCGACCTCGTGCGAGTGCTTACGTGACTGCCGAGCCGTTTCACGAAAGCCGGCGTGAACGGAGAGACTCGCATGGCACAGCAGGCTGTACGGGGAGCCGGGACAGGGTCAGCAGAAGAGCGGCACGTCGGAATTCGACGCCGGCTGCCAGCAAGGTGCGGGTGTGCAGGTCGAGCAGGTATCTGGGCATGAGACGATCCGACGATGGTGCTTGGAGAGTTCTTCCTCGCCGCAGACGACGAAGCGGCGGTGCGGGTCGGCCCGGGCAGGAGACATGAATTCCCTGCGGTGCCGTGCGACGGCATCTGTCCCGATGATGCGGTGCTGAAGTGGGAAACCTTGCTGCCACGCGCGTCGGCGAAGGGACCGGTTGATTCAGTTCAGCTCCGCGAAGTGGTGCCCATGGCCAACGACGGGTTCACGGTCTTTGCCATTCCGGACCGGAACCTGTCAAAGCGATCAAGGCAGGTAGATCGTTCTAACGCTGTGCTGGGATCAGTGGGCCGTCTGGTGCCGGCTGGTTGATCCAGGCCGCTGCGGGGACCTTCGGGGGCTCTGGTGGCTTGCGGACGAAGCGTTCAGGGTGCTTCGCGTAGACCGCCTGGAGGACGTCGGCACGCATCTCGCGGAGCTGCTCGGCGAGACCGAAGTGCACGTCGTAGGGCGTGTGCAGGCCGATCCCGGAGTGCCGATGCTCCTCGTTGTACCAGGTGAAGAACTGGGTGCACCACGCCCGGGCGTCCTCGAGAGATCCGAAACGCTCGGGAAAGTCGTGCCGGTATTTCAGGGTCTTGTACTGGCTCTCGCTGTACGGGTTGTCGTTCGACGTCTTCGGCCGCGAATGCGACTTGGTGACGCCGAGACCGGCCATCATCTGGGCGACGTTCTGCGCGACCATCGGGGACCCGCGGTCCGAGTGGATCGTCAACTGCCCGGGTTCGATGCCGTACTTGGCGATCGTCTCGGACAGGAACCGCTCGGCGAGGTCCTTGTTCTCGTGGGCGGCGATCATCCAGCCGACCGTGTAGCGGCTGAAGATGTCGATGATCGTGTAGAGGCAGTAGTAGACGCCCTTGACCGGCCCCTTCAGCTTCGTGATGTCCCAGCTCCAGACCCGGTTCGGGCCCTCGGCGACCAGCTCGGGAACGGTCCGGGGTGGGTGGACGGCCTGACGGCGGCGTTCACGGACCTCGCCATGTCGTCGCAGGAGCCGGTACATCGTCGACTCCGAGCACAGGTAGACACCCCGGTCCAGGAGGACCGCGTAGATCTCGGCGGGCGCCATGTCAGCGAACTCCGGGGAATGGAGCACATCGAGGACCCGTATCTCCTCCTCGGGTGCGAGAGCGCGGGGGTGTCGGCGCCGTTCCCGCCGCGGCTTGGCCGGGGCGGGGCTTCGGCGGTGTTGGCGGTAGTAGGTGGCACGGCTCACGCCGAGCGCGGCGCATGCCTGGACGCGTCCGACCAGCCCGGTGAGCTCTTCAAGGGCCTGGTTGCGGGCGGTGTTGAACGCCACGGCCGCGAACTGGGCCCCGGTCACTGGTTCTTCTCGCCGTTCCTGTTCGGGGCGCTGTCCGTGGCGAACTGGTCGAGCAGCGCGGAGAGTTTTCCCTGGACCTCGATGACGGTGCGGGCCTTCGCGAGGTCGGCTTCCAGGCGGGCCTTCTCCGCCTTCAGCTTCGCGATCTCCTTGTCCCTCGGGTCCGCCTTCGGCCGTCCGGCCGACGCGGCGAGCCCGTCCAGGGCGCCCTTGTCCCGCTGCTGCCGCCACGTCGTGATCAACGACGAGTACAGACCCTCCCGCCGCAGCAGAGCGCCCTTGCCCTTCTTGTCCAACGTCTCGTACTCCGCGAGGATCCTCGCCTTGTACTCCGCGGTATACCGGCGCGGACCGGTCGAACGGGCTTCTACCTGCGGATCAGGGGTCCCGTGGTCATTCGTGCTGGCCACCCGGGCACTACTCCTTCTCCGCCCTCGACTCAATGAATCATCCAGTATGCCTGACTCGATCTACTTTGACAGAGAGGGGACAGGCTGTGCACGGCATTGGTCAGTGCGGGAACGGATCGACTCCGGACGACAGCCGTTCTGTGGGCTGAGACTTCAGAGCCGGACGATGAAATCTCGCTCGACAGAGCGGTGGACCTCTTTGAGCGCCTGTCGGTTCTGGCCGGCCGCGGAGTCGAGAGGAACCTGAACCTGTACTGCTGGTACTTCGCTCCCTGACTCCTCACTCCGCCCCACTCACGTGCCCGTAGCCTCTGCCGCTCACCCGGCCGCGGCGACCACCACCGGACCGGGCACGGGCCGACAAAGAACGCTGTCGGCACAAGCTGCTGACGCGGCGCCAGGATTTCTCCCGGCTCAGGCACGAAGGCGGACTGTCCGGCTATCCCAGCCGCGCGGAGTCCGCCCACGACATTGTGGAGAACCAGCACGCCTCGGTGTCGCTGTCCTGGGCGGCGGGTGGCATTCGTCACCGCGCAACGGCGGGGGCATGTCCCGTCATGCTCGACGAGTTGACCGACGCGCGAAAATCTCGCCGACACTCCGGCCATCGCAGTGGTCTCCATCCCCGTACTGGTCAACGAGTGGTCGACCCAAGGCGGTAGCCGGGCCTCGATTCAGGTTTGTCAAACGAACGGCTCTGCCCCGTAATCGGTGGTAGCGCTGTGTGGTGATCGCTGGAGCAGGATGCGGTGGGGGAGGGTGAGGCCGACGTTGGCGGCGGCGCGGTCGAGTTCGAGCCGACTCAGGACGCCGATGAAGGTCGAGTTGATGATGTTTGAGGTCTTCATGGGTCGCCTCTCGCCATCTGCCGTTGTGGCTACGAGTGACCTCCGGAGGTGGAGGCAGTCCGCTCTGCCTCGCGGGGCCGGCCCGGCGAGACCCGGGTCAGGCCGCGCTCCAGGTCGTCGAGGGCGCGGCGGGCGGTGGCGATGCGTTCGAGCAGCAGGTGGGGGTCCTCTGGGGAGGCCGCGAAAGACCGGTCCCGAGCGTCGTTTTCCTCCATGTCGCGTGCTTCGTCGAGGGAAGTGATGACGACGCCGATGAGGACGTTGACGAGGACGAAGGAAGCGAGCAGGACGTAGGAGGCGTAGTAGAGGATGCTCCAGTGGGAGACCTCCAGGCCCGCACGGACCGCATCGCCGATGCCGTCCAGGGTCATCAGGAGGAAGAGGGTGAGGACGGCGCGGCCGATGGAGCCGTAGTGCTCGGGATCGTGGTGTGCGAAGAAGACCCAGCCCACCATCGCGTAGACGTACAGCAGCAGAGCGCCCACGACCAGGAAGCTGAGCGTGCCGGGGAGACTGCGGCCGACCGCGACCAGGAAGATGCGCAGCTGCGGCAGGAAGCGGGCGGTGCGCAGCACTCGGGCCAGCCGCAACAGTCGCAGGACGGTGGTGTTCTCGCGTACGACGGGCAGGAAGGCGCTCAGTACGACGGCGAGGTCGAAGAGGTTCCACGGGTCGCGGAAGAAGTCCCGGGGGCGGTTGGCGTGGGCGGCCAGGCGCAGCACAATTTCCACCGTGAAGGCGGCGACGCAGGCGTGCTCGGCGAGGCGTAACCACCGGTGCCAGTCGTCCACCAGTCCGCTGTACGTCTCCACGCCGAGCAGCGCGGCGTTGGTGAGGATCAGGGTGAACACGGTGGCGGCGAACCAGCGTGCCTCCGTGATGGCGCGACACTGCCGCGCCAATGTCTCCCGGGTGGTCCGCGTCCCGGCGGTCACTTCCGTCATCCTGCTCTGTTCCTCCGTGCAACGCGCTGTTCCCGGCCGGGCCGGAAGGCGGGCTTGTTGAGCGATCACGCTCCAGGAGAAACTTCTACAGCACTGTAGAGAGCGATGTGCTGCCGGTATGCCGTTTCGGCCGCCGTCCGTCCCCCTGGGAGAGCAGATCTGATGTTCGGCCTGAGTGAACTGGCTCTTGTCCTCCTCGTCGTCGTGGTGGTCCTGGGGGTCAAGAAGCTGCCCGAGCTGACACGTTCGGCAGGCAAGGCGGCCCGCATCTTCAAGAGCGAGGCCAAGGCGCTGAAGAACGACGAGAGGTGAACATGCGCCGGCCCCAGCCCTGCGAGGGGCTGGGGCCGGCGAGGCGTCTGCCGTCAGACCGTTGGTGTGTGGCTCCAGGAAGCGGGCCAACAGGTCGTCCCGGCTCACCATGCCGGTGAGACGGCCGCGGTAGCCAGGGTTTCCCGAAAGGCGCACCGCGCCCCGCCTCCACCTACATGGAGATCTCCATCCCTGATCTTGCGTGGGTATCCCCGGCTTCAGCCGGGGAGGGAAACGCATCCTTGGTCCGGAGGCGCGAAGCGCCGGAGTTCGCCGCGCCTCCGGGGTGACGGTCAGACAGGCCGGTTCTGCCCTTCGATGTACTGGCGGATCATCGTCAGCGGTGCTCCGGAGTCCGGGAAAACCACTTCAAAGACATCAACGACAGCCTCGGGCACGCAGCCGGGGACACCGTCCGCGCGTCGATCGCGGCCCGGCTCACCGCATGGGCAGGTCCGCACGCCGCCATCGACCGCCTCGGGGGCGATGAGTTCTTCTCTGAACTACCGGAGGCAGCACGGCAGCTGCCGGTAAACCAGTGGCATTTTCGTGGACGGACCTCATAGCTTGTGCGTTCGTGACTGGTGATCCGAAGATGCGCCCAAATCGACACGACCTCGGACGAGTGTTCAACGAGGTGCCGGAGCTCTACGACCGGGTCCGGCCGGGATACCCCGACGAGTTGTTCGCGGACCTTGGCGCCGTCACCAGCATGGACGAACGGTCGTCGGTGCTGGAGGTGGGCTGCGGTACCGGTCAGGCGACGCGCTCGCTAGCAGCGCTCGGATACTCAGTGACTGCCGTCGAGCCTGGGGCAGACATGGCCGCACTCGCTCGCCACCGGATCGCTTCCTTCCGCAACGTCGAAGTCGAGACGTCGACGTTTGAGGAGTAGGACAACCGCGGTCGACGCTTCGATGTCCTCGTGGCTGCGTCGTCGTGGCACTGGGTTGACCCGTCGATTGGCTGGCAGCGAGCGCACGACATGCTCCATCCCGGAGGCTAAATGGCGCTGCTCGGCCACGTTGTTGTCCGCCGGCCGGGAGAACCGGAGGTGTATGCCGAGACCGCCGATCTCCACGAGCGGTTCTGCCCAGGGAACCCTGATTGGGGTCATCCGCCACTCGAAGAAGACGTGCGCGGCACCGATGAGGGTTGGGGCCTGGTCGACGATCCCGGAGAATTGTTTGGCCCAACGATCGTGGCTCAGCGAAGTTCGTGGGGGTCGGGCTGGCACAGCGCTCCACTTGGCCATTCGGAGACACGGCCGTCTTGGCCGGCCCCACGGCTGGGTCAGCCCGGCTTGACCGCCAGCGTCGCAAAATAGTGCGACATGTATTGAGCGGATGCGTTGGATTGGTGCGGCGCTTCCGCGAAGCCGGTGACGACGAACCCCGCGGCGAGTTGCCCGCCGATCTGGTCGGTGAGGGTGTGGCTGTATTCAAGAGCGGCATCCGCGCCGAACTTCGTGGCGCGTTCCTCGGCGGAGTACTGCGTGACATCGCTGTAGGGCAGCTTGTGCACGACGATCAGCTCGCCGCGCTCGTCGAGCGCCTCGTGGTCGAACAAGTACACATCAGGGTTGAGGAAGCCCACGAGCAGAGTTCCGCCCGGTCGCAGGATGCGGAAGCACTCACGCCACACCGGTGCCAAGTCTGGTACGAATAGGTTAGAGACCGGATGGAATAGGACGTCGAATGTTGCGTCGCCGAAGGCGCTGAGGTCGCGCATGTCGCCTAGGACGGTGCGCAGCTCGAGTCCGTCGCGCGCCGCCACCATCTGGTCCTGGCCGAGCTGGCGGGGTGAGTTGTCGAATACGGTGACCCGCGCCCCTGCGGCGGCGAGGATCGGACCCTGCTGGCCACCGCCGGAGGCCAGGCACAACACGTCCTTGCCGGTCAGGTCCGTCGGCAGCCAGGAGCGGTCGACTGGCTCACGCCCGATGAGAACAATCGACCAGTCGCCCATGCGGGCGCGCTCGACATCCTCAGCACTCACCGGCCTCGACCACTCGTTGCCCTCTTGGACATACTTGTCCCAGGCTGCCCGATTGTGGGCAACGGGGTCGACAACAATGTCCTGCACGTTTAACTCCCTGCTACAGCCGAGCGGACACCTGCGGTACTGACAGTTCGGTGCCGCTAGCCAACACGATTGCAGGGTGCGGGCTCAACCAAATTAGCGGGCATCGAGGTGTCCACGGGCTCGACGGGTGGTCGCGCAGCGGGTGCGTAAGCGCGGGTCTGTACGGTGAACGGCCCTGTCTCATATTCGGTGGTGACGTAGAGTTGTGAGGGGTCGTTGACATCAGTGTGATGGATGTCAACGAGCTTGTGCAGACGGTGTTTTCGGGACTGTCCCCGCTGGTCATCGAGGATGTGGCCGCCGAGGGTGAGCGGATCGTGGTGCGGGCACGGACTCCGAAGGACACCGCGGTCTGCCCGATATGCGGGGCCTCGTCGGGACGCGTGCATGGCTATTACTGGCGGACCGTGGCCGACATACCGGTCGACGGTCGACGGGTGGTGGTCCGCGTACGGGTGCGGCGCCTTGTGTGCCCCACGCGCGGCTGCCGCCACACCTTCCGCGAGCAGGTGCCCGGAGTCCTGGAGCGATACCAGCGACGCACAGCCCCTCTGACCAGGCAAGTCAAGGCCGTGGTCAAAGAGTTAGCGGGCCGGGCTAGAGCACGCCTGCTGGCGATACTCGCGATGGGTCTCTCGCGTCACACGGCCCTGCGCACCCTGCTGCGCATCCCGTTGCCCACCGGACGGGTGCCCCGCGTGATCGGCGTCGACGACTTCGCTCTGCGCCGGCGGCACCGCTACGCCACCGTGGTGATCGACGCCGAGACCCATGAGCGGATCGACGTGCTGCCCGACCGCACGGCCGAGACTGCGGGTGAAGCTCCCCCTTTGACCTGGACAGCCTGATACTGGGACGGAAGGTCCCGGAGGAAGCAGTTACAGGCAGTGAGCAAGAAGAGCAATATGAGCAAGCGGTATACGGCGGAGTTCAAGCGGGATGCCGTTGCGCTGGCGTTGTCGTCGGACAAGACGGTCACCGAGGTCGCCCGGGACCTGGGGGTGAGCCCGGAGGGTCTGCGAGGCTGGGTGAAGCAGGCCAAGGTCGACCGGGGCGAGGGGTCTGCCGGGGCTCTGACCAGCGCCGAGCGCGAAGAACTCGCCCAGTTGCGGCGCAAGGTCCGCGAGCTCGAGAAGACGGTCGACATCCTGGGAAAAGCGACCGCCTTCTTCGCGCAGGACAAGATGAGGTAGACACCGCCACGCGGTGCCGCTTCATCGACGCGGAGAAGGCATCGGGCGGCAATCCCGCCGGTCACAGCGTTGCGCTGCTGTGCCGTGCGCTGGGAGTGCCGCGCTCGACTTACTACGCGCACCGGGCGACGGCGTCGGCGCGTCGAGCCGCGTGGCGCGAGGAGGAGCGCCTCGTGAACGAGATCCGAGTACTCCATGCCGGGTCACGCGGCGCCTACGGGGTCCCGCGGATCCACGCCGCCCTGCGGCGGGCCGGGCGGATCATGAACCTGAAGAAGGTCGAGCGGCTGATGCGCAAGCACCGGATCGTCGGGATCACCCGCCGCCGGCGTCGGGGGCTGACCCGGCAGGCGAAGCGGGCGGTGTTCGCCGCCGATCTGATCGTTCGGGACTTCACCGCAACCCGCCCCGGGATGCGGCTGGTCGGTGACATGACCGAACTCGTCACGCTGGAAGGGAAGTTGTATCTGGCGACCTGCATCGATCTCGCGACGCGGGAGGTGATCGGCTGGGCGATGGCCGACCACCACCGCGCCGAGCTGCCGGTCGCAGCCCTGCGGATGGCGGCCGGACGCGGCACTCTGGAGGACGGCTGCATCATGCATACCGACCGCGGCAGCGAATACACGAGTGACGAATTCCGCACGGAGATACGGAAGTTGCGCATGAGGCAGTCGATGGGGCGTGTCGGTTCTTGTTACGATAACGCTGCCGCGGAAAGCTGGTTCGCCGTTCTCAAAGCGGAGATCGGAACCACCGTCTGGGAGACCCGCGAGGCCGCTCGGGCCGATGTCTTCCGTTACATCGAGATCGAGTACAACCGCAGCCGACTCCGCAGGCACCCCGAGTACGGGTACGTCACCCCGCTCGAAACGAGGATCTTGCTCAGGCAGGACCTCACCCCCGCAGCCTAAAAACCCGCTGTCCAGGCCCCAGGGGGAACTTCAGGCTGCGCCGGCTCCTGCTGCTGGTGCGTCCCGACACGATCTTGCGATGGCACCGCGACCTGCTCAAACAGCGCCATGCCGTCACGTGCGCACCGAGGCGGCGGGGGCGCCCACCCACAGTCCGCTCGATCCGCAGCCTGGTCTTGCGCCTGGCACGCGAGAACAGCTCCTGGGGGTACCGCCGCATCCACGGTGAGCTCGCGGCGCTCGGCATCAAGGTCGCCGCCTCCACCGTCTGGGAGATCCTCAAGGAGCACGGCATCCCGCCCGCCCCCGAACGCGAAGGCACGACCTGGGCCGACTTCCTGCGCAGCCAGGCCGACGCGCTCCTCGCCTGCGACTTCTTCGAGACCCGCACCCTGGCCGGGGCACGCCTGTACGTTTTCGCCGTCATCGAGCACACCACCCGCAGGATCCGGATCCTGGGCGCCACCGCACACCCCACCGCGGACTGGGTGGTACAGCTCGGACGCAATCTCGCCATGGATCTCCAGGACGCGGGCAGCCAGGCCAGGTTTTTGATCCGCGACCGGGACCGGAAGTTCACACAGGCCTTCGACGCCGTGCTCGCCGACGCCGGGCCGGAGGTCGTCGCCAGCGGTGTCCGGATGCCCCGAATGAACTCCATCATGGAGCGCTGGATACAGACCTGCCGCAGGGAGCTGCTGGACCGCACCTTGATCTGGAACCAAAGCCACCTCCTGCACGTGCTCCAAGAGTTCGAATCGTTCTACAACGGGCATCGGCCGCACCGGCCCCTCGGCCAAGCCGCCCCGCTCCGCCCGCTACCTGAACCGATCACCGAACCAGGACAGATCGCACATCTGGAGGTCCACCGACGAGACCGGCTCGGCGGAACCCTGCATGAGTACCAACATGCCGCCTGAGCAGGTCGGATGATTAATCGGCACCCGCACGGCCGCTGCGCCTGGTGCTCGCGTGCCTGCGCCACCTGCAGTGCACCCCGAGGCGTTGTCAACTTGACCAGTCGGTGTCTGGCTGAGGGTGTGTGTGGCCGTGGAGGGGCCGGGCGGCGGTCCTTGTGTCAGGCCGCGGTAGGCAGGGCGGTCGCATCTGTGATCCGGTTCCAGATGGTGAAGCGGACGGTCATCTCGGCGCGGTACTCAGCTGCGGTCATGAGGTGGCGTCGGGGCCGGAAAAACGCTGCTCCGCGCAGCTCCGGCACGTTCCTGGAACAGCTCAGATGCTGAGGCGAACGCAGCCACGCCGGAGAGTGCGACCATGCCGATGTTCAGGACTACGTCGGGCCCGAAACTCTGGGTGGACATGTTCAGCAGAGCTCCAACAATGACTGAACATTCGATGAGGGCGACAGTTCCTAGAAGTGAGAATTTGCCCCATCGAGGGGCTCGCTCCCATTTCCTTGGAAGCGCGAGCAGCAGTGCGCCTGCAAGAAGCACGATCAGGACTGCCCACGCCACCAGTCGATAGAATTCTGATTCGCCTGTCGGGGGTTCCGTATGGTCGATGACAGAAGTGTCTTCGAGCATGATGGCAATCACGATTTTCGCGAGCACCACATATGCTATCTGGAGGAAGATCACTCCTGCAGCGATCCGTCGGATAATTTTAGATTTCACCTGTTGCTCCTGACGAGGTTGCCGCCCTTGAAGATCCACAGCTTTCCGTGCCTCTGGGCGGCCTGGCAAGCGTCACGAACCTTCGTGCCAGCCATCCGGCAGGGGGAAATCTCCGTCCCGGCACGGTGCGCGACGGCTGGCGGAAAGCCCCTGCCGTCCGGGGCGCGCCGCTGCGACCGGTCGTCAGCCGACCCAGCCGATCTCGCCGACCTCGATCGCCCCGGCAGGGTGGGGCATGTATTGGATCCAGCAGCGCCTCCCGAACGCCTCACGGATCTCCTCCACGGATCCGGGATCTCGGACGTCGGGGCCATGCCTGCGGTTCCATCCGCGCGACCTCCACGAGCGCCATCACCTCCCGGCGTGCCCGGTCGTCCGGCAGCTGCGCCAGCACTTCGACCGCCAACTCCTCCATCTGCGATAGTCCGTCAGCGTGCGCGGTTGTCCGCTGCTATGCGTCGGCATTGTCACGCAGTTACTGACTTCGGCGTCTTGGGGTCTGGGTCTGAGTCGGGACTGGTGACGCGGTCCGTCCGGGCTGGTACGTCGAAGGCATGCGGTATCCGGATGGGGGCGGGCTGACCGCCGAGCAGCGCAAGCGCCGGGAAGAGGTGCGGATGCGGGCCGTTGACCTCTTCGAGGAGGACGGGGAAGTCCCGTGCACCGCACGGGAGTTACTGGTGGGTGAGTAGTCGGTCTACCAGTGGCGCCGTAGCTGGAGGACGGGCGGACCTGAGGTGCTGTGCTCAATCGAGCGCGATCAGTAGCCGAAGAAGTGACGCGACACCTTCCTGACCTGCACGCACTCCAGCCACCGCCCTTCTGGCCTGCGGGTCAGCGGTCGGCGGCTGTCGTCGCCTGTCATTGTTGAGCCCCCTCGCACGGCCCAGAGACGGCCCCAGCCGGAGGTATCGGGGTCACGGCCACTCTCGGCTGTTCCCCGGGGGTTGTCGGTACCAGGTGGCAGGATGCCGTGCCATGACCGCACCGATCAGTGAGTCGTGGACGCGCATCGAGAACTGGCTGGCCGAGCACGCCCCGGCGACCTACGCCGCGCTGGCGCCGCCCGCGGATCCGGCGGACATCGCCGCGACCGAACGCACCATCGGCCGGCCGCTGCTGAAGCCCTTGGTGATGTCGCTGCTGCGGCACGACGGTCTCCTCGACCAGCGGGGCTCGCTGCTGCCGGCGTTCTACCGACCGATGAGCGCACGCGAGATCACGGCTGCGTGGCACCTTCTCACCGGCTTCTACGACCAGTGCATGGCGGATGAGAAGGGAGACGAGGCGGACTACGACTTCATGAAGATCGGGTCCAGCAGCGTCCTCTACGGACACCCGCAGTTGATCCCCATCGCGCGGGACCTCGGCGGGGGTCACCTCGTACTGGACCACCGTCCCGAGATCGACCGGGGGCGTGTCCACGAAGCCGAGGCCGTGGAAGGCATCATGCGCGTATCACACGAAATGTGGACGTCCCTGCCGATGCTCATGGAGGCGATCGCCACGTCTCTCGAGACCAACCAGCCCCTCAACGACTACACGCCCGTAGTGGACGAGGAGCAGAGGCTGGACTGGAACTTCATACCGCTGCGCAGTGACCGGACCTTGCATCGGTCATGACACAGCAGCGGATAGTGAGGTCGGTGGAGCTGCTTCGGGGCGAGTGATCACGGCTCCGTAACCTTCCGGAGAGTCGGGCAGTCCGTGGACTGCCCGTTACCTGACTTCGGCATATCTGGGTCAGTTCGGTCTGTCGAGAGCGAGGCCGGTCCCGGCGAGGAATCCGCCGAGGATGGTGTGCCGGTACTGCAGTGCTTTGAGTCGCCTGCGGAGCAGGGTCTCCAGCTCGCTGAGGGTGCGGGCGGCCAGGTTGGCCAGGCTCCGCTTGATATGCGCCCACAGGCCCTCGACCGGCGTTGTCACGTTGACTGACCGGCGTGGGATGATCTTCGTGGAGGTCGTATCGGGGAGGGGACTGCTCGTGTCGTCCGTGTCGCCGTCGTACCCGGGGGCACCGGTACGACGTCGAGATCATCTCCCACTGCGTGTGGCTGTACCACCGGTTCCCGCTGTCGTTCCGGGAGGTCGAGGAACTGATGCTCGAGCGCGGCGTGGTCGTCTCCTACGAAACCGTCCGGCGGTGGTGCCTGAAGTTCGGTCAGGCCTACGCCAACGCGCTGCGTCGCCGGCGTCCCTGTCCCGGCGACAAATGGCACCTGGACGAGGTCTTCATTAAGATCAACGGTGAGCTGAAGTACCTGTGGCGCGCGGTGGACCAGGACGGCAACGTGCTGGACATCCTCGTGCAGAACAGACGCGACAAGGCCGCGGCCAGGCGTTTCTTCCGCAAGCTCCTCAAGAAGACCCGCTCGGTGCCGCGGGTGGTGGTCACGGACAAGCTCCGCAGTTACGGGGCCGCCCACCGCGAGGTGATGCCTTCCGTCGAGCACCGCTCCCACAAGGGCCTCAACAACCGGGCCGAGAACTCCCACCAGCCGACCCGGCAACGAGAACGCGCCATGAAGGGCTTCCGCAGCGTCGGCGGAGCCCAACGGTTCCTGTCCGCGTTCAGCGACATCTCACCCCACTTCCGACCCCGACGCCACCTGATGACCGCCACCGACCACCGCGCCGAAATGACCGTCCGCTTCGCGATCTGGGAACAGATCACCGGCACCGCCGGCCAGCCCGCCACGGCCTGAGCGCGGAGCCGGAACCCGACCCCAGCACGCCCCGACGCCCCGCCAAGCGCCAACACCCTCGACAACGTGACAACGCCTGCGCAGGCTCACCGCGACCTGCTGGCGCTCTCATCCCGACAGGCCGGATACCACCGCCTCAATGTGGTCAGTCGTGATCTTTCGCAGAGTGGTCACGCCGGCGGCTGTCCACGTGGTGAGGACGGGTTCAATGTGGGCGAGGTAGCGGCGAATGCTGCGGTAATCGCGGACCTCGCCCTCGCGGCGCCCCTGGCTGCGCAGAAGGGTCACCCATGCGTGGATCTCGCTGGCGAGCGGGTCCGGGAGGACACTGATCGCGACCTGGATCCATGCGAGATTCACGTCCTGGCGGCGGTCCGGATCATCAATGAGCAGACCATGAGAACGGAGGAACTGACAGACCGGCTTCGCCGTGAGAGTCGCAGAACAACTGACCAAATCGTGGACATCGCGCTCCAGGATGGCGTTCTCAGCGCCGAGCCAGTGCACCAGGATGGTCAGCGTGCGGATGTTCTTGCGGTAGTCAGGCGTCCGGCGATCGAGGATGAGCTGGTCGAACTCCTCGACGAGCCGCCGAGCTTCCTCCGACAGCGGCAACTCGCCAGGACCTCGGCGCCCCAGGCGGGCCAGCACAGGCGACCAGTCGCGCCGGGGATTGAAGAGCTTTTCCTGCCCGCGGGCGGCGTGAGGCGCCGCTGTCCCGTCGGCTCCACGGAGCGATTGGTCTCCGATCAATGGCTGAACCCCTGCTGTAGTACTAGAGGGTGCCGACAGCAACTCTCCGTTGCTACGAACGTTCGACGGGGTCGATGGGAATTTGGCTATACAACTGATGGAACGGTCGATGTTGATGATCGAACAGTCAACGAAGACTCGTCACTCAAGGTTTCGTCGTAGTACCGGAGCGACCTAGCCTCAGCTCCATGTCTAGTCTCTCCCGCCGCAGACTTCTCGGTGCCCTCGCCGGTGGCACTGCGCTCTCTTTCCTGCCCCCGTCGCTGCTGAAGGCGATGGCCGCGCCGCTGCCTCCCGGTGGTATGGATGCGATAGAACACGTCATCATCCTGATGCAGGAGAACCGTTCCTTCGACAACTACTTCGGCACCCTCAAGGGCGTGCGCGGCTTCGGCGACCGTACGCCGCTCCGTCTGCCCACCGGAGCCACCGCCTTTGAGCAGCCGCGGTCCGGCGGTGGCAAGGTCCTGCCATTCTCGGCCCGGCAGGCGGCGATCGACGTCGGCCGCCCTGAGAACGACATCCAATACCTCGGCTCGCTCCCGCACGGCTTCTCCGACGCCAACCAGGCCCGGGCGAACGGCTGGTGGAACGACTGGGTCGCGGCCAAGGGCCAGAGCACCATGGCCTTCTACGACCGGCGCGACATCCCCCTCCAGTACGAACTGGCCGACCGTTTCACTATCTGCGACGCCTGCTTCTGCTCGGTCTACGGCTCGACCAACCCCAACCGCAACTACCTGTGGACCGGCACGACCGGTTACGAGCCGGACAGCGCCAACCGGGCCGTCACCAACGCTGCGTACTCCTACACCCACCCGGGTTACGACTGGACGACGTACCCCGAGCGCCTGGAGGCCGCCAGCGTCTCCTGGCAGATCTACCAGGAATGGGACAACTTCACCGACAACGCGGTGGAGTACTTCCGGCCCTGGAAGCAGATCGGCCGGAAGATCTTGTCCAAGGTCAGCGGCCAGTACTCCACCACAGAGCAGTTCTACGACGGCCTGTGGAGCAAGACGGCGGACCAGCGGAAGGCCGCGCTTGCCCAGTTCCAGCAGGGCATCGACTCGCTGACCGAGGCGGAACGCCAGCTTTTCATGCGAGGCGCCTACCGCTCCGAGCCGGACACCCTCGTCCAGCGGATCAGGTCCGACATCAAGAACGGCACGCTGCCGAAGGTCAGTTGGCTGGTTCCGACGGCGGCGCTCTCCGAGCACCCCAGCTCCTCCACCCCGGTTGGCAGCGCCAACCTCATCTACGACCTCCTCGACGCCATCGCGAGCGACCCGAAGACCTGGTCGAAGACGGCTCTGTTCATCAACTTCGACGAGAACGACGGCTACTTCGACCACGTGCCCGCCCCGGTCGCGCCCCGGCCCGACTCCGGCAACAGCGACGACTGGTTCAACGGCAAGCCGGTCGGCCCCGGTCCGCGCGTGCCGATGACGATCGTGTCGCCGTGGACGGTGGGCGGTTTCGTCTGCTCGGAGGCGTTCGACCACACCTCGGCCATCCGGTTCCTGGAGAAGTGGACCGGTGTCCAGGAGCCCAACATCAGCGCCTGGCGCCGCAGCGTGTTCGGCGACCTGACCTCCGCCTTCGACTTCAACCGCGGATACGCGCAGCCCAAGGTGGAGCAGCCCGGCCCGGTGCCGGCGCGGGTCGGCCGCTGGAACCCCGTACCGCCGAAGAACCAGTCACTCCCGGAGCAGGAGGCCGGCACCCGCCCGACGCGCCCCTCCCCGTACCGGCTGTCCCTGCGGGCCGACGTCACCGGCTCCGACGTACGCCTCCAGCTCGGCAACGCAGGCACCACCGCCGCCACGTTCACCGCCTACCCCGGCGACGGCACCGCCCCGCGCGCCTGGACCGTCTCAGCGGGCGGGATCGCCGACAACACGGTCGATTACGGCGCCGACGGCTACGACCTGCAGGTCCACGGCACCGGCTGGTCCGTCTGGGAACTGCGCGGCACCGGCGTGGGCGCCGAGGCGTACCTCGTCGAGCAGGCCATCCCCGGCCAGGTGAAGGTCCGGTGCGCCAACCCCTCAACCGCCACCCGCACGCTCCTCGTCGGCGAGTCGGTCTACCCGCGCAAACCCGGTGCCCATGTCCAGACCGTCACCCTCGCGCCCGGCGAGACCCAGACCGTGCCGATCCACCTCCCGGACCACGGCTGGTACGACGTCGTGGTCGTCGACCAGGGAGACCCGGCGTTCCTGCGCCGGATGACCGGCCACCTGGCCGACGGCAGGCCCGGCGTCACCGACCCGGCGACCGGTGCTGCCCTGGCGCTTGCCGCGACGATCACCCTGCCGGAGCCGCTGCCCTCCCAGGACACGCCGTTCGTGCAGGGCAACCCGGCCGATGTCGTCGTCACCGTGCGAAACCAAGCTGACGCCAAGCTCGACCGGCTCTCGGTCGCCCTACTCGCCCCCTCCGGCTGGACGGTCGAGCAGGCCGCTGCGGCGCCGACGTTGGTCGCCTCCGGGGATTCGGCCGATGTGCGCTTCACCGTTACGCCCGCTCCGAACGCCACCGCAGGCAGCCTGGTGGTCG
This sequence comes from Streptomyces sp. NBC_01669, assembly GCF_026339735.1. Classification (GTDB taxonomy): domain Bacteria; phylum Actinomycetota; class Actinomycetes; order Streptomycetales; family Streptomycetaceae; genus Streptomyces; species Streptomyces yanii. Next base: position 1,187,925 of record NZ_JAPEQG010000002.1, read on the forward strand.
CCGCCCACGGCGACGGCAACGGCCTGCTCAGGCTCGCCGACGCACGCGTCCGCTCCCAGGTCGCCCCTGCGATGAGCGTCTCGCTGAGCGGTCCGGCGAGTTCGCCCGGCACCGACGGCACCGTGCTCTCGCCGGGCAGGCCGGTCATCGTGACCGCCACCGTCACCAATTCCGGCGGCACCCCGCTCACCGGCCTGGCCGCCACGCTGGCCCTCCCGACGGGCTGGACCGCCACCCCCAGGGGCGACGCGCCGGCGGCCGTTCCAGTCTGCTCCTCCGCCCGCCTGGAGTGGGACGTCGTGGCGCCCGCCTCGGCGGCGCGCGCCTCTGGCAGCCTCAAGGCGACCGTCACGGCGAATCTGAGTGGCAGCGTCCAGCAGGCGACCGCGTCCCTGTCCGCCAAGACCGGGCCCGTCATGACCGGCTACCTGCTTGCGGAGGACTTCGAGTCCGTCGCCCCCGTGCTCGCCCCGGCGGCCGACCTCAGCCGGCCCGGCCTGCTCGGCTGGACCCGGACCGCCCCCGAGGGCTGGACGGTCACCAACGCGCCGGCCATGCCGCAGGGCACCCGGGAGCTGCAGGGCTGGACCTTCTTGTCCAAGCAGTTCTGGTTCCCCGGCGGGCAGGACCGCCCCAACTTCAGCCGCGCCCTCGGCATCGTCGCGGTCGCCGACCCTGACGACTGGGACGACACCGGCAGCCCGTCCGGCCGAGGCCGGTTCGACTCGACCCTGACCACCCCAGCGGTGGCCATCCCGTCGGGCACCTCCACCCTCCACCTGGGCTTCGACTCCCACTACCGGCAGGAGAGCCCGCAGGAGGCCGAGGTCACCGTCCAGTTTGACACGGGCGACAAGGTCCAGTTGCTGCACTACAGCAGCGCCACCTCCGGGAACACCAACAAGGGCCAGGACCAGGAGAACCGCCTCGTCCAGCTCTCCTGCCCCGTCCCGGCCGAGGCCGCGTCGGCGAAGGTCAGCTTCCGGATCTTCAACGCGGGCAACAACTGGTACTGGGCGATCGACAACGTCCGCCTGGGCACCAGCCCGATCGCCGACGCCTGACCGGCTGGTGGTCTGACGGCTCCGCGCGGGGACGCATAGTCCCCCGCGCGGAGCCGCGGCGATGCGCCAGGAGGCCCGCCGTACCGGCTGGCCCTGCGGGTGCCGATTCATCATTCGGCCTGGTCAGACACTGCGGGTGCCGATAAATCATCCACCCAGGTGGAGGCCTTGATCGACTGACCCCTCAGGTCTCGCTCGCGGACCGCTCCGATGTCTTCACGTGCACAGACGCGGACGACATCATGATCTCGTGCTGCTGCGCCTGGCCTACCTCGCCGCGACCAAAACCTTCTCGCTTCTGCGCCTGCTGCCGATGAGCGACCGGGACAAAGACATCGAGATCCTTACACCTAGGCACCAACTGCTCGTCCTGCAACGCCAGGTCGGCAAGCCCACGTTCACGGACACCGACTCGTAGTCGTAGGCGTCCGTCGGGTCGGGCATCACCGTGACGTTCACCGGCGGGTGTCTACGGTCGTTGGGGTCGTGCATCATTCGTCGCCCCTGATGTACCGAGCCTCGATCAGCTCCTCGACCAGGTCGGACAGCGTGAAGGCCAGGCGCCGAGCCAGACCGATGGTTTGCTGTTGGTCGGCCGGCATGCGCTCCCTTCGCATGGGACGCCCCCGCTCGATGAGCTGCACCATCCCATCCGTGGGCGGGAACTTCGGGTCGGCTACGGCGATGTCGCTGAGCCTTGCCAGGTGGCCGCGAAGGCGTTCAACGGGCGCTGTCATGTTGGCTGGCAGGGTGAGATGATCTTCGGGTTGATTGCTGGTGGAGGGGATCGTCCGTGGAGGGCATGTCGCCGTCGGACAAGGGTCACCGGTACCCGGTCGAGTGATCTCGTACTGCGTGTGGCTGTACTTCCGGTTCCCGCTGTCCTTCCGTGAGGTCGAGGAGCTGATGCTCCAGCGCGGCGTGATCGTCTCCCACGAGACCGTCCGGCGATGGTGCCGGAAGTTCGGGCAGGCCTACGCCAACGCGCTGCGCCGCAGGCGCCCCGGCCCGGCGACAAGTGGCACCTGGACGAGGTCTTCATCAAGATCAACGGCGAGCTGAAGTACCTGTGGCGGGCTGTGGACCAGGACGGCAACGTCCTGGACATTCTCGTCCAGAGCCGGCGGGACAAGGCCGCGGCCAGGCGCTTCTTCCGCCGTCTGATGACGAAGACCCGGGCGGTGCCGCGGGTGATCGTCACCGACAAGCTCCGCTCCTACGGCGCTGCCCACCGCGAGGCGATGCCGTCGGCCGAGCACCGTTCGCACAAGGGCCTGAACAACCGGGCCGAGAACAGCCACCAGCCCACCAGGCAACGCGAACGGGCGATGAAAGGCTTTCGTTCCGTCGGGGGCTGTAAAAAATCAACGTGGTGATTCGGCCTTCTGCGGAGCGTTTTCGGGTGGTGCCACGGAGGCGAGGAGGTCCGCTGCGGTGCGGAAGGGCGTGGCCGGTGTCGGGAGGTGGCCGTCTTCCTCCAGGAGGGGGCGGAGGTCACGGAAGATGGTGCCGATGGTCTGCGGGGTGACGTCGAACAGGTCAGCGAGTACCTGTCGGGTGCATACGGTGCGCTGGTGGAGGACTGCGATCAGGATGCGTTCCGCGTGGAGGATCTTCTGGTGGAAGGCGCCTCCGTTCGTCCCGGGCTGACGCGGCCCGCCGCGCCGCTGGTAGCGGCGCCGTTCCCGCAGGGCCGTATACCTCACCAGCAGCCGATCGGTCAGTTTCTGCAGGTCCTCGCGGCTCATGCCGGTCAGTGACGGGTCGGTCAGCACCGTGGAGATGTCCGACCGCCGGGGCGGGGTGGCGGAGCCAGTCCGTACGAAGGCGAGGACCTCCTGCGCCTGGGTGAAGTGCAAGGCGGTGGGGGTGATGGCGTAGTGGTGCTCGTCCAGCACAGGCCGGGTCTCCCTGATTGCCTGGCCGATCGCCGGCGGGGTGACCTGGAGGATCTCGGCCAGGACTTTCTGGGCGCACACCTGCCGCAGATGCAGGACGGTGATCAGGAGGCGGTCCCTGGCCGAGAGCAGGGACCGGCCGTGGGCTCCCGGTACCTGGCGGCGTTTCCCGCCGCGCTGCTGGTGGCGGAGTTCTTCGCGCCGTGCGGCCTGGGCGGGGGCCAGGCGCCGGGCCATCGCGTCCAGTTCTTCGTGGTTCATCCCGGTCAGGCGCGGGTCGGACAGCAGCTCAAGGTCCGCTGCCCGCTCCAGCAGCGGGGCCTTCCCGGGGGCCGCCGGGACGGTGGGCTTGTCCGCGGGGCGGATGGTGTAGTTCCAGGTGCCGCGCTCGGTGTGCGGCTCGAGGGGAAGTGCCTTCATGCGGTCGGTGCCGACCGTGACGCCGGTGGGATAGGCGCCGGTGTCCAGGGCGGCCTCGACCCGTAGCCCGGTGCGGGTCCGGGTTGAGGCGATGGTCTGGACGACGACTTCGTGGCTGGTCAGCGGCCGGCCGCGCCAGTTCATCGTGATGTGGGAGAACAGCCGATGCTCAATTTTATTCCATTTTGAAGCACCCGGCGGAAAGTGACACACCGTAATCTTCAGGCCCGTCTCGGCGGCCAGCGCGGCCAGTTCGGCCTTTAGACCCGGCTGCGATAACCGTTGGAGCCACCCGCGTCCGCGGTGATCAGCAACCGGGTGGCCTGCGGGTAGTCGTCTCGTCCGCGAGCCTGCCACCAACGGCGGATGGACGCGACCGCGAAGGCGGCCGTGTCGTGGTCGCACCCGACGTTGACCCAGCCGGTATCGGCGGTGAGGTCGTAGACACCGTAGGGAATGGCCTGCTCGGCGTCGGGCCGGGCACAGAAGAAGAAGCTGTGGTCCTCCACCTTGACCGGCTCGCCCTTCGGGCGCCACTCACGGCCGGCGTTGGGCAGCTGGCCGAGCTTCTCCTTCTTCTTGGCATCCACGCTGATGACCGGCTCCCCGGCACCCTGGTGCTGCTTGACCTGCTCGTTGATGTAGCGGAACTGGGCGTCCCGGTCAGGGTGCTGCCTGCCCTCCAGAGTCTTGGCGTTGACCTGGAGACTGAAGCCGTTCTCCCGCAGCAGCCGGCCCACCGTGGGCGCCGAGACGGGATGCCCCTGCCCGGCGAGCTCCTCGGCCAGGTGCCGCAGCGACTTGGTCGTCCAGCGCAACGGCGATATGGGATCACCCCGCTCGTCCGGCTCGACCAGCGCCAGCAGAGCCGGAACGAGCCGCGGGTCCAGCTCCTCGGCACTCTTGCGCCCGCCACCACAGCGGCGAACCCTCCACCCGGGCAGCGGATCCTCGCCGCCCTCCAGCTCGAAGACCCCCTTCCGCACCGTCGTTTCGCTCACGCCCGCAGTGCGCGCGACGGCCCGGACCCCGCCATGGCCCAGCAGCCGGGCCTCGGTGGCCAGCGCCAGCCGCTGCTGCCGCTCATCCAGATGCGGAAACAACACCCCGAACCTCAGGGCGAGTTGATCACGAACCTCACTCGGTATGCGCATACCAGACCAACGCGCCAGAGCCCCCAAAGCAACGCGTTGATTCTTTACAAGCCCCCGGCGGGGCCCAGCGGTTCCTGTCCGCGTTCAGTGGCATCTCACCGCACTTCCAGCCCCGCCGCCACCTGATGAGCGCCCCCGGCTACCGAGCCGAGATGACCATCCGCTTCGCGAGCTGGGACCAGGCCACCGGCGCCGCCGACCAGCCCGCCGAAGCCTGAGCACCAGCCCGAAACCCCGGCCCCCACTACGCCCCGACGCATCGTCAGAGACCCACGCAGCCAACAACGTGACAGCGCCCTCCGACGCCTTCACACGCGGCATCATGGCCCTCCAGCAATACATCGCGCGTGAAGGCAAGACTGTGGTCGGAAGAGCCCACATCGAAGAACTTCCCGACGGCACGACCGTGCGACTCGGCGTCTTTCTCAGCAACCAGAAAACCCGACGCGACCGACTCACCGACCACCAACTCACACAGCTCGCCAACCTCGGATACCACTGGGCGGTGTAGCAGCGCAGAACGCCGCCCGACGAGCTCCCCGTCCCGACGCAGAGCCGGCAAACGCCGCACCGTCGGCCCCCGCAACACCCGAACCAACACAGCCGGCAACGCCGTCCGCGGTGGTCGGAGAGGCGTCCGGCCGGCTCGGGCGTGATGGTTCTGTCCGGTCTTGCCGTGCCCCCATTTCCTTCGGTGGCTTGCCACATCGCTCTGGTCACGCTTGCTCACACCAACAGGGCTCCGACGATCACCCTGGAGGCGATTTTGAGGACCACCTGCGGGCGTGAGCAACGCGACGAGACTTCAGGATCTCGCGGGAGGGTCATGTTTCCGGGTCTGCCAGCACACTTGGCCGGCCCGCCCGTATATGTACGGCCGCTTCCACCCGCCCACAGACGGCGGCGAGGAATCAAGCCGGGCTCCTGAGCGCAGCCGGGCGGCCTCTCTATACCCCCCAGGAGTATGTTATGGTGCAGCCGTCATATACCCATGGGGGGTATACAGAAAGGGGTCGGACCCATGTCAACCGTCAATCCCAGGCGCTGGTGGGCGCTCGTCGTGCTCGCCGCAGCGCAGTTCATGGTGATCATGGACACGTCGATCATCGGGGTGGCGCTCCCCGAGATGCAGAAGGACCTCGGCTTCTCGCAGGGCGAGTTGCAATGGGTCTTCAATGCGTACGTCATCGCCTTCGGCGGACTGCTGCTGCTCGGTGGCCGCCTGTCCGACCTGATCGGCGCTCGCAAGATATTCAGCGCCGGCTGGGTCGTGCTGATCGCGGGCTCGATCGTCGCGGCAGCCGCGCAAACGGCCTGGGTGGAGGTCGTCGGCCGTGCCGTGCAGGGCGTGGGCGGTGCGCTGATCGCGCCCTCGGCCATGACCTTGCTGATGATGCTCTTCGCGCACGACCCGAAGGAACTTGGCAAAGCCATGGCGCTCTATGGCGCTGCAGCTCCCGCGGGCGGCACGGCCGGTGTGTTCCTCGGCGGCGTATTCACCGAGTGGCTGAGCTGGCCGTGGATCTTCATCATCTACGCCCCGATCGGCGTTGCCACGCTCGCCGCCACCAAGCTCCTGCCCGCCGTCGGCAGCCGTCGCGGTGCCGTCGACGTTCTCGGAGCGGCCGCGGTCACCGCCGGCCTGGCGCTCGCCGTCTTCGCCATCGTCCGCGCGCCGGAAGCCGGCTGGCTCTCCACCGGCACCGTGCTTCAGCTGGTCGGCGCCGCCGCGCTGCTCGTGCTCTTCTTCGTAATCCAGAAGACGGTGCGCGAGCCGCTCATGCCGCTCGGCATCTGGCGCGTCCCGCGGCTCGGCTCGGCCAACCTCGCCATGGCGCTGCTCGGCGCCGCGTGGATCCCCATGTGGTACTTCCTCAACCTGTACCTCCAGCAGGTCCTCAGCTACGGGGCCTTCGCGTCGGGTGCCGCGCTGCTGCCGATGACCGGCCTGCTGATGATCTTCATGACCGCGATCACCGCGAGGCTGCTCGCGAGGTTCGGAGCCAAGCCGCTGATCGGCGGCGGTCTGCTCGTCCTCGCCGCCGGTCTGTTCTGGCTGTCCGCCGTCGAGCCCACCGGCACCTTCGTGGTCGACGTCCTGCCGGCCTCGCTGGTCGCCGCGCTCGGCATGTCGCTCGCCTACATCCCGGCGATGATGGCCGCGATGTCCGGAGCCCCGCAGGAGCAGGCGGGCCTGGCGTCAGGCATCGTCAACACCACCTACCAGGTGGGCTCGGCGCTCGGCCTCGCCGCGCTGACCGCGGTGGCCACGTCGCAGGGCGCCGGTCAGCTGGGCAACCTGCCTGCACTGACGGATGGCTTCAGCGCCGCGTTCATCTGGGCCGCCGCGATCGCTGCGGCGGGTGGGCTGATCACCCTGCTGGCGATGCGAAGCGACAAGGCGGCTGCAGCGCAGCAGGCCACCGCCGCTCCGGAGAGCGAGCGGGCCAGCGTCTGACGCCGGCGGTACCCACTGAGGCAGGCGGGGCTGCGTAGGCCGCTGGCCACCAGAACAACAGGCCAGAGAACCGGCGAAGGGCCGTTCAGTACAGGATGACCTGAAAAGCCGCCTGAGCGACCAATTACGCCATGTGCGGCATGTCAGCACACGCTGTCCGCGCGAAGTGATCAGGCCGCCGGGCAGCGGAACAGCAGCGGCCGGAGCCGCGGCGGGCGTACCGCTCGACGGACTCCCATGGCAGCCAATGCTGCTGCTTGGTGTCCTCACGGTGCTGTCCGTGGGGTGGAGGTGCTGGCTGCGATACCGAATCTCCCGGCAGGCCATGAAGCGAGTCGCTGAGAAGGACGTTGTCGCACTCTTCTCCGCCATCAGCGACAGCGAAAGCCGCAGCCATCGCACCCGATAGACCAGCCCCGGACCGCGAGGTCCGGGGCCCTAAATGTGGGGGTACTCTCCCGAAACTTCCGCCAAGTGCTACCAAAAGTGCGTGACCTGCGCTGATGCCCACAGAACAGCCCAGAACCCGGTCCTGAGCGTCCGGTCCGGCGGCCCGCGCAGGACATGGCGGCCGAGGCCGCGTCGGGGAACGGTCAGGTGCCGGTCTTCTTGCGCGTCTCGCCGCCGCGGGAGCGGAAGGTCACCCCGGCGTCGGCGAGGAGGCGGTGTACGCCGCCGTAGGAGCGGTTCGTGGCTTCGGCGATGGAACGAACGGAGTCACCGTTTTCGTACCTCTTCCGCAATTCCGTGGCGACCTGGTCGCGGTCCGGGCCCGCCATCAGTTTGCGGGCCGGTGTCTTCCTGGACATCAGCAAATTCCCTCCCACAAGGCAGCAGATACCGCCATGATCGCGTGCAGTGGACGGCTGCGGCCACCGATTCGGCCGAACTGTCACTGCCCGCCGGTACGGTGGGCTCATCCACGGTGCGGCAGGTTGAAGGGACGGTAGTCATGGCGGGCGAGACGCTGGTGACGGTGGTGGGCAACCTGACCGCCGACCCCGAACTGCGGTACACCAACTCGGGTATCCCCGTTGTCGGGTTCACGATCGCGTCCACCCCCGTTATGTTCTTCGCGGTCCTGCAAGAGGGCCGCTGGCCTCCGGGCCCGGCATGACTGTGTCCCCCTGTCGAACAGATGACCTGGGGGTGGTGTCACCGGGCCCGGGAGGTGCCGTCGGAGACGCTGATGAGAGGTCCGGCCACTGCCCGGTCCGGCGCAATGCCGGACAGCTCGCGGGCGGCAGGTCTGCATAACGTGGATGCGCGCGTACGACACCACTGCCGAGGCCGGCACGTTCAACTCGCCTGGAGGGGCGCGATGTTCGATACCGAAGACGTGGGCGTGTTCCTCGGCCTGGACGTCGGCAAGAGTGCTCATCACGGCCACGGACTCACCCCGGCCGGGAAGAAGGTCCTCGACAAGCAGCTGCCCAACAGCGAGCCGAGGCTGCGGGCCGCGTTCGACAAGCTGACCGCGAAGTTCGGCACCGTCCTGGTGATCGTGGACCAGCCCGCCTCGATCGGCGCCCTCCCGCTGGCCGTGGCCCGCGACGCGGGCTGCAAGGTCGCCTACCTGCCCGGCCTGGCAATGCGCCGGATCGCCGACCTGTATCCGGGCGAGGCGAAGACCGACGCTCGTGACGCGGCGGTGATCGCGGACGCGGCCCGCACCCTGCCGCACACCCTGCGCTCTCTGGAACTGACCGACGAGATCACCGCCGAACTGACCGTGCTCGTCGGCTTCGACCAGGACCTGGCCGCCGAGGCCACCCGCACGTCCAACCGGATACGCGGCCTGCTCACCCAGTTCCACCCAAGCCTGGAGCGTGTCCTGGGCCCCCGTCTCGACCACCAGGCCGTCACCTGGCTTCTTGAACGCCACGGATCCCCGGCCGCACTGCGAAAGGCCGGACGCCGCCGCCTCGTCGAACTCGTCCGGCCCAAGGCCCCGCGCATGGCCACCCGGCTGATCGACGACGTCTTCGACGCGCTCGACGAGCAGACCGTCGTCGTGCCAGGGACCGGCACCCTCGACATCGTCGTTCCCTCCCTGGCCCGCTCGCTCGCGGCCGTCCAGGAACAGCGCCGGGCTCTGGAAGCCCAGATCAACACCCTGCTGGAGGCTCACCCTCTTTCCCCGGTCCTGACGTCGATGCCCGGCGTCGGCGTCAGGACCGCCGCCGTCCTGCTGGTCACCGTCGGAGACGGCACCAACTTCCCCACCGCCGCCCACCTCGCCTCCTACGCCGGCCTCGCCCCCACCACGAAATCGTCCGGCACATCGATCCACGGCGAGCACGCACCCCGAGGCGGCAACCGGCAACTCAAACGCGCCATGTTCCTCTCCGCCTTCGCCTGCATGAACGCCGATCCCGCCTCCCGCACCTACTACGACAAGCAACGCGCCCGCGGCAAAACCCACACCCAGGCCCTCCTCCGCCTCGCCCGCCAACGCACCAGCGTCCTGTTCGCCATGCTCCGAGACGGCACCTTCTACGAGTCCCGAACCCCCACCGTCACCCTCGCCGCATGACCAGGATGAAAACCCTCAAAACCGGCAGCACGAACTTGACGAAGGACATAGAGGCACCCCCCCCGCACCTTCGACCGCGAGCGCAGCGAGTTCGTCGACGGGGAGCCTCTGTTCCTGCGCTGTTCGCTCTGGCGCCAGGCCGCCGAGAATGCAGCCCAGTCGCTGCAGCGTGGGATGCGCGTCATCGTCAACGGCAGGCTCAAGCAGCGCACCTTCGACGACAAGGAGGGCCAGCGCCGCACCGTCGTCGAGGTCGACGCCGAGGAGGTCGCGGCCTCCCTCTCCTACGCGAAGGCGGCCGTCACCAAGGTCACCCGCAGTGTCGGCGACGCCCCGCCCCGCCAGGGACAGGCCCCTGCTGCGGAGTCCCGCCCCGCCAGGCAGGCGCAGGCTCCCGCCGGTGGCGAGCCGCACCCGTTCTAAAGTCCAGCGGCACCTGGCACGGTCCGCGGCCGTGGACCAGATCATGAGCAGGAGAAGATCACGGCGGCACCGCCGCCCCGCCCCCGCCGCTGAGGTGGTCCCCATGCAGCAGCCGTTTTCGATGGACGACCTCAAAGCACGTACGCCTCGCCGCGTGGCAGGCGGGCAACCCATTCTTCGAGCAGGGCCTGGTCGACGAGTCGTACTCCCGCACCACGTTCTGCGGGCGCGGCGTGCTCTTGATCACCCACCGCATGGCGCCCCGGCCCGGATGGCGCCCCTATCTCGCGTGGTTCGCGCCAGCCGACGACGGCGCCCGGTTCACAGTCCTTCCGCACGCCCTAGAACACGCGGACGCACGCTCGGCCCGCAAGGCGGCAGAGGCGCTGGCGGCACGGATATGCACCTGCCCGTGACAGCAGTGTGGGTGCCGACAAATCATCCGGCCAGGTCAGGAGCTTGAGCGTTACTGGCAGGCCTTCTGCTCGCGCGCCACTCGCGCCCGTGCTGTTCACCCGGACGGCCGTCGGCGGCATCATGATCTGTCGTGCTGCTGCGCCTGGCCTACCTCGCCGTCACCCATACGTTCACGCTCCTGCGGCTGCTGCCGATGAGTGAGCGGGACAAAGACATCGAGATCCTCACGCTGCGGCACCAGCTGCTGGTCCTACAGCGCCAGGTCGGCAAGCCCGCGTTCACCGACACCGACCGCGCGCTGCCCGCCGGCCTGCTCCATCGTCTCCCGATGAACAAGCTGCGCCGGCTCCTGCTGCTGGTGCGTCCCGACACGATCTTGCGATGGCACCGCGACCTGCTCAAACAGCGCCATGCCGTCACGTGCGCACCGAGGCGGCGGGGGCGCCCGCCCACAGTCCGCTCGATCCGCAGTCTGGTCTTGCGCCTGGCACGTGAGAACAGCTCCTGGGGGTACCGGCGCATCCACGGTGAGCTCGCGGCGCTCGGCATCAAGGTCGCCGCCTCCACGGTCTGGGAGATCCTCAAGGAGCACGGCATCCCGCCCGCCCCCGAACGCGAAGGCACGACCTGGGCCGACTTCCTGCGCAGCCAGGCCGACGCGCTCCTCGCCTGCGACTTCTTCGAGACCCGCGCCATGGCCGGGGCACGCCTGTACGTTTTCGCCGTCATCGAGCACACCACCCGCAGGATCCGGATCCTGGGCGCCACCGCACACCCCACCGCGGACTGGGTGGTACAGGTCGGACGCAATCTCGCCATGGATCTCCAGGACGCGGGCAGCCAGGCCAGGTTTTTGATCCGCGACCGGGACCGGAAGTTCACACAGGCCTTCGATGCCGTGCTCGCCGACGCCGGGTTGGAGGTCGTCACCAGCGGTGTCCGGATGCCCCGAATGAACTCCATCACGGAGCGCTGGACACAGACCTGCCGCAGGGAGCTGCTGGACCGCACCTTGATCTGGAACCAAAGCCACCTCCTGCACGTGGTCCAAGAGTTCGAATCGTTCTATAACGGGCATCGGCCGCACCGGCCCCTCGGCCAAGCCGCCCCGCTCCGCCCGCTACCTGAACCGATCACCGAACCAGGACAGATCGCACATCTGGAGGTCCACCGACGAGACCGGCTCGGCGGAACCCTGCATGAGTACCAACATGCCGCCTGAGCAGGTCGGATGATTAATCGGCACCCGCACCGTCGCCGCTATCAATGTCGGTGGTGGCTGGAACGCTGAACGCATGACCGGCGGCGACGACGAGCGGTGCTACGCGGCCGGATCTACAGCCACGTCTATAACGACCCCGACCTGGGCCCGGCGCCGACGGGTAGGCGGGCAACTCGACGGGCTGCTCTTGGGCGTTACGGGCAGGACACCGGCGCCACCCCGCTCACCGTGCTCGGATCGTTGCTCGGCGGACGTGCGCTGTACGACCCATGCCCCGGCGAGGCGGGCCGCTTCCACTGGACCGGCGATACACCCTGACCCACGAGGAGCCCGGCCGCCCAACCGTATAGGCCCTGTCCGACTAGGGGCTGTCCGATGGGTCGTGTAACGGCGTTCATGGATGCGGGATCGTCCCCGGCAGCCTCAGGGCGGTTAAATGCTCAGGTGGTGAACTGGGCACAGATGTACGACTGCTACGGGGACGTCGATCGCGTCCCCGAGCTCCTGGCGCGGGCCGAGCGGGAGGGCGACGCAGAGGCGTGGGATGAGCTGGGTTATCGGCTGGTCCTCGAGTGCGGCTTGGTGTTTCCCGCCAGTTTTGCCGCACTGCCGCGTCTGGTGTGTCTAGCGTCGCGGAGCGCGCGGGCGCGTGGGTTGGCTGGGACGATCGTCCGGTGCGCGGCAGGGGGCCATGGCTGCGACGACCTGCTGGCGGGCTGTGCCGAAGCGATCGCGGAGTTCCGTGAGCTGCTGGATCGGCACCTGCGGTCGCGGCCGGACGACTACCTCGCGACCTTCCGCGACTTGATCGCGGTCGAAGGGCACTACCACTGGAGTGCGGTCCTGGGGGACTTCTCGGACGACTTTTACCAGGTCGCCTGCCCTCACTGCGCTGTGGAGGTGACGATCGCCATCGGCGGTTGCGGACGCTATTCAGCGATCCGGGACTGGAACCTGGGCGACGTGGACCGACGCGACCTGAGGCCAGCGTCCCCCGAGGGGCTCTCCGGCATCGGTCGTTGGATGCACGAGATTGCCGTCCGTGATGGGGAAGTTGTGCTCGCCGACGGAATCACCCATCTCTTCGGCCAGGCGGAATGCCCACGCTGTGCCAGCGTCTTCAACATCGCGGATGAGTACGCGTCTTCCAATCGCCCTCTCATGTGAGCGGTGTATTGGGAGCGAGCGACTCTGTCTCAGAGGGCGTTTAGGCATGCTTGGTAGAGATAGGTCGCCTTCGAGTCCGGCGGCTTTCGGGTAACTCCGTCCTATTGAGGGTCTAATCGTCTGCCCTGCATTGGTTATCGAGGCATCCGTTTAGCTCGCACATAGCCCTCGGATTCCGTTTGGCATTAGCAATGCCCTGGAAGCTCCCTGCCTGCAGGGAGCTTCCAGGAGTTTCGGGCCATGGTTGTCAGTGGCAAATCCTGACAAAGTGTGTTGAAGCGGTCAGTGTGAATCAATATCAAACGCCCAGTCAGACCTGGCAATCGATCGCGACCTTCAGCACGTCGCCGGATGGGGACGTCAGCAGTGGGAGGGCGGCATCGACAAGGTTGGGCAGCGGCACGCGGTGGGTGACCAGGCCGTCGGTGGTGAATCGGCCGTCGGCCAGCCAGTGCACGGCCAGTGCGACGTCGACGTCCCACAGGTGTGCGGCCGAGCCGACCAAGTAGCGTTCACCCAGCACGAGTTCCGGCAGGGAGATCGCGTGGCGTTCCCCGCCCAGGCCGACGGCGACGACGGTGCCGCCGCGGCGGCAGGCGGTGAGGGCGCGGTCGAGTTGGCCGGGTGCGCCGCTGCACTCGTAGACCACATCGAAGCCCGGCGGGCCCAGTTCGGCGAGCAGGGCGTCGAGCTCGTCCGGCGCGCAGGCTCTGGTCGCACCGTGGGATTCGGTGTGTGCGCGGCGGAACGGACTCGGGTCGACCAACCAACAGCGGGTCGCGCCCGTCGCAAGGGCCGCCTGGGCGGCCAGTTGGCCGACCGTGCCGCCACCGATCACCAGGGCCGTCGCCCCCATCGGACTGGGCGCCTTGCGGACCGCACGCACGGCCACGGCCGCGGGTTCGGCCAGGACCGCCCGCTCCGGTGCGAGACCCTCGGGAAGCGGTACGCAGGTGCGTGCCCTGGCGACCATGTACTCGGCGAGACCGCCGTCGTCCTGCTGGCCCGGCACGGACAGCTCAGGGCACAGCCCCTCCTCGTGGCGCAGGCACCACCAGCACCGGCCGCAGCCGTTGACCACATCCGGCACGACCAGGGTGCCGACCGCGGGGCCGCTGCCGTCCCTGGCGGCCACCACCACCTCGCCGACCACCTCGTGCCCCAGCGTCAGCGGCGCCATCCGGCCGCTCCCGGGGTGCGGGGCGTCGGCCGGGATGATCAGCGGCCCGGCGCGGAACTCCTCGAGGTCGGTGCCGCAAATACCGCACCAGTGCACCTTGACCAACACTTCGTCATCGCGCGTCGGGCGCAGCTCGACTTGCTCGACGCGGAGGTCTCCGCGCCCGTGCCAGCGGGCGGCAAGCATGTGACTGACTCCTCACTCAGACCGTGGGTGAGCCGGAGAGTACATCTGGTCAGACCGGTTTGGCCAGGCATCCACCTGAACAAGATTTCGCTGGTCAGAGGTATTGACGACGAGATGGACCGTGGACAACACTCCGCGGCATGACCGGTCTTACCAGTTCCCCCAGCCAGCCACCTCCCTCCGGCGCCGATGTGGCCTCGATGCTCGAAGAACGCCTGCTCGACGGCGCGTGGGAGCCGGGCACGCGGCTGCCGTCCGAACGAGTGCTCGCCCAGGAGTACGAGGTGAGCCGCCCGGTGATCCGTGAGGCGCTGCGGTCGTTGCAGGAGCGCGGCCTGATCAGCGTTGCGCCCGGCCGCGGCAGCTTCGTACTGGAGGTGCGGCCGAGCAGTACTGGTGGCGATCCGCTGCTGCTGGCCCGCCGCGGCGAAGTGACCGCGCGGCACCTCGTGGTGGCTCGCACGATGCTGGAGGGTGAGGCCGCGGCTCTCGCGGCGCAGCATCGCACCGGCGACGACCTCTCCGATATGCGGCGCATCCTGGCCGCGTTCGACCAGGAGTCTGCGCTGTCGCGGCTCGCCGAACTCGACACGGCCTTTCACGAGACGATCGCGATCGCGTCACGTAACCCGGTGATCCAGATCATGTTCGGCTCGATCCGGCCGCTCACGCATGGCGTGGTGGTGCGCAGCCTTTCCGACCGGGTGGTGCGCGGGGCGGCCGTGCCGCTGCACAACGTGATCCTGGACGCCATCGCCAACGGCGACCCCGATGGTGCGCGTGCGGCGATGACGCAGCACATCGAGGCCGCGCAGCGCTACTACGGGGCCGATCTTGACGCGGCGTTGACCGACGTCCTCACGCGCCGGGCGTCGACCACGCCGGACGCGGCCTCTCTGATCACCGAGGTGAGCCGGTCGATCGCCGACCTGTCCAGCTTCGGCACGAACGACTCACTCTGAAAGGGATCCTATGGCCGTCTTGGCCGGTACCGGCATACGAAAGCGGTTCGGCGGCGTGGAAGCGTTGCGTGGCGTCGACATCAGCATCGAGGAGGGCGAGGTCGTCGGCCTGATGGGCGACAACGGCGCGGGCAAGTCGACGCTGATGAAGGTCCTGTGCGGAGCGGTGCGGCCCGACGGGGGCACGTTCACGATGAACGGCGGGCCCGTTCAGCTGCGCAGCCCTCGCGATGCCACCGCGCACGGCATCGCCGTCGTCTACCAGGACCTCGCGCTGGTCGACCAACGCGACGTCGCCACGAACGTGTTCCTCGGCCGCGAACCGCGCCGGGGTCTGGTGGTCGACCGCGGACGGATGCGGCGCGAGGCGCGGAGCGTGCTCGATGAGCTGAGCATTCGCATCGCCTCGGTGCGGCTGCCCGTGGGCGGTCTGTCGGGTGGTCAGCGCCAGTGCATCGCGATCGCCCGCGCGGTCCACCAGGGCGGCCGGGTGGTGCTGCTCGATGAACCGACCGCGGCCCTCGGCCCGGAGCAACAGGCGAACGTGCTGAAGCTGATCACCCGGCTCAAGGAGCGCGGCACCGCGGTGATCGTGGTGAGCCACAACGTCGACCACGTGCTCGCGGTCTGCGACCGCGTGGTGGTGATGCGCGCAGGCCAGGTCCAAGGTGTGCGAGATGCGCGCTCCACCAATGCGGCCACCATCGTCGGCCTGATCCTCGGTGACATCGCCGCCGACACCGTCGTTCACACGGAGGTGGCGTCATGACCACGACTATCGACATCGCGACGACCCGCGACGCGGCCCCCTCGCCCCTGCGCAAGCTTTTCGGCGCGCACGAGTTCGGCGTGCTGAGCGCAACGCTGCTGATCTTCCTGTTCTGCACGGTGTTCGTGCCCAACTTCCTGACCAGCGACAACCTTATATCGGTGGCGCAGCAGATCGCGTTCATCGGCATCATCGGCACCGGAATGACGCTGCTGGTCATCGCGGGCGAGATCGACCTCTCCGTCGGATCCCAGTACGGCTTCCTGTCGGTTATGACCGCCTACACGCTCACTGAGATGGTGCTACCGGTCTGGCTCGCCACGGTGCTCGTGGTCGGGTTCGGTGCGCTGATCGGGCTGGTCCAAGGACTCATCACCACCGTCGCGAAGGTGCCGTCGTTCGTGGTCACCCTCGCCGGACTGGCCATCCTGCGCGGCGCCGCACTGCTGGTTACCGACGGCGTGCCGATGTCGGGACCGCCCAACCCGGGCTTCCACGATCTGGTCAGCGGCAACGCGATCGGCTCGCTGGCCGCGCAGACGATCTGGATGGCCGCGGTGATGCTGCTGTTCGGTTGGGTGCTCTCGCGCACCAAGTTCGGCTATGACGTCTACGCCACCGGCGGCAACATGAAGGCCGCGACGAACGCGGGCATCCGCGCGGTCCGGGTGAAGGTTCTCTGCTTCGCCCTGACTGGCGCGCTGTGCGGGCTGGCGGGGGTGATCCTGGTCGGCTGGCTGGGCAGCGCAAACCCGTTGACCGGGAACGGATTCGAGCTCAGCGTCATCGCCGCGGTCGTGGTGGGCGGCGCCAGCCTGGCGGGGGGTGTCGGCAGCATCGTCGGCACTCTGCTCGGCGCCCTGGTCGCCGGCCTGATCGGCAACGCGCTCGTGCTGCTCGGCGTCGAAGGGAACTGGCAGCAGGTCGCCACGGGCGTACTCATCCTGACTGCGGTCCTGATCAATCGATTCATCGCCTCCAGGCAATCCGCCCTGCGCTGATTCCGCTCTCCACCACCATTCGCGTTCCTTCATGGCCACCCCCCCCATCTCTTCTCCCGGAAAGAGCGAACAATGTCCGAAAAGTCCATTGGTAGACGGTCACTGCTCGGCGGCGGTCTGTCCCTCGCCGCGACGGGCGCCCTCGCGGCCGCGTGCTCGTCCACCACCGCGACGAACTCGTCGGGCGGCGGCCCCCTTGCCGGCAAGAAGGTGATCTTCGTCGTGCACGAAAAGAACAGCTTCTTCTCGCCCGTGCAGAAGGGGTTCGAGGCATTCGGCCAGGCGATGGGCTGGAACACCCAGTTCATGGGCCCGGCCGCGTTCGACCAGTCGGCCGTGGTGAACATGATGCAGAACGCGGTCAACGCCAAACCGGACGGCCTGATCCTCACCCGTATCGACGAAACCTCCTACGACGGGGTCATCAAGGCGGCTCTGGCGGCGAAGATCCCCGTGATTCTGTCCAATGTGGCCAGTGAGGGTTACGCGAAGCTGGGGGTGGGCTTCGTCGGACAGAAGTTCGTCCCCGCGGGCGTGACCGCCGGTGAACAGATCCTCAAGTACATCGGCAAGCACGGCGGCCGCAAGGACGGCGCGATCATCATCGGCAAGATCCAGGCGGGCAACTCGGCACTGGAGCAGCGCGGTGCGGGTATCCGCAAGGCTGTCGAGGATCACAACAAGGCCAACGGCACCTCCTTCACCACCGAGGACCTGATCGTCGGCACCGATGAGGCAGGCGCGGTGTCGAAGATCAACGACCGTTACAGTCGCGACCCCGCCTCGATCGCGGGCTGGGCGGGCACGGCGTTCGAGTGCCAGTTCGTGTCGACTTGGGCCAAGAGCAAGAACCTGGTCGGCAGGTTCGCCAACGGCGGGTTCGACATGACCGTCCCGGTGCTCAACGGGATCAAGGACGGCAGCGTCGACTTCACCATCGGACAGAACCCCTACGCCCAGGGCTGGGTCGCGGCGGCACTGCTGGCCCAGCAGATCCACCCTGGCTACCCGTCGTTCACCTATGACACCGGCGCGGAGGTCGTCGACGCCGCCAACGTGGCCGCGGTGGCCGACCGGGAGGCGAAGTTCGCATGAGCATCCGTACCGCGGAAGGCCGGTGGTGTCGATGAGGATCGTCGCGCTGGAGACACTGCGCCCGGCCTTCCAGAAGAACCTGTGCGTGGTGGTCCTGCACACCGAGGACGGCCAGGTAGGCCTCGGCGACGCGTTCATGCAGTCCGCCGCCGTCGAAGCCTACCTGCACGACCACGTCGCCCCACTGCTCGTTGGTCAGGAACATCCGTCACCGGAGGCGGTGTCGCAACTCCTGGCCCCTTACGTCGGATTCCAAGGTGGCGGCGTCGAGGTACGCGGCAACGGCGCGGTGGACATCGCGCTGTGGGATCTGCTCGGCCGGCACACCGGGCTCCCGGTGGCGCGGCTGCTCGGGGGCCCGGTCCGCGCCGAGATCCCGGTCTACAACACCTGCGCGGGTCCGGACTACATCCAGGACACCTCCCGCCAGACGTCATCGAACTGGGGTGCGGTCGAAGGACGGTATGAGGACCTGACGGCGTTCCTGAACACCCCCGGAGCGCTGGCGAAGGAACTGCGCGCGGAGGGGCTGCGCGGCATGAAGGTGTGGCCGTTCGACCACGCCGCCGAAGCCTCCGGCGGGACCAGGATCACGCCTGCCGAGATGGACCGGGCGCTCGCGGTGGTGCGGGAGATCCGCGACGCGGTGGGCATGGACCTCGACCTGATGGTCGAGCTGCACGGCCTGTGGTCGCGTCAAGCGGCAGTGGAGATCTGCCACGCGTTGGAGCCGTTGCAGCCGTTCTGGGTGGAGGACCCGGTACGACCGGACGCGGTGGACGCACTGGGCGCGCTCTGCGACGAGGTGGGCGTGCCGATCGCGACCGGGGAGACCGCGCTGGGCCGTCGCGGGTTCCTGCCGATGCTGGGGCAGGGCCGGATCTCCTACTGCACGGTCGACGTGCAGTGGACCGGCGGTCTCACCGAAGCCCGCAAGGTCGCGACCCTCGCGGACACCTTCGCGGTCCCGGTGGCACCGCACGACTGCACGGGACCGATCACCCTCGCCGCCTGCTTCCACCTGACCATGGCCCAACCGAACGCACTGGTACAGGAGACCGTCCGCGCGTTCCTGCGCACCTGGTACCCGCGCGTCGTCGAGGGACTGCCCGAGATCCGCAACGGCCTCGCCCGGCTCAACGACAGCCCCGGTCTCGGGCTCACACTGACCGCCGACCTACGCACCGATCCCGGCACCCGCTGCCGCGTCACGGATCTCACGACTGTGAAAGGACGCTCGTGAACCTCGTCCGCTACCACGACGACAGCGGCCTGCCGCGGGTCGGCGTCACCGGGACAGGCGGGATCCACCCCGTTGACGTTCCCGACATGGCGACCCTGCTGAGGCATCGGGTCACCCGGATCCGGGAGCTCCTCGACTCCGCCCGTCGCCGCGCGCCCATCGATGCGGGCCCGCTGCTCGCGCCGATTGACGGCCGCACCGAGGTCTGGGGTGCCGGGGTGACCTACCTGCGGTCGCGGGCCGCCAGGATGGAGGAGTCACGGCACCAGCTGGTTTACCAGGACGTCTACGACGCCGATCGTCCGGAACTGTTCTTCAAGTCCGCTGCCTGGCGGGTGCGCACCGACGGCGAACCCGCGGGCATCCGGTCCGAC
Source organism: Streptomyces sp. NBC_01669 (assembly GCF_026339735.1). Classification (GTDB taxonomy): domain Bacteria; phylum Actinomycetota; class Actinomycetes; order Streptomycetales; family Streptomycetaceae; genus Streptomyces; species Streptomyces yanii. The sequence continues at coordinate 1,207,494 of NZ_JAPEQG010000002.1, forward strand.
TGCACCGACACGGTACCCGAGCCGGAGCTCGCGCTCGTCCTCACCGCGCACGCCGAGATCGTCGGCGCGCTGGTGTGCAACGACTTCACCGCGCGCAGCGTCGAGGCACAGAACCCGATCTACCTGCCGCAGGCCAAGCTCTACGCAGGCAGTTGCGCCCTGTCCCACCAGATCGTGCCCTGGTGGACGATCACCCGGCCGGACGACCTCCCGGTGTCGATCGAGGTGCGCCGAGATGGCACGGCGGTGTTCACCGGGCAGGCGCGCACGTCGACCATGAAACGCGGCTACGCCGAACTCGTCGACTGGCTGTTCCGCGCCGAGGAGTTCCCCGACGGCGCCGTGCTCAGCACCGGCACCGGCGCCGTCCCGCCGCTGGGCGAAGGATTGCGGACCGGCGACCTGGTCCGGGTCGAGATCGGCCAGGTCGGCGAGCTGACCAACGTGATGACGGGCGTGGGCGCATGATCACCGTCAGCCACAATCCGAGGGACGACTCCGTCCTGGGCACCGGGCCGGCGGAGCTGGCGGCCATCCTCGCCGCAGCGGCCGCAGCCGGGCCCGTCCTCGCCGCGACGACAGCCACCCGTCGCGGCGAATGGATCCGAGCCGTTGCCGACGCGCTCGACGCCAACACCGAGGCACTGGTGGACTTCGCCGACCAGGAGACCGCCCTGGGCCGGCCCCGGCTGCCTTCGGAGCTGGCCAGGACCACTGGACAACTGCGCTACCTGGCCGCCTACGCCGAAAGCGGTGCGCCCTTCGAACCGACAATCGACACCGCCGACCCTGCGGCTTCACCCACACCGCGCCCGGACCTGCGCAGCATCCGCACCGGGATCGGCGTGGTCCTGGTGTTCACCGCGAGCAACTTCCCGTTCGCGTTCGGCGTCGTGGGCGGCGACACCGCCAGCGCCTGGGCGGCGGGATGTCCGGTGATCGTCAAGGCACACCCCGCGCACCCGCTGCTGTCCGACGCCATCGCCGAGATCATCCGCGACACGTTGGCTCAGCGGGGCGCCCCGTCCGGGATGTTCGGTCTTCTGCACGGCGTTGACCCGGCGGTCTCCGCGCTGCGCTCGCCGGCGGTCGCAGCAGGCGCGTTCACCGGATCGGAGACGGGCGGGCGGGCGCTGCACGACATCGCGGCGGGCCGCGAGCGACCGATCCCGTTCTTCGCCGAGATGGGCAGCGTCAACCCGGTCGTGATCACCGAGTCGGCATCGACCGAACGTCCCGCGGCCCTGGCCCAGGGGCTGTGCGAGTCGTTCCTGCTGGGCGCAGGACAGTTCTGCACCAAGCCCGGGCTGATCATGGTCCCTGGCGACAGCGCGGTGCCGCGGTTGCTGACCGCGCTGGTCGCCGACCGCCCGGCCCCAACCATGCTCGACAAGAGCATCAGGGACCGGCACCGCACGGGGATCGCCCGGCTCCTCAGCCGGCCGGCCGTCGACGTGGTCGGGACGGGACTCGCCGCGCACCCCACCGGCGCAGGTGAGCAGATTTCGATCGCTTCGGTCGCGGCACGCGAGGTGCTCGCCGCGCCCGAGCCCATCGAGGAACGCTTCGGCCCCAGTACCCTGTTCGTCTCCTACGAGTCACCCGCCGAACTGCGCATGCTGCTCGACTTGTTGCCTGGTTCGCTGACCGGCGCCGTGCACCGGGGGGCGGGCGAGGATGTCCGCGATCTGGTCGGCGCGCTCGCAGTGCGAGCCGGCCGGGTGCTGGTCGACGACTGGCCGACCGGTGTCGCGGTGACCTGGGCGCAGGTCCACGGCGGTCCCTACCCCGCGACCACCGACGCGCGGCACACCGCGGTCGGGGCCGGGGCGATCAGCCGGTTCCTGCGGCCGGTGGCCTATCAGAACGCGCCCGACGACGTGCTCCCCGAATGGTTGCGCGACGCCAACCCCGACGGTGTCCTCCGGCGGGTCAACGGCGCCCTCACAGTGGAGGAGGCAAAGCGGTGAAGACCATCGAGGCCACCCGGCTGACCCCTGCGATAACCCACCACGGCGAAGGACCTGTCTGGCTGGGCGAGCGCGGGCTGGGGGTCCTCGACATGCTGGCGGGCGATATCGTGCTGCTCGACGAGAGCGGCGCGACCACCGACCGGATCACGCTCGGGACCGTGGTCGCGGCGGTGCGCCCGCGCCGCGCCGGTGGATACGTCGCGGGGCTGGAGCGCGGTTTCGCCCTGTTCGACGCCGATTTCGCCAAGATAGCCGAGATCCCGGGCTGGTCGGGCAACACGGTGCGGATGAACGAGGGCGCCTGCGACCCGCAGGGCCGGTTCTGGTGCGGCTCGATGGCCTACGACCTGGCGCCAGGCGCGGGCGCGCTGTGGCGACTGGAAACCGATGGCACCAAGCAGGAGGTGCTGGGCGGCATCGGTTGCTCCAACGGCCTCGGGTGGACCCAGGACGGCACCCGCGCGTACTACGTCGACAGCCTCACCTATGGCTTGGACGTCCTGACCGTCACCCCGGACGGCGCCATCACCGACCGCACCCAGGTCGAGAGTCTCGCCCAGGACGGCTTCCCCGACGGGATCGCGGTCGACCGGGCGGGCGGGGTGTGGCTGGCGCTGTTCGGTGCAGGCAAGTTGATCCACATCGCCGCGGATGGTCGCCGCGACGCTGAGATCACCTTGCCCGTCGCCCAGGTGACCGCCTGCGCGTTCGGTGGCCCCGGTTTCGACCGGCTCTACATCACCACGTCCCGGTACGCGCTGAACGACCCGGAACCCGGGGCTGGGGCGGTGTTCGTCGCCGAGCCGCCGGTGGGCGGATTCGCTCCGTTTCCGTTCGCTGGATGACAACAACCCATTGATGGCACGCGAAATGCTGGAGGCTCACCATGATCGAACCGACTCGTGACTCCATCGTCCGCGCAGAGGTCTCGCGCCGGGCGCTGCTGGCGATCGGCGCCGGAACCGCGCTGAGCGTCGCGGTCGGCGCCGGGACGGCAGCCGCCGAGCCCAAGATCCGGACCACGTACTACGTCGCCGTGAACGGCAGTGACACCGCACCCGGTACCTCCGCGGAACCACTGCGCACGATCAACGCCGCCGCCCAGAAGGCCCAGCCAGGAGACACCGTCCGGGTCCGCGCCGGGATCTACCGGGAGGAGGTCGTCCTCCCGCGCGGCGGTACTCACCCCAGCGCCCGGATCACCTACACCGTCGACAAGGGCGCCGATGTCACCATCACAGGATCGGACCTGTTCACGACCTGGACCCAGGTGTCCGGGGATGTCTGGCAGCTGAGGATTGCGAACTCGTACTTCAACAGGTTCAATCCGTACGCGGAGCAGGTGCACGGTGACTGGTTCGACGGCCACCGCAGGCTCCACCGCCGCGGCATGGTGTACCTCGATGGTGCGTGGCTGCCGGAAGCGACCAGCCTGGCCGCGGTGGGCTCGAACACGGCGGCGTCCTGGTGGTCGAGCGTCGACGGCCTCGTCAACGGGACCGCGCCCACCTACAAGCCCTCCTACGACCCCGACGGCTACACGACGCTGACCGCGAAGTTCCCCGGGGTCAACCCCAACCGGGGCAAGGTCGAGGTCGGCATCCGCGGCACCGTCGTCAAGCCCGCCGCGACGAACTGCGACTACATCACCATCCGCGGCTTCACCCTCCGCAACGCCGCGACGAACTGGGCCGCACCCACCATGGGCCAGGAGGGACTGGTGAGCGCCTACTGGTGCAAGGGCTGGATCATCACGGACAACGAGATCGCCTACTCCCGGTGCTGCGGTATCGCCCTTGGCAAGTACTCCGACGAGCACGACGGCACGCGCGGTACGACAGAGGGCTACTACCTGACCATCGAGGACGCGCAGAAGACGGGCGGCTGGTCGTTCGCGAACATCGGCGGCCACGTGGTGGAGAACAACACGATCCACCACTGCGGCCAGACCGGGATCGTCGGCTCGCTCGGCGCGATCGGCAGTGTCATCGCTGACAACGAGATCTACCACTGCAACACCCAGGGCATCTGGGGCGGGGCCGAGATGGCGGGCATCAAGCTGCACGCCGCCATCGACGTCGTGATCTCGGGCAACCACATCTACAACACCGGTGACAATGCGGCGATCTGGCTGGACTGGATGGCACAGGGAACCCGTGTCCTCGGGAACCTGTTCCACGACAACCGCCGTGACTTCTTCTGCGAGGTCGACCACGGTCCGCTGTTCCTGGCCAACAACGTCATGCTGTCGCGGAACGTTCTCTGGTCCTCGACGGACGGGGCGGCCTGGGCGCACAACCTCGTGGCCGGCGCCATCTCCGCGAACTCGGACGGCAGACAGACCCCGTACATGCAGCCGCACACCACGACGACGATCGCCAACGCGAGCATCCCCCTCGGGGCGCAGCAGTGGATGAACAACATCCTCGGCGGTCCGGCCAACCTCTCCCCGTGGGACTCGGCGAGCGCGGAGTTCCCCAATTCGATGAAGGCGAACGTCTTTACCAAGGGCGCGAAGAAGTCGGCGCAGGAACAGGGCGGCGTCGACGCATCCACGGTGGAATACTTTCCTGCACTCAGCAAGGAGAAGGAGGGCTGGTACCTGACGGTGCCGCGGGCCGAGTCGTGGCGCTCGACCCAGCAACTGGTGAGCACCTCGTCGCTGGCGAACGCGCCGAGGCCGAACCAGCCGTTCACCAACCCGGACGGCTCGGCCATGTCGGTGTCGACCGACTACCTCGGGCTCCAGCGTTCCACCAGCACCCCGTTCCCCGGCCCGTTCGAGACCGCCGGAGGTTCGACCGCGATCAAGGTGTGGTCGCGCGTCGTCCCCACCACCGACGCCTGGGGCAGGCCGGTAGCAACGAATCCCAGCGGTCCGGGCGCGGCGACCGACGCCGCCGGCAACATCACCGTGCACGTGCGCGGTACCGGCAACGGGATCTGGCAGCGCACCTTCAACGGTACGTCCTGGACCGACTGGACCGGGCTCGGTGGGCCCAACGCCGGTACCTTCACCGGCGCACCCGCTCTGACCGCGGTCAACGGCCGCACCGACGTCTTCGTCCGCGGCGTCGACGATCAGCTCTGGCAGCGGACCTGGACCGCCGCGGGCGGCTGGACTGGCTGGACGGCCCACGGCGGCATTCTGGTGGACAGCCCCGCCGCGGCGACCGACGCCAACGGCAACATCACCGTGCACGTGCGCGGTACCGACAACGGGATCTGGCAGCGCACCTTCAACGGTACGTCCTGGACCGACTGGACCGGGCTCGGTGGGCCCAACGCCGGCACCTTCACCGGCGCACCCGCTCTGACCGCGGTCAACGGCCGCACCGACGTCTTCGTCCGCGGCGTCGACGATCAGCTCTGGCAGCGGACCTGGACCGCCGCGGGCGGCTGGACTGGCTGGACGGCCCACGGCGGCACTCTGGTGGACAGCCCCGCCGCGGCGACCGACGCCAACGGCAACATCACCGTGCACGTGCGCGGCACCGACAACAAGATCCACCAGCGCACCTTCAACGGCACGTCCTGGACCGACTGGACCGGGCTCGGCGGGCCCAACGCCGGCACCTTCACCGGCGCACCCGCGCTCACAGCGATCAACGGCCGCACCAACCTCTTCGTCCGCGGCACCGACAACCAGCTCTGGCAACGGACCTGGACCACCGCGGACGGCTGGAGCAGCTGGACTGCCCTCGGCGGCACTCTGAAGTAATCAGACCCGCCCGACCCTGCTGATTCGGCACCGGCGGGTTGATCACGCATCGGGGTGCCGCTGGCCGACCTGGCCAGCGGCACCCAGTGCCGACAGTGGCAAAGGATCCCGGACACTCTGAAAGGTGGCGAACGACTGTGCAGGCTGATCCGTGGGGCTTGTCCGGCAAAACCGTGCTCCTCACCGGGGCGCTCGGCGGTATCGGAATCGTCTGCGCGGCCGCCTTCGCCGACGCAGGCGCGCGTGTGCTGCTCAGCGACCTGCCGTCCCCTGCTGACGCCGCCGAACAGCTGACTGCCCACCGTTTCGGCGCCGAGAACTATCTCAGCTGTGATGTCCGTTCGCCGGCCCAGGTCGAGTCGATACTCGATGACGCCACAGATATGCTCGGCGCCGCACCGGACATCGTGTCCGTCCACGCGGGACTTGTGGGCTCGTTTCCCATCGAGCAGTACCCCATCGACGAGTTCGACAACCTGATGGCCGTGAACCTGCGCGGTTCGTTCCTGACCGCGTGCGCAGCCGCCCAGCGGTGGCGCACGGCCGGGCGACCGGGGAACCTGATCTTCACCACCAGCTGGGTCCAGGATGTCCCCTGGCCGGAGATCGGTCCGTACGCGGCGAGCAAGGCCGCGGTGCGCGCGCTGATGCGCGGTTTCGCCCGCGAGCTGGCACCACACGGAATCCGCGCGAACGCCCTCGCGCCCGGCATCGTCGGAGTCGGAATGGCGCGCCGCCAATGGGACTCGGATCCGACCTACCAAGCGCGCGCCCGCAGGGCCATCCCCCTCGGCACCCTCCAAGACCCCAAGTCGGTCGCCGACGCCATGCTGTTCCTGGCCTCCCCTCGATCGGCCTACATGACCGGCTCAACCCTCGTCATCGACGGCGGCGCCAGCCTGTACCCGATGGACTGACCGGCTTCACTGCCCGGCGCCCGACACCGAGCCGGTGCGATCGATCTCGGGATGCGCCGGTAATGCGCACAGACCAACCACAGCACGGCCTACTCAGTGGGATCTGCGTCGGCGTACCGAGTCCTCCAACACCGACTTGGTTGGCCGGGAAGCCGCGGTCCTCGGCTCGGAGTCGAGCGCGGGCCCAAGCCGTCGGAGCAGCACCTCGCCGGGGCTCTTCCCCGCGAGCACCGCCCGGACCTCGTCCACGGTCGACCCAGCGCGATCGGCGGCCACTTGGCTCCAAGAACCGGCGGCCCGCCACCCGCTGCGACGTCGGCAAAACAACCAAACGCCCCGAGACCATCACCGAAAGCAATCGGAACAAAGCTCGCAAAGATCAAATAAAAAGCTAACTGGAAAGTCTCTGGACATGCCGGGATATCTCGGCAGGAGACGCCGTGGACAAGGAGGAATATTTCAGATCTACCCTTGCGCGCCTCACGCAGACCGTGGCACGGTACAGGAATTGATCTGAAACTCCCACCGCAGAACACACACGCGAGGATGGTTTCAGAATGATCGACAGAAGGAATCTCCTTTCTCTGCTGGCGGCCACCGGAGTCGGCGCGACGATCGCCCTCGACCCGACGATTGCGCAAGCCCAATCGCTCGATGCAGGGGTTGCCGGAGTGGGCGGCCAGGCTGCCGGATTGAGCCGTTCTCTGCGAGAGTTGCACGGCTCCCTCCGGGTGTCGATCCGGAAATATGAGGGCACGACGCTGCGCCAAGCCCAAGTATTTGACGGCGACACGCTGACCGACGGGCCGCAGCAGTGGCAGCTGAAGTGGGAGGCGCGGCGGGTGTCCGATGATCATGGATGGGAGGTCACCCTGACATGCACTCTGGAGAAGGGGGAAGCGGAACAAACCGCGATCTCTGTCGATTTCCCATTCGAGAACTGGGAGACCGCGAACTACGTGATGATTCCCGGAATCGTCTACAACGGCAATCGCTATCGCACCATCGGCAACGGGTACAATCCGAACTATCCGGCCGACATGTACTACAATCCCCGGACGCCGCTGGCGACATCGAATAACCCGCGGCTGGCCTCCGATGTCGCGGCGCCTTCGCGGATCGAGCTGGAAACCTGCAATACTGCAGCCCCGGCAATGAGCTTCTTCTCACCCAAGTCCAGAAAGGGCTGGATCGTCCTCACGGAGCAGGGAACCCGACTGGGCAATAGCGGACTCTCGGTTGAAGAGAGCGCGAGCAGGGAAAGCTGCGAATTTCGTATTTCGGCGCCCGTTGTGCGCCAGCAGGCTGCCGGTTTCGGCGACTTTCGACCGAGCGGGGACAGGGCGTCGAACTGGGCTCCCGGTGACGCCGTGTCGATTCGCTTCCAGGTCTTCACCTTCAATGCCGATGGAATTCCAGCAGTCCTGCAAAAATTCATGGATGTGCGAAAGTCGCTTACTGGCCCCACCGCGCCTCGCAACCTGCTTCCGATGAGCAAGCTGGCGGAGCTTGGCACCAACATCTGCCGGGGCAATTTCACCGAAACCGAGGCCGGCAAGTACTATCTCCCGGAAAATTCGAAGCACTTTCAATTGGGTTGGGTCAGCGGCATGATCAACACCTACCCCATGTTGGCCCTGAATGACCCGACGGAACGCGGCAGAGTCTCCGAGGAGCTTGACTTCATCTGTTCGCGCATGAAGGGGCGAAGCGGATTTTTCTTCAGCTTCATCAAAGCAGATGGCACGATCGTCTCGGAGAAGGCTCACCCCGACTTCCCGGCGGTACAGGCGATGGTGCGCAAGAACGGAGACGTGCTCTTCTGGCTGATCAAGCATTTGATGCTCCTGAAGGCACAAGGGCATGGCGATGCCATCAAGGAATCCTGGGAATTGGCCGCGGGCGGCCTGGCAGAGGCATTCACCCAGACCTGGCAAAAGCACGGAGAATTCGGTCAGTACATCGTGCCCGAAACAGGCGATATTGCCGTCTATAACTCGACAGCCGGCGCCATCGCTCCGGCCGGGCTTGCCCTGGCGGCTGAATACTTCCACCGTCCGGACTGGTTGGCCGTAGCCGAGGAATCGGCCAAATTCTACTATGACCGCGACATCAAGTCCCGCGGATTCACCAGTGGAGCGTGCGCGGATATTTCACAGGATGCGGATTCCGAATCGGCATTTGGTCTCCTGGAGTCATTCATGGCGCTGTACCAGTACACCGGAAAGAGGGAATGGCTGAATCGCGCGAAGGTCCAAGCCGCACTGTGCTCGTCCTGGACGCTTGCGTACAATCCTCTCTTCCCGGCAAACAGCGCTATCGCACGACTGAACGGAAAGATGGCTGGCGCCGTCTGGGCAAGCAGCCAAAACAAGCATGCCGCGCCCGGCGTCTGTACATCCTCCGCAGACCACCTGTTCAAGCTATACCGAGCGACTGGGGACAAGAAGTACGCTGAACTCATCAGGGATATCCAGCATGCCCACGCCGAGGCCGTCAACATGCCGGGACATATAACAACCAACTACCTAATCGGTTCGAGCATGGAGCGGATCCAGCCCAGCGATGCCGAGGGCAAGGGGGCCATCGGTAATTTCATCTATACGAGAAACTCCTGGACCGAGACCAACGGCATCTTGATGGCACTCGAACTTCCCGGAATCTACGTCCGGCCTGGGGAAGGAGTCCTCATTCCCTTTGACCATGTCCAGGCTGAATACGTCCGCGACAGCCGTCGTGCTGCCGTAGTCCGCTTGACAAACGACACAGCCTACGCGGCAGAGGTGTCGGTGCTGGCGGAAACGGCCCACCAATCGGCCCGCCCCCTTGGGTACACAGCGTTCCTCGGTTGGCCGCGAGTCGAAGTCCCGGCCGGCGGGGCGGTCACCGTGAGGGTCGCGAGGGATGGAAAGGTCACACTTCAAGCCTGATCCGGCTGCATCCGGCCTCAGGCATCGGGACGACGACCATGGCGACAAGCGTCCCAGAATAGTTCACATCAATCGTCCGAAGCTCCGGGGCCGCTGCCGAGGTTGGTCAGCGGCCCGCGGCGGATTGGGAGTGAGCCGACTCCATCAGCGCCTCAGCGGCCGACACCTTGGGACCGGGCGACAGTTGGCGCCCCGCTGGGCCGGCGCGATCGCCGTGCCGATCTCGACCTTTTTGTTTAACCTCGGCAGTTCACCTGACCTGCTGATCTTGGTTCGTTCCTGAGACAGCAGGACGGCCGTTCTTCACGCTTCAAGGTGTCGAGCAAAGTCGCGTAAAAGAACAGCCGCTGGTGAAGAGTCTCGCCCCTGAACAGTCCGCTGACGCCGCGCTGGGCATCCTGTCCCACTTTCGTGTCCAGTTCTACGACTGCCTCTACGCCCGGGCGGATGCGCTCTTCGAGCTCACCGACGCGGTGCTGTGTGCCGATGGGCCGGTCACCTCGCTGGTCGAGCTGACGCTCACGGCCGAGTACCGGCGCGAGCACGGGGCGGGCTGGCTGGAGCCGCGCCTTCTGCGCAGGCTGCTGGCCTCCACTCCACTGCCGCGTGCGGCCGACGGGCGGATCGTGCTCGCCGTGGACGTGAGCAACTGGCTGCGTCCCGACGCTGCGCGATCTTGGTGGTTAATTCCAACTGTCATGTAACGAGGGAGAGTTGGAGTCGGGCGAGGTGGCTGTGGTTGGCGCGGTCGAGGGGGTGGCCGTTCCACCAGGCGGTGATACGGATGAGGTTGAGGGCGGTGGCGCTGGTGGTGTGGTCGAGGTGGATCTTGGCCAGGCCGCGGTAGCGGGCGCGGCGTAGGCCGGTGGTGTGGGTGGCTTGGCGGATGGTGCCCTCGACGCCGGCGCGCAGGGCGTAGTTGCGGTTGAAGTCGTCGGTCTGTTGGTGGGCGCGGGCAGTTTGGATGGCCTCGGTGAGTTCGCGGGGTTGGAGGCTGAGCCGGCGGCGGTTGCTGCGGGCGCTGGTGCACTGGTCCTTGGAGGGGCAGGGGATGCAGTCCAGGGCGGCGAAGGATACGACGGTCTTGGCCACGCCTTCTTGGATGACATCGTTCCAGGTGGTGCTGGTCTTCCCGGCGGGGCAGATGGCCTGCTGGTTGTCCCAGTCGATGGTGAAGTCGGTAGCTGCGAAGCCTTGTTGGGCTTTGGCTTGGTGGGAGGTGTCGAGCAGGACCGGGGTGATCAAGGCGACGCCGTAGGCCTTGGCGGAGCCCACGATCAGTTCGGCACTGGGGTAGCCGGAGTCGAGGTAGTGCCGATTGGGCAGCAGCCGACGGCGCTCCAGGGCCTGGTGGATCGGTTCCAGGGCCTTGGTGTCCGGGAGGGTGGAGGCGGTGGTGGCCACGTTCGTGATGATGTTCGGCCGGGCGGGACGGTCGCCGTCGGCCTGTGGGTGGCAGGTCTCCGAAACGTGCAGCTTGAATCCGTTCCAGAACATGTCCCGCTTGGCTGACCAGCGGGCGTCGGTGTCATGCGGGGAGGCCAGGCGTATCGGGCCGGGCGGCAGCCCGTCACCCCCGTCCTCGTCGCGCTCGCGGCGCCGGATCCGCAGCCTGGCGCCCCTACCCGGGGTGCGGGTGTAGTTCTGCACCAGCACGATCCGCAGGGTCTGCACCGCGGCCAGTTCGCGCAGCCATGCCGGGGATACCGGGGCGTAGAGGGCCTCCAGCAGGGTGTAGCCGTCCTTGGCGTAGTGCAGGGCGAGTTCGTCCTGCTTGGTCTTGGAGGAGGGCAGACGCCAGGTGTCGATCCGGTCCGCGTAGCGGCGGCTCCAGTCCTCCACGACCAGTGACTGGTTCACCCAGTCGGGGCAGGTCGCAGCCAGGGCGTTCAGGGCCGCGCGCACGCTCTCGCCGACCAGCTCGAGCCGGTTCAGGTCCCGCACCGCGGCCACGATGTGCGTGGAGTCGGTGCGCTGGTTGCCGCCCGCCTCCACCAGTCCCAGCTCGCGCAGGCGCTCCAGCAGCAGGTCCAGCACCCGCTCCTCCATCCCGTGGGCGACGACACGGGAGCGGAACTCCGACAGCACGCTGTGGTCGAAGCCCGGATCCTTCAGCGCCAGACCCAGCGCGTACTTCCAGGACAGGTTCTCCCGGACCTCGTCCGCGGCCTGCCGGTCGGTGAGGTTCGCGGCCTTCTGCAGCACCGTGACCAGCGCGAGCCGGCCCGGCGACCAGCCCGGCTTGCCCGCCCGCCCGAACCCGTCGGCGAAGGCAGCGTCCGGGAACAGCTCGCCCAGCCGGTCGCGGACCTGCACCGCCAGCGGGGCCTCCCGCCTGCCCGAGTACATCGCCCGGACCGCCGCCGCGATCTGCGGATCCGGCTGAGGCCAAGGCTGGGGCTGCACCGACACGACGCGCTCCGATCCGAGAAGACCCACGAGTGATCACCAGCGCTCATGATCCACTGCCTCCTCGTCGCGCTGTCACCCCTGGCGCACGGGCAGGCCCACGACCGACTCCGCCAGCCATCTCGATCCCTGCCAACTCGACTTCAATGCAGAACAGTTGGAATTAACCACCAAGATCCTACACCTCCAGCCACGCTGGCACCGGCATCGCGTCCCGCACGACCGCCCACTCGGCGTCGCTCATGTCGGAGGGGTAGCAGGGCTCACGGACCGGACGGTCGCCCGCATTCCCGAACCGGCGAGCGAGGCAATCACACGACTGGGGAGCCGAGTTGGACTCCACCGGCATGACAGAGCAAGACTGCGACACAAGGGCCTCCTGGGCTTCGGGCATTCGACAATCCCGAGCTGACCAGGAGGCCCTGCCCTCATGCGCACACCCGCTGAAGATCACCCGACCGAGCCGCACCAATCGAACCGACACTCACCATGATCGGTACGACAACGGCTTCTAAACGAGAAGACCAGCGAGATCGACCGGCAGATCGAGGCTCCCTTATGAACTCACGCCACCGGCGCCGCCCCCGCCCCATGTCGTACCAGGGCGCCGGACGCCGGCAGATTCCGCACCGCTGCCGACGACGCGCATCAGGCCGTATCGACACGATCACACACTGTTCGTTCTCATCGATCCGGACACCCTCGACGACCGTGTGTTCGGCCATCAGCGTCCGCTTCCATATCCTGAAGAGGGACACGCCGTTTTCCTGCTTGATCCAACTTGAGCCTAGACACCTCAAGGATCACAGGAAACGGCGTGTTTCCCGTATCAGGGCAGGTCAGAGCACCCACACATACGGCAGGAGAGCCCAAAATAGGGGCTTCTCGCCGATCGCAAACCTGATCGACCAGAGCCGACTTCTCAGGGAAGATCCCATCAGCACTCACCTATGACACTGAGGAGACCCCTGTGATCACGCAAGGAGTACTGGTCACAGGCCGGTGTAGTGCCTGCGGAGGCACGACGACCTGCGATGTCGGTCAGTTCTTCGACCGCGGCATGCTTCGGTGGGGCACCGAGGGGCGCTGCGCGGATTGCTTGAATGCGTGGTGCGAGGAAGACGACGGTCCCGTTACGCCCGAGAACATTCGACAGGCTCTGCTGCAAGCTCACGGGCCGGCGCGGCTTCGTCTGTCTGCAGACGTGCCGAACCTCGTTCCCGTGCTGCAGGCCCTCCGCGACGCACAGGAACTATCCCTGGGCGAAGCACGAGCGCAGGCCACGCAACTCGCCGAGACCGATCTCATCGGCACGCTCGTCGAGATGGAGATCCTAGCCATTCACCTTCGGAGACGCGCCGTCTCGGTGACCGTCGAATCAGCTGGGTAGCCCCGTCCTGGCAGCATCCTGCGCGGCTTGACACCGGCATTGAGAAGTCTTCCTGCTCCCCAGGAAGAGTCTTTTCTTGCCACCTGGCGGTGGGCAAGCCCCGACCTGCTGGGCAAGCCGCCCAGCCACACGCCGCGCCGACTGATACTGCGGCGCGCTCTGTGATGCGCTGGTGGCACCGCTGCGCGCGGCCGGCCCCGCCCTCTCCCTGCTGCTCGCCGTGTCGGGGCGCCGGGTGGCACTGGACGACCTCTCCGGGTCGGGTGTCGCCACGCTGGCGGCGGGTTCCTGACCGCTCGTCATCGGCTCCCGCTCCTCCCTCCCCCTGCTCCCCTGCTCGAACAACCCTGTCGAACGGCGCTGTCAGTGGCGCGCGGTAGCTTCGGGATTGTTCGAGATCACGGGGTGAGAGGGGTGAATTCGTGGGTGTCAGGCATGCGTTGAGCGTCGTCCTGGTCGACGTCAACGACGAGGTGGTGATGGCCTGGCGGTCCGCGTTCGCGGACACGCCGGAGGTCGAGATCAGGCGGGGTTCCCTTCTCGATGTGGACGCTGACGCCTGGGTCTCCCCTACCAACGAGCGTGGCCGGATGGACGGTGGGGTCGACGCCGTCGTCAAGCGGTACCTCGGTGCGGGCATCCAGGTGCGGGTGCAGCGGGCGATTCGCGACCGGTTCGGCGGACGGCTGCCGGTGGGCAGCGCGGTGTGCGTCCCGTCCGGGGCGGACGTACCCCGGTACCTCATCTCGACGCCCACCATGCGCCAGTCGTCGCAGAACGTCAGCGACACGATGAACGTGGCCCTGGCCTGCGCGGCCGCCTTCCAGGCGGTGCATCTACAGAACCGGGCGAAGCTGGGCAGCATCCGGTCGGTGGCCCTCGTCGGGATGGGCGCGCAGACCGGGCAGGTGCCCGCGAAGGTGTGCGCCAACCTGATGTGGACGGGCTACACCCTCTTCCACGACCACGGTTTCGCGGACTACGACGAGTTGCGGGCCGCCGTACTGGGGCAGCTCGACGACATCGAGGGAGCGGGGTCCGCACGGCGGGTCCGGATCAACGTGCCGCAGCGGCCTTCCTTTCGTCACTGACCCGAAGACCTCGCAGGCCGGTGCCGCCCAGGGCGCGGACACCGGCGACGACCCTGCCGCATCTGTTCAGCATGCCGGGGCGCCCGTGGAGGCGTCCGGTTCGAGTATCGGGAGTTCCACCCTCGTGAGTGATGTCGACGTGACGGCCGCGGGCGATGCCGGTTCCCCGGCCGGGGATCCGCTGGGACTGGCCGGCCTGTTCACCGGTGGCGGCGAGCCGTGGCTGCCGCTGCTCGGACCGGTGATCGAGGCGCAGCCGGGAGCCGCCGACTTCATCGGCCCGAAGCGCAGCCCGGAGGTCGTTCCGGTGCGCGAGCTGACGTTCCAGGCGTTGAAGCCGCATCCGCCGGAGAAGTGGAAGGTGGTCGTCTTCGGACAGAACCCCTATCCGCGGGCGGAGAGCGCGACCGGCATCGCGATGTTCGACAACACCTTCAACGACTGGAAGGACAGCCAGTTCGGCCGGGTCGTCAGCATCCGCTGCCTCATCAAGGCGGCCGCGATGTGGAAGTACGGCATCGTCAAGAAGACCCCGATCGCCGACGTCCGCGCCCTGCTGAAGAAGGAGGACACGGTTCAGCCGCCCGAGTGGTTCCAGGCGATGCTCACCCAGGGTGTGCTGCTGCTGAACGCGTCCCTCACGGCGAGCGCGGACGGGGCGATGGCGACCGATCGGCACACGTCGTTCTGGCGCCCCGTGGCCGAGCAGATCGTCGAGGAGATCCTCCGGGCGAAGCAGGACGCGGTGGAGGAGGACGACCGGGGGGTGGTGTTCGCCTGGTGGGGCGCGCACGCCCGGAGTCTGAAGAGGGTCGTCCAGCGGCTGGAGAAGAAGTACCCGGGGGTGCAGGTCCGTCACCTGGACCACGCCAATCCGGCCGCGCAGGGGGATCTGTTCTGCGAGGGCGACCACTTCGCCCAGGTAAACGACGCCCTGGCGGCGGTGGGGGCCGAGCCGGTCGACTGGCTGCCGCGGAAGGGCTGGGACCAGGGGACGGGCGGGGCCGGCGGGCCGGAGGACGGTGGTGTCGCGCAGCGGATGGGGGCGTTCATCGCGTCCACGATGGAGTTGCACCAGCTGTATCTGGAGCGGCTCACCAGCGTCAAGGACGAGGGCCTCGTCCTGCCGCCCGTCACCGGGGTGTTCGACACGCCGCTGATGGACTTCCGGAAGGCCGTCGAGCCGGTCTCGCGGGTGCTCGGGCACCTGGATCGGCATGTCGATCTGTCGAGCCGTTTCGGGGAGACGAAGGCCGCGGAGGCGGCGTCCGCGGACGCGCTGTCCGGGGAGGCCGTGGGCGCCTTGTCGGCCGACGCGATCTCGGCCCTCTACCTGTACACGTGCGAGTCGGGCTTCTACCGCGAAATCAACGCCGTGCTGCGCTCGTCGGACCGCGAGCGCGTGGTGCCGTACCTGCCGTACCTGCGGTTGCTGTTCTCGGCGATGGAGGCGTTGCCGGCGCAGACGCGGCCGCTGTGGCGTGGTGTGGCGCTGGATCTGCGGTCCCAGTACCCGCTGGGGCGGACGGTGACGTGGTGGGGCGTGTCGTCGTGCACGTCCGAGCTGGGTGTGGCCCGCGCGTTCCTCGGCGGGCGTGGCCGGCGGACGCTGTTCGAGGTGACGCCCGCGCGGGCGGTGGGGATCCGGCGGTTCTCCGCGTTCACGGGTGAGGAGGAGTACATCCTCGCGCCGGGGACGCAGCTGAAGGTGACGGAGGTGAAGGCCGAGCGTGAGGGTCTGTGTACCGTGCGGCTGACCGAGCTGGAGGGGGCCGGCCTGGTGTCGTGACGTCCCCGGGCCCCGCGACGTCGGCTTCGAGTCATCTGCGCGGCTCCAGCGCACCGCCTGGATCGTCCAGCGCGGTACGCGCGAGTCGCCGGAAGACTCGCAGAGCCTCCAACGCGTTTGCCCGCTGCTCGTCGGGGGGGAAGTGGTCACGGAATAAGCGATTCGGATGGGTAACGCACCACGTGCCCAGGACCGTTGCCGCCCATTCTCTCTCGGAGTCGAGGACTCGCAGGGCGGCAGCGGCCACAAGGTCCGGACCCTCAACGTCGACCACCGCACCACGCCGATCGAGAACGCCCAGTAACTCGCGCCCCCGACGGGACGTCTCCCTGATCTGGTCACGGGCCTGCCGGTCCCGCCGCACGAGGTGGTGGGTCTCTTGGGTCACGTTGTGGTGTTCCATCGCAGCGGCAAGAAACTCGGCGTAGGCTTCCCGTCGTACTTGCCGACGCCATTGCACGTGAGCCGACCGGGCCTGCGACCTTCCACTGAGATAGGCCGCCCCCAAAGCGCCTCCGGCACCTAGCGCCGCTCCCGCTAGAGCAGCCCCCGCCCCCAACCACGCCACTGCGCCGGCATCCATGACACCGATCATCCACCGATACCCGGCGAGCGGTGCCGGTGTGACCACATTTACCGGACAGTCCTTAGCCTCAATACCGTTCAGTTAAGGGCTTCTGGGTTATTGTGGGTGGATGCCGCGTTCTGGTTGGGTGAAGCCGTCTTCTGATGTCCGCTTGTCGGATTTGGTGTCTGTGGGGTTGCTGACGCGGGTGTTTCCCGCGGATGTGGTTGACGCGGTGATCGAGGAGGCGGGGCGTACTGAGCGGCGTCACCGGTCCTTGCCCGCGCGGGTGATGGCGTACTTCTCGATGGGGATGGCGCTGTATTCGGATGGCTCCTACGAGGATGTGTTCGCGCAGCTCACGGATGGGCTGTCGTGGGCGTCGGGGTGGTCGGAGTCGTTCACGCCGCCCTCGAAGTCGGCGATCTTCCAGGCCAGGGCTCGTCTGGGGTTCGAGCCAGTGCGGGATCTCTTCGCGCGGGTCGCGCGTCCGCTGGCGGGGCCGGACACGCCGGGGTCGTGGCTGGCCGGGCGTCGTCTGGTGGCGATCGACGGGACGTGCCTGGATGTGGCAGACACGGCAGCCAACGCAGAATTCTTCGGGCGGCCGGCTTCCAGCCGGGGGGAGCAGTCCGCGTTTCCACAGGCCCGCCTGGTGGCATTGGCGGAATGCGGCACCCATGCCGTCTTCGACGCTGCCACCGGCCCGTGCAGCGTGTCGGAGATCGAGTTGTCCCGGCAGCTCGTCGATCGGCTGGAGCTGGGCCAACTGGTCCTGGCCGACCGGGGCTTCTACGGGTTCCGTCTGTGGCAGCAGGCCGCCGCCACGGGCGCGGATCTGCTGTGGCGAGTGAAAACGAACCTGCGGCCCCGGCATCTGGAAACACTGGCCGATGGGTCCTGGCTGGCCCGGATCGTCCCGACGTCGGGCACGAACCGGGCCACGACGGAGCCGCTCACAGTCAGAGTGATCGACTACACGGTCGATGACGGCCGGGACAACCCCGAGGAATACCGGCTGCTGACCACGATCCTCGACCCGGCCGAGGTCGGCGCCGAGGACCTCGCAGTCGTCTATGCCCAACGATGGGAGATCGAGACAACCTTCGACGAACTGAAGACCCATCAACGCGGGCCCCGCGCGGTACTGCGCTCGAAAGCCCCCGACCTTGTCCAGCAAGAAATCTGGGGACACCTGTGCTGCCACTACGCCATCCGCACCCTGATGGCCGACACCGCCGCGCACACCGGCCAGGATCCCGACAGAGTCTCCTTCGTCAAGGCCCTCCGCATCGCCCGCCGTTCAGTCGCGCAGGGCGCATTTTCCCCCTCCGGGCACTGACACGGCCGACGCGGCATGGTGTCACGCCATCCGATGGCTCACCCAACACCTCAACCCACCCCGCCGAAAACGCTCACACCCGCGAGTCGTCAAACGCAAGGTCCTGAAATGGGCCGCGAAACGCTCCCACCACGCACACTGGCCCCAGCCCAAACACAGCCCCCACATCACCATCCGAAACCACTAACTGAACGGTATTGTCCTTAGCCTCAATACCGTTCAGTTAAGGGCTTCTGGGTTATTGTGGGTGGATGCCGCGTTCTGGTTGGGTGAAGCCGTCTTCTGATGTCCGCTTGTCGGATTTGGTGTCTGTGGGGTTGCTGACGCGGGTGTTTCCCGCGGATGTGGTTGACGCGGTGATCGAGGAGGCGGGGCGTACTGAGCGGCGTCACCGGTCCTTGCCCGCGCGGGTGATGGCGTACTTCTCGATGGGGATGGCGCTGTATTCGGATGGCTCCTACGAGGATGTGTTCGCGCAGCTCACGGATGGGCTGTCGTGGGCGTCGGGGTGGTCGGAGTCGTTCACGCCGCCCTCGAAGTCGGCGATCTTCCAGGCCAGGGCTCGTCTGGGGTTCGAGCCAGTGCGGGATCTCTTCGCGCGGGTCGCGCGTCCGCTGGCGGGGCCGGACACGCCGGGGTCGTGGCTGGCCGGGCGTCGTCTGGTGGCGATCGACGGGACGTGCCTGGACGTGGCAGACACGGCAGCCAACGCAGAATTCTTCGGGCGGCCGGCTTCCAGCCGGGGGGAGCAGTCCGCGTTTCCACAGGCCCGCCTGGTGGCATTGGCGGAATGCGGCACCCATGCCGTCTTCGACGCTGCCACCGGCCCGTGCAGCGTGTCGGAGATCGAGTTGTCCCGGCAGCTCGTCGATCGGCTGGAGCTGGGCCAACTGGTCCTGGCCGACCGGGGCTTCTACGGGTTCCGTCTGTGGCAGCAGGCCGCCGCCACGGGCGCGGATCTGCTCTGGCGAGTGAAAACGAACCTGCGGCCCCGGCATCTGGAAACACTGGCCGATGGGTCCTGGCTGGCCCGGATCGTCCCGACGTCGGGCACGAACCGGGCCACGACGGAGCCGCTCACAGTCAGAGTGATCGACTACACGGTCGATGACGGCCGGGACAACCCCGAGGAATACCGGCTGCTGACCACGATCCTCGACCCGGCCGACGTCGGCGCCGAGGACCTCGCAGCCGTCTATGCCCAACGATGGGAGATCGAGACAACCTTCGACGAACTGAAGACCCATCAACGCGGGCCCCGCGCGGTACTGCGCTCGAAAGCCCCCGACCTTGTCCAGCAAGAAATCTGGGGACACCTGTGCTGCCACTACGCCATCCGCACCCTGATGGCCGACACCGCCGCGCACACCGGCCAGGACCCCGACAGAGTCTCCTTCGTCAAAGCCCTCCGCATCGCCCGCCGTTCAGTCGCGCAGGGCGCATTTTCCCCCTCCGGGCACTGACACGGCCGACGCAGCATGGCGTCACGCCATCCGATGGCTCACCCAACACCTCAACCCACCCCGCCGAAAACGCTCACACCCGCGAGTCGTCAAACGCAAGGTCCTGAAATGGGCCGCGAAACGCTCCCACCACGCACACTGGCCCCAGCCCAAACACAGCCCCCACATCACCATCCGAGTCCACTAACTGAACGGTATTGTCCTTAGCCTCGATCCACCGAGTGACTCGCGTGCTATGGATGAGCAATCAAGAAGTGGTGCCTGCTGACCTGCGATGATGGGAGTTCTGACGCTTCCAGCACGCACAATCAGCAAGGCACCTCGTAGATGCAAGTTTCCCACACTCCGGCAGCGGTCTCCGCTGCGTTCGATGACCCGAACCTGATCACGTATGCCGGGCTGCTGCCGGTGCTACGGCTGGCCGAGCGGTGCGGCCTGTCGGACCTGGTGGCTGCGAAGGTGAAACTGACCGGCGCGAAGAACGGGGCGGGGGCTGCGGCGGACGCCAAGGTCACCAGCATTGTGGCCGGCATGGCCGCGGGTGCGGACAGCATCGACGACCTTCACGTCCTGCGGCACGGGGCGATGCCGGCCGTGTTCGCAGGTGCCCGTGCCCCGTCCACGCTGGGCACCTTCCTTCGCGCGTTCACCCACGGTCATGCCCTTCAACTCCACGCTGTCCACCGCCGGTTCCTGGCCGCACTGGCCGCGCACACCCCCTTGCTGCCGGGCTCGGACGAGCTGGCGTTCATCGATGTCGACTCCACCCACAAGCGGGTCTACGGCCGGGCGAAACAGGGCGCCGAGTACGGCCGGTTCAAGGGCATCCGCACCCTGCACCCCCTCCTCGCCACGGTCTGCACCCCACAATCGAGACCGGTGATCGCCGGCGTACGGATGCGACGCGGCAAGGCAGCAGACTCCAGAGGCGCCCCGAAATTCGTGAGCGAGGCCCTGGCCACCGCCCGCGAGGCCAGCTGCACCGGGACCCGTATCCTGCGGGCCGACTCGCAGTTCTACAACGCCGGGGTGATCGCCGCCTGCCGCCGGACCGGCGCCCACTTCTCGATCACCACCGGGATGAACCCCTCCATCAAGCGGGCCGTCCTCGGCATCCCCGCCGATGCCTGGCAGCACATCAGTTACCCGACCGCAAAGCTTCCCGGCGACCGCGCAGGGATACCGCCAACTCGTCGCCTGGGCCCGCTCGTTCGGAGTGGTGCGACGTGCCGGCGTCGAGTGCACCGGCTCCTACGGGGCGGCCTTGGCCCGCCACCTGCACGCCGAGGGAATCGAGGTCACGGAGGGTCAACCAGCCGGACAAGGCCGCCCGCCGGCGCCACGGCAAGACCGACGCCGTCGACGCCGAGGCCGCCGCCCGCGCCGTGCTGTCCGCACGCGCCACCGCCACGGCCAAGACGAGCGACGGCCCGGTGGAGATGCTGCGGCTGTTCAAACTCGCCAAGGGATCCGCGATCAAGTCCCGCACCCAGGCCATCAACCAGCTCAAGAGCGTCCTGGTCTGCGCCGACTCCGCCCTGCGCGAGGCCCTGGCCAGCCTGACCAACCCGCACCTGATCAAGCGGTGCGCCGCACTGGAAGCTCTGGACGCGACCGGGCCTGCTACAGCTGCCCGGCACACCCTGCGTCTGCCGGCCCGCCGAATCCAGCACCTGACCGAAGAGATCGACGACCTGAACCAGCGGATAGCCGAGGCCGTCAAGGCGAGTACGCCCGGTCTGCTCGACGTCCGCGGCGTCGGCCCGGACAGCGCCGCAGCCCTGCTCATCGCCGCAGGTGACAACCCCGAACGCCTCACCAGCGAGGCGTCTTTCGCCGCCTTGTGCGGCACCAGCCCGGTCGAAGCGTCCTCCGGCAAGACCCAGCGCCGCAGACTCAACCGCGGCGGCGACCGCCAGGCCAACGCCGCCCTCTACCGGATCGTCCTCAGCCGCCTGCGCTGGGACGACCGCACCCGGAACTACCTGCAGCGACGCCTTGCCGAGGGCAAGACGCGCCGAAAAATCATCCGCTGCCTCAAGCGCTACATCGCACGGGAGGTCTACCGGCTCATCGCCACTCCGAGTCCCGCAGCCAGCCGCGCACGTGCCGCAACCGCTACTTGACATCCATAGGGGCATCAATGCCGCGGCGTGAGCTCTCGACTATGCCCACTTCTCCGGACGCTCGATGACATGCCCCGTCTCAGCTTGACTCTGTCGGTGATCTTGGTGTTTCCCAGTGCGCGAGCATGATCGGCGGGCATGCTCAGTGCTGTTTCGAAAGCCGATACAGCTGCCGAGGTGTCCGTTGTCGCTCCATCCCCGCTCCGGTGAGCAAGTCCCGCCTCTGACCGCCCAGATCGCACGGGCAAGCAATCCGACCGGTACGACGGCGATGTGGGTCAGAGACCGGCTGGACGGGTTGTGGCGCGACGAGGACTTCGCCGGCTGGTATCCGCGCGACGGGCGTCCCGGGCTCTCGCCTGCCCAACTGGCCACCGTCTGTGTGCTGCAGTTCCTGCTTGGTCTGTCGGACCGGCAGGCAGCGGAAGCGGTCCGCTGCCGCATCGATTTCAAGTACGCCATGGCCATGGAGCTGGACGATCCCGGCTTCCACCACAGCGTGCTGGCCGACTTCCGCGAGCGCGTCGCGCAGGACGACCGCGCCGACCGACTCTTGGATCTGGTGCTCGCCCGTCTGAAGGAGGCCGGCCTCGTGGGCGAGCGCACCACGCAGCGCACCGACTCCACCCACGTCCTGGCCGCGGTGCGCGACCTGACCCGGCTGGAACTGGTCACCGAGGCGGTCCGTGCCGCGCTTGAAGAAGTGGCCCGCACGGCCGGGCATCTGCTGATCGGCCTGGTCGACGAGGACTGGGGGCGCCGCTATGGCCGCCCGGTCCGCCTGGGCAAGAACCCCACCCGGCCCAAGACCAGGATCCTCGCCGCCGGCAACGACGCCTGCCGACTGCTGGAACGACTCCACCGGGACGGGTCCGCCTACCGGCCCGGCCCACAAGCCGAGGCCCTACGGCAGATCGTGGTGCAGCACTACTACCGCGACACGGCAGGCCGCCTGCACTGGCGCACCACCGACGACGACGGGCTACCGCCCTCCTCCTCGGCGATCGTCTCTCCCTACGACATCACGGCGCGCTACGTGCGGCACGGACACATCATCCGCTGGAAGGGCTTCGCCGCCCATCTCACCGAGACGTGTGCCTCTGACAGCGTCAACGTGATCACGGACGTGGCCACCACGTCGGCCGCCACCAACGACGGCCAGGCCCTGCCCGGCATCCACACCCGCCTGGCTCGTCGCGGGCTGCTGCCCGCCGAGCACCTGGTCGACGGCGGCTACACCTCCCTGGTCCACCTGGAACGAGCCGACCGCGAACACCAGGTCACCGTCACCGGGCCGCTACCGGGCAACCCCACCCGCCAGCACCGCAGGAACGAGGGCTTCGACCGGGACGACTTCCACATCGACTTCGACCGCCGACAAGTCACCTGCCCCCAGGGCCAGGTCAGCGCGGGCTGGCACGGCCCCTACCCGACCTCCTCGCCCACCGCGGCGCCCCTGATCGTGGCACGGTTCACCAAGAGCCAGTGCCAGCCCTGTCCGGACCGCCCCCGATGCACCAGCTCCCGCGAGAACGCCCGCAACGTGGGCTTTCCCCCGCGAGAACTCCGCGACCTGCAAGTCCGCGTCCGCACCGAGCAGCAGACACCCGAATGGAAGGCCCGCTACGCAGTCCGCTCCGGCGTGGAGGGCACCATCAACGAGTTTGCCCACGGACACGGCATGCGCCGCTGCCGCTACCGAGGACAGCCGAAAGCCCACCTGCAACACGTACTCACAGCCATCGCCGTGAACATCGAACGACTCAGCACTCGGTCAGTGACCCAGGAAACCCCTTCACCGAGACCGCCGACCGCCTTCCAGACCTTCCTGGACCAGCAGGGAATTCCCCGATCGAAGTCCTGGCGCACCCTCGGCACCTAACCTCGACCATCCAAGATCACCGACAGAGTCAAGCTCAGGGTCCACGACCTTCTCCGGCAGCTGCGCACCGGTGAACTTGGCGCGGCCGATGGAGAAGGACGCCGGCATGAGCTTCTGCAACTCGTTCGAGAACCGCTTGGGTGGGAAGGCCGCCATGATGTGGGTGGCTGGGGCGAGGCGCTGAGCGGTCTGAACGGCGGGGGAGAGGTCGCTGTCCGCACTGATCACCATGGCTGAGGTGGCTGCTCGGGTCACTACGTCGGCAACGAGGGAGACCGCTATGTTGACGTCGGTTTCCTTCTCTTCGTAGTGGGTCCACTGCGAGCCGCACCGGCGGCATTCCTTATCCGGTACGACAGGTCCTGCAGCGCCGGAGGCGTCCACCGGCCGGGCAGTCCGGTGCCGGGAGTGAGGAACCGGTGCAGTGCATCAAGGCGGCTGCGTTCCTCCCGCACGCCGAGGGCAACGATTTCCACCCAGAATCCGGCGGCCGCAAAACGTTCGACCCACCAGTATCAAACCCGGCATCGTGGTCCGTACAAGATTGCCAGCACCTGGCATCATGGTCCGTTACTCCGTCCTGTCATCATGACCACGGCGCGGGAGCGGCGGCGTCGTGATCCGCATGAGGGCATCTACGCCATTTGCCTTCCGCCGGTGCTGCGCCCCCTCGCTCCGATGTGCGCGAGCATGCCGGGCGCAAGACGCGCTCGCCTGAGACAGGAGCCGTAATGGCACTGAAGATACGCAGACCGAAGACTGCCGCCTTGGCGCTCGCCGCCACCGTGGCCGCGGTCTCGTTGGGCACCGCCCTTCCCTCGGCCGCCGCCGGGTACACCGCGTCGGCGGGGCCGTGGAGCACAGCCGTCGCCTTGACCGGAGCCGACGGCCAGCAGACTCTCATCGATGTCCAGGTGGCCGGTGACGGCGCCGCGTTCGCGCTGTGGCGGGACAAGGCCGCCGGGGCCACCGGTTGGGACTTCCGGACCGCCGTCCGGCCTGCCGGCAGCGCGACGTGGAGTGCGCCGCACACCCTGGCGACCGGGCGTGACAAGAATTCCGCGGCCGTCCTTGCCGTGAGCGCCGACGGGCGGGCCGTGGTGACCTGGCTGGACGGCAGTGGTGCAGACGGTTCGCTGGTCGCCCTGGCCGCCGGCTGGAACCCGGCCACGGCAGCCTGGTCCGCCCCGGCCACCCTAGCCGCCTGGGACGGCCTGGACATGTCCACGCCCCGCCTGGCCGCGGCGGCCGACGGCACCTTCACCGCCGTATGGGACCAGGGCGACGGGTACCGGAACTACGATGTGAGGACCGCCGCCCTTGCCCCCAGCGACCGGGCGTGGTCCGCACCCCGGACGCTGGGCTCCACCACTACCGGATCCATCTGGAACATCGACCTCGCGGTGGCCCCCGGCGGCGCCGCCACCGCGGTCTGGGATGAACTCAACCGTTTCACCGACGAGCACACGGTCTCCACTGCCACCCGCACCTCGGCCCAGCCCAGTTGGAGCAGTGCCTCCGTGCTGCCCGGCACCGACGCCACGTCCAGCAACGTACAGGTGGCGATGGACGCCAAGAACGCCACCACCGTGCTGTGGCGCAACGGCGCCGACGACCTCAAATCCGCCACCCGTACCGCTCCTTCGGGCAGCTGGGGTGCAGCTCAGACCGCCGTTTCCGCCATCAACTACAGCGACGGAAGCGAACCGCTGGCCGCGCCCAACGGTGACGTCACCTACGTGTGGACGGGCTGGAGCCGCACCGCCGGTACCCCCGTTGTGCAGACGGTGACCCGCACCGCGAGCACCGGGACCTGGTCCGCGCCGAAGACGCTATCCACCGGCTACGTCAACTGGCAGGTGGACGCCTCCATCGGCGCTGACGGAACCGTGCAGGTCGTGTGGCCGCAGGTGCCGAGCATCGACAACGGCGACGACAACTACCTTGAATGGGCGGTGCGCGCCGACGGCACCTGGAGCAAGGCCACCGCTCTGAACAGCACACCCGTCGTCGCCGTCCCCAACACCGACGCCCTCGCCGCCGAGGTGGCTGCCGGACCGGACGGCCGGGCCACGGTGCTGTGGCGCAAGGCCGAGTACACCGGCAGCGGCGGCTACGCCTCCCAGGTGTGGTCCCAGTCGCAGACCCTGTTGATCAAGCCACAGATCACCACCAACGCTGCGGTGAGCGGAACGGCCCGAACCGGCTCCACCCTCACCTGCTCCGCCGCCTGGAACGGCACCAACACCAAGGCCACCTGGTCCTGGCTGCGCGACGGCGCGGTCATCTCCGGCGCCACCGCCAAGACCCGCGCCCTCACCTCTGCCGACTACGCCCATAAGGTGTCCTGCCGGGTCACGGTCAGCAACGGCGCGGGCTCCGTCGCTTCCACCTCACCTGCGCTGAAGGTCGCGGTCGGCCCCGCCCTGAAGGCCACCACCGCGCCGTCGATCTCCGGCTTCGTCAAGGTCGGCTACAAGCTGACGGCTGCCCGCGGCACTTGGTCGCCGTCCGCCACTTCCTACACGTACCAGTGGAAGCGCAACGGCAAGTCCATCAGCGGCGCGACCAAGTCCACTTACGTCCTGGTGAAGGCCGACCGTGGCCAGAAGATCACGTTCAAGATCACTGCCCACCGTAACGGCTGGACCAACGGCACGACCACCACTAAGCCCGTCACCGTGCGCTGACCCGACGCGGGCCGGTACCACCGGCCCGCGTCTGCCGATCCGGGACCCGGCCGACTCAGAGGTGGTGGTGGCCAGCCTTCAACTCACCTATGAAAGCCGCCCTTAGCGAGCGCAAGACCGTGCGGTTCGAGGCTGGGCGCCTGCCGTGCCGCTGCGGCTGAGAGAGCGTCGGCTCCCGAAGCCGTCGAGCAGGCCCACGCCGACTTCGCCGCCCTCTGGCTTCGTGCGGAAGGAGCCGCGGAAGTCGGCGACTCGGGCCACCGAGTCGTCGACGACGATCTCGGCCGCTACAACCCACGTGTGCGGGTGCTTGAGAGTGCTAGGGCGCGTATTGAGTTCTGATCAATCGGCGGTCCGGAGGAGGTTAAGAACCGTGCCCCGCACTTCGTCGAGGTGCACGGGCTGTGTGTCGTCAGGCATCCGACTCGGCCCCAGCAATCCCGGTGTCGGTGTCGGCCGAAAGGGTTGTACGGGCGGAGGGGCCAATTCCATAACCGTCCAGCGCGCGCTCGATCACACCGCCTCCCCCGTACGTCACCTGCGCCCCGTGGCAGGGAAGGATGAGCCCGCCATCCACCCTGCGGCCTGGGGCGTTCTCCCTCCGGGCCTGGTACTCAGAGGATCCACCCAGGACAACGTCGCCGGGCCGGGCCTTCTTTGCCGCGGCGTTGATCGTCAGCAGTGGTGTAGCGCTCGTCCGCGCCGCGCTGTCACTCCCGCTCTTGGAGACGTAATGGGTGGTCCCCGTCGCCGCGGCTGCGGCAGCGGGCGAGGTTCCCCGGAGACCCAGGGCGACCCCGGCCGAGGCTGCGGTGCCGACGGCGAGGAACGCCCGACGCGGGACATCCCGGCGTCTGGCGGAGTCTGGTTGCGGCTCGATCATGTTGACCCTGCCCTTGCCGAAAACTCATCCGCCCTGGTGGTAGCCGGTGTGCGGGATGTCGACCGTGGCCGCTCGCGCCGGCACCCTCACGTGGCTGTCGATCAGCGCGGCATGATGATCGACCGTGCTGCTACGACTGGCCTGCCTGGGCGTGACGAACGCATTCGCCTTGCTGCGCCTGCTGCCGATGAGCGCCCGGGACAAGGACACGGAGATCCTTGCCCTGCGTCATCAGATCACGGTGCTGGAACGCCAACTCGGCAAGCAGAGGGTGCGGTTCACCCCGACCGACCGGGCGTTCCTGGCGGCGCTGCTGCATCGGCTGCCACGGCATGTGCTGCGCAGGATGCGGCTGCTGGCGCGCCCGGAGACGGTGACGCGATGGCATCGCGACCTGGTCGCACGCCGCCACGCGGCCCGGTCTCGGCCGAAGCGCCCGGGTCGGCCACGGACCGTGCACTCGATCAGAGCCCTGGTGCTGCGCCTGGCGCGCGAAAATCCCAGCTGGGGCTACAGGAGAGTGCACGGTGAGCTGCTCGTGCTGGGGATCAAGGTTGCCGCTTCCACGGTATGGGAGATCCTCAAGGATGCCGGGATCGACCCGGCGCCCGAACGGAGCTCCGGCACCTGGGGCGACTTCCTGCGCTCCCAGGCCGACGCCCTTCTGGCCTGCGACTTCTTCGAAACGGTCACCCTGTCCGGGGTGCGGCTATACGTGTTCGCGGTGATCGAGCACGCCAACCGCCGGGTCCGTATCCTGGGCGCCACTGCTCACCCGTCCGCGGCCTGGGTGGTCCAGGCCGCGAAGAACCTCGTCATGGACCTCGAGGACGCGGGCTGCCGAGCGCGGTTCTTGATCCGGGACAGGGACGGGAAGTTCCCCGGGCTGTTCGACGCAGTCCTCAAGGAAGCGGGCATCGAGGTGGTGCTCAGCGGCGTTCAGATGCCAAGGATGAACTCCATCATGGAGAGGTGGGTGCAAACCTGCCGACGAGAACTGCTGGACCGCACACTGATCTGGAACCAGCGCCATCTCCTATATGCCCTGCGCGAGTTCGAATCTTTCTACAACGAGCACAGGCCGCACCAGGGCATCGCGAATGCCCGCCCCCTCCATCCGCTACCTGCTCCGATCGAAGATCCGGGCACTATCGCGCGTCTCGACATACGCAGACGCACGCGACTCGGCGGCACCCTCCACGAGTACCAACATGCGGCCTGACCAGCACGGATGAGGTATTCGGCAAGCGCACCGCCGGTGAGAGCGAGCCGGTGCAGTTCTGGCTGTCCGACCTGCCCTCCGGCATGCCTGTGACCACGCTGGTCCGGCTCGCCAAACTCCGCTGGCGCATCGAACACGACTACCGGGAGATGAAACAGGCCCTGGGACTTGCCCACTTCGAGGGCCGGACCTGGGGCGGCTGGCACCACCACGTCACCCTCGTCTCCGTCGCGCACGCCTTCTGCACCCTGCAACGACTGGCCCAAGCCCCAAAAGACGCGGCGCCGGCCTGAGCCTCTACCAGGTCGTCCGCGAGCTGCAGATACTCCTCGCCCTCTGGACCGGTGCCTGCCCCACCTGCCACCGCGACATACCCACACCGATACGAACCTGACCAAGCCCTACTAGTACTGCAACGACACTTCGTGATGTCCTCTGCGTTTGTAGTGGCTGATGCGAGCTCGTGCTTGGCTCTTTCTTCGCCATACGGACCAGGCGAGTACGTACTGGACGCCATGACGGACGGGAAAGCAGATGCGATTGAAGAGACGCCGGGCCTCGTTCATGGTCACGGGTATGAGGGATCGCTCGCTATCGGTTTCGAGATCCCCCTTTTTGCCTCCGCCCGCAGGATGGCGAGGAAGGCGAGGGCGGCCATGGAAAGAGTTATGTGCCGGTACCACGCGGTATAGCCGCGGACTTGGTAGTGATCAAGTCCGGTCTCGTTCTTCGCGGCCTGGAAGCATTCCTCGACCATCCACCGGGACCCCGCGATCCGCACGAGTTCCCCAAGAGGCGTCCCGGTCGGGGAGAAGCAGATGTAATAGGCGATGTCCGTGGGGTCGGTAAGGCTGCGGCGTGCCAGTAGCCAGTGGTCCCAGCCCTCGCGGCGCCAGGGCCGGATCGGGGCTGCCGCCCAGTCGTAAACCCTCGGCCCATGAGCACCGTTGCCGCAGTTCAGAGTCTTCCACTCATCGTCGGCAAGCTGGTTGATCAGCTCGTCGGCGCGGGCCTGACCGAAGAATTCCATGGTCATGACCATCTGCGATTTCGGAACCGCCAGCACGTGAGGTATTTCGTGTTCCTCCAGCCACAGCAGGATTCGGCTTGTCTGGCCGTAGACTTCATCAGCAGTCACCCAGCCAAACGGGATCCCAGCCTCCACCGCGCGTTGCAGCATGCGCAGTCCCAGGTCAGGTTTGGTGGCGAACTCGACATCGTCTTCGATACCGGCCACCCGGCAGCGTTCACGGTCCGACGTCCAGCCCTTCGGAAGATACAGCTCGCGGTCTATCAGGGCACGCCCCTTCCCGGATCCGTAGGCCAGGAAGACTCCGATCTGAGAATTCTCAATCCGGCCGGCCGTCCCCGAGTACTGTCGGGCCACACCCGCCGACCGGACGCCCTTTTTCAGGAATCCTGTCTCATCGAGGATGAGAATTCCCTGTTCGGGATCCCCGAGGAGTTCCACGACCGCGTCGCGGACATCGTCGCGCAGAGCCTCGGCGTCCCACACGTAGTGGTTCAGCACACGCTGCATGCCCTGGGGGCCGTCATCGCCGACGGTCTCCGCCAGGGTCCAGCCGTTCTTGCGTTCCGTCTCACTCAGTAGTCCCCGCAGGTAGGACACCACCCGCCGCCGCGACTCCACACGACCGAACCGACCCGCGAACCGCGCCACGAAGTCATCGAATACATCTGACCAACCGTCAGTTATCTCTTCCTGCATGCAGCAATCAACGAGGCAGCGTCCACAACGTCACGGAGTGTCGTTGCAGTACTAAAGAGCCTGTCCGGGCGATCATGGGCTCCCGCCGCGCAGCCGCCGGGCTGACCTCTATGGGTCTGCCCGGTCTGACGACTCAGGAGTGACAGAGTAGGTCGAGGACGACGGCCTCGGCGTCGAGGTCGTCGAGATAGCGGTTGGCTTGTTCCCAGTGGCCGTCTGTGTCCGCGTCCATCCACGCGCCATCGAGGGTGACCAGGGCGAAGCCGGGCACGGCGCACCGGACCGACCACAGCCGTGCTTCCTCGTGTTCCTGCGCGAAGTACGCGACCGGGTCGTTGAGCAGGAACGACGTGTCAAAGTGCGGGTCTCCTGCGACGGCCCGCTGGGCCACGTCCTGCACCAGCGGCTGGGCCAGATGCTCCTTCCTGGCGTCTGCCAGGGAGTACCTTTCAGGGTCGGCCTCGTGGCGAGCGAGGAAGTCGGCGAGCGGGCGGGCCGGCGGGTGTATCGCGGTCAGCTCGGTCCAAGCGGCGAGCAGGGCGTCATGCGTGCGCGCCGCTCGTTTCCGCATACCGTCGAAGTCGAGCAGACCCCGAGGCCCGCCATAGCATTCCAGCGGCCCGAGGGCATCGAGCTTGGCCTTCCTGCGAGGCACAGTTGAGGCCGTGACGAGCCTGCGGTCGCCGTCGTGCGGAGGCAACACGAGGTAGGCGTTGCCCGCGCTGGAGTGGATGGCCCACCAGTCCCAGTGGCCGACCGGATTCCATTCCTCGGTGAGGTTGGCGTTGTAGGGCGCCATGATGGCAGCTATGGCCTGGGGAACCTTCCGAGGCGAGGTCGGCGGCAGGCACACAGTGGCGAAGAACTTGGTCATGCCCGGGAGCGTAAGCCCTGGGATTTGTCCGCCCATGTGACTGTCACGTCGGCGGATCGTTGTCTCGGCCATGGGGCGGGGTGATCTGACAGATGCGGAGTGGGAGCGGCTGCGGCCGTTCCTGCCGGTGGGCAATGGCCGATGCGGTAGGTGGCGGGATCATCGGCAGGTGATCGACGGGATCTTGCACCGGGTGCGGACCAGCATTCACTGGCGTGACCTGCCGGAACGGTTCGGGCCGTGGAAGACGGTCTATGAGCGGCACCGGCTGTGGTCGGCCGACGGAACCTGGGAGCGGCTGCTCCAGCAGGTCCAAGCCGAAGCGGATGCCGCCGGTAAGATCGACTGGGACATCGGGGTGGATTCCACGGTGGTGCGCGCTCATCAGCACGCGGCGGGCGCCCGTACCAGCCCGCCGCCCGCGCCCCGCACTTCAAAAGGGGACGCGGGCGGGGAACACCAGGACGAACCGCCGTGGCAGAGCCTTCACGCCCGCCTGGTGGAGGTGGTGAAGCAGGTGAGGGACTGGGCCGCTCAAGGGGCGGCTTCACCACCAAGCTCCACCTGAGCGCCGAAGGCCAGTGCCGGCCGCTGTCCCTGGTCGTCACACCCGGCCAACGGGCCGACTGCACCCAACTGGACCCCATACTCGACAAGATCCGCGTTCCGCGCACCGGTCCGGGCAGACCGCGCAAGAAGCCCGACAGCCTCGCCGCGGACAAGGCGTACAGCAACGGGCCATGCCGGGACAGCCTGCGCCGCCGGGGCATCCGGCACACCATCCCGGAGAAAACCGACAGCCAGGGCGCCCGCCAGCGCAAAGGCTCACGCGGCGGACGGCCACCCGGCTTCGACAAGCAGCGCTACAAGAAACGCAACACCGTCGAGCGGGCCATCAACAAGCTGAAACAGTCCCGGGCCGTGGCCACGCGATACGACAAGCGCGGCTACGTCTACCTCGGCACCGTCACCGCCGCAGCCCTCATCATCTGGCTCCGCACATGATCGACCGGACAGGTTCTATTAGTCGCGCTTGGGCCAGATCGGGCCCTGGTCGGTCCAGATGACGCCCTTGTTGCGGCACAGGCAGAAGGGGTGGCCGATCGGGTCGGTGTAGACCTGCCAGCCGTAGCCGTTGGGGCCGATGAAGTCCTGCCTTAGCGTCGCGCCGAGGTCGAGGACGCGGCGCTGCTCGGACTCGATCTCGTCCACTTCGAAGTCGAGGTGGAACTGCTTGGGGTGCTCGCTGTCGGGCCACTGCGGAGCGCGGTAGTCGTCCACCCGGATGAATGCCAGCTCGATCTCGCCGAACTGGATGCCAGCCCAGTCCTCGGAGCTGCCTTCCTTGATCGGACGGCCCGTCACCTCGGAGTAGAAAGCCGCCAGCTTCATCGTGTCCGGGCAGTCGATAATGAAATCGGTGAGTCGCAGCATCCCGCGATCTTGCCACAAGCTCACACCCGACTTCGAGACAGGCCCTAAGCAGCTCCGCTGAGGTGCGGGAACAAAAAGTTCCTGGGGGGTTCGCCCCCCAGACCCCGTTCACCAGGGGCGGCCAGGTTTGTACCGCGGGTGCGGATCAGCAGCGGACTTCGGCGGAGCCGCTTAGTGCTGTGACCGGGATGGTCCACCGTGATCGGAAGGCGGCTCGCGGGACGAGCGCACGCGCAACGGCTGGTATTACTGGGGCATGCAGGAAGAGACGGCACGCTCCGCGATCGACACGTTCATCTCCGCGTTTAACGCCTCGGACGACAACTATGTGACTGCCCTGCTCTCCCAGGCCCTGACCTCAGACGTGGTCTTCTGGGGGCCGTTGGGTCGCAGCGAAGGAATCGCGGCGGTCGAGCGGTTCGTGCTGGACATCCGGCGCCACCCGGCGGGGACCGGCACGATGGTGCGCTGCTCAGCGGTGGACATGCCTGACGAGTGGGCCCGGTACCAGTGGGTCTTCACCACGCCGGATGGAGGCCCCCGCCTGGCGGGAACGGACGTCGTCCATCTGCGGCGGAGCCTCATCGACCAGGTCATCGTCTTTGCGGGGGAGATCGAGCCGTCCGCCTCCTGAGTCGTCCTTCTGTCGCTGTCCTTCTCGTGAACTTGTCCCTTTCGGCACTCCGGGGCTGCGGTTCGCGGTCGGTCGGTCAGGCTGCGGCGTTGAGGGGGCGTCCGCGGGGCTAGCAGTCAGAGGGGGCGCTGCCCCACAGCCGACCGCCGACGATGGCGCCTTTGAAAGGCCGGTCAGGGGCGATTGTCGTACCTGGCCGACAGGGCCGGTCTGGTACGCGACGCCGTCCCGAAGAGGTACGACCTGGTCAGCCGCCCGTGCAAACGATGGCCCCACGACTACGGCGGCTGCGGGTGGCACTACTCGTTCTGGAAAGGCAGAACAAACGGTGGCTGCGCTCTCGCATCTGAGCCATCTCGCCGGCCGGCGGTGCGATGATCTTGATGTGCTGGTGTGATCACGGCGTCGGAGCCGCCCTCGACCAAGATCAATCGCAGCTCGGCTCGTTAGGGTCGGAGGCATGACGACA
The DNA here is from genome assembly GCF_026339735.1 of Streptomyces sp. NBC_01669. Lineage (GTDB taxonomy): Bacteria > Actinomycetota > Actinomycetes > Streptomycetales > Streptomycetaceae > Streptomyces > Streptomyces yanii. The sequence continues at coordinate 1,241,027 of NZ_JAPEQG010000002.1, forward strand.
CCCCTTGCCGACAGTGCCTTCGACTCGCTCCGCCTCGACGCCGTCCCCGACCAGGAAGCGTTGCGCCGGGTCTACGAACTCCCCAGCGACGCGGCCGTGCGGAAGCAGATGACCGAACTCACCGAGGAGACCCGGCGGTTGATCGGCTGCTCATCGCTGGTCCTGGTCGCCAGCGCGGACGCCGAGGGCAACTGTGACGTCTCCCCGCGCGGCGGCCCCGCCGGGTTCGTCGCCGTCCTGGACGCACGGACGGTGGCGATACCGGACGCGACCGGCAACAAGCGGCTGGACACCCTGCAGAACGTCATCGCCACCGGACGGGCCGGGCTGCTGTTCGTCATCCCGGGGCGCACCACGACGCTCAGGGTGAACGGCCGGGCCTGCGTTTCCACCCGCCCAGACCTGCTGTCGCAGCTGACCGCCGTGGGCAAGCCGCCGGCCAGTGCGCTGGTACTGGGGATCGAGGAGGTCTACCCGCACTGCCCCAAGTCGCTGCTGCGCAGCGGGGCCTGGAAGCCGGAGCAGTGGCTGCCGGCGGACGCCCAGCCGGCCTCGGCCGAGGTGACGCTGGCCCAACTACGGATGCCGGAGCTGACAATCGCCGACATCGAGCAAGCGGAGGCGGACTCGCTGAAGTACCGGTACGAGTAACGGGCCGACCTGCGAGTGAACACCA
>NZ_JAPEQG010000003.1 GCF_026339735.1 Streptomyces sp. NBC_01669
AACCGCGCAGGTGCGTGTTGGACAGACCGATCGCCGACGGGTAGACAAGCAGGCGAAGCTCCTGGTGAGCATGGGGGATCGTGGCCGTGACCCCGTCTATCAGGAGCTCTGCTGTTGAGCGTGACCAGGACCAATAAATAGTGGGCAGGTTGGCAGAAGCAAAAGCTCGCTGTACCGATCATTTTGAGGAAGGAGCTTCGATGAGGGTCTCGCGTACTGCGATGCTCACCTTCGCTGTGCTCACTGTCGTCGGCCTCGCCGTTGGAATGGTCGGCTCTTGAGCGCCCGCCGGCGGATTATCGCCGTCTGGGCGGGGCTGTGTCTGGCCGGCATCGCCGCCACCTCCGCCCTCAACGCCGGGACGTACACGGACAAGCCGGAATCTCCGCCCGAGGAGCCGGTACCGACGGACACGTACGTCGTCGACTGCAAGGCCCGTGCCGACGACATCGAACAAGCCCGCGCCGAGGCAGAGCGCGAGCGGCAGGAAGAGCCCTTGAAGGGCAGAGCCACCGCGAAGGCTGTCTGGGTACCAGAGGAGTGCGCGGACGAACTCGAAGACCGTGGCCTGAAGACACGCTGAGGATGGCACTTCCCACGACCGTGCGTCTTGGCGCCTCCCGCGCAATGCAGCACCAACCAGATCACAGACCTGATCAAAGCTTCCCTCACGCTGCACCTCGCCAGGTTCACTCCAGGCGCGGCCGATTTTTCCAGTCTGAGCAGGTGTCGCTTCCCTTTGTTGTCGGACTCCGAGAGTCGGCCATGACGTCCCCGGCCGAACCGCCCCGGGACCGTGACGCTCACCGAGATCATCGTCCGCAGGATCAGATCGGGCGCCCCCATCGACTGGGGCCCGACGGGAACAACCACCGGCCGATGAGTGAGGTCTGCAATGCGGGGAACTACCGGGACGGGTCGGTGTTGGTGCCGTCGCGCTCGACGCCGACCGGGGCGGGCACGGAAGCAAGCCGGAGCCCGCCCGCTGGGACGCCAGACGAACTCGTTGCCCGCCTTCTGGGAGGGCTCAAGGTGCGGCGGACAGTTCAAGCGTCTCTCAGTGCCGCCGGAAGGTCAGATGTGCGCGCCGATGTACTTCGGAACCGACCCGTACTTGTTGTCTCCGGGTTGGCTGTCGCTGGAGAAGAAGTAGAGCAGGACGATGTCGCCGACCAGCGGGATCAGTCCAATCAGGAGCCACAAGCCGGAGCGCCCGTCATCATGCAGGCGGCGGACGCCCACGGCGAGCGAGGGGAGGAGCATCGCTAGCGCGTAGAGCACTTGAAGCGGAGTGAAGTCGATTGCGCGTCCGGCCACGAACAGCACGATGCTGATCGCCAGGTTGAACAGATTGAACACCCAGTATTCGGTCCGACGCGCGCGCCCGCTGAACACCGCGTACTTCTTGAGCACGTCTATGTACCAGTGCATGTGATGCCCCCCACGGCCATCGTTGGATGCCGTCCTGAAGGGATCAAGCAGGCAGTACGTATGGTCCTGTCCTGTCCCGTGCAGGTCAAGACACATCTCGGTGACCGCGGCCGTGGGACGGCGCAGGGGTGATTCGGCCTACTTGTTGGCCGCCGTACTGCCGCCGTCCTGGACGCCTGAGCGTGAGCAAGGGCGCCCCGCCGCAATGGCGAGGCGCCCCAACTACGTCCGAAGCGTCTATGCCGCCTCGACCGCGAGCGCGTACCGCCCGCGCTCCGCACGGGGAACCGTCAGCAGCCGATGCGGCTGCGGGTCCGCGGCGAAGGCCAGTGGGGATGAGATGCGGCGGCGTGTCAGCCTCCGTCGGTGCTGTTTGTCCAGCCGTGCCCGTTCGGGCACTTGAAGGTGTGGTTGGACAGCTCCGGGAACTCTCACGGAGTAGCCAGCGTCTTTAATGATCATGAGGGAACGCGTTGAAGCACTGAGTGGTACCGGGGTGGCCCTGGCCGGTGGATTCGTCGGGCTGCTGGGATGGGCCGCGGATGCCGAACTCCGGGCGCGTGCCGGATTCGAGGCAGGACCGGACTGGAGTGTGCTGTACGCGGAGCTTCCGCTGACCGTTCTCGTCGGAGTGCTAGCCGCGTTGTCAGCGTGGTTGCTGCCTCGGCGATGGATGATCAGGTCGTCCGTTGCCAGTTACGCAGGCCGCGTCGTGCTTGTTGCCATAGTGCTGGCCGGATTCTGGCTGGCCGTCCAGGGCTGGTACACAGGACTGCCCGAGTCAATGCCGGACCACAAGCCCTAGCTAGTGCCGCATCAGGCAACGTTGGCCCTTTCGTGCCGCCATGGCTAGGGTCTCTCACCGGTCAGGTGAGAGTCTCCTGCGCCCAGCGGGCAATGCCACCGAGCCTGGCTGCCGCTACGTCGATATCGCCGGTTCGGACAGGCTGCTCGACTTCGTAGTCGTAGCCTTCGAGGCCGCACTCCTCCTCAACCATCCGTCCGATGCGGTACGCCTCCGCCATGATCGGCAACGCTTCGCTTCCCGGGTAGCGGTAAGGAATCTCGATATTGGCCGAGTCCCCGTCGTAGTCCAGCTGCAGATGACCAGCAGGCCCGTCACGCCACAGAGTCAGGCTGTAGGGGAACTCCTCGGTGGTGACTGGACCGACCTCCCGCAATATCCGCTGCATGAGCCTGTCCCAATCGGCACGTTGCTCACCAGTCAAGTTCATGGGCTTGAGCTCGGCATCCGGATCGTAGGCGGAGTTGATCTCCTCCAGGGTCTCGTCGAAGGCGCGGCCCGGAAGAACCCGCAAGAACATGATGTCGTAGGTCACCGTCTGCAGCCTACGTGTCCCCGCTCGCTACTTTCGGGGTCGTGGCGGGGTGGGTAAGTCGAGCACGACAGGGCGAACGTTGCCGGATGTGGGCCCCGCGCCGTGGGGCGAGGCCCACCCGCGTCCGGCAGTCGTCAGCTGCCGCCGCACTGCTCCTGCACGGCGAACGGAAGGCTTCCGTAGCCTGAGACGTCGTACGAGCCGAGGGAGCCGTCGGCGGCTGCCGTGAGAACCGCCATCGTGGGGATGGTGAAGAGCCGTTCCAGCTGGCCGTTGCTCTTCTGGCCGACCGAGCGGACCTCGTAGAAGATCGCGCCCTTGGTCGGCGTGTGCAGCACAGGCTGTTCGCCGGCGGGGGCCGTGCCACCCATGAGCATGCGGCTGAAGACGGCGTTGGTGATGTCGATGAGCGGGTAGTGGGCGACATTGGCCAGGCCGTAGTGGTCCAGCGCGTCGACGCTGGCCATGGCCATCTGCCGGTTGGTGAGCCACTGTTCGGCTGTCATCCGGGACGGGGCGATGGAACGGGCTCCGATCTGGAACTGGTTGAGGTCGTTCGTTCCCGCGACCACCGGGGCCTGTCCCATGTGGTGCAGGTCGAGGCTCAATTGCGGGGCGGTCCGGCGCCACAGCTTCCAGTAGGCGACCGACTCCGGCTGGACGAAGTTCTCCCAGTCACGGTTGAGGTCGGTACGGGTCGGGGTGGTGCTCTGGCGGATGTTGGCCTCAGCGCCGTCCGGGTTGTACATGGGGAGGACGACGACGGTGAGTTTCTCGCGGATGAGGCGGGCGGCCGGGTCGCCGCTCGCCAGGTGCCCGAGGATCTGGAGGACGGCCTCGGTGCTGTGCAGTTCGTTGCCGTGGATACGGGCCTGCAGCCAGAAGACGGTCGGCCCAGTGCCGACGGTGGCGTACAGCAGCTTGCGTCCCTCGCCCGACAGACCGGCCGTTCCGACATTGACGAGTCCGTGCGAGGTCCGGGCGATACGGTCGAGCTGCCGGACCACGTCGTCGTATCCCGCGACGCTGGCCAGGCTGACGTTCTGGTCCGGCTGGATGCAGGGCCCGCCCGGCAGATGCGCCGGGTCCGCCGAGGCGGTCGAGACGCCGGCCAGTCCGGCAGCCAGCGCGCCGGCGGCCCCGAGCAGTGTGCGTCGTCCGATCATGGGTGCCTCCCTCACAGGTCGTCGCGCGGATTGCCGATGGACGGGCCGGCCGGCGGAATGTCGTAGTAGCGGGCCGGGTCGACGTTCTGGATGTCACCGGTGGCGAGGCTCTCGAGCGTGGTGCCCATCCCGATGAGCGACTGGCGGATCAGCATGCCCATGGACTTCTGGGCCACCGAGCGCGTCTCGTAGAGCATGATTCCGGCGCCGTTGAGTGCGTAGGATCCGAGCGCGGTGCCCGGCAGTTCGACGTCGGGGTAGCGGGTGATGCCTCCGAAGCCCGACTGGCCCAGGGCGCGCAGGGTGTCCCAGACGAGCACATTGACCCGATAGCCCAGGTCGCGGGCGGCCGGGTCGAGCGGATATCCGGCAGTGCCCTTGGTGACGATGCCGACCAGTTGGAGCGTGGTGAGCTGGTTGTCCGTGTCGGACTGCGTGTTGCTGCCGCGGTGGTGGTGGTCGATGAAGACCTTCGGCCGCATCCGCTGGAAGACCGCTGCGGAGGTGCGCGCCTCGGGCGTTACGAAGAAGCCCGGCAGCTCGGAGCGTCCGGGCAACAGGCCTTCGCCGCCAGGCTTCAGCCGGAACGTCAGATCCGGGTGGAAGTCGCGGTTGATGTCGTAGCCGGAGACCCGGCCGGGCTCCAGCAGCGTACGCGGCAGATACCACGGCGCCGGTGTGCCCGCCGCGAGTCCCCATTCCTGCGGTGTCCAGCGCTGGGTGTTCTGCCGCCGCTGTACGAGGAAGCCGTCGGCGTCCCGGAAGTCGGCACCGTCCATGTTGAGCCGCGGGATGAACCAGACCGCGAGCCGGTCGAGGACCGCCTTGACGGTCGGATGCGAGCTGGTGGCGAGCGTCTGCATCAGATGCAGCGCGACCTCGGTGCCGAGAGGTTCACCGCCGTGGATCTGGGTCTGGATCAGTACGGGGAGCTTGCCGGCGGCGGGCTCGCCGAACCGTATGAGATGGATGGGCCAACCGCCGGCCGAGTGACCGGCCACCTCCACGGCCATCCTGCCCTTCGAACGGGCCGCGATGCTCTGGAGTTTGGGGCCGAGTTCGGAGTTCGCCGTCAACGCGGCCTTCTGGACTGTTTGTTCCGGCTGGATCCACGGCCCGTTGGGCCGCGACTGCGGTTCCGCGTAGGCCGACGGCTGGAGAACCGTCCCCACCCCGAGGCCTGCCATCCCGGCCAGGATCGTGCGTCGACGCATGTGCTCTCGCTTTCCGGTCGATGGGAGGGATCCCCCCCGGTCCCCTCCGACAAGAACGATTGCAGCGATCACGGTCTGTCGGCCCAGTCTGATCCCCGGCAGCGCGCATGACAAGACATCAGCATCCTCTGTCTTCACTGCTGTACCGGGGCAGGACCAGGCATCGGCCCGGCCGGTCATCGAGGCGCTGGGGCGCCAATCGGGGCGGGACGGCCCGGGGTGGTCGCTCGGCCGTCGGGCTCGTTGCCGTCGGTGGCGGCGGCCGCTGGCGCCGCGTCGGCCGATGCCGACGCGACGCCGCATTCACGACGAGCTCCGCCGCCAGGTCCGGGAGCCGGAGGCCGCACCGTCCTTGCCCGCCTCGCGAAGGGGTTCCGCACGATCAGTCTGGTGTGGGCCGACGGCGGATACGCCGACTCCGTGATGACCTTGTCGAGGGAGACGTGGTGCCGGTCGTCGCCGCGCAGCGTCATGCGGCCGTGGTCAGCTCCTTGACCGCCGCCATGCCGTTGCGTTCGATGCACGGGATCTGCACCAGGCCGCCGACCGGGTCGCAGGTCAGTCCCAGGTTGTGCTCCATGCCGATCTTGGCGGCGTTCTCCACCTGTTCAGGCGAGCCGCCCAGGACCTCGGCCAGGCCGCCCGCGGCCATCGAGCAGGCCGACCCGATCTCGCCCTGACAGCCCACCTCGACCCCGGAGATCGAGGCGTTCTCCTTGAACAGCAGGCCGATGGCCCCGGCCGCGAGCAGGAAGCGGACGACGCCGTCCTCGTCCGCCCCCGGCACCGACGCCTTCCACGACGTCTACCGGAACGCCATGGCGCACAGCGCCGTATTCGTCGCCACCGAATCCGAAGCCCGCCAACGGTGGACCGTGAAGGCGGACACGCTCACCGCGGGCTCCGGCCACGCTGTCGCCGACGCCGTCAGCGATGCAATCCGGGCTGTGATCGCCCGCCTGATCCAAAGCCACGAGGTCGACCTGGACGCCTACACGGGACCGATCTACTTCATGCTGCACGGCGTGCGGAGCGAAGAACGAGCCCGTGACCTTGCCGCTGCACTCCACGCCGTCCTCCGTCGTCCCGTCGCTGTTGTGCTTGATCTGCGACAGGCGCTCACCCCATGCGCTGTACTGGTAGGACTTGGTCAGCTCACTGCCGACCTTCTCGTCCAGTACCTCACTCGACATTCCGAGGTAGTCGTAGTCCGTGGTCTTGCCATCGGTACCGGTTCTTCTTCTCGTTGTCCGCGTCATCGGAAGTGGAGCGGACCAGCCTGACGCCGTCGGGGCCCGCCCCCTGAAGGAAGCAGGCCCCGACGCCATCACCCACTACGGGTCGACCCTTGCGCTCAAGGCACCCTCAGTATTTTGAGCCCCTTTAGCCGACGGAGACTACGGGTTCAGGCCCCGGAAAGTTCGGAGGGAGCCCATGCGGTACGGCCGTCCCAGAGCACAGCCAGGCGAGATAGCTCGAGAGGCTGCCCTCGTAGTGGAACCAGTCGTCATTCCGCCCAGCCACAACGACTGTCCATTCGTTGGGCTGCCCTTCTGTACGCCAGTGGAACTCGTCCCCGTCTACCGAGCTGCCCCACATCAGCAACCCTCCCGATTCCGGGAACACAGGGTAGCCACCGAGCATTCCCTTCTGCGCCATACCCTCGGCACCGGCGAGATCCTCTCTCGCCCCCTCGACGAATCCCGATTCGCCTCCTGGGGCCGGCGACGTCACAAAGAGGAACTTCCCGATCTTCAGCCGAGGGTACGACTCCACTAAAGCGATGTAGTCGTCTGGCAGCCCAGTCCCCAACCCGTCGAAGACCATCTGCCAGTTGATGCGCCGTGGAACCTCGAGACGCTGCGCCATCAGCCCCGGTAGCGCGGCTTCTAGTGTCCCGCGCCACAAATGTCGACTCTAAATTAGTGTCGTGATTTCTTGGCCGTCGGGTTGATCTTTTCGAGGTAGTCGGCGAGTGAGTTGAGGATTTCGTCGGCGCTTTTGGTCCAGGTGAAGGGGCGCGGGTTTTCGTTCCAGGTCTGGATCCAGGCGCGGATGTCGTGCTCCAGTGCCTGGATGGAGGTGTGGACGCTGCGGCGGATGAGTTTGTCTGTCAGCAGGCCGAACCAGCGCTCTACCTGGTTCATCCATGAGGAGCCGGTCGGGGTGAAGTGGACGTGGAAGCGGGGGTGCCGGGCCAGCCACTTGCGGATCTCGTCGGTCTTGTGGGTGGCGTAGTTGTCACAGACCAGGTGCACGTCGAGCTCCGCGGGCACGGCTTTGTCTATCGTGATCAGGAACTTCTTGAACTCGGTGGCTCGGTGGCGCCGGTGCAGGGCGCTGATGACGGTTCCGTCGGTGATGTTGAACGCGGCGAACAGGCTGGTAATGCCATGCCGCAGGTAGTCGTGGGTGCGGCGCTCGGGCATGCCCGGCATCATCGGCAGGACGGGCTGGGACCGGTCCAGTGCCTGCACCTGCGACTTTTCATCCACGCAGAGCACCACGGCCCGCTCGGGCGGGTTGTGGTACAGCCCGACGACATCGACGACCTTCTCCACGAACTGCGGGTCGGTGGACAGCTTGAAGGAGTCCTGCAGATGCGGCTTGAGGTCGAACTTCTTCCAGATCCGCCCGATGGTGGACTTCGACAGACCGCTGTGCTCGGCCATCGACGCACGCGACCAGTGGGTGTCGTTCTTCGGTGTGGATTCCAGGGTCGCCACCACGATGTCCTCGACCCGGTCGAGCAGGACCGACGGCGGCCGGCCCGGACGCGGCTCATCAGCCAGCCCGTCGAGCCGGTCCTCGACGAACCGGGCACGCCAGCGGTTCACTGTCGCCTGGGCGATACCGAGTTCGGCCGCCACCTGCTTGTTCGTCCCGCCCTCCGCGCAGCGCAGCACGATCTTCGCCCGCAGCGCGAGGAACTGGGCCGTCTTCGCCCGCCGGGCCCACCGGGTCAACTCCGCCCGCTCGGCCGAGGTGAGCACGAGTCCGGCCTTGGGCCGCCCGGCCCGCGGCTCGTCCGTAAGACCGGCCAGCCGCCGGACCGCGAACCGGCCACGCCACTTCGCCACCGTCGCCGACGTCACCTCGAACTCCGCCGCCACGGCCGCATTTGACGCACCCTCCGCGCAGACCAGAATGATCCGCGCCCGCTCCGCCAGCTTGGACGACACCGCCCCGGCAGCCCACCGAGACAACTCGGCGCGCTCCTCACCGGACAGAACAATCTCCACAGCACGCGGACCAGAAGGCGACATGTAAACACTCTACATACTTAGAGTCGGCATTTGTGGCGCATGACACTAGGGATTCGATACTCAACAGCCACCTCCATTTACGTTCTTGTTTTCTATCCGCACACAGCACCTCGCCGGCGCAGATCCGTGGTGGAGCGTACGGTCAGCGTGGGATCAGCGAGCCCTCTTCCGTGACCATCAGGCGTGCCTGGTGGCCGGCCGGCGAGCAGTTGCGGCCGTTGGGATAGGTGGGCTGCGGGGTGGTGCTGATCTGTCGGTTGAGCACGGTGGCGCCGCGCTGGTTCTTGAGTACCAGCGTGACGTGTATCGGCTTTCCTGGCAGGTCACTTATGATCGCGAAGCTAGGCCGGATGGAGGGCTCGGGGGTTTGGGGGGTCCTGGCTGCCGGGCTTTCTGCGGCGGTAGCGGATTCAGTGGTCATCACGGGGTTCCCTGGGGTTGCCGGTTCGTCCGGCGAGGTCCTACGCAGCTGCAGCGTGCGCTTGTGGCAGGTGCCGTCCCAGCACACGGTGAGGGCTGCGTCGGCCACCCTGTTCGCCAGTTCCGGGTGAACCTCGACCCGGATCCCGGCGGGCGCGTCTATCAGGGTGCAGAGATGGGTGTCTCCCGCGAAAACCCCGCACCCGGTCAGCAGCGTCAGAGCCGCCAGAGGTACTGCTAATCCGACATTGTGTCGCACGCTGGCTCCTCGGCAACCGTCTGCATGTTGATCAATGGCCACTCATGCTCGCACGGCAACTGCACCGTGCCGCTCGGCTCGGACGGTCGCGTGCCATCCCCAGCCTGTTGCTGAGCCAGGGCCGCGTGAGCGGGGCCCTTTGGCGTGGCCGGAGCAAAGTGGAAGCCCCAGGTGCGGTTCGCGGTCCAGCGTCGCCGACAGCACCTCCCGCTCGTCCAGCTTCGGGTTCGCCAGTGCCCACAGGATGGGCATCCCGGTCGGGGTGCACACCAGGAACAGGCGCAGGCCCCAGAAGAATCGGGAGTGCGAGGCGCAGTACCCGTATCCGGCCCAGCCGGCCATGTCCGACCGCTTCACCGTCGGACGCGAGCGGCCGCACTCCACCGGCGTGGAGTCGATGATCCAGTGGTTGTCGAACCAGAAGTCCGTATCGACGGCCAGTAGCCGTATTGCCTTCTTGACCAGCGGCAACGCTGCCCGCAGCCGCTTGTTCCAGCCTGGCTGCTAGGGCACGTACGGGAACATCGCTCCCAGCCGGGAGTCCACGAACCGCAGCCAGCGCGACTCCGAGGTGAAGCCCGGCAGAGCCTGCGCCACGGCAAGGGTGACCAGCTCGGAATCCGTCAGCTGCGGCGGTCGGCCAAGCCATCGGGTACCTCCGATCTCGTCGTCGATCTTCACGTACAGTGCGGTCAGCAGGGCGTCCAGGTTGTTCGTCACACAACGATCTTGGACGCCCTGTCTGCGTTCCCGGACACACCGTCAGCATTCGGAATGATTCGTCTAGAGGTTGTAGCCGCCCGACACCTCGATGCTCTGAGCGGTGACCCAGCGGCTCTCGTCGGAGACCAGTGTGGCGATCATCGCGCCGATGTCGTCGGGTTCGCCGACCCGGCCGAGCGCGGTCTTCGCAGCGAGGGCCGGGACGACCTCGGGGAACCGGGTGAAGGCGTCGTCGGCGATCCGAGTGCGGGTCGACCCCGGCGAGACGGCGTTGACGCGGATGCCACGCGTGCTGAATTCCTTGGCCATGTACCGGGTCAGCACGTCCAGTCCGCCCTTCATCGAGGCGTAGGCAGAGTAGCCAGGCTCCAGGCCGGTCGCCGCCGTCGCCGAGTTGCTGCTCGTATTGACGATGGCCCCGCCGTCCGCCATCAGGGGCAGCAACTTCTGCGTCAGGAAGTACGGGCCCTTGAGCAGTACCCGCATGAGCCTGTCGAACGTCTCCTCGGTCGTGTCCTCGATCAACGACGTCTGCGCGAAACCGGCGTTGTTGACCAGGTAGTCGAAGGTGCCGCGCTGCCAGGTGTCGCGCAGCACGTGAGCCACCGTGTCGCGGAAGGGCGCGAAGGTGCCCGCTTCGCTGACGTCCAGCGGGAGTGCGACGGCCGTGCCGCCCTCCTTCTCGATGGTGGCGGCCGTCTCCAGCCCTCCTTGTGGGTTGGTGCCGTATGTGAGGATGACTCCGTTTCCGCTTTTGGCGATCTCGATCGCGGCGCTTCGTCCGATGCCGGAGCTGGCGCCCGTGACGATGGCGACCTTCATGGTGTTCCTCCTGGTGTGCGGTCGTGCGTGTGTTGTGTGAGTGCGCCGGTGGCGCTATGCGGCGGAGTCCGGCAGCAGGAGCCGGGCGACCCAGGCGGTGCGGGTCTGGCGGGCTGCGGCCGAGATGCGCGCCTGCGGGTACAGCGCGTCGAACCCGTGGAAGCCGCCCGCCCAGACGTGGAGTTCGGCCTGGCCGCCGGCCGCCCAGATGCGGGTGGCGTAGTCGGTGTCCTCGTCGCGGAAGACTTCGGCGGAGCCGGTGTCGATGTAGGTGGTCGGCAGGCCGGAGAGGTCGTCGGCCAGCGCGGGCGAGACGTACTCGGGTACCTCGTGGTCGGTGAGGTCGCCGAGGACACAGCGCCATCCGAACTCGTTCATCTCGCGGGTCCAGACGCCGGCCCCGCCGGAGTACTGGTGGCTGGAGGTGGTGGTGTTGCGGTGGTCGAGCATGGGGCAGATCAGCATCTGTGCGGCGATCGCCGGGGTGCAGAGGTCGCGGGCCAGCAGGGTGACACCGGCCGCGAGGCCGCCTCCCGCGCTGGCGCCCGCGACGACGATCCGGGCGGGGTCGATGCCCAGTTCGGCGGAGTGTTCGGCGACCCAGAGCAGTCCCTGGTAGCAGTCGTCGACCAGGGTGGTGCCGGTGGCCTCGGGTGCGAGCCGGTAGTCGACGGAGACCACGACCGCGCCGAACTCGTCGAGCCACTCCAGGGGGATGTCGATCTGCGAGAAGCGGTCACCCATGACCATCCCGCCGCCGTGCATCCAGTAGACGCAGGGTGCGGCGGTGGTGCGATCGGTGTTCGCGGGGCTGAAGACCGACAGGGGGATCGGGGCACCGTCCTTGGCGGGCACGGTGACTTCGCGCCGGTCGACCTGCCGGTGGGCGAGGAGGGGCTCGACGGGCGTCGAGGGGAGCTGGCGCAGTTGCGCGAGTACTTCCGGGCTGAGCTGGGACATGAGGGGCATGTCGGCGAGCAGCTCACGCAGTTCGGGGTCCAAGGTGGGTCGTGCCGTGGTCATGGTCGCGGCCTTTCGTGGGGTGGTGGCGGACGGTCGGGCGAGGAGAGGGCCGGCTCGGCAGGCGCCGAGACGGCAGGGGCCGGGGTATGGGGCGATCGGTGAGTCAGAAGGCGGCCTTGCCGCGGACCGGGACGTAGTCGGTGTACTCGGACTCCTTGGCCAGCAGTCCGTCGATCTGCGCGACGATGGCCTGGGCGGCCTCACCGGCGAAGATCCGGTGGTGGTCCTCCTCGCTGGTCCAGCCCTCGGTGACGTGGACGATGTCGGGGTCGGACGCGGAACGGGAGACGAGGTAGACGACGCAGTGTTCGCCCGCGCCGGGGCTGCCCTCGTTCAGGCCGGTCAGTAGCAGGTCGACCAGTCGGTCGCCCATTCCGGGCTTGGCGGTCAGGGTGGCGTTGAAGCCGTAGTTGGCGATCATGGATGCCCTCTTTTCGGTGATGGAGTGAGGTGATTCCATTCAACCGGCATGACCTGCGGAAACGTTAGAACGATGCTCGCTCGTACTTGCACGATCCTCGCGTACGCGAGAGTTGTAGCGCGGAGTGGTGCTGCAATGGATACATGTACCTCGAAGAGCTCCGCGCCCTGCTGGCCCGGCATGCCCGGCCTGACTGGACCACCGCCATCGACGGCGTCCTCATCTCGAAGGTCGACCGGCCGGATCCGCCGGCGCCCTCCATGTCCGGCATGGTGCTCGCGGTCATCGCCCAGGGGGCCAAGCGCCTCGCGCTGGGCGACCGGGTCTACGAGTACGGCCCCGGGCAGTACCTGGTTGCATCCGTCGACCTGCCTGTCACGGGGCAGTTCGCCCGGGCCGACCCCGAGCAGCCGGCCCTCGGTTTCGGTCTCACGCTGGAACCGTCCGCCGTTGCCGAACTGCTGTTGCAGACCGGTCCCGGAGACATCCCCCGCGCCGGCGGAGGCGTTCCGTCGGGGATCGCCGTCAGCGACGCTCCGGCCGCGCTGCTCGACGCGGTGGTGCGGCTGCTGCGCCTGCTCGACGAGCCCCGCGACCGCGCCGTATTGGCCCCGCTGGTCAAACGCGAGATCCTGTGGCGCGTGATCACCGGCGAGCAAGGTATGACGGTTCGTCAGCTCGGCCTGGCCGACAGCAACCTCAGCCACGTCTCCCGGGCAGTGCGCTGGATCCGCGAGCACTACGTCGAGCCCTTCCGGGTCGACGAGGTGGCACGCATGTCCGGCATGAGCGTCTCCGCCTTCTACCGCAACTTCCAGGCGGTGACCGCGATGAGCCCCATCCAGTTCCAGAAGCAGATCCGGCTCCAGGAGGCCCGGCTGCTGCTCGCCACGCACCCGGGCGACGTCACCGGGGTCGGCCACCGCGTCGGCTATGACAACCCGTCACAGTTCAGCCGGGAGTATCGCCGCCAGTTCGGCGCGCCGCCCAGCCGGGACGCCGCCCGCCTGCGTCAGGCCGTGCGCACCCCGGCAGGTGTCCTTCCTTGAGCAGGCCGCGCCACGCAGGAGGATCGTGCAAGGGCGAGCGAGAATCAGTCTACGGTTTCCGCAGGTCACAGCGGTTCAATGGGATCACCGGTTCTCCTACGGAGCAGGAAAATGCCTGCCCGTCCCTGGATCCCACCACACCGCAAGGGTCACAGCATGAGTGAAACAGCGCTCTTCGCCCGCGAGTTCCTGCGCAGCCCGCTCCGGACGGCCTCCCTGATCCCGAGTTCGGCCCGCCTGGTCGAGCGGCTCATCGCCGCCGTGCCGGAGCGGGGCGAGCCCGTGGTGGTGGAACTCGGTCCGGGCACCGGGCCGGCCACCGAGGCGATCCAACGCAAACTGGCAGGCCGCGGCCGTCACATCGCGGTCGAACTGAACGAGCGGCTCGCCACGCATCTGGTTCAGCGATTCCCTCGCGCCGAGATAGTCACCGCCTCCGCCTGGGACCTCCCCAGCGTCCTCGCTGACCGGGGCGTGCGCACAGCGGACGTGGTGGTGAGCAGCCTGCCCTGGTCGGCGTTCACCGGCCCGCACGGCGGCACCCTCGTACCGAAGATCGCCTCGCTTCTGTCCGAGAGCGGCGTGTACACGCAATTCACCTACACCTTCGCCCACTGGGCGCCTCCGAGCCGTCACCGGCTCGCGCAGTTGCGGCAGGCGTTCGAAGAAGTGGTCGCCAGCAGGACGGTGTATCGCAACCTGCCTCCCGCCTTGGTGTATTCCGCCCGCAGACCGCGCGGTCCGGCCGGTCAATCCCTTTCGCCGGCCGTGCGTGCCGCAAATCGAACCGCGTCCTGACTGGGTGGCGCGCCGAAGAGGCGTCGGTATTCTCGGCTGAACTGGGACGGGCTGTCGTATCCAACACGGTATCCGATGTGTGCGATGTCTTTTGGATGTGTTGCCAGGAGAAGCCGGGCCTCATGGAGTCTGATCTTCTTCTGGAACTGGATGGGGCTCATTCCGGTGACGGCCTGGAAATTCCGGTAGAAGGCGGAAGTGCTCATCCCGATCAGCTCCGCCACGTCGTCCACCCGGAACGGATGTCGGTAGTTTTCCCTGATCCAGTGCACCGCCCTGGCGATATGGGACAGTTTGCTGTCGGCGAGACCGATCTGGCGAACCGTCGAGCCCTGCTCGCCGGTGATCAGTCGCCACAGGATCTCCCTTTTGACGAGGGGGGCGAGCATGTCCCTGTCGCGCGGCTGGTCGAGCAGGCGCAGCAATCGCACGGCGGCATCGAGGAGCTCCTCGGACGCGTCACTGACGGCGATAGCGGAGGGTGCGGTGCCGTTCGGCCGAAAACAGCCGTGAGCGGCCTGCAGCATCATCTCGGCGACGTCCGAGGATTGCAGGAGCAGGCCGAGCCCCAGCGCCGGCTGCTCCGGGGTGGCCCCGACGAAATGACCAGTGACGGGTAGGTCGACGGACGCGACCAGGTACTGCCCGGGGCCGTACTCGAACACCCTGTCGCCCAGGGCGAGACGTTTGGCGCCTTGGGCGATCAGGGCCATGACCGTCCCCGTCATGGACGCATGGGGTGCTTGCGACTCCTCGCGGCCGATCAGCACATGCTCGATGGCGGTCGTTGCGTCACCTCGAGCGTGACGCACCAACAGGGTCCGGAGTTCGTCCAGCAGCATGCACCGATTGATACACCGCGGGCGAGGAGAGGTCCAGCAGTGCTTTCCGGGCCATAAGAGGTCGCGGAGAGGATTGTGCAAGGCTTCGCCACTTTCAGGCAAAGCAACTCCCCAGGTGGGCTGGTTGAATGTCAGAAATCCCTGAAGCTGTAGCTTTTCGGGGGTTCTCCGAATTGAGGAAGGAGGAGCGGCATGACGGACTACACCCGCAGCGAGATACACCTTTGCGTCAACGGTCAGTCGCACCGTTTGAACGTCGACAATCGCAGGACACTGCTCGACGCGCTCCGTGAGGACACGGGCCGCACAGGGCCGAAAAAGGGCTGCGATCGGGGTCAGTGCGGCGCCTGCACAGTGCTGCTGGACGGCCGGCGCGTGGTGTCCTGCTTGACGCTGGCGGTCGCCGCCGACGGCTCGGACGTCACGACGATCGAGGGCCTCGCACCCGATGGTGAACTGCACCCGCTGCAGCAGGCGTTCGTGCAGCTCGACGGTTTCCAGTGCGGGTACTGCACACCCGGGCAGCTGTGCTCCGCGGTCGGGATGCTGGCCGAACACGCGGCGGGCTGGCCCAGCGCAGTCACCACCGACGTCTCAGCCGAGGGACCGGCGCCAGAGTTGGACGCCGAGGAGGTGCGCGAGCGCCTGAGCGGCAACCTGTGCCGCTGCGGCGCCTACCCGTCGATCGTGCGCGCCGTGCTGGAGACGGCGTCCCGCGCGGAGGTGACAGGGTGAAGGAGTTCAGCTACCAGCGGCCCGGGCAGGTCCGTGAAGCGCTCGCCCTGGCCGCCGACGACGGCGCCCGGTTTCTCGGCGGTGGAACCAATCTCGTCGATCTGATGAAGGATGGCATCGAGACGCCCACCCGGCTGGTGGATGTGCGCGGCCTGCCGCTGGACGGAGTCCGCGACGCACCCGACGGAGGACTCGTCATCGGCGCGACGACGACCAACAGCGACGCGGCCGCCCACCCCGAGGTGCGCCGCCGGTACCCGGCGCTCAGCCAGGCCGTGCTGGCGGGCGCGTCGGGGCAGCTGCGCAACATGGCCACGGTGGGCGGCAACCTGCTGCAGCGGACCCGGTGTGGCTACTTCGCAGACCGCTCCCAGCCGTGCAACAAGCGCAGCCCCGGCAGCGGCTGTTCCGCGATCGCCGGAGAGCACCACAACCACGCGATTCTCGGCTGGTCCGACCACTGTGTGGCTACCCATCCCTCGGACATGACCGTGGCCCTGATCGCGTTCGACGCGGTCGTGCACTACGAGACTCTGGACGGGACCCACGAGATCCCGCTGTCCGAGTTCTATCCGCCGGTCGGCGAGACCCCGCAACGGGAAACCATGCTCCCCTCGGGTGCCCTGATCACCGCGGTCACCCTGCCGGGCGCCGCTGCAAGCCCGCGATCGCGCTACCGGAAGGTCCGCGAGCGCGCGTCCTACGCCTTCGCGAACGTGTCCGTCGCAGCCGCGCTGGACGTCAACGAGGGTGTCGTGCAAGGTGCCCGGATCGCTCTCGGCGGGCTCGCCTCACGGCCGTTGCGCGCTCACGCCGCCGAGTCCGCTCTGCGGGGCGCCCCCGCCACAGCCGACCGCTTCGGTGTCGCCGCCGATGCGGAGCTGTCCGCCGCGCGGCCGCTGCGCGACAACGCCTACAAGGTGACGCTGGCCCGCAACCTCATCGTGGCCGTCCTGACCGAGCTCGCCCACCCGGCCGAGTGAAGAATCGCTCCCGTCACGCCCCTGAAGGAGATCAACCCATGGCCGCCTCCTCGACCAGTCCATCCCCGGCCACAGCCGGACACCACGCCCCCCGGCCGAACACTGCCGGGACCACCGCGCCGTCGGCCCGCATGAGTGAACCGCCACTGGGAGCCATCGGCATGGCACGGCCCCGGGTGGAAGGTACGGCCAAGGTCACCGGCGCGGTGCGCTACGCCGCAGACGAGCCGATGAGCGAGCTGGCGCACGGCTGGGTCGTCACGTCCACGGTGACCCGCGGACGTATCCGCGACATCGACACCTCCGCCACGCTTGCCATGCCGGGCGTGCTGGGCGTGCTCGACCACAGCAACGCACCCCGGCTCAACCTGGATGCAGGATCGTTCTTCGGGCCCGACGGCGGCATGCACCTACTGCAGAATGATGAGATCCCTCACTCCGGTCGGCCGATTGCGCTGGTGGTAGCGGAGACGGCGGAGCAGGCCCGGTCGGCGGCCATGGCGCTGCGGGTGACATATGACAAGGAACCGTACGATGTGGACTTCTCACTCGAGCACCCGGCCGCCCGGCCGGCGACGGCGTTCTTCGGCGAAGACGCCACCGTCGGTGACGTGGAGATGGAGATGGCCGCGAGTACGGTGGTCGTCGACGAGCGCTACGTCACCCCCGAGGCGCACGGCGCCGCCATGGAGCCGCACTCCGCGACCGTCTGGTGGGAAGACGAGCGCCTGCAGGTCATCGACTCCAACCAGGGGCCCTTCCTGGTCGCCATGACGGTGGCCACGCTGTTCCGCCTCGACCCGAAGCAGGTGCGCGTCAGGTCTCCGCACGTCGGAGGCGGCTTCGGGTCCAAATCGGGGGGCTGCGGCCCTCAACTGGTCCTGGCGGTGATGGCCGCGACGATGTTCAACCGCGCCGTGCGCGTCACCCTGACCCGGAGTCAGGTGTTTCAGACAGTCTCGATGCGGCCGGCGACCGACCAGCGCGTGCGGATCGGGGCCGATGCCTACGGCCGGCTGCGCGCCATCGATCACACAGCGGCCTTCGAAGTCTCGAATCTCGCGGATTACCTCGAGAACTGCACCGAGCTCTCCAACACGCTCTATGCGGCACAGGCGATCCGCACCCGGCGCACCGCAGTGCCTGTCGACATCCTGCCGCCGTACTCGGTGCGCGGGCCCGGCGCGACACCCGGCTCGTTCGCGCTTGAATCCGCCATGGACGAGGTGGCGGAGCGGTTGCGCATGGACCCCCTCGAGCTTCGGCTGCGCAACGAGCCCCGCGTCGGCCCTGTGTCCGGCCTGCCGTTCAGCCGCCGTAACCTCGTCACCTGCCTGAGAGAGGGCGCTCGCCGGTTCGGCTGGGCCACACGCGACTGCCAGCCGCGGACGCGCAGCGACGGACACCTGCTCGTCGGAACCGGGATGGCGGCTACGTCCTTCTCCGCGGGGGCACTGCCCTCGACGGCGTCGATCACCGCCGAGGCGGGCGGGGACTTCACCGTGGCCATCGGCGCCAGCGACATCGGCACGGGCGCACGCACCGCGTTGACCGCGGTGGCGGCCGAGGCGCTGCGGGTAGATCCCGAACGGATACGGCTGCTGATCGCGGACAGCGACCTCGGTCCCGCATGGAGCGCCGGCGGATCCCGGGGCACGACGTCCTGGTCCTGGGCGATCACCGGGGCTGCGGCAAAGCTGCGCTCGCAGCCGGCAGGCGCCACGCTGCCGCTGACCGTCTCGTTCGACACCACCGAGTCGCTCGGTGCGCTGCCCCCCATGGAACGGCATTCCTACAGTGCCGTGTTCTGCGAAGTAGCCGTCGATCCGGCGACCGGCGAGGTGCGTGTACGGCGGCTGTTGGGCACGTTCGCCGTGGGCCGCGTGATCAACCCGCTGCTCGCACGCAGTCAGCTCGTCGGGGGCATGATCATGGGGTTGTCGATGGCCCTGCACGAAGAAGGCGTCCGGGATCCGGCCACCGGCCGCCACGTCAACGGGGACTTCGCCGACTACCACATCGCCGCACACGCCGACATCCCCGACATCGAAGCCGACTTCGTACCCGACTACGAACCGGGCGACCCCTCCGGCATCAAGGGAGTCGGCGAAATCGGCACCGTCGGCACCGCCGCCGCGATCGCGAACGCCGTCTGGCACGCCACCGGCCGCCGCCACCGGACCCTGCCCATCCGTCCGGACCGAGTGCTTGAGGAACCGCCTCCGCAGTGAGCGTCCGCAAGAACGGGCTCCCGGACCGCTGCCGTCACCGCCCCGGCACGAGGCCTGAACAGGAGGAACGCGTGCTACGCGAAGTATGGCCCTTCGTCGACGCCCACCGTCGGGCGGGCCGACCCGTCGTGCTGGCCCGGCTGGTGGGCCGGGACGGCCCCGGATCACGACCGCTCGGCGCCACCATGGCCGCCGCCGAGGACGGCACGTGGCGCGGCTCACTGTCAGGCGGCTGCGTCGAGGGCATCGTCCTGGACACGGCCCGCGCCGTGCTCGCAGGGGCCGCGCCGCATGTGACCGCGGTATCGCCCGGGGAAGACCTCCTGCCCTGGGAGAACATTCCCGTCTGCGCCGGCGAGCTGCGCGTCCTCATCACGCCCGCGCCGCCCAAGCAGGTGCACACCGCCATCACCACGGCCCTGGCCGAGGACCGTCCGCTCACCGTGCGGGTCGGGCTGAGGCCACCCCACCGCTGGTCGACGGCAGCCACTTCCGGCCAACTGCCCGACATGGGACCCGCGTTCACCGAGGAACTGACGGCTCGGCCGCGGCTGCTCCTGGTAGGCGCGACAGATCTCGCCGCAGTCCTGGCCACCCTGGCCGGGACCTTGCACCGCAAGATTGTCGTCCTCGACCCCCGGCCCGGGCATGTCGCCTCCGGGGCCTTCACAGGCACCGCCGACGTCGTCCGTGCCTGGCCCGACGAGTGGATCGCCCGGCATCCGCTCGGCGTACGCGACGCGGTCGTCACACTCAGCCATGACCCGCGCATCGACGACCGCGCTCTTCGCGCCGCTCTGGCAGGCCCCGCCGGGTACGTCGCCGCGCTCGGCAGCAGGGCCACCCACGAGCAACGCCTGCGGCGCTTGGCCGACACGCCCGGACTGGACCGGCTGACCGGCCCGGCGGGCCTCGATCTCGGCGGAGCGTCGCTTGCCGAGAGCGCCCTGTCGATCCTCGCCGAGCTCGTCGCGGTGGACAATGGCCGCGGCGGGCGTCGCCTGCGCAACGGCGATCTGCCCATCCGGGCCACGACGGCAGCAGCGCACACCTAGTACTCCAGCCGGACTTCTTCATTAGCGCTGGTCAACGGCTTGGGCGTGGAGAGTGTAGCGGGCTGGAATGGGGTGGGGCGGTCTTTGCCGGGCCGTCCCACGAACGTGTGGCCGCGCTGCTTGTAGTGGCAGCGGCGGGCGCGTGCTTGGTGGCGGCGACGCCAGTTGGACCACGTCATCGCGTGGTCGCGGTCTGGAGCACGGCGGTGGGGTCCAACTGCCAGCAGACGTCGAATCTCAGCCGGTGTGAGGTCCACGAGGTCGGGTGTGTCCCGCTCGCTGCCCCCTTTTGTCGTTCCTGGGCGGCCAGGACGGCGAGGAAAGCATGCGCGAGCATGGCGAGTGTGATGTGCCGGTACCAGCCCACGTAGCGGCGGACTTCGTACTGGTCCAGGCCGCATTCGTTCTTCGCGCTCTGGAAGCATTCCTCGACCTTCCAGCGGCAGCCGGCGATGCGTACAAGGTCGGCGACGGTGGCTTCCAGGGGTGCGCTGGCGAGGTAGTAGGCGATCTCGTCGGGTCTGGCGATGCTGCGGCGGGCCAGCATCCAGCGCTGCCGGGTGGGCTCGTCGCCGTCGAACTCCCACACGGCCGGCAGGCGGGCTGCGGCCCAGTCGTAGAAACGCTCGCCCTTCGCGCCACTTCCTGCGGACAGCCGCTGCCAGGCTTCGGGCGGGGCCTGGCCGATGAGGTGGTCGATGCGCGGGCCGTGGACCTGCTGGGACTTCGGGACGGCCACGACGTAGGAAAGCTGGTGGCCTTCGAGGAAGCGGCGGAAGTGGGAGTCCTGGCCGTAGGCGGAGTCCGCGGTGATCCAGCCGATGGGCAGGGGTGAGGTGAGGGCCCGCAGGATTATGGCCCTCGCCAGTTCGCCCTTGGTGGCGAAGGCGCGGTCGTCGGGGACCCGGGCGGCCCGGCAGCGTTCGCGGTCGTCGGTCCAGGACTTGGGCAGGTAGAGCTCGCGGTCGACCAGGGTGTGACCGCGGGTGGTGGCGTAGGCGGCGAAGACCCCGATCTGGCAGTTCTCGGTGCGGCCTGGGGCTTGCAATTGAATAACTGTCAGATTTGATCTGAAGCATCGTCATCGTCAGGATGCCGGTGGGAGGCTGTGGCATGGCTACGCATCCGCAACCCCGTACAGCGGCCGAAGCCCTGCAGACAAAGTTCGACCAGATCCTGCCGCACCTTGATGAGCGCCGACGTCGGCTCTATCTGGCCAGCGAGGCCACCGCGATCGCCCACGGCGGCATCACTCTGGTGGCGGCGGCCTCCGGTGCCAGCACCGCCACCATCGCACGCGGCATCGCAGAGCTGGCCGGGCAGCCTGCACCGACCCGTCGGATCCGGGTCCCGGGAGGCAGCCGCAAGCCTTTGACGGCCACCGATTCCGGTCTACGGCCGGCACTCGAGGCGTTGATCGAGCCGCACACTCGCGGCGATCCCGTCTCCCCGCTGCGCTGGACCACGCTGTCGCTTCGCGCCTTGGCATCGTCCTTGACCGACCAGGGCCACCCGGTCAGCGCCACGACCGTCGGGCACCTGCTGCACACCCTGGGCTACAGCCTGCAGGGCACCGCGAAGACCCACGAGGGCGTCGGCCATCCGGACCGCGACGCCCAGTTCGCCCACCTGAACCGCACCGCCGCCGCCTTCCTCAACGACAACCAGCCGGTGATCAGTATCGACACCAAGGCCAAAGAGTGGCTCGGCGACCGCGACCGGCCCGGCCGCACCTGGCGACCGAGCGGAAACCCGATCAAAGTGGACTGCCACACCTTCATCACCAGCGACCAGCCGGTAGTCATCCCCTTCGGGATCTACGACATCGCCCACAACAGCGGCTGGGTCAACGTCGGAACCGACCATGACACCTCCGAGTTCGCGGTGGAGTCCATCCGCCGCTGGTGGCAGCACCGCGGACAAGCTGACCACCCGGACGCCACCCGGCTGCTGATCACCGCCGACTCCGGCGGCTCCAACGATCCCCGCCGCTGGACATGGAAGAAGCGCCTGCACGCCTTCGCGCAGGAGAGTGGGCTCGAGATCACGGTCTGCCACTTCCCACCTGGCACATCGGATGTTCTGCCACATCACCGCGAACTGGCGAGGACGGCCGCTGACCAGCTACGAGGTCGCCCTCGAGACCATCGCCGCAACGACCACCACGACCGGGCTTTCGATCGGGGCCGAACTCGACACCGGTAGCTACCACCTTGGCACGACCGTCACGCCCGCCGAGTTCCACGCTCTGCCGATCACACCGAGCACGTTCCACGGCGACTGGAACTACACCCTCGCACCTGCCCCGCCCAAGCCTCCCGAGGCGCCACGGACTCGTCGCCGGATCGACCCGGCCCTGACCGAACTGCTCACCGACCCGGCCCTGACGGGCATGGTCCGCTCCGACTTCGACCACTTGGTGGCGGTCTCGGAGCCGTACTGGGACGCCTTGGCCGAGGCCGCATTCCAACGACGCTTTCACCGTCCGCGCAGCTATCTCCACCCGCAGACCAGCAGCCTGGACCACTACCACCGACTGCTGACAGCGTTGTTACGCCGCCGCAGATCAGCGACCAGTACGCTCCTGGCCCACTTGCTGGGCGTCACCCGCACCAACCTGTCCAATCAGTTCCAGGACGGGCACCGTATCCTGGACCTGCACAAAATCAACGTCATGCCATTGCCCGGAGCGCCCGCCCGCACCCTGGAGCAGCTGAAGGCCCGTGGGACGCCTATCGAAAGACCCCCCGCAGATCAAATCTGACAGTTATTCAATTACAAGCCCCTGCGGTGCCGGAATACTGGCGCTGGACACCGGCGGAGGTGGTGCCCTTCTTCACGAAGCCGGTGTCGTCGATGATCAGCACGCCGTTGTCCGCCCCAAGATGCTCGGCGATGTAGGCGTGCAGGTCGTCGCGGACCTCGTCGGCCTCCCAGCGGCTCCGGGACAGGAGGTGCTGCAGCCCATCAGGGGTAGCGTGGCCGGCGTATTCGGCGAGCTGCCACCCGTTCTTGCGGCCCACCGGACCAAGGATCCCACGGACGTAGTCGCGCATCCGGCGCCGGGGCTCCACCCGGGCGAAACGGCCCCCGATCCGCAAGAGCAGTTCGCCAAGTCCCTCTTCCCACAGATTCGTTGGTGCATCGTTCATGCGGGCGCACTGCCCGGAACGTCGCCCCTACAAGCAGCGCGGCCACACGTTCGTGGGACGGCCCGGCAAAGACCGCCCCACCCCATTCCAGCCCGCTACACTCTCCACGCCCAAGCCGTTGACCAGCGCTAATGAAGAAGTCCGGCTGGAGTAACGTCGATCCGTTGCCGGTGGCGGTAACGCCTGCACGTACATTCTTCGCGTAACGGCTGGAGCCAGGTGGATTCCCCCGATTAGGCTAACGCCACTTTCCAGCAGGCACCGGGGCCTGCCGCGAAGAAAGGGGGCACGATGACCGCTTCACCTGGCTTCGCGGAGCTGTTGCGTCATCATCGGCGCGCGGCGCGGCTGACGCTGGAGCAGCTCGCTGACGCCTCGGGGGTCAGCGCGCGCACCTTGTCCGACATGGAGCGCGGGCGCAGCAGGGGACCCCAGCACCGTACCGTGGCGGCTGTCGCGGACGCGCTGGCGCTCGATGACGTCGACCGCAAACTGTTAATCGAGCTGGCGCGTGATGGCCGGCTGCGGGATCACTGGCAGCGCCCGGCCGGCCTGGGCGAACTGCCCCGGTCGGTGGATGACTTCACCGGACGCACGGCGGAGCTGTCCTGGGTGCGTGAGCTGGTGTCCGCCGAGAGCGCGCCCGGTGTCGGTGCGGTCGGGCTCATCACCGGCTCCGCGGGCCTGGGCAAGACCACGTTCGCCGTCCGCGCCGCTCATACCGTACGGTCGAGCTTTCCCGACGGGGTGATCTTCCTCGACTTGCTCGGCATGTCCCCGCAGCCGCTGGCCACCGCTGACGCCCTGCACCTGCTGCTGCGCGCGCTCGGGGTCGCGGACCAGCAGATCCCGAGCGACAGCCGGGAACGGGCCTCCGTGTACCGGTCGCTACTGACGGACAGGCAGGTCCTGGTCGTCTTGGACAATGCCGCCTCGGAGAAGCAGGTGCGCCCGCTGCTCCCGGGAGGCGGCGCCGGGCGGGCGCTGATCACTACCCGGCGTCTGCTGTCGGGTGTGGAGGGCGTGCGCCGGCTGGTCCTCGGGCCCTTGCCGCTGCCGGAGTCCATACAACTGCTGACCGGTATCCTGGGCGAGCGGTCGGCATCGGACGGGGAAGCGGCCCTCACCCGGCTCGCCGAGTTGTGCGGCGGTCTGCCGCTGGCGTTGCGGATCATCGGGAACCGGCTGGCCAGCCGGCCCGGTTGGGACGCCGCCGAACTCGCCGCCCGGCTGGCTGACGAGGAGCGCAGGCTGGATCAGTTCAAAGCGGGCGACCTCAAGATCGCCAACGCGTTCGGGATGTCGTACGAGCAACTCGCCGATCCCGCACGGCGGATGTTCCGGCGCCTCGCTGCGATACCGGGAGCAGACTTCGACGCCGCCCTGGCCGCTATCGCCGGCAGGATGCCGCACGAGGACGCCTGGGAAGCCCTGGACGACCTCGTCGACCTCGGACTGCTCCACGACAGCGCCACGGGCCGCTATCGCTTCCACGACCTGGTCCGCCTGTTCGCCCGCGACCGCCTGCACCAGGAGGAGCCCGCCGCGGAGCGCGACGCGCTGACCGGGCGGACGGTGTCGTGGCTGCTGCGGATGGCCACGCTGGCCGGGCGGTGGTTCGAGCCCGGCTACGGACATCCCGACCGGACCGACCCCGACCTCGCCGTCCCGTCCTCCGCGCAGGAGGCCGACGGCTGGCTGCGGGTGAGCGTGGACAACTGGCTCGGCGCGCTGCGGGCCGCGGCATCCAGCGGGCGCCATTCCCTGGTCCTGGACTGTGCGGAAGCCATGCACTGGTTCTCCGACCAGTGGGTCCACGGTCCGCACTGGCAGGAGGTCTTCACCCTCGGCGCCGAGGCCGCGGCCGCCCTGGGCGACCTCGCCCAGCAGGCGACCCAGCTGAACTACCTGGCCTGGGTACACGCGATCCCGCTCAACGACCCGCAGACCGCACTGCGGCACGCCACCACGGCGATGGACCTGGCCACCCGCTCGGGCGCCACCGCCCAGATCGCCTGGGCACACGGCTACACCGCCATCGCGCAGCGCCGGCTGGGACACTTCGACGAGGCCGTGGCCTCCGCGATCCGCGCAGCGGAGCTGTTCGAGCCGCTCGGCGACGCCGACGCCTACTTCGCGTGCCTCGCCAACATCGGCCACTGCCTGCGTGACACCGGACGCTACAACCAAGCCGTCGAGCACTACCGAAAGGCGCTCGCCCTGGCCGACGACCCCCACTCCGGGATGACCCCGAGCATCGCCGCCCACCTGCGCGCCGACACCCTGGCCCACATCGGCCGCTGCCTGGGGCTCCTGGGTCGGCGCCGCGAGGCGATCGACATGATCACCGAGGCGATCGGCCTGATGGAGGCATTCGACACCACTTATGCTCAAGCCGCCGCCCTGGAGGTGCTCGCCGCCTTCCTGGCCGATGAACACCAGGCCGAGGAGAGCCGGCGAGCCTATGTCCGCGCGGCTGAGGTGCACGAGGCGATCGGCGACACCGACGCCGCCGGCCGCTGCCGCAACCTGGCGACCGCAGGCTCCTGAGCCGTCGAAGGGCCGGTGGCGTCCGGCAACTTCTGCATGCTGTTCTGCATGGTCTGCCCCGGGCCACGGTTCTTGGATGGAGGGCATCGGACGGGCGTGGGTCCCGTCCCCCCGAGTCCGGGAGAAAACCATGACGACCATCAAGAACATCGTGCTGGTGCACGGTGGCTTCGTGGACGGATCCGGCTGGCAGGGCGTCTACGACGACCTCGCCAGGGACGGCTTCACCATCCGGATCGTGCAAAACCCCACCCTGTCCCTGGACGGCGACGTCGCCGCGACCCGCCAGGTCCTGGACACCCTCGATGGCCCGGCCGTCCTGGTCGGCCACTCCTACGGCGGCGTCGTCATCAGCGAAGCCGGCACCCACCCCAACGTCGGCGCGCTGGCCTACATCGCCGCCTTCGCCCCGGACAAGGGTGAGTCGGTCAGCACCCTGATCGCCGACCCGCCGCCCGGCGCCCCGGTGCCGCCCATCCTGCCTCCGAACAACGGCTTCCTCTTCCTGGACCGGGACAAGTTCCACGCTTCCTTCGCCGCCGACCTACCCGCCCCGCAGGCCGCGTTCATGGCCGACTCTCAGGTCCCCTGGGGCATCAACGCCCTGGACGGCGCGGTGACCGAGCCGGCCTGGCAGCACAAGCCCAGCTGGTACCTGGTGGCCACCGAGGACCACATGATCCCGCCGCCGGCCCAGCGCGCCATGGCCGAGCGCGCCGGTGCCACGGTCATCGAGGCAATCGGCAGCCACGCCGTGTACGTCTCGCAGCCCGCCGCGGTCGTCGCCGTCATCCGCCAGGCCGCCCAGGGCGACAACGGCCAGTCCTAGCGGCACGCCGGCGCACCGCGCCGCGCGATCTTCCCTCTCTCGCCCGGCCTGCCGCCGGGCGAGAGCCCGTCCCGTCCGCACCCTTCTCGGAGGAACCCCGCATGGGCCCTGCACCAACCCGCCGCACCGCGCTCGCCACCGGCGCCGCCGCCACGGTTTCGGCTGCACTTGGACCACTTGCCCAGCCTGCCCACGCGACCGCCGGCTCCACGGCCCACGCCAGGCCGACCGTGGTGCTGGTGCACGGCGGCTTCGCCGACGCGACCGCCAGCTGGAGCGACGTCACCGCCGAGCTGCAGAAGCGCGGTTTCCCGGTGATCGCCCCGGCCAACCCGCTGCGCAGCATCCCCACCGACGCCGCGTACCTGTCCAGCCTGCTGGACAGCATCGACGGCCCGGTCGTCCTGGCCGGCCACTCCTACGGCGGGGCGGTCATCACCAACGCCGCCGCCGGGCACGCCAACGTCAAGGCCCTGGTCTACGTGGCGGCGTTCGTCCCCGACACCGGCGAAGTGCTGGGCGAACTCATCGGCCGCTACCCCGGCAGCGAGATCCAGGCCGCCCTCACCCCCGTCCCGTACCCGAACCCGGACGGCACCACGGGCACCGACCTTTACCTCCAGCCCGAGAAGCTCCGCCAGGTCTTCGCCGCCGACCTGCCCGCCTCCACCACCCGGATCATGGCCGCCACCCAGCGACCGTTCAGCGCAGCCTGCTTCACCGATGTCACCCAGGCCGCCGCCTGGCACACCACCCCCTCCTGGGGCCTGATCGCTACCCAGGACAAGGCGATTCCCCCGGCGCTGCAGCGCTTCTTCTACCAGCGCGCCGGCTCCCGCACCATGGAGGTCGCCGCCTCCCACTGCGCGATGGTCAGCCACCCCGACGCGGTCACCCGCCTGATCACCAACGCAGCCAATGACACCGACTGAACAACCCACCGAAACCGGCTCCCTGGCACCGCCGACCCCCGCGGCAGCGCCAGGGAGCCACCACGTACGCCCAGCAGGGTGCCCAGGCAAGTACACTCGCCAGCCGAATCCACCCTCTCCAGTGTCCAGGCAGGCGGGCCTGAGATCTCAGTGCCACACCATTGGACAATGGACAGCATCCAACCCGGTCCATAACTTCGGCTCGTACCACCAGCCCGGCCCCTGCGGCAGCACCAGAACGGCACGGGCCAGTGCCACGTTGATCGGGAGTTCCACAACTTTCATGCTGCGACCACGCACCGATCACAGCGCGCCGAGCACCAGGTCCGGCCGGCACACCTCGCAGGCCTGAATTCCGTCACCGAGGGCGGCGAGGGCCTGCTCCCGGCTGATGGCCCGCAGCTGCTTTCCGGCGGCGAAACAGTCGCCGCGGTGGACCTCGGACTGTGAGGTGCCGATACTGATGTCGGTGATGCCCCAGTCCGGGAAGGTACGCGGGTGCAGATTCTCGCTCTCTCGTTTCTCGACCGGTCGCCATCGGGACCAGTTCAGTTCAGCTGCCAGCAGACGACGGATTTCGGCTGGTGTGAGGGCCACGAGGTCGGGTGTGTCGGCCTCGACACCCCTTTTGGTGCTCCTCATGACCATCACCGCAAGGAAGGCGTGGGCGAGCATGGCGAGCGTGATGTGCCGGTACCAGCCCACGTAGGGGCGGACCTCGTACTGGTCCAGGCCGCACTCGTTCTTCGCGCTTTGGAAGCACTCCTCGATCTTCCAGCGGCATCCGGCGACGCGGACCAGGTCGGCGACGGTGGCCTCCAGCGGGGCACAGGCGAGGTAGAAGACGATCCGGCATCCCCGTCACAGCCGGGGCGAGGTAGATGCGCAGCCCTTCCCGCTGCACCCAGGTCCAGATGCGGGCGTAGGCGGGCCGGGGGCAACCAGCAGCGGGACGCCCCGGGCGCGAGAGGCGAGAGTGAGGGGATCAGCTATGGTCGAACTACCTTGCGACTCCCCGCTCCGCAGCGCGGAAGTGGACGAAGTCCGGCTGCGCGACGGACAGATCCTGCTGCTGTGGTCCCATTCCGGCACGGACACCGAGAAGGCCGTTCTCGTCCTTAAGGCTCGGGGCGCCGGCCACCGCGAGATGCGCCTGCCCGCCGACTCCGCCGAGGGCCGCTTCCAGGTACACCTTCAGATGGACGCCTTGGCCACCGCCTGCACGGCGCAGCAGTGGATCTGGGACCTGTACATCGACCCGTGCACCGGCGAGGAACCTTGGCGACTGGGCAGGCATTTGGATGACATCACCGGCAAGCAGGGCATCCTTGGCTACCAGTCGCAGCATGCGCCGGGCGTCGTGGTGGAGCCCTACTACACGATCAAGGGCAACCTGTCCCTCAGATGTATCCGACTGCGGGTCTGTTGAACATCCGTTTCCTGCTGCTGAACGTGTGCCGTTCAGAAATGCGTCGCTGCAGGTCGTAGGGGGTCTGGCGGCGCTCAAGGTCGCGTGGGACGATGCCGCGGGTGATTGTCTCGCTGGTCTATCGGGTGACGAGAAAGCTGTTGTCGGTCCCGGCGTCGCTGCTGCGTCGGCAGATGGCCAAGGACGCCGAACTTCTTGTCCTGCGGCACGAGAACGCGGTGCTGCGCAGGCAACTTGCAGGTCCGGTGCGCTACGAGCCGGCGGACCGGCTGTGGTTCGCGGGCGCTGTCCTCGCTGGTACCCCGGCATCGTTGGGCGCAGGTGTTCCCGGTGACTGCGGGCACCGTGCCGGCGTGGCATCGAAGGCTCGTGGCGCCCCGGTGGGACTTCAGCAAGTGCCGGGGCAGGCCCGGCCGGCCTGCGACCACGAGGGCGATCAAAGAGCTGGTGCTGCGGCTGCCGCGGAGAATCCGCGTGGGGGGTGTGGCAGGATCCAGGGCGAGCTCGCGTGGCTCGGGCATCGGGTCGGAGCCTTTACGGTCTGGGAGATCTTGACTGTTGCCGGGGTAGGCCCTGCTCCCCGTAGGGGTGGGCCGACGTGGCGAGAGTTCCTGACGGCGCAGGCCGACGGCGTCATCGCCTGCGACTCCCTGCACATCGACCTGGTCGATCTTCGCCGGGTCTGCGCGCTGGTCTTCCTCGAGCACGGCACGCGCCGTCTGCACATCGCTGGTGTGACCGCGCATCCGACCGCGCAGTGGACGGTCCAGCAAGCCCGCAGCCTCGCCGTCGACCTGGGCCTGCGCTTGGAGTCGCTGCGCTTCTTGGTCCGCGACCGGGACCGCAAGTACACCGAGTCCTTCAACGCGGTCTTCGCGTCCGAGGGCATCGAGACCCTGAAGACGGCGCCGCGGGCCCCACGGATGAACGCGCACTGCGAAAGGGTCATCGGGACACTCCGTCGCGAGGCCCTTGACCACCTGCTGATCCTGAACGAAGCCCACGCTCAACGCGTGCTCGACGTCTACGCCTGCCACTACAACGGCCATCGCCCCCACCAGGCCCGGGGACAACTTCCTCCCCTCGCCCAGGAGCACCCGGCGCCCTCGACCGACTCGACCGCGCACCGACTCCTCCGCACCCGAGTACTGGGCGGCGTCATCAACGAGTACAGATACGCGGCTTGACCAGCAGCGATGAGTTTCCGAACGGCACAGGCTCAGCTACTACGACGAAGTCACCGTCAACGCGGCCACGAAGCTCGATATTGACCACGTTGTACCGCTCGCTGAAGCGTGGGACTCCGGTGCTTCGAAGTGGGATGCCGACCGCCGCGAGCAATACGCCAACGATCTCGACGCTGAGCGCTCC
The DNA here is from genome assembly GCF_026339735.1 of Streptomyces sp. NBC_01669. Classification (GTDB taxonomy): domain Bacteria; phylum Actinomycetota; class Actinomycetes; order Streptomycetales; family Streptomycetaceae; genus Streptomyces; species Streptomyces yanii. Next base: position 30,042 of record NZ_JAPEQG010000003.1, read on the forward strand.
TTGGTTGCCGTCACTGCGAAGACGAACCGGTCCAAAGCCGACCGGGATCCGGCCGAGTGGTTGCCGCCGGCCGCCTCCGCGCAGTGCATCTACGGCGCCGACTGGGTCGGGACGAAGCTCCGCTGGAAGCTCACCGCGGACGACAAGGAGCGGGCCGCGCTCGAGAAGCTTGCCAAGGGCTGCTCCGACACGGTTGTGAAGTACGAGGCCGCTCCCTAGTTGGCAGTCGGGCGTGGCACCCTCACCGCAGTCGGACCACGGTGAGGGTCCCGTGTCGGCCCGACCCGGCCAGCACCTCCGTGGGACGTGGCCGGGCGCAGGCGCTTCTGCCGCTTGCGGACGATCTTCGGCTCGAACGTTCCGTCACGGTCACGGGGCACGGATATCTCCACCGGGCCGACGTCCGTGAGCACGGTTTTGCCACGGGTGCCGTTGCGGGAGTTCCCGCCGTTCTTCCCGGCCGGGTCGTGCTTGTCATAGCCGAGGTGGTCGGTGATCGCGCCCTCGAGAGCCGACTCCAGCAGCCGTTTCGTCAGCTGTTGCAGCAGCCCGCCCTCACCGGTCAGCTACAGACCCTCGGCCTGGGCACGACCCACCAACTCGTCGATCAGTTGGTCGTCCAACCCTTTCGCCGGCTGCGGCTCAGCTGCCTCGACGGACTCGGTCTCAGTCACGTTGTCACTGGTCATCGACGCATCTTCCTTGATCAGGAGTTACACCGAACGATTTACAGTCCCGCCCCGGGCGGCCTTTATCATCGTGCAGCGCGCTCAGGTCGCCGGTGTCACAGGACATCGAAGACGGTTACGCTCCTGTCCTCGGGGTCGACGGGCCCGGTCCAGAAACGATGAGGCACGGGTATCTTGGTCTTCCTGTTGGGTTCCCACCTCTTCTTCTCCATGGCCTGGAGATCATCCGCCTTTGCCGCGCGCAGGCCCGATTCGATGACGAAGTGCCGCGCCCAGTCGTAGTCGTCGGACGTTACCTCCTCCAGGGCCTTGTCGATGTAGTAGCGCTTGTCGCCGTTTCCGTAGGTGCGGACCTTGGGGGTCAGGATGTGGAAGCGGGCCATGCTCGGGTAGTCGATGCCGAGAGTGATGGCCAACAGAGTGTCCTGGGTGATTACCATGAAGTTGTCGAGCTTCTCGAGTCGCTTGAGACGAGGGTCCCGATACTCCCCGCGAGGCTCATCGAAAGGGGAGGGCTTCTCGCCGAAGTTGAAGGCTGACCATGTGGTTGACCCTTCGCCGCGCTGGTAGTTGGTGAGCAGTGCCTGGAATGCCAGGCTGAGGCCGGCCATGGCCTGGACGTAGTCGCCGATGTCGGCATGCGTTTGCGCGTCGCGCAGCAGTTCCTTGACCTCGTGCTGAGTCAGCAGGTCGACCATGTCGATGGTGTCGAGCTCGATGCCGAAGATCTTGGGGGTGACTGTGGTGAAGAAGTCGACAACGGTCTCGCGGGCCTGCTCGATCTGGTGCGCAGAGGGGAAGGTTCCGTTGTGCTTGAGAGCGACGCGGGCGTCGTTGAGGCGCTTCATCTGATCTTTTTTAGGGAGTTCATAGACCGGTTTGATCGCTTCCCAATAGCTGAGGAACTCCGCGTTCTTCTTCAGCTCCACGCCCAGATGCTGCGCGGCGAGGCCGATGAAGTTCTCCACCGCGTCGTGGAAGGACGTGATCGCCCGAGAGCGCAGTGGCGAGGGTTGCCCACTCTGCTCGACCCCCTCGCGGTACAGGTACCGGACATACGCGAGCCGCTGAACTGTCAGCGGATCAAGAGGCTGCGCCATTACAACTCCAGGGGATCGTCATGTGCTTGAGATTGTGACGGCGTGCGGAGCCCTGCCGCACCAAGATTTCCGTGCGACCTGGGCAGCCCAATCGCTCAACCGCAGCTACGGCCGCACATTGCCCACCAGGTAACCCACCGTGAGCGCCGCCGCGACGACCACCCCAAGGCGTTCCAGCCCATCGTCAGGACCACCGCATCCCAACCGCGGAGAGTTGCTCGATCCGTTCGGGCGTCAGCGACGCGGCCCGGGACCGCTGGTTGCTGACCCACGCACCGAGTTTCAGCTGTATGTCCCGCTGCTTCTGGTCCTCGCCGCCCCTCCCGTCCCCGCCGCCGATAGTGATCGTTTCGGCGTGTTTGCGGGGAACCCGTAGGTGTCCCTCGCGGTCGAAGAACTGCCGGGCCGCGGCGAGGTGCATCGCCCATTTCTGTGCCTGGCTGGTGCGTGGCTTCGGCTTCTCGTCCTCGCTGGCGGGTTGGATCCCGAGGATGTGTTCCAGCATCCATTGCTGCACCCCGGTGAGTTTGTCCCACCCGACCTGCTGTGCCGTCACCCAGCGCCCCAGATCTTCGCCTTGGCGCACGACGTCGCCCGGAGTGGTGGGCAGTGTTCCGCCGGCGTCCAGGTGGAGCCGGGTGAGGTGGAAGCACCGCTGCCAGGTGACGGGCCATGCCGGGCACCAGGACGGATCGATCTCTTCCAGCTGCTCGCGCCGCTCGGGGGACAGCGCCCCGGACCACGATTCCACCGGCAGCCCTTCGGCCTGGTACTGCTCGAGCTCCAGGGCACGTCGGGTGGCGGCGCGGGCGTTCTTTAGCCAGATGCCGACCTTGTAGCCCTGGTGGGTGGCGTCGAGTGGGGCCAGGAGGTGGCCCGCCTTGGCGGCCCATGCGCGGGCGGCGGTGAGGCCTTCTTCCCAGGCGACGTCGTAGTGGGACCAGATCATGCCGAGCTTCTCCAGCTGGATGATGCGGTCGGCGTCCATGTTCCCGCGGGCGTGGAAGCGGCGTGCGTCGGCGGTCCATTGCCCGAGCGGGAAGCCCGTGAGGGAGGGCGGCCACACGAGCTCCCCTTCCCCTGCCCCAGCCCCTTCCCCTGCCGCGCCGCCTGGAGCTTCGTTCTCAGCGTCTGCTTTCCCTTCGGCGGGGACTCGGTAGGTGAACGGCACGCGCAGGTCGCCGTGGAGCCGGTGGTAGAGGGTGGCGGCTTCGATGCCGCGTCGCCAGTGGGCGTGTTCGGGGTTGAGGACGCGGAGGTTGATGAACGCGGCCAATGCTGCAGGGTCACGCGGCGTGCTGAACTTCAGCAGGGCCCTGGCAGAGCCGCTGACGCCTGCCCATGCCGCGTCCTGCTCCTCGCTCTCGCCACTTGCCTCGCGCCCTTTGGGTGCACGGCTGGGGGCCTGCTGCTCGGCAAGAGTTTCCACGATGCGGGTGTCGTGTGCGCGGAGTGCCGTCACATGCCCTGCGGCGTCTTGAACCGCCTCGCAGGCGGAACGCTATGTTCAATTTTGCTTTCACTTGGCGTATTTTACGCGTCTTTTACTCTTCGGTATCTTCAGCTGTGCACCACATGAATGGTGCACAGCTGAAGAAGAGACTGAGGAATGATGACGGTTCACAGACCAGCGCTTCATGGGCGCGGGCGGCCTTGGTCCGGGGGGAATCTTCGCTTCATAGCGGGGAGTCTGACCCTGGCCCTGGCCATCACGTTGCTCGACAGCACGAGTTCGGCCATGTCTGCGCCTCCGCAGGCGGCCTCAGCGCCGGAGAAGCCCGCGGCCACCCAGGCAGCTGACATTGCGTCCGCGCGGGTGACCGCGCGGCTGTCCGGCAAGCGCGTTGAGGCTCTGTCGGAGCGGACGGAAACGTCCACGACGTGGGCCAACAAGAACGGTTCGCTCACCACTGAGCTGACGGCGGGTCCGATCCGCTTCGAGGACGAGATTTCCGGTGCGTGGCGGGATGTCGACCTGGATCTGGTCCACGGCGCGGACGGCTCCGTGGAGCCGAGGGCGCACCCCCGCGGGCTGAAGATCGCGGGTAAGAGCGGCGCTCCCGCCGCCTCGCTGAAGGAGGCGCAAGCCTCCAAAGCCACGGACCTGGTCACGCTTGGCGAGGGGGATCAGCAGATCACTCTGCAGTGGAAGGGCGGCCTGCCCGCGCCGAAACTGGACGGCACGCGCGCCGAGTACGTCAATGCCGTGCCCGGCGCGGACGTAGTGGTGGAGGCGACCCGCACGGGTTTCGAACAGTTCGTTGAGGTCAAGCAGAAGCCCACCACTGCCAGCTTCTCCTACACCCTGCCGCTGAGGGCCAAGGGCCTCAAAGCCAAGCAGCAGGCCGATGGCAGCGTGCTGTTCACCGATAGAAAGAACAAAAAGCAGGCAGTGATGCCGGCGCCGGTGATGTGGGACTCCACCGTCGACAAGCGATCCGGTGAGCACACCCGCCGCGTTCCCGTCGCGATGAAGGTCGTGGCCAAGGGGTCCTCGGTCGACCTGGTGATCACACCGGATGCTAAGTTCCTCGCCGACCCCAAGACGAAGTATCCGGTGACGGTGGACCCCTCCACCTCCTCCCTCTCCAGCGTCTTCGACACCTACGTCCAGCAGGGCGAGACCGTCGACTGGTCGAACGATGTAGAGCTGGACTTGGGCAACCCGGGAACGAAGAACGCCGACGGCACCTTCCGCACCGCGCAGTCCTTCATCTCCTGGAACACCTCGCCGATCCAGGACGCGCTCGTATCCGATGCGAAGCTGTCCCTGTGGAACTTCCACTCGGGCAACAACGTGGACTGCAAGGCATACCCGTGGGAGGTTTGGTCGTCGGGCGCAGCCTCTACGTCCAGCCGGTGGACGAACCGGCCGACCATGACGGTTAAGAAGGCCACCTCCACCGAGACGCGCGGCAACACCTCGTGTACCAGCCAGCCCGACGGGTGGATCAACGCCAACGTCACGACGCTGGTACAGGAATGGGCCTCGGCCAAGACCACCCGCGGCCACATGGGACTGCGAGCCACCGACGAGAGCGTGCTGGCGCAGTGGAAGCGGGTTAACTCCGCCAACGCGGCATCCAACCCGCCCAAGCTTGTCGTCACCTACAACTACCGGCCGCGAACAGGCACCAAGCAGGAAGCCGGACCCCCGTACTTCTCCTACGCCGGCGCCTACACCGTCAACACCGTCACGCCCACGCTGCGCGACACGTTCGTCGACGCCAACGGTGACAAGGTCAACGGCACCTTCCAGATCTTCGACAACGCCACCAACACGCAGGTCGGCAACGTCATCGTCTCCCCGTATGTCCACTCCGGGGAGGTCGCCTCGGTCACGGTGCCCTCAGGCGTGCTGAGTAACGGCAAGACCTACAAGTTCCGCACCTCGCCGTATGACGGCAGCCACTACAACGTGGGCTGGTCGGCGTGGAAGACGTTCACCGTCGACACCAGCTCTCCCTCGGCCCCGACGAAGATCACTTCGACGGAGTACCCATCGGACAAGTGGGTCAAGGGCGCGGGGCAGGCAGGTATTTTTGCCGTCACCCCGCCCGCGGCCGACCATAACTGGCTGGAATGGTCACTGGACGGAGTGACCTGGTCCAAGGTCACCACCGGCGGCGCGAGCGCGGACAAGAGCATCTCCGTTACCCCGCCGAAGAACGGCACCCACACCCTTCAGGTCCGGTCCGTGGACAAGGCGGACAACAAGTCCGAACCCGTCGAGTACACCTTCCACGCCGGACCTGGCGGATTCGTCCAGCCGGCCGACGGTGCGCGCACCGCACGCCGGGTGCCCTTGGTCGCCGAGGCCGAAGCCGGCAAGTACGACACGGTGTCCTTCTCGTGGCGTCGCTCGGAGGCCGACGCGTGGACGAAGATCCCCGCCGGTCACGTCACGGCTGGGGGAACGCCCCTGACCGCGTGGCCGGTGCCGCTGACGAACGGCAAGAACGCCGCTCTGGTGTGGAACGCCACTGATACGGTCGACCCAGACGGTTCGGTTCAGATCAAGGCCGACTTCACCGGCCCGTCCAGCGCCAGTGGCGAGACCCAGCCGCTGGCGGTCGTGGTCGACCGCAACGCTGATGGCGCCGCAGCAGCCGAGGCCGGCCCCGGCTCGCTCAACCTCCTCACAGGCGACTACACCCTGTCAGGTACCGATGTGTCGGTGCTGGACATGACCGTCACCCGCAGTGTCTCTTCCCGCTCGCCGAACGCCGGCGCCAAGCAGGACGGCCAGGCGCCGATCTTCGGCAAGGAGTGGGTGGCGGGAACAGTCGCCCAGGCAGTCCAGTCGGACTACTCCGAGCTGCGCAAGACCTCGGCAACCTCCCTGGACGTCGTCACGGCCGACGGTGAGACCTTCTCCTTCACCGCCAATGCGGCCAAGACAGGATGGGTCCCCGAGCCCGGCAGCGAGGAGCTGACCCTGAAGGGTTCTCTCGCATCCGGTGACTTCACTCTGTCGAACAGCGACGGAAGCGTCACCACCTTCAGTCCCGTGGCGGGTTCGAGTACCGCATGGCCCGTCTCCCGCTCTCTGATCGACGGGCAGGCCAACTCCACCACCGAGGTTGTCTCCGAAGCCGTCACTGTGGACGGCAAGGTCCTGGCTCGGCCCAAGCGGGTCATCGCCGCGACCAGCGCGGTGACGCTCGGCACCTGCGAGGCCGCCCCGTCGACCCGGGGCTGCCGGGTTCTGGAGTTCATTTACGCCGCCTCCACCACCGCGACCGGCTCGTCCCTGGGCGACTTCAAGGACCAGGTCTCCGAGATCCGTATTTGGGCGACGTCCCCCGGCGCTTCGGCAGCCACCGCGACCGCCGTGGCGTCGTACACCTACGACGACGCCGGGCGTCTGCGCGAGACCTGGGACCCCAGGATCAGCCCTGCGCTGAAGGTGTCCTACACCTACGACAGCGCGGGGCGCGTGACCCAGATGAAGCCCCCGGGGCAGCTGCCGTGGAGCTTCACCTACGGCAAGGTGGGCAGCGACCCGCTCTCCGGTGAGGGGATGCTCCTCAAGGTCACCCGCCCGACCCTCAAGGCCGGATCCGCCGGTGAGACGGACGGCAACACCGCGCAGACATCCATCGTCTACGGCGTTCCGCTGACCGGAACGAAGGCACCCCACCTGCTGGGCGCCAGTGACGTCAAGGCGTGGGGGCAGCTTGAGGCCCCCACCGACGCCACCGCCGTCTTCCCCACCGACGCGGTGCCCTCCTCGAATGACGGCCAGGCCCTGACCGCGGGCGACTATCGCCGCGCCATGGTGCATTACCTCGATGGCTCCGGCCGAGAGGTCAACACCGCTGACGCCGGCAAGAACATCACTACCACCGAGTACGACCAGTTCGGTAACGCGGTCAGGGAACTGTCGGCAGCCAACCGCGCCCTGGCGCTGGGGGGCACCGACACGGCCAAGGCGCAGCTCGCCGATCTCGGTATCGCGGCCCTGCCCGCGGCGGAGCGAGCGGAGCTGCTCTCCAACCGCGGCATCTACAACGCCGACGGTTCCCGTGAGGTCGAGACGCTCGGTCCCCTGCACCGCGTCGTGCTTGAAGCGGACCTGAAGGAGGGCACGACCGCGGTGGCGGCCTCGGGCGAGCAGGCCATCGCCCGGCACCGCACAATCAGCGAATACGACAACGGGCGCCCCACCGACGGCACGGCCTCCGTCTCCGACAAGGTCACCAAGAGCACGGTGAGCGCGCAACTGCGCAACTGGCCAGCCCTCACGGCCGACCCGCGGGTCACCCAGACGGTCTACGACTGGGTCAAGGGCCAGCTCACCAGCACCATCCAGGACCCGGGCGGTCTGGCCATCACAGAGAAGGCCACCTACGACAGCTCCGGGCGCCTGATCAGCCGCAGCCTGCCCGCTTCCAGCGGAACCGACGCAGGCACCCAGATCACCGACTACTACACCGGTGACGGCACCGGCGTCTGCGGCGGAAAGCCCGAATGGGCCGACGAGGAGTGCCGCACCCGCCCGGCCGCCACGGTCACCGGCGGCGGATCCAACCCCTCCGAGCTGGTGACCACGACCGCCGAGTACGACCGGTGGGGCGAGACCGCCAAGCTGACCGAAACCGCCAACGGCAGCACCCGCATCAAGACCACCACCTACGACGCCGCAGGCCGCGCATCCAAGGTCACCACCAGCGGAGGGACCGGCACTGCCGTCCCGGCCGTGACCACGACGTACGACCCCGACAGCGGCAAGGTCGCCACGATCACATCCACCGACGGTGGAACGGTCAAGAAGAGCTACGACCAGCTCGGACGGCTGATCTCCTACACCGACGCCGACGGCGGAGTGACCACCAGCCAGTACGACGCCGAAGGGCAGCCGCTCCTGGTGAGCGACAACATCCCCTCCAGCACCGCATACGGCTACGACACCACGGCCGACCCCCGGGGACTTCCCACCTCCATCACCGACTCGGTAGCGGGTAAGTTCACCGTCACCTACGACGCCGACGGTCAGGTCCTGACCCGGAAACTGCCCGGCGGCTTCACCATGCGCCAGACCACCAACCCGGCGGGCATGCCCACCGACCGCAGCTACAGCCGCGACAGCGACGGGGAAATCCTCTTCTCCGAAACCATCGTGCCCACCGTCCACGGACAGCGCTCCTCCTACACCGGCTCCGCCGGCCAGACCGCCGGAGAGACCTACACCTACGACAAGATCGGCAGACTCGCCCGGGCAGCGGACGACGCCGTCGACGGCACATGCGTCACCCGCAGCTACACCTTCGACAAGAACTCCAACCGCAAGACCCTGGCCACCGCGGCCGCGGCCCCCGGGCTGGAGTGCACCACCACAGGCGCGACGACCACCAGCCACACCTACGACAGTGCCGACCGCCTGGTCGACCCGGGCTACACCTACGACGCCTTCGGCCGCACCACCGCAGCCCCCGCCACCACGCTGGCGTACTACACCAACGACCTGGTCCGCCAGCAGACCACCGGAAACCAGCGCCAGACCTGGACCCTCGACTCCCAGCTGCGCTCCCGCGCCTGGACGGTCGAGAACAACGCCTCGGGCACCTGGACCAAGACCCAGTCCAAACTCAACCACTACAGCTCCGACGCCGACACCCCGCGCTGGATCGTCGAAGACACCGCCACCGGCGCCCTGACCCGCAGCGTCAACGGCTTCGACGGCCAGCTCGCCGCGACCACCGCCAAAACTGGCGGAATCGTCCTGCAGCTGGTCAACCTGCACGGTGACGTAGCGATCCAGCTGCCCACCACCGCAGGGCAGGCCGCGAGGGTCCTCAACACCGACGAGTACGGCAACCGCACCGCGGACCAGGCCGCCACCCGCTACGGCTGGCACGGCGGCATGCACCGCTCCAGTGAGACCCTCACGGACCTCACCCTCATGGGCGTGCGCCTCTACAGCCCCACCCTGGGGCGCTTCCTGTCCGCCGACCCGGTACCCGGAGGCAGCTGCAACGCCTACGACTACGCCTGCGCCGACCCGATTAACAACGAGGACGTGACCGGCTGCGCAACCTGCCGGGTCCCCAAGCACGCCTGGACCGGCCGCAGCTACACGACCGTCCTGAGTACCACCGGCTGGAGCTACGGCAGCTGGCAGAGCTACAACTACCACTGGTTCTGGGACGTCGTCAGCGGCGACTGGGGCCCGCTGCCCATCACGTCCTGGAAGCGCCAGTACAAGTACCGCAAGCAGTACGTCTTCAAGTGCAAGGTCGTGGCCTGGTACGGCTGGGGCCGGCAGAAGATCCTCGCGTCCTTCGAAACTCGCTACCAGTACTCCTACCGCGACCGCACCACGTACCGCGTCGCGTGGTCGGGCTACAAGTGGACCCGCACCGGCGGCTGGAGCTGGACCCGAACATCACGGACCTACGTCTCCTACTACCGCATCGTCTACACCAGAGGCTGACCCGGACACTGACCGACCCTGAGTAGTGTGGCGCTCCGCGGATCCCTCTGCGGAGCGCCGCATCCGCTTACAGCCTTCGACAAGCTGGTGAAGGCTGGCCCACCCCCGCAGACCCGCACGGGAGACACTTATGCTGTTCGTCATCGCCATCATCGGAATCTCAATACTCGGCTTCACCCTGTGGTACTCGGTGCGCGTCGCCAAAATGCGCGACCTGCCCGCGTGGCGCAGGTTCCTCCCCCTCAGCCTTCTTGTGCTGTCCATCGCAGCCAGCCTGCTGCGAGCCGCCGACATTCCCCAGGTTGCGAACGCTGTCGCCTTCCCCCTGCTCCTGGCCGCGATCGCAGTGTCTCTGATGGAAGTACGGGCCGAGAGCAACCGGCGCACACCAACGGCCACGCCGTAGAAAACCCAAAACGCTTCGGGCACGGGACGGATCCGCCCCATAGGCCCGGCAGTCCCGGCTCGGACACCAGGGAGCAAGCAACCCGCCGATAGGTTCTGAAGTTCATCGACGACGGCGGGCGGCGGGGTCGCGTTCGGCGACGTGCCGGGCGACCGCGTCGACGCCGGGGCGGGCGTACCGCTCCAGGGGGTGTTGTCAGGTTGAGCGGGGCCCTTCTCCGGTGGCATGATCATCTGTACGGTCGGATCGTCTGGAGGGGCTGCTCGTGGACGCGCCGTCGCACCGGGGTTTCCGCTTCCCGCGGAGGTCATCGCGCACTGCGTGTGGCTGTACCACCGCTTCGCCCTGAGCCTGCGCGACGTCGAGGAGCTGATGCTGGAGCGCGGCACCGAGGTCTCCCACGAGACGATCCACCAGTGGACGCGCCGGTTCGGTCCCGTCTACGCCAACGCGCTGCGCCGGTGTCGCCCGAAGCCGGGCGACAAGTGGCACCTGGACGAGGTTTTCGTCAAGATCCAGGGTCGGCAGCGGTACCTGTGGCGGGCCGTGGACCAGGACGGGAACGTCCTCGACATCCTGCTGTAGAATCGCCGCGGCGAGGCTGCTGCCAGGCGCTTCCTCCGGAAGCTGATGAAGAAGACCCGGTCGGTGGCCCGGGTGATCGTCACCGACAAGCTCCGCTCCTACGGCGCCGCCCACCGCCATGAGATGCCCTCGGTGGAGCACCGCTCGCACAAGGGCCTCAACAACCGGGCCGAGAACAGCCATCAACCGACCCGTGAGCGTGAACGGGCGATGAAGGGCTTCCGCGGCGTCGCGGGAGCCCAGCGGTTCCTGGCTGCGTTCAGCGGCATCTCACCCCACTTCCGGCCCCGGCGCCACCTCATGACCGCACCCGACTACCGCACCGAAATGATCATCCGCTTCGCCATCTGGGACCAGATCACCGGAACCACATGCCGACCCGCCGCGGTCTGACCGACTGTCACCATCACGGCCAGGCCCGTCCCGAAACCGCGCGCATCCCCAAGCACTCACTCAACCTGACAACGCCCCGCCCCACCACACCCCGACACACCGTCAGATGTACGCGCGCCCAACAACGTGACAGCGCCCGGGGTCGTCCTGCCCCTGGCCCTTCTCATCTCCGCGGCGGTGGGCGCCTTCCACGCCTGCGCCCCCGGTCACGGCAAGACGCTCGCCGCCGGGTACCTCGTAGGCGCCGGAGGCAGGGCACGGGACGCGGTGTGGCTCGGCGCCGTCGTGGCCGTCATGCACACCGCATCGGTCACCATTCTCGCCCTGGGCTGGTGGCTCGCCGCCAATCAGGCACCGGACGTCGCAGCGGTGACGAACTGGCTGCAGCTGATCGCAGCCCTGGTCGTGGTTGCCGTGGGGATCAACCTGCTCCGGCGCCACCTGGCCAACCGGAAGCACGGCCACAGCCATAGTCACCACCATGGTCACCACCACGGGCATGACCACGATCACCACCACGGCCACAGCCACCACATCCCGACGTCCACGTCTCTGCTCACCTGGCGCGGCATCCTGCTGCTCGGCACATCCGGCGGCCTGCTCCCCTCCCCGTCTGCGTTCCTCGTCCTCCTCAGCGGACTGCTGACCGGCCGGGTCGGCCCGGCCATCGCGATGGTGGCGGCGTTCGGTGCCGGCATGGCGCTGACCCTGACCGGCGTCGGCCTTGCGGTACTACGCGGTCGCGACGCGTTCCTCGCCCGAGCGACGACCTCACCCGCGCTGCGCACCTGGAGCACCCGCATCCCGGTCGTCGCCGCCTGGGCCGTCGTCATCGGCGGCACCTTCGCATCAGCCATAGCCGCCGGCCGCGTCCTCGCATCGTGATCCGAGCCAAGGGACGGCGGCGAGCGTCCACGCGCCCGTCCTCGGTGTCGACCACCACGCGGAGTCGCGCAGGTGAAGTTCCCCGTGGAGCAGGCTTGCCGAGCGGGTCGGCCGCGCTCTCATTCACCTGCCGGATACCAGACGGCAGGCGTTGTTCTCCCCCTCGGGGGAGGGCCGGCTTGAAGCTTCCCCTTCATGTTGGACACCTGGAGACTGCGACGTGAGGTTCCAGAGGAAGTAGTGCCAGGTGGGAAGTAAGAGCAATCGCAGTAGGCGGTATACGGAGGAGTTCAAGCGCGACGCGGTCGCGCTGGTCCGGTCTTCCGGCAAGACCGTCACCGAGGTGGCCCGGGAGATCGGGGTCAGCGCCGAGGGACTGCGGAACTGGGTCAAGCAGGACACGATCGACCGCGGGCAGGGGGCGCCGGGCGAGCTGACGAGCGCGGAGCGGGAGGAGCTGCGTCGGCTGCGGCGGCAGAACCGTGAGCAGGCCGAGACGATCGAGGTGCTGCGAAAAGCGGCGGTCTTCTTTGCGAAGGAGAGCGATCGATGAGCGAGGTGTACGCGTTCATCGAGGTGGAGAAGACCACCCACGGAGTCGCTCTGTTGTGTCGGCTGCTGAAGGTGGCCCGGTCCTCCTTCTACGCCTGGTTGGCCGGCGAGCAGGCCCGCGCCGACCGCCGGGCCGCCGACGACGCCCTGGCGCACGAGATCACCGTGTTGCACATCGCCTCCCGGTGCACCTATGGGGTGCCACGTATTCATGCGGAGCTGCGCAGGCTGGACCGGCGGGTCAACCGCAAGCGAGTGGAGCGGATCATGCGTGAGCGCGGCATCGCCGGGGTCACGCGGTGCAAGCGCCGGTCGCTGACCCGTCCGGCGAAGAGGGCGGTGCCCGCCGCGGACCTGATCGGCCGCGACTTCGCCAGCGCTCGACGACCTGATCTTGTACGTGTGTGCTGGGAAGTGCCGCTGATGCCCCGTACGACTGGTGATGGCAGGGAGAGCCCTGGCTACCTGCAGTGCTCAGGGGACGGCATGATTGGCTCATGCCAAAGAGGCGGGTAATCGCAGTCGGCGGCTATGCCGCGCTCACACTGCTGTGCGCGGCAGCGGCAGCATGGACAGTGTTCACCGGCATCGCGCGGCTGAACCTGTTGGGGAACGCTGTGGAGGTTCGACTCGCAGAGTGCCACCGCGAGGACGGAGCACGGAACACAACCCACACCGCATGCAGTGGCCCATCACAGAACACCACGAACGCGCGCACCATAAAGGTCAGGTACAACGGCCACCAGGGCGAGACCATCCGAGCTGCACAGAAGCCCTGGGGAAGCTACGAAGCGGTGGACACAGGCTTCGTTTCATGGGGGATCGCGGTATTGATGCCCGTTTTGCCGCTCGGGGCGGCAGTGGCTGCGGGGGCCTTCGCCGTCAGAGAATTTCGCCGAGCGAGGCAACCAGCGCAGTGAGGCTGCCCGGGGTGATGGCGGTGACGGGCAGTTCGAGCAGCACACAGAACTGCTCCCACTGCTTGCAGTCGGCGGCGTACCTGTCGGACGTGTTCTTCGGCCGGAGGTTCTTCTCGTGCTGGGCGGATCGCTCCTCCAGCTCCTGGAGCTTGGCGAGCACATCGGGGGCTGAACGCCTCGGCGGTCCCCGCGACCGGACCGGCCGACGCCGGCACCACCACGGTGGGCGTCACGACTCGTCGAACATGACCTCTTGGCACCGGCCGCTGCCCTTCCCGCTCTACCCACTGGGTGAGGGCTGCCAGGCTGCGCTGGACGGACCCCTTTGCCGCACGCTTGGCCGCCGGGGCGCGAGACGGTGCCTCAGCGGGCTGCACGCCCAGCTTTGTCAGCCGCTCCTGCTGCTCAGTGGACAGCTGTGCCCAGGTGCGTGGCTGCTTCTGCCGCTGGAGCCACTTGCCGGTGTCGTCGCCGTCCATCAGCACGCCGGGCTGGATGTCGAGCAGGCTGCCGTCGGCGTCGACCAGGTCCGCGGGACGCGGTAGTGCCGCTGCCAGTCCAGGGGCCAGGGGTAGTTCCAGTCCTGGTCGATCGCGGCCAGCTGCTTCGCGCGCACCGTGGCCCGCTCCTGGTCCTTCCCGAGGCCGCCCTTGCGCCGCAGGTTCGCCAGGTGCTGCCGCGCTTCGCCGCCGCTGCGCGGTTCGGGTACGTCGCCGCTCAGGGCGCGAACGGCCATGTCGATGCAGCCCCTGTCGACTCCCCGGCGGTGTCGGTGGCCGCCGGTAGCCTCGCGCGGGTGATGGTGGGTACCGAAGACACGAGGCTGGTGGTCCTGCGGGGGAACAGCGCCTCGGGTAAGTCGTCCGTTGCGACGGGCGTCCGCGACCGCTTCGGCCGCGGCCTGGCCCTCGTTGGCCAGGACAACCTGCGCCGGATCGTGCTCCGCGAGCGGGACCGGCCCGGCGCGGCGAACATCGGGCTGATCGACCTGACGGCCCGCTACGCCCTGGACGCCGGGTACCACGTCGTCGTGGAAGAGATCCTGTACGCCGACCGCTACGGCGAGATGCTCGCCCAGCTGCGAGCCGACCACCGGGGCCCGACCCACGCCTACTACCTGCACGTGCCGTTCGAGCAGACCCTCGCCCGGCACGCCACCAAGCCGATCGCGAACGAGGTCGGCGAGCCGCAGCTGCGTGACTGGTACCGGTCCCTCGATCTCCTGCCTGGCGGCATCGAGACCGTCATCGGCGCCGACAGCACTCTGACTGAGACGGTCGACCGCATCATGCTCGACACCGGCCTGGCCGGCCTTCCCGCCCTGGAGCGCTGACCCTTTGGCAGTAGCCGGAGGAAGACCGCCGCCAGGAGCCGGGCAAGTGCCGCAGCCTGTTCCGCCGGCGAACCTGACCCGGGCAAGCCGTCTTGCATGAGTCTTGCCCGGTGCGGCATGCCGCCCACAGCCCGGCCCGCGGGCGGAACGGCCCTCGACGTTCTCGCGTCACCGCGTCCCCGGTGTACCGGCCGTATCTGGCTCCACGGACGTACGAAGTTGATCTGGCTCCACCGGGACGAGCTGCCTGCAAGATGAGGTCCGGATACGTTGTGAGGCCGGTCAGCCGACCCAGCCGATCTCACGGATCTCGATCGCCCCGGCATGCGGAATGTACTGGATCCAGCACCTGCGCCCGAATGCTTCCCGGATCTCCTCCCACGCGCCAGTACCTCCTTGCGGGCCTGGTCGCTCGGCAGCTCAGCCATGACCTCCCCCGCCAGTTCCTCCACGACAACGCCGTACTGCACCCCGCACCCCCGGTAATCGACTCGGCAGCACCGTAGAGCGAACCCGGCGAAGGCGTCGGAGCCTGTGGATAACCCGGATCCGCAAACACCCCAGTGACCGGAAGCGTTGCCGCAGGCAGGCAGCGGCGGGGGCCCGAGGGCCCCGGCCGCGTGCCCGCCGGGACGGTGTGTCAGACCACGGCGAGCCGGTCCACCAGCAGCTCCACCCTCTGCGCGGCGTCCTCCGGCAGCAGCCGTCCTGTCCGGGTCAGGGTCGCAAGGCCGTGCAGGGACGCCCAGAACACCTCGGTGAACAGTCCCGGGTGGACGCCGTCCCCGGCGACCTCGCCCAGGCTCTCCAGCAGCGCGGCGAAGGCGTCCTTCAGAGGCTCCGGGGTGTCCTCCTGCGCGTACGCCAGGCCGCCGTCGAGCTGGAACAAGGCGTCGTAGACCGCCGGGTTGCGTGCGGCGAAGTCGAGGTAGGCGCGGGCGAGGGCGGCGACCCGCTCGCGCGGGCTGTTCGCGGCGGAGGTCGCGGCACGCACCGCCACGGCCATCTCGGCGGCGCCTTCGAGGGCGACGGCGCCGATGATCTCGCGCTTGCCGCGGAAGTGGCTGTAGAGGACGGGCTGGCTGTATTCGATGCGCTCGGCGAGCCGGCGGGTGGTGACCGCGTCCCAGCCCTGCTGCTCGGCGAGTTCGCGGGCCGTCGCCACGATGAGGCGTTCGCGCTCCGCCCGTTCGCGCTGCTTGCGTTCCTGTACCGACATAACTCAAAGCCTAGCACCGCTAGACAATCAAGCGGCAGTAGTACTAGCGTTGCCCACATCTGCTAGCAGCGCTAGATCTCGGGAGGGGCAACATGCTCAGCGCACTCGAGGTCATCACCACCGTGGTCGTCGGCCTGATGGTGGGGGTGGAGTTCTCCGTCGCCTTCGTCATGAACCCGATCTTCAACACCCTCCCGGAGGACAGTAACCAGCTGGCCCACTCCCACGGGGGCCGGATGCTCGGCGCCGTGATGCCGGTCTGGTACATCGGCTCACTCGTCCTCGTCGCGGTCTGGGCTGTCGCGGGATGGCACCACCACGGCACCGGCCTCGTCGTCACCGCCGGCGCGCTGCTGATCTCAGCGTGATCATGTCGATCCTGCTGCTCGTCCCGATCAACAACCGGGGCAAGACGTGGACCCCTGACAACCGGCCCGCCGACTGGAAGGAGCAGATGAACCGCTGGGACCGCTACCACTACGTCCGCGTCGCCGTCATCATCGCCGCCTTCGCCCTGCTCGTCGCCGCCCTCACCTGAGCCCGCGGGCCAACACCGCGCCGGTGGCGCACAATCCCACTCCCCGGGCGGGCAGCTGGCCACCGAAATCCCGACATCCGGGAATGCAGCTGCCGCTCAGATCCCACAACGGCGATCCCGACAAACTACGCCCCTCGATCAGCCACGTCCGCGCGGCCTGATCAGGCTCCACACGACTCAGCAAGCTCCACGAAGCTCACCAAGCTGACGAAGACTCGCAAGGAGAAGAACAATGTCGCTGAAGAAGATCAACACCGTCCTGGCCGCCGCCTTCATCCTCTTCATCCTCTGGTTCGGGTCGGAGTTCATCCTGAGCCCGGAGACGACGGCGCCGGGCTTCGGCCTGCCGAGCTGGCCGTCCGGCGACGGCGACGGCTTCTTGATCATCAAGGGAATCCGCGACGTCGTCTTGGCCCTGGTCCTGGGCATCCTGCTGGTGACGGGCCACCGCCGGGCGCTGGGCTGGGCGCTGCTGATGGAGGCCCTCGCCGCGTACGGCGACATGACCACCGTGCTGGCCCACCACGGCTCCGTGGCCACCGCGCTCGGCGTCCACTGCCTGACCGCGACACTGATGGTGGTCAACGGCCTGCTGATAATGCGCGAGACCCGCAAGGTCGCGGCCGCTCCGGCGACGCCCGCCCCGCAGCCCGCCTAACGCCACCTTGGCGCGTGTCGGTATTCGCCTGTCAGCGCCTGCCGGGAACGGCGAGGCGCACGATCTTCTTCCAGTGGGCGGCGGCCTGGTCCCGTTTCTCCGGGATGGCGCAGCGCGGCCCCCTGCCCCGATTCTCATAAACGGTCGTTTGTGAGAGGGGGTTGGCGTTCCGAGCGCGTGCAGGACTCGCCTCCGGCCGGGTTCGTGTGCTGCCATTACTGCTGGTCGAGGGCGACGGCGACCTGGTCCAGGTGGGCATGGTGATTCCACGTGTCCACGGTGTGAAGGGTGGCGGGGGGTGTCCCGATCCCGCTCGGTCGAACTGCGGAATCGGGACATCGCACGATCGGTGGATGGGGGCCTGGCCGCCCGTCCTGGGCGGGTCACTTGTGGAGAACGGCCTGGATTTCGAGGCTGATCGACACCTTGTTGCTGAGCGCGACGCCACCGGCGTCGATGCCGAAGTCGCGCCGGTTGATCTCCGCGGTCGCGGAGAAGCTGGCCCGCTGTCCATCCCGCTGGTCCGAGCTGAAGGCATTCACCTTGAGGGTCAGCAGCACCTGCCGTGTGATGCCGTGCAACGTCAGCTCACCGTCGACGGCCCAACCGTCGACGGTCTGGCGGATGCCGGTCGAGCGGTAGCTCATCATCGGGTACGTGTCGACGTCGAGGTATTCGGCGGCGTGGAGGTGGTTGTCGCGCTTTTCGTTGCCGGTGTCGATGGATGCGAGGTCGATCGTCGCGGTGACCGACGAGCGCAGTGGGTTCTTGTCCGTGACGAGCGTGACGTCGTGGGTGGTGAACCGGCCCCGCGTCTTGCTGATCCCGAGGAGGCGGACGGAGAAGGCGATCTCGGAGTGCGCCGGGTCGGCCTTCCACGTGCCGGCCAGATAGCCCGGAATCGCGGCGGTCGCGGGACCGGTGTTCATCGTTTCGTTCATGGCTTCCTCCATGGTTGTGCGGCCGCGGCCGCACGGCGAGGGGGATGGTGGTCGGGGTCGGCGCCCGTGATCCATCGCGAGCGGCGCGCCCGCCGGCGCCTGGGGGCCCAAGACGTCGGTCGTCGCGGACAGTTGCCTGGTGTTGCTCGAACTCCTGTGATCTGTCAGGGCTCGAGGTCGACCGCTCCTTTGCCGCTCGCGATGTCGAGCGGCACCGAGACGTGGTCGTGCGTGATCAACCACGTGTCGTCGATCTTCCGGAAGCAGTACGTGACCCTGACCCACATACCGCCCATCGCCGTCCCGTCCTTCAGCGTGCCGCTGAGACGAGCAAAGGCGTGCCCGAAGGCCACGTCATCGCCCACGGTGAGGGTCAGCTCGCGAACCTCGTAGGTCACGCTCTCGAAGAACGCGAACACGGGCGCCCAGTTCTCGAGTTTCTCCTCCACCCCCATATTCTGGAGCGGCGGCTCGATGTCGAAGGACACGATGTCCGTTGCGTACAGCTTCTTCAGGCCCCCGGGATCCTTGGCCTGGAGTCTCTCGGCGATCATGTCGACTTGCCGGCGAATCTCGGCTTCGTCCATCTCGCGTTGCGTAGGCATCGCGACCCCACCTTCCCTTTCGTGGTGGAACCTTGGCTTCTCACACGCTCCGCTCTGCGGATTGTGCTGCACCTATCAGCGCAGAATTTCGGCCCGCACCCTCTCTTTCGGCGTTGCGATGTCCCAGTAGCGAACGGTGCCCCGCGCATTACTGAAGTCGCCTGTACCGCCGGTGATGGCCATGTCGAGCTGGCTTGTTCCGCTCACCCAGAGCGACTGCATCGTCAGAGAGCCACGCTTGAGTTCCATCGTGATCAGGCACTGTGTCGTGAGTGCTTCGCCATTGATGTGAATGACCTGGCACGACCCACCCCCACGTCCGACACTGCGTCCGTCCTTTATCGCGGTGCCGGAGTAGACGTACGTATCACCCAGGCTCGACCCTTTCGGGTCGAGATCGGTATACGCGTTCTGATCGTTCTGAACCTTGAGTTCGAGGACCTCGACTTGTCGCCTTTCCGGGGCATCAGCGTCTGCGCTGTTTACGGCAAAGACGCCCACCAAAGCGGTGACCAGCGAAATAGCGAAAAGTTTTGTGAGCGACGCTCGTGTGTTGTTGTTCCTCCTTTCCCTGTCATGCACGCCGACGGATCCCAGCCTCCTGGTGACCATGATGGAACCTCCTCATTCGCTCAAGCAGTTTCTGCCCCTGGTGGGCGTTGCCGGTCAGGCGGGCGCCGGAGGGTCGACCTCGCCGCCGACCCTGGAGCGCCCGGTAGGTACGCCGACGAGCTGAGCGCCAACGTGCTGGCTGGGGTGATGTGTTCGTCTCAGCGGTTCGACAACACAGCCCCGCGGAATGTGAGGCCGGTGCGTCGCCTCACATTCCGCGGGGCTGTGTTGTCGAACCGGTAAGGGCAGATACGACGAAGGGAGCCGTCGGCACCATGAGCACCCGATCCGAGCCAGGACACGGCCGGCCCGATCCGGGCCTGGACGCGCTCATGAGCGAGCGGCGCCAACTGATCAATCGCGCGTACCGGCTTCTGGGCTCCCTGACCGAGGCCGAGGACGCCGTCCAGGAGACCTACACCCGCTGGTACGCCATGTCACGGCAGCAGCAGGACGCCATCGAGAACCCCGGCGCATGGCTGACGACAGTTGCCGTCCGCATCTGCCTCAACCTGCTCGGCTCGGCACGGGCCAGGCGAGAGACCTACGTGGGCGAATGGATCCCAGAGCCACTGCCCGAGCATTCGGAGTGGATCAGTGGGCGGGCGGACGGTGCGACGGCCGACCCGGCCGACCGGGTCACCCTGGACGAGTCGGTCAACCTGGCCTTCCTGGTCGTGCTCGAATCGATGACCCCGGCCGAACGCGTCGCGTTCATCCTGCACGACGTCTTCTGCCACTCGTTTGCCGAAGTGGCCGAGATCGTCGGCCGGACCCCGGCGGCATGCCGCCAGCTGGCCTCCTCGGCCCGCCGCCGCATCCGGGCCGCGCAATCTTCCACGACTTCGGCAGCCCAACGCACCGCCGTCGTCAGGGACTTCAAGCAAGCCTGGGAGGCCAAGGACATCGACGGCCTGATCGACCTGCTCGACCCCGATGCCACAGCGATCGCCGACGGCGGTGGCCTTGCCATCACCTTCCCGCACCCCATCGAAGGCGCTGAGAAGATCGCGCACGTCTGGCGAGAGATCGCCCGCCGCAAGCCCGACACCATGACGTTCCTGGAGCGTACGGTCAACGGTCAGCCCGGTCTGGTGGCTCAGCAGGACGGCGTCATCGTGTCGGTGTACGCGTTCGAGGTCGCGGACGACCGGATCAAGCACATCTGGGTCGTACGCAACCCCGAGAAGCTCCATCGCTGGACGACGGGTTGAGGCGCGTTTACCTACCGTCCGGTCCGCTCACAGCCGCCGCCGGGCAGCGGAACACCTTCAAGGAGCGGGAACGAGGCCGGGGGCGATACCGATCATGGTCACGCCCGTCCTCGCCTCGCCCACGAACTTCTTGGCCGTCGCCGCCAGAGCGTTCCGAGGCACCGTCGGGTCTACGCCCTCTGTGCACACAAGGATCCGACTCGCCAGATCGCAGCCGGTCTCGCCCTGGTCGGCTTCGCCGCCAAGGCCGACAACATTGCGGTTGGCGGGGGGTCGGTCGAGTTGGGTGAGTTTCTCCTGCGCTGCGGCAACGCTCACCTGTAGCCCTTCCACCTTGCCGAGCCATCTGGCTTTGAACCGTTCCGGGTTTGATCGAGACTCGACCTTTTGGAAGGATCGAGTCCGTTATGGCAAAGCAATACCCGAAGGAGCTCAAGGAGCGGGCCGTGCGTCTGGTCCTGGAGACTCGTGAGCAGTACAAGACCGAGTCCGCGGCGATCCGATCGATCGGGGCGAAGCTCGACATCGGGCCGGAGTCCCTGCGGAACTGGGTGCGTCAGGCCGAGGTCGACGCCGGTGCTCGGACCGGGACCACGACGGAGGAATCCGCCCAGCTCAAGGCCCTCAAGAAGGAGGTCGCCGAGCTGAAGCGGGCGAACGAGATCTTGAAGGCTGCGGCCAGTTTCTTCGCGGCCGAGCTCGACCGGCCACACACACGCTCGTAGCGTTCATCGACGAGCACCGGGACCGCTTCGGCGGAGTCGAGCCGATCTGCAGGACGCTCACCGAGCACGACTGCAGCATCCACCCGTCCACCTACTACGCGCACAAGAAGCGTCTGCCATCGGCCCGTGCCCTGCGGGACGCGGAACTGGCACCGCTGATCATCAAGATCTACCGGGACAACTACAGCGTCTACGGAGCCCGCAAGATCTGGGCCGAACTCAAAAGACAAGGTCATCAGGTGGCCCGGTGCACCGTGGAGCGCCTGATGAGAGCCGAGGGCCTCACGGGAGCGGTGCGCGGCAAGAAAATCGTCACCACAGTGGCGGACAAGGAAGCCGAGCGGGCCCCGGACCGGCTGGGCCGGCAGTTCGTGGCGACCGCCCCGAACCGCGTGTGAGTCGCTGACTTCACCTACGTGGCCACCTGGTCTGGCACCGTCTATGTCGCGTTCGTCGTGGACACTTTTTCCGGCTCTCCTGTCGCTTCCGTGGGTCGTTGACCAGGGCTGATACGCAGAACACGCCGTACCCGGGGTACGTTTCGACTGCTGAAGGTACGAAACGAATAAACCTGGATACGGCGTGCAAAGTAAGAGGATATGGGTTCGGTTGCTCGGTGTCGAAAAGACGCTGATCGAGCAGGTCGAGGCCGAGGAGGCAGACCCCGAGGGCGGTGTCCGGGGTGAGCTGGTGATCGTGGCGCATGTCCGACCGGCGAAGGGCCACAGGGAGCGGTGCGGGATCTGTCGGCGCAAGGTGGCGAAGTACGACGCTGGTGAGGGACGCCGCCGCTGGCGGGCCCTGGACCTGGGCGTCATCCAGGCATTCCTCGAGGCCGACGCGCCCCGGGTCTCCTGCCCCGAGCACGGCATAGTCGTCGCCTCGGTTCCCTGGGCGAGGCACGGCGCCGGACATACCCTGGCGTTCGACGCGCAGGTGGCCTGGCTGGCGACCTGCTGTTCCAAGACGTCCGTCACCCAGCTCATGCGGACCGGTTGGCGCACGGTGGGCAACATCGTCGCCCGGGTCTGGGCGGACGTCGAGAAGTCGGTGGACCTGTTCGCCGGGCTACGACGGATCGGTATTGACGAGATCAGCTACAAGAAGCGCCACAAGTACCTGACCGTCGTGGTGGATCACGACTCCGGGCGTCTGGTCTGGGCTGAGGCCGGCCGGGACAAGGCCACCCTGCGTAAGTTCTTCGACGCCCTGGGGAACGAGCGCGCCACGAAGCTCACCCACGTGTCCGCGGATGCGGCCGACTGGATCTCCACGGTGGTCGCCGAGCGCTGCCCGCAGGCGGTACGGGTGATGGACCCGTTTCACGTCGTTCAGTGGACCACCGACGCCCTGGACGTCGTGCGCCGTCAGGTGTGGAACGCCGAGCGCGGAGGCAAGGGCAGATCCACCCGAGGCTCGAAGTCCCTGAAGAAGGCCCGCTTCGCGCTGTGGAAGAACCCCGAGGACCTCACGGCCGGGCAGCGGGCCCAACTGCTCTTCATCGCCAAGGCTCACCCGCTGCTCCACCGGGCGTACTTGCTCAAGGAAGGTCTGCGCACCGCCCTCAAACAGGGCCCCGACACCACCGAGGCGCTGTGGGACTGGGTGCTCTGGGCCCGCCGCTCACGAATAGCCGCCTTCGTCGAGCTGCAGCGCAGCATCGTCAGACACTTCGACGCCATCACCGCCGCCGCCGAGCACGGGCTGAGCAACGGCCTGGTCGAGTCCATGAACACCAAAATCCGACTGATCACCCGCATCGCCTTCGGCTTCAAGGACCCCAAGTCCCTCATCGCCCTCGCGATGCTCAGCCTCGGCGGCCACCGACCCCAGCTACCAGGCCGTCAACTCACGAACTGACCACCCACGGAAGCGACAGGAGAGCCCTTTTTCCCGCCGGATCGTCGGCTGGTCCGCCGCGACGAACAAGCAGACACCGCTCGTGCTGTCCGCACTCGAAATGGGCCTATGGCAACGCGACCGCGCCAATACCCCAGTAATTCCACGGGAGTTGATTCATCACTCCGATGCCGGCTCGCAGGGTGGATTCAACCGGTCGTCGCAACACCTCGATCATGGAGGTGTCCGATGGGGCGACCGGCAGGGTGGACGACGGCGGTGACGGGGCGCCCGGCGATGCGGTCTCCGGGCAGGCCACCGGTCCGCCGGGATGTGGAGCGTGCCTTCTGGAAGAAGATCGCTGACGGGCTGACCAGCGAGGACGCGGCGATCGCGTGCGGCGTGTCGGGGCCGGTCGGCTCGCGATGGTTCCGGGAACGTGGCGGTATGCCGTCGATCGAGCTGGGCCCGGTGTCGGGCAGGTATCTCTCCTTTGCAGAGCGCGAGGAGATCGCTGTGCTGAAGGCTCAGAACACCGGGGTCCGAGAGATCGCCCGTCGGCTGGGCAGGCACCCGTCCACTGTTTCGCGGGAACTGCGGCGCAATGCGGCCACCCGCAGCGGACAACTCGCCTACCGGGCGTCGATCGCGCAGTGGAAGGCCGAGCTGGCCGCGCGGCGGCCGAAGCCGTCCAAACTTGCCTGCAGCGAGCGGCTGCACGAGTACGTCCAGGACCGCCTGGCCGGAGAGATCCACCGCCCGGACGGCATGCCGGCGCCGGGACCTGCGGCACCGCCGTGGAAGGGACGGAACAAGCCGAGGCGCCAGGACCGCCGTTGGGTCAACTCGTGGAGTCCGCAGCAGATCTCCCACCGGCTCAAGGTCGACTTCCCCGATGATGAGTCCATGCGCATCTCTCACGAGGCGATCTACCAGGCCCTCTACATCCAGGGCCGCGGAGCACTCAAGCGCGAGCTGGTCGCCTGCCTGCGCACCGGCCGTGCGCTGCGGGTGCCCCGGGCTCGCACCTCCGGCCGGGGAAAGAAGTTCGTCACCGAGGACGTGCTGATCAGTCAGCGGCCGGCCGAGGCGGAGGACCGGGCGGTCCCCGGCCACTGGGAGGGCGACCTCATCATCGGCCTCAACAGCTCCGCGATCGGCACCCTGGTCGAACGCACCAGCAGGTTCACGATGCTGCTGCACCTACCGCCCATGCCCGGCCACGACGGCACACGGGCCAAGAACGGCCCCCCACTGGCCGGCCACGGAGCCGCAGCCGTACGCGACGCCCTGACGGAAGCGATCACCCGCCTACCCGCCCAACTACGCAAGTCCCTTACCTGGGACCAGGGTTCGGAAATGGCGCAGCACGCCGAACTCCGCATCGACACCGGCCTGGAGATCTACTTCGCCGACCCGCACAGCCCCTGGCAGCGCGGCACGAACGAGAACACCAACGGGCTGCTACGGCAGTACTTCCCGAAGGGCACCGACCTCAGCAGACACACCCGCGAGGATCTCGCTGCCGTCGCAGCTGCCCTCAACGGCCGCCCCCGCAAAACCCTGGGCTGGAGGACACCCTCCGAGACTCTCAACAGTCATCTACTATCAACACAAAACGGAAGTGTTGCGACGACTCCTTGAACCCGGGCAATATACGTCGATCAAGCTCACAACTCGCCTACTACGAGCGGGGGTTCAGGCGTCCATGGGCTCGGTCGGGGACTCGTACGATAACGCCCTCGCGGAGAACCTGTGGATGATCACCAAGACGGAGTGCATCCGCGGCCGCGTCTTCGCCACCCGGGCCGAGGCGAACCTGGCGCTGTTCGAGTACATCGATGGGTTCTATAACTCCCGGCGCATCCAGAAGCGGCTCGGCTACCTCAGTCCGATCGAGTTCGAGGAGAAGTACTACGCCGACCAGGCAACGGCCGAACGAACGAACCTGAAACCCCGTCAACCCCTCCTGACCAGCTGATCAGTATCTCCCGCAGGCCGGGGGAACCTCACTTCGACCAGTCGGAGCGAGGGCCTTTGCGAGTGAGTCGTCTGGTCATGAGGATGATGAATGCCCAGGTCAGGTGAGTTTCGGAGTGCGCCGTCTTCGTCAGCCCCCGGCGACCGCGGCGGCGGCCTGCTGTTCGGCGCGGGTGCGGGTGGCGGCCAGGCGGTAGGAGTCGGTGCCGGTCTCGATGATGTTGCCGCCGAACGTCAATCGGTCCACGATGGCCGCGCAGAGCCTTGGATCCGTAAAGGTTTTGGTCCATCCTCCAAAGGATTCGTTGGAGGCGATCGCCACAGAATTCTTTTCCTCACGCTCCGTCAAAACCTGGAACAGCAGCTCCGCCCCGCGACGATCAAGCTCCATATACCCTAGTTCGTCAATACAGAGAAGATCGACGCGGCCGTAGCGGGCGATGGTCTTGGCCAGCAGCTTCTCGTCGGCGGCCTCCACCAGCTCGTTGACGAGCTTGGTGGCCAGCACGTACTTCACCCGGTACTCGTGCATCGCCGCCTCGGTGCCCAGCGCGATGAGCAGGTGTGACTTGCCGGTTCCGCTGTCGCCGATCAGACACAGCGGCAGGCCCTTCTTGACCCAGTCGCACTTGGCGAGGGTGTGGATGGCCGCCGCGTCGATGACGGAGTTGGCGTCGAAGTCGAACTGCCGGATCGACTTCTCGCGTGGGAAGCCGGCCGCCTTGATCCGGCGCTCCGAGCGGCGGCGTGCCCGGTCGTCGCATTCGGACAGCAGCAGTTCGGCCAGGAACCCGCGATACGTCATCTGGTCGCGGACGGCGGCTTCGGCCAGTTCGGGGTACTGGGAGCGAATAGTGGGCAGCCGGAGCATCCGGCACGCCTGGTCCACGGCGGTGTCGGCAGCCTGTTCGGTCAGTCCGCGGTTGCGCTTGGCGGTCACGGTGCCTCTTCCTGGTATGCCTGGCCGTCGGCGGGACGCCGACGGAATCGCAGCAGCTGGTCGTAGACGGCCACCGACGGCAGCGGCCTGGGGTCGGGCGGCAGCGCGGCCAGGCGCCGCTCGGTCAGCGAGGTCACCGTCGCCCCGCCGTCCACCCGGCGGCGTGGGATGTCCTGGTCGGCCGGCTGTTCGGCGCCCTGGTCGGCCTCGCCCCACTTGCGGGCCTCCAGGGCGACCGCGTCGGCGGTCAGCGCGCCGGCCCGCAGCGCGGTCGCGATCCCGGCCACCACGTGCTCGTGGAATATGTGCCGGTGCAGCAGCAGGACCGCGATCAGCGCCCGGGTGCCCTCCGCGTCGCCGTGGGCGGTGCAGGCCGCCTGCCACCAGGCGTCGTGGACCGGGGTGAACTTGCCCGCCGACCGCGCCTGGTCCAGCGCGGTCGCCCCGGGCAGTGCGCCGGGTTTGCGGACCAGCGCCTCCAGGTAGTGGTCCAGCTCCAGCCGGGAGCCGCCCTTGGCGATCAGCCGCTCGTGGCGGGCGACCTCCTTGTGCGCGTCGTAGACCACCAGCTCGGAGGCGTGCAGCACGACCCGCACCATCCGGCCGATCAGCCGCACCGGCACCGAGTAGTGGTTGGTGCGCACGCTGACCTGGCTGTAGCGGTCCACCCGCAGCGAGGACACCAGCCCGGTCTCGAACTCCTCCTCCGGCAGCGCCACCAGCAGCGGGCGCTCGACGGCGAACATCTCACCGATCGTCAGGGCCCGCTGCATGATCCGGCGGGCGTCGTCCTCCTCGTCCCAGCGCTCCACCATGGCGTTCAGCTCCGCCAGCGAGGCGACCTTCGGGACGGGGACCAGGTGGTTTCTGCGGAACCAGCCGATCTGCCCCTCGACGCCGCCCTTTTCATGGGCGCCCTCGATGCCAGGGTTGCAGTAGAAACTGTTGATCGAGAAATGGGACCGGAACGCCGTCCAGCGGTCACTTTCCACCCGGCCCCGGGTGCGGCCCAGCAACTGGCTGACCGCGGCGCGCAAGTTGTCGTAGCGGACCTTGCCGCGCGGCACGCCGCCCAGCACCTCCAGCGCGTGGACATGGCCTTCCAGGAACGCTTCCTGCCCGCACGAAGCGAAGATCTTGTGCACGGCCTTCCCGCTGAACGACAGCCGCAGCGAGAACAGGAACACCTTGGTGGACACGCCGTCCAGGTGGATCCACACGTCCCCGAAGTCGACCTCCGCCTCGTCACCGGGCCGGTGGGTCTGCGGCACGAACGCCTGCGGCGGCCCCCGGCCCTCCTCCACCCGGATCTCCGGGCGGCGTCCGGCGATGTAGGCGCGGACCATCGAGTAGGTCACGCCCCGGGCGTCGTGCTCGTCGATCAGCCGGTCGAAGACTCGCTTGACGGTGTGACGCTGCTTGCGCGGCGCGTCCAGGTCCTCCCGCAGGATCTCGTCGATCGTCGCCTTGAACGGATCCAGGCGCGAGATCCGCGGCGGAAGCTGCTTGCGCGGCGCCGGCCACACCGACTCCAGTGCCAGCGCCACCGTCCTGCGGCCCACCCCGTACTTGGCCGACAAAGCCCTGCTGGACAGCCCTTCGACCCGAGCGTCATGGCGTATCGCCGCGTACAACTCGACCTTCGAAACGGGCACTTGGTCCACCCAGCGCTAGCCGATGCACCCCGATACTCCCACCACAAGCCCCAAGATGGAGTCAAAACTCACCGACATCAACTCTCCACCGACACCACTGGAGTCAAAACCCACCCACCACTGGCCTCAAAACTGACCTACAAAGCCAGGTGAGGAACACCTGATGACGCAGGCCCTCGTCCTGATCGAACAGGGACAGCTGTGCTCCGGGGTGCGGGCGTTCTCGGCGCACGATGATGCGGGTGCCGGCCGGATAGCCGGTCAGGTCGACCATGCCGGTGAGCTCGGCGACCTCGGCGCCGTCACGCAGGGTTCCGTTCTGGTCCAGGGCGGGGTGCCAGAGAGCGTCGGGTATGGCTCGGACAGCACGGCGGACCGGCTCGGTGACCGCGTATCCGACCGAGAACCGCAGGTTGAGGCCGTGCTCACCCAGAGCCCGGACGTGGGCGAGGAAGACTTTCGCGGATCCGGCGCTGTCGGTGCGGACAAGCCCTCGCCCCACTGCCGCCCGGCCTGGCCCGGCGAGAACCTCAGAGCAGCCTGAGCAGCCATGGCCGTTTGTCCAGAATCCCAGACTAAATCGGCGCTGCAGGGATCGATCTGCGACGCGGTGGGGTGTGGGGTGTGGCCATGAATCAATCTGCTGCGGAGCCTGGAGACCACGGTGTGAACGCTGGCCGCGTTGCACGGACGGAAGCGCCGGTACAGACCGGGATGTCTTCGCCGGAGCCCGCGCGATCCAAACCGGTCCGGCGTGGCCGACCGGAGCCGGTGCGTCGGACGCTTGCCATGATCCACCGCTGGGTGGCGCTGGTGGTCGGTTCGTTGCTGCTGGTTCAAATGACGTGCGGCGTTCCGCTCCTGTGGGGTGCCGAGCTGTTCCGGACGCGCAACGCGGACCTCTATCGCCCCACCTACACCGATGTCTCGTTGACGGCAGGCCAAGCGGTCTCGGTGGTCCACAAAGCCTACCCAGGTTTCGCGCCGGGCAGCGTGACGAAGGACGAGGGGATGTGGCTGGTTGCCGATGCACACCTGAACCTCATCTACGGAGTCGATCCGGGTTCGGGCCGCATCACGGGGTCTGGCCACTTCTATGGCGGCTTCCAGGGGCTGATGGAGAACATTCACGCCTTCGGCCTGTCCAGCCCAAACTATCCAGGATACGTGCCGTTCATGGCCCACACGATCCCATCGTTTGGGGTCGCTCAGCTGGAGGGGGTCACGTTTGGGTCGGCGCTGATCGGGATTCTCGGGGTGGTGCTGATGCTGTTGGCACTGTCCGGGATTGTGCTGTGGTGGCCGGGGATCAAGCGGCTTGCCAGCGGCTTCCGGGTCCGCGCCGGTAAGAGCGGCTACGTACGTGACCGGGATCTGCACAAGGTCGTGGGGATCGTAGCGATTCCCTTCCTGCTGATGTGGGGCCTGACCGGGGCGGCCGCCCAGTTCCCGTTCATCCAGCAGGCCTTCCTGGTCGTCACCGGTGGCCATACCGACCACGCCGACGTGAAGAGCTTGAACTGGGCATTCTCCAGCGATAGAACAAACTCACCGACGGGCGCAGACATCGGCATCGACGCGGCTTCGAAGGCAGCTCTAGCCACCGTTGCCGGGACGATCCACAACACCACCCTGCCCGACCCCGTCGACCCCACCTCGGCCTACCTTTTTGAGATCTCCCAGCCTTCCGGAGACCCGTACAGCCAGACCATGCTGGCCGGGAATGGCTGGGTCTACGTGGACAGGTACGACGCCAAGCACGTAAAGGTGGTCTGGGGCGGTCACGGCTCGACGACTGCGAACACGTTCTACGAGCAGGTGATCTATCCCAGCCACTTTGGGTGGTACGTCAACGGGGGGTGGCGTCTCATCTGGGCCGCGTTCGGGCTGAGTCCGCTCCTGCTGGCGGTGACCGGCGCCTCGACCTGGCTGGTGCGTACCCGCAAACGTCGCGCCCGGCAGGCACGTCGGCAAGCGGTGCCGGCCACATGAGTCAGTCCCTCGCGCTCACCACAGTCCTGTACGCATGCGGACTCGCCGGATGGATCGTGATCCAGTCCCTTCGTGAGACACCCCAACCTCGGATAGTGGCGGCGGCCCTGGGCGTGCTCGAGGTGGCCCTGGTACTGCTGGCCGCGCTCGACGTGGCGACCGTCGCCACTGGCCACCGACCGCGCGACCTGTCCGTGCACCTTGCCTACGTCGGCGCCGCGGTGCTGGTGGTGCCGCTCACAGTGTTGATCGGCGGGGCCGGGCGAAAGAGTGTGGGGATAACCGGTGCGGTCGGGTGCGCGGCGGCCGCGGTCGTCGTGCTGAGGATGCAGATGACTGGGGCGGCATAGATGGCTGCTACGTGGACGGGCCGGCTGGATGTGGCGCGAGTACTGCCGGCCACCTATGCGGTGTTTGCTCTCGCTGCCGGGGGCCGTAGCACGGTCCAGCTGGCGACGCACGCCTCGCGAGCCCCGCTGGCCTACACGCTGTCGGCCCTGGCCGCGCTCGTCTACCTTGCCGGCCTCATCGCGTTGTTGCGGGCCGGGTCCGGGCCGCGCGCGCACCGGGTTGCGGCTGTGGTGTGCATGGTGGAGCTGGTGGGCGTCGTGGGTGTGGGGGCCGCGAGCCTGCTGGACCCGCGTGCGTTTCCTGACGACACGATATGGTCTCGGTTCGGCAGCGGGTACGGCTTTGTGCCCGCCGTCCTTCCGGTACTGGCGCTGCTCTGGCTTCGGACCGACCACCACGCGGACTCAGTAAAGGTTGCGCCGGGTGCTCGGGTGAGTGCAAGGGATACGCCCCGGATCTAGAGATCTTTAAGGGTATGGGTTGCGTCCGGTCGCAGCGGTTGCCGTCGGCGGCGCTACGCCGGAGGGATGAGGTATCTCGATAGCGGTGGGTTGACGGCCGAGGAACGGGATCGGTGCGAGCAAGTGCGGCTCGCGGCCGCTGACTTGATCAAAGACGGGGTCAGTGGCCGAGAGGTGGCCTGGAGGTTCCGTGTGACTCGGGTGCTGGCGAACCGCTAGCCGCCGGGCTGGCATCGGGCGGTCGGCAAGCCCTGATCTCCAAGGGCCCTGGTGGCGCCCGCTGCAAGCTCGATGCCAGCCAGCTGCGCGCACTGGAGGCGGTGTTGGAGGACGGTCCGGCCGCGTGCGGCCGGACCGACCAGTGCTGGACTCTCGCCCGGATCGGGTCACACTCCGGTGGTGCGGGTCACTGCAGCGGGCACCAAGCGGGTTTAGATGGCCCCCCTGATCTTCACCAAGGCCTGCCGCAGGCCACGGCTGATCTACCGGATCCGCCTCGACGATGGCCCCGCGAAGGGCTGGCGCAAGGGCTTCACCGAATCCGATATGCCCGCCTGCTGGATGCCGCCCACAAGCAGCTTGGCGGCCCCGTTGTCCTGGTGTGGGGCAACTTGAACACACGTCAGCCGTGCCATGCACGAGCTGATCGCCGTCCGGCTTTGGCTGACCGTCTATCAGCTGCCGCCATATGCACCCGAGCTCAATCCGGTCTAAGGGTTGTCCCGCAACTGATCTTGGCCTGAAGGTGGTTGGTCAGGACTGGATCCTGGGGACCACTGGGGCGCTCCGCCGCCACGGTCGCGTCGTTCTCGTGGACTGTCCGGTTTGATTACTTAGTGTCCAAGGCGGCCCAGGATGCGACGGGTGACGGGCGGATCCTGGGGAAATGAGCGGCAGGGTCCCCCTGGTACGCGGTACGGTGCGCCGATGTCAGCGATCAAGAAGTTCCAAGTCACCTTTGACTGCGCAGAACCTGAGCGCCTCGCTCGCTTCTGGTGCGAGGTGTTGGGGTACGTCATACCCCCGCCACCGGAGGGGTTCACCACCTGGGACGATTTCAACCGCACCCTGCCTCCTGTGGAGCAGGGATCATGGTTCGCCTGCAGTGATCCCTCAGGCGTGGGCCCGCGCCTGTACTTCCAGCGTGTCCCCGAAGGCAAGATCGTTAAGAATCGGGTGCATCTCGACGTCCGGGCCGGCACCGGGCTCGTGGGGGACGAGCGCCTCGCCACGCTCGAAGCTGAGTGCGCACGGCTGGTCGCGCTCGGTGCGACCCACGTGCGAACGCTGTACGCCGATGAGGAAAACGAGTCGTGCATCCCGATGCTGGACATCGAGGGCAACGAGTTCTGTATCGACTGAGCATTCTCCGAGCCGGGGAGGTGGGGAGCCGCCTCCCTTGGGCCTCTCGGGTCTCGTATGGGGCGGGAGTTACCCCGCGAGGGCGAGGTTGTGCAGCCGGGCGATGCCGAGAATGGCGGTGTGAACGCCGTCGCCTTTCAGACGGCAGTCACGAAGGATCTTCCATGCCTTCATCCGCGCGAAGACGTGCTCGACGCGGGCCTGGACCTTGCGGTGGGAGGTGTTGTGCTCTTCTTTCCAAGCTGGCAGTTCGGTCTGGCCGCGTTCACGGCGGTGCGGGATGAGCAGGCCGGTGCCCCGATAGCCGCCGTCCGCGATGACCGTGGCCCGGCCGACGGCAGCCTTCGCACCAGAAAGTTCCCACGCCTTGCAATCGTTGCGGTTGCCCGTGACCGGTCGGCCGACGGCGACGACGAGTCGGGAGTCGGCGTCGATGACGACCTGGTGGTTGGTCGAGTACCGGTAGTTCTTCGACTGCTCGGCAACCGTATGATCCCGCGTGGGCACTAGTAGGGCCTGGTCAGGTCGGCTGTGGTGGTGCGTGTCCTCTTGGCCCGGTGTGGCGTTGGGAGTGTGTGACTCCGGACGAGATTGCTGTGGTGCGTGGTGAGTTGGAGGCGTTCGCGGCGGAAGTGTTCGAGCCGTTCGCGCGCAATGACCAGCGCCGCTGGGGGCAGGTCTACCTGCGAGGGCTGCTTACCGACGGGCAGCGTAAGTCGGTCGAGCCGATGGCCGCGCGGCTCGGTGAAGACGGGAACCGGCAGGCACTGGCCCATTTCATCACCACCAGCCCGTGGGATCCGGCTCACATCCGGGCGAAACTGGCCTGGCGGATGGAGGAGGTGATCGGGCCGGAGGCTCTGGTCTTCGACGACACCGGGTTCCTGAAGGACGGGACCGCCTCGGCGTGTGTGTCGCGGCAGTACACCGGCACCGCTGGCAAGGTCACCAATTGCCAGGTCGGCGTCTCGCTCCACCTCGCCTCCGACCACGCTTCCGCGGCCATCAACTGGCGACTGTTCCTGCCCCAGACATGGGATCCCGCCTCTGCGAAGGCCGATGCGGGCAAGGTCGCCCGACGTGCCGCCTGCCAGATCCCGGACGACGTCGGGCATGTGGAGAAGTGGCAGCTGGCCCTGGACATGCTCGATGAGACCCGCTCGTGGGGCATCGAGGTGCCGCTGGCCATCGCGGACGCCGGATACGGCGACGCCGCCGCGTTCCGGCACGGGGTGCAGGCCCGCGGCCTGAACTACGTGGTGGGAATCTCCAGCACGCTGTCGGCCCAGCCCGGCGACGCGGTGCCGGTGACCGAGCCGTACTCCGGGACCGGACGCCCACCGGTGGCCAAGTATCCCGACAAGCCGCGGTCGGTCAAGGAGCTGGTCATCGCGGCGGGGCGGAAGGCCGCACGAGGGGTGCAGTGGCGGGAAGGCTCCCGGCCCGGCACCGGCCGCACCGGCCGCAAGCGGATGTACTCCCGCTTCGTGGCCTTGCGGGTCCGGCCTGCCGGACGCGAGGTCCGGCAGGCCACCGACGGCCCGGAGCTGCCCGCGTGCTGGCTGCTGGCCGAATGGCCTGCCGGCGAGCCCGAGCCAGTGCAGTTCTGGCTGTCCGACCTGCCCTCCGGCATGCCTGTGACCACGCTGGTCCGGCTCGCCAAGCTCCGCTGGCGCATCGAGCACGACTACCGGGAGATGAAGCAGGCCCTGGGCCTGGCCCACTTCGAGGGCCGAACCTGGGGCGGCTGGCACCACCACGTCACCCTTGTCTCTGTCGCGCATGCCTTCTGCACCCTGCAACGACTGGCCCAAGCCCCAAAAGACGCGGCGTCGGCCTGAGCCTCTACCAGGTCATCCGCGAGCTACAGACCCTACTCGCGGTCTGGACCGGCGCCTGCCCGACCTGCCACCGCGACATACCCATCCCAATACGAACCTGACCAGGCCCTACTAGGGTGCCGTCGACGATCAGCACGGCGTCCTTACGGAACCGCTGACGGGGCTGAAGCGCAAGCGACGGTCCGAGGTGGCCGATGATGCGGTTACTGAGTTTCGCCGCGTGATGTCGCTGGAGCGCGTGCCCTGACCTGCAGCGAAGGGCAACCGCGACGCGACATCACGCAAAGATCATCAGTAGCGGCCGACTTCGACACCCCGAACAGCGGGGCGAGCTGCCGCAGCGTCAAGTTCGTACGCCAGTAAGCCGCTACCAGCAGGATCCGGTCCCCCAGACTCAGGCTCCACGGTCGACCCTTGCGCACCTGGTCCGTACCTTCGCTCCGCATCGCAGTGACCAGCTTGCCGAACTGCCGCGGGCTCAGCCCAGTGAACGGGGCTATCCAGGACGGCTCCGACGCCGTGATCACACCAGCCACACCAAGATCATCTCAGGGTGGTTAGGGTGCTTCGTCGAGCCGACGGACTGGAGACGAATGATGGAGCAGGACGAAGCCCTGCAGCTCGCGGTGGCATTTCTCGCGAACAGCCAGCGTGATGACGAGCCGCCTCTTGCCATCGACACAGAGCGAGTCCGCGAGAGCAACGGGCTCCTGATCGTGCCATACAACTCCGTGCAGTATCTTGCCTCGCGTGATGCGAGAGAGCAGCTGTTGGACTGCTGGCCCATCCTCGTCGACCTTGAACGCGGAGACGTGCGGTTCGGGACCTTGGACGAGCGGCATCTGTGGAGGAACCCAAGCACCTGACGAGGCTATGGCCTTCGCAACCACAGTTACGGGACAACCCTTAGGGCGTGTGGTCGCACGTGAAAAGGTCGATGGACCCTCACCAAATAGTGTCTCGACCTGCTCACCGCTTTGGTGAAGGCGCGGCTCAAGCGGATGCAGTACCGCCCCAGCTTCATCGAGGGTCTCATCGCCAAGAGCGGACTCGACCGCCAACTGCCGTAACCCCGGCCATCAAAGATCTATGGTGTCGCCGCACAGCCCGACCGAACCACCGACTCGACGACCCAGCTCGGCCGCGGTGCGCACCACTTCCCGAACGACCGAGGCCGTGAGCTCCGGTGTGGCGTGCTCCTCCGGATAGGTCACCGCGACGCTGGCCAGTGGGTAGCCAGTGCGATCCAGGACAGCGGTTGCCACCGAGCACAAGCCGCGGGTGACTTCACCGTGCTCGGTGGCATACCCCCGACGGCGCACGTCGAGGAGCATGGAACGCAACTCAGACAGGGTGTGTGGCCCGACTGGATACCGGTGCGCGAAGGACTCCGGATCGGGGTACAAGGCCCGGACCTGCTCGGGTGGCAGCGTCGCCAGCAGGGCTCGGCCACTGGCGGTGATGTGCGCGGGCAGTCTCACCCCGACTGCGGTCACCAGCAGCGGGCGTCGCGGGGCCCGTTCCTCCAGCACGTACAGCACTTCTCGCCCGTGCAGGACGCCGAGGTGCGTGCTGTTGTGCGTCCGATCTTTCAAAGCGGCCATCGGTATCCGCGCGAGCCGCTGCAGCGGCGCCTGCCGGGAGTAGCCGGCACTGAGCTCGTAGGCGCCGAACCCCAGGCCGTAGGTGCGGTCCTCGGGGTAATGCGCCACGAACCCGGACTGCTGCAGCGTGGCCAGCAGCTGGTAGACGGTTGATCGCGGCAACCCCAGCTCCGTGATGACCACGCTCGCCCGAGTCGGTGCCGGCCGACTCCCGAGGTATTGCAGCACGGCGATGGCCTGTGTGACCGAGGGGACCAACGGCATGCGATCCCCTCAACTTGTCTGGGATGCTGGACTGTTTCGGGATGCTAACAGGCGCTTGCCCGTCGCGGAACTCATAGCGTGAAGCCGTCCCCCTGTGTGACCGGTTCTTCCTCGTAGAAGGTGCCTCATGCGTTTTGTTGTTGATCTCAAGGTGTGCCAGGACCACGGACAGTGCGCGTACGCCGCGCGAGCGTTCTCCCTCACTGAGGACGGAAGGCTTGCCTTCCGCCAGCAGAGCGCCAATGTCTATGAATCGGCCGATGTCAGCGATGCCGAGCGCGACGACGTCGAGGAGGCCGCGGACGCCTGCCCCGTCCAGGCCATTGAGATTCGAGACTGACTTGACCAGTCAGACTGCGCAGCGGTGCGTCATCGTGGGCGGATCCCTCGCCGGCCTGCGCGCCGCCGAGGCCGTGCGCCGCTCCGGCTTCACCGGAGAGATCCTGGTCTTCGGTGCCGAGCCCCACATGCCCTACAACAGGCCGCCGCTGTCCAAGGGCGCGCTGGAAGACGACCCCTACCTGGACACCTTGACCTTTCGCCTGTCCCGCGCTGCGACGGACGTGTCCTGGCGCATCGGAACAACCGTGCGCTCCGTCGATCTCCAGCAGCGTTCTCTCACGCTCGCCGATGGCACCAGCGTTGGCTGGGATGGTCTGGTGATCGCCACCGGCGCCCGCCCGCGCCGCCTCGACCTCCCCGGACCGACCGTGGGCCGGCATGTGGTGCGGACGGCCGAGGACGCCATCCAGCTGCGCCAGCAGGTCTACCCCGGAGCTCGCGTGGTCGTGCTGGGCGCCGGGTTCATCGGCTGCGAGGTGGCCGCGACCTGCAGCGTCCTGGGTGCCGACGTGCAAGTCGTGGCACCCGAGGCGGCGCCGATGCACAACCCGTTGGGCCACCTGCTCGGGCAAGAGCTGTGGCGCAGGCACCATCGCCACGGAGTGCAGTTTCATCTCGGTGTCTTTCCCACCGCGTTCAGCGGCCCAGGCAGGGTCCGCAAGGTCGAGCTCTCCGACGGCACCAAGCTCGCTGCCAACGTCGTGGTGGAAGCGGTCGGCACCACGCCCAACACCGACCCGTTCGGGGGAAACGGCCTCGACATGTCCGACGGAGTTCTGTGCGACGGTCAGATGAACGTCGAGGGACACCCGGCCGTGGTGGCCTGTGGTGACGTCGCCCGCTTCCCCAACCCGCTCTTCGACCTGATCCCGCGGCGGGTCGAGCACTGGAACATGGCGGTTGACACCGCGCGACGCGCTGGTCGAACACTCGGCGCCTACCTGACCGGGACAGCCAACGACCCGGCACCATTCCGCCCGCTGCCCTCATTCTGGAGTGACCAGTACGACTGGCGGATCCAATCCTTCGGGCTACCCGCACTCGGCGCCAAGGACATCCGCCTCCTCGAGGGCGACCTCGCCAACGAAGCCGCTCTCGGATACCACCGCGACGGCGCCCTGGTCGGTGTCGTCATGCTCGACCTGACCGCCCGCCACGCGCACTACCGGTCACTCGTCGCAGCAGCAACCGAGCAGCAGGAACAAGGCCCCAGCCTTCACGCGTAACTTCCCCAGTCCCGCTGCCAGGACTCAGCGGGACTGGGGTCTGCACCGGCCTCGGTACTGGTGGGCTCGCCCATTCAACTGTCGCCATTTCTCCGGGAATCCATCCTGCCTGGACCGTGTGCGCCTCGGCTACAGGTTCTCCGGATTCGGAGGCGAGCGCGTCGTGGTGACCTGGTGGTGTTGAAGGGGCGTTGGTAACGACGGTGAATTGCCCCTTTGAAGACAACCCCTCGCGGCCCTGACAAGTACGCGTCAGCGTGAAGTTGGAGAGAACCCCGATGCAGGAAAATATTCATGAAAGAGCACTATGCATGACTGCATTCCATGCATAGCCTGACCTCCTCGCACCACCATTCCGAGAGAGCACGCGCTCCGGAGCCGAAATCCGGCGACGAGTCCCTTGCCAGCTCCTCGTTGGCCTCGCGCCCGGGCCTTGGCGAGTGACTCTTCACCGGCCGCACCGCGTAAACGCATCCATGTGGCACGTCGACTCCTCGAGAAGTCGGTGCTACCCCAATCAGCTACGGCCTCGTCCGCAGGAGGACGCAACCATGACTGCAAGCACCACCCGTCTTTCGACCGCTGCGAAGTCCGCGAAGTCCCGGATTGCAGCGGTCTGCGCCATCGCGGTCGCCGGCACCATGCTGCTGACCGCTTGTGGCGACCAGACCAAGGGCGGAACGAAGGCCTCCGAGTCGACGAAGAGCTCTTCCGGGGCGTCCTCCCCCGCCGACCTCCTGCCGCAGGACATCAAGGCCAAGGGCGTCATCACGGTCGGCTCGGACATCGCGTACCCGCCGGTCGAGTTCAAGGACAAGTCCGGCAAGGTCGTCGGCATCGACCCCGACCTCGGTGCCGCGCTGGGCAAGGAGCTCGGTGTGCGCTTCGAGTTCGAGAACGGCACGTTCGACACGCTGATCTCGGGCCTGCGCGCCAAGCGCTACCAGCTGGCGATGTCGGCCATGACCGACACCAAGGACCGCCAGGAAGGCATCGACTCCGAGACGAAGAAGAAGGTCGGCGAGGGCGTCGACTTCGTCGACTACTTCGCCGCCGGTGTCTCGATCTACACCAAGAAGGGTGACGACAAGGGCATCAAGACCTGGTCCGACCTCTGCGGCAAGAAGATCGCCGTGCAGCGCGGCACCGTCTCGCACGACCTCGCCAAGGCCGAGTCCAAGAAGTGCACGGGCGGCAAGACGATCGCGATCGAGTCGTACGACACGGACCTGGAGGCCCAGACCCGGCTGCGCAGCGGTGGCGTCGACGCCGTCTCCTCCGACTTCCCGGTGGCCGCGTACGCGGTGAAGACCTCGGGTGGCGGCAAGGACTTCCAGATCGTCGGCGAGCAGGTCGAAGCCGCTCCGTACGGCATCGCCATCGCCAAGGGCAACGACCAGCTCACCAAGGCCGTCCAGGCGGCCCTGGACGCGCTCATCAAGAACGGCGAGTACGGAAAGATCATCGCGAAGTGGGGCGTGGAGGCCGGCGCGGTCACCGAGGCCAAGATCAACGGCGGATCCTGACCGGGCACCGTGCTGAAAGGCTTCACCTGTGACTGACATCGAGAAGACGGGCCCGGCCGATGAGCCGCCCGTCCCCCCCACCCCGTCGGCCGGACCGGAGGCGATCAAGGCCATCCCGGTCCGGCACTACGGCCGGTACGTCTCGGCGGTCATCGCCATCGCCGCGCTGGTCGCGATCATCTACGCCTTCTCCCAGGGCAAGATCAACTGGGGCGCCATCCCCGACTACTTCTTCGACAACCGGATCATCAAGGGCGTCGGCCAGACCCTGCTGCTGACCGCACTGTCGATGGTCATCGGCATCGTGGGCGGCATCCTGCTCGCGGTGATGCGGCTCTCCAAGAACCCGGTGACCTCGTCCATCGCGTGGTTCTACATCTGGTTCTTCCGCGGCACCCCGGTCCTGGTACAGCTGTTCGTCTGGTTCAACCTGGGTCTGGTCTTCGAGTACATCAACCTCGGGCCGATCTACAAGGACTACTGGTCGAGCTTCATGACGCCGCTGCTGACGGCGCTGCTCGGCCTGGGCCTCAACGAGGCCGCCTACATGGCGGAGATCTGCCGCGCCGGTCTGCTCTCGGTCGACGAGGGCCAGACGGAGGCGTCGCACGCGCTGGGCATGAGCCATGGCAAGACGCTGCGGCGCATCGTGATCCCGCAGGCGATGCGGGTGATCGTGCCGCCGACGGGCAACGAAGTCATCAACATGCTGAAGACGACGTCGCTCGTGTCCGCGGTGCAGTTCACCGAACTGTTCCGGTACGCCCAGGACATCGGATCGTCGTCCGGAGCCCCGGTGGAGATGTACTTCCTCGCCGCGGCCTGGTACCTGATCATGACGTCGGTGCTGACCGTGGGCCAGTTCTACCTGGAGCGGTACTACGCGCGCGGTTCGAGCCGCAGCCTGCCGCCGACCCCCATGCAGAAGATCCGGGCCAACCTGCTGTCCCTGGGACGCCCGTCGGGAGGTATGGCATGACCGCCATGGTGAAGGCCGAGGGCGTCCACAAGTCCTTCGGCGCCGCGCACATTCTCAAGGGCATCGACCTGGAGGTCGCCCCGCGGGAGGTCTTCTGCCTGATCGGCCCGTCCGGTTCCGGCAAGTCGACGTTCCTGCGGTGCATCAACCACCTGGAGCAGATCAACGCCGGCCGGCTCTATGTCGACGGGCAGCTGGTGGGCTACCGCCAGAAGGGCGACAAGCTCTACGAGCTCAAGGACAGCGAGGTCGCCCTGAAGCGCCGGGACATCGGCATGGTCTTCCAGCGCTTCAACCTCTTCCCGCACATGACGGCCATCGAGAACGTCATGGAGGCACCCGTCCAGGTCAAGGGCGAGGCGAAGGCCGTCGCCCGGGCCCGCGCGGAGCGGTTGCTGGACCGGGTCGGCCTGGGCGACAAGGCGAAGAACTACCCGTCGCAGCTCTCCGGCGGCCAGCAGCAGCGGGTGGCGATCGCCCGAGCCCTGGCCATGGAGCCGAAGCTGATGCTCTTCGACGAGCCGACGTCGGCGCTCGACCCGGAGCTGGTGGGCGACGTCCTCGACGTCATGCGCGGGCTCGCGGAGGACGGCATGACGATGGTCGTCGTGACCCATGAGATGGGCTTCGCCCGGGAGGTCGGCGACGCGCTGGTCTTCATGGACGACGGGGTGGTGGTCGAGTCGGGCCACCCGCGCGACGTACTGACGAACCCGCAGCACGACCGGACAAAGTCGTTCCTGTCGAAGGTGCTGTAACCCGTGCCGAAGTACGTCTCCGGATGTCCGCCGGTCGGTCGGACATCCGGAGGCCTACGGCCTTGCACTGCGCCGCACCATCAGCTTTCGCCACTCGTTCCTGCAGAGGTTCGAGGGGGCGAAGCCGTGCGACCAGGGGAAGCGTCTAATCAACGACGGATCCGATGATCAAGGAGACGCCTGATGAGCGAGACCATCACCGAACACGAAGGCGTCTAGGAGTTAGCCGTAGAGCCCGTGGCGGAAGCGGTGTCGGATGACCAGTTGATCGGGATGCTGGTCGACCGGGCCCGCTCGGAGGGGCTTCAGCTGACCGGCAGCCCAGGCGATGGAGGGCCACCAGAGGGGTACGACGAGCACGCTGCGATTCCACATGCGGCGATGCGCCGCGGAGAACGACGTCGCATCGATCATTGAGCGAGCCCTCAAAGTCACATTGCGGCGGGTCGGCTCATCATGATGTGACTTTGGCCTGGGAAGTGCTGGGGCGGGTCAGTCTTCGAGTTCGTGCCGGACGCGGCGCGAGGGGGTGAAGGTGTAGAGGTCGAGGATGTCGGGCGCCTCGGCCAGGCCCGGTCCGCCGTCCCTTACCCATGTGGTGATGTCGGCTGCGGCGCCGGGGTCGTTGACCTGGCCGAGCCAGACAGGCCTTCCGCCGGCCCTGCGGCCTTCGGTGGACGGCTGGATGACGATGACGTTGGCACGCTCGCACGCATCCAGGCAGTCGGTACGCCGCACCATCGCCACCCCGGCCAGCGAGGTGCGCAGGTCAGTGAGTTGGGCTTCGTGGTCCAGCCGCGGGACCTTCGCTGCCGTTCCGCAACAGCAGCCGCGGCAAATGGTGACCGTGGGCCGCGCCGCCGCCGTTTCGGGGGTGGCCTTCCGGCTGCGGCGGCTCACCGTGCGTCCCGGGCGGGTGCGGCGGCGCGGTCCCAGGCGGCGTCGCGCAGCAGGCGCAGGCCGTTGAGGCCGACGATGACGGTCGATCCCTCGTGCCCCAGGACGCCGAGCGGCAGCGGCAGATTCCCGGCCAGGTCCCAGATGACCAGGCCGGAGATGAACACCGCGGCGATGACCAGGTTCTGCACCACCAGACGGCGGGCAGCCCGCGACAGGCTCACGACTGTGGGGATGGTGGCGAGTTCGTCGCGGACGATGACCGCGTCCGCGGTTTCCAGAGCGAGGTCAGATCCGGCCCGGCCCATGGCGATGCCGGTGTGGGCGGCCGCCAGGGCGGGGGCGTCGTTGACGCCGTCGCCGACGACCAGCACCCTGCGCCCTGCCTTCTCCTGCTCCTGGACGGCGGTGACCTTGTCCTGGGGCAGCAGCCCGGCGCGGACGTCGGTGATGCCGACCCCTTCGGCCAGCCGGGAAGCGGCGCGCGGATTGTCGCCAGTCAGCAGCATCGGCTCGCTGCCGGTCAACGTTGCGAGGGAGGCGACGGTGGCGGCGGCGTCGGGGCGCAGGCGGTCGGAGATGCCCAGCACACCGACCGACAGGCCGTCGCGCTGGACGAGGACCGCGGTGCGCCCGCCGTCCTCCAGCTCGGCCGCCACCACGGCGGCACGGGCCGAGGCCATGTCATCGGCGTCGAAGAGCAGGCGGGCCGGGGCACCGACCGCGATGGAGGCTCCCTGGACCGTTGCGGTGACCCCGATGCCGGGGGCGGAGGTGAAGTCCCGCATGTCCGGGATGATCAGGCCGCGGGTATGCGCGGCGTCGACCACAGCGCGGGCCAGCGGGTGCTCGCTGGGGCGCTCGGCCGCAGCCGCCAGGACCAGCACAGCCGCCTCGTCAAAACCGCTGTCGGCCAACGGGTGGATGTTGGTGACACGGGGGGTCCCCTCCGTGAGGGTGCCGGTCTTGTCTAGGGCGACCGCGTCGACCTGCCCCACCCGCTCCATGACGACAGCGGACTTCACCAGTACGCCATGGCGTCCGGCATTCGCGATCGCGGACAGCAGCGGCGGCATGGTGGCCAGAACCACCGCGCACGGCGAGGCGACGATCATGAAGGTCATCGCCCGCAGCAGCGAGCCCGTCAGGTCCGCGCCGAAGCCCAGGGGAATCAGGAACACGGCCAGGGTCGCGAAGACCATCCCCAGGCTGTAGCGCTGCTCGACCTTCTCGATGAACAGCTGGGTCGGGGCTTTGGTCTCGGAGGCTTCCCCGACCATGGCCACGATCCGGGCGATCACGGAATCCGACGCGTCGCGTTCGACCTTGACGCGTAGAGCGCCGGTGCCGTTCAGGGTGCCGGCGAAGACCTCGTCCCCGGTCTCCTTCGCCACCGGCAGTGGCTCTCCGGTGATCGTGGCCTGGTCGACCTCGCTGACTCCATTCAGTACCCGGCCGTCCGCGCCGACCCGCTCGCCAGGGCGCACCAGGATCGTGTCACCGACCGAGAGTTCGGAGGTGGTGACCGTCTCCTCGGCGCCGTCGTCGGACAGGCGCGTTGCGGTGGTGGGGGCGAAGTCGAGCAGGCTGCGGACTGCATCCTGGGTACGCGCGGTGGCCAACGCTTCCAGCGCACCGGAGGTCGCGAAGATGACGATCAGCAGCGCGCCGTCCATCACCTGACCGATCGACGCCGCACCGATCGCGGCCACGATCATCAACAGGTCGACGTCGAGGGTCTTGTCCTTCAGCGCCTGCAAGCCCGCCCACCCCGGCTCCCAGCCACCGGTCGCGTACGACAGCGCGTACAGCGGTCCCCACGCCCACGCAGGGGCACCGGTCAGCTGCAGCGGGAGCGCGATCAGGAAGAGGATGGTGGCCGCAGCGGCCCAGCGCGCCTCGGGCAGGGCGAAGACCCGGGTGCGGCGGCGGGGTGCACCGCCTTCGCGCGGGGCCGCGGCCCGGTCTGTTGAGGGCGCGGTCAAGGTAGAGGGCATGGGAGACGAGGGTCCTTTACGACGGCATGACGAGATGGCAGCAGCCGGGACAAGCCCATGCCACCCCTCCACCGTACAGGAACACATGAAGACACATTCATGTCTTCATGTCCATAGGATAACGGGCATGGGCCACGGAGCTGACGCCAACACCACCGCCACCGCACGCGAGCGCCTGGAATCGGTTGGTGCCGCCGACGTGGCCGCCACCCTCCAGGCCCTGGCCACACCTTCGCGGCTGAGGATCCTGGCCCGCCTGCAGGAGGGCCCGTGCGCAGCCACCGAACTGGCCGACGCCGTGGGCATGGAACAGTCCGCCTGTTCCCACCAGCTGCGCCTGCTGCGCAACCTCGGCCTGGTCACGGGTGAGCGTCAGGGCCGGTCGGTCATCTACGCGCTCTACGACAACCACGTCGCCGAACTCCTGGAGCAGGCCCTCTACCACGTCGAGCACCTACGGCTGGGGCTGCGCGACATCCCCGCGCCCGCGGTCGGCTGAGGTACCGGGGCCGAGCCCTCGTGGCCAGGCGCCCCCGGCACGTCGCCTCATCCCGGCACGGGGACCGGCTTCGGCGCCAGATACCCGGCACGGTGCAGTTGCCTGACGAGTCCCGCGCAGGCGAACCCGGTAGCGGCCAGCGCCGCCCATCTTCACCTTCCCAGCGTGCCCCGGTCCGGGAAGACGTGCCCACCGGCCCCCCGCAGGGGCCGTCCGGACCTCGTCGACCTCCGCCCTCGGGAGGGAGCATGAAGGGAGGTCACCTGCGGGCGCCCGCCTGAGTGACCGCTGACCTGGGGAAGTGAACCGTGATGATGTACTGGAACGGCGGGTGGATGTGGCCGTGGATGGTGGTCAGCCACCTCCTCTTCTGGATAGTGATCATCGTCGTCGCTGTCCTGATCTTCCGCGCCTTCTCTCAGCGCCCTGGCCCACACGGCAGCGGACACCACGGCTGGGGCACCCCGCCCTCGCCCGGCGCCCCCGGCCACGGGCCCAGCGCTGAGCAGATCCTCGGCGAGCGGTACGCCCGCGGCGAGATCGACGAAGAGGAATACCGGCGGCGCCTGGCCACCCTCCGAGGCTCAC
Source organism: Streptomyces sp. NBC_01669 (assembly GCF_026339735.1). Taxonomy (GTDB): domain Bacteria; phylum Actinomycetota; class Actinomycetes; order Streptomycetales; family Streptomycetaceae; genus Streptomyces; species Streptomyces yanii. The sequence goes on from NZ_JAPEQG010000003.1 coordinate 74,454, forward strand.
CACCAGGCCCGACGCAATCCTGAACAGCCCGGCACCTTCGGAGACCGCCATGACCGCACCCACGATCGAGCTGGTCGGCGGCCCCCTCGACGGGCCACTCCTGGACGTGACCGGCTGTACGGACGAGGAACGCGAAACCGGGGCCATGCTGATCACAGAGACCGGCGCCTACAGTCCGGGCGGTCGCGCCGGGTACGAACCCAGGCCCGGTGCGCCGGGCCTGTGCGACTGGCAGCGGGACGTTCCGTAGGTCACCGCATCAGGGTCACGGTGAGAGTCCCGTGCCGGCCGGACCCGGCCAGTACCTCCACGACCAGCTCCGTCTCCACCCGCGTGTAGACCTCGCTCCCGGCCTGCCTGGCTTCGTAGGTCAGATGGAAGAGCAGACGTTGATGAATCTCAGCAGCGGTCCCGGTTCTGAGAGGCTGGAAATGTTGATGAGAAGTAGCAGCATCTGAGGTCACCGGCGCTGTCGGGTGGCGTCTGGACGTACGTCGTCATCTGAGCCGGCGCTTCCACCATGGCTCGAAGGCAGGCGCGAATGGATCTTGCAGTGTCCGCGCCAGGAAGTGGTCGTCCAGAGGCGCGACCGTCGTGAGGAGCTCGCGACGCGCCTTCCGTCGCATGGATGCGGCCGCCCCTTCCAGGAGCGTTCGAGCGTGCATGTCTCTCCAGCACGTGGTTCCGTGTCCACGGTTGGATCCATGGTTTGGCCACTCATGAAGCGCCAAGGCCCATGCCCGGAAAGCGTGGGCGACGGACCCCGGGGGCAGCCGGTGTCGCGCCTCGAACTGTGCGATCTGTCGATTTGTCGCAGCGGACAAGCCCGTGATGACTTGCTTGGTGCCGGCTGCCCTGCGCGAGGACTGTTCGGCCCTGATCTCGCCTGGTGAACGGCGAGGCATAAAGACTTCCAGATGGTCAGAAGGGGTCTTCGATCTTGAGCGGTGCGCCTACTCAGGGCCTCTGACGTTTCGTTACGCTCGGTGAGGGCACCTGGTGGCTGTTGCCGGGGCCGCAGGCGCGCCGGGGCCTGGGGCACTACACGGCTGCTGTCCCTCTCCGTGACTACGGGTAGAGCTTCTCGCCCTTCGCCAGCATCGCTACGTACTTCTCTATCCGGCGCGCCCGGGTCTCGGGCTTCTTGGCGTCTTGGACCCTGTACAGGATCGCGTAGCGGTTCTGCCGGTCCAGCGTCTCGAAGAACTCCGCCGCGGCCGGGTCGGCGGTCAGGGCCGCCGTGAGGTCGTCCGGCACCGTGGCGGTCTTCGCGCCGTCGTAGGCCGCCTCCCAGCGGCCGTCTGCCTTGGCGCGGTCGACCTCGGCCTGCCCCGGGGGATGCATCCGGCCCTGCTCGATCAGGGCGGCCACCTTGTCCCGGTTGACCTTGGACCACTTGCTGCGCGGCTTGCGCGGGGTGAACCGCTGGAGCCACCACTGGTCGTCGAACTTGGCCTTCTGGCCGTCGATCCAGCCGTAGCAGAGTGCCACGTCGAGCGCCTGGGCGTAGTCCAGCGCGACGATTCCGGGGCCCTTCTTGCGAAGCTTGAGCCAGATGCCGGACGAGGCGGCATGGTTCTCGCCGAGCCATGCCTGGAATGCCTCGGCGGATTCGAATGCGACGATCTCCAAGTCCTGAGTCACCCCTGCAGCGAACCACACCCGGCCGATTGGCGTGACGCATTCGGGCACGGTCCCGGATGCAGGATGCCCGTGGACCTGCGTGATCATTTCTGTTCTCGACGCAGAACGATCATGCAGGAGCCACGGGCTTGCTCAACGATACGACGTTGCTGCTCGACCTCGACGGGGTGTCCGTCGCGCGGGTTGAGCGGCTGGCCGACGGAAGGCGCCGAGTTCACCTGGTCACGGCCGACGAGACAGCCAGGGCCTGCCCGGCCTGCGGGGTGTTCGCCACCCGGGTGAAGGGCTCGGCGGTGACCCGGCCGCGCGATCTCCCGTACGGCGAGAGCGGATTGGAGTTCCGCTGGCACAAGCGCCGCTGGTGGTGCCGCGAGGCCGGCTGCCCTCGCCGGTCCTTCACCGAGCAGATCCCGCAGATCCCGGCCGGTGCCAGGCTGACCGCCCGGCTGCGGGGTGCGGCCGGGCGCCGCATAAGAGACGCCGGCTCCACGGTCATCCAGGCCGCGCGGGATCTGCATCTGTCCTGGCCGACCGTGATGGAAGCCTTCCGCGCGCAGGCCCGCGACGTCACCGAGGCACCTCTGCCGCAGGTCGCGGTCCTGGGCATCGACGAGACCCGCCGCGGACGGCCCCGCTGGGAACAGGATGCGGATACCGGCAAGTGGCGCCTGACCCGGGACCGGTGGCACACCGGCTTCGTCGACGCAGCCGGCCACGGCGGGCTGCTCGGACAGGTCGAGGGCCGCACCGTCGCCGACGTCCTGGCCTGGCTGGCCACCACCGACCTGGACTGGAGAAAGGGCATCGGCTACGTCGCGATCGACATGTCCGCCACCTACCGCGCCGCGATCCGCATCGGCCTGCCGCACGCCACCGTCGTGGTCGACCACTTCCACGTGGTCCAACTCGCCAACAAGATGCTGTCCATGGTCCGCCGCCGCACCACCGTCGAGACCCGCGGCCGACGCGGACGAGCGAGCGACCCGGAGTGGAAGGCCAGACGGCGACTGCTGCGCAACCGCGAGGACCTCACCGACGACCAGTTCGCCACCATGTGGAACACGCTCCTGGGCGAGGGGAAGATCGGGCAGACGCTGCTGACAGCCTGGATCGCCAAGGAGAACCTGCGCAGCCTCCTCGCCCTGGCCCGCACCGGCGCCGACCGCCACCAAGTCGGCCACGCCCGCTGGAAGTTCCTCACCTGGTGCGCGGACTCCGACATCCCCGAAGTCCGCCGGCTCGCCACCACCGTCGACCGCTGGTGGCCCGAGATCGCCGCGTTCATCGACACCGGACACAGCAACGCCAAGAGCGAAGGGATCAACCGCGTGATCAAGCTCGTCGCCCGCAACGCGTTCGGCTTCCGCAACGCCGAGAACCAACGACTACGGACACGCTGTGTCACCACCCGCCGAGCCCGCGGACACCTCCGCACCGCTCAACTTTGAAGACCCAGGAACCGGCCCTGATGCGTTGTGCGCCCTTTGTGTGCCCTCCTCAGCCGGGGAGCTTCGCCAGCTGCGCCTCCAGCAGGGGCCGCGGGAGCGTGTCCGTGATCACCATCATCGTGGTGAGGATGTGGTCGGTGCGGACGACGGCGTAGGTCGCGGGACTGCTTACGCCGGAGAGGCTGGTGGTGAACCGGAAGCCGATGGATTCGTCCCCGAGATCCGGGGCCTGGGCCGGTTCGAGGTCGCGGTAGATCATGGGGGCGCCGGGAACCTTGAAGCTGCCCGAGCACTCCGTGAGCGCCTTGCGGACATCGTCGAGCGCCGAGCGGGCATCGTCTCCCTGATGGACAGTCACCCACAGCTCCCCGACGGTGGAGTTCAGCTCGCCAGGGCCCGAGAATTCGCGGACGGCCCGGGCGGTCGCGGGGCGCGGCGTATCGGTGAAGGCCAGCTGCGCAATGGGTAGGCACTCGTCCTTGTCGGCCCGGTACGACCCCTCCGGAAGCGGGTCCTCGGCCGGCTCGGTCACCCGGAGGCCGGCGACGGTCCCCACCATGGTGAGCTTCTCAAGGGTGGCGTCGAGGGAGGGCCTGGCCGCGGGCCCGTCTGCCGGGCCGCTGTACTCGGAGCTGCTGCAGGCAGTAAGGAGCAGAGCGATCGAAAGGGCAGCAACGGCAGCGGTACGGCGAAGGCGCATAAAGAGTGCTCGGTTCTCTGAACGTCGCCTCCAGCAAGAGGCAAGGCGAAGGTGGGCAGGATGTGTTGAGCCTCCGGCGGTGGGGCGCCCAGACGTTCGACAAGCGAAGATCTAAGGCCAGAAGCCCCCAGGCGTCAAAACCTTTCGGTGGTGCCTGGTCGTCCCCGACACCTCAAGGGCACCGGGGTCTCTCGCACGTATGCTGTCGTGCTCAAGACGGTGCAGCACGCCCCGACCCACATACGCGATTGGCAAGGTCTCCATGTCGGTACAGCAGCGCCGTACCGCAACCCCAGTAACCGCTCCCGTCCAGTAGCGTCCCTCTGAGGCCCCGTAGCGGCCGGAATGGCCACTGCTGACCGATCCGGCTATAGCTACGGAACAGAAGGCGCAGGGCCGACGACTCCTACCTGTCGGCCCTGTCATACTCGCGGCGTGATCCTCCCCCAGGAGATAGCGGAGCCCAGAGATCCCGCAGAGGTGCTGTCTAAAACAGCATGGAGCGCTTTGGGGCATGCCTATGGAACGGCGGAGGATGTGCCGCAGATGCTGCTAGGTCTCATGGACACCGATCTGCGCGTGCGATCAAAGGCGTTGAGCCACCTGCATCAGGTGGTACACCACCAGAACACCCTCTACACAGCCACGGCGCCGGCCGCCGTCTACGTGGCGGCCATCCTCGGCGATGCCCGAACCCTTCAGGCCGTCGAGAAAGGACCTCACGGCTTCCCTGGACCGATGCGTGCCGAGTTGCTGGGGTGGCTCGGCTCCGTCGCCAATGAAGCAGACGACGAGGCCGCGGCCGTCAGTCGACGTTTCGGGTTCCCGCCAGAGGACTACCCGCCGTTCGTAGAGATCTGCCGGATTCGGCCGCAGCTCTTCCACGCCGTCTCCGCGTTCCTCAACGATCCCGACACCGACGTACGTGCAGCGGCTATCTCCGCCTGCATCCCGCTGCTGGACGACCCCCGCTTGATTCACCACCGAGACGCCTTGGCCCCACTGCTGCGTGACGTCTTGGCTGCGAGTGCGCTTTGGCAGTACCGGGAAAGGGCGATCGATACGCTAGCGAACTGGGGCCAGGACACCACCGGGTTGGAGGTCCGGCAGGAGCGGTTCGCGTTCTGTGACGCCGAGCACCAGCCTCAGCCATGGGCTGTCGAGACGCAGGGCGGCTACGACACCGATCCCCCCTTCTGAGGGCTTCCTGGCTGTCGCTCCAGCGCGCTAACCCGCGTGGTCAGCCGCTCCAGATCTCCGGCGACCCCGCCGCAGATTCGTTCCGCGTCCTTGGGCAGCAGGCTGCACGCGGTCGTGGCGGTCACGCCGTGGGTTTCCGGCAGGATCGCGTCGGTGAGGTCACGGGCCGACTCCTCGGTTGGGCCGGCCCCGCTGGATGCTTCCTCGTGGCGGGCTGCGGCCGCGCTGAGGATGTTCGCAGTCCGGGCCTGCAGCGCGGCATCGCTCTCGGCCCTGTCCGCCTTCCGGCCGATGGCCGCTTCCTCCAGGCACCGGGCGCGTTCTGTCTTCTTGGCCTGGTGAAGAGCCTGTCTTGCGGCATCAAGCTTTTGGGCCGCTTCACGGGAGTCGGCGAAGGTGAGCGGCTCGACGACCGGAACGAATTTCTCCAGATCTGTTGCCGCCGCCCGGTGTGCCTCGCGGGCTTGCTGGTGCAGCACGCAGGCCTCTGCCGCAGCTTCCTGAGACGCCGCGGGAACGCGACGTCACGGGCCTGGTCGCACTGGGCCTGTCCAACGAAGAGATCGCCGATCGCCTGTTCGTCAGCCTGCTGACCGCCAAGACCCACGTCAACCGGGCCATGACCAAGCTGGCGGCTCGTGACCGTGCCCAGCTCGTCGTCATCGCCTACGAGTGCGGGCTGGTCAGTCCGGCGACCGAACCGGGTCGCGCGCAGGCGCCCGCATAAATCGCCGGCACGGTGTTCCGTGTTCCGCCCCGGCCGTAGGCCGACGCGGTGGATACTGCGGCCGTGGTAGCCGTAAATCGCTGCGCGGGGACGACGCGCGGGGGGCCGTTCCTGGGAGATGGTGAGACCATGAACGGAGGTTTCGCCATGATCGGAGCCCACTGCCTGACCACGGAGTACGGCGACGAGGCAGCCGTCGAGGAATGCCGCAGGTTCTGTGAACTGCTGGCCGGATACGCGCTCAAGACTCTCGCACCCGATGAGGCGAGCGCGGTGGGGTCTCACCTGGCAACCTGCGACACATGCCGGGACGAGCATGACTGCCTCGCAGCCGTGGCGGCACATCTGTCCCTTCTCCGCGACGCCCTGGCCTGCGGCAGAGGCCAAAATCGGCGGATGTGCGCGGTCACCCGGGCCGAATGCAGCCACGCCTCGCCCCGTCGCCGCAGCCAGGACCGGGCGGCCCTGCCCATGCAGATCACACTGTCCCAATGGGTCAGCAAGACCACGACGTACTTCGGGTGAGCGGATCTCGTGGAAGCGACGACGTTGCCCCTGCCGATAACCTCATCCGCCCTGGTGGGAGCCGGTGTGCAGTGATCTTTGGGATGTCGGGCGCGGGGCCGTGCGTCGGCGCGCTCTGGCAGGGATGATGACCACCCGGCATCATGATCGGTCGTGCTACTGAGACTGGCGTACCTGGGCGTGACAAACGCGTGAGCGATGCTGCGACCGCTGCCGAGAGCGACCGGGACAAGGACGTGGAAATCCTGGCTCTACGCCATCAGATCACGGTGCTGGAACGGCAGCTGGGCGGGCAGCGAGTGCGGTTCACGGCGAGCGACCGGGCGTTCCTGGCGGCGTTACTGCACCGTCTGCCATCCCGGGTGCTTCGCGGGGTGCGGTTGGTGGTACATCCGGACACGCTGCTGCGCTGGCACCGTGATCTGGTCGCCCGCCGCCACGCGGCCCGGCCTCGGCCCAAGCGCTCAGGACGGCCGCAGACCGTGCGCTCAATCCGGCTCCTGGTGTTGCGGCTTGCGCGGGAGAACCCGAGCTGGGGGTAGCGCCGCATCCACGGCGAACTGCTCGTTCTCGGGATCAAGGTGGCCGCCTCCACGGTCTGGGAAATCCTCCGGGAGGCCGGGATCGACCCGGCGTCCCAACGGGCCTCAAGCACGTGGGAAGGTTTCCTACGCTCGCAAGCAGACGCCCTGCTGGCATGCGATTTCTTCGAGACGGTCACCTTGTCCGGGGCGCGGCTGTACGTGTTCGCGGTGATCGAGCACTCCAGTCGGCGGATCCGGATCCTGGGCGCCACGGCGCATCCCAGCGCGTCCTGGGTAGCGCAGGCGGCGAAGAACCTCGTCATGGACCTCGAGGACGCGGGACGCCACGCGCGCTACATGATCAGGGACCGGGACGGGAAATTCCCCGCCCTGTTCGACGCGATCCTCAACGGTGCGGGCATTGAAGTCGTGCTCACCGGAGTCCGCATGCCCCGCATGAACTCAATCATGGAGGAGATGGGTGCAGACCTGCCGACGCGAGCTGCTGGACCCGCCGCTCTTTGGCAGGTTCAAGGAGGACACCGCAGAGCATTAAAGATGCAGGTCAAGACGAGTGTATGCGTGAACACATGCGCAGACGCATGCGTGGGTGCATACTGGCGGCATGGCCGATACCAGCGTACGAATCACCACGTCGACGAGGGACCGCCTCGCGGCTCTCGCCAAGGCGCGCGGCATGAGCCTCGCCGCCTACCTCGACGACCTCTCCCATCAAGAGGAGCACCAGGCGCTGCTCGGACGAGCGACCGTCGCGTACGACGCCGCGCTCGACCGTGAGGGCTTCGTCGACGCCTTCGACAAGGCGTTCGGCGGCCTCCCCGAGGCGCCCGCCAGTAGCCGCCGGGCAGCCTGATCTTGGAACTGTTCATCGACGTCCGGTGGCTCCTCGACCGGCAAGAGCGCGTGCTCGGCAAGAACCTGCAGGTCCGCGACTACTCGGGGCTTGTCGCGGCCGTCGCCCGGCATCGGGTAAACACGCCCCACCTGGACATGGCCGACCCTGATGCCTACTGGCGGGCCGCGGCCCTGCTCGACACGATTGTGCTGCAGCGGCCGCTGCCCGGAAGGAACGAGCTGTACGGGTACGCGGTCGCCGTGGCATACATCGAGGCCTCCGGCGAGACCGTCGACGCGAGTCAAACCCAGTGGATTCAACTGATCGAGGACGTCAAGGCCCTGCGGCTGGACACCTTCGACATCGCCGATCGCCTGCGGTCCTGGCGGGCTCCCTGACCATCCGCCGATCAGGGAACAGGGAGTGATTGTCAGAGAATTCCCTTCCATGACCACGGTCGCGGACCGGATCGACCGCGAAGGCAGTCGATCCGGTACTGCGCGTGGGACCTCCACTTCTCGTTACTCGCTGCGCGGCGTATGTCGTCATCCGAAGCTCTCTCAGGTTGCTCAGGCCGGCACGACCGGATATAGGAAGGCAGACATGGCCTGGCGTATGCCTGTATTCGCCTGGCCGGCTTCTGCCGCCCATTGCCTCCCAAGGCGGGTAGGTCCGGACACCGATTTGCGGGCACGGCCGCGGAACGGGGAAGAGCACCACGAAGACCGGGGCGGGGACACAGCAGCCCTCACCCCGGTCCTCACGGCGTTCCTGACGGGTCAAGCGATCATGAACTCCTTGACCCGTAGTGCGCGTTCGACGATCCGTACGTCGCCGATCCAGCCGTGCATCAGCTGATCGAGAGCGCCGCCGTACTCGTACGCGCCGAGCAACCACGGCAAGCCGGCCGTGGCCAGCCCAACGGTCCGGGTGTCGGGGTTACGAGCGACGACGCACCCGTCGATGTACATCGTGGTGTGCGATCCGTCGTTGACGACGGCGACGTGCCACCACCGTTCACGCTGCAGTTCATGGCTCCAGTTGGTGACGCCCCCCGGCTGGTTCAGCGGCGCGGCTGCCCATTGCATCCCGGGCCCGTCCGACAGGGACAGAGTGGCCACAGGCTCGTCCGGGTCGCCGGTCGTCTTGCCTGCGGAGCCGAGCGTGCCCCGTCGACCCAGGACGCCGCCCCAGGCGTGGCGTCCGGCATCCCAGTCAGCAGGCAGCCGGAGGAAGGCCTCAATGGTGTATCCGGAGCGGAATGTCTTGGTGTTGAGGGGGGCGTTGTTCTCCGTGGACAGGTATGAGCCGCGGAGTGGTCCCTTCTCTCCGCCGAAGTAGAGGCTGCCGTGACCCGGTTGGTCCGGGTGGTGGTCGTCCGACCAGCGCAGTGTGTCCGGCTCGCTGCCGGCGACGGTCCGGCGCAGCAGGTCGTTGCGGCCTCCGGACAGGTCGGGGACGCGCAGGGCGGCGTCGGCGGCGGAGCCGTCCGGGTGCGTCGGGGAATCGAAGCGCCAGTATGCGACAGTGCCGGGTATCAGTAGTTGCTCGGCGGGGCGGGGTTGACGTGCGGGGACGGGTGCGAAGCCAGCGAATCTGCGCTCGAAGTCGAGGGGGATGCTGAAGCGGTCCTGCGGGCCGGTCAGTTCGATCTCGGCGCGTTCCAGGTCGTTGAGCTTTTCTCCGGCACGACCGAGGATCCACGGGGAGATCGTCTCTACGTCGATGGTGTTCCTGGCGAGGTCGAAGCGGTAGAGACGGATCATCGCGCTGCCGCCGTAGTAGCGGTTCTGGTAGTTGGTGATGTGCAGATGGACGTCGTTGCCCGCGGTGTTCTTGCGAGTGGTGCGCCCGGCGGGCCAGTAGTGGCCGTTGAGGGTGAGGAAGATCTGGTCGTGCCCTGCTATCAGCTCGTCCCACAGATGCTTTCCGTGACCGGAGAATTCGGCCTCGTCGCCGTCCGCGTTCGCGTACACCAGTTCATGCGTAGTGAGGATGACCGGCGTGTTCGGATGTCCCGCGATGACGTCCCTCGCCCAGGCGAGCCCGGCTGCCGACGGCCGCCAGTCGAGCGCCAGCACTAGCCACTCGCGCCCCGCGGCGCGGAACAGGTGGTACGTGTTGTAGCCGTCCGGCGTTGCGCCGCCGAACGTCGGTAGGCGTCGCATGCGTTGGGGGCCGAAGGTGTCCAGGTACGGGGTGCGGCCGCGTCGGTCGTCGGTGGAGGACTTGATGTCATGGTTGCCCGCGACGACGCTATAACCCACGTGCTGCCGGTCGAGAAGGGCGAACGCCTCGCCGATGGGCCCGAATTCGTCCGGGTGGCCACTTTCGGTCAAGTCGCCCAGATGGGACAGAAATACGATGTTCTCGTCGCGCCCGTGATCGAGGATGTAACGCAACGACGCCTCGACCGGGGCCCTGTTGATACTGGCCCCGTCGAAGAGGTACTGGGTGTCCGGCATGACGGCGACGGTGAATCTCGCGTCGTCCGGATCGGGGCGCCACCTGCCGCCGGCAGCGGTGTTCTGGTGCGGCAGGGCTGCAGCGGGGTCGGCGCCCGCGAGACCTGCGGTGGCGATCGCGGCGCCGCTGAGCGCGGTGGCGCGCAGAAACGTACGGCGCGCGGCGGCAGGCAGGAGCGGTCCGTCGGGCTGGTGGAACGGGCTACACATGAAATTCTCCGCGGAGGACGAGCGTCGGGGGACCAACTGCAAGCTAGCTGCGGCAATTGGGGAGAAGCTGGGCCTCAACGGCAACAACTGCGCGGCGAGTACATGAACGGGAGGAGCGGCTTCCGGTCGCGGCACCGAATCCTGGCGCGACCTCGGCGTAGGCGGTGGTGGTGGCGTCGTGCGCGGAATCGGTGATTCCACGCCGTCGTAAGCGGGCGTCCGCCCGGATGCCCTTCTCACTTCGGATGCGGGCGCGTTCCTTGCGTTCGGCGGCCAGGACGTCGCGGTGGCGGGCGTTGGCATTTCGCCACCGCAGGTAGGCGTGCAGGGCGCGGGTCTGGACGGTGTGGTCGGGGTGGTTGGAATTGGCGATGGTGAACTGCCTCAGCGGGCCGAAGTGCGCCTCGATCGGGTTGGCCCACGAGGCGTAGGTCGGGGTGAAGCACAATTCGACCCTGTGTTTCTTCGCCCAGCGCCGGATGTCGGTGCCCTTGTGGGCGGACAAGTTGTCCATGATCACGTAGAAGCGCCGTCACTACGTCCGTGTAGGACTGCTCCCCGCACCCGCGAGGATGGTCCCGTGGCGTCGGTCGTCGTCGCCTTGTTCAGCTGCTGCTCCCCGCACCCGCGGGGATGGTCCCCAGCCGCGGTCTGTGAGCCAGACTGAGCAGTGCTGCTCCCCGCACCCGCGGGGATGGTCCCTTCACGGGAGTGGACAAGGGGCGGACCGTCATCTGCTCCCCGCACCCGCGGGGATGGTCCCCCCGCCGTGCGACCGGAACTGCGCGATTCGCTCTGCTCCCCGCACCCGCGGGGATGGTCCCCCCGCCGTGCGACCGGAACTGCGCGATTCGCTCTGCTCCCCGCACCCGCGGGGATGGTCCCCCCGCCGTGCGACCGGAACTGCGCGATTCGCTCTGCTCCCCGCACCCGCGGGGATGGTCCCGTCTTCAGCTTGGCCAGCTTCTGCTGCAGCCCCTGCTCCCCGCACCCGCGGGGATGGTCCCCGGGCGTTGCCATCGGTGTTGGCCTCGTTGTCCTGCTCCCCGCACCCGCAGGGGATGGTCCCTTCCCATGACCGGCTAATCCCAGAAACGCCGACTGCTCCCCGCACCCGCGGGGATGGTCCCCCGTTCTCGGAATGCACCTCGACCAACTGATCGGCGCCACCGCCGGAGGCCAGTACGTGCCCCTCAGCACGGACAACTCCAGCGCCGTGGTGCACCCGCAACTGCCGGTACCGGATCCGTGGATTCCTCGGCGACGGCGTTCTCCTCACGCACACACCGCACCCCCTGGCCCTCCATTCACCCGGCAGGCGCTCCTGAGCCATGCCCTATCGGCGCGCGGCCCAGCCTGGCCCGCCGCCACCGAGAGCGCGGCGGGGCGGCCGAGCGTCTTGCCTGCGGCTTCGGCGGCGGCGACGCCTTCGCGGGTGTTCTCGCTGATCATGTCGCGCTGGAACTCCAGCACGGCGGCGAGGACGGAGACCATCATCTTGGTACCGGGGTCGTCGGAGGCGAGGTCGATGCCGGACAACAGCCCGGACTCGACTCGCAGGTGCAGGCCGCGGCGGATGAGCACCGGCCGCAGGGCGAGGATGTCGGCGACGGAGGGGAAGAGGCGGGCGGCGTCGGCGATGCGGATGGTGTCGCCGACGGCGGCCTCGTGCAGGAGCCGAGTGAAGCCGACGCGGTCAAGGGAGAGTTGGCGGGTGGAGGTGGCGGGGTCCTCGTAGACGGGGGCGCCGGCGGCCAGCAGCGCGGCCAGGGCATGCCGTTGGCGGGCGTCGGTCTGCTTGTCGGTGGAATGCCGAAGGTAGATGCGGTCGGCCATGCCCGATCGTTTCCCTTCCGGGTCGCCGGTGTCGCTCTCAGGAGTCTTGTGCAGGGTTCTCAGAAGACGTCTGGAGCAGGTCGGCAGGGATCCGGGCCGACGGCGATGGCGATCGCTTCGGCGGCTGTGGTGACGTGGTGCAGGGCGGGGCCGTTCCACCACTCTCTGATGGTGTAGTCGCCGGTTCCCCGGGGTGAGTCGATCGAGACGAAGGACGGGGAGAACGGGTAGTCGGGCGTATTGGAGAAGCTCAGTGCCCAGTGGCTCGTGAAGGGGTAGAGCCTGCGGAGCTTCGGTTCGGCGTGGGCGGACTCGATGAGCGCCTGGTACTGCGGCCAGTCGGCGTCATCAGCATCCTTCAGCAGCCACTGCCACTCTGAGGCGATGACGTCGGCGGGGTTGTTGTCGGGGACCTCGAAACGTCCGGTCAGGAGGTCAAAGGTCGCGGCCTGCCTGATCTCGTCGAGGCTGGCCCCCTCCGCCCAACCGCGGATCACTTGGGGAAGTTCACGTATGTCCTTGGTGTTGCCGCAGATCATGAGCCTGTCGTTAGACAAGCCCCAGATGGTCCAGTTTCGCTCGTGATGCCACGCCGCGATGTAGGACGAGTGGCGATGCGGGACGACACTGGTGCCCTCCCGACAGGGCCTGCCGTTGCGAGGGACCAGCAGCCGTTCCGATCCAACCGGGTGCCAACCGGGCCCAGTCATTGCCAGGACGCGTGCTCGCGGGACTGGTATTCCAGCGCTGCTGCCAGGTGGTCTCGGCGTCGCTTGAATTCTGACCCTCTGACGGCGGATCAAAAGTGACCCACTTGGTGATCTTCGCCTGAACCTGATCTTGATGGAAGGTCAGGAGGGAGAGGGTGATCCTCGTGGAGGACTGGGCAGAGATCCGTAGGCTGCACCGGGCTGAGCAGATGCCGATCCGGGCAATCGCGCGGCATCTGGGCATCTCGAAGAACACGGTCAAACGAGCCCTGGCCACGGACCGGCCGCCGAAGTACGAGCGCCCGTCTCAGGGGTCGGTCGTGGACGCGGTCGAGGTCCAGATCCGTGAGCTTTTGCGGGAGACTCCGACGATGCCGGCCGCCGTGATTGCCGAGCGGATCGGGTGGGAACGCGGGATGACGGTCCTCAAGGACCGGGTGCGGGACCTGCGGCCTGCCTATGTGCCAGTCGATCCGGTCTCGCGCACGACGTATCGGCCCGGCGAGCTGGCCCAGTGCGACCTGTGGTTTCCCGAGGCGGACATCCCGCTCGGCTACGGCCAGAGCGGACGGCCGCCGGTGCTGGTGATGGTGTCCGGGTATTCGCGGGTGATCGCCGCGCGGATGCTGCCCTCGCGCACGACCGGCGATCTGATCGATGGGCACTGGCGGCTGCTGTCCGCCTGGGGCGCGGTGCCCAAGACGCTCGTCTGGGACAACGAATCCGGGGTCGGTCGCGGAAAGCTCACTGCCGAGTTCGCCGCGTTCGCGGGCCTGCTCGCCACGAAGATCCATCTGTGCCGGCCCCGTGATCCAGAAGCGAAAGGGCTGGTCGAGCGGGCCAACGGCTATCTGGAGACGAGTTTCCTCCCCGGCCGCACCTTCAGTGGCCCCGGCGACTTCAACACCCAGCTGACCGCCTGGCTGACCATCGCCAACCGGCGTGTCCACCGCACTCTGCAGACCCGCCCCGTCGAGCGGTGGGAGGCCGACCGGGCCGGAATGCTCGCCCTGCCGCCCGTCGACCCGCCCGCCTGGTGGCGGCTGCAGACACGGATCGGCCGCGACCACTACGTCCGCGTCGACACGTGCGACTACTCCGTGCACCCCGCCGCGATCGGACGCACCGTCACCGTGCTGTGTGACAAAGACGAGATCACCGTCCTCGCCCCCAGCGGCGAGATCGTCGCCCAGCACCCGCGCTGCTGGGCCCGCCACCAGACCATCACCGACCCCGACCACGCTGCCGCGGGCAAGGTGATGCGAGGTGAGGTGCACCACCAGCAGGCCGCCCGCGCCAAAGCCGCCCGAACAGCCCAGACCGACCCAGGCCCGCTTATCGAGGTCGAGCAACGCGAACTGGGCACCTATGACCGGCTGTTCACGGTCATCGAAGGCGGCAAGGGCAGGGAGGCCGGCTGATGCCCCGCACCACCGCCGTCCTCGACGACGCCACCGCCACCACATCGGCCACCGGCCGCAGGACCGGCTCCCAGACCGCAGCGGACCTCGCCTTCCTTGCGCGGGCGATGAAGGCTCCGGCCTTGCTGGATGCCGCTGACCGTCTCGCCGAGCGGGCCCGCAAGGAGTCCTGGACCCATGCCGAGTACCTCGTCGCCTGCCTGCAGCGCGAAGTGTCCGCCCGTGAGTCACACGGCGGTGAAGCACGGGTGCGGTCTGCCCGCTTCCCCGCGATCAAGACCATCGAGGAGCTGGACGTCACCCACCTGCGCGGGATGACGCGCCAACAGCTCGCACATCTGGGAACGTTGGACTTCATCGCCGGGAAAGAGAACGCCGTTTTCCTGGGACCGCCGGGCACCGGGAAGACACACCTGGCGATCGGGCTCGCGGTCCGCGCCTGCCAGGCCGGACACCGCGTCGCGTTCGCCACCGCCGCCGAATGGGTTGACCGCCTGGCCGCCGCCCACCACACCGGCCGCCTCCAGGCCGAGCTCACCAAGCTCAGCCGCTACCCGCTGATCGTGGTGGACGAGGTCGGCTACATCCCCTTCGAAGCCGAGGCAGCGAACCTGTTCTTCCAGCTGATCTCGAACAGATACGAACGCGCGTCCGTGATCGTCACCAGCAACAAACCCTTCGGACGCTGGGGAGAAGTCTTCGGAGACGAGACCGTGGCCGCCGCCATGATCGACCGCCTCGTCCACCACGCCGAGGTCCACTCCCTCAAGGGCGACTCGTTCCGCATGCGAGGACGTGAACTGGGACGGGTCCCCAGCGCCACCACCGACAACGACTGAACCAACCAAACCGAAGACACCTGGGTCAGATTTCAACCGGCCAGAGTGGGTCCAAGTTCAGCCGCCGCCGACAGGTGGCCCCCGGGAAGGTCTCCAGCCACTGCAAGGTCTGGCGAGCTCCGCGGATCCTGGCTCGGTGCTGTCTCACGTCCGTCGGCCGCAGAGGAGGTTGCTCCAGACGAGCCAGGATGTCGGCTCGCGCGCATGCAGTGGCCGCCCAGTGATCCTCCGCAGGTCTGGGCGGGAAGCGCAAAGCGACGGCTTTCAATGCCTCCCCGGCCAGGCTCAGGGATGCGGGAGGTGCGACATGCGTCGCGATGGACACGGTCTCCGTAGGTGTCACCAGGCAGTCCCGAAGAGGTTGTTGAGGGATTCAGGGTTGTAGCCGGATGCGCGGGAGTCCGCTAGGCGGACTTGGCCCGTCGGGCATGGTGTGCCCGAACGTGTTCGATCACCTCGTCCCGGTCGGCCGGAAGATAGAGCTGTGTCGTCGACAGGTGTGCATGGCCGAGCACCCACTGCACGTCGGTCAGCGGCATCTTCGGATCCCTCGCCAGCCGATAGGCGGCGGTGTGTCGAAGATCGTGGAGAGTCCAGTTCGTACCGAGCAAGCTGTTGGCCCGGTTGAACATCGCACGGGCCGCCGGATAGTTCAGGGGACGCCACGGGCGGCGTAACGTCCACCACAGCCCCTCGTTCTGTCCGCGGGGGACCCCAGCCCGCCAGGCGCTCTCCTGATAGAGCCGTAGCCAGACGAAAGCGTCCGCTGCGCAGGGGAGTTGTTGGTAGGCCCGGCTCCCCTTGCGGACCACCCCCAGGACCTGTTGGCCGGGCAGCGCGTCGCGTTGCCGACTGGTGAGCAGTTCCTCGGCGCGAGCCCCGTTGGAAACCCAGAAGGCCAGCAGAGCTCGATCACGGTCGTGCTTCAGCGCGGCGAAGAGCGCGTTGAACATGGCGTCGGGGATCCGCCGAGGGGCTCGCTTGGGGATGGCCGGCCGGTAGCGGCCTTGCCGTTCGTGGCGAAACCGCTCGTCAGGGTTGTGGTGAGCGTGTGCTCTGCCATGGCGCCGGGAGCGATCCAGTGGAAACGGGTTCAGGATCGGCCCGGTTCCCTCGGAGAGGTGGAAGTCGTAGAAGACCCGTAGGACGGTCTCGCAGTGCGCTCGCGTTGTCGGCGCGTATCTCAGCCCTGGTGACGACTTTCCCGTGATCGGATTGGGGGCTCCGGGCGGCAGCTTCTCTGGTGCTGGCTTTGGTGCTGTCTCCGTCTTGATGTCCCGTCGGTGGCGCCAGTGCAGCGGTGCGGGCTTGTTCGCGATCTTCATCCAGCAGGCGAAGTCCCGAGCGTCCGACCGGACTGCACGATCCCAAGCGATCCCCCAGCCCCACAGGAAGCGCTACCAACGCAGCAGATCCATTCCGTACGACCGGATCGTGGCTGCTGACTTGTCACAAGCCAGCAGCTCCGCGAAGAAGGCGGCCACGGGTTCGATCTCGACCCCGTCCGCGTCCAGGAGGACAAACGGCCTCCATCGATCTCTCGTCTCTGCCAGCTGTCCGGCCTCGGGCAGCACGAAGCTCGCTAACTCCCTCTCGGGATCACGTCCAAGCATCCACGGAAGCTAGCAGAAAGGCCGTCTGACCTGCGAAAATGATCGAGTTAGTTCAGTCAACGGTTCGCCGTGGTCCTGGACCTGCCCGCCGACCGCCGCGACCGAGGCTACGGCCCAGAACCCGGGCTTCCTACGGCCACCACACGCGGGTGAGGGCTCCGCTTGCAGTCGTAGAGCACCAGTGAGGGCGGCGCTGTCATCCCGGTTCGCATCCAGCCCCGCGTCCTTCCTGCCCTTTCGGACGCTGTGCGCGCGCCTTGCTGAACCTAGGCCCAGGTGGTCCACCTTCGCCGCAATCATCGGAGCCCTACCGCGGAAACACTGAATAAGTGGATCAAAATGGTGAGTCAGGTGATATCCGGATTGGGTCATACATGGACCAGAGGCGGGATTACTCACCTCGTCTGGGAATTTCCTTCGCGGATAGCCGTCAGGAGCAAGTCCCGCCATTCAAGGTCTCGAGGCCCTCGATCGCCTTGCGCCACCGCCACACCGTTCCACCCGTCCGCCGGACGGGCCACACAAAGGAGATCACCATGACTGAGTTCGCGCCTGTACCCGCCTTCGCCCTGGGTCCGGACATCCCGGAGTCCGGGTATGTCGTCACAGACCTGGGCGGCGGTGCCTACTTCGTCACCCAGGGGATGATCAACACGATGTTCCTGGTGACCAAGAAGGGTGTCGTCCTCGTGGACGCCTCACCGTTCCTTGGGGACAAACTGCTGGCGGCGATCGCGGAGGTCACCCCGAAGCCGGTGACTCACCTTATCTACAGCCACGCGCACGCCGACCACATCGGGGCAGCTCACCTGCTGAACCGGGACGGCCTGAAGATCATCTCCCACGAGGTCACCGGCGAGTTCATCAAGGAGGCCAAGAACGACGACCGGCGCCCCCTGCCCACCGAGACCTTCAGCGGCCGGCGCAAGGAGATGGACATCGACGGCGTCAGGTTCGTCCTCGACTACACGGGAGACTGGCACCAGGCCGGCAACCTGTTCATCCACCTGCCGGAGCAGAAGATCATGGCGGCGATGGACAGTTTCACGCCGAAGAACGCGCCGTTCTTCCGCCTGTACTTCTCCGCGCACCTGCCCGCGTACTTCGATGCCATGGACCAGATGCTGGAGTATGACTTCGAGACCATCGTGACTGGTCACATGGCCCTGCACGGTACTCCCGAGGACGTCGCGATGAACCGCGAATACATCCGCGACCTGCGCACCGCTGCTTCCGAAGCGCTGCGGACGGTCGACCTGAAGGAAGCCGCGGCCGCCGCCAAGGTGCCGGAGAACAACAAGCAGGCGGAGCTCAAGGTCTGGATGGACGCGGTTGTCGCTCGCGCCGCAGAGCTGATGCCTCCCTGGGACAAGCGCCTGGGAGGCACCGACATCTTCCTCGCCGACAACCTCAACGCCGTCGCATGGAGCGTCTTCATCGATTAAGAACTCCTAACGAAATGATCTTCGAGGTGGTTGGAGGTCGACCTTGTATGCCCCTCCTGGCCCTCACATGGGCGGATCCAAGGGCTTCCCGGGAGGCATCGAGGTCAGAGTCGTCGAGCTGGCGCGGCCGCTTCCTACAGCCAGCCCTGCTCCGCACCCGCAGTTCAGATCAGGAACCGGCAGTGTGCGGTCGCCTTCGACAGGCCGCAATACGGCGGCAGAGCCCACCCAGCGCGTCTCGTCAGACATGTTCCAGGCTCCGCCACCCTGCGGGCGCATCTACCTCTATGAAATCGGTGACCTGGAGATCTTCCACAAGCCATCTGACAATCCCGCCCCATGCGCAAACAATGCACAGTCACCGCATAGGGCGCCGTCTAACAGGCCATCTCATCAAGACCGTTCGCCCCGCGTCCTGGGGTGAACACGTACGCGGGTGAGGGGTTCATTGCTGATCCGGTGCGGGTTCCGGCTTGACCTTCGAGTCGAGTTGAAGGTTTAACGTCGGTGGCATGACGACCTACCGGATCTCGCAGCTGGCCGATCGTTCCGGCGTTCCGGCCACGACGCTGCGCTTCTACGAGGACGCCGGTCTGCTGCCCGCCGACCGCACGCCGGCCGGGTATCGGGTGTACGGCGAGGACGCGGTGGAGCGCCTGGCGTTCATCTCCTCGGCCAAGCTGCTGGGCCTGGCCCTGGAGGAGATCCGCGAGCTGCTGGACATCCGTGAGGAAGGGGTCAGGAACTGCTCTCGACTAAGTGTCCATGAGTGTCCTTCAGGTGTCACGAGTGTCGTATGATCTGGTGTATGAACCTGACGGAATGGGCGCGCGCGCAGGGGGTCGCCCCGCGTACTGCGTACCGCTGGTTCCGTGAGGGCACGCTGCCGGTCCCTGCGGAGCGAGTGGGGCCGCGCACGATCCTGGTGAACATCGACGCGAACACCTCACCGTCCGTGACCGGTGGCGTGGGCCTGTACGCCCGCGTCTCCTCCCATGACCAGAAGGCCGACCTGGAGCGGCAGACCGCACGCTTGTCGGCATGGGCCGCGAAGGCCGGGCATAAGGTCGTGCGCGTCGAATCCGAGATCGCTTCGGGCATGAACGGCGCCCGTGCCAAGGCCTGTCGCCTGCTGGCCGACCCGGCGGTGACCACCGTGGTGGTGGAGCACAAAGACCGGTTGGGCCGTATGAACGTCGAACTCGTTGAGGCCGCTCTGGCTGCAACCGGCCGTCGACTCGTTGTGCTGGATGACGGCGAGGTCGAAGACGACCTGGTGCGCGACATGGTGGAGGTTCTGACCTCGTTCTGTGCTCGCCTGTACGGCCGCCGCGGTGCGAAGAACCGTGCCAGGAAGGCACTGGAAGCGGCGGCTGCCGATGGCTGACAAGAAGCAGCTCCGTACCATCGACTTGCCGTTCGTTGCTGTCGGCCCGTCCGGTGTGGCGTTACGCGACCGCCTCAAGCACCTCACGCCAAAGGACGAGAAGGTGTTGCGTCTGGTCGGCGAGCACCAGGGCCGCCTGGCCTCTCTCGATCTCAAGGCCCGTTGCGAAGCCGGGCACAAGCACGACAACGACGCGTGGGCGTCCCGCAAGCGTGACCTGACCGAGCAGTCGTCGTCGCGCATCGCGGGTGCGATCACGAAGGCTACGCATGACCAGTACGGCCTGGCCCGACGCTGCCTGCTCGCCCATGTCCACAACCTTGAGGCCGGTATCCGCACGCTGCGACACCGCCTGTCCCTCCCGATCGGGGAGAAAGGCAGCAAGCGGGCGCCGGGCGGGTACCGGTCCAAGGGCGAGTGGTTCCACAAGTCCCGCCGCCTGGCCACCCTGGAACACCGCCTCGACGTGGCCCGCGACGACTGGAAGACCGGACATGTCCGTGTCGTTCGCGGCGGCCGGCGGCTGTTCAAGAACCGGCACAACCTTCAGGCCGCGCAGCTCACCGAGCGCGAGTGGCGTCAGCGTTGGGAGGCTGAGCGCTGGTTCCTCGCCGCAGACGGCGAGTCCGGAAAACGCTTCGGGAACGAGACGATCCGCGTCACCCCTGACGGCGAAGTGTCGATCAAGATGCCCGCCCCGCTCGCCCACCTGGCCAACAGTAAGCATGGCCGGTACGTTCTTGCCTCCAAGGTCGCGTTCGCGCACCGTGGGGACGAGTGGCGCGACCGCACCGAGGCCAACCGTGCCGTCGCCTACCGCATCCACTACCACGTTGAGCGGGGCCGCTGGTACCTGACCGCTTCGTGGACCAGGCCCGCCGTGCAGACGATGCCGCCGGCCACCGCCCGCGCCGAGGGCATGGTCGGCGTCGACACGAACGCCGACCACTTCGCCGCCTACCGGCTCGACCGGCACGGCAACCCGGTCGGCGACCCGCGCCGCTTCCACTACGACCTGTCCGGCACCGCCGACCACCGCGACGCCCAGATCCGGCACGCCCTCACTCGCCTCCTGCACTGGACCAAGCAGACCGGCGCGCAGGCGATCGGCATCGAAAACCTGGACTTCGCCGCCGAGAAGACCCGCGAGAAGCACGGCCGCAAGAAGCGGTTCCGGCAACTCATCTCCGGTATGCCCACCGGCAAGCTCAAGGCCCGCATCGTCTCCATGGCCGCCGAACACGGCATCGCGATCGTCGCCGTCGACCCGGCATACACCTCGATGTGGGGCGACCAGCACTGGCGCAAGCCCCTGATCAGCAAGACTCGCACCATGACTCGCCATGACGCCGCCTCGGTGGCCATTGGCAGACGCGCCCTCGGGCACCCGATCCGGCGACGGACGGCACCGCCCCAGCATCACCAGAGTGATGGTGCTGGGCATCGGACCGTCCAGGCCGATCATGGTGACCGAGGGCGTGAGGAAACCCGCCGCCCTGTCGCGGAGCGTGCACACGATGCGCGTCGCCGGACAGAGACAACGAGAACGCGGGGGACCAGCGCATCCAAAACCGTTCGGGATGCGCGCAGTTCCGGGACGTGGGTACAAGGCTCACTCCTGGACACTGTTTAGGAACGGTGTGCGCGTCTGTACGGGCGTGCATGCTGCCGCTGGTCGCGGACCGGATCATGCAGACCGACGGCCGGATCGCCGAGCTGCGGGCGTTCTCCGACCACCTGGCCGGAGTCCACGCAGAGCTGTCGGGTCCGGCGCCCGCAGGGGCCTGCGGCCCGGACTGCGGCTGTACCGCGACCAGCACTCCGGCGGCCGGGCCCGTGCCGGTGACGCTGTCGCCGACCCGCCTCGACGAGGGCGCCGGGTCGTGGCGGGACGTCCCGGTGGCCTGCACTCTCGGCGGTGCCGAACTCGGCGAGCGCACCGAGATGTGGCGGACGCTGGTCGGCAAGGCCGAGAGACGCGAGGAGATCCCCGATGGCGTACGCCTCTCCTTCCACGCTGGCGCCGAGCTCGCCGGCGAGGTCGCTGCCCTCGCCGCAGCGGAGCAGGGCTGCTGTGCGTTCTTCGACTTCACCCTGCATCTGACCCCGACCGCTCTCCAGCTGGATGTGCGAGCGCCCGAGTCCGCCGCCGCGATGCTGGCCGACCTCTTCGGAGCGACCGCATGACCATCTCGTCCCGCCCTTCTCGGCCTTGGGGGACCCTCGGCGCCGGCGCGGCCGCGGTCGCCGCCTGCGCGGTGTGTTGCGCGGGCCCGCTCCTGGCCGTCCTCGGCGGTATCGGCGTCACCTCCGCGATCGGTGCGTTGTGGATGCCCGTCCTGGCGGTGCTGGCCGTGGCCGCCGGGCTCGGCGTTCTGGTGGTGCGACGGCGGCGCCGGGCGGCGGCCTGCCGTACGGTCGCGGCACGGGCCGACCTCGGCATGCCGACTGTCGGCGCACCCCCGGATGCGGACGGCAGCAAGGCAGCTCGGTGAGCTGGAGCCGCAGGTCAGGCCGAGCACGGTGGCCTGTGAGATGGAACGCGCGGCAGCCACGGGGCGGCCAGCACGGTACGAAGGAACAGTTCGGGTGTCGCAGCAGGAACCGCAGAGCCTGGTCGAGCGGATGGAACACCACCAGGTCGTGCTCTACCTGGCGGCGATGGCCGCCGGTGCGTTGCTCGGCTGGGAGGCTATGTACGTGAGTTGCGGGTTCTGGCACAGATCTTGGGGAGCCATTGCAGTGCGTCACCTCGATGTTCGATTGCGAGGGACTGGCTCCTGTGAGACGGCGTACGCCTTGTCGCCTCACATCCGGAATTGACGCTCCCTCAGGCGCTTGTCGGTCGATGCCGTGGTCGGCTGTGGACGGTGATGGTGCTGTTCATGCAGGCCGATACATCGTTCTGGGACTCGCTGGTGTTCGACGGGATCGACGAGGTGGATGTCGAGGCGGTCACGGCCGCGTTCGGCACGATCGAGGTGGTGGCGAGAGGCCGCGCGGCCGGGGCTGCATGTCCGGACTGCGGCCGATTTTCGGACCGAGTCCACGACCGTTACCAGCGCAGGCTGAAGGACCTTCCGCTCGTTGATCAGGGCTTTGTGATCCGGCTGACGGTCCGCCGCTTCGTCTGCGGGTCGGCGGACTGGCGGCGCCGGACGTTTGCCGAGCCGTTCTCCCGGCTGGCCGCCCCGCACGCACGGTTCACCAATCGGCTCAACCACGCCCTGGAGCGAGTGGGGCTCGCCCTGGCGGGGCGGGCCGGCGCTCGGCTGGCTGCCCAGTTGGGCTTCGGTGCGGGAAGGATGACCTTGTTACGCAGGGTCATGGCGTTGCCCGATCCGGGGTTCAGTACTCCGCGTGTGCTGGGTGTGGACGACTTCGCGATTCGTCGCGGCCAGACCTACTCCACCGTCTTGACCAGTGTCGAAGACCATCGCGTGGTCGATGTGCTCCCGACGCGTGAAGCCGGGCCGCTGGCCGCCTGGCTGATCCGCCACCCCGGCGTGGAGATCATCTGCCGTGACCGGGCGGGCGCCTACGCCGAGGGCGCCCGGCGCGGTGCCCCGGACGCTCTGCAGGTCGCTGACCGGTTCCATCTGTGGCAGGGACTCGGCCGGGCCGTGGAGACCTGCGTCGCCGACCACCGCGACTGCCTGCGCAACCCGTCGCCCAGCGGCATGTTGCCGGAGGCCACCCGACTGGCTTCCGGTCGGCCGCAGGACGACTCGGAGCCCGTCGGCCGGCGGGCCGAGCGGAAGAAGGCGGCACACGCCCTGGTCCACGAGCTGCTTGCCCAAGGCCACTCACGCCGTATGATCGCCCGGCATCTGGGCTGGGGCCTCAACACCGTGCTCCGATACGCGGCCGCTGCACGCTGGCAGGAGACCTTCCGCGAGAACCGGCCCCGGTCCAGCAGGCTGGACCCCTACAAGCCCTACCTGGAGCGGCGATTCGCCGAGGGATGCACCAGCATCACCCGACTGCACAGCGAGCTGGTTGCCGAGCACGCTCCCGTCACCTATGCCATGGTCCGCGTGCACATCGCCACCTTGCGCGGGGCTCCGTCCGCCGCACCGCCGCGGCCGCCGACAGCGCGGCAGGTGACTGGCTGGCTCACCCGTCGCCCCACCGCCCTGAACGAGGAGGACCGCGTAGCCCTGAAAGACGTTCTGACACGCTGCCCCGAACTGGAAGCGGCCGCCGCACACGTCCACGATTTTGGCGAGATGCTCGGCGGCCGCCTCGGCAGCACGCTCCCTGCCTGGATCGACGCAGTCGATGCCAGCCAGCTACCCGGTCTCACCGGCTTCGCACTCCACCTACTCCGGGACCTCGACGCTGTGACAGCCGGGCTCACCCTGGACTGGAACTCGGGCAGCATCGAGGGCGCCGTGAACCGCATCAAGAAGATCAAGAGACAGCTCTACGGTCGAGCCGGATTCGAACTGCTCCGCAAAATGATCCTGCTCCAGTAGCTGCTCGCGGCGGTGTTGCTCTGCCGCTCGTCGGCACGTTCGAGGTCAGAGTTCGGTCGTCCAGATCCCGACAGGGTGCTCACTCGGTGGCAGCCACAACTGAGGCTGTGACTCACGATGCCTCTCTTCAGCCTGTTCCTCCCAATGAAAGCGGTCATCCACGTCGGGCCACGCAACTTGCAGCACGGGGAAAGGAGGCAGCCGGTAGAACTCGATAGCCCGGCCGAAGAACGTCCGGTACCAGCGGAGATCGACCTGCCTGAGCGCGACTTGGTGAGGCGATCGAGGGGCGGGACCCGGCGACCACGAGAAGTGGCAGCGTGAGGTCGCCGCGCGGATGATTCGTTTCGCGGGGTTCATGGCCGCCGGCACCCCGGCCGTCGGCCAGCGGTCCGGGCTCAGGTTCAGGCCCGCAACCGGGGTGTCTGCCGTTTGTGGATCACGGGAGCCGATGCGTGTTTTGCCGGCGCGTGCCTCTGTCCGTGGCTGCGGGTGAAGGGTGCACGGGTGTGGTGTCGCGGTCGGCCTGCAGGTGTTGCCCGGCCTTGGTTCCGGGCGGAGAGGCCGGTAGCAGAAGGCCTCAGACTGCGACGGAGAGCAGGTCCACCACGAAGACGAGTGTCGAGCCCGCCGGGATCAACGGCGAGGGTGACTGGTTGCCGTAGCCGAGGCGCGGGGGAACGATGATCTCGCGCCGGCCGCCGACCTTCATCCCTCTGACCCCGCGGTCCCAGCCCTTGATGACCTTGCCACCGCCCACGGCGAACTTGAACGTCTGGCCCCGGTCCCAGGAGGTGTCAAATTCCTTTCCGGACTCGAAGGTGACCCCGACGTAGTGAACCTGGACAACCCTGCCCGGCTTCGCCTCAAGCCCGTCCCCGACGACGAGGTCGCGGATTGTCAGCTCGGTGGGAGCGTCACCCTCCGGAAGGTCGATCTCGGGCTTCGTCAGTTCACTCATTGCAGCCTCATTCGCTCGCCGCCGGAAGCCCTCATACAGACCAGCCAGGCGCATGGTCACTCTATGCAGTAGATCATCATGCTGCCGTGAACGCTGATCTCCTGGAGTGCATCAAGCCCAACGGAGCACGATGCTCAGTGTGACTGGGCGTGCTACGTCATCGGTACGCTGCGCCCGTACTCGATGATGGCGGGGCCCTGCTCCCCGCGTCCGCGGGTATGGCCCCTGGGCGTCGCCTGGTGGCGCGTGGCCCGCTGCACGGAAGGTCCTTCAGCCTGCGCTGATAACGGTCGTGGACTCGGTCCGAGAAGCGCCCGCAGCCCGGACACGCCGCCCGGGCCGCGCGGCCTCTCGCCACCACCTCGACCGTGCCGAACGCAGCCGTAACCGCCTCGACGTCCACATCGTCGATCCCCTCGAACACCAGCGAGTCCCAGAACGGTGCACCGGTCTGCATGACCAGCACCATCACCGCTCACAACCGGCCGCAGCAGAGACCAGAGGGAGCGTCACTTCCGAACGTCAACGGACAAGGCGTACGCCGCCTCACACGAGCCAGTCCCTCGCAATCGAACGTCGGGGTAACGCTCCGCAACGGCTCCCCAAGATCTGTGCCAGAACCGAGTTGCGACGTTGTTTCGACGTGAGATCGGGAGTCGCACGCTCGCGCGAGTAGGCGATGTTCACGAGAACGGGAGTCAGAAGCCGCCTGCGACCCTCAGCGAGGTGGTGGACTCTACGGGCGCCGTCGTGCACTGCGTGTGCGAGGTCGACGCGCCGGTGCAGGGCGACCTTGTCTCGTTCACGCATACCTACACCAGTCCCGGATGGGACAAGTCGCAGCAAAGCCGCAGCACGCTGCGCTTCCTCGGCCCGGACGCACGGTCGGGGGGACTTCAGCAACTCCGCCGCGCGGCGCAGCGCGGCGGCCAGGCCGCTCTGTGCCCACTCGCATCGACTGTCTGGACGTCTCGTGGCTGTGATGATCGAGACGGTTGTCTATCCGTGGTCGGGACGTGGTTGGGCGGGGTCGTTCGAGGTTGTTTCGGGTTTGGTGTGGAGGACTTCGCGGGCCTGTTCGGCGGCGCGGGTGATGCTTTCGCTGATGAAGTCGAGGAAGCGGGCGATGTTCTCCATGCGGGTGGCGGCGGGGGTGTGGGGGCCCAGGATGGCGACGCCTTGGCGTGCGGTTTCGACGAGCTGGTCGTTGGATCGGGCGCTGGCGATCGTCGCCTGGTAGAAGAGTTCGTCGTCGACGACGTAGCGGTCGCGGCGGCGTTCGTCGCGTTCTCGGCGGACAAGGCTCTGGCTCTCCAGGAAGGCGATCGCTTTGGAGATGGACGCCGGGCTGACCTGGAGGCGCTGGGCGAGTTGGGACGCGGTGAGGCTGCCCGCGTCGGTGGTGAACAGGCAGGTCAGCACCCGGGCCGTCATCTTGGGCAGGCCCGAAGCCATGAGGACGGTGGTGAGCGTCTCCTCGTACTCGGCCACGGCCTCGGCGTTGCGTCCGTGTGGCTGGGGGACTGCTTCCGGCCCTCGGGAGGAGGCGGGCTTGCGCCGGTGGGCGCGGCGTTCGGTGGCGCGGTGGGCCAGGTCGGCGCGGTAGGCGGTGGGGCCGCCGTTGCGCATCACCTCACGCGTGATCGTCGAGGTCGGACGGTCGAGGCGTCGGGCGATCTCGGCGTAGGGGAGGCTGTCGGCCAGCCCCAGCGCGATCTGCTGGCGTTCCTGCTGGGTGAGCCTGCCTCCCGGCATCGCGATCTCCTTGGTGATCCTTCGTGGTGGTTCCTGATCCCCTCACTATAGCGTTCACTTCTCATCCATTGCAATGACCGGAGCGGTCGTCGTTGCGTTACTGGTGAGATCGTTGCAACGGTTTCCTGGACTCTGCCTGCATAGATGTCAATTCTGTGCAACGAGTGTGTTGTGGCAGTCTGGAAAGCAACGTAGCGTTTCCAATGTCAGAAACAACGAACGAGCACGGGAGAGCACGATGCAGAAGTTCGACACCCCCGCCCCGATCTCTGCCGTCCTGGACATCCCCGCCGGACGCATCCAGTTCATCGCCGCCGACCGCGCCGACACCACCGTCGAGGTCCTGCCCGCCAACCCCTCCAAGAGCCGCGACGTCCAGACCGCCGAGCAGACCACCGTCGCCTACGCCGACGGCGTCCTGCGGATCCACACCCCCGAGCCCAAGAGCCAGCTCTTCGGTCCCTCCGGATCCCTGGAGGTCACCGTCCAACTGCCCGCCGGCTCCCGCATCGAGGCCAAGGCCGCCAGCTCCGAGCTCCGCGGCGTCGGCCGCCTTGGCGACGTCGCCTTCGAAGGCGCGTATCGCCGGATCAAGATCGATGAGGCCGCGAGTGTCCGCCTCACTGCGATCGACGGCGACGTCGAGGTCGGCAGGCTGGGCGGCCCCGCGGAGATCAGCACCGCAAGGGGCAACATCCGGATCACCGAGGCCGTGCGCGGCACGGTCGTGCTCCGGACCCAGTCCGGCGACATTTCGGTCGCTGCCGCCGCCGGCGTCTCGGCCGCCCTGGACGCCGGCACCGGCTACGGCCGCATCAGCAACGCCCTCAAGAACGATGGCACCGCCGATCTCGACATCCGCGCCACTACCTCCCACGGCGACATCACCGCCCGCAGCCTCTAAAGGGCAGAACCAGGACTATCTGTCCGAGCCCACCGCGATCGAGATCCTGCCGGTCGTCGCCGACGACGCGGCCGTCCGTCCCCAGGGGCCTGCGATCCACGTGCAGGGCCTGGAGAAGTCGTACAAGGCGCACTCACGCGACCAGGTGGAACACATGACGAAGAACAGCACTTCCTCGACCAATTCGACGTGGACCGGCATGGTGCCGGTTGACGATACGGCCCTGGCCGTCACCGACACCGGCGGTCCCGGTATCCCCGTGGTCTACCTCAACGGCCAGTTCGCCACTCAGGGTTACTGGCGGCGGGTTGTCGCTGAATTGGGGACGGGGTGGCGGCACATCACCTACGACGAGCGGGCTCGCGGCAAGAAATCGAAGCGTTCGGCGGACTATTCCTTCGAGGCCGCCGTCCGGGATGTCGATGCCGTTCTCGCGGCCAGGGGTGTGGACCGGGCGCTGGTGGTGGGCTGGTCCTACGGGGCGTTCGTCGGGGCGCACTGGGCCGGCCGGAATCCGGAGCGTGCCTTGGGCGCGGTCCTGGTCGACGGCGCGTTCCCGTACGACTGGCTCGACGAGGCCATGGAGCAGCGGATCCGGAAGCTGTTCCGGCGGATGAGCTGGTTCCTGCCGCTGCTGCGCCCGACGGGCCTGGCCCCGCGGATGACCGCCGAACAGCAGGCGAACAGCAACATCGAGCTCGGCAGACTCTCCCGCGAGCGCGAGCTCGGCCCCGTGCTGGACAACATCACCGTCCCGGTGCGGTACGTAGTTGCTTCGGGGACGTCCTTCGGAAGCCGCGGCGATGAGCAGGAACGGATACGCACCAGCCTCGATGCGGTGACCGCCCGCAACCCGAACATCCGGATCGGCGCGAAGGTCGCGAGCAACCACGGTGCGATCCTGCGTAAGGAGTTCCCGGCCATCGCCGAGGCCGTACGCGAGGTCGCCGCCCTCGACCGCGTGGGGCGCTGAAGACATGACCAGCAGGACGACGGTCCGGTACGGGCAGCAGTCCGCGCAACTCAAGGACATCCGGGCCTTCGACCCGGAACGCCAGGGACGTTGGTCATTCTCTTCGCAGCAGGCGACGTCGCGGCGGCTGGACAAGGCGTTCGCCGCGTTCTTCCGTCGGGTCAAGGCCGCAGAGGCGTCGGGCTATCCGCGCTTTCGTTCGGGCAAGCGGTTCGGCACCGTGGACGTGGCCGACGCCCTCGCGAAGGCGACGACGAGATCGTCGAGGCCTTGGAACGCCCGGCTTGACATTTCTTCCAGCGAAGTCGCAAGCCCACCCGCCCAGTTGGTTCGGCCCTCACCGATGCGACTGCGGACTGGCCTCGGACACAGGCCCGCCGTCGGCTCCGGCCCGGGCTCCCCGCCCCAACGCTCCCAGCAGGCCCGGGGGCCGTCTGACACCCGGACCTGCTGGGCAGTGCCGGTGTTCAGAGCAGGAAGCCGGCCGGGAACGGGTCGGTCGGGTCGAGCTGGAACTGGGAGGTTCCGGTGACCCAGGCCCGACCGGTGATCGACGGCAGCACCGCGGGGAGCGTCCCGACTGTCGTCTCGCCGAGGAGCCGGCCCGTGAAGCGAGTGCCGATGAACGACTCGTTCACGAAGTCGCGGCCGATCTCCAGTTCCCCGCGTGCGTGCAGCTGCGCCATCCGCGCACTGGTGCCCGTACCGCAGGGGGAGCGATCGAACCAGCCGGGGTGGATCGCCATGGCGTGCCGTGACAGTTCGGCGGTCGATCCGGGAGCTTTCAAGTAGACGTGATGGCAGCCGGTGATGTCGGCCCGCTCCGGATGTACGGGCGGGGCGTGCTCGTTCACCGCCTCCATGATCGCGAGGCCCGCGGTGAGCAGGTCGTCGGCGCGCGACCGGTTGAAGGGCAGCCCCAGATCGGCCAGTTCGACGATCGCGTAGAAGTTGCCGCCGAACGCCAGGTCGTAGCCCACCTCGCCGAGGCCGGGGACCTCGACCTTCTGGTCGAGCGCGCAGGCGAACGACGGGACGTTCTCGATCGTGACCGCCGTGGCCGAGCCGTCCTCGACCGCAACGGACGCGACGACCAGCCCGGCGGGCGTGTCGAGCCGGATCGTCGTCACCGGCTCGACGACGGGCACCATGCCGGTCTCGACGAGCACGGTCGCGACCCCGATCGTGCCGTGGCCGCACATCGGCAGCAGGCCGGACACCTCGATGAACAGCACGCCGTAGTCGGCGTCGGGGCGGGTCGGCGGCTGCAGGATCGCGCCGCTCATCGCGCTGTGGCCGCGCGGCTCGTACATCAGCAGGGTGCGGATGTCGTCGCTGTGCTCCATGAAGTGGAGGCGGCGCTCGGCCATGGTCGCGCCGGGGATCGTCCCCACCCCGCCGACGACCACCCGCGTGGGCATGCCCTCGGTGTGCGAGTCGACGGTGTGGAACGTGCGCCGGGACCTCACTTGTAGCCCTTCGCGAGGACGGCCTCGGTGTCGGCGGTGATCCGCGTGACCAGGTCTGCGGCGAGCGGCAGCCGCGGCGGACGGCACGGTCCGCCCCGGCGGCCCGCGATGTCCATCGACAGCTTGATCGACTGGACAAACTCGATCTGGGAGTCCCAGCGCAGAAGCGGGTGCAGGTCGCGGTAGACCGGAAGCGCCCTGGCCAGATCGGCGGGATCTCCGGAGGTGGCCAGGCGGTAGAGCTCGACCGTGCTCTCGGGGATCAGGTTCGGGTACCCGGCGATCCACCCGGTCGCCCCCGCCAGACCCAGTTCGAGCAGTACGTCGTCGGCGCCGACCAGAATGTCCAGGCCCGCCGCCAACTCGCCGATCTGGTAAGCCCTTCGGACGTCCCCGGTGAACTCCTTGACGCCCACGATCGTGCCCTCGTGGTACAGCTCGGCGAGCAGGTCGGGGGTCAGGTCGACCTTGGTGTCGATCGGGTTGTTGTACGCGACGACCGGCAGCCCGACCTTGGCGACCTCGCGGTAGTGCCCGAGAACGGCCGCCCGCTCGGCGCGGAAGGAGTTCGGCGGCAGCAGGAGAAGGGACGTGGCGCCGGCCTCGGCGGCCTGCTCCGCCCAGCGGCAGGCCTCCGGCGCGCCGTACGCGGCGACACCCGGCATGACGCCGAACCCGGCCGGCGCTGCCTGCACCGCAGTCTCCACGACGCGGGCCCGCTCCTGTGGGGTCAGCGTCTGGTACTCGCCCAGCGAACCATTGGGCGCCACGCCGTCGCAGCCGCCCGCGGCGAGGAACCGTACGTGCTCAGCGAACGTGTCGTAGTCGACCGAGAGGTCGTCGTGGAAGGGAAGAGCCGTCGCGACATGGACACCGTGCCAGGGCGTAGCGGGGTTGAACATGCTGAAGTCTCCTTGCAGTACGTGAGCGGGTGGTGGGGCGGTTCAGTACAAGGTCACAGAGCTCAATTGGTCGTCATCCACGGGGAGTCATCCCTGGGGCGCCATCCATTTCTCAAGCCCTGAGGCGTCCAAGGGCAGCGCGTCGGACAGCACCTCGGAGCCGCCGGGGGTGACCAGGATGTCGTCCTCGATCCGCACGCCGATCCCGCGCAGCTCCGGCGGAACGGTCAGGTCGTGCGCATGGAAGTACAGGCCGGGCTCGACCGTGAGCACCATCCCCGGGGCCATCGCGGCGCCCTGGTACGCCTCGTCGCCGGCCCGCGCGCAGTCGTGCACATCCAGGCCCAGGTGGTGGCCGATGCCGCACACCAGGTAGCGGCGGTGGTGCTGGCCGGTGTCGGACAACGCCTCGTCCACGGAGACCGGCAGCAGCCCCCAGTCGGCGAGGCCGTGCGCGATCACCTCCATACAGGCGTGGTGGAAGTCGGTGAACCGGCGTCCGGGGCCCACCGCGGCGAGTCCGGCCCGATGAGCCTTCTCCACGAGGTCGTGCACCTGTCGCTGGGTGGCGGAGAACCGCCCCGAGGCGGGGAACGTACGCGTGATGTCGGCGGTGTAGTGGCTGTCGACCTCAACTCCCATGTCGAGCAGGAGCAGTTCGTCAGCGAGCACCGGCCCGTCGCAGCGCACCCAGTGCAGCGTCGGGGCATGCTTGCCGCTGCCGACGATCGACGCGTAGCCGGGACCGTTCCCGTACGCGCGGGCGTACCGGTCGAAGGTGCCCTGCAGCCAGCGTTCCCCCGGCCCCTCGATCGCGGCCGGGATCTCCCGGACGACCGCGGCGAACCCCTCGACGGTGCGGTCCACGGCCCGCCGGAGCTGTCCGATCTCCCATGCGTCCTTGTACATGCGCAGTTCGGCCAGGGTCCGGCTGATCTCCTCGTCGACGGTCACCTCCTCGCGGAGTTCCGAGAGGGGCCGTACGTCGATGCCGCCCAGCGCCCGCGACCAGTCGTCGAGGCCGGGTGCGGCACCGACCCACAGCTCGCCGTACCGGGCGTCCCGCCAGAAGCCCTGCTCGCCGGGGTGGGCGGGCGGCGGCATGTACAGCGTGGCGTCGCCGGAGCGCAGCACCACGACCGCGTTCTCGATCGCGCACCCCGTCACCCAGTAGAAGTCGCTGTCGGGGCGGAAGTCGTACGCCGTGTCGTTGCTGCGGACGGGCGCCTCCCCGGCGGCCAGTACGACGGTGGTGCCGGGGAGGGCTTCGGCGAGCCGAACCCGGTGGTCGGCGGCTGCCTCGGCCGCGCCGGGGACGACGGTCGGCGTGCGGTCGGGGGTGCCCCAGCCTGTGCCCATGTACGTGTTGAATGCGGGGATCTCGGTCAGCTTCGGGGGCTTGCCGTCACGCATCGGTGATTCCTCCTCCTGTGTCGCGCACCAGCTCGGTGAGGCGGGTGAATACCCGTTCGTCGCGGATGCCGTCGTGTTCGTACTCGTTGGTGACCCAGGTCTGGACGGCCCCGACCCGGGAGGCCGTGTCCAGTTGCAGTCCCGCGTCCACGTACATGTCGTCGTGGTAGACGGCGGCGGCGACCGGAACGTCGTTGGCGGCCAGCCGGTCCGGGTCGTAGAGCGGCGGCCATTGTTCGCGGGCGGCCAGGAGCTCGACGGCCCCGCGGAACGGACGGAGTTCCGCGATCTCCTCGAACATCCAGGGGTAGATCATCTCCCCGGTGAACAGCAAGGGCCTGGCGTCCTCGGCGAACTGCGGATGCCCGGCCCGCTCGCCCTGCGCCGCCCAGGCGGTGGGGCCGGCGCCGTACCCGTAGATGCTCTCCTGGAGCGCCGCGAAGAGTGGGTTGTCGCTGTAGGACGTTCGGGCGAGGACCTGGTGCAGGAACGTCGCCGACAGTTCGTGCCTGTCGGACGCCTGGCCGGAAGTCCCGTCGGAAGCCTCGGTGAACGCTTCGTCGAGCAGCCAGTGCAGGCGCTCATGGCCCGGCTTCATGCCGAGGTCGATACCGAGCGACTGGAGCCGACGGACCGTCAGCACATCGCCGTCGGGCAGCCGCACGTCACCTTCGGACAGTCGGTCCGCGATCCGGGCGACGTGCGCGACGTGCTGCGGATAGCGCCGGTAGAACGTCTTGTTCTTCGCCTGCACCCGTGGGTACGTACGCCGGTACACCTCGGCGGCCGACGGTTCGAGAGCGGGCAGGCCGCCCGTGACGTAGCAGGCGCTGAGCCCCTCGGGCGCCTGCGACAGATACGTTATGGTCAGGAACCCGCCGTACGACTGCCCGAGCGTGGACCAGCGCCGCCCGCCGAAGACGGTCCGCCGCAGGTGCTCGTGGTTCGCTACGATCGAGTCGGCGCGGAAGCAGGTCAGGAAGTCCGCGCCCTCCTGCGCGGTCGCGAAAGCGCTCATCCACCGAAGGTGGTCAGGCCGCGGTAGATGAGCCGGTAGAAGTTGTTGACCCCGCCGTCCCAGCCGAGCCCGGGGTCCAGGTGGGAGAAGTCCGCGGTGGCCAGGAAGCGGACGGTACCGCCGGTGGCCGGTGTCGCGGATCCGGCTCCGGCTCCGGCGCCGTCGGACGAGGCGTTCGGCCCGCCGCTGCAGGCAGTGAGCATCAGCGTGCTGAGTACGGTCACGCCGGTGAGGGCGGTGGATCTCCTCATGGGGCATTCCTTCGGTCGACGAGCTCGATGGATGCGGTCATCTCGGCGGATGCCGTCAACGGGTCCTGAGCCATACGCGCATGGCCTCGGGCCTGCGGTTGCCCCACAGGAAGTAGGGGACGAGGGTCACGGGAACCGTCACGGCCGGTTCGGTGACAGGGGATTCGGGGTTGGAGTGTTCGGCGGTGATCTCCGGGTAGAGCTCCGGCGGCGGGGCGGGCGCGACATCCGCCGTCACCCGGATGACGACCTGCCCGGGCAGTCCGTCCGGCGGGGTGGAGAGATCGGCGGTGGCCAGACGCTCGGCCGGGAGGACGAGATCGTCCACCGGGGCGGGGGAGTCCTGCTGCTCGACGCAGTGGACGAGCGGGCCGCGGGCGACGGCGACCGCGCCACGGGTCGCGTCCAGGTAGGGGTGCGAGGCGTGACCGCGTACCGGCATTGGCAGGTGCAGACGCAGCGTGTCGCCCTCGGCCCACTCCCGTTCGACGGTCAGCCAGCCGTCCTCGGCCGTGGCGGGCTCGCCGTCGAGCGTGACGCCGCGGGCCCAGGCGGGGATCCGCATGCTGATCGCGTACGGCCGGCCGGGGGCGCGCTCGACCGTGAGACGCACATCCCCGTCCCACGGATAGTCCGTCCCGACGCTCACTGTGAGGGCGTCCGTCGCGATCCGCCCCTCGGCGTACAGAGTGATGATCAGAGTGTTCGGGCGCTCGGCGGCCACATAGTCACCGAGCTGGGCCATCCATCGGACGATGTTGGGCGGGCAGCAGGGACAGCCGAACCATGACCGGCGCAGCGCCTCGCCACCGGTCTCGGCCCCGCTGCGCTGGTCGTGGTCAGGGCGACGCTGGAGCGGGTTGTCGTAGAAGAAGGCCTTCCCGTCGGCGGACAGGCCCACGGCGTAGGCGTTGAAGAGCACGCGCTCGAAGACATCGAGGTACTTGGCGCCACCGGTGGCGAGGAACATGCGCCAGGCCCACTGCATGAGGGCGATGGCCGCGCAGGTTTCGCTGTAGGAGCGCTCGGACGGCAGCTCGTACCGGTCGCCGATGGCCTCGTCGGAGTGCCGGCTGCCGAGCCCGCCCGTGAAGTAGAGCTTGGTGGTGGCCATGTCGTCCCAGAGCCTGTCCAGAGTTTCGAACAAGGTTCGGTCACCTGTCTCCAAATAAAGATCGGTCGCGCCGGCGGCCAGGTACGCCATGCGGACCGCGTGCCCGGTGACGGTGGGGAGGTCGCGGAAGGGCAGGTGGTCCTGGAAGTACTGGGGAGGGAAGATGCTGTGCCGCAGGTTCCCGCACCCTCGGCGGTCCACGAACAGGCGTGCCTGGGTCAGGTAGTTGCGGTTGCCCGTCTCCCGGTACAGCTCGACCAGAGCCATCTCCACCTCGGGGTGCCCACAGGTGGCCTCTTCGCGGCCCTCGCCGAAGCGGCGCACGGCCAGGTCGGCGAAGTTCACGGCCACGGCGAGGAGCCGGTTGTCACCCATCCTGCGGTGGGCTGCGACGGCGGCCTGGATCAGATGGCCGAGGTTGTAGAGCTCATGCCCCCAGGCCAGGTCCTCCCACGGCTTCTTGGCCGCCGCCGGGTCCTGGAAGAAGGAGTTCAGATAGCCGTCCTCGGCCTGCACGCGTTCGAGGAGGTCGACCACCTCGTCGAAGAACTCCCGCACGCCCTCGTCCGCGCCGCCCGCGCCGATCTCGTACGCCAGACCCTCGAGCGTCTTGTACAGGTCGGTGTCGAGGAACGGGTAGCGCCCGCGATAGGCCGGGGGCTCCTCGGCCAGGAGACGGCTCAGGTTGTCGAGATTTCCGGCGGCGCGCAGCTGCTCGATGGTGTGCGGAATCGTCGACCGCCGGTTCCGGTCCTGCCACTGCCGGAGCAGACCGCCCGTAAGGCGCGCGGAAGTGACCGGGACAACGGCGCCCGATTCGGTCCGCACAGCTCCTGCCATATCGCCTGAGTGTGCTCTGACCTGGTCCGATATCATGGGATCTCCAGTGATATGTGGTATTGCACTGTGCAATGGCACTGCGATGTTGCGCCGACCTTAGGCTCATGGCCAGGCGAACGGCAATGGATGGTCCGTGGAATTTACGTGGACTCCGAAGTCGGCCCCAGAAGCGGGGGAAGGGTCGCGGGCGTTGCCGGGAGCGGATCACGCGCAGGGCCTCGAGCCCCTTGGCCGCCAGAGAGGAATGTGACATAGTACTGCGGTGACTAAGCGACTGACCTGCGATGTTGTGGTCATCGGGGCTGGGATGACGGGCGCTGCGTGTGCCCTGTACGCGGCCCGGGCCGGCCTGCGTGTCACTCTGGTGGACCGCGGCCCGGTGGCCGGGGGCACGACCGGCGCGGGCGAGGGGAATCTGCTGGTCTCCGACAAGGAGCCGGGGCCCGAGCTCGAACTGGCGCTGCACTCCGTCCGGTTGTGGGCTGAGCTGGCCGCCGAGCCGGGGATGGGTGCCGCTGTCGAGTACGAGCGCAAGGGCGGGGTCGTCGTGGCCGCAGCGCCACAAGGGCTCGCCGCCCTCGCGGGACTTGCGGTCGAGCAGTGCGCCGCCGGGGTCGAGGCGGTCCCCGTCGCGGCCGACGAACTCCACGACCTCGAACCGCACATCGCGCCGGGTCTCGCCGGCGCCGTCCACTACCCGCAGGACGCGCAGGTGATGCCGTCCCTGGCCGCCGCCCATCTGGTGCGCGCGGCACGGGCGGCCGGTGCCGGACTGCACACCGGGTGGACCGTCACCGACGTGCTGCGGACCGCAGGCGGGGCTGTGCGCGGAGTCCGCACCGACCACGGGGACATCCACGCCCCGGCGGTCGTCAACGCCGCCGGGACCTGGGGTGGCGAAGTGGCCGCGCTCGCGGGGGTCCGTCTCCCCGTACTGCCCCGGCGCGGCTTCGTCCTGGTCACCGAGCCGCTGCCGCGCATGATCCACCACAAGGTATACGCAGCCGACTATGTGGCCGACGTGGCCAGCGACTCCGCCGCTCTGCAGACCTCGCCGGTGGTCGAGGGCACAGCCGCGGGACCGATCCTGATCGGCGCGAGCCGCGAGCGGGTCGGCTTCGACCGTTCCTTCTCCCTCCCCGTCGTGCGGTCCCTCGCGGCCGGCGCGACCCGGCTCTTCCCCTTCCTGGAGCGTGTCCGCGCGATGCGCTCCTACCTGGGTTTCCGCCCGTACATGCCGGACCATCTGCCCGCCGTCGGCCCCGATCCGCGCGTGCCGGGGCTGTTCCATGCCTGTGG
Source organism: Streptomyces sp. NBC_01669 (assembly GCF_026339735.1). Taxonomy (GTDB): domain Bacteria; phylum Actinomycetota; class Actinomycetes; order Streptomycetales; family Streptomycetaceae; genus Streptomyces; species Streptomyces yanii. The sequence continues at coordinate 111,381 of NZ_JAPEQG010000003.1, forward strand.
TCACGAGGGCGCGGGCATCGGCCTCGCCCCCGGCACCGGTCAGCTGATCGCCCAGGTACTGAGCGACAAGACTCCCGATCTGGACCTTGCGCCGTTCCGTCCCGACCGCTTTCCCGAGAAGGAGGCAGAGTGAGATCCCGTACCCCGCTGGACCTGGTCGAGGCCCGGCCGGGCCCGTCCTTCACCGTGACTTTCGACGGCCGGGAGATCGATGCCATGCCCGGCCAGAGCATCGCCGCCGTGCTCTGGTCGGCGGGTGTCACCTCCTGGCGTTCGACCCGGGGCGAGGGCGGACCGCGCGGGGTCTTCTGTGGCATCGGTGTCTGTTTCGACTGTCTGGTCACCGTCGACGGGCGCCCCAACCAGCGGGCCTGTCTGCTGCCGGCCGAGCCGGGCCAGGTGATCCGTACGCAGGAAGGGACCGGACACGATGAGCGCTGACCCGCATCTCGCCGTGGTCGGAGCGGGCCCCGCGGGCCTCGCCGCCGCGTTGGCCGCTGCCGCCCGGGGACTCCGCGTCACCGTGATCGACTCCGCGGCCGAGGCGGGCGGGCAGTTCTACCGGCAGCCCGCACAGGGGCTCGGCGCGCGCCGCCCGCAGGCGCTGCACCATCAGTGGCGTACCTGGGAGAAACTGCGCGACGGGCTCGCCGCACACATCGAAGCCGGACGCATTACGCATCTGAAGGGCCATCACGTGTGGTGCGTGGAGCGGAAGCCGCACGCATTCATCATGCATGCGCTTCTCGGTCCCGAGCAGCAGGAGCCGGCCGCGGTGCGGGCCGACGCCGTGCTCCTCGCGACCGGCGGCTACGAGAAGGTGCTGCCGTTTCCCGGCTGGACCCTGCCCGGCGTGATCACCGCAGGTGGCGCCCAGGCCATGCTCAAGGGCGGCCTGGTGCTGCCCGGACGTACGGCTGTGGTGGCCGGAACCGGACCTCTGCTGCTGCCCGTCGCCGTCGGACTCGCCGCGGCGGGTGCGAAGGTCGCCGCGCTCGTGGAGTCCGCCGACCCGAAGGCGTTCGTCGCGCACACAACGACGCTGACCGCTCACCCGGGCAAACTGGCCGAGGCGGCCCAGTACGCGACGGCACTGCTGGCCCACCGGATTCCCATCCGGGCGCACCACACCGTTGTCGCGGCACATGGCACGGAAAGACTGGAAGCCGTCACCGTCGCCGCGCTCGACGCCGACGGCCGGGTCCGACGGGACTCCGAGCGGCGCATATCCTGCGACACCCTCGCCGTCGGCAATGGCCTGCTACCGCACACGGATCTCGCCGAGGCGCTCGGCTGCCGAATCGACAGGGGAGGAGTCGCCGTCGACGAGGAACAGCGCACCGACGTGCCCGGCGTCTGGGCCGCCGGTGAGACCACCGGCATCGGAGGCTCGGCGCTCTCTCTCGCCGAGGGGCACATCGCCGGACGCTCCGCGGCCGCCCGGCTGCGGAACACACAACCCGACCCGGGCGCCTGGACGGCGGCCGCTCGGGCACGTTCCCGACTGCGGCGGTTCTTCTCCGCGCTCGACACCGGCTACGCCCTGCCCGCGCATTGGACCGAACAGATCACCGACGACACGGTCGTCTGCCGCTGCGAGGAAGTCCCGGCCGCGGCGATCCGCGAGGCGGTGGACGAGCTCGGCGCCGGCGACGTACGCACCGTGAAGCTGCTGACCCGGGCCGGAATGGGCTGGTGCCAGGGCCGGATGTGCGGCCCCGCCGTGGCCGGTCTCACTGGAGGCGAACAGCCGCCTGCGAAGCGGCCGTTCGCCTGTCCGGTCCCGCTGGGCGTGCTTGCGCGGGCAGGGGCACCGGGGGAGACCACGCAAGGCTGAGCACGCGGGGCCGACCCCGCCCCTCCCCACTCCCGGACACCTACCGCACAAAGCTTCCCCCGCTGCCTGGATACTGGTGGCACATGACATGGCATAGCACGGAAGGACACCCGATGGCCGCCCAGCGCACCAGCGCCAAGACCGCCGGCCCCGCTCTGCCCACCCTCGGGGGCACGCGGAGCAGCTACCGCGAGCGCGTCGTCGACGCGCTGCGCGCCGCGCTGATCGCCGGCGAGCTGCGCCCGGGCGAGGTCTACTCCGCACCCGCCCTCGCCGCCCGCTTCGGGGTCTCCGCGACGCCCGTGCGCGAGGCCATGCTCGACCTCGCCAAGGAAGGCCTGGTCGACACAGTGCCCAACAAGGGCTTCCGGGTCACCGCGGTCTCCGACCAGCAGTTGGACGAGTACACCCACATCCGCTCACTGATCGAGATCCCCACCACCGCGGGACTCGCGTCCACCGCGGATCCCGTCGCACTGGAGGCGCTGCGCCCCATCGCCGACGAGATCGTGACCGCCGCGGCCGCCGGCGACCTCATCGCGTACGTCGAAGCAGACCTGCGTTTCCATCTCGGGCTGCTCGCCCTCGCGGGTAACGCACACCTCGTCGAGGTCGTGAGCGATCTGCGCAGGCGGTCCCGGCTGTACGGCCTCACCGCTCTTGTTGAGGAGGGGAAGCTGCCTGCCTCCGCCGAAGAGCACCTCGAAATCCTCGACGCGCTGCTTTCCCGTGACGAGGAGGCCGTCCGCGCGGTCATGACCCGCCACATCGGGCACATCCGCGGCTTGTGGGCCGAATAGCTGCCGCCACGGATCCGACTCGAGCTGTCCACCGACCTCTTCGAGTACCTGGAGATCTTCGATATCGGCAGTCTCTACTGGGCCCCGCCCCTGATCGAGGTCATCGCCACGGCCCTCGGCGTCTCGTCATCGAGTGCCGCGACGCTGGTGACCGTCACCCAGGTCGGATACGCGCTCGGGATCTTGCCGCACACCTCCCGCTTCAGGTCGATGTGGCGATTGAGCAGAACGTTTGCCGAGACCGGTTTCGCTTCGACGGCTGCGAGCCGTGTCGCGATTCCCGGACAGTCGAGGTGATGTGGACACCAGGTGTTGGAGTTCCTGTTCCGTCTCGACGAGACCTCCTGCGGGCGGGGTTGTCGGTGGTGTGAGGCAGAGTTGCCGTCATGGGAACGAGTCTTGGGACTGTGGTAGTCACTGGTGCAGCCGGGCGAATCGGGTCGATGGTGCGGATCGGTCTGCGCGGTGAAGCGGAACGCTTGGTGCTCGTCGATCGTGTCGGCCTCGCCGCGCAGTCGCCGGCCGAGGAGGTGCGGCAGCTTGATCTGCGCGACGCTGAGGCGGTGACAGCGGCCCTGGAAGGTGCGGACGCGGTGGTGCATCTGGGCGGAGTCCCGGATGAGGCGCCGCTGCCGGAACTGCTGGACGGCAATGTTCACGGAACGCATAACGTGCTGGAGGGTGCACGTCGGCAAGGAGTAGGGCGGGTCGTACTCGCCAGCAGTAACCGGCTCACCGGCTTCTATCCGGTCTCGACGACCGTCACGCCCGAGATGCCGCCGCGTCCGGACGGTCTCTATGGGGTGAGCAAGGTAGCGGTCGAGGCTCTGGGACGTCTGTATGCGGACAAGTTCGGTCTTTCCGTGGTGTGCCTGCGCATCGGGAGCTTTGAAGACGCGCCGACCGAGCGACGTCATCTTGCCACCTGGCTGAGCCCGCGCGACTGCCTCGGCTTCGTCCGCGCGGCTCTCACCACCTCCGACATCAACTTCGCGACGGTCTATGCCGTTTCCGCCAATACGCGCCGGTTCTGGGACGTCGAGGCCGGGTCGGCTCTGGGATACACACCCGTGGACGACGCGGAAGCCTTCGCACCGCGTATGCCGCCGGAAGGGGACGCGACGGAGCACGATCTGCAGGGCGGCGCATACGCCAACGCGGAATACACGCTCCGACACATCTGAAAGAGGCCAACCGCTGCAGTGAGGCATCTCAGCTGCAGCACCCGCCGCCCGCCGCGCCACCGCCACGGTGGCGCCTGCGGGGAGCTCCAGCAGGTCTATCGCCGTGCGGGCCGTCAGGCCGTTCATCGGCAGCGTGGCGGCCTCGACATCGCTCATGCCTCACCCCGCGCACGAGCCCGGATTGACGGCAGTGGTCGACGTCTTCCGCCGGCCCCGGGCAGATGGCGCGGCGCACCGAATCGCGGGCCACGGTTCTTCGTACGGACTCGGTGCGTCCAGGTGTTGTCCAAGTCCGGCTCGATACTGGTTACTTCGTGCACACGGGACTTGCCGATGCCCTGTCGTGATCACGATCCAACTGGCGGCGATGCTTGCGTCCGCAAGTGTCCGGTGGCCCGGTGAGCTCTGCGATCCGGCATCGAAAAGGTGCCGGTGACGGCTACCGGCGAGGCATCGGTGCAGCGTCTGCCGGTCGTTTCCCATTACACGAATATTCAACTGGCTGTCCCTGCCTGCGCTCTGCGCCGTCCCTAAGGTCACTGGAGGTTTCGAAAGAAGGGGTTCATGGACACACGTATCGCCATCCGGGCTCGCGGGATCACGAAACGTTTCGGCGACGTCGTCGCACTCGACGGCATCGATCTGGACGTGGCGCAGGGTCAGATTCACGGCTTGGTCGGACCGAACGGCGCCGGCAAGACGACCTTGCTCGGACTCCTGTTGGGCCTGGCCGTCGCCGACCGCGGTAGCCTCGAGATCCTGGGTACGCCGGTCGGGCGGGCGCTTGCCGCTCCCTACGGTGTCGCCGGCTTCGTGGACGGTCCCGGTCTCTACCCTTCGCTCACTGCCAAGCAGAACCTCGCCGCGCTGGCCGCTCTCCGCGGCGACGCGCAGACAACGGGGATCGACGACGCGCTCGACCAGGTCGGGCTCACCGATGTCGCCGACGACCGGGCCCGGGGCTTCTCCCTGGGCATGCGTCAGCGGCTCGGGCTGGCCGCCGCCCTGGTCACCAAGCCCCGGCTGCTGGTGCTCGACGAGCCTTCCAACGGCCTCGACCCGGCCGGCAAGAAGCACGTTTACGGTGTCCTCAACCGGCTTGCGGCCGAGGGAACCAGTGTCGTGCTCTCGAGCCACCGCATGGACGACCTTGAGGCACTGTGCTCCGAGGTCACCCTCGTCGCCACCGGCCGGGTCGTCTTCTCCGGTCCGCTGAGCAAGCTGGCCGCCGAGAACCGCGAACTCGACTACCGGCTGCTCACCTCCGACCCGGAGGCCGCCCGTCGGCTGGCTGTCGACACGGCCGGGATCCAGGCCGTCGACGACGCCGGCATACGGCACGACGCCCAGATGCTCGTCGTGCGCGCGCAGGTGCCCGCCCTCGACGAACTGGTGGCGGGGCTGGTGCACGCGGGCATCGCGGTGCGCGAGCTCGCCCCCGTGGTGTCGCCGCTCGAGGCCGCGTTCCTTGCCCTCACCGAGCAGCAGGAGGCCGGCCGATGACCGCGACCCTTACTGACGACAACGTGGCTGTTGCCGGGGTCCACCCCGTTTCGGTGGCCCGCAGCTACCGCTTCGAGCTGGTCAAACTGTTCTCGCAATGGCGTATCCGTCTAGTGGTTCTCGCCTGCTGGATCGCGCCCGCGCTTTTCGTCGCCGGGGTGAGCCAGCAGAGCACGCTCCCCACGGACACCCTCTTCGGCCGCTGGATGCACGCCACGGGCTGGGCCGGACCGCTGGTGCTGCTCGGTTTCGCGGGCATCTGGGCGCTCCCGCTGCTGACCTCGCTGGTCGCCGGCGACGTGTTCGCCTCCGAGGACCGGCTGGGCACCTGGCGGCACCTGCTTGTGGCGGTCCGGTCACCCAGGCGGATCTTCGCAGCGAAGGCACTGGCGAGCCTCACCGTCCTGCTGCTGCTCGTGGTCGGGCTGGCCTGTTCCAGCGTGGTCGGCGGGGTCCTGGCGGTCGGCAACCATCCGCTGGTCGGCCTCGACGGTCACCTGCTGGCACCGGGGGACGCCGCCGGGAAGGTGCTGCTCGCCTGGGCCTGCGCGCTCGCTCCGACCCTGGCTCTCGCTGGGATCGGACTGCTCGGGTCGGTCGCGTTGGGGCGGTCCCCGATGGGGCTGCTGCTGCCGGCGCTTGTCGCGATCGCGATGCAGATCGCCCAGATGATGCCGCTTCCGGTCGTTGTACGCCTTGCCCTGCCCGGATACGCGTTCATCTCCTGGAATGGTCTGTTCACCGGCCCGGCGCAGCTCGGCCCGCTGCTGATCGGCGTCGTGGTCAGCCTGGTGTGGGCCGTGACCGCGACAGCCCTTGCCTACCTGCTGTTCCTGCGGCGTGACTTCACCAACCTGACGTACGACGGTTCGGGGCGCCGCGCGGTCACTGTCGGAGTCCTGCCGCTCGTCGGCCTGCTCGCCGTGACGGTCGCAGTTGTCACCGGGGCGACCGGGGCCACGGGTTCCGGGATCGAGCAGGACAAGGTGCAGCGTTCGGTCGCGACGGCGTTCGCGCACCTCTACCGCATTCAGACCAAAGAGCTCAACCGTCCCGACGTCACCGAGGCGCAGGTGAAGGCCACGGCGGCGTGCGACAAGGGCAGCGACAGGGTCGCTGCCGAGGGGCCGGGTAACGACTGGCGTTGCGTCGTGACCTGGCATCTCCCTGGCGTCGAGGCCGCAGGGACGGCCATCTACCAGCTCGACGTCACCCCTGACGGGCGGTTCGTCGCCGACGGCGACGGACCGAAGGAAGTGAACGGCTACTTCCTGGTGCGCACCCCGACGGGGGACGCACCGAACCCTCTCTGGCAGTTCGACGGCAACGTCGCACTGCTTCCAACCCCCTTGAAGGGATAGCTCCATGCAGGTCACACGTCGTCGTGTGAATGGCGAGAACGGCTCCGGTCGGCGCTTCGGCAGCCGGCGGGCCCTCATCACGGCAGCCGCCACCGCTGTCGTCGTCGCCGCCGGTACCGGCGTCGGTTTCGCCCAGGTGGACCCGTTCGGCACCAACCAGGTGGGCCAGTCCTACGACAAGGGTGAGCTGGTCTCCAGCAACCAGTACATCGACCCTTACGGCGAGCGTCTGGTCATCAACAACGGCAAGATCATGTCGTCCACGGTGAGTCCGGACGGCGCCCACGTCGCCGCCGCGGTGACCGACGGTGGCGCCGCGCTCGCCATCGTGGACGTGAAGAACTGGAAGGTGCAGCAGCTCGTCAGCAACGCTGCGTCGTCCATCCCGCGCATCAGCGGCAACGACGTGGGCCAGGAAGGCCCCACGTACTCGCCCGACGGCAAGCACCTGTGGCTGGGCCGGACCGACGGCTACACCCGGTTCGACGTGAACGCGGACGGCAGCGTCACCAACCCGGTCGACATCAAGATCCCGGCGGACGGCTCCAAGCACGCGCTGGCGTCCGCGGCGGTCTTCTCGGCCGACGGCTCCACCGTGTACTCGGCGGTCAACGGCCAGAACCGGGTGGTCGCGCTCGACGCGGCGACCGGTGCCCTCACGCAGAGCTGGAACGTGGGCAACGCCCCGCGTGGCATGGTCCAGGTCGGCGACAAGCTGTACGTCAGCAACGAGGGCGGCCGCCCCGCGAAGCCCGGCGACACCACCATCAACTCGTACGGCACCCAGGTGCCGTCCGACGCGAACACCGGTGCCACCACCTCCGGTACGGTCAGCGTGATCGACCTGGCCAACCCGACCGCCGCCCCGAGCAGCGTCGAAGTCGGTCTGCACCCGACCGCCGTGTACGCCAAGAACGGCGCGGTGTTCGTCACCAACACCGGCACCAACAGCGTGTCGGTGATCAACACCAAGAACGACAAGGTCGTCCAGACCATTGCCACCCAGCCGTGGTCGCAGGCGTCGATCGGTTACGAGCCCAACGCCGTGACCCTCACCGACGACGGCCACCTGCTGGTGACCCTCGGCCGGGCCAACGCGGTCGCCGTCTACAAGTACACCAGCCCGCAGGAGCCGGCCAGCTACGTCGGTCTGCTCCCGACGGACTACTTCCCCGCGGAGATCGCCAGCTCCGGCAACGAGATCCTGGTCTCCAACACCCGCGGCATCGACGCGCGCCGTTCCACCGGGGCCAGCCACGGTACCCACGACACGACCTCGAGCGTGGTGCGGTTCACCCTGCCGAGCGACAAGGTCATCAAGGAGCAGACCGCCAAGGTCTTCGCGCAGAACAACTGGACCAACAACGCGGCCCAGCGTGCCACGGGCGAGCGGGCCAGCGCCGTGCCGGTCCCGGCGAAGCTCGGCGACCCCTCGACGATCAAGCACGTCTTCATGATCGTCAAGGAGAACCGGACCTACGACCAGGTCTACGGTGACATGCCGCAGGGCAACGGCGACCCGTCGCTGACGCAGTTCGGCGAGAACGTCACGCCGAACCAGCACGCGCTGGCCAGGCAGTTCGGCCTGTACGACAACACGTACGACATCGGCACCAACTCCGCCGAGGGCCACAACTGGCTGATGCAGGCCGACAACCCGGAGTACACCGAGTCCTCGGCCGGTGAGTACAAGCGCAGCTACGACACCGAGGACGACTCCCTCGGTCACCAGGCGAGCGGCACCCTGTGGAGCGGTACCCAGGCAGCCGGCAAGACCGTGCGGGACTTCGGTGAGTTCCACCAGTTCCTGTCCAAGCCGTCGGGCGCGTCCTGGCAGAACCTGTACTGCGACGCCAAGAACATGCAGGCGACCGGCCAGGGCACGGCCTACAAGCTGGCCTCGTCCTCGCCGATCCCGTCGCTCAACAACGTGTCGGTGCCCGGCTTCCCGAAGTTCGACACCAGCGTCCCGGACGTCTACCGCGCCCAGATCTGGAAGCAGGACTTCGAGCAGAACGGTCCCGCCAACCTGAACATGTTCTGGCTCTCCAGCGACCACACCGGTGGTCCGGCGAACTCGGCCGCTCAGGTCGCGGACAACGACCTCGCGGTCGGCCAGATCGTTGACGAGATCTCGCACAGCAAGTACTGGAAGGACTCGGCGATCTTCGTCGTCGAGGACGACTCCCAGGCCGGCAGCGACCACGTCGACGGCCACCGTGCCCCGGTCCAGATCATCAGCCCCTGGGCCCAGCACGGCACCGTCGACAGCCACTACTACAGCCAGATCAACATGGTCCGGACCATCGAGCAGATCCTCGGGGTCCAGCCGATGAACCAGAAGGACACCGCGGCCACCCCGATGACCGCGGCCTTCACCCGCACGCCCGACAACACGCCGTTCACCGCGCTTCCCAACCGGACCGCGCTGACCAACGGTCTGTCGACCGCGCCTTCCTGCGGCCTGGACGTCCCCGCGGCGCAGAACCCCGCTGCGGCGCCCGCGCCGTCCGGGGTGGTGCCGGAGAGCCAGAAGGCAGTCGCGACGAAGTGGACGGACTGGAAGTCGCACCAGCGGCTGACCGGCTCGAACGCCGTGCCCGACTACGCGAACCCCGCGCAGATGAACCACCTCACCTGGTACGAGTCGCACGACTGGAAGAAGCCGTACCCGGGCGAGAAGAAGATCTACGCGCCGGCTGACGTGCCGGGCGCCTACATCCCGTCGGCGGAGAACGACGGCTGAAATAGCCTGATCGCGTCAAGAGGCCCCTGGCCGGTTTCACCGCCGGCCGGGGGCCTCTTCTGTCCCCTGTGTGGCACATACAGACTGTGGACCGTCGATGTCCAGTTCACACAGGTAGGCCGTAATCCTCCCTGGCCCGCATCCCACATCTGCAACTGGCCCCCCGCCGGCGGTCTGCACCAGGTTGGCGAACAGCGTCATCTTGAAGTCGCTGGTCGCTGGGCTGGTGTGGGTCGGGGCTGGTGTGGGCGTGCTGGTCGTGGTGTGACCAGTAGCAGGTGATCGTCCGTCAGCGGCTGACCCCGCTGCCTCCCGACCGCCGACCGGGAGACACTGCACCGCTCCCTGGTCGAGTACGCGACCGAGTGGACGGGCCCGGCGCGCGCCGACCGCCCCGACCTGGAGCAGGCCGAGGCCCAAGCCGCCGTCCACTGCGTGCTCACACTGGTCCGTTTCCACTCCCAGATGCCCCTGCTCCGGTGCCGCACGGACGTGGCGCAGACCCTGGTCGACCTCGAACTGCAGACCCTTGGCCTCCGCAGCGCAGGCTGACCGCCGGGGCTCTTGGCCGGGGCGGGATCTCAGGCCGTGCCGATGTGCCGACGAGCGCGACATGAAAGTATGGACAAAACTGGATGACGTCATCCATCTCGCGCCCGACGTCTGGAGGATGCTTCGTGCTCTCGGACAAGTCCCGGCCAGTCGTTACTGCCACGCTCCCGGTCGTCGCCGAGCACATTGGTGAGATCGCCCAGCGTTTCTACCGGCACATGTTCAGCGAACATCCGGAGCTTCTGGACGGTGTGTTCAACCGCGGCAACCAGGTCCACGGGGACCAGCAGCAGGCGCTGGCCGGTTCGGTGGCGGGGTTTGCGACAACCCTGGTGGAGACCCCGGAGCGGGTACCCGAGCACTTGCTCTCCCGGATCGCGCACAAGCACGCGTCCCTCGGCATCCGCCCCGACCAATACCAGGTCGTCCACGACAACCTGATGTGGGCGATCGGCGACGTCCTGGGCGATGCGGTCACCCCGGAGGTCGCCGCGGCCTGGGACGAGGTCTACTGGCTGATGGCCAACGCCCTGATCAACCAGGAACGCGGCCTCTACAGCGCGCGGGGCGTCAGGCCGGAGACGGTGTGGCGGAACTGGCAGGTGGTGCGGAAGGTCCGCGAGACCGCCGACGTCCTCACCTTCGTGGTCAAGCGGACCGACGACCGCCTGGTGAAGAGCTCGCTGCCCGGCCAGTACGTCACGGTGCGGATGCGGATGCCCGACGGGGTGCTCCAGCCGCGTCAGTACAGCCTGACGCGGGCCGACGACGGTGAGCACCGCCAGTTCTCGGTCAAGCGGGTTGGCGGCGACGGCGAGCCCGACGGCGAGATGTCCACGCTCCTGCACGACTCGGTGGGCCTGGGCGACACGCTCACGCTGTCGGTACCCTACGGCGACGTTGTGCTCGACGACTCCGGGCGGCCGGTCGTGTTCGCCAGCGCAGGCATCGGGATCGCCCCCATGGCCGGGATGCTCTCCCACCTCGTCGCAGCTCAGTCGGGCCTGCAGGTCATCCTCCTGCACGCCGATCTCGACGAGGCGTCCTTCGCCCTGCGCCGCCAGGTGGTCAGCGACGTCCTGGCCCTGCAGAACGCGCAGCTCTACGTCTGGTACGAACAGGACGCCCGAAGCCACGAGCCGGTGAACGGGGTCTTCCAGGGGCAGATGGACCCCGCAGCGGTCGACCTGCCCGAGGACGCCCTGTACTACCTGTGCGGCCCGCTGCCGTTCATGCAGGCTGTACGGAGCCGGCTCATCGAGCAGGGCGTCGCACCCCGCGACATCCAGTACGAGGTGTTCGGCCCCGACCTGTGGCAGGCCGACCTGGACTGACCCGGTTCCCCGTACCTCGATGGTCACGATTGTCCGGCCGGAAGGGAACGCTGTCGCCGACCGGTGCGAACCACTGAGTTGATTTCATCTTGAAGTCCCAGATCGCGGTTCCCTGGTGTGAGCGGCGGGTGGGGTGCTCGGGCCGGTCGGCGACTGATCGCTTCGAGGTGATCGTTCGCCGGGTCGCCCGCAGGTTCCCGGAACCGGCGACGCGTCAGGTAGCCGCACCCCTGGGCTCCGAAGCGGCGGCTGGGCACCGTGCCGGGGAAGGGGGAGTTCGAGGGTGCCGGATGTGCTGGTGCGGACGATGGAGCGCCGGGTGGTGCGCCCGAACCCGCCATCAGGAGGCGCGCCAGGTTCGGGACTTGCGCCTGGCGGAGCTGCAGCAAGACCCCGAGGCCGACTGGAAGCCCGTAGGAGAGCTGCTCGCCGTCCGGGGGCCCCGCCACCACCAAGAGGTCGTCCGGCTCCTGGACGATCTGGCCGCCCTGGCCGACCGGGACGGCACCACGAGCGCATTCACCGAGCGGTACGCCCGTTCATCACCGCCCACCGAACGAAGAAGGCCCTGATGTGCATCTGAAATTCCAAGAGTCATCGTTGCTCTCTGGTGACCGGCCGTTCCGCCGTGTAGCGTCAGTGGCAGATGTCGTGGTTCGCAGTACCTGCCCGCGCCCTGGCGTGGGCGTTTTGCTGTGCAGTGCAGGACCAGGGCGATCACCTCCGGGTCCGCGCGGTGCGGGTCCGATATCGACTGAGAGGCACAAGCATGGCCAGCGGAACCGTGAAGTGGTTCAACGCCGAGAAGGGCTTCGGTTTCATCCAGCAGGACGGCGGCGGTCCGGACGTCTTCGCGCACTACTCCAACATCAACGCTTCGGGTTTCCGCGAGCTCCAGGAAGGCCAGGCCGTGACCTTCGACATCACCCAAGGCCAGAAGGGTCCGCAGGCGGAGAACATCACAGTCGCCTGATCCGGCACGATCAGGTCCCCCGGAGCAGGCTCTGGGGGACCTGGCGCCCGAAGCGGAGGGTAAGTGCAGCTGCACGAGCGGCGGCTGCGCCGTAGTTTCACGACCGCGTTGTCCCGTCGGCGAGTCGGACCACGGTTCGCCGTTGTTGCCTGAGCCACCGGCATGAGCGAACGGGCGGTGCGCACAGCAGGAAACACCCCGAGTGGCACCCCTCGGACAAGAAGCGCTCCTGGCTCCGTGACCAGAGCATGACCGAGCAGCAGGCGCCAGTGGCCGCAATGCCCTCGGCGTGATGCGGGTGCAGGCGAAGTCGGATGAGACAGGACGGCACGCTTGGCGGTGTCCCATCAGCCGAAGCGGATGCCGCCGCCAGGCTTCTCCTCCTCCACAACCTGTGGCAGCCCTAGTACTGCAACCGCATCTGCCGTGACGGGTGGCGGATTGGCTCGTTGTTCCGACTGTGCGATGAATCGTTGACGGTTGAGCAGGTCGAGTCGTGGTCCGAGGGGATAGCCGGGTTCCATGCCCGGTTCGCCCATCGTTTCGGCAGGTCGGAGCCCCGCGAGCGGGCGTCGGACTACCTGAACGGGTTGCTCGCGCCGCTTGAGAAAAAGAACGGGTGGACGCTGTCGGAGCAGGTCGGGCAGTTGCGCCCCGACGGCGTCCAGCGCCTGCTCAACCACTCCGACTGGGACGAGAACGCGGTCCGCGACGATGTGCGGGACTTCGTCGTGGAGACCATCGGTGCCAAGGATGCGGTGCTGATCGGCGACGACACCGGCTTCCTGAAGAAGGGCACCAAGTCCGCCGGCGTCCAGCGTCAGTACACCGGCACAGCCGGCCGCACGGAGAACAGCCAGATCGGAACATTCCTGGCCTACGCCTCCGCCAGGGGGCGGGCGTTGATCGACCGCGAGCTCTACATCCCTGTCTCCTGGACGGATGACCGTGACCGCTGCCGCGCGGCCGGGATCGACGACAAAGTCCCCTTCGCGACCAAGAACGAGCACTTCAAGTGGATGCTGCAACGCGCCATCGACGCGGGTGTCCCGTTCGCGTGGGTCACCGCTGACGAGGCATACGGGCAGGTCAAGCACCTGCGAGTGTGGCTGGAGAAACGTCGGGTCGCGCATGTGCTGGCCACGAAGGTCAACGACACCGTGATCGCCGCGCGCGGGGCGGACGCGCGGGTGGACCAGTTGGTCGCCGCGCTGCCCCGCCAGCGGTGGAAACGGATCTCCGGCGGGGCCGGCGCGCACGGTGAGCGGATTTACGACTGGGCGCGTGTCGCGATCCGCCCGTACTGGGAGAACGGCTTCGGGCACTGGGTACTGGCCCGACGCAGCGTCAGCGACCCGAGCGAGATCGCCCACTACGTCTGCTACGGCCCGGTCACCTCCCGACTGAAAGACCTGGTCAAAGTGGCTGCCGCGAGGTGGGCGGTGGAGGAGTGCTTCCAGACCGCGAAGGGAGAGTGCGGTCTGGACCACTACCAGGTGCGGCTCTACCGGGCCTGGTACCGCCACATCACCCTGGCCATGGCCGCCCTCGCCTACCTGACCGCCATCCGCGCCGCAGAAGCCACAAAAGGGGCACTCTCGACGACGAGCAGGACCTCATACCCCTCAGCGTCCCGGAGATCCGCCGGTTGATGGGCCACGTCGTCGTCACGCGCCACTGCCACAGCAACGAGCACCATCTGCACTGGTCACGCTTCCGACGGCGCAGCCAGGCCCGAGCCCGCCGCTCCCACTACAAACGCCGAGGCCACATTCTCCAGATGCGGTTGCAGTACTAGCCATGAGCCGGGCTCGGCGCCCACGGGGGGAGGGGCCGAGCCCGGCCACCTGGTCAACATATCGGGTCAGGACGGACAACGGGCCCGTGTCCCCGTGAGACTAGCCAAAAACCTTCCTCTGGCTGTCCGTGATCGGCCTTGCCGCCCCTTCCTGCCTGCCCGTCAGCCAGCCTCCCTGCCCGCTTCGTTCGCTGCCAACGGCTCCAGCTCGGCTTCGAGCTGCGCCGCCCGACGGGGCGTGACCGATCCGCTCGATTTCACCCGGACCAGCGGGGAGACCCCAGCGGGACAGCCGCCGCACCGCAAGGGGCGCGCCGATCATCTTGGACTGAACGACCGCGTGCGGCCGCCTTCGCCACCATCCCCTCCGACGGACACCGGTAGGCTTCTTGATCATGCACATAACAACGCGCGGATCGATCGTCGGCCCCGTCGCTCTCACCACTGTCCTTCTGGCCGCGGTCACCGGTTGCTCGTCCGACTCCGACAAGGGTGACAGCGGTTCCAAGCTGCTCGGAGGGCTCGAAACCCTGGCCGGCGACAACGGCGCGAAGCAGGTGACCTTTCTCGACGCGGCCAGGGTACGGAAGCTGAGCAAGGGCGACTCGAAGCGGTTCAGCTCCGTCGCGCAGCCGGTCAGCTCCCTGCTGAACTCGTACCAGCCCGGGCCATGGGGGCAGCACCTGAAGGTGACCCAGATCGACACCGCAGTCGACACGGCCGAGGCAGGCCACTGGGAGGGCTCGTTCGACGCACCGGCGATCACTAAATCGCTGAAGTCCAACGGCTACACGCAGAGCGAAAGGGGAGCACCAAGCGCAGGCAGGCGATGCCGCACATGTGGCCGCGCCACCCCCAAGAGCCGCCAGGACGCAGCCCCCTGGGAGGCCGGGGAAGCAGCCTCCGGCGTTCAGTACGCTCACCCCTCATGGGACTGGACATCAGCGTGATGATCGCCGACTGGTCATGGCTGGGCGAGGTTGCTCCCCGCGAGCGGCTGGCACGGCTGAGGGATGCCTGGTATGCCGAAGAGACGGGCCTGTGGTGCCGCGAAGAGTCCGCCGTAGAGGGCGAATGGGAGCGACCGGGAGGACCCGCCGGCGCGTTCTTCGACGTCTATGAGTTCCGTGGCACCTGCGGCTCGTTCAAGGCGCACTTCTGGGCAGGACACCGCTGGGAACGGATCCGCGACCATGCCGACCCGGAGGTACGGACCGGGCTGGACACCTTGCTGTGCGGGCTGATCTGGGATGGGCCGGACGATGAGGCACCGCACATGGACCCGGGCTTCTTCCCCGACGACCCTGCCCTCTTCTACGGCGTGCTGCTCGCGCGGTCGCCCGACAGCGTGCGGGAGCTGGCCGCGACCTGGGAACAGGTACGGCCCCGGCTCGGCGGGCTGCGCAGGGCCTTCACCGAGCAAGCAGCCGTACCTGGTGCGTGGGTCGGGCACTTCGACGCGTTCACCGACCTGCTGGAGGACTGGGGGCGCGTGTTGACCGAGGCCACCCGGCGGGGCTGGGGCGTCGTAGGACTGAGCGAGTAACGCGGGGCTGCGCACCCCGCGCGTGCTACTCCGTCTGGCCTGTCTGACTGTCACGAACGCTGTTGCGGAGCTGCGGGTGCTGCCGATGAGCGACCGGGACAAGCACGTGGAGATCCTCGTTCTGCGGTACCAGATCACCGTCCTTGAGCGGCAACTGGGTCCGAGCAGGGTCCGGTTCGCAGCGGAGGACCGTCTGTAAGCGCCCCGCCGACCTGAAGAACGAGTTCTACGAGCGTGTCCGCACCGAGACGAAGTAACTCCCCGAATCGGAACGGCGACTTCGGAAAACCGTCTCCGACCTGAAAGAAACTGTTGTCGTACAGAAAGCCGAGATCACAGCGCTCCGACACCAAGTCACTCAACTCGCGCTCGCGAACGCCGTCCGCACCTTTCAGGGCAAGGAGAGGCACTCGGAAGGGACTCCGGACAACGTCGTCCCCCTCCATCCGACGAAAGGGGTGACCGCCGGTCGTCCCCGCCGCATGCGGTTGGGTGCGGCCTCCAGAGGGAAGCCTGACCAGGAGGTGGGGCTTCATTCCGGCCGTGACGGTCGAAGCCGACTCCACCCGGGCGATGACAAGCGGTCCACGATTCCCCCACGTCACCACTTGCACGCTCCGCGCCTTGGCGCCCTGACGTGGAGATGTTGTGCGCCGATGGCCGCACGTCGTCTGCGGCGGTTCCGGATGACCGTTCGCAGAGGCGGACATCCGTCCGTCGAAGTGCTACTGCTCGTAGCGCCGACGCGCGAGATGGACGGTGATGTCGGCGACAATCTCGACCGTCTCGGGCAGGAGCTGCATGATCCGGCTGAGTACCTGCTCTTGCTCCAAGGCCGGCAATACGAGATAGGCCGAGATGGTCGAGAGATGGCCGACATAGTCGCGAGCACTCATCGTCAAGCGCCGTTCCACCACTGACTGTTGAACACCGGTGAACCACTCCGAGCGCTGGAGTTCTGTACCCGGCCACTGCATGTCATGCCCTTCAGGGATCCCGTCCGGGGACGGAACCTCGTCGCTCTCCAAGAACGGTGCCCGTGCCGCGCGAACAGCTTCCGCCACAGCCGGGTCAGCCAGCCGGACTGGCCCGCCGAAAGAGGCAAACACGCCCCCCGGCTCCAGCAGCTCGGCCATGCGTGACCACCGACCCTCCGGGTTCGTCCAATGCAGCGCTGCTGCCGCATAGACCAGCCCGTACCTCTCGCCCGGTCGAAGGTCCTCGAACGCGGCTTGCACCGTCCTGACGTTTGCCGGCACGTGCTTGCGCAGCTCGGCAAGCATGGCCCCGTCAGGCTCAGTCGCGGTGACCCTGACCCCCCGTTGAGCGAGCAGTCGGGTTGCTTTGCCTGTCCCAGCGCCAATCTCGAGGGCAGTCAGAACCGGGTGACCCGCATAGGCCATCACCATGTCGAAAAGTTCCACGGGATACCCCGGCCGGAACCGTTCGTACGCTTCCGCCATCACCCCGAAGCTCAGTGCGCGTCCAGACATGTCGAGCATCCTGGCACGATCTGCGCCGTCAACGCTTGGATTGATTTCGCACGACCGGGCCGCCCGATCACGGGCGAGGCTTCACCACCGTCTGGACCCTCCGCCAGGAGTGCCCGGGCCGCCCCGCGGACCTGCGGTGTCCTTGGGCGCGGCGCTGCTCGGGGCGCTGATCATCGGTCTGGCCGGGCTCTACGGGGCCCGCGCCTCGGCACGGCTCGGCACCGTCCTGGGCTCCTTCGAGATCGCGGTCTTCGTGGTCTTCGCTGTGCTGCTGATCGGCAAGCCGGGCGGCCACAACCCGCTCTCTGTCTTCGGCGCGGGCCACGTCGGCACCGGGCAGCGCGCCCTCGGCGGGGTCCTGGACGCGGTGCTGCGCGCCGCAGTGGCAGGTGCCGAGGAGGTGGTCGGTGCCGGGCACCCAGTGGACGCGGAGCACCGCGTCGGACCTCATCGCGCGGCCAGCTTGGCCAGGATGCGGTGGGCGGCGAGGCCGCCGGTGTCGATGTTGATGCTGAGTTCCTGGTAGCCGGCGGGCTCACTGTCCAGGCAGCGCTGCAGCAGGTTGAGCGCGTCGACGTGTGGGACCGGCTGGACCAGGTACTCCTGACCGAGCTGCACCAGGCGGGGAAGCTGGACTGGTCGCGGGCGGTGATCGACGGCTCGCACCGGCAGGCGCGTCGGGGCGGCCCCAAACAGGTCCGAGCCCGGTCGACCGTGCAAGACCGGGCTCGAAACACCATGTGATCACCGACGCGAACGGCACCCCGCTGGCCGTTACGCTCACAGGCGGCAACCGGCACGACAGCACCCAGCTACTGCCCCTGCTGGACGCGATACCGCACATCAAGGGCCGCAGAGGCAGGCCCCGCCACAGGCCACGGCAGCTGTTCGCCGACCGGGGCTACGACTACGACAAGTGCCGCCGCCTGCTGTGGAAGCGCGGGATCAAACCGGTCATCGCGCGACGCGGAGTACCCCACGGATCCGGACTCGGCACCGTCCGCTGGGTGGTGGAGCGCACGAACGCCTGGATCCACGGCTTTCGCCGCCTGCGATCCTGGGACATCCGTGACGACATACACGAAGCCTTCTTGAAGCTGGCCTGCTGCATCATCACCTATCGACGCGTTCAGGCATTGTGTTAGCGGTCTTACTTACGTGTAGCGACTTCGTGTCGCACACTGAGCGCTGTAGTTGACAGGTTTCGCCAACTACAGCGCTCATCGCGAGGCAAAGACGCGTTGCGATGGTGGGCTGTCAGGCCAACCCTTCTGGCGTGGGGGCGAGGAGACTGGCGATGGAGTCTGCGATTTCGTCGTAAGCACCGAGGCGTTGCGCGGGGCCCGAGTGATGCAACGTTCGCCGTGTCAACGGCTCTCGTTCACCACCATGGCCGAGCCGCCACCTCGCCGCTTGGGTTCGGCGACCGCCGTGACCTTCCCGTCGCGCTGGAACTCCAGTGCGGCCACCGCTCCGATCTCAGGGGAGGGGGTGAAGGTCTGTGGGGCCAGGACGAAGTGTTGGCCGAGGCCTTCGAGCGCGGTGCGCTCGGGTGAGTCGAGGAAGGCGGGTTCGGCGTCGGTCGTGGTCCGGTTCCGCTGCGAGATCCGCGGAGCGGCGACCGCGTCGGGCAGCGACATGCCCAGGTCGAGACGGTTGACGAGGGTCTGGAGCACCGTGGTGATGATGGTCGCGCCACCCGGCGAACCGACCGCGATCACCGGCTTTCCGTTCCGCAGCACGATCGTCGGCGACATGCTGCTGCGCGGGCGCTTGCCCGGCGCGGGCAGATTCGGGTCGGGTACCCCGGGGGTGAGCGGGGTGAAGTCGAAGTCGGTGAGCTCATTGTTGAGCAGGAAGCCACGTCCGGGCACGGTGATGGCCGAGCCTCCGGTCTGCTCGATCGTCAGGGTGTACGAGACCACGTTGCCCCAACGGTCGGCGGTCACCAGATGGGTCGTCGAGGGCCCCTCGTAAGGCTCCTGAGTGCCCTTCCCCCGGGCACAGCCGGTTGTCGCGTCGCGCGGGTCCGCCGGGGCCAACGGGCTGGTCAGCGTCGCGTCGGGCCGGATCAGGCAGGCCCGGTCCTTCGCGAACGTCTTGGACAGCAGTGCCTTCGTGGGCACGTCCGAGAAGGCGGGGTCGCCCACCCAGCGGTTGCGGTCGGCGAAGGCGATCCGGCTGGCTTCCAGGTAGTGGTGCAGCGCCTGGACCCGGTCGGCGGACGACAGCGGGAAGTTCTCCAGGATGTTGAGCGCTTCGCCGACGGTGGTGCCGCCTGAGGAGGACGGGGCCATGGAGTAGACGTCCAGCCCGTGGTACGTGGTGCGGGTCGGGTCCCGGCGCACCACCGCGTAGTTCGCGAGGTCGCGCCGTTCCATGAGTCCGGGCCAGAACGTACGGTCGGAGCCCTCGATCACCGGTGGGTTCTGCGCGGTACGCACCACATCACGCCCGATGTCGCCGTGGTAGAGCGCATCTATGCCCTCGCGGGACAGTTCTCGGTACGTACGGGCCAGGTCGGGGTTCCGGAAACGGCTGCCGACCACGGGGAGTTCACCGTTCGGCAGGAACAGCTCGGAGGTCGAGGTGATGTCCCGGAAGCGGGCTTCGTTCATCGCCGTCTGGGCGCGGAATTCGTTGTTGACCACGAAGCCGTCGTCGGCGATCCGGGTGGCCGGGCGCAGTGCGCGCCCGAGCGAGACGGTGCCCCAGTCGTCCAGGGCCTTCTGCCAGGTCGCCGGGGTGCCCGGAACTCCCACGGACAGGCCGGAGTTGACCGCTTCCTGGAACGGGATGGCTTTGCCCGTGGACGGGTCGACGAAGGAGTCGGAGCGCATCCGGGCCGGGGCCGTCTCTCGGCCGTCGATGGTGTGCACCTTCTTTTTGGCGGCGTCGTAGTACACGAAGTAGCCGCCGCCTCCTATGCCTGCCGAGTACGGCTCGACCACTCCGAGCGCGGCCGCGGTCGCCACCGCCGCATCGACCGCGTTGCCGCCGCGCCGCAGCACCTCGATGCCGGCCTGCGAGGCGTATGGGTTCACACTGGAGACCGCGCCCCCGCTGCCGGTGGCGACGGCCTGTTTGGGCGGCGGCTGGAGACGTGAGCCGGAGGGTGCTGCGGCAGCGCCTGCCGGGGATGAGCCGGCGGCTGCGGTGGGGAGGAGCAGAGGGAGAGCGAGGGCTGCCGCTGACACGGCAGACACCAGGGTACGGCGGGCGATCATCGAGCCTCCGAGGGCCTCGGGCGAGGGTGATTGCTGGCACTTTGGCAACAGTCGGCCTCATCAGCAATGGATCTTGGAGATCTTTGCGGAACATCTGAGGTTCCTCGGCAGTAACCAGTGCGGTTCAACGACCCTGCG
Source organism: Streptomyces sp. NBC_01669 (assembly GCF_026339735.1). Taxonomy (GTDB): domain Bacteria; phylum Actinomycetota; class Actinomycetes; order Streptomycetales; family Streptomycetaceae; genus Streptomyces; species Streptomyces yanii. The sequence continues at coordinate 131,873 of NZ_JAPEQG010000003.1, forward strand.
CCTGCCTGCATCCCCGTCCGCCCAGGTCATCCCAGTGACAGCTGCGTCGGTGGGGGCGGCATGATGACCGTGCGCTACTCCGTCTGGCCTGTCTGACTGTCACGAACGCTTTTGCCCCATCCGGCGGCCGGGTGCTGCTGACAGGTCAGCGTGCCGCCACGGCGGCACGCTGACGCGGCTGGCAGCTGCAAGCCCTCGGCACCACGGGCATGACCTGCGTCGGGACGAGGTACTTGGAACCGTGAGGTTGTGGTGACCTGGCGGTTCGTTTCTCGCAGCACACGCATGTGGGAACCAAATGGTCATGCTTTTTTGCAGCCTGCGGTGAATTGCCACCTCTCCGGCGAGCTCGACGGCGGCCACCAGCTCGGGCCGCTTCGTGGCGCGGGTGGAGATCTTCTCCGCGAAGACGCGGATCACCTCCGCTTCCGCCATGGCGTCGAGCGCGCGTCCAGAGACGGCCTGGCGGTCGACGTACGGCAGTACCCCGGGCGCACATGGCCGACCGGCCCGGCGCCGGTGTTCACCGGCCGCGGCAGCTCGGTCCACACCGCGCCGGGCTTGCGCACCGCGGGGGTCGGGACGTTGAGCGCCTTGGCGAGCTGGGGCACGAGGCGGAAGCGGGCGGTGTGGTAGTGGATCGCGACCTTGCCCTTGCCGGTGCGGCAGGGCGAGCCCGGCGGGACGGCGCAGGTCGACATCGGACAGGCGTGCACTTCCACGCGCTTGAAGTCGTCACTCGTGATCCGGAAGCGTTTTATGAGAGTGTTTCAGACGTTCAGTGGTTTGCAACAACCCATGAAACATGAAAAGCCCTGCATGATCGGCGGCGGGGGCTGTGTTTCATGAGTGTTCGCCTATGAAACGCAGCCCACCCGATAACAGCCGTGCTACTGGGGCCTCTGCACGGAGAACTCGTTGCCGTCGGGGTCGAGCATCAGCACCCGGCCGCCGTCGCCCTCGCCGGTGTCGGTGCGCGTCGCGCCGAGCGAGATCAGGCGGTCGACCTCCGCCTCCCAGTCAGCGTCGGCGGGGAGCGCCAGCTCGAAGTACAGCCTGTTCGTGCCCGTCTTCGGCGCCACCGGAGGACCACCCCACGTGATCTTCGTACCGCCGTTCGGCGATTGGATTGCGGTCTCCTGGTCCTGGTCCCAGACCAGCGGCCACCGCAGCGCCTCGCTCCAGAAATAGCCGACTTCCTGCGTACCGTCGCAGGCCAGTGCTCCGACGGAGCCGGTGTCGGCGAGGAACTTGTTGCCCGCCTCGATGACGCAGAACTCGTTGCCGTCTGGATCGGCGAGCACCACATGCCCTTCTTCCGGGAGTTGGCCCACGTCGATGTGGTTCCCGCCGAGTTCCAGCGCCCTGGCCACCGTCTGCTGCTGATCCTCCGGGGAAGTGCTCGTCAGGTCGAAGTGCGCCCGGTTCTGTCCGATCTTCGGCTCCTGGCTGGGCAGGAAACGGATGCGGAACCCGGCGGTATCAGGGGGAAGGATCGCGACGTCGTCGTCCGGACCGTCGGCCAACTCCCAGCCCAGGACCCCGGACCAGAACCGCGCCAGGCCCGACGGCCGGGTCGCATTGAAGCAGATCGCGAACAGTTGACTGGTCATACCCCGTGCATCTCCGATCCACTGACGGTCGATACGGCGCCTCGTCCGCCCCGCGAGTGCAGCCTAGTGGTGGTCGTGCGGCACCCGCAGCCGAGTTTCCGTCGCGGGGGAGCGCGGTCACGCGCCGGGCCTGCCGGGGCCTTTCAGCACCTGACCCGACGAGGACGGGCAGGAATCCGACGGCATGACGGAACCAGGACGCAGAGAGACCCACCCTGCCGTCAGCACCCAAGGTCAATCTCACCGTTAGCCGCTGTACCGCTACTACTCGGGGGGTGATACTGGTGGGCTCTCGTATTCAACCGTCGCCAGTGCCCCGAGGGAACCAGGTCGCTGGTGACCATGCGTGATCCCCGTGTCGGCTTCCGAAGGTGCCTGCACGGATGCGTGAACTCGTGTGCACGCCAGACCGCCGGGTTGTGCCTACGTAACGTCGCTGAGCGCCAGGGCAAGCCCGGTCCGGCGGAAATTCAGGTGGTCCCAGCGCGCCATCCCTGATCTTCGCGGGGAATCCCGGCCTTCGGGCCGGGCGGGAATGCGATCCCTGGCCCGGAGGCGCGGAGCGCCGGAGTTCTCTGCGTTGTCAGTGGTGCCAGCTATGTTGACCGGACTGACCCAAAAGGGGGTGGGCTGGATGATTCGTGCGTACAAGTTCCTGATGCGGCCCACCACGGGCCAGCAGATCGCGCTTGGCGAGATGCTGCGGGATCACTGCTCGCTCTACAACGGGGCGTTACAGGAACGACGGGATGCCTACCGGCATGTATCGAGGACCACCGTCCGGTACGGGATGCAGTCCGGGCAGTTGAAGGACATTAGGGCGTTCGATCCTGAGCGTCAGGGGCGCTGGTCGTTCTCCTCGCAGCAGGCGACGCTGCGCCGGCTGGACAAAGCGTTCGCCGCGTTCTTCCGCCGGATCAAGTCCGGTCAGACGCCGGGCTATCCGCGCTTTCGTTCGGTGAGCTGGTTCGACACGGTGGAGTTCCCGAAGGACGGGGACGGCTGCCGGTGGGACTCCACCCCGCACGACCCTGTCACCCGCGTGCGGCTGCAAGGGGTCGGGCATGTCAAGGTTAACCAGCACCGTGCGGTGGTCGGCAGGGTCAAGACCGTCTCGGTCAAGCGTGAGGGCCGCCAGTGGTTCGTCGTGCTGACCGCCGAACAGGAGCAGCCCGAACCGCTCCCGACGACCGGCAGCGTGGTCGGTATCGACCTGGGCATAGCCAACTTCCTTGCCGGCTCGGGCGGCGAGTTCGTCTCCAACCCGCGCCACGGCCGCCGCGCTGCTGCGAAACTCCAAGCCGCACAGCAGGCCCTGTCCAGGTTCCCGCGCCGCAAGGCCAAGGACCGCACCAGGAACCACCAGCGCGCAGTGGACCAGGTCGCCCGGTTGCACGGCAAGGTCCGCCGCCGGCGGCTCGACCACGCGCACAAGACCGCGCTCGACCTGGTCCGGGCGCACGATGTCATCGCGCACGAAGACCTCGAGATCCGCAACATGAGCAGGGCCCCCGCACCGAAGCCCGACCCCGAGCAGGCGGGCGCATTCCTGCCCAATGGGGCAGCGGCGAAGGCTGGACTCAACCGCAGCATTGCCGACGCCGGATGGGGGTGTTCCTGACGATCCTGCACGCCAAGGCTGAAAGCGCCGGACGGGAAGTGATCGCCGTGGACCCCCGCAACACCTCCCGGACCTGCCCCGAATGCGGGCACGTCTCCAAGGAGAACCGGCCCACACAGGAGACCTTCCTCTGCCAGTCGTGCGGACACACGGCACACGCCGACACAGTGGGAGCACTCAATGTTCTACGGGCCGGGCTGGTCCGTCGCAACGCCCACACGGCATAGCGAGAAGCCCCGTCCCTTCAGGGCGGGGAGGAGTCACCTGCGTAGAGTCGGGCAATGCCCGAGCTGCAGCGGCTCCATGCTGGCCATGCCCCGGCGGTCCTAGCCTTCGAGCTGGCGAACCGCACCTACTTCGCTGCCTCGGTCTCCGACCGCGGTGACGACTTCTTCGGCCAGTTCACCGACCGGCTCAACGCCCTGCTGGCTGAGCAGGAGACCGGCCTCTGTGCCTTCTATGTGCTCGTCGCCGAGGATGGCTCGGTACTCGGCAGGTTCAACCTGGTCAACATCGAGGATCGCACTGCGGAACTCGGCTACCGGGTCGCGCAGCACGTCGCCGGCCGCGGTGTGGCGACCGCGACCGTCCGGGAGCTGTGCCAACTGGCGACGGAGCGGCACGGGCTGTGCACACTCAGGGCGGCCGCCGCCCGCGAGAATGCCGCGTCCCAGAAGGTGCTGACCAAAGCCGGGTTCGGCCCGGCCGACCCGGCCGACCTCGGCGGTAAACCAGGGGCCTGGTATCAGCTCAATATCCAGGCCCCCTACTGGTGGGGAACGTGCATTCAACGGTCGTCGACGCCCGTGGTCGGTGCCGCTGAGCCTGGCAGTGACTTTCCGTGACTTCCGGAGGCGTATCGGCTCCAGGTCCCGCCGGTCTCGTTGAGGAGTCGGGTGGTGGTCTTGTCGTGGTAGCCGAGAGCGTCCGCGACGATGGGGGCGGGCAGTTCGACGAGTTGCTCCCGGATGGCGGCGCCGCGGGCAGCGGCGGCCGGGACCCCGACCTAGTTCAGGAGTGTGGAAGACGACCGACTGGTTCCAGGCTCCAGCGGTCGCCAGCTTGCGCACGACCTGGTCCGGCGTGTGCTTTTTCCTCGTAGCCATGTTGATGTCGAGCCCTCCTGCCCACAGCGTGGTCCGCACGGTTCTCAAACGACCGGGATCAATTAGTGCTGTGACCGGGAAGGTTCGCCGGGGTGAGTACGCTGAGGCCGACGGCGGTGGAGGGCGGGCATGACACGGAGACCGTTGGTGGACGAGGCCGTTGGACTGCCTGATGGTGAGTTGGGGGCCAAGGGGCGGGCGCTTACCGATCTGGACACAGAAGACGCCTGGCTTGCCTTCCTCCGTTTCGGCCGACGGCTGTTCGATGTTCCGGAGATGCCCGACGCTGATGGCCTTCTGTTCCAGTACGGGACCTACTCGTTCGACGGTCCTCCGTCGTTCACGCTGGACCTCACCCGGCAGTTCGAGGTCTCCGACGGAGAGCACGACCATTACGTGCAGGTCCACTGCGAGCTTCGATACGGACTCGCTCCCGCCCTGGAGGCCCTGGGAAGCTTCGACTCGTGGTTCTTCCACAATGCCGGAGACGACCTCGAAGAGTGGGCCCAGGCCCTGACCGGGCGCGCAGCCTGGACGGCGATCGGTGCATTTCGGCCGGCCGAGATCCGGGTCTACCAGGAGCAGGTGTAGTCGCTCAGGCCGCCATCGTGGTGGGATGACGCTCTCCCCAGCGGATGCCTTTCTCGCAGCGGATGCGGGCACGCTCGCGTCGTGGGGCGGTCAGGACGTCGGGGTGGCGGGCGTTCTGGTTGCGCCAGCGCAGGTAGGCGTGCAGGGCCTGGGCCTGGACAGTGTGGTTGGGGTGGTGAGAGTTGGCCAGGGTGAACTGCCGCAGCGGCCCGAAGTGGGCCTCGATGAAGTTGGCCCAGGATGCGTAGGTCGGGGTGAAGCACAGCTCGACTCTGTTCCGTGTCGCCCACCTGCGGATTCGCCAGTTCAGGTGGGTGGAGAGGTTGTCGAGGCGCACGTAGACCGGGGCGCCGTCCGGCCTGGCCGCGCGGATCGACCGAAGGGCGGCCCAGGTGTGGTCGATGCCCTTGCGGCGTCGGTTGACGCCCCATAGCTGGTCATCCCCGATCGGATAGCAGCCGCGGAAGTAGGTGAATTCATGGGTGCGCCGGTAGGTGGCGGGCAGCCGGTCGGGATGGCCTTTTTCGGCCCAACAGGAGCCGGCGGTAGGGCGGATGCCGAGTGGGCCGGACTCGTCAAAATCCAGCGGCAGGCTCCAGGGGCGCCCCTTGCGGACCGGATCCGCGCCCTCACGCCGCAACGCGGTGACCAGCTTGTCGAACTGACGCGGACTGAGCCCCGTGACGCTGCACCGAGAAGCGCAGCCAGGTCGTCGACTTCTCCTTCTACCTGTCCGCCACGATCGTCACGCTCCGTATGGTCATCCGGCGCGCCACCCGTCTCTACCGCTGGGACGGCGCCCGACCACCAAAAGGCTCAAGTGACGCATACTGCAGCGAATTCCAACGAACACCACAGATCGATCAAGGACGGATTTCGGTCAAGTTGGCGACGCGTACATGACGGGTCCCCATCAAAGCTGGCACGCTTCCATCCAGTCGTCGCAGAGCACCCTACAAACGCACGCGCACCACGCGATGCGGCGATCACGTCGGACACCGTCCGACCCACTCGCACCTCCAGCTCTACCGGGCGGCAACACCCCCGCCTGCCCGGCTGACTCCGGCCGTACACACCTGGCCGCCGCAGAAGGAGTTCCGTGTGACTCGATCCCCCCGAAAGACCGTCGCCGCGAGCGCGTTGATAGCCGGCGCCGCGATGATCGCGGCCGCGCTGCCGTCCGGTGTCGCCACCGCCAGCACCACGAGCCAGGCCCCGGCCAAGGTCCAGGCCCGCGCTGGCGCACTGCCGGTGCAGTTGTCGCCGTCGCAGCGTGGCGAGTTGCTGGCCGCGGCGAACGCGTCCCGGGCGGCGACCGCCAGGTCGCTGCACCTGAGATCGAAGGAGGCGCTGATCGTCAAGTCCGTCCTGAAGGACGCGGACGGCAGCCTCCACACCCGCTACGAGCGGACCTTCGCCGGGCTGCCGGTCCTGGGCGGCGACCTGGTCGTCCACACCGCCGCGAACGGCTCCGCCAAGGGCGTCACCAAGGCCACCAACGCGACCATCACCGTCGCCTCCACCACCGCGGCCAAGAGCGCCGGCTCCGCGAAGACCTTCGCGCTGGGCCGCGCCAAGGCCAAGCACGTCGCGAAGGCGACGGCCGGCACCGCCCGCAAGGTCGTCTGGGCCGCGTCCGGCACCCCGACCCTGGCCTGGGAGACGGTGGTCGGCGGCACCCAGGCCGACGGCACCCCCTCCGAACTGCACGTCATCACCGACGCCACCACCGGCAAGAAGATCTTCGAGTACCAGGGCATCGAGACCGGCGTCGGCGACAGCATGTACTCCGGCCAGGTCACCATCGGCACCACGTCGGCCGACGGCAGTTACTCGATGACCGACGCCACCCGCGGCGGCCACAAGACCTACGACCTCAACGGCGGCAGCTCAGGCACCGGCACGCTGTTCACCGACCCGGACGACACCTGGGGCGACGGCACCACCAGCAACCGGCAGACCGCCGGCGTGGACGCCGCCTTCGGCGCCCAGCTCACCTGGGACTACTACAAGGACGTCCACGGCCGCAACGGCATCAAGAACGACGGCGTCGGCGCCTACTCACGCGTCCACTACGGCAACGCCTACGTCAACGCGTTCTGGTCCGACGCCTGCTTCTGCATGACCTACGGCGACGGCACGGGCAACAACAAGCCGCTCACCTCCATCGACGTCGGCGCCCACGAGATGACCCACGGCGTCACCTCCAACACCGCGGGCCTGATCTACCGCGGCGAGTCCGGCGGCCTGAACGAGGCCACCTCCGACATCTTTGCCGCCGCCGTCGAGTTCTACGCCGACAACGCCGACGACCCCGGCGACTACCTCGTCGGCGAGAAGATCGACATCCGCGGCAACGGCACCCCGCTGCGCTACATGGACAAGCCCTCCAAGGACGGGAAGTCCGCCGACGCCTGGTACTCCGGCCTCGGCTCCATCGACGTCCACTACTCCTCCGGCCCGGCCAACCACTGGTTCTACCTGGCCTCCGAGGGCAGCGGCGCCAAGACCGTCAACGGCGTGAACTACGACTCCCCGACCTCCGACGGCCTGCCGGTGACCGGGATCGGCCGGGACGCCGCCGCCAAGATCTGGTACAAGGCCCTCACCACCTACATGACCTCGTCCACGGACTACGCCGGTGCCCGCACCGCCACCCTCCAGGCCGCCGCCGACCTGTACGGGCTGGGCAGCGACACCTACATCAACGCCGCCAACGCCTGGGCCGCCATCAACGTCGGCCCCCGCATCGTCGACGGCATCCTGCTGACCAACCCCGGCGCCCAGACCAGCGCGGTCGACACCCCCGCCAGCCTCCAGATCCAGGCCACCAGCTTCAACCCCGGTACCCCCGTCTACTTCGCCGAGGGCCTCCCCGACGGCCTGAGCCTCCACCCCGTCACCGGCCTCATCACCGGCACCCCCACCACGCCGGGCACCAGCAACGTCACCGTCACCGTCAGAAGCTCCATGAACTCCACCACCACGGCGACCTTCACCTGGAAGGTCGCCAGGGGCATCGTCGAGAACACCACCAACGTGCCGATCCCGGACGGGGGCGCCGCGGTCTTCTCGGACATCGACGTCACCGGGCTCTCGGGCCAGGCGCCGAGCGACCTCAAGGTGGGCGTGGACATCAAGCACACCTGGCGCGGTGACCTGGTCATCAACCTGGTCGCCCCCGACGGCACGCTGTACCCGCTGAAGAAGAGCAACTTGTCCGACTCGGCCGACAACGTGATCGAAACCTACACGGTGGACGCCTCCAGCCAGGTCGCCAACGGCACCTGGAGGCTCCAGGTCCAGGACATGTACCGCGGCGACACGGGCTACATCGACAGCTGGAAGCTCATCTTCTAAGCTTGGCTTTAAACCCCACCAAGATCATGTCTTGGTGGGGTTCGTCGTTCGCCTGACAGCTGGGCGGCCTTTGCGTGATCGTGTCTTCTCGCTGAAGTCGACAGTCGATCAACCCAAAGGCCGTGATGGACAGTCTGCAAGACGACGCTGCGCGCGTCGAGGCATTGACCGGGTTATCCCGGTTTCGCCGCGAGTTCTACGAGTGCCTGACCCTGCGGGCGGATGCTCTGTTCGAGCTGGCGGACGCGGTGCTGTGTGCCGGCGGGCCGGTGGTCTCGCTGCCGGAGTTGTCGCTGGAGGCAGTGCACCGGCGTGGGCACGGGGCGATGTACGACGCGCTGGCCCAGGGCCACATCGCCGTGTCCCGCCTGCGGATGGCGCTGGCAGGCCTTGAGCTGCCGCGCGGGGCGGACCGGCAGCTGTCGATCGCGCTGGACGTCACTCCGTGGCCGCGTCCGGACGCCGAGTGCTCGCCGGAGCGCCTGCACTGCCACCGTCCGTGTCGCTGCGACGGGGTTCGCCAGACCATCCCGGGCTGGCCCTACCAGGTGGCCGCGGCCCTGGGCGGTGGCCGCTCCTCGTGGACAGGGCCGCTGGACGCAGTGCGGCCGGGGCCCGAGGACGATCCCACCGAGGTCACCGCGACTCAGATCCGTGACCTGCGCGCCCGCCTGCAGCGGGCCGGGCAATGGCGACCGGGCGACCCGCCGGTCCTGTTCGTCCTGGACTCCGGCTACGACCTCGTGCGCCTGACCTGGCTGCTGCGCGATGAACCGGTGCGGCTGCTGGGCCGCATCCGCGCGGACCGGGTGATGTATGCACCGGCTGGCAAGCGCCGCGGAACCAACCCCGGACGCCCGCCCCGCCACGGAGCACAGTTCCGCCTCGCCGACCCCGCCACCCACCCGGCCCCGGTCCAGGAGTCGGCCGGCGTCCACGACCGCTTCGGCCAGGTCCTCGCCCGCTGCTGGGGCCGGATGCACCCCAAGCCGGACCGGCGCGGCTCCTGGGCCGACCATGAAGGCGAACTACCCCTCGTCGAGGGCACGTTGGTCCATCTGGCCATCGAGCACTTACCCGGAAACCGCGACCCCAAGCCGCTATGGCTGTGGCACAGCGACCCCGACGCCACCGCGCACGACGTCGACCGCCTCTGGCGGATCTTCCTCAGGAGATTCGACATCGAGCACACATTCCGCTTCTTCAAGCAGACCCTCGGCCTCACCCGCCCCCGCCTACGCACTCCCGAGCAGGCCGACCGGTGGGTGTGGCTGATCCTCTCCGCCTACGCCCAGCTCCGCCTCGCCCGCCCCCTGGCCGAGGACCTGCGCCGACCCCGGGAGAAGCCGCTGCCGCCGGATCAGCTGACCCCCGGCCGGGTCCGGCGAGGCTATCCACGCATCCGGCGGACCGTGGGCACCCCGGCCAGCACGCCGAAAGCCACCCACCCCGGGCCCGGCCGCCCCAAGGGCCGCACCTCCACCCCCGCACCCCGCCACCCAGTCGGCAAGAAACAACGTAAAGCGGACACACCCCGATGCGGCGGAGCCGAGGAGGAGGCTTAAAGATCAAGCTAAGAGCGTCCGGCAGTAGGAGCGCACCGGCGGTCGGAACGTGCCCCGGATGAAGAGCAGGCACGAGCCGCGGTGATCACGGAGTCCTACCTTTCTTGATGTGGGTCTGAACTGGTCATTCGTAAGATCGGCGGGGCCCAGGGGTTCCGGGTATGGCTGTCATGGAGTCGCCGCTGGATGGCTCAGAGAACTTGGCCGCCCGGAACCCCGCGACGACTCGACCGCTAATTGGGAGACGCGACGCGATCGCTTTGTAGGACAACGTCGGCGAGGTCGTCTGCTGGGTTGGTGTACGACGAGCTGACGGAGGTGGCTGTGCCCGAGATCTGGGCCGGAGTGGACATCGGCAAGGAACATCACCACTGCGTGGTGATCGACACCCAGGGCAAGCGACTGCTGTCGCGTCGGATTCTGAACGACGAGGCTGAACTGCTCCAGCTCATCGCTGACGTGCTGGAGCTGTCGCGGGGTGTGCTGTGGGCTGTGGACATCAACCACGGCGGGGCCGCGCTCCTGCTCGGTCTGCTGGTCAGCCACGACCAGCACGTCACCTACATCACCGGCCTGGCCATCCACCGTGCATCGGCCGGCTACCGGGGCCAGGCCAAGACCGACGCGAAGGACGCCTTCGTCATTGCTGACCAGGCCCGCATGCGCACCGACCTCGGTGTCCTGCGGCCCGGCGACGAGATATCGGTCGACCTGCGCACGCTGGTCACTCGCCGCACCGATCTGGTCTGCGACCGGACCCGGCAGATCAACCGACTGCGCGCCCAACTCTTGGAAATCTTCCCTGCGTTGGAACGTTCGTTGGACCCGACGAAGAAGGGGCCGGTCCTGCTGTTGACCGGCTACCAGGCCCCGGCCGCGATCCGTCGCGCAGGTGCCTCCCGGATCGCGACGTGGCTGAAGAACCGCAAGGTCCGCAACAGCGCGGCCCTGGCCCGGACCGTCGTGGAGGCCGCCGAGGCCCAGTTCACCGCACTGCCCGGCGAGAAACTCGCGGCCACCATGGTAGCCCGGCTCGCCAAGGGGGTGATGGCCCTCGATGAGGAGATCACCGAGCTCGAAGCCCTTATCGAGGCTCGGTTTCGCGAGCACCCACACGCCGAGGTGATCCAGAGCCTGCCCGGTATGGGCACCATGCTGAGCGCGGAGTTCCTCGCTGCGACCGGCGGCGACATGGACACCTTCGGCACCGCCGACCGCCTGGCCGGCTACGCCGGCCTCGCACCCGTCCCCCGCGACTCCGGACGCGTCAGCGGCAACCTCCGCCGCCCACGCCGCTACCACCGCGGCCTGCTCCGCGCCTTCTACCTCTCGGCCTTCGCCAGCCTGCGGAACTGCCCCGCCTCGAAACAGTTCTATGAGCGCAAGCGGGCCGAGGGCAAGGGGCACAAGCAGGCGCTGCTGGCACTCGCCCGTCGCCGGGCCAACGTCCTGTGGGCCATGATCCGCGACGGAGCGTGCTACCAAGCCACACCACCAGTCACGGCAACGGCTTGACAACGTCATTGGGAAGTTCTCTACACTCAGCGATCACCGCAGGGCTCGTGCCTGTCCTGCCATCACGCCTGCTCGAACCCCTGCGGTACCAATACTCCGCGCTCCTGCCTGAGCACTTGGACACCTAGCCGCTGGGCTGCCACAACCCGCACGTCCCCGACCGCTTTGGGATTACGCGGCGTTGATCCGCTCGGCGACGGAGGACCTCGCACGATGCGCACCACCCTCGCTCCTGATCTGACCGCACTGCAGTGGCGCAAGTCCAGCCACAGCAACTCGGAGGGCGGCGAGTGCCTCGAAGCGGCCGACGGCTTCGCTGCCGTCGTCCCCGTCCGCGACAGACGCGGTGCCCAGGAATGAGCGTGTCTCCCAAGGGGGAAGACCAGAAGCCGGTCCGTGTCCAGGAGCTGACGGTCCGTCGTACGTCGACGTCGCGCTTCTGGCAGCTGTCGGACGGTGTGTTCAGGCCGAGGCGTCAGCGACCCCGGTGTCGTACCGCAACGGCAAGACCTGGAAGTCAGCCGTGCTCACACTCGCTCTGGCGACTGTCGCGGCGGCGGCGATACAACCTGTGGAGACTGAGGACGACTATCGCACCGGCTATCACGGGCCACCACAGCGAAGCTCCGTGCCGAGCCAGCTCTATACCCTTTATCAGCAGCATGGTCGAGACCACCACGGCGAGCCAATCCATCGCGATGTCGACCGGACCGCCACCCCGGAACGGATTCTGCATACTCGCCTACCCCTGCGCTGGGCCCACACGATCACGGTGCGCGCGAGTCTAGTCCTCACTCCACCGATGCCGTCACCTGGGCGGAGGTTGAGAAACAGGTAGTTAGCCACACCCAGGCCCCTCGGTCTTCCCGCCGTCCACCGACCGCGGGCTCCTGCGTGTCCTTCTGGTGTGCCCGCCTGAGGCAGTACCCGGCAAGGCCCGTGCTTGGGGGCGAGTGGAGTCCCACCTCGAGGAGTTGCGCGAGCCGTTCGCCGCCGAGTGCGAAGGCTGGGCAGGCCGCCCGGACACCTTCGAGGACTTCACCGCGCTTCTGTGTGAATGGGGCGACGTGACCACGGAGGCTGCCCGCCGCGGTTGGGGGCTGGTGGGTCTGCCCTAGCCGCCAGCAGCGAGGGGCACGTGGCCTGCTTTCCCCTGCTCCGAACGAAACCGCCCAGGGCGTTTCGGTTGGATCATGCCTTGCCGCACGCCGGGACCATGGCAGGGGCGGGGAACATCTGGCCCTGAGTTGGATTCCGGGCTGGCTAGAGTGGCCGCTATGAGCGATCACTCCGGACCTCGGACCGTGTCGCCGGAGCTGCTCGGCGTAGGTGGTGGCGACTGGCTGCGTGTCACCGCGGGCGAGTCGGGCGCCTGCGTCTTTCGCAGTGCGGATGCCACCCGGTATGCCAAGTGCGTGCCTGCCGCGGATGCAGTCGACCTGAGGGCCGAGCGCGACCGGATCGCATGGCTAGGCCGTCAGTGCGTACCAGGGCCCCAGGTTCTTGACTGGTACTCCGGTGACGCCGGCGCCTGCTTGGTGACCAGTGCCGTCTCCGGCATACCTGCTGATCAGGTGCCTGCGGAAGACCTGCGTGCCTCCTGGGAACACATCGCGGACGCGGTCCGACGGCTGCACGAGGTGCCCGTGCCGGAGTGCCCATTCCGCCAGGGTCTGGACTCCATGGTCGCCGTGGCACGTGACGTCGTGGCCCGTGATGCGGTGAACCCAGAGTTTCTTCCCGTCGAGCAGCAGCACACGCCCGCCGCGGAGCTGCTGGCCCGCCTCGCCCGGGAGGTCCCTCGGCGACGGGATCAGGAGGTCGCCGACACGGTTGTCTGCCACGGAGATCTGTGCCTGCCCAACATCGTCCTCGATCCGCGGACCCTGGAGGTGTCGGGCTTCATCGACCTGGGCCGCCTCGGGCTGGCCGACCGCCACGCCGACTTGGCGCTGCTGCTCGCCAATGCGCGAGAGACCTGGGCGGACGAGGAACGGGCGCGGACCGCGGACGTGGCGTTCGCCAAGAGGTACGGCATCGCCCTTGACGACGAGCGCCTGCGCTTCTACCGCCATCTCGACCCGCTTACTTGGGGCTGGTCGGTTCGTATGGATCACCGGGCGGACCAGAGGAAGACGCATGCGATGTGGAGTCCGGCCAGGTAGATGGTGTTGGTCTTCTTGTAGCGGGTGGCGATGCCGCGCCACTGCTTGAGTCGGTTGATGCATCGCTCGACGGTGTTGCGCTGCTTGCAGGTCTCGCGGTCGAAGGTGGCCTGCCGCCCCGGCTTCCCCGGCGTAGTCGGTGACGTTGCTGGTCCGCCGGGACGGGGATCACGGCACGGATACCGCGCTGGCGCAGGTGATTGCGGATGGCGCGGGAGGAGCACACCTTGTCGGCAAGGACCATGTCGGACCTGGTGCGGGGCCGTTCACGGCGGCGGGGGATGCGCAGGCGTGCCATGACATCGGTGAAGGCGGGCGCGTCGCCGGCCTGGCCGGCGGTGAGACGGAAGGCCAGGGGCCGGCAGCGGTCGTCGGCGGCAAGGTAGATCTTCGCGGTCAGTCCGCAGTGGGACCGGCCGATGGCGACAGCAGTCGGCCTCCATTTGGGTCCGCCGTGGGCGTCGTCCGTACGGTCGCGAAGCCGAGAATCGGGTGAGCCTGGGTTCCGGGGTTGAAGTTGTCGTTGCGGCAGCTTCTACCGTCCTGAGCAGGGCCGGAGAGACCGGCCCGGTGACGCGTTTGTGAGGGAGGCAGCGATGGACTGGCCGATCGCGGAGGTTGCTCGGATGTCGGGCGTGACCGCCCGGACCCTGCGGCACTACGACGAGATCGGCCTGCTGCCGCCTGCCCGGATCGGGGCCAACGGCCACCGCTACTACGAGGAGCGCCAGCTGCTGCAACTGCAGCAGATTCTCGTACTGCGGGCACTGGGTGTAGGACTTCCCGAGATCGGCCGGATCCTGGCCGAGCAGATCGACGAGGTGGAGGCCCTGCGCGGCCACCACGGGCGGCTGCTCGCCGAGCGGGACCGGCTCGACGCCCTGGCCGGCACCGTCTCCCGCACGATCGCCGAACTGGAGCAGTTCAGGAAGGACGGCAGAACCATGACCGCCATCAACCGACCGGAGAACCTGTTCGAGGGCGTGCGGCCCTCCCAGTACGAGGAGAGCCTGCGCGACTTCCCCGAGCATGCCGATGAGGTCGCCCGCAGGGTCGCCGCGATGACCCCGCAGGACGTCGAGGCCGGACAGCGCGAGCGTACGGCGCAGATGATCCGGCTGGCCGAGCTGATGGCCGCCGGCCACCCGGCCGACGCCGAACCCGTGCAGGCCGAGATCGACGCCCAGTACCGGACACTGACCTCGCTGCGGGCCGTGTCCGCCGAGGAGTACCGCGCCATGGGACGCTCCTGCGTGGACAACGAGCAGTGGCGCGCCGCATACGAGGCGATCGCGCCGGGCCTGGCCGCGTACCAGCGGAACGCCATCGAGGCGTATGCCACGGCCAGGCTCAGCTGACCCCAACGGGGCCGCCGCAGGGACGACCCAGCGGCGGCCCTCCACGGTTCGCCAACGCAGGAACCCGAAGCATCGCGGAGGTTCCTCCCGCCTCCCACCGGCGGCATCCCCGCAGCCGCTGTCCATTCTCGGGTTCTTGCATCCGGGGACGGCCGGGAAGGGTGAGGACGGACGGCGGGCTGCCGCCGATCATGGCGGCGAGCAGTTCGTCGCCGCCGGGGGTCAGCAGGTAGACGGCCGCCGCGACGGCCTGGAGACGGTGGGCGGCTTGTTCCATGGCGCGGTGCAGTACCGCCGTCAGTTCCTCGCCGAGGACGCCGGCGGACTCGTGCCCCTGACCGTCCGGTTGGGAAGCCATGGCGTCCGGGGCGTCGCGGTCGTCCATGAGCCCTTCCGGCCAGGCTCGTCCCTAGATGATCGATTCCAAGGGCTTTAGTGGTCGTATGCGGTCAGTGCGCGCATGATCGGCTGGCCTGTGTGGTCGTTGTGCCAGATGGCGGCGGTGAGCGCGAGTATGCGCTGCAGGACGCGGACGGCCACGCCTGCGGGTGTGCGACCGCGGTGGCGTTCGAGGTCGAGTTGCCCCTTGAAGGTCTCGTTGATCGACTCGATGACTTGCCGCAGCGGCTTGAACAGCTGTGATCCGGCCCGCTCGGCTTCGCCCTTGCGGGCTGGCCGCAGCAGCCGGATGTCCAGCTCGGCCAGCTGCTGCTCGAACTCGCGGCCGAAGTAGTTCTTGTCGCCGATCAGTGTCTGGCCGGGACGCTCGTCGATGAGCTGCGGCTCGACGGTGAGCAGGTCCAGCAGGGTCTCGCGTTCGTCGGCCTTGGCGCCGGTCAGGGCGAAGGTGACGGGCAGGCCGTGCAGGGTGCACACCAGGTGCAGCCGTAGTCCCCAAACGAGCTGGGCAGTCTTGCTCGCAGCGATCAGTACCTCGCGGGTTTCGCCGCCCACCACGTCGTGTCTGACCCTGACGTCCGGATACCTCTCCGTACGGCCGGCGAGTGCCTGAGCCAGCAGACGCTCCGGGCTCTCGGGGCCCGTACCAAGCGGCGCGTAGTCCGGCAGCCACGCGTGCACAGCCACGATCTCAGCCCCGCGCAGCGCCGCCTCAGCGAAGGCGAAGTCGACCGCCTTCTCACCGACCGGGGAGCCGTCGACACCCAGCACGATCGGTCCGGCGCCGGCCTGTTCCTCACGGACCACCATCACCGGACACTGGCCGTGGGCGGCCAGGGACACCGCCGTTGATCCCAGCAGCATGCCGATGAAGCCACCCATACCCCGGGAGCCGACGACCACCAGGTCCGCGGCTCGCGACTCAGCCTCCAGCACGGCCACTGCGTGGCCGGTCACCACGGCCTCGGTGACCTCCACCTCAGGCGCCACGCTCTGGGCATGCTGCGCAGCCTCGTGCACCAGGCGATTGAGCGGCGACGGGTCCAGCTGCGCATACATGGGCCTGACAGGCCAACTGAAGGCGTGCACCACGCGCAGCTCAGCACGACGCCGCTGGGCTTCCCCCACAGCCGCTTCCACCGCGGAAAGACTCGACGACGAGCCGTCCACTCCCACGACAACCAGATTTCCCACCGCTCCTCCACCACTCGCTTCAGCTTCCAACCTTTACCCCGGCGAGGCGTTGCTGCCATCTGGCGAAGCCGCAGCGGCGGTGCCGGATTTCATCAACCGCACATCTGCGCACAGCGAGTTCGACGACGCCACGAGTTGGCCGACCCGAGCGGGGACCTGACCCTCGACGACTCGGGCGCCGCGGCTCGGAGGTCTAGACCAAGTGGTCTAGACCTCAACTGGAAACTCCGGTATACCTTCTTCAATTCCGCTCGAACGGAGGTTGCAGTGCGCATAAACAGACATGCTGCTCGACTGGTCGGAGCGATAGCGCTCGGATTGTTCGTGCCCCTCCTGGCGGTGCCGTCAGCAGGCGCCGAACCCGTCCCCGCGAACACCGACGTCAACCCCCGACCCGCCGTGGTGCCCGCTCTTCAGCAGTGGGAGGGTGGCACGGGTTCGTTCGAGTTGCGCAAGCACAGCCGGATCGTGCTGGCCAAGAAGCAGGCCGACGAACTCGACGACCAGGGCGCGCAACTTTCGGCCGAGATCGAAGAGGCGACAGGGCACAAGCCGGCCGTGTCCCCCCGGGTCCCGCAGGACGGCGACATCGTCCTGTCGATCGATCCCTCCCTCGCCGACGCGACGGGTGGCGCCCGGTTCGCCGAGGAGGGCTACACCCTTACGGCCACCGATCGCAACGTGACGATCACCGCGCCGACCGCGAAGGGTGTCTACTACGGCACCCGCAGCCTTCTGCAGATCCTTCTGCTCGACGACGGCCGCGATTCCGTCCCCGTGGGCACGGCCGTGGACTGGCCCAACTACAAAGTCCGCGGCTTCATGCTGGACGTCGGGCGGCGGTTCTTCACCGCCGACTACATCCGCGACTACCTGCGGGTGATGGGCTGGTTCAAGCTAAACCAGCTGCAGTTGCACCTCAACGACAACGGTTTCAAGGGCGACAAGCCCTGGAGCGAGGTGCAGGCCGGCTTCCGGCTCAAGACCGACAACCCCGAGCTGGGCGGGCTGGCTTCCCAGGACGGGTCCTATGACCGCGCCGACTGGGACTCCTTCGAGGACACCGCCGCCGCGAACGGCGTCACGATCATCCCCGAGATCGACGCGCCCGCCCACTCGCTGGCGTTCATCCGGTTCCGCCCGTCGCTCGGCCTCAACAACGGCCAGTCCGACCACCTCGATCTGTCCAAGCCTGAGACCACCGCGTTCATGAAGTCGGTGTTCGACGAGTTCGTGCCCTGGTTCCGTAGTCCCGATGTGCACTTCGGCGCCGACGAGTACACGGTGGACAAGCCCCGCTACAAGGTCTACTTCAACGAGATGGCCGCCCACATCCGCGCGCTCGGCAAGCAGCCGCGGGCCTGGGGCAGCCTGTCGGTCATGGCGGCCAACAGCGACGGTTACGACCGCGACGTGACCATGAACAGCTGGAACAACGGCTGGTACGGACCGCAGGCGCTGAAGCGAGACGGCTACTCCTTCATCAACACCAACGACGCCCTGCTCTACATCGTCCCGTTCGCGGGCTACTACCACGGCCACGGGCTGGACGGTAAGTACCTCTATGACCAGTGGGAGCCGAATGTCTTCCCCGGCGGGCAGAGCGTGGCCCCTCGTGACCCGCAGTTGCTCGGAGCCATGTCGGCGGTGTGGAACGACCTGACCGAGGCCACCTACTCGGAGCTGGACGTGCACGGGCTGGTCGAGCCCACGTTCGGCACGCTGGCTCAGAAGATGTGGAGCGGGGCCAAGGCCGATATGCCGTACAGCGCCTTCCTCGACACGGTCCGCAAGCTTGGCGTGGGCACCGGGCTGACGAAGGTCTCCACGACACTCGCCGCGTCGGCGTCGGGAGAGGTGAGCCTGGGGAAGGAGGCGACCGCCTCCGCCGGTGAGGCGGCTGCGGCCTTCGACGGGGTGCGCACCACCAACTGGGCCAGCGGTCCAGGAGATGAGGCATGGCTGCAGGTCAACCTCGGCAAGCCGGTCGCGATCAGCAAGGTCGAACTGGACTGGGCACCGGACTACGGGCGGGACTACGAGTTCCAGGTGTCACGTGACGGCGAGAAATGGACCACCGTCGCGAGCCGTACCGGCCGCGAAGCCGCGGGATCAGACACTCTGACGTTCGATCCGGTCACGGCACGGCACGTACGGCTCGTCGGCACGCAGGCCGGCAAGAAGCAGAACGGGTACGCCCTGTGGAGCATGCGCGTCTTCGAGGTGCCGGACCTGGCACTGCACCGGCCGACCACCGCGTCCTCGACCGAAGTGGCGAGCCTGGGACCGGAGAACGCCACCGACGGCGACGGCAAGACCCGATGGGCCAGTGCCTACCGGGACGATGAATGGATCCAGGTCGACCTCGGCTCCCCGCAGACCGTCCAGCGTGTCCTGCTCGACTGGGAGAACGCCTCCGGTCGTGACTACGACATCCAGGTCTCCGGCGACGCCGCCAACTGGAAGACTGTGGCCTCGGTTCGGGGCAAGCCGTCCGGCGCCCGCGTGGACGAGCTCACCTTCGATCCGGTAACCGCCCGGTACGTGCGGATGCAAGGCATCAAGCGGACAACCGGCTGGGGCTACTCGCTGTGGCGCCTGGAAGTTCGTTCCATGAGCCCGGAGCCCGACCCCGCGTAACCCGCGAGTGGGCACCGAGGCTTTGAGATCACGAGGGATCCGCACCGGTCGTGGCGTCGCCCGTGCGACTGGTGCGGATCCCTCGAGTCGAGGCTTCCATGCTCCCGCTCAGAATCTGGAACATTCCAGGCGTGATTCTCATGAGAGGAGCGCATGCACGATGGGTTCACTGAACGCCAATCGTCGCAGCTTCCTGGCCGTCGGCCTGTCCCTCCCGATCCTGGCCGGCGCCCCGGCGAGCGCCTTCGGAGGCTTGGCTGCCAACGCCGCCACACCGTCGGTTGCCACCGAGGGGGGTCTCCCGGCGGTCTTGCCGGCGGTGCAGCAGTTCGAGGCGGGTGAGGTGGAGATGCGCCTCACACCGGCAACCCGCATCGTGCTGAATCCCGCCTCGGCGCGGTCTCTGCAGGCTGAGGCCGAGGTGCTGGCAGAGGAGTTGGTGGCCGAAGGTCATCTGTCGCGGACCCCACCGGTGGTGGTGTCACGGGAGTCCAAGCCCCACGACATCGTCCTGCGGCTTGGAACGGTCGAGCACGCCGACAGCCGGGAGGCCTACTCGATCGTGGCCGACGAGGGGATCACGATCACTTCCCCGACCGCCGACGGAGCCTTCTGGGGCACCAGGACGCTCGTGCAGGTGCTGCGTGGCAGCCTGCCCGTCGGCAGGATCACCGACTGGCCGACCCTGACCGAGCGGGCGCTGATGCTCGACATCGGCCGGAAGTACTTCACGCCGGACTGGATCAAGGCTCTCATCCGCGAGATGTCGTTCCTGAAGATGAACGCCCTCCAGCTCCACCTGTCCGAGGGGCTCGGATTCCGGGTGGAGTGTGAGACTCACCCTGAGATCGTGTCGGAGGAGCACCTCACGAAGGCAGAGGTGCGCGAGATCCTCGCGTTCGCGAAGAGATACCACGTTCATGTCAATGCTGACGTGGACACGCCCGGTCATATGGACCACATCCTGTCCACCCACCCCGAGTACCAGCTCGTGCTCGCCAACGGCACGCGTCAAGGCGGGTATCTGGACTTCAGCAATCCGGATGCGAGGCGTCTCGTCCGCGAGATCGTCGGCGAGATGTGCGACCTGTTCGACGGACCGGTCTTCCACCTCGGCGGCGACGAATTCTTCCCGGCACCGTGGCAGGGAACCGGACCGGACACCGTCTCGGACCTCACCGCACCCCAACTGGTGCACTACGCACGCGATATGACCGGTAACACATCGGCCACCGCTCACGACGGCTACAACTTCTACCTGAACGAGCTCGCCGGCCTGGTCCGCGCAAAGGGCAAGGTGGCGCGCATGTTCAACGACGACATCTACCCCGGCACTGGGGTGAACCCCGTCGACCCACGGACGCAGGCCGACGTGTGGATACGGTGGAACTCGAGCAAGCCGAACGCTGAGCAGTTCGTCGATGCCGGGCATGAAGTCATCAACTCCAACGGTGACTACCTGTACTTCATCCTCACGTCGAACGGCCTCGGGCTCGGCCCCAACAAGAACCCGGAGGGGATCTACGAGCGCTGGACCCCGCGGACGTTCATGGGTGCCGCCGGCAACGCGGGCGATTTCCACCTGCCGGAGGACAAGCCGGTCCTCGGCGCTCACCTGTCCGTGTGGTGCGACTCACCGCAGTCGATGTCGCAGGACGAGGTGGCCCGGTTGCTCCAGGAGTGGCTCCAGGTGTTTTCGCAGCAGACATGGGGCTCACCGAAACCAACCGCAACGCTCGAAGAGCTGCGGGCCGAGGTCCTGGAACGGTTGGGGACCGCCCCGATGGCGGCCACGGCGGCCGGTCAGCGTCTCCGTGTCAAGAGGCGCGTTCCGACGGCCAGGTCGGCTCTCCCAGAGTGATGGCGGCGGTAATGACGTTGGTCGCATGGATCTCGCCGATGCTCCAGAGAACGGCACGGTCCTGAAGCGCGCGGGCGGCTTGGCCGTCACCCATGAGGTCATCAAGAAAATTCGGTGACAGAAGGCCTGATGACAGGCCATCAGTAGCGCCCCAGGGACAATCCGGTGTTCCCCGGCGGGAGTGTCTCATCAACGGCGGATCTGCTGATCAAGGAGAGACGCCAAGTGAGCGGGACGACGATCGAGGACGAGTCCGTCGGGGAGCTGGCCGATGGTGCGATGCCGTCGGCCGCGTCAACGACGGCGCGTTGTTGTCCCCGCCTCGCCCCGCCACTGGGCCAGCTTGTGCTGGGTCCACCGGGTGCCTCAATTTATGAGGGGGAGGAGTCACCTTGTCCAATTCATGTCCACGCCTCGCGTTCGCCCCGGCTGACAGGCCGCTACTTGCCATTGTGCGGTTGGGGGGCGCGGTCGTGAAGGTGATGGGGTAGGGCAGGGAGCTGGCGATCAATAACTCATCGGTTTGGTGCCGTGCTGTCCGATGAGGTTCGCGAGGTCCTGGGCGGTGGCTGCGGTGATCGGGGCGGGCTTGATGGGGTGGCTGAGTCCTTCCAGGACCGGGGTGATCTCGTGGACCGCGTCGCCGACCGCCTCCCTGGGTGAGCCCAACAGTGCGGTCAGTGTCCTGACTTGTGTCTTCCAGCGGTGTCGGATCACGGTGGCCAGCAGCCGATCGGACAGCGAGAGCGGGCCGCGCCGCAAGGTGCGGTGCCGGGCCCGCTTGTGGTGCAGGCTGATGGGTGGGTGGTCGAGGATGTACTGCTCGACGTCGGCCAGGAGCGCGGCGAACTCGTGTGTTTCCATGCCGCAGATCACCGGGTGGTGCAGCCAGTTCGGGGCCCGGTCCTCCGGCTGGGTCCGATCCTCGCTGCGCGGCGCCGCGACCGCGGCGGGCGGTTCGGGCCGCAGGGTGTAGTTCCACTTCCCGTGCCACTCGTGCTCGGTCAGCGGCAAGGAGTCCATCACCGCGTCGGGCACGGTCAGGCCGGTGGGGTAGGAGCCGGGGTCGAACTCGGCATGGATCGCAAGTCCGGTGCGCGTCGTGGTGGCGCCGATGGTGTTGACCACGATTTCATGGCTGGTCAGCGGCCTTCCTCGCCAGTTGATGCTGATCTGAGAGAACAGTCTGTGTTCTATTTTGTTCCATTGTGCGTCCAGAAGGCTGGAGGTTGATCATGTAGGCGGTTGATCGCCAGTCGTAAGCTCGTCGTCGCTTGCCGGTGCGAGTCCGGTCCGGGTAGCTGCCAGGAGGCCCGGTAGCAGGCTGGCGGCATCGGGGGGAAACGCCCGGTGTCGAAGCCCAGCGTCAAAAGCCCTTCAGGGGGAGCAACCGTACGGTCCGTAGCATCAAGCGAAGCCTGCCGCGTCGTGAAAATCCCCATCGTGAGGTGGGACAAGGGAGAGCCGAGCCCGGAGTGTCAGGGCGAAGGCCATGGAAACGGCGAAGATCCTGGAATCGCAGCCGTGAGGAACTCCCCGGCGTAAGGGGCGCGGAACGTTCGGATAGTGACGGCGGGAACTGGAGAGGCCCTCCCCGGCCCGGTGGCCTGCGCGCAGATGCCGCCGGAAGCTGGGTGCCCTATAACCGATGACCTCGGGAAGTGGGTGCTGGTCGGGTGGGCGTCAGAGGCGGCCGTAGTACTGCTGGAGCCGAGCGGACAACATAACCGCCGGTGAGGGAAGGGCCGCTGCTTCGTCGATGCGTAGAGATGTGGAGGAGGGGCCCGGTGAGTGCCCAGGTGGCTAGTCCCGCCGACGGGGGACGTTCTCCCTCGGATCCGGTCCGTGCCTTGCAGCATGCGCTCTACCGGGCGGCCAAGGCTGATCCCGGACGGCGGTTTCACGCGCTGATGGACAAAGTCTCGCGCAGGGACGTCCTATGGCGTGGGTGGGTGGCGGTGCGCCGGAACAACGGCGCTCCGGGTATCGACCGGATCACCGTGGAGGAGGTTGAGGAGTACGGGGTGGCCCGGCTCCTCGATGAACTGGCCGTGGAGCTGAAGACGGGCAGCTATCGTCCGCTTCCGGCGCGTCGGGTGTTCATACCCAAGCCCGGCACGCTGGAGCAAAGGCCGCTGTCGATCCCTTCGGTGCGCGACCGGATCGTCCAGGCCGCGTGGAAACTGGTGGCGGAGCCGGTGTTCGAGGCGGATTTCCTTCCGTGCTCGTTCGGGTTCCGTCCCCGGCGCGGTGCCCATGATGCGCTCCAGGTACTCATTGATGAGTCCTGGCGGGGGCGCAACTGGGTGGTGGAGACGGACATCGCCAACTGCTTCGAGGCGATTCCGATCGAGAAGTTGATACAGGCGGTCGAGGAACGCGTCTGTGACCAGTCGTTCCTGAAGCTGCTGCGTGTGATGCTGCGCGCGGGGGTCATGGAGGAGGGGCAGGTCCGTCGGCCGGTAACCGGAACCCCACAAGGCGGGGTTGCATCCGCCTTGCTCTGCAATGTCTACCTGCACCGGATTGACCGGGCATGGGACGAGCGGGAGCACGGGGTTCTGGTGCGTTACGCCGACGATGCCGTGGTGATGTGCAGATCCCGGAAGCAGGCCGAAGCCGCGCTGGCGCGGCTTCGGGAACTGCTGGCCGAGCTCGGCCTGGAGCCGAAGGAAGCCAAAACCAGGATCGTGCAGCTGAAGGTGGGAGGCGAGGGAGTGGACTTCCTCGGCTTTCATCATCGGATGGTGAACGCGCCCGCTCTCAAAGGGAGACGGCCGTTCCCCTTCCTCGCCCGCTGGCCCGCGGACAAGGCGGTGCGGCACGCACGGGAGCGAATCCGGGAACTGACGGACCGCTCCCGGCTGCTGCTGCCCACCGAGGTGGTGGTTCAGGACCTCAACCGGTTCCTGACCGGCTGGGCCGCATACTTCAAGTACGGCAACTCAGCACACCGCTTCGGGGTGATCAGGGAGTACGTGCGGATGCGGATGGCGCTGTTCATCGGCAAACGCCACAAACGCTCCCGTGGCTTTGGACGGTACGTGGTGTCGTATGCCTCCCCGGACCATCTGGGCCTGGTCAGCCTCTCTGGGAACGTCGTCGCCCCCAGGCCCTTCCGGGACTGGCGGGGGAAGCCGAATGCCGGTGGTGAACGGCGTCGGTGAGCCGTGTGCGGGAGAACCGCATGCACGGAATCGAGGTGGCGGGGGCTGGAAACGGAACGCACGTGCTGTGTCACCGCGCCAGTCCCCGACCCTATTCGACGTCCCCGGCGGGAAGTGACAGACCGTCACCTCCAGCCCGGTCTCGTGGGCGAAATCGGCGAGTTGGCTCTTCCAGGCACGGACGCGGTAGCCGTTGGAGCCCCCGGCGTCAGCGGTGATCAGCAGGCGGGATGCCGCGGGGTAGCGGCGTTGCCCCTCGCCGTCCCACCAGCGGCGCAAGGTGGCCACCGCGAAGGCGGAGGTGTCCCCGTCGCAGCCCACCGACACCCAGCCCGCGTCCGCGCCGATGTCGTAGATCCCGTACGGCACCGCCTTCTGGGCGCCCTTCTCCGGGAAGTCGTGCGCGCGGACCTCGACCGGCTGTCCGGCACGGTGCCACTCGCTTCCGATGACCGCGTAGTTACCCAGGGTCTCCTTCTTCTTGGCATCCACACTGATGACCGGCTGCCCGTCGGCGAGATACGCCTTGACCTGGTCGTTGATGTAGTGGAACTGGGCGTCCCTGTCCGGGTGGCGGGCCCCCTCGGTGGTCCGCGAGGTGCCCTGCAGCGAGAAGCCCTCCGCCTTCAACAGCGCGGCCACCGTGTCCGGACCGATCCGGTGCCCCTGGCGCGTCAGCTCCGCCGCCAGATTCCGGGTGGACTTCACCGTCCAGAGCAGCGGAGACTCCGGATCACCACGCTGATCCGGCTCAACCAGCGCCAACAGCGCGGGCACCAACTCGGGATCAGCCTCCCGTAAAGACTTCCGACCCGCACCCGGCGCCCGGACCCGACCCTCGGGCTCCTCCCCACGCTCCAGCTCCCGCTTCCCGCGCGACACCGTGGACTCCGCCACCCCGGCCGCACCGGCCACCGTACGGATCCCGCCATGGCCCAGGACACGGGACGCGGCCCCCAGCACCAGGCGCTGCTGCCGCTCATCCAGATGCGGCAGCAGCAGACCGAACACATCCACCAGCCCCGACTTGATCCCCTCCGACACACCCGCACCCTACCGGCCAACAGCCCACCCAAACCGATGAGTTATTGATCGCCAGCTCCCAGGGCTTCGGCGTAGTCGCGTGATGTCTGGTTCGTGATCGTGTGAGCCCGAGCAGTGCGACCGCCGCGGTGCGGGTCGCGCCTACGTTGCCGCGGGGGCAGGCGGCGATGTTCGTGGTGCCGGCAAGTTTCAGGGCGCCGAAGGCCGGGTTGCGGCAGGCGGCCATCGCGCGTGGTGCGTTGCCGGAGGCGTCCTCGGCGAACGTTGTGTCGCGGACGTGGTGGCAGGGCTTCCACTCCGAGCGTAAGGAGCACCGCTTCACGACCCGCACACCTCAGTGCGGGCTGCAGACAGGACTGCCCCGGCTGGTCGGGGGAGGCCGGTCGGGGCAGTCTGTGTGCGGTACGGAGGGTGGTCGCCTCTCGGCGGAGGGCTCCATGGGGCTTCAGCCGAACGATCTTCCCCATGGGTTATAGGTGAGGCCCGGGGACACTGGCCCGTCCGTAGCGCCAAGTGGATGAACGTTCAATCAGTCAGGATCATTCCCCGTACCGGCTCCAGCCTCTGGGCGCCGACCTCTCGCAGCTCCGGAGCTGTGCCGGTTCCCGGCAGGTTGCGAAGCCCGGGAACCGGTTGCCTGCGGTGCGGAAGGTCGGCCCAGGACGTCGATGTTTCCCTCCCGCTGGGCGGGAGCGCCCCGGAATAAGCCCTCTAGCGGGGACACGTCACACCTCGTCCGCTCGATCGGCCACGTCGCCGTCGCGCTCCTCCCGCAACCACCGGGAGTGGTATCGCTGCGCCCAGGACCGGCTGACGTACCCGGTACGCATGCCGAGTCTCGCCTCCGGGTCCTCGAACGCCTTGCGCATGTGCCCGAGGACGACGAAGGTGATCGCCCAGGCCAGCAGGTCGTGGATGAAGATCGCACTGGTGCGGGA
Organism: Streptomyces sp. NBC_01669; assembly: GCF_026339735.1. GTDB lineage: Bacteria > Actinomycetota > Actinomycetes > Streptomycetales > Streptomycetaceae > Streptomyces > Streptomyces yanii. The sequence goes on from NZ_JAPEQG010000003.1 coordinate 158,010, forward strand.
GATGAAGGGCAGCAAGCCCATGAACCACATGAGCAGGCCGGTGAACATCATGACCAGGACGGCGCCGACGATCCAGCCCGCATAGAGTTTCTGCCCCGCGTTGAACTCTCCGGCCGGGCGCGCCTCGGGCGAGGTCAGGCGCCGGCGGGCGGCCCGCAGCCACTGCCGGTCGTACACCGCGAACCGGTTCAACCTGCGCAGGTCCGCACGGAAGTCGGCCGAGAGGAGTCCCAGCAGGAAGGGCAGCGGCAGCGAGATGCCCGACCACTCGTGCACGGTGACCATCACATGCCGTCGGCCGACGAGCTGGGCGAGCGGCCCGAGGTACAGGCAGGCGGCGGAGACCAGGCACACGAGCATCAGGTAGCCGGTGAACCGGTGGACCATGCGCTCGGCGGTGCCGAAGCGGCGGACCCGTCCCGTGGGATCAGGCTGCTTCGCCGTGCCGGTCGGCGTCGTCGAGCCAGCCGTCGATCGCATATCCGCGCTCCTCCCAGAAACCGGGAACGACCTTGTCGGTGACCGAGATACCGGACAGCCACTTGGCCGACTTGTAGAAGTACATGGTTGCCACGTAGAGGCGGACCGGTCCGCCGTGCTCGTGGGTGATGGGTTTGTCCTGCATGTTCAGTGCCACGAGGATGTCCGAGCGGCGGGCCTGTTCCAGGGTGAGGCTCTCGGTGTAGGCGCCGTCGAAGCAGGTGAAGCGGACCGCCGCGCCCGGGGAGCGCACTCCGGAGGCGTCGAGGATGTCCGCCAGCTTCACCCCGTCGAAGGGTGTCTTGTCCACGCGCCATCCGTCCGTGCACAGCACGTCGTGGACGACCCGGGTCTGCGGCATCGCGCGCAGGTCGGCCAGTGTGTAGGTCTTCGGCTTCGTCACCAGCCCGCCGACCGTGAGTGCGTAGTTCGTCTCGTCCTTGCGCGGCACCGAGCCGACGACGCTGTAGTAGCGGAAGCCGCCCGGATTGGGCAGCAGACCGGTCAGTCCGGTCGCGTCGACCTGGGAGGCGGCGCCGAGGAACCCCTCCCAGCCGCGCTGGAGGTAGGGCGCCGCGGCGAGCCCCGCGGCGCCGGCGCCGAGCATGCCCAGCACCGCCCGTCGTCCCACCGGTGCGCCCTCGGCCCTCGGCTTCGGCTGTCCTGCCATGGTCAGTGTGCTCCTTCGCAGTGATCACGACCCCGGAGGTGTGCGGTCGTGCGGGAGACGACGGCACCGGCCGGGCGGATGCACACGTGTGTACGCTGTCGAGCCATCGCCGTCACCCTTTCAACTGGTGACGATCGTGACACGTGTTTCTCCGGCTGTCAACGACGCGCCGGCGACACACACCTACGAGGGACTTGAGGGCCCGCCGCGTCGCAGTCGCCGCGGCGGGCATACGCGAGCTGCTAGGCTCGCTGATGACGTAGACCGTCTATCGAGGAGTCGCAGACATGGTGGGTGAAGACGACATCTCCGGATGAGATCCGGATCTGACGGCCACCGGCCCGCGCGCACGAGCGCTGCCGCCGTGGTCCGTCTTGTCGTACCCCTTTCCCATGTCTGCCCAGGGCAGAGATCCATGTTCTGCCCTCAGTACCTCCGAGGTCACTTCCATGTCCGACGCCGCCATCGTCTGCTCGAACCTTTCCTTCTCCTGGCCCGACGACACCCCCGTCTTCCACGACCTGTCCTTCAGCGTGCCCCCCGGCCGTACCGGCCTGGTCGCCCCCAACGGCTCCGGCAAGAGCACTCTGCTCAAGCTGATCGCCGGTGAACTGAAGCCCGCCACCGGCACGGTGTCCGCCAGGGGCACCCTCGGCTACCTCCCGCAGAGCCTTCCCCTGACCGGGAACCTCACGGTCGCCGAGGTGCTCGGTGTCGCCGAGGTGATCCGCGCCCTGGACGCCGTGGAGTCCGGGGACGTCGGCGAGGAGCACTTCGCCGTCATCGGCGACGACTGGGACATCGAGGAGCGCACCCGCGCCCAGCTCGACCGTCTGGGCCTCGCCGACCTCACACTGGACCGCAGCCTCAGCACGCTCAGCGGCGGCCAGGTCGTCTCGCTCGGCCTCGCCGCCCAGCTGCTCAAGCGCCCCGACGTGCTCCTGCTCGACGAGCCCACCAACAACCTCGACCTGGAGGCCCGGCACAAGCTGTACGACGTCCTGTCGGACTTCGACGGCTGTCTGCTTCTGGTCAGCCACGACCGCGCGCTGCTCGACCGTATGGAACGCATCGCCGAACTCGGCAGCGACGAACTGCGCCTGTACGGCGGGAACTTCACGGAGTACGAGGAGGCCGTCCGCGCCGAGCAGGAGGTCGCCGAGAAGAACGTCCGCAACGCCGAGCAGGAACTCAAGCGGGAGAAGCGGGAGTTGCAGCAGGCCCGCGAGCGCGCCGAGCGCCGCGCGAGCAACGCCGCCCGCAACCTCAAGAACGCCGGCCTGCCGCGCATCTTCGCCGGCAACATGAAGCGGGGCGCCCAGGAGTCCGCGGGCCGGTCCGGGCAGATGCACGCCTCCCGGGTCAGCGAGGCCAAGTCCCGCCTCGACGAGGCCGGGCGGGCGCTGCGCGAGGAGCAGCGCCTCACCCTGGAACTGCCCGACACCCGGGTACCCGCCGGGCGCAACCTCTTCCTCGGCGAGGGGATGCAGGCACGTCTCGGGGACAAGGCCGTGTTCGCCCCGAGCGGTGTCGACCTGACCGTCCGGGGCCCGGAGCGCATCGCACTGACCGGCCCCAACGGCGTCGGCAAGACCACCCTGATGCGTCTCATCACGGGCGACCTCGCCCCGGACGGCGGGGAGATCAAGCGCAACGACGGCCGGATCGCCTATCTCTCGCAGCGCCTGGACCTGCTGGACCTGGACCGCACGGTGGCGGAGAACTTCGCCGAGTTCGCCCCCGAGCGGCCCGAGGCGGAGCGGATGAACCTGCTCGCCCGCTTCCTCTTCCGGGGCGCGCGGGCGCACCTGCCCGTCGGAGTGCTCTCCGGCGGCGAGCGGCTGCGTGCCACCCTGGCCTGCGTGCTGTGCGCCGAGCCCGCCCCCCATCTGCTGCTGCTCGACGAGCCGACGAACAACCTCGACCTGGTCAGCGCGGGCCAGCTGGAGAGCGCGCTCAACTCCTACCAGGGCGCTTTCATGGTGGTCAGCCACGACGAGCGGTTCCTCGCCGCGATCGGGGTCAGCCGCTGGCTGCGGCTGGCCGACGGAGCGCTCAAGGAGACGGGAGCCCCCGCGGTGTGACCCGCCGGCGCGTGCAGTGGCCCGCGTCCGAGGCCGAGTGCCCGGCGGGCCGACCACCGACCGCATCGGAGGGACAGCCGTGCCCCAGCCCGCTCTGCTTGCCCACGACGTCGTCCGCTCCCTGGGCGGCCGACGCGTTCTCGACGGCGTCAGCCTGACCGCCTCCCCCGGCCACCGCATCGGTCTGATCGGAGAGAACGGCGTCGGCAAGTCCACCCTGCTGCGGGTACTCGCAGGCGTGGACGAACCCGACGCCGGAAGCGTCACCCGCCCCGGTGACCTCGGCTTCCTCCACCAGGAGATGCCGTTCGACGCCGCCTCGCCCCTGGCCTCGGTGCTGGACGAGGCGCTCCGCGAGGCCCGCGAGGACCTCGCGGAGCTCGACCGGCTCGGCGAGGAGCTGGCCCGCGCCCCGGAGGACCACCCCGGCCACCGGGAACTCCTCGACGCCTACGGCAGGCGGCTGGAGCAGGCCCAGGACCGCGAGTCCTGGGACGCCGACCGCCGTGCCGCCCTGGTGCTGGACGGCCTGGGCCTCGGCGCGGTCGGGCACGACCGGACGCTCGGCTCGCTGTCCGGAGGGCAGCGCGGCCGGCTGGCCCTGGCCGCGCTGCTGGTGAGGCGGCCGTCGGCGCTGCTGCTGGACGAGCCGACCAACCACCTCGACGACGGCGCCGCCGCCTTCCTGGAGGAGCAGATCCGCGGCCTGCCCGGGACCGTGGTGCTCGCCAGTCACGACCGGGCGTTCCTCGACGCCGTGTGCACCGACCTGATCGACCTCGATCCGGCGGTGGACGGCCCGGTGCGCTACGGCGGCAACTACAGCGCCTACCTGTCGGAGAAGCGTGCCGAGCGGGAGCGCTGGGAGCGGCGGTACGCCGAGGAGCAGGAGGAACTGGCGGGGCTGCGGTACTCGGCGGGGGTGACCGCGCACCTGGTCGCCCCGGACCGGGGGCGGCGCGACAACGAGAAGATGGGCTACGGCCACAGGGCGGGCCGGGTGCAGAGCCAGATCTCCCGCCGGGTGCGCAACGCCACCCGGCGGCTGGAGGAACTGGAGCGCACCCAGGTCGCCGAACCGTCCCGGCCGCTGCGGTTCGCGGCCGGGGATCTGGCCGCACAGGCGGAGGAGGGCCCGCAGCCGCTGGTGTCCCTGCGGGATGTTCGGGTACCCGGCCGGCTCGCGCTGGACGGCCTGGAGGTGACGACGACCGACCGGCTGCTGGTCACCGGCGGCAACGGGGCGGGCAAGTCGACGCTGCTCGCTGTGCTCGCCGGACGTCTCGCGGCCGACGGCGAGGTGCATAGCCGGCGCCGGCTGACGGTGGGACTGCTCACCCAGGACACCGTCTTCGAACGGCCCGGGCGCACGGTCCGCGACACCTACGAGCTGTCGGTGGGTTCGCCGCGGGCCGAGAAGGTGCCGCTGGGCTCGCTCGGCCTGATGCACGAGGCGGACCTGGACAAGCCGGTCGGGCAGCTGTCCGTGGGACAGCGCCGGCGTCTCGCGCTGGCCCTCCTGGTGGCGCGTCCACCGCAGCTGCTGCTGCTCGACGAGCCCACGAACCACCTCTCACCGCGTCTGTGCGACGAGCTGGAGGAGGCGCTGGGCACCGGACCCGGTGCCATCGTGGTAGCCAGCCACGACCGGTGGCTGCGGCGGCGGTGGCAGGGCCGGGAGATCCGGCTGGAGCCGGGGCGCGGCCCGCGGAAGGAGGCGGAACCGGCCGGTTTCCGGGCCTGACCTGCAGGCATCGCACGGGGTATCGTACGGTCGCGAGGGGCGCGGACCGCGACGTCGGCGTACCTTGCGTCCGACGGGAGTCACCTGTCAAGATGGTGATGTGAACCTTAACCATGTCTTCGTCTGCGGGCATCCGGCCCTCGACTTCGCGGCCACCCTCCGAGCCCGGCGCTCGACCCGGTTCGAGATGTTCGTGACCCCGGAGCGGCTGAATGCCTGGTACCTGGAGTCCGGACTCGTGGACACGATCAGTCCCGGCGAGGACGACGACGTCCGTGCGGCGACACTGGTGCGCGAGGCCATCTACCGGCTCGTCACCGATCGTCGTCTCGGTGAGGAGTTCGACCGCGCGGCGCTTGCCGTGGTCAACGGCGCCGCGCGCGAGACCCCCGTGACGCCGCAGCTCACCGTGAAGGGCCGGCACACCGAGGCGACCCCCGCGCAGGCCCTGGCCACCGTCGCCCGGCAGGCGGTCGAACTGCTCAGCGGCCCGGACGTACCCCTGATGAAGGAGTGCGGCAACCCGGAGTGCACGCGCGTCTACATCGACCGGTCCCGGGGCATGCGGCGCCAGTGGTGCGGCATGGAGTCCTGCGGCAACAAGTACAAGGCCGCCGCCTACCGGGCGCGCAAGAAGACCGCTTCCTCCGCGCCCGTGGGATGACGCCCTGACCTGGGCGGCGGCGCGCGGTCCCGGCGGACGCGGGACTCACGGTCCAGGGGCGCTCCGAGGAGACATGTGTCAGGAGAGGCCCGCCGCTTCCGGTGACGGATGCCCACGGCTCCTGCCGGTACACATGTCTCCTGTCAAAGGAACACCCTTGCTGTCAGCAGCAACCTCTCTCCTCATGCCGTCGGTACCCGACGCAGGATCGGCTCGTGGTTCGGGTCAGTCGGCCCGGAGCAGTGCGTGCAGCTCGGCGGTGTCGATGATGTGGGCCCGTGAGGGGAAGACTCGGTGGAGCAGGACGTCGTGGACTTCGGTGTCCGGGTCGGCGACGCCGTCGGACAGGACGTAGAGCTGGTAGTCGCGGTCGGCCGCGTCGATGACGGTGGACAGGACGACGCCGCCGGTACTGATGCCGGAGACGACCAGAGTGGTGATGCCGCGTTCGCGCAGCTGCTGGTCGAGGTCGGTGGTGGACATGCCGCCGTAGCGGATCTTGCGCACGATGATGTCGCTGTCCTGGGGAGCCAGGCGCTCGTGGATGGCGGTGGCAGGGTCCTCGTGGTGCATGACGCGGTGTCGGGCCACCGGGGCGAAAGACTTGTTGACCGCCGGGATGGCGTCCCAGTCGGTCTCGGTGAAGCCGACGCGTACGTAGGCGATGGTGCCGCCGTTTGTGCGAACGTCGGCGATGGCCCCTTCCACGCGACCGAGCAGGGCTTCGCAGTCCCCGCTTTCGGGCAGAAGGGCCAGGATCGCGGGTTGGTAGTCCATGACGAGAAGAGCGGTGCGCGCGGGGTCAAGTGCGGGGGCAGTGCTCACGCGAGTGTTCTCCTTGCTTGTGGTGTGCACCTGGTCGACGCGGACGCGTATCGGCGGACCAGCTGCGGCCTGCGGACTGCAGCGGCGAATTGCGGTGCGTCATGAGTGGCTACGGGACAGTCCCGGCTCGTGCTGCGACGTCTGGTCGTGTCGGGGAAGCAGGAGCGGAGTGGTCAGGATGAGCAGTCCCGCGACCGTGAGAGCGGTGCGTGGGCTGGTCACGTCGGCGAGCAGCCCGCCGAGCGCGGTGAGAATGGCGATGGACGCCTGCTGGCCGATCGACCAGGCCGACAGGGTGCGGGCGACGAGCTGCTTGGGGGTGTGTTCGAGCCGGTAGGTGGCGAGCACCGGGGTGTACAGGCTCATATTGATGATGATCGCCAGCTCGACAGCCATCACGGTGACGAGGCCGACGACACCGGGGCGGACGAAGGCCAGGCCGATCAGCCAGATGGCGCGCAGGGTGCCGACGGTCCGGAAGACCCTGTGCCGGCCGTAGCGGGCCACGACACGGCGGGCCAGCCGGGAGCCGATGAGTCCGCCGACGCAGGGGGCGGCGAAGGCGAGCCCGTACTGCCAGGGCGGGAACCCGAGCTCGCGAAGGAGAAGCACGGCCAGCAGCGGCTCGGTGGCCATGATCAGACCGGCGACGAGCATGTTGTTGAGGTAGAGCGCCCGCAGACCGGGATGGCCCATGATGTGTCGCCAGCCGTCGAACAATGCGCGTGCCCGGACTGGGCTTTTGTCGGTTGTCCGCGGCGCTTCCTCTCGGCCGTGGATCGCGGTGATGCCCAGCGCGGAGAACAGGTAGCTGAGCGCGTCGGCCACCACGACGGTGACCGGCCCGAACAGGCCGGTCACCGCCCCGCCCAGCGGTGGCGCCACCGCGATGGAGCTCCAGTTCGTTGACTCGAACCGCGCGTTGGCCACCAGCAGGTCATCCGGCTGGACGAGGGCCTTGAGGTAGGCGCCGCCGGCCGCGTTGAAGGCGATCTTGGCTGCGGCGACCACAGCCGAGACCACGAGCAAGTGGACGAAACTGAGCCAACCGAAGGCGTAGGCGACCGGGATCGTCGCCATGACCGCAAACCGGGTCAGGTCCATCGCGATCATGACCGGGCGTTTGCGCCGGAACTCCACCCACGGCGCGAGTGGCACCGCGATCAGCGCGCCCACCGCAGGCCCCACCGCGGACAGCACGGACACCTCGGCGGGGCCGGCATGCAACACCAGCACGGCGATCAGCGGGAATGCCCCGAACCCCAGCCCGGACCCATAGGCGCTGACAGCGTATGCCGCCCACAGCCAGCCGAACTGCCGGCCCAACCGTCTCCTGCCCACCATGCTCAGCGCGCCCCCTCAATGCCCCACCCGAACAAACTGACGTTGACCGGTGAGAGCTAAGCGAGCAGCACAACAACAGGTCAAACAACTGCCATGCCGGCTGTTCACAACCATCCGTTGTTCTCTAAGGTGGATCGCCGTGGATCTCGAAGCAGTACGTACCTTCGTCGCTGCCGCCGACGCGGGGCAGTTCCAGGAGGCCGCCGCCGAGCTGGCGGTCACCCAGCAGGCCGTCTCCAAGCGCATCGCCGCGCTGGAGCGCAAGCTCGGCGTGCGGTTGTTCACCCGCACCCCGCGCGGCGCCGCGCTCACCATCGACGGGCAGGCGTTCCTGCCCCACGCGCGCGAGCTGCTGCGCGTCGCCGAACGCGCGGTCGCGTCCGTGCGCACCGGCCGCCGTCCACTGCGCGTCGACATCATCGCCTCGCGCGGCGCGGCGTCGGGCCTGATGCGCGGATTCCACCGCGCGCACCCCGAGATCGACCTCGGCGTGGTGATGCTCTTCGACATCGAGACAGCCGTCGCCGCCATCCGCTCCGGCACGATCGACGCGTCCTTCCGCGCCGTCGCCGCGCCCGGCCGGCCCCTCCCCGAGGACATCGAGTCCGTCCGGGTGCTCGACGAGCCGCTCCAGCTCCTGACCGGCCCCGCCCACGCGCTGGCGGGCGCCCGGTCGGTGCCCCTCGCGCAGCTCGCCGGGCACCGGATCTGGATGCCCGGCATCGTCCCCGGCACCGAGTGGGCCGCCTACTACGACGACCTCGTCGCCGAGTTCGGCCTCACCATCGAGGCGACCGGCCCCAACTTCGGCTCCGACGCGCTCCTCGACACCGTCGCCGACACCCCGGCCCTGGCCACCTTCATGGGCGGGCAGACCCGCCTCGTCTGGCCCGCCGGCCACGGCCTGCGCCGCATCCCGGTGACCGACCCGACGCCCGTCTACCCGCACTCCCTCCTCTGGCACCGCGACAACCCCCACCCGGCGCTGGCCACCCTCCGCGCCCACCTCGCCGCCACAGCGACCGGCCACGACGCCACCGGGACCTGGACGCCGGACTGGGTCTTTCCCCGCTGAACGCCTCCGCGTCCGCGGTCACCGTGGCCGGATCGCCGGACGGTAGCTCGGGGGCAGACGTGGCCATCGGCACACTCCCGCTCTCCCCACGCTGGGGGATGGAGGGTGCGATGTCGTCGGTGACACCAGCCGGCCCTCGACGTGCGGCCGCAAAGGTGCGCCGGAGTGGCCGGACGCGACACGAGGACCAGATCCGTCCCTCACACGTATCATCTCTCCTCACACACATGACACCATGAGGTGATGCCACCGGGTACCCGGTGTGCAGCGTCATGAGCGCGCTGCCGGCCGTCCCCCGGGCGGGCCGATGAGCCACAGCGGCAGGGGCCCTGGGTATCCGGCCGCGCGACGAGAGGATCAGATCGACCATGCCGAAGGTTCTGCGGGACGAAGACACCGTCCAGGTCCGGAGCGATGTCTACTCGGTGTCCGGCAGCAACACCAACTGGGTGATCGTCAAGGAAGGCGACAGCCATGGTTCAGCCGAGGAAGCCGCTCTGGCGGCCCGCGAACATGCGATCAGGTGACGGTTCCCGGCCCCGTGGCGTGCACCGAGGTACTCTGCCGCGCTCCCGGACCGTGGGCCCACAGGTGGGCCACGGCCGCAACACACAGCGGTCCACAAAGGGTCTCCGCGGGCGTTCGACGACACACCTGCCGAGCACTCTGTACGGAGTGAGCCTGATGTGGGTGGCTGCCACGCGCCCTTGGCGGTCGAAGAAATGCCGGCGCCAACTATATGAGCGAGTACATCGGCGCCTATCGTGAAGGGTGAAAATGCCCAGCGTATCGCCTGGCACCGACACTTATCTGCACGGGGCCCTCGGCGTGGGTACCATGCGCAACATCATTCATAGCGAGGGAGTGAAACGGTTGTGACCAGCCAGTCAGCCGCTACGTTCCGATCGCGGTTGGTAGAACAAGCCGCGTCGGACCTGGAGGAGAACCACCGCCGACAGCAGGAGCTGACGGAGAGGATCATGGTCTTGAAGCAGGAGGAGGCCCTCCTGACAGACATTCTGAAGCTCGCCGAGCGGTACGTGGGTTTCGCCGATCCGTCGCGTCTGCCTGAGCAGTTGCAGAACGAGCCCGCCGTCGCAAAGGCGAAGCGAGCACCCGCCGCAGCCGCTGCGCGACGCTCGGCCGGGACCAGCCGTGGGGCAGGTGACACAGCGGTCGGCGCGAAGGGGAAGTCGCGCCAGCCGCTGCTCGGTGACCTGCTGATGGACCTGCTCGGCAAGCACGACGGGCCTCGCCTGGCGAAGGAACTGCGGGACGAGCTTCTGGAGAAGCACCCGGACCGGAACCCGACTCCGCAGGTGGTACGGAACACGCTCGAATCGCTGGTCGCCAAGGGACGCATCCAGCGTCACAAGCAGCAGCGTTCCGTCATGTACACCCTCGTGGAGCACGACTGACATGTTCGTGTGTCCCGCGCGCGGTGGCTCACGGAGCCGGACGCATGTGTGCGCTCCGTGCGACGTTGTCCCGCTGCGGGGCTCCGGGCATGACCGGGGGTCCTCCTGCAGGACGGTATCCGCCAGCCGTCGCACCTGATCGACCTCGTCGACGGCCGGGTCGAGCACGAGTCCGTCGCCGCCGAGGTCGTGGAAAGCCCTGACCCTCGCCCGTACGGCCTCCGCTCCCCACGCACCTCGGCGGCTCCCGCCCGCGCACCGTCCGGTCCGGCCGGCGGGTGGTGACCGTGGACGTAGGCTCGGCCCTGCTTGCCCTGAGCCCGATACCCCGCGGGGGGACGACGAGTCCGGCCCGTTCCAGGTCCTCGGCGTAGGCCGCGGCGAGTCGGGCGCCGCGGCGCCACAGCCAGTCCCCGACGGTCTCGTACGGTTCCCGGCGGACGAGCGAGGCGAGCGCCTGGCCCAGCAGGCGGTCGCCCGTCGTCACCCGCGGTCCGGGCACCATACGGTCGCCGTCGAGGGTCAGCGCCCCGCTCTCCAGCAGGTCGATCGCCTCGGCCCCCGCCAGGACCAGGGAGAGGTCGCCCTGTTCCACGGACCGGTCCGGCGGCAGACCCAGGGTGACGAGCGCTAGATCGCGTGCGGTGGTCAAGAGCAACACCGTTGCGTTAGCGCCGTGAGCGGCTATTGAGGCCGTGGTCGAAGAACGCGACGGTGGTGTGGACGGTGTAGTTCTGGGCCTTCTGAGGGTGCTGTCCGGCGTTCGGTCCGTACTTGCTGGTGGGGTTCTTGCGGGTGCGGGCCTTCACTCGTTGCCGTCGGTGGGCGGGCAGGAGGGCGTCCAGGGCCGCGTGGCCGATCGTGCCGACCAGGTCGACGAGGGCGTTGGGGAAGATTCCATGACCGGCGGTGACGGTGTCGGTTGCGGCGGCCAGCAGGACGGTGAAACTGATCCGTTCCATGGGTACTTCCGGCCGACCGGTCAGGGCATCGTCGCCGGCGCGGATCAGAGCCTGGTAGGCGGTGAGCAGGGCGTAGACCTCCTGGTCGAGGCCATCGATGCTGCGGGAGCGCAGGACGCGGCCGTCGAGCATCGTGGCCTTGATAGAAAAATACGTAGTTTCCGCCTGCCACCTGCGGTGATAGAGATCAACGAGCTCGGCGGCCGGATACCGGACGGGGTCCAGCAGGTTGGTGATCAGCCGCCACTGCTCGGAGCGGACGGTGCCATCGGCCAAGGTGACGGTGAGGGTCGCCTCGATCACGCGTACCGGCAGCAGTACTCGCAGGACGCCGTAGCCGATGCGGGCGATGTAGGAGCCGTCGCCCAGGTGCCCGGCGGGGGTGGGGACACGGCGGGCCCCGGAGCGCACCAGGAACCGCGCCCCGCTCTGATGGACGGCATCGAGGAACTCGTTGCCGTCGAAGGCCGCGTCGGCCAGCAGGAGCATCGTCTTGTCCAGGGCGGCCAGAAGCCGCTTGGCATAGGGGAGTTCACCCTCGGACTCCGGTCCGAAGGCGGCGGCTATGAGCGCGCGGGTGCCGCACTCGACCAGGGTCAGCAGCCGCAGGAGCGGATAGCCGAACTCCAGCCCCTCCCCGGCCCGTTTGGGGTAGCGCCAGGTGAGCGTCGCGTCGTCGGGGGTGTGCAGCAGGGTCCCGTCGACGGCCACCGTGCGCAGACCCCGGTAGAAGGACCCGTCCTGCCCGGGCCGGGCGACGGGCCCGGCCAGCGTCTCGAACAGACGCCGCAGAGGTGCGGCCCCCACCCTGCGCCTGGCCCGCGTCAGCGAGGAGACCGCGGGACGCACCAGGGCCAGCGGGGTCAGGGCGGCGGTCAGTTTGGACCACACCGTACGGTACGAGCGGTGCTCGAACAGCGCGAGAGCGAGCACGAAGTACACCACCACCCGCGAAGGCAGCAGCCGCAGGCGCTTCTCGCGCCGGCCGGTCTCCTCCAGCACCGCGTCCACCAGCGCAAAGTCCACGACCTGGGTCAACTCCCCCAGATGACCCGGCGCGAACACACCCCGGGCTGTCTCGATCGTGGACGTGATGACAGACTTCTCCTGCAACGGGACCCCTGACCTTGATCGATTTTCTTCGCCGATCGTTGATCTATCAGGTGGTCCCGTTGCGCTGTTCAGCAGGGCTTGACGTACAGCTCAGGGGCCAAACGCAACGGTGTTGTGGTCAAGAGTCCCTCCTGGTCTCCAGCAGGCGCAGCCACACCTCGCTGATCGTGGGGAAGGCGGGTACGGCGTGCCAGAGGCGGTCGACGGGCACCTCTGCGGTGATGGCGACGGTGGCCGAGTACAGCAGTTCACCGACGCCCGGTCCGGCAAAGGTGGCGCCGACCACGACCTGACGGTCGCGATCGATGAGAATGCGGGCCTTGCCCCGGTAGTCGGGGCGGTACTGGAGGGCTCCGGCGAGGTGGCCGATCTCGTGGTCGACGACCTCTACGGCGCGACCGGTGAGCTCGGCCTCGCGGACGGTCAGGCCCACGGAGGCGACCTCGGGGTCGGTGAAGACGACGCCCGGGACCGCCTCGGTGTCGGCCGTCCCGCTGTGCGGTGCCCAGCGGCCGGTGTCCAACTGCTCACCACGGGCCCGGGCACCGATCACGGCACCCGCGATGCGGGCCTGGTACTTGCCCTGGTGGGTGAAGAGTGCCCGGTGGTTGACGTCTCCGACGGCGTACAGCCAGTTCCCGGGGACGGCGGTGACCGTCAGGCTGTCGTCGGTGGCGAGCCAGTCGCCCGGGACCAGTCCCACGGTGTCGAGCCCGATGTCCTCCGAGCGCGGAGCGCGGCCGGTGGCGAACAGGATCTCGTCGGCGGTCAGTTCACCGTCGTCCGTCAGAGTGATCCGGACCTCCCCGTCCTGCGTCCGCTCCGCTGCGGCCACCGAGACGTTGAACCGGACGTCCGCGCCGGCTTCCCGCAGCCGCTCGGTGACCAGCTTCCCGGCGAGGGGCTCCATGCGGGGCAGCAGCCCGTCCCCACGGGCGAGCAGGGTGACCCGGCTGCCCAGTGCCTGCCAGGCGGTGGCCATCTCGACGCCCACCACACCCGCGCCGACAACCACCAGGCGCCCGGGCGGTTTCCGGGCGCTGGTCGCCTCCCGACTGGTCCAGGGTCTGAGGCTCTCGATCCCGGGCAGCGGGGGCAGAGCCGCGCGACTGCCGGTGCATACGGCGACGGCGTGCCGGGCACGCAGCCGGACGGTGCCGCCGTCCGGGGTCTCCACCGACACCTCGCGCTCTCCCGCCAGGCGTCCGTGACCGCGCAGAAGGTCGATGCCGACTGACTTGATCCACTCGGTCTGGCCGTCGTCCTTCCAGTCGGCGGACATGCGATCGCGATGCGCGAGGACGGCCTCGATGTCCAACGGTTCGTTGACGGCGGGGTGGATGCCGGGAACGTGTACGGCGTCGGCGCGAAGCAGCACCGGGCGCAGCAATGCCTTGCTGGGCTCACAGGCCCAGTACGAGCACTCGCCGCCGGCCAGTTCGCTCTCCACGATGACGGTGCTCAGGCCCGCGGCGGCGGTGCGGTCCGCGACGTTCTCACCTACCGGCCCTGCGCCGATCACGATGACGTCGTAGGTGCGGATGTTCTCGGTCGACATGTGTCCTCCGGTGGATGGACGGGGCCGGGGGGATGGGGCCGGGTGGATGTCCTGGCGCCGGGGATGGCGGCCCCGGTGCGGCGGGAGAGGTCAGCCGCGTCGGGACCGGGTCTCAGCGGCCGGGGGCGCGCCGGGTGACCTCCTGGAGGAACCACTCGTTGAGAAGATTCCTCCCCACCTCCCGCGCGGGACGCGCGCTCACGGTGGGTGCCGCACTGCTCTCCGCGGGGGCTGCCCTCGCACCGGCCGGAACGGCCGCGGCGAGCACGGCCACGGAGAGCCGGCACACGGTGGACTACGTCGCTCTCGGCGACTCGTACGCCTCCGCGCCCCTTGTACCCATCCAGCTCGATACGACCTGCCTGCGCTCCGACCAAAACTACGCGTCGCTGGTGACACGGTCGAAGGCCGCGACGCTGACGGACGTCACCTGCTCCGGGGCCACCACCGCCGACATGACGGCCCCGCAGAGCGACGGTGTGCCGGCGCAGCTCGACGTCCTCGGCCGGGGTACCGACCTGGTCACCGTCACCATCGGCGGCAACGACATCGGCTTCTCGACGGTGCTGGGCACCTGCGTCCAGCTCATGTCCGGCAACCCGGGGGGCACCCCGTGCCAGACCCACTACTCGGGTACCGGAACGGACCGGATCACGGACGCGATCACCGAGACCGGGCCGAAGGTCGCACAGGTGCTGCGTGGCATCCACCGCCGCGCGCCGCGCGCCCGTGTCGTGGTGGTCGGCTATCCCGATCTCTTCCCCGACGACGGGGTGGGCTGCACCAGCAGGAGCGTGCCGCTGGCCGCAGGGCGACTTCGCCTGGCTTCGCGACAAGGAGAAGGAGCTCAACGCCATGCTGGCCCGCCAGGCGCGGCACAGCGGGGCACGGTACGTGAACACGTACACGGCGACCGTCGGGCACGACCTCTGCAAGCCGACCGGTGAGCGGTGGATCGAGACCTTCGCCCCCGAGACACCGGCGGCGCCGGTGCACCCCAACGCCGCGGGTGAGAGCGCGATGGCCACCGCCGTCGAGGGCGCCCTCGCACATCACGGCCGGCACCACTGACGTTCGTGTCGTAGCGCGGTCGCCCGACCGGACGGCGGCTCGGGCCCTCTGCCCGCCCGTCCCACCAGGGCGCTGCCGGCTTGTGGGTTCCCAGGGCGGGCCCGGCACGATTCCGTGCCGGGCCCGCCCTGGCCCGTGGCCCCACGCGGTTCTGTGAGTCACAGGAAACTGGACGGCGGTGGACCGTATCCCATGAGTGTCACGCTCTGCGCCCAGCTCCACACCTGTGTGGTGGGCCAGGCAGGCTCTTCGGAGCCTGACGCGCTCCTGGACGGCGGCTCGCCGGGGACGGTGGTGACACTGCCGGGAGCGGGCCGAGGAAGCCTGGCGCGCCCTACGTGTGTGTGGGTCGTGAGAGCCATGTCCCGTCCTCGCTCTTCGGTAGCCGGTGTGGGTGTGTGGGAGAGGGGAAGCGGGTCCCGTGCCGGGGGGAAGGGGGCACGGGACCCGCGGTCAGAGGGAGGAACGGGTCAGGCGGCGGCGCTGGCGTTGATGGTGACGGGAACGTTGTCGCGCGTGGCCTTGGAGTACGGGCAGATCTGGTGGGCGGCGTGTGCGAGTTCCTCGGCCGTGGCCTGGTCCACACCGCCGAGGACGGGGGTGAGGACCGCGGAGAGGGAGAACTCGCCGTCGTCGCCGTGGGTGAGAGTGATCTCGGCCGTGATGGTGGTGCTGGTCAGCCGGACCTTGCGCAGGCTGGCGGCGCGACGCAGGGCACCGAGGAAGCAGGCGGCCCAGCCGGCGGCCAGGAGCTGCTCGGGGTTGGTCGCGGTGCCGGAGCCGCCGAGTTCCTTGGGGAGAGCGAGGCTGGTGTCCAGCAGGCCGTCGGAGGAGCGGACATGACCACCGTTCCGGCCCTCTCCGTCGACGTCGACAACGGCGGTGTAGGTGACTGCCATGACTGGTGCTCCCCATCTGGGTCTGGAGGTCTTGGGTCATTCCCTGACCAGGACGCTTTCTCGTCACTGGCTGAGGAGGTGACGTAAGCATGGCAGGTTTTCACGTCACCCGTCAAGGCGGTGACTAATGTCTGCTTGCGGCCGCCTCCGACACGTGTCGCGCGCGCTCCGTGCCGCAAGCGCCTCCGTGGCACACGCGCCTGCGTGCCGCACACGCCCCCGCACTCCTTCTGCGACATGCCCGAGCCTTGCCGCCGGCAGCGAGTCACATGTGCCGCACCGCCTCGGATTCCACCGCGCGGATGAACCGCACACAGCGCACCGGGAGGGGCTGCCCGAGGCACGAGGGTCCCTGTGCAGATTACGTACGACGGCTGCCGCACCTGGCGTGCGACAGCCGTCCGCGACCGGAACCACGGCACGTTCCGAGCGGCAGAATGCCCGGCCCTCGCTCGTCCTCCCCTATGCGGACTCCGGCCCGGCTGCAGCTTGGGTCGCCACCACTTCACGCTGTCCCGGCCACAGTGGCGTCGCGCGGACGATCTCGTAGCCGCCTTCGTCCAGGACGGCTACCGGCGAACCAGACGGGGTCGTCCTCGTCGACTTGACGACCACGAAGGTGTTGTCGGAGTAGTTGAGGTCGCTGATCATCATGAACAGCGCGTCCTCGGACGGGTCGTAGATAACGACTCGGTACGCGATAGCCAGAGACTCCGAGGGATGCGATGGCCCTGGCGATCCTGCGAGACTGCCGACATGACTGCCATGATCGTGGTCAGTGACTACAACCCCCGATGGGCCGAGCGGTTCGAGGATCTGCGGCAGCGACTGGCACCTCACGTCGCGGATCTGGCTGTGTCCATCGAGCATGTCGGCAGTACGGCCGTGCCCGGGTGCGCCGCCAAGCCAATCATCGACCTCGACATCCTGGTGTCCGAGGAGGCAGTCATACCCGAGTTGATCTCCCGGCTCGCCGCGCAGGGCTACCGACACGAAGGCGATCCGGGGATTCGAGGACGGGAGGCATTCCAGGCCCCTCCTGCGGCTCCCGAACATCATCTGTACAGGGTGGCCGCGGGCTCAAAGCCCCACCTTGATCACGTCCTACTCCGTGATTACCTGCGTCAGCGGCCCGATGAAGTCCGGCGCTACAGCGCGTTGAAGGTGGACCTGGCGCAGCGGTTCCCTGCCGACAGCGAGGGCAGGGCGGCCTACTCAGCAGCGAAGAGCGCGCTGGCCGAGGAACTGGCCGCGAAGTCCTACGCTGCTCGGGCCGCCGGCGCATCGTGACGCGAGGCGGACCGCACGGGTTGGTGATGTTGTGACGCATTACCGAGCCCGTGCGGCCTTGTCTCGTCCTGCCTTCTGCGGCCTTGATGATGCACATCTCGGGGGTTCGATCGAGGAGTTGGCCGTTCCGTGGACGGCCCGGTGCGAGTCTGCACTGCGCGAGCGCCGCGGCGGAGAACGCAAGCGGGCAGCCGGCGCGGGGCCGGACCACGAACTGGTCTTCACCGACCGGGTCCTGGTCACCGTGGTCTACCTGCGTCTGCGCCTGCAGCTGCCGCACGCGGCGCTCGCCGAGCTGTACGGCGTGACCCGTCCCACCATCACGCGCGCCATCCACGAGATCCGCCCGCTGCTCGCCGCCCGCGGCTTCGCCGTTCCCGGCCGACCCGGCATCCGCCTGCGCAGCCTGGCCGATGTCTTCGCCTATGCCGAAGCCGAAGGCGTCGAACTGAGAATCGACGGCACCGAGACCCAGGTCCGCCGCCCCAAGGCTGGGCACCCCGGCCGCAAGGCGTTCGTCTCCGGCAAGAAGAAGCAGAACACCGCCAAGACCACGACCATCGACGACGGCTCGGGGCGTTATGCCTGGCGTGAGGCACGCCGGCACGCCCCGACCTCGATCGCGTACCAAGTCGTAAGGTCGGCGGCCGCCCAGCAGCCTTCCCGCGCCGCTTGCGGATTCTGGCCTGGTCGGCCGGCTCTTAGGAGTAGAAGCTGAACGGCGCAAGATCCACCGGACCCGCCAAGAAGGCAGGCGATCTGCCGGGGTAGGCTGGCATTCCATCCCTGTTCTTGCGTGGGTATCCCCGGCTTCGGCCGGGGAGGGAAACGCGTCCTAAGCCCGGAGGCGCGAAGCGCCGGAGTTCGCTCCGCCTCTGTCGTTGCGGTCAGATAGGCCGCTTCTGGCCTTCGATGTACTGGCGGATCACGGTCAGCGGTGCACCGCCGCATGATCCTGCGAAGTAGGAGCGGGACCAGAACACTGACCCCATGCCGATCCGGTTGATGCGGCCGGTGTACTCGGCCCGCAGGTACCGGGAGCTTACGCCCTTGAGGGAGTTGATCAGTTTAGACAGGGCGACTTTCGGCGGGTAGTGCACCAACAGGTGCACGTGATCCGCCTCGCCGTTGAACTCGCGTAGCTCTGTCTCGAAGCTGGCGCAGACCTCTCGCATGATCTCCTCGCACCGTTTGAGCATGGCGTCATCGAAGATGTCACGCCGGTACTTGGTGACGAACACCAAGTGTGCGTGGAGGGTGTAGGTGACGTGCCGTCCGGTGCGGATATCGGGGTTTGGTTTCCAGCGTGGTGACATACGCCAAGCGTAGTATGATCAAGCGAGCCAACGTGGAAGGGGGTGGGTCGGATGATGCGTGCGTACAAGTTCCTTATGCGGCCCACCGTGGGCCAGACGATCGCACTGGGCGAGATGCTGCGCGATCACTGCTCCCTCTACAACGGTGCCTTGCAGGAACGCCGTGACGCGTACCGGCACGTATCGAAGACGAGCATCAAGTACGGGATGCAGTCCGCGCAGCTCAAGGAGATCCGGGTGCACGACCCGGAGCGTCAGGGCCGGTGGTCCTTCTCCTCCCAGCAGGCGACGCTTCGCCGTCTCGGCAAGGCATTCGCCGCGTTCTTCCGCCGCGTCAAGGCGGGGGAAACGCCGGGCTACCCGCGCTTCCGTGGCGTGAACTGGTTCGACACGGTCGACTTCCCCAAGGACGGGGACGGCTGCCGCTGGGACTCCACTTTGCACGACCCGGTCACCCGCGTCCGCTTCCAAGGTGTCGGGCACGTCAAGGTCAACCAGCACCGGCCGGTGGTCGGCAAGGTCAAGACCGTGTCCCTCAAGCGTGAGGGCAAGCGCTGGTACGTGATCCTGACCGCCGAGCAGACCGCGCCTAAGCCGCTTCCCGCGACCGGCTCTGTGGTCGGCATCGACATGGGCATAGCCAACTTCCTTGCCGACTCGGGCGGCGAGTTCATCGAGAACCCCGGCACGGGCGGAAGGCCGCCGCGAAGCTCGAAGCGGCACAGCAGGCTGTCGCTCGGTGCAAGCGCCGCAGCAACCGGCGTAAGAAGGCCGTCCAGAAGGTTGCGGACCTGCACCGAAAGGTCCGCCGTCAGCGCCTCGATCATGCACACAAGACCGCGTGGGGCCTGGTCCGCGAACACGACTTCATCGCGCACGAAGACCTTAAGATCCGCAACATGGTCAAGGCCCCCGCACCGAGGCCCGACCCCGACCGGCCGGGCAGCTTCCTGCCCAACAGGGCCGCCGCAAAGGCCGGACTCAACCACTCGATCTCGGATGCCGGATGGGGGGTGTTCCTGACGATCCTGCACGCCAAGGCTGAAAGTGCCGGACGAGACGTGATCGCTGTGGACCCCCGCAACACCTCCCGGACCTGCCCCGAATGCGGGCACGTCGCAGCGGAGAACCGGCCCACACAGGAGAAGTTCCACTGCGTCTCGTGCGACCACAGCGCGCACGCGGACACGGTGGGCGCCCTGAACGTTCTACGGGCCGGGCTGGTCCGTCGCGAAGCCGCACCGGCATAGCGAGAAGCCCCCTCGTTCACGACTCCGTTGGGAAATCCGTAAACCGGTGATGCCGAGTGTGCCGGGCTGCCATGATCGGCCTGTTCGCCGATCGAGGGTGGGGCTGGATGTCGCTGGAGCCGCGGGCTGATCGTGGAGTGCCGGAGCTGACTGCGCGGGTGGTGCGGGCTTCGTTCCCGAAGGGGACGCTTGCGGTCCGTGTTCGTGAGGCGCTCGGTCCGCTGTTCGAGGACGAGTCCTTCGCCGAGGCGTTCCCCGGACGGGGGCGGCCGGCGGTCTCGCCTGGGGCATTGGCGCTGGTGTCGGTGCTGCAGTATGCCGAGGGGCTCACCGACCGGCAGGCCGCTGACCAGGTCCGGGCCCGGATGGACTGGAAGTTCCTCCTCGGTCTTGAGCTGGACGACCCGGGGTTCGACTTCTCCGTCCTTTGCGACTTCCGTGCCCGGCTGCTCGAGCACGGTCTGGAGGAGAAGGTCCTGGACCTGATCCTTGAGCGCATCTCCGGGCTCGGGCTGCTGCGCGCGGGGGGCCGTCAGCGGACCGACTCCACCCACGTGCTCGCGGCGGTGCGGACGTTGAACCGGATGGAGTTCGTGGGCGAGACCCTGCGGGCTGCGCTGGAGGCCCTGTCAGCGGCGGCCCCGCAGTGGCTGTCCGCGCTGGTCACCGAAAACTGGGTCAGACGATACGGCGCCCGGATCGACTCCTACCGCTTCCCCAAGGGGGAGAACGTGCGCCAGGAGTGGGCCGAACAGGTAGGCCGTGACGGCTTCACGATCCTTGAGGCCGCCTTCGCTCCCGGCTCTCCGGACTGGCTGCGGGAGATCCCCGCCGTCCAGGTCCTGCGCCGGGCCTGGGTCGAGCAGTACCACCGTGATGGCGAGGGGGTGCACTGGCGGGAGGGCAAGGACCTCCCGCCGGGCAGACGCCGACTGTCCTCGCCCTACGACCCGGACGCCCGCTACGGCGTGAAGCGGGGATCGGGCTGGTGCGGCTACAAGACGCACCTGAGCGAGACCTGCGAACCCGATGTCCCACATCTGATCACCCACGTGGTGACCACGGATGCGACGGTCGCCGACACCGAGCTGACCGACGTGGTCCACCAAGGCCTGGCCGCACGGAAGTTACTTCCAGGCGAGCACGACGTGGACGCCGGCTATGTCACCGCCGCGCACATCGTCACCGCCCGGGACGAGTACGGGATCGAGCTGGTGGGGCCGGTCGGACTGGACACCTGCCACGAGAACCACGAAGGCGAGCACTTCACGCAGAGCGCCTTCACGATCGACTGGCAGACCAAGAAGGTCACCTGCCCCCAGGGCAAGATCAGCGCCAGCTGGTCCGACCAGCGAAAAAGCAGCGGAACTCCCATCGCGCGGGTGCACTTCACCGCCCAGGACTGCGGGAACTGCCCCGTGCGCGAGAAGTGCACCAAGGCAGCGAACGGCAAATGGGGCCGCAGCCTGACCCTGCTCCCCCAAGACCAGCAGGAGGCGCTGGAAGCGCGGCGCCGCGAGCAGCTGACCGACGAGTGGCAGCAGCGTTACAACATCCGCGCCGGCGTGGAGGGCACGATCTCCCAGGCAGTGCGGCGCACCGGCATCCGCCGGACCCGCTACACCGGCCTGCCCAAGACTCACCTCGGCAACGTCCTCGCCGCCACGGCGATCAACATCATCCGCCTCGACGCCTGGCTCGACGACACACCCATCGGCAAGACCAGAACCACACATCTCGCCGCACTTGACCTGACCGCCTGACCGTCAGCCGATTCGCGGATTTCCCAACGGAGTCGTTCACGAGGGGGAGGAGTCACGGCAATAAGCACAGCCCTGTGGTCCTTCGCCCTAGTTGTAGGGCTCCTCACTCTGACTCCTGGCCTCGACACGGCGCTGATCTTGCGCACGTCGGCCCTTGGCCGGCGTAGGAGAGCCTGGGGCGTCGTCCTCGGAATCCAGACCGGCACCCTGGTGTGGGGTGCGTTCACCTCCCTCGGAGTGACCGCGCTTCTCACGGCCTCTCACCTCGCCTACACCGCGTTGCGCTGGATCGGCGCCGCCTACCTGATCTGGATGGGGGCGCGCATGCTCCGGGACACCTTCCGAGGTCTGCCTGCGCCAGACATGGACGATTCCGTTCTGGCCGCCGGCGCGGACTCGGTCGGCGGCGGCTGGCGGCAGGGAACGCTCACCAACCTCCTGAACCCGAAAATGGGCGCCTTCTACGTCGCTGTCCTGCCCCAGTTCATCCCCCCAGGCACCGGCCACTTCACCATGGGCCTCCTGCTCACCACCGTGCACATCCTCATCGGTCTGCTCTGGTCCGCCGTCCTCATCGGCTTCGCTCGCATCCTGCACGGCTGGCTCCGCACGCCCCAGGCTCGCCGCCTGCTTGACCGAATCACCGGCACCGTCATCGGTATCTTCGGTATCAGATTGGCCCTCAGTAACTGACGCTCCGACTGGCAGGGTCAGCGACCCGCTTAGCGGTCGGCTCCGGAAGTCCTTCGGGGGTTGATCATGCTGTTGGTCGGGCGGAGGATTCTTCCTGGTGATCGGTGGTGTGCCGGTCGAGTCTGGCCAGTAGATCGTCCAGGTCGGAGGTGGTGAACTTCCACTGGAACGGCTGTGCTGTGGCGTTGTAGCGGTCTTCGAAGGCTCGGAGCCGGTCTCCGACCTGGGTCAGGGTGGTGAAGTCGTTGGGCGCGACGACCTTGCGCTGGACCACGGAGAAGTAGATCTCCACCTGGTTCAACCAGGAGGCGTGGACCGGGGTGTGCACCAGCACGGCGTTTGGAAACGCGGCGGTCAGCCGGTCGGCCGCTTTGTGGCCGCGGTGGGAGGATCCGTTGTCCACGATCCAGAACACCCGCTTGGCGCTGGCGTAGGGTTCTTGGCTCATGACCTGGGTGACCAGGTTCATGAAGGGGTCGATGCCGGTGCGCGGTTCGGTGCGGCCGAACACCTTCGCGTGGTGGACGTCGTAGGCGGCCAGGTAGGCCAGGGCGCCGCCGCGGCCGTAGGTGTGGTTGACGCGCATGGCGCGGGCCTGTCCGGGGGCCAGGGTGGGATGGCAGCGACAGCGGGCCTGGATGGAGGTCTTCTCGTCGGCGGAGATGACGTATTCGTCTTTGCCGAGCGGGACGCCCTGCCAGGTGTGGGCGTACAGGTCCAGCACGCGGGCGGCCTTGGGCCGGAAGTCGGGGTCGGTGATGAAGATCCAGGAGCGGTGCTGCCAGGGCTTGAGCGTGTCCTGGGCGAGCCAGCGGCGCACGGTGGACGCGGACACCGTTTCGGCGATGCCCCGCTCGACGGCCTCGCGGGCCAGTGCCGGGCACGACCAGCGTGACAGCGGGGTGCCGGTCTCGGCGGGTAACTGGCAGGCCAGCGCCTTGACCTGGACGGCCTGCAGGGCGGTGAACGCCTGCGGCCGGCCGGACCGTTTGCGGTCGGCCAGCCCGGGCAGGCCTTCCCCGGCGAACCGGCCCCGCCAGGTGCGCACGGTGTCCAGGTGCAGGCCCGTCTCCCGGGCAATGCGCGCGTTGGAGCGGCCCCGCGCGGCGTGAAGCACAACGTGCGCGCGCATCCGGGCCTGGTGGGGAGTCTTGTGGCCGTAGGCCATCTTCTTCAGCCGGCGCCTTTGCGACGCGGTCAGCGATATCGGGCAGGCGGCGGCAACGGGCAAGGCAGGCAGGCCGATCAGCAGAAGTGGATCTTCCGGCTGGATCCTGCCGCAACACCTGAGACAGCGACCAGGCAGGATGACCCCATGCCCACCCCGCCGGAGTCGACCAAGTCCTCCCTCGCCCAGAAGCTCACCGCGCGAGCCCGCACGGCCTGGCCCCAGCTGGCCGCCGTGCACGTCCGCCACCGCGGCCAGTTCGCCTACGTGGACGGCGAACTGACAGGCGGCGAAAGCATCAAGCTCATGCGCCTGCGCTACGGCGGATACGCCACCACCTGGGGTTTCGCCCTCTACCTCGCCAGCACCGACAGGTACGAGGACACCATCCTGCCCACCGGCAGCTTCGTCGGCACCCCCGAGGACGCCCTGGACTGCGCCTGCGGCCTCTACCTCTCCACCCCGGACATCTGACCAAACCCCGGACACGACACCGACTCCGCAGTCAACCCCCGAAGGACTTCCGGAGCCGACCACTTAGACACTCACTGCTGCTACCCGTTGATTTCCGCTCAATCGGGCATACGGTGGATGCGACGGAGTCGCCAGGCGCGGATCTCGCTGTAGAGCACGGCTGCCGCAAGTAAGAAGAGCATGGTCTCTATGCTCGCTGACCACGGTTCAGCCACCCACCAGTGACCTATGACCGCCCACCCGGCGCTGATCAGCACGGCGAGGAGGTAGCCGCGCAGACGTACACGCAGCCGACGCACATCGTGTCGTGGTTCAACTGCCATGATGGCCCTGTGTCATCGCAGGATGATGCTGGTCCAAGCGTATGGTGATCACCTTTGCCCGGTAAGTCAACACTGCAGCAGGAACTCGGTGTTGGGCGTTGTCACGTTGATGGCGCGGTGACCGGTCGATGGAGCTTCGGGGCGTGCTGAGGTGTGGTTTCGGTGCCCGTTTAAGCCGCGGTAGTCAGGCCGATGTTCTCGGTGACGTGGTCCCAGAGGGTGAAGCGGAAGGTCATTTCGAAGCGGTGTTCGGCGGCGGTGCGGAGATGTCGCCGGGTGCGGAAGTGGGGTGAGATGCCGCTGAACGCGGACAGGAACCGCTGCGCTCCACCGACGGAGCGGAAGCCCTTCATCGCGCGTTCGCGTTGCCTCGTCGGCTGGTGGGGGTTCTCGGTCCGGTTGTTCAGTCCCTTGTGGGAGCGGTGCTCCACCGAGGGCATGATTTCGCGGTGGGCCGCGCCGTAGGAACGCAGCTTGTCGGTGACGATCACCCTCGGCACCGCCCGGGTCTTCTTCATCAGACGGCGGAAGAACCGCCTGGCCGCGGCCTTGTCGCGGCGGTTCTGGACGAGGATGTCGAGGACGTTGCCGTCCTGGTCGACGGCCCGCCACAGGTACTTCTGCACCCCGTTGATCTTGATGAAGACCTCGTCCAGATGCCACTTGTCGCCGGGCCGTGGCTGTCGGCGGCGCAGTCCGGCGGCGTAGGCCTGTCCGAACTTCAGACACCACCGCCGCACCGTCTCGTAGGAGATGATGACGCCGCGCTGGAGCATCAGCTCTTCGACCTCGCGGTAGGACAGAGGGAAACGGAAGTACAGCCACACGCAGTGCGAGATCACCTCGACCAGGTACCGGTGACCCCTGTACGACGGCAGCACAGACGACACCAGCGATCCCCTCCCCAGCGTGATCAACACGAAGATCATCCCACCCGGTCAGCCAACGTGACAGTGCCTCGTCCAGGAAGGCGTGGCCAAGACCGTCGTCGCCTTCGCCGCCCTGGACTGCATCCCCTGTCCGACCAAGGAGCAGTGCACCAGCTCACGAAAGGGCCGCCGACTCAGCCTCTACCCCCGTGAGCTCACCGAGGCCATCCACACCGCCCGCGCCCAGCAACAGAACGGAACCTGGCAGCGTGACTATGCCCTCCGCGCCGGGGTCGAGGGCGCCATCCGCCAGGCCACCCACACCACCGGCCTACGCCGAGCCCGCTACCGCGGCCTCGCGAAGACCCACCTCGACCACACCACCAGCGCCACCGCCCTCAACCTCATCCGACTCGCAGCCTGGTGGAACGGCCGCCCCCTCGACCGCGGCAGCCACAGCCACCTAGCCAGACTCCAACTCCGCCTCGCGGCAGAATCGTTGGAATTAGCCACCAAGATCGTACAGGGTTGCAGACGGCCGGTGACCGAGAGCCAGCTGATGAACCGGTGGGTTTCGTGGTTGAAGGCGAGCTGGCGTTTCAGCGGCAGGCGGCAGAAGTCGGTCAGGTCGGGCCTGCGGCGAGCAGAGTGCGGGCTCCCCAGCGGACCTTGTGGTCGGTGTTCATGCCCTGCGCGGCCCGGTGGGCGAGGTAGAACTCGACCAAGCCCGGGCGCACGATCGGCAGAGCCGCGGCGCGGGCCCGGCGTCATCAGGACTCCGCGCGGTCGGCGTCGATGGCGGCACTCGCCTGCAGGTACTGCTCGACGAGCCAGGTGTTGGCCAGGTGGATGTAGATCCGGGTCGATTCGACGGAGCGGTGTCCGGCCTGGGCCTGTACCGCTTCCAGGGCCATGCCCGCCTCCCGCAGCCGGGTCCGGCAGGTGTGCCGTAGCTGATGGCACTTCAACTTCGGCAGTCCGGTTCGTCTTCGGACACCGTCGAGGATCTCGTCCAGGCCGTCGGCGGACAGTGGCCAGCCCCGGGTCGGCCCGCGCAACACCACGAACAGCCGGTCGTGCTTCGCGGCAATCGCACGACACGGCGGGGGAGATGAAGGCAACCGGCTCGGGCGCGTACCACAACGGCAACAGGGCCTCCGGGAACCGCTCGGAATGGGGTCGCACCCACCGAGCTACCAGGAGGCCCTGCCTTCATGCGCCTACAACCGGAAGATCGACGTACGTGAAGGAGCATGGCCTGGAGTGGGGCCGTTGAGGCGGGCTGGGGTGGTCAGGCGAAGCGGGCGGAGACTCCACCGTCTACTGCCCAGTCCGCGCCGGTGACGAAGGCTGCGGCGTCGGAGAGCAGGAAAGTGACGACCGTGGCGACCTGTCCGGGGGTGCCGAGGCGGCCCAGGATGTGCTTGTCCAGGGCTTGGCGGCGGGTGGCAGGGGGTTCGTGGTCGAAGTACTCGGCGAGTAGTGCGGTTTCGATGTAGCCGGGGCTTACGGCGTTGACGCGGATCTGGTGGGGGCCGGTTTCCAGGGCGAGGCTTCGGGTGAGGCCTACCAGGCCGGACTTGGCGGCGGCGTAGGGGAACATGTTGGGGCAGGTGAGGGCGGCGTGCATGGAGGCGATGTTCACGATGGAGCCGCGGCCGGCGGCTTTCATCGCGGGGAGCGTCGCGCGGGCCATCAGCCAGGCGCCCTTGAGGTCGACGTCGAAGACCATGTTCCACTCGTCGGTGGTCATGGCGACCGGGTCGGCGTAGGCGTTGCGGCCGGCGTTGTTGACCAGTCCGGTGGCGGGGCCGAGTTGGTCGGCGAGTGCGGAGACGGCGGTGGCGACCTGCTCTTCGTCGGTGATGTCGCAGACGGCCCAGGCTGCGGCGGGGCCGATGTGGGAGGCTTCGTCCCGGACGCCGTCGGCGTCGATGTCGAGCAGGCCGACGCGCGCCCCGGCGGCCGCCACCTGTTCGGCCACCGCGGCGCCGATGCCGCGGGCGGCCCCCGTGACCAGGACTACGTCCAGGGACAGGTCGATCATGGAGTTTCTCCGTTCAGGGTGGGGTTGAGGATGTCGCCGAATTCGGTCAGGAACCGGTCGACCATGGCGGTTTCCGCGGGGTCGAGGAGACGGGCCGGGTAGCGGCAGTGGGGGTGGTCGATGATGCCGCGGCGGACGGAGATCAGCTTCTCCACGGCGATGATCAGTTCCACCTCCTGCATCCAGTAGGCGAGGTAGGGGACCAGGCGGTGGTGCAGAGCCAGCGCGGCCTCCTGCTCGCCGCTGTGCCACAGGTGCCAGGTGCGCTGGTAGATCTCCGTGAACGAGCAGCCCGGCTGGACACCGGCGACTCCCCGGCGCAGTGCGTCGGCGAGTTGCAGTCCGGCGTAGCCGATGAAGGATCGCAGGGCGGGGGTCCCGGCGGCGAGCGACTCGGCGAGGCGGCCCGGAAGCGGGGTCTCGATCTTGACCGCGGCCAGGTTGGGGTGGGCGGCTGCCAGGGCGCGCAGACCGTCCGGTGAGAAGGATGAACCGGTCTGGGCGGGGGCGTACTGGAGGATCACGGGGGTGGGAGCCACCGCTTCGAGGACGGCGGTCACATGGCGGTGGACCTGCTCGGCGCTCGGTCCGAGGAAGTGCGGCGGCAGTAGGTTGATCGCGCCCGCTCCCGCCCTCACCGCGGCGACGGACCGGGTGACGGCGAGTCGGGTGGCGTGGTCGGGTACGGAGACCACGACGTCCAGGTCGGGGAAGTCGGCGGACCGGTCGAGCAGGCGGTACGTCAGTGTTTCCCGCTCGTAGTCGCTGAGCTTGTGGAATTCGCTGGCGAAGCCGGGGAACATCACCGCGCTGACGCCCGTCCCCGCCACATGCGTCACGACACGGTCGAAGCCGTCCAGGTCCAGGGCGCCGTCGGCGGTGAACGGGACTTCCAGTACGGGGACGACCCCGCGCAGCCGGTCCCGTGCCGGAGGGTTCGGCCTGCCCATCAGAACGGCGCCTTCGCGGGGCGGTCGCCGGAGCCGCCGACGAGGAAGTCGAGATCCGCGCCCCGGTCGGCCTGCTGCACATGGTCGGTGTAGAGGCGGACCCAGCCGCGCTCCTGGGGCGGGGACGGTGGGGTCCAGGCGTTCCGGCGGGCGGCCAGTTCCTCGTCGGGCACGTCGAGCCGGAGGGTGCGTGCGGGGACGTCGAGTTCCACGGTGTCACCGGTGCGGACCAGGGCGAGTGGGCCGCCCGCGGCCGCTTCGGGGGCCACGTGCAGGACTACGGTGCCGTAGGCGGTGCCGCTCATCCGGGCGTCGGAGACGCGGACCATGTCGGTGACGCCCTCGGCGAGCAGCTTGGCCGGGAGGGGGAGGTTGCCGAGTTCCGGCATGCCGGGGTAGCCGCGCGGGCCGAGGTTGCGTACGACGAGCACGCTGTCGGCGGTGACCGCGAGGTCCGGGTCGTCGGCGGCGCGTACGTACTCCTCGATGGAGTCGAAGACCAGGGCCGGGCCCCGGTGGCGCAGCAGTTCGGGCGAGGCCGCGGACTGCTTGACGACCGCTCCGTCCGGGGCCAGATTGCCGCGCAGTACGGCGGTGCCGCTGCCCGCGGGCTGGACCGGGTCGGTCAGCGGGCGGATCACTTCGCGGTTCCACACCTGCGCGCCCTTGAGGTTCTCGCCGAGGGTGCGTCCGGTGACGGTCAGCACTTCGGTGTCCAGCAGGTCGCCGAGTTCTGCCATCAGGGCCGGCATGCCGCCCGCGTAGGCGAAGTCCTCCATCAGGAACCGCCCGCTCGGCATCAGGTCGGCGAGCAGCGGGACTTGGCTCCCTATCTCGTCGAAGTCGGCGAGGGCGATGGGCAGTCCGGCGCGGCCGGCTATGGCAAGCAGGTGCAGTACGGCGTTGGTGGAACCGCCGATGGCGGCGTTGGTGACGACAGCGTTGCCGAAGGCCGCTTCGGTGAGCAGGTCCGAGGGGCGCAGGCCCTCGCGCGCCAGCTCCACCGCGCGGGCGCCGGTCTGCTCGGCGAGCTGCGCGCGCCGCGCGTCCACCGCGGGGAGGGCGGCGGCGCCGGGCAGGGACAGGCCCAGCGCTTCGGCGAGTCCGGACATGGTGGAGGCGGTGCCCATGGTCATGCAGTGGCCGGCGGAACGGGCCAGGCAGCCCTCGAACTCGTCGAAGTCCTCCTGGCTGACGCGGCCCGCGCGTAGGTCCTCGCTCATCCGCCAGATGTCGGTGCCGGAGCCGACGGTATGGCCGCGGAAACGGCCGGAGAGCATCGGGCCGCCGGAGAGGGCGATGGCCGGCAGGTCGACGCTGACGGCGCCCATGATCTGGGCGGGCAGGGTCTTGTCGCAGCCGCCCAGCAGTACGACGGCGTCCAGCGGGTTCGCCCGTATCGTCTCCTCGACGTCCATGCTCATCAGATTGCGGAACAGCATGGACGTCGGCCGCATCAGCGGTTCCCCGATGGACATGGTGGGGAACTCCAGCGCCAGCCCTCCGGCCGCGGTGATTCCGCGGCGCACGGACTCGGCGAGGGTGCGCAAGTGGGCGTTGCAGGGCGTCAGTTCGGACCAGCTGTTACAGATGCCCACCACCGGCCGGTCGCGCAACTGCTCTGCGGTGAGGCCCAGTTGGCGCATGTGATGGCGGGCGATGAACCCTGACTTGCCGGGTGCTTCCCACCAGGTGGCGCTCCGCAGCTTGTCCATGACGTTCTCCTTGGTATATGCGGCCACTTCCGTCCGGCCCGCATCCAGTGGTTGATGCTTGGCAGCTATGCTGACAAGCATGTTCCCGTGGTTGTGCAGGGACAAGATCAGGTCGTGGTCGGCGAATGAGACAGTGACAACATGACAATCGGGCGTACGACGCTGAGTCACCAGGTGGCTCAGGCAATCATCGAGGAGATCGCGGAGCGCGGGCTGCGGGCCGGGGACGAGATCCCGGCCGAAGGGGAGATGGCCGAGCGCTACGGCGTCAACCGGCTGGTCGTCCGCGAGGCGATCCGCACGCTGATGGCCCGTGGCGTCCTGATCTCCAGCCAGGGCAAGCGCGCCCGGGTCGCCACTCCCTCGCCCGTGGTTCTTGAACAGATCCTCACCTTCCGGCTCAGCCAGGCCTCGTTGGACCGCCAGGACCTGCTGGAGACCCGGAGCATGATCGAGACGGAGCTGGCCCGGCGGGCCGCCCGGCGCGTTGCCGACGGGCTCGGCAGCGTCGCCGCGACGCAAGAGGCGCTGGCGGCGATGCGTGCCGCGAACGGCGAACCGGAGGCGTTCATCACCGCCGACCTCTCCTTCCATCAGGCGATCGCGGACCTGGCGGGTTCCGGGCTGCTGACCTTCCTCCTCACCGCGATGCATGGTGTGCTGCTCGAGGAGCGCCGGGCCAGCTACCGCGGCCGTGCCCGCCGTGGCGCCGCCCAGGAGGCGACTGTGGAGGCGCATCAGCGCATTCTGGACGCCATCGCCAAGGGCGATCCGGGGCGGGCGGCCGAGGCCATGACCGAGCACCTTGCGGAGACCGGTCTTGACCTCGGCCTGTGAACCGTTCGGCATCGTCAGGGCAGCAGCCGGATCCGGGCGGTACCGCTCCAGCCGGGCTGGAGGGTGATCGCGGGGTCGACGTAGTTGCCCCAGGCGAGATCGGGGTAGTTGACGCGGGCACTGACGATCATGCCCACTCCGGTCTCGCTGTTGGCGTACGGGTCGTCGGCGATCACCTCAACGGCGTCGACCGGAACGTAGGCGTCAGTGGCGGACGCGTTCTTGCGGCCGGTGACACGTACCGTCACGGTGTGCAGTCCGTCGCTGAGGCCGGTGCGCTCGAACACCTTCTGCTGGAACTGCTTCTGCTCGGCGTACAGATCGATCTCGGTGGCCTGCCCGCCGTCGACGGAGATCTCGGCGATGCCCTCGTTGAGACCCTTCGGGCAGATCACCCGCACCCCGGTGCCCCGGAAGGTGAGCGTCGCGGTGTCGCCCGCGGTCTTGCTGAAGGACTCGGTACGGCCGATGTCGCCGCTGGTCCGCCCCGCGGACGCGTCCGCATGCGTCCAGGAACCGGAGTACACGAACCGGGACGAGGCGTCGTCGACGACCGAACTCACCACCCGGAAGCCGTCGATGAGCGCGTACGTGTCGGACGCGGCGCTGTTCTTCGTTCCGGTGTACTCGACGGTGACCTTGTGCTCGCCGTAGGCCAGGGAGTCGCTCCGGAAGACCAGCTGGGCGGGGGTCTTGCCCGGTCCGTACAGGTCGACCAGCGCGGCCTGGGTGCCGTCGATGGAGATCTTGACGATACCGAGGTTGTCGCCCTTGGCGGAGTAGAGCCCGACCCCAGTGCCGGTGAAGGTCAGTTCGGCCTTGGCGCCGGCGGCCTTGGAGAAGGACTCGGTGCCGAACAGGTCGCCCGCGGTGTATCCGTCGTCGGCGTCGGCGTGGGTCCAGTCACCGGTGTAGATGATCCGGCCGGAGGCGTCGTCGATCAGGTCGGGCTCGACGGGGGCCATCCGCACCGAGTGGCTGCCGTCCGACTCGGCGCGCACACCGGGGCCGTCCTTGCCGGCGGTGGCCGAGGCGAGCCGTACGTGCAGCTTGGTGCTGCGGAAGTCGTTGGTCCAGTGCGCGGCCGAGTCCTTGCCGAACAGGAAGTAGCTGTGGGTGTCCTGCGCCCACGGCCACTCGGGGCGCTTGCGGTAGCCGTCGGTGCCGGAGGCCCGGCCGCGTCCGGCGGTGCCGGCCGTGCGTCCGATGTGGTCGTCGGGGTAGACGGTCCACTGGCCGTCCCGGTCCCAGTCGAGGGTGTCGGTGTCCGCGGCGACCGTGTACCGGACGCCGACGTCGCTGAGCTGGCCGGACGGCGGATTGCTCAGCGTGTACGTGGTGGTGAGCAACCCCCGTCCGTCCACGGCGATTTCCAGTGTGGTGTTGACGGCGCCGAAGCGTCCGGTGAGGGTGACCACGGCCTGGCTGCCCTTGGTCTCCGCCTTTGCCTCGGTGCCGGTCCAGGCGCCGGGTACCGCACGGGACAGGACGAGGTCGGGTCCGCCGGTGAGGACCTGGGTGCCGTTCGCCACCGCTTCCACCAGCCGCGCGGTCCGCTTGTCGAAGACCACACTGAACTTGCTGTCGACGCCGGTGACCACGATGCGGTCGGACGTCTCCTCGATCTTCGGCGTGGTGCCGCCGGGTGCCGGGACGGCGGGTGCCTTACGGGTGTTGAGCCAGAGCCGGTAGTCGTCGACCAGGGCCGTGCCGTGCTTGAAGGTCAGCCGCAGGGTGTCTCCGGCCGCCCAGGCGCCCGCCGGGACCGTGAGGGTGCCGCTGCTCCGGGGCGGGACGTGGACGCCGCTGAGCGTGCCGAACCTGCCGTTGATCTCCCAGGTGATGGTGAGTTCGCGGAGGTTGGTGTGGTCGTACCAGTTCTTCACCGGCACCTTGACCGCGGTGCCGGGCGTGAGGCCGGTGAGCACCCCGTCCGCGATCCGGACCGGTGAGTACGCCTTCTTGGTCAGCCAGTGCTCCGGCTTGGGGCGGCGCCACAGATCGATGACCCCCCACTCCCCGTAGCCGACGGGGCCGCCGGTGAGCGGGAAGACCTCGTCGATGGCCGCCCAGATGGCACCGCCGACGACGCCCGAGGTGGTGCGGAACTTCTCGGCCAGCTTGGCGATGCTCAGGCCCCAGAAGTCCCGGGCGCCCGGGTCGGCCTTCAGAGTGCCAGTGTTGTAGCAGGGGACATGGGCGAACTCGCCGTACTGGATGGGCTGGGAGGCGTTGCCGTTGGCGGTGGAGAGGTTCGGGTAGTGCCCGCTGTAGATGTCGGTCTGGTTGCCGCCGTTGCTCTGCCCCTGGTCCTCGAAGACCGTGGGCCGGGAGGGCTCGTTCTCGTGGGCGTAGACATTCTCCGAGGCGAAGTTGCGTCCCATTCCGCTCTCGTTGCCCACGGACCACTCGATCACGCAGGAGTGGCTGCGGTCCCGCTCGATCATCTCGGCGAACTGCGACATGTACTGGTCGGTGTAGGCCGGGTTGTCGACGGTCTTCTGCTGGAAGCAGACGGGCGCCTCGACTTCGACGTACAGGCCGATGCGGTCGGCCAGGTCGAGCATCGCCGGGGTCGGCGGGTAGTGCGAGGTACGGATGAAGTTGCAGTTGGCCTCTTTGTAGAGCCGCAGGGCCTGCTCCTCCAGAGCCGGGGTGGTGCTGCGGCCCGCGGTGGGGCTGATGCTGTGGTGGCAGACGCCGAGGAGGTGCACCGGGGCGCCGTTCACCATCAGCTGGTTGCCGACGTGCTTCACCTCGCGGAAGCCGACCCGGCGGGTGACGGTCTGGGTGACGCCGCCAGCAGTGAACGTCGCGGTCAGGGTGTAGAGGTTCGGGTGCTCGGCGTCCCACTTGCGCGGGTTCTTGACCGCGATGACCGCCTGGTCCTGCGGCGTGGTGGGGGAGAGCGACACGGTGGAGGGCTGGAGCGGCACGCTCTTGCCGTCCGGGTCGGCGAGAGTGAGCCGCACCGTGCCGCTGTCGCTGCCGTTGAAGGCCGCCGCAGCGGTCACCGTCAAGGTGGCGTTGCGGTAGGCGGCGTCGAAGGTGGTGTCCGTGTGCAGCCGGGTCAGGTGCGAGGCGGGCAGGGCGACCAGGGTGACGTCACGCAGAATGCCGCCGATGAGGTGGTGCGCGTAGTTGGACTGACCGGCGATGGTGTCAGGGCGGTCGGTGACCCCGACGGCCACCAGGGCGTCTTTGCCAGGGGTGACCAGGTCGGTGATGTCGGCGTACCAGGTGGTGAATCCGCCGTCGTGGGTGCGCACTGCGGTGCCGTTGACCCAGAGGCGGGCGTAGCTGTAGACGCCGTCGAAGCGGAGCATCACGCGCCGCCCCTTGAAGTCCGCGGGCACCGCGACCGTGGTCACGTAGGCGCACTCGGTGTTCGAGGGGACGTCGTGCCCCTGCATCGCCGGTTCGGCCGGCACCTCGACCGCGTTCCAGCCTGCCGTGTCGGTGCCGGGCTTCCAGAACTCGGCGGGCGGCTGGGCGGTCCAGCGCCAGCCGGTGGTGACCGGGATCTGCGGGCGGCCGACACCGGTGACGCCGTCGGGCAGCGGCGGGATCACCGGCGGGGCGGTGGCGGCGCCGGCCGGGGCGGCGAGGAAGACATTGCCCGCGGCGACAAGGACGCCGGCGGCGACCAGGCTTTTCAGGGCACTGCGACGGGACAGGCCGTCGGGCACTGCTGAGGTGTCGGGGGAGGTGCTGGGGGAGGTCCGGGGGCGGGGGAAGATCACTGAGCACTCCTTGGCAACTAGGCTGCTAAGCAGATATATGGGACGGTCGTGGGGCGGGGCAAGCCCTGTGCACGGTGCGGTTCGGGCCTGCGCCCTCGCCGTTCGGCGGGGTGCGGACGGGCGTTCTCGGTGTCAGTGCGGCAGGCCGACGGCGCGCTCGCCGCTGCGGCGCTGCTGGATGACGACGGCGGCGACCAGCAGGGCGCCCTGGGCGACGTTCTGCCAGAAGGTGTTGATGCCCTGGACGGTGAGCCCGTTCTCCAGGCAGCCAAGGAGGGCGACGGCCAGCAGGGTCCCGCCGATGCTGCCCTTGCCGCCCTTGAGTGCCGCGCCACCGAGGGCGGCGGCGGTGATGGCCTTCAGCTCCAGGCCTTCGCTGCCGGAGACCGGCTGGCCGGATCCGGTACGGGCGGTCAGCAGAATGCCGGCGACCGCGGCGACCACACCGATCAGGGCGTACACGGCGATCAAATACTTGTTGATCTTGATGCCCGCGAGCCGGGCGGCGGTGTCGTTGCCGCCGACCGCGTACAGATTGCGGCCGATGTCGGTGTACTGGAGCAGCAGATGCACGGCGAGCGCGACGGCGATCAGGATCCAGACCATCACCGGCAGCCCGGCGATCTTGCCGCGGCCGAGGAAGACGAACAGGTCGTTGTTGAGGACGTAGCCCTGGGCGCGGCCGTCGGAGAGCAACTGCGCGAGACCCTTGTACGCGGCCAGGCCGGCCAGGGTGGCGATGGTCGGGTTGACCCGGCCGTAGACGATGACGGCGCCGTTGAGGAGACCGATCAGCAGGCCGACGCCGATGGCCGCGGCCAGGCCGAGGAAGGCGTTCGAGCCGGTGCTGGTGAACACCATGGCGCTGACGACGGAGGCGACACCCGCCTGCGAACCGACGGAGATGTCCAGTCCGGCACAGATGATCACCACGGTCTGCACGATGGCGAGAAGGCCGGTGAGCGTGGCTGCCTCGGCGATCACCTGCAGGTTGGACCAGCTGAGGTAGTTGTCGTTGAGGAGGCCGAACAGCACCAGGACGGCGGCGAGGGCGCCGATGAGGCTGAGGTTCTGGCCGCCGAGGAGGGCGATCCGGCCGCGACGGGGCGGCTGCGGTTCCCCGGCCTTCACGTCGGTGCTCGGGGGAGTGGTGGTGCTGGTCATGAGGAGGCTCCAGAGGCGCTGGGTCCGGCGATGTCGTCGGCCATGGCAAGGGCGAGGACGGATTCTTCGGTGGCTTCGTGGTGGCTCAGTTCGCCGGTGATACGGCCGCTCTGCATGACCACCACCCGGTCGGCGAGGCCGAGGAGTTCGGGGAGTTCGGAGGAGATCACCAGGACCGCGACCCCGTCCGCGGCCAGCCCGGCGATGATCCGGTAGATCTCCGCCTTCGCTCCGACGTCTATACCGCGGGTGGGCTCGTCGAGGATCAGCACCTTCGGCTTGCGCGCGAGCCAGCGCGCGAGGACCACCTTCTGCTGGTTGCCGCCGGAGAGCTTGCGGACCTCGTGGTCGAACGAGGGCGCCCGGACGCGCAGCCGTTGCATGTACTCCCGGGCCAGGTCGCGCTCCGCGGCCCGCCGGACGAAGCGGAAGCGGCGCAGCCGTCCGAGGACGACGAGGGAGATGTTCTCCCGTATGGACTGCTGCAGGAACAGGGCCTGGGCCTTACGTTCCTCCGGGGCCAGTCCGAGGCCGGCCCGGATGACGGCGGACGGGTTGCCCGAGGGCAGCGGGGCGCCGTCCAGGGTGACACTGCCGCCGCGTACCGGCAGATCACCGGCGAGGGCAAGGGCGAGTTCGGAGCGGCCCGCGCCGATCAGCCCGGCCAGCCCGACGACCTCGCCCGCGTGGACCTGGAGGCTGACGCCCCGTACGTCGTCCGTGGTGAGGTTCTTGACGTCGAGTACGAGACGGTCGGTGGCGACCCGCTGCCGCACGAACATGGCCGACAGGTCGCGGCCGACCATCATCCGCACCAGGTCGCCCTCGGTCGTGCTGCTCGACTGCTGCACACCGACGAGTTCGCCGTCGCGCAGCACCGCGATGCGGTCGGCAAGGCGGAAGATCTCTTGCATCCGGTGGGACACGTAGACGACGGCGATGCCCTGGTCGCGCAGCCTGCGGATGAGGGTGAACAGCGCCTCCACCTCTCCGTCGGAGAGCGACGAGGTGGGTTCGTCGAAGGCGATCAGCCGGGCGTCGGGGGCGCCGGTCAGCGCGCGCATGATCTCGACCAGCTGCCGCTGTGCGGGGGTGAGCCGTGAGCCGAGAAGCCCGGGGTCGAGGACGTCGGCGAAGCCGAGCCGCTCCAGGTCCGCCTCGACCCGGCGGCGCAGTCCGGCCCGGTCCAGGAGGCGGCCGCGGGTACGGGGGAGTGCGCCCGCGTAGACGTTCTCGGCGACCGAGATGTGCGGGATGATCTCCGGTTCCTGCGGGATGATCCTGATGCCGGCGGCGCGGGCGTCGGCGGGGGAGGCGAACGAGACGGGTTCGCCGCCGATCCGTACGCCGCCCTCGGTGGGCTGGTGGTCGCCGGTGAGGATCTTCAGCAGCGTGGACTTGCCGGCGCCGTTCTCCCCCATCAGCGCGGTGACCTGGCCCGCGGGAAAGGCGAGGCCGACACCGTGCAGCGCCTGCACGGCCCCGAAGCGTTTGGTCAGGCCCTCGACGGCGACGGCTTCGGCGCCGGCCGGACTGCTCGGGCTGGACGGCCCCGCACCGGTGCGGGACGGTGGGACTGGTTTCATGACGGGCTCACCTCGAAGGCGTTGTGCGGGTCGGCGGCTGCAAGGGATCACGGAGCCGGAGGGCCGGGGCAGAGGGCCGGTGTCCGGCGGAGGCTGCGGCGGGCGAGGTGCCCGCCGCAGTGCGCGGCCCCCGTCAGCTGCAGGTCAGGCCCGCGGACTTCCAGGACGTGTGGTCGACCATCGTGGTGGGGGCGAAGGACTCCTTGGGGAAGTCCTTGCCGTTCTTGAGCTTGTCGTACATCTGCTGGACGGCCAGCGCGCCGACGTCCTTGCCGTTGATGAACAGGGCCGCCTTCATCCCGGACGGCTTGTCGGTCTGCCATTCCTTGCACGCCAGGTAGGCGCCGAGGCCGACGCCGTCGATGTCCGCGGGCTTGATGCCGGCGTTCTGCAGCGCGGTGACGCCGCCCATCACGTTCTCGTCGTTGCAGCCCCAGACCACCCAGTGCTTGACCTTCGGGTTGGCGGTGACGGTCGCGGCCACCTTGTCCTGGGCGCCGGTCGAGGTGTTGTCGGTGGCGACGTTGATCGTCTTCACACCGGGGACGGCCGAGTCGAACGCCTTCTGGGCGCTCTTCACGCGGTCACCGCAGACCGTGACGTCCTGCTTCCAGGCGGAGATCACCCGGGTGTCTGCCGCCGCGTAGCCCGCCTTCTTGAACCCCTCGGCGGCCCGCTTGCCGACCTCGGTGCCCATCTGCTGACCGCTGAAGCCGGCCCGCGGGATCAGGTCCTTGGCGGCACAGGAGGCGGGGTCGGGGCCGATGGCGCAGATCTGGTCGTCGGAGGTCAGCAGGGCGACATTGGCATTCCTGGCGGCCTGCACGACCTGGGGTCCGACGGCCGGGTCCGGAACCACGATGATGACGCCGTTGGTCTTCTGGGCGATGGCCGACTGCACCTCGCTGACCGTCTTGTTGGCGTCATTGCCGAGATTGACCACCTTGAGGTCGATGCCCAGCTCCTTGGCCTTGGCCTTGGCCCCGGCGGCCTCGCCGATGAAGTACTCCTGGTCGCCCTGCTTCTGCAGATACGTGAGGCTGATCTTGCCGTCGACCTTGGCGACGTCGTCGCCCTTGACGTCGTCCTTCCCGGACGAGCAGGCCATGGCCGCACTCAGGGTCAGCAGCAGGCCAAGGGCGGCGGAGGTACGGCGGTACGGCAAGGCGGGCATTGTCGGCTCCAGGGGTACGGCGAAGGTAAGGCAGAAGGTGTCGTACGGCCGAGGTGGGACGCCGGTGCCGTTGCGGCACGACGAGCGCTCGGTGGCCAGGACACGCGCCGAGTACGGGGGTTCACGCAGCGGGGCTGCTTCCCGTACCGGGGACCAGGGCGAAGAGCGGGAGGGGCGGCTGGGGTGTACCGCCCGTTCCGTTGCCGCACATCCTGTGAAGGAGGTCCGACTCCTGTCAAGATGTTTCCATAATTAATGGTTAGCGCTACGGTGTGCGGCAGAAGAGTCCGGAGCGGTTCAGCAGCGTCCGGGCGCGGCGAGGGGGTTTCCTTATGAGCCGGCCACCACGAGGCCTGCACCAGCACCTGGTCGACGACCTCGGGCAGCGCATCGTCGCGGGTACGTACGCACCGGGCGAGTCGCTCCATCCCGACGCGCTGGAACAGGAACTCGAGGTCAGCAAGACGGCGCTGCGCGAAGCGCTGCGCGTGCTGGCCGCGAAGGGGCTGATCGAATCCCGGCAGAAACGCGGGACCTTCGTCAGGCCCCGCGCGGACTGGAACCTGCTGGACACCGACCTGCTGCGCTGGCAGCGCGACCGGGCCGCCGACAACGACTTCCTGGCCAACGTCGGCGAGGTGCGCCTGATTGTGGAGCCGCCCGCCGCCCGCCTGGCGGCCCAGCGCCGGGAGGCGAGCGATCTCGACGCCCTGGAAGGCGCGCTTACCGCGATGGCGGAGGCCGGAACGGACAGCGATGCCTCCGTGGAGGCGGACGTGGCCTTCCACTGCGCCCTGCTCGCCGCCGCGCACAACGAGCTGCTGACGCGAATGGCGATGGTCATCGAGGCCGGTTTGCGAGTCCGTGACCCGCTCATTCACGGCGGCGGCGAATGGGCCGACCCCCTGCCGCAGCACCAGGCCGTCCTGGACGCGGTGCGCGCCCGTGACTCGGACGCAGCCGAACGCGCCGTTCAGTACCTCCTCGTCGAGGCCGCCGCCGATCTCGACGACCTCCTACAGAGCCCGCACCGCAGCGGCGCCTCCTGTCGGTCGCCCCGCTGACCCTGCGGACGACCTTACGTACGGCCCTTCGTGTCGTACGGCCCTTCGCGCGACCGGCCCGCCGTGGCCCGCGGCCCGCGGTGCCACCCGCAGCCGCCCCGGCAACACCATCCCCTCTCCCGGAAGTTCACCATGCGCCTGACCGAACTGCCCTTCCGTACCATGGCCATTGTGCGCGGCTCCAATCCCAGCGCCGCACTGCGCTGCGTGCTCACCCTCTGCGAGGAGGGCATCACCGGCATCGAGGTCTCGCTGACCACGTCCGGCGCCCTGTCGGTGCTGGAGCAGGCGCGCCGTGAACTCGGCGCCGACGCCCTGCTCGGGGCCGGCACCGTCCTCAGCGCCGAGGACGCCGCCCGCGCCGCCGATGCCGGGGCCGGATTCCTCGTCACCCCCGGATTCGTACCGGACCTGCGCTGCGGACCGGATGAACTTCCGGTGCTGATGGGGGCGTTGACACCGAGCGAGATCATGGCGGCCGACCGCAGCGGCGCGCTCGCGGTGAAGCTGTTCCCCGCCTCCGTCGGCGGTCCGGAGTACCTGGCCGCACTGCGCGCCCCATTCCCCGACGTCCCCTTCGTGCCGGTCGGCGGCATCGACGCCACCGTCGCGGCGGCCCACCTCGCCGCCGGTGCCGTGGCCGTGGGCGTCGGCTCGCCGCTGGTCGGGGACGCCGCGGACGGCGGCGACCTGACGGCGCTGCGCGCGCGGGCCGCCCGCTGGCGCGAGGCACTGACCGAGGCGGCGGCATGACGGCCGCGACCGCTCCCGAGGTCGTCACCGTCGGGGAGACGATGGCCACGCTGCGGGCCACCGGCCCGATCCGGCTCGCCCCGCTGATGGAGACCTCGGTCGCCGGAGCCGAGTCCAATGTGGCCATCGGCCTCGCCCGGCTCGGCCACCGGGTCGCCTGGGCGGGCTGTGTCGGCGACGACGAATTCGGCGCCCTCGTCCTGCGTACCCTGCGCGCCGAGGGAGTGGACACCGGGCACGTCCGCACCGACTCCGAGGGGCGGCCCACCGGTCTCCTGATCCGGGAGGACGGCGCGGGCGATCTCGCCAAGGTCCGCTACTACCGTGCGGGTTCGGCAGGTTCGGCGGTCGGCCCCCAGGACGTGCTCCGCGCACTCGGCCCCGGCACCTGCATCCTGCACCTGACCGGCATCACCCCCGCCCTCGGCCCGTCCGCGGCCCGCACTGTCCAGGCCGCCGCCGACCGCGCCCGCGAACTGGGCGTCACGGTCTGTCTGGACGTCAACTACCGCGCCCGGCTGTGGTCCCCGGACCAGGCCCGCGCCGCACTCCGGCCGCTGGCCCGCGCCGCGGACATCCTCGTGGCCAGCGACGACGAACTGCACCTCGTCGCCCCCGATCCCGCGCTCGGCGAGACCGACGCCGTCGCGGCCCTGCTCGCCGAGGGCCTGAGCGAAGTGGTGCTCACCCGGGGCGGCGAGGGCGCGAGCGTCACCGACGCCTCGGGCACCTTCGACGCTGCCGCCCGCAAGGTCCCTGTAAAGGACGTCATCGGCGCGGGCGATGCCTTCGTGGCCGGTTACCTCTCCGCCCGCCTCGACGGTCTACCCGCTGCCGAAGGGATCCGGCGGGCGGTGGCCCTGGGCGCGTTCGGGGTCGCCACCCGCGGTGACTGGGAGGGCCTGCCGACCCGCGCCGAACTCGCCCTGCTCGACGCCCCCGCGGGCACGACCCTGCGCTGACCGGGAGGAAACCACTGTGCGGAACCGGACCGGAATCTGGGTCGAGGGCGAGCACGAACTCGGCGAGGGCGCCCGATGGACCGACGGGCGGCTGGTCTACGTCGACATCCTGGCCGGACGCCTCCTGGAAACCCGCGGCCCCGACGCAGGGCCGGGACTGCATCCGGCCCGGGAGCTGCTGCGGCTCGATGTGCCGCTCGGCGCCGTCGCCCCCGTCGCGGGACGCCCGGGACACTGGATCGCCGCCGCGGGTACGGGAATTGCCCTGCTCGCACCCGACGGCAGCGCAGACTGGCTGGCCCGCCCCGAGGACGGCGCGGCGGTGCCCACCCGGATGAACGACGGTGTCTGTGACCGGCACGGCAGATTCTGGGCGGGCAGCCTCGCCTACGACTGCACTCCCGGCGCGGGCTCCCTCTACCGCACCGACACCGACGGCAGCGTCCACCGCGTCCTCGACGGCCTCACCGTCGTCAACGGCCCGGCGTTCACCGAGGACGGCAGCACCCTCTACGTCGCCGAAAGCGCCGCCGGGGTCATCCTCCGCTGCGCGCTCGACCGTGCCGGGAACATCGTCGGCACCGAGGAGTTCGCCCGGCTGCCCGAGGGGCACAGCCCCGACGGAATGACCGTCGACACCGAAGGCCACCTGTGGGTCGCGGTCTGGGGCGGTGCCGCCGTTCATCGGTACGCCCCGGACGCCAGCCTCGTCACTGTCATCGGTCTGCCCGTGCCGCAACCCACCTCGGTGTGTCTGCTTCCGGCGGGCGGGCTGCTGCTGATCACCACCGCGTGGTCCGGCCTGAGCCCCACCGGCGACCACGGACCGTCCGGGGCCGTCCTGTCCGTACCGGTGGACGCCGCCGCTCCGCCCGCCGCCGCCTACGCACCCCGGGCGGCGGCCCCGCTGACCGGGCCCGGACAGCGCCGTCAACACCCGCAGCACGCCAGGCAGTTCACCGCCGACGACCGGGCGCAGGACACCTGAGCCCCCGCGCCCGCTCGCTCATGCCCGCTCCTTCACGTCCCGCTCCCGTTCTTCCTGCGCAGGTGGTCACCGACGTCGCCGCCGAGTTCCCGCTCCCAGACCTGGTCGGCGGCCAGCCGGACGGCGCCGGTGAGCACGGCGTCGCCGGCCAGGGTGGAGAGTTCGACGGCGGGTTCGACGAGGAGCATGGGCCGGAGGTGGCGCCCGACCGCGTCGAGCAGGACGCATCCGGTGCGGGAGACACCGCCGCCGATGACCAGGGCGTCGGGGTCGACGGCGAGCAGCACGGGTCCGACGGCGAAGGCGAAGGTGCGGGCGATCTCGTCAACAAGAAGACGCCCGGCAGGAAGCGGGGACTCGCCGTCGACGTGCTGGGCCTGATCATCGGCGTGGTGGTCCTGGCCGCGAGCGCGCACGACAACGAAGCCGGCATCGTCCTGCTGGACCAGGCGGCCGAGCGGTGCGGGATGCGCCTGGAAAAGGTCCTGGTCGACCAGGGCTTCACCGCCCCGTGGTCATCCACGGGGCGGTGAAGGACATCACCGTCGAGGTGGTCCGCCGCAACCCCGACGACGAAGGCAAGGGCTTCGTCCCGCAACCGAAGCGGTGGGTGGTCGAGCAGGTCAACGGCACCCTCATGCTGCACCGGCGCCTCGCCCGCGACTACGACCACCGGCCCGACAACGAGGCCTCCCGCGTCTACTGGGCCTCCACCGCCGGCATGCTCTGCCGCCTCACCACCCCCACCCCCACCTGGCGGGACGACGTGGAGCTGGCCGCGTGAACGTCTGCGAACTCCTGCGGCTGCTGCAGACCGAACACGATGAGACCGCCGCACGAGCCGACAGCCTTCGCAAGCAGATCGAGCGGCTCACCACCGCCCTCGCCGAGACCGAAGCCCGCCTGGCCGAGCTCACCGCCACCCGCAAGGTCATCGACGGCCTCACCCCGCCCGACCATGAACCGGCCACCGCGGAGACGGC
Source organism: Streptomyces sp. NBC_01669 (assembly GCF_026339735.1). Classification (GTDB taxonomy): domain Bacteria; phylum Actinomycetota; class Actinomycetes; order Streptomycetales; family Streptomycetaceae; genus Streptomyces; species Streptomyces yanii. The sequence continues at coordinate 201,029 of NZ_JAPEQG010000003.1, forward strand.
CACCATCTACTAGCGCATCGTGACCACGTTCAACGAGCACCCCGGGAAGGTGTTCCGCGTCCGCGATCTGCACGAACACCTCGGCCTTCCCACCGACGAGCCCTCGATCAACGTCACCCGCTCCCGCCTGGGACGACTCGTTCGCCAGGGACTCCTCACCCAACCCGGACGTGGCCGCTATCAGAAACGGACTTAACGCCCTCTGAGGGGGCGGGGACGCAGTAATGCGTCCCCGCTACCCGACTCATCATCGGCAAGAACAGCGGATCGGCGATCGGCACCCTCGTCGAACGCAGCACCCAATACCGCACTTGGTGCGGTCCCTCACCTGGGACCAGGGCTCCGAGATGGCCGCCCACCACGCCTTCAGCATCGCCACCGACATCCCGGTCTACTTCTGCGACCCTGGCAGTCCCTGGCAGCGCGGCTCGAACGAAAACACCAACGGCCTGCTCCGCCAGTACTTCCCCAAGGGCACCAACCTCGCTACCCACAGCCGCGAGCACCTCGACGCCGTCGCCGCCGAACTCAACAGCCGCCCACGCAAAACGCTCGGCTGGGAAACCCCAGCCGAGCGCCTGTCTAAACTGCTCGCGGCCTGATCAACCGACCACGTGTTGCAACGACCCCTCGAATTCGCCCATCGTGGACGGAGCCCCTTCCTTCTCATCTCCAGCCGAGCTCCGTCAGAGCGCGCGCAGGGTCATGTCGTCGCAGACCGCCGTGCCCGGCTGCTCCCGGTAGCAGAAGACCGTCGCCGTACTGCTGGTGGCGCCGGTGGTGAACTCTTCCGAGGCGAGCGTCCACTCACTGTCCGAGACCGAGGCGGCCGTGGCGGCTCCTCCGAAGCCCTTGGCGCCGAGGGCTGTGGACCCGCCGTCGCTCCTGATCCAGGCCGAGAGCACGTACCGGGTGGCGGGGCGCAGGCCCGTCACGGACTGTTCCACCGTGGCGAAGCCGCCGGCAGGCGCGGTGAGCCTGGCCGCCTTCGTTCCTTCGTGGGCGTCGGCCACGGACGCCGCGTTACGCGTCGCCCAGCCCGTCAGCCCGTTGTCGAAGCCGCCGTTGGAGAGCAGGGGGGTGACCGGGGGAGCCTCGACCGGAGTGGGGCGCGGGCCTCCGACCCCCGGGCCGTTGTAGGCACCGATGCTGGGGGCCGTGCCCGGAGGGACCGGGTTGCCGGAGAAGTCGCGGTCGCCGATGTCGGGGAGTGCCGCACCGGCACCCAGCGCGGGGGAGTCCGCGTGCAGGGCGTACGCTGCGCCCGCGTCCCCGAGCCCGGTCGCCGTGCCACGGCCCGTCAGCAGCGGATCGGCCGTGCTGCCATCCGGATTCGCGGGCGCGCCCGCGACGTTGTGGAGCACGTTGTCGGACACTGTCACCGCGCCGGAGCGCAACGCGAACGTCGCCTTGCCCGCGCCTTCCTTCACGACCAGGTTGTTGTGGAACGCGATCTCGTGCCGCTGGGCGGTGTTCTCGTTCACGACGGTCTGGGAGACCCCGGGGGCGACATAGATCGTGTTGTTGAGGAAGCGCACGTCGTCGAAGGATCCGGAACACGTTTCGATGCCCCGGAAACGGTCGTTCTGGCTGATGTTGTAGCGGATCACCGCGTCGCCCAGGGTGCCGCCCGCGGTGCAGACCAGGAAGAAGCCGCCGGCGTTGTTGTGGCTGTAGTTGTACTGGAACACCGTGCCGAAGGAGCCCTCGTCCACGTCGTACGCCATGCCGTCACGCGTCGTCTCGCCGCCGGACACATCGTTGTACTGGAAGACGGTGCGGTCGGCGTTCCACGGCCAGATCCCGGCGTTGTAACCGGCGGAGCGGCGCTGGAAGCCGCGGACCACGTTCCGCTCCACCAGGGCGCCGTCTGTGGCGGTCATGACGATGCCGTCGCCGCCCAGGTCCTCCAGGGTGTTGCCCCGTACGACGACGCGGGTGGCGGGCAGCCACCGGGGACCGGCGGGGTCGTAGTCGGTGATCACGGGCCGGTTGTTCCAGCTGGACGCGAAGTAGATGCCTTCCCGGTCCACCGTCCGCAGGGTGTTGCCCTCGACGCGAACGTCGTCGAACCGCGTCTCCACCGTGGAGCCGGTGACGGAGAAGAGGATGCCCGCGGAGCCGCCAATGTGCTTCGTGTCGTCGCCGAGCACGTCGTGGATGTCGAGATCCGTCAGCCGGTAGTGGGTGCCCGTGCCGTAGTCGTCGAGCAGCACGTGGACACCGCGTTTGTTGCGGCCGGGGTTCCCCGCGTTGGTGATCTCCAGACCGGAGACCTCCACCCACTCGGTGTTGTGGAGCAGGACGGCGTCCGGGGCGCCGGCACCGTCGATCACCGGCTTGGCCCCCTCGCCGTACGCGCCGATGACCAGCGGGTGGCCGGGACGCCCGGCGCCCTTCGGAGTCAGCGTGCCCGTACAGCGTGAGCCGCGCGCGAACAGGAGTCGGTCACCGGCGTCAAGGGCGAGGGAGTTTACCTGGTCCAGAGTGCGCCACGGATGGGTAGGTGACCCGTTCGCACGTCCGCCGGTCGCCCGGCAGTCGACGTGATGAGCCCTGCGGCCCTCGCCGTCCGCCGCGGCGGCGGCCGACGACGCCCCCGCCACCAGCACGATGGAACACAGGAAGGCCAGGCCATGCGTCAGAGGGCGTCTCATGAAGTCTCGATTCTCTTGTGCTCGTGGAACGGAAATCAGCCGACGAAGACGCCGCTGGTGCCGGCGTTCGCCCAGGATCGCTCTGCGTGTGTATCTCCGTGACATGAATCCATCCCCTAAAGATCCGATGACTGATGGGATCGAACCTAGGAGTGATGGGATCATTACGGCAATAGGCGGGACTGAAGTGGTGACTCCGTATCAAGTCATCCGATGTCACCGTACGACAGTTCGGTTACTCCTGGGTGCTCAGCACCACGTACTCCCACTGGCCCAGGGGCTGTTCGAGCATGACCCGGCCGTCCTTCCATCCCACGGTCCTGCGAGCGCCGCGCGCGGTGACCTGGACGGCCGCGGCCGGCTCCGGCATGCCCGCGGGGAGCCGGACCCGGACGTCGTCGGCCTCGTCCGGGGACGCGTTCCAGACGACCACGCGCCAGGCGCGACCGTCCGTCAGTGCCTGAGTCACCAGCCAGGGGTGGCCCGTGGCGCGTGCATGGGACGCGTCGGAGATCCAGTCGAGGATGGCACCGAGCTGGACGGCGCGTTGCGGGTTCATCAGTACGCGGTCCGCTGTGTGTGCGGGCCACGGAACGACCGCGACGCGGCCGCCCAGATCGTTGTCATGGAGGACCAGGCCTGGGCCTATCTCGCACCCGAGTTGATCGTGTGCGACGCTCGCCACGCGTGCCCGCGGAAGGGGTTCCCCGTGCATCAGGTCCGCCCGGTCGTAGCTCTCCACGTCGAGGGAGATCACGCAGCCCGGCCGCAGCGCGAACTCCGGGTCCGTGCACACCTCGCGGACGTACCCCTCGGGCGCGGAGCGGGCAGAGGCCACACCAATCAGGGAGCCGTAACCCCGCTCGAAGAGGATGCGCGCGGCCACGGAATCCAGCAGGAGTCCGCTGCTCAGCCAGTCGCGCAGTTCGGCGTCGTCGAAGGCCCAGGCGGAGGCCCCGGAGAGGGCGTTGACCCTCGCGCCGCCGCGACCGGTCACCGCGTGGCCGGCGGCGCCGAGCAGACCGGCCCATCCTCCGTGCTCCACGACGAGCGACTGCCAGCCCGCCTTCTTGGTGTGGACCCGGCGGCCGGTCGCCTGTGACCAGGGCAGGCCGACACCGACAGTCCGCAAGGACTTGGGGAACGTCGCGGAGAGCCAGTCGAACGTGTCGCGCCACTCGGCGAGGAAGGTCGCTCGGCGCGGTTCGTCGTCCGGGTGGTTGCCGAGGAAGTCGTACAGGCTGATGGCCAGCCCGTCGCAGCCGAGCACATGGGCCAGCGACATCTGCGCGGCGGTCTGCCGGAAGGACTTGTTCCACTGCCCGTACGGCCAGCACTCGATCTCCGGCAGACTACGGACCGTTTCCGGCTGCACCGAGCGCTGCATGTCGAGCTGCAGCGAGGCGTACGGCAGTTCGGCGCCGTTCGTGTCGGAGTAGGGCCAGAAGTGCGGGCGGTGCAGCCCGGGCAGCTCCAGCCACGCCGACCAGTCGCGCCCCTCGGCGGCGTGCTGATCGGTGCGCGAGGACATCAGACCGAGCCGGTCGCCGAGGATGCCGCGCCAGGACTCGAGCAGCTCGCGCTGCGTGGCGTCCCAGAAGTCCAGCCACCGACCACGCCAGGGGTGCGGTTCGCCCGGTGCGGTACAGGCCGCGACCAGCTCCTCCCGCGTGGTGGTGATGCCGGTGCGGCGCGCGAACTCGGACAGGTGCAGCTCGCAGAAGCAGCCGCCCCAGTCCAGAGGCCGGTGGTTGTGCAGCCGGATGTCGTCCTCGATCCACACCGCGTCGACGTCCTCGGCCGCGTAGCGGCGCAGCGTCTCGGCGTAGTACGCGCGCCACTTCGGGGCCAGGGGGCACACCTGGGCGGCGGCGGTCGTCCCGTACTGGTCGGTCATCGGCTGCCACGGCTGGTCCGGCTTCAGTGATCGGGCCCAGTCGCTGTGGCCGACGGTGTGGCCGGGGTTGAGGCTCACCGCGATGCCCTCGGCGCGGAGCCGGGTGCGCCAGGGACGCGTGGCGGTCAGCCAGTGGTCGATCCGGTCGAGGCTGTCGTGACCGTCGTTGTACTCCATGCCGAAGAGGAAGACGCAGATCTCCTCGGCGCGCGCAGCGCGCGCCATGGCCAGCAGCCGGTCGCCCACCAGGGTCGGGTCGTCGGCGGGATCCACCTGCAAGCGCAGGACATAGCGTGAGGTCACCTGTTCGCACCTTCGGTCTTCGGGCGCCGGCCGGGAGGCGGGCGCGGAGTGGCACGATCAGCAGCCTGTCGATATAGCAGCTAGGCTGTCAAGTTCCCCTCGGGTGGGGCGAGTTGTGTCCGCAACGCCGTACGGCCGAGGCCGCGGCTTCGAGATGGGCTCGACAGTGGAGGAGCAGGCATGGGCCGGTTGACGGATCGGGTGGTCCTGGTGACGGGCGGCGCCCGCGGGATCGGCCGGGCGATCGTGGAGACCGCGGCACGCGAGGGTGCGGCGGTCGCCTTCTTCGACCTGGACGAGTGCGCAGGCACCGCGCTCTCCGGCGGTCTCGAGGAGGGCACCGCGAGGGTGACCTTCCATCGGGTGGACGTCACCGACAGCGGCGCCGTCGAGGCGACCGTGGCCGACGTGCTCGCCGTGCACAGGCGGATCGACGTTCTGGTCAACAACGCGGGCCGCAACGTCTATGCCGACCCGGTCGCGATGACCGAGGAAGAGTGGGACAAGGTCTTGGACGTCGACCTCAAGGCGGCGTTCCTCTGCGCGAAGCATGCCCTGCCCTCGATGATCACGCAGGGGCGCGGATCGATCGTCAACATCGCCTCGCTGCACGCGAAGCTCACCTGCGCGGGGATGTATCCCTACGCTGCGGCCAAGGCCGGCCTCGTCGGTCTCACTCGCTCAATGGCCCTGGATGTTGCCCAGCACGGCGTGCGGGTCAACGCCGTCAGCCCCGGCTACATCAGGACAGCCCTGGTCGACGAGTACTACGTGGACTCGTCGGCGCGCAGCAGGACGCGGACGTCCGCGTCGCGCGGGTGCGAGGTGAAGTCGTACCACTCGTCGGTCCAGGCCCACTCCGCCGACAGGTGGGCGGTCGCCGGGTGGGCGGGGTCCTCCACGTGGACCAGGCCGGGCTGGAGCGGCGGGTGGCCGGCGAAGCGGGTGCCGAGGAGGTCGCCGTAGAAGGGCCAGCCGGGCTCGGCGTTGGCCGCCGCGTGCACGGCGAGGAGCCCGCCGCCGGCCCGCACGTACGCCTCCAGGGTGGCGCGGCCCGGGCCGGTGAGGACCGGCCCGGTGGTGGACAGCAGCACCACGGCTGCGCATCGCTCGAGCCGCTCTGGCGTGAACACGGCCGTATCGTCCGTCGCCTCGGCCCCGAAGCCGCCCTCCCTGGCCATCCCGACGAGCGCGTCGGAACCCGCCGGGATGGAGTCGTGGCGGTAGCCGGCGGTACGGGTGTAGACGAGAACGTCCGAGGTCGACACGCGACAAGCTCCCTTTAGTAAGCGCTTTCCGTCGACGATAGCTGCCGAAATTCCCGCGCCGCAAGGCCCTCCCGTCAGCCAGACCGTCCACGGGCGCCGGGGTGGGCCCGGGGCCCTAGGGGGCTCCGGTTGTCGGAAGTGTGGCAGCAGGCGCCGGATCCCCTGACGGTGAGCGCGCGTTGGATGCCGCCTCGCCCTCTGGCGGATTCGGCGGGCCGTCGACGTCAGGACCGGCACGTGCCTTGGCTTCGTTGATACCTTTCACTTGTCGAGTGAAAGCACATGGCTTCGCTCGCGATGAGAGGGGGCACGTGAGTGCTGGCTGAAGAGCGGCGTGAGGCGCTCCTGCGCATGGTGGAGCGCCGGGGAGCGATCAAGGTGAAGGAGGTGGCGGAGGAGATGGAGGTCTCCGCCGTCACCTTGCGCCAGGACGTGCGGGATCTGGCGGGCCGGGGGCTGGTCGTCCGTGTGCACGGCGGCGCCATGTCGCTGGCTGCAGCGCAGGGGGCCAGCACCGCCGGCCCCGCCGCGCCCCGGCCCACAGTGCGGCAGGGGCATGTCTTCGGGCTGGTCGTTCCGCCGGGGGACTACTACTACCCCGAGATCATCCGCGGTGTGCAGGATGCGGCGCGCACGCACGGAGTGCGCATAGTGCTCGCGGTTTCCGGAGAGACGCTGGCGGACAACCAGGAGCAGGTACGGCGGCTCGTCGCGGCGGGCGCCGATGGTCTGCTGTTGATGCCGCGCGCCGGACTCGAACCCGTGGAACGGACCGAGCAGTGGCTGGCCGGCCTCGACATTCCGGTCGTTCTCGTGGACCGCCGAGCCGGCGGGCAGGCCGGGCGGCTGGAGCAGGTCGCGTCCGACCATGCCCTTGGTGCGGGCTTGGCGGTCCGGCACCTTGCCGAGTTGGGACACGAGCGGATCGCCCTGGTCGCCAGGGCAGAGAGCCCCAACACGCCTTTGATCCGCGAGGGTTATGCGACGGCCTGCCAGGCCCTGGGGCTGACGGCGGGCCCGGAATACCGCATCGGCCCGACCGACGGACCAGCGTCCACTGAGTGGTTCGAGGAGCTTGCGCGGGCGGTCGAGGCGGGTGACGTCGGGGCCGCCCTGGTCCACAACGATCTCGATGCCGTCACCCTGGTCGGCCTCCTTCAGGCGCGCGGCCTGCGTGTTCCGGAGGATCTGGCCATCGTGACGTACGACGACGAGGTCGCCGAACTGAGTGATGTGCCGCTCACGGCTGTGGCGCCGCCCAAGAGGGCCGTGGGGGCGTGGGCGGTCGACCTGATGAGGCGCCGGCTCGCCGATCCTGCCGCACCCCTTGCCGAGCTGCTGCTCCGCCCTGAGCTGCGGGTACGGGCCTCCAGCGGGTCCTCCGCGGCACTCAGCGTGCCTTCGTAGGGCTCGATCGGGACGCTGACACCGCGACATCATTTGCTTTCGTTTCTCATCAAATGAAACACAAGGCATTGACGAAGCAGGTTTGCTGACGAATGATTTCGTTCGACGCCCCAGCGAACGATCGGTGCACATCATGCTTCGCAGAACCACGGCCGCCCTGGCCGGCTCCGTCACAGCCCTCGCCCTGCTCGCCACCGCATGCGGTGGGACGGATCAGGGTGCCTCCGCGACCGCGGAGAAGACCGGAAAGGTCACCTTCTGGTCCTTCGTCAAGGGCTCCGACCAGGTGGCTGCGGCCTTCAACCGCAGCCACCCGGGCATCGAGGTGACCTTCGAGACGGTCCCGTCGGGCCAGGAGTACTACTCCAAGCTCACCAACGCCGTGAAGGCCGGCACCGCGCCCGATGTCGCGGTCGTCGAATACCCCCAACTGCCGGAGTTCGCTGCCCAGGGCAAGATCGAGGATCTGAGCGGCTCCCTCGGCCCGCTGGTGAAGGACCGGTTCCCCGAGGCGGCACGGCAACTCGTCGACCTCGGCGGCAAGACCTGGGCCGTCCCCCGTGACGCGGCACCCCTGACGCTGATGTACCGGAAGGACTTCTTCACCCAGCACAAGATCGATGTGCCCACGACGTGGGACGCGTACCGGAACATGACCGAGCGGGTGAAGAAGGCCGACCCCGCCGCCCGCGGCGGCGTCCTGTACACCGACAATCCCGGGCTCCTGAGCGCGCTCGCCTGGCAGGCCGGCGGACAGTGGTTCTCGACCGAGAAGGACGCCTGGAAGGTCACCGTCGACGACGGCCCGTCCAAGAAGGTCGCCGAGTTCTGGGGCGAGCTCGCCCGCAAGGACCTCGTCCGTTCGCTGGGCTCGCTGGACCCGTTCTGGACGAGCGTGCAGAAGGGCCAGACCGTGGCCTACGTCTGTGCCAGCTGGTGCGCCGGGGCGCAGCAGGCGACCGTCCCCGACCAGAAGGGCAAGTGGGCCGTGGCCCCCGTGCCCACGTGGGACGGCAAGCCGGCCTCGGCCATGTACGGAGGCTCGTCCTTCGTGATCCCGAAGGGGGCCGACAACAGCGGGGCCGCCGCCGAGTTCATCAAGTGGATCACCACCGATCCCGAGGGCATGAAGGCGTGGGTGTCCTCCGGCACCAGCAGCCTGTTCCCCGCCGATCCGCAGCTGGTGCCCGTCACGAAGGCGGCCTTCCCGACGGACTACTTCGGTGGGCAGGACGTGTACGCGGTCGGTGCGGCGTCCTACGACGCGATTCGGCAGGGATGGCAGTGGGGCCCGGTCATGGGCACGACCAACACGGCCATCGTGGACCAGCTTCCGAAGGTCGCCGACGGTTCGGTGACCCTGTCCGGTGTCCTCTCCACCGCCCAGCAGGCCACCGTCGCACAGATGAAGCAGCGCGGTCTGCAGATCTCCGCGCCGTAGGAGTCGGCGCTCTGCGGAACCGGCCCCGCCCGAGCACGGCGGGGCTGGTATCCGGACCCCTTCCGCTCCTGCCCGACCCACGTCCCTCCCAAGGAAGGCCGGTATGGCAAGCCCATCCGCCCGAGGACAGCGCCGGACAGCCGCGCTGCTCCTGTCACCGTTCTTCGGCCTGTTCGCGGCCGTCACCCTCGCCCCACTGCTCTACGCGGCATGGCTGAGCCTTTTCACCACCCGCACCTCCGGCCTCGGGTTCGGCGGCACCGAAAACATCTTCGCAGGGCTGAGCAACTACGCCCGCGCGCTGTCCGACGAGGCGTTCCGCGACGGGTTCCTCGTCATCGCCGCGTACTGCGCGATCTACATCCCTGTGATGATCGGCGGTGCGCTGGTCCTCGCCCTGCTCCTCGACTCGGGTCTGGCCAAGGCGCGTTCCTTCTTCCAGCTGGCGCTGTTCCTGCCGCACGCCGTGCCGGGGCTGATCGCCGCGCTGATCTGGGTGTACCTCTACACCCCCGGCCTGAGCCCCGTGATCGACCTACTGCGGTCCGGCGGCATCAGCGTCAACTTCCTGTCGGTCGACAACGCCGTGTTCTCCGCGGCCAACATCGCCGTGTGGGAATGGATGGGCTACAACATGGTCATCTTCTACGCCGCCCTGCAGGCCGTGCCCCGCGAGGCCCTGGACGCGGCGAAGGTCGACGGCGCCGGCGCCGTGCGGACGGCGCTGTCCATCAAGGTTCCGATGATCCGCCCCGCGGTGGCGCTCGCCGTCCTGTTCACCGTCATCGGATCGATCCAGCTCTTCACCGAGCCGAAGGTCATCTACAACGCGTCCAGTGCGATCGGCAGCAGCTGGACCCCCAACATGTACGTCCAGACGGCCGCCTTCCAGAACAACGACTTCGGCCTGGCAGCAGCCGCTTCGCTGCTGATCGCCCTGTTCGCCGCCGTGCTGTCGTTTGCCGTCACCCGGTTCTCACGCCGCGGGAGCAAGCCGTGACCACCTTCTCCACACTTTCCCCCGCTGCTTCCGCGCCCGAGGCGACGCCTGTGACCAGTCCTGCCCCGCGCCCCCGCCAACAACGGCGCGTCGCGAAGCCGCCGTCGGTTCTGCTGTCCAAGGCCGGGGTCACCGCACTGCTGGCGCTCGCCACTCTCTATACCCTGCTACCGCTGACCTGGCTGCTGTTGTCCTCCACCAAGAGCCGCGAGGACCTGTTCGGCACGAACGGCTTCGCGCTCGGCGAGGAGATCCACCTCGTCGACAACCTTGGGCACCTGTTCACGGCCGACGGCGGCGTCTACCTGCGCTGGGTGATGAACACGGTGCTGTACGCGGGTGTCGGGGCGCTCCTGGCGGCGGTGTTCAGCGTCGCGGCCGGCTACGCGTTCGACAAGCTCGCGTTTCCGGGCAAGGAGCGGCTGTTCTCGCTCGTGCTGCTGGGCGTGATGGTGCCCGGCACGGCGATGGCGATCCCGCTGTATCTGCTCGCTGCGAAAGCTGGCCTGGTGAACACGTTCTGGGGCGTGTTCGTCCCCGGACTGGTCTTCCCGTTCGGCGTGTACCTGGCGCGTGTCTTCAGTGCTTCCTATGTGCCGGACGAGGTCCTGGAAGCGGCCCGGATGGACGGGGCCGGCGAGTTCCGGGCCTTCTGCCGCGTCGCGTTCCCGATGCTCGCGCCCGGTTTCGTGACCATCTTCCTCTTCCAGTTCACGCAGATCTGGAACAGCTTCTTCCTGCCCCTGGTGATGCTGTCGGACCAGGACCTCTATCCGGTCAACCTCGGGCTGTACGTGTGGTACTCGTCCGCGCTCTCCCAAGGTCACCCCGAGGACTACCTGCTGGCCGTCGTCGGCTCGCTGGTGGCCGTGGCCCCGCTGATCGCTGTTTTCCTGATGCTGCAGCGGTTCTGGAAGTCCGGCATGACCGCCGGCGCCGTCAAGTAGGCAGTCACCGTGAGGAATTCTCCCATGCGCCCCACCCCGACCAACCGTCCCCGTGCCCTGTTCGCGATGGGCCGACGGCACCGGGACGCGCTGTTCCCACCCGCAGAGATCCAGTGTCTGACGGCGTACGTAGACATCGACCCGGACCACGTGGCGGAGGACTTCGCCCACGAGCCGGCCCTGGAGGACGTGGAAGTCCTGATCACCTCGTGGGGCTGTCCCGTCATCGACGAGGACGTGCTGGCGCGCGCACCAGCCCTGAAGGCGATCGTGCACGCCGCGGGCAGTGTCAAGCACCATGTGACACAGGCGTGCTGGGACCGCGGCCTGATGGTGTCCTCCGCCGCCGCGGCCAACGCCGTCCCCGTCGCCGAGTACACCGTCGCCGCGATCCTCTTCGCCAACAAGCGGGTCCTGGACATCGGCGGCCTGTACCGCGAGCACCGTTCCCCTCTCGACTGGTCCCGGCACTTCCCCGGGTTCGGCAACTACCGGCGAACCGTGGGCCTGGTCGGAGCCTCCCTCGTCGGCCGCAAGGTACTCGAACTTCTGCGGCCCTACGATCTCGACCTGCTGCTGGCCGACCCCTACATCGACGCGGCGCAGGCCGCGGCGCTGGGCGCACGGCACGTGGGTCTCGACGAGCTGGTCGGCGGCTCGGACGTCGTCTCGCTGCACGCACCGGCGCTGCCCGAGACCCGCCACCTGCTGGACGCGCGCAGGCTGTCACTGATGCGTGACGGCGCCACGCTCGTCAACACGGCACGGGGGTCCCTCGTCGACACCGAGGCCCTCACCGCCGAAGCCGCGACCGGACGCATCCACGCGGTCATCGACGTCACCGAACCGGAGGTGCTGCCCGCGACGTCACCGCTCTACTTCCTGCCGAACGTCCTTCTCACCCCGCACATCGCCGGCTCGCTGGGCGGAGAACTCCACCGGATCACCAGCAGCGCCCTCGACGAGGTCGAGCGCTACTGCTCCAGAAGACCGTTCGCACACGCCGTCCATCACGCCGCCCTCGCAACGTCGGCCTGACGCGTCCGGCCCCGGATTCCGCCGATCGGGCACCCGGTCGACCCCTGCCGTGCGCTCCGCCCACGGCGCTTACTCCTCCCCGCTCCGTGTCCCGCACAACGACCCAAGGAGTCCCCCCATGCAGCACTCTCCATCGATGGGCAGGCGCCAGCTGCTCAAGGCCGGCGGCGCCCTCGGGCTCGCCGCAGCCGCGGCCCCGCTCCTCACCGCACCGGCGCAGGCCGAGACGCCCCGGCCCGGCACCACCATCACCGACCTGGGCCCAGCCATCGAGCAGTTCGCGCTCATGAGCGGGATCCGGGTCGGCGACACCGTCTACATCGGCTCCCGCAACCTCACTCCGACCCGGCTGATCGCCTTCCACCTGCCGACCCGCAAGGTGGTGTCCCAGACCGACCTGGGCACGGGACACTCGGTTCAGGCCCTTGCCGCGGATCCCACCGGCAGGTACCTGTACGCCGGCATCCTGACCAAGGCCGACGAGGGCAAGCCGAACCTCTTCCGCTGGGACCTGACCACTCCGGACAAGCCCGCCGTGGGCGTCGGCCGGACCGAGGACCGCGACATCCGCGAGCTCGCCGTCGCCCCGGACGGCACCGTGTACGCCGTGGGCGGCGTGCCGGGGAAGGCGCCCGCGCTGTGGATGTACGACCCGGGCACCGGCGCGGTGACCAATCTCGGCATCCCCGACCCGAAGGCCACCCTGGCCAGGGCCGTCGCCGCCACGGACACGACCGTCTTCTTCGGAGCCGGCAGCATCCTGGCCGGTGGAGACGGGGCGAGCAAGGCATCGCTGTACGCGTACGACCGGGCGGCGGGCACCTTCACCAACGTCACGCCGACGGAGATGGAGAAGGACCCCAGCTTGCGCGAACTCGCCGTCTTCGGCGATCGCCTCGTCGTCAGCACCTCGGGATCGACCGAGCCCGCCAAGCTCGCGGTGATGGACCTGGCCGACCTCGCCTCGTACACCGTGGCGCCCAGCGACGGCAAGGTGGTCAAGAACATGACGGCGAACGGCGACCTGATCTACTTCGCCACCGATTCCGGTCTGCACTCCTACTCGATGGCGAACAAGGCTGTCGCCCCGCTCGCGTTCGACGGGCCCGATCTCGGCGAGATATGGGGCCTGGACTACGCCGACGGCGCACTGACCGTCGTCTCGGGCTACGGCTTCGTCGGCGAAATCGACATAGCCGCCGCAACGTCGGTCATCACCGAACTCGGTCCGGCTGGCGCGCCCGTCAGTCCTCAGACCAGCATGGGAATCGCCGCCGACCACCGGTACGTCTACGTCGGCGGCAACAACGTCATCGCACGCCACGACCTGAGCACCGGCAAGGTGGTCAACCTCCGGGCGCCCGGCGAGGCGAAGGACATCGAGGTGCTGAACGGGGTGCTCTACACCGGCCAGTACAGCTCGCAGGGCATGTGGACGTACAACCCCTCGGCCGACGAGCAGCCCCACCAGCTCGCGGAATTCCCGAGCGAACAGAACCGTCCGCTCGACGTCTGCTACGACGCGGTCAACCGGCTCCTGCTCGTCGGCGCGCAGTCCGACACCGAGGGCGGCGGCTCCCTGTGGACCTACTCGCCGAAGACGGGCAAGAAGTCCGCCTTCATCAATCCGGTCGACGAGCTCCAGCTGGTGCGTGCGGTCGCCTCCCGGGAGGGCGTCGCGTACCTCGGCGGCGACAACCCCACCACGCAGGGGCCGCGTGGCACGGTCGTCGCCTTCGACCCGGTCGCCGGGCGGGAGCTGTGGCGCATCGATCTTCCCCTGGACACCGGCGTGGCCGCGCTGGCGGTCCACGGCGGTCACCTGTACGGACTCACGAGGAAGGGCGGCTTCTTCGTCGTCGACCTGCGGATCCGCCGGGTGATCCACACCGCCGATCACCGCGCCATCTGCCCCGGCTTCGCGGCCATGGTCACCAGCCGAGGCGTCGTCTACGGCGTCTCCGACACCACCCTCTTCCGCTTCGACCCCAAGACCTTCGCCGTCAGCACCGTGGTGCCTCAGATCAACGGCGCCTGGTACAGCGGTGCGCACCTGAACGCCGACGCAGACGGCCGCCTCTACACGATGCGCGGCCACAACCTCGTCCGCATCGACGACAGGCCGGTGATCTGACCATGAAGAAGTCAATGAGACGGTCCGCCATCGCCGCGGTGATCGCGGGGACGCTGACCGTCGCCGGCCTGACCACCGCGGAGGCGGGGCAGGACAGCAGAAGCCGATTTGCGAAGGGCCAGTCCCGAAACTCCTCGATCCTGCTGGACATCGACTACCGGGACGGCAGCCTGAATTCCGGCATTCCGGACCTGACCACGACGCATGCGACGGCGGAGGACGCGTCGTACGTCGTCGAGTCCGGGGCTGACCACGCCATCGCCCACAAGGTGACACTCGGCGATCCCGGTTACGTCTCTGACGGAGCCCCGCGCAGCGAGAGCGCCACCAACAATGTCCCCGAGGGGAGGATCCATGTTGGTGACGAGCACCGGTACGAGTTCAGCGTCCTTCTGAAGGACTGGGAGACCTACGAACCGGGGGACTCGGAAACCGGCGACATCATCTTCCAGGGGAAGCACGCCGGCGGAAACCTTCCGTCCTTCTACATCATGACCAAGCGGAGCAGCATCGCCTTCCGGTCGCCGACCCTCAACCTCCAGTCCACTGTGGTCGACGACTTCCGCCCGTACCTCGGTGAGTGGATGCGCTTCCGCGTGGACGTGAAGTGGACGGACGACAGCACCGGCTACTACAGGGTCTCCGCCCGGATGCCCGGGGAATCGGAGTACACACTGCGGCAGACGTACGAGAACGTGCAGACGTTCCACCCCGTGAATCCGACGGACTTCGGCTATCTCAAGTGGGGCCTCTACCGCCCCAGCGAGACGCTCGAAAAGGGAGACGTTCCGACGCGCATCATCTTCCACGACGACATCCGGATCCTGGATCTCTCAGCCGGCGACGAGTCCTGACAGCTCCTGAGCGAGCCGCGCCCCGCTGCCAGTCGTCGTCCGGCGGCCGGGGCGCAGCCCGGCGGCTGTCGCCGAGGAAGTACCAGTGGGCTGAACCTGTGTGATGTCACGCGTGAGAGAGTTCCCATGAGACATGTCATCGCCCTCGATGTGGGCGGTACCGGAATGAAGGCGGCTCTGGTAGGGCTGGACGGGGCGCTGTTGTACGAGGCGCGGCAGGCCACCGGGCGCGAGCGCGGGCCCGATGCCGTCGTGGAGTCGATCCTCGGCTTCGCGGAGGATCTGCGTGCCTACGGGGAGAAGTACTTCGGCACGGCGGCGGAGGCCGCGGGCGTCGCCGTGCCCGGCATCGTCGCCGTAGAGCAGGGCGTCGCCGTCTACGCGGCCAACCTCGGCTGGCGTGACGTCCCGATGCGGGAGCTGCTGAGCCGCAGGCTCGCCGGGATCCCCGTCGCGCTCGGGCACGACGTCCGCACCGGCGGCCTCGCCGAGGGCCGCATCGGGGCGGGCCGCGGCACCGGCCGGTTCCTGTTCGTGTCGCTCGGCACCGGCATCGCCGGTGCGATCGGCATCGACGACGGCATCGAGTCCGGCGCCCATGGCTGCGCCGGAGAGATCGGCCACATCGTCGTACGCCCCGGCGGCCCCGCGTGCGGCTGCGGCCGACGTGGCTGTCTGGAGGCACTGGCATCCGCCGCCGCGGTCACTCGCGCCTGGGCCGCCGCGAGCGGCGACCCCGCCGCCGACGCCGCCGACTGCGCCAACGCCGTCGAGGCGGGCGACGAGGCCGCGACCGGGGTGTGGCAGGCGGCGGTCGACGCCCTCGCCGACGGCCTGGTCACCGCGCTCACACTCCTGGATCCCCGCACACTGATCATCGGCGGCGGCCTCGCCGAGGCCGGAGAAACCCTGTTCACACCCCTACGGGCGGCTGTGGAGCAACGCATCACGTTCCACAAGCTCCCCGCGATCGTTCCGGCGGCCCTCGGGGACACCGCCGGATGCCTGGGCGCAGGGCTGCTCGCCAGAGACCTGCTCACCGTGGAGGTAGCCGTCTGAAGGCCGTCGGAGCCGTTCGCTTCACGAGGAGTGTGCGTGCCGAGAATCTCGTCCGCGCAGGTCATCCCGCTTGCGGCCGTTGCCAGTTGCCACGGCATGATGACCACTCGTGCTCCTGCGTCTCGCTTATCTGAGCGTGTCGAATGCCTTCGCCGCGCTCTGGCTGCTCCCGATGAGCGACCGCGCCAAGGACGTCGAGATCCTGGCCCTACGCCACCAGATCACGGTCCTTGAGCGGCAACTCGGCCCCCAAAGGGTGAGGTTTGCCCCCGAGGACCGGGCCTTCCTCGCCGCGCTCCTGGCACCGCTGCCGCGCCAGGTGCTGCGTCGTCTCCGGCTTCTGGCACGTCCGGACACGGTGCTGCGGCGGCACCACACCCTGGTGAAGCGGCGGCACGCCCGCATCCGCCGCCCCAAGCGGCCCGGACGGCCGCGCACCGTCCGCTCGATCCGGGCGCTGGTCCTGCGCCTGGCCCGCGAGAACAGCGGCTGGGGCTACCGCCGTATCCACGGGGAACTGGCCGTGCTCGGCATCACGGTCGCCCCGTCCACCGTCTGGGAGATCCTCAAGGCCGAGGGCGTCGACCCGGCGCCGGAACGGACCGCCACCACCTGGGCCGGCTTCCTGCACTCCCAGGCCGACGCCCTGCCGGCCATGGACTTCATCGAAACCATCACCCTGACCGGGCAACGGCAGTACATCCTGGCCGTCATCGAGCACGCAACCCGCCGCATCCGCGTCCTGGGCACCACCGCGCCCCACCGCGGGCTGGGTCACCCAGGCGGTCAAGAACCTCGTCATGGACCTTGAGGACGTGGGCGCGCACGCCGCCTACCTGATCCGCGACCGCGACGCGAAGTACCCCGCCCTGATCGACAAGATCCTCGCCGACGCCCACATCCAGAGCGTGTTCACCGGCGTCCGCATGCCAAGGATGAACTCGATCATGGAGAGATGGGTACTCAGCCTCCGCCGCGAACTCCTCGACCGTACCCTCATCTGGAACGCTCCCCACCTGCGCCATGCCCTGAGCGAGTACGAGCAGTTCTACAACGAGCACCGCACCCACCGCTCCCTGCAGGCAGCCGCGCCGCTGCGCGCACTCCCCGAAACCATCACCGACCCCAAGCAGATCGCTCGCCTCGACATACGCCGACACGACCGCCTCGGCGGAGTGATCCACGAGTACCAACACACCGCTTGACCTGCACGGACGTAATTCTCGGCACGCACAGCGACGCCGAGTTCCCGTGCGTGCTGGCCCCTGCTGGCAGCCGCCGCTACGACGCGGCCGAGGATGGCCGCACGGTTACGCGAGGTGGCGCCGGCGGCGAGATGCATGACCGGTGTGCCCTCACCGGGTGTACTCCAGGCAAACATGTATCTACGATAGAGTTCAAACAGTGAGAAAACACACAAAGCTCCACGTCACAGAGTTGAACTTGTCAATATAAGTTGTTGCCTGCGTGATGGGCTCCGTGGCATGTTGGCAGTTGTGAAGTCTGTGACGATTCCGGAAGACGCTGTCGATGTCCGCTATGCCCGCTGGGAGGGGGTGGGGCGGCCGTTCTCGCTCGTGTCGGCCACGACGCCGCGCGCGCCCGGCCCCGGTGAGGTCCTGGTGCGGATCGACCTTGCGACCGTCTGCGGCAGTGATCTGCACACCGTCGGCGGGCGGCGGCCGTCCCCGGTGCCGGCCGTGCTGGGGCACGAGCAGGTCGGAACTGTTGTGGCGATAGGAGAAGGCGACCTGCGCTGTGCCAATGGCGAGCCGGTCGTGGCCGGCATGCGGGTGGTGTGGTCGGTCACCGCGTCGTGCGGCGACTGCGACCGGTGCCGGCGCGGGGTGCCGCAGAAGTGCCGGCGGCTGCGCAAGTACGGGCATGAACCGCTGGATGAGAGCGCCCCGCTGACGGGTGGGTTCGCCACGCACTGCGTGCTGCTGCCCGGCACGACCATCGTTGCGGTGCCCGACGGCGTGCCGGATGTCGTGGCCAGTCCGGCGTCCTGCGCCACGGCGACGGTGGCCGCAGCGCTCGCGGCGGCGGGGCCGCTGGGCGGGCGTCGGGTGCTGGTGGCGGGCGCGGGCATGCTGGGCGTGACGGCGGTGGCGATGGCCGCGCAGGCCGGAGCGCACGTGGTGGCGGTGGACCCTGAACCCGGGCGGCGAGCGCAGGCGGTGCGGTTCGGCGCCACGGAGGCCCTCGATGCCGGACAGGTGCCGGGCGAGGTCGATGTGGCGCTGGAGCTGTCCGGGCGGCCCGACGCGGTCACCGCGTGCCTGGCCGCGCTTGCGATAGGCGGCACGGCGGTGCTGGCCGGGTCGGTGTCGCCGGGGGAGGCGGTCGCGCTCGACCCCGAGTGGGTGGTGCGCGGACTGCACACGGTGGTCGGTGTGCACAACTACCGGGCCGCGGACCTCCAGACGGCGGTGGACTTCCTGGCCGCGCACCACCGCACCCACCCGTTCGCCGAACTGGTCGCCGGACCGTACGGGTTGGACCGGCTGGATGAGGCGGTTGAGGCGGCGCGCCTGGCTCTCGCACCCAGGCAGGCGGTCATACCTCAACTTCCCTAGGGCCGGTGCCGCTTGCGTCGGCTTGGGGCGCAGCCCGAAGGTGCTGCGGTATCGGGTCGACGGCTTTCGGGGAGCAGGACCAGGCGGGTTGTGGCGGATCCCGGAGAAACTCCTCGCTGTTGTGGGCCGGAAATCGCCTCGGCTCGCGGCCGCTGTCCGCCACCGCCGCCTCCGGCGGCCAACGAGCTGGCTCCGCAGGCGTGTTGACTGAGGTCCGCAGCCGGTACCGGTGGACGGCCGCGGGCCGGGATGCCGCCGACGGCCCGATGCATGAGAGGGCCTTTTCAGAGCATGGCGGTGCGGGAGCTGCGGGTGTTGGTCACTGTCACGGTGGCGATGTCGGAGCGGTAGCGGTCGTCGGACCATTCGATCGGTACGCCCTGGGAGTCGGTGGTCAGCCGCCGTTCGCGTAGCAGCGGGAACCCTTCGGGCACCTCGAGCAGCGCGGAGTCGGTGGCGTCGGCGGCGACGGCATCGAACGTGTGCCGGGCCGAATCCAGGTCCACACCCTGTTCGGTGAGCAGCGCGTAGATCGACCCGGCGTCAAGATTGGCGTCGATCAGCGGACGCCCGACCGAGGCGACATAGGTCATGCGCTCCAGCATCGCCGGGCGGCCGTCGAGCAGCCGCAGCCGGATCAACTGGACGGCGACATCGTCCGGGTCGATCTGGAGGGCGGCGGCGATCTCGGGCTCTGGGCGGCGTAGCGCGATCTCCTGGAGCCGCTGACCAGGTACGTATCCAGTTATCTCGGCGCGCCGGGTGAACGACAGGAACGCCTCGAACGGCTGGGCGGGCACGAGGTCGAGCACCATCGGCCGTTTGCCCTGTCCGCCGCCGATCATGCCCTCGTCCCGCAGCGCGGCGAGCGCTTGCCGGACGGGGCCGCGCGACGCGGAGAACTCCTGGCACAGCTGGGCTTCCGAGGGCAGCGCCTCGCCCACGCGGAGTGCTCCGCTGCGGATGCGCTGCCGCAGTTCGGCCGCGATGGACCGATGCAGGGGTGTTGCCATGCGCTTGACTTTACAGGTCCGCGCCAACGAGGCGGCTGATGGCAGCCAGAGCATGAACAAACAATGACTTGTAAATACAAGCTCTTGATCTGGGGTGCAGACGGCTGCGAGCGTTCCTCCCGTACCGCCCCAATCGAGGAGGACGAAACATGGTCAAGGACGGATTCGACAGACGACTGTTCCTGGTCAGCGGCGCCGCTGCCGCGCTGGCGGTTGCCGCGCCCCAGGTTGCTGCCGCCGCCGACACTCCGCTGCGTGCCGCCGTGCTGGAGTACACCGACCCGTGGACCAAGGCCACGGGCCTGGCCGAACTGCTGCGCCGGGCCGGAGTCACGGTTGTCCCGCTGGACCTTGCCCGTGCCGCGACTGACCAGGGCGATCCGGTGGACCTGATCGCGTTCGGCAGCTTCACCAACAACGACGCCCGCTACACCGACTACGTCACCGCCCACGCCGAATCGCTGCGCCAGTTCGTCGCCGAGGGCCGGGTGGTGCTGGACCTGGCGCAGTCTGATCAGTTCGGCGCGGCGGTGTCCTACCTGCCGGCGAGCCTGGGCGCGGTGCGCACCGACGCCGACTACGACACGATCCACCCCACCGTCACCGACCACCCGCTGGTGGCCGGACTGCGCACCAGCGGCGGGTTGCTGTTCACCGGACGCAACACCGCTACGCGGGTCAGCTGGGAGACGGTCGGGCAATGGCGGTCGATGCGGGTGCTGATGGCCTGCGCCGCCACCGGGTTCCCGCCCGCCCTGCTGGAGGGAGGGCACGGCGTCGGCCGGTTCCTCGTCTCCAGCCTGACCGTCGACAAGTGCTTCGACAGCACCGGCGCCGCGGTCCAGCCGGCCGCGGCCGTGGAGGACAGTGCTGCGTTCTTCGCCACCCTGGCGCGGTATGTGCGGATGGTACGCACCGGCGCCGCGCCCTCCGTGACGCCGACCCCGATGCCGCCCGAGCGGGCGGCCGGCCCGTTGGTCGGCCATGTCGAGCACGCCAGTGCACGGATATGGGCGCGGCCCGGGCTGGATCCCACCCAGTTCGCCGGCTGGCTGTGCACCTTCCGCACCACGCACGGAGCCGCGCGCACGGTCACTGCCGAGCTGTCCACCGCCAACGACAACACCCTCTTGTTCGACCTTTCCGATCTGCGCCCCGGCGCCACCTACGAGTACTCGATCACCCCGGCGCGCACCGCGCTCGGCTTCACCCCGCTGACCGGGTCGTTCACCACCGCGCCCCCGCCGGGCCGGCCGTCCGTTGTCACGATGGGGCTGGGCTCGTGCGCGCCCTCGACACCCAACAGCGTGTGGACACAGATCATGGACGAGGGCTGCGACAGCTTCGTCATGCTCGGCGACACCCCCTACGTGGACTCCTCCGACCTGGCCGTGGCGCGCCGCAAGCACCGCGAGTTCCTGGTGCAGCCCGAGCTCGCGGAGATGGTCCGCTCGATGCCCGTCTGGGGCACGTGGGACGACCACGACTTCGGCGGCAACGACACGCACGGCGACTTCAAGGGCAAGACGAACACCCGCACCGCGTTCGTCGACTACCGCGCCAACGCCACCTTCGGCCACGGCGCCGACGGCACGGGCCTGACCGCACGCGAGGATGGGCAGGGCGTCTACACCTCTTTCCGCCGCGGCCCGATCGAGGTCTTCCTGCTCGACCCGCGCTGGTTCAGCCGCACCGAACCCAGCTGGGCCGACCCGGCCAAGCCGACCTGCCTGGGCCGGGTGCAGTGGGACTGGCTGCGCGAGCGGCTGCTGGAGAGCACCGCCACGTTCAAGGCGCTGGCCACCGGGATGATCTGGGACGACAAGCAGAACGGTGAGTCCGACGACTGGGGCACCTACGCCCACGAGCGGGACGCGATCTTGGACTTCATCGCCGCCGAGCGCATCCCCGGCTGCTTCCTGATCGGCGGCGACATCCACGTCTCCCGCGCCCTGAACTATGGCCCGCGTGTCGGCTACGACCTGTGGCAGTTCATCGTCAGTCCACTGCACGGCAGCACCATCCCCAGCCTCAACGTGCCCAGCCCGCACCTGGTGCACAGCGCCGTCGAGCCACACGTGTTCCTGAAGCTGGTGGCCGACACCACCGTGAGCCCGGCCACGCTCACTGCCACCTGGATCAACCGTGACGGCAGGCGCGTGTTCGAGGTACAGCGCACGGCCGCCGAGATGGGCCACCACCCCGGATGAACAACGGGTGACTTGTAGATACAAGCTCTTGACCCGGGCCGGGTGCGGCTGACACCGTTCCCGTAGCCGGCCCAGCGTGAGCCCGCCCGCGCAAACCCCCTCCCTCTTTATTTTCCCTTCCTGCTCGCCCCCTTTTCCCGGAGTGCCCCTGTGTCCGTCCGTCGTCACGCCCTCGTCGGCACCCTCGCGGCTGCCCTCGCCCTCACCGCCTGCTCCGGCCCCACCGAGCCGCAATCCGCCACCTGCCCAGGTGGCAAGATCCGCTTCGGCGTCGAACCGTTCGA
Source organism: Streptomyces sp. NBC_01669 (assembly GCF_026339735.1). GTDB lineage: Bacteria > Actinomycetota > Actinomycetes > Streptomycetales > Streptomycetaceae > Streptomyces > Streptomyces yanii. The sequence goes on from NZ_JAPEQG010000003.1 coordinate 223,120, forward strand.
GGACCCCGCCCGGCTCACCCCTGCCGCCAAGGTCCTCGCCGACGCCCTCGGCGAAAGCCTGAACTGCCCGGTCGAACTGATCGTCACCGAGGACTACTCCGCCGAAGTACTCGCCATGGAAAACCGCAAGCTCGACATAGGCATCTTCGGCCCCCTCGGCTACGTGTTCGCCAGCAAGCGCGCCAACGCCGAGGCCGTCGCCTCCTTCGGCGACGCAGCCGAAAAGCTCTCCAGCTACACCGCCGGCATCTGGGTGCCCAAGAACTCCGACATCACCTCCATCAACCAGCTGCGCGATCACACCCTTGCGCTGTCCTCCGTCGGCTCCACCTCCGGTGACGCTCTGCCCCGCAAGGCACTCATTGACGCGGGCATGGCCAAGAACGACGTACGCATCAACTACGCCGGCGGCCACCCCGAAGCACTGCTCGCCCTGACCAACGGCGCCGTCGACGCAGCCGAGATCAACTCCCAGCAGCTGGCCAGCGCCACCGCCGCGGGCACCTTCGACCAGGCGAAGTACCGCCGGATCTGGTCCTCCGACCCCATCCCCAACGACCCGATCACCGTCCGCGGCGACCACTCCGCACAGTTCAAGACCGCCGTACGCGACGCCCTGCTCAAGCTCCCGCCGGCCAAGGTCGGCAAGATCGGCGAGCTGCTCGACATCAGCCCGCCCGGACCCCTGGTGGCCGTCGAGAAGTCCACCTACCAGCCGCTGTTCGACCTCGCCTCCGCGCTCAACCTCACCGAAAAGGACGTCTGATGCTCACGCTGTCCGACATCACGGTGCGGTACGGCGAACGGCAGGTACTGCACCGTGTGGATGTCACCGTCGCCCGGGGCGAACTGCTTGCCGTGCTCGGCGCCAACGGCTGCGGCAAGTCGACACTGCTGCGCGCCGCCGCCGGTCTGCAGCCGATGGAGGAGGGCAGTGTGACCGTCGACGGGAAAGGCCGCGGCCCGCTCGACATCGCCGTGGTCTTCCAGCACATCCACCTCGTTCGCCGGCGCACCGTCCTGGACAACGTGTGCGCCGGCGCACTCGGCCGCCTGCCGCTGCGAGCCTCGCTGGTGCCCGCACTGTTTTCCCGCGAACTGCGGGAGGAGGCGATGGCCTGCCTGGACCGGGTGGGCCTCGCCGACCGCGCCCACGACCGCGCCGGCAGCCTGTCGGGCGGACAGCAGCAACGCGTCGCCGTCGCCCGCGCCCTGTGCCAGCGGCCACGGGTCGTGCTCGCCGACGAACCGGTGTCCGCCCTGGACCCCGCGGCATCCGAGCAGGTGCTCGCCCTGCTCGCCGAACTCGCCCACGTCGAACAGCTCGCCGTACTCGCCGTACTGCACCAGCCCTCGCTCGCCGCCCGGCACGCCGACCGCATCGTCGGCCTGCGCGACGGCCGCGTCGTCCTCGACGGGCCACCCCACTCCAACGTCGATTCCCTGTACCAGCCGGCAGCCATGGAGGCCGTCTCATGACCATCGCCGACGGCGTCCGCCGACTCCCCGTGCCGTCCAAACCCCGCCGCCCGCGGACCCTGATCGCGGGCACGGTTATCACCACCGCCGTGGCGGCTGCGCACGTGATCGCCTGGAACGCCACTGAAGTCTCCTTCGGCGCGCTCGCCGAAGGCTGGCGCGGCATGGCCGACTTCCTCGCCGAAGCGATCCCGCCCAGCCTGACCTGGGACGTGCTCGAGCCCAGCCTGTCCGGCGCAGCGGTCACCTTGTGGATCGGCCTGCTGGGCACCACCTTGTCCGTGCCGTTCTCCCTCGTACTGGCCCTGCTCGCCGCACGTGGCACCGCCCCCTCGCCATGGGCCTACCAGACGGCGCGCTCCGTGCTGTCCTTCCTGCGGGCCGTACCCGACGTGGTCTTCGCCCTCATCTTCGTCACCGCCGTAGGCCTCGGCCCCTTCCCCGGCGTCCTCGCCCTGGTGTGCCACAACGTCGGCGTCATGGGCAAACTCTGGGCCGAAGCACTGGAAGACGCCGACCCCGGCCCCTCCCAGGCACTGCGCTCCGCAGGCGCCGGCCGCATCCAGACCGCCGCACACGCCCTGCTGCCCACCGTCACACCCCAGCTGGTCGGCCTGCTGATGTACCGCTTCGACGTCAACGTACGCTCCTCCCTCGTCCTCGGCCTGGTCGGCGCAGGCGGCATCGGCTTCCTGATCAACCAGTCCATCCGCCTGTTCAAGTTCGACGAAATGCTCACCCACATCCTCGTGGTCGTCGTCCTCATCGTGGCCGTGGACCGCCTGTCCGCCGCCGTCCGCCGCCGCCTGTCCTGAAAAGAGAAACCATGATCGCCCTGGCCGCATTCGACATCGCCGGAACCACCGTGGACGAGCAAAACGCCGTGTACCGCGTCCTCGCCGCCGTCGTGGCCGACCACGGCACACCAGCCCGCGACACCGACATCCGCCGCTGGATGGGCGCCGACAAACGCGAAGCACTCGCCGCCCTCACTGGCGACCCGGCCGCGGTGGAAGACCTGCACGCACAGTTCGTCACGCGCCTGCACCACGCCTACGCCACCACCCGCCCCACCCCCCTGCCCGGCATCCCCGAAACCCTCGCCGCACTACGCTCGGCAGGCGTCCGTGTTGCTCTCACCACTGGCTTCGACCGCCAGGTCACCGACCCGCTGCTGGAAGCCCTCGGCTGGCGCATCGGCGACCACCTCGACGCCGTAGTCTGCGCCTCCGAAGTACCTGCCGGCCGCCCCGAACCCCACATGATCCACCGCGCCATGGAACTCACCGGCGTCACCGACCCCACAACCGTCCTGGTCGCCGGCGACACCGCACTCGACATCCGCGCCGGCCACGCCGCCCGCGCCACAACCGTCATCGGCGTCCTCACCGGCGCCCAGACCCGCGACGAACTCGCAGCCGAAAACCCCACCCACATCCTCGACGGCGTCCACCAGATCCCAGCACTCCTCGGCATGTGATGGGGGACCTCAAGAGCCCGTCCTGGGTCCGCGACGGACGGCCACTGGTGCTGATCGGTGACTCGGGAACCGGCAGGTCGCACCTGCTGATCGGGGTGGGCACCGCGATCGCCGAGGCAGGCCTGACCGTCCGCTACACGACCACCTCCGCTCTGGTCAACGAACTCGCCGAAGCTGACGCCGCCCGTCGGCTGTCCTCGGTGATCGCCCGCTACAGCAAGGTCGATCTTCTCTGCCTGGACGAGTTCGGCTACCTCAATCTGGACAAGAAGGGCGCTCGGCTGCTGTTCCAGATCTTCACCGGACGTGAGGAGTACAAGGCCACGCGGTGGCCACGAACTCACCCTTCGCCAAAGCGCACTTGTTCCGGCGAACCCGTGCAAGGTGGCGGCTGAAGTTGCACGAGTTGATGCTGCGGAGGTGTACTGGATGCGATCATCGGGCGGGTGAGTAGCTGCATCTTCTGCCAGATCGTTGCCGGTCGGCTGCCGTCCTATCGCGTCCTGGAAGACGAGCACGCCGTGGCGTTCCTCGATATCGCGCCAGCCTCTCCAGGGCACACCCTGATCGTCCCGCGCGAGCACGTCCGCGACGTCTGGGAGATCTCCGAAGCCGCTCACGGGCATGTTGCTCGGATGGTGCATCGAATCGCTGCTTTGGTGACGGCGGCACTTGCTCCCGACGGTGTGAACATCGTCCACTCCACTGGCGAGGCCGCCGGGCAAGAGGTTTTCCATTTCCATGCCCATGTGGTGCCGCGCTGGCACGACGACGACCTGCGTCCGATGTGGAGTTCTCAGCCTGCCCCGGGCCAGGTGCTCGAACGGATCTTGGAACGGATCGCCGCGGTTCGGTGAGGTCGGGCTCAGTGCTTCTCCGTGGGCAGGGTCGCCTCGCGGTCCGGGTCGATATGGTCGGCGAGATAGATCAAGGTCGCCTCCGGGGCCGGGACTGGCGCGGCGACGGCACCAGGGCCTCGAACCCGGCCCGGCGCCACTCGCAGATCCACCGGTCCAGGGTCCACCGGGTGACCCTGGACCGGCCGGCCGTCCGGGTCGATATGCGTCATGGCCGCCAGTTCCCGCACCAGCGTGCCGCGCTGGCGTCGGGACAGCGTCGGGTCGGCCGCCTCCCTGATCAGCATGTAGCGGAACAGGCCGATCGCCTGAGCCCGCTCCAGCCGTGTCTGGTCTTCCTGACCTGGCATCTGACACCAGCCCTCTCACGCAGCGTGAACACATACGCGTGACGGTGACAGCTGGTGTCGGCGTGGCGTCAGAGTCGACTGGTGTTGATCGTTTCCGAGGGCCAGGACGGCGCCAGCAGTATCCCGCCGGAGACCGCGCAGGCCACCAGCCAGGGCGACACCTTGCCGACCCGCGGCCACCGGGCCGCGACCGACCACCACGCTCCGACGACCGCGCTAACCGCGTCGGCGAAGACCGTGCGGGCCAGCCCCGGAGGAGCTGGGTCAACCCCGGCATCCACCAGCACCACCGTGAAGAACCTCCGGACCCACTCCGCCCGGGAAGCGAACCTGCGCAGCCACCCACGAACCGTCTCAACCGGACGGCCCAGCCTCTCAGCGATCACCCGACAAACGAGTAGCGCTCACTCAAAGCGCCACGGCGTGTGCTGGCGAAAGCGCACCACCGTCGCAGCGCCCAGACAGAGGCACTGAGACCGACCGGCAAATGGTTGGCCGCTCGTCGACTGAGGGGCCCGGATGTGAGACAGGCACGGGCTTTGCGTGATCATGGAGTCCTACCTTTCTTGATGTGGGTCTGAACTGGTCATTCGTAAGATCGGCGGGGCCCAGGGGTTCCGGGTATGGCTGTCATGGAGTCGCCGCTGGATGGCTCAGAGAACTTGGCCGCCCGGAACCCCGCGACGACTCGACCGCTAATTGGGAGACGCGACGCGATCGCTTTGTAGGACAACGTCGGCGAGGTCGTCTGCTGGGTTGGTGTACGACGAGCTGACGGAGGTGGCTGTGCCCGAGATCTGGGCCGGAGTGGACATCGGCAAGGAACATCACCACTGCGTGGTGATCGACACCCAGGGCAAGCGACTGCTGTCGCGTCGGATTCTGAACGACGAGGCTGAACTGCTCCAGCTCATCGCTGACGTGCTGGAGCTGTCGCGGGGTGTGCTGTGGGCTGTGGACATCAACCACGGCGGGGCCGCGCTCCTGCTCGGTCTGCTGGTCAGCCACGACCAGCACGTCACCTACATCACCGGCCTGGCCATCCACCGTGCATCGGCCGGCTACCGGGGCCAGGCCAAGACCGACGCGAAGGACGCCTTCGTCATTGCTGACCAGGCCCGCATGCGCACCGACCTCGGTGTCCTGCGGCCCGGCGACGAGATATCGGTCGACCTGCGCACGCTGGTCACTCGCCGCACCGATCTGGTCTGCGACCGGACCCGGCAGATCAACCGACTGCGCGCCCAACTCTTGGAAATCTTCCCTGCGTTGGAACGTTCGTTGGACCCGACGAAGAAGGGGCCGGTCCTGCTGTTGACCGGCTACCAGGCCCCGGCCGCGATCCGTCGCGCAGGTGCCTCCCGGATCGCGACGTGGCTGAAGAACCGCAAGGTCCGCAACAGCGCGGCCCTGGCCCGGACCGTCGTGGAGGCCGCCGAGGCCCAGTTCTCTACGCTCAGTGATCACACGGAGGACCCGTGCCTGCGGTGCCATCTTGCCTGCTCGAACCCCTGTGGGACCAGTTCGCCGCGCTCCTGCCCGCGCGGGGGGCGTTCCTTGCGGACCACCCGCTGGGCTGTCACCGCCGCCGGGTCGCCGACCGGACCGTCTTCGAGCACATCGTGCTTGCGCTGGTCCACGGCTCCGGCTACGAGCGCATCTCCAGTCCCGGATGCTCCGACCGCACTATCCGACAGCATGTCAAAGAGTGGGCTGAGCTGGGGATATCCGAGAAGGTTCATGCCCTCGCCCTGGAAGCCTACGACCGCACGATCGGGCTGGGGCTGGCCGAGATCTCGGTTGACGGCTGCATCACCAAGGCCCCGTCCGGTGGCGAGAAGGCGGGGCGGTCACCGGTCGACCGGGGCAAGCAGGGACTGAAACGCTCGGTCGCCTCCGACGCCTGCGGCGTCCCGCTCGGCATCGTCTCCGACGGGGCCAACCGGCATGACTCGCCCATGCTCGGCCCGACCTTGGAGGCGGCCCGCACCCAGGCCGGCGCGATGCCCGAAGGCGTCAACGTCAACCTGGACCGCGGCGACGACAGCGCCAAGTCCCGTGTCCTGATAGCCGAGTTGGGCTTCACGGCCGAGATCGCCCGCAAGGGAGTCCCGGCACAGATCCAGGCCGGGAAACGCTGGGTGATCGAGCGCACGCACGCCTGGATGAACGACTACGGCAAGCTGCGACGCTGCACCGAGAAACGCGGTGAGGTCGTGGACTTCTACCTCTACCTCGCCGCCGCCCTCGTGAAGACGTGATCGGCTTGGCAGCCGTGACACCCATCCTTCGAACGGGAGGCCGCGATTTCGACATCGGCATGAGAAGAATTTCGCGGCGGTCACGCACCCGGCGGACAGCGAAACCGCACAGAGTCCGGTCGGGAGCAGCCTGAAAGGGCTGGAAGCTCCGGCAGGCGGACGGTGGCATCAGCTTGGGAAGCTGGGGCACCGGCCGCACCGGCGTCGTCGACCGCCCCGGAGAACGCACTGACCGTGCGCCTACCAGCAACGTCGGAATCGCGGCCAGATGCCGGATGGCCGGTCCTTGGCACTGCGCCCGCCGCCCGGATCGATGAACCCCACATCCGCCGGGGTGAGGGTGAAGAACCGGATCAACTCTTCCTTGTTGATCTCCGGATAGCCCCGCAGCTGCTCCAGCTCGTCATCCGAGAACACACGGGTCGCCACCGGCAGACCTCCACGCAGCGCATCGCCCACCTCACGTGGGCACCGTGCGCCATACCGTAGAGCCCTTGGCAGTGCACGGTCAGGAAAACGGTGCCAGTACGGAGCACCGCCACGGACAGTCCGTCGCATCAGACCAGGTCAGCGATATCCGTTGCTTTCTCGGCGATTACTACTAGGACCCCAGGCAGCCGCCATCGAGTCGGACCCGATGGCTCGGCGTCGAGCCCAACTGATTGATCCAGTCCCGCCGGGGCTGGCTCAACGCCTGCTGTCGCCGGGCGCAAGCAGGCTGGTGACCTCGGCGATGGCCTCCGCGGAGGGCTTGAAGTAGCGGCGGACGTTCTCCGGCTTCTTGTGCCGTGACTTGGCCATCAGCATCAACAAGGAGGCGCCCTGTTCGCCCAGGTGCGTCAGCGAGGAGTGGCGGAACTCACGCAGGCCCCAGCCGGTGCCCGGACCCTGGTGGGCGGTGTGGTCGTCCAGCAGCGCCCGGGCCTGCCCGTACGACAGCCGGGCCAGGCGGGTGTCCGGGCACACGTTCCGGGCACTGACCACCTTGCCCGGGCCGGGGCGGCGGTGGGTGGTGAATACCGGGCCGCGGGTGCGGCCCTTGAGTAGCCTGGGCAGCAGCCGGGCGGTGCCCGCGTCCCAGTACACCGTCTCCAGCACGAAGTCCTCCCGCGCGGTGCCCCGGCGCCGCGACTTGGCCCGCGCGCCCTTGGCCTAGACCGGGCCACGGCGGCCGACGAAGTCCAGCTCCTCGATGTTCATCCCGAGAATCTCCTCCGCGCGGGCGGAGGTCTCGTACAGCATCCGCCACAGCGCCTTCTCCCGAACCGGCACCTCGCGCCGGGCAATCAGCCGGTCGATCGCCATCTTCGAGCGGGCCGGGGTCTCAAAGTCCGGCACCGCCAGCCGCTTCGCCCAAGCCGGCACCGCCGGGCCTCCGTAGCCGCGCTCGGTGCACCACGACAGCCACGAGCCCACCGCGCCGCGGCGGGCGTTCCAAGGTATTGACCGCCGAGGAGCCCCACAGCGCCTCCAAGGCTTCGCCGATCTCGTCATTGGCGACCGCGGCCAGCGGCCGGCCCTCACCGAGCCGCGCGGCGATCTTGCCCACCCCGATGCCGTAGTTGCGGACGGTGTGCGGGTTGCCGAGCGCGTCGAGGAAGGCGTCAGCCGCGCCGCGGAGGGTCAGTGACGCTCGGAGGGGGGCTTGTTGGTGTACGGGGTGGCGGCTGGCCTGGTGTGTTGCTGATTGGTTGAGAGGCTGGGTGGGGTGTTTGAGCGGGGAGGCCAGGGTGTGTGACCTGGGGTTGTGTCTTCTGCGCTGAGAGGGGTCGGGCTCGTTGAAGGTAGCGTCAGCGCCAAAAGGCCCGGGGTGCATTTGTGCTGGTCAGGGCTGTTCTGCGTGCTCGGTGGGTGGGGTTAGCGGGTTCGTGTGGGGCGGTGGTGGGTTTCGGCGAGGTGGTCGAGGCGGATGGCTTCGAGTGATGGACCTGGTCCTCCTGCGTGCACTCGCGGAGTCCGAACGCCGCCCGGACCTCCATCCGGTGCCTCTTGATCGCCCGCCCGGACCAGTCATAGGCGCCCCACTCCTCGGCTGGCACCTTCACCTGCTGGGCCACGTACGACACCGCGGCCGCGGGAACCTCCGCCTCGTCCTCCGGGAAGCGCGCCTCCACCTCGAAGAACTTCAGCAGCAGCGCGAAGCCCAGCCGGTTCGCCCCCGACTTGTTCCGGAGCCGCTGCTGGTCCTCCTCCAGCAGCGTCCAGACCTCGATCAAGTCCTCCGGCTCCCACTCCCGACGCACCCTCGGCTCCTTTCCTTGATCACCGCAACGCGACCAAGGTGATGCGAGCACAGCAGAGTCAGGGCCAGAACGCCGGAAGCCGGGACAACAGGCCGTCAGATCGGTTACAGAGAGCTACTTGTCACTTCGCGGCAGCTTCGGGAGTGCAGGGCCGTGATCCCCGTGGGTTCGCAATAACTGAAGGGTTCTCAGCGGGAACCCGGGGGTCCGTTGCCCTGATTCCCGGGTAGGGACCGTTGGGTTTGTGGTGAACCCGTGTGCGTGACAACGCTGAGTGTGGAGTCGTGGGGCGTCATCCAGATTCGCTTCACGCTTCGTCGCGGTGGGTGAGGTGACCGCCGGTGAGTCGCCAGTAGTGGAGGTGAGGGGTCTGTCGCCAGGTCTCGTCGGCGGCGATGGCCTGTGTGACCCATTCGTGCAGTTGCGGGAGGGCATGCGCCTTTAGAAGGGCTCGGGTGGCAGCACGCTCAGTGGCGTCGACGGCGGGGACATCGATTCGGAAGCCGACCGCGTCCGGGTGGATGCCGTGGCCGTAGTTGAAGGGTTCTGGAGCAACCCACTCGACTCCCAGGACGATCGTCCCGCTGTCGTGCCCGGTCAGGAACCGAAGGTCCGTGACGCGGTCCAGGTGGGCGCCGAGACACTCGTTGATGTCGGTGGTGGTCAGTGGCCAGGCACGGTGCCGGGGCAGTCTTCGATTTCGTGCGGACATGGAAGGAAGAATGGCAGAGGATCAGTGACTGTCCTCATGGGCGTCCTGTTCGGCGGCGGTTTCCAGAAGTTGGCGGGCGGAGGCCGCATAACGGATGGCGGTCTTCTCGTCGATGCCGAAGACGAGGGACAGGTGGAGTGGGTCGGCGCCGTGGGTAAGGGCTTCTTCGAGCTGGCGGTCGACGCGGAGCCTTTCCAGGGTGGCGGTGAGGTTGCGGGTGGCCCGGGTGGTCCAGAGCTTTCCCGCCGGTCCGAGTTCAACAGCCGTCTTCTGGGTGATCAGCAGGTGGGGGTTGGCCGTGTTCGGCCAGCGGCTGCGGCGGTAGTCGAGCCAGTCCAGGACAGCACGGCGGGTGAGGTCATCGAGCGGGCGGACGTGACCACCGACGGTGATGCGCCGGTTGCCGAGGTCCACGTCCTCCAACTGCATCGTGCGAATCGTTTTCGGTCGTGCCGCGTGGACGGCGGCCAGGGCGATGATGAGCCGGATGTCCGGGGTGGTGGCGGTGGCGATCGCCTCGTCGATGTCCGCCGGTTCGAGGGACTGGATGACACTGCCGGCCTGCCGGGGGACACGGATCCGGATCGTGGGGTTGCGGAAGATCCGGCCGTTCCTCTTCGCGTGTCGGAACAGCGACCGCAGAGCGACGATCCGGCTCTCGCGTTGCTTGCCGGTGACGGCGTCCCGGGCCGCGATGACGTCCCCCCGAGTGACTTCCCGCAGGTGGTCGTAGTGGCTGGACCACTCCAGCAGCACCGGCTGGATCTCGCCCATGTAGGCCCATGCCGTGTGCCGTGCCCGAGGCTCCGACCGCGGGCCACCGTCGAGCAGGGTGCGAGCCCAGGCCTCGACGTCGCGCCGAATGCCGTGGGCCACTGCGTGGAGTTTGCGTTCCATCCACCGATCGATCGCAGGGGCACGATCGTCGGTGAACAGGCCGAGACGGTCCAGGACTTCGGCGGTCCGCACGACCGGAAGCCCGCGGCCGCGCAGGGCCGGGAAGAGTTCGGAGTACCGGATTGACTCGCCCTCGCGGTAGCTGGACAGCACGATGATCAGGGCCCGGTCCACGTCGCTGGTGATCCAGCGGCTCCAGCCGCGGGCCTCGCCCAGCGCGTGGGCTGTCTGCCGGGCCCGGGCGAGCCAGGGGTTGGCCAGGTCAGCGTGCCGTTTCCGGTCGAACCCGCGGAAGTCCCGGGCGGCGGTGAACAGCGGCAGCTGCATCCAGCCCGTGATCACGGGGGGCGGATCGGGGGCTGGTGACCGCTTCAGGGCCCGCCGCCCCTGTTTGCCGACCTGCGATCCGCGGTTGCGGGGCCGCTGCAGGTTCGCGAAGAACAACTGCTGGCAGGTCACCTGCCGTAGGTACGGTTCCAGCACGGATGCCTTTCCGCTGGCCTTGATCGCCCAGCTGGCTTGGGCCCGGCAGAGGCGGCAGTAGCCGTACTTGTCATCGACGGGGACCTGCCGACGGCAGCCGGCGCATCGTCCGACGGCGTGTTGCTGGCCGTAGGTGTAGCAACCGCGGCAGAACCGGCCGGGCAGTTGTCCCCAGGCGAAACAACCAGTGCAGGAAGCCGCCGGCTTGGTGTCGCTGATCTTTCCCATCGCGGTAGTGCCGGTGTCACATCGGCGGCAGGGAGCGGCCGTCGCGGCGCTTGGGAACGACGGCCGGGACCACGGTCGAGCTGGCCGTGGCTTCACGAACGCCAGTCTGCTGGCCAGGACGTGTGACCTTCTCGGGTTCGGGGATCAGAAGATCGCCGATCCCGCAGTCGAGCACGACGCAGATGACATCCAGGTCCTCCAGCTTGAGGGAGACCGGCTGGCCGGACCACAGGCCGGACATCTTCCCGGCCGAGATCACCAAGCCGTGTTCGGCCAGGCTCCGCTGGAGCTCGGATGCCTTCCAGATCCCTTTGTTCGCGGCGGTCAGCCGCAGGTTCCACTGCATCACAGGAGTCCTTCCAGCCGCTTCGCGGCCCGCTGCTGCCCGGCCACCCAGGCGTCCTCGACCCGGGTCTGCTGGACGTGGATGTACCGCATCGTCGTGGCGATCCAGGAATGCCCAAGAACCTCCTGGATCGCGAGCAGGTCAAGGCCGCCGAGGTAGAGCTCGGATGCGCAAAAGTGCCGCAGCACGTGCGGCGTGAGCTTGTCGCCCCAGCCCGGCAGATGGGCTTTCGCCGCAGCTGCCAGGCCGTTTCGCAGTGCGTCGTCGCCGATGCGGCGTGAGGAGCCGTCGGCGTTCTTCCGCTCCGACGGGAACAGTGGGGCCCCGGGGTGGGTGTGCTCGTCGTCGAACTGGCCCCAGACGTCCTCGATGAACCACCGCAGCATGCGGTCGGCGCCGTTGATCAGCGGCACCATCCGCTCGCGCGGGCCCGAGCCGCGGGCGCCCTTGCCATGACGGACGTGAAGCTTGCCGAAGCGGCCAAAGTCCCACTTGATGTCGGCCAAGTCGAGCTTGCACGCCTCGCTGACCCGCAGGCCGACCTGGGACATCAGCTTCGCAGCGGTGTAGTTCCGCGCGGTCGGGGCGAACTTCCGGCAGGTCGCCAGTTCACCGCCCCAGCCGGTGAACAGCGTCTTGATCTCCGGCTCGGTCGGTGGGATTCGCAGTGCCGCGTCCTTGGACCCGCGAGGCCGGTTCATCTCGTCGATCGGGCACTCGACCACGCGCCCGGTCAGCCGGTGGATCTCGACCTTGTGCCGTACTTCCAGGAACAGGAAGTACGTGGTCAGCGCCTGCGAGCGGGCGAGCCGAGTGCCGCTCGGCGAGCCCCGCAGTACCTTCCCGAAGTACACGTCGGCGTCGGCAGGCTCCATGTCCCACAGCGGTCGGCCGAACCAGGCCCGCATCTGATCGAGGTGCCCGACGTCCCCGCGGATGGTGCCGTCCGCCAGGCCCGCCGAGGCACGCGCGAGCACGAACCCCGCCAGCACGTCGGTCTCGAACTGCTCCAGCTCTTCCGCCGAGACCGGATCGCGGAACTCACGCAGGTCACGTACGACAGCGAGCGACAACCCATGCCCCCTCACCTTCAAACCGAATGCGAATCGGTCGGACACGGTGAGAACGCTTCAAGAATCCCGAAGTTACGTCACTCGGCGACAAGACACCTAGAAGAGGGAGAACCTCCTGGCCACAGCGGTAGACACCGAGTGGGGCTCAGGAGAACTCACGGGATGTCGCACAGCCGGACATGACCGACCGGCCGAAGGGTTCACATGCGACCGCACGCGCCCGTCCTGCATGTGTCCCCATGGCAGGAAACATGGCGACCTGGTGCGAGGCAGGTGTCGCACGCCTTCTAAGGTGTGAACATGACTCAGTACCGCAAGGGCCTCGTCCTCGATTTCGGTGGTGTGCTGACGACCCCTCTGCTGCCTGCCGCACTCGCTTTCGAGAAGCGCGAGGGACTGGCCGCGGGGACTCTGCTCACCGGCCTCTACCTGGACCCCGAGGGAATCCGGCTCACCGAGAGGCTGGAACGCGGCACGCTCACCCAGACACATTGGAACGAGGCGGCCGGCCGGCTCCTCGGTGTCCGGCCGGAGAACCTGATGGGCCGCGTCTTCGCCGACCTGCGCCCCGAGACCTCGGTGATCGCCGCGGCGGCTGCCGCGCGCCGGGCCGGAGTGAAGGTCGGCATCCTCTCGAACTCCGTCGGCCTGGCCCCGTGGAACCTGTACGACGGATACGAGCTGGAGAAGCTCTAAGAGCTTGTCGGGTGGCTGATCATGCGCGAAGCGTGACGGTCGCGGTCTGCCCTCCGGGCATGGCGACGGCCCCGGAATGATCACGTGGTGTGTGCCAGTGCGACAACTCCGAGGCCGTCAGCGGCCCATGCTATCCGTCCAGCCTGACCGATGAGATGTGGGAGATCATCCGGCCGCTCCTTCCCGTGCGTGACCTGCGGAAAGGAGGCGGGGTGCGCAAGTACGGCGGGCGATCGTCACCGAGCGGCATGTCGGGCTCGCCGCCATCGGGACCCTGCCCGAGTACTGGCGGCGCGGTCTCGGCCGGGCGGTCACCGAGACGGTTCTGCGGGACGGGCGGGCCGCCGGCGCTCGTACGGCCTACCTGCACTCCAGCGACGAGGCGGTACCGCTCGTCGAGCAGGTCGGCTTCCGTACCGAGGAGTCGTGGACCTCCTTCACGGGCTGACGTACGACCCCGCGACCGCCGACCGCCCGTTCTCCTCACCCGTCCCGGTCCGGACGCGCTTCAGAGCCTGTCGGTGAGCGGGAGGTGAGCCAAGAGCCGCTTGTGCGTCTGATCCCACGGAGAGGGACCGAAGGGACCGGCATCCGGGATTGTGGAGCGGTCCCCGCATGCTCACCTCCGGTGCCGATGGGATCGCAGGGTTCGCTGTCGGCGCCGGAGGGGCGCCTGCCCAGGGGCCGCTCGGCCCGGACGGTCTACAGGCCCAGGTCGAGGGCCAGGCACGAGTAGTACTTCCACGAGTTCTCGTCGCTGTAGGAGGCATTGCCCCCGCTGCTCGGCGCGGCCTCCGTCTCTTCGGTCATGTCCTCGAAGCGGATCCGCTCGGGAAGCTTGCCGAAGCGTGCGTGCCGTGCCGCCGTGTCGGCATCCGTGGTGAGTTCCTTGTTCATGACCATGCTCCACTTCGTTGATCGTGGATTGCGTCCTGCCTGTCGCCTTGGACGACTGTCATCAGCGTGCACTCTCATTCGTCACCTGTCAAGCCGGTGACGAGAGTCGTGGTGGGAGTCATGGAGGACACCTGCGGGGGCGCGCCTGTACACGCACATGCCGGCGCCGGTCCGCGGGCCGGCGCCGGGCACATGTTTCCGTTCTGCGGTCACCCCATGGCATCGACTTCGAGGATCGCGGTGGCGAACGCGTCGGGTCGCTCCTGGGGAAGGTTGTGACCGGCGCCCGGAACGACGTGGTGCCTCCAGGGACCTGAGAAGTGAGCGGCGTAGCCGCTCCCGTCAACGGAGCCCGGGACGGGCACGGGTACGGCACCCACGTGGCGTCCACGATCCTCTTCGGCGCCTATGCCTGTGGTCCGACGGCCCCGCCCACCGAGCCGACCCTCGACTACACCTGCGACTTCACGTTGCGCAACCAGTCCGGTGGCGAAGTCGAACGGCGTCTGACGCCACTGCAGTTCGACTACTGGGGGCTCCTCACCATCACTGGCAAACTCGCCGGCTACGACCTGCCGGCGGAATCGGCCCGGTACACGTTCGAGGCCAGGACCAACGGGGTCAGGACGGAATGGACGTACAGCTCCGACAAGCCGGCCAAGGATGACGCTCCGCAGCTCCACCCCTGTGTGGGCAAGGTGGTCGGCGACAACCGGGCGGCCTGCCGTCCGGAGCCGCTGACCTTCCTGCGGTACGACCTCGGTCTGGCCCTGGACAACACCGCCAAGGCCGGGGCCACCCATCAGATCACGATCGTCGGCTACCACCAGGAGGGCCTCACCGCCTCGCCCAAGCTGACTTCCCTGCACGTCGAGGCCAGCTACGACGGGGGCAAGACCTGGCGTCCGGTGTGCACCGAGGAAGCCGGGACGGACACCTTCACCGCGAAGATCAAGAACCCGAGCCGGAAGCAGGCGCCCGAGGGCGTCGGGCTGCGGATCAGCGCGACCGACAGCCAGGGCAACACTGTCAAGCAGACCCTCCCCACGGCGTACAAGTTGCGCTGACGGGTGCCGCTGCAACGGTGAACCGACCGAAAGGTCATAGGCCGGGGCGAGACTGAGCTCTCGCCCCGGCCGTCCGCTGTCCCTCGACAACACCTCGACAACCCCGGGTGCGCGCAGCGTCGGCGGCTGACCGCACCTCCGGCTGGTCGCCCGGTGTGCCACCGGTCGGGGCGGGGGGTGTCTGCCGGAACTTCCTCGACAACCACGTCGTCCCCAGCAGTCCTCTTCCGGCAATCAGAGTCTGCTGATGCAGAAGGGATGCCCGGCCGGATCGGTGAGGACCCGCGCCTTGTCCCCGTGAGGCTGATGATCCGGCTTGCCCGCACCCAACTCCAGCAGCCGGGCCTCGGCTTCGCCCAAGCCCCCCTCGATCTTGAAGCAGATGTGCAGCTGCTGCGGAACGATGTGGTCGGGCCAACTCGGAGCCCGGTAGTGGTCAACCCGTTGAAAACCGATCAAGAGTCCGTGCTCGCCGTTGAGGCCCGCGAAGTCGGCGTCCGACTTCGGGTGCAGTTCAAGGCCGGTGGCCTGCTGATAGAACGCCGCCAAAGCCAGTGGATCGGGGCAATCAAGCGTTATCGCAACCAACTGCATCTGCAGGGGCATGGCATCTCCAGGCCGGTCGATGGAC
This sequence comes from Streptomyces sp. NBC_01669, assembly GCF_026339735.1. Lineage (GTDB taxonomy): Bacteria > Actinomycetota > Actinomycetes > Streptomycetales > Streptomycetaceae > Streptomyces > Streptomyces yanii. Next base: position 238,820 of record NZ_JAPEQG010000003.1, read on the forward strand.
TTCCGGGATGAACACCCTGGAGACGTATCAGAACCTCGCCCTGCCCTCGGTCATCAGGTGCTCAGTCCGTGGACCACTTCTGGTTGGGGCTACCGGCGCAGGACCACAGCTGGAGCCGGGTGCCGTTCGCGGCCTGCATCTGCGCCGCCTCGGCGTCGCGAGCATCGTCGGGCGGCGCTCCTGCCACTCTGTGACCCACATCACATGAAGTTCCTGTCAGCAATCGGGGCGCTGTTCCGCTCAAGTCACCGGGAGCAAGCGAACCGACAGGAGCATCGCATGAAGCACCGCATCGTCGTCCTCGGCGCCGGCTATGCCGGGGCCTACGTGGCCGGGACCCTGGCCCGCCGGCTGTCCCCGGAGGACACCGAGATCACCGTGGTCAACGCTGTGCCTGACTTCGTCCAGCGAATGCGGCTGCACCAGTTGGCGGCCGGCCGGGACATCGCGGCTCCGAAGCTCGCCGACGTCTTCGTGGGCACGGGGATACGGCTGCGCCTGGCCCGTGTCACCGCCGTCGACCCCGAGCGCCAGGTCGTCGCCGTGGTCGACGCCGACGGCGGCGGCGAGCTCGGCTACGACACGCTTCTCTACGCGCTCGGCAGCCGCGGCGACGACCACGGCGTGGCCGGCGCGGCCGAGTACGCCTTCGACGTCGCCGCCCGGCCCTCGGCGCTGCGCCTGCGCGAGCGCCTGGACAGCCTGGGCGGGCGGGGCGAAAGCCGGAATGTGGTGGTCGTCGGCGACGGGTTGACCGGCATCGAGACCGCCACCGAGATCGCCGAATCCCGGCCCGGCCTGTCGGTGACGCTGGTCGCCCGCGGAGAGCTGGGCGCCCGGCTCTCCGCCGGAGCCCGCAGCCACCTGCGCCAGGCCTGCGACCGGCTGGGCATCACCGTCCTGGAGCACACCGTCGTCGAGGCCGTGGAAGCGGCGCAGGTGCTGTGTGCCGACGGCACCGCCCTGGCATCCGACGCAACCGTGTGGACGGCCGGATTCGCGGTCAACCCCTTCGCCGCCGCCGGCGGGCTGGAGGTCACCGAAAACGGTCGGATCGTCGTCGATCGCACCATGCGGTCGGTCTCGCACCCGAGCGTCTACGCCGCCGGCGACGGCGCCTACGCCATCGGCGACAACGGCCGGCCGCTGCCGATGTCCTGCGCTTCGGCCGGCTACACCGGCATGCAGGCCACGGCCGCGATCGTGGGACGCCTGACCGGCCGCAAGGTCGCGAACACCAAGCTGGTCTACACGTACAACCACATCAGTCTCGGGCGGCGGGACGGGATCCTGCAGATGGTGGACGACGAAGGGCAGGCAAAGCCGAAGTACATGGGCGGCCGGAAGCCCGCGCGGATCAAGGCGGGCATCCTCAAGATGTCGCTGTGGGCCGCCTCGCACCCGACCTTCGGCATGCCCAAGCGCAAGCACCGCCTGGCCGCCGCGCCGGACGCGACCGCCGAGAACACGGCCGCGTACGCCGAGAAGGCGGTCGAGTAGCCGCCTCGTAGGGTGTTCCGCGTGGACGACACCGCCATGGATCGCTTCGACACCAGCCGGTTCGAGGCCAGCCGAAACCGGCTGGCCTCGCTGGCGTACCGACTGCTGGGCTCCGCCGTCGACGCCGAAGATGCCGTGCAGGATGCGTTCCTGCACTGGCAGGCCGCCGACCGGCAGCGGATCAAGGTGCCGGAAGCATGGCTGACCAAGGTCGTCACCAACCTGTGCCTCGACCGGCTCCGCTCGGCACAGGCCCGCCGCGAACGCACCGCCGGCGCCTGGCTGCCCGAACCGCTCCTCGACGGCGACCCGATGCTCGGCCCGGCCGACACTTTCGAGCAGCGCGAATCGGTCTCCCTGGCCGTGCTGACGCTCATGGAGCGCCTGTCACCCCTCGAGCGGGCCGTCTACATCCTGCGCGAAGCGTTCTCCTACAGCCACACCGAGATAGCCAAGATCCTCGACATCACCGAGACCGCAAGCCAGCAGCGCCTCCACCGCGCCCGCCACCGCATCACCGCCGCGCGCCGCGGCGGCGGCGAAGTCGATTCGGCATCCGCCCGCAGGATCGTCGAGGAATTCCTCGACGCTGCCTCCTCGGGCCGCACCGAACGCCTGGTGGCGCTGCTCACCGACGACGCGACCGCGATCTCCGACTCCAATGGCGCCGGCCTGGCCGAGACGCTGCTGCGGTACGACACTCCGCAGCGCATCGCCGCCATCGCACGGGCCGGCTTCAAGCCCACACCCGCGAAACGGCGGCTTGCCGGTGGCACGCCCGCCATCCACTTCGCGCTCGTCAACGGCGCCCCCGCCATCCTCTTCGTGATCGGCGACCAGGTCATCGGCGCCGTGACATTCGACATCGCAGGCGGCCGGATCGCAACCGTGCGCGGCATCGCCGCCCCCACCCGCCTCGCCCGCCTCACCGAAGCCTGGCGGCAACGCGAACCGGACACGCCGCTCATCACCCAGTGGTGACCCGACGCCGACCGCGGCCAGGCGCAGCGCCTGCGTTTCATAGGTGGTTGCTCGTGAAACACTGCGCCGCCCGACGATCATCCAGGGTTTTTCGCGATTCATGGGTTGTTGCAAACTGCTCGACATCTGAAACACACTCATGGAACAGTCCTGGGTCCTGAGCGACGACTTCAAGCGCGTGGAATCGCACGACTGCCCGATGTCCACCTGCGCCGCCCCGCCCCGCCCCGCCCGGCTCGCCGTGCCGGACCGGCAAGGGCAAGGGGGCGATCCATTACCACACCGCCCGCTTCCGCCTTGTGCCCCAACTCGCCAAGGTGCTCAGAGTGCCGACCCCCGCCGTACGCAAGCCGGGGGCGGTGTGGACCGAGCTGCCCCGGCCGGTGAGCGCCGGCGCCAAACCGGTCGGGCACGTCCGCCTCGGCTACGCACGCGCCTCGACCGCCCGGAAGTCATTCGACGCACAGCTCGACTCCCTCGCCGAAGCCGGGGTCACCCGCGTCTTCTCGGAGAAGATCTCCACCCGCGCCACCAGGCGCCCCGAGCTGGAGGCCACCGTGAAGCTCGCCGGGGAGATCCGCTCCTCCGGCGTCGCCGTCACCTTTGTCGTCCACGAGCACAAACGCCTCGGCCGCGGCATCGAACTCGCCATGCAGTGTGGTCTTGCCCACCCCAGCCATACCGCCCACCGCGGCGATCACGACATGCCTGCTGTCCCCGGCAACTTGATCCATGATTCCGTGCACGGCCTTCAGCGCCTTCTCATGCCCACGGAACACCCCAAGATCGGGGGGGTGCCCCTATGGGTTTGGTCAAGGTGATGGGGCAGGTTGGGGTTCGTAGAAGGTGCCGTCGCGGAGCATCGCGAAGAGGACGTCCGCTCGTCGGCGGGCGAGGCAGAGGAGTGCTTGGGTGTGGTGTTTGCCCTGGCTGATCTTCTTGTCGTAGTAGGCCCTCGATCGTGGGTCGGCGAGGGCGGCGAACGCGGAGAGGAAGAAGGCTCGTTTGAGCTGCTTGTTTCCTCTTCGGGAAGGTTGTTCTCCGCGGATCGACGACCCCGAACTACGGGTTGTCGGGGCGAGGCCGGCGTAAGCGGCGAGGTGGGCGGCGGACGGGAACGAACTGCCGTCGCCGACGTCGATGAGGATCCTGGCTCCGGTCCTGACGCCGATCCCCGGCATGGACGTCAGGACTTTGGAAAGAGGGTGGGACTCCAGCAGTTCCTCGATCCGGGCGGCCAGGAGCTTTCGCTGGTCAAGCACTGCGGTCAGCGAGCCGGCGAGGCTCGGGACAATCAACGTGGCCGCGTCCGTGCCCGGGACGACGACGGTCTGTTCGTCCAGGGCGGCGAAGATCTCCTCGACCAGTCGCTCGGCCATTCTCGGGGCCTTCGGACGTATCAAGGTCACGAGCCGTCGTCTGCCGGCCTTGCGGATCTGGGCCGGGGATCCGAACCGTTCCAGCAGCATCAGGACGGCCGGGTGCTGGATCCGCGGACCGAGAACCCGCTCCAGATGCGGGTGGATCTGCGTCATCAGCCCCCGCAGACGGTTGGAGACTCTTGTTGCCTCGCCGGCCAGGTCGTCGTCGAAGCCCACGACCATTTCCAGCTCGGCGATGGTCTCGTCCTCGAGATCGACCGAGCGAAGTGTGTGAGGCATGACGCGGGCCGCGTCCGCGATGACGAACGCGTCGCGGGCGTCGGTCTTTGCCTCGCCCGGATAGAGGTCCGCGATCCGCCGCATCGTCAGGCCGGGCAGATAGGCGACCGGGCAGTCCATGTCCCGGGCCACCGCCAGCGGCAAAGCGCCGATCGAGGCCGGCTGATCGACGACCACCAGCACGGTCCCGTGCTTGGCCTTCAGCTTGCCGAACACCTCGCGGAGCTTCGGCTCGCTGTTGGGCAGCCGCTTGTCGAAGGCTTTCTTCCCGGCCGGCGTGACGGCGGTGGCGTGGTGTTCGCCTTTGCCCACGTCCAGACCGAGGAAGGCACCGATGTCGCTGATGTCGATCACGCGCTTCCTCCGGTCGTCCTCACCCGGCCGTCCCACGGCACCGATCGCCACATCCACATTACGAAGAGCCTCCCGACCTGCGAAAAGGCCGGTGGTCATGCCCCTAATCAGCGGTCTGTCGATGCCTCCGGAGCCGGTGACACCACCCCCCAAGACATGCGATCGACAGGGGGAGAAAGTCATGCCAACTCCGGAGGCCGGGCGCCCCATTGCGGGGCCACCAAAACGGTAATGGGGGGGGCAGTTGCCGTGGAACCTGCTGCGCCCGCAACGTGGACGCCTGCACAAGGCGCCGACGCTCGCCCTCGTCCAGTTCGAGAGCGTCCATCCCTGTTCTTGCGTGGGTATCCCCGGCTTCAGCCGGGGAGGGAAACGCATCCTAAGCCTTGATCCACCGACGTGGTTTGGGGAGTGATCTTGTGACCGGTTTCGAGCCGGTTTCAGGTCGGCGGTTGGGCATGGGCAGGTTGGAGCCGCTGGTCTGCCCAGCTTTTCCACAGGGTTCGGTTCCGGTTGGGCCCTGGCGGCGGGCGGGTCGGGTAGGGGCTGTTCGTGTCAGCCGGGTGGGCCGTGGACGGTGTCGAAGAGGTGTGTCCAGGCGTGCTGCCAGGGCCAGTTGTGCGGCAGGTGCAGGGTGATGCGTCGTGCGGAGCGGGCGATCCGGGCCGGGACCTGGACCAGGTGGGTGCGGAGAGTGGCGGTGGTGGCTTTGGCGTGGAAGGCGGAGGTCAGGGAGCCGGTGGCCCGCAGCAGGTTGTAGGTCATCGCCCACAGGGTGAGCCAGGCCGCGTTGGCGTGGAAGTGTCCGGAGGGCAGGTGGGCCAGGGCGCCGGCTTTGCTGTCCGCGATGACCTGCTCGACCACGGCGTGGTGGCGGTGTTCCCGCTCGGCCTGCAGCGTTGCGGCAGGCTGGTCGGTGAAGAAGGGGTGGTAGCGCCAGACGGGAAACAGCTCGCCCTGCTCACCCACAACGGCGGGTTTGGCCAGGTCACGGACCCGGCGCACGATCAGTCGGGCAGTGACCTGGTCACTCTTTTTGCGGCTCGCGAACGCGGTGTATTCGGGTATCTCGGCGACTTCGGCGTCCGAGATGAGCTCACCGGTGGCGGGGTCGGGCACCGCGGTCGGGTAACTGATCTGCTGCCAGGCATCGTTGGGGATGCCGAGGACGGCCCGCTTGATGGAGGGGTTCATCCCGGTGGTGATCGAAAAGTGGGCGCCGGTCCGGCGGCATGCGGCGATCACCCCGGCGTTGTAGAACTGCGAGTCGGCCCGCAGGATACGGGTCCCGGTGCAGCCGGCCTCGCGGGCGGTGGCCAGGGCCTCGCTCACGAATTTCGGGGCGCCTCTGGAGTCTGCTGCCTTGCCGCGTCGCATCCGTACGCCGGCGATCACCGGCCGCGCGTGTGGGGTGCAGACCGTGGCGAGCAGTGGGTGCAGGGTGCGGATGCCCTTGAACCGGCCGTACTCGGCGCCCTGTTTCGCCCGGCCGTAGACCCGCTTGTGGGTGGAGTCGACATCGATGAACGCCAGCTCGTCCGAGTCCGGCAGCAAGGGGGCGTGCGCGGCCAGTGCGGCCAGGAACCGGCGGTGGACAGCGTGGAGTTGAAGGGCATGACCGTGGGTGAACGCGCGAAGGAAGGTGCCCAGCGTGGACGGGGCACGGGCACCTGCGAACACGGCCGGCATCGCCCCGTGCCGCAGGACGTGAAGGTCGTCGATGCTGTCCGCACCCGCGGCCATGCCGCCCACAATGCTGGTGACCTTGGCGTCCGCCGCAGCCCCCGCCCCGTTCTTCGCGCCGGTCAGCTTCACCTTCTCGGCCACCAGCCGCGACAGCCCGCACCGCTCGGCCAGCCGTAGCACCGGCAGCAGCCCGGCATACGCGATCAGGTTCGGGTCATCGAACGCAGCGGAGACCGCTGCCGGAGTATGGGAAACTTGGTCGGGTAGCGGGGATGCATTGCTGCATCCCCGCCCCCTCAGAACCGGGCGAGCGAGTTTCCCCGCACCACGGCTCAAGCAAGCCCCACGGGCTTCGCAGTAGCACTGTTTCCCCTGCCACGACGGCCTGTGAGCCGTTGACGGCAGTGGGTGTGCACAAGTTGGAGCGCTTCATCCTTCGCGTCGAGTCGCCCCTCGCCGGTAGCCCGGACTTTCCTGACTGACCTGCGAGTTGACGCCTGCCATGCTTCCCATTCCTGCGGGCTGCGTGGCTGGTCGTCGGCGTGCAGGAGCCGTTCCTTGCAGAGCGGACAGAGTCCGCGCTGTTCCCGGGCAAGGCGGAGGGTCTCCTTGTCCAGCGGAAGCGGTTTTCTGCTGCGACGCTTGGCCCAGTACTCGGAGAGGGCAGCATCGTCGGGAGACGCCGCCCCTGCGACCAACTGGTGCCGGACGATTTGCGTCCAGACGAAACGGACCATGTAAGCACCGCTGTTGCGGTCCCCAAAGACCCATCGATCGTTTCTGGACGGGTTGAACCGGTCGAAGTATTGGTTGATCACCCAGCTCTTCGACTTGTTCGGGTGCGCGCGAAGTGCCCACTTGTAGGTGACCCGCCACAGATGATGATCCACCAGGGCGAACACCTCTTTGGACACCACGCTCCGGTAATAAGCGGCCCAGCCCCGCACAATCGGGTTAATTTTGCGGAGCACCGCGATGGCGTTCGTCCCGTGCAGGGCGCTCATCTCGGTGGTGAGCCGGTCCCGGATCCGTTTGACCGCCGTGGCGCTGGGTTTGATGAGGAGCTTGCCGTTGGGATACCGGCGAATGTTGAACCCCAGGAAGTCGAATCCAGCATCGATATGCGTGATCCGGGTCTTGTCCTCGTTGAAGGCAAGACCTCGGGGTCCGAGCCAGTCGGCCAGCCGTGCCTTGACCTGTTCGGCCTGGTCACGCGTGTGACACAGAGCGACAAGATCGTCGGCGTACCTCACCAGCACCACGGAGCCCGGGACTGTCCGCGCAGCATTACTGCCGAGCGTCGAGTATCTGACTCCGGCGGCTTCCTCCAGCCCGTGGAGGGCGACATTCATCAGCACGGGACTGATCACCCCACCCTGAGGGGCAATGCCACTTAGATAAGCGGTCTGGTAATCGGTCGTCCACATATGCACAGGGACACGCCCGGGGTGTTTGTGGATGGTCAACTGATCCGGTTGCCGCACTTCCTTCCTGCCGGTGAACCGGTTATGTTCCTCGCTCATGGGCGGGGTGCGGGATAACGTGGTGCCGGTTTCTGGTGTGCGCTTGACCGACCGGGTGGGTGTCGGGGTTCTGACACGTCTGGTTCATCGGGACCTGGTCGATGAGGTACTCGCGGAGACGGGCCGTACAGAGAAACGGTCACGTTTGCTGCCGGCGCGTGTCGTCGTCTATTACGTGATGGCTCTGTGTCTGTTCTTCGGCGAGTCGTACGAGGAAGTGATGCGTCTTCTCGTCAACGGCCTACGTTTTCTGGGGACATGGCGGAAGGACTGGACGATTCCCACGACGGGTGCGATTTCCCAGGCGCGCCGGCGTCTGGGTTCGGAGCCGCTGCGGGTGCTGTTCGAGCGGGTGGCATTGCCCTGCGCGCAGCGGGGCACGCAGGGAGCGTGGATGGGTCGGTGGCGTCTGATGGCCATTGACGGGTTCGTCCTGGATATTCCTGACACCCCAGCAAATGATGGGGAGTTCGGCCGGTCCGGGGGCACACGAAATCCCGCGCCTTTCCCCCAGGTGAAGATCGTGGGGCTGGGTGAATGCGGGACTCATGCTGTGGTGGCGGCCCGGCTGGGTCCCTGGCGCGTGGACGAAGGCGTTCTCGCCGGGGAACTCGTCGCCGATTTCGAACCAGGCATGCTGGTTACCGCCGACCGGGGATTTTACGCATATCGTCTGTGGGAAGCGGCCGCGGCAACCGGTGCTGATTTGCTGTGGCGCATGCCCGACGGCCCTCATCTGCCGGTAGTCCGGCCGCTGAAGGACGGATCCTATGAGTCGTTCCTGCTTGACCCGAAGGTCCGTCGGCGGCGCGCAGTCCAGCGTCACCGCGGGTCGGACAACATAGAGGAGCCGTCCGGGATTCCGGTCCGTGTTGTCGAATACGAAGTGACGAACCGCGAAGGTAGAGGAGAGATCTTCTGCCTGATCACCACCGTTATGGACCCGGACGAGGCTGGTGCCGCTGAACTCGCCGCTGCCTATGCCGAACGGTGGGAGTTCGAGTCCAGCCTTGACGAGATCAAGACCCACCAACGCGGCCGCGGCGGTGTATTGCGCTCGAAAACACCGGACATGGTCGAGCAGGAGATCTGGGCACTGCTCCTGACCCATTACGCGGTCCGGCACCTGATGTGTGAGGCAGCCGAACAGGCCGACATCGACCCGGACCGCCTATCGTTCATGCGGTCACTTCGTATCATCCGCCGCCAGATCACAGGCCAGGCGGGTTTTTCCCCCTGACCGCCTCGCGAAGGCCCTTGAAGTCGCCCGCACGGAAATAATAGAAAGGCCCAATCCCCGTCGGAGACACCGCACCAGCCCACGAGCCGTAAAGCGTGTCCACGTCCACGCCTACAGAAAGAAGCAGCCCACCGAAACCATCATCCACCACCCCGACCCACCCCACATCAAAATCCTCGCCGTTTCCTAACTAAGTGGCATTGCCCTGAGGGGTCCCCTCTTCGGTCGGGTGCAGCCCATTCTTGTCGATCACACCTGCCTTGAGCCATTGCCTGACGAGGTCCTTGGCGGGGAATCCGTCGAGCTGGCTGAGCAGGTGAGCGTGATCAATCCTGTCGAATGCCGCTTTGAGATCCGCATCCAAAACCCACTGGCGCTTTGCGTGTTTTCCGTTCAGCGTCCAGTAGATGGCCTCGATTGCGTCCTGGCAGCTGCGGCCCGGCCGGAACCCGTACGATCTGGGCTCGAAGCGGGCTTCCCACTCGGGTTCCAGTGCATTCTTGGTCCGCATCTGGTGGACGCGATCCAAAATCACGGGAATCCCGAGCGGACGCTGCCGTCCATCGGGCTTGGGGATGTACACACGCTTGACCGACAGTGGTGTCCAGGACTTGCGGGTCCGATCCGTCTGCTCGGCGAGCCTGGCCCGGGCCGTGGAGGTCAGAGCAACCTCCCCGTCCACCCCTGCGGTCATGCGGCCAGCGTTGATCTGTGCCACCCTGCGCACGCTGGTCAGCGTGTTGGCACGGCTTCGCAACATCAACTTTTGCAGGGACCTGACCTTGGCCCAGTCCCCGTCCTGCGTCGCCTTGAAGATTCGCTGCCGCAGTCGTCGTACGTTGTCCTCCTGGGCCCGCCAGTTCACGGTGTCCCAGTTGAGGCGTCCGTCCTCCGGTCCGTTCACTCCGAGAGCCGCCATCGCAAGCGCGAACGCGTGTCCCGTCATCGTGTCTAACTTGCCCTTCGGTTCCGACTCCTGTGACCGGTCGTCTTCAAAAGCTCACCTGATCCACGTCAGCACCCTTTCGGGTCCGGGCATCGGCCCGTATCCGGCCAGTTATCCGGGACGGCTTCGGGAGAGCTCGGCCGCGATGCCCCGTTTTCCTGCTGCCTTTCGGCCTGCCGGCGTTCGCTTCTTGGACCATCCTGTTCCCGCCGGGGAGATCAACGTCCCTCACGGTCGGTCCACCTGCCGTTCCCACACGGCAGGACCCCGACGGGGTTTCCACGTTCCGCTGGTCCAAGACACAGCCGGGTAGGGCGCCCTCTCTCCCCCAGAGGCGACGGTGTTCACACGGCTGGTGAGATGCCCCCAGCCGCCGTCTGCCACTTCTCAACGGCCAGCCTCTACACCCCGGTCCAGCATCCATCACCCGAAGCTCACTTTGACGAGGGGTCATCGAGGATTCACTCGCGTTCGCCCGTCCGGCTTTCCCCTCACCTGTGACATCCGGATGGAACGGATGTCCTTGGGCTTGAGCCCTGAGCTTCGCACCCTGCCGTTACCAGCAGCGCACGTCAGGGCGGGGACAGGTCTTGAACACTGACCTGGGGCTACGTCGTCAACTTCATCGCCCCTCCCATGGACGAACCCACTTGCCACCAGCGACTTCGTGTCGCACCATCTACGAGGTGCCTTGCTGATTGTGCGTGCTGGAAGCGTCAGAACTCCCATCATCGCAGGTCAGCAGGCACCTCTTCTTGATTGCTCATCCACAGCACGCGAGTCACTCGGTGGATCGAGGCTAAGCCCAATACCGTTCAGTTAGTGGTTTCGGATGGTGATGTGGGGGCTGTGTTTGGGCTGGGGCCAGTGTGCGTGGTGGGAGCGTTTCGCGGCCCATTTCAGGACCTTGCGTTTGACGACTCGCGGGTGTGAGCGTTTTCGGCGGGGTGGGTTGAGGTGTTGGGTGAGCCATCGGATGGCGTGACGCCATGCTGCGTCGGCCGTGTCAGCGCTCGGAGGGGGAAAATGCGCCCTGCGCGACTGAACGGCGGGCGATGCGGAGGGCTTTGACGAAGGAGACTCTGTCGGGGTCCTGGCCGGTGTGCGCGGCGGTGTCGGCCATCAGGGTGCGGATGGCGTAGTGGCAGCACAGGTGTCCCCAGATTTCTTGCTGGACAAGGTCGGGGGCTTTCGAGCGCAGTACCGCGCGGGGCCCGCGTTGATGGGTCTTCAGTTCGTCGAAGGTTGTCTCGATCTCCCATCGTTGGGCATAGACGGCTGCGAGGTCCTCGGCGCCGACGTCGGCCGGGTCGAGGATCGTGGTCAGCAGCCGGTATTCCTCGGGGTTGTCCCGGCCGTCATCGACCGTGTAGTCGATCACTCTGACTGTGAGCGGCTGCGTCGTGGCCCGGTTCGTGCCCGACGTCGGGACGATCCGGGCCAGCCAGGACCCATCGGCCAGTGTTTCCAGATGCCGGGGCCGCAGGTTCGTTTTCACTCGCCAGAGCAGATCCGCGCCCGTGGCGGCGGCCTGCTGCCACAGACGGAACCCGTAGAAGCCCCGGTCGGCCAGGACCAGTTGGCCCAGCTCCAGCCGATCGACGAGCTGCCGGGACAACTCGATCTCCGACACGCTGCACGGGCCGGTGGCAGCGTCGAAGATGGCATGAGTGCCGCATTCCGCCAATGCCACCAGGCGGGCCTGCGGAAACGCGGACTGCTCCCCCCGGCTGGAAGCCGGCCGCCCGAAGAATTCTGCGTTGGCTGCCGTGTCTGCCACGTCCAGGCACGTCCCGTCGATCGCCACCAGACGACGCCCGGCCAGCCACGACCCCGGCGTGTCCGGCCCCGCCAGCGGACGCGCAACCCGCGCGAAGAGATCCCGCACCGGCTCGAACCCCAGACGAGCCCTGGCCTGGAAGATCGCCGACTTCGAGGGCGGCGTGAACGACTCCGACCACCCCGACGCCCACGACAGCCCATCCGTGAGCTGCGCGAACACATCCTCGTAGGAGCCATCCGAATACAGCGCCATCCCCATCGAGAAGTACGCCATCACCCGCGCGGGCAAGGACCGGTGACGCCGCTCAGTACGCCCCGCCTCCTCGATCACCGCGTCAACCACATCCGCGGGAAACACCCGCGTCAGCAACCCCACAGACACCAAATCCGACAAGCGGACATCAGAAGACGGCTTCACCCAACCAGAACGCGGCATCCACCCACAATAACCCAGAAGCCCTTAACTGAACGGTATGACTCTGTTGGTGATCTTGTGAGGGATGCTGACAGGTCGTCTGTTCGGCGGTTCGCTGGAGTTGGGCGGGGTGGTTCCAGGGAGAGGGCCGGAGATGTCCATACGGGCCAGGAGTTACCAGCGGATTCCGACGCGGACGGTGTTGACGGCGTGGGCGGCGTGTCCGAAGGGCACGCCGGCGATGCTGATGCGGGACCGGTTGGATGTGGTGTTCGAGGATAATGAGTTCGCGGACCTGTATCCGAAGGACGGGCGGCCGGGCTTGTCGCCGGGGCAGTTGGCGCTGGTGTCGGTGCTGCAGTTCGCGGAGAACCTGTCGGACCGCGCGGCCGCGAACGCGGTCCGCACCAGGATCGACTGGAAGTACGCCCTGGGCCTGGAGTTGGACGATCCCGGCTTCGACCACTCGGTGCTGTGCGAGTTCCGGGCCAGGCTGGCCCAGGACGACGCGGCCGACCGGCTGCTGCAGGTGATGCTGCATCGGCTGACCGAGGCCGGACTGCTTAAATCCGGCGGTCGGCAACGCACGGATGCGACCCATGTGCTCGCGGCGGTGCGCACGCTCAGCCGGCTGGAGCTGGTCGGCGAGAGCCTGCGGGCCGCCCTCGAGCAGCTCGCCCAGGCGGACCCGGACTGGCTGCTGCCGCTGGTCGAGCCGGAGTGGGACAAGCGCTACGGGCGCAAGATCGAGATCGGCAAGGTGCCCGGCGGGAAGGCCGGGGTCACCGCCCTGGCCGAGACCTTCGGCCGGGACGGACACAAGGTCCTGGCCGCCGCGTGGGCGGCCGACGCCCCTCCCCGGCTCCGGGCGTTGGCACAGGTGGAAATCCTGCGCCAGGTCTGGGTGCACCACTACTTCTGGGATACCCGCGGGCGGCTGCGCTGGCGCGACGGCCACGCGCTGCCTCCGGCATCGCTGCGGTTCGACTCCCCGTACGACACCGACGCGCACTACTGCGTCAAACGTGACACCGCCTGGTCCGGCTACCGCACTCACTTCACCGAGACGTGCACGTCAGACCTGCCGGAGGTGGTCGTGCACGTGGCCACCACGATCGCCCCGGTCCAGGACGGCGAACTCACCGCCCAGATCCACGACGATCTGGCCCAGGTCGGCCTCATCCCGGCCGAGCACGCGGTCGACGCCGCCTACATCAGCCCCGCGCAGATTGAACGCGCTCACCGGGTGCACAGCATCACCCTGCTCGGCCCGGTCGTGCCCGACCACAGCCACCAGGCCAAAAGCGGGGCCGGCTTCGACAAGGCCGCCTTCGCCATCGACTGGGACCGCTGCCAGGCCACCTGCCCCCAGGGCACCGTCAGCCGCGAGTGGCGTCCCCTGCACATCAGCGGCCACAACTACATCCAGGTCAAGTTCGACAAGGCCACCTGCCTGGCCTGCCCCGTCCGCCCCCAGTGCACCAAGGCGGTCAGTGGTCCGCGCTCGCTCGCGCTGCTGCCCACCCGCGAACTGCACGAGATCCAGCAGCGCAACCGCCTCGACCAGCACACCGAAGACTGGCAGCGCCGATACGCGATCCGCGCCGGCATCGAAGCCACCCTCTCCCAGAACGTCCGCACCTGCGGCCTGCGCCGGACCCGCTACCGAGGCCTGCCAAAGACGCACGTCCAGCACGTACTGACCGGCCTGGCCTGCAACGTCACCCGCATCACCGACTGGATCGCCGACCCTGCGCACCCCCGGCGAGCACCCAGCCACTTCCACGCCCTCTGCACCGCCGTCACCTGACCCCCACAAGATCACCAACAGAGTCACGGTATTGAGGCTAAGCCCGGAGGCGCGAAGCGCCGGAGTTCGCTCCGCCTCTGTCGTTGCGGTCAGATAGGCCGCTTCTGGCCTTCGATGTACTGGCGGATTACGGTCAGCGGTGCACCGCCGCATGATCCTGCGAAGTAGGAGCGGGACCAGAACACTGACCCCATGCCGATCCGGTTGATGCGGCCGGTGTACTCGGCCCGCAGGTACCGGGAGCTTACGCCCTTGAGGGAGTTGATCAGTTTAGACAGGGCGACTTTCGGCGGGTAGTGCACCAACAGGTGCACGTGATCCGCCTCGCCGTTGAACTCGCGTAGCTCTGTCTCGAAGCTGGCGCAGACCTCTCGCATGATCTCCTCGCACCGTTTGAGCATGGCGTCATCGAAGATGTCACGCCGGTACTTGGTGACGAACACCAAGTGTGCGTGGAGGGTGTAGGTGACGTGCCGTCCGGTGCGGATATCGGGGTTTGGCTTCCAGCGTGGTGACATACGCCAAGCGTAGTATGATCAAGCGAGCCAACGTGGAAGGGGGTGGGTCGGATGATGCGTGCGTACAAGTTCCTTATGCGGCCCACCGTGGGCCAGACGATCGCACTGGGCGAGATGCTGCGCGATCACTGCTCCCTCTACAACGGTGCCTTGCAGGAACGCCGTGACGCGTACCGGCACGTATCGAAGACGAGCATCAAGTACGGGATGCAGTCCGCGCAGCTCAAGGAGATCCGGGTGCACGACCCGGAGCGTCAGGGCCGGTGGTCCTTCTCCTCCCAGCAGGCGACGCTTCGCCGTCTCGGCAAGGCATTCGCCGCGTTCTTCCGCCGCGTCAAGGCGGGGGAAACGCCGGGCTACCCGCGCTTCCGTGGCGTGAACTGGTTCGACACGGTCGACTTCCCCAAAAACGGGGACGGCTGCCGCTGGGACTCCACTCCGCACGACCCGGTCACCCGCGTCCGCTTCCAAGGTGTCGGGCACGTCAAGGTCAACCAGCACCGGCCGGTGGTCGGCAAGGTCAAGACCGTGTCCCTCAAGCGTGAGGGCAAGCGCTGGTACGTGATCCTGACCGCCGAGCAGACCGCGCCTAAGCCGCTTCCCGCGACCGGCTCTGTGGTCGGCATCGACATGGGCATAGCCAACTTCCTTGCCGACTCGGGCGGCGAGTTCATCGAGAACCCCGGCACGGGCGGAAGGCCGCCGCGAAGCTCGAAGCGGCACAGCAGGCTGTCGCTCGGTGCAAGCGCCGCAGCAACCGGCGTAAGAAGGCCGTCCAGAAGGTTGCGGACCTGCACCGAAAGGTTCGCCGTCAGCGCCTCGATCATGCACACAAGACCGCGTGGGGCCTGGTCCGCGAACACGACTTCATCGCGCACGAAGACCTTAAGATCCGCAACATGGTCAAGGCCCCCGCACCGAGGCCCGACCCCGACCGGCCGGGCAGCTTCCTGCCCAACAGGGCCGCCGCAAAGGCCGGACTCAACCACTCGATCTCGGATGCCGGATGGGGGGTGTTCCTGACGATCCTGCACGCCAAGGCTGAAAGTGCCGGACGAGACGTGATCGCTGTGGACCCCCGCAACACCTCCCGGACCTGCCCCGAATGCGGGCACGTCGCAGCGGAGAACCGGCCCACACAGGAGAAGTTCCACTGCGTCTCGTGCGACCACAGCGCGCACGCGGACACGGTGGGCGCCCTGAACGTTCTACGGGCCGGGCTGGTCCGTCGCGAAGCCGCACCGGCATAGCGAGAAGCCCCCTCGTTCACGAGGGGGAGGAGTCACGTAGTGGTCGATGACTTGGTCCATGGCCCAGTGGTAGTTCGTGCGCCCCATATGACCGAGGTTCTCGTGCAGCTTGTTGATGCGGCCGCGGTGCCCGCCGAGCGTCAGGTCAGTGGACCCGTCGACATCGGTGGAGAAGAACACCACCGGCACGACCCCGTCGTCGTCGAGATGAGCCGACAGCGACAGGACCTGCTCGGCCAGATGCTGCATGGTCCCGTCCCGGTAGTAGGGCCGCATCGACCCGGACCGGTCCAGCACGAGGTACACCGCGGCCCGCACGCCCTCCAGCCCATGCCCGCGGATACTGTCGCCCGCGACCTTGTACAGGCTGACCAGGTCGGGCGCACGTTCTTGCACCTTGGACAGGCTGATGGCTGGTGCTCGCTGCATGCCGTTCGTCGCGGTCATCCCCTCATGGTGACGCCTCGCTGCTGACCAAAAGCAGCGTTTACCCAATGAGCGGTGTGCATCGTGAAGTTGCAGGTCACGGGTCTGGTGTGAAGGGCGAACGGGGTACTCGCGCTGGTCGTCGGCGGGTGTCCACGGTGTAGATCGTCCGGCTCGCCAGCTGAAGGCGTTGTGAGGTTCTGCTGCGCCGATCGCCGGGCTGCCCATACGATCCGTCACCGGGCCGGTACGCCGGGAAGCGGGGAGGGTGCGGTTGTGCAGGAGCGGGAGCGGATCACGGCTCGCCGCAGTGAACTGGATGCGCTTGCCGCGGAGTTGGCCAAGCAGCTGCAGGAGGTCCAGGTCGAGCGGGAGGAGCTGGTGATCGCCGAGCGGGTCCTGAACCTGCTGGCTGAGCAGGACCGCGCCGTGGAGGAGGCCGCTGAGGCCGCGGCCCCGGTTCCGGCCCGGGTGGCGGGGCGGGCGGTGCTGTTGATCCCGTACCGCGGCGAAGATCCTGACGAGGCTGCGCTGCCCGGTGACTACCGCAGGATTCTGGCGATCGTGCGGGCCGCCGACGGCCCGGTCCAGGTGAGGGGAGTCGGCGAGGAACTGGGCCTGGAGGTGGCGGTGCGCGGGAAGCTGGAGCCGCTGCAGGCGAAGATGACCAAGCTCGCCGATCGTGGCTGGCTGCACAAACGGCCCGACGGACGGTTCGCCGCACGCCGGTAGCCGCAGGGGGACGGCCGGGCGTAACCGGAGGGCCCCCGGCGGCAGTTGAGTTTGGTGTGAAGAAAAACAACGACACCGTCGAGGGCCCTGACGGCCTTGTCTACACCGTCCGCCTGCCGCTGTCGAGCGCCACCCTGAACTATCTCGCCACCCTGATACGCGGCCACTGCAAGAAGATCGGCTCGCGGTGGCGGGCGCTGCCCGCGGGAAAGATCGCGGGGATCGTGCTGGCGGTGCTGCGCTGTGACCAGCGGCCCGGCGATCTGGCCGGCGGAAACGGGGTGCACCGCACCACCGTCATCCGCTGGGTGCGGGAGGTCGTCGGTCTGTTGGCCGCCCGCGCCCCGCGCCTGGACCGCGCGCTGAAGAAGATCGCTCGAAAGGGTGGTGGGGTGGTGCTTCTGGACGGCTCGCTGATCCGCACCCGGCGCCGCACCGGAACAGCGAACCGGAAAAACTACTCCGGCGAGCACAAATGCCACGGCATGCTCGTGATCGCACTCACCGACGACAAGGGCCGTCTGGCATGGGTCTCCGCGGTGCGGCCCGGACGCACCTCGGAGATCACCGCCTGCCGGCACGACAAACTCACCGCCCATCTCCGCGCGGCCGGGCTCGGCGCAATCGCCGACCTGGGCTTCGTCGGCCTCGACGACAGCGGCCCGGACGCCGACCCGGCGGTGATCACCGGATACAAGGCCGCCCGCAACCGGCCCCTGACCCGGGGGCAGAAACTGTCCAACAAGGCGCTGGCCGCGGTCCGGGCACCGGTCGAGCACGGCTTCGCCCACCTGAAGAACTGGCGCGTGCTCGGCAAGGTACGCACCGACCCGAAGTGGGCGACCGCCCTGGTGAGGGCCCTGCTTGTCCTGACGAACCGCGAAGTCGCCCGGTGACCGACGATCTTCGCCGAAGTCATCCGCCCGCGACCAGCACGAGCATCCCGAACCCCACGCACACCAGACCCGTGACCTGCAACTTCACTATGTACACCGCTCATTGGGGCTTGCCCGGAGTTGCATCGACCGGTCACCGAGGCTTGCCCACCCCCTTAGGAGGCTTGCCCAATCGCCCACCGGAGGCTTGCCCGCTCCATGGGCAAGCCTCCCACCTGCTGCTTCGGGGAGTTGGGCAAGCCGTTGGGCAAGCCGGTCTGAGGAGAGTTCACGGCACGACATCCGAAAGGAGAAGTGCCGTGCCGAACCTGTCGCCGACCGCCCCAACTGCCCGCGGAATCTTTGACCGCCTGGACGTGGAGTGGGAAGTCCTGTGCGCGGACACCTCCGTTCAGGCCGCCGTGACCGACTGGCTGATGGCCGATCGCCTGGCCGACGACGTCGCGGCCGTGACCGATTCCTGGGTGCGCGGTCTCGGACCCGCCCAGCTGCTCGCCGCCCTGCAGCCGCCCAACGGGGCCGTGACCGATGCGCTGATCGATGCCGTGCTCCGCGCCTTGCTGCGTCGGGCGGCCAGTCGTGACCGATCGGCCACGCTCGCCGCTCGCATCATCGTCCAGGCCATGATCCCCGCCGCCGTCCGCATGACCCGCGGTCAGGTCCGCCCCTTCGGTGGCCGCACCTTCGACGACATCGGTCACATGACCATCGCCGCCCTCTACGTCGTCGCCCGCTCCGGTCGCATCCACACCCGGCCTGGCCGGCCCGCCGCCAACCTCGCTCTGGACACGCTGCGTCACGTCTGCCGGGAGCTCGCCGCCGACCGCGAAGAGCACGGAGAAGACCTGGCCGCCGCACAGGACCTGGCCGACAGGACACCCGGGCCGGCCGAGATCGCCGAAGCCCGGAGCATCGGCTCGGCCGCGGCCGCCGCCGGCCTTCAGCCCACCGGGGCCCTCAGCGAAGGGGAAGCCAGCCGCGCCCGCCTGGAGCTGCTCGAGCTGGTCCTGGACGCGATGGCCAGCGGCACCTTGTCGCCAGCCGACGGCCGCGCCATCGCCTGGCACTACACCACCGACCCGGTCCCCGACACCGTCGCCGCCACCCGCACCGCCACGACCGCCACGGCGTGGCAGCGCCGCCGCTCCCGTGCAGTGGCCCGCCTGACGGCATCGCTCCAACTGAGTCCTGCGGCATGACGCCGACTCGTCATCCCTCCACCGTCCGCCCGCCCCCAGAGAAGGAGACCCACATGACCCAGACCACCAAGGTGCCCCTGGACGCAGACGAAGAGCGCATCACCCGCGCCCAGCATCTGCTCATCCAGCTCGGCGCCGCGCTGGTCTCCCATCCCTTCGACACCCAGACCCACGACCGGCTGCGTGCCTTCCTCGCCGACGACGCCGACGGGGTCCTCGCCTCCCTGGAGGCGCTGCAGCAGCGACCGGAGACTGAACTGCGCCAGCGGATCGCCGAACTGTCCGGCCACACCCTGCGGTCCTTCGGAGGCTCGGCATGAAGTCCATGTGGAACCGTCGCCCGGCGAATGAGGCGGCTGTGCCGGATACCGAGCCGCAGGACTGGGACATCGACGAGGGGCCGCAGGATGTGGCTGGCTGGTCGACCGGCGCCCAGGCAAACACCGCCGCGGCCATCCGCTGGACGGCCTGGGGCCTGCTCGTCCTCGGCCCGCTGCTCGGCGCGTTCGCGTATCTGTCGGCACCGGCACAGGCCGGACCCGCACAGAAGAAGCCGGCGCCCACCGCTCCGGCTGCGACCGGCGCCCAGGGCGCGGCCGGCTTCGCCCAGCTCTTCCTCGCCGCCTTCATCTCGGCGGGGGAGGGCGACCAGGACAAGCTCGCCGCCTACTACCCGGACGCCACGAGCCTGCGCCTGGAGGGGGCTTCGGACCGGCGGCGCGGCGAGCAGCTCACCGTCGTACGACTGCGCCAGACCGACTCCGGTATCTGGTCCGTCACGGTGGCTGCCCGCATCACCAACACGAAACCGGCCGCGAAGCCGGCCGACGGACCCCAGGCTGACGGCAAGGACGAAGCGAAGGCCGTGGCTGCCCGGGCCGTGCGGTACTTCCAGGTCCCGGTCGCCACCGCGACCACGGCCGGCGGGGCGAGCGGGTACACGGCGCTGGCCATGCCGGCCGAGGTCGCCGCACCCGAGCGGATCAAGGCTCCCGGACTCGTCTACGGGCCGATGCGGCCCGCGCTTCCGGCCGATCCGCGCACCCAGGCCGTCACCGAGTTCCTGACCGCCTACCTGACCGGCGCCGGTGAACTCGACCGCTACCTCGCGCCGGGAACGCACCTCGCCCCCGTCACTCCCGCGCCGTACACGGGCATCGCGGTCGACACCCTCGCCATCGAGGGCGAGAAGGGCACCGAGCCGGTGACCACGGTGCCTGACGACGGCACCACGCTGCGGCTGCTGGTCGCGCTGCGCGCCACGGGCCACGACGAGGTCCGCGTGCCGCTCACCTACGCGCTGATCCTCAAGGCGCGGGCGGGCCGCTGGGAGATCGCCAGCCTCGACGGCGCCCCCACGCCCGCCACCACTCCCACCGCGTCCGTCGCGCCGGCTGCCCCTAACGCCGGCACGACCTCCTCGAGGGCGCCCAGCACCGCTCCCACCCTCACCGCCACCTCCTGAAGGAGAAGACACCATGCACGGCATCACGCTCGCCGCCGGTTGGATCCAGACCGGTACCGGCCTCGGCAACGACATCAAGAACCTCATCTTCAACGTCGCCATCCCGGTGCTGTGCGGCGCCTTCGTGGTCATCGTCGGCTGGAAGACGAAGGCGCCCGGCCCGACGATCATGGCCGTGATCTTCTCGGCCATCGTCTGGGGCGGCGCCGCGAACATGGACACCCTCAAGGACAAGACAACCGAGGACATCACGCAGTACGACGGCGGAGGCCGCACGCTCACCGGGCCTGGTGACCAGTGACCACCCACCTTGTCGACGCGTCCGAGACCAGCGACGAGCTGATCGGCCGCTGCTACACCAAGGCCCGTCGTGCCCCCCTGGTTCACGGTGTCATCCGCGACGTCCACGGCGGCCGCGGAATCCGACTTCCGGGCGGCCCGTACACGCTCACTCAGCTCGCGGCGATCGTCGGCACGTTCGTGGCGCTGATCCTGACCCGTGCGGTCTGGGGCGGGCACGGGCTGATGGACGTGGTGGTGCTGCTCGGCCTGCCGTTCGCGGCCGCGTTTGTTCTGCGGCATCTGCACATCGACGGCCGCAACCCTCTCGCCGCTCTGGTCAGCGTCGCCGTGATGGTGACCGGCCCCAGGTGGGGGCGGCTGCATGGCCGGCCTTTCCGCCCGGCCCGACCGGTGAGCGGCGACACGCTCATCACCGTCGCCGCCGAGGGTCCTGTGGCCGACAGCGCCTCCGCAGCGGCACGGCCGGCCTCCGCCGTCGCCGTCACCGACCCTGCCCGGCTGGCGCCGGCCACACCCGCCCCCGATGCGACTGCCGGCGCCCCTGTGGCGTCCGGTGTGCAGGCCCTGCTCGCCCGCCGCGCCACGTCCGCACGAACCGACCCAGAGGAGTGAGATGCGCCTGCCGATCCGGCACGTTGCCAACAACCTCGTCTTCACCACGCACGGCACCACGTGGGCGATCTGGCGGGTGGCTGCGGCTAACTACTCCCACGCGCGGGCGACCGAGAAGAAGCGGCGGCTGAAGTCGCTTGAGTCGCTGTTCAAGTCGCTGACGGGCGAGCCGATGCTGATGTCGCTGTGCCCGCAGGTCGACCCGATCGCCGTGGTGCGCGCCATGGTCGCCGACGTCGACCTGAAGAAGTCACCGCGCTACGAACGGCTCGGTCACGCCGTGCTGGACCAGCTCGAGGAGATGGAGCTGACCGGCCGCACCGACTGGCTCGCTATCCCGCTGCCGCCGCTGTCCCGCAAGGACGCCGCCCTGTCCGCGTTCGCCGCGGCCAAGGCCGAAGTCGCGCTGCAGCTCGGCCTCATGCCCGCACCTATCACCGCCGGCGAAGTCGAGCGGCGCACCGAGCAGTCCAAGCGGATGCATGCCCAGTGGCCTACCGGGGTGTCGATGAGGCCGGCCACCGAGGCGGAAATCTTGTGGATCTACGGCCACAGCGCGCGCCGCGGGCTGGCGGAGCCGTTCCTGCCCGACGGCACCGAGCAACCCGTGCGCGGCCGCGGCCGGACGGTTGCGGCCCTGGGGGAGGTGCTGGTCGCCGAGGGCGGCGCCGACTTCACCGAGCGCCGCACAGCACCGGGCAATCCGTTTGAGCGGCGCTTCGTTCAGGTCTCCTCCGAGTGGGGCGACTCCTACCAGGCAGTGCTGGCCCTGTCCGAGATGCCGGAGGCCTTCGCGCTGCCTGGGGCGGCGTACCTGCAGCAGCTGGACGATCTGGCCTACCCCGTGGACTGGACCGCCCGGCTGGTCATCACCCCAGGCACCAAAGCGGAGGCGAAGACCCGCAAGCGCGCCCGGCACCTGAAGGCGCAGGCCGCGGAGTATCAGGGCGACCCGGCCGGCCCGCCGGCAGCGCTCGCGAAGAACGAGGCGGACAACGACGAGTTCCGTGGCCGGCTCACTGCCTCGGCCCGCGAGGTCGAGATCCGCGCCATGGTCACCCTTGTGGTCTGGGGTGCCACTGCGGACGAAGCTCAGGACCGTGCGGCCGCCCTGTCCAGTGACTTCGGCGCCACCGATTACACGTTCTCCCGGCCGGTGGGGGAGCAGACCAGCCTGTGGCACGCGATGCTGCCCGGCTGCCGTACCCCGCGGGTGATGACCGGGTACGCCCAGTACCTGCTCGCCCGGGACTTCGCGATGGCCATGCCCTGGTGCGGCTCCCAGCTCGGTGACGAAAGGGGCGGCCTGTTCGGGCTGCAGCTCGCTTCCGGCGGTGCCCGCCCGGTCATGGTTGACCCGGCCCGTGGGCCCCGGGAGAACGCGTCCGCGTCGATGGCGTTCATCGGCGAGCTCGGCGCCGGCAAGTCCGTCGGCCTGAAGTCGGCGGTCTACAACGTCCTGGCCCGTGGCCACCAGCCCGGGAAGCCGAACAGCCGCGGGCGCGCCGTCATCGTCGACCGCACCAGGGAAGAGGAATGGGCGAGGTTCGCGCAGGCTTGCCCCGGCACCACCCAGGTCATCCGTATCGGCCAGAGCGCCGAAGTGTCTCTCGACCCGCTGCGCCTGTACGTGAAGGACAGCCCCAAGGTCGCGGCCCGCTTTTGTGAGTCCTTCCTGACGCTTCTGCTCGGTGTGAAGCCGATGGACCTGGAAGGCGTTGCACTGTCCGAAGCGGTGCAGGCCGTCCTCGAGCGGTCCGAGCCCTCCATGCGCGCCCTGATGGATGAGCTCGCTTTGCGCGGGAGAGAGGACACCCCTGCCCGGAACCTGGCCCGCAAGCTCAAGGCGGTAGCGCGCAAGGACCTCGCTGCTGTCGTGTTCGACGAGTCGCTGCCGGTGGTGGATACCGCGCGGGCCGACTCCGTCGTCTTTCTCGTCAGCTCCCTGGCGCTACCGAAGAAGAGCGAGCTGGCCTCCGACCATCGCATCGAGCGCCTGGAGTTCGAGAAGGTTCTGGGCCGCTCGCTGATGTACCTGATCGCCGCCGTGGCGCGCGAGACCGTCATGCGGCACAAGGACGAGTTCGGCGTCGCAGTCTTCGACGAATGCTGGTGGCTCACGAGCTCGGACGAGGGCCTGGAGCTGCTGCTCGAGCTCATGCGTGACGGCCGTAAGCACAACGCCGCCGCCTATGTCGGCTCCCATGACCCGGATGACATCGGGCCGGCCGAGAGCGAGAAGGGCGCCATCATCCGCGGCCTGATCCCTCACCGGCTCCTCTTCCGCCAGACGGCTCGCTCGCTTGCCGAGCGTGGTCTGGAGTTCCTCGGCGTTGATGCGACCGATCCCGAACTGCTTGACCTGGTCACCGCAGGCCTGTCGCCGCTGGACCTGCCGGAGGAGGAGAAGCTCGCCCGGGCGGGGGAGTGCCTGTACCGGGACCTGGCCGGCCGCATCGGACTGATGAAGGTCCTCATCCCGATGGACCCGGCCGTCATGCGCGTCATCCACACCACCCCCAGCGACTACCGGACCGCAACATGACCACGCTTGTGACCTGGCGGATGCGGCTGCGGGCGCTGGGGGCCGCGCGGCTGCGCCTGGCGCTCCTGTTCGCCGTGCTCGCCGCCACCACCTTCACCCTGCTCACGTCGCTGCCCGCTCACGCGGAACCCACCCCTACCCCGTCCCCGACCTCGCCGGCCGCCGGCGCCCAGCGCACCCCGACGCCGGAAGAGATCGAGGCGATCGAGGAGGTCATGCGCGAGCAGAGCGAGAAGTTCTCCAAGGCGGCACAGGAAGCGATGCTCGACACGGAGAAGGACCGGCTGCGCAAGCTGCTCCCCGACGAGGGCGGTGTCCTCGGTGTCTTCGACGTCACCGACGCCAACGGCCTGCCGATCAGCGTCTACACCGTCAAGTCCGATACCGGCGGCCTGACGGACTGGGACCTGGATATCGAGAACCTGCTCACCGAGCTGTGCTTCATGGTCACCAAGTGGCTGATCGCGTTCTGCTGCTGGCTCATCGCCTGGTCCCTGTCCTTCGGCCTGGCCAAACTGCTGCTCGTCCCGGTGCTGTCGGTCGCCGACTCCCTGCACACCCGCGTCATCGTGGAAATGGGCCTGCCCGCGCTGTTCCTGTCGGTGTGCGCGGTCATCTGCGTCGCCCGGATCTTCTTCGGGGACAAGGCCAGGGGCTGGGGTGACGCCGCCCTGTCCCTGCTGCTGGCGGCGCTGACGACCACGCTGCTGTCCTCCGCCCCGCACACACTCCTCGGGGAACAGGACGGGGCGATCGCGGTGACCCGCGGCCTGGCCCTGGAAGTCGCCGACGTCATCCTGGACGCCAACCCGGCAACGCCGAACGCCAGCGACGGCGTGACCACCCCGGCCACCAGCAGCACCCTGTCGCGGCCCCTGACCGACGCGCTCACGGACGCGTTCATCGTCAAACCCGCCATGCTGCTGCAGTACGGCCGCGTCTTCGAAGGCGAGTGCGCCACCGAGTACGCAGACACCCGGCTCGCGCAGCTCGCCTTCGACCGGCAAGTCCACTCCCGCACCAACAAGCTCAAGAAGCTCACCGGCCTCACCGACTACCTCAGCCCCGTCGGCCTGCCCGTCTCCTCCTGGTACGACATGCAGATCGGCATGAGCACCCGGTGGGCCGTCGACCACTTCGGCGACCCGCCCATGGAGCGCTTCGAAGTACACTGCGTGCCCGGTGACGCCGACGCTGCGAAGAAGGCCAGCCTCGACAAGCTCGGCGGCGGACTCTTCCTCCTCATCGCCGCCATCATCGTCTGCGTCCTCATCTCCGGCCTCGCCGGCAGCTTCCTGGTCGCCCAGTGCCGCATCGCCTGGGACGCGATCCGCGGCGAGCCCGCCCTCATCGTCGGCACCATCCCCGGCGCCGGCCGCGCCTTTCTGTGGGACTGGGCCGCCTCCGTGCTCCGGTCCCTGGGCCAGATGCTCACTGCCGTCATCGCGCTGGCGGTGTTCATCCTCATCGTCCAGGCCGTCCTCGACCCCGTGCAGGAGGACTGGGGCAGAGAACTACCCCTGCGCTTCCTGGTTGTCGACCTCGTGTGCATCGGCGCGGTCAAGAAGCGTAAGCAGCTGTCCGCCCGCTCCAAGCAGACCGCCGCGAACTTCCGGGCCAAGATGTCCGCCGCCCGGATCGGCGGCACCCACGGCTCCGTCTTCAGCGGTCCCTCCACCTCGGCAGTCCCCAAGAACCGCCACATCGTCAGGAAGACCGCCCGCGGCCTGGTCCGCGGTGCACTGGTCGGCGTCTCTCTCGCCCAGGGCAACCCGCTCGCTGCCATCGCCTACTCCATGCCGCGGACCGTCGGCGCCACCGCCCTGGTGACCCGCTTGCAGACTGGCCGCCGCCGCCGCGGCCGGCCGCACCGCGCCCGCACCGCCAGCCGCCCCACACGGCGCCCGGGCAACCAGCCGGGTGCACCCGGCGGTCCGGGCACCCCGCCACAGGGGCCGCAGCCGAACGGCCCCCAGTGCGGCCCGCCCAGGCCTACGCATCCGCCGCGCCCCGCAGGTTCCACTCGTCCGGCCGGCCCGCGCCGGACAGGACCGGCTGCCCGAACGCCTCGACCGCGGACCGCTTCCGCCGCGGCCTCCTCGACCACATTCACGACCGGCGCGTCCGCTGCAGGCCAGCCGAGGCGTCCCCGTCGGCACGTCCAGGCCCACCGTGTCGTCTCGCGCCGTATCCAGCAGGCGGCCACGCCGCCGAGCCGGTCCGTGAGCGGGCCGGGCGGATTCGATGCCTGGCTCGCCGACCGGGAGGAGCGGGAACTGGCCCGTCGGCGTAGGCCTCCGCAAGGATCGTCGTGACGCAGAAGAACAAGAAGTGGCTGGCTGGCGGCACCGGCCTGATCGTGCTGGCGATCGTCCTCGTGGCGGCGATCGCCGCGCACGTCGCCGGCATCGGGCAGAGCGAAGCCGAAGCCGCGGCCGCACGGGCCCAGTGCGCCGCCAACGGGTCCGGCGGCATGGACGTCGACACAGGCCAGGTCGCCCAGCAGGTCAAAGCGGTGCTCGCTGGCAGCCGCAGCAACGTCAAGGTAGCTGGGTTGCCCTCACCGAAGGAACAGATCCCCAACGCGAAAGCCATCGTGGCGACCGGAGCACAGATGAGCATCCCGGCACGCGGTCAGGTTATCGCGCTCGCCACGGCCCTGCAGGAGTCGGGGCTGCGCAACGTCGACCATGGCGACCGCGACAGCCTCGGCCTGTTCCAGCAGCGCCCCTCCCAGGGCTGGGGCACCCGCGAGCAGATCATGGACCCGGTGTACGCGGCCACGAGGTTCTACAAGGCACTGAAGTTCCTCAAGGACTGGGAGAGCATGCCGATCACCGTCGCCGCCCAGAAGGTCCAGAAGTCCGGCCTACCCGACGCGTACGCCAGGCACGAAGCGCTCGCCACCGCCCTGCAGCAGGCCATCGCGCCAACGCTGGGCACAGCGGCCGCCATCCCCGGCATCATCCCGGCGGCAGCAGGCTTCGGGGCCGGTTGCGCCACCCAGGCCGGCACCGACAACGGCGGCATCCCCGCGGGCACACTGCCCGAGGGATACCAGATCCCCGTCACCGCCCCCATCCAGGCACGCAACGCGATCCGTTGGGCCCTCGGCCAGCTCGGCACCCCGTACCAGTGGGGCGGCACCTGCACCAACCCCCACGGCAACAACGCCCGCGACCGGTGCGACTGCTCCTCCCTGATGCAACGCGCCTACGGAGTGGCCGGCATCGAAATCACCCGGACCACCTACACGCAGATCAAGGACGGGCGGGCGGTGTCGACCAAGGCTCTACAGCCGGGTGACCTGGTTTTCACTAACGGCACGGCATCCCGACCCGAACATGTCGCCATGTTCATCGGCGACGGGTTGGTCGTGCACGCCCCCCGACCAGGCCGAGTCGTAGAAGTGGCTGAGCTCGCGACCCACGGAACGATCCTGGTGGCCCGTCGCATCGCACCCTGAATCTCAGGCGGTCACGGTCTGCGGGGGCGGGCATCACCCAGCTTCGCGCCGCTCAGCGAAACGCGGCCGCGGGTTCCCGCTGAGGAGCCTTCAGATTTCGCGAACTGACGGGGATCTTGGGTTGCCGGTAGGAAACGTGTCATGCGCCCCGAACGGGCGGCTAGGCCGCCTTGCCGCAGCCGTCCGGGGCAGGCCGGTCGTTTGCTTGATGCGTCGCACGTAGCGCGCGAAGGGGCCCCGCGGTACGTGCGACGGACCCGCGGGGCCACATGAGTACCGTCCTGTCAGGGCACCCATACCGACCGTACGGGCAACCAGCACTGACCGCCCGCCGGCACCAGCCGCGAGGCGTTCGCCGAGGACGACGTCGAGGCCGCGCTCGCCGGACTGGCCGCGACTCTGCCCATCGGGCGGCGCCACGCGCTCGTCGCGCTCAGACTGCATGTCTGACGAGATGTTTCGCGACTGTCGCACATGCGGTGATCAATTGGGGCGGCCCGTGACGAGAGCCTGGCGACGATCGGTTGAGCCGAGCATGCGAAAGCTCCTCCCGTATGCCCTGGCCATATCCGCGCCACTGTGCACGATGCTGCCCGCCCCCGCGGCCCATGCCCTGCCGGCCACGGCCTCAACGGCCGTCGTGGCCCGGGACTTCAACTCGTGCGGCCACCAGCCAAGGTCTGCGCTGCGGCTGCGGAGCGGCCCGAGCACGAAGCACACGACGCTCGGGATCCTCTACCCAGCGGACTCGATCAGCGCCAACGGGGCAAAGGGAGCGTGGTATTGGGTGAGCCTGCAAGACCGCTCCAAGTCCGGCCTGAAATCCAGCACCACGGGCTGGGTCGCAAGGTCCGGCCTCAAGCCGCAGGTATGTATGCAGTTGGACTGACCGAAATAGGTGACTCCTGCCCGCCCTTCAGGGCGGGCAGGAGTCACCAGGATCTCGTGCCGCTGAGCCGTGCCGATGAGGGCCGTAACAGGACCCCGTCGCCGCGCCCCGCAGACCACCATGCTGCGCACCCTCGGCGTCCGGCTCACCACCGCCGGGGGCCACGCATTGGTCCAGCTGCTCCTGCGCGGACCGCGCCTGCTGGTCGGTCAGGAGGTAAAAGGCACCCGGGTCCAGCTCAGGACATTCTTGGACCGGGCGTTGATGGTCACCTTCAGCCAGTTGTCGACGTCGGTCGACCCGTCGATAGTGACCCGGGTCAGATTCGGCGCGGCGGTGGTGACCCCGTAGAAGGAGAGCCACTTGGAGCCAGCGTCCAGCGGCTTGTCGCTGTTGTGGACGTGGCTGTCTCCGTTGAAGAGGTAGACCGGGCCGCGGAACGTGGCCGACTCCTTGGCAATCGCCTCGACGATCGGCTTGAAGGCGGAGTAGTCGGCGAAGGCCGGGTTGGTCACCGTCGGGTCGAACATATCGGCCTGAGTGAGCAGGACAACGGCCTTGTTGCGGTCGTCCTTGGCCGCGTCGAAGGTCTTGTGGATCTCCTGCAGCACGGCGTCGACGCGTCCGGCAACCTCGGCGGCCTGCTCCTTTGTGGGCGCGGTGTTGCCGGTCCACGGGGCCAGGCTGTTGTTGCTGCCGACGATGTGCAGAGCGGCGAATGCCACGTCGGACCGGGTGTACCGGACGTTTTCCGGGTAGCCCTGGTCAGCCTGCGAGGCCACGTGCACACTGTGCCGCCCGAGCGTTCGCCCGGGCCGAGGGAAGAAGACCTGCCGGATCGCGGCCAGGCGCTCGAGCGGGTTGTACCCACCGTTGTTGGGCCGGTGGCAGTCGGTCCACTCGTTGTCGCCGACGGTGTAGACGAGCGGATCCTTGAACTGGTCGAAGTCCGACTTGATCTGCTGGAAGTAGGCGTCACTACAGACCGTCGAACCGTTCTTGATATCACCGAGGTGATCGACGAACTTCACGTCGGGGTCGGCATTGATCTGGTTGATGACGCTCGGGAAGTCGGTGATCTGGGCGTCGCCGTAGGGGACGTCACCGATCACGGCAAAGGCGAAGGGGTCGTCCTTGGCAGCTGCCGGCCCGGTCGAGAGAGTGATTGCCAGCGCACTGACGGACAGTACGGCGGATGCGGCGCGGCGCCACGATGTCATCGTGAATCCTCCTGGTCATCTGATTCCTCCGTGGATACTCCGCCCTTCGGGGCGGAGAGGAAACGGACTCCTGCGGAGCAGGGCAAGGGCTGCGATTCGCCGCCAGGGCGGATCACAGTGCTCTGACCCGCAGGTTTGATCTTTACATGCGGTCGCATTAATTTGTGAGCGTGACCACGAACCACGTGAAGCGGGCGTTCAAGTACCGCTTCTATCCGACGGATGCGCAGGCAGCTGAGCTGTCGCGCACGTTCGGATGCGTGCGGAAGGTCTACAACCTGGCGCTTGCGGCCCGCACGGAGGCGTGGACGCGGCAGCAGCGGGTCAACTACAGCCAGACCTCGGCCCTGCTGACGGCGTGGAAGAAAACTGAGGAACTGGCCTTCCTCAACGACGTGTCGTCGGTGCCGTTGCAGCAGACGCTGCGGCACTTGCAGAGCGCGTTCACCAACTTCTTCAGCAAGCGGGCCAAGTACCCGCGCTTCAAGTCCCGCAAGAAGTCCCGCAAGTCCGCCGAGTACACCACCAGCGGTTTCCGCTTCCGGGAGCGCAGGCTGACTCTGGCGAAGATGGCCGAGCCGCTGGCCATCGTGTGGTCGCGCCCGCTCCCAAAGGGGGCGAAGCCGTCCACTGTGACGGTCTCCCAGGACAGCGCCGGTCGCTGGTTCGTCTCCATGCTGTGCGACGACCCCACCGTCAAGCCGCTCCCCGCCACGGATGCGGCGGTCGGTGTCGATGTCGGTCTGAACCACCTCCTGACGCTCTCCACCGGTGAGAAGATCGCCAACCCGAGGCATGAGCGCACGGACCGTGCCCGGCTCGCGAAGGCCCAACGCACCCTTGCGCGCAAGGCCAGGGGTGACGGCGCCAACCGCAGGAAGGCCCGGCTGAAGGTCGCGAAGATCCACGCCCGGATCGCCGACCGGCGCCGTGACGGCCTGCACAAGCTGACCACTCGGCTCGTTCGTGAAAACCAAACGATCGTGATCGAGGACCTGACCGTGCGAAACATGGTCAGGAACCGGAGCGTGGCCCGCGCCATCAGCGACGCGGCATGGGCCGAGTTCCGCAGCCTGCTGGAGTACAAAGCCCAGTGGCACGGGCGGGAAGTGATCGCGGTCGACCGCTTCTTCCCCTCCTCCAAGCTGTGCTCCGTCTGCGGCACCTTGCAGGACAAGATGCCGCTGCACGTCCGCACCTGGACGTGCGCCTGCGGCACGACCCACGACCGGGACGTGAACGCCGCACGCAACCTGCTGGCCGCCGGACGGGCGGTGTCGGCCTGTGGAGCTGGTGTAAGACCTCAACGGAGAACTCCGGGCGGGCAGTCGGCGATGAAACAGGAAGTCTCACGGCGCGAGCCGTAAGAATCTCCCTCCTTCAGGAGGGAGAGCGTCAAGGGTGGACCCATCCGAGTGTGAGCGCATGAACTGACGTGCGATGGTCAGGCAGAGAGTGGATGAACATTCGCCACTGTCGCGGTGACCAAGCCGGTTTGACGCCCCCGCCTACCGGCCGCAACCGTGCACCCTGTCGTCGGCGTCTGTCGTGGGCACAAGCGGAAAGTCACTGGCCGGATCACGGGCATGACTTCGAAGACCACCGGCGGCGCCGATTGCCTCCTCGCGTGCCTCGGCGCCACCAACGGCTCGTTCAAGGCTGAGCTGATCGAGCACCAAGGACCCTGGCGGGACGCTGACCAGGTAGAACGTGCCGTCGTCCAGTGGGTCGCCTGGTACGACACCGAGCGCCTGCACTCAGCCCTCGACTGCCTCCCGCCCGAGGAATTCGAGGCTCAGCACTACCGATCCCAGGCGACTACGAACGCCGCCTGAAACCATACAAACCGGCTGCTACGAAACTCGGAACAGCTCACTGTACGGTCGTGGGGACCGTCTGGGCGGTTTGCACACATGGGTGATCTCGCGGGGCTGATGCGTCGGCATGTTAGCTCTGCAAGGCGTCGCTCCAGCGAGAGTAGAACCAGCAGGGAGCCCTCGACGGCTGAGTTCCATGACAGGGCGCCTGGATTCGTTGGCAAAGGACAAGCAGTGACCGTTCTCACCGAAGTCAGTCGATCGCGGACCGCTGACCAGGGCGGACCAAGTTGGTTGAGATAGGCGTCCTCGGCGCGACCGGACATCAATGTGCGTTTTGAGTCTTTACGAGCCGGAAGGGCTGTCCTTCCCGGTCAGCAATCACGACCCCTGACTGTCCATTGCAGAGCCAGTGCACTCCGACACGCCACGTGACATCTCCTGGCGTGCCGGAGGTCACTCTGAGGAAGAAATGCTCGGGGTCAAGGTGCGAGACCGTGTACGGGAAGTCCGGTACGCCGTGGGCTGGCCTCGGCACGGGCGTCTGGTCGCTGAGGTCCACGCTGAGGTCCACATGGAAAGTGCGCAATTGCTCCGGTGACATAGGTTCAGCCATCGGAGGTGGCTCGACTTCGTCAATGCGGGGAGGGGCACATCGTGATTCCACGCGTATGTCCAGCTTGCTGAGGATCACTGCACGCTCAACGGTGGCTTCGACAGTCAGGTGCACGACGCTGCTCCCCAGATCTACCCAGCCGGTGGAGTTTCGCCGGGCCTCGAGGTCCTCGGGCACAGGGCCAATGTGCCCACTGAGGCCGGGGGTCTGGTAGGCCATCACGATGAGTGGGGCCGAGGGTGTGGGGGCCAGCACGGCGTCACGGCCACGTGTGATGACCTTGTCGGCACTGCGCGCCACGAGCCCGCCTAGAGCTGAGGCGAGCCCCGCGAGGACCGCTGCCACGATCCATTTGCCAATCCCCGGTACGGCGACAACTACAACGACTGCAGCTAGCAGTAAGACAACTACGCCAGCCCGCACCATTCGTCGACGAGACCCCACAGCTCCCCCTTCAGCACCTCTCCGAGGTGCCATCATGCCTGCCCCCCAAGTCAGCCGACTGGATTGGATGAGACGGCGGCTGGCTTGGGTGAGAACGGACAAGCAGCCTCGAGAGCCAGACAGTCAGAGGTAAAGGAGAAGCAAAGTCCTGTGGTTGGTGTCTGAATCGGTCTTCCGGCCTGACTTGGTCCAGGTGAAGGGGAGTTCTTCCCGCACCGACCAGGAGGCCACCATGTACGCAGCGCTCCGTGAGACCGCCCGGCGGCCGGTATGAGGATCGACCTGCCAAGAGCCGACGTCTTCTTCGATGCCGTCGACTGGGCCACCGCCGCCACCCCGTACCTGGCCGCGCTCACTCCGGTCGCCCTGGCCATCTGGATCGGCGTGGCCGTGCGGCGCGCCCGTCTCGTGCGGGACGCCCTCGCCGTCCGCGTTACTGTGGAAGTCGTTCCCACCAGCACGTTCGACCCGAGCGAAGGCGAGGTCGGCCGCTGGGCGCGCCAGCTCGGCCGGGTTCACCACGCCGCCGACGGGGTACCGGCCCGCGGCTCGGCTGCTCGGCTGCGCTACAGCGCCGAGGACGGCAAAATGCGGTGCTTTCTCGAGGGACCGGCCACCGCGGATGCCGTGCTGGCTATGCCCGGCTTCGCCGAGGTCGAAGTCCGAGCCCACCGGGCCCGCAAGGACATCCAGCCGGTCCGATTCCCCCAGCAGACCCAGGGGGCGAAGTGACCTCCACCATCGACTTCACCAAGGTCGCCACCGGTGACGACCGCCGCCGTCCTTCCTACCGCTATGTGCAGCGCGTCGAGCTGACGCTGGCACTACCCGACCAGAAGCCGCTCGCTTCCCTCGGCCTGAGCCCTGATCCGCTCCAGCAGCTGGCGGCTGCCATGGCGTCGGTGCGCACCGAGGCCAACGAGCGGGCCGACGTCGTCCTGGACCTGGTCCCCGTCCGGGAACGCCGGCTCGCCCGGCGCCGGCGTCGGCTGCTTGCACAGTCCAAGCGCCGCGGCCCCTCGGCGTACGGCGAGCGGCTGACTGGTGGCCTCGGTGGGGGAGGGGCGTGGGAATCGGTCCTCGCTGGCTGGTCCGGTGGCAAGACCGCCGGTGGCCGTGGCGAGCGGCTGCCTCGCATGACCGACCTGCGTGACGGCGTCGGCAAGTTCGATCCGGGTGCCGGTGCCGTGTTCGCTGTGCAGCTGCTGCTGCGGACCGAGGCCGGCCACCCGCAGGCCGCTCTCGCCCGCATGAATCAGCTGATCGCCGCCTTCTCCGCCACGTCCGGCGAGAACTACCTCAAGCCCCGCCGGCCGCGTACTCGATGGGGCATCGCGTCCTTCGAGAAACGGTTCACCACCGGCGAGTTCGCGCCCCGCAAGCGGCAGTGGCTGACCGTGCCCGAGCTGGCCGGCTTCCTCAAGCCGCCCACCATCAAGTGCCGTGCCCCCAGCGTCGTGCGCTCCGGCGGCCTGGTCCCACCGGCACCGTCCGACCTGCCTGTCTACACCGGGCAGCGGGACCTGGTGCCGCTCGGCGCTGTCATCTACTCCGACGGACGCGAGCGCATTGGCGCCGCCCGCGTCAACGATCTCCTCTTCGGCCTGCAGCTGGGCAAGTCGGGCCACGGCAAGACCGAGGCCGCGCTGGTGCAGTGCATCGCGATGGCCCACTCCGGGTACGGCACGTGGTTCCTGGACCCTCACGGCGAGGGGTGGGCCCGCGCGAAGCCGTACCTGGCCCACCCCGAGATCGCGTCCCGCGTGTGGGAGATCAACCTGGCCAAAGCGGCACCGGACCAGTTAGTCGTCTCCTGGAATCCGCTGTCCATGGAGGGCCGCACCCTCAGCGACGTCCAGGACGTCGTCCGCTCGGTGACCGAAGGAATTGCCGCCGCCCAGGAGTGGGGCGACAGGGCCCCGCGTGCCCGTACGATCCTCGCCCGCTCAGCCCAGGCCCTGGCCCTGCTCAACCTCCAGGCCGTCCAGGCCGGCGAGCCGGAAGCACAGTGCACCCTGTTCCAGCTGCGGACCTGGCTGACTGATGAGGACTGGCGCGAGGCCCTGCTCCCCCAGCTGCCCCAGCGGGTGCGTGCCTACTGGGAAATGACATTTCCGAAACTCGCTTCGGACGCGGTGCCGACCGTCACGTACGTCCTGGACCGGCTCGATACGAGCCAGAGCCTGCAGGCGTTCTTCGGCAACCCGCGCTCGGCGTACGACGTCCGCAAGGCGATGGACACCAGCCGTGTGGTCTTCGTCTGCCCCTCCGGCAGTGAGAGCGACGCGCTGGTGTCCTGCTTGCTGATTCACGATCTGCACCGTGCCGGCCTGTCCCGGCAGGACACCCCGCGCGAGGACCGCACCACCTTCTGGGCCTGGGGGGACGAGCTGACCGCCCTGGACGCCCCCAGCAAAGGCTTCTTGGCCGCCATCGCCGAACAATTGAGGAAGTACGAGGTCAGGTTCATCGGCATGACACAGATGGCCCTGCGCCTGTCCGCGATCACCCGGCAGTCCCTGCTTCAGAACCAATCCCTGCTCAGCACCTGCGCGGCCGACTTCGACGAAGCCGCCTTCGTCGCCCGGCGCTGGAACGGACACGTCACGCCGGAGACCATCACCGAGCTCCCGAAATACCACTACGTCATGTCGATCAGCCTCAACGGCAAGCCAACCAGACCCTTCCGAGTCCGCGGCCTGCCGGTCGAAGAGATCTTCGCCCACTACGACAACCCCGCCGGCGTCCCCGAGCTGGACCAGGCGATCGACACCAACCTCCAGCGCCGGCCTGTCGCCGAGATCCTCGCCGACCTCGAGGACCTGGATGCCGTCGTCCTCGCCCACCACACCGGCCGCCGCGTCGGCCCGAGCGCTGGAGGCGACCCCATCACCGTCATCGACTGAAACGGAGCACCCCGATGCCATACCCGCACGCCGGCCCCACGGGCCTGGGCCCGATCGCCCAGCAAGCAGCCCAGGTCATCTACCAGCACCGCCTGATCTCGACAACGCAGCTGCACCAGCTCATCACCCCACACCACACCCGCGCTGAGTACCTTCGGCGCCAACTCCACACCATGCGAGAGACGGGCCTGGCCGAGACCGTTGGCCGCCGCGTCTCCGGCCAGACCGAACTGCTGTGGTGGCTCACCGAGAAGGGAGCCAACGCTGTCGAATCGGTCGGCATGCTTCCCCAGCGCCCCTACCGCATGAGCCCCGAAGCGGCCCTCGGCCCACTTCAGGAACACACCCTCGCCACCGTGGAGACAGGCCTGGCGTTCGTCAACTGGGCCCGCCGCCTCGACCACGAATGCGGCCCGCTCGACTGGACCCCCGAAACTGCGCACTACTACCGCGACGACTCCCGCCCGGGCGAGGAACTCAGCCTCATCCCGGACGCAGTCCTCAACTACGTCCACACCGACCCCAAAGCCAAACAGCGCGCCCTGCTCACCTTCTTCATCGAGGTCGACCGCACCCAGATGACCATCGCCCGCCTCGCCCAGAAACTCCACGCCTACGCCGCCTACTACGACTTCACCCCGCAGCAGACCTCCGGCCGCGGCGCCAAGACGACCCGGCGCGCCGGAACAACACCGGCCTGGCGCTACCGCTACCCGGCCTTCCCACGCCTGCTCCTGATCCTCACCGGCGCCTCCGAAACCCGACTGACCCGGCGTGTCGCCGACCTGCGAAGCCTCGCCGCCAGCGACCCGGCACTCACCACCACCGGGCTACGGGCCGGTGTCACCACGCTCGAAGAACTCCGCGACCGGGGCCCCTTCGAACCGATCTTCACCCCGGTACTCGGCCCCGCCGACCACACCGACGCCTGGCTACGCCCGCACGCCATCGCTGCCTGACCAACCCCTCAACAGAAGGAAGGGCGTTGTCAGGTTGAGTGGTGGCCTTCTCAGGCGGCATGATCATCCGTCTGGTCGAATCGCTGGAGGGGCTGTCCGTGGTGACGCCGTCGTACCGGGGTTTCCGCTTCCCTCCGGAGGTCATCTCCCACTGCGTGTGGCTGTACCACCGCTTCAACCTGAGCCTGCGCGACATCGAGGAGCTGATGCTCGAGCGCGGCATCGAGGTCAGCCACGAGACAGTCCACCAGTGGACGCGCCGGTTCGGCCCGGCTTATGCCGCTGCTCTACGTCGGCGCCGTCCGGGGCCTGGTGACAAGTGGCACTTGGACGAGGTGTTCGTCAAAATCAGCGGCGTGCAGCGGTACCTGTGGCGGGCCGTGGACCAGCACGGGAACGTGCTCGACATCCTGCTGCAGAACCGGCGGGACGAGGCCGCGGCCAGGCGTTTCTTCCGGAAGCTGATGAAGAAGACCCGGTCGGTGCCCCGGGTGATCGTCACCGACAAGCTCCGCTCCTACGGCGCCGCCCACCGCCACGAGATGCCGTCGGTCGAACACCGCTCGCACAAGGGCCTGAACAACCGGGCCGAGAACTCCCACCAGCCGACGAGGCAACGCGAGCGCGCGATGAAAGGCTTCCGATCGGTGGGTGCCGCACAACGGTTCCTGGCCGCGTTCAGCGGCATCTCACCCCACTTCCGACCCCGCCGTCACCTCCTCACCGCCCCGAACTACCGCGCCGAGATGATCATCCGCTTCGCGATCTGGGACCAGATCACCGGCGTCGCCAGCCTGCCCGCCGTAGCCTGAGCCGCTGTCACCACCGAAGCCGAAACGCGTCGAACCGGCTCACACCCTCGAGCACTCGCTCAACCTGACAAAGCCGTCAGATCGCCTCGCGTCACCCCGGATGTCTACCGCCCCGAGCCACTCCGGCGGAGCGATTTGACCCAACAGTGATCTGAACCTGGAACACGCCCTAGAAGACTCATGAAGATCTTGGTGAGGGCTGTCCGGCCGTCAGGCCGGGCGGCCCCTTTGGTCATGCGCTGGCCGGGGCGAGGTGCCAGGTGCCGCTGGTGTGGGTGAGTCCGAGGTTGATCAGTCGGCGGAGGTTGAGGGCGGCGGCTCGGGTGTGGAGCCAGGCGTCGTTCTTGAGGGTGCCGCGGTAGCGGAGTTTGCGGTTGCCGTGGTGGACGAGCCAGGCGACGGTGCGTTCGACCGGGGGTCTCCAGCGGCGGTAGTCGGCCTGCCAGGCGGGGTCGGTGGCAGCCTGGTGGCGGGCGGCTGCTTGGAGGTCGTGGTGCGGGCGGATGGTCAAGATGCGTCCGGCCTTGGCTTTGGTGCACCGCTGGCGTAAGGGGCATCCGGTGCACAGATCCTTGAAGGTGGCCTTGCGCTGGTGGTGTCGGCCACCGGGCTCGGACAGGCTGACGGTGTGTCCGGCGGGGCAGGTCACGGTAGCGGCGGTGGTGTCGATGGTGAAGTCGTCGAGGGTGAAGCCGCCGGGGACGGCCGGCCGCAGCGGGGCGGGTTTGAGGAAGAGTTGGTGCCCGGCCTCGTGGAGGGCCTGGCGGGCGTCGCCGGTGGAGTAGGCGGTGTCGCCGAAGGCGTCCACCGGGGTGTCCTCGTCGGCGAGCAGGTCCAGGCCGACGGCCGCCTCGTGGTGCTCGGGCCCGGCGCCGGGCCGCAGGGCAACGGCGGTGTATAAGCCGGTCTCGGGCTCGATGGCCAAGTGGGCCTTGAAGCCGTCCTGCTGGTGGCTGCGGGTCTTGTGGACGTGCCGGGCTTCCGGATCGACGGTGGAGACCATCCGGCCTGGGGCGGTGCCCCGCGTAATGCGCCAGCGGCCGTCGCGGCCGTCGGATTCATCGGCGGGCTCGACATCCTGGCCGGCGACCAGGGCCAGGATGCCCACCGCGTTCGCGGCTTTCTCGCCGAGTTGTTGGTCGGGCAGGTGGCCCAGTAGCCGCAGCGCGTCCGTGACCAGCGCGTCGACCAGATCGGCGCGGGCCTGTTCATCGTTCCAGGCAATCTTCGGTTTGCCCGGGTCGGTGTAGTCGTGGGCGGTGCACTGGGCGGCCGCGACCGTTTCGGCACCGGGAACCTCGCGGATCACCGCCCGGACGGCGGCGATGAGCTGGGTGACCGTGTCCTGGGTGGCGACCGCGTCGTCCAGCACGGTGGAGTCCAGCGCCCGGCGGTGCTTGCCCTTCAGGACCCCGGTTGCCTTCACCACCTCACGCACGGCCTCGAACACCCGGTTCGGCCGGGCGGAACGGGCCAGTCGGCGGCGGAAGTAGGCCAGCAGCGACGGATCGAACGCCATGTCGTGCAGGCCCAGACCGCACGCGGCCTTCCACCGCAGGTCGCACCGCAGTTCCTGGACCGTCTCAAAGTCCGACAGCCCGTGCAGGGCCTGCAGCGTGATTACGGCGGCCAGGATCTGTGGCGGCATACTGGGCCGCCCGTTCGCCGACGGATACATGTCCGCGAACATCTCAGCCGGAAACAGCCGACCCCGATGCTCGGCCAAGAACGCGAACACGCTCCCAGCCGGAATCAGACCCCGACACGTCTCCCACACGTCCGGCCCGACGCTCTCGCCGATCCACTCGCCCATCGCCACAAGACGAGTCTGGCCCTGCCGTGTGCGCGGCAGGGCCAGAACCCAAGATCTTCATGAGTCTTCTAGTAGGGCCTGGTCAGGTCGGCTGTGGTGGTGCGTGTCCTCTTGGCCCGGTGTGGCGTTGGGAGTGTGTGACTCCGGACGAGATTGCTGTGGTGCGTGGTGAGTTGGAGGCGTTCGCGGCGGAAGTGTTCGAGCCGTTCGCGCGCAATGACCAGCGCCGCTGGGGGCAGGTCTACCTGCGAGGGCTGCTTACCGACGGGCAGCGTAAGTCGGTCGAGCCGATGGCCGCGCGGCTCGGTGAAGACGGGAACCGGCAGGCACTGGCCCATTTCATCACCACCAGCCCGTGGGATCCGGCTCACATCCGGGCGAAACTGGCCTGGCGGATGGAGGAGGTGATCGGGCCGGAGGCTCTGGTCTTCGACGACACCGGGTTCCTGAAGGACGGGACCGCCTCGGCGTGTGTGTCGCGGCAGTACACCGGCACCGCTGGCAAGGTCACCAATTGCCAGGTCGGCGTCTCGCTCCACCTCGCCTCCGACCACGCTTCCGCGGCCATCAACTGGCGACTGTTCCTGCCCCAGACATGGGATCCCGCCTCTGCGAAGGCCGATGCGGGCAAGGTCGCCCGACGTGCCGCCTGCCAGATCCCGGACGACGTCGGGCATGTGGAGAAGTGGCAGCTGGCCCTGGACATGCTCGATGAGACCCGCTCGTGGGGCATCGAGGTGCCGCTGGCCATCGCGGACGCCGGATACGGCGACGCCGCCGCGTTCCGGCACGGGGTGCAGGCCCGCGGCCTGAACTACGTGGTGGGAATCTCCAGCACGCTGTCGGCCCAGCCCGGCGACGCGGTGCCGGTGACCGAGCCGTACTCCGGGACCGGACGCCCACCGGTGGCCAAGTATCCCGACAAGCCGCGGTCGGTCAAGGAGCTGGTCATCGCGGCGGGGCGGAAGGCCGCACGAGGGGTGCAGTGGCGGGAAGGCTCCCGGCCCGGCACCGGCCGCACCGGCCGCAAGCGGATGTACTCCCGCTTCGTGGCCTTGCGGGTCCGGCCTGCCGGACGCGAGGTCCGGCAGGCCACCGACGGCCCGGAGCTGCCCGCGTGCTGGCTGCTGGCCGAATGGCCTGCCGGCGAGCCCGAGCCAGTGCAGTTCTGGCTGTCCGACCTGCCCTCCGGCATGCCTGTGACCACGCTGGTCCGGCTCGCCAAGCTCCGCTGGCGCATCGAGCACGACTACCGGGAGATGAAGCAGGCCCTGGGCCTGGCCCACTTCGAGGGCCGAACCTGGGGCGGCTGGCACCACCACGTCACCCTTGTCTCTGTCGCGCATGCCTTCTGCACCCTGCAACGACTGGCCCAAGCCCCAAAAGACGCGGCGTCGGCCTGAGCCTCTACCAGGTCATCCGCGAGCTACAGACCCTACTCGCGGTCTGGACCGGCGCCTGCCCGACCTGCCACCGCGACATACCCATCCCAATACGAACCTGACCAGGCCCTACTAGTCCGCGGCCCAGGGCCCGCGGGGACGATGCGGTCAGGGCGGGGCAGTGCGGGCGGGGTCAGTCGCGTGTCGCCGCTGCGAGTCGGGCCGCGAGTTCCCGTACGTGTTCCACCAGTTCGGGTGGCTCGTGCACGGTGAACGGGGCTGCCAGCAGGCCCATCCACAGGGCCAGTTCGTCCAGGGAGTGCGCGCCGGCCGTCACCGTGCAGGACTGCGCGTCGCGTGGCTCGATGGTCGCCGCTGTGGCGGGCATGCGCTCTTGTACCTGGGCTGCCGGGGCGTGGACGGTGAAGCGGGCCTGGTGGCGGTAGGGGGCGGTGGACAAGGCGCGGGAGGTGTAGTCGGCGAGGTCGAGGGCGGGAGCCTGGCGAGGCGTGAAGCGGGGGCCGTTGGGGGTACGCAGGGTCAGGCGGTCGACGCGGAAGGTGCGCCAGTCGGCGCGCGCGGTGTCGTAGGCGAGGAGGTACCAGCGGCGCCCGGAGAACACCAGGCGGTGCGGCTCGGCTTCGCGGCGGGTTTTGGTGGAGTCATGGGAGCGGTAGTGGAAGCGCAGGGTCTCGTGGTCCCGGCAGGCCGCCGCGATCGCCGTCAGGGTGTCCGGCGCGACCATCGGTCCGCCCTGCGCCAGCGGCACCGTCACCGACTGGAGCGCTTGGACGCGGTGCCGGAGGCGGGACGGCAGGACGCCTTCGAGCTTGACGAGCGCGCGTACGGAGGTCTCGGCGATCCCGGCCACGGTTCCGCCCGCGGCCGTGCGCAGGCCCACGGCGACCGCCACCGCCTCTTCGTCGTCGAGCAGCAGCGGCGGCAGTTGCGTCCCGGCGCCGAGCCGGTAACCGGCTACCCCGGCACTGGCGTGCACGGGGTAGCCCAGTGCGCGGAGCCGGTCCACGTCCCGGCGCACCGTGCGTGGGGTCACGCCGAGCCGTTCGGCGAGTTCCGTGCCGGACCAGTCGCGGTGGCTCTGGAGGAGGGACAGCAGTTTCAGAAGGCGCGCTGAGGTTTCCCGCATAACGGAAAGTCTCCCTCACACCTAGGACCGTATCTGTCCTGGCTCACCCGTAGCGTTCTTCCCATGAACAGCATGACGAGCACCGGCCCCGCCATCCGCCCCTTCCGCATCGACATCCCGCAGGCCGATCTGGATGACCTGTGCGAGCGGTTGGCGCGCACGCGCTGGCCCGACGAACTGTCCGGCGTCGGCTGGTCCTACGGCGTCCCGGTCACGTACGCGAGGGAACTCGCCGAGTACTGGCGCTCCGGCTTCGGCTGGCGCGCGCAGGAGGCCGCGCTCAACCGGTTCGACCAGTTCACCACCGAGATCGACGGGCAGAACATCCACTTCCTGCACGTGCGGTCCTCCGAGCCCGACGCACTCCCGTTGATCATCACGCACGGCTGGCCGGGCTCGGTCGCCGAGTTCATGAAGATCATCGGCCCGCTCACCGACCCGCGGGCCCACGGCGGCGACCCCGCCGACGCGTTCCATGTCGTCGCTCCCTCCATCCCGGGGTTCGGGTTCTCCGGGCCGACCACTCAGCCAGGCTGGGACCTGCACCGGGTCGCGCGAGTCTGGGCGGAGCTGATGCGGCGTCTGGGCTACGAGCGCTATGGCGCCCAGGGCGGCGACAGCGGCGCCGTGATCTCGCCCGAACTCGGCCGTGTCGCCCCCGGGCACGTCGCCGGGGTGCACGTCAACGGCGGACTGGGCTTCCCGACCGGCGACCCGGCAGAGTTCGACGGATTGTCGGCGGTCGAACTGGAGCGGCTCGGGCAGTACCAGGACCAGGACCGCAGCGGCTATGCGATCATCCAGGCTACCCGGCCGCAGACCGTCGCGTTCGGCCTGACCGACTCGCCGGCCGCACAGCTGGCGTGGATCGCGGAGAAGTTCAAGGAGTGGACGGACCCCTCCCACGAGCTCCCCGAGGACGCCGTCGACCGGGACCAGTTGCTCACCGACGTGAGCATCTACTGGCTGACCGGCACCGCCGCCTCCTCGGCCCGGCTGTACAAGGAGAGCGCGAAGTCCTGGGGCTCGGCCGTCACCGCGTCCGCGGTGCCGCACGGCGTCGCCGTCTTCCCCGGTGACCCGGGAGTGCGTCGCATCGCCGAACGCGAGCACAACGTGGTGCACTGGTCGGAGTTCGACCGCGGCGGCCACTTCCCCGCGATGGAGGCCCCCGACCTGCTCGTCGATGACATCCGGGCGTTCTTCCGGCTGGTCCGCTGAACCGTCACCGCCCAGTGCCCGAGGAACCGGGGCTGTGCCGCCGGCCCCCCGTGAACCGCTCGCCCCCAGGAGTCCTGCCCGCATGTCCGAACGTCTGCCCAAGGTTCCACGTTTCACCTGGTCCCAGGTGTGCGCCCGCCGATTGGAACGCCACGCGCTGAGCGCCCCTTCGGCAACTGCCCGGCCCGCCGACATCGTCGGTGCCATGGCCGGTACCCACGCCCAGGTCCTGTCGGCCGCCGAACTCGCCATCGGGCTCCGCATATCCGGCGCCACCCGGGTCGACGTGCGCGAAGCGCTCTGGTCGGAGCAGAGCCTGGTCAAGACGTTCGGCCAACGGGGGACCGTGCACCTGTTCCCGACCCGCGACCTACCGCTGTGGGTCGCGGCCTTCCGTGCCGTCCCAGAGCCGAAGTCCTCCCTCCCCGCGCACGTCCGGGTCACCGAGGAACAGGCCGCCGAGGTGGTCGCCGCCATCGGGGACGCCCTGCGCGACGCGGAGCTCACCATCGACGAGCTCAGCGAGGAGGTGATCCGCAGGACCGGACCCTGGGCCGGCGACCTGGTCATCCCCGGCTTCCAGGGTCTGTGGCCACGCTGGCGTCAGGTGCTGCACGTGGCCGGGCTGCGAGGAACGCTGTGCTTCGGTCCCAACCGGGGCCGCAAGGTCACCTACACCAACCCGGCCCGCTGGCTGCCCAGCCTCCCACCGGCCGATCCCCGGGCTGCCCTGACCCATGTGGTGACCAGCTACCTGCACGCCTACGGCCCGTCCACTCCCCAGCGGTTCGCGCACTGGCTGAACGC
Organism: Streptomyces sp. NBC_01669; assembly: GCF_026339735.1. GTDB lineage: Bacteria > Actinomycetota > Actinomycetes > Streptomycetales > Streptomycetaceae > Streptomyces > Streptomyces yanii. The sequence continues at coordinate 282,163 of NZ_JAPEQG010000003.1, forward strand.
CCCGGTCCGCTGGGCCAGCGAGCTCTTCGCGTCGCTGGCGGACGAGCTTCAGCCGGTGGAGGTCGAAGGGACCCCAGCCTGGGTGCTGGCCGACGACACCACCATGCCCGACACTCCGCCCCGCGGCCTGCACCTGCTCCCCTACTTTGACGGCTATGCCTACCGGGTTGGCAACCAGCCACCGGAACTCCTCTACCCGGGCCGCGTCGGTGAGCGGGTGCTGCCGGGCAACTTCCAGCTGCTGATCGTTGACGGCGTGGTCGGCGGACTCTGGCACCAGCGGCGCTCCGGCCACAAGCTCGACGTCACCGTGGAGTCCCTGGTGCGCCTCACCGCCGCGCAACGCGACGAGCTTGAGCACCGGGTGGCCCGGATCGGCGAGATCCTTCAGGCCAAGCCGCAACTCACCTTCGCCCCGGTCACCGTGGGCGGCCACGCCTAGTTAGGCGGCCTGTCCGAAGCCGACGGCAGTCAGTCCTGGTCGCGCAGCGGGGCCGAACCCACGTCCGGCTCCGTCTCGTACGCCTCGGGGATGAGACGCACGCCGGGTACCTTCGACGCCCGCGCCCGCCACGCGTCGACGCCGGCTGAGGTCAACGAGAGCCTGGGCTACGTACCCACGCACGAGACGGTCCAGTACCAGCTCGACCTGTGATCGGAACGCCGGGGGCCGGACCGAGAACCCCCTCGGTCCGGCCCCCGGTGCGAGGGCCCTACCTGTCCGGCCCCCGGTGCGAGGGCCCTACCTGTCCGTCGGGACCGGGGTGGCCTTCAGCGTCTCCTGCATGATGCGCGCGCCCTGCTCGGCCATCTCGCTGATGGGCCCGGCGAGTTCGTCGGGCGTCACGTCGATCGTCCAGACGAACCGGCTGCGCCCCTCGGTGTCGGCGAGGACCTGCATCGAGGCGTGATGGTGCTTCGGTGCCATCGAGCCGCCGACCACCGCGTAGGCCACCCGGCGGGCCGCATCGTCGATGTCGACGATCAGCTCGTGCACGACGACACCGTTCGCGAAGGTCACGATCCTGGTGTCCGTCTCCATGCGGGTGTCCGTGACGAAGCCCGGCACCAGGCGCTGGTGCACGGCTCCGACTTCGCGCAGGGCCTCCCAGACGTTCTCCGGGCTGTTGTTGATCAGGAAGTCCTTGTGGATGTGAGCCATGTGATCTTCTCCTGTCGGGTGACTTGTCAGGCACCGGTGGTGAGGCAGAACGGGTGTCCCTCTGGGTCAGTGAGGACGACCCACTGGTCCTTGCCGGGCTGGAACTCGGGCCTCGACGCTCCGAGGGCGAGGATCCGGCTGGCCGCCTCCTCCAGGTCGGAGACCGTGAGGTCGAGGTGGGCGTGCTTGGCGTCGTCGGGCCAGCCGGGGGCCCGGTAGCCCTCGATGCGTACGAAAGCCAGGCCGGGGTGCTCCCCGCTGCCCAGGGAGGCAAAGTCCTCGCCGCTGTGGGTGATCTCCCAACCGGTGACCTTGCTGTAGAACTCGGCGAGCCTGACCGGGTCACCACAATCGATGACGACGGTGCTGATCTTCGCGAGAGCGGACATGACGGCGACTCCTTGAGCGCGGTACGGGGTTAAGTACGACGCCGCTGAGCTTGCTTGCCACGCCCCATCCCGGTCTTGAAGATCCTTGCGCGGGGCGACTGTCAGACCCCCGACGTACCGTTCAAGAGTGCTCACCTCCACCGTCCTCTCCACCCGGCCCGACTTCCGCATCACCACGGTCAGCTGCCGGGACGACCACACCCGCTGGTCGGAGGTGGCGGTGCGCGAGGACTACCGGGTGGTGCTCGTGCGGCGCGGCCGGTTCCGCAGGCAGGCGGCCGGCGCCCCGGCCGAGGTCGACCCGACCGTGGCCTATCTCGGCGTGCCGGGCGAGGAGGAGCGATTCGCGCACCCGGCCGCCGGGGGCGACGAGTGCACCTCGATCAGCCTGACGCCCGCTCTGTGGAGGGTTGTGGCGGGTGAGGACGCTCGCCCGGCTCGGCAGAGCGTGTACGTGGACGCCCGCCTCGACCTGGCCCACCGCCGCGTCCTCGCGTCCGCCCACACCGGCGACGTGGACCATGCGGTGACCGAGGAGCTCCTCGGACTGCTCTCCGCCGGCGTCGGCCAGGCCGTCGACGGTGCCATACCGTCCGGCGTCCGTCCCGGCAGGGACGAGGCGACGCTCGTCGCCGCGGCCCGGCACGCGATCGGCGAGGCCCACCCCGCCTCCGAGGGGCTGCTGCCGCTCGCGGAGCTCCTCGGCGTCTCGCCGTACCGTCTGAGCCGCTCCTTCACCCGCGAGCTGGGAGTCTCCCTGACCCGCTATCGCAACCGGGTTCGTGTCGGCCGGGCCCTCGACCGTCTGGACGCGGGCGAGGACAGCCTCGCCACCCTCGCCGCCGACCTGGGCTTCTCCGACCAGGCCCACCTCTGCCGGACCATGCGCCAATACCTCGGCCACACACCAACGGCACTGCGGCGGCTCCTCGCCCCAGAATCGCTTTGAGGAGCCGGAGGAGCGCGCCCGATACGTCTTACCGGCGCCCGTCCGGCCGTTAGGGTCAGGATCACGAGGCGGTTCTGGAGATGCCACCGGTGCCTCACGGTCACCGGCGGCCAGGTCGCGCACAACGTCGTGTTCGCAGATCCGCGCGTGTTCAAGGCATTTGATCTACCCCAGCAGATCCGCCGCCGACTCTACGGCCTACCCGACCGGGCCTGCTGCCCCTCCGCGGGGGCGCGCGGCCCGGGCACGGTGGCGCCGACGGTGAGGTCCAGGCGGCGTTCCATGTCGAGATTGACCTCGCCGTAGGGGCGCACGTGCGACCAGAACAGCGGGGTCAGACCGCGCCGGTCGGCGGGCGTAAGGAGGTCGGCCCACTCCGGTTCGCCGAGGATGTCCTGGAGCATGAGGGTGTTCACGTAGACCAGGGCGGACTGGAGGATGCGCAGGCACAGGACGAACATTTCCTGTTCGTCGCGCCGGTTCGACGCGATCTCCCCGCCCTTGCCGTAGGCAATCACGCTGTTGGCGCCGTTGGAGGATTCCATGACGTTCAGGCCCTCCTCGATCTCCCGCTGAAGGTCGCGCAGCCGCAGGTAGCGGGCTACGAAAATGGTCTTCTGCGCGCGTCCGACCTCCAGCATCGCCGCGTAGGTGGGGTGGGAGGCGTTGCGGGTGAAGCGCCGCAAGATCGCCTCGGTGGACGCGGTGCGGGTTCGGATCGCGGTGGCGTACTTGATCATCTGGTCGTACTGCTGGGCTATGAGTTCCCAGCGGATCGGGCGGGTCAGCGCCGGGGTCAGCCGTGGATCAGCAAACGTGCGGGCCACAGCCGCGAATTCGTATTTTCGAGCGGGACAGGCCACTTTCACGCCGAGGACCATCAGTTCGCCGTGGATGCGGCGGTAGCCCCAGCTGGGGTTCTCCCGTGCCAGGCGCAGGATAAGAACGCGGATGGACTGCACGGTACGCGGCCGTCCCGGTCGTTTCGGGTGTGACGTGGCAGCGTGGCGGTGTGCGACCAGGTCGCGGTGCCAGCGCAGCACGGTGTCCGGCTGAACGAGCAGCCGTAGTCGGCGCAGTACGTCCAGCGGGAGCCGATGCAGCAGCGCCGCCAGAAACACTCGATCGCTCGGGTTGAACCGCACCTTCGCCTTGCCGAGTTGACGCTCCAGCACCGAGGAACCGTCCGAGCCCTACCCGCAGGGGAAGTTCCTCGACCGGCTCCGCGACACCCACGCCGCCGTCCGGGCCCAGGTAGAGCAGGGCCTGAGTCTGCGCGAGATCGCCAGACGCCTCGGTCTCGGGCGCAACACCGTCCGCAAGTACGCCCGCGCGGCCAGTCCAGAGGCGATGCTGCACGGCCAGTGGCAGAACCGGACCAGCAAGCTCGACGCCTTCAAGCCCTACCTCGATCAGCGCATCGCCGAGGGCTGCACGAACGTGTCCCGGCTCCATCGCGAGCTGCAAGAACGCGGGGCACGCTGCAGTTACAGCACCCTGCGCGACTACGTCCGGCCGCTACGTTCCGACCGTCGGGCTGCCGGGAGCCCACCACCGATCGCGCGGCCGCCCTCACCCCGCGAGGCCACCGGCCGGATCATGCGCCACCCGGACCACCTACGCCAAGACGACCAGCAGCAGCTCAAGAACCTGCTGGCCCGCTCACCCGAGCTCACGGCCGCCGCAGGCCACGTCCGCACCTTCGCGACCATCATGACCAACCGCGAAGGAGACCGGCTGCGGCACTGGATCGCCGACGTCTGCGCGGACGAGCAGTGCGGCCTGGCCGGCTTCGCCGCCGGACTGATCCCCGACCTCGACGCCGTCGTCTACGGCATGAGCACCGACTGGTCCTCCGGGCCCGTCGAGGGCCGCGTCAACGACCTGAAAGCCCTCAAGCGCAGCATGTTCGGCAGAGCGAAACCACCGCTGCTGCGCAAGCGGCTCCTCCTGATCGCGGCCAGCCGCCGACCCTAACCTCTGCCGCCTCGGGCCTGGCGGTCCAGGAACTCGATCACTCGCGTTTCCGAACGTAGAAGCCGCTCTCGCTGCTCAGGAGGAAGAGAGGCGAGGAGGTCGACCAGGACTCGCTTCCGCGGGACGTACACCATGTTGCCGGAGTAGATCCTGCAACCTGCACACCAGGCGAGTCCGATGCAGCGCTCGAACATGGAGGACTCGGGCGGATGGAAGCGATACTGGTACGAGCAGGCGGACGTTCGGCAGGCGGCGCAGACCAGTCGATCGCCGTCGGGAATCGTGTCCCAGCCCCCGACCTTTCGCCAATGCTGTCGCCCGGCCGGTGCTCTTCAAGTCGTCATGCCGAGCATTCTCTCTCACCGCGAGTCGCCCGGTCTCGGCGTCCGGGGAAGAATCGGGCCGACCACAGACCGTGACGGACCCTCAGGCGACCTGATCCACTTCACGGAATCCGTGCCTGAACCGGTGAACGGGAGCCACTGGGGCAACGGGATTGGGAGCCACGTTGGTCCGTCCGTGGAGGGGATGGACCTTAGCGCAGGTCCATGATCGGCAACGAACTCGGGAGCCACCCCTATCGGGTGACATGTGGCGGTGTCGGGATGGCCGGGAGTGTCCGGGGTCGCGATGCAGCGTGAGCCGATAGTTTGGTTGTCCCGGGTCCTGCTGGTCCGTGTCCCTGACAGGCGCGGTTCGGCAGGGCCCGGCCCCGCGTTCGGCCGGCTATTGGTCGGCGGTGTGCTTAAGGACGTGCGCTCAGCCGTCTACGGGGATCGGTCGGTCCGGTGGGCCGTCGGTCAGCAAGGACGCCAACAGTTTCGGCAGCTCAGCCGGCCGCAACACATCCGAGGTCGCGGCCAGTTCCGCTACAGTCCACCAGCGGTGCCCGGTGATCGCGGCCCTCTCGATCTCCTCGAAAGCCGAGGTATCGACCTGGAACGCAGGCACCCGGGCCATGTAGTAGCGCTGGCGAACCTCATAAGCGACGCTGCCCCGGACCGCTGTCCACGGACGCCCTCGCCAAATCTCCGGACCCAGTGAGAGGTTCGTCAGCCCGGTTTCCTCCTGCAACTCCCGCAGGGCTGCCTGCTCGTGGCTTTCGCCTGGCTTGAGCCCGCCTCCAGGGGTGAACCACCGGACGGAACCGTCCCCCTTGTTCAGGGCGGAGAACAGCAGTAGCCGACTGGCGTCGTCCAGCAACACCACGCGCGCGCTCGGGCGCGGCACCAGGCTCCCCTCCGGTTTCATCACCTCGTCAGATTAGAACCGCTGGCCCTGGGCGACCAACGGAGTTGGTCACCGGGCTGAGCTTTCACGCAATTCCGGTCAGAGCCGGATTCAGAGAGCCTCATCACCGTGCGGTGGACTGGCGGTCGGCTTCGGTGGACTGGAAGCGGTAGGACTCGGTACCGGTCTGGATCAGCGTGCAGCGGAAGGTGATGCGGTCGGCGATGGCCGCGCAGAGCCTGGGGTCGGCGAAGATCTTGTCCCACTCGGCGAAAGGTGAGTTCGTGGCCACCGCGGTGGCCTTGCACTCCTCACGTTCGGTGAAGATCTGGAACAGCAGCCGAGCGCCCTTCTTGTCCAGATTGAGGTAGCCGAACTCGTCCAGGCAGAGAAGATCGACCTTGCTGTAGCGGGCGATCACCGAGGACAACCGACGGGCGGCGTCAGCTTCGGCGAGTTCGTTGAGCCAGAGCGGAGGTGGTCGTGTAGCGGACGGTCAGGCCGGCCTCGGCGATCGCGGTGCCCACCCCGATCAGCAGGTGCGACTTGCCGGTTCCCGAGTCACCGATCAGCACCAGTGGCCGTCCGTCGCGGACCCAGGACGGGCTCTTGAGGTCCCCCACCGTTTCGGGCAGCACGTTGGGGTTGCGCTCGTAATCGAAGTCCTCCAGCCGCTCGGGGCGGGGGAACTTCGCGGAGCGGACCAGCCGCTGCTGGCGCCTGACGTCCCGGTCGGCCGCTCACTCCTCCTGTCTGGTCGCCACGTCTGTGAGCAGAGCGGATGCCGTGACTGCGGCGATCGTCAACGCGACCGGGACGTGGCTCCCCGCTTGGCGGTATGTCCCGGAATGTGTTCTTGGTCGGTTGGTGGTTTGCTGCTCGGTGGCGGCGGCCGGGCTTCTCGGCGCGCCGTTCATCGTGTGCATCCGCCAGGCTCAAGGAGGAGTTCCGCATGTCCGTCTACACCCCCCAGCAGATCAGCCAGCCGCAGACCCAGCAGCCGTACAACCAGCAGCAGCTGTTCGGCCAGCAGCAGCCCTGGGGCCAGATCGGCCAGCCGCAGCAGCAGATCGCGCAGGTGGTCCAGCAGTCGATCCAGCAGGCTTGCCAGCAGGCGAGCCAGCAGGTGGCGCAGCGCCTGCAGCAGACGCTGCAGCAGCTGCAGCAGGTCCAGCAGCAGCTGCAGCAGCAGGGCATTCCCCAGCACCACGCGCACCCGTACCTGGCTGTCGCGCTGCACCACACTCTGCAGCAGGGCGTGCGCAGCGCTGTGGAGCAGTCCGTGCAGCAGGCGCTGCCTATCGCGATCCTGACGCTGGTGCAGCAGGGCCAGCAGGGCCAGCAGGGCCAGCAGGGCCAGCAGGGCCAGCAGCAGTTCGGCCAGTTCCCGGGCATGCAGCCGCAGGGCCAGTTCGGCCAGTTCCCTGGCCAGGGGCAGTTCCCGGGCCAGGGGATGTTCGGGCAGCAGCCGCAGTACGGGCAGCTGTCGCCTCTGGGCATGTGAGCACCCCGGTCGGGTAGCGCTCGTTCTCCCTCCCGTGTGGGGGAGGCGGGCCTGCCTGGCCGGATGCCGCGGCGGGGCGAGGCAAAGGCGCGGCGGGCCGCTGGCCGGGGAGCTCATGGACGCCCGCTTCCCGGCCGGCCACTGAAGATCCGGGGCGTACGACGATGCTTTACGTTGAGATGGCGGTTGGCTGAATGCGTGAGCAGGGCGGCAACGGTGTGAAGCCGGGCAACGGCAAGGGCGGGAAGAGCTCGCGTGCGCAGGGCGCGGCGGGTGAGGCCGGGCAGCCGGCGGCGGCTGCGGGCGGGGCAGGTGAGGCGGCCGGACGGATGAGCGGGGAGGCGCAGGCGCTGGGGTACCAGGGTCGGGGTGTGCGGGCGGGGTGGGGCCGCTATCTGGTGGCGCCCCGGCCGTTGGGGCTGCTTGCCGGTGGGGTGCCGCCGATTGAGGCCTCGGCGCTGTTCAAGCTGCTGGAGGAGGACCCCGATGTGGAACCCGTGGCGCAGGTGCGGCCGTCCCGTTCCCGCGGGTTGGGGGCGATCGCGGAGCCGCATCCGGCCTGCCCCCCGGTCGCGGTCGTGAAGATGCCCCAGGAGCGGGCCCGCGCCCTGGCCGGGAACCCGCAGGTGGTCGTGGAGATCGACCAGCCGCTGTCCTACACCCCCACCCCGCCGGTGGGTGCCGGCCCGGTGCCGGTACTGGACCCGATGCTGGCGGTCACCCTGGAGGAGCCCGAACATCTCACCCTGCGGGTGGTGGGCAGTGACGGGGACGCGGTGGCCGGCGCGCACGTGTGGGCCATCGGCACCGGCGGCCCGGTCCACGGAGTCACCGGCCCGGACGGACGCGTCACCATGACCCTGGCCACAGACACCCCCGAAACGCTCCAGGCGCTCTACGTCCGCCCGGTGGCCGACTACTGGCCGACCCGCACCGGCACCCCCCAACCCGCCGACAACGGCGAGGCGGTAGTCACGGTGCAGGCCCTGTCGGACACCTTCGAGGGCTTCCCCGGCAAGGCGCTCACCGGCTGGGGTACACAGGCAATGCGGCTCAACCAGATCCCGCCGACCTACCGCGGCCACGGCATCAAGATCGCGCTGCTCGATTCGGGGGTGAACACCGCCCACCCCGATTTGAAGGACACCGTCCAGCACGGGCACGACTTCACCGGCGCCGGCAACGGCACCTGGGGCCTCGATGTGACCGGGCACGGCACGTGGTGCGCCGGCATCATCGCCGCGGCGGACAACAACGCCGGCATCGCCGGGATCGCGGCGGAGGCCGAGGTGCATGCCCTGAAGCTGTTCCCCGGCGGGCACCTCAGCGACCTGCTCGAGGCGGTCGACTACTGCATCACCCACGACATCGACATCGCCCAGATCAGCCTCGCCTATCCCGTACAGTCCCAGCTGGCCGCCTGGAAACTCGCCGATGCGCACGCCGCCGGCACCACGGTCATCGCCCCGGCGGGAGACACCGCCGGCCCCCTCACTCAGCTGGCTACCCTGCCGGGGGTGCTGGCGGTGGGGGCGATCGCGCACACCGGCACCTATCCCGTGAGCAGCCCGCTCACCTGGGTGCAGCCGCCGTGGCCCGGCCCCTACCCGGCCACGTTCACCCCCACCGGTCCGGGAGTGGACCTGGTCGCGCCCGGCGCGGCGGTCATCACCACCAGCCTGGGTGACGGCTATGCCGCGGTGGACGGCACGGCGATCGCCGCCGCCCACGTCACCGGGCTGGCGGCGCTGCTGCTCGCCCACCACGACCATCTGCGCACCCAGGCGGTGCCGCGGACCGCGGCCCGCGCCGACCCGCTGTACCTGCTGGTGCGCACCGCCTGCCGGCCCCTGCCCGGCGCCGACCCCCGCCTGGGCGCGGGGATCGCGGACGCCCCCACCGCGCTCGGCATCCCCGCGAGCTGGCAGCAGGCCGAGCAATACACGCCGGCCGGTCCGCACCAGCGGGGCTGACGGCACGACACATTCACAGGGCGTTGTCAGGTTGAGTGGTGGCCTTCTCAGGCGGCATGATCATCCGTCTGGTCGAATCGCTGGAGGGGCTGTCCGTGGTGACGCCGTCGTACCGGGGTTTCCGCTTCCCTCCGGAGGTCATCTCCCACTGCGTGTGGCTGTACCACCGCTTCAACCTGAGCCTGCGCGACATCGAGGAGCTGATGCTCGAGCGCGGCATCGAGGTCAGCCACGAGACAGTCCACCAGTGGACGCGCCGGTTCGGCCCGGCTTATGCCGCTGCTCTACGTCGGCGCCGTCCGGGGCCTGGTGACAAGTGGCACTTGGACGAGGTGTTCGTCAAAATCAGCGGCGTGCAGCGGTACCTGTGGCGGGCCGTGGACCAGCACGGGAACGTGCTCGACATCCTGCTGCAGAACCGGCGGGACGAGGCCGCGGCCAGGCGTTTCTTCCGGAAGCTGATGAAGAAGACCCGGTCGGTGCCCCGGGTGATCGTCACCGACAAGCTCCGCTCCTACGGCGCCGCCCACCGCCACGAGATGCCGTCGGTCGAACACCGCTCGCACAAGGGCCTGAACAACCGGGCCGAGAACTCCCACCAGCCGACGAGGCAACGCGAGCGCGCGATGAAAGGCTTCCGATCGGTGGGTGCCGCACAACGGTTCCTGGCCGCGTTCAGCGGCATCTCACCCCACTTCCGACCCCGCCGTCACCTCCTCACCGCCCCGAACTACCGCGCCGAGATGATCATCCGCTTCGCGATCTGGGACCAGATCACCGGCGTCGCCAGCCTGCCCGCCGTAGCCTGAGCCGCTGTCACCACCGAAGCCGAAACGCGTCGAACCGGCTCACACCCTCGAGCACTCGCTCAACCTGACAAAGCCTGGAACAGCAAGGGAACCTGGAAGCAGGTCGTGCACTGCGCAAGCAGATGAAGACCATGCCCTCCCGTGACCCCCATGATCCAGGCTACAGGCGGCTGAACTACTGCCGCTATGCGGACGATTGGCTGCTGGGCTTCACTGGCCCCAAGCGGGAGGCCGAGGAGATCAAGGACAAAATCGGCCGGTTCCTGCGTGACGAGCTCAGGCTGGAACTGTCCGAGGAAAAGACCTTGATTACGCATGGGCGGACACAGTCCGCCCGGTTCCTCGGCTACGAGACCGTGGTCTTGGATAACGACACCAAGCACGACCATCGCGGTCAGCGCAGCATCAACGCGCAGATCGGGCTGAAAGTGCCTGCTGACGTCATCCGCGCCAAGTGCCGCCCCTATATGCACCACGGCCGACCGATCCGGCGGACCGAACGCACGGTCGACAGCGACTTTTCTATCGTCGCTCAGTACCAGGCCGAGTCCCGTGGGATCGCCGGTTACTACCAGCTGGCTTTCAACCTCCACCGTCTCGGACGGCTGAAGTATGTAATGGAACGCTCCTTGACCAAGGCACTGGCGCGGAAGTATCGAGTTCATGTCTCCAAGGTCTACCGGCGCTACCGGCGCTACCGGACCGTACTGAAGACCGACCAAGGCCTCCGCCGGGGGCTTCAGGTCACCGTCGAACGCGGTAAGGGAAAGCGTCCGCTGGTCGCGCAATGGGGCGGAATCTCACTGAAGCGAAAGATCAGGATTGGAAGTCTCGACGATCAACCGGCGCAGGTGTGGAACAGTGGACGCAACGAGATTGTGAAGCGCCTGCTTGCTGACACTTGCGAGATGTGCGGGCCTCATGACGGTATCGAAGTGCACCACATTCGACACCTCAAGGACCTGAACGTCCGGGGGCGGGCCGCCAAGCCTGCCTGGGCTCAGATGATGGCCGCGCGTCGTCGGAAAACCCTGGTCGTCTGCCGTGTCTGCCACGAAGGAATCCACTACAGCGGACGTCCCTCGCGGCAGAACTCATGAGAAAGAAAAGGGACTGGAGAGCCGGATGCGATTAACGTCGCACGTCCGGTTCGGTGGGGGGCCGTTAGAAAAGGGCCTGGTCACAGGTACCTCGCTGGCGGCCTACCCAACCGCACGCCGGGTTCGGCGAGCGGCACGGAGAAACGGACCGGTGGCGACACCGGCACCGCGCTCCGTGCCGACTCAACAGAAGGGCCGGTCGGCGGCGATCCGGTCGATCGGCAGCAGGGTGCCGTCCAGGATCACGAACGCCTTGGTCCGCGCGATGTGCATCACCTCGGCCAGGGTGGGCGCGAGGCCGGCCAGTACCTCGACGGCCTCGCGTATGTAGCGGTATACGGTCGCGATGCCGATACCGAACCCCGCGGCGAGCTGGGCGTAGGTGTCACCGCACCGCAGATGGGCCAGGGCGAGGAGAGCCTGACGACCGGCGGTCAGACGCCGCCATCGGGTCCCGATCTCCCCTCGCGGCACAGCGAGCCGTCCGGTCAGGCACCGCAGGGTGCGACTGGACAGGTCGATCGACGACGGGTAGACAAGCACGCGAAGCTCCTGGTGGTTGCGGGCGATCTTGGTCGTGAACCCGTCTACCAGGAGCTTCGTCGTTCCGCAGATCCGTCCAACACGCAGCCGGCACCGTCAGGTCGGAAAAGGCTCACCCGACAGGGGCCTTCGCGACAGGCACCGTCACAGTCTTGACCGCCCCGGCCCGGCGACGGCCACCCGCGCCCAAGCAGGTCAAGGACGAACTCGGGTGGGCCGACTTCCAGGTCCGCTCCGACACCGCCATCCGCCGCCACCAGACGCTGGTCACCTGCGCGTTCTCGTTCTGCTGGGACGCCTGGTTCAGTCCGCCACCCGAGGTTTCGCCCGGCACAGCACCACCGGAGCCGCCCGAAGAACCGGGCCGGCCCGAGAGGGGGACCAACCAGACCCCACCAGCCCCACACGGCCAGATGGCCCAAGGCAATACGCGCCGTCAGGGCCTGGCTCGACCCCTGGACCAGCCTCCAACGATGCTGGCGAGCCTGGACGAATGCACCCCCACCACCGGAACTCCAAGCCCTGATCAACGCCGTCGGCGCAGGCCACCCGCTTGACCTCTACTCCCCGGCTTAACAAACCACCACTAGCGGGGGTCCTTGCGCATGCACCACGTGCGAGGGCCGTTGTCGGGGAGCAAGATCTCGGCTGTGACCTCGAAGCCGAGACGCTCGTAGAATTTCACGTTCCGCTCGCTGGAAGTCTCCAGGAACGCCGGGTACCCGGCGTGTGCAGCCGCCTGGATACCGGGGACGAGCACCGCACTGCCAAGGCCCTGCCCCTGGGCTTCAGGGGCGACTCCCACCGTGTTGAGGAACCACGCCGGCTCTTGCGGCCGGTACGGTGCGACAGCCTGCTCCGCAGACTCATATGCAGCCGCCCGGTCACCGGCAAGGTCGCCGAGCAACGGGCCGACCTCAGCGAAAGCGGGCGAAGGGTCCTGGTCAGGAGCGGCCCAGACAGCGACAGCGCGGCCCTCGTCCGCAACCCACACGCGCCCGTACACCATCCCGACGCGGGTCAAGCAGAGCTCTTGGAAGCGCCGGATCCGGTCCTCGTGGTCGTCTGCGGCGACCACGTGCCGGGTGTAGGGGTAGTCGGCGAAGGCCCGGGTCAGGGTCTCGACGGCGGCGGGGATGTCGACGTCGGTGATGGGGCGTACGACAGGGGCGTCCTGAATGTGCGGCATGCCTGTTGAACGACCTTGCCAGCAGGCGAGTTCCCGGGAGCATTTACGCTGTTCATCACATCGCGACAGCTTTGGGAGAACAAAGTCGACCGGCTTGGCAGATGTCTAGCCTCGCGCTTTCGTACGCCCAGCAGAATCTGGAGGTTGGCCATGTAGGTGGTTGATCGTGGTTCGTAAGCTCGTTGTCGCCTGCCGGTGTGAGTCCGGTCCGGGTAGCTGCCAGGAGGCCCGGTAGCAGGCTGGCGGCGTCGGGGGGAAACGCCCGGCGTCGAAGTCCAGCGTCGAAAGCCCTGTGAAGGGGGAGCGAAGAAGCGGTCCGTAGCATCACGCGAAGTCTGCGGCGTCGTTAGAGGCCCGCCCGTGAGGGTGGGGACAGGGAGAGCCGAGCCTGTCCCGCTCGAAAATACGATTCGGCGCTGTGAGCTGCGGTGGTGTCGTTTGGTCAGACACCCCATGTCGTTTGGTGTCAAGCGGCTTGGGGGTGGGCGTGGTGGGACCAGGCGGTTGCTTCGTCGTAGCGGGTGCGGGTTTTGAGGCAGCCGTGGAGGATGCCGACGAGTCGGTTGCCGAGTTGGCGGAGGGCGGGGTTGTAGCCGACTTCGCGGGCTCGTTGTTTGTCGTAGTAGTGGCGGGCGCCGGGTGAGGCGCGCAGGGCGGAGAACGCCTGGGTCTGGAGGGCGTCGGCGAGGCGGTTGTTGCGGACGTAGCGGGCCTGGACGGTGTGGCTCTTGCCGGAGGCCCGGGTGATGGGGCTGGTGCCGGCGTAGTTCTTGCGGGCTTTCGCGCTGGTGTATCGGGTGGGGTCGTCTCCGAACTCGGCAAGCACCCGGGCGCCGGTGATCTCCGCGATGCCGGGCATCGAGAGGTAGATCTCAGCGTCCGGGTGCGCCAGAAAATGCGTCTTCACCTGCTCTTCCATCGCGGCGATCTGCTCGTTCAACGCGATGATCAGACGGGCGTGAGCGGTGGCGGTGGCCGCGTAGGCGGCCGTGACCGGCTCGGGCAGGCCGAGCTGCCGCTCACGCAGCGCGGTCTGGATCGTGGCCGCTTTCGCGGCACGGTTGTGGCGGCGGTGCCGGGTCAGGACGGCGGTGATCTGGGTGCGGGTCAGCTTCGCCGCCGCGGCCGGGGCAGGCGCCTTGATCAGCAGTTCCAGCGCGTCTGTGCTGGTCAGGGTCAGGTCCGCGTAGGCGTTCAGGGCGGCGGGGAAGTACTCGCGCAGGGTGGTGCGCAGCCGCTGGAAGGTGCGGGTGCGTTCCCAGATCAGGGTCTGGTGGGCGCGGGCGACGACCTTGACGGCCTGGGCCTGCTCGCTGTCCCCGGCCACCGGCCGCAGCTGGGCCCGGTCGATGCGGACCATGTCGGCGAGCGCGTGCGCGTCGCCCTTGTCGCTCTTGGCGCCGGAGGAGGCATACCGTTCCTTGAAACGGGCGACCTGCCGGGGGTTGATCGCATAGACCTGGTAGTCGGAGGCGATCAGGGCCTGCACCCAGGAGCCGCGGTCGGTTTCGATCCCGACCACCACCTCGCCCGGATCCAGGTCCTCGCCGCCGTGGCGGGCGAGGAGTTCGTGCAGTTTGGCGATGCCCGCCACTCCCTCGGGCAGGTTCGCGGCGGCCAGCTTCCGGCCGGTCTCGTCCTGGATCTCGACATCGTGGTGGTCCTCGGCCCAGTCATCACCGATCAGCAGCAACAGACCCTCCCCAGTCACGTACTTGACACAGCGGTGCAGCCTGCGGAAGGCACGGCACGCGGCCTAATGGATCCAGTGCTCACACCCTGACGGGCGGGCACGCCACCCCATCAGCGGTCTGGCCTCCCGGCCGACCAGCAGGGGCACGGTCTGACCTCAGAAGTCGATGCTTCCGGCGGCGTTAGTGCTCACCTGCTGGCGGCTACGGAACCGAGCATTCCCCAGTTCCGTAGCTCCCATTAGGCGGCGCGGTGATACTGGTTGATCAATCCTCCGAGGATGGGTTGTCGCCGGATCCGGTGGGCCTGGAGGTCGGTGATGGCGGCAGGGTTGGACGGTTGGTCGCTGTCCGGGGGTAGCTGCTGGCGGGATTGGTGGGGACGGTGTCCGTTGTAGTGCTGGATGTACTCGGTCAGCGCTTTCACGGCGTGGGCCTCGTTGTAGATCAGCATGCGGTCGAGGAGCTCGCGGCGGAGGGTTCCCACGACTCGCTCGCAGATCGCGTTCGCTTTGGGTGCCCGTGGTGGGCTGAGCAGAATCTCCACGCCGTCGGCCTCGAAGACGGCGTCGAAGGCACGGGTGTACTTGCTGTCCCGGTCCCGGAGGAGGAAACGCAGCGAGTCGATGCGGCGGTCCAGGATCACGGCGGGGTTCCTGGCCTGCTGGACGGTCCATTGCGCGGTGGGATGGGCGGTGACGCCGGCGAGGTGGAGGCGCCGGGTGCCGTGCTCGATGACGACCAGGGCGTAGAGGCGCTTGAGTGACACGGTGTCGAGGTGGAGGAAGTCGGCGGCGATGATGCCGTGGGCCTGGGCGGTGAGGAACTGGCGCCAGGTCGGCCCGGAGCGCTGCGGGGCGGGGTCGATGCCGGCGGCATGCAGGATCTCCCAGACTGTGGACGGGGCGATTGCGTAGCCCAGGCGGGCGAGTTCGCCCTGAATCCGGCGGTGGCCCCAGGTGCTGTTCTCGCGGGCCAGGCGCAGAATGAGCTGCTTGACGGCGGGCGCGGTGGAGGGTCGGCCGGGGCGGCGGCGTTGGGTGAACGCCCACTTGCGGGCGAGGAGTTGACGGTGCCAGGCCAGCAGTGTGGTGGGGGTGACCGCGAAGACCTGGCGCCGGCGTTCGCGCGGGATCAGCCGGGAGAGTGCGGCGAGCCAGATCCGGTCGGCGGGCTCGTAGCAGACCCGGGCGATCTGCCGGCGCAGCACCGCGTTCTCATGCCGGAGCGCGAGAACTTCCGCATCTTTGGCCATACGGCTGCGCAGTACGGCAGCGGGCACGGTGATCAGATTCCGGACGAGCGTGGCGACGACCGACAGCGACATCCGCAGATCGTCGCAGGCCAGTCGAGGCCTTGTCGCCAGGATCAGCAAACGTGCAGGCCACAGCCGCTAAATCGTATTTTCGAGCGGGACAGGGTACGGGTGCGTCGGCGAAGTCGACGTCGTACGTGTATGACGCGTTTGACCGCACGGCGTCGGAGACCACGTCCGGCACGTCGGGGAAGACGACGCTCTTCACGTACCTGGGCATGGAGTCGAAGGTGCTGCGGGAGGAGGTCGCCGGCAAGGCGACCAAGTCCTACCAGTACAGCCCGTGGGGTCAGAAGCTGACCCAGATCAAGCACAAGGACACCGGTCCCCACGAGTACTCGCAGTACCTCTACCACCCCAAGGGTGATGTGGAGGCGGTCACGAAGGAGGACGGCAACACCCGGGCCACCTACGGTTACACGGCCTACGGCTCGGACGACGACGCGCAGTTCACCGGCGCGGACAAGCCCGACGCACAGAATCCGGACAAGGAGCAGTACAACGACTACCGCTACAACGCGCAGCGGTACGACGACGGCTCCGGCACGTACGACATGGGCTTCCGCAACTACAGCCCGGGTCTGAACCGCTTCCTGACAAGGGACATGTACGGCGGCGCCCTGGACGACATGTCCCTGGCCACCGACCCGTACACCGGCAACCGCTACGCCTTCGCCGGCGGCAACCCCATCACCTTCGTGGAGCTGGACGGCCACCTCTTCGGCATCGACATCTCCCTCTCCGACGTCGGCCACGCAGCCCTCGACGTAGCGGGCATGGTCCCGGTCATCGGCGAGGCCGCAGACGTCGCCAACGGCATCTGGTACATGGCCGAGGGCAACTACGTCGACAGCGCGATGTCCATGGCCGCGGCCATCCCGGGCGCGGGCAACGCGGTCACGGCGGCGAAGTGGGCCAAGAAGGGCGCCAAGGCCGTCGACGCGGTCAAGGGTGCCGCCAAGGCCGGCGGTAAGAAGGTCGCAGGCGGAGTAGAGAAGGTCGCTGGTAAGGCCAAGGCCGGGGTCAAGAAGGCAACGGACAAGGTCAAGGGCGGCAAGAAAGCCTGCACGAAGGGGGCGAAGAAGAACAGCTTCGTCCCCGGCACCAAGGTCGTCATGGCCGACGGGTCCAAGAAGAACATCGAGGACCTCAAGGCCGGCGAGTACGTCCTGGCCTCCGACCCGGAGACCGGCGACCTGCAGGCCCGTCAGATCACCGACACCATCGTCGGCGAAGGACGCAAGCGCCTGGTCCGGGTGACCGTCGACCCCGACGGCGCGAAGGGCCCGGCCGAGCCCGGCACGATCACGGCAACGACCGGTCACCTCTTCTGGCTCCCCGACTTCGGCCGGTGGGTCACGGCCGGGGAACTGAAGCCCGGAATGTGGCTGCAGACCGCGACCGGGGCCTGGTCCCAGGTCACGGGCGTCGACGAGACCGAGCGGACCCAGCGGGTTCACAACCTCACGGTCGACGGAGTCCACACCTACTTCGTGTACGTCGGCGGCACTCCGGCGCTGGTCCACAACGCCAACCCGCCGGTCCAGGGCGCCTGCGCCGTCACCGGTGGGCCCTACCGGGGCGGCCAGTACAAGGACCAGCACGCGAAGAAGGGCGTGATCGAGCGCAATCACATGCCGGCGAGCCAGTCCATCAAGGACGCCTTCGGCATGCCGGAGGGGCAGGGCCTGACCATCCAAATGGACAAGGCCGATCATCACGCCACGGAGAGCTGGGGCAGCAGTTACGACGGGCAGATGCACCGCGCCCACCAGTCGTACCTCCTCAAGCAGGGGCGCCTCACGGAAGCTCTCCAGATGGACATCGACAACGTGAAGTTGAGGTTCCCAGGCAAGTACGATGCCGCAATCGATGAGATGCTCACGAAGCTGCCCAACTTCATCGAAGCCGCAAACAAGGCCGGGTTCAACCGGCCGATCGTCTAATCCCGGAGGCCGCCTTGATCGACATGGAGATTTTGCCGTTGGAGGGCTTTCCCGAGGTGCGCTTCGGGATGTCCAGGCAGTCCGTCAGAGAGACTCTGGGGGAGCCGTCCGTATTTCGCCGCTCGGCATACGCTCCGGTTCTCTCGGACGCCTATCACGGGTTGGGGATGATCCTGGGATACGACGGCAGGGACTCGCTGTGTTCAATCGAGGTGGCCGCCCCGGCGGAGCTGAGCCTGCGAGGCGTGGGACTGCTCGACCGTTCCCACACGGAGGTACTGGCGGAGCTGCGCTCCGCCGGTGTTCCCGTGGAGCAGAAGGGCTCTGATTGGGTTGTCCCGGGGCTGGGCATCGTGCTCGGCAATCCGCATGCGGACGCCCCGGGGGACTTCCGCAGCGTTCTGATCTCCTCACGCACCCGAGTGATTTATGAATTCTCCTTCTTCGAAGGGGAAGGACGAATCGCGCCGGGGCACTTCGAGGTGGATCCCCACCGCGGCTTCGGAGCCGTGCGGCTGGGATCCCCGAGAGAAGAGGTGCGTGAACTGCTCGGCAGCGGAATGGAGTCCGAACCCGAATTCGGGCCTGCCTCGCAGGACCATTTCCTGTCAGCGGGTGCGGCTGTCGGATACGACTCCGAAGGCCGCGTGACACGGGTCGTCATGGCCCGGCCCGCGCAAGTGGTGCACCGGGGCATGGAGCTGATCGGGCACCCGTACGCCGAAGTCGTGGCGGCGGCACGCAGACAGGGCGTCACCGTCGTGGAGCGCGAGGCCGAACTCGTCTTTCCGGAGAGCGGGTTCAGCGTGTGGACGGCGCGCGCCGGAGACGACGCGCTGCCGATCATCGCTGCGGCGCTCGGGTGGCACGACGCGTAGTGTCGGGACCGGGTGCCTGTGACGTGCAGGTTTTCGCGAACGGCCGGTGATCGCTGTGCGGGCGTGTCAGGCTGGTTGATCGTGCTGTTGCGACTGCCCTACCTCGCTGTGTCGAGCGTGTTCGCCTTCATAGATATTGACGCTGCGCCACCAGCTGGCCGTCCTGCAGCGGCAGATCGACAGGCCGCGCGTCACTCCGGCGGACCGTGCTCTCCTGGCAGCGCTTCTCCACCGGTTCCCGAGGCCCAGGCTGAGGCAGCTGCACCTGATCGTCTCCCCAGACACGATCTTGAGGTGGCATCGTGACCTCATGCGCCGTCGTCATGCGGACGCCTCCCGTCGCAAGCGGTCCGGCAGGCCGCCGACCCGTCGCAGCATCCAGGTTCTTGTCCTGCGTCTGGCCCGCGAGAACGGTGGATGGGGCTACAGAAGGATCCACGGGGAACTCGCTGCCCTCGGTATCAAGGTTGCACCTTCCACGGTGTGGGAGATTCTGAAGCAACACGGCATCGAGCCTGCTCCCGAACGTGACCGCCAGACCTGGGCCGCGTTCCTGCGCGGCCAGGCCCACGCGATCCTGGCCTGCGACTTCTTCACCGCCACCACCGTGAACGGCGTAACGCTGTATGTCTTCGCCGCCATCGAGCAAGCCAACCGCCGCATCCGCATCCTCGGCGCCACCGCACACCCCACCGCGGACTGGGTCACCCAGGCCGCGCGGAAAGTCGTGATGGACCTCCAGGACGCCAGCGCCACCGTGACGCACCTGATCAGGGACCGTGACAGCAAGTTCACCCGTGCGTTCGACGCCGTCTTCGAGGCCGAGGACATCGAGATCGTCACCACTGGCATCCGTGTTCCCCGCATGAACTCGATCATGGAACGCTGGGTGCAGACCTGCAGGCACGAGCTCCTCGACCGGACCTTGATCTGAAACCAGGCCCACCTGCTCCACGCACTCGGCGAGTTCGAAGCCTTCTCAGCATCGGCCCCACCGCACCCTGCACAGCGCAGCACCCCTGCGGCCAGACCCCGAGCCGATCACCGAACCCGACCGACTCCACCGGCTGGACGTCCATCGACGTGACCGACTCGGCGGGGTCCTCCACGAGTACGCACACGCCGCTTGACTTGCCGGGACGTAATAATCGGCACCCGCAGCCAGACGGCCATCGGGCGATGGACCACCGGTCGGCGCTGAAGGTGCGCGTCACCTTCTGAGCGCGGGGGCCGACGGCACGGGTTTGGTTCCTCCCGTGCCGCGCGGGGCCCTCGTGATGTCAGGCGGCGCGCTTCACGTGGCGGACCAGCCACATCAGCAGGGCGTCCAGGTCAGCGGCGGCCGAGAGGACTCGGTCGACCGCCTCGGGGGTGTGCAGCCACTCCTCGCAGCCGAGGGGACGGGCGGCGATCAGAGAACGGTGGCGCAGCAGGTTCGTACGGGAGTGGTCTGTCGGATAGCCGCGCGGGGGGCGTTTCATCACGTCCCCGGAGATGTCGTAGCCCTTCTTCCGCACGTCCTCGACGATGGCGGACAGTTCGCGGCCGCTCCCCTCGGAGGCCACGGCTTTGCGGAACATGTCCACCTGGCCGGGATCGGGGTACCACCAGGCGCCCTGGATCTGCAGGCCGTCCAGGGAGAACCGGAGACTGATCTCGATCTTGCGGCCGAGCCGGATCACCGCGCCCTGGTGCTGCCACCACCAGGAGTCGGTGCGGTAGTGCCAGACGGAGAAGTCCTCGTACCGGGGGTCGGTGTCCGCGACCTCGTTGAGCAGGGCGATCATCGGCTGCCGGACCAGGCGTTCGCGGTCCGCGCGGTAGCGCTCGCGAGTCGCGTGGGTCGGTTCGCCCTGGAGCTGCCACAACACGTCCATGGCCTGCTCCGGCCAGCCTGTGAACTGTCCGCGCATGCGCGCAGGATAGCTCACCCATGATCCGCGCGCGCGGAGAGTGAGACGGGCAGGGAGGCGTAGCCCCAGACACGGTGGGAGGTGTTGCGGCGGGGCTCGCCGGCCAGTTCGATGTGCCGTGCGCGGTGGGCGAGTTCGTCGAGGAACACGGAGAGTGCAGTCGATATGAAGCGGGCGGTGAGATTGTGCAGCCGAACTTGAGATCCCACAACCGGCCCGCAGCGGGGTTCTGGAGGTATGCATGCCGTCGACTATCTGGAGCGGGGCCATCTCGTTCGGGCTGGTCACTTCTCTGAACTACGTGGCGCATCGAGCCCTGGTCGGCATCCTCTGGGGATGGCACGATGAGCGCCCATGGATGATCAAGACACTTTTGCTGCCCAGGCTCTGCGGTTGGTCACTACTCGCTTCCCGCACGCTCTGGGTGCCGTGCTAGGAGGCTCGGTTGCCAGGGTCGCGCTACTTCGACCAGTGATCTCGACGTGGCGGTCCTTCTGCCGGACTCGGACACCAGCCGCCGTGAGGTGATACGTCATGAGGGCCGTCTGGCCGAGCTGTTCCTGAACACCCTTGCGGACGTACCGGAATTCTTCGAGTGGGACAGGGCACGCCGCCGAGGCACGGTCCTTTTCATCTATGACCAGGGCCTGCCCTTGATGGACCCGCATGGCCATCTGTCTCGAACGTGCGAACAGGCCCGCGCGGTGCTCGCGGGCGGTCCCCCTCCCCTCACGCTGACGGAAAGGGAACGAAGTCGCTACGGCCTTACCTGCTACATGGACGACCTGGTCGACACCCCGCCGGCCAATCGGTATGAACAGCTTTCCCTCGCCGACTTCACCCTGCGCGAGGCGGCACACCTGCTCACCGCCCACAACGGTGCTTGGACGGGCATTGGCAAGTGGCTGCCCCGCCGACTACTGAGTGCGGACCCGGTGCGTGGCAAGGCTCTGCTGGATGGCCATCAAGCCGTGGCCGATCGCGCCGACCCCGCGCCGTTGGCGACTGCAGCCGAGCAAGTTCTCGATCTGCTCGGCGGACCGCTGCGCGAAGGATACGCACTCCCCTGGCGTACCTGATCCGCGAGCCACATTTCGCGCTCTGGGCGGACGCTCAAGAATTTCGATTCAGCGGGCTGAGTCTTCACGCAGCCGTCGCGCATGTCGACGGACGCGCGATGCGTCCTCGGGGAAGTAGCTGGCCCAGTCCTCGTCCAGGGGTGTCCAGGCCGCTGGCTGTCCGCTCTCTGGGGCCAAAGGCTTCGCAGCCTCCACGATTGCGACGAATGACAACCCAAGGGTGGCCGGCCACTCCGGGTGATAGGACCGCACAGTGGCTGCGGCAGGTTCCGGCAGCAGCTCCACCTCGATGCCGGTCTCCTCGAAAAGCTCGCGCCGCCCTCCCTCCCGAGGTGTTTCTCCCGGCTCAACGCGCCCGCCTGGCGGGACCCAACCGCGCCACCGGTGATGAACCAGCAGCACTCGAGCGAGCGCCTTGTCGAACACCCACACCTCTGCGGCAAGAGGCTCCGAAGGCCCCTCGCCGACGGAAGTCAGCCACTGGCCAGCGCCGTCGAACTCCATTTTCGCCAGCTGGACATCGGCGGCTGCGGCCTGTATCACCCGGTGGTCAAACACATCACGAATCACTGAGACAACATAGGGCGACGGGGCTCTCTCCGCAGTACGTGTGGCGAAGGCCGCCCCGGCTTTGTCCGGGGCGGCCTTCCGCATGTGCTCGTGCTCAGATGACGTCGACGTAGTCCTCGCGCCCCGAGCTCACCAGGTGGGTGCTGTTCGGGTACAGGAGAACCGCGACCCACGTGCCGTCCTTCGAGGCCGTGAAGCCCTTGCTGAAGGTGCCGTCCGAGCGGGTGTAGGTGTTGCCCATGTCGTACCAGGTGCTGGAGCCCTTGGGGCGGAAGAGGATCTTCACCTTCTGGTTGGCGTAGGCTTTCCAGGCGCTCGAGGTGTACTGCTGGAGCTTGCCCTTGTAGGTGATCGTGCGGCCCTTGTGGACCGGCTCGGGCGAGGCATTGCCGTCGGTGATCCGGGTCGGGGTGCGCTTGGCGTACACGACCGCGCTGTACGACTCCTGGAAGTCGCGGCTGCCCTTGAAGTGCGCCCGGTAGTAGCCCTTGTAGGGCGCGTCGAATGTGCCCTTGAACGGTGCGCCGGTTTCGGGGTCGCCGCTGCCCGGCGTGACCGTCTTCACGGTCTTCCAGCCGGTCCTGCCGTCGGCCGAGTACTGGAGTTCGACCTTGTTGACCGCGTTCGAGGGCATCTGCTTTCCGGTGTTCAGCAGGCCCTTGGCGGTGAGTTCGGAGTATTTGTTCAAGGTCGCCGTGAAGCCGGTGATGGACGTCTTGTTCGCGACGTACACGTGGACTGTCTGGAAGCCGCTGTACCCCAGGTACGTCCCGGTGCGCACCTGCACCTCGACCCGTCCCGACCTCGGTACGGTCAGGTTTCCGGTGAAGCGGCCGTCGGCGCCCGTGACGGGCCGTGAGGCGACGCCGGGTCCTCCGTCGCCGCCGTCCCACACCTCGTCGACGACGGCTCCGGCCAGTGGCTTCCACGCCCCGCCGACGTACACCTCGGCCGTGCCGGAGACCGTGGCCGGCTGACCGGCCTTCACGTACACGTCGGTGGCGTCCAGGGTCATGCGCGTCTGCGACTGCACGGCCCTGACCTCGACGCTCTGGTTGGCCCTGGACTGGTACCAGGGCTCGTCCAGCCGCAGCCAGGCGTTGACGTTGGCGATGGACGGGTCGTCCACGGTGTAGGTGGCGGTGAAACGGCCGTCGGCGCCGGTCGTGGTCGTCTTGTCGGCCTCGTTGGAAATCTCGAGGTCCACCTGCTTGCCCGCTGCCGGTGTCGTCTCGCCGGTGCGCGGGTCGGTGACCGTGAAGCCGCCCGTGACGGTGACGTCCTGGTGCTTGTAGTCAGGGTTCTGCGGTGTGGCCTGAAGGTCGGTCAGGTTCGCCTCGAGTTCGTACTCGTAGGTGCCCTGGGCCGTGGTGGTGTCCCCGTCGGCGTCGGTCAGGTCGACCATGACGCGGTAGACGCCGAGGTCGGCGAGTCGCAGCGGGGTGCTGGTCCGCCATGAGCCCTGCTGGTCGGTGCCCGAGGCGCGGGTGAAGTCGCTGACCTCGGCGACCTCCGGGTCGCCGGCGGCGGAGTCCGGCGCGTACAGGTGTGCCGTGATGGAGGTGATGGCGCTGTCGGATGAGGCGTACACCGAGACCAGGCCGGAGGCCGGCGTGCCGTCACTGCCCGCGCCGTACAGCACGGGTGCCACCGCGGCGTGCGCGGCCGGCACCGGGCCCAGCAGGACGCCTGCCGCCACAAAGGCGCAGGCGAGTGCCAGGGATCGTTTTCTCACGTGAAGTCCCCCCACGAGACTGTGAAGAGCGCGGATCGCTCGGGAGCGAAGCGCATTGTACGTCGCGGTACCCCAATTTAAACAGGTTCAAAACAGTGGTTCGCGAGGGGGCGCCGGAGCGGCGGAACTCAGTCCTCCAGAAACGCCACCAGCGCGTTCGCCAGGAGGAACGGGTCGTCGGCGCCGCGCAGTTCGCGGACGCTGTGCATGGACAGGATCGCGACGCCGATGTCGACGGTCTTGATGCCGTGCCGGGCTGCGGTGATGGGGCCGATGGTGGTGCCGCAGGGCATGGAGTTGTTGGAGACGAAGGTCTGGAAGGGCACGCCGGCCACGTTCACCCGGCCGCGGCTGCTGCCGCGCACGTGCACCACCGGGCGCTCGCCGCGCGGCGCCCACGTCCGTCCCTTGGGCGGCCTCAGCCCCTGGTCTGTCTCGTCCTCGAAGCATATCCAGCCGTGCCGGGCCGCCGCGGTGGCTTTATCTGCGGCCACACCTCGCGCTTCCACACCTCGATCGCGCCGTCGTCCCGCTCCAGCGCCCGCCGGGCCGGCATCTGCGCGGACCAGCCGTGCCGGCGCAGCAGCTTCCACACCCCCTGCACCGTGTACCCGACGTGGAACATCCGGCCGATCAGCGTCTTGATCCGCTTCAGCGTCCACCGCTGGTCCTCCCCGCCCCAGCCGTGCACCAGCGGCCCCCGTGGCCTGCTCCCAGCGGTTCTTCCACAGTTCCTCGGTGGCCATCCACCGTGCTGTTGCCTGGCCGCGGGAGGGGCCGCTGAGGGTGTCTGGTGACGGCTGTCCGGACCACTCCAGCAGTACCTGGACCAGGGCCCACAGGGACCTGAAGTCCTTTGCCGGGCTGCCCTCTTCGAACCAGCCGCCGACCGTGGTGGGCCCGAGCTTCGTCAGCCCGGCCTGCTCCAGCCGGCGGTTTGCCTCGTCGATCGCCTCCGTGCGGTTTCTGCCCTGAAGCGCCGTCTCCTCCAGTTCCCGCAGTGCTTCGTGCAGCGCCTGCCGTCCCGCGCTGAGGTTCGTCCTCTTGCCCACCGCAGTCCTTCCCGCGCGCCCCGGATCCGGCGGATCCGCTCAGGTCCGGACTGGGTACGTGCCTGACCTGACCCTATGTCGATGTCGTCCGCTCGGTCCGGCACATCTTCGTCGTTCCGGGCCGTTCTTGTGGGATGGCCCTCGTGCCGTTCGAGGGACTGCCATGGACGTCACCGCCTGGGCCCTGGTGCCCGTGGCCAGCATGCTGGTCGCGGCCACCGCGGCCGTGCTGGTCGTCGTCGTCGCGCTGAAAGGCACCGCCTCGCGGGACCGTGCCACGGTCCTGAGGGCCGTCGCCGAGGTGATCCTCGCCGTGCGAGGTCGCAGGTGAGGGCCCGCCTTCGGCCCCCGCAGCGCCGGCCGTGTCCGCGTCACCGGACTGGTAGCAGGTTGTCGTCATACCGCCCCCTGATCGTCGTGCCTGCTCACCTTCTGTTGCCCACGGCCGGGCGTCAATGAGGATGAGGTGGTTGGTGCCGGCGGCCGAGGTCCGGATGCGGGTCAAGAGCGGTGGCGTGAGGATCGGAGTAATGGCGGTGGCCCGGGCGTCCCTGGCCCCGCAGGGTTCTTCCCAACCGGACGCCTCCCGGCAGCCCAAGGGGTCCTGGGAGGTAAGCATGCCGTCGACGATCTGGAGCGGGGCGATCTCGTTCGGGCTGGTCACTTCTCTGAAAGTCCCACCTGGTGGGCGCTGGCGCTCGGAGGACAACGGCCAAGCTGCTGAACGCCCGGCAGGCGCTGCGCAAGGCAGGGCGGTGCGGGTCCCGACCGCCCGCCGGGCGTTGCTCGAACGAACCGCACGAGATGCTGACGCTGCTGGAGGAGGAGCTAATGCGACGGCTGTGCGAGACCGTCGGCCTGGGGCTGGTCCGCCATACGAGCAGCGTCATCGCGGCGACCAGCGGGGCGGTGGCGATCGGCGACCTGAGCGTGGCAGCCGGTGTCAGCAGCCCTCATCTGGCACAGCGGTTCAAGGGGCTCATCGGCGTCACGCCGAAGCGGCTGACCCGCACCTACCGCTTCGCCGCCACCGTGTTCGCGATCAACCCCGCCGGACCGGTCGACTGGGGCGACCTCGCCGGTGGCGCAGGCTACTTCGACCAGGCCCACTTCGGCCACGAGTTCCGGGCGTTCACCGGGCTCACGCCGACCCGGTACGTCGAAGGGCGTTGTCAGGTTGAGTGGTGGCCTTCTCAGGCGGCATGATCATCCGTCTGGTCGAATCGCTGGAGGGGCTGTCCGTGGTGACGCCGTCGTACCGGGGTTTCCGCTTCCCTCCGGAGGTCATCTCCCACTGCGTGTGGCTGTACCACCGCTTCAACCTGAGCCTGCGCGACATCGAGGAGCTGATGCTCGAGCGCGGCATCGAGGTCAGCCACGAGACAGTCCACCAGTGGACGCGCCGGTTCGGCCCGGCTTATGCCGCTGCTCTACGTCGGCGCCGTCCGGGGCCTGGTGACAAGTGGCACTTGGACGAGGTGTTCGTCAAAATCAACGGCGTGCAGCGGTACCTGTGGCGGGCCGTGGACCAGCACGGGAACGTGCTCGACATCCTGCTGCAGAACCGGCGGGACGAGGCCGCGGCCAGGCGTTTCTTCCGGAAGCTGATGAAGAAGACCCGGTCGGTGCCCCGGGTGATCGTCACCGACAAGCTCCGCTCCTACGGCGCCGCCCACCGCCACGAGATGCCGTCGGTCGAACACCGCTCGCACAAGGGCCTGAACAACCGGGCCGAGAACTCCCACCAGCCGACGAGGCAACGCGAGCGCGCGATGAAAGGCTTCCGATCGGTGGGTGCCGCACAACGGTTCCTGGCCGCGTTCAGCGGCATCTCACCCCACTTCCGACCCCGCCGTCACCTCCTCACCGCCCCGAACTACCGCGCCGAGATGATCATCCGCTTCGCGATCTGGGACCAGATCACCGGCGTCGCCAGCCTGCCCGCCGTAGCCTGAGCCGCTGTCACCACCGAAGCCGAAACGCGTCGAACCGGCTCACACCCTCGAGCACTCGCTCAACCTGACAAAGCCGTCGGTGGAGCTCAGCTCAGTGATCATCGCGGTGGCAGGCGTCGCAGGAACTCTGGGAGGATCGCTGCTCACCCAGCGCGGCTCCGAACGAGCGAAGCTCCGGGAAATAGAGCTCGTTCGTGAACATGAAGAGATCCGCGAGAGCCGTTCACTGCGACGTACCTGCTATGCGGAACTCAACCGAGATGCCCCGCAGTTCAATACCGCACTCAACCGCCACCTGCACGTCATGAGGGAGCGCGGCGCGGAGGATGCCGACAGCGTCGCGCTCGATGAAGCAAAGAACGCGCACCGTGATCGATACTCCGAAGCACAGATGATCGCCCCCGAAGAAGTACTCATGCGAGCGAGTGCCGTCAACCAAGCTCTGAACAAGGTCTACGGCCAGGTCAAGCGCCTCGAACGCGGTGCCCCCGGACCGGGCGAAACGACGGAGACCGCGGCTCAGGCCCAGTACGAGGTCTGGGGCATGCTCCGAACTATGAGAACCGCTATGCGTCACGACCTGGGTGTGTCGCATGAAGATTGAGAGCTGGCACTCAGCTCCGTGCGGTCTCTCTTATCTGCCTCGACCAGCCAAAGGCTGACCGTGCGTGCCGCCGCGCCCGACCTGCTCCGGCCCGCCCGGGTTGTCCGCGAATCGCGAAGAGGGCGCCAGGCCGTGCTGGCCACCGACCCGTACTGACCCCACCAGTTCCGGGAGCACGGACCGTGGGTGAGGCATGTTGGGCGGCCGCGGCTTGAACGCTCTGGAGCAATCACAAGGCGTCGTCGGCCGACGCGCCAGCCGGGCCTTCGCGCTCGAGCGGCTTGCCGACGAAAGACCGGGCCGCGTCCAATCGAGGCGGCCCGCGCCCAGTGCCGCCGCCAGGCCGCGGCCACCGAGGCCGAAACGACGGAGCGTGTCAGTTCTCGGCGAGGCGGCCGGACAGACCGCATGGTCGCTCCCGACCACGGCGTTGACCCGACCCGCAGACGTGCCGCACCTGGGCTCGGACAGCAGTGTCTGAAAGGCTGTGCGCCTGCGGCTCGGCGGCGAGGACGTGGACTTCGGGCCCACCGCCGGGTACCGAGGCCGCCGGGGGCGCGGTCGCCTGATCCTTGGCTCCGGCCGGCGGATCGACCGCAGGGCCATGTACGCCGAGCCGCCGCCCGTTTCGCCGCCCTGGGGATCAACTTCGACCCGCGTCGTCCGGCGCGCGGCTGGGCGCGCGCCCGAGGCGCCGGCACGCGAACTCGACACCAGCGAGCGGGCCCTGCGCCGCAGGTTGCGGGCCCTGTGCGACCTCCTCGACGTGGGACGCCGATCGAGGCGGTCGTCTGGGCGGTTCGCGGTGAGCTCAGCTGAGATCGCCGCCACGGCTTGACAATGTGTCGTTTCAATCAACGGTAAGCGTGGGCTCGGTGGCGTGGTTGCGCACCTGGGCGCAATCAAGTGCGGTGGCCGATGTTGTCCAAACCCTTGACATGTGACGGCTGCCACATCATTTTTGGAACGTTTCACCTCGCAGTGGGAACCGCGAGGGCCCCCTCTTGCCACGAAAGGCCCGTCGGCATGACGCCTGCCAGACCAGTTGCCGCACTCCCTGTCCCACCCGCCACCCCAGTGGGGCGCCGGTTCTTCGCGCTGCTTGCGGCCCTCGTCATGGTGACCGTCGCCTTCCTGGTCGCGGACCCGGCGGCCGGTGCAACGAAGGGGAACGGCCTCGCGGTCGGCGCTCTCCAGACGAACGCCCGGACCGACCCGCTCGGCATCGCGGGCAACGCCCCGACGTTCAGTTGGAAGTCGACGTCGGGCGCCCGTGGCGTGGTGCAGAGCGCGTACGAGGTCCGGGTCGGCACGAGCGCAGCCGCCGACGACGTGTGGTCCTCGGGGAAGGTCGAGTCGAGCGACCAGCTCGACGTGCGGTACGCCGGGCCGGACTTGGCCTCGCAGACCCGCTACTACTGGCAGGCCAGGGTCTGGGACGGCGACGACCAGGCCGGCGACTGGAGCGCTCCGAGCTGGTTCGAGACCGGCATCCTGGACGCCGCCGAGTGGACCGGCGACTGGATCGGCAAGTCCGCCGGCGGCGAGATGGACAAGTGGACCGACTACACCACAGACGTCGACTTCACCCTCGACAACCTGGCGTTGGGCGTCTACCTGCGCGCGTCGGACACCGGGAACGCGTACATGTGGCAGGTCAGCACCGCCGACGGGACCGCAGTCCCGAAGTTCCGGCCGCACAAGAAGGTCAACGGCGGCTACTCCCTGCTCGGGAACATCCCGATCACGACCCTGACATCCGCCCAACTGCTCACCGGCACACACCGCCTGTCGATCACCGTCGACGGCCCCACGATCACCACGAGGCTCGATGGCGCCGAGATCGACAGCCGCACCGATGCCACGTTCGCCAAGGGCTTCATCGGTTTCCGCCAGGACCTCGCCAACGAGGGACCCGAGACAGCGCACATCCACGCGGTCAAGGTCACCTCGAAGGCCGGCGACGTGCTGTTCCGGACCGACTTCTCCGGGCCCACCGACCCGTTCACCGGCGGCACCCTGACGCCGGACGGCCTGCTCGTGGAGAAGAAGCTCGACGCGATCCTGCGGACCAGCGACAGCAATCTGCCGCTTCTGCGCAAGGAGTTCACCACCGACCCCGACAAGACGGTCGCCCGGGCCAGGGTGTACGCCTCCGCGCACGGCACCTACGAGCTGGAGCTCAACGGCAAGAAGGTCGGCGACCAGTTCCTGGCCCCTGGCGACACCGACTACAGGAAGCGCATCCAGTACCAGACCTATGACGTCACCGATCAGCTTGCCAACGGCCGGAACGCGATCGGCGCGGAGCTCGGTGACGGCTGGTGGGCCGGCAAGGTCGGCATGTGGGGCCCCGGCGTGTTCGGCAACTCGGTCGGCCTGATCGCGCAGGTGCGCATCGACTACACCGACGGCACCCATCAGGTCATCAAGACCGACGGCACGTGGAAGAGCCACTCGGGTCCATACGTGGCTGCCGACAACATCGACGGTGAGACGTATGACGCGGGGGCCGAACAGCCCGGCTGGGACCGCCCCGCCTACGACGACGCGGCGTGGAACCCTGCCACAGTCGGCGCCTCCGACACCGCCAAGCTGGTGCCGCAGCCCGATGAGCCCGTGCGCGCGACCGGCGAGCTTCCGGCACTCACCAGGACCAGTCCTTCCGCCGGTACTTACGTCTACGACCTCGGCCAGAACATGGTCGGCGTCGCCCGGATGCGCCTGCAGGGCGTCACGGGACAGACCGTCAAGATCCGCTACGGCGAGGTCCTCAACAAGGACGGGAGCCTCTACACCGCCAACCTCCGCGCGGCCAAGGTCACCGACTACTACACGTTCAGCACGAGCGGCACGGTCGTCTACGAACCGAAGTTCACGCAGCACGGCTACCGCTACCTCGAGATCTCGAATGTCACGAGCGCACCCGAACTCGGCGATGTCACCGGCGTCGTCTGGGGTTCCGATCTCAAGGCGACCGGAACGCTGACGACCTCCAACGCGATGCTCAACCAGCTCCAGAGCAACATCTCGTGGGGACAGCGCGGCAACTTCCTGTCGATCCCGACCGACACCCCGGCCCGTGACGAGCGCCTCGGCTGGACCGGCGACATCAACGTCTTCTCGCCGACCGCGAGTTACCTGCGCGACACCCGCGCGTTCCTCGGCAAGTGGACGACCGACCTGCGTGACTCCGCCTATAGCAATGGCAACTACCCGGGCATCGCTCCATCGGTGCCGACGATCGACATGGGCAGTGGCCTCGGTTGGTCCGACTCGGCGGTCACGGTGCCGTACGCGGTGTGGCACGCGCAGGGTGACAACGCCATCGTGCGGGCCAACTACGCGTCGATGAAGAAGTTCCTCGGCTTCGTGAAGAACGGCGCGGGCGACGACCTCATCGACTCGGCGCGTGGCAACTGGAACGACTGGCTCAACCTCGACGACAACACCGGCACCGATGTCCTCGGCACCGCGTACTACGCCGAAGACGCGCGCATGCTTTCGGAGATGGCGAAGGCGATCGGTGAGGACGCCGACTCGGCGACCTATGCGAAGCTCTCAGCCGATGTGCGCGATGCCTTCACGTCGAAGCTCGTGGCGGCCGACGGCACGGTCCAAGGCGGGAGCCAGACGGCATACGCCATGGCGCTCGGCATGAACCTCGTGACTGATCCGGCGCTGCGCGAGAAGGTCGGCGAGAAGTTCGTCGCCAAGCTCAAGACCAGCGACTACCACCTCACGACCGGGTTCCTCGGAACACCGTGGCTTCTGCCGGCGCTCAGCAGCATCGGGCGGTCCGACCTGGCCTACACGATGATCCTCAAGAAGGACTACCCGTCGTGGGGCTACGAGATCGAGCACGGTGCCACCACGATGTGGGAACGCTGGAACTCGATCAACCCCGATGGCAGTTTCGGCGATGTCAGCATGAACTCCTTCAACCACTACGCCTATGGCGCGGTCGGTGACTGGATGTATCAGAACATCGGCGGCATCTCGGCGATCAAGGCCGGCTACAAGGAGTCGAAGATCGCCCCGGCCATGGGCGGCGACCTGACCAGCGGCCATGGAACCTACGAATCCGTGTACGGGACGATCGGCTCGAACTGGAAGAAGACCGATCAGGGAATGTCCCTGGACATCACGGTCCCGGTCAACACGACCTCGAGAGTCAGCATCCCGGCCCGAAACATCGAGGCCGTGACCGAGGGCGGCACGCCGATCACGAAGGCCGATGGTGTCAGCGATGTATCGGTCGGCAAGGGCGTCGTGACGTTCACCGTCGGCTCGGGTTCGTACTCGATCCACTCCGACACTAAGCGCGCCCTGTTCGGCGACATCGTCTCTGAAATCCACAAGACCGACGACCATGCCGGCGACCTGGCAACAGCGGGTGACCTCGGTGCGGCGAGCCGCACCCACATCGGTGGGGCACTCGACACCGCGAGCGGCAAGGTCGAGGATGCCCTCGCGGCGGACGTCGCAGGCGATTCGGGTCAGGCATCGCAGCGGCTGAGCGACGGCGTGGCGACAATCCGTACCCTCAAGACCTGGCTGGCCGACTCGTCGGTCGACGGACCGGTCAAGAACGACCTGACGACCCGTCTGGAGTCGATCGAGGCGCTGTTCGGCAAGGCGGTCGCCGCGAGTCTCGGAATCTCGGTGGTTGTCCCGCCCGTCGCCGATCCGGGGCTGCCCGGAGCGAGCGTCCCCGGAACGATCGGGATCGCGAATGCCGGTGATGTCGGGATCAGCGATCTGAAGGCCGTCGTGACGGTCGACGACTGGAATGTCGACCCGACCAGCTCGACCAAGGACACGGTCGGAGCGGGCGACAGCGCACAACTGCCGTTCACGGTCAGTGTGCCGAAACACCAGAAGCCCGGCACGTATGACGCCTCGGTCAAGCTGACCTTCACCAGCCAGTACGGGACGTTCACCCTGAACGACTCGACGCCGTGGGTCTCGGTGACGTCGGGCGTTGACATCACCACCGTGACGTCGGCCAACCCGGTCGACGGCTCCGACGAGAAGGCCACTCTGACCGCGACTGTCAAGAACAACAGCCGCTCCGCCGTGTCGGGCCAGGTCACGGCGGTCCTGCCGGAAGGGTGGAAGACCCCGCCCGCCTCCGACCGGGTCACGATCGAGCCCGGGGCGACCAAGGTCGTCGTACTCCCGCTGTTCCCCGGACTCGAGACCGTCGCGGGTGACCAGGACGCCGAGGTCGACTTCGTCGATGAGGGTGCGATGCTCGCCAGCAAGAACGCGACGATCAGGGTCAACCTCGCGGTACCGCCGACGCAGGATGTCCTCGACTACGTCGACTTCGGCAACGCGGCTTCGGAGAATGCCCACGCAATCATGGCCGCACCGGCCAGCGGGACGAACATCGAAGCCGGCCTCGACCGACGCTATGCGAACTCGGCCAACCCGGGCTCGTGGTACTCGGCCGTGGTGCATGTGACGCCGGGTAAGCCTTTCATGCTCCGCAACCGGGAGACGTTCGACGGCGCCAGGACGAAGAAGTACAACATCTACGTCGACGACACCCTGGTGAAGACGTACATGCTGAAGCGCACCGAGACCGGTATGGGCACGAAGACCTATCAGACGGTCATCGATGATCCCGCCGCGATCGACAACGACGGCACCGTACGGATCAAGTACGAGTTCCCGCTCGATGCCTCGGGCTACTTCGACCCGTCGATCGCTGACAGCTGGGTGCTGCCGGTGTCCGACGACAGCCTGGCTCCGCTGGCCTCCGCGACGGTAACCAGTGCCGCCGCGCCTGGCGACAACGGCTGGTACCGGGGTGACGCCTCCGTGGCCGTCACCGCCGTCGACAACCGGGACACCGCTCCCTCGGTCGAGGTCGGCCAGTCCGCCGGTTGGCAGGCGTACGTCGCTCCGGTCATGGTCAGCGGTGACGGCAAGCACTCGGTCTACTACCGGGCGAAGGACACGGCCGGCAACTCCACCGGTCAGCGGACCGCGCAAATATGGATCGACGGGACCGCTCCCGTCACCCAGCTCGCGGTCACCCGCGGGCCCGGGACGGCGGAGGCAGACCGGGCCATGGTCGGCTTCACCGCCCAGGACACGCTCAGCGGCGTCGCGACGACGACCTACCGGATCGACGGGAGCGCCTGGAAGGTGCTGGCCGGCGAGACTCCTGCGGTCGAGGGCTTCGGCCGGCACACGGTCGACTTCTTCTCCACCGACGTGGCCGGAAACCCGGAGCCGGTGCACTCGGTGGCCGTCGACCTGGCGGACGTGGACACCATCAAGGCCCTGGTCGCTCCCCAGATCGCCGGGACACCGAAGTACGGCTCGGTGCTGACCGCGACCACGGGTTCGTGGAACACCAAGGGCCTGTCGTTCGCCTACCAGTGGCGCCGCGACGGGCATCCGATCGGCGCCGCGAACGCCTCGACCTACCGGCTGGTCCGGGCCGACATGGGGCATCGGCTGTCGGTGACGGTGACCGCGTCCAAGGCCGGAAAGGCTCCGGCGTCGTCGACCTCGGCCGAGACCGCCAGGGTGACCGCGGCGAAGTCTCAGGTCGTCGTCGGCCTCTCCGCGACGTCGGTGAAGAAGAAGCAGTCGGTGACGCTCACGGTCACGGTCTCGACCACGGCGGGCACACCGGGCGGGAGCGTGCTGGTCTACGAGAACGGGCACCGGGTCAAGACCCTCACACTCTCGGCCGGCGGCACGGCCTCGACTGCGCTGACGATGAATCAACGGGGCCTGCGCACCCTGAAGGTGGTCTACGCCGGCGACGCGTCGGTCGAGGGATCCTCCTCCCAGGTGCACGTTCGCGTGCTCTGATCCACGAGCCCCGCCCGATCCACCGCCAACCGCCAACCGACAGCCGAGCCGAGGAGTCCCCGTGAAGATCGCCCTGCGCGCCCGGCTTGTCACCTTCACTCTGGCAGCGGCCTTCGTCGTGGCGATGCTTCCCGGCGTGACGCAAGTGGCGCAAGCCGCGTCCGCCGAGCCGACGTCCTGTGGGGACAACGCCGGCTCGGCGGGCTTCCAACCCGTGCTCCAACTCGACGTTCCGACGGGCGCCGACTGGAGCAACCAGAACGTGCCGTACTCATTCGACGACACCGCTTCGGTGTCCGGCGGTTTCGACCGCGTCGGGTACTGCCTGGAGACGACTTCGGGCTCGGGCACCCAATGGGTGTGGGCCGACATGGAAGCGTTCACGGACGATCCCGGACGTCTGGGACTGCCCACCCGGCCGGGGCAGATCACGCGCCAGCGGGTCGACGACCTCGACGTCGCCTCCAACGTCCCCGACGTCAGGACCGGCACCGGGATGCCCGGGTACCTAGAGATGTGGCCCAACTCGTACGAGAAGACCGTCAGCGACCAGATCGCCGGCGCCTCCTCCGCGGCGTATGACGCCGATGACGTGCCCTCGCCGGGCTTCTACGGCAGCTTCCAGGTGCACAGCGTCGGCGCGGATCCAGACTCGATCGCAGCCTGACCAACCGACCACGTGTTGCGACGACCACTGGAATCCAAGCGTCGCCGACCGAGCCGATCGATGCCGCGATCCCATTTCGGTCCAGATGCTCGGCCAGCGCGAACGATGTGTACTGCCCGGGTTCAAGGAGTCGTCGCAACACTTCCGTTTTGTGTTGATAGTAGATGACTGTTGAGAGTCTCGGAGGGTGTCCTCCAGCCCAGGGTTTTGCGGGGGCGGCCGTTGAGGGCAGCTGCGACGGCAGCGAGATCCTCGCGGGTGTGTCTGCTGAGGTCGGTGCCCTTCGGGAAGTACTGCCGTAGCAGCCCGTTGGTGTTCTCGTTCGTGCCGCGCTGCCAGGGGCTGTGCGGGTCGGCGAAGTAGATCTCCAGGCCGGTGTCGATGCGGAGTTCGGCGTGCTGCGCCATTTCCGAACCCTGGTCCCAGGTAAGGGACTTGCGTAGTTGGGCGGGTAGGCGGGTGATCGCTTCCGTCAGGGCGTCGCGTACGGCTGCGGCTCCGTGGCCGGCCAGTGGGGGGCCGTTCTTGGCCCGTGTGCCGTCGTGGCCGGGCATGGGCGGTAGGTGCAGCAGCATCGTGAACCTGCTGGTGCGTTCGACCAGGGTGCCGATCGCGGAGCTGTTGAGGCCGATGAAGAGTCGGGTAGCGGGGACGCATTACTGCGTCCCCGCCCCCTCAGAACCGTGCAAGCAGCTATTCACCGCACACGGCTCAAGCAAGCCCCAGAGGCTCGCCGGCAGGCAAAAGTGCTGGACTCGTCATCGCGGCGGCCCCATTTCGCCGTTGGCAATGGGTGTGGAGGAGACGGAGTCGTTGACCGTCCGGCGTGCTCTCGTCCGGGAAAGCGATGTATTGCTTGGAGATCGCTTTCCGAATGATGACCCGCCACGCTTCCCATTCCTGCGGGCTTTGTGGCGGGTGGTCGGCGTGCAGCAGGAGCCCTCCGCAGATCGAACAACGGCCGTGTTGTGCCTGTAGGAGGCGCACGGTCATGGCGTCGACTGGCAGAGGGGTTCCCTTGCGTCGCCGCTGAGCCCAATAGGATTCCAGGGCAGGATCGTCCGGGGACGCCTTCCCCTTGACCAACTGCTGCCGGACTATCTTCGTCCAGGAGAACTTGAGCAGGTAGGCACCGCTGTCGCGGTCACCGAACACCCACCGGTCCTTCCTGGACCTGTTGAACCGGCCGAAGTACTTGTCGGATATCCAGTGCTTCGGCTTGTTCGGGTGGCTGTGCTTGGCCCACTTGTAAGCGAGCTTCCACATGTGATTGTCCAACGCTGTGAAGATCTCGCTGGACACCACCGTCCGGTAGTAGGCCGACCAACCCCGCACGATCGGATTGATCTTCTTGAGTACCGCACCGGCGTTGGCCCCTCGCAGGGCCACCATTTCGATGCTGAGCCGTTCCCGTAGCCGTCTCTGAGCCGCTTTGCTCGGCTTGATCAGCAGTTTGTCGTGATAGCGGCGGACGTTGAATCCCAGGAAGTCGAATCCGTTCTCCGCGTGGACGATTCGTGTCTTGTCCTCGTGGAAAGCGAGTCCCCTGGGCGTCAGCCATGCAGCCAGCCGTTCCTTGACCTGCTCGGCCTGTTCACGGCTGGTGCACATCGCGACAAAATCATCTGCGTACCGCACCAGCACCGGGCTGCCGCTTTGTGCACTCCCGGCATCTCTGCCGGTGGTGTAATAGCGGACCCCTGCGGCTTCCTCCATTCCGTGCAAGGCCACGTTGAAGAGCAATGGGCTGATCACCCCGCCTTGCGGAGTTCCCTTCTCGGTCGGGGCGAACCGACCGCGATCCACGACCCCGGCCTTCAGCCACTGACGGACCAGTCCCCGGGCGGGGAAGGTGCCGAGAGTAGCCATGAGCCGATCATGATCGATGCGGTCGAACGCCGCCGTCAGGTCCGCGTCGAGCACCCACGCACGCTGCGGGTTCTTCCCGTTGAGCGTGGAGTAGATGGCCCCGATCGCGTCGTGACAGCCGCGGCCGGGCCGGAAGCCGTACGACTTCGGCTCGAACCGCGCTTCCCACTCGGGCTCCAATGCTCCCAATGCCACAGCTTGCAGGCACCGGTCAACAATCACGGGAATCCCGAGTCCGCGCTTCTTCATGGTCCCCGGCTTGGGGATAAACACCCGCTTGACGGGCTTGGGAATCCACGGCCGGGCACGGTGCTGAACCCAGTGGGCCAAAGCGGCCTTGGACTGGGAAAGCAGCACCACCTTTCCGTCGACTCCCGCCGTCGCGCGTCCAGCATTGACCTCAGTGACCCGCCGCACGCTCAGGAGCGTGTTCGAGCGGGACCGGAGCATCAGCTTCTGCAAATTGCGGACCTTCTTCAGGTCCCCTGCCTGCGATGCCGTGAAGATTCTCTGCCGCAGACGCCGTACGTCCTCCTCGACCCGCCGCCAGTCAATCGACGCCCAGTCCAAGTCTTCGCCCTCGGGTCCGTTCACCGGCACAGAAGCAGTCGGAAGGGACGAGGCCGGTCCGTCCGCTATCTGCATGGCATCCAACTTGCCCCTCGGTTCCGTCGTCGTCGTTCAGTGATTCTGCACAGGCTCACCCGGCCCACGTCAGCACCCTTTCGGATCCGGGCAGTTCACCCGTATCCGGACGGTTATGCGGGGCGACCGGCGGAGAGTCCGATCGTCTGCCCCGGGTTCCCGATTCCTTTCGGCTTCCGGCATTGGCTTGTTGGGCCGTCCTGTTCCCGCTGGGGAGTTGAGCCTTCCTTACGGTCGGCTGACCAAGCCAAAGCGGCCCGGACCCCAACGGGGTTTCCACGTTCCACACGAATGAGATACGACCGGGGTGGGTGCTCCCTTTACCCCGAGGCGGCGGTGTCCACCTGGCCGGAGTGACCTCTACCGGCCAGCGCCTGCCGCTTCTCAACGGCTAGCCATGCACCCCACTCACGCATTCCATCGGCGGGGCTTGGGATCACGAGGCATCATCGGGAGTTCATGTACTTCACCCGTCCGGTCTTCCCCTTGCCGGTAACTCCCGGATGGAACGGAAGTCCTTGGGCTTTCCCCTGAGCTTCGCACCACGCCGTTACCGGCATCGCACGTCAAGGGCGGGGACAGGTCATACGGACACGGACCCGTGACTGCACCTACAGCTTCATCAACTGCCTCTCCAATCGGTCAGTGCGTTGTGGCAAAGGGAGTCCCTGTTCGATGAGCAGGGGCTTCTTCGTGTGCGGGGCATGCTCGTGGAGCGGTAGGGGCAGGCGGCGGACGGCTTGTTGTTGATCGAGGAGGTTGCGATGCCGTCGGTGCTGGGGCTGATGGAACGGCGTGAGGCGCGGGCGAGGCAGGATCTGGAGTCCTGGACGGAGGTCCTGGAGCAGGCTCAGGTGGAGGTGGATGCCGCGCGGGAGCGGGTCGAGCGGGCCCGGGTGGGGCGTGAGGAGCTCGTGTCGGTGCTGGCCGAGGAGAGCACTGTGGATACGCCGGTGTCCGTGCCGTCCGGTGGTGGGGTGGCGACAGCTGCGGGGTCGAGCGGTTCCGGCGCGGGGCACGGCGAGCGGCCGCCGGCGTGGCGGTCGGGCATGGGCGAGGAGGTGCTCAGCGGTGTGTATCGGGAGGTGTTCGCCGCTGTCGTGGCCGCTCCGGGGCCGGTGAACGGGGTGGAGTTGACACGGGCGGTGGGCCGGGAGGCGGAGGTCAAAAACGAGGTGGAGAAGATCCGTCACCGTGCCTATGTGCTGGAGAAGCGGGGCTGGCTGGTGCGGGCGGACGACGGACGGTTCACGCCGGCGCCTGGGGCTGTCGCTCGGGCCGCTTGTCCGGCCAGCGTGGAGCGTCCCCGGCCAGGCGCCGGGACAGCCTGATCACGGCTGCCCACCACACCATCTGCTGGTGGTGGTCGGGGCGGCGTTCGTGGTCGCGGTTGAGGCGGCGTGAACGGGACAGCCAGCTCAGCGTGCGCTCGACCACCCACCGGCGGGCCAGTACGACAAATCCGCGTTGCCCGTCGGACCGGCGCACAACCTCGACCCGGACTCCGTGGCGGGAGAACGCCGCCGCCAGCGCCGGACCCTGATAGGCGCTGTCGACCCACACCAGTTTCAGCAGCCGGCCCGGCTCGTCCATGAACGCCTCCAGCAGCGCGGGGGCAGCCTTGGAGTCGTGGACGTCCGCTGTGGTCACGGTGACCTCCAGGAGCAGGCCCTCGGTGTCGGTCAGGACGTGGCGTTTGCGCCCGTCGCGTGATTTCCCGCCGTCGTACCCGCGACTGTCCTCACCCACGGTCTCGGAGGCATCGACCGACTGGCTGTCGATGATCCCCGCGCTGGGCTCGGCGTTGCGTCCTTTGCGTTCCCGCGCCGATCGGCGCAGGCGTTCGTACAGCTCACGCACGTAGTCGCAGGCACGCCAGCGGCGGAAGAAGTCGTAGACCGCCCGCCAGTACGGGAAGTCGACCGGCAGGGCCATCCACTTCACGCCGTTGTCGACGAGGTAGCGCACCGCGTCGAGCATCTCGCGGTGGCAGTACGCCTCCGGGCGCCCGCCCCGCTTGAGGAGCCAGGCCGGCACCGGCATCGCGGCGCGGACCTCGGCCCACTCCGCATCCGTCATGTCACTGGGATAGCAGCCTGCCCGCCGCCCTGGAGCGATCGAACCGAACCGGTGCACGTAGCAGTCACACCCAGGGGTGACCGTGGTGGACGCAGGCACCGAGTTACTGCTGAACTGACCGGGCAACGGGCTTCCTTGGTCGTGCTGGGTGTCGTAACCGCGTCACTACCAAGGGGCCCGTTCTTTCATGCCCGCAGCCGCACCCGAACCTCCGTCCGGATGACCACCCGCGCCGCACACCTCGAACAAGATCCGGTTTGCCACAACGCACTCAGTCCACTCAAATTCGGTGAGGTCGGCCCGGAGCGCCCTGCCAGCGTCACCGCTGGTGGGTTTCTCCGAGCCGCCTCCCGAACCCGCCGTGCCTATTACTAGGCAACGGGCTCTCCACAAGCCCCAATAGGTTCGTGATGGGACCTCATGCCGCGCTCGGCCACGGCATTGGGATGCGGTTGCCCCGGTAGTAGTAGCGCTTGGTGCGCACTTTGGCGGGGTCAAACATCCCAGTATCACCGTCAGCCGGCCAGATACCGTAGCGTCGGCGTAGCTGCTTCCACGGCGTACGTCGATGCTTGCGCCTTTCCCACCTGATGACCTCCTTCCACAGGTAGGACCGCAGGTAGTTGAAGGTCGCCTTCGAGCATCCGTGCTTGAAATACGCGGTCCATCCCCGCAGCACCCGGTTGAGCTGATGCAGCAGGTCTGCGAGCGTCAGATTCGTGTTCCGCCGACAAATCGTCTTCACCTTGGCCATGACGGCAGCCAGTGCCTTCTTGGCCGGATAGACATAGACGTACTGCTTGCCGGTGCCTCGCTTCCGGTGGCGCTGGATGCGCCAGCCGAGGAAGTCCAGCCCCTCGTCGATATGGGTAATCAGGGTCTTTTCCGGCGACAGGCGTAGGCCCGTCGTGGACAAGACCCCTGCGATCTCTTCCCGCAGAGCCTCCGCGTCCGCCGCGGTGCCCGCCACGAGCAGGCACCAGTCGTCCGCGTACCGTACAAGACGGTAGTTGGGCAGACCTTGACGACGTCGCTTGGCCCTTCCATACGGGCTGGCACCGGGACCGCCCGGCCCTTGGGCGACGTACTCGTCCAGGACCGAGAGAGCCACGTTACTCAACAACGGGGAGAGAATTGACCCTTGCGGAGTTCCAGCGTTGACACCCGCAAGCGTGCCGTCCTCATCGAGGACGCCCGCCTTCAGGAATGCCTTCACCAGGGCCAGGACACGTTTGTCACCGACTCGATTCCGCACCCGGTCCATAAGGGCGGAATGCGAGATCTCATCGAAGCAGGCTTTGATGTCACCTTCCACGACCCACTCATAAGAGCGGGAAGCGAAGTGGTGCACCTCGGCCACCGCGTCATGAGCACGGCGGTTCGGACGGAACCCATAAGAACATGGGAGGAACTCCGCCTCGAAAATCGGCTCCAACACCAGTTTCAGAGACGCCTGGACAACCCGGTCACGGATGGTCGCGATCCCCAGATAACGGACCTTGCCGTTGGATTTGGGGATAGCGCGCCGTCGCGCCGGGAGAGGCTGGAAGGTACGGGCCTTGAGATCTTCCCGAAGTTCCGAGAGGAACCCTTCCACCCCACGCACGGACTCGATGTAGTGGGCGGTCTGGCCGTCCACTCCAGCCGTGCGCGCGCCCCTGTTGTTCCGCACCCGATACCAGGCGACCAGCAGGAAGCCTGGATCGGCGGCGAGATTGTACAGATCATCGAACCTGCGATGAGGGTCATCACTGGCCCAACGGTGCAGCTTGGTCTGGATCTCCAGTACCCGGCGTTCCGCCTTGAGTAAGGCGTACTCCA
The DNA here is from genome assembly GCF_026339735.1 of Streptomyces sp. NBC_01669. Taxonomy (GTDB): domain Bacteria; phylum Actinomycetota; class Actinomycetes; order Streptomycetales; family Streptomycetaceae; genus Streptomyces; species Streptomyces yanii. The sequence continues at coordinate 323,644 of NZ_JAPEQG010000003.1, forward strand.
GCTCATCGGTATTCACCAACGTCCTCCTGGCATTCCGGTATCCGTACTGCAGACTTGCTGGCCCCCTTGGCCGTGTACGAGCCTTTCGCTCGCTCTGACTACTACGGGGCCTCCGCCCCATCCCGCTCCTTCGACGGACAACGCATCTATCCCCCCGCCCCGGATGGATTCCGGGCTGTAGGAACGACGCGGGATAGTTCCCGTGTTCACTGAAAACCGGTTGATCGGCTTGGCATCCAGCTCTGCTCCGGCAGCATCGCCACGGTTACGCCGCAGACCTTCACCGTGGCCTCCCCACTGACATCGCATACCAGCTACGGAGTCGGCCGCTCTATTCGAGCGGCTGTGCGCTGCATCCCGGCCCATATCCGCCAGATTTGAGCCGGTGACACGCTTACGGAGCTTTACCACTGGTTCCTCTCGTATACCGTCCGATCTCGCTTGCCGAACCCAGCCCATCTGGCAGTTCCAGACTGTCTCGGCTTTGTCAGCGCTGCTTTCCGCCCGCCCCAGCGTTTCCTGGTTTGGACTGCGCTCAGCTCCTGCTGGACTGCTGCGACAGCCCAGCGAGGAGGTCTTGCACCTCCTACGGTTTTCAGCGCCTCACGGCGCACTGCGACTTCGTGTCGCACGGTCGCCCTCCCAGTGGCCGGGGACCGCCCGGTCCTCCGCCTCGGCCGGCCGCTGACTGATCAGCACGTCCTCGGTGACGAACTTCTTTCCCCGGCCGGAGGTGCGAGCCCGGGGCACCCGCAGCGCACGGCCGGTGCGCAGGCAGGCGACCAGCTCGCGCTTGAGTGCTCCGCGGCCCTGGATGTAGAGGGCCTGGTAGATCGCCTCGTGAGAGATGCGCATGGACTCATCATCGGGGAAGTCGACCTTGAGCCGGTGGGAGATCTGCTGCGGACTCCACGAGTTGACCCAACGGCGGTCCTGGCGCCTCGGCTTGTTCCGTCCCTTCCACGGCGGTGCCGCAGGTCCCGGCGCCGGCATGCCGTCCGGGCGGTGGATCTCTCCGGCCAGGCGGTCCTGGACGTACTCGTGCAGCCGCTCGCTGCAGGCAAGTTTGGACGGCTTCGGCCGCCGCGCGGCCAGCTCGGCCTTCCACTGCGCGATCGACGCCCGGTAGGCGAGTTGTCCGCTGCGGGTGGCCGCATTGCGCCGCAGTTCCCGCGAAACAGTGGACGGGTGCCTGCCCAGCCGACGGGCGATCTCTCGGACCCCGCTGTTCTGAGCCTTCAGCACAGCGATCTCCTCGCGCTCTGCAAAGGAGAGATACCTGCCCGACACCGGGCCCAGCTCGATCGACGGCATACCGCCACGTTCCCGGAACCATCGCGAGCCGACCGGCCCCGACACGCCGCACGCGATCGCCGCGTCCTCGCTGGTCAGCCCGTCAGCGATCTTCTTCCAGAAGGCACGCTCCACATCCCGGCGGACCGGTGGCCTGCCCGGAGACCGCATCGCCGGGCGCCCCGTCACCGCCGTCGTCCACCCTGCCGGTCGCCCCATCGGACACCTCCATGATCGAGGTGTTGCGACGACCGGTTGAATCCACCCTGCGACCCCGCGTCCGAGTGATGTATCAACTCGCCCTGTGCGTGCGGGAATCCGTCCCGGTCGCGCTGCCACAGCGCCATCTCCAGGGCGCCCAGGACGAGCCTGGTCTCCTTGGTGGTGGAGGCGGACCAGCCGACGATGCGACGGGAGAAAGTGTCCACGACGAAGGCGACGTAGACGACCCCGTTCCAGGTGGCGACGTGCGTGAAGTCGGCGACCCAGCAGCGGTTGGGGGCACTGGCGACGAAGTCGCGGTCGAGGAGGTCCGGGGCCCGCTCGGCGGCCTGATCGCGGCAGGGACGCAGATCCTGCTGACTGGCAGGCCGCGGTCCGCTGTTCTCAAGACGTCCCTGGACGCGCGACGGGACGCGCGGCGAGAGTTGGACCCCCGCTGACCTCTTCATCCCTGAGGGCCGACAGCCGCCAGCTGTCGGCCCTCAGACACGACCTCAAGTTTCAACACGCTGAACTTGACAGGGGATGGCCGGCACAAGGGCCTATCACTCGGCGGGCGGCTCAAGCCAAGGCCGGTCCGAGTGCCTGGTGACGCCCGAACAAACTGCCGAGCTCTTCCGGGCGCCGGTCTCACCCCGGTGATCCTCGACAGCCTGATGCACGGTCGGCACGAGTGCACCGCGCGCTCTTCCCGGACGGGGTGCGCCCCGTTCTGCGTCCGTGCCCGACAAGGGAGTTACTCCCTTGTCGGGCTGGTGCGGACGATGCTGGTGAGGAAGCATGGGCGTGCGCGGTACGAGTGCCGTCCGCGCAACCGATGTGTGACACGAAGAGGGCCGATGACTGACGAGCAAGGCATCCGGACGCCGGTGGACGGAATCGAAACGGGCACGCCGCATTCGGCGCGGGTGTGGAATTACTGGCTGGGTGGCAAGGACAACTACGAGGTGGACCGTCGGCTCGGGGCTACGATGGAGGAGCTGTACCCGCAGATCATCGAGATAGCGCGCGCCTCGCGGGCGTTCCAGGCGCGAGCGGTGCGCTTTCTGGCCGGTGAGGCCGGGGTGCGCCAGTTCCTGGATCTCGGCACAGGTCTGCCGACCGCGAACGCGACGCACGAGGTCGCCCAGGACGTCGAGCCGACAGCACGCATCGTGTATGTGGACAACGACCCGATCGTCCTGGCTCACGCGCGTGCCCTGCTGACCAGCCGGCCTGAAGGGGCGACGGACTATGTGCACGCGGACCTGACGGACGCGAAGACTGTGTTGCGCGAGGCCGCCCGGACGCTGGACCTCGACCGGCCGGTGGCCGTAATGGTGCTCTCGACGCTGGGACACGTTGCCGACTCGGGCGAGGCCGCGGCGCTGCTCCGCAGCTACTTGGACGCGCTGCCCGCGGGCAGCTACTTGATGCTGTGCGACACCATCGAGACTCCGGAGACGCAGGCCGGGTCCGACGAGTACGCCAGTGGCGGCGCCATGCCGTACATCTCGCGTCCCAGGGAGGTCATGGGGACCTTTGCGGACGGACTCGAGCTGGTGGAGCCGGGCTTCGGCTCGATCAGCCTGTGGCGCCCCGAAGAGCCTGTCGTCGGCGAACCGGTCGACCAGTGGGGATTCGTGGCCGCCAAGCGGTAGCTGCCTCCGTTCCGCCGAGGCCGTGGGCGCAGCCAGCAAGGGCCCCTGCCCCGTCGCCGCGGCGGCCTCCCGGACGTCAGCCTCCCCGTGCTGACGTTGCCCGGCAAGAAGGCCGACGCGGTACCGGCCGCCGCCCCGGTCCCGCCTGGGCGGTAGGTGCGCCACACGCCGTACATCGGACCGGTGAACGGGCCCTTGGAGTACGAGTGCTGCTCCCCGGGCCACGGGCGTAAACCGGGGCTCGGTGCGCGAAACTTGCCGCCCGTCCGCGAGGGCACGGGCAGGGTCCTGGCGGTGACGGGGCGGCGGTCGCCTCGTCAGCGCCCGACCGGTCGCGGTCAGCAGCCCCGGCGGTCAGCCCCCCTCGTGGCGGGGGATCAGGTCGGCGGCCCGCGCCCCGCGCGGCACGTACGGCATGCCGACCGATGTGCGCGTCCTGATTCAGGGCTGTGCCCCGGGCGCCGAGTACAGCGTCGAATCGTTCACCCAGGACGGCAGCACGGCGCATCTGTGCGCCACCGCGAAGGCCGTGACCCAAGGCACGCACCGGGTAGAGATCGGCCACAGCCTGCCCGCCGTTCTGCCCCCAGCGGTTGAGCGGGCCGTGTTCGCCGAGGTGGACTAGGCGATCGTCGCGGTTGGCATCCGCAACGGGGCATCCCATACCGAGGTCATCGTCGGCCCGGACGGCATCTGCACGGTCATCGAGATCGGTGCCCGCCTCGGCGCCGGCCAGATCGGCTTCCTCCTCCAGCACGTGCTGGGCATCGACCCGTGGACGGCTCTGCTCGACACCTCCCTGGGCCGGCCAGCCAACCTCGCTCCCACGCGCCACGGTTACGCCACCGTACGGTTCCTGAGCAGTCCTCGGTCCGGGCGGCTGGCATCGGTGACCGAACTTCCCCCGGTCGGACCGGGCGTTCCCTTCGTCCGCCTGCGCAGGTCTGTCGGCGCGCGCGTGGACAGAGCCCCGTCAATAGCCACCGGCTGGGCTCCTTCGTCGTCACCGGCCCAGACGCCCAGGCCGTGAACGAGCGGGCCGATGCGCTGTCGCAGCAGATCCGCGTCGCCGTAGAGCCGCACACGGACGCCAATCCACTCCAAGCCCCCGTCAGCTCGGACAGAGCGGGCCGATGAGCAGCCGTCGCACCCCGCCTGAGACTCCGGGTGCTCTCCCTGCTCCGGTGATCACCGCCGACTGCTTCCCGGTACCGGACCTGCTGCTCCGTACCAACGACCCAGCCGCCCAGCACACCGTCCGCACGTTCGCCCACCAGCAGGCCGAGGCAGCGCGATCCCTTCACCAGGCCCTGACCACCGCGCTCCGCGCTGCGCGCGACATCCATGCCCGGGAAGCGGCATTCACCACGGCGTTCATGGCGGCGGAGGACTGGAGGTACCAGGCCGCGGCAGCCAGCCCGCACAGCGACGACCGGTACAGCCCCCGCTGGGCGGACCGCTTCCGCGCTCCGGTCACCGACGACAACCGCGCGCGCCTACCGGGGCGGCGGCGCCTCACCCACGTGCTGGCCGCCCTCCAAGTGTGCGGTCGTGCCGGACAGCCGCGCCCGCAGGGCGGCGAGAAGGATCTGCGCGTCGACCGGTTTCATCCGCTGCTCCACCTGTGTGGAGTCGACGAACTCGAAGCCGGCCAGCTCGCCCGCGGGGGTGCACACCGCCCCGATCTCCCCGTCGGTGAGGGTGCCGCCGTCGAGGATGTAGCGGACCTCGCCGGGCATCCGCATGCCCGGGTCGATGTCGGGGTGGTCCGGGGGCAGCCAGTGCACGGCGAGAAGACGTCCAGGTTCGCGCGTCAGGCCGAGCTCCTCGCCGACCTCGCGCCGGCAGGCCTGAGTAGGGCTCTCCCCGGGGTCGGCGGCGCCGCCGGGCGCCGGCCAGGACTCCGGCGCCGGCCGAGGCGAACGGCCGGGCCCCGGAGACCAGCCACGTCGAGGTCTGCTGAGCCCGCCCCTGCAGCTCGGGCGGCGTCAACTGCTGGCGCACCGAGCGCTGCGTCGTGCCCGCACAAGTCGCGGCCGCCATCTGCACGGTGCCGGTGAGCGCGAGCACCCCCAGCCACCCGGGACCGGAATGGGCCAGGAGAGCAATGCTCAAGACCTGTGGATCGGCCTCGGGAGGGGTGCTTCGCGAAAAGCGGAGGGCGTACCTTCCCGAGTGATCGATTGATGGTCACCGAGTAGACCCGCGTTGCACCGCGGGTTGGGAAGGCACGCCCGGTGCGACGTGAAGTCACATCGCACGCAGAGTCCGCAGGGGAGGAGACGTGTCATGCGGACCTGACCAGTGATCAACGGTCAGTCCCCAGCCTCCGGTGCGCCGGGAGTAATCCCGGGGTGCTGAGCGGAGGTGGTCAAGCCCAAGGGCTCGCGGGCCATTCGCAGGCTACAGGCGAAGGGGAAGTCCGGACGGGTGAGCGAAAGCGAACTCTCGTCGACTCGTCGTCAGACTTACACCGCTCAATGGTCAGCACTCGGCGGTGGAATCCTCTAGTGTCTCGTGATCCTGTTCATGTCAGTTCGAGTTGTTATTAACGAGTTTCTTCACGTTGGTCGCGACGAGTCGCACCTTCGCGAGGACCTCGCCGGCGGTCGCGGTCCAAGTGAACGGTTTCGCTGTCGTGTTCCAGGAGTTGATGTAGTCGCGGATCTGTTTGATCAGGACGTTGACGCTGGAGAACGTGCCGCGGCGGATGGACTGCCGGGTCAGGATTCCGAACCAGATCTCGATCTGGTTCAGCCACGAGGAGCCGACGGGAGTGAAATGGAAGTGGACGTGCGGGTTCTTGACCAGCCACTCCTTGACCTCCGGGGTGGTGTGCGTCGAGAGGTTGTCCAGGACGACATGGATGTCCTTCCCGGCGTGCGGTTTCACCGCCTTCTTCAAGAAGGCCAGGAAATCCTTGCCGTTCCGGGTCGGCCTGCACTCGCCGAGCACTTCACCAGTGGTGACGTTCAGGGCGGCGAACAGGTTCGTGGTGCCGTGCCGGACGTAGTCGGCGGTGCGCTTCTCGCTCGCCGCGAAGGCGACCGGCAGCACCGGCTGGGTCCGGTCCAGCGCCTGGATCTGCGTCTTCTCGTCGATCGAGAGGACCACCGCGCCGCCCGGCGGGGCCAGATACAGGCCGATCACGTCGGCCACCTTCTCCGCGAACGCGGGATCTTTGGAAATCTTGAAGGTGCCGGACCGGTGCGGCTTCAGGCTTTCCTCGCGCCAGATGCGCGCGATGTAGTGCCAGGACACGGTGATGTTCTCGGTTCGCTCCAGGTACTTCGCCAACTCCCGTGTGGACCAGTGCGAAAGCCCCGTGCCGTCCGGCGGCGTCATGCGCGTCAGCGCGATCACTCGGGACCGCACCCGCGCCGGTACCTGTTCCCGTGCGCCACCGGGACGCTCCCCTTCCAGCCCGGCCAGTCCGTGCTCGGCATAGCGGGTCTTCCACCGGTCCACGGTCGGCAGCGACACCGCGAGCAGCTCGGCAATGTCCTTGCGCCGGCGCCCCTCACTCGACCACAGCACGATCCGGCCCCGCGTAGCAATGTCCGCAGGAACGTCCCGGCTGTTCAACAACTCCCGCAACTCGGCGGCCTGTTCCACGGAGATCTCCACACCAAGAGACCCTGTCACACAAGATCAAGTAACGCTGACGGAATCACGAAACACTAGGGCTGGGAAGCCCGGCGCGGCAGGTCCCCATCGGGAAGGGACCTGTAGGTCACCGCGGAGGACGGCGGAAAGGGAGCACCCCACCCGGGCGCAACTGCACGATGTGGAACACGGAAACCCCGTACGGGTCCGGCCTCGTCAGCCGGTAAGCCGAAGGTAACGGAGGTCGAACCCCCGTGCGGGAACAGGATGGTCCAAGAAGCGAACGCCACCAGGGCGAAAGCCCAGGGGAAACGGCCGCCGACCAGGAGTCCCCACCTGGCGGCTCATAACCCGGTGGACACCAGCCTGTGGCTGGAGCCGAAAGGCGGCTGACGTGGACCAGGTAGGCCATGAAGAGACGATGGGCAAGCACTTGTACCGAGGCGCAAGTTGGACTGAAGGGAGGCTGCGGTGACCGAACTGGCCATCTCTGAACCCCGGATGAACGGACCCGAGGGCGACGCCGAGTTCTGGCACAGCATTGACTGGAGCCGAGAAGAGACGTCTGTAAAGCGGCTGCGTCAGAGGATTTTCAGGGCTGCCCGCGAGGGTGACATGAAGCAGGTGCGCAACCTGCAAAAGCTGATGCTGCGGTCCAGGGCCAACACGTTGACGAGTGTCAGGCGGGTCTGCCAGGTCAGCACCGGCAAGAAGACGGCGGGAATCGATGGGCAGAAGGCTTTGTCTCCGGAGAAGCGGGGGAAGATGGCGCGGCAGATACTTGCTGACCCCATGTCCCACCCCCGGCCCGTGCGTCGTGTGTACATCCCGAAGGCGAACGGCAAGAGGCGCCCTCTGGGTATCCCGGTGATCCGGGACCGGGTCGACCAGGCCAGGTTCAAGAACGCTCTTGAACCGGAGTGGGAGGCCAGGTTCGAGGCCAGGAGCTACGGCTTCAGACCAGGCCGGGGAGCTTGGGACGCCATAGAGATGATCTTCAATGTCGCTGGGCGGAGGACCGCCAAGCGGCTATGGGTCCTCGACGCCGACCTGTCAGCCGCCTTCGACCACATCAGTCATCAGCACCTCATGGACTCCGTCGGCCTGTTTCCGGGACGACGGCAGATCCAGGGATGGCTGAGGGCTGGGGTCATGGAGGACGGGCGGTTCGTCTCAACGCCTGAAGGCACTCCGCAAGGCGGCGTCATCAGCCCGCTGCTGATGAACATCGCACTCCATGGGATGGGTGAGGTCATCGGGGCGAACCGCCCTTGGAACGCCAAGACGACCTCGCCGGCTCTGGTTCGGTACGCCGACGACTTCGCGGTGTTCTGCACCACGGAGAACGAGGCGATCAAGGCCAAGCAGGATCTTGCCGCATGGCTCGAACCCCGTGGTCTCTCCTTCAACGAGGAGAAGACCAGGGTGGTTCACCTCTCCAGCGGGGTGGACTTCCTCGGGTTCAACGTCGGCAGATTCCGCGAGAAACTGATCATCAAGCCGAGCCGGGATGCCCTGCAGAGAGCCCGGAAGAGGATCAGTACCACGGCCAGGGAGAACAGCGGCTCGCCCACTGAAAGCCTGGTCGGGGCACTGTCACCGTTCGTGCGTGGCTGGTCCACGTACTACCGGACTGTCTGTTCGAAGGAGACCTTCAACCTACTGGACGCCCACACCTTCGAGGTCCTGAAACGCTGGGCCATGCGACGGCATCGCCGCAAACCCTGGGGATGGATCAAACGGAGGTACTGGGGCACGTTCCAGCCAGGCAGGTCCAGCAAGTGGGTGTTCGGCACCCCCGAGCACTACTTGCCGCAAGCCTCCTGGATGCCGATCCAGCGACACACCCTGGTCAAGGACGACGCGTCGCCCGATGATCCGGAGCTGGAAGAGTACTGGGGGAACCGTCGACGCAAGCGGATACAGGCCGTGGGGGAGCCCAAGAAGATCCTCTCCCTCGCCTACCGTCAGCGGGGGCTCTGCCCCAGGTGCGGACTGGATCTGATCGACGGAGCCGGGTTCGACCCGGACGACGTTCAGGACTGGGCCAATTGGTTCACGGGGAGCCTCCGGGCGATCCACGTGCATCATCTGACCTACCGCAGCAAGGGCGGCAGCGACCACCCGAGCAACCTGGAGCTGATCCACACGACCTGTCATCGCCAGGCACACGCTGGCGACCGGAAGCACGACACCCACCGGCAGCCACAGGCCAGCTTGAGCCGGATGCGGGGATGACTCGCACGTCCGGTTCTGAGGGGGCTCCGGTGCAGCAATGCCCCGGAGCTACCCGACTGCTCAGCGTAGTCAACAACGACGGAACCACCGAGACCGGATCGCTGATGGACGACATCGTCCGCGAGGGCGCCCGGCGGATGCTCGCCGCGGCCCTGGAGGCCGAAGTCAATCAGTACATAGCCGAGTTGGCCGGCGAGCGGGACAAGGTCGGCCGACGTCTGGTGGTTCGCAACGGCCATCATCGCGAACGGACGGTGACCACCGCCGCCGGGCCGGTCGCGGTGAAGGCGCCCCGCGTGAACGACAAGCGCGTCGACGTGGAGACCGGTGAGCGCAAGCGGTTCTCGTCGAAGATCCTCGCGCCGTGGTGCCGCAAGTCCCCGAAGGTCAGCGAGGTCCTGCCCCTGCTCTACCTCCATGGACTGTCCTCCGGGGATTTCGTGCCCGCGATGGAGCAGTTCCTGGGCTCCTCGGCTGGCCTCTCGCCGGCGACGGTGACCCGGCTGACGAAGCAGTGGACCGACGACCACGCCGCCTTCCAGGCCCGCGACCTGTCGGACTCCGACTACGTCTACGTGTGGGCCGACGGCGTCCACCCCAAGGTCCGCCTCGGCCAGGCCCACTCCTGTGTTCTGGTCCTCATGGGCGTGCGCCCCGACGGCCGCAAGGAACTCATCGCACTGGCCGAGGGGCTGCGCGAATCGACCGAGTCGTGGGCGGATCTGCTGCGTGACTGCCGCCGACGCGGCATGCGCGATCCCGAACTCGTGGTCGGTGACGGCGCGATGGGACTGTGGAGGGCCCTCGCAGAGGTGTTTCCGCAGGCCAGGCACCAGAGGTGCTGGGTTCACAAGGTCCGCAATGTCATGAACGCGCTACCGAAGTCGGCTCAGCCGGGCGCGAAGAAGGCTCTGCAGGAGATCTACAACGCCGAGGACCGCGACCACGCCGAGAAGGCGATCAATGACTTCGAGCGCGCCTACGGAGCGAAGTGGCCGAAAGCGGCCAAGAAGGTCACCGACGAGGCCGACGAGCTCCTCGCGTTCTACGACTTCCCCGCCGAGCACTGGGTGCACCTGCGCACGACAAATTCCATCGAGAGTACTTTCAGCACCGTGAAATTGAGGACCAAAGTCACCCGCGGGGCCGGCAGCCCGGCCGCGGCGCTGACGATGGTGTTCAAGCTCGTCGAGTCCGCTCAGGCCCGCTGGCGCGCGATCACTGCACCCCACCTCGTCGCCTTGGTCCGCGCTGGCGCCCGCTTCGAACTCGGACACCTCGTCGAACGCCCCGAAACCAACGCAGCGTGAACCTCGGCTGGACGACAGGAACGAAAATTGTTCGCAGGACCCGGCATACCTCCCAGACAATGCCCAGGCCCCGACCACGGGGCACGACATGGGAAGATCCAGTTCGACGGACAAGGGGTGGACGGTATGGGGCTCGACTACAGCTACGAAATCATCGTGCCTGCCCAGAACGTCGCCAGGGCGCTGGTCGAGCTCACCGAGCTGGCGCCGCCAACCCGTCGAATGATGCCACTCACCGTCACCATGCCCGGCGGTGACCAGGTTGTTGTGCCCTTCACATCCAACTTCAAGAGCGAGCCGGTGGATTGCTCCATAAGCGGCAGGCTTGAACTCGACACCTCAATCATGTTCGGCGTAGACGACGCAGTGCGCGAGTTCTGCGGGGACCGTGACTCCGAACCCGACGAGTTCGGGAGGGTTGCGATTGGGTACGTCTACCTCACGGTGCAGTTCGCGCCTGCGCCGCACCCTCGCTTCGCGTCGCTAGCGTTTACCGCAGCCACGTCGGGGATGAGCCGGCTGTTTGAGCGATCCGCAAGCATCAGAGCCGTGTTCACCAGCCTCACCGCCGCCAGCGGCGGAGTGTGCTGTCTACTCGACACCGAGAGCGACACCTTCCAAATATGCTGGCTGAACGGTCAGCCGATCCAAGACACGGTTCCCGGCGCCCGCTTCGCCGACTACCGTGATCTTGTTGCAGTGTGGCCCGGCCACGACCAGTGAGGAGCATCTCACCACAGGCCCATGGGCTACTGGCCGAACGCGGAGGAAGCCGCCGCGTTCGAAGCATTATGAGACGTCGACCCTGACACAAGGACCAACCCAACTGGGTTGATCCACAGGTCTTGACTATTACTCCAGCCCGCCGGCCGCTCACCGTCCGTCGATGACGACCTGGGCCAACGACTGTGCGGCGCTGTCCAGTTCCCGCCGGGCGTTCAGCTGCCACGTGCTCGGACAACGGTTCCGCGGACCTGCCACGCACAGGGCCGCCACGGCCTCGTGACCGACCAGCACGGGCACCGCCAGCGACACGGCACCTGGTGTCAACTCCCCCCGGGAGATCGCGAAACGCTGGGCGCGAACGGTCTTGAGGAGCCGGAGGACTTCCTCGCGGTCGGGTGTGTCGGGGGTGAACGCGCGCAGCCCGGTCTGCAGGACGCCGCGCACGACCGGCTCCGGGGCGAAAGCCAGCAGCACACGCTCGCCGGCGCCGGCGTACAGCGGCAGCAGCTGTCCGACCTGGAAGGCCAGCCGGATCTGGTGCGTCGACTCCACCTGCCGGGCGCAGATCCCGTGGTGGCCCAGGCGCATGATCAGCGTCACCGTCTCCCCGGTGGCGTCGGCCAGTTGCTGCAGGAAGGGCTCGGCCAGCTCGGCGATGCGGTCGGCCGGCGGTCCGGAGGTCCTTCCCGGGAGTCGGGGCCCCGCCCGGAAGGCACCCTCGGCCTCGCTGACGAAGCCGTACTCCCTCAGCGTCCGCAGGTAGCGGTAGGTGCTGCTCAGGGGTAGGTCCAGGGCGGCGGCGAGGGCGTCGGCGCGGATGCCGTCCTCGGTGAGGACCCGGGCGAGCACCGACAGGCCCTTGCCGAAAGAGGAGTCGCGTCCGGGCGGGACCGACCCATCATCAGATGTTTCCATGTGGTGAGAATAGTTATTTGCAGTATCTGGAATCAACCGGGGAAGCTTCTGTCGAAGCCGCGGTATACGAGGGAGGAATTCATGAATGCCCTTCAGATCGGGGCGATCCCGCTGACCATGCGGGATCTGATTGACGTCGCACGCCGTGGGAAGCGCGTGGAGCTGGCGCCCGGGTCGGCCGACCGGATGCGGGCGAGTCTGGACTGGGTCAGCGACGCCGTCGCGGGGCGGCTGCGCGACGATCCCGGGGCGCCGGTGGAGCCGATCTACAGCATCAACACCGGATTCGGTTCACTGGCCGGCCGCAAGGCGTTCGAGCGTCCGGAGCAGGCGAGCGACCTGTCGCGTCGCCTGATCATCTCCAACGCCTGCGGCGTGGGACGCCTGCTCGAACCGGACCTCATTCGCGCCGCCATGCTGATCCGTGCCGTCAGCCTGGCCCGCGGTCACTCCGGCGTTCGGGTCGAGGTGGCCCAGGCCATCCTGGACATGCTCAACCACGACGTGCTGCCGGCGGTTCCGGAGTACGGCAGCCTGGGAGCCAGCGGCGACCTCATCCCGCTCGCCCACCTCGCGATCGTGCTGTCCCGGGCGCCCGAGGGCGAGGACCTGGACGAGGAGAGCGGCCAGGCGCTCCTGAACGGACAGGTCGTCTCCGGCCTGGCCGCGATGAAGGCCGCAGGCCTGGAACGGCTCAAGCTCGGCCCCAAGGAGGGCCTCGCGCTCACGAACGGCACCTCCTTCTCCACCGCCATGGCCGCCCTGGCCGTCCACGACGCCCGTCAGCTCGCCCTGACCTCCGAGGTCACGGCAGCCATGACGATCGAGGCGCTGACCGGCTTCGGGGACGCGTTCCTGCCGCAGATCCACGAGGCCCGCGGGCACCCCGGCCAGATCGCCTCCGCGGCCCACCTGCGGGCGCTGCTGAAAGGCAGCGCCTTCATCGACGGCAGCGAGGAGGAGGACCCGCGGCGGCAGCCCCCGCAGGATGCCTACTCCCTGCGCTGCGTGCCCCAGGTGCTCGGCGCCGTCCGGGAGAGCCTGGAGTTCGTCGGTTCCGTCGTCGAGCGGGAGATCAACGCCGCCACCGACAATCCGCTCATCTTTCCGGAGCTCCCGGCGAGCCGCCGGCTCAAGGCGGTCTCCGGCGGCAACTTCCATGCCGAATACCTCGCCTTCGCCTCCGACTTCACCGCGATCGCGGTGACCGAGATCGGCAGTATCGCGGAGCGGCGGCTGTTCCGCCTCGACGACGGGACGCTGAACCGCGGCCTGCCCGACATGCTGGTCCGGTCCGAGGACATCGGCATGGACTGCGGCTACATGCTCCCGCAGTACCTCGCCGCCGCGCTGGTCTCCGACTGCAAGACGCTGGCCCACCCGGACAGCGTCGACTCGATCCCCACCTGCGCGAACCAGGAGGACCACGTCTCGATGGCGAACAACGCCGGCCGGCACGCCCGGCAGGTCGTCGCCAACATCGAGAACGTGATCGGCATCGAGCTCGTCATGGCCGCCCAGGCCCTCGAACTGCGGCTGGAGGTCAGCGGCAAGGGCCCGGAGGCCCTGTCGCCCGCCTCGCGGGCCGTCATCGAGCTCGTCCGCTCCACCCCGACCAGCGACGGGCGCGGCATCACGCACCTCACCCGCGACGTCGTGATGTACCCGCGTGTCCGTGCGGCCACAGAACTCGTCCATGCGGGCGCCGTCCTCGACGCCGTGGCGCCGATCACCGGGGGAGAAGGGTACTGAGGGCGCTGTGATGCCCAACCGTCCCGTGCCGGCTCCACAAGTTTGACGTCGCATCAGTTCGGCGGCGGGTCCGGCGACATGACCGTCGCCATGGACCCCGCCCTGCCGAACCGTCGCCACCGGGCGATACGTGGCGTGACCGATCCGCTACGCATCCGGGATTCCGGATGCGTTTCCCTCCCGGCCGAAGCCCGGGACATTCCACGCAGGGAGTACTGATGACAGCAGTGGTCCGACCCGCCGACCCGTCCAAGCCCGAGATCCTCTACCAGGTCAGGGCGGAGCGCGGGGACACCCTGCGCTGCAAAGGCTGGAAGCAGGAGACGATCCTGCGGATGCTCGAGAACAACATGGAGGTCGCCGAACACCCCGAGAAGCTCGTGGTCTACGGAGGCATCGGCAAGGCCGCCCGCAACTGGGAGTCCTACCACGCGATCGTCGACGCGCTGAAGAATCTCGCGAACGACGAGACCCTCGTCGTCCAGTCCGGCATGCCCGTCGCGGTCTTCGAGACGCATGACCTGGCGCCGCGTGTGGTCATGGCGACGACGAACTTCGTCCGCCCCTCCTGGCAGCGCTTCTACGAACTGCAGGACAAGAACCTCACCATCTTCGCCCAGTACACCGCCGCGCCGTGGGAGTACATCGGCACGCAGGGCGTCATCCAGGGCACGTTCGAGACGCTGCGCTCGGTCGCCGCCATCCACCTCGACGGAGACTGGGCCGGCAAGATCCTCATCTGCGCCGGGATGGGCGGCATGGGCGGGAACCAGCCCCGCGCGATGACGATGCTCGGCGGCGTCTCGGTCTGCGCGGACGTCGACGAGCGGATCATCAAGCGTCGGATCGAGGTCGGCTACTGCGACGTTCTCGCGGACTCCATACCGCACGCGCTCGAACTCGCCCGTCAGGCCGCCGATGAGAAGCGTCCCCTCGGCATCGCCGTCGTCGCCAACGCGACGGAGCTGTTCGAATACTGTCTGGAGCACGACTTCCGCCCCGACGTGGTGACCGAGATGACCCCGGCGCACGACCCGGTGGCCTACGTCCCCGTCGGCCTCACCGTCCACGAGGCCGAGAAACTGCGCAGGAGCGACCGCGACGGATACTTCCGGATCGCCCGCAACGCGATGGTGCGTCAGCTCAAGGCCATGAACACCTTCTACGACAACGGCGTGCCCACCTTCGAGTACGGCAACCAGATCCGCCGCCAGTGCGAGGAGCACGGCTTCGAGGACGCGCTGAAGATCCCCGGCTTCGTCGCGGCCTACCTGCGCCCGCTCTTCCTCGAGGGACGCGGTCCGTTCCGCTGGACGTGCACCTCCGGCGACCCCGCCGACCTGGCCCGGCTCGACGACCTCGTGCTGGAGTTGTTCGCCGACGACGAGCTCGTCACCCGCTGGATCAACCTGGCCCGCGTGCACGTGCCGATCGAGGGCCTGCCCGCCCGGGTGTGCTACCTGGGCTTCGGGCAGCGCAAGAAGTTCGGCCTCGCGGTCAACGAGTTGATCAAGCGCGGAGAGGTGAAGGGCACGGTCGCGTTCTCGCGCGACAACCTCGACTCCGGCTCGATCATCAACCCGACGTTCGAGTCCGAGAACATGCCCGACGGGTCCGACTGCATCTCGGACTGGCCCTACCTCAACGGGCTGCTCAACGCCTCGGGCATGTGCGACCTCATCGCCATCCAGGCCAACTACGCCATGGGCGACTCGGTCCACACGGGCGTGACGATGATCGCCGACGGTACCGACGAGGCGGCCTTCCGGCTCAAGGCATGTCTCACCGTGGACAGCGGCATCGGCGTCGTGCGCCATGCGCAGGCCGGCTACGCGCGCGCGAAGGAGGTGGCCGAGACGGTCGGTCCGGACGAGGGCATGTCGGTCCCGCTGTGGTGGACGCCCACGGCCACGTTCGGACCCGACGATGAGTGACGAGCCCCTCCGGCTCGTGGACCTGCTCGTCACCGGTGCGGCCGAGGTCCTCACCTGCGCCGGCGACGCGCCCGACCTGATCGGGCGCGTCGCCGGCGGCGGGGTCGCGGTGGACGGCGGCCGGATCGTCGCCGTCGGCGACGTGTCCCGGTACGCCGGGCGGCGGGTACTCGACGCCGCGGATCGCGTGGTGATGCCCGGGTTCGTCGACGCGCACACCCACGTCGTGTTCGGCGGCACGCGGGTCCAGGAGTACGCCGCTCGCGTCGCGGGCCTGGAGCCTCCTCCGGGCGCCCCCGCCGGGATCCTCGGCACCACGCTGGCCACACGGGCCTGCGCCACCCCGGAACTGGTCGAGCAGGCCGGCCCCCGGATCCTGGAGATGCTCGCGCATGGGACCACGACACTGGAGAGCAAGAGCGGCTACGGCCTCGACACCGCGACCGAGCTGCGCATCCTGGAGGCCGGACGTACCCTCGCCGCCGACCTGCCGGTGGACATCATGTCCACGTACCTCGGGGCGCACGCCTTCCCCCCTGGCGTCGAACACGCCGCCTACGTGGACCGCGTCGTCGACCTGATCCCCGCGATCGCTGAAACAGGGCTCGCCCGGTTCTGCGACGTCTACTGCGACGAGGGGTACTTCGACCTCGCCCGGACGCGGCGCATCCTCGAAGCCGGCATCGCCCACGGCCTGAAACCCAAGCTGCACCTTGACGCCTACAGCCACACCGGAGCGGCGCGGCTCGCTGCCGAACTCGGTGCGACCAGCGTCGACCACCTGAACCTCACCACCATGGGCGAGTTGGAAGCACTGGGGGCGGCGGGAGTCGTCGGGGTCTATTTGCCCTGCCTGGACTTCGCGGTCGCCCACCCGGCCCCGCTCGACCCCCGCCGCATCCTCGACGCGGGCATGGAACTCGCTCTGGCCACCGACATCTGCCCCGGCTGCTGGACCACAAGCATGCAGCTGGCCGTCGTCATGGCCTGCCGCCACGGCGGCCTCAGCGTCCCGCAGGCGCTGCGGGCCGCGACGTACGGTGCGGCCCGGGCGCTCGGCTGCGACACCGTCACCGGGTCGCTGGAACCCGGCAAGCGCGCGGACCTGATCATCCTCGACGTCGCACGGCACGAGGACATCGCCTACCGGATCGGCCGCAATTCCGTGACCACCGTCGTGTCGGCGGGGACCGTCGTCGTCGGCTGAGGCCGGTCACCTGCCGGTTCGCCGCCGGTCCACTGCCGTTCCTGGAAATTCCTACGATCCGCAACACGAGCGCACGCGCTCTTTCCTGTCGAAGGTGCTTTCATGACGCCACCGATCCGCTTCCACGCCGAGTTCGCCTGGCTCGGCGGTACCGCCGCCGAGGCCGACGTTCTGATCGAGACCGACGGTGACCGCATCACCGCCGTGACGCCCGGGGTTCCGGCGCCGCCCGGCGCCCGGAGGCTGCCCGGCCTGACCATGCCGGGGCTGGCCAACACCCACTCGCACGTGTTCCACCGCGCCATCCGCGGCCACAGTCAGAGCGGGGTCGCGGACTTCTGGCGCTGGCGTGACCTGATGTACGGGGTGGCCGAGCGGCTCGACCCCGACCTGCTGTACGAGCTGGCGCTGGCGACCTACGCCGAGATGGCGCTCAGCGGGATCACCAGCGTGGGCGAGTTCCACTACGTGCACCACGGACCGGACGGGCGGCGCTACCGTGACCACAACGCCATGGGACGGGCCGTCGTCCGCGCCGCGAACGACGCCGGCCTGCGGATCACCCTGCTCGACGCCTGCTACCTGCAGGCCGATGCCGGTGGCGCACCCACCCGAGGCGTGCAGCGCCGGTTCGACGACGGTTCCTGGCAGGCGTGGGCGCGCCGGATGGACGGGCTCACCGACACGCCCCGGTCACGCGTCGGAGCAGCGATCCACAGCGTCCGCGCGGTGCCGCGCGCGGCGATGGGGCCCATCGCCGACTACGCCAGGGAACGCGGCCTGCCACTGCACGTGCACCTGTCCGAGCAGCCGGCCGAGAACGCCGCGTGTGAACAGGTGTACCGGATGACGCCCACGGAGTTGCTCGACACGGAGAAGGCGCTCGGCCCGCGCACCACGGTGGTGCACGCCACTCATCTGACCGACCGTGACATCGACCTGCTGGGCCGGTCCGGCACGACGGTCAGCATGTGCTGCACCACCGAGCGCGACCTCGCCGACGGGGTGGGACCGGCCGTGCGCCTGGCCCGTGCGGGCTCGCCGTTGTGTGTCGGCAGCGACGCCCACATGATGATCGACCTGTGGGAGGAGGCCCGTGCCATCGAGCTCGACGAGCGGCTGGTCAGCGGTCGGCGCGGACATCTGAGCGCGGGCGCTCTGGCCGCCGCGCTGACCGCGGACGGGGCCGCGTCGTTGGGCTGGGACTCCGGGCGCCTCGCCGCAGGAGCACTCGCCGACCTGGTGAGCGTGCGCCTCGACTCGCCACGCACCGCCGGCGCCCGCCATGGCGACCCGCTGGCACATGTGCTCTTCGCGGCGACCGGGGCGGACGTCGACACGGTCGTCGTCGCAGGCGATGTCGTCGTGGACCACGGCCGGCACCGGCACGTCGCGGACGTCGGCGCCGCGCTCGACCGGGCGATCGGCGTGGCGCTCGGCGCGCGCCGTCCAGCACGGCCGGTCGGAGGACAGCCGGCCGAGGGGCGGGAGGCGTGGTGATCATGCCCGCGCGGGGGCTTCGGAGCGGAGGTCCGCCCGCCGTCCGGACGGACGAAGCGGTGCAGCTGCGCTCCGAGTTGATCCGGCAGCGGCTGGTCCGCGACGGCCCGAGCTGTGCGAGGGCTGCCGGACCGCCATCGGTGAGGGCGGCGGCTGGAGTTCGTAGTGTCGGCGGACACCCGGATCCACCCGGTCCACACCGCTGGGCCTACGTATCTGACACTGCATCACAAGGCGGCGTATATCGCCTAATTGGGAGGCTTTTCAAGGCGGTTCACCCCTCGTGGGTGGGCCGCATTTCGGGCTCTCCTGTCGCTTCCGTGGGTCGCTGACCAGGGCTGATACGCAGAACACGCCGTAGCCCGGCTACGTTTCGACTTGCGACAGTACGAAACGGAAGAACCTGGATACGGCGTGCGATCGCAAGCATATGGACTCGGCTGCTCGGAGTCGAACACACGGTGGTCGCGTCGGTCGAGGCCGAGGAGGGCAACGGCGCGGAGGCGGGCCCCTGGGATGTGGTGATCGTGGCCCATGCCCGCCCGGCGAAGAGGCGGCGGCAGCGGTGCGGGGTCTGCGGTCGCCGGTGCGCCCGGTTCGACAACGGCGAGGGCCGCCGGCGCTGGCGTGCCCTGGACCTGGGGGTGGTCCGGGCGTTCATCGAGGCCGACGCGCCGCGGGTGTCCTGTCCCGAGCACGGTGTGGTCGTCGCCCACGTGCCCTGGGCCCGCCACGGTGCCGGGCACACCCTGGCCTTCGACGACACGGTGACCTGGCTGGCCACGCACTGCTCGAAGACCACGGTGGTCCAACTGCTGAGGATCGGCTGGCGCACGGTCGGCGGCATCTGCGCCCGCGTGTGGTCGGACGTCGAACAGCGCGTGGACCTGCTCGCGGGCCTTACCCGGGTCGGCATCGACGAGATCTCCTACAAGCGGCACCACAAGTACCTGACCGTGGTGGTCGACCACGACAGCGGCCGGCTCGTGTGGGCGGCGGCCGGCCGGGACAAGGAGACACTGCGGTCCTTCTTCGACCTGCTCGGACCTGAACGCTCCGCGAAGATCACCCACGTGTCCGCGGATGCCGCCGACTGGATCGCGAAGGTAGTCGCCGAGCGCTGCCCGCAGGCGGTGCGGGTGATGGACCCGTTCCACGTCGTGCAGTGGGCCACCGACGCCCTGGACACCGTGCGCCGCGAGGTCTGGAACGCCGAGCGCGGCGGCAAGGGCCGCGCCACCCCGGGCTCGAAGTCACTGAAGAAGGCCCGCTGGGCCCTGTGGAAACGCCCTGAGGACCTTACCGAACACCAGCGCGCGCAACTGGAGTTCATCGCGAAAGCCCACCCCGTCCTGCACCGCGCATACCTGCTCAAGGAGGGCCTTCGCCTGGCGTTGAAGTCCGGCCCCGACACCCCCGAGGCCCTCCTCGACTGGGTGTCTTGGGCCCGCCGCTCCCGACTGGAGCCCTTCGTCAAGCTGCAACGGGCCATCGTCAAGCACTGGGACGCCATCACGGCGGCAGCCGAGCACTCCATGAGCAACGGGATCGTGGAGAGCATCAACACCAAGATCCGCCTGATCACCCGCATGGCCTTCGGCTTCAAGGACCCCGCAGCGCTCATCGCACTGGCCATGCTCAGCCTCGGCGGCCACCGACCCCACCTACCAGGGCGTCAAGCTGCATGAACCTACCCACGGAAGCGACAGGAGAGCCGCATTTCGCTTGGTCGGGCCTGGTGCGGGGTTGAGGGGGCATGGTGGGGCACCGCACGGCGACGGGGCGCCGTGACCTGTGTGCCGAGCTGCGGTTTTCCGCAGCTTCGGGGAATCCTGCGGGTGCTGGTTCCGGCGGCCGGGGGTGCTCGCTGCGCCGCGGCCGGGGGGTACCGGGGACGAGGCGGCCTGCGTCGCGGATGAGTTCGGCGGGACGCCGTTCTTGCGCATGCGCTCCAGAACCCAGGAGGGACTCGGCAGCACTCACACGGTCGGAGCGTCAGGGTGTGGACCGGTTTCTCCGTCCGCCGCGTGGCAGGCCACGCTGCGGACGCTGGTCAGTGGGCGCAGGGCGGGGGTTGAGGTGGCGCACCGGTCGAAGGCCGCGGGGCAGCGGTGGCGGAAGGGGCAACCGGAAGTGGCGGCTTGGGTGTCGGTGCGCTCTGTCCGGGGAGGAGTGGCGCTGCTTCGGCCCTCGCTGTTCGTTGTGCCGAGGCGAGGTACGGCGTCGCGCAGGGCGACGGTGTAGGGGTGTGCCGGGGAGGCGAGGACCTCGGAGGCGGGTCCGGACTCGATGACGCGGCCAGCGAAAAGGACGTGGACGGTCTCGCAGAGCCGCGGGACGACCGCGAGGTTGTGGGTGATCAGCAGGTAGCGAAGGCCCGCCGTGGTGCGCAGGTCTTCGAGCAGGTCGAGGACACGGGCCTGGACGGTGACGTCGAGGGCGCTGGTGGGCTCGTCGAGGATCAGCAGCGCGGGGTCGACGGCCAGCGCCCTGGCGATGACGACGCGCTGCCGCTGGCCGCCGGAGAGTTGGTGCGGGAGGCGCCCGGCGAGCTGCGAGTCGAGGCCGACGGACTCCAGCAGCACCTCGATCGAGGGGCCCTCGTCCTTGCGCAGGCGCAGGGCCTCTCGCAGCGAAGTGCCGATGGTCATCCGTGGGTTGAGGGCCTCCGAGCCGTCCTGGAAGACGGGCTGGACGCGGGAGCGGTAGTCCCTCCTGGCGGCGCGGTGCAGCTTGTGGATGTCCTGCTCCGCGAACCGCACTGTGCCGGCGCTCGGCTTGACCAGGCCGAGGAGGGCGCGGGCGATGGTGGTCTTGCCCGACCCGCTCTCGCCGATGAGTGCGACGCCGCCCCTCGCGCCGGCTCCGGCGGACTCAGCGGCGGAGTCCGGAGCCGTCCCGGCGCTGAGGGAGAGCGAGACGCCGTGGACCACGGTGTTGCGCCCGTAGGCGACGGTCAGGTTGTCGGCGGTCAGCATGCGCTCACTCTCCAAGGGTGGGAACGGCGGCGAGCAGTTCCCCGGTGTAGTCGGCCGACGGGGCGGCGAGCACGTCGGTGGCCGGGCCGGACTCGACGACGTGTCCGTGTCGCATGACGACGATGTGGTCGGCGATCCGGGAGACCACCGCCAGGTCGTGCGAGACGAGGACGAGGGCGATGCCATGCTCGGCCCGCAGCCGGTCCAGCAACTGCAGTACCGCCGCCTGGACGGTGACGTCGAGCGCGCTGGTCGGTTCGTCGGCGAGGACGACGTCCGCGCGTAGCGCGACCGCCATGGCGATGGCGAAGCGCTGGGCCTGGCCGCCGGAGATCTGGTGCGGGTAGCGGCGCAGCAGGTCCGGGTCGAGCATGACGTCGCGCAGCGCGTCGTCGGTGCGTTGCCGGACCTCGGTGCCGCGGATGCCGTGGCGGGCGAGGACCCGCCGGATCAGCGTGCCGAGCCGCATCGTGGGGTTGAGGGAGGACTGCGGGCTCTGGCTGATGAGGGCGATGCGGGCGCCGCGCAGAGTGTTGAGAGTCTTCTCCGGAGCGCTGACGACATCGGTGTCGCCGAGCATGATGCGGCCGGAGACCCTCAGCCCGTCGGTCAGGCCGAGCATGGCGTGCAGGGTCGTGCTCTTGCCGGAGCCGGACTCGCCGACGATGGCCACGCAGGCCCCGGCGCGGACGTCGAGGTGCGGCAGGGAGGCGAGCAGCCGGGCGTCGTCACCGTCGCCGACGCGGACCTGGAGGTCGGTCACGGTGAGGGCGGACCGGTCAGGGCGGGGACGGCCGGAGACGATGCCCGCGGTCCCGCTGTCCTCGTCTCCGTCGCTGTCGCGGTGAGGTCTCATCTGGTCAGCTCCCGGTGCGGGTCCAGGGCGGAGCGCAGGCCCTCGCCGAGCACGTTGAAACAGAAGGCGGTGAGCAGGATGGCCAGGCCCGGGAAGGCCACGACCCACCAGTCGGTGATGAACAGGTCCTGGCCCTGCTGGACCATCAGGCCCCACTCGGCGGTGGGCTCCTGCGGGCCCAGGCCCAGGTAGGACAGGGCGGCGGAGGTGAGGATCACGCCGCCCGCGTCGAGCGAGAGCTGGACCAGGACGGGCGTGACGGCGTTCGGGAGCACGTGGCGCAGCACGATCCGGGTCCGGGTGACGCCGAGGCAGCGGGCCGAGTCAACGAAGCCGCGGGTGCGGATGGTGGTCGCCGCGACGCAGGTCATGCGCGCGTACCAGGGCCACCAGCCCACCGAGATGGCGATGATCGCGCTCCCGGTTCCGGCCTGGAGTACGGCGGCCAACGCGACGGACAGCAGCAGTGCGGGGAAGGCCAGGAAGATGTCCGTGATCCGCATGATCACGTCCCTGACCACGCCACCCGCGTACCCGGCGACCACGCCGAGCGGTACGCCGACCAGAGCGGAGAGGGTCAGCACGGCGGCCGCGACGGTGAGGGAGGTGCGGGCGCCGTACAGGACGCGGGTGAGCAGGTCGCGGCCGACGGCATCGGTGCCGAACCAGTGCTGTGCACCGGGGCCTGCCAGCGTGTCGAGGGGGTGGGTCGCGTGCGTGCCGTCGGCGGGATAGGGGGCCAGCCACGGGGCGAGGACCGCGCCGAGCACGATCAGGATCAGCACCACCGCTCCGACGTGCCGGGACCAGCCCAGGAGCCGTCGGACGCGTCCGCGCCGTGGCGCGGACGCGGGCCCCGAGGCGCTGTGGGGGACGGGGACGTTGCCGGTTGCCGTGACGGGGAGCGGGGGAGCCTGCGTGGGGGAGCCGTCGGTCATGACAGTCTCACTCTCGGGTCGATGACCGCCTGGGTCAGGTCCACCAGCAGGTTGGTCAGCACGTACGTCAGCGCGACGACGACGGTGACGCCGGCGACGGCGGGGGCGTCGGCGGAGGTGATGGCCGACGAGGCGTAGCGCCCCAGACCCGGCCAGTTGAAGACCTGCTCCACCAGGAACGCGTTCACCAGGGAGAACGCGAAGACCAGGGCGAGCAACGCCAGCAGCGGACCGGAGGCCGGTCGCAGCGAGAACCGGGTCAGCACCTGCCATCGGGAGAAGCCGTAGGCGCGTTCGAGTCGGGCGTGCGGGGCGGCGACCTCCTCCAGCAGCGCGGCGCGGGTCATCTGTGCGACCACGCCGACCGGGTAGGCGGCCATGACCAAGGCCGGAAGCACCAGATGGGCGAGGGCGCTGCCGAGGACGGGCCAGTTGCCGGTCAGCAGTGAATCGAGCAGCGTCAGGTGGGTGAGGTGCTGGAGCGGGCTGGTCTGGTTCAGGCTCGGCGTGTACTCCCCGGCGACGGGGAACCACCCCAACTGCGCGGCGAACAGGTTCTGGACGGCCAGGGCCAGCAGGAAGGCCGGCACCGACACCGCCAGCATGGAGGTCATCCGCACCGAGCCGTCGCCGACCGCGCGACCCCATCGGCCCTTGCCACGACGCAGGTGCGCGCCGAGCAGGCCCAGCGGCAACCCGACCGCGACCGCCAGCACCAGGGCGCAGCCGACCAGTTCGAGCGTGGCGGGGAGGGCGGTCGAGATGTCGGCCAGGACGGTGCGCCGGGTGTGCAGACTGGTCCCCCAGTCGCCGCGGATCAGGCCCGTGACGTAGCGCCACAGCTGCTCGGGCAGCGGTGCGCCGAGACCGAGCTGCTTGCGGACGGCGGCCAGCTGTCTGGCCGTGGCGCGCGGGCCGGCGTAGGTGACGGCCGGGTCGCCTGGAACGAGACGGGTGATGGCGAAGGTCAGGGCGACGACACCCGCGACGACCAGGGCGGATTGGGCGAGGCGTTGGGTCAGGTAACTCATGGCGACGGCTCCAGGTCGTAGACGAAGACGACGTCCGGGTAGGCGGGGTTGTCCCGGTAGCCGGTGATGCCGCTCGCGTAGACCCGCTGGTAGGTGTTGACGAACAGCGGCGCCGCCGCGGCGTGCTGCTCCAGCAGTTGCCGCTGCAGCAGGGCGTAGTTGGCCCGTGCGGCGGCCGGGTCGGTCGCGGTCAGCTGCGGGATCGCGTCGATCTCACGGTCGACGACCGGGTCGTCGAGGTAGCTGAGGTTGAAGGAGACCGGCTGCGCGGAGTGGAACAGGTTGATGAACCAGCCGTAGGCGCTGGCGTAGTCCGCGTACCAGTACATGAGCAGGATGTCCTGGCGGTGCGCAGGGTCGGCGGACTTGGCCTGCGCCCACTGCGCGTTCCACTGCATGGGCCTGGCGTCGAGGGTGATGTTCAGGCCCTGCAGGTCGGAGGAGAGCAGGGTGACGAGGAGCTGCTGGGCGTCGTCCCCTTGCGCGTAGGTGAGGTTGAGCGTCAGGTGCTTCCCGCCCGGGCCGTAGCCGGCCTCGGCCAGCTGTTTCCGGGCCAGGGAGAGGTTCTGGTGCCGTGTCAGCGAGGGATCGTTGCCCGGAAGGCCGCTGGGGATGAGCCCCTGGGCCGGGCCGACGGAGCCGTGCAGGGCGGCGAGCAGGCCGTCGTAGTTGATGGCGTTCTGCACGGCCTGCCGCAGTCGCACGTCCTTGAGCGGTCCGGCGGCGGTGTTGAAGAACGCGATCATGTTCTGCAGTGACGGGGTGGCCTGGGTGGCGAGCGATCGGAAGTGCGTCGCCTCCTTGAACAGCTCCGGGTTGAGCTGGGCGACGAAGTTCACTTCGCCGGTCTCCATGGTCTGCCAGGCGGTGGTGACGTCGGGGGTGTGGTTGAAGACGATCTGGCGGTAGTGCCGCCCGCTCCAGCCGGCCCAGTACCCGGTGGAGGCGTTGAGGGTGACTTCGGCCTCCTGCCCCTGGTTCCAGGCGGCGACGGTGTACGGGCCGGTACCGGTGTCGTGGCCGGCCTCCAGCCAGTTCTTGAGCGCGCCGGGTTTCACCCCGGGCGGGGTGGTGTCGTAGATGTAGGCGCCGTAGTCGGAGGAGGCGATGACGTCCATCGGCGCCGCGTAGGAGAGGTGGAACGCCAGCGTGGCGGGGTCCGGGGTGTCGATGGAGCTGACGGCGTCCCAGATGTAGGCGGCACCGCCCTGCGCGGCGACGGTCCGTTCGATGGCGGCCTTGGCGGCCTGCGCGGTCACCGGGGCGCCGTCGTGGAACCGCACGCCCCGGCGCAGGTGGAAGGTCCAGGTGCGGCCGTCCGCCGAGGAGGCCCAGGAGGTGGCGAGCTGCGGCTTGACGGTCCGGGTGGCCGGGTCGTACCGGGTGAGGGACTCGTAGACGTTCTGCAGGACGATGAGTTCGTTGGAGTACGAGGTCGCCGGGTCCCAGTCGGTGACGACGTCC
The DNA here is from genome assembly GCF_026339735.1 of Streptomyces sp. NBC_01669. Lineage (GTDB taxonomy): Bacteria > Actinomycetota > Actinomycetes > Streptomycetales > Streptomycetaceae > Streptomyces > Streptomyces yanii. Next base: position 349,254 of record NZ_JAPEQG010000003.1, read on the forward strand.
CGGTGGTAGGAGTAGGTGAAGGTGGGGGAGAACGCGGTGGCGGCCTGGGGTGTGCCGCCGGCGCAGCCCGCGACGCACAGGGCGACGGCCGCGGCGAGCGTCGGCAGGCGAAGTCGCCGTGCCATGGGGGCCTCCTGCTGTGGTTGGGGAGAGGGCCGGGGGGTGCCGGGGCTGGGCGGTTACAGGTCGCCGAGCGGGCCTGCGGCCTTGACACGCAGGCGCAGGGCGGGTTCGTTGAGGTAGCTGAGCGGGACTTCGTTGATCTCGACGACCTCGACGGCGGAGGGCGCGCCGCCGGCCTGGATGGCGCGGTGACGGGCAGCCTCCTCGGCGGCGGCGATCGCCTCGGCGCGCCCCTGACCCGCCGGGATGATCGTTTCGACGGTGCCGCTGACCATGGCGATCGCGGCGCCGACGGCGTTGGCCACATCGCCGTGGTCGGGGCGGACCACCTCGCTGACGCCGGGCAGGTCGTCGGGGATCAGGAAGGCTCCGCCGCCGACGACGACCAGCGGCCGGTCGGCCTTGCCGAAGGTGATCCGGTCCACCGCGTCCGCGAGCCTGGCGTCGGCGTCGGCCAGGGCCTGGCGCAGCCGGGCGTGGGCGGCGCCCGGGATCCGGCCGGCCGACAGGCCCGCGCCGCGCCCGGCCAGTACGCCGGCGTCGGTCAGCGTCGCGGTGCCGCCGCCGAAGACGAACGCCTCGCGGCTGATCCGGTAGCCGACGGACTCCGGGCCGATTTGGCCGTCGGGACCGATGACGGTTCCGCCGCCGAGGGCGAGGGCGAGGATGTCGGGCATGCGGAAGTTGGTGCCGACCCCGCCGATCTCGACGCCGGCCGCGGACTCGCGCGGGAACCCGGCCACCAGCGCGCCGAAGTCGGTGGAGGTGCCGCCCACGTCGGCCACGATCGCGTCGTCCAGCCCGGACAGACAGGCCGCGCCGCGGATGGAGTTCGACGGACCGGAGCCGATGGTCAGGACCGGGTAGTCCGCGGCGTAGTCCATCGTCATCAAGGTGCCGTCGTTCTGGGCGAAGTACGTCGCCGCGTCCAGGTCGCGCGCGGCCAGGGTCTGGTGCAGTCCGTCGCGGACCGTGGCGATCACCTGGTAGAGCGCGGCGTTGAGGACCGTGGCGTTCTCCCGCTCCAGCAGGCCGAGCGAGCCGACCTCGTGGCTCATCGAGACCTGCACGCCGTCGCCCAGGTGCTTGCGGACCAGCTCGGCGGCGGCCAGCTCGTGGTCGGTGAAGGCCGGACTGAACACACCGGTGAGCGCGACCGCGTCGACCCGCCCGGCCACCGTGTCGAGGAAGGCCCGCAGCCGGTCCTCGTCGAGCCCGCTGATCGGCCGCCCGTCGACGTAGTGGCCGCCCGGCAGCACGGCCGACCCTGCGGCGATCGCAGACGCCAGGTCCCCCGGCCATGACTGCAACGGCGGGACGGAGGTGGTGGCCGGACCGCCGAGGCGGACCGCGGCGACCCGGCCGAGGCCGCGCCGCTCCAGGATCGCGTTGGTGGCGTGCGTGGTGCCGAGCATCACCCGGCCGACGCGGCCGGCGTCCTCGCCGACCGCGTCCAGCACGGCGGTCAGCGCGCTGCGCAGTCCGGTGGTGACGTCGGCGCTGGTGGCCTGCTTGGTGCGGGCGATGACCGTGCCGTCGGCGGTCAGCACGACGGCGTCGGTGTTGGTGCCGCCGACGTCGATGCCCACGCGCAGGTCGCGGGCGCCGGGCGTGGTGCGCGCCGGGACAGTGGCGCGGAGCGTGGTCGTGGTCATCGCAGGTCCTCCACCGGGGTGTAATCGAGGTCGTAGCCGAACGCCCTGGGCCCGGCGATCTCCAGTCCGCGTGGGGTGCGCCACAGCGGGTGACAGGGCCAGGACAGGACGGTGATGCGCTGGCCGTAGCGCAGTGACTCGGTCGAGACCGCGTCGGCGGTCTCCGCGTCCACCACGGTGATCAGGTCCGGGACGCAGGCGCGGACGCGGCCGTCCTCGAACGCGACCAGGTTCTCGTTCTGGATCTCCACGCGCAGCATCCGGCCGCGGTCGCTGCCGGTGCCGTCCACGATGAGACTGCCGCGGACGAAGCCGCCGCCGGTGCGGCGCTCCACGTCCACGACCTTGCCGGTGATCAGCGTCGTGGCCCGCAGCAGCTCCGCGAGAGCCTTGACCGGTTCCCCGCTGTCGGCGACGGTCCGGCCGATCCACACCGCCGAGCTGACCGAGCCCTCGACGACCGCGCCGTGCAGTTGTCGGCCGGTCATCACGTAGTCCGCCATCAGCGCCGATCCGCCGCAGGCGACGGCCACCGCCCGCGCGATGGCCTCGGACCACGGTCCGTCCACCGGGCGGATCGTGGAGAGGTTGCCCTGCACGTCGGCCAGCACGATCAGGTTGACCGGCAGGCCCGCGATGTTCTGCGAGACCATCTGGACCTCCGGGAAGGCGCGGCCCACGCTGTCAGCGTCCACCAGCGGCACGCCCAGCCGGGCGGCCCACGCCACCGCGCCGACGCCGTTGCTGCCGCCGATCTCGCTCGCCATCACCGCCGAGACGGGGCGGCCGAAGATGCGCTCCACCTCGGCCGCGATCAGCACGGGCTCCTCGCCGCTCATCGGCATCTCGTGCGAGACGGTGGGCGCGCCGATCCCCGAGAGGGGCAGCACCAGCCCGTCGTCCGGAACCTTGGCCAGCGGGACGATTGGGACGTCGCCGTACCGGCTCAGGGCGTGCCAAGCGGCCAGCAGACCGCTGTCGACGCTCCCGCCGCCACCGGTCCCCAGCACGCCACAGCCACGTGCGAACGCGGGAAGGTCGTCGGGTGTGATCCGATCAATCGGTTGCATGCCGATCAGGGTGGCCGACAGGTGAACCGACCGGATAGTGGCAGCAACACAAGTCTTTCCAGACCGTTGTGACACTGGCACACTCCAGGCATGCCGTACGTCGCCGACCTGCTCGGACGCGGGTCGCCCATCCCCTTCGCGCTCCTCGCGGGACCCGCGGCGGAGACCGAGCTGACCTCCGTCGCCGCCGTGGAGTCGCTCCGCTCGCTCGAGCACGTGCCGCCCGGCGCGCTGGCCGTCGTCACCGGTCGCTCCACCGCGCGGGCGGCCGGCTACCAGGTCGACGTCGCCATCCGCACCGCCGCCGAGCGCGGCGTCCCGGCCCTCCTGCTGATCGGCGTCGCGGATCTGCCGCGCACCGCCGCGCACCTCGCCACGCGCGCGGGCATCGCCGTGCTCTCCGTCCCCGAGGACGTGGACGTGGCCAAGGTGGTGCTCCAACTCGGGCAGGTCATCCGCGGCGACGCCGCCGACACACTCGCCCGCGCCGACGCCGCACTCGACGCGCTCCGCACCCCGGGCGAGTCACCCACCGAGTTGCTGGCCCGGGTGAGCGAGGCACTGGGCTGCCCGCTCACCCTGACCGACGAGCCGGACCAGGGTGAGCCGGTGTGGGTCGCGGGTCGCTGCCGAGGCAGTGTGGCGGGACCGAAGGACGACGCGGTCCGCCTCGTGCTCCCCGCCGTCGCCGCGGCGGTGTCCCTGCAGCGCACCCACGCGCTCGAACGCGAGACGGCGCCCGGAGCGGCCCGCTCCGAGGTCGTTGCCGAACTGATCCTCTCCGAGCGCGCCCAGGCCGGCCAACTCGCCGAGCGGGCCCGGATGCTGGGCTTTCCCGTGGACGAGGTGCACACGGTCGTCCGAGTCCGGACCGGAGCGGCGACGGGTGTCACGGCCGGCACCTCGGACGGCGGCGGAACCGCCCATGCGGACCTGGCCGAGGACCGGCGTCTCGCCGAGACGTTCGCCCTGCTCGTCCACCAGACCCGGCACCCCACGCACGAGAGGTGGAACGCCGCCCGCCTGGCCGATGACCTCCTGCTGATCGCGACCGGTCGCGCCGAAGTGCCGGAGCACCGGATCCGGGAGGCTCTCACCTCGGTGCGGGCCGCACTCGCCGTCGAACATCCCGCTGCAGACCTGCACTTCGGAATCGGCACCGCGCACCGCGGCATCGACGGCCTGCGGCAGTCCGCGCTCGAAGCGCGGGCCGCGGCGGACGTGGCCGCACGCAAGCACATCGCCGTTCACGCCTTCGACGCCACAGGGCTCAGCCGCATCCTGGCCGCCGTGTCGGGCTCGCCACTCTCCCGCCGCGCGGTCGACGACCTGCTCGCCCCCCTCGACGTCCTGGGCCAGGACGAAGCCGTCGAGGCCATCACCACCCTCGGCGCCTACCTCGCCGCCCGGGGCTCCCTCAAGGCCGCAGCCGCCCGGCTCCGCCTGCATCCCAACACCGTCGGCTACCGCGTCCGCCGCATCACCGCCCGGCTCGGCGCCGACCTGGACGACCCCGACACCGCCTTCGCCCTTCAACTCGCCTGCCGAGTCCGCCTGCAGGACTGACTCTTAATCAGCGGGTCCGGGGTTCGAGTCCCTGGCGGCGCACATTGCTCAAATTGCAAGCTCCGCCGGCGTCACGAGTGTCCTGCAGCTGATGGTGCGTGCCCTGGCCAAGCAGAACGCCGACGGCAATGCCCCCGGGCGCGCGGCCGCCTTCGCCCGCCAGTACCGCGCCGGCGGCACCAAGGAGGGCCGGAACGTCGCTGACGTCCTGGACCGCCTGCTGGACGAGTCCTGCGGCGTCACCGTCATCGCGGAGCTAGAGCGCCTACTACGCTCTGCGTCACACTGTCCTGAACGGGCGAGTCCTGCACTCACACGACCGGGTCTGTACGGTAACCGGTGTAACTCCCGAGCTGGAAGCGACAGTTGATGACTGACGTGATGAGTGACATCAAGGCCGGGGAGGCCGCCGTGGGTGCGCTGGATGCTGTGGATGACGGTCTGGTTGCCGAACTGGTGGCCCGGGCCCAGGCCGGCGGAGTGAAGCTGACCGGCGAGGGCGGCCTTCTGGCGGAGCTGACGCGCAAGGTGCTGGAGTCCGCGCTGGAGGGTGAGCTGACCGACCACCTCGGACACGAGCCCGGTGAACGGGTCGAGGGCGGCCGGGAGAATTACCGCAACGGCCACCGGTCCAAGACCGTGACCACCGAGGTCGGCCCGGTGGAGATCACGGTGCCGCGGGACCGGGCGGGCACGTTCGAACCGCAGCTGGTCAAGAAGCGCCAGCGGCGCCTGGGCGGCGTGGACGAGATGGTCCTGTCCCTGTCCGCGAAGGGCCTTACCCACGGCGAGATCTCCGCCCACCTGGCCGAGGTTTACGGCACGGAGGTCTCCAAGACCACCGTCTCCACGATCACCGACAGCGTGATGGCCGGCATGGCCGAATGGCAGAACCGTCCCCTGGACAGCGGGCGGTTTCTAGCGGTGATTGCGAATCACGGAAATCGTGATGCTATGCCCCCGTCTTGCATGACCTCGGACGGAGTACGGTCTCCCAGGACCATTCGGGGGCGGTCGTTGAGCTGACGGGCCACGGCCGTCAGGTTGCGCAGGGAGTGGACCGTAAGGTCGGTGCCCTTGGGGAAGTACTGCCGCAGCAGCCCGTTGATGTTCTCGTTGGTGCCGCGCTGCCAGGGAGAATGAGGATCGCAGAAATAGATCCGGAAGCCGGACAGGGCCTCTATCTCTTCATGGAGGACGAGCTCGCGCCCCTGGTCCCAGGTCAGGGTCCGCCGCAACGCTGGCGGCAGATCGGCGGTCTGCGAGACCAGGGCGTCGCGCATCGGCTGGGCCTTCCAGCCGTGCGGCAGGTGGATCAGGCGAACGAAGCGGGTCGTGCGGTCGACGAGGGTGCCTATAGCGGACCGCTGAGCGCGTCCGATGATGAGGTCTCCCTCCCAATCGCCGGGCGTTTCACGATCGTTGACCGTGGCGGGTCGGTCATGGACGAGCGTCATGTTCTTGATCTTGTTGGGTGAGACGACGCCACGGCGTTGCCGCTTGCGGCGGGTGCGTCCGGTGCGCAGTCGGCCCTCACCCTTGCCCAGAAGGCCAGCGAACAGGCCACGGTAGATCGTCTCCGGACAGGCCCGCATGCGAGGGTTGTCCGGGTGCTCGCGTGCGAGGTGTCGAGCAATCTGCTGCGGGGACCACTTCTCGTCGAGCTTCTCGCGCACTGCCGCGCGCAGGGGTCCGTGGTCGCGGAGTTTCTCTTCTTTGGGGCGTTGGCGACGCAGGAGCGCCTGGTTGTGTGCCCACCAGGGTTCGTACTCCCCGTTCTCCTTCCGGCCGCGTCCGATCTCCCGGTAGACCGTCGAAACGCTCTTGCCGATCTCGGCGGCGATGACGACCGGGCTCCGCCCGGCGCGCAGGCCGTCGGCGATGGCGATCCGGTCGTCCTGGGTCAGGAAGCGTGGCGAGATGGGAGGGTCAGGAATGATCATGCTTCCAGCATCGATGAACCAGTTGGACCCGCAGCTCACCGATACGCCCACTTGGCGGGCGGCCGCTGCCCCCTTCAGGCCCTTGCGCCGCAGCTCGAAGTACCGCCGTCTGGCCGACGACGGCATGCGATTGGCTCCTCCACGAGGCATGCGAACCATCTCCCCTCGGACGTTCGCAACCACCGATGGAATTCAAGGCGTTTATCGGGTCGTCTTCATAGACTGCGTGAACGTGAAGGTCAGGGATGGGCAGGTCGCCAACCGGCCCGTCTACATGGCCTTGGCCGTGACGGCGGAGGGGCATCGGGACATCCTGGGCCTGTGGGTCGGCGACGGCGGCGAGGGCGCCAAGTACTGGCTGCAGGTCCTCACCGAGATCAAGAACCGGGGCGCCCGTGATGTGCTGATGCTGGTCTGCGACGGCCTGACCGGTCTTCCGGACGCGGTCAACACGGTCTGGCCTGCGACGATCGTGCAAACGTGCGTGGTTCACCTCCTGCGGAACAGCTTCCGTTACGCGGCCAGGCAGGACTGGGAGAAGATCGCGAAGGCGCTCAAGCCCGTCTACACCGCGCCGACCGAGGACGCCGCCCTGGAACGCTTCATGGAGTTCAGTGAGGCCTGGGGAAGGAAATACCCGGCGATCGTGCGGCTGTGGGAAAGCGCCTGGGCGGAGTTCGTCCCCTTCCTCCAGTTCGATATTGAGATCCGGAAAATCGTGTGCACCACCAACGCGATCGAGTCCGTCAACGCCCGTATCCGCAAGGTGAGGGCCCGCGGACACTTCCCCACTGAACAGGCCGCGCTCAAGTGCGTCTACCTCGCGGTGATGAGCCTGGACCCCAAGGGCACCGGAAGCAAGCGCTGGACCATGCGCTGGAAAGCCGCACTCCAAGCCTTCGACATCACCTTCGACGGCCGGCTCACCGCCGGACGCCGGTAGAAACAATCAACCGAGTCCCACCGTTCGCTGTACAGACCCTCACGGGGCTGTAAAGGCGGATGTCCTCGGTGAACAGGTCGTCCAGTGCGGCGAGTTCGCCCTTCTCCACGGCAGCGCGGAAGCGTTCAGCAGTCTCCATGACCCCTCCCGATACTCAAGGATATGACTAGTCATTTTCTTGAGTATAATGCAGTGGCGGGCGAGGAAAGGGAAGGGGCTGCTTCGATGGCCTTGCGGCATGCGGTGCTGGCGGCGCTGCTGGACGGCGAGTACAGCGGATATCAGCTGGCGAAGGCGTTCGACGTCGGCGTCGCGAACTTCTGGCACGCCCTGCCGCAGCAGCTGTACGCCGAGCTGACCAAGCTGGAGAAGGAAGGGCTGGTCGCGGGTCGGCAGGTGGTCCAGGAGACCCGGCCCAACAAACGTCTGTTCCGGGTCACCGACGCCGGTCGCGCCGAGCTGGAGAAGTTCGCCGCAGCCGTACCGAAGCCCTCGTTCATCCGCGACGAACTGCTCGTCAAGGTCCAGGTCGCCGACCGCATCGGCACGGCGCCGGTGATCGAACAGCTCGAAGAGCGAGCGTCCGCGGCCGAGGCCAAGATTGAGCTTCTCGGCGAGCTGCTGCGGCGGATGCGCGGCGATGCGGACGAGGAGGAGTTCCTCCGCCGGGGCGAGCGGATCGGGCCGTACCTGACCTGCCTGCGCGGCCTGGCCTTTGAGCAGGAGCACCGGGACTGGTGCCTGCGGATCGCAGCCGTCCTCAAGGAAAGGCAGTCGACTCATGCCGAACGGTGAATACCTGCGCTACGTCGCCCTGGGCGACAGCCAGACCGAAGGGCTCGGCGACGGGGACGACGCCGTCGGCCTACGGGGCTTTGCCGACCGGCTCGCCGAGCACCTCGCGGCCGTTAGCCCGGGGCTTCGGTACGCCAACCTTGCCGTACGAGGCCGTGTCGCCGGCCAGGTCCGCACTGAACAACTGGGGCCCGCCCTGGCCCTGCGGCCCGACCTGGCCACCGTTGTCACCGGGGTCAACGACCTGCTCCGGCCCCGGTTCGACGCCGCAGAGGTGGCCGGGCACCTGGAAGAGATGTTCGCCGCGCTCACGGCAGCCGGGGCCCACGTGGCCAGTCGAGCACCTTGAGCAGAGTCAGCTTCCGGTTGCAGCGCGTCTTGGAGTCCTCGGCGAGGAACGGTGGCCTGAGCATTCGGGCGACCACCGCGGCCCGGGTCTGCCGGGTCGCCGACCAGCTCTTCGGGTTGGCGCGGGGCGGGAACCTTTGCCACAATGCGACGGCTTCCGCGCTGAGCTGCCAGGGCCGTGCGGCCACCGCGGCGGTGATTGCGCTGGTGGTCACGGCTGCCGACTGCCGAACAAGACATCCAGGCTCTCCGGACGGTAGTGCAGCGATGGTGCCGGAGGCTCCGGTTGCTTCTCGGCTTGGCGGCGGTGGTGGGCCAGGACACCCTCGATGACGTCCTCGGCTGTTGGTGTGACATACCGTTGTGTCGTGGACAAACGGGCATGTCCGAGGACCCACTGGACATCCGTGATCGGCATGAGCGGGTCGCGGACCAGCCGATAGGCCGCCGTGTGGCGAAGATCGTGCAGCGACCAGTTGGATCCGAGCGCGGAGTTCGCTCGGACGAACATTGCCCGTGCGGCATGGTAGTTGAGCGTCCGGAACGGCCGCCGCAGTGTCCACCACAGCGGGTCGTCCGGGCCGTTGGGCACCGACCCGTGCACCTGCTGCTGGTAGAGCCGCAGCCAGACGAAGGCGTCCGGCGATGCCGGCAGCTGCTGCAGGGCGCGCGAGCCCTTTCGGACGACCGTAACCAGCTGTCGCCTCGGATCCGTACCGGAGCACAGCACGCCGAGCAGTTCTGCGGCCCTGGCCCCGGTGGAGATCCAGAAGGCGACCAGAGCCCGGTCGCGGTCCGAGGACAGCCGGGCGAACAGCTCGTTGAAGACCGCGTCGGGGATCTGTCGCGGGATCCGCTGGGGCTGCCGTGGCCGGAACAGCCCCGCCCGCTGAGGGCGCCACGGCTCCATCGGGTTATGGTGCGCGTTCGCCCGAGGCGCCCTGGCCAGCGGGAACGGGTTCACCAGCGGGCCAGTCCCGGCCTCCAAGTGATGGGCATAGAAGCTGCGGAGCACGGTCTCGCTGTGCGCGACCGTGGAGGGGGCGTACGTCGGTCCGACTGGCCGCTTGCCGGTGACCGGATTCGCGCCGCGGGCAGTCGGCAGCTTCACCGGCGCCGACACGCTTGACCCCGAAACCCGACGCTGGCGGGCAGGCTTGGCCGTGATCTGGATCCACCGGGAGAAGTCGCGAGCCTCGATCCGGGACGCCTCGTTCCATGGCACCTCGGCCGCCCACAGAAACCTTCTCTGCACCGTGTCAAGCGGGACCAGCTGTCCGCGTACTCGCGGAAATGCCCAGCCGGGTACGCGTGAATGTGCCCACTCCGGCGTACTGCACAGCGCCGGGCCGTTCGAGAGGAGACCGCCCGGGGCCGATGCTGTCCCTACGAAGATTCCCGTTGACCGGTGTCCGCCGCGGAGTCGGGCGTGGCACTCAGGGGCAGGAGCTGGGGGCGTTTCGCGGTGCGGCCGTCGCCGGAGGACTGACCGCGCAAACGGCGTCCGAGCCAGGGGCCGAGGAATGCGGCCGCCCAGCGCAGTTCGGCTCCTGCGGCTTGCCAGCCCGTGGGGACCCTCTGTGGCGGCAGGGGGAGCGTCCAGGCGTCGTTGCTTCCGGGCAGGTGGATGGCGTGGGCGACGGCTGCGGCGATCCGCTCGTGGCCGAGGGGGCTGGCGTGGAGTCGGTCCGCGCTCCACAGCCGTGGATCGGTGGCGACGGCCTGTCGGCCGGTTTCGGCGACCGCGACCCCGTGACGGGCGGCCGCAGCGCGGATGCGGGTATTGAGGTCGAACACGCGGGACCTGATCGGCCGGGCAAGGGGCACGATCTTCCCTACGTCGGGGGATGCAGCCCGGCGGCACCTGGCAAGAGCGGTGGGAGGCCAGCGGCGCCGGCGTCGACGGTCACATGGACTGGCGGCTCCGGCTCATCAGCGACCTGAAGAGCGTCGACAACCTCGGGCCCCGGGGAGAGCGGATCTTCTGCATTCTCGGCATGGGCCTGGTCCAGCTGATCGGAGGCGACGTCCTGCGACCGGACCTGGGCTGGCTGATGGCAACCAGCTCGCCACTGCGGATCGCGAACGAGATGGAGCGGGTCCGCGACGGCGAGGCCATCGCCCGCCTCCGAGCCCTGCGGTCGGCGAGCACGGTCGGCGACTCCACCGTGTGGCTTTATCGAGCAGTAGTGACGTCACTTGTCGATGGGTTTGGGAGGCGCCCAGAACCACGGTCGGGTGATGTTGATGAGTTCGGGAGGCGCTGGGGTTCTTGCCAGGGCAGCATCGGGATGCTCCTGGTGAAAGGTCCTGGTCATGCCGCAGATAGGCGGTCGAAGAGGCGTTCCCTCAGCACCAGGACGCTGAGATCATCCTCAGCTTCCCTGGCCTCGGCACCCAGCTCGGCGCCCGGGTGTTCGCCGAGATCGGGGACGACCAGCAACGGTTCGCCGACGCCCGCGGCCTGAAGGCATACGCTGGCGCGTCGCCCATCACCCGCGCCTCCGGCAAGAAGTCGAGCATCACCCGCCGCTGGGTCAAGAACGACCGCCTCAACCACGCCGGCTACCTCTGGGCGTTCTCCGCCATCACCGCCTCACCCGGTGCCAAGGCCCACTACCGGCGACGGCGCGACGACCACGCGGACTGGCACGCCGCCGCCCTGATGGCGCTCCTCGAAAATGGCCGGGCATACTCGTTGCCCCACTTGGTCCGTCGTTCAACAGACCGCGCGCCGGCGGCGACGCCTGCCGGGCAGCAGGACATCAGCCTCCGTGCGGAGGGCAGTAACGAGTCTTCACGTGCCGCGTGGCCGAACGAGTCGAACGGCTCTTGGCGACGAGCGTGAATCGGCTGGGTCAGCTGGCGTGGCGGCTCGCGTCGGCCTCATGCTCGGCGGCGGAGCGGGCCGCCGTTGCGACTGCCTGGAGCGCGTCGAGGTGGGCAGCGAGCGCGTCGCCGCCCTCAGGAGTCAGGGCAAGCCAGGTTCGGGCCCTGCGGCCGATACGCCCCTTGCGGACGTCAATGTAGCCAGCTTCTTCGAGCGTCCTGGCGATCTTGCTCAGTGCCGAGTCGGACAGTTCGCATCGGTCGCGTACGAGCGCGAAGTCCGCCTCGATACAGCCGGAGAGGAATGCCAACACAGCCAGCCGGCTCGGATGGTGCATGAGTTCGTTGAAGCCCGGCTCGGCCAGGCCCCGATCAGTGGGCATGGGCTCCCCCAGCGCCGGGAGGCAGTGACCGGTTGCGCCGCGCGAAGAGGCCCCAGGCCGCTGCGGAGCCAACGACGGCGGGGACCACGATGCACGTGGCGTGACCGCTGCCGCCGAGCCGGCACACTGCACAGGCGGCAAAGCTCAGCGCGAAGAGCCCCACCGCCTCACCCATGAGCCGTATGTTGCGGAGGCGTTTGGAGAGCGCGTCCTTCACCCCTGTGACCTGGACGCTCATCCGGCGGAGCAACCATGCGATGCACCAGGTGAGCATCGCTCCCGGCAGCGCAGCCAGCGGTACCTCTTGCGTGGCGGCAAACGCCGCCACGTCCAGGCCGATGAGCAGACCCGCCACCATCGGGAACCAACCCGGAGCCCGCCGCCCCCGCACCCCCGCCCGAACCGACTCCACGTGAGCCAGCGTGTCCGCCGCCTGCGCCGGGGACACCGCCGCGCCCTGTGAACCGCCGCCATGAGCACCAAGAGACACGAGACCGAACGACCTTCCCGGCAGCAGAACGATGAGGGTTGCCATCATGACACACACTTTCCTAGCCAGAAAGTCATCCTCAGCTCACGGGGAACAGCTGCCCGCACGTGACGTCGATGGGGAGATCCACCGAGCAACTGTGGGGTTATCCCTGAGCAAGGGGTGTCCGTTTTCAACGAGCGCCATCAGCCCAGCGCAACCTCTTCAACCGCGTGATCGGCCAGCTCTACCACTGCCTCCAACAGGGGCATCACTACGACGAAGCTGCCGCCTTCCCGGCAGAGACTGAGGCCGCGCTTCAAGCCGCATAGGACGTGCCCCGAGGACGTCACAAAGGGCGTCCCCCGCGCGTTAGGCTCCCGCGCATGAACAGCGAGAACCCTCACGCCGACCGGTTCCTCGGCGAGTTCCAGGAGCTCGAGCACGGCCGGCCTGACGGCCCTTCGCTCCGTGCTGCCGTGCGTGACCACGCAGGCCCGGACGAGCCCCGCCTCGTGGAGTATCTGCGCTCGGGAGCAGTCCTCGCCGCCACCGGATCTCGCGTTCACGACATCCTGAGTCCCGGCCGCGAGCTGATCGACGGGCTGCATCTGCTGACCGACGGGCAGTGGTTCTGGTACTCAGACCTCGCCCACTACGTCGAGCAGTACCACGTCGCCTTGGACCAGCAGTTCGTTCAGCATGCGCAAGACCAGAACTGGGCTGCACCCCCGCTGACCACTGCTGAACTCATCAAGATCGAAGAGACCCTGTTCGATGACGAGAGCGCCTGACCCAACGCTTTAAGCCGCCTGACTTGACGCGATAGAGCCCTGAGGTGTCTACCGCCTCGCCAGCACCCGCGCACGAACGGAAGGGGCAGCCAAGGCCAGCTGACTTCCCGTGAGTGTGGGGGCCGTGTCACCGTTGATCTCCGGCAGACTTCCGCCCTCACGCTCTGCCGGTCGTGGCTCTTCTGGATCTCGTCTGTCCGTGCCAGCCTGAGGCGTCTGGGGGACTTGGTGGGTGGCACCGATGGGGGGCAGGGTGGGGGACGTCGCAGTGCAGGTGAATAGCGACTTCGACGGCCGATTGAAGTGGCGCTCTCGCCATCTGATCCACAGAGCCCGCCGCCGAGGCCGGACCGGGCTGCTGTTGCAGGTGGACCTGCGTGACCCGCCCCGCAGCATGTCACTCAAGTGGTGCCTGGTGTCGGTCACCGAAAGTGGGCGCCAGCTCTGCAGCGTCGATCGGACCAGCATCAGAAAGGTCCGTTTCATCCCCTTGCCCCCAGGACCGCACCCGCTGCACCTTGAGGTCACGCGGCATCGCAAACGTCGCTCCACACAGGTCCAGCAGAACGTTGTGCTCGGTCAGGGAGACATTCTCCTGGTGACGTGCGACCCGGTGCAGCCGAACGTCTTCTACCGGCGCAGTCCCGTGGTGGACACCTGGAGTGCGCAGATCCTTCAAGCGGATCCGAACGCCTGCTGAGTTGATGCTCGCCAGGGGCCGGCCCGAGTTTCGTTTCTGCCGCCACGTGTTTCGACGGCCAGCTGCCCTTACGGGCCGCTGGCCGTCGGGCGTCCGCAGTCGCTCCGGGGCCGTCATTTCTCCTCGACAATCACGGGCCTGTTGATCACCAACTGACTCCGAAACTGGTCGACAAACGCTGTCCTCAGCAATTGACGAAGCCACGCAGCCCATATCAAGGCTTGCACCCGCCACGGATTCGACAGCGAGCATCTCGACCTGGTGGAGCTGAACTGTGTGGAGGCGTTGGCGTTCCATTTCAAGGACGACTCGGATGATCCGAGGTTCCTCCTTGCGGCCCTCCTGCATGGCCAGGATCCGCGGAACACAGTGACGATGGATCTGTCGGACCTTCTGGCGGCTGAGTACTGCAACAGTTCTGAAGACCTGTCTGCGCAGGCCATCCGGGAGTTGAGCTCACTCACGGCGAATACGGGCCCCATCATCGTGATCACCGAAGGCAAGTTTGACGCACAGATAATACCTCGGGCGCTCAGACTCGTCCGTCCTGAAATCGCCGGATACTTCAAATTCTGGGACATCGAAACGATGAAGGCCGCTGGTGGCGTCGATCGGGTCGTCAAAAATATGAGAAGTTTCGCGGCGGCCGGCGTCATGAACCGGGTGATCGGGATCTTGGACGATGACACGGCAGGTCGGCAAGCTGAAAAGGTGCTTGCCAGTACTCCTCTGCCTGACCATTACGCGGTCTGCAGGCTGCCCGACCTCGACTATGCACATGCCTATCCGACCCAAGGCCCCTCAGGTGCTTCCGTCGACGACGTGGCTGGTCGTGCATGCTCCGTGGAGTTCTACTTCGGGCAGAACTGCCTGCTCGGAACCGACGGGAAGCTGGTTCCGGTCCGATAGAGGAGCCACATCGATGCGATGAACGATCGCCAAGGGGAGCTCGCCAACAAGCCCCACGTCCAGAGGAGCATCAAGGAGATGCTCCGAGCCGCCGAAGCGGGCGAGGTCCCCCTTGGGAGTGACTGGGACCCGATGCGACGCCTTGCTGAGAGGCTCGTGAACATGGCAGAGCCTGACCCCGAGTGACCGTCCGAGGTGGTGAGCGGGCACGGCTGGCTGCGACCGTGGACGCAATTGCGGCCGCAGCCTCGCCATGTCTGACGAGCCCGAGCGCTGGCAGCAGAACCGGTCGGCGACACCGACCACGATCAGCGAGCCGGTAGAAGCTCCTGCAGGGTGCCTCGCCCCGGGGTCCGGCAGCCTGCCCAGGTCTGGGCCAGTGACCCGCCCCGGGGCAACGGGCGGACCGGGGACGAGGTCAGCTGATCCATTTCTTTACGGCGGCAGCCGCGTCGCGGATGGTGAAGCGGCCGCCGGTGACGGCAGCGACGAGATCGGCCGCGTCGTCGGTAGTGACCTTGACCTGCTGACCGCTGGCCTGCAGGTAGGCGGAGGCGGTCATGGCAGCGAAGAGCTCGTTGCTGTGCTCGAGGGCAGGGACGCGGGCGAGCGTGTGGAGCAGGGCGGCAGCCCGGTGATGCGGTTCGGGATACACCAGCGTGCCCATGACCGCGTAACGGTGCCGGGCGACAGCGGCGGCCAGCGCGCCGTAGTCGATGACGTCCGGATCCCCGGGAATGTAGGTCTGGGCGACCTCCAGGAGCCACCCTTCGTCGATGAGGACGACGGGAGCCATCAGGCGGCGGCCTGCCCCTGGCTGCCACCAAACCGCGCCGCGAAGCCCGCGGCGTGCTCGTCACGGAACCCCTTCGCGGCCTCGTTGAACCGGGAGCGGGCGATGTCAGCGGTCAGCAGCTGCGCCGCGTACTGCTCCGGCTCGGCGTGACCGTCGGCCGCGAGGCGCTCAAGCTGCTCGTAGGTCTCGTCGTCGACGTTGATGCGGATTTCCCTGGCCATGCCCCCACGGTAGCGGGGGGCCCGGGCCTGCGGGAGGCCAGATACCCGAATCGGTGGCCTGGCGGCAGCGTGCCGCCCGCCATCCGGGGCGAGTGCCTCGATCCCGGTGCCCCCGTACGGCCGGGTCTTCGATCACGTGTCCGGGGCGGTTCTGGAAGTGCCCTTTTCGGACTTGTCAACTAAACTTCAACTTATGAGCGTGGAGGCGAACCTTTCGGACCTGCTGAACAAGCCCAAGGTGACGCTGGCCGCCCTGAGGGGTGCCCGGCGGATAAGGCTCCGGCGCCGTGACGACGAGGACCTGGTGCTGACCACGGCCGCACGCGCCGAACAGGACAGCACGGTCCTGGGCGCGACCACCCGGATGTTCGTGGAGATGATGCGCACGCCCGAGGGCCGCACGCTCGTCCTGGACGTACTGCCGGCCACCTTCCCGTGGGTGCGATACCTGCCTGCCCACGACGTCCGGGACTTCTCCGTCGAGCTGGTCGGGGCCCTGGGCGCCGCCGCGGACCTGGACAGCACAGCCGCGGTCGCCCAGCTCATCACCGAGTGGCGGCACACCGCCGAGGTGCACGCCGACCCTGAGCTGTATGCCGCGCTCACCACCGACTCTGGCAAGGACTACGGGCCTGTGCCCGAACCTGAGGCCGCCGCGTGAGCCCAAGGCGCGGGGACCGCGCCGTCCCGCCGCCGGGGCCGGGGGAGTGGGACGTCCGGTTCGCCAACGGGGAGGCCGCCAAGGGGTGGGAGCAGATGGCCATGCAGGCCGCGGGCAATACACGCGCCGCCTGGCTCGTGATGCGGACCGATCCGGATCCGGCCACCCGCACCGAGCACCACCACCGACTCAAAGGGGAGCTGGGCCACGGCGCCCACCGCGGCCGGACGATAGAGCGCTGGCAGATCGAGGTGACCGCCGGCGGCCGAATCTGGTACCTGCTGGACGCCGAGCGCCGCACGGTCTGGATCGATCAGGCGTCCACTGGCCACCCCAAAGCCACCGACCGCTAAGCCACGGGCGCCCGCGCAGTACGCGCGTAGCGCGTCCAGGCGGTCGCGTTCGCGGGCCCGTTGCCGACCGCGCGGCAACCACGTAGGCCCTGCGCGGCCCTACGATGCGCAGGTGCCTTCGTACGCAAAAGACCCGCGCTGTATCGCCATGGCCGACGCCCTGGCCCCGCTCCTGGCCCGCACGTGCCCTGAGAACGCCGGCGGGTACGGCGGTTCGAACCAGGTCAATCTGGACGATGAGGAGGCCGTCGGACTGGGTGGGGTGGAGCTGATCCGGGCTGCGATGCGCAAAGCGGCCCGGCAGCTCGGCTGGAAGGTCACCACGATCGGATGGATCGGCACCCGCTACGGCACCATGGTTGCCGTTCAGGACACACGTGACGTGCCCGCGGAGCACAAGGCGGCGGTCGACGCTGCGATGAACCGCCGGGTGCGCGCCGTGCTGCACAAGGTGTGGGGCGAGCCAGGCCCGGTGCCCGTACAGCGCGGCTCGGTCGCTCTGATGACGCAGGAATTCCGCGCCGCCGTCGCCAAGACCAGCGCCTGACAGCTGCCAGGAGCCGCACCGCGAGGCGAGAGCCGCCGGTGTGGGATGTAACCGGCCACCAGGTTGGAGACAGCAGGCTGACGACAGCACCCGCAGTTCGTGGACGGACCGGCCAGGGCCATCGGGCCCGGATCCGGCGGTAGCCAGATCCAGCGAACCGCCGTTGAGTACGCACAGGTTGTCAGTGGTGCTCGCTACGGTGCCACCATGGCCAGCAGAAAGAAGCACCGGTCCCGTCCCGCCCGCCGTCTGGTGGCCTTCATCGACGCCGACTTCGCCAAGGGCGGCCGCGTGACCCGCCATCAGCACACGAAGGGCCCGGAGAGCTGGCTGGTGGAGCGCATCGGCATCGTCTGGGCACGTGCCGATGACCGCTCACTGACCTGGATCAGGGACGAACTCATCGACGGCCCGTATGCCGCGCCGCAGACCCTGACGGCTCTGGAACAGGCCGACCTGGTCGTGGGCCACGGGCTGCTGCAGGGCGATCTGCGCGCAGTGGCCATGATCACGCCCCTGCCCGACGCGCTTGTCGACCGGTGTGTGGACACCCTGGTTGAGTTACACGAAGCACGCGGCGGACAGTGGACCACCGGCCTTGGGCTCAGCGAACTGTCCTGGCACACCCTGCGGGTACGACGGGCCAAACACGGCAACGGCCCCTTCGACATCCGCGGACGGGGCGATCACGATCCGCGCGACGACGCACGCCTGCACGCCCGCCTGTGGCAACACCTGCGCACCCGGGCCACCTTCACTGCCCCTGCCCGCCGCTTCACCCCCACCCCGGTGACCACGTCTCTGGACGAGACCGCCTGCACGCGGATAGCCGGCCGCGAAACTCTCGGTGCCGCCGAGTGGCATCGCCGCCGCCTCGGCCCCGGCACCATCCACGCCCACGGCGGAGGCGACTGGGCAGCCGCCGGCCTCGCCCAGGCGTCCGCAGCCAACCTGAACGACGACCTCACCCCCCTGCGAGCCTGCGCGACCGAACTGCTCGGCGCACACGAACCACTCCCGGGCCCAGCCGTGCTGCTCGGCGCCTTCCAGCTTCTGCGGCCCGGTGCGAACCTCAAGGCACGCAAGGCACTGAGCGGCAACCATTTCGCCCGGTCCGCAGAGCGACTGACGGCCTACACCGATGCGCTGTGGAAGGTGCTGCACCCGGACGCCCGCTGGCGGTGGGCCGCGGCCCAGCCCGTGTTCGACCCCGTGGCCCGGGCCATGGACTTCACCGCTCAGCAGGCGGCTCAGGAAGAACGGCGCCAGGCCTACCGTGCGGTGGCAGCCGCTGCCGCGCGTGTCCACCAGGCTTACCGCGGCTGAGCCGCAGGCAGTCGTTGGCCACTCGGCCGAGGGGGAAGTCGTACGGCTCGTGGGCGGTGGCCAGCCGGGCGTTCAGCGGCCCGCTGGCCGTCGGTGCGGCGCGCTACTGGAGGCGATCGCCACCCGGATCCCGGCCACGAACTTCCATGGCACCGTCACCATCGCCGCGATCCGGCTCTGGCTCCGCCCGTGAATCACCGACTGGCAGACCATCAGGTCGCCCGCGTTAGGAGCGGGGCGACCGGATCCTTTGCTTCTCACGCCAGTTGACGAAGGACGCCTCTTCCGGCAGGACTACGCTGATCGTCTGCTCCTGGAACGAGGCATCGCCGAGAACCCTGTGGAGGAACTCCACCATCCCAAAGGGGTGCAACTGAAAAGTCGGGTTGGTGTGCCTCCCGCACACCAGGACAGGCCACCGGTCTGGATTGTCGTCCGTGGTCACCCAGCAGTAGATATCGGCGCCCGACGTCACGCCCCATGCCACGATGGATGAGGGGTCCAGATCGAAGTCGGCAAAATCGCGTTCCATCTCCCACGTGTAGCGCGCGTTTTCCGTCTCGTCCTCCAGGCCTGACCCACCCGGGTACCCATCGACACCCAGCGTGGGCAGCAAGACGACGACGCTTTCGCTGAACGTTCCCGCGCCGTAGGTCTGCATGAAGAGGGCATAGTCGGAGGGGAAGCGGGAGGGCCAGGCCGCCTCCACCTCGCTCCAGTCGATCTCCTCGTCCCGGCCATGCGTAGTCGGCACGAGGCGAGAGAGTGCCGTTACCGACTCGATCGCGTCCATTGCCCACTCCTGATGTCCTAAGTGCCCCAGCGCACTGCATGCAACGTCCGGATGGCCACCCTATGAGGTCACCGCTCCGAGCCCTCAGGCAGCCCTGAGCCTCGGCCGGATTGATCCGCCGGACACCCCCTAACCCCCGCCCTGCGACCAGGACTTCAAGACGAGCGGTACCGACGTGGCGGCACCGCCGGCCGACAGCGGCGACACGGACGAGGCCATCCGTACGAAGGGGCGGAGCACCAGGGGAAGCAAGCCGGAGCCCGCCCGCTGGGACGCCAGACGAACTCGTTGCCCGCCTGCTGGGAGGGCTCAAGGTGCGGCGGACAGTTCAAGCGTCAGAGACCTGAGGCAGCCCTAGGCTCGGCATTCTGCCCGATGGGCGGGCACACCGTGGAGAGCGAGCCGATCCTATGACTACCCAGCCAGCTACTGTGGCCGACCCGGCCGGCCTGACGCTTGACTTCCAGCACACCACGCCGCTTCTCGGCCTTTCCGCGACGGAGATCTGGCAGGTGCAGATACGTGCCGACGGCGCACCCGTAGGCAGCCTGCGAGCTGTTCTCACCCCCTACCGGGGCGGCGGCAGCCCGCAGCCCGGGACGGATTCGGAGTACAGCCACTGCACCAGGGGCGAACTGATCTACGAGGACGTGGAGGAGTGGTTCCCGGACGTGAAGCAGCTGGACAGCCTGCGGTCCCGACTGTCCGCCCAGGGAGGCTTCTGCGCTCAGGTGGCTGAGCAACTGCTGAGCGAGGGCGCCGTAGGCCTGCGGGAATTCGGCTCGCTCAATGTGCTCGTCTTCGATCACCTCTCGCTGTCCGCTCCCTGGGACGACCCGACGGTTGCCGCCGGCGTGGTCGCCCTCGTCGTCGACCAGGTGGCCGTCGCCGACCTCCTGGTCGTCTTTCCTGCAGGCGCGGCTGCCGAAGAGGCGGGCGCCGACCTTCTGGCAGCGGCAGGGTCGCTGCTGTGGGCGGAGCAGTTCTCCGACGACACGCAGTGCCTCGACACCAAGTTCGATCACGGCGAGGGCGTCGCGGAGGTGCGGGAACTGCTGCTCTCGCGGGTTCGGCGCTGACCCCCGGCAGCAGCCCTACGCGTTGTGGGCCAGCGCATCCTGCAGGGCCTTCCAGGTGATCTGCTCGGTGCTGCCGACGGCGTCTGCGGCCGCGGTGCGCAGGGCGGGGCCGAGGGGAACAACAGCTCGGTGCCGGACGCCGAAGTGCCTCCTGAACTGCTATAGAACGCTGCTCTTCGACACAGAGCCCGTGATGACACGCTGGGGCACGTAACTATCCACCTTAGGCAGGGAACATGGCTGATATGGGTGATGCTCTCGATGTTCTGGCCGACCAGTTGCGCAATGAGTACGGGCAGGAGGCCGCAGCGGCCGCCTGGGACATCCTCAACCTCGGCGAGCGGCTCGCGGATGCCGCGGTGTGGCAGTACGGTGTTGACTCCGTCCAGGCCATGGCAGCAGCGCAGTCCTGCCGGGAAGCTCGCCGGTACCTCCTGTCCCCGGCATCTGGCCGACCTGTTCAAGCACCGCAACCATCCCGCGCGGCCACGGGCAGCTGCGCCCGCCTGCTCGACCACGTGGCCCGGGTTCTGCAGTCTCCCTCGGGCGTCGGCATCCAGCCGGACGCCACGGCGCGGCAGTCAGCAGCCGCGCACGCCACCACAGCTCATCAGGCGCTCTCTGCGATGTGGCGGACGCCATGAGCGTCGAGCTGGGTCAGCTCTTCGACGCGGCCGTAGAGCACATTCGCAGAGCCCGGCCCCTCGCATCGGACGACGGGTACACAGGGGCACTACTGGCGTCCACCCTCGACATTCTCATACAACTCGACATCTACTCCAGAGAGCTGAACTGGGATGGGGCTGGGGAAGAGGGCGAGCCGCCCGCTGCCATGGAAGAAGCCACCGTTCACCTGCGCTCTCACCTGATCGAGGCAACCAATTACCTGCACATCGCCAGCCGGCTCAAGCCCCCCGCCACAGCCGGGGCGACCACCCCCCTGCACGACGCCCTGGCAGCACTGGCAGCAAGCCGCGATCTGCTGCACACCCACCGCGGACCCGACCGGCAACTCCTCACCCCGTACGCACTGCTGCTCACACAGGCCGGCAGCCAGAAATATCTGGCTCTCCGGATAACTGACGTGACCTGGGAACTCGGACGCCTCGCCACCGACATGGCCGAGCGCAGCGATCCGGCCCAAGTCGAGGCACTGCAGTCCGCCCGCCGCGAGCTCGACCAAGCCACCGTGCTGGGCCGCGCAGCTACACGCGACACGTACCACGAGACAGGATCCCTCCCCGCCGCACCCGACACCCGCCCCATCCCCTTCGTTCCGGCCGAACCACCCGCCAAGACCCTCACCCACCTCGAAAACGCCAGCGAGCAACTCCTACGCATAGCGTTCGCAGCAGCCCGCACCCCCACCGGCGAACCACGTCTGACCGGCTTCGACCTCCCCCAACTCGCCCGCTCCCTGGCCCTGACCCGCCTGCTGTCAGCCCAACTCCTCCAGCACATCAGCGCCAACAGCCCCGATACGCAACTCGCCCTGCACGCCGAACTCCAGACCTCCGCCCGCCGCTGGAACACTGTCGCCGAAGCATGGCACCACCTCGTCGATCTCAACGACCCCAGCGCCCGCCCCCTGCTGCCCCGATACGACTACCTCACACGCCAACGCAGCCAAGCAGTCCCCCCGCCCCAACCACTCACCCCGCACCCCGCCTGCGAAATCGCCGCCACCCAAGCGCTGCGCACCGGACGCCTGCTGTACGGGCCGGACTGGCAACCGCATGCAGGAAGCCGCACACACCCCCCTCGGCCCCGCGCCTCCCTCCTCGCTGACACCGAAGGAGCCGGCCCCGTACTCCACACTCTCTACCGGATGTCCATGGCTGGCCGTCATCTAGCCGCCGCCATCCCCGCCCTCATCGAAAAAGCCGCACACAGCCTGGTCACCGACAGCATCGAGCACCGCCCACCGAAACTCCCGACCACCATGCGTTTCTACCCTGCCCATCACCGTCAGATCGAGCAGATCAACGAGGAGTACCGCGCGGCCGGCGTCGCAGAGGGCACCCTCTGCACGAAGTTGCTCCACCAAGCCCAGGCAGCCGGTCGGCCCATCGCACGCGCCCGCCTCGACGCCGCGATCACCGAGATCTATCCACCGGACAGGCCGGCTCTCTCCGCGCAGCAGGAGAAGATCCTTGAGCGCATCATCGCCGACATCGAGCGCCGCACCGAGCATTTCACCTCCGCAGTACAACGGGCTGTCCACCAACCTCAGAATCCACCCCACCCGCACAACCACACGCCAGCCGCCCGCCACCCCGGCCGGTGAGCCACTGGAGCCCTGGGTGCGTTCTCATTCTTGTTGCAGCGGAGAGAGAGCTCTCTGAACTGCTGTGCCACAGATGACCGAGACGCACCCTGGTCGAGTCCCGTCGGTACGGCGGGGGAAAGGGAGGGCCCAGGGTGTGTCAGCCGTACGCGACCAGGGCCGCAGCCTTGCGAGCAGTGTTGCCCGGAGGCTGGCGTCTGTCAGAACTTGGCGAACTCGATGTCTCGGCAGTCGCTGCACATCTGTGCCTCGGAGAGGGCGAAGTCGGCGGCCCGCTGGCAGTATCCGCAGACCCCCTCAAGCGGGTGACCGCCGCACAGGCACACCAGGACTCGGCCGTCGGGCTCGTCTGCCGTCTGGGCGGGCACGACGCATGCGTCCGCCGTCGAGCACTCCGCGCACTCGTACGCGGGCGGTTCACCGCCCTGGGTGACCGCCTCGTAGAAGCTCCCCACCCCGTACGCGTCCACCGCGCCCTCGATGTCGTCGTACGCCTTGCCGCAGAGCAGGCAGACGACAGGCCGGTGCTCGCCACCGGTGACGACCGCCGCGAAGTGGCCGCAGGACAGACAGCGCAGGGTGTGACTCCTGGCAGGCTCCAGCTTCTCCCCCAGCGGGCCAAGACGGTGGTGGACCAGGCCGCGGATGCGGCCGATCAGCGGCCGGATGGTCTCCATCAGCTCGTGGGCTTCCGCAGCCGAGTCGCTGGTGTCGTGGGGCAGCAGTTCCTCGTCGATGAAGGTCAGGAGCAGGTCGAGGACGGGTATGGCCCGGGCTTCCACCGCGATGGCGGTGTCCGTCGCACCGAAGTGGGTGAGGCGGTTGCGGAGACCGACCAGGGCCTTGAGGCCGACGTCTTCCGGATCGATCGGGTTTGCGATCTTCACGTCGTCGCGCAGGCGTTCCAAGGCGTCCTTTGTCCCGACACTCTTGAAGATGCCCTGCTGGTGCAGCCGCTCATCGAACTGCGCCGTCTTCACCCAGACAAGGGCCGGATCGTGCAGCTCCAGACGTGCTTTGAACAGGGTCTCCGCCGCGAACTGAAGATGCAGCACCGCGTACTTCAGCTCCCGGCCCTCCGGCTCGTCGACGAGCGAGCTGACAGAGCTGTGCAGGTAGTCCAGGCCGTTGAGGATGACCGGAAAGTGCATGTCACTGCGACTGCTCATGGCTGATTGCTTCCTTTGGCGGGTGGCGGTCTTGCCGGGAGGGGACCGGCCGGGGCGTTACGCCGCCCCGGAACGCCCGGACGAGCGGCTGACCAGCTTCCTCTGGTGGTCGTGATGATACGAAGCCTCCCCGCAAACGCCCGAAGCGCTGTACGGGAAGTCAGGGGGCAGTTCCCCCGCTTGCCCGTGGCACCGCGTGGGCCTCGGCGGTGGAATTGGCCGCCACGATCGGCGTCCGTCTCGCATCCTGCTCGCCTTCTGGACGAGACTCGCCCTCGTCGGCGCCCTGCTGCCCCCGGTTCCGGCACCGACGAACCCAGTCGAAAGTACGGGCAATGTTCGATAAATGTACGGGGAAATTGCTTTCGCCGCGGATTCGGGTGGGGCTCAGGTACGCGCGGGCGTCATCGGCGTCTGCGCGAGGGGCTACAGCAGGTCTTCTTTGCCCACACGTAGCCGAAGTGCCGCGCCATGTGCACCAGTGCCCGGCGCAGCACCGCCTGTTGCTCCTTGGCCGGGCTGCTCGGGCTCGGCGTGAGACCTCAGTGTCCGGCCGGCAATGTCGGTGCCGCCCCCTAGGCTGCCGGGCATGGCCCGTTCCTGGACTCGACTGCACGAGCACCTCGGTGCTGCTCCCGGCCCGCTCTCCTTCGACATGGTCCGGCAGGCCGCTGCCGACAACCTTGCGGAGTCGGACGATCTGGACTGGAAGGAGAAGTTGCCGCAGCCGCCCCGGGACGGCCGGTGGAACGAACTGGCCAAGGACGTCGCCGCGATGGCCAACACCCGTGGCGGACTGCTTATCTTCGGCGTGCGGGACAAGACCACCGAGCTGGTGGGAATCGATCCCGGCGAGGTCAACGTCCAGCAGTACGCCCAGTGGATCCGCAATCACGTGCAGCCCTACCTGCCTGACCTCACCTTCAGCACGCTGACCGCGCCCGACGGCACTGCCAGCGTCCTCGTCGTCGACGTGCCGGCCAGCGCCATGGCCCCGCACCACGTGTACGGGACCTCACAGAAGGACAAGGAGCAGCAGGCCGCCGTCGTCCCCTACCGGGACAAGGACCACACCGCCTGGATGGCCGAGCACCAGATCGAACGCGCCTACCGCGACCGATTCACCCACGCCCAGCGAGCCGAGGAAGAAGTCCAGCGCCTCCTCGGCCACGTCCAGGAGACGGTCTTCGCCCAGCAGAAGGAGCCGGCGGCCTGGTTCTTTGCCGTCGCCCGCCCGGACCGCCCGCTGCCGCGCACAGCACCCCGCCTCGCCCGCGAGGACGCCACCAACGCCCTGCACGCCGCCCGGGCCCGCACCCAGACCAGGAACCGTCCAGTCGTCGGCCCCCTGGCAGGCCTGGAGATCGTCTCGAGTAATCCGCGCCCCGGGCTGCGCCGTTGGGTGCTGAACACGCTCACCTTGGGCGCCGGGCGGGAGATCTACGCAGAGCTGCACCACGACGGCAGTGTCGTGCTGGCGGTCAACCTGTCCTGGAAGGCCATTCGGGAAGGACTCCTGGGAGAGGCGCCTGAAGAAGGCCTTCTCCTGCACCAGGACTTCGTGGGGGAATGCTGTCGGGATCTTGCTGCCATCGCCGTCGAGCTGGCGCGCCGGCTCCGGGTGGACAGCGCTCTGCATCTGACCGCTGCCATCGCTGCCGCCGCACCGGCAGCTTCGCTGGCAGCGGTCGTCTCCGAGTACGGGGGTTTCATGAGCATTCCCGATTACGCGCGCCGCCCGCACCGCATTCAGCCGGTGGCCGCCACGCTGACCCCCGTCGGCAAGGACGAGGCGCTGGGAGAGGCCGCACAGGAGCTCTTCACCGACCTGATGACTCAGTTCGGCCTCGACCCCCAGCTGTAGACCGCCCTTAACCAACGTCCGTCGGGCCACCAGCCGACGCGGCAGCGCACCGCTGCCGCGGACTCCCGTTCGCTGTCAGAAAGCAGACCTCGCACGTGTTCCAGGAGACCCCGATCTACACCCGCCTTGTCGCTGAGCAAGGCGATGTCCCCGCCCAGGTCCGCGGCGAGGCTCAGCGGGTACTACGCGACCTGGAGCGGGTCATGCCGCCCGGGCGCCGCCCCGTCCCGGCTGTGCAGTCGCAGACCGGCCCTTCCTTCCGGCCAGACGACTTGAGTTCATGAGCGCGGAGACGGGCATTCCTACCGCGCACGGACGGTCCAGGGGGAGGGCAGCATGTCGGAGTTCCAGCACTACCAGTTCGGGGTCGATGCTCCGTTGACCGACGGGCAGCTCGCGGAGATCCGTGCGTTGACCACGCGCGCTCGCCTCACCGGTCACAGCTTCGTGAACACCTACGGCTGGGGTGGCTTCAAGGGCGACCCGCAGGTTCTGGTGCAGACCCACTACGACGCCTATCTCTACTTCGTGAACTGGGGCACCCGGCAGGTGATCATGAGCTGGTCCACAGTCGCCCTGCCCCTCGATGTCACCGAGACCTACTGCGTCGGAGATTCGGCGTTCAGCCGGGAGGGCGGGGGATACGTCCTGATCACTCTGTCGTCCGACCCCGAGGACGAGGTCGAGGACTTCCACGATCTCTTCGACTCTGACGAGGAAGGCGCGGACAGGGGCGAGCAGTGGCTTCTCTCCATCGCCCGATCCCGCCATTAAGTCGCCGGGGGCGACCTACGGCTCCTCTATCTCGCGTGGCTGCTGTGCCTGCAAAACGGCGAACTCGACGACGACGACCTCGAGCCCGCGGTGCCGCCCGGCCTGGCCGCCCTGCCCCAGCCACTGACCGACCTGGCCACGTTCCTGCGCATCGACGCAGGCCTCATCGCGGCCGCGGCCCAACGCTCAGTCCAGCCCGAACCCCGCCCCTCCCTCTCCGCCCACAGCGCCTGGATCGCCACCCTCGACCCGGCCGAAAAGGACGCCGTCCTCGCTCAGCTGCTCCACGAATCCGATACCCAGGCCTTGTCCGTGCGGCGCCGCCGCTTTTGGGGCGCCCAACCAGCAACCGGCCCCGACCCGGCCCCCCGCACGGTCGCCGAACTCCGTGCCGCAGTCCCCGCCCAGACGGCGATGCGGATCGCCCGCGAGGAACGGCAGGAGACCGAGGAGAAGGAACGCGCGGCTCAGGAGGCACGCCAGGCCCAGGACCTGCGCCTGGCCAACCTGCAGCAAGATCCCGAGGCAGGCTGGAGGCGCGTAGGAGAGCTGCTCGCCGTGCGGGGGACCCGCCACTACCGAGAGGTCGTTCGCCTCCTGGGCGGTCTGGCAGTCCTGGCCGACAGGGACGGCACCACGAGCGCGTTCACCGCGCGGTACACCAGGTTCATCACCGCTCATCGGACGAAGAAGCGCGACCTCAGAGCCGGGGGCCCCGGCCTGCGCCGCCCTCATCGCCGTCACCTCTGCGAAGGGCTGAGACCACCGGCCTCCTGGGCCGCCGAAGCATCCCCTGGCCCATTAGGTACCTACTAGGTACCATGGGGTTATGCCGTCCTTGAACATCACTTTCACCGACGACGAATTCGAAGCGGTCCGCGCAGCCGCGACCGCCGAGGGCAAGTCCCTCAAGCAGTTCGTCCACGACCTCCCGCTGCGCGAACAGCAGCGCCTTCAGTTCGTCCGCTACGCCATCTCCTGGGGCGAGCAGCACCGGGGCGAGTTCGACGACGCCTTCCCCGACGAGATGCCGCCGGCTGATCGCCAGCAGGGAGCCGAAGCCGCCTGATGGTCCTCTACATCGACGTCCCCTGGCTCCTGGACGTCCAGGAGCAGGCCGTCCCCGAAGACGTCACTGTCGCCGACTACTCCGCTCTCGTCGCGGCCGTCGCCCGCCACAAGACCCGCATCCCGCGCCCCACCACCGCCGAACCCGACGCAGCCTGGCGCGCCACCGCTCTCCTGCACACCCTGGTCCGGCTCCAGCCACTGCCGTACCGCAACTCCCTGTACGCCTGCCAGGTTGCTGCGGCCTACATGCACGCCTCGGGCGAGGGCATCGACCCCCCATACGGCGCGCTGGTGGAACTGGTCCGCGACATCCAGGCTGGCAAGGCAAACGTCTACCAGGCAGGCGACCACGTCCGCTCCTGGCGCATCTGACGGCATCGGCTGCCTCACCCGCCGCGACGGCGTCCCGTGTCGCGGCGGCGTTTCACCCCGGCCGCCCCCCTTTACCGACATGGCCGGCCAGCCGGACAGGTCACCAGTTCGCTGTCACGTCCAAGGCGGGGCCCATGACGCTCGTGCATCAGTGCCCTCCAGGGGCAACTCCCGGTTCCGAGAGGTCAGGTTCCCGGCTCGTGGTCGCCGTACGGTTCGTGGGCGGGCGCCTCCCCGGTACGGCGCCGCTGCTCGTCGCCGGTGAGCGCGACGATTCGGTGGACCGGTACCGACATGGCCGGGTGGCCACCGGTGGGGGAGAACCCCAAGCGGCCGGTCTCCGGCTCGAAAGAGGTCACCGTGCCGTACAGGCGGTGCAGCACGGTGTCGGGCCGGGATCCGCACTCGACGTCCAGGCACAGTGTCCAGTCCTTCAGCCAGTGGATGGGCAGCGATGCCATCTCCTCAGCAGCGGTACCGCCCTGGCTGTCGTCGGGCACCCAGCTGTACTGGCCGACGACCAGGGCGTTGTACCGCTCGATCGAGTCGGGTTCGCCGGCCCAGGCCCGCACCGCACGCCGTGCGCTGCGCCGCGTCTCCCGGGCTTTGGTTACCAGGGGAGTGGGCTGCGCGCCCGCACCGTCCTGTCCGGTGTCCGTGGCCAGGTAGGGGTAGGCGCCGCGCTGGAGGGCCAGCACGTCCTGCTCGGCCGGACCGGCCCCCTGGGGAAGGACGGGACCGGGAACGATCCGTCCCACGTCGTCGCGGGTGTGCTCGGCGGCATGCTGGGCCGCGAACCGGGGGACGGATAGCACCACGGCATGCTCGGGCTCGGGTCCGTAACGGTGCCGGCGTGCACCGAACGGCATGACGGGACCGTGTTGCTCGTACTGGGCCAGGTAGGCCAGCTCCGTATCCCGCTCCCGGGTCAGCGGCCAGCCGGTCACCAGCAGCAACTGCTGCTGCCCCGCGTCCTCGCCAGTGGCGGACGCGTCCAGCGCCTCCTCCAGCTTGTCGCAGCACTCCGATACGTACTGCCGCCACAGGTGCTGGAATTCCGCATCCGCCCACTGTGCGGGCGAGGTGAAGCGCCCGCTGGGCACGGCCGCCGGTTCCGGCAGGGCCGTCACATCACGTACCCGTGCCTGCCCCCACGTCGTCTCCAGCGCCTTCATCGCCGCTGTACGCGCGTCTGCTGCATCGCCGCCCTGGTCGCGGGCGGTGCTCCATGCCCGCCGGATCGTCGCCCACGCATCGAACGGCTGGGCCCACCGGGACCGTTCCACCGCGGCCGCCAACTGCAGGCCCTGCCGGTGCACCTGTCCGTCGGCGGCCACCGCGTTGCACGCCGCACTGACCGAGGTGGCCTCGTGCGCTCCGGGAGCCGCCGCCCGCCACGCGGCCAGCGCCTCCTCCGACCGCTGCAACACCCCCGCCCACGCCTGCATCATCTGCCGCGCGGCAGCACCGAGCACAAGGTCTCCCGACCACGTCTGCAGCCGTTCCCGAACCCTGGGGTCACGGTGCCGGGCAGCCTCCCACAGCACCTGTGCGTATCCACTCCAGGACCTCGAACCCGGCCCTGCCTCCTCCAGCTTCCGCACCCGCGCGTCGGCCGTGACCACCTCGGCCGCCGCAAGCCACAACGCCTCCTCGCCCAGCGCCACATCCAGAGCACCGGCACAGTGGCGGCACACCTGGTCCAGCACGTCCAGCAGGACATGAGGGCTTCCCGTCAGATGCTTCGCGTAGCGGCAGTGCGCCCGCCACCCCGGCGCCCGCGAAAGCACGTGCCACTTGCCGCCGCCCGCACGTCCCAGCACCACAGTGATCTGCCGAAGCGGCCCGACGTCCACCCTGGCGCGCACCAGGTCCTTCTCCCGCAGTACCGGAAGTCCCCGATCACGTCGCACGCTTGCCCCTCCAACGCCTGCTAGCTTGCCCGGTCACTCTGGCACAGTCGGCTTCGCCGGTGGAGGGCGGCTCGGCAGGTATATCGAACAGACGTGGGCAGCGGCGAACCAGCGGGTCGCGTCCCGTCTGGGCCTGGGCTGAGGAGGGCGCAGATGGCTGCGTAGGCGAGAACGGGGAACGCTTGTAGCCGATTGTTGGGAACAGCGACGCGTGGCTCGGCGCACGAAATGTTGGTGAGTCCTGAGAGCACTCTTCCGGCGTGTCGGACAGGCTTGCGTGAGCAACGGTCCATGACACGCAGCTGCTGCTAGGCAGCATGGGGTCGTGCGTTGAGGCGTTCGCTGCTGGACCGGGCAACGGTCGTGAAGGGTGGTGCGTCTGTGGGGGTGTGGGTCGGCCCTGCGTAGGGCTGGATCTGTTGAGGGGGGTTTCGTGGAGAAAGACGTGGAGCGGGAGCGCAGCGCGGAGGCAGCACCCAACGCGTACGAGCGGGTCCTCGCAGAGGATCGGCGGGTGCTCCGGGAGGTACTGCGCTCCAGTCGGGGCGGGGCGCACTTCGGTCTGGTGGTGACGGCCTTGGCACTCGGTGCGGTCGGGTACTTGGAGGGCCTCAAGTGGCCGTTGATCATCGGCGGCGCGTTCGCGGTCTGGTTTGCGCTGGCCTTGGCCGTCGTCCGCCGACGCGGCGGACGCAGCTGCAAGGCGATCGAGCGTGCATACATCGCGACCTTCGGTTGGGCCCAGTGGCTCTGACCTGACCGGTGTCGGGCCAGCCGGTCACTCGTGCACGCCGCGACCCGCGTATAGATCAACCTCTGGCTTCGGCAGCACCCAGGCCCCCTCGCCGCTCAGAAACACATTGGGGGTGTTCAGCCGCAGTCGTTGCGGTTGATCTTTAGGGAGCGGGTCTGGTCGTTGAGGTTGTAGCCGCGCAGGTCGTGGATGGAGCCGCCGCTGCGGGTCACGCAGACCCAGCGGCCGCTGTAGTTCCGCTTCTCGTAGACGCGCGCGGTGCGGTCGGAGTTGTTGCGGACTGAGCTGCCGCGGTCACGGATCGCGGACGGCAGGTCCTTCACGCCGCCGTCCACGGCACGCCGTACCCATGGCTGCCCACCGAAGTTGATCTCCGGGTAGATACACACGTAGCCGGACGGGCAGTCGATACCGGCCCGTACGGTGCCGGTGCTGCCGGAGGCGGAGGCGGGAGTGGCCAGTGAGGAGAGGGCCAGGGCGGCAACCGCCGCGGCACGCATCACGTTTTTGATCACGACATTAGACATACGGGCTTTTGGCCGCAGGAAGAACGACGTGGCCTGCGGGTTCACTCCGGCGGAGGAGCGCGACAAGGGGTGCGACCGGCGTGAGCACGGTGGGGGACGTCGATGCCGTCTTTGACGTGACCGACTCCGAGCCCGCGCTGAGCGTTGATGGCTGGGGCGAGATCGTCGAGGCCAGGTCGTACTCTCCACAGCCGCGCTGGCCCGGTGGTGACCTCACCTCGAAACCGATGCTGCTACCGGGCAACAGCGGGCGACGACCAACACATATGACCATCTGTCACACCCACTTGCACTCTGAGATCATGAGGCCGCATCAGTCGTCGATCCCGGAGTACCGCTGTGAAAGCCCGCCGTATCGTCCCCATCGCTGCCGCCGTTCTCGTGGCATCCCTTGCCGCATGCAGCCCCGGCCCGGCGGGTACCGACTCATCCGATTCGAAGCCGTCAGCTCCCGCCTCCTCGGCCAGTGTCCCGGTTGAGGGCAGCCCCTCAGCAGCGCCGGGTGCCCCCGCGGGCGGCAATGGCCTGTCCCTCGCCGAGGCCATCGCAAAGATCCCGGCCGCGGACGAGAGGCGCACCGGGTACGAGCGCGACAGCTTCAAGCACTGGATCGACGAAGACGGCGACTCGTGCTCGACCCGCAACGAAGTACTCATCGCCGAGGCGATCAAGGCCCCGGAGCAGGGGGCGCGATGCACTCTGACCGGAGGCGAGTGGCTCTCGTACTACGACGACGTCACCGTCACCGACGCGAAGCGGCTGGACATCGATCATATGGTCCCGCTTGCCGAGGCCTTCGACAGCGGTGCTTTCGCATGGGACGCGGCCCGGCGCATGCGATACGCGAATGATCTCGATGCCCAGCGGTCGCTCGTGGCCGTCACCGTGAGGACCAACCGGAGCAAAGCGGACAAGGACCCGTCGGAGTGGATGCCGCCGGCGGAGTCCGCGCGGTGCACCTACCTGGCCGACTGGACCGCCACGAAGCTCAGGTGGAAGCTGACCGCGGACGACAAGGAGCGGGCCGCCCTGGAGAAGCTGTCCGAGGGCTGCTCGGACACGGTCGTGAAGTACGAAGTCGCCCAGTAGCTGCACCTGCTGACAGTGGCCGGTGCGATCCTGCCTGCATGGACGAGCTGATGAGGCGCCGGATATATGGCGCCGGCCACGACGACCCTGCTGGACCGGGCAACGGTCGTGAAGGGTGCTGCACGGCCCTCGACAGGATCGTCCTGCACCCCGCCTGAAACCCCGCCCGTCCCTGTCCACCCGCTTCTAGGAGCTGCCTCGTGTCCCGCCCGTACGTCCTACTGTCCGCCGCTGTATCAATTGACGGCTACCTCGACACCCGACCGGGCGAGGAACGGCTCATACTCTCCAACGCCGAGGACTTCGATCGCGTCGACTCTGTACGAGCCAGCGTCGATGCGATCCTCGTCGGGGCTGGCACCCTCCGCGCGGACAACCCCCGCCTCCTTGTGAACTCCGAGCAGCGCCGCGCCGGTCGCATCGCCGACGGCCTCCCCGAGTACCCGCTCAAGGTCACCATCACCGGCACTGGCGATCTCAGCCCCGACTGGAAATTCTGGCACCACGGAGGGGAGAAGCTCGTCCTGGCCGTTGGCAACGAGGCGTCGGAGAAGGCGCGCGCGAACCTCGGGGATCTCGCCACGATCCAAGGCATCCCCACTGACGCAACCTGGCAGACGGCTCTCGACGTACTTGGCCAGGTTTACGGCATCGGCCGGCTCATGGTCGAGGGCGGAGGCACCATCCACACCCAGCTCCTGGAGCTCGCCCTCGCCGACGAGCTCCAACTAGTCATCGCCCCACTCCTTGTCGGGCAGAGCGACGCCGTACGGATGTTCGGCCCCGCCAACTATCTCGGTGGGCCCTCCGCCCGGCTCCAGCTCCTGGAGACTCGGCAGATCGGCGACGTCGTACTCCTGCGGTACGCCCCGAAAGACATCAGCACGGAGAACCGATGAGCATCAACCGCACCGCGGGGGCCTGCGGCCAGCCCGGCCGCGGCCACAAAGCCACCGCTGCGGACCGGGCATGGCTGGCCGTGGCCTGCGAGCTCGCCGCCCAGTGTCCGCCGTCCACGACAGCTTTCTCCGTTGGTGCGGTCATCGTCGCCATCGACGGAACCGAGCTCGCCCGCAGCTATTCCCGCGAGAATGACCCCCACGACCACGCCGAGGAAGGCGCCCTCGTCAAGATCCCCGACGATGACCCGCGCCTCGCCAACGCCACCATTTACAGCTCTCTTGAGCCCTGCGCAAAACGCGCTTCCCGTCCCCGGCCATGCGCCCAGCTCATCCGCGACGCCGGAATCCATCGAGTGGTCACCGCATGGCGGGAGCCGGACACCTTCGTTCTCGGCGCTGACGGTACCGAGTTCCTTGAGAAGGC
Organism: Streptomyces sp. NBC_01669; assembly: GCF_026339735.1. Taxonomy (GTDB): domain Bacteria; phylum Actinomycetota; class Actinomycetes; order Streptomycetales; family Streptomycetaceae; genus Streptomyces; species Streptomyces yanii. The sequence continues at coordinate 382,703 of NZ_JAPEQG010000003.1, forward strand.
AGGTGTCCCCGTCATCGAGCTCCCTGAGTATGCAGATGCTGCGAAACTGCCCAATCAGCACCTACTGAAGCAGAACGTCGATGGAGACAGCTGATGAGGCCGTCCTCGCCCACTGCTACGCCGCTGTTTCCAGTAGTGTCCATGTAACTTTCAATCGTCACACGCCGCAGAGAGGAATGAACGGTGGCACAACCATCGCCTGACCCGGTCGACGCCTTGCTTGCGCAGTCTGTAGGACTCCCCGCACCTGCGGTACGGGCGCGTCTACGTCAGGCCGCCTCGCTGACACAGATCGAAGTCGCTGCAGCGATCGGCGTGCACCGGATTCAAGTGGTGCGCTGGGAGAACGGCCAGGCTGAGCCTCGCAATCCTCACCGCCGCACTTACGGCCGCCTGCTCGAACGGCTTGCTGCCCAATTCCCGGACGCCCTCATGCCCACCGATACCGAAGCGAGCTGAAGACCTTGTCCATGGCTCAGCCGACCTAGAAATGTCGAAGCCGCCCCATCCCTGCCAGGACGAAGCGGCTTCTTAGCAATCGACTCGGCAACCCACTACAGCCTTCAAGTCGTGTCCGGTGAGGTGACCTCGCCGGGGGTGATGCCCGTGGACCTTCCGGTCCGCGTGATCACCTGTACCCAGAATAGGCGGACCGCCAGGGACGCCACCACCCTGGGTCCCCGGTCAGGTCATCCGCTGGTCACGGCTCCCCTATCAGGGGAGAACCACCCACATGCACCGCCAGCTCCACCCCCGCTGACCTGTCGCCTCGAAGGTTGAGCGATTCTCATCGAAGGTTGGGTGAGGACACGGCGCAGGTGAGGGTCAGGGGTTCCGGGACTGGTGAGCTCGCATGTTCAGGTGTCGCGTATTCGCGGCCGAGCCGAGATGGGGCATGCGCTGAGTGATCTGCGCGAGCTCGGCGGCACCCGGCAGCCTGCTGGTCGGCGATTGGCATGATGGGCGACGGCAAGTTCTCAGGTGTCTCTAGAGGAGCGACTATGGCGTTCGAGACCGAAGCCGATTTCGGAGTCGCCGAACGGGACGAGTGGTCCTATTCGCCGGCTGTCGGCGTCGGACCGCTTCGGTTCGGTATGACCGTCAACGAAGTGGTCGAGGCGGCTGAGATACTCGGCCAGACGAAGGTCAGCGATTGTGCACGGGGCCACGCGATCTTCTCGCCAACTTGGAAGGCCGAAGTCCACCGTCGCGGGGTCGCTCCTTCTCCACCTGCCGTCACGGCCTATGTGAGCCAAGCTGTGGGGCTGTTTTGCATCGCTGCCGACGCCGTGCAGGGTCCCCAGGTTGCGTACGACGGACTCCCGCTGGTCGGGAGAGACATGGCGGAGCTGGAGAGCGACGCAATCGCGTATGCCGAGGCGATGAACGTGCACTTTCGCTACATGCCCGAGGGCTACGCAGGACCGGATGATCCCGGGGTCGTCATGCGCGGGCAATTGGTCGGGCAGGTCCTCCGATCGCGTCCGTTGTTCATGGTGACGCGCGACGGCGCGAATACTGAATGGGACTCGTTGCCCTCCGAGGAGTACCACGTCAACGGACGCCCTCCGAGGAGTACCACGCCAACGGACAGTCCATGGCCCGACGTGGTGTGACTCATGACGAGGGGTAGAGGAGATACGCCCGAATGCGCCAGCTCACCAGTCGAGGCCCGGTTCGGGGCGCCCGCTAATGCACGAAGTCGAGTTCCTTGATCACATCCGTCGCTGCGGTGGTCCGCTGCTTGGGGTCCATGTCGGCGACGGCGGTCATCAGCTGGTCGGCCAGTCCCGCTCCGTCACCGTCCAGAGCGCGCAGGACCTGGTGCTTGATGTTGACGGGCATGAGGACTGGTGTGCCGGAGGCCTGCCACAGCTGGAACCAGAAGTCGTGGGGCTCGTCCGAGGGCACTGGCAGCGCGGCCAGGAGCGAGACCAGGTGACTGGTGGCCGCGTACCCGGCGGAGTGCGCTGTCGCGATCAGGGCGATGTCGGCGATCTGCTCCACGCTGAGCGAGCTGGCACCGAAGTCGGGGGTGAGGTTCATGTGCTGAAGCAGGTAGTCGCCCAGCGACTCGGGCTGGCGCACATCAGGGATCATCGGCTGTCCTCCCGCAGGGGTGCGGGTCCCGGCCGGGACCCGCAGTCCTCGATCGTCGCAGCGCCGCCGCTCACCGTGTGGAGCGTTCGTCCTGATTAGCCGGGAAGTGCCCAGCTCACGAGTTCGGGCGGCAAAGGCCCCGGGGCCTTGCGGTGCGGGGCGGCTGTTCGGTTGCCCCGTCCATGGCTTCAGGAGCGGAAGCCGATAACGCCGAAACCAGGCCGTGCCTGCGCGCGTCGCATCCATTCGAGGCACTGCATCACGGCCTCCACGACTTCGGGCTCCAGCGGCGGGGCCTGTCCAGACTCGTCGACCGCGCGCTTGCCGGCCTCGAACTGCTCCAACGCCTGGGCGATGTGATCGGGCGTCCATTCGCCGCAGCCCGGTGTGAAGGCGTACGGCAGTGGAGCGGGCGGGTCGCCGTGGCTGAAGGTTTCCACGGACACGGCGGTGATACCGAGAGCGTTCAGCCCCTGGTCGACGACCGACAGCCAGCCGCCCCTGTGCGGTGTGAAACAGCCGTTGGGCAAAAACACGCCGGTGAGCGAGCACAGCCGGTCGTAGGCGTAGCCGTACTGAAAGGCATGGTCACTGTTCTCGCTGAAGGGCCCGCCGTGGATGACCGCGTGCAGGGCCTCGTACGCCGTGGGGGCTCCCTGCCCGATCACGTGGCTGTGATAGTCGTCGTCGCGGGCCAGGTCGTCCCCGAAGCTGCTGCGTATCGCCTCCAGCAGCTGGGTATCGCCGGAGCCGACCAGGGCACGCGTAGCGGCAACGTCGAGCAGGTACACGCTCAGAGATGAACCCATGGGACGAGCCTATGGGAAGCCGCTGACACTCCTGCGCGCGGCCGCGGACCGGTGGAGGACCATGGGTATCCCGGCCGGTATGGGCACTGTGGGCAGGTCAGTTGATGGTCCAGTCGCGCAGCTGACGGGCGAGGCGAGCGACGCCCAGCGTTCCCGCGGCGGCGTCGCGCACGAGGGCGACGGCCGCATGCACCACTACAGAAGGAATGCAGTGAGTAACGAAAGCGTTGACGAGGAATTCCCTCACTTTTCGATGGTTCAGCTGCACTTTCGTGAACCCGTAAAGGGTGCGCCCGTGCCGGAATTCCTCAATGTTCCAGATGAAGCGATCGGGGCGGTATATCAGTCTCTAGACTTCCTGGAAAGTGTAACGATTGAGCCGTATGGGGAATTGGTCAAGTTCGGCACGACCGGATTGTTCGGAAGTATCCTGTGGGATCCGCACACAGGGCACGTGGTGCAATCCGGTAAACAAATGGACCATGTGGTGATGGTTAATACCACTCTCGAGCGTTTCTCCCTGTGTGTGCGCGGTCTTATCGAGCGCTATCCATTTGATGCCGATGAAGGTGGGGATAGTTGGGACGTCGCCGCGCAAGACGTGGAAGATTTTCTACGCCACACCGATCCGGAGGCATACGTAATCGACGGGAATCTGTGGTACGAAGTCAAGTGGGATATCGCAAATGGGGATTTTAGTTAGAGTGCGCAGAAATAAACTCGCGTTTTCTCGCCAGGTGTCTCGTCGGCCTCGATTCGTCAGCGGTGATTGCTGTTCGGTGAGGTGATCGGTTCGCCCCGTTTGTTCCCCAGGTTGTCGGGCGGGGTCTTCGCGTGTCGCTGCGGCTGCGCTGAAGGGCTGGCGCCTCCTACGGAAGGTCCGCTGCAGCACCAACCGCATCACCGCGATCATCCAGGCCGTTCTCGTCCTTCACATAGGGGCATTGCGTGATTGGGATTGATCCGGTTCGCCGGTCTCGTGAGTGACGTGGCGTCATGTCCGTGGTGCGGCAAGGAGCCCGGGAGAGCAGAGCAGGCACGGTGCTGGTGATCATGTGGTTGTCGAGACCCATGAGAACCGAGCGAGACCGTGCCTGCCCGAACATCATCGCCCATCCCTTCCGCACTGGTGCAACTGGGCTCCCCGACTGATCCCCTCACCTCAAGCGATGTCGCTGACCTGCGGCGATTCCTGATCCTGGTCGCCGATCCCCGCGATGCGCGAGGACTGCGGTATCCGGCCCTCGCGTTGCTGTGCGCAGCCGTCTCGGCGGTGCTGACCGGGGCTCGCTCGCTCATCGCGATCAGCGAGTGGATCACGGATGCCCCGCAGCATGTGCTGGGCGTCCTCGGCTTCGCTGCCGATCCACTTACCGGTCTGCGGCCGGTGCCGCACGCCGCAACCGTGCGCCGCCTGCTGCAGCGTGTGGACGGTGACGCGCTGGACGCGGCGATCAGCGCGTATCTGCAGGCCAGAACGCTGCCCCCGGTCGAGCCGGAGGCGGAGAATGGGCCGGTGCGACGGGTGATCGCGGTCGACGGCAAGGTGGTCCGCGGATCGCGAACCCGGGTGGCCGCGGCGATCCAGCTGCTGGCGGCGATGGACCACCACGGCGTGGTCCTGGCCCAGCGGCAGGTCGCTTCCAAGAGCAACGAGATCCCCTCCTTCGCGCCGTTGCTGGACGGTCTCGAGCTGGAGAACACGGTGGTGACCGCCGACGCCCTGCACACCCAGCACGACCACGGGGCCTATCTGACCAGTCGCGGCGCGCACTACGTGGCCGTCGTGAAGAAGAACCATCCGGGCCTGTACGCCCAGGTCAGGAAGCTGCCCTGGCGGGATATCCCGCTCGGGCACCGCACTCGCGACCACGCCCACCACCGCGACGAGATCCGCCGGCTCAAGGTCGCCGCGTTCAGCCACCTCGACTACCCCGGCGCCCGCCAGGCGATCCAAGTCGTACGGTGGCGACGCGACTTGAGCACCGGGAAGCTGACCATCGAGCGCGTCTACCTGATCACCAGCCTGAGCGTCTTCGACGCCACCTGCACCGAGCTCGCCACCTGGATCAGAGGCCACTGGGGTATCGAGAACCTCCTGCACCACGTGCGGGACCGCACGTTCCGCGAGGACGCCTCCAAGGTCCGCACCGGCACCCTGCCCCGCGCCATGGCCTCCCTGCGCAACCTCGCCATCAGCGTCTTCCGCCAGGACGGCCAGACCAACATCGCCGCCGCCCTCCGCCACACCGGCCGCGACTACCACCGGCCCCTACGAACCCTCGGTCTCACGTGACGAACCCAGACAGATCTCGATCATGCAATGACCCTGCTCGCCAAGTGGCTTGCTCCGCAGGATAGTTGCCACACGGCCTAACCGCACGGAGGAGCAATGGCCATCCTCACCACCGACCACGCGGTCCCGCATACCTCGACCGAACCCGCGAATACGGGCCAGTCCGTCAATCTCTTCGTACGGGAGCTCGTCGACACCGATGCGGAGGAGCCCGAGGTCGTCCTCATGCTCCACGGCAGGACCGTCTCGGGCCTCCCGACCTTCGACCTCCAGTACGGCGACTACAGCTGGGCCAGGGATCTGGCGGGTGCGGGCTACGACGTGTTCATCATGGATCTCCAGGGAGCCGGCAAGTCACCGCGCCCGAAGATGGACGATCCGTGCAATATCAGCCCGCTCCAGCAGCAGCAGCTGCAGAGCATCCTGGTCCCCAACCCGCTGGAGAACGGTCCTTGCTCCCCGAGCTACCCGCATCAGCTGGGCAACTCGCAGAGCAACTGGGACGAGGTGGACACCGTCGTCGACTACATCATCGGGCTGCGGCGGCAGCGGCATGTGGCGCTCATCGGACATTCCGCGGCCGCGTTCGCGTTCGGACCGTATGCGCTGCAGCACCCCGAGAAGGTGGCGAGCCTGTTCCTCAGCGCGCCGGTCTTCCCGCCCAGGGGCAGGAAGGGCACGGGGGACGGCTTCGGCGTACCGGCCGGTGTGACGCTGCCGGTCTCCAGCCCAGCGGGCACATACGGCTTCCCGACGAACGTCTTCGTCAAAGAGGGCTTCCCAAGCGGAGAGGTCCCGGTCGACGTGGCGTGGAAAGCCATGATGGAGAGCGACGACCTCGGCAGTACCTGGGGCCCCACGGACCCAGCAACCGGACAGCCGGAGGGCGTTTCGCGGTGGCGGTTCCCCTACTGGTGGGGCTGGAACTCCACCACGGCGCCGCTGCACGGCACGCTCGGCCGGAGGGTGCCCGTGTTCATCGTGTACGGAGACCTCGACACCACGGTGAACACGCCGGAGTCCTCGCCCGACGTGCTCTACTTCTCGGTGCCCGCGCTCTACGCAGCCATCCTCGGCCCAAGGAAACTGATGATCCGGGTCGCCGGCACGGGGCACCAAATGGGCTGGGAAAGCCAGTACAAGGTCCTGCACCGGATGTCCCGGCAGTGGCTGAAGAATCGCACTGTCGACGGCTTCGAAGAGGGAAGCTACTTCCTGGACGAGAACGGCGTCTACCACCCCGCGTAGGAGCTGGTCGGCTTGCACGGCCGTACGGGCCAGCCGTCAACGGCTGATGTTCCTCAACCCCCGTCCCCCGTCCCGTCCGCCCCGGCGCGGCGGGCGGGGCGGCTGCAACCGGCGGCGGGCCGTCACGCCTCTGAGTGAGTGTGAGAAGAACTTTCTCCCGGCGCCGCAGCGACCGGCGCGGCCTGCGACTCTGGCCGGTCGGCACCGTGCCGGCCCTGGCCTTCACCGCCGCGGTCCTCATTGCCGCCGTCGTCTTCTACACCGGCTGGGACCTGCTCGGCGCCCGCGTCAGTGGTCGCCGGTGAGGGTGCGGCTGGGCTCGGTGGTGACGAGCCGGATCCAGCGGGCCGCCGGGTCCAGCGCAGCCCCGTCACGGGACTTGCAGCGCGGGCCGAGGGAGCCGCCGAGGCGGCCGGTCCAGCCGTTGCGCCCGGAGCGGGAGGTGCCGCCATAGGACGGCTCCACGTAGCCGATCACCGTGTCACCACTGCGCAGGATCCACCGGTGGTTGTCCCGGTGCTCCGGGTGGCGGACCGGTTCTGCGGCGCCAGCGATGGCCCGTGCCTTCTTCATCGCGAGCTTCTGCGGCCGCGGCTCGATGCCTTTCGGTTCGACCGTCAGCCCTGAATCGTCACGTGACGCTTGGGCGGTGCGTGCCGTGGGCTGAGCAGCCGGTGTGTCGCGCTTCGAATCGTCACGTGACGCTTGGGTGCCATTGCCGGGGGCGGATGAGTGCCCGGTGGTGGGCTGGTTCTGGCGGGCGGTGGGGGTGCGGGCGGCCAGGTCGATGCCCGTGGAGGTCTCGGCGGCCCGGCGGACGAGGGTGCCGTGTAGGGCCTGCGCGGCGGGGGCGGCCCGGTGGGCGCGGGCGGCGAGGACTGTCGGGATCCGCGCCACCACTCCGAGGTCGAAGTCGTCGGCGGGCTGCCCGGCGACCAGGGCGCCGGCCAGCCGCCGGGCGGCCAGTGCAAGTTGGTCGGCAAGTTCCAGGGCGGGCACGCCGTCGTTGCGGGTGCCGACAAATCATCCGGCCAGGTCAGGAGCTTGATCGTCGCTGGCAGGCCTTCTGCTCGCGCGCCACTCGCGCCCGTGCTGTTCACCCGGATGGCCGTCGGCGGCATCATGATCTGTCGTGCTGCTGCGCCTGGCCTACCTCGCCGTCACCAATACGTTCACGCTCCTGCGGCTGCTGCCGATGAGTGAGCGGGACAAAGACATCGAGATCCTCACGCTGCGGCACCAGCTGCTGGTCCTGCAGCGCCAGGTCGGCAAGCCCGCGTTCACCGACACCGACCGTGCGCTGCTCGCTGGCCTGCTCCATCGTCTCCCGATGAACAAGCTGCGCCAGCTCCTGCTGCTGGTGCGTCCCGACACGATCTTGCGATGGCACCGCGACCTGCTCAAACAGCGCCATGCCGTCACGTGCGCACCGAGGCGGCGAGGGCGCCCACCCACAGTCCGCTCGATCCGCAGCCTGGTCTTGCGCCTGGCACGCGAGAACAGCTCCTGGGGGTACCGGCGCATCCACGGTGAGCTCGCGGCGCTCGGTATCAAGATCGCCGCCTCCACCGTCTGGGAGATCCTCAAGGAGCACGGCATCCCGCCCGCCCCCGAACGCGAAGGCACGACCTGGGCTGACTTCCTGCACAGCCAGGCCGACGCGCTCCTCGCCTGCGACTTCTTCGAGACCCGCACCCTGGCCGGGGCACGCCTGTACGTTTTCGCCGTCATCGAGCACACCACCCGCAGGATCCGGATCCTGGGCGCCACCGCACACCCCACCGCGGACTGGGTGGTACAGGTCGGACGCAATCTCGCCATGGATCTCCAGGACGCGGGCAGCACAGCCAAGTTCTTGATCCGCGACCGGGACCGGAAGTTCACACAGGCCTTCGATGCCGTGCTCGCCGACGCCGGGTTGGAGGTCGTCGCCAGCGGTGTCCGGGTGCCCCGAATGAACTCCATCATGGAGCGCTGGATACAGACCTGCCGCAGGGAGCTGCTGGACCGCACCTTGATCTGGAACCGAAGCCACCTCCTGCACGTGCTCCAGGAGTTCGAATCGTTCTACAACGGGCATCGGCCGCACCGGGCCCTCGGCCAAGCCGCCCCGCTCCGCCCGCTACCTGAACCGATCACCGAACCAGGACAGATCGCGCATCTGGAGGTCCACCGACGAGACCGGCTCGGCGGAACCCTGCATGAGTACCAACATGCCGCCTGAGCAGGTCGGATGATTAATCGGCACCCGCAAGGCCGGGGACACCACAACAGATCACATAGATCAATGATCAAGGTCGTGACCTGGTCTGATGATTTTTCGGCACCCGCAACCTTCGCGACTGGCGGGCGGCGGCGAGCCACATCACCGTGGGGCTCGCCGCACTACCGGACAACTACCGCCGCGACAAGGCGTGGTATCGATCCTGTCTGGGGCATGCGCTTGCGGGGGCCGGAGAGCCTGAGCAGGCGTTGACGGTCTCCCTTGCGAGCGTTCCTGACGCTGATGTGGTCGGACGCCCGCATGCCTGGAACGAGCTGCACACCACGGCTGCCGTACTGCTGCGCAACGGGACACGAGAAGGGCGTCACCTGGCCGATGCGCTGAAGTCGCACGACTGAGCCGTTTGCAACGTCCGCCCGTACTCGATGTGCTTTCACATCTGGGTTCCTGATCCCGGCTGCTGGGGCCGGACTTCCCGGACGCCGGCCCGGCCCGGCTCCAGGAACTGGCGCTTCCAGTTCCCGACCGACTGCTCGGACACCTTCGCCCGACGCGCGGCCTCGGCGACCGTAAGCTCACCGGCCAGGATCGAGAGCACGATCCGAACCTTCTCCTCCGGGGGCAACGCCGGTGGCCTCACGGGCGGCAGTCGGTTGCGGTTACTGGGCGGCCTTGTTGCCGTTCTTGCCGTCGACTTCGAGGGCGATAGTCCGACGCCGAGCGAAGAAGCGCGCCCTGGCGTCAGTCCTCCACTGGCTCCACTCGAATGGGTGCAGCACCACCCAGATAAAGCATGCACCCCGCATCCTCCACATCCGAGTTCTCTGGTGGGACCACGTAGATCCCCGCGGTGGGCGCGGGGACCCAGCCAAGATTACGCGGAGGGTCATACGCCTCGTAATGCCCGACGTAGAGCCTCGTCGGCGGGATGGATACCGTACAAACATCTCCCGCACGGAGCTCGGACAGCGCCGGTTCCACCCGATATGGAACCCATTCCCGGTGAGCGTTGTCACCCGGGAAGGAGAATGTGCCATCCCATCGAAAATTCGAGGAGTGGTCGATCACCCCCCACGGCCATTCCAAAATGATTCGGCGCGCACCACCACAGCCGTCATCCGGCGCCCGATCCAGTACGTCGAGCACCTCAGCTACTACCCCGAACTCGAACGGCGCGTCCTGGAACTCGCCGACACGGGCCTGAGCGCCGTGAAGATCGCCGATCAGCTCAACCGGGACGGCTACCGCTCGGCACGCGGCGACGATCCCATCCGGCGGCGCGTCGTCGTACAGATCCTGCATCGCAGCGGCCGACCCCTTCCAGCCCAGCCCAGGCCGCTGCCGATTGATCCGGCCGAAGCTCCCCAGGAGCACGAATGGTGGCTGGCCGACCTCGCCGCCCGCCTCGGCTGCACCACCGGCACCATCCGCAAATGGCTCAGGGACGGACACCTCACCGGCCGTCAGGAGACACAGCACCCCCACCGCTGGATCCTCCACGCCCCACCCGGCAAAATCACCCATCTCGAAGAACACCTCGCCAAGGCGCGAGGACGCAACACCCGCGTCCATCCCCGCTTCGCCGAAGAACTCGGGGACAACGCACAGGCGCAGAGTGCTTGACGCATCGAGAACCGGCTGCACTTCGTCCGCGACACCACCTTCCGCGAGGACGCCTCGAAGGTTCGGACCGGCCACGGGCCCGACAACATGGCGAGCCTGCGGAACTTGGCGATCAACACGCTCCGCGACGCCGGGCACAGCAACATCGCCGCCGGTCTCCGCCACGCTTCCTACGAACCGTTCACCCGCCCACTCGACCTCTTGGGCATCGCCTGACCGGCGCACTCACAAGATCAAGAGACTTTGCAGCGCCTCTGCCTGTCCAGCCAGGGCTGTTGCACAGTCTTTTGATACCGCGCCCTCGATCTCCTCGGCATCATCTCACCTGCACCGATCAAAGATCGGGGGGCGTTGCAACAGCCCCGGGATGAACATCCCATCGATTACGCCATCGCACTTTCCAAGGAACATCTACTTCACATTATTCCTCGAAAGAGAAATCTGCACGCTTGAACACTTCCGTAAGTTCCTGATAATCGGCCTCCGGATTCAGGGCGCCGACCAGAGAACGATCGATGCGCGCCTTCCGCATTACTCGCTCTACGAGTTCGGCATCCATGGCGATCTCGAAGATCTCTTCCGCACGCTCCACATAGGCTACGGGTTGATCATCTACGTACTGGCCGAACAGAATCTCAGCACCGTCCGCATCGACGATCACCGCGTCGGGAACGTCAACTCCACTGGTCTTCCACGTAGTTCCTTCTGCTCGCAGCCAGAACAGTACGGTTGCCAGAGGCACTGAATTCGAGCCGGCCACCACTCTTTGGTTCAGGAGCGGCAGAAACTCCGCAGGAATTTCTTCGGTCAGACCGGGCCACACCACGGGGGGTGATTCCCGGTAGGGACTCATGGGAGACTCATGGTCGAAACCTCGAGCAAAAACGCCGGCCTGCGTGAAGTAAATCGTGAACTCTCCGCCCACTCCATCACGCATCTCTGCCTTTGCGCCCTTCTCCCGAGTGTTCTCGAACGTGAAGGCGCGCAGATCCGCATCCGGGCAGGCAATGGCGTCCAGTACAGCCAGAGCCTGGGATCGAATGCGTAGCTCCTCGGCGCTCGGTAGCCTTTTGATCAATTCGTGAACCGACATAAGCAAATCTAAGCACAAACAGACGAAGTCTTCCAGGCTCGCCCTGCGGCCGATCCTCCGCCCTGGGTAGATACGCCCCTGGGCGGAGGATCGAGTCAAATCAAACGACTACTGACGAGGGCCGCCTCCGAAAGGCCACCAGATACCGGGTGTCCAACCACTCGGCCACCACTCACCAGGACCATCACCGAGAAGCTTGCCGTTCTTGGATCCGTTGCACGGCTGGCAGGCTCCAGTGAGGTTCCCCGGGGTATTGATCTCGTCTGATCGACCTGCCTTGTCGAGCGACCAACCACCTTCGTAGTGGTAGTTCCTCACGGGGAATACGTGGTCGGCCTGCTCCGACGGCGCGTTTCCGCAGTAGACACACGTCGGATTGTCGTTGAGAGCCTTCCGACGATCCGCCGCCTTCATGTTCTTGTACTGACCTTTTCGGTCATACTTCGTCGCTGGGCCTTCCACGCGGTCACGCTGTGACCACGTGGAACGGTTTCCATTGAGTTCGATCTTGCATTCGGTGGCGTCATCGGCACTCTGATTGTGAACGAGAACCGACGAGCCTCCCGCCAGCACGAAGAACGTGTGCTGGCCCTCAACGGTGAGGTTGTGAACCCGCTGAGGCCGGTCACTCCTGTCGACGGCGGTGATCTGGACCCAGGTGCCGGCTGAGGTCTGGAGCCACATGCCGGGCTCGAGCTCGCCCGCATTGACCCACGTGCCGAAGTCCGGCAGCCAGAACGGGTGCCCATCAGTGGCGGTGATGGTGCTGGGCTTGGCCTTGCCACTCTTGCCGTCGGCATCGACGGTAAGGGTGACCAGGTGCTTCACCCCGTCACCGACGATGGTGTTGGTGATCTGGCGGGCTTGGAGGTCGCCGGTCTCCGGGTCGGAGGCCAGGACGTACTCGCCCTCCTTCAGGTCCTCGATGTTCTTCGTGGACCCGTCGGCCATTAGCACCTTGGTGCCGGGGACGAAACTGTTCTTCTTCTTGCAGGCGCCACCCTTCTTGCTCTTGGGTGCGCGGTGTTTCCCGGTGCCCTTGCTGACGGTCTGCTTGGCCTTGTCGACGCCCGCCTTGGCCTTGCCTGCGACCTTCTTACCGCCGGACTTTGCAGCACTCTTGACCGCGTCGACGGCCTTGGCGCCCTTCTTGGCCCACTTCGCCGCCGTGACCGCGTTGCCCGCACCCGGGATGGCCGCGGCCATGGACATCGCACCGTCGACGTAGTTGCCCTCGGCCATGTACCAGATGCCGTTGGCGACGTCTGCGGCCTCGCCGATGACCGGGACCATGCCCGCCACGTCGAGGGCTGCGTGGCCGACGTCGGAGAGGGAGATGTCGATGCCGAAGAGGTGGCCGTCCAGCTCCACAAAGGAGATGGGATTGCCGCCGGCGAAGGCGTAGCGGTTGCCGGTGTACGGGTCGGTGGCCAGGGACATGTCGTCCAGGGCGCCGCCGTACATGTCCCTTGTCAGGAACCGGTTCAGACCCGGGCTGTAGTTGCGGAAGCCCATGTCGTAGGTGCCGGAGCCGTCGTCGTACCGCTGCGCGTTGTAGCGGTAGTCGTTGTACTGCTCCTTGTCCGGATTCTGTGCGTCGGGCTTGTCCGCGCCGGTGAACTGCGCGTCGTCGTCCGAGCCGTAGGCCGTGTAACCGTAGGTGGCCCGGGTGTTGCCGTCCTCCTTCGTGACCGCCTCCACATCACCCTTGGGGTGGTAGAGGTACTGCGAGTACTCGTGGGGACCGGTGTCCTTGTGCTTGATCTGGGTCAGCTTCTGACCCCACGGCGAGTACTGGTAGGACTTGGTCGCCTTGCCGGCGACCTCCTCCCGCAGCACCTTGGACTCCATGCCCAGGTAGGTGAAGGCCGTGGTCTTCCCCGACGTGCCGGACGTGGTCTCCGACGCCGTGCGGTCGAACGCGTCATACACGTACGACGTCGACTTCGCCGCAGCCCCGGTGCCCGCCGTGTGCTTGGCGATCCGGTCGAAACCGTCGTACGAGTACTTCTCCTGCACCGACCCGTTCGACGAGACGGTGTCCAGACGGCCCAGCGGGTCGTAGTTGTACGTCGAGGCGACACCGCCCGCGGACGTCTTCAGCAGACGGTTGCGGTCGTACGTCGACGTCGACGTGACCCCGCCCGACTTCTGCTCGACGATGTTGGAGTTGCCGTCGTAGACGTACTCCTCCGTGCCCGCACCATGACCGGTCTTGGTGACCTTGGCGATACGGTCCTGCGGGTCGTAGTCGAACGTCGAGACGGTGTCCAGGTAGTCCGCCGTGTTGTCGGCGTTCATCAGCTTCGCCGTGTCCTTGGAGCGGTTCCCGTTCGGGTCGTACTCCAGGTCGTGCGAAGCGACGACCGTGCCGCCGCTCTTCTTCTCCACCTGCGACTTGACCGCACCGTTGAGCCAGTACGCGTAGTCGACGGTGTTCCCGTTCGGCTTCGTCTGCTTCAGCGGCTGACCGCGGTCGGTGTAGGTGAGAGTGGTGATCTGCTGGTTGCCCGCGGTCGGCGTGTCCGCGTTCGTGATCTTGTTGATCATGTCGCGGACGTCGTACTCAGCCTTCGACCACGTCACATCGTGCGTGGTCTCCAGCGGGTTGCCGTTGGCGTCGTAGGTCAGCGAGGTCGTGTTCTTGACCGTGCTGCCCAGCTTCTCCTCGACCTTCGACAGCTGATTCAGCTCGTCGTAGGCCATCGCGTACGCGTCCGCCTTCGCGCCCGGCGAGAGGTCCTTGACCTCCGACAGCAGCCCGTTGGCGTCGTACTTGTAGGTGAAGTCCTTCTTCTCGTTGTCACTTTCGCCCGTGTTGGCACGGACGAGCTTGATGCCGTCGGCGACGACCGTGCCGTTGGCCGCGTCGGTCAGGGTGACCTTCTGGGTGCCCGACTCGGTGAAGGAGTAGGAGCCCAGCGAGACCCACGTGCCCGAGCCCGTGGACTGGTTGACGGTCCGGGTGGTCTCCCCGGTCGAGTGGGTGATCTTGAACGGTGCGTCCGTGGCCGCGCCGGTCACATCACCGTGCCGGGCGAAGACCTCGTACGTACCGTCCTGCGGGATGTTCAGCTGCCAGGTGAAGGATTCGGTGCCGGTGCCCTTGGCGTTCGTACGGACGTCGTAGCCCCACTGGCCCATGGCCTGGGAGGCGTCCCACGAACCCTGAGTGGCCGTGTTGTGGATGTCCGTCGAGTCGACGACCACGACCTGCTTGCCGACCGGAACACCGTCATCCGAGCGGGCCTTCTGGTTGCCGGACGGGTAGAAGTCCCATGCCATCGTCCGCTGCGACGAGCCACCGGCCGAGGTCAGCGTGTTCCTGGTCTGCTGACCCAGCGTGTTGTAGTCGTACGCCGTGGTGATGTCGAAGGGGTCCGTGGCCGACTTGGTCCAGCCGTTGTCGTAGTAGTCGTACTTGGTCGTGTTGCGGACCGTCTGGCCCTGCGACGGCGGGGCCGAGACCTCGGCCAGTTGGCCGACCGAGTCGTACGAGTAGATCGTCCGGTCCGGGCTGCCGTAGTTGGCGTCGCCCTGCTTGAACGGGGACAGCGTCTCCTTGACCCGGTTCAGCTCGTCGTACACGGTCTCCGAGGTGTAGTCGGTGGCATCCGACGTCGTCTCGACACCTCGCGGGCTGATCTCCTTCGTCTGGTTGCCGACCTCGTCGTACTCGAGCCGGGTCGTCCGGTGCGTGATGACGCCCGAGCCGTCCTTCGAGTACGGGACCTTGACCTCCTTGGTCAGGCCACGCCGGTCGAAGCTGGTCTCGGAGGTGTTGCCCTCGGCGTCCGTCGCCTTGTCGGTGCGGCTGTCGAGGTCGTAGTGGACTTCTGTGAACTTGCCCGCGGCGTCCGTCGTCTTCACGACCCGGTTGTCCAGGTCGTAGTCGTACTTCGTGGTGAAGTCGGACGTGTCGGGGGTGGCGTTCTTCTTCGGGTCGACGACCGTGATGACGTTGCCGACACTGTCGTAGGTGCTGGAGACCTTGTCGCCCCGCGCGTTGACCACCGAGACGGGCTGATAGATCTCGTCCAAGGTGTACGAGGTGGTGTAGTCGCCGACCGTCGGCGTCAGGTTGCCCTTCGGCTCGGTGACCGTCTTGACGTTGCCGACCTTGTCGTACGTGGTCGTCGTCTTGCGCTCGGGGTCGGTCGCCTCGTCCTTCGGGGCGAGGGAGTCGGTGACCTGGTCCGCCGCGTCGTACACGGAGGAGGTCTCGGCGCCGTTCGGTCCGAACGCCTTCAGCGTGTTGTTGTTGGCGTCGTAGACCGGTGCCGGCGTGGTGATGTAGACACCGCCGGCCTGGTCCTTGGGCTGCTTCTGCTCCTGCGGGCGGCCGAAGTAGTCGTAGTCCTGAGTGACCTTGGCGCCCTTGGCGTTGACGACCTCCTTGGTGTTGCCGCGCTCGTCGTAGACGAAGGTCGTGGGGTTGTTCAGTGCGTCCTTGATCGTCGCCGGGTACCCGTGCGGGCCGTAGTCCGCGTAGGTGGTGGTGTGGCCGTTGGCGTCGGTGTCCGTCAGCGGCTGGCCGTAGGCGTCGTACGCGGTGGTCGACTGGTAGTCGCCCGCCGTCGCCGAGGCGACACCCTCCGGGTCCGTGACCGAGGTCTGGTTACCGAAGGAGTCGTAGCCGAACTCCCAGACGTTGCCCAGCGGGCTGGTCTTCCGCCACAGGTCGGCGGAGTAGCCGTCGAGGCGGGTCTGGTACTCGAGCTTGGTCGCGCCGGCCGGGTACTTGGCCGGGTCGCAGTAGTCGGTCGGGTTGAACGACGACCACGACTTGGTGGTCTCCGGGTCCCACTGGCGCAGCGGGTAGCCGGTCTTGGAGTCGTAGCAGGACGCGGCCTTGGCCCCGTTCGCCGCCTCCATGTAGGTGACGTTGTTGTCCGCGTCCCAGGACATCTTGGTGGTCTGGGACTTGGCGTCGGTGATCTGGACCGGACGGAAGAAATCGTCCGTCACATAGTCCGTGGCGTGGCTCTCGGCGTCCGTCACCTTGGTGTCGGTGAACTTGGTGTTCGCCGTGTTCGCCTTGTACGCGAAGCCGGTGGTGAAGGCCAGACGGTCGGTGATCGTCTTGGTCCACCAGTGGTACTTCGGGTCGTCGCCGGTCTGCGGGGCGTAGTACGCGAACTGCGTGTTGTTGCCGCGCGGGTCGGTGGCCTTGACCAGCTTGACGTTCTTGTTCCCCTGCGTGGCGTCGTAGGTGAACTTGAACACCTTGGGCTGGGAGGACGCCTCGCCGTCCCCGATCTGCCCGAGCAGGCCCTTGTCGGTGTAGTAGAAGGAGATCTTCCGGCCCGAGATGTCCGTCATGGACTTCACGTGGTCGTAGATCTTGGAATTGGTCAGGCTGGTGCCGGAGACCTTGACGCCCGAGTCGTTGATGTACTCGTAGGTGGCGTCACCCTTGCCGTAGTAGTCGATCGTGAGCGACTTGCGGCCGGCCGGGTCGGTGACGTACTTGAGGAACTTGGTCGGCTTGTTGTTGGACTTGCGCTCCTCGTACGTGTACGTCTGCGTGTTGCCGTCGTTGTCGACGGCAGACGTCATGTAGCCGTCGCAGCCGAACACGAACCGTGTCCCGTCAGGACGGGTCAGTGTCCAGGCGTCCGGGACCGGATCCTTGGTGGGCTTGCAGTCCAGGCCGGCCTTCATCGTCAGCTTGTAGTGGACACCGGCCGGTGCCTTCCACACGCTGTTGGTGGCGTCCCAGCGGAAGGTGTGCGTGGTGCCGTCACCGTCCGGGAGCCTGACCTCGGTCGGGTTCGGGTTCGGGTGGAAGTCCAGCGGCGCGCCCAGGCGCGTCGGGCCGGAAATCTGCGCCGACCAGCCGTGGCCGAGCACCGTGTCCGACGTGTCGAGGCTGTTGTAGGCGACGCGGGCGAAGGTGTTGAGCCCGCGGCCCGGGTTGTTGATGGCGTTGTATTGCCAGACGCTGTTGCCCGAGGCCAGGTTGTTCATGACCGTCGAGCCGGCGCCGGTGTTCTTGCCCGTGTAGGAGTAGAACTTTTCGAGGCCCAGCGTGTTGGAGGTGGGGTCTTCGACCGTGACGTTCTGCTTCAGCGACGGGATGCCGCCCGTCCCGGCGGACAGCCAGGTGCCGTCGGCGACCTTCTTGACGTCCCAGCCCAGCACGTAGTTCAGGCGCTTGTTGCCCTCATCGGAGTTGATGGGGGTCTTGACCTGCGCCTGGATGGTGGCCGACTTTCCCGGCAGCAGCGCCGGGATCGCGGTGGACAGCTGGTTGCCGCCGGTCGTCACGTCCGTGCCGTCAGGCAGCTTCCAGGTGTAGGACAGCACCCGCTCACCGGCCGCCCACGCCGAAGCGGTGGTGTTGGTGACCGTGAACTCGACGGTGTACTGCGAGTTCGGGGTCATCCGGGCCGGGGTGGTCGGCGCGTAGTACGTGTCCTCGGTGGTCGAGTCGACGTAGATGACCTGCATGTACGGCCGCAGCTGGGGGTCGGCTGCCTCGCCGGACAGGAAGAGGGTGCGTTCCTGGGGTCCGGTGGTGGTCTCGTCCTTCAGCCTGACCGCGACACCCTTGTTGGAGGTGGGGGTCTTGACCCAGGACTGCATGAGTGCGGTGGCGTCCCACCAGTGGCGGCCGACGTCGCTGACGGTGGCGACGGTGTCGGACACGGTGGCCGACATGTCACCGCCGGCCGTGGTCCATGCGGTGGTGGCGTTGGCGTTGTTCCAGGTGGCGGTGGTCTCGTCGAAGTCCTTGGTCAGGGAGTGGAGTTCGTAGATCGCACCGTTGGTGCCGGTGGTGGTCTCCGCGCCCCACATGTACATCTTGTTCTCCAGCACGGTGGCGGTGGAGGGGATGCCGGTGGTGGGGAACTTCAGGGCGGCGCGGGTCTTGCCGTAGGTGGTGGAGTTGTTGCCGACGCTGAGCCAGGTCTGCCCGATGCCGAAGGACTGGATCTTGTCCTGGTTGACGGTCGGCTGCTGGGAGGACAGCGTGGTGTCGGTGACACCTCCCTGACCGCCCTGGATGATCTTCATGGTGCGGCCGGCCTTCGGGATGCCGACCGTTCTGGTCGGTGAGCCGAGGAGCTGGCCGTCCTTGGTCTTGACCGCGAGCTGGTAGTAGTACGACTTCCCGATCTCGGCCGAGCTGGTGTCCGGGGTCGGTACAGCGGTGGTGTCCGTGTAGGTGGTCGCGGCCTTGTCGACCGGTGCGACCAGGGTGGCCGCGGACGGGGTGAAGACTTGCTGCGTGGAGCGGTGCAGCTGGTACTCGACGATGTCCAGGTTCGTGTCGCCGGTTGCGTTGGTGTACTTCGGCCACGACAGCTCGGGACCGGTGGAGTGCACCACCGTCGGCGAGTTCAGCGTGGTGCCGACCTTGCCGTACGTCACCGTGAGCTTCGGGATGGTCGAGGTCTCACCGCCGTAGACGCTGCCGTCACCGGCCTCGTAGCGCGGACCGCCGGTCGGCGTCGCCGCCAGCGTGTCGTCCTTGGCCTGCAGCACGAAGCCGTGGTTCGTCGCGGTGCCCGACACCCACTTCTGGACGGTGTCGGTGACCGGGAAGTTGTGCCACTGGTTGTACTCACCGGTGTTCTTCACGATCTGGCTGGGGTTGACTAGACGGACCGAGTCGGCGAGCGTCCGCGTCGTCGACGAACCGGTGTCACCGAGGACGATCTTGCCGGTGTTGCCCTTGGCGAAGTCGTACTGGGTGGTGTCCAGAGTCTTCCACGTACCGACGGTGCCGGTCTGGTTGACCGTGTAGTTCTTCGTGCCGCCGTTGTACGTCACTGTGTACGGGGCCGCGGTCGCCGCATCCGAAGCCGCCGGGTAATGCACATCCACCCGGTAGGTCCCGGTCTCGGCCACCTGGGGCTGCCAGGTGTACGACTCACCGGTCGCGGTGTTCTTGTTGTACGCGAAGTCGTCGTTGGTCGCGGCGCCACCGGTCGTGGTGCCCTTGGACCACTCACCGACCGCGGCTGTGCCGGTGTCACCGTCGTCGATCGAAACGGTGGTGCCGGACAGCTCGCCCACCAGCGCCGACGTGTTGGACCACGTCGCCGTGGTCTCGTCCCAGGCACCGGTCGCCCGGTGCGCCTCGATCGTGACATCGTTGGCGTTCGTCGTGTGCGACTGGTCGAAGTACATGTTCAGCCGCGCGTAGTCGACCTTGACCCCCGACGGGATCTCCGTCAGCGGGAACTTCACCAGCGACCGTGCGATGCCCGTGTCGGTCTTGCCCGCCGAGAGCTTCCAGGTGTTGTTGAAGTTCACCGCGGGCTGGTCCGACAGCACCATGGTGTCCTGCGAAGCCGCCGGCGACGGCGCGATTGTGATCGTCGGGTCGATCACCACCGGGTACTGACGGCCCTTGGCAGCAAGCCACTTCGCGTCCGGCGTGACCGTCAGCTTCCAGCCCTTGCCGTCCCGGCTCAGCTTCTGACGGACCTTCGTCGAGTACGTGCCACCGGTCGGCGACAGTGCATCCTTCTTGGCATCGGTCATGTACGGCGCCGGAATCACCAGCACCGGAGTGTTCGGCAGCTCACCGAACAGCGCGACCGACCCGTCCTTGCGGGACTTCGGGACCAGTCCCTCGGTGTCCAGCGTGAACGTGTACGACACCGGCCCCGGCGGCGCGGCGTCCAGAACAATGTTCTCCTTGACCTGCCCCCGGCCCACCACATACTGCAGATCAGCACCGGCAGCCGCGTCCTTGTACGTGACGGTGTCGCCCTTGGCGTGCGGCGTCAGCCCGCCCTTCGCACCCTCCAGGCCCAAGGTGACCGAACGGCCGTCCGGAGCCTTGAAACGCACCAGCTTCTTCGCGTCCGAACCGAACCACGTACGCCCGGTGTTGGCCGTGTTCGCGAAGTCGAAACCCTTGTCCTCCGTGGCACGCACCGAGGTGTCGATCGGCTTCCACGACTTCCCGGACCGGTACGACAGAGGAACCGCCGACAGCTCGGCCTCCACCCGCCCGTCCGACAACTGCCAGAACCGCGCCTGCGACGTACGCCGCCCCGTCAGCTCCTTCACCCGCTCCGGCTTCGGAAGCTTCTTGCCCTTGGGAAGCTTCTGACGGCTGGGTATCTCCAACGTGCCGCCGACAGGCGCCTTGGACTCTTCGTGATCACCGTCGGAGAACCACCCGGCGATGGTGTCCACGACACCCTTGTCGTCATCCTTGGCCGACGACACCGGGGCCGCATGCGCAATCTGTGGCAGTAACGTACCTGCCACCGCCGACACAATCAGACAGGAGAGATATCTCCTGTACGGAACTTTCACCTCAATACCTTTCGGTATCGACGCCCCCGTCCCGCCGTACGCGCAATGGGCACGCCGAATGAGCCGGAACAGAGGTTTCCACCCGGCTTGGAGCTGTGCGAAGTGACCGCGAGATACGGGAAAGTCATCAGCTCACGGGCATCGCAGCGTGATTTCTAATCAGTTTGTTGATGCCTCGTCAACCCCAGAGACATACCTGGACAATCGCCCGGTCGAATGGGGCGCGTTTCGCCCGCTTCTTCCGCTCGCTTCCATCGGACGGACGGAATGGTGTATAACCGCTCGGTCCCACGTCAACGTCGGTCAATTTCACCGAAAGCCTGGCTCCCCCATGTCGTCCAATTGGCCCTCGGAATGCACCGCTCCGGAGAATGAGGACGATGGGGGTGTGAGGAACGAGACCGCGAGCAATAAGAAGTCACCGGACCGGCGTGGCCTGTTGGTCGCGGCAGACGCGCTCGGGCTCGCCATGGGTGTTGACCAGACTCGCCATGAACGGGATGGGGTGTACCCAAGGATGATCCGAAACCAGAAAGCACAGGCAAGCTCACCGGCCGCCACGTCAGTCTCGTCACCGACGCACCGGACCCCGTCAACCCGGACGGCCCGATCCTCGATCGGTTCAACGGCGAGAGGACCGAGAAGTCCCTGCGGGTAGTGATCAACTCGGTTGTCTTCCGTTCCTCGGGGCAGAACCTCACCACGCCCGGCACGTACTGACCTCATCCACATCCAGCCCACCCGGGAGCAGCGTCGGGCGTTTGCCCGGTGGGCGGTTGCCCAGACACCCAAGCTGCGCACCGTGGGCACGAACACGTTCGCTGTCCCAGCCGCACTGTTCCCTGAGGCGCCCGAGGGCATCCTGATCGGCTCCCTCGTCGACGGCCACCGGTACGTCTCCCCCGAGGAGGACGCGGCCCAGGGGCGGCCCGAGCCCGGCGCAGCCCACGACCAGGAGCACGAGGGCACCGGCCCGGTACTCCTGGAGCAGGAGGCTGCCCCTGGTGAGCCTCTGCCGCCCCTGCCCGAGGCCGTGCACGCCCCGGACAGCGTTCCCCTGCCGGACCCGTCCGAGGGCAGCGACCCAAGCGACCCGGCCGCCGAGGTACCCGAAGGCGTCTTCCCGTGCGGCTCGTGCGACCGCGAGTTCACCAGCGAGCGCGGACGGGATACCCACCGCCGACAGAAGCACGTGGAGGACTGACCTGTGCCCGTCGAACCGCTTCCGTGTGCAGCGCCCGAGCCCGAGCCTCCGATGCCCTCGTGCTGCTCCCCGGGCATCGCCTCCACCGGCCTGTGTCTTGCGGACGGCACACCGATCGCGGTCCTTGCCGTCACCGCCTGCGTCGACTGCGGCACCGCGGCCGCCGCTCCGGAACAGACCGGCTGGCTCAACCTCCTCACGGGCACGTTCACTGCCGGGCCGCCGCCCGTCGGCACGGAGGCGTGCGCCGGGCAGCCCGCCCAGTTCGAGGTAGGGCAGTGGTGCGACCTCGACGCCGAGGGTGAGGCCATCGCCCCCGTCCTCGTCGAGTACGAGTACGACGACCAGGGCCAGTTGATCGGCGTCCGCACGCTCACCCCGGCCGGCCAGCCGTACACCGTGACCGGGACGCTCGGGATCTGCCCCGGCCCCGTCGACGACGTCGAATACCTCGTCCTCTGCGACACTCAGGTGGACGGCACGGTCGTCGAGTTCCTGCGGGCCATCGTCCCGAACGGCGACGACACGAGCACGGCGCGGGACACGACGCTCGACGGCTCCACCGGGTACACGCCGACGGGCACGGCCGGTGTCTGCGCTGCGAAAAGGACTTCCACGCCACACCTTGCCCGGTCTGCGGGAGCTACCGCATCGACGGCTCCTATGGCATCTCCGGCATCCGCTTCACGACGCTCCCCGAGACCGTCACGTGCAACGACTGCCGGAGTGAGATCCCGGCACGCGACCCCGGCCCCGAAGGACCGTCCGAGCCTTAACCGAAGCCCTGCAGTACCGGATCGGGCTCGGCCGCCGCGCCACAGACGCTGCACGGGTCTGCGCCGCGTCCAGCGCCCGGCCAGGCACAGGACCGGCGCGCCCGCCCCGCGCCGCGGCAACGTTTTGGAGGCCCTCGCGCGGGCGGAAGCTGGGTCAGGGCGGGGGGAGGGGCAGGACTCCATGGATGACCAGATGCCGACCGTAGGGGGTGGGCATGGGCTGCATCTGGACGCCGGTGCGCAGCGGCTTCACCGAGAACCGGAAGCCCTTGATCGGGCCGTGGCAGATGAGCCCCGCTGGTGTGGGGATGCCGATGCCGTCGGGGGAGAGCGTGAAGCCGAGCCCGGCGTAGAAGTCCGTCAGCTCCGGTTCGTGCGTGACGTACAGGACGGCCGCGCCCAGCTTCCCGGCCGGGTGCGAGCCTGCCGCCTTCTCCGCTTCGGCGACCAGGGCACGCGCGACATCCTTGCCGCGCCACTGGTCGACCACCGCGAGAGAGTCCAGGCAGGCGACCAGACCGGCAATGATGTGCACGTTGGGCGATCCCATGAGCATGGGGTGGGTGAAAGCCCACGTCGCCGGCAGTGTGAGCATGCCGCCGACCAGCGCGCCGGACGACGTTTCCTCCACCACCCGCGCGTGCGTGAGCCTCTCCGGATCGAGGCTCTGATCGATCACGGAGGGAAGCGCCCGCCAGGATCCGTCGGGGTTGTCCGGGTCGGCCAGCCGGATCACAGGCGCCAGCGGGGCCGCGTCGGATTGGGTCGCGTCCCGGATCACGATGCCGTCCGGCAGGGCCGGAACGCTCACGGGGATGACGGCCCCCGGCTGCACTCCGGCCCTCTGGGCGGCGGCAGCGTATGCGAAGTTGTATTTCGGTGTCACTGGTTTCTGCAGTGGTGACACCGGTAGCGGTGGTGGTTGGTGTGGGGTGTTGAGCTGGGTTTTCCCTGTCCGGCGGGGTGGGGCGGTGACAGTGGGGTGCGGTTTTTGCGGTGACGGCTGATGGTGTTTCCGCAGGTCGGTGAGTGTCGTCCGGGTGCAGCTTCCTATGTCGCAGGTCCTGCCGGCGGCCTGGCTGGTAGCGGATGTCGGGTGGTGGTGTCAGGGGAATGCGGATTGTGGTGACACCTCGGTGCGTTCTGCTGCTTTCTTCTGGAGGAGTGGTTGTCGGTGGCGGAGCCGGAGGTGGGGGAGGGGGTGGTGTCGTGTCTGGGGATGCTGCGGACATCGGCGGGAAGTCGGCTGGGCCGGTGGTCCCGGTGGGGTTGGCTCGCAGGCAGGCGGTGGACCGGTTGCTGGCGTTGGACGCGACAGGTGCGCTGACGACCTCGCATGTCCGGCTGGTCGCCGACGGCGCGGGGGTGTCGCTGCGGACGGTGTGGCGGTGGCTGGCTGCGGCCCGGGCCGAGGGCCGTGTGGATGCGCTGCCGCGGGGGCGTTTCACGGTCACTGCCGAGGTGCATGCGCGGTTGGTGCTGTGGTGCGGGAACGCGGCGGCGGTGCACCGGGAGCTGCAGGCCGAGGCGGAGGGGACGGGGGAGGGGGTGCCGTCGTTGGCGACGTTGCAGCGGGCAGTCCGCCGGGACCTGAGCCCTGGACAGCGTGCCGCGCTGGCCGGTGGGGAGCGGGCGCGGCGGCGGCACGATGTGCATCTGCGGCGGCCGCGGCAGTGGCGCAATGCCTGCTGGGAGGGTGATCACAAGCATGTGCCAGTTCAGGTGGACCTGGACGGGGAGCTGGTGTTCCCGTGGGTGACGTGGTTCATCGACTGTGCGACGAACGCGGTCACCGGGGCGGCGGTCACACCGCATCAGCCGTCCAGGGATGCGATTTTGGCGGCGTTGCGGATCGCGTTGTCCCGCGATGAGCCGGGTGGACCCTACGGGCCGGTTGGTGGTCTGCCGTCCTTGGTGCGGATCGACCGGGGCCAGGACTTTCTCTCGCGTACGGTGGGCGCGGCGCTGGGCACCTTCGCCATTCCCGTGCACTCGGTGGAGGCCTACGCGCCGCATCTGAAGGGCACGGTGGAGAACCTCAACCGGTGCGCGCAGCGGATGCTGTTCGCCTCCCTGCCCCGATACACCCACGAGCCGGCCGCCACCGTGCGTCCTGCGGATCGGTCCAAGGACACCACGCCGCCGCTGGCGTTCATCGCGTTCGTGGAGATCTTGCTGGAGTGGGTGTCGTGGTGGAATGCCGAGCACACCTCTGCGGAGCTCGGCGGCCTGACTCCGCTGGCCGCGTGGCAGGCTGATGCGACCCCGATCCAGGATGCCGACCCTGGCCTGCTGTGGGCGTTCACCTTGGAAGGCGGCGGGCGGGCCCGCGCGCTGACCTCGAGCGGGGTGCGCTGGCGAGGTCGCTACTACATCGGCGAGTGGATGCAGGGCCTGGCAGATGCGGGTCTGCGAGTCACGGTGCGCTACCTGCCGCACCACGACCACGAAATCGAAGTGTTCGACGCGGGCACCGACGCGTATCTGGGCCCCGCCCACCTTGCAGACGAGGCCACCGCCGAGCAGCGAGCCGCCCTGCGCCGCAGCCGCACAGCGGAAAAACGCCGCCTGGCCCGGGCACTGGCGGCAGCCGACCGCAAGCGCCGCGAACGCTACGCCGCGGTCACCACCGCCGTGCAGCCCCAGCGCCTGGGAGCGGTAACCGAGACCGAGGCCCGCGACGAGCTCGCCTCCTCGGCCCAGGCGGATCTGTCACGGCTGGCATTGCCGGACCTGATCCCGCCGGCTGCTCCACCGCCCGAGTGGCGCACCCCGCCGTCCCTCGCCGCCCGCACCCGCCACGCTCTTCCACCAAACCCGCCCTCCAGGCATAGCCCGCCCGGCCCGGACACCGCCGCCGACACCACCAGCGAGGGAGAACCTCGGTGACCGCCCCGTCCTACCAGTACGTCGGCCTGCCTGACGCGCAGGTGGTGACGACCCGGGCGCTGTTGACGGCGCGGGAGAACATCATGGACACGGTCGCTGCGCGGGCGATGATGTGTATCCATGGCGGTGCGGGGTTCGGTAAGACTCTCGCCGTCAATACCTGTCTGCGCGAACTCGAGGGCTCCCGGGGTGAGGAGGTCTGCAGGGTCACCTTCCGTGCCCGTCCTACCGCCCGTGCGGTTCGCTACGAACTTTTCGACGCTCTCAACCTGGCCGGCGAGCCGCCCCGGCACCCCAGTGAGTTCGATCGCCTCCTGAAAACAGCCCTGGCCGAGCGGCCCCGTACTTTCCTCGTGGACGAGGCGCAGTGGCTGAACGGGGAGGCGTGTGGATGACTGGGTTATTCGTGAGGTGGGGGTTGCTTTTCTGTAGCTGTCTCGTTGATGGATTCGGTGGCACAGGGGTTGTTCAGGTGCCGCCTTAACCAAGAGTCATTGCTGGTTGGTGGTGGAGTGTGGCGGGGAAGCCGTTTCTTCGGCTGGTCGAGGGTGGGCTCTGCGGCCCTGCTCCCGAGGCCGGGCAGGTACCCGATGTGTGGGCGTTCCAGACCCGCTGCGTGCAGGCATTCGCCTCGACATGGACAGCGAGAGGCTTCGCTCCCGCCACGATCGGCTGCTACAGGTCGCTGCTGGAACGGGTGCTGGACCACTATGACCGGCCGGTGTGGCAGATCGAGCCGGCCGACGTGGACGCGATGCTCCACTCCCTGGTGGTGGCGGGGCGGGCGGCGGGGACCAGACGCCAGTACCTGCAGATGCTCCGCGCGTTCCACACCTTCGTCCAGGCCCGCTACGCCACCGAGATCCGCACCCTGTACGGCACCCCGGTGGCCAACCCGCTGGACCGGTTCAACCGGCTGCGCCATGTCTTCGACGACACCCCGCGCACCCTGCCGCCCACAGCCGAGCGCCTCACCGCGTTCTTCGCCTTCGCCCGCCAGCGCCTGACCACTACGTCCGACTACCCGGCCGCGGCAGGGGACTACGCACTGCTGCGCACCCTCTACCACTCCGCTCCCAGAGTGAGCGAAGCCATTCGCTTCGACCAATGCGACGTCCATCCCGCACTCGGCCCGACAGGCAAGCTCCACGTCCGATTCGGCAAGGCGGCCAACACCTCGGGACCTCGCTCGAGATGGGCACCCATGCTCGACGGACTGGACCAGATCCTCGCCTGGTACCTGGGAGACGTACGCCCCTTCTTCCCCGACACCGCCCCGCTGTTCTGCGACGCCCACGGCCAGCCGCTGAAGCCGGACACCGTACGCGACCGCCTCTCCCACCTCCTGGACCTGGAAGGCCGCCCCGCAGACGACCGGTTCACCCCGCACGATCTGCGCCGGGCCTGCGCGACCCACCACTACGAGAAGGGCATGGACCTGCTCACCGTCCAGCAGCTCCTCGGTCACTGGCACATCGCCTCGACGATGGCCTACGTGCGGCCCTCGCTCACCTTCGTCGAAGACGCCTGGCGCCGCGCCACGTCGACCGCCGTCACTAGCCTGGCCGGCTGATCCCAGGGCAGGACACCCATGACCACACCACCCCCTCTGCACGCCGTCGAGCCCGTGACCCCGCCACCGCAGGTGGAGTGGAGACTTCGGATGACCGCGGCACAGCGCGGTATCTGGACCGGCACCGAACTGCGCCGCCTGCTCGCCGAGCGGGCCGGCCTCGAGCTGTCTGCGGCATCGGTGTCCGCCCTGTTCACCAAACAGCCCTCCCAGGTGAAGTTCTCCACCCTGGCCGCCCTGTGCGCCGCCCTGGACTGCACCCCAGGCGACCTGCTTACCGTCGG
Organism: Streptomyces sp. NBC_01669; assembly: GCF_026339735.1. Taxonomy (GTDB): domain Bacteria; phylum Actinomycetota; class Actinomycetes; order Streptomycetales; family Streptomycetaceae; genus Streptomyces; species Streptomyces yanii. The sequence continues at coordinate 410,104 of NZ_JAPEQG010000003.1, forward strand.
CGAGCCCGCCATACCCCCACCACCTACACCACGCACCACCCCACCACCTCGACAGCAGCCCGTGCCCAGCCACCGATCCCTGCCACCGCTGTGACCGCACCCCGCCCCGCACACCCCGCGACGGACCCGCCCACGACCACCCGTGCCACACCCTCTCGTGTCAAAGACAACTGCCCGGCCTGCCACCGACTGCGCTGGCTGCACCCCGACACCGGCCGCTGCCCCTGGTGCTCACGCACCTGCACCCTCTGCGGCGCACCACGGCGCTCCGCCCAGGACCTGTGCGCGGCATGCCGACGCCGATCCGCAGGACAACGAGCTCGGGGCCCCTGCCAGCACTGCGGACGCCGACGTGCCCTCGACGCGGCGACCCAGCACTGCCGAGCCTGTACCGACCCCGCTGCCGCCCCGCCCCCGGCCCACTGCGAGCAATGCGGAACCAGCGGCCAGTGGGCCAAAGGCCTCTGCAAGCGCTGCTACGAGCATTCACCCCACACCGTCCTGACCCGCGCGGCCGGCTGGGCCAAGCGCATGCCTGCCCCGCCCTCCTGGTGGAGCGGCCTCGCCGCACACCTCGCAGCGCACCGACACCCGATCTACGCGGCCGACCTCATCGCCACCACCGCGCGCCTGCTCCTCCACGCCGAGTCCTGCGACCCCCGCAGCCTCCTCGCCCGCGCCAAAAGCGATGCCCCCGAACTCGTCGGAGCGCTCACCGACTTCTTCCGCACCCACGGCCACCTCGACCCGCCCCCACGCCTCGCCGACAGACGAGCAACAACGCGCCGATCCCGCCGCATCGAGTCCACACCCGCCCCTCTGCGCTCCCAGACCGAGAAGTTCGCCGCCTTCCTCCTGCTCCAGCGCGAGCAAGCCGAACACCTGGGGCTACGGCCCAACCAGCTGAAAACCATCGAGATCCGACTCGCAGCCGTCCGCGACCTGGCCCTCCACCTCCACACCGAGGGCCACACGAACTGGGCCAGTGTCACCACCGCCCACCTGGAATCCTTCCTGGCCCTCAACCCGGCCCTCCGCGCATCCCGACTTGCTGGACTGCGTCAGTTCTTCGCGTACGCCCACCACGCCAAAGTCATCCTCCACAACCCGACCGACCCCATAACCGCCGTACAGCACAGGGGGTTTCACGGCCCCACCCTCACTCTGACCCAACAGCGCACCCTGTACCAGCGGTGGACCACCCACCACGACATCCACCCGCACGAGGCATTCATCGGCCTCGCCGCCCTGCTCCACGCAGCAACCATCACCGAGCTGCGCCGGTTCACTGACACCGGGATCAACCCCCATCACCACAGCGTCCACTTCCCCGGCAGATCCCTGGCCATCCCGCTCGACGACGCGACCTGGACCGCACTCCAACGCTGCCAAGAACACCGACACCAACTCGGCTCGGACAACCCCCACCTGCTCGTCACCCGGCTCACCCGCACCCACCACGGCCCCGCCGGCGCCGCTCACATCCGCGACACCCTCGCCCCTACCGGCCTCCGGCCCCGCATCCTGCGCTCTACTCGCCTGCTCACCCTCGCCGATGAACTCGACGCCAAGATCCTCACCACCTCACTGGGGATGTCCTATGCAGGAGTCGCCCACTACCGGCCCAGCCCGAACCTCACCAAGCCAATGTGACGGTCCGAGCCCGGCGAACTGCTTGAGCTGCTCCTCGCAATGTCTATGTCCACCCAGGCATGGTGCCTTAGCGGTCTCTGGATCACCCCACGCCGTAGAGGGCTGCCCCCCGGCACACGGCAGGCAACCCTCCGCCGGAACTCATGCCCAGTCCACGCCCAGCTCCCGCAGTGCGTCCCGCTGCTCCTGGGCAAGCTTGTCCCGCCTCGATTTGGTGTTCGAGACCCATACGCCCAGCTTGACGACCACCGGCTCCGTCTCGCCGTCGACGACGATCTCCTCACCGTGGCCGCGCGGCACCGGCCGCTGCCCCTCCCGCTCCACCCACTGCGCGAGGGCCGCCAGACCGCGCTGGAACGCCTGCTGTGCCTTGCCCGAAGCCTTCGCCGCACGCCCAGCCGCCGGGTCCGAAGACGGCGCCTCAGCGGGCTGCACGCCCAGCTTCGACAGCCGCTCCTGCTGCTCCGGGGAGAGATGCGCCCAGGTACCCGGCTGCTTCTGCCGCTGAAGCCACTTGCCCAGGTCGTCACCGTCGAACAGCACCCCGGGTTCGATGGCCGGCAGGACGCCGTCGGCGTCGACCAGGTCCGCGAGGACGCGGTAGTGCCGCTGCCAGTCCAGCGGCCACGGGCAGTTCCAGTCTTCATCGACCGCGGCCAGCTGCTTCGCGCGCTCCGCCGCCCGCTCCGCGTCCTTGCCCAGGCCGCCCTTCCGGCGCAGGTTGGCCATGTGCTGCCCGACCGGCACCATCGCCTCGCCCTCGCCCCACACCGCGTCCTGACGCGGCGCGAGGTGCCCCGTGGCCCGCCGGTAGGACCGGAGCGCGGCGAGCTTGTTCTCCCATGCCTCTTCGCCCGGCTCCCAGACCATCCCGGCCTCGGGCGCGTCCAGCAGGGTCTTGCGCCGTTCCTCCAGCTCCCCGGCCCGCAGGGCCTTTCGCTGCTGGTGCACCCATCGCCCAAGCGGAAAATCCTTCGTCACCCCTACTTCGGCCTCTACGTCGTAGGGCACGGCGTAGAGGCCGGTGATCTCGTTCTCTGCCCGCCACCGGAGCAGGGCCTGGTAGCCCTCCAGCCACACCAGCGACTCGGGCCGGTAGACCCGGGTGCGCAGGAAGGCCGCGATGGTCGCCGCGTCCCTCGGAGAGGAGAAGTGGAGCAGCGCCGCTTCGGCGGCGGCCTGCGTGTCGTCCTGCTCCTGGTCCTCGCCGTCGCCTTCGCCGCCGGTCCCGACGATCCGCCCTTCCTCGTCGCGCCGGACGTGGACCTTGCGCTGCCCGCTGGTGAGGGCGCGGGAGGCGAGCTGCTCGACCAGGCGTTCATCATGACTGCGAAGTCCTTGGAGGACCGCTACAAGGGGGCGGAAGCTGGCGGAGGCGACCATGTCGGTCGGGTCCTCGCCGGGCTCCAGGAAGACCGGCACGATGATCCTGGCGACCTTGGTGGAGCCGTCGCGGTTGAGCCGCAGGGCCCGGCCGATGTTCTGGACGATCTCGACCTGGGAGCCGCGGGTGTCGGCGAAGCAGACGGCCTCCACGCCCCGTTCGCCGGTGATGTCGATGCCTTCCCCGAGTACGCGAACGCTCGCGAGGAAGGCCCGGTGTACGCGTCGGCTGTTGGCGTCGATGCCGTTGGCGAACTGCCGCAGAACCTCCCGCCGCTCGCTGACGAGGTGGTCGCCGCACAGCCACGCCGACCACACCCGGTCCGGCGGGACGTGGCGGCCGGCCTCCAGCTCGTAGAACTCCGCGTCGATCGACGACTTCGGCAGCCGGTCCGCCTGCGCCAGATCCTCGTCGGACGCCTCGGTGACGTACAGCTCCGCGGCCGTCTCCGGCAGCTTCTCCGCGAACGCGGCGGCTTCCTCCACCTTCTGGTGGAACGTCATCACGGTGCGCAGGTTGTGCGCGGCGGCGTGCTCCAAGAGCGCGGTCTGCAGGAGGGCAAGGCGGCGGCCCCGCAGCGCCTCCTCCGACAGCCCGAGGACGGGCGAGGGGTCGCGGATCTCCAGCACGTCGATCTCGAAGCCCGCCAAGATCGATTTTTCGATCGCTTCGCTCAGCCCGAGTTCGGCCAGCCACTTGCCGTAGGTCTCGGAGTCCTGGCCCATCGACGCGAGCTCCAGCTCCTGGCCGTCCGCGCCCTTCTGCGGCCGCGGAGAGGCCAGGATGCGCGGGGTCGCGGTCAGGTACAGCCGGAAGTCCGCCGGGATCCGCTGATTGTCATGGATCGCCGCCCACGGCCGCCCAAGATCACCAGCGGTGCCGTGGGCTTCGTCCGTTTTACTGAGCGAGGTCGTGTGAGAAGTGTTGTTGAGCTGGCATTTCACGTGCCGTACATGTTCACGAGGTTGGGGACGTGGGGACGCCTATTCGCCCTGACTCTCATGCCGTACCTGTGTAAGGCGGTGAGCCCGCTGTTCCGTAAGGGCCCTCAGTGTGAAGGTGCGGCGGTGAGAAGGACGGTGGCGGATCGCATGCCGTCGGACGCACGCGAAGGGCGGGCCGTCCAGGGGGAGCGTGGAAGAGCAGTGAGACCAGCATCGCTGGGCGTCTGCGGCACGGCGAGACGGTCGAGGAGTTCGTTGGCGGTCTCGTGCCCGTCCACGAGGCTGCGCAGGGCCTCGGGGGTGAGATAGCGGTAGCTCTGTGGGGGGTGGAAGGCGCCGGAGCGGCGCAGATGGGCGAGGGGCACTTTGGTCCCCAGTGGGCGGGGGGTGTCTAGGAGGAGGGCGGAGGCCTGGACGGCGCCGTCCATGTAGGCGGTGTACTCGGCGCGGCTGATGCCACAGGCTGCGCGGTGCCGTCGCCATACCTGGGCGGGTGTGGCGGTATCCACGCCGGTGAGGCGGGCCGTTCCCGTCAGGGCCATGACGGGGGAGGTGGCGTAGATGATCACGGGGGTTCCGGGCGGGACGGCGACACGCTGCCGCCGCAGTTCGACTGTCTTCTCACCGTTGAGGATGGCCGTGGCGAACCGCGGGTGGAGCGAGAGCAGCAGGGCTCGTTGGGGGGCGTTCACCGCGGCTGGTGGCCTTCCTCGTACAGGGAGTGGAACAGGTCGGGCGAGATCTTGAGGACCGACTGTACGTTGATGCGCTGTCCGTAACGAGCGCCGAGCTGCACAAGTCGCTTGTAGGTAACGGCATATGGGAAGAGGCTGGTGTCGGAGAACCGCAGTGCCATTGCCTGCCCGTGCGCGTCGCAGGATTCCATGATGTCGCTGCGCCGGTATACGCCGAGGTGTTTGAACTGCCGGTACAGCTGATTGCCGCTGTCGCTCACGCACTGATCCAGCCGGGAGCAGCCGATCACGGCGGACAGGCTGTGCGTCTTGTCGGTGCTGGCGTACCAGAGGATGCGGGCGGGCGCTGTCTCGCCCCGGGAGCGCGGGGAACGGTAGTAGACGTGTTCGCGGCTGAGTCCCAACCGGTCGTCGCGGGACAGAATGCCCGCGGGAATCCCGAACAACTCATAAGCCCATTTGGGGCGGATGGGGACGAGGAAGGTGGGCAGCTCCGCGTCGGCGATCTTTACTGGCCACCAGGCGTGCTCGATTGCCGAGGCTGCCGCCGCGGGCAGGGGCGCCTGCAGGCGTGGCAGATCAAGACCGAGACGTGGAGCGAGTGCGGCGGCATGGGCGTCGATCGCGGCGGTATCGGCGATCCGGTCGAGTACCAGGGCGGTGAGTCCGGTACCGGTCTGTTGGAAGGCGTCTTCCTGCGCCGCTGCGCGAAGGGTGCGCTGTGGGTGGGGGTCGGTCAGCCGGAGTATCTCCACACCTGCGGTGCGGCAGCGCTGGCGCAGCAGGAACAGCAGCTGCCGTGCGAGGGTTGCGCCCAGAGGATGCTGTTCGTCCACGCGCAGCAGCGGCACGTGCAGTTCGTCGCCGTGGATGCCGTGGCAGTAGGTGGCCAGCAGCCGGCCGTTCCCGTCGACGATCTGCTGCCGGTTCCACTGGTCTGGCCGGGCCGCGAAGTCCCGCAGTCGCGCTTTGAACGCGTTCTGCTTCTCGCCGCCGGGCTTGTTGAGGAACACCAGCTGTTCCTGTTCTTGCCCGGCGGGGACGGCGGTGGTGGTCAGGGAGGTGCCGAGAACGCTGCCTGGCTGATACACCTGTGCCCGCCTCAGTTCGTCGATGGCCACCACGCTGTCGGCAGGCCGCAGGATGCGCACACCGCAAATCTTCTCGGTGACGGGGCTCAGTTCCAGCAGCCCAGCATCGCGGGTTACCAGGTGTCGAACGCCTGCCGCGCGAGCCTGCACGACGTATGCAAGGTCGCCGAGGTCGTTGTCGGCGCGTGGCAGGTGCAGGCCCAAATCCTCCCAGGCCGCCTCGATCAGGGCCCGCACCCACTGGTCGTGATTGGCCTCTTCGAGTACGGGCCGCCAGTACAGGGACAGAGCATTGAGCTGGGTCCTGCGCTCGGCGGCATGGTCGATGGCGTGGATCTCATCGACCAGCTGGGGCAGGACGACCAGCTCCAGCAGGCCGGTCAGCCATTCCGCGGACAACGCTTTTGTTTCGTCCGAACCAGTGCGCTGGTAGGAGCTGTGGAGGTCGGCGAAGACGTTGCAGTCCATGGCTGCGGTGACCAGGGCGGTGGGTTCCAGATCGGTGAACAGGTCGGGGTGGCCGTGGCTGCGCCACCACACCACGAGCGGTTCGCGCGTTCCGCCGCGGCCGTCTACTTCCGTGCGCGGCTCGAAGCCCAGCCGGGTCCACATCTTCTCCAGGCCGTAGTCCTTGCGGCACTTGAGCAGGATGCCGAGCCGGTCGGCATGCCGGCTGGAGATGGCGTTCACCAGCAGCTGGTTCACTCCCTGGCCGCGGTATTCGTTCTCGACGCACAGGTGTGCCAGGCGGACCCGGTCGGCGGGTAGCCCGTACAGGGCGTAGCCGACCAACCGGGTGCCCTCGGTCGCGGCGAGGAGCGTGCCGGTCTCGGCGGCCTGGTGGAAGGCCGCACGCGGCAGGAAGCCCAGCGTCTTGCGGTTGCGGTTACCTAAGCTGATGACTGCCGTCAGCAGGGCCCCGTCCCCCGCGCCCACAGTTGTGACCCGCACAGCGGCACCCCCCGGTCCACCTCTGACGATCCGTTATGCACAGAGTGTTGTCGCCTTGGTCATCTTTGTCAGCGGTACCGCCGAAATCCCCGCTGCAGGCGACCCACTGGACAGGAAGACGGGGGGTTTGGGGGCGGCAGCCGCACAGGCGGCTGCCGCCCCCAAACCCCCGGTCGAGGCAGGGCTGGGGTCAGCTGATGATGGTGTGGAAGAACAGCACGCCCGCGCCGAAACCGGCGCCGGCGGCAAGGGCGGCGGCGGGCAGCGAGCGCTGGTTGAGGTAGGTCAGCACGCCCGCACCGATGCCGGTGAGGACGCCGAGCAGCAGCACGATGGTGCTGCGCAGGCCGAGCAGCGGCTGGCTGCTGGGCTGCTGGGTGTTCGGGGTCACTGTGAACTCCGTTTCATTCCAAGAGGTTTCGCCCCTTTGCGAGGGCCTAGTCGTGAATGCTCTAGCCCCTGGCCACGCTTCTCCCCTCGCCCTGCGCACCGTGACGTGAGTCACATAATTTTCCTTCGGGTTTGGCGAGGGGAGAGGGGTGGCTGGTGCCTATGACATCCGCGACAGGCTGGAATCGGGGCCCACGGGGGCGGCAGAGCGCAAGGGAGCGAGTGTGCCGGATGAGATGTGCCAGGGGCGTGCCCCTCATGGCCTCCTGCAGGAGGACCAAGAGCTTGAGGAGCTCAGTTCCGCGGGCTTGTTGAGCCTGGAGCACACGCTCGCCGGCACCGCTTCGGACGAAGCCAGCCGCTCCACGCGCCGTGCCGCCGAGGCCCGCATGGTCGACATCCTGCGCGCCGACAACTTCCAGGGCCCGCGCTATGAGAAGACGACCACCCGGCTGATGGAGTACGGGTGGCTCACCATCAACAAGTGGACGGGTACCGGCGAGATCTTCGCGCACACCCGCCGGGCCGGTCGGCCTGTGCCCGCCAACATGACCACGCCCGACTGGGACCCCGACGCCCGCTCAGAGGTCGCCACCGAGACCGTCGTCGCCGGCCTGGACCTCTTCCTTGAGCACGGCCTCATCCGCGGAAAGTGGAACCCGAACGGCGGCGCCAGCCTGACCACCTACTTCGTCGGTGCGTCCATCCGCTCCTTCCGCACCGTCTATATCCGCTGGTTCCGCAGCGTGCAGATGGGGCAGGCTGAGCTGGACCTGCCCCCCAGCGACCCGGACGGTGCGTCCAGCGACCGGGACATTCCCGACCAGCGCGCCACCGACCCCTTCTACGCTGCAGCCACCCACGACGAAATCAAGCGCATCCTCCCGCACATCACCGATACCAAGGTCCGCAGAGGACTCGCCCTGCGCGCGCTGGGCTACACCCAGCAGCAGGCCGCCGCAGAGGTAGGACTGACGGAAAAGGCGCTGGAAGGCCGTATCGGCCGGCTCCGCGCCCGCATCCTCACCGACCTGGCCGAGAAGGCCGACCTTGGGGAAGGGGGAGCACGATGACCGTCCGGAAGGACGAACCCATGGACCACCTCGCTGCGATGGACGACGAATTCGACGCGCTGCTCGACGCGTCCAGCCTGGGAGCCCCCCACGTTGTGGCGGAGACCGGCGCCATCCCAGCCACCGCCCGACGCCGCATGGCACAGGCCGCCCGCCGGCGGCACAGCTCGCGCGAGGACGCAGCACTGCCCGACGACACGTCCTGCCCGCGGCAGTTCGGCGAACTACGTCCCGGCACCTGCCCCGAAGCGCGCGCCCACAGCGCGCAGACACCGCAAGATGAACCCCCAGCTCCTGGCCTGCCCCCGCACCCGGAACGCCAGAACGTCATCTCCATGACAACCGGCGCGGGCAAGAGTGTGATCTTCGCTGCCCTCTGGGTCTGGCATCACAGCGAGGGCTTCGGGATCGGTCGGGACAACAGACGCGAGCTGCATGCACAACGATCCTGGAGTGAGCCGCCGACAGGGAGCATGACGCGAGCCGCTGTGTGGCTGCTGCCACGCCCGCCGCGCGAGAGGACCGCCCGGGTATGCCCGCCACGCGTCTACGCACCTGGCAGCGGCCTGCTGGCCATGCCCGGGCGCTGGCAGACGCCACGGCTGCCCCAGTGGCTGACACCCACATGTCACCTCATCATCGATGAACTGAGACTGGCTGCTTTCGCCAGGGCCGGATATGAGCAGGGACCGCATCTGCTCTCGCCCTACACCGGCACGCACACAGCGCCCAAGCTTCACGCTTCAGGCTGGGCAGGACCAGGGCAGCACAGGCAGCGGCCGCAAGACCTGCGGCAGCTCATTCAGCCATCAGTGCAACCGGCCGAGACAGTGTTCCGCGCTGTGCCCACGGGGCTTCTCATCAGCACAACGCAGCATTCCTCACTGCACATTGCACGCTTCGCGGACTTCGCATACACGGCAGTCAACAGCGGATTGCTACTGCCGAATGCGGCCAGTGCACCTCGCCTCTGTCATCCGTTCGAAGAGAATGGCAGAACGAGACGAGACCTGAGGCGACGAGCGCAGGCTGGCAGAGCAAGACTGTGGGAGACGACCGTCCATGGAGTGCGTGTACTGCATGCCGAGCTGCCTATGTCCTTTCACAGCGATGAACATGAGTCACTGGCACTGACGTCAAGCTTGCATACCCGACTGACGTACCGCGTATCTGATCCCTACGCCGTTGAAGTGCGCTTCCGGGCAGACACCAGAGACGAGACGGTGTGGACTTTCGCTCGTGACCTGCTGAGAAACGGTCTGGAACGCAGCAGCGGACTTGGTGACGTCATCGTGTGGCCTGGTACTGGAGCAGGAAGCGAAGGGCACGTTTATATCCGGCTCACCTCGCCGGAGGGAACCGCACTTCTATCTGCCGCGGATACTGATCTACGAGCATTCACCGAAGCGGCAGACAGCTTGGTTGCGTATGGCACGGAGTACTCGTACCTAGCACCAGCTCTGGACGCCTTGGAGACGACGATAGGAGAACTTGCGCGGCCTGGCGGACGCGAATGAGGCCCCTACTCGAACTGTCAATCGACGCCGCACCTCACCTGAGTTGCCCGGGCTCCGTAAGTTGACTTACGGAGCCCGGCCGGCGGAAGTGAGGCTAAGTCGCCGGTGCGCTGAAGCGATTGCCGGAAATGGGTCGTTTGGTGTCATCGCTTGACTTTCCGGTGCATCCAGGCTGGCAATGACGAGGAGAACTGGTCCCAAGCCGATAATCGCCATGGACGCTAGGGGATGGAGGGATTGTGGGGGCGGGATGGACGGCTTTGGTGGTGGCCGTGGTTGGTGTGGTTGGCACCCTGGGTGCCTCGCTGTTGACGCAGAGCCGGGCGGACCGCACCAAGCGGATGGAGATGCAGGCGGCTGCGGAGCAGCGGCGTGAGGAGCGCGATCATGCAGAGGCTCTCCTTGAGGCGGAGCGGGCCCGAAACCGTGCTGAGGAATCCATTGCCTTGCGCAGGGCGTGTTACATCACGCTCAACACGACGGCCCGTCAGTACCTGACGGCGCAGGTCGACTTCATGCACGCGCTGCGTATTGAGACCGGCGTCGAGGTCGTGCTCGAACAGCTTGAGGCCCGCCGTACGGCGCTTCGGGAAAGCTACGCCGAGGCACAGATGATTGTGCCCCTGCGGGTAATGGCGGTGTCCGGTGCTGCCAGCAGGCATCTGAACGCTGGTTACGGACGGCTGAAGCAGATCGCCGCAGACACCCCTTGCAGCCAAGAGGACCTGAGCACATTCGAAGAGGGCATCGCACAGTCGTGGGCGCTCCTGGCCGAGATGCGGCAGCAGATGCGGCTCGACCTCGGGGTGGACACGGATCCTGTGTCTGTGTCCGGCACCGACCCCTGACCACTCACGTCAGCCACGCGCACAGGAGAGCAAGCGAACATCTATGGGCCTTTACAAACGCATGATTGAAGACCAGGACGACCAGGGCTGGTACTTCACGGACCAGCACGTGTGCACCGGCTGTGTGGATGACGACGTGCTCGTAGCGGTGCTGAGCGCCGCCGAGGATGCAGACACCGTCTGCAGCTTTTGCGAACGGTCCCCGGCTGCAGAGCTCGATGTCCTGCTCGAGACGTTCGTCGCGGCCGTGTACAACGAGTACGGCTCCGCTGACGACGAGGGTGTGTCCTACGACGGCAGAGAAGGCGGCTACCAGTGGACCATCCTGGATACGTGGGAGGTAGTGGAGGAATGCGGCGGCTCAGACGTCCTCGTGGGGGAGGGCCTCTTCGATGCCGTATGCGGCGCCATCATCGACAAACCGTGGGTGCCTGCCGATTTCATCGCCCCACGCCGTGACGAGGCCCTTCGTGATGGATGGGCCCGGTTTTGCGAGCAAGTGCAGTACCGCACCCGCTACGTCTTCTGGCTGCGGGAGATGGAAGAGGAGTACCTGGGGCACGGCGAGGTGTCGGCCAGCCGCATCCTCGACCACGTCGGCGACCTCGTCGACAGACTCGGTCTCGTTAAGGAACTGCCCGCTGGTACCCCTTTGTGGCGCGCACTGACCCACGAGGAGCCGCAGGTCGATTGGAACGCGCGACGCCTGGGCACAGCCCCACGGCAGTACGCCCGACAGGCCAACCGCATGAGCCCTGCTGGCATCCCCATGTTCTACGGTGCAATCGACGCCGAAACCGCTGTCCAAGAGACCTCACTGCGCAGTGAGGAGCCTTGGGCGACTGCTGCGGCCTTCGAGACGTCCTCTCCCTGCAGCGTCGTCGACTTCACCGATCTGCCGCCCGTGCCGTCCCTGTTCGACCGCGGCCGTGCCAAGGACCGCCGCCCGCTGATGTTCCTAAGAGACTTCGCCGCACAGCTGACTGCACCGGCGCGTTCCACTTACGAGCAGATCGACTACGTCCCCACGCAGGTGGTTACCGAGTACCTGCTGCATGTCTTCCGCCCCGAGGCGCCAGTGTCGGGCCTGCTGTATACCTCCTCTCTCACCGGCAAGATGGCAGCAGTGATCGACGTGCCTAACGAACGCTGCATCGACCATGGCATGGAAGTGTTGGGCCAGGGCGATAGCCATCTGGCCCTGGTACTCGACTCTGCTTCACGCGGTACAGTCCCCGTCCGCCGCGATCCCTGACCTTCCCGGCCGCCGTCGATGATCTGCTCTGGGAGCTGGCGTGGATGGCACTTCGATAGAACGGCGACGAGCAGTTCCCCGCCTGCCCAGCCCCGTCAGAACGGAGCACCGATGTCCTTGGCTGGCCTTCCGCAGCCGTTCGCGGCACAGTTGCGTGCCTTCATTACCGACCCTCAGGCCGTCGTGGATGTGCGGCGCTACTTCGGGATCGGTCTGCCGCCCGGCGGGGTGCCGTTCACCGGGAGTCGGTTCGAGCATTTGGCGGGTGGGGGAGACCGGCCGGAGGTTGCTGACCGGATCACGGCGGAGGACCTGATCGCGGTGCAGACCTTGTCGGTCACCGTTCCGGCGCCTGTCGCGCTGGACATTCTGGAGGGCCGCCTCGGCGCGCGGCTGTCTGGTCTGCTGCAGGCCATTCCCAGGGACATCGACATGACTGATGCCGATGTATCGGTCCTGGCCGACGGCTCGCCGGCGGACCAGGCCTGGCATCTCCTTCGTGACCAGCCCGATGTCGGGTGGGTGATCGCGGGGAAGCTCCTGGCCAGGAAGCGTCCGCGGCTGCTGCCGGTCTACGACAAGGTGGTGCGCTGCGCTCTGGGCCGCCCGCGCCCCTCGTTCTGGCTTGCGCTGCATGCCGCGCTCCGCGCGGACGACCGCGCCCTGCACCGCCAGTTGCTCGAGTTGCGCCAGGTCGCGGGGGTGCCGGAGACGGTGAGTGCGCTGCGGGTATGCGACGTGGCGGTGTGGATGGGGCACCGGGCGGAGGATCACGCCTGTCCTCGCTGACGTCGGCAGCGAAGTTGCCCCTCCAGCGTTCTGGCGTGTGAGGGTGACGGACTTTACCAACCGTCACCGGAGTGTGTGTGACGTTCGCGTGGAGTGCTGCGGGGTCGCGGGCGGGGCTTGTGGACTGGGATAGCAGGTGCCGTCCGGCCAGGGACGGCCCGGTGATCTCGGAGGGGGCACGCGGGTGGGTGGTCGGCTGGTGGTGGGTCAGGTGCGGGTGCAGGAGATCGTTCGTGCCGGCGGGCGGGTCTGCTACACGGTTGTGGACACGGACTGTTCGGTGGTGGGGGAGGCGGACGGGTTCCTGCGTGCCTGCGGGGCGGGTACGGACCGTACGTACGCGTATGTGCTGGTGGATCATCTGCGGTGGCTGCGGTTCGCGGGCCTGGACGTAGGAGCAGTGTCGCTCGAGGATCTGCGGCACTACATGGCGGCTTTGGGGGCGGATTATCCGGGGCCGTTCGGATTGCCGTGGCGGGAGGGGAAACGCCCGTACGGGCACAGCGCGTTGAAGACTGCGGCGGCCTGCCTGAAGGGCTTCTACCTTCACCTGGGAACCCACGGCGTGAACCCGTCACTGGCCGAGGCACTTCGCGCAACACGGCTGCCCACGCGGGCGGACCGGCGGCGGTCGATGCTCGGGCATGTCCTGCACAGCATGCCCGCGAACCCCCTGGCTCCGGCGGAGCGGATGCGCCGGCATCCGAAGATGCTGCCGGAAGGCGCCCGGGAGGCGTTGTCGGGGGCGGTGTCGTGCGCGCGGGACCGGATGGTGGTCACGTGGCTGGCCGACGGCGGTTTCCGGATCGGTGAGTTGTGCGGGCTGCGTCTGGTCGACCTGCACCTGCGGGAGCAGGCCGCGTGTGGTCAGTGCCGGGGGCCGCATGTGCACATCTGTCACCGTGAGGACAACGCCAACCGGGCCCGGGTCAAGACCAAGGCACCCTGGACGTCGCAGGACGGCACTGTGTGCGGCGGGACGGTGCGCCGGGTGAGTCCGGCGATGATTCACACCTACTTCGAGTACATCACCACCCAGTACCCCGCCCAGACCGCTCACGGCATGCTCCTGGTCAGCCTGCACGGCCCCATCCGGGGCCAACCATGGACCACGGCCGCGGCCCGCGGCATGCTGCGCCGGGCCGCAGCCCGTCTGGAGATCGGCCGGGTGGTCCCGCACGCTTTCCGGCACAGCTTCGCCACTGCGGTGCTGGACGCCGCACGGGGCAACGCGGTGATCGCGCGGGATGCCGGCGGCTGGGCCTCGGCGTCGACCGTTGAGCAGGTCTACGGCCACGTGGACGTCCATGACCCGGTCTTCACCGCGGCGCTTCAGCAGGTGTGGGGGACACGGCCGTGATTCCTCTGACTCTGCTGCCCGGCCGCACGGACACCACCCGCATCGGCCGTGACCGGCTCGAACTGCTCACAGCTCTCATCGCTGCTCCCGCATTCGACCCGCTCTTCCGCGACGCCCTGATCTTCATTCCGCCTCAGCATCCGGTCTACGCCTGGCAGTGTGCCGTTGACGGCTGCCTGCGCATCCGCCGGGTCAGTCACAACCTGTGCAACACGCACAACCTGGAGTGGGAGCAGGCCGAGCGGACGGGCGAGAGCAAGCGCGCCTTCATGGACGCGGCCACCGCTCTGCCCGCCGCGCGGGGAGTGGACTACGGCCGGTGCCTGATCTGTCCCGACCGCCCGGCGATCAGTCCCACCACCCGGCTGTGCCAGCAGCACCAGACCAGGTGGCAGTACGGCGAGGCCGCCGACATGGACCAAGACTGGTTCGAGTCCTGGGCCCGTACACAGCACCCGCTTCCCGGCTTTGGCCTGTGCCGGGCGCGGTGCCCGTTCCTGGCCTGCACCTCCCTGGGGCTGTGTCTGCAGCACCTGAACCGGTACAAGATCGACAACCGCCCGGGAGCGGCCCGGTCGCGCAACTCCCGCGGCCCCCTCAGGGACGGCCGGCCGCTCCCGGTGACCTATGGCGACGAGAAGGCATTCCGCACCTGGTGTGCCACTGCGGAGCCGGTCACGCAGCCAGGACTGGTCAACCTCCACTGCCTTCCTCCGCTGCTGCGGGCCGAGATCCAGTGGGGCCTGCACGCCCACGCCCAGTCCGCACAGCACTCCGAGTGGACCACCAACGGCATCAGGAATCTCGTCAGATACTGCTGGCGAGGCGGCATCACGTCCCTGATGGACCTGCACGACGAAGGCTACAAAGACCTGACGCGCAAACAGATGGACTCCGAAGTCCGCAAGATCATCTGGGAGATCGTCAACGGTCTGCGCTGCGTCTACTACAGCCCCTCCGACACCAAGGACGCCGGCTTCCTGGAGACCGATCACTTCGGACGACGTTTCAAGAACGCCCAGAGCCACTACGACATCACCACCGTCCCCCAGCGGTGGCTGCGCGACCTGCTCTGGGACCACCTCGCCGAGTGGCTCCGTTCCCCACAGTGCCCCCGCACCCGAGGACCCTTCGACCAGATGCGCCGCGCCGCCGTCGAACTGGGCGTCTTCCTCCAAGCCGACGCCCCTGACGCAGGCCACGACCCCACCGTGCTGCGCCGTGAACACGCCGAGCGGTTCGTCGCCGACCAGCGCCACCGCGCCCGCCATGGCCTGCCGTCCCTGGGCATGGTCCTGGTCGACGGACGGTCTCCCACCGTCACCGACCTGAGCTGCCAATTCGTCTTCAACGGGGCTCGCAAGCTGCTCTACAGCGCCATCACCGCCGGCCACGCCGAGCGCCTCGGCATCGACACCGGCTTCCTGACCGCCATCCCCTTCGGGGGGACCGGCCTCAAACAGCGCTCCCGCAACCCCTTCAGCGACGACGTCGCCCGCGCGCTGACCGACGAGACCAACCTGCGCCGCCTGGAGGAACTCGACCTCAACGACCGCGGACTGCGGGACATCTGGGAGACCATCGTCGCCACCGGGCGCCGCTGCAGCGAGGTCGTGGGACTGCGCCTGGACTGCATCGGCCGCTACCGCGGCCTGGCCATGCTGTGGCACGACCAGACCAAGGTCGGCAACTACAACGAGGGCATCCGCATCCCCGAGCCCATCTATCACCGCCTCGACGCCCGCCGCACCATGACACTCCAGCTCTTCGAAAGGCGCTACGGCCGCACCCCATCAGTCGCCGAACGCCCTGGCCTGGCCCTGTTCCCCTCCCGCATCCGCAACCCCAACGGCCGGCAGCCGATCTCCTACGGACACTTCAACCAGCGCTTCAGGACCTGGATCGCCGGCCTCGACCTCGGCGGCGCGTACGTCGCCCACCAGGCCCGCCACACCCTGGCCACCAACCTGCTGCGCGCCGGCGCCACGCTCACCCACATCCGCCGTTACCTCGGCCAGCTCTCCGAACGCATGGCCGAGCACTACGTGAAGATCACCAACAGCGACCTCGAAGACGTCCTGAACACCGTCTGGGTGGCCGGGCCCGGCGCCCCCAACCCCGGCGAACTCCTCTCCGGCGACACCACGCCCATGGACCGCGAGACAGCCCTCGGACTGGCCCTGGACCTCTCCCGCCGCAGCACCCCCGCCGACGGGGGATTCTGCACCTACCAACCCGTCGTCGACGGCGGATCCTGCCCCTGGAAACTCGACTGCGAGAACTGCGACAACTTCGTCCTCTCCGGCGCAGACCTCCTCTACTGGCGACGCAAAGCCGAACAGTGGCGCTCCATCGCGGAAAACGCCCCCGACGACGCCACCGCCGACTACCTCCACACCGTCTTCGAACCCACCGCCAAGGCCATCAAAGGACTCGAACAGGCCCTGGCCGCTCTCGGCATCCTCGACGAAGCCCTCACCCTCGACCTGCGGCGCCCCCAGGACTACTTCCACCGCACCTGGAGCACCGCCTTCCGCGCCCGAGACCTCACAGCACTACAGACCCCCGACGACGCCACAGGGCAGCCATGAGTACTTCCCGCACCGACGCCGCCGTCCGAGCCCGCCGCCAAACCACTCAGGAGATGCTCGAACGCCTCCGGACCGCCTTGGCGGCCATGGCGCGCGACCATAGGCCTGTCACCGTCGCAGCCGTTGCCCGTACCGCCCGCGTCTCACGTACCTTCCTTTATCAAAACCAGCAGGCCAGAGCCCTGATCGAGCAGGCCACCGGCACAAGCAGACACCACCCCGGAGTCTCCAACAGCGGCAGCCGCGTACAGCCCGCCTGGAAGGAACGTGCACTCAACGCCGAAGACGCACTCGCCCAAGCCCAGCGCGAAATCCGCACCCAGCGCACCCGCATCGCAGAACTCCTCGGCAAGATCCGCGACCTCGAACACGATCTCCCCGAAGGCTCACTTCAGCGCATCGTCACGGAGAACACCACGCTGAAGCACCACATACGACAGCTCACCCAGGACAACCAGCAGGTTCAAGAGCGCCTGACCAGCGCACGCCAGAACAACCGCTTCATGGACAAACGCATTGCCGACCTTGAAGCCCAACTCGCCCCGTACCTCACCACCCCGCCTGCGCGCCCCTGACCCAGCCTCGGACCATCGTCAAAGGGGGATTTCGCCAACGGCCGTCAGATCCAGTCGATGCCCAGTTCCCGTAGTGCGTTCCGCTGCTCGGGGGTGAGTTTGTCGCGCCGGCTCTTGGTGTTGGAGACCCAGACTCCGAGCTTCACGACCACCGGCTCCGTCTCGCCGTCGACCGCGATCTCTTCGCTGTGGCTGCGTGGTACCGGTCGGTTGGCGCCTTCCCTCTCGACCCACTGGGCGAGGGCCGCCAGGCCGCGTTGGAATGCCTGCTGCGCCTTGCTCGGGCCCTTCGCCGCGCGCTTGGCCGCGGGAGCGGGAGACGGCTCCTCAAGCGGCTTGACGCCCAGCCTGGCTAGCCGCTCCTGCTGCTCGGGGAGTAGCTGCGCCCAGGTGCCGGGCTGCTTCTGCCGCTGGAGCCACTTGCCGATGTCGTCCCCGTCGAAGAGCACGCCGGGCTGGATGTCGGGCAGGCTGCCGTCGGCGTCGACCAGGTCGGCGAGGACGCGGTAGTGCCGCTGCCAGTCCAGCGGCCAGGGGCAGTCCCAGTCCGGGTCGATCGCCGTCAGCTGCGCGGCACGCTCCGCTGCTCGCTCCGGGTCCTTGCCCAGGCCGTTCTTCTGCCCCTTCCGCCGGAGGTTGGCCAGGTGCTGCCCGATAGGCGCCATCGCCTCGCCCTCGCCCCAGACTGCGTCTTGGCGGGGTGCGAGATGTCCGGTGGCGCGGTGGTAGGAGCGCAGCGCGGCGAGCTTGTTCTCCCAGGCCTCGTCCCCGGGTTCCCACACCATTCCGGCCTCGTTCAGCAGCGTGGTGCGGTGGGGGTCGAGCTCACCTGCGCGGTGGGCGCGGCGCTGCTGATGGACCCACCTGCCCAGGGGGTAGTCCTTCGTCACGCCAACTGCGGTCTCGGTGTCGTACGGCACCGCGTGCAGGCCGGTGATCTCGTGTCCGGCGCGCCAGCGGATCAGGGCCTGGTAGCCCTCCAGCCAGACCAGGGACTCGGGCCGGATGACGCGGCAGCGGGTTAGGGCGGCGATGTCGGCGGCGTCGCGGGGGGAGGCGAAGTTGACCACGACCGAGGTGACGCGGTCGACCTCCTGCTGCGCCTCGTCGCTCGCCTCTTGGTCGTTCCCGTTCTCCGACCCAGTCGCGGGGGCGGGGTGGACGTGGATGCGGCGGTGTTCCTCGCCGCGGGTCAGGGCGCGGGAGGCGAGCTGGTCGACCATGCGCTCGGAGTGCGAGCGCAGGGCTTGGAGGATGTCGACCAGGGGTTGGTAGCTGGCGGAGGCGACCATGTCCTTGGGGTCCTCGCCGGGCTGGAGGAAGACGGGGATGATGATCCGTGCGGTCTTGGTCGTGCCGTCGGGGTTGGGGCGCAGGGCGCGTCCGATGTTCTGGACGACGTCGACCTGGGAGCTGCGCGAGCCGACGATGCACACCGCCTCCACCCCGCGCAGTCCGGTGATGTCCACCCCGACCCCGAGTGCCCGCACCGAGGACAGGAACGCCCGGTGCACCCGCCGGCTCTGCGCGTTGACGCCGTTGGCGAACCGGTGGATCACCTCACGCCGGTGAGCGATGGGGTGGTCCCCGCACAGCCAGTCCGCCCACACCCGGTCCGGGGGTACGTGGCGGCCCTCTTCCAGCTCGTACAGCTCGGCGTCGATCGAGGACGCCGGCAGCTCCTCCGCACCGGCCAGCGCCGCGCGGGAGGCCTCGGCGGTGTACAGCTCGGCAGCCGTGCGCGGCATCTGCTCGGCGAACGCGGCCGCCTCCTCCACCCGCTGGTGGAACACCATGGTGGTGTGCAGATTCATCTGCGCCGTGTGCTCCAGCAGCGCCGCCTGGAGCAGGGCCATGCGCCGGCCGCGCAGCGCGTCCTCCGACAGCCCCAGGATCGGGTCCGGGTCGCGGATCTCCAGCACGTCAATCTCGAACCCCGCAAGGATCGACCGCTCCACCGCCTCCGCCAGCCCAAGATCGAAAATCCTGGGACCGTAGGTGTTCGAGTCCTCCTCCATCGAAGCGATCACCAGTTCCTGGCCGTCCCTCCCGCGTTGCGGCCGGGGCGAGGCGAGGATCCGCGGGGTGGCGGTCAGGTAGAGCCGGAAGTCGATGGGGATCCGGCTGTTGTCATGGATCGCAGCCCAGGGCCGTCCGATGTCTCCGGCGGTCATGTGCCCCTCGTCCAGGACCGCCAGGTCGAATCCGGCAAGTCGTTGCCCATACAGCCGGTCTCCGCCCGCCAGGGCGGCTTCCAGCGGCCCTGGGATCCTCCTCCGCCCGGTGATATCGGCGGGGTCCTCCCGCTCCACCAGCGAGGCATAGGTCGCGAACACCACGACGGGCCCGGATCCAGCCCACAAGGCGAGCTGGATCGGGTTGGTGGTGGCCCGGACCCCGAGCTGCTCCAGGACCTCGTCCTTGTCCACCGAGCAGACCGCGACCATCGGCGCACGGTGCCCGACCCGCCGCCAGGACTGGGCACTCTGCACGATCAGGTCCAGCGTGGGCACCATCACCAGAACCCGGCCGTCCGGGAAGCACTCCAGCGCGCTCGCGGCGGCCGTGATCGTTTTCCCGGACCCGGTCGCAGACACACCCGTGGCGCGCGCCCCCTCCGGCGGCACAGATGATCTTGCAGGGAATCCGACCCATTTACGGAAACTCGACTTCTGGTCCACCTGGTGTTCCTTGAGCGGAATCAAAGACATTCCAGTACCTCCCCTTTTCAGATGCTCTCGCGGAATTTCAGGCAGCCGTGTGCGGATAGTTGTAGGGCCGTTCATCAATGCAGGTACGCGAGTTGCATTTGTGCCAGCCCTCCGAGCCCCTCTCGCCCAGCGGGTCGTAGCCCTCGGGGTCGTAGTGGCCCACCCCGCAGGTGCAGAGGATGACGTCGTCGGTGGAGTATTCGATGGTGCGGGCGTTGCACAGCCGGTCCGCCTCGCCCAGCGCCTCCAGGACGCGGCGGCGTGCCATGGTGTGCGGGTACATGCGCGGCAGCACCGTCTCCCGGACGAACGTCTCCAGGCGCACCAGGTCCGCCCGCTCACGCTGCCTCACGTCCGCGATATGTACGGCCAGTTCAGCGGCCCCGGCCGACCGGCCGCCACGCCGTGACCAGTCCCGGTCCGCGATGCCCACCAGGGCCTCGCTCACGGCCCTCACGCCCTCATCCCAGCCATCCTCGAACGCTTCACCCCGAGAGGCCGGCGCCATCCCGTCCAGCTCCACGACCTCGCACTGCGCCCCGGCGACCGCCCAGGCCTCCAGTGCCGCCACCAGATCGTCCGCCTCAGCCGCAGGTGCGCCCTGGGTGACCAGGAGCGCGAACAGCTTCAACCGGGCGTTGCTGCCCACCGTCTGGTACTGCTTCACCTTCCGCACGGAATCGCTGCTCAGCGCCTGAGCCTTTCCGGTAGATTCGCCGTGACTGGTCATCAGCGGTCGTTCCTCTCGAACGTGAGGGAGTTTTCCAGATGGTGGGGTGTCCCGTGTTTCCGCCAACAGTACATGTGCATCAAACTAGATGCACCCACTACACTGAAGCCCGACACGAATGAGCGACCCCACCCCTTCGTAGTCAGCTGAGCCCGCGTAGCGGGCTTCAGGCCCTGGAGGCGCAGCCGGAAGGACCAGGGTGGGGGAGCGCAGCGGACACGCCCTCAGACGGGTGCGAAGCACCCGTCAACTTCTCTATGCCAAGTCCCAATTAGCCGCAGTTGACACTCAGCCAGACCAGGCCCCGCGCAGCGGGGCCCACCGGCCCGCAACGCGGGTAAGCCCCCTCAACTCCCGAAGCGAAGCGGAGGGAGTTGGCCCCGGCTTGCCGGGGCGCGGTGAGCGCAGCGAACCGCCCCTCAACCCAGGGCGCAGCCCTGGGGTTCGCAACCCGCGGAGCGGGTTGCGCAACTGCCCCGCGCAGCGGGGCAGTTCGCTTGCACATCGCGCTGATAGCTTAGTACCCCTTGGACGTCGCCGGGCAGTACCCACATCGCTGCGCGTGTACCGCTTTCGCTGCGCGGGTATCCCGCGGGTTGCTGAAGGCTGCGCCTGAACGGTTCGCTGCGCTCACCTTGATAGCGCTGCGCTTCGAGATGGCCGGCGCGGGAGCCTGGTCTGGCTGGTGTCTGTGGGACTGAATAGAGAAGAAGTTGACGGAGTGCTGCGCACCCTGAAATTCCGGCACGCCCTCCGGCAAGGCCAGCTGACCGCAGGTGGGGTCGCTCATTAAATTTCAGTGTGGGTGCATCCGTTTGTCGCCAACTGTTGGCAGCCCACCATCTGGAAAACTCCCTCACGTTCAGGCGGGTCCAGGCTCGAAAGGCGAACAGCGTTCGCCCTGGTGCAAGTGCGGTGCCTGTGGCGTGGTGGTGAAGGCGGCGTGAGCGGAGCGGTGCGTGCGCACGCCCGCTGGGCGGGCGGGCTGTCGCTCCATCCTGCCTGTAACCTTTCGGAGGCGCCGCCGGCCTTCAATATCCGCACGTGATTCCTTGGGTGGACCGGGTCATCTGCACCTGTGCCGCCGTCTCAAAGGAAAATGCTGTCCCACGCCCGGTTTCGTCGATGTGTTGGGCGGTGTGCGCGCATTGACGCATCGGTCAGCTCTGCCGCTGAAGGTACCCGCACAGGTGACAAAGGCGTCGACCGCCTCGGTCGTGGACTTCGCGCTTCGCGATGCGACATCGCCGCCATCCAGCCCGTCAACTGGAGAACTACCAGGCCCTGATCCGCCGGTTACCGAAGATCACCGACCGCGACCGTTCCTGACGAAGGATGCCGCAGATGACCGCCGCCGGACAAGACCTGAAGAATTGCGCGCAGCCGCCCTTTCCTGCCGCCAAGACACGCAGTCTGAAATTTGAAGGGCGATGATATCAGTACAACCTCCGGCGTGAAGAACGACCAGACGGGGCAGGTGAACAGCGAGACGTCGCCGCGCAACAGGCGGACTGCGCGACCTATGACCTGGTGACAACCTGACGCTCTTGGGGACAGCTCAGCGACGGCGGCCGGCACCTGAACAGCCTTGACGTATGTCCGTGAAGCGCGCGAGCAGGCGCGGCAATTCCAGTACGGCGTTATCGCCGGGCGAAACCGGTACCACGTACGGCGATCGCGTCGCGCAGGCCGATGACTCGGGCCGCAACCGGCACGCCAGGTAGGCAACAACTCACCCCCGACGTATCGACTCCCGCGACGATGATCAAGCGAGATCGACGATACTGTCCCGCTGGTGCATGTGACCCGAACGATATCGCCGCAGATGCGGGCGTCTTCGCGTTGGTCACACCAGGCGAAGGCTGCGACGCCATTGATGCTGCTGATAACCTGATAAGGCACTGCGAGCAACGACCTGTCGCCGCGTACGGTGGTCGTCGGTGTGGTGACGCGATAAAACGCTGTGTCCTTAATCATGGCGGTATGATGTCAGTGATGATGACGTGGAACAGACGGTGTGAACTCGCAGGCTATATTCGGCATCTGCGCGAGACCGACAGGCCCGGTACGTGCCATTCTGCAACCAGTTCAGCAGGCCAGCTGAGACATCGCTCAGCCATGATGATCTTCACGTAGTGCCCGGCCATGGAACAAACTGAGATGGCGGTGGTATGTGCAGCGACATGCGGGATTGAGCTCGGCTTCTTAGAGCAGGCCGGGCTAGTGTGTTAGATGATGAACCGAGCTTCGTTGGATTGCCGTTGGTCTGGTCATTTGGCAGACGCATTCCTCGCGTGACGGTCGTTCAGTCGAGGAAGTTCTTCGGCGATCGATCACGTCGCGGGAAGGTAGAACTGTTGGCCAGTGGTGGTCGAAGCGGTGTCGACAGGCCGAATTGAGCATCAGGTAGTGACGGTCTATTAGGCCTGATGATCGCTGACGCTCGCCGACATCTTCCGGCGCCTCGCTCGTCGTGGAGAAGACGCGGTCGACGACGACGCATCGGCGAAGGTGACGGGTGGTGCATCCGTCGAAGACGTCGGCGCGCAGCGCGGTGACGATCTTGTCTTGCGGACGCCTTCGTCGGCGGACGTGATGCGCCTCGCCGAGCATCAGTTCCGCCGTTGGTCATGGGTGCTGGGCGTCGACCTGCGAGCCCTCGATCACGTGATGGCTGCAGGTGGCGATAGCCGAATGCCGAGCCGTCGGTGCGGAACCGCGACCCAGCTCCCCGGGCGGTTGTCGATGAAGTGGAATAACGCGTTGGAGGTAGGGCGAACGGCTGCGCCGGCAGGCCAGGCCAGGGCGGTGCTGGATCATGTCGGCGGCCGGCTATCTGGCCCGGGTGGTGATCGCCGGGCGGTGGGCGCCGATAGTCAACACGTCCACGGTACGCTTCACCCATCCCGCGTACTCCAGGTAATGCGTGCAGGTTGTGATGACGACGGGCGAATGAAGATGGAGAGCGGGTCATCGGGAGCGAAGGCTGGTCGGCCCGATGCAGGTAGTGGCCGAAGGGTCAGGCTTACCTTTGCCGCGGTGAGGTATCCATGGTAGACCTGACGCAGGGCTGTCCCGCACGCTTGGTATCCAGCCAGACGAGTTGCAACTGCAGGCCTGGCCTCGCTGATGCGGCCGTGGTGTGCGATGACCAGGCGCGCAGGCGGTGATGTACTCGAGGTAGGCCGGACACCGCACGCCGTCCTGTCCGGTGCAATGCCCGGGCCCGGTTGGCCTCGCATTTAGTGTCCGCATGCACCCCACGGTGGTGGTGAACAGCCCTGATCGTCGGTAACCGCGTATTCAGGCGCGCACCGCCCCATTCCACGTCGCCGCGCGACATGCAGGACATGCCCGAAGCCGCCGCGTGTACTGTGCCTGGTGACGAATTCCAGGTGGCCGAACGCGTACTCGTACAACTGGCCATCACGCTTTCCGTGGCAAATTTTGGGTGATCCACCCGGCGCTGCGTTGTCGCCTCCGACGCGTGGCGCGCCGTGCGCACGACCACCCCGGCAGTACCTCGGTGCATTTCCAGGCCGTTGTGGTGATCACCCTCGCATGGGCTACGTCGGCAACGCTCTCCAGTTACGTGCGCGCCTCGCCCCGCGACCTGGCTGGCCCTCATGTACGGGCGCAGGCGGCCGCGCGGCACCTGTCGCTGGGCCGGCCGCGGACTCGTCCCGCGATCACCGCGGGCTGGTACGAAACTGGCGAGCCTGTCGGCGTGTGTCTGGGGCTCAGGCGACCGACAAAGATCTGTAGCCGGTCGTCTTTCGAACCGACTCCGGTACCGCCGGAGCGCAGCGACGACTGAAATGCGGTAGTGAAAGTCGCCTATCGGCGTTCAGAGTCATTGCCAGGTAGCCCTGGCCCAACGTCCTCGCAGCAAACCCATTTTCAGCTCGGTAACAGCGGACATGATCGATCTACTCCAGCAGATATTGCGGTACGGTGCAACAGGAACATCAATATGGCACGGCACAACAGGCGGCGATCGTGAAGTCGACGACAGGCAACAGTCTTGACTCCTCACTGCGCGATGTGCTGGACAGGCTTTCGACATGTGCCGGACTCTGCGGTGACCTGATCATGCCTCGGGGGCGTAGCACGGCTTTCGTGGTCAGTACACTACAAAGTTCTGGCACAGACCGAGCAGGTCGTCGACCGCCGTAGCGACCTCCCGCAGCCAGCCAGCGAAGCCAGGCCCATCCATCACCGTCCCCGGTGATAGTGGCGCGCATGGCTTACGAAACCGTTTTCCGGTGTCCACTGACGCACCCTCGTCAGGCCGGCGGCCATTTGGACCGTTCGCGAAATACGGCGGTGTCCTCGGCTCAACGCTGAAAAATAGTCATCCCTGGCCGGTGCGCACGTGCAGGCGTGGCCTGGTCGCCTGATCGCTGCTCCTGCGCGTAATCCAGGTCGGCGTCTGCGCGACTGTGCGTTAACTCCGGCAATGCCAGCGTTCAGATGCTGGCTTTTACAGGGCAATCTCGACGCTCCCGGCATGACGGGCGCTCAAACACCGGTCTCAATTCGTACTGGCCGTCGTGATTATGTACGCCGCAAGGCGATAATTCACCAGCACAGCCTCGCTCCTCGCGCCGGCCGCCTGCATCGGCGGGCATGATTGGCCGGCACCATATGGGCCCTCCCGTCTCACCAGTAGAGCCTATACCTGGGCTCTGGCCATTTCAACATTAAGCAGCACACCGGCAGCAACCGCGCCGTAGAGTCGGCTTCAGGTAATGCGGCGTCATTCGGCAGGACACTATGATTCTCCCTGAATGGTGCCAGGCGTCGATGGTGCTGGGCGTGCTCATGCCGCCGCGGCAAGCACAATCGCGCTTCGATTGAACAACAAACCAATCACTGACTTGGTCGTGCGGTTCCTCAAACGATGTACTAAACACCTCCGCCGAACTCTCAACGGTCGATATCGTCGTCACCCGCAGGCGATACGTCAGTCGGCGTGCTGGGCGTGGAACTCGTATTCATCGCGCGCTCGTACGCACTCCAGACGTCGTCTCCACGGTCTGGCTGCGCTGCATCGTCTCGTCGTCTGCCGTGAGCAGGCCAGCCAGCAATCGGTGGCTACCATCTGGCATTCTGGTGAAGAAGATGCTGCGTTGTGCTGATGAAGCGTGGCCTGTCTCTGAATGTGCAGTCTGCGGCCCTGACCGCGTATTACGTATGGGCGATCCCTGCTCGGCCCTGGCAACGTGATTCATCGATGATGGTAACTGTGGCGCTTTGACAGGCGGCGGTCACGGCCGTCATGGCGGCCTCAGGATCGTCATCGCTGTCCCGATGAAGCCTCGCTGTGATGCCGAACCCGCTGCTGCGCCGGTCGTAGTGACGTTCTGGATTAATGCTGTGGGCGCTAAAGACCTGCGGGCTTAGCGCTTATCCGCACGAGCCAGCGGACGCGTCGGCATCGAAGTGATCGTCCATCAGCCCAGGTTCCTTCGGACGGTCATCGTCTTCCCCCTTCGGTATGGTCGGCCAACGAAGCCATTACCGGCCCTGGGTGTAATGCAGACGCCGTGGTGCCGGAATGATCGTGGGTGGCCTACGTAGGGTCGGTGGCGGCCCGGGTCGCTAGTACCCCCGTTTCAGACGGTGCGGAAGGAAGCGGATACACCGACGAAATGTCCAGGCCGTGCTGCTGACGCTCTCGGTGACGTCGGGTAGTCAGGCCGACGGAGCCGACCGACCTTCTACCGTTGACGTAGGCCCTGGGCGGTCTTCGGCATGGAGCGGCGAAGCCAAGAAACGTGGCGGCGATAGCAAGCCCGCGGGTGCCACCCGAAGTAGTGTCCACGCCGACCCTGAGGCGCTGACCGCCCGATGTCTGGGCACCAGCCCTGCTCCCTCGCCAAACCCAGCGTCTGGCGGCGTGTGCGGCACCAAGGAGCCTGAGGGCGAGAACCTCGCGGAAGAACGAGGTTCCTGTGACCCCAGCAGTAGCCGGCTGTGCGCGCATCGTGCTACTCGGCA